>CAVWQP010000010.1:0-43904 GCA_963757125.1 uncultured Solirubrobacterales bacterium | reverse complement strand
CGGCTGCGGCGAGCTGCGCCTGGTACTCCTCCTCCGTGACGCCGCCGATCGCGTCGCGCAGGCGCTCCTTGCCTCGATGGGTCAGGCGCCCGGGCCGGAACCGGTGCTCGGCACGCGCCTGCTTGTCCGGACGCCGCTCCCCGTAGAAGCGCGTCGCCCAGATGGAGTCCGGCTTGGCGAGGCGCAGCGCGGCGTACAGGGGCACGAAAGGGATGAAGATGCCGATCAGGGCGTGCACGAGCCGGTGCTTCGCGGCGGCGATCAGCACGCAGGCGAAGTGCAACGTCGCCAGCGTCACCGTGATGGCCAGCGATCCGAACGAGTCGTCGCCGATCCGTGTGGGCACGAACGCGAGCAGGACGAACACGATCAAGGCCAGGGCCACGAGCGCAGCGTCGATCGAGCTGCGGCCCTCCCGGGACCAGTAGACGTCGTCGAGGTGGAGCCACAGCGCGTACTCGTCGATCGCGAGGCCGAAGCCGACGCCGAACAGCACCGCGTACACCGCGTACCAGGGACCGTCGGTCTCTCCTGCCGCGAAGCTCAGGCCACCGGCCGCCATCATCAGCACGATCCCGAAGAACAGGTGGTGCATGTGCACGCCGCTGTCGGACACGATGCTGCCCGGCCACCACGGCACGCGCGGACTGCGCATGAGACGGGTCGAGAGGCGGATGAAGCCGAACGCGCCGACGAACCCGATCAGGGTCAGGAAGAGGAACCGGCGCTCGCCGAGGCTGCCCCACGACTCGTCGATGACGGATGCGAACGCGCCATGCATGTGCCGAGCCTCTCCGATCCGCGGCGGGGCGGCAAGCCGGAGGGCGTCAGACTCACGCGGACATCGACAGGAGGAGTGCACGATGCCGGTCTACGAGTTCGTCGCGCCCACCGGGACGGCGACCCTCGAGCACAGAGCCGAGATCTCGCGGGCGGTGACGCGGGTCCACAACCAGGTCACGGGCGCGCCCGCGCGCTACGTGCACTGCTCCTTCTTCGAGGCACCGCGCGGCTCGATGTTCGTCGAGGGCGAGGAGACGACCTCGCCCCGGATGATGGGACTCATCCGCGCGGGACGATCCGAGGAGCTGCGTGGCCGCCTGATCCACGGCATCGCGGACGCGTGGAGCGAGATCACCGGCGACGCGAAGGACGAGCTGTCGATCTTCCTCTACGAGGTCCCGGGCGCGAACTGCTTCGAGTACGGCTCCATCCTGCCCGAGGCCAGCCAGGACCACGCCCACACATGACCGACACCGCGGCCACGAGCCGCCGCCTGGGGATCGACGTGGGCGGGACGTTCACCGACGTCCTCCTGCACGACGCCGGCGACGGGAGCGTCCGGCTGCTGAAGATCGCGACGACCACCGGCGACCAGTCGCGCGGCGTCGTCGAGGGCCTCGAGGAGATCTGCCGGCGGGCGGGGATCGGGCCCGAGGAGCTGGGCGGGCTCATGCACGGCACCACCGCCGCCACCAACGCCGTGCTCGAGGGCCGTGGCGCGAGGGTCGGCGTCGTCGTCAACGAGGGCTTCCGTCACCTCTTCCACCTCGCGGAGGCGTGGACGCCCGGGCCCCTGTTCGGCTTCATGGTCTACGACCGCCCGGCGCCGCTCGTCGGCGTCGACCTCATGGCCGAGGTCCGCGGCCGCCTGGACGCCGGCGGCGAGGAGGCCGAGCCGCTCGACGAGGAGAGCGTCGCGGCGGCGCTGCGCCAGCTCGTGTCCAAGGGCGTCGAGGCGATCACGGTCTGCCTGCTGAACTCCTACGCCAACCCGGTCCACGAGCAGGCCGTCGCCCGGGTGGCCGAGGGGATCGTGGGCGACGTCCCCGTCTTCCTGTCCAGCGACGTCCTCGCCGAGTTCCGCGAGTACGAGCGCGCCATCACGACGACGATGAACGCCTACGTCGCCCCGGAGATGGAGCGCTACCTGAGCGGCCTGCGACGCGGGCTCGACGCGGTGCGCGCGGGCGCCGAGCTGCAGGTGGTGCGCTCCGACGGCGGGCTCATGAGCCTCGACGCCGCACGCGCGACCCCGGTCCACACGATGCTGTCGGGGCCCGCCGGCGGCGTCAGCGGCGCCGCGCACGTCGCGCGTCTTGCCGGCTACGACCGCATCATCACGTTCGACATGGGCGGGACGTCGACCGACGTGTCGGCCAGCCTCGACGGCCGTCCGCAGATCACGCGCGAGACGAAGGTCGGCCCCTTCCCCATGCGCGTGCCGTCGGTCGCGGTCGAGACGATCGGCGCCGGCGGCGGGTCGATCGCGAGCGTGTCGGAGGTGACCGGCGGACTGCGCGTCGGGCCGCAGAGCGCGGGAGCGACGCCCGGACCCGCCTGCTACGGCAACGGCGGCCTCGAGGCGACGGTGACCGACGCGAACGTCGTGCTCGGGCACCTCCCGCCCCGGCTGCTCGGCGGCGCGATGACGCTCGACGTCGATGCGGCGCACGCGGCGGTCGCGCGCGTCGCCGAGCGCCTCGGGCTCGGCGTCCCGCAGACGGCCGAGGCGATCGTGCGGCTCGTCGACGAGAACATGCTCGGCGCGCTGCGCCTGGTCACCGTCCAGCGCGGCATGCCGGCCGACACCTTCGCGCTCGTGCCCTTCGGCGGCGCCGGCGCCCTGCACGCGAACGCCCTGGCGGCGACCCTCGGCTGCTTCCCGGTGATCGTGCCGCTGGAGCCCGGCGTCCTCTCGGCCTTGGGCTTCCTCGTGTCCGACGTGCGCAGCGAGTTCAGCCGGACGTTCATCCGCGCGGTCGCCGACGTGCGACCGGGCGAGGTCGCCGAGCGGCTCGCAGCGCTGGGCGAGGAGGCCGCCGCGTTCCTGGAGCGCGAGGGGGTCGCGGAGGGCGACCGCGAGATCCGCTACGTCGCGGACATGCGCTACCACCGCCAGGGCTACGAGCTGCCGATCGCGATCGGCGACCTGGAGGAGGCGACGCTAGCCGGGCTCGGCGACGCGTTCGCCGCGACGCACGAGCGGCTCTACGGCTTCGGCCTCCCCGGCGGCGCCGAGCTCGTCACCCTGCGCGCCGTCGGCATCGGGAGCGTGCCGTCGATCGAGACGCCGGCGCGGCCGCTGGGGCCGCCCGACGCGTCGGCCGCGCGGACCGGCACGCACCCGGTCTGGGACGGCGCGGCGTACCGCGACGTCGCGACCTACGACCGCGCCCGGCTCGCCCCGGGCATGGTCGTCGACGGCCCGGCCGTGGTCGAGCAGTACGACGCGACGACCGTCGTCCTGGAGGGCCACGTCGCCACGGTCGACCCGCACGCCAACCTGCTGATCAGCCCGAGGAGCGCCGCATGACGGTCGACGGCCCCACCCTGGACCTCATCGAGAACGCGCTGCTCAACGTCCGCTTCGAGATGGACGAGGTCGTCCGGCGCGCCGCGATGTCGCCGATGATCCGCGAGCAGCACGACGAGTTCCCGATGGTCTGCGACCGCCACGGCCGGATGGTCGTCGGCCAGTTCGGCTCCTACATCCCGGGCATCGTCGATCGGCTCGGCGGGGACATCCGCGAGGGCGACGTGATCCTCTTCAACGATCCCTACCTGAGCGAGGGCTCGATCACGCACCTCAACGACTGGTGCGTCGTGCTCCCGATCTTCGCCGGCGAGCGGCACATCGGGTTCGCGTCCATGTTCGGCCACATGATGGACGTGGGCGGCAAGGTCGCCGGCAGCCAGGTCAACGACGCGACGTCGATCTGGGAGGAGGGCCTGCGGATCCCGCCGGTGAAGATCGTCGAGGGCGGCGTCCTGAACCGCACGGCGCTCGACGTCATCCTCAACAACACCCGGACCCCGGACATGAACGAGAGCGACCTCCTCGCGCTCATCGCCGGCTGCCGGACGGCGGAGACGCGGGTGAACGAGCTGTGCGACCGCTTCGGCACCGACGTCTACGAGGCGGCGTGCGGCGCGCTCATCGACCGCACGCGCGTCGCCCTCGGCGCGCTCGTGCGCCGCTACATCCCCGAGGAGCCCGTCACGTTCACCGACTGGGTCGACGACGACGGGCTGGGCAACGGCCCGTTCAAGATCGTGCTGACCGTGTGGCGGACCGGCGACGTCTGCCACGTCGACTGGACGGGCACCGACGCGCAGGCGCCGGGCACGATCAACTTCCGCATCAACGACGGCCTGTGCCGGCTGTTCTTCGGGATCTACCTCATCATGGCCTTCGATCCCTCCGTGCTGTTCAACGACGGCGTGCGCGACGTCTTCGACGTGACGCTCCCGGAG
Organism: uncultured Solirubrobacterales bacterium; assembly: GCA_963757125.1. Classification (GTDB taxonomy): domain Bacteria; phylum Actinomycetota; class Thermoleophilia; order Solirubrobacterales; family Solirubrobacteraceae; genus CAVVSD01. The sequence goes on along the minus strand of CAVWQP010000010.1, from coordinate 39,647 downwards.
GGGACGCTGCTGAACCCGAAGTTCCCGGCCGCGGTGTCGAACCGGCTCAACGTCCACGTCCGCTTCTTCGACTGCATGAGCGGCGCGATGGGCCAGCGCGCGCCCGACCTGGCGATGGCGGCGGGCTACGGCGCGAGCCCGTACTTCGTGTTCTCGGGCACCGACGACCACGACCGCTACTTCCAGTTCGTCGAGCTGCTGTTCGGCGGGCTGCCCGCCCGGCAGCGCGGGGACGGGCTCGACGGGCACTCCTGGTGGCCGCTGTTCCGCACGACGCCCGTGGAGTACACCGAGGCGCATTACCCCGTGCGCGTGACGAGCTACGTCCCGGTCGTGGACTCCGGCGGCGCGGGCCTGCACCGCGGCGGCACCGGCGTGGAGAAGACCTACGAGTTCCTCGCGGCCGGCGTCTTCACGATCAACGACGACCGCGCGATCACGAACCCGTGGGGCGTCGCCGGTGGGCGCGCCGGGGGCCGTGGCGCGAAGCGGCTCGTCAAGCGCGACGGGCGCGAGTTCACCCTGCCCTCGAAGGTCGACAGCCTCGCGGTGCAGCCCGGGGATCGCTTCGTGTTCAGGACCGCGGGCGCGGGCGGGTGGGGCGACCCGCTGGAGCGCCCGGCGGACCGCGTCGCGGCGGACGTCCGCGACCTGACGGTCAGCCCGGAGGGCGCGCGGCGCGACTACGGCGTGGTCGTGGATGCGGACGGGGCGGTCGAGGAGACCGCGACCGCCGAGCTGCGCGAGCGCCTGCGCTCCGAGCGGGGCGAGGTCGCCGCGTTCGACTTCGGGGATCCCCCGGGCCGGCCGGAGCGCTTCGACCCGTCGGCCGTGGCCTGACGCGGGAGGAATCACGCCAACCCCGCGAGGCGGTAGGCGACGAGGCTCCCGGCGACCGCGACGTTGAGGCTTCCGCCGCGGCCGAGCATCGGGATCTCGACACGCTCGTCGGCGCCGGCGAGGACGTCGTCCGGCACGCCTCTGTGCTCGTGGCCCAGCAGGACCACGGTGCGCTCGCGGGCGGGCGCGAGCTCGTGCAGCGGTGTGGCGCCGTCACAGGCCTCGACGGCGAGGATCCGCCAGCTGGCCGCCCGCTGCTCGGCGATCCACCGAGCCTTGCCGGAGGCGACCCAGTGGACACACCCGCGATGCGCGCCGAGCGTGTCGCCGATGGCGAGCGCGTCGTGGTAGTGCGATGTGTCCGGGACGGCGAGGCAGGCGCCGGTCGCGTCGCACGTTCGCAGCAGCGTCCCGAGGTTGGCGCGATACGCGACCCAGAGGGGCGCGATGATCATGTGGTCCCAGCAGGGACGGTGGGCGGCCGCGGTCAACGCGCCGCGACGGGGTCCTCCCGATCTGTCATGTGCTCGGCGCGCTTCTCGGCCGCGCCGCTGCCGTCGACGGCCTCTGCATGTGAGGCGGTTCCTGCATCGTGGCAGCTCGACGCGTGTCAGAGGACGAGCCGAGGCTCGGCGGGCTACGGTTCGACTCGGCATGCGCCGGGTCATCCACGCCAAGCTGACCCCGCCCAACCTCCACGGTCACGTCATCGAGCGACCGCGCGTCGAGGCCCACCTCGCCGATCTGTTTGCGAGCCGGCGGATCGTCTGGGTCTGCGCGACCGCCGGCGCGGGCAAGACCACGGCGGTCCTCCGCGCTGCGGCGCGCGACCCGCGCGAGCTGCGCTGGCTGACCGTCGACGCGACCGATCGCGCTCCGGGTCGCCTCCTGACGTACCTCGAAGCGGCGCTCGCGCCCCAGCCGGGCGCGACGGGGACTCTCGTCGACGAGCTGCTCGACGAGCGCCTGGCGCACGCGGAGGTCGCCGGCATGCTGGCCGAGACGCTCGTGGCCGCGCCGGTCGTGGTCGTGCTCGACGAGCTGGAGCATCTCGCGCACAGCGATGCGGCGCTGGCCGTGATCGGCTCCTTCGTGCGGTACGCGCCCGACGGTGTGACCGTCGTGCTCGTGAGCCGCGAGGAGATCGACATCCACGCGGGGACGGCGTCCGCGGCGCGTGTCGGGGAGTCCGAGCTCGCGTTCACCGAGGGCGAGGCCGAGGCGGCGCTGAGCGTCGCGGGCCACAGCGATGCCGACGCCGCGTCCGTCCTCGAGGCCACCGGCGGCTGGGTGGCGGGCGTCATGTTCGAGGCGTGGCGATCCGACGCACACGTGCTGGGAAGCGGTGGCGAGAGCGACCCGTTCTACGGCTATCTCTCGCACGAGATCCTGGACAGGCTCTCGGCCGGCGAACGGGAGTTCCTCGTTCGCGCATCGCTCGTGGACGAGATCACCCCAGAGGTCGCCGCCGTCATCGGCGCAGATGAAGGGCCGAGCGTCATGGCGGCGTTGCGGGACAAGCATCTCCCGGCCGTGTGGTCCGCCGACGGCTCGTCCCTGCGCCTGCACACGCGGTTCCGGGAGTACCTCCGCGAGCTCCTGAGCCGCCGGGGCGCGTCGGCGATCGGGCCGTTGCGGCGGCGCGTCGCGTGCATGTGGATCGAGCAGGGCCACGACGAGGAGGCCGTCGAGGAGCTCCTGCTCGCCGGGGCCGAGGAGGACGCCGTCGCTCCCGCCGAGCGGGCCATCCCGCAGCTCATCCAGCGGCTGGACCTCGAGCACGCCGACCGCTGGCTGGCCGCGTTCACCCGCGCGGGCGTCGAGCTGACTCCCCCGCTCTGGCGCGCCGCGCTCATGTCCGCGACCGGCCAGTGGCACTTCCCTCGAGGCGCCGCGATCGCCGACCAACTGCGCTCCCCGGAGGGCGCAGCCGTGCTCGGGGGTCTCGGATGGGAGATGGTGGCCCTCCTCGCGTGGTGCTATCACCACGTGGCACGGCACGACGACGTCCACGCGCTCATTCGCGAGCACCCGGGGACACCGGAGCTGGAGGTGGCGGGACGGCTCTTCGATGCCGTGTGCGCCGCCGACGTGCGCTGGGTCCCACCGCCGACCGTCGAGGGCCCGCTCGACGTCGTCCGGATCCGCGCCCACTTCGTGCGCGGGGAGATGGCGCAGGTCCGCGAGCTGGCGACGTCGCGCTGGTCCGCGTCGCTCAGCGTCCCGTTCACGGTCTCCCGCCTGCGTGCGAGCGGCCGCACGTCCGCGGCGCTGGCCGTGTACGAGGCGTCGGCCTCGTCCGGGAGCACCGACGTGTGGCTCCACGCCATCGCGTACCCCGAGATCCTCATCGATCTCCGTCGCACGGAGGACGCCCTCGCCGCCCTCGTCGAGGGCCGCGAGCTGATCGACCGGACGGGCTCCCGCATGCTCGCACTGCTCAATGAGGTGCTGCGGGCCAAACACGCCATCCGCCTGCGGGACGATCCGGCGCTGGCGCTCGAGATCCTCGAGCCGCTCGGAGTCTCGCCCGCCGCGGAGGGATTCGGCTTCCTCGCCGAGGTGGCCGAGTGCTGGCGCGGCCGGGCGCTGCTCATGCTCGACCGCGACGACGAGGCGCTGTCGGAGCTCGAGCGCTCTGTCGAGCACATGCGGCGCGGCGAACGGGGGCTCGAGCTCCCGACGGCGGCGGTCTACCTCGCCGAGGCGCGGTGGCGCGCTGGGGACGAAGAGGGCGCCGACGCGGCTGCGGAGCTCGCGCTCGCCGGATGCGCCTCCCTCGGGTCCCAGCACACGCTGCTGCAGGCGTTGACGGATCACCCAGCAGTGCTCACGCGGTGCATGGACGCAGAGCCTCGCGCCGACTCGGCGTGGCACGGGGTCAGCCGCCGGCTCGTGCAGGAGCGCGAGCGACGCGACCTCCCGTCCGGCCGCCGCATCGAGCTGCAGGAGTTCGGCGAGGTCCGGCTGCTCGTCGACGGTCAGGAGGTGCGACCCCGAATCGCGAAGAGCTCCGAGCTCCTGGCGCACCTCGTCGACCGTCCTGGCCGCAAAGCGCGACGCATCGATCTCCTTGACGCGCTCTTCGACGGACGCGACGACACCGCGGCGCGCACGTACCTGCGCCAGGCGATCCTCCATCTCCGCGAGGCGCTCCCGCAGGCGGATGCGCTGAGCGTCGACAAGCTGACGGTCTCGCTGCACCCGGACGTCGTCCTGTCGTCACAGGCCCAGCAGTTCGACGTCCTGCTCTCGGAGGCCGGCCGCCTGCTCGGCCAGGAGCAGACCGCCGCGCTCGAGGCGGCGCTCGCGCTGTACGACGGCGGGGAGTTCTTCCGCGGACGCAGCTCGGCATGGATCGACGCCCAGCGCGAGCGCCTGACGACGCTCGCCGCGGAGGCGCGGATGACGTTGGCCGAGACCCACCTGCGGGCGGGCGAGCATGCCGCGGCAGCGCGGCATGCCCAGGACACGGTGCGCACGGATCCCTACCGCGAGCGGGGATGGCAGATCCTGATGCAGATCGCCGCGGCCGTCGGCGACCACGACGCGGTGATCGGCGCGTACCGCGAGTGCCGCGCCTCGCTCGCAGGCGTCGGGATCGAACCGTCGCCCGCGACGCAGGCGCTGGTCGACAGCCTGCGCAGCAGGGCTCGGGCGTAGCGCGTTGCGGGTCGGTTAACGCCGCGTCGGCGAACGTCCCTCGCGTCCGTAAACCCGGGTGCAGAGGAGAGCAAGCGGCGTGCCCGACACCGAGATGACCTGGCAGTCCATGGTCGACTACTCGCGGGAGCACGAGTTGCTCGCGAAACAGCTCTACGTGGTCTTCAGCGAGCCCACGAACGGGCTCGGACCCATCCTCGAGGTGGTCGACGAGCACGTCCGTTACCAGACCAAGCTGGAAGTCGACGGGATCATGTGGGCCGCCGGACCCATGGCGACCCCGGACGAGCGGGAGTGGCTGGGCGACGGCTTGTTCATGTACCGGGCCGACTCCCTCGAGGAGGCGACGCGGTACGCCGAGGATGACCCGATGCACAAGTCAGGGGCACGGTCGTTCCGAATCCGTCCCTGGCTGCTCAACGAGGGCAGCCTCAACGTCCGCGTCCTCTTCTCGGGCGGCAAGACGCAGGTCATCTGATGCCGCGGACCGACGCCCCCATCTCGCTCGTCGGCAGCGTGCCGCTCGCCGACGCCGAGCAGGTCCTCGCGGCCGGAGCCGACGCGATCGGCGGTCACGTCTTCGCCCTCCCCGACGGAGAGACGCGCTACCGCACCAACTGGATCAACTTCCAGGCCTACTTCGTCCACCACCCGCACCCCGACCTCGAGACGCTGCAGCGCCCAGGGTCCGAGGACGGGGTCCTCCAGTGGAGCCCGCACGGCTTCGAGGACCTCTGGAGCTTCCGCGTCCGCGAGGGGGTGGACCGAGTCGAGTACGGCGAGCTCTTCTACGCCGACGAGGCGATCCGGTCCTGGGTGGCGTTCAGCGATCTGCGTGACGCGGGCCGCATCCCCGACGGTGTGCGCCTCCAGGTCGCGCTGCCCACGCCGCCCGGCGGGATCTGGGCGTTCTTCCGTGCCGACGCCGACGACCACGAGAAGGTCCTCGCGGGCTACACCGTCGCACTGCGCCGCGAGATCGAGCGCATCCTCGACGTGATCCCCGCGGGCGACCTCGCGGTGCAGTGGGACATCTGCAACGAGGTGATGGACCTCGAGGGCGCCTACCCCTGGATGCCTTCGCACGAGAGCGCCTGGGAGCGGTACACCGCGATGCTCTCGGCGATCTCGACGATGGTCCCCGAGGACGCGCTCGTCGGCCTGCACCTCTGCTACGGGGACCTGGGCGGCCACCACATCGTCGAGCCCGAGGACCTCGGGCTGCTCACCCGCATGGCCAACGAGGCAGTCGTCCGGTTCGATCGGCCCGTCGACTGGGTCCACGTGCCGGTCCCGATCGCGAGGGACGACGACGCGTACTTCGCGCCTCTGGCGGACCTCGAGGCCCCGGACGCCCAGCTGTTCCTGGGCCTCATCCACCCCCAGGACGGCGTCGACGGCGCCCGCCGGCGGCTCGACGCCGCCCGCCGCGTGGTCGACACGAACCTCGGGGTGGCGACCGAGTGCGGGTTCGGACGACGCAACCCCAGCACGGTGCGGCCGCTGCTGCAGCTGCACCGCGACGTCGCCGAGCAGGTGCTGCTCGGCTCACGCGCGTGACCTTCGAGGAGGCACAGCCATGGCTGACGTGATGGACCTGACGTACACCGACCTTCCGGAGCGGGCGCAGCGAGCGCTGGAGACGTTCGTGCCCGACGACGAGGAGGTGGCCCGGCGCACCGAGACGTACGCGGACGTCGAACCGCGCACCGCTGATGCGGACGGCGACGTCGAGACGCTCGACGGCGTCACGTTCACACACCGGTTCGCGGAGGCGCCGGGCGACCACGAGACGTTGCTGTGGCACTACGTCGAGGCGGGCGCCGGCGAGCCGGTCGTCTACCTCCATGGCATCCCCGACTCCTGGTTCCAGTGGCACCACCAGATGGCGACCCTGGCCCCCCGGTTCCGCGGCATCGCCATCGATCTCAAGGGCTACGGGCAGTCGAGCAAGGAGCGCGGTGACTTCCGCCACGAGGCCGCCGCCGACCAGCTCGTGGCCCTGCTCGACGAGATCGGCGTCGAGCGGTTCAACCTCGTGACGCATGATCGAGGCACCGTCCAGGCCGATTTCATCGCGGCCAAGCACCCCGACCGCGTGCTCCGCTACGGCCGCGGCGAGCAGCATCTCTTCCACTTCAACCCGGTCCTCGCGCCGCAGGACGAGCTCTTCGCCTCGGCGCCGTGGAGCGGCCTGATGAACGACCCCAAGCGGTTCGCCATCTGGGTCTACACGTTCGTCGCGAACCTCCCGATCCCCGAGGCGGACATGCGACGGGTCATCCAGGAGTTCATGTACCCGGACATCACGCGTGCGTTGCCGCGCTACTTCCTCTCGTCGACGTTCCGCAAGGAGTGGATCCAGCGGCGCCGATCGCTCCTGCCGGCCTGGACCTCGCCGGTGACGATCCTGCAGGGGGCGGAGTCACGCAGCCAGCCGCGTGAGTTCTACGAGGACGCGCGCGAGTACATCCCGAACGCGAAGAGCGTCGACGTGGAGTTCATCCCCGGGGGCCACTTCTGGACCCTCGAGAGCCCGACCGAGACGACCGCGGCGATCGCGGGGATGCTGGAGAGGCCGTCCACATGACCGACACCGTTGGCGCACATCTCGTCGGAGGCCTGCACGCACCCGACGCAGAGGCGGCGATGACGACCGCCGCACGGATCCTCGGGCGGCATCTGCACGCCATTCCCGATGGCGAGACCGGCGATCGCCAGCAGTGGATCTTCTGGCAGATCGACAAGCTGACCGCGATCGAGGGGATCGAGCCGGTCGGCACCCACGGCGTCGCGGGTGCCGAGAACGACGAGTACAGCGTCTTCCCGGCCCTGGCGGTCCTGCCGTCCTTCGCGGGGATCCCGGCCCGCTCCCTCGGCTACGCGGACGCCGCGGAGGAGTCCTACGCGATCTTCCGGCGCCTGCGCGACGAGGGCGTCGTGCCGGAGGGCGTCAAGTTCCAGGTGTGCGTCCCCACGCCCTACGCCTCGATCATCGCGTGGGTGCGGGCGGAGGACCAGGAGCAGCTCCTCCCTGTCTACGCGGCCGCCATCGCCGGCGAGATCGCGGACATCGCCGATCTCGTGGGCGACGATCTCCTCCTCCAGCACGACGTGGCGGTCGAGATCGGCGCGCTCACCGGGAACTTCCCGGCGACGCCGGCACTCGCGACGGAGGACGCCGTGCGCCGGTCGCTCGTCGAGGCGCTGGATGCCGTACCGGCATCCGTCGAGCAGGGCGTGCACTTCTGCTACGGCGACTACCGGCACCGTCACTTCGCGGTGCCGGAGGACCTCTCGCTGTGCGTCGGGCTGGCGAACGCGCTGGGCGACCGGTCCGCGTTCGTGCACATGCCCGCCGACCGGGAGACGGGCCGCGACCCGGCGTACTTCGCGCCGCTGCGGGACCTGGACGCGCCGCGGCTGTCGCTCGGCGTCATCGACTATGCCGGCGACGAGGGGCGCACGAACGAGATCATCGCGGCGGCGGTGCGGGGGAGCGGCGGCCGGGAGTTCGCCGTCGCGACCGAGTGCGGCATGGCGCGGATCGCCGATCGCGGGACGGACGGCCCGAGTCTCGAGCAGCTGCTCGAGCTGCACGGGCGCGTCGCGGCACCGGTGCGCTGACCCCGTCGTCCGTGGCGCCGCGGGTACGCTCCCGCGGACGCCACGGACGCCACGGACGCGACGGGATGGCAGGAACGACAGACGAGCTGCGGTACCGCCTGCCGGGGCCTCACCGTGCTGCGTCCCGGCGCGCGGGAACCGGTCGACCTCGGATCATCCAAGCAGCGCGCCGCGCTGGCCTGCTGCTCCTCGAGCGCGGCCGCGTCGTCTGGCACCGTGCGGCTCGTCGACGCCGTCTGGGAGGACGACCCGCCGCCCAGCGCGCTCGCCAGCCTCCAGGCGTACGTCTCGAACCGACGCGCTGTGGTTGGCTGGACGCGATGAACCTCGGCGACCTGCTCGACCTGCCCGCGCTGGCACCCCCTCCCGCGGAGTGGCCGCGCAAGCAGTGGGCGCCGGTCGCGCGGGACCGCGTCGGTGACATCGGCGCGGTCCTCCGCCTCCAGCGGTCGAGCCAGCGCGGCTTCTACTCGGACACGTTGGTCTTCGTGCGGCGCGCTGATCGCTGGGCCGAGGAGTGGGGCAACGGCGATCTGTGGCCCCAGCCGCCGGACGAGCCGCGCCCGGGCGACGGGCGGCCGATCGCGATGCTGACGGGCACGTCCGGCTCTGCCGTCGGCGACCCTCGGACGCACATCGCGTTCACCGCGGGGGTGGTGACCACGGACGTCGCACGCCTGCGCGTGACATCGGCGATCGAGGAGCACGAGCTGCACGTCGACGAGCGGACCGGCTCCTTCGTCGCGCTCACGGTGCACGAGCCCGACGCGACGATGTTCCGCATCGCCGCCTTCGGCCCGAGCGGCCAGGAGATCGACTGCATCGAGTACCGCGACCCCTGGTCGTGAGCGGACGGAGGTCAGCCACCCCGGCGCGGTTGCCCCGCGACTCGCATCTAACCCGCGTCTATCGACTGAGACGCGAGACTCCCCGCGGTCACCGACTGATCCGCCCCGTTGCGCAGCGCCGCACCGGCGGGCTCGGTGAGCTCGGACTGCGGGCTGTCCTCGAGCCTCGTGCCCTTTTCGGGCTCGGGCGCGTCGCGCGCCACCGAGCCCAGCGCGTGACGAACGGCCGCACGATGTCGAGCGGCAGCGGAAACACGACCGTGGAGTTGTTCATCCCGCCGATCTCCGTCAGCGTCTGCAGGTAGCGCAGCTGCAGCGACGCCGGGTTGTCCGAGATGATGTCCGCTGCATCCCGCAGGCGCTGCGAGGCCTGGAACTCACCCTCGGCGTGGATCACCTTCGCCCGCCGCTCGCGCTCCGCCTCGGCGCCCAGCGCCATGGCGCGCTGCATCGCCGTCGGGATCTCCACGTCCTTGATCTCGACGGTCGTGACCTTGATGCCCCACGGATCGGTGTGGTCGTCGACGATCTGCTGCACCGCCTCGTTGAGCTGCTCACGCTCCGAGAGCAGCATGTCCAGGTCGGCCTTGCCGAGCACCGAGCGCATCGTCGTCTGGGCGATCTGGGTGGTGGCCTGGAGATAGCGCTCGACCTCGACGATCGCGCTCGCGGCGTCGATGACCCGGAAGTAGCACACGGCGTTGACCTTGGCCGGGACGTTGTCGCGCGTGATGACGCTCTGCGGCGGGATGTCGAGCGTGACCGTGCGAAGGTCCACGCGCACCATCCGGTCGACGGCGGGTATCAGGAGGACGAGCCCGGGCCCCTTCTCGCCGACAAGTCGACCGAGGCGGAAGACGACGGCGCGCTCGTACTCGCGCAGGATCCGGACGGATGCCGCCGCGACCGTCAGCGCGAGGACGCCGAGCAGAGCGACGACGATGACGACGGCTGCGACGGCGCTCACGGATGCACCTCCCACTCCTCGGCGCGGCGGACCCACAGCGTGAGCCCGTGCACCTGCTCCACGATGACGTCCTCGCCCTCGACGGGTGCGGACTCGATCTCGCTCCACGCCGGCCGGGCGCGCCACAGCTCGCCCATGACGGCGACGACCCCGACCGGGGTCAGCTCGCGACGAACGACGCCGACGCGGCCGATGAGACCCTGCGAGCCGCCCAGCGCTCTGCGCCGACGCATCCGCAGCGCTGCGCGCGTCGCGACGAGTCCGAGCGACGCGAGTCCGGCGGCCATCACCGCAGCGAGCACCAGAACCAGCCAGAGGCTCACGCCGCCGGCGTCGAGCGCGAGGCCCGCACCGCCGGCCAGCGCCAGGGCGCCTGCGAGACCGAGAAGGCCATAGCTCGCCACGTGCGCCTCCGCGATCAGCAGGGCGGCGCCCGTCACCAACAGCGCGATGACCACTGCGGTCATAAGCCAGGCCTCCGTGTCAGATGGTACTCCTCCGGGGGTCAGCCGCACCCCCTCCGGCGGGTCGACCCTCCCCTACCGATCGCGGCGCGGGAGGACACTCGTCCCATGAGCACGGCCACCGCACCCATCCGCAGCGCGACCCCGTCGTTCGAGCTCCGTGGGCTGTTCTCCGCGCGCGACTCGCACACGCGTCAGCTCGACCTCGTCCGCGCGAGCCTCCTCCTCCGTCCGGCCCCCGCCGGCGCGGGGAGCCTGCGCCACCACTGACCTCTCTCCTCGCGCGGAGGACTGGCGCGCCGCCCTCCCCGGCGGGACAATCGCCAGGTCTGCGACCACAGGAGGAGAGAGGCATGGCCTTTGCTGACCTGTTGGACGGCAACCACACGGCACCGCTCAGCGCCCGTGTGCTGGCAGGCGACCGGGCGCCGGAGCCGAGCGACGTGCTCTCCCTCGCCGAGCTGCACGGCGCGAGCATGGTGGACCTCAAGTTCACGGACCTGCCCGGGACGTGGCAGCACATGGGGATGGCGCTGAGGAGTCTGGACGAGGAGGCGCTCGCCGACGGGATCGGCTTCGACGGGTCGTCGATCCGCGGCTTCCAGGAGATCTACGAGTCCGACATGCTGCTGCTGCCGGACCCGTCCACCGCGATCCTCGATCCGTTCTACGAGGCGCCGACGATCTCGCTCGTCTGCACCGTGCTCGACCCGATCGTCCGTGAGCCGTACTCGCGCGACCCGCGTTACGTGACGATGAAGGCCGAGGAGCACCTGCGCTCCACCGGCATCGCGGACCTGGCGTACTTCGGCCCCGAGGCGGAGTTCTACGTCTTCGACCACGTCGCCTTCGACCAGCAGGCGAACACGGCGTTCTACGAGGTCGACTCCGAGGAGGGCCACTGGACCTCCGGGCAGGGGTTCCAGCGCCGCGGCGAGGGGCTCTCCGCCCTGGGCTACACGAACCGCTCGCAGGAGGGCTACTTCCCCGCGCCGCCGAACGACACCCTCAGCGACCTGCGCGCGCGCATGGTGATCGTCCTCGAGGCGCTCGGCATCGAGACCGAGAGCCACCACCACGAGGTCGGGGGCCCGGGCCAGGGCGAGATCGACCTGCGCTTCCTCCCGCTGCTGGAGATGGCCGACGCCCTGCAGCTGCACAAGTACGTCGTGAAGAACACCGCCAAGCAGGCGGGCAAGTCCGCGACGTTCCTGCCCAAGCCGATCTTCGAGGAGAACGGCTCCGGGATGCACGTCCACCAGTCGCTGTGGAAGGACGGCGAAACGCTCATGCACGCCGCCGACGGATACGGGCTCCTCTCGCCGCTCGCGCTGCACTACGCGGCCGGCCTTCTCGAGCACGCGCCGGCGCTCATGGCGTTCTGCGCGCCGACGACGAACTCCTACCGCCGGCTGGTCCCGGGCTACGAGGCCCCGGTGCTGCTCAAGCACTCGCAGCGCAACCGATCGGCTGCCGTGCGGATCCCGATGTACTCGGCGTCACCGAAGACGAAGCGGCTGGAGTTCCGCCCGCCCGACCCCCTGGCCAACCCGTATCTCGCGTTGCCGGCGATGCTCATGGCGGGCCTGGACGGCATCGAGCGCGAGCTCGACCCCGGCGAGCCGATGGACACCAACCTCTACGAGCTGCCGCCGGAGCGACTCGCGGACATCCCGACCGTCCCCGCCACGCTCGACGAGGCACTCGACGCGCTGGAGGCCGACCACGCCTTCCTCACCCGCGGCGGAGTGTTCACCGACGACCTGATCAGCGCGTACGTCGAGTTCCGGCGCGACCAGTCCGACCGGGTCAAGATCCGCCCGCACCCCTACGAGTTCCCCATGTACTTCGACGGCTAGGGGCACGACGAACCGCGACGTGTGCGCATCGTCGAGTCGAACCTCACCCGGATTCCGGAGGAGCTCGCCGCGCGCTACGGCGCCTTGACGTCGTGGCGGCGCAGGTAGTCGAGGTAGAACGGCCGCATCGCCTCGCCGACCTCGCCCTTCCCCGACTCGGCGACGTCGTCGACGTGCGCGCTCAGCTTGATGACGTTCGTCTCGGCCGCGTCCATGTCGCCGACCGCTGCCTCCGCCGCCGGCAGGGTCTCGACGAGCTGCCAGAAGAACTTCACGTCGAAGTGGCGCTTGGCACGTGAGACCGCGAGGTCGTGCAGCTTCTCGGAGGAGAGGGCATCGAGGCCGTCGTCGCTCATGCGCCGCACCCTACGGGATCGGATGTAGGCTCGCCTCTCGCGAGATCCCGTGGACGAGCAGGCCTACACCATCCTGAGTGTGCGGCCGACCGGGAGGGCGAGGAGGGCACCGGGCGGCTCGACGGCGAGCGCCGTGCTCGTCGCGTCGGAGCCGACCGTGGCGTCGCTCTCGCCCTCGGAGGTGGCCGATGCCCGCCGGGCGCCCGACGCCGACGTCGCGCCCGTGCTGCCCATGAAGCTGGTCCGGCCCCTGGCCCTCGGGGACGGCGTCCTCCCTGCCGGCCTCGAGCCGTCGTGGGGCATCGAGGCTGTCGGCGCGCCGGAGAGCCCGTTCTCGGGCGCGGGGGTGCGCGTCGCGCTGCTCGACACCGGCATCGACGCGACCCACCCGGCGCTCGCGGACGTTCCGATCACGCAGCGCGACTTCACCGGCGATGGCGACGGCGACCGCGACGGGCACGGAACGCACTGCGCGGGCACGGTCGCGGGCGTCGCCACGCGGCTCGACGAGTTGCTGGTCGGCAAGGTGGTGAGCGACGGCGGCGCCTCGACGGCGGCGTTGTGGAAGGCGATGTGGTGGGCGCTGGAGTCCGAGGCCCACGTCGTGTCCGTCTCGCTCGGACTCGACTTCCCGGGCCTCGTCGCGCGGCTCATCGACGAGGGGATGGCGCCGGAGCCCGCGACGTCGCGGGCCCTCGAGGGCTACCGCGACAACCTGCGGCAGTTCGGCAAGCTCGCCGAGCTCATGGCCACGGGAGGGCCGTCCCATCGGCCCGCGCTGGTCGTGGCCGCGACCGGCAACGAGAGCCGCCGGAGCGCCGACCGGCCCTACACGATCGCGGCGGCGCCCCCGGCGGCGTCGGACGGATTCGTCGCGGTCGGCGCGGTCGGTCGTGCCGATGCGGGCACCCTCGCCGTCGCGGACTTCTCCAACGCGGGCGCGACCCTCGTCGCCCCCGGCGTCGACATCGTGTCGGCGGCGCCGGGCGGAGGCGTCCGGCTCATGAGCGGTACGAGCATGGCCGTCCCGCACGTGGCGGGCGTCGCGGCGCTCTGGGCGGAGCGGCTGCTGACGTCGTCCTCGCACCTCGACGTCGAGCTCCTCCGCGCGCGCCTCACGGGGACCTGTGACGAGATCGCGGGCGACGACGTCGGCGCAGGGCTCGTCCGTGCGCCCCAGGAACCGGGCACGCGCGCAGGTCCGACCTGGATGTCGCGGCGATGAGCGACGACGTCGTCGTCGACGTCCGCCGGATCTTCGACGACCTGGACGAGGTCGCCGAACGCGTGCAGGCGGCGCGGTTCACCGCTCCGCTGCGGCCGATGGGCGTGTCCGCGGACCCGACCGACCGCGAGCGCGGCCGCCTCCTGGCGGACGGCGTCGCGGGCCTCGCCAAGGTGCGCGCCGGCCGCGACGACGCCGTCGACGAGGCCGAGCGGCTGGGGCTGCGGGCGATCGTCCAGCAGGAGGGACGCCCGGCGATCGTCGTGCGCGATGGCGACTTCGGAGACCCGCCCGCGCTGTGGTCGCACCTGAACGGGCGGCGCGAGCGCATCCGCGAGGTGATCGCACGGGCCGGTCGCGTGGAGGTGGACGGCCATCCGTATCACGAGTGGGTGGGCACGGCGTCGCTCGTGGCGCCGGCGACGCTCATGACCAACCGGCACGTCGCGAAGACGTTCTGCAAGCGCGGCCGCCGCCGGTCGTGGACGTTCCGCCCCGGGATGCGTTCCCGGATCGACTTCGTGCGCGAGCAGGACAGCACGAGCTCGCTGCAGTTCGAGATCACCGAGGCGATCGGCGTCCACGACGACCACGATCTCGCGCTGCTGCGGGTCGAGAGCGCCTCCCTGGACGGCCGCCCGCTCCCCGATCCGCTGACCGTCGCGGCATCCGCGCCCCCTGACCTCCTGGGCCGGGACGTCTACCTCGTCGGCTACCCGATGTCGGATCCCACCCGGAACGAGGCCGATGCGATCGAGCGGATCTTCCAGGACGTGTTCGACGTCAAGCGGCTGCAGCCCGGGCGCACCGTCGGCTGGTCGACGGCCCGGTCGGCGCTCGAGCACGACTGCTCGACGCTGGGCGGGAACTCGGGCTCGCCGCTCGTGGACCTGGAGACCAACCTCGTCATCGGCCTGCACTTCGGCGGCAAGTACGAGGTGGGCAACTACGCCGTGCCGCTCTGGATGCTCGCCGACGACCCCCTGCTGAAGGCAGGGGGCGTCGAGTTCCGCTGATCAGAGCGCGCGCCAGGCTTCTGCGAGCGAGTCCTTGCGACGCGGCGGGGTCTCCTCCAGATCCGACTCGGGCTCGTGCCAGTCCAGCCCTCGCTCGAGCGCCTTCGCGGACCACTCGCCCGGCTGTGACACCCCGACGACCCGCACGGCGTCGACGACGGGGAAGCACGTGCGCTGCAGGTGCCGGAGGTAGCGGTCCGGGTTCGTCGCGGCGAGGTGCTTCGGAAGGATCTGGGCGAACCACAGCACGGTGAAGCCCGTCCACACGATGGCGAACACCTTTGTCGCCGTCGGGTCAGTCGTGCTACCGACGCCGGGCAACGTGAGCTTGTGGCGATCGGCGAGAATCGTGGCCGTCGTGACGATCAACGCGACGAACAGCTGTCTCGCGGCGAGCCACCCCGCCAGTTCCTTCGTCGTGCGGTCTGGATAGATGTTGCGCCAGCGGTCGATGACCGAGACCTCGAGTCCCTCCATCGCCGCCAGCAGCGTCATGAGCGCCAGCGCGATGACGCCCTTGATCAGGAGGCTGCCCGAGGTGACCGTGCTCGCCACCCAGATGACGGTGAGAACGACCCATCCCAGCAGCAGCACGGCGCCGAACGCCATGCGGGGTGCGCTACGAGCGTGCGCCGTAGCGGTGGTGGCAGCGGTCACGGCGTGCATCTCCTCATCCGAGTGATGACGGGAGTTCTGGCCTCGACGTTTTGACCCTATCCTTGCGGGCTATCCCACGGGGAAAACTGTTTGTGGTGAACTGGTCTGTAGAGGTTCAATCGATTCACTCTCACCAGAACCTGCTCTCGCCGTTTCGGACCTGACTATCTAGCCACTGATCATTCGGCTCCGGAGCGTTGCGGCCTGGGTCGCCGTTCATGCAACATCCCCCCATGCGACGTGCGCTGTGCGTGGGCATCGACGACTACCCGGAGGCCCCGCTGCAGGGCTGCGTGAACGACGCGACAGCCATGGAGCGGCTGCTGAGCCGCGACGAGGACGGCTCGCTGAACTTCGACACGATGCTGCTGACGTCCGACGACGAGACCGTCACGCGTTCGTGTCTGCGCGAGCGGATCAGGTCGCTGTTCGCCGACCCGGCCGACGTGGCGCTCCTGTACTTCTCCGGGCACGGCACGGAGAACGACCTCGGCGGGTATCTCGTGACGACGGACGCCGACGCCTACGACGAGGGCGTCTGGCTGACGGAGGTCCTGACGTACGCGAACCGCGCCCGGCACGTCGCGGAGATCGTGATCATCGTCGACAGCTGCCACAGCGGCTCGCTCGGCGCCGTGCCGGCGGCGGACAACACCCACGCAGCGCTCCGCGAGGGGCTGTCGATCCTGACCGCGAGCCGTGCGTCGCAGGTGTCGATGGAAGAGGGTGAGAGCGGCGTCTTCACGGCCCTCGTCTGCGCCGCGCTGGCCGGCGGGGCCGCCGACATCCTCGGTCACGTCACGGTCGCCGGCGTCTACGCCTACGTCGACCAGGCCCTCGGCGCGTGGGACCAGCGACCGCTGTTCAAGTCGCACGTCGCGCGGATGCTCTCGCTGCGAAAGGCGAGGCCGGCCGTCGACATCGACGTGCTGCGCCACTTCCCCGAGTGGTTCGCCGCGCCGGACGCCGAGCTGCCCCTGTCGCCCCGCCACGAGCGCACCGCCGAGCCCCACGACGCCGAGGCCGAGGCCGTCTTCCGCTCGCTGCAGCGCTGCAACCGCGTGAAGCTCGTCGAGCCCGTCGGCGAGGAGGACATGTACTACGCGGCCGTCAACGGCACCGGGTGCCGGCTCACCGCGCTCGGGCGCTTCTACTGGGCACTGGCGAACGACCGCAGGATCTAGCCGCGCCGGGCGACGTAGGACCCGCCGGCTCGCACCACGATGCTGCGACGCCGCGCGCGGTCGAAGACGCGGACCCGGCCGCTGCGCACGATCGTCGTCGTGCGGGAGCAGCTCTCGACCGTGGTCCAGTCCGTTCCCTCGGCTGCCCCCGTCGAGAACTTCCCGCGCACCTGCCAATTGCCGCGTCCGCGCTTGGAGCGCAGGCGCACGCGTCGCGCCTTGCTCCCCGCGGCGCTCGCCGCCAGGCCTGCCGCGCACGCCGGCCGGCGCACGGTGAGCGCGGTGGTGATCGCCCGCCCGGACGTCTGCCGCACGGTCACGGCGTCCCCGGTCAGCTCGGCGGACACCGCTCGGGCGCCGCTTGCCGGGACGGCGTCGACCTGCAGCGCGCAAGCGTCGGGGGCCAGCGACGGCGCCGGACGACTGCCGGACCCGGTCGTCAGGCCCAGGACGTAGCGCAGCGGCACCGAGCGCGTCATCGCGGGCAACGTCAGCTGCGCGTCGCCGCCGGCGGAGCATCGCCTCGGCTGCACGGACACGCGGCCGCGCCGCGGCGCGAGGCGACCGTCGTCGATCCCTTCGCAGCCGTCGGGGCCGCTCCTCACGACCGGATCGCCGGGATCGACGATCGCCAGGTCGACGCCGGGACCGCAGGACACGGCGGCGTCCACGACCCCGTCACGGGCGGCCACGACGTCGGGTCCGTCGCCTCCGTCGAGCCGGTCCGCGCCGGGCCCGCCGTCGACGTAGTCGTCGCCTCCGCCGCCTGTGAGCGCGTTCGCGGCCGCGGTCCCGGTGAGCGTGCCCTCCTCGCTCCCGTCGAGCACGTTCTCGACGCCGGAGACGCGATCGCCGTCGCCGAACGCGGGGTTGCCGGCGAGGCCCGTCGGGAGGTCGACCGCCACGGGCCATGTCGCCTCGTAGGTGATGGTGTCCAGTCCCTCGCCGCCGTCGAGGCCGTCCGCGCCCGTCCCGCCGGTCAGCAGGTCGTCCCCGCCACCGCCGGAGATCGTGTCGTCGCCGGGGCCCCCGTCGAGGCTCTCGCCTGCGGGACCGCCCCCGAGCACGTCGTTCCCGTCCTCGCCGAACATGGTGACGGGGAGCGGGCCGGCGTTCGTGACGCGGTCGTCCCCGTCCCCGGCGCGGACCTCGATCGTCGTCGCGCTCGTCGACGGACAGGAGACGGTCGCGGAACCGGCGACGACGGCGCAGTCGCCGGCGCCTCCGAGCGTCCGTGCCCCGGGGTCGGACACGACGAGCTCGGAGCCGGACGCCCCGATGGTGATGGCGTTGGCCTCGCCCGGCGCCGCGTCGAACCGCACCGTGGACGACCCGGCCTCGTGGGTGACCGTCGCCGCGACCGACGGTGCCGGGGTCGCGAGTGCCACCGCTGCGGCAGCGATGCACGGCGCTGCGATCAGACTCCGTCCACGTCCCAGCATCAGCACGACCTCACTGCAGGAAAGTCGATCGTACTCCTCGCTTCACCTTCCAACCGATGGTGAAACGATGCTGCTTCCGTCGGTGCATCGACACACCATCCATCTGTGTTGACCTGCCGCTGTCACCTGATCTAGCGTCGTCACGGAGTGAACATCTTCATCAGCTACCGGCGTACCGACGCCCCGTCGGCGTCGCGAGCGGTTGCCGACGCGCTGAGACGCCGCTTCGGCGCGGAGGAGGTGTTCCTCGACACCCAGGACGTCCACGCCGGGGACGAGTGGCGAGACGACGTCGTGCGCCGCGTCGCGGCGGCCGATGTGGTCATCGCCGTCATCGGCCCGCACTGGACCTCGGCCGTCCACGATCACGTCGGGCGCGCCATCCTCGACCCGGCCGCCGAGGACGTGCTGCGTCTCGAGATCGAGACCGCGCTGCGACGCAACAAGGAGCTCATCCCGGTGCTCGTCGAGGGCGCCGCGATGCCGCCACGTGGGCAGCTGCCACGGACCTTCCGGCCGCTCACCGACCGTCAGGCCAGCCTCGTGCGCCTCGAGTCGTGGGACGAGGACCTCGTCGCGCTCGCCGACGCCGTCGCCGGAGCGGGCAGCCCGCTTCCACCGCGAGCCGCCGGCGCCCCGGCCGGAGCCCGCGCGGCCGCGCGCGAACGGACGGACCGGCGCGTCCCGGGCAGCCTGGTACATGGCCCAGGGCTCGCTCGTCACGATCCTGGGCCCCGGAGCCAACGCCGCCGACCGCGCCGGGCCGTGGGCGCACGGCGGAGCGTCGCTCCCCGACACGTCCGAGCTCGCACGCCATCTCGCCGAGTGGTTCGAGATCGAGCAGTGCAGCGACGACCTGGCACGCGTCTCGCAGTACATCTCGCTCTCCGACGGCCGCGCGGACCTGTGTCGCGCGCTGCACGAGCTCCTCGTGGACGCCGGCGCCGCGCCGACCTCGGTGCACCGCTTCCTGGCCGCCGCGCCCGAGCACCTGCGCAGGCTCGGCCGCGAGGCCTACCAATTGCTCGTGACGACGAGCTACGACGACGCGCTCGAGCGCGCGTTCGAGGAGGTGCAGGAGCCCTACGACCTCGTCGTGTTCGTCGGTGCCAAGGGGCCGCACCGAGGCCGCTTCGTCCACGTCCCGCACGACGCCGACCCGCCCGAGTGTCGCCCGATCGCCGTCCCCAACGAGTACGTCGACCTGCCCATCGACGACCGCCTGGAGCTGACCCGGACGATCATCGTGAAGCTCCACGGCGGCACCGCTGATCTCGGGCGCGAGTGGCGGACGCTCCGCGACAACTTCGTGATCACCGAGGACGACCACATCGGCTACCTGACGGCGAGCCCCGTCGAGGGCCTGATCCCGGTCCAGATCCTCGACAAGGTGCGCGAGAGCCACTTCCTCTTCCTGGGCTACGGGATGCAGGACTGGACGCGGCGCGTGTTCCTCCAGCGCGTCTGGGGCGACCGGCTCGAGGGCGCCCGGTCCATGGCGGTGGACCCCGCCCCGGATCCCGTCGAGCGCGAGCTCTGGGAGGACTTCGGCGTGCACGTGGTCGAACAGCGACCGACCGAGTTCCTGGACGAGGTGGAGCGCAAGCTCGCCCTGCTCGCGATCGCGCCCGCGGAGCGGTGAACGCCTCCGACGGTCCGTACGTCGGTCTGGACTGCTTCCGCGAGACGGACGCCGGGCTCTTCTTCGGTCGCGACGCCGAACGCACGCGCATCATCGGGAACCTGCGGGCCTCCCGGCTGACCGTCCTCTACGCGGAGAGCGGGGTCGGGAAGAGCTCGCTGCTGCGCGCCGGGGTGTCGGCGCGGCTCAACGAGCCCACCGCGGGCGTCCGCGGCGGGGGCCGCTACGTGACCGTCGTGTTCAGCGAATGGGGCCCGAGCCCCACACCGGCGCTCATCGAATCGCTCGCGAGCGCCGCGCGACGCCAGCCGGGCGCTCGGGAGGCGACGCCCCGGCGCGACGGCCTGGCCCACGCCATCGCGGACGTGTCCGATGCGACCGGCGCGACGCTGCTCGTGATCCTCGACCAGTTCGAGGAGCGCTTCGTGTACGCGCCGGCCGACGAGGACGCCTTCGACGACGAGCTCGCCGCGTGCATCGTCGACCGCGCGGTCCCCGCGCACTTCCTCATCTCGGTGCGCGAGGACGCCTACGCGCTCATCGGCGAGCGGTTCAAGAGCCGGGTCCCGAACGTCTACGGCAACTACCTGCATCTCGACTTCCTCGACGAGGCCGCCGCGCGCCGCGCACTCGTCGAGCCCGTGGCGGCGTTCAACCTGCGCCTCGCCGACGGCGAGACGCGATGGGACATCGAGCCTGCGCTCGTCGACGCGGTGCTGGATGAGGTCCGGCGCGGGCGCGTGACGATCGGGGACGACGCGCCGGCGGGCGGGGCGACCGGCGACGGCGTGCGCGTCGAGACCGCCTACCTGCAGCTCGTCATGCAGCGGATCTGGGACGAGGAGTCGACCGCCGGCTCACGGCTGCTGCGCGTGGAGACGCTGCGGCGGCTCGGCGGCGCCGGCACGATCGTCCGGGCGCACGTCGACGACGCGCTGACCGGCATGCCGGACGCGGAGCGCGACGCCGCATCGGAGGCGCTGCGCTTCCTGGTGACGTCGGGCGGCCGGAAGATCGCGCTGAGCACGAAGGAGCTCCGCGAGTTCACGGACGTCCCGCCGGAGCCGCTGGAGTCGGCGCTCGAGCGACTCGAGCGCCACCGGATCCTCCGGCCCGTCGCCGCGTCGGAGCCGGACGGGGCGGTCCGCCGGGAGCTGTACCACGACGTGCTCGCGCCGGCGGTGCTCGACTGGCGCCGGCGCCACGCGGACGAGCGACGACGGCGTACGGCCGAGCGGAGGCTGGCGGAGGCCCGCGACCGCTCGCGACTCCTCGAGGTCCGCAACCGCCGCCTCGCCGCGGCGGTGATCGCGCTGGCCGCGGCCGTCGTCGGGCTCGGCCTGTACATGCTCGATCCCGCCTGGCTGCAGCGTCTCGATCTCAGGAGCGTCGACGCCCGCCTCGCCGTGCAGGACGGCCACGCGGCGGATCCTCGGGTGGCGCTCATCGCGGTGGACGACGCGACCCTGGGGGCGCGGGCGGGGAGCAACGGCCGCCTCCCGCGCTCGGACTACGCGCGCATCCTCGACCGGGTCAGGCGCGACGGCCCGGCCGTCACGGCGCTCGACGTGATCTTCCGGACGGCGGGGGACCCGGCCGAGGATCGACAGCTGCAGTCGGCCATCCGCAGGTCGGGTCAGGCGCTCGTGCTGCCGTACGACGAGGGCAACCTGCGGGTGCTGCGCGAGGCCGACGGCGATCCGACCGCCAGGGCACTGCTCTTCGGACGGGTGCAGCCGGCCGCGTTCCGCACCGGCTTCGCCGGGCTTCCCGACGATCCCGGGGGCACGATCCGTCGCGCCAACCTCGTCGTCGACATCGGACGTCGCGGGTGCGGTGGACATGAGCACGCCGACGTTCGCGTTCACCGCGGCGGACATCGCCAGGGGAGGGGCGCTCCGGGGAAGGCTGGCGGAGCTCTCCGGCGCATCCCGGCGGGCTGTCGGCGATCAGAGCGATCGCACGACCTGGATCGACTTCGCCCGTCGCCCGGACGCCGGCGTCACGACCTCCGCGCTCGACGTGCTGGAGGGAAGGCCGCCCGCCGGCGCGTTCCGCGACAAGCTCGTGGTCATCGGCGTGACCGGAGGGTCCCAGGACCGGCACCGCACACCGGTCGACGCGCGACTCCCCGGTGTCGAGCTGCAGGCGGCAGCGATCGCCACCATGTTCCGCCGCGCGCCCGAGCGCGACACCAGTCAGCTCGTGGACATGGTGACCATCGTGCTGATCGCGGGGCTCGGCGCCGCCGCGGCGCTCCTGCCGCTGCGCTTCAGCATCGCCGCGATCGCAGCCGTCGCCGTCGCGTTCCTCGCGACCGCCCAGTACCTGTTCGCGCAGCAGGAGCTGGTCCTCGCGGTCGCCGCGCCGCTGCTCGCCCTGGCGCTCGCGTTCCTCGGCGTCGTCGCGTTCACCGCCGCCCGCACCGCACGCCGACACGCCGGGGGTTAGCACCACCCCGCTGGCGGGTTTCTCCGATCCCGTCGGCCCCTCGCCGCAGGCACACTCATCCCTACCCCGTCCCCGCCCTCCCCGAGAGACCGTCATGGAATCCCGCACCCGCCCCGATCGCAACTCCGTCACCGTCGTCCGCGACGACATCCGCACGTCGACCGACGAGGTCAAGGACGAGCTGCTCACGGACCTCCTGATCCACTCGTACCCCCAGCGCACGAGCCAGGACAACTAGCTCCCGCCAAGTCCGTGGCCTGGTGGTATACCATTAGGCCAGATGCCATCAGACTTGGACGTCGGCCCGCTCGACGCGTTGCAGACCGCGACGCTCAGGGCCTTCGCGGATCGCCTGGTCCCCACTGACGAACTCGGGCCCGGGGCCATCCCGGCCGGGGCCGTGGAGTACGTCGGTCAGGCGCTGGCCGGCGACGACGCGCACCTCCTTCCCGCGTACGTCGCCGGCCTTTCCTCCCTCGACGCGACCGCCCGCGACCGGCACGGCGCGGCGTTCGCCGGCCTGGCCGCCGCCGAGCAGGACGCACTGCTGTCCGAGCTCGAGCTGGGGGCGTCGCGCGCGTTCTTCGAGCTCGTGCGCCGCCACGTGTTCGAGGGGATGTTCGGTGACCCCTCCTACGGCGGCAACCGCGGCCGGGTGGGCTGGGAGCTCCTCGGCTACGACGGTCCCCAGGCGGTGTGGACCGAGGCGGAGCAGCGGATCGGGACGATCCGGTGACGGAGCGCCTCCCCGGCGCCGACGTCGCCATCGTCGGGCTCGGCGCGGCGGGCGGGATCGCCGCGCACGTGCTGACCCGGGCCGGCCTCGACGTCGTCGGCCTCGAGGCGGGCCCGCGGCTGACGGCCGAGGACCACGCCTTCGACGAGATCGGCAACGACGCCCGGGGCCGGCTCGCACGGCCGAAGGCGCTGCACGAGCAGCCGACGTGGCGGGAGGACGACTCGCTGGAGGCCGGCCCGTCGCCCTGGCCGACGCTCATGATGAACGCCGTCGGCGGGACGACGGTGCACTACGACGGGCTGAGCATCCGCTTCCTGCCCTGGAACTTCCGCAGCCGCAGCGCGATCGAGGAGCGCTACGGGCCCGGCGCCGTCCCGGAGCGCTCCACGGTCGCCGACTGGCCCTTCTCGTACGACGAGCTCGAGCCGTTCTACGACCTGGTCGAGTGGGAGCTCGGGGTCGGCGGCAGGGACGGCAACCCGTTCGCCGGCGCCCGCACGCGCGGCTTCCCCATGGCCCCGATGCGCACGACGGGCTGGGGCGACCTCGTGGCCGACGCGGCCGCGCGGCTCGGCTGGCACCCGTATCCGGCGCCCGCCGCGATCAACTCCGAGCCGTTCGACGGGCGCGGCGCCTGCACGTACTGCGGCTTCTGCCAGCACAACGTCTGCCACCAGAGCGCGAAGGCGTCCACGGACCTCACGGTCATCGCCCGCGCGGAGGCGACCGGGCGGCTGCGGGTCGAGACCGGCGCGCGGGTGCTCCACGTCGAGACCGACGGCGACGGACGCGCGAGCGGCGTCCGGTTCGTGCGCGACGGCAGGACGTACTCCCAGCCGGCCAAGGTCGTCCTCATCGGGACGTACGTCTACGAGAACACGCGCCTGCTCCTGCTGTCGACATCCAAGGCGCACCCCGACGGCCTCGGGAACGACCGCGGCCAGGTCGGGCGCAACTGGATGTCGCACGTGATCCCCATGACCTACGGGCGCTTCCCAGGCCGGCGGCTCAGCCTCTTCAACGGCAACGGCTCCCAGGTCACCTGCCTCGACGACTTCAACGCCGACAACTTCGACCACGGCGGCGAGGCCTTCGTGGGCGGCGGGATGATCACGAACACGCACGAGCTCGCCCCGCTCATGTTCGCCCGCGGGACGCCGCACCCGCCCTACATCCCGCGCTGGGGCTCGGCGTGGAAGGCGTGGATGAAGGAGAACGCGCAGTCCGTCGGCTCGATCTACGCGCAGTTCGACGCCCTCCCGTACGAGGACAACGGGCTGGACCTCGACCCGGTCACGACCGATCCGCACGGCGTCCCCGTCGTCCGCATCACCCACCGCATCCACCCCAACGAGCACGCGGCGTGCGCCTTCATGGCGGGCCGGCAGGCGGAGCTGCTGCGCGAGATGGGCGCCGAGGAGATCTGGGAGGCACCTGGCCCGTACGTCGAGGCGCGCCACTGCGCGGGCGGGACGCGGATGGGCGACGACCCCGACACGTCCGTCGTCGACGGCTGGGGCCTCGCGCACGACACGCCGAACCTCGGCATGCTCGGCGCGTCGCTGTTCCCGACGGTCGGCGGCAGCAACCCGACGCTGACCGTGCAGGCGGTCGCCTGGCGCACGGCGCAGCGCATCGTCGACGACTGGGGCGCCATCGCGGGGGCGTGACACGATCCGGGCGTGACGCACCCGCCCGGCTCGGACCTCCTCGACGCGCTGCTCGCGAGCCTCGGCGACGCCGTCTACCTCGTCGACGCCGAGGGCCGTGTGCGGTTCGCCAACCCCGCCGCCGTCGCGCTGCTCGGCTATGACCGCGAGGAGGAGCTGCTCGGCGCGCCGAGCCACGCGACGATCCACCACACCCGTCCCGACGGCACGCCGTTCCCCGAGGAGGAGTGCCCGCTGCTGCGCCCGCGCGCGACGGGCGAGACGGTCCGCGTCGACCACGACTGGTTCGTCCGCCGCGACGGCGTGCTCGTGCCGGTCGCCTACAGCTCCGCGCCGGTGCAGGTCGACGACGGCCGCGGCGCCGTCGTGGCGTTCCGCGACATCTCCGAGGCGCTGCGCGCCCAGGCCGAGCGCGTGCGCGCCGCAGAGCTGCACGCCTCGCGTGCACGGATCGTGGCGGCGGCCGACGCCGAGCGCCGGCGCCTCGGGCGCGACCTCCACGACGGCGCCCAGGCACGCCTCGTCAACGTCGCGATCGCGCTGCAGCTCGCAGCGCAGCGCAGCGGCGACGACGACCTCGTGGCCGACGCGCTCGGCGAGCTGCGCATCGCGATGGACGAGCTGCGCGACCTCGCCTCCGGGCTCCTGCCCTCCGTCCTCACGAACCACGGCCTGGGCGCGGCGGTGGAGACGCTGACGGCCAGGGCCCCGGTGCCGGTCGCCGTCTCGGTGCTCGACGACCGCTACGAGGAGACCGTCGAGGTGGCCGCGTACTTCGTCGTCGCCGAGGCCCTCGCGAACGTCGCCAAGCACGCGCAGGCGACGGAGGCGTGGGTCGCCGTGGCACGCGACGGCGACGCGCTCGCCGTGGAGATCCGCGACGACGGTCGCGGCGGCGCGGACCGCGGGGCGGGCAGCGGCCTGCGCGGGCTCGAGGACCGCGTCGCCGCGCTCGACGGCACGCTGGAGGTGGAGAGCCCGCCAGGCGGCGGGACCCGGGTCCGCGCGCGGCTGCCGCTCGCTACGACGCGCGCAGCAGCGTGAGCACCGCCATCACGCGCCGGTGCTCGTCGTGCGCGTGGCCGATGTCGAGCTTGGCGAAGATGTGGGTCACGTGCTTCTCGACGGCGGCGACGCTGACGACGAGCGCCTCCGCGATGCCCTGGTTGGACTTCCCCTCCGCCATGAGCCCGAGGACCTCGCGCTCGCGCGGGCTGAGGGCGTCGAGCGGGCTGTCCTTGCGCCGGCGGCCGACCATCCGCGCGACGACCTCCGGGTCGAGCGCCGAGCCACCGGCGGCGACGCGGCGGACCGCGTCGGCGAACGACGCGATGTCGGCGACGCGATCCTTCAGCAGGTAGCCGACACCGGACGCGTCGTCCCCGATGAGGTCGAGCGGGTAGCGCTCGTCGAGGAACTGCGAGAACACGAGCACGCCCATGTCCGGCAGGTCGCGCCGCAGGCGGATCGCCGCGCGCAGGCCGTCGTCGGTGCCGCCGGGCGGCATCTGGACGTCGACGATGGCGACGTCCGGGCGGTGCGCGGACGCCTTGCGGATCAGGTCCTCGGCGTCGCCCGCCTGGGCCACGACCTCGAAGCCCTGCTCCTCGAGCAGGCGGGCGAGGCCCTCGCGCAGGAGGACCTGGTCCTCCGCGATCAGGACGCTGGGCGCCGCCATCGGCCGGATGGTAGGGCGCGCCCTACCTCGACGTCCGGTGCGCCCCAGCGAGATCGCGCCCGCGACGGCCGACACTGGTTCCATGCCCCGGCTCCTCTTCGCAGTCCGCTACGTCCTCCCCACCGCCGTCATCGTCATCGGGCTGGGGCTCTTCCTCCTCGATCCGACCGTCGAGGGCGCCGAGGGCCCCGCGGCGTTCATCGGGGCCGGGCTGAGCGTGTGGCTGCTGAACGTGCTGCACCGCGTCGGCGTCGACGGCGACGTCGACCGCCGGGCCGAGGACGCCGCGCGCGCCTACTTCGACCGCCACGGCCGCTGGCCCGACGAGGCGCCGCGATGAGCTGCGACCATCGTCGGCATGGCGGACGTCGTCGCGCGCGATCTGGTCATCCACGGGCGGGTGCAAGGCGTCTTCTTTCGTGCCTTCGTGGAGGACGCCGCCACGCGCGCCGGCGTCTCCGGTCGCGCGGTCAACCGTGACGACGGCACCGTCGCCGTCCGCCTCGAGGGCGACCCGGTGGCGGTCGCCGACGTCGAGCGGGCCGCCGGGCAGGGGCCCGACGGCGCGCGGGTCGAGCGCGTCGACGCGCGCGACGCCGAGCCCGACGGCCTGAGCGGCTTCGACGTCTCCTAGCGCGCAGTCGCCCCGCCGTCGGCCATGACGATCGAGCCGGTCATGAAGCCCGACAGCGGCGAGGCGAGGAACGCGATGACGTCGGCGATCTCGCGCGGCGTCGCGACACGGCCGAGCGGGTGGGACTCCAGGACCTCGGGCGGGACCGGGCGATCGCCGGGCTCCAGGCCGAGGCTCCGGGCCACGAACTCCGTGTCGATCGCACCGGGACCGACGGCGTTGACCCGCACCCCACGCGGGCCGAACTCGACCGCGAGCTGCCGCGTGAGCTGCACGACGGCGCCCTTCGTCGTGCAGTAGGCGGCCTGCCCCGCCGTCCCGACCATCCCTGACACCGACGCGACGTTCACCATCGTGCCCCGGCTGTCGAGGAGCGATGGGAGCGCGGCGCGGGAGTGGACGAAGACGCCACGCACGTTGCTGCGCATGAGGCGGTCCCACTCCTCGTCGGTCGTGTCGAGGATCCCCTTCAGGAGGAAGTTCGCGGCGTTGTTGACCAGCACGTCCAGACCGCCGAACCGCTCGTGCGCGGTCTTCACGGCCCCCTCGGCGACGTCGGTCTCCCCGACGTCGCCGACGACCGCGACGACGCCGTCCTCCTCGAGCTCCCGCACCGCGGGGTCGATGTCCTCGGCGACGACGGACGCGCCCGCGTCCCGCAGCGCCGCGACGGTCGCGCGGCCGACGCCGCCCGCCGCGCCGGTGACGATCGCTGTCCGGCCCTCAAGGTCGATCTCGATGCTCATGGCCTCAGTGTCCTCTGAGGGCCCTATCCCTGCAGTCGTCCCTCCAGGAACTCCCGCTCCGCGGCGTTGTCGGTGAGCTCGAGCGCCTCCTGGTAGGCGGCCGCCGCCTCGCCGTCCCGGCCGAGGCGGTGCAGCAGGTCGGCCTTCGTCGACGGCAGGTAGCGGTAGCCGGCGAGCCGGCCGTCGCGCTCGAGCTCCTCGACGACCGCCAGCGCCGCCTCCGGACCGTCGACCATCGCCACCGCGACGGCGCGGTTCAGCGCGACGACAGGGGACGGCCAGATCCGCAGCAGCTCGTCGTAGAGCGTGAGGATCTGGGACCAGTCGGTGTCCTCGAGGCTCGGGGCCTGGGCGTGCAGCGCGGCGATGGCCGCCTGCAGCAGGAAGCGCCCGGGCGGACCCGTCTCGAGCGCGGCGACGATGAGGCCGTCGGCCTCCGCGACCTGATCGCGGTCCCATGCCGCACGGTCCTGCTCGGCGAGCCGGACCATGCGCCCCGCCGGATCGGTGCGCGTCGCGCGCCGCGCCTCGTGGACGAGCAGGAGTGCGAGCAGGCCCGCTGCCTCGCGCTCGGCGGGCAGCAGGAGGCGCAGCATCCGCGCGAGGTCGAGCGCACGCCCGGTCAGCTCGTCGCGGACGAGCACGTCGCCCGTGTGTGCGGTGTGGCCGGTGGTGTAGAGCAGGTGGATCACGGTGAGCGCCGCGTCGACCCGCCCGGGCAGCTCATCCGCCGTCGGCACCGCGTAGGGGATCCGCGCCGTGGCGATCTTCTTCTTCGCGCGGGTGATGCGGGCGGCCATCGTGGACTCCGACACGAGGAACGCGTGCGCGACGTCCGCCGTCGCCACGCCGCACACGAGCCGCAGCGTCAGGGCGACCTGCGCCTCGCGCGCCAGCGCGGGGTGGCAGCAGGTGAAGACGAGCCGTAGCCGGTCGTCGGGGATGGCGTCGGCGGCGTCGGGCTCGTCCTCCGCCGGCCCGAGCAGCAGCGGGAGCTTCGCCTCCAGGGTGCGCCCACGGCGCAGGAGGTTGAGCGCGAGGCGGCGCGCGACCGTCGTGAGCCATGCGCCGGGGCTCGCGGGCACGCCGTCTCGCGCCCAGGTCTCGAGGGCGCGGACGTAGGCGTCCTGCACCGCCTCCTCGGCGGTGTCGAGGTCGCGCGTCACGCGCACCGTCGCGGCGAGCACGTAGGCCCACTCGCGCCGGTGCGCGTCGGCGACCGCCTGCTCGACAGCGGTCAGTCGTCCTCCACGATCTGGAAGCCGGCGAGCGGGCGGACCTCGACGCCCCCATCGACGATCGGGGTCATCCGGGCCAGCGCGAGCGCGTGGTCGAGATCGCGGGCCTCGAGGACGTAGACGCCCCCGAGGATCTCCTTCGTCTCGATGAACGGGCCGTCGGTGATCACGTCGCCCGCGGATCGTCGTCGCCGTGTCCGGGTGCTCCAGGCCCAACCCGGCCACGACCCGCCCGCCCTGCTCGGCGATCCGCGCCGGCAGGTCCATGTGGCCCTGCATGACCTCCGGTGGGAGGTCGGCGGGCGCCACGCGCTCGAAGATCATCACCGCGTACTGGGCCATCACGCCACCCTCTCGCTCTCGAACACGCCGGCGACCCAGTCGCTCCACGCCCGCTCGCTCGCCGCCGCGTCCGCGCCGGGCGCGAACAGGTGGTGTGCGACGCCGACGGGCCAGCCCCAGCGGTCGCGCCCGTAGAAGCGCAGGAGCGCGTCGGCGCTGCGGACGCCGAGGAAGGCGCCCGTCGCGTAGTCGACGACGCCGTCGATCGGCTCGAGGCCGGCGGGCTCCAGGCGGACGGGGTCGCCGGCCACGACGTCGTCGGGCAGCCCGAGCGCCCGCCGCAGCGCGACGAACCCTCCCTCGGCGGACGACGCGGGCCCGTCGACGCTGACGTAGACCGGCTCGCGGCCGGCGAAGTAGCACGCGTACTGGCCCAGCGAGTGCTGGTAGAAGGTCGTGTGCTGCCGGCAGGCGTCGAGCTGGCGGTCGTAGTCCTCCGCGGGCATCTCGCAGCGGTGCGTGTAGCGCAGGTAGGTCGCCGCGCCGAGCGGCTCGAGCACGTAGTCGAGCTCGTTGAAGCCGTCGCGCTCGGTCTCCGGCCGCGTGCGCGTCGCGAAGTGGCGCGGCGGGTCCCACGCCGTGACCGTCCCGCCGCCCGCGGTCAGCCCGCGCTCGGCGCCGCCGACCCGCGGCTCGTAGTCGATCCTCCAGAGGTAGCCGTCGGCGTGCTGCGTGATCGTGTCCCACACGTCCTGCGGGCTCGCGGGCAGCTCGCCCTCCCACCGCACTTCCCACTCCCTGACCATGTCGGTCTCCTTGCGCTCGTCGTCCGGAGCCGCCGTGCGCGACCCCTCATGAACGACGACACGCGGGATCCGCTCAGATCGACAGGCTCACCACAACCGCGTGCGGTAGCTCTCCTCGAGCTCGCGTCCCACCTGGTCCGGGGTGAGGCCCGGCGTGTCGCGGTGGTCGCGGTAGATCTGGTTCACCGACGGGAGCTCGGTGGCGGGCAGCCAGGTCGACGGATCCCACAGCTCGCTGCGGATGAGCGCCTTCGCGCAGTGGAGGTAGACCTCGTCGGCCTCGACGACGAGCGCGAGCTGGGGCGGATCGCCCTTCGTCTCCAGCCGGTCGAGGAGCTCCGGGTCGCGCGAGAGCTGCGCGGTGCCGTTGATGCGCAGCGTCTCGCCCAGCCCCGGGATGAGGAAGAGCAGGCCGACGTGCGGGTTCTCCATCACGTTGACGTGGGAGTCCTGGCGGCGGTTGCCCTTGTAGTCGGGCAGCGCGAGGTGCTTGGGGTCCAGGACGTGCGCGAACCCGCGCGGCCCACCGCGGGGCGAGCAGTCGCAGCGACCGTCCGCGCCCGACGTCGACAGCGTCGCGATCGGCGAGCGCGCCAGGAAGTCGACGCAGTGGTGGTCCAGGTGGTCGAGCTCCTTCTCCAGCGTGCGCTGGATCGGCTCGCCCACGTAGTCGCGCAGCTCCTCGGCGTCCGCGATGAGGTCCTCGGGCATGCCCGGAGGATACGGCGGGGCGCCCGTCAGGCGCCCACGACCTCCTGGCTGGAGGCGAGCGTCGCGTAGCCGTCGCCCAGCGCCGCCATGAACGCGCCGTGCACGGATGCGCCGGGGATCGCGGTGCCGCTGAACTCGAGGTCCGGCGCCGCGCACGCGTCGTGGACGACGGTGACCGTGAAGCCGCGCTCGGCTGCAGAGCGCACGGTGGCGTCGACGCACATGCTGCTCATCATCCCCGCGACGACGAGCTCGTCGACGCCGGCGTCGCGCAGCTGCTCCTCCAGCGGCGTGCCCAGGAAGCCGTTCGGCTGGGCCTTCTCGATCACGGGCTCGCCGTCGGCGGGAGCGACCGTGTCGTGGATCTCGATCCCGTCCGTGCCCGGCTTCATGAAGGGCGCGTCGGGCGCGTCCCACACGTGCTTGAGGTGCACGACCGGCTCGCCGCCCTCGCGGAAGCGGTCGAGCACGCGGCGTGCCGCGTCGGCCGCGGCCTCCGGCTCGACCAGCGGATACGCACCGCCGGGGAAGTAGTCGCGCTGGATGTCGATGATGAGCAGAGCCCGGGACATCAGAGGAGCACCTCCGCCATCCGCCGCCACTGCTCGGTCGGCAGGCCGTCGATGTCGTGGATGAACTGCACGCAGACGTGATCTGCCCCGGCGTCGAGGTGCTCCTGGATGCGCGCGGCGATCGTCTCCTCGTCGCCCCACGCGATGAGCGCGTCGACGAGGCGGTCGCTGCCGCCGTCGCGCAGGTCGTCCTCGGTGAACCCGTAGCGCAGCCACTGGCGGTAGTAGTTCGGGAGCGTCAGGTAGCGCTCGACGAACTCCCGCGCGAGCTCGCGCGCCCGCACCGGGTCGGTCTCCAGGACGATCCCCTGCTCGGGTGCGACGTGCTTGCCCGGCCCGACGGCCTCCCGCGCATCGCGCGTGTGGTCGGGGATCGACAGGTAGGGGTGGGTGCCGTCCGCGCGCTCCGCTGACAGCCGCAGCATCCGCGGGCCCAGGGCCGCGATGACCCGCTCGTCGGCCGGCGGCGGCTCGGGAGCCGCGTCGAGCTCGTCGAGGTAGGCGACCATCGCCGAGTACGGCTTGTCGTACATGCCTTCCTTGATGCGGTCCATCGGCGCCCTGTGGCTGATGCCGACGCCGAGCAGGAAGCGATGGTCGTAGCGCGCCGCGAGCTCGGCGTGCTTGGCGGCGACGCCGTCCGCCGGCTCGGTCCAGATGTTCGTGATGCCGGTCGCGACCGTGACGCGACTCGTCGCGTCCAGCACGATGCGCGCGCAGTCCATCGAATCGTCGCCGTGGCCGCCCGGGAACCAGAGCGTCCCGTATCCGAGCTCCTCGAGCTGCGCTGCGGCGTCGCGGCGGACACTCTCGTCCCCGGCGCGAAGCTCGCGTGTCCAGACCCCGACCCGTCCTAGCTCCATGACGCGCGAGTCTAGGTGCCGATCAATGCGCCTGCGAGCCGGCGCCACTGCTCACGGACCTGCAGGCAGACGTGGTCGGCGCCGCGGCGTCCAGGTGCTCCGGCACACGTGCGGAGATCGCGTCCTCGTCGCCCCATGCGACGAGTCGACGACAACCTTGCCGCGCGCGTGTCATGGATGGGAGCCTGACATCGTGTCAGGACGCTGAACATTGACATCTCCGTGTCAACCCTTCACCTTCCGCCGCCATGACCCGCGACTTCCTCCAGGCCACCCGCGAGCGCGTCGTGGTCTTCGACGGCGGCATGGGCGCCACGCTCGAGTCGTTCGATCTCTCCCTCGAGGACGACTACGCCCTGCCCGGCCGCGCGCACGAGGTGCTCAACCTCCGACGCCCGGACGTCATCCGTGACGTCCACGCGGCGATGATCGCCGCGGGCGCCGAGGTCCTCGAGACCAACTCGTTCCAGGCCAGCCGCCTCAAGCTCGCCGAGTGGGGCCTCGACGACCACACCCGAGAGATCAACGTCGCCGCCGCGCGCCTCGCCCGCGACGCCGCCGGCGAGGATCGCTTCGTCGCGGGCTGCATGGGCCCGACCGGCCTGCTGCCCGCCTCCGACGACCCCACGCTCGGCGCGATCACGCCCGCCGCGCTGACCGACGTCTTCGCCGAGCAGGCGGGCGCGCTGCTCGACGGCGGCGTCGACCTGCTGATCATCGAGACGGTGCAGGACATCCTCGAGGCGAAGGCCGCGATCTTCGGCGCCCGACGGGCGATGGCGGCAGCGGGACGCACGGTGCCGATCCAGGTCTCGGTCTCGCTGCTGCCCGCGAGCGGGACGATGCTGCTCGGCACCGACGTCGACGCCGCGCTCACGACGCTCGAGGCGCTGCGCGTCGACGTCATCGGCCTGAACTGCTCGACCGGCCCTGGCGACATGCGCGACGCGATCCGCTTCCTCGGCGAGCACGCGCCGATGCCCGTCCACTGCATCCCGAACGCCGGGCTTCCGATCCAGGGCCCCGACGGCGAGACCGTCTTCCCGGAGTCCCCCGCGGAGCTCGCGCAGACGCTGGGCGAGTTCGTCGAGCGCTTCGGCGTCGGCATCGTCGGCGGCTGCTGCGGCACCACCCCGGAGCACATCGCCGTGCTCGCCGAGCGCGTCGCCGGCGTCGTGCCGCCGACGCGCCCCGCTCCCCGTCCGGCGCGGCTGAGCGGCATGATCGCGGCGACGGCCCTGGTGCAGGACCCGCGGCCGACGCTCGTCGGCGAGCGCGTCAACAGCCAGGGCTCGCGACGCGCCAAGGAGCTCCTGCTGGCGGGGGACTACGACGCGCTCGTGCAGGTCGCCGAGGACCAGGTCGAGGGCGGCGCGCACGTGCTCGACCTCTGCGTCGCGCTCGTCGAGCGCGACGACGAGGCCGACGCCATGCGCGAGACGGTGAAGCGGATCGCGCTCAGCTCGCGCGCGCCGCTGCAGATCGACTCCACCGAGCCGGACGTCATCCGCGCGGCCCTGGAGCAGAACCCGGGGCGGGCGGTCGTCAACTCCGTGAACCTCGAGGCGGGCCCGGCGAAGCTCGACGTCGTCGCACCGATGGCCGTCGAGCACGGGGCTGCGCTCATCGCCCTCACGATCGACGAGCAGGGGATGGCGCGGACCGCGGAGCGCAAGCGCGAGATCGCCGAGCGCATCGCGGAGCTGTGCGAGGCGCACGGGCTGGCGCGCGAGCTGCTGATCTTCGACCTGCTGACGTTCACGCTCACGACCGGCGACGCCGAGTGGCGCCCGAGCGCCGTCGAGACGATCGAGGGCATCCGGCAGGTCAAGGCGGCGCTGCCGGGCTGCCTGACGTCGCTCGGCGTGTCCAACGTGAGCTTCGGCGTCTCGCCGCCCGCCAGGGCGATCGTCAACAGCGTCTTCCTGCACCACTGCGTCGAGGCCGGGCTCGACCTGGCGATGGTCAACCCGAACCACATCACCCCGTACGCGGAGATCGGCGACCGCGAGCGCGAGCTCGCCGACGACCTCGTGCTGAACCGCCGCGAGGACGCGCTCGAGCGCTTCATCGCCCATGTCGAGGCGAGCGGCCCCGAGGAGGGCGAGGCCGTCGCGGATCCGACCGCCGGGATGACCCCCGCCGAGGCGCTGCACTTCCACATCCTGCGGCGCCGCAAGGAGGGCGTCGAGGACTGGATCGACCGCGGCGTCGAGGAGCTGGGCGCGGTGCCCGTCCTCAACGACGTGCTGCTGCCGGCGATGAAGGAGGTCGGCGACCGCTTCGGCGCCGGCGAGCTCATCCTCCCCTTCGTCCTGCAGAGCGCGGAGGTCATGAAGCGCGCGGTCGCCCGCCTCGAGCTGTACCTCGACCGCCTCGAGGGCCACACGAAGGGCACGGTCGTGCTCGCGACCGTCTTCGGCGACGTGCACGACATCGGCAAGTCGCTCGTGAACACGATCCTCACGAACAACGGCTACTCGGTGGTCGACCTCGGCAAGCAGGTCCCGATCGGGACGATCCTCGACGCCGCCCGCGAGCACGACGCCACCGCGATCGGGCTCTCGGCGCTGCTCGTGTCCACCTCGCGGCAGATGCCGCTGTGCATCTCCGAGCTGCACGAGCAGGGGATGGGCACCCCGGTGCTCATCGGCGGCGCGGCGATCAACCGCGACTTCGGCCTGCGCGCGCTGTACCCCGGCGGACGCGAGTCCGAGGATGTCTACGAGCCGGGCGTCTTCTACTGCAAGGACGCCTTCGACGGGCTGCACACGATGGACGAGCTCGTCGAGCCCGACCGCCGCGACGCGCTGGTGTCGCGCGTGCGCGAGGCGGCCCGCAAGCTGCGCGACCGGGGCCCCGAGCCCGACCGCGGGCGCACGGACGACGACACCGTGCGCAGCGCCGCGCGCACCGACGTGCCGATCCCGGCGCCGCCGTGGTGGGGCCGGCGCGAGGTCGACGTCGAGCTCGACGACGTCTTCCACCACCTCGACACCCACGTCCTGTTCAAGCTCCACTGGGGCGGCAAGGGCGTGAAGGGCGAGGCCTGGCGCCGGCTGCTGGAGGACGACTTCCTCCCGCGGCTGGAGCGGATGTGGCGCGAGCAGGACTACCTGCACCCGCGCGGCGTGCTCGGGTACTTCCCCTGCTTCAGCGAGGGCAACGAGATCGTCGTCCTGGACCCCGGCGACCGCGAGACGGAGCTCGAGCGGCTCGTGTTCCCGCGCCAGCCGGGCCACGACCGGATCTGCCTCGCGGACTTCTTCCGGCCCCGGGCGTCGAACGAGCTCGACGTCGTCGCATTGCAGGCCGTGACCGCCGGCGACCAGGTGACCGAGCTCATGGCCGAGCTGGAGCGCGAGGGCGAGTTCGCCGAGCAGCTGTTCACGCACGGCATCGGCGTGCAGACCGCGGAGGGGATGGCCGAGTGGCTGCACGCGGCCGTCCGCGAGGCGCTGGGCATCCCGCGCGACCAGGGCCGTCGCTACTCCTGGGGCTATCCCGCATGCCCGGAGCAGTCCGAGCACGAGAAGGTCTTCCGGCTGCTCGACGCCCCCGCGATCGGGCTACGGCTGAGCGGCGGGTTCGCGGTCGAGCCCGAGCAGTCCACGCTGGCCGTCATCGCCCACCATCCGCAGGCGGTCTACTTCGGGATGAAGTCCGGCTTCCTGCCCAAGGACGGGGCCGTGGCGCCGGACGAGCTCATCGCGGGCACCGCGCGCGACCCCGAGCGCGCCGTGACCGTGGACGCATGACCGAGCAGGGGCTCAAGGGACCGGGGGCGGCGGCCGACCAACGGAACAGGCAGCGCCTCCCCCTTCCCCAGCCGACCACCCGAAAGAGCCAAGCGTCATGGATGCACGCACCACACCCGACCGCAAGTCGGTCGCCGCAGCCCGCAAGGACATCGAGACCTCCACCGTGGAGCTCAAGGACGAGATGCTCACCGAGCTCCTCTGCCGGATGTACCCGCTGCGCGTGAGCCAGGACAGCTAGCCCCCACAGCAGCAGCAGGACCCCCTGAGAGCCCCGTCACCGACGGGGCTCTATTCGTTCTAGGAGACGGTGCGGCGGAACATGAACCCGCACGCGATCGCGACGAGCAGCGCGAGGATCGGCAGCCAGGCGCCCACGATGCCGACGATCGCGAGGACGACCCCGACGACGAAGACGACACCTGCGGCGCCACCGGTGGTGGCGAGGCGGTAGGCCCGCTGCTGGCGCGCCTGGCGCGAGGGGCGGTTTGCGGAACGCGGCGAGAGATCGCTCATCTCCCAGCATCGTAAACGGCGCGCCCACGGCTGCCCCCTCTGCCATATTGCTGATCGGAATATCCGATATTGCAACCGAGGAGCGCCGATGACCGACGCACCGGAGCAGACCAAGTTCGCCTACTGGGTCCCCAACGTCAGCGGCGGCCTCGTCACGAGCACGATCGAGCAGCGCACCGACTGGGGTTACGAGTACAACCGCGACCTCGCGCGGATCGCCGAGGACGCCGGGTTCGAGTACGCGCTCAGCCAGGTCCGCTACACCGCCAGCTACGGCGCCGAGTACCAGCACGAGTCCACGAGCTTCAGCCTCGCGCTGCTGCTCGCGACCGAGCGGCTCAAGGTCATCGCTGCCGTCCACCCCGGGCTCTGGCACCCGGGCGTGCTGGCCAAGTGGGTCGCGACCGCCGACCACCTCTCCGGCGGGCGCGTCGCCGTGAACGTCGTGTCCGGCTGGTTCCAGGACGAGTTCCGCCAGCTCGGCGAGCCGTGGCTCGAGCACGACGAGCGCTACCGGCGCACCGCGGAGTTCATCACGGCGCTCAAGCGCATCTGGACCGACGACGAGGCAAACCTCGCGGGCGACTTCTACCGGATCCGCGACTTCTCCCTGAAGCCGAAGCCGCTCTCATGGGAGGGGCGTCCCCACCCCGAGTTTTCCAGGGCGGCAACTCGAGCGCCGCGCGGCGCAACGGCGGCACGCTCTCGGACTGGTACTTCTCCAACGGGAAGGACTTCAACGGCGTCCGCGAGCAGCTCGCCGACCTCCGCGAGCACGCCGCGAGCGTCGGGCGCACGGACGGCCCGCGGTTCGGCCTCAACGGCTTCGTCATCGTGCGCGACACCGAGGCCAGGTGCGCGACACGCTGCGCGAGATCGTCGACAAGGCGCACGTCCAGGCGGTCGAGGGGTTCGGCTCGGCCGTCCAGCAGGCCGGGCAGTCGACGGGAGACCGCAAGGGCATGTGGGCGGACTCGAGCTTCGAGGACCTCGTCCAGTACAACGACGGCTTCCGCACGCAGCTCATCGGGACGCCGGAGCAGGTCGCAGAGCGCATCGTCGCGTACCGCCGCATCGGCGTCGACCTCATCCTCGCCGGCTTCCTGCACTACCACGAGGAGGTCGAGCGCTTCGGTCGCGACGTCATCCCGATCGTCCGCGAGCTCGAGGCGCAGGAGGATCTGGTCGGGCAGACTGCGGCGCTGTGACGCCGTGCCTGATCCGCCTCAACGCGTTCACGATGAACACGGTCGGGCACCTGTCGCCCGGCTCGTGGCGCCACCCGCGCGACCAGTCCGCCGCTACAAGGACATCACTACTGGACTCAGCTGGCCCGGACGCTGGAGCGCGGGCTGTCGACGCGGTCTTCATCGCCGACGTGCTCGGCGTCTACGACGTCTACGAGGGCTCGCGCGACCCCGCGCTGCGCAACGGCGCGCAGGTCCCGGTCAACGACCCGCTCCAGCTCGTCCCGGCGATGGCCGCGGTCACCGACCACCTCGGCTTCGGGATCACCGCGACCGTGCTTCGAGCACCCGTACCCGTTCGCGCGGCGGATGTCGACGCTCGACCACCTCACGCGCGGGCGCGCGGGCTGGAACGTCGTCACGTCCTACCTGAACTCCGGCGCGCCAACCTCGGCGTGACGGCCAGTCGCGCACGACCGCCGCTACGACATCGCCGACGAGTACCTGGAGGTCTGCTCCAAGCTCTGGGAGGCGTCGTGGGAGAACGGCGCCGTAGTTGATGACGTCGAAGCCGGCGTCTACGCCGACCCCGCGCGCGTCCACGCGATCGCGCACGAGGGCGAGTTCTTCCGCGTCCCCGGCATCCACCTCGCCGAGCCCTCGCCGCAGCGCACGCCGGTGATCTACCAGGCCGGCGCGTCGCCGCGCGGGCGGCGCTTCGCGGCGCGCCACGCGGAGTCGATCTTCACCGCCGCGCCGTCGCAGGCGGTCCTGGCCGGGCACGTCGACGGGCTGCGCTCAGCGGTCGAAGAGGCGGGCCGGGACCCGCGCCGCGTCACGATCCTCAACCAGCACACGGTGATCGTCGCCGACAGCGACGCGAACGCCCAGGGCGCTGCTGGACGAGTACTTGTCCTACATGTCGCCCGAGGGCGCGCTGACGCTGATCAGCGGCTGGATGGGCATCGACCTCGCGACGCTGGCCGACGACCGAGGCGCTGGAGGACCAGCCGTCGGAGGGATCCAGACCGACGGTCAAGGCCTTCAGCTCGGCCGACCCGTCGCGGCGCTGGACCGCGCGCGACCTCGCCGAGTTCGGGCTGATCGGCGGCGACGGGCCGGTCCACGTCGGCTCGGCGCAGACGGTCGCCGACGAGCTGGTGGAGTGGGTCGACCGGACCGGGATCGACGGCTTCAACCTCGCGGCCGCCGTGGTGCCGGAGACCTTCGAGCAGGTCGTCGACCTGCTCGTCCCCGAGCTGCAGGCGCGCGGCGTGCACCGCACCGAGTACGAGGACTCCTCGCTGCGCGACCGTCTGTTCGGGGCGGGCGATCGCCTGCCCGACCGCCACGGCGGTGCGGGCTACCGACGTTCTCTACCGATCGAGTAGGGGAATAGCTGAGCAAGGACCGCACACCGGGCGCGGCGCCGCGTCATCGCGGCGCGTTGCGCACGACCACGGGGGCCGGGGGCGACCGGCGCAGCCAGACGGTCCGCAGCTCCCAGCACAGCAGCACGACCGCGGGCGGGATCGTCGCCGGCAGCACGTCGTAGACGAGGAACAGCTGGTCCCACGCCAGCGACGCGACGAAGACCGCGAGCGCCGGCCCACACCTGCGGCCCGCGCTGCGCGGCGAGGATGCCGCCGACGAGCCCGGCGACGAAGTAGTCGCCGTAGCCGAGTCCCGCGAACCCGAACGACGAGGACTGCAGCTGCGGCAGGCCCGGCGCGGGCGCCGCCGTGACGAGCACGGTGTTCGCCGGCTGCAGCCGGTTCGTGAACACCAGGTACGCGTCGACCGCCGCCATCGCGTAGACCCCGGCCTTCAGGAGCGAGAGCGGCGCCGCCCCCGCCAGCAGGCGCCCGACCGTCACCGCCGACCCGGCGATGAGGACGATGGTCGCCGCCTGGCCTGCCCGCGAGTCCTGGCTCGCCCAGGCGAGCGCGAGCAGCGGCGCCGCCAGGAGCGCGAGGGCCGGGCGCGCGCCGTGCATCGCCCATCCC
>CAVWQP010000009.1:0-2047938 GCA_963757125.1 uncultured Solirubrobacterales bacterium | reverse complement strand
CCGCTGCTCTAACCGACTGAGCTACTCCGGCGGGGGAGGCGGAGTCTAGCGACGGTCGGGCGGTCGAGTTCTAGCCGCCGAGCTCGTCCTCGACGTACACCCGGACGATCTCGTCGAAGTCCGCCTCCGCCGAGAACCCGAGCGCCTGCGCGCGGCGGGTGTC
Source organism: uncultured Solirubrobacterales bacterium (assembly GCA_963757125.1). Classification (GTDB taxonomy): domain Bacteria; phylum Actinomycetota; class Thermoleophilia; order Solirubrobacterales; family Solirubrobacteraceae; genus CAVVSD01. The sequence goes on along the minus strand of CAVWQP010000009.1, from coordinate 2,047,775 downwards.
GAACGCGCGCGGCCAGCCTGCCACGATGCGCGCGATCGTCTCGTCGGGCTCGTGGTGCACCCGGCGGACCGCATCGTCGCCGGCGACGCGGCGCAGCGCCTCGATCTCGTCGGCGACCGTCGCGGAGACGCCGGGCATCGTGAGGAAGCGGCGATCGCCGAGGCTCGCGCCGTCCAGTGTCGCGGCGTGCAGGAGGAAGCCGATCGCTGCGCGCGGCGAGGCGAACCAGTGCCGCACGTCGGGGGACACCGGCAACACCGCGTCCTGACCGTTCAGCGGCTCGCGGATGATGCTCGAGAAGAACCCCGACGCCGCGAGGTTGGGCGTGCCTGGCCGCACGCAGATCGTCGGCAGGCGGATGGCGATGCCGTCGACGAAGCCGCGGCGAGCATGGTCCGACAGCAGCAACTCGATCATCGCCTTCTGCGTCCCGTAGCTCGTGGCGGGCGTGGCGGCGTGGTCATCGCCGATGACGTCCGGCAGCGGCGGCCCGAAGACGGCGATCGACGAGCTGAAGACCAAGCGCGGCCGATAACCGCCTTCGCAGGCGCGGACGGCGTCGAGCAGCATGCGCGTCGCGTCGACGTTCACGCGGTAGCCCTTCTCGAGGTCCTGCTCCGCCTCGCCGGAGACGACCGCGGCCAGGTGGAAGATGACGTCGGGACGCCCCGCCACGAGCGCGGCGGCCACCCCTGGCTCGGCCAGATCAGCCGACGTGCTCTCCACGACGAGGCCCGGAGCCCGCGGCGGCTCGGCGGCGACACGATCGACGAGCGTCAGCTCCGAGATGGGCTCGGACCCCAGACGACCGTCACGCACGAGCCGCTCGACGAGCTTGCCGCCCAGCATCCCCGCCGCGCCGAGAACCAGAATCCGCATCTGCTTCCGCGCATCGTAGGGCTCAGCTACCGGTACCTTCCCGCGTCGGATGGCCGCCGCACTCGGATGGGGCGCGCTCGCAGCGTCGTCGCTCGTCATCGGCGCGCTGCTGGGTCTCGCGCGACCGTGGCCGAGCAAGTCGGTCGGGCTCGTGCTCGCCTTCGGGGCGGGTGCGCTCATCAGCGCGGTCAGCTTCGATCTCGCCGAGGAGGGCATCGACATCGGCGGCGGTGACTCCGTCGGCCTCGGCCTCGCGCTCGGCGCGCTGACCTACTTCACCGCCGACCGGCTCGTCGAGCGGATGGGGCGGCCCAAGCGCCACGGCGCGAAGGACGGCGGCACGGCACCCGCCGGCGGCGACGCCGGCACCGGCCTGGCGCTCGGCGCGTTCCTCGACGGCATCCCCGAGCAGCTCGTGCTCGGCATCGGCATCGCCGCGGGCGAGGGCGTCAGCGTCGGGCTGCTCGTCGCGATCTTCATCTCCAACCTGCCGGAGGCGATCGGGTCCTCCACCGAGATGTCGCGCGCCGGGCGTGGCCGGGGCGCGATCACGCGGCTGTGGATCGCGGTCGCGGTCGTGTGCGCGCTCGCGACGGTCGCGGGATGGGCGATCGCCGACACCGCGTCGGGCGACCTGCAGGCGACGATCGACGGGTTCGCCGCCGGCGCGCTGCTCGTGATGCTCATCGACTCGATGATCCCCGAGGCCGCGCGGCGCGCCGGCACCGTCGCCGGCCTGGTGACGGTGCTCGGCTTCGCGGTCGCCGCTGCGCTCTCGAACCTCGGCTGACGACGCCTACGTGAGCGCGCGGGCCCGGCGCATCGCCCGCGCGAGGTCCAGCGTCCCGCCCGCGATGGGCAGGCGGTAGCGGTGCCGCGCGGTCCGTACGAGCACCGAACGCAACGCCGGTGCGTCGAGACGCGGCGCCGCCGCCCAGACGAGCGCCGCCGCACCCGCGACCGTCGCGGCGGCGAGCGACGTCCCGCTGCGGCGCTCGTAGCCGCCGCCCATCGCGGTCGAGAGGATCCCGTCGCCGGCGGCGGCGATGTCGACCGTGCGCGGGCCGGTGTTCGACAGCCTGCTGAGCCTGCCGTCGCGCGCCGTCGCGGCGACCCGCACGATGTTCGGGAAGGCGAAGGACGCCGGGTACTCGGGCACCGCGTCGATGTCGCGGCCACCGTTGCCCGCGGCGCACACGACGAGCACGCCGGCGTCGCTCGCGGCCTGCACGGCGTCCTGGAGGTACGCCCCGGGGTCGGTCCCCGCGAGCGCGAGCAGCACGATGTCCGCGCCGTGCGCGACGGCGTAGCGCACGCCGTCCGCGATCGCCGCCGACGGAGCCGACGCGTTCGCATCGACGACCTTGACCGGCATGATCCGGGCGCGCCAGGCGACGCCCGCGACCCCGATCCCGTTGTCCCCGCGCGCGGCGACGACGCCGGCGATGCTCGTCCCGTGGCCGTTGTCGTCGCTCGGGTCGGCGTCGTTGCCGATGATGTCCCAACCGTGGACGTCGTCGACGTGCCCGTCCCCGTCGTCGTCGACGCCGTTGCCCGGCACCTCACCCGGGTTCGTCCACAGGTTCGCGACGAGATCCGGGTGCGTCATGTCGACGCCGGAGTCGACGATCGCGACCGTGACGGCGCCCCCGCGGCCCATGCCCCAGGCGCGCTCGGCGCCCATGACGCCGTCGTGCGACAGCTGCCACTGCTGCGCGAAGCGGGGATCGTCGGGGACGCGGGCCGAAGGCCGAGCCGGCTGCGCCGTCGCGGGCAGCGCGCCGCAGGCGAGGACGACCGCCATCAGGGTCACCGGCGCGCGGCATCCGTGCACGCGTGTTGGCTACCCGCGCCCTCTCCCGCGAGACTGACTGCACGGAAATCCGAGTGGGAGGGCGCCCGAACATGAACGCAGAGGTCATCAACCCGTGGACCTGGCAGGAGCAGTACGGCTTCGTGCACGGCGTCGCCGTCCCGTCCGGCGGGCGGACCGTCTACGTCGCCGGCCAGGCCGCGGTCGACGACGGGGGCCAGCCGACGCACGCGGGCGACATGATCGCCCAGGTCGGCGTGTCGCTGGACAACATCGAGGCGGTCCTCCGCAAGGCCGGGATGACGCTCGCCAACGTCGTCCGGCTCAACGTCTTCACGACCGACGTCGATGCGTTCTTCGGCGCGCACCCGACGCTCGTTGCGCGTCTCGACGAGGCCGGCTGCAAGCCCGCGTCGACGCTGCTGGGCGTCGCGCGGCTCGCGTTCCCCGAGATGCTCGTCGAGCTGGAGGCGACCGCCGTCGGCTAGTGGGCCACTAGGCCATGACGCCGATGCGGGCGGAGTCGATCCGCTCCCAGTCGACGCCGACGCCCAGCCCGGGCGCCGTCGGCGCGTGCAGGTAGCCCTCGCCGTCGATGTGCAGTGGCTCCGAGAGCCCGTAGCTGAGGTGCTCGAGGCTGTGGTCGCCCGCGCGGTTGAACGCGAGGATCTCGAACCAGTCGCAGTTGGGCATCGCCATGACGAGGTGCGCCGTGGCGACGTTGTTCATCGCGTTGTACGCGTCGTGGACCTCGCACTTCATGTGGAACGCCTCGGCGAGGTGGCCGATCTTCATCATCCCGGTGATCCCGCCCTTGATGACGACGTCGCCGCGGAGCATGTCGGTCGCCCGCTCCGTGATCCACTGCGGCAGCGTGTAGAGCCCGCCGAGCGTCAGCTCGGTGGCGAGGACCGGGATGTCGAGGTGCTGCACGAGCTTGCTGCAGCCGTAGAGGTCCTCGGCCGGCAGCGGGTCCTCGTACCACGTGAAGCCGAGCTCCTCGATGGCGCGACCGACCGTCAGCGCCTCCGCGTAGCTGTACGCCCAGCTCGCGTCGAGCATGAGGGCCATCGTGCCGCCCACCGCCTGGTGCACCGCGACGCACCCGTCGATGTCGGCCTGGACGGGCGCGACCTCCGGGCTGACGGCGTAGGGCGCGGTCGGCGGGTGCAGCTTGTAGCCCTTCCAGCCCTGCTCGCGCCAGTAGATCGCCTCCTCCGCGTAGTCCTCCGCGCGCGGGTGGAGCCCTGACGAGAAGTACACGGGGATCTTGTGCCGGTGCGTGCCGAGCAGCCGGTGCACCGGCAGGCCGGCGACCTTGCCGGCGATGTCCCAGAGGGCGACGTCGACGGTGCCGATCGCCGACGGATCGACGTAGCGCGCCCGCGCGTGCATCCGCGACCACAGCGCGCCGATGTCCAGCGGGTCCTCGCCGAGCAGCAGCGGCTTGAGGTAGGTCAGGATCTGCTTGGCCACCGCCTCCGGGCCAGGGCCCGGGAGGCTGAGGAAGTTGTGCCCCTCGACGCCCTCGTCCGTCGTGATGGTGAGGACGCCCATGGGCAGGCGGCCGTCCTTGACGCCGAACACCGCCAACGTGTCCGAGCGGCGGTCGTGCAGGACGATCCTGACGTCGGTGATGCGCATCCGCTAGGGGGTCGTTCCGGCCTGCGGCTGCTGGGACTGCCAGGCCTCCTCGACGCCGTTCAGGTGCGTCCGCATCGCGGCCCGCGCCGCCTCCGGGTCGTGCGCGGCGATCGCGTTGACGACCGCGCGGTGCTCGCCGAGGACCTTCGCGTGGCTGTGCTCGAGCGCGAGCGTCGCGCGCCGGTTCTCCAGCAGCGCGCCGGCGATCGAGTCCAGCAGCACGAGGTAGAGCTCGTTGTGGGCCGACGTCGCGATCGCGCGGTGGAAGTCGACGTCCAGCTGCGATGCCGCCGCGACGTCGTCGCCGGCCGCGACCCACCGGTCCATCAGGGTCTCGAGCTGCGCGATCTCGGCGTCGGTGCTGCGCTCCGCGGCCAGAGCCGCGACGTGCGTCTCGAGCATCATCCGGATCTCGTGGACCTTCCCGAAGTCGATCGTGCTCTCGCCGCGCAGGAGCAGCGACATCGCCTCGGTCACCGATGCGGTGTCCATCGCGATGACGCGGACGCCACGCCCGGACTGCACCTCGACGACGCCGCGCGTCGCGAGTGCGCGGATGGCCTCGCGGATCACGGTGCGCGAGACACCGAACTGGTCGCCGAGCTCACGCTCGGAGGGGAGGATGTCGCCCTCGCGGAACCGTCCGGCGACGATCGCCTCGAGGAGCTGCTCGGCGATCGTGTCGGACAACCGGGGCATGCGCCCCACACGGTCGAATGTGACTGGCTCGGTCATCAGTAGAAGGTTCCCTCATTCTAGTAACGCGGCACCTGGTATACCATATGCTGGCCTGCTTGACATGCCAGTAGGTGTCGGGTTAGATGGCGGCTCGGTGGCCTGTCGGTCCATGCGTCTCGGAGAGTGACGCACGGCGACCTCGGCCGTCGCGGGTGAGAACGCGGTGTCGCGAGGTGGGATCCCGCACGCCGTGAACCGGAGAGCGAGGGGGAGAGGCGTTCACATGAAGGCGTCATCTGTTGGAAGCCGCCTGCTGCTGTTGGCCCTGGCGTGTCTGGGTGCCGCAGTGCTTGCAGCCTGCGGGTCGGACTCGTCGTCGGACAGCGCGTCCGGCGGCTCATCGGGTGGCTCGGCCACCCAGACGACCGAGGCGTCGTCAGGCGCGAGCGCGAACGTCGACGGCGAGGCGCTCTGGGCCAAGGGAGGCTCCGGGAAGTGCGGGAGCCTCGAGAACTTCGTCGACTACGTGTGCGGGAAGCCCGGCGCGGCCGACCCGAGCAAGCCGCCGGTGAAGATCGGCTGGGTCAACAACCAGGACGGCTCGATCGTCTCGCTCGGTCCGCAAGCGACCGACGCGGCGCAGTTCGCCGTCGACTGGGTCAACAAGTACGCGGGCGGCATCGGGGGCCGCAAGCTCGAGCTCGTCAAGTGCTACGTCAAGAACTCCGAGGAGGAGGGCAAGGCGTGCGCTGACAAGTTCCTCGCCGACAAGGACATCAGCATGATCACCTACGGGTCCGTCGGCCCGGGGGCGAACACGATCAACGCCGCGATCAAGAGCGCGGGCATCCCTGTCATCGAGGGCTTCGCGATCAACGCGTCGGACACGCAGAGCCCGAACCACTTCATCCTGTTCACGGCGGCTCCGTTCGACTACTACGCATGGGGCACGCTCGGCCGTGACCATCTGAAGGCCAAGACCGGCGCGATCGTCTACCCGCAGGGGACCGGCTACCAGAACTCCGCGAAGGCGGCGGAGGAGGCCATGACGACGGTCGGCATCAAGACGAAGAGCGTGGGCTTCGACCCCGACTCGACGAACCTCGTCGGCGCCCTCGTGGCGGCCGGCGCGCAGACGGCGGACATGGTCGTCAACGTCGGCGGCACGCCCGCGACCTGCGTCGCGATCAACAAGGGCCAGAAGCAGCTGAAGATCCCCGACGAGAAGGTCGTCGGCGACTTCTCCTGCGCCCTGGAGTCCGAGAAGGAGGCCTACGGCGGCGACATCCCGAACTGGCTCTTCGGCCAGGCGCAGTCGGGTGACGGCCTGACCGACAGCCCGACGGGCAAGCAGTACCTCGCCGCGCTCGAGGCGTTCAACGCCGCGAAGAACCGCCCGGACGTCTGGTACTCGGGCATGTTCGGAGCGCTGCTGACCGTCGCGCAGACCCTCAACAAGGTCGGCCCCGACAAGATCAGCCCGGACGCCATCAAGGACCAGATCAAGCAGTGGCGCGGCCCGCTGCTGCTCGGCCAGCCCCAGCCGTACTGCGGCAAGTACCCGAGCTCTCCCGCCAACTGCGGCGGCGGCGACCGGTTCTTCCGCTACGACGGCAAGGACAAGTGGACGCCCATCAGCGACTGGAGCGACGTTCCGATCGAGCTCCAGAAGAAGCTCAACGCCAAGGGCGTGCAGTGACGACGAACAGCTGACCTCCGTCGGCCGGCCGGGGACGCGTTCCCCGGCCGGCCGCCGGTCAGCGCTCGGAGCGTCGAGACACCATGAAGGAAATCCTCCAGTTCTCCCTGCTGGGCCTCGGTGAAGGCTCGCTGATCGCCGGCGTGGCGATCGCCCTCGTCCTCTTCTATCGCGGCTCGGGCGTGATCAACCTCGCGACCGGAGCGATCGCGATGATCACCGGGTACGCGTACTGGGCGCTGACGACCGGGCAGTTCGGCTTCACGCTGAGCACCGGCCCGGCGCTCGTGGCCGCGTTCCTCGTCGCCATCGCGCAGGGCCTCATCATGGAGTTCGGTGCGTTCCGCCCGCTCCGCGCGGCCCCGCCGCTCGCGAAGCTCATCGCGACGCTCGGGTTCTTCCTCTTCGCCCAGGCGGCGGTGCTCCTGGCCTTCGGCCCGGACGACAAGAGCGAGCCCGCGATCCTCCCGCAGGGAGCGATCACCATCTTCGGCGCGCCGGTGGGCTACGACCAGCTCATCCTCGCCGGCATCGTCATCGTGACGGCGGCCGTGCTGGCCGCGATCTACCGCTGGACCGGGTTCGGCATCCGCACCCGCGCCTCCGCGGAGAACGAGGTGTCGGCGATGTACGTCGGCCTGTTCCCGCAGACGCTGTCGCTCGTCAACACGCTCATGGCGTCCACGATCGCGGGCATGCTCGGCGTCCTCGCGGCGCCGCTCGTCACGCTGAACTCGACGACGTTCCCGTTGCTCGTGGTCCCGGCGCTGGCGGCCGCGCTGTTCGCGCGCTTCAACTCGTTCGGCATCGCCTGCGCCGTCGGACTCGCGCTCGGCGCGCTGCAGAACGTCATCTACTACCTGTCGACGCTGTCCTGGTTCCCGACGAGCAACGGGTCCGCGATCGGCGGCGTCAACGACCTCGTCATCTTCCTGCTCATCGTCCTCGCGATGTTCTGGCGCGGCGGCAAGCTGCCCGGTCGCGGCGACCTCGTCGAGCAGCGCCTGCCGGAGGTGCCGAAGGCGACGAACCTCGGCAGATGGGCGCTCATCGCCCTCGCGGTCGGCCTCGTCGCGCTCACGGTGTTCCCGTACGGCCTGCGCCAGGCGCTCATGACCTCGATGATCGGCGCCGTCCTGGCGCTGTCGCTCGTCGTCATCACCGGCTTCGTCGGACAGGTGTCGGTCGTGCAGCTCGCCCTGTCGGGCGGCTGCGGGTTCGTGATGTCGCATCTCATGGTCAAGGCCGGGCTGGGCTTCCCGCTCGCGCCGATCATCGGCGTGCTCTTCACGACCGTGCTCGGCATCCTCATCGCGGTCGGGGCGCTGCGCGTCCGCGGCGTCCAGTTGGCGGTGGTGACGCTCGCGGCGGCGGTGGCCATGACGAGCTTCTGGTTCATCAACCCCGACATCGGGGCGGGCCTGAGCGGTGCGCCGATCGACCCGCCGTCGCTGTTCGGCATCAACCTCGGCGCCGACGCGGCGTTCCGGGGGCTGGACGGCCAGCGTCCGAGCCCGATCCTCGGCTACGGGATCCTGTCGGTCACGATCGTCGCCTGCCTGTTCGTCGCGAACCTGCGGCGCAGCGGGCTGGGGGCACGCATGCTGGCGGTGCGCTCCAACGAGCGCGCCGCGGCGGCGGTGGGCATCAACGTCGCGCGCACGAAGATCGCGGCGTTCGGGATGAGCTCGTTCATCGCCGGCGTCGCGGGAGCGATGTACGCGTACAACTTCGGCTCCGTCTCGGCGATCCGCTTCAGCGCGATCACCGCGTTCACGGTCATCGCGTTCGCCTACGTGGGCGGCATCACGATGGTCACGGGCGCGCTCATCGCGGGCATCTACGCGACGAGCGGCCTGGGCGACTACGTCACCCAGAACTGGATCGGCATCTCCGGCGTCTGGCTGCTGCTGTTCGGCGGCTGGGCCGTGCTGTCGACCGTCGTCTTCATGCCCGAGGGCATCGCAGGCGGCCTGCGCAAGAAACGGCTGGCCAAGCAGCGGCTGAAGGAGCAGAACGCGGCGGCCGGTGGTGTCGCCGCGGTCGCTGCGAGCGCCGCGGGCACCCCCGCCGCCGCACTCGCGGCCGGACATCGGAACGAGGAGCGCATCGAGCGATGAGCAGGATCCTGACGACGCACACCGGGAGCCTGATCCGGCCCGCGGAGCTCAGGCCGTTCCTGTGGGCGGTGGAGCGCGGCGAGCCCTACGACGCCGATGCGTTCCACGCCGCGCTGCGGCCCGCCGTCAAGGACGTCGTGCGCAAGCAGGCGGAGGCCGGCATCGACGTCGTCAACGACGGCGAGTTCGGGAAGATCAGCTGGATCACGTACCTCTACGACCGCGTCGGGGGCATCGAGACGAAGCTGAAGCCCTACGAGGCCCGCGCGCTCCTCGACCTCGTCCCGCAGACGGTCGATCGGGAGAAGTTCGGCGAGGACGCGGTCTTCCAGGAGGTCTGGCGCTTCGCGGACTTCTGGACGGAGGACTACTCCGCCAGCGGCGAGGGCACGACGTGGGCCTGCACCGGGCCGATCGTCTACGACCCGGCGGAGAACGACGCCCAGCTCGCGATCCTCCGCGAGGCCGTGGACGAGGTCGACGTGACCGACGCGTTCGTCACCGCGGTCTCACCGGCGAGCCTGTACTGGATCTCCAACGAGCACTACCCGACCGAGCGCGACTTCGTGTTCGCCGTCGCCGACGCGCTGGGCCAGGAGTACCGGGCGATCGTCGACGCGGGCTTCGTCCTGCAGGTCGACGACGCCGTCATGTGGCACAAGCTCGCCACGATCAAGATGGCCGGCGGCGAGTTCGCCGACTACCGCGAGTGGGCCGAGCTGCGCGTCGAGGCGATCAACCGGGCGCTCGAGGGCATCCCGCAGGACCGCGTCCGGTACCACATCTGCTCGAGCAGCGGGCACGGCCCCCACACCGTCGACCCGGGCATCGACGAGGTGCTCGAGTTCGTGCTCGCGGTCAACGCGGGCGCGTACCTCGTCGAACAGGCGAACGTCCGGCACGAGCACGAGTGGACCGTCTGGAACGACATCCCACTCCCGAGCGACAAGGTGCTCGTGCCGGGCGTCGTCACCCATCACACCGAGGTGGTCGAGAACCCCAAGCTCGTCGCCCAGCGGCTCGAGCGGATGGCGGCGATCCTCGGCCCCGAGCGCGTGATGGGCGGCACCGACTGCGGCTTCGCGCAGGCCGCCACGACGCGCCGCGTCCCGGAGTGGACGCAGTGGGCGAAGCTGCGCTCGCTCGCCGAGGGCGCCGCGCTGGCCAACGAGGCCGTCACCGCTTCGGCCTGAGGGAGCTCCATGTCCAAGATCCTCACCACGCACGTGGGCAGCCTCATCCGCCCGGACGCACTCACGCCGTACCTCGAGAAGATCACCGACCGCGAGCCGTACGACCGGGCGGGATTCGACGCCGAGCTGTCCGGCGCGGTCGCCGACATCGTCCGCCGCCAGGCCGACATCGGGCTCGACCTCATCGACGACGGCGAGTTCAGCAAGGTCAGCTGGATCACCTACTTCTACGACCGCGTCAGCGGGATCGAGGAGCGGGCGATCGACCTGGCGGGGATGAACCAGCTCCCCGCCGACCTCGACCGCGAGGCGTTCGCCGAGTACTACGAGGGCCACGACACGGTCCAGGCGATCGAGGTCGGCAAGCGCAGCGACCTCGTCGAGCACGGCGAGCACGCGGGCGGCACCGCGTCGACGGGCAAGGGCATCCAGTGGGTGTGCACGGGCCCGATCACCTACGACGGCGCGTCGGTGCAGCGCGACATCGACAACCTCAAGGCGGCGCTGGGCACGGTCGACGTCGCCGGCGGCTTCCTCCCGGTCGTCGCGCCGGCGAGCGCGTACTGGCTGGAGAACGAGTTCTACGAGAGCGACGAGGCGTTCGTCTGGGCGCTCGCCGACGCGCTGAGCGTCGAGTACCGCCAGATCGTCGACGCCGGGCTCATGCTCCAGGTCGACGACGCCGTCATCTGGCACGAGCTCGGGACGCTGCGCCTGAAGGGGAAGTCGACCGAGGACTTCATGCGCTGGGCGAAGGTGCGGATCGAGGCGACGAACCACGCGCTGAAGGGCATCCCGCCGGAGCGCGTCCGCTACCACGTCTGCTGCGGCAGCTGGCACGGCGCCCACACGACCGACCCGGAGCTGTCGGAGGTCATCGACCTCGTCCTGGCGGTCAACGCGGGCGCGTACCTCTTCGAGCAGGGCAACCCCGCGCACGAGCACGAGTGGACGATGTGGCGCGACATCGACCTGCCGGACGACAAGATCCTCGTGCCGGGCGTCGTCACGCACCACACGCACGTCGTCGAGCACCCCGAGCTCATCGCCCAGCGGCTCGTGCGCCTGGCGGAGATCGTCGGCCCGCGAGCGCGTCCAGGCGGGCACCGACTGCGGCTTCGCGCAGAGCGCGCTGACCCGGCGCGTCCCCGAGTGGACGCAGTGGGCCAAGCTCGAGGCGCTCGTCGAGGGCGCCCGGATCGCGAGCGAGCGCATGTCCGGCCTGCGGGCGGTGGCGTAGATGCGCTTCTCCGTCGGGCAGTTCACGACGCCGCGGCTCACGTTCGCCGAGAGCCTGGTCGCGTACCGCGAGGCGGGCGCCGAGGGCATCGGCATCGACGCCTCGCTCGCCCTGAAGGACCCGGCCGACGACCTCGCGCGGTTCCGCGAGAGCGGGCTGCAGGCGACGTTCTGCATGCCGTCCACGAACAGCCCGTTCGCCGGCAAGCTCGACGAGGGCGAGCGCGACCCGGCCGTCCGCACGCGGCTGATGTGCGACGCGCGTGCGCGCCATGGCCCGCTACGACCCCGTGTGCCACGTGCTCGGGACCGGCCCGTTCTCCGACCCCGACGCTGACTGGGGGACGGCGGTCGCGTCGCTGCGGGAGGCGATCCGCGTCGCGGCCGAGCTGGGGCAGAGCGTCGCGTTCGAGCCGCTGCACACCTCGCTGGGGCCCGAGTGGTCCTACCTCACCGACCTCCCGACGACGCTGAAGCTCATCGAGGACATCGGCGAGCCGGACGTGGGCGTCCTGTTCGACGTCTGGCACCTGTGGGACACGCCGGACGTCAAGGAGGTCCTCGCCGCCAACGTCGACCTCGTCTACGGCGTGCACGTCGACGACTGGCGCGACCCGACCCGCAGCTGGGCGGACCGCGTGCTGCCCGGCGACGGCATCGCCGACGCGGCGGGGCTGCTCGCGATCCTGCGCGAGGGCGGTTACGACGGCTGGCTGGAGCTGGAGATCTTCTCCGACGACGGCCTCATGGAGGACGACTTCCCGGACTCGCTCTGGCGCGGGGACCCGGTCGAGCTCATCCGACGCGGCCGCGAGCGCGTCCTCGCGGCCTGGAACGCAGATCGACAGACGATGGGAGCAGGATGACCGCTGGAACCCCCGTGCTGAGCGAGGTCTCACGCCTCTGCCTCGGCGGCAACGTGTTCGGCTGGACGATGTCCGAGGCGGAGTCCTTCGACGTCCTCGACGCGTTCGTCGACGGCGGCGGCAACTTCGTCGACACCGCCGACTCCTACTCGCTGTGGGTCGACGGTCACGTCGGCGGCGAGTCCGAGGCGATCATCGGCAACTGGATGGCGTCGCGCGGCAACCGCGACGACGTCGTGGTCGCGACGAAGTTCGGCCAGGTGCTCGGCGTGAAGGGCGACGCGGTCACGCAGGCCGTCGACGACTCGCTGCGCCGGCTGCAGACCGATCGCATCGACCTCCTCTACGCGCACATCGACGACGAGTCCGTCCCGCTGGAGGAGACGCTCGGCGCGATGAACGAGATCGTGAAGGCGGGCAAGGCGCTGACGATCGCCGCGTCGGGCTACTCCGCGCCGCGGCTGGCCGAGGCGCTGGCGATCTCCGACCGCGAGGGCTGGGCGCGCTACGAGGCGCTGCAGCCGCACTACAACCTCATCGAGCGCGACGCCTACGAGGGCGAGCTCGAGGAGCTCTGCCGCCGCGAGGGGCTCGCGTGCATCCCGTTCTTCTCGCTCGCGCGCGGGTTCCTCACCGGCAAGTACCGGCCGGGCCAGGAGGCCGAGACGAAGCGCGGAGGCTTCGCGTGGACGGAGGAGTGGGACGACCGCTCGCGTGGCGTCATCGCGGCGCTCGACGAGGTCGCGGCGGCCCACGACACGACCGTCGCTGCGGTCTCGCTGGCGTGGCTCGCGCAGCAGCCGAGCGTGCTGTCGCCGATCGCCAGCGCCCGGACGCCCGGGCAGCTCAGCGACCTGCTGCCGATGCTCGGGCTGGAGCTCACCGACGACGAGCTGGCGAAGCTGCAGGAGGCCGGGGCATGAGCTCGGGCGACCGCAACCTCGTGCTGTGGGCCGGCTGCGTGATGAAGCGCGACCTGTTCGCGCGGGCCGAGGCCTCGGTCGCCGGCGGCTTCTCCTGCATGTCGGTCATCTGCGGCGACCTCGTCGCGCACGAGCGCGCCGGGGGCTCGGTGCGCGAGCTGGCGCGCGAGCTCGAGGCGCGCGGCGCGCCGATCCCGATCCTCGACCCCTTCCTCGCCTGGTACCCGGGGTGGACCGGGACGGAGATGACCGGCTTCCAGGGCGACTCGCAGAACATCGACGCGGACACGGTCCTGCGCTACGCGGAGGAGGTCGGGGCGCAGTCGCTCTCCGTTCTGACGCCGTTCCACGGGACGCCGGCGCCGCGCGAGGAGGTCCTCGACGCGCTCGGGCGCTTCGCCGACCGGGCCGCGGCGATCGACCTGCGGCTGCACATCGAGGTCATCCCGACGTCGATGTCGCCCGACCTGGCGAGCGGCTGGGACATGGTGAAGGGCGTCGGGCGCGACAACGTCGGCCTCGTCCTCGACACGTTCCACCTCGGCCGCAGCGGCACGACGGCGGAGGAGCTGTCGGCCATCCCGGGGGACCGGATCTTCCACGTCCAGCTCTGCGACGCCCCGCGCGAGCCGCGGATGGCCGACTACTTCGAGGAGGCCGTGACGATCCGCGACTTCGCGGGCGACGGCGAGCTCGGGGTGCTCGAGATGGCGCGCTGCCTGGACGAGATGGGGGCGCTGAACGACGTCGGGCCGGAGGTGTTCTCGGCCGAGATCGACGCGATGACCCCGGCCGAGGTGGGGCAGCTCTGCCGGGCGAAGACGGACCACTTCCTTGCGGCGGTCGGGGGGGCGTATGACCGGAGTGCTTGAGACGCAGGGCCTGTCGGTGAGCTTCGGCGGCGTGCACGCGCTCGTCGACGTCGACCTCGAGGTGCCCCACGGCATGCTCGTCGGGCTGATCGGCCCCAACGGGGCCGGCAAGACGACGTTCATCGACGCGATCAGCGGCTTCGTCGGATGTCGCGGGAAGATCGCGCTCGGCGGCAAGGACATCTCGCGCGCGCGCCCGCACGTGCGCGCGGACATGGGTCTCTCGCGGACGTGGCAGAGCATCGAGCTCTTCGACGACCTGACCGTCGAGGAGAACCTCGAGGTCGTGGCCAAGCCCGAGTCGATCTGGTCGGTGCGTCAAGGAGGCCGTCGGCCGCAGCTCGGCGGCGACGTCGACCGCGATGGAGGTCCTCACCCGCGTCGGCCTTCAGGACGTCGCGGACGCGATGCCCAGCGATCTGTCCCAGGGCCAGCGCAAGCTGGTCGGCGTGGCCCGCGCGCTCGCCTCCGAGCCGCAGCTCGTGTGCATGGACGAGCCCGCGGCCGGGCTCGACACGGCGGAGAGCGAGGCGCTCGGCCGGCAGCTGCGCGCGAGCGTCAGCGACTCGATGGCGATGCTGCTCGTCGACCACGACATGGGGCTGGTGCTCGGCGTGAGCGACTACGTCTACGTGCTCGAGTTCGGCAAGGTCATCGCGCAGGGCAAGCCGGACGACGTCCGCAGCGATCCGGCGGTCATCGCCGCGTACCTCGGCAGCGGCAACGTGAAGCAGATCCAGGAGGAGATCAGGGAGGAGTCGACGTGAGCGAACCGCTGCTCGCCATCGAGGGCATGACGTCCGGCTACGACAACGCCGCCGTCGTGCGCGACATGGACCTGACGGTCGCGCCCGGCGAGGTCGTCGCGCTGCTCGGCGCCAACGGCGCGGGCAAGACCACGACGCTGCGGACGATCTCGGGCGTCATCCGGCCGATGGCGGGCGAGGTGCGCTTCGCGGGCGAGGACATGGTCGCGATCTCGCCGCCGATGCGCGCCCGCATGGGCATCGCACACGTGCCCGAGGGCCGCGGGATCTTCTTCGGCCTCACGGTCGCCGAGCACTTCCGCCTCACCTACCGCGGCGAGCAGCTCGAGCCGGAGATCGCCTACAGCTACTTCCCGGCGCTGCGTGAGCTGCAGAACCGGCGGGCCGGCCTCCTGTCGGGGGGCGAGCAGCAGATGCTGGCGGTCGGCCGCGCGCTTGCCCGCCGCCCGAAGGTCCTCCTGCTCGACGAGCTCAGCCTCGGCCTCGCGCCGGTCATCGTCGAGCGGCTGCTGCCGATCGTGCGCAAGTACGCGCTGGAGGACGGCTGCGCCGTCCTGCTCGTCGAGCAGCACGTCAACCTCGCGCTGGAGGTCGCCGACCGCGGCTACATCCTGTCCCACGGCGAGGTCATGGCGCATCGCAGCGCCGAGGAGCTGCGCGCCGACCAGGGCCTGCTCGTGGCGAGCTACCTGGGCGAGCAGCAGGCGACGCCGGACGTCATCGCGTCAGACTGAGGCGCATGGGGACGATCGAGACGGCGCGCGGCCCGATCCCGAGCGATCGGCTCGGGCCGACGCTCATGCACGAGCACGTCTTCGTCATCGACCTCGCGCTGGAGGCGAGCTTCGAGACGGACTTCGACGAGGAGCCCGCGGTGGTGAACGCCGTGCGGCGGCTCACCGAGCTGAAGGCCGCGGGCATCGACACGATCGTCGACCCGACGGTCCTGGGCATCGGGCGCAACCCGCCGCTCGTGCAGCGCGTGGCCGAGCAGGTCGACCTCAACATCGTCCTGGCGACCGGGGTCTTCACGACGAACGAGCTGCCGCAGTACTTCCACTACCGCCACATGCTGCGCCCGCCCGAGCAGGGCGACGTGCTCGTCGAGCTGTTCGTGCGCGACATCCGCGAGGGCATCAAGGGCACCGGCGGGGCCAAGGCCGCGATCCTGAAGTGCGCGATCGACACGCCAGGGCTCACGGCGGACGTCGAGCGCGTGCTGCGCGCGACGGCCGTCGCGCACCGCGAGACGGGCGTCCCGATCACGACGCACACCGACGCCGCCAGCCGCGGCGGCCTCGAGCAGCAGCGGATCCTCGCCGAGGAGGGCGTCGATCTCTCGCGCGTGATCATCGGCCACTGCGGCGACACGGGCGACATCGACTACCTCGAGGAGCTCCTGCGCAACGGCTCGCTGCTCGGGCTCGACCGCTTCGGCGCCGACCGCTACATGCCCGTCGACGACCGCGTCGCGATGGTGCTCGAGCTGTGCGAGCGCGGCTGGGCCGACCAGTTGACGCTCTCCCAGGACGCCGACACGTTCAACGTCCTGTTCGCGCCCGAGTGGGCGAAGCAGACCCATCCGCGCTGGCGCTACGAGCTCATCCCGCTGGAGGTGCTGCCGGAGCTGCGCGAGCGCGGCATGCCCGAGGAGACGATCCGGACGATGATGGTCGACACGCCGCGCCGGCTGCTCGACCACCCCGGTGGATACTGAGCGGGTGCAGCTCGTCGCGATCGGCCTGCGACCGCGCGTGCGCGACCTCTAGAAGAACAGGAGGGCCCGGATGGCGCACGCTAACGCGCGGCTCGGACCTGCTGGGCGCCGCCAGCTCGTCGTTTTGATGATGGAAGGCGGGATGACCGAGAGGGAGGCGGCCGCCTGTCTGGCGGTCGCGCCGACCACCGCGCACCGCTGGAAGCAACGCTGGTTGCAGGCCACGGCGACGGAGCGCTCATCGGGGATCTGGACGGCTGATCGCTCCAGCCGCCCGCACCACGCGCCCTCGCAGACGCCGGTTGGCGTGGAGCGGCGCGTCTGCGCCGAACGCCAGCGCACGGGTTGGGGCCCGCGGTTGATCGCCGGCACGACCGGCGTCGCGCACTCGACCGTCCACGCGATCTTGCGCCGCCACGGCCTCTCGCGCGTCCCCAAGGCGCCGCGCGAGGCGGTCGTTCGCTTTGAGTGGCCCTGCCCCGGCGACCTGCTGCAGATGGACACCAAGCGCTTCGCCCGCTTCACCCGGCCCGGCCATCGCGTCACTGGTGATCGCGAATAGAGCCGCGGCGGGCCCTCCGAGCCGGGCGCGTACTCCTCCAGCGGGACGCGGTCGGCGGCCCACGCGTCCAGCACCGGCGTGACGATCCGCCAGGCCTCCTCAGCTTCGTCCGCATGGACCGACAGCGAGCTGTGGCCGCCGAGGACCTCGCGGAGCACACGGGCGTAGGCCGGCGGCTCGCCCTCGCCGAGGCGGTCGACCTCGATGCGCTCCTCACCGCCGTCGCGGCGGTGCACGACGACGCCCTTGAATCCCTGCGCGAGCCCCTTGCCGGCGCGCATGCGGAAGCGCGTGTCGCGCCAGCCCGGCAGATCCACCTCCAGGAGCACCTCGGCGAAGGTCTCGGTCCCGCGTGCCGGGTCCACGCCCTCCTCCTCCGCGTACCCGGCGTAGCGCGCCCGGCGGGACCGCAGCGGGTCCGGCGCGCGGGTGGCGCGCAGTGCGGCCGCCCGGTCCTCGGGCGAGACGACGAGCGCGAGGAGCTGGAGCATGTGGTTCTGCAGGACGTCGCGCAGCGCGCCCGCCCGGTCGTAGAAGCCGGCGCGGCCCTCCAGCGCGAGCGTCTCCTCCCAGAGGATCTCGATCTCCTCGGCGCCCCGGGCGTCGAGGTCGACGACCTCCTGCGTCCGCGGCATCCCGAGGACGTGGTCGACCCGGAAGGCGTGGTCGGTCGCGTCGGCGAGCATCGCGTTGAGCTCGACGGCGCTGTGCAGGTCCTCGCCGAACGGCTTCTCGACCGCGATCCGGCTGCCTGCAGGCAGACCGGCGGCGGCGAGCGCGCTGATCGTCGGCGCGAAGCTGCGCTGCGGCAGCGCGAGATAGGCGGCGAGCGGCGTGTCGCCGCCCAGCGCGACCGCGCCGGCGACGGTCGCCGGATCGGCGACGTCGACGCGTGCGTAGCGCAGCTCGGCGAGGATCGCGCCGCGGGAGATGAGCGGCGCCTGCAGCGCGTGGCGCTCGAGGCGCTCCTGCACGTGGGCGCGGAACGCCTCGTCGTCCCAGTCGTGGACGTCCGCGCCGACGACGCGGAACCTCGCGGGCAGGTCGCCCTCGGCGTGGAGCATGGCGAGCGCCGGCAGCAGGAACCGACCGGCGAGATCGCCGCCGGCGCCGAAGAGCACGAGTCGATGGAGCACGCGTCGAACCTACGCCGTCCGGCAGAATGCACATTGCAGACCACGAAGGGGGAGAGAGACGTGAGCATTCGTTCCACGCACGTGGGGAGCCTCATCCGGCCGGCGTCCCTGTTGGCGTTCGAGGCCGCGATCGAGCGCGGCGAGTCCTACGACGAGGCGGCCTACGCGGAGACGCTGAAGTCCGAGGTCGCCGACGTCGTCAAGCGCCAGGCCGACGCCGGGATCGACATCGTCAGCGACGGCGAGTTCGGCAAGGCGAACTGGATCGCCTACCTCTACAACCGGATCAGCGGCGTCGGGCCGCGCGAGCTCGGTCCGAACGATTCGTTCCTGCCGCCGAGCCGCGACCGCCAGGCGTTCCCGGGCACGTACGCGCAGCACGACAAGGAGATGATGCGCGCGTTCGCCGAGAACGAGGTCCCGGCGCCCGCTCCGAGCATCTGGGTGTGCAACGGCCCGATCGAGTACGACCGGACCGCCGTCGACAACGACATCGCGAACCTGCGCTCCGCGCTCGAGGGCGTCGACGCCGAGGGCTTCCTCCCGGTCGTCGCGCCCGCGAGCACGTACTGGCTCGAGAACCAGCACTACGGGACGGAGGAGGAGTTCGTCTACGCGCTCGCCGACGCGCTGGCCGTCGAGTACAACGCGATCGTCGACTCCGGGTTCATGCTCCAGGTCGACGATGCGGTCCTCATGCACGAGATGGACTCGATCCTCGCCGAGGGCGGGTCGATGAAGGACTACCGCGACTGGGCGCAGCTGCGGGTGGACGCCCTGAACCACGCGCTGAAGGGGATCCCGCCGGAGAAGGTCCGCTACCACGTGTGCTGGGGCAGCTGGCACGGGCCGCACGCGTACGACCCGCCGCTGGCCGAGGTCGTCGACCTCGTCCTGCAGGTCAACGCGCACGCGTACATGATGGAGCAGGCCAACCCGCGCCACGAGCACGAGTGGCGGGTGTGGGAGGACGTGAAGCTCCCCGACGGGAAGATGCTGATCCCGGGCGTCGTGACCCACCACACGGTCATCGTCGAGCACCCCGACCTCGTCGCGGACCGCCTCGTGCGCCTCGCCGAGCTCGTCGGTCCCGACAACGTCATGGCCGGGACCGACTGCGGGTTCGCCCAGACGGCGTTCATGCAGCGCGTGCACCCCGAGGTGCAGTGGGCGAAGCTCACGGCGCTCGCCGAGGGAGCCCGGATCGCGAGCGACCGCCTGGGCGTGCCGGCCTAGCGCAGGAGGACGGATCGATCGCCGCCGAGCGCCTCGTAGCGCTCGGCGAGCGCATCGAGCTGCGGGAACGCGGGGTGGTCGGGGCGGCGCGGCACGCCGGGCGCCGCGACCATCTCGCGGACCATGCGGTCGGTGAGCCGGGCGGCGCGGAAGCGCAGGAGCGCTCGCTCGGCACGTGCCAGCGGCGCGGTGTCGATCCGGCGGAGCGCCCGGACCGGGGTGAGGGTGCTGCTCGGGAGGTTCATGCGCCGAACCTACGGCTGCGCCGCGCCGGCGGAAACGGGGGTTCCCGTGCAGTTTGGCGGGCGCGACCCTACGGCGAGACGGCGATTCCCAGGGAGTTCGCGCCGACGAACTTCGGCGAGCCCTCCTCGTAGAAGACGTCGACCTCGTCGATCGTGAAGCCAGCGCCGGTGAGCGAGCCGACGACCGGGCGGGTCAGGTGGCAGCCGCCGAACAGGCGCTTCTGCACCGGCTCGAGGCGATGCTGCCACCGCTGCACCGGCGGGTCGGGCGCGAGGCCGTGCTCGACGAAGTGCAGCCGGCCGCCCGGCTTCAGGACGCGGCGCAGCTCGCTCAGCGCCGCGTCGAGGTCGGGGATCGTGCACAGGGTCCAGGTCGACAGCGCGGCGTCGAACGTGTCGTCGGCGAACGGCAGCGACTGCCCGTCGAGGCCCGAGCGCTGCACGGGCACGGTCGCAGCGTCGAGTCGCTTGCGGGCGAGCTTCCAGCCGACGTCGGCGGGCTCGATGGCGGCGACCCGGTCCACGGCCGATGGATAGAAGGGGACGTTGAGCCCCGACCCGAACCCGATCTCGACGACGTCGCCCGAGAGCCCGTCGCACACCCGGCGCCGCTGTGGCTCGGCGGCCTTCATCCCGCCCAGCACATCGATCACGCGCGGGAGCACCTGATCGCCGTACAGGCCCATGGCGCGAGCCTACGCCGGGGTGGAAACCCCGAGTCCGAAGCGCACGCCGGTGAGCTCCTCGGACACGTCCCAGAGCCGGCGGGCGACGTCGGCGTCCAGCGCGGCATCGCTGCGGCCGACGAGCTTCGGCGCCCCGCGCTGCTCCATGAACCCGCCCGGGCCCGCGAACGCGGCCGGCGGCACGTCGGCGACCGCGGCGTAGAGCGTCGGCAGCGCGCCGCCCTCCTCGTCCTGCGCGATGAGGCGGTTGCCGATGCGCGACACGATCTCGTTCACCCGCTTGCCGCTGTGGAACTGGAGGTTCGTGGCCGCGTAGCCGGGGTGGGCGGCGGTCGCCAGGACCGGCGAGCCGGCCTCGGTCAGCCGGCGCTGCAGCTCTGCGGTGAAGAGCAGGTTCGCGAGCTTCGACTGCCCGTAGGCGCGCCAGGGCTTGTACGGCTTGCGCTCCCAGTTGAGGTCGTCGAAGTCGATCTTCCCGATCCGGTGCCCGGTCGAGGAGACGGTGACGACGCGGCCGGTGATCTCGGGGAGCAGCAGGTTGGTCAGCGCGAAGTGGCCCAGGTGGTTCGTGCCGAACTGCAGCTCGAAGCCCTCGGCGGTCCGTGAGAGCGGCGGCACCATGACACCCGCGTTGTTGACGAGCAGGTCCAGCGGGCCACTCCACCCGTCGGCGAACTCGCGGACCGACGCGAGGCTCGCGAGGTCCAGCCGGCGCACCTCGGTGGTGCCGGGCATCGCGGCGGCCGCGGTCTCGCCCTTCGCGGTGTCGCGCACGGCGAGGACGACCCGCGCGCCGGCGCCGGCGAACGCACCGGCGGCCGCGCGGCCGATGCCGCTGTTGGCGCCGGTGACGATCACGCTGCGCCCGGTCATGTCAGGGAGGCTCTGGATGCCGAAAGTAGTCATGGACAACAATGTAGGCAGTGACAGCAATGCTGTCAACGACAACATTTCGGTACGCTCGTCGCCGTGACCGAGCGCCCGTACCACCACGGCAACCTGCGGTCTGCCCTCCTCGAGCAGGCCGAACGCACCGTGCGCGAGCGCGGCGTGCAGGCGCTCTCGCTGCGCGAGCTCGCCCGCGACGCCGGCGTCAGCCACGGCGCGCCGCGCCGCCACTTCCCCGACCGCCAGGCGCTGCTCGACGCGCTCGCGGAGACCGGGTTCGCCCGGATGGGCACCGAGCTGCGCGCCGCCGTCGACGCCGCCGGAGACGACTTCACCCCGCGCCTGCAGGCGCTCGCTGCCGCGTACGTGCGCTTCGCGACCGAGGACGCAGCGCTGCTCGAGCTCATGTGGGCCGGCAAGCACGGCGACCCGGCCGGCCCGCTCGGGACCGCGGCCGATCAGGCCTTCTCCGTGCTGCTCGACGTCATCGAGCAGGGCCAGGCCGAGGGCGCGCTGGAGGCGGGCGAGCCGGAGCGCGTCGGCCTCGTGCTGTTCGCGACGGTGCAGGGCATCGCCTCGCTGCTGACCGCGGGCATGATGCGCCCCGAGCAGCTCGAGCCCGTGCTCGACGACGCGCTGACGCGCTTCCTGCGCGGGTCGCGCGCCGCAGCCTGACCTTCGCAACGACAGTCTGCATTGCAACACGGTGCAGCGTTGACTATCGTCGCGCCCCGTGGACGCGCCACTGATCGAGCTGCGCGGGATCACCAAGGCGTTCCCCGGGGTCGTCGCGCTCGACGCCGTCGACCTGACCATCCGGAGCGCCGAGGTGCACGCGCTCACGGGCGAGAACGGATCGGGCAAGTCCACGCTCGCCCGCGTGATCAACGGCTCGGTGCAGCCCGATGCGGGGACGATCGCCGTCGACGGGCGCCGGCAGCGGATCCAGGATCCGCGGGCGGCGCTGCGGCTGGGCATCGTCACGATCAGCCAGGAGCTCACGCTCGCCCCGACGCTCAGCGTCGCGGAGAACATCTTCCTCGGGCGGCTGCCGCGCCGGATGGGTCGCGTCGACTGGCGCCTCCTGCGCCGGCGCGCGGGCGAGGTCCTCGATCGCCTCGACGTCCACGTCGACCCGGCGACGACCGTCGACCGCCTGAGCCTCGAGATGCAGCAGGAGGTCGAGATCGCCCGCGCGATCTCCTCCGAGGCGCGGCTGCTGATCCTCGACGAGGCGACGAGCTCGCTGTCGGAGGCCGCGACCCAGCGGCTGCTGGACGTCGTGGAGGAGCAGCGCGCAGCCGGCGTGGCCGTCCTCATGATCTCCCACCGGATGCCCGAGCTGTACGCGGCCGCCTCGTGCGCGACCGTCCTGCGCGACGGCCAGCTGGTCGGGACATGCGGCCTCCCCGAGACGAACCAGGGCCGGCTCGTGTCGATGATGGTCGGCCGCGAGCTCGGCGACCTCTACGCCAAGCGTGAGATCGACAAGGGCGAGGCCGTCCTCGAGGTGACGGACGTCGCCACGCTGAACGGCGCGCTGCGCCCGACGTCGCTGCAGGTGCGCCGCGGCGAGATCCTCGGCGTCGCCGGCCTCGTCGGCTCCGGCAAGGCGGAGCTCGGCATGGCGCTGGGCGGCGCGATCCCGTGCACGGGAAGCGTCCGGGTCGCCGGCAACGAGGTCGCGCTGGGCGACCCGCGTTCGACGCTCGGCGGCGGGATCGGCTTCGTGCCCGACGACCGCAAGCGCTCCGCGCTCCTGCCGACCCGCAGCGTGTCGGAGAACTTCTCGATCGCCTGGAACGGGCGCCTGTCCAACAAGGGCCTGCTCGACACGCGCGCCGAGCGTCGCATGGTGCGCGACGCGATCACGCGCTACGGCGTGATCACCGCGTCCGCGGCGAACCGCATCACGACGCTCTCGGGCGGCAACCAGCAGAAGGTCGTCCTCGGGCGCATGTTCGCGCTCGGCGTCGACGTGCTCGTCCTCTCCGAGCCGACGCGCGGGATCGACGTCGGCGCGAAGAGCGAGATCTACAGGCTCATGCAGGAGGCCGCGGCGCAGGGCGCGGCGATCGTCCTCATCTCCTCCGAGCTCCCTGAGCTCCTCGGCATCGCCGACCGGGTCGTCGTCTTCTACCGCGGCGAGGTCCGTGCGGAGTTCAGCAGGGGCGGGATGCGCGAGGACGACCTCGCCCACGTCGCCGTCACCGGGGCCCCGATCGTCCCCGATCAGCAGACCAGCATGGAGACGTCATGACCGACCAGCCGTCCGCCGTCCTGGCGCCCCGAGACGACGCCCCGACCGGGCCTCCGGACGCCGGGTCCCGGGGGCGCGCCTGGCGTCAGCGGCTGTCGCTCGGTCGCTACACGGGCGTGATCGTGGCGCTGGTGGTCGTCGCGGTCTACCTGACGATCACCGAGCCGGTGTTCCTCACGTGGGACAACCTCATGAACATCGTCAAGTCCAACAGCGTGATCTTCGTGCTGGCGATGGGCGCGACGTTCGTCGTGATCTCGGGCGGCATCGACCTCTCCGTGGCCGCGGCGATGACCGCCGCCTCGATGATCTTCGGGCTTGCCCTGCACGGGGGCTGGTCGCTGCTGCCCGCGCTGCTCGCCGCACTCGGGTTCGGGCTCGGCATCGGTCTCGCGAACGGCGTCCTCATCGCCAAGGCGCACATCTCCTTCCTCGTCGTGACGCTCGGCGCGCTGTCGATCTGGTCCAGCTTCGCCCTGGTGGTCAACGGCGGGCAGACCGTGTCCGTCTTCACCGCGACGGCGTTCACCCCGATCAAGAACTTCGTCAACGACGACGTCGGTCCGATCCCGCTCCTGCTGATCTTCGACGCCCTCCTCGTGCTCTTCGCGGCGGGCGTGCTGCGCTACACCGCGTTCGGGCGGGCGCTCTTCGCCACGGGCTCCAACCAGGAGGCGGCCCGGCTCAACGGCATCAGCATCTCCCGCATCCTCATCGCGGTCTACGCGATCGCGGGCCTCGCGGCCGGCCTGGCCGCGATCCTCCAGGTCGGTCGCCTGACCGCGGCCTCGGCCACGGTCGACCCGACGCTGCTGCTCACGGTGCTGGCGGCCGTGCTCATCGGCGGCACGAGCTTCACGGGCGGGGAGGGGGGCGTGCTCGGGACGGTCATCGGCGTCGTCTTCCTCGGGGTCGTCCAGAACGGCCTGACGCTGAGCGACGTGTCCACGTTCTGGCAGGGCACGGTCAGCGGCGTGATCCTCATCGCCGCCGTCGGCCTCGGCGTGCTGCGCGATCGCGGCTACAACCTCCGCCAGCGCCGTGTCGCCCGCGCACCCGCCGACCAGACGACCGCGGACACGACCGCGCCATGATGGAGGGGTGACGGAGACCATCCTCGGCGGGTCGCCGCTGCGCGGCCTGCCGCTCAGAGAGCAGACCTTCCCGGGCCTGCTCGAGCGCCAGGCGAAGCGCTACGGCGACAAGACGCTGCTGCGCATGGGCCCGATCGAGCGCTCCTTCGCGGAGACGCGCGACGCCACCGCCCGCGCCGCCGGTCTGCTGAAGGAGGCCGGGATCGAGCAGGGCGACCGCATCGCGCTCATGTGCGAGAACCGCATCGAGCTGCTCGACCTCATCCTCGGCGCGACCTGGATGGGCGCGGTCGCCGTCCCCCTGAACACGGCGCTGCGCGGGGAGCAGCTCGCGCACCAGCTGCGCAACTCCGGGGCGCACGTCGTCGCGATGGACAGCGCGCTCGTCGAGGTCCTGGCCCACGTCGAGGGCGCGGACGCGCTCGACGAGGTCTGGGCGCTCGACGGCGTCCCGGGCGACCTGCCGGCGGGGCTGACCGCGACCGTGCGCGACCTGCCGCCGGCTGCCGAGCCGGTCGCGGCAGCCGACGTCGGCCCCGGCGACACCGCCGCGATCCTCTACACGTCGGGGACGACGGGCCCGTCGAAGGGCGTCTGCTGCCCGCACGCCCAGTTCTACTGGTGGGGCGTGCTCGTCGGCGAGATGCTCGAGATCGGCGAGGACGACGTCCTCTACACCGTCCTCCCGCTGTTCCACACGAACGCGCTGAACGCGTTCGTCCAGGCGCTCGTCGCCGGGGCCACCTACGAGCTCGGGCCGCGGTTCTCCGCTTCGCGCTTCTGGGAGCAGATCGCAGCCTCGGGGGCGACGGTCACGTACCTGCTCGGAGCGATGGTCAACATCCTCATGTCGCGCCCGGAGGGCCCGGGGGACGCGGCGCACACGGTGCGCACCGCGCTCGCCCCCGCGACGCCGGCCGCGCGCGTCGACGTCCTTCCGCGCGCGCTTCGGCGTCCAGCTCGTCGAGGGGTACGGCTCGACGGAGACGAACTGCCCGATCGGCGAGAGCTGGCGCGGGCAGCGCCCGGGGTGGATGGGACGTGTCCGCGACGGGTTCCAGGCACGCGTCGTCGACGCGCTGGACGAGGAGGTCGCGCCCGGCGAGCCCGGCGAGCTCGTGCTGCGCAGCGACCACCCGTTCGCGTTCGCGACGGGCTACTTCGGCATGCCGGAGAAGACCGTCGAGTCGTGGCGCAACCTGTGGTTCCACACCGGAGACCGCGTCGTGCGCGATGCCGACGGCTGGTTCGCGTTCATGGACCGCCTCAAGGACGCGATCCGGCGCCGTGGCGAGAACATCTCCTCCTTCGAGGTCGAGCACGCGCTGCTGGAGCACGCGGCGGTCGCCTCGATCGCGGTCTTCCCCGTGGCGTCGGAGCTGTCGGAGGACGAGGTCGCGGCCGCGATCGTCCTGCGCGAGGGGCACATCGCCGATCCGGTCGCGCTCATCCGCCACTGCGAGCCGCGGCTCGCGTACTTCGCGATCCCGCGCTACCTGCGATTCGTGGAGGAGCTGCCGCTGACCGAGAACGGCAAGGTGCGCAAGACCGTGCTCCGCGACGCGGGGGTGACCGACGACATGTGGGACCGCGAGGCGGCGGGCGTGACGCTCCGGCGGCTCGGCCGATGACGGCGATCGTCGGCGCGCACGAGACGCCGTACGCGCGCCACCCGGCCGAGGGCACCGACACGACGGGCATCCTCGCCGCGGCGGTCGCGGGCGCGCTCGCGGACGCCGGCATCGAGCACGGGGCGGTGGACGGCCTGGGCGTCGCGTCGTTCTCGCTCGTCCCCGACCACGCGATCGACCTGGCCTGGCGCCTCGGGCTGCGCGTGCGCTGGCTCATGGACGACGCCAACGGCGGCGCGAGCGCGGTGGACATGCTGCAGCACGCCGTGCGCGCGATCGAAGCCGGCGACGCCGAGACGATCGTGCTCTGCGCGGGCGACCACCTGGACCGCGCCGCGTTCCGGCGCCTCGTGGAGGAGTACAACCGCGCGACCGCCGAGCACCTCACGCCGCTGGGGTACACCGGGCCCAACGCGCTGTTCGCGATGGTCACCCAGCGGTGGCTCGCGGCCCGTGGCCTCGACCGCGCCGCCCTCGGCGCGATCCCGGTCGCCCAGCGCGCATGGGCCGCGGGCAACCCCGCGGCCGTCTACCGCGAGCCGCTGACGATGGAGGAGTACCTGGCGTCGCCGTACGTCGCCGAGCCGCTCACGCGCTACGACTGCGTCCCCGTCGTGACCGGGGCGGACGCCGTCGTGGTCACCGGGGCGCCCGCCGGCGGGCGCCCGCACGCCCGCGTGCGCGCGATCGCGGCGCTGCACAACCCCGACCATCAGCAGGGCCCCGGGTTCGGCGAGGGCTTCGCCGACGTCGCGCGGCGGCTGTGGCCGCTCGCGGGGGTGCGGCCGGAGGACGTCGACGCGGCCTTCCTCTACGACGACTACCCGGTCGTGGTCGCCGTGCAGGCCGAGGAGCTCGGCCTCGTCCCCGGCGGCGACGTCGAGCGGTGGCTGCGCGTGGACGTGCTCGAGCGCCGCGCGGCGCTGAACACGTCCGGCGGCCAGCTCTCGGCGGGGCAGGCCGGCGCGGCGGGCGGCATGCACGGCCTGGTCGAGGCGGTCCGCCAGCTGCGCGGCGAGGCCACCGGCCGTCAGGCCGACGTCTCGCTCGCGGTCGTCGGCGGCTACGGGATGGTGCTGCTGCGGCACGGCGCCTGCCACAACGCCGCGGTCCTGGAGCGTGTGGCGTGACGGTCGCGTTCTCCGTCGTCCGCTGCGCTCGCTGCGGTCTCGCCGCGTGGCCGGCGCCCGCGCTCTGCCGGGGCTGCGGCTCGCACGATCTGCCGGCCGAGCAGGCCGATACGGGACTGCTCGAGGAGACCACGGCCGCGGACCCGATCGTGCTGGGGACGGTGCGGACCGATGCCGGTCCGATGGTCGTCGCGCGCGTCGACGGCGCGTCGCCGGGCGAGCGCGTGGCCCTGCGGGTGGACGACGGAGCCCTGACGGCGCGCAGCGCCTGACTCAGGCGGGGGCGGGCGTCCAGCGCTGTCGCCCGAACCAGCGCGAGAGGTGGTCGTCCAGGTCCGCCTGATCGTCGCCGATCCAGGCGACGTGGCCGTCGGGGCGCAGCAGGACGCACGGAACGTCGAGTGCTGCCGTGGGATCCGCGAGGTGGTCGACCCGGTCGGACCAGCCGCCGACGGTCAGGCGTCCGGTGCGGTCCAGCAGCAGACCGCGGCCGCGGTGCAGCAGACCGTAGAGGTGGCCCTGCTCCACGGCGATGTCGCGCAGGCGGCGGCCGAGCAGATCCGGGCCCTCGCCGACGTCGTAGCGGATGTCGATCGCGGTGATCTTCTCGATCAGGTGGCGGTTCACCTCGTCGAGGTCCATCAGCTCGGTGAGCAGCCTGCGCACGGCCTGCGCCCCCGGCTCCGTGGACAGCAGCTCCATCTGGGCACGGGTGTTGTCCAACACGTCCTCGGCGACCGGATGACGTTCGGCGTGGTAGGTGTCCAGCAGCGTCTCCGGCGCCCAGCCCCGGATCTGCGCGGCGAGCTTCCAGCCGAGGTTGAACGCGTCCTGGATGCCCAGGTTGAGGCCCTGTCCGCCGGCGGGCGGATGGATGTGCGCCGCATCGCCGGCCAGGAGCACCCGCCCGACCCGATACCGCTCGACCAGCCGCGTCGCATCCCCGAAGCGGGACATCCAGCGCGGGGAGTGCACGCCGAAATCGGTTCCGGCGACGGTGCGCAACCGTTGTCGGAAATCGTCGAGGGTGGGCGGTGCCCCGCGGTCGCTGACTCCCGCGGCGGGGACGACGACGCTGAAGACCCCTTCGCCGAACGGCCTGAGCCAGAATCGCCTGTCGGTCTCGCGGATCTCGGTCACCTTCGCCGCGATCTCCTCCTGCGGTGCACCTACCTCCATCTCACCCATGAGCGTGTCGGTACGCGAGGGCTCGCCCGGGAAGCCGACGCCGAGGACCTTGCGGACCGTGCTGCGCGCGCCGTCACAGCCGACGAGATAGCGCGAGCGCAGCCGTTCGCCGTCGGCCAGCTCGACGGTCACACCCTCGTCGTCCTGCTCGAAACCGGCGACCGAACGACCGTGCCGGACCTGCGCACCCAGCTCCGTCGCGTGCTCCTCGAGCAGCCGAGCGATGACGGGCTGCGGGATGCCCAGCAGATAGGCGTGCGCGGAATCCAGGCCCTCGGGCGCGGGCTTGGGGATGGCGGCGAAGATGCCGCCGACCGGACGCCGTCGTCCGCGTTCGAGAGCGCGATCCAGCAGTCCGCGCATCGCGATCAGCTCGAGACTGCGGATGTGCAGACTCACGATGCGGACGTACGACGCGGGCTCGGTCTCCTGCTCCAGAACGAGGACCCGCACGTCGTGGAGCCGCAGTTCGGCGGCCAGCATCGCACCGGTCGGCCCGCACCCGGCGATGATCACATCGAACTGAGGGGCGTGCGTCCCGACTACTTCGCGGCTCGTCGTAGCTGGAGGAGCTCAGGGCCGTCGAGGTCGAACGACCGCGGCGGCGGCTTGGGCCCGTCGAGGCGGCCGTCCATCGGCCGCCGGCTGCCCGCCTGGTACTGGACGATCCACTCCGTGTCCCCGTAGCCCTGCTCGGCGGCGGCGTGCAGCGTCCAGTACGGGTCGTAGAGGTGGGGGCGGCCGAGCGCGCACAGGTCGGCGCGGCCGGCCAGGATCGTCGTGTTGACGTCGTCGTAGCTCGAGATCGCCCCGACGGCGATCGTCGGGACGTCGACCTCGTTGCGGATCCGGTCGGCGAACGGGGTCTGGAAGCTGCGCCCGAAGGCCGGCTTCGCGGTCGGCCACACCTGCCCGGTCGACACGTCCACGACGTCGACGTCGTGCGCGCGCAGCATCCGCGCGAGCTCGACGGCGTCCTCGGCCTCGAAGCCGCCGGGATGCCAGTCGGTCGCCGAGATGCGCACGGACAGCGGCTTCTCCGCCGGCCAGGCGGCGCGGCACGCGTCGAGGACCTCGAGCGGGAAGCGGGCGCGGTCGGCCAGCGTGCCGCCGTACTCGTCCCCACGGCGGTTCGTGAGCGGGGACAGGAACGAGGACAGGAGGTAGCCGTGCGCCATGTGGACCTCGAGCAGGTCGAAGCCGCACTCGGCGGCGCGCTGCGTCGCGAGGACGAACTCGTCGCGCACCCGGTCCATGTCGGCGCGGGTCATCTCGCGCGGCAGCGGGCTGTCGTCGAACCAGGGCAGCGCCGACGGGGCCAGGACGGGCCAGGCGTCGCGCTCGAGCGGGCGGTCCATGCCCTCCCACATGAGCTTCGTCGAGCCCTTGCGGCCGCTGTGGCCGATCTGCGCGCCGATGCGCGCCGTGCCGTGGGTGTGGACGAAGTCGACGATGCGCCCCCAGCCGACGACGTGGTCGTCGCGGTACAGCCCGCCGCAGCCCGGCGTGATCCGGCCCTCCGCGGACGTGCAGATCATCTCCGTCATCACGAGCGCGGCGCCGCCGACCGCCCGCGCACCGAGGTGCACGAGGTGGAAGTCGCTCACGGTTCCGTCGACCGCGGTGTACATGTCCATCGGCGAGACGACGACGCGGTTGGGCAGCACGAGATCGCGCAGGCGGAACGGCAGGAACATCGGCGGGATCGGCCCGCGGCCGTTGGAGCCCTGCACGGACCGGTTGAAGTCCTCGTCGACGGTCGCGACGAACCCGGGATCGCGGACGCGCAGGTTGTCGTAGGTGATGCGACGGCTGCGCGTCAGCAGGTTGAACGCGAACACGCTGGGCTCCTGGCCCACGTAGCGCGAGATGCCCTCGAACCACTCGAGGCTCGCCTGCGCGGCGCGCTGCGTGCTCTCCACGATCGACCGGCGCTCGTCCTCGTAGGCGGTGAGGGCGGTCCGGACGTCGCCGCCGTCGCGGAACGCCCACGCCAGTGCGATCGCGTCCTCCATCGCGAGCTTCGTCCCCGACCCGATCGAGAAGTGCGCCGTGTGCGCCGCGTCGCCGAGCAGCACGACGTTCTCGTGGGACCAGTGCTCGTTGCGGACGGTGTTGAAGTTCAGCCAGCGCGAGTTGTTGGCGACGAGCGTGTGGTCGCCGAGGATGTCGGCGAAGAGGTCGCGGCAGAAGGCGATGCTCTCCTCGTCGTTCTCGCCCGGCGCGAACGGATGCGCCTCGCGCGCGTCGAGCCCTGCGCGCCGCCACGTCTCCTCGTCGGTCTCGACGATGAACGTCGACATCGTCTCGTCGTAGGGGTAGCCGTGGATCTGGAAGACGCCGAACTCGGTCTCCACGATGTGGAACGTGAAGGCCTCGAAGACGAGGTCGGTGCCGAGCCACATGAACTTGCACCGGCGCCGGTCGAGCGTCGGCCCGAAGTGCTCGGCCAGCGTGTCGCGCGCGACGCTGTTGATGCCGTCGGCGGCGATGACGAGGTCGTGCGAGGCGGCGAGCTCGGCGACCGGCGGCGCCTCCGCGCTGAACCGCACGTCGACGCCGAGCTCCGCGGCCCGGGCCTGGAGGATGTTCAGCAGGTGGCGCCTGCTGAGCGCCGAGAAGCCGTGACCGCCGGAGCGCTCGACCGCCCCGCGGTAGTGGATGTCGATGTCCGACCAGCGGGCGAAGCTGCGCGTGACCTCGGCGTACGTCGGCGGGTCGGCGGCCTCGAACGCGGTGAGCGTCTCGTCGGAGAAGACGACGCCGAAGCCGAACGTGTCGTCCGGCGCGTTGCGCTCCCAGACGGTGACCTCGTTCGCCGGGTCGAGCCGGCTGAAGAGGATCGCGGCGTACAGGCCGCCGGGGCCGCCGCCGGTGACGGCGACCTTCATCGCGAGCCGCCGTCGGGGGAGGCGAACAGCGCCCGGGCGATGATCTCGCGCTGGATCTCGGAGGCGCCCTCGTAGATCCGCGGCGCCCGCACCTCGCGGTACAGGTGCTCGAGGACGTGGCCGCGCACGAGCGCCTTGGCCCCGTGGATCTGGATCGCGACGTCGACCGCCTCCTGCGCCACCTCGGTCGCCAGGAGCTTGGCCATCGCCGCCGTCTGCGTCACCGGGCGGATGCCGCCGTCGTAGGCGGTGGCGGCGTGGTGCACGAGCAGCCGCGCCGCCTGCAGGCGCGTGGCGACGTCCGCGAGGCGATGCGAGACCGCCTGGAAGTCCTTCAGCGGCTTGCCGAACGCGTGGCGCGCGGCGGCGTGGTCGCGGGCGGCGGCGATCGCTGCCTGCCCCATCCCCACGGCGAACGCCCCGACGCTGGGGCGGAAGAGGTCCAGCGTGCGCATCGCGACCCGGAAGCCGCGGTCGACCTCGCCCATGACGTGCTCCGGCGGGACGTGGACGTCCTCGAAGACGAGCCGGCCGATGGGGTGCGGCGAGACGAGCTCGATGGGCTCGCCGGTGAGGCCGGGCGAGTCGCGCGGGACCCAGAAGGCCGTGACCCCGCGGGCGCCCGCGCCCTCCGTCGTCCGGGCGAAGACGGAGTAGACGTCCGCGTCGGGCGCGTTGGAGATGTAGATCTTCTCGCCCGACAGCCGGTAGCCCTCGCCGTCCGGCGTGGCCGCGAGCGCGAGGGCCGCGACGTCGCTGCCCGAGTCGGGCTCGGTCAGGGCGAAGCCGGCGACCGCCTCGCCCGTCGCGAGCCGGGGGACCCAGGCGGCGATCGCGTCGGGGTGGCCGGACTGCAGGAGCGGGAACGAGCCCAGGCCCTGGACCGCGAAGGCCGTCTCCGCCTCGGTGCAGTGGCGCGCGAGCCCCTCGCGGATGAGGCACAGCTCCATCGCGCCGACGTCCGCCCGCCAGCCCTCGTCGTCGTGCTGGAAGAGCCGGTCGAGCAGGCCGGCCGCGGCGAGCTCGCGGACGAGCGGGCGGTTCAGCGCGCCGTCGTCGCCCGCGTGCGCCAGCG
Organism: uncultured Solirubrobacterales bacterium; assembly: GCA_963757125.1. Taxonomy (GTDB): domain Bacteria; phylum Actinomycetota; class Thermoleophilia; order Solirubrobacterales; family Solirubrobacteraceae; genus CAVVSD01. The sequence goes on along the minus strand of CAVWQP010000009.1, from coordinate 2,015,343 downwards.
GCGCCATGCGCTCGCGGGCGGCCGAGGAGGTCGTCTCCAGAAGCTCGAGCTGGTCGGGCTGCAGATGCGCGTCGAGCAGCGGGGTCGACATCGCGACGGCCGCGGTCATCGCCCGTCCTCCGCGAGCACGGCCAGGGCCATGAGCTCGATGAGCGCGTCGTCGTCGAACAGCCGCGTCACGCCGAACAGCCCGGTGGCCGGGTAGCGGCGGCCGAAGTGTCGCTGCCAGACCGGGCCGAGCTCCCGCAGCGCCGCCTTGTAGGCGGGGACGTCGGTGACGAAGATCTGCATGGAGACGATGTCGGACGGCTCGCCGCCGGCCGCGCGCAGCGCCGCGACGACGTTGCCCGCCGCCACGTCGAACTGCTCGGTCATCGTCGCCCCGACGATCGTGTTGTCGGGCCCGAGGGCGGTCTGCCCACCGAGCGCGACGACGCGCCCGGGCGCGGCGAGGACCGCGTGGGCGTAGCCGACGGGCGGCGCCAGGTCGGGGGCGGTGACGATCTCGTGCTCCATGGCTACCGCCCCTGCCAGTCGGGTGGGCGCTTGTCGCGCCAGGCCGCGTAGAACTCGCCGTGGTCGTGGCTCAGCATGAGCAGCGCCTGGGTCATCGCCTCCAGCTCGATCGACCCGGCGAGGTCCATGTCCTGCTCGCGCTGGATGAGGGACTTCGTCGCGCCGTAGGCCAGCGAGGGGCCGTCGGCGAGACGGCGGGCGAGCGCCGTCGTCGCGTCGCGCAGCTCGTCGTCGGCGACGACGCTGGACGCCAGGCCGCACGCGAGCGCCTCCTCCGCCGTCACCTTGTCGCCGAGCATGAGCATCTGCGTCGCGCGCCCGACGCCGACGATGCGTGGCAGGAGGTACGCGGAGCCCATGTCGGCGCCCGCGAGCCCGACGTGGGTGAAGAGGAACCGGAACGAGGCGGACGTCGCCAGCAGACGGAAGTCGCTCGCCAGCGCGAGGACGGACCCGGCGCCGGCGGCCACGCCGTTGATCGACGCGATGACGGGGATCGGGACGTCGCGCAGCGCCCGGACCGTGGAGCCGGTCATGCGCGTGAACTCGAGGAGCTCCGCCGCCTTCAGCTTCTGCAGCTCGCCGATGATCTCCTCGACGTCGCCGCCGGAGCAGAAGCCGCGCCCCTCGCCGGCGAGGACGAGCACCTTGACGTCGCCCCGGTGCGGGAGCTCGCCGACGAGGTCGCGCAGGTCGGCGTAGGCCTCGAAGGTCAGCGCGTTGAGCTTCTCCGGGCGGTTGAGCGTCACCGTCGCCACGCCGTCGGCGACCTCGAAGCGGAAGTTCTCCCAGCTCTCGGTGATCGCGGCCGATGCCCTGAACGGACTCACGCCTGGATGCCTCCTCCGTCGAGGACGATGGTCTGGCCGTTGATCGAGGCGGCGTCGGGCGACGCCAGCCAGAAGACGGAGGCGGCCACCTCCTGCGGGTCGAGCAGCCGGCCGAGCGGCGATGCCGACGTCAGCGCCGCCTCGCTCGAGGCCTCGTCGCGCCCCGTGGCGCGCATGATGTCGGCCACCGAGCGCTGCGTCATCTCGGTGGCGACGAAGGTGGGGCAGACCGCGTTCACACGGACCCGCGTACCCGCGACCTCGGCGGCGGCCGCGCGCATGAGGCCGACCGCGGCGTGCTTGGACGCCGTGTAGGCGGCGGTGTAGGGCACGCCGACGCGACCCGCCGTCGAGGCGACGGTGACGATCGCGCCCTCGTCGCGCTCGCGCATGCCGCCGAGCACCGCGCGGGTGCAGAGGAAGGCGCCCGTGGCGTTGACCGCGAAGTGGCGGGTCCAGGACTCGAGCGTCGTGCGCGTCAGCGGGGCGCTCTCCGCCACGCCCGCGTTGTTGACGAGCACGTCGACCGCGCCGATGGCGCCGAACACCTCGGCGACCTGGTCCTCGTCGGAGACGTCGCAGGTGCGCGTCTCGACGGCCCGGCCCGCGACGCCGAGCGACTCGCCCAGCGTTCCCAGCGCCTCCGCGTCGCGCCCGAGCGCGACGACCCGGTCGCCGTGGGCCGCGAAGGCCGCCACCGTCGCCCTGCCGATCCCCTTGGCGCCCCCGGTCACCACGACGACGCGGCTCATGCGAAAGCGCGGATCTCGGTGCTTCCAGCCACAGGAAAATTCTACATGGCACCCCGGTGATATGTCGTATAAGTTCCCGACAGGTAGATCAGCAGGGGACGCCGCTCATGCCGATGGACACTCCGTACTGGAACCCGCGGACCGAGACGCTGCCGCGCGAGCAGCTCGACGCGCTGCGTCTGCGCAAGCTCCGCGACCACGTCGCCTGGACGCTCGCGAACGCCCCGTGGCAGGGCCGGCTCCTGCGCGAGGCCGGCGTGCGGGCCGAGGACATCTCCTCGCTCGACGACATCCGCCGCATCCCGTTCATGACGCGGGACGACTGGATGGAGAGCCAGATCGCCGATCCGCCGTTCGGCGAGGTCCTCGCGCAGCCGCCCGAGGCGGCGATGCGCTACCACACGACCTCCGGCACGAGCGGCAGCCGGCCCCTCGCGGTGCTCGACGGCCCGAAGGACTGGGAGTGGATCGCGGAGATGTGGTGCTACGCGCTGTGGGGCTTCGGCATCCGCCCCGGCGACAGCGTGTTCTTCGCGTTCAGCTACGGGACGTTCGTCGGCTTCTGGGGCGCGCACTACGCGGCGGAGAAGCTCGGCTGCCTCGTGCTGCCTGGCGGCAACATGACGACCGAGGCGCGCGTGCGCCAGATCATGGCGACGGAGACGACCGTCGTCTGCTCGACGCCGACCTACGCGCTGCGCATGGCGCAGGAGGCCCAGTCGCTCGGCATCGACCTCGCCGGCGGCCCCGTCCGGCGCGTGCTGCTCTCGGGCGAGCCCGCCGGCTCCATCCCGGCGACGAAGGGGCTCATCGAGGAGCAGTGGGGCGCGAAGGCGGCCGACACGGCGGGCATGACCGAGGTCGGCACGATCATCATGTTCGAGTGCGACCACCAGCCCGGTGGCGCGCACATCATCGAGGACCACTTCCTCGAGGAGGTCCTCGACCCGGCGACCGACGAGCCGGTGGGCTACGGCGAGGAGGGCGAGCGCATCGTCACCTCCTTCGGCCGCGGCTTCGTCCCCGTGCTGCGCTACCGGACGCGGGATCTCGTGTGCCGCGTGCCCGCGTCGACGTGCAGCTGCGGGCGGACCTTCGACATCTACGACGGCGGCATCCGCGGGCGCGTCGACGACATGAAGGTCGTCCGCGGGACGAACATCTACCCGCGCGCGATCGAGGAGATCGTCCGACGGCGCGACGGGATCGACGAGTTCCAGATCCACCTCTACACCGTCGGCGACCAGCGCGACGAGATCGAGGTGCTGGTCGAGTGCGCCACGGCGACGGAGGGCGATCCGCTCCTCACCGAGCTCAAGCGCGAGCTCGCGGAGGCGCACGAGGGCCTGCGCATCGACGTCCGGCTCGCCGAGCACGAGTCCCTGCCGCGCTTCGAGCTGAAGGCCAAGCGGCTCGTCGACGATCGCACCGTCTGGGGATCCAAGGGCGACCGGAAGGTGATGTGACATGGCCGACACGACCTTCGAGCTCACCGAGGGCGAGCGGCAGCTCCTGGAGTGCTACGAGTCGATCAAGCAGGTCCTCACGGACCACCGCGACGAGCTGCCGCCGTTCGCCGAGCGCAACGCCGTCAAGGCGCTTGCCGCCCTGTGGCAGGTCGCCAACGGCGCCGGGACGCACCCCGGGCACATCTACGACACCGGCGCCTGAGGGCGACCCTCGGCCGGCGCCTCGCCGAGCGCCACCTCGGCGAAATGCCGCATCGCCGGCTCCGCGAGCGCCTCGTAGATCGCATCGAACGTGCGGACCGCCTCCGCGCGCTCGGAGGCCCCGGGCGCGAGCGACTCCGGCAGCTCGGGATCGGCGGACGGGAAACCGCGGAACGTGTGCAGCATGCGCGTGCGCATCGTGAAGGCCTGGCGCGCGTCCAGCGCGGCGCTCCGCCGGGCGTCCACGTACATGCCGTACTCGCCGACGAACGCCCGGTACCGCCGTGCGAGATCTGCCATGTCCCATGCGCCCGAGAGCAGCAGCGCCTGCTCCGTCCCGCGCGCGATCCGGCCGATGAGCATCGATGCGTGCTGCTCGACGTCCAGGGCGCGCAGCAGAGCGCGGATCTCCTGCTCGCGGTCGCTCGCGGCGATCCAGGTCGCGTCCTGCACCGACCCGAAGCCCAGGAAGCGCAGGCGCTGGGCGAGCTGCGCGCGCTCGACGCGACGGTCCTCGGGGATCGTGTGCCAGACGACGGTCCACGCGTCCGCCGCGGGCGCGCCGCGACCGAAGGTGAAGATGCGCCTGTCGCCCTCGGCGAGCAGTTCGTGCGCGCGCGAGCTGAGCGTGTAGAAGACGAGGCGTCCCTCGCGGTGGCGCTCGAGCAGCCCGCGGGTGACCAGGCGCGACAGGGCGGCGCGGGCGGCCTCGGTGGAGAACCCGAACTCGCCGAGGATCTCGACCATGCCGCCGGACCAGACGCGCTGGCCGGGGCGCCGGAGGTACGCCCCGAGGATCGTGACCGCGAGGTCCTGGGGCTGGAGAGCGGTGTCGACGCGGTCCGGCCGGCTCAAGGTCTCACTCTGCATCCCATCTCGGTGGCATGTAGCATATCTCCGAGCGGACCCGTGCGACAGTGTCCAGCCGATGAGCATTGAAGGGCGACAGGAGACGGTGGGAGCCGCCGTCGGGCGCCGACTCGCCGCGCTCGGCGTCGAGATGGTCTTCGGCGTCGTCGGCAGCGGCAACCTCGTGGCCACCGAGGCCCTCCAGCGGGGCGGCGCGCGGTTCTTCGCGGCCCGCCACGAGACCGGAGCCATGTGCATGGCCGACGGCTGGGCGCGCGTGACCGGGCGCGTCGGCGTGTGCTCGGTGCACCAGGGCCCTGGCCTGACGAACGCCGTGACCGGCCTCGCCGAGGCGGCGAAGGCCCGCACGCCGCTCCTCGTGATCGCCGGGGACACGCCAGGGGCCGCGCTCACCTCGAACTTCCGCATCGACCAGCACGATCTCGCCAACTCGGTCGGGGCGATCGCCGAGACGGTCTACAGCGCCGCGACCGCCGAGGCCGACGCCGCCCGCGCGTACCGTCGCGCCGCGCTCGAGCGGCGGCCCGTCGTGCTGAACCTGCCGATCGACCTGCAGGCGCAGCCCGCCGTCGAGGCGCCCGAGCCGCTGGTGCTGCCCGTGCCGGCGACGCCGGCGCCGCGCTCGGAGGAGGTCGCCGCCGTCGCCGACCTGCTGCAGGGCGCGCAGCGGCCGGTCGTCATCGCCGGACGGGGCGCCGTCCTCGGCGGCGCGGGCCCCGCGCTCGCCGCGCTCGGCGCGCGCGCCGGCGCGCTGATGGCCAACAGCGCGATGGCGCAGGGGATCTTCCACGGCGATCCGTGGGCGCTGCGCATCTCGGGCGGGTTCGCCTCGCCGGTCGCGGCCGAGCTGCTGCCGCAGGCCGACGTCGTCCTGGCGTTCGGCGCGGCCCTCAACCACTGGACGACACGTCACGGCGAGCTCATCGGCCCGCAGGCGCGCGTCGTGCAGGTCGACGTCGAGCCGCGCGCGATCGGCGCGAACCGCCGGATCGACCTCGCCGTCGTCGGGGATACCCGCGCGGTGGCCGAGGCGGTGGACGCCGAGCTCGCCGCCCGCGGCCACAGCGCGACCGGCTACCGGACCGACGACGTCGGCGCGCAGCTCGCCGCCCGCCGCTGGCGCGACGAGCCCTACGAGCCGTCGACGGCGGAGGGCTTCGTCGACCCGCGCGACTTCTCGATCGCGCTCGCCGACCTCCTGCCGTCGCGCAAGACCGTCGCGATCGACTCCGGGCACTTCATGGGCTGGCCCGCGATGTTCCTCGAGGTCGAGGACGCACGGCACTGGGTCTTCATGAACGGCTTCCAGGCGGTCGGGCTCGGCCTGGCCGGCGCGATCGGGGCTGCGATGGCCGAACCGGACGGCATCACGGTCGCCGCGCTCGGCGACGGCGGGCTGTTCTTCGCGCTGCAGGAGCTCGACAGCGCGGCCCGCGCCGGCGCGAGGCTGCTCGTCGCCGTCTACGACGACGCCGCCTACGGCGCCGAGGTCCACCACTTCGGCCCCATGGGCCACGCGACCGACACGGTCCGCTTCCCCGACGCCGATCTCGCGGCCGCGGCGCGGGCGCACGGCGTCCAGGCGATCACCGTCCGCCACGTCGACGACCTCGCGCCGGTCGCCGACTGGGTGCGCAGCGGCACGGGGCCGATGCTCGTCGACGCGAAGATCGATCCCGACATCTGCGCCGACTGGCTGCAGGAAGCGTTCCGCGCCGGCTGACACCACGACCGAGGAGCAGCATGTCGTCCACGTCGTCCAGCACCACCGCCGCACTGCTCGCAGCCCTGGCCGAGGGCACCGTGAAGGTCGTCGACCTCACGCAGCCGCTGAGCGAGGACACGCCGGTCATCGCCCTGCCCGAGCCGTTCGCGAACACGCCGCAGCTCTCGCGGCGGCGCCTCAGCCGCTACGACGACGCCGGTCCCGCCTGGGCGTGGGACGTGCTGGAGATCGGCGAGCACACCGGGACGCACTTCGACGCCCCGATCCACTGGATCAGCGGCAGGGACGGCAAGGACGTCGCGTCCGTCGAGCCGAGCCGGCTCGTCGGGCCGGCGGTCGTCATCGACAAGTCGGCGGAGTGCGCCGAGGACCCCGGCTACCTGCTGACGGTCGCCGACCTCGAGGCGTGGGAGGACGCGCACGGGGCGATCCAGCCCGGCTCGTGGGTCCTGTTCCGCTCCGGCTGGGACGCGCGCGCCCAGGACGCCGAGGCGTTCCTGAACGTCGGGCCCGAAGGCCCGGTCACGCCGGGGCCGGACGTCGAGGCGGCCCGGTGGCTCGGGTCCGAGCGCGGCATCACGGGCTTCGGCGTGGAGACGGTCGGGATCGACGCCGGCGCGGCGGGCGGCTTCGACCCGGGGTTCCCCGTCCACCAGTACCTGCTGGGCAGCGACCGCTACGGGCTCACGCAGCTCGCGAACCTCGGCGAGCTGCCGCCCACGGGCGCCGTCGTGATCGTGTCGCCGTTGAAGCTCGTCGGCGGGACCGGCTCGCCGGTGCGCGTGCTCGCGCTCGTGCCCTCGAGCTGAGCCGCCCATCCTCGCCTAGACGCGATGCCCGGACTCCTCCGCCGGCACCTCGGGGGCGATCTCGATCCCGAGGGCGTTGCGGCCGAAGAGCGACCGGGCCTCGGGGTTGTTGTACGGCATGATCACGCCGGCCCGGACGTCGCGGTACATGCGCTCGAGCGGCGAGCGGCGGAAGAACCCGGCGCCGCCGACCACCTCCAGGGCGAGGTCGACGATGCGGATCGCGTTGTTGCAGGGGACGTGCTTGGTCAGCATGGTCCTGGCCATCCCCTCCTGCACGGTGAACCCTTCGAAGAGGTCGCCGGAGATCACCTCGTCGGTGTGACGCCAGAGCACCGCCCGCGCGGTCTCGAGGAGGATCTCCATCTCCGCGAACGCGGCCTGCACGGCGGGGTCGCCCTCGCGGCCGCGCGCCTGGACCTGCTCGCGCGCGTAGGCCATCGCGCCGCCCGCGATGCCGAGGTAGACCGCGCCGAACGCCGGCATCGCCCAGCTCCAGGTCATCCGCAGCAGGACCGAGTCGAAGTGGTCGACGGGATAGGAGTGGAAGACCGCGTCCTCCGGCACGAAGACGTCGCGCATCGTCCAGTCGTTGCTGAGCGTGCCGCGCATGCCCATCGTGTCCCAGCCGTCCTTGACCTCCATGCCCTCGACCGGGCGCGCGAGGCGGAAGATGATGACCCGCGAGCCCCCGTCGGGGTCGTCGACGCGGGCCATCGACGAGAAGTGCGTGCAGATCGCGGACTCGGTCCCGAAGATCTTGTCGCCGGTGACGCGGTAGCCGCCCTCGACCGGCGTCGCCACGGTGTTCGAGGTCATGAGGATCGAGTGGCCGCGCTCGGCGGTCATCGATGCGTAGACGACCTCGCCGGTCGCGGCCTCGCGCAGGAACTGCCCGAGCCGCTCGTCCTGGTTCAGTCGCCACAGCGCGCCGACCTGCCCGAGGGGCGAGACGTGCATCGTGACCGCCAGCGCCGTCGATCCGCAGCCCATCGCCAGGCGCTCCTGGGCGAGGAGCATCTCCCGGAGGTCGGCGCCCCTGCCGCCGAGCTCCTCCGGGATCGTCAGGCCCAGGTAGCCCGCGGCACGCATGTCGGCGTAGTTCTCGAACGGGAACGTCGACTCGCGGTCGTGCTCGGCCGCTCGCGTGGCGAACGTGTCGGCCAGGCGGCCGGCGAGCTCGACGAGGTCCTGCTGACGGGCGTTGAGCCGCTGTCTCATCGATCTGTAACTTTCGCGTGGTGGTAACGATCTGCCCACAGAGGTACCAGTGACTCCCGCCGCGGTCAACCGCACGGACCCGCTGAGTGACGGGACGCGCGCCGAGCTGGTCGACGCGCTGGGGGAGCTGGGCCTCAGCCGGACCGAGAGCCGCCTCTACGTCGCGCTCGCCGGGTCGGGCCGGGCGACCGCCGCGGAGCTGGCGCGGCGCGCCGGCGTGCCGCGCCCGAAGGCGTACCAGGCGCTCGCGTCGCTCGAGGCGCACGGGCTCGTCTCCAGCATCCTCGGCCGGGTCAACCACTACGTCGCCCTGCCCGCCGACGAGGCGCTGCCACGGCTCCTCGAAGGGCTGGAGGAGGCGCGCGAGGCCGCCGCGCGCCGCGAGGCCGAGCTGGCGGGCCGCCTGACGGCGCTGCTGCCCCGCCCGGCCGAGGAGGTCCGCGCCGACGCCGGGGGTGACTACATGGAGGCGATCTCGGGCCGCGCGCGCCTCACGGAGACCCTCGAGCGCATGGTCGGCGAGGCGACCGACGCGGTCCTGCTCATGAACCGCCCGCCGTTCCTCGTCCCGCGCCCGCGCTGGAACGTCGCCGAGATCGGCGCGCTGCAGCGCGGTGTCCGCGTGCGGACGATCTACACACCCGAGAGCGTCGCCGACCGCCGCCGGATCGCGCCGCTCGTGGCCGCAGGCGGGGAGGTCCGCGTGCTGCAGGAGGTCCGCATGAAGCTGCTCATCTGCGGGCCCGACCGGGCACTCATCTCCCTGCGCGACGCGGCGACCGGCGAGCAGAGCTCGCTGAGCACCGTCGTCCGCCACCCGGATCTCGTCGAGCCGCTGCGGCTGCTGTTCGAGCAGCACTGGAGCGAGGCGACGCCACCCCAGAGCGAAGGAGCACGATGAGCGCGCAGGACGCACCCGAGAGCCACCGCACGAAGGACGCCGACAGCCTGCGGGTCCTGTTCTGCATCGGCGTGCTGCCGGACTTCTTCGCCGCCGACGCGGAGACGCAGGGGGCGCTGCTGGCCGGCATCCCGGCCGCCTTCGAGGACCTCGGCGGGCGCTTCGGCATCGAGGTCATCGGCACGATGGACGACGACGAGCTCATGGTCGGCCCGTCGTTCACCTGGCCCTGGACCGCCTACATCCTCGCCGACGCGCCCGACCTCAAGGCCGTCACCGGCGTCTGCGACATCATGCGCAGCACCCGGATCGGCGAGGACCGGCTGTGGCGCTTCATGCGGATCGAGGCGCGCGTCGGGCGCCGGCTGTTCTTCGGCAACGCCTGATGGCCGCGCTCGTCACGGGGGCCGGGCAGGGGCTCGGGCGCGCGATCGCCCACGCGCTGCACGCCGCCGGGCACGCGGTCGCCGTCACCGACGTGGACGGCGACGCGGCGGACGGCGTCGCCCGCGAGCTGGACCCGGCGGGGAGGACGGCGGCGGCCTGGACGCTCGACGTCCTCGAGCGGGCGGCGTTCGTGGACGTCGCCGACGCGGCCGAGGAGCGCCTCGGGCCCGTGGGCGTGCTCGTCAACAACGCTGGGCTCACGATCGCCCGGCCCGTCCTCGAGATCGAGGCGGACGAGTGGGACGAGGTGCTCGCGGTGAACCTGCGCGGCGTGCTGTTCGGCTGCCAGGTGCTGGCGCCGCGGATGCGCGAGCGCGGCACGGGCCGGATCGTGAACATGAGCTCGCTCGCCGGTCAGCACGGCGGTGTGGTCGCCGGCGCGCACTACGCGGCGTCCAAGGCCGGGATCATCGTGCTGACGAAGATCCTGGCCAAGGAGCTCGCGGGCGACGGGGTGACCGTCAACGCGGTCGCGCCCGCCGCGATCGAGGGCCCGCAGCTCGACACCGTGCCGCCGGAGCGACAGGACGCCGTGCGCGGGACGATCCCGGTCGGGCGCTTCGGCCGCGCGGACGAGGTGGGGGAGCTCGTCGCGTACCTCGCGTCGGACGCCGCCGGCTACATCACCGGGGCGACGCTCGACATCAACGGTGGTCTGGCGATGCGCTGACGGGCGGCTGCACCGCGTCGAGCTGCGCCAGGTCCTCCGCGTCCAGCTCGACGTCGCCGGCCGCCATGTTCTCCTCGAGGTGCGCGACCGAGCTCGTCCCGGGGATGAGCAGCATCCGGTCGTAGCGGGCGAGCAGCCAGGCCAGCGCGATCTGGCTCGGGGTCGCGCCGTGGCGCTCCGCGACCCCGGCGATCGCCGGGTCCTCGGCGAGCTTGGCCGGGCCGCCCGTGAACGCGGATCCGAGCGGGAAGAACGGCACGAACGCCACCTCGTGCTCCCGGCACAGATCCAGGAGCGGCTCGTGCTCGCGGTCGAGGATGCTGTACGAGTTCTGCACCTCGCCCACGTCGACGAGCCCGATGGCCTGCTCGGCCTGCCCGACCGTCACGTTGCTCACGCCGATGAGGTCGAGCTTGCCCTCCTTGCGCATGTCCTCCAGCTCGCCGAGCTGCTCGGCCAGCGGGACCGTCGGACCGGTGCCGTCGTCGAGCAGCCGGAGGTTCACGAGGTCCATGCGCTCGACCTGCAGCGAGCGCAGGTTGTCCTCGACGCCTGATCGCAGCTCGGCCGGCGTGAGTGCGGGCAGCCACCCTCCCTCCGCGTCGCGGCGCGCGCCGACCTTCGTCACGAGCCTGAGGCCCTCGGGGTAGGGGTGCAAGGCCTCGCGGATGAGATCGTTGACGACATCGGGGCCGTAGTACTGGGAGGTGTCGATGTGGTCGACGCCGAGCTCGACGGCGCGCCGGAGCACGGCGCGGGCGGCGTCGGGGTCGCGCGGCGGCCCGAACACGTGGGGGCCTGCGAGCTGCATGGCGCCGAAGCCGATCCGGTTGACGGGCTTGTCGCCGAGGTAGGAGGTCTGGGTCATGGACGACAGGCTCCGCTAGCGTCGACGGCCGCACAAGAAGGGGAACGATCCTGGGACTCGCACCACCACCCACCCGCCGCGAGGAGCTCGCCGAGTTCCTACGGGCGCAGCGCGAGCGCACGACCCCCGACTCCGTCGGCCTGGAGGCCGGTGGCCGGCGGCGCACGCCGGGCCTGCGGCGCGAGGAGGTCTCCCAGCTCGCCGGGGTGGGGTTGTCCTGGTACACGTGGCTCGAGCAGGGCCGCGACATCACGCCGTCGGCGAGCGTGCTCGACGCGCTCGCGCGGGTCCTCGACCTCGATCCCGCCGAGCGCACGCACCTCTTCGACCTCGCCGGCGTCGCCGTGCCGACCGCGGCGGGCGCGTATCCGACGGAGGCGCCGGCGGAGCTCGCCGCCGTCGTCGAGGGGCTGGAGCCCAACCCCGCCTACCTGCTGGGCCCGCGCACCGACATCCTGGCCTGGAACCGCGTTGCGACGCGCCTGATCGGCACGCCCACGCAGCGACACGACGGAACCAGGAACCTCCTGTGGTGGGTCTTCACGGACCCGGGCGACGGCGGGCCGACCCGCCAGGCGACCGCCCGCAACACGCTCGCGCGCTTCCGCGCGGAGCACGCGCGCCGCTACGACGACCCGGCGTTCACCTCGCTCATCGGCGAGCTGCTCGAGGTCAGCCCGGCCTTCCGCGAGCTGTGGCCGCGCCACGAGGTGCTCGACGCGCAGCTCGGGACGAAGCATCTCGAGCACCCGGAGCTCGGCACGCTGGTGCTGCACCACCTGCAGAGCATCCCGACGAGCCACCCCGACCTGCGCCTCACGCAGTTCGTCCCGGGCGACGCCCGGACCAGGGCCGCGCTCGGCGGCTGACGCTCAGGTGCCCTTGGGGCGCCCGGCGACCGGCTTCTTGGGCGGAGCGTCCTTCTCGCGCTTCGCCCGGCGCTCGGCCGCCTCCTGCTTCAGGACGCGCGATGCCTCGGCGAGCTCCTCCGAGCGTTCGGCCGGCGTCTTGCGCTTGGGCTGGGAGGGTCGATCGTTTGGCGCCATGCCTTCGACAGTACTGCCTCGGGCGGTCAGGCTCCCGACGCGAGTCGCGCCTTCGCCAGCTCGCGCGCGCTCGCATCGGTCATCGCGTTGTACAGGTGGCCCCACCCGGTCGCCATGTCGCGGACGATCCGCGCGAACCGCTGCCCGTCGCGCACCGCGCTGGTGCCCGAGGTCCGGATGAGCTCGCCGCTGACGGTCTCCCACGCGTAGGACAGCGCCTGGCGCGCGATCATCCCGACGCGGACGTCCTCCTCGAGGGAGTACGGGCGCCCCTCGAGGATGCCGGCGCAGGTCTCCATGAGGTGCCGCGCGGCGCCGAGCACCATGACCTCCGCAGCGTCGACCCGGGCGATCGCCATCCCCAGCCAGCGCTGGAAGTCGGGGTCCTCCGACCGCGGGACCATCGGCGGGCGGTTCGTCTTGCGCGTCCGGATCCCCCGTTCGTACTCGTCGACGGCGCCGCGCGCCATCCCCACCACGACCGCGGCCGCCTCCACGCCGTAGAACCCCGCGGGGCGATGGGCGTACATCGGGTTGCCGTGCAGCCGCAGGCCGGGCGTCTCGACGCCGGGCGGCATGCCCATGAGGTCGACGCCCGGGAGCGCGAAGTGCTCGGGGATCCGGGCGCCGTCGAGGTTCACGCTGTTGGAGCCAGAGCCGCGCAGCCCCAGCGTGTCGCCCCAGTCGTCGACGATCGTCCACTCCGACCGGGGGACGACGAAGAGCGCCACGCCGTCGGGCAGCGGGGACTGCGCGAGCAGGTGGGTGGAGAACGGCGCGCCCGACGCGTAGGGGAACGTGCCCTCCACCGCCCAGCCGTCCTCGGTGCGCGTGAGCACGTCGCGCGGGGCGAACGCCGCGGCGCAGCGGAAGTCGCCGTCGTACCCGAAGACGTCCGCCTGGGCCTGCTCGGAGAAGAACGACCCGACCTGCAGCGCGTGACCGGACGCGAGGCACAGCCCCCAGCCCGTGGAGGGGCAGCCGCGCGCGATCTCGATCATGACCTTCGCGAACGTCTCGACGCCGACCTCCAGCCCGCCGAACATCCGGGGGATGAGCATCCGGTAGAAGCCGGCCGCGAGGAACTCGGCGTGCGTCTCCTGCGAGTAGCGCGTGTCGCGCTCGGTCGCCTCCTGGCGCTCCAGCAGCAGCGGCCGGAGCGCCTGGGCGCGGGCGATGAGGTCCGCGGGTGAGACGCCCGTCGCCGCCACGTCAGTCCACCGGGCCGGCCGACACCTTCGCCGCGTAGGCGGTGTCCATGTACTCACGCATCTCGCGGATGACCTGCCCGTCCACGCGCAGGACGAACGCGTAGACGTTGCGGTAGCTGTTGCCGTTGAGCATCGGCCCCGTGCCCACGGTCTCCGCGATCACCCAGTCCCCGTCGGCCCACAGGTTGACGATCGCGACCTTCGGGTTGGCCGGCTCGAAGAGTCCCTCGCGGATCGGCACGAGGAAGTCGTGCACGATCTCCTGGGGGCCCGTGCGCACGGACGGGTCCTCCGCGAAGCCGATCCCCCAGGTGGACCGGTCGTCGAAGAACGTGCTGAGCGCCTCGAAGTCGCCGCTGCTCAGCGTCGCGAAGAAGCGCCGCACGAGCTCCTTGTTGGCCTCCTCGCTCACGTCGCCACCGGCGCCGTCTTCTCGCGGAACAGCGGGATGACCTCCTTCGCGAACGCGTCGGTGCTCTCGCGCGTCTGCTGCTGGGAGACGGTGCCGACGGGGATGTTCGCCCCGAGCTGCCCGAACCCGAGCGTCTCCTGCAGCGCGTGGATGCGCTCGGCGACCGTCGACGGGCTGCCGACGATGATGTAGCCGCCCGCGATGAGCTCCTCGATCGAGAGGTCGAAGTTCGGGATCCGTCCCTTCGTCAGCGCGGTGCGCAGCGACTCCGTCGACATGTAGCCGGGCGGCAGCCCTGCGCCCGGCGGCTGGCGCAGCGACTTCTTGAAGTACCACTCGATCGGCCCGCGGGCCTCCTCGATGGCCTTCTTGTCGGTCTCGCCGACGTACACGGGCGCGACCCAGCCGAGCTGCTCGGGGTCGGGCTCGTAGCCCTCCTCCGCCGCGTACTCGCGGAAGCCGTCGAACCAGGCCTTGATCGTCTCCGTGCGCGAGATGACGGCCATGAACGTGTGGCGGTGCTTCGCGCACCACTTCATCGTCTCCAGGCTGCCCGCGCCGGCCATGACGATCGGCGGGTGCGGCTGCTGCAGCGGCCGGGGCCAGATGTTCACGTAGCGGTACTCGTAGTTCTCGCCGATCCACTGGAACGGCTCGGTCGACGTCCACGCCTTGATGATGAGGTCGTGGGCCTCGTCGAAGCGCGACCGCGAGCGGGTCGGGCTGATCGAGTGCGCGAAGTACTCCCAGCCGATGCCGCGGACGAACCCGGAGACCAGCCGGCCGTCGGTCAGGTGGTCGAGCATCGCGATCTCCTCGGCGACCCGCAGCGGGTTGCCGCGGATCGGGATCGCGTTGCCGAGCACCATGATCTTCGCCTTGCTCGTCCGGCGCGCGAGCGCCGCGGCCATGATGTTCGGCGACGGCATGATCCCGTAGGCGGTCTGGTGGTGCTCGTTGACGGCGATGCCGTCGAAGCCCACCGACTCGGCGTACTCGAGCTCGTCGAGGTAGCGGTGGTAGAGCCCGTGGCCGACCTTCGGGTCGAAGTTCCCGTTCGGGAAGTCGAGCGACATCGTCTCGTGGTGGTCCTCCCAGTCCTCCGGGAGGTACGGATACGGCGCCAGGTGGAAGAAGTTGAACTTCACGAGCGCGCCTCCTCGGCGGACAGGAACGAGACGACGACGTCGGCGACCGCCTCGGGGCGCTCGACGTCCAGGGCGTGGCCGACGTCCTCGACGACGACCAGCCGCGCGTCCGCGATGCGCTCGGCGTAGCGCTCGGGGTGCGCCCGGGGGACGATGCGGTCCTCGCCCGCCGCGACCACGAGCGTCCGTGCGCGGACGCGGCGCAGCCGTCCCTCGAGCTTCGGGTTGGACATGAACGGCTTCCACGCGTAGTGGGCGATCGCCGACATGTCGCGGTACGCCTGGACGAACGCGTCGATGTCGCCGTCCATCGCGGGCGCGCGCGACGTGTCGTGGAACGCGGCGGCGACCCGCTGCTCGGGATGCATGAGGAAGATGTCCGTGACCGGGTGGTCGGGCAGCCGCAGCCCGATCGGGGCCAGGAGCACGAGCTGCTCGACGCGCGCCGGCGCGAGCACCGCGAGCTCCGCCGCCAGCCAGGCGCCGAACGACGCGCCGACGACCGTCGCCGACGGGATGCCGAGCTCGTCGAGGAGGTCGTCGTAGTGCAGCACGAGGTCGTCGATCGCCCCGAAGGACTCGAAGTCGTCCGAGCGGCCCATGCGGGGGTGGTCGGGGGCGATGACGTCGAAATGCCGGCTCAGCGCGTCGTGCAGCGGCGACCACGCGCCCGCGCCGCCGCCGCCATGCAGGAACAGCAGCGGGGGACCGTCGCCGCCGCGCAGCAGGTTGACCTCGCCGCCCGGCATGGCGAGCCGCGACTCGGCCGCCGTGGTCGTCCCGGTCACGTGAGCGTCACCTCGACGGTCCCGATCCCGCCGAGGTCGAACACGAGGTGCTGCCCGGCCTCGACCTGCGGCGGGGGCGCGATCGTGGAGCCGGTGATGAGGAACTGCCCCGCCTCCAGGCGCTGGCCGAACGCCCCGAGGTAGTCGGCGGCGTGGCGGACGAGGCCGAGGATGTCGCCGCCCACGGCGCCCTCCGGGTCCTCCTCGGCGGCGAACGGCTCGCCGTTGGCCGTCACCGTCGTCGACAGGCCGGAGAAGTCGCCGCCGGCACGCGAGGCGTCCTGCGCGCCGAGGATGACCGCGCGGTGCGCGAAGCCGCCCTCGAGCACGGCGCCGGGGTCCGACGGGGGCGACGGCAGGTCGACCATCTCGATCGCGGGCGCGAGCGCCGTGATCGCGGCGGCCGCGGCGTCGCGGTCCCCGCCGGGCTCGACGTCGGTCCCGACGAACACGGCGACCTCGGGCTCGAACACCGGACGGGCCCAGCCGTCGACGCTCAGCGAGGCGCCGGACTCCAGCAGCGTCGCGTCCTGCAGCTCGGCCACGAGCGCGCCGGTCGTGCCGAGGCGCTCCATGATGGCCGGCAGGCCGAGGCCCATCTTCCAGCCGATCCGCGTGCCGCCCTTGTCGCGCTGCGCCTGCAGGTGCACACCCATGCCGCGGACGACGCGCTCGTCCTCCCATACCGCTGCTGCCATGTCCGTCTCCTCCTGAAGTCGTGACCGCGGGTCTATCCTCAACACCCGTGCGCTTCGCCCTGATGATCGAAGGTCAGGAGGATGTCACCTGGGCCGACTGGGTCGCCCTCGCCGACGCCTGCGAGGTCCTCGGCATCGAGGCCCTCTTCCGCTCCGACCACTACCTGTCGGTGCTCGGCGACCACGGTCGCGGGGCGCTCGACGCCTGGGGGACGATCAACGCCCTCGCCGCGATCACGACGAAGCTGCGCCTCGGCGCGCTCGTCTCGCCGGCGACGTTCCGGCACCCCAGCGTGTTCGCGAAGCTCGCGGCCACGGCCGACCACGTCTCCGACGGGCGCATCGAGGTCGGCCTCGGCGCCGGCTGGATGGAGGCCGAGCACCGCGCGTACGGGTTCCCGTTCCCGCCGCTGCGCGACCGGATGGACGCGTACGCCGAGCAGCTGGAGATCGTGCACCGCTCCTTCGAGCCGGGGCCGTTCACGTTCCGCGGCAAGCACTACACGGTCGAGGACCTCGACGCCCTGCCCAAGCCGATCCAGCAGCCGCACCCGCCGCTCATCGTGGGCGGCAGCGCGGCGCCGCGGGGCGCACGGCTCGGCGCGCGGTGGGCGGACGAGTACAACTTCGCCTTCGCGTCACCCGAGGAGGCGGCGGAGAAGCGCCACGCGATCCACGAGGCCTGCCGCGACGTGGGCCGCGACCCGTCGACGATCGTCGTCTCGCTCATGACGGGCGTCGTCGTGGGCGCCGACCGCGACGAGGTCGCCCGGCGCGCCGAGCAGGTCGGGCGCCTCCAGGGCAAGCGCATCGAGGACCCGCACGCGTACGCCGCCGAGCTCGCCGGCAACTGGATCGTCGGCACGCCCGACGAGGCCGTCGCCCGGCTGCGCGAGTACGAGGCGGCGGGCATCGAGCGCGTGTTCCTCCAGCACCTCCTGCACCGCGACCTCGACGCCGTCGAGCTCCTGGCGCGCGAGGTCATCCCCGCCTTTCAGGGCTGACGATGGCGCTCCCCCCGGGCCCGCGGATCCCGGAGGCGCTGCAGACCGTCGAGTGGATGGCGCGGCCGACGGCCTTCCTGCGCCGCTGCGGTGAGCGCTACGGCGACGTGTTCACGATCCGCGTGTCGACGACGGGCGCGCCGATGGTGCTCACGTCCGACACCGACCTCATCCGGCGGCTGTTCACCGAGTACGCGGACGTCGCGCGCGGCGGCTCGAGCACGGCCCTGGAGCCGTTCGTCGGGTCGCGGTCGATCCTGCTGCTCGACGGGCCCGAGCACCTGCGCCAGCGCCGGCTCATCCTGCCGCCGCTGCACGGCGAGACGATGCGCGCGCAGGCGCCGCTCGTCGCCGAGCTGGCCGAGCGCGAGATCACCTCATGGCCGCGAGACGAGCCGGTCGCGACGCTCCCGCGCATGCGCGCGCTCACCCTGGAGGTCGTGCTGCGGCTCGTGTTCGGCGCGCGCGACCGCGCCGAGGTCGAGCCGCTGCGCGCGGCGATCGAGCGACCCCTGCGGATCACGTCCTCGCTGCCGCGGCTCATCGGCCTCGCGCGCGGCATGCGCCGTCCCTGGCAGATGTTCGACCGCGCCGTCGCGGCGCTCGACGCCGAGGTGGCGGCGGTCATCGCGCGACGGCGCGCCGATCCCCACGAGGGCTCCGTGCTGGACCTGCTGCTCGCCGCCCGCGACGAGGACGGCGAGCCGCTGACGGACGCCGAGCTGCGCGACCAGCTCGTGACGCTCCTGGCCGCGGGCCACGAGACGACGGCGAGCGGGCTGGCCTGGGCGTTCGAGCGGCTCAGCCGCCACCCCGAGGTGCTGCACCGCATCCGCGCAGGCGACGACGCGTACCTCGACGCCACCGTCCGCGAGGTGCTGCGGATCCGGCCGGTGCTCGTCCTGACGCCGCGCAGGCTGAACGCGCCACTGGCCTTCGGAGGCCACGACCTGCCGGCCGGCGCGTTCGTGTCCGCCTGCTCGTACCTCGTCCACCGCCGGGCCGACCTCTACCCGGAGCCGCTCGCGTTCCGGCCCGAGCGCTGGCTCGAGGAGCGCGAGCTGCCGCCGTACGCGTTCATCCCGTTCGGCGGGGGAGGGCGACGCTGCCCCGGCGCGGCGTTCGCGTCGATGGAGATGGCCGAGGTGCTGCGCGTCGCCGCACGCCACGACGTGCTCCCCGTCCACGCC
Source organism: uncultured Solirubrobacterales bacterium (assembly GCA_963757125.1). Lineage (GTDB taxonomy): Bacteria > Actinomycetota > Thermoleophilia > Solirubrobacterales > Solirubrobacteraceae > CAVVSD01. Next base: position 1,996,566 of record CAVWQP010000009.1, on the reverse strand, counting down.
AGGCCCGAGCGCGCCCGCCGCCGCTCGGTGGCCGTGGCGCCCGCCGCCGGCGGGCAGGTCCGCCTCGCCTCGTGACGACGCTGCTGTCCGTCCCCAACGTGTCGGAGGGACGCGACGGCGTCGCGCTCGCCGCGATCGGAGACGCGTTCACCGGTGCCGGCGCGCGGGTGCTCGACGTCCACGCCGACGTCGACCACCACCGCTCCGTGTTCACGCTGGCCGGCGCGCCGGGCGCCCTGGCGCCGGCGCTCGCGGCGGGGACCGAGGAGGCGCTGCGGCTCATCGACCTCTCGGCCGAGCGCGGCATCCACCCGCACGTCGGCGTCGTCGACGTCGTGCCCTTCGTGCACCGCACCGCCGCCGACCGCGGGGCGGCCTGCGCCGAGGCGCTCGTCGCGGGCGAGGAGATCGGGCGCCTGGGCGTGCCGGTCCTGCTCTACGGGTCGCTGGCCGCGGGGCGGACGCGCGCGGAGATCCGCCGCGGCGGCCCGGCCGCGCTGGCCGAGCGCCTCGCCTCCGGCGAGCTGACCCCGGACTTCGGCCCACCGCGGATGGACCCGCGCAGGGGCGCGACGCTCGTGGCCGCGCGGCCGCCGCTCATCGCGTTCAACCTCGAGGTCGACGCGCCGCTGGACGTGGCCCTCGCGGCCGCGCGCGCCGTGCGCGAGGGCGGCGCCGAGGGCCTGCCGGGGGTGCGGGCGCTCGGGCTGGAGCTCGAGACCGGCGGGATCGTGCAGGTCTCCGTGAACGTCGAGGACCACGAGGCCGTGCCGCTCGCGATGCTGCTCGAGGCGGTGCGCCGGCACGCGCCCGTCGTGGCGGGCGAGGTGGTCGGGCTGCCGCCGCGCGCGGCGTTCGACGGGTGGCCCGACGACGTCCCGGTGCACAACCGCAGGACGCTCGAGGGTCGAGGAGCGTCTTCGCTGCGGTTGGGTCGCTGAGCGACCCAACACGCGGCCGTGGAGGGCGCGGACGTGAGCGACTACCTCGTCTTCTTCGTCGCCGACCCGGTCGACGACGACCTCGCCGCCGCGGTCCGCAAGCGCGTCCGCGCGACGGCCGGCGCGGGCTGGTTCGACGACTCCGACGCCGCCACGCCCGCCGAGCGCACCGCCGGCGGCTACGTCCGCGTCGCTGCGCCGGAGGACGAATTGGGACAGGCGCTGCTGCAGGCCGCGTCCGATGTCTCCTCGCTCCACGGCGTCGTCGTGGAGGTCCAGTGGCGCGAGGAGATCGTCGGGCACATCGAGGACGGGACCTGGCGGGCGCCCTAGCGCAGCGGCGCGCCAGATCGGTCGCCGGCGCGCTTGGCCCGGATCGTCACCGTGAAGGTGTCCGACCACGAGCCGTCGCGTGCGGCGAGGCGCAGGGTGTGCCGGCTGCCGATGCGGGCCGACGGCGAGCCGTCCGCCCGGAGGCGCCCGTTCAGCGTCGGGACGGTGAACGTGTACATCCGCGACGCCTTGCCGCCGACGCTGGCGATGGAGCCGCCGGAGCCGTCGAGGGTCGCGTTGGCCCGGATGAGGCCGTCGAAGCGGCGTGGGAGCTGGCCCGTCGCCTTGAACACGACGGCGATGAGCGGCTTGTTCTGCGGCGCCCAGCTCTCCTTGAAGGCGTAGCCGCCGACGATCTCGCGCGGCGGGCCGCCGGCGGTGGGGTCGCCCGCGGCGTGGGCGACCGCGGGGATGGACGTGGCGCCGGTGATGGCGAGTGCTGCGATGGCGATGAGGCGCTTGGGGGACATGCTCCGGTTGTACGTCCGCGCCCGTCACCCCGCCGCCCACCCTGGGTGGCGTCCTGCCACACCTCGCGACTGGCGCGGCGTGGCACGATCCCAGGGTGACCCGCGAGCACCTGCAGGACCTCGCGCGGCTGCGCCGGGTGCGTGACCGGATCGACCGCGAGTACGCGAAGCCGCTCGACGTCGAGGCGCTCGCCCGCGACGCGCACATGTCCGCGGGGCACTTCAGCCGCCAGTTCCGCCAGGCCTACGGCGAGTCGCCCTACAGCTACCTCATGACGCGCCGCATCGAGCGCGCGATGGCGCTCCTGCGCGGCGGCGACATGAGCGTCACGGAGGTCTGCTTCGAGGTCGGCTGCTCGTCGCTGGGCACCTTCAGCACCCGCTTCACCGAGCTCGTCGGGATGCCGCCGAGCGCCTACCGGCAACGGGAGGCGGGCGCGATGGCGGGGATGCCGCCGTGCGTCGCCAAGCAGGTGAGCCGACCGGTCAGGAATCGAGAAGCGCCGGCGCCGACCCGCGCCTAGGGTCCCCGCCATGGACATCAACATCCACGCAGCCATGCTCCCGCACGACGATCCCGAGGCGTCGCTGGCCTTCTACCGCGACACCCTCGGCTTCGAGGTCCGCAACGACGTCGAGTACGGCGGCATGCACTGGATCACCGTCGGTCCGCCGAACCAGCCCGAGACGTCGATCGTCCTGTACCCGCTCGCCGCCACGCCCGGCATCACCGACGACGAGCGCCGCACGATCGCCGAGATGATGGCCAAGGGCACCTTCGCGAGCATCAACCTCGCGACGCCCGATCTCGGCAGCGCGTTCGAGCGGATGCAGGCCGGCGACGCCGAGGTCGTCCAGGAGCCGACCGACCAGCCCTACGGGGTGCGCGACTGCGCCGTCCGCGATCCCTCGGGCAACCTGGTCCGCGTCCAGGAGGTGCGCTGAGCGGCATGGCCACGGCCGCCGACAGCCACGACCTGATCCGCGTGCACGGCGCGCGGGTCAACAACCTCAAGGACGTCACCGTCGAGCTCCCGAAGCGGCGGCTGACGGTGTTCACGGGCATCTCCGGCTCGGGCAAGAGCTCGCTGGTGTTCGGCACCATCGCGGCGGAGTCGCAGCGGCTCATCAACGAGACGTACAGCGCCTTCGTCCAGGGCTTCATGCCGACGCTGGCGCGGCCCGAGGTGGACGTCCTCGAGGGGCTGACGACGGCGATCCTCGTCGACCAGGAGCGCATGGGCTCCAACCCCCGCTCGACCGTCGGCACCGCGACCGACGCCGACGCGATGCTGCGCATCCTCTTCAGCCGGCTCGGGCGGCCGCACATCGGCGGGCCGGGGGCGTTCTCCTTCAACGTCGCCTCCGTCCACGGCAGCGGCGGGATCACGGTCGAGCGCGGCGACAAGACCATCACGCAGAAGGCGAGCTTCAGCCGCACCGGCGGGATGTGCCCGCGCTGCGAGGGCCGCGGCTCGGTCAGCGACTTCGACCTGGCCGCGCTGTACGACGACTCGAAGTCGCTCAACGAGGGCGCGCTGACGATCCCCGGGTACAGCATGGAGGGCTGGTACGGCCGGATCTTCCGCGGCTGCGGCTACTTCGACCCGGACAAGCCGATCAAGAGGTTCAACAAGCGCGAGCTGCACGACCTGCTCCACCGGGAGCCGACCAAGATCAAGGTCGACGGGATCAACCTCACGTACGCGGGCCTCATCCCGCAGATCCAGAAGTCGTTCCTGTCCAAGGACGTCGACGCGATGCAGCCGCACATCCGCGCGTTCGTGGAGCGGGCCGTGGTCTTCACGACCTGCCCGGAGTGCGACGGCACGCGGCTCAGCGAGGCGGCGCGCTCGTCGAAGATCGACGGCGTCAGCATCGCCGACGTCTCCGGGATGCAGATCTCGGACCTCGCCGCGTGGGTGCGCGGTCTCGACGAGCCGTCGGTGGCGCCGCTCCTTGAGACGCTGCGGGGGGTCCTCGACTCGTTCGTGGAGATCGGGCTGGGCTACCTCTCGCTCAACCGGCCGTCGGGCACGCTGTCGGGCGGCGAGGCGCAGCGCACGAAGATGATCCGCCACCTCGGCTCCTCGCTCACCGACGTGACCTACGTCTTCGACGAGCCCACGATCGGCCTGCACCCGCACGACATCCAGCGCATGAACGACCTGCTGCTGCAGCTGCGCGACAAGGGCAACACCGTGCTCGTCGTGGAGCACAAGCCCGAGGCGATCGCGATCGCCGACCACGTCGTCGACCTCGGCCCGGGCGCCGGCAGCGCGGGCGGCGAGATCGTCTTCGAGGGCGACCTCGACGGGCTGCGCGCCAGCGACACGCTGACCGGGCGCCACCTGGACGACAGGGCGTCGCTGAAGGCGTCGGTGCGCACGTCGCCGGAGGCGCTGGAGGTCCGCGGCGCCGACACGCACAACCTGCAGGACGTCGACGTCGACATCCCGCTCGGCGTGCTCGTGGTCGTGACCGGCGTCGCCGGCTCGGGCAAGAGCTCGCTCATCCGCGGGTCGGTCGCCGGGCGCGAGGGCGTGGTCGCGGTCGACCAGGGCGCGATCCGCGGCTCGCGGCGCAGCAACCCGGCGACGTACACGGGGCTGCTCGACCCGATCCGCAAGGCGTTCGCGAAGACCAACGGCGTGAAGCCGGCGCTCTTCAGCGCGAACTCCGAGGGCGCCTGCCCGAACTGCAACGGCGCCGGCGTCATCTACACCGACCTGGGGATGATGGCCGGCGTCACCTCGACCTGCGAGGTGTGCGAGGGACGGCGTTTCGACGCGTCGGTCCTGGAGTACCACCTCGGCGGGCGCGACATCAGCGAGGTGCTCGCGATGCCGGTCGACGAGGCGACCGGGTTCTTCGCCGACGGTGACGCCAAGACGCCCGCGGCGCACAGGATCCTCACCCGCCTGAGCGACGTCGGGCTCGGCTACCTCACCCTCGGCCAGCCGCTGACGACGCTCTCCGGCGGCGAGCGCCAGCGGCTCAAGCTGGCGACCCACCTCGCAGGAAAAGGATCCCACCCACCCGGAATCCTCGTCCTGGACGAGCCGACGACCGGCCTGCACCTGGCCGACGTCGAGCAGCTGCTCGGCCTGCTCGACCGGCTCGTGGACGCCGGCAAGTCGGTGATCGTCATCGAGCACCACCAGGCGGTCATGGCGCACGCCGACTGGATCGTCGACCTGGGCCCCGGCGCCGGCCACGACGGCGGTCGGATCGTCTTCGAGGGCACGCCGGCGGACCTCGTCGCGTCCCGCTCGACGCTCACCGGCGAGCACCTCGCGGAGTACGTCGGGGGCTGACTACAGCCCGTGGCGCTGGAGCCAGAGCTCCAGCAGCGCCACCTGCCAGAGCTTGGAGCCCTCGAGCGTCGTCTCGTGCGCGGGCGGGTCGGAGAGCAGCATGTCGACGTACCCGCGGCGGAACAGCCCGCGCTCCCGCGCGCGAGGGCTCGCCATGACGTCGCGCACGAGCTCGAGCGCCTCGCCCTCCAGCGAGGAGAGCTGGGGCACGGGGAAGTAGCCCTTGGGCCGGTCGATGACCGCCGCGGGCAGCACCCGGCGCGACGCCTCCTTGAGCACGCCTTTGCCGCCGTGCGCGAGCTTCAGCGCCGGCGGGCACGCGGCGGCCAGCTCGACGAACTCGTGGTCGAGGAAGGGCACACGGGCCTCCAGGCCCCAGGCCATGGTCATGTTGTCGACGCGCTTGACCGGGTCGTCGACGAGCATCACCTCGGTGTCGAGCCGCAGGGCGCGGTCGACGGGCTCGTCGGCGTGCGGGCGGCCGAAGTGCTCCTCGGCGAACGCCCGGCTCGCGTCCCGCTCGAGCAGGTGGTCGGCCTCGAGCATCTCGGCGAACTCCGCGTGGGGGCGGTCGAAGAACGCCGCGCGGTAGGCGTCGGCGCCCGTGCCGCCCGCGGCCTGCTCGGACACCGCCTGGTACCAGGAGTAGCCCGCGAGGACCTCGTCGGCGCCCTGCCCGGACTGCACGACCTTGCACGAGCGCGAGACCTGCTCGGACAGCAGGTAGAAGGCGACGCAGTCGTGGGACACCATCGGCTCGCTCATCGCGGCGATCGCGCCGTCGAGCGCGGGGACCATCCGCGACGTCGCGATCGGCAGCTTGTGGTGCTCGGTCCCGAACTCCTGCGCGATCAGGTCGGAGTAGCGGAACTCGTCGCCCTCGCGGCCGCCGCCGGACTCGAAGCCGATCGAGAACGTCTCCAGCCCGCGCTGGCCGGCCTCGGCGAGCAGCGCGACGATGAGGCTCGAGTCCAGGCCCCCGGAGAGCAGGACGCCCACCGGGACGTCGGCCACCATGCGCCGGTCGACCGCGGTGCGCAGCGCGTCCAGCAGCGCGTCCTGCCAGTCGTGCTCGTCCCAGAGCTCCTGCTCCGGCAGCCGGCTGTGGGGGGCCGACCAGTAGCGCTCCTGCGTGCGCCGCCCGTCGGGCTCGACCACGAGCAGCGTGGCGGGCGGCAGCTTGCGGACGCCCTGCAGGATCGTGTGGGGCGGCGGCACGACGCCGTGCCAGGAGAGGTAGTGGTGCAGCGCGACCGGGTCGATCGACGTGTCGATGCCCCCGCCGGCGAGCAGCCCCGGCAGCGTCGAGCCGAACCGCAGCGCCCCGCCGACGTCCGCGAGGTACAGCGGCTTGATGCCCAGGCGGTCGCGCGCGAGCAGCAGCCGGCCGCTCTCGCGCTCGACGAGGGCGAAGGAGAACATGCCCATGAAGCGGTCGACGCAGCGGTCGCCCCAGCTCGCGTGCGCCTTGGCGATGACCTCGGTGTCGCTCGTCGAGAAGAACCGGTGGCCCTCGCGCTCGAGCTCGGCCCGCAGCTCCCGGTGGTTGTAGATGCAGCCGTTGAACGCGACGGTGCGCCCGACGTGCGGATCCACGAGCGGCTGCGAGCCCTGCTCGGACAGGTCGATGATCTTCAGCCGGCGGTGCGCGAGGGCGACCGGGCCCGCCGACCAGGACCCCGCGCCGTCGGGCCCGCGCGGCGCCATCGTCGCGGCCATCGCCTCGACGGCGGCGACGTCGGGACGCTCACCGGGCCGGTGCTCTCCGGCGAATCCGCACATCCGCGGCAGCTACCCGCGATCGCGCCGTATGTCGCGTACCCTTGGAGGCACGATGGCGCAGACCAGGAAGCGACGGCGATCCAAGCACCGCGGCAATGCCGCAGGCATCATCGAGGCTCGCGGTCGCACTGGCCGCAAGCTTACGGCCGATGAGCGCAAGCCCACGGCGAAGGAGGCCCGGGCGCAGCGCTGGGAGCAGCCGCCGACCTGGCGCAGCGCGGCGAACCGCGCGGCGTTCGCCGCGGTCCTCTTCGGCGTCCTCGTGGTGGTGATCATGGGCCGCACGATCGCGCAGGCCGTCGTGATCGCCGCAGCCATGCTCGTCCTCTACATCCCGCTCGGCTACTACATGGACAACGCGATCTACAAGCGTCGCCAGCGTCGAGCCCAGAGCACGTAGCCGTGCTGGACGTCCGCATGCTCACCGTCGGGCCGCTGCAGGAGAACTGCTACCTCGTGCGCGCCTCCGCCGATGCAGGCACCGCGGTCATGGTCGATCCGGGCGAGGAGGCCGAGCGACTCATCGCGGCGGTGGAGGGCGCCGGCGTCACGCTCGAGGCGATCCTCCTGACGCACTGCCACTTCGACCACATCGGCGCGGTGGCGCCGGTCGCCCGCGCGACGGGCGCGCAGGTGTGGTGCCCGGAGATCGAGACCGACCTCCTCACAGACCTCATGACGTACATGCCGTACCCGGAGTTCGGGCCGTACGAGTCGTACGAGCCCGAGCACACGGTGAGCGGGGGCGAGGTGCTCGAGCTCGCAGGCATGGAGATCGACGTCCTCTTCACGCCCGGCCACAGCCCGGGCCACGTGACCTACGCGCCGCGCGCGGCGAACGCGATCTTCTCCGGCGACGTGCTGTTCCAGAGCTCCATCGGGCGGACCGACCTTCCCGGCGGCGACCACGCGCAGCTCCTGGCGACGATCGCGGGGCTCATCGACCGCTTCGACGACGAGACGCAGGTGCTCCCCGGGCACATGGGCGTCACGACGATCGGGGACGAGCGCCGCAGCAACCCATTCCTCGCCGAGCTCGCCCGCGGCTAGTCGCATGGCGGGGAAGATCCAGGCCCCGCGAGGGACCTTCGACGTGCTGCCCGAGGAGGCGCGCGGGCGCGCCGCGCTGGAGGCGACCGCGCGGTCGATCCTCGAGCCGGCGGGCTACGGCCGCATCGAGACGCCCGTCTTCGAGGGGACCGAGCTCTTCGCGCGCGGCGTCGGCGAGTCCACCGACATCGTCCAGAAGGAGATGTACACCTTCGAGGACGGCGGCGGGCGGTCGCTCACGCTGCGGCCCGAGGGCACCGCGCCGATCTGCCGCGCCTACGTCGAGCACGGGATGCACAAGCTCCCGCAGCCGGCGAAGCTCTGGTACCTGTCGTGCTTCTTCCGCTACGAGCGCGCGCAGGCCGGGCGCTACCGGCAGTTCTGGCAGATCGGGGCGGAGGCGATCGGCTCCGACGACCCCGCCGTCGACGCCGAGCTCATCACGCTGCTGGCCACGTTGTTGGACGCGGTCGAGGTGTCCGGCGTGCGGCTCCGGCTGGCCAGCCTCGGCTCCCCCGAGGGCCGCGCGGCGTACCGCGAGGAGCTGCAGGGCTACCTCCGCGCGCACGAGGACCAGCTCTCCGACGAGGTCCGCGGCCGGATCGACCTCAACCCGCTGCGCGCGTTCGACGCCGACCATCCGGGCACACGGGCGGTCATGGAGCGCGCCCCGCGGCTGCTGGACAGCCTCGCCGCCGACGACGCCGAGCACTTCGCCGAGGTCCGCGCGATGCTCGACCGGGCGGGTGTGGCCTACGAGATCGACCCGTCGCTCGTCCGCGGGCTGGACTACTACACGCGCACGGTCTTCGAGTTCACCTCCGACGCGCTCGGCGCGCAGTCCGGCGTCGGCGGGGGAGGGCGCTACGACGGGCTCGTCGAGCAGCTCGGCGGGCCGCCGACGCCCGGCTGCGGCTGGGCGGCCGGCGTCGAGCGCATCCGGCTGGCGGCCACCGCGCCGCCGACGGCGCCGCCGCCCGTCGACCTCTACGTCGCGCTGGCCGACCCCGCCGCGCGGGAGGCCGCGTTCGGCGTCACGGCCGAGGCGCGCCGGGCGTCGCTGGCGACGCACCAGGAGCTGGCGGGCCGCTCGCTGAAGGGCCAGCTCAAGCAGGCCGACCGGCTGCGCGCGCGCTACGTCGCCGTCGTCGCGCCGGAGGGTGCGACCACGTTGCGCGACCTGGCCGCCGGCACCGAGGAAGAGCTGAGCGCGGGCGACGTCGTCGTCCGCATCCTCCGCGAACGAGGGATGGGCCTATGAAGAAGCCGCCACGGGCGAACCCGTACCGCGACGCCTGGGCCGGGGATCTCGACGCCGGCCGCGCCGGGTCGAGCGCGCGCGTCGCGGGCTGGGTGCACCGTCGCCGCGACCACGGCGGGCTCATCTTCGTCGACCTCCGCGACCGGTCCGGGATCGTCCAGCTCGTCTTCCATCCCGACCAGCCCGAGGCGTTCGCCGCCGCCGAGCGGCTGCGGCCCGAGCACGTCCTGTCCGCGCAGGGCGAGGTCGTGCGTCGCGCGCCGGAGAACGTCAACCCGAACATCCCCACCGGCGAGATCGAGCTGCAGGTCGCCGAGGTCACGCCGCTCGCGGAGGCCGAGACGCCGCCGTTCCCGATCGACGAGGACACGCCCGTCGACGAGATGCTGCGCCTGCGCCACCGGATGCTCGACCTGCGGCGCGAGGGGATGCGCGACGCGCTCGTCCTGCGCGACGCCGTCATCCGCACCATGCGCGAGACGCTGGCGGCAGAGGACTTCCTGGAGATCGAGACGCCGATCCTCACGCGCTCGACGCCGGAGGGCGCCCGCGACTTCCTCGTCCCCAACCGCCGCGAGCCCGGCACCTGGTACGCGCTGCCGCAGTCTCCGCAGCTCTTCAAGCAGCTGCTGATGATGAGCGGGTACGAGCGCTACTACCAGATCGCCCGCTGCTTCCGCGACGAGGACACGCGCGCCGACCGCCAGGCGGAGTTCACCCAGCTCGACGTCGAGATGGGCTTCGTGGAGGAGGACGACGTCCTCGACGTCATGGAGCGCCTCATGGCGAAGGTGTTCGCCCTGGCGGGCTTCGACGTGCCCGCGCCGCCGTGGGAGCGCCTGCCCTACGACGAGGCCATGCTGCGCTGGGGGTCCGACCGACCCGACCGGCGCTTCGGCCTGGAGATCGTCGACGTCGGCGACGCGCTGCGCGGATCGGACTTCAAGGTCTTCGAGTCCGTCCTCGGCTCCGGCGGCGTCGTGCGCGCGATCAACGCCGGCAACCAGTCGCTGTCGCGCTCCGAGCTCGACGGGCTCAACGAGGTCGTCCAGCGCCACGGCGGCAAGGCGGTGGCGTGGGCGACGGTCGAGGAGACCGGAGCGTGGCGCTCGCCGATCGCGAAGTTCCTCGGCCCGGAGCGCACGCAGGCGGCCGGGGAGGTGCTGGGCGCCTCGTTCGGGGACCTGCTGCTGTTCGTCGCCGACCAGCGCGACGTCGCCGCCACGGCGCTCGGCGGCCTGCGCCTCGAGCTCGGCCGCCGCTTCGGCCTCATCTCCGAGGACGTCCACGACGTGCACTGGGTCGTCGACTTCCCGATGTTCGAGCGCACGGAGGAGGGGTGGACGGCGATGCACCACCCGTTCACCGCGCCGACGGGGTCCTTCGACGACCCCGGCGCCATGCGCTCGCGCGGCTACGACATCGTCGTCGACGGGTCCGAGCTCGGCGGCGGCTCGATCCGCATCCACGAGCAGGACGTGCAGCGCAAGGTCTTCGAGCTCCTCGGCATGGACGAGGAGGAGGCGCAGTCGCGCTTCGGGTTCCTGCTGGACGCGCTGCGCTTCGGCGCGCCGCCGCACGGCGGCATCGCGCTCGGGATCGACCGCGTCGTCGCGGTCATGGCCGGTCGCGACTCGATCCGCGACGTCATCGCGTTCCCGAAGACCGCCAGCGGCCAGGACCCGCTGACGGGCGCGCCGGCCGAGATCGACGAGCGCCAGCTGCGCGAGCTCGGCCTGCGGCTGCGCTGAGGGCCGCCGCCCGTGGGCGCGGACCTCGAGATCACCGGCGCACTGCTGGTGACGCCGGAGGGCGAGCGTCGCGGCACGCTCGTCGTCGAGGACGGCCGGATCGCCGGCATCGCGGAGCGGCCATCGGGCCGTGCGCGGCGGACGATCGACGCGGACGGCCTCGTGGCGCTTCCGGGGATGGTCGACTCCCACGTGCACTTCATGGAGCCCGGGCCGACCGAGCGCGAGGACTTCGCCCACGGCTCCGCCGCCGCGGCGGCCGCGGGCGTCACGTGCGTCGCCGAGCACACGCACGGATGGCCCGTGACGACGGCGGACGAGCTGCGCGACAAGGCCGCGCATCTGGCCGGGCGGTCGGTCGTCGACTTCGCGCTGGGCGCGCACGCGTCGCCCGACACGCTCGGCGCTGCGGGGGAGCTGGCCGCGGCCGGCGCGGCGTTCGTGAAGGCGTTCACGTGCACCACGCACGGGATCGAGGGCCTCGACAGCGCCCGCCAGCTCGCGCTGCTGCGTGCGGCGGCGCAGGCGGGCATCCGCGTCCTCGCGCACTGCGAGGACGAGGCCATGACTGCTGCTGCCGAGCGCGAGCTGCGTGGCGCGCTGCGCGACGACTTCGGCGTCCTGCCGCTGTGGCGCTCGCCGGAGGCCGAGCTCGTCGCGGCCGCCACCACGACGCTGCTCGCGCGCATCACCGGCGCCCGCGTGACGATCGCCCACGCGAGCCAGCCCGAGGTCGTCGAGCTCGTGGAGCGCGAGCGGGCGGCGGGCGCGCGTCTGGACGTGGAGACCTGCCCGCAGTACCTGCTGCTGGACGAGGACGACGTCGTCCGCCACGGCCCGACGCGCAAGTTCACGCCGCCCGCGCGGCCGGCGCCTGCCGCCGAAGGGCTGTGGGCGCTGCTGGAGTCCGGCGCGATCGACCTGCTGTCGAGCGATCACGCGCCCTCGACGCTGGCCCAGAAGGGTCAGGGCGACATCTGGGAGTGCCCGTTCGGCCTGCCCGGCGTCGACACGACCTTCCCGCTGATGCTCGACGCCGTCGTCCGCGGCCGGCTCTCGCTCGGCCGGCTCGTCACCGTCTACAGCGCCAACCCGGCAGCGGCCCTCGGGCTCGCGGGGCGCAAGGGGGCGCTCACGCCCGGGGCGGACGCCGACGTCGTGCTCGTCGACCTCGACGGCCGCCGCACGCTCGCCGACGACCAGGTGCTCTCGAAGGCGGGCTGGACCCCGTACGCGGGCCGCGAGCTGCGCGGCGCCGTCGTGACGACGCTGCTGCGCGGCGTGACCGTCGCCGAGCACGGCGCGCCGGTCGCCGGGCCGGGAACGGGCGTCCACGTGGCCCCCTGACCCGGCCTTCCGTCCAGCCTGCGCGACGGCTCCTCAATCCTGGGGCCCGACGGCCGACCTAGGGAACGTGGCCCAGGTCTCCCGCCCCATGCTCATTGCTCTCGCCGCCACGGTGCTCCTGGCCGCGAGCTGGATGATGTTCCTCCGGCCACGTGCCGTCGAGTCGACGACCAAGCAGGTCGCGGCACCCGCGAGGGTCGCCGACAAGGCGCGCGCAGCCGCCGCCGCGACCGACAAGGCCACCGCCGCCACCGAGGCGGCGACCGCCGACACGGAGAAGGCGACCGCCGAGACGCCCGCCAAGGCCACCACGCCCGCCAAGGGCGAGACGACCCAGGCAACGCCGAACGCGACCGCGAAGAAGGCCGCCACCCCGGTGCCCGCGACCACCAAGGCCGAGCCCAAGCCGGTCGACGGGCAGGCAGCCGTCCTCGCCGACATGGACGCCAAGAAGGTCGTCGTCCTCCTCTTCTGGGATCGCACCGGCGCGGACGACCGCGCCGCCCACGACGCTGTCGAGTCCGTGAACCGCCGCGACGGCAAGGTCGCCGTCCACGTGGTCGACGTCAAGGACGTCGGTCGCTACGAGAGCGTCACGCAGGGCGTCAACGTCGCCCAGTCGCCGACGACGATCATCATCTCCCGCGACGCCAAGGCCCGCACCGTCCCTGGGCTCACCGACCCCACCGAGGTCGACCAGATGGTGCGCGAGGCCCTCGCCGACAAGTAGTCCGCGAGACACGGGTGGGATCATGGACGGCGCGTGAGCGCCGTCCCCGACACCCGCACCGCCCCGCCGCGTCGCAGCAGCGCCGGCATGGCGCTCTCGCTCCACGCGGCCCTGAGCATCCTGCTCTGCGTCCTCGTGGCGGTCGTCTGGGCCGCCGCCGGCGGCGGCGAGTTCTGGCCCATGTGGGTCTGGTTCGCGCTCGCGATCCCGCTCGCGATCCACGCGCTCGCCTTCGACGTGCGCCGCCGCCCGCCCGCGCGGGCGAAGGCGCTCCTCGTCCACGCCCAGATCACCGGGCTCCTCGCCGCGATCCTCATCGTGACCTGGGCACTTGCCGGCTTCGGGGCCTTCTGGCCGGCCTGGGCGCTCTTCGGGCTCGCGCTGGCGCTCGGGGCGCACGGGATCATCGTCAACCGCGAGCGGCTGCCCCAGGCGCGCGAGCGTGAGCTCGTCGAGCGCGTCGACGAGCTGACCCGCACCCGGCGCGGCGCCCTCGACGTGCAGGCCGCGGAGCTGCGCCGCATCGAGCGCGACCTCCACGACGGCGCCCAGGCGCGGCTCGTCGCGCTCAGCATGCTCATGGGCCGGGCCGAGGAGCGCCTGGAGGACCGGCCCGAGGTCGCCGCCCTCGTGCGCCGCGCCCGCGAGGAGGCGAGCGCCGCGATCGGCGAGCTGCGCGACCTCGCGAGGGGCATCGCTCCGCCGGTCCTGGCCGATCGCGGCCTGAAGGCGGCGATCGAGTCGCTCGCGGAGCGCTCGCTCATCCCGGTCACCGTCGACGTGCATCTCACGCGCCGCCCGCCGCCGGTCGTGGAGACGTCGGCGTACTTCGTCGCGGCGGAGGGGATCACGAACGTCGCCAAGCACGGCGGCGGCGCGGGCGCCAGGGTCGCCGTGGACGGCGACGCGGACCGCGTGGTCGTGGAGATCAGCGACGACGGGCCGGGCGGAGCGGATCCCGCGGGATCGGGGCTCACGGGGCTCAAGCACCGCGTCGAGGCGCTCGACGGCGAGCTGGAGATCGACACCGGGCCGGGCGGGACGACGATCAGGGCGGTGCTGCCGTGCGGGTCGTGATCGTCGAGGACAACGCGCTGCTGCGCGAGGGCATCGTCGCCCTCCTGCGCGAGCGCGACGTGGAGGTCGTGGCGCAGGCGGAGGACGGCGACGGGCTCCTGCGCGTCATCTCCGGCCACAAGCCGGACCTCGCGATCGTCGACGTGCGCCTGCCGCCGAGCTTCACCGACGAGGGGCTGCGTGCGGCGATCGAGGCCCGGCGCCGGCACCCGGGGCTCGCGGTCCTGATCCTGTCCCAGTACGTCGAGCCGGTCTACACGGCCGAGCTGCTCGCGGAGGGGCAGGGCGGCGTCGGCTACCTGCTGAAGGAGCGCGTGGGGGACGTGCGCGCGTTCATCGACGCGCTCGAGCGGGTCGCCGCCGGCGGCACCGCGCTGGATCGCGAGGTGGTCGCGCAGCTCGTCGACACGCGCCGCGGCGGCGCGGGCGGCGGCGCGCTGGAGACGCTGACGCCGCGCGAGCGCGAGGTGCTCGAGCTCATGGCCGAGGGCCGCACGAACGCTGCGATCGCGCGCAGCATGGTGGTCCGCCCGGGCGCGGTGGAGAAGCACATCTCGAACATCTTCGGCAAGCTCGACCTGCCCGCCAGCGACGACGACCACCGCCGCGTCCTGGCCGTTCTGACGTTCCTCCAGGCGGGGGGATAGCCCCCGTACGGACGGTGGTGGGCCCGTCTGGGCGTGCCGGGCCGTGTGGCGCAGCATGCTGCCCATGACCACGCTCACCGCCGCACCTTCGTCCCGACCGGCGCTGCCGCACATGCTGCGGCCGAGCGTCTTCGCGAGCGACTTCGCGTATCTCATCCTCGGCCTGCCGATCGGCATCGTGACCTTCACGGTCGCCGTCACGGGCGTCTCGCTCGCCGCCGGACTGCTCATCACGCTCCTGGGCATCCCGGTCCTGCTGCTCACGCTCGTCGCGTGCCGCGCCTTCGCGGCCGTCGAGCGCGCCCGCGCCGCCTACGTCCTGGGCCGGCCCATCGCCGCTCCTGAGCGGACCTGGAAGCGCGACGGCGTCTGGGACACCACGAAGGCCATCGTCAGCGACCCCGGCGCCTGGCGCGACCTCGTGTGGTCCGCGCTGCTCATGCCGATCACCGTCGCGACGTTCAGCATCGCCGTCACCGTCTGGAGCACCGCGCTGGGCATGCTCACCTCGCCGCTCTGGTACTGGGCGCTGCCCGACGACGCCGACGACACCATCCCGCTGCTCGACAGCACCTCCCCGGGGTGGACGATCCTGCGCGCGTTCATCGGCCTCGTGCTCGTGCCGGTCGCGATCGCGATCTGCCGCGGCACCGCCCTCGGCCAGGCGAAGGCCACCGCGTTCGCCATCGGGGAGCAGTCCCGGTCCTAGACTCCGGGGCGTGGACGAGCGCTTCGAGGATCACCTGCGCCATCCGCGCAACCGTGGTGCGTCGCCGTCCGGCGCGCACGACGGGGCCGCGGGTGGCGCCGCCTGCGGCGACCTCGTCCGGATCTCCCTCCGCGTCGAGGAGGACCGCGTCGCGCAGGCCACCTTCGACGCGTCCGGCTGCGGCGCCGCGCAGGCCGCGGCATCCGCGGCGATCGAGCTCGTCGACGGGGCCCACGTCCTCGACGCCGCCCGCGTCGGCGCACGCGCCATCGCGGCCGAGCTGGGCGGGCTGAGCCCCGGCAAGCTGCACGCCGCGGACCTCGCGTCCGACGCGCTGCACCGGGCGCTCGGCGAGGCCGTACGCGCGGACGCCGCCGTGCCGGCCAGCGAGGACAGGGTCCTCGTCGCCATGAGCGGCGGCGTCGACAGCGCGGTGGCCGCGCTCCTGACCGTCGAGGCCGCCGGGCAGGTCGCCGCGGTCACGCTCGAGCTGTGGGCGGACCCCGCCAACGACGCCGAGCGCTCGTGCTGCTCGGCCGCCGCGGTCCGGGTCGCGCGCTCGCTGGCGCACGACATGGGCCTGCCGCACTTCACGCTGGACCTGCGCGAGGAGTTCCGCGCCGGCGTCGTGGAGCCCTGGCTCGCCGGCCACGCCGCCGGAGTGACGCCGAACCCGTGCGTGCGCTGCAACGGCAGCGTCCGGCTCGACGCGATGGTCGCGTTCGCCGACCGGCTCGGTGCCGCCTCGCTCGCCACGGGGCACTACGCGCGGCTGCGCGACGGGCGCCTGCAGCTCGCCGAGGACCGCGACAAGGACCAGACCTACATGCTCGCCGCGACGCCGGCGTCGACGCTCGCGCGGCTGCGGTTCCCGCTCGGCGACCTGGAGAAGGGCGAGGTGCGCGCGCTCGCCGCCCGCGCCGGGCTGCCGGTCGCCGACAAGCCCGACTCCCAGGACCTCTGCTTCCTGGCGGGGACGACGCGGGCCGCGTTCCTCGCCCGGCACGGCGCGATCGAGGATCGCCCCGGCGACCTCGTCGACGGCGACGGCGTCGTCGTCGGCCGCCACCGCGGCCAGCACCACTTCACCGTCGGCCAGCGCCGCGGCCTGGGCATCGCGACGGGGGAGCCGCGCTATGTGCTCGGCAAGGACGCGGACCGCAACACGGTGACCGTCGGCTCGCGCGAGGACCTGGCGACGTCGGCCGTCCGCGTGCGGGATCTGCGCCTGCAGGCCGAGCCGGAGGCCGTGAAGCTGCGCTACCGGACGCTCCCGGTGGCGTGCAGCGTGAAGGGCGACGAGGTCCGTCTCGCCGAGCCGGTCGACGGCGCCGCGCCGGGCCAGACGGCCGTCTTCCTGGCCGGCGACGTGGTCGTCGGCACCGCGACGATCGCCTGATCGCGCCGTCAGCAAGCGGACCGGACGGATCCCGTAGATCCGGCCGCAGGGCTGGCGGGCGCCCTCCGGAGTGCCGATGGCCGTCGGGTGACGCCATCCGCGGCAACGATCCTCGTGCTCCTGGCGTCCGCGACGCTGGCGGTCGTCGCGCTCGCGGCGCTGCGCGGCGCGCTGGCCGAGGCGCGCGGCGAGCAGGTCTTCGACGGCGCGCTGCTCGGCCTGGCGATCGCGACGGTCGTCGCGGGCTTCGCGATCCTCCCGGCGCTGGACGGTCCGCCGCTGTCGCTGGCGACCGCCGGCCTGCTCGCCGCCGGCGGCGGTGTTCTGGGGATGGCGCTCGGCTGTCGCGCGATGGGAGCGCGTCCCGCGGTCGTCCGCCTGGCGCTCGGCTACGGGATCCTGGCGGCGGGCGTGGCGGCAGGGGGGACGTTGCGGTACGTCGCCGTCGGGCTCGCCCTCGTCGCGATGCTCGATGCCGTGCGGCTCCTGCCGCACGACCGCCCCCGCGCGGACCTCGACGACCCCGACGCGCCGGTCCGCAAGCTGCTCGCGCCGGTCGCGTCCCTGACGATCTTCCCGGCGTCGCTGGCAGTGCTGCTCGTCGTGGGCGGCGCATCGACGCTCGCGATCTGCGTCTGGGGCGCGGCCTGGTCCGTCGCCGGGGCGCTGGCCTTCGTGCGCCAGAACTGGATCCTCGGCGACCGCCACCGGGCGATCGCCCGCGAGCGCGACTTGCGCCGCGAGATGCTCAGGCGCAACGCGGAGCTCGCCGCGCTCACCGATCTCGCCGACGCCGTGACCCGGATGCGCGGTGAGCGACCGCTCGTCGAGCGCGCGCTGCAGGTCCTGATGCGCGTCTCCGACGCCCGCAGCGTCCACATCGAGCTCGCCGGCGACCGCCACACGCTGCCGCCCGGCGCCACGGTCCCCGACGGGGACCCGTTCGCCGTCGGCCTGCCGCTCGTCGTGCGCGATGAGCAGCTCGGCAGCGTGATGCTGGTCGGGCGCGAGGAGCCGTTCGCTCCGGAGACGATGCGGCTCGTCGGCGTGCTGGGCGACCAGCTTGCCGTCGGTCTCAGCCACATCCGCGACTACACGGAGAAGACCCACCAGGCCCTGCGCGATCCGCTGACCGGCATCTACAACCGGCGCGTGCTGCAGGACGCGCTGACCCGTGAGCTGCTGCGCGCCCGCCGCGAGGGCGGCCGGCTCTCGCTCACGATGCTCGACATCGACGACTTCAAGTCGATCAACGACGTGCACGGCCACGACGCCGGCGACGAGGTGCTGCGCCGCGTCGCCGCGTGTGGTCGCGAGGTCGTGCGGCCGGGGGATACCTTCGCCCGCGTCGGCGGCGAGGAGTTCGCGCTGCTCACGCCCGGCGCGGGCGCCGAGGAGGCGCTCTTGGTCGCCGAGCGCCTGCGGGTCGCGGTCGCGGCGCTTCACGTGCTGCCCGACCGCGGCGTGACCGTCAGCGCCGGCCTCGCCGCGTGGCCGGTCGACGCCGTCGACGGGGACGGGCTGCGCCGCGCCGCCGACGAGGCGCTGTACCGCGCGAAGGCGGCGGGCAAGAACCGCTGCGAGCTCGCGGGCGAGGCCCCGGCTCCTGCCTGAACCCGGGCCGTATCCTCAACCGGCATGACCGGTCTAACGAGCGATGAGATCCGGGAGACCTACCTCTCCTTCTTCGAGCAGCGCGGCCACATGCGGCGCGCATCGGGCTCGCTCGTCCCGGCAGACTACGACCCGTCGGTCCTGCTCACGACCGCGGGGATGCACCCGCTCAAGCCGTACTTCCTCGGCCAGGAGCGCCCGCCGCACAACCGCCTGACGTCGTGTCAGAAGTGCTTCCGCACGACCGACATCGAGAACGTCGGCAACACGGCGCGCCACCTGACGTTCTTCGAGATGCTGGGCAACTTCTCCCTGGGCGACTACTTCAAGCAGGGCGCGGTCGAGCAGGCGTGGCAGCTCTCGCTGGACGGCTTCGGGTTCAAGGCAGGGGACATCTGGATCACGGTCTTCGAGGGCGACGAGGAGCTGGGTCTCGGCCCCGACGAGGAGGCGATCGCGGCCTGGGAGTCCGTCGGCGTGCCGCGCGAGCGCATCGTGCTGTGTCCGCGGTCGGAGAACTTCTGGCAGGCGGGCCCGACCGGGCCGTGCGGCCCGTGCTCGGAGCTCTACCTGGATCGCGGGGTCTCGTTCGGTTCCCCGGAGGACCTCCCCGGCGGTGAGAACGAGCGCTTCCTCGAGTACTGGAACCTCGTGTTCATGCAGTTCAACCAGGATCCGATCGGCACCCTCACGCCGCTGCCGAACCAGAACATCGACACCGGCCTGGGCCTGAACCGCATGGCGCTCATCCAGCAGGGCGCGCCGACGATCTTCGAGACCGACCAGTTCGCGCCGCTCATGGCGCTGGGCCGGGAGCTGTCGCCGCACGCCGAGCCCGAGGAGCGGGCGCTGCGCATCCTGGCCGACCACTCGCGGGCGATGACGTTCCTCATCGCCGACGGCGTCGTGCCGTCCAACGAGGACCGCGGCTACATCCTGCGCCGGGTCATGCGCCGGGCGATCCAGCAGGGCCATCACATCGGCATCGAGCCCGGCTTCATGCCGCGCTTCGTCGACGTCGTGATCGACGTCATGGGCGCCGCGTACCCGGAGCTCGTGGCCGAGCGCGACCTCGTCAACCGCTGGGTGAAGGCGGAGGAGGAGGGCTTCGGCCGCACGCTCGAGCAGGGCAGCAAGCTGCTCGAGGAGGTCATCGCGCGCTCCCTTGAGGACGGGTCGATCCCCGCGGAGGACGCGTTCCGCCTGCACGACACGTTCGGCTTCCCCTTCGAGGTCACCCGCGAGCTCGCGCTCGAGCAGGGCCTGGAGGTCGACACCGAGGGCTTCGACTCGCTCATGGAGCAGCAGCGGGCGCGTGCGCGCGCCGGCGGCCGCGCGGGGTCGTCGCTCAGCGGCGACCTGCGGGCGCGGGCGACCGACCTGGCCAAGACCTCGGCGCAGACCGACTTCACCGGCTACGAGGCGCTCGAGCAGCGCACGACGGTCGGCGTGGTGGAGGCGGACGGGTCGTCGATGATCATCAAGCTCGCGGAGTCGCCGTTCTACGCGACCGGCGGCGGCCAGGTCGCGGACGGCGGGACGATCGAGTGCGAGGACGGCGACTGCCGCGCGCAGGTCGTCGACGTCCTGCGCCTGGGCGACGACCAGGCGGTCGTCGTCGAGCCGATCGCGGGCTCGCTGAAGCCGGGGGAGCGGGTCGTGGCCCGCGTGGACCGCAAGGCGCGCCACGCGACCGCCGCGAACCACACGGCGACGCACCTGCTGCACGCCGCCCTGCGGGCGCGCCTGGGGTCGCACGTCCGCCAGGCGGGCTCCTACGTGGGGCCGGACAAGCTGCGCTTCGACTTCACGCACGGCACGCGCCTGACCGACGAGGACGTCCGTGCTGTCGAGGACCAGGTCAACGCCTGGATCACCGGCAACGACCCCGTCCGGCCGATCGTCACGACGCTCGACGAGGCGAAGGCGCTCGGCGCCACCGCGCTGTTCGGCGAGAAGTACGGCGACATCGTGCGCATGGTGGAGATCGGCGACGGCTCCTGGTCGCGCGAGCTGTGCGGCGGCACGCATGTCCGCTCGACGGCGGAGATCGGGCTGCTCAAGGTCACGAGCGAGGGATCCAGCGCCGCCAACGTGCGCCGCATCGAGGCGATCACTGGGCCGGAGGCGGTCGCGCACGCCCGCACGCACGACGCGCTGCTGCACGAGGCGGCGCGGGCGCTGCGGACGCAGCCCGACCGCGTGCCGGAGGCCATCGAGGCGCTGCAGCAGCGCGCCAAGCAGGCAGCCAAGGCGTCGTCCGGCGGCGGCCTGGACGTCGCCGACCTCGCCTCGCGCGGCGAGGCGCTGGACGGTGCCCGCGTCGTGATCCAGTCGGTCGAGATCGGCGACGTCAAGGCGCTCGTCGACGCGGCGGACAAGATCAAGGGCCAGCTGGGCGAGCAGGGCGCTGTGGTGCTCGGCACGACGTCCGACGAGCGCGTGCACCTCGTCGCGGCGGTGACGCCCGCCCTGGTGTCGCGCGGCGTGAAGGCGGGCGACGTCGTGAAGGTCGCCGCGGGCGTCGTCGGCGGTGGCGGTGGCGGGCGCGACACGATCGCCCAGGCCGGCGGTCGCGAGCCCGCGAAGCTGCCCGAGGCGCTCGACGCCGCGCGCGCCGCGATCGCGTCGGCCCTCGGCGTCAGCTGAGGTGGCGCGCGTCCTCGCGCTCGACTACGGCAGCGCGCGCTGCGGCTGCGCGCTGAGCGACCCGACGGGGACGCTCGCGACGCCCATCGACCCCGTGCTGCGTCCGGCGACGCGGCGCGGGATCGGGCGGCTCGCGGAGCTGGTGCGCGAGCGCGAGGTGGAGCGCGTCGTGGTCGGGCTCCCGCTCGGCATGTCGGGCGCGGACACCGCACAGACCGAGGAGGCGCGGGGGTTCGCCGAGCGGCTGGCCGAGCGGCTCGGGCCGGGCGTGCCCGTCGAGCTCTACGACGAGCGCCTGACGACGGTCCAGGCCCTGCGGGACCCCGCCGGCGACGCCTCGCTGGACTCCCGCGCCGCAGCGCACCTGCTGGAGGCGTGGCTCGCCGCGCGGCCCCCGGAACGCGATCTCTCGTAGGCTCGCGCGATGGTCGACATCCTCATCCGGTTGAAGGTCAGGGACTTCGACGTGTTCTGGGAGGGGTTCCAGGAGCGCGGCGCGTCGCTGCGGCAGCGCCACGGTTCCAAGGGCGTCACCGCGCTGCGCTCGCAGGACGACCCGCACGCCGTGGTCCTCCATTGCAAGTGGGACACCCGCGAGGGGTTCTCCGAGTTCCTGCAGGACCCCGAGGTCCAGGACTCGATGATCAAGGGCGGCGTGATCGGCAAGCTGGAGGTCGAGCACCTCGACCCGATCGGGGAGCTGCCGGCGTAGGGGTTGGCGGCGCTCCGCGCCGGCGCCTCGGCGAGCGCGGGTGGAGTTTGGTCTGCATGTCAGACGGAAGCTCACCCGAGCTGCCACTCGGCCCGCCGGCGCGGAGCTCACAGCTTCACAACGCCGCCGGCTCCGGCGCCCGCAAGGTCCCACGCCGCCCGAGCGCGAGCGCCGATCCCACCGCCGCGCACCCGACGGCGGCGACGGCCGCCGTGCGCCAGCCCGCGGCGTCGACGAGGACGCCCGCGAGGGCGGCGCCACCGGCGATCCCGGCCACGATGGCCGTCAGCGGCCAGGTGTAGGCCTCCGTCTCGGTGCCCGGGGGCGCGACGAGGCCCGCCAGCTCGTTGCGCGTCGCCAGCAACGGCGCGATGAAGATCCCGGCCGGGATCACGAGCAGCGCCATCGTCCACGGTGACGTCGCGAGCACGATCGGCGCGAGGCCGAGCGGCAGCGCGAGCGCGACGCGCAGGTGCGTGTCGCCCGCGGTGCCGCGCCGCGGCCGCGCTCCGTAGACGAGGCCGCCTGCCGCGCTCGCGACGGCCCACAGCGTCAGGAGCACGCCCGCGAGCTCGCGGTGGCCTTCGTCGGTGGCGAACGCGGTGATCGTGATCTCGAGGATCCCGAACGCGAAGCCGACCGGCAGCATCGTCACCACGAGCGTCCGGACCCCGGGAGCGCGCAGGGCGCCGAGCAGCCCGGACGGCGCGACCACGGCGTCGCCGGCGTCGTCGACTCCGTCGCCCAGCACGGCGAGGAAGGAGAACGTGCCGATCGTCACAGCCGCTGCGGAGACGACGAGCGCCGCGCCAGGCGAGACGAGGACCGCGATCGCGGCCGTCAGCGCCGGGCCGGCGATGAACAGCAGCTCGGTCAGGACCGAATCGAGGGCGAACGCCCCGTGGAGCAGCTCCGGACGGCCCCGCAGCAGCTTCGGGTACAAGCGCGCGCAGCAGCGACGACACCGGGGGCGCGACGGCGCCCGTGACGCCCGCGAGCAGGACGACGAGCGCCGGAGGAGCGGACCCCGCCAACGCGAGCAGCGCAACGAGCCCGATCGCGCACAGGATCGCCAGGAGCCCCAGCACCCGGGGGCCGGTGCGATCGACCACGCGGGCCATGAGGGGAGTGCCCACGCCCGTCCCCAGCGCCAGCGCACCGGCCGCCAGTCCGGCGAGGCCGAAGCTGCCGCGCTGATCCTGCAGGAGCAGCACCACGGCCAGGCCGTTGATCCCGATCGGGAGCCGCGCGAGCGTGCCCGTCGCGAGCAGCGACGGCATGCGCGGTACGGCCAGGATGCGCGAGTACGACCCCATGCACCCGAAGCTACTGCGGGTGTCGTCGCTAGGGTGACGGCCAATGCACCGGGGTCGGGAGGCAGAAGGGTGCCTCTCGCTGCCGTGCGCCTACGCATATGCCGCGGTTCGGCCGACAGGACAACCAGCGCTCAGAGCGCACCGCCGAGGAACGAGAGCGCGCCCGTCTCGAGCGCGCTGCTCGCCGTGCTGCCCGCGAAGGCGAGGAGCCGCCCTCGATCGACGATCCCGCCGTCAGCGCGGATCCGGTCGAGCCGCCGCCCCCGGATCCGATCGCCGTCCCCGATCCGGAGCCCGAGGAGATCGTCGCCTGGGAGGCGCACCCGGAGCCGGAGCCGGAGTACGAACCTGAGCCGGAGCCCGAGCCCGAGCCCGAGCCGGAACCGGAACCCGAGCCGACGCCGGTCGAGGACACCGCCGGGGAGACCCGCGAGTTCACGCCCGCCGACGAGGCGGAGGCACTCGGCCGCCGCGCGCCCCGACAGCCCGATCCCGATCCGGAGCCCGAGTTCGAGGACCACGCCACACGCGCGTTCTCGTCCGACGAGCTCGCCGCCGCCCGCGGCGACATGCCGCCCGACGTCGACCCCGAGGACCTCGACATCGCCTGGCAGGACGCCGCCAAGCGCGGTGAGCCCATCCCCGACCGCCCGCTGCGCCAGATCCAGCCCGAGCCCGCCGCGCCGCCCCTGGCGCCGGCAGGCAGCCTGCCGGACACCGAGCCGGCGCCGACGGGGCGCCGCCAACGCCGGACGCGGCGCAGCCGCCGCCGCGGCGGGACCGTCATGACCCCGCCCGGCGACGTGCCCCGCGGCCCGCGGACACGCGGCCGTCGCGGCCCGGCGCGGATCGCCGCGATCGTGGCCATCCTCGTCGTGATCGTCCTCCTGCTGTGGCTCGTCAACGCGTTCGCCCAGCCCTTCGGCGACGACGGGACCGGCAGCGTGACCGTGACGATCCCCGAAGGCGCCAGCTCGGGGAAGATCGGCGACGTCCTCGCGAACGCCGGCGTCGTCGACTCGGGCTTCATCTTCTCGGTCCGCGCCAGCCTCTCCGGCGAGCGCAACGACCTGCGCTCCGGCCGTCACGTCCTGCGCCACGACATGAGCTACGGCGCCGCCATCGACGCGCTGAGCGCGAAGCCGAGCGACGCGGAGGCGGCGCCGGTCATCAACGTCACGATCCCCGAGGGCCGCACACGCCGCGACATCGCCGCGATCGCGCAGAAGGCGGGACTGCAGGGCAGCTACATGGACGCCACGGCCAAGGCGCCCGCCGATTTCAGCCTGCGCCGCTACGGCGCGCCCGCCGACAGCACCCTCGAGGGCTTCCTGTTCCCGGCGACGTACGAGCTGCGCGACGGCGCGAGCTCCGCGACGCTCCGCAACCGCCAGCTCGACGCCTTCCGCACGAACTTCGCGAAGGTGAAGATGACCGCCGCGCGGCGCCGCAACCTCGACCCCTACGACGTCCTCATCATCGCCTCGATGATCGAGCGCGAGGCGCGCGTCGCGAAGGAGCGCCCGATCATCGCCGCCGTCATCCAGAACCGCCTCCGCGAGAACCTCCCGCTGGGCATCGACGCGACGATCCGCTACGCGACGAACAACTGGTCCAAGCCGCTCACGCAGAGCGAGCTGAAGCGCGACTCGCCCTACAACACGCGCCTGCACCGCGGGCTGCCGCCGACGCCGATCGGCAACCCGGGACTCGCATCGATCCAGGCCGCCGCGAACCCGGCCAAGCGCGACTACCTCTACTACGTCGTCAAGCCCGGCACGTGCGGCCAGCACGCGTTCTCCAGCAGCGACGCGCAGTTCGAGAAGGACGTCGCGGCCTACAACGCCGCGCGCCAGGCGAACGGCGGCAAGTCCCCGACGAAGTGCTGAGACGCCTCGGCGTCTTCGGCTGGCCCGTCGCTCACAGCCGCTCGCCGGCGATGCACCGCGCGGCCCTGGCCGCCGCGGGCCTCCAGGACTGGAGCTACCAGCGGCTGCCGGTGCCGCCCGAGCTCTTCGCGGAGACGGCCCGCGCGCTCGGCGCCGCCGGCTTCCGCGGGGCGAACGTGACGATCCCGCACAAGGAGGTCGCGCTCGCGATCGCCGACGACGCGTCCGACTCGGCACGCGCGATCGGGGCGGCGAACACGCTGACCTACGGCGAGGACGGCGCGATCCACGCCGACAACACCGACGCGCCCGGCCTCCTCGACGCCATCGAGGGGCGACCGCGCGAGACGGCGGTGGTGCTCGGCGCGGGCGGGAGCGCGCGCGCCGTGGTGTGGGCGCTGCGCACATCCGGCACGCGCGTGCAGGTCTGGAACCGCACGGCGGAGCGCGCCGCCGGGCTCGGCGTCGAGGTCCTGCCCGCCGACGGACCCCTCCCGGCGGCCGATCTGCTCGTCAACTGCACGAGCGTCGGTCTCGGCGATCCGTCCAGGACTTTCAAGCAACTGCCGATTTCTCCCGATGCGATGGGCACGTACCCGACGGTGGTGGACCTGGTCTACCGGCCCGGCGGAACGGCACTCGAGCTCGCTGCGCGTGAGCGCGGCGTGACGGTCGTCGGCGGGCTGGAGATCCTCGTTCGCCAGGGTGCGCACTCGTTCGCCGCGTGGACTGGGAGGTCTCCCGACCTCGCGGTGATGCGCGCTGCAGTGCTCGACCCCCCGTGACCGACTCCACCGCCCACCTGCACCCCGAGTCCGACGGCGCCGCCGTGGCGCCGCCGCTCCAGGACGTCAGCCTCCCGCCCGAGGAGCGCGACGGGTGGGACGGCGTCACGAAGCCCCGCCGCCGCACCGGCGGGCCGCGGTTCCTGACCGACGTCATCGTGGAGCTCGAGCTCTGCGACGCGGACAAGGTCGAGGCGGCGATCGCCACCGCCCGCACCGCCGGCAGCACGCCCGAGCAGGAGCTGCTCGCGTCCGGCGCGCTCAGCCACGACAACCTCGCGCGCGCCCTCGCCGAGCGTCACGGCCTCGAGCACATCGACCTCACCGCGTTCCAGATCGACATGGCCGCGGCCGGGCTGATCTCGACGACGGCGGCACGGCGCTACGACGCGGTCCCGGTCGCCTACCGCGGCGAGCGCACGCTGCTCGTCGCGATGGCCGATCCGGCGAACGTGGTCGCGATGGACGACATCGCGATCATGACCGGCATGGAGATCCGGCCGGCGGTCGCCAGCCGGGAGGATCTGCAGGCTCTCGTCGGTCGCCTGGGGCGCATGGAGGACGTCGTCCCCGAGATGGACGGCCCCGAGCACGAGTTCGGCCAGGCCGAGATCGTCGATCTGCGCGAGACGGTCGACGACGCGCCGATCATCAAGCTCGCGAACCAGATCATCGCCCAGGCGGTGGAGCAGGGCGCGTCGGACATCCACCTCGAGCCGGAGATGGACTCGATGCGCGTCCGTCTGCGCATCGACGGCGTGCTGAACGAGGCCCAGATCGTGCCGCGGGCGATGGTCGCCGGCGTCGTGAGCCGCATCAAGGTCATGGCCGAGCTGGACATCGCCGAGCGGCGCGTCCCGCAGGACGGCCGGGTCGGGCTGAGCATCGACGGCCACCACGTCGACCTCCGCGTGGTCACCCTCCCGAGCGTGCACGGCGAGTCGGTCGTCATGCGCATCCTCGACAAGGAGTCGGTGGTCATGGACCTCGACCGCCTGGGGATGGGGGAGGACGATCGCCACCGCTTCGAGCGAGCGATCCACGAGCCCTACGGCGCGGTCCTGGTCACGGGCCCGACCGGCTCGGGCAAGTCGACCTCGCTGTACGCGGCGCTCGGCGTCCTGAACACGCCGGAGAAGAACATCGTCACGATCGAGGACCCGGTCGAGTACCAGCTCGAGGGCGTCACGCAGGTGCAGGTCAACCCGCGCGCCGGCCTCGGCTTCGCCACCGGCCTGCGGGCGATGATGCGCGCCGACCCCGACATCATCATGGTCGGGGAGATCCGCGACCGCGAGACGGCGCAGATCGCCGTCGAGGCGGCGCTCACGGGCCACCTCGTCCTCTCGACGCTGCACACGAACGACGCCGCCACCGCCATCACCCGCCTCGTGGAGATGGGCGTGGAGCCGTTCCTCGTCGCCAGCTCGATCGGCTGCGTCGTCGCCCAGCGCCTCGCCCGCACGCTCTGCCAGCACTGCAAGCAGCGCGCGATCATCCCCGTCGCCACGCTGCGCGCCAACGGCTTCCCGTCGTGGCTCGACGTCGAGGCCTACGAGCCCGTCGGGTGCGCGCGCTGCAACGGCACCGGCTACAAGGGCCGCCTCGGCCTCTACGAGGTCATGGTGATGACGGAGGAGATCCGCGGCCTGGCCATCGAGCGCGCCCCCGCCGACAAGATCATCGAGGTCGCGGTGGGCGACGGCATGCGCCGGCTTCGCGAGGACGGCCTGCACAAGGTCATGCTCGGCCGCACCTCGCTCGCCGAGGTCGCGCGGGTCACGGGGACGACGTAGTCCGCTCCGGCGTCGCGGCCGCGACGCCGTCGCGGCTGAAGCGATCGCCGTCGCCGCGTGTCCGCGAAGGGAACGCGCGCGCCGTGAACTCCTCCCACGGCATGCCCTGCGCATCGGGGTTGCCCCGCCCCGCCCGCGACCCGATCCAGCACAGCGCGAACGCGAACGGGATCGTCACGATCGCCGGGATCGACAGCGGCCAGATCGCGTCGCCCTTGCCCATGACGTCCGGGCCGAGCGCGACGAGCACGAGACTCAACGTGAGCCCGCCGACGATGCCCCACGTCGCTCCGGTGCGGTTGAAGCCCTTCCAGTAGATGGACAGGACGACGACCGGCATCGTCGTGGCCGCTGCGATCGAGAAGGCGACGTTGGCCAGGAAGGCGACGTTGAGGTCCTTCGCGCCGAGCGCCAGCACGATCGCGACGACCGCGATGCCGACGCCCGCCAGGCGGCTCACCTGCAGCTGACGGCGCTCGTCGACCTCGCCGCGCTTGAGGACGTTCGTGTAGAGGTCGTGCGCGGCGGCGCCGGAGGCCGCGATCGCCAGCCCCGCCAGCACCGCGAGCACGGTCGCGATGACGACGCCGGCGACGAGCGCGAACAGCACGTCGCCGCCGACCGCCTGCGCCAGCGCGGTCGCCGCCGAGTTGCCGGCCGGGTTCGCGGCGGTGATCGCGTCGCGCCCGACCTCGTTCGCCGCCGCGAAGCCGAAGATCGGCAGCAGCAGGAAGAACACGGCGAAGATCCACATCGCACCCTGTGCGGAGGAGCGCGCGGCGCGCCCGTCGCGGACCGTGAGGAAGCGCACCATGATGTGCGGCATCCCCATCATCCCGAGCACGAGGCCCATGTTCAGGGAGATGAAGTTCCACGACACGGTGCTGTCGGACCGGTCGACGCGCATGACGTCGTCGCCCATCTGCGCCGCCGCCTCCTTCATCGGGCCGAGCGGGTTCCACCCGGTCCGGGAGATCACGACCACGAACAGCGTGAGCACCATGACGAGGAGCAGGCTCGTCTTGAAGATCTGGATGTAGGTCGCGCCGACCATGCCGCCCACGACCGTGTAGAGGGTCATGAGCCCGCCGAGGATGACCACGGCGACCGCGAAGTCGATGTGCAGCAGCGCGCTGGCCACGAGCCCCGAGCCGACGAACTGCACGACCATGAACACGGTGCTGATGACGAGCGTCGTCACCGCGATCGCGCCGCGCAGGCCGCGGCCATCGAAGCGGGTCGCGACGGCGTCCGCGAGCGTGAAGCGCCCGAGGTTGCGCAGCGGCTCGGCGACGAGCAGCACGATGAGCAGGAACGCGGTCGACAGGCCGATGCCGAGCAGGAAGCCGGTCATGCCGGTGAGCGCGACGGCGCCCGTGATCCCGAGGAACGACGCGGCGGAGATCTGGTCGCCGGCGAGCGCGAGGCCGTTCTGCCAGCCGGACAGCCTGCGGCCCGCGACGTAGTGGTCGCCCGTGTCGACGTTGCGGCGCTTCGCGTAGGCGGTGATGCCGATCGTCGTGGCGATGAGCACGCAGACGATCGCGACGGGGAGCGGCTCCATCGTCAGCCCCGCTCGGCGCGGTCGGCCCAGCGGCAGTAGACGACAGCCGCGAGCGTCGCCCCGACGATCTCCACGATGCCGATCAGGTAGACGACGCCGATGCCGCCCGTCACGCCGTCGAGCGCCGGCGTCGCCACCGCGAGCACCGGGAAGACGAAGAACAGCACGATCGTGGCCAGAGCGCCGGACAGCGCCACGCGCTTGCGCGCGCGCACAGAGTGATCCATGGTCCCCTCCCGCAGGGTTCGTACCCAGGCGGGCCTACCCGACGTCTCGAGGAGCTAGACGCCTGCGCCGTAGGGCGGGATGTTCTGTTGCGAGGAGCTGCGCGGGTCGTCCGGCGTCGGTGGCCGCTCGGCCGCCTCCGTCGTCTCGGTGAGCACCCGCGGCGGCGTCACGATCTCGAGCTTGCCGTCGGGGCGACGTCGCATGACGACCTTGCCCGCGAGCAGCTCGCCGGGGTCGGCGCGGCCGGATGGATCGTGATGGGGCATGGCTACTCCACCGCCGCCGGCGGCGTGCGGTCGAAGCCCGCAGCGCGGTAGGCGTCGTGTTCGTCGAGGGTCTCGCTCTCCAGGAGCGCGTGCGCGAGGTTGTCGAGACGCTCGCGGTTCTCGTTCAGCAGTCGGAGGGCGCGCTCGTAGCACTCCTCCACGATCGTGCGGACCTCGGCGTCGACGATCTGGCGGGTCTCCTCCGACGGGCCGCTGCCGGTCCCGGGGAAGAGGACGGGGTCGTCGCCGGGGCCGGGGAGGACGCTCACGAGGCCGATGCGGTCCGACATGCCCCAGCGCCCGACCATCTGGCGCGCGATGTTCGTGACCTGCTCGAGGTCGGACTCCGCGCCGGTCGTGACGTTGCCGTAGACGATCTCCTCCGCCGCGCGCCCGCCGAGCGCGCCGACGATCCGGCCGCGCAGGTAGCGCTCGTCGTAGCCGTAGCGGTCGCTCTCGGGCGACTGGAACGTCACGCCCAGCGCCCGCCCGCGCGGCACGATCGACACCTTGCGGACCGGGTCGGCGCCGGGCTCGAGCATGCCGAGGACGGCGTGGCCGGACTCGTGGAAGGCCGTGCGCTCGCGCTCCTCCAACGACAGGGTGATCCGCCGCTCCGCGCCGAGGATGATCCGCTCGAGTGCGTCCGTGAGGTCGCCGAGCTGGACGCGGTCGTGCTCGCGCCGGGCCGCCGTCAGGGCCGACTCGTTGATGAGGTTGCGGAGGTCGGCGCCGACCATGCCCGGTGTCGTGGCCGCGATGGCGTCGAGGTCGACGTCGTCGGCCAGCGGCACGGACCGCGTGTGGACCGCGAGGATCTTGCGGCGGCCGTCCTTGTCGGGCGGGTTGACGACGACGCGGCGGTCGAAGCGCCCGGGGCGCAGGAGCGCGGAGTCCAGGACCTCGGGGCGGTTCGTCGCCGCGATGACGATGACGCCCTCGGTGCCGGTGAAGCCGTCCATCTCCGTGAGGATCTGGTTCAGCGTCTGCTCGCGCTCGTCCGAGCCGCCGAAGGAGCTCGAGCCGCGCGAGCGGCCGATGGCGTCGAGCTCGTCGATGAAGATGATCGCCGGGGCGGCCTTCTTGGCCTGGTCGAACAGGTCGCGCACGCGGGATGCGCCGACGCCGACGACCATCTCGATGAACTCCGACGCGCTGAGCGAGAAGAACGGCACCTCGGCCTCGCCGGCGACGGCGCGCGCCAGCAGCGTCTTGCCGGTGCCGGGCGGCCCGGACAGCAGGACGCCCTTGGGGATCGCCGCGCCGAGGACCCGATATCGGTCCGGGTTCTTGAGGAAGTCGACGATCTCGACGAGCTCCTCCTCGGCCTCGTCGATGCCCTCGACGTCGTCGAACGAGACGCGCTGGGCGGTCGGCTCGTAGCGCTTGGCGCGCGACCGGCCGAGGCCGCTGAGCCCGCCGGCGCCGCCGGCGGTGGCGGCCCTTCGGGCGATCCAGATGAAGAAGCCGACGAGCAGCAGCGTGGGCCCGAAGTAGATGAACAGCGTCGCGAGCGTGCCCGGCCCTGCGTCCGGGTTCTCGGCGTCGACCGTCACGTCCTTGGCCTGCAGCTGCGTGAAGCAGCTCGTCGTCGGAGGCGAAGGTCGGCCGGACGGTCTCGAAGTCCTTGTCGGCCTTCTCGTCCTTGCTCGGGCTGACCGCCTTCTTGAACTGGCCCTTGATCTCCTCGCCGCGCCCGTCGACCTTCAGGACGTTGCCGGCGTCGACCTGGTCGAGGAAGAAGGTGTAGGGGACGTCGACGCGCGTGGTCCGCGGCGTGAAGAGCTGCGCGAACAGGATGTTGAACGCGAGAAGCGCGAGGATGAGGTAGATCCAGCGGCGACCGAAGGGCGGCCCGCTCATGCGGCGGCGACTGCCTCCGTCGCCGCCCGTGGGCTCGCGTTCACCCTCCACCCGCCAGGGTGTCGGGCGCTCGTCCTTCTTCGGGGGCTGGGTCCTCGGGGCGGGGGGTGGGGCCATTGGGGGTCCTTCGATCATACGGTCGTCCATCAAGGAGGCCTGAAGAGCACGTCGCCGACCCTCCCGGTCGATCACCGGGACGTGTCCTTCGACTTCGCCGAACTCCTCATGGAGGTCCTGCACCGCCGGGCCTCCGACCTCCACGTGACCGCCGGCCAGCATCCGGTCATCCGGGTCCGTGGTCGCCTCGTGCAGCTCGAGGACTACCCCGTCCTGACGACGTCCGCGACGCGCGAGGTCATCTACTCGATCCTCACGAACGACCAGCGCCAGCGCCTGGAGACGGACTGGCAGCTCGACTTCGCCTACGCCATCCCCGGCGTCGCCCGCTTCCGCGTCAACGCGTACGTCCAGCGCCAGGCGATCTCCGCCGCGTTCCGGCTCATCCCGCAGGAGCTCCCGAGCATCGACGACCTCGGCCTGCCGGCGGTCCTCCACGACTTCGCCCGCCGTCCGCGCGGCATGGTCCTCGTCACCGGCCCGACGGGCTCGGGCAAGTCGACCTCGCTCGCCGGGATCATCGACGAGATCAACCGCACGCGCGAGGAGCACATCCTCACGATCGAGGACCCGATCGAGTTCCTGCACAAGCACAAGAAGTGCATCGTCAACCAGCGCGAGATCGGGTCGGACGCCCAGTCCTTCGCCAGCGCGCTGAAGGGCGCGCTGCGCCAGGACCCCGACGTGATCCTCGTCGGCGAGATGCGCGACCTGGAGACGATCCACACCGCGCTGACCGCGGCGGAGACCGGCCACCTCGTCTTCGCGACCCTGCACACGCAGGACACGCCGCAGACGATCGACCGCATCATCGACGTCTTCCCGCCCGAGCAGCAGCAGCAGGTCCGGGTGCAGCTCTCGGTCGCCCTGCAGGGCATCGTCACGCAGCAGCTGCTGCCGACGCTGGACGGCTCGGGCCGCATCGCCGCCTGCGAGGTCCTCGTGCCGACCCCCGCGATCCGCAACCTGATCCGCGAGGGCAAGACCCACCAGATCTACTCGTCGCTGCAGACCGGCGCGAACATGGGCATGCAGACGATGGACACGGCCCTGGCGCAGCTCGTGCGCTCCGGCCAGATCAGCGCGAAGCTCGCCGAGAGCCGGTCGACCACCCCCGAGGAGCTGCGCCGCCTGCTGGGCATGGCGCTGCACGCCGCGTAAACGGTCATGAGCGCCACGTACGTCTTCAAGGCCATCGACCTCGTCGGTGTCCAGAGCAAGGGGGAGCTCGACGCGGACTCCAAGCAGGCCGTCAACGACCAGCTGAAGTCCCGCGGCCTCATCGTCCTCGACATCGCCGAGAAGCGCAGCTCCAAGGAGATCAAGCTCCCTTGGGCCAACCGGGTCAAGTCCGCCGATCTGACGATCATGACCCGCCAGCTCTCGACCATGGTGTCGAGCGGCATGACGATCCTCCGCGCCCTGTACGTGCTCGAGGCGCAGACCGAGAGCGACGCGCTCAAGGAGACCCTCGTCGTCGTCCGCAAGGACGTCGAGGCCGGCCTCCCGCTGAGCGACGCGCTCGAGCGTCACCCGAAGGTGTTCGACCCGCTGTTCGTCGCGATGACCCGCGCCGGCGAGACCGGCGGCGTGCTCGACAGCGCGCTCATCCGCGTCGCCGACCAGCTCGAGAAGGCCGATGCGCTTCGCCGCCAGGTCAAGAGCGCCATGACCTACCCGACGGTGATCATCACCTTCGCGATGATCGTCGTCCTCGCGCTCGTGACGTTCCTCGTCCCGGTCTTCGCAGGCATCTTCAAGGAGTTCGGCGGTCAGCTCCCGCTCATCACGCGGGTGACCGTCGCGGCGTCGGACTTCGTCAAGGGCTACTGGTACGTGCTCATCGCGGGCACCGCCGGCGCCATCTTCGGCTTCCGCGAAGTTCAAGAAGTCCCCGCGCGGCCGCGAGATCCTCCAGCGCGCGATGCTCAAGGCGCCGATGAAGATCGGCGACATCGTCCAGAAGGTCGCCCTGGCCCGCTGGTCGCGGACCTTCTCGGCCCTCATCACGGCCGGCGTGCCGCTCCTCGCGGCGCTGGACATCGTGGGCAAGACGGCGGGCAACGTCGTCGTCGAGCAGGCGATGGACAAGGTCGTCGAGAGCGTCAAGAGCGGCGGCACGATCGCCGGCCCGCTCAAGGAGAGCTCCGTGTTCCCCTCGATGGTCGGCCACATGGTCGGGGTCGGCGAGGAGACGGGCGCGCTGGACGCGATGCTCTCGAAGATCGCGGACTTCTACGAGGACCAGGTCGCGGCGGCCGTCAAGTCGCTCACCGCGATCATCGAGCCGATCATGATCATCGTGGTCGGCGCGATCGTCGGCTTCATCGTCATCGCGATGTACATGCCGATGTTCTCGCTGTACGACCAGATCAAGTAGCGACGGCGCGGCCGCGGCTCGCGGTGCTCGTCGCGGCCGTGCACCTGGAAGGAGCACGGCCGCTACGGAGCCAACGTCGCCGACCTGGAAGAGACGATGTGGCGCCTCGATCCCTGGAGCGGCGGCGGCGCGTTGACCGCCCGGGCCTCGACCTACGGGCTCTCGGTCGCGGTCCACGCCAGCAGGGACGGGCGCTTCTACGCCGACCGCATCACCGGCGACGGCATCGACGTGTACATGTCGCGGTCGAGCAGCGGGGCGATCGACTACGGGGAGGGCCTCCCGAACCGCGATCACGCCGAGTGCGTGAAGCGGCCGTAGCGCGCACACTGTCCGTTCGGCAACGACGTCAGCCGGAGGGGCGACATGATCGAGGCGATCACTGGGATGCCGGACGGGACGATCGGGTTTCGCGTGTGGGGGAAGGTGACCGCCGCGGACTACGACGACGTGCTGATCCCGGCGCTGCGCGAGGCCATCGACGGGCGCGGCGAGGTGCGGCTCGTCTTCCAGGCCGGGCCGGAGTTCGAGGCGTTCACCCTCGGGATGATGGGTGCCGACGTCACCACCGGGCTGGGCCTCGGGGTCAAGCACTGGTCGGCCTGGAAGCGCATGGCCGTCGTGACCGACGTCGACTGGCTGCGCCACAGCATGCAGATGCTCGGCTGGATGACGCCGGGCGAGGCGCGGCTGTTCTCGTTGGAGGAGCTCGACCAGGCCAAGGCGTGGGTGGCCGGCTAGTCGCACGTCGGCAGGAACGACGCCCGGCGACCCGAACTCCCATCCGTCATGGCCGAGGACACCCGGCTCGAACGACGGCTCGACCGCGCTGTCGAACGGGCGACCACGCCGCGAGGCGCTGCCATGGTCATCGCGACGGTGTCGACGCTCATGACGGTCGGCGCCGGGGCCGTGATGACCCTCGTCGACCACGACAACTTCGAGTCGATCGGGCCGGGGTTGTGGTGGGCCGTGCAGACCGTGACGACGGTCGGCTACGGCGACGACGTGCCGACGAGCTTCGCCGGACAGCTCGTCGCCGTGCTCGTCATGCTCCTCGGGGTCGCGTTTCTCACCGTCGTGACCGCCTCGATCACGAGCTCGTTCGTCGAGCGTTCCCGCCGTGACCGCGGGCCTTCGGAGTCCGAGACGGCGACCGCCGAGCAGCTCCGCCAGCTCGACCTCAGGCTCGAGCGCATCGAGGACGCGCTGCGGCGCGGCCAGCGCCCGTAGGCGCCCACTGCGCGACGTGGCTCAGCGGCCCCGCTACGGCGGCGGTTGTGGTCCGGGAGTTGGGGATGGCGTCGCATCTCTCGCTCCTGGGATGTGATCTGCGGGAGCGGCCTAGCGCCGCGCTACCAGTAGCCGCGCATGAGCTCGCTCGCCCATGCGGGCTCGGCGACCTCCCCGCGCGGCAGGAAGCCGCGCATGCAGGGCTTGAGATCGAGGACCGGGGTGCCGTCGACGGCATCGAGGCCCTCGACGTCGACCTCGAGCCCGCGCACCGCGACGAGGCGGCAGACCGAGGTCCCGAGGCGGTTCGGGCGGTCCTTCGCGCGCTGGGCGAAGATGCCGACCTCCGGCCACGCCGGGTTGCCGCGGGGACGCCGCGCGCCGGTGTGGACGCCCGCCGGATCGACGCGGTCGAAGCGGAAGAGGACCTCCACGTGGGAGAACGCGTCGAGGCCGCGCAGCGCGTCGGGCGTGAAGCGCAGCGGATCGAGGCGGATGGTCGCGCGCTCGGCGGCCCAGTCGTCGTCGCGGACCTCCGCGCGGCCGCCGGCGACACGGCCGATCGGCCGGATGCCGTCGGGCGGCTCGGGCGGCGGGAGCAGCTCGACGACGCGGCTCGTGCCCGTCCCGGACTCGGACTCCCACGCCCAGTCCTCCTCCATCGCCAGCCGACCGTCCTCGAGGCGGGTCACGACCGACGTGCACCGACCGGTCGCGGTGGACCCGTCCAGGCGCACCTGCGCGTAGCGGAACCGCAGCTCGTCGCCGTAGCGCCTCCCGGCGAGGTTGCCGACGCGGACGGCGCCGCCGGCGTAGCGCGCCTCGATGAGGCCGTCGGGCGTCTCGCGGTAGTGGAAGACCGTCGCGGGACCGACGTCGCCGCCCGCGACGTCGCCGTCGGACGCGAACGCGCGGCCGTCGAGGGAGGGGTGGCTGGGCACGTGCGGACGATACGCTTGGGCACGTGGTGAACGACGCCTCGTTGAAGGCGATCGTGGACTGCGTGGCCGAGCCCGTCTGGGTCGTCGACCACCACGGGGTCGTGCTGCTCGCCAACCCGGCGGCGATCGCCACCCTGGGGTACGACGACCCGTCCGAGCTGCAGGGCCGGAACGGGCACGACACGGTCCACTACAGGCACCCGGACGGCACCCCGTTCCCGGCCGCCGAGTGCCGCGTGATCCTGCCCGCCACGACCGGCGAGCCGGAGCACTCCGACGAGGACTGGTTCATCCGCCGGGACGGGACGCTGTTCCCCGTCTCCTACACGGCGATCCCCATCGACCTGCCGACCGGCCGCGGGGTGGTGGTCACGTTCGTCGACATGACCGCGCAGCGCCAGGCGGAGCAGGCGCTGCGCGAGCGCGACGCGATCCTCGCGCGGGTCGCGCAGCCCGTCTGGGTCGTCGACCACCGCGGCCGCTTCCACTACGCCAACCCCGCCGCGCTGGCCGCGCTCGGCTACGAGCATCCGTCCGAGCTCGTCGGCAGGCCGGGGCACGACACGGTCCACTACAAGTACCCCGACGGCAGTCCGTATCCGGAGGAGGACTGCCGTGTCGCACAGGCGCGCCACGCGGGTGAGACGCTGCACGAGCGCCAGGACTGGCTCGTGCGCAAGGACGGGTCGATCGTGCGGATCTCCTACTCGACCGCGCCGTTCGACCTGCCCGACGGCCTCGGCGCGGTGACCGCGTGGACCGACATCGAGGAGCATCTGAGAGCGGACGAGGCTGCGCGCGAGCGCGACGTCGCCGCCGCGCGCGCAGCGGAGCTGAGCGCTGCGCGCCGCCGCATCATCGAGGCGGCCGACGCCGCCCGCGCCCAGGTCACGCGCGACCTGCACGACGGGGCGCAGCAGCAGTTCGTCAGCGCCCTGCTGTCGATGCAGATGGCCGACGGGCGCACCGACTCGGACCCGTCCGCCGCCGCCGAGCTCCGCGCTGCCGCTGCCGACCAGACCCGCGAGGGTCTCGCCGACCTTCGCGATCTCGCCGCGGGCATCCATCCCAGCGTCCTGACCGACCAGGGGCTGTGCGCGGCGGTCGACGCGCTCGCGTCGCGGCTGCCGATCCCCGTGACCGTCGTGGCGAACCTCGAGCACCGGCGCCTGCCCGAGCCCATGGAGGCGAGCCTGTACTTCTTCGTCTCCGAGGCGCTGGCGAACGTCGTCAAGCACGCCCGCGCCACCCACGCGGAGGTCCGCCTGTGCGTCGAGGACGAT
The DNA here is from genome assembly GCA_963757125.1 of uncultured Solirubrobacterales bacterium. Taxonomy (GTDB): domain Bacteria; phylum Actinomycetota; class Thermoleophilia; order Solirubrobacterales; family Solirubrobacteraceae; genus CAVVSD01. The sequence goes on along the minus strand of CAVWQP010000009.1, from coordinate 1,959,116 downwards.
CTCGTCCTCGACGTCCGCGACGACGGCGTCGGCGGCGCGGCGCCCGCCGGCGGGACCGGTCTGGCCGGGCTCGCCGACCGGATCGCCGCGCTGGACGGCGACCTCGTGGTGGCGAGCGTGCCGGGGGAGGGGACGACCCTGCACGCGACCGTCCCGCTCGTCTGACCCCGATTTGACATGCAGCCGCGCGGCTGCCTAATATAGGCAGCCAGATGGCTGCCTCTCCCGATCCCGAGACCGACGACGTCTTCCGTGCGCTCGCCGACCCGACGCGCCGCGCGCTGCTCGACAGCCTCCGGGCCCGCAGGGGCCAGACGCTGCGCGAGCTGTGCGCGGGCACCGACATGGCGCGTCAGTCCGTCAGCAAGCACCTCGCGGTGCTCGAGAGCGCGGGCCTCGTCACGAGCGTCCGCAGGGGCCGGGAGAAGCTGCACTACGTGAACGCTGCCCCGATCAACGAGATCGCGGAGCGGTGGATCAGCCGGTACGACCAGGCGCGCGTCGAGGTCCTGGCGGATCTCAAGCGCGCCGTGGAGGACACACCCATGACCAAGCCCGCCTTCGTCTACACGACCTACGTCCACGCGACGCCCGAGCGCCTCTGGCAGGCGCTGACCGACCCGGCGTTCACCCAGCGCTACTGGCGCACGTCGCTGCACACCGACTGGCAGGTCGGCTCGACGATGACCTGGGAGAACCACGGCGTCACGATCGAGGACCCCGAGCAGGTCGTCCTCGAGGCTGACCCCTTCCGCAGGCTGTCGTACTCCTGGCACACCATGACGCCGGAGCTCGCGGAGGCCGTCGGACTCGATGAGCACACGTCCCGGGCGGTGGCGAGCGAGCCACGGTCGCAGGTCACGTTCGAGCTCGAGCCGCAGGGGGAGGTGACCCGGCTGACCGTGATCCACGACGGGTTCGACGACGACAGCGTCATGCACGGGCTCATCAGCGGCGGCTGGCCGCACGTGATCTCGGACCTCAAGACGCTCCTGGAGACCGGCGCGACGCTGCCGGTGGCCGTCCCCGCGTAGGGGTCAGTGCAGCACCACGCACCCGCGCGCCTCGAGCGCGCGGGCCGGTGCCGGGAGGTCCGGGAAGAACGGCGTCCAGCGCAGGTCGAGCTTCTCCAGGCCCTCCAGGCCGGCGAGCTCGTCGGGCAGCGATCGCAGCGGGTTCGCGCGCAGATCGAGCGTGCGCAGGCGTCGCAGCCCGCCGAGCTCCCGCGGCAGCTCGGTCAGCGCGTTGTCGCGGAGGTCCAGGACGCGCAGCTCGCGCAGGCCGCGGATCGACGCGGGCAGCGCCGTGAGGCGGTTGCCGCGGGTGTGCAGCTCGCGCAGCGCGCCGAGCCCGCCGGTCGTCTCGGGCAGCTGTGCGATCGCGTTGCCCTGGACGCGAAGCTCGACGAGGGAGGCGAGATCGCCGATCCACTCCGGAAGCGCGGTGAGGCGGTTGGCATCGATGCCGAGGTACCGCAAGCGCCGCAGCGACCGGACGCCGCCGGGCAGCTCGGACAGCTCGTTCTCGCCGAGGTAGAGGATCTCCAGCGCCCCCAGCTCGCCCAGCTCCTCCGGGACCGCGCGGAGGCGGTTGTGGGCGGCGTCGAGCGTCGTCAGGCCCGTGAGCCGGCCGACGTCGGGCGGGAGCTCGGTGAGCTCCATGTCCGCCACGACGAGCCGCAGCAGGTCGTCGCGGTCCCACACGGAGGCGGGAATCGACCGGCGGCCCCGCAGATCGAGGTCTGGAAGGGTTCGCTGCATGATCATCTCCACCATGAACGACCTCCCGGGCTATGACATCCAGGAGGTCCACGGCGAGGTCTTCGGCCTCACCGTGCGCTCGCGGAACGTGGGCTCCCAGATCGGCGCATCGTTCAAGTCGCTGGTCGGGGGCGAGCTGAAGGGCATGACGAAGATGCTGGCCGAGGGCCGCGACCACGCGACGCAGCGCGTCACGGAGGAGGCCGAGGCGAAGGGCGCGAACGCGATCCTCGCGTTCCGCTTCGACACCTCCGAGCTCGGCACGACGTGGACGGAGATCTGCGCGTACGGCACGGCGGTCACGGCGGTCAAGCGGGCGTAGCCTCCCTCGGGTGCAGCTCGAGGGCATCCACCACATCAGCGCCATCACCGGGGACGCGCGGCGCAACGTCGACTTCTACACGCGCGTCCTCGGGCTCCGCCTCATCGCGAAGACGGTCAACCAGGACGACCCGAGCGTCTACCACCTGTTCTACGGCGACGAGGAGGCGCACGCGGGGGCGGACCTGACGTTCTTCGAGTACCCGCTCGCCAAGCCGGGCCGTGCGGGCGCCGGGATGATCCATCGGATCGTCCACCGCGTCGGCTCGCCGGAGTCGCTCGCGTACTGGGCCGACCGGCTGCAGGCCGAGGGCACCCCGGTCGAGCGCGACGAGAGCGGCGTGCGCTTCGCGGACCCCGAGACGCTCGGCCACGAGCTCGTGGTCGACACGAGCGGCGACCCGGCGCTCACGGCCGCGCACCCGGAGATCCCGCCGGAGCACGCGCTGCGCGGCTTCGAGGGCGTCCGCGCCTACAGCGCCGCGCCCGACCGCTCCGCCGCGCTCCTGGAGCGCGTGCTCGGGGCACAGCGGTCCGCCGACGGTCGCTTCGAGCTGCGCGGCGACCTGCGCGGCGGCTGGATCGCCTTCGATCCGGCGCCCGCCGAGCCCGGGCGCCAGAGCGCGGGCATCGTCCACCACGTGGCGTGGGGGACGTACGACGCCGACCTGCCCACCTGGATCGAGCGGATCGACGCGACGCGGCTGCCGAACTCCGGCTTCGTCGACCGCCACTACTTCCACTCGCTCTACGTCCGCGAGCCGGGCGGCGTCCTCTACGAGCTCGCCACGCAGGAGCCGGGCTTCCTCGTCGACGGCCTCTCCGTCGAGGAACTCGGCGGCAGGATCATCCTGCCGCCGTTCCTCGAGGACAGGCGTGCGGAGGTCGAGGCGCGGCTGACGCCGCTGCCCGACCCGCGCGCGGACTGGCCTACTCCCACTCCCCGGCGATCGCCCCCGGACGCGTCAGCGCCCAGATGACCCACACGCAGAGCGCGATCACGATGATCGCCCACAGCGGGTAGTACGGGATGAAGAAGAAGTTCTCGACCGCGGCGAGGATCGCCAGGAAGATCGCGGCCATCCCGGCCCACGTCTTGCCGCCGATCAGCCCGACGCACGTGCCGATGAGCAGCACGCCGATGACGATGTGGATCACGCCCCAGACGGACGTGTCCAGGTTGAACGTGTAGTGGCGGGCGACGACGAAGAAGTCGTCGTTGAAGACGGCCGTGAGCCCGGCGATGATCTGGAAGATCCCGATGAGGCCGAGCATCGATGCGGCGAAGGTGACACCACCCATCGCCCAGCCGGACGGCTGGGGTTGGCGGGGGGGAACAGCGCTCATCTGATCAAGCTCCTTGGACAGGGGGCGGACACCGGGATGCTCTGCCCCCGCCGGGCCGTCATGCATCGCCCGGTCCGGGTGATTCGAGCGCCTCGTCGACGGTGTTCGCGATCCGCAGCCCGTCCGTCATGCCGGCGCGGGCCAGGATGTCGCGCACGGCTGCCCGGGCCTCCGCGAGCACGAGCGTGCCTCCGTCGCGCCGCACCTCGGTCTCGAGCTCGCCCAGCACGTCGATGGACCCCACATCGAGCTGCGCTGTCAGCGCGAGGTCGAGCACGACGATCCGCGCGGGCGGATCGGCCGCGCGCGCGAGCGTCGCGCCGCGAACTTCCCGGCGTCGCCGCCCGCGAGCGGGCCGACCGTCGCCGCGAGACCGCCGACGTCGCGGTCGTCGCGCTCACGACGAGCTGGTGCTAGGTCCCGAGCAGCCCGTAGCCGATCATCGCGACCGGCGCCGCCATGAGCCCCGCCTCGGGCGGCAGCCCCGCGATCTGCGCGTACGCCACCGCCTGCGGCGTCACGACGCTCCAGATCACGACGCCGCGATCAGATCGGGCCGCAACCACGCGCGCCGGTAGCCCGCGATCCATGCGGGCCGCAGCGATGACAGGGCGGGCATACCCGGTACTAGTAGCGCCAGCTGGAGCGGAACCGCCGCAGGCGCAGCGCGTTGCCGACGACCGACACGCTCGACAGGCCCATGGCGGCGGCGGCGATCACGGGGCTCAGGACCCCGGCCGCCGCCAGCGGCAGCGCCGCCACGTTGTACGCGAAGGCCCAGGCGAGGTTCTGGCGGATCGTCCGCAGCGTCGCGCGCGAGAGGCGGATCGCGTCCGGGACCGCGCGCAGGTCGCCGGAGACCATCGTCAGGTCGGAGGCCTCGATCGCCACGTCGGCGCCCGAGCCGACCGCCAGCCCGAGGTCCGCCTGGGCGAGCGCGGGGGCGTCGTTGACGCCGTCGCCCGCGACGGCGACGACGTGACCCTGCGCCTGCAGCCGCGACACCACGGCCGCCTTGTCCGCGGGCAGGACCTCCGCGACGACCTCGTCGATGCCGACGGCGGCCGCGACGGTCTCCGCGGTCGCGCGGTTGTCCCCTGTGAGCAGCACGGGCCGCAGGCCGAGCTCGCGGAGCGCGGCGACCGCGTCCGCGGACCCCGGCTTCACCGTGTCGGCGACGACGAGCACGGCGCGGACCTCGTCGTCCCAGGCGGCGAGGACTGCGGTCGCGCCGCGCTCCTCGGCCGCGCGCCGCGCGGTCTCCAACACCGGCGGCACGGGAGTCGCGAGGAAGGCGGCACGTCCGGCGGCGACCCGGTGCCCTGCGACCTCGCCCGCCACGCCCGCGCCCGGCGTCGCCGTGAAGTCGTGGACGGCCGGCAGCAGGCCGAACTCGGCCCGCGCCGCCCGCGCGATCGCCTGGCCGACCGGATGCTCGGAGGCGTCCTCCAGCGCGCCGACGAGCCGCAGCGCCTCCGCGCGGTCCTCGGCGACGACCTCGACGACGCTCATGCGCCCGGTGGTGACCGTCCCGGTCTTGTCGAGCAGGACGGTGTCGACGTCGCGCGTGGACTCGAGGACCTCGGGGCCCTTGATGAGCAGACCCAGCTGCGCGCCGCGCGCGGTGCCGACCATGAGCGCGGTCGGCGTCGCGAGGCCCAGCGCGCAGGGGCAGGCGATGATGAGGACGGCGACGGCCGCGCTGATGGCGTCGGCCGCGCCCTGCCCGGCGACGAGCCAGCCCACGAGCGTCGCGAGCGCGAGCGCGACGACCGCGGGCACGAAGACGGCGGAGACCCGGTCGGCGAGCCGCTGCACCCTGGCCTTGCCCGACTGGGCCTCGGCGACGAGCCGCGCGATCTGCGCCAGCGCGGTGTCCGCGCCGACCCGCGTCGCGCGCACGACGAGACGCCCGCCGGCGTTCACGGAGCCGCCCGCGACGTCGTCGCCCGGGTGCTTCTCGACGGGGCGCGACTCGCCGGTGAGGATCGAGGCGTCGACCGCGGAGGAGCCATCCTCGACGACGCCGTCGGTCGCGACGCGCTCACCGGGGCGCACGACGAAGCGGTCGCCTGCGCGCAGGTCCTCGACGGGGACGCGGCGCTCGGTGCCGTCCGGCTCGAGCACCGCGGCGTCCCGCGCGCCGGTGCGCAGGAGCGCCTCGAGCGCGGAGCTCGCCCGGCCGCGGGCACGCGACTCCAGCACCCGCCCCGCGAGCACGAGCACCGTCACCACGGAGGCGACCTCGAGGTAGAGGTCCTGGGCGTCGGTCACGACGGCGGCGACCGACCACAACCACGCGGCCAGCGTCCCGATGGAGATGAGCGTGTCCATCGTCGCGGTGCGATGGCGCAGCCCGCGCCACGCCTCCCGGTGGAACGGCCAAGCGCCCCAGAGGACCACGGGCGTCGCGAGGAAGAGCGCCGCGAGCTCCCAGCCCGCGAACTGCAGCGGGCCGATCATGGAGAGGGCGAGGACCGGGACCGCGAGAACGGTGGAGATCCGCAGGCGGGTGCGCAGACCGCGCGCCTCGCCGGCGTCCGGCCGCTGCGCGCCAGGCAGCGTCGCGCCGTAGCCGGCGGACTCGACGGCATCGACGAGCTGCTCGGGCGCGACGGCCGCGTCGTCGAAGTCGACGGTGGCCCGCTCGGTCGCGTAGTTGACCGTGGCGGTGACGCCGTCCAGCCCGTTCAGCGTGCGCTCGACCCGCGCGGCGCAGGACGCGCACGTCATCCCGGAGACTGGCAGTTCGAGGTGGGACATGAGGTGGGCCCCGCAGGTACGCCGCGGGGGTATCCGAGTCTACCCCCTCAGGGTATGGGCGACGCCGCTCAGACGAACGCGGCGAGCAGGCTCCAGATGCCCACCAGCACGAGCACGACCGCGATGATCGTGTGCGTCGCCATCGACTTGATGCCGCGCCCGCGTTCCTGCGCGATCGCGACCAGCGCCTCGCGGCGGACCAGGAGGTACAGGCCGATCGCGATGGCGACGATCCCGAAGATGACGTCGACGACCATGCGCGGCATCCTCGCGCATGTCAGGGCAAGGGCGCTCCCAGGAGGACCGCGGCCGTCCCGGCCGCACCGGCGGAGAGCAACGTGGCGACGACCCCCGCACGTCCCGACAGCAGGACGACGGCGCCCGCGCCGAGCACGGCGAGCTGCCACGTCTCGGTGAGCGCGAGCGCCAGCGGCACCGCCGAGCCCAGGATGGCTCCGATCGCCGCCGGGCCGGCGCCGTCGAGGAAGGCGCGGGCGTGGACGTTGTGGCGCAGCGCCGCGAGGCGCGGGCCCCCGACCAGCACGAAGAGGAACGACGGGGCGAACGCGATGAACGTCGCCAGCAGCGCGCCGCCGAGCCCGTGCGCGGCGTAGCCGACGACCGCGACCGTGTGCACGACGGGGCCGGGCGTGACCTGACCGAGGGCGACGGCGTTGAGGAACTCGGGGTCCGTCATCCAGCCGTGGCGGTCGACCGCGTCCGCCTGCATGAGCGGGATGATCACGAAGCCTCCGCCGTAGGAGAGCGCTCCGACCTTCAGCGCCGTCCAGCACAGCGCGAGCAGGCCGCCGGTCGCCGATGCCGCCGCCAGCACGACCGGCCACGCGTGCGCCGCGAGGGCCTGCGGCCGGCGGGTCCACGCCAGCTCGATCGTGCCGCATGCGAGCAGGACGAGCACGACCAGGGCGCCGACCAGCGCCGTGGCGACGGCACCCGCGACGACGTAGGCGATCCAGCGGATGCGCCGGGCGCCTGCCGTCCGGCGCCAACTCGGCGGCAGCAGGCCTGCGCCGGCGTGGACCGCGACGGCGGCGACGACGGCACCCGCACCGGCGCCGGCGGCCGCGATCCACCGCGGCGGCGCGCCGAGGAACAGCGCGGCGAGCGCCAGGATGACGACGAGCCCGGGCAGGATGAACGCCAGTCCGCCGACGAGCGCCCCGGCGGCGCCGCGCAGGCGCCAGGCGGAGAAGATGGCCAGCTGCGTCGAGGACGGCCCGGGGAGCAGGTTCGTCGTGGCGATGAGGTGCTCGACCTCCTCGTCGTCGAGCCACGCCCTGCGGTCGACGACGAGCCGTCGCAGCATCGCGATGTGGGCAGGCGGCCCGCCGAACCCGAGACAGCCGATGCGTCCCCACTCACGGGCGATGAGCCGGAGGTCCGGCGGCGTCATGCGCGCAGCGTGACGCCTGGATCGGCGGGGTGCTACGCGGCGACGGGCGTGGGGCCGACCGCGTCGATCTCGTCCTTGAGCCGCTGGACGGTCTCCGGCAGGAGCCGGTCGTTCTCGGCGATGACGTCCAGCTCGGCGTGCGAGCCGGCCACGAGGTCTGCGACGGACTCGTCGACCGCGTCGGTGAAGAACAGTGCGTCGACCGTCTGCTGGAAGAGGTCCATCTGCGCGTCGCTGAACTTCGTCGGCTTCAGATCGCGGAGGCTCTTCAGTGCCGCCGCGTATGCCTGCGCTCGCTCACTGGTCATGGTCCTGGGGTTCCTCTCGGAGGGCTTGTCCCCCTTGTCGGCAGGTGCACCCGGGATCTTCAGTCCACAGCCCTGTCGACGATGATGTCCTGCATGCCACGGGAGCTGGAGCGCGTCCGCCGGCTGTGCCTCGGATTGCCTGAGACGAGCGAGCGCCTGAGCCATGGTTCGCCGACGTGGTTCATCCGTGAGAAGCGGTCCTTCGTGATGTACCTGGACGACCACCACGGCGACGGGCGCCTGGCCATCTGGGCCGCGGCGCCGCCCGGGATGCAGGCGATGCTCGTCGACGGCGCTCCCGGGGGCTACTTCGTCCCGCCGTACGTCGGCCACAACGGCTGGGTGGGCGTCCACCTGAACCGCGGCCTCGACTGGGAGGAGATCGCCGGCGTGGTGGAGGACGCGTGGCTGACGCGCGCGCCGAAGCGCCTCGCCGATTCGCTGTAGGACATGCGTCCAGATCGGTCTTGCGAGGAGGCTCTCGCTCCGAACGAAGAAACATGCCCCGCCTGACCCTCGCTCCGGCCGCGTCGCCCGCGCTGGCGGCCACGGCGCTCGTGCGCCGCGCCTACGCGTTCGCCGAGCACGCGCACCGCGGCCAGCGGCGTAAGGACGGTCAGGCCTACATCTCCCATCCGGTCCGCGTCGCACGGCTGCTCGCCGAGCGCGGCTACGGCGAGGAGGTACTCGCCGCGGCGCTCCTGCACGACGTCGTCGAGGACACGCGCGTGACGCTCCCGGAGGTCCGCCAGGCGTTCGGCGACCGCGTCGCCCTGCTCGTCGGGTGCGTCTCGGAGGACATGTCGCTGCCCGGCGCCGAGCGCAAGCAGGCCTATCGCGAGCAGGTCCGCGTCGGCCCCGCCGACGCGCGGGCGATCTGCGCGGCCGACAAGGTCTGCAACATCGAGGATCTCCGCATGACCGCCGCCGGCGGCGACCACGTCGCCCTGCAGCGCTTCCACGGCGGCCTGCACGCCCAGGCGCAGCGCTTCACCGCGGAGCTCGAGATGCTCTGCGACGCCGGCGCCGATCAGGGTCTGACCGACGCTCTGCGCCGGGGCGTCGCCGCCCTGCAGGCCGAGGCGCGTCGCCTGAGCATCTTCGCACCGGTGGAGCACGCGCTGGCCGCCTAGTACGGTCGTCTCTCCCAGCACCCGTCCGGAGGAGAGACAGTGGCGGTAGCGGATGTGAAGGCCCCTGCGGTCGACGCGACGATGCTCGACGTCGCCGGGACGCCTGTGGCGGTGCGGCGCAAGGGCAATGGCCGACCTCTCCTGTTCCTGCACGGGGCCGGGTTCACCGGTCAGTGGCTGCGGTTCCACGAGGCGCTCGCGCAGGGCGCGGACGTCATCGCGCCCGAGCACGTCGGGTTCGGCGAGACCCCGCTCCAGGACTGGCTGGACGGGTTCGACGACCTCGTCCTGCACTACGACGACCTGCGCGCCACGCTCGGGCTCGACGAGCCGTTCGACCTCGTGGGCTACTCGCTGGGCGGGTGGATCGCCGCGGCGTACGCGACGTTCTATCCCGAGAAGCTCCGCTCGCTGACGCTCATCACGCCGGCCGGGTTCCCCCTGGAGGGCGGCAGCGTGGTCGACCTGTTCCACATGTATCCCGAGGAGCTCTTCGGGACGATCTTCAACGACATGGCCAACGTCGGCGAGGTCGCGCCCGATCCGGAGGACATCGACGCCGCGGTCAAGGGCTACGAGGAGGCGTCGACGACCGCGCGGCTCGTGTGGGAGCGCCGCGACGACCCCAAGATGCCGCGCCGCCTGCAGCGGGTGACGACGCCGGCGCTCGTCGTCGGCGCCGAGCACGACCGGCTCGTGCCCGACGAGGCGGCCGACGCCTATGCGGCTGCGCTGCCCGACGCCGAGCTCGTGCGCATCCCGGGCACCGGCCACGCCCTGGTGGTCGAGCAGCCCGCCGCCGTCGCCAAGGCCATCCTCGACTTCCAGGAGCGTGTGCGATGAACGAGATGCAGTTCTTCCACTTCGGGCTGATGCCGTACCCGTTCATCCCGCCGGGCTCGGAGATCGAGTCGACCTGGGTCACGCTGTCCAACGCGCACTACGACCCGAAGGTCGGGGCGCGGCTGTACAAGGAGTACCTCGACCAGGCGGTGCTGGCGGAGAAGCTCGGCTACGACGGCACCTGCGTCAACGAGCACCACCAGAACGCCTACGGCACGATGCCCGACCCGAACGTCATGGGGTCGCAGATCGTCGCCCGGACGTCGAAGATCCCGGTCGGGATCATCGGCAACGCGCTGCCGCTGCACGACAACCCGGTGCGCGTCGCCGAGTCCGTCGCGATGCTCGACGTGCTCAGCGAGGGCCGGATCATCTCCGGCTTCGTGCGCGGGACGGGCATGGAGTACCACTCGATGCGGGCGAACCCGGCCTACTCCCGCGAGCGCTTCTGGGAGGCGCACGACCTCATCCTCAAGGCATGGACCGTCGACGGCCCGTTCGCCTGGAAGGGCAAGCACTACGACATCCCGTACGTGAACCCGTGGCCGAGGCCCTACCAGCAGCCGCATCCGCCGATCTGGCTGCCGGGGACGGGCTCGGTGGAGACGATCACGGAGGCGGCGAAGCGCCGCTACCCGTTCATGATGGTCTTCGCGCCGCTCTCGTTCACGAAGCTCAACTACGAGATGTACCGCAACGCCGCCAACGAGGCCGGCTACGAGGCGTCACCGGAGCAGCTCGCGTTCTGCGTGCCGACGTACGTGGCCGAGACGGACGAGATCGCGCACGCCGAGGCCCGTGAGCACTACATGTGGCTGTTCGGGACCGGGCTGAAGGTCCCGGCCTACCAGCACTTCCCGCCCGGCTACACGAGCGGGCGCTCGCTGCGCGGGATGCTCGAGGGCCGCGCGAAGTTCGGGATGAAGGACCACTGGGACCTCACCTACGAGGAGCTCGTGGACGAGCAGTACATCATCGTGGGCTCGCCCGACACGGTCGCCGAGCGGCTGAACATCTACGCGGAGGAGTGCGGGGCGGGCGTGCACGTCGGCGCGTCGATGCAGGTCGGCACGATGCCCAACTGGAAGGTCGTCAAGAACATGACGCTCTTCGCGGAGGAGGTCATGCCGCGCTTCCGGCCGCCCGGCAACCAGCCCGCGTGGGAGCGGGGCGTCCCGCTGCCCGGCGCCGCGGCGTCGGTCACCCCGACCCCGGAGGCCGTCCCCGCCTAGACCTAGATCGTCGTGATGTCGATGGCCCGGTTCTCGCCGACCCGCAGGCTCCTGCGACCGGCGAGGAGCTCCATCAGCTCCTCCCCGACGAGCTCGCGGCGCCACCCCTGAAGGGTGCGCGTCTCGGGCTCCGGGAGGCCGTCGCGCTGGGCGCGGATGATGCGCTCGAGGTCGGCGCGCGCCGCGATGAGCTCGTAGGCGAGCTGCGCCTCCATCGCCCGGGTGCGCACGAGCGCCTCGCCGAGGGCGATGAGCGGGGCGTCCTGCGCGTCGGGCGGCGGGGGGCGCTGCCCGTCGGGCGGGATCGGCGGCTGCTCGCGCCCGCGGGCGACCGCGTCGAGGAGCCCGGCGCCGCGGCGGCGCAGGGTCGGCTCGCTCACGCCGCGGATCTGTGAGAGCGCCTTCTGGTCGCCGGGGCGGCGCCGCGCGATCTCGACGAGCGCCGCGTCGTTGAGGACGGTGGACGCCGGGCGATCCGCGCTGCGCGCGGTGTCCTCGCGCCACGCGACGAGCTCGCGGGCGACGGCGCGGACCTTCCCGTCCAGCCCGTTGATGCGGGGGAGGCGGGCGAAGACGTTGTCGACGTCGCGCTCGTCGGACACGGCCTCCAGGGCGCGGCACTCCTCGCGGGCCCAGCCGAGACGGTCGTGGTCGCCGAGGCGCTTCTGCAGCGCGTCGGTGACCTGGAGGAGGTGCAGCACGTCCTCGCGGGCGTAGTCGATCTGCTCGTCGCTGAGGGGCCGTGCGTCCCACTTCGTGAAGCTCGCGCTCTTGCGCAGCCGCACGCCGAGGAGCTCGGAGATGAGCGCCTCGTAGCCCAGCTGCGCGCGCAGCCCGGCGAAACCGGCCGCGAGCTGCGTGTCGAAGATGTTGCGGACCTCGGTGTTCCAGGTGCGCTTGAGCAGCGCGACGTCCTGGCGCGCCGCGTGCAGCACGAGCTCGATCTCCGGGTCGGCGAGCGCCGCGGCGAGGGGAGAGGGGTCGACGGTGTCGTCGAGCGGGTCGATGACCGCGACCATGAGCTCGCCACCGCGCTGGACGGCGACCTGCACGAGGCAGAGGAGCGCCTGGTAGCGCCCCTCTCCCATGAACTCGGTGTCGATGCCCAGACGCCCCGTGTCGCGCGCAGCCGACGCGAGGTCTGCGACGTCGGCTGAGCTGGCCAGCGGTGTCACGGCGGGGAACCCTATCCGTCGTCGCGGTCCGACCGGCGATCGTCGGGCCAGCGGCCGTGCCGATCGAAGTACGCGCGGGCCTCCGCCTCGCGGTCGCGCTCGCGGTCCCCGCGCACCCCGACGCGGTGCAGGACGTTCAGGAGCCACACCGACAGGCCGGCGCTGATGATGAGCGCGCCGCCCTCCGCCCAGGTGTCGTCGCTGCGGATCGCGCCGACGAGCAGCATCACGAGACCGATCGCGCAGAGCCCGATCGGCAGCCACCACCGGACCAGCCGCAGCCGGGTCATGCCGCGACCAGGGGCCGGTGGATCCGCGTGGCGAGCTGCTCCAGCGTCGGCTCCTCGCCCGGCTCCGCGAGCCCGATGCTCGCGGCCAGCGCCGAGCGGACCTGCAGCGGCGTCTCGCCGAGCGCGATGCGGTCGGCCAGCGTCACCGCGCCGTGGCGCTTGGCCAGGCGTGCGCCGTCGGGGCCCAGCATGAGCGGCACGTGGGCGTAGGTGGGCTCGCGCAGCCCGAGGCGGCGCGCGACGTGCAGCTGGCGGGCCGTCGTGTCGATGAGGTCCGCGCCGCGGACGACCTCGCCGATGTCCTGGGCGTCGTCGTCGACCGCCACCGCGAGGTTGTAGGCGGGCGCGCCGTCGTTGCGGCGGACGACGAGGTCGTCCACGACGTCCTCCCGCGGGCCCAGCAGGCGGTCCGTGAAGGCGATGCGGACGGCGCCGGCGTCCAGCCGCAGCGCCGGCGGGCGGCCGCTGCGCTCGCGCTCGGCGCGCTCCGCCGCGCTCAGACGCCGGCACGTGCCGGGGTAGGCGCCCTCCGGCAGCGGCCCGTGGGGCGCCGATGCGGCCTCCCGGATCTCCGCCCGCGTGCACCAGCACGGATACAGCGCGCCCTGACCGTCGAGGCGGGCGATCGCGTCCTCGTAGCGCTCCGTGCGCTCCGACTGCCGGACGATCGGCTCGTCCGAGAGCAGGCCGAGCGCCGCGAGGTCCGCGAGCTGGCCGGCCTCGTGCTCGGGTCGCGAGCGCGAGGCGTCGAGGTCCTCGACGCGGATCAGGAAGCGGCCATCCCCCTCGCGCGCGAAGAGCCAGGCCAGCAGCGCGGTGCGCAGGTTGCCGAGGTGCAGGGGACCCGTGGGGGAGGGGGCGAAGCGCCCGTCATGTGAACCCGGACCCACGCATCGGACGATAGGGCGGGTGCGAGTAGCCTCGGGCGCCGATGTCGAGCGACGAACCGACGCCAGGCGAGATCCCCTGCCCGCCGTGCCGGGGGACGGGGACCGTCGTCTCCAACCTCGGCGGCACCGCCCATGACGTCACGTGCCCCTGGTGCGAGGGCAGCGGCGTGCTCATCCCGGGCCACGACGCCCAGGCCGCGCGCCGCGACGCCGCCGACTCCGACTAGGCGCGGTCCTCGACCACCAGGGTCCCGATCGTCTTCCCGGAGTCCGTGGAGACGACGTCGAAGGTCCCCGGCTGCGTCGGGAGGATGTCGAAGAAGGCGGGAGCGTTGGGCGCCACGGGCTCGGTCTCGCCGAAGTCCGGCAGCGCGACGCCGCCGGGCGTATCCGACTCGACGGTGAGGTTCACGAGGTCGCCCACCCGGGCGCGCACCGTGTCGTCCTCGGGCAGCGTCGCCTCGATCGTGCGCACGGGCGTGCCGCGTGACGGCGGCGTGGGGGTCGTCGACGTGTCCGTGCGCGTGGAATCGCTCGGCGCCAGCGAGCCGAGGATGAGCAGCACGAGGAACAACAGGGAGACGGGAACGAGGAGTCGGCGCGCCATACGTCCAGAGATTGTGACGGTCGCCTAAAGAACCTGCAGCGGGAGCCGATCCATGGAGCAGTCGGACCCACCCGCTTCACCAAACCCCCCCCCGTTCCACCAGCCTCAGGAGGCTGCAAACCCAATGTTCAACCGTCTGAAGGACGAGCGCGGCTTCACGCTCATCGAGCTGCTCGTCGTCGTCCTCATCATCGGCATCCTGGCCGCGGTCGCTCTTCCGACGTTCCTCGGGCAGCGCGACAAGGGCTTCGATGCGGACGCCAAGTCCAACGCCCGTAACGTCCAGACGCTCGTGGAGTCCTGCGGCGTCGACAACGCCGGCGACTTCACCAACTGCACCACGGCCGCTCAGCTGGGCGACCCGGGTGCTCCGATCGGCGCTGGTGCCGGCAAGGTGGCCATCACGGGCGCCGGCCAGGACGCCTACGTCATCACGGCGACGTCGAAGTCGAAGTCCGGCGCGACCAACAAGACGTTCGTGATCACCAAGTCGATCGCGGCCGGCTCGGTCAAGACCGCCACCGGCGGGGCCAGCTGGTAGTCAGCAGCTTCACCTGAAGTTCAGTTGTGACAGTAAGGGCGGGCCCTCGGGCCCGCCCTTCGTCGTTCATATGTCCAGTGAAGATAAAGAAACACCTCTCGCGACCGATGCAGAGGATGACCCCCATGAAGGACAGGAACTTCTCACAATGTTCAACCGTCTGAAGGACGAGCGCGGCTTCACGCTCATCGAGCTGCTCGTCGTCGTCCTCATCATCGGCATCCTGGCCGCGGTCGCTCTTCCGACGTTCCTCGGGCAGCGCGACAAGGGCTTCGATGCGGACGCCAAGTCCAACGCCCGTAACGTCCAGACGCTCGTGGAGTCCTGCGGCATCGCGAACGCGGGCGACTTCACCAACTGCACCACGGCCGCTCAGCTGGGCGACCCGGGTGCTCCGATCGGCGCTGGTGCCGGCAAGGTGGCCATCACGGGCGCCGGCCAGGACGCCTACGTCATCACGGCGACGTCGAAGTCGAAGTCCGGCGCGACCAACAAGACGTTCGTGATCACCAAGTCGATCGCGGCCGGCTCGGTCAAGACCGCCACCGGCGGGGCCAGCTGGTAGTCAGCAGCTTCACCTGAAGTTCAGTTGTGACAGGGAGGGCGGACCCCCAGGGTCCGCCCTTTCGTCGTAGTTCACCTCAGGGTGCTCAAGGCGAGCGCCGCGGTGCCGATTCTTCACTCGTGCTCACCAATTTCCGCGCCGAGCGCGGCTTCACCCTCATCGAGGTCCTCGTCGTCTGCCTGATCATGGGCATGCTCGCCGCGATCGCGGTCCCCTCGATGCTCCACCAGCGGCGGGACGGCTACGACGCCGACGCCATGTCGAACGCCCGCAACCTCTACACGCAGGTCGAATCCTGCGGTGTGGAGTCCGGTGGCGACTACACCGACTGCACGACCGCCGCCCAGCTGGGTGAGAACTCGATCCCCATGGGGTCGAACCCGGGCCAGGCGCAGGTCACCGGCGGGTCGTCGAGCGGTTACACGATCACGGCGTACTCGAAGTCGGGCAAGCACTACCTCATCACGAAGTCCGCGACCGGCCGGGCGCTCACCGTCGCCGGTAGCGGCTCCGGCACGTGGTAGCTCGGCCACGTGTCGAGTCCCACCCGCCTGCGCTCAAGTCCGCGCCTGGGCTGACGACCACGAGAGGGATGGCCTCTCTTCGTCGACTGCGTCGCCGGCTCGCCTCCGAAGGCGGCAGCCTGCTCGTCGAGGTGCTCGTGAGCGCCTCGATCCTGCTGACCGTGGGCGCCGGCGTCGTGATGGTGCTCATGACGTCCGATGCGCAGAGCTCGCTGCAGCGCTCCAAGGCGCTCGCCACCGACGTCGCGCAGACGAAGCTCGACGCGCTGCGGGCCATCGGCTACAACGATCTGCGCCCGCTCACCGAGACCACGACGGTCACCGAGGGCGGCGTCAACTTCACCGTCGTCTCGACGGCCACGCCGGTCGCCCAGTCCGACGCCCCCACGGGCTGCCTGACCTCCCGCGCGCGGGACTACCTGTCGCTGAAGGCCACCGTCACCTGGGCCGAGATGGGCGCCCGCAAGCCCGTCGTGCTCCAGACGATGGTGGCCGCGCCGATCGGCGCGGGCGGCGGTCTCGTCGTGAGCGTCACCGGCGGGCTGGGCCAGGCGGTGCCGAACATCCCGATCGCGCTGAGCTCCGGCGGCGGTTCCGCGACCACGGACGCCACCGGCTGCGCGCGCTGGGACGCCGTCGCGGCCGGCTCGGGCTACTCGCTCAGCGCCTCGGTCCCCGGCTACGTCCAGCCCAACGGCCAGCAGGACGTGAACATCACCGGGCTGAACATCGACGCGGAGGAGACCGCGCAGAAGAGCTTCGCCTAC
The DNA here is from genome assembly GCA_963757125.1 of uncultured Solirubrobacterales bacterium. Classification (GTDB taxonomy): domain Bacteria; phylum Actinomycetota; class Thermoleophilia; order Solirubrobacterales; family Solirubrobacteraceae; genus CAVVSD01. Next base: position 1,942,636 of record CAVWQP010000009.1, on the reverse strand, counting down.
GACCGCGGTGGCGCGGTCCGCCTGCAGTTCCTGCAGAAGACGGTCGCCGCTCCGCTCGGAACGCCCGTCGACTCCGACGCGCTGCCCGCCGACGTCGTGCTCGCCGCGAGCGACAGCATCACCAAGCCCGTGACGCCCGTGTCCGGCGCCGTCGGATCGGCCGGACTCTTCTACCCGTACCCGTCGACCGCGTACTCGGTCTACGCCGACAGCTGCACGGCGGCCAAGCCCGCGACCGGCTCTCCGGCAACGACGACGCTCATCACCGCCGGCGGGACCATGCCGACCGCGACGACGTCGCTGCCGCTGCAGCTCCCGAACCTCAACGTCCGCGTCCTCAACGGCAACACCGCGACGACGAAGATCTGGGTGAAGACCGCGTGCGGCACCATCATCGGCCCCCGCGCGATCGTGACGGACGGCACGATGAAGAACCCCGGCCTGCCCTACGGCACCGGCTTCACGGTCTGCGCGATCGACGGCTCCAAGAAGGTCTCGCGGACCGTCGACAACACGAGCTACAGCGCCCCGAGCGCGACGACCACCAACATCCTCACGGTCCCGCTCGTCAACGGCGGCACCTGCCCCTTCGCGACGACATGAGCCGCCTGCGCAACGACCAGGGCGGCTTCACGCTCATCGAGCTCATCGTCACGATGGCCGTCGGCATGATCGTCATGGCCGGGATCCTCGGCCTGCTCGACATGACGCTGCGCGGCTCGGCGTCCTCGCTCGGTCGCACCCAGGCCGTCCGCGAGGGCCGCGGCACCATCGACCGCGTCGGCCAGGAGCTGCGGCTCGCATCCTGCCCGGACGTCGGTTCCGCCGTGATCTCGGCCGATGCGGACACCGTCAGCTACTACGTCAGCCGGCCGCTGGCCAACTACCAGGCCACGCCCGTCGTCGAGCGCCACACGCTCGCGTACAACGCGGCGAACGGGACGATCTGGCTCACCGTGTCGCCCGGCACCGGCACGCCGCCCACCTGGTCGGCGACGCCGAGCCGCCGGACCGTCCTCGGCACCGGCCTGTCGCGCACCGGCACGACCCCGATCTTCCAGTACCTGAGCTACGACGCGCCGGACGCGCCCGCGACGTCGCTCATCACGGCCCCCGTCGCGGCCGCGAGCCTCACGACGATCGCACAGGTCCGCGTCAGCTTCACGGCGCTGGGCGCCTACCCGAACGCCAATCGCGGCAGCTCGCGCTTCCAGAGCGACATCGCGCTGCGCACCGACGACCCCTCCGACGAGGACAACACCCCCGAATGCTGATCCTGACGAACCTGCTGCGGCGACTGCGCCGCGAGGACGGCTTCACGATGCTGCTCGTCGTGGGCACGATGGCGGTGGTCGTCGTCGCGGTCGGCCTGGTGCTGAGCGACGTCCAGGGCGACTTCAAGCCCGGGCGCAAGGACGAGGACCGCAAGGTCGCCTACGCCGCGGCCGAGGCCGGCATCGCCGACTACCAGGCCCGCCTGGAGTCCAACCCGTCCTACTGGGCCCAGTGCGTCGACGCGAACAACCCCTCGCTCGGCCAGGTCGGGAACAAGAACTTCGTGTCGATGCCGGGCTCGAGCGCCCAGTACGCGATCGAGCTGCTCCCCGCGAACGGCTTCACGTCGTGCTCGACGAGCAACGCCGCCAGCATGGTCTCGGGCGCCGGCGAGTTCCGCATCCGCGTCACCGGCCGGCCGCGCGCGGGCGACACCACGCAGCGCCAGATCATCGCGACCTTCCGGCCCAAGGGCTTCCTGAACTACATCTACTACACGGACTACGAGACGCTCGACCCGAAGCTCTACTCGTTCGTGACCAAGGGCGCGACGACGACGTCGACCACCCAGGGCGACTACCTGACCTGGGCGACGAACAACTGCGGCACGACGCGCTGGCCCGCGCGAGGGAGCCTCTCCTGGACGGGCAAGTTCGGCACCACGAACACGACCGCCGGCTGCTCGGAGATCCAGTTCGCCCCGAACGACAAGGTCTCCGGCCCGTTCCACACGAACGACTCGATCATGGTCTGCGAGCAGCCCTCCTTCGGCCGCAGCCCCGGTGACGCCGTCGAGGTCGCGGGCGGCTCGCCCGGCTGGCGCAGCGCCGGCGGCTCCTGCTCGTCCTCCACGCGTCCGAAGGTCAACTCGCTGCCCGGCTACACCGCCGCGATCAACGCCGCGATCGGCACCTGGCAGCTGGCCTCGCAGCGCGACTTCCCGCCGTCGAACGCCTCGCTGCACGACGACGCGACGGCCAGCTACCGCTTCAAGGGCCCGACGACGATCGTGCTCAACGGCGCGAACATGACCGTCACCGGCAAGCGCGAGGACGGCACGGTCCTGACGAACCAGTCGATGCCGATCCCCGAGGGTGTCGTGTACGTCAGCGACGACGCGGCGGCCGGCTCCTGCGCGGGCCTGCAGCCCCTGGCCCCGTACAACGGCTCGGCGAGCGGCACCGCGGCGGGCAACCCCGGGTGCGGCGACCTGTTCATCTCCGGCTCCTACAGCCAGAACGTCACGTTCGCCTCCGGCAACGACATCGTCGTCACCGGGAACGTGACCCGCTCCAGCGACGCCTGGATGCTCGGGCTCATCCCCGACAAGTTCGCCCGCGTCTACCACCCCGTGAACCGCTCCGGCACGTCGTGCTCGGACGGGACCGGCGAGATGAACAACGTCCAGATCGACGCTGCCATCCTCGCCCTGACGCACTCGTTCACCGTCGACGCCTACGAGTGCGGCAACAAGCTCGGCACGCTCACCGTGCGCGGCGCGATCGCCCAGAAGTACCGCGGTCCCGTCGGCACCGGCGGCACGACCGGCACCGGCTACACGAAGGACTACCAGTACGACCAGCGCCTCGCCCTGCGCTCGCCGCCCCGGTTCATGAACCCGGTGCAGCCCGCATGGGCCCTGGCCAACCGCACGGAGCAGATCCCCGTCTCATGACCCCCATGCCCATCCTGTTCGCCGCCTTCGCAGGTCTCCTCGTCGGCTCGTTCCTCAACGTCGTGGCACTCCGCATGCCGCGTGGCGTGTCCTTCGTCTCCGGGAGCTCGCACTGCATGAGCTGCGAGAACCCGGTGAAGCCGTGGGACAACATCCCGCTGTTCTCCTGGCTGCTGCTGCGCGGCCGCTGCCGCAGCTGTGGCACCGGCATCGCCGCCCGCTACCCGCTCGTCGAGGCCGGCACCGCGGTGCTGGCCGCGATCACCGTCGCCGTCCACCACGACGACACCGCGCAGATGGTCCTCGGGCTCGTGCTCATCGCGTTCCTGGTCCCGATGGCGCTCATCGACCTCGAGCACCGGATCATCCCGAACAAGCTCACCGGCCCCGCGGCGATCGCCGCGGTCGTCATCGGCCTCGCCCTCGACCCGGGCGGCGAGCCCGAGCGCCTCATCGCCGCCGCCGCCGGCGGCGGGTTCTTCCTCCTCGCCGCGCTCGCCGCTCCCGGCGGCATGGGCATGGGCGACGTGAAGCTCGCGGGCGTCCTCGGCCTGTTCCTCGGCGCCGCGGTCGCTCCCGCGCTGCTCATCGCGCTGATCTCCGGCGTGCTCGTGAGCGTGGTCGTCATCGCCCGCAAGGGCGTCGCCGGCGGTCGCAAGACAGCGATCCCGTTCGGCCCGTTCCTGGCCTTCGGCGGCATCGTGGCGATGCTCGTCGGCACGGGCCTCATGGACTCGTACCTGAGCACCTTCTAACCCCGGGAAATCCCTGCGTAGGACCCGAAAGCCGCGGCCTGCCGCGGCTTTCGTGCGCGTGACCTGGGCCGATCGGAGTCATCGCACGGACGGATGATCGGCCGGGGGAGGGGTTCGCTACAGAACCCCGCGCGGCGGCCGATCTTCTGAGCGACCACCATGGCACGCCGCTCCAAGACCATCGTCGGGCTCGACATCGAGCCTGGCTCCATCGCCGCCGTACAGGTGGCCACCGCCGACGGCCTCACCGTCGAGCGTGCCGCTGTCGCCGACCTCGACCCGCACGTGGTGCGGGACGGTGAGGTCGCGGACGGCGAGGCACTGACCGCGGCGCTCCGCGCCATGTGGTCGCAGAACTCCTGGCTCGACCGCAAGGTCCGGATCGGTGTCGCCAATGCGCGCATCGTCGTCCGCGTCATGGACCTGCCGCCGCTGGAGGACGTCAAGGACCTCGAGGCCGCGGTCCAGTTCCAGGCCAAGGACGAGCTCCCGATGGCCATCGACCAGGCGGTCATCGACTACCAGTCGGTCGGCCTCGTCGAGACGCCCGCCGGCATGCGCCACCGCGTCGTGCTCGTCGCGGCCCGCCGCGACATGATCGAGCGCCTGCTGAACGCGGCCCGCGCCGCCGGCCTGCGCCCCGAGGGCGTCGACCTCTCCGCCTTCGCCATGGTCCGCGCCCTCGGCGTCGAGGACGGCCCGGTGCTCTACGTCTCCGTCGGCGGCCTCACGAACCTCGCGGTCGCAGAGAACGGCAACTGCCTCTTCACCCGCGTCTCGGGCGGTGGCCTGGAGGCCATGGCCGTGGACCTGGCCGAGCGCCAGGGCCTGACCCTGGACCACGCCCGCGCCTGGCTGCGCCACGTCGGCCTGGACACCCCGGTCGACGAGGTCGACGGCGAGGCGGGGATCATCGCCGACGCCCGCTCCGTGCTGACCGACGGCGCGCGCCGCGTCGCCGCCGACGTCCGCGCCTCGCTGGACTTCCACCACACCCAGAGCGCCGGCCTCCCGATGGTCGAGCGCGTCCTGCTGACCGGCCCCGCCGTCGCGGTGCCCGGCTTCGCCGAGCTCCTCGAGCGCGAGCTCGGGCTGCCCGTCGAGCCGCGGCTCACGCCCGGCGCGCCCGACGTGGCCGTCGAGCGGCTGAGCATCGCCGCCGGCCTGGCCGTCGAGGAGATCGCAGCATGAAGGCCGTCAACCTCATCCCGGCCGATCAGCGTCGCTCGTCCGGCGGCGCCGGCAAGAGCGGCGGCGCCGTGTACGTCCTCCTCGGCGGTCTCGCGATCGTCGTCGTGATGGTCGCGATGCTGACGCTGACGAACCGCTCGGTCGCCGACAAGACCGCCGAGGCGACCAGCCTCGAGGCGCAGGCCGACGTCGCGACCGCGAAGGTCGGGAACCTCGCCTCCTACCAGCAGTTCAACGAGGTCGTGAAGACCCGCGCGGCCGGCGTCAAGACGCTCGCCTCGACCCGCATCGACTGGGGCAAGACCTTCGAGCAGGTCAGCCGCGTGATCCCGGCGGACGTCTCGCTCACGCAGCTCGTGGCGAGCAGCGCGCCCGGCCAGGGTGGCGGCACCGTCAGCCTGCGCAGCGCGCTGGCCAACCCGGCGATCGAGATCGTCGGCTGCGCCCCCAGCCAGGCGCGCGTCGCGCTCCTGATGGCGCGCCTGCGCCGCCTCGAGGGCGTGCAGCGCGTGAGCGTCGCCGCCTCCGACAAGCAGGACTCCTCGTCCGGCGCGGCCTCCTCGCAGTCCGACAGTGGCTCGGGCGGCGGCTCCGCCGCCGGCTGCCAGACGGACGACCAGGTCCCGCAGTTCCAGATGGTCGTCTTCTTCGGCACGCCGCAGGCCGCGGCGACGGAGAGCTCCGCGTCCGGGGTCAAGGGCGCCATCCAGACCCTCAACGAGGGCACCTCCGGCACCACCACGACGACTCCGGGTTCCTGACATGACCAACCGTGACCGCATCCTCATCGGCGCTCTCGCCTGCCTGGTCGCCGTGGCCGGCTTCTGGTTCCTCGCGCTGAAGCCCAAGCGCGCCGACGCCGCGGCCGCGACCGCTCGCGTCGCCGAGGCCCAGACGAAGCTGACCGCGGCCAACCAGGCGCTCGCGTCGGCGACGAGCGCCCGCGCCAGCTTCCAGACCGACTACGCGATCGCGGCCCGCCTCGGCAAGGCCGTGCCGGACGACGACGACGCCGCGTCGCTCGTCTTCCAGCTCGAGTCCGCCGCCCGCAAGGCCGGCATCGACTTCCGCTCGCTGACGGTCGGCGGCGCCTCGGGCGCGGCGGCCACGACGCCGGCGCAGCCGAGCTCGTCCTCGTCGTCGGGCAAGACCGCGTCGGGCACCTCGACGACCCCGTCGACGACCCCGTCCACGACCGGCACCACCGGCGCGGCCGCAGGCACGACGACCGGCACCTCGACCCTGCCGCCCGGCGTCGTCGCCGGCTCCAACGGCATGAACAACCTGCCCTTCACGTTCGTCTTCGACGGCGACTACTTCTCCCTGTCGAAGCTCCTGGACCTCGTCCGCTCGTTCACCGTCACGAACGGCGACACGGTGACCGTCCGCGGGCGCCTCATGACGGTCCAGAGCGTGAACCTGCAGGAGGGCCGCAACGGCTTCCCGCAGGTCAAGGCGACCGTCAACGCCACGGCGTACCTGGCGGACCAGCCGATCTCGCTGCCCGGCGGCGCCACCGCGCCCTCGCCCACCGGCGGCACGACGCCCTCCACCACGCCCGCCCCGTCCAACCAGACGGCCGGCGGCAAGTCCTCCCTGCCCACCGCTACCGCCGGAGTCATCCGATGAGCTTCCTGCGCAACCTCGTCTCCGACCTGGTCGAGAAGCGTCTCTGGCCGGTCGCGCTCCTGCTCGTCGGCGCGCTCGTCGCAGTCCCGTTCGTCCTGGGCGGCGGCGGCTCGGAGGCCGACACGGCCGCGATCGCCACCGCGACGCCGGCCACGACCTCCACGACGACGGCGACGACCATCCGCGTGTCCGAGGACACCAACGTCGCCACGATCGCCCCGACCGGCGCGAAGCACAACCCGTTCAGGCAGCCCAAGGCCGAGACGGCCGCCACGCCGGACGACAGCACGACGCCCGCGCCGTCGACGTCCGAGGCGACGCCGACCAGCGGCGACACGGGCTCCACGGGCGGCACGACGACGCCGTCGACGACGACCACGCCGTCCACCACGACGACCACGCCGTCGGACTCCACGACCCCGAAGACCGACGAGAACACGAAGGCCATCCGCGTCGATCTCAGCTTCGGCGAGCCCGGCAGCTCCAAGCAGAAGGACCACACGGACATCGCCCGCCTGAGCGCGCTGCCGTCGGCGGACAAGCCGATCGTCATCTTCCTCGGCGTCAAGAAGGACAAGAAGACCGCCACGTTCCTCATCTCGAGCGACGCGACGGCGACGGGCGACGGCACCTGCAAGCCGTCGGCGACCAACTGCCAGACGATCGAGATGCAGGAGGGCGACTCCACCTTCCTCGACATCGATCTCGGCTCGGGCGTGCGGCAGTTCCGCCTCGACGTCGACCGGGTCGGCGAGGTCGACAAGAAGTCGTCGGAGAAGGCGACCACGGCCCGCGCCCGCGCGTCCGTCGCCGGCCGCGCCTACCTCCGCTCGGCCATCGAGTCCGGCGAGGTCTCGCTGTCCGGCCTGGACTTCTCGGAGAAGACCGGGACGCTGACCTCGACGCCGAAGGCGACGACGGCCGGCCCGATCGGCCGCGGCGCCTACCGCGTCGACGTCAAGGTCGGCCGCATGGAGCGCAAGAACGTCAGCCGCCTCCAGGTGCTGCCGCAGCGCTCGCGGGCCAAGATCCTGTTCCTCGGCGTCCGCGAGGGTGGCAGGAGCGTCTCCTTCCTGAACCTCGAGCACAAGCCGGTCAAGGGCGCGACGTGCAAGCCGTCGCCCACCGACTGCGAGCGGATCACGCTCCGCCGCGGCCGCGTCGCCTCGGTCGGCGGCGTGCGCGTGAAGGTCACGCGGCTCCGGCTGCGCAACCTCACGAGCCAGACGGCCGCCGAGGCCGCCCGGGTCCGCGAGGACGAGACCGGACGCAACGTCGTGAGCGCCCGCGACCTCGATCTGACCGATCTCGCGCTCAACCCGCTGACCGGCACGCTGGCCGCAGCACCCCTGTAGACGGACGGCTCGCGGGGCGGCATATGCTGCCCCGCGTTGTCCTCTCTGCGTCTCATCACCGCCGGTGAGTCCCACGGCCCCGGCCTGACCTGCATCGTCGAGGGCCTGCCCGCGGGCCTCGAGCTCGAGCGCGAGCTGCTCGACCGCGACATGGCCCGCCGCCAGCTCGGCCACGGCCGTGGCGGCCGGATGAAGATCGAGCGCGATCGCATCGACGTGACCGCGGGCGTCCGCCACGGGCGCACGCTCGGCGGCCCGATCGCGCTGCAGGTGGCGAACCGGGACTACGCCAACTGGGAGGAGCGGATGAACCCGTGGCCCGTCGAGGCGGAGATCCCCGAGGTCCACCTCCCGCGCCCCGGTCACGCCGACCTCGTCGGCACGCAGAAGTACCGGCTGAGCGACGTCCGCAACGTGCTGGAGCGCGCGAGCGCCCGCGAGACGGCCGCCCGCGTCGCGGGCGGGACGCTGGCCAAGGCGCTGCTGCGCGCCGTCGGCGTCGAGGTCCGCTCCCACGTGACGCAGATCGGGCCCGTCCACGCGCCCGCCCGCGACGAGCCGCTCGGACTCGATGACTTCGACGGCGTCGACGACGACCCGGTCCGCTGCCTGGACCCCGCCGCGAGCAAGGCGATGGTCGACCACATCACCGCGCAGCGGAAGGCGAACGAGTCGATCGGCGGCACCTGGGAGGTCGTCGTCTTCGGCCTCGTGCCCGGCCTCGGCTCGCACGTGAGCTGGGAGGAGCGCCTCGACGGGCGCCTCGCCGGCGCCGTGTGCTCCATCCAGGCCTGCAAGGGCGTGGAGTTCGGCGACGGCTTCCGCCTCGCCGGCGCCCCGGGCTCGGAGGCGCACGACGAGATCTTCCACGACGACGAGCGCGGCTTCTTCCGCACCACGAACCACGCCGGTGGCCTCGAAGGCGGGATGACGACGGGCGACCAGCTCGTCGTCCGCGCGGCGATGAAGCCGATCCCGACCCTGACGAAGCCGCTGCGGTCCGTGGACATCGACACGCTCGAGCCGGCGCAGGCGCTGCGCGAGCGCACCGACTCGTGCGTCGTCCCCGCAGCGGGCGTCGTGGGGGAGGCGATGGTCGCCCACGTGCTCGCCGACGCCTACCGGCGCAAGTTCGGCGGCGACCACATCGACGACGTGACCGAGGCCGTCGACCGCTACCGGGAGCGCATCGGGTGGCAGGTGCGGTCGTCCTCATAGGTTTCATGGGCGCGGGCAAGACGTCCGCCGCCCGCACGCTGGACCCCGCCGCGCTCGACACCGACGCGGAGATCGAACGCCGCGCGGGGTGCTCGATCCCGGAGCTGTTCGCCCAGCGCGGCGAGGGGGAGTTCCGGGCGCTGGAGGAGCAGGTCGCGCTCGAGCTGCTCGACGCGGCGCAGCCGGGGACCCCGGTCGCGCTCGGCGGCGGCACGCTCGGCTCCGAGCGCGTGCGCAGGGCGCTGGACGACCACGTCGTCGCCTACCTGGAGATCGACGAGGACACCGCGTGGGCGCGGGCGACGGCGGACGGCATCACGCGGCCCCTGGCGGCCGACCGTGAGCGGTTCGCGACGCTCCTGCGCGAGCGGCGACCGGTCTACGAGGGCGCGGCGGACGCGTTCCTCTCCGGCGACGCCATCCCGGCGGCGGGCCCGGCGCTGCGTTCGCTGCGCAAGGGCACGAAGATGATCTGGGGTCCCCATCCGGTGTTCCTCGGCGACGACGCCTGGCCCGAGATCCGCCACGGCGACTACCTCGTCACCGACGAGCACGTCGCGCGGCTGCACGGCGAGCGCTTCGGGTCGCTGCGCCGCCACGTGATCGCCCCCGGCGAGCAGGCGAAGACGCTCGAGACGGCGGAGGCCACCTGGACCGCGATGGCCCGCGCGCACGTCACGCGCGCAGGGCGCGTCGTCGCGCTCGGCGGCGGGGTCGTCGGCGACCTCGCCGGGTTCTGCGCCGCCACGTACCAGCGCGGGATCCCGGTCGTGCAGGTCCCGACGACGCTCGTCGCGCAGGTCGACTCCGCCTACGGCGGCAAGACCGGTGTGGACCTGCCGCAGGCCAAGAACTACGTCGGCGCCTACCACCAGCCCGAGGCGGTGCACGTCGTCCCGGCGGTGCTGGAGACGCTCCCGCCGGAGGAGCGCGCCGCGGGCTACGCCGAGGTGCTCAAGACCGCGCTCATCGCGGGCGGGAGCCTGTGGGACCGCGTGGCGGGCGGCGCGCCCGTCGATCGCGACGTGATCCTCGACTGCGCCAGGACGAAGCTCGCCGTGGTCGCCGCCGACGAGCGCGACGGCGGCGTCCGCCAGACGCTGAACCTGGGGCACACCGTCGGCCACGCGATCGAGACGGTCACCGGATACGGCCGCTACCGCCACGGCGAGGCCGTGGGCCTCGGCCTGCTGGCGGCGCTGCGCCTCAGCGGCGTGCCCGCCCTCCGCGACGAGGTCCGCGACCTGCTGGCGGCCAACGGGCTCCCGACGGAGCTCGACGGCGCCGTCGACCCGCAGGCGGTCGCGTCGGCGACGCGGGCGGACAAGAAGCGCCTCGGCGACCACACGCCGTTCGTGCTCTGCCACGAGCCCGGCGACGTGCGCCCCGGCGCGCGGATCGGCGACGCGGAGCTGCTCGCCGCCGTGAGGGAACTGGCATGAGCGGCGCGCTGCTGCGCATCGAGGTCATGCACGGCGTGAACCTCGACCAGCTCGGCCGGCGCGAGGCCGAGCACTACGGCACGGTCACGCTCTCCGAGCTCGAGCGGATGATCTCCGGGTACGCGGCCGAGCTCGGGCTGAGCTGCCGGTACTTCCAGACGAACTCCGAGGGCGACTACGTCGAGCACCTCCACGACGCCCGCGACATGGCCGACGGCATCATCCTCAACCCGGGCGCCTGGACGCACTACTCGTGGGCGATCCACGACGCGCTCGCGATCGCCGCGCTGCCGGCCGTCGAGGTCCACCTCTCCGACGTCGACGCCCGCGAGGAGTTCCGCCGCGTCTCCGTCGTGCGCGACCTCTGCATCGGCACCGTCAAGGGCAAGGGACCCGACGGCTACCGTGACGCGCTCGCCCTCCTCAGTCAGGAGCTCGCCTCCCCATGACCACCGAACGCCCGGAGCGCGTCACGGCCGCGCTCGCCGAGCGGGAGCTCGACCTCCTGCTCGTCTCCCACCTCGTGAACGTCCGCTGGCTCACCGGCTTCACCGGCTCCTCTGGCGCGGCCGTGATCGGGGCGGACTCTCGCCGGTTCCTCACCGACTTCCGGTACCTCAGCCAGTCCGAGGAGCAGCTCGACGGCAGCTGGCAGCGCGAGATCGTGCAGGACCTCCTGGAGTCCGCGATCGGCGGAGTGCCGACGGAGGGCGCCGTCCGGCTCGGCTTCGACGACGACCACATGTCCGTCAAGCAGCACGCCAAGCTCCAGCGGCTCGCGCCCGACAACGTCGAGCTCGTCGCGGCGGGCGGTCTCGTCGAGGACCTGCGGATGGTCAAGGACGCCGAGGAGGTCGCGCGCATCCGCGCGGCGGCGCTCCTCGCGGACGCCGCGCTGGAGGCCGTGCTGGGGCGCGGGCTCGCAGGCCGCACCGAGGAGGAGGTCGCCTTCGACCTCGAGACGGAGATGCGCCGCATGGGCGCCCAGGGACCGTCGTTCCCGTCGATCGTCGCCTCGGGCGCGCACGGGGCGCTGCCGCACGCGGTCCCGCGCGACGTCGAGATCCCCGAGGGCGTGCTCGTGACCATCGACTGGGGCGCGCAGCTCGACGGCTACGCCTCGGACTGCACGCGGACGTACGCGACGGGGGCGATCTCCGAGGGCGACCGCGACATCTACGAGCTCGTCCAGCGCGCCCAGGCGGCGGCGCTCGCGGCCGTGCGTCCCGGCCCGACGGGCAAGGACGTCGACGCCGTCGCCCGGGAGATCATCGACGAGGCCGGCCACGCCGAGCACTTCGGCCACGGGCTCGGGCACGGGGTCGGCATGGAGGTCCATGAGGGGCCGCGCCTGTCGCGCCTGGGCGAGGTCGTGCTCGCCCCGGGCCACATCGTGACGGTGGAGCCCGGCGTGTACGTGCCCGGCGACGCCGGCGTGCGCATCGAGGATCTCGTCGCGGTCACCGAGGACGGGCACGACGTGCTGTCCACGCTGTCCAAGGAGCTCACGATCGTCCACTGAGCGTCCGGGGCGCTACAGCGCACCGCGGTGTCGGGCCGATGGGGACCCCATGCCCCGTGCCCGACTTGCGAGATGGGTGGCCGCCCTGCTGGCGGCCTGGCTCGTCGCGCACGAGCTGCACGTCGTGGTCCCCGGGCTCGACGGATTCGGCGGCCTGGTGTTCGGCCGCTGGACCCACGTCGGCGTGATGGCCGTCGGGGCGCTCGCCGTCCTGGCGCGTGCCCTGGTCTCGCGTGAGGAGCGGCTGGGCTGGATGCTCATCGGCAGCGCGCTCCTGGCCTGGACGGCGGGGGAGGCGTACTTCACGTCGGTGCTCTGGGACCTCGCCTCACCGCCGGTGCCGTCGCCCGCGGACGTCGGCTACCTGCTGTTCCCGGTCCTGGCGCTCGGCGGCTTCGTCGCCCTGGCGTGTGCACGCGTCCGCGGCGCCGACCGGCTCATGGCCGCGGACGCCGCGACGGCGGCGCTCGCCGCCGGCGCCGTGAGCGCCGCGCTCGTGTTCGGCGCGGTGGTCGGCGTCGTCGGCGGCGGCGACAGGCTCGCGCTCGCCACGAACCTCGCGTACCCCGTCGCCGACCTGCTCCTGCTGGCGACGATCGTCGGCATCGGCGGCCTGCAGGGCTGGCGCGTGAACCGGACCTGGGCGCTGCTCGCCCTCGGCTGCCTGTGCTTCACCGTCACCGACGGCGTCTACCTCGTCGAGGTCGCCCGCGGCACGTGGGTCTCCGGCGGCGTCTGGGACGCCGGCTGGTGGGCGGCGGCGCCGCTCTGGGCGTTCGCTGCATGGGCGCCCGCGGAGGCGCGCAGCGCCCGGCTCGCGTCGACGCGCTCGGCGCGCGACCTGCTGCCGCTCGGCTTCGCCGCCGTCGCGCTCGCGGTCCTCGTGACCGCCGCGGTCCAGCCCGTGAACCTCCTCGCCGTCGCGCTCGCCGGTGCCGCGCTCGTCGCGAGCATCACGCGGCTGCACCTCACGCTGCGCGCCCACACCGCGAGCCTGCACCACGCACGTGGCGAGGCGCTGACCGACGCCCTCACCGGCCTCGGCAACCGCCGGCTGCTGGCGACGGATCTCGACGAGCGCTTCGCGGCGCTGAGCGGCGACGACGAGCTCATGCTCGTCGTCTTCGACCTCGACGGCTTCAAGCACTACAACGACGTCTTCGGCCACCCGGCCGGGGACGCGGCGCTCGTGCGCCTCGCCGCGCGACTGGCCGACACCGTGGGCCCCGACGGGCGCGCGTACCGGCTCGGCGGCGACGAGTTCTGCGCGCTCCTGGGGCCGGCCGACATCGGCTGGTCCGCCCAGCTGGCCCGCTGCAGCGCAGCGCTCTCCGAGGAGGGCGACGGCTACGCGATCGGCTGCTCGCTCGGCGCCATCCTGCTCCCGCAGGAGGCGGCCGACACCACCGACGCGATGCGTCTCGCCGACCAGCGGATGTACGCGCGCAAGCAGGACGGGCGCCTGTCGGCGATCCGCCAGGCCACCGACGCGCTGCTCTGCGCGATGGCGGAGCGGTTCCCCGATCTCGGCGACCACTCCGCGGGCGTCGCCGACCTGGCCGCGACGACGGCGGGCGTGCTGGGCATGAACCGCGAGGAGGTCGAGGAGGTCCGCCGCGCGGCGGAGCTGCACGACATCGGCAAGGTCGCCATCCCGGAGACGATCCTCGCCAAGCCGGGGCCGCTGGAGCCGGGGGAGTGGACCCACATCCGCCGCCACACGGTCGTCGGCGAGCGGATCGTCGGATCGGCGCCCGCGCTGGGCCGTGTGGCCAAGCTCGTCCGCTCGACCCACGAGCGCCACGACGGCGCCGGCTATCCCGACGGACTCGCCGGCGAGCAGATCCCGCTCGGCGCACGGATCGTCGCGGTCTGCGACGCGTTCGACGCCATGACGCACACGCGGTCCTACCGCGAGGCGATCGACCCCGAGCTCGCGCTCGCCGAGCTGCAGCGGTGCGCGGGCGGGCAGTTCGACCCGGCCGTCGTCACCGCCTTCGTGCGGGCGTGGCAGGACACCGGGCCGCGCGTCGCGCGTCCGCAGGTCGCTGCCGCGTAGGGGGACCTAGCGCCGGGTCGCGCCCGGGCTGGCGGTGCGTTCGCGGCCGTAGCGGTCGCGGACGATGATGCGCTCACCGGCGCGGCGCTCGCGGTGCGCATGGCGCTCCGCCTCGGTCGCACTGGCGTGGAGGGAGAGAGGACGAGGCTCGCCGGGGCGGGTGACCGCCCATGAGCCTCGAGGCTCGGGTACGACCTGGATGCACTGCTCGGACATGTGGATCCTCGGGCCAGGAGGGGGACACCGGAAGGGTAGCGCCGGAGCCCACCCGTCTGGGCAGATCCTGGCCCAGCTGGCGACGCCACCGGACCGAATGTCCAGTGCTGCGGGGCCCTCGTCAAGGTCTGGCCCCGACCTGACGTTGGGAACACACGTGTCCTCGGTGACCCCACTACCCGCTCGTCGCCGCACGCATCCCCCGCGTGCACGCGTCGCCCAGGCGCTCGAGGCCGAGCGGGCGCGCGTCCGGGCGTGGCTGCACGACACGCTGCTCCAGCAGCTCGAGTACATCGCCGCCGGCGGCTACGCCGACGACGTCGATCCGCGCGAGCTCATGCGCGTCGCGGCCGGTGCCGCGACCGAGCTGCGCGCCTACATCGAGGGCACCCCGGCGGGCGAGGACACCCTCGTGGAGCGGCTGCGCCGCATCATCGAGGACGAGCAGGCGCTCGCCCCGTACGAGATCCGGCTCGTCTTCGGCGAGGTCGACGGCACCGTCGACGGCACCGAGCTCGCCGACGCCGCCCGCGAGGCGCTCACGAACGTCCGCAAGCACGCCCGCGCCACGCAGGTCGTCGTCTCCTGCCACGCCACGGCGGGCGCCGGCACGGTCGTCGTCACCGACGACGGCGTCGGCTTCGACCCCGCGCGCACCGCCCGGGGGACCGGGCTGCGCGAGAGCATCGTCGGCCGCATGGAGCGCGCCGGCGGCAGCGCCGAGATCGACTCCGAGGCCGGCGCCGGCACCAGCGTGACCCTGAAGGTCCACACCCCGCTCCACGCCATGGAGGCAGCATGAGCGTCCTGAAGATCCGTGTCCTGCTCGTCGAGGACTTCCCGCTCGTCCGCGAGGGCGTCGCCGCCGCGCTGAAGCGCGATCCCGCGATCGTCGTCGTCGGCGAGGCCGCCAACGGCCGCGAGGGCCTGCAGCTGGCGCACGACCTGCGCCCCGACGTCGTCCTCCTCGACCTGCACATGCCCGAGCTCGGCGGGATGATGCTGCTCGAGCGCATCCGCGCGGAGCTGCCCGGCGTGCGCACGATCGTCATGACCGCCAGCGAGAAGGGCGAGCCGCTGCTCGACGCCGTCGCGGCGGGCGCGTCCGGCTACCTCACGAAGCGCGCGAGCGGCGAGGAGCTGCGCCAGGCCGTGCTCACCGTCCACGGTGGCGGCTCGGTCATCGCGCCCGCCCTCGCCGGCCACCTGCTGCGCGCGTACTCGCGCGCCTCGAGCGGCGAGAGCCCCGAGGTCCGCTCCAAGCTCACGGCCACCGAGCACGAGGTCCTGCGCCTCGTCGCCCAGGGCCTGACGGACAAGCAGATCGCCGAGCAGATCTACGTCTCGCCGCGCACGGTGCAGAACCACCTCGCGCGGATCCGGGACAAGACCGACCTGCGGCGGCGCTCCGAGCTCGCCCGCTGGGCCGTCCTGCACGCGGTCTACTAGGCCGCTCGACGCCCCGGCGGCGATGATCTCGCCATCGGGGGCCCGCTGCGACAACCGCTGGAGTGGCTGCGCAGGCACGACCGCGGCCTGGTGGCGCTGCGCCGTGCCGCGCGCACGGCGATCGCCATGCCTGCCGCGTTCGCGATCGGCAAGGAGATCGTCGGCGACCCGGTCGTGGCGGTCTTCGCCGCCTTCGGCTCGTTCGCGATGCTGCTGCTGGTCGACTTCTCCGGCAGGATGCGCCGCCGGGTCCAGGCGCAGGTGGCGCTCGCCGTGGTCGGCGCGATGCTCGTCGTCGTCGGAGCGCTCGTGGCGGGGACCGTGTGGCTGTCGGTGGTGTCGATGGCGCTCGTGGGGTTCGTCGTGCTGTTCTCGGCGGTGGTCAGCTCCGTGCTCGCGGGGGCGACGACGTCGCTGCTGCTGGCGTTCATCCTGCCGGTGACCCTCGGGGAGGTCTCCTCGCCGGTCGAGCCGCTCGCCGGGTGGGGCATCGCCGCGGCCGTCTCGCTGCTCGCAGCGGTCCTGCTGTGGCCCGCGCCGCCCGTGGACCCCTTCCGGGACGCGGTCGTGGAGGCATGCCGGGCAGTGGCCGACCGTCTGCGCGGGGCCGGGGACAGGCCGGCGGACGACGCCGTCGAGAGATTGCGCCGCGCGTTCTTCGCGACGCCCTTCCGGCCGGCAGGGCTGGGAACGACGGATCGGGCGGTCCTGCGGATGGTCGACGAGCTGCGGTGGCTGGATCGGGTCGCGGCGCGCATCGACCCGCGCGTGGACGACCCCTCGGCTCGCGCCGTCGAGCACGCGTCCGCCGCGGTGCTCGACCGCTGCGTGGGGCTGCTGGCGGGGACGGAGGCGTCGCGCGACGGTCTGCACGACGCGCTCGCGTCGTTGCGGGACGCGGTCGGCGCGCTCGAGGCGCATGTTGCGGACACCGGCGCCGCGAGCATCACCGCGTCCGCGATGGATCCCTGCTTCCGCGCCGAGGAGGTCAGCTTCGTCGTCGCGCAGATCGCCGGCAACGCCGAGACCGCGGTGGCGGCCGAACGGCGCAGCTGGATCGACCAGGTGCTGGGACGCCAGCCGACGAACGTGGCGGCCCTGCTCTCCAGCGCGGGCGAGCGCGTCGGGGCGCACCTCGATCGCCACTCGACCTGGCTGCACAACAGCCTGCGGGGCGCGGCGGCGCTCGCCGGCGCGGTGCTGGCGGCTGACCTCGTCCACGCGGAGCACGCGTTCTGGGTCGTCCTCGGGACGCTCTCGGTGCTGCGCTCCAACGCGCTGAGCACCGGCCAGAGCGTCGTGCGCGCGCTGCTCGGCACGGTCCTCGGCATCATCGTCGGAGCGGGCATCGTGCTCGCGGTCGGGACGAACACGACGCTGCTGTGGGTCCTCCTGCCGCCCGCCATCCTCGTGACGGGCGTGGCGCCCGCGGCGATCTCGTTCGCGGCCGGCCAGGCCGCGTTCACCGTCACCGCCCTCATCCTCTTCGACCTGCTGGCACCCGGGGGGCTGGAGACCGGGTTCATCCGCGTCGCGGACGTCGCGCTGGGCGGCGCCGTGAGCCTCGTCGTCGGGCTGCTGCTGTGGCCCCGGGGTGCAGGCAGCGTCCTCGGCACGGCGGTCGCGGAGGCCTACGTCGACGCGGCGGCGTACCTCGCCGATGCGATCCACCGGGGCGTTGACGGCGTCCGTGACGGCGACGCGCCGACCGCCGAGGCGCTCCGGGCGGCGAGCGCGTCGCGGCGCCTGGACGACACGTTCCGCGGCTACCTCGCCGAGCGGGGGTCCAAGCCCGTCCCGCTCGAGGACGTGACGCAGCTCGTGAACGGCGTGGCGGGGCTCCGCCTCGCCGGCGACGCCGTGTCCGATCTCTGGCGCCGCGACGGCGCCTCCGACGGCGACGCGGCCACACGGCAGCGGCTGGTCGCGGGTGCGGTCGACATGGCGGCGTGGTTCTCGGCGTTCGCGGCGAGCCTCACCGGCAGGGGCGAGGTGCCAGGACCGCCTGCGGAGGACGATCACGCCACGGACGCGGGCACCTCCGTGGCGACGCTGTGGACAGCGGACCATCTCGAAGCCGTCCGCCGGCTCCAGGCTGCGCTCGTCGAGCCGGCCCGCTCCGTGAACCGTCGCTAGCCTCGCGGGCGTGCAGGCCGACGCCGTCATCTTCGACCTCGACGGCGTCCTCGCCGACTCGCGGATCGCGTTCGCGCGCTGCGTCAACGCCGCGCTCGTCGCCGCGGGCGTCCCGGAGCGCCCCGCCGCCGACCTGCATCGCTACCTCGGCCCGCCGCTGCACGCCACCTTCGTCGAGCTCACCGGGTGATGCGTCGCTCGCGCAGGGCTGCCTGGACGCCTACCGCGCCCGCTACCGCGAGCACGCGGCGACCGAGACGACGGTCCCCGACGGGATGGCCGACGCCATCGCGACGCTCGCCGGGCGCATGCCGCTCGCCGTCGCGACGTCCAAGCCGCTCGCGCTGAGCGCGCCGCTCCTGGACGCGCTGGGGCTGCTCGAGCACTTCGACGTCGTCGAGGGCCCGTCGCTCGAGGACCGCGCGGAGCCGAAGGCCGAGACGATCCGGCGCGCGTTGCGCGGCCTGCCCGACGGGGCCCGGGCGGTCATGGTCGGTGACACGCGCTTCGACGTCATCGGCGCGCACGCGCACGGGCTGGCGTGCATCGGCGTGCTGTGGGGCATCGGGTCGGAGGACGAGCTGCGCGAGGCCGGCGCCGATCTGCTCGTCGCGACGCCTCTGGACCTGCTCGCGGCGCTGCACTGAGGTAGCGTCGCGCGGGTCCAGGTCGTGAGGGAGGGAACGTGGGTTCAGTCAGCAACGTCCTCGTCGTCGGCGGCGGCATCGGCGGTCTGTCCGCGACGATCGCGCTGCGGCGTGCCGGCGTCGAGGTCGACGTCGTCGAGATCAACCCGGAGTGGTCCGTCTACGGCGTGGGGATCATCCAGCCGGGCAACGCGCTGCGCGCCCTCGACGCGCTCGGGCTGGCGAGCGACGCGATCGACCAGGGCTTCCCGATGGAGGGCTCGCGGTTCCACCTCGCCGACGGCACGATGCTCGCCGACCTGCCTGCCCATCGGGTCGCCGGGCCCGAGTACCCGCCGATGAACGGCATCACCCGGTCGCGCCTGCACGTCCTGCTGACCGATGCGGTCAAGGCATCGGGCGCGGACGTACGCCTCGGCGTGACGGTCGACGCGATCGATGGTGGGCACGTCACCTTCAGCGATGGGACGAGCGGCGACTACGACCTCGTCGTCGGCGCCGACGGCATCGGGTCGCGGGTCCGGTCGCTCGTCTTCGGCGAGGAGATCCAGCCCGAATGGACCGGGCAGGTCTGCTGGCGCGTGAACGTCCCGCGCCCGCCGGACCTCCGCGGGATCTGGATGTTCGTCGGGACCGACGGGAAGGCAGGCCTCGTGCCGCTCGCGCCGGACCTCGCGTACGTGCTGCTCATCGAGGAGCCCCCGCCCGGCGGTGAGCGGGTCGCCGACGATCGCCTCGCGGCGACGCTGCGCGAGCGGCTCGCGGAGTTCGGGGGCGTGATCGGCGAGATGCGCGACGAGCACATCCGCCGCGACGCCGACGTCGTGTTCCGGCCGGTGATGGCGGTGTTCGTCGAGCGGCCCTGGTTCCGCGACCGCGTGGTGCTGATCGGGGATGCGGCGCACGCCACGTCGCCGCACGTGGGACAGGGCGCGGCGATGGCGATCGAGGACGCGCTCGTACTCGCCGAGGAGGTCACCGCAGACGGGCCGCTCGACGCCGCGCTCGAGCGGTTCATGGAGCGCCGCTACGAGCGCTGCAGGACGATCTCGGACATCTCGCGGCAGATCGGGCGCTGGGAGCTGGACCGCAAGCACGACGCCGACTTCGCCGGGCTGACGGTCAAGTCGATCATGGTCACCGCCGAGCCCATCTGAGAGGGAGACCGCCCTGATGCCCATCGCCGACGAACACTGGACCCCGCGGAGGGTGGTGACCGGCCACGACGCCGACGGCATGTCGGTCTTCCTGTCCGACGGCCCGCCGCCCGTGTCGCGGACCGCCGCCGACGGCGCGGTCTTCCACGAGCTGTGGTCGACCGACGCGACCCCGGCGCCGGTCGCGCCCGACGAGCCCGAGCCGACGGAGCGCGACCTGACCGTGCCGCCCGGCCCGAACGGCACGAAGATCCGCATCAACGAGATCCCGCCGGGCGCGGCGTCTCCGATGCACCGGACCGAGACGATCGACTACGGCGTGGTGCTGTCCGGCGAGATCGTGCTCGTGCTCGACGACTCCGAGACCGTGCTCCGGGCCGGCGACGTCGTGGTGCAGCGCGGGACGGACCACCGCTGGGAGAACCGGTCCGGCGAGGTCACCCGCGTGGCGTTCATCCTGATCGACGGCGCGTTCACGGACGACCTCCGGGCCCGCATCGGCGACCCGGAGCTGATGGAGGAACCGCCCGGCGCGTGAGGTGTTGCAGTCGGGTGGTGTTGTGTGACGGCGCGCGTGGCACGCTGGGCGGGTGGGTGAGAAAACCCTTCTATATGCGAGGAAATCTCACCCGCTGATCGCTGACGTGGCGGCTGAGAGCTGGGGCGTGGTGTCCCTGGAGGAGCTGCGGGCGTGTGGGCTCTCCGACGCGACAGTCGGCGGGTGGGTCGCGGCGGGGCACCTGCACCGTGTGCATCACGGTGTCTACGCCGTTGGTCACACGGGTCTTACACCAGAGGGCAGGTGGCTGGCGGCGGTGAAGGCATGCGGGCCGGATGCGATTCTCAGCCGCTCCTGCTCGGTGATGCTGTTCGGGCTGTGGCCCGTGCAGGATCGTCGCCCCGAGGTGACGGTGCCGCACGGGCAGGTCAGAGCGCCGGCGGGCATCCGCGTGCACCGCACCCGCAGCCTGCACCCCGAGGACGTGGTCCGCCACCGCGGGATCCCCACCACCTCGGCAGCACGGACGATCATGGACCTCGCGGCGACGCTCGAGGACGTGCCGCTGCGGCGTCTCATGAGCCGCGCGCAGTCGATGCACCTCACGAACCTGCGCCTGCTGGGCCGCCAGCTCGACCGCGCCGCCGGGCGCCCCGGCCGAGCCCGCTTCGCGCGCGTCCTGGCCACCCAGCCGCCCGCCACCCGCACAGAACTGGAAGACCGCGTCTATGACCTGCTCAGCGCCGCGGGCCTCACCCCACCACACGTCAACGTCCCCCTGCACCTCGACGGACGCCGCGTCATCCCCGACTTCCGCTGGCCCGAGCAGCACCTCATCGTCGAAGCCGACAGCACCCAATGGCACGACACGCCGCAGGCCAGAGCAGACGACGCCCAACGCCAGGCACTCCTGGAAGCCCACGGCGAACACGTCCTGCGCATCACCTGGCAGCAGGCCACCGCACACGCCGCCCAGACGGTCAGGCGGGTCTACAACGCAGGCCCCGGCACCGGCCCCCGCGCGGCCTCGAGCGCCTCGCCGATCGCGAGCACCACGTCGTCGGTCCCGGCCGGGCCGACGAGCTCCATCCCGACCGGCAGCCCGTCGCCGGTCAGCCCCGCGGGCACGGACAGCGCCGGCAGCCCCGCGCCGCTCGCCGGGTCCGTGTTGCGGACGTAGGTGGGGAAGAGGGGGAGGGTCTGGCCGGCGACGACGACGGTCGTGTCCTCGCCCGGCGGGCGCTGGCGCACCGCGGGCAGCGGCGTCGTCGGCAGCACGAACGCCTCGACGTCGTGGTCGGCGAAGGCCAGCGCGTACAGCGACTGCAGCGCCGGGCGGTGCACGACGAGCGCCTCGCGGTACACGGCCGCCTCGATCCGCAGTCCCCAGAACTCGCGCTCGGGCTCACCGGCGATCGCATCGATCACCTCGCGCGCCCCGAACGGCGCGTCGTGCTCGAGCAGGTACATCGCCATCTCGCGCGGCGCCTCATACGCCGGGATCAGCAGCCCCGAGCGGCGATTGACGTCCGGCAGCGCCGAGAGATCGACCTCGACGAGCACCGCACCCTGCGTCGCGAGCAGGTCGAGCGTGGCCTCCGCGATCGCCGCGACGGAAGGCTCCAGGCCGAGGTAGAAGGGATCGCGCGGTACCCCGAGGCGCAGCCCCTCCAGCGACCGCGTCGCCGCGGGCGGGTCGCCGGTCACCACCGCATCGAGCATCCGGACGTCCTGCACCGACCGCCCCAGCGGCCCCGGCGTGTCGCGTGTCGAGGAGATCGGCACGCAGCCGGCCTGCGACCACCGCCCGAGCGTCGGCCGGAACCCCACGCACCCGCACAGCGCCGCCGGGATGCGGCACGAGCCGCCCGTGTCACCGCCCAGGCCGACCGGGATGAGCCCGGCCGCGACCGCCGCCGCCGTCCCGCCGCTGGACCCGCCGGTGTGGTGGTCGAGCCGGTACGGGTTGGACACCGGGCCGGTGTGCGCGTTGTTGGACGTCACCCCGGTGGAGAGCTCGTGCAGCGCGAGCTTGCCGGTGAACGTCGCGCCCGCGCTCTCGCAGCGTGGCGACGACCGCCGCGTCGACCGGCGGCGTCCAGCCGTCGAGGCCGGGCGTGCCCGCGCCCGTGGGCATGTCCGCCGTCCCGACGGAGTCCTTGATGCCGATCGGCAGCCCGTGCAACGGCCCACGCGTCGCGCCGGGACGCCGAGCGGCCGCGACGACCGCGTCCCCGTCGAACGTCACGTACGCACCGAGGTGCGACAGGCGCTCCGTCCGCCGCACGAGCGCCTCGACGTACTCCTCGAGACCGAGCTCGCCGGAGCCCAGCATCGCCACCGCGTCGGTCGCGCCGAGCGCCGCCGCCTCCGCCTCGCCGATCGCCATGCGGCAGGACCCTATGCGAGTTCTCGCAACCCCGTCTGGCGAGAACTGCTCATGTGCATCAGGGTGCCTGAGCGGAGCATCATTGAGGTGCTTCGCCAGATCCTCACGACCACGATTCCAGGCGATCTGGGAGCCGCGCGCGACGCCGCCGGCTACGCCCCGATCAGCGACTACGCCTTCCTGTCGGACTGCCGCTCGGCGGCACTCGTCTCGACCGACGGGTCGATCGACTGGCTCTGCTGGCCGCGCTTCGACAGCCCGGCCATCTTCGGCGCGCTGCTGGACTCGCAGCGCGGCGGGACCTGGCGCATCCGGCCCGTCGGCGACGTCGCCGTCGAGCGCCGCTACCTGCCGCAGACGAACGTCGTGGAGACGACGTTCACCACGTCGGCCGGCGTCGTCCGCCTGACCGACTGGCTGCACGTCGGCGCGCGCCAGGCGATGTGCCGCCGCCTCGAGGGCGTCAGCGGCACCGTCGAGGTCGAGATCGTCTGCGACCCGCGGCCCAACTACGGCGAGCACGGTCCCGTCGCCTGGGAGCGCCGCCTCGGCTGGCTCGTCTGCGAGCTCCCCGACGGCGACACGATCGTCGCCGACGGCGTCCAGGGCATCTGCGAGCGCCGGACGATCGCCGCAGGCGACGTCCACGGCTTCTCGCTGACCCTCAACCGCCCCGGCCCGTCGGATCTCACGAACTCCCTGGACCGCACCGTCGCCCACTGGCGCGAGTGGTGCGCCGGGCTGCACCTCCCGTCGGCCCGCGCGGAGATCGTCGAGCGCTCGGCGCTCACCCTGAAGGGGCTGCAGTACCAGCCCTCCGGCGCGATCATCGCCGCGGCGACGACGTCGCTGCCCGAGTGCATCGGCGGCACCCGCAACTGGGACTACCGCTACTCCTGGCTGCGCGACGCGACGCTGACGCTCAGTGCCCTCGGCAAGGTCGGCAAGGTCGACGAGGCCCAGTCCTGGCTGGACTGGCTGAAGATGATCTCCCTCGCCTCCGGCGTCGAGGACCTGCAGATCATGTACGGCGTGGGCGGCGAGCCCGACCTCCCCGAGGCCGAGCTCTCCCACCTCGAGGGCTACCGCGCCTCCGCGCCCGTCCGCGTCGGCAACGGCGCCGCGACCCAGCGCCAGATCGACACCTACGGCGAGGTCGCCGACGCGCTCTGGATGATGCGCCTGCGCTCCGACGAGCCGATGAACCCGCACCGCTGGCGCCTCATGCGCGCGCTCGCCAACCGCACGCTGCGCGAGTGGCGCGAGCCGGACGAGGGCATCTGGGAGGTCCGCGGCGAGCCGGCGCACTTCGTGCTGAGCAAGGTCATGTGCTGGGTCGCGCTGGACCGAGCGATCGCCCTGGCCGAGCTCGACGGCTACGACGACGAGAACCTCCCGCAGTGGCGCATCGAGCGCGACGAGCTGCGCGCGGAGATCCTCGATCGCGGCTTCGACAAGGAGCTCGGCTCGTTCACCCAGTCCTACGGCTCCGGCACGCTCGACGCGTCGAACCTCATGCTCGCCCAGGTCGGCTTCATCGCCCCGGACGACTCCCGGTTCGTCGGCACCGTCCGCGCGACGCAGGAGCACCTCACGCGCGGCGGCCTCGTGGACCGCTACGACGTGGGACACACCGACGACGGCTTCGCCGGCGAGGACGAGGGCACGTTCGCCATCTGCACCCTCTGGCTCTGCAACGCGCTGCTGCAGATCGGCGACCTCCCCGCGGCGCGGGAGCTCTTCGACCGCGTCGCCGGCTGCGCGAACGACCTCGGCCTGCTGGCGGAGGAGCTCACGCCCGAGGGCGAGCAGCTCGGCAACTACCCCCAGGCCTACACCCACATCGCGCTGATCCTCTGCGCATTCGCGCTGCAGGACGCGGAGGTGCCGGTCGTCACACATTGATTGGCGCGTCGGCGTTCTGGGCACGACCGGGCGGGTGACCGAGACGCGAGCACACGGCCTGGACGGCCTGCGCGGGCTTGCCGCCCTGTCCATCCTGGTCCTGCACGTGTGGATGTACACGCAGGCCCACGACCCGGACCACAACGTGCTCGTCGATCGGGTGATCGGCGAGTTCCGCACGGGTGTCGAGCTGTTCTTCGTGCTGTCCGCGTTCCTGCTCGCGGCCCCGTGGGTGGCCGCGTCGCGCGGCGATCGGTCGACCCCGCATCTCGGGCGCTTCGCGATCCGCCGCGCTGCCCGGATCGTCCCGGGCTACCTCGTCGCGCTGGTCGGGTCGCTCGTTCTGCTGCACGGCACCGGGCACCCGCGCGACATCGACCTGGGCGAGGTGCCGTTCTTCCTCCTCTTCATCCCGAACCTCGACCCGGCGACGCGCAACATGCTCGACCCGCCGATGTGGACGATGCACGTCGAGGTCAGCTTCTACCTCGTCCTCCCGCTCATCGGCTGGGCGATCACGCGGCTGGCGCGCCGCTGGTCGCTGAGCGGCCCATTGGCGCTGTGCGCGGCGCTCATCGGCGCGAGCGTCGCCTGGATCGCCCTGAGCTATTCGGCCGGCTGGGCGCCCGAGGTGACCTGGACGCTGCCGACGTACCTCGGCGCGTTCACGTGCGGGATCGCCGCCGCGATCCTCGTCCACGGCCGCACGATGCGCCCCGTCCACGCGCTCGGCCTCATCCTCGCCGGCGGGACGCTCGTCCTGCTCAACGCGATCTGGCACAGCGGCGGCGGCACGGGAGCCGCGGGGGTCATCGTCAGCGACCTGCCCGCCTCGGTCGGCTTCGCGGCGATCGTCGCGGCCGTCGCGATGCGCCCCTCGCGCGTGCTCGGCCTGCCGCCCCTGCGCGTGCTCGGCGCGATCTCGCTCGGCGTCTACCTCTGGCACATGCCGGTGCTCTACGCGCTGCAGGTCCACGACCTGATGCCCGAGACGTTCTGGGAGGCGCTGCCGCGCGTGCTCGTCCCCGCGGTCGTGCTGGCCGGCGCCAGCTGGATGCTCGTCGAGCGCCCGGCGTTGCGCTGGAGCGCGAGGTACACCCGGCGCTCGAGCCGCGTGAGGCCTCGGGCGCAGGTCGCGATGCGATGATCCCGCCCCGATGCGGCGTCTGCGGCTCGCCCTGGTCAGCCATCTCGAGTCCTCGCACGTCGGGCGGGTCGTGTACGGCGCGATCATCGGCCTGGCGCTCGTCGTCGCGCTGCAGGCCCATCCGCCCGGCTCGGGCACCGTCGTCGCGCTGATCATCGGGACCGCGGTGGCGGTCGGCCTGGCCGAGCTCTACAGCGAGCTGCTCGGCACCGAGACCCGGACGCGGCGCCGCCCGCGGCGCGAGGAGATCGCGCCGCTGCTGGACGACGCCGTCGCGGTCGCGTTCGGCACTGCCTTCCCCGCGGTGTTCTTCGTCCTCGCGGCCCTGAACGTCATCGACGATGACACGGCGTTCAACGTCGCGAAGTGGAGCGGCCTCGGCCTGATCGCGTTCTACGGCTACTGCGCCGGCCGGCTGGCCGGCGCAGGGATGAAGGGAGCGCTGATCCAGGCCTTCGCCGTCGCCCTGATCGGCGGCGCGCTCATCGCGGTGAAGGCCCTACTGCACTGAGAGAGCGCTAGACCGGCGACGACGGCCGCGCGAGCCCCTCCGCGAGATCGCCGTACCCCGGCGCGATGATCGCGCCCGGCTGGGCGATCATCTCCTCGGCCACGAGCGCCTCGGTGGTGAGCATGAGGGCCGCGACCGACGCCGCGTTCTGCAGGCTCAGCCGCGTCACGCGGACCGGGTCGATGACGCCCGACTCCGTGAGGTCGCCGAACTCGCCGGTCAGCGCGTTGAGTCCGTGGCCCTCCGGCATCGCGCGGACCTGGTCGACGACCGAGTGGCCGTCGTGCCCGGCGTTGGAGGCGATCCAGTACAGCGGGTCGCTCAGCACGGAGCGCACGACGTCCACGCCCGCGGCGCGGTCGCCCTCGAGGTCGACGTCGTCCAGCGCCGTCTCGGCGCGCAGCAGCGCGGTGCCGCCGCCGGGCACGAAGCCCTCGGCCATCGCCGCGCGCGTCGCGGCCAGCGAGCCCTCGGTACGGCGCAGGCGCTCCTTGGCCTCGACGTCGGTCGCCCCGCCGACCCGCAGCACGGCGAGCCGGCTCGACAGCCGCGCCCGGCGCTCGCGCAGGGAGTCGATGTCGCCCTCGTGCGTCGCGCGCTCCAGCTCGACGGTGATCTCGTTGAGCCGCCCGGCGACGGAGTCCTGGCTGCCTGCGCCCTCGATGAACGTCGTCGAGTCCTCGGTGACGATGACCCGGCGCGCCTTGCCGAGGTGATGCGGCTCGACCTGCTTCGAGGCTCAGTCCGGCCTCGGGCGTGATGACGCTGCCGCCGGTGAACGCGGCGAGATCCTCGAGGTAGGCGACGCGGCGGTGCCCGAAGCCCGGAGCGCGGATCGCGGTCGCGTCCATCGTCCCGTGCCGGTTGTTCTGCACGAGCATCCCGAGCGCCGCGCCGTCGACCTTCTCGGCCAGGATGATGAGCGGCTCGGGGCGTCGCATGACCTGCCCGATCGCGCCCATGAGCTCCTGGACGGTGGAGATCGGCTGCGTCGTCATCAGGACGTAGGGGTTGTCGAGCACCGTCTCCATCCGCATGCGGTCGCGGATGAGGTAGGGCGACATGTGCCCGTTCTCGACGTGCAGGCCCTCGACGAAGTCGACGCTCACGCCTGGGAGGTCGTCCTCCTCGACGCTCACGACGCCGTCGTCGCCCACGCGGTGCAGCGCCTCGGCGACGGCGCGGCCGATGCGCTCGTCCTCCTTGGCGGCGATCGTGGCGATGTGGGTGAGCGTCTCGAGGTCGTCGATGGACCGCGCGTTGCGCAGCAGGTCGGCGACGACGAGCTCGACCGCGTCCTCGATGCCCCGGCGCAGCAGCATCGGGTTGACGCCGTCGGCGAGCACGCGCATCCCCTCGCGCAGCAGCGACTGGGCGAGCAGCGTGGCGGTCGTGGTCCCGTCGCCGGTGAGGTCGGACGTCTTGGACGCGACCTCGCGGACGAGCTGCGCGCCCATGTTCGCGAACTGGTCGGAGAGCTCGATCTCGCGGGCGATCGACACGCCGTCGTTCGTGATCGTCGGCGCGCCGGTGAGGCGCTCGAGGACGACGTTGCGGCCCTTCGGCCCGAGCGTGACCTTCACCGTGTCGGCCAGCTCGTCGACGCCGCGCTGCAGGCGGCGCCGTGCGTCGTCGTTGAAGCGGATCATCTTGCCCATCGGAGTGATTCCCCTCTCAGGCCGCGTCGGCGACCAGGATCCCGCGCCCCTGGAGGCGTCCCTGGTCGAGGTCCGCCATGGCGTCGTTGACGGCGGCGAGCGGGTAGCCGCTCGTGTGCAGGCTGACCTTGCCCTGCGCGGTCAGCGTCATCAGCTCGGCGAGGTCGTTGTAGGACCCCACGAGGTTGCCGATGAAGTTGATCTCCCGCGAGATGATGTCGATCGTCGGGACGTTCACGTTCTCGCCGTAGCCGATGACGTAGTACGACCCCGCCTGGCGCAGCATCGCCACGCCCTCGGGGATCACGCCGCGCTCGCCGACGAAGTCGATGATCGCCTCGGCGCCGAGGCCGTCGGTCATCTCGAGGATCGTGTCGACCTGCTTGCCGTCGGCCGCCACGGTGGTGTCCGCGCCGATCTCGCCGGCCAGCGCCCGCGCGCGCTCGGACGGATCGATGACGATGATCTCCGCGGGCGTCATCGCCTTCAGGCACTGGATCCCGATGTGGCCCAGCCCGCCGGCGCCGATGACGACGGCGCGTGAGCCCGGATAGAGGATCGTCGCCGCCTTCTTGACCGCGTGGTAGGCCGTGAGCCCGGCGTCCGCCAGCGCTGCGATGTCCTTCGGGTGCAGCGACGGATCGAGCTTCACGACCGACCGCGCGGTGGTCTTCAGCAGCTCGGCGAACCCCCCGTCCGTCGAGATGCCCGGGAACGAGTTGTCCGTGCAGTGCACGTCGTCGCCCGCGCGGCATGCGCGACACAGGCCGCAGGTGACGAGCGGGTGCACGATGACGGTGTCGCCGACGGCGACGTTCGTCACGGCGGAGCCGATCTCGTGGACCCAGCCGGCGTTCTCGTGGCCGAGGACGTAGGGCAGCTGCACGCCGCTCTTCTCGGCCCACTGGCCCTCCTGCACGTGCAGATCGGTCCGGCACAGGCCCGCGCCGCCGATGCGCACGATCACGTCGTGCGGCCCCGTGATCTCCGGCTCGGGGATCTGCTCGACGGTGAGCGCCTCGTGGTAGTTGTGCAAGCGCGCGGCGATCATGCCGCCACCTCCTCTGTGGGGTCGGGCACGCCGTGGCGGACGCGCAGCAGCGAGCGGCACAGGCCCCCGTTGCTCTCCAGGCTCAGGCCGACGAGACGCGCGCGGCGCAGCCACATCGTCAGGTCCTCGGCCGGGATCGCCGCGCCGTCGCCGGACACGAGCGCGGGGGAGTCGGGGTCGTGGGGGAGGCCGAGCTCCGCGCGCAGCGTGACGCAGCGCGCGGCATCCGGCCCCGCGGGGAGGTCGGCGAGGCGGAGGGCCACCGCATCGGCCGGGTCCATCCCCTCCTTCAGCAGCACGTCGCAGACGCGACCCTGGCGGGCGAGCAGCGCCTTGCGCCGGAAGAGCGTGCGCAGCTCGTCCAGCGCGCCGGTCTCCTCGCCTGGGAACGCGTCGGCGAACGTGCCGCCGCCCACCAGCGCGGCGTTGATCTCCGCGCCGGTGTAGTGGTCGTCCAGGACGACCGTGACGTCGCCGACCTCGGGCAGGCGGGCGACGGCGTCACGCGCGTCGATCGCCATGAGGAAGGCGAAGTTCGGCGCGCACTGGGGCGTTGGCAGGCGCAGGTGCACGTCGACGTCGCCGGCGTCCGAGGCGACGCACGAGCCCACGAAGCCGAGCGTCGTGATCGGCTCGTCGAGCTCGGGGTCGATGACGCCCGCGAGCGCCTCGAGCGCCTGCGCCTGCAGGCTCATCAGGCTGCGCCCTCCACGAGCTGGGCGTCGTCGCGGGCGCCCGCACCCGGCAGGTCCATGCCCTCGGGCACCGGGATGCCGTAGAGCTTGGCCGCGTTGAGGCCCAGGATCTTGCGCTTCGCCTCGTTCGTCCAGCGGGGGTAGTCCGAGTACGAGTCGTCGGGGTAGTCCCAGCTCAGCAGACCGTCGATCTGCCACTTCGGCTCCCAGATCGCGTAGTCGCTGCCGAACAGCATCTTGTCCTCGCCGACCCAGAACAGCAGCTCGCCCATGACCTTGGCGAAGAACCGCGGACGGGCGTGCATGAGGCCGCCGACGACGACCGACAGGCCCGCGTAGACGTTGGGCTCCTGCGTCGCCATGAAGCAGAAGTCCTCGATGCGCGGCAGTCCGACGTGCTCCACGATGAAGTTGAGATCCGTGAAGCTCGTCGCCACGTGGTCGACGTCGGCGACGTCGAAGGCGTCCTTGTCCAGCGGCCAGATCGTCGGGCCCTTGTGGACGTGGATGTTCTTGATCCCCAGCTCGCGGCAGAGCTCGAGGAACGGCACCGCCTCGGGGTCGTCGAGCCTCCAGCCGCGCGAGCCCTCACGCCACTCGGCGGTGTAGAGCTTCACGCCCTGCAGGCCGTACTTCGCGTGGTCGGCCCGCAGCTGCTCGAGGCCGGCCTCGCCCTCGCGCGGGTCCCAGCGGCCGTTGACGATGAGCTTGCCGGGGAACCGGTCCAGCAGCGCCGCGTTCTGCTCGATGTCGTTGAAGCCCTTCGTGTACCACTCCTTCAGGTACGTCGACTGGAACACGGCGTGGTCGACGCCGCCCTCCACGAAGACGTCCTTCTCGAAGTCGTCCACCGAGTACTTCTGGAAGTGCTCGATGGTCCAGTGCGTCTCCGCCGGCCCCAGGCCCTGGTAGGCGTGGAAGCACTCGATCCAGCCCTTCGCGTACTCCTCCTGGCCCTTCACCCAGTTCGCCGGGCTCGCGTCCCAGAAGTGCAGGTGGCTGTCGACGATGAAGTACTTCTCCCCGTCCTTCTCGAACACGTCAGGCCTCCCCGACCACTTCGAGGTCGAAGCCGATGTACTCGGCCGCGTCCTCGGGATTGGCGAACATCAGGACCCGGTCGTCGAGCACGACCATGCGGCCGTAGTGCGTCGACATGATCTCCTCGAAGTCGTCCTGCCCGAAGTCGGCCCACCCGAGGGCGTCGGCGATCTCCTGGAAGTCGAAGTCGATCTTGTTGATCCCGTCGACGCGGATCATCGACGGCAGCTCGCGGATGGTGATGTCCTTCTTGTCGGCCATCACCTGGGCGACGACGTAGCCGACCTGGTTGTTCATGAGCGTCACGCCGGCCTGGTTGGACGACGTGCGATCGGAGTGGAACTCGGTCATGCGCGGATCTCCTTCGGGACGTCGAGCGTGAGGTCTTCCAGCAGGTCGGCCATGCGCGTCTTCGACCGCTCCAGCGAGTCGTCGAAGCGCACGACGCGCTCGGAGATCTGCGACCAGATCGGCTGCATCTGCTGGGCGGCCTGCAGGCTCACCGGGATCCACTCGTCGAGCCAGCTCTGCATGAGCGCCTTGTTGGCGGCGCCGTGCTGCGGGTCGTCGGACAGCATCCGGTACAGCGCCCTGGCGCCGCGCTGCTCACGCGCGGTGTCGGCCTCGCCCGCGCCCATGACGACCGGGGTCACGAAGTCGCCCTGCAGCGCCGCGGCCTGCATGACGAACCCGCTGCGGAACAGCTCGCCCACGAGCGGCTCGAAGACGACGGCCGTCGCGAAGAAGGCCTGGCCCCAGTCGCGGACGCCGGTCAGCTTCTCGACGTTCTCGCGCGCCCCCTGCCAGATCGGGTCGTTCTGCCACGCCTCCTTGTGGGCGGAGCCGTCGAACCCGTCGATCTGCTCGGAGACCTCGAGGTTGTAGAGGATGATGTCCTGCGCGAAGCGCAGCTTGTGGACCGCGCCGAGGCACAGCGCGTTGTTGATCATGTTCGTCGGCGCGTCGCGCTGGGCCGGCGTGTAGACGTGCATGCCCAGCCCCTGCTCCGCGTGCGCCCAGGCCGACACGTGGCGCTCGACGACCTTGACCCAACCCGTGTTCCACGCGGCGTACGCGTCGGCGGCCTTGGCGTTGGCCAGGGTCGACGAGATCTGCCGCACCGTGTTGGAGTTGTTGCGGTAGATCGTCTGCTCCCACTCCTCGTTGGGATCCAGGAACTCGTGCCAGTTGCTCGACTTCAGCTCGGTCCACTCCTGCGGGTAGCCGGAGCTCCCGTTCGCGAACGCGTAGACCCAGCCCTGGGTCAGATGGCGCTCGGGATCGGGCTGGACATCGACCGTCACGTCCTCGTACACCGAGGCGCGGCGCTTGCGCGGCTCGAAGTAGTTGTACGACCGGCTGCGCGACGACGGGAACTCCTTGGCCCCTGCCTCGGCATCGGTGAACACCGGCTTCGGGACGCTTCGCTCCGACGTCACCGTCGTGCCTTCGGGCATTGGTGCTCCTCTCGTGGTCGCGGGTTCAGTCCGCGGTCGTCGTGAACTTGTCGAAGTAGATGCGCGACTCGGGGCAGCCCCGGCGCTCCAGCAGAGCGATCGCCGCGTCGACCATCGGCGGCGGCCCGCACAGGTAGGCGTCGACCTCGGTGAGGTCCTCCTCCATGCGGTCGACGACATCGGTGACGAGCCCCGTCTCGCCGTCCCACTCCTCGTCGGAGAGGGCGGGGACGAAGCGCAGGTCGGGCACCGTCTCGCAGAGCCGCTCGAGCTCGGCGAGCTCGAACAGGTCGGCCTCGGTGCGCGCCCCGTAGTAGAAGGTCGCCGGCCGCTGCGTGCCCTTCTCGGCCATCGACCGCAGGAGCGACATGACGGGTGCCATGCCGGCTCCGCCGGCGATGAAGACGAGCCGCCTGGGGGAGGAGTCGCGCAGCGTGAAGACGCCGTAGGGCCCCGTGCAGGTCAGCTGGTCGCCGACCTTGATGCCGTGGCCGTTGGCCAGCAGCCCGGAGAAGTGCCCGCCCTCGTAGAGCTTGATCATGAACTCCAGGCGGTCGGGCTCGCCGGGCGTGTTGGCCATCGAGAAGGACCGGTGCTCGCCGTCCGCGCCGGGGATCGCGATGTCCATGTACTGGCCCGCGTGGAACGTGATCCCTTCCGGATCGCGAAGTTTGAGGACGAGGCGGCGGATGTCGTGGGTGAGGGGCTCGACGGCCTCCACCTCCGCGGTCGCCTCGACGATCGGCACGCCGCTGCGCAGCACCTCCTCGTCGTAGTTGATGAGCTCGATCTCGACGTCGGACAGCGCATGCGCCCGGCAGAGCAGGGTGTAGCCCTCCTCCTCCTCGAAGTCGGGCAGGGCGAAGGTGGAGTAGCGATCGAGGTCGACCTCGCCGTCCAGGAGGAACGACTTGCAGGCCGCGCACTGCCCCTCCTTGCAGCCGTGCATGAGCATGACCCCCTGCCGGAACGCGGCGTTCAGGATCGTCTCGTCCTCGTCGACCTCGAGCTCGATGCCGACCGGCTCGAACCGCGCGATGTGCTTCTCGCCCATGGTGTGCGTGTCCCTGTCGTCCACGGAGGGGCACCGCGACCGGGTGGTCGCGGTGCCTCCCGCGGAGGAGGATCAGGCGGAGGCGCCGTCCTTGGCGGGCCGGCCGGCGGGACCGCCGGCCTTGTACTTGGCGACGTGGGCGTCGCGCTCCTCGGGCGACATCTGGTTCAACAGCACGTTCGGGCTGTTGAGCGTCGCGCCGCGGACCTCGTCGAGCGTCCACATCTTCTTGGGGTCGAGATCCAGGTGCGGCTGCGGGATCAGCGTGTTGCCGTCGTCGCGGACGTAGCCCAGATCCTGCATGACGTCGGCGACGTCCATGCCGTGGTAGAGCGTCTCCCACTCGCGCTTGCCGGAGAGCTTGCCCATCGACGGCGTCGGGCGCCCGTTGTACTCGGGGCGGAACGCGACGGCGTCGGTCCAGTGGCAGGTCTCCGAGCAGTAGGTGCGCACCTGGCCGTCGACCTCGTCGACGACCATGTCCTCACGGATGAGGCACGGCACCATGCACGACCAGCAGCGGTGCGGGTACTCGTAGTCGGAGAGCCCGGGCTCGAAGGCGATCGGCTTGTGGCCGTTCTTCTTCGAGAGGTCCGCGTAGCGCTCCCACCACTTGCCGTACTTGTCGTACCAGCCCGGGTACTTGTGCTCGAACCACTCGAAGTCGGTGTCGTCCATCGCGTCGATCCGCCAGTAGTTGGCGAACCAGCCGGTGGCGAAGAACTGCGCGACCTCGTGGATGTAGCCCTTGTTCCAGATGCGGTCCCACGCCTCTTCGACGAGGTCGTGCGGGATCGTCAGGCCGTACTTCTCCAGCGGGACCAGGTAGCTGCGGTAGTAGTCGTCGTAGATCCAGCGGCGCCACGACTCGGCGTAGCTGTCGCGGTCCTTGCGGCGGTCCTTCGTGCCGTACTCGATGAACGTGCCGATGGCGGCGTCCACGACGGCGTGGTTGTTCCACCAGGCGTAGCGCAGGTCGCGCTCCAGGAGCTCCCGGTTGCGCTCGTCGGCGAGCGCCATGAGGATGATCGAGTAGCCGTTGGAGATGTGGCGCGACTCGTCGGACTGCACGGAGTGGAAGACCGTCGGCAGCAGGTAGTCGCCGTTGGCCGCCGCCTCGCCGGGCATCGCGACGAAGAGCACGTTGGTGAACGCGGTCTCCGCGACGATCGTCAGGTAGACGTTGGCCGCCGTGATGGCGTCGCCGGTGATGAACCCCTCGCCGAACTGCCGGCCGATCGTCCCCGCGTAGCAGTTCGAGAACGCCTTCTCGGTGATGTCGAACCCTGCCGGGTCGATGTAGTGGTTCATGTACAGCCGCTTGAGGTTCATCTGGATCGTCGAGTGACGGACCTCGTCGATCATCTGGATGGCCAGGCCGTTGTGGACCTCGGGGTTCGGGACCGCGTTGATGGCCAGCGGCATCGCCCGGGCGGCGGAGATCTCGGGGAACGGGATGATCGAGAGGAAGAGCTTCTGCCACTCCATCCAGCGCTCCTGGACCTGCCGGAACATGTTGCCGCGGATGGCGCCGTCCATCGCGCCGAAGACGCGGTTGTCCTTCTCCTCCTCCATCGGGAAGTACGAGCGCAGGACCTGCTTGAGCGGATCCTTCTTCGGAGCCTTCTCGAACGTGTAGTCGGTCGGGTACTTGTCGACCGGCTCCACGAAGGTCGGGTCCCAGGACAGCTCCTGGATCTTGTTGTGAGCCTTCGTGATGCTGGCTCTGCTCATGGTGAGGCTTCCTCCCCTGTCGGAACGGGTGGCTGCACAGCGATGCGGTCTGCACGTTCGCCGGGCTGCGGCGCGCGCTCAAGAACTCCGGTGTCTTCCGAGATCGCTGGAACGGCGGGGGTGCTGAGCACCTCCGAGGCCTTGCACGCGACGTCCGTCAGCACCTCGGCGAGGGCCTCCCGCTCCGTGTCGAAGCAGCGCGAGGACATCGACAGCCCGAGGGCGGCGACGGCGCGACCGCGGGCATCGACGACGGGCTTGGCGAGACAGCAGAAGTCCTCGTCGAACTCCTCGCGGTCGAAAGCGACCTCGCCGGCGCGGATGTCCTCGAGCTGCGCGTGCAGCTGGTCCGGCGAGACGATCGTGTGCGGCGTGAAGGGCCGCAGGCCGCGATCGATGTAGCGGTCCAGCGCAGCGGTGTCCAGCAGCGACAGCGCGACCTTGCCGAGCGCCAGCGCGTGGGCGTTGGAGCCGATGCGCGTGCCGAGCCCTGGCATGCGGGGCATGCCCTGACGGCCGCGGGCGAGCGGGATGACGACCTGCCCGGAGTGCGCCGCCGCGAGGTAGACGCGCTTGTGCGAGCGCGCGAAGAGCTCGTCGAGCAGGCCGCCGAGGCCGGCGGGCACCTCGCGCGCCCGGTCCGGCGGGACGATGCCCGACGCCTCGGAGGTCAGGTGGTAGGCGCCGCCGCGGGCGCGGACCGTGAAGCCCTCCTGGCAGAGCGTGTCGAGGAGGTTGTACGCCGTCGAGGTGCTCTTCCCGAGCGCCTCGGCCACCTCGTCCGCGCGCATGCCGTCGTCGGCGTGCGCCAGGAGCGCGAGGAGGCGCAGCACGCTCCGTGCGGTGCTGACGCCACGTGACCGTGCGCCTGGAACAGGCACGGCGTGCAGGCTCTCGGCGATGCCCGGCTCCTCTCTCCTCGGAACCATCCGACCCGTCGCCCGGCTCCCCGGCCGGTCGACGAGATCAGTGCATCACTCGGGGCGTTACACGCCCGCTACACGGACGAGCGCCGGAGCGCTGCGGTCCGTGCGGCGGCGAGGCTGCGGCGCGGATCGGCGTAGTCGATCGCCGCGAGAAGGCGTTGCCAGGCAACGAGGTCCGCGTCGCCCGATGCCGTCCGGACCCACGACCAGAGGGCGTCGGCGTCGCCGGAGGTGAGGACCGCCTGGCGCAGCCAGCCCTCGAGCTCCTCGCGCTCGGCGCGGATGCCCGGGGCGTCGGAGAACGCGAGGAGCGGCCCGCGGTAGGCGGCCGCGGCGTCGCCGACGGCGTTGTGGCCGAGCAGCGCGCGCACGTGGCGCAGGTCGCTGTCCACGTCGCAGACCAGGCCGTAGGCGTGCGGGTCGATCGCGCCGTGCAGCAGCTTGCGCAGGCGCGACATCTCGACCCGGATGCTCGCCGGGTGGCCCTCGTCGCCGTAGAGCTCGGCGCACAGCACGTCGGCGGCGACCGGCCCGCGGTGCAGCGTGAGGAGGGTGAGCAGCTCGACGTGCCGGCGCCGGAGGTGGACCGGGCGGCCGTCGAGGACGACCTCGGGCTCCGTGCCGAGGAGGCGCAGCTCGAGCGCGGGCCGCACGACGCGCACGCGCTGCGCGCGCGGGCGCACGAGATAGGCGTCGCCGTCCTCCAGGGGCTCGGCGACGGCCTCGAGGCCCGACGGGAGCACGAGCGGCCCACCGCCGACCGGGATGGTGGCCGTGCCGCCCAACGACCAGTGCTGGGTCGGGTCGAGCAGGACGCGCCCGCTGCGCGTCACGAGCGCAGCGCCGGAATCCATCCCCTCCCGCCCCCGCAGCAGGCTGCCGTAGCGCGCGCGGAGTCGGTCGTCGCGCTCGCGCAGGCCGCGCTGGAGGAGCTCCTGGATCGCGCGCGCCGTGGCGACGACGACCGAGAGGCTGTGCGGGTGCACGCTGGCCATGTCGCCGGTGAGGTCGATGATCCCGAGGAGGCGCCCGGTCTCCGGGTCGGTGACCGGGGCGGCGGCGCACGTCCACCGCTGGACGGGCTCGGTGAAGTGCTCGGCGGCGAAGACCTGCACGGCGTGCGAGGCGGCGAGCGCGGTGCCGACGGCGTTCGTCCCCGCGCCGGACTCGCTCCACAGCGCGCCCTCGACGAAGTTCATGTCGTCGGCCGCGCGGTTGCGCAGGCGCGTGTCGCCGCGGATGCTCAGCAGCATCCCGTCGGCGTCGCTGACGACGGTCAGGTGGTCGGCCTCCACCGATGCGAGCGCCATGCACTCGTCGATGAGCGGAGCGGCGACCGCGAGCGGGTGGTCGTGCCAGAGGTCGCGCACGCCCTCCAGCTCGACGACCGAGGGCGCGGCCTGGCGGCCGGTCGGGTCGACGCCCGCGTCGCGCGAGCGCAGCCAGGAATCGGCGATCGGATCGCGGATCTGCGGGGTGCCTGGATCCTCGCCGTCGGTCTCGCGCCCGTCGACGAAGTCCTCCCACGCGTCGCGGAGCTCACGCGCCCGCTTCGCCGGGATCGTCGTGGCGTCGACCGCTACCCAGGGGTTGTGTGACACCGGCCCGCGTCCTCCCCGCCGACCGGTCGGCCTCCAGCGATACGGGAAGACCGACGGCTTCTTGGCAGTTGTGGCATCCCACACTAGCGTCGCCGCCGGTCGAGGTCGAATGTCGTTCACGTGAGGAGTGCTCCCGCATGTCCACCGTCTCGCAGCAGCTCCCGGCCGACGCGATCGTGCCGTCGGCGCCCGCCGAGCCGATCCCCGTTCCGACCGGCGATCCCGCGGTGCTGGGGCTCCCCAGCTTCGTCGCCGGATCCGTCGCCCTCGGGCTCGCGCTGGTCGGCTACGTGCCCGCCGCGGCGCAGGCCAGCGCGCTGCCGATCATCCTGATGGCGACTGGTCTCGGGCTGGTCATCTCGGCGATCTGGGCCGCGGCGCTCGGGCAGACGCTGGTGGCGTGCATCTTCGGGCTGTTCGCCGGCTTCTGGCTGAGCTACGCGGTGCTCGTGCTGGGTCTGAACCACAACTGGTTCGCGATCCCACCCGAGGCCGTGACGAAGAGCATCGCGCTGTTCCTGATCTCCTGGGGGATCGTGATGGGCGCGCTCACGCTCGCCACGCTGCGCCTGCCGGTCGCGTTCACCGCCGTCATCGCGCTCGTCGTCCTCGCGCTGATCCTGCTCATCATCGGGACGCTGAACGCCGACACGACGCTCACGAAGGCCGCCGGCTGGGTGACGTTCGTCTTCGCGGCGCTCGGGCTCTACCTCTTCCTCAGCGCGGCCGCGGTCGCGACGGACGGCAAGGGGTACCCGCTGGGCCCGCCGCTGGTGCGTTGACGCTGGGGGTGCGTGCCGGAATCGGGCGAGGTGGCTGCGGAGCCTCGCCGACACCGGCCGAGCGTCGTGTGCAAGATCTCCGGTCTCGGCAACACGGTGCCGGGTGGACGAAGGACTCGATCCGCCCGTACGTGCTCGAGGCGATCGAGATCTACCGCTTGGCCGTCTGACGGACCTGGTCCCTCGCTCCGCCTCGGTCATGGCGCCTACATGAGGTGACCGAGCTTGTCCGGGTTGACGATCGAATGGATGCTGCTGATCTGATCGCCGGCGACGTCCAGCGCCATCACGCCGATCAACCGCTCCTGCGCGTCGAACAGCAGCGCACCGGGATCGCCGTTGACCTCGACGAGTCGCAGCCGCGGAAGGCGGGAGAGGACGGAGTCGACGAGCAGGCGCGCGATCCGAGCGCGGCCGCGAAGCGGCTCGGTGAGCGCCGGCACCTTGCCGCCGCCATCGCCCGTCAGGACGACGTCGGCGGTGAGCAACGCCTCGAGCCCGGCGAGGTCGCCGTGCTGGACGGCCGAGAAGAACCGGGAGGCCAGCTCGTCGCGCTGCTCGCGTGTCGTCCCGAAGCGGGGTCGCCGCTGCTCGACGTGTCGTCTCGCGCGGGAGGCCAGCTGGCGGACGTTGTCCTCGCTCTTCCCGACGATGGGGGCGATCTCCGCGTAGCCGTAGCCGAACACGTCGTGCAGCAGCAGCGCGGCGCGCTGCTCGGGCGAGAGGCTCTCCAGCAGGACCAGCATGGCCAGCGACAACGAGTCCGCGAGCTCGGCGCGCCGTGCCGGGTCGTCGTCGTCGTCGGTGATGATCGGCTCGGGCAGCCACTCGCCCACGTAGTGCTCGCGACGGGCCCGGGCGGACTGGAGCTCGTTGATGGCCAGCCGGGTCGTCACGGTGGCGACGAGCGCGCGCGGCGAGGTGATCTGCTCGCCGGCCTGACGCACCTGATGGACGCGCAGCAGTGCCTCCTGCACCACGTCCTCCGCCTCGGACACGCTGCCGAGCATGCGGTAGGCGATGGAGAAGGCGACAGGGCGCAGGTCGTCGAGCAAGCGGTCGTCGGCCTGAGGGTGCGCAGGCATCAGAACAGGTGGTAGGAGCCGACCACGGTCAGGTCCTGGCGGCCGGGCTGCTCGGCGAGCCAGTGCGTGAGGCCCTCCTGCAGCTCCCGGTACTCCGGGAGCTCCGGAATCGGGTTCCTCGTCCCCTCCTCGACGCGGGCCACCACGACGAACGTCTCGCCGTCGTCGAGCACGAGCCAGGCGAACCCGACGTCCTCGAACTGTGCGCTCTCGATGGCCTCGAACACCTTGGCGGCCGCCGCTCGGACATCGCGGACATGTTCGGGCCTGATCTTCGCCTGTGCGATCTGAATGTTCATGCCCTTGGGACAGGACACCGGTCGCCGCTGTGACAGTTCGCGAACGATCTCGACCTATACTCGCGCCCGCAGAATGATTTCGACAAACCAGTTCAAGAACGGCAACCACATCGACGTCGAGGGGACGATCTTCAAGATCGTCGAGTTCCAGCACGTCAAGCCAGGCAAGGGCGGCGCGTTCGTGCGCACGAAGCTGCGCCGCGCCGCAGACGGCAACGTGATCGACCGGACGTTCCGGGCGGGTGAGAAGTTCCGGGCAGTGCGCACCGAGGCGCGCAAGATGCAGTTCCTCTACGCCGACGGGACCGACGCCCACTTCATGGACACGTCCTCCTACGAGCAGATGGCGATCCCGGAGGGCTCCGTCGCCGACGCGCTGCGCTGGACACGCCCGAACGACGAGGTCGACGTCCTGTTCATCGACGGCGATCCGAGCGACCTGCAGCTCCCCTCGTCCGTCGAGCTCGAGGTCACGCAGACCGAGCCGGGCCTGCGCGGCGACACCGCGTCGGGCGGTGGAACGAAGCCCGCGGTCCTGGAGACCGGCGCCTCGGTGAACGTGCCGCTCTTCGTCAACGTGGGCGACCGCGTGAAGGTGCAGACGTCGTCGGGCGACTACATGTCGCGCGCCTGACACCGCATCGTTGATCCG
Source organism: uncultured Solirubrobacterales bacterium (assembly GCA_963757125.1). Taxonomy (GTDB): domain Bacteria; phylum Actinomycetota; class Thermoleophilia; order Solirubrobacterales; family Solirubrobacteraceae; genus CAVVSD01. The sequence continues at coordinate 1,902,424 of CAVWQP010000009.1, read as the reverse complement.
CCCCGCCGGTTTGGGGCGAAGCACGTACGCGCACCCCGACTTCGACGGAACGGACTCCTGACGTCATGACATTCAGCCGTGCACTCGCCGCCGCGTTCGCCGCGACGGCGCTGCTCCTCGCGTCCGCGCCGGCAGCGCCCGCGGTCACGGGTTCGCCGCTGCCCGGATCGCAGCTGCTCGTCCCGCAGCACAACACCGCACGCGAGGCCGCCGACCGGATGCGCCGCGCGTCGCCGCAGGACGCCGCGCTGCTGGATCGCATCGCCCGCGAGCCGGTCGCGATGTGGATCTCGGGTCAGCACGCGCGCGAGGCGTCGCACCGCGCCGCCGTCCACGCGCGCAGCAGCGGGCGCGTCCCGGTGCTCGTCGCCTACGAGATCCCGAACCGCGACTGCCACGAGGCCGGAGCGCGCACGAGCGCCGAGTACCGCCGCTACATCTCCGACATGGCCGCCGGCCTGGGCCGTCAGCCCGCCGCGATCATCCTCGAGCCCGACGCGCTGCCCGCCATGGACTGCCTGAACGCCGCCCAGCGCAACCAGCGCACGTCGCTCATGAAGTGGGCCGTGCGCCACTTCGACTCGACGACGCGCGCCGCGGTCTACATCGACGCGGGCAACCCGATCTGGAAGAGCCCCGCGACCATGAAGCCCCGGCTGATCGCGGCGGGCGTGCGCGACGCGCGCGGCTTCAGCGTGAACGTCTCGAACTTCGTCCAGACCGACCGGTCGGCCGCGTTCGCACGCGATCTCGCCGGCCGCATCGGCGGCGGCGTGAAGGCCGTGATCGACACCGGGCGCAACGGCAACGGCCCCGGCAGCGACCCGTGCAACCCGCCCGGCCGCGCGCTCGGCGCCCCGCCCACCACGCGCACCGGCGATCCCGTCGTCGACGCCCTGCTGTGGATCAAGCCTCCCGGCCAGTCCGACGGCACCTGCAACGGCGGCCCCGCCGGCGGCGTGTTCTGGGTCGACTACGCCATCAGGCTCGCGCGCAACGCGTCGTAGCCCGCAGGGGGGAGGGTGTGGTTAACCGCATCCTCCTTGAGGTGTAGTCCGGTCCACACCAGAGGGTGATGACGCGCACACTTGTGAGGTCGAGGATGCGCACATGGCCCAGAGCACTCACACCAGCGTCGCGAATGCGACCATCCCCGCCGCGGCGCCGCGCGACGTGCTGGCGCTGCTCACCGCCCCCGAGGCCATCGCGAGCTGGGCGCCCGTCCCCTTCGAGATCGACGAGATCGACGGCCGCCGCCTGCAGGCCGGCTCACGCGCCCGCGTGAGCGGCGGCCTGGCCGGGCGCCGCGTCGCGTTCGACGTCGACGTGCACCGCGCCGACGACGGCTGCCTCGCGCTCACGGCGGAAGGCCCCGTCGGCTTCGACGTCGAGTACCTCGTGACCGCCACGGACGACGGCTCCGAGATCCGGGCCAGCGTCTCCGTGCGGCGCGGCGACGGCCTGCTCGGCCGCGTGCTCGCGCAGGCGACCGGCGCGCTGCTGTCCGGCGGCGCCCTCGACCTGGCCCTCGGGCGCATCACCCGTGAGCTGACGGGCGACGCGGACTTCGCGCTCGCCGCCTAGGACGTCGTCGCGACGGCTACGCTCGGCGGGCTCATGGCCCGCAGGACCAACCAGCGTCGCGACGCCGTCTTCGCCCTCTACCAGTCCGATCTCACGGGCCGTGGCCTCGACGATCTCCTCGGCCGCTCGTCGAGCCCGTACACCCGCGCGCTCGCCCACGCGACAGAGGACTACACGGACGAGCTCGACGTGCTCATCAGCCGCTACAGCGAGGGCTGGACGATCGACCGGATCGCTCCCCTGGAGCGCGCGATCCTGCGCACGGCGCTGCTGGAGATGCTGCACCCGGACATCGTCCCCGCGGACTCGCCGATCCCGCCGGAGGGCGCGATCAACGAGGCGGTGGAGCTCGCGAAGACGTTCGCCGGCGCGCAGTCGCCGGGCTTCGTGAACGGCATCCTCGCGGCGGTCCTGCGCGAGATGGGCCAGACTGCAGGCGAGGAATGACCGAGGACACCGCGGCAGATGCGCTGGATCCGCTCGTCGAGCGCCTGGAGCGCGCGGCCGAGCAGCTGCGCTCCGGGGATCTGAGCCCGGACGCCGCGGCGAGCCTCGTCGAGGACTGCGCCGGGCTGGCCGCGCAGGCGGCCGCCGAGCTCGAGCGCCGCGCCCGCGCCGCGGCGACCGAGCCGCTGCCCGGGCAGGACACCCTTCTGTAGATGGGATACCCGGACGAGCTGCGCCTCGAGGTGGAGCGCTACCTCGAGGACCTCCGCTTCACCGACGACCCGCTGACCGACGGGCTGCAGGAGGCGATGCGCTACTCGCTGCTGGCCGGCGGCAAGCGCGTCCGCCCGGTGCTCACGCTCGCCACCGCACGCGCGATCGGCAGGGACTCCCAGGAGCTCCTGCCGCTGGCGGCGGCGATCGAGCTCATCCACACGTACTCGCTCATCCACGACGACCTCCCGGCGATGGACGACGACGACCTCCGCCGCGGCCGCCCGACGAACCACAAGGTGTTCGGCGAGGACGTCGCGATCCTGGCCGGCGACGGGCTCTACGCGGAGGCGTTCCGCCACGTCCTGACGCGCCAGGACGGGGATCCGGCCGGTCTCCTCGCCGCGCTCGCCGAGCTGGCGACGGCCACGGGCGTCACGGGCATGGTCGGCGGCCAGTACATCGACGTCGCGGGCCGCGCCGCGCCGGGTCCCGAGGGCCTGCGGCGCCTGCACGAGCTGAAGACGGGGCGCCTGATCGGGGCCTCCGTCGTCTGCGTACTCCTCCTGGCGGGCGCAGGCGAGACCGCTACAGTCGCCTACCGTCGTTTTGCAGGCGAGCTCGGAGTGCTCTTCCAGATCGTGGACGACATCCTCGACGTGACCGGGACCGACGCCGATCTCGGCAAGCCCCATGGCAGTGACGAGCGTCACGGACGCAGGACGTACGTGTCGGAGTACGGTCTCGACGGCGCCCGCGAGCTGGCAGCCGCATCACACGCGCAGGCCCGCGAGCGCCTCGAGCAAGCGGCGGGCGGGGCCGCGACGGAGCTCGAGCAGATCACCGACTTCATCTTCACCCGCACCTCATGAACCCGCGCCTCCTGGATCGAATCGACCGCCCGCAGGACCTGCACGCACTGAGCGAGGAGCAGCTCGTCCAGGTCGCGGAGGAGGTCCGCGGCCACATCATCGACACGGTCGGCGAGATCGGCGGCCACTTCGGCGCGAACCTCGGCACGTGCGAGCTGGCCGTCGCGCTGCACTCGCTCATGGACTCGCCGCGCGACAAGATCCTCTGGGACGTCGGCCACCAGGCGTACCCGCACAAGATCCTCACCGGCCGGCGCGACCAGCTCGCGACGATCCGCCAGTACGAGGGCCTCGCGCCGTTCTGCTCGATCGCCGAGAGCGAGCACGACATCATGGGCGCCGGGCACGCGTCGACCGCGATCGGCTACGCGGTGGGCCTCAAGGAGGCCATGCGGCTGCGCGGCGAGACCGACGCGGGCAAGGTCGTCGCCGTCGTCGGTGACGGCGCGATGACCGGCGGCGTCGCGTTCGAGGCGATCCACCACGCCGGCGGGCTCGGGACGCCGATCGTCGTCGTGCTCAACGACAACGGCATGTCGATCGCGCCGAACGTCGGCGCGCTCTCGCGCTACTTCAACCGCGTCCGGCTCAACCCGAAGCTCTGGCACGCCCGCGAGGGCGTCGAGGGCCGCCTCGTCGACCTGCCGCTCGCCGGCCCGGCGTTCGAGCGCCTCGGGCCGCAGCTGAAGGAGTCGATCAAGGCGTTCTGGGCGCCCGGGCTGCTCTGGGAGGAGCTCGACTGGGCGTACACCGGCGTCATCGACGGTCACGACGTCCCTGCGCTGCGCGTCGCGCTGTCCAAGGCGATGGCCGCCGACCGCCCCGTCGTCGTCCACATCGCGACGGTCAAGGGCCGCGGGTTCGCCCCCGCCGAGGAGGGCGGCCTGGCGGGCATGGAGCAGTGGCACGCCGCCAAGCCCGGGTCCGTCGTCGATCGCGCCCCGGCGCCGAAGCCGCGGATCAGCAAGACCGCGAAGGGCCCGGCGCCGAAGCTGCAGTACACGCAGGTGTTCGGCCAGTCGCTCGTCGCCGAGGCGCGCCGCGACCCGCGCGTCGTCGGGATCACGGCCGCGATGAACTCCGGCACCGGCCTCTCTCTGCTGCAGGAGGCCATGCCCGAGCGCTACTTCGACGTCGGCATCGCCGAGCAGCACGCCCTGCTGCTCGCGGCCGGCATGGCGCTCGAGGGCGCGAAGCCCGTCGCGGCGATCTACTCGACCTTCCTGCAGCGGGCGTACGACCAGATCGTCCACGACATCTGCCTGCAGCACCTCAACGTCGTGCTGGCGATGGACCGCGCCGGCCTCGTCGGCGACGACGGCCCGACACACCACGGCGTCTTCGACATCGCCTACCTGCGCGCGCTCCCGAACATCACGCTCATGGCGCCGCGCGACGAGGCGATGCTCGTGCACATGCTGCACACCGCACTCGCCTGGGATCACGGTCCCGTGGGCCTGCGCTACCCGCGCGGCGAGGGGATCGGCGTCCCGCTCCCCGAGGAGCCGGTCGTGCTGGAGATCGGGACGGGGGAGATCCTGCGCGAGGGCGCGGGCCGCGTCGCGATCGTCGGCTACGGCAGCGGCGTCGCGAAGGGCCTGGAGGCTGCCGAGGAGCTGGCCACGCGTGGCATCGAGGTGACCGTGGCGGACGCCCGGTTCGCCAAGCCGCTCGACGCGCGGTTGCTCGCCGACCTGGCCGCCGACCACGAGCTGCTCGTCACGGTCGAGGAGGGCGTCCTGGCCGGCGGCTTCGGCAGCGCGGTGTGGGAGACGCTGGGCGACGGCGGGGCGGTCGCGCCGCGCATCCTGCGGATCGGGCTGCCCGACCGCTACGTCACGCACGGCAAGCCCGCCCTGCTGCACGCCGAGGTCGGCTTCACCGGGCCCCGCATCGCCGAGCGCATCGAGGCCGCGGTCTCCGATCCGCGCTCCGCGCTCGCGGGCCTGTAGCGCCGCGAGTCGCAAGTTCGCAACCGACCTTCCGGCTCACGACGCTAGACCCCGCGCCGGTACACGGGGCGCATCCCGACGGCGGTGAGCCGCCAGCCGGCGCCCGTGCGGCGCGCTGCGAGCTCGTAGCGCCCACCCGTCGCGCCGTCGTCGGCGAACGTCGCGGTGACGGCGGCGCCGATCGTCGCCTCGTCGCCTTCGAGGTCGACGAGGACGTTCGTGATCTGGTGCAGCGTCGGGACGTCGTGGTTGGCGCGTGCCTGCGCGGCGACCGCCTCGCGGCCCTCGGCGCGGCCGCCCGGTGTGGTGGCGGTGACGTCGTCGGCGAGGACGTCGGTCGCGTTGCCCTCGGCGCCGGCGTCCAGCCAGCGCCCGAGGCGGGCGACGAGGTCGGTGAGCTCCGCGCGGTCTGACAGCTGCTCGAGGGTCGGCACGGTGGGCCTCCAGGGGAGTCGTTGGTCACACCAACGGTAGCGCATGATCGTTGGGTGTGCCAACGTTCCGTGCATGGACGAGGGCGACGCCCCGCAGCGCCTGCGCGCGCTGCCGAGCTGGCTGCTGGCGCGGGCCGCCCTGGCGGGCGCGCGGACGGTCACGTCGCACCTGGAGGAGGCGGGGATGCGGCGGGCGCACTACGCGCTGCTCGTGGCGCTGCGGGAGGACGGGCCGGCGAGCCAGGCGGCGCTGGGCCGGCGGCTGGCGGCGGATCGGAGCGACCTGCACCGGACGGTGGGCGAGCTGGAGTCCCGCGGCCTGATCGCGCGCGAGCCCGACCCGGAGGACCGTCGTCGCAACGTGGTCACGCTGACCGGCGCGGGCGTCGCGGCGCTGGCGGAGGCCGACGCGCTGGTGGACGCGGCGCAGGCGGAGCTGCTGGCGCGGCTGTCCGTGGCCGAGCGCTCCGAGCTCGTCGAGTTGCTCTCCCGCGTCCTCGATCGTCCCTAGAAATCAGAACGGCCCGCCGAAGCGGGCCGTCCTGGGGGAGGAGAGATACTGCTATGTGATGGGTCTGTCTCTTTTGGGTCGATGAGGGAAGTTCGTGTGCTGCTGCCTCTTTCGAGGTCCTCATCGTTGCGACGTCAAGCAATATGCCCGATGCACGCGCATAAACGTGTGATGTCGATCACAGGGGCGGCGCGAGTACCTTTCCTGGCACCGTGCAACGGGTCCGGCTCGACACGCTCCTCGCCGAGCGAGGCCTGTTCTCCTCCCGTGCACGGGCGGCTGCCTCCGTGCTGGCCGGCGAGGTGCACCTGGGTCCCGGCCGCGAACGGGCGGCCAAGCCAGGTCAGATGGTCGCGTCGGACGTCGACGTCGCCGTCGACGACCGCCCACGCTACGTCTCCAGGGGCGGGACGAAGCTCGCCAACGCGCTCGACGCGCTGGGCCTCGACGTGGCCGATCGCCAGGCGCTCGACGCCGGCGCGTCGACCGGAGGCTTCACCGACGTGCTGCTGCAGCGGGGCGCGGTCCACGTCGTCGCCGTCGACGTCGCCTACGGCGAGCTCGACTGGGGCCTGCGCAACGACGACCGCGTCACCGTCCTCGAGCGCACGAACGTCCGCGCGCTGAGCCCGTCCGACCTGCCCTACGCGCCGGACCTGCTCGTCGCGGACCTCTCCTTCATCTCGCTGCGCAAGGTGCTGCCCGCCCTCCTGGGCTGCATGGCGCCGCGCTTCGACGCGCTCGTGATGGTCAAGCCGCAGTTCGAGGTCGGCAAGGGCCGCGTCGGCGGGGGCGGCGTCGTCCGCGAGCCGGCCGACCGGCGCTGGTCGCTCGTCGCCGTCGGCACCGCCGCGCAGGAGCTCGGCGCGTCGGTCCTGGGGTTCGCGTCCTCGGGGCTGCCCGGCCCGAAGGGCAACAAGGAGTCGTTCGCCTGGCTCGCGGAGGGCGGCCGGGACGGCGCGGTCGACGACGTCGAGGCCGCTGCCGCGGAGATCGAGCCGCTGTGACCGCCTGCAACCGCGTCACCGTCCTGACCCACCAGCGCCCGGCGCAGACCGCCGAGGCGATGCGGCGCCTCGTCGCAGATGCGCGCCGGGAGGGCGTCGAGCTGCGCTTCGACGTCGAGGAGGCCGCCAAGCACGCGGTGACCGCCGAGGAGGGCGTCGTGGTCACCGACGCGACCGTGCTGCCCGACGTCGACCTCTGCATCGCGCTCGGCGGCGACGGCACGATCCTGCGAGCGCTGCGGACCTACGCCCGCACGGGCGTTCCCGTCTTTGCGGTGAACTTCGGCGAGGTCGGCTTCCTCGCGACCGTCGACCCCGACGAGATGTCCGAGGGCTTCACGCGGGCGTTCCGGGGGGAGTTCGAGCGCCTCGACCTCCCGGCGATCGACGTGCGGATCGACGAGCGCTCGCACCTCGCCTTCAACGACGTCTCGCTGCACCGGCGCATGGGGGACCGCGTGGCGGAGCTGTCGTACCTCCTCGACGGCGAGGAGGTCGGCTCGGTGCGCTGCGACGGGATCGTGGTCTGCACGCCCGCGGGCTCGACGGGCTACAACCTCGCCAACGGCGGCCCGGTCATGGCGTGGGGCGTTGAGGGCTTCGGGGTGTCGTTCATCGCGCCGCACTCGCTCGCGGCCCGTTCGCTGGTGGTCGCGCCCGACGACGGGCTGCGGATCCTGAGCCGGTCGGAGCACGGCGTGGACCTCTCGGTCGACGGGCGCCCGGCCGGAGCGCTCGAGCCGGGGACCGAGCTGCAGGCCCGCTTCGTGTCCGACGCGGCGGTGCTCGCGCAGCAGCCGGGGACGTCCTTCTACCGCAGGTTGCGGGAGAAGTTCGGGCGGCTGTCCAGATAGCGCCGGCGCTGAATGTGACAACTCTGTTGCAGAGGGGGCCGGTCCGTCGGGGCGCGCTGGTAGACCATCGGGCGTGCTCCACGAGCTCCGGGTCGAGAACCTCCTGCTGATCGAGAAGGCCGAGCTGCGCCTCGCGCCAGGGCTGAACGTCCTGACGGGGGAGACCGGTGCGGGCAAGACCGTGCTGGCCCACGCGCTCGATCTGCTGCTCGGCGGCCGGGCGCGTCCCGGCATCGTCCGGCCCGGCGCCAAGGAGGCCTACGTCGAAGGCGTGTTCGAGCTGCCGGACGCACTACGCGCGGAGCTGGGGGAGCGCCTGCCGGAGGATGCGGAGGAGGTGGTCCTCGCGCGGCGTGTCAGCGCGGAGGGGCGGACGCGCGCGCTCGTCAACGGCCGCTCCGCCTCGGTGACCGACCTCCGCGAGCTCGCCGAGCCGCTCATCGCCTTCTACGGGCAGCACGAGCACCGGAGGCTCACGCTCGCGTCCTCCCAGCTCGAGGTGCTCGATGCCGCGTGCGGGCCGGCTCAGGCGGCGCGGCGGGCAGCCGCCGCCGCTGCGCATGCGGAGGTCCGCACGCTCGAGGGCGCGCTGGACGAGCTGCGCGAGCGCGCCGCGGGGCGCGAGCGCGAGCTCGACCTCCTGGAGTACGAGCTGCGCGAGATCGAGGAAGCCGATCCGAGCGAGGCCGAGGACGCGGCCCTGCGAGCCGAGCGCGACCGCCTGAGACACGTCGAGTCGCTGCGCGCCGCCGCGCTCACGGCCGTGGGAGCAGTGGCGGGCGATGCCGACGGCGGCGACGGGGGCGCAGGCGCCGCGCTGGGAGCGGCCGCCCGCGAGCTGGACGCGCTGGAGGGCGTCGACGGGGAGCTGGACGGCCTGGCCGTCCGCTGGCGCTCGCTCGCCGTCGAGGCCGAGGACCTCGCGGCCGAGCTGCGCGGCTACGCCGAGGGGCTCGATGCGGAGCCCGGGCGGCTCGACGTCGTCGAGGAACGCCTGGCGGTGCTCGAGCGACTCGCCCGCAAGCACGGTGGGACGGTCGTGGCCGTGCTCGCCCACGCCGACGCCTGCCGGGCGCGACGCGACGAGCTGCTGGGCGCCGAGGAGGCGCTCGAGGACGCCTCCGCAGGCCTGGAGCGCGCTCGCGCGGAGCTCGAGCGGGTCTCGCTGGAGCTGCGCGAGGAACGACTCGCGACGGCGCCGCGGCTCGCCGCGGAGGTCCGCGAGCGGCTCGAGGCACTCGCGATGGAGGGCGCGGCGTTCGGGATCGAGCTCGCCGAGCGCGATCCGGGCCCCACCGGCGCCGACGCGGTCGAGTTCCTGATCGCGCCGAACGCGGGCGTCCCCGCGGCGCCGCTGCGCGAGACCGCGTCGGGCGGCGAGCTGTCGCGGGTGATGCTCGCGATCATGGCCGCTCGCGCCGAGGCCGGAGGCCCCGCCGACGGCGGCGCGACGCTCGTGTTCGACGAGGTCGACGCCGGCATCGGCGGCCAGACCGCGCGGGCGGTGGGCGAGCAGCTGCGCGCGCTCGCCGAGCGCGGGCAGGTCGTCTGCATCACGCACCTCCCGCAGGTCGCGTCGATGGCCGACCGCCACTTCTCGATCGCGAAGGATCCGTCCACCGCGCCCGCGCTCACGACCGTCGCCGAGCTGTCCGACCCGGAGGTGGTCGCGGAGCTCGTGCGGATGCTGGGCGCCGACGAGCGCGACGACGGCGCGCGACGCCACGCCGAAGAGCTGTTGCGAGCGGCGTAGTGGCTCGCCTCGTCCGCGTCCGGCGCTACCGTCCGTCTCAGTCGGCCTAGCTCTACCACCCGGAGAAGCCCCCCGCATGACCGATCGCCCCAAGACCCGCTTCATCTTCATCACCGGGGGTGTCGTGTCCTCGCTCGGCAAGGGCATCGCCGCCGCGTCGATCGGGCGCCTGCTGGTGGCCCGCGGGTTGTCGGTGGGACTGCAGAAGTTCGATCCGTACATCAACATCGACCCGGGGACGATGTCGCCGTACCAGCACGGCGAGGTGTTCGTCACCGAGGACGGCGCGGAGACCGATCTCGACCTCGGCCACTACGAGCGGTTCACGGACGCGAACACGTCGCGGGCGTCGAACGTCACGGCCGGCGGGATCTACAACTCGGTCATCCGGCGTGAGCGCCGGGGCGACTACCTGGGCGCCACCGTCCAGGTCGTCCCGCACATCACCGACGAGATCAAGCAGCGGGTGCGGCTCATCGGCGAGACGAGCGACGTCGACGTCGTCATCACCGAGATCGGCGGCACGGTGGGCGACATCGAGTCCCTGCCGTTCCTCGAGGCGATCAGGCAGTTCCCCGTCGACGTCGGGCGGCGTAACTGCATGTACATCCACCTCACGCTCGTGCCGTACATCGGCCACGCCGGCGAGCTGAAGACGAAGCCGACGCAGCACTCGGTCAACGAGCTGCGCCGCATCGGGATCCAGCCCGACATGCTGCTCTGCCGCTCCGAGGGCGGGCTCGACCTCGACATCCGCAAGAAGATCGCGCTCTTCGCGTCGCTGCCCGTCGAGGCGGTCGGCTCGGCGAAGGACGTCGACAACATCTACAAGGTCCCGCTGAACTACCGCGACGAGGACATCGACGACTTCATCTGCGAGCACTTCGGGTTCGACGTCCCGGATGCGGAGCTCGGCGGCTGGGAGTCGACGGTCGAGCGTGCGGACGCCGCCCAGCGCACGCTGCGCATCGCGCTCGTGGGCAAGTACGTCCAGCTCGAGGACGCGTACCTGTCGGTGTCGGAGTCTCTGCGCCACGCGGGCTTCCAGCACGGCTTCAAGGTCGAGGTCGACTGGGTGGACTCCGAGACGCTGTCCGACGACGAGGAGGCGGCCCGCCGCCTCGCCGGCGCCGACGGCATCCTCGTGCCCGGCGGCTTCGGCGGCCGGGGGATCGAGGGCAAGATCCGCGCGATCCGCGTGGCCCGTGAGGGGCGGATCCCGTTCCTCGGCATCTGCCTGGGCATGCAGCTCGCGGTCTGCGAGTTCGCCCGTCACGTCGCCGACATGGAGGGCGCGAACTCCACGGAGTTCGATCCCGAGACGCCGCACCCCGTCATCGACCTCCTGCCCGAGCAGAAGGAGGTCTCCGACCTCGGCGGCACGATGCGCCTGGGCGCCGACCCGATCAAGCTCCACGCCGACACGAGGGCGCGCGAGCTCTACGACGAGGCCGTCATCTACGAGCGCCACCGTCATCGCTACGAGGTCAACCTCTTCCTGCGCAAGCGCCTGGAGGCCGCAGGCCTGCGCGTGTCCGGTACGTCGCCGGACGAGCGGCTCGTCGAGGTCATCGAGCTCGACGACCATCCGTTCTTCGTCGCGTCGCAGTACCACCCGGAGTTCAAGTCGCGGCCCGAGCGGCCCGCGCCGCTGTTCCGCGAGTTCGTCGGCGCGGCAGGCGAGCGCGCTGGGCGTGCCGGGCGCACCGTGCCTGAGAACGAGCCCGCGGCATCCCGCCTGTGAAGGATGGGTCGGTCGATGATCCCCGCACCCGGCTGCACGCGCCCCGCGGCGCCGGATCGCCACCCACCCAACCGGTCCGTGCCGCTGGCACTGTCCCGGTTCGGCGTGCGGCGCCCGGCATCCACGGGACACGCACATCCAGGCACGGCGACCATCGACCGACCCATCTAGCGTGCGCCCCGCGTCGGAGGCGGAGCGCCGTCGGCTGAACGAGACGTTCGCCGCGCTCTGCGCGATCGCGAGCCCGTCGGGGCGCGAGCGTGCGTGCGCCGACGCCGTGACCGCGCACCTGCGCGAGATCGGCCTCGAAGCCGTCGAGGACGACACGACCGCCGAGACCGGCGCGGACTGCGGCAACCTCCTCGTCCGCATCCCGTCCCGCCGTGAGGGCGCCCCGACGATCCTCCTCGCCGCGCACATGGACACGGTCGCGGTGGCGGGGCCGATCGAGCCGGTCGTGGAGGAGGGGCTGTGGATCAACCGCCACGACGCGATCCTCGGGGCCGACAACAAGCTCGCGGTCGCGGTGCTGGTCGAGCTGGCGCGCCGGGTCGCGGTGGAGGGGTCGCCGGTGGGCCTCGAGCTTCTCTTCACCACCGGCGAGGAGGTCGGGCTGAAGGGCGCGCGCGCGTTCGACACGTCGACGCTGCAGAGCGCCCGCGGCTTCGTGTTCGACAACGCGCAGCCGATCGGCGCGATCGTCGTCGCCTCGCCGACGCACTTCCGCTTCGGGGCGACGTTCCACGGGATCGCCGCCCACGCCGGGGTCCGCCCGGAGGCCGGCCGCTCGGCGGTGCACGCAGCCGCGAAGGCGGTCGCCGCGATGCCGTCGGGCCGCATCGACGCCGAGACGACGGCGAACGTCGCGAGCATCCGCGGCGGCACGGAGTCCTCGACGAACATCGTCCCCGACCGCTGCACGATCACCGGCGAGTGCCGCTCGCTCGACGACGCGCGCGCCGAGGCGACGCTGGCCGCGATCGTCGACGCCATCCACGACGCTGCGAACGACCCCGCCAACCCGGTCGACGTCGACGTGACGAGCGAGCGCCACTTCCGCGGGTTCCGGCTGCGGCCGGGGGACCCGGTCGTCGCCGCGGCGGAGCGCGCGCTGCGCGCGTGCGGCTACACCCCCGAGCTCATCCCGACCGGCGGCGCGTCGGACGCGAACGCCTTCATCGCCCAGGGGCTGCCCGTCGTGAACCTCGCCAATGGCACGGAGCGCAATCACCAGCCCGACGAGCGCGTGTCCGTCCAGGCGCTCGAGGGCATGCTCGACGTGGCGCTCGCGCTCCTCGATGCGTGCGCGGAGGAGGACCCGACCTGACATGCCCAGCTTCGAGCGCATCGACGCCGAGACCGTCTACGAGGGCCGCATCTTCGACGTCGTGAAGGCGCGCTTCCGGCACGCCGACGGCGACGAGGTCGAGCGCGACGCCGTGGAGCACGGTGGCGCGGTCGGCATCGTGGTCCATGACGACGAGGACCTCTGGCTCGTGCGCCAGCCGCGCGAGGCGATCATGCGCGACGACGTCCTCGAGATCCCGGCCGGCCGCCTGGACGTCGAGGGCGAGGCGCCCGAGGACGCCGCGAAGCGCGAGCTCGCGGAGGAGCTCGGCCTCGCGGCCGACGCCTGGTCGCACATGACGACCTACTACACGAGCGCCGGCTTCACGAACGAGGAGGTCCACGTCTACCTCGCCACGGGCCTGCGGCGGGTCGAGCAGCCCGAGACGGACGAGGACGAGCGCATCGAGGTCGTCCGGTGGCCGCTCTCAGACCTCGACGGCGCCATCGACGCCTGCGTCGACGCCAAGACCCTCATCGGGCTCCTCCTGCTGCGCCGGACACGCCCCTGAACGGCGCGTTGCGGCGGGAGGCCGCCGTGGCGCCGCCGCGAAGAACCCGCGTGTGACGGCCACGACCGACCCCCCGGCGCTCGAGCCCGGCGGCGACATGTCCACTCGGATCCTGGACTTCCTCGCCTACCTGGAGTTCGAGCGCGGGCTCTCGCGCAACACGCTCGAGGCCTACCGGACCGACCTGCTGCAGCTGGGAGAGCACCTGCGCCGGCGGGGGGTCGATCCGGCCGCGGCGACCCACGAGGACCTCGCGTCGTTCCTCACCGACCTCGCGAAGGGCAGCGACGACCGCCCGCCGGTCGCGCCCGCGACGCTGCAGCGCAAGACCGCCTGCCTGCGGTCCTTCTACCGCCACCTGCGCCGCGAGGGGGTCATCGAGCACGACCCGACCTCCGATCTGCGCGCTCCTCGCCGCAGCCAGAAGCTGCCCCAGGTGCTCACCCGCGGCGAGGTCGCCCGGCTGCTCGCGACGCCGAAGGGCACGACGCCCGCCGCGCTGCGCGACCGCGCGCTGCTGGAGCTCATGTACGCCTGCGGGCTGCGCGCGAGCGAGGCGATCGACCTCGAGGTCGGCGACCTGGACCTGCGGGTCGCGGTGCTGCGCGCCCGCGGCAAGGGCAGCAAGGAGCGCCTCGTCCCCGTCGGCCGGGAGGCGATCGCCGCCGTGCGCGTGTACCTCGAGCGCGGCCGCCCCGCGCTCGTCGGGCTGCGCGACGAGCGTCACCTCTTCCTCAACCAGCGCGGCAGCGGCCTGACCCGCCAGGGGCTCTACAAGATCGTCCAGCGCCACGCCCGCGCGGCGGGTCTCGACGACCGCATGAGCCCCCACACGCTGCGCCACACGTTCGCCACGCACCTGCTCGCGGGCGGGTGCGATCTGCGGTCCCTGCAGGAGATGCTCGGGCACGCCGACATCGCGACGACGCAGATCTACACGCACCTCTCGGCCGAGCGGCTGAAGGACGTGTACTTCGCAGCACATCCCCGCGCGCGTTCGGCCTAGGCGCGGCCCCGGGGGATGTGCCCACATCCGCGCGCGCGCACCGGCTGAACGGCTGGCATCATCCGCGGCCATGCGCCGCGCCTTCGTGGTCGTGATCGACGCCTGCGGCGCCGGTGAGCTGCCCGACGCAGCCGACTACGGCGACGCGGGGTCCAACACGCTCCAGCACCTCGCCGAGTCCGTCGGCGGCCTCCGCCTGCCGACGCTGCAGCGCCTCGGGCTGGGCTCGATCACGGAGATCGCGGGCGTCGCGCCCGCCTCGGACCCCGCGATCCACGGGCGCATCGGCGCGCAGGGCCCGGGCAAGGAGTCGGTCACCGGTCACTGGGAGCTCATGGGCGCGATCCCCACGACCCGGCTGCCGACCTATCCGCAGGGGTTCCCGCCCGACGTCGTCGCCCAGCTCGAGCGGGTGACCGGCCACACGTTCCTCTGCAACCGCCCCTACAACGGCATCGCGGTGATCGAGGCGTTCGCCGACGAGCACCTGCGCACCGGCGCGCTCATCCTCTACACGTCCCAGGACTCCGTGCTGCAGCTCGCGGCGCACACGAGCGTCCTCAGCGAGGCCGAGCTCGTCGACGTGTGCCGCAAGGCCCGCGAGGTGATGCGCGGCGAGCACGCGGCCGGCCGCGTCATCGCCCGCCCGTTCGACGGCGGGCTGGGCGCGTGGCGGCGGACGGAGGGCCGCAAGGACCTGTCGCTCACGCCGCCGTCGCGCTCCTACCTCGACGTGCTGACGGACCGGGGGATCCCCGTCCACGCCGTCGGCAAGATCCGCGACCTCTTCGCGGGCGTCGGGATCACCGAGAGCCATCCGGGAGCGACGAACGCCATCGCGCTCGCATCGACCTCAGCGCTGATCGACGGCATGGGGCACGGTCTCGGGTTCACGAACCTCGTGGAGACCGACCAGGTCTACGGGCACCGCAAGGACGTCGAGGGGTTCGCGGGGGCGCTGGAGGTCATCGACGCGACCGTCGACGCATGGCTCGCCCGGATGACCGACGAGGACCTGCTCGTGCTCACCGCCGACCACGGCTGCGACCCGGCCGCCCCGCACACCGACCACACCCGCGAGTACGCGCCGCTGCTCGCCGTCGCCCCCGGCGTCGCCGGGCACCGCCACGACGGGGCGCTCGCCGACGTCGGCGCCAGCGTCCATCGCTGGCTCACGGGCGGGGACGAGCCCGGGATGCCCGGCCGCCCGTTCGTGTGAGCCGGAACGTCAGGCGCACCCGCGGCGAGCGGTCGAGCGCGGCGTGCAGCGCCGCCTCGTCCTCGTAGCGGCCCTCCAGGCGCCTGCCCTCGCAGTGGACCACGAGCTCGGGCACGGCGAACGGCCACGGATCGAGCGTCGCGCCGTCGTCCGTCGGCGTGAAGTGCAGGCGTCCGTCGCCGCCGGCGAGCGGCACAGGCGGCGTGTCGCCCTCGTCCCAGCCGAGGCAGAGGCCGAGCGACAGCCAGTCCCAGGCGAACACGAGCTTGCCGTTGCGCTCGACCTCCGCCTCGGAGATGCCGAGGTCGGCGATGAGGGCGGCCTGCACCTCGCGCCCGTGGGCGAGGAACGCGCGGATCGGCCCGGCGCGCTCGGGCGCCATGGCGTCGAGGTCGGAGCGCCCGTAGAGGATCGTCCCGTGGCGGGAGACGAGCAGCGCGGCGTAGCGGCTCTGCGTGAGCAGGTGCTCCGGCGCGGCGGTCCACAGCGCGAGGTGCACCGCGAGCTCCATCTCGAGGAAGCTGCGCGGCCGGCCGGTCTCCGGGTTGAGGGACGGTGTGAGGTCCCATTGCGCCATGCCGACGTCGTGCTGCTCGGCGGCCAGGCACACCTCCTCGCGGGGCTCCAGGGGGGCGACGGCGTCGCCGCCCCAGGCACGCGCGAGCTGGCCCGACAACCACGCGTGCGACGCCTGGCCGATGACCACGACGGCGTCGCCCTCCTCGCGCACCAGCACGAGGCGCACCCTACCCTCGGATGCAGTGCCCGAGCTCCCCGAGGTCGAGACGATCCGCCGCCAGCTCGCGCCGCTGGTCGAGGGTCGCACGCTGCAGGCACTGGAGATCTCCGATCCCCGGTGGTGCGAGCCGCTGCCGCCCGCGGCGCTCGTCGACGCGCTCGTGGGTCGGCGGGTCGAGCACCTCGGCCGGCGCGGCAAGTACCTCATCTGGGAGGCGCAGGACGACGTCGCGCTGCTCATGCACCTGCGCATGACCGGCACGCTCCTGTACGACGCGCCCGAGGGCACGCCGTACCGCCGCGTGCTCATGACGCTCGACGACGGCCACACGCTCAGCTTCTGCGACCCGCGCCGCTTCGGGACGGGTGAGCTCGCCGTCGGCGCCGACGCCCGCGACGACTTCCTCGACGCCCGCCTGGGCATCGAGCCGCTCGGACCCGACTTCACGACCGAGCACCTCCGCATCCTCGCCCGCGGGCGGCGTGCACCGGTCAAGGCGTTCCTCCTCGATCAGCGGCGCGTCGCGGGCGTCGGGAACATCTACGCCGACGAGGCGCTCTTCCGCGCGCAGATCCATCCGCTGACGCCGGCGGGCCGGCTCCGGCGCCCGCAGCTGGAGGCGCTGCGCGACGCCGTGCGTCTCGTGCTCGAGGCCGGGATCGACGCAGGCGGCTCGACGATCGACGACTTCCGCCACGCCGACGGCGTCCGCGGGTCGTTCCAGCACGAGTTCCGCGTGCACACCCGCGAGGGCGAGCCGTGTCCGGTGTGCGGCGAGGAGATCGTCAAGCTCGTCGCGGCCGGGCGCGGGACCTACGTCTGCCAGAACTGCCAGCGCCCGCCGCGCGGCGCGAGAGTCCGTTCACGCCGCGCGGCGGTCTGACGCCGGCGCGGGAGCAGCGGCCATCCATGGCCGCGCTCCGCGCAGTGCTCCCCGACTCGTCCGCATCCGGTGGACGACCTCCGGGCGGCCGCGGCGCTCGATCCTGTGCATGAGGGGGGATCCCCCCAACCCCTCATGCGGGGATCGAGCGCCGTTGACTGACCGTCCATGGTGGTCGTCGGCCATTGGCTGGTGGTCCGGGAAGGTGGATACAGCGTGCCGCCGCGCAGCGGCTCGCACCAGCGTGCAACTGGCAGGAAGTGGTTGCGAGAACTCGCAACCCTGAATTTCGCGCGGAGCTAGGCGGCCTGCGCGAGCATCTCGGCCAGGCGGCCGGAGCGGTCGGCGGCCAGGGTCTCCTGGAAGCCGCCGACGAGCTCACCGTCGATGATGACCTGCGGGAACGTCATCATCCCGGTCTGCTTGACCAGCTCGGCGCGACCCTCGGGATCGCGCTCGAGGTTGAGCTCGCGGTACTCGACACCGCGTGTGTCGAGGAGCGCCTTCGCGCGGATGCAGAAGGGGCAGTTCTCAGTCGTGTACACGAGGACGTCGGCCATGTCCTCCAAGATAGCGGTTGGAATGCCAGGCTCCCTGAAGACCGAGGCGGTGGTGCTGCGTTCGATCCGCTACGGCGAGGCGGACCGCATCCTGCACCTGTACACCCCGGATCTCGGGCGGATCGGGGCGATCGCGAAGGGCGTCCGGCGGGCGCGCAGCAGGTTCGGGGGGCGGCTGGAGCCGTGCTCTCGCGTCGCGCTCGTCCTGCACCAGGGTCGCAGCGATCTCATGACCGTCACCGGCGCGGACACGATCGCCTCCAACGCCCATCTACGCGAGCACGGGCGCGCCCTCGACGGGGCGGTGCGTGCCTGCGATGCGGTGAACCGGCTGTTCGGCGACGGCGAGCCCCATCCGCCGGCCTACCACCTGCTCTGCAACGAGCTCGGGCTGCTCGACCGCGAGCCGGAGCGCGCGACGCTGGCCAACCAGCTCGCGTTCCGCCTCAAGCTCCTCGTCGCGGCCGGCCTGGCGCCGCAGCTCGGCTCCTGCGCGTCGTGCGGGGAGGCCGAGGAGCTCGTCGGGTTCTCGGGCGCGGCGGGCGGCGTCGTCTGCGGGGCGTGCGAGGCGGGGGCGTTCCCGCTCGGGGAGGAGGCGCATGAGTTCATGACCGGCGCGCTCGGCGCGCCGCTGGCGCAGGCGCCGGATGCGGACGTCCGGGCGCTGCGTCAGGCGGAGCGCGCGATCACCGAGACCGCCGAGCACCACGCCGGCGTGCACCTGCGCGCGGCGGTGTCGTAGGCCCTCGGTCAGATCCGCGCTCGGCGCTGCGACAATGGAGGTGTGGACACCGATGCACCCACCGGCGCCGTCGCCGCGCGATACGCGGCGCGTCGTGCTGCGTGGGAGGAGGCCGGGCTCTCGCCGTCGGCGACCCGGTCGTATCCCGCGCGGCGTGCGGTTCCCGAGGACGACTGCGGGCTGCGCACGCCGTTCCAGCGCGACCGTGACCGGATCGTCCACTGCCGCGCGTTCCGGCGGCTGAAGCACAAGACGCAGGTCTTCATCGCCCCGGAGGGCGACCACTTCCGCACGCGGCTGACCCACACGCTCGAGGTCACGCAGATCTCGCGCACCGTCGCGCGGGCGCTCGGCCTCAACGAGGACCTCACGGAGGCGATCGGCCTCGGCCACGACCTCGGTCACCCGCCGTTCGGCCACATCGGCGAGGACGCGCTCGACGCCTGCCTGCGCGAGCGCTTCGGCTCCGGGTTCCGCCACTGGGAGCACTCGTTGCGCGTCGTCGACCACCTGGAGGGGCTGAACCTCAACGAGCCCGTCCGCGACGGCATCCTGTGCCACTCCGGCCGCGCGCCGGAGCCGGCGACGCTCGAGGGACGGATCGTCCGGATCGTCGACCGCGTCGCCTACCTCAACCACGACATCGACGACGCGCTGCGCGCGGGCGTGCTGCACCGCGGCCGGCTGCCCGACGACGCGATCGCCGTGCTGGGCGACACCGGGCCGGCACGCATCGACCGCCTCGTCCACGACCTCGTGGAGCACTCCGATCTGGCGGGGGACATCGTCCAGGGCTCGGAGGTCGGCGACGCGATGGCGGCGCTGCGGTCCTTCATGTTCGAGGAGGTCTACCTCAGCGACTCCGCTCGCCGGGAGCACGAGAAGGCCGAGGGCGTCGTCGCGACGCTCTTCCACCACTTCGCCGACCACCCCGAGCTGCTGCCCGACGGCGGCGGGGCGCCGGGCGCGGCGCTCGCGCAGCGGGTCACCGACTACGTCGCCGGGATGACCGACCGCTACGCCGTGCGGTCGTTCACCGAGCTGCGCGTGCCGCGTGCGTTCACGCCGTAGGTTGCGCTGATGCCCAGGTACACGCGGAGCTCGGTCGAGGCGGTGCGCGACGCCGTCGACATGATCGACCTCGTCTCCGCGCGCACCGAGCTGCGCAAGGCGGGGGCGCGCAGCTACTCGGGGATCTGCCCGTTCCACGAGGAGCGCAGCCCGTCGTTCAGCGTCGAGCCCGTCGAGAAGCTCTACCACTGCTTCGGCTGCCAGGCGGGCGGGGACGCGTTCAAGTTCGTGCAGGAGATCGAGGGCGTCGGGTTCAACGACGCGGTCGAGCTGCTCGCGCAGCGCTACGGGGTCCAGCTCGAGGTCGAGGCGGAGGACCCGCGGGACGCCGAGCGGCGGCTCGCGCGCGAGCGGCTGCTCGAGCTGCTGGAGCGCACGGCGGCGTTCTACGTCCGCTACCTCTGGGACTCCCACGAGGCGCGGCATGCGCGCGACTACCTGCTCGAGCGCGGACTGGAGGAGGCGACGCTGCGCGAGTTCCGCGTCGGCTACGCGCCCAGTGCGTGGGACAAGGTGCTGCTCGCGTCGCGCAAGGCGGCGTTCTCCAACCGCGAGATCTACGACGCCGGCCTCGCGACACGGGGCAACGGCGGGCAGATCTACGACCGCTTCCGCGCGCGGATCACGTTCCCGCTGTGCGACTCGCGCGGACGGGTTCTCGGCTTCGGTGCGCGTGCGATGGGGGAGGCGCGGGGCGCGAAGTACGTCAACACCCCCGAGAACGACATCTTCCACAAGGGCCGGGTGCTCTTCGGCTCCGACCACGCGCGGGCGAGCGCCGCGCGCGCGGGGCGCGTGATCGCGGTCGAGGGGTACACGGACGTCCTCGCGCTGCACCAGGCGGGTCTGCGCAACTGCGTCGGGATCATGGGGACGGCCCTGACCGAGGACCAGGTGGGCGAGCTGTCGCGGCTCGCGCAGGTCGTGCTGCTGGCGCTGGACAGCGACAGCGCAGGGCACGAGGCCATGCTGCGCGCGGCGCGGGTCGCAGAGGGGCGCAAGCTCGAGCTGCGCGTCGTCGCGCTCCCGCAGGGCAGCGACCCCGCGGACATGGTCGGCGAGCCTGGCGGCGCGGCGCGGCTGACCGAGCTCGTCGACGGGTCGATGCCGTTCGTGCGCTTCCGCGTCGAGCGGTCGCTGGCGACGGGCAACCTGCGCGACGCCGAGGGCAAGGACGAGATCATCGCGGAGCTCCGGCCCGTGTTCGCGACGCTCCCGCCGAGCGTCCTGCGCGAGGAGCTGCTCTCGCTGCTCGCCGACCGGCTGTCGCTCTCGCCCGAGCTCGTGGGGTCGCTGCTCGCCCAGGGCCGACGGCTCGCGGAGCCCTCGCAGGACGAGGGCGGCTCCGCCCGTGCACCGCGCCGGCTCCCAGCGCAGGAGCTCGCCGAGCGCGAGTTCCTCGCCTACTGCATCGCGTTCCCCGAGCTCGGTGCGCCGGCCCTGGCGGAGCTCGATCTCGACCGCGACTTCACGACGGCCTCCACGCGCCGGGTCGCCGCGCAGCTCCGCGACCACGGTGTGACGGGCGATGTCGACGATCCGGAGGTCGCCGGGATCCTGACCGCGCTGAAGGTCAGCGCGCGCGCCCCGGAGATCCTGCGCGGACGCTTCGAGGTCCAGCGCCTGCAGCTGGCGCTGGGTCGGGTGCGACGCGACATCGCCGCCGCGCCCGCGGGCGAGAAGACGGTGCTCGCCAAGCACCGCGAGGAGCTCCAGCAGGCGTACAACGACGCCTTGGACCGATCGCTCGAGCAGGACCGCCTGCCCGCCGAGTAGCTTCGCCCGGCATGCCAGAGCTTGCCTTCGAGGACTTCACGCCCGGGCGCATCTTCGACCTCGGCACGGTGACCGCCGGCCGCGACGAGATGGTCGAGTTCGCGCGTCGCTTCGACCCGCAGCCGTTCCACGTCGACGAGGAGGCCGGCCGCAACTCGATGTTCGGCGGCCTGTGCGCGTCCGGTTGGTTCACCTCGTGCCTGTGGATGCGTGCGTTCGTCGACGGCGTGCTGTCGAAGTCGACGAGCCAGGGCTCGCCCGGAGGCACGGAGTTCGGCTGGCCGCGCCCGATGTTCCCCGGCGACGTCGTCCAGGCACAGGCCGTGATCATCGGGGCACGCGAGTCCCGTAGCCGCCCGAACCTCGGTCTCGTCGAGTTGCGCGCGGAGATGCTGCGTGGCGAGGACGTGCTGTTCCGCAGCGTCTTCACGGGGATGTTCGGCAAGCGAGCCTGACCGCCCTGTTCCATCCGGCATGCGAACTAGTGTTCGCATCATGGAACGGGCTGTCCTGGAGAGCTGGATCGGCGACGGGCTGTCGCTGGACGAGATGGGCCGCCGCGCTGGGCGGCACCCGTCGACGGTGTCGTACTGGATGCGCAAGCACGGGCTGGCGGCGGTGGGGGCGGAGATGCATCGCGCCCGCGGACGGCTGGACCGCGACGAGCTCGCCAGCGCCTGATCGACGCCGGTCTCTCGGTCCGCGGGATCGCGACCACGGTCGACCGGAGCGCGGCGAGCGTGCGCCACTGGCTGCGCGTCCACGGGCTGCAGACGAGGCTGACCGAGACGCGGCGACTCGTCGCGCAGGCCGACGGCAGGCGACATCGAGCTGACCTGCCGTCACCACGGGCGCACGACCTTCCGCCTGCGTGGCTACGACGCCCAGTACCGCTGCCTGCGGTGTCAGCTCCGAGCAGGTCATCGAGCGGCGCCGTCGTCTGCGGGCCAGGCTCGTCGCGGAGGCCGGCGGCTCCTGCGCCCTGTGCGGGTATCACCGCTACGTGGGAGCGCTCCACTTCCACCACGTCGATCCGTCGACCAAGGCGTTCGCGATGGGCGGCGGGGCGACGCGCTCCTCGAGCGCAACCGGCAGGAGGCGGCGAAGTGCGTGCTCTTGTGCTCGAACTGCCACGCGGAGGTCGAAGCGGGACTCAAGCTTCTCCCGTGAGCGGTCGTTTACAGTGTCGAGCGGCCCTTCCGAGGCGCCGCGACGGTCCGGGGTAGCTCAATGGCAGAGCATTCGACTGTTAATCGAAGGGTTGTGGGTTCGAGTCCCACCCCCGGAGCTTCCGAAACGCCCGCCCACGCGGGCGTTTTGCGTTCTTGAGGCCGCTTACGTGACGTGCTTGTGTGTCTCGAGCACGCGGACCTCGGGCGGCGCGATGTCCTGTCCGCGCTCGTACTTCCCGAATGCACCCTGGAGACGCTCGTTCCAGGCCTCCATCGACTGCTCGTCCTCCCACACGTCGATGACGAGCCAGCCGCCGTTGTCGGTCGGGGACGCGAAGTGCGCGATCAGCCCGGACCCCCAATCGGACAGCTGCTCCATCGGCTTGCCGTCGTTGGCGAGGAGGGTGATGTCCTCGTAGGACTGCGCGGAGTCGAGACCTGGCGTCGGCTCGGTCCATTCGACCAGCGTTGCGATAGGCACGTGGTG
The DNA here is from genome assembly GCA_963757125.1 of uncultured Solirubrobacterales bacterium. Lineage (GTDB taxonomy): Bacteria > Actinomycetota > Thermoleophilia > Solirubrobacterales > Solirubrobacteraceae > CAVVSD01. The sequence goes on along the minus strand of CAVWQP010000009.1, from coordinate 1,879,539 downwards.
CTCCTTCAGGGAGACGGCCGAATCGCGACCCTACGCCCGCTGAAGATGCGAACGCAACAGGCACCACTTCCGAAGCGGAAGAGCGACGTCCGATCTGGTTCCGGTGGGCAGGACGCCGCCCTTCGCTCTCTCTTCCCCCCTGCGTCGGGCCGGAAGCGCATCTAGCCCGATGGTCAAGTCTTTCCCGCGCAGCGCCGACCTGATGCGCCCGGTTTACACGCCGCGGCGCCGTCCGCGCCCGAACAGCATCAGCACGACGATGATGATCAGCAGGATCACGACGACGGTGAGGATGCTGACTCCTGCTGCGGCGATCGGGAACATCGGTACCTCCTGCTCGTTGGCACGGCCGCTTCGTCCCGGTTCCCGCCCGCCGAATCCCTCGAATGACCACGTGGCGATACGGTCCTCGCGTGCCTGAACGTCTGCAGCTGCTGTTCTACGACTACGTCGGCGACATCGTCGAGCGCCGCGCGCCCCACCGTGAGGCGCATCTCGCGCACATCGCGCGCTGGAAGGACGACGGCCGCATCGTCATGGCCGGCGCCATCGGCGATCCGCCGCACGGCGGCGTGCTCGCCATGCGCGTCGACGACCCCGCGATCGTCGAGGAGTTCGTCACCGACGACCCGTACAACAAGGCCGGGCTCGTCAAGGAGTGGCGCGTCGAGCCCTGGACGGTCGTGACGTAGCGCGAACGCGCCAACCCAGCAACTCCTCAATATCTCCTGAGGACCTGCGTTTCAACACACGCAGGGATGCTGGTACTTGGTGGGTGCCTCCGGACGAGGCCCTCTCCCACTCACCTACCGAGCGAGGTTCCCGGGGCCGCCGGATCCGGGCCCCGGGAGCCCCGCATCTCCCTCCTCAGCCTCGCGCGAACCGCTCCACCAGCCCGGCGGCGTGCCCCGGCGCATCGTGGCTCGCGGCCCAGGCGGACACCTCCCGCGCGCGGCGCCGCAGCCCCGGCTTCGCGAGCGCGCGGCCGACCGCCAGCCCGATCGCCCGCGGCGTGCACATCCGCTGCGGCACGCGGATCCCGACGCGCGCCCAGTCGACGCGCGCCGCGTTCTCCGCCATGTCGCCGGCTGCGGGCACCACCACGACGACGCAACCCGACGCCAGCGCGCGAGCCACGGTGCCGTGTCCGCCGTGGCACACGACGACGTCGCAGCGCGGCATCGTCCGCGCGTAGGAGAGCCAGTCGACGACCCGCGCGTTCGCCGGGACGGCCAGCGGCTCGGGCAGCGGGCGGCGATTCGTCGTGGCGAGGACGCGGACCGGCATGTCGGCGAGCCCGAGGACCGCGCTGCGCAGCAGGCGGTGCTCGGGATCCTGGGAGGTCGACGGGGCGACCAGGACGAGCGGCCCGTCCCCCGCCGGCGGCTCGGCCTCGCCCTCGAACGGCGGCTCCCACAGCAGCGGGCCGACGACCTCGGTGCCCGGCGGCCAGGTGCGCGGATACTCGAGCTGGGGGAACGTCGCCACGAGGCACAGCTCCCTGCTCAGGCCGCCCCACAGCCGGTCGAGCGGCGGGAGACCGAGCTCGACGCGCGTCGCGTTCAGCTCGTCGCGCCCGATCTCCAAGCCGCGGTCCGTGAGCGATCCGGGTGCCCGCCACAGCGCCCTGCCGACGGCTGTCCGCGGCCGTCGCGCGCCGATCGAGTACGGCGGCATCCCGCGCTCGAGCGCGGGGTGGACGTGGGGGATGAGCGTCGCGACGCGCACGTCGGCCAGCTCGGCGGCGAGGGCGGGCGCGAGCGTGAGGATGTCGGCCACGACCGCGTCCGGTCGCACCTCCTGCACCAGCGGCAGGGTCATGCGCGTGAGCGGCAGCGCCGCGTCGTAGGGGTTCATCGGGTGCCCCGGGGTCGGGAACACCGGGTCCTCAGGCGCCGGCGCGAAGGTCATGCCGCCCGCGACGACGTGCTCCTCCCAGCGCTGCCACGTCTGCAGCGTCACGTCGTTGCCGCGCGCCGCCAGCGCACGGCCGAGCGCGATCATCGGGAAGGCGTGACCCGGGTCGCCGAACGCGCCCAGGAGCAGCCTCACGGGTCGACGAGCTCCGCCACCAGCCGCAGCTGCTCGAGCGCCTCCTCCGGCGTCCGGCCCATCGGGGCGACCGACACGGTCCCGACGCCCGCGTCGCGGTAGGCGCGCAGGCGGTCGCGGACGACGTCGCGCGGCCCCGCGAGCGTGACCATGTCGATGAGCTCGTCCGGGATAGCGGCCATCGCGTCGCCGCGGTTGCCCGCCAGGTAGTGGTCCTGGATCGTGCGCGCCGCGTCCTCGAAGCCGTACCGACCGACGAGGTCGTTGTAGAAGTTGCGATCGCGCGAGCCCATCCCGCCCACGTACAGGGCGATGAACGGGCGCATCGCGTCCCGCGCGGCGGCGATGTCGTCGGTGACCATGACGTTGACCGAGGCGACGATGTCGAAGCCGTCCAGGCTGCGGCCCGATCGGGCCGCGCCCTCCTCGAGCAGGCCTCTGAGCTCGGGCAGGTGCTCGGGGGCGAGGAGGATCGGCAACCAGCCGTCGGCGATCTCGCCCGCGAGGGCGGTGTTGCGCGGCCCGATCGCCGCGAGGTAGATCGGGATGCGGTCCTGGACCGGGGCGATCGTGAGCTTGAGCGGAATGCCCGGGCCGTCGGGCAGCGGGAGCTCCAGCGTCTCGCCGTGGAACTCGACCCGGCGGCGCTCGAGCGCCATGCGGACGACCTCGATGTACTCGCGCGTACGCTGCAGCTGCTTCGCGAAGCGCTGCCCGTGCCAGCCCTCGGCGACCTGCGGTCCGCTCGTCCCGATCCCGAGCAGCATGCGCCCATCGGAGAGGCGGTCGAGCGTCGCGGCGGTCATCGCCGTCATCGCCGCGGACCGCGCGGGCATCTGGAAGATCCCGGCGCCGATGCGGATCGTCGTCGTCTGCCCCGCGATCCACCCGAGGACCGTCGCGGCGTCCGACCCGTAGGCCTCGGCCGCCCAGGCGGAGTCGTAGCCGAGCCGCTCGGCCTCCTGGACGGTGGCGAGCTGCTGCGCGGGCCCGTTGCCCGAGGGCCCGTGGGACCAATACCCGATGCTGAGCGCGAGCTTCATGCGGTCTGCACCTTCAGCGCGCCGCCGCGGCCGGTGAACACGATCTCCGGGACCACGCACCCGGGCGTCAGTCGCAGGAGGAACCGGACGGACTCGACGACGTCGGCGACCTGGATCATGTCCTCCGGCGCGAGGCGGTCCTTCATGAAGTCCGTCATCGCGGTGTCCACGAACGCGGGGCAGAGCGCCGTGGACTTGATCCCCTGCGCCTTCAGCTCGCGGTTCATCGCCTGGGTGAAGCCCACGACACCGGCCTTCGTCGCCGAGTAGACCGACAGCCAGGGCTCGCCCTGCTTGCCGGCGATCGAGGACATGTTCACGACGAGGGCGTTGGCGTGCTCCGCGCCGGCGACGGCCAGGAGATCGACGCACTCGCGGTAGAAGATCGGGATCGAGCGCAGGTTCGTCGCGAGCTGGATGTCGAGCTTGCGGGTCGAGATCTCCGCGACCGGCTCGCCGAAGCCGACGCCCGCGTTGTTGACGAGGACGTCGAGGCGGTCGTGGCGCTCCCGGTGGGCGGCGACGACCTGCCTGATGCCCTCCTCGTCGCCCAAGTCGGCGGCGACGGCCGCCACGTCGTGGCCCGCGGCGGCCAGCTCGGCGCGTGCGGCCTCGAGCTTCTCGGGCCGCCGGGCGGCGATCGTCAGCGCGTGGCCCTCCTGCCCGAGGAGGTGCGCGAGCCCCAGCCCGATGCCGCTCGAGGCCCCTGTCACGATCGCTGCGCGCTGCGGCATTCGACCCCCTCCATCGCTGCAGAAGCGCAATATCCAATCACGCGACGCTGGCTACCCTGTGACCGGATGCGGTCCGTCCGTCACGTCCTCGCGCCCCTGCTTGCGGCGAGCGCGCTCACACTCGCTGCGTGTGGTGGGAACGAGGAGCCCGCCGCGCCGGCTCCGGAGCCCGTCGCGGCCAAGCCCGCCGACTTCCCGACCGCGCAGGGCAAGACGCGCCAGGAGCTCGTGAGCGGCCTCACCGAGGGCCCGGTCTTCGCGCCGAGCACGTCGATCCTCAACGTCGGCGACAACCGGTTCGGCTTCGCGCTGTTCGATTCGGCACAGAAGATGGTCGAGGCGTCCGCGGTCGCGATCTACACATCCGACAAGGACGGATCGGACCTCGAGGGCCCGTATCCGGCGCGGCGGGAGAGCTTTGCCGTGAAGTCGCCGTACCGCAGCGCCCAGGCCGCGGGCGACCTCGCGAACGGGGACGCGTTCTACGTCTCCACCGTGCCGTTCGAGAAGGCGGGCAACAAGGTGCTGACGGCGCTCGCGCGGATGGACGGAAGGCTCGTCGCCGCCGCCGGGTTCCAGCTGCCCGTCCACGAGGGTGGCGGGCCGCCGAAGGTGGGGGACAAGGCGATCTCCATGCACACCCTGACGCCCGAGGACGTCGGCGGCGATCTCTCCAAGCTGACGACGCGCATCCCCGCCGACAGGGACCTCGTCGACACCGACCTCGCCGACGTGCTCGGCAAGAAGCCCGCGATCCTGCTGTTCGCGACGCCGCAGCTGTGCGCGTCGCGGGTGTGCGGGCCGGTCACGGACATCGTCGAGCAGGTCCGCGCGGAGTCCGGCGACGGCGTGGCGTTCATCCACCAGGAGATCTACATCGACAACACGGTCTCCAAGGGCACGCGGCCGCAGGTGAACACGTACAAGCTGCCGACCGAGCCCTGGCTGTTCGCGATCGACAAGTCGGGCAAGGTGGTCGCGCGGTTCGAGGGGGCGTTCTCCACGGGCGAGCTGGCGCGGGTCGTCGCGAAGCTCAAGGCGCCCGCGAAGAGCTGACGGCGCGGTAGCTTCCGTCCGATGTACGGGCCGGTAGCTCAGTTGGTCAGAGCAGCGGACTCATAATCCGTGGGACCCTGGTTCGAGTCCAGGTCGGCCCATCCATGCCCCTAGCCCTGTCCGCCGACACCGTCGTCGGCATCTTCCTCGTCGCGGTCATCGCCCTCGGCTACGTCGCCCTGTGGGCTGTCTGGCACTTCTTCTTCCGCGGCCGCGACTAGCGCCTGCGGGCGACCACGAGGAGGTACTCGAAGCGGAAGACCGCGCGGCCGGCGGGTTGGTCCCGGTTCATCCGCTCGGCCCAGTCCAGGAGGTCCCGGTCGAGCGCCTCGACGCGCTCCGGGTCGTCGGCCACGTTCGCGTACGCCGCGATGACCGGGCCGAAGTGGGCCTTGTAGTACGCGCAGAGGTCCGCCGCGTCGCGGAAGTTGGCGATGTCGAGCGTCAGCGCGGACGGCGTCCCCAGGTCGACGCGCGTCGCCGAACAGCTCGCGCAGGTGCCTGACGTCGCCCCACAGGATCGGCGGTCGCCCCTGCGGCGGCGGCGGGACGTAGGCCGCGAGGACCTTGAAGAACGCGGCCAGCCACCCACCCGGCGCGGCGTTGATCATCCCGATCGTCCCGCCCGGCCGGCAGACCCGCACGAGCTCGTCGGCGACCGCCTGGTGGTCCGGGGCGAACATCGCTCCCATGCACGACATGACGACGTCGAACTCGCCGTCGGCGAACGGCAGCGCCTCGGCATCCGCTTCGGTCCATGAGAGCTCGACGCCACGGGCCGCGGCCTCCGCGCGGCCGGCGTCGAACAGCTCGGGCGTCAGGTCGCCGGCGACCACGTCGGCTCCGAGCGCCGCGGCGGGGATCGCCGCGTTCCCGGTGCCTGCAGCGACATCGAGGACGCGCTGCCCCGGGCCCACCCCGCAGGCCTCCACGAGCTGAGGCCCGAGCTCGGCGACCGTCTCCCGGGACACCCGCGGGAAGTCACCGCTCGCCCACATCGCTCGCTGACGCTGCTTCAAGGTCTCATCCGCGCTCATGGACGCGGAGCTTCCCACGCTACGACTGCGCGGCGAGCAGCCCGAGGGAGATCTCGACGAGCGCGTCGGGACTCATGGCATCCAGATCCGCGCCGTCCCGCTCCAGGATCCCGGCCAGCGTCAGGCAGAAGCTCGCGACCTCGGCGAGGACCATCGTGACGACGAGATCGCTCGAGGCCGTGAGCGACATGTCATGCGTCAGCTCGTGCGCCTCGGCCGCGCGTTCCGGCAGCGATGCGCCCATGCGGGCGAATGCGTCGGAGGCCACCGCGGCAGCCGCCAGGTCTCGTGCGGCGCTCCCGAAGCGCCAGTCCTCCACCCGATCGCGCGGCGTGGCCATGTCAGGAGGCGCTACCCCACGACCGCGCGCCTCCACGTGTCGATTCGGGACGCTGGTCAGACCTCGGACGACGGCACCATCTCGGCGAACGCCCACTCCTTGCCGTCGGCCACGTGCCCGAGCAGCCCGAGGCCGGTGTTGCGGCGCATGACCGGCCCGGACGAGATGTGCTGCGTGCCCGCGTGCATGTCGCGGAAGAGCTTCTGGATGACGGTGCCGTTCTTGAGCGGGGCGGTCCCGCCGGCGAGGTAGGCGAACTGCGCGACCTCGTGGACGGAGAAGGTCGCGTTCACGAGCGCGAGCCGGGCGAGTGTCTGCTGACGGACCGTCATCTCGTCGCCGGCCGCGAACGACGCCGCGACGTCGCCCCACGTCTCGTGCACGAGCGCGCGTGCCGACCGCAGGCGCGCCTCGGCGACCTGGAAGCCCTCCAGGAACGCCGGGTCCTCGGCCTGCGCACCGGCGCGGCCCGCCTTCGCCTCGACGAGCCCGATGAGCTCGTCGAGCATCCGCCGCCCGAGGCCCAGCGCCCAGGCCGCGTGCCCGAGCGTCACGAAGCCGATGATCCCCAGGTTGTAGAGCAGCCCGCCGCGCTCCGACGACGTCTGCCCGGCGGCGTGGCTCCAGTCGTGGGGGACGAACGCCCCGTCGATCGTGTAGTCGATGCTCCCCGTCGCGCGCAGACCCAGGACGTCCCACGAGTCGCGCAGGAGGTGCGCGTCGGACACCGGCGTCACGAAGATCCGCGCCTCACCGGTCCCCTCGACGATCGCGAGGTTGTGCGTGTGGGTCGCGTGCAGCAGCCCCGAGCCGAACGACCAGCTGCCGCTGAGCGTCCAGCCGTCGCCCGCCGGCACCGCGGTGCCCGGGCGCGTGCCGTGGCCCGAGACCCACGGGAGCGGCTCGCCGGGCGCGAAGAGCGCGTCGACGCACTCCGGGCCGCAGTAGGCGGCGGTCGTTCCCCCGATGAGGCCGCCCGCGAACACGACCCAACCCGCGGACGGGTCGCCGTACGAGAGCGTCTCGATGAAGTCGAGCGAGGAGACGACGTCCATCTCCTCGCCGCCGAGCGAGCGCGGGATCCAGAGCCGCAACAGCCCGCCGTCGCGGATGGCGTCGATGACCGGGTCGGTGAGCTTCCCCTCGGCCTCGGCCCGGTGCATCTCGTCGGAGGCGAGCTCGGCGACGGCCCGCGCCGCGACCTGCAGGTCCCCATCGGTCCCGGTCGTCATGCGTGACGACTACCAGAGCACGGCGGTCCGGCCCAGCCCGCGGTTCCGGCGAGTGGAACCGCTCAGATCGCCGCCTGCGCCTCGACCCGCCCCGAGGTGACGGCTTCCTGCAGCGCGGCGTAGTCGCTCTCGTTCTGGTCGGCGTACAGCTCGGCGAACTCCGCGAGGGCGCGGTCGAACGTGTCGCCGCCGCCGAGGTAGCTCGAGATCGCGATCGGGTCGCCGGAGCGCGCGTGCGCCCGCGCCAGCGTCCACGCGCAGATCCTGCCGTAGAACTCGAGGGCGCTGGGGTTCATGAACTCGATGAGCGCGGACCCCTTCGCGTCCCAGAGCTGGCGGACGTAGAAGTCGCGCGTCTCCCCGTCGAGGCCCAGCGTGCGGACCCAGCCGAGCATGACGTCGCTCGCCGACTGCATGAGGCGCTGGCCCTCGACGACGCGCCGGCCGTGGTTCGCGTAGGCGCTCGGTCCGAGCGCCGGCTCGAGGACAGACGGCTGCGCCTCCTTGAACTGCAGGAACAGGGGGTCGTCGCCGTCGCGGCCGAGCAGCAGCATGATCCAGGCCCGGGTGCCGACGCTGCCCACGCCGACGACCTTGCGCGCCGCGTGCACGTAGCGGTACTCCTCCATGAGCCGCCGGCGGTCGTCCGGGAGCGTGTCGCGGTAGGCGCCGATGATCTCAGCGGCCATCGCGTGGACCCGCTCGCGGTCCTCCGCGGTCATCAGGTCCTCGACGGGCGTGAGGACCGGGTGGTCGGCCACGATGCGCGGCTCGCCGTCGACCATCGTCGTGAGCTTGCCGAACGCGCGCAGGCTGTCCTTGCTGTGGGCCTTCGCCACGTTGCGGTCGAACCTGCGGATCTGCTTGGCATCGGCGAAGCTCCGCATGCGACGTGCGATGTCGTCCAGGTCGAGCCGGGCGAACCAGATGTCGAGGTTGCGCATCCCCGCGAACTCGCGCATCGCCTCGCGGTAGGCGCGCACCACGGCCCGGTTGATGACCTTGCGCTGCTTGGCGTCGAACCCGCGGTCGCGGCCCGCGACCGCGAAGCTCGCGACGAGCCGCTTGACGTCCCACTCGAACGGCCCGGGCAGCGTCTCGTCGAAGTCGTTGACGCTGAAGACGAGCCGCCGGTCGGGGGCGGCGAAGACGCCGAAGTTCGAGAGGTGCGCGTCGCCGCAGAGCTGCACCCGCAGGTCGGTCTGCGGCACGGCGGCGAGATCGCCCGCCATGAGCGCGGCGCCGCCGCGGTAGAAGGTGAACGCGGAGACGAGCATGCGCCCGTACCGGATCGGGATGAGCTCGGACACCCTGGTGGTGGCCTGGCCCTCGAGGACATCGACGGGGTCGGGGCGCCCGGCGGCGGGCGCGAACTCCACGTGCCCCCGGCGGGGCGACGCCGCGCGGGCGCGCTTCCCCGCCGCCGCGCGATCCTCTGCCGAGCGGTGCGTCGGCGCCGTCAGCTCGGTGCTCTCGATCTGGGCCATGGGGGCGAGTCTTCACCAGCCGGTCACATCCAGCATCACGCAGATCGGATGATGCGCCGCGCGCGCAGCGGGCCGAGCATGCGGCGTGTCCCCAACCATCGGAGGAGCGACGCATGGCAATCGGACCTGTCCAGCTCATCGTGCTGGGCTTCGACCACCCGAACTTCCGCGGCGAGATCATCGAGGAGCTGGAGAAGCTCCGCGCGAGCGACACCGTGCGCGTGATCGACGCCCTGGCCGTCTACAAGGACGCCGACGGTGAGATCGAGGCCACCCATCTGAGCAACCTGAGCACCGACGAGGCGATCGAGCTCGGCAGCACGATCGGCGCGCTCGTCGGCCTCGGCTTCGAGGGCGAGGAAGGCGCGGCAGCCGGCGCGATCGCCGGCGCGGAGGCGATGGCGGAGGGCGCGACCCTGCTGCCGGACGCGGACGAGTGGGACGTCATCGACGACATCCCGAACGACTCGGCCGCCGCGCTCATCCTCGTCGAGCACCATTGGGCCGTCGGGCTGCGCAACGCCATCGCGCGCGCCGGCGGCACGCGCCTCGGCGACGCGTTCATCAGCCCCGCCGACCTCGTCGAGATCGGCCTCCTGTCGGCCGACGAGGTCGCGCTGCACGCCCTCGAGAGCACGAACGGGAGGTGAAGCACATGTTCGCAGCCCGGAGAGTCTCCCGGCGTACCTCGCGGCGGGTCGCACGCCGCCGGTAGTCGCATCGCGCGTGGGCCGCACGCCGCTCATCCCGTTCGGATGATGCGTCGGCCCACGGCCGCGGCGACGCTTGAACGGTGAGCACACCGTTCAGAGGCGTCGTCAACATCGACATCAAGGACTCCACGCCGGACTGGGGTCCGTACACGCAGCCGAGCGCGCCGGACGGCGCGCCGAACGTCGTCTACGTCGTCCTCGACGATGTCGGCTTCTCCGCGATGGAGCCGTACGGCGGTCTCATCGAGACGCCGAACATCAAGCGCATCGCCGAGCGCGGGCTGGCCTACACGAGCTTCCACACCACGGCGCTCTGCTCGCCGACGCGGTCGTGCCTGCTCACGGGCCGCAACCACACCACCAACGGCATGGGGTGCATCACCGAGGCCACCTCGGGCTTCCCGAACGCGAACGGGCACATCCCGTTCGAGTGCGCGAACCTCGCCGAGGTCCTCGGCCAGCGCGGCTGGAACACCTACCACGTGGGCAAGTGGCATCTCTGCGCCGAGGACGAGATGAACCTCGCGTCGTCGAAGCGCCAGTGGCCGCTCGGCCGCGGGTTCGAGCGCTACTACGGCTTCCTGGGCGGCGAGACGAACCAGTGGCTGCCCGACCTCGTCTACGACAACCATCCGGTCGAGCAGCCGGCCTCGCCCGAGGACGGCTACCACCTGACGGTCGACCTCACCGACAAGGCGATCGAGTTCATCCAGGACGCGAAGGCGATCGCGCCGGACAAGCCGTTCTTCCTCTACTACTGCCCGGGCGCGGCCCACGCCCCGCACCACGTGCCGCAGGACTGGGCGGACCGCTACAAGGGCCGGTTCGACATGGGCTACGAGGCCTATCGCGAGGTCGTCTTCGAGCGCCAGAAGGAGCTCGGCATCCTGCCCGAGGGCACCGAGCTCTCGCCGCTGGATCCGTACGCCGCCACGACCAGCCACGACGGACAGGCCTGGCCGGAGCTCGACCAGGTCCGCCCCTGGGACTCGCTCACCGAGGACGAGCAGCGGCTGTTCGCGCGGATGGCCGAGGTGTACGCCGGCTTCCTGAGCCACGCCGACCACCAGCTCGGCCGGCTGCTCGACCACCTCGAGCACACCGGCGAGCTCGACAACACGATCATCGTGCTCGTCTCCGACAACGGGGCGTCGGGCGAGGGCGGGCCCAACGGGTCGGTCAACGAGAACAAGTTCTTCAACGGCGTGCCGGACACGATGGAGGAGAACCTCAAGTACCTCGACGTGCTCGGCAGCCCGCTGACCTACAACCACTACCCGACGGGCTGGGCGTGGGCGTTCAACACCCCGTTCAAGCTGTGGAAGCGCTACGCCAACTTCGAGGGCGGCACCGCGGATCCGCTCATCGTCTCCTGGCCGCGCGGCATCGCGGCGGGCGGTGAGATGCGCAGGCAGTACTGCCACGCGGTCGACATCGTCCCGACGCTGCTCGAGGCGCTGGACATCGAGATGCCGGACGTCGTCAACGGCTACACCCAGCACCCGCTGGAGGGCGTGAGCTTCACCGCGACGTTCGACGACGCCGAGGCCACGACGCGCGAAGGAGACCCAGTTCTTCTCGATGCTCGGCACCCGGGCGATCTGGCACAACGGCTGGAAGGCGGCGACGGCGGTCCCGGCAGCGCCCGGGTCGTGGGGCGACTTCCACCAGCAGCGCTGGGAGCTGTTCGACACGACCTCCGACGTCAGCGAGTGCCACGACCTCAGCGAGCAGCACCCCGTGAAGCTCCAGGAGCTCATCGCGCTCTGGTGGGCCGAGGCGGGCAGGTACGGGGCGCTGCCGCTCGAGTCGCGCGGCGCCGTCGAGATCCTCACGACGGAGCGCCCCCAGCTCAGCAAGCCGCGCTCGCGCTACGTCTACTTCCCTGGCGGGGCCGGCGTGCCGGAGTCGGTGACTCCGAACATCCGCAACCGGTCCTACACGATCGGCGCCGAGATGCAGATCGAGTCGCCGGAGGCCGGCGGGGTCATCTTCTCGCAGGGCTCGCGCTTCGGCGGGCACGCCCTCTACGTCACCGACGGCCGGCTCAAGTACGTCTACAACTTCATCGGCGAGCTCGTGCAGGTCGTCGAGTCGGAGGCGACGATCCCGACGGGCCACGTGCTCCTGGCGGCCTCGTTCGAGCGCGTGGGGAACGGCATGCCCACCGAGGGCACGTTGACCCTCCACGTCGGCGAGGAGCAGGTCGGCGAGGGGACGATCCGCACGCAGCCGGGGAAGTTCGGGCTGGGCGGCGGTGGGCTCGTCGTGGGACGGTCGGGGCCCGAGCCGGTCAGTGACGACTACGTCGGCGCGGCACCGTGGGCGTTCGCCGGTGGCGTCGTCCGGCGCGTCGTCATCGACGTCAGCGGCGAGCCGTTCGTCGATCTCGTCCAGGAAGCGCGCGCCGCCTTCGCGCAGCAGTAGCACCCGGATGAGCATCCTCCTGGCCGCCGTCATCGTCGTCGTCGTGGCCGCGCTGGCCATCACGGCGATGCTGCTCGTCCGCAGGGGCGCTCCCGAGGGCAGCTACTTCGCCGACGGCGATCGCGCCTCGGGCGTGTTCGGTGTCCTCGCCACCACGTTCGCCATTCTCGCCGGCTTCGTCGTCTTCCTGGCCTTCGAGAGCTACGACACGTCGCGCACCGGAGCCGAGACCGAGGCGCGCCTGATCGCGCAGCAGTTCGAGATCGTCCAGTTCCTCCCTGCGCCAGCCGCGAAGGCGCTGACCGGCGAGCTCGGGTGCTACGCCCGCAACGTCGTGCACCGGGAGTGGCCGCAGATGGCGGACGGCCATCCACCCAACGCGAACCCGTGGGGCGTCGCGCTGTTCCGCACGCTGCGCGCCACGAACCCGCGCTCGGCGACCGAGCAGGCGGCCTACTCGAAGTACCTCGACCAGCGGGCGGACCAGGAGATGGCGCGGCAGGATCGCGTCCACGGCGCGGAGGGGGTCATACCGACGCCGCTGTGGATGGTGCTCGGACTGAGCGCCACGATCCTCTTCGCCTACATGCTGTTCTTCGCCGACAGCGGCGAGGGGAGGGTCACGCAGGCGATGCTGATGGGCAGCGTGGCGGTGGTCGTCACGTCGCTGCTGCTGCTGCTGTGGTTCCTCGACAACCCGTTCCACGGCGGCGTCGGATCGCTGAAACCGGTCGCGATGGAACGGACGCTCGCCCTGCTCGAGCAACAGGCCCCCGTGATCGGCGGCGTCACGTACCCGTGCGATGCAGCGGGCGTCGCGCGTGGCTGACCGGGGTCGCGCTCGCGCCGAGGTGATCGCGACGGTCCTGCTCGCCGCCGCTGCCGTCGGGACCGCCTGGGCGACCTACCAGGCGGCGCACTGGCGCAGCGAGCAGGCGGCGGCAGGCAACCGCTCGACCGCCGCGCGCGTGCAGGCGAACCGAGCGGCGGCGCTCGCCAACCGACAGGTCCAGGTCCAGGTCGAGACGTTCATCCAGTGGGTGAACGCGCGCCAGGCCGGCGACACCGAGCTTGCGACGTTCTACCGCCGGCGCTTCCGGCCCGAGTTCCGTCCCGCCTTCGCGGCGTGGATCGCGACCCGGCCGTTCACGGCCGCGGGTGCTCCGTCCACGCCGTTCGACATGCCCCAGTGGCGATCGGCGGCGGTGGCGCAGGCGGACGCCCTCGAGGCGAAGGGCGCCGCGGAGTCGAAGGTCGCGTCCGGGTTCCTGGAGCGCGCCGACCGCTACACGCTGTGCGTCGTGCTGTTCGCGATGACGCTGTTCTTCGCGGGTCTCAGCATGCGGCTGCCCTCGGCCCGCGCGCAGGCCGCGCTCGTGGCGCTCGCCTGCGTCGTGTTCCTCGGCACCGCGATCTGGGTGGCCACGTTCCCGGTGAGCGTTGCCCTCTGACATGAGCGCGGCCCATAGACTTGGCGCGAAGCCGCGTGCTGGAGTCCTCGCCACCACCAGGGATGCTCGCGCCGGGTGCGACGTGGCCGCTCGTCGGACGGGCCGAGGAGCTGGAGCGGATCGTGCGCGCCCGCGCCGACAACGGCTGCAGCGGGCTCGTGCTGAGCGCGGGGGCCGGGGTCGGGAAGTCGCGCCTCGCGCGTGAGGCCTCGCGCGTCGCGGCCGAGGGCGGCGCGCTCACCGACTGGGTGCAGGCGACGAAGAGCGCCGCGGCGGTGCCGCTGGGAGCGTTCGCCGGGATCGTCCCCGACGGGGTCCGGTCGACGGACGCCCTCGCCCTCATGCGCCGCAGCGTCGAGTCGCTGGCCGAGCGGGCCGGCGGGCGCAAGGTCGTCATCGGCGTCGACGACGCGCAGCTGCTGGACCCCGTGTCCGCGGCGCTCGTGCTCCATCTGACGGTCACGGCGAGCGCCTTCGTCATCGCGACCGTCCGGACCGGCGAGCCGTGCCCGGACGCGATCGTGTCGCTCTGGAAGGACGCGGGCGCGCTGCGCATGCAGCTCGATCCGCTGGGCGACGCCGCCGTCGACCAGCTCGTCGAGACCGCGCTCGGCGGGCCGGTGGAGCAGGCGGCGCTGCGGTGGATCCGGGAGAGCAGCCAGGGCAACGCGCTGTACGTCCGCGAGCTCGTGCTGGGGGCGCTGGACTCGGGGCGGCTCGTCTTCGGGCCCGATCTGTGGCGGCTGTCGAGCCCGCCGCCCGTGAGCAGGTCGCTCGTGGAGCTCGTCTCCGAGCGCATGGCCGACCTCACGCAGGAGGAGCGGGCGCCGCTGGAGGTGCTTGCGCTCGGCGAGCCGCTGCGCGTCGACGAGATCGTCGCGCTCAGCTCGACGGACTCGCTCCTCGCCGCGGAGGAGCGGGGGATGGTCGCGGTCGAGCCGCCGGCGGCGGGCGCCGAGGTGCGCCTCACGCATCCGCTCTACGGCGAGGTGGTCCGCCAGGGGCTGCGCGAGCTGCGCGCCCGCGCGCTGCGCCTGGGGCTCGCCGAGCAGGTCCGCGCGCGCGACCCGCTGCCCGTCGACGACGCCGTCCGCGTCGCGCGGTGGCTGCTCGACGCGGGCGCCGGGATCCCCGCCGAGCTGCTCGTCGACGCCGCCCGCGGCGCCATCCTCGCCGGCGATCCCGACCTCGGCGCGCAGCTCGCCGAGCTGGCCGTCGCGGAGGGCATCGGCCTCGACGCGGTCCTGCTGCTGGCCAGGGCCCACACGGTGCGCAAGCGCTTCGCGGACGCCGAGGACGTGCTCGCCGCCGCCGAGGAGGGCGTCGTCGACCAGGACGGCGCGACCGAGTACCTCGAGCAGCGCGTCCAGGTGCTCTTCTGGGGGCTCGATCGCCCGGAGGACGCGCGCGACCTCCTCGACCGCGCGCAGGCATGGTCGGCCGATCCGGGCTGGCAGCGCCGGCTCGACCCGCTGCGCCTGTCGCTCGTCGCGGTCATCGACGGCTATGCGCCCTCGGTCGACACGCTCGCCGGCGTCCTCGCCGAACCCGACCTCGACCCGCTGACCCGCGGCATGACCGAGCGGCGCCTGGCGGTGTCGCTCTTCTTCACCGGGCAGACCGGCGAGGCGGCGCGGCTGACGCGCGACCGGCTGCCCCGGGTGCCGCTCACGGGCTACCACGACACGCTCGCGCTCGGGCTCTGGCGCCTCATCTGCTTCGAGAGCGGCGAGGACTGGCCGGGGCTCGAGGCGTACATGACGCTCGTGCTGCGCGACGGCGTCCGCGCGCAGGACCACGAGGCGGCGGGCCACGGCGCGTTCAGCCTCGGCTACACGGCGTTCCTGCGCGGCCACCTGCGCGACGCCTCGCGCTGGTTCGCCGAGGCCGACCTGCACTTCGAGCAGCACGACACGTTCGGGAGCCTGCTCCACGTACGCGCGATGCGCGTGGGCGTCGACTTCTTCAGCGGCGACCGCGACGCCGCTCTCGCGTCGCGCGACCTGCTGCACGCGACGCTCGACGGGCGCAGCCCACGCTCCAGCCAGATGCCGTACGTCGCCCGCGCCGAGGGCTGGGCGGCGCGCGTGGCGAGCGACGCGGAGGGCGCGGCGCGCCTGCTCGCCGAGGCCGAGGCGCTGGAGGAGATGCCGCTCTACGCGTCCCAGCTCGTCTACGAGGCGCTGCGCGCGGGCGCGTCCCCGCGGACGCTGCTGGAGCGCCAGGAGCGCCTCGCCGGCCGCAGCGACGCCCGCCTCGCCGCCGCCTACCTCGCACACACCCGCGCGCTGGCGGCGAAGGACGGGCCGGGGCTGCTCGCGGTCGCCGACGAGATGGAGGCGATCGGGGCGCTGCGCTACGCGATGGAGTGCCGCGGTCCACGCGGCGTCGACGTTCGCCGACGCGGGTCGCGAGGACTCGGCGCGCCGTGCCGCGACCCGTGCGCAGGAGCTCCACGATCCCGACCAGGGCGGAGAGCCCCCACGGATCCCCGGGCTGGACCCGACCGCGGTCGTGCTCACCGCGCGCGAGGCGCAGATCACCGACCTCGCGCGGCGCGGGATGACGAACGCCGAGATCGCCGAGCAGCTCGTCCTGTCGGTGCGGACCGTCGAGGCGCACCTCTACCGGGCGATGCACAAGCTCGGCGTGAGCGACCGCCGTCTCCTGTAGCCGTAGCCTCACCGGCGTGCAGACCCTCGCGCGCCTCTTCGCCGGTCCCGGGATGGTCCTCGCCGGGCTCAACCACTTCCGCGTCCCGCGCACGTACCGGGCGATCGTGCCCGGTTACCTGCCGGCGCCCGACGCGCTCGTCGCGGTCTCCGGGGCCGCGGAGGTCGTCGGTGGGCTGGCCGCGATGCACCCCGTGACGCGGCCGCTCGCGCGGCCCTGGCTCGTCGCCCTGCTCGTCGCCGTGTCGCCGGTGCACGTGTGGATGCTGCAGCGCCCCGACCTGTACCCGCGGATGCCGCGGCCGGCGCTCTGGGCGCGCCTGGCGCTGCAGCCGGTGCTCGTCGGGCTCGTCGTCGTCGCGACCGGTCGCCGGTGACGCCGCCCGCTCGCACGCGCGTCGCCATCGCCTGCCAGGGCGGCGGCAGCCACACCGCGTTCACCGCGGGTGTCCTCGAGCGGCTGCTGCAGCCCGAGCGCCTCGAGGAGTACGAGGTCGTCGGCCTGAGCGGGACGTCGGGCGGCGCGGTGTGCGCGACGCTGGCCTGGGCCGCGCTCGTCGAGGGCGACCCCGCCCGCGCCGGCCGGCTGCTGGAGGGCTTCTGGACCGACAACTCCGCGACCGAGCCGTACGAGCGCCTGCTGAACGCCTGGGGGCTGTGGGCGAGCGCGGCGAGCCAGTTCGTCGTCACCCCCGCCGTGAGCCCGTACGACACGCCGTTCAGCGAGCTCGGCCTGGAGGACTTCCGGGCCATGCTGCTGCGGCAGGTCGACCCGGCGACGCTCGGCGTCCGGCCCGACGACGCGATGCTGCTCATCGGCGCGTGGACGTGCTGACCGGCGAGTTCCGCACGTTCAACAGCCGCCGGGAGGCGATCACCGCCACGCGGTCCTCGCGTCCGCGGCCATCCCGACCATCTTCCGCGCGGTGCACCTGGACGGCGGCACGTACTGGGACGGGCTCTTCTCGCAGAACCCGCCCGTCCGCGAGCTCGCCGACACGGCGCCGGACGAGATCTGGGTCATCCAGATCAACGCCCCCGAGCGCGAGACCGAGCCGACCACGGTGGTCGAGATCGCCGACCGCCGCAACGAGCTGGCGGGCAACCTGTCGCTGCACCAGGAGCTGCACTTCATCGAGAAGATCGACCAGCTCCTGGCGGAGGGCGTCATCGCGCCCGGCGGCCGCTACAAGCCGATCATGGTGCGCGTCATCGAGCTGTCGCGCTCGCGCCTCTCGGCCTGGCTCGGCCCCGCCTCCAAGCTCAACCGCGACCCGGCGTTCATCCGCGAGCTCATCGAGCACGGCGCGGAGCGGGCGGACGAGTTCCTGGCCGCGCTGTCCTTCGAGCGCGCGTGGCGCGCCGGCGACGCCGAGGCCGTCCTCGAGCACTTCGCCGAGGACGCGGAGGTCTCGGCGCCGGGCGCGGACGGCGACGTCGCGGCGTTCGTCCGCAGCCGCCTCGCGGACGACGTGGCCGTCGACGCGACCCGCAAGCAGGTCGCGAGCGACGGCATCACCTGGACGGTGCGCGTCGACGGCGAGCCCTCGCGCGCCCGTGCTGAGCTGCGCGACGGGCGCATCACCCGCTTCGTCGTCGGCTAGGGCTGCTCGGCGTTGAGATCGCGGGCGATCCCGACGACGCCGGTGCGCTCGTAGAAGTCGACGGCGAGCAGGTTCGGGAGCATCTCGCGCTGGCGCTCGCACCGTCCGACCCGGGCACGCAGGAACGGGCCGCCGATGGCCTGGTTGCGCGTCACGGACGGCGGGAACGGCGGGATCCAGTGGTTCAGCATGAGCAGCGGGCTGTCCGCCTCGCCTCGGAAGCGGTCGCAGCTCAGCTGTGACGGCCGCGTCGCGCCGAGCGGCGTGTCCTGCACGAACCGGAACCCGTCGAGGTACCACGGGCGCTTCCCGCCGTCCTGCTCGGCCAGGACGACCAGGCGGGTGTCGGCGGCGATGAGCGCGCCGAGCGTCGGCAGCGGCTCGGCGGGGTCGATGGCCGGAGCCTCCGAGAGCAGGTCCGTCTCGCGCAGCGAGGTCTCGATCGTCGCGACCGGGACGTAGGGCTCGACGAAGAGCATCACCACCTCGCGGGGGTTGTCCGTGAGGAAGCGCCGGATGATCGTCAGCTGCTCGTCGAGCGGCTCGGCCCCGAGCTCGCACAGCGTGTGGCAGAGATACGGACGACGCCGGCCGACAGGTCTGCCGACGCCGGCGCGGCCGACGAGGCGGTCGGCGGTGCGCAGCGCGGCGGGGCTGAGCTCGCGGGCGACCTTGTTGCGGTCCGATCCCTCGGCCTCCAGGTCGGTCCGGATGCGTCCGCTCCCGGGATCCGGCGCGCCGAGGTGGACGTCGATGAGCAGCGCGCGGATCCCGTCGCGCAGCTGCCGCGCGATGCCGAAACGCTGGTTGGCGAACAGCCAGCCCGGCTCGTCGGCCGCCGCGTAGGAGTTGTGGGTCGCGGCCATCACGACCTGGTCCAGGCGCCGGTCGCACATCGCGCGCAGGCCGTTGCAGCCGCCCGCCTCGCCTGCGATCGCGACCGGCGCGATGCGCGGCCCGGGCAGCACGATCGCCATCGCCAGCCCGGTCGCGACGACGACGAGCACGACGGCCGCGGCGGGCGCCCACGGCCGCGGTCGCGGGCGCGCGCCACCGGCGACGGCGGCGACCGCCTCCTCGCGCGGCTCGGGGTTCCCGGACAGCTGGGCCAGCCCGAGGATCACGACGAGCACGCCGCCGGCGGCGACGGCGATGCGCCCGAGCAGCGCGGGCTCGAAGACGATCGCCGCGCCCGCGGCGACGAGCACCGTCGCGCGCAGCGTCCTCGCGGCCCGCGACGACGAGAGCGCGGCGCTGCGCACCCAGCGCCATCCCGCACCCGGGTCGACGGCGGGCAGGGCGACCGACGCGATCGCCGCCAGCAGCGCACCGCCCAGCGCGGCGATGAGCGCGGCGGTGCGCAGGTCGCCGAACAGGGCGCTCCAGACGGCGTGGATGGCGTCGCGCTCGGCGTCCTCGTCGAGGTTCGCCGCGTGCGCGGCGTGCGCGGCGACGAACTCGCCGAGACCCGCGACGATCGCGGCGACGAGCAGGCCGCCGCCCGCGATCGCGAGGCCGACGTGGACGAGCGCGCCGCGCAGCCCGCCGGCCAGCAGCGCGGTGCCCAGCGCGGCCACGAGCGCCGCGGCGACGAGCGGCCAGCGCCAGCCCGCGAGGGTCGTGAGCGCGTGGGCCGCCGTGAGCTCGAACCCCTTGGGGTCCAGCCGCAGCACGGGGACGGAGAGGTTCTCCGGGATACGGCGGGCGACCGTGGGGGCGACGCGGCGGATCCCCTCGAACAGCGTGCCCTCGCCGAGCGGCAGGCCGAAGCTGAACGTCGTGTCGCCCCGGACGAGCGCGCGGTGGCGCGACGCGAGCGCGCGGTGCACCACGCGCCGGAACACGGGCGTGTCCGCGACGGCGCCCACGAGCGGCACGAGGAGCGGGCGCACGACGAGCGCGTTGGGCACCGCGCTGCTCGTGAGCCCGGTGACGATCTGATCGGCGACGACGCCGCGGACGTCGGGATCGTCGAGCGAGGACGTGACCCGCGTCGCGAACTCCTCGTCGTCGACGAGCGTGGTGTCCGCGTACCACGCGATCGCCGCTCCGGCGAGCAGCAGCGCGGTCAGGACGACCATGACGAGGGCGGTCGCCCGGCGCATGCGCGCACCCTATCCCGCAGGATCCGACCTGCCGTCTATGTTGCCCTCCCGTGAGCGCGCCGATCTCGCGACGTGGGTTCCTCGCGGCCGGCGCACTGGGTGGCGCCGCGGTCGTCGGCGGCGGGGCGTTCGCGTTCCTGCGCGACGACAGCCGCGCCGAGGCGATCCGTGCTGCCGCGGCAGCCCGCGCGACCGTCGCCGAGCGGGGGATGAGCGTCGTGGTGGTGTGCCTCGACAGTGTGCGCGCCGACCACGTCGGCGCCTATCGCGCCGATCGCCACCGCCCGGGCAACCAGGTCGCCACGCCGTCGTTCGACACGTTCGCGCGCGAGTCGCTGCGCTTCACGCACGCGCGCCCCGAGCAGCTGCCCACCGGCCCGACGCGACGCAGCATCCACACGGGGATCCGCACGTTCCCGGCGGACCGCTGGCACCCGGACCCCGACTCGCCGCGCATCTACGGCTGGCAGCACATCCCCAGCGCGCAGGCGACACTGGCCGAGCTGTTCGGCGCCGCGGGCTACCGCACGGCGATGGTCACGGACAACACCTGGATGCTCAAGCCGTCGTGGGCGCCGTTCTCCCGGACGTGGGGGGACTTCGTCGGCATCCACGGCCAGGTGCAGCAGAGCCTCCCGAAGGGCCGCTCGATCGACCGCGTCGACGTCTCGCGCTACCTGCCCGACGGCCTGCGCGGCCTGTCGGGCAAGAAGGCGCAGACGAACGAGGAGGTCATCGCCCGCTACGTCGTCAACCGCGGGCACCGGGACCGCGAGGAGGACTGGTTCGCGCCGCGCGTCTTCCGCTCCGCGACGCGGTGGCTCGAGCGCAACGCCGCGTCGACGCAGCCCTTCTTCCTGTTCGTCGACTCCTTCGACCCCCACGAGCCGTGGGATCCGCCGAGCAAGTACGTCGAGCGCTACGACGACCCCGACCCGCGGGTGAAGGACGCGATCTTCCCGGTCTACGGACGCGACGACTACCTGACCCCGCGCGAGATCGAGCGCATGAAGGCGCTCTACGCGGGCGAGCTGACGATGGCCGACCACTGGCTCGGCACGTTCCTCGAGCGCCTCGACGAGCTGCGGCTGAGCGAGCGGACGCTCGTCGTCGTCTTCTCCGACCACGGCGTCTCGCTCGCCGACCGCGGCTTCGTCGGCAAGTCGCCGTCGCAGATGTACGCCGAGATGGTCGACGTGCCGCTCCTCGTCCGGCATCCAGAGGGCCGCGCGGCGGGGACGTCGACGGGCTTCCTCACGTCGCTGCACGACCTCGCGCCGACCGTGCTCTCCGCCGCGGGCGTGCCCGTGCCCGAGGCGATGGAGGGGATCGACCTCACGCCGCTCCTGGCCGGCACGCAGCCCGCCACCGAGCGCACGATCCAGACCGCCGCGTACAACGACTACGTCTGGGCGGGCACGGCGGACCTCAGCATGATCGCCAGCGGCCGCGGGTCCAAGCGGCGGCTGTTCGACCGCAGCGCCGACCCCCGCGAACGCCGCGATCTCGCGGCCGACCGCTCCGGCGACGCCGACCGGCTGTGGAAGCAGGTGACCGACGACGCAGGCGGCGGCTCCCTGCCACGCTACGGCTGAGTGCGACTCCGCCCGCTCCTCCTGGCCGTCATCGCGCTCGCGCTGCTCGCGGCCGCTCCCGCCGCCCATGCGGGCGAGCCCGTGCGCACCTACATGTCACGGCCGGACCTCAAACCCGTGGTCGTCCACGTGCTGCACGCCGAGGCGGGGCTCGCGCCGGGGGCGATCTTCCTCGCGCCGAAGCGCGGTCCCGGACAGGGTGGCCCGCTCATCATGGGGGAGGACGGCCAGCCGATCTGGTTCCTGCCGCTGTCCGACGGGCGGCGCGCCACGGACTTCCGCACGCAGACGTACGCCGGGCAGCCGGTCCTGACCTGGTGGGAGGGCATCGCGACCGGCGGGCGCGGTGCGGGCGAGGGGATCATCGCCGACGCGTCCTACCGCGTCATCGCGCGGGTCCGGGCCGGCAACGGCGTGCGGATGGACCTCCACGAGTTCACGCTCACGCCGCGCGGCACCGCGCTCGTCATGGCCTACCACGACCGCGCGCGCGACCTGCGCGCCTGGGGCGGGTCCAAGCGCGGTCGCGTCACCGACGGCGTGGTCCAGGAGATCGACGTCGCGACCGGGCGCGTGCTCTTCCAATGGAACGCCATGGGCTCGGTGCCGCTCTCCGACAGCTATCGCAGGATCACGCGTGGGCGCACGCCGTGGGACGCGTTCCACCTGAACTCCGTCGACAAGGAGCCCGATGGCGACCTCCTCGTCTCAGCACGCCACACGAACACGGTCTACGAGATCGACCGCGCCACAGGCCGGATCCGGTCGCGGATCGGCGGCAAGCGGTCGAGCTTCGAGATGGGCGAGGGGACGCACTTCGGCCTCCAGCACGACGCGCGGGCGCAGGCCGACGGCACGATCCGGATCTTCGACAACGGCCTGCGCGGGAAGCGCCGCCGCTCCCGCGCGCTGTGGATCCGCCTCGACCGCCAGGCGGGCACGGCGACGCTCGTCCGCGCCGTGCAGCACCCGCTGCAGATCGTCGCCGGGACCCAGGGCAACGCGCAGCCGCTCCCGAACGGGGACACCTTCTTCGGCTGGGGGTCGCAGGGGCGCATCTCCGAGCTGAGTCCCGGCGGCGGCCTGCTGCTCGACCTCCGCCTGCCGCACGGCTTCGACACGTACCGCGCCTACCGCCAGCCCTGGGTCGGACGGCCCGCGACGGTGCCGGCGATCGCCGCGGAGACGCGCCACGACGGCGGCACCACGGTCTACGCGAGCTGGAACGGCGCGACGGAGGTCGCTGCGTGGCAGGTCCTCGCGGGCGACTCCGCGGCGACCCTGCAGGTCGTCGGGACCGCTCCGCGACGCGGGTTCGAGACGCAGATCCGCCTCCCGCGCCTGGCCCCGTCGGCGCAGGTCCGCGCGCTCGATGCCACCGGCGCGGTGCTGGGGCAGTCGCGCGTCGTCTCTTCCTAGCCCCACCTGGCAAGATCCCGACCGGGGAGCAGTAAGCCGGCTACAGGATGGGGGAGTCGTGAAGGTCACCTCGTTCCACTTCATGCCGTATCGGGAGTTGCCCGACGACGCGGACCAGCGCTATCCGTCGATGTGGGTCGACGCGCCGTGGTGGGAGCTGGGGGACGCCGAGAAGGTCGGCGACTTCTACAACCAGTCCATCGACGAGCTCATGCTCGCGGCGAAGCTGGGGTTCGACGGGCTCGGGACCAACGAGCACCATCAGAACCCGTACGGGTTCATGTGCAACCCGAACCTGTTCGGGTCGATCCTCGCGCGCCTCACGCGCGACATGGGCTACGACGACGTCGCGATCGTGCAGCTCGGGGCGACGATCGCCGCGACGCCGCCGATCCGCATCGCCGAGGAGTACGCGGTCCTCGACTGCATCAGCGGCGGGCGTCTCGTCGCGGGGCTGCCGCTCGGGCTCGGCTGCGACGCCGACGTGTCCTACAGCGTGGTCCCGATCGAGCAGCGCGAGCGCTGGCGCGAGGCGATCGACTTCCTCATCAAGGCCTGGACGGCCAAGGAGTTCTTCGCCTGGAACGGCAAGCACTACCAGTACCGCAAGGTCAACCTGTGGCCGCGGCCGATCCAGGATCCGCACCCGCCGCTCATCATCCCCGGCGCTGCGTCGTCGTCGACGTGGGACTACTGCCACGCGCGTGACATCCCGTACGCGTACCTCAGCTACTTCGGCGGCAAGTCCTCACAGGCGGTCATGGACCGCTTCTGGCAGCGCGCCGAGGAGAACGGCCGCGACCGCAACCCGTACCGCGGCGCGTTCCTGCAGCTCGTGGGCGTCGCCGACACCGACGAGCAGGCCGAGGAGCAGTTCGCCGAGCACGTCGAGTACTTCTACAAGAAGCTCCTGCACGCGCCGCCGCAGTACCTCGCCCCGCCCGGCTACAGCGACTACAAGAGCCTCCTGAACGTCCTCAAGCAGGGGTTCCTGGAGTTCGCAGACCTCAGCGTCGACCTCAAGCCGATGTCGGCGAAGGAGATGATCGAGCGCGAGTTCGTCGTCGTCGGCAGCCCGGCGACGGTGCGCGAGCGGCTCGCGGACATGGCGAAGCGCCTGAACGTCGGACACCTCATGGTCGTCCTGCAGTTCGGGTCGATGCCGCACGAGATGGCGATGGAGAACATCGACCTGTTCGGGCGCGAGGTCCTCCCGCACCTCCAGAACGTCTGGGCGGACGACGACTGGGAGCACCACTGGTGGCCCAAGAAGCTCGGCGCCACGCCGGTCCGCGACGTCCCGGCGGGGGTCTGACCATGGCGACGACGACGGTCGAGACCGTCCCGGTCAACCACTGCGGCTTCGAGGGCAAGGTGACGGTCGGCGGGGACGGCCCGCCGGTCGTGTACTTCCACACCGCCGGCGGCCCGCGCTGGGACGGGTTCCTGGACGGCCTCGCCGAGCAGCACACGGTCTACGCCCCCGACCATCCGGGCCTCGGCGCGACGGCCCGCGAGTCGATCTACGGCGTCGGCGACCTCTGGGACCTCGTCCTCATCTACGACGAGCTGCTCGACGAGCTCGGCCTGGGCGACGTGCCGCTCATCGGCAGCTCGTTCGGCGGGATGGTGGCGTGCGAGCTCGCGGCGCTGCGCCGCGCGCGTGTGCCGAAGCTCGTGCTGCTCGACCCGATCGGGCTGTGGCGCGACGACGCACCGATCGCCGACTACATGATGATGTCGCCGCCCGACCTGATGACGACGCTGTTCGCGGACATGGGGGCGCCGCAGGTCCAGGAGTTCCTCGTCATGCCCGAGGATCCCGACGCGCTCGCGGTTGCGATCGCGGACTCCATCTGGGCGCTGGGGACGACCGGCAAGTTCGTCTGGCCGATCCCCGACAGGGGCCTGAAGAAGCGCATCCACCGGGTCGCGGCGGAGACGCTCATCATCTGGGGCGACCAGGACCGGCTCGTCTCGCCCGTGTACGCGCAGGAGTTCGCGGGGCTCATCCCCGGCTCGCGGGTGGAGATCATCGAGGGCGCCGGGCACGTCCCGCAGTGGGAGCAGCTGGACACCGTGAAGCCGATGGTCCTCGAGTTCCTCGGCGCATGAAGCGGATCCCGGCCGACTTCGTCGAGCTGTTCAAGTGCCACGCGCTCATGGAGGTGGCGACGGTCGATGAGGCCGGGTTCCCGCACATCACGCCGGTGTGGGCGGACTACGACGGGGAGCACATCCTGCTCAACACCGTCCACGGCCGCCGCAAGCACCGCGACGTCCAGCGGCACCCGGAGGTCGGTGTGTTCATCCAGGATCCGCGCAGCTGGGCGCGGTACATCTCGGTCGGAGGCCGGGTGGCGGAGATCACGACCGACGGCGCGCGCGAGCACATCGACGCGCTCGCCAACCGATACCTCGGCACACCGGGATATCCCTTCCCGGTGCTGCCGGACCGACCGCGGACGCTCGTGAAGATCGAGCCCGTGAAGATCGTCGTGCAGGACGCCATCGGCCAGCGCGACTTCAAGGATGCGCCGCTTGATCCGGCCACGCGGGCGACGCTCACGGCGGCCCACGCATGACCGGCACCACGACGATCCCCACCGACGAGGCGGAGCTGCGCGCGCACCTGCTCGGCCAGGTCGACGCGATCGCCGACACGCTCGCGGCATGCGCCGACGAGGCCGAGCGCATCGGGACGCTGCCGGAGCCGGCCTGGCGTGCGCTGCACGACGCCGGGCTGTTCCGGCTGAAGTCGCCGCGCGAGCTCGGCGGGTTCGAGGCCGATCCGATCACGCAGATCGAGGTCATCGAGCGCCTGGCCTACATCGACACGTCCGCGGGCTGGTGCATGTTCGTGGGGTCGGGCACCCTCTCGCTCATGGCCGCCTGGATGGCGGACGAGGGGATCGCGGACTTCCTCGTCGACGGGCGGCTGCCGCGCACCGCGGGCGGCGTCGCGGCGAACGGGCGCGCCGAGCCCGTCGAGGGCGGCTACCGCGTCACCGGCCGGTGGCCGTTCGCGAGCGGCTCCGAGCACGCGGAGTGGCTCGGTGGGCTGGCCTACGTGGGAGTGAGCGATCCGCCGGTCACCCTCGGGTTCTCGTTTCCGAAGGAGCAGGCGACGCTGCACGGCAACTGGGACGTCAACGCCCTGAAGGGGACGGGCAGCCAGGACATGTCCGTCACGGACCTGTTCGTCCCCGAGCGCCACACGTACGACAACATGGCGCCGTCCGCGCGCGGCGGCCCGATCTACGCGATCACGCTGCCCGGCTTCGTGACGAACGAGCACGGCGCGTTCGTGCTCGGCGCGGCGCGGCGCGCGATCGACGAGACGGCGGAGCTGGCCAAGACGAAGACGCGCGGCTACATCGTCCCGCGCGGCGTCGCGGCTCGCGAGCGCTTCCAGTCCGACCTCGGGCGCTGCGACGTCACGCTGACCGCCGCGCGGGCCGGGCTCGTCGGCGCGAGCGAGCGGGCGTGGGAGGCGGCGCTCGCCGGGCAGCCGGTGGACGCCGCGATGCAGGCGGAGATGCGGTCCATGGCGGTTCACGCGACGGAGGTGTCGCTCGAGGTGGTGCGGACGATGTTCCGCTACGCCGGCGCGCGGTCGCTGTACGCCGGCAACATCGTCGACCGCTGTCTGCGCGACGTCACCGCCGCATCCCAGCACGGGATGGTCAACGAGGTCGCCTACGAGGCGCGCGGCCAGGCGCTGCTGGGCGTCCACGACATCGCACCCCTGACCTGACCATGCGGCGCGACATCGAGTTCTCCAGCGGCGGCGACACCGTGCGCGGCTGGCTCTACACACCGGACACGGGCGACGGGCCGTGGCCCGTCATCGTCATGGCCGGCGGCTGGTGCTACGTCAAGGAGCTCGTCCAGCCCCACTACGCCGAGCTCTACGCGGAGGCGGGGTTCGCGGCGATCCTGTTCGACTACCGCAACTTCGGCTCCAGCGACGGCGCGCGGCGCCAGCACATCGACCCGTGGATGCAGATCGAGGACTACAAGAACGCGATCTCCTTCGCCGAGACGCTCGAGGAGGTCGACGCGGACCGCATCGGCGTCTGGGGGCTCTCCTACAGCGGCGGCCACGCGCTCATCGTCGGCGCGACCGACCCCCGGGTGAAGTGCATCGCGTCGCAGATCCCGGTCGTCGACGGCTACCGCAACCTCCGCCGCATCTTCGGGACCCTCGGGTTCCGCGACCTCGAGGCAGCCATCATCGAGGACCGGCGGCGCCGGTTCGCGACCGGTGAGGGCGGCACCTGGCCGCATGCGACCGACCCGGCCAACGGGCTGTCGACGTGGCCGTTCCCGGAGACCGAGGAGACGTTCCGCGAGCTCAAGGCGCGCGAGGCGCCGGCGTACCAGAACCTGAGCACGATCGAGTCCGCCGAGCTGCTCATGTCCTACAGCGTCGATCCCTTCCTGCCGCGGTTGCTGAACACGCCCACGCTCGTCGTCGTCGCCGAGCGCGACGACCTCACGCTCTGGGACCTGGAGATCGAGGCGTACAACCGGATCCCGACCGCGAAGAAGCGCCTCGTCGTCGTGGGCGACTCGACGCACATGACGCTCTACAGCGACCGGTCGCTGCTCCTGCAGGCGGCGTCGGCGGCGCGGGACTGGTTCGTCGAGCACCTGCCGGCGGGAGCGCCGGCGGCGCTCGCCGGACCCTAGCCCGCGAAGTCGACGTCCAGCCCGAACCGCGCGCGGGCGATCGCCGGCGCGCGGAAGTCGAGCTGGTGCAGGCCGTTCGTGCGGAACGCGCACAGGTCGCGCCAGTAGCGCTGCATCCGCGCGCCGTCCTTCGCGCCGCTCGAGCTCGCCGTGCGGAAGAGCTCGTCGCCCGCCTCCCACGTGAGCTTCTGCACCGTCATGAGCTGGCCGTAGACGCGCATCGCGCGCTCCTCCATGAACGGCTCGCCGCCCGCCACGCTCTCGGCGGCGTACTCGTGGAAGAGCTGCCCGCAGCGCACCATGATCGACTCCGCGGAGTCGGTCCACGACATCGCGAGGCCGAACGTGCGCTGGTAGTTGATGTTCTCGGCGCGGCGGGCGCCGCCGGGGTCCGTGCGGTTGCCGGTCGGGTTCGTCGAGCGGGTCGTGAGGATCTGCTCCGCCTCGTCGAGCATGGCCTGCGCGGTGCCCACCTGCACGCTGTTGAGCTCACCCATGGCGAAGGCCATGAACTGCCCGGCGTACATCGGGTTGTCGTGCAGGCGCGACCCGACCGTCCCGCCGGCCACGTCCTGGAAGAACCCGAACGGGATGACGTGGCGGTCCGGGACGAACGCCTCCTCGACGACGACGCTGTGCGAGCCAGAGCCCTTCAGGCCGATGAGGTCGCCCCAGTTGTCCAGCCGCCGGAACTCGGGCGTGACGAACGCGATCGTCCCGCCCTCCTCGTGGATGAGCCCCATGTGGTGGGTGGAGTACGGGATCCCGGAGGCGAAGTGCCACGTGCCGGAGATGATCCGGCCGCCGTCGACGCGGCGCACGGTCACGTCCTGCGGGCCGAAGCTCAGCGGCGCGATGAACTCGCCGCCGACGGCGCCGAAGATCTCGTCCTGCGCGCTCTCGTCGAAGTAGCTCGCGAGCTGCAGCGCGTGCCCGGCCGACAGGCACAGCTGCCAGCCGGTCGACGGGCAGCCGCGCGCGATGGAGATCATCACCTCGTAGAACGTGGGGAGGTCGACCTCCAGGCCCCCGTACCGGCGCGGGACCAGCAGCCGGTAGAAGCCGGCCTCGCGGAACAGCTCGTGCGTCTCGGGAGCGAAGAAGGTCCGCTCCTCGGTGGCGGCCTGCTGCTCGAGGAGCAGCGGGCGCAGTGCGAGCGCCCGGCTGAGCAGCTCCTCCCGCATCGACCCGGTGATCATCACCGGAACCCTACGCCGCGACGGCGAGCAGCTCCTCGGTCGGCATGTCGACGGCGCGCTCGGGATCCTCGCCCAGCAGCTCGGCCGCGCGGACGAGGTCGACCGCGGTCGACCGCACCTGGGCGACGATCTCGGTGAGGACGAGATCGGGCTCGAGCTCGAAGCCGTCGCGCGCGAGGCGCGCCGCCGCGAGCGCGTGGCTCCGCGCGTCCGCGGCGCGGGCCGGGTCGTCGTGCGCGTAGCCGAGGCCCTCGACGGCGAGGGCGAGCTCGCGGACCGACTCGGTGATCCCGTCCGGGGCGCTGAGGCCGCTGCGGGTGTACCGCAGCGCGTGGCGGGCGAGGATGCGCGTGTTGCGCACCGCGAAGTCCAGGTGCTCTCCGGTGCGCACGTGGCGCGCGACGGCGTGGCGGGCGCCACGGCGGGCGGGGGACATGCGCACCGTCTCCTGCGACGTGGCGAATGCCTCGGCCAGCTCGTCGACGACGCCGTCGAGCCCCCGGGCGGTGCGCAGCGCGCGCCCGGCGTGATCGGGGTCGCCGGCCTCCAGCGCGGCGGCGACCTCGCCGAGGGCGAACTGCAGGTCGCCGAGGACGCGCGTCGCGGCCCTGCGCACGAGGACGCGCGGGTCGGGCGGGAACACGAGCGCGCCGACCGCGAGCGCGGTGAGGCCGCCGATGAGGCCCTCGATCGGCCGCGTGAGCGACAGGCTGCTCTGCGCGGCGGGGACGAGCGAGACGAGGATCAGGCCGGAGATCGCTGCCTCGTTGACGAAGAGGTCGCTGCCACGCAGGACCACCGCGACCGCCATCGCGAGCACGATCATGAGCCCGATCTGCAGTGGGCCGGGCCCGATGATGCGCAGCAGGACGTCGGCCGTCGTCAGGCCGAGGACGACGCCCGCGGTCAGCTCGACGGCGCGCCTGCCGCGCTGGCGGTAGGTCGCGCTGAGGCAGATGACCGCGGCGATCGACGCGAACGTGGGGCGCGGATCGTCGAGCGGGATGAGCTGCGCGATGTAGTAGGCGACGACCGCAGCGAGCGCCGTCTGGCCGATCGGGAGCAGCCGTGGTCGCAGTCGCCGGGCGGCGTCCGTGGGAGCGAGTCGAGCCGAGAGGACGCGAAGGTTCACCGCACAACAGGATGCGACGGTCTCGGCGCCGTTCGTGTGGGACCACTCACACGCAGGGCGAGGAGCGCCAGCACGGCCCCGATCGTCAGCGCGAACGGGATCTGCATCCACAGGTCCCCGATGTCCGTCCCCGACCCGATGACGTGCGCCGCGCCGAGCAGCCAGGCGATCGGGATCCAGCGGTGCGCGTTGCGCCAGCGCCGCGCGCCGATGCGCTTGCGGGCGTAGTACGACAGCGACAGCGCGGCCGTGATGTAGCCGGCGATCTGCCCGAGCCCGGTCCAGAACGCCGCATGGTCGATCCGGAACGGCACGACGAGGTCGAGGACGCTCGGGCGCAGGAAGCTGTCCCCGAGCAGCAGCAGGCCGTGGGCGCCGAGCGCGACGAGGGCGACGATGGCGATGCGCTCGTGCGCGACGCGCAGCCGCGGCGTCATCGCGCGCGGCGCCACCTTCGTCGCCATCGACAGCCCGATGACCATCGACGCGCTCAGCGCGAGCCACGCGAGGATGCCCGCCGAGCGGCTGGCCAGCCAGAACAGGTGGTGGAAGGGGTCGGTCGCGCTCGTCATGCCGCGAGGGCCAGCCGCGCGGGCCGCAGGCCGCAGAGGACCTCGGTCGTGCCGTCGTCGTGCTGGAGCACGCCGCCGCGGACCTGCAGCAGCCGGCGCGCGCCCTGCGGCCCCGACAGCAGCGCGCCCTTGGCGAGGATCTCGGCGTCCAGCGCGCATGCTGCGACGGCGGTCACCGCCACGAGCCCGGTCCAGGCGGGGCGTCCGGTCGCCGGATCGAGGATGTGGTGGCTGACGGTCCCGTCGGCGTCGCGCCATGCGCGGGCGTGGATGCCCGACGTCGCGACGCCTCCGCCGTCGACCTGCAGCCGATGGACGTGACCCTCGCCCCGGACGCCGTCGACGCCGATCTCCCACCGCCGGCCACCGACCGCGAGGTCGCCGCCGCATCCGATGGCGTACGCGACGCCGGGCGGCATGAGCGCCGCCGCCCGGTCGGCGGCGATGCCCTTCGCGAGACCGCCGGGATCGAGCGTCACGCCCGCCGGCCGGCAGACGCGGCCGTCGCGGTCGACGCTCGGCTGGCGCGCGCGCCAGCCATCGGCCGGTCGCGCCGCCCGCCGAGGCGGCGCCGCGGCCAACAGGGCGTGGAGCTCGGGCCGCGTCGCAGGGCGCGGGCGGGTGCCGACGGGGACCGTCGCGTCGACGAGCCCGCGGGTCTGCGCGGCGGCGCGCCGGGCCGCCCGCGCGAGCTCGGCGAGGAGGGGGGACGCCGGGACCTGCGGGCGGCCGTCGCGGTTGAGCACCGCCAGCTCGCTGTCGTCGCGGAACGGCGTCAGCGCCGTCTCCACGTCCGCGAAGAGCTCCTCGACGGCGTCGGCGAGCGCCGCGAGGCGCGACGAGCCCGCGACATCGGACTCCAGGTGCACGGACCCTTCGCCGCCCATCGTCGCGAAACGACGTGTCAGCGTCGCCGTCACGACGCGCTCGTGGTCGGGATGTCGGTCGACGACGAGGACGACGACGAGTCGTCGCTGCCCGTCGTGTCGTCCGAGGATGTCGTCGTCGACGACTGCGTCGTCGTCGTGACCTGCCCGGACGAGGTCTGGGCGCTGAGGACCGGGTCTGCCCCCGCGCTGACGCGGAACCACAGCAGCGCGAGCACGGTGAAGAAGATCGCGATGCTCACGCCGGCGACGCGCAGCCAGGAGGGTCGGCGTGCGGTGTTCATGGTGCACACCATCGGCGCGGCGGCTCGGGACGGGCTGTGCGGTCCCTGAGCGGTCCCTGAGCCATCCGGAACCTTAGGTTCCGTGAAGGTAGGTCCGGGACATTCCCGGCATGGCAGGGCGCAAGCGTGCGGCAGGGATCGCGGCAGCAGTCGGAATCGCAGCAGGAGGCGGAGCGCTCACGGCGGGCGGGCCAGGGGCGACGGCTGCTCCCAGCGTCTCGCACGGCAAGGCACTGAGCTCGCGCGGCGGCACGAGCACCACCGGCGGATCGCGCCGCAGCGGCTGGGTCGACCGGCTCGCCACGCGGCTCGACGTCAGCGTCGCGACCCTGCGATCCGCGTTGCAGGACGTCCGCGAGGCCACGCCGAGCGCGGACCGTCACGCGGATCTCATCAGCGCGCTCGCCGTCGGCCTCGGCCGCAGCCCGGCGCAGGTGCGCTCCGCGCTCGAGGGCGGTCGCACGCAGCGGCCGCGCGGCCGCGACGGCCTCGCCGACGCGCTCGCGCGCGAGCTCGGACTCGACGCCGCCAAGGTGCGCGCCGCGGTCGACGAGGTGCAGGACGCCCGTCGTGCCCGCGGCCGCCTGAACGGCGCCCGCGGCCTCGGTCAGGCGCTCGCCGAGGAGCTCGGCGTCGACGTCGACCGGCTCCGCGACGCCCTACGCGCCGTCGACGGGCCCAAGCGCGCCCGGCGCGGCGACGCCCAGGGCATCGCGACCGCGCTGAACGTCGACGTCGCGCAGGTCCGCGCCATCCTCGACGCGTTCCGTGCGGACGAGGCGACGCGGCGCGACGCCCGCCGCGACGCGTTCGCGGCGGCGCTCGCCCACGAGCTCGGGATGCCCGCCCAGCAGGTCAGCGAGGCGCTGTCGGCGATGCCGGCGCGCCGCGGACATCACCGCTAGCGACCCCGCTCGCCCGCGCGGCGACCTCCCGCTCGGGTGACGCCGCGCGTCGCTCCCGCAGCCGGGTCGCGGCGAGGAACACCCCCGCCGCGCCCGTCGCCACGACGATCGGCATGAGCGTCAGGTTGTGGCGCGCCTCGGAGACGAGCAGCGCGTTGATCGCCGACACGTAGAGCAGGACCCCGCCGAGCAGCCACATCGCCGCCGCGCCGCGCGTCGCGACGAACCCGGCGACGAGCCCCACGAGCCCGAACGCCACGAGCAGGAGGTGGAACACGGTCACCGGCGTGCGCGGGTTGCGGTAGGTGCCGAGCGTGTAGCCGCCCCAGAGCCGCCACACCTTGCGCGCTCCCATGGCGGCGAAGGAGACCGGATCGCCGAGCGCGTAGTCGCGCAGGTTCTGCATCCCCTCCTTCTGCAGCGCCGCGTCGGTCGTGAGATCCGGATGGCGGGCGGCCACCGTCGTGATGACGTCGGCCTGGCGCAGCTGGAACCACTTCTTGCCGGCGAGGTCGGGATTGCGGGCGCGCACCTCGTCGGCCAGGGCGCGCTTGGCGCCGAACATCGAGCCGTTGCCGGGGAGGTAGGTCCCGACCCAGAGGTTCGAGCCGCCACCGCTGGAGAGCGGCACGAAGTGGCCGGCCTTCGACGACGCGAACACCGTCCACGGCGTCAGGAGCACGAGCAGCGCGACGAGCATCGGCCCCGCAGCACGCACGGCGGCGGCGAGCGGCCGCGAGGACGCGCGCCGCCACGCGGCGATGGCGACGACGAGCAGCGCGATCGCGGGGACGAGCGCGAGGTCCGCCCGCGTGAGGATGGTGGCCCCGAGCAGCAGCCCGGCGACGATGGGAGGAAGCCACGAAGCCGGTCTTCGCAGCGCCCAGACGGTCGCCGCGAGCGCCGAGGTGACGAGGAGCGCGCCGAGCGGCTCGGACAGCAGGTCGCCCGACGCCGAGATGAGCGGGGGGTAGAACGCCACGGCAGCCGCCGCGAGCAGCCCCGCGCCCCAGCCCGCCACGAGGTACGCGAGCAGGAACGCGGCGGGGATCGTCAGCGTCCCGACCAGCGCCTGCGCGGGGTAGGCGGACGGGACGTCCCACACGCCGCCGCCGCGCTTCTGCGGCTTGAGCTCGTACGCCAGGGCGAACATGAGCGGCGCGCCCGGAGGCCAGTGGACCGGATCGGTCATGCCGGGATTGCCGTAGTTGCCGGTGACCGAGAGCCCACGGGCGATCATCGCGTAGGACTGCTCGTCCTTGGACTGGTAGGCACTCGGGTCCGACGCGGCGTGGAAGCGCAGGACGCCGCCCACGACGGTGAGGGCGGCCAGGACGGCCAGGACCCGCAGCATCGGACCACCCTAGTCGCCGCGTCGGCCGACGGCGTCTCAGGCGGCGGCGAGCGCCGCCAGGGCCTCGAGCGAGTCGCGCACGACCCCGCGCTGCGTCTCGAGCCGGTGCGCCTCCTCCTCGGGCAGCTCGACGTGCACGGCGATCTCGGTGCCGTCGCTCTCGGTCAACGGCGTCAGGCGGTACGCGAAGACGAGGTCGCTCACGAGGCAGGACACGGTGACCGACCGGCCCGAGAGGTCGCTGCGCAGCTCCTGGGGCATCGGGAAGTCCGGGTAGCCGTCGGTGAACATCGTGAAGTCGCCGCGTCCCTCGTGGGCGCGCGGCTCCACGGTCCCGATGCCGCGCCACCACTCCGGGAAGCGCGCGGGGTCGTACAGGAGCTTCCACACCTCCTCGACGGGTGCGGCGCTGATCGCGGCGTCATCGAACTGCGGCACGCGGGGCTCCCGGGTCGGGGGCGTGGCGAAGCTCGCGCTCGACGCGCTCGAGCTCGCGCGCCGGCTCGACGGGAGCGAGCGTCGGGCGCCCGAGGTCCACAAGGGACGAGGCGATGTCGCCGCCACCGGCACGCGACGGCTGGCGGCGCCACGCCGCCGCGGCCTCCTGGAGGCGCCGTTCGGCGAGCACCTCGTCGCCGCGGGCCCGGGCGACGAGCGCCTGCACGTGCGTGAGGCGGGCGACGAGCGCCGCCGGGCGGTCGCCGGGGCCGACCGGCTCCTGGGTCACCTCGCGCAGCTCGGCCTCCGCGGCGTCGGCGCGCCCGAGCCGGGCGAGCGACTCAGCGATCGCCAGCCGGGCGAGCGGCCGGTTGATGGCCGCGTCGGACTCCAGCCCGCGCGCGAGCAGCGACGCCGCGGCGGCGTGATCGCCCGCCGCGTAGGCGGCCATCCCGGCGTCGTGGTCGGCCAGGGCGACGAGCGACGGGTCACCGCTGCGCGCGGCGGCGACGCGCTCCAGGGCGATCGCCTCGCGTGCCGCGTCGAGGCGCCCGAGGCGGGTGAGGAGCTTGGCCCGCAGCGCGTGCAGCGGCGTGAGCAGGCTCGGCATCCCGCGCACCTCGGCGACGCCGCCGTCCGCGCAGGCCAGCGCGTCCTCGTGACGGGCCGCCGCCGCGAGGATGCACGCGAGGTTCGCACGTACGCTGTAGGCCCGGTCGCGGGCTGGGCCCGGGCATCCCGACGATCGACTCGAACCGCTCCACCGCCTCGTCGAGCCGGTTCTCCGCCAGCGCACGGAACGCGTACGCGTTGGCCATCTCGCAGGCGACGTCGGGGTCGGTGACGTCGACCGTCGCGAGCCGAGCGAGCAGCGCATCGGCGTCCTGCACGCGGCCCGTCACCGCGGCGCCCCAGGCGCCGAGCGCCAGCGCGCTGGCGAGCTGGGTGGGATCGACGGCGTCGGCGCAGTCCAGCTCGGCGATCGCCCGCCGCGCCTGCGACATCGTCTCCGACGGACGGCAGAGCGCGGCGCTGTACCAGCGCGCCGCCCGCGCGTGGACGGCGCCGCGCTCGGCGTGCTCGGACGGCGCGAGCAGATCGAGCGTGGTGCGCAGCGCGTCCTCGGCGGCGAGCCGCCGGCCGCTGTAGGCCTCCGCGGCGGCGAGCTCGACGGTGAGCGACGGGTCGCCGGGTCGCAGCTCGAGCGCCTCGCGCAGGAACTCGGCGGCCTCGTCGACGGCGCCGACCGCCGCGGCGTCCCGGGCGGCGCGGGCGAGGCGCCCCGCGGCGAGGTCGTCGCGGCCCGCGAGCCGCAGGTGGCGCGCGATCTCGGCGGCAGGGCCGCGCAGGGCCGCGGCCAGCTCCTCGTGCAGCCCGCGCCGCCGCGGCTCGGGCATGTCGGCGAGCGCGGCGTCGCGCAGCAGCGCATGGCGGTAGCCGAAGTCGCCGCGCTCGGCGGTGAGCAGCCCGCAGTCCAGTGCGCGCAGGACGTCCTCCTGGGAGGCCAGGGCGCCGACCTCGGTCAGCGTGAGGTCGCGGCCGGCGACGGCGGCCAGCTCCGCCGCGCGGCGGGCGCCGTCGGGGAGGCGCCCCACCGCGGCCCGGACGACGGCCTGCAGGCTCTCGGGCGGGCCGTCGCGGCCGGCTCCGGCGGCCCGCGCGCCCTCGATCGCCAGCAGCGGGTTGCCGTCGGCCGCCGCGATCACCTGCGCGCGCTGCTCGGGCGGCAGCTCGGCCACGGACGCGACGAGCCGCTCGACGTCGTCGCGCGGCAGGGGCAGGACGTCGAGCTCGAGCAGCTCCCCACCACGGCCGACGTGGGCGCGCAGCAGCGCGTCGAGGTCGGGCCGCTGCGGCGTCGTGCGGCAGGTGAGGATGGCGAGGACGCCGAGGCCGCTGAAGCGCCGCAGCACGTAGGCGAGGAGCTCGAGGCTCGGGGTGTCGGCCAGGTGCGCGTCGTCGAGGAGCAGGACGAGCGGCCGGTCCGCGCCGGCGTGCTCGACGGCGTCCACCGCCGCTTCGAGCAGCCGCGATCGCGCGTGCTCCGGCGCCGCCCGCGCGCCCTGCGCCACGGACGTGCGGCCCAGACGGCGGGGCAATGACGGCGCGATGACGGCGAGGTCGTCGGGCCAGGTCGCGTCGGGCGGGGGAGGGGCGAGGTCGTCGGTGAGGTCGCGCAGCAGCTCGGACCACATCGAGTACGGCGCGGGACCGCCGAGCTCGAGCGCCGCGCACGACGCCGTGCGGGCGCCCGCGGCCCGCGCCCGCTCGAGCACCTCGCGCGCCAGCCGCGTCTTGCCGATCCCGGCCTCGCCGCGGACGACGACGACGCCGGAGCGCATCGCGAGCAGCGCCGCGAGCTCGGCGTCGCGGCCGATGACCGGCGATGCACCCGGCGCCTCGGCCACGACGGCGGGGGCGCTGCGAACGCGCGCGACCGCCGCGCGGGTCTCGGCCGAGGGCGCCAGGCCCAGCTGCGTGCGCAGGCGCTCGGCGAGCCGGTCGTGCACGGCCAGCGCCGCCGCCCGGTCGCCGTTGGCGGCGTGGTGCTCCATGAGGGCGCGCGCCGCCGCCTCGTCGAGCGGATCGAGCTCCAGGCGCCGCCGCGCGTGCCCGACCGCGAGCGCCGGCGTCGGCGCCTCCTGCGCGAGGCGCGCGAGGATCGCGCTCGAGCCTGGCGGTCTGCCGGTCGCGCTCCTCGAGCACCCAGTCCTGGTCGAGATCGGCGAGGAGCGGCCCGCGGTGCAGGGCGGCCGCGGCCTCGAGCGCGTCGCCCTCCAGGAGCTCGTCGAGCTCCTGGAGATCGGTCGCGCAGCGCAGGCCCACGCGGTCCCTGCCGGCCACGAGGAAGTCCGCGCCCTCGGGACCGAGCGCACGCCGCAGGGCCCAGGCGGCGCTCCGCAGGGAGGCCCGCGCGCTCGCGTCGAGCACGTCGGGCCAGAAGCGCGCGGCGAGCGCGCCGCGGGGATGCTCGCCGGGGTGCAGCGCGAGCCACGCCAGCAGCTCCCAGGCGCGGCTGCTCGCGGGCTGCTCGACGGAGCGGCCTGCGACGTCGGCCTCCAGCGGGCCAAGGAGCCGCACCCGGAGCATGGGGCGATCCTACGCCGGGGGCCTCGTTCATGGGGGATTGACGGTCGGCTGACGGTGGTGGGCGAAGGTCACCGCCATGACCACCTCAACGGCCTCCACCACCATCGACGGCACCGCCCTGCGCCACGCCGTCCAGTCCCACGACGTCGAGGCGCTCGCCGGCCTGTACGCCGACGACGCGACGCTCGAGATCGTCGACGCGGGCCACCCGCCGACCACGCCGCTGCGCCTACGCGGCGCCGCGCAGATCGGCGCCCGTCTGCGCGACGTCTACGAGCGCGACATGACGCACGAGGTCGACCTCGTCGCGGTCGGCGCGGACGCCCTCGCCTACACCGTCCGCTGCACCTACCCCGACGGCGGCCGCGTGGTCTGCTCGGCGCAGGCCGAGCTCGCCGGCGGTCGCATCACCCGCGAGGTGATCCTGCAGGTCTGGGACGCGTGACAGAGATACGCTCCGCGCGATGCCTGCCACCGCCGAGGCCTGGGCCGCGCTGGAGCGCCACTACGACGAGGTCGCGGACGTCCAGATCCGCGACCTCTTCGCCGCCGATGCGACCCGGGGCGAGCGCCTCGTCGCGGAGGCGGCCGGGATCACGATGGACTACTCGAAGAACCGGGTGAGCGACGACACGCTCGCCCTCCTCCGGGGGCTCGCCGACGCCGCCGGGCTGCGTGCCCGCATCGACGCGATGTTCGCGGGCGAGCACATCAACGTGACCGAGGACCGTGCCGTCGGGCACGTGGCGCTGCGCATGCCGCGCGACGGCGAGTTCGTCGTCGACGGGGAGAACGTGGTCCCCGAGGTCCACGCGGTCCTCGACCGGATGGCGGCGTTCGCCGACCGCGTGCGGTCCGGGGAGTGGGTCGGGCACACCGGCAAGCCGATCCGCACCGTCGTGAACATCGGCATCGGGGGATCCGACCTCGGGCCGGCGATGGCGCACCAGGCCCTCCTGCACGAGAGCAAGCGCGACCTCGACGTCCGCTTCGTCGCCAACGTCGACGGCTCCGAGTTCGCCGAGGCGGTCCACGGACTCGACGCCGCAGAGACGCTCTTCATCGTCGTCTCCAAGACGTTCACGACGCTCGAGACGCTCACGAACGCCCACTCCGCCCGCGACTGGGCGATCGCCGCCCTGGGCGACGAGTCGGCGGTGGCCAAGCACTTCGTGGCGGTGTCGACGAACGCGAAGGAGGTCGCGGCGTTCGGCATCGAGACCGAGAACATGTTCGGCTTCTGGGACTGGGTCGGCGGGCGCTACTCGCTGCCCTCCGCGGTCGGCCTGTCGCTCATGGTCGCCATCGGGCCCGACGCGTTCCGGGCGATGCTCTCCGGCTACCACGCGATGGACGAGCACTTCCGCACGGCGCCCTTCGAGAGCAACCTGCCCGTGATCCTCGGCCTGCTGGGCATCTGGTACGAGGAGCTCTTCGGCGCGCAGACCGTCGGCGTGATCCCCTACGACCACTACCTCGGGCTCCTGCCGGCCTACCTCCAGCAGCTCGACATGGAGAGCAACGGCAAGAGCGTGACCCTCGACGGGTCGGCCGTGGAGCACGGCACCGGCCCGATCCTGTGGGGCCAGCCGGGGACGAACGGCCAGCACGCGTTCTTCCAGCTCATCCACCAGGGCACGAAGCTCATCCCGTGCGACTTCCTCGGGTTCCTGCACTCGCAGAACCCGCTCGGCGACCACCACGACCTCCTGACCGCCAACCTGCTCGCTCAGTCGGAGGCGCTCGCGTTCGGCCGGCGCGCGCCCGAGGGGCAGCCCTACCGCGAGTTCCCGGGCAACCGGCCGACGAACGTCCTGTTCGCCGAGCGGCTGGACCCCGCGACGTTCGGCGCGATCATCGCCCTGTACGAGCACAAGGTGTTCACGCAGGGCGCGATCTGGGGCATCAACTCGTTCGACCAGTGGGGCGTCGAGCTGGGCAAGGAGCTGGCGCAGAGGATCGCGCCGGAGCTCGAGGCCCCGGACGAGCCCCGGCTCGATCACGACAGCTCGACGAACGCCCTCATCCGTCGCTATCGCGCGGCGCACGGGCGCTGACCGAGCGGTCGAGCTCCTCGCGGACGGCGCGCAGCAGCTGCTCTGCGTCGAACGGCTTGGGCAGCAGGCGGGTGGTGGTGAAGTCGCCGCCGAGCAGCGCGTCGTCGGTGTAGCCGGACATGAAGACGATCGGCAGCGCCGGGTCCTTCTCCCGCAGCCGCAGCGCGAGGTCCCGGCCGGACATGCCGGGCATCACGATGTCCGAGACGAGGAGGTCGATCGGCCCCTGGCGGGCGACGATCCGCACGGCCTGCACGCCGTTGCGCGCCTCCAGCACCGCGTAGCCGGCCTCGCCGAGGATGCGCCGCGTGAGGTCGCGCAGGGCGTCGGCGTCCTCGACGAGCAGGACCGTCTCGCCGCGGCCCACGCCGATCTCCGGGGTCAGCTCCGGCTCCTCGGGGGTGGGCTCGTCCGTCGCCGGCAGCGAGAGCGTGAGGGTCGTGCCCTCGCCCTCCGTGGTCTCGAGATCGACGTTGCCGCCCGCGCCCGTGATGACGCCGTAGACCATCGCCAGGCCGAGACCCGTTCCCTTGCCCTCTGGCTTGTTCGTGAAGAACGGCTCGAAGGCGCGGTCGGCCACCTCGGCCGACATCCCGGTCCCGGTGTCGCTCACGCTCAGCAGGACGGTGTCGCCGTCGCCGCGCGCGGTGGCGATCGTCAGCGTCCCGCCGGTGGGCATCGCGTCGCGGGCGTTGAGCGCGAGGTTGATGAGCACCTGCTCCGCCTGCCCGGGATCGAGCTCGACGGGCGGCAGCCCGTGGTCGAGGCGCGTGCGGAGGTGGATGTCCTCGCCCAGCGTGCGGTGCAGGAGCCGCTCGGTGTCGCCGACGATCTCGTTGAGCTGCAGCGGGCGCGGGGCGGAGCGCTCCTTGCGGGCGAAGATCAGCAGCTGCCGGGTCAGCGACGTGGCCCGGTCGACGGCGCGGCGGATCTGCTCGAGGTCCTCGCGGCTCTGCGACCCCTCCGGCAGGTCCTCGATGAGGAACTGCGCGTAGTTGCGGATGACGGCGAGGAGGTTGTTGAAGTCGTGCGCGATGCCGCCTGCGAGCCGCCCGATGCTCTCGAGGCGGTCGACGCGATGCAGCCGCGCCTCGAGGTCCTTGCGCTCCTCCTCGCTGCGCAGTCCCTCGGTCACGTCCGTCGCGATGAGGCCGATGCCGTAGACCTTGCCGTCCTCGCCCCGCATCGGGAACTTCAGCGTGCGGTAGACGTGGCGCCCGTCCGCGTGCTCCATCGTCTCCTCGACCTGGAGCGTGTGCCCGAGGCGCAGCACCTCGCGGTCGTGGGAGTGCAGCGCGTCGGCGACCTCGGCGGGGAAGACGTCGTGCGCCGTGCGCCCGACCGTCGTGTCCGGGTCGATGCCGAGCAGCTCGTGGCAGCGGCGGTTGATGACGAGGTAGCGGCCCTCGAGGTCCTTGATCGCGATCGCGACGGGGGAGTTGTCGAGGATCGCCTGCAGGCGGGCCTGGGTGGCGGCGGCCGCGCGCCGGGCGGACTCGCCCTCGACCGCGGAGG
Source organism: uncultured Solirubrobacterales bacterium (assembly GCA_963757125.1). GTDB lineage: Bacteria > Actinomycetota > Thermoleophilia > Solirubrobacterales > Solirubrobacteraceae > CAVVSD01. Next base: position 1,838,444 of record CAVWQP010000009.1, on the reverse strand, counting down.
ACAGCAGGTGGGCGAGCGACTCCAGGAAGCCGATCTCGTCGGCGGTCCAGACGCCGCTCTCGAGCCGGTAGGCGCCGAGGATGCCGTAGCGCTCTGCGGGGCCGCGGATCGGGATGACGGCAGCGAGGTGGATGCCGTCCTCGCTCAGGACCTCAGGGACCGGCGGCTGGTCGGGGCCGCCGCGCAGGATCGTCGCGCCGGTCACGAGGGCACGGGCGCTCATCGGCGCACGCGACACGGGGATCGAGGCGTCGATCACGTCGACCGCCCCCGCGACCGCTCGGCGGATCAGCCGGCCGTCGCGCTGCTCGGAGATGAGGGCGCGGTCGACCCCGAGCGTCGCGACCGTGATCGTGGCGGCGCGCAGCAGCAGCTCGTCGAACGGCACGTCCGACAGCGCGAAGCGGCCGAGGTCGAGGACCGCCTCGCGGTGCTTGGCCTGGATCTCGGCGCGATGGCGGACCGTGGAGTCGGTCTTGTCGCGGACGACGAGGACGCCGAACATGCCGCGCTCGGTCTGGAGGGGGCTCTGGGTGACCTCGAGCTCGAGGTGGCGGCCGTCGCTGTGCAGGCCCGCGACCCGGACCGCGGAGGACTCGTCGCGGTGCAGCGGTGCGTCGAAGAAGCTCGCCATCCGCTTCGCCTGGCCCTCGGGGTCCGGCGTCAGCCGGGCGAAGCCGCCGCCGAGCAGCTCCTCGAGCGGGTAGCCGTGAACCGCGGCGAAGCGCTCGTTCGCGTAGACGATCGAGCCCCGCGCGTCGAAGACGGCGACCGCCTCGGGCAGCGCTCCGAGGATCGCCTCGAAATCGGGTGCGGGAGCGCGGTCGGGGCTCACTATTCGATCAGGCCCTGACGCATCCCTTCGGCGACCGCCGCGCCACGGTCCGTGACTCCGAGCTTCTCGTACAGCTTCTCGGTGTGGCTCTTGACCGTGGACGGGCTGACGGAGAGCTTGCGCGCGATCTCCGGGCCCGGCATGCCCTGGGCCATGCACGCGAGGATCTCCTGCTCACGCCCGGTGAGCAGGGGACGCTGCTCGCGCGCTCGCTGACGGATCTGGCTGGCGACGACGGCCTGCAGCTCGGGCGCGAGGACCGTCTCGCCCCTGGCCACCGCGACCACGGCGTCGAGCACCTGGGCGGCCTCGATCGTCTTCGTGAGGATGGCGGCAGCGCCCTGCTCGAGCGCCTCGTAGATCTGCTGGTCGCTGAGCATCCCGGACAGGAGCATCACCCGTGTGGGCAGGTTGTCGCGAGCGACCGCGTTGATGACGCCGGCGCCGTCGAGATCCGGCATGTGCATGTCGACGAGCGCGACCTCCGGCGTGAGCCGGCGGATCTCCTCGAGCGCGGTCCGGCCGTCGGAGGCCTCGGCCACGACTTCGAGGCTCGGATGATGGGAGATCGCTCTCACGACGCTGGCCCGGTAGAGCGGGTGGTCGTCTGCGATGACGATCCTGACCCTGCCCAGCGTCGGCGTCATGTCCTGGTTGTACCAGGAACGACAGCGGTACTGCCGCGGCTGCGCCTAGATGTGGAAGATCGTCCCGCCGTTCGCGATGGACGTGATCGCATCGCAGAGCTGCGCGGCGGTCGACGTCGCGGGAAGGCATCCGGCGGCCCCGGAGCACACCGCCCGGGCCCGTGTCACCGGCGGATCGCCGTCGAGCAGGAGCACCCGCGTGCCGACCTCAGGGCGCACCGCGGCCAGGCGGACGCACAGGTCCAGCCCATCCAGGGTGGGTAGGCCCGTGTCGACGACCGCGACGTCGGGCGCCGCCTGCACGATCGCGTCCAGCGCTCGTGCTCCGTCGTGCTCCGTGCCGACGATCGTGAAGTCGGCGTGGCGGCGCATGGCGCGCAGCAGCACGGCTTGCTGGAGCTGATCGCTGACGGCGAGGAGGACGGTGACCGGGGACACGTCTTCCAGTGATGCAGTTCGTGGCGGCGCCGCACATGGGCCGCCCACCCCCCGGTGCGGGGGAGGCGTGGGTGGCCGATCGGCCGAGGCAGGATTGGGCCGATCGGCCCCGTGGGTGGGCAGAAGTTGTGCAGGTTCGCGCGGAATCTCCATGTTTTCTGCATCTGCTGGAGGACTCCTGGTGCCGCCGTCGGCCGTTCGGACTGCCCGTCCCACCCGATCGGCCCACCCGCGGCGCAGAGAAGTCGGGCCGATCGGCCGATGGGGTGGATGCCCAGATTTCCCGACGCTTCCCCCATGCCGCTCTCCCTCCTCCCGGCCCCCCGCCGGATCCGCCGCCTCGCCAGCAGTCTCGTCATCACCGCCGCCGCCGCTCTTGCAGTCCCCACCTTCGCCTCCGCCTGTACGGGAGCCGACGTCCAGCCGACCGCGCAGAACATCGCCACTGCGCGCGCCGCGACGCTCTGCCTGCTCAACCAGCAGCGCGCGTCCTTCGGCCTCGGCCGCCTCCGCGCCCACCGTCAGCTCACCACCGCCGCGCAGAGCTACGCCGGCGACATGGTCCGCGGCGGGTTCTTCAGCCACGTGTCTCCGACGGGCTCGACGCTCGAGCAGCGCATCCGCCAGGGCACGCGCTACCTCGCAGGCGCCCTCCGCTACGAGATCGGCGAGAACATCGCCTGGGGCCAGGGCGCCCTCGCCAAGCCGAGCGCGATCGTCGCCGCCTGGATGGCCAGCCCCGGCCACCGCGCCAACATCCTCCGCGGCGCCTTCCGCGAGATCGGCATCGGCATCGCCCCTGGCGCCCCGATGGCCGGCCTGGCCGGCGACCCCGCGGTGACCTACACCAACGAGTTCGGCACCCGCCGGTAAGGGAGGCAGAGCATGTCGATCGTGGTCTGGATCGCACTGGGCATCACAGCGTGGACGCTGTGCGGCCTGCTCGCGATCGGTGTCGCCTCCGCCGCCCGCCGCGGCGACCGTCTCTCCTCCGACGCGCTCCTGGGCATGGACCCCTCCGTCGAGCTTCCGCCGCGCCGTCGCATGGTCGTCGACGTGACGCCCGTCGCCCGCCCCTGGGTCGTCGCCGCCACGCCGCGCGCCGCCGACGCGGCAGTCGCGAGCCGGGTCTAGCCCGAGGAGTGGATCGCGAGCACCTCGTCGAGGGTGCTCGCCTCGCGCGCGGGCTTGTCGGGGCGATACCCGAGGACCCGCGCGAAGCGCAGCGCCACCCCGCCCGGGTAGCGCGGGCTCGTCTGCACGCCGTCGAAGGCGATCTCCACGACGAGCTCGGGGCGCACGTGAACGACGTGTCCGTCTTCTGACACCGCCAGCTCCTTCAGGCGCTCGGTCTGCCAGGCGAGCATCTCGTCGGTGAGGCCCTTGAACGTCTTGCCGAGCATCACCAGCTCGCCGTCGGGCCCGCGGGCGCCGAGATGCAGGTTGCTGAGCCACCCGCGCCGCCGTCCGTGGCCCCACTCGGCGGCGAGGATCACGAGGTCGAGGGTGTGGCGCGGCTTGACCTTCAGCCAGTCGCCGCCCCGGCGGCCGGCGGCGTAGGGCGCGTCGAGCGACTTCACCACGACGCCCTCGTGGCCCGCCGCGATCGCGGCGTCGAAGACGGCCTGCGCGGCCGCGAGGTCGTCGGCGACGATCCGCTCGACCCGCGCATCCGCAGGGACGATGCGGTGCAGGATCTCGGCGCGCTCGGCGCCCGGCCGGTCCAGCAGGTCCTCGCCGTCGAGGTGCAGCACGTCGAAGTGCTGCGGCGTGAGCGGCAGGTCCGCGCGCGCGGTGCGGGTCCCGAGGCGCGACGCGGTCACCTGGAAGGGGTGGGGCCTGCCGTCCGGACGCAGCGCGATCGCCTCGCCGTCGAGGACGAGCTCGGTCGCGGGCAGGGCGAGCGTGGCCGCGACGAGCTCGGGGAGCCGAGCTGTCACGTCGTCGAGCGTGCGCGTGAAGAGCGCGACGTCGGCGCCGGAGCGGTGCACCTGGATGCGCACGCCGTCGAGCTTCGTCTCCACGGCCGCGGGCGCCGTCCTGGCCATCGCGCCCTCGAGGCTGTCGGCGGGCTTGGCGAGCATGGGGTGGATGGGGCGGCCCACGACGAGGCCGATGCGCGCGAGCCCCGACGCGCCCTCGGTGAGCGCGATCCGAGCCACGTCGCCGAGATCGCCGTCGAGCATGTGCGCGCGGCGGACGTCGGCGACCGGCAGATCGGCCGCGGCGGCGACGGCCGTGACCACGACGCCCTCGAGCGCGCCCTGGCGCAGGCCGCCCAGCAGCAGCCCGCGCAGGAACGCCGCCTCGTCGGCGGTCGCCCTCGCGAAGAGCGCGCCGAGCGCATCGCGCCGCGCGGCCTGCGAGCCGGGGCCCGACAGCGCGCCGATCCGGGCGAACGCGTCGTCGACCTCCGCGACGGTGAGCGAGGCGGTCTCGGCCGGCTCGGGCGCGTCCTTCAGCGACGACCAGCCGACGCCGATCTGGCGCTGGCGCAGCTCGCCGGAGAGGAACGCGACGACCGCCGGCGCCTCGCCCGGAGCGGTGCCCCGCAGGGCACCCGCCACCGCCTGCACCTTGGCCGTCCGGGAGCGGGTCGCGGCGACCGTGGCGGAGACCGCGACGAGGTCGGCGAGCAGCATCGCCGCATCGTCTCGCATCGGACCTGGAAGGAACGTGGCGACCGACCGTCGAATCACGGCATCGCCTATGAAGCGAGCCGATGCAACCACCGTCGCGCCGGAGTCCCTGTCGTCCTACATCCAGGCGCGCTTCGACGAGTTCTCCCGTTCCCAGAAGGACGTGGCGCAGTACATCGTCGATCACCTGGACGACGTCGCGTTCCAGACCGCCGAGGAGCTTGCCCGTCGCGCGAACACGTCGAGTTCGACGGTGGTGCGCTTCAGCCAGGCCCTGGGGTTCGAGGGGTATCCCGAGCTCCAGCACTCGGCGCGCGAGGAGTACCGCCGTCGTCACGCCCCCGGCCCCACCAATGGGACGCCGGCTGCGGCACCGCTGTTCGCGCTGGACCAGAACGAGTTCGAGACGTCGCTGGCCGCCGACCACGTCAACGTCGAGGAGACGGCCCGCAAGGTCTCGCGGCGGACGGTGGAGCAGGCGATCGACGCGATCGTCGCGGCCCCGAAGCTGCTCATCGCGGGCACGGACCAGATGGCGTTCTTCGCCTCCTATCTGCGGCACCTGCTCATGCTGCTCGACCTCCGTGCGGAGATCGTCGCGAGCCCGTCGCAGGAGGCGCTCGGCCGTCTGTCGCGGATCGACGAGGAGACGCTGGTCATCGGCCTCAGCGCCGGGCGGCCGCACCCGCTCGTCGTGCGCTCGATGAAGCTCGCCCGGCACCGCCAGGCGCAGACGATGGCGATCACGGACGCGACGTTGTCCGAGGTGGCGAAGCTCGCACGCATCCGTCTGTACTACTCGTCCAACAGCCCGGCGTACGTGCGGTCGCACACCGCGCTGCTGGCGCTGATCCAGGCGCTCGCCTACGGCGTCTACAGCCGCGACGTCGAGGGCTACCAGGACCGCATCAAAGCGTTCCGACTCAAATAGCGCGCTAGATTCAGCCTCATGCGTGACGAGGCGACATTCGCAGTGAAGGTCGGGCTCGCCCGGATGCTCGAGGGCGGCGTGATCATGGACGTGGTCGACGCCGAGCAGGCCAAGATCGCCGAGGACGCAGGTGCCTCCGCGGTCATGGCGCTCGAGCGCGTCCCGTCGGACATCCGGCGCGACGGTGGCGTCGCGCGGATGTCGGACCCCGCGATGATCAAGGGGATCCAGGCGGCGGTCACGATCCCGGTGATGGCCAAGGCCCGCATCGGGCACTTCGCCGAGGCGCAGGTGCTCGAGGCCCTCGAGGTCGACTACATCGACGAGTCCGAGGTCCTCACGCCCGCCGACGAGGCCAACCACATCGACAAGTGGGCGTTCAAGGCGCCGTTCGTGTGCGGGGCGACGAACCTCGGCGAGGCGCTGCGGCGCATCGGGGAGGGCGCGGCGCTCATCCGCTCCAAGGGCGAGGCCGGCACCGGCGACATCGTCGAGGCCGTCCGCCACCTGCGGGAGATCACGTCGGAGATCCGCCGTCTCGCGACGCTCGACGAGCCGGCGCTCTTCACGGCCGCCAAGGAGCTGCAGTCCCCGTACGACCTCGTGCGCCGGACGGCCCGCGAGGGCCAGCTGCCCGTCCCGCTCTTCTGCGCCGGCGGCATCGCGACGCCGGCCGACGCGTCGCTCGTGATGCAGCTCGGCGCGCAGGCGGTCTTCGTCGGCTCCGGGATCTTCAAGTCCGAGGATCCCGCGACCCGCGCGGCCGCGATCGTCGAGGCGACGACGCACTTCGCCGACCCGGAGCGCGTCGCGCGCGCGTCCGAGGGCCTCGGCACCGCGATGCAGAGCCTCGAGGCGCGCAAGCTCGAGCCCGAGCAGACGCTCGCCAGCCGCGGTTGGTGACACCCGTCGTCGGGGTCCTCGCCCTCCAGGGCGGGTTCGCCGCGCACTCGCGCGTCCTGCAGTCGCTGGGCGCCGACGTCCGCGAGGTCCGCGTCCCCGCGGACCTCGAAGGGCTCGACGGTCTCGTCCTGCCGGGCGGCGAGTCGACGACGATGACGCTCGGGATCGCGCGAGAGGGCCTCGCGGACCCGCTGCGCGAGCTCGCAGCCTCCGGCACGCCGATGTTCGGCACCTGCGCCGGGCTCATCATGCTCGACCGCGAGCACCTCGGGATCATGGACATCGTCGCGCGACGCAACGCGTTCGGCCGCCAGGTCCACTCCTTCGAGGAGGAGCTGCGCTTCCCCGACCTCGAGGGCGAGCCGGTCCGCGCGGTGTTCATCCGCGCGCCGTGGATCGAGGAGCACGGCGAGGGGGTCGAGATCCTCGCGAGCGTCGACGGCCATCCGGTCGCCGCCCGCGAGGGCGGTCTCACCGTCATCGCGTTCCACCCCGAGCTGGGCGCGGACACGCGGCTGCACGAGCAGTTCCTCGACGTGGTGCGCGCGCGTCGCTCTAGACCGTGACCGTCGGGTCGAGGTAGCCGTCGAGCCAGTCGAAGACGCGGGCGTCACGCAGACCCGAGGCCATCGGCTCGCAGTGGCGACCGGCGCCCTCCTCGGCCGTGAAGCGCACGAGCTCGCGCTCGCCGGGGAGCAGGTCGTGCAGCTGCTGCGACTGGCCGGGCCAGAACTGCTCGCCCTCCGGGTCGGTGATGAGCAGCGGCGTGGTGATCTGCGAGACCTCGTCGCCCAGCCGGTACTCCATGACGGACTCATAGAGCGCGTAGCGGGAGTCTGAGTCGATGCCGTACGGCGCACTGCGGAACGCCAGTACGGCCCGTGTGTCGTGCGAGAAGCGCTCGCCCATCCGCATGCTGCGGTCGAACTTCGCCTGCTCGTGGTGCTCGAGCTCCTTGCGCAGCGCGCCGGGCAGCTGCGCGGTCCACGATGTGGAGACGTCGACGACACCGGGATCGACGACCGCCGCCGCGAACCGGTGCTCGAAGGCCAGCGCTCGCGGAACCCAGTAGCCCGCCTGGCTCACGCCGATCACGGCGATGCGGTCGGTGTCGACGTCGTCGCGCGTGATCACCGCGTCGAGCATGGGCGTCAGGACGGCCTCCCAGTCGGGGCGGAACGGGATGTCGCGCTCGAAGAGCATCGACTGCTGGCCGGGTCCGTCGAACGTCATCCAGTGGTAGCCGCGCTCGTGGGCGGCGGCGCCGCCGTGCACCCACATGTGCGAGGTCGCGCCGTCGCTGCCGTTGTTGACCACGACCAGCGGGCGCCGCTCGCCGGGCTGCGCGTCGCCGGCCGGGAAGAACCAGCCCGGCATCGTGTCGCCCTCGTATGGGATCGCAATGCGCTGGCCGGGAGTCGGCGAGAGGTCGACGATGCGCTCCCAGCAGGCGTGCTGGCGCTGCCAGTACCCGAGCTGGAGCTCCGGATGGCTCGAATGCGACATCAGGTAGAGGGAGGTGGACCAGTACGTCGCAGCGCGCCGGTAGTGCGCCAGCGCGGTCGCGCGATGCCCGCTGCCGGCGGCCGCGACGGCCGACGCCTCGACGCGCTCGGCGGTCGCCTGCCACTCCTCCACCCAGGCGTCGGCGTCGCCGTCCTTGATGCGGTCGGCGGTGGCAAGGACCTCGCCGACGTCCGCCGCGCCGTGGTACGTGGCGCCGAGGGCGGACTCGAGTCCGAACTGGAAGTCGTCGTGCTTGAACGTTCGCATGCGCCCAGACTCACACGCGGGCCGCTCGCCGTCCTCAGTAGCCGACTACTGCATCGATCAGACGACGAGCCCATGGCGGACGGTGTTCTCCGTCACGACGCGCGGCTCGACGAACTGCAGCAGGTAGCCGGGCCCGCCGGCCTTCGTGCCGGTCCCCGAGAGGCGATTGCCGCCGAAGGGCTGGCGGCCCACCATCGCGCCGGTGATGGCGCGGTTGACGTAGAGGTTGCCGACCGGCGTCCGGCGGACGACCTCCTCGACGACGTGCGGGTTGCGTGAGAACAGGCCGCCGGTGAGCGCGAAGGGGAGGGCGTCGACGCGCTCGCAGGCCTCGTCGACGCCGCTGACGCGCTCGACGGTGAGCAGCGGGCCGAAGATCTCGTCGCGCAGCACCTCCGAGTCCGCGGGCAGGTCGGCGACCACCCGCGCCGGGACGTACCACCCCGGGCCGCCCGGGCTCGGCGCCTCGGCCACGACGTCGCCCTGTGCCGCCGCGATCCGTGCGTAGTGCTCGACGCGCTCCTGCGCCTCGCGCTCGATGACCGGCGGGACGTCGGTGCCCCATGTGTCCGCCGGACCGACCTCGAGGACGCCGGCGGCGCCGCCGAGGCGCTCCAGCAGGACGTCGGCGATCGCCTCGTGCACGAGGACGCGGGACGCGGCCGAGCACTTCTGGCCGGCGTACGCGAACGCGCTCTGCTGCGATCGCCGGCACCGCGTCGTCGAGATCGGCGTCCGCGTCGACGATGACGCAGTTCTTGCCGCCCATCTCCGCCACGACCCGGGTGAGCTGGCGCGCGCCGTCCGGGAGGGTCGCCGCCGTTCGCATGAGCTCCAGGCCGACCGCGCCGGAGCCCGTGAAGGCGATGGTCGCGACGTCGCGGTGCCCCGCGAGCGCTGCGCCCGTCTCGCCGGCGCCTGGCAGCAGGGCGATCGCGCCGGCCGGCACTCCGCCCTCGCGGAGCGCCTCGACGAGCGCGAGCGCGCAGCCGGGCGCCTGCTCCGCGGGCTTGAGGACCGCCGTGTTGCCGGTCGCCAGGGCGGCGGCGGTCATCCCGAGGGGGATGGCGAGGGGGAAGTTCCAGGGCGAGATGACCGCGGTGACGCCGCGCGGGCGCGTAGCGCAGCGCGTTGCGCTCGCCTGGCACCTGCACGAGGGCCGCGCCCCGGTCGAGCTCGATCGCCCCTCGCGCGTAGTACTCGAGGAAGTCGATCGCCTCGCAGATGTCCGCGTCGGCCTCCGCCCACGGCTTGCCGCACTCGCGGACGGCGAGCGCGGCGAGCTCGGCGCGTCGGATGCGCAGGTGGCCGGCGGCGCGCAGGAGGGCGTGCGCGCGCTCCTCCGCGGGCGTGCGCGACCACGAGTCCAGCGCATCGCGCGCGGTGGCGACCGCCTGCTCGGCCTCGGCAGCCGTCCCGATCGCCGCGGTGGCGACGACCCGGTCGGGCGCCGCCGGGTCGGTGGAGACGAGCTCCTCGCCCTCGCGGCGGTCGTCCCCGATCCAGACGGGGACCCGCAGCGGCAGGCGGGCGTCGAGCTCGCCGAGGGCGTCGGTCAGCCGCCCGCGCTCCGACGCCCGGCGCAGCTCGAGCACCGGCTCGTTGCGGAAGGGCGGGAGATCGGGCACGCCTTCGAGACTACGGCCGGGCCAAGAGGTCCTCGAGCGCCGCGCCGGCCTGGTCGGCGGCGAGGAAGGACTCGTTCGCGGTGTTCTCCAGGAGCCGCCGCACGAGGTAGGCCATGCCGGAGACGAGGTCGCCGACCGGGCAGTAGGAGCGGACGCGGAACCCCGAGCGGGCCAGCGCGTGGCCCAGGTCGTCGCCGAGGCCGCGCAGGACCTGCAGCTCGATGTCGTCGTCCGGCGCGCCCGCGGCGCGGTTGGCGGCGATCGCGTGCGCGACGGAGCGCAGGTTGTGCGAGGCGATCGCGACGCGCACGAGCGGCCGCATGGCCAGCAGCCGCAGGGTGAGGCGCTCGAACGCACGGTCGCTCTCGGCCTTCTCCTCGAACACGGGTGCGCTCCATCCGTGCTGGCGGGCCTCGACGACCTCGTGGTCCCAGTACGCGCCCTTCACGAGCCGGACGACGAGCGGCGAGGACCGGGGCGTGGCGCGCGCCCAGGCCTCCACGACGTCGAGCGTGTCGGGCGCGTCGCGGAGGTAGGCCTGCAGGACGATCCCCGCGCTCGGGCCGTCGGCGAACTCGGGCTCGGAGAGCAGCTCGAGGACGAGCTCGACGACCGCCTCGCGCGAGTCGTAGGACTCCATGTCGATGTGCAGGTGCGCGCCGAGACGCTTGGCGTGCCGCAGCAGCTCGCGCAGGCGGGGGCCGGCGTCGCGCTTGCCGCGCTCGGGCGCGTCGGGCCGCAGGAGCGGCGTGAGCGCGGAGACCTTCACGGACAGGTTCGCGCGGGGGACCGGGCCCGCGGCGTCGTGCTCGAGGAGCGGCCGCTCGGGCAGCGGCCGGTAGACGGCGGTCAGCACCTCGAGCTCGTTCGCGCACCGCGCGGCGTACCCTTCGGCCTCGGCGGGGGTGACGGTCGCCTCGCCGAGCAGGTCGACGGACGACGCGATGCCGTCGCGCCAGAGGCCGGTCAGCGTGCGGGTGGCGTCGTGGGCGGACTCGCCGACGATGAAGCGGTGCGCCATGTGGCGGACGCCGGCGGCGGCGGCGCGCCCGAGCGCCTGGCGGCCGGCGCGGCTGGAGCCCATGCGCATCGCGGCGTCGAGCGATGGCGGGCGCTCGTCGACCTCGTCGAGGAAGCCGGAGAGGTGCGCGACGACGTCGTCGACGGAGCGGCAGGCGGGCACGACGTCGACGAACCGGAACAGCGCGGCGCGAAGGTCCGCGTCGGCGGTCGCGAGGTCCATCGCCTTGGCGTCCAGGGCCTTCAGGGGGCTGCGCGACGCTGCCGGGAGCGCGTCACGGATGCTGCGGCCGATCTCGAGGATGTCGGCGTCGGTGGGCCCCGCCATGGAGCCAGGCTAGATCAGCCGGGAGGCGTGAGGTCCTCGCCGCCGGGATCGGGCTGCTGCGGGACGCCTCCGCTGGGGCTCGTGCCGCCGTTGCTGGGCGCGATCTGGGTGCCGCCGCCCCCGCCTCCGCCGGATGAGGATGGCGCCGGCGTCGACGGGGTCGAGGGTGCGGGCGTCGCGGCGGGCGCGGGTGTGGCGGCCGGTGCCGGTGCGGCGGCCGGTGCCGGCGTGGCGGCGGGGGCCGGCGTCGCGTCGGCGGCCTGGCGCTCGGCGGCACGGCGGCGCGCGGCTGCGCGGCGCTCGGCGCGCGCCTCCCGGCGCTCCGCGGCGGCCTTCTTCGCCGCGGCGGCCTTCTTCTCGGCGGCCGCCTTCTTCTCCGCCGCGGCCTTCTTGTCCGCGGCCTCCTTCTCCTCCGCCGCCTTGTTCTCGTCCGCGGTGGGCGTCGATGGGGTGGAGGCGGCCTGCGTCACGGCGGGCGGGTCGTTGGCGACCGTGTTGGGCTCGTCGCTGCTGAAGACGCCGGCAAGTGCCAGGACGGCGGCGGCGAGGGCGGCGGCGCCGATGAGGCCGCCGACGATGAGACCGCCCTTGCGGCGGCGACCGTCGTCGTCCTCCGCCGGGGGCGCGGCAGTGGGCTCCTGTGGCGGAGCCGCGCCTGCAGCGGCTGCACCCGCCGCGGCGGCCGCTGCGCCACCTGCGGCGGCCGGGGCGAACGCGGCGACGAGCTCGCGCTCCCGCGGCTCAGGTTGCGGCGCCGGCGTCACGCCGGCGGCCGCGATGGCGTCGCCCACCTGCTCCGGGCCCCAGCCGAGACCGTCGCCGAGGATGTGCAGCGTCGCGGGGATGGCGGCGCCCGCCGCGAGCGCGGCGACCATTGGGCCGGCAGCGCGCGGCGGGAGGGCCGCCGCGGGGTCGGTATAGGCCGCCTCGCCGCGGCGCATGCGGTCGGCCGACGTGCGCGCCTCGCTCGAGCGGCCGAGCAGCCGGGTGAGGCGCTCCTCGTCGTCGGGCCCGAGCTCGCCCTCGGCGCGGGCGGCCAGCAGCGTCGGGACCATCGGCGCCCCGCGGCCGGTCTGCGGGGCGCGGTTGGCGGCGGCGAAGCGCGTCGAGCGCACGAGCTCGCCTTCGGCGTCGAAGGAGGCGACGTCCGGAGCGCTCGCGACGGCGTCGCGGAAGCCGCCGAACGACTCCGATGCGGCCGCGACGGCCTCGCCGGGCGCAGCGACCTCCTCGCAGTACCCGAGCACCGCAGCTCCGCGGCGTCGGATCAGCGTGGCGACCGCATCCGGGTCGCCGTCGCGCACGCCGAGGGGTGTGACCACAGCGCTCACAGGTTGCACACCGTACTCGCGCGCGCCACCGGAATCCCCCGGACATTCGGCTACTCGCCGGAATGCAGTGGTCCGGCGGTGTCGCGGGGTCCACACCATGGGGGTCTGGCCCCGCCGACCGGGCGGCCGGAGACTCGTCGCATGTCAACGAAGCGCCGGATCCACCTGCCGGTCCTCGCCGTCGCCGCCGTCGTCGCCGGCGGCGTCCTGGCCGGCCCCGCGAGCGCGGGAGCCGCGCCGACGACCGCGGCGTTCTCATCTGGCGGCTCGCCGTCGATCGTGATGCTGAACCCGCAGCCGCTGCCGCCCCGCTGGACCAACCCGCTCGATCCGGGTCGGCCTGAACCCCCAGCCGCTCCCCCCGCGCGTGCTGGGCTGGTAGTACGTCGAGGCGCGCCTAGACCGCGTGCCAGACCGTGACGCCCGTGTCGCGGCGCGCCTCGACCAGGCCGTCCGCGACGAGGAGGTCCACGTGGCCGATGACCTCCGACAGCGTCAGGTACGCCTGGGTCACCGCGACGTCGCCCCAGATCTCCCCGGCGATCTCGTGCGCGGTGCGCGGCTGATCGCGGATGAGCCCCAGGATCTTGGCCTTGCGCCGGTCGTGGCCCCGGAAGCGCTCGTCGATGAGGGCGACGGGGTCGGAGATCGGGTCGCCGTGGCCGGTGAGCACGAGCGACACGTCCTCCATCGCCTGCGTGCGCTCCATCGACGCGAGGTAGATCTCCAGCGCGTGCGGGCGCTCCGCGTCCGGACCCTCCCCGAGCGGCCGTGAGATGAGCGGGTTGGAGGAGATGTGGCGGATGAGGTGGTCGGCCGCGATCAGGATCCCGCGCGAGCGGTCGTGCAGGACCACGTCGGACGGCGAGTGACCGGGCCGGTGGTGCACGTGCAGCTCGCGGTCGCGCAGCTGCACGACGGAGCCGTCCTCCAGCGGGCGCGTGACGTCCACCGAGCCGCCCCAGCCGCGGAACGACGCGGACACGCCGCGCAGCGCGAGGCGCACGTCGTCGGGGATGCCGTGCTCGCGCATGATCTCCGTCGCGAAGATGTCGTCCTCCTCGACCGCCTTGCCGTGGTCGCCGAGCCACGACGACAGCGCGCCCAGCGCCGCGACCTCCGCGCCCGAACGCTCCGCGAGCAGCCCGGCGAGGCCGGTGTGGTCGAGGTGCTGGTGGGAGAGGACGATGAGCTCGAGGTCCTCGATCCCGTGGCCGAAGCGCGCGAGCCCGCGCTCGAGCACGTCGAGGGAGCGCGCGGAGTTCGGCCCGACGTCGACGAGCGTCAGCGGCGAGTCCTCGATGAGCCAGCAGTTGACGCGCCCGACCGCGAACGGCGTCGGGACCGCGATGCGGTGGATGCCGGCCTCGGCCGCCCGGGCGTGGAGATCCTCTGCCTCGACGTCGTCGGTCAAGAGCGGATCAGCCCGAGCACCTCGTCGCGCCGGCGCTCCATGTCCTCGGGCGAGACGAGCGACTCCAGCGTGAGGCGCAGCAGCGGCTCGGTGTTCGACGCGCGGACGTTGAAGTGCCAGTCGTCGTAGTCGACCGACACGCCGTCGACGTGGGTGATCTCGCCGTCGGAGTACTTCTCCTCGATGAGCGCCATCTTCGCGGGGGCGTCGTCGACCTCGGAGTTGATCTCGCCGGAGATGAAGTAGTTGGAGCGGTAGGGCTCGAGGAGCTGGCTCATCGTCACGCCCTCCACGGAGAGCTTCTCGAGGATGAGCAGCGCCGGGACGGTGCCGGAGTCCGCGTTGTAGAAGTCGTGGAAGTAGTAGTGGCCGGACACCTCGCCGCCGAAGATCGCGCCCTCGTCGCGCATGCGCGTCTTGAAGAAGGCGTGGCCGACGCGGTTGATGTGCGGCGTGCCGCCCGCGCGGCGCACCGTGTCGGGCACCGCGCGCGAGGCCCGGGCGTCGTAGAGGATGTCCGCGCCCGGCTGCTTGGCCAGCAGGTGCTCGGCGAGCACGGCGGTGAGGAAGTCGCCGTCGACGAACCGGCCCGTGTCGTCGATGAAGAAGCAGCGGTCCGCGTCGCCGTCCCACGCGATGCCGAGGTCTGCGCCCTCCGAGAGGACGGTGTCGACGATGAACTTCCGGTTCTTCTCGAGCATCGGGTTGGGCTCGCGGTCCGGGAAGTGGCCGTCCGGCGTCCAGTACGTCTTGACGAGGTCGAGCGGCAGCTGGTCCAGCAGCGGGCCGACCATCGTGCCGCCCATGCCGTTGCCGCCGTCGGCGACGACCTTCATCCGCTTGACGTTCGACGGGTCGATGAACGCCATCGCGCCCTTCTGGAAGTCCGCGCTGATGTCGACGTCCTCCGAGGAACCGCCGCCGGGCGGGTCGGGCATGCCCTCCTGCACCATCCGCCGGATGTCCTGGATGCCCGAGTCGCCGGACAGGGCGATCGCACCCTCGCGGACCAGCTTCGCGCCCGTGTAGGCGGCGGGGTTGTGCGAGGCGGTGCACATCAGGCCGCCGTCGAGGCCGCGGGAGCCGACGAGGAAGTACAGCATCTCGGTCCCGACCTGACCGACGTCCAGCACGTGGGCGCCCTCCGCCTGCATGCCGGCGCTGTAGCGGGCGGCCAGCGCAGGCGCGGTGAGGCGCATGTCGCGGCCGAGACCGAGCCGCAGCTCGGAGACGGGCTTGCCGGAGAGGTCCGCGATCACGCGCGCGAAGCCGCGACCGACCTGCTCGGCGACGTCCTCGTCGATCTGCTCGCCGTACAGGCCGCGGACGTCGTAGGCCTTGAAGATCTCGCTGGGAACGGGCATGGGGGACGGAGCCTAGACTGGACGTCATGGCCGGGCATTCCAAGTGGGCAGGGATCAAGCACAAGAAGGCGATCGTCGACGCACGCCGTGGCAAGCTCTTCACGAAGCTGGCGCGGGCCATCACCGTCGCGGCGAAGGAGGGCGGCGGTGACGTGGAGGGCAACCCGTCGCTCGGGCTGGCCGTCCAGAAGGCGAAGGACGCCTCGATGCCCAAGGACAACATCGAGCGCGCCATCGCGAAGGGGACCGGCGCCGGCGCCGATGCCGCGGCGCTCGAGACGGTGCTCTACGAGGGCTACGGCCCGGGTGGCGTCGCGCTGCTCGTCGAGGCGGTGACCGACAACCGCAACCGCACCGGCTCGGAGGTCCGCCACATGCTCAGCAAGGGCGGCGGGAGCCTCGGCGAGCCCGGGTCGGTCGGCTACCTGTTCGACAAGCGCGGCGTGCTCGTGGTCGACGCGGCCGCCTACGACGAGGACGACCTCATGCCCGCCATCGAGGCCGGGGCGGAGGACGTGACGATCGACGACGACGTCTTCGAGGTCCTGACGACGCCCTCCGATCTCACCGCCGTGCGCGCGGCGCTCGACGAGGCCGGCGTCGAGATCCAGTCCGCCGACGTCGCATGGGTGCCCAAGAGCAGGGTCCCGGTCGACGAGGACACGGCCCGCAAGCTCCTGAAGCTCATCGACGCGCTGGAGGACAACGACGACGTCGACGCGGTGAACGCGAACTTCGACGTCGACGCCGAGGTCCTCGAAAGGGTCATGGCGTCGGCGTAGCCGACGACGGCAGGGGCTTCGCGTCGGACTCGCCCACTGGGAAGGGAGCATCAGATGCCGATCTTCGAGCCGATCCGTCCGCGTAGCGCGCGCCGCGACCCCGTCCGGCCCTCGGTGTGCAGTCCGGGCGCGGCCGATCTCTCCGATCGGTGGCAGAGCGGAGCTCACCGCGCCACCCAGGGCGCCTCGCCGCGGCATAGGAGGCAGGACGTCCGCCCCGGGACGCAGAATCCCCGGGGCATGCGCGTCCTCGGCATCGATCCCGGCACCGCCAACACGGGCTACGGCGTGGTGGCGTCCGCCCCAGGACGCCTGACGGCGCTGGCATCCGGCGTGATCGAGACGTCGCCGCGCGCCCCGCTGGAGCGCCGCCTCGCCGACATCCACGCGCGGGTCGCCGAGCTCATCGACGAGCACGAGCCGGACGCCGTCGCGGTGGAGGATCTCTTCTTCGGCAACAACGCCCGCTCGGCGTTCGCGGTCGGGCAGGCGCGCGGCGTCGTGCTGCTCGCGGCCGGGCAGCGTGCGATCCCGTGCGCGGCCTACACGCCGCAGCAGGTCAAGGGCGCCGTCTGCGGCTCCGGCCGCGCGGGGAAGGACCAGGTCGGCCGCATGGTCCAGGCGCTGCTGCGTCTCACGGAGATGCCGAAGGCCGACCACACGTCCGACGCGCTCGCCGTCGCCGTCTGCCACGTCAACCGCGCGCCGCTGCAGGCGCGCCTCCAGAAGGCCATGTCCGCGTGATCGCGATGGTGAAGGGCGAGGTGGCGGTCCGCCGGCCCGACCACGTCGTCGTGCTGGCCTCCGGCGTCGGCTACCGCCTCGCGGTCTCCGCCGAGTCGCTGCGCCGCGTGCCGGCGGTCGGCAAGCAGGTCACGTTGCACGCGCACCTCGTCGTGCGCGAGGACGCCCTGAACCTCTACGGCTTCGCCACCGAGGAGGAGCGCGACCTCTTCCTGCTGCTCATCGGGGTGCAGAACGTCGGGCCGAAGGTCGCGCTGGCCGTGCTCTCCGGCGCGTCGCCGCGCGAGCTCGCGAGCGCCCTGGCGATGGGGGACACCGCGCGCCTGCAGGCCGCGCCCGGCGTCGGCAAGCGCACCGCGGAGCGCATCGTGGCCGAGCTGCGGCCCAAGTTCGGCGGCGACGACCCGATCACGATCACCCGCGGCGAGAGCGACGACCCGCGCACGCTCGCCCGCGACGGCCTGCTCGAGCTCGGCTACACGCCGCAGGAGGCCGACCGACTGCTCGACGGCGCCTCCGGCGACCGTCCCGAGGACCTCATCGCCCACGCCCTCAAGGCGGCCCGCCCGTGAGCACGCCGCGCCTGTCCGTCCCGGACGCGACCGAGGAGGACCTCGACGTCTCCCTGCGCCCCCGGCGCCTCGCGGACTTCGTCGGCCAGCAGGCCGTCAAGAGCCAGCTGTCGGTCTCGCTCGAGGCGGCCATTGCACGCGGCGACGCGCTCGACCACGTCCTGCTCGCCGGGCCGCCGGGCCTCGGCAAGACGTCGCTCGCGCAGATCATCGCCGAGGAGCTGGGCGTCGACTTCGTGCAGACCGCGGGCCCCGCGCTCGAGCGCAAGGGGGACATCGCGGCCCTCCTCACGGCGCTGACGCCGAACAGCATCTTCTTCGTCGACGAGCTGCACCGGCTGCCGCGCGCGCTGGAGGAGACGTTCTACCCCGCGATGGAGGACGGCCGGCTGCCGATCACGATCGGGCAGGGCGCCGGAGCCCAGGTCGTGACGCTCGACCTCGTGCCGTTCACGCTCGTCGGCGCGACGACGCGGACCGGTCTGCTCACGACGCCGCTGCGCGACCGCTTCGGCATCCAGCACCGGCTCGACCCGTACGACCCGGCCGACCTCGAGCTCATCGTGCTGCGCTCCGCGCGCATCCTCGGCGCGGAGATCGAGAGCGCCGGAGCCCGAGCGATCGCCGAGCGGGCCCGCGGCACCCCGCGCGTTGCGAACCGCCTGCTCAAGCGCGTCCGGGACTTCGCCCAGGTCCGCGGGACGGGGACGATCGACGTCGCCTCCGCCGACGCAGCGCTCGAGCTCCTGGAGATCGACCACGAGGGCCTCGACCGCCACGACCGCGAGCTGCTGCAGATGGTCTGCACGTCCTTCGCGGGGGGTCCCGTCGGGCTCTCGACGCTCGCCGCCGCGGTCGGCGAGGAGGCGGACACGATCGAGGACGTCCTCGAGCCGTACCTCCTCCAGCGGGGCTTCCTGCAGCGCACGCCGAGGGGCCGCTGCGTCACCGCCCGCGCCTACGCGCACCTGGGCCTCGAGCCGCCCGCGCCAGACGGCGAACGACTCTTCTAGCCTGTGGCTCCAGCATGGCCCACCTGTTCATCTGCCCGAACTGCGGCAACCGCACGACCGCGACCGAGCGCAACGCCGGCTTTCGCCGCGAGGCGCGCGGCTGCGCGAAGTGCGGCTTCGCCTTCCTGTTCGAGCTCCTCGACGACTACTACCCGGCGCCGAACGCCGCGTTCTTCGTCTGCGACCAGCAGGGTCGCGTGATCGGCTGCGGCCGGGGGTCCTTCGAGCTCACAGGGCTCGACGACGAGCGCGTCATCGGCCGCTCGGCCTCCGACGTCCTGGGGCTCCAGTTCGCCGACGGCACCGATCACGTCAGCACCGTCCTGGAGTGGGGCGTCCGTGCCCTCGGCAAGTCCGTGCAGGTCCACGCCGAGGGCGATCTGCCCGCGAAGGCGACCGCCGACCTCTTCCCCGCCTACGACGACGACGGGGGTCTGCTGCTCATACTGACCCCGTCGTCGAAGTAACCTCCGGACGCCGACTGTCCCGTCGCGTGCCATGAGCGATCGCCGCCGCAACATCTTCGTCCTGCTCGTCGTCGCCGGGCTGGTCCTCGCCTCCCTCTTCGTGATCTTCACGAAGCCGACGAAGCTCGGCCTCGACCTGCGTGGCGGCGTCGAGCTCGTCTACCAGGCGCAGCCGACCCCGCAGCAGCCGGTGGTCAACCAGGAGGCCCTGGACCGCGCGATCGACGTCATGCGCGAGCGCGTCGACCGCCTCGGCGTCGCCGAGCCGGAGATCCAGCGCAGCGGGTCCAACCAGATCTCCGTCGCGCTGCCCGACGTCAACAACGCCGAGCGCGCCGTCCAGCAGGTCGGCCAGGTCGCCCAGCTCTTCTTCTACGACTGGGAGCCCAACGTCCTCGGTCCGGGTTGCAAGCCCGCACCGAACAGCTCCGAGGTGACGGGCGGCGCCGCAGCAGGCACGGCGGGTGCGCTGTCGCAGTACGACGCCGTCCGCCGCGCCGCGCAGTGCCCGGAGCAGAGCGACGGCAACAACACGACCGACCGCGACACCTACTACCTGGTCAACACGAAGACCGAGCAGGTCGTCGCCGGTCCCGAGGACAACCAGGCGGACCTCTTCGCCGACCGCGACCAGAAGGAGCCGGGACCGAACGAGGAGATCGTCACGATCAAGCCGGGCACGGTCGTCGTCCAGGCCCAGCAGCCCGGCAGCAGCGATCTCACCGGCGGCAAGGGCACCGACCAGTACTACGTGCTGCGCGACGACGTCGCGCTCAAGGGCACGGACATCAAGAACCCGGAGCAGAACTTCGACCAGGGCGCCGGCGGCAGCGGGCAGCCGATCGTCACGTTCGACTTCACGGGCAAGGGCCGGCAGATCTGGCAGGACACCACGCGGAAGATCGCCCAGCGCGGCCAGGAGGCGCTGAACCCCGCCCTCGGCGTGACGGCGGACGCCGCGCGCCAGCACTTCGCGATCGTCCTCGACAACCGCCTCATCTCCGTCCCGTACATCGACTTCCAGCAGAACCCGGACGGCATCGACGCCCGCAACGGCTCGCAGATCGAGGGCGGCTTCACGATCCAGTCCGCCCAGGAGCTCGCGAACCTCCTGAAGACCGGTGCGCTGCCGGTCCGCCTCGAGCTCATCTCGCAGTCGCAGGTGTCAGCGTCGCTCGGCCAGCAGGCCCTGCACCAGAGCCTCATCGCAGGCGCGGTCGGCCTCCTCGTCGTCGCGCTGTTCCTGCTCATCTTCTACCGCGTCCTCGGCGTCATCGCCGTCATGGCGCTGGGCGTCTACGCGCTCTTCCTGTTCGCGCTCATCAAGCTGATCCCGGTCACGCTCACGCTGCCGGGCATCGCGGGCCTGATCCTCACGATCGGCGTCGCGGCCGACGCGAACATCGTGATCTTCGAACGCGTGAAGGAGGAGGTCCGCGCAGGGAGATCCATCTCCGCGGCCATCGCCACCGGCTACCGCAAGGGCCTCACGGCGATCATCGACGCGAACGTCGTGACGATCATGGTCGCGTTCATCCTCTTCGTGCTCGCGACCGCCGGCGTCCGCGGCTTCGCGCTCACGCTCGGCATCGGCACGCTGGTCTCGTTCCTCACGGCGATCCTCTTCACCCAGGCGATCCTGGGCACGATGGGCCGTTCGCGGCTGCTCTCCAGCCCGAGCGCGCTGGGCGCCGGGAACAAGCAGCACAAGTGGACGTTCGACTTCATGGGCGCGTCGCGGTGGTTCTTCACCATGTCCGGCGTGATCCTCGCGATCGGGGCCATCGGCCTCGGCGCGAAGGGCCTGAACTTCGGCATCGACTTCGAGTCGGGCACCCGGATCACGACGGCGCTCGAGCGCCCCGCGACGGAGAACCAGGTCCGCGACGTCCTGGCGGCGAACGGCGCCCCGGACGCCGAGGTCCAGAAGGTCAACGACCCGAAGCTCGGCAAGAACGTCTTCCAGGCATCGACCGAGGAGCTCCAGCCGGCCCAGGTGCAGCAGGTGCGCGCGGCCCTCGACAAGGCCTACGGCGTCGGCAACAACTTCTCCAACGACTCGATCGGCCCGACGTTCGGCAAGACCGTGGCGAACAGCGCCGTGATCGCGATCTTCGCGTCACTCGTCGTCATCAGTGCGTACATCGCGCTGAGGTTCGAGTGGAAGTACGCGGTGCCGGTGCTCATAGCGCTGTCGCACGACCTGCTCATCACGGCCGGGGTGTACGCCCTGCTCGGCGAGGAGGTGACGACCGCGACCGTGGCGGCCCTGCTCACCATCTTGGGCTTCTCCCTCTACGACACGATCATCGTGTTCGACCGGATCAGGGAGAACGTCCCGCGCATGCCGCGGGCCGCGTTCTCGCAGATCGTCAACCGGTCGATGAGCGAGGTGCTGACCCGGTCGCTGGCGACCTCGTTCTGCACGCTGCTGCCGATCCTGGGGCTGTTCTTCTTCGGCGGCGACACGCTGCGCCAGTTCGCCATCGCGCTCATCATCGGCACGGCGTCGGGCACCTACTCGTCCGTCTTCATCGCCGGTCCGGTGCTCACGCACTGGAAGGAGCGCGAGCCCGTGTGGCGCCGTCGCCGCCAGGCGATCTTCAACGCGCTCGGCGAGGTCCCCGCGTACGCGACCGAGCTCGGCGGGGCGCCCGTCGACGTGGCGCCGAAGGAGAAGCGCCGTGCCCGTCGCCGGCTGACTGCGCCGGACGATCCGGAGCGCGCCGTGTCCGCGGCCGAGTTCGACGAGATGGTCGAGGACATCAGCCATGAGGCGGAGACGCCGGCGCCGCGTCAGCGCCGGCGCCGTGCCACGGCCGTCGAGGACGCCGCGCCGCCGCCGAAGCCCGAGCCCGCCGACGCCGACGACACGGCCGACGCGCTGCCGGAGGACGTCGTGATGCCCGACGAGGAGCGCAAGGAGCGGCCGAAGCGCCCGCGCAACCGCCGTCACGGGAGGAGCCGCTGATGGCCATTCTCGCCTGGGTGATGATGGGTCTCGCGGTGTGGCACTTCGCGATCTGGATCCCGGACCGCTTCCTCGGCGGCATCGTGGGCGCGTTCCTCGCCGCGATCATCGGCGCGATCGTCTTCGGGTACCTCGTGAACGGGCTCTCGGCGCCGAGCCGCGACGACGTGGACGTGCTGACCGCGCTCGAGGGCATCCCGGGCTCGATCATCGGCATGGCGATCGCGTGGTTCATCGGCAACGCGCGCGAAGGCGCCGAGCCGGTCACCACCTGAGTCCGTCCTGACGCGTCCGTAGCTTCCGGCGGGCTGTGCTGCCCGCACCCCGCCTGGAGATCGCCCCCTGCGACGTCGCCGCGACGCTGCGCCTCGAGCGCGAGCTCGGCGTGTCGGGCGTCCTCGCGCAGGTGCTCGTCCGCCGCGGCCTCGCAGACCCCGACGCCGCGCGGGCATGGCTCGCGGCGGAGGATCGTCACGACCTCGCGGCGTTCACGGGCCTCGCCGACGCTGCGGCGCTCGTCCGGCGCCACATCGCGGCCGGCGGGCGGATCACGGTCCACGGCGACTACGACGTCGACGGCATGGCGTCGACCGCGATCCTCGTCCGCGCCCTGCGCGAGCTGGGCGCCGACGTCGGCTGGTTCCTCCCGAGCCGCACCGAGGACGGCTACGGCCTGTCCAACGCGACGGTCGAGCGCCTGGCCGCCCGCGGCACGCGGCTGCTCATCACCGTCGACTGCGGCATCACCGCGGTCGAGGAGGTCGCCGCGGCGCGCGCTGCGGGGATGGACGTCGTGGTCACCGATCACCACAGCCCCCGCGCGGACGGCCTGCTGCCGGACGCTCCGCTCGTCCATCCGGCGGTCGCCGGCTACCCGTGCCCCGAGCTCTGCGGCGCGGGCGTCGCGCACGTGCTCGCGCGGGCGCTGCGCGACGACGACGCCGAGCGCCCCGAGGACCTCGAGCTCGTCGCCCTCGCCACCGTCGCCGACTGCGTGCCGCTGCGCGGGGAGAACCGGCGGCTCGTCCGCGCCGGCCTGCGTGCGATGGGCACGACGCGCAGCGAGGGCCTGCGGGCGCTCATGAAGGTGGCGAAGGCGGACCCCGCGCGCATCGACGCCCGCGCGATCGGCTTCCGCCTCGCGCCGCGCCTGAACGCGGCGGGCCGCCTCTACCGCGCGGACGCGGGCGTCGAGCTCCTGCTCACCGCCGATCCCGAGCGCGCTCGTGTGATCGCCGAGGAGCTCGACCATGCGAACGCCGAGCGCCGCCACGTCGAGCAGCGCATCCTGTTCGAGGCCGAGGGCATGGTCGCCGAGGCGGGCGAGCGCAGCGCGTACGTGCTGGCCGGCGAGGGCTGGCACCCGGGCGTGATCGGAATCGTCGCCTCGCGCATCGCCGAGCGCCACCACCGGCCGTGCGTGCTCGTCGCCCTCGACGGCGATGCTGGCACCGGCTCGGGCCGCTCGATCCCGGCGTTCGATCTGCTCGGCGGGCTGCAGGCGTGCGCGGAGCACCTCGCCCGCCACGGCGGGCATCGCGCGGCTGCCGGCTGCCAGGTCCGGCGGGCCGACGTCGACGCGTTCCGGGAGGCGTTCGAGGCCCACGCGTCGGACGTGCTGCGCCCGGAGGACCTCGTGCCGACGCAGCGCGTCGACGCGGTCGTCGCCGGCGACGAGCTGGGCATGACGCTGGCCGAGGAGCTCGAGGCCCTCGCGCCGTTCGGCACCGCGAACCCCGACGTCGCGCTGCTCGTGCCCGCGGCCCGGCTCTGCGACCCGCGGCCGATGGGGGAGGGGCGCCACGTGCGCTTCACCGTGCTGTCGGGTGGCCGACGCGCGCAGGCCGTCGCCTTCGGGACGGCGCAGGTCGACTGCGACGCCCCGGTCGACGCGGTGTTCGCGCAGGAGGTCAACGAGTGGGGCGGGGCCGTCTCCCCGCGGCTCGTGCTGCGCCAGGCCCTGCGCTGCGAGCGGGCCGCGATCGAGGTCGTCGGCGAGCCGGACGACTTCGTCGGCGCCGCGCTCGCGGTCCTCGACGCCCCGCTGCCGCCGCCCGGTCCGCGCCTGCCCGGCGACGCGATGGGCTCGCTGCCGCTCGGCGAGCACGTCCGCGACCGCCGCGAGGGCGGCATCGCCGGCATCGTCGCCGGGCTGGTGCACACCGGCGAGCCGGTGCTGCTCGTCGTCGCCGACGCCGCGCTGCGCGCACGGCAGCTCGCCTCGATCGTCGGTGGGCTGCGACTGTGCTCGCACGCCGCACTGCGGGCGGATCCGCGCCTTGCGGACGGCGCCCACGTCGTCGTCATCGATCCGCCTGCGACGCCCGCCGCCGCGGTCGACCTGCTGGCGGGCGAAGCTGGCCGGACGGTCCATCTGGCCTGGGGGCGCGACGAACTAGAATGGACAGCGCAACTCCACGAGCGTGAGCACGGACTCCGTGTGACGCTCTCGGAGATCTACCGGGCCATCAGGGCTCTGGAGACCGCCGAGGGCGAGGCGCTCGAGGCGGCGCTGCGCGGGGATCCGCGAGCGCCCCGGTCCGCAGCGGCGGCCGGGAGCGCGCTACGGGTCCTGGTGGAGCTCGGCCTCGTGGACCTCGACCGGGAGACGCGACGGATCACGGTGCCGGCAGCGCAGCGCACATCGCTGGACGAGTCGGCGTGGTACCGCTCCGAGCAGGTCATACTGGACGAGGGACGACGATGGCTGACACGGTCGACAGCACAGGCGGCCTGAGGGTCGACGAGGCGGGACGCGAAGGCGAGCCCAGCTCGCGCACGCCCGTCGACCGCCTCGAGCACCCCGAGGCGCACCCGCAGATCAAGAGCCCGGATCTCACGGGCCTGGAGCGCCGGCTGCTCTCCGATCTCTTCGCGATCGTCGAGGAGCACGCCGACGAGGCGGCCATCCCGATCGAGCGCGACCGGGTCGAGGAGGCGTTCGTCTTCGCCTGCGAGCACCACGCCGACCAGCGCCGCAAGTCCGGCGAGGACTTCATCGTGCACCCCGTCGGCGTGGCGAAGATCTGCGCCGGCCTGCGGCTCGACACCGAGACGCTCTGCGCCGCGCTGCTGCACGACACCGTCGAGGACACGACGGCGTCGCTGGAGGAGGTGCGCGAGCAGTTCGGCGAGGAGATCGCCACCCTCGTCGACGGCGTCACGAAGCTCACCGGGATCACGTTCCAGTCGCGCGACGAGGCGCAGGCCGAGAACTACCGCAAGATGATGGTCGCGATGGCCTCCGACGTCCGGGTCATCCTCATCAAGCTGGCCGATCGCCTGCACAACATGCGCACGATCGGCGCGATGCCCAAGCAGAAGCAGATCGACAAGGCGAAGGAGACCCTGGAGATCTACGCGCCGATCGCGCACCGCCTCGGCATCCACGCCATCAAGTGGGAGCTCGAGGACCTCGCGTTCGCCGCGCTGCACCCGCGCAAGTACCAGGACATCAAGGGCCTCGTGAACCAGCAGCGCGAGGAGCGCGAGGACTACGTGCGCCACGCGGGCGAGGGCCTGCTCAGCGAGCTGGACGCGCTGGGCATCCGCGCGGAGATCGCCGGGCGCGCCAAGCACTTCTACTCCATCTACGCGAAGATGACGAAGAAGGGCCGCGAGTTCAACGAGATCTACGACCTCACGGCCATGCGGGTCATCGTCGACTCCGTGAAGGACTGCTACGGGGCCGTGGGCGTCATCCATTCGCTGTGGAAGCCGCTCCCCGGGCGCTTCAAGGACTTCATCGCGATGCCCAAGTTCAACATGTACCAGTCGTTGCACACGACGGTCATCGGGCCCGAGGGACTCCCGCTGGAGATCCAGATCCGCACGCGCGAGATGCACGACCGCGCGGAGTTCGGCGTCGCCGCGCACTGGTCCTACAAGACCGGCGGCGGCATCCCCGAGGGCGAGGCGAAGCTCAAGTGGCTGCGCTCGATGCTCGACTGGCAGCAGGACGCGCAGGACCCCCAGGAGTTCATGGAGGCCCTGAAGGTCGACCTGTTCGAGGACGAGGTCTTCGTGTTCACCCCGAAGGGCGAGGTGAAGTCGCTCGCCGGCGGCGCGACGCCGCTGGACTTCGCGTACGAGGTCCACACGGAGATCGGCCACCGCTGCGTCGGCGCGAAGGTCAACGGCAAGATGGTGCCGCTGCACTACGAGCTGAAGTCCGGCGACATCGTCGAGGTCCTGACGAGCAAGCGCGAGCGCGGCCCGTCACGCGACTGGCTCGCCGTCGTGCGGACCACCCGCGCGCGCAACAAGATCAAGCAGTGGTTCAAGGCCGAGTCGCGCGAGGACACCGAGCACGCCGGCCGCGAGCTGCTGCAGGAGAACCTGCGCAAGGCCGGGCTGCCGGCGCAGAAGATCGTCTCCTCCTCGCTGCTCGCGGACGTCATCCGCGAGATGGGCTACCGCAAGGCCGAGGAGTTCTACATCGCGCTGGGCGGCGGCGAAGGTGTCGCCCAAGGTCGTCATCAACAAGGTGATGCAGCGCCTGAAGCAGGGCGAGGCCGCCGAGGACGAGACGGCGCCGGAGCAGCTGCTCACCGGACGCCGGCAGCGCCGCCGCCCGACGAACGCGTCGTCGGAGTACGGCATCCGCGTCGAGGGCGTCGACGACGTCATGCTCCGCCTCGCGAAGTGCTGCCGCCCCGTGCCGGGGGACGAGATCGTCGGCTACATCTCGCTCGGCCGCGGCATCACGATCCATCGCGAGGACTGCGCGAACGCCGTCAACCTGGCGCAAGGACCCGGAGCGGTTCGTCCCGGTGAGCTGGGAGGGCGACCACGAGGCCGCCTTCAAGGTGGAGCTTCAGGTCAACGGCTACGACCGCCACCGCCTGCTCGAGGACCTGTCGCGGACGTTCGCGGAGGCGGGGATCAACATCGTCGAGGCCCGCTGCCTGGTCGAGCACCCGATGGTGCAGAACCGCTTCGTGGTCGAGGTCGTCGACACCGCGACGCTGAAGGCGACGGTCTCCCGTCTGCGCAGCATCGACTCGGTGTTCGACGCCTACAGGGTCACGCCGGGCGCCTGAGCGCGCAACCGCGCCTCGGACTTCTCGGCAGCGAGCTCGAGCTCGCGCATGCGCGTCGGGTTCGTCGGCTTGCCGGTGAGCGCGCGCGCCCGGTAGAGGGTGAGGCGATCGCGGTGGTAGCGAGCCTCGACGCGCAGCTGGTCAGGAGTCGGGCCGCCCGGGAGGCTCACAGGCCGCGCCGTCGCGCGTCTTCGCTGAGCGCCCGGACGAGGTTCTCCGGATCGACCTGCTGGCGCAGGTCGGCCATCTCCTGGTCGTGCCTGCGCACGTCGCGGTAGACGGAGTCCTGGAGCGCCTGCAGCTCGCCCTCGAGATGCGCGAGGCGATTCCGCAGCTCTTGGGCCTCGTCCCTGGCGATGCGGGCCCCGAGCCCTCTGCGCATGCGGCGTGCCATCCGTGCATGGAGCGTACTCCTCGGGACGGGCGTCAGCGGGCCGGGTCCGGGTTCGTGACGCGCCCGGTGTAGGCGGGCGCGAACGCGCCCGCGCGCTCCTCGAAGTCCTCCCAGTCCTCCATCCGCTCGTGTGGGCGGTACATGGCGAACGAGCGCACCTCGTGGACGTAGTGGTCGACGAGGTCCTGGGGCCGGTACTGCTCGGGCTCGAAGCGGTTGAAGTGCGCGACCTGCTCGAGCGGCCGGCGCCACTTGCTCGCCGGGTAGCGGGACGGGTAGCCGATCGGGATCGTGCCGTAGGGGCGCGCTGTCTCCGGAAAGCCGAGCACCTCGCGCAGCTCGGCCGCGGTCTGGTCCTCGCCGCCGCCCGACAGCCACGCGGACGTCAGCCCGCAGGCGATCGTCGCGAGCTGGATGTTCTGGATCGCGGCGCCCAGCGAGCAGTAGAAGATGTTCTCGTTGTTGCGGGTGTACTCGTCGTTCGCGTCCCCGACGCCCTGCGGGAAGCACGCCTTCCAGCGCTCGTCTCCGAGCACGAGGACGATCGCGACGGTGTTGGCCAGGAAGCTCTTGTTCACGGCCGGGAAGCGCTCGACCTGGGCACGCAGCCGCGCGCCCTGGCGCAGGAACACCTCGCGGACCTGCTCGCGCACCTCGGGGTCGTCGACGCAGATGAAGTCCCAGTGCTGGGCGTTGGCTCCGCTCGGCGCCCAGCGGCCGGCCTCGAGGATGCGCAGCAGCGTCTCGCGCGGCACGTCGCGGCCGGGCTCGAACTTGCGGACGCTGCGCCGGGCCTTCACGACCTGCAGCAGGTTGGGGTACGCGTCGGCCGCGATCGCGGGCGCGTCGTTGGACATGCCTGACATGGTCGTTCTCCTCGTCTCAGTCGACGATCGACATCGTGGGCAGCACGCCGAGCTGCTGCAGGAGCCCCAGGCTGTCGGGGTGCGAGCGGACCTCGGTGACGACGCCGTCGTCGAGGCGGAGCATCGTGATGCCCTCCTGCGTCACGTCGCGTCCGGTCGGGCCCTCGCCGAGGTAGGTGTTCTCGTGGCGGCCGCGGGCGGTCCAGCGCACGGCGACCCGATCGCCGTCCACGAGGACGTCGTCGAGCTCGTAGCGCCAGTCCCTGAACGCGTCGTTGTCGAGCTCCACCACCAGCCCGAGGCCCTCGCGCCCGCGGGGGACGCCCGGCTGGGTGAACGTGACGTCCGCGGCCACCAACCGGTCGATGACGGCGGTGTCGCCCCCGGACAGGCCGCTCTCGAAGAGCTCCCGGACGACGGCTGCGTTGTCGGACACGACGGTCTCTCCTCGCCTCGACTCGTTATGACCATAACGAGTTGCGCAAGTCAGCCCTCCGTCAGCCTCCCGAGGAGGGCCACGAGCTCGGTGCGCTCGGCGGGCTCCAGGACAGCCAGCGTGTGCGCGTTGGCGGCGTCGGCCTCCGGGCGCGCCGCGGCCAGCAGCTCGACGCCCGCGGGGGTGATCGCCACGCGGATGGCCCGGCGGTCGTCCGGGTCGGGCTCGCGGGTGACGATCCCGCGATCGGCGAGGCGCTGGACGAGCGCGCCGATGTTCGCCGGCTCCATGAAGATCGACCGCCCGAGGCTGTTCTGCGTCGAGGAGCCGGCGTCGTGGAGGCGGACGAGCACCGAGAACTCCAGCGGGCTGAGATCGAAGCGGGCGATCCGCGCCGTGAGGTTCGCCACGGCGTGCTGGTAGGCCCGGCGCAACGCGACGCCGACGTGGTCGTCGAGCGGCTGGCCGTCGGCCATGCGCGTCAGGCGATGACGGAGAGGCCGCCCGGCGTGATGCCGAAGTCGGCCTCCGTGACGTCCCCGAGCCAGTCGCCGTCGACCTCGAGCGGCACGGGCCGGCCGTCGCGGCTGCGGACGCGGACGTCGGACACGTCGGTGAAGCCCGTGACGCGCCGGTGGCCGGTCAGCGACGGGCCGAGGAACAGCCGCGCGATGAAGGTCGGCATGTCCAGCGGCGAGGCACGGTGCAGGACGGCGCCGGCGAGGCTGCCGCTGTCGAGGCGGCTGCGGTCGGCGACGTGCAGCGGGCGGTCGTTGAAGTACGTGAACGGGCTGCCGTTCTGCACGACGGCGGAGACGCCCTGCAGCACCCGGCCGCCGGCGTGGATCTCGAGCTGCGGCGGGTGCTTGAGGTAGTCCGCGGCGAAGGTGCGGATCGCGCTGTAGCCGAAGTACCACTGGCGCAGCGCGGTCTTGCGGGCGGGCTGCGCGTCGACGCTCTTGACGACCGCCGCGTCGAGCCCGAGCCCGCCGGAGAAGGTGAAGTGGCGGCCGTTGACGCGCGCCAGGTCGATGCGATGCGGCCGCCAGGCGTCGGCGAGGTTCAGGAGGTGCGCGGTCGCCCCGACGATGTCGCCGGGGATGCCGAGCATCTTGCACAGGACGTTCGTCGCGCCGCCGGGCAGGCAGGTCAGCGGCGTGTGCGAGCCGGCGAGGCCGTTGGCGACCTCGTTGACGGTCCCGTCGCCGCCGAGTGACACGACGACGTCGTACCCCTCGTCCGCGGCCTCCCGGGACAGCTCGGTGGCGTGGCCGCGCGCCTGCGTGTCGACCGCGTCGACCTCGTAGCGCGCCTGCAGCGCGTAGAGCACGAGCGTCCGGATGTGCGGCGTCATCGACGTCGCGTACGGGTTGATGATGAGGAGCATCCGCCGGCGTGCGGTCGCCTCGGGCTGCTCGGCGAGCGAGGCGAGGCGGTCGAGATCGGGGGCGGAAGCTGACACCGAGGCAGTTCTACACCGTCTGGGAGGCAGTGTTACGGGGGCCTCCCACACCATCGCGCGGGCGCCGCGTGGTTGACGCGATCCGGCACGGCTGCGACAGTGGTTGGACCAATTCCCCGATGGTTGGACCACCTATGGAGACTCCGCTGCTGGACCGCCACCGCTCGGCGGGGGCGCGACTCATCCCGTTCGCCGGCTACGACATGCCGGTGCAGTACGAGGGCATCCGCGCCGAGCACGTCGCCGTGCGCACGAAGGCCGGCGTGTTCGACGTCTCGCACATGGGCGAGGTCGAGACGCGCGGACCGCAGGCGCTCGCGCTGCTACAGCGCACGCTGTCCAACGACGTCTCGGCCATCGCCGTCGGCGGCGCGCAGTACAGCGTCATGTGCCGCGAGGACGGCGGGGTGCTCGACGATCTCTTCACCTACCGGCTCGGCGAGGACCGCTACCTCACCGTGACGAACGCCGCCAACCACGAGCGCGACCTCGCGTGGATCGCCGGCCACGCCGAGGGGATGGACGTCGAGGTGCTCGACCGCCGCGACGAGCTCGCGATGCTCGCCGTGCAGGGGCCGCAGGCGCGCGGGATCGTGGCGGGCCTCGCGGAGGGTGAGCTGCCGGCGCGGTTCCGCACGGCGCAGCTGCGGCTCGCGGGCGCGGATGCGCTCGTGTGCGGCACGGGCTACACGGGCGAGGACGGCGTCGAGGTGCTCGTCGCGGCGGACGACGCCGAGCGGGTGTGGGACGCGGTCGTGGCCGCCGGCGTCACGCCGGCCGGGCTCGGCGCGCGCGACACGCTGCGCCTGGAGGCGTGCTACCACCTCTACGGCAACGACCTCATGGAGGAGCGCGGCCCGATCGAGGCCGGTTTGAACTGGTGTTGCAAGGAGGCCACGGGCTTCATCGGGGCGGAGGCCGTCGCTGCCGTCCGCGCCGCCGGGCCGGCCGAGCGGCTCGTCCCGTTCGTCATCCGCGACGGTGGCATCGCCCGGCAGGGCAACCCGATCGCCGGCGGCGGCGTCGTCACCAGCGGAACGCAGTCGCCGTGCCTCGGGATCGGCATCGGCATGGCCTACGTCCCGGTCGATCGCTCCGGTGCGGGTGAGACGCTGCAGATCGACGTGCGGGGCAAGGCCAGGGAGGGCACCATCGTGACCAAGCCGATCTATCCCGCAGAGGGCTGATGTCTACCTACACCGCCGTGACCGACGCCGACCGCGAGGCGATGTTGTCCGCGATCGGCGTGGAGGACGTCGAGGACCTCTTCGCCGGTATCCCCGCCGACCTCCGTCTGGACCATCCGCTCGACCTGCCGCCAGGGGCGCCCGAGCAGGACGTCTACGCGCACCTGCGCGACCTCGCCGCGCGCAACGTCTCCACCGAGGACGAGCTGTCCTTCCTCGGCGGCGGGATGTACGACCACTACGTCCCCGCGATCGTCGACATGCTCATGTCGCGCTCGGAGTTCCTGACGCCGTACACGCCCTACCAGCCCGAGGTCTCCCAGGGCGGGCTGCAGGTGATGTTCGAGTACCAGACGGCGATCTCCGAGCTGACGGCGCTGCCGGTCGCCAACGCGTCGGTGTACGACGGGCCGAGCGCCGTGGCCTCCGCCGGCTACCTGGCGCGGCTCGCGAACGGCCGCGGCCGCTTCGTCGTGTCGGAGGGGCTGCACCCGCACGCCCGCGAGACGCTGCGCACCTACGCGCACGGCTTCGGCGCGCAGATCACGGAGGTGCCGCTGCGCGACGGGCGCACAGACGCGGACGCGTGGGCGGCGGCGATGGACGACGACACGTGCGCGGCGTTCTTCCAGAACCCGAACTTCCTCGGCGCCGTCGAGGACGCCGAGTCGCTGGCGTCCGCGGTGCCGGACCCGGGCGTCGTCGTCGGCTCCTACGACCCGATCGCGCTCGGCATCCTGCGCCCGCCCGGCGAGTGCGGCGTCGACGTGTGCGTGGGCGAGGGCCAGCCGCTCGGCAACCGCCTCGACTTCGGCGGGCCGTCGTTCGGCTTCTTCGCCGCGACCGAGGCGTACCTGCGCCGGATGCCCGGGCGCATCGCGGGGGAGACCGTCGACGCCGAGGGCCGGCGCGGCTTCGTCCTCACGCTCCAGACGCGCGAGCAGCACATCCGCCGGGAGAAGGCGACGTCGAACATCTGCACCGCGCAGGCGCTCAACGCCCTGGGCGGCGTCGTCTACCTGACGTGGCTCGGTCGCGAGGGATTCGTCGAGCTCGGCGAGCTGCTGCTGCAGCGCACCCACTACGCCCGCGAGGCGCTCTGCGCGATCGACGGCGTCGAGGCGCTGCACGATCAGCCGGTGATCCGCGAGTTCGCGGTCACGCTGCCCGTGCCGGTGCAGGAGGTCGTCGAGCGCTGCGCCGCGCAGGGCGTGAACCCGGGCCTGGCGCTCCCGGAGCACGACGCGCTGCTCGTCGCGATCACCGAGCTGCGCACGAGGGCGGAGATCGACCGTCTGGCCGAGGTCGTCCGAGAGGCGGTGACGGCATGAC
Organism: uncultured Solirubrobacterales bacterium; assembly: GCA_963757125.1. Taxonomy (GTDB): domain Bacteria; phylum Actinomycetota; class Thermoleophilia; order Solirubrobacterales; family Solirubrobacteraceae; genus CAVVSD01. The sequence continues at coordinate 1,805,925 of CAVWQP010000009.1, read as the reverse complement.
CACGATGGTCGCCGAGCAGCAGCTCACGGTGTTCGAGAAGGGAGCTCCCGGGCGCCGCGCGTTCGTCGCGCCCGCGCTCGACGTCCCGGAGGTCGACCCGCGTGCGCTTCTGCCCGACGCCCTGCGCCGCTCGGAGCCAGCCGCGCTGCCCGAGCTCTCCGAGCCGGAGATCGTCCGCCACTACGTGAACCTGTCGAAGCGCAACTTCGACCTCGACTCGGGCTTCTATCCGCTCGGCTCGTGCACGATGAAGCACAACCCGCGCCTGCACGAGCGCGTGGCGGCCCTGCCCGGGCACGCGCGGCTGCACCCGCTGCAGCATCCGAGCCGCGCCCAGGGCGCGCTCGAGCTCATGTGGAACCTGGAGCGCTCGCTCGCCGAGATCAGCGGGCTGCCGCACGTGTCGCTGCAGCCGTCCGCCGGATCGCACGGCGAGTTGGCGGGGGTGCTGCTGTCGCGGGCCTACCACGAGGCGCGCGGCGAGACGCGCACGAAGGTCCTCACGCCCGACACGGCCCACGGGACGAACCCGGCCACGGTGACGATGGCGGGGATGGAGGTCGTGAAGGTGGGCACGGCGCCCGACGGCGGCGTCGACCTCGACGACCTGCGGGCGAAGGCCGACGAGAGCGTCGCCTGCCTCATGCTCACGAACCCGAACACGCTGGGGATCTTCGACGCGAACATCGCCGAGATCGCGCACATCGTGCACGACGTCGGCGCGACGCTCTACTACGACGGCGCGAACCTCAACGCGATCATGGGCATCACGCGCCCGGGCGACATGGGCTTCGACATCGTGCACTTCAACCTGCACAAGTCCTTCACGCAGCCGCACGGCGGCGGCGGCCCCGGGTCCGGGCCGATCGCGGTCTCCGACCGCATGGAGCCCTACCTCATGGATCCGCGGATCGTGCGGCTCGACGACGGCGGCTTCGACCTCCGGGGCGACTCGCCGGACTCGATCGGCCGGCTGCGCGGCTTCCAGGGCAACTACGGATGCTTCGTGCGCTGCTACGCGTACATCCGGTCGCTCGGCGCGGAGGGGCTGCGCGACGCGAGCGCGACCGCCGTCCTCAACGCGAACTACCTGCTCGCCCGCCTCGGCGACCTCGCGCCGCTGCTGCCGCTCGCCCACGGCGAGCGCTGCATGCACGAGTTCGTCCTGTCCGGCGCGCCGATGAAGCGCGAGCTGGGGATCCGCACGCTCGACCTGGCGAAGCGGCTCCTCGACCACGGCTTCCACCCGCCGACGGTGTACTTCCCGCTGCTCGTCGACGAGGCGCTGCTCATCGAGCCCACGGAGACCGAGACGCGCGAGACGCTCGACGCGTTCGCCGAGGCGATCGCGGCGATCCTGGCCGAGGCGGCCGAGGACCCGGAGATCGCGAGGACGGCCCCGCACACGACGCCGGTGCGGCGCCTGGACGAGGCGGCTGCGGCGAGGCGGCCTGTCATCAGGCAGGCGTTGTAGCTTCCCGCCGCATGTCGCTGCGCGTGTTCGTCGGCCCCGAGCTGAACGACGGGGTCCTGGAGGCGGTCCGCGCAGGCGGCGCCGAGGTCGTGTCCGATGCCTCGCAGGCCGAGGCGATCGTGTGGCTGGACCACGATCCGTCGGCGCTGAAGCCGCTGCTGAGCGACAGCGTCCGCTGGGTGCAGCTGCCGTGGGCGGGGGTCGAGCAGTGGATGTCCGCCGGGGTCATCGACGACGAGCGCGTGTGGACGTGCGCGTCGGAGGCCTACGGCGACTCGGTGGCCGAGCACGTCGTCGCGCTCATGCTCGCGGGGCGCCGCCGGATCCACGCCGCGGCGCGGGCCACGTCCTGGGACGTCGACAACGGCGGCCAGCCGCTGTTCGGCGCGACGATGGTGGTGGTCGGCACGGGGTCGATCGGCAAGGGAGTCGTCCGGCTGCTGGGGCCGTGGGGGATGACGTTCATCGGCGTCAGCCGGTCCGGCCGGCCGGTGGACGGCTTCGCGCGCGTCGTGCCCGTCGGCGAGCTGCGCTCGGTGCTGCCCGAGGCCGACGTCGTCGTGCTCGCCGCGCCGTCCACGCCGGACACCGCGGGCCTCGTGGGCGCCGAGGAGCTGGATGCGATGTCCGAGGACGCCTGGCTCGTCAACGTCGCCCGCGGCGTGCTCGTCGACACGGACGCGCTGGTCGCGGCGCTGGCCGCGGGGTCGATCGCGGGCGCGGCCCTCGACGTGACCGACCCGGAGCCGCTGCCGGACGGCCATCCGCTGTGGACCGAGCCCCGCGCGCTGATCACGCCGCACCGGGCGAACTTCGGCGAGGCCGCCGACGCCGAGATGCACGGCCTGTTCACGCGGCAGATCCGGCGGTTGATCGCGGGGGAGGAGCTGTCGGGGCGGGTCGATCCGGCCCGGGGGTACTAGTGCCAGGGCGAGCTTGCTCGCCCAAGCGTAAGGCCGCTCTGCGGCCGTCGCCCTAGAGCCAGTCCCGGTACCGGAAGAAGCTGACCATCGCCACGAGCACGACGAACATCGCGCCCATGATCGCCCAGAACGCGCCGCTGCTGTCGAAGCCGGGGAAGTGGACGTTCATCCCCGCGACCGACGCGATCAGCGTCAGCGGGAGCACGATCACGCTGAAGGCGGTGAGCACGCGCAGGATGTCGTTCACCTGGTGCGACAGGACCGACTCGTTGGTCACCTCGAGCGCCTCGATGACCTCCTTGTAGTTCTCGAGGAGGTCCCAGATGCGCTCGTTCGCGTCCTGGATGTCGTCGAAGTACACCTCGAGGTCCTCGGGCACGTACCTGCGGGTGCGCTCGAGGTCGCGCAGCGCCGAGCGCTGCGGGCGGACGATCTTGCGGAAGTTGATGATCTCCTGCTTCACGTCGGAGATCGCGTGCACGACCTCGCGCGAGCGGCCCTCGAAGATGTCGTCCTCGATGTGCTCGAGCTTGTTGCCCATCTTGTTGAGCATCGGGAACGACGCGTCGACGCAGTCGTCGACGATCTTGTAGAGCAGGTAGCCGGCGCCCTTGCCGAAGAGGGAGTCGCGCACGTCCTCCCGCGCGCGGCAGCGCTCGAAGAGGTACTCGAGCGGCTGCAGCGGCTCGTTCGGGAGCGTGATGACGAAGTCGGGCCCGACGAAGACGTCGAGCTCGGCCGCGTTCAGCCGGCCGACGACCTTGTCGAAGCGCGGGAAGTGCAGGACGACGAAGAGGTAGTCCTCGTACTCGTCGACCTTCGGGCGCTGGTTGCGCGAGAGGACGTCCTCGTAGTCCAGCGGATGGAAGTCGAAGTGCTCCTCGAGCCACGCGCGGTCGACCGCGCGCGGGCGCTCGATGTTGATCCACCGGAGGCCCGGCGTCTCGACGATCTCGACGTTGGGACGATCGGGCTCAGGCGGCGGTACCACGCCTCCGCGAGCACGTGCATCCCGGCGCAATCTTGGCCGTGGCAGGTTCGGCATCGGGACTTCGCGGCTCGTCGGGGTTCATGGCAAAGGGGATGGTATCTTGCGGGCGACATAGCTGGACGCATCCAGAGGGGTGGAGGGACTGGCCCTGTGAAACCCCGGCAACCGGCTCTCGTTCGCGCGTGAGCACGGTGCCAATTCCTGACAGATGTGGCGAGGCCATTGCACCTCCGCCACGTGGTAATCGCGGAGGGTTCACAGATGGCAGCAAAGTCGTTGAGATGTCGTGAGTGCGAGGCCGAGTACGAGCTCGAGGCGAAGTACGTCTGCGAGCGCTGCTTCGGGCCGCTGGAGGTCTCCTACGAGCGCCCGGAGATCCTCGATGTGGACGGCCTCCGCCGCCGCATCCAGGCAGGGCCGCAGAACATCTGGCGCTACGCGGACTTCCTTCCGCTGGCGGCGCCTCCCGGCCCGTCGGCCCGTCTGGCGTCGCGCGCGGGACTGCCCGCCGGCTGCACGCCGCTCGTCCGGGCCGATCGCCTCGCCGAGCGCCTCGGCCTCCGCGAGGTCTGGGTCAAGAACGACTCGGCGAACCCCACGCACTCCTTCAAGGACCGCGTCGTGACGGTCGCCGCCGCGCGCGCCCGCGAGCTCGGCTTCGAGACGCTCGCCTGCGCCTCCACCGGCAACCTCGCCAACGCGACGGCGGCGACCGGCGCGGCGCTCGGGCTCGAGACCTACGTCTTCATCCCGTCCGATCTCGAGGAGCAGAAGATCCTCGCGACCGGCGTCTACGGGACGAACCTCGTGAAGGTCCGCGGCAACTACGACGACGTCAACCGCCTCTGCACCGAGCTGTCGGGCGAGCGCGACTGGGCGTTCGTGAACGTGAACATGCGCCCGTACTACGCCGAGGGCTCCAAGACGGTCGCGTACGAGGTCGCCGAGCAGCTCGGGTGGCGCACGCCGGACCGCGTCGTCGCGCCGATCGCCTCCGGCTCGCTGTTCACGAAGATCGCCAAGGGCTTCCAGGAGTTCTCCGACCTCGGGCTCATCGAGGGCGACCAGCCCCGGATGAACGGCGCGCAGGCGACGGGCTGCATGCCGGTCGCGACCGCGTACGCCGAGGGCCAGGACTACTGCCGCCCCGTCCGCCCGACGGGCATCGCCAAGTCGCTGGCGATCGGCTCGCCGGCCGACGGTCCCTACGCGCTCGACGCCGCCCGCAAGAGCGGCGGCGGCATCGACGCCGTCGACGACGACGAGATCCGCGCCGGCATCCGGCTGCTGGCCGAGACGACCGGCATCTTCACGGAGACCGCCGGCGGCGTCACGACGGCGACGCTCGCGAAGCTCGCGGCGCGCGGCGACATCGCCCCCGACGAGCGCGTCGTCCTCGTCATCACCGGCGACGGGCTCAAGACGCTGGACGCGGTGCGCGACACGTTCACCGCCCACGAGATCGACGCCTCGTTCGACCAGTTCGTCGAGCAGGTCGAGGGCGGGGTGCGGGTCTGATGGCCGTCACGGTGAAGCTGCCCACCCAGCTGCGGGCCGCCGCGGGTGGGCAGGCGACCGCCCAGGTGCAGGGCGCGACGGTCGGCGAGGCGCTCGAATCGCTGTTCTCCGAGCACGGCGAGCTGCGCGATCGGCTCATGCAGGACGGGGACCTCCGCCGCTTCGTGAACGTGTACCTCGACGACGAGGACGTCAGGACGCTGGACGGGCTCGCGACACCCGTCCGAGAGGGTGGGCAGCTCACCATCCTCCCCGCTGTGGCAGGAGGTTGAGGCGGATGTGGCAAACTCGTCCGTGTGCGGGTGTTCCACTGTGATGACTCCGATGCGTACCGCCGGCTGACCGAGCTCTCGCTCGACGGCCGCGAGGACATCGACATCGTGGGCGGCGCGGGCGACCGCGCATCCGTGCTGGCGGGCATCGGGGACACCCAGCCCGACATCGTCCTGCTCGACGCGATCGCACCCGATTTCGGGACCGACCTCGTCGCCGACATCCTCGACGCCGCACCCGGCGCCCGGGTCGTCGTGCTCTCCGGCCTCGCCGGAGCGCGCGCCGAGGACGAGCGCATCGCGGCGCACGTGACGAAGGACGCGAGCTTCGAGGAGCTCGAGGACGTCCTGCGCCGCGTCGCTGCGGCACGCTGACCGGGTGGCCGGCGACCGACTCGGCAACTACCGCGCCAAGCGGACGAGGAGCACCCCGGAGCCTGCCGGCGACGGGCGGGCGCCCGCGCCCGAGGGGCTGCCCCGGTTCGTCGTGCAGGAGCACCACGCGACCCGGCTGCACTGGGACCTGCGCCTGGAGCACGACGGCGTCGCCGTGTCCTGGGCGGTCCCGAACGGGATCCCCGAGGACCCGAAGAACAACCGCATGGCGATCCACACCGAGGATCACCCGCTCGAGTACCTCGAGTGGGAGGGCGACATCCCGAAGGGGAGCTACGGCGCCGGCACGATGCGGATCTGGGACCACGGCGTCTACGAGACGCACAAGTTCGACGACTCCAAGGTCGAGGTGACGTTCCACGGCGAGCGCCTGCGCGGCCGCTACGGCCTCTTCCCGCTGCACAAGCGCAAGGGCGAGCCGCCGGGCAAGGACTGGATGATCCACCGGATGGATCCGGCCGAGGATCCGGACCGCGAGCCGATGCCGGAGAAGGTCGTCCCGATGCTCGCCCGGCTCGCCGACCTGCCGTCGGACCCGCAGCGCTGGGCGTTCGAGGTGAAGTGGGACGGCGTGCGCGCGCTGGCCTACTCCGAGCCCGGCCGCCTGCGGCTGGAGGCGCGCAGCGGCAACGACATCACGAAGCGCTATCCCGAGCTGCACCGGCTCAACCGCGCGCTGAGCTCGCACAGCGCGATCCTCGACGGCGAGGTCGTCGCGTTCGACGACCAGGGCCGTCCGAGCTTCGGCCGGCTCCAGCACCGGATGCACATCGCGTCCGAGGCCCAGGCGAAGCGGCTGTCGAAGGAGTCCCCGGTCGCCTACGTGATCTTCGACCTGCTGTGGCTCGACGGGCACTCGGTCATGGGGCTGCCCTACACGGACCGGCGCGAGCTCCTGGAGCGCCTCGAGCTGAAGGGCCCGAACTGGCAGGTGCCCGACTACGTCGCCGGCGACGGCCGCGACCTGCAGGCGGCGACCCGCGCGCAGGGGCTCGAGGGCATCGTCGCCAAGCGCCTGGACAGCCCGTACGAGCCCGGGCGCCGCTCGATGGCCTGGCGCAAGATCAAGAACGTCCAGCGCACCGACGTGGTCGTCTGCGGCTGGATGCCGGGGGAGGGGCGGCGAAGCAAGTCCATCGGCGCGCTGCTCGTCGCCGTCGAGGAGGAAGGTCACCTGCGCTACGCGGGGCGGGTCGGCACCGGCTTCACGGACCGCGAGCTCGACCGGCTCCTCAAGCTGCTGGAGCCCCTCGTGCGCGACGAGGTCCCGTGGACCGCCGGGCCGAAGCCGCCCCGCGGCGCCGTGCTCGTCGAGCCGCGCCACGTCGCCGAGGTCGAGTACATCGAGTGGACGTCGGATGGTGTGCTTCGTGCACCGTCCTACAAGGGCCTGCGCGAGGATGTCCCCGTGCCACCCGCAGCCTTCCTCGACGCCGGGCGGCCCGTCCGCGGCGGCACGGAGGTCACCGTCGAGGACCGCGTCCTGCGCGTCACCAACCTCGACAAGGTCCTCTATCCCGAGGTCGGCTTCACGAAGCGCGACGTCATCGAGTATCTCGTCCACATCGCGCCGGTGCTGCTGCCGCATCTCCGCGACCGCCCGCTCACGCTGAAGCGCTACCCCAACGGCGTCGACGCCGGGCACTTCTTCGAGAAGAACTCGCCCAAGCACCGCCCGGACTGGGTCGGGACCGCGACGGTGCAGATGAACAGCAAGACGATCGACTTCACGCTCGCGCAGGACATCCCGACGCTCGTCTGGCTCGGCAACCTCGCCGACCTCGAGCTGCACACGTCGCTCTCGAAGGCCCCGGACGTCGCGCGCCCGACGATGCTCGTCTTCGACCTCGACCCTGGGCCGCCGGCGACGGTCGTCGAGTGCTGCCGCGTCGCGCTGTGGCTGCAGGGGATGTTCGAGGGCCTCGGGCTGAAGACGGTCGTCAAGACGTCGGGCAACAAGGGCATGCAGGTCTACCTGCCGCTCAACAACGACCACGTGACCTACGCGGACACGAAGCCGTTCGCGAAGGCGGTCGCCGAGCTGCTCGAGCAGCAGGCGGGCGAGCTCGTCGTCTCGCGCATGACGAAGAGCCTGCGGCCGGGCAAGGTGCTCGTCGACTGGAGCCAGAACGACGAGAAGAAGACGACGGTCAACGTCTACTCGCTCCGCGCCCGCGAGCGCCCGACCGTCTCGACGCCGCTGTCGTGGGACGAGGTCCGCGCGTGCGAGGAGGCCGGCGATCCGGACCTGCTCGTCTTCGACGCCAAGCAGGTCCTGGAGCGCGTCGAGCGCGACGGCGACCTCTTCGGCGACGCCGTGAGCCTCGTCCAGGAGCTTCCGAAGCTGTGAGGCCCTCCGACGAGCTCCTCGACCGGCTCGTGGCCGAGGCGACCGTGCGGACCGCCCGATCCTCCGGCCCCGGGGGCCAGCACGCGAACGTCACCGCCTCCCGGGTGGAGGTCGCGCTGGACCTGGATTCCTCGCAGGTGCTGGGAGAAGAGGATCGCCGACGCCTCCGGGCGCGGTACGGTCCAAGGGTGACCGCCGTGGCGCAGGAGACCCGGTCGCAGGCACGCAACCGCGAGCTCGCGCTCGATCGCCTGCGCGAGCGTCTCCGCAGCGGTCTCACGGTGCGGCGCACGCGGCACGCCACGCGGCCGACGGCGGCGTCGCGCCACCGCAAGGCCGACGCGAAGCGCCGTCAGGCGCAGCGCAAGCAGGGACGACGCCGACCGAGCGGCGATGACTGAGCTCCAGCGCGTCCTCGTCGTGGACGACGACGCTGCCTCGCGCAGCGCCGTCGCGGCGTGCCTGGACGGCCTCGGGGTCGAGGTCCACGAGGCGACCGACGCGACGACGGGACTGGAGGCGGCGCGGCGCCTCGCGCCTGCCGTGACCGTGTGCGAGTGGGTCCTCGCCGGCGGCGGCGGCCTGGCCCTGTGCCGCGCGATCACCGAGGACGCCGACCTCACGACCCGCGTGGTCATGCTCACATCGCTCGCCGACCCGCGCGACGCGCACACGGCGCGCCAGGCCGGGGCGTCGGCGTTCATGCTCAAGCCTGCGGCGCCCGACGAGCTGCGCGACGTCGTGCGCGAGTGCCTCAACGGCCGGCGGCGCTTCGTGCGCCAGGCGCCGACGCGGCGCCCTAGCCCAGGGCCAGCAGGGTGATGCCGACGACGATCGCCGCGGCCGCCATCGCCCTGCGCCGCGCGTCGCCCTCGCCGAGCACGGTCAGACCCAGCCCGGTGGCGAGCAGGATGCTCGTCTCGCGGGCGGGCGCCACGTAGCTCACCGGCGCGCGGACGAGCGCGTAGAGCACGAGGATGTACGCGGTGGGGCTCAGCAGGCCGACGGCGACGGCCCGCCACCGCGACGTGTCCCAGGCCAGCGCGAGCCGATCGCGGTGCCGGAGGATCCACGGGGTGATGCACAGCAGGTTCGCGAGGTTGGTCCCCCAGTAGTAGGTCAGCGGGTCGAGCCCGTGCCCGTCGACCGCCTGCTTGTCCCAGAGCGTGTAGCCCGCGATCGCGACGCCGGTGAGCAGGGCGAAGACGACGGCGGCGGTCGCGTCGCCGTGCGGCCGGCCGGCGAGCGCGAAGACCGCGCCGACGATGACCGCGGCGCCGGCGATCGCCAGCCCGCTGGGGTGTTCGCCCAGGAACGCGATCGCCGCGACGGTCGACAGCAGCGGCCCCGTCCCGCGCGCGAGGGGGTAGACGAGCGAGAGGTCCCCGGTGGCATAGCCGCGCTGGAGCAGGACGAAGTACGCGGCGTGCAGCGCGCCGCTGCCGGCCATGAGCGCGATCGCCGCCGGTTCGAGATCGATGCCGCCGACGAGGACGGGCGCGTAGAGCACGGCCGACGCGACGGTCGTGAGCCACACGAACGCGGCGCCGCCCTGCGCGCCCTTGGCGACGAGGTTCCACGCCGCGTGGGCCCACGCCGCGAGCAGCACGAGCCCCAGGACTCCGAGGGACACACGGGGGTCATTCCCACCTACACGGCTTCGTATACGACGCCCCTGCGTGCGAGACTGTGGGGGCATGCCGACCAGCCGCAGCGGGCCCACGAAGCAGGAGCGGGTCTACCAGGAGGTCCGAGAGCGCATCCTCGCCGGGACGTACGTCCCCGGGTTCCGGATCGTCATCGACGCGCTGGCCGAGGAGTTCGGCGTGTCGGCGCTGCCCGTGCGCGAGGCCATCCGGCGGCTGGAGGCCGAGGGCCTCGTCGTCTTCCGGCCGAACGTCGGCGCGCAGGTCGCGCCCGCCGAGCCCGGGGTCTTCGACGAGGAGATGACGGTCCTCGCGGTGCTCGAGGGCTACGCGACCGCCGAGGCCGCCCCGTCCATCGGGGCCGACGAGCTGCACCTGCTCACCGAGATCACCGACCGCATGGTCGGCGCCATGGAGTCGCTCGACACCCTGCGCTTCGGCCGCCTCAACCACGAGTTCCACGCGGTGATCCTGGAGCGCTGCCCGAACGCCGCGCTCGTCGAGCTCGTCAACGGCGTGACCCGCCGGCTCGACGCGATCCGCCGCACCGTGTTCGTGCAGATCCCGTACCGCGGCGCCGCGTCCGTCGCCGAGCACCGCGGGCTCATCCGGCTGCTGTCCGAGCACGCGCCGCCGGCCGAGATCGAGGCGGCGGCGCGCGAGCACAAGCTCGGCACGGTCGAGAGCTTCCGCGCCTGGCGCGCGCAGCAGGACGCGGATGCGATGCCCCTGGGGGGTACCGCTAGAATCGACGCATGAGCACGCACGCCGATCCAGCTCCTCCCGTCAGGGGCTACACCGCCTCCAAGGAGCAGCTCGCCAAGCGCCTCGCCCGCATCGAGGGCCAGGTCCGCGGCATCGGGCGCATGGTGGACGAGGACCGCTACTGCATCGACGTGCTCACCCAGATCAGCGCCGTGCAGGCCGCGCTGGACAAGGTGGCGCTCGGCCTGCTCGACGATCACGCGCGCAGCTGCGTCATCCCCGCCGAGGGCGAGCAGCTGGCCGATCGCACCGATGAGCTCATGGCCGCCGTCGGCCGGCTCATGCGGCGCGGCTGAACTCCTTCCGCCGGGACTGTTACGTATACTCCGCGCGCCGCATCGCCGAGCTCGCCGGCCTCAGGGTCAGCGGGGCGGGGGAACCAGGTCGTAGGGGCGAATCGACGCCGTCGTGCGTCGTAGCGCGAGCCATCGCGCGAGCCCGACAGCTCACCCCGTAGGCACCAGCACAGCCGACAGGGAGTTGTTCATTGCGACAGTCGTTGTTCGCCCGATCGCTCGTCGTTCTCTTGGGAGTGGCGGCGGCCTGGTGCGCGGCACCGGGCGTGGCGGGGGCGAGCGCGGGGGGCGCCGCCTCGTCGGCCGCGGGCGGTGCGACGACGCTGGAGCGCCCGGTGGTGCAGCAGCTCGTGTGCGCGGAGGGGCGGACCTCGCGCTGCGCGACCGGCCAGGTGCTGAAGCTGCGCGGCTCGGCGCTGGACGACGTCGAGTTCGTGATCTTCCGCGGCGCGAGGGGAGCGGCCGACGACAAGATGGCGCCGCCCAGCGAGCAGTCGCCGCGTCGCCTGCTCGTGCAGGTGCCCGACGGCGCGCAGACCGGTCGGGTGCAGGTCCGCTCGAAGGTCGCAGGCGTCTCGCGCAGCGGTCCGCTGCTCAAGGTCCCGGCGCTGCCCGTGCTGCGGACGCCGGCGATGACCGGGCCTGCGGTGTTCCCGGTCGCCGGCAAGCACCAGATCGGCATGTCCGCCGTGCAGCGCTTCGGGGGCGCCCGCGGTCACGAGGGCCAGGACGTGTTCGCGAAGTGCGGCACGCCGCTCGTCGCCGCGCACCCCGGCACCGTGCAGCACGCCGACTTCGAGGGGCGCGCAGGCAACTACGTCGTCATCCAGATGGCCGACGGCGGGTCGGAGGCATACATGCACATGGCCGAGCCGACCGCGCTGACCGTGGGGACGCCGGTCGCCGCCGGCCAGCCGATCGGCATCGTCGGTGACACGGGCGACGCACAGGGCTGTCACCTGCACTTCGAGTACTGGACGGCGCCCGGCTGGTACGAGGGCGGCTCGCCGATCGATCCGCTGCCGCTGCTGGAGGCCCTGCCGGGGGCATAGTCGTGCAGGGTGGGGAGGCCGCGCTCGGGGCGTGGGCGGTCGTCGAGTACCGCTTCCGCCGCTGGGTCCGCACGTCGTCGTCGCCGGCGCGCCTGCTGCTCAAGCCGGTGGCCATGGTCTCCCGCAAGACGATCGAGATGGTCGCCGGGATCTCGATCTCCACGGACGCGGACATCGGCCCCGGCCTCTTCATCGCGCACTTCGGGGGCGTGTTCGTGGGGCCGGGCGTCGTGGCGGGCCCGAACCTCACGCTGAGCCAGGGCGTGACGATCGGGATCGAGAAGGGCGCCTCGCCGCGGTTCGGCGACTGGGTCTACCTGGCGCCAGGCGCGAAGGTCTTCGGCCCGGTGCGGATGGGCGACCGTTCGGCAGCCGGCGCGAACGCCGTCGTGACGCACGACGTCGCGCCGGGCGTCACGGTCGGCGGCGTCCCCGCCGCGCCGATCGGGACCCGCGGGCCTAGCGGGTCGTCGATGCCTCGGTGACGGGCGTCGCCGCCCTCGCCGGGGCCGGCGTCCCGTCGCGGCGGAACCGCGGCTTCTCCGCGTGCAGCGGGCGCCCGCGGGTCTCCGGGAGCCCGAGGACCAGCACGATCCCGGCGACCAGCGCGACCGCGACGACGTAGAGGCCGGGGGTGACCCCGCCGTCCGTCGCCGACGCCAGCGCCGCCGCGATGAGCGGGCCCGGTCCGGCGATGATCGCGAGGCCGAGGTTGTAGCCGATCGCGCTCGAGCTCACGCGGGTCGCCGCCGGGAACAGCTCGACGAGGATCACGACGCCGTTGACGTTCACCATCGCCTGGAACACGCCGAAGGCCGCCATGCCGAGGATGGCCGCGGCCGGCGCGCCGGTCGCGAGCAGGAGCATCATCGGGAGCGTCACGATCACGAGCCCGAAGCAGCCGGTGACGACCGAGGTGCGCCTGCCGATGCGGTCCGACAGCAGGCCGGCGACCGGGCACATCAGCGCGTAGCACGCGATGCCGCCCACGACCGTCAGGAGAGCGGTCGAACGCTCCACCCCGACCGTCTCGGTGAGGTACGTGATGACGTAGGAGCCCAGGTAGTAGTAGCCGAGGCCGGAGATGCTGGCGCTCGCCATGACGAGGCCGATCGCGCGCAGGTTGCGGCGCCCGGACTCCTGCAGCGGCCGGTCCGACACGGCGTTGTCGGCCTGCAGGTCGCGGAAGACGGGCGTGTCCTCCAGGCGCAGCCGGACGTAGAGGCCGATCGCGCCGAGCGGCGCGGCGATCAGGAACGGGATCCGCCAGCCCCAGCTCGTGAGCTGTGCCTCCGTGAGCCACGTGGACAGCGCGAGCGCCACGACGGCGCCGCCGAGCGTGCCGAGCGCGGCCGTCATGGAGACGACGCTGCCCCACAGCGCGCGGCGGTTGCGCGGCGCGTACTCGACGAGGAACGCGGACGTGCCCGTCCACTCGCCGCCGGCCGAGAACCCCTGCGCGCAGCGCAGCAGGATGAGCAGGACGGGGGCGAGGAAGCCGACGCTGGCGTACGTGGGCAGCAGCGCGACGAGCGTGGTCGACACGCCCATGAGGACGACCGTCAGCGACAGCGCGGCTCGACGCCCGTTGCGGTCGGCGAAGGCGCCGAGGACCATCCCGCCGACGGGCCGGAAGAGGAACGCGACGCCGTACACGGCGAGCGACGAGAGCAGCGACGCGGTCTCGCTGTCGGAGGGGAAGAAGACCTTGCCGATCGTCACGGCGAAGAAGCCGTAGACCGCGAAGTCGAACCACTCCATGAAGTTGCCGATCGCGGCTGCACCTGCGACGCGACGTGCCACGGCAGGGGTCACCTGCGACTGCTGGTCGTCCGTGCTCATGCGCTCCCTCTCCCGTTCGAGCTTGGGAACGGCCTTCCCGGCAAGCGCTTGCCGCAATCAGCGGCGCGGCGCGAACCCGGCCTGCGCGGCGTAGCCCTGGACGATCGCGGCGCGCTCGGCGTGGGGCAGGACGGCGTCGATGTCCTCGAAGCCGCCGGGCGCGAGGCGCTCCACCGCGTCGATGACGCCCTCCGGCCCGCCGGTGCGGTTCGCGCGCACGATCGCGGCCGTCGCCGGCAGCCGCTCCTCCTCGTAGCGGCGCAGCGCCGCCGCGGGATCGTCGCCGACGGCCAGCTGCTCGGCGAGCGCGACGGCGTCGAGGATCGCCTGGCTCGCGCCGTTGGATCCGACCGGGTACATCGGGTGCGCGGCGTCGCCGAGGAGCGTCACGCGCCCGTGCGACCAGCGCGGGAGCGGGTCGCGGTCGCACATCGGGTACTCGTAGACCGTCTCGGTCGCGGCGATCAGGCCGACCGCGTCGACGTGCGGGACCGCGAAGCCCTCGACGTGGGGCAGCAGCTCCTCGAGGTGTCCCTGCGCGAGCCAGCTCTGCGGGCGTGGCGGCGGGCCGCCGGCCTCGCCGGTCGGCGCGATGACGGCCCAGTTCGTCAGCGGCGCCGCCGGGTCGTCGCCCGGGGCGATGGGGTAGACGACCAGCTTCGACGCCATCCCGCCCGCGATGATCATCGAGCGGCCGGTCAGGAACCGCGGCCACGGCCGCGCGCCCCGCCAGAGTGTCGCGCCGTTCCAGCGGGGCGGACCCTCGCCGGGGAAGAGCGTCTCGCGGACCGTTGAGTGGATGCCGTCGGCGCCGACGAGCACGTCGGCGCGCATGGCATGCGGCTCCTCCGTGGCGCGGTCGGTCACGCGGACCGTGACGCCCTCGTCGTCGGCCACGATGCCCGTGAGGCGGTGGCCGGTGAGGACCGCATCGGGCCCGAGGCGCTCGCGCACGGCGTTCGCGATGACGCCCTGGAGCATCCCGCGGTGGATCGAGAGCTGCGGGACGTCGTGCCCCGCGTCGAGGCCGCGCGGCTCGTGCCAGATCTGCTGGCCCTGGCGGTTGAGGTAGAAGAGCTCCGCGGTCCGCAGCGCGACGGCGTCGAGCGCGTCGAGGAGGCCCAGGTCGCGCAGCGCGCGGATCGCGTGCGGCAGCGTGTTGATCCCGACGCCGAGCTCGCGGAGCTCGCGCGACGCCTCGAGCACGGTGACGTCGCGCATCCCGCGCTCGTGGAGCGCGAGGGCCGTCGTGAGGCCGCCGATGCCGCCGCCGACGACGAGGACGCTCATGTGCCCGACGGTAACACCGTCGCGCCATGCTCTGCATTGCAACCTGCTGATGAGCAGACTATGGTCCGGCGCGCCAATCCAGGCGAGCTTCGGAGCACACATGTCTGAGACGCAGGGCCCGGCCGCGGGGGTGGCGGCCGAGAAGATCGACGTCGCGGGAACGCCCACGGCGGTGCGGCGCGCGGGCGACGGCCCGCCCTTGCTGTTCCTCCACGGAGCCGGCTTCACGGGCACGTGGCTGCGCTTCCACGAGGCGCTGTCGAAGGGTGCCGACGTCATCGCGCCCGAGCACATCGGCTTCGGCGGCACGCCGATGCAGGACTGGATGCGCTCGATGGACGACATGCTCGTCCACTACGACGACCTCGTCCGCACGATGGGCGTCGAGCGCTTCGACCTCGTCGGCTACTCGCTCGGCGGATGGCTGGCCGCGCGCTTCGCCGTGCTCTGGCCCGAGCGGGTGCGGTCGCTCACGCTCATCGTCCCGGCCGGCCTGCGCCTCCCGGGCACGGAGACGCCTCCCGACCTCTTCCTCATGGACCCCGACCAGCTCGCGGACCACCTCTTCGAGGACCGGACCAACATCGACGAGGTCTTCGCGCTGCCCGAGGGCGTCGACCCGATCGACGCGGCCATGCAGATGTACGGGCAGATGTCGGCCGTCGCGCGGCTGCTGTGGAACCCGCGTCACGACCGCTCGCTGCCGCGGCTCCTGCGCCGCATCACCATGCCGACGCTCCTGGTCGGGGCGGAGAACGACCGGCTGCTGCCCGACGCGAACACGGTCGGCTCCTACGGGCAGCTCATCCCGCAGGCGCGCACCGAGCGCGTGCCGGGCACCGGGCACGCCCTCATCATCGAGCAGCCCGACGCCGTCGCCAGCACAGTCCTGAGCTTCATCAAGGAGGCATCGTGAGCCGCCAGCTGAACTTCTTCCACGGGATGGCGATGCAGTACCTCGACGTCCCGCCGCAGGACGAGTACGACTCGGCCTGGATCACCTTCTCCAACGAGCACTTCGACGCGCACAAGGGCCACCTGTCCTACGTCGAGCAGCTCTCGCGGGCGCCGCTCGCCGAGCAGCTGGGCTACGACGGGGTCTTCATCAACGAGCACCACCAGACCCCGTGCGGCCTGCCCGACGTCAACGTCATCGGCGGCCACGTCGTCGCGCAGACGAGCAAGCTCGCGGTCTGCATGCTGGGCAACCCGATCCCGCTGCACGGCAACCCGCTGCGGGTCGCCGAGTCCGTCGCGATGCTCGACGTGTTCTCCGGCGGCCGGATCATCTCCGGGTTCGTGCGCGGGCAGGGGATGGAGTACATCTCGCTGCGCGAGGACCCGTCGACGTCGCGCGAGCGCTTCTGGGAGGCGTTCGACCTCATCGTCCGCGCGTGGACGGAGCCGGGGCCGTTCGAGTGGCTCGGCGAGCACTACGACCTGCCCTACGTCAACCCGTGGCCGACGACGTACCAGAAGCCGCACCCGCCGATCTGGATCCCCGGGCAGGGCTCGCGGGAGACGATCGAGGCCTGCGCGCGGCTGCGCCTGCCGTTCACGATGGTCTTCTCGCCCGTCGCCTTCACGAAGATCAACTACCAGATGTACCGCGACGCGGCCGCCGCGCACGGCTACGAGCCCGACCCCGAGCAGCTCGCGTTCTCCGCGCTCGTCTACGTCGCGGAGACCGACGCCCAGGCCGAGGAGGAGGTCGGGCCCTACGCGGAGCGCCTCATGCAGTCGCTCTACAAGTTCCCGGCGCCCTACTTCACGCCGCCCGGCTACTTCAGCCCGAGCTCGCTCGGCGGGATGATCCGCGGGATGGAGAAGTACGACATCCATCCCCCCGGCGAGCTGACGTTCAAGCACATGGTCGACCAGCAGATCATCATCACCGGCTCGCCGGAGACGGTGACCGAGAAGCTCACCATGTACACGGACGAGCTCGGCGCCGGCACCTTCGTGAACACGCCGCCGGCCAACCTGCCGCCCGAGCTGATGCAGAAGACGATGCGGCTGCTCTCCCAGGAGGTCATGCCGCACTTCCGGCCGCCCGGCAACAAGCCGTTCTACGAGCGTGGCCTACCCGTGCCGGGCACGAAGTCGATGCTCGCCGGATGGGCCGAGCGCCACGGCCAGGCCGTGAGCGCCTGAGTCTTCGAACACCAGTCACACGGGGGGAACATCGATGCGAGCAGACCTGTCGCGAATCACGCGATTCGCGATCCTGGCCGTCGTCGCTGCATTCGCGCTCGCGCTGAGCGCGTGTGGCAGCGACGACAGCGACGCGGGGAGCACGTCCGCGGGTGGCAGCGGAACCTCGAGCGACTCCGCGCCGGCGGCGGGGTCGAAGGGGACGATCGGATTCTCGATCCCGCAGGGCGCGGATCCGTCCCTGCGGCTGCTGGACGGCGGCCTGAAGGCGGAGGCGGCCAAGCAGGGCCTCGACGTGAAGACGACGGACGCCAACCTCAACGTCGACAAGCAGCTCTCGGACATCGACACGTTCATCACCCAGAAGGTGAAGGCGATCGTGGTGTGGCCGCTGAGCTCGGAGGCGGTCCAGCCCGCCCTCGCGCGGGCGCAGGCGGCGGACATCCCGATCATCGCGATCTACGCGCTGACGGAGGGCCCGTACTTCACCGACCTGATCATCGACGGCAAGGGCGTCGGCGAGGACGCCGCGAAGTACCTGGCCGACGCGGTCGGGGCGAACGGCAAGGTGGCCGCGATCTTCGGGCCGCCGCAGGTCGATCAGTTCCGTGAGATCGCCGAGGGCTTCAAGGCGGGCGCGAAGACCGCCGGCCTGGACCTCGTCGACAGCCAGGTCGACGCGAAGATCGCGCCGGAGGGCTCCGCGGACATCATGCAGACGTTCAAGTCGAAGTTCGGCCCGTCGCTGAAGGGCGTGTTCGTGTCCTACGAGTCCGGCGCGCTTGCGGCGTCCGCCGTCCGCGAGGGCGACTTCCAGCCGAAGATCGTCACGTACGGCGGCACCGACGAGTCGCTCAAGGGCGTGGAGAGCGGCCAGCTCACGGCGTCCGTCTACCAGAACGTCGTGCTCATGGGCCGGATCGCGGGCTGGGCGGCCGGAGAGGCCGTCGACGGCGGGAAGATCCCGGAGAAGCTCTACATCACGCCGCCGGTGCTCGACAAGCAGGGCGTCGAGGGCTACCCGACGACCGACGAGCAGCTCACGAAGGAGTACGAGTTCAAGCCTGTGCAGGAGGGCGGCCGGTGGACGATGCCGCTGTTCCTGCCCGAGAACTGAGAGGAGACACGACTCCATGACCCGGAGCGAGATCCAGGAGGTCCTTCCCGCCGACCGGTCGGTGGACGGGATCGTGTGGGAGATCCTCGGCCAGACGTACCGGCCGAAGCAGGTCACGGACGCGTCGTTCGCGTGGCACGCGACGCTGCCGCCGGGGACGTTCGTCCCGCCCCACATCCATCCGACCCAGCACGAGTACCTCTACGTGCTGAGCGGCACGCTGGACTTCTGGCTCGACGGCGAGACGACGCCGGCGAACGTCGGGGACCTCGCGAAGCTCGCGATGGGGATCCCGCACGGGATCTACAACAACTCCCAGGAGACCGCGACCGCGCTGTTCTGGGTGGCCCCGACCGGGCAGCTGTGGGAGCTGTTCCAGGGCATCCACGACCTGGATCCCCAGACGGGCGAGGCCGTGGCCGCGCTGGCCGCGCAGCACGAGGTGGAGTTCCTGCCGCCGCCCGACGCGGCGTAGAACGACAGACGGCCACCCGCCGGGGGGCGGGTGGCCGTCGTGTCGACCCTGGAACGGTCTGGTGGGACTAGGCGTTCGGCTGCGTGCGGCGGCGCAGGATGATCCCGCCGCCCAGCATGCTCGCGCCCATGACGGCGATGAGGCCGGTGTCGAGCCCGGTGAACGGCAGCTGGCCGGTCGCGGTTGCCTCGACGGGGGCGGCGGCGACGGCCGTGGTGGGGGCCGCGGATGCCGTCTTGACGGTCTTCTTCGCGGCCTTCTTGGGCTTGGACGCGACGTGCTCGCCCAGGACCTCGCCCTGCTCCTCCTCCGCGGCGACCGGGACCTCGGCCGGAGCGGCGGCGGTCACGACGGGGGTCGGAGCCGGAGCAGGAGCCGGAGCCGGAGCCAGGGCGCCTCGGCCACTGCAGCGGGCGCCGGGGCCGGGGCCGGGCGCGGCGACGGGTGCCGGCGTCTCGGCGACCGGCGCCGGGGTCTCGGTCGTCGCCGGCGGCGTGACCGTCTCGGCCGGCGGGGTGTCGGTCACGCAGGTCTCCGACCCGGGGGCCGACTCGTGCATGCCCGTGGGGCACCAGCACGCCGACGCAGTCGACGTCACGACGAGGGGAGCAGCCACTGCGAGTGTCAGCGCAGGGGCGAGGAGCAGCCGCCGCGAGCGGCTCGAGAGCGCGGTGTGCGCCATTCCGTGTCCTCCTTGGGTGCGCCCGTACTCGGGGGGAGAGCGCAACCCTTTTCGGCATCCGTGCGGCGGCCTCAGGCTTGGGGGGATGTGGCCGCCCGTTCGAGGCACACATCGGCTGGTGCCGTTGGGAACTTGAGCGCTGCTGAGTCTCTACGCGCCAAGAACCATCTTCTGGCTCAAGTCGCCCACCCGAACGGGTAGGGACCCGCGCCGATCCGCGGCGGTCGATAGCGTGGCGAACCGATGCCCGCCACAGAGATCGACCTCGAGAACATCGTCGCCATCGACGTCCACACCCACGTCCAGGCCTCCGTCGAGGCGGGGCGCGGCTTCCCGGAGGACTCGCCCGAGGCGGCGGTCGCCGAGGTCTTCGGCAGCGATGCGCTGCTCACCGTCCCCGAGCTCGCCGCGTTCTACCGCGAGCGCAACATGGCCGCCGTCTGCTTCATGGTCGACTCGGTCCGCTGGGGCGGCCCGGTGACCAACGAGGAGATCCTCGAGCTCTCCAAGAGCGAGCGCGACGTCCTGCTGCCGTTCGTCAGCGTCGATCCGCACCGCGGCGCCGCCGGCGTCAAGGAGGCGCGGCGGCTCATCGAGGAGCACGACGTCCGCGGCTTCAAGTTCCACCCGACGCTCCAGCACTTCTTCCCGGACGACCCGCTCGCGTACCCGCTCTACGCGCTCATCGCGGAGTACAAGCTGCCGGCCGTGTTCCACACGGGGCAGACGGCGGTCGGCTCGGGGCAGCCGAGTGGCGGCGGCATGCTCCTGAAGTACTCCAACCCGATCCACCTCGACCAGGTCGCGGCGGACTTCCCGGACATGACGATCATCATGGCCCACCCGTCGGTGCCCTGGCAGGACGAGGCGCTGTCGGTCGCCGTGCACAAGCCGAACGTCTACATCGACCTGTCCGGCTGGTCGCCCAAGTACTTCCCGCCGCAGCTCGTGCATTACGCCAACAGCCTGCTGAAGCGCAAGGTCCTGTTCGGGACCGACTACCCGGCGCTCACGCCGGAGCGGTGGATCGCGGACTTCGAGACGCTGAAGCTGCGCGACGAGGTCCGGCCGCTCATCCTCAAGGAGAACGCGATCCGGATGCTCGGCCTCGCCTAGAGGGCGAAGCCGGCGTTGGGCAGGCCCAGCGTGCGCGAGATGTGCACGCTGCTGAGCCCGCCGAAGTAGGCGTTCTCGATGATGCGCCGGCGCGCCTGCGGCAGCCGCGCGATCGCGGTGTGCAGCGCGACGGTCGCCGCGTGGTCGCGCTTCCCGGCCGCGACCTGACGCGACGAGTGCAGCCGGTCGAGCCCGGCCCAGGCCGCGAACAGCACGCCGCCGATGGTGCCGGTCGCCGTGAGCATGATCCCCGCTGCGGCGGCCCCGACGAGCCCCTGCGGCCCGAGGATGAGCACCGCCGCGCCCGCACCCGCGGTCGGGCCGATCGGCAGTTGGCCGAGCATGACGACCGCGATGAGGACCGCGATGGCGTCGAACACGGAGGCGTCGATGCCGACCGCGTGCAGCATGAGCCAGTTGCGGGCGATCTGGGCGACGACGGCGACGAGGACGAAGCCGACGAGCCGGGCGCGGCCGTGCGCGGCGCGCAGGACGGAGAGGCCGCGGAAGACCGCGCGTCCGGTCGGGCGCCCCGCGGCGGCCAGCCCGGCGGCGATCGCGACCGTCACGGCGATGCAGAGGATCGGGGTCCACCAGGGCAGCCCGAGCGGGCCGACGAGCGTGAAGGAGAAGATGCCGGCCAGGACGCCCTCGACGGCGAGGATCGGCACCTCGGCCGCGATGAGCGCGGTGACGCACGGCGACTCGGTCGGCGCCGAACGGCGGACGATCGGCGATGCGGGCGGCGGTCCCGGCGTAGGAGCTGACGAGGTTCGCCGCGCAGCCCAGGCCGGACGCACGGTAGATGCAGCGCCGGCTGACGGTGCCGCCCGCGGAGCGCACGCAGTTCAGCCAGGCCTCGCCGCGCGCGACGAGGGCGACGATCTGCAGCGCGATCGTGAGGATCGCGAGACCGACGGACAGTCGTCCGGCGGCGGCCCAGAACTCGTCCCAGCGTCCGGCGACGGCCCAGGCGAGCAGGGCACCTGCGGCCAGGGAACCGATGACGCTGAGGGCGACCCTGTGTCGTGGTCCGGCGGAGGTCACGCGAAGGTGCCGCCGCTGGGGCAGGCGTCGTCCACGATTCGGCAGCGTAGCGGCCGTGGGGTCGATTGCAATCAGGGCGTCAGCGCTCCGGCGTTCGCAGGTTCCGGAGGTTCCTTCACCGTTTCGCCGCTTCGTCCTGCCGCACGGATCACGCGGCTCATCGGATCCAGGTTCCGTCACGCCGGAGGACGTGTTTCCGTGCAGTTGCGCCTTTCGCGAAATCACTGCGCAAGTACCGCCCCCACACGCCGTTGATGCTACCGAGGACCACGACCGTCGCATCAAGAAACGCCGCGACCTGCCCCGACTTCGCCCAGGCGCCCCCACTCCACGTCACCCCCCCACGTGGAAGGGGCGCAGGCGCCGTCCGGCGGCGACCCGGGGTTGCGGACATCGAGGCGGTCGTGGTCCAACCTCTTTGCCATCATCGCTGCATGGCAGTGGTCAAGATCAACGCGATCGAGGTCAGTCCCGATCGCGCATCCGAGCTCGAGGAGCGCTTCGCGAAGCGCGCCGGCGAGGTCGAGAAGATGCCCGGCTTCCTCGGCTTCGAGCTGCTGCGGCCGGTCGAGGGTGAGACGCGCTACTTCGTCTACACGCGCTGGGAGAGCGAGGAGGCGTTCCGGGCGTGGGTCGAGAGCTCGTCCTTCACGCGCGGGCACGCGCAGGCGGGCGCCGACCGCGGCGAGAAGCCCGTCGCGCACGGCTCGGCGCTGCTGAGCTTCGAGGTGGTCCTGGAGGTCGCAGCGGCGGCCACCGCGCCGTAGATGCTGAGCCCGCCCGAGTCCGAGGTCACCGCCGACGAGATCGTGGCGCGGGCGGCGGCGATGCGCGACGGCCTGCGCGAGGACGCCGCGGCGGCCGCCGAGCGCGGGTCCAGCTCCGCCGAGCACCACGAGGCGTTCCGGGAGGCCGGTTTCTACCGGATCCTGCAGCCGCGCCGGTACGGCGGCTACCAGTTCGGGATGGACACGTTCCTGCGCGTCATCGCCGAGATCGGGCGGGGAGACCCGGGCAGCGCGTGGGGGCTGTGCCTCGCGTCCGGCCACGCGCTGCACCTCGCGTCGTTCTATCCCGAGGAGGGCCAGGCGGAGCTCTTCGGGCCCGACGGCGAGTTCCGCTGCGCACAGCGCGCGGTCCCACACGGCCAGGCGGTGCCCGTCGCCGACGGGTGGCGGGTCAGCGGCCGCTGGGACTACGCGTCGGGCATCACCTGGTCGACGCACTTCATGGGCACCGTCTTCGCGCCGGACGGGCAGATCGTCGTCACCGTCCCGCGCGAGCACGTGGAGGTCCTCGACGACTGGGGCGGAGGGCGGACCATCGGGCTGAACGCGACCGGGTCCAACACGGTCGTGCTCGACGACGTGTTCGTCCCCGCGCACTGCGCCGTGCCCTACGACTGGAAGGAGTACGACCCGGACGCGCACGGCGGCTCGCCCGGCTTCCGGCTCCACGGCGATCCGCTGTACATCGGGCGCATCCTCACCTTCTTCATGGCCGAGCTGGCCGCGCCGATGGTCGGCGCCGCGTTCGCGGCACTCGACGAGTACGAGCACATCGCGGCGACGCGCGGGACGAGCTTCCCGCCGCGGATGCCGCGGACGGAGTCCTCGTTCGTCCAGGAGTGGCTCGGCGAGGCGATGGGCTGCGCCGACTCCGCGGAGGCGCTGCTGCTGGCCGCCGCCGCGCGGTGGACCGAGAAGGGGCGGCGCTGGGCGGAGCACGGCGAGCCGTTCACCGTCGCCGACGACGCGCGGATCCGCGAGGTCGTCCAGCATGCGGCGCAGGAGGTCTGGCGGGGCGTGGAGCTCATGTTCCGCACCGGAGGCAGCTCCGCGGCGACCCGCGGCTCGCGTCTGGAGGCGATCTACCGGGATGTGTCGATGTACCGCACCCACATCGGCGCGCAGTACGCCGCGACGGCGACGTCCGCGGCCAGGGCCCACCTCGGGCTCCCGTTCACCGGCATATGACGCGGGCGCCACGCGCGCTGATCGCCACGGTCAGCGTCGGCGCGCTCGTCACGGTCCTCTCGGCGACGATCGTCAACGTCGCGATCCCGACGCTCGGACGCGACCTCGACGCGTCGCTGCTGGAGGTCCAGTGGGTGGCGACCGCCTACCTGCTGTCGCTCACCGCCGTCATCCCGCTCACCGGCTGGGCGAGCGAGCGCTTCGGGACGCGCCGCGTCTGGCTCGGCTCGCTGACCGCGTTCCTGTGTGGATCGATCCTCTGCGGCGTCGCGTGGTCGGCCGAGTCGCTCATCGCCGCCCGCGTGCTGCAGGGGCTCGGCGGCGGGCTCGTGCTGCCGGTCGCGCAGGCGATCGTCGTGCGCCGGTCGGACCCACGGCGGATCGGCGAGGTGCTGGCCGTCATCGCGCTCGTGAACCTCAGCGGCCCGACGCTCGGCCCGGTCCTCGGCGGCCTGCTGGTCGGCGAGGTGTCCTGGCGCTGGCTCTTCCTCATCAACGTGCCGCTCTGCCTCGTCCCGCTCGTGCTCGGGCTGCGGATCGTGCCGCACGAGGAGGGCCTGCCGGGCCGGCGCCTGGACGTCCGCGGCCTGCTGCTCCTGCCGCCCGGACTGGCGCTGCTGACCTACGGGCTCGCGCGCTCGGCCGCGGGCGGCGGCGTCGACCCGGTGGCGATCGGCACGCTCGTCCTCGGCGTGGGGCTCGTCGCGGCGTTCGTCCTGCACGCCAGGGGGCTGGGCCGTGACGCGCTCCTGGACCTCGGACTGCTCGCCGACCGCGGCTTCCGCGCGTGCGCGACGATGGCGGCGTCGTTCGGCGCGCTCATGTTCGGGATGCTCTTCCTGCTGCCGCTGTACTGGGAGGCGGTCCGTGGGCGCACCCCGCTGGAGGCGGGCCTGCTGATGGTCCCCCAGGGGATCGGCTCGCTCATCTCGCTGCTCGTGGTCGGCCGGCTGGCCGATCGCCACGGGTCGCGGATCGTCGTGCTCGTCGGGCTCGTGATCGCGAGCCTGGCGACGATCCCGTTCGTGTTCGCGGACGAGGCGACGCCGGTCGCGCCGCTGCTCGCGGTCCTCGTGCTGCGGGGCATGGGCCTGAGCGCCGTGCTCACGCCGGCGAACGCGGCGGCGTTCCGCGGGCTCCCGCGCGAGGCGGTCCCCTACGCGACGAGCCTGCTCACCGTGCTCCTGCGCGTGGGCGGATCGCTCGGCGTCGCCGTCGTCGCGGCGGTCCTGCAGAGCCGCGTCGGCGCGGCGCTCCCGGGCACGACGCCCGAGGAGCAGATCGACCTCCTGCACCGCGGGGCGGGCGAGGTGGCCGCGACGGTGGCGCCGGCGTTCGGCGTGACCGCCGCGGTGCTGCTCGTCCTGACCGTCGTGACGATCTGGCCGGCGCGGAGGGTTCCGCGCCGGCAGGAGGTCCTGCCTACAGCTGCTGCGGAGCCAGCTGGTCGCGCACGTCGTTGAGGCGGCGCGACGAGACGTTCGACCACGCGTGCCAGACCTGGGTCAGGACCAGGGCGGCGAGGGCGAGAGCGCCGAGGCTGCTCTCGGAGATCGCGTAGACGACGAAGACCACGGCGAGCGCGGCCCAGGCGACCATCTGGAAGAGGTCGGCGGTGGTGATGCGGGTATCGGAGAAACGCCCGCTGAGCGGGGCGATACGGGAGTCAAGGGAGGAGACGGACATACCTTCAAGGTACGACCGTGAGGCCCCGAACTTGAGCCTCCGTGCGGCATGTCACATGGCGCCGGAACGCTCGGCCACGGCGCCGGCGAGCTCGCGTCTGACGACCGGCGCGACCTCGGTCGCGAGCAGCTCGATCGACCGCATGATGCTCGCGTGCGGGAGCGTCCCGACGCTCATCTGCATGAGGAAGCGATCGTGCCCGAAGATCTCGTGCTGGAAGAGGATCTTCTCGATGACCTCCTGCGGGCTGCCGACGAGGTTCGCGCCCCGCAGCGTGCGCGTCGCGTCGAACTGCTCGCGCGACATCGGCGGCCAGCCGCGCTCGCGGCCGATGCGGTCCATCATCGCGGCGTACGCCGGATACGCCTCGTCCGCCGCGGCCTGCGACGTCTCGGCGATGAAGCCGTGGGAGTTGATGCTCATCGCGGGGCGCGGGTGGCCCATCTCCTCGGCGGCGCGGCGGTGGATCTCTGCGACCGGGGCGAAGCGCTCCGGCATGCCGCCGATGATCGCCAGGGCGAGCGGGAGGCCGAGCGCGCCGGCGCGGACCGCCGACTGGGGGCTGCCGCCGACCGCGACCCAGACCGGGAGCGGGTCCTGCACGGGGCGGGGGTACACGGGCAGGTCGTCGATCGGCGCCCGGTGGCGGCCGCTCCACGTCACGCGCTCGGACTCGCGGATCTGCAGCAGCAGCTCGAGCTTCTCGGAGAAGAGCTCGTCGTAGTCGTCGAGGTCGTAGCCGAAGAGCGGGAAGGACTCGATGAACGAGCCGCGCCCGGCCATGATCTCCGCGCGCCCGTGGCTCAGGAGGTCCAGGGTCGAGAACTGCTGGAACACGCGGACGGGGTCGTCCGAGCTCAGGACGCTCACCGCGCTGGACAGCCGGATGTTCTCCGTGCGCCCGGCGGCGGTGCCCAGGACGACGGCCGGAGCGCTCACGGCGAAGTCGGGGCGGTGGTGCTCGCCGACGGCGAAGACGTCGAGCCCGAGGGTGTCGGCGAGCTCGATCTCCTCGATGAGGTCCGCGAGGCGCTGCTCGGGCGTGACCGCGTCGGAGGTCAGCTCGCCGAAGGTGTAGATGCCGATCTCCATGCATCCACTGTAGGGGATGCTTGTTAGCGCAAGTTCCTGACGTTCTCGCACCCGGATGCGTCACTGCCTCGAAGGACCGTGTCCCACCGACCAAGGAGAGGCCCTTGATCAGCATCCGAAAGGCCGGCACAGCGGCCCTGGCGAGCGCCATGCTGCTCGTCCTGCCGGCAACCGCGCTCGCGCACGGCGGCAACGACGACGGCCCGATGGGGGATCGGGGCGATCGTGGTGCCGGCCGCGGCTTCGGCGGCGTGCCGTCGCGCATCGCGAACAAGCTCCGCTCGGCCGAGCGCGCCATGGACCGCGCGCAGGACCACGCGGACGACGCCGAGCCCGACGCGGCCGTCGCCGCGCTGGGCGCCGTCACGCGCCATCTGACCTCGGCCACGAAGTCGGTCGGCCGCCGCGTCTCCTCCGGGGACGCGGGTGGACCCGCCGCCGCAGCGGCGCTCGCTCGCACGCAGGGTCACGTCGTCGACGGCACCGTCGGCCTCTTCGACGGCGCGCCCGACCCGATCGTCGCAGCGGATGCCGCGACGCTGAAGGCGGCACTCGACGGACGCGACGCGCTCGTCGCAGGGATCCTCGCGCTCACGGATCACAGCCAGTACGGCTTTGCGCTGGGGACCATCGCCCGTGACGCGGCGAGCGAGGCGCAGGACATCGCCGAGACGCTCACCGACGACACGCTGACCGAGGCCGCCAAGGCGGCGCTCACAGCCGCGCAGGCACAGGCGACGGCGACCGCGACCGCCGCACAGGCGGGCGCGGGCACCTCCGGCCCGGTGGCGGGCCAGAGCGGGACGCCGGGTTCGGATCACGGGAGGAACGACGCGGCGGACGACCGTGGGCAGCGTGACTGTCCTCCGGGTGGGCAACGTCGCCAGGGAGGTGACGAGGGGGGGACCCCGGAGGTGGGCCAGGCCGCGCCGGCGGCCGCCTGAGCAGACACGGGTGCGCAGCGCGTGGCGCCGGGACGGTTCCTACCGTCCCGGCGCCGGCGCATCTGCGGTCCCGTAGCCTCAGCCCGCGTTCAGCCACCGTGCCGATGATCGCTTCGATGCGCACACCGCTGATGCACCGGCTCGCCGGTGACGACGTCCTTGCCGCCCGTGCGGGCGGAGGGGACGACCTCGCCTTCGCGACGCTCGTCCGACGGCTGCAGCCCCGGTTGCTCGCGTACTGCGCCACGATCCTCGGCAACGTCCAGGACGCCGACGACGCCGTCCAGAACACCTTCATCAGGGCGCACGACGGGCTGCGCGGCGGCGACCACGTCCTCGCCGTGCGCCCGTGGCTCTATCGGATCGCGCACAACGAGGCGATCTCTCTCATGCGCCGTCGCCGCCCCGCCGCCGAGCTCGTCGCCACGGTCCCCGACCACGCGCACGGGCCGGCCGAGGCGGTCGCCGTCCGCGAGGAGGTCCGCGCCGTGCTGCACGCGATCGGCGAGCTGCCGGACCGCTCGCGCGATGCGTTCCTGCTGCGCGAGGTCGGCGGCATGCGCCACGCCGAGGTCGCGGAGGTCCTGGGCACCTCGCCCGGCACCGCCCGCCAGGCGGTCTTCGAGGCGCGGGTCGCCCTGCAGGACGATCGCGCCGGGCGCGATGCGAGCTGCCACGCGATCCGCGAGGAGATCTCCGCGCGCGAGCGCCGGCGTGCGTCCCGGACGGTGCGCGGGCACCTGCGCTCGTGCACGTCGTGCCGCGACTGGTCCGACGCGCAGGGAAAGCGGCGCAAGGTCCTCGGGCTCACGCCGTCGGCGGGAGCTTCCGATCGCGGGCGCCGGAGGACTGTGGACCTGGGTCGCCGGGCTGGTCGGCGGCGGGGCGGCGACCGGCGGCGCGACCGTGAAGATCGTGGCGTCGGTCGCCGCCGTGGCGACGTTGACGCCGGTCGGGATCGGGACGCTCGAGCGCGAGGCGCGCCGGCACGACAGGGCAGCAGCCGCAGCGCAGGAGCCGGCCCGGCCGGCGCGGCGCGATGCCCCGAGCCGCCCGGCCGCGACGCCCGCCGCGGCGACGACGCCGGCGCGTCCGGTCGTCGCGACCGCGGCGCCCGCTCCCGCGCCTGCCGTCGCCGTCCGGGTGGTGGACAGGACGCCTGAGCCGTCCGCGCCGTCGACGAAGAAAGCCCGCGTGGAGCGACGCAGGACGACGAGCTGGGAGCCGCGATCGCTGCGGACCCGCGACGGGGGCGGCGAGCGGGCGGACCGGACGCCGAAGGAGCAGCAGCGCGCCGCCACCGCCGTGCCGCGGCCGGACGTCCGCGGGCACGGACGCTCGACCGGCCGCGCGCTGCCCCTGTCGAACGGAACCGACCACCGCGACGGCGCCGCGAGCGGGTCGCAGAAGGAGCCGCATGACCAGCAACCCAAGCCCGAGACCACAGAGGAGCCCGTGCCGGCTCCCGCCGAGACGCACACCGGCACGCAGACCCAGACTCAGCCCAGCGCGGACCCCGGACCGAGCGACGTGCCTGCCGAGACGCCCACGACGGCGACCCAGCCGGTGCCGCCGGTGACCGTCGGTCAGACGGCTCCGGCCGACTGACCCCGGTAGGGTCGCGCGCCGCATGAGCGACCCGACCGACCCGCGCGGCGACGACGCCGCCGCAGCACTGTGGCGGCGCGCGAAGACGCTCGCCGCCTCCGCCGACGACGCGCTGCTCACGCGCGCCGCGGACTGCATCCTCGCCGCGCTCGTGGAGGCTGTCGCCTCCGCGCGCGACCCGCGCTGGGAGCGAGGCGCGCTCGCCCTGGCGGCCACCGACGGCCCGGCGACGGTCGCGGCGGGCGACCGGCACGCGAGCGTCGCCGACGCGGTCGCCGCGAACTCGTTCCTCATCCACGCGACGCTCTCCGACGACGCCTACCGGCTCGCTCTGCATCCGGGGCTCGCCGTCGTGCCCGCGGCGCTCGCCCAGGCCGAGGCCACCGGGGCACGCGGCGAGGCCGTCCTGCGCGCCGTCGCCGGCGGCTACGAGGTCGCCTGCCGTCTCGCCGACGCCCTGCTGCCCGACGTCTCCCGCCGCGGCTTCCGGATCACGGCAGCGATCGCCCCGGTCGCCACCGCGGCGACGATCGCGCTGCTCGACGACCTGCCCGCCGCCCAGGCCGTCGAGGCACTCAGGCTGGCCTGTGGCGCCGCCGGCGGCGGCCTGCGGACCGTCGACGCCGTCGGCGAGGGCTGGTCGCTGCAGCCCGCGCTGGCGACCGGGACGGGGATCGCCGCCGTGCGCGCCGCGACCGCGGGCCTGCAGGGCGCCGCAGGGATCATCGAGACGCCCAACGGCATGCAGGGCTCGCTGTGCGGCGTCCCGTGGCCGGGGCTCCCCGAGGACGACGACGCGCGGATCCACCGGGTGACGTTCAAGGAGCATCCGGTGGCGATGTACGGCCAGGCGATCTTCGATGCGCTGCTGCGGGGCGGCACGCTGCCCGCCGGCACGGCCGAGGTCACCGTCGTCGTCCCGACGTTCGCCGCCGACTACGGCCACCAGGACAGCTCGGACGCCGAGTCGATCGGCAGCGTCGCCGGGATCACGCGCAAGGCTCTCGCCGCGGCGGATCCGTCGCTGGCGCCCGCCATCACGGTCGTCGGAGACGAGCGCCTCGGCCCGCTCGACGCCCGCGTCGAGGGCGGCGGCGTCGTGCTCGTCGGCAGCGGCGACACCAGCGGCTGGGGACCGGCGGACGTCGCCGCCTACGCCCTCGGACGCGCCGGCGCCCGAGCCGACGCGCTCGTGCGCGCCTGTCAGGACCTCGCGGCGGCGGGCGACGTCTCCGCGGTCTGGGATGGCTGGCGGGCCACCTCGCGCTGACCCTGCCGGGTGAGCTCCCCGAGCAGCCGCAGGCTGCCCGCCCCGAGCCCGACCAGCGTCATCACGAGCAGGACGCCGAGCACCGCGACCTCGAAGCGCCCTGCGGTCGGGTCGCCGGCCAGCAGCAGGCCGATGAGCCCGCCGCCGATCGCCGCCCCGGTGAAGCCGCCGCAGTTCACGAGCGCGACCGTCGTCCCGACCTCCGCGCGCGGCGTGCTGCGCCTGGCGACGTCGAAGCAGCTGATCGAGGCGGCGGCGCTCAGGCCGACGAGCGCCAGCACGCCGACGACGAGCGGCCGCGGTGCGACGGTGCCGGGCCACGCCAGCAGCGCGACGAGCGCCGTCGCCTGCAGCGCGCCGGGCACCGCGAGGACCGCGACGCGCGCCTTGGGACCGCAGCGCCCGACCATCCCGACGAACGGCAGGCAGACGGTGAACGTCAGCGCCGTCGCGACCATCATCGAGGCGGCGGTGCTCTTGCCGACGTCCTGCGTGTGCTCGAGGTACGGGACGCCCCAGATCGTGCCGACCACGGCGAACGGCCCGAGCGTGCCGACGTGCGCGTAGAACGCGCGGCGGGTCGTCGGTCGCCGCCAGGCCGCGGCGAGCGTGGCGCGCGCGGGCGCGTGGTCCTCGCGCTGCGGCGCGGGCATCCCGGGCGGGCGGTCGCGCACCACCACGAGCACCAGGACGCCGACGACCATCGCGGCCCCGATCGTGATGACGAACGTCACGGTCCAGCCGAAGTCGCTCAGCGAGCGCTCCAGCGGGATCGTCGCCACGAGCTGGCCGATGCCGCCCGCCATGCCGGTCAGCGCCGCGAGCAGCGCCTGACGCCGCTCGGGGAACCAGTTCTGGACGAGGCGCAGGACGTTGACGAACGTCACCGCGTCGCCCACGCCGACCAACGCACGGCCCACGACGGCGACCGGCAGCGAGTGCGCGACGGCGAACAGCGTCTCGCCGACGACGATCGCGAGGACCCCGAGCGCGAGCGTCCGCCGCGGGCCGATCCGGTCGGCCGCGAACCCGGCCGGCAGCTGCATCGCGAGGTAGGCGCCGATCTGCAGGAAGGCGAAGAGCCCGAGCGCGCCCGTCGCGACGCCGAGCCGGTCGGCGGTGTCCCCGGCGGCGACGTTCAGCGTGACGCGATGGAAGAACGCCATCAGGTACGCGCTGACCCCGACCCCCCACACGAGCCATGCGCGGCGGCTCGTGGCGGAGCTGGTCGGCACGGGCATGGTCATCACCTATAGCCGCACCTCGGATATCGGTCGATCCGGCAGGACCCGGTTGGTAACCTGAGAAATTGCTGATCGAAGCCGGCTAACGGGGGCCAGTGCGAACATTGAGGCGGCCGTCCGCAGTCCGGTCACCGAGTGCCGCGCCAGCGTGGACGCCGTCACCGGACGGGCCGCTGCCGTCGGTGTCGGTCGTGATCTGCTGCTACACCGAGCAGCGGACCGAGCAGGTGGTCGAAGCCGTCGCGTCGGTCGCACGGCAGTCGTTCGCGGCGCGGGAGACGATCATCGTCTGCGACCACAACCCGGCGCTCGAGAGCTTCCTCCGCGACGCGCTCCCGGACTGCCGCGTCATCGCGAATGAGGAGCCGCGGGGACTGTCCGGGGCGCGCAACTCGGGCGCGAGGATCGCCGCGGGCGACGTCGTCGCGTTCCTCGACGACGACGCGGTCGCGAGTGACGACTGGCTGGCGGAGCTGGTCGTCCCGTTCGCCGACAGCCGCGTCACGGTCGTCGGTGGCGCCGTCGACCCGATCTGGACTGCAGAGCGCCCGGCATGGTTCCCCGACGAGTTCGGCTGGGTGGTGGGCTACAGCCACCGGGGCGTCCCCACGCAGAGGTCGACGGTGCGCAACCCGTTCGGCGGGAACATGGCGATCCGCGTCGAGGCGCTCCAGGCCATCGGGGGGTT
Source organism: uncultured Solirubrobacterales bacterium (assembly GCA_963757125.1). Classification (GTDB taxonomy): domain Bacteria; phylum Actinomycetota; class Thermoleophilia; order Solirubrobacterales; family Solirubrobacteraceae; genus CAVVSD01. Next base: position 1,774,011 of record CAVWQP010000009.1, on the reverse strand, counting down.
CCGGTCGGGCATCGGGCGGGTCGGGACGCGTCCCGTCGGCGGCGAGGAGACCGACGTCTGCATCCGCCTCCTGCGCGCGCGCCCCGCGACGCTCGTCGTGTTCGAGCCCAGCGCCCGGATCGGGCACCACATCCCCGCATCGCGGACCACGCTTCGCTACTTCGTCGCACGCTGCTACCACGAGGGGATCTCGAAGGCGCAGCTCGCTGCGTACAGCGGCGCCTCTCGGGCGCTCTCGGAGGAGCGGCGCTACGCGCGGCACGTCGTGCCCAACGCCGTGTCGCACGGTGTGCTGGCGGCCCTCAGAGGCGACGTGGCGTCCGGCCTCGGCAAGGCGGGGGCAGTGGTGGCAGGGGTCGGCATCTTCGGCGTGGGCTATCTGCGCCAGTCGGTCGCGGGCGAGCTCGGTCGGTGAGCGAGGCGCATGCGCTGAGATGGGCGGCGGGCGCCGTCGTCGCAGCCGCCGGCATCGCGCACGCCGGCCCCGCGTTCACCTCACGATCCGCCCTGCTGCGCCGGGCCTTCGGCGTCCGGGACCGGCTGGACGACCCGGCGACGCTCGCGCTCACGTTCGACGACGGGCCCCATCCGCAGGGAACGCCGGCCGTGCTCGAGGCGCTGGCCCGCGAGGACGCCCTGGCGACGTTCTTCCTCGTGGGCGAGCACGCGCAGCGCCGCCCGGATCTCGTCCGGGAGATCGCTGCGGCCGGACACGCCGTCGGCGTGCACTGCAACCGGCACCGGAACCTGCTCGCCGTCACCGCCTCGCAGACCCGGGCGGACATCGAGGCGGCCGAGCACGCGATCGGGTCCGCGCTCGGTGCGGCCCCCACGCTCTACCGGCCTCCCTACGGGATCTTCAACGGGGCGGCGCTCGCGTTCGTCCGGCGCCGCCGATGGTCCCCGGTCCTGTGGTCGCGCGACCCGAAGGACTTCGACGCCGAGGTGAGCGTCGACGAGATCGTCGCGGTGTCGTCGGGTGGCCTGCGTGGCGGCGAGATCGCCCTCCTGCACGACTCCGACGCGTTCGCAGCCGACGGATGCTGGCGGCGGACGGTCGCCGCGCTGCCCAGGATCCTCGACGCCGCAGCGACCGCGGGCGTGCGCGTGGCCCGGCTCGAGCCGTAGTCCGGTATCCATCCCGTCCATGGCTTCCACCGGACTCCCCGCCACCGTCGTCGAAACCCTGCGGTGTCAGCAGACGCTCGGCCCGCTCGAGCAGCGCGACGACGGCCTGTGGTCGCCCGCCGCGGAGCTCCTCTACCCGGTGCGCGACGGCATCGTCTTCATGGGCTTCGACGAGCGCGAGACGCAATGGATGCAGGAGACGATGGAGGAGGAGCGTCTCTGGCAGGGCACGCCCGCCAGCGTCCAGCAGGACCTCGAGTACCTGCGCGGCAGCGCGCCCGGCCTCGTCGACGTCATCAACCTCATCGAGAAGCTCGGCGCGGTGCCCGACCGGCGCCGGCTCATCGACGTCGGCAGCGGCTCGGGCTGGGGCAGCCGCCTGTTCGCCGAGGCGGGCTACGACCCGTGGATGGTCGACTTCGAGCCCAACTCGCTCTGGCTCGGCGGCCTGTACGCGCACCCGTCGCTCGGCCCGGGCAAGCGGATCGTCGCGGACGCATCGCTCATGCCGTTCGCCGACGGCACGTTCGACATCGCGCTCGTGAAGGAGTTCGCGCACCACGTCGACGACAAGGACCGCCTGTTCGCGGAGGTCAACCGGGTGCTGCGCCCCGGAGGCCTGCTCGTGCTCATCGAGCCGACCCACAACGCCTGGGTCGTCGTGCAGCGCCTCCGCGGCCAGGACCCCGACGAGGGCCACACCCAGCACGAGATCACCTGGCCGGAGACGTACCTGAAGTCCATGGACCGCAACGGGATGCGCACGTTCTGGCGCGGGCGCCAGTTCCCGGACACGGCCGCGAGCTCGAAGATCACCCAGACGATCAAGCAGCGCGCGATGGACGCGGTCCGGACGGGCAAGCGGACGCGCGACCCCGTGCAGTGGCTGCACGAGCACATCGCCGGCGGCGACGGCTACATGGTCGCCCTGGCGCGGAAGGACATCGCGGTGAACGAGCGCCGCGACGTGCACATCCGGGTCGTCGACCCCGACACGCTCGTCGCGACGCAGGAGGACCGCGACGTGTTCATCCCGCTGCGCGACGTCCTCGACGACGCGGCGAAGGGCCTGACGCGGCCGATCGCCGCGGCAGCGGGTGCGTGAGCTGCCGGAGCGCACGCTCACACGCGAGGAGCTCACCGCCGCGCTCGCCGCGCGCCAGCTGTTGCTCGAGCGGGCGCGGCTGGCGCCGGCCGAGGCGATCCGCCGCCTGACGCCGCTGCAGGCGCAGTTCGCGCCCGCGCCGTACATCGCGTTGGCCGCTCGACTGGACGGGTTCCACCGCGATGCGCTGGAGGCCGCGTTCGCCGCCGGCGACGTCGTCAAGACGACGATCATGCGCACGACGCTGCACGCCGTCGCGGCGGACGAGTACGCCGCGTACGCGCAGCTCTCGCGCCAGGCCCGGCTGCGCAACCTGCGCAAGGTCCATGCCCACCTCGACCTCGAGCGCCTCGAGGCGGAGCTGCGCGTGTGGCTGCGCGAGCCCCGCAGCAACACCGAGCTGCGCGAGCGGCTCTGGCAGCTCGACGGGATGACCCAGGACGCGTGGACGCCGATCCTCTTCGTCCGCACGCTGCTGCCGCTCGTGCAGCTCCCGCCCGCAGGCGCCTGGGCCGACCGCGGCCGGGCGCCGTTCGTCGTGCACGACGACGCGCTCCCGTCGCTCGAGGACGCCGCGACGCACGTCCTGCGCCGCTACCTCGCCGCGTTCGGTCCCGCGAGCCTGCGCGACGCCGCGTCCTGGTCGGGAGCGACGCAGCGTGACTTCGCGGGCGCGGCGGAGCGCCTCGGCGTCGTCACCCTCCGGGGCCCGGACGGCGCGCAGCTGCTCGACCTCCCCGGCGCCCCGCTGCCGCCCGCGGACACGCCGCTGCCGGTCCGGCTGCTCGCGCACTGGGACCAGCCGCTGCTCGCGTACGCCGACCGCGAGCGCATCATGCCGGCGGAGATCGCCCCGCTGAAGCTGACGATCAGCGGCGATCCCACCGTGACGGTGGACGGCCGCGTCGCCGCGAGCTGGGCGTGGGAGCGCAGCGAGCGCGTCGCCCGCATCACGGTGACCCCGCACGTCGCGCTGCGGCGCGGCGCGCGGACCGAGATCCGCGGCGAGGCGAAGCGCACGGCGCGGATCTGCGAGCCCGACGCGCGGCGCGTCGAGGTGGCGTTCGCCTAGCCGCGGGCGCCGTCTCCTTTCGAGGGGTCAGGCGACGAGCCGGTCGGCCGTCCGGCACGCGTCGCGGATCGCGCTCTGCCAGGGCTGCGGCCGATCGGCCCACAGCGCGGCGACGACCGCGGCGCTCGGCCAGCGCGGGTTCTCCGCGTGCCAGCGGGTGTCCTTGGATCGCGACGGAGTCCAGTCGCGGTAGGTGGGCGGCGCCCCATGGGCGTCCGTCCAGTCGGCGATCGCGCGCCGCACGTCCTCGCACGTCCAGGTGCGGGGCACGGTCGGGGCGTGGCGGGTGCACTCGCGGCACGCCTCGGCGAGCGGGTTCGTCACCGGCCCCTCGCAGCCCGGGCAGCGGTGCGCGTTGAGGTAGTTGTGCACGCTGGCGAGCGACACGCCGAGTTGCTCGGCGATCTCGGTCCTGCCGAGGCCGGACGCCGCCAGCCGGCGGGCCCTGTCCACGCGCTCCGCCGGGGTGCTGCGGAAGTCGAGGCGGCGCACCGCCAGACCCGCGGCCTCCAGTCGCGCCGGCGCGGCGGACGACCCTCGAGCGCGCTCCAGGTGCGGAGCGCCTCGAGGATCGCGTCGCGCGCCCACAGGTTGCGGCGACCCGGATGCCGGGCCGGCCTGTAGGGCGAGTGCTCCATCGCTAGAGCGCGGTGACGACGGACTTCGTCTCCAGGTAGTTGTTCAGGACCTGGCTGCCCATCTCGCGGCCCCAGCCGGACTCCTTGTAGCCGCCGAACGGCATCGCCGCGTCGAACACGTGGTACGTGTTGATCCACACGGTGCCGGCCCGCAGGCGCTTGGCCGTGCGGTGCGCCTTGGAGATGTCGCGCGTGAACACGCCGGCCGCGAGGCCGTAGTTCGTGTCGTTGGCGACCGGCATGAGCTCCTCGGGATCGTCGAACGGGATCGCGCACACGACGGGTCCGAAGATCTCCTCGCGGACGACGCTCATGTCGTTTGTCGTGTCGGTGAGGATCGTCGGCTGCACGAAGTAGCCGCGGTCGCCCTCACGGGACCCGCCGACGACGGCCTGGGCGCCCTCGGCGCGGCCGGAGTCGAGGTACCCGAGCACCTTGCCGAACTGCTCGTCGGAGATGAGCGGGCCCATCTGCGTGTCGGGGTCGGTGCCGACGCCGATCTTGATCGACTTCGCCACGTCGGCGACACCTGCGACGACGTCGTCGAACGCCCCGCTCTGCACGTACAGGCGCGAGCCCGCGTTGCAGCACTGACCGTGGTTGAAGAAGATCCCATTCGCCGCGCCCTGGATCGCCGCGTCCATGTCCGCGTCGGCGTACACGACGTTCGGCGACTTGCCGCCGAGCTCCAGCGAGACCTTCTTCAGGTTGCCCGCGGCGGCCTGGACGATGAGCTTGCCGACCTCGGTCGAGCCCGTGAACGCGACCTTGTCGACGCCGTCGGGCAGGCCCGGCCTCCTGCATCGAGCTCGCCGTCCGAAGTCGCCGAGTCGCAGCGCCGTCAGCGGCGTCTGCTCGGCGGGCTTCAGGACGACGGTGCAGGCGCAGGCCAGCACCGGCCCGAGCTTCCACGCGGCCATGAGCAGCGGGAAGTTCCACGGGATGATCTGGCCGACGACGCCGACCGGCTCACGCAGCGTGTAGGCGAGGTACTCGCCCGGCGCCGGCAGGGCGGAGATCGGCACCGTGGTGCCCTCGATCTTCGTCGGCCAGCCCGCCATGTACCGGAACAGGTCTGCCGCCAGGCGCACGTCGGCGGCCTTCGCGACGGCGAACGGCTTGCCGTTGTCGAGCGACTCGAGCATCGCCAGCTCGTCGGCGTTCTCCTCGATCAGCTCGGAGATCTTCCAGATGACCCGGCCCCGATCCGACGCGTTCATGCGCCGCCAGGGGGAGTCCTCGGCGAAGGCCTTGCGCGCGGCGCGGACGGCCGGCTCGTGGGCGAGCTCCTCCTCGGTGGCGGGGTTCAGGGTGGCGAACGTCTTGCCGGACGCGGCTTCGACCCACTCGCCCCCGATCAGCAGCTTGGAGTCGTCAATCAATGACTAGTGCAGCGTGTCGGCGGCCTGGCGCTCCATCACCTCGTCGACGAACTCCAGCGCGGCCTCCGTCATCGAGCAGCGCCAGCGATTGAGCATCAGCGCGAGCTCGTCATCGTCGCTCTCGCGCTCGGCGAGCGCCTCGATCTGCTCCGCCAGACGCTCGCGCTGCGGGCGCAGCAGCGGCTCCAGCGCGCGGTCGCGGCGCTTGAGGAAGTGGATCTTCAGCAGCAGGAGCGAGCGCAGGTCGCGGACGTGCGGCTCGGGGGTGACGAGCCACTGCTCGACCTGGGCCTGCGCGTCGGGCGTCGCGCGCATGAGCGTGCGGTTCGGCGCGGAGTCGCTCGACTCGACGGAGTCGACCTCCACGAGCCCCAGCTTCTGCAGCGAGCTCAGCGCGCGGTAGGTCATCGGCCGGCGCAGCGACCACACTCGGCCGATCTCGCCCTCCGGCGCCATGAGGACGGCGAGCGCGTAGCCGTGGCGCGGCCGTTCGCACAGCAGGGCGAGGACCGCCCACTCCCCGGCCAGCAGATCGCGCTTCACCCGCATGTGGGGAAGCTATCGCCTTCCCCGTCGTCATCCGGATGGTTACCTTCCCGAGCGGGTCAACGAGGAGGGGAGCATCGATGCCGGATCGGATCCTGACCAGCCACGCGGGCAGCCTGCCGCGCCCGGAGGAGCTCGTGGCGCTGAACCTGAAGCGCGGCCTGGGCGAGCTCGACGACGAGGCGGGATACCAGGCCAAGCTCACCCAGGCGGTCGCCGACGTCGTCGCCCAGCAGCGCGAGCTCGGGATCGACCTCGTCAACGACGGCGAGTTCGGCCACTCGATGGGCCACCGCTACGACTACGGGCCCTGGTGGACGTACGTCTTCCAGCGCCTCGGCGGGCTCGAGCTCGTGACCGACGGCGTCCTCGACATCAAGCAGGCTCCGGGCAAGCCGGGCGAGCTGTCGCTCGCGTCGTTCGTCGAGCGCCGCGACTGGCTCGAGTTCAGCGACGCCTACGGCGATCCCAACTCCGGCGCCGCGCTGCCGAACCCGGACATCGGGACCGGCGCCCCCGTCTGCCGCGGGCCCATCACGTACATCGGCCGGGAGTCGCTCGACCGCGACATCGCCAACCTCAAGGCGGCGCTCGATGCTGCCGGCGTCCAGGAGGGGTACATGAACGCCGTGGCCCCGGGCAGCTGCGCGCGGTTCGGCAACGAGTACTACGAGGACGACCAGGCGCTCATGTACGCGTGCGCGGATGCGCTGCGCGAGGAGTACCAGGCGATCATCGAGGCGGGCCTCATCCTGCAGCTCGACGATCCGGCGATCGCCGAGAACTGGGACCAGATCAACCCCGAGCCGTCCGTCGAGGACTACCAGCGCTTCACGATGCTGCGCGTCGAGGCGCTCAACCACGCGATCCAGGGGCTGCCGGAGGACCGGATCCGCTTCCACCTCTGCTGGGGCAGCTGGCACGGCCCGCACGTCACCGACATCCCGATGCGCGACATCGTCGACGTCATGCTGAAGATCAACGCCGGCGCGTACTCCTTCGAGGCGGCCAACGTCCGCCACGAGCACGAGTGGCGCGTCTGGCAGGACATCGAGCTTCCCGAGGGCAAGGTGATCCTGCCCGGGATCGTGTCGCACTCGACGAACGTGATCGAGCACCCCGACGTCGTCGCCGACCGGATCGTGCGCTTCGCCGAGGGCGTCGGGCGCGAGAACGTCATCGCCTCGACCGACTGCGGTCTCGGCGGGCGCGTGCACCCGCAGATCGCGTGGGCGAAGCTCGGCGCGCTGTCGGAGGGCGCGGCGATCGCCAGCCAGCAGCTCTGGGGCAGCGGGGTCGCGGCGTAGGCGACCGATGGGGGCCCTGCGACTCACGACGACGCTGCAGGCGCGCGGGCCTGCGGCAGCCGTCGTCCTCGACGACGAGCAGGTCGCTGCCATCGGGGAGGGCGCCAAGCGCTTCCCGGTGGCGGCGACGATCGGCGACTACACCTGGCGCACGACGGTGACGCGCATGGGTGGGGAGTTCCTGCTCGGGATGAACAAGGACGTCCGCAAGGGCGCAGGCGCGGAGGCGGGTGACACGGTCGACGTGCTCATCGAGCTCGACGAGGCGCCGCGCGAGGTCGAGGTGCCCGAGGCGCTGAGCGCAGCGCTCGCGGGCGACCCGGTCGCGAAGGAGAGATACGACGCCCTGGCCTACACGCACCGCAAGGAGTTCGCGCGGTGGATCGCGGAGGCCAAGAAGGAGGAGACCCGAGACCGGCGCGTCGCGCAGACGCTCGAGATGCTCCGGGAGGGCAGGACGCGGAGCTAGGTCCGCGTCCCGCGCCTGCTCAGGCGGCGGCGTCTGCCTCGGGGCGCCAGGGCACGTCGTAGGGGCTGCCCTGGGATGCCGCGGCGGCCGCGCGCTTGCGCTCGTCCTTCCGGGCCGCCTTGATTGCCCGCTTCTCGCGGACCTTGTTCTCGCGATTGATCTTCGCCATCGTCGTCTTCTTCTTGCCGCTGGACGCCATGCGCCTCCGTCCGCTCGGTGAATACGGGCGCGCCGTTGATGACGCGCGGTCGCGGTACGCGGTGCCGGGGGCACGGGTGCGGAACGCTGGCAGTCGGCCCGAGCTCCGAGCGACTGGTGCATCCAGCGTAGCCGGGCGGTCGGACTCACACGGTGGAGGCCGCCGGATCGGCGCGCAGCGCCTCGGAACCGTGTTGGCCGACAACCGCGGTCCGGCGCGCGATCCGCCCGTCCGGGAGACGCCGTCAGCACGAGCAGCGCGCCCGCGAGAGCGACGACCGCGGCGGCGCCGAGCCCGATGCCCAGCGCGTCGGTGAACGCGCGCGATGCCTGCTCGGCGAGCTCGTGTCCGGGCACGCCGCCCAGGCGCTCGGCCATCGCGTGCGCGGCGCCGACCGACTCCCCGGCGGGACCGTCGGGCATGTCCCGTCCGTAGGCGCTGCCGATGATCGAGCCGATCACCGCGACGCCCAGGGCCCCGCCGACCTGCCGTGTCACGTCGCTCATGGCGGACCCGACGCCGGCCTTGGCGTCCGGCACCGCGCTCATGACGGACTCCGTCGCGGGCGCCATCGCGGCGCCCATGGCGAGCGCGAGGAAGAACGTCACGACGCCGAGCAGCACGGCGGCCATGTCGACGGTCCAGGCGATGCTCGTGCAGAGTACGGCGGCGACGCCGAAGAGCCCGCCGGCGATGACGCGCGCCCGTCCGAAGCGGACCGACAGCCTGTTCGAGGCGCCGGAGCCGACGACGAGCCCCAGTGCCAGCGGGATCATGCACGCCCCTGCCTGCAGCGCGCTGTAGCCGTGCGCGAACTGCAGGTACTGCGTGAAGGCGAAGACCGATCCCATCATCGCGAAGAAGACGAGCCCGACGCCGACCGAGGCGACGGTGAAGCGGGCGTCGCGGAAGAAGCTCAGCGGGAGCATGGGATCGGGGATGCGGCGCTCCCATGCGACGAAGGCGGCGGCCAGCAGGGCCGACGCGGCGAAGCATCCGAGGACGAGGGGATCCGTCCATCCCCGCGGCGTCGCCTCGATGATCCCGTAGATCAGGGTCACGAGCGTCGCGATGGAGAGGCCGGTTCCCGGCAGGTCGAACGCGCCGGGCTTCGCGTCGCGGCTCTCCGGCACGAGGAAGAAGCCCGCCTACGAGGGCGACGACCACGATGGGGACGTTGAGCCAGAAGACCGAGCTCCACGAGAACCACTCCAGGAGCAGGCCGCCGACGAACGGACCGAGGCCGATCCCGACGCCCGCGATGGCCGACCAGATGCCGATCGCCTTCCCGCGCTCCTCGCGCGGGAACACGTCGATGATCACCGACAGCGTCGCGGCATGATCATCGCGCCGCCGATGCCCATGAGGGCGCGCAGGGCGATGAGCTGATCCGCGTTCTGCGCGAACGCGGCGAGGACGCTCGCGACACCGAAGACGCCGAGCCCCGCCTGGAGCGCTCGCTTGCGGCCGAACCGGTCCCCGAGCGTGCCCATCGTGAGCAGCACGCCGGCGAAGGCGAGCAGATACGCGTCGACGATCCACTGCAGCGTCGAGCCGGTGGCCTCGAAGTGCGTCTGCAGGCTCGGCAGCGCGACGTTCAGGACCGTGTTGTCCAGCCCGATGATGAGCAGGCTGAGCGACAGGACGCCGAGCGTCTTCCAACGGTTGGCGTGGATGGTGGTGCGGGATCGCATCGTGACTCCTCTCAGGGGCGGCGGACGAGGCCTGCGACGAGGTGCCCGACGGCGGGCGCATCGGCGAGCCAGGGGTGGTGCCAGGCGCCGGGGACGACCTCGACGCGCGCGTGAGGCATCAGACCGGCGGCGCGGCGCACGACCTCGGGGCCGCCGAGCGGCTCGTCGGCGCCGAACACGAAGAGCACGGGAACGTCGAGCGCTCGCAGCTGGTCGTCGTCGATCACGCAGGCGGCACGCGGCCTGCCGCCGGGGCGCATCGACGCCTGGAACAGCGCGGCGACCGACCCCGGGTAGCCGGGCAGACGGCCGGCGGCGTGGTAGAGCGCGACGATATCCGGGTGCTCGAGCAGCCGCGCGTCGGTCTTCGCGAGCATCCGGCCCGTGGCGTCCGGGCTGGGAGCGGGTATCCGGGCCAGCAGCTGTCCGAGCCCGGGGACGCTGAGCAGCCGCATGGGCGGCTGCGGTCGGACGCCGGGCAGGCACACGCCGGGCATGCCGAGCGCCGCCACGGCGCTGACGCGCTCCGGTGTCGCGAACGCGGTCCAGAGCGCCCACGCGGCGCCGCCGGAGCTGCCGACGATCGGACGCGCTCGAGCCCGAGCGCGTCGAGCGTCGCGGTCAGCAGGCCGACCGCCTGGTCGCGCAGGTCGCCGGCGCGCCGGTCGAACGCGCCGCTCAGGCCCGCGCCGGGACGGTCGAGGACGAGCACGCGGTGGCCGGTGAGCTCGGCCATGAGCGGCGCCCACGCTCCGGCGACCGCGCCGTCGCCGGGCACGAGCACGATCGGCGGGCCGTCGCCGCTCTCCAGGACCCGGACGGTGCGGCCGCCGAGGTCGAGGCTGTGCTCGGCGACGGTGATGCCGTGGCGGGCGAAGGCGGCGTCCTCGGCGAGCCGGAACGCCGTGACGGGATCTCTCTCGGACATGGGCGCAGGTTCGCGGCCCCGCGCGTCGCGCACATCAGGGTGTCACCCTGAGCCGGGCCCCCGTCTATGCTCGCGCCGACGCGTGCCCGCCCGGACCGATCCGATCGTCGGTCGGCGACCCGAGCTCCTGCAGCTCGACGTGGCCCTCGACGGGCTGCGCGGAGGCGACCCGGCGTGCATCGTCGTCGAGGGCGAGCCCGGCATCGGCAAGACCCGCCTGCTCGCGGAGCTGTGCCGGCGCGCGGAGGAACGCGGTCATGTCGTGCTCGCCGGCTCGGCGTCGGAGTTCGAGCGCGAGCTGCCGTACGCGGTCTGGGTGGAGGCGATGGACGCCTATGTCGCGTCCCAGGAGCTGGATGCGTCATCGGAGCCGCTGGCCGGCGCGGCCTCGGTGCTTCCCGCGCTGCGCACGTCAGGCGACGCAGGGGTCGGTGACGAGCGCCATCGCGCACATCGGTCGATGCGGCATCTGCTCGGCCTGCTGGCGGAGGACGAGCCCGTGGTGCTGGTCCTCGACGACCTCCACTGGAGCGATGCCGCCTCCGCGGATCTCATCGGGGCGCTCGTGCGCCGCGGCATGGCCCCGGGCGTGCTGCTCGCCCTCGGCCATCGGACCGGCCGGGCGCCCCCGGCGCTCATGTCCGCGCTCACCGCCCGGCAGGTGACGTTCGTCGCGCTGCAGCCGCTGGGCGAGGAGGAGTGCCGGTCGCTGGCCGGCGAGGGCCTGCCGGATGCGCGGCAGACCGAGGTCTTCCGCCAGAGCGGGGGCAACCCGTTCTACGCGCTGCAGCTCGCCGCCGCCTCAGCCGGCGGGATGCAGAGCCCGGTCGACGGCGATCGCATGGCGGCGCAGACCGGCGTCCCGCGGGCCGTCGCGGCCGCGCTGGTGGACGAGCTCGGGAGCGTCGGCGCGGCGGCGCGCACGCTGCTCGACGCCGCGTCCGTGGCCGGAGATCCGTTCGAGCCGGACCTCGCGTTCGCGATCGCAGAGCTGACCGACGACGACGGGGCCACCGCACTGGATGAGCTGCTCGACGCGAGGCTCCTGCATCCGACCGCCGTTCCCGGCCGCTTCGCGTTCCGGCACCCCCTCGTGCGGCGCGCGGTGTACGAGTCCAGCGGCGGAGGCTGGCGGCGTCTCGCCCACGCTCGCGCCGCCGCCGCGCTGGCGGCACGCGGCGCGGCAGCGGCGCAGCGCGCCCACCACGTCGTGGAGTGCGCGGCCAATGGCGACGCGGAGGCCATCTCCGTCCTGCTCGACGCCGCGGCCGCCACCGCGCCTCGCGCGCCGGCGACGGCCGCGCACTGGCTCGAGGCCGCGCTGCGACTGCTGCCGGAGACCGATCGGGAGGCCCAGCTGCGCATCCGGATTGCGCTGGCGCAGGCCCTGCGCTCGACCGGCGATCTCGAGGGCTGCTGCCGGCGGCTCCTGGAGGCGATCGACCTGCTCCCGGCGTCCGAGCAGCGGACGCGGATCGCGCTGATCGCCGCATGCGCGGCCTCGGAGCACTTCCTCGGTCGCCACGAGGAGGCGACGCGGCGGCTCGAGGCTGCATTCGCAGGACTGCAGGATCCGGAGTCCGAGGAGGCTGTCGTCGTCCTGATGGCGCTGACCGCCGGGGCGTTCTTCGCGCTCGAGGCGGAGCAGGGCCGCGCGTCCAGCCGCCAGGCGCTCGCCGTCGCCCGGGCTCTCGACCAGCCGATCCTGGTCTTCGCGACCTCCGCGGCGGTCGCGCACGCGTGCGCGAACGTGGGCGCGGTCGAGGAGGCGGCGTCGGCGCTCGGCGTCGCCGCCGACCTCATGGACCGGCTGCCGGACGACGAGCTCGCCACGTGCCTCGACGCGGTCAACCGGGTGGCCTGGGGGGAGCACCTCGTCGAGCGCGACGCCGATGCCGTCCGCCACGCCGAGCGCGGCATCTCGATCGCCCGGAGGACGGGCCAGGACCAGTTCGCCCCGCTGATCGCGGGAGCCGAGGCCCTGAGCCTGCTGCGGCTGGGCGACGTGACGCGGGCGGCCGAGCTGCAGGAGGAGGCGCTCGAGACCGCCGAGGTCGCCGCCAACGGCTACGTCGTCTCGTGGGTCCTGACGATCGCGGCCCAGATCCGGGCCGAGCAGGGCGATCTCCCGGGTGCGCTGGGTCTCGCCGAACGGGCGGTCGACATGGTCCAGCACCACGAGAGCGGCCGCGTCGCGACGATGGCTCGTGTGCGGCTCGCGCTGCTGCGACGCGAAGCGGGCGAGCCCGCCGCGCGCCTCGCGGGCCTGGTGGAGGAGGCAGGCGGATGGGACCTCACGCGGATTCCCGCGCGCTGGAGCGTCCCGGCCGCCGAGGCCATGGCACGCCTCGAGCTCGAGGCCGGTGCGCCGGCCGCGGCCCGGGCGTCGGCGGACCGCGCGCGCCGGGAGGCGGACCGCGTCGGGCTGCCCATCGCCGGTGCCGTCGCCGACCGCGCCGAGGCGGCGGTGACGCTCGCGACCGGGAACGCTGCGGCAGCCGCGGCGACGGCGCTCCGCGCCGCCGACGCCGCGCGTGCGGGCGGCTCGACGGTCGAGGCCGCGCGCTGCGACGCGCTCGCCGGCCGCGCCCTCGCTGCCTCCGGCGATCGCGCGGACGCCATCGCGGCGCTGCGGAGGGCGGAGGCGGTCTTCGACGCCGGCGGCATCGATCGCGACCGGGGACAGGCGAGGCTCGAGCTGCGCCGGCTCGGCGCACGGACCGAGCCACGCGGGCCGACGGCGACGGGTGTCGCCGGGATCGACGCGCTCTCCCGGCGGGAGCGGGAGGTCGCGGAGCTGGTCACCGCCCGCAAGACGAACCGCGAGATCGCCGGTGAGCTCTTCCTGAGCGAGAAGACCATCGAGACGCACCTGCGCAACGTGTTCGCGAAGCTCGGCGTGTCATCGCGCGTGCACGTCGCTCGCATGGTCGAGGAGACACGGGACAGGTCCTAGGGGATCTCGACGTCGCGGACGCGAGCGACCTGCGTCCGGGACCGCAGGTACCGCGGCAGCAGCTCCAGCGCCGAGCCCGCGTCCTCCGCGTCGACGCGCCACCAGAGCTCGTGGCCGCCCGCGAGGCAGGACGACGGCGCCCGGGTGTGGCGCAGCGGGCTGTCGAAGCCGATCCAGGCCGCGAACGTCGCCGCGCAGTCGGCCGGCGCGTGCTCGTTGCGCAGGAGGAACGAGGGCACCGCTCACCCCAGCGAGTCGGCGAGGAACGCCAGCACGCGCTGCGAGTACTCCCGGGGCATGGTGTCGATCCCGGCGTGTGGCCGCCGTGCGGGACCTCCCAGTCCTCGGCCGGTCCGCGGGCGGCGGCGAGGTACTCCGGGGTCTTGGCGTCCACCTCGCCGCGCGCGGCGTGGATGAGCAGGATCGGCCGGGGCGCGATGCGCGGGATGTAGGTCGTCAGGTCCGACGGCGGGGCGTGACCGGAGAAGACGGCGAGGGAGCCTGTCTTCAACGCGAACGCCGGCGCGCCGATGACCTTGTTCACCGCCGACACGTCGGCGAGCTCCTCGCTGAAGACCCGCGCGCCCGCGCCGTCGGACACCACGGCGGCCAGGCCCCGGGTGTCCGCCGCGGTCTGCAGCATCATCTCCCCGCCGACGGAGAGGCCGAGGCCGGCGATCCGCTCGGGATCCACGTCGTCGCGGTCCTGGAGGAACCTGACGCCGGCCCGGATGTCCTCGTCGAACGTCCAGCCGAAGCCGTGCGGGTCGCCGTCGCTGGCGCCCTCGCCGCGACGGTCGACCAGGAGGACGCCGTACCCCGCGCGGGACAGGTACCGCGCGTGCTTCTGGGCCTTGGCCCGGCCCGGATAGACCATGACCGCGGCGCCGTTGCGCGAGGGGATGTACCAGCCGTGGAGGTCGAGCCCGTCGGCGGTGTGGAGGGTCACGTCCTCGTACGGGACGCCGAGGTGGGCCGTCGGGACCTCGGCGCGCGTGATGTGGGTCACGCCGTAGGCGAACAGGACGGGCCCGACCAGCAGGAAGACGCCCACGGCGCCGGCGGTCGCGACGAGCGCGCGCCGCGACCAGCGCCAGGCGGGCGAGCCGGTGCGGCGCCGGGAGGTCCAGAGGACGGTCGCGCTCACGCCGATCAGCACGAGGCCGGCGAGCCCCGCGGCGAGGCCGCTGAAGTCGTCGCCGGACAGCCCGGTCGCACCCCAGTAGAAGACGGCCTCGGCGGCGAGCGCCACCCCGAAGAGGCCGAGCGCGACGCCACCGGCGGCCGCGACGCCGGGCCGGACGCGCGGCCAGGCCCAGGCTGCGAGCGCGAGGACGAGGATCGGCACGAGACCCGACACGACATGGTCCGCGGCGGAGGTGCCGGACGCCGGTTGGAGGAACGAGTCGTCGGCGACGTGGAGCGCCATGACGCCGAGCGCGGCCTGGGCGATGCGGGCGGTGGACATGACGCAAGCCTCCGCCCGACGGGCGCCCGGTACATCAGGGACGCCCCCTGAACCCGCGTCCTAGGGTGTCCGTGTGGCCGAGCTGCACGACATCGAGACCCGCGAGGACTGCGAGCGGCTCGTGCGCGCGTTCTACGGACAGGCGCTGGAGGACCCGATCATCGGGTGGCTGTTCGTCGACATCGCCAAGCTCGACCTCGAGGCGCACGTGCCGCAGATCACCTCGTTCTGGGAGACGATCCTGCTCGGCGCGCAGACCTACAGCGGCGGCGCGTTCCGGCCGCACGCGGCGCTGCACATGAAGGCGCGGCTGCGCGCGGGGCACTTCGAGCGCTGGCTCGCGCTCTGGCGGGAGACCGTGGACGGGCTGTTCGCGGGCGAGCGGGCGGAGCTGGCCAAGTCCCACGCGCTACGCGTCGCCCGCGCGTTCCACGGGCGGCTGCAGGCGATGCCGGTCCCGGAGGAGCTGGGACCGGCGCCGACGGGCCTGACGGTCACCCGTCACGGCCCGGACCGATGATTCCGGCCCCCTGACATCGTCTGACCGCACATGCACCTGCTGAAGGACGGGCTCGTCATGGGCGAGTCGCCGCGATGGCACGACGGCCGGCTGTGGCTGTCGGACTGGGGGACGGGGGAGGTCCTCGCGCTCGACGACGCGGGTGACGCCGAGGTGATGGCGCGGCTGCCCGCGCTGCCGTTCTGCTTCGACTTCCTCCCCGACGGGCGCCTGCTCGTCGTGTCGGGGCGCGAGGGACTGCTGCTGCGCCACGAGCCCGATGGCTCGGTCGTCACGCACGCCGACCTGACCCGCATCGCGCCGCCCCCGTGGAACGACATCGTCGTGGACGCGGACGGCAACGCCTACGTCGGCTGCACCGGCTTCGACTTCCCCGGCGGCGAGTTCGCGCCCGGCGTGCTGGCGTGCGTGACGCCCGGCGGTGCGGTGCGGGAGGTGGCCGACGGCGTCGCGTTCCCCAACGGCGTCGCGATCACGCCGGACGGGGCGACGCTCGTGCTCGCCGAGTCCTACGGCAAGTGCCTCACCGCGTGGGACATCGGTCCCGGCGGCGGGCTCTCCGGCCGCCGCGTCTGGGCCGACCTCGGCGACGGCGTGCCCGATGGGATCTGCTGCGACGCCGAGGGCGCGGTCTGGTACGCCGACGTCCCCAACCGGCGCTGCGTCCGCGTGGCGGAGGGCGGCGAGGTCCTCGCGACCGTCGACGTCGACCGCGGGTGCTTCGCCTGCATGCTCGGCGGCGCCGACGGCCGGACGCTGTACGTCGTCGCGTCGGAGTGGCGCGGGCCGACGCAGGTCGCGGCGACCGCCGGCACGGGGCAGGTGCTCACGCTGCCGGCACCGGCCGCGCACGCCGGGCGGCCCTGAGCCGCCACGGGGTGTGGCGCAGACCACACCCAGGGTGCCTGTCCGCCGGCCCGGCCCGCCGCGAAGCTCCTCATCAAGAGGAAGCCCAGATGGCCACCACTGCCCCGCAGAAGGATGCGAACATCGCCCGCGGCGGCACCGGCCGGCTCCGACCCCCTAGAGCAGCCCCTGCGTCGTCGGCGCGTCCTGGGCCTCGTCGCCCCGCCGCAGCAGCGAGTGCCTCCGGCTGTAGAGGAAGTAGATGACGAGCCCCGCGAGCAGCCACGCGATGAACCGCTCCCAGGTGACGAGCTCGAGCCGGGTCATGAGGTAGATGCACAGCGCGGCGCCGATGAGCGGGAAGACCGGGACGAACGGCACCCGGAACCCGCGCTCGAGGTCGGGCTGCGTGCGGCGCAGGACGATGATCCCGATGTTCACGATGAGGAACGCGAAGAGCGTCCCGATGTTCACGAGCTTGGCGATCTCGCTGAGCGGGACGACGGCCGACAGGGCGGCGACGAGCAGGCCGAACAGCAGGGTGATGCGCGCCGGCGTCTTGCGACGGTTCAGGGTCCCCAGCGACCGCGGAAGCAGCCCGTCGCGGCACATCGCGAAGGTGATCCGCGTCTGTCCGTAGAGGATCGTCAGCACGACCGACGTGATCGCGATGAGCGCGCCGATCGACAGGAGGTTCGCGCTCCAGCCGAACCCGCCGGCCTGCATCGCCTCCGTCAGCGGTGCTTCCGCGTCGGCGAGTGTCTTCGCCGGCGCGAGGCCGGTCGGCGACGATCGCGACGAGGATGTAGAGCACCGTCGCGATGACGAGCGAGCCGACGATGGCGATCGGCAGGTCCTTGGCGGGTCTGCGGGACTCCTCGCCCGACGTCGAGACCGCGTCGAACCCGATGTAGGCGAAGAAGATCAGCGCGGCGGCATCGACCACGCCGCTCGTCCCGTGGGGCGCGAACGGGGTGAAGTTGTCGCCGTTGAACGCGGTGACGCCCACGACGATGAAGAAGGCGAGGATCGCGAGCTTGAGGATCACCATGACGGTGTTCGCTCGCGCGCTCTCCCGGACGCCGGCCACGAGCAGCGCCGTGATCGCCAGGACGAGCACGACGGCCGGCAGGTTGATCGTGCCGCCGTCGCCCGGTGGCTGCGCGATCGCGTCGGGGAGCGAGATGCCGAACACGGAGTCGAGCAGGTTCTGCAGGTAGCCGCCCCACCCGACGGCGACCGCGGCGACCGAGACCCCGTACTCGAGGATGAGGTCCCATCCGATGATCCACGCCAGCAGCTCGCCCATCGTCGCGTAGGCGTACGTGTAGGCGGAGCCGGAGACCGGGATGGTCGACGCGAGCTCTGCGTAGGACAGCGCGGAGAACACGCACGTCACGCCCGCGAGGACGAACGACAGGACGATCGCCGGCCCCGAGTCGCCGATCGCCTCCCCGATGATCACGAAGATGCCGGTGCCGATGATCGCGCCCAGCCCGAGCGCGGTCAGGTCCAGGGTTCCGACGGACCGGCTCAGGCCTTGTTCGGACGTCGCGTCGCCGGCGGAACCCGTCGGCTTGCGCGTGAACAGGCCACCCGGCGTTGGAGCGGCGGTTGCCATCCAACGGCGGTATCCGGCGCGTCGGCGCGCCAAACTCGCAGTTCCCCCAGGTGTAGCGTGGTCGCGTGCGGATCGATCACGTCGTCGTGGCCACCTCGGACCTCCAGCGCAGCGGTGAGACCGTCGGGCGGGCGCTGGACCGCGAGGTCGTCGCCGGCGGCCGGCACGAGGGCCTGGGGACGGAGAACCTGATCGTCCCGCTCGGGAGCGCGTTCATCGAGATCCTCGCGATCGCGGACCCCGAGGAGGCCGCGGGCTCGGAGCTCGGGCGGCTCGTCAGCGCTCGCATCGAGGCGGTCGGCGAGGGCCCGATGGCATGGGCGGTCGCGGTCGACGACGTCGAGGCCGTGGCGGCGCGGCTCGGGCTGCAGCGCAGCGCGGTCGGCCGCGGCGGCGCCGTGGGCGCGCTCGCCGGGCTGCCGGAGGCGCTGGCCGAGCCGACGCTGCCGTTCTTCATCGAGCGCCACGGCGATGCGCGCGGCGCCGGGATCGACGCGATCGAGGTCAGCGGCGACGCCGTGCGCCTGGGCGAGTGGCTCGGGGCTGCGTCATTGCCCGTGTCCGTCGCCGCCGGGGCTCCCGGCGTGCTCGCCGTGACGGTCGGCGGTCACACGCTGACCTGATCGCGCACCGCCTCGAGCTCCTGCTCGACGGTCGTCATCTGCTCCACGACGGCGGCCTCGTCGGTCCCGTCCGGGAAGAAGAGCGTGAACTGGTACTCGGCGCCGTCCCCGTTGGGCAGCACGCGCGTGAACGCGCCCCGTGCGTGGTCGGCCGCCGAGACGACGTCGACGGTGCCGTGCTCGGCCGAGGCGCGCACGAGGACCGGGAACTCGCCGGTGTCGTTCGTGACGATCCACCGGTCCCCGTCGGGGCGCACGGCGGTCGCGAACACGGGGGCCCAGGCCGGGAGGTTGCGAGCGTCCGCGACGTAGCGGAAGACGGTCGTGGGCGGAGCGGCGATGGTGATGGAACGTGATTCGGTACGCATGCACAGACCATACGCAGGGTTAGACGATATGCAAACGCGTATGATCGCGACGTGATGGCCGCCGAGCGCGACGACCTCGGGGCGCTGTTCGCCCGCGTGACGCGAAGGCTGATCGCCGAGGAGCGACCGCTGCTCGACGCCCACGGCATGACGATGTGGGAGTACATCGCGCTGTCGCACCTGGGGCGTGGGGCGGCCGCGTCGCAGCTGGCGATGGCCGAGGCGATCGGCTACGACAAGACCCGGCTCATCGCGCTGCTCGAGGGCCTGGAGGACCGCGACCTCGTGCGCCGCGAGCCGGACCCGCAGGATCGCCGGGCTCGCGTCGTGCGCCTCACGCCGGCGGGCACGCGAACCCTGCGGGCCGCGCGGGCCGACATCCGCAGGATGGAGCGCCGCGTGCTCTCGGACCTGTCGGCCGACGAGCGTCAGGTACTGCTCGCTGTGCTGCCGCGCCTGGCCTGACGCTCAGGCCGACTACGGACCGGTCGGCGGGTTGTAGGGGGCCGTGAAGGTCAGCCGGACCGTCGTCGGGACGTCGGCGCCACGCAGCCGGCAGGTGAAGTTGGCGTTGCTGACGTTCATGGCGCCGTCCAGGATGGGCACGCAGCGGTAGCCCTGGCTGTTGTACGGCTCCTCGAAGCCGTTGTTGACGCCCTTGCGCACGACGGCGTTGACCGTCGAGCGGCTCCACCAGTCGCTGACGTTGCGCTGCGGATTCGTCACGAGGACCTTCGCGCGGACGCTTGTGGCGTTGTCCACGAGCACGCCCTTCTTGACGGTCACGGTGTAGGTCACGGTCTTGGTTGGGCTCGCCGCGGCGAGTCCGGCGGTGGGGAGCGTGGCGGCGGCGACGACGGCGACGACGCTCGCGGTGGCGATCTGCTTGAGGTTCATGCCATCTGCCGGCGGGTCCTACGTAGACGCCCAGAACTCCGCGAGGATCGCGTTGTACGCCTCCGGGCTCTCCTGGAAGGGCTGGTGGCCGTTGGCCTCGATGATCCGCAGCGTCGCACCCGGGATGCGCTCGACGAGCTCGCGCGAGAAGCGCTCGGGCAGGCAGAGATCCAGCTCGCCGACGGTGACGAGCGTGGGGACGCCGATCGCGCCCACGCGATCCGCGCTGTCGTGCTCGATGAGGGCGTCCGCCGATCGCACGAACGCGTCCACGCTCTGCGCGTGCTCGCTCGCCGCGGCCTCCGTGAGCCACTCCTCCATGATCCCCTCGTTGTAGATCCGCGGCGAGAAGCACCAGAGGTTCACGACGTTCAGGAAGTCGCGCAGGTTGTCGGACTTGCGCGCCGCCCACTGCCAGGACCGGATGACCTCGCGGAAGAAGTGGTCCCCTCGGCAGTAGGTGCCGTTCAGGACGAGGCTGCGCACCCGCCCGGGGTGCGCGAGCGCGAGCTCCTGGGCGATCGCACCGCCCATGGAGGAGCCGAGCACGTGCGCGCGCTCGATGCCCAGGGCGTCCATGAGCGCGGCCGTGTCCGCCGCGAAGTCCGCGATCCGGTACTCGCCGTCGGGCGCGGCCGACCGGCCGACGCCGCGGTTGTCGAACGTCGTGATGCGCCAGCGGTCGCCGAGCCCGTCGACCTGGTCCACCCAGCACGCGCCCTCGTCGGCGAGCCCTGAGATGCAGATGACGTCGTCGCCGGTTCCGGCCTGCTCGACGTGGAGCTCGACGCCGTTCGCATCGATCGTGGTCGTGGTGCGTGCATGCATGATCGGACGATCATGCACGTTGACGCTCCGACGATGGACGCCGGCTGCGTCGTGATCGACTGACGCGCCCGTCGTCAGACGGTGAGCTTGGCGGTGCAGACCTCGCCGGTCGGGCTCGTCGCGCGGGCGGTGATGCGGTCGCTGCCGCTGCCGTCCGTGATCCGGCGCTCGACGCTGAACGAGCCGCTCGGTGCCCTGGTCGTCGCCTGAGTGGTGACGGCCGTGGCGCCGTTGCGGCGGATGACGACGCGCCACGTCACGCCGTTGCGGTTCTGGTCGACCTCGAACTCGGTCTCCAGGCGCCCGTCGTCCGGCTTGGCCTTCAGCTTGGCGCTGGAGCCCCCGGTGCAGCTGCCGGCGACCCGGGTCTCACGCGAGTTCCCGCCGCCGCCGCCGCCGTTGTCGTCGTCGCTCCCGCCCTTGGCGAGCGCTGCACCAGGCAGTGCGATGCCGATGACGAGGCCGAGCGCGATGGTGCGTGTGATCTTCATGTCGAGTCTCCGGTCGGGAAAGCGGTCGATCGTCACCTTGAGGGAGACCCGGTCCTGCTCGCAATGGGACTTACGTCCGAGCGGCGGGCTCCGGCGCGACCGTCTCCGGCGTCTCCTCCGCCAGCTCCTGCGCGAGCCGCGCGATGGTGTCGTTGATCCGCGGGTCCTCGTCCGGCTCCCAGTCCGCGACGAGCGCGGTCAGGCAGTCGCGGCGCGCTGCGAGCAGACGCTGCACGGTCGCGCGGCCCTCCTCGGTCGGGGCGCCGTCGCCGATGAGCCCGCGCTCGCCGAGCGCGCCGAGCTCGGCGCGGATCCACCCGGCGTCGATGCCGCGATCCGCGGCGAGGGCGTCCGGATCGCCGGTGCGGCCCTCGGCGGTCTGCACGAGCAGCCACGCGGAGCCGGGGGAGAGGTCGACCTCCGCGGCGTCGACGGTGCGCTGGATGAACGCGCGCGTGCGCTCGCGGCCGACGAGCTGCGACAGCTCGCGCATGAGCTCACGCAGCGAGTCGCTCGACCGCGGTGACGCGAACGCCTCGCCCACGCCGGCGGTCTCGACCGTCTGGCGCAGGGGCCGCTCCTCGATGAGCCACGACAGGAGGAACGCGACGAGCACGATGGCCGCCGCGACGAGGAAGACCGTCGAGAGCGAGTCCGTGAACGCGTTCGTGTAGCCGTCGCGGATCGCCGCCGGCAGTCGCTGCAGCGCGCTCGGGTCGATCGAGCCGCTGCCGACCCCGGCGGCCGGCGAGCCCGAGAGCTCGTTCGTGAGCCGGTTGGTGAAGATCGCGCCCAGCACGGCCGTCCCCAGCGAGCCGCCCATCGACCGGAACAGCGTCGCGCCCGACGTGGCGACGCCGAGCTCGGAGTAGTCGACCGCGTTCTGGACGGCGAGGACCAGCACCTGCATGACGAGCCCGAGCCCGAGCCCCATGACGAACATCGCGACAGCGGCGTAGAGCACCGACGTCCCCGCGTCCAGGCGCGACAGCAGGAACATCCCGACCGCGGCGATCGCGGTGCCGGCGACCGGGAACACCTTGTAGCGCCCGGTCTTCGTGATGATCTGCCCCGACCCGATCGAGCCGATCAGCACGCCCGCCATGACCGGGATGAGCTGCAGGCCGGACTCGGTGGGGGAGTCGCCGCGCACGACCTGCTGGAACAGCGGCAGGTAGGTCAGCGCGCCGAACAGCGCGAAGCCGATGACGAAGCCGATCGCGCTCGTGATCCGGAAGACGCTGTTGCGGAACAGGTGCAGCGGGAGGATCGGCTCCGGCGCGCGCGACTCCGCGAAGATGAACGCGGCGATCCCCCCGATGCCGATCAGGCCGAGGACGACGATCTGCACCGAGCCCCAGGCGTAGGTGGTCCCGCCGAGCGTCGTCAGGAGCACGATGGCGGCCAGCCCGACGGCGAGCAGCGCGGCGCCGCCGTAGTCGACCTTGTGCGGGACGCGCTCGGAGATGCTCGGCAGCGCGACGGCGATCGCGGCGAGCGCGAGGATGCCGAGCGGGAGGTTGATGTAGAAGATCCAGCGCCACGAGAAGTTGCTCGTGAAGAACCCGCCGATGAGCGGCCCGGCGACCGACGAGACGCCGAACACCGCGCCGAAGAACCCCATGTACTTGCCGCGCTCGCGTGGCGGGACGACGTCGCCGATCGCCGCCTGCGCGCTCACCATGAGCCCGCCGCCGCCCAGGCCCTGGATCGCGCGGAACGCGATGAGCTCGGTCATGCCCTGCGCGAGCCCGCAGAGCGCGGACCCGATGAGGAAGAGCACCAGCGCGCCCTGGAGCACGACCTTCCGGCCGTAGAGGTCGCCGAGCTTGCCGTACAGCGGCGTGACGACGGTGATCGCGAGCAGGTACGCCGTGACCACCCACGAGATGTGCTCGAGGCCGCCGAGCTCGCCGACGATCGTCGGCAGCGCCGTCGACACGATCGTCTGGTCCAGCGACGCCAGCAGCATCACCAGCATCAGCGCCCCGAGGACCACGCCCAGACGCCTGCCGCCGCTCTCGGTGCGCTCCGCCTCCATCGCGCGGCGGAGGTTACGCTTCCGCGCCGGTGAGCCCGTCAGGCGCCAGCGAGTGGACCGACCTCTTCGTCGCCGCGGCCGGCGCATCGGCCGCGCTGACGGGCCTCGTCTTCGTCGCCGTCTCGATCAACATCCAGGAGATCCTGCGGCTGCCGGGCGTGCCGGACCGTGCGCTCGCGACGCTCATGCTCCTGCTCGGCGCCGTGGTCATCTCCCTGCTGCCGCTCATCCCCGACCAGAGCGGCACGGCGCTGGGGCTCGAGCTCGTCGTCGTCGGGCTCGCGTTCATCGTGGTCATCGGCGTGACGGGCGCGCGGAGCTTCACGCGGTCCGACAACCCGGCGGTCCGCATCGAGCTCGTCGTGCTCGCCGGGCTCGGCACGCTGCCGTATGTCGTCGGCGGCGTCCTGCTGCTCGCCGACAGCGGCGGCGGGCTGTACTGGATCATCGGCGGCGTCATCGGCGCGATCGTCGGCGCGGTGCTCAACGCCTGGGTGCTGCTCGTCGAGATCCTGCGCTGACGCGGGTCGCCGCTCAGGCCGGTGCGGGCTCCCGGGTCGCGCCGTCGCTGCGGGTCAGGGCCATGGCCAGCTCAGCGCGCGCGTGGATGTCGAGCTTCGCGAAGACGTGCGTGAGGTGCGTCTCGACCGTGCGCTGGGTGACGTAGAGCTGCTCGGCGATCTCGCGGTTGGAGTGCCCCTCGGCCGCGAGGCGCGCGACGCGGTGCTCCGCCGCGGTCAGCGCCTGCGGGCCCTTGAGCGCGGCGCGGCGCGGCCGGGCGCCCGCCGCGTGCAGCTCCTCGCGCGCCCGGCCGGCCAGCAGGCGCATGCCGTGGCGCTCGGCGAGGTCGAGCGCGCGGCGCAGCGGCTCGCGCGCGTCGGCCCGGCGGTTGGCGCGCCGCAGCGCCGCCCCCAGGTCGACGAGCACCCGGGTGAACTCGAGCTGGACCGGGGAGTCGGCGAGCACGCAGGCGGCGCGTTCGAGGAGCGCGACACGCTCGCCGCGATCGGCGGTGCGTGCGACCGCCCGCAGCCCGGCGCCGATCGGCCCGGGCAGCCCGAGCCGCTCGGCGAGGTCCAGGTGCGTCTCCGCGTGCCGCCGCGCCTCGGCGGGCTCGCCGAGCGCC
The DNA here is from genome assembly GCA_963757125.1 of uncultured Solirubrobacterales bacterium. Classification (GTDB taxonomy): domain Bacteria; phylum Actinomycetota; class Thermoleophilia; order Solirubrobacterales; family Solirubrobacteraceae; genus CAVVSD01. The sequence goes on along the minus strand of CAVWQP010000009.1, from coordinate 1,749,758 downwards.
ACGAGCGCCTCGGCCGCGTCGGCGTGCCACGAGGCGAAGCCTGGATGGACGTAGCCGAACACCGCCCAGCGCTCGCCCGCGTCAAGGAGATCCACGAGGGCCTCGGCGGGACGGTGCTGGGAGAGCCGCAGCCGCGCGCGGCTCTGCAGCAGCAGCGGCGAGGTGAGCGCGCCCTCTGGCAGGTCGGCGATGCCGGCGGCGGCGAGCGCGGCGTCGGCGCTCTCCGGCTGGTCGGTCTCGGTGAGCGCGTCGACCAGGGGGTAGAGCGACCACAGCAGGGCGTGCAGCGCGCTGTGGCGCAGCTTGAAGTCGAAGGACAGGCGCGCGTCGGCCTCCGCCTCCCGGACGCGACCGGCACGGACCAGCGCGATGGCGCGCAAGAAGCTTCCGTGGTGCAGCGCGATGAGCCAGCCGCGCGGGCGGGCGAGCTCGATGAGCGCCGTGCAGCCCGCGCAGGCCGCCTCGATCTCGTCGCACTGGATGAGCACGAGCGTCGCCACGGTGTTCAGCAGCGAATCCGACTCGCTTGCCAGCCCGCCGCTCTCGAGGAGCGGGCGCAGGATCGCGAGCGCGTCGGCCGCTGAGTCCTCCCCGCCGAACAAGGCGTACGCAGCCGCGTTCGGACGCCAGAGCTCGGTCGTCGCCGGGACCACGGGATGCGCCAGCCGTGCGCGGGCCTCTGCCCCGTGGGCCGCCTGCACCGACGCGACGCAGATGAGCTCCGCCTCGAGGCGCTCGACGGCATCGGGCGCGACATCGGAGGCGTCCTCCAGCCCGCGCCGGCAGAGCTCCAGCGCCTCGACGAAGTACCCGGCCATGCCCAGCGCCCGGCCGCCGCGCAGCGCGATCCCGACGCGCTGCTCCGGCGACGCGGCGAGCTCCACCGCCTCGAGGAGCAGCTCGCCCGCATCGGGCAGGACGTGTGCGGCGAGCGCCAGCCCGAGCTCGAGGCGGACGTCGGCGCCGATCGCGGGAGTGACGGGCGGCTCCGCCAGCGCCCGGCGCAGGAACGTCGCTGCGCTCTCGGGAGCGCCGCGCCCGAGTGCGCGCTCGGCGGCGGCACGCAGGAGCGCGACGGTCTCGGGATCGGCCGCGGGGTCCGTGCGCAGGACGTGCAGGGCGACGCGCTCGGGGTCTGCGCCCTCCGCCGCGAGCATGCTCGCGGCCCGGCCGTGCCACTGCGCGAGCTCGCCGGCGCCGAAGCTCGCCCGCAGGGCGCCGGCCACGAGCGGATGGGTGAGCGACAGCTCGCCGGTGCCCTCGAGCAGACCCGCCGCGCGCAGCGCGTCCGCCGACGTCGCGGCGTCCTCGGGGTCCAGGCGCGCGAGGGACGCGGCATGGCGCACGGGTGTGCCGCCGCCGAGCACGGCGACCGCGCGCGCGAGCGTCCGCCGAGCCGTCGGGCAGCCGGGCGAGCTGGCGCTCGAGGCTGCGGCCGACCTGCTCCGGGCCGAACGAGCTCAGCCCGGCGGCGACGTGGTCGGTCGGGGCGATCTGCTCGGACGCGAGCTGACGGATGAGCGCGCCGAGCAGGAACGGGTTCCCGGCCGTGACGGCATGGCACGCGTGCGCGAAGCTCGGCTCGGCCGACGGGAGGCCCTCGCGCACGAGCGCCTCCGCCGCGGCGGGGCCGAGCGCGCGCGGCCGCAGCGGGCCCTCCGGCGCGGCGGCGAGCGAGCTCCGCGAGCAGGTCCGGCTGGGACGGGGGCTCGCCGGAGCGCACCGCGCAGACCACGGCGAGCCGCAGCTCCCCCAAGCGGCCGGCGAGCTGCGCCAGCCACCGTAGCGACGGCGCGTCGGCCCAGTGGACGTCGTCGACGAGGAGCACGGTCGGCGCGAGGTCGGCGAGGTTCGCGGCCAGGTACTCCAACCCGTGCGCGGCGGCATGCATCGCGTCCCCGGTGAGCGCCGGCTCGGGTGTCTCGGGATGCAGGACGCGTCCCGCGAGCCCTGCGGCGCCCCTCGTCAGGTCGCCCCACGTCGCCTCTCGTTGCAGCGGTGCGAACAGCTGGCGGGCGACACCCCACGCCGCGTCCTGCTCCAGCGGGCCGGCGCGCGCGCTCAGCACCGTCGCCCCCTGCGCCTCTGCGCTGCGCCCCGCGGCGGCGAGCAGGCTCGACTTTCCGATGCCCGCCGCGCCCTCGACGACGATCACGCGGCCCGTCCCTGCTCGCACCTGCTCGAGCCGATCGGCGAGAGCGGCGAGCTCGGCATCGCGATCCAGCAGTGCATCGCGCATGCCCCGACCGTACGTCGCACGGATGCGCGCGTCCACCTCGCGGGCGAAAGATCGTGGTGGCGCCCACGATGCGCCACGGACCCCGCGCAGCAGACCATGACCGGCATGACCACCACCGAGACCGATGGCTACGTGCTGGGACGCACGCAGGCGGAGTACGAGCGCCTGCGGACGCAGTCCCGCGTCTGGGAGCAGGCCACAGGACGGCTGCTCGACCACGTCGAGCTCGCCCGGGGCGCACGCTGCCTCGATGCGGGATCGGGTCCGGGGGAGACCATGCGGCACCTCGCCCAGCGCGTCGGCCCGACCGGCGAGGTCGTCGGCATCGATGTCGACGCCGCCCTCGGCGCGCAGGCGATGGACATGCTGCTCGGCGCCGGCCATCGCCAGTGCTCGTTCGCGACGGTCGACCTCGAGGGCGACGAGCCGATCCCGGGCGCGCCGTTCGACCTCGTCCACGCGCGCCTGCTCCTCCTGCACGTGTCCGACCCCGTCGCCGTGCTGCGGCGCCTGTGGGCGGCGGTCGCACCGGGCGGCCACCTCGCCATCCACGACTACGACCTGAGCGTCGTGGACGCGCTCCCCCGACTGGAGACGATGGAGGAGTGGAGGCGCGTCGTGCTCGGCGCGTTCACCGGCGCCGGATGCGACATCCGCATCGGCACGCGGCTCCCGCTGCTCTTCGCGGAGGCGGGGCTCGGGGCCCCCGACGGCACCGACGTCGCCGGGCGCCTCGAGGCGCTGGGCGCGGCCGGACCGATGCTCGTCGCCGTCCACGACAGCATGCTGCCTGCGGCCGTGTCCATGGGCCTGACGACGCCCGAGGATGCCGACCGCTGGCGCGACGCCTTCGCGCACGATCAGCGCGTCCACGGGGATCGGCCAGGGCTCTGGCCGCTGCTGGTCGGCGCCTGGAAGGGGAAGGCCGCCCGATGACGCCGGTGCTCGAGACGCTCCCGGCTGCCGCCCCGGATCTGCCCGTCGCCCCCTGGGGGATGCTCGCGGCGATCGACCTGCACGGTGCGACCGGGAGCGCCTCGCCGATCCCGACGCGCTGCGGCGCTTCGTGCCCGCGGTGATCGCCGCCATCGGCATGCAGGCCCACGGGCCGCTGCATCTCGAGCGGTTCGGCGACGCCGAGCTCGAGGGCTGGTCGGCGATGCAGTTCATCGAGACGAGCTCGGTGACCCTCCACGCCGACGAGGTGTGGGGCCGCTGCTTCGTCGACGTCTTCTCCTGCCGCCCGTTCGACGCCGACGTCGCGGCGGAGGTCGCGGTCGAGCACTTCGGCGGTACGCCGACGGCGACCGTGCTGCAGCGATGACCGCGGCGGCTCCCGTGCTGGGGGTGCTGGCCGGGCTCGTCGGGATCGCCGACACCGTGCCGTACGTCCGCGACATCTTCCGCGGCACGACGCGGCCGCACCGGGGCACGTGGCTGATCTGGGGCGTGCTCGCCGTCGTCGTCTGCCTGTCCCAACGCGCAGACGGCGCGTCGTGGAGCCTCGTCATGGCCGCGACGCAGGCGGTGCTCACGATGCTGATCTTCGCGCTCGCCATCCGTCGCGGTCTGGGCGGCCTCGGCCTGGCCGATCTCGTCATGACCTGCATCGCGGCCGGCGGCATCGCCGGGTGGCTCGTCGCCGCCGAGCCGGTCGTCGCCACCGCGTGCGTGGTTGCTGCGGACCTGGTCGCGGTCGCGATGATGGCGCCGAAGACGTGGCGCGATCCGGCGTCGGAGACGTTCTCCACCTACGCGCTGGCGAGCGCGTCCGGCGCGCTGGCCGCCGGCGCGGTCGCCGCCCTCGATCCGGCGCTGCTGCTCTACCCCGTCTACTTCTGCCTCGGCAACGGGGCGCTGGCGCTGCTCATCCTCCACCGACGGGCGGTCCTCTGCTCATGAGCGAGATCTGGTCGAACACCGACTTCCCCTACATGTGCCTCAAGGACGAGGTGCGCACCACCGCGTTCCGCGACGCGATCCGCGCGGTCGTGCGCCCGGGCGACGTCGTGGTCGACGTCGGCGCAGGCACCGGGATCCTCTCCTTCTTCGCGGCCGAGGCGGGGGCCGCAATGGTGCACGCCGTCGAGATCGACCCGGTCTCCGCGGCGGCGCTGCGCCGGAGCATCGCGCTGAACCCGCGGGTCGCGGACCGCATCCACGTCGTCGAGGCCGACGCCGCCGTCGCCGACCTGCCGCGGGGGGCTGACGTCGTCCTGGCCGAGATCATCGAGACCGGTCTGCTCGACGAGCAGCAGGTCCCGGTGCTGAACGCGCTGCGGCGGCGCGGGGTCATCACCGCGTCCACGCGCATGCTCCCGGCGAGCTACGAGACGACGCTCGAGCTCGTCGACGCCGAGCACAGCTACTACGGGTTCTCGATCGCGGCGCCGAAGCACGAGTGGCCGTTCTACGCGTCGGGGCCCGGCTGGCACGCGACTCCGGTGACCGCGACGAGCGGGCCGGTGGTCACGGCGACCGTCGACTTCGCCGCGGGCCCGGTCGACCCGCAGGTCGCGGGGGAGATCGACCTCGTCCTCGACCCGTCGCGGGAGACGAACGCCGTCCGGCTCGCCGGGAGGATCGGCCTGTCGGCGCAGCACGACCTCGGACCGACGCACGCGCTCAACGGGGACAAGATCCTCCCGATCGCGCCGCTGCGGGGCGTGTCGCGCGCCAGCCTCCGCTGGCGCTACCGGATGGGCGACGGCCTCGGCGCGCTCGAGCTGTCCTGCGTGCCGGTCCCCGCCTGTGGGAGGCTCGCGCGATAGCCCACCGTCCCCGCGGAGAGGTGCCCATGACCCGACCCCAGACCCGACGCGCCGTACCGGCGATCGAGGAGGCTCTGGCGGCGCCGGTCGACCGCGAGCTCGGGGCGGGCGCCTGGTCGTACTTCGGCGACCCGCGCGCGATCTCCCACGACGGGGACACGTTCACCGGCTGGATCTCCACGACGGGCCACGTCTGGGTCGCGCGCCTGTCGAAGGAGGGGCGCCTCACGAAGAAGGTCATCTTCAAGGGCCTCGGGCGCGACGACCACAACACGGGCACTACCTGCCGCCGGCCGGGATCCCGAGCGTCATGCGCTACATGGTGTCGCTGAACCCGTACTCGATCACCGAGTTCGGCCTGGTGCGGACGGTCAAGGTGAACATGCCCGGCGGCCTGGGCTACACGTACCCCAACCCGATCCGGCTCGGGAAGCGGATCTGGCTCTTCTGGCGCGGCGGTGGAAGAACAGCCTGCACCACCTGCGCCTCGAGGGCGGCAAGCTGTTCGCGGCGACTCCGACCAGGGCGGCCGCGCCTGGGGCCACGACATCGCGCTCACCGCCGAGGGCCGCCCGCGCATCGTTTACACGCGGCGCGTCGCGAACCCCGACACCTTCTACTACGCCTACCACACGGGCACGCGGTGGGTCAGCCGCCGGATCGTCGAGGCAGGCCCCGGCAGGCCGTCGTTCCACTCCGGTGGCGCGTCACTCGACCACGCCGATCCCCGGATCGTGTACCTGTCGCGCACGATCGGACCGTGGAACCAGGTCGAGGAGTGGTTCACCCCCGACAGCGGGCGCACGTGGACGCATCGCGAGCCGACCAACGACCCGCAGGGCTACGCCACGTCGCGCGTGCACGCCCTGGACTTCTGACGGGCGCGGCGGCCTGCGCGGTGCGCAGGCCGCCGGAGGGTCCGTCCGATCAGTCGCCGAGCGGGATCCGCAGGACCTCGCCGGTGCCAGGGGCGGCGCCGTTGTTGGACACGTACGCGGCGCCGTCTCCGAGCGTGATGCCCGTCGGGGTGACGAGCCGGCCGGCGGCGAGCTCGGTGCGCGTGCCGTCCGGCTTGACCCGGATGAGCGCGCCGGGGGCGGGGCCGTCGAGCAGCGACTTGGTCGAGAACTCCACGACGTAGATGCTGCCGTCCTTGCCGAGCGCGAGGTCGGTGATCAGCGTGAAGCCGGTCGCGACGACCTCGGGCGATCCGCCGGGCGCGATCCGCCACACGCTGGCGGCGCCGGGGACGAACGGGAAGCCGGTCAGCTGCCCGACGTAGAGCGTGCCGTCAGGCGCCCGCACGACCGAGGTCGGGACCGGGTCGACGGGGATCGTCGCGCCGGGCGGCGGTGCCGGTGCCCCCGGCATGGCCGGCGCCGGAGCGGTGCCGAACGGCAGGAGCGCGACGAGCGAGATCGCGCCGTGCTTCACCGACAGGATGTCGTTGCCGCCGGCGTCGGCGACGACGAGCGGCTTGCCGGTCGCGTCCACCGAGTTCGGGTTGGACTCGATGTCCGAGCCGGCCGACGCTGCGTCCGGATTGTTCGCGACCTCGTACGCGTGGAAGTCCGCGACCGGGTCCAGCCCCTCTGCGCTGAGCCGGTACAGCTTGCCCATGCCCTGGCCTTCGGGCGGCAGCAGGTCCCGCGTGGTCGACGGGCCGCCGAGCCCGATCGTCATCCACGGCGCGTAGTGCCCGAACGAGATGTCCGACGGCCCTGTGGCCGACGAGCCGTCCGGGTTGGCGAGGGACGGCAGATCCTTCAGGACGCGGGTCTGCGTGTGGCCCTGCAGGTCGACGGCCGTGAGCGCACCGCTCAGGCCGAAGCAGACCGGGGTCCCCTCGGGCCCGGGGACGCACGGGCCGGCGCCACCGCGCCCGGCCTCGGTCACCCACAGGGTCCCGTCCGCGATGTCCAGGCCACGCGGGTTGTCCAGGCCGCTCGCCACCACCTCCACCCCTGTGTCGTGCGCCGCGGCCGGCGCGGCGAGGGCGAGTGCGGCGACAGATGCGACGGCGGCCGCTCGGGCAAGGCGGACGACTGGACCCATGACCAACCTCCTCCTGCAGGGGACGTGCAGCCGACCCTAGGCGCGCCGCGACACCGGGGTCAACCTCGGCACGAAGACGGCGATCGCATCGGTGAGCGCCACGGGATCGTCGACCGGGACCCAGGTCTTGGCCCCTGGCACGGGTCGCAGCGTCGCGTGCGGGAAGTCGGACGCGAGCCGTTCCGCGTCGCCGGGCGGGAAGAACTCGCACGAGTCGCCCCAGACGAGCAGCACCGGGCGGTCGTAGTGCGGGATCACCTCGGCGGCGTCCAGCAGCAGCTGCGGGCGGAAGCCCGCCATGGCCGCGACGAGGTCCTCGGCGACCCGGCGATCACGGCGCGCCGGCTCGAAGAACGAGTCCGCGCGCTCCCCGTCCAGCTCATGGGCGGCGGCGCCCGCGACGACCTTGCGCCGAGCCGCCGACGACCGAGCCTGAAGCCTGACCAGCGCGCGGGCGAGCCGGGGGAGGGCGCGGCACAGCGCCGCCGCCCGCTTGAGCGCGTCGGGCGGGAACTGGTCGTAGCTCTCGCAGTTCGTCAGGACGAGACGGTCGATGCGGGCGAGCGCGGGGTGGCCCGAGGCGAGCGAGAGGAGGAGCAGCCCGCCGGCCGTGTCGTTGGCGACGACGGTCGCGTCCTCGACGTCCAGGAGGTCGAGGCAGTCGAGCAGCAGGCGGGCGAGCGAGGGGGCCGAGCGGTCCGCCCCCTCGGTCAGCGGATGGGAGTGCGCCCCGAGCGGGAGGTCGATCGTGATGCAGCGGCAGCGATCCTCGAGCGCGGCGACGACGTCACGCCACAGGTCTCCGTTCGCGAGCGCGCCGGCGAAGAAGACGAGCGTCGGGCCGTCTCCGGACGACCGGTAGGCAACGGGGCCGAGTCGGGTCTCCAGCGTTTGGGATTCCATGAGCATGAAACGTACTCACGGTATGCAAGCCAGCCCCCGGAGCATCGCGTCGACGGCGACACCGAGCGTCGCGCGTGTGGCGTCCGGATCCGGGGCGCGCGCGATGAGCAGGCCGCACTGCAGCGCCAGGCCGCCGATGAGCTGCATGAGGACGCCGGGGTCGACGTCCACGATCTCGCCGCGCGCGATGGCGGCGGCGATGAAGTCCCGCACCGCCGCCTGGGTCGCGTGCTGCTCCGCGGGGACGTCCGCCTCGAGCCCGAGCAGCGCCGGCCCGTCGATGAGCGTGATCCGCCGGATCTCCTCGTCGAGCGCCGCGTCGAGGTAGCCGTCCACCATGGCGACGATCTGGTCGATGGGCGCCGCGCCCGGATCCCTGGCCGCGATCGCGCGCGCCTGGGCCTCGCCCTCGACCTCCGCGTGGACGGCGCGGAACACCGCTTCCTTGCCCGCGAAGTGGTGGTAGACGGCGCCCTTGGTGACGCGGGCGCCGGCGGCGATCGCGTCGACCGACGTCGCCGCGTAGCCGACCTTGCCGAACGATGCTCGCGCGGCCGCGAGGATGGCCCGGCGCGTGGCCTCGACGTGCTGCGAGCGGAGCGTTCCGTCCGTGGTCGCTCGCGGCGGCACGCGCGGAGTATGCCAGTGGCGAGCGTGATGCAGTCGGCGTGTTTGGATACCGTTCGCGCATGAAAGTCGCCCGGATCGTCTGGCAGGGAGCAACCGTCCACGGCATCGTCGACGCCGAGGCGGGAACGGTCGCGCCGCTCGACGCGTCCGTCGACCTCTTCGCGGCACTCAGCGGCGCCGGGCAGCCCGGCGCGCCCGTCCCGCTCGGCGACGTGCGGCTGCTCGCGCCGCTCGAGCCGCCGAGCTTCCGCGACTTCATCACGTTCGAGGAGCACATCGAGGGGCCGTCGCTGGCCCGCGGCGGCATCCCGGAGACGTGGTACGAGATCCCGACCTTCTACTTCACGAGCGTCGCTGCGGTGACCGGCACCGGCGAGGACATCCCGGTGCCGCCCGGGTGCGAGCGGTTCGACTTCGAGTGCGAGCTGGCGGCGGTGATCGGTCGCGAGGGCGGCGACCTCACGCCCGAGCAGGCGCACGAGCACATCGCCGGCTACACGATCTTCAACGACTGGTCGGCGCGCGACATCCAGATGCACGAGATGCGCATCGGGCTCGGCCCGGCCAAGGGCAAGGACAGCGCCAACACGATCGGCCCGTGGATCGTCAGCGCCGACGAGATGGAGCGCTACCGCCGCGACGACCGCCTGCACGTCGAGATGGAGATCCGGCGCAACGGCGAGCTGTTCGGCGCGGACACCGCCGCCAACATGCAGTGGTCGTTCGGGCAGCTGGCCGCCTACGCGTCGCGCGGGACGCGGCTGCGTCCCGGCGACGTCATCGGCTCGGGCACGTGCGGCGCGGGGTGCCTGCTCGAGATCTGGGGGCGCCGGGGAAAGGACGATCCGCCGCCGCTCGCGCCGGGCGACGAGATCGAGCTGCGGGTCGAGGGCATCGGAGCGATCCGCAACCGCATCGTCGAGGGCGTCGCGAAGGTCGACATCGGGCCGGGCCGGGCGCCGGGCTTCCGGCGCGAGCGCAGCTGGTGACGTAACGTCGCGGCATGGCTGACGAACCCACCGTGATCGTGCAGACGCTCCGCGACGGCCCCGTCGCCCGGCAGCTCGGCGAGGCCCGCCCGCCGTCGGTCGTCGTCGAGACGTTCGCGGCGAACGACCTCCCGACCGCCGGCCGCGTGGTCATGTCCGTCCTCTCGCCCGAGAGCCTGCGAGGCGACCGTGCGGAGCTCGACCGCGCGCTCGAGGTCCGCGGCAGTGCGGAGCCGCCGGTCATCGTGATCGAGGCGGCCGACGAGCTGCGCGACGACGAGCTCGCGGCGGTCGTCGAGGCTGCGCGCCACCGCCACGTCGAGACGGTCATCGTCAGGGTCGAGCGCGCCGGCTGACCGCTCGGCTGGAGGGCCTCAGGCCGGCTGCCACAGCTCGATCCGGTTGCCCTCGGGATCGGTGACCCAGCCGAACCGACCGACGCCCTCCATGTCCTGCGTCTCCTCGACGACGTCGGCGCCCTTGGCGCGCAGCTGGGCGAGCATCGCGTCGAGGTCGCCGACCCGGAAGTTGATCATCGTCTGCTGGGTGGCGGAGCCGAAGTAGTCGGTCCCGGACTCGAACGTCGCGAACACCGTCGGCCCCGCCTCCTGGTGCCACAGGCCGTTCTCGTCGGCGTCGAGGCCCAGGCAGTCGCGGTACCACGCACCCAGCGCCACCGGGTCGGCGGCCCGCAGGAAGTGTCCGCCGATGCCGAGCACGCGCTCCACGACGCCAGCTTGCCAGGACGGCGCCTCAGCCGTCCAACCGCGCGAACACGCGCCGCGCCAGACGCGACGCCAGGACGCGCCGCTGGCGGTCGGTCGTCCCGTCGAGCGTGGCCGTGACGCGCTGGATGCGGTCGTCGTGGATCGCGATGAGCCGCCTGGAGTCCCGCTGCCAGTAGGCGCCGGCCCCGCCGTAGGTGTCGTCGTCGCCGACGTTCCGCACGAGCAGGAAGTTCTTGTGGTGACCGAGCAGCTTCGGGATCTCGGCGGCCTCGGTCGACATGTTGTAGTACCGCCGCGTCGCGTCGGAGGCGCCGTCGAGCGACACGCGGACGAGCCCTCCCCGGCCCGAGTAGAGGCAGACCGAGAGCTGGTAGGAGTCGCTCGCGTGCGCCCGCAGCCGTGGGGTGTGGTGGGTGACGGCCGCGGTCGCCTCGGCGACCTCGTCGGCGGTCAGCAGGTCGCAGGCGAGGCGGTCGGGCGGGACGTCGGCGGCCGTCCGGCTGGTGTCCTTGCTGAGCCGGTTCGGGTGCTGGATGGTCGGCGTCCCGGCGTCGGACCCGCTCCCACCGCAGCCGATCACCGCAGTGACGGCCGCGAGCGCCACGAGCGTGGTCCAACGGCGCGCTGCTCCTGTCCTCTCGACGACGGCACCCATCTCCCTCGACGTGGGTTGCCCGTTCCCGACGCGTGTCACGCCCGTGCGGCGAGGCGCCGTCTGGTGCCGAAGCGCCGACGCGATGGCCGTGGACGGGAACGGGCACACTCGCCGCGATGAGCGACCGCCCGATTCCTTCGTGTCGCCCGGCTGACGATGGGCGCAGGCATCGCGCGGCGCAGCCGTCGGCGGGTCCAGAGACGAGCCGTGGCTGGAAGTCGCCGGGGCGGTGTGCATGAGCTCGTGGTTCCTCGCGCGCGCCGCGTGGCAGTGGCGCGGCCGCGTAGCGGGTCGTGCCGCACGCGATGGGCGTCTGACGATCCTTGCGGTGATCGTCGTGCTCGTTCGTGCTCCAGCGCCCCGTTCGGCGGAGCCATCGGGTCGCCGACCGATGAGTTCCGTCGGCCGGGCCCGTCTAGGGGGCGTACGTCAACGAGCCGTCGACTGGAGACCCACCATGACCACTCCCGCACACCCCGGCCGCATGCTGTTCGTGAACATGCCCGTCGCGGACGTCGAGCGCAGCACGGCGTTCTTCACGCAGCTCGGATTCAGCTTCAACCCGATGTTCACCGACGAGACCGCTACCTGCATGCTGGTCGGCGAGCACGCGTTCGTCATGCTGCTCAGCCGCGAGAAGTTCGCGGAGTTCTCGAAGCTGCCGGTCGCCGATCCCACGACGCACGCGCTCGCGCTGTACTGCTTCAGCGTCTCGTCCCGCGATGAGGTCGATTCGGTCAGCGCCGCTGCGCTCGCGGCGGGCGGCACCGAGGTCGATGACCCCGAGGATCACGGCTTCATGTACACGCGCAGCTTCTTCGACCTCGACGGGCACGGCTGGCAGGTCATGTGGATGGACCCGGCGGCGGCGGCGCAGGGTCCCGAGGCGGCCGCGGCCTCCGTCCAGGAGGCCGACGCCGCGGCCTGACCGCATCGTGATTGCGGCGCCTCGCGTCGTACACCGTATGATGATCCGCGTGCTGACTCCTTCCACTCAACTGTCAGCGCCGCCGTCGAGTACGGCGCCAGGCGAACTGTCGGCAGTCGCTTCTCGCGAGCTCGCGAACGTCGTCTCCGTCGTGGCGCCCTGCGACGTCTAGCCGGCCGCCGCGCCGCAGCTTGGAGCCGTCGCCGACGTCCGGATCGTCGTCCATGACCGGGCTGGTGACACGCGTGATCGCGAAGCTCGAGCCCGGTGGCGCTCAGCTGTCGGCGTTGCGCGTCGTGCGCGGGCTGGAGGCCCACGGCATCGCCTCGCGCGTGCTCGTCGGCTGGGCCTCGCCGGAGGGTCTCGCGCTGGCCGCGCGGATGGGCGTCGCGGTCGAGGTCTACGGGGCCGGCGGCGACCAGCAATGGCAGGCCGACCCGCACTTCGCGCGCTGGCTCGCTCCGCGCCTGGAGGACGCGCGGCTCGTGCACGCGCACATGTTCGGCGGGTGGTGGGCCGCCAGCCGGGCCGTCCCCGACGGCGTCCCGCTGGTGGCGAGTGAGCACAACGACCTCACCTGGCCCGCCGGGGAGCCGCTGCACGCGTTGCGCCGCGGCCTGCGGCGCGTCGACCGCCTCTACGCGCACGGTCCTGGCGCGCGTCGCGCGATCCTGGCGGCCGGGCTCGATCCCGCGCTCATCCGGGAGGGGATCTCCCCGGTCGCCGACCTCGACGGACCGCCGCTGGCAGGCCTGCCGACCCCGCGGATCGTGTTCGCCGGGCGGCTGCATCCGGAGAAGGGACCTGACGTGCTGCTGGATGCGCTGGCGCTCTTGCCCGACGCCCCGTCCGCGCTGCTGCTGGGGGCCGGTCCGATGCGGCAGGCGCTCGCCCGGCAGATACGTCGCCTCGGGCTGAGCGGGCGGGTGCGCCTGTGCGGCTGGCGGAATCGGCCCAGCGGCGCGATCGCCGGCGCTGCGGTGCTCGTCGTGCCCTCGCGCGATGAGTCCTGGTCACAGACGGCGGTGCTCGGGATGGCCCGCGGGGTGCCGGTGATCGGCACTGACGTCGACGGTCTGCCTCGCACGCTCGCGGCGGGCCGCGGCATCGTCGTCCCGAGCGAGGACCCCGCGGCGCTCGCGGCCGCGATCGACGACGTGCTTGCGAACCGCCGCGTTACCGACCTGCTCGGCGCGCGCCGCTATGCGCTGCGCTTCGCGTCAGAACGTGTCGCCGCCGAGTATGCGGGCGCCTACGCCGAGCTCGCCGGCGAGCTCGAGGATGACCAGCGCGACGCGCGGGCGACGGTGCCCACATGATCGCGACACAGGGGACGGTCGAGTGGACCCCGCACGACCTGCTCGCGCTGCAGGTGCTGCGCCCGCTGCTCGACACCGGCGGCTACCTGCCGTGGAGCTCGGGCGCGATGCGCGCGTCCGGCCTTGTGACGATCTGCAACGAGATCGTGTTGGGCGGACGCCGACGCGTCGTGGAGCTCGGGGCGGGTGCCAGCACCGTGCTGCTCGCGCGCCTGCTGCGCGAGCAAGGCGAGGGCGCGACGCTCGACGCGATCGAGCACGATGCGGTCTGGGCCGCGTGGGTGAGCGAGCGGCTCGCGCAGGAGGGACTGGCGTCGGTCGCGCGCGTCACGCTCGCGCCGCTGGAGCCCCACCCGCTCGCCTGGGGCGGCCTGCCCTGGTACGCGCACGGCCCGCTCGCAGCGGCGTTGGAGGGCGCACCAGTCGAACTGCTGCTGGTCGACGGGCCGCCCGCGTTCGACGCGGCCAGGGCCCATGCCCGCTATCCCGCACTGTCGGCGGTCGGACCGTTCCTCGCACCTGACGCGGTCGTCGTGCTCGACGATGTGGTGCGCGACGGCGAGGCCGCCGTGCTCGAGCGCTGGGAGCGAGAGAGCGTCTTCCGCTTCGAGCGCCGCCCGCTGGAAGCGATCGCGCTCGGGCGCGCCGCGCGCTGAAGGTCGCGCCCGCGTACGGTTGCACCCTTCTCGACCATCGCCAGTGGAGGCCATCGTGACCGTCGACGATCTCATCGCCCAGTTGCAGCAGTGCCCGCCGGAGTTCGACGTCCAGGTGCTCGAGCCTCGCAACGAGAAGGACGCGGACGGCATGTTCACCGTCGCGATCGTCGTCCCCGCCGACAAGACGCCGACGATCTACCTGACCGCCTGACGCACGCGCCGGGTGGGCTTCGCGGCTTAGTCGCGCGCCAGCGCCGCTCTGACTCGCTCGCTGACCGCGCCGCCGGTGTCCCACGACGGACGTCCGTCAGCCTGCTTGCGGATCAGGGGCGTTGATCGCCAGCTGGGCGGCGAAGGCCCGTTCGTATGCGCGCCGCGCTTCGCCGCGCGCGACATAGGCGGCCAGGTTCTCGAATTCGTCGAGCAGCCCCGAAGGTCTGAGCCTGAGCAGCACCGACACCATCATCGGATCGCCGGCGCTGAAGGCCCCATCGAGCCAGTCGCCATCACCCAAGCGAGCAGAGAGCTGGGCCAGTCGATCGCGGATGCGGTCCATGACCAGCGGCACGCGCTCCGCGGCCCACGGCTTGTCGCCCTCCAGGATCCTGGCGGTCACGAGTTCGAGGATCGGCGGCTCCACGGTGTTCACAGCGGCGAACATCCAAGTGATCGCCCGCGCCCGCGCATCGGCCTCCTCCGGGAACAGACCCGCATGCTGCTCGGCGATGTGCAGGACGATCGCGCCCGTCTCGAACAGTGCGAGGTCGCCTCGCATCGAGAAGCCGAAGCTCATAGGGCTCGCCCACCTCTTCAAGCGCCCACCGAACGCGCGTATCACGCGCCAGGCGCATGCCACCATCGGGCGAGCGCTCGAAGGCGGTGATGACGACTCATCGCTTCGGCACGAGGACCTGCGCGAGGGCTCCGCTGCGGAAGCGCTGCTCGTCGACCACGTCGAGCTTCAGGTGGTCCTCGAGGTCCGCGAATGGGCTGCGGCCCGCGCCGATCGCGATCGGGACCGTCGACAGCTGGAACTCGTCGACGAGGCCCAGGCGCGTCAGCGACTTGGCGAAGTCGGGACCACCGTGGACCAGGACCGTCCCTTCGTCGTCCCGGGCCTTCAGGTCCGCGATGCCCGCGCCCACGTCCGCGAAGATCTCGGCCGGTCCCCAGTCCGCCTTCTCGAGGGTGCGCGAGAAGACGGCCTTCGGCTTGTCGTTCATCGCCGCTGCGATCGGCCCGTCCGACGCGGCCCAGTGCGGGCCCATGATCTCGTAGCTGCGGCGGCCCATCGCGTGGACGCCGGCCTCCTGGAGCGCCTGGAGGTTCCGCTCGGTCGAGTCGTCGTCGAACCACTCGAACATCCACTCATGGGTCCCGTCGAGTGACGTGGCGAAGCCGTCGAGGGACAGGACCATCTTGAGAACTACTCTTCTCTCGCTCATGGCCGTAGAGACGTGCCCACTCGCGGGAACTCATCGCTGTGGACGGACCCGACTCGACCCCCTGCTCCGTCACGGTGAGTGCGTCAGATCGTGGGGCGGGGCCTGAGCATCCCTGGCGTGGGATTCGCCTCGACGTGTAGGAGCGGCACATGGGCGACGCATCGGTCGGGCAGCTTCAGCAGCTCCGCGACATCGCGGGGAGCAGCTTGCGACGTTCCCGTCACGCGCGATCGGGGTCCTGGGCGTCGCCCGGGGCAACGGTCTGGATCGAGGCGAAGATCGATCGCTCCGTGACGATCGAGCGCGTCGACCTCCTCATCGCCAACCTCATCGTCGAGTACGTCGGAATCGAGGAGTTCGTCCCCTTCGCGGCCGCAAACGCTCGCTCCATCGGCGTGCTGTCCTGCGTGATCCAGCGGAACGACGCGGAGGGCTTCGTCGGCTCGACGGACCACACATCGTCGTTCGAAGGCCTTGCCGCGGTGTCGTCGGACATCGATCTCAGGGAGCTGCCTCGGCGACGTCGCATACGGGGTTCGTGGTCGTCGACTCCCGCGAGTACAGCCTGCCGAACGGCAAGGCTCCCGTGCGACAGGACTTCGTGCTCCAAGCCCCCGACGTTGCTCCGCGCGGATGAGGACCTGCAAGGCGGAGGGGCCGTCTCGCCGTAGGGGGCCGATCGAGAAGCGCGCCCGGCAGGATTCGAACCTGCGACCTCTTGCTCCGGAGCACCGGGCTCGGCGTCCGCGGAAACTGCTCATGAGCAGGACAGTTCTCGCATTTTCGCCGAGGATCGCTGGAAGCAGATCGAAGGCGATCGACGGCGATTCTTGACGGTTCAGGCACCAGATCGTCGCTGGTGCCCATGGCTGCACTCGCTGCGATCGGGTCGTCTGAGGTCGCGCGACAGCGTCGGCGGCGTGCGCTCGAGCGACCAGTGATCAGATCCGCGGCGGCGTTCGACTGGCCGAGAGTCGAGTGAGACGATAGGGCTGTCATGGCGGCGCGGCTGCTGGAGCGGGGTCCGGAGATGGCGGCCGTTGCGGAGCTGCTTGCGAGTGTGCGGCGTGGCGTCGGCGGTGTGCTTGTCATCGAGGGCCCGGCCGGGATCGGGAAGACGGCGCTGGTGGATCATGCGGCGGCGAGCGCCGGTGATCTTCGGGTGCTGCGGGCTACGGGGGGTGAGCGCGACCTCGCGTTCGGCTTCGTGCGCGAGTTGCTCGCGCCCCTGCAACGTGCAGCGGCGGAGGATCTGGAGCGTTCGTTGCGCGGTCCCGCCGCTCCGGCTGGGGCGGTGTTCCGCGACGCGATCTCGGGCGCGGCGGATGTCGCGGCTGTGGCGTTCGGTCTCCACTGGTTCCTCGTGGCAGTCGCCGAGGACGGCCCTGTCGCGGTGTTGGCGGACGACGTGGATGGCGCCGATCCTTCATCGCGGCGCTGGATGGAGTACTTCGTGCGGCGGGCGGAAGGACTGCCGATTGCGGTGCTGGTGTCGGGCCGTCCTGGCGTCGGCTCGGGGTCTCCTGCGGCGCTGGCGGCCGCTGCGGGTTGCCGGGTCACCCGGCTGCAATCGCTGAGCCGAACTGCCGTCGGGCGGCTCCTGGCGCGCGACTCGCAGAGTCCGCCGTCGGCCGACTTCACGGACGCCTGTCACCGCGTCACCGGGGCAACCCCTGGCTGGTCACCGAGATGCAGGCGGAGCTGCGTGCCGCCGGCGTGCCGCCCGATTCCGCGGTCGACCAGGGGCTCGAGCACTTCGGACAGGCGCAGGACAGCGTCCGGGGCCGGCTCGCCCTGCTCGGGACCCCTGCCGTCCGGCTCGCGCAGATGGTGGCCGTCCTCGGGGACGGGTGCGAGCTGCGCCACGCAAGCGAGCTCGCCGAGCTTGGACCGGCCCACGCCGTCGCGGCCGTGACGGCACTCGTGAGCGCTGGGTACTTGGTCGACGGCCCGCGGCTTGCGTTTGCCCATCCGCTTGTGCGCGCCGCCGTGCGGGCCTCGGTTCCGGAAGCGATCCGCGCCGCCGAGCACGCTCGCGCGGCCACGCTCCTCCACGCATCGGGCGCGACGGTCGAGCTGGTCGCCGGTCGAGCTGTTGGCCTCGAGCGCCGTCCGCGCGCCATGGGCCGCCGACGCGCTGATGGACGCTGCGGGACTGGCCCTCGCTCGAGGCGCACCAGAGGTCGCAGTCCGCCATCTCCGTCGTGCGCTGGAGGAGGTGGACGCCGCGGAGCGGCCCCGGACACTCCGCACACTGGGCAACGCGTTGGCGCGTCTGGGCGACCCGGAAGCTACGTCGATGCTGGAGCAGGCTCTGGCAGCGACGTCCGACGCAGCAGTCCGAGCACGGATCGCCGACGAGGCGGTCGATCCGCTCATGTTCGCCGGCTTGGCTGAGCAGGCACGGTCGCTCGTCTCGACGGCGTTCGCCGACGCCCCGACCGCCGTCGAGACCGATCTGCTCGCCGGTCGCCTCGCCGCGATCCAGGCCCTCCAGGGCGGCAGCGCCGGCGGCCCCGCCGTCGCCGCCCTGCGCGCCCGCGTCCAGGGACTCGGCGCCGACATCACAACGGCCGAGGCGCGCTACGCCGCTGCTTCGCTGGCGCTGCTCGCCGCCGTTCGCGACGGCACCGCGGCCGAGGCGCGCTCGCTCGCGCTCCACGCCGTGGGACGAGTGGACGTGCACGAAGCCGACGCCAGGGCCGGCCGCCCGAACCACATCGCGCTCGTCGCGCTCGCGCTGGCCGGCGACCCCGGCAGCGGCGCTGCGCGCATCCGAGCGCGTGCTGACGGTGTCCCGCGAGCGCGGTTCGCTGCTCGGCCAGGGAGCGGGACTCGGATGGCGCGGTCTGCTCAACCTCCTCGCCGGTGACCTCGTGCAGGCCGAGCTCGATGCGACGGCCGTGCGCACGATCCTCAGCGGCAGCGGGCTGCACGTGCACGAACCCGCGTCCGCTGTCACGATCGCCCTGGCGCTGACCGAGCGCGGGGCGCTCGAGGACGCGCAGCGTCTTCTGGATGCGCACCCGGCGGAGACGGGCTGGCTCGGGGCTGGGTTGTGGTGCGTCCGGGCGCGTGTGCTTCTCGAACTCCACCGGCCGGCCGAAGCGCTGATGGAGCTCGAGCCGCTCCGTCAGCCGGGCGCCGACGGGACCGCGTGGCGCAGTGGCGCCGCGCTGCCGTGGCGATCGCTGGCCGTCTCGGCCCTCCTGCTCGACGGCAACCACGACGTAGCCGCGCCAGCTGGGCGAGGCCGACGTGGCCGCGGCGGTGGAGTTCGGTGCGCCACGCGACATCGGCGTCGCAAGGCGGGCATACGCGCGGGCGATCGGCGCCGATGGGCTGCCCGTGTTCGAACTCGCCGTCGGTGATCTCCGGCGCGCTTGCGCTCCGCTCGAGCTCGCTCGCGCCCTGGTGGACGTCGGCGCCACGCTGCGGCGGAGCAAGCAGCGAACAGCGTCGCGCGCCCCGCTGCTCGAGGGTCTCGAGCTCGCACATCGCTGCGGGGCCCGCGCGCTCGCCGAGCAGGCACGCGTCGAGCTGCGAGCGGCCGGAGCCCGTCCGCGCTCACCGATGCGAAGTGGGGTCGAGGCGCTCACGCCAAGCGAGTACCGCGTCGCGGAGCTCGCCGCCCGCGACCTGGCCAACGCCGACATCGCCCAGGCCCTGTTCGTCACGACGCGCACGGTCGAGACCCATCTCACAGCTGCGTACCGAAAGCTCGGCATCGCGTCGCGCAGCTCGCTCGCCTCGGTCCTCTGACGGCCGGGCCCGAGCAAGACCGTGGGTCGCCCACGATGCGAAGGCGTCGCTGCGGCTCCACGCTGCATCCATGTCCACCACCGCAGACACCACCGCCCGCGTCGCCGAAGCCGGGCGCTTCGCAGGTCTCGCCGGCCGCATCCAGGGAGATCCCGCGTCTCGGGCACGCCCGCTCGTCCTCCTGCACGGACTCACGTTCGACCACGCCATGTGGAACCCCGTCATGGACGCCCTGCCGGCCGGGCGCGTCGCGCTGGCACTCGACCTGCCCGGCCACGGCGACAGCCCCGCGCTCCCGTCGCACGAGCTGGGAGCGGTGACGGCAGCGGTGCACGATGCCGTCGCGGCCGCGGGCCTCCGCGACCCCGTGCTCGTCGGACACTCCATCTCCGCCGGGGTCGCCGGCGTGTACGCCGACCGTTACGGCGCCGCCGGGGTCGTCAACGTCGACTCCTCGTGGCGGCTGGAGCCGTTCCTGGATCTCGTGCACCAACTGGCCCCGCGGCTGCGCGGGGACGGGTTTCCCGCAGTCTGGGAGATGTTCCGTACGAGCATGCACCTGGACCGCGTCCCGGAGGTCGCCCGCCCGCTGCTGGCCGCCGGCGATGATGTGCCCGCCGAGCTCGTGCTCAGCTACTGGCAGACGATGATCGACAGCGACCGGCACGAGTACCTGCGCGAGCTCGACGAGATGCTGGAGCGTGGGCGCGATCTGCCGTACCTCATGCTGCTCGGGAGCGAGCTGGATCGCGACGAGCGGACCTGGCTCCTCGGCCGGCTGCCGCAAGCCGAGCTCATCGTGTGGCCGGTCGGACACCACTTCCCACACCTCGATGACCCACGGCGCTTCGCCGAGTTGATCACCGCCTTCACGGCCGCCCAGCCGCTGCACAAATAGCGTCACGACCGTCGGTGGCGATGGGAGCAGCGCGTCGCTGAGTGCCCAGCGGACCCGAGCTTCGACTCCGCCTCGATCGTGCATGTCGCGGCGTCCATCCTGGGCACCGCGACGACGGCTCATGCCGCTGCGCGCAGCATGGGCACCATCGCTCGCTGCGCATCGCCCTGCTTGCGCCTTCCCAGCCCACACCGGGCAGGTACGCACTTCGCTTCCATGCCTACGGCCGCCGCGAGTACGTCACGCTCGGGAGCGCGGCCGAGGGCTGGAACCGCGCCAAGGCCGAGACCGAGCTCTCGAACCTGCTTGCTGATGTCCGCCGCGGCAGCTGGCGCCAAGCTGCTCCGGAGAAGCCGCCCGACCCGCTGCCGGACCCGACCTTCCACGAGTTCGCATCCGAGTGGCTCGCCCGCCGACGGGCAGAGCTGCGGCCGTCGACGCAGTACAGCTACGAGTGGGCGCTGCGGCTGCACCTGCCGCCGTTCTTCGCGCGACACCGCCTGAGCGAGATCACAGTCGCCGAGGTCGACCGCTACCGGACCTTCAAGGTCGG
The DNA here is from genome assembly GCA_963757125.1 of uncultured Solirubrobacterales bacterium. Taxonomy (GTDB): domain Bacteria; phylum Actinomycetota; class Thermoleophilia; order Solirubrobacterales; family Solirubrobacteraceae; genus CAVVSD01. Next base: position 1,729,224 of record CAVWQP010000009.1, on the reverse strand, counting down.
CCAAGGCCAGATCACCGCACGGTCGATCAACCAGACGATCACTCGCTTGGCGCAGATCCTCGAGTACGACCTGGAGTACGAGTTCATCGCGCGCAATACAGCGCGGGGAAGACGTCGGCGGGTGAAGGCACCGGCCGCGCCACGGCCGTGGCTTGACCGGGCCGACCACATCACCGCGCTGCTCGACGCGGCCGGCCAGCTCGACCGCCAGGCCCGCCGCGACCGCAAGGCGCTTGCCCGCAGGGCGACGCTCGCGACCCTGACCTTCTCCGGCCTGCGCATCAGCGAGCTCTGCGCGCTGCCTTGGCGCGACGTCGACCTGGCCACCGGGCGCCTCACCGTGCGGGCGTCCAAGACCGAGGCCGGCATGCGCCGTGTCGACCTGCTGCCGGTGCTCCGACGAGCTGCTCACTCACAAGGCCGGCGCGCCCGACATCGGTCCCGACGCGCTCGTGTTCTCAATCGCAGACCGGAGGAGGGCGCGACAAGGACACCGTCCGCAACCGGGTTCTGCAGCCGGCCCTGACAAGAGCGAACGTCACCTTGACCAACCGCGGCGACCTGCCGTTGCCCGAGCGCCTGACCCTGCACGGCCTTCGCCACACCTTCGCCTCACTGCTCGTCGCGCTGGGCGAAGATCCTCGCTACGTCATGGGCCGGCTCGGCCACACCGACCCGGCCTTCACGCTGCGTCTCTACACGCACACGATGCGCCGCGTAGACGACGAGCGGAGCCGTCTGCAGGCGCTCGTCGACGGTGTGCATTGGGCACCCGCGGGCACCAGCCTGAGCGGCGAGCGCGAACGCGCCAGTGTTCCGAAGGCGCGCCCGGCAGGATTCGAACCTGCGACCTCTTGCTCCGGAGGCAAGCGCTCTATCCACTGAGCTACGGGCGCGGGACTGCGGGACGACTCTACCCGCGCCGCGCGACGACCGACCAACGCGCGTCGTAGCGCACGGTCCAGCGCGCGTGCCGGCCGCCGAGCGTCGTCCCGACGCAGCGCCCGCGCGACGGGCGGCAGCTGAGGCTGCGGACCGCCCACCGCCGCGCGACGGCGTCCTCGGCCATCGCGCGGGTGATCGTCAGCCCGACGAGTCCCGCGCACGGCGCGTACGGCGGCCGTCCCGTCGCCTCGCGCGGGTCGGGGAACGCGTCGAGCGGGTTCGTCGACATCAGGCCCGTCGTGTCGTGCCACGCGTCGACCCCGCCGACCGGCTGGTAGCCGGCGAGGTGCCCGCGCTCGTGGACGGTGATCACGCACGCCTCGTACGCGCTGAGGTCGCGGCGGACGGAGTACGTGCACGTCCCGTCCCAGACGCCGTCCGCGTAGCCGAGGATGTCGTCGTCGCCGGCGATCTCGTCGACGAGCTGGACCTGCGCCTGCCCGGAGCAGCGGTCGCCGTGCGGCGCCCACACCGCGTCGGCGAGCCGGTTGTACGCGGCGTAGTCGACCGCGGCGGCAGCCGTCGACGGCACCGCGGCGACGGCCAGCAGCACGAGCACGATCCACGCGAGACGGCGACCCATGGTCGAGCCGTCGACGCACCGCGCCGACCGCTCGACTCATCCACGGTCAACCTCGACGAGGAGACGGCTCAGGTCGCCGCGAGCTCCCGGACCTGGGTGAGGCGGATGTGGTTGCCGGACGGGTCGCGGAAACCGGAGTCGATGCCGTACGGGCGCTCCTCGGGCTTCTCGACGAACTCGACGCCGCGCGCCGACAGCTGCTCGTAGGCCGCGTAGCAGTCGTCGGTCGCGAGGAAGATCGTCCCCGCCGCGCCCTTGGACATGAGCGACCGCGCCTGCTCGGCGGTCTCCGCCTCGAAGACCGGCGGGCCGGGGATCGGCATGAGGACGATCGACACGTCGCTCTGATCGGCCGGCCCGACGGTGAGCCAGCGGAACCCGCCCATCTCGGGGAACGACACGTCCGCGTGGGTCACGAGCCCCACCTTCTCGGTGTAGAAGGCGAGCGCCTCGTCCTGGTCGTGCACCCACAGCTGGGCGCTGGCGATCCTGATCATGGTGTCCTCCTCGGGGTCGACGATCGATGTCGACGAGGACGCTAATCCTGGGGCGGCGCCCCGTCTTCTCGAAACGTGCGGCGTTGCGGCCGGCCGTAGGCGCGGACGATGCAGGCGGGCACGAGCGCCCGGTCGGCGGCCGACGGGAACTGCGCCCGGAACGCCGTCGGGGACACGCCGTAGGTCCGCGTGAAGCTCGTCGTGAACGAGCCGACGCTCTGCAGCCCCACCTCGAAGCAGATCTCCGCGACGGAGCGATCCGTGGTGGTCAGCAGCGCCGCGGCGCGCTCGAGTCGGCGGGTCAGCAGATAGCCGTGCGGCGACTCGCCGAACGCCGCCCGGAACTCCCGGCTGAAGTGCGCGGGGGAGAGGCCGGCGGCCTTCGCGAGGTCGGCGACGTCGAGCGGCTCGGCGTAGCGCGCATCCGCGAGGTCCTTCGCGCGCAGGAGGTGCCGGGCGGTCGGGGCGTACGCCATCGGCACGAAGTATCCCTGGCTGACAATGACCTGGGAGTAGCCTCGCTGAGCGAGATGGACCTCTCGCTGTTCTTCGCAGGCACGTCCGCATCCGCGCCCTCGGCGCGCCGCGGCATGCCCGCGCTGCTCGTGCGCCGGGGCGGCGACCGGATCCTCTTCGACTGCGGCGAGGGCACCCAGCGTCAGCTGACGCGCTCGGTCGGCCTCGCCGACATCACCGACGTCTTCATCACCCACCTGCACGCCGACCACTGGCTCGGTCTGCCGGGGATGCTCAAGACGTTCGAGCTGCGCGACCGCGAGCGGCCGCTCACCGTGCACGGGCCGCCGCCGCTGAAGGCGGTCATGGAGCGGATGCGCCCGATCTTCGGGCGCCCCTCCTACGGGCTGCACCTCGTCGAGCTCGAGCCCGGCCAGGCGATCGAGCGCGACGGCTACCAGGTCATCCCGTACCCGGTCCGCCACCGCGGCCCGGCGCTCGGCTACGCGCTCGTCGAGCCGCCGCGCCCGGGGCGCTTCGACGTCGAGATGGCGCGTCGCCTGGGCGTGACCGAGGGCCCCGCGTTCGGGCGGCTGCAGCGCGGCGAGACCGTCGACGGCGTGCATCCCGACCAGGTCGTGGGACCCGACCGCCCGGGCCGGAAGATCGTGATCACCGGCGACACACGCCCGACGGACGCTACCGTGGTGGCCGCTCACGGCGCCGACGTCCTCGTCCACGAGGCCACGTTCGCGCACGAGGATGCAGCCCGCGCATCGCAGACCGGCCACAGCACGGCACGGCAGGCGGCGCAGGTCGCCGCAGACGCAGAGGTCGCCATGCTCGCACTCACCCACATCTCCACGCGGTACCCCGCAGGTCGCCTGCGCGACGAGGCGCGCGCCGTCTTCCCCGGCGCGATCGTCCCGCACGACTTCGACACGATCGACGTCCCGTTCGCCGAGAAGGGCGACCCCGAGCTCATCCGCTGGGACGCCGAGCGCCGGCCCGCGGCCGGGGTGGCGACGGGCTCATGAGGCTCTCCGCTCCGACTTGGCCGACCGTCATCCTCGGCGTCGCGTGCGGCGTGCTGTTCGGCGCGCTCCTGGCGATCGTGGTCAACGGCGACGACGCCCCGGCCGCCTCTCAGCCGAGGACGATCACCGTCGCGAAGACCGTCACGGCGCCGCCGGTCACGACGCCCGGGACGGTCATCGTCCGGACGCTCGTGCCCGACCTCGTCGGCGTGCAGCTCGACGTCGCCAAGCAGCGCCTGGCGGCGCGGAAGTTCGAGGCCGACGTCCAGGGCGGAGGCGTCTTCAAGGAGATGTTCTCCACGCTTCACGTCGTGAAGCAGACGCCGAAGGCCGGGACCTACCTCGAGCAGGGCTCCGCGGTCCGCATCACCGTCGGGTAGCGACCGCGGGCAGCAGCCCGTGCAGCGCGTAGCGCAGGATGTCGACGACCTGCTCGGGCTCCCGGGCGACGGCCAGCGCCGCGCGGTCGACCTCCTTGAGGGCGTGGTCGTGCTCCTCGGGATGCAGGACGACGAGCGGCTTGCCGAGTGCCGCCGCGTAGCCCGCGTCGAACGCGGCGTTCCACTGGCGGTACTGCTCGCCGAAGCGCACGACGACGACGTCCGCGCGGTCGAGCAGCGTCCGGGTGCGGATCGCGTTGACCCCGGCGCCGAGGTTGTCCTTCCAGAACGGCCTCTCCTGGTCGCCGAGGATCGCGACGCCGGCGTTGTCGGAGGCGCTGTGGTCGGTCACCGGCGCGCCGAACTCGACGTCGAGCCCGGCCTCGGCCGCGCCGCGCTCGATCCGCTGGCGCCAGTCGGTGTGGATCTCGCCACTCAGGTACACATTCAGGGCCATGACTGGCGAGGCTAGACGAGGGCTCACCCTCGCGCCGTTCAACGCGCTGAGCGATCCGCGGCTTCTCGCGGACCTGGCGGCCCGTGCCGAGGAGCGCGGCTGGGACGCCGTCTTCCTCTGGGACCACATCGTGTACTCGCCGCCCGCGAAGGCGGTCGCCGATCCATGGGTCGCCATGGCGGCGATGGCGATGACGACCGAGCGCGTCCTGCTCGGCCCGATGGTCACGCCGCCGGGCCGCCGCCGCCCGCAGAAGCTCTCGCGCGAGATCGTCACGCTCGACCATCTGAGCAACGGTCGCGTGATCCTGGGGCTGGGTCTCGGCGCGGACAAGCACGGCGAGCTCAGCCCGTTCGGCGACCCGTCCGAGCCCAAGGAGCTGGCGCGCCGGCTGGACGACACGCTCGAGAAGCTGCCGCGCTGGTGGGCGGGCGAGCTCGAGCCGGTCCCGCTGCAGCAGCCGCGGATCCCGATCTGGCTCGCCGGGCGCTACCCCAACCGCCGCCCGCTGCGCCGCGCCGCGAACTGGGAGGGCTACTTCGTCATCGACCTGCCCGGCCCCGAGGCGCTCACGGAGCTGGCCGCCGAGCTGCCGGGCCCGCCGTTCGAGCTCGTCACCGACATCGAGCCCGGCGACGACCCCGGGCCGTGGGCCGCCGCAGGCGCGACCTGGGTCCTCACGTCGTTCGGCCCGGACCCCGATCCCGACCAGCTGCGCGAGACGATCGACGCCGGGCCGTGATCAGCCCCGCAGCGTGCGGACGGCGTCGCGCCCGGCCTGCGCCAGGTAGACCAGGCTGAGCGCGAGGAACGCCGCGCCCACGAGCGCACGAACCTGCTCCTCGGTCAGCGGCGTATGGCGGCCGGCGGGCCGTGCGACGGTGTCGCCGACCTTCGCGCGCCAGCCACGGAGGCCGGTCGCGCCGAGACGGATGGGGGTAGAGGTGCTCACGTGATGAGTCCGTACCCGCGGACGAGTCATCACCCACATGAACCACATCGACACCGTCAAGGCCTCCTACACGGCCTTCACCACGGCTGACCGCGACCTCATCGAGTCGCTGCTCGCCGACGACCTCGTCTTCTCCGCCCCGCCGGACGTCGGCATCGACCGCGCGACCTACTTCGAGCGCTGCTGGCCGGGCGCGGGCGGCACCGAGCGCTTCGACTACGTCCGCCTCGCCGACATCGGCGACGAGGTCCTCGTGACCTACGAGGCGACCCGCAAGGACGGCTCCCGCTTCCGCAACACGGAGATCTTCGGGTTCGACGGCGACCGGATCGCCTCGATCGAGGTGTACTTCGGCTGGGACCTCGACTAGCGCGGCGAGCCGTCGGCGCCCGATGCTACGTTCCTGCACGACATCGCCCCTTCAAACCGGTCCCGTGAGGCCGGAAAGGAGCACCCGCAGACCATGCCTGACGCGAAGGTCGTCCTGGACAGGGACGACGTGCGGCGAACCCTCGTGCGGATCGCGCACGAGATCGTGGAGAAGACGCCCGAGCCGGAGCTGCTCGCGCTCGTCGGGATCCACCGCCGCGGCGCCTTCCTGGCCGCCCGCCTGAAGGACCAGCTCGACGAGCTGCTCGGCGCCGACGTCCCGCTCGGCGACATCGACATCGCCTTCTACCGCGACGACCTGCGCAGCCGCTCCGGCGCGCCCGTCGTCCACGCCAGCCACGTCGACTTCGACGTCGACGGGCGCACGATCGTCATCGTCGACGACGTCCTCTACACGGGCCGCACGGTGCGCGCCGCGATCGAGGCGCTCTTCGACTACGGCCGCCCCGGCCGCATCCAGCTCGCCGTCCTGGCCGACCGCGGGCACCGCGAGCTGCCGTTCCGACCCGACTACGTCGGCAAGAACCTCCCGACCTCCAAGCAGGAGCGCGTGAACGTCCGCGTCGAGGAGCTCGACGGGGTCGACGAGGTCGCCATCACCGCCCTGGAGGAGGCCGTCGCATGAGGCACCTGCTGTCGATCGCCGATCTCACGCGCGAGGACATCGAGCGCATCCTCGACCGCGCCACCGCGTTCGAGCAGATCGCCGACCGCGAGGTCAAGAAGGTCCCGGCGCTGCGCGGGCGCACCGTCCTGAACCTCTTCTACGAGGCCTCGACGCGCACCCGCTCGTCCTTCGAGCTCGCCGCCAAGCGCCTGAGCGCCGACGTCGTGAACTTCGCGGCCAGCGGATCGAGCGTCGAGAAGGGCGAGTCGCTGAAGGACACGGTCCTGACGCTCGGCGCGCACTCGCCCGATGCCATCGTCATCCGCAGCCCGCACGCCGGCGCCGCCGCGCTCGTGGCGGGCTGGACGAGCGCGGCGGTCGTCAACGCCGGGGACGGGAAGCACGAGCACCCGACGCAGGCCCTGCTCGACGTGCACACGCTGCGCTCGAAGCTCGGCGGCATCGACGGGCGCTCGATCTGGATCGTCGGCGACATCGCGCACTCGCGCGTCGCGCGCTCGAACATCCTCGCCTTCCGGGCCATGGGTGCGCACGTCACGCTCGTCGGCCCGCCGACGCTCATGCCGCGCGACATCGAGGCCCTCGGCTGCGACGTGCGCTACGACCTCGACGACCTCCGCGAGGCCGACGTCGTCTACGCCCTGCGCGTGCAGCGCGAGCGCATGGACGGCAAGGAGCTGCCGTCGCTGCGCGAGTACGCCGCCCGCTACCAGATCAACGGCCGCCGCCTGCACCCGCGCCAGGTGCTCATGCACCCTGGCCCGGTGAACCGCGGGGTCGAGCTGTCCGGTGAGGTCGTCGACTCGCCGCAGGCCGTCATCACCATGCAGGTCCGCGCGGGCGTCGTCGTCCGGATGGCGGTGCTCTACGAGCTGCTCGCCGGGACGCGGCTCGACAGCCCGTCGCGGATGCGGGAGCCCCAGCCGGCGTGAGCGCACCGACCCTCACCCGCGCGCCCGCGCGTCCCGCCACGCTGCTCGTCCGCGGCGCCCACGTCGTCGATCCGGTCGCGCACATCGACGCGCTGCACGACGTCCTCGTCCGCGACGGCGAGATCGCCGAGATCGGCGAGGCCGGCACGCTCGACGCCGGCCCCGGCGCCGAGGTCGTCGACGGGGCGGGCAAGCACCTGCTGCCCGCGTTCGTCGACCCGCACGTGCACCTGCGCACCCCCGGCCAGGAGCACAAGGAGGACCTCGAGACGGGGACCCGCGCCGCCGCCGCCGGCGGCTTCTGCGCGATCCTCGGCATGGCCAACACGGACCCCGTCGTCGACACCGCGCCGATCCTCGGCGCCCTGCTCGAGGCGGCGGCGCGCGACGCGCGCATCCCGGTCGGCTTCATGGCGTGCGTCACGCGCGGGATGGACGGCCGCGACCTCACCGAGATGGCCGAGCTCGCGGACGTCGGCGCCTTCGGCTTCACCGACGACGGCCGCCCGATCGCCGACGCCGGCGTCATGCGCCGCGCGCTGCAGTACCAGCGCCTGGCCGACCGCGTCATCGCGCTGCACGAGGAGGACATGTCGCTGTCGGGCACCGGCGCGATGCACGAGGGCGCGGTCAGCGCCCGGCTCGGCGTCGCCGGGATCCCGAGCGTCTCGGAGTCCACGCTCGTCGCGCGCGACTGCCTCCTGGCCGGCTACGAGGACGCCCGCATCCACCTCCAGCACCTCAGCTGCGTCGCCTCCGTCGAGGCGGTCGCCGCCGCGAAGGCCGACGGCGTCCAGGTGACGTGCGAGGCCAGCCCGCACCACCTGACGCTCACCGACGAGGACGTCGCCGGACTCGACACGCGGATGAAGATGAACCCGCCGCTGCGCACCGAGACGGACCGCAAGGCGCTCATCGACGGCCTGCGCGACGGGACGATCGACTGCATCGCCACCGACCACGCCCCGCACGCGCGCGACGAGAAGGAGGTCGCGTTCGAGCAGGCGCCCATGGGGACGACCGGCCTGGAGACCTCCTTCGCGGCGGTCTACACCGAGCTCGTCCTCGGCGGGCTCCTCGGACTCGACGTGCTCGTCGACCGGCTGTGCTGCGGCGGCATCCCGTTCGGCATCCCGCAGCCGACGGTCGCGGTCGGGCAGCCCGCGAACCTCACGCTCGTCGACCTGGGGCGCAGGTGGGTCGTGGGGGAGAACGGCTACGAGAGCCGCTCGGAGAACTGCTGCTTCGCCGGCCGCGAGCTGCACGGCAAGGTGCTGCTCACCCTCGCCGCCGGTGCCGTCGCCTACCGCGAGCGCGCCTTCGCGCTCACCGCCGCCAAGTGACCGCCTACGTGCTCCTGGAGGACGGGACGCGCTTCGACGGCGACGCCGTCGGCGCGGACACCCACGCCGTGGGGGAGGTCGTCTTCACGACCGGCATGAGCGGCTACCAGGAGTCGATGACCGACCCCTCCTTCGCCGGCCAGCTCATCACGTTCACCTACCCGCACATCGGCAACTACGGCGTGCGGGCGGCGGCGATGGAGTCCGACCGGCCCTGGGCCCGCGCGGCGATCATGCGCGAGGCCAACGACACCGACGACGCGCCGGGCGCCGAGGACGGCTGGCTGCGCTGGCTGCGGGCCAACGGCATCCCGGCGATCACCGGCGTCGACACCCGGTCGCTCGTCCTGCACATCCGCGACGAGGGCGCGATGCGCGGCGGCGTGTTCCCGGAGTCGATCCCCGAGGCGCGGGCGCGCGAGCTCATCGACGCCGAGCCGTCGATGGTCGGGCGCGACCTCGTGCAGGACGTCACGCCGCGCGAGCTCACGATCCACGGCGACGGCGACGGGCCCCGGATCGTCGCCATCGACACCGGCATCAAGGGCTCGATCGTGCGCAACTTCACCGAGCGCGGCGCGATCGTCGAGCTGCACCCCGCGCGCACGACGGCGGAGGAGCTCCTGGCGCGCGGCGGCGACGCGATCTTCCTGGCCAACGGCCCGGGCGACCCCGCGGCGCTCGACCACATCGTCGACACCCTGCGCGCGCTCGTCGGCAGGCAGCCGACGTTCGGCATCTGCCTCGGCCACCAGCTGCTGTGCCGGGCGGTGGGGCTGGACACGTTCAAGCTCCCGTTCGGCCACCGCGGCGGCAACCACCCCGTCAAGGACCTGGAGACCGGTCGCATCGAGATCACGTCGCAGAACCACGGCTTCGCGGTCCTCGGGCCGAACGGCGAGCAGCGCATCGAGGCCGACGAGGCCGTGCGCTGGACGACCGACTTCGGCGAGGCGCGCCTCAGCCACGTGAACCTCTACGACCGGACCGTCGAGGGGCTCACGCTGCTCGACGTCGCCGGCGGCACCGTGCAGTACCACCCGGAGGCGGGCCCCGGCCCGAACGACTCCCTGTACCTCTTCGACCGCTTCCTGGAGGCCATCCGTGCCGCGGCGTGACGACCTCCGCAGGATCATGATCCTGGGCTCCGGCCCGATCGTCATCGGCCAGGCGGCCGAGTTCGACTACTCCGGCGTGCAGGCCTGCAAGGTGCTGCGCGAGGAGGGCTACGAGGTCGTGCTCGTCAACTCCAACCCGGCGACGATCATGACCGACCCCGAGTTCGCCGACGCGACCTACGTCGAGCCGCTGCGCCCGGACGTCGTCACGCAGATCATCGAGAAGGAGCGCCCGGACGCGCTGCTGCCGACGCTCGGCGGGCAGACCGCGCTGAACATCGCGATGGACCTCGACCGCAGCGGCGTGCTCGAGCGCTTCGGCGTGGAGCTCATCGGCGCGAAGGGCGACGCGATCGAGCGCGCCGAGGACCGCGACATCTTCCGCCAGACGATGCAGGAGGCGGGCCTGCGCGTGCCGCGCAGTGCGATCGCCCACACGCTCGCCGAGGCGGAGGATGCGCTCATCGACCTCGGCCTGCCCATCGTCGTGCGCCCCGCCTACACGCTCGGCGGCCGCGGCGGCGGCATCGCCCGTACGCCCGAGGAGTTCCGCCGCATCGTGGCCCAGGGCGTCGAGGCGTCGCCGATCTCGCAGGTGCTGCTCGACGAGTCGGTGCTCGGCTGGGGCGAGTTCGAGCTCGAGGTCATGCGCGACCACAACGACAACGTCGTGATCGTCTGCTCGATCGAGAACATCGACCCGATGGGCGTCCACACGGGCGACTCCGTCACCGTCGCGCCGCAGCAGACGCTCCCCGACCGGCTCTACCAGAAGCTGCGCGACCAGGCGATCGCGGTGATCCGCGCGGTCGGCGTGGAGACCGGCGGCTCCAACGTGCAGTTCGCGGTCAACCCGGCGACCGAGGAGGTCGTCGTCATCGAGATGAACCCGCGCGTGTCGCGCTCCAGCGCGCTGGCGTCGAAGGCGACGGGGTTCCCGATCGCGAAGATCGCCGCCAAGCTCGCCGTGGGCTACGCGCTCGAGGAGATCGACAACGACATCACGAAGCTGACGCCCGCGTCGTTCGAGCCGACGATCGACTACGTCGTCGTCAAGTGGCCGCGGTTCGCCTTCGAGAAGTTCGCCGGTGCCGACGAGGGCCTCACGACCCACATGAAGTCGGTGGGGGAGGCCATGGCGATCGGGCGCACGTTCAAGCAGGCGTTCGCGAAGGCGATGCGCTCCCGCGAGCTCGACGCGCCGATCAACACGGCCGAGGACGACCTGCTGACGCGCCTGGAGATCCCGTCCTGGGACCGCTACGACGTGCTGCAGGAGGCGTTCCGCCGCGGCGCGACGCCGGCCGAGGTCCACGCGCGCACATCGATCGACCCGTGGTTCCTGCGCGAGCTGCAGTCCCTCGCCCTGGACCCCGACGAGCCCTTCCGCGGCGAGCGCGTCTACCGCTCGGTCGACACCTGCGCGGCGGAGTTCCCGGCGAGCACGCCGTACTTCTACTCGGGCTGGGAGCGCGGCGGCACCGCGCGCCACGAGGTGCGCCGCGGCGACCGCGCGTCGGTGATGATCCTCGGCTCGGGGCCCAACCGCATCGGCCAGGGCATCGAGTTCGACTACTGCTGCGTCCACGCGGCGATGACCGTCCGCGCGTCCGGCCGCGACGCGGTGATGGTCAACTGCAACCCCGAGACGGTCTCCACCGACTACGACACCTCCGACCGCCTGTACTTCGAGCCGCTGACGCTGGAGGACGTCCTCGCCATCGTCGAGATCGAGCAGCCCGAGGGCGTCATCGTCCAGTTCGGCGGCCAGACGCCGCTCAAGCTCGCGGCCGGGCTGCAGGATGCGGGCGTGACGGTGCTCGGCACCTCCGTCGACGCGATCGACCTGGCCGAGGACCGCGGGCGCTTCGGCGACCTGCTCAACCGGCTCGGGCTGCGCGCCCCGCGGTGGGCGACGGCGCACTCCGTCGAGGGCGCGATCGAGGCCAGCGAGGAGGTCGGGTTCCCGCTGCTCGTCCGACCGAGCTACGTCCTCGGCGGCCGCGCGATGGAGATCGTCTACTCCACCGACGGCCTGCACGACTACCTCCGGCGGACCGGCAACGGGCGCGCGCGGGAGATCTTCCTGGACCGCTTCCTGGAGAACGCCATCGAGGTCGACGTCGACGCGCTCTGCGACGGGGAAGGCGTCTGGATCGGCGGGATCATGCAGCACGTCGAGGAGGCCGGCGTGCACTCCGGCGACAGCGCCTGCGTGCTGCCGCCGCACTCGCTGGGCCGCGACATGCTCGACGAGATCCGCCGCGCGACCGAGGGCCTCGCGAAGGCGCTCGGCGTCGTCGGCCTGGTCAACGTCCAGTACGCCGTCGCCGACGGCGGGCTGCATGTCATCGAGGCCAACCCGCGTGCGTCGCGGACGGTGCCGTTCGTGTCCAAGGCGATCGGCGTGCCGCTCGCGAAGATGGCCTGCCGGCTCATGCTCGGCGAGCGGCTGGAGGACCTCGACCTGCCCGCCGACCCGATGCGCGGGGGCCACGTCTCCGTGAAGGAGGCCGTCCTGCCGTTCGACCGCTTCGCGGGCTCGGACGCCGTGCTCGGCCCGGAGATGCGCTCCACCGGGGAGGTCATGGGCATCGCGCTGGACTTCCCGACCGCGTTCGCGAAGGCGCAGGCGGCGGCCGGCTCGCACCTGCCGACCGAGGGGACCGTGTTCATCACGGTGACCGACTCCGACAAGCCGGGGGCCGGCGGCCTCGCCGTCCTCTTCAGCGACCTCGGCTTCCGCATCGTCGCGACGCAGGGCACCGCGGACGCCATCCGCGGGATGGGCGTGCGCGTCGACGAGGTGCTGCAGAAGATCGGCGACGGGTCCCCGAACGTGGTCGACGGGATCGAGCGCGGCGAGGTCGATCTCGTCATCAACACGCCGACCGGCTCCGGCGCACGCACCGACGGATGGGAGATCCGGCGGGCCGCCGTGGCGCGCGGCATCCCGTGCATCACGACGCTCGCGGGAGGCATGGCCGCGGCGCGCGCGATCGCCGCCGGGAGGACGCGGGAGCCCGGTGTCCTGTCGCTCCAGGAGATCCATCGCGAGCGACTCGAGGTATGAGTGGCGCGCACAACACTCGTGCCAGCGTCGAGGTCGCAGGAAACCCCTGCAAACGATCACTTTCGCCTCGACCTGCCTCGATTCCCCTCAAGCTGAGGTGGAGGTCGAGCCATTTTGGCCCTCTGGGGGGTTGTTCGGGCCCGGTGAGTATGTAGACTCGCCGTCCCGGTGCCGCCCGCCCCGAACACCGCCACCAAGCCGCCCGCAGCGCCCGAGCGCTCGCTGGCCCAACGCATGGATGCGCTCCAGCGCGCGAACGAGATCCGTTCGAGGCGTGCGCAGCTCAAGCGCGACCTGAAGGGGTCCCGCGCGTCCATCCACCAGCTCCTGCTCGATCCGCCGGAGTGGGTGGAGACCGCCAAGGTCTTCGACATGCTCCTCGCGGTCCCGAAGTACGGGCGCGTGAAGGTCAACAAGATCCTGGCCCAGTGCCGGATCTCGCCGAGCAAGACCATCGGCGGCCTCTCCCAGCGCCAGCGCACGGAGCTCGTCCAGCTCCTCCGGCGATAGCCGGCGCGATCGTCATCACCGGCCCCTCGGGGGTCGGGAAGGGCACGCTGATCCGGAGCCTGCTGGATCGCATCCCCGACCTGGAGCTCGCCGTGTCCGCCACGACGCGCCGTCCGCGCCCGGGCGAGACCCACGGCGTGGACTACTGGTTCCTCTCCGACGAGGAGTTCGACGAGCGCGTACGCGCCGGGGAGTTCGTCGAGCACGCGGAGTACTCGGGCCGCCGCTACGGCACCCTCAGGTCGGAGCTCGAGACTCGCGGCTCGGCGGGCCGGCCGGTCGTGCTGGAGATCGAGGTGCAGGGCGCGCGCCAGGTCAGGGCCGCGATGCCCGAGACGGTCCAGGTCTTCATCGCGCCGCCCTCGCGCGACGCGCTGCGCGCGCGACTCATCGGGCGGGGCACCGACGACCCCGAGCAGGTCGAGCGCCGGCTCGCGACCGCCGAGCGCGAGCTGGAGGCGCAGGGCGAGTTCACGCGCGTGGTGGTGAACGACCGCCTGGAGGACGCCGTCGACGAGCTCGAGGCGATCGTCCGCGGCGCGATCTGAGACCACCGGGGAGCCCGGTAGAATCCTGGGAATGATCTCTCCCCGCATCGATCGTCTGCTCACCCAGGTGGACTCCAACTACGCCTCGGTGATCGTGGCCGCCAAGCGCGCCCGGCAGATCAACTCGTACTACCACAACCTCGGGGAGGGGACGTTCGACGAGTTTCCGCCGCCCATGGTGGACTCCGCGTCCAAGAACTACCTGACCATCGCCCTCGAGGAAGTCGCCGAGGGCAAGCTGAAGTACCACTACCGCTAGCCCGCGGCGACCGGGCCCCGGGGCGATGGCGCGCATCCTCCTGGGAGTCACGGGCGGGATCGCGGCGTACAAGGCGCTCGAGCTCGTCCGTCTCGCGACGGGCGCGGGCCACGCGGTCCGCGTCGTCCAGACGCCGGCGAGCCTCGACTTCGTCGGCGCGGCGTCCTTCGCGGCGATCACCGGCGCCCCGGTCCTGACCGACGAGCTGGAGCGCGACCCCGCCCGCGGCGCCTTCCCCGACCAGGCGCCGCCCGACCACGACCCGCTGAGCCATCTCGAGCTCGTGGCCAACGCCGACGTGCTCGTCGTCGCGCCGGCCTCGGCCAACACGATCGCCAAGCTCGCGGCGGGGCTCGCCGACAACCTGCTGACCACGTCCGCGCTCGCCGCGACCTGCCCGGTGCTCGTCGCGCCCGCGATGAACGACCGGATGTGGGCGCACGCGGCCACGCGCGCGAACGTCGCGCTGCTGCGCGAGCGCGGCGTCGAGGTCATGGAGCCCGGCGTCGGCCGCCTCGGATCGATCGGCGAGCACGGCGCCGGCCGGCTGCCGGAGCCCCCCGCGATCCTCGCGGCGGCCGAGGGGCTGCTGCGCCGCGGCGGCGGCGTCCTCGACGGCCTGCGGGTCCTCGTCACCGCGGGCGGGACGCGCGAGCCGCTCGACGCGGTGCGCTACATCGGCAACCGCTCCTCGGGGCGCATGGGGTTCGCGGTCGCGCACGAGGCCGCGGCGCTCGGCGCCGACGTCGTCGTGGTCGCGGCGAACGTCGATCTGCCCCGGATCGAGGGGGTCCGCTACGTCGACGTGTCGACGGCCGCGGAGCTCCAGTCCGCGTGCGAGGAAGGATTCGGCTCCTGCGACGTCCTAGTGATGGCAGCCGCAGTCGTCGATTTCCGACCCGCGCACGTACACGAGGGCAAGATGAAGAAGACGGGCGATCAGGAGGATCTCGAGGTGCGCCTCGAGCGCACGCCGGACATCCTCGCCGGCCTCGCCGGGCGCAAGCGCCCGGGGCAGACGGTCGTCGGCTTCGCAGCAGAGCACGGACAGGGCGCGCTGGGGTACGGTCGCGAGAAGCTGGCACGGAAGGGGCTGGACGCGATCGTGGTCAACGACGTGGGTCAGGCGGGCATCGGGTTCGACGCCGCCGACAACGAGGTGACCGTCATCACCGCCGACGGCGAGCGCCACGTGCCCCGGGCCGCCAAGGCCGAGGTCGCGCGAGCGGTCCTCGCCGAGGTGCGCCGTCTTCGAACGGCGGGTAGCCCCGCATAGCTATGGAGGGTCGAGTGGAGAGCACGGAGGCGGAGCAGCCGCGGGTCACCGGAGAGGAGATCGACGCGGCTGTCGAGCTCGGCCGCCGGATCACCCGGAACATCGAGACCAGCGTCGAGGTGAAGGGCGAGGTCGTCTCCGACCTCGTCGTCGCCCTGCTCGCCGAGGGGCACGTCCTCATCGAGGACCTCCCCGGCGTCGGCAAGACGACGCTGGCCCGCTCGCTCGCCCGGTCGCTCGACCTCGAGTTCGCGCGCGTGCAGTGCACCGCGGACCTCCTGCCCGCCGACGTCGTCGGCGTCAACGTCTTCAACCAGCGCGAGGACCGCTTCGAGTTCCGGCCCGGGCCGATCTTCGCGAACGTCGTGCTCGTCGACGAGATCAACCGCGCGTCGCCCAAGACGCAGTCCGGCCTGCTCGAGTGCATGCAGGAGCGGCGGGTCACCGTCGACGTCTACACGCACGAGCTCGCCCGGCCGTTCGTCGTGCTCGCGACGCAGAACCCGGTCGAGTTCGAGGGCACCTACCCGCTGCCCGAGGCGCAGGTCGACCGCTTCACGATGCGCCTGTCGCTCGGCTACCCGTCGGCCGCGGGCGAGGCGGACATGCTGGCCGCCCACGAGCACGGCGACCGCGTCGCGGCACTCGAGCCCGTCGCCGACGCCCCGTCGCTGCTCGCCGCCCAGGACGCGACGCTGCGCGTGCACGCCTCGCAGGCGCTGCGCCAGTACGTCGTCGCGCTGCTCGGGCGCACGCGGTCGGACCCGCGCGTCGAGCTCGGCGCGAGCCCCCGCGCCGGCCTCATGCTGCTGCGCGCCGCGAAGGCCCGCGCGCTCCTGCAGGGCCGCGACCACGCACTGCCCGACGACGTGCAGCACCTCGCCGAGGCCGTGCTGTCGCACCGCCTCGTGCTCACGCCCGAGGCACTCGACCTGACCGGCGACCAGGTGGTCGCCGACGCGGTCGCGGCGACCCCAGCGATGTAGGGCATCTCGTGCGCGGAGCTCGCGACACCGGTCTCCTCGCACTCGCGCTGGGGCTGGCCGCCGCCCTGTTCGACGCGGAGCCGCTCTGGGTCCCCGCCGTCGCCCTCGCGCTGCTCGCGGCCGGCGCCACGGCCTGGGTCGCGCTCGGCTCGCGCGGGCTGCGCGTCCGGCGCACCCTCAGCGCGCGGCGGGTCATGGAGGACGAGCCGCTCGAGGTGACGCTCGACATCCGCGCGGGGACGCTGCCGCTGCCGACCGGCCGCCTCGTCGACCCGCTGCTCGACGCGCCGGTCGCACTCGCGACCGGGCGCCGCCGGTCGCGCATCCGCATCGACGCGCGGTTCTCCCGCCGCGGCCGCCGCACGCTGGAGGCGCCGAAGATCGTCGTGTCCGACCCGCTGTCGCTGGCGACCCGCACCGTCCAGCTGCCGCCGGAGACCGGCGACGACGAGGTGCTCGTGCTCCCGCGGATCGAGCGCGTCCAGACGCCCGGGGACGGCGACGACAACCGCCAACGCTCGCGCGGGCGCCACGTCGCCACCGCCGAGGTCGACATGGACGGGCTGCGCCCGCTGCGCGAGGGCACCTCCGCCGCGCGCATCTACTGGCCCGCGGTCGCGCGCGGCGCGGAGCCGATGGAGCGCAAGCTCGCGGGGGAGGGGGACGGCCGCCCGCTCATCGTGCTGGACCCGCGTGGCGCCTCCGAGCCCGAGGACCTCGACGCCGCCGTGCGCGCCGCGGCGTCGCTCACCGTCCACCTCGCGCGCACCGGCGGCTGCTCGCTGCTGCTACCCGGCGACAAGCGCCCGACCGCCGTCGACCCGACGCTCTCCGGCTGGCCGCATCTGCACGCCCGGCTGGCCGTCGTCCCCGACACCGGCCGTCCGCTGCTCGCGGGGCTGACCGGGCGCCGCGGCGACGTCATCTACGTCAGCGCGCGCATCCGGTCGACGCCGCCCGCCGGCGTCGGGACCGCCGCGGGCGCGCGCATGCTCGTCGTGCCGCGCGGGCTCGCCGGGCGTCGCGCGGCGTTCTCCGTGGCCGGGTGCCACGGCTACACGCTCGAGCGCTCGCGTGCGAGCCGCAGGCCGACGGTCGGGGCCGGCTCGCCATGACCGCGACCGCGCGTCGAGGGCTCTCCCGCCCACGCGCGCGGGCCGCCTACGCCGCGCCGCTCCTGCCGCCCTCGTGGGCGCGCCTCGTGGGCTTCGCCCCGCTCGTCGTCTTCTGCGCGTGCATGTGGGCGCGCATGCTGGAGCCCGCCCGCGTCAGCGAGATGCTCGCGGCGGCGGGCGTCGCGATCGCCGCGTCCGTCGCGCTGCTCGCCGTGCGCGGCACGTGGCGTTACGCGGTCCCCGTGGCAGCGGTCGCCGGAGCGCTGCTCGCGGCCGGCGTCGCGCCGCAGCTGCTGCTCCCGTGGCACTGGGACGAGCTGGCTGCGAGGCTGGGCGGCGCGTTCGGCGACCTGCCGACGACGAACGTGCCGTACCGCGGGTCGGACGAGTGGTCGATCGTCGTGCTGCTGCTCATCGGCGGGCTGCTCGGGGTGCTCGCCGCATGGCTCGCGTTCGCGCAGCGCCGATCGGGAGGCCTGCGCGGGCCGCTGCCCGCCGCGGTCGCGTTCGGCGTCCTGTTCACCGTCCCGGCCGTGCAGGTCGAGGGCGGACGCCCGTGGTTGCAGGGGATCGTGCTCGCGGTCCTGCTCTGCGCGTTCCTGCGCCTCGAGCGCGTCGAGCGCCACGGCGCGGTCACGGCGCTGGCCGTCGTCGTGATCGCCGGCCTCGCCGCCGCCGCGGTGGCGCCGCGGCTCGACGTCGGCCGGCCGCTCCTGGACCCCGAGGCGCTCGCCAACGCCCTTGCGCCCGATCGCGGCCTGCAGTTCTCGTGGAACCACGACTACGGCGCGCTGCACTGGCCGCGCACCGGCCGCGAGGTGCTGCGCATCAAGGCGAAGACGGCGAGCTACTGGAAGGTCGAGAACCTGTCGCACTTCGACGGGCTGCGCTGGGTGGCGCCCCGCGAGCTGGGGCCGACGGAGCAGGAGGCGAGCATGATCGCCTCGCAGCGCGACTGGAGCTCGGAGATCCACGTGCGCGTGCGCGGGTTCAGCAGCCGCCTCTTCGTGGGGGCCGGGACCACGCTCGCGATCAGCTCGTCGCCGAGGACGCCGATCCGCAACGCGCCCGGCACGTTCCGCACGGGCCCGCGCCCGCTGCACGAGGGGCAGAGCTACGACGCGACCGTCTGGAACCCGCGGCCGACGAAGCGGCAGCTGCGCGGCGCCAAGGGCGAGCTGCCGGCGTGGACGTGGCCGTACCTGCGCATCGACCTCCCGCGCGCCCAGGGGGGCCCGGTGCTGCGCCCGCCGCCGGGCAGCGTCCTGACCGCGCCGCAGACCGCCCAGGTGTCGTTCCCGGGCTACGCGATCGACAGCCCGCCGTTCGTCTCGCGCTGGCCCGGGCAGGCGCCGCTGGAGATCGAGGATGGGCTCCGGCGCTCCGCCTACGGCGGCGTGTACCGCCTCGCCGAGCAGCTGCGGCAGGGCACGAAGACGTCCTACGGGTACGTGCAGCGGGTGCTCGACCACCTCGCGCACGGCGGCTACACGTACTCCGAGCAGCCGCCGCCCAGCGCCGTCCCGCTCGCGTCGTTCCTGCTCACCGACAAGCAGGGCTACTGCCAGCAGTTCTCCGGGGCGATGGCGCTCCTGCTGCGGATGGAGGGCGTCCCCGCCCGCGTCGCGACCGGGTTCTCCCCGGGCACGACCGACCGCGACACCGGCGAGTTCGTCGTGCACGACACCGACGCGCACTCCTGGGTCGAGGCCTACATCGCCCCGTACGGCTGGGTCACCTTCGACCCGACGCCGCCGGTCGGGCCGGCGCGGCTGAACGCCGGCGTCGGCGCCGCCGCGAGCGCCTACGCGCTGGCGGCGCCCGCCGGGGTGCTCGGCGCGGGCGAGCGTGTCGGCGACCGCAACCCCGGCGGCGGCAAGGTCGACGACGGCTCGCCGCTGCCGTGGATCCTCGCCGGCATCGTCGCGCTCGTCCTCGTCGTGACGGTCGCGCTGCTCGTGCGCCGCCGCCGCCGCGGGCCGCCGCGCCCGGACTCGGCGGTCGCCGAGCTGCTGGCGGCGCTGGAGGGGACCGGCCGGACCGAGACCGGCGGGCTGACGCTGCAGACGATGCAGCGCCGGTACCGGGGGACGCCCGCGGAGCCGTACCTGCGCACGCTCGAGGCGGCCCGGTTCGGCGGGTCCGACGTCACGCCGACACCCGCGATGCGCTCGGCGATGCGCCGGGAACTGGTGCTCGGGCTCGGCCCCGCGGCGCGCTTCGGCGCCTGGCGCGCGATCCCGCCCGTGCTGATCCGGACCAACCGGCCACGCAGCACCTACCCTGACCCTCGATGACGCGGCCCCGAGCACGGCTCATCGCCTTCTTCGCGCTCGTGTCGTTCGGGGCACTGCAGTGGATCAGGACTGCTCGACCCGGCGCCCGTGGGGCGGACGATCTGGTTCCTGCTCGCCGCCATCGTGGCCGGGATCGCCCTGCGCTGGTGCAACCGACTCGAGCGCCGCCGGCGCTGGGGCGCGACCGCCGGCATCGCCTTCGTGCTCGTGCTCGTCGGGCTGCTCCTGGCCGGCGTGCCCTTCTCGCTCGTCGAGCCGCGCGGCTGGGGCGATCTCGTGTCCGGCCTCAACCAGGGCGTCGGGACGCTCCCGTCGATGCGCATCCCGTACCGGGGCGCGGAGCCCTGGGCGCACGACACGCTCGTCTTCATCGGGTACCTGCTCGTCGCGCTGGCCACGGTGCTCGCCTGCCTGCCGCGCGGTGACGCGCGCCCCGGCCGGCCGCTCGCGGCCGCGGTGGTCGTCGGCGTGCTCGTGGGCGTGCCGTCGGTCTCGCTGGAGAGCAGCTCGCCGGTGCTCATCGGCCTCGTCTTCACGGCGCTGCTCGTCGCCTACCTGCGCATCGACCGCGTCCGCCGCGACGCGATGGTCTGGGCGGGCGCGACCGTCGCCGGCGTCCTGCTCGTCGCCCTCGTGCTGGCGCCGCGCGTCGACGCGGACCGCCCGCTCATCGACTACGAGGCGATCGCGGCCTCGGTGTCCAAGACCGACGGCGCGAGCTTCAACTGGTCGCACAGCTACGGCCCGCTGAACTGGCCGCGCACCGGCCGCGAGCTGCTGCGCATCAAGACCGACCGCGCGGCGTACTGGAAGGCGACCAACCTCGTCGAGTTCGACGGCGTGCGCTGGACGACGGGAGGCGACCGTTGGCTGCCGAGCGTCGACTCCTCCGAGGTGCCCGACGAGCGCGACTCGTGGCGCCAGCGCCTGCTCGTCACGGTCCGCGGCCTGCGCACGACGCAGGTCATCGGGGCGGGGACGACGCTGTCGGTGGCGAACTCGCCGCGCCCCGTCCGCGAGTCCGGCCCCGGACGCTTCGAGACGGTCGGGGACCCGCTCACGTCCGGCCAGGCCTACACGGCCGAGGTGTACGTGCCGGCGCCGACCCGCCGCGCCCTGGCGCTCGCGTCGACGATCTATCCGCCCTCCAGCCAGGCCTACCTCAACATGGAGCTGCCGACACAGGTCGGCGGCCCGCAGTCGATCGACGGGACCGCGAGCTTCCCGGGCTCGCGCTACTCGCCGCGGATCCGCTTCGCGCCGTGGGACTCCGGCCAGGGGCCCGCGCTGGACCTGCCGCCGTTCCGCCGCGACGCGGGCGACGGCACCGCCGCCCTGGAGGCCTCGCGGTACGCGCGCACGTGGGATCTCAGCCAGCGGCTGAAGGCCGAGTCCACGACGCCGGCGGCATACGTCCGCCGCGTGCAGGAGTACCTCTCGAACGGCTTCGGCTACACGGAGACGCCGCGCGGCTCCGACGTCCCGCTCGACACGTTCCTCTTCGACGAGAAGGCCGGCTACTGCCAGCAGTTCTCGGGCGCCATGGCGCTGCTGCTGCGCATGGCGGGCATCCCGGCCCGGATCGCGGCCGGCTTCTCGCCCGGCACCCGCGACGACAAGCGCGGAGAGATGGTCGTCCGCGACGTCGACGCGCACTCCTGGGTCGAGGCGTACTTCCCCGACATCGGCTGGGTCACGTTCGATCCGACGCCGCCGGACTCGCCCGCCCGCGGCCGCGACGCCGAGGAGCAGGCCGCGGCCGACGGCGGCGCCGACACCACGGACGCTCCGACGCCCGCCGTCTCCGAGGGGCGGCCGTTCCCCGGAGGCCCGACGGCCGGCAGCGACGCGACGGCGACCGGCGATGCCAACGGCGGCTGGAGCCCGCCGCTGCTGCTCGTGATCGTCGCCGTCCTCGCCATCGGCGGCGGCGCGACGGCGCTGTGGATGCGCGCCCGCCGCTTGCGCCGCGTGCGCGAGGCCTCGCCCGGCGATCCGACCGCCCTCGCGATCGACGAGCTGCACCGCGCGCTGCGCCGCAGCGGACGGCGCGTGGGCCCGGACACCACGCTCCACGGGCTCGCAACGCGCTTCGCCGGAACCGGGGCGGAGGGCTACCTGCGCCAGCTCGCCACGACGCGCTACGGGACGACGCCCCGCGAGCCCGATCGGTCGGCGCGCGCCGGCCTGCGGCGCGCCCTCGCCGTCGGCGCGGGGCCGCTCGGCCGGATCCGCAGCCTGTGGGCCCTGCCGCCCGCGCCGCCGTCTCTGCGCAGGGTGCGCGGACGACGCCGCGACGGTTCCTGAGAGCGCTGGCGATCGCCGGAACCGCGCCTATCATTGGTGGGGGATGGACAACGTCTACGACCTCTTCCAGGCGGGGACGAAGCTGCTCGAGGAGGGCGACTACCACGCCGCCGCGGTGCCCCTGAGGCGGGCCGCGGACCTCGCTCCCGACAAGACCTCGATCCGCGAGGCGCTCGGCCGGGCGCTCTTTCGCACGCAGCAGTACGAGGCCGCCGCCGCGGAGTTCGAGGCCGTCGTCGAGCACCACCCGACGAACGACTTCGCGCTGTTCTGCCTCGGTCGCTCGCTCCAGCAGCTCGGGCGCCACCGCGAGGCGCGCCACCCGCTCGCCCTGGCCGCCAACCTGCGGCCGGAGCGCAAGGACTACCGGCGCTACCGCGACCTCTCCCGCCGGCGGGCGGCCTGAGCCACCGGCTCCGCGCAGCGCGCTATCCTCGGAGAGGACATCTTCGGACCGGCGGCAGGCCCGCCGGTGACGTACCGGAGCGGGCGAGAGCCCGCTTCTTTCGTGTCAGAGAGGAGGATCGAAACGTTGAGCACAGCCCCCATCCAGCAGGAGATCGAAGAGCGGCTCGCGTCGGCACAGCCCGACGTGGAAGTGCTGCTGGCCGAGGTCGTCGGCGGGGACACACTGCGGCTCTACATCGATCATCCCGACGGCGTCACGCTCGCCCTCTGCGAGCAGGTGACGCGCGACCTGGCCGAGGTGCGCGAGCGCTTCGCCCTGGAGGTCTCCTCACCCGGCAGTCGGCGCCCGCTGACGAAGCCGGACCACTTCCGCCGCTACCTGGGACGCCGCGCGACCGTGCGAACGCGCGAGCGCCACGACGACCGCCGCTCGTTCACGGGCGAGCTGGTCGGCGCGTCGGACGACGAGGTCACGATCGCCGCCGACACCGGCGTCGTCACCGTCGCGTACGACGACATCCACCGCAGCAACCTGATCGAGGAGTAACCCGGCATGTCACGCGAGATCCTGGAGGCCATGAGCGGCCTTGCCGCCGAGAAGGGCATCCCAGCGGAGAAGCTGATGGCCGCCCTCGAGGACGCCCTGCTGTCCGCGTACAAGAAGCAGCCGGGCGCGGCGAAGTACGCCCGCGTGGAGGTCGATCGGGAGACCGGCGACTTCCGCGTGATCGAGCTCATCGTCCCCGAGCGCCTCGAGGCGCACCTCATCGTCGAGACGATCGACGAGGGGACCGTGCTCGACCCGGAGACGGGCGAGTACGTCGAGCCCTCCGATCCGGAGATCGACCCGGCCAAGTTCGAGGAGTACAAGGACCAGATCGACGAGCGCGACGTCACGCCCGACGACTTCGGCCGCATCGCCGCGCAGACCGCGAAGCAGGTCATCCTGCAGCGCATCCGCGAGGCCGAGCGCGAGCAGATGTTCGAGGAGTACCGCGACCGCGTCGGCGAGCTGATCACCGGCATCGTCCAGCAGAAGGACGCCCGGTACACGCTCATCCAGCTGCGCGAGCGCGTCGAGGCGCTGCTGCCCAAGTCCGAGCAGGTCGAGGGCGAGCGCTACGAGCACAACCAGCGCATCAAGGCCGTCATCAAGGAGGTCTCGCCCTCCACGAAGGGCCCGTCGATCATCGTGTCGCGGCGCGACCCCGAGCTCATCAAGTCGCTGTTCGAGCTCGAGGTCCCCGAGATCGCCGACGGCCTCGTCGAGATCGAGAACGTCGCCCGCGAGCCCGGCTACCGCTCGAAGATCGCGGTCGTGTCGCACGCCGACGGCGTCGATCCGGTCGGCGCGTGCGTCGGCCCCCGAGGCTCGCGCGTGCGCATGGTCGTCTCCGAGCTGCGCGGCGAGAAGATCGACATCATCCCCTACAACGACGAGCCGGCCCGGTTCGTCGCCAAGGCGCTGAGCCCCGCGCGGGTGCGCGAGGTCCTCGTCGACGACGACGGCAAGCAGGCGACGGTCATCGTGCCGGACGACCAGCTCGCGCTGGCGATCGGCCGCGAGGGGCAGAACGCGCGGCTCGCCGCACGGCTCACCGGCTGGCGGATCGACATCCGCTCGGAGACCGAGTTCGCCGAGGAGGACCACGGCGAGAGCTACGAGGAGGAGGAGACGTCCGGGCGTTGCGCGGCCGTCCTCTCCAGCGGGCGTCGCTGCCCGAACTCCGCGCTCGGGGGCTCGCGCTACTGCGGCCTGCCGCTGCACCAGGCGCTGTCCGCGATCGCGACCGACAACGTGGCCGATCTCGAGGACGCCGGCGACGCTGCCCAGGCCGGCTAGTACGCGCACCGAGCGCAGGTGCATCGCGTGTGGCGCGCGCTCCGAGAAGCGCGCGCTGCACCGCTTCGCGCTCGACGGCGACCGGGTGGTCGCCGATCCCACGCAGACGCTCCCCGGACGGGGCGCCTACGTCTGCTCCACCCGATGTCTCGAGGACGCCATCCGGCGACACGCGTTCCAGCGTGCATACCGGCGCCCCGTCGTCCTCCACGAAGGACTCCCCACTAGTATCGGACAGTGAATGGCAAAGAAGCGAATCAACGAGCTGGCGCGCGAGCACGACATGCCCGCCAAGGAGGTCATCGAGCGCCTCCGTGCTGCCGGCATCGAGGTGAAGGCTCAGGCCTCCGCGGTGGACGAGACGCAGGCCAAGCGCGCCATCGCCGGCCAGCCCATCGAGGCCCCCGAGGCGACGAACGGCAAGGCTGAGGAAGCGCCGCCGAAGCGCACGGGCCCGCGCGTCCCTCCGCGCAACCAGACTTCGGGTGACGGTCCGCGCACCGGCAACCGCGGCGGGCAACCCGCCGGGCAGGGCCCACGCGGCCCACGCTCGGAGGGCGGTGCACGCCAGGGCGGCGGCTCGGGTGCGGGCGCACCCCCGCGCCAGGGCCAGGGCGGCGCAGCCGGCGGAGCCGGTGGCGCAGCGGCCGGGCGTCCCAACCGCAGCGACCTGCGCGGCGAGCGCGCGCCCGGCAACGCGGGCGCCGGTGGCCGGCGACGCGTCGTCATCGACTCCCAGGCATCCCGTCGCGGCCCCGGTGGCCCCGGCGGTCCCGGCGGAGGCCCCCAGGGCCCGCCGCGCCGGCCCCCGCGCGGGCGCGGCCGGCGTCGCCGCGGCACGTACGACGACACCATCACGCCGCTCGACCAGGGCGCGCAGTCGCGGACCGACACCGTCAAGGTCAACTCCGGCTCGACCGTCAAGGACGTCGCCGAGTACCTCGGCGTCCCCGTCCCCGAGATCATCAAGAAGCTCATGGGCATGGGCGAGATGGCGACGCTCACGCAGACGCTGTCCGACGACGCCATCGGGGTCATCGCCGAGGAGTTCGGCAAGGAAGTGGAGATCGTCCACGCCTCCGACGACTCCGAGGCCGAGCCCACGTTCGAGGACGCCGCCGAGGACCTCATCACGCGTCCGCCGGTCGTCACGATCATGGGTCACGTCGACCACGGCAAGACGTCGCTGCTGGACGCGATCCGCGAGACGAAGGTCGCCGCGGGCGAGGCCGGCGGCATCACGCAGCACATCGGCGCCTACCAGGTCGACACCGACGAGCGGACCATCACGTTCCTCGACACCCCGGGCCACGAGGCGTTCACCGCCATGCGCGCCCGCGGAGCCAAGGCGACCGACATCGCCGTGATCGTGGTCGCCGCCGACGACGGCGCCAAGCCGCAGACCGACGAGGCGATCGACCACGCGAAGGCGGCCGAGGTGCCGATCGTCGTCGCGGTCAACAAGATCGACAAGGAGGGCGCGGACCCCGTCCGCGTCCGCACCGAGCTCGCGCAGCGCGGCCTGAACCCGGCCGAGTGGG
Source organism: uncultured Solirubrobacterales bacterium (assembly GCA_963757125.1). Lineage (GTDB taxonomy): Bacteria > Actinomycetota > Thermoleophilia > Solirubrobacterales > Solirubrobacteraceae > CAVVSD01. The sequence goes on along the minus strand of CAVWQP010000009.1, from coordinate 1,703,343 downwards.
GTGGCGACACGGAGTTCGTCGACGTCTCGGCCAAGACGCAGCAGGGCCTCGACGACCTCCTCGAGGTCATCGGCGTCGTCGCCGACATCGCCGAGCTCAAGGCGAACCCGGACACCGAGGCGTCCGGCGTCGTCATCGAGTCGCGACTGGATCCGGGCCGCGGCCCGGTCGTCACGCTGCTCGTGCAGCGCGGCACGCTGCGCGTCGGGGATGCCCTCGTGGCAGGCTCGACGTGGGGCCGCGTGCGCGCCATGCACGACTACCGCGGCGGGCGGGTCACGGACGCGAAGCCGGGCGACCCGGTCGAGGTGCTCGGGTTCGACGGCGTCCCCGAGGCGGGCGACTTCGCCCGCGTCGTGGAGAACGACCGCACCGCCCGCTCGACCGCCGAGGAGCGCGCGCTCCGCCTGCGGCAGGAGCAGCAGGCACGCCGCTCGGGCCGCAAGCGCTCCCTGGAGGACGTCTTCAAGGAGATCCGCGCCGGCGAGCTCAAGGAGCTCGACCTGCTCATCAAGGGCGACGTGGCCGGCTCCGTCGAGGCGCTCGAGGACGAGATCGCGAAGCTCCCGCAGGAGGAGGTGGCGGTCAACGTCATCCACTCCGGCGTCGGTGGCATCAACGAGTCCGACGTCATGCTGGCGTCGGCGTCCGAGGCGATCATCATCGGCTTCAACGTGCGGCCCGTGGGGGCGGCGCGCGAGGTCGCCGATCGCGAGGGCGTCGAGATCCGCAACTACTCCGTGATCTACCGGGTCATCGAGGAGCTGCGGGCGGCCATGCAGGGCCTGCTCGAGCCGGAGGAGGTCGAGGAGTCGATGGGCACCGCCGAGGTGCGCCAGACGTTCCGCGCCTCGCGCATCGGCGTCATCGCGGGCTCCTACGTCACCGACGGCATGCTGCGGCGCGGCGCGAGGGTGCGCCTCGTCCGCGACGGCACCGTCGTCTACACCGGCACGATCGGGTCGCTGCGGCGCTTCAACGACGACGTGCGCGAGGTCCAGACGGGCTTCGAGTGCGGCGTGGTGCTGCAGAACTTCCAGGACGTCAAGGAAGGCGACGTCCTGGAGGCCTACGACACGCGCCAGGTCGAGCGCGAGCTCGCGTAGGCGATCGGCTCCCCGGCGGACAAGGCGTACGTCGCTCTCCTGCTCGTCCATCTGCACTTCCCGGACTCCGGCTCCCTGAAGTCCAAGCGCAAGGACCTCGCCTCGGCGAAGGCCCAGCTCAGGACCAGGCTCGGTGTTTCGGTGAGTGAGGTGGAGGGGCAGGACACCTGGCAGCGCGCGACGCTGGCGGTGGCGATCACCGGCGGCTCGGCGAGCTCCGTCCAGGAGCACGCCGACCGCGTGGAGCGCTACGTCGTCGAGCGCTTCCCGGATGGTTCGCGGATCGATCGAATGGTCCGCTCGTTCTCAGAGGTGGATGGTTAGGATGGCCGGTCAGAGGATGCGCCGGGTTGACGAGGCGGTCCGGGAGGTCCTGAGCGAAGCTCTGGGCAACCGCGACCTCAAGGATCCCCGGATCGGCTTCGTGACCGTCACCGATGTGAAGACCAGCGCTGATCTGCGTCATGCACGCGTGTTCGTCAGCGTGCTCGGGAGCGACGAGGAGCGCGAGCAGACGCTCGAGGGCCTCCGCTCGGCCCACGGCGTGCTGCAGCGCCGCGTCGCCGGCGAGCTGCGCCTCAAGCGCACGCCGACGCTCGAGTTCGCGTACGACGACACGGTCGACCGCGCCATGCGCGTCGAGCAGATCCTCGCCGACGAGGCCGCCGAGTGAACGCCGACCGGGCGGAGGTCCTGCGCAAGCTCCGCACGGAGGACCGCTTCGTGCTCGTCACCCATGAGTCGCCGGACGGGGACGCGCTGGGCTCCCTCGTCGGCATGCAGGGGCTCCTGGAGTCGCTCGGCAAGGACTCGATCATGTACGTGTCCGAGAGCGACCTGCCGCTCCCGTACGAGTACGCCTGGCTCGACCTCGACGGCCTGGTCTCCGCGCCGCCGGAGGACGCCGACACCCGGACCCTCGTGTTCCTGGACTGCGGGAACCTCGACCGCAACCCAGTCGAGCAGCTGCGCAACAGCGCGATCTGCGTCGTCAACGTCGACCACCACCACGACAACACCCGCTTCGCCGACATCAACCACGTCGTGCCGGAGGCGTCGAGCACGGCGGAGGTGGTGTGGGACCTGATGCGCGACCTCGGCGTCCAGCCGACGCGCCGCGTCGCCGAGGGCCTGTACGTCGGCCTCGTGACCGACACCGGGCGCTTCATGTACACGAACACCGGCGTGCGCGCCCACGAGATGGCCGCCGAGCTGGTCGCCGCCGGGGTCAACGTGCACGAGACGTTCCGGCGCCTGTACGAGGGGATGCCGGAGCCCAAGGTGGCGCTGCTGGCGCGCGCGCTCGACGTCATGGAGCGCTTCGACGGGGGCCGGCTCACGTACGTGCAGCTCGGCCTCGACGACTTCGCCCGGACCGGGGCGCAGGAGTCCTACACGGAGGGGATCATCGACCACCTGCGGGCCATCGACGGCACGAAGGTGGCGGCGCTGACCCGCTCGATCCCGCCGCTCCACGGCGGCCCGGCGCGCGCCAAGGTGTCGCTGCGCGCGACCGACGGCGAGGTCGACGTGTCCGCGATCGCCCGCGCGGGCGGCGGTGGCGGGCACCGCCAGGCGGCCGGCTTCACGACGGAGCTGGAGCCCGACGAGATCGTCGCGTTCCTGCGCTCGCACATCGCCGCGCAGCTCGCTCCGACGGCCCACTGACCCGACGGGCATATCGTCCTCGTCCGTGGACGGGGTCCTCCTCATCGACAAGCCGGCAGGCAAGACCTCGCACGACATGGTCGCGGCGGTGCGTCGCGCGCTCGGCATCAAGCGCGTCGGGCACGCCGGCACGCTTGACCCCTTCGCGACCGGCCTGCTGCTGATCCTCGTCGGCCGGGCCACGCGGACCCAGCGCTTCCTCATGGAGCTGCCGAAGACGTACGTGGCGACCGCCCGCCTGGGCGCCGTCTCGACGACCGGCGATCCCGAGGGCGAGATCACGGTGACAGGGGAGATGCCGCCCGACCCGCTGCACCTGCCGACGGGCGAGGTGCGCCAGCGGCCGCCGGCGCACTCGGCCGTCCACGTCGACGGCGAGCGGGCGTACGCGCGGGCACGGCGCGGCGAGGTCGTCGAGATCCCGGAGCGCGTCGTGCACGTGGAGCGCTTCGTCCAGCGCTGGCGCGCCGACGACCGGGCCGAGTTCGAGATCGAGTGCTCGTCGGGGACCTACGTGCGGTCGCTCGTCGCCGACCTCGGCGACGCCTACTGCGAGGAGCTGCGGCGGACCGCGATCGGCCCGTTCGACGTCCGCGACGCCGACCCCGGCCACGTGATCGGGCTCGCCGACGCGCTGCGCTTCATGCCGTCGGTGCGCCTGGACGAGGACGACGCGCGCGCCGCGGTGCACGGCCGTGCGATCCCGGATCCCGGGCAGTCCCAGGGCCCGGTGCTGCTCGTGGACGCCGGCGGGCCCGTCGCCGTCGCCGAGCCGCGGGACGGCACGCTGAAGCCCACCGTAGGCTTTCGCGCATGACGGTCGCCGTGACCCGCCTCCAGGACGCCGAGCGCCGCCCGCGGCGCCTCGCCGTGGGGACGTTCGACGGCGTGCACCTCGGGCACCGCGAGGTCATCCGCGGCGCGGACACCGTCGTCACCTTCGAGCCGCACCCCGCGGTCGTCCTGCACCCGGACACGCCGCCGCAGCTGCTGACGTCGCTCGAGCGCAAGGCCGCGCTCATCGGGGGCCTCGGGGTGTCGGAGGTCGTCGTCGTGCCGTTCGACAGCGCGTTCGCCGCGCGCTCGGCGACGGACTTCGCCGACCACGTGCTCGTGGACGCCCTCGGCGCGACGCACGTGTCGGTGGGGGAGAACTTCCACTTCGGCCACCGCGCGACCGGGCGGGCGGCGATGCTCGCGGCCGACAGCCGGTTCGAGACGCGCGTGGTGCCGCTGCTGCAGGTGGAGGGGGAGATCGTCTCGTCCAGCCACATCCGCAGACTCGTCGCAGACGAGGGCGACGTCGCCGCCGGGGGCCGGCTGCTCGGCGTGCCCTTCGCGATGGCGGGCGAGGTGGTGCAGGGCGAGCAGCGCGGGCGCACGATCGGCTACCCGACCGCGAACCTCGTCCCCGATCCCGGGTTCGTCACGCCGGCCTTCGGGGTCTACGCGTGCCTGGCCAACGGCTCGATCCCTGCTGCAGTGAGCATCGGGGTGCGCCCGACGTTCGAGACCCGCCTCGGCGAGCTCGTCGAGGCCTACCTCCTCGACTTCAGCGGGGACCTGTACGGCACGCAGCTCGAGCTGACCTTCCTCGAGCGCCTGCGCGGGGAGCTGGCGTTCAGCGGCGTCGAGGAGCTCGTCGCGCAGATCGAGCGCGACGTCGAGGACACGCGCCGGATCGCAGCCGCCCGCGCTCGCGCGGCCGCCTGACGCCCGACCCAGGCTGCTAGCCTGCTCCGCCGCATGCCACTGACGCAGGAGCGCAAGCTCGACATCATCCGCCGGTTCGGCGAGAACGAACACGACACGGGGAGCACCCGTGTCCAGGTGGCGCTGCTGACCGAGCGGATCAACGATCTCACGGAGCACCTGCGCAGCCACCGCAAGGACCACCACTCGCGCCGCGGGCTCCTCATGCTCGTCGGCCAGCGCCGGCGCTTCCTCCGGTACCTCGAGAAGAACGATCTCGAGGGTTACCGCGCGCTGATCCGCGAGCTGGGCCTCCGCCGCTAGTGGCGCCCATCGCGCCCGGCACGAAGGTCCCCGACTTCACGCTGAAGACGGAGGACCTCGAGGACTTCACGCAGGCCGACCTCGAGGGCAAGACGACCGTCCTGGTCTTCTACCCGGCCGCCTTCAGCCCCGTCTGCACGGACCAGCTGCAGGTCTACGAGGAGGTCGTCGACGAGCTCCGCGCCCAGGGCGTGGAGATGTACGGCGTCGCCTGCGACGGGCCGTTCGCGCTGAAGGCGTTCCGCGCGCAGCTCAACATCTCGATCCCGCAGCTGTCGGACTTCGAGCCGAAGGGCGCCGTGTCGCGCGCGTTCGGCGCGTACTTCGAGCCGGCGGGCTTCTCGAACCGCTCGATCGTGATCGTCGGCCCCGACGGCGTCGTGACCTGGTCCTACGAGGCCGACTCCCCGGGCGACCTGCCCGGCGTCAACCTCATCGTCGACGCGCTCGCCGAGGCATCGCACTCCTAGGTCGCACCCGATGCTGGTGGAGGTGCCGCCCCTCTCCTCCGGACCGTTCCGAGAATCGCTAGCCAGTGGCTAGCACCAGTGCTAGCCACCCGCTAGCGCTGATGGGACATAGGTGGGACGGTCGACCGAGCGGGGAGGATTCTGTCGTCGCGCTTAGCCCCGCAGCATCTCCTCGACCTTCCGCGCGCGGAAGTCGAAGATCGTCTCCAGGTCGCGCCGGACGAGCACGCGGTGCGCGAGCTCGCCGAGCGGGCCGTACCCGATCGCGTAGCGGACCGTGTCACGCATGCGCGTGCCGCCCGGCCCGGAAGGGAACAGCTCGTGGGTGTGATGCCAGAGCGCGAACGGACCGCGGACCTGCTGGTCGATGAAGCGGTGCGGAGGATCCCAGTCCTGGATCGACGTGAGCCAGGAGATCGGCACGCCGTGCAGGTGCAGGCGGTACGTGATGAGCGCGCCGACGCGCATCGTCACCTCGCCGGGCGTGATGACCTCGAAGCGCAGCAGCGGCGGCGTGATCGCCTCGAGGTTGCGGGCGTCGGCGAACAGGTCGAAGACCTCCGCGGGGGTCCCGGGCAGTTCCTGCTCGCGCTCGAGCGTGTGGATGCGCATCATCCGGTGTACGGATGAGCGACCTCGCCAGCGCACCGCCGCCCGCGCTGCGGGCGGACGACCACGCCCGTGGCCCCGAGGACGGGCCGCTCGTGATCGTCTACGCGGACTTCACGTGCCCGTACTGCGCGGTCGCCCGTGAGTGGCTGCAGGCCGCGCCCGTGCGGACGGTCTTCCGGCACTTCGCGCTGAAGGCGAAGCACCCCCGCGCCGTCCCCACGGCGCTCGCGGCCGAGGCCGCGGCGATGCAGGACGCGTTCTGGCCGTTCCACGACGAGCTCTACGACGACCAGGGGCGCCTCGACGACCCGCATCTCTGGGCCCGCGCCGAGGCGCTGGGCCTCGATCTGGACCGCTTCGAGGCCGACCGGCGGGGCGACGACGCGGCCGCGCGGGTGCGCCGCGACGTCCGGGAGGGCCTGGCGGCAGGGGTCGCCGAGACGCCGACCGCCTTCACCGAGAACCCGGAGGGGCTCCGAATGCTGGGGTATCCTGGGGCTGTTCGAAGTCAAGAGAGCGAAACGGCGCGCCAACCGATGAGCGCGCGAGAAGGGAATTCCCCACGATGAGCAGCACCAACCCGACGACCGTCACGGTCGAGATCGCGGGTACCGAGATCTCGTTCGAGACGGGGAAGGTCGCAAAGCAGGCCTCGGGTTCCGTCGTCGTCCGCCAGGGCGACACCATGGTCCTCTCCACCGCAACGCGCGGCAGCCTCCGCGAGGTCGACTTCCTCCCCCTGACGGTGGATGTCGAGGAGAGGATGTACGCGGCCGGCAAGATCCCCGGCTCCTTCTTCAAGCGCGAGGGTCGTGCAGGGGAGAAGGGCATCCTGACCGCCCGAATGATCGACCGGCCGATCCGGCCGCTGTTCCCCAAGGGATGGCGCTACGACACCCAGCTCGTGGCCATCCCCATGTCGATCGACCACGTCCACCCGTACGACATCCTGGCCATGAACGGCGCGTCCGCCGCGCTCATGGTCTCCGACATCCCGATCCCCACGCCCGTCGGCGCGGTGCGCATCGGCAAGGTCGAGGGCAACTTCGTCGTCAACCCGCGCGAGGAGGACCTCCTCGACACGACCGAGCTCGACCTGATCGTCGCCGGCACCGACGACGCGATCCTCATGGTCGAGGCGGGCGCCTCCGAGGTCTCCGAGGCCGAGGTGCTCGACGCGCTCGACATCGCGCACGACGCGATCAAGAAGCTGTGCGCCGCCCAGCGCGAGCTGGCCGAGAAGGCCGGCAAGGAGAAGCTCGTCTTCGAGGCCCCCAAGGTCGACGAGGGCCTGCTCGAGGCCATCCGCGCCTCGCACGGCGCAGCGCTCGACGCGGCCACGCAGGTCGAGGACAAGCTCGAGCGCCAGGACGCGACGAAGGAGGTCGAGGCCGCCGTCATCGAGGCGCACTCGGGCGACCAGGACTGGGAGGGCTACGCGGAGCAGCGCGGCCGCGTCCAGCAGGCGTTCGACGCGCTCGAGAAGGCGACCGTCCGCCAGCGCATCGCCGTCCACAAGAAGCGCCCGGACGGCCGCGCGGAGAACGAGATCCGTCCGATCGACATCGAGGTGTCCTACGCGCCGCGCACGCACGGCTCTGCGCTCTTCACGCGTGGCCAGACGCAGGCGCTCAGCGTCGCCGCCCTCGGCACGCTGAAGGAGGAGATGCGGCTGGACACCCTCGGGCTCCAGACGCAGAAGTTCTACTTCCACCACTACAACTTCCCGCCCTTCTCCGTGGGCGAGGCAGGCCGCCTCGGCGGCCCGAAGCGCCGTGACGTCGGCCACGGGGCGCTCGCCGAGCGCGCGCTGGTCCCGATGGTCCCGTCGACCGAGGAGTTCCCCTACACGATCCGCGTCGTGTCGGACATCCTGGAGTCCAACGGCTCGTCGTCGATGGCCTCCGTCTGCGGCTCGTCGCTGTCGCTCATGGACGCAGGCGTCCCGCTGAAGCGGCCGGTGGCAGGCATCGCGATGGGCCTCATCAAGGAGGGCGACGACTACATCGTCCTCACCGACATCGCGGGCGTCGAGGACCACCTGGGCGACATGGACTTCAAGGTCGCCGGCACGTCCGAGGGCATCACCGCCCTGCAGATGGACATCAAGATCCAGGGCGTCACGTTCGACATCCTGCGCGACGCGCTGACCCAGGCCCGCGAGGCCCGGATGTTCATCCTCGGCAAGATGAACGAGGTGCTCGACGGCCCGCGCACGGAGCTCAAGCCCCACGCGCCGCGCATCGTGCAGCTCAAGATCGACCCGTCGCAGATCGGCCTGCTCATCGGCAAGGGCGGCGAGACGATCCGCGGCCTGCAGGAGCAGTTCGAGTCGCAGATCGACGTCAACGACGAAGGCCAGGTCCTCGTCTACGCCTCCAACGGTGAGCTGGGCGACGCACTCGCCGAGCACATCCGCTCGATGATGAAGGAGGTCGAGGTCGGCGACGAGTTCAACGGCAAGGTCGTGAAGACGACGACCTTCGGCGCGTTCGTCGAGCTCTCCAAGGGCACCGACGGCCTCCTGCACATCTCCAACATCGCGCCGGGCCAGCGGCCCGACACGGTCGAGGAGGTCCTCAACAAGGGCGACGAGATCAAGGTCCGCGTGGTCGAGGTCGACCGCGAGCGCGGCCGCATCGGCCTCCGGCTGGCGGACGACCCGGACATCGCGGGCAAGACCGTCGAGGAGCTCGCAGCCATGGGCTCCGGAAACGGCGGCGGCCGCCCGCGCGGCGGCGGCGGCGACCGTGGCGACCGCGGCGGCGACCGCGGGTCGCGTGGCTCCGGCCGCCCGCGCCGTGGGCGCGACCCCGAGCGCGCCTAGGTTGCACCGCCTCACCACTCTGCCCTCGGGCGTGCGGGTCGTGACGGAGTCCATGGACTCCGTCCGGTCCGTCGCCCTGGGGTTCTGGATCGGCACCGGCTCCGTCACCGAGGACGAGCCGGAGGCCGGTCTGTCGCACCTGCTGGAGCACATGCTGTTCCGCGGGACCGACCGCTACGGGTCGCTGGAGATCGACCAGCTCTTCGACGCCATGGGCGCCGAGCTCAACGCGGGGACGGGCAAGGAGACGACGTCGGTCTACGCCCGCGTGCTGGACGTCCACCTCCCCGAGGCGTTCGACGTCATGCACGAGATGGTCTGGAAGCCCCGCATCGCCGCGGAGGACCTCGACAACGAGCGCCAGATCGTCCTCGAGGAGATCGCGATGTACGAGGACGATCCGCAGGACAAGGTGTTCGACGTCCTCGGCCAGGCGATCTTCGGCGGGCACCCGCTCGGCCGTGCGGTCATCGGCTATGCGGACGTCGTGGCGGGCAGCCAGGCCGACGTGCTCAAGGCGTTCCACGCGCAGCGCTACGGCCCGCAGAACGTCGTGCTGGCCGCCGCCGGCTCGATCGACCACGACGCGCTCGTGGAGCTCGCGCTCGCGGCCGACGCCGCGGCGCTGCCGTCGTCGACCGCGCCGCTCGCCCCTCCGCCGCCCGACGGCCTCGAGGCGCGGATGCGCTTCATCCGCAAGGACACCGAGCAGTACCACGTGTGCCTCGGCGCGCCGGGCATCGCCCGTGACGACGACCGCCGCTGGGCGCTGCGGATCCTCGACAACGTCCTCGGCGGCACGTCGTCCTCCCGGCTGTTCCAGGAGGTGCGCGAGCGCCGGGGCCTGGCCTACAGCGTCTACTCGTTCAGCGCGCTGCACGCGGGCGCCGGGCAGGTCGGCCTCTACGTCGGCACGCGGCCAGACAACGTCGGCGCCGCCATGAAGGTCGTCGGCACCGAGCTCGAGCGCTTCGTCGCCGACCCCGCGACCCCGGAGGAGCTGGCCCGGTCGAAGGAGAACGTCAAGGGACGCACCGTCCTGGCGCTGGAGTCGACGTCCGCGCGGATGAACCGCCTGGGCTCCTCGGTCCTGGCCGGGCTCCCGGTGCTGTCCGTCGACGAGATCATCGAGCACGTCGACGCCGTGACGATGGACGACGTCCGCGAGCTCGCCGCCGAGCTGTTCGCGCCCGAGCGGCTCAGCGCCGCCGGCGTCGGCACGGACGAGTCGGCGTTCCGGAGGGCGCTCGAGCCGATCTCGCCTGCACTCGCGGAGGCCGCGTGATTCGGGTGGCCGTGGCGGGCGCCGCGGGCCGGATGGGCGCCACCGTCTGCGACGCCGTCACCGGCGCCGAGGACATGGAGCTCACCGGGCGCGCCGATCCGGAGCTGGGGGTGTCCGTCCAGGACGTGCTCGGCGACGCCGACGTCCTCGTCGACTTCACCCGCCCCGACACCGCGCTGGAGAACATCCGGCTCGCCGTCGGCGCGGGGGTCCACGCGGTGGTGGGCACGACCGGCTTCGACGTCGCCGAGATCGCCGCGATGCCGGGGGACGGCAAGGTGCTCGTCGCGCCGAACTTCGCGATCGGGGCGGTGCTCATGATGCGCTTCGCCACGGAGGCGTCGCGGATCATGGGCAAGGCGGAGATCATCGAGCTGCACCACGACCGCAAGCTCGACGCGCCCAGCGGCACCGCCGCGCGCACGGCCGAGCTCATGGACGGCGACGTGCCGATCCACTCGGTGCGGCTGCCCGGCCTCGTCGCGCACCAGGAGGTCATCCTGGGCGACGTGGGGCAGACCCTGACGATCCGCCACGACTCCACCGACAGGACCTCGTTCATGCCCGGCGTGCTGCTCGCGGTGCGGCGGGTCGGGACGCTTGAGTCCTCGCCCGTCGTCGGCCTGGAGGCGCTCCTCTTCGACGATGCCTGACGTCGCGGTCCGCCGGGCCCGGCCGGAGGACATCCCGGCGGTCATCGCGCTGCACGAGCGGTGCTGGCGGATCTCCTACGCCGGCCTCGCGGACGCCGACGCGAAGTTCGCACGCGGCGTGGCGGAGTGGGAGCGGCTGTGGGGCGAGATCCTCGACCGCACGCGGGTCATCGAGCTACACGGCGCCGTCGCCGGCTTCGTCGTGTTCGGCCCGTCGCGCGACGCCGACGCAGCCGAGGGCAGCGGCGAGATCCAGGCGCTCTACGTCGACCCGGATGCCCAGGGCGCGGGACTGGGCGCCGCGCTGGTGGCGCGGGCGCGCGACGAGCTCGCCGCCGCCGGCTTCGAACGCGTCACGCTGTGGACCTTCCAGCACAACCCGGCCTCGCGCGGGTTCTACGAGCGCCTCGGTTTCGCGTGGGACGGCACGGAGACGCGCGACGACGACGGACCGATCGTGCGCTACGCGCGCCCGGTCAGCTGAACGGCGCGATGAACACGAGGAACGTGGCGATCGGGGCGCTCACCACCATGCACATGAGCGCGACGAGCCGGCGGTCGAGGTCGTAGCGGCCGCCCAGGCGCAGCGCGATGGGCGCCAGCAGCGCGACGCGGACCGGGCCGAGCGCGCCGGCCATCGTCGGCAGCGCGGACACGAGGAGGATGACCCACGGCACGAACAGGTCGGCGGGAAGGCCCGAGTACATGTCGTCGAGGCTCTCGCCCTCGAAGATCGAGCCGACGATGAACGTCATCACGAGCGCGACCGCTCCGAGGTTCACGGAGCGGGTCGTTCCGACCACGAAGACGACGACGAGCCCGATGATGCCTACGACATGAATCGACATTCAGATTCCTCCCCGCGGAACCCCCTACCCGGTTGTTCCGTCCACTCGCACAATCGGGTAGACCTGGCGCCGTGACGGACCATCAGCAGCCGCTCGCGGCCGACGCCGCGATCGAAGCCCTCGCCCGGCAGGGGATCACCCACGCCTTCGGCGTACCGGGGACGACGACCATGCACCTGCTCGACGCGCTGACCCGCCAGGACGCGGTGCGTTGGATATCGACGCGCCACGAGCAGACCGCCGGTCACATGGCCGACGGGTTCGCCCGCGGCGCCGGCCGCCCCGCCGTCTGCATGGCCTCGCGCGGGCCGGGCGCCGCGAACCTCGTGATCGCGATGCACAACGCGTTCGCCGAGTCCGTGCCCGTGCTGGCCGTGATCGGCCAGGTCGACGACGAGATCGTCCTCCGCGAGTCCTTCGAGGAGCTCGACATGGTCGACCTCTTCCGGCCCGTGACGAAGTGGGCGCTCGAGGTCCACGACCACAACCGTGTCCCCGAGCTCGTCGCTCGGGCCGCCCACGCCACGACCGCGGGGCGCCGGCGGCCGGTCATGGTCTCGTTGCCGCTCGACGTCCAGACCCGCGAGCTGCCCTCGCCTGCGTTCCGCGAGGACTTCGAGGTCCCGCTGCCGCACCCCGCGCCCGAGTCGCTCGATCGCGCTGCGGAGGTGCTCTCGCGGGCGCGGCGTCCGCTCATCCTCGTCGGCGGCGGTGCCGAGCACGCAGGCGCGCAGGCGGCCGTCGCACGGCTCGCCGAGGCGCTCGACGCGCCGGTGGCGGGCACGTGGCTGCGCAAGTCCGCGTTCCCCGACACGCACGGCGCGTTCGTCGGGTGCCTGGGGTTCGGCGCGCTGCCGGCGACCGAGACCGCGTTCCGCGAGGCGGACGTCGTGCTCGCGCTCGGGGCTCGCTTCGCCCAGTTCACGACCCGCCGCTACACGCTGCCCTCACCGGACTGCGCCGTGATCCAGGTCGACGTCGACCCGGAGGAGCTCGGGCGCGTGTACCCGCCGGTCGTGGCGGTGCTCGGGGACGCACGGCACGCCGCGGAGGGGCTCGCGGATCGCGTCACGGGCAGCGAGGAGCGCGCCGGGCGCGTCGCCGGGCTGCGCGCGGACTACCTCACGGAGTCGATCCTCCCGCTGCCGCCCGACACGCAGCACGGGGTGAGCTCGGCCGCCGTCGTCAGCGCCCTGGCCCAGGCGCGCGACGCCCACGACCCGATCATCGTGTCCGACGCGCCGACGTTCGCGGGGTGGATGCAGCGCTACCTGCGCGTCACGCGCCCCGGGTCGTTCCTCGGGAACGCGGGCGGCGCGATGGGGTGGGGGCTGCCCGCCGCGCTGGGTGTGAAGCTCGCGCGGCCGGACGAGCAGGTGATCTGCGTGAGCGGGGACGGCTCGTTCTGGATGGTCGCGCAGGACCTCGAGACCGCCGTGCGCGAGGACATCCCGGTCGTCGTCGTGATCACGAACAACTTCGCCTACGGCAACACCCGCGACCGTCAGCGGACCGCGCACGGCGGGCGCTACATCGGCGTCCACTACGACAACCCGGACTTCGCCGCCTACGCCGAGCTCTGCGGCGCGCTGGGCATCCGGGTCGAGCGCGACGAGGATGCGGGCGACGCGATCGACCGCGCGCTGCGCTCGGGGCGCCCCGCGGTCGTGGACGTCATCCAGGACCGCGACGAGGGCCTGCCGCCCGGCGTCCTGCCGCCGGGGCGCAGCTAGCCCAGGACGTCCGCCATCGCGCGCAGGGCGCGCTCGACACCGGCCGAATCGACGTCGAGGTGCGTGACCGCGCGCATCGTGGTCGCGTCGAGCGCGCCGATCCACACGTCGTGGCCGCTGAGCGCCTCGGACACCGCGAACGCGTCGTCCACGCCGAAGACGACGATGTTCGTCTCCACCAGCCCCGGATCGAGCCGCACGCCGGGGATCTCCGCGAGCCGGTCGGCCAGCGTCCGGGCGAGCGCGTGGTCGTCCGCGAGGCGCTCGACGTTGTGGTCCAGCGCGTACAGCGCCCCGGCGGCGACGATGCCCGCCTGGCGCATCGAGCCGCCCATCATCTGCTTCCAGCGCCAGGCCTCCTCGATGAGCTCCGTGGAGCCCGCGAGGCAGGCGCCCAGCGGCGCGCCGAGGCCCTTCGTGAAGTCGATCCACGCCGTGTCGAACAGCGACGCCCAGTCGCGCGCGGACACGCCGCTCGCGACGACCGCGTTCATGAGCCGGGCGCCGTCGAGGTGCGTGCGCAGCCCGTGCTCCGCCGCGACGCCCAGCACGGCCTCCAGCTGCTCGAACCGCCATACGCGCCCGCCCATGAGGTTCGTCGTCTGCTCGACGTGGACGAGCCGCGACACGGGCTGGTAGCGGTTGCCCACCTGGCGCAGCGCGCCGCGGACCTGCTCGGCGGTGAACGTGCCGTCGTCGCTGTCGAGCGGGTTGACCATCGCGCCGGTCAGGGCGGCCGGGCTGCCCGACTCGGCCATGATCGGGTGCGCCGAGCGGTGCAGGATGATCTCGTCGCCGCCCGGGCGGATGTGCAGCCGCAGGCCGATGTGGTTGCACATCGTCCCCGAGGGCAGGAACACGGCCGCCTCGTGGCCGAGGAGGCCCGCCACGCGCTCGCACAGCTCGGTGACCGTCGGGTCCAGGAAGTACTGCTCGTCGCCCACCTCGGCGGCGGCCATGACGCGCCGCATCTCCTCGGTCGGACGTGTCTGCGTGTCGGAGCGGAGGTTGACGATGGTCACGTGCGAGACACTAGAGCGCGATGCCGGACGGGATCCTCGTGGCCGTGACCGACCACGCAGCCGAGCGCTACCGGCAGCGGGTGGGCACGCGCACGGGCTCCGTGGACGTCAAGCCGGAGATCGTCACGCGGGTCAGCCGCGCATACGCCGCCGGGCGCACGCGCGTCGAGCGCGGGTCGCTGCTCGTGCAGGACGAGCGGCTCCCCGGGCTGATCTACGTGTGCCGCCACGACCGCGACAGCCACGAGCTGCTCGTCGTGACGCTGTGGGAGGAGGGCGACGGCGCGAAGGTGCCGTCGCGCTTCACGAACGCCCTGAAACAGGACGATCACCGGGTCCGCGACCGCCGGGATCCGTGAGTTCCGAGGACCCTGCGATACTCGGGGCCATGCCCGCGCTCGGTGCCATCCTCACGGCGATCATCACCCCGTTCGACGCAGACGGCCGCGTCGACGAGGACGCGTTCGTGGCCGTCCAGCAGCACGTCTGCGCCACGGGCTCCGATGGGGTCGTCGTCGCCGGCACGACCGGCGAGGCGCCGACGCTGAGCGACGAGGAGCACCTGCGGATCATCGAGCTGGCCGTGGCCAACCGGCCGTCGGGCACCACGGTCGTCGCGGGCACCGGCTCCAACGACACGCGCCACGCGGTGCACCTCACGCAGCGCGCGACGGAGCTCGGGGTCGACGGCATCCTGTCCGTCACGCCGTACTACAACCGCCCGACGCCGCGCGGCATCCTGGCCCACTTCGGGGAGGTCGCCAAGGCGACCGATCGCCCCATCGTCCTCTACAACATCCCGTCGAGGACGGGCACCGACATGCCCAACGACCTGCTCGCCGAGCTCGCGCAGCTCGACGGCGTGAGCGCCGTGAAGCAGGCCAACAACGACAACCTCGCGCTCGTCGACGGCCTCGAGCTCTACGCGGGCAACGACGAGAGCGTCGCCCGCGCGCTGGACATGGGCGGCGTCGGCGGCATCTGCGTCGCGACGCATCTCCTCGGGCCGCTGTTCCGCGCGCTCGTGGACGAGCCGGGGCGTCGCGCGGAGGTCCAGGCCGAGCTGTCCGGCTACCTGCCCGCGCTGAACCGCGCCAACCCCGTGTCCATCAAGGCGGCGATCGAGCTGGCCGGCCTCGCGCCGGGGAACCTCCGTCTGCCACTCGTGGAGGCCACGGAGAGCGAGCGCGAGGAGATCCGCGCCGTCCTCGACCGCGCAGGCGTGCTGGAAGCGGCACGCCGTTGACGGGCACACTGCGCGTCCTCCCCCTCGGCGGCCTGGGGGAGATCGGCAAGAACATGACGGTCCTCGAGTACGAGGATCGGATCGTCCTGGTGGACTGCGGCCTGCGGTTCCCGACCGCGGACATGCTCGGCATCGACCTCGTGCTGCCGGACTTCGCGTACCTGCGCGAGCGTGCGGACGACATCGAGGGCATCGTCATCACGCACGGCCACGAGGACCATCTCGGGGCGCTCCCGTTCGTCCTGCGTGAGCTCAAGGCGCTGGACATCCCGGTCTTCGGCCGCCCGCTGACGACGGCCATGGCGCGCTCCAAGCTCGACGAGCACAAGCTGCAGGAGGTCGAGGTCATCGACGTGCAGCCCGGCGAGCGCATCGAGGCCGGGCCGTTCGACATCGAGCTCATCCACATGACGCACTCGATCCCGGACGCCTGCGCGGTCGCCGCGACCTGCGACGTCGGGACCGTGCTCTTCACGGGCGACTACAAGTTCGACCAGACGCCGGTCGACGGCCGGCCCGCCGACATGAGCCGTCTCGCCGAGCTCGGGCGATCCGGCGTGCTCGTCCTGTGCGGTGACTCCACGAACGCCGACCGTCCCGGCTACTCGCCGAGCGAGAAGAACGTGGGGCCGCAGCTGTACCGCGTCTTCGAGCGCTGCGAGGGGCGGATCGTCGTCACGTCGTTCGCCTCCAACGTCCATCGCGTGCAGCAGGTGATCGACGCGGCCGTCGCGCTCGGGCGCAAGGTCTGCCTGGTCGGGCGCTCGATGCGCAAGAACGTCAACATCGCGCGCTCCCTCAACATCGCCCGCATCCCCGACGGCCTGCTCATCGCGCCGCGCGAGCTCGACAACTGGCCCGACGAGAAGCTCGTCGTCATCTCCACCGGATCGCAGGGCGAGCCGCTGAGCGCGCTGCGCCGCATGGCCCACCGCGACCACCCGGCGGTCGAGCTGCGGGAGGGCGACACGGTCGTCTTCTCCGCGACGCCGATCCCGGGCAACGAGCGCGCCGTCAACGAGACGATCGACCGCCTGTACCACATCGGCTGCAACGTCATCACGACGCGCGACGAGCCGATCCACGCCTCCGGCCACGGCTACGCGGAGGAGATCAAGCTCATGCTGAACCTCACGCGGCCGAAGTACGTGTTCCCCTTCCACGGCGACTACAAGCGGATCCACCTGCACGCGGAGCTCGCGATGGCGGTGGGCATCCCCGACGAGCGGATCTTCCGGGGGGAGAACGGCCTGCCGCTCGACCTCACCGCGGACGGAGCGGCGTTCGGTCCCAAGCAGCAGTCGGGGATGATCTTCGTCGACGGTGTCGACATCGGCGATCCCGCCGACGTCGCGCTGCGCGACCGCCGGATGCTCTCCGGGGACGGCATCTTCGTCGTCGTCGCGACGATCTCCGAGGAGAACGGCGCGAGCGTCGCCGAGCCGGAGGTCATCATGCGCGGCGTGCCGTTCCAGGTCGAGGCGGACGCCCTGCTCGAGGAGATCCGCCGGACGGTCGACCAGTCGCTGGAGAAGGCGGCGCGCGAGGAGGTCCGCGAGATCGACCTCCTGCAGGAGATGCTGCACGACGACATCGCCGCGTTCGTCTACGAGCGCCTGCGCCGGCGGCCGATGGTCCTGCCGGTCGTCGTGGCCGTCTAGGTCAGGCGGTCGCGGCCGGCTCCCGCGTCGCCGCGGGGAGCGTCACGACGAAGCGCGTGCCGCGCGCGATCGAGGCTCCGGTCGTCGTCGGGGACTCGACGCGCACCGAGCCGCCGTGGGACTCCGCCACGGCGCGCACGATCGACAGCCCGAGGCCGAACGACCGGCCGCTGTCGCCCGACCCGCGCACGAAGCGCTCGAAGACGCGGTCGCGCAGGTCGGGGTCGATGCCTGGCCCGTCGTCCTCGACGGTGACGATCGCGCTGCCGTTCTCGCGCTCCACGCCGGCGCGGATCGTCGTGCCCGGCGGCGTGTGGCGGAGCGCGTTCTCCATGAGGTTCAGCACGAGGCGGTGCAGCTCGTCGCGCGCGCCGTCGACCATGACGTGGTCGGCGTCGACGTGCAGCTCGTGGCCGTCGGCGACGGCGCTGAGCTCGCCCGCGGCCTCCATGAGGACCTCGCCGACGTCGGTCGGCACCTTCGGCGCCTGACGCTCTGCGTCGGCGCGGGCGAGCAGCAGGAGGTCCGCGACGAGGCGGCGCATCCGGCGGCTGGAGCGCAGTGCGGACTGCGCGGCCTCCCCACGCTCGCCGTCGAGCGTCTCGGCGAGCAGCTCGAGGTTGGCGAGGACGCTCGTCAGCGGCGTGCGCAGCTCGTGGGAGGCGTCGGCCACGAACTCCCGCTGGCGCTGCAGGGCGGACTCCTGCTCCGTGCGCGCCTCGTCGAGCGCCGCGAGCATGCCGTCCAGCGTGCGCGACAGCTCCGCGACCTCGTCGTCGGCCTCGGTCGTGGGGACCCGGCGCGCGGGGTCGCGCGTGCGCTCGATCTCGCGCGCGGCCGCCGTCAGCGCGGCGATCGGCGCCATCGCGCGGGTGGCGATCCACAGACCGGCGAGGAGCGCGAGCCCGGCGCCGCTGAGCACGCCGACGAGCAGGAAGAAGCGCACGCGGTTGACCGTCGCCTGCACGTCGGCGAGCGGGCGCGCGTACTGCATGTAGACGTAGCCGACGAAGTGGTCGTCGATGTTCGCGGTGACCGGGACGCGGCGGTTCTCGATGCGGTAGCCGCGCAGCTCGACGGTGCCGCCGAGCGTCGGGGGGCCGAGCCAGCCCGGCGCGCCGTCGGACTGCTTGATGACCTGCCCGTCGCTGTAGACGATCTTGATCGCAGCGTTGGCGGCGCCGCCGAACGTGTTCAGCCCCGGGCTGTCGACGTAGACCTCGTTGCGCAGGCTCGTGTGGACGACGAGGCGGTCGCGCAGGCGGTCGGCCGCGCTGCGGACCTGGGTGTCGAAGTCCGAGTGGATGCGCTGCGCGGTCAGCGTGCCGACCGCGCCCGCGAACGCGCACAGGATGACGAGCGTGAGGAGCGCGGAGCCGCCGGCGAGGCGCCAGCGGATCGGGACGCGCTTAGGCGCGGAGAACGTAGCCCGCGCCGCGGATCGTATGGAGGAGCCTGGGCTCTCCACCGGCTTCCAGCTTTCTCCGGAGGTTCGACACGAAGACCTCGATGGTGTTCGTGGTGGCGAACGGGTCGTAGCCCCACACCTCCTCGAGGAGGCGCTGGCGGGGGACGACGATGCGCTCGTTGCGCATGAGGTACTCGAGGAGCTCGAACTCGCGCTGCGTGAGCTCGATCTCGCGCTCCGACCGGCGCACCTCGTGCGTGTCGGGGTTCAGTGACAGGTCGCCGACGACGAAGGACGCCGCTGCCGCGCGGCGGGCGGCGGCGCAGCAGCGCCCGCAGGCGCGCGAGCAGCTCCTGGCGCTCGAAGGGCTTGACGAGGTAGTCGTCGGCGCCGGCGTCGAGCCCCGCGACGCGGGAGTCGACCGCGTCGCGCGCGGTCAGCATGAGGATCGGGACGTCGCCGTCGGCGCGCAGCGTGCGGGCGACGTCGATGCCGTCGAGCTTGGGCAGCCCGAGGTCGAGGATGACGAGATCGGGGGAGAACGCGTCGGCGTCGGCGAGGGCCGCCTCGCCGTCCGCGCTCGCCCGCACCTCGTAGCCCTCCATGCGCAGCGAGCGCTGGAGCACCTGCGCGATCTCCTCGTCGTCCTCGACGACGAGCACGCGTGGGGGGCGGTCGGGCACCATGTGCGGATGGTAGGGGTGCAGATTGACGGCATATAAGGGCGACGACGTCATCGACGAGCTCGTCGCGAACAACGTCCGGTTCGCCGCGTCGCTCGAGGCGGTGCATCTCGACGTCCAGCCGAGGCGGCGGCTCGCGGTCGTGACGTGCATGGATTCGCGGCTGGACGTGTTCGCCGCGCTCGGGCTCCAGGACGGCGAGGCGCACGTGCTGCGCAACGCGGGCGGCGTCATCACCGACGACGTCATACGGTCGCTCTCGGTGTCGCAGCGGCGGCTGGGCACGCAGGCCGTGATGCTCATCCATCACACCGACTGCGGGATGCAGACGCTGACCGACGACGGCTTCCGGGCCGAGCTGCAGGAGGCCACCGGCGTGGCGCCGTCGTTCGCGATCGAGTCCTTCGTGGACCTCGACGCCGACGTGCGCCAGTCGATCCTGCGGGTGCGCCGGTCGACCTTCCTGCTGCACCGCGACCGGGTACGGGGCTTCGTGTACGACGTCGACTCGCACGCGCTACGGGAGGTGCACGTGGAATGAGGCGGATCACCGCCACGGCCGGCGGGATGCTGGCCCTGCTTCTTGTCGCGGTGGCTCCGTGAGCGCGGCGAGCCCCTACGGCGACGGAACCGAGAGCCCGGTCCTGCGCGCGTTCGCGAAGGGTGGGCAGGTCGCGAGCCTGGCGGGGTGGATCGGGGGCGCTGGGGAGTGAGGTGGCGGGCCGTTCAGCCCTCGCCCCGTGGCGCATGCGCCACGAACACCGTGACGGAGGCGTGGTGCAGCACGTGCTGGCTCACGCTGCCCATGAGCGACCCGACGCGCCCGACGCCGCGCGCGCCGAGCAGGATCGCGTCGTGCTCGCCCTCCTTGGCCGCCGCCACGATCGCCGGACCCGGGCGGCCGCGGCGGAACAGCGTCGTGACCGGGATCTCCTGCGGGATCGACGTGACGGCGTCGCGGAGGTGCTCCTCGGTGGACTCGTCGACGCGCTGCTGCAGCGTGGGGTCGAACGCGATCGCGCCCGGGCGGCGCGTGACGTCCTCGGCCACCGCGATCACCGTGAGCCGGGCGTGGTTTCGCTGCACGGCCAGGATCGCCGCCGCGAGCGCGAGCGCGGCGTCCTTCGACCCGTCGACGGCGACGAGGACGTCGTGGAAGACCATGTCGGGAACTGCGCTCATCCCTGCTTGACCGCTCGGTTCGTCGCCTTCGGGTACACGCCGGCGAGCAGCGCCTCGCCCTCGTCGACGAGCGCGCCCTTCGCGCCGCGCGGCAGCCGCGCGAACGGGCTGAACGTGAGCGTCGCCTTCTTGCCCTTCACCTCGGCCGACCAGGTCCCGGCGACGAACCCGTCGAGCAGGAACGTCGGGCGGATCTGCAGGTTCTTCCGGTTGTAGATCTTCTCGAACGTCCCCTCGGGCACCAGGCGGCTGCGGCGCTTCGGCGCGTAGGCCAGGATCGCGCTGTCGAACGCCGCGAGGTACCGCGGCGGCGCCTCGGTGTCCGCGTCGGGCCGCGGGCCGTCGGGGAGGTCGTACAGGGTGCGCTTGCCCTGCTTCAGCTCCTCGAGGTCGCCGCCGACGCGCTCGACGGCCTCGCGGACCGGCCCGGCCTTCCAGGAGATCCACGCCGCGATGTCGTCGGCGCCCGCCGGGCCGAAGGCGCGCAGATGCGCGAGGACGACGGCGTCGAGTGCCTTGCCCTTCGCCTTGACCTTCGGCGGCCCGGTCACCGCATCGGGCGCCTTCGAGCTCCACTCGCCGCCTGACGGGACGCGCACGAAGTCGCCGCCGCGCAGCAGCGTCCGCCAGCTCGCCGCGCGCTGCTTGGCGAGCTCCTCCTCGGGGATGGCGTCCGGGTGCTTCGCGACCCATGCCTCGGCGAGCTCCGCGACGTCCTTCGCTCCCAGGACCTCGCCCTTGGCGGCCTTCGCGATGTCCGGGCGCAGCTTCGCCGCGTCCTTGCCGAGCTCGGCCTTCGTGCGCCAGGGCTCGGCATAGCCGGACGCCTCGAGCACGCCGGCGTACAGCGGGTGCTCGCGGGCGGACATGAGGTGCACGGTGCCGCGGTGCACGAGGCCGGTGACGAGCGCACCGTCGTCCAGCGCCGCGTAGAGGCGGTCGGGGGTGAAGTCCGCGACGCGCGTCCACAGCGCGACCGCGGCCGCCGGCCAGGACTGCGCCTGGACGGCGCCGATGCGCTCGAGCACCTCGTCCAGCGGCGCATCGATGCGCTCCAGGAGACCCTGGCGGGCGAGCAGCGCGCGGTTGAGCTCACGGTCGTCCATCACCGACGTCCTAGCAGGGACCGCGGGAATCCGGCCAGCGCGGCGAGCTGCAGGGCGGAGCGCAGCTCGTAGGGGATGCGCCAGAGGCCGCCGTGGGCGGCGCTGTCCGCCAGCGCGTCCTCGGCGGCGGTCGGCGGCGCGTGCAGGTCGCGCACGAGGAGCGCCGCCATGAGCGCACGGGTCGTGGCCGGCGCGAAGACCTCCACGCCGAAGTGCCGGGCGCCCAGGTACGCGGCCATCAGGGCACGGTGACGGGTGACGGAGCGCGTGGCGGTCGCGGGCGCGAGGTTCAGCGAGACGGTGCGCCCGTCGGCGGCAGCCTGCGTCGCGCGCCACCGCTGGATCCGCTTGGCGAGCGCGTAGTTCGGTCCCTGTTGGCGCACGAGGCCGTCGGCGAGGCGCCGCCCGCCGCTGTAGGCGGGGCGCAGGAGCCGGCCCGCGGACGCCGCGCGCAGCGGCGCCTGCAGGAGCCGCACCGCGCCACGGCGCTCCCAGCGGCGCCGGGCCTCGCGGACGGCGTCGTCGGGCGCGAGGTAGCAGTCCGTGGGCGTGGCGAGCGCGGCGTACGCGGCGCCCGGGAGGTCGGCGACGAGCGCGTCGGCCGCGGCGGCGAGCCGCACGTGCACGCCGCCGTCGGCGTAGACGTGGCTGGCGACGACGAGGTCGCGGCCGTCGTCGTGCTCGCCGATCCACGCGCGCAGCTCCGGCAGCGCGGTGAGCAGGTCGGCGCCGTCGCCCGGCGTCCGCACGGTGCCCGCGCCCGCGCGGCCGAGCGCCTGCACGCGCTGCGCCTGGCTCGGCAGATCCACCGCCAGGACGTCCGCGCCCCACGCCGCGAGCTGCTCGAGCGGGCCCATCTCGGCGCCGGCGCCGAGGAGCACGATCCGCCTGCCCTCCAGCGCGAGCCACTCCGGGTGCTCGAGCACGTCCTCGACGCCCGCGGCGAACCCGGGCTCCACGACCCCGTCCTCGACCCACGACGCCAGCCGGCGCCGCAGCGCGTCGCCGCGCAGCACCTCGCCCTCGTACGGCACGGTCAGCTCGCGGACTCGCTCGCCCTCGCCGTGGATCTCGGTCGTCGGGAGCGTGCGGGCGGGCGTCGCGGCGAGCGCCTCGGCGAGCGGTCGCTCCTCACCGTCGCGGGCGTGCACCAGCCGCGCGTGCACGGAGGCGAGCCCGGCGGCGGCGACGCCGGGGGCGTCGTGCTCGGTGAGGTCGCGCAGGACGTCGAGGTACGCGGCGCGCCAGTCACCGCCGCCCGCGGGCGGACGGCCGGCGGCACGCAGGGCGTCGCCGAGGATCGCGCGGCCGGCGGCGCTCGTGCTCCGCTCGCCGTCCACGGCGGGGAACTGCACACCGTCGGAGTGCTCCACGAGGGGACCGTATCGCCGCCGGGCGTCAGGCCGGGGCGCGGTACAGCCGGGCGTTGCGGTCGGCGCGCGTGCCGGCGAAGCCGTCCGGGCGGCCGCCCTGCGCGTCGAGGTTCGCGAGCTCGCGCGAGGTGCCGACGAGGCCGTCGCCCTCCGGGTCGACGAGCCACGTGGAGATCACGACGCCGCCGTCCGCGCTCTCGCGCAGCGAGATCATCCGGGCCTGCTGGGGCCAGTCGGCCAGCGACGGCGTGACGATGCGCCAGAACCCGCGCGTGCCCGCCGGGTGGTACGGCTCGATGCTCGTGCGATGCGTGTGGCCGTTGAGCGTCGCGACGACCCGCGGGTGCGTCGCAAGCTCGGCGAGGACCGCGATCGGGCAGCGGCTGGTGGGAGGCGACGATCACCCATCGGTCGCCCGCCTCGCGCAGCTGCTCCGTCAGCCAGCCGGTGTCGACCGGGCCACCCTCGGTGTCGAGGACGAGCAGCCGGACCTTCGGGCCGAGGTCGCTGGCGTACTGCAGCCGGTCCCCGGTGCCCGGCACGCGCGCGGCGTCGCGCAACCGCGCGACGACCTCCTCGCGCGACAGCAGCCGCCGCGCGCGGTCCCTGGGGACGGCGACGCGGGTCCCCGGCAGCCCGCCCGAGATGACGCGGTCGATCGCGGCGGCGTCCGTCGTGTCGGGCCCGACCTCGCGCAGCGCCTCCTGGGCGTCGACGTCGCGCAGCGCGAAGCCGCCGGTCGCGGCGTCGTTCAGCGCCGGGGTCGGGGGCGTGACGCCCGCGACGAGCCAGTCGTGGTTGCCGAGCACCGGCAGCCACGGGACGCCGGCGCCCGGCGAGGTGAACGGCCGCTGGGCGGCGGCGAGCAGCCCCGGATGCAGTGGCGGGTCGACGTCGGGCCGGTAGTAGAACGGGTCCGGGTCGTCCGCCTCCTGCACGCCCGTGTAGCCGGGCGCGCCGGAGTCCGGATTCACGCGCCCGCCCCGCATCACGGCGAGCGCCTGGTCGAGCTCGTTGGACTGCGCGTTGTCGATGAGGTCACCGGCCTCGACGATCTGTCGCGGGCGCTGGGACCGCAGGCCGCGCAGCGCGCCGGCGAGGACCTGCGTCGTGAGCGCCTCCTGGGGGCGGAACGTGGGCGTGTAGGAGCCGCCGAGGCGGTCGAGGAACGTCGCGCGGGCCGGGGACTCCTCGTCGCGGACGTGCGCGTCGGTCACGACCCCGAAGCGCGCGAGCTCGGCCCCGCCGTCACCGCGCGCGGACGGGTCGAGGTCCCTGCGGTCCACGAGCGGCTCGCCGGACGACCGCTCGAGCACGCCGGAGCCCGTCGTGTCGCGCCACGTCGCGCTCACCGTCGAGCCGCCCTGCCCGGGAGGCGCGGGCGCGTCGCCGCCGCAGCCGAGCAGCGCGACCACCGCGAGGGCGAGCAGGCTCGCGAACGCGCGTCTCATCCGCCGCGCAGTCCCTCGACGATCGATCCGCGCAGCGCGCGTCGCGCCACGAGCAGCGCCGCCAGTAGGCAGAGGGCGATGAGCCCGGCGGCCACGATCAGCGCTTGGCCGATGCTCGCGCGGGGGACGAGGTCGGCGTAGCCGGCGGCGAGGTTGCCGACGAGCGGCGCGAGCGCCACCGACTCGACGACGAGGCCGAGGAGGCCCGCCGGCACCGCGGCTACGAGCACGACGCCGAGCAGGAGACGTGTCACCGTCGGCGCTCCGGCGCCGCCCGCGCGCAGGACGGCGATCGTCCCGCGCCGCTCCAGCGCGACGACGGTCAGGCCCTGCACGAGCGCGTAGAGGCACACGAGCCCCGTGACGAGCGCGATGACCCGGAGCAGCGACGCCAGCGTCGCGAGGATCTCGCGGTTCGAGCTCGTCGCGCCGCGGACGGCGACGGGCGTGGCGCCGAGGTCGCGCAGACCCTGGTCGATGCGCGCCTGGTCGGCGCCTGGCCGCGCGCGCACGGCGATGCGCGGGTCCGCGTCGGCGTGCGCGGCCAGCAGCTGGTCGGGACGCACGTACGCCACACGCCCCTCCGTCTCCAGCGCGCGCACGATCCCGACGATGCGGTAGCGCACCTCGCCGCCGGACTCGAGCTGGACGGCGAGCGTCCCGCCGACGCGCAGGTTCAGGGCGTCGGCAAGCCCGAGCCCGACCTCGGCCTCGTCCGGACCCGCCACGCGGCGCCCGGCCGCCAGCGGCGGCGCCTCGAAGACCGTATGGTCGCCTGGGTAGCCGATGAGCCGTACCGGCTCGCCCAGCGAGTAGGAGTCGGCGCCCTGCACTTGGTAGCGCTCCGAGGCGGCGAGCACGCCCGGGATCTGCCGCACCGCTGGGAGCTGGTCGGCGGGCAGCACTGCGGTGGTCGCGTAGCGCTTCCCCAGGGTGCCGGGGTCGTCGCGCAGCGCGACGAGCAGCGATGCGAGCGCCAGGAGCAGCGCCACGATCGCGACGCATGCCGCGAGCACCGCGACCGTGCCCGCGTAGCGCGCCCGCCGCGCGGACGCCAGCCGTGCGCCGAGCCGCAGCGGCCCGGCGAGCCCCCGACCGCGGGGACCCGGCGCCGCGCCGCGCAGCTCCGCGCCGCGCAGCAGCGACACCGGCGTGCGAGCCGTCGCACGCAGCGCCGGCCAGGCTGACGTGGCGGCGACGAGCGCCACGGTGCCTATGAGCGCGGTCGCCAGCGGCCCGAGCAGCGCGCTGCCGGGCGGCAGCTCGTTCAAGGTCACGAGCAGGTCGCTCGTCGGACGGGCCGCGAGGAACGCGCCGAGCGCCAGCCCGGCGATGGCGGCGGGGAGCGCCACGATCGCCGCCCGCAGCGCGTACGCGCCGACGATCGTGCCGCGCGGGAACCCCATCGCGCGCTGCACTCCGATAGTGGAGAGCCGGCGTTGGACGTCGGCGTACGCGGCCACGCCCAGCATGACGCCCGCGGCGCCGAGCACCACGACGGAGAACGCGATGAGCAGCGCCAGCACGATCCCGGCCGCCTGGTCGAGCAGCACCCGGACGCCGTCGTGCGTGATGAAGCGCAGGTCCTGGACGCCGAAGCTCGTGGCGCGCGCCTGCTGCAGCGTGACGTCGACCCGACGGGGGTCGTGGGTCCACACGAGGGCCATGTTCGTCCCGCGGCGCAGGCCGTTCTGCGCCGCGACGTAGACCCGCGCCGTCGTGGCCAGCGGAAAGGCGACGTTGTCGGGGCTCACGGCGATCCCCGACACGCGCGCCGTGCCGAAGCGCCCGAAGGACAGCGTGTCGCCCACGGAGAGGTGCCATGCGCGCGCGACGCCGCGCTCCACGACGACGTCGTCGTCCCCGCGGGCGTCGCGACCGTCGACGATCGCGTAGCCGCGCCTGCCCGGCCCGACGACCTGCACCACGCCGCGCCGCGTCGAGCCGGTCCCACCGGACAGGCGCACGCGGGTGATCTCCGTGCGGTAGGAGGTCGCCTCGACGTTCGGCAGCGCCCGCAGCTTCGCGTCGATCTCGCCGACCCGCTCGCGGTCGAAGCGCGCGATGACGTCGGGGAGGTCGGCCGCCTTCGCCGAGCGGTCGAACCCCGTCGCCAGCGACCAGCTCACGGTGACCGCCGTCCCCAGCATCGTCGCTGCGAGCAGCACGCCCGCGCCCGCCAGGAGCGAGCGCCGGCCGCCGGCCCGGACGAGCACGAGCGCCTCGCGGAACGCGGCCCTCATGCGGCGAGTACGCCGTCCCGCAGGCGCAGCACGCGGGTGGCGGCGTCGGTCGCGACCTCCTCGTGGGTGACGAGGACGACGGCGCGGCCCTCGGCCGCGATCTCGCGCAGCACGTCGAGCACGATCGCGGCCGCCTCGGGATCGAGGTTCCCGGTGGGCTCGTCGGCGAGCACGACCGCCGGGTCGTTGACGAGCGCCCGCGCGAGCGCGACACGCTGCTGCTCGCCGCCGGACAGCTCGTGCGGCATCCGGCCGGCCGCGTCGCCCAGCCCGAGGCGCTCGATGAGCTCGTAGCCGCGCTCCAGGGCGCCCGGGGCGGCGTCGGGCAGGCGTGCGGCCAGCGCGACGTTCTCCTCGCCCGACAGCTCCGGGACGAGGTGGAAGAACTGGAAGACGAACCCGACCCGCCGGGCCCGCAGCCGCGCGAGATCGCGCTCGGAGCGACCGTCGACGCGCTCGCCCGCCAGCTCGATCGTCCCCGCCTCGGCCTTGTCGAGGCCGCCGAGCAGGTGCAGCAGCGTCGATTTGCCCGAGCCCGACCTGCCGACGACGGCCACGAGCTCGCCGCCCGAGACCTCGAGGGCCGCTCCGTCCAGCACCCGACGCGCCGCGCGACCTTGCCCGAAGGTCTTGACGAGGCCCTGCGCCCGGACGATCGGGGACGTCACACGGGAACACGGTACGTCGGAGGACGCGAGCTGGGGGGAGGAGGGGAGCGGCGACGCGTCGAAAGACGAGCACGCACCGCCGATGCCCCCTGCCCGCACCACGAAGAAGGCGCCGAAGCGCGCATCCAAGCCCGCGCCGCGACGCCGCGCGCGCCGGTCGTCGGTCGCGTCGCTGCGCCTGCCCGTCCTCGACCAGCGCCAGCTGGACATCGTCGGCCTGGGCCTCGTGGCGATCGCGGTGTTCCTCGTCTTCCCGCTCTGGCTGGGGTGGGAGGCGGGCGCTGCGGGCGAAGCCGTCACGAACGGCCTGCGGCGGGTCGTGGGCGAGGTCGCCTACGCCGTGCCGGTCGTCCTGGCCCTGATCGGCGCGCTCGTCGTGCTGCGGCCGGTGCTGCCGGCCGTCCGCCCGTTGCGCGCCGGAGCGCTCTGCCTCTTCGGGGCGGTCACGCTCGCCCTGGCCGCCGGCACGTTCGGCCTCGGCGCCGACGGCGTGCGCCCGGGCTGGTGGAACGGCCCCTGGATGGAGGACCACGGCGGCGTCGTGGGCGAGGCCCTGCTCCTACGGCAGCACGAAGGCCATCGGGACCGTCGGCGCGCACATCCTCGCCGTCTTCCTCTTCATCGCCGGGGTCATCCTGCTCACCGGGGCGTCGATCGCCGGCGTCATCCGCGCGACGCACTCCGGCGTGACCGACACGACGCGCGCGATCCGGACCGCCGTGCCGCAGCGGGCGCCGCGCCCGGAGCCCGTCGCGCCGCCGGAGCCCGAGGACGAGGAGGTGCACGTCACCCAGACGATGGTGCGCGCCCCGTCCCTCGACGCCCACCTGCGCTACCCGGACATCTTCGGCGACCCGGACGACGAGCCCGAGCTGCCCGAGCCCGAGATCCCGGAGCCGGAGCCCGATCCGGTCGCGGAGGAGCCCGTCGAGGACGGAGGAGGACGACGAGCCCGAGCCCGACGGCGTCATGGAGATCCGCCCCGAGGACCTCACCCCGCAGGGACGGCTGCGCGGCTCGATCACCGACGACCCGTCGTTCCAGTGGAAGCCGCCCCGCCCCAACATCCTCAAGCGCTCCAGCGCCGAGCAGAGCAAGCCCGACACCGCAGGGCAGGAGCGCACGGCCGGGCGCACTCATCGAGGCGCTCGGCCACTTCGGCGTCCAGGCGAAGATCATCGGCATGGTCGCCGGCCCGCACATCACGCGGTACGAGCTGCGCCTCGCGCCCGGCATCAAGATGAGCAAGGTCGCCCAGCTCAAGGACGACCTCGCCTACGCGCTCGCCGCGACGGACATCCGCATCCTCGCGCCGGTCCCCGGCAAGACGGCCGTCGGCGTCGAGGTCCCCAACCAGCGCCGCCGGATCGTGCAGCTCGGCGACGTCTTCCAGGACCCGCCGGAGGACTGGTCGCCGCTCACGGTCTGGCTGGGCAAGGACGTCGGCGGCAAGGCGATCGGCGCGGACCTCGCGAAGATGCCGCACCTGCTCGTCGCGGGCACGACCGGCGCGGGCAAGTCGGGCGCGATCAACGCGATGCTCTCGAGCATCCTGCTGCGCGCGACGCCCCACGACGTGCGGCTCGTCCTCGTCGACCCCAAGCAGGTCGAGCTCAACCACTACGAGTCGATCCCGCACCTGCTCACGCCGGTCATCACGAGCCCGCGGATGGCCGCCAACGCGCTGCAGAACCTCGTGAGGGAGATGGAGGAGCGCTACTCGATCATGTCGCTCGCCGCGCACGCGGTCGCTCATCGAGCTCAACCGCGTGCGCGAGGAGCGCGGCGAGAAGGCGCTGCCGTACATCCTGTGCGTCATCGACGAGCTCGCCGACCTCATGATGGTCGCGCCGGCCGACGTCGAGGACTCGATCATCCGCCTCGCCCAGAAGGCGCGCGCGGTCGGCATCCACCTCGTGCTCGCGACGCAGTCCCCGCGGGTCGACGTGATCACGGGCATGATCAAGGCGAACGTGCCGTCGCGGATCGCGTTCGCGGTGTCCTCGCAGACCGACTCCCGCGTCATCCTCGACCAGAACGGCGCCGAGTCGCTGCTGGGGCAGGGCGACATGCTCTTCTCGCCCGTCGGCACGTCGCGGCTGCAGCGCATCCAGGGCGCCTACATCGACGAGCCGCAGATCGAGGCGATCACGGAGTTCTGGCGCAAGCAGGGCGAGCCGGAGTTCCGCGAGGAGCTGCTCGAGGAGGCCGAGGGCGACGGCGACGAGGTGAGCGCCGCCGGCGACGACGCGTTCAGCCCCGACGAGGACCCGCTGCTCGAGGACGCGATCCGTCTCGTCGTGGAGATGGGGACGGCGTCGACGTCGATGCTGCAGCGGCGTCTGCGGCTGGGCTACACCCGCGCGGGACGCCTCATCGACATGCTCGAGCGGCGCAACGTCATCTCCGGCTACGAGGGCTCCAAGCCCCGTCAGGTGCTCGTCGCGGAGGCCGATGTCGAGCGCGTGATCGCGAACCTCCGCGAGCGCGACGGCGGAAGTCCTGCAGACCCCGTGGATTCGGCTGTCGCTGAGTAGCCTGGGGCCCCTGATGCCCGACATCGGGGCGACCCTCCGGGAGGAGCGAATGCGCTCCCGGATCGACATCACTGAGATCGAGGCGCAGACGAAGATCCGCGCCAAGTATCTGCGCGCCCTGGAGAACGAGGAGTGGGACCTGCTCCCCGGGCCCACGTACGTCAAGACGTTCCTGCGCACGTACGCCGACGCGCTGGGCCTCGACGGGCGGATGCTCGTCGAGGAGTACAAGCTGCGCCACGAGCGCCTGTCCGACGTCGAGCTCCAGCCGATCTCGCCCCGCGGCGCGCGCGAGCAGCGTGCGCGCGAGCGCTCGGGGCGCAGCCGCTTCCCGCGCTTCGGCCTGGTCGCGCTCGTGATCGTGGGTCTCGTCGTCGCCCTCTACGCGCTGGGCCGGGGCGCCGACGACTCGAACAGCCCGACCGGCAGCGGGACCCCCGCGACGACGACGCGGACGTCCACGGCGCCGACCGCCGCGCGGACCACGACGCAGCGCAGCGAGCCGAAGCCGGCGACGCTCCGGATCACGGCGACGGGGCAGGTCGTCGCGTGCGTCCAGACCGCCGACGGCCGCAAGCGCGTGAACGGCCGGACGCTGCAGGCCGGGCAGTCGACCTCGACGCTGCGGTCCGGCCGCTTCCGGCTCGTCCTCAGCAACGGCCAGGCGCGGCTGCGGGTCAACGGCCGCACGCGCGCGATCCCGCCGTCGGACGTGCCGGTGGGGTACGCGATCAGCCGCGGTGGCAAGATCACCGGGCTCGGGCCCTCCCAACGACCGGTCTGCAACCCGTGAACCACATTCCACGCGCAGGGATCGTCATCACCGGCACCGAGGTGCTCAACGGTCGCGTGCGCGACGCCAACGGCCCGTGGCTCGCCGACCGGCTGACGGAGCTCGGCGTCGACCACGAGACGACCGTGATCGTGGGCGACCGTCCGGAGGACATGCGCGGCGCCCTGGCGTGGCTGGCGTCGCAGGGGGTCGCGCTGATCATCACGAGCGGCGGCCTCGGTCCGACGGCCGACGATCTGACGATCGAGGTCGTCGCGGCGTTCCAGGGGCGCGACCTGGCGCTCGACGAGCCGCTGCAGGGACGGATCGCGGCGAAGCTCGAGCCGCTGCTGCAGCGCTTCCCGAACCTCGACATCGACGCCTGGAAGGAGGGCACGCGCAAGCAGGCGCTCGTGCCCGTCGGCGCGACGGTGCTCGAACCCGTCGGCACGGCCCCCGGCCTCGTGTCCGCGCCGGCGTCCGGCGACGGCCCGACCGTCGTCGTCCTGCCCGGGCCGCCGTCCGAGCTGCAGGCGATGTGGGCCCAGGCGGTGGAGGCGCGAGCACTGCGCGACGCGGTCGCCGGCGCCGGGTCGTTCGCGGTCCGAACGCTGCGCATGTACGGCATGCCGGAGTCCGAGATCGCCGAGACGCTGCGGGTCGCGCAGGCCACGGGCATCGACCTCGCCCCGCTGGAGATCACGACGTGCCTGCGGCGCGGGGAGATCGAGGTCGTCACCCGCTACGGGCCGGACGGGGGGACGGCGTACGCGGCGCTCGAGGACCTCGTGCGCGAGCGTCACGCGGGCATGCTGTTCTCCGACGACGGCAGCACCGTCGACGACCTCGTCGCGCGGGCGCTGCTCGACCAGGGCGCGACGATCGCGACTGCGGAGTCGTGCACCGGGGGTCTTCTCGCGGCGCGCCTGACGGAGCGCGCGGGCTCGTCGAGCTACGTGCTCGGCGGCATCGTCGCGTACGCGAACTCGGCGAAGATCCACGTCGCGGGCGTCGATCCGGAGCTCATCGCCCGCCACGGGGCGGTGTCGCTCGAGGTCGCGGAGGCGCTGGCCTTCGGCGCGCTGCGCCGGCTCGACGCGGATGTGGGTGTGGGCATCACCGGCGTCGCCGGGCCCGGCGGCGGGACGGAGGCCAAGCCCGTCGGCTTCGTGTGCCTGTCGGCGGCATCCGCGGACGGACGGCGGATCACCCGCTCCGTGCAGCTGCCCGGCGGGCGCGACGACGTCCGCGACCGCTCGACCACGGTGGCCATGCATCTCGTCCGCAGGCTCCTGCACGGCGAGGGCGAGCGGGCACCGATCGCCGCCTGAGGCGTGCGGCTCTTCGCGGCCGCCGACATCCCGGCCGCGGTGCGCGCGCCGCTCGCCTCCTGGGGAACGGCCTGTGCCGACGCCGTGCCCGGGCTGCGCGCGATCCCGGAGGAGCGGCTGCATCTCACGCTCGTGTTCCTCGGGTCGCGCGACGACGGGGAGGCTCCGGAGATCGGCGAGCTCGTCACGGCGTGCGCGGACGGCCCGGTGGAGGTCGCGCTCGGCGAGCCGCTGTGGCTCTCGCCGCGGCGCCCGCACGTGCTGACGGTGGCCGTGGCGGACCCGTCGGGACGTCTCGCGGAGCTGCAGGCACGGGTGTCCGCGGCGCTCGAGGCCGGCGTCGGGCACGAGTCCGAGGGGCGCAGGTGGCGCCCGCACGTGACGGTCGCGCGTGTTCGCCGGGGCGCGGGCGTGCGCCCCGGCGATGTCGCGCTGCCTCGGGTGCCGAGCCCCTCCTTCGCGCTGGAGGCGCTCACGCTGTATCGCTCTCACCCCGGTCCGGCGCCGCGCTACGAAGCGCTCGCGCGGACTCGCCTGGAGTAGCGCACCTCCAGGAGCAGACGCCCTTCGTAGCGCGCGCGGCGAGATGCGGCAAGCGGCCCTTGTGCGAGGACGCACCGCTGAGGTCGTTCGTGCGCTGATGATCAAGTGCGCGTGAGTTGTCCGACTCATGGCGCAGACTCGTCACACCGTCGTGTCGAGCCGTTGCGAGCCCATCCGTAGCGTCCTCGTTCCGTCCGATGCAGCCCGCACACTTGGCTGTTGAACCAGAGCGCGAGGAAAGGCCCTCACCACCCATGCCCGTCACCGACGAAAAGGCCGCGAAGGCCCGTAACGATGCACTGCAAGGCGCGCTCACGCAGATCGAGCGCCAGTTCGGCAAGGGCAGTGTCATGCGGATGGGCGACGAGGGCGCCCAGGTCAAGGTCAACGCCATCCCGACGGGCGCGCTGTCGCTCGATCTGGCGCTCGGCATCGGCGGCATGCCCCGAGGCCGCATCGTGGAGGTCTTCGGCCCCGAGTCCTCGGGCAAGACGACGCTCGTGTACCACGTGCTGGCCGAGACGCAGAAGCTCGGCGGCGTGTGCGCCTTCATCGATGCCGAGCACGCGATGGACCCGCTGTACGCCCGCCAGATCGGGGTGGACATCGACGAGCTGCTCGTCTCCCAGCCCGACTACGGCGAGCAGGCCCTGGAGATCGCCGACATGCTCGTGCGCTCCGGGGCGGTCGACCTCGTCGCGATCGACTCGGTCGCCGCGCTCACGCCGCGCGCCGAGCTCGAGGGCCAGATGGGCGACCAGACGGTCGGCCTGCAGGCGCGGATGATGAGCCAGGCGATGCGCAAGCTCGCCGGCAACCTCAACCGCACGCAGACGCTGTGCCTCTTCACGAACCAGATCCGCGAGAAGGTCGGGGTCATGTTCGGCTCGCCGGAGACCCAGCCGGGCGGGCGCGCGCTGAAGTTCTACGCGTCCCAGCGCCTGGACATCCGCCGCATCGAGACGCTGAAGGACGGCGCCGAGGCGGTGGGCAACCGGGTCCGCGTGAAGGTGGTCAAGAACAAGGTCGCCGCGCCGTTCCGCCAGGCGGAGTTCGACATCGAGTTCGGCAAGGGCATCTCCTCGTCGGGCTGCATCCTCGATCTCGGCATCGAGCACAACGTGGTGACGAAGTCCGGCTCCTTCTTCTCGTACAACGACGAGCGCCTCGGCCAGGGACGCAACAACGCGAAGGCGTTCCTGGACGAGCACGTCGAGGTGGCGAAGGAGATCGAGAGCAAGATCTACGACATCCTCAACGTCGACACGGAGCTCATCGCCCCGATCGAGCGCGACGAGGACGCCGTGGCCGCCGCGGAGGATCTCCCGGCGACGATCGCCGCCGCCTGAGTCCCAGGTGGTGACGGGAACCGCGGAGGAGCGCCTGCAGCACGCGCTCGACCTCGCCTACCGCTATCTCGGCAGGCGGGACCGGACGGTCCTCGAGGTGCGTCGTCACCTCGAGGGCAAGCGCGTCGAGCCGTCGGCGATCGACGGCGCGCTGACGTCGCTGGCCGAGGCCGGCTACCTCGACGACGCCCGCTACGCGCGGCGCTTCGCCGAGGACCGGCGCGAGCTCGACGACTGGGGCGCCGACCGGATCGCGCGCAAGCTGCACGCGGCGGGCGTCGGGGAGGCGGACGTCACCGCGGCGCTGGACGCACGCGATGGCGACGCCGAGCACGACGCTGCGATCGCGCTGCTGCGCCGCAAGATCCGCGTGCCGCCGCAGAGCGACCGCGAGCGCGAGCGGGCGCTCGGGATGCTCGTGCGCAAGGGCTACGACCTGGATCTCGCCTACGACGTGGTGCGCGCGTTCGAGCGCGAGCCCGAGGCCGCCTGATGCTCGCCGCCCGGGTCCACGGCTACGAGGACCACAAGCTCCACCTCGACCAGGTCCCCGAGCCGACGATCCAGAGCCGAGGGGATGTGGGACTTCGCGTCCCCGGGGCTGCCGTTCATCGTCGGGCACGAGAACGCCGGCTGGGTCCACGAGATCGGCTCGGCCGTGACGTCGGTCGCGGTCGGCGACACCGTCATCGCGCACTCGTTCGTGACCTGCGGGCTGTGCCGGCCGTGCCGGCGGGGCGACGACGCCCACTGCGAGCGGGCGTACAACCCCGGCCTGTCGGCCGACGGCGGCTGACCGCGTACCACGCGGTACGGCGCGCGGCGAAGCTGCTGGAGCCCGGGCACCGGGTGGTCGCGATCGGCGCCGGGGGCCTCGGTCTCATCGGCGTGCAGCTGCTGCGGGCGCTGACGCCCGCCGAGGTCATCGTCGTCGAGCCGCGCGAGGAGTCCCGTGCGCTGGCGACGGAGGTCGGCGCGCACCACCGTGGCGGCGGACGGCACGCAGATCCAGGCGGTTCTGGATCTCACGGACGGTCGACGCTGGAGATCATCACGAAGGAGCTGCTCATCGTCGGCAACGCGGCGGGCACCTACGACGACCTCGCGGACCTGGCGACGCTCACCGCCCAGGGCGCGGTGACGCTGCACACGACGCCGTATCCGCCCGAGGCCGTCAACGACGCGCTGCAGGACCTCGAGCAGGGCCGCGTCCAGGGCCGCGCCGTCCTCGTCCCGGGCTAGACGCCACCGTGCCCCGGACCATTCGTGCGTTCTGGCACGTGCGCACGCATGCGGAAGGTGTCGTCCCTATGCTTCCGGGTGGCCCAGAGCCGTACAGGCGTTCGGTTGTGCCGAGAGCGACTCAGGCCTATTCTCAGCAGACATGGATCGGATCCGGACACGGAGCCGAAGGTGCAGCAAATTGAGCCTTTTTGAACGCCCCGACAGCCCCGGCAGCACACCTCTCACGACCTCCGACGCCGGGTGTCGACGACCGCTGACACACGGCCCAGATGGCCCCCGATCCTCCCTGATCACCTCATCGAGACTGACGTCCGCCGAGGCCGCGCTTGGACGCGCTGCCCGCGGGGGAGGGAACGGCAATGGAAATCGTCGTTGTGGTGGCCATCGTGGCCGCCGCGGCCGTCCTTGTGGCGGCCCTGCTGCGCCGTGGTGGGCACCATCCCGCTCCGGCTGCGCAGGACGCCGCAGCCGCGCAGCCTGATTCGGCCGAACGCGAGGAGAGCGTCAGCCGGCTCGAGGAGCGCGCGCGCGAACGGACCGGGGAGCTTGACCGGCGCGCCCGCGAGCTGGACGAGCAGACACGGGCGCTCGAGGCCGAGCGCGAGCAGCTCGCGCTCCGCGAGCGCGACCAGGAGTCCGCGCTGGAGCGCATCTCCGGCCTGAGCGCGTCGCAGGCCAAGGAGCGCCTGCTGCGCGACGTCGAGGACCGCGCGCGCCACGACGCCGCCCGCCGGCTGCGTCAGATCGAGGAGGAGACCAAGCGCGACGCCGAGCGCCGCGTGCGCTCGATCCTCGCGGTGGCGATGCAGCGTCTGGCGGCAAGCCACGCCGCCGAGACCACGGTGTCCGTCGTCCAGCTGCCCTCCGACGACATGAAGGGCCGGATCATCGGGCGTGAGGGCCGGAACATCCGCGCGCTGGAGAACCTCACCGGCGTCGACTTCATCATCGACGACACGCCCAACGCGGTGGTGCTCTCGGGCTTCGACGGCGTCCGCCGCGAGGTCGCGCGCCTCACGCTGGAGAAGCTGCTGCAGGACGGTCGCATCCATCCGGCGCGGATCGAGGAGACCTACTACCAGGCGAAGTCCGAGCTCGACGCGCACATCACCAAGGCCGGCGAGGAGGCCGCCTTCGAGGCGAACGTCCAGGGCCTCGACGCCGACCTCGTGAAGACGCTGGGCCGGCTGAAGTTCCGCACGAGCTACGGCCAGAACGTCCTCGCGCACTCCGTCGAGTGCGCGAACCTCGCCGCGATGATGGCCGACGAGCTGGGCGCCAACGCGAAGATGGCCCGCCGCGCCGCGCTGCTGCACGACATCGGCAAGGCCGTCTCGCACGAGGTCGAGGGCCCGCACGCCATCGTCGGCGGCGACCTCGCGCGCCGGCACGGCGAGTCCGAGGCCGTCGTGCATGCCATGGAGGCGCACCACAACGAGGTCGAGCCGCAGACGATCGAGGCCGTGATCGTGCAGTCCGCCGACGCCCTGAGCGGCGCCCGGCCGGGCGCCCGCGGCGAGTCGCTCGAGCAGTACGTCAAGCGCCTGCGCGACCTCGAGCAGATCGCGACGCGGCACAAGGGCGTCGAGAAGGTCTACGCGATGCAGGCGGGTCGCGAGATCCGCGTCATGGTCACGCCGGACCGCATCGACGACGACGGCGCGCTGCTCCTGTCCCGCGAGATCGCACGCGACATCGAGCGCGAGCTCGAGTACCCGGGCCAGATCAAGGTGACCGTCATCCGGGAGTCGCGCGCGGTGGAGTACGCCAAATAACGCAACCCGGGGTCGTCGCGTGCCGTTCCAGTGGCATGAGACCTTCTCGGATCGCCTCCATCGGGGCCGCTGCGATCGCGCTGGCCGCCACAGCGCCCGCGGCGGCCGAGGCCGGGTCGTGGACCTCCGCGCGAGCCGCGACGAGCGCCGGGCAGTCGTTCGACCCGTCCGTCGCCGCCGACAGCCGCGGGCGCATCGCGCTCGGATTCGCCCGCCATCTCGACGGGCGCAACCGAGCTGAGATCCGCCAGGGCCGCCTTCGCGACGGCGTGCAGGGCGCGAGCACGGTCATCGACTCGCTGACGGGCAACCTCGACGACGTCACCGTCGGGCTGCGTGCGGGCGCGCCCGCGGCGGACATCGTGTGGCGCCGGCTCGCCGCGAACGCGCAGCGCCTGTTCGCCACCTCGGTGCGTCCGGGGAGCACGACGCCTCCGCGCACCCGCACCGAGCTGACCACCGGTCCCTCCTCCGGCTACGAGCCACGGTGGGTCGACGGCGCCGACGGCACACGGCGGCTCGTGTACGACCTGCGGACGACGTCCGCCGAGCGGACGGTCACGAACCAGCTGTACGGCCCCGCCTCCTCGCTCCCGGGGACGGGCGTGGCCTCCCAGCCCGGGCTCGTCGTCGCCGCGAACGGCACGCGGACGGCGTCGTGGCAGGACGGCGGGCGCGTCTTCATCGCCGACGCAGCGCCCGGCGCGGCGTACGGCGCAGCCGTGACGCCGGCGACCGCTGGGTACGCGCGCGACGTCCAGATCGTCCAGGGCGCCGATGGGACCGTCGTCGTCGCGTGGCTGGCGTCGACCGGCCGAGGCAACGCCGTGCAGATCGCGTCCCGGCCGCCGGGCGGCACCTTCGGCGCGACCGTCACGATCGTCCCGGGCCCGGAGGGCGCGTACGCGCCGCGGCTCGTCGCCACGTCGGCACGCGAGTTCATGCTCGGGTGGACGGCAACGGGGCGGACGAGCGGCTACGCCAGCTCGGCGGGAACCCTGCGGCTGCAGCGCCTCACGGCCGCGGGCGCGCCGGTCGGGTCGATCACCGCGCTCACCGCCTCCGGCACGCGGGCGGACGACGTCGTGTTCGCCCACGACGGCACGGGCTCGGTCCTCGCCGCGTGGGGCCGCGTCGACGGCAACGGGCGACGCACGATCCAGGCGCGCCGGATCGCGCCGGGCGGGATCATCGGCGTCATCCGCAACCTGTCACCGCACGCGGGCGCTCAGGGCGCCTCGCCGGCGCTGGCCGGAGCGGCCGCCGACGCCATCGCCGCGTGGACGTCGCCGACCGGGAAGATCGTCTACAGCATCTACCGCTAGCCGGATGCATCGGCCGACGAGCCCTTATCCTCGTCGGCCGATGAAGCGGTACCACGTCACGACGTTCGGCTGCCAGATGAACGAGCACGACTCGGAGCGCATGAAGGGCATGCTCGAGTCGCTCGGGTACCGCGAGGCGCCGGCCCGCGGTGAGGCGGATCTCATCCTCTTCAACACCTGCTCGATCCGCGAGAAGGCCGACGACAAGTTCAGGGCCCATCTCGGCGACGCGAAGCGGCTGAAGCGCGAGGATCCCGAGCGCATCGTCGGCGTCGGCGGCTGCTGGGCCCAGTCGGTGAAGGACGAGGTCTTCGCGCAGTTCCCGTTCGTGGACGTCGCCTTCGGGCCCGGCCAGGTGCACAAGCTGGCCGAGTTCCTCACGAGCGAGTCGATCACCGCGCAGGGCTTCTTCGAGTTCGAGGGCTTCACCGGGCACCTGCCCGCGCGGCGCGCGCGCCCGGTCCAGGGGTGGGTGCAGATATCCGCCGGCTGCAACATGAAGTGCTCGTACTGCATCGTGCCGAGCACGCGGGGCCGGGAGGTCTCCCGGCCGCTGGAGGAGCTCGTCGACGAGGTCCGCGGCCTCGTCGCCGACGGCGTCCGTGAGGTGACGCTGCTGGGGCAGAACGTCAACTCCTTCGGCACGCGGCTGCGGCCACAGCGCTCGTTCGCCGAGCTGCTGCACGAGCTCGACGCGATCGACGGCCTGGACCGCATCCGGTACACGAGTCCCCATCCATCGCACATGGGCGAGGACGTCGTCCGCGCCCACGCTGACCTGCCGAGCGTGTGCGAGCACGTCCATCTGCCGCTGCAGGCGGGCTCGAGCCGCGTCCTGAAGCGCATGCGTCGCACGTACGACCGTGGCCGGTTCATGGATCGCGTCGCCCTGCTGCGCGAGCACGTCCCCGACGTCGCGATCACCACGGACATCATCGTCGGCTTCCCGGGTGAGACCGAGGAGGACTTCCAGGAGACGCTCGAGGTGTGCGAGGAGGTCGGCTTCGACGGGGCCTTCACGTTCATCTTCTCGCCCCGGCGCGGGACCGAGGCGGCCGAGATGGCCGACGACGTGCCGCACGACGTGAAGGTGGAGCGGATGGAGCGTCTGGTCGAGGTCGTCCAGCGGCGTGCGCGCGAGCGCGCGCAGCGCTTCGTGGGGCGGACGCTCGACGTGCTCGTCGAGGGCCCATCGCGCACGGACCCGTCCCGCCACCGCGGGCGCTCGCGCCACGGCAAGGTCGTGAACTTCAGCGGCATCGCCGAGCCGGGGGAGATCGTGGCCGTGCTCATCACGCGAGCGACGAGCCAGACGCTCGGCGGCGAGATGTCGCTGCTCGCCCGGGCACTCGCCTAGAACAGCGACTCCTGCGCGGGCTCCGGCGGCGGCGCCTCGGCCGGGCGCCGGCGGTCGCGCAGCACGAACCCGGGATTGCGCCCGCGGAACCGGCCGCGCGTGAGCAGCGCCGACAACCGTTCGCGCTCGGCCTTCGGCGCGTAGGCGCCGCGGGCGTAGAGCTCGCTCGTAGCGGGGCACGAGATCCGGCCGCGCGTCGCGCAGCCAGCCCATGAAGACGTCGCGCACCTCGCCGCGAAGGTGCAGGCCGATGCCGCCGACGGACGTCGCCCCGGCCTCCTCGGCGGCGCGGAGGATCGCGTCGACCTGCGCGGGGTCGTCGTTGATGCCGGGCATGAGCGGCGCGACGAGGATCCCGGTCGGGATGCCGGCCCGGTTCAGCTCGGCGACCGCCTCGAGCCGCGCCCGAGGGTTGGGCGTGTGCGGCTCGGTCTGCCGCCACGCCTTCTCGTCGAGCGTCGGCACGGAGAACGACGCGCTGATCTCAGCCACCTGCGCGATCTCCCGAAGGAGGTCGAGGTCGCGCAGGACGAGCGGCGACTTCGTGAGGATCGAGCAGGGGTTGCGTGCGTCGCGCAGCGCCTCCCAGATCCCGCGCATGAGCTTGTAGCGGCCCTCGACCCACTGGTACGGGTCCGTGTTCGTCCCCATCGCGACGTGCTCGCCCTTCCACGACGGCCGCGCCAGCTCGCGCCGCAGCACCTCGGGCGCGTTGACCTTGACGACGATCTCCTTCTCGAAGTCGCGCCCCGCGTTCAAGCCGAGGTAGACGTGGGTCGGGCGGGCGAAGCAGTTGTGGCTCACGACGCCGTTGGCGATGAAGTCGCCGGTGCCGGTGGTGATGTCGTAGAGCTCGCGCTCGCCGGGCAGCGGCTCGATCGCGACGACACCGAGTGCGGCATCCGTCTTCAACGCGCGGCCCTCGAGGCTGCGCTTGCGGCTGATCGCGGGATCGACCGTGTGCATGAACCGCAACACGTCGCACGCTCCGCCGCGGAGGCGCACGTAGCGCAGCGCATGGGACGGAGATCGCTCGACGATGGCGTCGAACCCGAGTCGCCGGAGGCAGTCCGACGTCCAGCCGATCATCTCCGGATCGGTGTTGGCGATCCGGACGACGCCGTTCGCCGACCCCTCCGCATCGAAGACGCCGGCGAGGAACCCGGTCCGCCAAGCCTCCGTCGGCCGGCTGGGCCACTCGATCAGCGAGCGGATGCGGTGCGCCCGGTCGCGCGCGGACGTCCGGATGGCCTCGATCGCCTGTCGCGAGCCGGTCGCCTGGGCGAAGGCGAAGCGGTCGGTCCTGACGCCCTCGAGCGCCAGGTACTCCTGGGCCCGGTCCAGCGCCTCGTCATCGATGAGCGCGAGGCGGAGCCGGTGGACGTCTCCGTTCGTGCGACCTGCGCGCTCGTAGTGGTAGCTCCCGACGTGTCCGTCCCCGCGGACCATGCCGCAGAGATAGCCGCGCCGGTAGTCGTCGCAGTGCGCAGGGGCGCCCGCGAACTGGCCCGTGCCCAGCAGCTCGCTTCCGATCGTCAGATGAGGTCGCCGCGCCCGGCCCTGCTGCGCGCCGGTGACGTACTTCCAGCCACGCGTCGTGAGGAACCGGTGATCGCCGCTCGCGACGAGCTCCGTCCCGTCCTCGAGGACGATCCTGTGGGCCGGCTTCACGGTCTTCCAGTGTGCGAGCACCTCGGTCCGGACGTAGTGCCGATAGGTGCCGCGACGCTCGGTCCCGTAGATCGCGTCGCCGGGCCGCAGATCGGCGATCGGGCGGGCGCGTCCGTCGGCCAGCAGGATCTCCGTGTCGCCCTCCATGCAGTACACGCAGGCATGCGAGCAACCTCTGTACGGGTTGATCGTCCACCGGAACGGCATCCGCGATCGCTCGGGCACGCGGTTCAGCGCGGACTTCGCCTGGACCTCGTAGAAGCGCGTCTCCAGGGCTTCGGGCGCATCGAAGTGTCGGACGACCGCCGGCTTCGCGTACCCGGGCAGACGGGTCCGCTCGTCCTCTTCTGTTGTCAGGTTCTCCCACCGCACGAACACATGTTCGCATACGCGAGCGACGGACCCGACACCCGTCGCGCTGTACGCGTGCCTCGTCCTGCCGGCCGTCGTCCCGCTGCTGACCGCGGGCCCGCTGGCGATCTTCGCCGGCATCCCGCTCGCACCCGCGGTCACGGCCGTCCACGCGACCAGTCGCGGCGAGCCCTCACGGCGGACGCTCGTGCTGGCCGCCCTCTCCACGCTCACCGCACTCGGGTTGTTCCTCGCCTTCTGGGCCGCGTTCTTCATCGGTCTCGGCCTCATGGGCGGTATGTCGGGCTTCGACTGACCGCAGGTCTGCACCGGCGTCCGCGCCAGACCTCCACAATCCGCCGACGTGTGACTGCCATCACACAAGCGCACCCGAACCTGCCTCACGGTGATCCACCGGTATGAAGCACTTCATGGACACCAAGAGCCACAACTGGCGCGAGGCGGGTCTTGCCCGTCAGATCAGCGCCCGCGCGGTCAAGCGTGCCCGCCTCGAGTTCGTCGTCCTGTTCCCGGCGCTCGCCGGCGTCCTGCTCGTCTACGGCTACCGGCAGGAGCTGTTCGGGCCGGACTTCGACATCCCCGTGCGCATCGGCACCGTCGTCGCCCTGATGATCCTGGGCTGGGCGCTCGCGCGCGACGTCGGCCGCGCCCTCGGGCCGTACCTCTTCCGGCGTCTGGATCCCGGCACGGCGGGCACGATCGGCTTCCTGCTGCGCCTGGTCACCGTCATCATCGCCCTGCTCGTCGCGTTGCGCGTCGCGGGCCTCGCGCCGCAGACGGTCGCCCTTGGAGGCGCGCTGACCGCCGTCGTTCTCGGTCTCGCCGCGCAGCAGACGCTCGGCAACCTCTTCGCGGGCACCGTGCTGCTCAGTGCGCGTCCGTTCCGCGTCGGGGAGCGCGTCAGCCTCCAGGGCGGCGGCATCGAGGTCGAGGGCGTCGTGAGCTCCCTCGGCCTCCTCTACACGACGTTCGCCAGCGGCGACGACGCGATC
This sequence comes from uncultured Solirubrobacterales bacterium, assembly GCA_963757125.1. Classification (GTDB taxonomy): domain Bacteria; phylum Actinomycetota; class Thermoleophilia; order Solirubrobacterales; family Solirubrobacteraceae; genus CAVVSD01. Next base: position 1,660,813 of record CAVWQP010000009.1, on the reverse strand, counting down.
ATGGTCCCCAACAGCGTCGTGCTCGGCCAGGCGGTCACGCCGCTGCACGAGCCGGCCGGCGTCGACCTCCGCGCACGCCTGCGCCCCGGCGTCACGCCGATCGACGTCCACAACCTGCTCCAGGACAACGTGCAGACGCCGATCCGCGGTGAGCCGCGCGTCACGCTGGAGGAGCTGGACGGCGACGAGATCGTGGTCCGCATCGCCGCGACGCCCGAGCGCGCGGCCGACGGGCCGAAGCTCGCGGGCGAGGTCCTGTCCGCCGTCGCGCCCGAGACCCGCAAGGTCGAGACCCCGCAGCCGGCCTGAGGCGCTAGCGCTTGTCCGCCTGGCCCTCGGCCATGCGGGCGGCGATGCGCTCGCCGCCCAGCTTGTTCGACACCTTCGACGCGAGGTCCGGCGCGACGGCCGCGAGCGCGGTGCCGATCCGCAGCTCCAGCGGCGCGACCGTGACCTCGCCGCGATCGCGCTCGACGGCGGAGATCGTCGCGTCGGCCACCCGCTCGGGCGAGACCGTGCGGAAGCCGTAGGGGAGCTCGGCGCCGCTCTCGGCGAACATCCCCGCGTCGTGCACGAAGCCGGGGGAGACGATCGAGACCCCGACCCCCGTGCCGCGCAGATCGGCCCGCAGGGAGGCGCCGAACCCCCGCAGCCCGAACTTCGTCGCCGCGTAGAGCGAGCCGCCCGCGACGGGCGCGCGCCCCGACAGCGACGACATGAAGACGAAGTGCCCCGAGCCGCGCTCGCGCATCGACGGCACGTACAGCCGCGACAGCACGATCGGAGCGCGCAGGTTCACGTCGAGCACGCGGTCGATCTGTTCCTCGCTGAAGGACTCCAGCCGCCCCGAGCCGGGCATCGCGGCGTTCGCGACGACGACGTCGACGTCCGGGTGCGCCTCGGCCAGCGCGCGGACGGAGGCCGGGTCCGTGAGATCGGCGGGCGCGACGACGGCGTCGGGGACCGACGCCGCGAGCGACTGGAGCACGTCGGGTCGCCGGCCGCTCAGCACGAGCCGCGCGCCGCGCGCCGCGAACGCCTGGGCGATCGCGTGCCCCAGGCCACCGGTCGCCCCGGTGATCAGGATCGTTCTGCCCGCGAGCTGCACGCCTACTCGAACAGGGCGACCGTGGTGGTGAAGGTGTGGAGGAAGTTCGCGCCGTCGACGGGCCCGATCTCCCCGGCCGCGAAGAAGCCGGCGAACGGCGCGCCGCCGAGGGCGTCGGTCAGGAGCGACGCATCGTGGTCGGGGACGCCGAACATGCCGCGCCCGCGGCCGGTGCAGGTGAAGACGAGCGCGCCCGACGGGACCGCTCCGCCCAGCGCCGCGCGGCGCAGGCCGAGCGCCTCCCGCAGGTCGCGGGTCGCCGACGCGGCGTCGCGCACGTGCAGCCGCACGACCTGTCCCGGCCGGACGACGGTCCCGACGGCGATCGCGCCGGTGTCCGGATCGGCGCCGAGCAGGTTGCGGACGAGGAAGTCGCCCTGGACGTAGTCGGGCTTGCCGGCCTCGACGACGAGGCCCAGCAGCAGTCCCTGGCCCAGGACGGCCTGGTCGACGGGGTCGAGCGCATCGACGACCTCGCGCAGCTTCGTGAGCGCGTTGCGACCGGCGAGCTCCTGGATGATCTGCCCGTCGGCGGCCGTGATCGTCAGCTCGGGACCGATCGGCCGCGCGCCCTGCGAGACGAGCGGCAGCAGCTCGACGCCGTCGAGTCGCAGGCCGACCGCGCCGTGCTCGTGGACCTCGTCGCCGTGGAAGAGCACGGTGCCGCCCTCCTCGGCCCCCGCGCTGGCGACGCCGCCCAGGATCGGGACGCCGGGCGCGTGCGACGTGAGCTCGGCGAGCAGCCCGTCCAGGGGGAAGGTGACCGGATCGGGGAGCAGGATCGTGCCGCCTGCGCCCTCGAGCTCGGGCATGCCGAGCACCGCGATCGCGCCCTCGAGCTCCTGCGTCTCGGCGTGGAATCCGGTCGCGGTGCCGTCCCCGAGATCGGCCGCCCACACGGAGATGGCCGTGCCGTCCTCGATCTCGCGGCCCTCGCCGACGATGCCGCTCGCGCCGCAGCCGATGAGCTCGCCGGGCGTCAGCGCCTCCCCGACGGTCTCGACCGTCACCTCGGGGGCGAGCAGGTGTGCGCCGGAGGCGAAGACGATGGCAAGATCCGTCTCCGCGCCGTCGAGACCGCCGAGCGCCTCGCGCGCCGCCTCACCCGCGGCCTCGCGCGGATCGGTCGCGAGGGACATCCCGCAGGAGATGCGAACGGACACTCCAGGCACCATATCCCTCGTGACCCAAGTGATCGCGCTCTTCGGACCCACCGCCGTGGGCAAGACGGATGTCGCCCTCGCGCTCGCCCGCCGCCTGCGCGACCGCGGGCAGCGGCCGGTCGCCGTGGGGGCGGACGCGCTGCAGGTGTACGCCGGCCTCGAGGTGCTGACGGGCGTCGCCGACGCCGCGCAGCGCGCGGAGCTCGAGCACCGGCTCGTCGCGTTCGTCCCGGTCACGGAGACGTTCTCGGCGGGCGTGTACGCACCGCTCGCGCACGCCGAGATCGATGGTCTGCTCGCCGAGGGCGCCACGCCGATCGTCGTCGGCGGGACCGGCCTGTACCTCCGGGCGGCGCTCGCCGACCTGGGCATGCGGCCGCCGCCGCGGCCGGGCGTCCGCGAGCGGCTCGACGCGCAGATGGACGCCGAGGGGCCGGAGGCGATGCACGCGCGGCTGCGGGAGGTGCTGCCCGACGTCGCGGCGCGCATCCAGCCGACCGACCGCACGCGCGTGATCCGCGCGCTGGAGCTGCACGAGCAGGGCGTCGCCCACGGCGACGGCGGGCGAGCTGTGGACCTCCGCGACCCGTCACCCGACGCGCCTGATCGGCCTGACGATGGACCGAGCGGCGCTGGCGCAGCGCATCGGCGAGCGGGTCGACGCGATGGTCGCCGCGGGCGCCGTCGAGGAGGTCCGCCGCGCCGACGCCGCGGGCGCGTCGCACACCGCCCGCGCGGCGCTCGGGTTCTCCGAGCTGCTGCACGGCGACATCCAGGCGATGAAGACGCGCACCCGGCGCTACGCGAAGCGCCAGCTGACCTGGATGCGCAAGCTGCCGGGCACCGAGCTCGTCGACGTCACCGGCTGCGACCCGGACGCCGTCGCTGCCGCGCTGCTGCCGTAGGGTCGGCGGCGATGCGCATCGAGAAGTGGCAGGCCCTCGGCAACGACTACATCATCGTGGAGAAGGCGGCCCTGCCGTTCGCGCTCACGGCCGAGCGCGTACGCCTCCTGTGCGACCGCCACCGGGGAGTCGGCGGCGACGGCGTCCTCGAGCTCTCGGAGCCGGACGAGCCCGGGTTCGTGGCGCGGCTGCGGATCTTCAACCCCGACGGGTCCGAGGCCGAGCTGTCGGGGAACGGCGCGCGCGAGGCGATCATGTACCTGCATCGCCGCGGGTGGACCGACGCACGCGAGTTCTCGATCCAGACCGTCGCGGGCGAGCTGCGGCCGCGCATCCAGACCGAGACGAGCTGCACGGTCGACATGGGCCGTGCGCGCCTGCGCGAGGAGGGCGAGCTCGAGGCCGACGGACGAACCTGGCGCTACCAGCACATCGAGATCGGCAACCCGCAGACCGCGATCCGCGTGCCCGACCGGCGCGCCCTGGAGGCGCTCGACCTCCCGGCCATCGGCCCGGCGATCGAGCACCACCCGAACTTCCCGAACCGCACGAACGTGAGCTGGTGGACGGAGCTCAGGCCCGATGCCATCCAGGCGCGGATCTTCGAGCGCGGCGTGGGGGAGACGCTCTCCTCGGGGACCGGGGCGACCGGCGCGGCGATCGCCCACGTCCTGCGCGGCGGGGACTCGCCCGTGACCGTGCATCTCGACGGCGGGGAGCTGACGGTCGACGTCGGCGAGGACCTGCACGTCGACCTGGCGGGCTGGGCGGTCCCGGTGTACGCGGCGGACCTGGACGCCGGGTTCGTCGCGGCGCTGGAGGCGCTCTAGCTCCAATCGGGCGCGCGGCGCCCGCGGAACGCCGCCACGCCCTCCGCGAACTCGGCCGAGCGCATCCCGGCGCGTCGTGTCGCGGCCAGCTCGGCGCGGACCGCGTCGTCGGCGCCGGCCCGCAGCGCGCGCAGTGCCCGCGCGTTCGCCTGCACGGCCTGCGGCCCCTGCGCGAGCACCTCTCCCGCGGCGGCGAGTGCCGCGGCCTCCAGCTCGTCCGGCGCCACGATCTCGGTCACGACGCCGAGCGCGTGCGCCCGCTCGGCCTCGATGCGCCGCCCGAGGACGAACAGCTCGAAGGGGAGCGAGCCGGGCAGCCCTCCGAGGATGCGCTCCAGCCCGCCGGGCGAGTAGACGAGCCCGAGCTTCCCCGCGGGCGCCGCGAGGTAGGCGCCGGGGACCGCGAGACGTACGTCGCAGCCGAGCGCGAGCTCCAGCCCGCCGCCCAGCGCCGGGCCGTTCAGCGCGGCGATGACAGGCACCCGGCACGCGTGCAGCGCATCGAGCGCCGCGACGGTCTCCGGCGCGATCGCCGCGTGCGCGCGGTCTGGGTCGACGGGGTCGCCGATCCCGCTGAGGTCGTAGCCGGCAGAGAAGATCTCTCCCGTGCCGGTGACGACGAGGCAGCCGTCCCCGGCCGCCGCGAACGCCTCGCGCAGCGCCTCGAGGATCTCCGGCGAGAGCGCGCCGCGGCGCTCCGGGCGCTCGATGCGCAGGACCGCGACGCCCTTCGCGGGGCGCTCGACGACGAGCCGCCCCGCGACCGCGGTCACGACGTCCCGAGGCGCTGCTTGACGACCTTGCCCATCGCGTTGCGCGGCAGCTCGTCGAGGAAGTGCACCTCGCGCGGGCGCTTGTGCGGCGCGAGCTGCTGGGCGACGTGGTTGATGAGGTCCTTGGGATCCGGCGTGGCGGACGTGTCCTCCGCGACGACCCAGGCGATGATGCGCTCCCCGAGGTCCTCGTCGGGGCCGGCGGTGACCGCCACCTCGGACACGTCCGGGTGCTCGAGCAGGGCGACCTCGATCTCGCCGGCGCCGACCTTGTAGCCGCCGGTCTTGATGAGGTCGGTCGAGCGCCGCCCGACGATGCGGACGTACCCGTCGGCCGTGCGCGTCGCGAGGTCGCCGGTGAAGAACCAGCCGTCGCGCATCGACTCGGCCGTCGCGTCGGGGCGGTTGAGGTAGCCGGTGAAGACGTTCGGGCCGCGCACCGCGACCTCGCCGATCGTCTCGCCGTCGAAGTCGGTGAGATCGCCGCCCTCGTCGAGGACGACCCGCAGGTCGACGTTCGGGAGCGGGAGGCCGACGTAGCCCGGCTTGCGCACGCCGTCCGCGCGCCCCGCCGTGTTCATGAGCGTCTCCGTGAGGCCGTAGCGCTCGACCACCTGCTGACCGGTCGCCTGCTCGATGCGCGTGAAGAGCGGCGCCGGCAGCGGCGCGGATCCGGACACGAGCAGCCGCGCGGAGCGCAGGCCCGCAGCGACCGTCTCGTCGCCCTCCGCCTCCGCGGCGATGCGGTGGTACATCGTCGGCACGCCGAAGAGCATCGTCCCGCCGTCGCTCAGCGCCTGCGCGGCCGTCGCGGCGTCGAAGCGCACGAGGTGGCGCAGGTGCCCGCCGAGGCGCAGCGGCCCGAGCGTCCCGAGCACGAGGCCGTGGACGTGGAAGAGCGGCAGGGCGTGGACGAGACGGTCCTCGCCCGTCCAGTCCCAGGCGTCGGCGAGCGCATCGAGGTTCGAGGAGATCGCGCGCCGCGGCATGAGCGCGCCCTTGGGGCGGCCGGTCGTCCCCGACGTGTAGATGACGAGCGCCGTGGCGTCGTCGTCGAGCGCCTCGTCGGAGGGCAGCGCGCCGCCCTTGGCGTCGATGTCGACGGCCGCGATCGGCGGGGGCGTCTCCGCGGCGTCGAGCGCGCCCTCGGGGGCGCCGAGCACGACCTCCGGCCGCGAGTCGCCGATGATGTGGGCGAGCTCGCTCGTGCCCAGCTTCGGGTTCAGCGGGACGAGCTCGACCCCGGCGGTCAGGCCGCCGACGACGGCGACGCAGGTCTCGAGCGTGGACTCCGCCCAGACGGCGGCGCGGTCGACGCCGCGCAGGCTCTCGGCGACGGCGGCCGCGGCATCGCGGAGCTCGCGGTAGGAGAGCTCCCGGTCGCCGAAGCGCAGGGCGGGCTCGGCGTCCAGCTCGTGGACAGGAGGCAGGAGGACAGGCATGTGTGCAAATTTCTACCAGGCATGGAGTCGCACGAGCCCGCGGTCCGCGCCGCGGTCCGCAACCACACCAGCTGGATGACCGCCCAGGCCGAGGCCGCCGGTGGCGGCCCGCGGTCGCACGGGTCGCTGCGCTGGGTCGTGTCCGCGGACGGCGGGAGCGCGTCGCTGCCGTTCCCCGACGAGGTCTCCGGCGACGACGCCGACGCGATGCTCGCCGACTGCCGTGCTCGCGACCAGCGGGGCATCGGCTGCTGGACGAGCGGGCTGGATCCGGTCGGGGAGATCGCGGCGGTCCTCGTCGCGCGTGGGTTCGAATGGGGGTGGAGCGCGCACTGGATGGCGTTCGACCTCGGCGCGCTGCCCCGCATCGACGACGACCGCGTCCGGGTCGGGCCCGGGCCGGTCCGCGACTCGTGGAAGGCGTACGCGCCGGGGGCCGGGCAGGCGATCGTGCATCTCGCCGACGGCGAGGCGGGGCTCTACGACGTCGGCGTGGAGCCGGGCATGCAGCGCAGCGGGCTGGGCCGGGCGCTCACCGTCGCCGCGCTGGACGCGGCGCGGCGTCAAGGAGCCACGCTGGCGACCGTCAACGCGACGGAGGACGGGGAGCGGCTGTACCGCGCCGTGGGCGCCCGGTCGGTCGGGCACGGGCAGACGTTCTGGATCCACCGCGACGGGCTCGCGGCTCCGGTGCCGCCGGAGCTCGTCGCCGCGGCCGAGGCGGCGGGGCGAGGGGAGACGCCGGGCTCCGCGTCACCCGCGACGCTGGCCGCCCGGCTGCCGGGCAACGGCATGGGGCTCGCGCACGTCGCCCAGGCGGCGGGGCACCCCGAGGCCGCGCGCCGGCTCGCCGCGCAGGGCGCCCCGCTGGACGCGATCCTCGCCTACGAGCTCGACGGCGCCGACGGCCTCGCGGGCGTCGCGCTCGACGAGCCCATCGGACGCCTCGGCGGCACGGTGCTGCACGAGGCGGTGCGGATCCGCGACGGCGATCTGCTGCGCGCGGCGCTGGCAGCGGGCGCGGACACCGAGGTCCGCGATCGCACGTACGGCGCCACGCCCCTGGAGTGGGCGGGGCACCTGCACAACCCCGAGGCGGCGGAGCTGCTTACACGCTGACGGCGTGCTCGCGCAGCGCGTCGTTCAGCGACGTCTTCAGGTCGGTCCGGGACGAGCGCTCGCCGATGATGTAGGCGCAGGGCAGGCGCGCCTTGCCGGCCGGGAGCTTCTTCGTGCGCGTGCCAGGCACGACGATCGCGCCCGCGGGCACCTCGCCGCGCATCTCGACCTTCTCCTTGCCCGCGCATGTCGATGATCGGCGTGGTGGCGGTCAGGACGACGTTCGCCCCCAGCACGGCGCGGGCGCCGACCCGGACGCCCTCGACGACGATGCAGCGCGACCCGACGAACGCGCCGTCCTCGACGATCACGGGCGCGGCCTGCAGCGGCTCGAGCACGCCGCCGATGCCGACGCCGCCGGAGAGGTGCACGTCGGCGCCGATCTGGGCGCACGAGCCGACGGTCGCCCACGTGTCGACCATCGTGTTCTCGCCCACCCAGGCGCCGATGTTCACGTAGGAGGGCATCATCACGACGCCGGGCGCGAGGTAGGAGCCGTGGCGCGCGGTCGCCGGCGGCACGACGCGGACCCCGCGCGCGGCGTAGCCGGTCTTGAGCAGCAGCTTGTCGTGGTACTCGTAGGGCCCGCACTCGATGGTCTCCATCCCGCGCGTGCGGAACGTGAGGAGCACGGCCTTCTTCGCCCACTCGTTGACCTGCCACGGGGCGCCGGGCGTCGTGGGCGACGCGACGCGGATGACGCCGTCGTCGAGCAGGTCGATGACGTGCGCGACGGTCGCCGCGTCCTCCTCGGTCAGATCGCTCGTGGGCTTCTCGTAGAGCTCCTCGATGTGCGAGGCGAGCGCGACGAGGTCGGTGTCGGTGTCCAGGGGCGAGGTCATGTCCCCAAGCGTGCCACAAGCTCCGCGGCACGCTCGCACGCCTCGACGGTGGGGACGAGGGCGAGGCGCAGGTGGCCCTCACCGCCCGCGCCGAGGTAGGAGCCGGGGGCCGCCACGACGCCGTGCTCGAGCCAGCGCGTGGCGAGGGCCTCGTCGTCGCGGTCGGGCACCCGCATCCACAGGAAGAACGACGCGTCGCCCCCGACGTGCTCCAGCCCGGCGGCCTGCAGGGCGGGCAGCAGGGCGTCGCGCTTGGCGGCGTAGCGGGCGCGGGCCTCGTCGACGTGCGTACTCCTCGCTCCAGGCCGCGACCGACGCGCGCTGGACGAACGCCTGCGGCACGGTGCCGAGGCTCGGGCGGAACCGCCGCAGCAGCCCGACGAGCGCGGGGTCCCCGGCGACGAAGCCCGAGCGGTGGCCAGGCATCGAGGAGCGCTTGGACAGCGTGTGGAAGGCGAGGACGCCGCTGTGGTCGGAGAGCTGCAGCGCCGACGGCGGCGGGTCACCGAAGTAGATCTCGCAGTACGCCTCGTCGCTGGCGAGCACGACGCCGTGCTCGCGACACCGCGCGGCTGCATCGGCCAGCCAGCTCAGCGGCGCGACCGCGCCGGTCGGGTTGCCGGGCGAGTTGACCCACAGGAGCACGAGGCGGTCCCACGGGACGGCGTCGAGGTCGGGGAGCCAGCCGCGCTCGTGCGTGAGCGGCAGCTCGACGACCTCCGCGCCCGCGAAGGCCGCGCCGCGCGCGCCGACCGGGTAGCCCGGCGTCGTGACGGCGACGACGTCGCCGCGCCCGGGCTGCACGAGGACCTGGGCGAGGGTGAAGATCGCCTCCTTGGAGCCGTACGTCGGGATGACGGCGTCGTCGGGGTCGACCTGCGCGCCGAACCGCCGGTGCACCCACTCGGCCGCCGCGCGGCGCAGCTCCGGCAGCCCGACCGCCAGGGGATAGGTGGAGACCGGCTCCGCGAGCAGGGCGCGCACGAGCGCCTCGTTGATGAACGGCGGCGTCGCCTCCCGCGGCTCGCCGACCCCCAGGTCGATGATCTCGATCCCGCGCGCCGCCGCCGCCTGCTTGGCCTGCGTCAGCCGCACGAACGGGTAGGTGCCCTGCGCGTCGAGGAGCGGGTTCACGCGCAGGTCAGCCACCGAGGACCTCCAGGAGCTCGTGGCAGCGCACGAGGGCGGCGACGTCGATCTGCTCGTCGCGCCGGTGGGCGAACGCGGGGTCGCCCGGTCCGAGGTTCACGGCATCCACGCCGGCGCGGACGAGCTCGGCGACCGGGGTCCAGGCCTGCTTGGGCAGCACGTCGGCGCCCTCTGCGCGCAGCGCGTCGACGAACGGGTTCGTCACCGTCACCGGCCCCGATGGGGCGTGGCCGTCGATGACGAGCTCGCCGTGCGGCTCGCAGAGCGCCCGCAGCCACGCCTCGGCGTCCTCCGGTGACTTCCCGGGCGGGTAGCGGTAGTTGACCTTGGCGATCGCGGTCTCCGGCACGACGTTGAGCGCGATCCCGCCCTCGATCCTGGTCGCGGACACGACCTCGGTGAACGTCAGGCCGTCGTGGACGTGCTCCGTCGCGGGGACCTCGGCCAGCTCGGCGACGCCGCGCGCGAGGCGGTGGATCGCGTTGTCTGCCAACCAGGGGCGCGCGGAGTGGCCGCTGCGTCCGTGGAACGTCCACGTCGCGTTCACGTTGCCCAGGCAGCCGGCGTGGACCGCGTTGGAGGTCGGCTCCAGCACGACCCCGAACCCGCTCTCGCGCAGCGTCGGATCGCGCTCGAGCAGCGGGGTCAGCGAGCTGTCGCCGAACGGCAGCTCCTCGCGCGGGAAGAAGACGAAGCCGAACGGCGCACCGGCCAGCGCCAGCTCGACCATGACCGCCAGACCGCCCTTCATGTCGGCGGATCCGAGGCCGTGGACGACGTCGCCGTCGCGGCGCCCGGGACGGTTGCCCTGGACCGGCACCGTGTCGAGATGTCCCGCCAGGAGGATCCTCGCCGGGCCCTCCGTCGCCGCGCCCGCGACGACGCACCCGTCACCCGCATCGCGCACCGCCACGCCACCCGCGCGCAGGACCTCCGTCACGTGGGCGCCGAGCGCCGCCTCGTCGTGGGATTCCGACGGGATGTCGACCAGCTCGAGCGTCCGTGCGGCGAGGCGTTCGGCGAGCACCGCCGCAGGGTAGCCAGATGCATTCGCCCGATCCCTATCCGAGGAGGCGAACATCGTGCTGACCGTGACGCATGACGCAGCAGAGGCCATCCAGAGCCTGACCGACCAGATCCCGGAGACCGAGACCGCGGGCCTGCGGATCTCGGTCCAGGAAGGCGAGGGAGGGACGGCGCAGCTCGCCCTGTCCGTCGCCGACGCGCCGTTCCCGGCCGACGAGGTCGTCGAGGCCGAGGGCGCGACCGTCTACCTGGCGGAACCGGTCGTGGCGTTCATGGATGACAAGACGCTCGACGCGACCGTCCAGGACGAGGGCGTCGCGTTCTCCATCCAGGGCCCGGACACCGAGGGCCCGAGCGCCAACGGAGGCCCGCCTGGCTCGTGACACCTCCCACTAGAATGGGAGGTGCATGGAGAGAAATCGCAACGGCCGCGCCACGCCGACACGCAACGGCGCGGCGCAGCCCGAAGGCCGGGCGAAGCAGCGCGCGTTCACGATCGGCGCATTGGAGACCGGCGACGACCTGTCCGAGCTCCACGAGCTGCTTCGCACCGCCGGGGTCGCGGTCGTGGGCCAGGCGGTCCAGCACCGCGACAAGCCGCACCCGAACACGTACCTGGGCCCCGGCAAGATCGCCGAGGTGAAGGCGGCGGCCAAGGCGGCCGACGCCAACATGGTCGCGACCGACGACGAGCTCACGCCTCGCCAGGAGCGCAACCTCGAGAAGGAGCTCGAGCTCCCGGTCGTCGACCGCACCGCGGTGATCCTCGGGATCTTCGCCGATCACGCGAACACCGCCGACGGCAAGCTGCAGGTCGAGCTCGCGCAGCTCGAGTACAACATGGCCCGCATGCGCGGGCTGTGGACGCACCTCGAGCGCCTGAGCGCGGCCGGGGGCGGGACGCTCACCCGTGGACCCGGTGAGACGCAGATCGAGACGGACCGCCGCCTCGCCCGCAACCGCATCACCGCGCTGCGCCGCAAGCTCGCCGAGGTGAAGGGATCGCGCGCGACGATGCGCGCCGAGCGCGAGCGGGCCAGCGTGCCCCAGGTCGCGCTGGCGGGCTACACGAACGCCGGCAAGTCCACGCTGCTGAACGCCCTCACGGGCGAGAACAACGTCAGCGTCCGCGACCGCCTGTTCCACACGCTCGATCCGACGACGCGCCTCGCGCGGCTGCACGACCGCCCGTACCTGCTGACCGACACCGTCGGCTTCATCCGCAAGCTCCCCCACCAGCTCGTCGACGCGTTCGGCGCGACGCTGGAGGAGACGCGCGTGTCCGATCTCATCCTCCACGTCGTGGACGCGTCCGCGCCGGAGGAGGAGATGGAGGAGATGATCAAGGCCGTCGACGACGTGCTCGAGGAGATCGGCGCCGGCGAGAGCCCGCGGGTCCTCGTCCTCAACAAGGCGGACGCGATCGACGCCGACCGCCGCGAGGAGCTCGGCTTCCGCCATCCGGACGCGGTGGTCGTCGCAGCAGCGACGGGCGAGGGGCTCGACGCGCTGGCCGACCGCATCGAGCAGGAGTTCCGCAAGACGATGCGCACGGTCGACCTGCTGCTGCCGTTCTCCGAGGGGGCGCAGCTGGCCGAGCTCCACGAGGTCGCAGGGGACCTCGAGCGCGAGGAGACCGCCGACGGCGTGCGCGTGAGGGCGCGGCTGCCGGTCACGGTGGCGGAGCGCTTCGAGCGTTTCGCGATGCGCGCGTAGCGCGCTGCTGCCGGGAGGCGTAGGGTCGGCTGGCCTCACGTCCGCACCGGCCTGCAACGCCTTCGCGAGAGGCGCCGCAGGCGGTCCCAGCGCTGGGCCGAGAAGGCTCACATGCAGGACATGGCGGCCAAGGGCCGCGGCGATGCGAGCACAGGGCTGGGACCGCAGCTAGCTCAGGCGAACGCCGAGCGGATACGGGCGCCGAACGACGGGTCGTCGCTCGTGCGACGGCGCGCCGCGAGGCGGACGCTGCGCGACTCGGCGCGCTCGATCGCGTTCTCGCGATCGACGCGTATGGCGTAGTGACGGATGGAGGGGTGCATGGCGGACCTCGGGGTTCGGGGGGTGCGCCGAAGCTACGCCGGGCCCGGCGCAGCGCCCTCAGAGCGAGCCCCCGTCCGTGGGGTGCGGCCAGCCGTACCCCGCGTCAGCGGTCGTCGCCGCTGCCGGACAGGACGTTGCGGTCCCGTCGGCTGAGGAGCTTCGCGAGGTTCTCGTCCGCGATCGTGGCGAGGTCGAGGTCGGCCTCCGTCGCGATCTGCGCGACGTACCAGAGCACGTCGCCGAGCTCCTTCGACAGCGCCGCGCGGCGCTCGTCGGACAGCACGCCGCCGTCGTCGCGGACCATCTTCTTGATCTTCTCGGCCACCTCGCCGGCCTCACCGCACAGACCGAGCGTGGGGTAGAGGATGTTGTCCCCCGACTGGGGGTAGACGGCGGTGGCGCGGGAGCGGGACTGATAGTCGGACAGCAGCATCGAGATGAAGCTACCCGCTCGCCCGGCGGACTGGCCGCGGCGCTCGGAGCACTGCGCTGCCCGGTCTGCGCGGCGGGCTTCGAGCTGCGCGACAGGACTCTGCGCTGCGCGAACGGCCACGCGTTCGACGTCGCCCGCCAGGGCCACGTGCACCTCGCGACCGGGTCGCGCCGGCTGGCCGGCGACACCGCGGAGATGATCGCCGCCCGCGCGGCGTTCCTCGCCGCCGGGCACTACGCGCCGATCACCCGCACGCTGGCCGAGCACGCCGCCGTCGACGCGCCCGGGGTGGTCGCGGACCTGGGCGCGGGCACCGGCCAGCACCTCGCCGGCGTCCTCGACGCGCACCCGGACCGCATCGGGATCGCGTTGGACAGCTCGACCCCGGCGATGCGCCGCGCCGCGCGGGCGCACCCCCGCATGGCCGCGGTGACCTGCGACGCCTGGGACGCGCTGCCCCTCGCCGACGGCGCCGCTGCGGTCGTCCTCAGCGTCTTCGCGCCCCGCGGCGCCGCCGAGATCCGCCGCGTGCTCGCGCCGGGAGGCGTCGTCCTGGCGGTCACGCCGACGGAGCGCCACCTGGCCGAGCTGCGCGAGCCGCTCGGGCTCCTGCGCACGGATCCGGGCAAGGCGGATCGGCTCGCCGAGGACCTCGGCCTGCGCGAGCGGGCGCGCGTGCCGGTCGAGTCCGAGCTGCACCTCACGGCCGAGGACGCCCTGCTCGCCGCCCGCATGGGTCCCGCCGCGCACCACGACCGGGCGGTCACGCCGCCGGCCGCCACGGTGACCGTGACGCTCTCCGTGGAGCTCACGGTCTTATCCTCCGACGCGTGAGCGAGGACCATCAGCCCCACGCCGCGGACGCCGCCTGGCACGCGCACCTGCACCACACCGGCCACGACGAGCTGACCGAGGACACCGCGCAGACCCCCGGGATGCGCCGCTTCGAGGCGATCTCAGGCCGGCGCAGCGGCTCGCGCAACATCTGGATGGGCAAGAACCACGTCGGCCCCGGGATGGTCACGTCCGACCACCACCACGGCAAGGCCGAGACCGGCATCTACGTCGTGAGCGGCAACCCGGTCTTCGTGTTCCTGGAGAACGACGAGGAGCGCCGCATCGAGACCCAGCCGGGCGACTACGTCTACGTCCCGCCGTGGGTCCCGCACCGCGAGGAGAACCCCTCGCCGGACGAGGAGGCGGTCGTCGTCCTCGCCCGCTCCACGCAGGAGGGCATCGTCGTCAACCTGCCCAGCCTCAGGACCCACGTGCCCGAGTTGGACGAGTACATCGCCCAACTCGAGCGCGAGAGCTCCTAGGAGCCGGTCGACACCAGGTCGAACTGCTGGAGGTAGTCCGCTGCGGCCTCCTGCGGGGTCTCCTTGTCGAGGTCGACGCGTGCGTTGAGCTCCTGCATGACGCGCGCGGTCAGGTTCTTGTTGACGAGCGCGATCGTCTTCGGGAGATCCGGGCCGGCCTTGTCGGCGGTCTCCGTCTTCATGAGGAACGTCGAGTTGTAGGGCGGGAACATGCCCTTGTCGTCCTTCAGCAGGACCTCCTTGTTGCGGGAGATCTGCGGGTCGGTCGTGAACACGATCGAGACGTCGGCATCGCCGTTCGTCAGCACCTCATGGCGCTGCGCGATGTCGACCGGGACGAACTTCTTGAACTTCAGGCCGTAGACGTTCTCCAGTCCGCGCAGGCAGTCGTCACGACCGCGGCACTCGGGCGAGCCGTACAGCGTGAGGTTCTGCGACTTGCCCTCGAGATCGGAGATGTTCTTCAGCCCCAGCTTGTCCGCGGTCTGCTGCGTCACGGCGACCTCGTTGGAGGACGTGAACGGCGTGGGCGGGAAGGCGGTGATCCCCTGCTCGGCGAACTTCGACTTCACCTGGTCGAAGGCGGCCGCGGGGTCCTTGGGCAGGTCCTTCGTGGGGACCTCGAAGAACGACAGCAGCGCCGTGCCCGTGTACTCGGGGTAGCCGCTGATGTCGCCGCCCTTCAATGCCTTCAGCGCGGTCTGCTCGTCGCCGAGGTTGAGCTCCTTCTTGACGTTGTAGCCGGCCGCCGCGAACGCCTGCGCGTAGATCTCGCCGAGCACCTGCTGCTCGGTGAAGTTCTTCGAGCCGATCGTCAGCGTCGTCGAGGCGTTGTCGGCGTTCTTCGTGATCGCCGCCGTGCCCTCGGCCTTCGTGGTGGTCGTACCGCTGCTGCTGCTGCTCGAGCTGTCGGAGTCGTCGCCGCCACAGGCGACGAGACCGAGCGCGAGTGCGAACGCGGCGATCGTCGCGAGCGCGGTCCTGATGGTTCGTGTCTGGTTCATGGGGTGGTCGTGACCCTCCTTCGGGGTGACGCGATGAGCCTTCCGCGAGGGGTCCGCCCGGACGACTGCATGCGCAGTCCGCGCGGGGTCACCGCGCGTTGCACGGCGGCGAGCGACACCTCGGTCAAGACGGCGAGCATCGCCACGAGGATCGCGCCGCCGAGGCGGCCCTCCTCGCCGTAGATGCTCGGGTTGATGATCGGGTCGCCGAGCGTCACGACGCCCGCGAGCGGCGCGATCGTTGCGGTGGCGACGACGTTGACGGCCGATGTCCGGATACCGCCGAAGATGAGGCCGACCGCGAGCGGGAACTCCACCCGGCGCAGGATCTGCAGCCCGGTCATGCCCACGCCGCGCGCCGCGTCGACGGCGTCGGGATCGACCTCGCGCACGCCGACGTAGGCATTCGTGAGGATCGGCGGGATCGCCAGCAGCGTCAGCGCGAGCGCGACGTTGGCGAATCCGGCGCCGAGGAAGGCGAAGAAGACGAACAGCAGCGCGATCGCGGGCACGGCGCGGCCGATGTTCGACACGCTCACGGCCAGGAACGCCCCCCGGCGGGTGTGGCCGAGCCACAGCCCGATCGGCAGCGCGATCGCGGTGGCGAGCGCCATCGCGACGATGCAGAGCTTCAGGTGTTCCCAGATGAGCTGGAAGTTGTTCGACAGGCCGCCGACCTCGCCGCCGCCGCGGCCCGTCCGGGGCTGGACGATGAAGTCCAGGGCGTCGCCGAACGTCGAGAAGATGCTGGCGGTGACGGTCATGCCGCCCGCGTCCAGGGGGTCATGGAGCGCTGGACGATGAGGATGATCCCGTCGAGGACGACCGCCAGCAGCACGCACAGCCCGCCCGCGAAGACGACGTTCGTCTTGAACGCCTTCTGAGCCTCCAGCGGCTCGCCCAGGCCGCCCGCTCCGGCGAAGAACGCGAGCGCCGCGAGCCCGACCGTCGTGGTCGTCGCGATCCGCAGCCCGGCCATGATGGCCGGCAGCGCCAGCGGCAGCTCGACGCGCCACAGCAGCTGGCGCTCGGTGAGTCCCATGCCGCGGCCGGCGTCGCGGGCGTCCTCGGGAACGGAGTCCAGCCCGGCCAGCGTGTTGCGGAAGAGGATGAGCAGCGTGTAGCCGGTCAGCGCGATGATCGCGGTGACGTTCCCGCGCCCCGTGATCGGCAGGAGCAGGAAGAACAGCGCGACGCTCGGCAGCGTGTAGAGGATGCCGGTGATGTTCGTGACCGGCCCCACGAGCCACCGGCGCCGGTGCGCCGT
Organism: uncultured Solirubrobacterales bacterium; assembly: GCA_963757125.1. Lineage (GTDB taxonomy): Bacteria > Actinomycetota > Thermoleophilia > Solirubrobacterales > Solirubrobacteraceae > CAVVSD01. The sequence goes on along the minus strand of CAVWQP010000009.1, from coordinate 1,644,393 downwards.
GACGGCGAGGACGAACGCGATCGCGAACCCGATGCCGACCGACACGACGACGAGGAACACGTGCTGGAGGAACGGCGTCGTGTAGCGGTCGATGTGGTCGAAGAACCACCCGGGGCAGAAGCCGTTGTCCGTGACGCAGCTGTCCGTGCGCTCCCGGAAGAACCCGTTGTCGGACTGGGCGAGGAGCGCGGCGGCGATCATGAGGACGCGTTCGTCGAGCCGACCGCCTCCGGCGCGAGGAAGTCGTGGATCAGCTCGACGGAGAGGATCCCGGCGAGGCGGCCCGCCTCGTCGACGACCGCCCCGTACTGGGTCTCGCTCAGCAGGAGGTCGGAGAGCGCGTCGCGCAGGATGTCGTCGCGGTCGACCGTCAGCACGGGCGTGGACTGACCGCCCTGCGGGTCGCGCCAGGCCTGCGGCCGCCGGTCGTCGTCCAGCTCGAGCTCGAAGGGCACCTCCTCCGGCGTCCAGAGGTTCACGTCGCGCACCCGCATGAGCGCGAGGCGCTTGAGGGCCCGGTCGGCGCCGACGAAGTCGCGCACGAAGTCGTTCGCCGGATGCATGAGCAGCTCCTCCGGCGCCCCGTACTGCTGCAGCTTGCCGCCGCGCTGGAGGATCGCGATCCGGTCGCCCATCTTGATCGCCTCGTCGATGTCGTGGGTGACGAAGACGATCGTCTTGCGGACGCGCTCCTGCAGGCGCAGGAACTCGTTCTGCAGGCGCTCGCGGTTGATGGGGTCGATCGCGCCGAACGGCTCGTCCATGAGCATCACGGGCGGGTCGACCGCGAGCGCCCGGGCCACGCCGACGCGCTGGCGCTGGCCGCCGGAGAGCTGGGCGGGATAGCGCGAGCCCATGTCCTGCTCCAGGCCCGTGAGGTCGAGCAGCTCACGGACGCGCTCCTCGCGCCGCGTGCGGTCCCACCCGAGCAGCTCGGGGACGGTCGCGATGTTCTGCGCGATCGTGCGATGCGGGAAGAGGCCGACCTGCTGGATGACGTAGCCGATGTCGCGCCGGAGGGCCGCGGGCTCGCGGTCGCGCACCGACCGGCCGCCGAGCAGGATGTCGCCCTCGGTGATGTCGATCATGCGGTTGACCATCCGCATGGCGGTGGTCTTGCCGCACCCGGAGGGGCCGACGAGGACGCAGATGTCGCCGGCGGGGACCTCGAGGGAGAGGGCGTCCACCGCCGGTTCGGTGGCACCTGCGTAACGCTTCGTTGCGGCGCGGAACTCGAGGGGCTCCGCCGGGGTGGCGGACGGCCCCTCGGATTGGGCGGTGTCAGGTGCGGTCACAGAGGAGTCCCTGGGCGGGGGAGGGGGCGAGCTTATCGACCAGTACCCAGACCGGCCGCTCGACGAGCCTCCGCATGCGCCGCGTTCTCCAACGCGTCGTCGAGGGGCTCGGGCTGCGTGCCGGTGCACCTGGCGATGAGCCAATCGGCGAACCAGGCGTTCTTCGGCAGCAGCGGGCCGTGCAGGTAGGTGCCGATGACGCCGTCGCGCACGACGCCCTCGAAGCCCGACTCGCCGGTGTTGCCGTGCCCGCGCAGGACCTTGCCCAGCGGGCGCTCGCCGGGGCCCAGGTGCGTGCGGCCGCCGTGGTTCTCGAAGCCCGCCAGCACACGGGCGGAGCCGTCGAGCTCCACCTCGATGGCGACGTTGCCGACGAGGCGGTGCGAGTCCACGCGGACGGTCCGCAGATCGACGAGGCCGAGCCCGGGGATCTCCTCGTCGCCGAGCTCGTAGGCGTGGCCCAGGAGCTGGAACCCGCCGCAGATGCCGAGGACGAGCCCGCCGCCGTCCGCCGCGGCGTGCAGCGCGTCGCGCTTGGTCCCGACGAGGTCCTGCGCGCACAGCGCTTGGTCACGATCCTGACCGCCGCCGAGGTAGAAGAGGTCGTGGGCGGCCGGGTCGATCGCGTCGCCGAGCCCCGCGGCGGTGAGCTCGAAGCCGATCCCGCGCCACTCGCAGCGGCGCTGCAGCATGAGCAGGTTGCCGCGGTCCGCGTAGATGTTCATGAGGTCGGGGTACAGCGCGCAGACGCGCAGGTCAGACATGCAGCATCACGACGGTGGAGGCGATGTAGTCGTCGGTCGCGGGGACGAGCAGGGGCCTGGCGCGCTGCAGGCCGACTGCGGCGCCCTCCTCCTCGAGCGTCTTCGGCGGCAGGCGGTCCAGATGGATGACGTCCTGTTCGACGGTGCGCGTGCCGTCGGGCTCCACGGCCTCGCGCTCGCGCACGAGGGCGACCCTGTGACCCTCGTCGCGGATCGCCACCGGTCGGCTGACGAGCCACACGTCGCCCGACTCGCCGAAGTCCGGCGCCGGCGGATCGACCTCGCTGGCGTCGAACCCCTCGAGCGGGTGCGCGATGGCGGATGCGAGCACGCCGCCGGGCAGCAGGTGCTCGCGGGCGGCGCGCAGGAAGGCCGCGCGCCCCTCCGGGCCGTCCAGGAGCTGGACGGTCTGCATCGGGGCGATGATGAGGCCGAACCGCCGGCCCAGGTCCATCGTCCGCGCGTCGCCGACCGCGGTCTCCACCGGGAGGCCCTCGGCGCGGTGCTCCAGCGCCCGCAGGAGCACCTCCTCGGTGTCGAAGGCGACGACCGGGAAGCCGAGCCCAGCCAGGTGCAGCGCGACGCGCCCGGTGCCCGCGCCGACGTCCAGCACCGGCTCGGATCCCGCGTGCGCGGCGGCGAGCGCGTGCCAGACGTCGAGGTCGATGTCGTAGGCGCCGTTCTCGACGTCGTGCCAGGCGATCGCGGCTTCCTCGGGTGTCACGCGAAGGACCCCGTGGTCACGCCGCGGCGGGTGAGGAGCGCGCGCAGCTCGAGCATCGCCGTGTAGGTCGGCAGGGCGATGAGCCGCCCCTCGCCCGCCGCGGCCGCCTCGTCGAGCGCGCGGTCCAGCGCGGGCTGCACGACGATCCGGTCCGTCGGAACCCCGGCGTACTTCAGGCGCAGCGCGAGCTCGGCCGCGCGGGTGCCGCTGCACGTCGCGCGGCGCACGCGCGGCGCGAGGACCTCGAAGTCCGCGTCCCAGACCCAGGAGACGTCCTTCCCGTCCGCCGTGCGGTCGTTGAGGATGCCGAGCAGGTCGTGCTCGCCCGGATCCAGGGTCAGCGTCCGCAGGACCTCGTTGGCGCCCGCCGGGTTCTTCACGAGCAGCAGCGTCAGCTCGCGGTCGCCCAGGCGCAGCGTCTCCGCGCGGCCGAACGCCGCCTCGACCGCCTCCAGCCCCGCCGCGACGTCCGCCAGCGGGGCGCCGAGGGTCAACGCGAGGCCGGCAGCCGCGAGCGCGTTGTAGACGTTGTAGAGGCCGGGGAGCGGGATGCGGACGTCGACCGTCCCCTGCGGCGTGCGCAGCGTGACGTCGGCGCCGCGGGTGCCGTCGAGCACGACCCGCGTCGCCGCGACCGCGAGATCCGGCCTGCTCGCGTGGCAGTTCGGGCAGTGGTAGCGGCCCAGGTGGCCGAGGTAGACGGCGTCGTACACGTACGGGGCTCCGCAGCGGCGGCAGTGCTTGGAGTCCGACGCGTGTGCCATCCCCTCCAGCGCGACGCTGTCGTCGTCGACGCCGATGTAGAGGACGCCGTCGCGGTCGCGGCCCAGGTCGGCGACGAGCGGATCGTCCGCGTTGAGGACGAGCGCCGTCTCCGGGGACGCGGCGACCACGGCGGCCCAGCGATCGGCGATGGTCTCGAGCTCGCCGTAGCGGTCGAGCTGGTCGCGGAAGAGGTTGGCCAGCAGCATCGCCCGGGGACGCAGCTCGGGCACGACGCGGTCCAGCCAGAACTCGTCGACCTCGAAGAGGCCCTGGTCGCCCTCCGCGTTCATGAGCGCGGTCGCGACGCCGCCCGCCATGTTCGCCCCGGCGCGGTTGTGGACGAGCCGCACCCCGCCGCGGCCGAGGATCGAGGCGACCATCGCCGCCGTCGTCGTCTTGCCGTTCGTCGCGCTGATGATCGAGGTGCCGTCAGGCAGCCGCGCGGAGAGCTCGCCGATCGCGTGGGGCTCCATGCGCAGGAGCAGGCGGCCGGGGAGCGACGTGCCGCCGCGCCCGGCGCGCCGGGACAGCGCGCCGACGCCGCGCGAGGCGGCGACCTTGAGCCCGAGCAGCGTCATGGGGCCAGGACGCGAAGGGCCCTGGGCACGGCGCGGATCGTCGCCGGGGTCATGCCGACCGGGTCCCCGTCGGCGTAGATGCGGAACGGCCGCCCGGCGTCGACGTGCACCTCGCGCGCCTGCACGAGCTCGACGGCCGGATCGCGCAGGTGCGTGCCGCGGAAGACGCGCGCCAGGCCGCGCAGGAACCGCCACTTCGGGAGGTCGCCGTAGGAGACGATCTCGATGAGGCCGTCGGCGATGTCCGCGTCGGGCGCGAGGTGCATCCCGCCGCCGTAGACGCCGGAGTTGCACGCGGCGACGGAGTAGCCGTCGAACCGGCGCGGCTCGCCGCCGTCGACGGCGAGCTCGAGCGGCACCGCCTTCCACGCCGCGAGCGCGCGCAGCGTCGCGTAGAGGTAGACGGCCTGGCCGTTCAGGCGCGTCGTGGCGTTCGCGATGTCCTGCACCTCGGTGTCGATCCCGAAGCTCGCGATGCCGAGGAAGGTCCGGCCGTCGACCTCCGCGACGTCGACGGTGCGCTCCTCGCCGCGCGCGAGGACCGCGCAGGCCTCGCGGGCGTCGAGCGGGATGCCGAGCTTGCGCGCGAAGTCGTTGCCGCGGCCCCCGGGCAGCAGGCCGAGCGTGCCCTGGCTCCCGCGCAGGGCGTGCGCGACCGCGCCGGCCAGACCGTCCCCGCCGTAGCTCACGGCCACGTCCCCGGCCTGGACCGCGCCGCGGGCGAGCGCCTGCGCATGCTCGATGCCGGTCGTCTGCTGGACCGTGAACTCGACGGCGTGACCGCGCAGCGCCTCCTCGACGGCCGGCAGCTCCGCCAGCGTCCGGCCACCGCCGGCGTTCGGGTTCACGATGAGTCGCAGGCGACGCGGCACGGACCGGCAGGCTAGACCAGCACGAGGTCGGCCAGGCTGTCGCGCACGGCGATCGCGCCGTCGGCCCGGTGCGCCTGCAGCGGCGTCGTCGCGCCGGTGAGCACGAGCGCGCCGTCGATCCCGGCGTTCGCCGCGGCCGCCAGGTCGGTCTCCACGCGGTCGCCGACGAAGAGCGCGCGGCCCGGCCCGAGCCGGTCCAGCGCAGCGTGGACGATCGCCGGCGACGGCTTGCCGACGTTCTCCGCCACGACCCCCGCAGCGGTCTCCACCGCCGCGACGACGGCGCCGGTCCCGGGCCAGGGACCGTCGGGCATGGGGAAGAAGGGGTCGCGCCCCGCCGCCACCACCGTGGCGCCCCGCGTCGCGGCCTGCGCGGCCTCGCGCAGCTCCGCGTAGTCGAAGCCGTCGTGCGCGCCCACGACGACGACCTCCGCCCGGGACGCGAACGCCGTGTCGTTCACGATCCGCAGCCCCGCCTGCTCGACGTGGCGGTGCAGCGCGGGCGAGCCGATGACGACGGCCGCGGCGCGGTCGTGGCCGTAGCGCTCGGCGAGGTGGAACTGCAGCGCGCCGCCGACGGTCACGACCTCCTCCGCGGAGGCCTGGAACCCCAGGCGCCAGAGCTTGCGCACCTGCTCCTCGGCGCTGTGGCGCCCGTCGTTGGTGACGAACGCGATGCCCTTGCCCGCGACGCGCAGCGCGGTGAGCGCGTCGGTCGCCCGCTCGGTCGGCTCGTCGCCGACCCACAGGCACCCGTCCAGATCGAGCAGGAGGTGGTCGTAGCTGCTTGCGAGCGGTGTGAGCGGCACGGCCGCCGCCCGCTGGCTACCCGCCGCCGCGCGCGGCTGAGGCCTTCGCCCGCGCCGCGTTCTGCCTGCGTCTGCCGAGAAGCGCCATCACGCCGAGCACGATGATGAGGATGACGAGGCCGAGGAGGAACGCGCCGGGCGTCGAGATCCCGCCGAACGGCAGCGTGACGAGCTTGGCGAGACCGAACCCGATCGCGAGGAGCACGACCACGATGGCGACGACGATCGCGATGCCGCGGACCCGGCGGACCATGCCGGTGCCGGCGGGCGGCGCGACGAGGCCCATGAAGCGCAGGAGGAAGAGCTGGCGGCCCGATGGGGCCTCCTGACCGAGGCGCTCGACCGCGACCTTCAGGTCGTCGGCGCGGCGTTCGGCGAGGGCGAGCGAGGCGTCGGCCATGCGGCGCAGCTGCATCCGCTCCTGCGGGCGGGCGGCGGCGATCGCCTTCTGGAAGTGCTCCCGCGCTGCCTTCGCGTCGTAGCGCTCGGCAGCGCGCGCGCCGAGCAGCGCCTGGGCTGCGGAGCGGTAGCGCGTCTCCGTCAGGAGTTCCTCGTCGGAGCGGGTCTCGAGCCGCTGCATCGCCGCGAGCGCGCTCTTCTGCTCGACGCGGACCTGTCGCTGCTTGGGTGGCACGCCCGGGAGTCTAGATGGGAGCCGTCCCAAAATCCTCCGGGAGGATCGCGTCGGCCTGCAGCGCCAGCGCGAACGCCTCGAAGTCCGCGTTCGCGTTCTCGTACGCGAGCTCCTCGAGGGTGCGCACCAGGGCGCGCGTGCCGGCCTCCAGGCCGATGTCGAAGCGCTCGAGCGCCTCGTCGTCGTAGACCTCCGTGCCGACCCAGTCGCAGTTCGGGCAGTGCAGCGAGACCGAGAAGTGCCAGGCGTCGATCTCGACCGCGTCCACCGGGATGACGAACGGTGCGTGGCAGGTCGGGCAGACGTGCGGCCCCTCGGCATCCGTGCCGAGGGCCCGCGGCGACTGCAGTGCCTCGTGGAGGCGTGCGCTGAGTGCATCCGTGCTTCTCATGCACGGGACGGTCGCAGCGGATGGTTGGAGAACGGTTGGGATCGGGTTGCCGCGTCGGTGGCGGCTGCCGCGAGCCCGATCGTCAGCTGATCGCGCCCGACGCGGCGAGGGCGATCACGAGGATCCCGAGCGCGATGCGGTAGGCGACGAAGACCGACAGGTTGTGCGTCACGAGGTAACGCAGGAGGAACGCGATCGCGGCGTACCCGGTGATGAACGCGAGGATCGTCGCCACCACGATCTGGGCGGCGCCGGTGTCACCCGGCGTCTTGCCGACCGCCAGCTCGTACGCCTGGTAGAGGCCGCTGAGGACGACCGCGGGGATCGACAGGAGGAAGGAGAAGCGCGCGGCGGCGTAGCGCTCCAGCCCGAGCAGCAAGCCCGCGGTGAGCGTCGCGCCCGAGCGCGAGACGCCGGGCACGAGCGCCAGCGTCTGCGCGGCGCCCATGATGAGCCCGTCCTTGAGCTGGAGATCGGTGATCGGGCGATGGCGCGTGGCGCGCTGGTCCGCCCACCACAGCACGACGCCGAGCGCGATGAGCGTGCACCCGATGAGGACCAGCGCGCGGAACGACGTCTCGATCGAGTCCTGGAACAGCAGGCCGAGGATGCCGATCGGGATGGTCGCCCAGATGAGGTACCAGCCCATGCGCGCGTCGAGCTCGGAGCGCATCTCGGGGTTGCGCAGGCTCTGGAACCACCGCGTCCCGATGCGGATGAGGTCGTGCCGGAAGTAGATGAGCTCCGCGAACATCGTGCCGAGCTGCACGACAGCGGTGAACCCGGCGCCCGGATCGTCCCACCCGAAGAAGGCGGGAACGATGCGCAGGTGCGCCGAGCTGGAGATCGGCAGGAACTCGGTGAGCCCCTGCACGATCCCGAGGATGATCGACTGCAGCATGTCCACGGCTGCGGGAGCGTAGAGGCTGGGCGGTGTAGCCTCGCCACCCGCGATGCACCGTCCTGGTCCGCCCGAGATGGTCTCCGGACTGCTCGGCGAGGCCGCCGAGCGATCGCGGCTCTCGATGCGCGAGCGGCTCGGCCGCCTGCGCTCCGCGTGGCGCACGATGGTCCAGGCCGGACTGGCCACCGTCCTCGCGTGGACGCTCGCCCACGAGGTCATCGGTCACCCGCGGCCGTTCTTCGCCCCGATCGCCGCGATCGTCACGCTTGGCGTCACCCTCGGGCAGCGCACCCGGCGCGCGGTGGAGGTCGCGGTCGGCGTGACGGTCGGCATCGCCGTCGCCGACCTGCTCGTGCTGCTCATCGGCTCCGGGACCTGGCAGCTGCTCGTCATCGTGATGCTCGCGATGACCTCGGCGATCCTGCTGGGATCGGGGACGCTGCTGGTCACGCAGGCCGCGGCGTCGGCGGTGCTCGTCGTGACGCTCTCGCCGCCCGACCTCCACGGCATCTCGTTCGCCCGCTCGCTCGACGCGGCCGTCGGCGCCGCGACCGCGCTGGTCGTCAGCCTGCTGGTCCTGCCGATCGACGTCGTCCGGCTCATCCGGGAGGCGGCCGAGCCCGTCCTGGCGGAGCTCGCGGCGACCCTCGAGGACATCGCGACCGCCCTCGAGGAGCGCTCGGAGGCCGGGACGGAGGCCGCGCTGCTGCGCGCGCGCGCGATCGACGACGACCTCGGGCGCTTCCGCGAGGCGATCGACGTGGGGCAGGAGGGCGGCATGACGACCATCGGCCGGCGCACGGCCCGCCGCCAGATCGGCTTCTACGCGACCGCCGGCGCGCAGATCGACCTCGCCGTGCGCAACACGCGCGTCCTGGCGCGGGGTGCGATGCGCGCCATCGCGACGGGCGACGCGACACCGCCCGGCGTGTCGCTCGCGCTGCGCGAGCTGGCGGAGTCCGTCCGGGCGCTCGCGACGATCCTCGACGACCCGGCCCGCGAGGCCGACGTCGTCGAACCGGCCGTGCGCGCAGCGGCGCACGCGACGATCGTGCTCGAAGGGACGGCGAACCTCTCGGTGAGCGTCATCGTCGGGCAGATCCGCTCCACGGCGACGGACCTGCTGCGCAGCACCGGCATGGAGCTCGTGGACGCGCACCGCATCGTGCGGGCCGCCGCCGAGCGGGAGACCGACGACCAGGAAGGACGCTAGAGGCTCAGTGCGCGAACCGCGGCTGCGGCTCGCCCCGCCGCACCACGGTGAACGTCATCCGCACCTCGGTCCCGCCCTCGGGGTGGGTGGAGATCTGCACGGCGTCGGCGAGCCGGGTCATGAGCGGCAGCCCGAGCCCGAGGCCCGGGCTGTCGGGACGCGGGGTCATGCCCCGGCCGTGGTCGCGGATGACGACGTGGACGATGTCGTCCATGAGCCGCGCCGAGAGCAGCACCGACCCGGGCCGGCCCTCCTCGAGGTACGCGTGGAGCACGGCGTTCGTCGCCGCCTCGGAGACGGCGAGGCCGATGTCCTCCACGAGCGCCATCGGGACCGGCAGCGTCTCGAGCTCGGCGCTCAGCGCGTGGCGCAGCTCTCCGACGCTCGCAGGCACGGCGGGCACGCGCAGCTCGAACGCGTGAGACCCCGGGGGCGCCATGATCCCTGCTTGCCCCGAATCGGGCGCCGTGAACCTCCCCGCACAGGGCGCACATCTCCGCCCAACACGTCGTCCGCGTGCGGAGGCGCGGCAACGCGCCAGGATGTTGTTCGCTGACGTTCGGAACGCGTCACGCGGGTAGCGAGGTTGGCATCCGATCGCTCGACTCACGGAATCGTGCATGAGCCTGGTGGCCGAAACGGAGCTGCCCGAACACCCTGCGCCACGGGTGTCCGGAACCGAGCGCCATCGTCGCGACCGCGAGCTGTTCGTGCGGTTGAAGGAGCACGACGACCAGCACGCCCGTGAGGAGCTCGTCGAGCGCTTCATGGGGCTGGCCCGCCAGGTCGCCCTGCGCTACCGCCGGCAGTCCGAGCCGCTCGAGGACGTCATGCAGGTCGCTGCCCTCGGGCTCCTGAAGGCGATCGACCGCTTCGACCCCGCACGTGGGATCGCCTTCTCGTCCTTCGCGGTGCCGACGATGCTCGGCGAGGTCAAGCGTCACTTCCGCGACAAGTCGTGGACGGTCCGCCCGCCGCGCGACCTGCAGGAGCTCACGCTCCGCGTCGAGCAGGCGACGACGCTGCTGTCCACGCAGCTCAGCCGTTCGCCCTCGGTCGCGGAGCTCTCCGAGCACCTCGGCGTCGGCGACGAGGAGATCCTCGAGGCGCTCGAGGCCGGGCGCGCGCGCAGCGCGACCTCGCTCAGCGCCCCCCGCGGCGACGCCGAGGACGGCAGCACGCTCGGGGACCTGCTCGGCGACGAGGAGGACGGCTTCGCGCGAGCGGAGGAGCGCGCGACGCTCGCCAAGCTCTTCACGGAGCTGTCGCCCCGCGAGCGCACCGTGCTGACCCTCCGCTTCCGCCAGGACATGACGCAGGCCGAGATCGGAGCGATCGTCGGCGTTTCGCAGATGCAGGTCTCGCGCATCATCCGGAGCTCGATCGAGCGCCTCCGGATCGCTGCGCAGCGTCGTTCCTGAGAACATCCCGAGGTGGACGTAGGCCAGATGGTGCTCGTGGCCGGCGCGCTGCTGGCCGCTGGCCTGCTGGCGTCGCTGGTCGCCGGGCGCCTCCGGGTCCCGAGCCTCCTGCTGTTCCTCGGGGTCGGGATGCTCGCCGGGTCGGACGGGTTCGGCTGGCTGAACTTCTCCGACTACCAGCTCGCCCAGACCGTCGGGATCATCGCGCTGGCCCTCATCCTGTACGAAGGCGGTCTCGCATCCGGCTGGCAGGAGATCCGGCCGGTGTTCGTGCCGGCGTTCAGCCTGGCGACGGTCGGGACCCTGATCACGGCGATCATCGTCGGCTTCGGGGCGAGCCTGCTGTTCGACATGAGCCTGCTGCAGGGCCTGCTCATCGGCGCGATCGTGTCGTCGACGGACGGCGCGGCGATCTTCGCGGTGCTGCGCGGCTCGACGCTGCGGCGGCGCCTGGCGCGGACGCTGGAGGGCGAGGCGGGCATGAACGACCCCGTCGCCGTCCTGCTCGTCACGGGGTTCATCGCCTGGATCCAGCAGCCGGACTACAACGCGCTGGACATGCTGTTCGCGATCGTCGAGGAGCTCGTCATCGGCGGCGCGGTCGGCATCGCGGTCGGCTGGGTCGCCGTCCGCATGCTGCGGCAGGTGAGCCTCGCGTCCGCCGGCCTGTACCCGGTGGCGTCGCTGGCCTTCGCCGCGGTGGCGTTCGGCGGCGCGGACGTCCTGCACGGCTCCGGCTTCCTCGCCATCTACCTCGCGGGCCTGGTCATCGGCAGCTCGGCGACGCCGGCCCGGCGGACGATCACGACCTTCCACGACGGGCTCGCGTGGGTCGCGCAGCTCGGGATGTTCCTCGTCCTGGGCCTGCTCGTGTTCCCGTCGGACTTCGGCGGCGTGTGGCTCGAGGGGATCATCCTCGCGCTCGTCCTCGTGTTCATCGCCCGGCCGATCGCGACCTTCGCGAGCACCATCGGGATGGGGTTCTCGTTCAACGAGCGCGTCGCGCTGGGATGGGCGGGTCTGCGCGGCGCCGTCCCGGTGGTGCTCGCGACCTTCCCGGTGATCGAGGGCATCGAGGGCGCGCGCGAGTTCTTCGACATCGTGTTCTTCGCCGTGCTCGTCTCGACGCTGCTGCAGGGCACGACGTTCGAGTGGCTGTCGGCGCGCCTGGGGGTCACGACGAACGAGGCGGCGATCCCGACGCCGTTCACCGACCCGACGACCGCGCGGCGGATGGGTGCGGAGATCGCCGAGTTCCCGGTCGCGGCGAGCGACGCGGTGGCGGGGCGCCTCGTCCGCGAGCTGGGCTTGCCGCGCGAGGCGCTGCTCAACGTGATCATCCGCGGCGAGCAGGCGATCCCGCCGCGCGGCTCGACGCGCATCGAAGCGGGCGACCGACTCCACGTGCTCGTGCGCCAGGAGGTCGCGATCGAGTTCCGCGACCTGCTCGCGCGCTGGCGCGAGGGCCCGGTCGGGCCGCGTGCCATCAGCCGCCCGCTGCCGCACAGCTCCATCGTGACGAGCCGCCCGTGGGGCGACAGCGAGGGCGACCCCGGTCGCCCAGGCGCGGTCGACGGCATCGAGGTCGTCGACCAGCTGCGCACGCGCCGCGATCAGGTGGGCGCGCTCGTCGCGCTCGCGGACGGCCGCTACGCGTTCACCGGGCCCGTCGTCGCCGTCGGCCCGACCCAGGCGCTGCAGGACATCGCGCGGCGCCGGCTGCAGCGCGCCCAGAACGACGCGGAGCGCGCGTGGTGGCGTGAGGTGATCGGTGCGCTGGCGCTGCCCTGAATGCGCAGACATGCGTCGGCGGGCTACGGTCTCGCCGTGCGCTTCATCCTGCTCGCGGCCCTGCTCGCCGCCCTCGTGGTCGCACCCGCATCCGGTGCGCGGGCCGAGCGGACGGCGCCGGTGGCGGTCGCGAAGCTCAAGCGCGCGACCTGCCCGAGCGATCTCTCCGGCTGCCGGTCGGCGATCGGCCGCGTCGTGCTCGTCGAGTCCGTCGACCCCGACGGCGACGGCGACCTGCACGTGGTCGTCGTGGGACGCGACAGCGTCACGGCGCCGGGGTTCACGGCCGTCGACGTCCGCCGCGGGCTGCGCCCGCGCCGCGACCCGAAGGTGGGCCAGCTCGTGACCGCCGCCGGCCAGGTCCAGCGCGGGAGCTACGGGCAACGTCAGATCCATGCTGTGAGCTTCCGGGTCGGATGACCGTCGCGTACGTCTTCTGGCACCGGCCGCGGCCGGACGTGGATCCTGCGGTCTACGCGGATGCCCTCGGGGCCTTCCACGCCGCGCTCGGCGCCGAGCCACCCCGCGGGCTGCTCGCGTCCTGGGCCCTGCGCCTGGGGTCCGCGCCGTGGGACGGCGGGGGCGAGGGCTGGTTCGAGGACTGGTACGTCCTGCGCGGCCTCGGCGCGCTCGGTGCCCTCGAGCGGGCAGCGATCGATGCGCGGCGTCGCGGGACCCACGACGCCGCGGCCTCCGGGACCGGGGCCGGCACCGCCGGCATCTACGGCCTCGTGGGCGGCGACGCGGTCCCCGCCGGCGGCCTCGCCTCGGCGAGCTGGCTGGCCAAGCCCGACGGGCAGGACTACGAGCACTTCCTCCCCGAGCTCCGCGACGCCGCCGGTCCCGGTGCGTCGGTGTGGCAGCGCCGCCTGACGCTCGGACCCACACCAGAGTTCGCGGTCGTCGGCGATCGCCCGCCCGACGGCCCGTGGCCGCTCCTGACGTCCGACCCGGCGACGATCGTCGAGCCGGTGGGCGCCGGGACCGCGTCCGGTCCGCGGCTGCGCGACGCGACGGCGGCCGACGCCGCCGAGCTCACCGAGCTCGCCCTGCGCTCGAAGGGCCACTGGGGCTACGACGCAGGCTTCCTGCAGCGCGCACGCCCGGAGCTGACCGTCACTCCCGAGGACGTCGAGGGCAACGCGATCCGCGTCGCGGTCGACGGCGACCAGATGCTCGGCTTCAGCGCCGTCGACGTCGGCAGCGCGCCGGCCGAGCTGCTCGCGCTCTGGGTCGACCCTCCCGCGATCGGCACGGGCGTCGGGCGCGCGCTGCTGCAGGACGCGCTCGTGACGGCGGCAGGGCACGGCACGGGCGGCCTGCTCGTGGAGAGCGATCCCAACGCCGAGGGGTTCTACCTGCACCACGGCGCACGGCGGCTGGGCGAGCGGCGCTCGGTGACGACGAAGCGCCTGCTGCCGCTGCTCTGGCTCCCCGCCTAGCGTGTTGCAGAATCAGAGGGCGATGGACGATCCGCTCTCCGTGCTCGGCCTGCAGCCCGGCGCCTCGCCCGAGGAGGTGGGGGAGGCCTATCGCCGCCTGGCCAAGCAGTGGCACCCCGACCGCGGCGGCGGCCCGGAGGCGGAGCTGCGCATGGCGCAGATCAACGTGGCCCACGACCTGCTGCGCGCAGGAGCCCGCCATACGCGCCCCCGGGGGGATCAGCCCGCGCAGCGCGGCGGCCCGCAGCGCACGGCGACACGTCGCCGCCCGGCGGGACACTGGCTCGCCGAGCCGATCCGGCGTGCGCTCGGCCCGGAGCTGCTGCAGGCGCTCGAGGATCGCGAGGACGTGGTCGTCGTGACGCCCGCGTCGCTGTGGAAGAGCCCCCACGCGGTGCTCGCGGTGACGGACCGCCGGATCCTGTGGCTGCTCGACGACGCGATCTCCGACCGGGTGCGCAGCCTGCGCTTCAACCGCGTCGAGGAGGTGACGGGCCGACTGGCCTGGCCGCGCAGGCGCACGGCCATCCTCCGGGTACTCGCGCGCAACGGGCGGCGGGAGTCGTTCGCGGACCTCGTTCCGGCCACCGCACTGCAGATCGTCGAGCACGTCCGAGGCGCCATCGCGGCCTAGTTCTCTCGCGTGGGCAGGGCAGGACCACCCTCCTGGGTGGTATCCGGTGAGCGCCTCCGCGCGGTATGGGTACCGACATCGTGTCGCACATGGATCCCCCGTTCCCGACAGACCAGCCGCCGCGCCGCCGATGGGCCCGCGGCGACCGATCGACCGCGCTCACGTCGCGCCGCGGCCTGCGCGTCGAGGTGAAGCGCCACAACGGCGGCTGGGCCGTGCGGCACGGGGACCATCCCGGCGTCGCGTGGTCGCACTGCACCGACGCCGAGCTGGAGCACACGCTGAGCCTCACCCTGGGGCTCGACGGCGCCGAGGCCCGCGCGCTCGCGAGCCACGTGCGGTCGCTGCGCGGCTAGTCCCCGATCCCCTCGAACAGCGCGTCGCCCGTGAAGCGGGCCGCCTGCCCCGCGGGGACGCCGAGCGCCTGCATGCGGCGGGCCGCGCGACGCGGCTCCGGCCGGTCCACGGCGGCCAGGGCGCCGAGCCCCTCGGTGAGGAGCGCTCGGTGCACCGCCGGGGGCTGCGCCACGGGGATGGCGTCGTCGCGGTAGCCGGTCGCTCGCCAGTGGACGCAACTGCGCACAGAGGTCGGTCGGCGGCGGGCCGACCTGCGCGAAGAGCTCAGCAGCGGATCGCCAGGCGTTGCGCCCGTCGACGAGCGCCGGGTCGGTCGTCGGAACACCGTCGAGCTCGTGGACGAACTGCCCGAACGCGCCCGCTACCGGCGGAACGCTGATGCCGAGGCCCATCTCCGAGGCCACGACGCTGAGACCCCACCGGGCCCGCTTGGGCGAATGGGCGAAGGTGGTGCGTGAGCAGCCGGCGCCATTGATGCGCGCGGCGGCTGGTCCATGGCCGCGCGGCCGCCTTGATCTTCACGCGCAGCCGATAGGCCGCGTACGAGAACTCGCGGGCGGCGGCGCGCTCGTCGGGTTGGGTCTGGGCCGCCGCCTGCTCGGGCATGGTGCACGCCGCGGCAAGGACGACCGCCGCAGCGATGAGTCTTGTCCTGATCACCGATGGTGTGTAGCGAGGCGTCCGGCGGCGCGCCAGCGACACGGACACGTGTCCGAGTGCCTACGAGGCCAGCGCGGATCCGAAGTCGAGCAGGTCCACGCCGCGGAAGAGCGTCGCGCCCGCGAAGCGCCGTGCCTGCCCCTTCGGGACGCCGAGCTCCACCATGCGCGCCGCGGCGCGACGCAGGCCGGATTCGGAAGGGTCGGGGGCGTCGGAGTCCTGCGACGACGCGAGCAGCTCGTGCAGCGGTGCGGGCTGCAGGACCGGGAGCGCGGCGTCCGCGTAGCCCGAGTCCACCCAGGCGCGGATGCGGGTGCAGACGTCGGCGGGCACCGGTTGCACCTGCTGGATGACCACGACCGACTGACGCCACGACTCCCGTCCGGCGGCGAGCGCCGGGTCGGCGGTCGGGACGCGGTCCAGCTCGGTCTGGAACGTCCCGAACGCGCCCGCGACCGGGCTGAGCGTCGCACCGAGCAGCACCTCCGCGAACAGGACGCCCGCCTTGCGCTCGGCGGCCTTCGTCAGCGTCGGCGTCCGCGCGCTCGCGTCGCTGCAGGTGCGCGAGGTCAGGACGTCGGCCGCCTGGTTCATCGCCGGCACCGCGGCCTTGATCTTCACCCGCAGCCGGTACGCGGCGTAGGAGAACTCGCGCGCGGCGGCGCGATCGTCGGGCGCCTGCGCGGACGCGGCCGGCGGCAGGGCGAGCACGCCGATGGTCACCAGGGCCAGCAGGGATGCCAGGACCCGCGTCAAGAGCCCAATCCCAGCAGATCCTCTGGCGAGAAGCCATCGAAGACCGTGTCGCCTGCGAAGCGGCGCGCCTGGCCCTGGCTCACGCCCAGCGCGACCATCCGCGCGGCGGCGATGTGCAGCTTGGCGTCCACGGTCCCCGAGCCGTCGAGGATGCGACGTACGGCGGTCGGCTGCAGCGCCGGTCGCGCGCCCGCGGCGTAGCCGGCGGTGCGCCAGCGGCCGAGCTGCGCGCAGAGATCGGACGGCAGGGGTCGGACCTGCACGTAGAGGGCCACCGACTGGCGCCATGCCGCCCGGCCGCTGCGCAACGCCGGGTCGGCGGTCGGGACGCGATCAAGCTCGGCCTGGAACGACCGCAGCTGCTCCGAGACCGGGGCGAACATCGCGCCGGCGAGGAGGTCCACCAGCACCCCGACGAGGTCGTCGACGTGCTTGCGCTGCTGGGCCGGCGTCCCGCCGCTGAGGGCTGAGCGGCAGGCGGGTGAGCGGGTGATCGACGCCGCGCGCTCGATCTCCGGCAGGCGCGCCTTCACGGCCACGCGCAGCCGGTAGGCGGCGTAGGAGAACTCGCGCGCGGCCGCGCGCTCGTCAGGTGCCTGCGCCGCGGCGACCTGCGGGACCCCGAGCATGGCGCCCAGGGCGACCGCGGCGAGACAGACCTGTTTCCTGATCACGGCGCCAACCTATCCGCGGCGGCGGCGCCATCGATGTCGGTTCTCTTACGACGCGGCCTGAGGTAGCGTCCGGGCATGGCGATCCTGAGCGACGAGGAGGTCCGCGAGGAGCTCGCGCGACGCCCGGCCTGGCGGCGCAGCGGGGACACGCTGATCCGCGAGCGCGCGCTGCGGGACTTCGCGCAGGCGCTCGCGTTCCTGGAGCGCATCGGGGAGGCCGTCGAGGACTACGGCCGCCACCCGGACATCGCCATCACCGGTGGCAACCGCGTGCGCATCATGGTCTCCAACGCGAACGCCGCAGGCATCACCGAGGCCGAGCTGCGACTCGTCGACAAGGTCGACCAGGTCGCCGACGCGCCCGCCCCGCAGCCCAAGCCGCGCGGCGCACTCGCGGCGGTGGTCGCCTCGGCGGCGACCGCGGTGGAGGCCGTCGTCCCGGACCCCGAGCCGGAGCCCGACGAGCCCGGATCAGAGCCTCGACGCGGCGGCCGCGCTGCACGCATCGTCGCCGGGCTGGGCGGTCTCGCGGTCGGTGCCGCCGCGGTCTTCGCGGCGCGTCGCCGCTGATCGTCCGCCTCCGTTCGCTACCGTTTGGGCGGCTCGATGCCCTACGTCGTGTGCCCCGAATGCGGTCTTCGGACCTACTGCGTCCGTGAGGACCAGTGCCCCCGGTGCGACGCTGCGCTCCGCGCCGGAGCGATCGGCCTGCCGCCCGAAGCCAGCCTGGACGGCGCGATCCTGCCTGCCCTCGCGCTCGCTCGTCGCGAGCTGGCCATGGACGCCGCGCTCGTCACGGAGATCTCCACCACGAGCGAGACCGTCCGCTGGGCGCTCGTGAACGGCTGGCCGGGCGGCATGCAGGTCGGGGCGTCCTGGCCGCTCAGCGACACGATCTGCCGCCGGCTCCTGGACGGGCGGATCGATGGCGCCGTCGGGGACGTGCTCGCCGAGCCCGCCCTGAAGGGCATCCCCGGCCTGGCGGAGTCCGGCATGGGCGCCTACCTCGGCGTGACGCTGCCGACGGATCGCGCGCGCCTGTACGTCCTGTGCTGCCTCGCCCGCGAGCGCCGACCCGGCCTCGGGGCCGGCGAGCTCAACGTGCTGCGTGGGCTGGGGGAGACGGTGCGCGCCGCGCTGTCCTCGGCACGCACCGCTTCCGGCAGCTGATCAGCCCGAGCCCTCCACCGCGTAGGTGAGGATCGTCGCCCCGCCGGTCGCGTAGTTCGGCACGTCCGCGCCGACCTTCTGGCCGTACTCGCCGCTCATCGCCTCGCCCATCGACGCCGCGTCGTCGAAGTCGCCCTCGAAGATGCAGAAGTAGGGCGGGTCGTCCTGGCCGGGGGACGCCACGGAGAACGAGTACCGGTACGCCTTCAGGCCCGGCAGCCCGGCAGCGAGCGGGATGTGGGTGCTCTCGTAGTAGCTGCGGAAGTGCTCCGGGTCCTCAGGCTGGTTGTAGAGGACGACGAACTTGTGCACTGGGCTCCTCCTCGGACGTCACGCGGCAAGGGCAGGGGAGCCAGCAGTGTGACGGGCCATGAAGGCATCCGTCCGCTCGGGCGTCGCCAGGGCCTCGAGGTTGCGCTCCGGGCGGTCCCAGTTGCCGCTGAACGCATCGCAGAGCTCGCGGTTCTCGGCCATCGCCATGAGCAGCCCGAGGACGTGCTGCGGCGGGTTGAGCATGATGTTGGTCCAGTCGGAGATGCCCATGACGCGCTCCTCGCGCGCCCGGGCGACGCTGCGGCAGAACCGCTCGTCGTAGACGAGGTCGGTGACGATCGCCTCCCCGACCATCCAGGCCGAGTACGACGCCGAGTTCGCGCCCTGACCGATGATCGGGTCGACGACGACGTGCGTGTCGCCCATCGCCAGCGCGAACTTCCCGGACGACAGCTGCGTGTAGTCCTCGCGGACGACCGGGGTGAGCGCGCCCTGCAGGACGTCCTGGGGGCCGAGCAGGCGGAAGGACGACGGGTCGATGCGGTCGGCGACCCAGCCGTAGTGCTGCCGGACCGTCTCCAGCACCGCCTGCTCGAAGCCCGCGACGTCCTCCTCGACGGACATGTCGACGAGCCGCTCCGTCTCGCCGCCGGGGATGTTCTCGAACAGCAGCGCGGTCGCGTGGCCCTCGCGCGTGAGCAGCGGGAGCTCGAGCAGCTCGCCGTGGCCGGGGGCGATGCAGAACGAGACGCCTCGGGGCTCGGTCGGCGCGACGCCGTGGTACAGGCCGGCGCAGAGGCGGCGCTGCGGGCGGTCGTACGGGGACCGGTCGGGCCGGCGGCGGAACATGCCGCCGATGCTCCCGCGACCGACCGCGACGACCATGAGGTCGTGGTCGGCGGAGAGCCGCTCGACGTCGGCCGCCTCGAGCGTCGGACCCACGACGAGGTCGCCGCCGCGCTCCTCGAAGTCGGCCATCAGGCGCGGGAGGTAGAGGCGGTAGTCGATGCACATCGACGGGTGGTCGAAGTCGCCCTGGAAGGCGAGGTCCGGCCCGGAGATGAAGTGGTGGTGGCAGACGTAGCCGTGCTCGGCGACGTCCCAGTGATGCACGCCGAGGGCGCGCTCGCGCTCGAGGGTGTGGTGGTGGTGCGCGACCGTGTTCAGCAGGCGCCCGTCGGCGATCTGCTGCGCGGTCTTGTCCGCGTAGATCGTCACGGGCACGTCGTGCGCCCGCAGGTACAGCCCGAGATGCAGGGACGACACGCCCGCACCGACGACTCCGATTCCAGCCACGTTCTCTCCCTCGCTCCGTGTTCCGGCGACTCGGACCGTACGTCGCGGCGGCGTTCCGATCAATCGCATGATCCGACAGCTTCCGATGCAGGATCTGCAATGATCGCCCGGAGTGGTCGAGCTGCGCGACCTGCACTGCTTCGACGTCCTCGCGCGGACGATGCACTTCGGCCGCGCGGCCGAGGAGCTGCACACGTCGCAGTCGACGCTCAGCAGGCGGATCCGCCGGCTGGAGGAGGAGATGGGCGTCGTGCTGCTGACCCGCACGAGCCGTAGCGTCGCGCTCACCGAATCCGGCCGCGAGCTCGCGACGCGACTGCCGTCGGCGCTGCGCCACCTGGAGCTCGCGCTCGCCGCGGCCCGCACGCCGGGCGACGGCGGCTGGGAGGTCTGAGCGCCGTCTCAGCGCGGCTGCACGGGCAGTGCCAGGCGCAGGCGCCCGGCGTGGCGCGCGTCGTCGTCGCGGCCCAGCTGCGTGTAGGCGCTGGACAGCCCGCACAGCACGCAGAAGGCGAGCTCGTGCGCGCAGGCGGCGCGGACCTCGCCCGGCGGCTCCGTGCTGCCCTCGCCCAGCCGGGCGTCGAGGACGACGAGGTCGTCGCCGTCGCCGACCCCGATGAACCAGCGTCGCGGCGAGGCGTACACGCCCGCGGCGACGCCGGCGCGCAGCGCGAGCTCCGCGCCGATCGCGGCGAGCATCGCGGGGTGGCCACAGCGGCGGCCCACGACCTCGTGGAAGTGCAGTCCGACCGTGCCCGCCGTGTCCTCGGCGGAGAGGCCGAGCTCGCGGTCCATGACCGCTGCGAGGCGATCGGCGCGTGCGAGGGGGGACAGCTCGTCGATGCCGAACAGCGCCCGGCTGTCGTCGTCGAGGCGCTCGCGCACCGCGTCGCCGTCGACCTCGCCGAACTCCTGGCCCAGCGCGAGGAGGAGATCGACGTACGCGGGGCACGCGCCCGCCGCGAGCTCGGCGAAGGGTCGCTCGCTCACGTCGTCCGGCATACGTCCCATGGGTGCGCGCCCCCTCATCAGCGTCGGTCGTCGGATATCCGACCGCGGCGGCCGGTGTTAGGGCAACCTAACGACCGGCGACGGGGCGTGCAAGCTGGACGCCCGCGCGGCGGCTCGGGACGAGCCGCCGCGCGCAGGGCGCAGGAACTACGGTGCGTCGATCGACTCGACCGTCGCGATCTCCTCGAGCTGGGAGATCTCCGGCCGGCGGTGCTCCCAGTGCGGCGGGATCTGGATCGACTGACCGAGCTGCTCCGGCTGCTCGTCGATGTAGAAGCCCTGCTCGTGCGACCACGCGAGCTCGCAGAGCAGACCCATGGGGGAGCGGCAGTACACGGAGTAGAAGTAGCCGCGATCCTTGGGCTCGGAGGCGTCGGTGAAGCCGAGGCCGACGAGGTGCTCGCGCACCACCATCTGGTTCTCGCCGTCGATGACGTCGAACGCGTGGTGGTGGATCGTGCCCTCGCCGAAGGTCCAGCTGCCCTGGTCGAGGTCGCGCTCCTCCTTCATCTCCAGGATGCGGCCGTAGCCCTCGTCGGTGCCGATCTGGAACTGGTGGTACTGGCCGTCCTGACCCAGATACTCGCCGCCCATGCCGTCGACGAGGAACACCTTCGCGGTGTCGAGGTCGCGGATGAAGGTCGTGGTGCCGTGGATGCCGCGGATGGCGTGCTCGCCGCTGACGCCGCCGCCCTCGTAGGGCGGACGGTCGTCGTTGGTCGTGTCGCCGATCATCGCGTACTCGGGGCCCGAGGGATGCTCGAACTCGAGCCGCTGGGTGCCGAAGCGCTCGGTCTCCGTCGCGGCGATGCCGGCGCCCTTGAGGCGGTCGGCCCAGAAGCCGATCGAATCGGCCGGGACGGCGACATTGAGGAAGCGACCCTGCTGCGTGCCGCGCTTGCCCATCCAGCCGGCCTGGCGGTACGGGAAGCTCGTGAGCAGCGTGCTCGCGTTGCCCACCTCGTTGCCGTAGTAGAGGTGGTAGATCGGGACCTCACCGTCGAAGAGGACCGTCTTCTTCACCATCTTGAGACCGAGGGTCTTGACGTGGAAGTCGTAGTCCTCCTGCGCGCCTCCGACGCAGAACGTCAGATGGTGGCTGCCGCGGATCGTGCCCTTGGGCGCGGGGTATGACATCGAGTGATTCTCCTCCTGGTGCCGTGCGTCCAACGTTCCGGTTCGGGCGCGGGATTGTATTACGACGCGCTGCGCTTCCGTGCGTCCTCGCGACCCTGACACTGCTGCTTCCGTGGGCGCTCGCGTTCGATCCTCAGGCCTGGCTCGTATGGGGACGGGACCTGCCCGGCTCCGGCCTGACGACCGCCGACGGACCCTCGTGGAAGCCGCTGCCGCTGCTGTTCACGACGCCGCTGGCGCTCGCGGGCGACCTCGCGCCCTCGTTGTGGCTGATCCTCGCACGAACCGGCGCCTTCGTGGCGCTCGGCGGCGCCTGGCGCCTCGGCCGCATGCTGGGCGGCCGCGCGGCGGCGGTCGGCGCGGTCGGGGTGACGGCGCTGGGGCCGTGGTGGGCGTACAACGCCGCGCTGGGCAACTCCGAGGGATGGCTCGCGGCGTTCGTGCTGTGGGCGATCGTGGCGCACCTGGAGCGCCGCGAGCGACTCGCGTTCGTGCTGCTCGCGGCGGCGGGGCTCCTGCGCCCGGAGATCTGGCCGTTCCTGCTCGGGTACGGCGCGTGGACGTGGCGGCTCGGGTCGCGGGCGCTCGTCGCGGGCGGGGCGCTGGTGATCGTCGTGGCCTGGTTCGGGCCCGACGTCGTGTGGAGCGCGGGCGCGATCAGCGCCGGGGACACGGCGAGGGCGACGGCGAGCCCCGGGAGCGCCGGGAACGCCGACCACCCCGCGCTGCAGGTGCTCGCGGACGCGGCGACCGGGGTCGGCATCGCCGCCTGCGTCGCGGCGGCCTTCGCGGCGTGGCGCCGGCCGCTCGCGCGGGTGCTCGCGCTGCTCGCGGTGGCCTACGTCGTGCTCGTCGCCGTGGCGACGTTCGCCGGGTACGCGGGCAACCCGCGCTACCTCGTCCCGGCGATCGCCGTCCTCGCGGTGCTCGCGGGCGCCGGCGCCGCGGCGCTCCCGTGGCCGCGCCTGGGTGTCGCGGCGCTGCTCGTGTTGACCGCTCGTGGCGCACGCCGGCGAGCTGCGCACCGCCGCCCGCGACGTCGCGGCGCGCTCCGACGCGCGCGAAGGCCTCGACGAGGCGATCCGGCTGTCCGGCGGTGCCGCGCGGCTGCGCGCGTGCGGGCCCGTGCGGACGGTCTTCCTGACACGCGCGCTCGTGGCGCTGCGCACGGGCGCGCCGCTGCCCGGGATCGCGCGCCTGCGCGCGGGACCCGGCACGACCCTCCTGCCGCCCCCAGCATCGGTCCTCCAGGACCAGCGACCGATCCCGCGTCGCGGGCCCGACGGTCAGGCGCTCGCGGTGCGTGCGGGCGGCTGGTCCGTCTGGTCGTCCTGCCGGTAGGGTCCGCCGCATGGACCTGCATCCCGGTGAGCGGATCGTGTTCGACGGCCATCCGTCACCGCGCGCTGCGCTCAGCTTCTTCGCCCCGACCTTCCTCGGCATCGTCGTGATCTCGGTCATCGTCGGCCTCGTCGCGAGCGTCGGTCTCGCGATCGTGGTGTTCGTCGTCCTCACCGCGCTCATGGTGCTCGCGGGGGTCATCCGCCGGGCGGCGACCGACTACGTCGTGAGCACGCAGCGGCTGTACATCCGACAGGGGATCCTGTCCAAGAAGATCCAGCAGACGCGGATCACGCGGGTCCAGAACGTCAACACGAACCAGACGCTCATGGACAGGATCATGCGCGTCGGGAACATCGACTTCGACACGGCGGGCACGGACGACAGCGAGTTCCGGTTCGTCGGCATCTCCAGCCCGCACGACGTCGTCGCGGCGGTCGACACCGCGCAGCGCGACGCCGAGACCGGCTCGGACCGGTCGTCGCCTACGACCGGCGTGTGAGCCGCTCGCACGCCTCCCAGAGGCGTGCGGCGTCCTCACGGGAGGTGGCCGTGCCGGGCAGGCGGTGCGTCGGGCGCTCGCGCCGGTCGTGCCAGAACCGGCCCGGCCTGCGCAGCGGCTCCTCGGCCGCCCCGAGCCAGACGATCGTGTCCGCGCCCTCCTCGGGCGTCCGCAGGACGGGCCCGAGGAGCTTGTGGAAGCGGGGGAGGGAGGCCTCGATCCCCGGGGTGTCCACCCAGCCCGGATGCATCGCGTGGGCGGTGATGCCCAGGCCGCCGAGCCGGCGCGTCCACTCCTCGGTCAGCACGATCTGCGCGCGCTTCGTCCGCGCGTAGACCGCGGCGCCCTTGTACGGATGGCGCTCGGTCTGCAGGTCGTCGACGTCGAGTGACTGCGCGTACATGCCGCCGGAGGAGACCGACACGATGCGCGAGGGGGCGCCTGCCCGCAGGGACTCGGTCAGCAGCGCGGTGAGCGCGAACGGGCCGACGACGTTCGTGGCGAACGTCAGCTCGATCCCGTCGCGGGACAGCGTGCGCTCGGCCTGCAGCGCGCCGGCGTTGTGGACGAGGACGTCGAGCGCGTCCACGCGGCCGGCGACGTCCGCGGCGGCGGCGCCGAGCGAGGCGAGGTCGCTGAGATCGCCGACGACGAGGTGGACGTCCGTGTTCGCGGTGGCGCGGACGATCTCGCCCACGGCGCGGTTGCCCCGCGAGCTGTCGCGCGCGAGGACGAGGACACGCGCGCCGAGCCGCGCGAAGCCGTCGGCGGCCGCGCGGCCGAGGCCGCTCGTCGCGCCGGTGACGAGGACGGTGCGGCCGTCCATGCGCGGCAGCGGGTCGAAGTCGCGGCTGCGCGCGAGGTAGCCGAGGCGCGTGTAGCCGGGGACGACCGTGGCGTCCATCACCCGATCGACGATCGTGGGGGTCACGGTCTGGATGCGGGCGTGGTGGTGCGCCGGATCAACCGTCGCCGTCCCACGTCCAGCGAGGCACCTCGCGCAGCGGGGTACAGGTCCTCGCCGCCGGTGTGCTCGAACAGCGTCGGCATCGCTCCCCATCGTACGAGCCGCGCCATGCGGTAGAACCGACGGCGGGATGGCGAACAGCGACACGAGCGCCGGCGACCTGCGACTCCCCGACCGGCCGGCGGCGCTCGCCGCGCTCGAGCGGCTGCTCCTGGACAGCTGGCGCGGCTTCGACCAGGCGCGCGAGGGCCAGCCGCCGCTCTCCGAGGACCTGCGCGAGCGCCTCGGGCGCCCGCTGCCGAGCGGGGGGATGGACGCCGTGGAGGGCCTGGAGATCGCGGGCGCGGTGCTCGACGCCTCGATCGCCCAGCCGCGGCCGCGGTTCCTGGCCTACGTGGGCTCCAGCGGCCTGGAGATCGGCGTGCTGGGCGACGCGCTCATGGCCTGCCACGACGTCAACGTCGCCGTGTCCTCCGGCGGCGCCGATCTCCTCGAGCGCGAGGTCGTCGCATGGGTGGGGGAGTTCGTCGGGTTCGGCGACGGAACCCGCGGCGTGACGACGAGCGGAGGCACGATCGCGAACCTCACGGCCCTGACCGCCGCCCGCGAGCGCGCCGCGCCAGGCGTACGCCAGACGGGCATGGCGGGCCGCCGCCTCGCGCTGTACTGCTCCTCGGAGGCGCACTACTCGGTCGTCCGCGCGGCGGAGGTCCTCGGACTCGGCCGCGATGCCGTGCGCGCGATCCCCACGGGCGCCCGCCGGGCCATGGATCCGGCGGCCTGCGCCGCGGCGATCGACGCGGACGTCGCCGCCGGCATCACGCCGATGGCGGTCGTCGCCACCGCGGGGACGACGCTGACCGGCGCGGTCGATCCGCTGGCGGCCCTCGCCGACCTGTGCGCCGAGCGCGACCTGTGGCTGCACGTCGACGGCGCCTACGGGCTCCCCGCGGCGGGGACGGCGGAGGCGGCGCCGCTCTTCGCCGGGCTGGACCGCGCGGACTCCGCGACCGTCGACGCGCACAAGTGGCTGTTCGTGCCGAAGGCGTGCTCGGTGCTGCTCGTCCGCGACCCGCGCGCGCTGCGGGCCGCGTTCGCGCACGACGAGGCGTACATCCCGCACGTCGAGGAGGAGGAGCCGCACGCGGTCGACCAGACCCTCGAGTACTCGCGCCCGCTGCGCTCGCTGAAGCTCTGGCTGGCGTTCACCGTCCACGGCGCCGACGCGATCCGCGCCGCGATCGCCCGAAACCTCGCGCACGCGCGACTGCTGGCCGAGCTCGTCGAGGCCGACGACGAGCTCGAGCTCGTGAGCGCCCCGATCCTCTCGGCGGTGACCTTCCGCCACCGCGCCGTCCCGAACCCCGCGCTCGTCAGCGCGATCCAGCAGGACGCGCGTGTCTACCTCGCGGGCGCGAACGTCGACGGCGTCGACTGCCTGCGCGGCTGCTTCGTGAACTTCCGGACGACCGAGGAGGACGTGCACGCGACCATCGCGGTCGTCAAGGACGTGGCGCGGACGCTCGCGGGCTGATCAGCCGGGCGTCGGCGCCTCGCGGCGCCGCAGGCGGGCGGTGTGGGGGGCGACGTGGCGCTTCCACACGCGCTCCCAGATCGAGTGGTGCGTCGGCCGCAGCAGGATCCACGCCGCGACGCCGGCGATCGGGACGATGAGCGAGACGACGGCGGCCAGGCGATGGCCGCGCAGCGCGTTGACGACGGCCAGCACGAACCCGGCGACGAACGAACCGCCGACCACGAACTTCACGAGCCCGGCGGTGTCGTCCGCAGCGTCGATCCAGATGCGGGCGCCGAGCAGGAGCAGCAGCCCGGCCACCGCCGGTGACGATCACCGCGTCGATCGACTTGCGTCCGTCCGGGAGCCAGTAGACGTCGCGGAGCTCGAGCCACAGCGCGAACTCGTCGAGCGTGAGGCCCATCCCGATCCCGAACCCGACCGCGCAGATCTCCCGCCACGGCGACCCGGGCCCGAACGCGAGGCCGATGTAGCCGAAGAAGAGCACCGCGAGGATGCCGAACACCATGTGATGGACGTGCGTGCCCTTCACGGACACGTTGCCCGGCCACCACTTCACCTGCGCCCGGATCATGTGCGCGCTGGTGCGGATGAAGCCCCAGGACAGGAGGAACGACGCGAGCAGCAGGAACTCGGCGAGCTTGCCGTCGCCGACGATGTCGTCCTGCCAGACGCTCGCGATGAGCATGGTCATGAGGTTGTCATGTGTCGGGGGCAGATGGTTAGGGTGCGTACGTGTCCAGCGTGCCGGCGAGAAAGACCACCTTGGTCCTCGTCGCCATGACCTTGGCCAACGCGATGATCCTCGTGGATCAGACCGCGGTGCCGATCGCGCTGCCGGACATCATGAACGGCTTCCACGTGGGCTCGCAGAAGGCCCAGTGGGTGCTGAGCTGCAGTCTGCTGCCGCTGGCCGGGCTGCTCGTGCTGGGCGGCAAGCTCGGCGACGTGCTCGGGCGCCGCCGGGTCTTCCTGACCGGCGCGATCCTCTTCGCCGGGGCGTCGGCCGTCGGCGGCATCGCGCCGGACTTCGCGCTGCTGCTCGTGGCGCGCGTGGCGCAGGGTGTGGGCGGCGCGCTCATGCTGCCGACCTCCGTCGCGATCGTGAGCGCCACGTTCCCGCCCGAGCAACGAGGCCGGGCGCTGGGGACGATGGGCGGGGCCGCGGCCGTCGCCGGCGCGCTCGGACCGACGATCGGCGGCGTGCTGACGTCGGCGCTGAGCTGGCGCGCCGTCCTGCTGGTCAACGCGCCGCTGGCGATCGCGTGCGTCGCCGTCGCGCTGCGGTCGGTCGCCGCCGACCGGCCGCGAACCGGCCGCGTGCGCGTCGACGTGGGCGGCGCGGTGCTCATCTGCGTCGCGCTCGTCGGCCTCTCGTTCGGCTTCTCGCAGACGCAGCTCGCCGGGTGGGCTCCGCCCAGGTGCTCGTCCCGCTCGTCGTCGCCGTTCTCGCAGCGATCGCGTTCGTTGTCCACGAGCATCGCGTGGACGACCCGCTCATGGACATCCCGCTGCTGCGCTCGCACCGCAACTACCTCGGCGCGACGATCAGCCAGGGCGTCGCCGGCTTCGTCGAGATGGGACTCGGCGTCATCTTCCCGCTGCTGCTCATCCTGAACCTGGGCATGGACCCGGCGCTGGCGGGCCTGGCGCTCATCCCGACGACGCTGCCGATGATCATCATCAGCCCGCTCGCCGGTCGGTGGTACGACCGGTCGGGCGGCCGGCCGCCGCTCATCACCGGCTACGCCGTGCTCTTCCTGTCGGGCCTCGTCCTGGCGTGGGGGGTCGACGACGCCGACTACCTGCGGGTGCTGCCCGGCCTGCTGCTGTTCGGCGTCGGCCTGGCGCTCGTGCTCACGGTGAACGACCCGGTGAGCCTCGACACCATCCCGGACGACGAGCAGGGGCAGGCGTCCGGTGTGTCGGCGACCGCCGAGCAGGGACTCGGGGCGCTCGGGATCGCAGTGCTGTACGCGCTGTTCCACGGCGCCTACGTGTCGCGGCTGCACGAGATCGTGGACACCGGGCCGCTGCAGGACCTGACGACCCAGCAGTCCGAGGCGCTGCGGGCCGGCATCCTGGCCGCGCGAGTCCACGGGACTCCGTCCGGAGCACTTCGATCCGTCGCTGGTGGAGTACCTGTTCCCGGCGAAGACCGCCGCCGAGCACGGCTACTCGATCACGTTCATCGCGGTGTCGGTCGTCGCGGCGATCGGGCTCGCCGCGGTCACGGTTCTCGTGCGCAAGCCGGCGTCCGCGACCTAGACCCGGTCGACGCTCGCCAGCCAGGCCGGCACGCCCTCCATGGCGAACCGCGCGCAGAGGCGCTCCGCCGTGACGGCGATGACGCTCCAGCCGCTGTCCGATTCCAACGCCGCCCGCAGCTCGTCCTCACCGACGGGATGGGGCCCGTACGGACCCGGTCCCGCATCGCCGAAGCAGAGCACGTGCAGGCGCGCGCCAGGACGGGTCACGGAGGCGAGGCTCGCCACGTACTCGCGTCGCTCGTCGCGATCGAACGTGTGGAGCAGCGCGCAGTCGAGCACCGTGTCGAACTCCCGGCCGAGTGCCTGGAGGCGCAGCGCATCGGCGACGACGAACTCCGCGTGCACGTCGCGATCGGCGGCTCGCGCACGCGCGATGGACACCGCGGTCTCCGCGACGTCGAACCCGAGCACGTCGAGGCCCAGCGATGCGACGTGCAGTGCGTTGTCGCCGGTTCCGCAGCCCGCATCGAGCACCGCGCCGGTGAACGCGCCGTCGCTCGCCAGTCGCATCACCGCGGGCTGTGGCTCGCCGATGTCCCAAGGAGCGGGGCCATCTGCGTACGAGGCGTCCCATGGGGCGCCTGCCTGCCGCTCATGACTCGTCGGTGGCCGCTGCATCCGCTCGCGTTCAACGCTCGATAATCGATCTTATGTGAACCACAAACACGAGACGCCCTCGCGAGGGTAGGTTTGCAACGTTCAGCACGAGCGCCGGCACCGAGGAGACGATCGCATGACGAGCACGATCGGCGAGGTCGTTCCGACTGCGGCGCGGAGGTTCGGTGATCGCACGGCGTTGCTGGTGGGCGATCGCGCGTTCTCGTTCGATGATCTCGACGCGCTGTCGAACCGCGCCGCGAACTGCCTCGTGGCCGACGGCGTGCAGGCCGGCGACCGGGTCGCGCTCTACGGCCCGAACTGCTGGGAGTGGCTCGTCGCGTACTTCGGCATCGCGAAGACCGGCGCCGTCGTCATCCCGGTCAACGTCATGCTGACGCCGGACGAGGTCCGGTTCGTCGTCGAGAACGCCGGGGCCCGCGCTGTCGTGGCATCGTCGGACAAGGGCGAGTCGCTGCTCGATCTCGGAGGGTCCGTGCTGCTGTGGGGCGACGGCTCGACGGACTGGCTCTCCCGGGGTGCACCGGAGTTCGCCGCGGTCCACCGGGACGGCGGCGACCTCGCTGCCATCTGCTACACGTCCGGGACGACCGGCCATCCGAAGGGCGCGATGCAGTCGCATCGCTCGGTGATCGGCGCCGCGATGGGAACGGCCACGATGGCCGCACGCGGTCCCCACGATCGTGTCATCAACTCGTTGCCGCTGCCGCACGTCTACGGCTCCTGCGTCTTCAACGCCTCGCTCATGGCGGGATCGACGTTCATCATGATCCCGCGCTTCGACGCGGAGCTCATGCTGCGCACGATCGTCGAGCGCGGCGCGACGCTCATGGACGGCGTCCCGACCGTCTACTACTACCTCCTCGCCCATCCGGACTTCGACTCCTACGACCTCTCGAGCCTGACGCGCTGCTGGGTGGGCGGCCAGACCCTGCCGGTCGCGAAGTCGGTCGAGTTCACGGAGCGGACCGGCTGCCCGGTGCACGAGGTATGGGGCATGACCGAGCTCGCCGGCGCCACGAGCGCGAACCCGGTGATCGGCCCCAACAAGCCCGGCACGATCGGTGTCCCGTACCCCGGCAACGCCATGCGCGTCGTGGACATCGACGATCCGGCGCGGGAGATGCCCGTCGGCGAGCGCGGCGAGCTGATGTTCCGTGGCCCGCTGGTGATGCAGGGCTACTACGGCAACCCGCAGGGGACCGCTGACGCGATCGAGGCGGACGGCTGGTTGCACACCGGTGATGTCGCGACGATGGACGACGACGGCTACTTCACGATCGTCGACCGGATGAAGGACATGATCCTCACCGCCGGTTTCAACGTCTATCCGGCGGAGATCGAGCGGGTCCTGTGCGGGCACGCAGCGGTTGCCCTCGCGGCTGTCGGCGGCATCCCGGACGAGACGAAGGGCGAGCTGGCGAAGGCCTTCGTGGTGCTCAAGCCCGACGCCCAGGCATCGGGCGACGAGCTCGTCGCGCACTGCCGCCGGCACCTTGCCGCGTACAAGGTCCCCCGGGCCATCCAGTTCACCACGGAGCTCCCGATGACGCCGTCGGGCAAGATCATGCGGCGTCTGCTGTCCGAGATCGACGACGGGCTCCGCTGACGTACGGTGGAGCCATGCCCGCCACCAGCAGCGAGATCGCGATCGTCGGCGCCGGTGTCGTCGGCCTCTCGGTGACGCACGCGCTGCGCGAGCGCGGCGTCGACGTCACCTGCTTCGACCACGGCGAGCCCGGCCAGGGCCAGTCGGCCGGGTCGTCGCGCATCTTCCGCCATCACGTCGGGACGCCGGAGCTCGCGGCGCTTGCGGCCGAGTCGCGCTCGGCCTGGCAGGACTGGTCGGAGCGCGCCGGCGAGCCGCTGCTGCGCCAGGACGGCTGGGTCCGCCTCGGCGGCGACCGCGCCGCGGACCTGGCGCTGCTGACGGGCGCGGGCATCCCGGCGACCGAGCTCGACCCGGACGAGGCGATCGCGCGGATGCCCGTCATCGCCCGGCCCGAGCGCCCGCTGCTGCTCGATCCGCTCGGCGGCGCGACGCGCACGGACGCGACGATCGCCGCGCTCGTGCGCTGGACCTCGCCGTCGCTGCGCCATGCACGGGTGCTCGCGATCGAGGCCGACGGCGACGCGGTGGCGCTGCGCACCGACCGCGGCGAGCACCGCAGTGCGCGCTGCCTGGTCTGCGCGGGCACGGGCACGGACCGACTCGCCGCGGGCGCCGGGCTGCCGATCGCCCAGCACCGCCGCGTGCACGGGCGACTCACGTTCCGGCGGCGCCGCGGGATCGGCGCTCCCATGCCGTCCTGGAGCGACCGCAGCGGCGACCACGGCGAGGCGGCGTACGGGCTCGCACCGGACCCGGAGACCTACGCCGTCGGCATCGCCGCGCTCGACGCCTATCCCGAGGGTCCGCCGGAGAGCGAGGACGTCCCGCCCGGCACCGACCTCCGCGAGCCGTTCGCGAGGATCGTCGCCTACGTGGCGTCCGCGTTCACCGGCCTCGACCCCGAGCCGGTCGGCGAGATCGTCCGCTACACGACGACGCTCGACGGCCGCGACGACGACGCGTTCGCCCTGCGCCGCGACGGCCCGATCGCGGCGTTCGCCGGCGGCAACCTCTTCAAGTTCGCGCCCGTGCTCGGCACCCGGCTGGCCGCCGCGATGCTCGACGAGCCCGTGGAGGTCTGGCCGCTCAGCCGCCGAGCCGCCGCGTGAGCTCGGCCTCGAACAGGAGATCCGTCCAAGGCGCTTGACCGCCCCGCCGCCGATGCACCACATTCCGACCCGTGCGCGTCGTGATCGGCATCGGGGCCGCGATCGTCCTGTTCTATGTATGGATGTTCGTCCATCGGCCTGGTCCTGCTCTTCCTTCCCGTGACTCCGACCCCGGCGTCGCGATCCTCACGATCGCGTGGGTGCTCGCCGTCGGGAGCGCTTTCGTGCTGGATCGCTACCGGCAGGACCCGGACGCCGTCCGCGAGGCGTGGTGGCGGATCGAGGACCGCGTCCTGCTCGCCGCTGTCGCCGCGTGCTACGGCGTCCTGATCTGGCTGGCCGTGACCGGATGGGGCGATCTCACGAACGTGGCCCTGCTCACGATCGTCATGGCCGCGCCTGTCGGCCGGCTCCTCCGCCGCGTCCTCTAGACGCGCCCGGCCGACAACGAGCCCACACGGTCGGCGGCCGTCGCCTGCGCGCGCATCGCCACCACGCACGCGGCCGTCGCCACGAGCAGCACGATGCCGTTGACGATGAGGCCCGTGTGCAGCGCAGCCGTCGTGCTGGCGCCGGCGGCGAGGCGCTCGGCGAAGATCACGCCGAGGACCGCCGGGCCCGAGCGCCGCGCCGTACTGGCGCAGCATCGTGTTCGCGGCTGCGGCCATGCCCGCCAGTCGTTGCGGGACCGCCTGGATCGCCGCGACGGAGACCGCGCTGAGCATGAACGCGTCCGCGAGGCCGAGGACCGCGAGGCGCCAGGCTGTGTCCGCGAAGCCCGTGTCCGCCTGCATGCCGGTCAGCAGGAACATCGACAGCGCGGCGAGCGCGAGCCCGATCGTCAGCACGACGATCGGGGCGATGCGCCCCATGAGGCGGCCGACGAACGGGTTGATGACGGCGGTCGTGCCGTTGAGGAAGAGCAGCCGCACCGCGATCGCCAACGGTGCGAGGTGCTGCGTGCCGCCCAGGAAGATGCTCAGCAGGAACATCCCGCCGACGAGCGCGAACAGCCCGGTGAGTGCGCCGAACCCGGACGCGCTGAACTCCGGTGACCGGAAGAGCCCGAGGTTCAGGATCGGCGACGTCGAGCGCGCCTCGACGACGATGAAGGCCACGAGCGCGATCGCCCCGATGCCCAGCCCGGCGATCGCCTGGACGGAGCCCCACCCCGCCTGGCCGCCCTCGATGACGCCGTAGATGCTCGCCGCGATCGCGATCGTGGCGGTGATCTGCCCGGGCCAGTCGAGATGGCGCCCCTCGGGAGCCCGCGACTCCGGGAGGCGCAGCGCAGCGAGCACCCCGGCGACGAGAGCGAGCACCCCGGTGGGAACGAAGATCCAGCCCCACGGCAGGTGCTCGAGCAGCACGCCGGCCACGATCGGGCCGAGCGCGAGACCCAGCACGAGGCCCGTCGACCACATCGCGACGTAGCGGGCACGGGCGCGGAGGTCGGGGACCGCGTGCGCGATGAGCGCGAGCGTCGTCGGCAGCATGATCCCGCCGCCGGCGCCCGTGATCGCCTGGCCGAGCCAGAGGACGTGCAGGCCGCCGCGTCCGTCGATCGTCCCGGCCAGCGCGGCGATCGTCGCGCCGACCACGGTGAGCGCCATGCCGATGAGGTAGACGCGGCGACGGCCGTGGATGTCGCCGAACACCCCTGCCGAGAGGATCGTCGCGGCCATCGGGATGATGTAGGAGTCGCTGACCCACTGCAGGTCCGACGTCGACGCGCCGGTCGCCTGGCCGATCGTCGTCAGCGAGATGCTGACCGCGGTGATCGGCACGTAGGTGACGAACACGCCGAGCACAGCGAGCGTGACCGTCAGCGCGACCGCCGAGCCGTTCTCCCTCGGCTCCGTCACGGCGTCAGTCCGGGATCCCCAGGCGGGTCTGGAACGCGCCGCGGTCCGCGTGGTGCGACCACAGGAGGTCGGCGACGTCGCCCGGCTCGTGGTCCATGCCCGGCGCGATGCGTCCGCCGATGGCCGTGTGGGCGACGTGGATGCCCGAGTCGGCGACCTCGTCGTGCAGCATGCGCGCGTAGGCGACCTCGCCCGCGAACGAGATCCCGACGCCCGCGCGCAGCGGGTACGGGTTGATCGCCGCGCCGCCGGTCGTGAACAGGATCGTCCCGCGCCCGGCGTCGCGCATCGGCCCGATCACCGCCTGGGTCGCCGCCACGGCGCCGAGGATGCTGAACTCGATCGGGCCGCGGACGTCGTCGACCGTCGTCTCGAGGATCGGCTTCATGAACTCGGGCGCGGGCAGCGGGGAGTACTCGAGCACCTCGACCTCCCCCAGCCGCTCGGCGAGCGACCGGATCGCAGCGGTGAGCGCATCGCTGTCGCGGATGTCCGCGGCCGCGCCCGCGGCGCTGACACCCTCGGACTCGAGCTGCGAGGCGAGGTCGTCGAGCTTGGCCTGCGTCCGCGAGACGAGCCCCACGGCGAAGCCCTCGCGCCCGAAGCGCCGGGCGATGGCGAGGCCGAGGTTCGGCCCTGCGCCGACGATGACGATCGACATCGCACCGAGGCTAGTGCCGCGGTCAGCGTGGCTCGACGAGCAGCCCCCGGGCGAGCGCGAGCACCGCGCCGTCGCCGTCGAGCACGGCCGCGGCGGCGTGGCGCTTGCGGCCGTCGACACCCAGCGGCCACGCGACGACGACGTGCTCCTCGCCCACGGCGACGGGAGCGTCGATCCGCACCTGCAGGCGCACGAGGAAGCTGAGCTTCGGCCCGTCGAGGTAGGACGCGTAGTACGTCGGGCAGTCCAGCGCGGCCCACACGTGCTCGGACCGCGTATGGCCGTCGGGGCCGGCGGTCCACGCCGGCGGGATCCACGGCGACGCCACGACGTCGCGGTCCCCGACGCGGGCTGGGAACACGCCGAAGGCGTCCTCGCGCTCGGGTCCGCAGACGTAGCAGCGCGCGAACTCGTCGAGCCCGGTGCCCACGTAGCCGGCGGCCGCCTCGCGGGCCTCCGCCGGCGAGACGGGCGGGACGTCGAGCTCGAGCTCGTCTCCCGCGACGACCTCGGCGAGGACCGTCTCCCCGTCCAGGATCCGCGCGCCCTCGTCGGATCGCTCGACGTCCAGCGGCGTGTCGAGCGGCACCAGGCGCCGGAGGTTCACCGCGGCGGGCCCGTCCACGAGCTGGGCGAAGACGCCGGCGCAGTAGCCACCCTGGCCGGAGCGCAGCGCCCCGTTGCAGCGCTGCGGGATGAGCATCAGGCGGCGTCGTCCTCGCCGTCGGGCGGCGCGGGCTCGTCGTCCTCCGGGCTGCCCGGCCGGCGGCCGAGGACGAAGCGGCCGAGGCGGTCGCGGCTGCCCTCCTCGAAGCGCTCGATCTTCAGGGCGGTGACGCTCCCCGTGACGCGCACGACGCTCGTCGTCGCCGCGACGGCCGTGCCGTCCGGCAGCGTGAGCCGCACGCCGAGCTCCTCCCCCGCCTCCGCGAGATCGGTCCCCTCGACGCCCATGCCGGTCGCGCTCACGTCCGCCGTGTAGGTCTCGCGCTCCTCGCCGGACGGCAGGCGCACGGTGACGGACAGCCGCGCGCGCAGGCGCGTGTCGCGTCGGCGCGGTGGGACCTGGACGCCGTCGCTGACCGAGAACAGCAGCTCCTTGGCGGACAGGCCGCGTTGGAGCGTGCCGTTGAGCATCACGAGGTTCGGCCCGTACTCGAACGTGAGCTGCGCGTCGGGCGAGAAGTCGGGCATCGGGCCGCCGCGCTGGCGCTCGGTGAGCACGAGCACGGCCGCGCCGTCGGAGAAGCCGGCGAGCGTGCAGACGGCCATCCGCTCTCCGACCATGACCAGCACGGACTGGCGCTCCTTGAGCCGCTGCACCTACCGGCCCCTACAACCCATCGAAGGCGAGCTGCGCGTCGGGGGGCCGCTCGTCGCGGCCCGCTGCTGCGTGCGTCCAGTGATCGACGACCTCGCGCGCCTTGACGCTGCGGTACGTGACATGCCGCTCCAGTGGCTCCACGCGCAGGACACCGGCGCGCTCATGTCCGACCACCCGGGCGTAGAAGACCCGTCCCTTGTGGTTCGCGAGCACGACGTCCCCGGGATGCACGGCGCGAAGGCGCATGAGCCTTCAATCTTGACGGGCCGTCAGGCGGCACGAGGAGCGTTTGTACATCATCCGTCGCACCACACGTGCTGAAACGGCTCGAGAACGAGAGTCCCACCGTCTATTCGCAACGGTCGGCCGTCGGGCTCGCCGGCGCGCGGACCGGCCTCGACGCCATGCTCCGCGAGCACCTGGAGCGCGACCGGGCGACGCTGCTCGCTGAAGCTCGCGAGGAGGAGCATCCGCCGGCCCGCGTGCTCGCGGAGCAGCCCGAGGACGTGCGGATCGCCCGTCTCCACCGGCCGTGAGACGCCGTACCCGTGCAGCGCCGGGCGCCCGCGGCGCGCGTCGACGAGCCGTCGCAGCCCCGCCCACATGACGCCCTCGGGGGTGCGCCGGTCCGCGCGCCGGGCGGCGGCCTCCCAGTCCATCGGCGGGCGGTGCATCCAGCGCGTGTCGTCCGCGTGCGCGGGGTCCTCGGCCCATGCCGGGTCGTTGCGCAGCGCGAGCTCGTCGCCCATGTAGACGAGCGGGAGCCCGCCGAACGCGAACGCCACGGCGTGGACCACGAGCAGCCGGCGCAGCGCGAGGTCCGTCTCCAGCGCGTCGGCCTCCTCCAGCGCGAGCTCGAGCCCGGCCAGCGACGCCGCCGTGCCGCTGATCCGCGCCTCGCCGCTCGGCTCGGGCTGGAACGTCGCGCCGCGCGCGAACGAGCCCGGGAAGACCCCCGAGTAGAACTCCGTGAGGAACCTGCGGTGCAGGTGCGCGTCCTCCCCCACCGCGCCAGCGTCCTCGTCGGTGATCGCCCAGCCGATGTCGTCGTGGCAGCGGACGTAGGTGAGCCACCCGGCGCCCGCGGGCACCGGCGGCATCGACGCGAGCGTCCGGGCGAGCAGCGCGACCCGCCGCGAGGCGAGCGTGCTCCACAGCAGGACCATGAGGACGTTGTGGTACGCGAGGTCGCACTCCATCCCCTCGTGGCGTCCGACGCCGAGGTAGGCGACGAGGTCGCGCGGCGCGACGATCGCCTCCGCCTTGAAGGCCACTGCGGGAGCGGCGATCCGCACGACCGCGCGGTACGCCTGCAGCAGGTCGTGCACCTCGGGCTGGTTCTGGCAGTCCGTCCCCATGCGCTTCCAGAGGAACGGCACCGCATCGAGCCGCAGGACGTCGACGCCCACCGCAGCGAGCTCGAGCATCGCGGTGGCCATCGCGACGAACACCTCGGGGTTCGCGTGGTCGAGGTCCCACTGGTACGTGTTGAACGTCGTCCACACCCAGCGGCCGAGCTCGGGGTCGAACGTGAAGTTGCCGGGGGCGGTGTCGGGGAACACCTCGGGCAGCGTGCGCTCGAAGGCGTCGGGCTCCGTCCGGTCGGCGAACGTGCGGTAGAAGGCGAGCCGGCCCGGGTCGCCCCGCCGCGCCGCGACCGCCCACGGGTGCTCGCGCGCGGTGTGGTTGAGGACGACGTCGACGCACAGCGACATGCCCGCCGCGCGCAGGTCGGCCGCCAGCTCGCGCAGGTCGTCGATCGTCCCCAGCGCCGGCTCGACCGCTCCGTAGTCGGTGACGGCATAGCCGCCGTCGTTGGGCTCCGGGCGCGTGCGCAGCAGCGGCATGAGGTGCAGGTAGGTGACGCCGAGCTCGCGCAGGTAGCCGAGCCGCTCACGGACGCCCTGCAGCGTCCCGGCGAAGCGGTCGACGTACGCGACGTAGCCCACGGCCTGCTCGCGGTGCAGCCAGTCGGGGGTGATCTCGCGCTCGTGGTCCAGCGCGCGCAGCTCCGGGTCGCGCGCGGCAGCGGAGGCGGCGACGACGTCCAGCAGGGCGTCCCATGCGGCCGGGAACCGCGGATCGTCGCCGTAGACCGCGTGCAGCGGGTCGTGCAGCTCGGTGAAGAAGCGCTCGAAGCGGCGCAGGAACGCGTCGTCGCCGCGGATGCGCGTCAGCGCGTGCGCGTGGCGCGCACGGACCTCCGGACGCATCGCGTGGACGTTCTGCACGGCGCGGCGGAGTGTGGCAGGCGGGTCAGGCGCGCCGCAGGACCAGCGCGACGAGCGCCAGCAGCACCGCGAGCAGCACGATCCCCTGCGCGCGCGACCGGGACTGCTCTGACGCCGGACGCGGCAGGACGGCCGCCAGCTCGACGGTCGGCTGCTCGGGCTCGGCCTGTGCGAGGCGGACGCACTCGAACGTGCGCTCGGCCTGATCGCCGCGCACGAGGACGCGCTGGATCTCGAGGCCCAGGAGCTCCAGCTCGAGCAGCGCCTTGGCGGGGTCCTGGACGCCCGCGACGCCGAGCTCGTCGAGCGTCACGGCCTCCTGACCCGCTTCCTGCAGCAGGTCGAGCATCACCATCGTGTCCGCGGCCATCGGACGCTCCTTACGACGTCGGATGTCCCCTTCCTCCCCACCAGCGGCTAACGTCGCTGGCGTGCCGACGGTCGACGGCCTCACCTTCTCCTACGTGCTCCACGAGCTCCCGCCGGGCCGGCTGCCGTTCCGGCGCTGGCGCTTCGAGCTGTGGCACGGCGCACGCCTGGAGGCCGCGGGCTGGCGGATGAGCGAGCGCGACGCGGCCCGGGCCCTGCGCACGCACGGCTCCCGGGTCGGGCACGACATGTTCGGGCTGGGCCCGCCGGTCGTCGACGGGATCCAGCCGGCCTTCCGGCCGGGGGCGGCCATCCGCGTGCACCACGGGGCGGTCACGTTCTCCCTCGTGCCGCGCAACCTCGACCGCCCGGAGCTCCTCACCTCGCTCGCGTCGTGATCGTCGTCGCGGGCGAGGCCCTCGTGGACCTCGTGCCCGGCCAGGACGACGCGCTCCGCGCCCACCCGGGCGGGGGACCGTTCAACACGGCGCGGACGATCGGGCGCCTGGGGCAGCCGGTCGCGTTCCTCGGCCGCCTCTCCTCCGACCGCTTCGGGCGCACGCTGGAGGCGATGCTCGAGGCCGACGGCGTCGGACTCGGCTCCGTCGTCCGTACCGACGACCCGACGACGCTCGCGCTCGCCGAGGTCGACGCTGCGGGCGCCGCCCGCTACCGCTTCTACGAGCGCGCCACGTCGGCGCCGGGCCTCGAGGCCGCCGACGCCCTCGCGGCACTGCCGTCCGACGTCACGGTCCTGCACGTCGGCACGCTCGGGATCCACCTCGAGCCGATCGCGACGGCGGTGGAGGCGCTCGTCGAGCGGGTGGCCGGCACCGCGCTCGTCGTCGTCGACCCGAACGTGCGCGCGGGCGTGCTCGCCGACCCCGCGGCGTTCCGCGCGAGGCTCGATCGGCTGCTCGAGCGCGCGGACCTGCTGAAGCTCAGCGAGGACGATCTCGCGTGGCTCACACCCGGGGTGCCGCCGGACGAGGGCGTGCGCTCGCTCCTCGGCGGCGCGTGCGCCGGCGTCGTGACGCTCGGCGGCCAGGGCGCGCTCGTCGTCGGCCCTGAGGGCGCCATGCGCGTCGCCGCGCCCGCGGTCGACGTCGTCGACACGATCGGCGCCGGCGACGCCTTCGGCGGCGGCCTCGTCGCCTGGTGGCACATGCGCGGCCTCGGCCGCGACCCGCTCGGCGACCTCGACACGCTCGTCGAGGCGACGACGTTCGCCTGTCGCGTGGCGGCGCTGACGTGCGCCAGGGCCGGGGCGACGCCGCCGACCCTCGCCGAGGCCCGGGCCGGCTAGGCGACCAGCAGGCCGTGCCGGCGGTAGGCGGCCAGCGTCGCCTCGCCGATCGCTGCCCAGCTCGACTCGCCCGCGGCGGTGCGGGCGCCCGCGAGGCCCATCGCGTGCGCGCGGTGGCCGTCGGTGAGCAGCGAGACCGTCGCGTCGGCGAACGCGTCGGCGTCGCTCGGCGGGACGATGAGCCCCGAGCCGTCGGACACCAGGCGGGGCAGCTCGCCCGTCCAGGTCGCGATGATCGGGCGGCCGTGCGCCTTCGCCTGCGAGCCCACGCCGCTCTGGCTCGCCTGCACGTAGGGCAGCGTCACGACGCTCGCGCCGCGGAAGAGACGCGCGACGTCGGCCTCGGGGATGTGGTCGTTGCGGACCTCGATGCGCGCGTCGTCGAGGACAGCCGCGTCGGGCAGCGGGCCGGCACCCGCGACGACGAGCCGCGTCTCGGGGACGCGCCGCCAGATGCGCGGCATCGCGTGCAGCAGCACGTCCAGACCCTTGTAGCGCGACATGCGACCGAAGAAGAGCAGCGTCGGATGGTCCGGCGGCGGCGTGAGCGCGGGCGCGTCGGTGCCGTGCTCGACGATCTCGATCGGCGGCAGCGGAGCGCGGCCGGCCTCGCGCAGCTCGTCGCGCAGGCCCTCGCCGTGCACGAAGACCAGCCGGGCCGCGGTCAAGAGCGCCTCGCGGGTGACCCGCATGCGCAGCGACGGCTCCACGTCGCCCGGATGCGGGCGCGGGTCGTGCACGGTCACCGCGAAGCGGCGCGGCCGCAGCCTCGCCGCCCACAGCAGCCGAGGATCGTGCACGACGCTGTCCTGCGCGTGCACGACGTCGGGTGCGAACCGGCGCACCGCCGCCGAGATGCCTCGGGTGACGGGCACGGCGTCGCGATCGCGCACCCTCCCTGGCAGCCACCACACCGGCGCATCGGCGCCGAGCCTGGCTCTGACCTCGTCACGCATCGCCTGCCCGTTGCCGCCGAAGTCCTCGGCGTGGTCGCGGGTGACGAGCGCGACGTTGACGCCCTGCGCGCGTAGACCCTCCCCCACGCCGGCGGCGTAGCGGACGAGGTGATCGCAGACGAGGAGGACGCGCGGCGCGCGCGTGAAGCGGGGATCGTTCAGTCACGAGGAGACATGGAGGTTGCGCGTTGAGCGGCCAGGACGACACTCGGACGTCTGTCCAACCGGATTGTGGGGGGTCCGTCCCCGTTCGTTCTCCGCCCCGCGGGGTAGGAGGCACGCCATGAGCGATCACGTCTACAAGACGGTCGAAGTCACCGGGTCATCGCCCGATGTCATCTCCGATGCGGTCCGCACTGCGGTCGCGAAGGCCTCCCAGACGCTGCGCAACCTCGAGTGGTTCGAGGTCGAGACGATCCGCGGCATGATCGAGGACGGGAAGGTCGCCTACTTCCAGGTGACCATCAAGCTCGGCTTCCGCCTCGAGTAGGGCGACGGCCGCGGCTTACAGGCCGCCGAGCGTCGCGGGATCGGGCGGCTCGCCCACGCGCACGATCCCGCGCGCCACCAGCAGCTCGAGGTCCTCGGCCGCGAAGCCGCCGACCCGCCGCGGGACCTCCGACTCGTAGTCGGACGTCCGCAGCCCGAGATGCCGGAGCCCCACCGCGATGCGCCGCCGGCCCGCGGGGTCGGCGGACGGCTTCGCCGCCAGCAGCTCGCGTGCCTGCTGCGCCGCCTCCGGCGTCAGCCACCGCGCCGACGCCGCGTGGGCGTCCACGTGCGCGGCGAGCAGCGCCTCCAGGCGTCGCGCGAACGCCTTCGGGCGCTCGCCGTAGAGGCGCCGGCCCAGCGTGGCAGCGACCCTGCGCAGCGCGTCGCGGCGCGCGACGATCGCGGCACGCAGACCCGGCCGGTCCCCGGCGGCATCGAGCAGCACCGCGAGGTCGTTGTGGTCCCCGAGGACGTCGCTGAGCTCGTCGGCCTCCGCCACGAGCCCGTCGATCTGCGGACCGGAGATCGGCGCGAGGATCCGTCCGGCGTACCAGAGGTCCTTCACCCGCTTGCGCCACTCGTGCCAGTCGTCGTCGGAGTCCCCCTGCAGCGCGTGCTTCATCGCCGCTCGGCCGCGGTCGTGGACGAGCTCGGCGCCCTCGGCGACGCTCCCCCACCCCTGGTCGGTCAGGTCCCACGTCGCGACGCGCCCGCGGATCGCCTCGAGCTCGCCCGCCACGTCCTCCAGCAGCCCGGCGTCGCCCTCGAGCTGGGAGGCCAGCTCGGCGCGCCGCGCCACGAGCTCGCGCTGCAGCGAACGCAGCTCGTCGTTGGGCGGAGCCGGGATCGCGTGCGTCAGCCCCTCCAGCGTGTCGAGCATGACCTGCGCGTCGCGGGCGCCCGACAGGCGCCGGCTCGCGTCGCGCATGGCCGCGTTCTCGGTCTGCCGGGTGGCCTTGGGGAGGTCCTCGCGCGCGAGCCGCAGGGCCGACCGCGCCTTCTTCAGGCTCTTGCGCGCCTCGTGGATGGCCGTGTCGCGGTCCTCGCCGGTGCGCAGGCCCGCGATCGCGTCGTCGAGCTCCTCGGCGACGATCCGCCGGATGCCGTCGGCGACGCCCTCGCGGTCCTCGAGGCGGTAGCTCACGCGGGCCGCCCGTCGACCGCGAGCGCGCGGTTCTTGTAGCGGTCGTCCTCGGTGACCTCCGGGCCGAACCAGTCCGGCGCCGTGAACGCGTCCGATGCGGCCTCGTCGTCGAACTCCACCTCGGCGACGAGGAGGCCGCGCAGATCGCCCTCGTACTCGTCGACCTCGACCATCGCGGCACCGTACGCGATGCGCCGCCGCCGCTTCTCCACCCGCCGGCCCTCGGTGAGGCCCCAGAGCGCCTCGCCGCGCCGGGCGTCGACCTCCATGTCCTCCTCGACGCGGCGGCGCCCGCCGCCGTGCTTGATCGTCAGCCGCCAGGAGCCGTCGTCGTCGCGGACGCGGACCTCCGTGTGGCCGTCGAGCGCGACGTAGCCCTGGCGCAGCGGGCGCTCGTCGAGCCAGTCGAGGTCGGGCGGCAGCGCCTCGACGAGGAACTTGCGCTCGATCTCGATGCCGTCGGCCATCTCAGCGCGGATGATCGCGCAACCAGGCGAGGACCTCGGCCGCGTGGGTGTCGGGCGGGAAGACGGGAAAGAAGACGTGCTCGATGCGGCCGTCGCTCACGACGAGCGTCAGGCGGCGGATCATCGTCGTGCCCTCGACGACCATCGTCGGCAGCACGAGCGCGGTCGCCAGCTCCAGCCCGGCGTCCGAGAGCAGCGCGAACGGCAGCCCCAGCCGCTCGGCGGCCTCGCGCTGCACGTCGGTCGGCTGCGTCGACAGACCGAGGACCGCGGCGCCCGCCTCGGCCAGCTCGGCGTGGTGGTCGCGGAACCCGCAGCTCTCCGGCGTGCACCCGCGCGCCCCGGGGATCGAGTCCCAGCCGTCGGGCGGTTCGACGCCCGGCGTCCCGGTCATCGGGTATGCGTAGATCACCGTGCGGCCCGGGCCGAGCTCCGTGAGCCGCACGGACGTCCCGTCCGTCGCCGGCAGCGTGACGTCGGGCAGCACGACGGCCACGAGGTGGTCGGCGGCACCGTCGTCGACCGGGGCGGGCAGATCGGCCGGCAGCCGGGTCGGGTCGAAGCTCGTCATGCCTGCGGCTGCGGGACGTCGATGAGCACCTTGCCGATGAACCCTCCCTCGACGGCCTCGTGCGCCGCCTGGGTCTCCTCGAGCGGGAAGCGCCGGACCGGCAGGGGCCGCAGCGTGCCCTCCGTCAGCGCCTCCGTGATCTCCGCGACGGCGTCGCGCTTGGCCTCGTCGGGCATCGTGTAGACGAGGACGAAGTCGATGCGCGCGTTCTTGGCGATGAGGTCGCGCGAGGGCGGCAGCGGGCCGTCGGGCGCGCCGTACGTCGCGATCGTCCCGTACGGCGCGAGGACCGCCCCGTCCGTCTCGAGGTTGGCCGAGATCGCGACCTCCACGATCCGGTCCACCCCGTCGGGCGCCCACGCCTTCAGGGCCGCGACGACGTCCTCCTCGCGGTAGTTCACGACCAGGTCCGCGCCCGCCTCGCTCGCGAGCCGCGCCTTCTCCGCCGAGCTGACGGTCGCGGCGACCCGGGCGCCGCGGCGGACCGCGAGCTGGATCGCGGCGTGCCCGACCGCGCCGGCGCCGCCGTGCACGAGCACCGCGTCCCCGTCGATCGGGCCGTCCGCGAACAGGGCGCGGTGGGCCGTCATCGCCGGGATCCCGATGCCCGCGCCGTCCTC
Organism: uncultured Solirubrobacterales bacterium; assembly: GCA_963757125.1. Lineage (GTDB taxonomy): Bacteria > Actinomycetota > Thermoleophilia > Solirubrobacterales > Solirubrobacteraceae > CAVVSD01. Next base: position 1,600,860 of record CAVWQP010000009.1, on the reverse strand, counting down.
GAGCGTCGCGCGCTCGGGGAGCGGGACGGCCTGATGCTCGGGCAGCACGATGAACTGCGCCGCCGAGCCCTGCGCCCGCTGCCACTGGCACTCGTAGAGCCACACGAGCTCGCCGACGCGCGCGTGGTCGACCCCGGGGCCGACCGCCTCGAGCTCGCCGGCGCCGTCCTGGTTGGGGACGATGACGTCGAAGCCCCCGGCGGTGAGCCCGCCCGTCGTGCGCGTCTTCCAGTCCGTCGGGTTGACGCCGGAGACCTCCACGCGGACGAGGACCTCGCCCGGCCCTGGCTCCGGCACCGGAACGTCCTCGATGCGGATGCGCCCCTGCTCGGGACCCGAGGTGTCGTAGCGCGCGGCGAGCATGGCGATCAGCCCGACCGCGGCTCGTTGATGCGTGCCGCGAGCACGGTGTTGCGCAGCACCCAGACGTCGGTGATCGGGCCGACGCCGCCCGGCACCGGCGACACCGCCTCGACGACGGGCTCGACCGTCTCGGTGTCGATGTCGCCGGTCAGCACGACCTTGCCGTCCGGCCCCTCGGTGGCGTTGATGCCGATGTCGACGATGATCGCACCCTCCTTCACCATGTCCCCGGTGATGAGGTGCGGTACGCCCACCGCGACGATGAGGATGTCCGCGTCGCGGGTGTGCTCGACGAGGCGCCCGGCATCGGCGGTGTGCTTGTGGGCGGAGATGACCGTCGCGTTGCGCTGCAGCCCGAGGATCGCGGCCGGCTTGCCGACGTTGTTCGACCGCCCCACGAGCACGAGGTCGACGCCGTCGTAGGCGGTCTCCGGGTCACGGCCCATCTGGCGGGTGTGCCGGTCGAGCATGTGGAACGCGGCCGCCGGCGTCGACGGGATGAAGCGCGGCATCCCCAGCGACAGCAGACCGGCGTTCGTCGGATGCAGCGCCTCGACGTCCTTCAGCACCGGCAGCGCGCTGAACACGCGCGACTCCGGCAGGTGCGGCGGCAGCGGTCGCAGCACGAGGATCCCGCTGATCTCGGGGTCCGCGTCGAGCTCGGCGATCTTCCCGATGACCTGGCCCAGGGTCGAGTCGGCCGGCATGTTCTCGACGCGGGAGCCGATGCCGATCTCCTTCGCGCCGCGGTCGATCCTGCGCTGGTAGACCTGTGCTCCGAGGTCGTCGCCGACGAGCAGCGTCGCGATGCCCACGGGGCGGTCGAGTGCGGCGAGTTCCTCGCGCAGCGTCTCCTTCAGCTCCAGGGCGATGGCCCGGCCGTCGATCAGCACTCTCTGAACTCCCCTCAGTCCGTGAACGGGCCGACGGGCGGCGCCGACATGATCTCGATCAGGTGTCCCACCGGATCGCGCACGAAGACGCGCTCGGCGTCCCAGGCGTTCGAGCCCGGGTTCACCTCGTACCCGGCCTCGCGCAGGGCCGTGATCGACCCCGCGTAGTCCGGTACGAGGACGGCGATGTGGCCGACGTCGGCGACGATCGGCGTCTCGACGTCCGCCAGGTGGATCTGGGTCCCGCCGCGCGCGACCCAGGTGAAGCGCCCGCGCAGCGGGACCGGCGGCTGCATGGGCGCGAAGCCGAGCAGGCCCCAGAAGGCGATGCAGTCGTTCCAGCGGTCCTTGGGGACCTCGAGCGTCGCGTGGTGCAGCACCGGTCAGTCCACCAGTGCCTGGGCCACGAGCTGCCGCAGCTGCGGCCGGATCCCCGCGTGCGTGCTCGACGGCAGCAGTTGGGTGAGGAAGATCACGCCGAGGTCCTCGAGCGGGTCGAGGTAGAACGCGGTGCTCGCCGCGCCGCCCCAGGCCATCTCCCCGAGCGAGCTCGGCACCTTGCCCGCCGACGGGTCCACGACGACGCTGAAGCCGAGGCCGAAGCCGATGCCGTCGAACGCGCTCTCGGAGAAGAGCTGGCGCCCGAACGCCTCCAGATCCGCGCCGCCGGGCAGGTGGTTGCGGCCCATGTACGCGACGGTCCGGGGCCCGAGCAGCCGCACCCCGTCCAGCTCGCCGCCGCCGAGCAGCATCCGCATGAAGCGCAGGTAGTCGTGCGCCGTCGAGAGCAGGCCCCCGCCGCCGGAGAGGAACGCGGGCGGCGCGAACGCCGCCTGCCCGAGCACCTCGTTGCGCGCCGCCATCCCGGTCCCCGGGTCGGGCGAGTAGAGCGCGGCGAGGCGCTGGACGTCCCCGTCGCGCAGCGCGAAGGAGGTGTCGTGCATCCCGAGGGGCCCGAGGATGCGCTCGGCGAAGAACGCGTCCAGCGACTGGCCGGAGGCGACCTCGACGACGCGCCCGAGCACGTCGGTGGCCACGGAGTAGTTCCACTCGCTACCAGGCTGGAACAGGAGCGGCATCCCGGCCCACACGTCGCAGACGCCCTCGAGGTCCAGCCCAGGGGGCGCCCCCCACTCGAACCCGGCCTCGCGGTACAGCCGGTCGACGGAGTGCGCGTGGTGGAAGCCGTAGGTGAGCCCCGCGGTGTGCGTGAGCAGGTGCCAGATGCGCATCGGCTCGACCTGCGGCACGGTGACCGGCTTGAGCGCGTTGCCGCCGTTCCACACCCGCGCGTCGGCGAAGGACGGGATGAAGCGGGCGACCGGGTCCTTCAGCTCGAACGCCCCCTCCTCCCACAGCATCATGGCCGCGACGGAGGTGATCGGCTTCGTCATCGAGTAGATGCGCCAGAGCGTGTCGGTCTCGACCGGCAGGTCGGCCTCGATGTCGCGGCGCCCGGCGGTCTGCAGATGGACGACCCGTCCGTGGCGCACGACCGCGACGAGCCATCCCGGCAGCCGGCCGTCGTCGACGTAGCGCCGGAAGTGGCGATCGAGTCGCTCGAGGCGCGCCGGGTCCACGCCCATCTCGGCAGGATCGGCGTCGACGCGCAGCACGGAGCCGGCGGAGGTGCTCATGACCGGCATTCTTGCGGAGGACCGCGCGCGACGCTGTCCCCTCCCGTCATCCCCGTTCGTCGTCGTGGCGAAGATGCACCCTGAGCCGATGGAGGCGAACCACATGCGCTACGCACTGCTGATCAACGAGCTGCCCGGGACGTACGACGGGCTCGGGCCGGAGGAGCTCCAGGCGCTCACCGCCGAGTACTTCGCGATCCGCGACGACCCGCGCGTCGTGGACGGCGGGCGGCTGCAGCCCGCCGCCACCGCCACCACGGTGCGGATGGACGACGGCCGGACGCTCCTGACCGACGGGCCGTTCGCGGAGACGAAGGAGGTCTTCGGCGGGTGGTTCCTGCTCGAGGCGCCCGATCTCGACGCGGCGATCGAGGTCGCCGAGCGCATCCCCGCCACCCGGATGGGCGGCTCCGTCGAGATCCGCGCGCTCGTGGAGTACGCACGCTGATCGAGCGCGTCTTCCGCGACGAGTGGGGGCGCGTCGTCGCCTCCTTGGCCGGCTACCTCGGCGATCTCGACCTCGCCGAGGACGCCGCCCAGGAGGCGTTCGCGATCGCTGCCGAGCGGTGGCCGCGGGACGGCACGCCGGAGAACCCCGGCGCCTGGCTCGTCACGACGGCGCGCAACCGCGCCATCGACCGCATACGCCGGGAGCGCACGCTCGCGGCCAAGACACGGCTCCTGGAGGTGCCGCAGCCGGTGCTGGACGAGCCCGAGCCCACCGTGATCGAGGACGAGCGCCTCGAGCTCATCTTCGCGTGCTGCCACCCCGCCCTCGCGCTGGAGGCGCAGGTCGCGCTGACGCTGCGCGCGCTCGGCGGGCTGACGACCGAGGAGATCGCACGCGCGCTCCTGGTCGCGCCCGAGACGATGAAGCGGCGGCTCTCGCGCGCCAAGCTCAAGATCCGCGACGCCGGGATCCCCTTCGCGGTACCCGCGGCGCACCTGCTCCCCGACCGCCTCGCGGCGGTGCTCGCCGTCGTCTACCTCGTCTTCAACGAGGGCTACTCGTCCCCCGCGCGGTCGGAGGACCTGACGGCGGAGGCGATCCGGCTCGGGCGCGTGCTCGCGGCGCTCCTGCCCGACGAGCCCGAGCCGCACGGGCTGCTCGCGCTCATGCTCTGCCACGACGCGCGGCGCGCCGCGCGATTCGCCCACGGCGAGCTGGTCCTGCTGGCGGATCAGGACCGCTCGCTGTGGGACGACGCCCGGCTCACGGAAGGCCGGGACGTCCTGGACCGGGCGATCGCGCTGCGCGGACGCGGCGCGTACGTCCTGCAGGCCGCGATCGCGTCCCTGCAGGCCGAGCCCGAGATCGACTGGGCGGAGGTGGCGGTGCTCTACGGCGAGCTGGCCCGGGTCACGGGCTCGCCGGTCGTGGAGCTCAACCGCGCGGTGGCGGTCGCCGAGGCCGGGGCGCCGGAGGAGGCGCTGCAGCTCGTGGAGCGGCTCGACCTCGAGGGCTACCGCTACCTGCACTCCACGCGCGCCGAGCTCCTGCGCCGGCTCGGGCGAGCCGAGGAGGCGCGCACCGCGTACCGCCGGGCGCTCGAGCTCACGGAGTCCGAGCCCGAGCGGCGGTTCCTGCGGTCGCGCCTGGACGCGGTCTAGTCCGTGTCGGGCGTGACGTTCGAGATGCGGCCCTCGCGGTCCACGGAGAGCAGGCGCAGGCCGCGGTCGGCCTCGGCGAGCACGAGGATGCTCCCGTCATCCGGGTCCGGCGGGCAGGTGATCGACTCGGCGACGGCGTGGCGCAGTTCGGCGACGCGGCGCTCCTGAGCAATGGTCATCGGTGACCTCCAGGTCGTCCTTGCAGTTCGTGTCATGGATGCTCCCGGGCTGCGCGCTCTCCGGCATGAGGGAAGTTCGCGCAATCCCGGTGCGAGAACTGGCAACCCTGCTCAGGTCAGCCGCTGCAACGCGGCGCGCACCCCGTCCGGGATCGCCGCCGGTCGCCGTCCCTCGCGGTCCACGAACACGTGCACGAACCAGCCCTCGGCGGCGGGCTCCGGGTGGCCGTCGCCGAACAGCGCGAGCTCGTAGCGCACGCTCGACCGGCCGAGGTGGGCGACGCGCATCCCGGCGTCGACGATCTCCGGGAACGCGAGCGGCCGGTCGAACCGGCAGTGCGACTCGACGCACAGGCCGATCAGGTCCCCGCCGTGGATGTCCAGCCCACCCGGGTCGATGAGGTACGCGTTGATGACCGTGTCGAAGAACGCGTAGAACTCGACGTTGTTGACGTGCCCGTAGACGTCGTTGTCGGCCCACCGCGTCGGGATGGCGAGGTGGTGGGGCATGTCGGAGCGCGTGGTCACGGTTCGGATCATGACGCCGACGCGTCCAGGACCACTCAAGCGCGGCGGGGCCACGTCGATTGCAGGGAGGTGTACGCCACCGGCACCCCGAAGCTCGTGCGCATCCTGCTCGCGGTCGCGCTCGTCGCGTTCGTGGCGGTGCTCGCCCGCAGCCTCGGGTTCGTGTCCCCCGTGCCGGCGGTCCTCGACAACGCGTACTACGCGGTCGAGCTGCTCGCGTGCGCGATCTGCGCGCTGCGCGCGGCGTGCTCCTCGGGCGTCGAGCGTGCGGCGTGGGCCGTGCTCGCCGTCGGCCTGCTCGGCTACTTCGCCGCCGACGTGTACTGGCTCGTCGCGCTCGCCGACATGGCCTCCCCGCCGTATCCGTCCCCTTCCGATGCCGGGTACATCTCGATCTACCCCGCCGCGTACATCGCCCTCGTCCTGCTGCTGCGTGCGCGCGCAGGGCGCATCTCCCCCGCACTCTGGCTCGACGGCCTCGTCTGCGCGCTGGCTGTCGCGGCGCTCGGCGCAGCGCTCGTGATCGGCGTCGTGGCGAGCACCGACGGTCCCCTGCCGACCGTCGCGACGAACCTCGCGTACCCGCTCGGCGACCTGGCGCTCCTCGCGTTCCTCACCGCGGTCATCACCGTCGCCGGCCGCGGCGCCGGCAGGACCTGGTGGCTCGTCGCAGCCGGGTTCGGCGTCTTCGCGATCGCCGACGCGATCTACCTCTACGAGGTCGCCCTCGGCAGCTATCGCCAGAACACGATCCTCGACTCCGGGTGGCCGGCCGCGTTCCTGCTCCTCGCGTTCGCGGCCTGGCAGCCGGCGCGGCGCCTGAACGCGCGGCGCCTGCGCGGCGCCGGCATGCTGGCCCTGCCCGCGGGCGCCGGCGTGGTCGCGATCTGCATCCTCTTCGTCGACCACTACGCGCACCAGAACGACCTCGCGGTGTGGCTCGCGTCGGCGGCGCTCGGCGTGATCGTCGTCCGCTTCGGCCTCACCTTCCGGGAGAACCTGCGCATGCTCCAGGCCAGCGAGGAGGACGCGACGACCGACGCGCTGACCGGCCTCGGCGAACCGCCGCGCGCTCGCCGAGGACCTCGCGGCCGCCGAGGGCCCGCACGTCCTCGCGCTGTTCGATCTCGACGGCTTCAAGTCCTACAACGACACGTTCGGGCACCCCGCCGGCGACGCGCTGCTCGAGCGCCTCGGGCGCAACCTCATGGCGACGCTCGGCGATGCCGGTCGCGCCTACCGCATGGGCGGCGACGAGTTCTGCGTCGTCGCGCCCGCCGGACCGCTCGACGCGGCGCTCATCATGGACGCCGCGGACGCGCTCACCGAGCGCGGCGGCAGCTTCGACATCGGCTGCTCCTACGGCCTGGTCCGGCTCGACGCCGGCGGCGACAGCGTCGACGCGCTGCAGACCGCCGACCGCCGCCTCTACGAGAACAAGCGCAGCCGCCGCGCCGGCACGGCCGAGAGCGTCCACCGCGTGCTCATGGGCGTCGTCGGCGAGCACGACGGCGAGCTGCACCACCACGTCGTCGGCGTCGCGCGCCTGGCCGAGCGGGTCGGCCGCGAGATGGGGCTGGGCGCCGCCGACCTCGTCCACGTCCGCCGTGCCGCCGCGCTGCACGACATCGGCAAGATCGCGATCCCCGACGACATCCTGCACGCGCCGCGCCCGCTGACCGACGACGAGTGGCAGTACATGCGCCAGCACACCGTGATCGGCGAGCGCATCATCAGCGCGGCGCCCGAGCTGGCCCCCGTCGCGGAGATCGTGCGCTCCAGCCACGAGCGCTGGGACGGCGCCGGCTACCCGGACGGGCTCGCCGCCCAGGACATCCCGCTCGGCGCGCGGATCGTCGCGGTGTGCGACTCGTGGGAGGCGATGACCTCCTCGCGCGCCTACCGCGCGGCGATGTCACCGACGCTGGCCATGCACGAGATCACGAGCGGCTCGGGCAGCCAGTTCGACCCGCGCGTCGTCGCGGCCTTCCTCGCCGTGCGTCAGGCGGCCTCGGACGACGACGCCCTGGCGGGGACGACGTCCGCCGCCACCTCGGCCAGGATCTCGTAGGAGCGCACCCGCGCCTCCTGGTCGTAGATCGCGGAGGCGGCCATGAGCTCGTCCGCCGCCGTCAGGTCGACGAACGACTGCAGCCCGGCGCGCACCGTCTCCGGCGAGCCGACGACGGCGTAGCGGAGCATGTGCGACGCCTGCGCGAGCTCCGACGGCGCCAGCAGGCCGGCGATCCGCTCCGCCGGCGGCGGGAACGGCGCGGGCCGGCCGCGCCGGATCGCGCCGAACGCCTGCTGCAGCGACGTGAACAGCCGCTGCGCCTCCTCGTCGGTGTCCGCCGCGACGACGTTGAGGCCCGGCATGACGTACGGCGCGTCGAGCTGCGCCGAGGGCTTGAACGTCTCGCGGTAGATCTCCAGCGCCGGGAGCAGGTCGTCGGGCGCGAAGTGCGAGGCGAACCCGTACGGCAGCCCCAGGAACGCCGCGAGCTGCGCGCCGAACGTGCTCGAGCCGAGGATCCAGATCGGCACCTGCGCGCCGGCGCCCGGCACCGCCTGGATGTTCTGGCCCTGCTGCGGCGGCGCGAGGAACGCCTGCAGCTCCTGCACGTCCTGCGGGAACGTCTGCGCGGCCATCGGATCGCGCCGCAGCGCCCGCTGCGTGATGCCGTCGCTGCCGGGCGCGCGCCCCAGCCCGAGGTCGATGCGACCCGGGTACAGCGCCTCGAGCGTCCCGAACTGCTCGGCGATCACCATCGGCGCGTGGTTGGGCAGCATGATGCCGCCCGCGCCGATGCGGATCGTCGAGGTGCCGCCCGCCAGGTGGCCGATGACGACCGACGTCGCCGCGCTCGCGATGCCGGGCATGTTGTGGTGCTCGGCCACCCAGAAGCGGCGGTAGCCGAGCCGCTCGGCCTCGCGGGCGAGCTCGACGCTGCGACGCAACGCGTCGGACGCGGTCGACCCCTCGTTGATCGGGACGAGATCGAGGACGCTGACCGGGATCACGCCGGTGCCGCTGCCTCGCGCTCGGCGATCCACGGGTAGCGGTCCGCGTCCTTGCCCGCGTAGTCGGGGTCGAGGTAGATGAAGCAGCGCTGGATGAGGAAGTCGCGGATCTCGAAGACGTCGCACCAGCGCCCCGCGCCCCAGGCCGGGACGTCGGCGCGCCACGGGCCGTCCTTGTGCTCGCCGTAGGAGGTCCCCTCGGCGACGATCGTGTCGCTGCCGCTGAAGATCCAGTTGAAGTTCGCGTAGTCGTGGCGGATCGACACGAGGTTCGATCCGACCGCACCGAACATCTCGCCGATCTCCTCGCGGCCGTTGGCGATCCCCCACTTCGGGAAGTAGACCTGCGCGTCGGTCGCGAACAGCTCCAGGATGCTCGCGCCGGTCGACGTGATGCCCCCGTTGTCGAACGCCTTGAGGTACTCGACCGCGACGGACTTGCGCTGCTCGTCGGTCATGGTCTGCGTGGTGACTGCCATGGGATCTCCTCTCGCTATGCGCCGGCCAGCGACGCTGTCCGGACGGGCTCGGCGTGCGCGGCGCGGGCCGCGCGGTAGGCGTAGGCGATGATCGGCCCGAGCGTCCCGCCGCCCGCCCAGTAGGCGCGGGCCGACGGAGAGGCGACGCAGTTGCCGACCCCGTAGAGCCCCGGGATCGGACGGTCCATGTCGTCGACGACCTGGCCGTCGGAGGTCGTCTTCGGGCCGCCCTTCGTGTCCAGTGTCCCGCCGGTGACGAGCGCCGCGTAGTACGGCCCCTCCCCCGCGATCGGCCACATCGTCGGGTTCGTGCGGCCCGGCTCGTCCTTCACGTCCCCGTTGAAGAGCTGCTGCACGGCGCGCTCGCCGCGGCCGAAGTCCTCGTCGACGCCGCCGTGGGCGAGCTCGTTGAAGCGGACGATGCTGGCCTGCAGGTTGACCAGGAAGTCCTCGCTCGTGGCGGCGCCGCCGGTGGCGTAGGCCACGCGCTCGAAGCGCGCGCGGACGGCGTCGGCGAGCTCCTCCAGCGTCTCCCCGCGGATGACGTGCGCGTCGCTCGCCCCGGTGTCGCCGACGATGAGCCGCCCGTACTCGTCGCTCGCGCTGTGACGCTGGCTGCGCTCGTCCCAGACCTGGACGAGCACGAGGTGCGGGTACTCGCCGGCGAGCGGGTCCCAGCGGAAGAACGTCTGCGCGAGCTCGTTGTACGGCAGCTTCTCGTTGACGACGCGGTGGCCGGCCTTGTCGACGAACAGCATCGAGTCGCCGGCGACGGAGAACATCCCGACGAGCCCGGGGTCGCGCGCGAGCGCCGTCTCCAGCGGGATCGGGCACATCCACGCGTTGTTCATGTTGCGCAGCTGCGCGCCCAGCGGCCCGGCGATGCGCACGAGGTCGCCCTCGTTCGTGACCGCGGCGCACCCGCCGTAGACCGGCGCGGACAGGAAGTTCGCCCGCAGCTCGGGATCGTGGGTGAAGCCGCCCGACGCGAAGACGACCGCCTTGCGCGCGCCGACGCGCACGGTGGAGCCGTCCGCCGTCGTCGCCTCGACGCCGACGACCGCGTCGCCGTCGGTGATGACGCGCTGCACGCGGTGCCCGGTCCGCACGTCGACGCCGTCGCGCTCGGCGGCGGCGCTCAGCGTGCGGATGGCGTTCAGCCCGCCGTCGGACATCGACTCGCGGGCGTCGACCGGCACGAGCACGCGGCCGGTCGGGGCCTTGTCCTCGGGCAGCTCGGACCAGTAGTCGGGGACCGCCTCGCAGTGGCGGTAGGGCAGCGCTCCGCGCTCGGCCAGCAGCTCGGCGGCGGGCGATGCGCTCTCGTAGATCGCCCGGATCTGGTCGAGCTCCCACGCGCTGAGGCCGAGCGTCGGGCTGTCGGGGTCGTAGGACTCCGGCCGCGACAGCCGCGCGCAGTAGCGCAGGAAGTCCTCCTCGGGGTCCTCGATGCCGAGCGCCGTCATCGGCTCGTTGTGCGGCACCCAGTACCAGAAGGCGGCCTTCAGGGCGGTCCCTCCGAGCTCCTGCGCCTTCTCCAGGAGGACCACGTCGTCGCCGAGCCAGCGGCTGAACAGGGCGGCGGGGAGTCCCCCGCCGCCACCGCCGACGACCACGACGTCGGCCTGCACGTCCACCGCTCCGGCCGCCGCCGGCCGCGCCGTCTCCCGCACCGCGATCCCGTCCGAGCCCATCGTCGCCCCCTTCTGTGGTGAAGCCGAGACGGAGGTTAGGAGGCGGCGACCTCCGCGGCGAGGCCCAGGAGCTGTCCCATCGCCGCACCCAGCGCGGCCGTCGGATCGTCGGGGAGCGCGCTGCTGCGCCACGCCACCATGCCGTCGGGCCGCACGAGGACGGCGCCGGACTCCTCGACCTCGCGGGCGCGGGCCCAGTCGTCGTAGGTGTCGAGCACGTCGCGGCCCGGGCCGATGACGTACGCCGCGATCTCCACGCCGGTGCTCGCCGTCACGGCCTGGGCCGCCTCGACCCACGCGTCGCCGCCGATGCCGGTGAACAGCGCGAACCGGCCCTTGCCCGCCAGGTCGTGGTTGGAGACCTTGCGGCCGGCCTGCTCCAGCCACACGTGCGGCAGGCGCGCGCCCGGCCACGTCGTGGGGTGGTAGTACAGCTCGGGGTCGCGGGTGAACTCCGGCTCCGGCGTCCCGTCGCTCACGACGGCGGACGAGCGGTAGCGGTGGTTCATCTCCACGCCGTGGGCGTTGAACTCGTAGTTCTTCAGCTCGATCGCCTCACGCAGCTTGCGCCGCTGGTCGGCCGCCTCCGGCGTGTCCTCCTTGCGGGCCTCCATGTGCGCCTTCATGACGTCCGGGTCGCTCGTGTCGAGCAGGCCCAGCGCGTCGAAGATCGGGCCGAACTCCTCGATGCTCTTGTTCGCCCGCAGGACGATCTGCTTGCCGATCGGAGCGCGCTCGTCCTGGTAGGTGTCGAGCAGGCTCGGGGCCGCCTTGCCCTGCACAACCAGCGCGAGCTTCCAGGCGAGGTTGTAGGCGTCCTGGATCGACGTGTTGGAGCCGAGGCCGTTGCTCGGCGGGTGCCGGTGGCAGGCGTCGCCCATGCAGTAGACCCGGCCGCGGGTGTACTCGGTGGCGTACCACTTGTTGTTGCCCCAGACCGACGTCGACTTGATCTTGATCGGGACGTCGTGGTCGCCGATGAGGTTGCGCGCGATCTCGATCGCGGCCTCGTCGTCGACGACCGGCGGGGGCTCGTTGATGTCGTAGCCCCAGACGATGAGCCACTCGTTCCACGGGCGCACCATGCGCACGAGGCCGAGGCCGATGCCGCCCACGTTGGAGCCCGGCTGCAGCACCCAGTACAGGACGCTCGGGCGGTGCTCGACGAGGTGCGTGAGGTCGGCCTCGAGCACGATGTTCATCGAGCCCGCCCAGTCCATGACGCCCTCGGACGGCAGGCCGATGTCCTGCGCGATCTGCGAGCGGCCGCCGTCGGCGCCGATGAGGTACTTCGAGCGAATCGTGTACTCGGTGCCCGTCCGACGGTCGCGCACGGTCGTCGTGACGCCCTCGTCGTCCTGCACGTGCGAGAGGTACTCGGTGTCGAAGCGCACCCTCGACCCGCGCTCTGCGGCGTGGCCGATCAGGATCGGCTCCATGTAGGTCTGCGGGATGTCGACGTGCTCGGACGGGCTGGCGAGCGTGTACTCGGCCTTGCGCGCGGGGTGCGTGCCCCAGGTGTGCAGCCGCGCGAGCTCCTCGCCGGCCAGGCTCGTGCAGAACGAGGTCTGGCCCATGAGCTCGTTCGGCACCCCCTTCTCCAGGACGTCGCCCTCGACACCGGCGTCCCGGAGGACCTCCATCGTGCGCTGGTTGGTGATGTGCGCCCGCGGCGTGTTCGCCGTCCAGCGGTACTTCGTGATGCAGACGTTGTCGACGCCGAGCGTGCTCAGGAAGAGCGCGCTGGCGCCGCCGGCGGGACCGCTGCCGACGATGAGGACGTCGGTCTCGAGCACCGTCACTTGTCGTCCTCCGCTGCCAGCACGAAGTCGTAGTGCATCTCCCACCACTCGCCGCCGCCGATGTCGCGGCCGTCGGGCGTGTCCGTCCCGGCGTCGTGGTGGTCGAAGCCCTGGATGAGCGAGCTCTTCACCCCGAAGACGGCGTCGGAGTCCAGGTACTCGTCGCCGTCGACGAAGACGTGCGTCGTGCACGTCTTGTAGCCGGGCGCGCTGATCTGGAAGTGGATGTGCGCGGGACGCCACGGATGGCGGCCGGCGCCCTTGAGCAGATCGCCGACCGGGCCGTCGTGCGGGATCGGATAGGCCTCGGGCAGCACCGACCAGAACCAGTACTTGCCCTCCTCCGAGGAGGAGATGTGGCCGCGGCCCTGTGCGTGGTCGAGCTCGGCGTACTGGACGTCGTAGTTGCCCTCGTCGTCGGCCATCCAGATCTCGAGGTTGGCCCCCTCGATCGTCTCGCCGGTCCCCGTGCGCACGTCGCCGTGGAAGTAGCACGGGATGCCCGAGGCGCCGTTGGCGATGTCGTCGCCGTTCGTGAACTGCGGCGAGTTGGCCACGAAGAACGGGCCGAACACCGTGTTCTCGGTCGCGCCGTCCGGCACCGCGTGGTTGATGCCGATGACCTGCATCGACAGGCCGAGCACGTCCGACAGGAGGATGAACTCCTGTCGCTTGTCGTCGCTGATGTGGCCCGTGCGCGTCAGGAAGTCGATCCCGTACGCCCACTCCTCCTCGGTGAGCTGCACGTCGACCGCGAAGGCGTGCAGATGCTTCACGAGCGACTGCAGCACCTCCTTGATGCGCGGTGACTGGGCGTTGTCGAAGCTCTCCAGGACGACCTGCGTGAGCAGTTCATCCGACAGATTGCGCCTTGCGGTGTCAGGCATTGCCAGCTCCCTCTCTCAACCCCGTGGTTGACCGAACCTATCCGACCTTCTCCACCACCATGGCGATGCCCTGGCCGACGCCGATGCACATCGTTGCGAGCCCGAGGCTCACGTCGTCCCGGCGGCCCATCTCGTGGACGAGCGTCGTGAGCAGCCGCGCGCCGGATGCGCCGAGCGGGTGCCCCAGCGCGATCGCGCCGCCGTTGGGGTTCACGCGCGGGTCGTCGTCGGCCAGCCCCCACTCGCGGGTGCAGCCCAGCGACTGCGCGGCGAACGCCTCGTTGAGCTCGATGAGCCCGATGTCGTCCAGCTTCACGCCGGCGCGGTCGAGCACCTTCGCGACCGCCGGGACGGGGCCGAGGCCCATGACCCGGGGCGGCACGCCCGCGACCGCGGTCGCGCGGATCTTCGCCAGTGGCGTCAGCCCGTGCGCCTTCGCGTAGCCGTCGGAGACGACCATCACCGCGGCGGCGCCGTCGTTGAGCGGGCTCGAGTTGCCCGCCGTCACCGAGCCGTCCTTCGTGAACGCCGGGCGCAGCTTCGCGAGCGTCTCGATGGAGGAGTCGCGGCGCGGACCCTCGTCGGCGTCGACGACCGTGTCGCCCTTGCGGCCCTTCACCGTCACGGGCACGAGCTCGTCGTCGAAGCGACCTGCGTCCTGCGCTGCGACCGCCTTGGCGTGGCTGTGCAGTGCGAAGGCGTCCTGGTCGGGCCGCGAGATGTCGCGCTCGGCGGCGACGTTCTCCGCGGTCTGACCGAGCGAGTCGGTGTGGCCGTGCTCCTTCATCCAAGGGTTCGTGAAGCGCCAGCCGAGCACGGTGTCGACGATCTCGGGCGCACCGACGCCGAACGGACGGGCGCTCTTGGCCAGCGCGTACGGCGCGCGCGTCATCGACTCCACGCCGCCTCCGACGAAGACGTCGGCCTCGCCGAGGCGCACGGCGCGCGACGCCTGCGCGACGGCCTCCAGGCCCGAGCCGCAGAGGCGGTTGACGGTGACGCCGGCGACCTCGACGGGCCAGTCCGCGAGCAGGAGGCACATGCGTGCGACGTCGCGGTTGTCCTCACCGGCCTGGTTGGCGCAGCCGAAGATGACGTCCTCGACCTCGGCCGGGTCGATGCCCGTCCGCTCGGCGACCGCCCTCAGCGCGTAGGACCCGAGGTCGTCGGGCCGCACGCTCGACAGGACGCCGCCGTGGCGCCCGATCGGCGTGCGCACCGCGCCGACGATCCATGCCTCGTTCTGACCCATCTCAGCTCCTCGTCGTCGCCGGCTCGTCCGCACGGAGCAGACGGCCGGTATAAGCGTCGTCCAGCAGCCCCCGGATGTTCTGGGGGTTGGCCGGGCGGGGGTTGTCGGCCGGGATCTTCTCCAGCACGAGGCCGGTCGCCTCGTCGAGGTCCTCCTCGCGCATCCCGATGTCGCGCAGCGCGGTCGGGGCGCCGATGCGCAGCGCGAGCGCCTGGATGGCGGCCGCGGCGTCGGTGCCGTCGGCGCCCAGCGCGCGTGCGACGCGCGCGGAGACCTCCGGCAGCTCCTTCGCGTTGAAGGCGGTCGCGTACGGGAGGACGACGGTGTGCAGGTCGGCATGGGGCAGGTCGTAGGCGCCGCCCAGCACGTGGCAGATCTTGTGGTGGATCGCCGAGCCGCCGACCGCGAAGGCCGCGCCGGCGAGGTACGCGCCGTAGAGCGTGTCCGAGCGCCCGCCGAGGTCGTCGGGACGCTCGACCGCGACCGGCACGCCCTGGGCGATGGCGCGGATGCCCTCCTCGGCCACGAGCGACGTGATCGGGTTCGCCCCCGGCGCGTAGAACGCCTCGACGCAGTGCGCCATCGCGTTGATCGCGCTCGGGCCGGTGATGAAGGCCGGCAGCGAGACCGTCAGCTCGGGGTCGTAGACGACGGTCTTCGGCAGGACCTTGCGGTCGTTGCCGGTCTCCTTGCGCGACGCGGTCGTCATGCCCCAGACCGGCGTCATCTCCGAGCCGGCGTACGTCGTCGGCACCGCGATGATCGGCAGGCCGGTGACGAGGGCGATGATCTTCGCCGTGCCGGTCGTCGAGCCGCCGCCGATGCTGAGCAGCGCGTCGGCCCCCGTCTCGGCGGCCACCCCGCGGGCGCGCTCGGCCACCTCGTTGGGGACGTGCGGGCGGACCTCGTCGAAGACGCCGACGACGCGGTCGCCGAGCACGGCGGAGAGCTCCTCGGCCAACGGTCGCTCCTGCACCGTGGCGATCAGCAGGAGGCGATGGACGTCGAGCCGGTCGACCTCCGCGGCGAGCAGCTCCCGCGACGATCCGGCGGCGAAGACGACGCGCCCGGGCAGCGCGTCGTAGGTGAACGAGCCGATGCTCATGACCCAACCCTTGAGCGCTGGCTGTTCGCTGTGCGAACACTTGTGCGCATGACGATTATCCTATCCGTTCCATCGAGGAGGTGGTGGGGATGTCCGGCGCTGCCTTGTTCGAGACGAGCTCGAGGTCCCAGCCGTCGTCCCCGCGCCGCCACTGGCCGCCGGCGAGCTGCGTCCTCGCGACGTTGGCGACGGGGCCGAGCCGCCAGGACACCGGGCCGACGATCGTCGGCAGTTCTGTGGCCCGGATCGCGGCGACGATGCTCTCGCGGTTGCGCGGGTCGGCGTGCGTGAGGACGTCGAGCGCGACCTCGAAGAGGGCGTGGACGGAGCCGAGCGGCTGCGTCCAGCGCCGGCCCGTGGCGTCGTGGTACGCGCCGGCCAGCTCGGCCGCCGACCAGCCCTTCAGCGACGAGATGAACGGGACGTCGGGCGTCCACCACGCCTCGGTGGAGATGTTCGCCGCCGGTGACTCGGACATGGGCGCGGTGCCGACGGTCACGACCGGCGGCAGCGGGCCCGCCGCGACGAACGCGGCGAGGCCGGCGGGCGTGGGATCGCCGGTGACGATCTGCGCGTCCCGCGGATCGACGAACCGGTAGCCGGCGCGGCGCACCGCCGCGGCGAACCCGGGACCCGCGCTCGGTCGCAGGACTCCGACGGTGCGATCCGTGCGGACGGCGTCCCACATGTCGAGGTAGGTGACCGCGAGGTCCTCGATCCCCCAGAAGAAGTGGAAGGTCGAGCGGAACGGCGCGTTCGGGTTGCCCTTGCGGCCGAAGAACCACGTCTGCCACGGCACCATCGTCGAAAGGCACGGGACGCCGCGCTTCTCGCACGCGTCGGACACCGGGTTGACGGTGTCCGCGGTCGCCGCCACGAGCATGAGCGCGACGCCCGCATCCATCAGGTCGCCCGCGGCGGCGGCGGCCCGGTCGGGGTCCGACGCCGAGTCCGCCACGAGGAACTCCACCGTGAAGGTCCCGTGGGTGGTCTCGAAGCCGTCCTCGACGAGCTCGCGGACCGTCGCGACGGTGAAGTCGTCCGCGGCGGCGTACGCCGCCAGCCGGCCCGTCGTCGGCGTGACGTACCCGATCCTGATCGGCGCGCCCCCGCCGGCGCGCGCGGCGTGATCGGACCCGCACGCAGCGAGGAGCGACGGGGCGCCGAGGAGCGCCACGGCACCGCCCGAGCGGCGCAGGAACCGGCGACGGTCGAGACGCGTGGCGGCGCGCCCCCGTCAGGCGGGCCCGGGCGCCCGCTCCGCCGACGCGCGGAGCTCGCGCAGTGTCTCGAGCTCCTCGTCGCTCGGCGGCGGGGTGTGCTGCAGCTCGTCTGCGACGCGGAGGTCCCAGCCGGTCGCCTCGCGGACCTGGTCGGCCTCGACGCCCGCGTGCACCGCGGTGAGCTCCAGCTCGCCGCCTTCCCCGGGGCGCAGGACGCCCAGGTCGGTGATGACCACGATCGGCGCGCCGGCAGGGCCGATCGAGGTGATGAAGTCGATCTTCTCCACGAACACGCGCTTGGAGTGACGCACGAGGACGATGACCTCGCGGGCGCGGGCGGCGATCTCGGGGGCGCCGCCGGCGCCGGGGAGGCGCACCTTCGGCGAGCCGTAGTCGCCGATGACGGTCGTGTTGATGTTGCCCTTGCGATCGATCTGCGCCGCGCCGAGGAACCCGACGTCGATGCGGCCGCCGCCGACCCAGTAGTTGAACATCTCCGGGACGGAGACGAGCTCGTCGGCGGTCTCGGCCAGGTCGTCGTCGCCGATCGACAGCGGCAGGCGCCGCGGCTTCGCGCCGATCGCGCCGGACTCGTAGACGAGCACCGTGTTGGGCGCGTGGGTCCGGCGGGCGAGGTTGGCGGCGGCGTTGGGCGGGCCGACGCCGACGAGGCAGACGAGGCCGTCGCGCAGCTCGCGCGCGGCGTTGATCGTCATGAGCTCCTGCGCGTCGTAGCCGTTCTCGGACATCTAGGCCGTCACTCCCTCCGACGCGTTCACCACGTTCTCCTCCATCCAGGCCAGGAAGCCGTCCCGGTCGCGTGCGATCTCGTCCCAGGCGGCGTAGAAGCCGTTGTCACGGGTGGAGTACCCGTGGGCGTAGGACGGATGCGCGCCTCCCGGCACCGTGCAGACCGCGTTGACCACCCAATGGGGCAGCACCGTCGCGTGCGGGCGCGGCTCGAGCTCGTCGACGACCTCCTCGACGGTCACGACCGCGCGCTTGGCAGCGAGCACCGCCTCCTTCTGCACGCCCGACAGGCCCCAGAGCATGACGTTGCCCTGCACGTCGGCCTGCTGCGCGTGGATGACGGCGACGTCGAGGTCAAGCGCCTTCACGGCGGAGAGCTGCTCGCCGGTGAACGGGCACTCGACCTGGCTGACCTCCGGGTTGAGCTCCGCGAGGTCCGTGCCGATGTAGCCGCGCAGCACCGCGAACGGCAGCCCGGCGGCGCCCGCGACATACGCGTTGGCGAGCCCGGCATGGGAGTGCTCGATGATCTCCAGGGGCGCCGGCCACTCGTGCTCGACGGCGTCGCGGAACCGGTGCAGGGAGCCCACGCCGGGGTTGCCGCCGTACGAGAAGACGAGCTTCCTCGCGCATCCCATCCCGATCAGCTGGTCGTAGATGAGGTCCGGCGTCATGCGGACGAGCGTGAGGTCCTTGCGGCCCTGGCGGATGATCTCGTGACCCGCCGCGAAGGGGATGAGATGGGTGAAGCCCTCGAGCGCGATGGTGTCGCCGTCGTTGACGTTGGCGGCGATCGCATCGGGGAGGGACATGTGGTGTTCGCTGCGCGCACGCATGTGCGCCCACCATATAGAGTCCGGGTTTGTGAGAGAAGACACGCCCGCGCGCCGGGAGGGAGCGCGCGAGACGCAGTCGGTGCAGTCGCTGGAACGGGGTCTGGCGGTGCTTCAGGTGTTCTCCCGGGAGAACCCCGCACCCACCCTCAGCGAGGTCGCCCGGCTGGCTGGAACGACCCGCGCCACGGCGCGCAGGATCCTGCTCACGCTCGAGCGCCTGGGTCACGTGCGGTCCGACGGACGGCGGTTCTCCCTCACGCCGCGCGTCCTCGCGCTCGGCTGGTCCTACCTCTCCTCGCTGAACCTCTGGGAGATCGCCCAGCCGCTCATGGAGGACCTCGTCGAGCAGACCGGCGAGTCGTGCTCGGCGGCGACGCTCGACCTTCCCGACGTTGTCTACGTCGCGCGTGTCCCCACGCGCCGGATCATGTCCATCACGCTCGGTGTCGGGACGCGGCTGCCCGCCCACGCGACGTCGATGGGCCGCGTGCTGCTCGCGGCGCTCGACACCGACGAGCTCGACGCGTTTCTCGGCACGATGCCGCTCGAATCGCTCACCGAGCGGACGGTCGTGGAGCCCAGGGAGCTTCGTGCCGCCATCGACGAGGTGCGCGCGCAGGGCTGGGCGCTCGTCGACCAGGAGCTCGAGCTCGGACTGCGCTCGGTCGCCGCGCCGATCCAGGACGGCGAGCGCCGCACGGTCGCCGCGCTGAACGTCTCCGCGGCTGCGTCGCGCGTCCCGCTGTCCAAGCTCCGGGAGGAGATCCTCCCGTCGCTGCTGGCCACCGCCGACGCGGTGTCCACGGCCCTCGGTCGCTCGGCGCGCAGCGAGGAGCTGCCGCGCGTCGTCGCCGGCGCCGCCGGTTAGCCGGACGTTCACCCTCGCGAGGCGGAGGGGTAGTGCACTCCTCGCTATGCATGCTCCTCCCCGTCGCGCCGGCATTCCCCTCGCCGGCGCCCTGCTCGCGCTGCTCACGGTGGCGCTGCTCATGATCACCGCGTCCGCCCATGCGGACGCCGGGTCGCCCGCGAAGGCCTCCCCCATCGTCTTCGGCCATCGCGGTGCCGCGGGCTACCGCCCCGAGCACACGCTCGCGTCCTACGAGCTCGGTGCCCGGATGGGCGCCGACTTCATCGAGCCCGATCTCGTGTCCACGAAGGACGGGCACCTCGTCGTGCGGCACGAGCCGGAGATCGGTGGGACGACGAACGTCGCCGACCACCCCGAGTTCGCCGACCGCAAGACGACGAAGGTCATCGACGGCATCTCCTACACCGGCTGGTTCACCGACGACTTCACGCTCGCCGAGCTCAAGACGCTGCGCGCGAAGGAGCGCCTGCCCGACGTCCGCCAGCGCAACACGATCTACGACGGTCGCTACGAGATCCCGACGTTCCAGGAGGTCATCGACCTCCGCGCGAAGCTGTCGAAGGAGCTCGGGCGGACCGTCGGCATCGTGCCCGAGGTCAAGCACTCGTCCTACTTCAAGGCCGAGGGCCTCGCGATCGAGCCCAAGCTCGTCAAGGCGCTGCGCGACAACGGCCTGGACAAGGCCGACTCGCCGGTGGTCGTGCAGTCCTTCGAGACGGCGAACCTCAAGGAGCTCAACGACGAGATCGACGTCCCGCTCGTCGCGCTCCTGGACTCGCCGACCATCGTCCCGGGTGACGTGCAGGCCGCGGGCGGCACGAGCACGTTCGCCGACCTGGCGACGCCCGAGGGGCTCAAGGGGCTGGCGACGTTCGCCGACTGGGTCGGGCCGTCGAAGACCTACATCATCCCGACCGACGCGGCCGGCGAGTGGAAGGCGCCGACGACCTTCGTCGCCGACGCGCACGCTGCGGGTCTGAAGGTCGTCCCGTACACGTTCCGCAACGAGAACCAGTTCCTGCCGCCGTCGCTGCGCTCCTCGGCGGACCCGAACGCGTACGGCGACGCGTTCTCGGAGTACAAGGCGTTCTTCGACCTCGGCGTCGACGGCGTCTTCTCCGACAACCCGGACACGGCGGTCGCCGCCCGGGCCGAGTGGGAGGCCTCCTCCTAGGACTCGGAGACGCGTGCGAGGGCGGCGTCCATCGCCGCCCCCGGCGCCTCCACGACACGCCCGTGACCCGGCGCCAGGCGCGCCGGGTCGAGGGCGCGCATCGCACGGGCGCTGGCGATCTCCGTCGGGTAGTGCCAGGTGGCAAGCGACGGCAGCGGCGTCGGGAGCTTGGGCTCGGCGGTGGTCGCCATCCGGAAGTACGTGGAGAAGACGTCGCCGCAGTAGAGGGTGCGGTCGCGGGTGTCGAGGAACGCGACGTGGCCCGGTGTGTGGCCCGGCGAGGGGATGACCTCGAGGCTTCCGATCCGCTCGCCCGCTGTGAGGTGCCGGGTCGGGCGCGTCTTGATCTTCAGGGCCTGCAGCTTGCGGCCCTTCGGCTCGTGCGGGTCGAGGCTCCCGTCGCCGTTGAGGGGGCGGGCGTCGCGCTCGCTGATGAGCACCTCGGCGTGCGGCAGCTGCTCGTGGAGCTTGTCCAGGGACCCGACGTGATCGGGGTGCGCGTGCGTCAGCACGATGCGCGTGATCGGCGCGCCCAGCTGCTGCGCCTTGGCGACGATGCGACCGGCGGTGCCGGGGATGTTCGCGTCGATGAGCGTCAGGCCGTCGTCCTCCCGGACGAGCCACGAGTTGACGAACTTCAGGCGGTTCACGACGACGGGCACGGGCATGGCCGCCAGGCTACTCGCGGGTCGGTTAGGGTCGTCGCGAGGCGCCAGCCCACTCCAGAAGGAGACAGCATGCGGATGCTGATGCGGGTGCAGATGGAGGTCGAGTCCGCCAACCGGGCCATCAAGGACGGATCGTTCGCGCAGATCATGGAGGGCGTGATGCGCGACCTGCAGCCGGAGGCCGTCTACTTCACGGCCCAGGACGGCAAGCGGACGGGCTTCATCGTGTTCGACCTGAAGGACGTGTCGGACATCCCGGCGGTCGCGGAGCCGTTCTTCATGGGCGTCAACGCGTCGATCGAGATGGCCCCTGCGATGACGCCCGCGGACGTCCAGGCCGGGCTCGAGAAGGCGGCCAACGCAGCCTGAGCGGACGGCTACGGCTCGAGGTAGAACACCTCGCAGGAGAGGTCCTCGATGGTGTCGGTGCCACTGAGGAAGCCGCGCACGCGCCGCCCGGTGATCCGCTGGACGGCCGCGCGGAAGTCGCCCTCGCGGGCGTGCTGGAAGAACAGACGGGTCTCGCGCAGCCGTTGGTGCTCGCCCATGTCGGCCATGGTGCGCTCGGCGGGGGTCAGGGTCTTCTCGAGACTGCAGACGACGATGTCCGGGCCGGCGAAGTACGTCCGCGCGCGCTCCGGGCCGCGACCGAACAGCTGCTTGTAGAGCTGCACCATCTCGTTGGAGATCTCCAACGACGCCGCGTGGTGCGTCGGGGGAGACTGCTGGATCTCCGTCATGACTCGCGTCCGATCGGGTCCCTCTCGAGGAAGGTCGCGCGAACCGAGGAGGAACCTGCAGAACAGAACGAGCGGTCCCGGTCAGGCTATCGCTGCGCCCCCAGAACCGCGAAAGCCCCGCAATGCGGGGCTCCACGGCCGGACTCGATCACCACTGAACTACTACGTCCCAGGACTTGAGTGTTCATGCCTGGGCGGCGTGACACTCCCGACCCCCGTCAACTGGCCGCCACCCTCGCGGGCGGCGCGCTGTCCGGGTGAGCGCACGACGGCGCTCGTGGCCGAGTGGGCAATCCGCCGGACCTCGAAGGCTAGCGATCTCGGTCCTACCATCGCGGGATGACCTCCAGGGCGGTGCTCGTCACCGGCGGTTCGCGCGGGATCGGTGCGGCCGTCGCCGCCGCGTTCGCGGACCGCGGCGACCGCGTCGCCGTGCACTACGGGCGCCGTTCCACGCAGGCCGAAGCCGTCCGCGACGGCCTCGCGGGCTCCGGCCACGTGGCCGTGGGCGCCGATCTCGCCGATCCCGAGGCCGTGCGGCGGATGGTCGACGACGCGGCGGAGGCGCTGGGCGGCATCGACGTCCTCGTGAACAACGCGGGCGTGTTCGAGGCCCACCCGATCGCGGAGACGAGCTACGAGGAGTGGCAGGACGCCTGGCGACGCACGCTCGACGTGAACCTCACGGGCGCGGCCAACGTGACCTGGTGCGCGTTGCGCCACATGCCCGACGGCGGCCGGATCGTGATGGTGTCCTCGCGCGGCGCGTTCCGCGGCGAGCCCAATCACCCCGCCTACGGCGCGAGCAAGGCAGGGATCGTCTCCCTCGGCCAGTCGCTGGCACGCGCCCTCGGACCTCGCGGGATCTCCGTGACCTCGGTCGCGCCCGGCTTCGTCGAGACGGAGATGGCGGAGGAGGCGCTGGCCGGCGAGGGAGGCGTCCGGCGCCGTGCCGAGAGCCCGCTCGGCCGGGTCGCCGCGCCCGAGGAGATCGCGGCGGCGGTCGTCTTCCTGGCCTCGCCCGAGGCGACGATGGCGAGCGGGTCGGTGCTCGACGTCAACGGGGCGTCGTTCCTGCGGATGTAGCCGTGGCGACGCTCGACGACGCACGCGAGCTCGCCCTCGCGCTCCCCGAGACGACCGAGCGCCCCTCGTACGGGACGCCCGGGTTCCGCGTGAAGGACAAGCTGTTCGCCCGGTCGCGCGAGGACGACGTCCTCGTGATCTGGGTCGCCGACCTCGGCGAGAAGGAGATGCTCGTCCGCTCGGACCCGGAGAAGTTCTTCACGGTCGCGCACTACGACGGGCACGCGTCGGTCCTCGTCAGGCTCAGCGCGGTCGATCGCGAGGAGCTCGGCGAGCTGCTCGCCGACGCGTGGCGGGCCAGGGCGCCGAAGCGGCTGCTCGACGACGTGGACCACCAGCCGATCTACCGCGCGCCGATGCGCGCCAGGCAACCCGATCTCGCGCCGGGGGCGGGCGCCGACGTCGGCCTCGCCCACGACCTCGTCGGCATCGGCGACGTCGCGGACCGCGCCGTCGAGCGTTTTGCGGCGCTGCCCGACGGGACCTTCGTGTGGACACGCTCGTCGGACGGGCTGTTCCACCTCGGGCGGATCGCCGGGCCCTGCACCACCGCCTCAGACGAGCCACTGACCGTGGGGCTGCGCCATGTCAGGCCGGCGACGTGGCTGGACCGCCCGCTGCGCGAGGACGAGGCGCCCTCGGCGGTGGTGGCGACCTTCGCGCGCGGCGGACGCAACCTGCAGCGGACGCACGACGCCGCAGCCGAGCGACTGACCGCGGAGCTCTGGGCTAGCGGGGGTCGTCCGCCCCGTTGACCACCGTCGCCTCGAACACGTGCAGCCCGCGCGCGCTGGGCCAGGACTCGACGAGACGCAGGCCGGCACTCGCGAGCAGCGACGCGTACTCGGCCCGCGTCCGCTCGCTGCCCGCCCGGACCGACGAGCATGTTCAGATCGCTCAGCGCCGCCTCCTGCAGGCCGTCGGCCAGGTCCCGCTCGATGATCAGGAGCGTCGCCGCGTCGCCCATCGCCGCGCGGCACGCGTCGAGGATCCGGACGCAGTCGTCGTCGGGCCAGTCGTGGAGGATCGCCCGCAGCAGGTAGGCATCGCCCCCGCCGGGCACGCCGTCGAAGAAGCTGCCTCCCACGATGCGCAGGCGATCGTCGTCCGCCGGCGGCGCGGTCGCGACGACATGCGGGAGGTCGAAGAGCACGCCGTGCTGGTGCGGGTGCGCCGCGAGGAGCGCGGCCAGGAGTGCGCCGCGGCCGCCGCCGACATCGACCACCGTGCCGAAGCGCGAGAAGTCGTACGCCTCGAGCACCGACCGGTTCGTGCGGCGCGACAGGTCGGTCATCGCCGCGTCGAAGACCGCCGCCGACTCCGGGTGCGTCGCCCGGTACTCCCACGCGTCCATGCCGTGGACGTGCTGGTAGGCGCTCTCGCCGGTACGGACGCTGTGCAGCAGCTCGCCCCACGTGCGGGCGGTGTCGTCGGAGCCGCAGAAGCGCGCCCAGCCGGCCAACGGCTCCGCCGCGTCGGAGCGCAGGCCCTCCCCGACCGGCGTCAGGCCGACGCGGCCCTCATCGTCGGAGGTCACGATCCCGATGGCCTCGAGCGCGTGCAGCAGGCGTCGGAGCGAGGGCGGATGTGCGCCGCTGGCCGCGGCGAGCTCATCCGGGTCACGTGTGCCGGCGGCGATGCGGTCGGGCAGGCCGAGCTCCACCGCGACTCGGATCGCCTGCGTGACCTTGTGGCCGTCGATGAGGCGGCGCAGGGTGACGGATGGTTCCTCGCCTGGCATGGCTGGACCAATCATGCACGAGCCAGCCGCCCGCGGATCCGTGAGAATCGGCCCCGTGGCGACCGTCGACGAGGGCACGAACCGACCCGACGCCCCGATCCTCCTCGTCACGAAGCTCCACCCGCCGACGGTCCCGTCGCAGATCGTCGCGCGCGAACCGCTGTTCGCTCGCCTGCGCTCCGGCCGCGACCAGCGCCTGAGCCTCGTCGCCTGTCCGGCCGGCTTCGGCAAGTCCACCTGCTGGCGGCGTGGCGCGAGAGCGAGCTCGCCACCCGGCCGGTCGCCTGGGTCACGCTCGACGAGGGCGACGACGACGGCGGGCCGACCGCGCTCATCGAGGTGGGTGGGTGGCGGCTGCTCGACCGACCCGACGTTCGATTCCTCCCGGCCGCAGCTATCGCTTCGGCTGGGGGACCGGGTCCGTGAAGCTCGCCGGCCCGGCGATCGCGGCGGACGAGATCGGCCCGATCGACGCCGTGCTGCTCACGCACGAGCACCCCGACGACAACCTCGACCCCGCCGGGCGGGCGCTGCTGCCGGGTGCGGGCACGATCGTGACGACGGTCTCCGGGGCGGCACGGCTGCACGGCGACGTGCGCGGACTGGGCTTCTGGCAGGGCACGTGGCTCGGAGCGCCTGGGAGGACCTCGATCGAGGTCACCGCGACGCCGTGCCGGCACGGCCCTCCGCTCAGCCGCCCGATCGTCGGCGATGTGATCGGCTTCGCGCTGCGCTGGGAGGGCCAGGAGCACGGCGTGCTGTGGATCTCGGGCGACACGGTCCTCTACGACGGCGTGCGCGAGGTCGCGAGCCGCCTGACCGTGGACACGGCGATCGTGCACCTCGGCGGCGTGCGCTTCCCGGTGACCGGGCCCGGCTGTCACGCCACGGAGCGCTCATCCGCCACAGGGCTGGAGGCGAGGCCGCGACGCCGTCGACGCGCGCTCGCCGACGCCCCACCCCGGTGCGCGACAGCGTCCGCTGGCTGCCCATCGGTGAGGCGGTGACGCTGACCGTGTAGCAGGATGCGCTGCATGAGCGACCCGTCGATCACCGAGGACACCGACGCTCTGCGCGCCCAGCGGCGCGAGTTCGTCCGGGACCACCGCACCGCCGTGTTCGGGTATCCGCGCCAGGGCCACGGGCCGTCGATGTCGATCGTCTACTACGTCGTCGGCGGCGACGACGACCTGCGCGTCTCGAGCATGCGGGACCGGTCCAAGACGAAGTCGGTGCGCCGCGACGGCAAGGTGACGCTGTGCGTGCTCGACGAGCAGTGGCCCATGAGCTACCTGCAGGTCTACTGCGACGCCGAGGTCGACGACGACATCGACGCCGCGGTCGACCAGATGATGGCCGTCTCCCAGATCATGGCCGGCGAGCCGATGCCGGACTCCGCGCGCCCCGACGTCGAGGCGATGTGCCGCCGCGAGCACCGCGTCGTGCTGAAGCTGCGGCCCTACGCGACGTTCCAGACGCCGCCGCGGCACGTGCACAAGGCCGCCGATCTCAAGGGCCTCACGCACTGGACGAGCACGAGCCTCCCGTGGTGAGGCGCAACTGGTTCGAGCACCACGAGGCGGCCGAGATCAAGGGGCTCATCGACGAGCTGCACGGCGGCGACGCGAAGCAGGTGCGCGGCCGGCTGCGCACCGAGTACGGCTTCTACGTCGCCGACCACGTCCTCGACGCGACCCGGATGACCCACGGCGACTTCGACGACCTCGTCCACCGCGGCCGCATCCGGATCGTCGACGACCCCGCGGCCGGCGTGGCGATCGAGACCGACGACGACGAGGCCTTCTGGTCGCAGGAGGACGGCAGCATCGCCGTCCGCGACCGCGACGGCGCCCGCTGCTGGTTCCCGAGCGAGGCCTAGCGCAAGGCGAGCCCCGCGGCCCAGGCCGCCGCGTCGGCCGGATCCTCGGGCGGTCCCTCGACGAGCACGAGCTCGTCGACGCCCGCCGCGGCCAGCTCCTCGCGGTCGGCGGGCTGCGACAACGCCACCGCCACCCGCAGCGCCGACGGATCGCGGCCCGCCTCGCGGCACAGCTCGTGGAGCAGCCCGACCCGGTCGCGCACGGCGTCGATGCCCTCGACGTTGAACCCGTACCACCCGTCCCCCCACGCCGCCGCGCGCTGCAGCGCCGCGTCGCTGTTGCCGCCGACGACCACCGGGATACGGCGGTCGCGGACCGGCCTGGGGTTCACGCGGATGGCGTCGAAGGCGACGAACTCGCCGTCGAACGACGCGACGTCGTCACGCCACAGCGCGCGCATCGCGGCCACGTACTCGGCCGTCCGCGCGCCCCGGCGGGCGAAGGGCACGCCGAGCGCCTCGAACTCCTCGCGCGACCAGCCGACGCCCACGCCGAGCGTGAGCCGCCCGCCGCAGAGGACGTCGAGCGACGCGGCCTGCTTCGCGACCAGCACCGGGTTGTGCTCGGGCAGGAGCAGCACGCCCGTCGCCAGGGCGATCGTGCGGGTCGCGGCGGCGGCGAAGCTCAGGCCGATGAGGGGATCGAGCCAGTCGGCCTCCGCAGGGACCGCGATGCGCCCGTCGTCGGCGTACGGGTAGCGCGACGCCGGGTCGTCGACCATCACGACGTGCTCGCCGGACCACAACGTCGCGAACCCCGCCTCCTCCGCGGCCGCCGCGACGGCGTCGATCACCGCGCGGCGCGCGCCCGTGCCGATCCCCAGCGCGTGCAGCCCGAGGTGCACTGCGCGGCCCTTAGGCCGGGGCCAGCCGGTCCTTGGCCCGGTTGCGCGCGAGCTTGTGGCGCCGCGTCTGGTCCAGCTCGACCTTGCGCAGTCGCACGGACTCCGGCGTGACCTCCACGCACTCGTCCTCGCGGACGAACTCCATCGCCTGGTCGAGTGACAGCCGCCGATGCGGAACGAGGCGCACGAGCACGTCGGACGTCGACGAGCGCATGTTCGTGAGGTGCTTCTCCTTGACGGCATTGACGTCGAGGTCCTCGGAGCGGCCGTTCTCCCCCACGACCATCCCCTCGTAGACCTCCTCGCCGGGGCCGATGAACAGCGTCCCGCGCTCCTGCAGGCCGAAGAGCGCGAAGGCGGCGGTCTTGCCGCGCCGGTCGGCGACGAGGGAGCCCGTCGGGCGGGTGCGCAGCTCGCCCACCCACGGCTCCCAGCCGTCGAAGACGTGGTGCAGCAGCCCGGTGCCGCGCGTCTCCGTGAGGAACTCCGTGCGGAAGCCGACGAGGCCGCGCGCGGGCACGCGCTGCTCCATGCGCACCCAGCCGTTGCCGTGGTTGACCATCTGCTCCATGCGGCCCTTGCGCAGGGCGAAGAGCTGGGTCACGACACCGACGTAGTCCTCGGGCAGGTCGATCGACACCCGCTCGAACGGCTCGTGCAGCGTCCCGTCGATGTCGCGCGTCAGCACCTGGGGCTTGCCGACGGTCATCTCGAAGCCCTCGCGGCGCATGAGCTCCACGAGCACCGCGAGCTGCAGCTCGCCGCGGCCCTGGACCTCCCACGCGTCCGGCCGCTCGGTGTCCTGCACGCGCAGGGAGACGTTGCCGATGAGCTCCTGTTCGAGGCGCGCCTGGATCTGCCGTGCGGTGAGCTTGCCGCCGTCCTGCCCGGCGAGCGGGGAGGTGTTGACGCCGATCGTCACCGACAGGGACGGCTCGTCGACCGTGATGACCGGGAGCGGCCGCGGGTCCTCGAGGTCGGCGAGCGTCTCACCGATCGTCACGTCCGGGATGCCGGCGACGGCGATGATCTCCCCCGGCCCGGCCTGCTCCGCGCTGACGCGGTCGAGCGCCTCGGTGATGAAGAGCTCCGCGAGCTTGGCCCGCGCGATGCTGCCGTCGGCGCGGCACCAGGCGACGTCCTGGCCGCGGCGGATCGTCCCGTTGCGCACGCGGCAGATCGCCAGGCGGCCGAGGTAGGGCGACGCATCGAGGTTCGTGACGTGGGCCTGCAGCGGATGGCCCTCCTCGTAGGAGGGCGCGGGGATGTGCTCGACGAGCAGGTCCATGAGCGGCTTGAGGTCGGTGCCCTCCTCGCCCTCCGTCAGCGACGCCCAGCCGGCTCGCGCGTTCGTGTAGACGATCGGGAACTCGATCTGGCTCTCGTCCGCGTCGAGGTCGAGGAACAGCTCGTAGACCTCGTCGATGACCTCGGAGATGCGCGCGTCGGGGCGGTCGACCTTGTTCACGACGAGCACGACCGGAAGCCGCGCCTCCAGCGCCTTGCGCAGCACGAAGCGCGTCTGCGGCAGCGGACCCTCCGACGCGTCGACGAGCAGCAGGACGCCGTCGACCATCGTCAGCCCGCGCTCGACCTCGCCCCCGAAGTCCGCGTGCCCGGGGGTGTCGACGATGTTGAGCTTCACGTCGCCGTAGGGGACCGCGGTGTTCTTCGCGAGGATCGTGATGCCCTTCTCGCGCTCCAGGTCCATCGAGTCCATGACGCGCTCGTTCACGTCCTGGTTCTCGCGGAAGGCGCCTGACTGCCACAGCATCGCGTCGACCAGCGTGGTCTTGCCGTGGTCGACGTGCGCGACGATCGCGACGTTTCGGAGGTCGGTACGGAGGGCGGTCACGCCATCCACTGTAGGAGCGCTCTCAGTGCGGGGTGTGGGTGCTGCCGTCGGCGTGCATCGCGAAGCCCCCGGTCGCCAGCATCCGGCGGCCGCTGCGCGCATCGACGAGCACCAGGATGCGGTCGTCCTCGGCCTGGATGCGGGTCGCGAGCACGATCCCCTCCGTCTCGCGCTCGACCGGCGAGTCCGGCAGGAGCGCTCGCACGGCATCGGGGCCCAGCCCGCGCAGCCGGTCGAGCTCGGACTCCACCAGCGCGATCGCCACGGAACGAGGACTGGCCTCACGCATGCCGGGGGATCCTACGCTCGACGGGCAGGATCCGCCCCGACCACGACGAGGAGGGACCTGGGTTGACCACCGAGGCGCAGGCGCTGCCGGACCCCGAGCTCATCGGCCGCTCCCGCGGCACGGACTTCTACGGCGTCGACGATCTGATCCCCGCGGAGGAACGCGAGCTGCGCGATCGCGTACGCGCGTTCTGCGACGACGTCGTCGTGCCGGCGGCCGCCCAGGCCTGGGAGGACGCGGTGCTCCCCGCGTCCATCCGCGACGGGCTCCGCGACCTCGGCGTCGCCGGCGGCTCGATCCAGGGCTACGAGTGCCCGGGCATGAGCGTGCTCGGCTCGCATCTCGTCCTCTCCGAGCTCGCGCGCGGCGACGGCAGCGTGGCCACGTACCACGGCGTCCACTCGGGCCTGGCGATGCTGTCGATCGGCATGCTCGGCTCCGAGGAGCAGAAGGAGCGCTGGCTCCCGTCGATGGCCCGCATGGACCGCCTTGGCGCCTTCGCCCTGACGGAGCCCGACCACGGCTCCGACGTCGTCGGTCTCGGCACCCGGGCGCACCGCGACGGCGACCATTGGGTGCTGGACGGGGCCAAGCGGTGGATCGGCAACGGCTCGGTCGCCGACGTCGTGGTCGTGTGGGCGCGCGACGACGACGGCCACGTCGGCGGCTTCGTCGTCGAGACCGAGGACGCCGACGGCTTCGACGCCGAGGTCATCACCGGGAAGGCCTCCAACCGCGCGGTCTGGCAGGCGGAGATCACGCTGCGCGACGTCCGCATCCCGGCCGACAACCGCCTGGCCCAGGCACGCACGTTCGCGGACACCGGACGCGTGCTGACGCACAGCCGCCAGGGGGTCGCCTGGGAGGCGCTCGGCCACGCGCTGGCCGCCTACGAGGCCGCGGTCGCCTACGCCGGCGAGCGGCGCCAGTTCGGCCGCCCGATCGCCGCCTTCCAGCTCGTCCAGGACAAGCTCTCGCACATGCTCGCGGACATCACGAGCATGCAGCTGCTGTGCCTGCGGCTGGCCCACCTCGACGCGCTCGGGCGGGTCACGCTCGCGCACGCGTCGCTGGCGAAGCTGCAGACGGCGGCGGCCGCGCGGCGCGTGTGCGCCCTCGCGCGCGACGTCCTCGGCGGGAACGGCATCCTGCTCGAGTACCACGTGGCGCGGCACCTCGCCGACGTCGAGGCGACCTACACGTACGAGGGCACCGACTCCGTCCAGTCGCTCATCGTGGGCCGCGAGATCACCGGGCTGTCCGCGTTCGCGCCTTCTGGCGCGTAGACGCGCCGATCTCCCGGAACCGGGCGCCTTGTGCAACGGCGGGCGGTTTCGGGACCGCATGCACGATCTGCGCGAAAGTGCGCTTCAATGGAGGTCGAATGTCCCAGCATCCTGCAGAAATCCAGGAAGCGGAGGCGGAGTTCGCGATCGAGGAGCGGCGGGAGGGCATCCGCGCGCTCGTCGGCATGTCGGGCAACCTCGACTTCACCGCAGCACCCCAGCTCGGTGATGCCATCGACAGGCTGCTCGAGGCGCGGGCTCACGAGCTGTGGGTCGACCTGCGAGACCTCGAGTCGATCGACTCGACCGGCCTCGCCGCCCTGACGTCCGCACGGCGCCGTGCCGATGCCGAGGGCGCGAAGCTGCGCCTCGTCGTCGAACGCGGCCCCGTCCGCGACGTGCTCGAGCTGGGACGGATGGACCGGGTCTTCCAGCTCGCGACCGAGCCACCCCGGATCCTACGCTGAGAGCACTCTGGCCGACCCGCTAGCACCGCCCGGCGATCTGCTCGAGGCCTGCGTCGTCCTCCCCGTCCACGACGACGACGCGGCCCTCGGTCCGGCCCTGCGCGCGCTGGCGGAGCAGGAGGGCGTGCCGCACGAGACCTACGAGGTCATCGTCGTGCTCGCCGGGTGCCGCGACGCGCTGCGCGCCGAGGCCGTCGCCGCGGGGGACGAGCACCCCGAGCTGCGCCTGACGCTCCTCTCCACCGGCGACGACGGCCCCGGCGCCGCGGAGCGCACGGGCATGGAACTCGCCGGCCACCGGCTGCTGGCGATCGGCCGGGAGCACGGCAGGATCCTCGTCACGCACCCCTCCGAGCCCGTCTCGCGCACGTGGCTGGCGGGCAGAAGGCCGGTCGCGACGGCCGGCTCGACCGGCCTCGGCCGGGAGACGGAGCTCCTCGAGGCGTCGCTGGGCCGCGGGAGCATCCTCGTCCGCACACGGCGCACGCACGGCGCGACGCGCGTCGACGGCTGGCTCGCCCGCCGCTCGTACCCGGCGTGCCGCATCCCCGCGGAGGAGCTCGCCCGCGGTCGTACGGCGACGGTCAGCGTCATCGTGCCCGCCAAGGAGGTCGCGGGGACGATCGCGGGCGTCGTCGACGAGCTCGTCCGGCTGCGCGAGGCGGGTCTCGTGGACGAGGTGCTCGTGGTCGACGCCGCGTCCGCGGACGGCACGGCGCGCATCGCGCGCGACCGCGGCGCCGACGTCGCCCAGGAGGACGCGCTGCGCGTCGACCTCGGCCCCGCGCGCGGCAAGGGCGACGCGATGTGGCGCGGGCTCGCCGCGACGTCGGGCGAGATCGTCGTCTACGTCGACGCCGACAGCGAGGTCTTCTCCCCCGGCTTCGTCACGAGCCTCGTCGCGCCGATGTTCGCCGACGAGACGATCGCGCTCGTCAAGGGCAGCTTCCGGCGGCCGTTCCGCGTCGGCGAGACGGTCCTGCCGTCCGGCGGCGGGCGCGTCACCGAGCTCCTCGCGCGGCCCCTGCTGAACCTGCACCGCCCGGAGCTGGCCGGCTTCGTCCAGCCCCTGGCGGGCGAGATCGCCGCGCGCCGGTCGCTGTTGGAGCGCCTGCCGTTCCCGGTCGGGTACGGCGTCGAGATCGCGATGCTCCTCGACGCCCACGAGCGCGTCGGCATCGACGCCATGGCCCAGGCCGACCTGGGCGAGCGGCAGAACCGCCACCAGTCGCTGGGCGCGCTGTCGGCCATGGCGCTCGCGGTGCTCGTGGCGGCGGAGCGGCGCATCGGCGAGCTCGACCGCGACCCCTCCGAGGTGGCCGAGCTGCTGCTCCCGTTCGCCGACCCCGGCGTCCGCCGCATCGACGTCCAGGAGCGCCCTCCCTTGGTACGCTGACCGGGAAGGGCAGTATCCCGCCAAGTGGCGTGCCGTCAATACGGCCTCCGGGCCCGGTACGTCCGCCGCGACCGCTGTCGCGGTGGGAGAGACCTTCGACCGTCCTAGAACGATCGAAAGGCTCTTCCATGGAAGTCTCCGTCGGCGTCTGGGCGCTGTTCTGCGCCGCCATCGTCGCCCTCCTCCTCGTGGACCTGCTCGTCGCCGGGCGCACGAAGGGCATCCCGCCCATGCGGCAGTCGATCGTGTGGAGCATCTTCTGGCTCGCGATCGCGGTCGCGTTCACGTTCGTCCTCATGGCGTGGGAGAACGGCACCGTCGCCGGCGAGTACCTCACCGGCTATCTCATCGAGCGCAGCCTGTCGCTGGACAACCTGTTCGTCTTCGCGCTGCTGTTCACGTTCTTCGCCGTGCCCGACACGGCGCAGCGCAAGGTCCTGTTCTGGGGCATCATCGGCGCGATCGTCCTGCGCGCGGGGTTCATCTTCGCCGGCGCCGCGCTCCTCGACGCCTTCCACTGGATGATCTACGTGTTCGGCGCGCTGCTCGTCTTCACGGGCGTCCGGATGGCGACGCACGACAACGAGGAGATCCATCCCGAGCGCAACCCGGTCCTCAGGATGGTCCGCCGCGTGGTCCCGCTCTCCAACGACTACGACGGCGACAACATCGTCACCCGCGTCGACGGCAAGCGGCTCGCGACGCCGCTGTTCGCGGCGCTCGTCATGGTCGCCACGTTCGACGTCGTGTTCGCGATCGACTCGATCCCTGCGATCTTCGCGATCACCCGCGACACGTTCGTCGTCTTCGCCGCCAACGCGTTCTCGCTGCTGGGCCTCATGTCGCTGTACTTCCTGCTCGCGGGGCTCATCCAGCGCTTCTCCTACCTCAACTACGGGCTGGCGGCGATCCTCGTCTGGGTCGGCGTGAAGATGCTCATCACCGACATCTGGCACGTGCCGACGGTGATGTCGCTGGCGGTCATCGCGCTCTGCCTGACCGTGGCGATCACGCTGTCCTGGCGGCGGGAGCAGCGCGACGAGGCCGAGGCGGCGCAGGCCGCGTAGACCCGATCGCGGGGTAGTCCGTGTGCATCCGCGCGCGGACCTCCCGCAGCGTGTCGTCGGCGATGTCCCGCGCCCGCGCCGTCCCCTCGCCGAGCACCCGGCGCAGGTGCCCGCGATCGGCGATCAGCTCGGCGCGCCGCGTGCGGATGTCGCGGAACCGCTCGTTGACCGCATCGGTGACCAGGCCCTTGAGCGCCTGGCTGCCGCGGCCCCCGATCTCCGCCGCGACGTCCTCCGGCGCGCGCTCCAGGCAGAGCGCGGCGAGCAGGACGAGGTTGGAGACCTCTGGTCGCTGCGGCGGGTCGTAGGTGATGTCGCGCCCGGCGTCGGTCCTCGCGCCCGCGATGAGCCGCGCCGTCTCGTCGGCGGTGGCGCCGATGGCGATGGCGTTGCCGCGGCTCTTGCTCATCTTCTGCCCGTCCGTGCCGAGCAGCGACGGCGCGTCGCCGAGCAGCGGGCTGGGCTCCGGGAACAGCGGGCCGTAGCGGCGGTTGAAGCGGCGGGCGATGAGCCGCGCGACCTCGAGGTGGGGCAGCTGGTCGCGGCCCACCGGCACCAGGGTGGCCTTGCAGAACAGGATGTCGGCGGCCTGGTGGACGGGGTAGGTGAACATGAGGCCGGGCATCGACGCCAGCCCCGCGGCGGCGAGCTCGTCCTTGACGGTCGGGTTGCGTGAGAGCTCCGCGACGCTGACCAGGCTCAGGAACGGCACGAGCAGCCCGTTGAGCGCCTCGACCTGGGAGTGGGCGAAGATCGACGCCCGGTCGGGGTCGATGCCGACCGCGAGATGGTCGGCCATGAGCTCGTCGACGTCCTCGGGCAGCGACGCCGGGCTGTCGCGGTCGATGATGGTCTGGAGATCGGCGACGAGGACCATGAGGTCCGCGCCGTCGTCCTGCAGCCGCACGCGGTTCTGCAGCGTGCCGAAGTAGTGGCCCAGGTGCAACGGGCCGGTCGGGCGGTCGCCGGTCAGGACGCGACGGGGTTCGGGATGGGACACGTGGTGCTCCTCGGGGTCTGCGGGTGCCCGGGCGAGCGCGTGTCGTCGATCCGATGCGACAGGCCGCTCGCGAGGGCAGCCGGTCGGCATGGATGCGTGAGCCGGGCTGCGCTAGAGCAGCCACCACCAGCACGTGTATGCGCTGCGGCTCATGCGCCAAGTGTAGATCGGGGGGCCACACTGCGGGTGTGCGTTCGAGGAGGACCCTCGCGGCGGTGACGGTGCTGCTGGCCGCGATCGCCGGCGGGGTGGTGGCGATCCTGCTCATCGGCGGGCGGGAGCCGAAGCGCGCCGCGACGGCGGCCACGACGCCGGCGCAGCCGCCCGCGACGATCGACGCCGCCGACATCACCCCGCACCTCGACGCCCTGGCCACCGCCGCCCGTGCGACCGGGACGCGCGCCGCCGGGACGCCCGGCGACGAGGCGACGCGTGCGCACGTCGTGGATGCGCTGCGCGCGGCCGGGTGGCGCGTCACCGTGCAGCCCGTCCGCTTCCCGTACTTCGACGAGCGCCGCGCGCCGCAGGTCACGCTCCGTGGTGGGCGCAGGCTGGCGGCGGGGCGCGAGGCGCGGACGCTCGCGTACTCGGCGGGCGGGCGCGCGACGGGGCCCGTGCGCGCGATCACCGGCGCCTCCGACGCCGGCTGCCGGGCCCGCGACTTCGCCGCCCTGCGCGACGGGGAGGTCGCGCTCGTGCAACGCGGGACCTGCCGGATGAGCGCCAAGGCGCGCAACGCGCAGGCGGCCGGCGCGTCGGCCGTGCTCATCGTCAACGACGGCCGGCCGGGGAACCGGGGCGCCATCGCAGGGACGCTCGGGGCGCCGGGGCTGCGCATCCCGACGGTGTTCCTCTCGACCGCGGCGGGGCGGGACGTCCGCGCCGCCGGACGGGTGACCGTCGACGTCGACGCCGTGTCCGAGGAGCGGCGCACCGCGAACGTCCTCGCCGAGACGGGCCGCGGATCGCGGATCGCGATGGCGGGCGCGCACCTGGACTCGGTGACCGACGGGCCGGGGATCAACGACGACGGCAGCGGCGTCGCCGCGCTGCTGGCGGCGGCGGGCACGCTGCGCGGCAGGGCGCCCGACGGCGCGCGGCTGCGCCTCGGGTTCTGGGGCGCCGAGGAGCTCGGTCTGTACGGATCGCGCCGGTACGTCTCCGGGCTCGGTGAGGCGGCGCGCAAGGCGATCGCCGGCTACGTGAACCTCGACATGGTCGGCACGCGTGACGGCGACGTCGCCGTGTACCGCGGGGACGACGGCATCCGCCGCAGCCTGCGCCGCGCGCTCACGGACCGCGGCGTCGACGACATCCAGGGCGAGGACCTCGGCGCGAGCTCCGACCACGCGCCGTTCCAGCGGGCCGGGATCCCGGTCGGCGGGATCTTCACCGGCCTGGACCGCTGCTACCACCGCGCCTGCGACGACGCCGGCAACGTGGACCCGGACCGCACCGCGGACGCCGCGGCGGCGACCGCGGCGACGCTGTTGGACCTCACGTCCCCCTGAGCGTGAGGCGGTGGATGGCGACCGCCTCGTGGCGCGCCGACGGCGTCGACGTGACGGCCCAGCGGTCGCCGGCCTCGCCGAGCAGCTCCCCCGCCCCGGTGCGGCCCGGATCGGCGATCCACACCTGACCGCCAGGGGCCACGAGCTTCGGCAGGAGGTCGAGCAGGATCCGGACGTTCGCCTGCAGGTAGAGCACGTCCGCGGCCAGCACGAGGTCCCACGGCCCCCGCTCGAGCAGCAGCCGCGGCTCGCGCCAGTCGATCGCGGCGACGTCGCCGACCTGCTCGTCCAACGCCAGGGTGTGGGCGGCGAACGCGATCGCGTCCGTCGACCCGTCGGTGGCGAGGACGTCCGCGCCGGCGCGTGCTGCGGCGACACTCGGCAGCGCCAGGCCGCAGCCCAGCTCGAGCACGCGCGCGCCGGCGGCCGGCGGATCGTCGGCGACCGCCTGGGCGAGCGCCTCGCCGCTCGGCCAGAGGATCGCCCAGTACGGCGCGTCGCGCCCGTGCTCGGCCTCGACCTCGCGCAGCACCTGCCAGTCCGCCGGGCGCGCGACGGTCACCGGGCGGTCGCCGAGCGGGACGCGCTCCACGGCGATGTCGAGCAGCTCGGGCAGCGGCTCGCGGCCGCTCACCGCCTCGAGGCGCTCCCGCAGCGAGGCGCGCAGGGCCGCGGAGGCCTTCGGTGCGCCGTCCTCAGTCGTCGTCGCGGCGGACCGTGTCCGGGGAGAACGCGGGCAGGCAGACCGCGATGTACTCGGCGCCGCCGTCGCCGGGCGTCGAGTAGCGCACCCACTCGCCGCCGCGCACGAACACGCCCTGGCCGGCGTTCACGTCGAGCGCGCCGTCCTCGTGGTCGATGTGCAGCGTGCCGGCCAGCACGACGGTGTACTCGTCGAAGTCCGGCCGCTGGCCGGGCTCGACCCAGCCGCCGGGCGAGCGCATGTGCGCGACGCTCACGCGGTTCTCGTCGAGGGACGGGATCCCGACGTACTCGTCGATGAGCTTCGGCTTGGTCCCGGCGGCCTCGACGCGCACAGGGGCTGAGATGAGCTTGGGCACCCTCCGAGAGTAGGGTGCCGCGCCATGCTCCGCCGCCTCCTCCCCGCCCTCGTCCTGGCCCTCGCCCTGCTCGCCGTCCCGGCCGTCGCACAGGAGACGGTGACCGTGAAGCCGCCGGAGGTGTTCGCGGCGAAGATCGACAGGATCAACGCCCGCGCGAAGGGCCCGGTGCTGCTCCCCAGCCGCATGACGGTCGAGGCGACGCGGCTCTACACGAGCGGTGGCACCACCCGCGGCGGCTGGGACCTCGAGCTGGCCGCAGCGCCGGACTGCGGCGGCGCGAACGCATGCTTCGTCGCGGCGTTCACGGCCGAGGAGGGCGGCGCGCCCGCGGGCCGCCGCCGCGTGGCGCTGTCGAACGGCCGCACGGGCTGGTTCACGCCGACGGGCTGCGGCGCGTCCTGCTCGCCGCCCCAGATCCAGTGGCGCGAGCGCGGGAAGGTCTTCACGATCCAGGCGCGCGTCGGGACCCAGAGCACCGAGCGTCGCGAGATGATCCGGCTCGCCAACTCGGCGATCATCAACCGCGCCCGAAGCTAGGGCGCCAGGCGCTCGATCACCCAGGCGCCGCCGCCGGTGCGCCGGTAGCGCAGCCGGTCGTGCAGGCGGTCCGGGCGCCCCTGCCACAGCTCCACGGCGTCGGGCGCGATCCGCAGACCGCCCCAGTGCGGCGGGCGCGGGACCGGCGTGCCATCCGGATGGCGCTCGGCCAGCGCCGACCAGAGCGCCTCCAGCTCGGCCCGCGACCCGACGACCGTCGACTGCGGGCTCGCCGCCGCGGCGATCTGCGAGCCGCGCGGCCGGGTCGCCCAGTACGCATCGGACTCCTCCTCGGACACGACGCTCACCGCGCCGGTCACGAGGATCTGGCGCTGCAGCGCCAGCCAGGGCAGCGTGAGCGCGGCGCGCGGGTTGGCGAGCGCCTCGCGGCCCTTGCGCGACGTGCGGTTCGTGAAGAGCACGAACCCGCGCTCGTCCAGGCCCTTGAGGAGCACCGTCCGCGCGGTCGGCCGACCCGCGGCGTTCGCTGTCGCGAACGTCATCGCGTTCGGCTCGTGCACCCTCGCGGCGACCGCCTCGCCGAGCCAGCGCTGCGCCTGCTCGGTCCAGGTCGGCGCGAGGTCGGCCTCGTCGAGCCCGGCGAGCGCGTAGGTCTCGCGCATCGACGCCAGATCGGGCGCCGAGCCCACGAGGCGCTCGAAGAGCCGCTCGAGCTCGCCCGCGGGGTCCCGGCAGAGCCCCGTGTGGACGGCGGAGGGCTGCACGATCGTGCTCGACGGCGCCGCGAGCCAGCCGAAGCGCTCCGACGGCTCCATCCGCGCGACGGGCCCCGCCTCCGGATCGCCCGCCGCGACCCGCGCCAGCGTGTCGAGGTGGTCGCGCACGACGCCCTGCGCGAGGTCGGGCGCCAGCGCGGCGAGGCGGCCCGCAGGGAGCCGGACCTTCGCCTGCAGGTAGCGCTGCCGGCGGCAGTAGACGACGACCCCCGCGTTGACGCTCTCGCCACGCTCCACGTCGGGCACGACGCGCAGCACGAGGTACTGGAACGGGTCACGACCGGACAGCGTCGGCCTCCTCGGGGAACAGCCGGGGCGCCGCCAGCCGGCGCGTGAGGTACTCGACGTAGGCCTCGTGCCCCGTCCCCTCCACCCAGGCCTCCGGGACCGCGCCGACGATCTCCGCGAGCCGCGCCTCCGAGAGCAGCGGCGCGAGCCGCGCGTCGGCCTCCAGGATCGATCCCGCGTACGGCAGCAGGACGTGGTCGGCGATCTGCGCGAACGGCCGCCGCGCGTGCAGCAACGGGTCCAGCCCCGCGTGCTGGAGGTAGAGCGCCGCGCCGTGGTCGATGAGCCAGACGTTGCCGTGCCAGCGCAGGAGGTTCGGGTTGCGGGGCGTGCGGTCGACGTTGGTGAGGTAGGCGTCCAGCCACACGACGTCGGCCGCGAACACCGGGTCGGGATCCTCGCTCGTGTGCGGCACGAACGGCAGCGAGCCCGGCAGGTAGTCGAGCCCGACGTTGATCCCCGCGCTGGCACGGATGAGGTCCTGGATCTCCGGATCGGGTTCGGCGCGCGCCATCTCCGGATCGAGGTCGATGAGCACGATCTCGGGCACGCGCAGCCCGACGGCGCGCGCGATCTCCCCGCCCACGAGCTCGGCCACGAGCGCCTTCGGACCCTGCCCGGCGCCGCGGAACTTCAGGACGTAGAGCCCATCGTCGTCGGCCTCGACCAGCGCCGGCAGCGACCCGCCCTCGCGCAGCGGGGTGACGTAGCGCGTCGCGGTGACGGTCCGCAGCGGCGTGAACGTCGACGAGGCGCTCACGATGCGAGCACCTCGCGCCCCCGCATCTCACGGCTGCGCATCCGCAGCAGGACGAGCGCCACCCCGAAGCACAGCCCCGCGAGGACGGCGAACGCCGTGACGTCGCCCGCGGCGTCGGCCAGGGCGCCGCCGCCGGCGCCGCCCGTCACGTGGCCCAGACCCCACGCCGCGTTCACGAGCGAGAACCCCATCGCGACGTTCACGCCGCGCGCCTCGATGCCGTCCGCGAGGAGCGCCATGGCGGGCGCCCAGGACGCGCCGATCGCCGGAGCCACGAGCACGATGAGCCCGGCGACGATCCATGCCGTGTCCGGGTGCGGGAGCAGCAGAAGCAGCGGCGTGGCGCACAGCAGCCCGACGCGGATCGGCACGAGCCGGCCAAGCCGATCCGACGCCCGGCCGACGATCGGCGAGCTGATCGCCTCCAGCGTCGACGCGGCGATGAACGTCGCGCCGATGGCGAGCGAGCCGGCGCCGAGATCGTCGAGCCGCAGCGGCCCGAGGACCCCGATGGCCGCGAACAGGACGCCGGGCAGCGCGGTGAGCGCCATCCCGCCGGCGACACGCGGGTCGCGCGCCGCGCGTCCGAGGCTGCGCGGGTCGGCGGCCCCCGAGCGCTCGGGGGCGGGGATGCGCAGCGCGGCCACCGCCAACCCGGCGGCCAGCACGGCGGCCAGCGAGAACACCGAGGCGGTGCCGATCGCCTCCGCCAGCGCGCCGAGCGCCGGACCGAGCAGCGCGCCGACGATCGCGGCGCCCATCGCGGTGCCGATGAGCTCGCCGCGGCGCGCCGCGGGCGACAGCGCGACGAGCCACGCCAGCGCACCCGCCCACGAACAGGCGCCGCCGACGCCCTGCATGAAGCGGGCCAGGTCGAGGAGAAGGATCGAGTCCGCGACCCCGAAGACGAAGCTCGAGATCCCCAGGAGCGCGAGCCCGAGCAGCACCGTCGCCCGGACGCCGACCCGCGCGGCCAGGATGCCCGCCGGGATCGCGCCGATCAGCGTGCCCGCGGCGTAGGTCGCCTCGAGGATCCCGGCACCGGTCTTCGAGATGCCGTGCTCGTCGGCGTACGTCGGCAGCAGCGGGGTGATCGCGCTGTAGAAGATCGTGTCACAGAGCACGATCGCCGAGACCAGGACGACGAGCGACTTCAGGGCCGGATCGAGACGCCTGGACACGCCGAGAGCGTACGCATCCCCCTCCCGGCCAGTTCACGCGACGAAGTCTCCAGGTGAGTGGCGGCGTGCCCGATGCCCAGCGGGATGTCGATCCCCGCGACCTCGCTTCCCCAGCTTCTCGCCGTCGCGGTCGTGACGGCGGGCATCATCGCCCTCCTCGTCACGCTCTGGCACCGGCGCAGCCGCAGCACCGCGCTGCTGCGCGCGCTCGTGGAGCACTCGGGCGACGCGATCGCCGTGCTCGACGGCGACGGGAGGCTGCACGGCCTCACGGGCGCGGTGCGCGACGTCCTCGGGCGCCGTCCCGAGGGCCTGCGCGGCCGGCGGCTTGCCGAGCTCGCCCATCCGGAGGACGCGAAGGCACTCGACGGCCTGACCGCTCCACAGCCGCCGCGCGAGGTGGCGCTGCGCGTGCGCCACCCGGCGGGCTTCTGGCTGCCCGTGGTGATCGGCGTCGCCGACCTGCGGGCCGACCGCGCCGTACGCGGCCTCGTGCTGCGCATCCGCGACGCGTCCGAGCAGCGCGAGCTCGAGTCCCAGCTGCGCGACCGCGCGCTGCACGACCCGCTCACCGGCCTCCCGAACCGCGCGCTCTTCCTCGACCGCATCGAGCAGGCGCTGCAGCGGGCGGCGCGGCACGACGAGATCGTCTCGGTCGCGTTCGTGGACCTCGACGACTTCAAGGCCATCAACGACACGCTGGGCCACGCCGCCGGCGACGAGCTGCTCGTGGGCGTCGCCGACCGTCTGCGCTCCACCCTCCGCGAGATGGACACCGCTGCTCGCCTGGGCGGCGACGAGTTCGCCGTCCTGCTGCAGGGCATCCCGGAGCGCTCGGAGGTGGTCCAGGTCGCAGAGCGGCTGCTGAGCGCCCTCTCGGCGCCGCACGAGCTCGGCGGGCGCCCGCACAAGGCGCTCCCCTCGATCGGCGTCAGCATCGGCGGCGACGGCGCCACCGCCGACGATCTCGTGCGCCAGGCCGACGCGGCGATGTACGCGGCCAAGCGCGCCGGGAAGGGCCGCTACGAGCTGTACGTGCGCGCGGACGGCGACGAAGGGCTCGCCGCGGTCCGCGAGTCCGAGGCGGTGCCGGGCTGGTTCCTGCGCGCCGAGCAGCAGCGCGAGGAGGTCCTCGCGCTCCTCGAGGAGCCGATCGCGCCCCTGCTCGCCCCGATCATGGACCTGCGCACCGGCGGGCTCGCCGGTCACGAGGCGCTCACGCACTTCGGGGGCGCCGACGAGCGCCCGGCGGCCGCGTGGCTGGCGCAGGCGCGCCGCTGCGGGCTGGGCCCGCGACTCGAGGCGGAGGTGCTGCGCGGCGCGCTCGCCGTGCGGGGCAGGCCCGACGGCACGTTCCTCGCGTTCGACCTGGCCGCGTACGCGCTGGACTCCGACGAGCTGCAGGCCGCGCTGCCCGGCGACCTCGCCGGCCTCGTCCT
This sequence comes from uncultured Solirubrobacterales bacterium, assembly GCA_963757125.1. Lineage (GTDB taxonomy): Bacteria > Actinomycetota > Thermoleophilia > Solirubrobacterales > Solirubrobacteraceae > CAVVSD01. The sequence goes on along the minus strand of CAVWQP010000009.1, from coordinate 1,558,719 downwards.
CGAGGTCGACGAGGAGGTGCTGCTGGCCGCGGGCGAGGGGCTCGACGTGGGACTCGCGCGCCTGCGCCACCGCGGCGCCCGCCTTACCGTCGACCGCGCCGGCGCGGGCTACGGGGCTCTGCGGATGCTCATGCGCGTGCGCCCGGACCTCGTGAAGCTCGACCGCGCGCTCGTGGAGTCGCTGGCCGAGGACGGCGCCGCGCAGACGCTCGTCGAGTCGCTCGTGCGGCTCTCACGCAGCTTCCACGGGGAGGTGTGCGCCGACGGCGTCGAGGACGTGGAGGACCTCCACGCGCTCGCCCGCCTCGACGTGCGCTACGCCCAGGGCCGCGCCGTCGGCCAGGCGGCAGAGGCGTGGACGCAGCCCGCCTCCCCCGCCGCGGCCACCGCCCGGCGCAGCAAAGCGGTGGTCGCCTCCCAGCCCCGGCGTGCGTCTACCGCGCCGCCGGAGACAGCGACGCGGCCTTCTCCTTGATCGTGTCGATCAGCGAGTTGAACGACGCGGCGAACGACTCCACGCCCTCGTCGACGAGCTGACGCGACACGATGTCCTCGAAGTCGATGCCGGCCGCCTTCACCCCTTCGATGACCCGGTGGGCCTCGGCGACGTCCTTGTCGACCGTGCGCGCCGCCGTGCCGTGGTCTCGCGCGGCGTCGATCGTCGCGTCGGGCATGGTGTTGACCGTGTCCGGCCCGATGAGCTCGTCGACGTAGAGCGTGTCGGGGTAGTCGGGGTTCTTCGTCGACGTCGACGCCCACAGCGGACGCTGCACGTTGGCGCCCTTGGCCGCCAGCGCGTCCCACCCCGCGCCGCTGAAGATGCGCTCGAACTCCGCGTAGGCGATCCTCGCGTTGGCGATCGCGGCCTTGCCCTTGAGCTCCGCCGGGCCGCCCTTCTCGTCGAGCTGCTTGTCGACCTTGCCGTCGACGCGCGAGACGAAGAAGCTCGCGACGGACGAGATGCGGTCGATCGGCTCGCCGGCGTCCGCGCGGCGCTGCAGGCCGTTGACGTAGGCCTCGGCGATCTCGACGTAGCGCTTCACGTCGAACAGGAGCGTCACGTTCACGGAGACACCCGCGGCGGTCAGCTCCTCGAACGCCTCGACGCCCTCGGCCGTGCCGGGCACCTTGATGAGGACGTTGTCCTTGCCGATCTCCGCGTAGAAGCGCTTGGCCGCCTCCACGGAGCCCGCGGCGTCGAACGCCAGCTCGGGCGGCAGCTCGAACGAGATGTAGCCGTCCTGGCCCTCGGTCGCCTCGTAGGTGGCGCGCAGCACGTCCGCGGCGTCGCGGATGTCCGTGTACGCCAGCTGGAAGAAGATCTCGCGCGGATCCTGGGTCTCGCCCAGGACGCGCTTGAAGCCCTCGTCGTAGCGATCCGAGTGCCCCATGGCCTTCTCGAAGATCGTGGGGTTGGAGGTGACGCCGCTGATGCCGTCCTCGTCGACGAGACGCTGCAGGATCCCGTCCTCGAGCAGCCCGCGGTTGATGTTGTCGATCCAGACGGCCTGACCGAGCGCCTCGATCTCTCGCAGCCGGTTCGTCATGTCTCGTCGGTCCTCTCTGGGGGTCACAAGTGAGCTTAGTCCCGGGGTACCCAGGCGATTGTTATCCATCCGGCTCCGCACGGGGCGCGGTCGGCTGCTTCACTACCGACTCGTGCCCCGCGTCCTCGTGTGCGACGACGCCCCCGGTTTTCGCCTCATGCTCGGTCTCACGCTGCGCGATGCCGGCTGGGACGTCGAGGAGGCGGACTCCTACGTCACGGCGCTCGCCCGTGTGCGCGAGGCGCGGTTCGACGTCGTCCTCGCCGACATCTGGATGCCCGAGCCCGACATGAAGTCGCTCGCGGAGATCCGCAAGCTCCTGCCGGAGGCGACACTCGCCGTGATGAGCAGCCTCGACATCGACCAGGCGCGGGTCCTCGTGGCCGAGGTGGACGGCGTCGACATGGTCCTCTCGAAGCGCACGGCCCCCGAGGAGCTCGCGGCCGCGCTCGAGCACCGGCGCGAGACGACCTAGGCCCGGCTGCACATGCGGCGCGCCCTCGACCGTCTGTTCCAGTTCTACTGGGGAGAGGGCATCGCCGACGACGTGCCGGCGCTGGCCTACTACCTCGTGCTGTCGCTGGCGCCGTTCGCGCTGGGCGTGGCTGCCGTCGCGCTGCGCCTCGACGATGCGCTCACCGCGCTGTCGGTGGCCGCGCAGATCAACCGCTACCTGCCCGAGCAGGTCCACGGCGACGTCGAGCGCCTCGTCGTCGGGACGCGGGAGAGCTCGCCCGAGCTGCTGATCGTCGCGATCGTCGCGATGCTCTGGACGACGTCGGGCGCGATCGGCGTCATCGAGCGCTGCCTCTCGCGGATGCTCGGCGGCGAGCGCCACCACATCGTGCTCGGCCGCATCCGCAACATGGTCCTCGGCGCCGTGGTGGCCGCCGGCGTGATCCTCGCGGCGATCGGGACGTCCGCCGTGAACGACATCCCGTTCCTCGGCCGCAGCGCATCACCGGGCCTGCTGCTCGTCGTGACCTCGCTGGGGTCGATCGCGCTGTTCGCGGCGATCTACCGCTACGCGCCACGTGCGCACCTGGGCTGGCGGTCCGGTCTGCTCGGCGCCATCCCGGCGGGGATCGGGCTGCAGATCGTGCCCAGCGTCGTCGGGCTCTACGTCAACGCGGTCGCCGGCTTCCAGGCCGTGCGGCTGTTCCTCGTCCTGGCCGTCGTGCTGCTGGCCGTGTCGCTCCTCGCGACGCTGGTGCTGGTCGGCGCGGGGATCGCCGCGTACGCCGAGCGCCGCGCGCGTGCGGCGGCTCGGCGTACGCGCCCGGCGGTGACTGCGGCTGCGCCGCAGGCGACGGACCCGGAGCACGCACCCGTGCGCACTCCGTCATAGGCGGAGATCCCGTCGGGACCCGGCGAGGGGCGCAGCGCGCCCTCGACTTGACCGGATCCCCTGGGATCTGAGCGCCGACCCTGCCGGCCGGCGGAGGCGCTCAGTTGTTGAGCGCGGTCTTCAGGCCGGACGCAGCGGAGAAGCGTGCCGCCTTGCTCGCGGCGATCTGGATCGTCTCACCCGTGGCCGGGTTGCGGCCCTCGCGCGCAGAGCGCTCGGAGACGCTGAACTTCCCGAAGCCCGAGACGGCCACCTCGCCGCCACCCGCCAGCTCGTCGGCGATCGTCTTGAAGACGGTGTCGACGATGTCCTTGGCCTGGTTCTGGCTGAGACCGGTGTCCCCGGCGACCTTCTGGGCAAGCTCCTGCTTGGTCATCTCTGCTCCCGTGTCGGTTGCTCGAGCGACGCGAGGCTAGCGCTCCTCTCGGCGGAAAGACGCCAGACCGCCCGTCCGGACGGGGGAAAACGGCACGTTGGGAGCCTCCTCGAGACATCCGGGGAGGGATTTCGCGGCCGACCGCGAATGAATCCGCCCAGCTCTGGCGGCGCCGTCGTGCCACGTCTAGTGTCGCCGCCCCATGCAGCCGGGCGTTTCTGCACCTCCCAGCCGTGCGGGCTGGATCGGCGCGGCCTCGGCCGCCACCGCCATCGCCGCGTACGTCGTGATCTGCCTCGTCGCCGGGGTCTCCGTCGACGTGCGCGAGCGCGACTCCGCAATCCTGATCTTCGGCGCGCTGGCGCTCATCGCGGTGGCGCTCGTGGGCTGGCGCCGCGCGATGGGACGCGCTGACGCCGCCGTGCGCGCACTCGAGGAGGAGCGCACCCGCCACGCGCAGGCCGAGCGCGAGGTGCGTGACGTCTCGCGGGCCCGCGACCTCGCGCTCGTCCGCGAACGGGACCGCTTCCGCAACGACCTGAGCCGCGAGGAGGCCCGTGCCGAGGGGCTGGAGCGCCTGCACACCGCCGAGCGCCGCTGGCACGCGGCGTTGCGCGACCGCGTGGACGGCATGCACCGTGCGGAGGGCGGTGAGGGAGACATCAACCGCGTGCGCGAGGTCCTTCTCGGTACGTCGCTCGAGCTGTCCGGTGCCACCAAGGGCATGCTCATCACCCGCAGGCGCGGGGACGTGGGCGGCCATCTCGACCTCGTCGCCGCCCAGGGCGTGCCGCCGGCGGCCGGAGAGGCCCAGGCGGAGCGCTTCGCCGCCGAGCCCGTCCCCACGGGGACGGTGATCCGCGAGCAGGGCGAGCTCGGCGACACCGTGGTGATCCCGATCCCGCAGCGCGACCGCTTCCACGGCGTCCTCATCGCCGCCGGGAGGCGCGGAGGGTTCGCCGAGCACGACGACGCCGTCCTCGTCGCGCTGGGCGAGCATCTGGGCGCGATCCTGCAGGCCGAGCGCCTGAACGCCGAGTTGCGCGAGTCCTACGTCGGCGCCCTCCACATGCTGGCGGAGGCGATCGATGCGAAGGATCCCCGGCTGCACGGGCACTCCGCGGAGGTCGCGCGCTTCGCCGAGGCGATGGGACGGCGGTTGGAGGTCGAGCCGGACGAGCAGCGGCTGCTGTCGCTCGCATCGCTCCTGCACGACGTCGGCACCGTCGGGGTGTCCGAACGCGTCCTGCTCAAGCCGGGCCCGCTGAACGCCCAGGAGCGCGAGGTCGTGGAGGAGCACCCGCGGATCGGGGCGCGGGTCGTCGCGCAGGTTCCCGCGCTGCGCCCGCTGGTCCCCGCGATCCTCCATCACCACGAGCGCTTCGACGGCACCGGCTATCCCAACGGCCTCGCGGGCGACGAGATCCCCGTCCCCGCACGGCTCATCGCGGTCGCCGACGCCTTCAGCGCGATGATGCACGACCGCCCCCACCGCTCGGCGCGCGGCGTCGACGAGGCGTGCGCGGTGCTCGAGCGCGGCGCGGGCTCGCAGTTCGACCCCGAGATGGTCCGCCTGCTCGTGGACGAGGTGCGCCACGACCCGGGGATCGTCGAAGACGCGCGGCGCGAGGCCGCGGAGCTCGACTCGATCCCGCTCCTCGGTGCCGGCGTCGGCGCCCTCACCGACAACCTCACCCTGCTCTCCAGCCACCGCGCGTTCCGCGATGCCGTCAACCGTGCGGCCGGCACGGCCGAGATGACGGGCGTCCCGTTCACGGTCCTGCTCGTGCGGCTCCTCGACCTCAAGCGCGTCAACCGCCGCGACGGCTACGCCGCCGGCGACGACCTGCTGCAGACGTGTGCCCGTGCGCTCGACCGCCTGGCCGTGCGCGTCGGGGCGACCGCGGGCCGCGACGGCGGCGCGAGGCTGGCGCTGCTCGCGCCGAAGACCGACGAGCGCGGCGCGCGCGACCTCACCGCGCAGGTCACCGGCGAGATGGGCGCGGCGCGGGCGGTGCGGGTGACGACCGCCGTGTGGCGGCCGGGCGACACCGGCGAGGCGCTCGTGCGACGAGCGCTGCGCCGGCTCGCGGAACCGGGGGCCGCCTGACCCCGACGGGTCAGACGACGGGCGTGTCCCCGGTCGTGACCTCGACGGCGCCCAGCGCCTTGAGGCGCGCGCGGGCCATGTCGGCCTTGAACAGCTGCTGCGCGACGCAGCCGGCGGCGTCGGCGCCGGGGGCGGAGACGCGGTAGCGGCCGGTGTAGGAGCCGACCGGCTCCCCCTGGATGTTCGTGGTGGCCGGGACGGTGGCCGTGAGCTCGAAGGTCGTCATGGAGCCCATCCTGGCGGGCGCTGCGGCCAGTCCACCCCGCCGCTCGGTAGGAAGATCGGTCGCGACGGTTGTACGCATGGTCCAGCGGGCAGTTCAACCGGGTGCTCGGACTGCCGGACCACGTCACGACCTGCCTCTTCGACCTGGACGGCGTCCTCACGAAGACGGCCGTCGTCCACGCCGCGGCGTGGAAGCGCACCTTCGACGCCTTCCTCGACGGTCGCGACGGTCAGGCGCCGTTCGACGAGGACCACGACTACACCGCCTACGTCGACGGCAAGCCCCGTCTGGACGGGGTGCGGTCGTTCCTGCAGTCCCGCGGGATCACGCTCCCGGAGGGCACGAAGGACGACCCACCCGACGCGGAGACCGTGAACGGGCTGGGGACCCGCAAGAACGACCTCGTCAACGAGGTCCTGGAGCAGCAGGGCGTCGAGGTCTACGACGGGTCGGTGCGCTACGTGCGCGCCGCCCGCGACGCGGGGCTGCACCGCGCCGTCGTGTCCTCGAGCAGCAACACGGAGGCGGTGCTGCGCGCGGCGGGCATCGCGGACCTGTTCGAGGCCGTGGTCGACGGCGTCGTGGCCGAGCGCGAGAAGCTGCGCGGCAAGCCCGCGCCGGACACGTTCCTGGCCGGCGCGCGGGCGGTCGGCGTGGAGCCGGGGCAGGCGGCGGTCTTCGAGGACGCGCTCGCCGGGGTCGAGGCGGGGCGCGCGGGCGCGTTCGGCTGCGTCGTGGGCGTGAACCGCCACGATGCCGCCGATGCGCTGCGCGAGCACGGCGCCGACATCGTCGTCGACGACCTCGCCGAGCTGCTCGAGAGATGAGAGGGCCGCGCTTCGAGATCGACCCGTGGGCGATCAGGGAATCCGGGCTCGACCTCGACGATCTCGGCGTCCGCGAGGCCGTCTTCGCCCTGTCCAACGGGCACATCGGGCTGCGTGGCAACCTCGACGAGGGCGAGCCCGCCGACATGCACGGCACGTACCTCAACGGGCTGTACGAAACCCGCCCCCTCCCCTACGCCGAGACCGTCTACGGCAACCCGGAGGACGGCCAGACGATCATCAACGTCGTCGACGGCAAGCTCTTCCGGATCCTCGTCGACGACGAGCCGCTGGACCTCCGCTACGGGGAGATCATCAGCCACTCCCGGGCGCTCGACATGCGCGACGGCGTGCTGCGCCGCGAGCTCGAATGGCAGGCGCCGTCCGGCCAGCACGTCCGGGTGCGGACGACGCGGCTCGTGTCCTTCACGCACCGGTCCGTCGCCGCCTTCGAGGTCGTGATCGAGCCGGTCGGGTCGCCGGCGCGGATCGTCGCGCAGTCCGAGCTCGTCGCCAACCAGCCCGTCCCCGAGCAGTCGGGTGACCCACGCGCGGCCGCCGCGCTCGCCGCGCCGCTGAAGGCCGAGCTGCACGGGCACCACGAGCTGCGCGCGGGCCTGCTGCACAGCACGCACATGAGCGGGATCCGGCTCGCCAGCGCGATGGACCACACCGTCGACGGCCCCCCGGGCACGCTCACGGAGATCGAGAGCCAGCCCGATCTCGCCCGGCTCACGATCACGACGGAGCTCGAGCCGGGCCGGCAGCTGCGGATCATGAAGGTGCTCGCGTACGGATGGTCGAGCCGTCGCCCGGCGGCGGCGCTGCGCGATCAGACCGAGGCGGCGCTGGCCTCCGCCTTCCGCACTGGCTGGGACGGTCTGCTCACCGACCAGCGCGAGTACCTGGACCGCTTCTGGGAGGGCGCCGACATCGAGATCGACGGCGACCCGGAGCTGCAGCAGGCGGTGCGCTTCGCGGTCTTCTCCGTGCTGCAGGCCGGCGCGCGCGCCGAGATGCGGGCGATCCCGGCGAAGGGCCTGACCGGACGGGGCTACGACGGCCACACGTTCTGGGACCAGGAGGTCTTCGTCCTGCCCGCGCTGACGTACACGGCGCCCGACGCCGCGGCCGACGCCCTGCGCTGGCGCCATTCGACGATGGACCTCGCGCAGTCCCGCGCCCGTGAGCTCGGCCTGCGCGGCGCCGCGTTCCCGTGGCGGACGATCCGCGGCCAGGAGTGCTCGGGCTACTGGCCCGCCGGCACCGCCGCGTTTCACGTCAACGCCGACATCGCCGAGGCAGTCCGCCGCTATCTCACGGTCACCCAGGACGAGGCGTTCGCGGCGGGCCCGGGGATCGAGATCCTCGTCGAGACCGCGCGGCTGTGGTGCTCGGTCGGGCACCACGACGCCGGGCGGCGCGTTCCGGATCGACGGCGTCACCGGTCCCGACGAGTACTCAGCGCTCGCCGACAACAACGTCTACACGAACCTCCTCGCGGCGCGGAACCTCCGGCTCGCCGCGAACGCCGTCGGCAGGCACCCCGACCGCGCGGACGAGCTCGGCGTGTCCGACGACGAGGTCGCGACGTGGCGCGCGGGCGGCGGATGCGATGCACATCCCGTTCGACGCCGAGCTCGGCGTGCACCCGCAGGCCGAGGGCTTCACGCGGCACCGCCGCTGGGAGTTCGACCCGGAGGACGACCACCCGCTGCTGCTGCATCTCCCGTACTACCTGCTCTACAGCAGCCAGGTCTGCAAACAGGCCGATCTCGTCCACGCGCTCTACCTCGCCGGCGAGTCCTTCTCGCCGGAGCAGAAGGCGCGCGACTTCGCGTTCTACGAGACGATCACCGTGCGCGACTCGTCGCTCTCGGCGTCGATCCAGGCGATCGTGGCCGTGGAGACCGGCCACGTCGACCTCGCGCTCGACTACCTGGCCGAGAGCGCGCTCGTCGACCTCCACGACCTGGCGGACAACACCGAAGGCGGGGTGCACCTCGCTGCGATGGGCGGCACCTGGCTCGCCGTCGTCGCCGGGTTCGGCGGGATGCGCGACCACGACGACGGGCTGGCGTTCTCGCCCCGGCTGCCCGGGGGGCTCGACCGGATCGCGTTCCGGTTGCGCTACCGAGGCCGGCGGCTGCGCGTCGAGATCGGCCCGCAGGAGGCGACGTACGAGCTCCTCGACGGCGAGGAGCTGCCGATCCACCACCACGGGGACTGGCTCAAGCTCGAGCCCGGCCCGCCGGTGACGCGCCCTCTGCCGCCGCCGCTCACGCCCGAGCCCGTCCAGCAGCCGCCGGGTCGCGAGCCCGCGCGCCGCGCGCACGGCGAGCGCGTCAGCGTCGCTCCCGACGAATGACGAGCCGCAGGCCCGACCAGGTCGCGTCGATGGCGGCGACCTTCGTGTCGACGAGCCCACGTGGGAGCGCGATCTCGCGGACCACGTCCTCGGTGACGTCCGTCGGCACGCCCGAGGCGCGCTTGGGCCAGCAGACCCACAGCATCCCCGGCGGCGCGAGGCGCGGGTGGAGCGTCGCCATGCGCCTGGCCAGCTCGCGGCGCTCGGTCACGAAGAGCAGGACGATGTCGAGCGGCTTGGCCGGGCGCTTGAGCCAGGTGATGCCGTCGAGCGTCGCCCAGCAGATCGGGCAACTCCGGCGGCGCCGCGTGGACGTGGGCGCGCATCCCGGGCTTGAAGCCGAGCTTCTTCGGCAGCGGCGTGCCGCTGTAGCCCGCCTCACTCACGACCGTCCCCGGAAAGGCGAACGGCGCGAGCCCTCACTCGCGCCGTTCTGAACTCCCCCGAGCAACGTTCGGGAAGCCACGTGACGGAACGCTACGCACCAGGCCGGACGGAACCTGCGAGATCGGCGATGAGCTTGGAGAGCTGGCCGCCCTGCCAGGCGAGCGGCGACTTCCCGGGCTCCTCCGTGCGCAGCTGCGCGTCGCCGAGCGCCTCGGCCCAGCGCTCGCCGACGCCGAAGGGATGACCGGGGTCGGCCTCGTCGCCGCTGGCGACCACGATCGACGGGCAGCCGATGCGCCCGAGGTCGTCGAGCGACCCGAACGGCTCGGAGCGCGGGACGGCCTGCAGGGCGTCGGCGACGGCGTCGAGGTGCTCGTGCTGCTCCAGGCGCTGGCGGATGACGCGCAGCACCGTGTCGTGCCATGTCTCCGGGATGCGGGTGAGGTCGTACGCCTGCACGAAGCCCTCGATCCCGTCCCTGCGCAGGCCCTCGGCGAGGCGGTCCCAGCCGGCCAGGCCCTCGTCGCGTCCCGGCTCGAACGCCGGGGTGATGAACACGGCCGCCGCGACGCGGTCGGGGCGCGAGATCGCCAGGCGGGCGATCGTGTGCGCGCCCATCGATGCGCCGGCGAGGACCGCGCGCTCGATGCCGAGCTCGTCGAGCACCGCCTCGAGGTCGTCGGCGAGGGCGTCGTAGCCGTAGGCGTCCGGGAGCGGCGCGGGCGCGGACTCGCCGTGGCCACGGGCGTCGTAGGCGACGACGCGGTGTCCGGAGCGTTCGAGCGACTTGGACCCCATGACGACGTAGCGGCGAGTCGCGGTGAGGCCGTGCAGCAGGACGACCGGGGTTCCGTCGCCGGTGTCGTCGACGGCGAGGGTGACCCCGCCGGAATCGATGGTTGTCGGCGCCATGCGCGCCCTACCCTAGAGAGCATGGCCACGATCGATGTCACCGAGCAGGACTTCGAGACCGAAGTCCTCGAGCGCTCGAAGTCCGTCCCGGTCGTCGTCGACTTCTGGGCGGAGTGGTGCGGCCCGTGCCGCGCGCTCGGACCCGCTCTGGAGAAGGCCGCAGACGCCCGCGAGGGCGACGTCGTGCTGGCCAAGGTCGACACCGACGCCAACCCCGCGATCGCACAGGCGTTCCGCATCCAGGGCATCCCCGCCGTCAAGGCGTTCAAGGACGGCCGGGTCGTCGACGAGTTCACCGGCGCGGTGCCGCCCGCGCAGGTCGAGGAGTTCTTCGACCGTCTCGTCCCGTCCGAGGCCGACCGGCTCGTCGACGCGGGCGACGAGGCGTCGCTGCGCCGCGCGCTGGAGCTGGCGCCGGCACGGGTTGACGCCGCGACCGCGCTCGCGAAGCTGCTCTTCGCCGACGGCCGCCGCGAGGAGGCGCGCGAGCTCGTCGACAAGCTCCCCGGCTTCCAGGCCGAGGGCCTGGCGGCGCGACTGCGCCTCGAGGAGCTCGGCGAGGACGAGGAGGCCCTGCGCGCGCTGGACGACGGCGACCTCGAGCGCGCCTTCGACCTCCTCATCGACGCGATGCCGTCCGCGGACGGCCGCAAGGACGACCTGCGCCGGATCGTCGTCGCGGAGCTCGACCGCCTCGGCGTGGAGCACCCGCTCGCGCGGGACACGCGGCGGCGGCTGGCGACGGCGCTGTACTAGGGGCACCGGAGCTCCGCGCCGCCCGCGCTCAGATCTCCAGCACCAGCTGCGGGCTCGGGGCCACGGGCTCCGGCTCGCCGCGCTGGAACGCCGCCACGCGCACCCCGAGCAACCGCACGGGGCGCGGTGGGCCGTAGCCGCGCAGCAGGGCCGTCGCGACCTCCTGGACCACCGCGGCGTCGTTCGTCGCCTCCGGCAGGGTCCGGGCCCGCGTCACGGTCGTGAAGTCGTCGAGGCGCACCTTGATCGCGATCGTCCGCCCCCGCACCTCGCCCTTCGCCAGGCGCTCGCAGAGCTGGACGGCCAGCTCGCGCAGCTTCACCTCCATCTCGGCCCGATCGGCGAGGTCGACGTCGAACGTCGTCTCCCGCGACTCCGAGACCGCCTCGCGCACGGGCACGACCGCGTCCGATCCCTCGAACCGCGCCCGGCGCTGCAGGTCGCGCCCGTGGTTGCCCCCGAACCCGGCGGCGAGCGTCTCGTCGGTCGCGGCAGCCAGCTGCCCGAGCGTCGTGATCCCCAGCGCAGTCAGCCTCGCGACGGTCTTCGGGCCGATCCCGGGAATCAGCCCCGGCGGCGAGCCGGCGAACCGCGAGCACGCCTCCTCGCGCGTCAGGACCACGAACCCACGCGGCTTCTCCGCATCCGACGCCACCTTGGCCACGAGCCGGTTGGGCCCGATGCCGACCGAGGCGTCCAGTCCCGTGGCCTCCCGGATCTCCATCACGAGGCGCCGCATCGCGGCACGCGGCGCCACGATCCCCTCGAGGTCGAGGTACGCCTCGTCGAGCCCGAGGACCTCGACCGGGTCCGCCGCCTCGCGGACGAGGTCCATGACCACCCGCGACACCTCGCGGTAGGCCGTGAAGTCCGGCGGGATGAGCACGGCGTCCGGGCACAGGCGCCGGGCGCGCGACGTCGGCATCGCCGAGCCGACCCCGTAGGCGCGGGCCTCGTAGGAGGCGGTCGTCACGACGGCGCGCGGCCCGCTGCCGGACACGATGACCGGCTTGCCCCGCAGCTCGGGGCGACGCTGCAGCTCGACGCTCGCGTAGAACGCGTCGACGTCGAGATGCGCGATCGGAGCCACCGGGAGAGGATGACGACCGCGTCGGACCGTCTCGGCGTGAGGCCCTAGTCAGCCCACCAGCCGCGCCGGCCCTCCACGTCGTCGCGCGGGTTCTCGCCGAGATCGGGCGCGCCGAAGACCAGGATCTCGAGGCCCTCGGGCCCCGCCTCGTAGCCGCGCCAGGTCCCCGGCGGGACGCGCACCACGTCCCACTCCCTGATCTCGACGATCTCGTCGTCGAGCTTCATCCGCCCAGTCCCGCGAACGACCACGAACACCTCCTCCTGCGTCTTGTGCGTGTGGCCGAACGGGAAGCGGTAGCCGGGCGGGATCCGCTGATAGCCCAGGCCGCACTCCTCGAGCCCGAGCGCCTTGCTGGCGTGGCGGAACTCGAGGTCCGGCGGGCCGTCGAAGTTGGATCCGAGATCCTCCAGATCCTCCTTGAGGTTCTTCAGCGTGAACGGCACGGCCGCGATCCTAGAGCTACATCGCGACGTCCACGGAGCCCGTGGAGCCGAAGCCCAGCGCCCGCTTCACGGCCGGCGTGAGGTCGAACTCGCGCCCGGCGACGAACGGGCCACGGTCCACGACGCGGGCCCGGACGATGCGATCGCCCTTCCGCAGCGTCACGCGCGTCCCGCACGGCAGCGACTTGTGGGCGACGCCGCGGACGGAGTCCGACAGCCGCCCGCCACAGGCCAGGTGGTTCCCGTACAGCCCGGGGCCGTACCACGACGCGGACGCCCGGCGGTAGGCGTTCAGGCGCCCGAGGGAGCGCGTCGCGGACGTGCCGGCCACGCGGACGCGGACCCGCGCGCTCGAGGCCGCACGGGGCCGGTGGCGCAGGCGGTAGTGCCCGGTGGCGTCGACGGTCGTGCGGTCGATCGTCCGCCAGCCGCGGTACCCGCGGCGCTGCAGGACGACCGTGCGGCCCGCGGCCGCATCGCCGGTCACGACGGCCGTCTGGCCGACGCGGACGTTCAGTCGCTCGCGCTCCGTGGTGGGCGCGGCGGTCGTGGCCGACGGGGGCTCCGCGTCGGATTGCGCCGTGGCCGATGCGGCCACGAGCGCGGTCGTGCTCGTTGTGAGCGCGCAGCACGCCAGGGCGGCGCATCGGACGCGCGGAGACGGCCTCATGAGCGAGGTCCTTTCCGAGTGAAGCGGGCCAAGCTAGGACGACGATCCGGAAGTTCGTGTGACACCCCTCACAGCGGGCCGGTCATCTGACCCGTCGCGTATCGTCGGTCCGTGGCCGACGGGATCCCTGCACACGGGCACTATCTGGCCGGTGAGGTGGGCGTGCTCGCCGGCGTGTCCGGGGATCGGATCGGGCAGTGGGCGCGTTGGGGCCACATCCGCTCGTCGCGGTCGCAGCGCGAGCCCCGCGTCTACAGCTACGAGGACGTGGCCGAGGCGATGATCGTCCACGAGCTCGAGGAGCTGGGAGCGGACCTGCCGTCCATCCGCCGGGCCGTGGAGCGCCTGCGCGAACGCCAGCACGTCGGCTGGCCGCTGCAGCACAACCGGGGCCGGCTGGGCGCCGCGAACGGCTCGGTCGTCGAGTTCGAGGGCGACGAGGCCTACGACCTCGGTGCACGCAGCCCGAGCGAGCAGGGCGTCCTGGAGACGCCCGACCTGCGCCGCGTCGCCGCCGAGCTCGAGCGCGGCGGCTGGGCGGCGCGCCTCCTCCCCGGCCTGCGCCACATCGAGGTCGATCCGGACCGCCTGGGCGGGCGCCCGGTCATCCGGGGGCGACGCATCGCCGCGCAGGACGTCGCGACGCTCGTCGCCACGGCCGGCGGCCGCGGGGTCCTGCACGACGACTACGACCTCGACGACGCCCAGATCGACGACGCCGTCAGCTGGTGGAACACCGCGCGGACCTTCGAGCGCTGATGGCCGAGCGCATCCTGCACCTCGACGAGAACCTGCCGCGGCGCCTCGCCGCCGAGCTCGAGGCGCGCGGACGCCCCGCACGCGCCCACCGGGAGCTGCCGGACGCGCCGACGACCGACACCGGGCTCATCCGCTCGCTCGACGGCGACGTGGTCCTCGTGACGGCGGACGAGGGCATGCCGCGCGAGCATCGCGCGCTGCTTCGGGAACGCCGCGTCCCTGTGGCGGTCGTGCACGCCGACGGCGAGGCCGCGAAGCGCGAGACGGTGCACCGCTGGGCGCACGTCATGGCGACGCAGCCGCCGGGGTCGGTCCGGCGCTACTCCCCGCGACGACGCGGCTAGAGGACGAGCCGCAGCGGCTCGCCGGGCGGCGACGAGCCGCGGCGCGCGCCGAGGCGCTGGAACATCCGCAGGGCGCGGCCGTTGTCCGGCTGCACCCAGGCGGTGACCTCGCCGCCCGGACCCTGCTCGCGGAACGCCCGCAGCACGGCGCCGACCACCCGCGCGCCGAGCCCGGCCCGGCGGCGACCGTCGGCGACGACGACCGCGAGTTCGCCGCCGACGACACGGGCGACGGCGTCGATCTCACCGGCGCGGTCGATCGCGACCCGTGCGACGTGGGTCACCTCGTCGGTCTCGGTCAGGAACTGCAGCTCCGCCGGCGTCAGGTCGCCCTTGATCCCGTGATAGCGCCGGTAGCGCGCATCGGCCGACAGCCGCGCATGGAAGCGCTGGAGCGCCTCCTTGTCGGACGGCTGGATCGGGCGGATCGCGTAGGCGTCGATGCTCACACCTCATCCCTCGCACATCACTCGGCCGGATCTCAGTGAGACCGCGCACGGATCACTCGGTCAGGCGGCCTCCGGCTGCACCTGCAGCACGTCGCGCAGGCGGCTGAGCCCGAGGCGGATCCGGCTCTTCGCGGTCCCCAGCGGCACGCCGGAGCGCAACGCGATCTGCGCCGCCGTGAGCCCGCCCCAGTACGCCAGCACGATCGCCTCGCGCTGCACCGGCGGCAGCTCGCGCAGCGCCTCGCGGACCTCGGCGCGGTCGTGGTCGCGCTCGACCGCCACGGGCGGCAGGTCGTCCGGGCGCCGCTCCTGATGCTCGGTCACGAGACGCAGCCTGTCCCCCGCCCGGCCGGCCGCCTGGGTCTCCCGCCACAGATCGAGCGCACGCGAGCGCGCCATCAGGCGCAGATACGAGCCGAGCTCGCCGCGACCGGCGTCGAAGGTCCGCGGGCGCCGCCAGAGGCGCAGGAAGACGTCCTGCGTGACGTCCTGGGCCATCGTGGCGTCGCGCACGATCCCGTACGCGGCGCGGTACACGCTGGGGCTGTGCTCGTCGTACACGCGCGCGAACGCGTTGGGATCGGTCAGGTCCATCGCGGTCCTTTCAGGGTCAACAGAATTGTACCGCGTGTAGAGAGTTTTGATGCATCGTGTTGAAGGTTGGCCATCGTCCGCACTCCGTGCGAGCCTTCCGGGCGCGATGAAGCGGCTCGGTCTGGTCCTCGCGGTCGTCGTGCTGGCCGCTCTCGGCGCCTTCGCGGCGATCGCGTTCTTCAACGCGCGCGACGACGCCGGCGTCGGCACGTCCGCGTCGGACGTCGCCGCGCCGGGGGTCCCGCTGTCCGAGCTCGGCGACGTCGGCACGACGCGCATCGACACCCCGGCGGGCAACGTCGTGGTCCTGTACTCCGACGCCGCGCAGCGCGCGAAGCTCGCAGGCGCTCGCCGACGACGTCGCCGGCCCGACGAGCACCGACCTCGAGGACGCCGGCCAGGCCGTCATCGTCCGCCGCGACGCGGCCGCCAACGGCATCGTCGCGATCGCCGGCGACCAGGGGATCCGGGTCACCGACCCCGCCGACCCGAACCTCCGCGCGTTCATCGAAGGTCGACTCGGCGCCGACGCGGGCTAGATTCGCCGGTGACATGACCGGCACCCTGCGCATCGCGCTGTCCCAGATCGACGCCGTCGTCGGCGACATCCCCGGCAACGAGGCGAAGATCCGCGACGGCCTGCGCCGCGCACGAGGCGCGGGAGCCCAGATGGTCCTCTTCCCCGAGCTGGCGGTCACCGGCTACCCGCCCGAGGACCTGCTGCTGAAGGAGCACTTCCTCGCCGACGCGCGAGCGGCGGTCGAGCGCATCGCGCAGGACGCGACCGGCATCGTCGCGATCGTCGGCTACCCCGAGCGCGGCCTGGACGTCTACAACGCCGCGGCGGTCCTCGCCGACGGAGCGGTGCAGGCGAACTACCGCAAGGTCCACCTGCCGAACTACGGCGTCTTCGACGAGGTCCGCTACTTCCAGAGCGGCCCCGGCCCCGCGGTCATCGAGGTCGACGGGATCACGGTCGGCCTGACGATCTGCGAGGACATCTGGCAGCCGGGCGTCCCGATGAGCCTGGAGGCCCTGGCGGGGGCGACGGTGGTCGTCAACATCTCCGCCTCGCCGTACGTGGCCGGCAAGGGCATCGTGCGCGAGCGCATGATCGCCCAGCGGGCGCGCGACCACCTGTGCGCCGTCGCCTTCTGCGGCCTCGTCGGCGGCCAGGACGAGCTCATCTTCGACGGGCACTCCTTCGTCGTCGACCACGACGGCGAGGTCATCGCGCGCGCCCCGCAGTTCCACGAGGACCTCCTCATCGCCGAGATCGACCCGCAGGCCGCGCTGTCCGCGCGCCTGCGCGACACGCGCCGCCGCCCCGCGGCCCGCGCGATGCGCGAGGAGGTCCCCCACCTCGGGTCCTTCACCGTGCACGACGTCGCGACCGAGACCGCGGGCGCGCCGCGCGGCGAGGTCACGCCGGTGCTCGGGCGCCTCGACGAGATCTACGAGGCGCTCGTGCTCGGCACCCGCGACTACGTCGAGAAGAACGGCTTCCGCCACGTCGTCATCGGGCTGAGCGGCGGCATCGACTCGACGCTCGTGGCGCTCATCGCCGTGGACGCGCTCGGGGCCGACAAGGTCACCACCGTCACGATGCCGTCGCCGTACTCCTCCTCGGGCACGCTGGGCGACGCGCATGCGCTCGCGCGCAACCTCGGCGTCGAGATCCTCGAGGTCCCGATCTCGCCCATGATGAGCGGGTACGACGACGCGCTGCGCGAGCCGTTCGCCGGCCGCGAGCCCGACATCGCCGAGGAGAACCTCCAGGCGCGGATCCGCGGCAACCTGCTCATGGCGCTGTCGAACAAGTTCGGCTGGCTCGTCCTCACGACGGGCAACAAGTCCGAGCTGGCCGTGGGCTACTCGACGCTCTACGGCGACAGCGCGGGCGGCTTCGCGGTCATCAAGGACGTGCCGAAGACGCTCGTCTACGAGCTCACCGATCTGCGCGACCAGCGCGCGGAGGGCGCGCTCGTCCCGCCGGAGATCGTGACGCGCGCGCCGTCGGCGGAGCTGCGCCACGACCAGCGCGACGACGACTCCCTGCCGCCGTACTCGATCCTCGACCGCATCCTCGAGGGCTACGTGGAGCACGATCTGGGCCGCGACCAGCTCGTCGCGCGAGGCCTGCCGGAGGAGGACGTGGCGCGCGTCATCCGGCTCGTGGACCTCGCCGAGTACAAGCGCCGGCAGAACCCGCCGGGCATCAAGATCAGCTCCAAGGCGTTCGGCCGCGACCGCCGCGTGCCGATCACCAACCGCTACGGCGGCTGAAAGCCCGCGTGCAGCGGGTGACCGCTGCGCATCGGAGGCGTAGCTTGCGGCGCCCATGACCGCGCCGGCGCATCTTCCCGCCGATCAGCAGGCCGTGCTGGACCTCGTCCTGCGCCGCGGCCGTTCCTACGCGGGCATCGCCCGCGCGCTGCGCCTCGACGTCGACGCCGTGCGCGCCCGCGCACGCGACGCCGTCACGACCCTGAGCGCACCCGCCCCGACCGTCCCCGACGATCGCCGTGCGCAGGTCACCGACTGGCTGCTGGGCCAGGCGGAGCCCGCCGCCGCCGAGCGCGCTCAGGCCTATCTCATCGCGAACCCGGGCGCCCGCGACTGGGCGCGCACCGCCGCCGACAGCCTCGGCGGCACCGCCTCGGCCCGCCTCGCCGGCCTCCCCGTGGCACCGGAGCAGCGCGCACCGCGCCGGCCGCTGCCGCCGATCGCAGGGCTCATCGGCGTCGCCGTCCCCGCCCTGGCCGTCTTCGGCGTCGCGATCGTCGTCGGCAACTCCAACGAGCCGCCGCCCATCGCGACCACGCCGAGCGTCGCCCCCGCACCGAGCGCGTGGCTCGCGCCCGCCCGCCCCGGCTCCAAGGCCGACGGCGCCGCGGAGGTCGAGCGCCGTGGGACCGCGCAGTCGCTCGTCGTGACCGCCGGCGGCCTGCCGCGCAGCACCGCGACCGCCGCCTACACCGTCTGGCTGACCAACGGCGGCCGCAGGGACGCCACGTACGTCGCCACGCTGCGCACCGACGACAGCGGCCGCGTCGACGGCCTCGCCCCGCTGAAGGTCGACCCGAAGCGCTACCGCGAGGTGCTCGTCACGCGCCAGCGCAGCACCGGCACGCCGACCCGCCCCGGGCTCGTCGTGCTGCGCGGGCCGCTCAAGTAGCGCTATTCGCTGTCGTAGGACAGCAGCGAGTGCACGTTGCGTCCCTGGAGCCGGTCCCGGCCGTTCAGGAACGCCAGCTCGATGAGGAACGCGCAGCCGACGACCACGCCGCCGAGCTGCTCGACGAGCGAGCACGTCGCGCTCGCCGTCCCGCCCGTCGCCAGGAGGTCGTCGTGCACGAGCACGCGCGAGCCGCCGTGGACGGCGTCGCTGTGCAGCTCGAGCGTGTCCGTCCCGTACTCCAGCGCGTACTCCGCCTGGACCGTCGCGCGCGGCAGCTTGCCGGGCTTGCGGGCCAGGATGAAGCCGGCGCCCAGCTCGCGCGCGATCGCCGGCCCGAGCAGGAATCCGCGTGCCTCGGCGCCGACGACGAGCTCGACGTCCAGCTCCCGGGCGAACTCCGCGAGCCCCGTGACCGCGGCGTCGAGCGCCTCGGGCGCCGCGAGGACGGGCGTGATGTCCTTGAAGACGATCCCAGGCTTCGGGAAGCCCGGGATGTCCCGGACGTAGCTCCCGAGGTCGACGGTCACTAGCGCGCGACGCGGCGCAGGTCGCGCACCAGCAGCAGGTGCTTGAGGTGCGAGGCGACGGCCGCCAGGTTCTCCAGCGCCTCCAGGGCCTCCTTGCGCCGCTCGGGGTTGCGCGAGCGCAGCGCCGGGGCGAGGATCGCCTGCAGGAGCGACGACTCACGGTCGGCGGAGGAGCGGAACACGCGCAGGTTGCGCCCGCCCACGCCGTAGCGCGCCAGCTCGGCGGCGGCACGGATGATCTCGCGCTCCGTCTCGTCGTAGAAGGTCGTCCCGCCCCGCGCCTGCCCCTCGATGATCCCGAAGTCGCGCAGCTCCTTGACGAGCTCGGCCGGGGCGCGCGTGTCCTCGAGCACGTCCTCGAGCGAGTACGCGGCCGGCGCCTCACCGCGCACCGAGACGCGCGGGCCGCGGATGCGCTGCGCGGTGGGCTGGCGGCCCGGCAGCTCGGCGCCGTCGTCCTGCTGGCGGCCGGAGGCGAGCTCCTGGCGGATGACGCGCAGCGGGAGGAACTCGTCGCGCTGCATGCGCAGGATCGTCCGCAGGCGCGCGACGTCGCTGGGCGTGTAGAGCCGGTAGCCGCCGGGCGTGCGGCGCGGATGCAGGAGCTTCTGGTCCTCGAGGTACCGGATCTTCGAGATCGAGATGTCCGGGAACTCCTGCGCGAGGCCCTTGCAGACCGCGCCGATCGTCATCCCCTTGCCGGGGCCGGACGTCGCGACCTCAGGGACCTCGGGAGGGTCGACGGGTGGCGGCTGCGGGATGTCGCGGATCGTCGCCATGTCGGATGCGTCCATGCTCAGCGTGAGAGGAAGGTCAGCTTGTACTTGCCGACCTGGAGCTCGTCCCCATCCTCCAGGCGGTGTGAGTCGATGCGGCGGCGGTTGACGTAGGTGCCGTTCAGCGACCCCAGGTCGTCGAGCCAGAAGCCGCCGTTGCGGCGGACGATGAGCGCGTGGTCGCGGGAGACGGTCACGTCGTCGAGGAACACGTCGGAGTCGGGGCGGCGACCGACGGTCATGCGGTCGCCCTGCAGCGCGAAGCTCTCGCCCACGCGGCCGCCGCCGGAGCGGATCACGAGCGCGGCGCCCTCGGAGACGACGGCGTCGAGCTCGACCGGGATCAGCTCCCCGGTCTCACCGACCCGGTACGTCGCCGTTGACGGCTCGCGCGTGGACTCCGCCGGCACGGCCAGGAACGCACCGCACCGCTGGCAGTAGTTCGCCCCCTCCGCGTTCACGAAGCCGCATTCGGGACAGTGCTGCGCCACGGGCGGCCCGCTCTCCTCGCTGTCGCTTAGCTCGAGCCTTCGTCCTCGCCCGAACGGCCGGCCAGGATGTCGGTCAGGCGCTGGACGTCGGCACCGGTGATGACCTCCTCGCCTCCCTCGTGCTTCTTGCGAAGGCGGTTGACCAGCTCGGCACGGAGGATGTCGATCTTGCCGTGCAGGATCCGCCGCCGGTAGGAGATGTCGACCTCCTCATCCGTGAGCTGCTGGATGAGGTCCTTCAGCTCTTGGTCGGAGAGCGAGCCCAGATCGGGAAAGGTGTCCATCACGCGGAAGCTTCTCCATTCAGGTGGCGAAGGCGGCGAGCATACCAACGATCTCGCCTCCTTCAACGTCAGGTCGAGGGTTGCAATCCATCCCGCACGTAGAGGGCGAGGGCGAGCATCGCCAACACCAGTCCGACCACGAGCAGGACGACCGCCGGCTCCTCCACACCACAGAGTGCCAGGAAGATCGCGGACATGACAGGCCAGACCGCTGCGCGGCCCGGCCAGTTGATCTGGAGATCGCGCTCGTGCTGCAGCGCGACGCGCGCCAGCACGAGGATCGCGACCTCGCGCAGGACGAGCAGCGCGAGGAGCCAGCGGGGCAGCAGCTCGAACCGCCAGCAGACGAGGACGCCGGACAGCACGAGCAGCCGGTCGACGACCGGATCCAGCAGCGCGCCGAAGCGGCTGTACTGGCCCGTGACGCGCGCCGCGATGCCGTCGAGGTAGTCGCTCCAGCCGATGACGGCGAAGATGATCACCGCGAGCAGGTCGACGCCGTCGCCCGAGCTGAGGGCCACGATGAGGAAGACCGGGATGAGCGCCAGCCGGACGAGGCCGATGACGTTCGGCAGCGTCCAGGGGTTCCACGGCGCGCCGCGCAGGGTCGCGGGTGGCGGCGGGCCGGAGCGGTCGAGGCCGAACAGCCTCCGGAAGGTCAGGGGAGGTCGGCCCACAGCGTCCGGACGGCCTCCGCGCCGCCGGTCAGCGGAACTCCGCCTTCGATGTCGGTCATGCCTCGGCGCACCTTGGCCTCGGCCGTACCCGCGGCGAGGGATCTCCTCCCCACCGTGAGCCGCAGCGGCACGCCGAGCAGCTCCGCGTCCGCGAACTTCTCGCCCGTCCCGGCGTCCCGGTCGTCCAGCAGCGAGCGCAGCCCGACGGCGCGCAGCTCCTCGTGCAGCGCCTCGGCGGCCGCCATCTCGTCGCTGCCCGGCTTGCCCAGCGCGACGATCTCGACGTCCCACGGCGCGAGCGACCGGGGCCACGAGATCCCCTGCTCGTCGGAGAACTGCTCCACCGCGGCGGCGACGATCCGCGCCGGGCCGATGCCGTAGGAGCCCATCCACACGTGCTGCTCGCGTCCGTTCTCGTCGAGGTACGTCGCGCCGAGCGGCTCGGAGTAGCGGGTGCCGAGCTGGAAGATGTTGCCGATCTCGATCGCGGGCTCGATCGTGATCGGTTGGCCGTTCACCAGGTCCCCGGCCTCCACCGTGCGCACGTCGACGGTCTCGAACGCGAAGTCGCGACCGGGCTGCACGCCGGCGAGGTGGTGCTCGGGCTCGTTCGCGCCCGCGATCCACCCGCCCTCGGTGTGCACGGCGCTGTCGAGCAGCACGGGCACCTGCGCCCCCGCGGGCCCGATGAAGCCGGGCGGGCCGATGCGGTCGGCGATCTCGCTCTCGCTCGCGGGCCGGAACGGCTCGCCGAGGGTGTTCGTGAGCTTCGTCTCGTTGACGCGGTGGTCGCCGCGCACCACGACCATGACCATCCCGCGGCCCTCGGTGACGATCGGGAAGGCCTTCAGCAGCGCGCCGGCGGGCACGCCCATCTGACCCGCGACCGCGTCGATCGTCGTGGCGCCGGGCGTGTGGACCTTCCGCGGCGCCGGCTCGGGCTCGGGCAGCGCGATCGGCTTCGGCTCCGCGCTCGCGACGTCGACGTTCGCGGCGTAGCCCGGCGCGAGCGCCACGTCGTCCTCGCCCGCCGCGCACGGCGCCATGTACTCGTGCGCGCGTGTCCCACCCATCATCCCGACGTCGGACTCGACGCGGTACCAGCGCAGCCCCGCGCGGTCGAAGATCCGCTCGTAGGCGCCGATGTGCTTCTCGTACCCCGCCTGCAGGCCCTCGTCGTCGCGGTCGAAGGTGTAGGAGTCCTTCATGATGAACTCGCGCGTGCGCAGCACGCCGGCGCGCGGACGGGGCTCGTCGCGCTCCTTCGTCTGGAAGTGGTAGAGGATCAGCGGGAGGTCGCGGTAGGAGCGCACGACCTGCGCCACGTGCATCGTGACGATCTCCTCGTGCGTCATCGCGAGGAGGAGGTCGGCGTCGCGCCGGTCCTTGAGGCGGAAGAGCTCCGCGCCGACCGACTCGTAGCGGCCGCTGCGCTTCCACGGCTCGGCCGGCAGCAGCACCGGCATGAGCATCTCCTGCCCGCCGATCGCGTCGATCTCCTCGCGCACGATCTGGACGGCGCGCCCGTGCACCTTCCAGCCGACGGGCATCCACGACCAGAGGCCGGAGCCCACCTGGCGGATGAGTCCCGCGCGGACCATCAGCTTGTGCGACAGCGCCTCCGCGTCGGCGGGGGGCTGGCGCTCGGTGGGGAGCAGGGTCTGCGAGAGCCGATCCATTGAGGCCACAGCCTATTCACGGCCCGTCCTGTCCGGCTCCACGGGGCGTCGAGGACGGTGCCGGCCCGCGCCTGCGGGCCGGCACCCCTCTCCTCCCCTTCGGTCTGGTGCCGCGCGCGGCGCTCCCGGCCGCGAGTCGGGCGCTGCTCTGCGCGCCGGCCTCCGTGACCTCCTCGGCCGGAAAGGTAACGGATCGTCCACACTCCGAGGCATGTGCTTCGACCACGATTCACAGCCCCCCGCGCTGCCCGCCGAGCGGGTCCTCGCGCCGCTCGCCGGCGGCGCCGGCGCCGAGGTCCTCACGCTGCGCTCGGAGGACGGCACGGAGTTCTCCGCGGCGTTCGCCGACACGCCCTCGCCGTCGCCCGTCGGCGTCGTGATCATCCCCGACGTGCGCGGGCTGTACCGCTTCTACGCGGAGCTGGCCGAGCGCTTCGCCGAGGCCGGCCACGCGGCCGTCGCGTTCGACCCGTTCGGCCGGACCGCCGGGGTCGGCGAGCGCGACGCCGAGTTCGACTACATGCCGCACGTCAAGCAGACCACGATCGCCGGCGTCCAGGCCGACATCGCCGCGTGCAGCGCGGCGCTGCGCGAGCGCGCCGGGATCGGGCACGTCGTCGTGGTCGGCTTCTGCTTCGGGGGCGCGCAGGCGTTCCACGCGTCCACGCGCGACGACATCGGCCTCGACGCCGTCGTCGGGTTCTACGGGCGCGTCGTGGCCGCCGCGGAGGGTCCGCTGGCCGGCGTCATCCCGGCCGCGATCGACGCGGCGCCGGACATGAAGCTGCCGATCCTCGGCCTGTTCGGCGGCGACGACGCCGGCATCCCGCTGGAGACGGTGACGCAGTTCGAGGAGGCCTTGGAGGCCGGCGGCCCCGACCACGAGATCATCGTGTACCCCGGCGCGCCGCACTCGTTCTTCGACCGCAAGTACGAGGAGTTCGCCGACGCGTGCGACGACGCATGGCGCCGGGTCCTGGACTTCCTCTCTGGCGTGGGGTCGCGAGTAGCCGGGTAAGCGCGGCGGCATGCGCCGCCTCCTCGT
Source organism: uncultured Solirubrobacterales bacterium (assembly GCA_963757125.1). GTDB lineage: Bacteria > Actinomycetota > Thermoleophilia > Solirubrobacterales > Solirubrobacteraceae > CAVVSD01. Next base: position 1,534,850 of record CAVWQP010000009.1, on the reverse strand, counting down.
CCTCGCAGCCTTCCTCCTCGCCGCACTCGGCGCGGCCGCCCCGGCGGTCGCCGCCGAGTCCACCGCGACCGGCACCGGCGGTGCCGCGTCGAGCGTCGACGCGCTCGCCACGGGCACCGCGCTGCAGTCCCTGCGCGACGGCGGCAACGCCATCGACGCCGCGGTCGCGGCGGCGGGCGTCCTGGGCGTCGTCGAGCCGTTCTCGTCGGGGATCGGCGGCGGCGGCTTCATGGTCATCCGCACGAAGGACGGGAAGGTCACGACGGTCGACAGCCGCGAGACCGCGCCGGCCGCCATGTCGCCGACCTCGTTCTTCGCGGACGGGAAGCCGCTCGCGTTCGCCGACGCCCGCCTCAGCGGGCTGTCGGCCGGCGTGCCGGGCACGGTGCGCGGCTGGGAGCTCGCGCTGCGCGACTACGGGACCTGGTCGCTCGGGCGCGCGCTGAAGCCCGGCATCCACGTCGCGAAGGACGGCTTCCCGGTCGACGACACGTTCGCCGGGCAGATCGAGGACAACCAGGCGGCGTTCGCGCAGGTCCCGTCCACGGCGGCGATCTACCTCGATCCCGACGGCACGCCGCGCGACGTCGGCTCGACGCTGCGCAACCCGGATCTGGCGGGGACGTACGAGGCGATCGCCAAGCACGGCGCGGACGCGTTCTACAGCGGCCCGATCGCGCAGTCGATCGTCGACGCGGTGGACCACCCGCCCGTCGAGACCGACCCCACCCACCCGGAGGTGTTCCAGCCCGGCGTCATGACGACCGGCGACCTCGCGGGATACGAGGCGCTCGAGCGCGACCCGACGCACTCGCAGTTCCGCGGCCTCGACGTCTACGGGATGGGCCCGCCGTCCAGCGGCGGGACGACCGTCGGCGAGATCCTGAACATCCTCGACCGCACCGACCTGGGTGGAGGCGACCGGGCGAGGGCGCTGCACCTGTTCATGGAGGCGTCCGCGCTCGCCTACGCCGACCGCGGGGCCTACCTCGGCGATCCGGCTTACGTCGACGTCCCGGTCGCCGGGCTCCTGTCGCCCGAGTTCGCGTCCCTGCGTCGCGCCCTCATCGATCCCGCCGCCACGGCGCCCCGGCCCGTGCAGGCGGGCGACCCGCTGCCCTACGACGACACGCCGCCGCCGGTGACGGTGCCGACGATCCAGCGCACCGGGAGCACGACGCACCTCACGGTCGCCGACGACCAGGGCAACGTCGTCTCCTACACATTCACGATCGAGCAGATCGGCGGCAACGCGATCGTCGTGCCCGGGCGCGGGTTCCTGCTCAACAACGAGCTGACGGACTTCTCCTACGACGACCCCGACACGCCGAACAAGGTCGAGGGCGGCAAGCGGCCGCGCTCGTCGATGGCGCCGACGATCGTCGAGCGCGACGGCGAGCCGCTCCTCGCGGTCGGGTCGCCGGGCGGCGCGACGATCATCACCACCGTCGCCCAGGTGCTCTTCGACCGCCTGGGGCTCGGCTCGTCGCTGCCGGCCGCGGTCGCCGCGCCGCGCGTGTCCGAGCGCAACACCGCGAAGGCCGACGCCGAGCCGGGCTTCATCGCCTCGCCCGAGGGCCAGGCGCTGGCGTCCACCTACGGCCACGTCTTCAACCCGGTCGACGAGATCGGCACCGTCGCCGGCGTCGAGTGGCTGGGCGACGGCCGGCTGCTCGCCGCCGCGGAGCCGGTGCGTCGCGGGGGCGGGTCCGCCGGAGTGGTGACGCCGGGCGGGTGAGCGCCGAGGCGGACTTCCCGGCCCTCGTCGAGCCGCACCGGCGGGAGCTGCTCGCGCATCTGTACCGGATGCTCGGGTCGCTCCACGACGCCGAGGACGCGCTCCAGGAGACCCTCCTGCGCGCCTGGCGGGGGCTGGACCGCTTCGAGGGCCGAAGCTCGCTGCGGGGCTGGCTGTACCGGATCGCGACGAACGTCGCGCTGACCGCCATCGACCGACGTGGCCGCCGCGCGCTGCCGTTGGACGGCGACCCGGCGGACCCCATCGCACCGCTTGGCGAGCCGGTGGCCGAGCAGCCGTGGCTCGAGCCGTTCCCCGACGCGGCGCTGGGTCCCGAGGCGACCGCCGAGCAGCGCGAGCGCGTCGAGCTGGCGTTCGTCGCCGCGCTGCAGCACCTGCCGCCCAACCAGCGCGCCGCCCTCCTGCTGCGCGACGTGCTCGCGCTTTCGGCGCGCGAGACGGCGGATGCGATGGAGACGACCGTCGCCTCGGTCACCAGCGCGCTGCAGCACGCGCGGACGCGTGTCGCCGAGCGGGTGCCGGACGAGAGCCAGCAGGCCACGCTGCGCGAGCTCGGCGACGAGCGGCTGCACCGCCTCGTCGAGCGGTACACGTCGGCGCTCGAGCGCGGCGACGTCGATGCGATGGTCGAGCTGCTCGCCGAGGACGTCACGTGGTCGATGCCGCCGTGGCGCGAGTGGTACCGCGGGCTGGCCGACGTGGGGGCGTTCCTGGCCGACAAGCCGATGTCCCAGGAGTGGCGGCATCTGCCCGCCCACGCCAACGGGCAGCTCGCCGTCGGCTGCTACATGCGCGACGACGACGGCGTCTTCGCCGCCCACGTGATCGACGTCATCGAGCTGCGCGGGGACCGCATCGCGTCGGTGACCGGGTTCTTCCTGGACCCGGACCGCTTCGCCGCGTTCGGGCTCCCCTCCGTGATGAGTTCCTAGCGCGGGGCTGGTCATGGGTCGCATGACCCATGAACCCGATCCCCGGCGCTAGAAGGCGCTCGCGCTGCTCTGCGCGGTTGCCCTGATGGTGATCCTCGACTCGCAGATCGTCATCGGCGCCCTGCCGTCGCTGCAGCGCGACCTCGGCTGGTGCTCAGCGCCTACCTGCTCGCGTTCGGCGGGCTGCTCATCCTCGGCGGCCGCGCGGGCGACCTGCTCGGCCGCCGGCGGACCCTCATCGCGGGCACCGCGCTCTTCGCGGCGGCGTCGCTGGCGTGCGGGCTGGCGACCTCACCCGGCTTCCTCGTCGGCGCGCGCGTCGTCCACGGCGTCTCCGCGGCGCTCATGGCGCCGACGGCGCTGTCGATCCTCGTGACGACGTTCGAGGACGACGCGGAGCGCAACACCGCGCTCGCGGTCTGGGGCGCGGTCGGCGGCGTCGGCGCGACCGTCGCGCTGCTCGTCGGCGGCGTCCTGACCGACGTGATCGGGTGGCGCGCGATCTTCTTCATCAACATCCCGATCGCGCTCGTCGCCCTCCTGTACGCGCTGGTCCAGGCGCCCGACGCGGGCTGGGGCTCGCCGCGGACGCTGCTCGTGCTGGCCGCGGCCGTGGCGCTCTTCGCCGCGTTCCTGGCCATCGAGACGCGGGCGCGCGCGCCGCTCGTCCCGCTCGGCCTGTTCCGCGCCCCCGGCCTGGCGGCGCCTCTGATGCTCCTGGCCGCATGGCCGCGTGGGGCGTCGGCCTGACGGCGTCGAACTACGGACAGGGCGTCCTGGGCTTCTCGCCGCTGACGTACGGGCTGGGGACGACGGTGCTGACCGTCGGGGCCGTGGCCGGCTCGTTCGCCGGGCAGAGCCTCGTCGGGCGCGTCGGCGTGTGGTGGGTCGCCGCGGGCGGCGCGGTGCTGCTCGGGGTGGGCGCGCTCCTGCTGTCGGGGCCGTCGGAGCACGGCGGCTACTGGACCGACCTCCGGCACGAACACCGCCGCGTTCCAGATCGGCGGCGCGCTGGGCAGCGCCGTCGCGACGACGGTGGCGGTCACCGAGGGCCTGGGCGGCGCGTTCCTCGCCGCGTCGGTCGGGTTGCTCCGGCCGGCGGCGGTCGGGGCGGGGTGAGAGAGGCCACCGGGCTCGAGCTGCTCATCGACGGCAACCCGAGCGGGAGCGGCAGGCTCGGCGAGCGCGGGTGGACTTTGGTCTGCATGTGAGACGAAAGCTCACCCGAGCCGCCGCATCCACCCGGATCCGCCCTCGATGAGCAGTCCGGTCACGCCTCCGAGCCCAGGCGCACGACGGAACGGCGCTCAGACCCCGCCGCGACGCTCCGTCAGATCCGTCCACGACCCATCCGACCCGCGCAACTGCGCCCGCCGCAGCTCCCCCATCATCCCGCTGTCCACCGTGACGTGGACCTCGGTGCCGTCGGGCAGCGTCGTCGTGAGTTCCCGGTCGCCGTAGAAGATGTTGGCCTTGTCGACGACGTCGCCGTCGACCATCAGGCGGGCCTGGTTCAGGACGATCCTCGACCGGTCGAAGTCGAGCTCGATCTCATGGCCGGCGTGCGTCGTGCCGTAGCGGGTGGTGAAGTCGGGCATGGGGCGTGGCCTTCCCGCCCTGCCATGTCGCTAACGCCGCTAGGCGCGCTGGAACCGGCGGCCCGTGACCGGGCTGGACTCGGCGAACTCGGCGGCCTTGTCGGCCTCCTCGCGCGCCTTCTCGGCCTCGAGCGCGGCGAGGCGCTCGGGCGTCATCGCCGTCGAGTCCTCGTTCTCCGCGAGCCACTCGGCGGCCTCCGCGGCTGCCTGCTCATCGACGACGACCGTCTTTCCGGCCGCGTACCAGCGGTCGATCTCCGCGAAGAGCTCGTCGACGAGGTTCTCGGTCGCGACCTTCTTCAGGGGCTCGCCGCGCGAGTAGATCATCCCCATGTCCTTCGCGCCCGTGATGCCGAAGTCGGCGTGGCGCGCCTCGCCGATGCCGTTCACCGCGCAGCCGAGGATCGAGACCTCGATCGGGTCCGCGTAGGCCTCGAGGCGACGCTCGACCTCGGCGACGACCGAGTCCATGTCGAACTGCAGCCGGCCGCAGGTCGGGCAGGCGATGAGCACCGGTCCGCGCTCGCGGAGCTTGAGCGCCTTGAGGATCTCCCAGGCGACCTTGACCTCCTCCTCGGCGTGGAACGTCGAGAGGGAGATGCGGATCGTGTCGCCGACGCCGTCGGCCAGCAGCGTGCCGAGGCCGACCGCGCTCTTCAGCGAGCCCGACCACTTCGTGCCCGCCTCGGTCACGCCGAGGTGCAGCGGGTACGGGATGCGCTGGGCGAGCAGCCGGTTGGCGGCGATCGTGTTCGGCACCGACGTGGACTTCATCGACACCTTGAAGTTGTCGAAGTCCAGGCCCTCCATGAGCTCGACCGTCTCCACCGCGGCGGTGACGAGCGCCTCCACCGGATCGGTGAACTCGAGCTCGCGCAGATGCCGGGGCAGCGAGCCGGAGTTGACGCCGACGCGGATCGGCGTGCCCAGCTGCTTGGCCTTCGCGATGACCTCGGCGACCTTCTCGGGACCGCCGATGTTGCCCGGGTTGAGCCGCACGCAGTGCGCGCCGGCCTCCAGGGACTTCAGCGCGAGCGTGTGGTTGAAGTGGATGTCGGCGATGACGGGGATCGGCGACTCCCTGACGATCACCTTGAGCGCCTCGACGTCCTGCTCGCGCGGGACGGCGCAGCGCACGATGTCGGCGCCCACCTCGGCCACGCGGCGGATCTGCTCCATCGTCGCGTCGAGGTTCGCGGTCTCCGTCTTCGTCATCGTCTGGACGGCGACCGGGGCACCGCCACCGATGAGCACGCCGCCGACGTCGATCTGTCGCTCCGAGGGCATCGGCCCTCCAGTGTACGAACCGGGGAAGATGCCGCTGTGAAGGTCTATGGAACGGCGAGCGGGCCGCTGGCCAGGATCGCCGACCCGATCGCTGCGCGGGCCCGTGCGCGGCGCCATGCGGCGCTCTTCGCGCTGACCGGCGCGACGCCGGCGACGCGCATCCTCGACGTCGGCTGCGGCACGCTCGGGCTGCGCGGCCTCGCCCCCGATCTGGACGTGACGGGGACCGACCTCGTCGAGCGGCCGTCGTACCCGGGGCCGTTCGTGCTCGCGGACGCGACGCAGCGCCTGCCGTTCGAGGACGACGCGTTCGATCTCGCCTACTCGTCGAGCGTCGTCGAGCACGTGGCGCCCGGGCTGCGGGCGGCGTTCGCGGCCGAGGTGCGGCGGGTCGCGCGCGGCTGGTACGTGCAGACGCCGGCGCGCTCGTTCCCGATCGAGCCGCACGCGCTGCTCCCCTTCGCGCACTGGCTGCCGCCGAGCGCGCGCAGGCCCTACTGGCGCCTCGGGGCTGCCGGGTCCTGGGAGGACATCTCGCTGCTCGGCCGCGCGGAGCTGCAGGGGCTGTTCCCCGGCGAGATCCACGCCGAGCGCCTCGGGGGCCTCGTCAAGTCGTGGATCGCTGTGCGTCCGGTCCGCTGAACGGGGCCGATTCGAACCCGGCGAAGTCCCCGAGGCCGTCGAGCGCCGACCGCACGCGCGCGACGGCGTCCTCGGGGCTCTCGGCGTACAGGACGACGGTCGTCGAGTACGGCAGCGGCTCCGGGAAGAACGTGTCGCGGCGCTGGCGCCCCATGTGCGCGGCGCGCAGCGCCTTCGCGGCCTGCTTCGACATGTCGCCGCTGAAGCGGACGACGTAACGCGCCTTGTCGGTCAGCTCAGGAACCCCCGGACGAGCGCGAGCGTCTCCGCCTGCTTCTCCACCTGCGGGACGTGCCCGCAGCCCTCGAGCACCTCGACCCTCGCGCCCGCGATCCGCTTGCCGAACTCCTCGGCGTAGACGGCGGGGACGAGCCCGTCCTGGGCGCCCCAGATCACGAGCGTCGGCGCCGTGATGCGATGCAGCCGCCGGGCGAGCCCGCGGTCGGGCACCGGCCAGACGAACTTCGCCGTGCAGCCGATGGTCCAGGTCGCCAGCGCGATCGCGTCCGGGCTCAGGTCGGGCGGCGGCGCGGACGCCGGGTCGGCGAAGAGGAGCGCGGGCAGCTCCTCGGGCGCCTTCAGCAGCCAGTTGGTGACGGGCGCGTCGTCGCGCCACAGGCCGATCGGGTCGAGCACCACGAGCTTGCCGAACATCCCGGGGAACGTCGCCTGGAGCTCGCAGCCGAGCATGCCGCCGAAGGAGCTGCCGACGACGTCGGCGCCGAGCACGCCGAGCGCGGCGAGCGCCTCCTGCTCGAGCAGGACGAGCTCCCACAGGTCGCGGACCTCGTCGATCGCGTCCGGATCGTCGGCCGACGTGCCGGGCACGAGCGGCGCGTAGACGGTGCGCGTGCGGCCGATCTCCTCCAGGAACGGGTCCCACATCATGCCGCCGGCGTTGTGGAGGAACACGAGCGGCGGTCCTTCTCCCGCGACCTGCACGCGCATGTCGATCCGGCCGCCGCCGACGGGGACGATCTCCTCGCGCATCACGCGGCCGCCTTCGCCGGCACGCCGGTGGGCCACCACCGGTGCTCGAAGCCGTCGCGCTCCCACATGCCCTGGACGTGCGGGAGGACCTCCTCGGAGAACATGCGGATCGACTTCTCCGCCAGCTCGTGCGGCATCTCCCCCATGTGCAGCATCACGAGGAGGTTGCCCACCTTCATCTCGCGGCAGACCGACTCCAGGCGCTCGCGCACGGTCGCCGGGCTGCCGACGATGACACAGCCCTCATCGGCCAGCTCGCGGAACGTCACGCTGTTGAGCCGCGCGGCGATGCCGGGGTCGGCTGTCGAGCGCAGCATGCCCTGGAGGCCCTTGAACGGCACATAACCGGGCTGCAGGAGGAAGTGCAGCGGGATGGACCCCACACCGTGACGGAAGCCCTTCTCGAGCCAGGGGCCGTACTCCGCCTCGGCGCGCTCGTCGGTCTCGGCGACCGCGCAGACCTGCACGACCGCGACGCGGTGCGGGTTGACCTCCTTGCCCTTCGCCTCGCACATCTCCCAGAAGCGCTCGAAGATCCCCTCGCCGCCCATCTTCACCCCGAACCAGGTGAGCAGGACGAAGGCGGCGTCCTGGTCGAGCACGAAGCCCATCGTGCCCGGGTTGCCACTCCCAGGGAACCAGAGCGGCGGATGCGGATCCTGGACCGGGCGCGGCCACATGTTGACGTTGGCGTACTGGGAGTAGCGGCCATTGAACGCGAAGGGCTCCTCGGACGCCCACGCGCGCCGGAGGAGCTCGTAGCCCTCCTTGAACCGGCCGCGCGTGTCGACCCCGGGGATGCCTTGGTTGATGTTCGCGTCGTAGGACAGCCCGACGGGGAAGCCCGCGACGAGCCGCCCGCCCGAGATGACGTCGAGCATCGCGTACTCCTCGGCGATCTTCAGCGGCTCGCGGGTCTTGCCCAGCGAGCGGCCGAGGACGATGAGCGCGGCGTCGAGCCCCTCCGTGCGCAGCGTGTGACCGAGGATCGCCGCGGGGAGGCTCGGGTTCGGCGTGATGTCGTACGCCGCCTGGCCGTGCTCGGTGACCACGACGCCGTCGAAGCCCGACCGCGCGCCGAGCACGAGCTCGTCGAGCATGCTGTGGATCGTCGACGTGATCCCCTCCGCATCCGCGAGCTCGGGGTACGGCGTCGTGACGCACGACGCGTAGCGCTGCTCGAAGTCCTCCGGCAGGAACCGGTAGGGCGCCTGCTGGAACATCGCGACCTTCACGTTGCTCTCCTCCGTCGTGGGCCGCTGGTGAACCTAACGGACGACAGCGGAACGACGGTCACGACGTCGCCCTGCACCGTCCACGCGTCGCCCGGGCGGAGGCGGATGTCCGCGGCGACGCACCGGTTGTCGGACGGGCTCCAGCCCGAGGGGCGGCGCAGGCCCTTCACGAGCCCGAGCACCGCCCGGCTCCGGTCGAGCAGCGCCGACGCGACGTCCGCCTCGCGCTCGCCCAGGTCGGCGGCGACGCGCGGCGCCCCCGCCTGCGCGGCCGCCGGGTCCTCCTCCGCCTGCATCCCAGTGCGCCCCTCCGTCGGCTCGTCGCCGAGATCGAACCGGACGCCGTTGCGCATGAGGTCCCCCAACCCGCCCACGTTGTAGAGGAGCGCGTTCTCGACGTCCGTGTTGATCGGCAGCGGACCGGACAGACGCGCGTGCAGGACGTCGCCGTCGCGGACGGCAAGCTCCCCCAGCCCCTCCCGGAGGGCGGCGCGCAGGCACACCTGGTCCTCGTGTCTCGGCTCGAGCGGCAGGTAGCGCTCGGCGTCGACGACGAGACTGTGTGACGCCTTCGTGACAATCCGGCCGCTCATTGCTTTACCGCTCGGCGATACGGTAAAGCACATGAGTGCCGTGTCGCGGAAGAACCAGATCACCATCCCTGCCGAGGTCATGCGCAAGGCAGGGCTGACCGCGGGTGACGACCTCCGCATCCGCGCGGTCGGGCCCGGCCGCGTCGAGCTCGTCCGAACCCGCGAGCTCATCGAACAGCACGCCGGCAGCCTCGACGGCGAGGTCTTCCCTGAGGACTACCTCGACGAGGTCCGGCGCGGGTGGGCGTAGTCGTCTTCGACAGCGACGTCCTCATCGGCTTCCTCAACCGCGACGACGCCCACCACCGACAGGCGGTCACGTGGATGCACGAGGCCACGGCGCCCGGCACGCGCCGGTGGCTCTGCGCGGTCAACCTCGCGGAGATCCTCATCGGGCCGATCCGCGCGGGCGTCGAGGATCGCGTGACGCGGATGCTGACGCAGCTCGACATCGAGACGATCCCCGTCGATGCCGCGCTCGCACGTCGCGCCGCAGCCCTGCGCAGCGAGACGGGCCTGAAGCTGCCCGACGCGTTCGCCGTGGCGACCGCGCGGCTCGCCACGCACCGCGGTCTGGACGACGTGCGCCTCGCGAGCTTCGACAGCGACGTGCTGCGGGCTACCCCTTGAGCGCCTCCAGCTCCTCCGTCTCGAACGGGCCCCGCGGGCCGGTGAGCAGCACGTTGAGGCCGTAGAGCCCCGCCCCGATCACGAGCAGCACCGCGGCGCGGGCGAAGATGTCGAGGTCCTTCGTGGTCATCACCGCGAACGAGATGAAGAAGCCGCAGATCGGGATCCACGTCGGGATGCGGAAGTGGTCGTGGTCGACGGGGTCCTTCCGCAGGATGAGCACGGCCGCGTTCACCACCGCGAACACGAGCAGCAGCAGCAGGACGGTCATGTCCGCGAGCGTCGACAGGTCGCCGGTCACGATGAGGACGAAGGCGATGAGCGTCGTGAACACGATCGCCAGCAGCGGCGTGCCGCGCACGCCGTCCACCCGGCCCAGCGCGGACGGGATGATCCCCTGGCGCGCCATCCCGTAGACGATCCGTGACGCCATGATCATGTTGATGAGCGCGGTGTTCGACACCGCGACCAGGGCGATCGCCGCGAAGATCTTCGTGTTGACCGCCAGCGGGCCGACCTGCACGACCTCCAGCAGCGGCCCGTCGGAGCCCGACAGCGTGTCGATCGGGACGACCATCGACGCCAGGGCGCTCACGATGAGGTAGATGCACCCCGCGACGAACAGCCCGCCGTACAGAGCCCGCGGGTAGTCGCGCTGCGGATCCTTGGCCTCCTCGGCCACGTTGACGGAGTCCTCGAAGCCGATGAGCGCGTAGAACGCCAGCCCGGCGCCGCCGAGGATCGCGAACGGCACCGACCCGTCGCTCGTGAACTCCACCGCGCGCGACGCCTCGGCCTCGCCGGCGAACAGCGCGCCCAGCGCGATGACGATGATGAGCAGCAGACCGCCGACCTCGATGAACGTCAGGCCGATGTTGATGCGGACGCTCTCGCCGATGCCGCGGTAGTTGATCGCCGCGACGACGACCATGAACCCGAGCGCGACGATGACCGTCGGGATCGACACGAACTCGCCGAGGTAGTCGCCGCCGAACGCCCGCGCGAGCGTGCTCGCCGAGGTGATCCCGGACAGCATCACCGCGAAGGCGACCATGAACGTCACGAACGGCTTGCGGAACGCCTTGTTCGCGTACAGCGCCGCGCCGGCCGCCTGCGGGTACTTCGTCACGAGCTCCGCGTACGCGCCCGCCGTGAACGCCGCGAGCACCGCGGCCAGGAGGAACGAGGTCCAGATCGCGCCGCCGACCCGCCCGCCGACCTCGCCGACGAGCGCGTAGATGCCCGCCCCCAGCATGTCGCCGATGACGAACAGCAGCAGCATGTTGCGCGTGATCACCCGCTTGAGCGCAGGTGCGTCCTCGCTCTCGCTCCGCGGTCGTGGCTGGCCAGGAAGGGGAACGCTCGCGCTCGTCATGGCGCGCGCTTACCCGCAGGGGCTTCTCAGCCCACGCACAGGCGGGTAGCTTCGGAGACGTGGCACGGACCGACGCTCCCCGGGGACGCGTGCGCCGCGCGCTCAACGCGGCGATGATCGCCGCGCTGCGGCGCGGCCTCGGTCCGCCCCACGTCTTCCTGCTGGAGACGCGCGGCCGCCGGACGGGCACGGTGCGCACCACGCCGGTCTCCCTCGTCGAGGGCGACGACGGCCGGTTCCTCATCTCGCCGTACGGCACGCCCGCGTGGGTCCTCAACGCCAGGGCCGCGGGCGAGGTCACGCTGCGCAAGGGCAAGCGCGCCGAGACGCTCGCGATCACCGAGCTCGACGCGCCGGGCGCCGCGCCCATCCTGCGCCGCTACGTCACGCAGGAGCGCGTCGTACGCCCGTGGTTCGACGCGAAGCCGGGCGACCCGGACGACGCGTTCGCCGCCGAGGCCCCGCGCCACCCGGTGTTCCGCCTCGGCTAGCCCCTGCGCTGGGCCAGCTGCATCAGGTCCACCACGTACTCGCAGTAGGTGATGGCGTCGCTCGTCGTGTACCGATCCTTGGCCAGGGCGATCTCGGGCGCCGCATCCTCGGCGAACGTCACGGTGACGCCCTGCGCATCGGGCCATGGCGCCCTCGGCATCCCCGCGCCGGGCTGACGGCCGCCGTCGACCTTCAGCTCGCCGAGCGAGGGCGGCGCGAAGATGAGGTCCGGGCGCTCGCGCACGAGCGCGACGTAGGCCTCCGCCGACAGCCGCACGCTGGCGGTGTTGTCGCCCTCGTCGAGCTTGCGCTCGGCCTCGGCGAGGATCGCCTGGGCGTCGTCGCTCACACCGAGCTCGCGATCGGGTGCTGGACGCCGTCGAGCTGCTCGTCGCGCCAGCGCTGCTGCAGGTGGTGGCGCTCCTTGAACTCGGGCATGACCTCCTTCGCGAACAGCTCGAGGGACTCCATGATGTCCTCGTGGCGCCGGTCGCCGCACTGCGACAGGAAGAGCAGGACGTCGACGTGGGCGGCCTCGTACGCCCGGATGTTCTCCCGGATGTAGGCCGGCGAGCCCATGAACATCCCGCGGCGGCCCATGCGGTACAGCGCCCTGGCGCTCTCGTCCTCGGGCTCGAGCGCGACGGCCGTGTCCTGCGCCTCGAGCGTCCCCGTCGCCTCCTCCTGCTTGCGCCGGAAGTCGCGGTAGATGTTGTCGCGCCCCGGGGTGAGGTGACCGTGCATCCAGCCGAAGACGTAGCCGAAGTACTGCGCGCCGCGCAGGCCCTTCTCCACGGCCTCCTCGTCGGTCGGCGCGCAGAGCATGTTCCCGAGCGTCATGAGCGCCGGGTTGATCGTCTTGCCCAGCGGCTTGCGGCAGGCGCGGATGAGCTCGTAGTAGCGGAGCACGCGCTCCTCGGCCTCCTCCGGCGTCTCGAAGCCGAAGCCCATCGCGCCGATGCCCATGCGCGCCGCGAGCATGACCGTCTCCCTGCGCGACGCGGCGACCCAGACCGGCGGGTGCGGGCGCTGCAGCGGCTTGGGGACGATGTTGCGCTCCGGCATCGAGAAGTGCACGCCCTCGTAGCCCGGATACGGGTGCGTGTCCATCATCCGCAGGCACTCGCGCGTCGCCTCCTCCCACGCCTCCTTCTTGTCGGCGCGCGCGACGCCGAAGCCCCCGATCTCGGTCTCCGTCGCTCCCTCGCCCGTGCCGAACTCGACGCGGCCGCCGGAGATGATGTCCAGGCTGGCGACCCGCTCGGCGACGCGCGCCGGGTGGTTGATCGCCGGCGGCATCTGGATGATCCCGTGGCCGAGGCGGATCTGCTTCGTGCGCGCCGCGGCCGCCGCGAGGACCACCTCGGGCGCTGCGCTGTGGCAGTACTCCTCGAGGAAGTGGTGCTCCGTGAGGAACACGTAGTCGAACCCGAGCCGGTCCGCGTGTTCGATCTGCTCGAGGGCCTGCGCGAAGATCCGCGCCTCGTCGTCAGGTCCCCACGTCTCCGCGTCGTACGGCCGCGGCGTCTGCAGCTGGAACTGGATGCCGAATTTCACCCGCGGGTTCTATCAGCGCACGCCGAAGCCCTCGCCGCTCGTGATCCGGCCTATGTCGTTGGACAGGCCTATGACGAACAGCAGGGCGACGAGCATGATCCCGATGACGCTGGCGCGCTCGAGCACCGCGAACGGGATCGGGCGGCCGCGGATCTTCTCGGCGATCGCCCAGAAGATGTGGCCGCCGTCCAGCGGGAGGAACGGGAAGAGGTTGATGACGCCCAGCGAGAGCGAGATGAGCGCGAGGATGCGCAGCGCCTGCGTGGTGTCGAACGCGAACGACTGGCGCGTCGCCTCGTACGAGCCGACGACGCCGGAGACGTCCTTGCGGGCCTTCGAGCTGACGAAGATCTTGGCCAGGCGATCGACGGTCAACGTCGTGACGTTCCACATCGACGAGACGCCGAGATCCGCGGCCTCGACCGGGCCGACCGGCCGCGACGAGTCGACGCCGAACGAGAACCCGAGCCGCATGCGCTTCAGCTTGCTGTCGTAGAACCCGCGGACCGGGATCGGGATCCGCTGCCCGTCGCGGAGCACGACGACCTCGGTGGGCTCCGCCGCGCGGCAGCCGTCGGTGGTCGCGCCGCCGGCGCACTTCTGCTTGGCCACCGCGTCGGTGAGGGCGGTCAGGCGCTGGTCGATGACGCTGATGGACTGATCCGGCTCGTACCCGGGCGCCCCGCCGATGGACAGGATGAGATCGCCCGGCTGCAGCACCTGCGCGGCAGGGCTGCCGCGCTCGACGGCCCGCACGCCGATGTCGGAGCGCTGGACGCCGTCGGCCCAGAACAGCGCCCACAGGATCACGAACGCGAGGGCGATGTTGACCGCCGGCCCCGCGCCGATGACGACGATCCGCTTCCACACCTTCTGGCGGTAGTAGGCGCGAGGAGCCACCTCGGGAGGCAGCTCCTCGTTGGGGTTCATGCCGGTGATCTTCACGTAGCCGCCCAGCGGCACGGCCCCGATCGCGTACTCGGTCTCCCCTCGGCGGACCTTCGCGAGGAGCGGCGGGAAGAACAGCGCGAAGCGCTCGACGCGCATCCCGACCGCCTTCGCCGCGACGAAGTGCCCGAACTCGTGCAGGATGACGAGCGCCGCGAACCCGGCGAACGCCAGCAGTGCGGCGGTCATCGGGCCGGTGCCGCCTCGACCAGCTCGCCCGCGACGATGCGTGCCTCGCGGTCTGCCTCGTAGAGCGACTCGAACGCGTGGACCGGCTCGGCCGGCAGCTCCTCGAGCGTGCGCTCGATGACCTCGGCGATGCCGGTGAACGCCAGGCGGCCGGAGAGGAACGCGTGCACCGCGACCTCGTTGGCCGCGTTCAGCGCGCACGGCGCGGTCCCGCCCGCCTTGGCGGCGGCGCGGGCGAGCCCGAGGCACGGGAACGCGTCGTGGTCGACCGGCTCGAAGTCCAGCCGCCCCGCAGTCACGAGGTCGAGCGGCCGCGCGGGCACGTCGACGCTCGCGCCGCCGTGCAGCGCGTAGGAGATCGCCACGCGCATGTCCGTCGGGCCGAGGTGCGCCAGCGAGGCCCCGTCGGGCAGCCGCACGAGGCCGTGGACGATCGACTGCGGGTGCACGACGACGTCGATGTCCTCGTAGCGGACGCCGAAGAGATGGTGCGCCTCGATGACCTCGAGGCCCTTGTTCATGAGCGTCGCCGAGTCGATGGAGATCTTGCCGCCCATCGCCCACGTCGGGTGCGCGAGCGCCTCCTCCACGGTCACGGACTGCAGCGACGCCCGCGAGCGGCCGCGGAACGGGCCGCCGGACGCGGTGATCGTGAGCCCGGCCGCCGTCCCCACGGGAAGCCCGGCCAGGAGCTGGTGCAGCGCGGCGTGCTCGGAGTCGACGGGCAGGATCCGCGCGCCGGTCGCCTCCGCGAGCTGCATCACGAGCTCGCCGCCGACGACGAGCGACTCCTTGTTGGCGAGCGCGAGGTCGATCCCCTCGCCCAGCGTGGCGACCGTCGGGCCGAGGCCCGCCGAGCCGACGAGCGCGTTGAGCACGAGGTCGGCGCCGGACTCGATGACGAGCCGGACGAGCCCCTCCGGGCCGGTGAGCACCTCGCCGTCGGTCCACGCCTCGGCGGCGCGCGCCCCGGCGTCCATGTCGGCGACGGCGATGCGGTCCACGCCGGTGCGCTGGGCCTGGGCGACCAGGGCCTCCCAGGAGCGCTCGGCGCTCAGGCCGACGAGCTCGAGGTCCTCGGACCGCTCGACGACGTCGAGCGCCTGGGTCCCGATGGACCCGGTCGACCCGAGGACGAGGAGACGGCGAGGGGACACCGCCTCATTAGGCAAGCAGGGCCCTCCACACCCAGTAACCGACGACGATCGCGAACAGCAGCGCGTCGAGCCGGTCCAGCGCCCCGCCGTGCGCGCCGAACAGCCGGCCGGTGTCCTTGATCCCCGCGTCGCGCTTGATGTAGCTCTCGAAGAGGTCCCCCACCGGCCCGGCCAGCGAGACGCCGACGCCGATGAGCAGCGCGTCCGTCCCGCCCAGCCAGTCCTGGTAGGTCCCGGTGAGCCACACGCCGAGGACGCCGACGATGATGCCGATGCCGAGGCCCTCCCACGTCTTCGACGGCGACACCCGGGGCGCGAGGGGCGTCGCGCCGAACGTGCGGCCGCCGAAGTACGCGCCGATGTCGCAGGCGACGGTCCCCACCAGGACGCACGCGACGATGCCGCCGCCGTGCGGAAGGTCGCGCAGGAGCACCGCGTGCGCGATGGCGATGCCGATCCACGCCACGCCGAGCACGCAGAACGCCAGCCCGGGCCCGGTCGCGCGCGGCGTGGCCAGCGTCACGGCGAACAGCACGGGGAAGAACGCGACGAACGCCAGCATCACCGTGTCCATGTCGCCCAGCTGGGCGGCGACCACCAGGCCGATGACCCCGAGGAACCCCGCGAGCTTCGGCGGCCCCGTGTGCTCGTAGAGCGTCAGCAGCTCGTGCATGCAGATGACCCCGAGCAGCCCGACCCCGGCGGCGAACCACCCGCCGCCCGCCACGACGATCGCGATCGCGAACGCGACGGCGGGCACGCCGAAGACGATCCGCGAACCGAGGTCCGAGCCGCCCATCAGCGGCCGCCGAAGCGCCGCCGGCGCTCGCCGTACTCCGCCAGCGCGGCCTCGAACGCCGCGCGGTCGAAGTCCGGCCACAGCTCGTCGCGGAACACCAGCTCGGAATAGGCCGACTGCCACATGAGGTAGTTGCTGAGACGACGCTCGCCGCTCGTCCGGATGATGAGATCCGGGTCGTGCATCTCGGGCGCATAGAGCAGGTTGCGGAACGCCTCCTCGCCCCCGCCCTCGTAGCGCGCCGCCGCGTCGAGGATCTCCGCGCGGCCGCCGTAGTTGAAGGCGACGAACAGCGTGATGCGATCGTTGGCGGCGGTCGTCTCCTCCGCCCAGTCCATCTGCTTGGCGAGCTTCCTGGAGACGCCCTCGCGGCGGCCGATGAACCGCATCCGGACGCCCTGCTCGTGCAGCTCGGGCGTCTCGTCCACGATCCGCTCGCTGAACAGCCGCATGAGCGCGGCGACCTCGGCGCGCGACCGCGACCAGTTCTCCGTCGAGAACGAGTAGACGGTCAGCTCGCGGATGCCCAGCTCGACCGCGTCGCGCAGGCGGGCCTTGACGACGTCGGCACCGGCCTGGTGGCCGGCGGCGACCGACTTGCCGTGGGCCTTGGCCCAGCGGCCGTTGCCGTCCGTGATGATCGCGACGTAGCGCGGGGAGGAGTCCGCCACGACGACGTCAGACTTCGAGGATCTCTGCTTCCTTGCCCTTCAGGAGGCCGTCGAGCTCGGCGATCCGGTCGTCCGTGAGCTTCTGGAGCTCCACCTCGGCGCGGTGCTCGTCGTCGGCGCCGACCTCGCCCTCGTCGCGGAGCTCGCGGAGGTCGTGCATGATGTCGCGCCGCACGTTGCGGATCGCGACGCGGCCCTCCTCGGCGATCGCCCGGACCATCTTCACGAGGTCCTTGCGGCGCTCCTCGGTCAGCTCGGGGATCACGAGGCGCACGATGTTGCCGTCGTTGGACGGCGCCAGGCCCAGCTGCGCGTCGACGATGCCCTTCTCGATGGCCTTCATCGAGGACTTGTCGAACGGCTGGATCGTGACCATCCGCGCCTCGGGGACGTTGATGGTCGCGAGCTGCTTCAGCGGGGTCATCGCGCCGTAGTAGTCGACGGTGACGCGGTCGAGCAGCTGCGGGCTCGCGCGGCCCGTCCGGACGGACCCGAACTCGCCCTGCGTGGCCTGCACCGAGCGACCCATGCGGTCCCGGGCGTCGGCGATCAGCTCGTCGGTCAGCTCACTCATGTGGTCGTCTCCACCAGTGTCCCCACCCGCTCGCCGGACACTATCCGGTCGATGTTCTGCTCGTCATCCATGTTGAAGACGTAGATCGGAAGCCGGTTCTCCATGCACAGGGTGAGCGCTGTCGAGTCCATGACCCGCAGCCGGCGCTGCAGCGCCTCCATGTGCGAGATCTCGGGGATGAAGCTCGCATCGGGGTCGGTCCGCGGATCGGCGGTGTAGACGCCCTCCACCCCGTTCTTCGCCATCAGGAGCGCCTCGGCGTGGATCTCCACGGCACGCAGCGCGGCGGCGGTGTCGGTCGTGAAGAACGGGTTGCCCGTCCCCGCCGCGAAGATCACGACGCGCCCCTTCTCGAGGTGGCGCATCGCGCGGCGGCGGATGTAGGGCTCGGCGACCTCGGCGATCGTCAGCGCGGACTGCACGCGCACCGGGACGCCCATCTTCTCCAGGGCATCCTGGATCGGCAGGGCGTTGAGCACCGTCGCGAGCATGCCCATGTAGTCGCCGGTCGCGCGGTCCATCCCGGAGGCCGCTCCCTGCAGCCCCCGGTAGATGTTCCCGGCGCCGACGACGACGGCGAGCTCGACGCCGCGCGCATGCACGGCGCCGATCTGCGCGGCGACCGCCTCCACGCGCTCGGGATCGAGCCCGTGGTCGCGGGAGCCCATCAGCGCCTCGCCGGACAGCTTCAGGAGGATCCGGCTGAACGCTGGCGCGTGCTCGGGGTCGTCGGCCATCCTCGGGGTCGGCTCAGGCCTCGCCGACGGCGAAGCGCGCGAAGCGCCGGATGACCACGTTCTCGCCGGTGCGCGCGGAGAGCTCCGTGCGCAGCTGCTCGATGGTCTTGTTCTCGTACTTCTCGCCGTTGACGTGGACCTGCTTGAGGAGGACGACCTCCTCCAGCCACTTGCTGACCTTGCCGCTCGCGGCGCGCTCGCGCGCGTGCTCGGGCACGTTGGTCATCTGGCTGGCGGCGATGCGCAGCTCCTCGGCGCGGACGTCCTCGGGGACCTCCTCCTCGGTGACCCAGCGCGTCGCCGGGCTGGCGGCGATGTGCAGCGCGATGTCGCGGGCGAACGCGGTGAAGTCGTCGTTCTTGGCGACGAAGTCGGTGTTGCAGTCGACCTCGACCAGCACGCCGACCTTGCCGTTCGCGTGGATGTAGGACTGCACGGTGCCCTCGGTGGCCTCGCGGCCGCCGAGCTTGGCGGCGCCGGCGATGCCCTTCTCGCGCAGGTAGGTGACGGCTCCGTCGACGTCGCCGCCCGTCTCCTGCAGCGCCTTCTTGCAGTCCATCATCCCCGCGCCGGTGAGGTCGCGCAGGGCCTTGACGTCCTTTGCGGAGATCGTGGGGGTGCTCACGGTGTGCTCTCTCTAGCTCTCGGTGGTGTCTGCTGCCGTCTCGGCCGCCGCGGGCTCGGCTGCCGCGGGCTCGGCCGCTGCGGGCTCGGCCGCGGTCTCGGCGGGCGGCGGCGTGGCGGGATCGGGGGTGAGGTCCTCGGCGGGCGGCGCCGGGTGCGGCGAGTCGCCCTTGCGGTTGTCGCGCTGGACCGGGGCGATCTCGCTGTCGGCCTTCTGCGGCACGACCGGGTCGACCTGCGGCTGGCCGCCCTCGGCGACCGCCTCGGCGACCTCCGCGTCGGCGACACCGCGGTCGCCGTCGCCCTCGGACTGCGTCAGCGCTGCCTGGCGCTCGGCCTCCTCGGCCTCGCGCTTGGCCTGCTCCTCGGCCTCGCGCTTCGCGCGCTCCTCGGCCTCGGCGCGGGCCCGCTCCTCGGCCTCGCGGCGGGCGCGGTCCTCCTCCTCGCGGAAGAGGGTCTGGCCCTCCTTCACGACGTCGCCGATCGCGTGGGCGATGACCGCGCACGAGCGGATGGCGTCGTCGTTGCCCGGGATGACGAACTCGACGCCGTCCGGGTCGCAGTTCGTGTCGACCAGGCCGATGATCGGGATGCGCAGGCGCTGGGCCTCGCGCACGGCGATCGCCTCGGTCTTGAGGTCGATGATGAAGATCGCGTCCGGCGGGCGCTGCATGTTCTTCACGCCGCCGAGGTTCGCCCGCAGCTTCGCCAGGTCGGCCTCGGCCGACAGGCGCTCGCGGGTGGGCAGCAGCGCGAGCTGGCCCTCCTTCTCGTAGCGCTCGAGGTCGTGCAGGCGCTTGATCCGCAGGCTGATCGTCTGGAAGTTCGTCAGCAGCCCACCGAGCCAACGGTGGTTGACGAAGGGCATGCCCGCCTCGGTGGCCACCTCGGCCACGGCGTCGCGGGCCTGCTTCTTCGTCCCGACGAACAGGACGGTGCCACCGCGGTGGCTGAGCGCGGACGCGAACTCCTGCGCGTTGTGCAGGAGCTCGTTCGTCTTCAGCAGGTCGATGAGGTAGATGCCGCCTGCCTCACCGTGGATGAAGCGGCGCATCTTGGGGTTCCAACGGCGCGTCTGGTGACCGAAGTGGACTCCGGCCTCCAGCAGCTCCTTGATGCCGACGTCGGCCATGGGTGCTGCTCCCTTGAGTGGAGTGGTGCGGTTCCCGCGGGGGCAGAGCCGGTCCCGGCGTCGTTGCGCCGGTCAGGGTCCAGCTCGTCCCGGACCCACGGGGTAGGTAACAGGAACCACCCAGTCTACGCGACGTCGAGCACGCGCTCGTCGCGCGGCGGGCGCAGCCACACGATCTCGCCCGGCGCGAGGTCGAGGCGGTGGGCGTCGTCACGCGTGAGCTGCACGCTCACGGACTCCTCGCCGTCGACCCGCAGCTCGGCGCGCACCTCGAACCCGAGATGGACCACGCGCGTCACGAGCGCCTGCACGCCGCCGTCGACGGGCGCGCTGTCGACGGAGATGTCGTGCGGGCGCACGAAGCGCTCGCCGAGCCGGCTCACGGGACCGAGGAAACCCATGACGAACTGGTTCGCCGGCGCGTCGTAGAGCTCGCGCGGATGGCCCACCTGCTCGATGTGCCCCTCGTTCATGACGACGATGCGGTCGGCGACCGACATGGCCTCCTCCTGGTCGTGCGTCACGAGGATCGTCGTGACCGGGACGCGCTCGTGGAGCACGCGCAGCCACTCCCGGAGCTCCGTGCGGACCTTCGCGTCCAGCGCGCCGAAGGGCTCGTCCAGCAGCAGCACGCGCGGCTCGACCGCGAGGGCGCGGGCGAGCGCCATGCGCTGGCGCTGACCGCCGGAGAGCTGGTTCGGGTAGCGGTCCTGGTAGCCGGAGAGCCCGACGATGCCGAGCAGCTCGTCGACCTTGTCCTTGACCTGCCCCTTGGGCAGCTTGCGCACGGTGAGGCCGAACGCGACGTTGTCGCGCACGGTCATGTGCTTGAAGGCCGCGTAGTGCTGGAACACGAAGCCGATGCCCCGCCGCTGCGGCGGGACGCCCGTCGCGTCCTGCCCGTTGATCTCGACGCTGCCGCTGTCGGGACCCTCCAGCCCGGCGATGACGCGCAGCAGCGTTGACTTGCCGGAGCCGGAGGGACCGAGCAGCGCCGTCAGCGACCCGTCCGGCACCTCGAGCGAGATGCCGTCGAGCGCCGCGAACGTTCCGAAGTGCTTGGTGACGTCGCGAACGGTGATCACGAGTCGTGTTCCTCTCGGCGCGGATTGATCCTGGTCATGACGAGGAGCGTGAGCAGCGCGATCACGGCCAGGAGGGTGGACGCCGCGTAGGCGCCCGCGAGGTCGAAGTTCTCGAAGCGCTGCTGGACGAGCAGCGTCAGCGTCATGGTCTCGCCGGCGACGCGACCGGAGACGACGCTCACCGCGCCGAACTCGCCGATCGCGCGTGCGACCGAGAGGACGATGCCGTAGGCCAGACCCCACCGGATCGCGGGGAACGTGATCCGGCGGAACGTCGTCCATCCACCCGAGCCGAGCGTCGCGGCCGCCTGCTCCTGCTCGTCGCCGATCTCGCGGAGCACCGGGGTGACCTCGCGGGCGACGAACGGGAGCGACACGAAGATCGTGGCGAGGACGATGCCGGGGACGGAGAAGATGATCTGGATGCCGTGGTCGGCGAGCCACGGGCCGAACCAGCCGGTGCGTCCGTACAGCAGGACGAGCGACAGGCCGATGACGACGGGCGAGATCGCGAACGGGAGGTCGAGCAGCCCGTTGAGCAGCGCCTTGCCGCGGAAGCGCCCGCGTGCCAGTGCGAGCGCCATGAGCACCCCGACGATCGCGTTGAGCGGCACCGCGATGGCCGTCACCTCGATCGTGAGCCAGAACGCCGACACCGCGGCGGGCGTCGTGATCGAGTCGATGACGGCTCCGACCCCGTGCTCGAACGTGCGGTAGAAGACCAGCCCGACCGGCGCGAGCAGGAGCAGCAGGAACCAGCCCAGGGCGACGACGCGCAGCCCGATGCGCCAGCGGCGCTCAACGATCATGGCGCGCCCCCCAGCGGCCCAGACCGCGGATCCCGATGAGCACGACCAGCGAGATCGCCAGCAGGACCGTGGACACCGCCGCTGCGCTGATCGGCGCGTCGCTCTCGATGAGCTTGAACGCGTACACCGAGGAGACCTGCGTCCCGAACGGGATGTTGCCCGAGATGAGGATGACGGAGCCGAACTCCCCCACGGCGCGGGCGAACGCCAGCGCGGCGCCGCTGAGCAGCGCCGGCACGAGGTTCGGCAGGATGATCCGCCGGAAGACCGTCCCGTTGGAAGCACCGAGCGACAGCGCGGCCTGCTCCATCTCGCGATCGATCTCGATGAGGACCGGCTGGACGGCGCGGACCACGAACGGCATCGTCACGAAGAGCAGCGCGAGCAGCACCGCGAACTGCGTGAACGCGACGTTGACGCCGATCGGGCTCCTGGGTCCGTAGAGCGCGAGCAGCGTCAGGCCGGCGACGATCGTCGGCAGCGCGAAGGGCAGGTCGACGAACGCGTTGACCAGCCCCTTGCCCCGGAAGCGGTCGCGCACGAGGACCCAGGCCAGCAGCGTCCCCATCACGGCGTTCACCGCCGCGGCGACGAGCGACACGCCCACCGTGAACGTGAGCGCCGACACGGCCTGCCGGTTGCTCACGGCCTCCCAGAACGTGCTCAGGCCGCCGTCGAACGCACGCGCGACGACGGCCGAGAGCGGCAGCAGCACGATGATGCTGAGCCACAGCGTCCCGATGCCGAGGCCGAGCGTGCCCGAGGGCAGCCGGGCCCGGCGCCGCGACGCCGTCGAACTGGGGAGCGCGGTCGCGCTCACTTGGCGGTCGACACCCCCGCCTCCGCCTCGATCTTGGCGATCGAGCCCTTCTCGGGATCGAACATCTCGTCGTTGACCTTCGGCCAGCCGCCGAGGTCCTCGATCGTGAACAGGCCGGACGGCGTCGGGAACTCGTCGGCGTGCTTCGCCAGGACCGCCTCGTTCACCGGCCGGTAGCCCCAGCTCGCGAAGCGCTCCTGCGCCGGGTCCGACAGGGCGTAGTCGACGAACTGCCTGGCCTGCGCCGGCGCGTCCTTGGTCGTCGCGATGTCGATGTTGATCTTGATCGTGTCGTCCGGGATGACGTAGTCGAGGTCCTCGCCCTTCTTGTTGGCGGTGGTGGCCTCGTACTCGTAGGACAGGAGCACGTCGGCGTCGCCCGACGTGAAGTTCTGCAGCGCCTCACGACCGGACTTGTCCTGCACCTTCACGTGCTCCGTGAGCAGCTTGCGCACGTAGGCCAGGCCCGCCGCGGGGTCCTTGCCGCCGTCGGCGGCCTGCCCGTAGGCGGCGAGCAGGTTCCACTTCGCGGCGCCCGACGTGAACGGGTTCGGCGTGAGGACCTTGATGCCCGGCTTGAGCAGGTCGTCCCACGTCTTGATGTTCTTGGGGTTGCCCTTGCGGACGACGAAGGTCACGACCGACGTGGTGATGAGGCCCTTGTTGGGACCCGCGTTCCAGTCGTCGGCGACGAGGCCGGCCTTCACGAGCCGCGTCATGTCGGGCTCGGTGGAGAACGTCACGACGTCGGCCTTCTGGCCTGCCTCGACCGCGCGGCTCTGGTCGCCGGAGGCGCCGTAGGAGCCCTTGATCTCGACGCCCTTGCCCTCGGCCGTCCCCTGGAAGTCGGGGATGATCTGGTCGTAGACGACCTGGGGTGTCGAGTACGCAACGAGGTTCAGGGTCGTCTTCGCGGAGCCGCTCGACCCTGCCGAGCTCGTGCTGCTGCCGCCCGTCTCGTCGGACGACCCACCGCACCCGGCGACACCCCCGAGGGCGAGCGCAAGCACGGCGGTGAGCATGGTCAACCTCTTCACGGCGTCCCCCAAATTGGAAAGTCGGTAATGCAGACCGAGATTGGGGACAATAGCCGATAGGTAGCGTGCCGCGCCGGTGCGCCAGGACGCGAAGAGCCACGGTGGGGTGAGGGGAGCGCTCATGCTCGGCGCCCTCGGCGTGGTCTTCGGCGACATCGGCACGAGCCCGCTCTACACCGTGCAGACGGTCTTCGACCCAGGCGATCCGCACCCGATCGCCGTCTCGGAGGCGACCGTCTTCGGGATCGTCTCGATGATCTTCTGGTCGGTGACGCTCGTCGTGACGGTCACCTACGTGCTGCTCGTGATGCGGGCCGACAACGACGGCGAGGGCGGGATCATGGCCCTCATCACCCTGCTGCGCCGCAACCGCGTCTCAGGGACACGTCGCACGAAGATGATGCTCGCGGCGCTCGGGATCTTCGGCGCGTCGCTGTTCCTGGGCGACGGGATGATCACGCCGGCGATCTCAGTCCTGTCGGCCGTGGAGGGCGTCGAGGTCGCCTCGCCGTCGCTCGAGCACCTCGTCATCCCGATCGCCATCGCCATCATCGTCGGCCTGTTCATGCTGCAGCGCCTCGGGACGGCGACCGTCGGGCGCCTCTTCGGGCCGATCATGCTCGTCTGGTTCGCCTGCATCGCCGCGTGCGGCGTGAACGGCATCGCATCGCACCCGGCGATCCTCGAGGCGCTGTCGCCGACGTACGCGCTGGACTTCTTCTTCAACCACATCTCGACCGCGTTCTTCGCGCTCGCGGCGGTCGTCCTCGCGTTCACGGGCGCTGAGGCGCTCTACGCCGACATGGGCCACTTCGGGCGTGCGCCGATCAGGCGGGACTGGCTCCTGCTCGTCTTCCCCGCCTGCATGCTGAGCTACCTCGGCCAAGGCGCGCTGATCCTGGAGAACCCGAAGAACATCTCCAACCCGTTCTTCCTCCTCGTCCCCGACTGGGCGCAGTGGCCGATGGTGTTCATCGCCGCGGCCGCGGCGGTCATCGCCTCGCAGGCGGTGGTGACCGGCGCGTTCTCCGTCGCGTACCAGGCGATGTCGCTCGGCTACCTCCCGCGGCTGCGGATCGTGCACACGTCGGCGAAGGCGATGGGGCAGATCTACGTCCCGGCGATCAACTGGCTGCTGCTGGCGTCGGTGATCACGCTGGTCCTGACGTTCAAGAGCTCGGTCGCCCTCGCGTTCGCCTACGGCACGGGGGTCACGGCGACGATCACGATCACGACGCTGCTGTTCCTCTACGTGGCCGCCCGGCGCTGGAGCGTGCCGCGCTGGCTCGTGATCGCCGGCGGCGGGACGATCCTGTCGATCGAGGGGCTGTTCCTCGCCGCGAACCTGACGAAGATCGGCCACGGCGCCTGGCTGCCGCTCCTCATCGGCCTCGTCGCCTTCACGGTGATGACGACCTGGCAGAAGGGCCGCGCGATCGTCGCCCAGCGCCGCGAGAACGAGGAGGGGTCGCTGCGCACGTTCATCGACGAGCTCCACACGCGCGAGCTGCCGGTCGAGCGCGTGCCGGGCACCGCGGTGTTCCTCAACCGCACGAAGGTCACGACGCCGCTGGCGATGCGCGAGATCGTCGAGCACCTGCACGCGCTCAGCGAGCACGTCGTGATCCTCTCGATCGACGTCCTCCCGGTGCCGCACGTCCCGCCGGAGGAGCGCCTCGTCATCGACGACCTCGGCTACCGGGACGACGGCATCAGCCACGTCGGCGCGCGGTTCGGCTACATGGACGCGCAGAAGGTCCCGGCGGTGCTGGCCCTGATCGACCCGGACGAGCTCGAGTTCTCCATCGACGAAGGCGACACGTCCTTCTACCTCTCGGCGGTCGACCTCGTCCGGGGTGACGAGCCCGGGTTCAACCGGTGGCGGCGGGGCCTGTTCCTGGCGACGTCGCGTCTGACGTCGGACGCGGCCGAGTACTTCCACCTGCCGCGCGAGAAGACGGTCATCGTCGGCTCGCGGATCGAAGTCTAACCCTCGGCCCGCGCCCGCTCGAGCGCGTCCGCGAGGTCCTGCGGCAGCGGCGACGTCAGATCGATCCGCTCGCCGGTGACCGGGTGGGTGAACGCGAGGCGCCCGGCGTGCAGGAACTGGCGTTCGAGCCCGAGCAGCCCGGCGTGGCCGTACTCCGGGTCACCCGCGACGGGGTGGCCGATGGCGAGGAGGTGCGCGCGGATCTGGTGGGTGCGGCCGGTCTCCAGCCGCACGCGCAGCAGCGTGTACGCGGGCAGCGCCTCGGTGATCTCGAAGTGCGTCACCGCGGCCCGCGGGGCGTCGGTGTCCGTCGAGTGGCGCGTGCGGACGCGCCGGTCGCGCCCCAGCGGGGCGTCGATCGTCCCGGTCAGCGCGGGCGGGCGCCCCTCGACCAGCGCGACGTACTCGCGGTCGATGTCGCGCGCCTGCAGCGCCGCCTGCAGCGCGCGCAGCATCGCGTCGCTCTTGGCGACGACCAGCAGCCCGCTCGTGTCGCGGTCCAGGCGGTGCACGACGCCGGGGCGATTCGGATCCCCACCCACCCCGCCGCCCGCCGCCCTGCCGGCGAGGGCCTGGACGAGCGTCCCGCTCTCGTGCCCGGCCGCCGGGTGCACGACGACGCCCGCGGGCTTGTCCACGACGAGGAGGTGCTCGTCCTCCCAGACGACCTCGTGCGGGGCGGGCGGGCCGTCGCCGAGATCCATGGGCTCCCGGACGTCGCTGTCGTCGACGTCGAGCACCTCGCCGGCGCGGACCTTGTGGCCCTTGCGGGCGGGCGCGCCGTCGACGAGCACCTGGCCTGCCGTGATGAGGCGCTGCGCGCGGGTCCGCGACCCGAGGTGGCCGGCGAGCAGCGCGTCGAGCCGCTCGCCCTCCTGATCAGGCGCGACGTTGAGGCGCACTGCCCCGCTCCATGACCCACAGCAGCAGCAGAACGCCGAGCGTGACCGAGATGTCCGCGACGTTGAACGCCGGCCAGAAGTCGACGACCTTGATGAAGTCGACGACCGCGCCCTCCCGGACCCGGTCGATCACGTTGCCCAGCGCGCCGCCCAGCAGCATCCCGGTCGGGAGCCAGATGAGCGGCTTGCCGACGTTGCGCGAGAAGTACCAGAGCAGTCCGATGAGGGCCACGGCGACGATGATCCCGATGAGCGCCCCGGCGCCCTGCAGCGAGCTGAACGCGACGCCGGTGTTGCGGACGTTCACGAACCGGATGCCGAGGATCACGTCCTCGCTGCCACCGCGCTCGATGCTGTTCTTCACGAGCGCCTTCGTGATCTGGTCGAGCGCGATCACCGCGATCGCGACCGCGACCATCCGCGCCCAGGCGCGATTGCCCATCAGCCGCGGATGACGCCGACGAGAATGCCGCCGACGATCTGCAGCACGATGACCGCGACGATCGGGCTGAAGTCGAACGGCCCGAACTGCGGGATGACCTTCCGGAAGATCCGCAGGTAGGGCTCGCAGACGTCGCGCAGGAACGACAGCACCGCGTCCGACCACCGGTTGTACGGGACCCTGCCCCCGAACGCGAACACGAGGTTGGACAGGATGTAGACGAAGATGATGATCGTGTAGACGAGGATCACCGCGCTCACGAAGTCCGCGACGTCGCCGCGGGCCGTGGCGAGGACGATCACCGCCCACCGTCCAGGACGGCGTCGAGAGCGTCCGAGAACGCGGTCCTGACGTTGCCCCGCTCCAGCGCATCCAGCCCGCGCGCGGTCGACCCGCCCGGGGAGGTCACCTCCCGGCGCACGGCGAGCGTGTCCCCGTCGCGCTGCTGCAGGAGCGCCGCGGTCCCACCCATCGTCCCGATGACGAGCTGCCGCGCGACATCCGCAGGCAGGCCGCGACGCACACCGGCGTCGATCTGCGCCTCGGCGACCAGCGCGTAGTACGCGGGAGCGCAGCTCATGAGCCCCATCGCAGCGTCGATGAGCGCCTCGTCGACGGTCACGACCGGGCCGACGCGCCCGAACAGCTCGAGCACCGTCGCCTCGAAGTCGCGATCCGCGTCGGGGTCGCGCGCGTGGCAGCAGACGCCCTTGGCGACCTCGACGGGGGTGCTGGGCAGCATCCGGACGACGGGGGTGCCGGGGTAGGCCTCCTTGAGGCTCGCCAGCGGCGTCGCGCCCAGGATCGAGACGACGGCCTTCGCTGCGCCGCCGACGTCGGCGGCGACCGCGGACAGCCCGGCGGGCTTGTGGCAGAGCAGGACGAAATCGGCGCGCTGCGCCAGCTCCGCGCTCGTCGCGACCGCCTCTCCTCCGACCTCCTCGGCGAGCTCCTCGGCGCGACCCGGCAGCAGATCCGTGCAGAGCACCGGCTGTCCCCATCCCCGGACGAGCGCCCGGGCCATGTTGCCGCTGCCGATGAGGCCGATCACGACTGGTTGAAGAAGCCCTTCTCGATGAGCCTCGCCCGCTCCTCGGCGGAGATCTCCACGTTGCGCGGGGTCAGCATGAACACCTTGTCGGCGATCCGCTGCATGCCGCCGTCGAGGGCGTAGGTGAGGCCGGAGGCGAAGTCGATCAGCCGCTTGGACAGATCGGTCTCCGTGCCCTGCAGGTTGAGGATGACCGGGATGCTGTCCTTGAACCGGTCGGCGACCTGCTGCGCGTCGTTGAAGCTCTTGGGGACCACGAGGTGCACGCGAACGTCATTCGACCGCCCGTTGCGAGCTCCTACCGGGCGAAGCACACTCGTTGCGCGTCCCCCGCCCTCGTCCTCGGAGAAGATGTCGTCGATCTCGTCGCGTCGACGACGACCGGAGAGGCGGCGCACGTTGGGGCGCTCGCGGTAGCGATCCTCCAGTTCCGCCTCGGGCTCGGGCTCCGGGTCGTCGTCGTAGCGCTCCTCGGCGAGGCCGAAGTAGACGAGCGAGCGGTGCCATGTGTCGCGGAAGGCCACGGGTGAAGGTTATCCCTCCTGCGCGAAATTCCTGCTAGGAGCCTGTACGGAAGAGGACGGAGCCCAGACGGACGATCGTCGCGCCCTCCTCGACCGCCACCTCGAAGTCCTGCGAGGTGCCCATCGAGAGCTCCCGCAGGCCGTGTCCCTCCGCCAGCTCGCGCAGCGCGGAGAACCACCGCCGGCTGTCCCCCTCGAGGGGCGGCATCGTCATGAGGCCCACCGGTGCGATCGGGCAGCGCTCGAGGAACGCGCCGAGCTCGTCGGGGTCGATGCCGCTCTTGCCCTCCTCACGCGCGACGTTGACCTCGACGAGGATCTCGAACCCAGGGCGCGCAAGGTCCATGTGGCGTTCGAGGCGGCCGAGCACGGAGTCGCTGCCGACGGAGTGGATCCGCTGCACGAGCGGCAGGATCTGCGGGACCTTGCGGCTCTGCACGTGGCCGATGAAGTCCCACGTGAAGCGGTCGCCGTACTCGGCGTGCTTGGCCTGGAGGTCCTGGGCGCGGTTCTCGCCCACCCGCGTGATGCCCGCGTCGGCGAGCGCGCCGAGGTCCTCGAGCGCGACGTACTTCGTCGCCGCGACGATCTCGACGTCGCCCGGGTCGCGTCCGGCGCGCGCGGCGGCCGCGGCGATCCGCTCGCGCGCCGCCCCTACGTCAGCCACGCGACGCCTCCCTGCCGGCCGGTGGTGCCGTGGTCGCGGCGATGCGAGAAGAAGCGCCCGTCGCACATCGTGCACAGGCCGCTGTCGTGGACCTCCTCGACGCCCGCCGCGCGCAGGCGGGCCGTCGCGACCGCCTTGAGGTCGACGTTGCGTCCGAGCATCGCCTCGGGCACGTCGGCGAACGCCTCGCGCACCTCGTCGCCGACCTCGTAGCAGCAGCCCCCGGCCCCGGGCCCGATCGCGGCGGCGACGGGGCCGGTCGCGCCGACGTCGCGCAGCGCCGCGAGACCCTCGTCGAGCACGCCGGCGGCGAGCCCGCGCCAGCCCGCGTGCACCATCGCCACCGCGCCCGGGGCGCTGAGCGCCACCGGCAGGCAGTCGGCGGTCAGGACGACCGCTCCGACGCCCGCGACGTTCGTGGCGACCCCGTCGGCCTGCGGTCGCTCCCCGTTCGGCGGCGTCGTCCGGCGCACGACGTCACGGCCGTGCACCTGCGCGCAGCGCGCGAGCGTCGTGCCGCCGGCCAGCTCGCGCAGGCGGGCGTGGTTGGCCTCGACGGCGGCGGGATCGTCGGCCGTGCGCTCGCCGAGGTTCAGCGACGCGAACGCCCCCTCCGACACGCCGCCGCGGCGCGTGGTGAAGAGCACGTGCGCGTCACCCAGCCGGATCGCGAGGTGGTCGCCGTCCCACTCGAACACGCGCCCAATCTAGTCGGCCCCGAGGGCGACGCCGAGCTGCGCCGCGCGGTCGTCGCCCACCCGGCCGTCGAGCACCGCGTCGCGGACGGCACGCAGGCGCGCGCCGATCTCGGGGCCGCGCGGGACCCCGGCCGCCATGAGGTCCTCGCCCGTGATCGCGAGCCGGCGATGGCGGTCCTGCGCGAGCCAGCGCCGCGCCTCCGGCGTCCCGGTCGCCGCGACCGCCTCGGCCGGCGCGGTGCCGAACGCGCGGTCGGCGACCGACGCCGGCGCGCCGGCGAGGTCGACCGCGCGCAGGGCCGCAGCGGCGTCCAGGGTCCGCCGCCAGGCCGAGGTGAGCCCGAGATCGGGCACGTCGCGCGCGACGGTCGCCAGCACGGTGAGCGCGGGGTCGCCGGCGTCGCCGAGCGCATCGAGGGCCCGCTCCACCGCCGCGCGATCGACGTCCAGCCACGGCGCCAGCCCGAGCTCCACGGCGCTCCCCAGCGCCGCGACGGGGTCGGGCTCGGCGAGCGCCAGGCGCAGCTCGTTGCCGATGCGCGTCTTCGACACGGTCGCGAGCGCGTTCGCGGCGACCGCCTCGCGGGCCAGCTCGCGGGTGCGCGGCTCGACCTCGAAGCCCAGCCGGGCGCGGTAGCGGGCGAGGCGCCACAGGCGCGTGGGGTCGTCGACGAAGGACCCGTCGTGCAGGACGCGCAGCAGGCCCGCGCGCAGATCGTCCTGCGCGCCGGGCGCCTCGCGCAGCCGGCCGTCCGCCAGGTCCAGCGCGATCGCGTTCACGGTGAAGTCGCGGCGCCCGAGGTCCTCCGCGAGCCCCGCCGGGCGCACCTCGGGCAGCGCTCCGGGCGACGGGTAGCGCTCGGCGCGCGTCATCGCGACGTCGATCCGGCAGTCCCCCGAGCGCACCGTGGCGGTCCCGAAGCGCTCGTGGCGCAGCGGCAGGCCGCCGAGCGCCGTGAGCAGGCCTGTCGTGTCCCCCTCGACGGCGACGTCGAGCTCGGCCGGGGTCCCGCCGCGCAGCAGGTCGCGGACCGCGCCGCCGACGAGGTGCACGCCGCCGCCGGGCGGCACGGCGTCCAGCAGCGCGGCGCCGCACGGCATCGCCTGCAGGGTGTCGCGCAGATCGGTCACCGGGAAGGCACCATCTACCATCAGGTGGCCATGTCCCCCCGCCGCCGCAAGCGGCTGTGGTGGCTCGTGGCCGGCGCGGTGGTGGCTCTGCTCCTGGCCGGTGCCGCTGCCGCCGTGGTCGTCATGAGATCCGGAGAGGGCGACGTCTCCAACCCGGACGTCGCGTTCGAGGACACGACGGAGAGTGTCCCGGTCGCACCGGATCCCGTCGAGCCTCCGGTGGAGAACGGCGAGCCGGCGCGCCATCCGTCCGACGACGGCTTCAGCTGGCCGTTCTACGGCAACGCGAAGTCGCGGACGCACTACCTCCCCGTCCGGACCGCGCTGCGACCGCCGTTCCGCGAGGCGTGGTCGGTCACCGGCCGGGTGCTCCTGGAGTTCACGCCCGTGATCTGCGGCCGGCGGCTGTTCCTGCTGAAGAACAACGGCGCGCTGTACGCGATCAGCCGCCTGGACGGCCGCGTGGCGTGGTCGCGCAAGCTCGGGTCGCTCGCGGCCGCGTCGCCCGCGTGCGACGGCGACACGGTGTACGTGACGCTGCTGCAGCGCTTCCGCGGCTCCAAGGGCGGGCGGGTGGCGGCGGTCGACGCGGTCGACGGGCGCACCCGCTGGTCGCGCAAGCTGCCAAGCCGCTCGGAGTCCTCCCCGGTCGTCGACTCCGGCCGCGTCTACTTCGGCTCCGAGGACGGCACCGTGTACTCCCTGCGCACGTCCGACGGCCAGATCCGCTGGCGGATGAAGGCCGACGGCGCGGTCAAGGGGGCGCTCGCGCTCGCCGACGGCAAGCTGTTCTTCGGCGACTACGGCGGCAAGGTCCACGCGATCCGGCAGTCCGACGGCGGCAAGGTCTGGGAGAAGGGGTCCGGCGGCGGGGTCCTGGGGATCGGCGGGGGCAACTTCTACTCCTCCGCCGCGGTCGCGTACGGCCGCGTGTACATCGGGAGCACGAGCGGCGCGGTGTTCTCGTTCTCGGCGAAGAACGGCGCGCTTGCCTGGCGGCACTCCACCGGCGGCTACGTCTACGCCTCGCCCGCCGTGGGCCCGGGGCCGGGCGGGCGGCCGACGATCTTCATCGGCTCCTACGACGGGCGCTTCTACGCGCTCGACGCGCAGTCGGGCAAGACGCGCTGGACACGACACCTGGGCCGCAAGATCTCCGGGTCGGCGAGCCTCATCGGCGATCTCGTCTTCGTGTCCGACCTGGGGACGAAGTCGTCGTGGGCGCTCGGTGCGGGGACGGGCGCGACGGTCTGGAAGACGGGGCGCGGCGCCTTCAACCCGGTGATCTCCGACGGGCGGCGCATCTACTTCAACGGCTACTCGTCGCTCTTCGCGCTCGATCCGGCGGGGATCCACTACGACCGGCGCAGGAAGAAGAGCGGGGACTAGACCCTGACCGGGATCCCCGCGTCCGCGAGGTGGCGCTTCGCCTCGCCGACGGTGAACTGGCCGTAGTGGAAGATCGACGCCGCCAGCGCGGCGTCCGCGCCGGCGCGCAGGGCGTCGGCGAGGTGCTCGAGGGTCCCCGCGCCGCCCGACGCGATGACCGGGACGTCGACGGCGCCCGCCACCGCGGACGTCAGGCCGAGGTCGTAGCCGTGCTCGGTGCCGTCGCGGTCCATGCTCGTGAGCAGGATCTCCCCCGCCCCCCGCCGGACGCCCTCGCGCGCCCACTCCAGGACGTCGCGGCCGGTCGGGGTGCGCCCGCCGGCGACGAACACCTCCCAGCCGCCCCCGGCCTTCGCCTTCGCGTCGATGGCCAGCACGACGCACTGCACGCCGAACACGTCGGCGAGCTCGTCCAGCAGCTCCGGCCGCGCGACGGCCGCCGAGTTCACCGACACCTTGTCCGCGCCGGCGTCGAGCACGCCCTGGGCGTCGCCCACCGAGCGGATGCCGCCGCCGATCGTGAACGGGACGAAGACGTCGTCCGCGGTGCGCCGCGCGAGGTCGACGATCGTGTCGCGCTTGCCCGACGTCGCGGTGATGTCGAGGAACACGACCTCGTCGGCGCCCTCCGCGTCGTACTTCGCGGCGAGCTCGACGGGGTCGCCGGCGTCGCGCAGGTCGACGAAGTTCGTCCCCTTCACGACGCGCCCCGCGTCGACGTCGAGGCACGGGATGACGCGCTTGAGGTGCATCCGCTACCGCTCTTGGAGCGCTGCCTGCGCCTCGGCGACCGTGAAGCGCCCCTCGTAGAGCGCCTTGCCGCTGATGACGCCCGCGAGGTTCACCTGGCGCAGCTCGGCCAGGGCCTCGAGATCGGCGAGCTGCCCGATGCCGCCGGAGTACAGGAAGCGCCCCCGCACGACCGCCGCGATGCGCTTGATCTCCTCGAGGTCGGGTCCCTCGAGCATCCCGTCGCGGTCGACGTTCGTGTAGATGAACTGCTTCACGCCACGGTCCTGCAGCCGCCCGATGACGGCCTCGGCGGGCATCTGCGTCGTGTGGGTCCACCCCGCCGTCGCGATGAGGCCGCCGCGCGTGTCGACCGCGACGAGCACGCGGTCGCCGAACGCGGTGACCACGTCGTCGAGGAAGTCGACGTCCGTGTACGCGGCGGTGCCGATGATCACCCGATCCGCCCCGGCGCGCAGCGCGTCGCGGACGGCCGGCAGCGAGCGCAGGCCGCCGCCGTACTGGACCGGGATGCCCAGCTCGCGCTTGATGCGCTCGAGGTGGTGCAGGCTGCGGGGCGAGCCGTGGCGGGCGCCGTCGAGGTCCACGACGTGCAGGAAGCGCGCGCCGGCGTCCATCCACGAGCGGGCGGCCTCCAGCGGGTCGTCTCCGTAGACGGTGACGTCGTCGAAGCTGCCCTGGCGAAGGCGCACGGCCTTGCCCTCTGAGATGTCGATCGCGGGGTAGAGGATCACGCGACCGGGGTTCTGGTTGCGATGTTCACGAAGTTGCGTAGGAGGGTCAGGCCGGCCGTCGAGGACTTCTCCGGGTGGCACTGGGCGCCGAAGATCCCGTCGCGGCCGACGAAGGAGACGAACGGCGCACCGTACTCGCCGGTGCCGAGGACGATGTCCTCGTCGGCGGGGACGGGGACGTAGGAGTGCACGTGGTAGAAGGCCGTGCTCGCGCCGAGATCGGCGATGAGCGGCGACGGACGCCGCCAGGTCACGACGTTCCAGCCGATGTGCGGCAGCTTCAGCCCCGCCGCGTCGAGGCGCACGACCTCGCCGGGCAGCAGACCCAGGCCGGTGGCGCCGCCGTGCTCGGAGGAGCGCTCGAAGAGCAGCTGCATCCCCAGGCACAGCCCGATGACCGGCACGCCCGCGGCCGCGCGCTCGTGCACGAGCTCGTCCAGGCCGGACGCGCGCAGACGCCGCATCGCCTCCGGGAAGGCGCCGACGCCGGGCACCACGAGGCCGTCGGCCGCGGCGAGCACCTCAGGGTCGGAGGTGAGGCGCGGCTCCCCGCCGACGCGCTCGAAGGCCTTCTCCACCGACCGGCGGTTGCCCATGCCGTAGTCGACGATTCCAATCACTTGACGAACCTTCCCAGCCCGGGGAAATGGCGCCCAGCGCCATTTCCCAAGCCAGACGCAGTCTGGCCGATCACTCGGTGAGCGTCCCCTTCGTCGACGGGACGCCGCGTCTCCGTCGGATCGATGCTCGTCGCGACGCGCAGGGCGCGCGCGAACGCCTTGAACGCCCCCTCGATGAGGTGGTGGGCGTTCGTGCCGGTCTCCAGCGTGATGTGCAGCGTCAGCCGCGCCGTGCTGGCGACCGCGCGCATGAACTCCTCGGCGAGCTCGTGCTCGAACCCGCCGGTGACGCCGGGCGGGATCGCGACGCCCTCCCACACGAGCAGCGGGCGGCCCGAGATGTCCAGGGCGCACGACGCGCGCGCCTCGTCCATCGGGACGACCGCGTGGCCGTAGCGGGTGATCCCCCTGCGGTCGCCGAGCGCCTCGGTGAGCGCCTGGCCCAGCACGAGCCCGGTGTCCTCGACCGTGTGGTGCGACCCGGTGCCGAGATCGCCGCGCACGTCGACGTCGAGATCCAGCCGCCCGTGGCGGGCGAGCAGGTCGAGCATGTGGTCGAAGAACCCGACGCCGGTGGTCCGGGTGCCGGCGCCCGTGCCGTCGAGCGCGAGCCCGAGGCGGATGTCGGTCTCCCCCGTCGTGCGGGTGATGTCGGCGGCGCGCGTCACGACTGCGGATTCTCCACCACGTGCCCGGGCTTCGCCCGGTGAGTGGCAGGCGACTGCGTCGCCTGCCGGGCCCGCGCCTCCATCGACTCGGCGTGCACCGGCAGGCCCTCGGCCCGTGCCAGAGCCGCGCCGGCGCCCGCGAGCGCGTCGACGGCGTGCTCGAGGTGCACCTGGCTCACGCGGCGGCGGAACACCCGCGGCGTGAGGCCCGACGCGAAGCGCGCCGCGCCGTTCGTCGGGAGGCAGTGGTTCGAGCCGGCGACGTAGTCGCCGAACGCGGTCGCGCCCGCGCGGCCCACGAAGATCGCGCCGGCGGCGCGCACACGGGGCGCCAGGCGCTCCGCGTCCGGCCCGACGAGCTCGAGGTGCTCGGGCGCGAACGCCTCCGCGAAGGCGAGCGCCGCGTTCATCGACGGCGCGTCCGCGAGCGCGATCCCCGCCGGATCGGACGTCGGGCGATCGGCCGCGAGCTCGGCGACCTGCGCCGCGACGGCGTCCAGCAGCGCGGGGTCGTCGGAGGTCGCCGCGACGACGGTCTCGGGTCCGTGCTCGCCCTGGGCGAGCAGGTCGAGGGCGATGAGCCGCGGATCGGCGGTCCCGTCGGCGATGACGAGGACGTCGCTGGGGCCGTAGAAGCCGTCGATCCCGACGCTCCCGGAGACCTGGCGCTTGGCCTCCTGGCTGTAGAGGTTGCCCGGGCCGCAGATGACGTCGACCCGTCCGACCTCCTCGGTCCCGTAGGCGAGCGCCGCCACGGCGTGCGCGCCGCCCATCGCGTAGACCTCGGTGACGCCCAGCAGGCTCGCGGCGCCCCGGATGACCGGGTGCACGGGCGGCGGCGTCGCGACGCAGACCTCCTCGACGCCCGCGGCACGCGCGGTGACGACGCCCATGACGAGCGTGGAGGGCAGCGGGACGCGCCCGCCGGGCACGTAGACGCCGACGCGGCGGACGGGGACCTCGCGCAGCAGGATCCGCTGCCCCTGCGGGAGCGTGATCTCGTGGTCGTCGCCGACCGCGGCGGTCGCGACGAACATGACGTTGGCGATCGCCGTGTGCAGGCCGGCCTCGACGTCGGGCGCCAGCGGCATCGCCAGCTCGTCGGCGGTCAGGCGCACCGGGCCGCCGTCGCCGCCGTCGTGCCGCGCCACGAGCTCGCGCAGCGCCGCGTCGCCGCCGTCGCGCACGGCGGTGACGAGCGCGGTCACCGCATCGGCGACCGACGCGCCGCCGGGGGCCATCGCGCGCGCCTGCGCCGCCGCGGCCGCGGGGTCCGCGCCGACCGCGAGGCGCTCAACGCGCAACGCGCACCGCCTCGGCGTCGCGCAGCCGGTCGACGAGCGCGTCGATCGCCTGCGCCTTCAGCTTGTAGGCGACCGGGTTGGCGATGAGCCGCGCGGTCGACAGGAAGATCTCCTCGCGGACGACGAGGCCGTTCTCGCGCAGCGTCGTCCCGGTGGCCGTGAGGTCGACGATCGCCTCGACGAGGCCGGTGAGCGGCGCGAGCTCGACCGAGCCCTTGACCTCCACGATCTCGGCCTGCCGGCCGGTGCGCTCGAAGTAGTCCGCCGCGGTCTTCGGGTACTTCGTGGCGACGCGGATCACGCCGAGGCGCCGCAGCGCCTCCGCGGCCGGGTCGGGCCCGGAGACGGTCGCCAGGACCATCGTGCACGGGCCGTAGCCGAGGTCGAGGAGCTCGTAGACGTCCGTCTCGGACTGCTCCGTGAGGACGTCCTTGCCGGTGAACCCGACGTCCGCTGCGCCGGCCTCGACGTAGGTCGGGACGTCGGAGGGGCGCATCGTCACGACCCCGACGTCGCCGAAGAGCAGCTTGCGGTCGTTGGAGCGGACCTCGGACGTGTCGACGTCCAGCCAGTCCAGCCGGTCCAGCGTCTCGGAGAAGAGGGCCCCGCGGGGCACGGCGATGGTCAGCTCAGGCATGGCCGTTGCGCGCGGTCAGCGCCTGGTGGAGGTCGTCGATGCGCAGCGCGAAGCCGACGGCGGGCAGCGAGCGGCCGAAGCGGCCGAGCAGGTCGTCGTAGCGGCCGCCGCCGCCGAGCGGGCTGCCGAGCCCGGGGTCGTACACCTCGAACACCGCGCCCGTGTAGTAGCCGAGGTCGCGGGCGAGGCCGAGATCGATGACGAGCCGCCGCGCCACCTCGGGCGCGAGGCGCTCGTAGAGGCGCAGCAGACCGTCGGCCGCGTCGCCGATGACGTCGCCGATCTCCTCGAGCACCTCGGGGCCGCCGCGCAGGCGCGCGACGCGCAGCAGCAGGCTCGCGTGCGCGTCGTCGATGCGCAGCACGCTGAGCTCGCGCTCCATCCCCACGAAGTCGCCCGTGGCCAGCTCGCGCATCACGCGCCCGCGGGCGGGGCCGTCGACGCCGGCCTGGTCGAGCAGCCGCGGGAACAGCGCCGCGTCGCCGAGACCGATGCGGAACTCCCGCAGCCCGGTCGCCTCGAGCGCCCGGCACAGCACGGTGAGCGCCTCGGCGGTGCCGTCCGGGGACGGGAGGCCGACGAGCTCGATGCCGGCCTGCAGGAACTCCCGCGACATCCCGCGGTGCGGGCGCACCGCGCGGTACACCGGCGCGACGTAGCAGAAGCGCAGGGGCGGATCGGACGTCGCGTAGCGCGTGGCGACGACGCGCGCGATCGGGACGGTCATGTCCGACCGCAGGACGAGGACGGCGCCGTGGTCGTCGACGACCCGGTACGCCGGCCGCGCACCGATGTCGGCGCGCGAGAGCACCTCCTCGTACTCGAGCGCGGGCGTCGTGATCTCGCCGAAGCCCGCGTCGGCGAACACGCCCTTGAGCGTGCCGACGATCGAGCTGAGCTCGCGCATCTCGTCCGGGAGGATGTCCCGGGTGCCTGATGGGATGGGCAGGATCGCCACGCGCGACGAGGGTATCAGCCCCTGCGCGCGAGGCCCTTACGCGAGTGCGGGTTCGGTGGCGACGCGCTCGATGCGCGCGCCCAGGTCCCGCAGCCGCTCGTCGATGCGCTCGTACCCGCGGTCGATCTGGCGGATGTTGCCGATCTCCGAACGGCCGTCGGCGCACAGCGCCGCGATGAGCATCGCCATGCCCGCGCGGATGTCCGGGGACTCCAGGCGCTCGGCGCGCAGCCGGCTCGGGCCGCTGACGATCGCGCGGTGCGGGTCGCACAGCGTGATGTCGGCGCCCATGAGGACGAGCTTGTCCGTGAAGACCAGGCGGTTCTCGAACATCCACTCGTGGATGAGGACGGAGCCGGTGCACTGCGTGGCGAGGGCGACCGCGATCGAGGTGAGGTCGGCCGGGAACGCGGGCCACGGGCCGTCCTGGACCTTCATCTTGTGCTCGCCCACGTCGCGGGCCACGACGAGGTCCTGGCCGCCGGGGACGAGGACGTCGCCGTCGTCGAGCACCGAGCGCAGCCCGAGGCGGTCGAACACGAGGCGGATCATGCGCAGGTCGTTCTCGATGACGTCCTTGATGCGCAGCTCGCCGCCCGTGACGCCCGCGAGCGCCATGAACGACCCGATCTCGATGTGGTCGGGGCCGATCTGGTGCACGCAGCCGTGGAGGTCGGCGCGGCCCGACACGGTGAGGACGTTGGAGCCGATCCCCTGGATGTCGGCGCCCATCTTCTGCAGCATCCGCGCGAGATCCTGGACGTGCGGCTCGCACGCGGCGTTGCCGATGACGGTCGTGCCGGGGATGCGCGCGGCGGCCAGCAGCGCGTTCTCCGTGCCCATGACGGACGGCTCGTCCATGAACACGTCCGTCGCGCGCAGACCCCGCGGCGCGCGCAGGTCGATGTCGCGGTTGAAGATGAAGTCCGCACCGAGCGCGCGGAACGCGTCGAGGTGCGGGTCGAGGCGGCGGCGGCCGATGACGTCGCCGCCCGGCGGGGGCATGACGGCGCGGCCGAAGCGCGCCAGCAGCGGCCCCGCCAGCAGGAACGACGCCCGGATGCGCTCCGACAGCGGGCGGTCGACCTCGACGCAGTCGGGACTCAGGTCGCCCGCGCAGAGCGTGACCTCGTTCTCACCGGTCCACGCGACGCGCACGCCCATGTGGTCGAGCAGCCCGAGCATCGCCTCGACGTCCTTGATGCGCGGCACGTTGCGGACGACGATCTCGTCCTCCGTGAGCACGCTCGCGGCGAGGATGGGAAGGGCGCCGTTCTTGTTGCCGGCGGGCACGACGGTGCCGGACAACGGGGCGCCGCCGTGGATGAGGAACTTCTCCATGAGCGGTCGAGTGGTGCCTGCGGCGGAGGTGGTTGCCGAAGGCCCGTCGAGCGTAGCAACGGTCTCTGGGGGGAGTACGGTGACAGCCATGTCGAATCGGGTTTCGCGCGACGCGGCATGGTCCCTGCTGTCGGAGTGGGTGACGTCGGAATCGTTACGTCGCCACTGCCTCTGCGTGGAGGCCGCGATGCGCGCCTACGCGCGCAAGGACGGCGAGGACGAGGAGCTCTGGGGCGTCACAGGACTGCTGCACGACGCCGACTACGAGCGCTTCCCCGACATGGACGACACGGAGTCCGGTCACCCGCGGACGATCGTGGCCGAGCTCGAGCGCCGCGACGCACCGCCGGAGATGATCCGCGGCATCGCGTCGCACGCCGACTTCCTGGGCGTCTCGCGCGACAGCCGGATGGAGCGCACGCTGCACGCGGTCGACGAGCTGTCGGGGTTCCTCGTGGCCTGCGCGGTCGTGCGACCGGCGGGCATCCACGGCCTGACGCCGAAGTCCGTCAAGAAGAAGCTGAAGGACAAGTCC
Organism: uncultured Solirubrobacterales bacterium; assembly: GCA_963757125.1. Taxonomy (GTDB): domain Bacteria; phylum Actinomycetota; class Thermoleophilia; order Solirubrobacterales; family Solirubrobacteraceae; genus CAVVSD01. The sequence continues at coordinate 1,494,837 of CAVWQP010000009.1, read as the reverse complement.
TTCGCGGCCGCGGTCGACCGCGACGACGTCCGCACGAGCGCCGAGGAGCTCGGCCTCGACTTCGACGAGCACGTGACGTTCGTCATCGCCGCCATCGAGGAGCACGCCGCCGAGCTGGGGCTCGACGGCGCCGCGTCCTCCTCGGCCGCCTAGGCCAGCGCCAGTAGCGCCGTCGTCAGCTCCTCCTCCGCGCAGATGAACGGCGAGTGGTCGGCGTCGATCTCCGTCACCGTCGCGCAAGGGCTCTCGCTGATCATGCGCCGCTGCAGGGCGATCGGGATGGCCCGGTCGTCGGTGCACGCGATGTAGTGGCGCTCCAGGCCGCCCGCCCGCTCGGGCGTGATCGACACCGGGGTCCCCAGCGGCGGGAGGGGCTGCGGATTGAGCTGGGCGACCGCGGCGTCGGCGTCGGCCTCCGAGCAGCGGTGGTAGAAGGCGGCGCGTGCCGCCCAGCCGGGGATGATCGCGTCGGGCGGCGCGATCTCGCAGTTCGGCACCACGATGTCCTCGGGGTTCTCGGGCAGGCCGGCGAGGTACTGCAGGCTCTCGCCGTCCTTCGGGAGGAACGCCGTGAGGTACACGAGCCGCGCGATCCGCTCCGGCACGAGCTCGGCGGCCTGCGTCACAACGATCCCGCCCATGCTGTGCCCGACGAGGACCACGGGCTCGCCGTCCTGGCCGATGACCTCCGCGACGCGCTGGGCGTAGGTGTCGAGCGTGACCTCATCGTGCGGCGTGGCGTCTGAGCCGTGGCCGGGCAGGTCGAACGTGTCGACCTCATGACCGGCGGCGGCCAGGTCACGCGCCAGGGCGTCGAAGCACCACGCGCCGTGCCAGGCGCCGTGGACCAGCACGAAGCGTGCCATCGATGTGTCTTCCCCTCGTTCGGTGTCGAAGCGAGGGCGATCCTCCCGTATTCAGCTGGCGCTGCGCCAGCGCCCGCCGGCCTTGGCCCACTCGAGCAGATGCGGAGTGCCGCAGAACGCGTCCCCGATCCGATGTGCGCCGCGATGGCGCACGAGGAGGACGACGGTCTCGTCGACCGGATCGGCGCACCACGCGCATCGTCCGAGACCGTTGTGCGAGGGACCCTGCTCGGTCCCGGGCAGCCAGTCGGCGCCCTGGATCACCCACGGCACGACGTGCTCGAGCCGGCAGAACACCGCCCTGCGCTCCCCCGCCGGCTCCGCGGCGCGGTACCCCGCGTCGGGCGCGACGGGCGTACCGCACCAGGTGCAGGTGAGCTCGCTCATGGTGGGCAGCAGCGTACCGACGCGTCCGGCTGGCTATCTTGGCTGCCCATGGCGCTCACGATCACTGTGCTGGAGGGCGACGAGACGGGGCAGGAGCTGCTCGAGCAGGCGCTGCGCGTGCTCGAGTCGGACGTCGTCGGCATCGACGTCGAGCTGCAGCCCTTCGACCTCTCGCTCGAGACGCGCCGGGCGACGGACAACGAGATCGTCCACGAGGCCGCGCGCGCGATGAAGGAGGCCGGCCTGGGCATCAAGGCCGCCACGATCACGCCCGAGGGCAAGGACGACGTCGGCTCGCCCAACCGCATCCTCCGCGAGGAGGTCGACGGCAAGGTGATCATCCGCACTGGCCGCCGCATCCCCGGCGTCACGCCGGTCGCCGGCGTGCACTTCCCCATCTCCGTCGTCCGCATGGCGGTCGAGGACGCCTACGGGGCCAAGCAGTGGCGCGAGGGCGAGGAGGGCGCCGGCGACGAGGTCGCCTACCGCACCGAGAAGGTCACGCGCTCGACGTGCCGCCAGGTCGCCGAGTACGCGTTCCGCACCGCGGAGAAGACGCGCGGCAAGGTCTACGGCGGGCCCAAGTGGACGGTGTCCCCGGTGTACGAGGGGATGCTCAAGGAGGAGCTCGACGCGGCGGCCGCTCGCCACCCCAACGTCGCCTACCAGCCGGTCCTCATCGACGCGACGTACGCCGGGCTCATCGGCGGCGCCGCGGACGTCCCGCTCGTCATCCCCGCCCTGAACCGCGACGGCGACTGCCTCTCGGACCTCGTCATGCCGATGTTCGGATCCATCGCGGGGGCCGAGTCCGTGCTGCTGAGCTTCGACGACGACCTCGAGATCGACGTCGCCATGGCGGAGGCGCCGCACGGCACCGCGCCGGCGCTGCAGGGCAAGGACATCGCCAACCCGATGGCCATGCTGCTGTCGGTCGGCGCCGTCCTGCACTACGCCGGGCGCAAGGGCGCCGAGGGCGCCGAGCAGGCCTCGCGCGCGATCTACGAGGCGGTCCTCGAGGCCGTCTCATCCGGCGTCAAGACGCCGGACCTCGGCGGCAACGCCGGGACCACCGAGTTCACCACCGAGGTCGTGGGCCGCGTGCGCACGAAGCTCGAGGTGTGGGGCTCGCTGGGCAGCAGCGTGTAGGGCGCTCCTCCCGCTGCAAGACCGCTTGCAGGATCCCTCGTTCCGTCCGACGCGGGACGTAGCTTGGCGAACACATGTTCCCGTCCGCTGCGAACCCCACCCTCCTCCGCCGCGTCGCCGGCACCATCCGCGCCTTCGCCCTGCTCGAGGACCCCGAGCTCGAGTCCCGGATCACCCGTGAGGCAGCGCTCGTGCGCGCCCACCACCGCCGTACGGCGGCCGCCCGACTCCAGGTGCGGCACAGCCGCCGCCCGGGTGCACCCCGGGCGGCGGAGCAGCCGTGTCGCACCCCGCTCGCGCGCCGCGCCGAGCGGGTCTAGTGCACTAGTCCTCCCACTTGGAGGCCGCGCGGCGCTGGACCATGGCGCGGAACTGGCGCGTCGTGTTCGGCAGCAGCTCGCCGGTGCCCCAGTCGACGATGACCGCGTACTGGCGCACGAGGTCGAGCACGTCGAGCTCGTCGTCGCGGTACTTGCGCGCGATCTCCTCGGGGTCGGCCTCCAGCCATCCCTTGCGCTCGGAGGCGATCCGGCCGCGCTCCTTCTCGGTGGCCGCGGCGTCGACCTCGTACTCCGACAGCTCCGCGTCGATCTCCTCGACCACGACGCCGTAGTCCTTGCGCGCGCGGTCGATCGTGACGTAGCCGTCGATGACGTCCTCGCGGACGGCGTCGGGGTCGCGCTCCAGCGGGTCGCCGTACCCGCCGCCGCCGGCGGAGGGGCGCGTGAAGAAGTCCCCCTCCTTGATCTCCACGTTGGAGAAGATCGCGCCGAGGAACTGCTCGTCGTCGGTCCCCTTGTTCAGCCACACGCCGTGGGGGCTGGAGGGCAGGCCGCCCTCGATGCCCCAGGTGATCGAGCGCGCGCGGTCGCAGCAGTAGGAGACGACGGTGCGCTCGGCCTGCGTGAGCGTCCCGCCCTTCTCCACGCCGCAGCCGCCGCGGAAGCGTCCGGGGCCGCCCGAGTCCGCGAGGATCTCGTGGCCGCTCGTGAGGACGGGGCTCAGCCGCTCCTGGCCCTCGAGCGGCTGGACGGCGAGGCCGACGCCGAACACCGGCGACGTGCAGTTGGAGCCGTCGCGGCCGTTGCGCCCGCCCCAGCCGCCGACCATCCAGTCGTACCACATGAAGAACGGCCGGTCCTCGCTGCGCGCGTCGCGCCCGCCGACGAGCAGGTACTCCAGGTTGAACGAGCAGGCGATCGCCCGCTCGGGCATGATCTGCGACCAGATCTCGAAGGCGCAGGCCATGATCTTCTCGTAGGGGCCGGAGCAGAACCCGGTCACCGCCACCGGCCACGGCGCGTTCACCACCGTCCCCTCCGGGCCGAGGTCGATGTCGACCGCCCGGTAGAAGCCGGAGTTCAGCGGCACCTCGGGGAAGAACGTCTTCGTGCCGCCGACGACGCCCGACATGGCGGAGCCGAAGCCGGCGTTGAGGAACGTCCCGACCGCCGCGTGCGAACCGGTGAGGTCGTAGCGGATCTGGTCGCCCTCGATCTCCATCCTGACCTTGATGGGGATGAGCCCCTCCTCGAGCGTCGGGTCGGAGTCCAGGTAGTCCTCCGTCTCCCACACGCCGTCGGGCAGCTCGGCGATCCGCGTCCGGGTGAGGTTCTCGACGTAGTCCTGCACCTCGGCGAAGGCGGTCACGATGGTGTCGCGCGAGTACTTGTCGACGAGCCGCAGGATCTCGCGCTCGCAGACGCGGGTGGCCTCGGCCTGCGCCTCGAGGTCGCCCTCGGTGTCCGCCGGCGCCCGCGTGTTGGACAGGATGAGCCTGGCGACGTCGTTCAGGTAGCGGCCCTTGTCCCAGATGCGGACGGGCGGGATGCGCTGCCCCTCGCCGAAGTGCTCCTTCGCCGTGACGTCGAACGAGCCGGGCACGGTTCCGCCGACGTCGGCCCAGTGCCCGTTGGACTGCGCGTAGGCGATGATCTCGTCGTCGACGAAGATCGGGCGGATGATCGAGACGTCGTTGAAGTGCGTGCCGCCCAGGTAGGGGTCGTTGATGGCGAACACGTCGCCGGGGTGGATGTCGTCCCCGAACGCCTCGATGACGGCCTTGGCCTTGAAGTGCAGCGTGCCGACGTGCACCGAGATGTCCTGGCTGCCCTGCATGACGGTGTTGCCCTCGGCGTCACACAGCGCCGAGGAGAAGTCGCGCGCGTAGATGACGAACGAGTGACACGTCCGCAGGATCTGCTCCGCCATGAGGTCGACCGTCGTGATGAACGCGTTCTTCAGAACCTCGAACGTCACCGGGTCGAGTGTGTAGTCACGTCGTGTGGGAGTGCTCACGAGAGGTCCTCCGGGGCGATGGTCATGCGGATGATCAGCTGGGGATCCACCTCAGCGGTCACCCCGGGCGGGACGACGATGGTCGAGTCGAGCTGCTGCACGATCGCGGGGCCGTCGAGCTTCGTGCCGGCCTTCAGCGTGTCGCGGTCGAACACGGGCGTGTCGACGGCGTCGTCCTCCTCGTCGAAGTGCACCGGCCGGCGCGCCACCGGGTCGGGGAGCGCGGCGTCGGGCTCGGGCTCGTGGCGGGTCAGCTCGGGCTTGGGCGTGATGCCCACCGCGCGCAGTGCGAGCTGGTAGATCTCGACCGGCGCTCCGTCCTCGCGCTTGTAGGCGAACTCGCGCTCGTGCTCCTCGTGGAACTGCGCGACGAGCGTGGGCATGTCCACCGGCCCCTCGGGGATCTCGACCGACAGCGACCGCCATTGGCCCAGGTAGCGCATCGCGATCGTGCGCTGGAAGGACATGCGGTCCTCCGGCACGCCCTCCGCCTCCAGGCGCGCGCGCCCCTCCTCCTCCAGCGTGCCGAACTCGGCGTCGATCTCCTCCGGGCTGGCGTCGTCGATGTTGCGCAGGTACATCTCCGAGAGGTCGTGGCGCACGTCCACGAGCAGGCAGCCGAGCGCCGAGGTGATCCCCGGGTGCGGGGGCACCAGGACGGTCGGGATGCCCAGCTCCTTTGCCAGCGCGGCGCCGTGCAGCGCGCCGGCGCCGCCGAACACGACGAGCGCGAACTCGCGCGGGTCGTAGCCGCGGCGGATGGAGATGAGGCGCACGGCGTCGGCCATGTTCGCGTTCGCGACGCGCAGGATCGCGCGGGCGGTCTCGGTGACGTCGAGCGAGAGCTCCCCGCCGATGCGGCCGACCGCGTCGGACGCCGCGTCGACGTCGAGCGTCACCGCGCCGCCGACGAGCTCGCCGCCCAGGCGGCCCAGGACGACGTTGGCGTCCGTGTTCGTCGGCTCCTCCCCGCCGCGCTGGTAGCACGCGGGTCCCGGGATCGGCGCCCGCGGACTGCGGGCCGTTGCGCAGCGACCCTGCGGGGTCGATCCACGCGAGCGAGCCGCCGCCGGCGCCGATCGTGAGGATCTCGATGCTCGGGAAGCAGATCGGGTGGCCGTACTCGACGCCCCACTCGTTCGTGGTGCGCATCTCCCCGTCGTGCACGAGCGAGATGTCCGTGCTCGTGCCGCCCATGTCGAGGCCGATGGCGTTCTCGAACCCGCTCAGCCCGGCGATGTGCCGGCAGGCGATGGCGCCCGCCGCGATCCCCGAGGCGGCGATCCGGCCGGCGAAGCGGCGGACGAGCTTGCCCGTCATGACGCCGCCGCCGGAGTGCAGGATCAGGAGGTCGCCCTCGTACCCGCCGTCCTCAAGGCGCTGCTCGAGGCGCTCGACGTAGCCCGACACCAGCGGGGAGAGCACCGCGTTGGCCACGGTCGTCGAGAAGCGCTCGAACTCGAAGATCTCAGGCAGCGTCTCGCTCGAGGTGGACACGAACACGTCCGGCAGCTCCTCCTCCAGGATCTCGCGCATCCGGATCTCGTTCGCCGGGTTCGCGTAGGAGTTCACGAAGCAGACCGCGACGGTCTTCACCTCGCGCCGCTTCAGGCGGGCGGCCAGTGCGCGCGCCTCGTCCTCGTCCAGCGGCGTCGTCACCGTACCCACGTAGTCGGTCCGCTCGGTCACCTCGAAGCGGTCCCTGCGGCGGATGTACGGCGGCGTGACGTCCTTGTAGGCGTCCCACAGGTCGTCCTTCGTGCCGCGCCGGATCTCGAGGACGTCGCGGAAGTTGCGGGTCGTCACCATGGCGGCGGCCTCGAAGCGCCGGGTGATGAGCGCGTTGGTGGCGACGGTGGTCCCGTGGGAGAAGAGCGAGACGTCTGAGAGCTCCACGCCTCCCGCCTCGACGCCGGCCATCACCCCCTCCATCGGGTCCGAGGGTGTGCTCGGGACCTTGGCGACGTGCACGCCCCCGCTGTCCTCATCGAGGACGAACACGTCGGTGAAGGTCCCGCCGACATCGACGGCTACGCGGAGTCTTGGCATGTCCGCCTCCCTACCCATCTGCCGCAGGATCGTCCCACAACGACGACGAGCCGCCCTGGGGGCGGCTCGTGCACTGAAGAAACCGGCGGCGTCCTACTCTCCCGGGCCCTTGCGGGCCAAGTACCATCGGCGCTGAGAGGCTTAACTGCTCTGTTCGGAATGGGAAGAGGTGTTTCCCTCTCGCTAAGGCCACCGGAAATCGCTGAGAGCTCCCAGGCGGCCCCTCAAAACTGCACAGTGTCACATCACTGGATATCACGAAGTTATCCGTCAAGCCCTCGACCCATTAGTACCGGTCTCCTACACACATTGCTGTGCTTCCAGATCCGGCCTATCAACCTGGTGGTCTACCAGGGGTCTTACTCCCTCAAAGGGGATGGGAGAGCTCATCTCGAGGCCGGCTTCCCGCTTAGATGCCTTCAGCGGTTATCCGATCCGCGCGTAGCTAGGCTGCGATGCCCTTGGCAGGACAACAGCTACACCAGAGGCGCGTTCATCCCGGTCCTCTCGTACTAGGGACGAATCCTCTCAACTCTCCAACGCCCACGACAGATAGGGACCGAACTGTCTCACGACGTTCTGAACCCAGCTCGCGTACCGCTTTAATGGGCGAACAGCCCAACCCTTGGGACCAACTTCGGCCCCAGGATGCGACGAGCCGACATCGAGGTGCCAAACCGGGCCGTCGATGTGGACTCTTGGGCCCGATAAGCCTGTTATCCCCGGAGTACCTTTTGTCCGTTGAGCGACGGCACTTCCACTTGTTACCGCCGGATCACTAAGGCCTGCTTTCGCACCTGCTCGACCTGTCGGTCTCGCAGTCAAGCTCCCTTGCTGCCTTTACACTCTACGCACGGTTTCCAACCGTACTGAGGGAACCTTTGCGCGCCTCCGTTACATTTTGGGAGGCGACCGCCCCAGTCAAACTACCCGCCTGGCACTGTTCAGCGCCCCGATTCAGGGCGCGCTGTTAGAGATCCAATACACCAAGGGTGGTATCTCAAAGTTGGCTCCACGCTAGCCGCAGCCAGCGCTTCAAAGCCTCCCACCTATTCTGAGCGAGATGCACCGAACCCCAATACCAAGTTGTAGTAAAGGTTCACGGGGTCTTTCCGTCTAGCCGCGGGTACTCGGCATCTTCACCGAGACTGCAATTTCACCGAGCCCCTCGTTGAGACAGCGCGCAAGTCGTTACGCCATTCGTGCAGGTCGGAACTTACCCGACAAGGAATTTCGCTACCTTAGGACCGTTATAGTTACGGCCGCCGTTTACCGGGGCTTAGCTTCGGTGCTTCGGGTTGCCCCTAACACCTCCACGTAACCTTCCGGCACCGGGCAGGCGTCAGCCCCTATACGTCGTCTTTCGACTTTGCAGAGACCTGTGTTTTTGGTAAACAGTCGCTTGCGCCTATTCACTGCGGCCCCCTCGGGCTGAGCGAGCAAGTCGCTTCACCCTACCAGGGCGCTCCTTCTCCCGAAGTTACGGAGCAATTTTGCCGAGTTCCTTAACGAGGGTTATCTCGATCACCTTAGTATTCTCTACTTGCCCACCTGTGTCGGTTTTGGTACGGGCACGCGTATTCTCCCTAGAGGCTTTTCTCGGAGGCATGGCGTCAGAGACTCGCCGGCTTAGAGCCAGCTGGCATCGCGTCTCAGGTTATGCGGCCCCGCATTTAACTTGGGCCACCCCTACACGCTTACCCCAGGACGACCATCGCCTGGGTTCCCCTAGCCTTCCTCGTCCCCCCATCGGTCAAATGAACACGACGTGGTACAGGAATATCAACCTGTTGGCCATCGACTACGCCTTTCGGCCTCGCCTTAGGTCCCGACTAACCCTGAGCCGACGAACGTTGCTCAGGAAACCTTGGGCAATCGGTGGAGAGGATTCTCACCTCTCTCTCGTTACTCATGCCGGCATTCTCACTTCCCTGGCCTCCACGGCTGGCTTACGCCGCCGCTTCGCTGGCCAGGGAACGCTCCCCTACCACTCGAAATACATCGAATCCGCAGCTTCGGTGACTAGCTTGAGCCCCGTTACATTATCCGCGCCCGAACACTTGACCAGTGAGCTGTTACGCACTCTTTCAAGGGTGGCTGCCTCTAAGCCAACCTCCTGGTTGTCTCTGCATTCGGACATCGTTTGCCACTTAGCTAGTACTTAGGGACCTTAGCTGGCGGTCTGGGCTGTTTCCCTTTTGACGCTGAAGTTTATCCCCCAGCAACTGACTCCCGGAGTAAACATGTTGGTCTTCGGAGTTTGCCTGAAGTCGGTAACCTGGTAGGGCCCCTAGTCCAAACAGTAGCTCTACGGCCAACACGCAATTTATCCGAGGCTATACCTAAATATATTTCGGGGAGAACCAGATATCACTGAGTTTGATTAGCCTTTCACTCCGACCCACAGGTCATCCGCCCAGTTTTCAACCTAGGTCGGTTCGGTCCTCCACGAGGTCTTACCCCCGCTTCAACCTGCCCATGGGTAGCTCACTCAGTTTCGGGTCTACCGCCTGTGACTCAAATCGCCCTATTCGGACTCGCTTTCGCTACGGCTCCGCTCATCGCTTAACCTTGCCACAGACGAGTAACTCGCCGGCTCGTTATGCAAAAAGCACGCCGTCACCATTCCGAAGAACAGCTCCGACCGCTTGTAGGCACGCGGTTTCAGGTACTATTTCACTCCCCTTCCGGGGTACTTTTCACCTTTCCCTCACGGTACTTGTCCGCTATCGGTCACCTAGGAGTACTTAGCCTTGGAGGGTGGTCCCCCCAGTTTCGGACCGCGTTTCACGGGTGCGGTCCTACTCAGGAACATCATCGGGAGGCCGGAGCGTTTCACGTACGGGACGGTTGCCCTCTATGGTGCGCGGTTCCACGCGCTTCCGCTACGCAACGGCTTTCTTACTCCCGCCAGCTGAGTCAGCAGCTGGGCAGACGTCCTACAACCCCGAACACGCAACGCCTGACCGCTTGCACGTGCTCGGTTTGGGCTCTTCCCCTTTCGCTCGCCACTACTCGGGGAGTCTCGGTTGATTTCCTTTCCTCGGGGTACTGAGATGTTTCACTTCCCCCGCTTGTCTCGACTCCGTCTATGTGTTCAACGGGTCGTAACGCCGAATTACCAGCGCTGGGTTCACCCATTCGGGAATCCGCGGGTCGAAGGCTGTTCAGCGCCTCACCGCGGCTTATCGCAGCCGTCCACGCCCTTCATCGACTCTAGGTGCCAAGGCATCCACCATGTGCCCTTACTATCTTGACGGTGATCAAGCTCGGCACTGCATAAGCGCCGAGCTCGGTGATAACCATACTGATGTGACTACTGTGCAGTTCTCAAGGGCCGCTGGGAGGCGCCCGGCGGGTTTCGCCGGCCGGTCTCTCAAAACTCAACAGCATGCTTCCGCGCGTGAGACGGTATGTCTCGCACACGGAGCCAGGTCTTGTCGACATGCTAGGCCGATCACGGCAATGTGATCGGAGCTCCTAAGAGCAATCCCTAGAAAGGAGGTGATCCAGCCGCACCTTCCGGTACGGCTACCTTGTTACGACTTCACCCCAGTCACGAGCCCCACCTTCGACGGCTCCCTCCCCGAAGGGTTAGGCCACCGGCTTCGGGTGTTGCTCACTCCCGTGGTGTGACGGGCGGTGTGTACAAGGCCCGGGAACGTATTCACCGTGGCAGTGCTGATCCACGATTACTAGCAACTCCACCTTCATGCAGGCGAGTTTCAGCCTGCAATCCGAACCGAGACGCGCTTTAAGGGATTCGCTCCACCTCGCGGTATCGCAGCCCTCTGTACGCGCCAATGTAGCACGTGTGTAGCCCTGGACATAAGGGGCATGATGACTTGACGTCATCCCCACCTTCCTCCGGTTTGTCACCGGCAGTCTCGCATGAGTCCCCAACTAAATGCTGGCAACATGCGACGGGGGTTGCGCTCGTTGCGGGACTTAACCCAACATCTCACGACACGAGCTGACGACAGCCATGCACCACCTGTGATCCTGCCCCGAAGGGAAGACGTGTTTCCACGCCGGTCAGGAACATGTCAAGCCCAGGTAAGGTTCTTCGCGTTGCGTCGAATTAAACCACATGCTCCGCTGCTTGTGCGGGCCCCCGTCAATTCCTTTGAGTTTTAGCCTTGCGGCCGTACTCCCCAGGCGGGTCACTTAATGCGTTAGCTTCGGCACGGAGGGAGTCGACACCCCCCACACCTAGTGACCATCGTTTACAGCGTGGACTACCAGGGTATCTAATCCTGTTTGCTCCCCACGCTTTCGCGTCTCAGCGTCAGTACCGTCCCAGCGAGCTGCCTTCGCCATTGGTGTTCCTCCCGATATCTGCGCATTTCACCGCTACACCGGGAATTCCACTCGCCTCTTCCGGACTCGAGCCAAACAGTATCCATCCGCCTCCCGGGGTTGAGCCCCGGGCTTTCAGAACGGACTTATCTGGCCGCCTACACGCGCTTTACGCCCAATGATTCCGGACAACGCTTGCCCCCTACGTATTACCGCGGCTGCTGGCACGTAGTTAGCCGGGGCTTCTTCTGAAGGTACCGTCACCTCCGCCGGCTATTCACCGGCAAGGCTTCGTCCCAACTGAAAGTGGTTTACAACCCGAAGGCCGTCTTCCCACACGCGGCGTTGCTGCGTCACGCTTTCGCGCATTGCGCAAGATTCCCCACTGCTGCCTCCCGTAGGAGTCTGGGCCGTGTCTCAGTCCCAGTGTGGCTGATCGTCCTCTCAGACCAGCTACCCATCGATGCCTTGGTAGGCCTTTACCCCACCAACTAGCTAATGGGCCGCGGGCCCATCCCAATGCGGAGGCCGAAGCTTCCTTTCCTCACAACCCTGATGGATTGAGAGCTCATCCGGTATTAGCCCGAGTTTCCTCGGGTTGTCCCGGTCAATGGGGCAGGTTACCCACGTGTTACTCACCCGTTCGCGGCTTTGCCCCGGGCCGAAGCCCGGTTCGTCGCTCCACTTGCATGTGTTAAGCACGCCGCCAGCGTTCGTCCTGAGCCAGGATCAAACTCTCCGTGAAGAACTACTTGACTTCTTCATGAGAGTTGTCATGACCTGGTTTTGCGAGCCGGCGTACACAGTGCCGACTTCGCGTCATGACGAGTATTGGCTAATCGCCCCTCGGATTCCCGAGGGGTAAAACCTGGACGTACAACGGATCTCGAAAGATCCGAGGTACGCATGCTGTTGAGTTTTCAAAGACCGTCGCGCCGCTCGTGAGAGGGGTTCTCCCTCTCGTCGACGCGCAGAGCGCCGAGGCTCTGCGGTACGGACCGACCAGACTAGCACCATCCGCGCTCCCTGGGGAGCCGGTGCAGGACCACCGGGTCGGGCGGCGACGAATATAGCGCACGCGGAGCACGACTCCGCGGAATCCGCCTACGGAGCGACGCGGATGCGGCGGAACTGGCGCCGTCCGACCTGCACGACGCGGCCGTCCAGGCGCTCGCCCGGGACGTCCAGCTCGGCGCCGTCCAGCGGCTCGCCGTCCAGGCGCACGGCGCCCTGGGACAGGAGGCGCCGCGCCTCCGAGCGCGAGCCGCCGATGTGCTCGGCGATGAAGGCCGGCAGATGGACCGGGCCGGCGGGCACGACCACCTCGTCGATCTCCTCCGGCTGGTCACCCTGGACGAAGACGCGCGCGAAGTGCGCGGCGGCCGAGGCCGCCGCCTCCTCGCCGTGGAACCGCTCCACGAGCCTTCGCGCGAGCGCGTGCTTGGCGTCGCGCGCTGAGGCGTCCGCGGGCGGCTCCTCGCCGAGCAGGAGCCGGTACCAGCCGTCCATCGCGGTGTCCGGGATGCGCATCGTCTTCCCGTACATCTCCTCGGGCGCCTCGGTGACCCCGATCTGGTTGCCGAGGGACTTCGACATCTTCCGCTCGCCGTCGACCCCCGTGAGGATCGGCATGGTGAGCGCCACCTGCTCGGGCTGGCCGTACGAGCGCTGGACGTCGCGGCCGAGGAGCAGGTTGAACTTCTGGTCGGTGCCCCCGAGCTCGACGTCGGAGCGCACCGCGACCGAGTCGTAGCCCTGCATGAGGGGATAGAGCAGCTCGAGCACCGACACGGGCTCGCGGGCGGCGAAGCGCTTGGCGAAGTCGTCGCGCTCGAGGATCTGCGCGACGGTGGTCGTGCGCGCGAGGCGGAAGAGCTCCTCCATGGACATGTCGAGCCACTCGGAGTTGAAGCGCATCTCCGTCTTCTCGCGGTCGAGCACCTTGAAGGCCTGCTCCGCGTACGTGCGCGCGTTCGCGTCGATCTCCTCGCCCGAGAGCTGCGGCCGCAGCGACGAGCGGCCGCTCGGATCGCCAACGCGAGCGGTGTAGTCGCCGACGATGAGGACCACGACATGACCCAGGTCCTGGAACTCGCGGAGCTTCTGCAGGACCACCGTGTGACCGAGGTGCACGTCCGGCGCCGTGGGGTCCAGACCGAGCTTCACGCGCAGCGGACGGCCCTGTGCGAGCTTGCGCTCCAGCTCACCGGACGGGAGGCAGTCGACGGCGTTGCGCGCGAGGAACTCGGCGTCCGGGACGGGGGCGACCATGACCGACAATGCTAGAACGGGTCCCGTGCGCCCACGGCCACGCCTCAAGAAGCTCCGGCTGCTGCTCATCGTCGCCGGCCTCTCCCTGATCGCGCTCCTGTCGACCGCGTTCGGGATGATGATGGCCGTCGCAGCCGATCTTCCGGACATCGAGAACCGGGCCGAGTTCCAGCGTGCCCGGAACTCCGTGCTGTACGACCGCAACGGCCAGTTCCTCGGCGAGCTGACCTCGAACAACAGCCGCGTCATCCTGAAGTCCGACGAGATCAGCCTCTCGATGCAGCATGCGATCGTGGCCATCGAGGACCGCCGCTTCTACCAGAACTCCGGCGTGGATCTGAAGGGCATCGGGCGCGCGCTCTTCCAGGACGTCATCGAGCGCAAGACGGTCCAGGGCGGTTCGACGATCGCCCAGCAGTTCGTGAAGACGGCCCTCGCCGCGCAGGACCAGCGGACGATCCTCCAGAAGGCCCGCGAGGCCGCGCTGGCCTTCCACCTCACGCGCAAGTGGTCGAAGGAGAAGATCCTCACCGAGTACCTGAACTCGATCTACTTCGGCAACGGCGCGTACGGGATCGAGTCGGCCGCGCGCACGTACTTCGGCGTCCAGCACGACGGCTGCGGCCGCGGCGGTCGGCGCTGCGCCAGCGAGCTCACGCCGGCGGAGGCGGCGCTGCTCGCAGGGGTCGTGTCCTCGCCCAGCATGTACGACCCCGTCGCGAACCCGGTCGCCGCCAAGAAGCGGCGCGACCTCGTGCTCCTGCGCATGCGCCAGCAGGGCTACCTCACGCCGGACGAGTACCAGCGCGGGATCGAGGAGGCTCTGCCGGCGAAGACCGACATCCGCCCGCCCTCCGTCGGCACGAACAGCTCGCGCGCGGCCTACTTCGTCAGCTGGATCCGCCAGCAGATCGCCGATCGCTACGGCGCGCGACGCGCGTTCGAGGGCGGCCTGCGCATCTCCACGACGCTCGACGTCAAGCTGCAGCAGGCGGCGGAGCAGTCGGTCAACGCGTGGCTCAGCGCCCCCGGCGGGCCCCAGGCGTCGCTCGTCGCGATCGACAACGCGACGGGCGAGGTGCGGGCGATGGTCGGCGGCGAGGACTTCGCGTCGCACCCGTTCAACCTGGCGACGCAGGGCCAGCGCCAGCCGGGCTCGGCGTTCAAGGCGTTCGTGCTCGCGACCGCCATCCAGCGCGGCATCTCGCCGAGCTCGGTGTGGGCGTCCAAGAAGCTGACCGTGACCGTGCCGGGCACGAACGGCAAGGAGAAGTTCGTCGTCAACAACTACGAGGACTCCTACCTCGGCTCGGCAAGCCTCGCGTCCGCGACCGCGCTCTCCGACAACTCCGTCTACGTGCAGGTGGGCATGAAGGCGGGCCTGAAGCGGGTGGCGCGCAACGCGAAGGAGCTCGGCATCCGGACGCCCGTCTCGCGCAACCCCGCGATGACGCTCGGCGGCCTGAACACCGGCGTCACCGCGCTGGACATGGCCCACGCCTACTCCAGCCTGGCCGAGGGCGGCCTGCGCGTGACCGGGACGCTGGGCACCGCGAAGGACGGCCCCGTCGGCATCACGAAGGTCGCGCTGCGCGACGACAAGTCCGACGTGCTCGACACGAACAAGCGCGAGCGCACGCGGGTCATCCCCACCGCCGTGGCCGCCGAGACGACGCGGGTGCTGCAGGGCGTGCTCACCAGCGGCACGGCGAAGAACGCGAACCTCGGCGCCAACGTCCCGCAGTGGGGCAAGACCGGCACGACCGAGAACTACGGCGACGCCTGGTTCGTCGGCGCCTCGGGCTCGATGACGGTCGCCGTCTGGGTCGGCTACCCGGACCGCCTGAAGCCGATGGAGACCGAGTGGCGCGGCTCGCCGGTGTCGGGCGGCACGTACCCGGCCTCGATCTGGAAGCAGTTCATGCTCAGCACGCGGGCGCTCTTCCAGCAGAAGCTCGCGAAGCAGTGTGAGGACGCGGACGCCAAGAAGACCGAGAAGTGCCGCGAGGCGGGCCTCGGCGACGTCCCCACGACGACGACTCCGGTGCCCACGCCGGGCAGCGCCACGACCCCGAGCGACACGGCCACCCCCGACACCGGGACCTCGCCGCAGCAGGCGCCGAACGGCGGCGGCGTCGCCCCGACGACGGCCACGCCCACCCCCGCGCCCGACCCCACGCAGCCGACGCCGCAGACCCCGGCCCAGCCCGCGCCGGCGACGCCGACACCCGCGCAGCCGACGCCGCAGACGCCGGATCCCGCGGGCGGCGCCGCGCCGTCCGCCGGCGGCGCGACGCCGGGCACGGGCTAGCGGCCCTAGACGACGTCCCGGCGCCGCAGCAGCAGCGCGGCGAGCCCGGCGAAGGCCGCGACGGACGCCAGGAGCAGGCCGACCGCCTGGCCGGTGCCGCCGAGCGCGCCGCTGTAGGACCCGGGGCCGTTGGAGCCGACGTCGGCGACCGATGCGCCCAGCGCCGTCGCCAGCGAGTAGCCGTCCGCGCGCAGGAGCACCTCTCCCACCGGCTCGAGCACGCCGACGCTCGCGGCGAGCGCGCCCATGAGGCCTTCGACGACGAGCGCGTAGAGGATGCCGACGCCGATCGCCAGCGAGGTGCCGCGGGTCAGCGTCCCGAGCAGCACCCCGAGCGCCGCCCACGCGGCGAGCACGAGCCAGCCGGCGGCCATCGCGCGGAGCAGCAGCCACACCGGCGGCAGGTCGGCGGGAGCGCTCTCGATCCCCGCGATCACGAGGCTCGCGACCGCGCCCGCCACGAAGACCGCGAGGACGTACGGCACGAGGACGATCCCGAGCGCCGCCAGCTTGGCGGCGAACACGTGCAGGCGGCCCGGTCCCTGCGTGAAGCGCGACTTCAGCGTGTCCCACCCGAAGTCGCTGCCCACCGCGAACACCCCGAGCATGAGCGCGAACACGCCGCCGAAGAACGGGAAGCCGACCGCGAGCGTGCCGGCGAGCGCCGACGGCAGGAGATCTCCGAGGCCGCCCGGGTCCTCCGCCGGATCCAGGGCGTAGGGGATGACGTAGGCGAAGAAGACCGCCAGCAGCGTCCAGATGCCGAGCAGGATCCACGTCGCGGCGCGCTTGCGCAGGACGAGCAGCTCGGCGCCGATGCTCGACCTCATGCCGCCGCACCCCCGCCCGTGAGCTGGAGGAAGACGTCCTCGAGGGAGGCCCGGCGCGGCACGAGCTCGGAGACCGCGATCCCGGCCGCGACGAGCGCGGCGTTGATCGCGGCGGCCTGCGCGCCGTCGGCCGCGACGTCGAGTACGTCGCCGTCGCGGGCGACGCCGGCGACCCCGGGCAACGCCGCGACGATCCGCGCCGCCTCCCCGGCGGGGTGCGCGAGTACGCGCAGGCGGGCGCGGCCCCGCAGCTCGTCGACGGTGCCCTCCGCCACCAGCACGCCGTCGCGGATGACGCCCACCCGGTCGCTGACCTGCTCGACCTCGGGCATGAGGTGGCTGGACAGCAGCACGGTGACACCGCGATCGCCCAGCCCGCCGATGAACGTCCGCATCTCCGCCATCCCCGCGGGGTCCAGCCCGTTCGTCGGCTCGTCGAGGACGAGCAGCTCCGGGTCCTTCAGCAGCGCCGCCGCGACCCCGAGCCGCTGGCGCATCCCCAGCGAGTACGCGGCGGTGTGATCGCCGGCGCGCGACGTGAGCCCGACGTCGCCCAGCACCGTCTCGACGCGATCGCGGGACACGCCCGCGTGGCCCGCCAGCACGCGGAGGTTGTCGCGGCCCGAGAGGTACGGGTAGAAGCCGGGCGTCTCGACCATCGCGCCGATCCGTGCGAGGCCCGCCGGGTCGCCGGGCGGCGCGCCGAGCACCGCGGCGTCGCCCGACGTCGGGCGCACCAGGCCCAGCAGCATCCGCAGGGTCGTCGTCTTGCCCGCCCCGTTGGGCCCGAGGAAGCCGTAGACCTCCCCGCGGCGCACGCGGAGTGCGAGTCCGTCGACGGCGAGCGTCGTCTCGCCGTAGCGCTTCGTGAGTCCGGATGTCTCGATGACCGGGTCGTCCGTCATGGGGCGAGCGTCGCGCCCGCGGCGCCGCTGCACGTCGGCCGCGGGAAGCATCCGGGTAGCCCTGAGGACGACGACGCGACCGGTCCCCGGGGGTACGTTCCGGCCATGTCCCCCCGCCTGACCGACGCGCTCCTCGCCCTCGGGCTGGCGGCCGCCATGCTGGTGCAGCTCGTCCTCGCGGACGAGCCGGGCGTGACGGCAGTCGGCATCGTCGGCGCACTCGCGGTCACGCTCCCGCTCGCGTGGCGGCGCCGGGCGCCCCTCGCGGTGGTCCTGACGTCCGTGGGCGCCGCGCTGGCGCAGGAGCTGCTCGGGGGCGGCCTGTACTCCGGGCAGCCGCCGCTGGTCGGGGCGATCCTGGCGGGCGGCGTCGCGTTCTACTCGCTGGGCGCCCACGCACCCGAGCGCCGCGCGGTGACCGGGTTCGTCATCGGCGTCGCCGGGCTGTGGGCGACGGTGTTCGCCACCGGCGACACCGACGTGCAGAGCTTCCTCTTCTCCGGCGGGCTCGTCGCGACCGCCCCGTGGCTCGCGGGCCGCTCGACCCGGGCGCGGGCGCTGCGCCTCGCGGCCGTCGAGCGCGAGCGCGAGCAGCGCGCCCTCACCGCCGTGAGCGAGGAGCGGCGCCGGATCGCGCGCGAGCTGCACGACGTGGTCGCCCACGGCGTCGTGCTCATGGTCCTGCAGGCGCAGGGCGCGCGGCGCATCCTCGACCAGGATCCGGAGCGGGCGCGGGCCGCGCTGGACGCGATCGAGGAGACGGGTGGCACGGCACTCGCCGAGATGCGCGCCTCGCTGGGCATGCTGCGCGACGAGGGCGAGGCCGCGGAGCTGCAGCCGCAGCCCACGCTCGGCGACCTGGACGACCTCGTTGCGGAGATGCGCGAGGCGGGGCTGGGCGTCGACCTCACCGTGGCGGGCAGCCCCCGTGAGCTCGCCGTCGGCGTCGACCGCGCCGCCTACCGGGTCATCCAGGAGGCGCTCACGAACACGATCCGCCACGCCGGGCCCGTGCCGACGCGCGTGACCGTGTCCTATGAGTCCACCGACCTGCTGCTGGAGATCGCCGACGACGGTCCTGGGGCGACGGACGCGGGCGACGGCGGGAGCGGGATCGTCGGGATGCGCGAGCGCGTGCGCCTGCACGGCGGCGAGCTGGACGCGCGCCCCGGCAGCGACCGCGGGTTCGTCGTGCGGGCGCGGATCCCGCTGGCCCGATGAGCATCCGCGTCCTGCTCGTCGACGACCACGCGCTCGCGCGGACCGGCCTGCGCATGGTCCTCGACGTCGAACCGGACATCGAGGTCGTCGGCGAGGCGGCGACCGGCCGCCAGGCGGTGCACAGCGCGCGTCGGCTGGACCCCGACGTCGTGCTCATGGACGTCCGCATGCCGGAGCTCGACGGGATCGCGGCGACGCGCGAGATCGTCGCCGCCGACGACGGGCCGCGCGTGCTCGTGCTCACGACGTTCGACCTCGACGAGTACGTCTACGACGCGCTCGCCGCCGGCGCGAGCGGGTTCCTGCTCAAGGACGTCGGGCCCGAGCAGCTCGTGCACGGCATCCGCGTCGTGGCGGCGGGCGACGCGCTGCTCGCGCCGTCCGTCACGCGGCGGCTGCTGGACGAGATGGTCCGCGCCGGGCGGCGCGCACCCGCGACACCCGACGCGCTGGACGACCTGACGCCGCGCGAGCTCGAGGTGCTGCGTCTCGTCGCGCAGGGCCTCTCCAACGCCGAGATCGCAGGGCTGCTCGTCGTCGAGGAGACGACGGTGAAGACGCACGTCTCGCGGCTGCTCGCGAAGTTGGGGCTGCGCGACCGCACGCAGGCGGTCGTGCTCGCCTACGAGTCGGGGCTGGCCGCCCGCGCGAGCGGCTGACGGCGCATCTCCGGCGGCCACGGCCGGGACACGTGGATGCTGTCGGCCGCGCAGAAGCGCCACGGCAGGTCCGCCGCCTTCGTGATGCCGATCCGGGGCCCGACGACGAGCCGCGGCCGCTCCCAGCCGCGCGGCGGCGGGCCGATCCGGACGGGCCCGTCGCGCACGCTCGTGTCGTTGTGGATGAGCTCGATGCCGAGCGCCTGCGTCAGCTTGCCCGGCCCGGAGCAGAGGTCGACCGGACGCGTCCGGCCGCGGCGCATCGCCATCGTCCCCAGGCCCTCGATCGGCTCGAGCGCGCGGATGAGCACCGCCGCGCCGACGCCCTCGGGCTCGACCACCACGTTGGCGAGCGCGTGGATGCCGTAGGAGCGGTAGACGTAGAGCCGTCCCGGCGCCTCGAAGAGCACGCGGCTGCGCGGCGTCATGCCGATGTGGGAGTGGGCGGCCGGCTCGACCTCGTGGTAGGCCTCCGTCTCGACGATGACGCCGACGGCGTCCTCGTGCTCCAGCGTGCAGCCGACGAGCGCCTTCGCGGCGTCCACGACGCGCATGGCGAGCGCCATCTGGTGCCTGCCCGGTGGTGGCACCGCCCGTCAGGCCTCGAGCGCGCGGCGGGCCACGTCCAGCCCCTCGCGCACGCGCTGCAGCGAGGTCCCTCCCTCCGACACCTTGGACTCCAGCCACGACCGCTGGTCGAGGACCTCGGCGAGCGTCGCGCGGTCGAGCTCCGGGGAGGCCTCGCGCAGCTCCTCGTCGGTGAGCTCGGAGAGCGGCCGGCCCGAGTCCACGGCGAGGCGCACGAGGCCGGCCACGACGCCGTGCGAGCTGCGGAACGGGACGCCCTTGCGCACGAGCAGGTCGGCGATGTCGGTCGCGGCGATGAGCTCGTCGGAGGCGGCGTCGGCCATGCGCTCGCGGTGGAACGTCGCCGTCGCGAGCATCCCGCGCGCCGCGGCGAGGCTCAGCTCGAGCGTGTCGACGGCGTCGAAGAGGTGCTCCTTGTCCTCCTGCAGGTCCTTGTTGTAGGTCAGCGGGAGGGCATGCATGACCCCGAGCAGCGCGCTGTGGTGGGCGGCGATCCGCGGCGCCTTCGCCCGCAGGAGCTCGGCGGCGTCGGGGTTCTTCTTCTGCGGCATGATCGACGAGCCGCTCGACCACGCGTCGCTGAGCGTCACGAAGCCGAACTCCTCGCTCGCCCACAGGACGATCTCCGCGCCCAGGCGGCTGAGGTGCATCGCGCACGTCGACGCCGCGCTGAGGTAGTCGAGGACGAAGTCGCGGTTGGAGACGGCGTCGATGGAGTTCGGCGCGACGCCCGAGAACCCGAGATCGGCGGCGACGGCGCCCCGGTCCGTCGGGAAGTTCACCCCGGCGAGCGCGCCCGCGCCGAGCGGCAGCATCGCGGTGGCCTCGGCGACGAAGCGCATCCGCGCGCGGTCGCGGACGAGCATCCAGACGTACGCGAGCAGGTGGTGCGCGAGGTAGACGGGCTGCGCGCGCTGCAGATGCGTGTAGCCGGGCAGCGCCCAGTCGATGTGCCGCTCGGCGACGTCCACGAGGGTCGACGCGAGCGCCTCCATGCCCGCGGCCGCAGTGCCGGCCGCGTCGCGCGTGAAGAGCGCGACGTCGGTCGCCACCTGGTCGTTGCGCGACCGCGCGGTGTGCAGCTTCCCGCCGGGCGGCCCGGCGAGCTCGGTGACCCGCCGCTCGACCGCCATGTGGATGTCCTCGTCGTCGGGGAGGAACGCGAAGCGCCCCTCCGCGAGCTCCGCCTCGACCTCGTCGAGCGCCGCGAGCAGCGCGTCGCGGTCGGCGCCGGAGATGATCCCGGCGCCGGCCAGCATCCGCGCATGGGCGCGCGACTGGCGCACGTCGTGCGGCCAGAGGCGTCGATCGAAGCCGAGCGAGGTGTTGAGCTCCCGGAAGACCGGGTCCTGGGGTTGCGCGAAGCGGCTCAGGCTCCCGCCTCCGTCAGCTTCGCGAGCTCGTCGTCGCTGAGCTCCAGCCCGGCCATCGGCAGGATCTGCGCGAGCTGCTCGGTGTTGCGGGCGCTCGCGATCGGCGTGACGACCGTCGGCTGCGCCGCGAGCCACGCCAGCGCGACCGCGCCGGCGGGCACGTCGTGGGCCCCGGCGACCTCCTCGACGGCATCCAGCACGGCCCAGCCGCGATCGGTCTCGTAGTCGCCGATCTGCGCGGCACGCGGGCTGTCGACCTTGTGGCCCGGCCGGTACTTGCCGGTCAGGAACCCCTTGGCGAGCGAGAAGTAGGGCGCCGTCGCCATCCCGTGGCGCTCCGCGACCGGCTCGAGCGTCGACTCGAACTCGCGCTCCAGCAGGTTGTAGTGCGGTTGGAGCACCTCGTACTTCGCGAAGCCCTCGCGCTCGGACGTCGCGATCGCCTCGTCGAGGCGCTCGGGGGTGAAGTTGGAGGCCGCCAGGTGGCGGACCTTGCCCTCCTTGACGAGCTCGTCCAGCGCGGCGAGCGACACCTCGGGCGGGGTGTCGAGGTCGTCGTAGTGGGCGTACATGATGTCGACGTAGTCGCTCTGCAGGCGCTCGAGCGACTCCTCCGCCCGGGCGCGGACGTTGTCGGGCGTCAGCCCGCCGTCGCTGCCGAGCTTCGTCGCGACGATGACGTCGTCGCGCTTGCCGCGCTTCGCCAGCCACGCGCCGATGACGCGCTCGGACTCGCCGCCGTCGTGGCCGGGGACCCAGCGCGAGTAGCCGTTCGCCGTGTCGATGAAGTTCCCGCCCGCCGCGACGTACGCGTCGAGGACGGCGAAGGAGTTGTCCTCGTCTGCGGTCCACCCGAACACGTTGCCACCGAGGCAGAGGGGGAAGACCTGCAGGCCCGTGCTGCCGAGCGCTCGCAGGGAGCCGTTGGTCGTAGCCATGAGCCGCAACGCTAGCGGTGCAGCACCGCCCGCAACGCTGCGGCGACCTGCTCGGCCTGCCCCTGGGTCAGCTCGGGGAAGAACGGCAGCGCCAGGGAGCGCTCCGCGACGTCCTCGCACACCGGGAACTCGCCGGGGCGGTGGCCGAAGCGCTCGCGGTAGAAGCTCATGAGGTGGATGGCGGGCAGATACGGCTTGCTCTGGACGCCGAGCTCGCGCAGCGCGCGGACCGTGTCGTCGCGGTCGACGCCGCGCGGGAGCTGGACCACGAACACGAACCAGCCGCGCACGTCGCCGCCCGTGTCCGGGAGCGGCAGCTCGAGACCGTCGATCCCCCCGAGCAGCTCGCGGTACCAGCCGGCCACCCGCGCCCGGGCGGCGAGCATGTCGTCGAGGCGGTCGAGCTGGGCGATGCCGATGGCGCAGGCGATGTCGGTGAGCCGGTAGTTGAAGCCGAGCCGGTCGTGGTCGAGCCAGCCCATGTCCGGCGCGCGGCCCTGGTTGCGCTCGGAGTCGATGCGCGCCTTGCGCTCGGGGTCGTCGAGCGCGATGAGCCCGCCCTCCCCCGTCGTGAGCTGCTTGTTGGCGTAGAACCCGAACACCGCTGGGTTCCCGCGGCCGCCGACCGGCGTGCCGTCCGCGTGGACCGCGCCGAGGGCCTCGCACGCGTCCTCGACGATCGGCAGCCCCATCGCCTCGAACGCCGGCAGGTCGGCCGGGTAGCCGAAGATGTGGACCGGCAGGATCGCGGTCGTGCGGTCGGTGATCGCCGCCCGCGCCGCCTCAGGGTCGAGGTTCAGCGTCCTCGGGTCGATGTCGGCGAAGACCGGCCTGGCGCCCTCGTAGATCGGGGCGTTCGCGCTCGCGACGAACGAGAACGGCGACGTGACGACCTCGTCGCCGTCGGCGACGCCGACCGCCCGCAGCGCGAGGTGCAGGCCGGCGGTGCCGGACGAGACGGCGCTTGCGTGCGGCACGCCGAGGCGGGCGGCGAAGCGGCGCTCGAACTCCGGGACGCGCGGCCCCAGCGACAGGTGCCCGGACCGCAGGACCTCGATGACCGCCTGCTCCTCCGGCTCGCCCAGCACGGGCCGGGCGAGGGGAACCTCCTCCACTAGGCCCTGCGCGCGGCCGCAGCTGCCTCGGCGCGACCCGGCTGCATCGGCTGCTCGAGCGAGTCGACGAGCGCCTGCCAGGAGGCGGCGATGACGTTCTCGCCCACGCCGATCGAGCCCCAGACCTGCTCGCCGTCGCTCGCGTCGATGAGCACCCGCGTGATCGCGCCGGTGCCCTTCGCCTCGTCGAGGATGCGGACCTTGTAGTTGACGAGCTCGATGTCGCGCAGGTGCGGGTGGATCTCGACGATCGCCGAGCGCAGCGCCGCGTCGAGCGCGTTCACGGGGCCGTTGCCCTCGGCGGTGCGCACGTAGCGCTCGCCCTCGAGCCAGACCTTCACCGTCGCCTCGGTGTCGACCTTGCCGTCGGCGCGCTGCTCGACGATGACCCGCCAGGACTCCAGCCGGAACAGCGGCTCGTAGTCGCCGCTCTCCTTGCGGATGAGCAGCTCGAACGACCCGTCCGCGGCCTCGAACTGGTAGCCGCCGTGCTCGAGGGCCTTGAGCCGCTCGAGGACGCGCTCGGCCGTCGGGCCGTCGACCGTCAGGCCGGCGTCCTGCGCCTTCTCGAGCACCGTGCCGCGGCCGGAGAGCTCGGACACGACCATCTCGCGGCGGTTGCCCACGATGGTCGGGTCGATGTGCTCGAAGGTCGTCGCGTCGGCCCGGACGCCGGCGATGTGCATGCCGCCCTTGTGCGCGAACGCGTTGCGGCCGACGTACGGCTGGCTCGGGTTCGGCACGAGGTTCAGCAGCTCGTCGACGTAGTGCGCGGTCGCCGTCAGGCGTTCGCAGGCTCGCGGGCGGCAGCACCTCGTGGCCCAGCTTGACCTGGAGGTTGGCCGTGATCGTCACGAGGTTCGCGTTGCCGGTCCGCTCGCCGACGCCGTTCATCGTCCCCTGGACGTGCGTGGCGCCCGCCTCGACGGCCGCAAGCGAGTTCGCGACGCCGACCCCGCAGTCGTCGTGGCAGTGGATGCCGACCGGGTGGCCGTCCAGCCCGGCGCACACGCCGGCCGTCGCCTCCGCGATCTGGCCGGGCAGGGACGAGCCGTTCGTGTCGCACAGGACGACGCGCTCCGCGCCGCCGGCGACCGCGGCCCGCAGGCAGCGCAGCGCGTACTCGCGATCGTCCCGCCAGCCGTCGAAGAAGTGCTCGGCGTCGTAGATGACGCGCTTGCCCTGCGCGACGAGGAACGCGACGGACTCCTCGATCATCGCGAGGTTGTCCTCGCGGTCGACGCGGACGACCTTCTCCAGGTGCAGACCCCACGTCTTGCCCACGATCGTGCAGACGGGCGCGAAGCAGTCGGCCAGGACCCGGAGGGCGGGATCGGCGTCCGCCGTCAGGTCGCGGCGCCGGGTCATCCCGAACGCCGCGATCTGCGCGGTCTTGAACTGCTCGCGGGCGAGCAGGCCGAAGAGCTCGATCTCCTTCGGGTTCGACGACGGGAACCCGGCCTCGATGAGGTGCAGGCCGAGCCCGTCGAGGGCGTGCGCCACGCGCAGCTTCTCCGCTGCCGTCAGCGACAGCCCCTCACCCTGCATCCCGTCGCGCAGGGTGGCGTCGTAGAGCTCGATCATCGGACGGGCGAGGGCACCGGCACGGGATCGAGCCACTCGCGGTAGCGCTCGGTCCGGCCGTAGAGGGCGTCGTGGAACGCGGTCTGCACCGCCTTGGTGATCTCGCCGGGCTTGCCCGTGCCGACCGCGTGGTCGTCGACCTCGCGGACCGGCACCAGCTCCGCGGCCGTGCCGGTGAGGAAGACCTCCTCGGCCAGGTACAGCTCGGCGCGGGCGAGGTCGCGCTCGACGACCTCGAAGCCGAGGTCGCGCGCGATCTGGATGATCGCCTTGCGGTTGATGCCGTCGAGGATCCCGGCGGTCTGCGGCGGGGTGACGATGACGCCGTCGCGCACCGCGTAGATGTTCTCGCCCGAGCCCTCGCACACGAAGCCGTGGTCGTCGAGAAGGATCGCCTCCTCGTAGCCGGCCTTGTGGCTCTCGATCTTCGCGAGGATCGAGTTGAGGTACTGGCCCGACGCCTTGGCGTGCGGGATGAGGCTGTCGTTGGAGATCCGCCGCCAGCTCGAGACCTTCGCGCGGATGCCGTTGCGCACGCCCTCGTCGCCGAGGTAGGCGCCCCACTCCCAGACGGCGATCGTGACGTCGACCGGCGCGTCGAGCGGGAACAGGCCCATGGTCCCGTAGCCCCGGTAGGCGATCGGCCGGATGTAGCAGGAGCGCATGCCGTTCTTGCCGATGAGCTCGAGCGTCGCCTGCCGGATCTGCTCCGGCGTGTACGGGATCGGCATGTAGTACAGCTCGGCCGACTTGTAGAGCCGGTCGATGTGGTCCTTGTGGCGGAACACGGCCGGGCCGATCTCCGTGTCGTAGCAGCGGATGCCCTCGAAGACGCCGGTGCCGTAGTGGAGGCCGTGCGTCAGTACGTGAACCTTCGCGTCCTCCCATGCGACGAACTCGCCGTTCATCCAGATGAGGTCCGCTTGCTTCACGTCAGCTCCCTTGGTGCAGGTGGTCGAGGACTGCCTGGGTGGCCTGCTCGGTTGTGGCGTCGCCTCCCAGATCGCGGGTGCGCAGCCCGTCGCGCAGAGCCGAGTCCACGGCCGATTCTAGGGCGGCCGCCTCGGAATCCAAACCGAGGCCATGGCGCAGCAACATCGCGACCGAGAGGAACATCGCCAGCGGGTTGGCGATCCCCTGGCCCGCGATGTCCGGCGCCGAACCGTGCACGGGCTCGAACATCCCGGGGGTGCCGGGCTCCCCGAGCGACGCGCTCGGCAGCATCCCGATCGAGCCCGTGATCATCGCGGCCTCGTCGCTGAGGATGTCGCCGAACATGTTCTCGGTGACGATGACGTCGAAGTCGCTCGGGTTGGAGACGAGCTGCATCGCGGCGTTGTCGACGAGCACGTGCTCGAGCGGGACGTCGAAGTCCGCGGCGACGTCGACGACCGTCGCGCGCCACAGCCGCGAGGTCTCCAGGACGTTGGCCTTGTCGACGCTCGTGACCTTGCGCCGCGCGGCGCCGAAGGCGGTCCGCGCGATGCGGTCGATCTCGGTGACGGTGTAGGCGCAGAGGTCGCTCGCGCTGTCCTCGGTGCGCGTCTTCTCGCCGAAGTAGATGCCGCCGGTCAGCTCGCGGACGACGAGCAGGTCGGTGCCCTCGATGACCTCGCGCTTGAGCGGGCTGGCGTCGTAGAGCGCCGGGACCGGGCGGACCGGACGGAGGTTCGCGTACAGGCCCATGCCCTTCCGCAGGCCGAGCAGGCCCTGCTCGGGACGCGGCTTGGACGGGTCGGTGGTGTCCCACTTCGGCCCGCCCACGGCCGCCAGGAGCACGGCGTCCGACGCCGTGCACGCGGCGAGGACGTCGTCGGTGAGCGCCGTGCCGTTCGCGTCGATCGACGCGCCGCCGAAGAGCTGCTCCTCGGTCGTGACGTCCGGGACGAGCTGCTGGAGGATCGCCACCGCCGGGGCGGCGACCTCCGGGCCGATCCCGTCTCCGGGCAGGACGACGACGTGGGGCATTCAGGCGGCCTTTCGGGCGACGATGTTCAGGCGGACGTAGTCGAGGACCGGCGGGTCGTCGAGCTCGTCCAGAACGCTCTGCGCGAACGGCATGCGCTCGGCCTCGGGCAGGAGCTGCACGTACGGCCCGAGGATCACGTCGCCGAGGAAGGTGAGCGGCTCCGGCGGGGTGATCGGCGCCGGCTGCAGCCACGTCTGCACGTCGGTGAACCCGTTGTGCTCGAGGCGCTCACGGGTCTCCTCCGTGCCGGCGTACTTCCAGGTGTGCGGCGGCTCGCCGGGGTACAGCCGGTCGGCGATCCCCTTGACGTGGGCGATGTTGCCCTCGCCCCCGCACTGCGCGCTGATGCGCCCGCCGGGCTTGGTGGCACGGCCGATGCGCGCGAACAGCTCATCGTGGTCGAGGACCCAGTGGAACGTCGCGCCGGAGAACACGGCGTCGACCGGCTCAGCCAGCTCCATCTCGCTGAGGCTCTGGTGGACGACCTCGACGCGCGGGTCGCCGGCGAAGCGCTCACGCGTCGCGCGGACCATGTCGGCGTCGGCGTCCAGCGCGATGACGCGGCCCTGCGGCAGACGCTGCAGCAACAGGTCCGTGACGCGACCGGAGCCGCAGCCGGCGTCGAGCACGAGCTCGTCACCCTGCAGCTCGAGGCGGTCGAGGATCGCCTCCGACCAGGAGACCTGCGGGGCGGAGACGCGGTCGTACGTCGCCGCGTCCCACGTGCGCGTACTCACGAGACGAGCGCGGTGGTCGGCTTCGACGGCTGCTGGCGGTCGGCCTCGAACGCGTCGATCGCGTCGCCGAGCTGCAGCGTCTCGCCGATGTCGTCGAGGCCGTTGAGCAGCCGGTGCTTGATGTTGGGGTCGATGTCGAACGACGCCGTCCCGCCCGGCCACCGGACCTCCTGCGACGCGAGGTCGACCTGGCACTCCCCGGCCTCGGCGATCGCGACGACCTCGTCCTTCGTGAGCTGCACCGGCAGCAGCCCGACCTTCGTGCAGTTCGACTTGAAGATGTCGGCGAACGACGGCGCGATGATCGCGCGGAACCCGTAGTCCTCCAGCGCCCACGGCGCGTGCTCGCGGCTGGAGCCGCAGCCGAAGTTCCTGCCCGCCACGAGCACCTGGTTGACCGGCAGGTCCCAGTCGGGCTCCTTCGCCCAGTCGTAGAAGAGGAACTCGCCGAAGCCGGTGCGCTCGACCCGCTTGAGGAACTGCTTGGGGATGATCTGGTCGGTGTCGATGTCGTCGCGCATCAGCACCGACACGCGCCCGGTGATCGTCTCGATGGCTTTCATGACTCCCACGTCCTGATGTCGACGAAGTGGCCCTCGATGGCGGCGGCGGCCGCCATCCGAGGCGAGACGAGGTGCGAGCGGGCGCCCTTGCCCTGCCGGCCCTCGAAGTTGCGGTTGCTCGTGGAGGCGACGCGCTCGCCGGGGGCGGCGATGTCCGGGTTCATGCCCAGGCACATCGAGCAGCCCGCGCCGCGCCAGTCGAAGCCGGCCGCGCGGAAGACCTCGTCGAGCCCCTCCTCCTCGGCCTGCGCCTTCACGAGGGCGGAGCCGGGGACGACCATCGCGTTGACGTGCGAGGCGACCTTGCGGCCCTTCACGACCGACGCGGCCTCGCGCAGGTCGCCGATCCGCGAGTTCGTGCACGAGCCGATGAAGACGCGGTCGAGCTTCAACTCGACCATCGGCGTCCCGGGTTCGAGGCCCATGTAGTGCAGCGCGCGCTCGTCGCCGTCGTCCTGGGGCTCCGGCACCGCATCGGCGACGCCGATGACCATCTCCGGGTTCGTGCCCCATGTGACCTGGGGGCTGATCGCGTCGACGTCGACGGTGATCTCCTTGTCGAACGTCGCGCCCTCGTCGGTGAACAGCTCGTGCCAGTCCTCCTGCACCGTGCCGCCGTGGTCGCGGACCCAGCCGAAGGTCGTCTCGTCCGGCGCGATCATGCCCGCGCGGCCGCCGCCCTCGATGGTCATGTTGCAGATCGTCATGCGGCCCTCCATCGAGAGCCCGCGGATGACGTCGCCCGAGAACTCGACCACGTGGCCGGCCGCGCCCGCGACGCCCATCTGGCCGATCGTCGCGAGGATGAGGTCCTTGGCGGTGACGCCGTTGCCCATCGAGCCGACGTAGTTGATGCGCATCGACTTGGGCTTGTGCTGCACGAGGCACTGGGTGGCGAGGACGTGCTCGACCTCGCTCGTCCCGATGCCGAAGGCGAGCGCTCCGAACGCGCCGTGCGTCGCGGTGTGGCTGTCGCCGCAGACGATCGTCATGCCCGGCTGGGTGACGCCCAGCTCGGGGCCGATGACGTGCACGATGCCCTGGTGCTCGCTGCCGAGCGAGAAGAGCGGCACGCCGAACTCCTCGCAGTTGGCCTCGAGCGTCTCGACCTGGACGCGGCTGAGCTGGTCCTTGATGCGGTCGGCGGTCATCGTGCCGTCGGTCGGGACGTTGTGGTCGGCGGTGGCGAGCGTGCGGTCCGGGCGGCGGACCTTGCGGCCCGCCATCCGCAGGCCGTCGAACGCCTGTGGGCTCGTGACCTCGTGGACGAGGTGGAGGTCGATGTAGATGAGGTCGGGCGCCACCTCGTGGCGCTGCCAGATCTTCTCGAACAGCGTGGTCGGTTGGGACATGTGGGTCAGCTCCTCCGCAGGCCGGCGGCGACGACGGCGAGCAGCACGGCCTCGCCCTCGCCGGGGTTCTCGAAGTGATGGGGAAGGTCGGCGTCGAACGTGACGCAGTCGCCCTCGGCGAGCGGGTGGCGCTCGCCGTCGATGTCGAGGACGACGTCGCCCGTGTCCACGAAGGCCACCTCGCGGGCGCCTGGCTCGTGGATCGGGGGGTCGCCGGGGCCGCCGGTGGCGGCGCCCGGTGCGAGGACGTGGCGCGAGAGCTCGGCGCGCTGGCCGGGCTCCGGTGGCGTCAGGACCTCGTAGCTGTGGCCCGCCGTCCCGCCCTGACGGCGCTCCCGCGCACGGGTGATCGAGACGGCGCCGGACTCGTCGAGGCGCAGCAGCTGGCTGAGCCTGAGGTCCAGTCCCGCGGCGATCCGCTGCGCCACCTGCAGGGTCGGGCTCGTCTCCCCCCGCTCGACCTGGCTGAGCATCGGCGCGGAGACGCCGGAGCGCCCCGCGAGATCGCGCAGGCTCAGGTCCATGTGCTCGCGCAGCGCCCGGATGCGCCGGCCGATGGGGACGTCGGTGACGGAGGGGGCGGCCACGGCGGCGCGTACGTTATCGCATACGAGCGTAATCGGCGGCGTTTGGCGCGTTGCGATCGTCACGAACCAGAGAGCATGCGCACATGTTCCTCCGAACTGCGCGCGCAGCGATCGTCGCCGGCGCCATCGTTGCTGCCCTGGCACTGCCGGGCGTCGCCGCCGCGGGCGGCCAGCCACCGAGTCCGGGAGCCGCCGGGATCGGTGACCGCCTCTACCCCACGTTGGGCAACGGCGGCTATGACGTCTGGCACTACGACGTCGCGTGGCGCTATCCGGTGGCCGCGCCGGCGAGCCCGGTCACGGGGACCGTGACGATCGATGCGAAGGCGACCCAGTCGCTGTCGAGCTTCGACCTGGACTGGGCGGGGACGAGCTACGGCGCCGTCGCGGTGAACGGCCGCCCGGCGGCCGTCGTCCAGGACGGCGAGGACATCGTCATCACGCCCGAGAAGCCGATCCACAAGGGCGCGAGGTTCCGCGTCGTGGTGGCCCGGTACACGGCGACGCCGACAGCCGTCGATCCCGAGGTCGACTCCTCGTCGGCGTTCTTCTACACGCCCGACGGAACGGCGACGGCCGCGCAGCCGAACTTCGCGCACCTGTTCCTGCCGTCCAACGACCACCCGCGCGACAAGGCGACGTTCACGTTCCACCTCGACGTCCCCGACGGGGTGACCGCGGTGGCCAACGGCGACCTCGTGTCCAAGACGACGCCCGAGCCCGGCCGGACCGTGTGGAACTACGACCTTCGCCAGCCGATGGCGACCGAGCTCGTCCAGATCGCCGCGGGCGACTACGACGTCACCGAGCGCGGCGCGGTGGACGGCGTCACCGTGCGCGATGTGACCCCGAAGCGGCTGACCGCGCAGCTCGACCCGGCGCTGTCGACGGTCACGGCGCACATCCCCTGGATGCAGGCGCGCGTCGGCCAGTACCCGTTCGGCATCTACGGGTCGCTCGTCGTGGATGACATCCCGTTCGCGCTGGAGACCCAGACGCTGTCGGTGTACGGCCTCACCTGGTTCACCCAGCTGCCGCAGGGCGTGTGGGAGCCGACCATGGTCCACGAGCTCTCCCACCAATGGTTCGGCGACAGCGTCGCGCCGTACGAGTGGAGCGACATCTGGCTCAACGAGGGCCACGCGACCTGGTACGAGATCAACTACGCCGAGGAGCACGGCCAGCTCGCGGAGGACAGCGCCGGGCTGTTCGGCGAGGAGGGCTACGCGGACATCGAGGGCTACATGCGCGCCGCGTACGCCGCGGGCGACAACTACCGCGCGCAGTACGGCCCGGTCGCGGTGCCGCCGGACGGCACGCTGACCGGCCTGTTCAGCCCGAACGTGTACGAGGGCGGCGCGCTCGTGCTGTATGCGCTGCGCCAGGAGATCGGCACGGACGCGTTCGACGCGCTCGAGCGCGCGTGGGTGAGCAGGTACGAGAACGGCGTGGCGAGCACCGCCGACTTCATCGCCCTGGCGTCGAAGGTCGCCGGCCGCGACGTCGGCCCGTTCCTGCACGCGTGGCTCTACGACGAGACCACGCCGGCCATGCCGGGGCACCCGGACTGGACGGTCGATCCGGTCACGGCGCCGGAGCCGGTGCCGGCGGCGTAGGACGGTCGCGGCGGGACCTGCGCTCCGCTCGGGTGGGGCGCAGGTCGTCGCCGGTCGAGCGGAGCTACTCCACCCCCACCGGCACGAACGGCCCGGCACGATGCAGCAGCCCCGGCAGCGGCGACGCCAGCCGCTCCTCGAGCCACGCCGCCACCGCGATCAGGGCGTCGAGGTCGACGCCCGTCTCCACGCCCTCGCCGTCGAGGAGGTAGACGAGGTCCTCGGTCGCGATGTTGCCCGTGGCGTTCGGTGCGAACGGGCAGCCGCCGATGCCGCCGACGGACGCGTCGAGCAGCGTCGCGCCGGCCTCGAGGCCCGCGATGGCGTTCGCGTAGCCCGTGTTGCGGGTGTTGTGGAGATGGAGGCCGATCGGGGTGCCTGCCGCCGCGGAGAGCGCCGCCGGCACGAGGCGGCGCACCTGGGCCGGCACGCCGACGCCGATCGAGTCGGCGAGCATGACCTCGTCCGCGCCCGCCGCCGCGATGAGCGCGACGTGCTGGACGACGATGCCCGGATCGACCGGGCCCTCGAACGGACAGCCGAACGACGCGGCCAGCGTGACGTTCACACGCCCGCCCGCGGTCTTCACCGCCCGCACCATCTCCTGCGCGAGCCGTGCGCCCTCCGCCGCGGTCTGACCCTGGTTGCGCATCCCGAAGGTGTCGCTGACGGGGTACGCGAGGTGGATCTCCTCGACGCCGGCGGCCAGCGCGCGGTCCAGGCCGCGCGGGTTGAGCACGAGCCCCGACCACGACGCCTCGTCGTGGCCCGCCAGCGCGGCGAAGACCTCCTCCGCCCCGGCCATCTGCGGGACGCGCCCCGGGTGCACGAAGCTCCCGGCCTCCACGCGGCGCAGGCCCGCGGCGGCGAGCCGCAGGCACAGCTCCGCGCGCGCCTCCGGGGGCAGCGTCACGTCGTGGTTCTGCAGCCCGTCGCGCGGGCCGACGTCGCAGAGGATCACGGGACTCAGGGGGTCGCGACCGCGTCCGCGGCGAGCGCGGGCTCCGCCTCGGTCCGCGTGCGGTGGACGACCACCGTCAGCGCACGCGTGTAGGCGACGCCCGCCGCCTGCAGGATGTCGGTCGCGACACCCTGACCGGACGCGCTGCGCCCCTCGAGCTCGAGCACCACCGACACCTCGCCGAGCGCGTCCTGGCCGCCCGTCACCGCGTCGACGCGGAACTCGCGCAGCCGCGCGTCCACCCCCGTCGCGGTGTTGATCGCGTGGAAGATCGCGTCGACCGGCCCGTCGCCGGTGAACGAGCCCTCCGAGCTCGATCCGTCCGGCATCGTCACCGAGACCGTGGCGTGCGGCGGCCGGCGCGAGGACGCGTCGACGTCGAACCACTCGAGGCGCGTAGCCGGAGATCTCGTCGCGCAGCTCGTCGGTGACGAGCGCCTCGAGGTCCATCGCCGTGACCTGCTTCTTCTTGTCCGCCAGCGCCTTGAAGCGCTCGAACGCCGTCCGCAGCACCTGGCCGTCGACGGGATACCCGAGGTCCTCGAGCGCCTGGCGCAGCGCGTGGCGGCCGGAGTGCTTGCCCAGCACGAGGTCGTTGCCCTCCAGGCCGATGCTGCGCGCGTCCATGATCTCGTAGGTCGTGCGCTCCTTCAGGACGCCGTCCTGGTGGATGCCGGACTCGTGCGCGAAGGCGTTGCGCCCCACGATGGCCTTGTTGGGCTGCACCGGGTAGCCGGTCAGACGCGAGACGAGCCGCGAGGACCGCGCGATCTCCTGGGTGTTGACCCGCGTGTCGAAGCCGACGGCGTCGCCGCGCGTGCGCAGCAGCATCACGATCTCCTCGAGCGACGCGTTGCCCGCGCGCTCGCCGATGCCGTTGATCGCGCACTCGACCTGCCGCGCCCCGGCCATGACGCCGGCGAACGAGTTGGCGACGGCCAGGCCCAGGTCGTCGTGGCAGTGCACGGAGAGCGTCGCGTCGTGCAGCTTCGGCACCAGCTCGTAGAGGCGCGTCAGGAACTCGGCGTACTCGTGCGGCATCGTGTACCCGACGGTGTCGGGGATGTTGATGACCGTCGCGCCCTCGTCCAGCGCGATCTGGATGACCTCGGCGGTGAACTCGACGTCGGCGCGCGTGGCGTCCATCGGCGAGAACTCGACGTCGTCGAGGTGCTCCTTGGCCTGCGCGACCGCGGCCCGCGCCAGGCCCTTGACGTCCTCGCGCGTGGACTGCAGCTGATGGACGATGTGGATGTCGGACGTGGAGACGAACGTGTGGATCCGAGGTCGTGCCGCGTCGCGTACGGCCTCCCATGCACGTTCGACGTCCCCCGGGTTCACCCGCGCCAGGCCGGTGATGACTGGACCGCTGACCTCCCGCGCGATGGCCTGGACGGCCTCGAAGTCGCCCGGCGAGGCGATCGGGAACCCGGCCTCGATGACGTCGACGCCCAGGCGCGCCAGCTGATGGGCGATCTCGAGCTTCTCCGTCGTGTTCAGCGAGATCCCAGGGGACTGCTCGCCGTCCCGCAGGGTCGTGTCGAAGATCTGCACGTGCTGCATGTCGTTCTCTCCTTCTCGGCTCGTTCCGTCTGCTTCTTCTCGATGGCTCGCGGCTTCAGCGGCCGCCACGCAATATCTCCCCCTAGCGGGGGAGGAGAAGGAGAAGCAGGTCGAGCGCGGTGAACGACATCCAGGGCGAATCTACCACCCCGCGCTCAGACCGCGCGCACGACGAGGACCGGCCGGGTGCTGAGGTGCAGCAGCTTGTAGGGCGTCGACCCCACGAGGATCCCGCGCAGCGGCCCCTCCCCGGTCGACCCCACCACGAGCATCTGCGCGTGCCGGTCCTCGGCCTCCGCCAGCAGCCCCTCCGACGGCGACTGCTGGCGGTGCACGGTCTCCACCGCCACCCCGGTCCCGGCCGCGCGGGCCGCGACCTCCTCCAGGACGACGCGCGCTCGCTCCGTGACGGCCTCGTCGAGGTCGCGGGCCTCCCCGCCGAGCCGCGTGGGCTCGAACGAGAAGACCGCGACGACCGGCGCGCCGAGGTCCTCGGCGAGCCGCAGCGCCTCGTCGAGCGCGGCGCGCGACCCCGCGCGGCCGTCGTAGCCGACGACGATCGGACGTGGATCAGTCATTGAGCAGCTCCGGATCGACCTCTGCCTGCTTCTGGCCCGACGCGATCGCGGGATCGACGACCTCCGGACGCCGCCGCCAGAACTCCCGGCCGGCGGTGAAGCGCCACCAGTACATGAGCACGAGGCCCATGATGAGGAAGAAGATCCCGATGACGAGCGGCGGGCCGAGGCCGAACCACGAGTCCCCCGACTCGGAGTTCGCCGGGTCCGCGTAGTCGATGACCGACTTCACGAAGATCGCGAGCAGGATGATGCCGCCGAGCAGCGGCGCGACCCCGATGAGCAGGATGTTCTTGGCGCTCTTGGTCAGCTCGCGCCGGTAGTAGATCGTGCACGCGAAGCCGGTGAGCCCGTAGTAGAAGGCGATCATCAGGCCGAGCGCCGCGAGCGAGTCGAACAGGATGTTCTCGCTGATGATCGTCAGCCCGACGTACCAGACGATCGACAGGACGCCCATGAGGATCGTGGAGACGTGCGGGGTCAGATAGCGCGGGTGGACCTCGCCGAACTTGGCCGGGATCGCCCGGGCGCGAGCCATGGAGAGCGACGTGCGCGCGGTCGGGAGGATCGTGGTCTGCGTCGACGCGGCCGCCGACGTCAGCACCGCGATGATCAGGATCTTGTCGAGCGGACTGCCGAACACGTCGTTGCCCAGGACGCTGAGCACGTCGTCCGCGTTGTCGATGAGCTCCTGCGGCCCCGCGAAGGCCTGCGCGGCGTAGGAGACGACGATGTAGATCGCGAGCAGGATCACCGTCGCCAGCAGCGCCGCCTTCCCCGGTCCCTCCGAGGAGTCCTTGCTCTCCTCGTTGACGGTGACGGTGCTGTCCCAGCCCCAATAGATGAACACCCCCAACAGGACGCCCGACACGAGCGCGTCGAAGGAGTCGATCGCGAAGGGGTTCAACCAGTTGATGCTGGGATCGACCGACGTCGGAGGAGCGGTGCCGAACGCGACCTTGGCGAGCGCCACGACGGCGAAGAGGACGAGCGTGATGACCTCGGCGCCGAGCAGGCCGACCTGCGTCTTCGCCGACAGCTCGATGCCGATCGTGGTGATCGCGGTCATGATCGCGATCCAGACGATGCCGACGGCCGTGACCGCGACCGTCGAGTCCGCCGCGCTCTGCCAGTCGACGAGCAGGAACGAGTACAGCCCCGCGATCTGGGCGAGGTTGGCCATGACGATGATGTCGGCGACGATGATCGCCCAGCCGCCGAGCCAGCCCAGCGTCGGCCCCATCGCCCGCGTCACCCACGAGAACGTGGTGCCGCAGTCCGGGTCCGCGCGGTTCATGTAGTAGTAGGCCGCGGCGATGAGCAGCATCGGGATGAACGAGACGAGCAGCACCGCCGGTGCCTGCAGCCCGATCCCCGTCACCGCGACGATGAACCCGAGGGTCGCGGCCAGCGAGTAGCCCGGGGCGGTCGACGCCACCCCGATGACCAGGCTGGACACGAAGCCCAGTGCGTCCTTCTTGAGGCCCTTGTCGCCGACCTGCGGTCCCTGGGGCGGGGTGATCTGGCTGGCTTCCATGGCGCGCGATCATAAGCACGCGAGCGGCGTGCGTGACGGTCCGCACTTGGACACCCGGTACCTGGAGCGCATCATGCAGGCGTGCCACCACGCGAGACGGGCATGCCGCAGGCCGACGCGCAGGACGATTTCCTTCGCGCGCGGCGGGGCGCCGTGCTCTCCCGGATCGGCAGCCTGCTGCTCCGTCAACCCGAGGACGTCGGGGCCGTGCTGCCCTTCGACGAGGTCGTCGACGCCCTCGGCCGGGTCGGCGAGCGCGACGTCGGACTCAAGTCGATCAGCCTCGACAGCATCGTCGGCTCCGTCGACCGCACGCGCGACTTCGACCGCCGCTTCCGCCCCACCTCAGGCCGCGTGCGCCCGCGCTGGGAGCGCATCGCGCTCGCCCGACGGCGCGGCGAGGCGTTCCCGCCGATCGAGGTCTACCGGGTCGGCGACGCCCACTTCGTGCGCGACGGGCACCACCGGGTCTCCGTCGCCCGCGCGCACGGGCAGGACACGATCGACGCGCACGTCGTCGACGTCCTCACGCGCGTCGGCGCCGACCGCTCGATCCGCATCGCCGACCTGCCGCTCAAGGGGCACGAGCGGCTGTTCTGGGAGCGCGTGCCGCTGCCGGTGGCCGCCCGCGACCTCATCCGCCTGAGCGACCCGTGGCGCTACGGCGAGCTGGCGGAGGGCGTCGAGGCCTGGGGCTACCGGATCATGCAGGCCGAGCACCAGTTCCTCGAGCGCGACCGCGTCGCGCTGCGCTGGTACCACGAGGAGCTGCTGCCGGCGATCGCGCTGCTCGAGGACGCCGGCCTCGTCCGCAAGGGCGAGACGAAGGCCGACGCCTACGCGCGGCTGACGTGCGAGCGCTACCGGATCATGCGCACCCAGGAGTGGACCGACGAGGTCCTCGACCGGCTGCGCGGGCGGTAGCGCCCGCTCGCGTCCTCAGCTCGTGGGCTCCTCGGCCTCGGTCTCGGCCTCGATCACCTCGACGACCTCCTCGTCGGCATCGCGCAGCAGGTACGCCGACTGCAGCAGCTCGGGGCGCTCCTTGAGCTCCGCCGACGTGCCCTTGTAGCGGATCTGCCCGCCCTCGATCACGTAGGCGCTCTTCGAGACGGCCAGCGCGACGTGCGCGAACTGCTCGATGAGGAGCACGCCGACGCCGGTGGCGGCGACCTCGCTCAGCACGGGCGCCAGCCGCTTGACGATGACGGGCGCGAGACCGAGCGACAGCTCGTCCACGAGGATGAACTTCGGGCGCGACACCAGCGCCTGGGCGAGCACGACCATCTGCTGCTCGCCGCCGGACAGCTGGCCCGCCGTGACCTCCCACCGCTTGCGCAGCTCGGGGAAGAGCTCGAGCGCGTGGTCGATGCCGCCGGCCGCCTGGGCGCGCGGCAGCGTGTACGTGGCGACGCGGAGGTTGTCCTCCACCGTCAGGTCACGCAGCAGCCGCCGGCCCTCGGGGACCACGGCGATGCCCAGCGCGCGGATCTTCTCCGGCTTGCGGTGGGTGAGGTCCTGATCGCCGAGCCAGATGTGGCCGGACGTGGCGCGCAGCGCCCCGCCGACCGTCAGGACCAGCGACGACTTGCCCGCGCCGTTGGGGCCCAGGAGCGCGGTGACCTCGCCGGGCGTGATGTCGATCGACACGCCCTCCAGGACCTCGCGCGCGCCGCGGTCGACGTGCAGGTCCTCGATCCGCAGGCTCGTCGCCGCGGGTGCTTCAACCGTGGCAGTCACAGCTCATCGTCCTCCGCGCCGAGATAGGCCTTGATGACGTGCTCGTTGCGCAGCACCTCGGCCGTCGGGCCGGCGGCGATGAGCTTTCCGAAGTCGAGGACCGCGGTGATCGAGCACGTGTTCTGCACGAGGCTCATGTCGTGGTCCACGAGGATCACGAGCGCGCCCATGTGCTCGGGGATGCTCCGGATGACCCCGGCGAGGTGCTCGGTCTCCTCGTCGGGCAGGCCGGCGGCCGGCTCGTCGAGGAGCACGAGGCGCGGGCGGCCGACGACCGCGCGCGCGATCTCCACGAGCCGGCGGTCGCGTGCGTCGAGCACACCGACCTTCGACCGCGGATCCAGGTGGTCGAGGCCGACGAACCCGAGGGCGCCCATGACGTCGTCGCGGCGCTGGCCGCGGTTCTCGCCCCAGTGCTCGTGCACCATCGCGACGTTGTCGTAGAGCGAGAGCTCCTCGATCGCCTGCTCGGTCTGGAACGTCCGCCGCAGCCCCCAGCGCGCGCGCCGGTAGTGCGGCATCGCGAACAGGTCGGTGTCGAACGCCATGACGCTGCCGGACTTCGGGTTGACGAACCCGCTCAGCACGTTGAAGAACGTCGTCTTCCCCGCGCCGTTGGGCCCGATGAGACCGCAGGTCCCGACCGGGAACTCGACGTCCACGCTGTCCAGCGGCTTCACGCCGCCGAACTGCACGGTGAGGTCGGAGATCTTGATCACCGTGCAGCCTCCTCTGCCTTCGCCTTGCTGCCTCGCGTGAACGGCCTCGCGATGAGGCGCCCGAGCTTGGCCATGTCCTTCGGGAACTGGACCGCGAGACCCTGCGGCGCCGTGAGCAGCACCTGCAGGACGCCGACGCCGAAGAGGATCAGCAGCAGGTCGGGCGGCAGGTTCCAGTTGTCCAGCAGCGCGGGCACGAGCTTCGTGAAGACGCCCGCGACGACCGCGCCGGAGAACCCGTAGACACCGCCGATGAACACCGCTGCGAGCAGCGAGATCGACTCCTGCGTCGGGAACTGGAGGATCGTCAGTCCGCCACCCGATGCGGCCAGGATGCAGCCCATCACGCCGGTCATGAAGGCGGCGAGCGCGAACGCCCACAGCTTGTACAGCGTGATGTTCACGCCGCCGGCGAGGGCGGCCGGCTGGCTCTGGCGGATCGCCGCCCAGGCGCGCCCCGGCTTGCCGCGGACGTGGATCCACGCCAGCAGGAACATGAGTGCCCCGACGACGAGCGTGTAGCGGAAGAAGCCCTCGGTCTGCTGGGCGATGTCCGGCCGCCGCAGCGCCGCCGTGCCCGAGCCGGTGATCGAGTACCCGAGGAACCCGGTGCCGCCGTTGGGGAAGTTCGTCTGCTGCAGGACGATCGAGATCGCCGCCGCCGCCATGAGCGTGATGAGCGCCAGGTACAGGCCGCCCAGACGGAGCGCCGGCAGGCCGATGATCACGCCGAACAGACCGGTCATGACGCCCGCGGCCAGCATGAGCAGCGGGAACGGCAGACCGCTCGCGAACCCGATCCGCAGGGCGACCCAGCCGCCGAGCGCCAGGAGCGCGATCTGCCCCAGCGACACCATGCCGACGCGGCCGACCAGCAGAGCCAGGCCGAGCGCGACGACGGAGTACACGACGACCTGGGTGCAGATCTGCAGCCAGTAGTTGCTCGTCAGCGTCGGCAGCAGGAAGAACAGGAACAGCATCCCCACCACGACGATGACGGTGTTGACGATCGTCTTCGCCGGCGGCTTGCGGGACTGCGGCCGCGGAGCGAACGCGCCCGTGCCGGTCGAGCCGGACTGCTCGTCGACCGCGCTCATCAGACCCTCACCAGCGCCGGCTGCTTGCGGGCGAACCACAGCAGAGCGACGATCGCGAACAGGAACGGGGTCATCGACCGGTAGCCGCCGATCGACTCGAACGGGGTCGCGCAGGCCTGCACGATCCCGATGGCGAGGCCGGCGAGGAGCGTGACCCACAGCGACTGCAGCTGGCCGATGAGGGCCGCCGCCAACGCCGCGATGACCAGGAACGTCAGGCCGACCATGTCGAGCCCGACGAGGTTCGACAGCAGCAGGCCGGTGAGCCCCGACAGGAGCCCCGACCCGAGCCACGCCGCAGCCTCGACCCGTCGGACGGGCACGCCGAGCATGGCGGTGATCTCACGGTCGTTGGCCAGCGACCGCATCGCGGTCCCCAGCTTCGTGGCCTGCAGGAACACGGCGGTGCCGCCCGTCACGACGACCGCGAGCACGAGCGCGAGGATCTGCGTGTAGTTCACGCGGACCTCGCCGATGTTGAAGCCCTCCGACGTCGTCGGCAGCACGATCGACCGTGCGTCGTCGCCCCATATCCAGGACGCGAGGCCGAGCAGGATGAGCAGCACCCCGAGCGTCGCCGTCGCCTTCACGAGGGGATCGCGCTGGGCCAGCAGGGGACCGAAGAAGTACCCGTAGACCAGCGTGATCAGCCCCCCGAAGAGGACGCAGGCGGCGAACGCGAGCCACTCGTTCCACCCGGCCTCGTTGATCAGCTGCCACGTGATCAGGGCCCCGAAGGCACCCACAGCTCCATAGGCGAGGTTGACGACGCCCGTGGCGCGGAAGAGCACCACAAGGCCGACACCCGAGAGGGCGAACACCCCTCCCAGCGCCAGTCCCAGCACGATGAACGGCTTCAGATCAGGCATCTGCGGCCGCCTCGGGAACCCTGATGTACATGGTCAACTCCTACGTCCTTTCTCCACGGAGCTACTGGCCGCTCCGCTGCTCCTCGAGGTTGTTGCTCGGAAGCGCCGCGATGTCGAAGCACTTCTCCTTCTCGACGAACTTGTGGTCCTGCGGCACGATCGTCCGGTCCGCGTCGTTCGCGAGGCGCACGCCGTCGCCGAACGTCCACGGGTTGCACAGGATGTCCGTCTTCACGTCCTTGAGCGCCTTGAAGGCGTCGTTGACGGACTCCTTCGTGTACTCGCCCTTGATCGTCATGAGGGCCTTGGTCGCGAGCAGCGCGTCCATGAAGCCCATCTGACCGAACGAGCCGATCGCCGACTTGGGCGCGTACTTCTTCTGCACCTGGAGGTACAGCTGGTTGTCCGGGCCCTTGGAGTCGACGAGGTTGAGCTCCGCGTTGATGCCGAGCTTGTCGTTCCACGCCGGCCCGAGGGCCGAGGCGATCGACGCGTCGTTGCACGGCGTCGCGCAGGCCCACTTGACCTTGTCGATCAGGCCCTGCTGCTCGGCGCCCTGGAGGACCTTCAGCGCCTCCGGCGGGATGAAGTCGAGCACCACGCCGCCGCCGTCACCGGCGGCCTGCACCAGCTTGAGCGCCAGCGCCGCACCGTCGTTGATCGGCACGACCTCGGTCACCGACTTGCCGGGGATGTTGTTCTGCTTCGCGAGCTCCACGGCGCCCTGGTTGTTGAAGTCCGTGCCGGGAGCCTTGAGGGTCGCCGCGACGATCGACTTGGCGCCCTGGTTGATCAGGTACTGCGCCGCACCGACGGTCGAGTAGTACGGCCCCATGTTGATGTCGCGGATGTTCTCCGAGAAGTAGCACTCGCGCGCGACGCCGTTGGCGATCATGTTGATCCCCTGCTTGGCGTAGTACTTCTGGTTCACCGCGCAGTCGATGAGGCTCGTGTTGCCGACGATGCCGAGCACCTTGTCGCTCTCGACCAGCTTGGTGGCGAGCGACGCGACCTGCTGCGGGTTGGTCTGCTCCGTCTCGACCTGGTACTGCACCGGGTGGCCGTTGACGCCGCCGTTGTCGTTGACGCAGTCGAAGTAGGCCTTCGCCATGTCGCTGATGTCGGTGAAGTCCGTGCCCGGCTGCTTCGTGATGATCGCGCCGAGCTTGATCGGCGAGCCGGAGGCCTTCTGGCCGTTGCCGAGCCCGCACTTCGAGGCGTTCGCCGCTGCCTCGGTCGAAGCGGCGTCGTTGCCGCTGCCACTGCTGCTGCTGCCGCTGTCGTCGCTGCTGTCGCCACACGCAACGAGACCAACGGACATCACCGCGACACACAGTGTCGCGAGCATGCGGGGTCGCCCCCACAGCGTTGTCCTTCGCACCTGATCCTCCTCCTGGGAATGACACGCGGGGGAACTCCTCAGTCCCCCTCTCCCGTTCGCTGAGCGCACAGCGGTACGGAGAACGGACGCTACTCGCGAACTTCGCGGAGTGTCAAGGCCCTCGGTCCGACGATCTGACGATCTCGGCGCGACGGTGCGGGATCAGGTGCAACAGGAGGATTCCATGCCGTCCTGCGGGACGGCAACCGCGGCGCCCGCGTCCCTGCGGACGGGCGCCGCGGCTGGTCGCTCAACCCCCCCGGTGAGCGATGTTGCTGCCGTCCGACGGGTCGAAGAGGTGCACCTTGGTGGTGTCCAGCGCGAGCCTGGCCTTCGACCCCTCCTTGACCTCGCTCTCGGGCGCGAGGCGCGCGACGACCTGGGCCTCCTCGCCGCCACCGGCGCTCGGCACGTCGGCGAGCCCGGAGTCGGCGGCAAGCTCGGCCAGCTCGTCGGACTGGGCGGCCGGCGCCTCGACGGGGAAGTACGCGTAGATCTCCGAGCCCATCGACTCGACGAGATCGATCGGGGCCTCGAAGACCAGGCGGTCCGGGACGTCGCCCGTGAGCGACGCGTCCTCGAAGTCCTCGGGGCGGATGCCCGCGATGACCTCGCCCCCGGCCTGCACGCCCTCCGGCAGGTCGACCTCGCCGAACGGCAGGCGCACCTTGCCGTTCTCCACGTGTGCGGCGAAGAAGTTCATCGACGGCGACCCGATGAAGCCGGCGACGAAGATGTTGCGCGGGTGGTTGTAGAGCTCCTTGGGCGAGTCGACCTGCTGCAGCAGCCCCGCCCGCATGACGGCGACGCGGTCGCCGAGCGTCATGGCCTCGGTCTGGTCGTGTGTCACGTAGACCGTCGTCACCCCCAGCCTCTGCTGGATGCGCGAGACCTCCGTGCGCATCTGCACGCGCAGCTTGGCGTCCAGGTTCGAGAGGGGCTCGTCCATGAGGAACGCGCTGGGGCTGCGCACGATCGCGCGGCCCATAGCGACGCGCTGGCGCTGGCCGCCGGACAGGTTCGCCGGCTTGCGGTCGAGATGGCCCGACAGGTCCAGGATGCGCGCGGCGTCCTCGACCTTCTGGTTGATCGACTCCTTCGGCTCGCCCGCGATCTTCAGTGCGAAGCCCATGTTGTCGCGCACGGTCATGTGCGGATACAGGGCGTAGTTCTGGAAGACCATCGCGATGTCGCGGTCCTTCGGCGCCTTGTCGTTGACGACCGACTCGCCGATCTTCAGCTCACCGTCGGTGATGTCCTCGAGCCCGGCGATCATCCGCAGCGCGGTGGACTTCCCGCACCCGGAGGGCCCCACGAGGATCATGAACTCCCCGTCGGGGATCTCCAGGTTCATGTGCTTCACGGCCTCGAAGCCATCGTCGTAGCGCTTCGTGACGTCGTCGAACTGGATGCCTGCCACGTCTGCCTCCTAGCCCTTCACCGCGCCGGCCGTGAGCCCCGCCACGATCCGCCGCTGGAAGAGGAGCACCATGATGATGATCGGGATCGTCACGATCACGGCGGCTGCCGCGATCGAGCCCGTCGGCTGCTGGAACTGCGATGCGCCCGGGAACTGCGAGATAGCCGCGGGCACCGTCTGCGCCGCCGACGTCGACGTCAGCGAGACCGCGAAGACGAAGTCGTTCCACGCGAAGATGAACACGAGGATCATCGTCGTGAACACGCCCGGCGCCGCCAGCGGCAGGATGATCTTGCGGAACGCCTGCGCGGGTGTCGCGCCGTCGACCTGCGCCGCCTGTTCGAGCTCCCACGGGATCTCCCGGAAGAACGCGCTCAGCGTGTAGATCGCCAGCGGCAGCGTGAACGTCATGTACGGGATGATCAGGCCGAGCCACGTGTCGTAGAGACCCACGCTCGCCCACACCTTGTAGAGCGGCCCGACGATCGAGATCGGCGGGAACATCGCGATCGCGAGCGCGCTCAGGAGGATCAGGCTCTTGCCCGGGAACTGCAGGCGCGCGATCGCGTACGCCGCGAGGGCTGCGATCGCGACCGCGATGAGGGTCGAGATCAGCGCGATGCCGATCGAGTTGCGCAGGGCGTCGGTGAAGACGCCCTGCTCGAAGATGCCCTGGTAGTTGTCGAAGGAGAACTCCGACGGGAGGAGTCGCCCGTCGGCCACCGTCGCCGGCGTCTTCAGCGACAGG
Source organism: uncultured Solirubrobacterales bacterium (assembly GCA_963757125.1). Classification (GTDB taxonomy): domain Bacteria; phylum Actinomycetota; class Thermoleophilia; order Solirubrobacterales; family Solirubrobacteraceae; genus CAVVSD01. The sequence continues at coordinate 1,450,557 of CAVWQP010000009.1, read as the reverse complement.
GAGATGATCCACAGGACGGGGAACAGGGCGAACACGAGGACGATGGCGTCGGCCGCCACCCACCGCCCGATCTTGCGGTCCATGTCAGCTCCTCTCCCCGCTCGTCTGCAGGCCGAAGCCCTTGATGAAGAAGGCGGCGATGATCGCCACGCAGATGAAGATCAGCACGGATATCGCCGAGCCCAACCCGAGGTTCAGCTGGTTGAGCAACTGGTTGTAGCCCAGGATGGACACCGTCTCCACATCCCGGTTCTGACCCGTGTTGGACAGGATGTAGATCGAGTCGAAGATCCGGAACGCGTCGAGCGTGCGGAACAGCAGCGCGACGAGGATCGGGATCTTCATGAGCGGGATCGTGATCTTCCAGAACCGCTGCCATGCGCTTGCCCCGTCCACGCGCGCGGCCTCGTGCAGCTCGTCGGGGACGAGCGACAACCCCGCGAGCAGCAGGAGCGCCATGAAAGGCGTCGTCTTCCAGACCTCCGCCAGGATCGCGATGCCGATCGTCGGCCAGGTCTGGGTCAGTGGATCGGTCTCCCAGCCGAAGAGCGCCGGCACGAACCCGCCGTCCGCCTTCGAGAAGGCGAGCCGCCACGCGAACGCGGCGACCACGGTCACGATGCCGTACGGGATGAGCGATGAGGTTCGAACGAGGCCGCGACCGACCAGAGCGCGGTGCATGACGAGCGCGAGCAGCATGCCCAGCACGAGCTCGATGCCCACGGACACGACCATGATGAGCACGGTGCGGCCGAGGTCCGACCACCACAGGCTCGACGAGAGCACCGTGATGTAGTTGCCGAGCCCGACGAACTCGCTGTCGTCCGGGAAGCGCAGGTCCGAGCGCTGCAGCGACAGCCAGACCGCGTACAGGATCGGGTACGCCGTGACGGCGAGCATGACGATCGCCGCCGGCGTGACGAGCATGAGGCCGAGTCGGCGCTCCGCTCTGGCCCGCTCGCTGACGTGCTTCTTGCGCGCCTTCTCGAAGTCCGACCCCGTGGTGGTGGAGGTCGTCGTCGTGTCGCTCACAGCAGCGCCTCCCCCTCGAGTGCCTTCTGGACCTTGTCGCGCAGGGCCTTCCACTCCTCGGGCGTCACGCTCTTCGGAGGATGCAGGGTCGTGAAGATCGCCTGGGACACGTCCGAGTACACGGGCGTGCGCGGTCGCACCGCGGCGGTCTGCAGCGAGGTCCGGATCGCGTCGCCGAAGGGGTACTCCTTCTTGAACGAGGGGTCGTCGTACAGCTTCTCGAGCGTCGGCGGGAGCCCGCCCTTCAGGGCGAAGTCACGCTGGTTCTGCTCGTTGCGCATGCACGCCGCCGCGGCGAACGCCTCGGCCCGGTGCTTCGTGTTGCCGCCGACGCCCCAGTTGAAGCCGCCGATCGGCGCACGCGAGGGCTTGTCGGCGTCGACCGCCGGATACGGCGCCCACGCGATGTCCTTGAAGATCGGCGCCTTGTTGTCCCGGGCGCTCGGATAGATGAACGGGTAGTTCACCTGGAACGCCGCGTCCCCGGTCTCGAATGCGAGGCGGTTCTGGTCCTCGCGCTGGGCCGGCAGAGACGGGTCCGCCGCCTTCGACGTCGCGAGCTTCTGGATGACGCCGAGCGCCGCCTTCGTCGGCCCCTCGGGCATGGCGACCTTCGTCGGCGACTCGAGGATCTGGCCGCCCGCGGACTGGATGAGCGAGTTGAACCAGACGGTGTAGCCCTCGTAGGCGTCGCCCTGGATCTCGATGCGGCCGGCCTTCGGCATCTTGACCGCCATGTCGATCATCTCCGACCACGTCTTGGGCGGCGTCTGCACCAGGTCCTTGCGGTACCAGAGCAGCTGCGTGTTCGAGTTCGCCGGCGCGCCGTAGAGCTTGCCCTTGTAGGTCGCCGTGTCCAGCGGCCCCTTCAGCGTCCCGTCCTTGATCTGGGCCGCCACGTCGTCGGGGAACGGCAGGATCCAGCCTGCCTCGGCGAACTCCGCCGTCCAGATGACGTCCATGCTCATGATGTCGATGGACGAGTCGCCCGCCGCGAGTCTGCGGACGAGCGCCTGGCGCTGGGTGTTCGGATCGTTGCCCAGTGCGTTGAACTCGATGCGGTACCGGCCGTCGGACGCCGCGGTGCAGCGATCTGCCGCCGCACGGAACGTCCCTCCGGGCTCGTTGTACGCCCAGAAATTGAGCGTGACCGTCCCAGAACTGCTCTCCCCACCGCATGCGCCGATTGCGAGCATGAGCCCAGCCACCAGCGCGGTGACCACCCCCCGGACCCTCATGGCCCCGCACATACCCCCCGGTCGGGGGCGTGAATCGAGCAGGTTCGACCGGGGGGCCACCCCCGCTCGTGACGTTTTCGACGAATGTCCAAGACACGTCGCCGGAAGTACCTGCACAATGCGCGTGTGAGGTCAGTCCGTCCAGCAGCGCATCTCCGGCCGCTCATCGGTCTCACGACGTCCGAGCTGCGCATGCCCGAGGCCGCGCGCCGGCAGGCGCAGTCCGAGCCGCCGATGCGCGAGCTCGCACTCGGGCTGACCTACCCGCAGTCGCTGGAGCGCGCGGGCGCGATGCCGGTGATCCTCCCGCCGCTGCTGCCGGAGGTCATCGATCTGCTCGTCGCGCGGCTCGACGGGCTGCTGCTCACCGGCGGCCCCGACCTGCATCCGGAGACGTACGGCCAGGAGCCGCACCCGGCCCTCGGGCCGACCGAGCGCGAGATCGACGCGTTCGAGCTGGCGCTCATCCGCGCGGCCGAGCGGCGCGGCCTGCCGATCCTCGCCATCTGCCGCGGCATGCAGGCGCTGAACGTGGCGCGCGGCGGCACGCTCGTGCAGGACCTGCCCAGCGAGCGCCCGGGTGGGCTCTCCCACCGCCAGGAGGAGGCGGGCAGGGTGCCCACCCACGCGGTGCGCCTCGCCGAGGGCTCGCGCATCGCGCGGATCGCCGCCGCGACGGCGATCGAGGTCAACTCCTTCCACCACCAGGCGATCGACCGCCTCGGCAGCGGCCTGCGTCCCGTCGGCTGGGCACCCGACGGCGTCATCGAGACGGTCGAGGATCCGACCGCCCGGTTCGTCGTCGGCGTGCAGTGGCACGCCGAGAGCCTCTCCGAGTCCCAACCCGTGCAGGCCGACCTGCTCGCCGCGTTCGTCGGCGAGGCAGCGGAGTGGCAGGGCGTGGAGGCGGTGGCATAGCGGCCGAGGAGCCGTGGTGGGCCTGGCGCGCGGACCGATCATGGCCGCCGTACACGGTCGGGGTCGAGGAGGAGGTCATGCTGCTCCAGCCGCGGGGCGGCGCGCTGGCCCAGTCGATCGAGGACGTGCTCGAGGCGCTGCCCGACGCCATGCGCACGAGCGTGAGCTCGGAGACGCACTCCGCGGCCGTCGAGCTGACGACCGGCGTCCACGACTCCGTGGGGGCCGCGATCGACGAGCTCGGGACGCTGCGTGAGGACATCTCGAGCCTGCTGCACGGCCTCGACCTGACGGCCGGCGTCGCGGGGACGCATCCGTTCGCGGTGTGGGACGAGATGGTCGTCGCGCCCGGTGCCCGCCACCAGGAGGTCATGGGGTCCGTGCGCGCGCTCGCGCGGCGCGAGCCGACGTTCGCGCTGCACGTGCACGTCGGGCTGCCCGACCCGGAGGTCGCGATCCGCGTCGCCAACCGCATGCGCGTCCACCTGCCGCTCCTGCTGGCCCTGTCGGCGAACTCGCCGTTCTGGCAGGGCCGCGACACCGGCCTGGCGTCGGCGCGCACGCCGCTGTTCCAGGCGTTCCCGCGCGTGGGCATCCCGCGAGCGTTCAAGGACTTCGGCGAGTGGGCCGACATCGTCGACCTCCTCATCCGCACGGACACGATGCCCGACGCGACCTACATCTGGTGGGACGTCCGCCCCCAGCCGCGCTTCGGCACGATCGAGATCCGGATCATGGACGCGCAGTCCCGGCTGGACCGCGTCGGGCCGCTCGTCGCGCTCGTGCAGTCCCTCGCGCGCGTGGAGGCGACCGAGGGCCTCGCGTCCGAGAAGGCGATCCACGCCCAGGAGGTGCTCGACGAGAACCGCTTCCTCGCGACGCGCGACGGCGTCCACGCGCGCTTCGTCGATCCCGTGACCGCCCAGCGGATCGACGTGGCCGAGCTCCTGGGCTCGGTCATCGACGTGTGCGCGCCGCACGCGGAGGACCTCGGGTGCGCCGCCGAGCTCGCGGCGGTCGCCGACATCGCCGCCGACGGCGCGGACGGGCGACAACGGCGGCTGGCCGAGGAGCACGGCGGCCTTGGCGGGCTCGTCGAGGCGCTGGCGGACGAGTTCCTCGTCGCGCCGGCGGCCGATCCCGCCTAGCCGCCGATAGTGTCCGCTATGTGAGCAGCACGCCCGAACGGACCGCCTCGTCCGCGAACCACTCGCTGACGCTCGAGCGCGGCCTGCGGGTGCTGCGCGTGCTCGGCCAGCACCCGGACGGGCTGTCGGTGTCCGCGCTCGCCGCGGAGATGGAGACGCACCGCGCCGGTATCTACCGGCTGCTCGGGCCGCTGCTCGAGCAGCGTTTCGTCGTGCGCGACGCGGAGGGGCGCCACACGCTCGGGGTCGGGCTCATCGAGCTGGCCAGCAGGGTGCGCTCGCGGCTGCAGACGGCTGCGCGACCCGAGCTCCAGCGCCTCGCCGACGAGATGGAGGCGACGACGGCGCTGACGATCCGCGACGCGGACGAGGCGCTCGTGCTGCTCGTCGTCGAGCCGCGGGCGACCGACATGCACATCATGTACCGCGCCGGCCTGCGCCACTCGCTCGACGTCGCCGCGTCCGGGATCGCGATCCTCGCGGGCAGCGCGCCGCTGCCCGGCGAGCGGCCGGCCGTGACCGATGCGCGCATGCGCGGCTGGGCCACGTCCAGCGGCGAGCTGCTGCGGGGGACGACCGGCGTCGGCGCGCCGATCCACACCGGCGAGGGCGACGCCCAGGCCGCGATCAGCGCCGTGTGGCTGAACCAGCGCGACGACGTCGCCGCCGGTCACCAGGTGATGGCGGCCGCAGAGGCGATCGCGGCCGCCATCGGCTGAGCGTCTACGCGAGGACCTCGACGTCCGCGCGGTGCAGGAACTCGTTGATGCGCTCCTTGTAGGGCTCGCGGTCGTAGGAGCCGACGAGCGCGCCCGCCATGCGGACCGGATCGCCGAAGAAGTAGTACTCGTAGAGCGTCTGACGGCCGCCGAAGGCGGAGATCGACAGGTCCCAGGCCAGGCGGAACAGGCGCACGCGCTCCGGCCCCGAGCGGGCGGCGGACTGGAGGTAGTCCTCGATGTCGCCGGCGGCGGGACCCTCGATGTCGGCCTCGGTCGGCAGCGTCATCAGGCCGCTGGCGCCGAGCTTGCGCAGGATCTCGGGGAAGCGCTGGTAGACCTTCGGGTACCAGTTGCGCGCGGCGTTCAGCGGGCCCCAGGCCGGCGTCATGACGCCGAACTCGTTGAGCGTCGCGTCGGCCTCGGCGGCGCGCACCAGGCCCTTGAGGACCTCGAGTGCCACGATCGTCTCCGCGACGTCCTCCTGGACGTGCTGGAACTTCTCGATGCCGATCGCCTCGGTCATGAGCGAGATGAGCCCGAGGATCGCCTCGGTCTTGGCCGTCGTGCGCGTCGCGACCTGGTGGGTCATGTGGACGACCGCGGACGTGTCGGCGTAGAAGGAGTTGCACAGCTGCGGGTGCCCGTGCATGAAGACGCGCTCCCACGGGACGTGGACATCGTCGAAGACGACGAGCGCGTCCATCTCCTCGAAGCGCGACGCGAGCGGGTGGTCGAAGTGCGAGCGGCCGTAGTCCATGCCCTCGCGGCAGACGAAGCGGAGTCCCGGGGCGTCGCAGCTGATCGCGAACGCGAAGGAGTACGGAGCGTCCTCGGGCGTGCCCTTCAGGACCGTGGAGGGGAAGACGAGCAGCTCGTCGGCCGTCGGGCCGATCGTCGCGAGCATGCGCGCGCCGCGGATCACGATGCCGTTGTCGTCCTCGGAGACGACGTGCGCGCCGAGCGTGCGGCCGTCGACCTGCTGGGCTGCGCCGACGCTGCGGTTGGCCTGCGGCGGGATGAGCGTGTGCGTCGTGAGGAGGTCCTCCTCGCGGACCTTCTCGTAGTAGCGGCGCGCGTTCTCGCCGTACGCCGGGTCGGCCTGGGCGAAGTAGCCCTGCGCCTCGCTGAGGGCCATGAGCGCGCTGTTGAGGTAGTCGCCCGTGCGGCCGAGGGTGCCGAGGCTGTGGTCGGCCCAGCGCTTGAAGCCGGCGCGGCGCGTCACGAGGTCCTCGTGCGTGCGCGGGACGAGGAAGGACGTGCCGACCTGCTCGCCGGACGTCGGCGACTCGTAGGTCAGGACGTCGGGCTCGGAGTGCTGCAGGTCGTACAGCTGCGCGTACGTGTTGACCACGTTGCGGAACGCGGGGTGCTCCGGGATGTTGCTCGTGACCCGCTCGCCCCCGATCTCGATCGTCGGGGTGGATGCTGCGAGGCGGTCGATGTACTCCTGACCCGTGCGTACGCCCATGCTGTCTCTCCTCCTAGGTCCTAGATGAGGTGCTCGTAGCCGAGGACCGACTCGGCGATCGTCGTGAAGCCGCTGGCGTGGTAGCCCAGCGCATCCCCGTCGCGATGGTCGAACGCCACCACCTCGCCGAGGAACAGCGTGTGGTCGCCCCCGTCGTAGGAGCGCCAGGGGCGGCACTCCATCGAGGCCAGCGCACCGGCGACCCGGGGGGCGACGTCGCCCTCGACCCAGTGCACGTCGACCGCGGGACCGCCGGCGAAGCAGCGCGCGACGTCCTCCTGCTCGGCCCCGAGGATGCTGATCGAGAACGCCTGCCCGTCGAGGGCGTCGTGGGCCCGCGCCTTCCTGGCCACGCTGGCCAGGACGAGCGGTGGGCGCATGGAGACCGACGTGAACGAGTTGATCGTCATCCCGTGCCGGCCGTCGGGACCGTCGAAGGCCACGACGGCCACGCCGGTCGCGAAGCGGCCGAGGGCCGTCCTCAGCCGCGCGAGGTCGTGCTCTCCCATGGGCGAGACCGTAGCACGGATAGCGAACGCTGTGCACGTAATCTGTTCAGGCCATCACCTCCGAGTGCTGATCGCGCTCGTCGACGGTCGCCTCCGTCGTCGGGACGGGCTCGCCGTCGGGGCCGAGCAGCGTCGAGCTCTCGTCGTACCAGGAGTCCGGCGCGCGGGTGCCCCAGAACGAGCGGCAGCGGGGGTCGTTGACCGACCATCGCAGAGGCACGTGGTCCGGGTCCCCCGTGTAGTAGTCGCACGTGTACAGCTCGAGGCGGTGGCCGTCCGGGTCGCGGAGGTACACGAAGAACGCGTTGGAGACGCCGTGGCGCCCCGGCCCCCGCTCGATCGCGTGCGTCCAGTGCGCGCCGCCGAGCTGGTCGCAGAGGCGCAGGATCCCGTTCGGCTCGGCGACCCACATCGCGAGGTGATGCAGCCGCGGGCCCTTGCCGGCGGTGAGCGCGACGTCGTGGACGGTGGGCTTGCGCAGCATCCACGCCCCGGTCACCCGCTCCGGCCGGGAGTCGGTGGAGATGTACTCCGAGCAGCGGAACCCGAGCTGCTGCCAGTGCACGAGCGCCTCCTCGAGCTGCGAGGAGTGCAGGTTGACGTGATCGAAGCGCATGATCGGCGCGCCGCGGTGCAGGTGGTAGTCCTGCAGCACGGACGGCAGCAGCTCCATCGCGACGTAGAACTCCAGCGGGGTGCCGAGGTGGTCCCACACCCGCAGCGTCCGGCCGGTCATCCCGCGCAGGTCGGCGTCGCCCATCCGGACGGTGCCGCCGCGCTCCGCGTACCAGTCGGCGAGCAGGTCGAGGTCGTGGTCGGTGCGCACGCGGAAGCCGAGCCGCTCGACGGCGGGCGTGTCGCCCTTGCGCAGGACGAGCGAGTGGTGCTGGCGCTCCTCCCAGCCCTTGAGGTAGGCGACGTCGCCGTCGCGGAGCGTCAGGCGCAGGCCGAGCAGCTCCTCGTAGAAGTGCAGCGACGCGTCGACGTCGCGCACCTGCAGCACGCCGTAGGCGACGCGCATGATGTCGAACGGGACCTCCGAGGGACCCTTCAGCAGCTGCTGTGCGACGGTGGCGCTCACCGCTCCTCCTCCGCGTCGGGCATCCCGATCTTCGGGATGGCATGGGTGCCGAGCGCGACGTGCACGATCTCGGTCTCGCAGTAGAACTCGAACGCGTAGTCGCCGCCCTCGCGGCCGATCCCGCTGTTCTTGACCCCGCCGAACGGCGTCCGCAGGTCGCGGACGTTCTGCGAGTTGATCCAGCACATGCCCGTGTCGATCGCGTGGGCGACGCGGTGGGCGCGCTTGATGTCGTTCGTCCAGACGTAGGCGGCGAGGCCGTACTCGGTCGCGTTCGCGAGCCGGATCGCCTCCTCCTCGGTGTCGAACGGCATCGCGACGAGGACGGGGCCGAAGATCTCCTCCTTGAAGACCTCGAAGCTCTCGTCGACATCGGCGATGACGGTCGCGCGCAGGAAGTTGCCGTCGGGCATCCCGTCGGGGCGCTCGCCGCCGGCCAGGATCCGTGCGCCCCGCGCGCGGGCGGACTCGATGTAGTCCATGACGCGCGCGTGGTGCTCGGGGCGGATGAGCGGCCCGAGCTCCGTGCCGGGGTCGAAGGGGTCGCCGACGCGGACGTTCCTCGCGCGCTCGGCGACCGCGGTCACGATCTGCTCGTACAGCGGGCGCTGGACGAGCAGCCGCGAGCCGGCGGTGCAGCGCTGGCCGTTGAGGGTGAAGATCTGCGCGAGTGCGGCGTCCACCGCGAGGTCGGGATCGGCGTCCTCGAAGACGACGACCGGCGACTTGCCCCCGAGCTCGACGGAGGAGCGCTTCAGCGTCGGCGCGCCGGCGGCGATGATCGTCGAGCCCGTCGTCGTCTCCCCCGTGAAGCAGATGAGCTGGACGTCGGGATGCGAGGACAGCGGCGCGCCGGCGGTCTCGCCGAAGCCGTGGACGACGTTGAAGACGCCCGGCGGCAGCTCGGCCTCCTCGAGGACCGAGGCCAGCAGCGTCGCGGTGAGCGGCGACCACTCGGCGGGCTTGAGGACGATCGTGTTGCCCGCGGCCAGCGCCGGCGCGATGCGCCAGGTCGACAGCATGAGCGGCGCGTTCCAGGGCATGATCATCCCGGCAACGCCGACGGGCTTGTGGATCGTGTAGTTCAGGAACTCGTCGCCCACCTGGAAGGACCGGCCGTGCAGCTCGGTGATGACGCCCGCGTAGTACTCGAAGTTCTGCGCGGCGCGGGCCGCGAGCCCGCGCATCTGCTTGATCGGCATGCCGATGTCGAGGACCTCGCGCTCGATGAACTCCTCGGCGTGCGCGCGGACGAGCTCGGCGATCCGGCGCAGGACCTTCGCGCGGTCGGCCGCCTTCATCTTCGGCCAGGGACCCTCGTCGAACGCGCGGCGCGCAGCGGCGACCGCGGCGTCGACGTCGGCGGCCTGCCCGTCGGACGCCTCGGTGATGACCTCGTTCGTCGCGGGGTCGAGCGTCGTGAACGTGCCGCCCGCCACGCTCTCGCGGAACTCCCCGTCGATGTAGTGGCGCTGGAGGCCGATCTCCTCCACGAGCTGCGCCCGGCGCGGCGCCGTGGCCTGCGTGTGCGTCATGGTGCCTCTCCCTGGTGTGTGATCGGAAACCATATATGATCGCCCCGATGCCCCTGCCAGCAGGCCTGACGACCTCCAAGGTCATCGCCGTCCACCTGAACTACCGCAGCCGGGCGGCCGAGCGCGGGCGCACGCCGTCCGTACCTTCCTACTTCCTCAAGCCGCCGTCCACGTTGGCCGGCGACGGCGACCTCGTCCGGCCGCGCGGGACCGAGCTGCTCGGGTACGAGGGCGAGATCGCGGTCGTGATCGGCACGCGCGCGCATCGCGTCGCGCCCGAGGACGCGCTCGCCCACGTCGGGTGGTTCGCGGCCGCCAACGACGCCGGGATCGCGGACTTCCGCTGGAACGACCGCGGCTCCAACCTCTTCTCGAAGGGCCAGGACGGCTTCACGCCGATCGGCCCGGCGGTTGCGGCCGGCGACATCGACCCGCAGGCGCTCGTGCTCCGCACGCGCGTGAACGGCGAGGTCGTCCAGGAGGACGTCTCGGCCAACCTCATCTTCTCCTTCGCGGACCTCATCGCGGACATCACGCGCTTCATCACGCTCGAGCCGGGCGACGTCATCCTCACCGGCACGCCGACGGGCACGGGCGTGCTGGATCTCGGCGACGTCGTCGAGGTCGAGCTCGAGGGCGCGGGCAGCGTGCGCAGCACGGTCGTCGAGGCCGATCACGACATGGAGGCCTGGGGCGCCGGGCCGAAGGTGACGCCGGAGGTGCGCTCGTGGGCGACCGGCGAGCCCGTGCCCCGCGCGCACGAGCTCACGCCCGAGGCGTGGCAGATGCTGCACCACGTCGGGACGGCGACGCTCACGCAGCAGCTCCAGCGGCGCGGCGTGCGCAACTCGTGGATCCGCGGCGTGCACTCCACGCGGCCCGACCTGCGCCTCGTCGGCTACGCGCGGACGCTGCGCTACGTCGCGCTGCGCGAGGACGTCCGCGAGGCCGACAAGGCACCGCTCAACGCGCAGAAGGCCGCCATCGAGGCCGTCGAGCCGCGCGAGGCGCTCGTCATCGAGGCGCGCGAGGACCCCGGCGCCGGCACGATCGGCGACATCCTCGTCGCGCGGGTGCTCGCGCGCGGGGGCACCGGCGTCATCACCGACGGCGGCCTGCGCGACAGCCCGGCCGTCGCGGGGCTCGACATCCCCACCTACTTCCAGGCGCCGCACGGCTCCGTGCTCGGGCTCGTGCACTACCCGCTGGAGTCGATGGTCCCGGTCACGTGCGGCGGCGTGCTGGTCATGCCGGGCGACGTGATGGTGGGTGACGCGGAGGGCGTCGTCGTCGTGCCCGCGGCGATGGCGGAAGAGGTCGCGCACGACGCGACCGAGCAGGAGCTGCGCGAGGAGTGGGCGCTCGAGCGCGTCCAGGCGGGCGACTCGGTCCGTGACACCTTCCCCATGGCGCCGGAGCGCCGTGAGGAGTTCGAGGCCTGGCGCGCCGCGCGCGCCGGCGACTGAAGGAGATCCGCATGAGCTTCACCGTTTCCGACGTCAAGGGCGCGATCACGCCGCTCGTCACCCCGTTCCACGACGACGGGTCGCTCGACCTCGACTCGATCGGTCGTCTCATCGACTGGCAGCTCGAGCGCGGGACGCACGGGATCTCCGTCGGCGGCTCGACGGGCGAGCCGACCTCGCAGACGGTCGCCGAGCGCATCGAGGTCATGCGGACGGCGGTGGCCGCGATCGACGGTCGCGTCCCCTTCCTGCCCGGCACCGGAACCGCGCGGCTGGACGAGACGTTCGAGCTCACTGCGGAGGCCCAGTCGCTCGGCGCGCCGGCCGCGCTCGTCGTCGCGCCCTACTACGCGCGCCCGACCCAGCAGGGGCTCTTCGACTGGTACAGCCGGATCGCGAGTGAGTTCCCCGACCTGCCGATCCTCGTCTACAACGTCCCGATCCGCTCGGCGGTGGACATCACGCCGGAGACGGTGGGCCGGCTGCGCCGGGCGCACGAGAACATCGTCGGGATCAAGGAGACGACGCGCGACTTCGAGCACGTCTCCTACGTCCTCGACATCTGCGGCACCGACTTCATCGCGCTCTCGGGGATCGAGCTGCTCTGCTACCCGATGCTCGCGCTGGGCGGCGACGGCCACCTGTCGTGCGTGGCGAACTTCGCCCCGGAGCCCGCCGCGCAGCTGTACGACACGTTCGTCGCCGGGGACCAGGACGCGGCGCGGCGTCTGCACTACGAGCTGCACGCGCTTGTGGACGCGGCGTTCGCCGAGACGAACCCGGTGCCGGCGAAGTGGATCATGCACCGCATGGGGATCCTGCCGTCGGCGTTCGCGCGGGAGCCTCTGGCGGGGCTGAGCGAGGCCGGGCAGGCGCGGGTGCTGGAGCTGCTGTCGGGGTCGCCCTGGATGCGGGAGGTTGTGGCGGCTTAGGTGGCGCTCCGCGCGGTGTGTTGCGGCAGCGCCGGTCGTTCGTTCGAACTGCTCGACTAGGGCGGACGGAGGGGTGCCGCTATGCGGTACCCTCCCCACTCCCCGGTCGTGCTGAATAAGCGAGCGCCGCCCCTCCTCCCGTCCGCCCTCGCCGCGGCAGTTCGGGCGCGGTCTCGCCGCGCAGCGAAGGCCTGAGCGGAGCGCCCCCTACCCCAGCGTCCCCGCCAGCGACACGAACCGGGCCGCGACGAAGCCCTCCTCGGCGATGATCTCGTCCAGCACGCTGCGCGGGACGGGCTGGTCGGTCGTGACCGCCATGACCGCCTCGGCCTGGGTGTCGCCCTCGTCGGGCTCGTCGTCGGGCCCGTGGCCGACCGTGGCGAGCTCGATGTTCAGCCCGTGGTGGCCGAACGTCGTGCCGAGCTTGCCGATCATCCCCGGCACGTCGTGGTACTTCAGCAGCGTCACGTACGGCTCGAGCTGGAGGTTGAAGCGCTGTCCCCACGCCTCGAGCAGGTGCGGGCGGTGGCGGCGGCCGAGCGTCGTGCCGACCACGCGGTGGCGCGCCGTCGCCGAGGACACCGTGACCCGGATGAGGTCGGAGAAGTCGCGTGCACTCGCGCGCCGCGACTCCACGAGCTCGATCCCGCGGTCGGCCGCCACGGTGTTCACGTTGACCGCGTTGAGGTCCTCCTCCGTGTGACCGCTGAGCACGCCGAGCAGCACCGCAGTGCTGAGCGGCCGGGCGTCGCGCTCGCCGATGCGTCCGAGGAGCTCGACCTCGACCCGCTCGATCGACATGCCCTCCGCCATCGCCGTCGCGAAGCGCCCCAGCGCCGTGCACAGCGGCATGAACGGCCCGAGCACCTCGAGGTCCTCCGCGCCGATCGCCGGCATGTTCACCGCGGACGTCACGGTCCCGCCGTTCAGCGCGGCGGCGACCTGCTCGGCCGCCTGGAAGCCGGCGCGGTCGGTCGCCTCCGCGGTCGACGCGCCGAGATGCGGCGTGACGACGACGTTGGGATAGCCGAAGAGCGGGTGCTCCGTGGTCGGCTCGGCCGGGAACACGTCGAGCGCCGCGCCGGCGACCTTGCCGGAGTCCAGCGCGTCCTTCAGCGCGGCCTCGTCGATGAGCCCGCCGCGGGCGACGTTGAGGACGCGGACGCCGTCGCGCATCGCCGCGAACGCCTTCGCGTTCAGCCAGTTGGCCGTGTCCGGCGTCTTCGGCAGGTGGATGGTGATGAAGTCGGCGACGGCGTAGACGTCCTCCGGCGTGGCGCCCTTCTCGACGCCGAGCTCCCGGTAGCGCTCCGGGCCCACGAACGGGTCGAACGCCACGATGCGCATCCCGAAGCCCTGCGCGCGCTGCGCGACGAGCTGGCCGATGCGCCCGAAGCCGATGATGCCGAGCGTCTTGTCCATGAGCTCGACGCCCGAGTACTTCGAGCGCTCCCAGCGGCCTTCGACGAGCGATGCGTGCGCCTGCGGGATGTTGCGCGCCAGCGAGAGCAGCAGCGCGAGCGTGTGCTCGGCCGCGGTCACGACGTTGGACTCCGGCGCGTTGGCCACGACCACGCCGCGCTTCGTCGCGGCGGGGACGTCGACGTTGTCGACCCCGACGCCCGCGCGGCCGACCGCCCGCAGGTTCGTCGCCTTGGCGAGGAGGTCCGCGTCGACCTTCGTGGCCGACCGGATCAGCAGGCCCTCGTACTCGCCGATGCGCTGCTCCAGCTCCTCCTGGGTCCAGTCGGTCCCGATGTCGACCGTGAAGCCCTGGCTGCGCAGCAGCTCGACCCCCGAGTCGCCGATCTTCTCCTTCACCAGGACCTTCATCGGGCCAGCTGCTCCACCACGAAGTCGATGCACCCGGTGAGCGCGCGCACGTCGTCGGGCTCGACGGCCGGGAACATGCCGATGCGCAGCTGGTTGCGACCCAGCTTGCGGTACGGCTCGGTGTCGACCACGCCGTTGGCGCGCAGCGCCTTGGCGACCGCGGCCGCGTCGACGGACTCGTCGAAGTCGACCGTGCCGACGACGAGCGAGCGGTTCGCCGGCTCGGACACGAACGGCCGGGCGACGTCGGACGCCTCGGCCCATCCGTAGAGGTGATCGGAGGACTCGCGCGTGCGCGAGACGCACCAGTCCAACCCGCCGTTGGCCAGCATCCACTCGATCTGGTCGGCGAGCATGAGCAGCGTCGCCACCGCGGGGGTGTTGTAGGTCTGGTCCTTGCGGGAGTTGTCCAGCGCCGTCGTGATCGACAGGAACTCGGGGATCCACCGGTCGGTCGCCGCCAGCTCCTCGACCCGCGCGATCGCGGCCGGGCTCAGCAGCGCGAGCCACAGCCCGCCGTCGGAGGCGAAGCACTTCTGAGGCGCGAAGTAGTAGGCATCGGTCTGCGTCACGTCGACGGGCAGGCCGCCGGCACCCGACGTGGCGTCGACGAGGACGAGCGCGTCGCCGGCGTCGGCGGGCCGCACGACGTCGACCATCACGCCGGTCGATGTCTCGTTGTGCGCCCACGCGAGGACGTCCGCGCTCGGGTCCGCCGAGGGCGCGGGCGCGCCGCCGGGGTCGGCCTTCACGACGATCGGGTCCCCCAGGAACGGAGCGCCGGCGCTGACCGAGGCGAACTTCTGGGAGAACTCGCCGAAGCTCAGGTGCAGCGAGCGCTCGCGGATGAGACCCGCCGCGGCCGCATCCCAGAACGCGGTCGTGCCGCCGTTGCCGAGGACGACCTCGTGGTCCTCGGGGAGGGAGAAGAGCTCACGCAGACCGGACCGCACGCGACCGACGACCGCCTTGACCGGGGCCTGTCGGTGCGACGTGCCCATGACGTGCGCCTGGTCGGCGAGGTGGGCGAGCTGTTCGGGACGGACCTTGGACGGGCCGCAGCCGAAGCGGCCGTCGGCGGGAAGGAGGTCCTTGGGGATGTCGAGGGAGAGGCTGCTGGTGGACACGGCCCGAGGTTACAAGTGCCCCCGGAGCAGGAGGGCGATCGTGCTCAGGTCCGTCGGTGCGGACGGGCTGTCGCCGCCGACGTCGGTCGTGATGTTCCAGTCGAACACGAGGACCAGGATCCATCCGATGATCACGAGGACCGACAACGCGATCAGGACGAATCCCAGCGTCACGCCCCAACGCGCGGCCCGATAGCCGCCGACGCCCTCCCCCACCGCGCGGGCGCGCCCCCGGCGGCCGAGGTTGATCGCGATGAGGCCGAACGCGAGGGTGATCAGCCCCGCGACCCCGACGCTCAGGAGCAGCAGCGCAAGACCGCCGACGGCGACGCCCAGCGACCAGAGCGCGTGCGCGTTGCGCGGCGGGTGCTCCCCGGCCTGCACGACGGGCGCGGCGCCCGCCTTCGCGGCCACGACCATCCGCGCCTGGTCGGCGCCGTCCTGCGGATGGGCCTCCCACCTGGGGGGCGGGTTTTCTTCCTGCGAATCGGGTGCCCGAGGCGGCAGGAAGTCCGGCATCGGCTACTTGTCGGAGAACTCTCCGTCGATCCAGCTCATGTGCGAGCGCAGCTCCTGGCCGGTCGACTCGATGGTCGCCGCGGCTGCCTCGGAGCGCAGGCGCTGGAAGTTCTCCTGGCCGGCACGATTCTCGGCGATCCACTCGCGCGCGAAGTCGCCCGACTGGATGTTCGCGAGGATCTGCTTCATCGACGCCTTCACGTGGTCGTCGACGACCTGCGGGCCGCGCGTGAGGTCGCCGTACTCGGCCGTGTTGGAGATCGAGTACCGCATCCCGGCCAGGCCCTTCTCGTACATGAGGTCGACGATGAGCTTGAGCTCGTGCAGGCACTCGAAGTACGCCATCTGCGGGTCGTAGCCCGCGTCGACGAGCGTCTCGAAGCCTGCCTGGACCAGCGCGCTCGCGCCGCCGCACAGGACGGCCTGCTCGCCGAAGAGGTCGGTCTCGGTCTCGTCCTTGAACGTCGTCTCGATGACGCCGCCGCGCGTGCAGCCGATGCCCTTGGCGTACGCGAGCGCCAGCTTCTGCGCCTCGCCGTCGGGGTCCTGGTGGATCGCGATGAGGCCGGGCACGCCCGAGCCCTCGAGGTACTGCCGGCGCACGAGGTGGCCGGGGCCCTTGGGGGCGATGAGCGCGACCGCGACGTCCGGCGGCGGCTTCACCTCGTCGTAGTGGATCGAGAAGCCGTGGCCGAAGAGCAGCATGTTGCCCTTGGCGACGCCCTCGGCGACCGCGCCCTCGTACACCTCGCGGTGCTTCTCGTCGGGCGCGAGGATCATGATCAGGTCGCCCTTGGCCGCGGCCTCGGCGACGGGGAGGACCTCCAGGCCGGCGGCGCGGGCCTTCTCGGCGGAGGCGGAGCCGTCGCGCAGACCTACGACGACGTCCACCCCGGAGTCCTTCAGGTTCAGCGAGTGGGCGTGGCCCTGGGAGCCGTAGCCGATGATGGCGACGGTCTTCCCCTTGAGGAGACCGAGGTCGGCGTCGTCGTCGTAGAACATGGGGCGCGACTCTAGAAGATCACCGCGCTCAGGCGGTCGCCGAGCCCGCGGCCTGCGGCCGCGGCGCAGGCGCGGGACGCGGCCGCCGGGAGCGCGGGATCCACAGCGCGGCGAGCAGCGCGAGCAGGCAGATGACGACCGAGATCGTGAACGCCTCGGTGTAGGCGTGCTCGGTCGGGATGCTCGAGACGCCGATCGTGTCGGCGGTGAGCAATGCCGTGACGACCGCCGCGCCGAACGCGCCGCCGACGGTCCGCATGATCGTGTTGATGCCGGTCGCGACGCCCACCTCGCTCGGGTCGACCAGGCCGACGATGAGGTTCGCCATCGACGCGAACCCGAACGAGATCCCGACGCCGAGGATGAGGTTCGACGCGATGAACTGGAGCGTCGTGTCGTGCGCGACGGCGAGGATGGCGAAGGAGATCGCGTTGGCGACGGTGCCCGCGGCGAGCACCGCACGGAAGCCGATGCGGTTGCCCAGCAGCCCCGCGAGCGGGCCGCAGACGAGCATCACGAACGACGCCGGGGCCATGAGCAGCCCCGACTGCAGGACCGTCATGCCGAACCCGTAGCCCGTCGACTCCGGCGCCTGCGCGAACTGCGGGACCATGAGGAACGAGCCGAACATCGCCACGCCGATGAGGAAGCCCGTGATGTTCGTCGCCAGCACCGGGCGCTCGGCGAGGACCCGCATGTCGACGAGCGGCTGGCTGCGACGCAGCTCGAACGCGACGAAGACGCCGAGGACGACCACGCCGCCGAGCAGCGCCAGCACCGTCCTCCCCGACCCCCAGCCCCAGCTGTTCGCCTTGGAGATCCCGAGCAGCAGCGCGGCGAGGCCGAGCGAGAGCAGCGCGGCGCCGCCCCAGTCGATCCGCGTGCGCTCCCGCGCCGGCGACGGCGGGACCACGCGGTGGACGAGGAACGCCGCGGGCAGCGCGAGCAGCCCGATCCAGAACAGCCAGGAGATGTCCGTGTTGTCGACGATCGCGCCGGACAGCGGCAGGCCGATGCCGCCGCCGATGCCGAACATCGCCGAGATCATCCCGATGGCGACCGAGCGCCGCTCGGCCGGGAGCTCGTCGTTGATGATCCCGAAGGCGAGCGGGAACACCCCGCCGGCGACGCCCTGGATGACCCGCCCGGCGATGACCATCTCGATCGAGCCCGCGAGCCCGGAGACGATCGAGCCGAAGGAGAAGATGAGCAGCACGCCGGTCAGGACGCGCGCCTTGCCGAACAGGTCGCCGAGCTTGCCCGCGAGCGGCGTGCACACCGACGCCGAGAGCAGGAACCCGGTGAGCACCCAGGACGTCGTCGAGGACTCCGTGCCGAACTCCCGCGTGAGGGCGGGGATCGCCGGCGCGACGAGCGTCTGCGCCAGGGCGTAGGTCAGCGCGGACAGCAGGAGCGCCCCGATCACCGGCGCGGCCGGCTTGCCGTGGACCGTGCTGATCGTCAAGCGGACGCGGCTGCCACGTGGGTCCGGGCCGGCAGCGCGACCGTGCCGTCCTCGGCGACGTGCTCGGCCAGGCGTGCGTCGACCGCGTCGCGCAGGTCGTCGCGCTGCGCGGGCGTGATCTTCGTGACCCCCTCGCGCAGACCGGGCGAGAGCTCCAGCTGCGCGTCCCACCAGTCGTCGAGGCTCGGGTAGCGGAAGGTGAAGTCGACCTGGTCGATCTCGGCGAGCACGAAGCCCGCCTCCTCGAGCGCCTCGGCGATGACCGCCGGGTCGCGCCAGAAGAACTGCCCGGGCGCGGTCGGGTCGGGCGGCTCGGCCGCACCCATGCGGACGAGCTCCTGGTTGGGCACCGAGGACCACGGGTTGTCCTCGGGGCCCGTCCACGCCGCGAGCGCGACGGTCCCGCCCGGCTTGAGCACGCGACGCGTCTCGCGCAGCGCGGCGCCGGGATCGGCGACCAGCATGTAGCCCCAGCGGCACAGGACCCCGTCGACGTCGGCGGTCGGCAGGTCGATCCACTCGGCGTCCATGACCGCGAACTCGACGTTCGTGATGCCGAGCTCGGCGGCGCGCGCCCTCGCGACCTCGAGCATCGGCTCGGCGACGTCGGTGATGACCATCGTCCCCATCGGATGCAGCAGCTCGGCGGCGCGCAGGCCCGTGTCGGCCGGCCCCGCCGCGAGCTCGAGCATCTTCAGGCCCGGCTGCGGGTCGACGCGCTCGACGAGCCATTGCGAGACGGGCTCCGCGGCCGCCTGGAACATCGCCCGCTGCGCGCCCCATCCCGCCGCGGCGCGCTCCCAGCGGTCGGTGATCTGCGCGCGCAGCTCGTCGGCATCAGTCATGCGAGGAGCCTACGAAGAAGCTTCCCCGAGGGCGTCCGCGGGAGCGTCGTCGCGAACCCGACGTCCTTCGGCACCTTGAAGGCGGCCAGGCGCTCGCGCACGTGGGCGCGCAGCTCGTCGGCCGTCGCGGCGGCGCCCGGCGCCAGCACGACGGTCGCGACCACCGCCTCCCCCCATTCGTCGTCCGGTCGCGCGTGGACCGCCGCCTCCGAGACGGCCGCGTGCGCCTCGAGGACGGCCTCGACCTCCGCCGGCGCGACGTTCTCCCCGCCGGTCACGATCGTGTCCGCCGCGCGGCCTGTGATCCGCAGGCTGCCGTCCGCGTCGAGGCCGCCGAGGTCGCCGCTGTGCAGGAGGCCGTCGTCGCCGCGCGAGCCCGGCGCGACCGTGGGGCCGGCGACGAGGATCTCGCCGGCGGGCGAGAGCGCCACGCGGGTGCAGAAGAGCGGGAAGCCGCCCGTCGTCACCTGCGAGCACGCCTCCGTGAGGCCGTAGGTCGACACGACGGTCACGCCGGGCCTCCGCCGAGCGCTCGAGCAGCACCGGCGGGATCGGCCCGCCGCCGAGCAGCACGGCGCGCAGGCGCGGCGGCTCGCGCAGGCCGGCGTCGAGCAGCCGGGACAGCTGGGTCGGGACGAGCGAGACGAGCGTCGAGCGGCCCAGCTCGTCGAGCACCGCGTCGAGGTCGAAGGCCGGGTGGACGACCGCCGTCGTCCCGTAGATCGCGGAGCGCAGGAGGATCGACAGGCCGCCCACGTGCGCGAGCGGCAGGGCGCTGAGCCAGCGCTCCTCGGGGTCCAGGCCGAGCGCGACGGCCGAGCCGAGCGCGCTCCACAGCCAGTTGCCGTAGGTCAGCTCGATCGCGCGACCCGTGCCGGTCGTGCCCGAGGTGTGGATGACGGCGGCGACGGCGTCGAGGTCGTGGGTCGCGACGAGCGGGGCGTCCGCCTCGGGGCCGTCGAGCGGCGCGTCGACCGTGACGGCGCAGGTCGCGGAGCGCGCGGCGCGCTCCTCGTCGCCGAGCCGCAGGTCGACGGGGACCGCGACGGCGCCCAGACGCAGGCACCCATGCAGCGCGACCGCGAACGCCCCGCCGGGCGGCAGCGCGATGCCGACCCGGTCCCCCGCGCGGGCGCCGCGCGCGTGCAGCCGGCGCGCGGCGGCATCGGCGTCGTCGAGCAGCGCGGCGTAGGACACGGTGCGCCCGCCGGTCACGAGCGCGGTCGCGTCGGGGTGGCGCTCGGCGGCGCGCGGGAGCCAGGCCTGGACCTCCATGCGCCACTAGTGTGCCCGCCCATGAGCGTGGACTGGACCCCGGGCGGCGAGTACGGCGACATCCGCTACGAGCTCAGCGACGACGGCATCGCCAAGATCACGATCGATCGCCCTGAGGTGCGCAACGCCTTCCGCCCCAAGACCATCGTCGAGATCTCCGACGCGCTGGAGAAGGCACGCGAGGACCCGTCGGTCGGCGTGATCGTCCTGACCGGCGAGGGCCCGCTCGCGTTCTGCTCCGGCGGCGACCAGAACGTGCGGGGCGACACGGGCTACGTCGCCGAGGGGCGCGTCCGTCGGCCGCTTCCACGTCACCGACCTGCACGTCCAGATCCGCCGGCTGCCCAAGCCGGTCGTCGCGATGGTCGCCGGCTACGCCGTCGGCGGCGGCCAGGTGCTCCACATGGTCTGCGACCTCACGATCGCCGCCGACAACGCGCGCTTCGGCCAGACCGGTCCGCGCGTCGGATCGTGGGACGGCGGGTTCGGCGCGTCGCTCATGCGCGACCTCGTCGGGACGAAGAAGGCCAAGGAGATGTGGCTGCTGTGTCGCCAGTACGACGCCGAGCAGGCCCTCGAGATGGGCCTGGTCAACACCGTCGTGCCGCTCGACCGCCTCGAGGAGGAGACGGTCTCCTGGTGCCGCGAGATGCTGGCCCTCTCCCCCTTCGCGCTGCGGCTCGTGAAGGCGTCCTTCCACGCGCACGAGGACGGCTACGCGGGCATCCAGCAGCTCGCCCACGACGCGAACCTCCTCTTCTACGCCAGCGACGAGGCGAAGGAGGGCCGCGAGGCCTACAAGGCCCGCCGCTCGCCCGACTTCTCCAGGTTCCCCCGGCGCGCCTGATGCGCATGTGGCTCATGGCCGCCCGGCTGCGGACGCTGCCCGCTGCCGTGGCGCCGGTCCTCGTCGGGACGTCGATCGCCGTCACCCGCGACGTGTTCCGTCCCGGCGCGTTCATCGCCGCGCTGCTCGGCGCGATCCTCATCCAGGTCGGGACGAACCTCTCCAACGACTACTCCGACGCGCGCCGCGGCGCCGACACCGAGGAGCGGCTCGGCCCGATGCGCGTGACGGCCGGCGGCCTCGTCCCGCCCAAGACGGTGCTGCTGTGGACGTACCTGACGTTCGGCGCCGCGGCGCTGTGCGGCGTCTACCTCGTCGTCGTCGCGGGCTGGGAGCTGCTCGTCCTCGGCGTGCTCTCGATCCTCGCGGGCGTGCTCTACACCGGCGGCCCGCGCCCGTACGGCTACGAGGGCCTGGGCGAGGTCTTCGTGTTCCTCTTCTTCGGCATCGTCGCCGTCGCCGGATCGGCCTTCGCGCAGCTCGAGTCCTGGCCGTGGGAGTCCTTCGCGCTCGCCGTCCCGGTCGGCCTGCTCGTCACCGCGATCCTCGTCGTGAACAACATCCGCGACATGGACACCGACCGACGGGCGGGCAAGCGGACGTTGGCGGTGCGGCTCGGGCGCGAGCGCGCCCGCTTCGAGTACGCGGCGCTCATGGCCGTCGGCTTCCTCGTGCTCCTGCCGATCGCCGCGATCGAGATCGCCGACTCGGACTCCTGGACCGCGCTGTGGTGGCTGCTGCCGTGGCTGACGGTGCCGCTCGCCGTCAAGCTCGTCGGCGTCGTGCGCACGCGGGTGGACGGGCCGACGCTCAACGGCGCGCTCGCCCGGACCGCCGGTCTGCAGCTCGTGTTCTGCGTGCTGCTGACGGCGGGCATCCTCATCTCATGATCCTGACCGTGGAGGAGCGCACGGTCGCGTTCCGGTCGCCGCTGCGGACGTCCTACGCCGTGCTGCACGAGCGCACGCTCTTCGACGTCCGGCTGCAGGGCGACGACGACGTGATCGGGCGCGGCGAGGCCGCGCCGCTGGAGCCCTACGACGGCGTCAGCGACGCGGAGGTCCGGGCCGCGCTCGCGGCCTACGCCACCGCGGTCGCCGCGCTCGGGCCCGAGGCGGAGGGCGTCACCGTGCTCGACGCCTGCCGCGCCACCGCCGACCTCCCGCAGGCGCTCGCCGCCATCGACCTGGCGCTCTGGGACCGCGCCGGCAAGCACTCCGGCCGTCCCGTCGCCGAGCTGCTGACGAACGACCCGCTCTCCGCCGTGCCGGTGAACGCCACGGTCGACGCCACGGACCGCGCGACCGCCGCTGCCGCGTGCGCGGAGGCCGCGCGGGCCGGCTTCACCTGCGTGAAGCTCAAGGTCGGCGTGGGCGACGACGCGGGCCGCGTCGCCGCCGCCCGCGCCGCGGGCGGCCCGCAGCTCGAGCTGCGGCTCGACGCGAACGGCGCCTGGGAGGTCGAGGAGGCCGTCCGCACGATCGAGGCGCTCGCCCCCGCCGGGCTCGAGCTCGTCGAGGAGCCGGTCCACGGCACCCGCGCGCTGCGCGAGGTGCGCGACCGCGTGCCCGTCCGCATCGCGATGGACGAGACCGGCGACGAGCCGGGCGCCGTGGCGTCGGGCGCCGCCGACGCGGTCTGCCTGAAGGTGTCGCGCCGCGGCGGGATCTCCGGGCTGCTGGCGACGGCGGCGCTCGCCCAGGCGACGGGCGCGGAGGTCTATCTGGCGTCGACGTTCGACGGGCCGCTGGGCATCGCGGCCGCGGTGCACTGCGCCGCCGCGCTGCGGGTCCAGGCCCCATGTGGGCTCGCAACGCTTAGTCTGCTGGATCTACCGGTGCCCGGTGCGCTGCAGGTTCGCGACGGCGCCATCCCCGTGCCCGCGGGTCCCGGGCTCTTCTGAGTGCGCCGACTTCTTCCCATCACGCTCGCCCTCGCCGCCCTGCTCGTGGGCGCGGCCTCCGCGTCGGCGGCCGAGCGCCCGACGCCGTGCCCACGCGGCGTGCAGTGCCGGACCGTGACCGTGCCGCTCGACCGCTCGGGCGACGTGCCCGGCAGCGTCGCGCTGCACGTCGGGATCATCCGCGCCCGCAAGGCGACGCGCGCTCCGGTCCTGGCGCTCGCGGGCGGCCCCGGGCAGGCGACCGTCCCGTTCACCGCCGACTTCGCCGACGAGCTCGGCTCGCGCCGCGCCGGTCGCGACCTCATCACGCTCGACACGCGCGGCACCGGCTGGTCGGGCCTCGTGCGCTGTCGCGCCTACGAGCAGGCGTTCGCCGCGTCGGAGGTCGCCTCGGCCACGTCCTGCGCGCGTGAGCTGGGCGCCAGGCGGTCGTTCTACACGTCGGCGGACGTCGCGGCCGACATCGACGCGGTCCGCCGCCGGCTCGGCGTCCCGAAGATCGCCGTCTACGGCGTCTCCTACGGGACGCGCGTCGCGCTGGAGTACGCGCGGCGCTACCCGCAGCACACGGACCGCATCATCCTCGACTCGCCGCTGGAGGCGAGCGGCACGGACCCCTTCTCGCTCGCGACGGTGCAGGCGATCCCGCGGGTCCTGCACCGGATCTGCGAGTACGGCTGCGGCGGCATCGAGCACCCGATCGCGGACCTGCAGAAGCTCGCCGCCCAGCTGCGGGCGAAGCCGCTGGAGCGCGTCGTGCGCGACGGCCGCAGCAGCATCACCGTCCAGATCACCGAGGACGACCTCTACACGCTGCTCGTGACGACCGACCTGTTCGTCCCGCTCATGCAGGCGATCCCGATCGTCGTCGACGAGGCGCTGAAGGGCCGCTACGCGTCGCTCATCGGGCTCTCGCGCGCAGCCGACCAGCTCGACTCGCTGGGGACGCTGCGCGACTTCAGCCCGGGTCTCTTCGCGGCGACGCTGTGCGAGGAGTCGCCGACCGCCTGGGACCGCACGGCGCCGGCGGCGACGCGCTACGCCCAGATGCAGGCGGCGCTCGCGGCCGTGCCCGACGCCGCCGTCAGCCCGTTCGACCGCACCGCCGCACTGCGCGCCGGGCTCTGGCCCGTCTGCGGACACTGGCCGTCGCCCGCAAAGCCGCCGCCGGCCGAGCCGCCGCTGCCCGACGTCCCGTTCCTCATCCTGTCCGGCGAGCTCGACCTGCGCACGCCCCTGGAGGGCGCGCGGCGCCTGGCGGCGCAGCTCCCGGACGCGCGGCTCGTGCGCGAGCCGGGCTGGGGGCACGACACGCTCTCCGCCGGGCCCGACGGCTGCGCGGCACCCGCCACCCGGCGGTTCCTGCGCGGGCAGCCGATCGACGGCTGCGGGCGGCTGAAGGTCACGCCCGCCCAGGCGGTGGCGACCGCGGCGCGGCTGCCGCGATCGAGCCTGCCGCCGCGATGAGTCCGGAGGGCGCGCGTCGTCCTCCTTGCATGGCACGAGTGATCGCGAACATGTCGATGTCGCTGGACGGCTTCATCGCAGATCCCGACGACGGCTGCGACGACCTCTTCGGCTGGTACGAGGGCGGACCGGTCGAGATACAGAACCCGGCAGCGGGGCGCGCGGCGCACCTGACCGAGGAGAGCGCGGCTGTGTTCGAGGCCGCCCTGGCGTCGGCCGGCGCGTTCCTCGTCGGCCGCCGCCTCTACGACCTCACGAACGGCTGGAACGCCCGGCCGCCGGCCGACGCGCCCATGGTCGTGCTGACGCACGACCCGCCCGACGACTGGCCGCGCGGGGGCGTCCAGATCGTCTTCGCGACCGACATCGAGTCGGCCGTGGCGAAGGCGTCCGAGCTCGCCGGGGACCGCGTCGTGGCGGTGGGCGGGCGCCGCGGCGTCGCGGGCCTGCCTCGATGCCGGTCTGCTCGACGAGATCACCGTGAACCTCATCCCGGTCGTGCTCGGCAAGGGCATCCCGTGGTTCGCGGGCTCCGACGGGCCCGTCCGGCTCGAGGATCCGGAGATCGTCGCCGCCGAGGGCGTCACGCACCTGAGCTATCGCGTGCGCCGCTGATCAGCTCGGCGATCGCGGCGGGCTTCTCCCACGGCAGCGCGTGCCCGGCGTCGGGCACGAGCGTGAAGGTCGCGTCGGGGAGGCCGTCGGCCAGGCGTCGCCCGAGGTCGACGAACTTGCGGTCGCGCTCGCCGACGATGACGGCCGACGGCATGGTGAGCTCGGGCAGCCGGTCCCAGAGCGGCGTCATGCGGCCGGTGCCGACGCCCCGCAGGACGTCGGCGAGGTCCTTGGGGTCGTTGCGCAGCCGGTCCTCGTGCGCGAGCGCGGCGACCTCCTGCGTCTGCCCGCCGAACAGCGCCTGCGCCGCCCACGCCCGCGCGGCGGCGTCGATGCCCTGGCCCTCCATGCGCCGCGCGAGCTGCTCGTCGGAGGCGATGCGGGCCTCGCGCGCTGCGCCGTCCTCCAGGCCCGCCGTCGTCGAGACGAGCACGAGCCTCTGCACGCGCTCGGGCGCGGCGAGCGCCAGATGCAGGCCGATCCGGCCCCCCTGCGAGTAGCCGACGAGCGTGAACGGGCCGTCGCCCGCGGCGGCGAGAACGTCGCCGGCGATCTCGTCGAAGCCGATCGGTCGCATCGCCCCCGCATCCCCGTGGCCGCGGAGGTCGGGCGCGACGGGGCGGTAGCGTGCCTCGCCGAGCACGGCCAGGACCGGATCCCAGCTCCGGCCGGTCTGTGTGAAGCCGTGCAGCAGCACCAGCGTCTCGCGCATCCACACATCTTGCCTCCCGACGACCAGCACCTCCTCCTCCGCGCGTTCGCCGACGAGCTCGTGCGCTGCGGCGTGACCGACGTGTGCACGTCGCCCGGCTCGCGCTCGACGCCGCTCGTGGCCGCGCTCACGCGCGACGGGCGGCTGCGCGCGACGTCCCACGTCGACGAGCGCTGCGCGGCGTTCTTCGCGCTCGGCGCCGCGAAGGCGACCGGTCGTCCCGTCGTGCTCGCGTGCACGTCGGGGACGGCGGCGGCGAACTACCTGCCGGCCGTCGTCGAGGCGCACGAGGCGGGCGTGCCGCTCCTCGTGCTGACCGCCGACCGACCGCCCGAGCTGCGTGGGGTCGGCGCGGGCCAGGCGATCGACCAGATCGGGCTCTACGGGCGGTCCGTGCGGTGGTTCGTCGAGGTCGGCAACCACCCGGCGACGCCGGAGCGCGCGCGCTGGATGCGCATGCTCGCCTGCCGCGCGGTGGGTGCGACGACGGCGACCCGGCCCGGGCCGGTCCACCTGAACTTCCCGCTGCGCGAGCCGCTCGTGGCGCCCGCGCTGGGCCCGGACCCCGCGCCGGGGCGGCCGGACGGCGCGCCGTGGATCGACGTGGTCGCGCCGCCGTCGCAGGCGCCGGTCACGCTCGAGCGGGGCCGGCGGGGCGTCGTGATCGCGGGCGCGGGGTCCGACCCGCGGGTCGTCGACGTCGCCGAGCGCGCCGGCTGGCCGGTGCTCGCGGACCCCATGAGCGGCGGCCGCCGGGGCGATGCCGCCGTGGCGCACTACGACGCGCTGCTGCGCGACGCCGCGTTCGTCGCCGCCCACCGGCCCGACGTCGTGCTCCGCGCCGGCGACCTGCCGACGTCCAAGCCCATGCGCGCGTGGCTCGCCGGCCTGCAGGACGCCGAGCACGTCGCGTTCGCGCCGCCGTCGGTGTGGTCGGACCCGGACGCGACGCTCTCGCGCCTGCTGCACGGCCGCCTCGAGCGCCTGCCCGAGGCCGAGGACGGGTGGCTGGACGCCTGGCGGGCAGCCGATGCGCGGGTCGCACAGGCGTTCGAGGAGGTGCTCGGCGACGACCTGGGCGAGCCGCAGGTCGCGCGCTCGCTCGTGGCGACGCTGCCCGCGGACGCGACGCTCGTCGTCGCCTCGTCGATGCCGGTGCGCGACGTGGAGAGCTTCGCGCCCGTGCGGCCCGACCCGCCGCGCGTCCTGTCCAACCGGGGCGCGAACGGGATCGACGGCACGGTGTCCACCGCCTACGGGGTCGCGTCGGTGAGCGACGGCCCCGTCGTGCTGCTCATCGGCGACGTCGCGCTGCTGCACGACGCCGGCGGGCTCCTCGCGGGGCGGCGCCTCGGGCTGGACCTCGACATCGTGCTGATCAACAACGACGGCGGCGGCATCTTCGAGTTCCTGCCCGTCGCGGGCGAGCACGACTTCTTCGAGGAGCACGTCGCGACGCCGCACGGTGTCGACTTCGCCCACCTCGCCGCGTTCTACGGGTGCGCCTACGAGCGCGTCGACGACCTCGCGGCCGTCGGTGCGGCGTTCGGGGGCCCCGGCACCCGGATCGTCGAGGTCCGCACCGACCGGGCGGAGAACCTCGCGCTGCACCGCCGCGCGACCGAGGCGGCGCTGGGGGCGATCGCGTGAGGCCGCTCGCCTCCCCCGTGCGCGAGCTGCGGGCGGCCGCGATCGTGCAGGGCGCCGGCTGCGCGGTGGCGATCGCGCTCGTGGCGCTACTCGACCGCGCGAGCGTCGTCGGCGCCCTGGTGCTGGCGGGTCTCGGCGCGGTGATCTTCGGCGTGGTGGTGTGGGTCGCGGCGTACCGGCGGTTCCTCGTCGACGCGCTCGCGGACCCGGCGCCCGACCCGGCCGGGCTCGCGCGCGAGACCCCGCACCGGACGCTGACGCGGACGCTGGTCTGGACGCTGCCGATGGTCGTCGTCGTCGGCGGCATGGCGATCCTCGTCCCGGGCGTCGCGGGCGTGCTGCTCGGCAACGCGGTCGCGCTTGCGATCATGGCGCGCGGCATGCGCGACTGGCAGCTGCGCGAGGGCGCCCTGCTGCTCCGCGAGCCGCGGTACCGGACGCAAGGACCCGACGGCCGCACCGGCCGCGGGTTCCTCGACCCGGTCGACTTCTACCGCGCCGACCTGCGCTAGCCCGGCCGCCCGAGCGTCGCCCGTCCCGGCGCTCGACTTGACATCCGACAGTTACCGATATATCGTGATGCTCGCACGATGTACTACGACAACAAGGAGAACCACATGTACGCAAGTGCACATCACCGTGGCGGCCCCGTCATGTGGGCCATGGGCCCGCGAGGCGGGCGTGGCGGCCGCGGACATCACAGGGGACGCGGCGGGCCGTTCGGCCCGTGGGGTCCCGGAGGAGGCCGCGGTCCGCGCGCCCGTCGGGGCGACGTCCGCGCCGCCCTGCTCGTGCTCCTCGCCGAGGAGCCGCGCAACGGCTACGGCCTCATCCAGGAGATCGAGAGCCGCAGCGAGGGCGTGTGGCGCCCCAGCCCCGGCTCGGTCTACCCCGCCCTCCAGCTTCTGGAGGACGAGGGCCTGATCCGTTCCGAGGAGCGCGACGGCCGAAGCGTGCTCACCCTCACCGACGAGGGTCGCAAGCACGTCGAGGAGAACGACCTCGGCGCGCCGTGGGAGGCCGTCCGCGACGAGCAGGGCCAGGGGCTCCACGAGCTCCGCGACCTGCTGATGCAGGTCGGCACCGCGGCGTGGCAGGTCGCCCAGGCCGGCACCGAGGCCCAGGTGGCCGAGGCGCGCCGGATCCTCGGCGAGACCCGCCGAGCGCTGTACCGCATCCTCGCCGAGGACGGCGAGGAGACGAAGGATGGCGACGCGCAGTAGGCGTCGCGCTCGGGGGCGGGCGGCTCCGGCCGCCCGCCGTCGTTCAGGTTTTAGGTGGCCAAGTGGTCAAACTTGATCTAGTTTTGCTCGATACGAAACGTAGAGCGAGGAGATCAGGATGAGCACCACCGAGCCAGTGGCCGACAACGGCGTCAACGTCGAGCATCTGCTGGGCGCACGCACCGCGCTGACCGACGCCCCCGAGGCGGCCGAGTTCACATGGCGCGCGTCGACCGAGTGGGTCCGCGGCACCCGCACCGAGACCACTGTGGACGACTACTCGGGGCTGGGCGAGACCCACAGCCACAAGACGAGCTTCAGCTACACCGCCGACCACCCCGAGGTGTTCGCGTCCGAGGACAACGGCCCGACCCCGGTCGAGTACGTCCTCGTCGGGCTGACGACCTGCCTGACCGCCGGCGTTGCGGCCGTCGCTCAGAACCGCAACATCCAGCTGAAGTCGGTGAAGGCCAGCATCGAGGGCGACATGAACATCCTCGGCATCCTCGGCGGCGATCCCGAGGTGCGCAACGGCTTCAACGACATCCGCGTCCACTTCGACATCGACGCCGACGCCTCCCCCGAGGACATCGAGGCGCTCGTGGCGCAGTCGCAGAAGCGCTCCGCGGTCTTCGACGTCGTCACGAACCCGTCGAACGTCAGCGTCTCGGTCAACTGATCGCGCGCACAGGGTGACGCAGGTACCTGTCGTCGTCATCGGGGCCGGCCATGCCGGCCTCGCGGTCAGCCACGTCCTCACCGGCCGCGGTGTCGAGCACGTCGTGCTCGAGCGGGGCGAGGTCGCCAACACCTGGAGGACCGAGCGCTGGGACTCGCTCCGGCTGCTCACCCCGAACTGGCTGACGCGGCTTCCGGGTCTGACGTACGACGGGGACGATCCGGACGGCTACATGGCCGTCGACGAGCTGATCGGGTTCATCGAGCGCTACGCCGAGGTGGGCGACGCGCCCGTGCGGACGCAGACCGAGGTGACCTCCGTCGCCCCGGGCGACGCGGGCTACGTCGTGACGACGACCGACGGCACCTGGGAGGCACAGGCCGTGGTGCTGGCGACCGGCGCCTTCAACCGCCCCAAGGTGCCCGCCGTCGCAGCGTCGCTGCCCGATGAGCTCGACCAGGTCACGACGCTCGACTACAAGCGGCCCGACGGGCTGCGCCCGGGCCGCGTCCTGGTCGTCGGCGCCTCGGCCACCGGCCTGCAGATCGGCGACGAGCTGCTGCGCTCCGGCCGCGAGGTCACCGTCGCGGTCGGCGAGCACGTGCGCATGCCGAGGACGTACCGGGGCCGCGACATCATGTGGTGGATGGACCGGATCGGGCGCCTCGACGAGCGCTACGACCAGGTCGACGACCTCGTCCGCGCCCGCCACGTCCCCTCCCCCCAGCTCGTCGGCACGCCGGATCACGCGGACCTCGACCTCAACGCACTCACGGCGCGCGGGGCCGAGCTCGTCGGGCGCCTCGCCGCGGTGCGGGACGGCCACGCGCTCTTCTCCGGATCGCTGCGCAACGTCTGCAACCTCGCCGACCTCAAGCTGGTCCGGCTGCTGGACACGATCGACGCGCGCGCCGCGGCGGACGGTCTCGCCGACGACCCGATCGCCCGGCCCGAGCCGACGCGCGTCCCCGACGCGCCGCGGCTCGACGTCGATCTCGTGGCCGGCGGCTACGAGACCGTGCTCTGGGCCACCGGGTTCCGCAGCGACTACGGATGGCTGGAGGTGCCGGTGCTCGACCGCAAGGGCGAGCTGCGACACGACGGCGGGATCGTGCGCGACGCGCCGGGCCTCTACCGCATCGGGCTCAACTTCCTGCGCCGCCGGAAGTCGAGCTTCATCCACGGCGCCGAGGACGACGCCACGGACATCGTCGAGGACCTCATCGGGCACCTCGACGAAAGAAACAGGACATTCCCTATCAACTTTGTGTAGTTTGCTGATGGATGCGCATCGACGCCCATCAGCACGTCTGGACCGAGCCGCTCGTCGCCGCCCTCGCGCGGCGGACGAGCGCGCCCCGTGTCCTGCGCAGTGACGGCGGCTGGTGGCTCGAGGTCTCCGGCGAGGCCCCTTCTCTCCTCCCCGCCGCGCCGGATGACGCGGAGGCGCGTTCGGCGCTCGTCCACGCGGACGGCGTCGAGCGTGCCCTCGTCGCGCCGTCGACCGCGCTGGGCCTCGCGTCCCTCCCGCCCGACGACGCCCGGCTGCTCGCCGACGCATACGACGAGGGCGTTCGTGCGCTCCCGGACGCGTTCGGCTCCTGGGCCGCCGACATCGAGGCGCTGGGGACGCCCGGCCACGTCGGCCTGTGCCTCCCGGCCGACGCGCTGAGCACCCCGGCGGCCGTCGACGAGCTCGGCCCGGTCCTGGAGACGCTGGAGCGCCTCGACCTGCCGCTCTTCGTGCACCCGGTCGCCCGGACCACGGCCGACGCCCCCGCGTGGTGGCCCGCGCTCACGGGCTACGTCGCGAGCCTGCACGCCGCATGGCATGCGTGGATCGCCGTGGGCCGCGCGGCGCACCCGCGGCTGCGCGTCCTGTTCGCCGCGCTCGCCGGGCTCGCCCCGCTGCACGCCGAGCGCCTCGCCGCGCGCGGCGGCCCGGCCGACGCCGCCCACGACCCGCTCGTCTTCTACGACACCTCGTCCTACGGGCCCACCGCCCTGGCCGCCATGCGCGCCGCGGTCGGCCCCGACGCCCTCGTCCACGGCTCCGATCGTCCCTACGCGGAGCCGCCACCCTCGACCGAGCGGGAGGCGACGGTCAACGCCGCCCGCATGCTGACCGGTGCTCGCAAGGAGGCCGCATGACGCACGACCGACCCCTGGACGTCCACGAGCTGCGCGATCTGGCGACGGACCTCGCGGCGAGCACGTCGCTGTGGCAGGACTGCGTCCGCCACGACCCCGCGCAGCGCACGTTCCACCCGCTGCTGGAGACGGACCACACCATCGCGTGGCTCATCTGCTGGATGCCCGGGCACGACACCGGCTTCCACGACCACGACGGGTGCAGCGGGGCGGTCGCGGTCGTCGAGGGTGCCGTGCGCGAGGAGCGCATCCGCTGGGCGCACGTGCCGGCGGCCCGCACGGTGGAGGCCGGCGGCGTGTTCGACTTCGGCGTCGCGGACATCCATCGCGTCCTGCACACGGGCACCGCTCCGGCGGTCACGATCCACGCGT
The DNA here is from genome assembly GCA_963757125.1 of uncultured Solirubrobacterales bacterium. Lineage (GTDB taxonomy): Bacteria > Actinomycetota > Thermoleophilia > Solirubrobacterales > Solirubrobacteraceae > CAVVSD01. The sequence goes on along the minus strand of CAVWQP010000009.1, from coordinate 1,418,823 downwards.
ACTCGCCGGTCCCACGCATCATGGGCGCCTACGTCCCAGGGCCCGGCGGCGTGCTGCAGCGCCACGTCGTGCCCGAGGGCGAGGAGCTCCGCGCGGACGCGTTCGCCGCGGTGGCCTAGGTCCGCTCGGCGCCGAGGACCGGCAGCAGCGCGCGGAGCTTGACCTCGGTCTCCGCGAGCTCGGCGGGCGGATGGGAGTCGCGCACGACCCCGACGCCCGCGTAGAGCCGGGCGACGGGCCCGGACAGCAGGGCGCTGCGCAGCGCGACGCAGAACTCGCCGTCCTCGTTCGTGTCGGTCCACCCCACCGGGCCCGCGTACCAGCCGCGATCCAGTCCCTCGAGCTCGGGGATGAGCGGCGACGCCTCGGACCACGGCTCGCCGCCGACCGCCGGCGTGGGGTGCAGCAGCCCCGCCAGCCGCACGGCGGGGACCGGCTGGGAGAGCTGCGCGCGGATCGGCGTCGCGAGGTGCTGGATGTTGGCCACCTTCACGACCACGGGCTCCGGGCTCTCGGCCACCCACAGCGCGTGCTCGCGCAGGGCGCGGGCGAGGCGCCGGACGACGATCGCGTGCTCCTCGCGGTCCTTGCCCGACCGCAGCAGCCGCTCGCCGAGGTGCGCGTCGACGGCCGGGTCGGCGCTGCGCGCCGCCGAGCCGGCCAGCGCGAGCGTCGTGGCCCGCATCCCCTCGCGGCGGATCAGCAGCTCGGGGCTCGCGGCGACGAACGCGCTGTCGCCACGACCGACGCAGAAGACGAAGCAGGACGGGAAGCCCTCGCGCAGGATGCCGAGGATCGCGGCGGGGTCGTGGTCGCTCGGCGCGTGCACCTGCACCTCGCGGGCGAGCACGACCTTGTCCAGCGCACCCGCCCGGATGCGCTCGACGCCGCGCGCGACGGCGCCCTCGTAGTGCTCGGGCGGCATCGCGCTCTCGACCGCGAACGTGCCGACCGGGTCCGGATCCCAGAGCGGGAGCTCCGCGGCGGCGTCGAGCGTCGCCAGGCGGGCCTGCAGCCGTTCCAGGACGGCGTCCGCGTCGTCGCCGGCGCGGACGAGCGCGGCCACGGTGAGGCGCAGCTCGCCACCGCGGCGAGCGAGAGCGATCTCGGGGACGTGCAGCGACGCGGGCGCGAAGCCGCGCCAGTGGCGCGAGCCGCCGCCCCCGTCCGCGAACGCGAAGCCGCCGACGGCGACGAGGCCGCTGCCGGGGCCGGCATCGGGTGCGTCGCACTGCGCCGCCGCGCTGAGGGCGCTCCAGCGACGCGACACGCGCGCGAAGCGCTCCGGGCCGTGCTCCTCGAGCGCCGTCGCGCAGCCGAGCCCGGCGAGCACAGCGCCGTCACGGTCGCGCTGCTCGAGGCAGAACCACGGCTCGGCCGCTGCCCGGCCGCGTGCGACCACCGCCGACGGATCGACGCCGGGCCCGAGCGGCACGGTCACCGCGGCGAGGACGCCCTCGGCCGTGGTCCGCGCGCGGTCGGCCGCCGCGGTGAGCCGCTCGCGCAGGCGGGCGAGGCCGCCCTCGTCGAGCTCGAGCGAGGCGGGCCGCTCCCGCAGGGTGCCGGCGCCCGCGCGGGTCAGGTCTCGCCCCGCCCCCGCGCGATCGCGATCTCGCCCGTGCGCATCATCTCGATGAGCCCGAACGGGCGGACCATCTGCTCGAACGCCCCGACCTTGTCCGTCGTCCCGGTGACCTCGACGGTCACCGACCGGCGGGTGACGTCCACGACCTTCGCGCGGAAGATCTCGCAGATCTGCATGAGCTCGCCGCGCTGGCCGCCGTCCGCGGCGACCTTGAACAGCGCGAGCTCGCGCGTGACCGTGTCCGCGGGCTCGAGGTCGCGGATCTTCAGGACGTTGACCAGCTTGTGCAGCTGCTTGGTCACCTGGTCGATCGGGTTGCTCGCACCGTCGACCGTCAGGGTGATCCGCGACGTGTGCTCGTCGTCGGTCGGGCCGACGGTGAGCGTGTCGATGTTGAAGCCGCGCCGGGCGAAGAGGCCGGCGATGCGCGTGAGCACGCCTGGCTTGTTCTCCACGACGATCGACAGGACGTGCTTGCGCCCCGTCCGCAGGCTGCCGGCAGCCTCCAGCTGCGACAGCGACAGGACTTCCTTCGTGCCTGGCTCGCCCACGACGATCAGCCCACCATGTCGCGCGCGGCGGCACCGGGCGCGATCATCGGGTACGTGTTCTCCTCGCGGGTGACGCGGACGTCGACGACGACCGGCCCCGGCGTCTCGATCGCCTCGCGCACGTCCTGCACGAGCGTCGTCTTGTCCGTCAGCCGCACGCCGGTGCACCCGTAGGCGTCGGCGAGCTTGACGAAGTCGGGGAAGCTGCCCATGTCGACCTGCGAGTAGCGGCCGTCCCAGAACAGCTCCTGCCACTGGCGGACCATGCCGAGGTAGCCGTTGTTGAGGATGAAGACCTTCACGTCGATCCCGTTCTCCGCGCAGGTCGCGAGCTCCTGCGCGTTCATCTGGATCGAGCCGTCGCCGGAGATGCAGATGACGGTGTCGTCGGGACAGCCGACCTTCGCGCCCATCGCAGCGGGGAGGCCGAAGCCCATCGTCCCCAGCCCGCCGGAGTTGATCCAGCGGCGCGGCTTGTCGAAGTGGAAGTACTGCGCCGTCCACATCTGGTGCTGGCCGACGTCCGACGCGACGATGGCGTCGCCGCCCGTCGCCTCGTAGAGCGCCTGCACCGCGTACTGGGGCTTGATCTCGGAGTCGGCGGAGTCCGCGTAGCCGAGCGGGTGCTTGGCCTGCCAGCCGCGGATGCGGTCCCACCACTCCTCGAGGCGGCCGCGGTCGGCCTCCGTCGCGCGGTACTCGACGATGAGCTTCTCGAGCACGTTGCGCGCGTCGCCCACGATCGGGATGTGGGCGGGGATGTTCTTGGAGATCTCCGCCGGGTCCACGTCGATGTGGATGAACTTCGCCCGGGGCGCGAACTCCGACAGCTTGCCGGTGATCCGGTCGTCGAAGCGGGCGCCCACGGCGACGATGAGGTCGGCCTCGTCCATCGCGTAGTTGGCCGACCGCGTCCCGTGCATCCCGAGCATGCCGAGCCACTGCGGGTCGGGCGCGGGGAACGCGCCGAGGCCCATGAGCGTGCAGGTGATCGGGAAGCCGCCCTCGCGGACGAGCTGCGTGAGCTGGCTCGAGGCGTTCGCGCTGACGATCCCGCCGCCCGCGTAGATCACGGGCCGGCGCGCGGCCGCGAGGGCCTTCGCGGCCTGGCGGATCTGCTTCGTGTTGCCCTCGATGGTGGGCTGGTAGCCGGGCAGGTGCACGTCGGTGACCGGCTGGTAGTCGATGTCCGCCCGCGAGAGGTCCTGCGGGATGTCGACGACGACTGGGCCGGGCCGGCCGGAGCGCGCGACGTGGAACGCCTCGTGGATCATGCGCGGCAGCTCGAGCGGGTGCCGGAGCATGAAGGAGTGCTTCACGATCGGCATCGTGATGCCCATCATGTCCGCCTCCTGGAAGCCGTCCGTCCCGAGCAGCTCGGTGCGGACCTGGCCCGTGATGAAGACGGTGGGGACGGAGTCCATCATCGCGTCCGTGATGGGCGTGATGAGGTTCGTCGCGCCGGGGCCGCTGGTCCCGAACGCGACGCCGACCTTGCCGGTCGCCTTCGCGTAGCCCTCCGCGGCGTGGCCGCCGCCCGCCTCGTGGCGCACGAGGACATGCCGGATTCCCGCGTCGACGAACGCGTCGTACGTCGGGAGGTTCGCGCCGCCGGGATACCCGAATACGACGTCGACACCTTCTGCCTTCAGGCACTCCATGACGGCATCGACCGCACGCATGCGCGACCTCCTTCCTGCTCCGGGGACCCAGCGAGGATAGCTACGCGGTGTTCGCGCGCGCGACGGACTCCGGCTCGATGGCCACCTCGGGGAAGTCCAGCTCGGTCCCGCACCGCATGCACATGGCGTCGTAGAGCTTGACCATCTTCCCGCAGCGCGGGCACTGCTTGCGCAGCTCGTCGCTCTCCACGCGGTACAGGACGGCCGCGACGAGACCGAGGACCGGCACGATCGCCGAGACCGCGAACCACAGCCAGAACGAGCTGCCCTTCAGCTTGCCGACGACACCCCCGGCCAGCCCGAAGAAGAACGCGATGACGAGGTACTCCCCGCCGACCATCGGCTACCTCACAACAGGACGCGGAGCGCCCAGATGACGGCGATGGCCGCGACGATCACGACGACGACCGTCGCCAGCCAGGCGACGAAGCCGATCGCGAACTTGAGGAGGAGCCACGCCGCGATGGCGAGGACGACGACCGCGAGGGCCTTGACGAGGAGCGAGGGGCCGGACTTCTCTGCCTGCATACCCCCAGGATATCGCGGGCGACTAGGCGTGCAGGCGCTGGCGCATGGCCTCGGTGGCCACCGCGAGCTGCTGCGTGCGCTGCGCCTGCAGGTGGGCGCGCGCGAGGCGGTAGCGGCGGATCTTCGCCGCGTGCGGGCCGGCGTTGGGCGAGGCGGCCGGTCGCGTCGCCGCCTGGAGGAGCACGAGTCGAGAACGTGAGGAGGCGGTCATGGCACGGAAGTGTGTCGATCCGCACCACCCGGAGGTATGGCCCGGGTGGCACAGGTCACGAGGACGGGCCTGGACCGTTCGTCCGGTCTCGCCCGCAGGCCACGTCGAGCGCGGGCCGCATCTGGCCGGTGAGCCGGCGCCGCACCCGGCCGCGGGCGCCGGAGAACGCCATGTTGGCCACCGTGGCGAAGCCCTGCTCGTCCGTGCGCAGCGCGAGGAGCAGGTGGGCGATGCGGTCGGCGGAGGGCAGATCGCGGTCCGGGACGCCGATGCACCAGCAGTCCACGCGGCGCCCGCCCGACCGCACGAGCAGCGCGCCCGACTCGCCGACGACCCACGTCCCCAGGCGCCCGGGCTCGACCACCACGCCCGTCCGGGCGTGCAGGTCGCGCTCGGCGTGCCCGACGAGGTCGCCGAGGAGGCCGAGGGCGGTGCTCTCGGCCCTGGCGTCGCCCCGCCGGGCGGGGCGCATGACATTCGCGCCGCGCGACGCGTAGAGCTCGGGGATGACCCAGGCGTGCGCGAGGCACACGAGCGCGACCGGCGCCGCCAGCGGCTCGAGCCAGATGAGGACCGCGCCCGCCAGGACGAACGGGAGGACGTGCGCGACCGTCGTGAGCGTCCACAGCCGCCCGATGCGGCGCAGGCGCGCATCGTCGACGCGCGGCCGCCAGTACACGGCCGCGGTCTCCGGGAGGACCGCGGGTGTCGCCACTCCAGCCTCGCTAGCCGCCGGCGATGGGCCGGCGCAGGATGACGGTGTCCGCGTGCACCGGGAGCTCGCGGACCTGCTCGGCCTTGCCCGGGCCGGTGGTCACCATGGCGAGGTAGCCGGAGTCCAGCTCACGGCGGAAGGCCTCGACGGCGGCCTCGACGGCCGCGGGGTCGTCGGCGCGCCACTCGGCCAGCGTGGAGTGGCCGGTGCGGTCCATGCGGATGAGACGCGACATACGCGAAGGCTACGCCTCGCCGCGTGGTTCTAGACGCCGAGCTTCTCCCGGACGATCCGGGTCACCTCGGCGCCGTCCGCGCGGCCCTTCGTCTCGCGCATGACGTGCCCGATGATCGCGCCGATCGCCTTCATGTTGCCCGCGCGGATCTTCTCCGCCGCGTCCTCGTTGGCCGCGAGGGCAGCGACGACGACGCCCTCCAGCTCGCCCGCGTCGCTCACCGCCGCCAGGCCCTCGGCCTCGACGATCGCCGCGGGGTCGCCGCCCTCGGCCACGAGGCGCTCGAGCACCGCCCTGCCGTTCGCCGGCGTCAGCGTGCGGCCCGCGACCATGCCCACGAGCGCCGCGAACGCATCCGGCGCGACGCTCGTCTCGCTCGGATCCTGCTCGCCGATGCGGGCGACGAGCTCGCCCGTCACCCAGTTGGCCAGCGGCTGCACCGGGGGGCGGGCGGGGACGTGTTCCGCCATCGCGGCCTCGAAGAAGTCGCCGAGCTCGGGGCGCCACGCGAGCTGGCGTGCCGTGTCGGCGTTGAGCCCCAGAGCCTCGAGGCGCTCCTGGCGCGCGACCGGGAGCTCCGGCAGCACGGCGCCCGCGGTGTCGATCATCTCCTGGGTGATCGCGACCGGCAGGAGGTCGGGCTCCGGGAAGTAGCGGTAGTCGTGCGCCTCCTCCTTGGAGCGCAGCGACGTGATCCGCTCGCTGCGCGGATCGAAGTGCAGCGTCTCCTGCTCGATCTCCCCGCCCCCGCGCAGGATCTCCTCCTGCCGCGCGATCTCGGCGCGGATGCCGCGCTCGATGAAGCGGAAGGAGTTCATGTTCTTGAGCTCGGTCTTCGTGCCCAGCACCGCGCTGCCCATCGGGCGCAGCGAGATGTTGGCGTCGCAGCGCAGCGAGCCCTCCTCCATGTTCACGTCGCTCACGCCGGTCTGCCGGAGCGTCGTGCGCAGCAGCTCGAGCCACGCGCGGGCGTCCTCGGCGGTGTGCAGGTCGGGCTCGGTGACGATCTCCGCGAGCGGCGTGCCGCAGCGGTTGAAGTCGACGATGCTCGCGTCCGACCCGTGGATCCGCCCGCTCGCCCCGACGTGGACGAGCTTCGCCGCGTCCTCCTCGAGGTGCACGCGGTGGATGCGCACGCCGGCCAGCCCGCCGCCCCGGCACAGGGGCTCGTCGTACTGGCTGATCTGGTACGCCTTCGGCGAGTCGGGATAGAAGTAGTTCTTGCGGTGGAAGACCGAGCGCTCCGCGAGGTCGCACCCGAGCGCCAGCCCGATCGTCAGCACGTTGCGGATCGCCTGCTCGTTGGCCGTCGGCAGCGCGCCCGGCAGCGCCAGGCAGACCGGGCAGGTCCGCGTGTTCGGCGGCTCGCCGAACGACAGCTCGCAGGCGCAGAACATCTTCGTCCGCGTCGCGAGCTGGACGTGGATCTCCAGCCCGATGACGGGCTCGTAGTCCGTCATGAGCGCGCCTCCGAGCCGTCGAAGCCGATCGCACCCTCCAGGGCGTGCGCGGCGTCCATGATCCGGTTCTCGCTGAACGCCGGGCCGGCGATCTGGAAGCCGACCGGCAGCCCCTCGCTCAGCCCGTTGGGGATCGAGATCGCCGGGATCCCCGCCAGCGGCATCGGGACCGTGCAGAAGTCGGTGAGGTACATGCTGAGCGGGTCCGACACCTTCTCGCCGAGCTTGAACGCGACGGTCGGCGACGTCGGGGTGACGACGAAGTCGAAGTCCGCGAACACGGTGCGGAAGTCGTCGGCGATCTTCGTGCGGACCTGCTGCGCGCGCCCGTAGTAGGCGTCGTAGTAGCCGCTGGAGAGCGCGTAGGTCCCGAGCATGATCCGGCGCTTGACCTCGTCGCCGAAGCCGTCGTGGCGCGTGCGCGTGTACATCGAGACGAGGTCGCCGTCGCCCTCGTGGCGCATGCCGTAGCGCACGCCGTCGAAGCGCGCGAGGTTCGACGAGGCCTCGGCCGGGGCCAGCACGTAGTAGGCGCTGAGCGCGTGCTCCGCGTGCGGCAGCCGGCACGTGTCGACGGTGGCGCCGAGCTCCTCGGCGAGCCGCAGCGTCGCGTCGAACGCGGCGCGCACGCCGGGCTCGATGCCCTCCCCCGTCAGCTCCTCGGGCACGCCGAGGCGGATCCCGTCCAGGCGCTCCGCGGTCGGCATCCGCACGGGCTCGGGCAGCCCCAGCGACGTCGCGTCGCAGCCGTCCTTGCCCACGAGGTACGTGAACAGCAGCGCGGAGTCGGCGACCGTGCGCGTCAGCGTGCCGCACTGGTCCAGCGAGGAGGCGAAGGCGATCATGCCGTAGCGGCTGATCGCGCCGTACGTCGGCTTGAGCCCGACGACGCCGCAGAGCGCCGCGGGCTGGCGGACCGAGCCGCCGGTGTCGGTGCCGAGCGCCCAGGGCACGAGCCCGGCCGCCACGGCGGCGGCGCTGCCGCCGCTGGAGCCGCCCGGGACGCGGCTGTGGTCCCACGGGTTCAGGACCGGGCCGTAGCCGGAGTTCTCGTTCGACGAGCCCATCGCGAACTCGTCCTGGTTCGTCTTGCCGAGGAGGGCCGCCCCCGCGGCCTGCGCGCGGCGCACGGCGGTCGCCGTGTACGGCGGCCGGTAGCCCTCGAGGATGCGCGAGCCCGCCTGGCTCGGGATCCCCTCGGTGCAGAAGAGGTCCTTGACGCCCATCGGCACGCCGTGCAGCGGGCCGGCCGTGTCGGCGCGAGGGTCGGGCCCGTCGGCGACCCAGGTGAACGCGTTGAGCTCGTCGGCCGCAGCGCGCTCGCGGTAGACCTCGAACAGCTCGGCAGGATCGACGTCGCCCGCCTCGATGCGCGCCACGGCCTCCGTGGCGGTCAGGTCGATGAGGCCGCTCATGAAGCCTGAGGACTGGGGACGAGGAAGCCGCCGTCCTTCTCGGCCGGCGCCTGCTCGAGCATCGTCTCGCGCGGCCACGAGGGGCGCGGCTCGTCGGCGCGCAGCGCGCCCGTGACCTCGACGACGTGCGTCGTGGGCGGCACGCCCTCCAGCTCGATCTGCGACATGCGGTCGACGTGGCCGAGGATCGTGGACAGCTCCGTGGCCATCCGCGCGACCTCGTCGTCGCTGAGCTCAAGGCGCGCCAGCCGCGCCACGTGCAGGACCTGCTCGCGGTCGATCATCCGTCGCTGAGTCTAGGACGGATCCTTCGGCGGCGGCACGGCCCTGGGGGCGCCGCGGACGGCGAGCGCCCGCTCGGTCTGCGCGCGCGACAGCGCCGTGCCGGTCCGCTCGTCGGCGAGCGCGATCCAGGCGCCGACGACGATCGCGACGCTCCCGACGAGCCCGGCGAACGCAGGCCACTCGACCGCGACCTCGCCGTCGGATGCGCCGACGCCGAGCCCCGGCTCGGCCACCAGCCGGAAGATCACGACCAGGATCGCGAGGAGCCCGAGCGGCACCGCGACGACGCCGAACGCGAGCGGCCGTGCCGGCGTGACCTCCGTCAGGGTCGTGACGACGAGGCCGAGGCCGACCAGCACCGCGAGCACGAGCACGATCGCCGCCAGCCAGCCGACCGCGCGCAACCCGCTCTCGTGCGCTCCCGGCGCAGCCACGTCGTACCAGGGCAACAGGAGCGAGACGGCCAGGATCAGGGCGCCCGATCCGGCCACCAGCTCCCCGGCGCGCAGGCGGGACGGCGTCACGTTCACCAGGGGGTCGCGGCGGGCATGGCGCGGGCACGTTAGCGTCCCGGCGGTGCAGGTCGCCGCGCACGGCCCGGGCCGCGTGAACCTCATCGGGGAGCACACGGACTACAACGACGGACTCTGCCTGGCCTTCGCCATCGAGCGGGGCGTGACGGTGCGCGCCGAGGCGACCTTCGACGGCCGTGTCTTCGCCCACAGCTCGAGCCTCGGGGAGGACGACGTCTTCGCGGCCGACAGCCCCGCCCAGCCGGGGCCAGGCGACTGGCGCGGCTTCGTCCGCGGCATGGTCGCGGAGCTGCGGGCCGAGGGCCTGTCGCTGCCCGGCGCGCGGCTGCGCATCGACTCCGATCTGCCGCAGGGCGCGGGCCTCGCGTCGTCCGCCGCGCTGGGCTCCGCGCTCGCCCTCGCGCTCATCGCGCTGGGCCAGGTGCGCCTCGACGACCCGCTGGATCTCGCGCGGCTGTGCGCGCGCGTGGAGCACGACTGGGTCGGCGCGAAGACCGGGCTGCTCGACCAGCTCACCGTGCTGTGCGGCCGCGACGGCCACGCGCTCGCCCTCGACCTGCGGGCGCTCTCGCTGCAGCCCGTGCCGCTGCGGCTCGGCGACTGGCGCCTCGTCACCCTCGATTCCGGCGCGCGGCACGCCAACGCGGCGTCGGGCTACAACACCCGCCGCGCGGAGTGCACCGAGGCGGCGGCGCTGCTGGGCCGCGAGAGCCTGCGCGACGCGACGCTGGAGGACGCCGCGCACCTTCCCTCCCCGCTCGACGCCCGGGTCCGGCACGTCGTGACGGAGAACGGGCGCGTCCGCGAGGCCGTCGGGGCGCTGCGCGCCGGCGACCTCGAGCAGCTCGGCCGCCTGCTGGACGCGTCGCACGCCTCGCTGCGCGACGACTTCGAGGTCTCCGTGCCCGAGGTCGAGGAGACCGTCGCGCTCCTGCGCGGCGTCGGCGCCGCCGGCGCGCGGATGATGGGCGGCGGGTTCGGGGGCTCGGTCCTGGCGCTCCTGCCGCCGGGCGTCCGCGCCCCCGCCCGGTCGATCGCCGTGCTGCCCGCCCAGGCCGCGCGGCTCGTCTGACGCGCGCTAGCGCTTCGTGATCGGCGCGTACTCGGCCATGAGCTTGCGCTCCGAGCCGTCGCCCGCGAACCGCACGACCACGATCCCGCCGGGCTCGATCGCCGTCACGACGCCGTCGCCGAACGCGGGATGCACGACGTCGTCGCCCATCCGGAAGCTCGGCTCCGCGGTCGTCTCCGCGCGCGACGCGCTCCAGGACATCGGGCGCGGGGCGCCCGCGCGCAGGACCGGCTCGTCCTCGCCGTCGGTGAGCTCGCGGGGGATCTCGTCCAGGAAGCGCGACCGCAGCCCGTAGTTCTGCGCGCCGAAGACCGACCTGCGCCGGGCGTAGGTGAGGTAGAGGTCGCGCATCGCCCGCGTGACGCCGACGTACATGAGGCGCCGCTCCTCCTCCAGCCCGCCCTCGTCGAGCGCGCGGCTGTGCGGGAAGACGCCCTCCTCGCAGCCGATCATGAAGACGACCGGGTACTCGAGGCCCTTCGCGTTGTGCAGGGTCATGAGGGTCACGAGGCCCTCGTCGTCGCTGCGCGTGTCCGCGTCCGCGACGAGCGACACCTGCTGCAGGAACGCCTCCAGCGCGCCGTCCTCGGCCGCGACCGGATCGGTCGTCGCGTCGTACTCGCGCGCGACCTCGACGAGCTCGGCGAGGTTCTCCAGCCGGCCCTGGGCCTCGATCGTCCGCTCTGCCTCCAGCGCCTCGAGGTAGCCCGTCTCGTGCAGCACCGCCTCGAGCAGGTCGCCGATGGGGACCTGCTGCACCACGCGCTCGCGCAGCGCCTCCATCGTCTGCATGAACCGGCCGATGGCCTTCTGCGCGGCGGTCCCGAGCCCGGGCACCGCGCCCGGATCGGCGGCGGCGTCCCAGACCGGGACGCCGAGCGTCGCCGCGTGCGTGAGCACCCGCGACAGCGAGGTGGCGCCGATGCCGCGGCGCGGGCGCGTTGGCGATCCGGGTGAAGGCGTTGGCGTCCTGCGGGTTGGCGAGGACGATGAGGTAGGCGAGCGCGTCCTTGATCTCGGCGCGGTCGTAGAACTTCGTGCCGCCGATCACCTGGTAGGCGACCTCGCGGCGCACGAGCGTGTCCTCGAGCACCCGGGACATCGCGTTGGTCCGGTAGAAGACCGCGATCTCGGCGCGGCCGAGCCCGGTGTCCAGCGAGCCGCTCGATCTCGCCGACGACGAACCGCGCCTCGGCGTGCTCGTCGTCCAGCTCGCGGATGCGGATGGGGTCGCCGTCGCCGAGGTCCGTCCAGAGCGACTTGAGCTTCTGCGCGCGGTTGTTGGAGATGACCGCGTTCGCCGCGCTCAGGATCGTCTGCGTCGAGCGGTAGTTCTGCTCGAGCTTGACGACGGTCGCGTCGGGATAGTCGTCCTCGAAGTCCAGGAGGTTGCGGATGTCGGCGCCGCGGAAGCCGTAGATCGAGTTGTGGGTGACGAGCCCGTTCGCGATGAAGTTGTGCGTGTGCTCGACGTTGATGTCGTGCACCGTCGCTCCGAGCGGGACCTTCTCGACGCGCTCGACGATGTCGTAGCCGCCGTCCTCGGTGAACATCACCATCCCGCGCCGCACGGACGCGGCGGGGATGAACGGCAGGGCGTTGCGTCCCTCCGCGACGGTCGAGTCGCCCAGGCGGGCCAGGACCCGGACGCTCACAGGGAGCGCGGCGCGGATGCGATCCACGACGGCGACGGCATCCCCGTAGTCCTTGAAGCACGACTCGTAGCGCCAGCTCGCCGAGCCGCTCTTCGCCGGCCGCACGCTGAGACCGGCGGCGCGCAGCGCCTCTGCGGCCTCGCGATCGCGCCCGCCGACGGCGACGAGGTGCATCGGCGTAAGCCCCCGCCGATCGCCGCAGAGCGTCAGCGTCACCTGCCGGCGACGGCCCTCGAACGTTCGCGGCGTGACATGCGGGTGGTGGATCGACAGGCCGTGGTCGTGCAGCAGCCGCAGCCCGCCTCCGAACGAGTCGACGGCGGCGAAGACCTCGTCGATGAGCGACTGGTCGCCCACGAGGCCGTTGCCGCCACCCTGCCTCGCGACGAACGGCAGCGTCGGGAGGCGGTACTGCAGCGACAGGCGGATCTCGGCCGCTCGCGCCTGGGCCTCCGTCTCGTGCGTCTCCACGACCCACGCAGCGTCCGCGTGCTCCTGGCCTGCTCGCATCTGCACGCCGACCACGCCCGCGTTGCGACCGTCGGTGTAGACCCGCGTCGTACCCACGCGGAACCCGACCCCACGACGGTGCATCACGTACGTCAGATGGTGCTGTGGCGTCAGGCCCGGCTTGAACCCGGCGAAATGCGTGTGCTCGGGCGTCGAGACGATCCGACGGCCGCTGCGCGTCGTGATCGCGACGCCCATCGACGCGTGGTTGGCGAAGGTCTCGGTCACGCGAGCGGGACGGAAGTCGCCGCTGCCGTAGCAGGACAGGACCTCGTCTCCGGCCTCGATGCGCTCGATCGCCTTCGCCGAGCCGTCCGCCATCGTCACGGGCGTGCCGGCGACCAGGCACTGCGCATCGTCACCCACGACCGCCAGATTCCGGTGCTCGTTCGTGAGCAGTTGCAGCAGCCGGTACTGCGCGTGGTTGGTGTCCTGGTACTCGTCGACGAGCACGTGGCGGAACACGCCCTGGTAGTGGTCGCGGACCTCCTGGAACAGCTCGAGGACGTTGACCGTCCGGACGAGCAGGTCGTCGAAGTCCATCGCGTTCGCGCGGTGCATCTCGCGCTCGTAGAGGTCGTAGACGTCGGCGACCGTGCTCTCGAAGAACGACCCGACGAGCTGGCGGTAGGCCTCGGCGTCGCGCAGCTTGTTCTTCGCGTCGGAGATCTGGTTGTGGACCGCGGCGGGGGTGAAGCGCTTCGTGTCCGCCCCAACCTGATCCAGGCAGCGCTTGGTCAGGCGCCGAGCGTCGGCCTGGTCGTAGATCGTGAACGTCCGCGTGTAGCCCAGGCGCGCCGCCTGCGCGCGCAGCAGCCGCGCGCACGCTGCGTGGAAGGTCATGACCCACATCCCCCGCACGCGCCCGCCGAGCAGCAGCTCGACGCGGTCGCGCATCTCCCCCGCCGCCTTGTTCGTGAACGTGATCGAGAGGATCTCGTCGTGGCGGGCGAGGCCCGTGTGCACGAGATGGGCGATGCGATGGGTGAGGACGCGGGTCTTGCCCGAGCCGGCCCCGGCGAGCACGAGCAGCGGGCCCTCGCCGTGCGTCACGGCGGCTCGCTGCTGGTCGTTGAGACCCTCGAGCAGGCGCTCGATCCGGTCGGCTGAGCCCGGCACTGACATCACCGTCGAGGATAGGGAGGCGTCCGGCTGGCACTCTTCCGGCGATGCGGCTCACCGAGGAGGTCCGGCGGACGGCGCAGGAGATCGCGGCAGCGGCCCAGTGGGTCACGGTCGACGAGTCGGCGCTCGGCGCCGTCCAGCGCGCCGCGCCGCCCCAGCTCGACCCCGCCGCGCACTACCTCGAGGGCAGCGAGGACGACGTCGCGACGTTCCTCGTCTGCATGGACACGATCAACTTCGGGTCCGGCTGGTGGCCGACGATCCGCAAGCGGCCGGGCATGTCCGGCTACTTCACGATGGCCACGGGGATGGCCGAGCGGTTCCGGGCCCACGGGGCGTGGAGCGCCGCCGAGCTGCGCGCGATGCGCACGGAGGAGATCGCCGACGCGCTGGGGCAGGCCCGCGACCACGAGCTCATGGCGCTGTACGCGCAGGCGCTGCGCGAGCTCGGCCGGTGGCTCGGCGGGCGCGGGACGCTCGAGGCGGTGGGCGAGGCGGACGGGTCGGCCGAGCGCCTCGCCGAGGACCTCGCCACGGGGATGGCGATGTTCGACGATCGCGGCTTCTACAAGCGGGCGCAGATCGTGGCGTCGGACCTCGCGCTCGCCGGCATCGTGCGCTTCCGCGACCTCGACCGCCTCACGATCTTCGCCGACAACCTCGTTCCGCACGTCCTGCGCTGCGACGGGGTCCTCGTCTACGACCCGCGGCTCGCGCAGCACGTCGACGCCGAGCGCCCGCTGCGGATGGGCCCGCAGGAGCGCGAGATCCGCGCCGGCGCGGTCCACGCGTGCGAGCTCATCGCCGCGCGGCTCGGCGTCAGCGCCCACACGCTCGACCACTGGCTGTGGCAGCGCGGGCAGGCGCCGGAGTACAAGGCGCGCCCGCGGCACCGCTGCCGCACGGTCTTCTATTGAGAACGCCCGGGGGCCCGCCTCCGGCGGCCATTACGACCTTCGCGGCCGAGCGGCGGCCTGGCCGCCGTCGCCACCCTAGCCGCCGGCCGGGAGGGGCCCTGGCGGCGCCGCAGCGGCGTCACCTCGGCGATCGGCTCCGCGCCGTCGCCCTGCAGCTCGGCGATGCGCCGCTCCAGCTCCGTGATCCGCGTCGACATCGACTGCACGGCGTCAGCCACGGGGTCGGGCAGGTGCGCCCAGTCGGCGTCAGGGCCCTCGGGCCTGCGCCCCTCGACCCGCACCGGGTGCCCGGGGTTGCCGACCACGGTCGAGTTCGGCGGGACGTCGTGGATGACGACCGTGTTCGCGCCGATCTTCGCGCCGTGGCCGATCGTGATCGGCCCGAGCAGCTTCGCGCCGGACCCGATCGTGACGTTGTCCTGCACCGTCGGGTGGCGCTTGCCGCTCGCGAAGCCGGTGCCGCCGAGCGTCACGCCCTGGTAGAGCGTCACGTCGTCGCCGATCTCCGCGGTCTCCCCCACGACGACGCCCGTCCCATGGTCGATGAACAGCCCGCGGCCGACGCGCGCCGCCGGATGGATCTCGATGCCGGTCGTCGTCCGCGCGATCCGCGCGAGCGCCCGTGCCGGGAACTTCAGCCCGGCCCCGTGCAGCGCGTTGGCCACCCGGTGCGCGAGCAGCGCCTGTACGCCGGGCCAGACGACGAGGATCTCCGTCGTCGAGACGCCGCGGGCGGCCGGATCGCGCTCCCGCGCCACCGCGACGTCCTGCCGGACCTCGCGTACCACGCCGAACATGCTCACGAGCCTAGACCCACTCAGGGATCGGGCGCGAAGAACGGCGTGGACACGTAGCGCTCGCCGGAGTCCGGCAGCACCACGGCGATGCGCTTGCCCTGCATCTCCGGCCGCTTGGCGATCTCCAGCGCACCCCACAGCGCCGCACCGCACGACAGCCCGACGAGGACGCCCTCCGTGCGCGCACACCGGCGGGCGGTCTCGATCGCCGCCTCGTCCGGGATCGGGATGATCTCGTCGAGCAGATCGCGGTTGAGCACCGGGGGCACGAAGCCCGCGCCGATGCCCTGGATCTTGTGGGGCCCGGGCGCGCGGCCCGAGAGCACCGCGGAGCTCGCAGGCTCCACCGCGACGATCAGGCAGTCCGGGTTGCGCTCCTTGAGCACCTCGCCTGCGCCCGTGACCGTCCCGCCCGTCCCGACGCCCGCGACGAACACGTCGACCTGGCCGTCGAGGGCGTCCCAGATCTCCGGGCCGGTCGTGCGGCGGTGGATCTCCGGGTTCGCCGGATTGGAGAACTGGTCGGGCAGGAACACGTCGTCGCGGGTCGCCATCGCCCGGGCGGCGTCGACCGCCTCGGTCATGCCGCCCATCGACTCGGTGATCTCGACCCGGGCGCCGTAGAGCCGCAGCAGCCCCTCGCGCTCGCGGCTCATGCCCTGCGGGAGGGTGAGGACGAGGTCGTAGCCCTTCGCGGCGCAGACGAACGCGAGCGCGATGCCGGTGTTGCCGGACGTCGCCTCGACGATCGTCGTCTTCCCGGGCTCGATGCGCCCCTCGGCCTCGGCCGCCTCGATCATCGCGACGCCGATCCGGTCCTTGACGCTGCCGCCGGGGTTGAACGCCTCGAGCTTGCCGAACAGCCCGACCCCCTCGGGGGCGAGCCGGGCGAGCTCCACCATCGGCGTTCCCCCGACCTGGTCGGCGATGTTCGATGAGACGGCCATGCGGGTCACAGCTTCTTCTGCAGCCAGTCGAGGATGGGCTGGAGGGCCTCGCGGTTGTTCTTCTCGAGCATCATCCCGTGCCCGTTGCCGCGGACGCCCGCCTGCGGCAGCGTGATGTACTCGATGTCGCAGCCGCACGCCTTTACGTACTCGTACGTGTGCGGGTCGATCTGGGTGAAGATCGAGGACTCCGAGGTCATCATGAGGATCGGGAACTTCGAGAGGTTCACGAGCTTGCGCTGCGTGCCGTCCTGCAGCTCGGCCGGATCGGCGACGGGCGGGTCGTACTCGAGCGGGAGGTCGGTCGGCCCGTACTCGAGGGAGACGCCCATGTCCGGGTTGCTCAGGAACGGCGGGCCCAGGACCTCGATCTGCACGAGCGCGGCGATCTTGTCCGGCCGCGCCTCGGCCGCGAGCCAGCCGGCGGGGCCGCCGGCGGAGTGGCTGAGCAGCACGGCGGGGCCGATCATGTCGAGCAGCTGCGCGAGGCGGTCCTGCTCGAGGCGGTGGGCCTCGCGCATGTCGACGAGCATCGGGCCGGTGCCGGCCATGAACTGGTCGAGCACGTCGTCGGGATCGTCGGGATCCGGGCCGACCCGGGCCACTGCGTGTGCGCCTCGATGCCCGGCGGATAGGCCATCGGGCCGGTCGTGCCGCCGGCGAACAGCCCGGACGCGAACTCGTAGGAGAACGGCGGGCCCATCGGACCCAGCACGTCGGGATGCAGCGGGGCACGGCCGTGACCGGGGCGGTCGACGGCATACACGGCCCAGCCGTCCTGCACGAGCTGCGGCCACCAGCCCGGGCGGCCGTCCGGCGTCCCGAGGTAGTCGGTGCCCTGGCCGCCGCCACCGTGGACGAGGATGATCGGCACGGGCTGGGTGACGGTCTCCGGCGCCTCCCACTCGACGTACATGGCGCCGCGGTTCGTATGACCGACCGGCGTCTCGATGCGCTCGTCGACCCCGACCCAGAAGAACCCTCGCCGGGAGGCGATCACCTCGCCCTGCTCGTGCGGTGCGGCCATGCGGTACCTCTCCTCGTCACGTGGTAGAGGCGGCGCATGTTAGAGCCGCAGGGGGTCCCTAGAACTCGACCTCGAGCTCGCTGACCAACTCGGCCTCCCTGGCCGCCGCCTCCATCCAGGCGACCATGTCCGGCAGGGCGAGCACCGTGTCGCAGTAGTCGGCGCACGGTTCCTCGAGCGCGACGTCGTAGGTCGCGAAGCGCGTGCACACGGGCGCGTACATGGCGTCGGCCATGGTCGGCGTCGCCCCGAACAGGAACGGGCCGCCGTAGGTGTCCAGGCACTCCGCCCAGATCGACTGGATGCGCTCGATGTCGACCTGCGCGCCCGCGTAGACGCGGAAGTCGGGATGGTGGGCGCGGATGTCCATCGGCAGCGCGGCGCGCATGTTCGCGAAGCCCGCGTGCATCTCGCCCGACACGGACCGGCAGTGCGCGCGGGCGCCCTGGTCGGACGGCAGCAGGCCGGCATCGGGACGCAGCTCGTGCAGGTACTCGGCGATCGCCAGCGTGTCCCACACGGCGACGTCGCCGTGTTCGAGGCGCGGCGCGAGCACGGACGGCGACAGGAGCAGCAGCTCCGCGCGGGCGGAGGCGTCGTCGACGGACAGCTTGTCGACCTCGACGTCGAGGCCTGCGAAGCGGCACAACAGCCACCCGCGCAGAGACCACGCGCCGTAGTTGCGGCTGATGATCGTGAGGGTCGCTTCGGGCAAGGCTGGGTCAACCTCCGGTCGAGCGGCTCGTGACCCGGCGAGCCTGGGAACAACTCCGATGCTACAGGTGGCCGACGGACCGGTCGACTACGCTGATCAGGGTTCCTGACGCATGCTCTACGCGGCCTATCAAGCGCAGTCGGATCTCATGGCGCCCTTCCGGCTCGCGTCGGCGGTCATGGCCGACGCGATCCCCCACCTGCCGCGCAGCCTGTCGGAGCTCCCGCTCGTCCGCCGCACCGCGGCGACCGCCGAGCTCGTGTCCCTCTGGGGCCTCTCGCACGCACGCCCCCCGTTCGGGATCGACAGCGTGCTCGTCGGCGGCGAGGAGGTCGCGGTCACCGAGCGCGCGGCGCACGTCACGCCGTTCGGCACGCTCCTGCACTTCGCGAAGGACTCCGACGTCGCGCAGCCGCCGGTCCTGCTCGTCGCCCCCATGTCGGGGCACTTCTCGACGCTGCTGCGCGCGACCGTGCGGACGATGCTCCCCGAGCACGACGTCTACCTCACCGACTGGCACAACGCGCGCGAGGTCCCGGTCTCCGCCGGCGCGTTCGGCCTGGACGGCTACACGGACCACCTCATCGAGTTCCTGCGCGTGATCGGCCCCGGCGCGCACATGATCGCGGTCTGCCAGCCGTGCGTGCAGGCGCTCGCCGCCACCGCGCTCATGGCCGAGGACGACGATCCCGCCCGCCCCCGGAGCCTCACGCTCATGGCGGGCCCCGTCGACGGCCGCATCAACCCGACCGAGGTCAACTGCCTGGCGGTCGAGCACCCGCTCGAGTGGTTCGAGGGGAACGTCATCTCGACCGTCCCGATGCGCTTCCGCGGCGCCGGCCGCCGCGTCTACCCCGGCTTCATGCAGCTCTGGGCCTTCATGAGCATGAGCCCGGAGCGTCACGTCAAGGCGTTCGCCGGCATGTGGGACGAGGTCGCCCGCGGGGATCTCGTGAAGGCCACGCGGACGCGATCCTTCTACGAGGAGTACTTCGCGGTCCTCGACCTCACCGCCGAGTTCTACCTCGAGACGATCGACAAGGTCTTCCAGCGCTACCAGCTCGCCAAGGGCGAGCTGGAGATCAACGGCCGCCGTGTCGACCCCGCCGCGATCCGCGACGTGGCGCTGCTCACCATCGAGGGCGAGCGCGACAACATCTGCGGGATCGGGCAGACCTCGGCCGCGCACGCGCTGTGCACGTCGCTGCGCCCGAAGCAGCGACGTGAGCACCTCGCGCCCGGGGTCGGGCACTACGGCGTGTTCAGCGGCTCGCGCTGGGAGCGCGAGACGTACCCGCTTCTGCGCACGATGATCCTGGCCAACAGCTAGGCCTGGGCCTCGGCCGGCTCGAGCGCCTCCGTCTTCTCCTCGGCCGGTGCCTTGGCGATGTTCGCCCGCTTGCGGCGACCCTCGCTGCTGCGGGGCTCGGGCGCCGACCGCGTCGTGTGCTTGGAGATCGTCGAGAGCAGCTCGCTGCGCAGTCGCTCCATCTCGGCGACCGTGTCGTCGCGCTGCGTCTTCAGCTCGGCGACGACCGCCTCGGCGGCCGCGCGGCGGCGATCACCCTCCTCGACGGTCTTGCGCGCCTGCTCCGCGGCGGCGGCCTTCGTGCGCTGCGCCTCCTCGTCGGTCTTCGCGCGGAGCGTCGACGAGTACTCGTCGGCCTTCGTCCGCGTCGACGTCGAGTAGTCGTCGGCCTTGGAACGGGTCGTCGACGAGTAGTCGTCGGCCTGGCGACGCGTGTCCTTCGCGGCGGCGTCGGACTTGTGGCGCAGGTCGTCGCACTCGGCCTGCACCGTGCGCTTGAGCTCCTGCGACTCCTTCTCGGTCGTCAGCAGGATGTGCGCGCTCGACTTCCCGATCAGCTCCAGCTTGCGCTGCACGGCCTGATCGCCGAGCTCGTTCGCGGCGTCCGTCTCCAGCCACTCGGCGAGCGAGTCCAGAAAGCGGTCGACCTCGCGCTTGTCGTAACCGCGCCGGGTCATCGTGAACCCGCTCACGCGCAGTTGCTCGAAGTGCGTCCAGTCCATAGTTCCCTCGGCCTCCTTGGTTGCTTTGGGGTCGGGAGATCCTAAGTCACGCCGGAAACCAGTCCGTCCGACCCCGCTGCTAGGGCTAGACGGCGACGTCCTCGTGGTCGCGGCGGATCGAGCCCTCGGCCTCGCGCAGGGGCACGCCGGAGCGCCCGGCCCTCGAGGCGACGATCTCGGCGAGCACCGCGATCGCGGTCTCCTCCACCGTCGAGGCGCCGATGTCGAGGCCGCACGGGGCGTACACCCGCGCGATGTCGGCCTCGGTCGCGCCGGCCTCGCGCAGGCGCACCTCGCGGTCGGCGGTCGTCTTGCGGCTGCCGAGCGCGCCGATGTAGCCGGCGCCGGTGGCGAAGGCCGCGGTCAGCGCGGGCACGTCGAGCTTGGGATCGTGCGTGAAGACGAGCACCGCGTCGCGCGGGCCGAGGGTCATGCCCTCCAGCGCCTGCTCGGGCCACGCCTCGATCGCGTCGGAGTTCGACGTGAAGCGCGCCGAGGACAGGAACGCCTTGCGCGGATCGGCGATCGTGACGCGGTAGCCGACGTTCTTGGCGAGCGGCGCCAGCGCGGACGCGAAGTCGATCGCCCCGAAGATCATCATGCGGGGCCGCTCGGCGTACGCGGTGACGTGGACGCGCAGGCCGGTGCCCAGCGACGCCCCGTCCTCGCCGAACGTGCGGATGGTCGTACGCCCCTGCTGGATGAGGCCGCGGGCCTCGCCCTCGACGTTCTTCTCCAGCAGCGACGGGCCGCCGAGCGAGCCGACGTGATGCTCGCCGTCGACGTAGAGCTTGTTGCCCGCCTGCTCGCCGTCCAGGAGCGTGGCGACGGCGGCCGGCCGCTCCTCGAGCACCGCCTCGAGCGCGGCGATCGTGACGTCGCGGGCGTCGCCGCGGAGCTCGTGGACGAAGACGTGGACGATGCCGCCGCACATGAGGCCGACCGTGCCGGCCAGCTCGTCGGAGATCCCGTACGTGATGAGCTTCGGCGCGCCGCCGGACTCGATGATCTCCAGCGCCTCCTGGGCGACCGCGCTCTCCACGCAGCCCCCGGTGATCGAGCCCTCGACGCTGCCGCCCTCGTCGATGTAGACGCTGGCTCCCACGTCGAGCGGGGCCGACCCGTCGACCGAGGCGAGCAGTCCTGCTGCCACCCGCCGGCCCTCGCGCAGCCAGTCGATGACGGTGGCGGCGGTCTGCTGCTGCGTTCTCATGGTCCTAGATTAGCCAGCGCCGTTGGTACGGTTGCGTCGTGGCCAGGGCCCCCGGACCGTCCCTCGCCTACGTCATCGGGCGCGTGGATCAGGGAGTGCGCCGCGAGATGCGCAGGCTGCTGGAGCCCTTCGGCCTGAGCGTCCCGGAGTACACGGCGCTGTCGATCCTCGCCGCCGTCCCGGGCCTCTCCAACGCGCAGCTCGCACGCCGGTCGCTCATCACGCCGCCCGCGATGCTCGAGGTGCTGGCGTCGCTCGAGCGGCGCGGGCTCGTCGAGCGCCACGCGGACCCGCAGCACGGCAGGATCCGCCGCGCGGAGCTGACCGGCGAGGGCACGCGGACGCTGAAGGCGGCCTCGCGCGAGATCGACCGCCTCTCGGACCAGCTGCTGGCCGCCATCCCCGACGACGAGCGCGACGCGGTGCGCCGCGGGCTCGTCGCCGTGATGGATCGGCTCAGCGCAGGCCTCTAGCTGAGATCCAGCGGAGGCAGCGTCACGCCGAACGGCTGGATGGCGCCGCCGAGCGTCGCCTCCCAGCTCTCGGCGATGTCGTCCGGGCTCCAGCCGCCGTCGCGCAGCGCGTAGGCGACCTCGCCGGAGTGCGACCACATCGACAGCCGGTCGCCGCCGATGCCGATGGCCTGCCCGGTGATCCCCGCCGCCGCGTCGGAGGCGAGGAACACGATGAGCGAGGCGCTGTCCTCGGGCATGCCGACAGCGTGGGCCTGGCGCACCTGGCGCGGCAGGCCCTCGCCCGCCTCGACGCGCGCGACGAGCGGCTCGTAGACCGGGATGCTCGCCGTCATCGCCGTCCACGCGGTCGGGACGATCGCGTTGACCGTGATCTCCGCGCGCGCCAGCTCCATCGCCCACGTCTTGGCGAACGTCACGATGCCGGACTTCGCGGCCGCGTAGTTCGTCTGGCCGAAGTTGCCGCGCTGGCCGGCAGGCGAGCCGACGACGACGATCCGGCCGCCCTCGCCCTGCTCGCGCATGCGGATCGCCGCCGCGCGCCCACACGTGAACGTGCCCCGCAGATGCGTGTGGATGACGAGGTCGAAGTCCTCGTCGCTCATCTTCCACAGCACCCGGTCGCGCAGCACGCCGGCGTTGGTGACCATGAGGTCGAGGCGGTCGTACTCGCCCACCGCACGGGCGACGAGCGCGTCCGCGGTCGCGGTGTCGCCGACCGGCGCGATCTCGGCCACCGCGCGGCCTCCCGCGGCGGCGATCTCCGCGAGCGTCTCGTCGGCGGCGTCGGAGTTCACGTCGTTGACCACCACGGATGCGCCCGCGGCGGCGAGCGCCTTGGCGTATGCGCGGCCGAGGCCGCGGCCGCTGCCGGTGACCACGGCGACCTTGCCGCTGAGATCGATCGGGGTCATGTGAAGAACCGGAACAGGCACTCGGCGACGAGCGCGGGCTTCGGGGCGTCCTTGACCTCGATCGAGAACGTCGCCTTCGCCTGCACACCGCCCTTGACGTCGGAGACCTCTGTCAGGACGCCGCTGCCGCGGAACTGCGCTCCCACCGGCAGGGGCGCCGGGAAGCGCACCTTGTCGGTGCCGTAGTTGATGCTCGCCTTCGCCCCCGTGACGCTCAGCAGCCGCTGCGAGATCGGGGCCAGCATCGACAGCGTCAGGAACCCGTGCGCGATCGTGCCGCCGAAGACGGTCTCCTTCGCGCGCTCGGGATCGACGTGGATGAAGTTGTGGTCATCGGTGACGTCGGCGAACTGGTTGACGCGCTCCTGCGTCATCTCCTGCCACTCCGTGTGGCCCAGCTCCTCGCCGACGTGGGCGGCCAGGTCGGCGACGTCCGTCACCAGACCCGCTCCCGCCGGACTCTCCTGGGTGCTCATGGCTCCTCCTGTCGGGAGCGTTCAATGTAAGGAAACCTAACTCGTTGTTCAAGCACGGCGACACACCGCGTAGTAGCGTCGCCGCGATGCACACACAGGTGGGGATCCTGGGCGGGGGACCCGCCGGACTGCTCCTCTCGCACCTCCTGGCGCTCGAGGGGATCGACTCCGTCGTGCTCGACGCCCGCAGCCGAGAGTCGATCGAGACGACCATCCGCGCCGGCGTGCTCGAGGACCACGTCGCACAGCTGCTGCGCGACACCGGCGTCGGCGACCGGATGACCGAGCAGGGCTCGGTGCACCACGGCATCGAGCTGCGCTGGTCCGGTCGCCACCACCGCATCGACTTCGAGGAGCTGACGGGCGGGCGGTCGATCACGCTCTACGGGCAGCACGAGGTGGTCAAGGATCTCAACACGGCGCGCGTCGAGGCGGGCGGCCAGATCATCTGGGAGGCACAGGCGGTCGAGATCGACGGCATCGAGACCGACCGCTCCACCGTCCGCTTCCGGACGGGGCCCTTCACCGACGAGGTCCGGCTGCAGCGCAGCGGCGAGCTCGAGGAGCTCACCTGCGACGTCGTCGCGGGGTGCGACGGCTACTGGGGCCCCGCCCGGCAGGCGATCCCGCAGAGCATCCGCACGGAGTTCGAGCGCATCTACCCCTTCGCCTGGTTCGGGATCCTCGTCGAGGCGGCGCCGTCGTCGGAGGAGCTGATCTACGCCCTGCACGACCGCGGCTTCTCGCTCATCAGCACGCGCTCCCCCACGCTGCAGCGCATGTACCTGCAGGTCGAGCCCGACGACTCCGTCGACAACTGGCCCGACGAGCGCATCTGGGAGGAGCTCCACACCCGCGTGGAGACCGTCAGCGGCGCCCGGCTCGTCGAGGGGGCGATCATCGACAAGAGCATCGTCGGGATGCGCAGCTTCGTGTCGAGCACGATGCAGCACGGCAACCTGTACCTCGCGGGCGACGCGGCGCACATCGTGCCCCCGACCGGTGCGAAGGGCATGAACCTCGCCGTCGCCGACGTCCGCGTGCTCACCCGCGGGCTGATCCAGAGGTTCCGCACCGGCTCGACGGAGATCCTCGACCGCTACAGCGACATCTGCCTGCGCCGCGCCTGGAAGGCGCAGCGCTTCTCCTGGTGGATGACGAGCACGCTGCACCGGCACCCGGGCAACGACCCGTTCCAGCTGCGCGTGCAGCAGGCCGAGCTCGACTACGTCACGGGCTCGACCGCCGGCTCGACCTCGCTGGCCGAGAACTACGTCGGCCTGCCGCTCGAGCTGCCGTCGCTCGAGGGGCTCACGAACCCGGTGTAGCCGGTTGGAAGTGCTCGAGGATCGCCTTCTCGGCGCCGGCCTTGGCTCGCGCGCTGAGCTCGTCCTTGTTGCGCGCGCTGCGCTCGTGCGAGGCGTGGCGCAGGCGTGAGCGACCGGTGAAGCGCGGCATGACCTCCTCGGCGAAGCGCTTCAGCGAGCGGCGCTGGTCCTCCTCGCTGGCCCAGGGCGTGAGCTGGTAGAGGATCGCGCCGAAGCCGCCGGACTTCTCCCAGTAGCTCTCGAGCGACTCGACGGCATCGTCGATGCTGCCGACGATCGCGCCGCCCTCCAGCAGCTGCTCCATGCTGCCGAGGCCGAGGATCTCGCCGCCGCCCTCGATGACGTCGCGCATGTGCGAGTCCCAGCGGTGGAACCCGTCGGTGATCTCCGCGATCGCCTGGTCGCGCGTCTCTGCGACGTGGCCGGGCGCCACGAGGCGCAGGGCCGAGCGGTCCATGACGTGGCCGTGCTCGGCGGCGACGTCGTTGGCGACCTGCCAGTTGACGTCGAGGACGTCGTAGCCCGGCCCGGTGGACGCCGCGACGCAGAGCATGCCGAGGCCGAAGCGTCCTGCCGTCTTGCCGCCGGACGGCGTGATGGCGCTCGCGACCACGATCTCGGGCCGCGGATGGGTGTGCGGGCCGATGTGCAGCTGCGCGTCCTGCAGCTCGAACCACTCCGAGCTCTGGGTGACGACCTCGCCGCCGAGCAGCCGCAGCACGACGTCCAGCCCCTCGGTGAGGCGGCCACGCTGCTCGGTGCTCGGGATGCCGAGCATCATCGCGTCGGACGGGAGCAGACCCGGACCGAAGCCGAACATCGCGCGGCCCTGGGCCTGGTGGTCGAGCTGGACCACGCGGTCGGCCACCGTGAGCGGGTTGTGGTACGGCAACGAGATGACGCCCGTGCCGAGCCGGATCCGGCTCGTGCGCTCGATCGCCGCCGCGATGAACATCTCCGGCGAGGAGATGAGCTCGACGCCGCCGGAGTGGTGCTCACCGATCCAGGCCTCGGCGAAGCCGATGCGCTCGAGGTACTCGACGGTCTCGAGCTGCCCGCGGATGGCACGCGTCGGATCGATGTCCAGCGGCAGCAGCCACGGGGGCATGAAGGCGCCGAGCCGCAGAGCCTCGCGGTCGACGGCGGTCGGAGTGGTCATGGGCGGACCCTAATGCGCGACGTCACCTGACGGTGGTGCATCGTGCCGGCGTCGTCGCCCCCGGCGCGAGGCACAGCGTCTGCTCGGCCGGCTTGCGTCCGCGGCGCGCGAAGCGGTACCGGACGACCCTGCCCACCCGCCCGCTCTGGGTGACGCGCACCTCGAGCGTCGTGACGGGCCGGATGCGCGCCTTGCGCAGCTTCGCGTTCATGAGCGACATCGCGGCGCTCGCGCGCGGGATCGTCTCCGCCGGCGTGTGCGCGAACGGGCAGCTGCGCCCCGAGCAGCGCAGCTGGACCCGAGCGCCCGCGGGGACGCCGCGCGCGACGAGCCGTGTCACCCGCGCGAAGCGCCCGTGGAACTTGACGCCGACCTTGGTACGCGTGCTGATCCGGGGGTAGGCGGCGTCGCGGCCGCTGCAGTCCTCGTCGACGCCGTTGCGCGGGATGTCCTTCGCGCCGGGCCGGACGCTGGCGTCGTCGGGTCGGCAGTCGCGGTTGTTCGGGGCGCCGTCCCCGTCGTTGTCGGTGCTCGGGCTGAACGCCGCCCCGATGGTGAACGTGCTCTGGATCGCGTCGCCGACGAGACCCGCGTGCGCGCCGACGCCGCCGACCTGCACCCACAGGTCGCCCCGGGGCACCTTCTCCAGCGAGACGCGCGCATCGCCCCCGGGGGTCGCGTCGCAGCCGAGTCGCTCACCGGTCGTGTTGAACACCGCGAGCGACGGATTGGCGCCGGTGACCGTGAAGCGCACGCCGCCCACGCTCGGGGCGGTGAACCGGTACCAGACGGTGCGTCCGTAGGGAAGGAGGCTGCAGGAGACGACCTCGCCGAACTCCTCGCCCGAGGCGTAGTTGTCGCCGGCGATCGTCTGACCCGAGGCGAGCGACGTCGCGGCGGCGCGCTGATCGTTCGGCGGCGGCGGCGATGTGGCCTTCACGTGGATCACGCCGCTGGCAGCGCCCGAGCACCCATGGACCGGGTTCACCGCGCAGCTGCCGACCTGGATGCGGTACATCTGGCCGGCGACCGAGTCGATGGTGATCGTCTCGGTGGGCGCCCCGTCCTGGCAGTCGGCGGCGCCGTCGATGGCGCCCGGGAAGATCCCGAGGTGCGTGTCGAACGGCGACCCGGCGGTCGTGATCGTGAGGGGACGGCCCGTGCCACTGACCCACCACCACATCGTCCGCGACGCCTCGCTGTGGTCGACGGGACACGCCGTCGGGGCGGTCGTCAGCGTCTCCCCCGGCTGCACGGTTCCCGCGGTGTTGTCGACCGTCGCGTCCTCCGTCCCCAGGAACAGCGGCTTCGGCGACGCGAAGTCGTCACTCGCCGACGCGGACGTGGCGGAGACGAGGAGGATCAGCAGCGTGACCAGCGCCGCGCGAGCCAGGCGTCCGTGCATCAGGGCTGCCTACGCTACGCCTCGCGTGCGCCGAAAGCCACCCTCATGACCACCCAGCGCACCACGAAGCTGTCCTACGTCGTCACCGGCGGCGGGCAGGGCATCGGGCGCGCCATCGTGGAGCGCCTCGCGCAGGACGGCCACGTCGTCGTCCTCGACCTCGACGCGGACGAGCATCCGGGGACGACGGTGGTCCGCGGCGACGCGGGCGACGCCGAGGTGGCGCAGCGCGCCGCGGACGCCGCGCGTGCCTCCGGCGCGCTCACCGGCTGGGTGAACAACGCGGCCGTGTTCCGCGACCTCGCGCTCCACGAGGCGCCGCCGCACGAGGTCCTGGACCTCGTCGCGCTGAACCTGGGCCTGGCCGTCACCGGCTGCGCGGTCGCCGTACGCAGCTTCCTGGCCGCCGGCACCGGCGGCGCGATCGTCAACGTCTCCTCCCACCAGGCGCAGCGACCCGTGCGCGGCGCGCTGCCCTACGCGACGGCGAAGGCCGCGGTCGAGGGCCTCACCCGCGCCGTCGCCGTCGACTACGGGCCACGCGGCATCCGCGCGAACGCGGTCGCGCTCGGCTCCATCGCGAACGCCCGTTACGACGATCTGCTCGCCGAGCACCCCGAGGTCGGCGATCAGATGCGCGACCTGCATCCGCTCGGTCGCGTGGGCCGCGCCGAGGAGGTCGCCGCGGTCGTCGCGCACCTCCTGTCGCCGGAGGCGAGCTACGTCAACGGGGCGATCGTGCCGGTGGACGGAGGCCGGTCGGTCCTGGGCGTCGATCCGGAGGCGCGCTGACCCCGACGCCGAGCCCGGCCGCGGCGGCGGCCGCCTCCCGGCGCGAGGCCACGCCGAGCTTCGCCAGCACCGCTGAGACGTGGTGGTCGACCGTCTTCGGCGTGATGACGAGCTGCCGGGCGATCTCGGCGTTCGTCGCGCCCCCGGCGAGCAGGGCCAGGACGTCGAGCTGCCGCGGCGTCAGGCCGGCGGGACCGGCGCTCGTCGCCGGGCGCGGACCGCGCGGGATGCGGCGCACGCCAAGGGCGCGCAGCCGCAGCCGCAGCGCCGACGCGGACCGCGCAGCGCCTAGGCCGTCGAAGACCGCCAGCGCACGCACGCGCGCATCCGGATCCTCCGCGTCGCTCAGCATCTCGGCGGCCTCGTACGGGAAGCCGATCGCGGTCCACGCCTCCGCCGCCCCGGACCAGTCGCCGGCGATCGCCCGCGCGTACGGGTAGGCGAGGTCCTCCGGCGCGCCCTCGAGCTCGCCCGCGCGCCACAGCCACCAGGCGAGCTCGCCGCGCGCCCAGTCGTCGTCGCGCTCGTTCGCCACCGGCCATGCGCGCTGGATCGCCGAGGCGCTGGCGTCGAGGTCGCCGTCGAGCCACGCGTGCTCGGCGAGACCCACCGCGGCCGGTGCGAGCCGCTGCAGCTCGCCGGTGGAGACCGCCCGCTCCCACGCGTCCTCGAGGGTGTCCGTCGCCCCGGGCTCGCCGCGACGCGACTGCAGCCGGCCGAGCACGATGAGCGCCGGGCAGAGGCTGACGCCGCGGTGCTCGCCCATGTCGATCGAGGCGTTCGCGTCGGCCTCCGCCTCCGCCCACTCGCCCCGCCGTAGGCGCAGGTGCGAGCGGGCGCCCAGGAGGTACTGGACGTAGCCGTCGAGGTCGCGCTCGGCGGCGAACGCGATCGCGCGCTCCAGGTCGCGCTCGACCCGTAGGTCGTCGCGGCGGCGCATGAGCGTGCACGTCGCGAGGTTCACGAGCGCGCGGGCCGCGTGGTCGTCCTCCCCCGCCTCGACGGCGCGCGCATAGGCGTCCTCGAGCATGGACCGGCCCCGCTCGTGGTCGACGCGCCCGAGCACGGCGGTGCCGACGTTCGTGAGCGCGTGGGCGTAGGTCTCCGCGTCGCCCATGCGCCGCGCCAGGTCGATCGCACGGTTGCCGATCTCGATCGCCTCGAGGTGGCGCTCGTTCAGCATGAGGAGCTGGGACCGGCCGCTGAGCGCCATCGCGAGCTCGCGGCTCTCCGGGAGCGACTCGAGCACCGCGATCGCCTGGTCGGCGGCCGCGGCCGCGTCGGCGCCCTCACCCGCCCACCACAGGATCCGCGACAGCCAGCGCAGGTCCTCCCCGACGCGGTTGGGCTCCTCCCCGGCCTCGTGGATCCGCAGCAGCGCGCGCCGCGCCTCGAGCGCCCGCGTGAGCTCGCCGCACAGGTAGCCCTCGACCGAGACGCCCTCGAGCGCGACGGCGCCCGCGTCCGCCGCGAGCGCCGCCTCCCAGTGCTCGAGCGCCTGGCGGTGGCTGCCCGCGGCGCTCGCCGAGCGCGCGGCGACAGGCGCGTGCCGGCGGATCGCCACGGTGTCTCCGGCCTGCCGGGCGTGGTGGGCGAGGCGGGCCGGATCGACACCATCGGTCGCCTCCAGCGCGCGGAGGACGGTGCCCTCGAGCTCGCGGCGCCGAGCGGGGCCGATCTCGCTCTCGACCGCCCGGCGGGCGAGGTCGTGGCGGAAGACGACGGCGTCGTCGCGGACCTGGAGGATCCCCGCACGAGCGCAGGCGTCGATGGCCGCAGGGCTCGCGGCCACCGTGTCGGCGAGCAGGCCCAACCCGGTCGCACCCGGGACGACGGCGGCGATCTCGGTGACCGCGCGCGCCTCCGGTCCGAGCGCGCCGACGCGCACGGCCACGGCGTCGCGGATCGTGACCGGGACCGCGCCGGACGGGGCGGCGAGCACCTCGGTGACGAAGAACGGGTTGCCGCCCGACACCTGATGCAGGTCACGCGCGGATCGCCCGGCCCGGCGGGCGAGCGTCCCGACGGCCGTCTCGGAGAGCGGCGCCGGCTCGATGCGGAGCAGGACCTCGGGCGGGATCGCCCCGAGCGCCCTGCGGACCTCCGGCCGCTCGGTGAGCGCCTCGCTCCGGCACGTCATCACGAGGCACCCGCGGGCGCGCGCGAGACGTCGTCCGAGGAGCGCGACGAGATCGAGCGTCGCGTCGTCAGCCCAGTGCACGTCCTCGACGACGAGGATCGACCGCGAGCGGGTCAGCTCGTCGAGGACGGCGGCGAGGAGCGCCTCGCGCGATCCGTCGGCCTCGAGCGCGTCGGACAGCGCACCGCCGGCGTCGCGCGCCACGTCGCGAAGCGGGCCGAGCGTGCGCGGCGTGACGAGCGGGTCGCACGCGCCCCACAGCACGCGGCGCGACCCGACCTCCTCACAGACCGACGCGACCAGCGCGGTCTTGCCGATCCCGGCCTCGCCGCCGACGACCACGACGCGCCCCTCCGTGCGAGATGCGTCGACCGCCGATCTCAGGAGTGTCTGCTCGTCCTCACGCTCGAGTAGCTCCACACCAACCTCGACCCTAGACGACGGAAGTGTGCGCGACCGGACATACGACGAGCCACTGGGCCTACGCTCGAAAGGGTGTCCACGACCTCCCCCGAGCACCATCCTGAGTCGTCGGACACACACGAGATCCCCAACGAGCTCGACACGGGGAGGCTCATCCGGCGCGGGCTCGTCGTCGTCGTGGCGATCGTCGTCCTGGTGCTCATCGCGCTGCTCGCACCGGGGCTGGGGTCGGTCCGCGAGATCCTGGAGCGCGCATCACCGGGATGGATCGCGCTCGCGATCCTGCTCGAGGTGCTGTCGAGCCTGTCGTACGTCGCGATGTTCCGCCCGGCGTTCTGCCCGCGGATGTCCTGGCGCTCGACGTTCGAGATCTCGCTGTCGGAGATCGCCGTCGGCTCGATCGTCCCGGCCAGCGGCGCCGGCGGGGTGGCCCTCGGCGCCTGGATCCTGACGCGCTCGGGCATGCCCGTCGCGACCGTCGCGCGCCGCAGCGTCGCGTTCCTGCTCATCAAGAGCTCCGTCAACTTCGTCGCGGTCGCCATCATCGGCATCCTGCTGTGGCTCGGCGTCGGGCCCGACCTCTCCCCCGCCCTGACCATCCTGGGCACGGCGATCGCCGTGGGCATCCTCGTCGGCGTCCCGATCGCCGCGCGCGCCCTCGGGAAGGCGGGTGCGCGTGGAGGGAAGAAGGTGCGGGCCGTCGCGACCGCCGTGTACGACGGGGTCGGCGAGGCGGGGCGCCTCCTCAAGCAGAGGGATCCGCTGCTCATCGGCGGCGCGATCGGCTACTGGCTGTTCGACAACCTCGTGCTGCTGGCGACGTTCCACGCGTTCGGCCTCTCGCCGCCGCTGATCATCGTCCTCATGGCCTACCTGTGCGGCCAGATCGGTGGCATCCTGCCGCTCCCCGGCGGCATCGGGGGCATCGACGGCGGGCTCATCGGGACGCTGATCGTCTACGGCATCCCTGTCGCCGAGGCGACGGCCGCGGTCCTGGCCTACCGCGTCGTGCTGTTCTGGATCCCGCTCGTGATGGGCATCCCCGCGTGGTTCTTCCTGCGGCGGGGGCTCGATGACATCGCGCGCGAGGATCTCAGGGCCGTCGACTGCTGAGATCCTCGCGCGTCGGGGTGCGGCTCAGGCGTCCGGGCGCGTCCGGCGGCGCAGCACGACGCCGCCCGCCAGCGTGCCGGCGCCGAGCAGCGCGACGAGGCCGGTGTCCATGCCCGTGTAGGGCAGGCTCGTGCCCGTGCTGGCCTCGACCGGCTGGGCCTTCGCGGTCGCGATCGGGGCCGAGGCGTGGACCTCGCCGGCGACCGCGGAGCTCGGCTTGGAGTGGTGCTTGCGAGTGGGCTTCTTCGCCGGCGTCTTCTCGGCGACGGCGTGCACGACCGGCTGCGGGGCGGGCGCGGCGGCCGGGGCCGGCGCGGGCGCGGGGGCAGGTGCCGGAGCCGCGGCGGGGGCCGGCGCCGGTGCCGGTGCGGGCGCCGGGGCCGGTGCGGGCGCCGGGGTGGGTGCCGGTGCGGGCGTGGGCGTCGGTGCGGGCGTCGGCTTCGGGGTCGGCGTCGGCGTATCAGGGACGCACGTGCCGGGCGTCGTCGTGGACTCGTGCTGACCCTGCGCGCAGGTGCACGCCGAGGCGATCGCGGGCTGGACCATCGCGCCGGCGCCGGCCAGGGCCGGGACCGCGGCGGCGAGGATGGCGAGGCGGCGCACGGAGGGGCGGGTGATGCTGAGGGGGGACATTCGATGTGCTCCTTGGGGGTGGACGGCGATCACGCTGGGGAGCATCGGTGGGGGGAGCGTGATGGTCGTCAGTACTGAGCTACTCGATTGTCCACCCGCCCGCCACTCAGTACCGCGGGGCACTGCGTAGGTGGCCGCTACAGCGCCTGTCCCGCCCCCAGGACGTTGCCCTCGCTGTCGCGGAACCAGATCGCGCGCTCCCCGCGTCCGCCCTTGCTCGGGTAGTTGCCCTCGACCTCGGTGATCCCGTCCACCTCGAGCGTCACGCCACGCCGCCGGAGCTCGGCGGCCAGCGCGTCGATGTCGTCGACCTCGAACGCCATCTGCGTGTGCGTCCCCGACGGCGCGCCCGCGGAGAGGAACAGCGCGAACTCCCCGCCGCCGGCGGGCGTGTAGAGCAGGCCGCCCGGCCGCTCCTCGGACGGCTCGAGCCCAAGCGTCTCGGCGTAGAAGGCCCGGGCGCGGTCGAGGTCCTGGGCGGGAAGGCGGTTCGCGACCTTGGCGTCGGCGAGCATGCGGTCTCCTGTCGGTTCGGTCCTGACAAGGACCGCCCACGGCCCGCAGACTCATCGCCCTCGGCTGCGCGGCGCTCGCCGTCTCCACCGTGACGTTCGGCGGGACGAGCGGGACCGCCGACCGCACCGCCTATGCGACGACGGGCCCGTCGGGCGTGACCGGCTCGAGGTAGAACAGCTCGCAGGACACGTCCGCGGTGGTGTCGATGCCGCTGACGAACGCGAGCACGTTACGGCCCGTGATCCGCTCGACGGCGTCGCGGAAGTCCCCCTCGCGGGCGTGCTGGAAGAACAGGCGCATCTCGCGCAGCCGCTGGTGCTCCCCCATCGCCACCATCGTCTGCTCGGCCGGCGTGAGCGTCCGCTCCAGGGTGCAGATGATCGTGTCGGGGCCGGCCCAGTTCGTGCGGGCGCGCGACGGACCACGACCGAAGAGCTGCTTGTAGAGCTGCACCATCTCGTTCGAGAGCTCGAGCGTGATGTCGTTGCGGGGGACGGACATGGGCTCCACCTCTCCCCGGTCGAGCCGAGTCCGGACGGCCGATGTTGCTGGCTGACCGCGGCTGCGACGACGTAGGCCCGGCTACCGGACCTCGCCGTCGGTGAGCGCGATGGCCTCGATCTCGATCTGCAGCTCGGGGAGGCCGAGGGCGGTGACGCCGACGATCGTGTCCGCCGGCCAGGGGCGCGTGAAGTGCTTGGCGCGCAGCTCGACGATCTTGGGGAAGTTCGCCATGTCGGTGAGGTAGATCGTCACCTTCACGATCTTGTCGAGCCCGGAGCCTCCGGCCTCCAGGACGCGCCGGAGGTTCGCGAACGTCTGCTCGGCCTGCGCGTCGAAGTCGCCGACGCCGACGATGTTGCCCGCCTCGTCGATCGACGCCTGGCCGGAGACGATCACGAGGCCGCCCACCCGGTATCCGAGTGCGATGTTGAACTGGTCGAACGGATCCGGGTCGAGTGTGATCCGGTGTGCGTCGGTCATCTGCTCAGCTCCTCGGCCAAAGCGACGATGATGCCACCGGGTCCGCTGAGGTAGCAGAGTCGGTACACGTCCTCGTACTGCGCCACCTCGCCGACCAGCTCCGCGCCGTGGGCCTGCATGCGGGCGACGACCTCGTCGATGTCGTCGACGGCGAACATGAGGCGGCGGAGGCCGAGCGTGTTCGGCGCCGTCGACCCGGCGGCGACGGCCTCCGGCGCGTTGAACTTGGTCAGCTCGAGCCGGCTGTTGCCATCTGGCGTACGCACGAAGGCGATGTCGACGCGGACGCCGTCGATCCCGACGACCTGGTCCACCCACCGCCCCTCGACCGAGCCGACTCCCGTGCCCTGGCGCTCCATGCCGAGCTCGACGAAGAATGCGACGGCAGCCTCCAGGTCGTCGACGACGACGCCGACGTGGTCCATCCGCTGAATCGTCATCGGGTGAGGCTCTCGACGATGCGCGCGGCGTCGGGCGTGCTGACCGTCACCTCGTGCGGCGTCCCGTGCACCTGGAGATGCAGTGCCGGCTCCCCCCGGCGCACGGCGATGAAGTGATCGCCGTGCTCGGCCGTGGCGAGGTACGCGTAGCCCGGGATGCGCAGGCCCCGCTTGAGCTTGCCGAAGACCGACTTGGTGGGATGCGGGTCGACCGAGGCTGCGGTGACGTCCTGCAGCGGGATGTCGAGGTCGCCGTGGAGGCTGGCGAGCTTCTCCCACCGCGACAGGCTGATCGTGAGGTGCGTATCGCTCTGCGTGATGTTCACGGGTCGTCCTCTCTCGCGACCGGGGTTGCGCCGGCGGCCGCGGGCATCAGGATCGTGGTGAGGATGCGCCGCCGGCGCTCGGGCGCGGGCTGGTTGGAGATCACCGGCGCCAGGGCGGCGTTGAGCCGCCCGATCAGCTCGGCGAGCTCGGTGTCGCTGAGCTGCAGCGGGATCTGGCGGTAGCCGACGCCGTCGCGGGCGAGGTCGGCTCCGCCCGCGACGTAGCGGCCGAAATCGCCCAGCAGACCTGCGACGAAGATCGTGAACCACCGCATGTGCTCGTCGGCGGTTGCGCTCTCGAGCTCCTCGGGGCCCACGCCGGCGGCGCCCTCGATGAGCGCGAAGACTCGCTCGGGGGTGCCGCGGGCCGGGCGCTGCTCGACGACGGCCAGCACGCCGCCGTCGAGCAGCTCCGCGACCTGGCGGTACAGCGTCGCCGGCTTGACGTCGACGAGCTCCTCGCTCAGCTCGCCGGCCGAGAGCCTGCGACCTCCCGCGAGGGCCTGCACGATCCGGAGCCGCACGGGATGCAGGAGAAGATCAGGATCCGCTCTCACGCATGAGAACGTTATCAGACGTGCGAGAGTAAGGTCAGATGTGGTACATCGACACGCCCGCCTCGCGCACCTCGCGCTCGACGACGTCGGCGATCGTGGTCCGCTCCATCACCGCGCGGGCCGCTGCGGCCGCCTCGGCGAGGACGCCCTCGGCGTCGCGGCCGAACGGGCCGTCGAGGAGCTCGACGATCTGCAGGATCGTGACGCTCGCCGGCTCGCCTGCGAACGCGTAGCCGCCCTTCACGCCGCGCTGGGAGCGCAGGACGCCGCCGCGGCGCAGGACCGCGAAGAGCTGCTCGAGGAACTGGACGGGGATCTCCCGCCTGCGGGCGAGGTCGCCGATCGGCACCGGGGTCTTGGTGCCGCCCGAGCGGGCGAGCTCGGTGAGCGCCTTGATGGCGTAGGGCGACTTCGTGGTGACGGAGATCACGGGGCGCCCACGAGCCTAACGACTCGGGTGGGCGCCCCGCGACGGGCGGCTGCTAGAGCCAGCCACGCTCCGTGGCGATGAGGACGGCCTGGGCGCGGTCGACCGCGCCGAGCTTGCCGTAGATGTTGTGCAGGTGCGTGCGGACCGTGGACGTCGAGAGCTTCAGCTCGAGCGCGATCTGCTTGTAGACCTTGCCCTCGGCGAGGCGCTTGAGCACCTCGAGCTCGCGCCCGGACAGCGGGCACGGATCGATCTGCCGGCGCTTTCCGGTCGTCGGGTAGGGCAGGTCGTACATGACCGTCCGCAGCTCGGCCGGGCCGAGGCCGATCGAACGGGCCGTCTTGAGCAGCTCCGTCGGCGACACCTGGCTGCCCTGCGCGTAGTGCGCGAGCATGTCCGCGAGGCGGACGAAGGCTGCCTCGCCGATCGCGTCGTCGGCGTGGTGGCGCTCGATGACGGAGGCGACGGCCTTCGGCAGGCCCCACCGGCGGGCGAGGACGCCGCCGACCAGAGCGTGGTCGACGCCGAGCTCACGACGCTCGCGGTGGATGCGCTCCTCGGGCGTGCGGGCATCGCGGTGCACCTGGCCGGGGTAGCCGGGGTACGCGTGCATGAGGACGAGCTTGCCGACGTCGTGCAGCAGCGCGGTGACGATGAGCCGGTCGCGGTCCTCGTAGCCGACCTCCTGCGCGATGCGGTCGGCGGCGCGCTGCGTCGCGACGGCGTGCAGGCGGAAACGCTCGGGGGCGGCGTCCCAGACGGACGAGCGCTCGAAGAAGTCGAAGGTGCGGGCGCGGGTGGCGAGCGTGTGCACCGCCTCGGGCGAGAGCAGCTCGACGGAGGTGACGATGGACTCCACTCGACCACGCGACTTGCCCTCGACCTGGTTGGCGAGACGCAGGACGGCGATCACGAGTGCGACGTCGGACTCGACGGCGGCGACGACCTCGCCGGCGGAGACGCGCTCTGCCGACACCACGCGCAGAAGTCGGTTGCGAGACTCGGCGAGAGCGGGGAACGCCTCGAGCGCCTCGAAGGCGGCCGTGAGGCGGCGACCGTGACCTTCGTTGTGTCGCCGCGAAGCACCGGCGCCTGACGGGGGCGCGATCGGGCCTCGGGGGCTCGGGGCGGGGGTGGACATGTTTGGCGCTTCCCTGCTTTCTGGGGGTGGAGATCCGGGTGTGGAGTCGTGCGGGGGCACGGCGGTCGTGACCTGTTTATCGGCAGGTCTAGACGCTTGTTTGAGCCCAACCGCCCCCGCGGGTGGCCGGATGGCCGATCTGGGGCCCGCGCACTGCTACAC
Source organism: uncultured Solirubrobacterales bacterium (assembly GCA_963757125.1). Taxonomy (GTDB): domain Bacteria; phylum Actinomycetota; class Thermoleophilia; order Solirubrobacterales; family Solirubrobacteraceae; genus CAVVSD01. The sequence goes on along the minus strand of CAVWQP010000009.1, from coordinate 1,382,202 downwards.
CCACCCGTCCGCGGGCAGGTCACCCACCCATCAGGGCTGGCTTTCTTGCCGCTGAGCGGCGCTATTGCGCCAGGGCCGCGTCGATGCGCCGCAGCGCCTCGTCGTGGCCCAGGACGGACAGCGTCTCGAAGATCCCAGGCGACACGGTGGTGCCCGCGACCGCGACGCGCAGCGGCTGGTAGACCTCGCGCGGCTTGCAGCCGCGCCGCTCGAGGACGCCCTGCAGCGCCTGCTCGATCCCCTCGACGCCGAACGGCTCGACGCCGTCCAGCGCGGCGCGCGCGTCGCGCAGCGCCTCGGACCCTCCGTCGGAGAGCCACTTCTCCCGCGCGGCCGGATCGTCGGCCGGCCCGTCGAAGATGAACCCGGCCAGCGGCCAGAAGTCCTCGAGCGTCTGGATCTTCTCGCGCGAGATCTCCACGGCGTCGCGCAGGCCGGTCCGGCCGGTGTGGCGCTCGAGCCGGCCGGTGAGCTGCTCACCCGTGAGCGCGCGGATGTAGCGGCCGTTCAGCCAGCGCAGCTTCCCTTCGTCGAAGCGCGCGGGGTTGTGCGAGACCCGCGTGATGTCGAAGCGGTCGACGAGCTGCTCCGTGCCCAGGATGGTCTCGTCGTCGGGGTCGCCCCAGCCGAGCAGCGCAAGGTAGTTGCGCACCGCCTCGGGGAGGTAGCCCGCGGCCCGCAGCTCCTGGACCGACGCGGCGCCGTGGCGCTTGGAGAGCTTCTTGCCGTCCGGCCCGTGCAGGAGCGGCATGTGCGCGAACAGCGGCGGGTCGGCCCCCATCGCCTCCATGACCAGCAGCTGCTTGGGCGTGTTGGAGAGGTGATCCTCGCCGCGGACGACGTGCGTGAACGCGCCGTCGACGTCGTCGACGGCGACCGCGAAGTTGTAGAGGACGCTGCCGTCCGCCCGGGCGATGACCGGGTCGTCCTGGTGGACGTTGGCGAACGTCGTGTCGCCGCGGATGACGTCGTGGACGACCGTGGTCCCGTCGTCGGGCACCCGCAGGCGGATGGCGCCGTGGTCCTCCTGCTCGCCGCGGAACCCGCGATCCGCGCCGTGACGGTCCTTGTAGGCCCTGACGTCGTCCGCCGTCGCCGACGAGTGGTACGCGAGGCCGCGGTCGAGGAGGTCGCGCAGCACCTCGGCGTGACGGTCCGCGTGGCTCGTCTGGAAGTCGGGCCCCTCGTCCCAGTCGAGCTCGAGCCAGCGCAGCGCGTCGAGGATCTGCTCGACGTTCTCCGGTGTCGAACGCTCCCTGTCGGTATCTTCGATGCGCAGCACCAGGGTGCCCCCGGAGCCGCGCGCCATGAGCCAGTTGTAGAGCGCCGTGCGCGCGCCGCCGATGTGCAGGGCGCCGGTGGGCGACGGAGCGAAGCGAACGCGCATGACCATCAAGCTACAGCCATGCTGATCGGTGCCCACGTGTCCCCCGCGGGCGGGCCCGCGAAGGCCCTCGAGCGCGGCGACGAGCGCGGTTGCCGGTCGATCCAGATCTTCAACCAGAGCCCGCGGCAGTGGAAGCCGCACGCCTACTCCGACGACCAGCTCGCCGAGTACCGCGAGGCGCTCGAGGGCTCTGGAGTGCAGGCCGTGCTCATCCACGCCGTCTACCTGCTGAACCCGGCCAGCGACGATCCCGACATCCGCGAGAAGACGCTCGCCTCCCTCACGACGTCCCTGCGCGTGGGCGACGCGCTCGGCGCCGCGGGCGTGGTGCTGCACCCCGGCTCGGCGCTGAAGGGCGAGGTCGGCCCGGCGATCAAGCGCGCCGGCGACCTCGTCAAGGAGGCGCTGGCGGAGTCGGGCTCCTGCGAGCTGCACCTCGAGGACACCGCTGGCGCCGGCGGGACGCTTGGGTCGCACGTTCGAGGAGCTCTCCGAGCTCCTGCGGGCCTGCGGGCGCAGCAAGCGCCTCGGCGTGTGCCTGGACTCCTGCCACCTGCTCGCCTCCGGCTACGACGTGCGCACGATCGAGGGCGTCGACGAGGTGCTCGCGCGCTTCGACGACGAGGTCGGCCTCGAGAAGCTCCGCTCGCTGCACCTCAACGACTCGCAGCAGCCGCTGGGCTCCAACCGCGACCGTCACGCGCCCGTGGGCAAGGGCGAGATGGGCGAGGACGGCTGCGCCGCGTTCCTGTCGGCCCCGGCGTTCGAGGACCTGCCCTGCATCCTCGAGACCTCGGGCGACGGCGACCCGCCCGGCGGCCCGGCCCCCGAGCAGATCAAGCTGACCGAGAAGCTGCGCAAGCGCGGTCGCAAGGCCCGTGGCCTGAGCTAGGACACTGTCCCGCGTGCGGCTGCTGCAGCCCCTGCGCCGGCGGGACTTCGCGCTGCTGTTCGCGGGCAGCACGATCTCGCTCATCGGAGACGGCGTCTACACCGTCGCCCTCGCCTTCCAGGTCTACGCCCTCGACAACTCGCCGGGCGCCCTCTCGCTCGTGCTGCTCGCCTACTCGGCCGGGCTCGTCGTGTGCGCGCTCGTGGCAGGCGTCGTGGTCGACCGCGTCGACCGCCGCGCGGTCATCGTCGTCGCCGACGCGCTGCAGCTCGTCGCGATCCTCGCCATGGGGCTGCTGTCCGTCGCGGGCACGCTGGAGGTCTGGCACTGCGCGCTGCTCGCGGTGTTCGTCGGGGCGGGGACCGCGTTCGTCAAGCCCGCCGCGACCGCGCTGCTGCCCCACGTCGTGCCGAAGGAGGAGATCGTCGCGGCGACCTCGCTGGAGCAGTCCGCACAGCAGGCCTCCTACGCGCTGCTCGGGCCGGCGCTGGGCGGCGTCCTCGTCGGCGCCACCGGACCCGGGACCGCCCTGGTCATCGACGCGGCGACGTTCGCCTTCTCCATCGGCGCGGTGTCGCTCCTGCGCACGTCCGCGCGCCCGCCCGCCCGCGAGGAGCCGGGCGACGTCATCCGCGAGATCCGCGAGGGCATCGCGTACGTCCGCCGGCGGCAGTGGCTCTGGGGCACGCTGCTCGCCGCGTGCATCGCCGTGATGTGCGTCGAGGGACCGATCGAGATCGCCCTCCCCTACGTCATCAAGAACGACTGGGGCAACGGCGCGGGCGCCTACGGGGCGCTGCTGGCCGTCGCCGGGTTCGCCGGCATCGGCGCCTCGCTGTTCTTCGGCGCCCGCGGGCTGCCCCGCAAGCCGGTGACGGCGATGATGCTGCTCTGGTCGCTGAGCATGCTCTCGATCGCCGGGTTCGGCCTCGTCGGCGGGTTCGCCGCGGCGCTGCCGTTCGCGCTGCTGCTCGGCATCGGCAGCGCCGGCGACACGATCTGGTTCGCCCTGCTGCAGACGCGCGTGCCCGGCGAGCTGCTGGGCCGCGTCTCGAGCCTGGACTGGATGCTCTCGTTCGCCCTCCTGCCCGTCTCCTACGCGCTCACGGGCCCGCTCGCGGCGGCGCTCGGTGCCCGCGAGCTGCTCGCCCTGGCGGCGCTCGCGGGCACCGCTGTGGCCATCGGCCTGTTCCTCGCGTTGCCCGGACTGCGGGACCGCTCCGCGGACGCATAGAGGAGTAGCGTGCTCCGGATGCGCGCCCCCATCACGCTCGGTCTGCACCTGCCGAAGTTCAACTACCCCGGCGTGGAGCCGGACGGCCTCTTCGACACGATCACCGATATCGCGAGGACCGCGGAGAGCTCGGGCTTCAGCACGATCACCGTCATGGACCACTTCCACCAGATCCCGCCGGTGGGAGACCGCACGCTGAACATGTTCGACGGGAACACGATGCTCGCGGCGATCGCCGCGCGGACGGAGAAGGTCAGCCTCGGGCTGCTCGTCGGCGGCGTCATGTACCGCAACCCCGCGCTCCTGGCCAAGATCACGACCGGCCTCGACGTGATCTCGGGCGGGCGCGCGTTCCTCGGCATCGGCGCCGCCTGGTTCGAGGAGGAGCACCTCGCCTACGGGTTCGACTTCCCCTCGCTCGGTCAGCGCTTCGAGCACCTCGAGGACGCCCTGAACATCGCGCGGGCGATGTTCGCGAACCCCGAGTCCTCCTACGAGGGCAAGCACCACAGCATCAAGGACGCGCTGAACATCCCGCAGCCCCTCCGCGGCGACATCCCGATCGTCGTCGGCGGCAGCGGCGAGCGCAAGACGCTGCGCCTCGTCGCCAAGTACGCCGACGGCTGCAACGTCATGGGCGACGTCGACAAGATCCGCCACCTCATGGGCGTGCTCGAGGGCCACTGCGAGGACGTCGGCCGCGACCCGTCCGAGATCACCCGCACCCGGCTGGCCTCGCTGTACCTCGGCTCCAGCCACGAGGACGCGCTGCGCCGCGTCGAGGCGGGCAAGGCCGACGGCTCGCTGCCCGAGCGCCGCGTCCCGATGGTGATCGCGGGCGGGCCGGACGAGATCGCCGAGCAGCTCGGCGCCTTCGTCGAGGCGGGCATCGAGGGCTTCACGATCTCGCTGCCCGACCCGTCCGACCTCGAGATGGTGGAGCTGGCCGGCAAGACCATCGGGCCGCTGGTGGGGTCGCGGGTCGGCTGAACGGGGGGTTGCACCGGCGCACGGCGACGCGCGACCACCCACACTGCACGGGGACGAGGACCCGCGTGGATCAGGACGTCAAGGAGATCGAGGCTCCACCCGCAGTCGCCCCCGATCCGGGGAGGTCGCTGAACGGGGACGGCGCGTCCCCCGCGCTCGCGATACCCCGGCCGAAGGCGACGATCATGAGCCGGCTGCGGCTCGGCCAGTGGGTCTCGATCATCGTGATCCTGCTCGGGCTCGTGCTCGTCGCGGGCCTGATCGTCGGGGCCTCGGCCCTGTCGCGCCAGAGCGACGCCCGCAACGAGATCATCGATCAGCTCGATCCTGCGCGCACCGCGTCCCTGCAGCTCGGCGCGGCGATCGTCGCCCAGCAGAACGGCCTGCGCGGGTTCGCGCTCAACGGCCTGGACTCCAGCCTCGAGGCCTACGACGGGGCCCGCGCGGACGCGAGGCAGATCACGCGGGGGCTCACGGGGCTCGCCGGTGGGGAGCCGGAGCTGGTGGCCAGGGTGGCCGCGATCGGGACCGCGATGGAGAGCTGGCGGGCGGAGTTCGCCGACCCCGGGATCGCGCGCATCCGGCGCGAGGGCCCATCACCGACCCCCGGGGACCGCGCGACGCGGTCGGCGGCGAGCTTCGCACGGGTGACCGGCGCGCTCGGCGCGCTGAACGCCGACATCGCCGCGCGCCGGGCCGACGCGAAGGAGCGCCTCGACGACGCGGCGCGGTCGACCACCGTCTCGTTCTTCGTCATCGCCGGCGCGCTCGCGCTGGCGCTCGTGGCCGTCGCGGTCGCCATGAGCCGGGCTGTGACGCGCCCGCTCGGGCGCCTGGCCGCGGACGCGCGGATCGTCTCCCGCGGCGACCTCGGGCACAGGCTCGCGGCCGACGGCCCCGCCGACGTCGTCGGGCTCGCCGAGGACGTCGACTCGATGCGCCAGCGCATCCTCGCCGACCTGTCGGAGGTGCGCGCGAGCCGCATGCAGCTCGAGGAGCAGGCGCACGAGCTGGAGATGAAGGCGCGCGACCTCGAGCGGTCCAATGCCGAGCTCGAGCAGTTCGCCTACGTCGCCTCCCACGACCTCCAGGAACCCCTGCGCAAGGTCGCCAGCTTCTGCCAGCTCCTGCAGCGCCGCTACGAGGGCCAGCTCGACGAGCGCGCCGACCAGTACATCGGCTTCGCCGTCGACGGCGCCAAGCGCATGCAGGCGCTCATCTCCGACCTGCTCGCCTTCTCACGGGTGGGGCGCGCCGACGCGCCGCTCGTCGAGGTCGGGCTCGACGACATCGCGCGGACCGCGCAGGACAACCTCGCGTCGCGCATCGAGACCACCGGCGCGCGGGTCGAGGTCGGCCCGCTACCGGTCGTCGACGGCGATCCCGTCCTCCTCGTGGCCGTCTTCCAGAATCTCATCGGCAACGCCCTGAAGTTCCACGGCGACGACCCGCCGGTCATCCACGTGACCGCCGAGCGCGAGGGCGCGGCCTGGACGATCACCTGCCGCGACGAGGGGATCGGCATCGATCCCGAGTACGCCGAGCGCATCTTCGCCATCTTCCAGCGCCTGCATCCCAAGGAGTCCTACGAGGGGACCGGCATCGGACTGGCGTTGTGTCGCAAGATCGTGGAGCATCACGGGGGCCGGATCTGGCTCGACACCGAGGTGCCGACCGGAGCGACGTTCCGGTTCACCCTGCCCGTACGACCAGAGAGGAGCGCGTGAATGGAAGGCTTCGGCCCCCGCCGACACTCATGGGCACGCACGGTGCTCCTCGTCGAGGACGACCCGGGCGACGCGCTGATGATCCGCGAGGCGCTCGAGACGTACGCGCCCGAGACGGACATCGCCGCCGTGGTGGACGGCGTCGACGCCCTGCGCTACCTGCGTCGTGAGGACGAGTTCGCCGGGACGCCGCGTCCCGATCTCGTGCTGCTCGATCTCAACATGCCCCGCAAGGACGGTCGCGAGGTGCTGGCCGAGGTCAAGGCCGACCGGGACCTGTGCACGATCCCGGTCGTCGTCCTGACGACGTCCAGCGCGGCGCAGGACATCCGGCACAGCTACCAGCTGCACGCCAACGCGTACGTGACCAAGCCGACGGACTTCGACGAGTTCACGACGGTCGTGCACTGCATCGAGCGCTTCTTCGGCCGCATCGTGCAGCTGCCGCGCTCGGCCTGAGGCGTCAGCCGCGGCCGAAGCGGCCGGTGAGCACGCCGCGCGCGAGCGCGTGCTCGCCGATCGCGGTGCGCACCTCGTCCGGCGTGGCGTCGTCGCCCAGACGCAGCGGAGCGTCGAGCGCGTAGACCGCGAACAGGTAGTCGTGCACGCCGTCGCCCTCCGGCGGACACGGGCCCATCCAGTCGTCGTCGCCGGCGCTGTTGGCCAGCTCCGTGCCGCCCTTGGGCTCCTCGTCCTCGGTCGCGCCCATGACCGTCGGCGGGATCCCCACGACCGTCCAGTGCACGTAGTGCCCTGCCTTCGGGTCGTCGACGACGAGCGCGAGCTCCTTCGCCCCGCTCGGCACGCCCGACCACGACAGCTCGGGGGAGTCGTCGTCGCCGTCGCACGTGTAGCGCGTCGGGATCGTCGCGCCCTCGGCGAACGCCGAGCTGCGCACCGTGATCCCGGCGGGCGCCTCGGGGAGCGGCTTGGATGCGTTCTCCCCGCCGCCGCCACCGCAGGCGACGCTCGTCAGCGCGACGAGCACGAGGACGACCGCGCAGAGCAGCAGGGGCATCAGGCGGCGGCGGTCGGTGCGGCTGCCGCGGGCGCGCGCACGACCGCGGGCCCGAGGATCTGCTCCAGCTCGGCGCGCAACGTCGGCGTCGGCGCGACCTTGAACGCGTTGCCGAGCCGCAGGGTCCGCGGATCCCCGGCGGACAGCAGGAGCTCGAGCACGACCTCCGACTCGCCCGGGAACGACCCGAGGAGGTCCTTGAGATCGTCGATCGCGGAGGCGGGGAGGCGCGCGGCGTCGAGGCGCAGCTTGAGCGGCGGCGGGCCGAGGCGCCGCGTGCTCGCTTCGCGCTTGGCCTTCTCGATCTCGTCCTCGGAGGGCTCGAACGGCTCGACGGTCTGCGCCACCAGCGACGTCTTCGTCGCCTCCTTGTGGTCGACCCTGCCGCGCACGAGCACGACCGAGTCGACGCCCAGCGCGCCCTCGAACTCCCCGAGCGCCTTGCCGAAGACGATGACCTCGACCGACCCCTCGAGGTCGTCGAGCGTCGCGAACATCATGTGGTCGCCGTTGCGGGTGCGGATCTTCTTGGCCTGCGTGATGATGCCGCCGGCGGTGACCCAGTCGCCGTCCTTGCGGTCGGCGAGCTCGGCCAGGCCGCAGTCGACGCGCACGCGCAGCGCCTCGCGGACCTGCTTGAGCGGATGCGCGGAGATGAAGAGGCCGATCGACTCCTTCTCGATCGCCAGCATCTCGGGCTGGTCGAACTCCTCGGACGGGATCGGCGGGTGCTGCGGCGCGGCGAACGCGGCCATCGCCCCGCTCTCGGCCGCAGCTTCGTCGAAGAGACCGTCGAAGATCGAGCCCTGGCCGATCTGGGCGTCCTGCTGGGTCTTCGCCCCGGCGGCCTGGGCCTGCTCGAGCACGGTGAGCATGCCCTTGCGTGACGCGCCGGTGGAGCCGAACGCACCGCACTTGACCAGCGCCTCGATGGCCTTCTTGTTCACCGCCCGTGCGTCGACGCGTGCGCAGAAGTCCCAGAGCGACTCGAAGTTCCCGGCCTCGGCGCGGGCGGCCTTGATCGCCTCGACAGCCGCGTAGCCGACGCCCTTCACGGCGTCGAGCCCGAAGCGGATGTTCCCCTCGTCGACGACGAACTCGTGGTCGGAGACGTTGACGTCGGGCGGCAGGATCTCGATGCCCATCGACTCCGCCTGGTTGGCGAAGAAGGGCACCTTGTCCTTCGTGTCCATGACGCTGGAGATGAGGGCCGCCATGTACTCGGCGGGATGGTTCGCCTTCAGCCAGGCCGTGCGGTACGCGATGAGCGCGTAGCAGGCGGCGTGCGAGCGGTTGAACGAGTAGTCGGCCGACTTCTCGTTCGTCGTCCAGAGCCAGTCGATGACGGCGTCGCTCGTGCCCGACGCGCGGCAGCCCTCGCGGAACTCCGGCTCGAGCTGCGCCATGGCGGCACGGTTCTTCTTGCCGATGGCCTTGCGCAGATCGTCGGCGCGCGCACCCGAGAAGCCCGCGATCTCCTTGGAGATCTGCATGGCCTGCTCCTGGTACAGGATCACGCCGTACGTCGGGCCGATGATCGGCTCCAGCCGCGGGTCGGGGAAGGTCACTGCGTCCGGGTTGCGCTTGCCCCGCGCGTACGTGGGGATCTGGTCCATGGCGCCCGGTCGGTACAGCGCGTTGAGCGCGACGAGGTCGTCGAACTCCGTCGGGCGGACCTTGCGCAGCGCCTCCTGCATGCCCTCGGACTCGAACTGGAACACGCCCACCGAGTCGCCCCGCGCGAGCATCTCGTACGGACCCGTGTCGTCGAGCGGCAGGGTCGTCATGTCGGGCCGCTCGCCGGTGGACCGGCCGATGATGTCGAGGGCGTCCTCGATGACGTCCAGGTTGCGCAGGCCCAGGAAGTCCATCTTGAGGAGGCCGAGCTCCTCGACGGGCTTCATGGAGTACTGCGTCACGGTCCGGTAGACGCGCTGACCGTCCTCCCCGGTGCCGGCGTCGGCCAGCTGCAGAGGGACGATGTCGGTCAGCGGGCGATCGGCGATGACGACGGCCGCCGCGTGGATCGACGAGTTGCGGACGATCCCCTCGAGGCCCTTGGCGACGTCGATGATCTGCTTCGCCGTCGGGTCGGAGTCGTAGGCCACCTTGAGCGGCTCACCCTCGCGCAGGCAGTCCTCGAAGCTCGGCGGCCGGCCCATGATCGGGTCGGGGATGAGCTTGGCCAGACGATCCCCCGCGCCGTAGTCGTGCCCGAGCACGCGGGCGGCGTCACGGGTCGCGGCCCGCGGGAACATCTTGCCGAAGGTGACGATCTGCGCGACCGACTCGCGCCCGTACTTCTGGGTCACGTAGCGCATGACGCGCTCGCGCCCGCGGACGGAGAAGTCGATGTCGATATCAGGCATCGACACGCGCTCGGGGTTGAGGAACCGCTCGAAGAGGAGCCCGTAGCGCAGGGGATCGACGTCCGTGATCTGCAGGCAGTACGCGACGAGGCTGCCCGCGGCGCTGCCTCGGCCGGGGCCGACCGCGATCCCGTTGTCCTTCGCGTACTTCACGAAGTCCCACACGATGAGGAAGTACGCGTCGAAGCCCATCCGGTTGACGACCTCGAGCTCCATCTCCATGCGCTCGATCGCCTCGGCCGGCGGCGGATCGCCGTAGCGGCGCCGCATGCCCTCCATCACCCGCTCGCGCAGGTAGGCCTTCTCGTCCTCGCCGTCCGGGAGATAGCGCGGGATGAGCTGGCGGCCCAGCTCGATCTCCGTGCTGCACCGCTCGGCGATCTCGAGCGTCGAGGCGATCGCCTCGGGCCACTCGGCGAACGCCTGCGACATCTCCTCCGTGGACTTCAGGAAGAACTCGTTCGTCTCGAAGGTCATCTTCGGCGCCTGCAGCGTCGACTTCGTCTGCACGCACAGCAGCGCCGTGTGGTGGTGGTAGTCCTCGCGCCCGAGGTAGTGGACGTCGGCCGTGCCGACGAGCGGGCGGCCGAGCTCGCGCGCGATCTGCACGATGCCCTCGTTCGCCTGGTCCTGCAGCGCGAGGCCGTTCTTCTGCACCTCGAAGAAGACGTTGTCGGACCCGAAGATGCCGAGCAGGTCCTCCGCGTGGGCGCGCGCATCGTCCATCCGACCGTCGGTGATCCGCTGGCAGAAGCGGCTGGCGAGGCAGCCGGTGAGGGCGATGATGCCCTTGCCGTGGCGCTCGAGCAGCCCGAGGTCGACGGTGGGCTTCCCGCGCTGCAGCCCCTCGAGGAAGCCGGAGGAGGACAGCCGCACGAGGTTGCGGTACCCCTCGTCGCTCTCCGCGAGGAGCGTCAGGTGGTTGCGCTCCGTCTTCCCCGCGGAGGGGTCGGCCTTGTGGTCGTCGACGAGGTAGACCTCGCAGCCGACGATCGGCTTGATGCCGTGCTTCTTGGCGGCCTTGTAGAGCTCGACGGCGCCGTTCATGACGCCGTGGTCGGTCAGCCCGAGTGCGGGCTGGCCGAAGGCTGCTGCGCGCGCGGCGAGATCGTCGATCTTGCATGCGCCGTCCAGCAGCGAGTACTCGGAGTGGACGTGGAGATGGGCGACAGAGGGGCTGCTCACGACCGGACGGAGCATAGGTGGGGACCCGGACGCCAAGGGCCCGGCGGGCGGGTCTGCGACCCGCTCCGCCCGCAATCTGCGGACGACGGTCAGGCCCGGGGTGCGAGGCCCTGCACGCGGTCGAACCAGCCGAGCAGCGCGGTCGCCGCGGCCAGGTCGCCGATCGCGGTCGCCGGCTCCTCGTCGGCAGGCGGCTCGGCCTGCGCGAGGAGCGGCAGCGCGCCACGCGGGGTGAGCGTCAGGACCGCGTCGGCGCCGCCGACGGCGCCCTCGGCGACGACCGGCTCACGGGCCGTCGTGGCCGCGACGACGGCGGAGCGCCTGCCGTGCTCGTCGACCCGCAGGACGCGCAGCGGCGCACCGTTCTGCACGACGACGCGGCAGGTCTCCGAGCCGGCGACGTGCACCGTCACCGCGAACGTGTGGCCGAGGGTCCACTCCCCCGGGACCGCGCTCGCGAGGGCGCGGATGACGAGCCCCGGATCGAGCGGCATCCCTGCGGCGACGAGCTCGGCGAGCGCCAGGCGCCGGCGGCGCTTGCGTGCGAGTCGTGCCAGCGGGAGGAAGAAGCGGCGGGTGCCGGCCACGCGGAGCCCGCTGGGCCAGATCGGCGCGCCGCCGCCCGCGAGCGTCGCGAACTGCGTCGGGGTCGCCTCGAGGGCGAACTCGGCGTCGGGCGAGGCGCCGTCGCGCGTGAGGACCCGGCCCGCGCCGTCGGCGGACAGCTCCACCCGCAGCGGGCCCATCCCGTCGAGGTCGAGGTCGTAGACGAGGTCGCGGCGCACGGTGCGCGCCTGGTCGGGAAGCAGCTGCGTGACGAGCTGGGCCGCGGATGCGCGGTCGCGCTCGTCGAGCGCCGTGATGGCCCACGAGAGCCACGGCGTGCGCGGGTGCTCGGCGCTGATGAGGTACGGGACGACCTGCTCCTGCAGGGGTGCCGGCTCGTCGACGTGGACCTCCGCCGGCTCGTGCGGCGCGACCGCCGCCACGAGGTCCTCGCGGTCGGCGCGCAGCTTCGCGAGCGCCTCGGCGAAGGGGTCGACCCCTCCGTGCGTCGGCTCGGCGGGCTCGGCCGGCTGCGCAACCTCCTGCTCGCTCAGCGCACGCGCCGCCTCCTCGAGCCCCGGGAGCCTGCGGACGGCGGCGATCTGCGCGCCCGGGTCCGGCTCCGGCGTCTCGCCGAGAGCCTCCGCGAGCTTTGCCTCGGCCTGCTCGCGGCCGAGCTCGGCGAGGTCGACGGTGGCCTTCTGCAGCTCGAGCTCGGCCGCCAGGCGGTCGCGCTCCACGGACAGCTCGGCGACCCGTGCCTCGAGTGCGTCGATGCGCGCGCCGAGCTCCTGCGCGGTGTCCTCGGCCCCGCGTGCGCGGCGCTCCATGACCGCTGCGATCTGCTCGCTGCGCTTCGCGCGGCGCTCGGCGATGACCGAGCGCTCGACGACGGTGGCGCCGGGTGCGGGCGGCGCCGGCTCCGTGGCGCGCAGGATCGCGGCGGCGATGCTGCCGCGGCTCTCCGGTGGCTCGTCCTCGCGGTCGAACCGCCCGGACGGCGCGAGCGGGAGCTCGACGTCCCCGGGCGCCGCGTCGCCCGCCTGCTCGGCGAGCCGCCGCGCGATGACGGGCGTGGCCTCGAGCGTCAGCGGGAACTCGGCGTGGCCGAGGCCGAGCGCGAGTCCCTCCTCGAGATGGCCGACGAGATCCGCCGGCACCGCGAACGTCGCGCGGAAGGCGGTCGGGTCGTCCTGCGGCGCGGCGTCGAGCGCGACGAGCGTGTGGCGCCGCGCGCCGTCGTCGACGAAGAGCACGGGCGGCGGGCCGCCGGCGGCTGCGCCCCAGACGCCCTCGACCACCACGAGCCCGGAGCCGTCCGGACCCCCGGTACGCGATGCGCGGACGTCCTCGACGAGTGGCATGTCGTCCACCTCGGGATCGAGCACGGGCGGAACGCTAGTGGGAGCATCGGACGAGTTCATCGCGACGCACCGTAACGCGGTGCGTTGTGCCCGTGGAGGACATTCGTCCAGCCCGGGGGGCCGGTCCTAGTGCCGTGACGGCAGGCCCTGCGCCCTGTCCAGCAGCTCCAGCAGCGTCGTCATGACGTCGTCCTCGCCCGACAGCCACGCGTCGTCGTCGTCCGGCGGCGCGACCCGCCCGAGCAGCGCGAGCAGCGCGGCGGGCGACGTGGTGAGCACGGCCCGCACGGCCCCGCCCTCGGGCGGCGCGCCGACGACCTGCAGCCGCTTGCCCGGATCGGCGACGACGGTGATCGGCTCCCGCCCGGGCACGTCGATGGCGACGGCGAAGTCGCTGTCGCCGGTCCACGTCGGCCGGACGGCCACGGCGAGCGCCTCCATGAGCAGCGCCGGATCGGGCACGAGGCCGGCGGCGGCCAGGTCGCCGAGGTCGACGGGGAGCCGCCTCGACTTCAGCAGACGACGGAGCGCCCGCCGGGACCCATTGACGCGCACGGCGCCGCCGAGCCGCCGCGGCGCCCCGCCGGCGCCCAGCGTTGCGAGCGCGGCCACCGGGCCGGAGAGGCGGAACTCGGACTCGCCGGGCGCGTCCTCGGCCCTCGGCGCGACCTCGCCCGTGCCCCCCCGCAGCGTGACGCGGTACGCGCCGACCCCGTCGAGGTCGATGTCGTAGACGAGGTCCTCCTCGAGCGTCCGGGCGCCGTCGGGCAGCAGGGAGACGAGGAACGCACCTGCCGCGCGGATGTCCTCGGCGGCGAGCAGGCCGATCGCGCCCGCCAGCCAGGCCACGCCCGAGCGCCGCTCGGGACCGAGGCTGTCGCCCTGCAGGACCTTGCGGTCCTCCGGCGCCACCCGCCGCAGCCGGGAGCGCGCCCGGCGGCCGGGGCTCATCGCCGCGAGGTTCATCGTGTTGCGCAGCGGATCGAACGGGATGACGTTGCCGCCCTCCTCGCCCGCGGGCGGCAGCGAGCGCGAGCGCAGCTGCGCGAGCGCGATGTCGAAGGAGTCCTCGCCGTCCTCGTCGATCTCGGCCCCGTCCTCCGCGCCGACGGCCTCCTCGCGCAGCTCGTCGCGCTCCTCGCTCACCCGCTCGAGCTCGGCCCGCAGCGAGGCGATCTCGTCGCGGGCGGCGTGCAGATCGCCGACGGCGGCATCGGCGTCGCCGCGCGCGGTCCGCAGCGCCGCCTGCAGGCCCTCCGCCTGGGCGGCGGACTCGCGCAACCGGGCGAGCTGCTCGTGCAGGCCCGCGTTGCGGCGCTCCTCGGCCGCCTCCGCGTCCTCGAGGTCCTCCCGGAGGCGATCGCGCTCCGCGGTGACCTCCGCGAGGTGCGCCTCGAGCGCCCGCATCCGCTCGGCCAGGTCCTCCAGGCCCTGCTCGGAGCGCTTGGCGCGGTGCTCGGCGAGCACGGCGCGGTCGATCACCTCGGCCGGGACCGGCGGCGCTTCGGCCGCGACGTCGCGCACAGGCGCCGGAGGCACGCTCGGCAGCGCCGCGGGCAGGCGGATCTCGGCGCCCCCGACGGACAGCAGGAACCCGTCCGGGCCGACGCCGCCGAGCGCGGGGGGCAGGTCGAACGCGGCGTGGAAGGCCGACGCGTCCGCGATCGGCCGCGGCGCGAGCGCCGGGACGACGTGGCGCCGCTCGCCGTCGTCGACGACGAGGATCGGCGGCGTGGCCGACGGCGCGTCGCGCCAGGTCCCGTGGACGGTGATGCGGACCGATCCTCCCCCGCCGAGCCCGCGCACCACGGATGCGACGACGACGGGCTGGGTCTCCCTCGGGGCCTCGGGCTCCACGAGGGAAACTGTAGGTGGCGGAAGGGCCGCTCGCGAGTGGTGACTAGGCCGCGTCGCCGCGGCGGGCGGAGAACAGCAGCGCGCCCACCGCGAGGACGAGCAGCCCGCCGATGCCGGCGAGCGCGCGCGGCGGGAGCTTCCCGCCGTACTTGCGGCTGACGTAGAACCTGCCGCCCTTCCAGACGGCCATGCCGAGCAGTCGATAGAACATTGCCTGGGACCGTACCCCTGCGGGCGGCGGCCTATCCACCCAGAACGCGAACGGGCGCGCCGTCGAGCCACCCCTCGATGTCCTCGACGGCCTGGGCGAACATGCCCCGGAAGGTCTCCTCGGTCGCGTAGCCGAGGTGCGGCGTGAGCAGCGTCCGCGGCGCGGTCCGCAGCGGGTGGCCGGACGGCAGCGGCTCGACGTCGAAGACGTCCAGCCCCGCGCCGCCGATGGACCCGGCCGTCAGGGCGTCGAGGAGCGCGTGCTCGTCGACGATCGGGCCGCGCGACGTGTTGATGAGGAGCGCATCCGGGCGCATGAGGCCCAGCTCGCGCGCGCCGATGAGCCCGCGCGTGCGGTCGGAGAGCTTCTGGTGGATCGTGACCACGTCCGAGCCGGCCAGGAGCTCGTCGAGCTCGACCCGCTGCACGCCGATCTCGGCGGCGTCGGACGCCTGCAGGTTCGCGCTCCAGGCGACGACGTCCATCCCGAAGGCGAGACCGACCGCGGCGACGCGCCGCCCCAGGCGGCCGAGCCCGATGACCCCGAGCCGCTTGCCCTCGAGGTCGCCGCCGGGCGACTGCTGCCACCCGCCCGCGCGGACCGCTGCGTCCTCCTCGCGCAGGTGCTTCACGAGGCCCAGGACGAGCGCCCACGTGAGCTCGGCGGTCGGGCCGCCGCGGCTGCCCGTCCCGCAGATCACGACGCCGTGGTCGCGGGCCGCGTCGAAGTCGATCGACGCGTTCATCATCCCCGTCGTCACGAGCAGCCGCAGCGTCGGCAGCCGGTCGAGCACGGCGCGCGGGAACGCGGTGCGCTCCCGCATCGCGACGACGACGTCGTACGGCGCGAGCCGCGCCGCCGGGTCGTCGAGGTGCTCGGCGATGAAGTCCACGTCCGCGCGCCCGTCCAGACGCTCCCACGGGCCCAGGCCGCGCGCGACCGACCCGTAGTCGTCCAGGACCGCCACGCGGGTCACGCGATCAGCCCTCCGCGTTCGCCTGGCGCAGGCGGTACGCCATGCGGGACTGCAGCGACCAGATCTCGATGAAGCCGGGCGACGCCTGCTGCGAGAACAGGCCGCCGGACTGCGCGAAGGACGCCAGCGACGCGTCGTACACCGCGTTGGGCGATGACCGTGTCACCGCCCGCACCGACCCCTTGTAGAGCTTGAGTCCGACCGTGCCCGTCACCTGCGCGTTCACACTCTCCATGTACGCATCCAGGTCACCGCGCAGCGGCTCCCACCACAGACCCGCGTACACGAGGTACGCCCACTGACGGTCGAGCTGCGGCTTGAACTGGTTCTGGTGAATCGTGCCGATGAGCTTCTCGAGCTCGGCGTGCGCGGTCAGCAGGATGGTCGCGGCCGGCACCTCGTAGATGTCGCGCACCTTCAGGCCGACGATGCGGTCCTCGAGGTGGTCGACGATCCCGACGCCGTGGCGGATGCCGATCTCCGCCGCCTGCTCGAGCAGGTCGACGATGCCGAGGCGCACGCCGTTCAGACCGACGGGGACGCCGCGCTCGAACTCGACCTCGATGACCTCGGACTCGTCGGGCGCGTCCTCGGGCCGCGTCACGAGCTGGAAGACGTCGTCCTCCGGCGCGTGCTCGATGTCCTCGATCCACTTGCCCTCCGAGGAGCGCCCCCAGAGGTTGTCGTCGATCGAGTACGGGGCCGACTCGGTCCCACCCTTCACCGGGATCCCGTGCTCGCGGGCGTAGGCGATCTCCTCGTCGCGGCCCATCTGCCAGCCGCGGACCGGCGCGATCACCTTCAGCTCGGGCGCGAGCGTCGCGATCGTCGCCTCGATGCGGACCTGGTCGTTGCCCTTGCCGGTGCAGCCGTGGGCGATGGTGTCGCACCCGGTCTGCCGGGCGATCTCGACGGCCCACTTGGCGATGAGCGGCCGGCCCAGCGCCGTGAAGAGCGGGTAGCCGAGGCCGTAGATCGCGTTGGCCTTGATGGCGGGGACGATGAAGTCGTTGGCGAACTCCTCGCGCGCATCGATGACGTGCGTCTCGATCGCGCCGAGGTCCTTCGCCTTGCCCTCCACGACCTCGTAGTCCTCACCCGGCTGCCCGAGATTCACTGTGAGAGTGACAACCTCGGCCTCATACTCATCCTGGATCCACTTGAGCATCACACTGGTGTCCAACCCGCCTGAGTACAGGAGGCAGACACGGTTCACCTCGTCGTGGTTTGCCTCGTAGGATGCGATCGCCTGCGCGCGGACGCGCTCGGCCGCCTGGCCGGGCGGCGGGATGGTGTGAGCGGAGGTGCGGGGTGCGTCGGTCATACCTGGCTTTCGGACTCGAGGGCGGCGCGCAGCCGCCGGAGGGCCTCCGCGAGCTCCTCGTCGGTCACGATGAGCGGCGGGAGGAGGCGGATCGTGGTGGGGCCGGTCGCGTTGAGCACGAGGCGGTGCTCGAGCAGGGCGCGGCGGACGACGTCGGGCGCGTCGCCGGTCTCGAGCTCGATGGCGAGCATGAGCCCGACGCCGCGGGCGGCGGTCACGCGCGGCAGCTCGGCCAGCTCGTCGAGCAGCCGGGCACCGAGGTCCTGGATGCGCTCGTGGAGCGCGGGATCGAGCAGGACGTCGAGCGTGGCGAGCGCGGCTGCGGCGACGACCGGGCCGCCGGGGAACGTCGAGCCGTGGTCGCCGGGCTGCAGCACGTCGGCGAGCCGGTCCCCGGTGATGAGCGCCCCGATCGGCAGTCCGCCGCCGAGGGCCTTGGCCGTGGTGAGCGCGTCGGGCACGACGCCCGAGGCCTGGTAGGCCCAGGCGTGGCCGGTGCGCCCGAGCCCGCACTGGATCTCGTCGAAGATGAGCGCAGCGCCGACGGCGTCGCAGGCCTCGCGCGCCGCCGCCAGCACCTCGAACGGCAATGGCCAGATGCCGCCCTCCCCCTGCACCGGCTCGATGAGCACCGCGGCCGTGCGCTCGTTGACCGCGGCGCTGATCGCCTCGGCCGTCGGCTCGACGGCGATGAAGCCGGGGACGAGCGGTGCGAACGGCGCCTGCTTGGCCTCCTGCGGCGTGGCGCTCAGCGCGCCCATCGTCCGGCCGTGGAACGCGCGGTGCGCGACGACGATGTCCCCGCCGCGCTTGGCCTTGCGGGCGAGCTTGAGTGCCGCCTCGACCGCCTCCGCGCCGGAGTTCGTGAAGAACACGCGCCCGCCGAGCGAGCTCTCCGCGAGGCGGTCGGCGAGCCGCGCCATCGGCTCGGTGTAGAAGAGGTTGCCGACGTGGATGAGCCGCGCCGCCTGCTCCTGGATCGCCTTGACCACGGCGGGATGGCAGTGCCCGACGCTGGACACGGAGATCCCGGCGAGGAAGTCGAGGTACTCGTTGCCCTCGGCGTCCCAGAGGCGCACCCCCTCTCCCCGGACGAACTCGACCGGGTAGCGCGCGTAGGTGGTCGCGAGGTGTGTGTCGTAGTCCGCCGTGCTCATGCCGCCGCCCTGATCTTGGTTCCCATGCCCGCGTCCGTGAACAGCTCCATCAGCATGGAGTGCGGGACGCGGCCGTCGACGATGTGCGCGTAGGTGACGCCGCCGTGGATCGCGTCCAGGCAGGCCTGCAGCTTCGGTCGCATGCCGCCGGCGATGCCGGGCAGCGCGGCGGTCACCTCGTCGGCGCCGGCCTCGGAGATGACCGAGTCCAGGTCGGAGGGATCGCGCAGCCAGCCGGGGACGTCGGTGAGGAACATGACCTTGTAGGCGCGCAGGGCGCGGGCGACCGCGGCGGCCGCCTCGTCGGCGTTGACGTTGTAGGAGTTGCCCTCGCGGTCGGCACCGACGGACGCCACGACCGGGATGTAGTCCTGCGCGATGTGCAGCAGGACGTCCACGTCGACGCGCTCGATCCGGCCGACGAAGCCGATGTCCTCGCCGCCCGGCGCGGTCTGGCGCGCGACGCGGAACAGCGAACCGTCGTCCCCGCACAGGCCCACCGCGGGCTGACCGTGGCGGTTCAGGCGCAGGACGATGTCCTTGTTCACCTTCCCGACGAGCACCATCTTGGCGACCTCCACGGTCGCCTCGTCGCTCACCCGCAGCCCGCTGATGAACTCGACCGGCAGGCCGAGCTTGTTCATGTACGCCGTGATCTCCGGCCCGCCGCCGTGGACGACGACGGGACGCAGGCCGACGTACTTCAGGAGCACCACGTCGCGCGCGAAGTCCTCGCGCAGCTCCGGGTCCTCCATCGCCGCCCCGCCGTACTTGATGACCACCGTCTGGCCGGCGAACTCCCGCATGTACGGGAGCGCCTCCAGCAGGGTCCCTACGTCGCGTCCGTTCATGTCGTGTAGTCCGCGTTGATCGTCACGTAGCCATGGCCGAGGTCGGAGAAGAAGACCTCGGTCTCCGCGCCCTCGCCGGGCAGCCGCACCTCGTACTCCACCTCGTCGCGGGAAACCGCCGCGGCGAGCTCGGACAGGTCGAACCGCCCTGCGGCGCTCCCCTTGCACACCTGCACGCCCTCGATCGCGATGTCCAGGGCGAGCGGGGTCGTGCTCGGCAGCGCGCCGCCGACCGCCTGCGCGATGCGCCCCCAGTTCGGGTCGCCGCCGTGCAGCGCCGTCTTCACGAGCGGCGAGTTCGCGACCGCCCGCGCGGCGCGCTCGGCCGCGGCGCCGTCGCCGCCGCGGACGACGACGCGGCCGACCCGGCCGGCGCCCTCGCCGTCGCGGACGATGAGCAGCGCGAGGTCGCGCAGCACGGCGTCGAGCGCCTCGCCGAAGCGCAGCTCGTCCTCGGACTCGGGAGCGACGGTGACGTCGCTGGCGCCCGAGCACTGCAGGATCACGGTGTCGTTCGTGGAGAGCTGGCCGTCGACGGAGATGCGCTCGAACGAGCGCTTCACGCACACACCGAGCAGCAGGTCGGCGGTCTCGGGCGACAGGACGGCGTCGGTCTGCACGAAGCACAGCATCGTCGCGAAGCCCGGCTGGATCATGCCCGCGCCCTTGGCCTGCGCGGTGAGGCGCACCGTGCCGGACGGCAGCTGCACCTCGACGCACGCGCGCTTGGCGAACGCGTCGGTCGTGCGGATCGCGTCCGCGAAGTCCTCGGCGCCGTCGCGGCGCAGCTCGCCGTGGGCGCGCGCGAGGCCGCGGATCATGGCCTGGCCGTCGAGCTGCACGCCGATGACGCCGGTCGAGGCGACGGCGACCTGGTCCTCGCGCACGCCGCCCACCATCCCGGCGGCGCCCTGCACGCGGGCGGCCTGCTCGTAGCCGAAGTTGCCGGTCGCGGCGTTCGCGTTGCCCGAGTTCGCGGCGATCGTTCGGATCGCTTCGAGGCGGGTGCGCTTGCGGCACAGCTCGACCGGGGCGGCGACGACGGAGGAGGCGGTGAAGCGCGCGGCGCTCGTGGTCTCCGGCTCGACGCTGATCATGAGTCCCAGGTCGAGGCCCTCGGGCTTGAGCCCGGCGTGGACGCCGGAGGCGCGGAAGCCGCCCGGCAGCAGGCCGTCATCCAGGGGCGTCACGTGCGGATGCGCCGTGCTCCAGCGCGACGGACCCGGGGCGCTCGTCACGCCGGGACCCCGGCGGGCTCCGCCACGGGGCCCAGGCCCTCGGTCTCCGGCCGGCCGAACATGAGGTTCAGCGACTGCACGGCCTGCGAGGACGTGCCCTTCCAGAGGTTGTCGATCGCCGCGAAGACGTGGACCTTGCCCGTCCGCGCCTCGGAGTGCACCTTGATGCGGCACAGGTTCGTGTCGCGCACGTCGCGCACGCCCGGGGAGCCGTCGGTCAGCTCGACGAACGGCTCGTCGGCGTACACGGCCGCGTAGCGCTCCTCGAGCTCGGACTGGCTCACGCGCCGGGTCGTGGTCACGTAGCAGGACAGCAGCTCGCCCTGGTCGAGCGGGAGGAGGTGCGGCGTGAAGGTGCACGTCACCGGCGCGCCCGCCGCGCGCAGCTCCTGGTCGATCTCCGGTGCGTGGCGGTGACCCTCGATCTTGTAGGCGGCGACGTTCTCGTCGACGCTCACGAAGTGCGTGCGCTGGTTCGCCCCGCGCCCGGCGCCCGAGACCCCGCTCTTCGCGTCGATGACGACGTCGGCCACGAGCCCGTCGCCGCCGAGCGGGGCCACGCCGAGGATCGCCGCAGTCGGGAAGCACCCGGGGCCGGCCACGAGGTCGGCGTCGGCGATCTGCTCCCGGTAGCGCTCCGGGAGGCCGTAGACGCCGCGGCCGAACAGCTCGGGCGCCTGGTGCTCGCCGTACCACTGCTCGTACGTCGCGCGGTCGCGCAGCCGGAAGTCCGCGCTCAGGTCGATCACGCGCACGCCGCGGCGGCGCAGCTCGGCGACGAGGGGCGCCGACGCCGCGTGCGGGTAGCCGACGATCGCGGCGTCCACGTCCGCGTGGCGGTCGAGGTCGAGCTCCTCGAGGACCATCGGCACCCGGTGGTGCGGATAGAGGTCGCTCAGGGGGACGCCGACGTCCGATCGTGAGGTGACGGCGGCGAGCTCGAAGTGCGGATGGCGGTGCAGGATGCGGGCGGCCAGCGCCCCCGCGTAGCCCGACCCGCCGGCGACCAGGACCGTCTCACCCACGCAGCTCACCTCCCAGCTCGTCGCGCAGCGCAGCGACGATCGCGTCGCGCACGGGCGCGACGTCCTCGTCGGTGAGCGTGCGGTCGGCGGCCCGGAAGGTGAGGGCGAAGGCCAGCGACCGCCGCCCCTCCCCCGCCTGGGCGCCCGTGTACACGTCGAAGACCTCGGCACCGGTGAGCAGCGTTCCGCCCGCCCCGCGGATGACCTCGGCCGCGCGGCCCGCGGCGACGTCCACCGGCAGGATCACGGCGAGGTCCTGGCGCAGCGGCGGGTAGCTGACGACGTCCGCGTAGCCGGCCGGCGCCGGCACGGCGTCGATGACCTTGCCGAGATCGAGTGCGAACGCGGCGACGGGCTGCTCGATGTCCCAGTTGGCGGCGACGAGCGGATGGACCTCGCCGACGAAGCCCAGGCGCACGTCGCCCGCGCGGACCTCGGCGCTGCGGCCCGGGTGCAGGAACGGCCACGACGCAGGTGCGACCGACCAGTCGACGCGCAGCGTGTCGAGGACCGCCGCGACGAGGGCGGATGCGGCGAAGATGTCGGCGGTGCCGGCGGCGGGGCCCCACGACCTCGGCGTCAGGCGGCCGGTGACGAGCGCGGCGAGCGCGTGGTGCTCGTCGGCCGGCTCGGTGTCGCTCGCGCGGTAGACCGCGGCGGACTCGAACAGCCCGAGGTCGCGATGGCCGCGGGCCATGTTCGCGGCAGCGGCGTCCAGGAGCGAGCCGAGGATCGTCGGACGCAGGATCGCCTGCGCCTCGCTCATCGGGTTCTCCACCTCGACGACGTCGCGCAGGGGGCTGTCGCCCGGGATGCGCAGACGGTCCAGCAGCGCGCGGTCGGCGAAGCTCCAGCCCGCGATCTCGTAGAGGCCGCGGCCGACGAGGACGTCCTCCGCGCGCCGGCGGACCCGCTGGGCCGGGGTGAGGACGCCGATCGCGCCCTTGCGCGACGGCAGCGTCGCGGGGAGGTTCTCGTTGACGCCGTGCAGGCGCGCGATCTCCTCGATGAGGTCCGCCTCGCGGGTGACGTCCTCGCGGCGCCAGTACGGCACCGTCACGTCGAGCCCGTCGCCGGCGTCCGCCACGCCGAAGCCGAGCGCCCGCAGGTGGCCCGACTGCTCGTCGCGCGGGATCGGGACGCCGAGCAGCCGCTCGACGCGCGCCTCGCGCAGCCGCAGGACGGCTGGCTCCGGACCGGCGCCGCCGACGTCGATCGTGCCCGGCAGGAGCCGCGCGCCCGCGAGCTCGACGAGCAGCGCGGAGGCGACCGCCTGCGCGTCCATCGTCTGCTCCGGCGCGAGGCCCTTCTCGTAGCGGGAGCTGGCCTCGGTGCGCAGGACGAGCTTGTTCGACGTCGCGTTGATCGACGGGCCGTGCCAGTTGGCGACCTCGAGCAGCACGCGCGTCGTCGTCTCGGAGACCTCGGAGCGGTCGCCGCCCATGATCCCCGCGATCGACGTCGGGCCCTCGTCGTCGGCGATGAGGCAGTCGGCGGGGCCCAGCGTGCGGACCTGGTCGTCGAGCGTGACGACCTGCTCGCCCTCCTGGGCACGGCGCACGACGAGGCGCGCGCCCGCGACGCGGTCGAGGTCGAACGCGTGCAGCGGCTGGCCGGTGAGGAGCATCACGTAGTTCGTGATGTCGACGACGTTGTTGATCGGCCGCTGCCCCGCCGCGGACAGGCGCGCCTTGAGCCAGAGCGGCGACGGGCCGATCGTCACGTCCTCGAACACGCGCGCGGTGAACCGCGGGCAGAGGTCCGGCGCCTGCACCTCGATCGTCGCGGGCAGATCGCCGTCGGCCGAGCCCGGGTCGGTCGCCCAGGGCGCCTCCGCGAGCGGCGCGCCCGTTGCGGCGTGGACCTCGCGGGCGACGCCGTAGAGACCCAGCTCGTCGGGGCGGTTGGGCGTCGCCTCCAGGTCGAGCACCTCGGTCCCGAGCGGCAGGACGTCCTCCAGGGGCTGCCCGGGCCGCAGCCCGTCGGGCTGCAGGACCATGATCCCGGCGTGGTCGGCGCCGATCTCGAGCTCGTCCTCGGCGAGGATCATCCCCTCGGAGACCTGGCCGCGCAGCTTGGCCTTCTTGAGCTTGACGCCGCCGGGCATGATCGCTCCCGGGCGCGCCACCGCGACCGTCTGGCCGGCCGCGACGTTCGGCGCGCCGCACACGATGTGGGCGGGCTCGTCCTCGCCCACGTCGACGGTGCAGACCTTCAGGCGGTCGGCGTCGGGGTGCTGCTCGGCGGTCAGCACGTGGCCGACGACGAAGCGGTCGTGCGCGCCGACGCCGCGCGTCGTGATCCCGGCGACCTCGGTGCCGGTCATCTCGAGGCGCTCCGCCAGGTCGGCGGTCGAGATGTCGGGCGAGCAGAGCTCGCGCAGCCATTGGATCGGGACGAGCATCAGCCGAACTGCTCCAGGACGCGGAGGTCGTTGTCGTACAGCAGCCGGAGGTCCGGGATGCCGTGCTTGAGCATGGCGATGCGCTCGATGCCCATGCCGAACGCGAAGCCCGACAGCTGCTCGGCGTCGTAGCCGACGTGCCCGAAGACGTTGGGGTCGACCATGCCCGCGCCGAGGATCTCCAGCCAGCCGGTGTCCCTGCACACCGGACAGCGGGTGCCGGGCACGTGCTCCATGAAGCAGGAGATGTCGACCTCGACGCTCGGCTCGGTGAACGGGAAGAAGTGCGGGCGCAGCCGGATCTCGCGGTCGGGGCCGAAGATCGCGCGCGAGAACGCGAGCAGCGTCCCCTTCAGGTCGGTGAGCGTGATGTCCGTGTCGACCGCCAGCCCCTCGACCTGGTGGAACTGCGGCGTGTGCGTCGCGTCGTTGTCGCGCCGGTACGTGCGGCCGGGGATGACGACGTACAGCGGCGGGTCCGACGCCGCCATCGCGCGGATCTGCATCGGCGAGGTGTGGGTGCGCAGCACCGCGTCCTCGGCCGTGTAGAACGTGTCCGTCCTCGCCCGCGCGGGATGCGCCGGGCTGTGGTTGAGGGCGTCGAAGTTGTTGTGGACGGTCTCGACCTCGGGCCCTTCGAGCACCTGGAAGCCGAGGCCGAGGAAGACGTCCTCGATCTCCCGCCGCGTCTGCGTCAGCAGGTGCAGGCGCCCGACGGGCTGCGGCGGCGTGCCGGGCAGCGTGACGTCGACGCGGTCGCGCTCCAGGCGCTGCTCGAGCTCGGCCTCGGCGAGCCGCGCCTGGGTCTCCTCGATCGAGCGCGTGATCGCCTGGCGCGCCTCGTTGGCGGCGCGGCCGACGGCGCCGCGCTCCTCGGGCGGCAGCTCGGCGACGGTGCGCAGGAGGTTGGGCAGCTCGGCGCGCCGGCCGAGCCACTGGACCCGCAGCTCCTCGAGGCGCTCGGTCGTCGCGGCCTCGGCGACCGCGGCCTCCGCCTGCGCGCGCAGATCGGCGATGTGATCGAGCGTGCTCATCCGCCGGGCACCCTAGAGAACTCGTACAGGGCGACGGTCGCAGCCATCGCGGCGTTCAGGGAGTCGCCCGCGATCGGGATGTGCGCCGCCCGCGTGCACTGCGCGACCGTCTCGGCGTCGAGCCCGGCGCGCTCCGCGCCGACGACGATCGTCGCGTCCGACGGGCCCTGCAGCGAGTCGCCCTCGCGCATGACGAGCGCCACCGTCTCGCCGGGCAGGTCGGCGATCGCCGACGCCCGCGCGAGCGGCACGGAGAAGATCGCGCCCATCGACGCCCGCACGGCCTTCGGGCCGTAGGGATCCGCGCAGCCCGGGCCGATCACGACGCTGCCGGCGCCGAAGGACAACGCGGCGCGCAGCACCGTGCCGACGTTGCCGGGGTCGCGCACGCCCCAGAGTGCGACGCAGCGCGGGCCGGCGGGCTCGGTGAAGCGCTGCTCGAAGACGCCGATCGTCCGCGACCCCGATCCCAGCGCGGAGGCCTCCGCGAGGAGCGCGGGCTCGACCTCCTCGCCGTCGAGCCTGCTGCCGGCGGCCGAGAGCAGGTGGACCGGCCGCCAGCCGGCCGCGGTCGCCGCCTGCACGAGATCCTCGCCCTCGGCCACGAACAGCCCCGTCCGCGCCCGCTCGCGCCGCGCGGCGAGCTTGCGGATCTCCTTGAGCTTGGGGTTGTGGGGGCTGGTGATCGTCATCTGTGATCGGGCAAAAAGAAGGGCGCCGTCCCTGTGGGGAGTCGGCGCCCGTGAGGTGCTCGGTGTCGGCCTTCTGGAACTAGGCGGCGGCCGACGCCTCGCGGGCTGCGTCGACGAATCGGCGGAAGGTCTCGGGGTCGCGCACGGCGATGTCGGCCAGGACCTTGCGGTCCAGCTCGATGCCGGCGAGGTTGAGGCCGTGGATGAACGTGCCGTAGCTCATGCCGTTGAGGCGGGCGGCAGCGTTGATCCGGGTGATCCAGAGGCGGCGGAAGTCGCGCTTGCGGTTGCGGCGATCGCGGTACGCGTACGCGTCCGCCTTCATCAGCGCTTCCTTGGCGTGCTTGTAGTGGGCGTGCGCGTCGCCGCGGTAGCCCTTCGCCCGCTCGAGTGTCGCGCGGCGCTTCTTGCGTGCGTTGACGGAGCGCTTGACGCGGGTCACTTGCTCTTCGCTCCCAGCAGCTTCTTCACGCGCTTGGCATCCTCGTCGGCGAGGATCACGGGACGGCCGAGATGGCGCTTCCGCTTCGGTGACTTCTTCTCGAGAATGTGGCTCGTGAAGGCATGGCGGGCCTTGACCTTGCCGCCACCGGTCACCTTGAAGCGCTTCTTCGCGCCGGAGTGGGTTTTCATCTTGGGCATGACGAGCGGGTCAGGATAGCTGACCCGCTCGCCGCGCCGCTCAGGTGGTGTCGGGCGTGGTCTCGGGCGCGGGGTCCGACGTGGTGTCGGGTGCGCTCTCGATGTCGCCGTTGCCGTTGGAGTCGCCGTTCAGGCTGACGCCCTCCTCGGCGACCGGCTCCCCGTCGGCATCGCCGCCCTCCTCGTCCTCGCCGAGCGTGCCGGCGAGCACGGCCTTCGAGGGGCCGAGCATCATCGTCATGTTGCGACCGTCCTGCTGCGGACGCTGCTCCACCACCGCGAGCTCGGAGAGCTCCTCGGCCAGGCGGTCCAGGATCTCCTGCCCGCGCTCCGGATGCGTGACCTCGCGCCCGCGGAACATGATCGTGACCTTGACCTTGTCCTTGTGGCGGAGGAAGCGCTCGACATGCCCCTTCTTGGTGGCGTAGTCGTGCGCCGCGATCTTCGGGCGGAACTTGATCTCGCGTATGACGATGTTCTGCTGGCGCTTGCGCGCCTGCTTCTGTTTCTGGGCCTGCTCGTACTTGTACTTCGAGTAGTCGAGCACCCGCACAACTGGCGGGCGGGCCTCAGCAGCGACCTCGACGAGGTCGAGATCGCGGTCTTGGGCGTAGCGGAGTGCCTCGTCGGTGCGCATGACACCGATCTGAGCTCCCTGCTCGTCGATAAGCCGCACCTCGGGGACTCGGATCCTGTCGTTGATCCGGGTCTGATCCCGCTCGGGCGGGCGCCGGTCGAACCTTCTCGGTACCGGCACTAGCGTTGGATGGCGTGCGTCAAGCCGATGGCGAGCACGCGTGCGTTTGAACGTGTGTCAACACGCACCAGTCTAACACCGAGTCAACGACGGAGTGCCCTTTCGAGCCCGGCCTGGACGAACCGAGGACCCCAGCCCTCCCGGACCTCGACCACGGAGCGGGCGCTGCGGGCCATCGCGTGGCGCCGCGGACCGATGGAACCCTCGATCGCGAGGACCGCCCCGTCGCGGGTCAGCCAGACCAGATCGAGCGCGAACCGCATGCCGAACGTGTGCACCGAACGGGTCCGCGGGAGCAGCAGCCCGTGCTCTCCCGGGAGGTCCTCCAGGGCGGCGAGTCCGCGCAGCCGGGCGAACGGCCCGGCGGCCACGTGGACGGTGAGCCCGTCCTCCAGGGCGATCGCAGGCAGCGGGTCGAGGCGACGCCGCCAGAGACCGCCTCCGCCGGGCTCGGAGGTCAACCTTCCCGCCGGGCCACCCGGTCGGCGAGGCGGGCGACGAGGTCGGCCACCGGCTCGGATCCCTGATCGCCCTCGTGCCGCGCGCGGACCGAGACGGTGCCCTGCTCCGCCTCGCGGTCGCCCACGACGAGCATGAAGGGGACCTTGCGCAGCTCCGCCTCGCGGATCTTGCGCCCGACGGACTCCGCGCGGTCGTCGATCTCGGCGCGCAGCCCGCCCGCGTGCAGGGCGGCGAGGACCTCGCGGCCCGCGTCGACGTGGCGGTCGGCGATCGGGAGGACCGCGGCCTGGACCGGCGCCAGCCAGAGCGGGAACTCGCCGGCGTAGTGCTCGGTGAGGATCCCGATGAAGCGCTCGAAGGATCCCAGGAGCGCGCGGTGGATCATCACCGGGCGGTGCTCGGCGTCGTCCGCGCCGATGTAGTGGATGCCGAAGCGCTCGGGCATCGACTCGTCGTACTGCACGGTCCCGAGCTGCCAGGAGCGGCCGATGGAGTCGGTCATGTGCAGGTCGATCTTCGGGCCGTAGAAGGCGCCGTCGCCCTCGTTGACCTCGTACGTGAGGCCGCGCGCGTCGAGCGCCTGCGCGAGCGCGGCCTCGGCGCGGTCCCACATGTCGTCGGTGCCGATGCGCTTGTCGGGGCGCGTCGACAGCTCGAGCTTGGGCTCGAACCCGAAGAGGTCGTAGATCGCGAAGCCGAACTCGAGGCAGCGGATGACCTCGTCCTGGACCTGCTCGGGCGTGCAGAAGATGTGCGCGTCGTCCTGCGTGATGTGCCGGACCCGCAGGAGGCCGTGCAGCGTGCCGCTCGGCTCGTGGCGGTGCACGAGGCCCTGCTCGGAGTACCGGACGGGCAGCTCGCGGTAGGAGCGGCGCTCGGCGGCGTAGAGCTGGATGTGCGCCGGGCAGTTCATGGGCTTGAGGCCCATGGGCCGCTCCTCGACCTCCGTGAAGTACATGTTGTCGCGGTACACGTCCCAGTGACCGCTGGTCTTGAAGAGGTCGATGTCGTAGAGGATCGGCGTCTTGACCTCGCGGTAGCCGCGCGCGGCGTTCTCCTCGCGCCAGACCTCGGTGAGCGCGTTCCAGACCGCCATCCCCCGCGGCAGCCAGAACGGCGAGCCGGGGCTGAGCTCGGAGAACATGAACAGGCCCAGCTCGCGGCCGAGCTTGCGGTGGTCGCGGGCGCGGGCCTGCTCGAGGCGCTCGAGGTGCTCGTCCAGCTCGGCCTGCGTGAAGAACGCGGTGCCGTAGATGCGCGTGAGCATCTGGCGGTTGGCGTCGCCGCGCCAGTAGGCGCCCGCGACGCTCAGGAGCTTGAACACGCCGATGCGGCCGGTGCCGGGGGCGTGCGGGCCGCGGCAGAGGTCGGTGAAGGGGCCGTTGCGGTACAGCGAGACGGTCTGCACGCCTTCGTTGGCGATGAGGTCCTCCACCAGCTCGACCTTGTAGGGCTGGTCCTCGGCCCTGAAGCGCTCGAGGGCGACGTCGGTCGTCACGTCCTCGCGGATGAACGGCTCGTCCGCCTTGACGTGCTCGCGCATGCGCTCCTCGATGCGCGGGAGGTCGTCCTCGGAGAGCGAGACGCCGGGCGGGAACTCGAAGTCGTAGTAGAAGCCGCCGTCGATCGGCGGGCCGATGGAGATCTTCACGCCGGGATAGAGCTCGAGGACCGCTGTCGCGAGGACGTGGGCCGCGTCGTGGCGGATCAGCTCGAGCGCGTCGTCGCCGTCGCGCTTCGTGACGATCCTGATCTCCTGGTCCTCGCGCAGGGGCGCCGAGAGGTCGCGCAGCGCGCCGTTGTCGCGGACGGCGAGCGCGGCGCGGAGGAGGCCGGGGCCGATCGCGCCGGCCGCGTCGGCGCCGGTGGCGCCGTCGGGCAGCTCGAGCGTCGCGCCGTCGGGGAGGGTGACCTGCATCGTCTATGGAATCTAGTCGGAGACGCGCTCGCGGCTCCAGAGGTCCGCGAGCCGCGCGAGGCGGTGGCTGGAGGGCTTCGCGTCGGTCAGCGGTCGCGCGCCGCCGGTGAACGCGACCAGGGGCAGGTCGGCGAGGACCTCCTCGGGCTGGTCGGCCTGGGCCGCGCGCTCGCGCAGGCCCTCGAGCGGGAGCGGGTGGCTCGACGCCGCGATCACGACGTTCCCGCCCTCCCTGCCGCGCAGCAGCCGGCGCGGGGCGAGCACGACGCCGTGGCGGAACGCGGCGAGCAGCGTCGCCGTGCCGGCGCGGGCGAGCTCCAGCGGCGGGATGTCGATGACGTTGAGCACGCACAGCCCGCCGGGGCGCAGGACGCGCCGGACCTCCCTTGCGAACTCCACGGTCGTGAGATGCGCGGGCACGAGCGGGCCGTCGAAGGCGTCGACGACGACCGCGTCGGCCGACCGCTCGGGCAGCGCGGCGAGCAGCTCCCGCCCGTCCCCCACGCGCACGCGCATCCGGGCCGACGTGCGCAGCCCCAGCGCGTCCCTGGCGACGTCGACGAGGCCGCCGTCGCGCTCGAACGTCACCGAGCGCGACCCGGGCCGCGTCGCGGCGAGGTAGCGCGGGAGCGTGAAGCCGCCGCCGCCGACGTGGACCGCGTGCAACGGCTCGCCGGGCGGCGCGTGCAGATCGAGCAGGTCGCCGATCCGCCGGACGTAGGCGAAGTCCAGGCGCGTGAGGTCGTCGAGGTCGACGTAGGAGGACTCCTGGCCGTCGACGAGCAGCAGCCGGCCCCCCGGGTGGCGGCGGTCGACGCGCACCTCGGCGCGCCCGAACTCCGTCTCCCGCGTCATCGCGTCCGGGTGCTGGGCGCGCCGGGCCGGGCGGCCTTCGCGGCTGCGCTTCGAGGAGCGGCGGGCGCCGGCCATCGGGGCAAACTAGCTTCCTGCGCATGGACACCGCCGCGCTGCGCGCCGAGTTCCCGGTCCTCGACCGGTTCACCTACCTGAACGCCGGCACCGCCGGCCCGTGGCCGCACGCCGCATCCGTCGCCCTGCGCGAGAGCGTCGAGGCAGGCGAGCGCGACGGCCGGCTCCTCGAGTGGTTCATGGGCGGCCGCGACATCGGCGAGCGCCTCCGCGCGGCGTACGCCGCGCTCCTCGGCGCGCCGTCGGAGGAGGTCGCCCTGACGTCGTGCACGAGCGACGGCATCGCGCGCGTCCTCGGCGGACTGGAGCTCGCCCCCGGCGACGAGATCATCACCTCCGAGGGCGAGCACCCCGGGCTCCTGGGCCCGCTCGCCGCCGCGATCGCGCAGCGCGGCGTCGCGGTCCGCGAGGTGCCGTTCATGCGGGTCGCCGAGGAGGTGGGCCCGGCGACGCGGCTCGTCGCCTGCTCGCACGTGCACTGGGCGACCGGCGAGATCGCCCCCGCCGCGCTGGCGGACCTCGACGTCCCCGTGCTGCTCGACGGCGCGCAGGGCATCGGCGCGGTGCCCGTCCAGGTGCGCGAGCTCGGCTGCGCGTTCTACGCGGGGTCGGGGCAGAAGTGGATGTGCGGGCCGGTCGGCACGGGGATGCTGTGGGTCGATCCGGCGTGGCAGGAGCGCGTCGTCCAGCGCGGGCCGACCTACCTGAACCTCGACGCGCCGAACGAGGGCCTCGCCTCGGGTCTGCAGCCCGACGCCCGCCGCTACGACACGCCGTCGCTGGGCACCGAGCGGGTGGCCGCGGCGCTCGCGTCGCACGACGTGCTCGCCGCCGTGGGCTGGGACGCGGTGCACGCGCGCGCGGCCGGGCTCGCCGCGACGCTGGCGACGGCGCTCGCCGACGCGGGACACGAGGTCCTCCCACGCGCGGACACGACGCTCGTCACATGGCGCAGCGACGAACCCGCCGCGGTCCGCGAGCGCGCCACGGAGCGCGGCGTCCTCATCCGCGACATCCCCAAGCAGCCGTGGCTGCGTGCCTCCACGGGCGCCTGGAACGACGAGGACGACCTGCAGCGCCTGCTCGACGTGCTCTAGACGGCCTCTGCGTCGTCGTCGAGCTCGAGGAACTCCGGCGCGATCCAGACCGTCCAGCCGCGGATCTGGTCGGCGTCGGTCTCCTCGTGCACGCGGATCAGGCCGCAGTCGCGCAGCCGGCGCATCGCCTCGCGCAGGTCGCCCTGCCCGATGTCCCACGACGACCACTCGAGCGTGGCACGCAGGTCGTCACCCATGTGCAGCAGCGCCTGGACGAGGACGCGGAGGTCGTCGTCGCGGATGGCGGGATCGAGGCTCACCGCGTGGATGAGCGTCTCTCGGATCGCGCGCAGCGCTGGGGTACCGGGAGCGGGCATGAACGATCCATCGTCGCAAACCGTCCGCGTGATCGACCGCAATTGGGCGGATGGACGATGTCGGCGGGCATAGGCTCCGGCGATGGACCTGACGGCCGTCAGCGGGGCGCGGCTGGCCGATGACCTGCGCGCCCTCGGCGTGCGGCCCGGCGGCGTGCTCATGGTGCACACGCGCATGAGCGCGCTGGGGTGGGTCATCGGCGGGACGGAGACGATCGTGCGTGCGCTGCTCGACGTCCTCGGCCCGGACGGCACGCTCGTCGCGTACGCGTCGTGGCAGGAGCACGTGTACCACGCAGAGGACTGGCCGCCGGAGCACCGCCGGGCCTACGTCGCGGCCCCGCCGGCGTTCGACCCGGCGACCGGCGAGGTGGACCGCGAGTACGGCCGGATCCCGGAGCGGGTACGCACGTGGCCGGGCGCGCTGCGCAGCTCCCACCCGGAGGCGAGCGTGGCGGCGATCGGCGCGCGCGCCGCCTGGATCACCGGCGAGCACCCCGACGACGACGGCTACGGCCCGCGCAGCCCGTTCGCGCGGCTCGTCGAGGCCGACGGGCAGGTGCTCATGCTCGGCGCCCCGCTCGACACCGTCACGCTCCTGCACCATGCGGAGGCCGTGGCGCGGGTTCCAGCCAAGCGGACGGTGACCTACCGGGTGATGCTCGCCGGAGACGGCGGCCTGCGCGAGCGCACCTACACGGACATCGACACGTCGCTCGGCGCGTTCCCCTACGACACGCTCGGACTCGAGGAGGACGAGTTCGCGGTCGTCGCGCGTGCGGCGCTCGACGCGGGCATCGGCGAGCGTGGAATGGTCGGCGACGGCGAGTCGCACCTCTTCCCCGCCCCCGCGCTGACGGCGTTCGCGGTCGCGTGGATGGAGGAACGCTTCGCGTGACCCGGCGGTGGCTGCCTGCGGCCCTCGCGGCCGCGCTCCTCGCCGTGCTCGCACCGAGTGCCGGGGCGGCGTGGACCGCGCCCGCGACGGCGACCGGCAAGGGCGTCGCCGCGGCGCCGTCCGTCGACGTCGACGCCGCCGGCCGTCTCGCGCTGTCCTACACGCTCAGGCGCGACCGCCGCACGCGCGTCGAGCTGCGTCGCGGGTCGCTGCGCGAAGGACTGCACGGGACCCCGGTGCCGCTCGACCGCGATGCGGACCGGCCGGCGACGACGAGCGTGAAGCTCGACGGCGCCAACGGCGAGACGCTGACCGCCTGGGACGAGGGCGTCCCGCTCGCCTCCTCCGCCGTGCTGAGCAACCGCGACGGCACGCCGCTCGTCCCGCTCGGTCCGTTCGCCGCCGCGGTCGAGCCCTATGCGGTCCGCGCCTTGGACGGCTCGCTGCGCCTCGTGCTGCACGGCAGCTCGGGCCTCAGCGTCCTGCGCCCCCGCGGGGAGCGGCTCGACCTCCCCGCCGCGGGTCGCGACGCCCGCGTCGCGATCACGCCGCGCGGCGAGACGATCGCGGCGTGGACCGACAACGGCCGCCTGCGGACCGCCGCCGCGCCGCCCGAGGGGGGCTTCGGCGCACCGGTGACGGTGCCCACGACCGGCAGCCCGAGCATGCCGCGGCTCGCGGCCGGCCAGGACGGACGCGTGCTCATCGCATGGCTGGACCGCACCGCGACGGGGACGGGCGCGCAGGCCGTCTCACGCTCGCCGGAGGGGACGCTCGGACCGCCCATCACACTGGCCCGCGCGCCCGAGGACGCACGCGCGCCGTCCCTCGTCGCGGCCGCCAACGGCGAGCTCCTGCTCGCCTACGTCGACGGCGGCGGCGTCCTGCGCCTGCGCCGCATGCGCGCGGACGGCACGCCCGTCGGCCCTGCCGCGCGCATCAGCGGCGCCACGGAGCGCACGAACGGCGCGGCGCTGGCCGTCACGCCGTCGGCCACGCAGATCGTGTGGTCGTCGGCCACGTCGGTGCGCGCGCGCCGGATCGCCCCCGGCGGCAGGCGCGGCCGGGTGCAGATCCTCGCGACCGCGGGCGCCGACGACGCCGGTGTGCCCGTCGCGGCAGGCGGGAGCACGGGCGGCGCCGCCGCCGCATGGGTGGCCGGCGGACGGGTGCGGCTGGTGCGCGAGCTGGGCTAGCCGCGCAGCTCGCGCAGCGCGTCGATCAGGTGCTCGGGCTCGTCGCCCTTGCGGAGGTACAGGTCGGGCTCGCCGCGCACGAACTGCCGTGCCGCATGCGGCTCGTGACCGCTGTACACGACGACCTTCGCACCCGGCGCGACCTCCCGAACGTGATCGACCGCCAGCTCGTCGTCTCCCGTGGCCATCGTGTCGAGCAGGACGACGTCCGCCCGCGCGTCGCGCAGGGCGGACATCGCCTCGGCACGATCGTGAGCGACCCCGACGAGGTCGAGATCATCGGCCTCCTCGAGCCAGAAGCCGACCACGGCACCGAACGAATGGGAGTCGTCGCAGAGGAAGATGCGCATGACAACCCAAGAGGGTAGTACGGATGGGGATCGTCAGGATCCGGACAATTGGGTGAAGCCTTCGCGCCAGGTCGGCCAGGCGGGGCTCCAGTCCAGGAGGGCGCGGGCCTTCGCGTTCGACGCGCCGCGGATCTCGCACATCATCGCGACGACGTGCTCGCCCATGAGCCGGCCGACGAACCGCGGGACGTGCCGGGGCGGGCGCGCGCCGATCGTGGAGGCGAGGGCGGGGAGCCACTCGCGGACGGGCGCGGGCGCGTCGTCGACGACGTTGTAGACCTCGCCCGGCGTCCAGTTCTCGAGGGCGCTGACGGCCGCCGCCGCGGCGTCGTCGATGTGGATGAACGACCACACGCCGCCGCCGTCGCCGACGACCGGGAACTTGCGCTCGCGGACCGTGTCCCACTGCGCGCCCCCCGGCGCGAGGCCCGTGCCCGGCCCGTAGAAGCCGCCGTAGCGCAGCACGACGCCGCCGAAGGCGGTCACCTCGCGCTCGACGTGGCGGATCGCCGCCAGCGTGGCGCGCAGCTGTGCGGGCGGGGTCGGGTCGAGCGGGTCGTCCTCGGTCTTGACCGGCCCGCCGACGCGCTCGTAGGGCCAGCCGGCGTAGCTCTGCGCGACGACCCGCTCCACCCCGGCCGCGCGCGCGGCGGCGAGCAGGTTGTCGGTCCCCTCGGTGCGCAGCCGGTTGGTGGCCGCGAACTCCTTCTCGATGTGGCGGATGTCGGCCATGTCGCCCAGCGCCGTCATCTGGTGGACGATCGCGTCGGGCCGCGCGGCGGCGACGGCCGCGACGACTCCGTCGCGGTCGAGGCCGTCCACGACGACCGGGGTCGCGCCCAGGGCGCGCAGCGCGTCGGCCTTCCCCGGGCTGCGCGTCGTGCCGGTGACGGTGTAGCCGCGCTCGACGAGCTTGGGGATCATGGCGCGGCCGACGGCGCCGGTGGCGCCCGCGAGGAAGATGTGGTTGGTGGTGGTCATGGCACTCCGACGAACGACCTGCCCGGCGTGTGACAGATGAGCTCGATCGGGCAGCAGCGGGCCCTCTCGTTCGCGGTCGCCTACCGCATGCTCGGCAGCGTGGCGGAGGCCGAGGACGTCGTGCAGGAGGCGCTCCTGCGCCTGCACCAGGCCGACGACGTCGCCAACCCCGATGCGTTCCTGACGACGGTCACGACCCGCCTCGCGATCGACGTCCTGCGGTCGGCGCGGGTCAAGCGCGAGGCCTACGTGGGCTCGTGGCTGCCGGAGCCGCTCGTCGAGGAGGACGCCGCGCGGATCGTCGAGACGGACGAGACCGTCTCGCTCGCGTTCCTCGTGGCGCTCGAGCGTCTCACCCCGGACGAGCGCGCGGTGCTCGTGCTGCGCGAGGCGTTCGACTACGGGTTCGACGAGATCTCCGACGTCGTCGGCAAGGACCCCGCCAACTGCCGCCAGATCCTCAGCCGCGCCCGCAGGCGCGTCGCCGAGGACCGCCGGCGCTTCGACCCCGACCCGGACGAGGGCCGAGCCCTCGCCCTGCGCTTCCTCGACGCGGCGCGCAAGGGCGACATGGACGGGCTCGTCGCGATGCTGGCCTCGGACGCCGTGCTCGTCGGCGACGGCGGCGGCAAGGCCCGCTCGATCGGGACGCCGATGGTCGGCGCCCTGCAGGTCGGCCGCGCGCTGGCGACCTTCTACCGGATGGGCGAGGACTGGGGCGTCGACGCTGGTCCCGGCCGTCGTGAACGGCGGGCCCGGCTTCCGCTCCCTCGACGCCGAGGGGCGGCTGGTCAACGTCGTCGGCCTCGACATCGAGGACGGCGTCATCACGCGCGTCCACTCCATGCTGAACCCCGACAAGCTCGGCCACCTCGGCCCGGTGTCGGACCTCGGGCTGCGTCCGGGCGGCCGGGATCAGCGCGCGGCCCCCTGACTCGACGGATGTCCGCTGTGAACGATAGTCCGGTTTTGGGACCATCGGCTCCCGACCGCTCCAGGAGACCTGAATGCCCCGGACTTCCCGCGCGATCCGATGGAGCGTCGCAGCCGCGATCAGCGCCACGGTCGCACTCACGCTCGCCGCCCCGTCACATGCCGCCCGACCGAGCGCGCACGCCGCGATCGTCGGCGGCCAGCCAGCCGCTTCGAGCGGCTACATCGCAGCCCTGCTGAAAAGCGACACCGAGGTCCCGCTCGGGACGACCGACTACGACAAGCAGTTCTGCGGGGGATCGCTGATCGACGCGCGAACCGTGCTGACCGCCGCGCACTGCGTGTTCACCAACGGGGTCCTCCAGGCGCCGTACCAGATGGAGGTGCTGATCGGACGGCCGAACCTGCTCACGGCAGGTGGGCGCAAGCACGCGGTCGCCGCCATCGCCCCCCACCCCGCGTACAACCCCGCGACGAACCAGTACGACCTCGCGCGGATCACGCTCGCCGATTCCGAGAACACGCTTCCGGTCGCGGTCATCGCCCCTGGCCAGGAGAGCCTCTGGCCTCCGAACACCATGGGGTACATCGCCGGCTGGGGAGGGCTCGCCGAGGGCGGGCCCTATCCGTCGCAGCTGCAGATCGGTGCTGTTCCGATCCGCGACGATCAGACGTGCATCAACGTCCCGGGCCAGCCGTTCGATCCAGGGTCGCAGCTCTGCGCGGGCTACCCCGGCGGCGGCATCGACACCTGCCAGGGCGACAGCGGCGGCCCCCTGTTCATCTCGGACCCGGTCACCGGCCGCCAGACGCTGCTCGGTGTCACCTCGTTCGGCCGCGGCTGCGGCCGTCCTCAGTCGCTCGGGATCTACGCCCGCCTGGCGGTGCCGGCCATCCACACATGGGTCGTGACGGGTCAGCTCCCGGCAGCCGCGCCGGTGCCGGCGCCCGCGCCGGCACCCGTGGCGACGCCTGCGGCCGCGCGCGTCATCTTCCAGAGCGTCCGCCGGCGCAGGGGCGCGCGCATCACGATCCGGGGACGCACCGTGCCGGTCCTCGCGAACGTGCGCGTCAACGTCCAGCGGCGGGTCCGCCACCGGTGGGTCGCCAACGGCTACGCGGTGACGAGGAAGGACGGGTCGTTCAGCGCGACGCTGCGCATCCGGCGCGGCCGCCAGCGCGTACGGCTGGTCGTCGCCGCGACGCCCAGCTTCACGCGCGCCGAGAGCTCGGTCCTCCGGGTCCGCGTGCGCTAGCCGGTGCGGGTCGCGCAGCGCGCGGCTGATCGGATCGCGCCGGATCACGGACGGGACGGCGGGCCGGGGCGGGTCTCCACGTCCTCCGGCGGCGGCTCGATGCCGCTCGACGATCCCGGTCTCGACGAGACGCGCGAGGCGCGCGCTCCCCGAAGAAGAGGTCGCGCAGGATGAGCAGCGTCGTGCCGCTAGCTTCGCCCGATGCCCGTCACGGCGCGCCCCTGGTACAGGAGGCCGAACGCGATCGTCGTCGCGGGCTGCCTCATCGCGATCATCACCTTCGGCGTCCGGACGAGCTTCGGGCTCTTCACCGACCCGCTCACCCAGGCGCGCGGCTTCGACCGCGAGGCGTTCGCGCTCGCCATCGCCTTCCAGAACCTCCTCTGGGGCCTCGGCCAGCCGTTCGCCGGCGCGATCGCCGACCGCTGGGGCGCCGGCCGGGTCCTCGCGGTGGGCGGGCTCGTCTACGCCGGCGGCGTCGCGCTCATGGCCCAGAGCACCTCGCCGGGCGTCCTCACGCTCACCGGCGGCGTGCTCGTCGGCCTCGGCGTCGCGGGTGGGTCGTTCACGATCGTCATCGCCGCCTTCGCGCGCCTCGTGAGCCCCGACCGGCGCTCATGGGCGATGGGCCTGGCCACCGCCGCGGGCTCGATGGGCCAGTTCCTCTTCGCGCCGCTCGGGCAGAGCTTCATCTCCGCCTACGGGCCGGTGACCGCGCTCATGCTCCTGTCCTGCACGCTGCTGCTCGTCCCGATCCTCGCCATGGCCCTGACGGGCAAGGGCGACGAGGAGGACACCGGCGAGGAGGAGGTCTCCACGCGCCAGGCGCTGCGCGCGGCGGTGAGGCACCCGAGCTACCTGCTGCTGACCTGCGGGTTCTTCGTGTGCGGCTTCCACATCGCGTTCATCTCCGTGCACCTCCCGCCGTACCTCAGCGACCAGGGGTTCTCGAAGGGCCTGGCCGCGTGGGCCCTGTCGCTCATCGGGCTCTTCAACGTCATCGGCGCGTACACGTCGGGCATCCTCGGAGGCCATCACCCGCGGCGCCTGCTGCTCAGCGGCATCTACCTCGCGCGCGGGCTGGCCTTCACGATGTTCCTCGTCCTGCCGATCACCACCGCGTCGGTGCTCGTGTTCTCGGCCCTCATCGGCCTGCTGTGGCTCTCCACCGTGCCGCTCACCTCCGGCCTCGTCGCGCTCATGTTCGGCACGCGCCACATCGGCATGCTCTTCGGCGTCGTCTTCCTCTCGCACCAGATCGGCGCGTTCCTCGGCGCGCTGCTGGGCGGGACGATCTACGCGAGCACCGGCAGCTACGACACCATGTGGGTGCTGTGCATCCTCCTGAGCGTGTTCGCGGCGATCGTCCACCTCCCGATCCGGGAGCAGAGGGCGACGGTGGCCGTCGTCCCCGGCGCGGCATGACCCGGCGCCGCGCCTGCGAGGTCCTCGTCGGGCTCGTCCTCGCGGGCGTCTCGTTCCTCGGCGTCCTCTACCAGGTGAACGAGGCCGCAGCGGCCAAGGGCGAGGACGGCGGGGTGCCGCGCCTCATCTGCCCGTTGCATTGATCCAATACCGCGATATGGATACACTTGGCGTTCCTGCTGACGAGGAGAGGACGTCGGGATGGGACGCAGAACGCATCTGGTCGGTGCGTGGCCCGGTCGCGGGCCCGAGCACGCGATGGATCAGGCCCTCAGCCGGCTTGCGCCGCACCTGGATCGCCTGAGCGACGGGGAGACGGGCGACCGGCATCTCTGGTGCACGCCCGTCATCGAGAAGCTCCGGGCGAACCCGGACGTCGAGATCCTGCGCGACGGTGACTGGAGCGACTACGAGCAGGTCGCGCAGTGGAAGGTCGCCGACGGCCACACGCTCGATCCCGCGAACCTGCGGCACCACTACGCCCTGGCGTTCCGCAACAGCTATCCGTCCTTCCTGGTGCTGCGCGAGAAGCACGGCCGGCCGGATCTCCGCTTCCAGGTCGGCATCGTCGCCCCGATCGACCTCGCCATCTACGCGTTCGGCGAGGCCGCGTTCGCGGACCCGTCGATCCTCGAGGGCTGGCAGGTCTCGACGGTCCGCGACATCGCCGAGATCCACGCCGAGGCGGGCGACGACGTCGTCTTCCAGATCGAGACGGTCGTCGCGCTCATCGCCATCGCCCAGGCCCCCGATGAGGCGCAGCCGGGCGTCGCGGCCCAGATGGCCGAGACGATGCTCGACACGATCCGGCGCTCGCCCGCCGGCGCGCGCTTCGGGATCCACCTGTGCCTCGGGGACTTCCACCACACCGCCTACGGCGAGATGCGCGACGTCACCCCGCTCGTGCTGCTCGCCAACGCGATCGCGGCCGGGTTCCCGGACGACAAGGTGCTCGAGTACGTCCACGCGCCGTTCGCCGCGGCCAAGGAGGCGCCGATCGAGGCGGAGTCGTTCTACGAGCCGCTGCGCGACCTGGAGCTGCCCGACGACACCCGGTTCATCGCCGGGTTCCTGCACGAGTCGCTGGACACCGAGGCCCATCGCGAGCTCCTCGCGCGCATCGAGCGCCTGGCCGGCCGAGAGGTCGACGTGGCGGCGGCGTGCGGGCTCGGGCGCCGCGACAGCGACGACGAGGCGTTCGAGCAGATGCGCGAGACGGCGGCGCTGCTGCAGGAGCCGGCGACGGCCTGACCTAGAAGCGCCAGCGCACGCGCCGGTCGCCCTTCGTGGCGACGTAGGCGTCCGAGGAGCCCCGCAGGTCGCCGGTCACGTGCCAGCCGTTCCACGTGAACCGCCGGACCGCCGCCACAGGCAGGCCGAGCGCCCTGCGGTGTGCTCCCCGCGCCACACGCCGCGCCGTCGTGCAGGTCACGCCGGTGGCGGTGATGCGGGTCAGGTCCACGCCCTCGTAGCGGGTCCCCGGATATGGGTTGGGGACGTCGGCGCAGGACTTCGCGGAGGCGCTCGCCGGCGCGGCGAGCGCGGCGAGGAGGACGAGCGTGCCGAGGACCCTGCGCACCGCCCGAGCGTAGCTCAGGCCAGCTCGGCGAGCCGCCGCTCGAGCAGCCGGCGCTCCGCGTCGTCGTGGACGAGCTCGAGCGCCCGCTGCAGCGCGTCGCGCGCCTCCTCGGTGCGCTCCAGCCGCCGCAGCAGCTCGCCGCGCGTGGCGTGCAGGTAGCGGTAGTCGTCGAGCTCGAGGCGGTCGACGATCGCCAGGCCCGCCTCGGGGCCGTCGGCCTCCGCCACGGCGACCGCGCGGCTCAGCTCCACCACGGGCGACCCGGTCAGGCGCCCGAGCTCGCCGTACAGCGCCGCGATCTGCGCCCAGTCCCGGGGCTCGTCGGCGTGCAGCGATGCGATCGCCGCCTGCACGACGTAGGGCCCGTGCCCGCGCAGCGCGAGCGCGCGGTCCAGCGCCGCCCGGCCCTGGGCGATCCGGTCGGTGTCCCAGAGCGAGCGGTCCTGGTCCGAGAGCAGGACGATCTCGCCGTCGCGGTAGCGCGCGGCCCGGCGCGCGTCGAGCAGCAGCATCATCGCCCGCAGGCCGTGGACCTCGGGCTCGTCGGGCATGAGCTCGGCGAGCGCGCGCACGAGGCGCAGCGCCTCCCCGGTCAGCTCGTCGCGGGTCGGCGGGCTCGAGTAGCCCTCGTTGAAGACGAGGTAGACGACGGCCAGCACCGCGGCGAGGCGGTCGGGCAGCTGGTGCGCGGGCGGCACCCGGAACGGGATGCCGGCCGTACGGATCTTGCGCTTCGCACGGACGAGGCGCTGCGCCATCGTCGCCTCGGGGACGAGGAACGCGCGGGCGATCTCGGGCGTGGTCAGGCCTCCGAACGTCCGCAGCGTGAGCGCCACCTGCGCGTCGACCGCGAGCGCCGGGTGGCAGCACATGTAGACGAGCTCGAGCCGCTCGTCGGGGAACACCGTGTCGTCGTCCACCTCGTCCTCCACCGCCTCCTGCACCTCGAGGAGGCGGGTCTTCGCAGCCAGCGTGCGGTCGCGGCGGATGCGGTCGATGGCGCGGTTGCGCGCGGTCCGGATGAGCCAGCCGCCCGGCTCGTCGGGGACACCGTCCTTCGGCCAGCGCGCGGCAGCGATGGCGAACGCCTCCTGCGCGGCCTCCTCGGCGAGGTCGTGGTCGCCGAGGAAGCCGATGAGGGCAGCGAGGACGTAGCCCCACTGCTCGCGGAAGGTCTGCTCGAGGATGGCTCAGTACTCCACGATCGGGCGGACCTCGACCGCCCCGCCCATCGTGGCGGCGGGGACCTTCGCGGCGAGCTCGATGGCGGCGTCGAGGTCGTCGGCCTCGAAGATGAGGTAGCCGTTGACGGCCTCCTTGAGCTCGACGAACGGCCCGTCGGTGGTCAGCGTGCGCCCGTCCGCGACCCGCACGGTCGTGGCGGTGTCGGGCGCGGCGAGCCCGTGGCCCGGCGTCACGCCCGGGGTGGCGTTGATCTCCCCGTACGCGGCGTACACGGCGTTGCGCTCGTCGTCCGACAGCGCGTTCCAGGCGTCGGGGTCGTTGGGGGTCGGCGTGGAGCCCTGGTGGATCAGCAGCATGTACTTCATGGAGGTCCTCCTGGTCGGTGGTTCTCCTAGAGGACGAACGGGGTGCCCGGGAATCGACACACGGTCGCAGAGCGGTGAGATGCTCGGCCGGTGACCGTGGACGCCGCCTGGGGGTCGCACGAGGCGCTGCTCGAGCGCGACGCCGAGACAGCCGCGCTGGCCGACCTGCTCGCCGGCGCCGCGGCCGGGCGGGGCGGGGCGATCCTCCTCGAGGCCGCTCCGGGGCTGGGCAAGTCCGCGCTCCTCGCGCACGCGGCCGATCTGTCACGCGAGGCGGGGCTCGACATCATCCGCGCGCGAGGGCACGAGCTCGAGCGCGAGTTCGGCTGGGGCGTCGCACGATCCCTCCTGGAGCGGCCGGTCGCCGCGCTGACCGCCCCGGAACGCGAGGACCTGCTCACAGGTCCGGCCGCGCCCGCCCGCGCCGTCGTGGATCCCGGTCATGGCTCACCCGGCGGCGCGGACGCCACCGGGTTCGCCGTGCTCCATGCCCTGCACTGGGTCGTGCTGCGCGTCGCGGAGCGCGCGCCGACCGTGCTGCTCGTCGACGACGCGCACTGGGCCGACGAGCCCTCGTTGCGGCTGCTGACCTACCTCGTCGGCCGCATCTCCGACGAGCCGATCGCGATCGTCCTCGCGGCCCGGGCCGGCGAGCCGGGGGCCGGCGGACTGCTCATGCCCCTCGGCGCGGATCCGGCGCTGCGGGTCCTGTCGCCGTCGCCGCTCGGGCCCGCTGCCGTGGCCACGCTCGTCCGCCGTGGCGGCCGGGACGCCGACGACGCCTTCTGCCTGCGGTGCTTCGAGCTGACCGGCGGCAACCCGCTCCAGGTGCGCGAGCTGCTCGCAGCGCTCGCGGACCAGGGAGGGCGGGCGGACGCCGGCGCGCTCGCAGCGGCGACCGAGACCGCGGCGCGGTCGCTCGGGCGATCGGTCCTGCGCAGGCTGGGCACGCTGACCGCCGACGCGCAGTCGCTCGCGTTCGCCGTCGCGGTGCTCGAGGACGCCCCGGTGGCGCTCGCGGCGGCCCTCTCCGACGTCTCCGTCGGCGCCGCGGATCGCGCCAGGGACGAGCTCGTCGCGGCGGACCTCCTCCGCGGCGCGGACCCGGTCGGGTTCACCCACCCGCTCCTGCGCGCCGCGGTCCATGCCGGGCTCCCGCCGGGCGAGCGCGGCCGCATGCACCGGCGCGCCGCGATGCTCCTGGGCCAGGCCGGCGGTCAGGAGGAGCGCGTGAGCGCGCATCTGCTCCAGTCACCCGCGGACGGCGACGGAACCGTCGTCGAGCTGCTGCGCGGGGCCGCGCGCTCGGCGCTGGCCCGCGGGGCGCCCGCATCGGCCGCGGACTACCTGGATCGCGCGCTGCGCGAGCCGCCGCCGGCCGACACGCTGACGCAGGTGCTCGCCGAGCTCGGACGCGCCGAGGCCGCCGCCGGGCGGGCCGCCGCCGCGGAGCACCTCGCGCGCCGCGGTCGAGGCGACGGCACGCGGCCCGGAGCGCCTCGCGCTCCTGCTCGACCTGGGCCGGGCGCTCCAGCATGCGGGCGACATGTCCGGGGCGACAGCCACGTTCCTCCGTGGTCTCGAGGAGGTGCGCCCGGGCGCGGGCGAGCTCGCGGTGGACCTCGAGGCGGGGTACCTCGCGGCGGCGATGCACGCGCCGGAGCGGGCGACCGAGGCGCATCGCCGCGCGGATCTGATCATCGCCGAGGAGCGACGCGAGACTCCGGCCGAGCGCGCGCTGCTGTGCAACGCGATGATGCTCGGGTTCTTCGCGGGACGGCCACGCAGCGAGGCGCTCGCCGTCGTCCGCCGGCTGTACGCGGGCGGCGCGCTCGTCGACGGGTTCCACGACGACCCCACGACGCTCATCCAGGTCATCGGCGTGCTCAGCTGGTCGGACGAGCACGACGAGGCCGCCGAGGCCCTGCGCCAGGCGTTCGCCGTGGCGCGACGCGACGGGTCCGTGTTCAGGTTCGCCATGGCATCGCAGGTCCGCGCCCGTCAGCTCGTGCGGACCGGGCCGATCGGCGACGCCGTGGAGGACGCGCGCACCGCCGTCGACGCGTGGCGCGGCGGGCAGCAGGCGTACCTGCACGCGGCGAGCCACTGCCTCGTCGTCGCGCTGCTCGAGAGCGACCGCGTCGGCGACGCCGCCGCGGTGCTGGCGAGCACGGACGACGACGGCGCACGGTCGGTGTCGGCCTGGCGGCACATGGCCCTCGGGCTCGTGGCCGTCCACGAGGAGCGACACGAGGACGCGCTCGACGCGTTCCTCGCCGCGGGCCGGCGCCTCGACGCGCTCCTCGTCACCAACCCGACGGTGATCCCCTGGCGCTCGCAGGCGGGGCTCATCGCGCGCCGGCTCGGACGGGACGCGCAGGCGCGCGAGCTCATCGACGAGGAGGTCGCCCTCGCCCGCGGGTACGGAGCGTCCTACGCGATCGGGATCGCGCGGACCGCCGCCGCGCTGCTCGAGCGCGGCGAGGAGTCCGTCGGGCGCCTCCGCGACGCGGCAGCGCTGCTCGCCGGCGCCGGCACGCCCGTCGCCCACGCCCGCACCCTCGCGCACCTCGGCGCGGCGATCCGCCGCGACGGGAGGCAGGTCGAGGCCCGCGACGTGCTGCGTGAGGCGGTCGCGGTCGCCGACGGCGTCGGCGCCGTGGCGGTCGCGCGGACGGCCAGGGAGGAGCTGCGGCTCGCCGGCGGCCGGGCTCCGGCCGCCTCCGC
The DNA here is from genome assembly GCA_963757125.1 of uncultured Solirubrobacterales bacterium. GTDB lineage: Bacteria > Actinomycetota > Thermoleophilia > Solirubrobacterales > Solirubrobacteraceae > CAVVSD01. The sequence goes on along the minus strand of CAVWQP010000009.1, from coordinate 1,337,703 downwards.
CGGCGACGGGCTGACCCCCAGCGAGCGGCGGGTCGCCGAGCGCGCGGCCGAGGGGGAGTCCAACCGCGACATCGCCGCCGACGCTCTTCCTCACGGTCAAGTCCGTCGAGTGGCACCTGGGCAACACGTACCGCAAGCTCGGCATCCGCGGCCGGGGCGAGCTCGCCGCGTCCCTGCGCGCCCCGTGAGACGAACACCGGGGTCGGATCCCGGTGGTGGCCCTGGTGACACCCGGCACGCCGGGCGGGAGGCTGTGCATCCCCCCACCAAGGAGCACCGTCATGCGACGTGCACAGCTGAAGGAGCTGATCGACCAGGGCCTCGCGACCAACGCGCCGTTCCGGCTCAAGCGGGTCGGCGACCACACCAGGATCCGCGCCGCGAAGGAGCGCGGCTCGTGCTGATCTGCAGCCGGACCGGACGGGTCCTCGGCGCCGGCGACCGCCTCCGCGCGCTGACGCGGTCCGGGTTCACCGAGGGCGTCCTGGAGACCGTGACCATCCGTGGGAACGTGCGCGTCCGCTGCGGCGGCGACGTCCACGAGGTCGCGTTCGACGACGTCGAGGCGGTCTGGCCGCTCGTCTGACCCGTCTACGCGACGATCGCCAGCCAGTCGATCAGCAGGCGGTTGACCTCGGCGGGACGCTCCTGCTGGATCCAGTGGCCCGCGCCCTCCAGGACGTGGGATCCGACGAGCCCGGGGAGCGTCGTGCCGAAGGCCTCGATCGCCCCGCCCATCCACCCCAGCGTCGGATCGCGCTCACCCGCGATGAAGATCGACGGCTGCGCGATCGGCGCGCCGTCCCATGCCGCGAGGTCCTCCCAGTCGCGGTCCATGTTGCGGTAGCGGTTCAGCGCGCCGGTGAAACCGGTGCGCTCGAACTCGCCCGCGTAGACGTCGAGGTCGTCCTCCGACAGCCAGGCCGGCAGCGGCCCGGGATCGGGGAAGCGGTCGCGCAGCCTCCCGCCCTCCGCGACGAACGACACGCTGCCCCCGTCCGGCGGCGGCTCGGCCTCCCCGGCGAGCGCCGCATAGAAGCCCGCGAGCCAGGGGCGGACGTCGGGCTCGATCTCGGCCTCCGCCCGGCCCGGCTCCTGGAAGTAGCTCACGTAGAACTCCTCCGGCCCGCCGATGCGGGCGAAGATGTCGGTGGGCCGCGGCCCACCGCGGGGCGCGTAGGGCACGCTGAGCGTCCCGACGGCGCGGATGAGCTCCGGGTGCACGAGCGCGCTCGTCGTCGCGATGCCCGACCCCCAGTCGTGGCCGATCACGACCGCGGCGTCCGCGCCGATCGCGGCGATCACCCCGGCGATGTCCTCGGCGTGGTCGAGCAGCCGGTACGCGTCGAGCGCGAGCGGCTTGGACGAGCGCCCGTAGCCGCGGGCGTCGACGGCGACGGCGTGGAAGCCGGCCTCGGCGATGGCCGGCAGCTGGTGGCGCCACGAGTACCAGGACTCGGGGAAGCCGTGCACGAGGACCACGAGCGGGCCCGAGCCCTGCTCGGCGACGTGGATGCGGCCGGCGGGCACGTCGAGCAGGCGGTGCGCGATCCCGGTCATGAGCGCAGGACCGGCGTCAGCACCGCGACCGTGGCGTCGTCGAGCAGCTCGTCGGGGTTCATGTCGTGGATCACGGCCTCCACCGCGCTCACCGCGCCCGCCGCCGAAGCGAACGGAGCGTCGCGGACCGCGTCGACGACGCCCTCGATGCTCAGCGCGTTGCCCTCCGGATAGGCGCGGTCGACGATCCCGTCGGAGACGAGCACGAGGCGATCGCCGTCCTCCAGCCGCCGCTCGCGGACGACGAGCTCCGCGTCATCCTCCAGCTGTCCCAGCGCCGGGAGCCGGTGGCCCTCGAGGAGGTCTCCTTCCCCCCGCCCGTTCACGACGATGGGACCGAGCTCGCCGCACGAGATCCACGAGAACGTCGATGTCGGCGGCACCCAGAAGCCGATCGTGGTCGTGACGGTCGCGCCCTCCGAGAACTCGCGCACCACGGTGTCCATGAGCCTGATCATGGCGGGCAGGTCCAGCGACTGGTGACGCCCGGAGCGGAACGCACCGAGCGCGACGGAGGCCAGCGCGGCCGCCCGCGTCCCGCTCCCCTCCGCGTCCGCCATCCCGATCCACGTCCCGGCGGGGTTCTCGGCGTAGTCGAACCAGTCGCCGCCGATCTCGTAGCCGGGCAGCACGTTCCCGGCGATGAGCGCGCCGTTCGTGCGCACGATCCGGGGCGGCAGCAGGTTCTGCTGGATCTCGGCCGCCGGGCTCGTCGCGCGCACCCGGCGGGCGGCATCGAGATGGTCCGTGTAGTCCTCCGCGAGCGACAGCGCCGCGGCCGCCTCGTACGCGAGGTCGGCGAGACCCGCGGCGTCGCTGCCGACCGCGACGACCGCCCCGAGGGCCCGACCGCGCAGCAGGAGCGGCGCCGACACTGCGCCGGGCAGGTGCTCCTCGAACGTGGCCTCCAGCGCCGGCAGCCCCTCCCGCGGGATCTCCGTGCCCACCGCCAGCTTCGCCGGCAGCGTCTCGGGGAAGCTCGCCGGACCGGCCAGGCGCATGAGCCGGCTCCCTTCGAGGTCCACGAGGTACACGGCGGCCGAGGACACGCCGGCGAGGCGCTGCGCCTCCGCGACGATCTGGTCGCCGAGCAGGTGCGGCGGCACCTTGTTGAGCACGTCGGCGACCGAGAGCGGCGTCGGCGTCGCCGCGCGCCAGCTCGCCCGCTGGGCGCAGCCGATCCTCCGACGTCGTCACGGCGGTGCTCCGGGCGTGCTCGCTGACCGCTGCGAGGAGATCCGCGCGCGAGGGGAAGTGCCGGTAGAGCGTCCCGCGGCTGACGTTCGCGGAGCGCGCGACCTCCGACATCGAAGCTCTCGGCTCTCGGCTCAGCAGGTCGCTGGCGACGCCGACGATGTGCTTGCGGTTCATGGCGACGTCCGACCGCGCTCGCCGGGATGGCAGCTGCTCGGTCGCGGTCACGTCGGGGGCCGTTGCAAAACGAGACACATTGTCCGGCCCGCCTACCCGGATTCGGGGGTAGACGAGCGTCAGGCCACCGGGACCCGCCCGCCAGTTCGGTCCCGTCTTGTCGCCTTTTGTCCATCGTCGTCCTGCGTCGATTCGTCGTCGCACGTCCACAGAGGAGTCACGTGTTCGCAAGCGTGCAGATCGCAGACAGCATCCAGCAGGGCCTCGACAGCCTGCTGGGCTTCATCCCCAACATCATCGGGTTCCTCGTGATCCTGGTGATCGGCTACTTCATCGCCAAGCTCGTGAAGGGCATCGTCGCCCGACTGCTGGAGAAGGTCGGCCTGGATCGAACCCTGCATTCCAGCGATGCAGGCAAGTACGTCGAGAAGGTCAGCCCGGGTGCCAGTCCGGCCCGCCTGATCGGCAGCGTCGCGTTCTGGTTCATCTTCCTGTTCGCGATCTCCGCCGCCATCGGCGCCCTGAAGATCCCGGCGCTGAGCACGTTCATCGCGCAGGTCCAGGCGTTCCTGCCCAACATCATCGTCGCGCTGCTGATCTTCGTGATCGCTGCCGCGCTCGCCGGCGCCGTCGGAGCCGCCGCCCACAAGCTCATGGGCGACACCCCCACCGGCAAGATGGTCCGCGCGATCGCCCCGGCGCTGATCATGGCCATCGCCCTGTTCATGGTCCTCGATCAGCTGCGTATCGCCCCGCAGATCGTGACGATCACCTACGCCGGGCTCATCGGCATGCTCGCCCTCGCGGGCGCGCTGGCCTTCGGCCTCGGCGGCCGCGACCTCGCGGCCCAGATGCTCGGCCAGGCCTACGACGCCGGACAGCGCAACGCCGGCCAGATCAAGCAGGACATGCAGACCGGCCGTGACCGCGCCGAGGTCGAGGCGCAGCGCGCCACCGACGGCGCCGGCGCCGTGCGCTCCTAGCGCACGCCCCTACCCGCAAGAACATCGAAGAGAGGACGGCACACATGCCGAACACACAGGACGTCATCGACTGGAAGGGCCAGAAGCTCGTCGGCCAGGACGGCGGCAAGATCGGCACGATCGACGAGGTCTACGTCGACGAGCAGACCGGCGAGCCGGAGTGGCTGGCCGTCAGCACGGGCCTGTTCGGCTCGCGCGTCAGCTTCGTCCCGCTCGCCGAGGCGCAGCGCGACGGGGATGACATCCGCGTCCCGTACGACAAGGACCAGGTCAAGGACAGCCCCAACGCGGACGCCGACGGCGCGCTGTCGCAGGACGAGGAGTCCCGGCTGTACCGGCACTACGGGCTCGACTACTCGGAGAGCCACTCGGACTCCGGCCTGCCCGAGGGCGGCACCGACCGCGGCGTGACCGGCGCCGGCGCCGAGGTCCGCGATCACGATCGCGACACGACCGGGCACGACGTCTCCGGCCCGGAGACCGACGACGCCATGACCCGCTCCGAGGAGGAGCTCTCCGTCGGCACCCGCGAGGTCGAGACCGGCCGCGCGCGGCTGCGCAAGTACGTCGTCACCGAGGAGGTCACCACGACCGTCCCGGTCCAGCGCGAGGAGGTCCGCGTCGAGCGCGAGCCGATCACGGACGCCAACCGGGGCGAGGCGATGGCCGGCGGCGACATCACCGAGGAGGAGCACGAGGTCACCCTGCGCGCCGAGGAGCCGGTGGTCGAGAAGCGCACCGTCCCCAAGGAGCGCGTGCGCCTGGAGACCGACACCGTCACCGACGAGCAGCAGGTGACCGACGAGGTGCGCAAGGAGCGCATCGAGACCGACGGCGACGTCAGGCAGGACCGCTGACCATGGCGGCCAGGCGCGACAAGGGCGTCTCGCTCGCCAAGGGGCCCGTCGGCATCATCGGGATGATCCTGCTCGCCTACGGCGTCACGGCGCTGGTGTTCGGTGGACGCAGCTTCACCACCCATGCGCTCGACGGCACGGTGAACGGCAAGACGTGGCTCGGCCTGGAGGTCAACGGCTGGAGCGACCTGCTCTTCATCGGCACCGGCGCGGTGCTGATGTTCGGCTCGCCGCTGCACTGGGGCGCGAAGAGCCTGTCGCTCATCGTCGGATTGGTGCTCGCGGCAGCCGCCGTCATCTCGCTGGTCGACGGCGACGACGTGCTCGGCATCTTCGCCGCCAACGGCCGCACGACGCTCGTCTGGGCCATCGCCGCCGCGGTGCTCATCGTCCTCGCCCTGCTGCCCCGCGTCGGCGGCGGGCGCAAGGACGACCCCGACGAGCGCTTCCGGCGCGAGGAGCGCGCGCGCCGGCACGCCACGGACAACTCGGACCGCGGCAGCGTCGCCGCGTCCGACCGCCACTGAGGCACGAGGAGGAGACCATGGAGATCCCCAAGGACAAGGTCCTCGACCTGCTCCGCGAGCAGGGCAAGGACGACCAGGTCGACCAGGCGCAGCAGGAGCTGCCCGACCAGGTCGACCCCGAGCAGCACGCGGACCTGCTGCAGAAGTTCGGACTCGACCCGCAGGACCTGATCGGCAAGCTCGGCGGAGGCGTTCCCGGGCTTTGACCGACTAGGGCATGGCCTGCAGGCGGCGGCGTTCGACCTCGACGTCGAACGTCGCCGCCGGCCACGCCAGGCCGAGCCCGGTCAGCGCCTCGGCGAGGAGGGTCGAGATCGCCCAGTTGCGGTACCACTTGCGATCGGCCGGGACGATGTGCCACGGCGCGACGTCCGTCGACGTGCGCTCGATCGCCTCCCCGTAGGCGGTCATGTAGTCGTCCCACAGCACGCGGTTGTCGAGGTCGCCGGGGTTGTACTTCCAGTGCTTCGTCGGGTCGTCCAGGCGTGCGAGCAGGCGCGCCTTCTGCTCCTCGGGCGAGATGTGCAGGAAGCACTTCACGACCGTCGTGCCGTCCTGCACGAGCGACTCCTCGAAGCGCTGGATCGACCCGAAGCGCCGCGTCCAGGTCCGCTTGTCGGCGAGCTTGAGGACGCGGACCGTCACGACGTCCTCGTAGTGCGAGCGGTCGAAGACGCCGAGCATGCCCGCGTCGGGGAGCTGGCGGCGGATGCGCCAGAGGAAGTCGTGTGCGAGCTCCTCGGGCGTCGGGCGCTTGAAGGCCGCGATGTGCACGCCGCCGGGATCGACCTGCCCCAGGACGTGTCCGACCGTGCCGCCCTTGCCGGACGTGTCCATCCCCTGCAGGACGAGCAGCACCCGCCGGTTGCCGCCCGTGCGGCCGTTCGCGTAGAGCTTCTCCTGGAGATCGGCGAGCTGCTCGCCGATCTGGGGGAGCGCCTCGCGGCCCTCCGTCTTGCCGCCCTTGAAGCCGGGTGTCGCGCGGGTGTCGACCGCCGCGAGGTCCAGTCCGGACGTCGGCGCGCGGAGCAGATCGCTCACGCGCGCGGCCGCACGCTTTGGCATGCGCGGGAGCGTATCTCGCCACGGTCGCCGCCGTGCGCAGTCCGCCATGAGCGCGAATACGCCAGGCCTGGCCGGGTAACGGCAAGGCGTGTCCGACGCGCCGGGTGGTCGTATCGCACGGGGGTACGCGCGGCTCGTGGTCGCGCTGCGCTGGCCGATCATCATCGGCTGGGTGGCGGCGCTCGCCGCCGCCCTCATCTTCCTGCCCGGGCTGGGCGGCTCCGCGGCGGCGCCGCTCAGCGACATCGTCCCCTCCGACGCGCAGGCCGTCCGGACGCAGGAACGGGCGCTGCAGCTGTTCGGATCGTCGGTGGCGACCGACACGGTCGCGGTCGAGCGCAACCCGCGCGGCCTCTCGCGCGCCGCCGTCGAGGCGCAGCTGCGCGCGGCCGACGCGGCCAACCGGACGCGCGGCATCCGCGCCGCCGCGCCGCTGCTCAACGTCCCGCTCCCGGGCGTGCGCTGGCGCGAGCGCGACACGACGATCGTCACCTACCTCTTCCCCTCGTCGGACCTGAACCTCGACGCGCGCTCCAGCGCGGCGCGCGCCTACCTCGCGACGCTGCCGCCGCCGTCGGCCGGGACCACGCGCGGCATCTCCGGCGCGGGCCCGGCCCGGCTGGCGCAGTGGGACGAGATCGACAAGGCGCTGCCCTGGATGGAGGCGGCGACGATCCTGACGATCCTCGTCATCGTCGCCCTGTACTTCCGCTCGGTCGGCGCGCCGCTCGTGACGCTCGCGACCGCCGGCCTCGGCTACGTCGTCGCGATCCGCGCGCTCGCCTGGATGGGCGAGCGAACGGGCAACGGCGTCCCGAACGAGATCGAGCCGGTCCTCGTCGTGCTGCTGCTCGGGCTCGTCACGGACTACACGGTCTTCTTCATGGCCGAGACGCGACGACGGCTGCGGCACGGCGCCACCCGGCTGGAGGCGGCGCGGTGGGCGACGGCCCGGGTCGCGCCGCTCGTGTTCGCCGCCGGCACGCTCGTCATCGCGGGGGCGCTCTCGCTGCTGGCGGGCAAGCTGCACTTCTTCCGCGTGTTCGGGCCCGGTCTCGCGGTCGCAGCGCTCGTCGTGACCCTCGTCTGCCTCACCCTCGTGCCCGCGCTCATGGGCGCGGTGGGACCGTGGCTGTTCGGCTCCCGCGTGCGGGAGGCGCAGGCGGCGGGCCCCGACCCGGTCGATCCGCCGTCGAGGGCGCGGCGGTTCGTCGCGCGGCTGCCGACCGCCAAGCCCGTTGCAGCCATCGTGGTCGTCGCGTGCGTCGGCCTGCTCGTCGTCGCCGCGCTCGGGGCGCGGACGATCTCGTTGTCCGTCTCGTTCATCCCGTCCCTGCCGCCGGGGAGCGAGCCGCGACAGATCGCCGACGAGGCAGCCCAGGGGTTCGCACCCGGGATCCTCGCGCCGACAGAGCTGCTGCTCGAGTCGCCGGGCATCGGCGGGCAGCTCGACGCGCTGGCCCGGCTGCAGGCCCTCTACGCGCGGGAGCCAGGCGTGGCGGCGGTCCTCGGCCCCGCGCAGACCGGCCGCGACGCGCCGGTCGGCGTCGTCACGTCACGGGACGGCGGCGCGGCGCGCCTCGTCATGGTCCTGCGCGACGAGCCGACGAGCTCGGCCGCCATCGCGACGATCCGCGACCTCGAGCGCCGGACGCCGCAGCTGCTCGGGCAGGCCGGGCTGCCGCGCGGGACGCACGCCTCCTACGCGGGCGAGAGCGCGCTCTCGGCGGAGACCGTCGACGCGCTCTTGCGCGACCTGCGGCGCGTCGTCGTCGTCACGGCGATCCTCACGTTCGTCCTGCTGGCCCTGTTCCTGCGCGCGCTCCTCGCACCGGTGCTCCTGCTGGCGGGCAGCGTCCTCGCCTTCGCCGGCTCGTTCGGCCTCATGTCGCTCCTGCTGCCCAGCGTGCTCGGAACACACGACGTCGTGTACTACGTCCCGCTCGTCGCGGCGGTGATGCTCGTCGGCCTGGGCAGCGACTACAACGTCTTCATCGCGGGGCGCATCCGCGACGAGGCGCACCGCCGGAGCTTCCGCGACGCGGTGTCGGCGGGCACGAGCTCCGCATCCCGCACCATCACGGTCGCCGGCGTGACGCTCGCCGCGACGTTCGCGCTGCTGGCGCTCGTGCCGCTGCTGCCGTTCCGCGAGCTCGCGCTGCTCATGTCCCTCGGTGTCCTGGTCGACGCGCTGCTCGTGCGCTCTGTGCTGATCCCGGCGCTCATCGTGCTGGCCGGGCGCGCGTCGTGGTGGCCGCGGGCGCCGACGCCGCGGCCCGCCGAGCCCGAGCGCGACGGCGAACGCCGCCAGGACGAGCCCGGCCGCCACCCCCCAGGCCAGGTGGAAGCCGGCGACCGTGGCGGCCGCGGCGCCGACGCCCTCGTCGCGCAGGCCGTCCGTCCTGCCGGCCGCGAGCGCCGCCAGGATCGCTAGCCCGAGCGCACCGCCGACCTGCTGGGACGTGTTGATGAGCCCCGACGCGAGGCCGGCTGTCGACGGCGTCGCGCCGGACATCGCGATCGTCATGACCCCGGGGAGCACGAGCCCGGCGCCCACGGCGAACAGCGCGACGCTCGGGGCCACGTCCGCGAGGTAGCGCCCGTCGACCGGCACGCGCGCCAGCAGGGCGAGGCCGGCGGCGATCGCGAGGAGCCCCGGCAGCAGCGCCGCGCGCGCGCCGAACCTGCCCTGGATCCGCGGGAACACGACGAGCGACATCGCGCCGATCCCCATCGCGACCGGCAGGACGGCGAGGCCCGCCTGCGCGGGCGAGTAGCCGAGGACCTGCTGGAAGTAGAGGGTCACGAGGAACTGGAACCCGAACATCGCCGCGACGGTGAGCGCGTGGACGACGTTCGCGCCCGCCACGACGCGATTCCGCAGCACGCCGAGCGGCAGCAGCGGCCGCCGGGCCGTGGCCTGCCGCAGGACGAACAGCGCCAGCAACGCGGCCGCGACGACGCCGAGGGCGCGCGCGTCGGCGTCCACGATGGCGACGATCGCGAGCATCACGCCCGCCACGAGCAGCACCGCGCCGAGCGCGTCGGCGCCCGCGCGCAGCCCGGGGCCGCCCTCGACGGCCAGGACCCGGCTGCCGGCCAGCACCGTCGCGATGCCGATCGGGATGTTGATGAAGAAGACCCAGCGCCAGTCGACGAGGTCGGTGATGACGCCCCCGAGGAACAGCCCGATCGACGCGCCCGCGGCGCCGACGAACGAGTAGATCCCGATCGCGCGGGCCTGCAGGCCCGGATCGTCGAAGAGCGAGACGACCATGCCGAGCGCGACCGACGCGGCGAGCGCGCCGCCGGCGCCCTGCAGGAAGCGCGCGGCGACGAGCCACCCGGGCGACTGCGCGACGCCGCAGAGCATCGAGGCGGCGACGAAGAGGCTCAGGCCGCCGAGCAGCACGCGGCGGCGGCCGACGAGATCGCCGATCCGGCCGGACAGCAGGAGCAGGCCGCCGAACGAGGCCAGGTAGGCGTTGACGACCCACGACAGGTCGGAGGTCGCGAAGCCGAGATCGCGCTGGATGCTCGGCAGGGCGACGGAGACGACGGTCTCGTCGACGATCGTCATGAGCGTGGCCGCGCACAGGACGACGAGTGCGAGCAGCCGGGTGCGTGGGATGCGTGTCTGCGTCGATCCGGGCATGATCGGACCGTAGCAGATCGTTTTGTTGTAGACGATCCCTTCCGGATCGTTCAGCCTGCGCGCTGCGCCCTCCTGCGCGTCCGCGCCTCCATGTGGAACGGCGCGGCGAGCGGACCGTCGACGAGCCCACCGAGCACCGACAGGAACGTCTCGCGCTCCGCCGGGCCCACCCCGTCGAGGACCTCGTCGTAGACGCCCTGGACGATCGCGTCCGCCTTGGCGAGCTGCCGGCGCCCCTTCGCGGTGATCGCGACGACGCGCACCCGGCGGTCCTCGGGCGACAGCCGCCGCTCCGCCAGCCCGCGGCGCTCCATCTCATCGAGCGTGACGACCATGGTCGTCTTGTCCATCCACGCGAGCTCGGCGAGGCGCCCCTGGGTGTGGTCGCCCTCGGCCGCCTTGGCGAGCACGCAGTAGACGCGCACCGACATGTCGAGGTCCGCCAGCGCGGCGGTCAGCCGGTTCGCGAGCGCGTAGCCGGCCTGGTTGAGCAGCATCGACAGGTCGACGGGCGGCGGCGTGCGCTGGGCGGACATGGCTCGAGGATACCGGGATCGTCCGCTGCGGAACGATCTGCCGAAAGATGTTCTACCCCCACGCGCCCCTCCGGTAGGCAGCGTGATCGCCGGGGCGTTTCATCTGCATCGACGATGGACCGCAAATCAAGATCACGAATGACCGACTAAGGGGGTTAGGATTTGGGCCGACCGGACTGAGGAACCGTCACAAATACGCACTGAACCAACGTGCTGGGTGCACACAGTTGCATTGACCATGCGCGGGGGTTTAGCGTCGCCTGTCGTAGACGAATGCTCGTGGCATGGATACGTCGCACGTAGCACCGCGTCGAGAACTTGACCTTCTGGTCGGCGGGGCCACGGCGAGTGGCGGCGATGCGAACGCCGCGACAGTCGGAGTCGGCGAGGCGCGACATGCATGGTTCGAAGGTCGTCACGGTCAAGATCATTCGACCGTCCGGGGAATCCGAGGGGACGCTCTCGTACCGCACGAGTTCCCCTTGGAAGATCGTGGAGTCCGATCCCGAGGGACCACCGAAGCCATTTCACTGGGAGGTGGTCAGCCAGCTCCCGGAAACGATCGAACCGCATCTGCTGTTCTTCGAGTCTCGGACGCTCGCAGAGCGATGGGCCGCGACAGATCCGCGCGCCAGGGGGTTCGACTGGACGGGCTTGGACCCGCCAGCGCAGTCAACGGAACTGTCCACTGACAGCGAACTGGCGCACAGTTACTCAGCGCTCGCTGCGGAGAATGGAGTTCCGCCGGAGTCACCGAAAGCGTTTGAGCTTGCGCGCGAAGCTGGGTTGCTCAATACGTTGGTGCTGTACGACGAGTACGGCGGTAACAAGAACAACCAGGCACCGTTACCTGTGCCGGCGCCCAATCTCTGGGGCCTTCCCTGGATGCCGAAGTCGTGCAGATCCGTCGGGAGTACCTATCTCTACGGCAGGGACAAGAAACAGATACAGGTTCTGCAGGCGACAGCCCAGACCGTAAGAGACTGTGTCCCCGGAGCCCTCTACGCCCGCACGACGTGAGCGAAGCTCGGCGTGCTCCGTCGTGATGCGAACGGGGAGGTCAAGCAGCGTCGTCAGTGGATGCAGCCCGCCCTCTGCGGGCTCGTGTGCGTCGTCATCCTCTCTGCAGTTGCGGGGCCAGCCGACGCGTCGACCGTAGCCGTCGAGCCGTGGACCCTTGGACTGACGCTCCGGTACACCGCAGCACCGGGGGAGGCGAATCAGCTCTCGATCGCACGGGATACCGGAGGCACCTACCTTGTCACCGACACCACCGCCATGATCGGGACGGGCACGAGTTGCACCCTCGTCGACGCGCATCACGCAACGTGCGTGGCGACGGGTGTGCAAGCGGTCGACGTGACGCTCGACGATGGCAACGACGTCGCAAAAATCGCGGACTCCGGATACCCGCCAGGTGAACCGATGTTCGGCGGCGCTCCCGTGACCGTGGATGGCGGGGACGGGACGGACGAGGTGACGACCGGCGTCGGGCGCGACGACCTCCGAGGGGGTCCTGGGAAGGACACGCTTCACGGTGGTGGTGGGTCCGACAGCCTGTCGGGCGGCGACGGGCCCGACGAGCTATACGGGGATGACGGGGCGGAAGCCTCCATATCCGGCGGCGACGGCGTCGACACGTTGCACGGCGGCCCCGGCGACGACAACGGTGTGGCCGGGGGCGACGGCGACGATTTCATCTTCGGCGACGATGGCAACGACGACCTGAGCGGGAACAAGGGCAACGATTCGATCACTGGCGGCGCCGGCGATGACAGGCTCGATGTTCCGGACGAGCTCGAGGCGGATCCGGCACCGGGTAACGATGGGTTGGCGGGGGGCCCAGGTGATGACCGGCTGGGTGGTGGCGCCTCACAAGGATCGGCCAGGAACGCGAGCGACGACACCCTCGACGGGGGGGATGCTCTGGTCGGGGGCAGTGGCGCCGATACTGCTGACTACAGTCGGCGGACGGCGCCGCTGACGATCACCCTCGACGGCGAGGACAACGACGGCGAGCCCGGCGAACGCGACGACGTCGGCGCCGACGTGGAGCAGGTCATCGGCGGCGCCGACGGCGACTCGATCACGGGCTCGACCCGCCGCGAACGTCCTCGACGGCCGCGGCGGCGACGACACGATCGACGGCCGGGCCGGCGACGATCAGCTCATCGGCGGCGACAACACACCGGGCAACGACAGCCTTGCCGGCGCCGACGGCAGGGACGACCTGCGCGGCGGCCCGGGCGACGACGCCCTGGACGGAGGCGCCGACGACGACGTCCTCTCTGGCGCCGGGGGCGGCGACGACCTGGACGCAGGTCCCGGCAACGACGTGGTCGCCGGCGGTGCCGGCGTGGACGCGCTCGAGGGCGGGACCGGCGACGACCTCCTCTTCGGCGGCGAGGCGGCGCTCATCGGCGGGGACGGCGCTGACAGCCTCAGCGGTGGGCCGGGTGCCGATGTCCTGCGCGGCGGACGCGGGAACGACCGGCTCGACGGCGGACCGGGCCCCGACCTGCTCAGCGGCGAGGCGGGCACGGACACCGTCACCTACGAGGACCGCACCAACCCGGTGTCGGTGACGTTCAACGCGCTGCCCGACGACGGCGAGCGCGACGAGCACGACAACGTCGCCGACGACATCGAGGTCGTGCTCGGCGGCCGGGAGGGCGACACGCTCACGGGCAAGGCCGGCGAGGACACCGAGGACGGCGGACCCGGCGAGGACCTCGTCGACGGTGGGCCGCAGGCCGACCGGCTGACCGGCGGCGACGAGCCCGATCTCATCCGGGCACGCGACGGCTCCCCCGACGTGGTCCTCTGCGGGGACGGCGGGGACCTCGCGCTCGTCGATCGGCAGGACACCGTTCGAGAGTGCGAGACCGTCGACGAGGGTGGGCGTCGAAGGCTCGTGCGCGGGGAGACCGCGCTCGTGCGACCCGAGCCGGCCGGCTTCGAACTGCGCCTGCCCGGCGGCACCCGGTTCTTCGACATGCGCGAGACCGTCAAGATCCCCTTGCGCTCGACGATCGACGCGACCGCCGGCCCCGTGCAGCTCGCCACCGCGCGAACGCGCTCGGGCGCTCGCCAGCGGGCGATCGCCGAGCAGGGGATCTTCACGCTGCGCCAGACGTCTGGCGCCCGTCCTCGAACGCGGCTCCTGCTCCGCGGCACGTTCTCCCGCGCCTGCCGGGCCGCGGCGGCCGGTCGCTCAGCGGGCCGAGACGACAAGCGCCGTCGCGTGCGGCTCCAGATCGGAAAGCCGCGAGGCAGGTGGGAGGTCCAAGGCGCGTACAGCTCGAGTGCCGCCGAGGGCACCGCCTGGGTGACCGAAGACCGGTGCGACGGCACGCACACGACCGTGCTCGAGGGCGCGGTGCGCGTCCACGATTTCGGTCGCGACCGCAACGTGGTCGTCCGGGCGGGCTCGGAGTACGTGGCACGCCCGTCGCGGCGCCGCGGCGGCTGAGGGCGGCTGGCGCGCCCTGGGATCATCTCCCCATGGGCGACCCGACGATCTACGAGTGGGCCGGCGGCCGTGACGCGTTCGCGCGCTGGCTCGACACCTTCTACGACCTCGTCGAGGAGGACGACCTGCTCGCCCCCGTGTTCGGGGGCCTGGTCACCCGCGAGCACCGCGACCACGTCACGACCTGGTGGTCGGAGGTCATGGGCGGGCCGGCGGACTACACCGCGGCGCTCGGCGGCTACGAGCACATGCTCGCCAAGCACCGCGGCCTGGCGATCACGACCGAGCAGCGGCTGCGGTTCGTGACGCTCCTCAGCCGCGCCGCGGACGTCGCCGGGCTCCCCCACGACCCGGAGTTCCGCGCGGCGATCATGGGCTACGCCGAGTGGGGCTCGCGCCTGGCCGTCGAGAACTCCGCGGGCGACGCGACGCCGCGTGGAGCGCGCGCCGGTGCCGCGGTGGGGCTGGGGCGTCGCGCCGCCCTACCAACCCGGCTGAGGGCGACGATTCGACCGTCGTCGAAGCGTCCGCGACGTAGCCTCGAGGCATGGATGAACGGGGCGACAGCGACATCGCGGCGGTCGGCGCGCTCGTGGCGGACCCGGCGCGCTGTCGCATCCTGCTCGCGCTCGGTGACGGCCGCGCGCTCCCTGCGAGCCGACTGGCCTCCGAGGCGGGCGTCGGCGCGCCGACGACCAGCAGTCACCTGCGCAAGCTGACCGACGCAGGGCTCCTCGCGGTCGAGGCGCACGGACGGCACCGCTACTACCGGCTCGCGGGCGCCGAGGTCGCCGACCTCATCGAGGCGCTGGAGCGGCTGGCACCGGCCCTGCCGGTCCGCTCGCTGCGCCAGGGGACGCGCGCGCAGGCCGTGCGCGAGGCGCGCACGTGCTACGACCACCTCGCCGGACGCCTCGGCGTCGAGATCATGAGCGCGATGATCGACCGCGGGCACGTGGCCGGCGGCGACGGCGCCTACGACCCGGCCGCCGCGCGCCACGATCCGCGTGCGGGGTTCGGCCGCGATCTCGACTACGCGGTCACCGACGCGGGCTGGGCGTTCCTCGACGAGCTCGGCGTCGAGATCCCGCCTCGGCGCCGGGTCGTGCGCTACTGCGTCGACTGGAGCGAGCAGCGCCACCACCTCTCCGGCGCGCTCGGCCGCGGGCTGCTGGACCGGCTCCTCGACCTGGACTGGATCCGCCGCTCGGACGCCGGGCGCGCGGTCCGCGTCACCGACGCGGGCGCCGAGGGGCTGCAGGCGACGTTCGGCGTCGACGCGCGCTACCGCCGGTCGTAGTCCACGAGCCGCCCCTGCATCTCCGGGTACGGCGTCGCGGACGGGACGTCGTCGCCGTCGCGGACGGCCGCCGCCACGGCGACCGCGGCGTCGATCGCCGCCCGGTAGGGCAGCGATCCGGTGCTCACGCGCCGGACCCCGAGCTCCCCGAGCTCCGCCAGGGACAGCGCGGGCACGACGAGGACGTTGAGCGGCACGGGGATCGCGGCGCTCAGCTCGCGCAGCTCCGCCGGGTCGGTCGCGCCGGGGACGAACACGCCGTCGGCGCCGGCCTCGACGTACGCGGCCGCGCGCTCCAGCGTCGCCGCGACGGTCGCGTCCTGGCCGAGCCAGTAGGTGTCGATCCGGGCATTGACGAACACGTCCGGCGCCGCTTGCTTGATCGCCGCGACCTTCGCCGCGTGCGCACCCGGTGCGATGAGCTGCTCGGCCGAGCTGTCCTCGATGTTGATGCCGGCGACGCCGAGCGCAGCGACGTACGCGGCGACCGCGTCCGGGTCGTCGTCGTAGCCGTCCTCGATGTCCGCGGACACGGGCACGGGAAGTCGCGCGAGCTGCGCAGCGAGGCCGGCGGTCGCGTCCTTCGTGGAGCGCCCGCCGTCGGGGTGCCCGGCCGCCGCTGCGACGCCGAAGCTCGTCGTGCCGATCGCCGGGAAGCCCGCCGCGGCGAACGCGAGCGCGGATGCGACGTCCCACGCGTTGGGCAGCAGGAGGGGGAGCTCGCCGTCGTGGAGATCGCGGAACGTCACGAGGGGACCCTGCGCAGCCACTCCTGGAGCTTCGCGGCCGCGTCGCCGGCCTTGGTGGACGCGTCGCCCATCTGGTCGCCCAGCCGCGACACCCCCTGCGCCGCCTCGTCCAGGAGCGCCTTGAAGCGCTCCGTGTAGTGCTGCGTCGCGGCGTCGGTCTCCGCGTGCCAGTCGGGCTCCTGACCGCGGCGGACGTACTCGCCGGAGATGATCCGGTCGTACTCGCCCGACTGCACCCAGGTCATGAGCTCGTGGACGCGCTTGACCGGGTGCGGGTGCGTGAGGCCCAGCTCGGTGCGCACGCGCGTGAGCTTGGCCCAGCCGTCCGCGTCGCGGTAGTCGCGGCCCTGCTCGAGGAACGCGCCGAGGTCGAGCCGGTCCGACGGCAGGCCTGCCGCCATCGCCATGAGCAGGCGGCAGACGACGAGCGGGTCGCGGACGACGATCGCGGCCGCGCGGTCGCAGGACAGCTCGGCGGCGCGGAACCACTCGAGCAGCGCGAGCCGGATGCCGACGAGCGGCAGCCCGGCGAGCATGCCCATCGGAGCCCGCCCGAGCTGCAGCAGGATCATGAGCGCCGTCTGGTACACGACGTGGTCGGCGAGCACGTGCCCCGCCTCGTGGCCGAGGACCGCGCGCAGCTCGTGCCGGTCGAGCAGCTCGACGGTCCGCGAGTTCAGCAGGACGACGGGCTTGCCCGAGCCGATCGCCGCGGCGTTGGCGAACGGGTGCTGCCCCAGGTAGAGGTTCGGGACGGGGTCGATGTCCAGGCGGGCGTAGCAGGCGACGTGGTCCGCCCACGCGTCTCCGAGCTGCTTCGGGCCGATCCTGAGCGCGCCCGCCCCGAGGTTCTGGCGCAGCGCCTGCTCGTAGCCGAGCTCGATGAGCTTGCGGACGACGGCATCGAGGAGCGGGACGCGGCCCAGCGCTGCGGTGGCGGCCCGATCCGCGGGGTGCTCGAACGCCCGGGGGGAGATCTCCGGCAGTCGCTGACCCTCGGGCAACGTGGCGGCGCTCATGGTCGGAGCGTAGACCTCGCTCAGCCGCGGCCCTCGATGCGCCGGGTCCGCTCGCGTGCCTCCACGCCGAGGTCTGGCGTGCCGAGATCGAGCCCGGGCGGCAGCTCGACGTGCAGCTCGCGCGCGTGGTCCATGCGGACGGTGACGGCGCGGGTGCGGCACGACAGCACGTGGCCGCCGCGCCTGCGCTCCGCGTCCGCGAAGTGCAGGTGGTAGCCGGCCGCCTCGATGCCCTGTGCGTAGGCGGGGAAGCGGAAGCCGACGACGGTCCCCTCGACGTCGTGGAGGTCGAACACGTGCTGGCGGTGGGCGATCTCGGTCAGCGGCGGATAGGGCGGCGAGAAGCGGGGGACCGAGCGGGCGCGCACGTGGTCGAAGCGACCGTCGATGCGCACCGCGCAGACCGGGGCGCCGCGCGGCGCCCCGCGGTTGAGCGCGTGGACGAGGGCGTCGTGCTCGAGTGGGCTGTCCAGGGCGAACTCGACGCTCGGCGCGAACCACGTCACGACGGCGAACGGCGTCCGCGCCTCGGGTGTGATCTCGCCCAGGTTCCCATCCGCGTCGGCGCGCAGGAACCGCCCGTCGAGCGCGAGCATCTCGCCGTCGAGGCCGTTGAGCGTCCCGATCCCGAGGTCCCCGTGCTCGGCGAGCTCCGCGAACGTCAGGTCGCCGTCGAAGCGTCCGTCGAACAGGGCGTCGAGGGTCGCGGTCTGGAACACGAGGTGCGGCTCGTGCTCGGGGTGCACGCCGGAGCGGCGGACCGCCTCGACGTGCAGGCCGTGCAGCAGGCGGTCGTCGATGATGTCGCGCGCCTGCGGCTCCACCGCCCGAACCTAGCTACAACGGGTGGGTGCTGTTCGACCCCGCCGCCCACGAGCGCCTCACCGATCGCCCGTGGGACCCCGCGTGGGCCCGGGCTGCGATCGCCGCCGTCGCGGCGGACGCCGAGGCTGCGTTCGACCCCGACGCGCTGTGGCGCGCGCACCCGCGCGACGAGGAGGAGGGGCCGCTCGAGGCGGTCACGTCCCTGTACCTCGGCGCGAGCGGGGTCATCTGGGCGCTCGACGAGCTCGCGCGCCTGGGCCACGTCGGCCTGCGGCGCGACTGGGGCGCGGTCGCGACAGGGCTGCACGAGCGCTACCTCGCGCGCCCGGACTTCCTCGAGGACGTCGGCGGCCCTGTTCCGTCGCTGTGGATGGGCGAGGCCGGGATCCTGCTGGTCGCCCACCGCCTCGCCCCCGCGCGCTGGCAGGAGGAGCGCCTGCTCGCGTGCGTCCGGGCGAACGAGTCCAACCCGGCGCGCGAGCTCATGTGGGGCTCGCCCGGGACGATGCTCGCGGCGGCGACGATGCACGAGCGCACCGGCGACGAGGCCTGGGCGCAGGCGTGGCGGGCGTCGGCGGACGTCCTGTGGGACGCGTGGGAGGACGGCGCCTGGCGGCAGGAGCTCTACGGCCGGTCGGTCCGCTTCCTCGGTCCGGCGCACGGATTCGCCGGGAACGTCGCCGCGCTCGCGTCGGGACGGCTGCTGGGCGACGAACGCCGCGCCGAGCTCGCGACCCGCGCCGCCGCGACCGTGCTCGCATCCGCACAGCGCGACGGCGACCTCGCGCAGTGGCCGGCGGTCGCTCGATGCCCCGGACCGGACGTCGGACGAGGTGCGGACCCAGTGGTGCCACGGCGCGCCCGGCATCGTCGCGTCGCTCGCGGCGATCGCCGCCCTCGACGTCCTCCTGGCGGGCGGGGAGCTGACCTGGCGGGCCGGGCCGATCGCCAAGGGGCCCGGCCTCTGCCACGGGACGGCGGGCAACGGTCTCGCGTTCCTTGCCCTGTTCGGGCGAACCGGCGACGAGCTCTGGCTCGCCCGCGCCCGCGCCTTCGCCATGCACGCCGCCGAGCAGGTCGAGCGCGAGCGCGAGCGCCACGGGCGTGGCCGCCACACGCTGTGGACCGGCGACCTCGGCACAGCCGTCTACCTGGCGAGGTGCCTCGGGGGCGACGACTACCGTTTGCCGGGAGCCCGATGACCCTGGTCGACGCCCTCCCCACCCAGCCCAGCGCCGACGCCCTCTACGACGCCTTCACCGGCTGGGCGACGGACCGGGGCCTGACCCTCTATCCGCACCAGGAGGAGGCGGCGATCGAGCTGTTCGACGACAACAACGTCGTCCTGGCGACGCCGACGGGCTCCGGGAAGTCGATGGTCGCCGTCGCGGCCCACTTCGCCGCGCTGGCCGAGGGCCGCACGACCTTCTACACCGCCCCGATCAAGGCGCTCGTCTCGGAGAAGTTCTTCGCCCTCTGCGAGATCTTCGGAGCCGAGAACGTCGGGATGATGACCGGCGACGCGTCGGTCAACTCCGACGCGCCGATCATCTGCTGCACCGCCGAGGTGCTCGCGAACATCGCGCTGCGCCAGGGCACGACGCGCGATCGTCGGCCAGGTCGTGATGGACGAGTTCCACTTCTACGCCGACGGCCAGCGCGGCTGGGCGTGGCAGGTGCCGCTGCTGTGCCTGCCGCAGGCGCAGTTCCTGCTCATGTCGGCGACGCTCGGCGACGTCACCCGGATCACCGCCGACCTCACGCGCCGGACCGGCCGCGAGACCGCGCTCATCGACGACGCGCAGCGGCCCGTCCCGCTCTCCTACGCCTGGTCGGTCGAGCCGCTGCACGAGCTGCTCGAGGAGCTGACCGCCGAGGACCGCGCGCCGATCTACGTCGTGCACTTCACCCAGGCGTCGGCGATGGAGCGCGCGCAGTCGCTGCTCTCGGCGAAGCTCTGCACGCGGGAGGAGCGCGACGCGATCGCCGACGCGATCGGTGCCTTCCGCTTCACGGCCGGGTTCGGGCGCACGCTGTCCAAGTTGGTCCGCAGCGGCATCGGCGTGCACCACGCGGGCATGCTGCCCCGCTACCGCCGCCTCGTGGAGCAGCTCGCGCAGACCGGCCTGCTGAAGGTCATCTGCGGGACCGACACGCTCGGCGTCGGGATCAACGTCCCGATCCGCACCGTCGTCTTCACCGGTCTGGCGAAGTTCGACGGCACCCGCCACCGGCTCCTGAAGGCGCGCGAGTTCCACCAGATCGCCGGTCGCGCAGGGCGCGCCGGCTTCGACACCTCGGGGCACGTCGTCGTGCAGGCGCCCGAGCACGTGATCGAGCGGACCCGCGCGCTGGCCAAGGCCGGCGACGACCCCAAGAAGCGCCGCAAGGTCCAGGGCCGCAAGCCGCAGGACGGCGAGGTGGTCTGGACCGAGGAGACCTTCGAGCGCCTCCGCGACGCGGCGCCGGAGCCGCTCGTCTCACGGATGCGCGTCGACCACTCGATGATCCTCAACGTCGTCAACCAGCCGGGCGACGCTGTCGAGACGATGCGCGCCCTCATGGAGGACAACCACGAGGACGAGCGCAAGCAGGCGCGCCTCACCGAGCAGGCCGAGGCGCTGCGGCACCGAGCTCCTCGACGCCGGCGTCCTGGAGGCGCTGGCCGAGCCCGACGCCGACGGCCGCACGCTGCGCCTCGCGGTCGCGCTGCAGGAGGACTTCGCGCTCAACCAGCCGCTGGCGTCCTTCGCGCTCGTCGCGCTGGAGCTGCTGGACCCCGAGTCGCCCGAGCACGCCTATGACGTCGTGTCGGTGGTCGAGGCGATCCTCGACGACCCCTTCCCGGTGCTCATGGCCCAGGCCAACAAGGAGCGCGGCGAGGCGGTCGCCGAGATGAAGGTCCAGGGCATCGAGTACGAGGAGCGCATGGAGCTCCTCGAGGAGGTCACCTACCCCAAGCCGCTCGCCGAGCCGCTCGAGCAGGCGCTCCTCGTGTACCGCGAGACGCATCCGTGGGTGCGCGAGTCCGACCTCTCCCCGAAGTCGGTCGTCCGCGACATGTACGAGCAGGGGTTCAGCTTCACCGAGTTCGTCGCGCACTACGGGCTCGCGCGCTCCGAGGGCCTCGTGCTGCGCTACCTCAGCAACGCCTACCGGGCGCTGCGCCAGACGGTGCCCGACGAGGTCAAGACCGGCGAGTTCGACGAGATCGTCGAGTGGCTCGGCGAGACGGTCCGCCAGACCGACTCCAGCCTGCTCGACGAGTGGGAGGCGCTGACCGACCCCGAGTCCGTCGCGCGCGCTGCGGCCGCGATCGCCGCGGGGGAGGCGCCGACGCCGCCGCGGCCGATCACGCGCAACCTGCGCGCGTTCACCGTCATGGTGCGCAACGCGATGTTCCAGAAGGTGCACCTCGCCTCCCGCGACCGCTTCGACGGGCTGGCGCAGCTCGACGCCGCGGCCGGCGCGCTCACCGATCCACCCCGGCGCCCGGCGATGACCGCGTCCGCGTGGGAGGAGGCGCTCGGCGCGTACTGGGACGAGCACGAGTCCATGGGCGCCGGGCCGCAGGCGCGCTCCCCGGAGCTGCTCATGATCGACCGGCAGCCGGCGGGCGAGAGCTCGCGCGCGTGGTCGGTCCGCCAGATCATCGACGACCCCGAGGGCGACCACGACTTCGCGATCGTCGCGACGGTCGACCTCGACGCCTCGGACGCGGCCGGCGAGCCGGTGATCCTCACCGCGTCGTTCGCGGCGGCCGGCATCGCGTCCTGAGGCGCCGGGGCGACCCGTGCGTCAGAGCTCCTTGGCGTCCTGCACGTGGACGTCGAGGATCTCGGGCAGGAGCTCGGGCTCGACGCGGCCGTAGCCGCAGACGCTCCCGATCCCGAAGTCCTTCAGGTGCTTGCGGGCGAGGTCGCGCCGGCGGCGGAAGTCCTCGATCCCGTCCGTGTGGTGGACGATCCCGAGGAACACCTTCGTGTCCCCCACGTCGAGGTTGTCCAGCGGCGCGAAGAACGCCTCGTCGGGCTGCCGGACGACCGGCATGTGCACGTAGTCGAGGCGCCGGCCGGTGCGCTTCTTGGCCTCGTTGGACATCCGGACGCAGAGGTCGAGGTCGGCCATCGCCGTCATCGGCCAGCCGCCCCAGGTGCCGTAGCACCAGTGGTAGCCGAGCAGCGTCTCGTCCGGGATGCCCTGCCACAGCTCGTCGAGCTGCTCGGCGTGGCGCTGGAACTTCTCCTCGGCCGACAGCTTCGGCCAGAACGCGAAGTAGTTGCGGTCGCCCATCGCCATGTCGACGAACTCCCACGCGGCGTCCCACTGGATGACGAGGTCGTTCGCGGGGATCACGTCCAGCGCCTTGGCGATCTCGCGGCGGATGCCCTCGACGTACGCGGCGTACAGCTCCGGCCACTGGCTGTTGTCCTCGAGGAAGCCGTCGATCGCGCTGTGCGGCGCCGGCAGCGACATCTGGAACCGCACGTCCTCGGGCACGACGCCCTCGTCGCGCAGTCGCTTGAACACCGCGTAGGAGTCGATCGCGTAGCCGCCGTAGGCGAGGTCGTCGAAGCGGATCGTCTCGCCCGCCTTGACGCGCCAGTTCCAGATGCCCGGGAGGTCCTCGACCGGCGGTGCGTCGGCGTCCTTCTCCGGCTGCTCGAGCTCCTCCGTCGGCGGCGCCAGCGTCTCCTCGAGCGCCGGGGTCTTCGGGAACACGACCAGCGGCAGCATCCCGACCCAGTTGATGCGTTCCGCGATCTCGCCGTCGGGCACCCACCCGACGTGGCCGCGCAGCCCCGTGACGGCCGAGCGGATCGCCTCCTCCGCGGTGTCGTACGGCAGACTCCCGACGAGCAGCACATCGCTGCGCGCGCCGTTGCCCGTGCTCATGCGATTCCCCTCCTGGTGGACCCGACGAACGGCGCGATCGTAACCCGCCCTTGACTTCAAGTGCACTTGAGGATGCACGATGTCCTCATGAGCATCGGCATCATCACCGGAGCGTCGCGCGGGCTGGGACTCGCGCTGACCCGCGCGCTCGCCGCGCGCGGCTGGACGCTCGTCGTGGACGCCCGCGACGAGCGGGTTCTCGCAGAGGCCACACAGGGCCTCGACAGCGTCGTCGCCGTGGCGGGCGACGTCACCGACCCGCGTCACCGAGAGCGCCTCGTCGCGGCAGCGGGCGACGGGATCGACCTCGTCGTCAACAACGCCAGCGCGCTCGGGCCGAGCCCGCAGCCCGCGCTCGCCGCGTACCCCCTCGAGGAGCTGCGCCGCGTCCTCGAGGTCAACCTGCTGGCCCCGCTCGCGCTCGTCCAGGAGGCGCTGCCGCACCTGGCGCGCGACGCGGTCGTCGTCGACGTCAGCTCCGACGCCGCCGTCGAGGCGTACCCCGGCTGGGGCGGCTACGGCTGTTCGAAGGCGGCGCTGGACCACCTGACCGCGATCCTCGCGACAGAGCACCCGGGGCTGCGCGTGTACGCGGTCGACCCCGGCGACATGCGCACCCAGCTGCATCAGGAGGCGTTCCCGGGCGAGGACATCTCCGACCGGCCGCCGCCGGAGGACAGCGTGCCTGGCCTCCTCGCGCTCGTCGAGGGGACGCTGCCGAGCGGTCGCTACCGGACCGCCGAGCTGTCGGCGGCGCGCGCATGAGCACGATCGCGTTCGCCGAGATCGCCCCGGCCACCGCGCCGCGCCCGGACGTGGCGCTGCTCGTCGCGACGCGCGCGGACGGCGCGATCGCGCAGACGCGCTTCGCCGACCTCCCGCGGCTGCTGCGCCCGGGCGACCTGCTCGTCGTCAACACGTCGGCGACGCTCCCCGCCGCCCTGCCCGGCACGCTCGACGGCGCAGAGGTGCGCGTGCACCTCTCGACGCCGCTCGCCGACCGTCGCTGGGTCGTCGAGCTGCGCACCGCGGAGCTCGGGCCGCTGCGTCCCTCCCCGGTCGCGGGCGACGTGGTCCTCCCCGGCGGCGGGCGCCTGACGCTCGCCGGGCCGTACCTCGGCAGCGCCCGGCTGCGCGAGGCGGACCTCGCGCTGCCGGGCGGGACGGCCGCGTACCTCGACCGCCACGGCAGCGCCGATCCGGTACGCCGACCACGGCGCGGCGTGGCCCTTGGGCGCGTACCAGACCGTCTTCGCGCGCGAGGCGGGCAGCGCGGAGATGCCGAGCGCCGGGCGCCCGTTCACCGACGCGCTCGTGACGGAGCTCGTGACGGGCGGCGTCCTCGTCGCGCCGCTCGTGCTGCACGCCGGCGTCTCCTCCCCGGAGCGCGACGAGCCGCCGTTCCCCGAGCGCTTCCGCGTCCCGGCCGAGACGGCGCGGCTCGTCGGCGCGGTGCGGAGTTGGGGCGGGCGCGTCATCGCGGTCGGCACGACCGTGGTCCGTGCGCTGGAGAGCGTCGCGCTGCCCGGCGGAGCCGTGCGCGCCGGCGAGGGCTGGACGAGCCTCGTCGTCACGCCCGAGCGCGGGCTGCGGGTGGTCGACGGGCTCATCACCGGGTGGCACGAGCCCGAGTCCTCGCACCTGCTCATGCTCGAGGCCGCCGCGGGGCGCGAGCTGCTGCAGCGCGCCTACGACGAGGCGGCGGCGCGCGGGCTGGCGGGCCACGAGTTCGGCGACGCCCTGCTGATCCTCCCCTGACCCCGGCGGTCCTAGGATGGCGGGCGGTGACCACCGACCCGATCACGACCGGACCCTCCGACGCCTCGTCCGAGCTCGCGGCGGTCTACGCGACCGTCGAGGAGGAGCTCGCGGCGCTGCGCGTGCCGGACGACGTCGTCCTGGACGCGCACACGCACCTGGGTGTCGACGAGGACGGCCAGTCGCTCGACGCCGGCGCGCTGCTGCGCTCCCTCGACGAGGTCGGGCCCGGTGCGCGGGCGTGCGCGTTCCCCTTCCACGACCCGGACCGCAGCCCCGCGTACCGGCGGCCGAACGACCGCGTCCTCGCGTGGGCCGCCGAGAGCGACGGGCGCATCGTGCCCTACTGCCGCCTGGACCCGGGCGAGGACCCGACCGCGGAGGCGGAGCGGTGCCTGGCCCTCGGGGCGCGCGGCATCAAGCTGCACCCGCGGGCGCAGGCGTTCGGGTTCGGCAACGGGACGGCGGAGGCGATCTTCGCGACCGCCCGCGACGCGTCGGTGCCGATCCTCATCCACGCTGGTCGCGGCATGCCGTCGATGGCGCCGCTGGCCGAGCTGGCCCTGCGGTTCCCCGAGGTCACCCTGGTCCTCGCGCACACCGCGCTCGCCGACCAGGGCATGTTCGCCTCGCGTCTCCGCGACCACCCGGGCGTGCTGTACGACACGTCGTGCTTCTCGCCGTTCGATCTCATCGAGCTGTTCGCGCGCGTTCCCGCGGAGCGCATCGTGTTCGCCTCCGACGTCCCCTACGGGCGTCCGGTCCGCGGGCTCTACGTCGCGATGCGCACGGCGCTGCTCGCGGGACTCGACGCCGACGAGCGCGCCCTGCTCGCGGGCGGGACGATGACCGCGGTGCTCGACGGCCGCCCGCTCCCGGACGCGCGCCCGCCGCGGCTGGACACCGTGCGTCCCGTCAACGGCACGATGCTGCGGATCGCCGGCTACCTCATGATGGGCTTCGGCGCCGCGATCTCAGGCGGTGAGCGGCGCGAGGTCAGCCGCGCCGCCGAGGCGATCGCGCTCGCCCGGGGCGTGTGCCGCGACCCCGATGCGGGGTCGATGGGCCCCGCGATCGCCCGGATCGACGCGATCCTGGCCACGGTCGAGCGCAGCTTCGGCGATCCCGACACGGACTGGATGACCCTCGTGGGCCTCCTGCACTACGCCGTCGTGATCGCTGCGACCGAGCGCATCTAGCCCTCAGCCTCTTCGCGGGCGATGATCCGCATGAGCTCGACCTCCTGGCCGTCCCGGGTGTCCGGGTAGACCACGTAGGCGCCGGGCGAGCCGCCGAACCACGACGCCTCGGCCTCCCCCACGAAGATCGCCGCGCGCTGTGAGCCGTCGGCCTGCTCGACCCAGACCTTCTGACCTTCGGTGAGAGCGTCCATGGCGGCATCGTCCCCGATGGCGGCGGGCCATGCCAATCCGGGGGTGTGGCCATCACGACCCCATGGGTGCCTGTGCGCGATCGCGCCGCGCACCGACCATGTCCCTACTCCCCCAAACCCCCCTACACGAGGAGCAGGACCATGTCTCTCAAGCACAGGCTTCGCGCCACCGTCGCAGGTGTTGCCGCCGTCGCCGTCGTGGCCGGCGGTCTCGGTACCGCCGGCGGCGCCGCCGCGGCTCCCGCCGCGAAGGCCGCGTCGAACGCGCCCGTCCACAACTGCACGTTCAAGACCTACAACAAGGGCCGATATCTCACCGCCGTCGGCGGCGGAGGGCGCACGTCGGACGTGCTCCACACCGACGCCGTCCAGGCCCGGTCCTGGGAGAAGTTCACGCTCGTCGACTCCGGTGACGGCAGCTCGACGATCCGGTACGGCATCCAGACGAAGACCGGCAACTACCTCACCGCCGTCGGCGGCGGCGGGCGCATCACCGACGTGATGCACTCGGACGCGACGCAGCTGCAGAGCTGGGAGAAGCTGACGCTGATCTCGCTGGGCGGCGGCACCTACGCGATCCAGACGATCGACGGCCACTACCTCACCGCCGTCGGCGGCGGCGGCCGCATCAGCGACACGATCCACTCCGACGCGACGCGCATCGGCTCGTGGGAGAAGTTCCAGGTCGCCTGCAACCAGTAGGCAGCCGAGCCGGATTGACGGGTCCCGGGCGCGCAACGCCCGGGACCCGTACGCGTTCACGCGGTGGTCTCGACGTCGGCGGGCATCAGGATCCACGCCCCGACGTACAACAGCGGCGTCAGGATCAGGATCGTCGCGACACCGATGACTCGAGCGACGAGCGGGTTGACGTCGTAGCGGCGGGCGAAGCTCGCGAAGACGCCGGCGAGCAGCCGGCCCTTGCGCGGGCGCGACAGGCCCTTCTCGGCGAACCAGGCGCGGGCGCCGCGCAGCGAGTTGTCGTGGCTGGTGACCGGCGGGTGTGGGGCGGCTGCGGCAGACATCGTGTCCTCGGTTCTCCCGGATGTCCGGGGGTTCGTTTGCACACGAGGAGCATCGCTCCGGCCGGCCTGGAGTCACAGGGGGCTACCCCGTCCCGGTCCCCTAGGGGATGTCCCGGAGAGGCGGTGCCGTCAGGTGCCGCAGAACGTCTGGTACGAGCCCCAGCTCGGCGGCGCCGGCGCGGCGTACGCCTCCAGGCCGGGGCGCTCGTCGAAGGGCCGGGTGACCACGTCGACCAACCGCTCGAACGGCCCGAGGTCACCGGCCGTGGCAGCGGCGAGCGCCTCCTCGACCTGGTGGTTGCGCGGGACGTAGATGGGGTTGACCCGGTCCATCGCCGCGGCGACCTCGCCGAGGTCGGAGCCCTCGTGGCCGAGCTGCTCGCGCCAGCGCGTCGCCCAGTCTGCGAGCGGCGGCGGCACCGCCTCGTCGCGCAGGGACGCCGACAGCGCCCGGAAGGCGGCGGTGTAGTCGAGCGCGTTCTCGTGCAGCAGCGTGAGCAGGTCGTCGACGAGCGCGCCGGTGACGTCGTCGGCCTCGACGAGCCCGAGCTTGGCCCGCATCCCGGCGCTCCAGTGGCGATGGAAGCGCTCGGGGAACGTGCGCAGCGTCTCCGTCGCGATCGCGACCGCCGCGTCCTTGTCCTCGTCGAGCAGCGGCAGCAGCGCCTCGGCCAGCCGGGCGAGGTTCCACGGGGCGACGTGCGGCTGGTTGCCGTACGCGTAGCGGCCGCCGTGGTCGATCGAGCTGAAGACCGTCGCGGGATCGAACGCGTCCATGAACGCGCAGGGCCCGTAGTCGATCGTCTCGCCGGAGATCGACATGTTGTCCGTGTTCATGACGCCGTGGATGAACCCGACGAGCATCCACTGCGCGACGAGCGACGCCTGGGACTCGATCACGCTCTCGTAGAACGCGGCGTACGGGTTCTCCGCGTCCGCCGCCTGCGGGTGGTGGCGCGCGATCGCGTAGTCGGCGAGCCGCCGCACGAGCTCGGGGTCGTCGGTCATCGCGGCGTACTGGAACGTGCCGACGCGGATGTGGCTCGCGGCGACGCGCGCCAGGACCGCGCCGGGCAGCACGGTCTCCCGGAGGATGTCCTCGCCGGTCGCGACGACGGCGAGCGCACGCGACGTCGGGATGCCGAGCGCGTGCATCGCCTCGCCGATGACGTACTCGCGCAGCATCGGCCCGACGGCCGCCTTCCCGTCGCCCCCGCGGGCGAAGGGCGTGCGCCCCGAGCCCTTCAGGTGCAGGTCGCGGCGGTCGCCGTGGACGTCGACGATCTCGCCGAGCAGCAGCGCGCGGCCGTCGCCCAGCCGGGGCGAGTACGACCCGAACTGGTGCCCGGCGTACGCCTGGGCGACCGGTGTCGCCCCCTCGGGGACGGTCTTGCCGACAAGCACGTCGACGCCGGCGTCCGAGCGCAGGGCCGCGGGGTCGGCGCCGAGCTCCGCGGCGAGCTCGTCGTTGAGCGCGAGCAGCCGCGGCTCGGCCACCGGCGCGCCCTGCCACGGCACGTACAGGCCCTCGAGCTCGCGCACGAAGGAGTCGTCGAAGGCGAAGAGGGGGCGGGCGGCGACGCTCATGTCATCGAGGCTAGTCCGCGACGTGCACGCGGGTGCCTCCGACGAGCGAGAACCCGCCCACCTCGACGCGGACCTCGGGGCCGACGACGACCTTCGCACCGCCGATGAGCGTGACGAGCGCCGGGGTCGAACCGGGCCGCCACCCGAGGTCGAGGCCGGCCGCCGTCACGGCAGGACACCGATGCGCTGCCGCTGCAAGGAGCCGTCGGCGTCCGGACACAGCCTCCAGATCTCGTGGAAGCGTTGGAACGTGTGGCAGGCGGAGCCCGGGTCGTGAGTGGTCGAGGCGCTCGCTGCGGGGGCGCACGACGCGGCGACGATCGCCGCCACGACGAACGCGAGGAGCGTCCGTGGCAGGGCGCGGTTCAGGGGCGCCGGCGACCGTGATCCCGGCCGCAGCTCCCGGCCCACGAACGCGATCCGGAGCAGCTCGTCGCGCAGCCGCGTCGCGTCGTCGCCGTAGAGCGGCGAGGACGGGCTGCTGAGCAGACCCTCGATGCGGGCGACGAAGGCGAGATCGGGGCACGGCTCGCGCAGCAGCGCGATGACGGACCTGAGCTCGCGGTCGACCCGTCGGACGGTGGACGGGGCGTGAAGCGGGTGCTCGCGCGGCCGGTCCCGGTACGGAGCGTGCGCCTCGAGGCGCAGGTCGTCGAGGGAGCGAGCAAGGTCGGCAACGTGGCGTGCGTCGAGCAGCCTCGCCCGCTCGCGCTGCACCGCGGCGACGGGAAGATCCGCGCGCCCGGCGGCGATCAGATCGCGCGCGGAGCCGCGCCTGTCTCCTGCGACGACCACCAGACGCGCGAGCAGCGTCACCTCGACCAAGGCGGCTGCGATGATCGCCGGCAGCACCGACGCGCCCGCGATCGCCGCGACTCCGAGGGCCGCCAGCAGCACACCGACCGCCGTCACCTGCCGCCACAGCACCTCCATGCGCGCCTCGGTGCGCGCGAGTGGGTGGTCAGAGCCGAGCAGGACGAGCGCGTCCTGCGCCTGCGGCGCGCCGACGAGGGTGCGAGTGGGTCGGCCGATGCTGCGACGGGACCGGTGGCGATCCATGGTGGGGCGGTAGGTGAACACGCGTGAAGGCTGCGCCGAGCCCGGTCGAGTTCTGGTCGAGTCTGGGTTGATTGCCCCCGCTGCAGCGGCGGGTTAGTGTCGCGTGCCCGGTCAGAGGACGTCATCGCCACACACCTCCACCTGCTCGGGCCCGTCGAGGCAAGGCTCGACGGCCGCTCGATCGCGCTGGGCGCCACGAAGCAGCGGGCGCTGTTGGCGATGCTCGCCCTGCACGCGAACGAGACGCTCTCCGTGGACGGGCTGGTCGACGGCCTGTGGGGCGACGATCCGCCGGCGACCGCGGGGAAGATGGTGCAGCTGTACGTCTCGCAGCTGCGGCGACTCCTCGACAGCGGCGACGCACTGATCGTCACCCACGGTCGTGGATATGAGCTGCGCGTCGACGACGACGCCGTCGACGTCGCGTGTTTCGAGCGGCTCGTCGAGCGGGCGCAGGCCTCTGATGCCGGGTCGAACCATGCCGCCGACGAGGCCCTCGCGCTGTGGCGGGGTGCTGCACTGGCCGATGTCGCCGGCGAGCCGTTCGCAGCCCCGGAGATCCGTCGGCTCGACGAGCTGTGGGTCCGGGCTGCCGAGCTGTCGATCGAGACCGGCCTCGCGGAGGGTCAGGACGTGCTTGCGCGGCTGGAGCGACTCATCGGACAGCACCCGCTGCGCGAGCGGTTCCACGCTCAGCGGATGCTCGCCCTGTATCGGTCCGGTCGGCAAGCCGAGGCGCTGGACGCGTATGTCACAGCTCGGCGGCGCCTGGTGGACGAGGTCGGGGTGGAACCCAGCGCTGAGCTGCGCGACCTCCACGAGCGGATGCTCCGACAGGATCCCTCGCTGCTGCTCCCCGGCCCGGACACCGTGGAGATGCACGCCGAGGCCCAGCCCGCTGTTGCATCCGGAGGCGACGGGTCGGCTCGTGCGCGCGGGCGCGCGCCTCCGGCGTCTCATCGGTGGTGGATGGTCGTCGCCGCGGTCTCCGCCGTGGCGGTCGGTGCCGTGCTCATCGTCCTGAGCCGCCGCTCCGACGATGACCATCCGACCGGGATCGCCGCCGGTGCCGTCGGTGTGATCGACGCGAAGGCGAGCGCCATCACCGCACAACAGCGCCTCACCTCGGCACCCGGGCCGGCGGTCACCGGGGCCGGGTCGGTCTGGGTCGCGCATCCGGGCGCCGGAACCGTGTCTCGCATCCGGCGCAGCGACGGCCAGGTGACGGTGCTCGATGTCGGCACCTCGCCCGTCGGATTGGCCTTCGGTGCCGGCTGGCTGTGGGTCGCGGGCGAGGACGGTGCGGTGGCCCAGGTCGATCCGACATCCGATCGCGTCCTGCAGCGGATCTCGGTCGGCAACGGCGTGCGCGCACTGGGCGTCGGGCATGGCGCGCTGTGGGCGGCGACGGTGTTGGACGGCGAGGTCGTGCGGATCGACCTCCGCTCGGGCCGCGTCGCGCACCGGACCGCGATAGGCGGTCAACCCGTCGCACTGGCGGTCGGTGAGGACGCGGTGTGGGTCGCGCGCGAGGAATCCGGATCGATCGTGCGGATCGAACCGCGGTCCGGTGACGTCCTGCGCACCATCACCGTCGGCAACGGCCCGAGCTCGATCGCGGTCGGGCTCGGAGCCGTCTGGACGGCGAATCGTCAGGACGGGACCGTGTCGCGCATCGACCCGGCGAGCGATCGCGTGACCGCCACCATCCCCGCCGGTGAGTCGCCGGCGGCGCTGGCCATCGCGGATGGGGCGCTCTGGATCGCCGACGAGGAGGGTGCGGTGCTGCGCCTCGATCCTCGTGCCCGGAAGGTGACCGACGTGCTGCGGACGGGGAGCAGTCCGGTCGCCCTCGCCGCAGACGGCGACAACGTCTGGACGTCCGCCGCGGCGCCGCTCGCGGCGCACCGCGGCGGCACGCTCCGCGTCGGACTCGCGGCGCGGGCGAAGCCGTACGACCCGCCGGAGCTGGACCCCGCCGTGGGTGGCTACGACTTCGACGCGGGACTCGTCGGGAAGCTCGCCTACGAGGGGCTCTTCGACTACCGGCGCGCCGCGGGCGCCGCCGGTGCGCGGCTCGTCGCAGCGCTCGCCCGCGATGTCCCGGAACCGGTGGACGGCGGGCGCCGCTACGTGATCCGCCTGCGCCCGGGGCTGAGGTACTCGGACGGGACCACTGTCAGGGCCGGCGACGTTCGCGCCTCGATCCAGCGCGCCGTGGTCATCGAGCGAAAGCAGTACGGAACCAGCGGTGCGATCCCGCAGATCTTCGCGGCGGTCCTCGGGATGGCCCGCTGCCGGACTGGTCGCGGCGCGTGCGACCTCTCGCGTGGGATCACCTTCGACGACCGCTCAGGCACCGTCACGTTCCACCTGCGGCGACCCGATCCGGAGCTTCCGCAGAAGCTCGCCATCGGACTCGTGGCAATCGTGCCGGCGAGCACCTCCCCGGTGGCGCTTCGATCCCATCCTCCGCCGGGGACCGGGCCGTACCGCGTGGACCTGCAGGTCATCGGCCGCCGCGACGAGCTCACGCGCAATCCCTACTTCCGCGCCGCCGGCGCCGACCGCCGGCCGGCGGGTTTCGCCGATCGGATCGAGGTCACGATCGATGACGAGCGGGCCCTGATCGCCGCAGCCGAACACGGTCGGATCGACGTCGCGCAGCTGACGGGCGATCCGACTGCCGCGCAGCTTGCAGCGCTGCGCACCCGCGTGGGGTCGCGGCTGCGGTCGGGGATCCTGGCCCAGACGGAGTACGCCTGGCTCGACGCGAGCGTGCCGCCGTTCGACGATCCCCGCGTCCGCCGAGCCTTCAACCTCGCCATCGATCGGGAGCACTGGGTGAAGCTCCTCGGGGGCAGCGACACGGCATCACCGACGTGTCAGATCCTGCCCCCGGGCCTCCCGGCGTACCGGCCGACGTGCCCCTTCACCCTGGCACCGTCGCCGGCCGGCGCCTGGAGCGCCCCCGATCCCCGCGAGGCCAGACGGCTGGTCGCCGCGTCCGGCACCCGTGGCACTCCCGTGGTGCTGTGGGCCGAGCCGGACTCGCCGCGTCGCGTGCGCTACTTGGCGTCCGTGCTTCGGAAGCTCGGCTTCCCGACCCGACTTCGCGCCTACACGGACGATGCGAACCCCAACGTTCCCTACCGCGACACCCGCCCGCGACCGCAGGTCGGCCTCAACGGCTGGATCGCCGACACGACGGACCCCGCGAACTTCATCCGCGCGATCGTCGCGTGCCATGGCATCCATTCGCGTTTCTGCGACCCACGCCTCGATGCGAGCGTCGACAGAGCACAGGACGCCGGACTCGCTGCCGACGGAGCGTGGCAGAGGATCGAGCGACGCATCGGCAGCGAGGCAGCCGTCCTCCCGCTCGCGAATCGTCGCCTGGGTTTCCTGACCTCCGCGCGAGCGGGCAACGTCCAGTTCCACCCGCTGAACAGCGTCCTGCTCGATCAGATCTGGGTGCGATGACCGACGTGTCGTCGGAGATGGGCCGCGACCCGGAGGCGACATGCTCGCCGGCTGGGGCGCGGCACCGGGGATCGACCTCGCGACGGTCGTGGTCGGCGACGCGGCGTCGCCGGCGCTCGACGGCGACCACGACTTCGCGGTCGTCTTCGCGGACGCGACCCCGGCGCTCGTCGCCTGGCTGCGAGAGCGCCGACCCTGCGCGCGTCCCGCAGGGCCCGTGGCCCACGTGGCAGGAGCAGGCGATGACGCCTCCCCCGCTCTCCTACGAGATGGCGTGGAACCAGGACGGCACCCAGGCGCTCTGCCTGCGCCGCCATCTCGCGGTTCCACCCGGAGGCGACGGCGCAGCTCCTCGTCATCTGGGCGGCCGAGCTGGAGGCCGCCGGGCTCGACGCGGCTCGTCTGACTAGGCGGCCTGGAGGTACTGGTCGCAGGAGGACGGGTCGCCGGACTTGAAGCCGGTCTTCCATGCGTCCTCGCGCTGCTGGGGCGTCCCGTGGTGGCCGGGCTGCTCGGTGTCGAAGTCGCCGACGGCGAGGGCGGCGTCGAGCGCCTCCTGCTCGTCGCCGTCCTGGAGGCGGCCCTGGTCGCTGGCGCTCTTGGCCCAGTTGCCCGCGTAGCAGTCGGCCTGCAGCTCGAAGGCCATCGTCGGCAGGCTGCCGGCGTAGCGCTGGTCGGCGCCGAGCTCGTTCTGGACCTGGTGGCCGTACTCGTGCGCGACGATGTACGCGACGGCGAAGTCGCCGTGCGTCTCGCCGTAGCCCTGTGAGCTGCCGGGCAGCGAGGAGTCCAGCGCGCCGTTGAAGGCGTCGGTCGCGAACTTCTCCGAGATGTAGATCGTGTCGTCGCCGGCGCAGTAGGCGGCGGCGCTGTCGCCGAGGTCGTTGCTGCCGTCACCACACGCGCTCGCGGCGGTCTGGCCGGCTGGGATCCAGCTGTAGCTCACACGCGGCTCCGGAAGATCGGAGTCCTTGAAGACCTTCGTCCAGTAGGTGTCGACGTCCTTCGTGACGGCGGTGAGGAAGCTCTCCATGTCCTGCGGCTGCGGCGTGTCCTTCGAGCCGATGACGAGGCTCTGGGCGCTCGTGGCGGCCGGTTTCTCCTTCGTGGTCTCGTGCGCGGACGCGGATCCGAGCTGCAGCACGACGGCGCCGATGGCGAGCGGCAGCACGGCGGCGCCGATGAGCAGACGGGGGCGGATGGGTGAACGCAAGGGGTGTCTCCTTTCAGATGGTCAGGAGCACCATGTGTCGTGGCGCGTCAACGCTGCGTAAGGCCGCTTGCGATGAGTCTCGGGTCGGAGGATCGTCCGTAGGGCCATGAGCGATCTCACGAAGGCCCCCACGACCATGTCGAACATCGGCGTCGCGATGTTCACCGTCGCCGACCAGGACGCGGCGATCGCGTTCTACACGGAGAAGCTCGGCTTCGAGCTGCGCTCCGACACGGCGTTCGGCGAGAACGGCGAGAACCGCTGGGTCGAGGTGGCGCCGCCCGGCTCGACCGCGCGCCTGGCGCTCAACCCGCCGATGGGCGGCCAGCCCGGCGGCGGCGGCATCGGCGTCGAGACCCCGGACGTCGCCGCCGAGCACGCCCGCCTGAGCGCCATCGGCGGCATCGACCTCGACCCCGAGCCGATGTCGGGCCCGGGCATGCCGACGCTGTTCATGCTGCGCGACCCCGACGGCAACCACGTCGCCGTCGTCGAGGCGCCGCCCGCCTCCTAGCGCCGGCCTCCCGTCGTGCTCGCGGTGTATGAATGCACCGCGAGCCCACGGCGAGGAGGACGTCAGATGATCGGAGCGTTGCTGCTGGGCCTGGTGGCCGGAGCGGTGGGCCGGATGCTGGTGCCGGACATGTGGCACGGGCTGAGCGGCCCGAAGTCGTGGCTGTTCTCGCTGGTCCTCGGGCTGGCCGGCGCGGCCCTCGGCTTCCTCATCTTCACCGACTGGCTCGGCATCGGCGACACCGACGTGTTCGACTGGGGCGGGATCGTCGGAGCCATCATCGGCGTGGTCATCCTGCTGCCGTTCGTGGGGATCGTCGCGCGCGCCACCGGCGCGGGACGCCGTCCTGCCGAGTAGGACCTAGCCCCAGCCCAGCACCGTCGCTGCCGTGCGGCCGAGCAGCCACTCGCGCTGGTCGGCGGTCAGCCGGTCGGTGTGCTTGAGGTAGAACAGCGCCTCGGCGTACGTGTGCTTCGCGTACTCGCGCCCCTCGGGCGCGAGCCGGATCGTCCCGGCGCGGCCCATGACCCGTGAGATGTCCGAGCCCCACATGAGGCGCTCTGCGCCGAACGCGGCCAGGACCTGGTCGAGGCTCTCCCAGAGGTCCTCGAACGGGTACGGGCCCGCCGACAGGGTCGGGACGCCGGAGACCTTCACCCGCACGTTGGGGAGCTCGGCCAGCGCGAGCAGCGCCGGGAGGTCGCGGAACGGCGGGTCGTCGAGGCCGAAGGTCGGGTTCTGGCGCATGCCGAGGTGGTCGACGATCACCACGAGGTCGGGATGGCGGCGCGCGATCTCCGCGGGCCCGGCGAGCGCGCCGGCGGTCGACATGAACATCGGCAGGCCCGCGGCGATGCAGGCCTCCATGAGCGGCTCGTACATGTCGATGTCCGAGGTCCAGATCGGCCCGTCGTCGGGGCGGTCGTCCAGCAGGTGGCCGGGGAGCGTGTGCATCGCGCGCATCGCGACGACCTCCCCCGACGCGGCCCGCTGCGCGACGAGCTCGGCGAGCCCCGGGTCGTCCGCCCGGATGCCGCCGGGCACGGCGGGCGGCGTGACCATCGAGACGACCGCGAACCGGTCGGGCGCCTGGGCCCGCGCCCACAGGCCCCACGCGTCGTCGATGGGGAACAGCACGGCCTTGTCGACGCCGACGGCGTCCATGTAGCCGAGCTCGACGTCGAGCATCAGCCGGTAGCGCGTGTCACGGTCCAGCCCCTCGAGGTCGCCGGCCACCGCCGGCTCGTGCAGCTGGGCGTCGATGATCGTCATGGGCGGATCATGGCGG
Organism: uncultured Solirubrobacterales bacterium; assembly: GCA_963757125.1. Classification (GTDB taxonomy): domain Bacteria; phylum Actinomycetota; class Thermoleophilia; order Solirubrobacterales; family Solirubrobacteraceae; genus CAVVSD01. The sequence goes on along the minus strand of CAVWQP010000009.1, from coordinate 1,301,568 downwards.
TCACAGCGTCGCCGCGGCCTCGACCATGTTCTCCATCTTCTCCCGGAGCACGGGGACGTCGCGCGCCGGATGGCGCCCGAACCCGCACGACGGCGCCAGCCAGAGGCGCTCCTCCCCCACGACACGGGCCCAGTCCGCCGCGCGCTCGCGGATCTTCGAGACCGGCTCGACCCAGTAGCAGCCCTCGTCGACGATGCCCGCCGCGAGCTCGATGCTCTGCGGGATCGCCGCGAACGCGTCCCGCTCCAGGTAGCGCTGGAAGTAGTGCACGGCGAGGTGGGCGACGTCGATGACGCCGTCGAGCCGCTCGAGGATCTGTGCCCAGGGGGCGCAGCTGAGGTCGCCCGACAGCGGCCGGCCGCGCATGTTGCCGCTGCAGATGTGGATGCCGCGCCGCACGCCGTCCAGCCCGTCGAAGCACTCGGCGATGATCCCCGCCGCCTCGTCGGGCGTCAGCGCGCCCATCGAGATCAGCGTGCTGAACGTGGGAACGTCGAGCTGCACGTGGGTGCAGCCGGCATCGGCCAGGCCACGCATCTCCGATCGCACCACGCCGACGAGGTTCGGGAGCTGCTCCTTGAGCTGCGGCAGCTGATCGATGGCGTTGAACGCCATCTCCAACGGGCCGACCACGGTGGCCTTCGGCACCCCGCCGGGCAGGTCGCGCTCGCGCAGGTAGCCGCTCAGGTAGCCCATGCCGTCGGGTGCACCGATGTCCCCCGTGATCTTCGCGTGCGCGAAGTCGTCGTAGTCGAACAGCTCGGGCTTGCTCGGGACGTCGATCTCGATGCCCGTCAGCACCTTCTGCATGTGGTTGAGGAACTCGTCCGTGAAGTACTCGCCGCCGGTCCACTCGGTCAGGCCGAGCGCCTGCTGCTCGGCAACCGCCGTCGCGGCGCTCTCTCGCAGCAGCCGCTCGCTCTCGTCGGCTCCGAGGTTCCCGGCGTGGTACTCGCGCAGTCCCTCCGCCACCTCCTCCTGCGGCCACCAGGAACCCACGGTGGTCGTGCGAACGCTCATCGTCGTCTCCTCCTGCTCCGGTCCACGAGCGCGCATGGTCGCCGAAACGCCGGAAGCCCGCACAGGGCGGGCTTCGGGCATCAGGAGTCGGGCTGATTGATTGGGGAGGGGACGTCTGAAGAGGTCTCGCCTCGGGGTGCCGTCGCTGCCTGACAGCCCTCTCATCGGTCGCTCGCGCCGGACCTTGAAGAAACTCCCGCGCCTCGCCGCAAGATTCCGGCTCCCGGTGCGTTCTGCGTATCCGAGGGGGGGAATTCGGGGCCCGCCGGCATCGCACAGAAGCGATGGCCTTCGGACGGGCAGCCAATCCCTCGAAAGGAGCAAGATGAGGCGGTTCGCCCTCGCGGTGATCGCGTGCGCCCTGCTGGGCGCGTGGTCGGTGGCCCCAGCCGGGGCTCACACCGGCCAGGACAACGGAATGTCCTGCGCCGGCATCACCCTCGACCTGGCGGGCTTCCCCGCAGGAGAGAACACCGTCACGACCACCATCACGATCGACGGCGTGCCCGTCGACCCGGTGGTCTCGACGTTCCAGGGAGCAGCGGCGACGCTGATCGTCCCGCTCCCGCCCTTCACGGGCACCCACGAGATCCGCTACCAGACCAGCTGGACCGTCGACGGCGGTGGCCAGACCGACGTCGCGGTCACGACGATCTCGTGCGGCTCCGCGGACGATCCCGGATCCAAGCCGGTGAAGCCGCGTCACCTCCACTCGCCGCGCTGGTGGTGGCGCGTGCAGGGGCACTGCTGGCCGGCGTAGAGGGGACGAGGGGCCGCGCCCGCCGGCGCGGCCCCACCCCTCCGGACGGTCCGGCGGCGAACAGACCCGCATCAGGCCGATCAGGATCCGCACGGCTTTCGACCTGGAAGTTGGTCGAAACACCGCAAGTCTGATTTCCTGCCCACCGTCACGGACGGTGTGGCGGGCAGGCGCGACCGATACGTTGGACGGGCAGAGGTTCCGCCCTCCACGGAAGAAGGGTCGTTCGGTGTCGTCTGCGGTTGATCTCCCCCGTGCCGGTGCGCTCGGGCGGGCATCTGATGCACAACTCACGGGCTTGATCCGCCGAGGCAACCAGGAAGCCTTCGCGGAGCTCTACGAGCGACACAACCCGCTCGTGATGGCGGTCGCCCGCGCGTCCTCGCGCGAGCGCGCCGAGGACATCGCCCAGGAGGCGTGGACGAGCGCGTACCGCGCGCTGTCCGGGCCCGGGAAGTCCATCGAGCACGCCGCCCCGTGGCTGGCCACCATCGCCCGCAACGTCGCCCGCGACCGCGCGCGCCGCGACATGCGGCTGCCGGAGATCACGAACGACGACATCGTCGCCGCGGCGCCCGCCGTCGGCGGTGTGGAGAGCGCCCTCGAGGGCAAGCACAACCTCGGCCGCCTGCTCGGCGCCTTCGACGAGCTGTCGGAGGAGCAGCGCGTGATCCTGAGCCTGCGCGAGTTCGGCGGGCTGACGTACAAGCAGATCGCCGAGCAGCTCGGCAAGCCTGAGTCGACGATCGAGGCCGCGCTGTTCCGCGCCCGCCGCAAGATGGCGAAGGAGTACGCGGAGCTCGACAGCGGCCGCCGCTGCCGGATCGTGCAGTCCCAGCTCCTGACCGGCCGGCAGCTCTCGCACGTGGAGCGCCACCGGATCTCACGGCACCTCGGCCGCTGCGTCACCTGCGAGCGCGTCGCGCGACTCGAGGGCGCCGACGACCTCATCCCGGCCCCGCGCCTGGCGCGGATCGCGGGCGTCATCCCCGTGCCCGGGGTGATCGCACGGCTCCTGGCCGGTGGCGCCGACGCCGTCAGCCCCCTCGCCGGCAAGGCCGCCGTTGCGGCCGTCACCATCGTCGTGGGCACCGGCGCGCTCGTCGTCACGCAGGGCCGCGACAGCGAGGAGTCCGCGTCGGGTTCGGCGGGCTCCGCGACGACGGCTGCGGCCGCCACCGGCGGCTCGGCCGCCCCGATCAGCCTCGCCGCGGCGCCGAACATCGTCCTGACGCACCGCGTCGCTGCGAAGCGCACCTCGGGCGGCGGCGGCTCCGCGCCTTCGACCAGCCTCGCGACGCCGGTCGCGAGCGCCGCACCCGTCACGCCTGCCACGGCCAACGCAGCGCCGCGGCGCTCGGCACCGGTGCGCAACGTGCGTCGGACGACCTCGCGTGAGACGCCGGCGCCCGTGGCGGCGCCCGTCCAGCAGCAGGCGCCGGCCGCGGCAACGCCGGCTCCGGCCGCCCAGGCTCCGGCAGCGTCCGCCCCGGCCCCGGCCGTCGCGGCACCCACGCCCGCCGCCGCTGCGCCCGCGGCCGCGAACACGGGAACCCCGGTCGCGCCGACGCCCGCCCCGGCTCCCGCGAGGAGCGGCGGGCCGAGCGTCACGCAGACGCCCGTCTGCCTCGACGCGTCCTGCCGGATCAGCCCCTAGCGCCGGCCTTGCACCCCGCGGGATCCTCGGACGAGGCAACCCGAGGAGGCGGACATGCAAGGCGTACCCGACGTCGTCCTGCGGAGCGAGCAGACGAACGCCGAGATCGGGATGATCCGGCACACGGTCCCGGTCGGCTTCACGGGACCGCCGCTGCACAGGCACGACTTCGACGAGACGTTCTACGTCCTCGAAGGACAGCTGACCGTGCAGCTCGGCGAGGATCTCTTCCGGGTCGAGACGGGAGAGCTCGCGTTCGCGCCGCGGGGGTTCCCGCACACGTTCACGAACCTGGCGGAGGAACCCGCGCGCTACCTGATCGTGTTCACCCCGGCGGGATTCGAGCGCCACTTCGCCCGGATGGCGGCCGAGCGCCAGGGCGTCGACCCGCCCGACTGGGCGCTCGGGCCGATCCCCGAGGTGACCGTGCTCGGCGGCCCGATCGACCGCGCTCGCGCCGGCGAGGCCCAGCCGACCGGCCCACGCGAGATCGCCCGGTCGTAGAGCAGGACGAGCTGCGGCCGACCGGCTAACGCGAGATCGCCCCGTCGACGAGTGCGGCCGCGGCGGCCTGCGCCGCTTCGCCCGGCGCAGCGCTGCGGTCGAGCTGCGCGCCGACCATCGAGCCGTCGTAGAGCAGGACGAGCTGCGCGGACAGCGCGTCGGGATCGCGCACCCCCGCCTCGCGGAGCAGACCTGCGAACAGCTCGCGCACCCAGGCGCGGTGCCGGTCGCGGACCTCCTCGACCGCGCTCGCGGATCCGGCCTCGGCGCTCGCGTTGATGAACGGGCAGCCGTGGTAGCCGGGGGCGGCGAACCACTCGGTCAGCAGCTCGAAGATCCCCACGATGCGGTCCACGGAGGTGTCCCAACGGACGGGCAGGACCTCGGCGACGGTCGCCTGCCACCCCTCGCTGCGGCCCTGCAGATAGGCCCGGAGTACTACATTGGTTCGTGTCACGAACTACCCTGCGAGGCCCCTGATGCACGCTGCCGTCGTCCACTCCTTCGACCGTCCGCCCCGCTACGAGAGCGTCGAGGCACCCGAGGCGCACGGACCGGACGAGGTCGTCGTCGACGTGCTCGCCACGGGTCTGCACCCCCGCGTGCGCTCGGGCGCCGACGGCTCGCACTACACGAGCGGCGACGAGCTGCCGCTCATCCCCGGCATCGACGGCGTCGGGCGCACGCCCGACGGCGACCTCGTCTACTTCGTCCTCCTGGACACCGCGCGCGGATCGATGGCCGAGCAGGCCGTCGTCGACCGCCGCCGCTGCGTCGCCCTCCCGGCGGACAGCGACCCCGCGACGATCGCGGCCGCGATGAACCCGGGCATGTCGTCCTGGATCGCGCTGCGCTCGCGGATCGCGATGCCGCCCGGCCGGTCGGTGCTCGTCCTCGGCGCGACCGGCAACGCCGGCCGCATGGCGATCGAGATCGCACGGCACCTGGGCGCCGCACACGTGATCGCCGCCGGGCGCAACGCCGGACGCCTCGCCGCGCTGGCGGGCGCCGACGCCACCGTCGCGCTGGGCGACGACGACGCCCTGGGCGCGGCCGCCGGGGACGTCGACATCGTCGTCGACTACCTCTGGGGCCCGCCCGCCGAGCGGGCGATCCGCGCGATCGTCACCCACCGGAAGGACCGCAGCCGCCCGCTCGACTGGATCCAGATCGGCGCGGTCGCCGGGCCGGACCTCGCGCTCCCCTCCGCAGCCCTGCGCGCCGCGAACCTCCGCGTCATGGGCAGCGGCCAGGGCTCGGTGCCCACCGCCGCGATCGTCGCCGAGCTCCCGGCTCTCGCCGCCGAGCTCACCGCCGGCACGTTCACCGTCGACGCCGTCCCGATCCCGCTCAGCGACCTCCAGACGACCTGGACCGCCCCCGCCGCAGCCGGCGCGCGCGTCGTCCCCGCGCCCTGAGGCCGTTGCACCCCGGTGCTACGGTTCACCTTGTGGTTAACGATCCGTTCCGAGCCCTGTCGCACCCCATCCGCCGCGGCATCGTCGAGCGCCTCGCCGCAGGACCGGCGACCGTCGGCGACGCCACCGCGGGCTTCGGGGTGTCGAAGCCGGCGATCTCCAAGCACCTGAAGGTGCTCGAGGAGACCGGCGTGCTGACCCGCGTGGTCGAGGGGCGGACGCATCGGCTCTCCATCGAGCCCGACGTGCTCAGCGAGGCAGCCGACTGGATGGATCGTCAGCGCGCCGTCTGGGAGCGCATGTTCGACGTCGTCGACGAGTACCTGAAGGAGGACGTACCACGATGAAGACCCCACCGACCGTGACGCCGCAGGAGTGGAACGAAGCACGCGAGGCGATGCTCGTGAAGGAGAAGGAGCTGACCCGCGCACGCGACGCACTCGCCGCCGACCGCCGCCGGATGCCGCGGATGGCCGTGGACAAGGACTACGTGTTCGAGGGCCCGGACGGCCCGGCGCGCCTGATCGACATGTTCGAGGGTCGCCGTCAGCTGATCATCTACCGGTTCTTCTTCGAGCCCGGCGTGGGTGGCTGGCCCGAGAGCGGCTGCCGAGGCTGCTCCTTCATGGCCGACCAGGTCGGCAACCTCGCCCACCTCAACGCGCGCGACACGACGCTCGCGTACGTCTCGCGCGCCCCGCAGCCCGACATCGAGCGCTGGAAGGCCCGGATGGGCTGGAAGGTCCCGTGGTACACGCTCACCGACGACTTCGACCGAGACTTCGGCGTCGACGAGTGGCACGGCACCAACGCCTTCATCCGCGACGACGACGGCCAGGTCTTCCGGACCTACTTCATCGACAGCCGCGGCGACGAGGCCCTCGGCACCCCCTGGGCGTACCTCGACATGACCGCGCTCGGGCGCCAGGAGATCTGGGAGGACTCGCCGGAGGGCTACCCGCAGACGCAGGCGTACGTGTGGTGGAACCTCCACGACGAGTACGACCAGGCGACCGACTTCGCGCACGCCCTGTCGGACGAGACGGCCTCCCAGCGCGGGGCGACCAGCACGTGACCGTGATCGCGCACATCGGCGGCGTGCCGGTGGAGGAGCTCCTGCCGACGGTGTGCGCCGCCGGCGGGGTGCTCCTCGTGCGCGCCCGCGGAGCGCTGCGCGTCCGGCGCCGCCGGGAGCCGGAGCGATGATCGGCGAGGGGACCCTGCGCATCGAGCGCACCTACCGGGCGCCCGCCGAGAGGGTGTTCGACGCGTGGACCAGCGAGGAGGTCATCCGCCGCTGGTGGCACACCGAGCGCAGCTACGTGACGAGCGAGGCCGAGGTCGACCTGCGCGTGGGCGGCGCGGTGCGCGTCGTCATGCGCGACCCGGAGACGGAGGCCGAGTACGGCGGCGGTGGGCTCTACACCGAGATCGACCGGCCGACCCGGCTGGCGTTCACCTGGCTCTGGGACGACGAGACGCGGCGGACGCTCATCGAGATCGACTTCGAGGAGACCGACGGCGTCACCACGGTCCGCTTCGTCCACAGCGGGCTGTGGGACGAGGAGGCGGTCCGCGGCCACGAGGACGGCTGGAGCAAGGTCTTCGCCAACCTGGCGACGTTCTTGGAGGCGGAGTAGCCCTCTACCATCGCGGCGTGACGACCGGCGGCGACGCGTCGAGCTACGACGTCCTGGAGTATCCGCCCCGGCCGTTCGTGCAGACCCACCCGGATCGGCTGGCGACGCTCGCGACGCTGTTCGGGCTGTCCCCCACGCCGCCCGCGCACTGCCGGGTGCTCGAGCTCGGCTGCGGCGTCGGGGGCAACCTGCTGCCGATGGCGGCCGCGCTGCCCGGCGCGACGTTCGTCGGGATCGACAACGCGGCCGTCCCGATCGCGCGTGCGCGCGAGCTCACCGAGCGGCTGGGCCTGGGCAACGTGTCCTTCCACCCGGTCGGCATCGAGGAGTACGAGCCGCCCGTGGAGCCGTTCGACTACGTCATCGCGCACGGCGTCTACTCCTGGGTGCCCGAGCCGATCCGCGAGGCGCTGCTCGCGCTGTGCGCCCGCGTGCTGTCACCCGACGGCGTCGCCTACGTCAGCTACAACGCGCTGCCCGGCGGTCACCTGCGCCAGATGCTGCGCGGGGTGCTCGGCGCCGGTCTCGGCGGGGTCGAGGAGCCACGCGAGCGGGTCGCCGCCGCGCGGCGCTTCCTCGCGCTGCTCGTGGAGGCGGGCGAGGCCGACGACGAGCTCGTCCCCACCCTCGGCCGCGCCGCGCGGGAGGTGATCGATCGCGACGACGCGTTCCTCTTCCACGACGTGCTCGCCGACGACAACCAGCCGTACTTCCTGCACGAGTTCGTCGCGAGCGCGAGGGCGCACGGACTGGCGTACCTCTCGGAGGCGCAGTTCTCCGAGATGCAGATCGACGTCCTGCCGCCGTCGTTGCAGCCGGTGCTGCAGGAGATCGCCGATCCGGTCCGCCGCGACGGGCTGCTCGACGTCCTCAAGGAGCGCAGGTTCCGCCAGACGCTGCTGTGCCGCGCCGACCGGCGGCCCGATCCCGAGCCGAAGGCGGAGCGCCTCGCCGGGATGGCGGTATCCGGCGCGCTGCGCTCGACCACCGACCAGGCGAGCGGCCGCGTCACGTTCCTCGGACCGGGCACCGCCCACGTCGTCTCCGACCACCCACTCGTCGTGCGCACGCTGCGGGCGATCGGCGAGAGCTGGCCGGCGCCGCTCCCGATCGCCGATCTGGGCGAGGAGCGCGAGCTGCCGGCGATCCGGGACATCCTCCTGCGCTGCTACGCCACGAACCTCGTGCGGCTGCACGCCGATCCGCCGATGGTCAGCACGGTGCCGCCCGAACGCCCCCGCGTCAGCCCGGTCGCACGCCTCGAGGCGGCGGAGGGCACGATGGTGACGACCGTCCGCCACACGCATCTCGAGCTCGACGACGCCGTCGTGCGTCAGGTGGTGACGCTGCTCGACGGCAGCCGCGACCGCGCGGCGCTCGTGGAGGCGATCGGCGACCCGGCGGCGGTCGACGCTGCGCTCGCGCGGCTGGCGGCCGCCGGGATGCTGCTGCCCTAGCTCAGTCGCCGTGCCACTCGAAGTGCATGCCGTCGGGCGCCGTCGGCCAGCGACCGCCCCAGGTGAAGCCGACGCTCTCGAACGCGCGCACCACGCGGCGGTCCTGCCGCGGCTTGCTGCCCTGCGGGTTCTCGCTGGCGTTGATGTCGGCGGCGAGCCCCCACGCGTGCAGCGACAGGGAGCCCGAGCCGGCGATCCGCCGCGCGGCGAAGCAGCCCGCGTAGTCGCCCCGATGAACGAGGCGCGACAGGCCCTGGCGCTGCAGCCGGCCGAGCGCGCGGCGCAGCGGGGCGATCATCGCGCGGTGACAGGTCACCGCGCCGAGGATCGGCACGCTGCGGGTGACGATGTTGCGTCGCACCCAGCCCGGGTCGATGTCGATCCAGGTCGCACCGTAGGGCAGCTTCACGGCGAACTCGCCGAAGTTGCGCTTGAGCTGGACGGGTCGGGTGATGCTCCCGGCGGTCGTCGCGCTGTCGGGTCGTGCGTCGAGGCGGCCCACGTGCGTCAGCGGGTCGTCGGGGACGACGTCCGCCACGGCCTTCGGGTTGCGCGTCGCGACGACGAGGGCGGTGGCGCGGCGCTGCGCGCGTGGGACGTCGGCCGTGCTCGCGACGAGCTCCGCGCCCCGCGCGACGTCGTCCGGGATCACGCCGGCGACCACCACGGTGCGGTCGCCGGTGAAGGTGATGCGGTCCCCCGTCTCGAGTCGGCGCAGCCGCGCCGACGCCTCCGACAGCAGCACGCGCCCCCCGCGCAGCTTCCCGAACGCCGCGTCGCCCGTCACGCGCGCGTACGCACGCGGGTCGACGACGAACGTGTCGAGCGGGAGCGCGTAGCCGCGCCGCGGCGCGTCGACGACGCGGCCGGAGGCCCTCGCCGACCGGCGCAGCAGCCACTGGGTCCGCGAGACCTCGGCGAGGGCGTCGACCGCGCGGCTCCGGCGCAGGCGGCCCTCCCACGACGCGGGCAGGCCGCCGCGGCGGCGGACGAGCACGAGGACGCGATCGGGCTGGGACGTCGCGGCGTGCGCCGTGGTCGCGGGCGCAGGTGCCGCCGTGACGGCCAGCACCGCGAGGACGAGCCCGATGCTTCCGTACGCCCATCGCCGCGGCATGGCGCGGACGCTACCGGCCGGTCTCACACCGTCACCCAGGCCTCACCCGCATCGATGCGCGCGAGTGCGCCCGTGCTCTCGGTGCCGAGCAGGGTGGTCGCCGCGAACTCGGCGGCGAGTCCGTCGAACACCGCGTGGTGGCGCAGCATCGAGTGCGAGCCGCCGGCGACCGTGATGTACCCGACGGCGGCGCGTCGGCCCAGCTCGCGCGCCAGTGCGACCGACCGGCTGTGGCTCGCGATGCGATCCCGGTCCCCGTGGACGATCAGGATCCGCTGGTCGCCCAGCCCCGGCGGGACGTCCGACGGGAGGACCCATGGCGCGAGCGCGACCACGCTGCGGACCTCGGGCCTGCCCGCCGCCAGCAGCGCCGCCCGCCCACCGAGTGAATGCCCGACCAGGCACGTCGGCAGCGTCGTCCCGAGGCGACCGGCGATCTCCGCCAGCGCCCACTCGGCGTCGCGCACCGGCGTGTGGTGCGCATCCCAGCCGCGGACGGAGTTCAGCAGGCGGAACACGACGAGCCGGCCTCGACCTGCCCGAGCGACGCGCCGCGCGACGGGGATCATCCGCAGGACCGACAGCTGCGTCGGGCTGACCATCATCCGCACGCGCCGGGCGCCGCCGCCGTGCAGTACGACGACCACCCCATCCGGGCGGTCCGGCACCTGCACCTCGATCAATCGCGGCTGAAGCTCCACGCGGGGCGGATACCCGCTCTGGCACCATCGGGTCATGGAGCCCGGCGCGCGTGTCTGCCCGTTCTGCGGCGAGCCGCCCGGGCCTGGGGTGTTCTGCGCCGCGTGCGGTCGCAACCTCGCTGCGGTCGAGCAGCTGCCGACGCGTGAGGAGTGGGAGCTCGCGTCCGCCCCCGAACCTGCCGGCCCACCGGCCACGGTTGCGCTTCCCGCGTTCCTGGCGGCGATGCACGCGGCCGGCGACCCCGGCGCGTCCAAGGTGGCCCGCACCGAGCCGGGGTTCCTCGGCCGCGCGCAGCACGTCCACGGATGGGTCGTGCGTGCGATCGACCGCGACCCCGACGATCCGAAGGCCGGCTACGAGCCCGGCCTGTTCGTCACCGTCGAGGGGCAATTGCACCGACTCACCAGCAAGACGAGGGGCATCGGGATGCGGGACGGCGTCCGGTACGTCGACCTCGTCGGCACCGAGATCACCGACCCGGCGCACGACGGGCCACGGGCCGCCGAGCTCGCGGAGGTGCTGCGGGCGAACGGGCTCGACGCGTCGGCTACGTGAGCCTCAGCTGCAGCACGACCTCGCCGTCGGCCACCTCGCCCGTTCGCTCGAAGCCGTAGCGCTCGTAGAACGCAATCGGGCTCCCGTCGCCCTCTCCGGCATGCACGGTCAGCACCTCGACGCCGGGCCGGCCGCGGAAGTACGCGACGATCAGGTCGAGCGTCGCCGTGCCGTAGCCCCGTCCCTGGTGGCGCTCGTCGATGAGCAGCTTCCAGAGATAGTGCGGGATGTAGTCGGAGTCGGCGACCTCGTCGGCGATCATCACGAACCCGACCGGCGTGTCGTCGGCGTGGATCACCCAGCAGATGGCGTTCGCGTCCGGGTGCTCGGCGGCCTCGCGCAACGACTCAGCGACCGTGCCGACGAACGCTCCTGGCCTCGGGCCACGCGCAGCGCGTCGACCGCCTCGACGGTCGGATTCGCTGAGCGGGCGAAGCGACACCACGGGGCCACCGTACCCAGACGGGTCGTTTGGTCCTGAGACGCCGGTCACTCGTCGAGCAGGCGCCTCCGGAGCGCACTCACGTCCCCGCGCGTCAGTCCCGCATCCCGCAGCACCCCCTCGACGTCGAGGTCGCGCACCAGCGTCGCGATGAGCTCGGCGCCCGACGTGCCGCGATGGGCGAGGAACGCGTCGACCAGCGGCCCCTGGTCGGGCTCCCCGCGGGCCGCGTAGCGCGCTGCCAGCCGCTCAGCGCTCAGCGCGTAGTCGGCGGCGATGTCCTCGACGGCGACGCCGGCCAGGGCCAACAGCAGCATCGACACCTGCCCGGCTCGGTCGCGCCCCGATGCGCAGTGGACCACCACGCCTCCAGGCTCCGCCCGAGCGACGGCGGACAACACCGCGGCGCTCCGCTCGGGGAACCGCTGCAGGTGCGGGCCGTAGTACAGCGGCGTCGCGAACTGCGGCCCGCTGTCCCAGATGTCCCAGAACTCGCGGTCGTCGGATCCGTCGAGCGGCAGGTGGACCGTCGTGACCGTGGCGGGCCGAGTCGCGGCATCGACTCCGAGCTCGTCGTCGTTGCGCAGGTCGATGACGGTGCGCACGCCGTGCGCCGACAGGGCCGCCCAACCGGACGCCGTCAGGCCGTCGAGCGCATCAGCCCGAACGATCCGGCCCGACCGGGTCCGGCGGCCATCCGTCGTGCCCAGGCCGCCGAGGTCGCGGACGTTGAAGCATCCCTCCCAGTCGAGGTGGCGTGGCGGGCGCGTCGCCATGTGAATCCACGCGAGCGTAACGTCGGCGCGGGCCGCCGCCGGGTAGGCAGCGTCGGTGGATCCACTCGTCCCTCTCAAGGCGTTCGACCGTCTGCAGCAGCGAATCGGCCCGTTGGCCTTCGCGATGGCCGTCGTCAAGAAGTACGGCGACGACGGGGGGACGAACCTCGCGGTCCTCATCGCGTACCGCGCGTTCTTCTCGCTGTTCCCCCTGCTGCTCATGTTCACGACGATCCTGGGGTTCCTGCTCCCGCACCATCCGGCGCTCGAGCGCTCCATCCTCGACTCGGTCTCCGCACAGGTCCCGCTCATCGGCGGCGAGCTGCGCGATCGGACGCTCACCGGCAGCGGTCTCGGCCTCGTCGTGGGCGCGGTCACCGCCGTCTGGGCGGGCCTCGGCATCACGCTCGCGGCCCAGAACGCCATGGCCCAGGTCTGGGCGGTGCCGATGCGCGAGCGCCCCGACGTGCTCATGTCGCGCGTGCGCGGCATCGGGCTCCTGCTGCTGCTGGGGTTCCTGAACGTCCTCTCGACGGTCGCGTCGGGTCTCGTGTCCGCCGGCCTGGGCGGCTTCGCGGTCACCGTGGTCGGCTATCTGGTGGCGTTCATCCTCAATCTCGCCCTGTTCGGCTGCGTGTTCCGTCTGTTCACGACGGGGGCCGTGGCGACACGCGACCTCCTGCCCGGCATCGGCATCGCAGCCGCGGTGTGGGTCGTCCTGCAGGGCGTCGGCGGCTACTTCGTCGGCCACGCGGTGCGCTCCGCGGGCCCGACCTACGGGACGTTCGCCCTCGTGATCGGGCTGCTCGCGTGGGTGCACCTCGGCGCGGTCACGGTCGTCCTGTCCGCGGAGGTCAACACCGTCCGCGCCAGCCGGCTCTGGCCCCGCGGCCTGTTCGGAGCAGCCCGCCCGGAGGACCAGCGAACGCTGCGGGCGCTGGCCAAGACCGAGGAGCGCCACGACGAGCAGCACGTCGATGTCTCCTTCGACGACGACGCGAACCGCTGACCGCCGGGGGCGATGGTAGAAGCCACCGGATGGACGAAGGGCGGTGGTGGATCAAGACGGGGACGCAGGAGTCCCGCGACCTGTTCGAGCGCGTGAAGGTGGCCACCCGGCTGTCCTCGCAGCTCAGCGCGTACTGCGTCGACGAAGGCGAGGAGATCCGCGCCGCGTTCGAGGAGCTGATCGGCAAGCCGGTCGGCGAGTCCTTCGTCCTGATCCCTCCGTTCTACGCGGATCACGGGCTGAACATCACGGTCGGCCGGGGCGTCTTCATCGGCTACGAGTGCATGTTCACGGGCCACGCGCCCATCGACATCGGGGACGGGGTCATGATCGCCAACAAGGTCAACCTGGTCACGTCCGGTCATCCGGTCGAGCCGGACCAGCGGCGGGCCTACCTCACCGCGGACCCGATCACGGTCGGGACGAATGTGTGGATCGCCACCGCGGCGACGATCCTCCCGGGCGTCAGCATCGGCGCCGACTCCGTCGTCGCGGCCGGTGCCGTCGTCACACGTGACGTCCCGCCGGCGACCCTCGTGGCGGGCGTCCCAGCGAGGGTCGTCAGGGAGCTGGGGAGCTGAACGACCGCGTGTACCGCGAGTGGATGGTGTCGTCGCGGCCTGGCCCGTGCACGCGCCAGGTCAGGTCGAACGTGTCGTCTCCGATGACGTCGTAGCGGCCTCTGTACTCGTCGGGCGCGCACGGATGGAAGGCGTCGCAGCCGCCGTCCACCAGCGCGAGGTGATGAAACGGACGGCCGTCGTCGAAGCTGACCTGCCCGGCGGTGTCGATCGTCAGCGTCCGGTGGGTCAGGACGGTGGAGCCGTCGAGCGTGAGCTCGCCGGTCTCGTGCCAGCGCAGGGTGCCGTCGGGCTGCGGCGTGAACGACGCACGACCCCGATACGAGCCTGCACCGTCGTTGATCTCGCGGGCCACCGACCAGTCGCCGATCAGCCAGTCCATCAACGTCGTTCCGGCGAGCGTTGGTGGCATGCCGGCCGCGCTAGGTCGGAGGGGCCTGCGGGATCTTCTTCGTCCCGCGCCGCGGCGCGGGCGCCGACGGCGGCGGCACGACCGGCCCGATGTCCCCGTCCGGCGCCTCGTCGAGGTCGACGATGACCGGCGCGTGGTCGCTCGGCCCCTTCCCCTTGCGAGCCTGCCGGTCGATCCACGCAGCCTGCACGCGACCGGCGATCGGTGACGCGGCGAGGACCAGGTCGATGCGCATCCCGAGGTCCTGGTGGAACATCCCCGCGCGGTAGTCCCAGTAGGAGAAGACGCGCTCCTCGTCGGGCCAGTGCTCGCGGACCACGTCGTGCAGGCCGAGCGACTCGAGGTCGGCGAGCGCCTCGCGCTCCGGCGCCGTCACGTGCGTCTGGCCGACGTACGCGTCCGGGTCGAAGACGTCCTCGTCCGTGGGCGCGATGTTCATGTCGCCGCAGAGCACGGTGTCCGCAGCGTTCCGGCCGCGACCATCGCCTTCAGCGCCTTCAGCCACGCGAGCTTGTACGCGTAGTGCTCGGAGTCGGGCGCGCGGCCGTTGGGGACGTAGAGCGAGAAGACGCGGATGCCGCCGCAGGTCGCGGAGATCGCGCGGGCCTCGGGCTCCGGGAAGCCGGGGCCGTCGTCGATCCCTCGCGTGACGTCCTCGAGGCCCGCCTTGGAGAGGATCGCCACGCCGTTCCACGCCGCCTCCCCGTAGGTGGCGAACTCGTACCCGCGGTCGGCGAGCTCGGCGCCGAGCAGCTCCGCGAACGGCTCGTCGGCGAGCTTCGTCTCCTGCAGGCACACGACGTCCGGCCGGCGCTCGTCCAGCCAGGGGAGCAGCCGCGGGACGCGCTGCTTGACCGAGTTGACGTTCCAGGTCGCGATGCGCACCGTCCCAACGTAACGTCACCGCGCGGCGCCGGGCACGTCGTCGAGGGTCTCGACGGCGCACAGCAGATCGACCAGGCCGCGAAGGGTCCGCGGGTCGTGGCCGGTGGTGGCGTCGATCCGGTCCAGGCGATGACGGACGGTGTTCTCGTGGACGTGGAGGGCGCCGGCGGCGCGGGCGACGTTGAGATCGGCCGCCGCGAAGGCGCGGATGGTGTCGATCGCGGGCGACGTCGGGATGCCCGGCGGGGCCGCCTACGGCGCGACGAAGGCGGCGCTCGAGGCGATGACCCGCTCGTGGGCCGCAGAGCTCGGCGGCAGCGGCGTGCAGGTCAACGCCGTCGCGCCGGGTCCGGTCTACACCCCGACACCGTCGGGGCCCGAGTTCATCCGTCAGCTCGGGGCGACGACGCCGCTCGACAGCGCGACCGCCGCCAGCCGGGGCCCCGAGCTAGACAGCACTCCAGCGAAAGCCGGTCGCCTCCGGGCGCGGCTCGAGCGGACTGCCGGGCAGCCCATCACTTGGGTCGTCCTCGTTGTAGGCGCTCGGCGCGACGTCGTTCGGCCCGTCCGGGTGGAAGATCGCGGCCAGCAGCTCGATCTGGCCGCGGCCGACGCCGAGCTCGCCCATGCCGCCGCCGTACATCGGCCGGCGCTCGCGCTCGCAGCGGGCGTAGACCTCGAAGAGTCGTCGCAGGCTGCCGATCCGCGACGGCTTCACGTTCACGACACGGGCGTCCAGCGTCCCGACGTCGTCCGCGCTGAGGATGGGCGCGTCGTACGACACGCGCTCGAGGTGGCCGGCGAGCCGCTCGGCGATCTCCGGGAGGTCGTGCGGGTCCTCGAGATAGGTCGTCGGGGGGAAGGCGGCAAGGACGCGGTCGTACAGCCGGACGAGCGCCTCGGGGTCCTCGACCTCGATGCCGTAGCGGCCCTTGAAGTCGACCGTGTCGGCGGCGCCGGTCGCTGCGACCTCGTCGACGAGCTCGGGCGTCCACGTCGCCTGCGCGTCGATCTTGAAGTTCACGCCGGGCGAGCGGGCGAGTCTCCGGCGCACCGGCTCGATCGACGGCTGCTCGCCGAGGCCGAGCGAGTTGACGAAGCGCAGCGGCCGCGGCTCGAGACCGAGCACCTCGTGCAGGGGGCGAACGGCCTGGCGCAGCGCGAGGTCCAGCGCCGCCGACTCGAACGCCCAGCGACGGAGGTTCCGGACGAGATCCCATTCGGGGGGCTCCGGCCACAGGTCGAGCGTGTCGAGGTGGTCGCAGAAGGACGCGATCGTCCACTCGCCCGCCAGCGGCAGATCGGGGCGGGTCTCGTGCAGGGAGGTGCCGTCCTCGACGTGGATGGAGACGTCCTCGCCGAGCCCGTCCGTGCCGCCGCCGGTCAGGCGGACGTGCGTGGTGACGCGCTGGAAGTCCTGCGCCTGGACGGCGTGCAGCCGCTCGAAGGTGCAACTCTCGACGACGAGCGGCAGGTCGGCGATCAGCGTCCAGCGCGAGGTCGGATCAGGCATGTCCGATGGACTCTCGCAGGGGCGGCAGACTCATCGGTCGCGGAGGCGATCGTCCTCGCCGGTCCTAGGATCGCGCGATGACCATCGCGCTCCGTGAGATGACGCGCGACGCGGCCGACGCGATCCTCGCCGGCGAGCGGCCCGGCGGCGTGCGCGTCGCTGACGACTACCCGACGGAGTTCTCCGCGGGCGTGGCGCAGTACGTCGGCGCGGCGGGGCAGTTCGGCCCCTACTTCCTCCAGCGCTCTGAAGACGACCTCGTGGTCGGCGAGATCGGCGGCGCGTTCGTCGATGACGAGGGGACGATCGAGATCGGCTACGCCGTGGTCGAGTCGCAGTGGAACCGCGGGTACGCGACCGCGGCCGTCGAGGCACTCGTGACGAAGGCGCGCGAGACCTCGGAGGTGCGTCGGATCGTGGCCCACGCGCCGCTCGAGCGCCCCGGGAGCGGCCGTGTGCTCGAGAAGGCGGGCTTCGCGATGGTGCGAGAGATCGATGATGCGGACGAGGACGGCAACGTCGTGCGCGTCGAGGAATGGGAGCTGGCGGTCTAGCTCCGCGGCGACCGTCGAGCCACTATCGCCAGTGGGTGTCCCGCAGGTCCTGTGGGGCGGGGAGCGAGGCGCCGCGCTCCTGCTTGACCTGCTGCAGGCTCTTGCTCCCTTCTGCCAGATCACCGTAACCCTGGCTCGAGAGCAGGCCATCGACAAGATCGGAGAGCCGGCGGACCTCAGCTTCGAGCTTCTGGATCCTGGACTCGGCGTCTGGTGGTGTGGACATCGGGCAAATCTACCGGCGTCCTCACCACCGCTGAGTCGGTGGCGGCGGCGGATGGCGCGTGAGAGCCATGCTGCTCCTCGTCCGAAGCGGTAGCTCGTTCGGAGACGTTTACGAGGCGAACAATCGCTCGGAGGTCATCCAAGGCGTGGATGCCCACGTCGAGGAGCAGCTGGCTGACGCGGTCGGCCGCCGGTAGGGCGCCTCAGTAGTCCCCCTTGCTCGGCTTGACGCCTCCGGTGACGGGGTTGCCGTGCGGTGAGACCACGAACCAGGTGCCGAGGAACGCCTGTCCGGCCATCTGCTTCGGCGCCTTGTCCGCGACCATCGTGTACAGCGGGTGGCGGTGGTAGACGACCTGCGACGTGCCGTCGGCGCGGCGCACCGTGGCCAGGAGCTGCGGCGAGACGCCCGTGCCCGCCTTCGTCCTCGCGGATGCCCGCAGCGGCGGCCACACCTTGGCGCACGATCCGTCGCACGTGCTGCGTCCGTGCGCGTCGGCCAGGAACAGGTAGAGCGTGTGGTCCCGGGCGTCGACGAGGATGGGCCCGTACTTCGACGAAGCGACGTGAATCGCCCCCGGGGCCTGCGCCGCGGGCTTCGCGGCGCCGGACGAGCGGGTGATCAGTGCGGCCACGAGCACCACGAGCGCCACGCCGGCACCGACGACGAACAGCAGCGTGAGGCGCCGGTCCGCCACGCTCGCTCGGCGGACCGGGCCTGGGCTCACAACGTCGTGGTCGTCACTCCGCCCAGGTGGCAGAGGAATTGCCGTGGGTCGTCGCCGGTCGGCTGCCAGGCCGGGTTCTCCGGCGCATCGACGAGCGTCGCGGAGTAGGTCTCAGACCGGACGACGGCCGTCGTCTGGTCGCCCGACTTCTTCGCGACGAGCGAGCCGCACACCGCGGGCGCGGTGGACTCGTTCGTGAAGCGGCGGCTGAGGTCGCTGCGGTCGAGCACGTTGTCGTAGATGTTGTTGCCGTTGTAGTCGATGCCGTGAACGACGACGACGGCGTTGTCCGCACGGATCTCGGCGGCGACGACCGGACCGACGTCGATCTTGCGCTTGTAGTCGATGGTCCCGGTGAACGGGAAGTCGGCGAAGTTGAGGAGCTGGTTCTTGCTCGTGCTCCCCTTGGTCGTGAGGGAGGTGACCACCGGGCCGTAGAACGGCGCGCCGTTGTGCGTGCCGATCGCCAGGTGGCCGTCGTACTCCTGGGCGGCCGACCGATCCGGGCAGGTGCCCTTCGCGCCGGCGTGGATGTGCATCAGATGCGCCGCGTTCACGAGCCCCGTCGTACGGAGGTCGACCGTCGCGGTGTTGCCGTTGAGCGTCACCTTGACGTCGCCCTTGCCCGTGACGTGGTTCGTCGGGACCGCGCCCAGCGCACCACTCGCGAGCTCACCGGACTCCGCCGGTGCTCCTGCCTTGTCGTTGCCCGAGGACCCACCCTGCGTCAGGACGATCACGGCGGCGACCGCGCAGACGACGAAGACGAGTCCGGCGATGAGCGGCGCCCGCCGAGACCGCGAGGTCCGCGCGTCGCCGGCCGGCCCGCCGGGCGGCCCGCTCGGCGCACTGGGGGGTGGCGTCGCCGGGGGCGGGGGTTCGACGGGCTCGGACGCCGCCGGGAACACCGCGGCGACGGGCGACGGCGTCGCCGGAGCCGGCGGAGACGGCCGGAGCCGGCGGAACGGCAGACGAGGTCGAGCCGATCACCGTGGGCGGGAACAGGTCGCCCCCGACGGTGTCCGGCATCGCTCCCTGCTTGCGCGCGGCCTCCTGCTTGGCGACCGCGTCGCGGACAGCGGCCGCCAGTGCGCCTGCGCTCGGGAACCGGTCCTGTGGCTCCTTGGCCGTCGCCCGCGCGACGAGGGCGTCGAAGTCCTCGACGAGGTCCGGGCGACGGGTGCGCGGGAGGGGCGGGGGATCGGTGACGTGCGCCCACAGCTTCGCCATTTCGGTGCCGTTCGGGAACGTGACCTCGCCGGTCAGCATCTCGTAGACGACACAGCCGAGGGAGTAGACGTCCGCGCGACCGTCGATGTCGCGGGCCTGGATCTGCTCGGGCGCGACGTAGTCGGGGGTGCCGACCCAGCCGCCGGGGCGCGTCAGGTCGCCCCCGGTGCCCAGCCGCTTCGTCAGTCCGAAGTCGGTGAGGTAGACGTGCTCGTGGTCGCCCTCGCCGGTCACGAGGATGTTCCCCGGCTTCACGTCGCGATGGACGAGGCCACGCGCGTGCGCGGCGTCAAGCGCGCTCGCGACCTGCGTCGTGATGTCCGCGATGCGCGGAAGGTCGAGCGTGCCCTGTTCGATGATCCGGCGCAGGTTGGTGCCGGGGATGAACTGCATCGCGAGATAGAGGACGCCGTCCAACTCGCCGCCGCGGTGGATCGCGACGATGTTGGGATGCTCGAGCGATGCCGCGAGGCGCGCCTCGGACTTGAACCGTGCGACCGCCGTGGGGTCCTGGGCGTGTTCAGGGGCGATGACCTTCAGCGCGACACGCCGGTCGAGGTCGGGATCCTGGGCGCGGTAGACGACACCCATGCCGCCGCGGTCCACGACGCCTTCGATCGTGTATCCGGCGAAGATCGATCCCGGCGAGAGCACGGGCTGCTCAGGGTGCGTCATGGCGTCCGTTTCGCTCGGGTCGTGCCACTGCCGCAGGCTGAACGGCGCGAAAGGTCAGTGGGCGGTAGCGCCGCGAGTCTACGCTCGGCGCCTGACGCGGGGCAACCACCCCTTGGGATGGCTCAGGCCGGTGGTCGCCATCCCGCGCACATGTGAACAACGAGAAAAGCCCCGCCGGGGCGGAGCTCTTCGAGGTGGGCGATACTGGGCTCGAACCAGTGACCTCCGCCTTGTCGAGGCGGCGCTCTCCCAGCTGAGCTAATCGCCCTGGGACGCGCAAGAGTAGCAACCGCGGCTTGACGGATCACCCGCGGATGGACGAGGTTCCCCGCCCGTGAACCCGGCCGACCCGCACGAGATCCTCGCACTCGCCAAGGCGCGGGTCGGCGAGGTCGTTCCCGGCGCCGATCTCACCGCGTTCGCGGTCGCGTTCTCGATCGTGCGCGCGGCCGAGCGCGTCACGCTCGAGCTCGAGACCGCGCACCAGCCGATGGGCTGGACCTGGCCCGGGTTCCGGGTGATGTGGTGGCTGTGGCTCCTCGGCCCGCTCGAGCCGCGTCAGATCGCCGAGGTCTCCAGCTCCTCGCGCGCGAGTGTCTCCAGCGCGCTGAACACGCTCGAGCGCAACGGCTTCGTCGAGCGCCGGCGCGGGTCGACCGACCGCCGGCTGGTGAACGTCGAGCTGACCGCGAAGGGCTCCGAGCGCATGGCCGCGGCGTTCGCCGCCGCGAACGCGCGCGAGCGCAAGCTCGTCGATCCGCTGAGCGCCGAGGAGCGCACGACGCTCACGGAACTGCTCGGCCGACTCCTTGACGATCAAGAGTCTTGATGGTTACGGTCAGCACATGACCGCGACGACCCAGATCGCACCGCCCGAACCGGACCTCACCGCGGCCGAGCTGCTGGCCCGGGCGCAGGCGCTCGTGCCCGTGCTCCGCGAACGGCAGCCCGCGACCGAGGCGGCGGGACGCCTCCTCGACGAGACGCACCAGGCGTTCATCGATGCCGGCCTCTACCGCGCGCTCCAGCCGCGCCGCTTCGGCGGCTACGAGCTGGGCCTGCGCGACTTCGTCCGCGCGATGAGCGAGATCTCCCGCGGCTGCCCGTCCAGCGGCTGGGTGCTCGCGCTGACCTCGGGTCACCCGCACCTCCTGAGCCACTGGAGCGAGGAGGCGCAGGCAGAGCTGTACGGCGCGACCGGCGACCTGCGGGTTCCCGGCCGGCCCGTGCAGGCTGGTCTGGCCGTGCCCACCGACGGCGGCTACACCGTCAGCGGCGCCTGGGACTACGCATCGGGCTGCGACCACTCGACACACTTCATGGGCAGCGCGATCGTGCCGGGCACCGAGCCGCCCCGGCTCACGTGGCTGCTCATCGACCGCGCCGACTACGAGATCGTCGACAACTGGGACGTGATCGGCCTGCGTGGGACGGGCTCCAAGCGCGTCGTCGCCGAGGACGTCTTCGTCCCGGAGCACCGCGTGATCACCGCGATCGGCACGTCGCCCGAGCGGCCGCCGGGCTGGCGCTCGCACGCGAACCCCCTGTACGCCGGCGGCCTGTTCAGCCTGCTCTTCTTCGAGCTCGGGGCGATCGCGATCGGCGCCGCCCGCGGCGCGATCGACGTCTTCGAGGACGTCCTCGCGTCGAAGGCGCTCGACATCCCGCCGTTCGTCCTGCGCGGCGAGGTCGACGAGTACCAGCACCACCTGGGGCGGGCCGTCGGGCTGGTCGACCTCGCGGAGGCCGCGCTGCTCGAGGGGTCCGACCGGTACATGGACCAGGCGACGCGCGCGTACGAGGCCGACCAGCCGGTCGACGACAACGACGAGGAGACGCGCCGGCTGCTCTTCCTGCAGCAGAACTGCATCCGCCTGTGCGACGAGGCGGTCGAGCTGGTCTTCCGGACCGGCGGGACGAGCAGCGCGCGCAGAGGCCACCCGATCGGCAACGCGATGCTGGCGCTCACCGTGATGCGCACGCACATGGGCCTGCAGCTGGACCGCACGGCGACGAACGTCGGGCGCCTGCGGCTCGGCATGCAGCCGGGCTTCGTATGAGCACGCCCGAGGAGCTCATCGCCGCCGCCGACGCGCTGCGCCCGCGCCTGCTCGAGGAGCAGTCCGCGACGGAGGCGCGCACGCGCTACTCAGAGGAGCTGCACGAGACGTTCCGCGAGCTCGGCGTCTACCGGCTGCTGCAGCCCAAGCGCTACGGCGGCCTGGAGATGGACGTGCCCACCTTCTACCGCGTGATGATGTCGATCGCCCGCGGGTGCCCGTCGACCGGCTGGATGGCGTGCCTGGGGTCCGGGCACGCGCTGCAGGTCGCGTCGTACTGGCCGGAGGAGGCGCAGGCCGAGCTGTTCGGCGACGGCCATTTCGTCGCGTCCGCGAGCTTCGCGGCCGAGAACGCCCTCGCCGAGCCGGTCGACGGCGGCTACCGCGTCAGCGGCACGTGGCACTTCTGCTCGGGCGTCCCCTACGCGACGCACCACATCGGCCTCGCCGCGCTACCCGACGACGGCGGCGTGCTCGTGGCCGCGATCCCGCGCAAGGACTTCACGGTCCTGGACGACTGGGGCGACCTCATCGGCCTGAAGGGCAGCGGGTCGCACAGCGTCCACGCCGAGGACGCGCTCGTCCCCGCGAGCCACGCGATCACGTTCGGGGAGTTCGTCGGCTTCGACGTCACCACGACTCCGGGCTACGAGCTGCACGGCAACCCCATGTACGGCGGGGCGTTCGTGCCCTTCGCGATGGGCGAGCTGAACTCCGTCCAGGTCGGCAACGCGCAGGGGGCGGTCGACGAGTTCGAGCGCATCATCACCGCGCGCCGGACGTGGACGCCGAGCGTCGGCGACGGTCCCACGCGCGCCGAGAACAAGGACTACCAGCGCTGCCTCGGGCTGGGGATCGCCTACACGGACGCCGCGTACTCGATCGTCGAGCGCTGCGGCGAGCTGTACATGGAGCACGGCCGGCGGGCGATGCAGGAGGACGACCCGGTGAACGAGGAGCGCGGCTTCCGCATCTACGGGCAGCTCATGACGGCGCACAAGCTGTGCTGGGAGGCGGGCGACACCGTCTTCCGCGCGGCAAGCACGTCCGGCGCCCGCGACGGGTCGCGCATGCAGCGCCTCTGGCGCGACCTCTGCGCGTTCCGCACCAACGGGATCCACCAGCTGGACTTCAAGGCGACGTCGATCGCGCAGGCGAGGCTCGGCCTGCCCGTCGACTTCTACACCCAGGCCTGAGGTCCTACGATGTCGCCTGTCCCCGGCGCCGTGGCGGAGTGGCTACGCAGCGGCCTGCAAAGCCGTGTACACCAGTTCGATTCTGGTCGGCGCCTCTCGCGACGGGCCCGGCGGTAGGGTCGCGCCGTGCGGACGAGCACGAACCCGCTGTTCGGCCCGAACGCGCTGAAGCTGGGCATCTTCGCCCACAACGGCAGCGGCAGCGCGCACACGGTCGCGCCCGAGGCGTACGCGGTGACGTGGGACCAGACCCTCGAGCTCAGCCGCATCGCCGACGCGGCCGGCTACGAGGCCATCGTCCCGTTCGGCCGCTGGAAGGGCTACGTCGAGGGGGACCCCGATCACCGGTCGCACGAGTGCCTCGAGCCGTACACGTGGGCGGCGGCGATCGCGCAGGCGACCGACCACGCGGCCGTCTTCACCACCTCGCATGTCTCGACGATCCATCCCCTGCTCGCGGCCAAGCAGGGCGCGACGATCGACCACATCTCCGGCGGCCGGTTCGCCCTGAACGTCGTCGCCGGCTGGCAGGAGAACGAGTTCCGGATGTTCGGTGCCTCGTTGACCGCGCCCGGGGACCGCTACGAGCAGGCGACCGAGTGGCTCGACCTGATCAAGCGGTTCTGGACGGAGGACGACGAGTTCGACTTCGCGGGGCGCTTCTACACGGCCGAGCGCGCCCTCGCGCGCCCGCGACCCGTGCAGCAGCCGTTCCCCGCGATCATGAACGCCGGATCCTCGGCCGCAGGCAAGCAGTTCGCCGCCGCGAACGCCGACCTGGCGTTCGTGATCCTCGGCTCGGACGACCCCGAGGTCTGCCGCGCGCAGATCGCCGAGTACCGCGACCTCGCATCACGTGAGCACGGGCGCGACCTGCAGGTCTGGGGCTACACGTACGTGATCCAGCGCGACACGACCGCCGAGGCCGTCGCCTATGAGCGCTATCTGGCCGAGCGACCCGACGAGCCCGCGCTGGAGACCTGGATGCGCGGCATCACCGCCGTGCAGGGGCTGCCCCCGGACGTCCTCGCCATCGCGCGGCACCGCTCGATCGTCGGCATGAGCGGCTACCCGCTCGTCGGGACGGCCGTCGAGATCGCCGAGCGCCTCGCAGGGCTCTCCGACGCCGGCCTGGACGGCGTGCTGCTCACGTGGGTCGACTACGCCGACGGCCTCGCCCGGTTCAACGCGGACGTCCTCCCGCTGCTCGAGCAGCGCGGCCTGCGCGGCCCGCACCCGACCTAGTCACACCGCCTCGCCGAACGCCTCGCAGTCGGGGTTCTCGCAGACGAAGGTCGGCTCGGCGCCGCGCGCGGCCTCGGCGGGTAGCGCCGTCACGCCGCAGACCGCGCAGATCGGCGCGCGGTCGACCTCGGCGTCGGCCCAGCCGTCGTCGTCCTCGGGGTCGTCCCAGTCGCTCATCGACACGAGGTCCTAGCATGAGGCGGCCTTCCGGCGCCGTGGCGGAGTGGCTACGCAGCGGCCTGCAAAGCCGTGCACACCGGTTCGATTCCGGTCGGCGCCTCTAGCGGATCCGCACTCACCGCTGGGTCTCGTACCTGGTCAGCACCACGCCGTCGGGAAAGGTCCGGGTCTCCACCAGGCTCAGGTTCACCCAGGTGTCCAGGGCCGTGAAGAACGGCGTGCCGCCGCCCACCAGGACCGGATGGGTGACGATCGCGTACTCGTCGATCAGCCCGGCCCGCATGGCCGCCGCGGCGAGTGTGGCACCGGCGATGTCCATGGAGCCGCCGTCGTCGGCCTTGAGCCTGGTGATCTCGGTGACCGCGTCGCCGGTGACCAGACGGGTGTTCCAGTCGACCGTCCTGGTCGTCGAGGAGAACACCACCTTCGGCATGTCCCGCCAGCGGCGGGCGTACTCGATCGTCGCCGGTGTGGCGCCCGGCTGCTTGTCGGCGGTCGGCCAGTGGGAGCTCATCCCCTCCCACAGCCTGCGCCCGTACAGCGCCAGGCCTGTCGCCCCCACCCGGTCGGACCACCACTGGAACAGCTCGTCGCTCGGCACGCTCCAACCGAGGTCGTCGCCGGGCGCGGCGGTGTAGCCGTCCAGGCTCATGTTCATACCGAAGGTCAGTTTGCGCATGGGGCGGCCTCCCGTGAGTCGGTATCCGGCGTACAGACCAGCACGGCCTCTAGTAGCGGATCGAGCAGGTCAGGCACATCGTCGCCGCGTCGCGATCGAACGCCAGCGCGGGCGCGGCGCGCTCCAGCGCGCGGAGCAGCGCCCGCTTGCGACGCACGTAGGCGAAGTCCATGACGCCCTCCGTGCTGTCGAACCGGACGTGGTCGCCGTGCACCGTGACCGTCGTCAGCGCTTCGACCGGCAGGGCCACGCGACCGCCGCCCGGCTGCTCGATGGCGACGTACCGATCGGTCACGGTGAGCGTCTCGATCAGCGCATGGCGCCGGCGCTCGAGCAGGAGCAAGACCGCAGCGACGGCGGCCAGGCCGAACACGACGTGCAGCACCATCGGCCCGACGACGATCGCCGCGACGACGAGGAAGGCCGCCGGCACGCCGAACACGGCCGCGACGGGGAACGCGCGACGCTCCTGCCACAGCGGCTCCCCGAGCTCGTCGGGGAACGGGAGCGGCCGGACCAGCTCCACCGTGCTCGGGCTGGGCACGGCGCGGATCCTACGCCTCTAGCATGCGCGCAACCACGAGGAGAGGGGTCGGTCCATGCCGGATTCCAGCCGCGTCGACGCGCTCGTCGTGGGCGCAGGCCTCGCCGGGCTCTACCAGCTGCATCTGCTGAGCGAGCTCGGGTTCCAGACCCGCGTGGTGGAGGCCGGGGACGGCGTCGGCGGCACCTGGTTCTGGAACCGCTACCCGGGCGCGCGCTGCGACGTGGAGAGCCACTTCTACTCGTACTCGTTCGACCCCGAGCTCGAGCAGGAGTGGGAGTGGACCGAGAAGTACCCGACCCAGCCGGAGATCCTCCGCTACATCGACCACGTCGCCGACCGCTACGACCTGCGGCGCGACATCACCTTGAACACCCGGGTCACCGCGGCGACCTACGACGAGGACGCCCAGCGCTGGACGGTCGAGACGGACACGGGCGAGACGATCGACGCCCAGTTCCTCGTCATGGCGACGGGCTGCCTGTCGTCCCCGAAGGCGCCCGAGATCCCGGGCCTGGAGCTGTTCCGCGGCCCGATCCACCACACGAGCCGCTGGCCGGACGAGGGCGTCGACTTCACCGGCCTGCGCGTCGGCGTGATCGGGACCGGCTCCAGCGGCGTGCAGTCCATCCCGGTCATCGCGCGCCAGGCGACGGAGGTGACGGTCTTCCAGCGCACCCCGAACTTCGCGTTCCCCGCGCACAACCGGCCGCTGGAGGTGCAGGAGGTCACCGCCGTGAAGGGCAGCTACCGCGAGTGGCGCGAACGGCAGCGCACGTCCCCCGCCGGGGTCCCCAGCGAGCCGCCGACGAAGAAGGCGCTCGAGGCGACCGACGACGAGCGCGCCGCGCGCTACGAGGCCGCGTGGGAGGAGGGGACGATCGGCGCGATGATCACCTCCTACACGGACACGCTCGTCGACCAGGCCTCCAACGACACGCTCGCGGACTTCATCCGCGACAAGATCCGCGCGATCGTCGACGACCCGCAGGTCGCGGAGACCCTCTGCCCGACGTCGCACCCGGTCGGCACGAAGCGCCCGCTGCTGGACTCCGGCTACTACGCGACGTTCAACCAGCCGCACGTCCACCTCGTCGACCTGCGCAAGACGCCGCTGCTCGAGATCACCGAGCGCGGCATCCGGACCACGGAGGCCGAGCACGAGTTCGACGCGATCGTCCTCGCCACCGGGTTCGACGCGATGACCGGCGCCCTCCTGGCGGTCGACATCACCGGCGCCGGCGGGCGCACGCTGCGCGACGCCTGGGCGGACGGCCCGAGCTCCTACCTCGGCATCGGGATCGTCGGCTTCCCGAACCTCTTCACGATCACCGGCCCGACGAGCCCCTCCGTGCTGAGCAACATGATCGTCTCCATCGAGCAGCACGTGGAGTGGGTCGCGGACTGCATCGCCCACCTGCGCGACGAGGGGATCGCGGCGATCGAGCCGACCCCGGAGGCCCAGGAGGAGTGGGCGCGGCACGCGGAGGAGGTCGGCAACGCGACGCTCTACCCGCAGGCCGACTCCTGGTACATGGGCTCCAACGTCCCGGGCAAGCCGCGCGTCTTCATGCCGTACATCGGCGGCGTCGGCGCCTACCGCGAACGGTGCGACGAGGTCGTGGCCAACGGCTACGAGGGGTTCACCCTCGTCCCGGCGGCGACGCCCGCCTGACCGGCGGACGCGAGATACGCTGCGCGCGGCAACGACGGAGGAGAGCCTGTGACCGCGCACGCGACCGGCGCCGGACTGGACACGGAGGCACTCGACCGGCTGCGCGCCGCGATCGAGGGCGACATCGAGGCAGGTCTGTACGACGGCGCCGTCGTCATGCTCGGACGCCACGGCGAGCTGGGGCTGCACGAGGCGATCGGCTGGGCTGAGCGCGACACCGGCCGCGAGACGCAGACGGACGACATCTTCCGCGTCCTGTCGCTCACGAAGGCGTTCACGAACACGCTCATGCTGCGCGCGATCAGCCGCGGCGAGCTCTCGACCGCCACGCCCGTCGTCGACGTGCTCCCCGAGTTCGCCGGCACCGATCGCTTCCGCCGTGCGCGCAAGGAGCGCATCACGATCGGCCACCTCCTCACCCATCGCTCGGGCCTGCCCCTCACCCCCACCCCGGTCCCCTACGAGCAGCTCGGCCGCCTCGACCTCACGCTGCAGGCGATCTACGAGCTCGAGCCGGTGAGCGACCCGGGTGGCGCCGTGAACTACTCGCCCGCGCTGAACCACGCGCTCATGGGCGAGATCCTCCGGCGGCTGAGCGGCGACGGCATCTCGATGCGCGACCTCCTGCACCGCGACCTCTTCGAGCCCCTCGGCATGACGAGCACCGCGCTGGGCGCCCCGCGCGCCTGGGCCGACCGGCTCGTGCCGCTCAAGGCGCGCTTCGGCAACGCGGGCGGCTGGCTCACCGAGCACGACGTCGAGGTCCTCAACGACGTCATCAGCGAGGACGCCGAGATGCCCTGGGTGGGCGGCGTGACGAGCGCGGAGGACGTCTTCCGCCTCGCCGAGATGCTGCGCCGCGGCGGCGAGTACGACGGCGTGCGCTACATCGCGCCCGCCGTGCTCGACCTCGCCACCCGCAACCAGACCGGCGACGCCCCCAACGAGCTCTACGGGCGCCTGGCCGTGCAGAACGGCTGGGAGGTCACCCCCGCCTACATCGGCCTCGGGTTCATGCTCGCGGGCGACACGCTGGCGCCGGCGATGTACGGGACGTTCCCGTCGCCGCGGACGTTCGGCAACTACGGCGCGGGCTCGACGATCTTCTGGGTCGACCCCGAGCGCGACCTCACGTTCGTCGTCCTCACCTCGGGCGTCCTCGCGCACGCGCCGAACATCCGGCGCTTCCACCGCCTCTCCGACATGGCCGCGGCGGCGGCGCTGTGATCGCGCTCGCGGAGCACTCGTTCCTGTGGGTCGGCGTCGAGCGCGTGCCCGGCCCGGACGGCACGACCGTCACCGCGGGCGAGCACATGTACGTCGAGTACTTCGTGCCGCAGGAGCGCACGAAGCCGCACCCGGTGATCCTCGTCCACGGCGGCAACGGCCAGGGCATGGCGTTCCTCGGCCCCGGCGGCGGGGAGCCCGGCTGGGCGCACCACCTGCTCGCCGAGGGCTACGCCGTCTACCTCGTCGATCGCCCCGGCCTGGGCCGCAACCCCCCGCTCCCCTACGACGGCCAGGCCGTCGCGGCGGTGCCCTACGAGGCGGTCACGCGCGAGTTCATGTTCGGCGCGGAGACCGGCCGCTGGAAGGGGACCGGCGACATCGGCGACCCGCGCGTGGACCAGTTCATGGCCCAGCAGCGCGGCACCCCGGCGGGCGAGCCGCAGCCGGTCGAGCTCTACAAGCGCCGCGGCGGGGAGCTGCTCGAGGCCATCGGTCCCGCGATCCTCATCATGCACTCCGCCGGCGGCCCGTTCGGATGGGTCACCGCCGACGCGCGCCCGGACCTCGTCAAGGCGATCGTCTCCGTCGAGGCGCTGCCGCCGGCGATGGCCGCCTCCCAGCTGACGTTCGACCCGCCCGGCGAGCTCGACCTCGTGGCGGTGCCCGACGAGCGCGACGTCGAGTGGGGCCCGCTCGGCGGGGTGCCGCGCGTCGTGCAGGCCGATCCGCCGCGGCGCCTCGCGAACCTGTCGGGGATCCCGATCGCCTGCCTGAACAGCGACGACCCGCGCTTCTCGGAGATCAACCGCGTCGCCGCGGAGTTCCTGCGCCAGGCCGGGTGCAGCGTCGACGACCTCGACCTGGCCGAGCGCGGCATCCACGGGAACTCGCACTTCATGACGATCGAGGAGAACAGCCGCGAGGTGCTCGGCGTCGCCCTCGGCTGGCTGGAGGAGCACGTGACGTGATCACCCTGCACCTCGGCGACATCACCACCGACACCGAGGCCGTCGCGATCGTGAACGCCGCCAACGAGTCGCTGCTCGGCGGCGGCGGCGTGGACGGTGCGATCCACCGCGCCGCCGGCCCGTCGCTGTTGGAGGAGTGCAAGGCGATCGGCCGCTGCATGACGGGCGACGCGAAGATCACCGGCGCCGGCGATCTCGCCGCGCAGCACGTCATCCACGCCGTCGGGCCGAAGTGGCGCGGCGGCGGCCTCGGCGAGCCGGAGCTCCTGGAGGCCGTGTACCGCCGGACGATCACGCTCGCCGACTCGTCGCACTGCCCCGTCGTCGCGCTCCCGTCGATCTCCACCGGCGCGTACGGGTTCCCGGTCGAGCGTGCCGCGCCGATCGCGATCGCCACCGTCCGGGAGGAGATGCTGCGCCACCCGGGCGTGCGCAAGGTGCGCTTCTGGCTCTTCGACGAGCAGACCTACGACGCGTTCCGGGAAGCCTTGGACAACGTGGGCTGACGTCACCCGGCGGGGCCGGTGCCACACTCAAGGCATGCACGCCCGCCGCACCAAGATCGTCGCCACGCTGGGGCCTGCCACGGACGGGCCCGGGATGCTCGACCAGCTCATCGCAGCCGGGATGGACTGCGCGCGCATCAACTGCTCGCACGGGACGCACGAGGACCTGCGCCGCCGCGCCGTCGAGCTGCGCTCCGCCGCCGACAGGGCCGGCCGGTCCGTCAGCCTGCTCTTCGATCTGCAGGGCCCGAAGATCCGCCTCGCGAGCGACACGGTCGAGCGCCGGCTGGAGCCCGGCGACCGCGTCGTCTTCTGTGGGAACGGCGGCGTCTCCGACCCCGATGCCGTCCGCGTCGCCTTCGACGACTTCTGCGGGCTCGTCACCGAGCGCTCGGAGATCGTGATCGGCGACGGCGTGCCGCGGCTCATGACCGAGAGCGTCAGCGAGGACCGGGTCGTCGCGCGCGCCGTCTCCCCCGGCGCGCTGCTGCCCAACAAGGGCATCAACGTGACCTACGCGCGGCCCACGCTCCCGGCGATCACCGAGAAGGACATGGCCGACCTCGATGTCGCCGTCGAGATGGGCGCCGACTTCGTCGCGCTGTCGTTTGTGCGCAACGGCATCGACATGATCCGCCTCGTCGACCTGCTCGAGGAGCGCCGGTCCCATGCGCGGGTCATCGCGAAGATCGAGAAGATCGAGGCCTACGAGCACCTCGACGACATCCTCGCGGCGTCGCACGGCGTGATGGTCGCCAGGGGTGACTACGGCGTGGAGGCCGGGTTCGCGCGCGTGCCGCTCATGCAGAAGGACACGATCTACCGCGCGACCCAGGCCGGCAAGCTCGTCATCACGGCGACGCAGATGTTCGAGTCGATGATCACGCAGCCCGAGCCGACCCGCGCGGAGGCCGGCGACGTCGCCAACGCCGTCATCGACGGGACCTCCGCCGTGATGTTGTCCGCGGAGACGAGCGTGGGCGCGTATCCCGTGCAGGCGGTCATCGCCATGTCGGACATCGCGATCGTCGTCGAGGAGTCCTCGGTCATCCGCAGCGGCCACGAGCCCGACGTCGGCGGGACCGCCGCCGCCGTGATGCACGCTGCGGTCACCCTCGCCGACGACGTCGATGCCGTCGCACTGATCGTGCCGACCACGAGCGGCGGGACCGCGCGCGCGTGCGCGAAGTACCGCCGCAGGCGTCCGATCATCGCCCTCGCCCACGACCACCGGGTCGCGAACCAGCTCGCGCTCGAGTGGGGAGTCCGCGCGGCGACGATCGAGTACCTCGAGACCGTCGACGGCCTCGTCGACGCGGCGCTGGAGTGCGCGCGCGACCTGGCCGACCTGAGCCCGGGCGGCCTCGCGGTCCTGACGGCGGGCCCGCAGTCGGGCTCGATCGGCGCGACGAACCTGATCGTGCTGCGCCAGATCCCGGCCCCGTAGCCGCGTTCTATACTCCGCACCTCTGCGGCTGTAGCTCAGTTGGCTAGAGCGTCTGCTTGCCATGCAGAAGGTCGAGGGTTCGAGTCCCTTCAGCCGCTTGTGAAAGGCCCGCTAATGCGGGTCTTTTGCGTTCTGGTGTCGTCGCCCATGTCCTCGGCTGTCCCCCGGTAGAGGAAGTCGAGACCTCTCACCGGGAACACCGACGTGACGTGCAGCTCAGATCCTCGTGGTGGACCTTCACCGTTGGGCTGGGCGGGACGGGTCGTGCCGTGTACACCGCATCAGGAACTTCATCGCTCGCCGCCCTTCGTCGGTGAGCCTGTCCCCGCCTGAGCCTCCCGGTCCACCAGCACCCCTTTCCCGCTTGACGCCCTTGCAGACCATCAACGCCTTCAGAGGAGTCACGATGTCGGACACCACCTGCCACATGTCGATCTCGCTCGACGGTTTCGTCGCCGGGCCGGATCAGAGCCGCGAGCACCCGCTCGGGAGGCGCGGACTGGAGCTCCACGGCTGGCACATCGGCGACGAGCGCGCCAACGACGCGGACGAGACCGCTGTCGGCTGGCTCATGCGCCCGCGCGGCGCCTACGTCATGGGCCGCAACATGTTCGGGCCGATCCGCGGTGAGTGGGAGGAGGACTGGCGCGGCTGGTGGGGAGCCGAGCCGCCCTACCACGCGCCGGTGTTCGTGCTCACGCATCACGCCCGCGAACCGATCGAGATGGAGGGCGGGACGACCTTCCACTTCGTCACCGACGGCTTCGACGCCGCCTACGCACAGGCGCGTGAGACGGCCGGCGACGACGGCGTGGACATCGCGGGCGGCGCCTCCACCGTTCGGCAGGCGCTCATCGCCGGGGTCGTCGACGAGCTGACGCTCGACATCGCCCCGGTCCTGCTCGGGTCCGGCGAACGTATCTTCGACGGCGTCGGCTCCTTCGGGTTCCAGCCCGTCGAGGTGCTGCATTCGCCGCTGGCCACACACATCCGCTACCGCCGGGCGACCTGACAGGCCGGCTTCCGCCGGCGGGTCCTTCCGCAGCTCAACCACCACTCCCATCCGCCGTGTCGCGGACCCGCGCCTTGTCGGGTGGCTCGACGCGGTGATTGAACCACGGTCCGCCGCGGCCCGCCGGGCGCCATCCCTCGCGATCCAGCCTCGCCTTCAGGCGACCGTGAGCGCGCTGGGCGACGCGCAGGCTCGCGGGCGGATCGTCGTCCTCGGCCCACGCGAAGGACGTCGAGCGGTACCGCGCCCAGGGGGCGGCGCGCCCGTCCATCGGTTGCAGCGCGAAGGCGACGCGCTCCCCGTCGCGGTACCAGACGATCTCGTACACCGTGGCAGCGGAGAGAAGGCCCGGGCGCGGGGCGAATCCCGCCGGCTGGCGGCGGCTCGGGTTCCGGCTCAGGTTCGGGTTCGGGTTCTCGGAGCCCTACGGGGCTCAGCGGCAGGAACGTCCCCGCCTCCTCGAAGGAGGGATGGGGCGATCGCGGCCGTGCCTCCGACGGCCCCGTGGACAGACGCGTGGCTAGGTCCACGCTCGCGGGGCGCCACGTTCCGCGGCCGAAGAGGGTGGGAATGCGCTCCGCGTTGAAGCGATCGGCGATCTCCTGCGACGTCATTCCCGCCGCCGTCATCTCGGCGATGCGTGCTCGCGCCTGCTCCATGGTGGGCACGGGGCGTCGTGTGCGGCGCCGGCGCCGGCGCCGGAGTCCCAGCAGCGTCATCGCTCCGAGTCCACCGAGCAGCGCGAGCGCCGCCATCCATCCGACGCGGGTTCCGTTTCCCGCCGGCTGCTCGTCCCGATCGGCGGCCACGACGGTCGTGCGGCGGGCTGTCACCGAGTTCCCCGCGGCGTCGGTGACGCGGAGTGCGAGCCGGTGGGTCCCCGCGGAGACGGCACCGGCGTCGAGCACCAGGCGGTCCCGACGGTTCGCAGGACATGGCACCGGAAGGGTCGGGTCGCACTGCGACACGCTCTCCGCCGCGGGGCGGCCGTCGACCAGCAGACGCACGTCGCGCACGCCGACGGGGTCGGTCACCGTGAACTCCACCGCTCGAGGTGCCTCCGCGACGTGCCCGCTCCACAGCGGTCCGGCGACTCGTTGCACCTCGGGCGGCGTGGAATCCGCGACTCGCACGCGAGCGTAGGTCACGGCGATCCCGGCGGCCACATACCCGGAGCTCCGGTCCCCGGTCGACTGCGAGTCGCACGCAAGGGTCGGCGATCCCCGGCAGACGACCACGAACGCGAGGCGCCGGCGATGTGGGATGCGCACGGCATGGCGCGCCACCCGCTCGTAGGCGACGGACGCGCGGGGCCCAGACGACGCGCACGCGCGGACACCGGCGCACGATCCGTCGTACCAGCGCCCGGCCTCATCGCGCAGACCGACGTCATACGCCAGGCCGCGCGCGTCTGGGCGGCGCAGCCGGAACCCCGCCCACGTCACGGCGACGATCGAGGCGCCCGGCGGTGCACGGAACACCTGCTGGGCGGCCGCGCCGGGCGGGTTGGATCGCGGCAGCACCTGCGGGCTGTTGCGCACGATCAGCCCTCCCCATCCGGGTCCTCCCGACGGCGGGCACTGCTCGTAGGCGGCGAGATACCGCGACGAGCTCCTCGCCGTCCAGGAGTGGTTCACGCCGCCCGGGGCAGCGGCGCACGCCAGGACGTCGTACGTGCCGCCCCATGCGGGGCCGGCGCGGATGCCGACGACGGCTCCGAGGAGGAGGATTGCCGCGCGCCATGGCCGATGGCGTCCCACCGAGGATGTCTTCCCGGACCGTCATCGGCAGGAACGCTTCGCAGCGCCTGCGGTGACGGTCGGACCTGGTTCCGGCGCACCGGGCGTGAGTGCCGTCGCCTACACGGGTACGCCCCGACGCGATGGCCGCGCCGAGCACCATCGCGCTGCCAGAGCGCTACCGCGTGGAGCACCGCATCGCCACCGGCGGTATGGCATCGGTCTGGGTCGCCCAGGACGAGGTCCTGCGCCGGCGGGTCGCGGTGAAGGTGCTCTCGCCGGTCATGGGCGAGGACGACTCGTACCGAGAGCGCTTCATGCGCGAGGCGCGCGCCGCCGCGAGCCTCTCCGACTGCGACCACGTGGTCACGATCTACGACGTCGGCGAGCACGCCGGGCGGACGTTCATCGTGATGGAGTACTTCGACGGCGGCACGCTCGCAGACCGGATGCGTGGGCCCCGCCTCGTGCCCCATCACACCGCCTTGCGCTGGCTGGAGGAGGCGGCGACGGCGCTCGACTGCGCACACGATCACGGCATCGTGCATCGCGACATCAAGCCCGCCAACCTCCTGCTCGATGACGGCGATCGCCTCGCGGTCGCCGACTTCGGCATCGCCCACGTCGCCGATGCCACCCGACAGCTCACCGTTGCCGGGACGGTGCTCGGCACCGTCGCATACCTCTCGCCCGAGCAGGCGCTCGGGGAGCCGGCGACCTCCGCGAGCGATCGCTACGCACTCGCGGTCGTCGCCTTCGAGCTCCTGTGCGGCGAACGTCCCTACCAGGCGGAGCACACGGCGGCGCAGGCACGCCAGCACGTCGAGGCCGAGGTGCCGCGGATCACCGACCGCGCCCCCCACCTGCCGCCCGCGGTCGACGTCGTCCTCGCTCGCGGCCTGGCCAAGGACGCCGCCGAGCGTCCGGCCACGGCGGGACAGCTCGTCGCGGAGCTCGAGCGCGCGCTACGCGCGCCTGCTCCCGGGCCGACGCAGGCGACCCAGCGCATCGTCCGGCCCACGGCACGCCGACGAGCTCCCCGGGCGCCGCGCGCGGCGGACGGGCGCACTCCAGCGTCTGCCTCGCTCCCGGGCACGCGTCGCGGGCGCCGCCCGATCCTCGTCGCGCTCGTCGCGCTCGCGGCGCTCGTCGCAGCCGGCACGGTCCTCGCGTTCACGGGCGGCGGGGACGACCCCGAGCGGGGGGCAGCGGGCACCACGACTCCGCGGGCCCAGCGCACCGCGACGACGCGAGAAACGGGCGTCCGAACGTCGGCGGTGACCACGCGGGCGCCTGCCGCTACCGCGACGCAGCGCGCACCGGCCACCGAGACCCCGCCCGCAGCGACCACCGCCCCGCCCTCCGCCCCGGCCGACGGTCGCTCGCCGATCCAGCTCAACAGCGCGGGGTACGCGCTCAGCCGGCAGGGGCGCTACACCGAGGCCGTCCCGCTGCTGCAGCGCGCCGTCGATACGTTCCGCGCCCAGGGGCGCACCAGGGAGCTGACCTACGCCTACGCGCTCTACAACCTCGCCTACGCGCTGGCCCGCACGGGGCGGGGTACCGACGCCGTCCCGCTCCTGGAGGAGCGCCTGCGCGTCTCGGACGACCAGCGCGGCGTCGTGCGGCGCGAGCTCAAGCGCATCCAGCGTGGGACGCGGTGAGCGCGCAGGTCGACGTTCCAGATCCGACGTAGCAGCTGTGAGAACCCGGATTCCGGGTAATCCCGCCTCTCGGCCTCGGAACGAGAACGATTGGAGGCGAGGGGACGATGGACTGGGCGGAGTTCGAGCACCGGCGGGCCTCCGGCTTCCCGACGGTCCGCCGCGGCGGGTACGACCGGAGCGAGGTCGACGGTTTCCTGGCGTCGGTGTCCGACTGGCTGAGGACCGCCGCGACCGAGGAGCTCGGCGACGAGGTCGTCCGGAACAAGCTCGAGCAGGCCGGGCAGACGACCGCGCGCATCCTCCTCATCGCCGAGCAGGAGGCCGAGGAGCTGCGTCGCGGTGCCGAGAACGAGTGCGCCGAGCTGAGGGCGAAGGCGCAGACCGCTGCAGACGAGTCGGCTGCGCGCGTCCTGGAGGCCGCGGAGCAGCGCTCCGAGGAGCTTCTCCGCACGACCGAGGATGAGTGCGCCTCCCTCACGGCGGAGGCCGACACCATCGCCAACGAGACGTGCGGCCGCGCGGAGAAGTATGCGACGAGGGTGCGCGCACAGGCCGACGAGGACGCGAAGCGGATGATCGACGATGCGGCAGTCCAGGCGCGCACCGCATTACGCGAGGAGACCGAGCGTCTGCGAGCCGACACGGAGGTCGTGGTCGCTGAGATGGAGCGGCGCCGCAACGCTGCCGTCGAGGAGGTCGAGCACCTGCGGGCCGACCTCCTCGAAGCCATCTCCCCGCGCTCGGAGGACATCGCTCCGACGGAACGCGACGGCCGGACGACAGGACGACGCCATGCCCCGACCTACGGCAGGAGCCACGCGAACGCGTAGCCAGGGACGAGGGCCGAGGCATCACGAGGATTCGAATCCAAGTGCGGGTGCTCAGACGTGCAGCGTCGGCCGGTACACCAGCTCCTGCGTCCGCCCATCCAGCGTCCGCTGCTCGATCAGCTCGAGGTCGAAGTCCGCCGCGCCCCCGAAGATCGGGTCGATCCCGGTCTCGCCGGTGATGACCGGGAACAGCGTCACCTGGACGCGGTCGACCAGGCCGGCGGCCAGCAGCGCCCAGTTCATCGACAGGCTTCCGTGTGAGCGCAGCGGCACGTCTGACTCCTCCTTCAGCCGGGCGACGACGTCGACGGCGTCGCCGCTCGCGACGGTCGCGTTCGGCCAGTCCAGCGGCTCCTGCAGCGTCGTGGAGACGACGGTCGCCGGCATCTTCCACATCGCGGTGACCCACGGGTCGCGCACCTCGGAGTCCTCGGTGCTCGAGGCCAGCATCTCCGCGAACAGCCGGTGCGTCTTGGCCCCGAAGACCATCCGCTGCTCCGTGCCGAACTGGGCGAGGCGGTGGTCGAGCAGCTCGGGGCCCTGCTTGCCCCAGTAGCCGCTCCACTTGGCGCTCGCGGCGCCGTAGCCGTCGAGGCTGGAGAAGACGTCGAAGGTGTAGGTGGCGGTCATGGTGCTCTCCTCACGTGCAGCTCGCTTCGTGTGGAGAAGAGACTGCGCCCCCCGGCAAGACTCATCGCTCGCTCACACCGTCCGCAACGCGACCGTCGGCGGCATCCGAGACGCCCGGACGGCCGGCAGCAGGCCCGCCCCCGCGCCGATCAGGATGGCCGAGGCGATGCCACCCGCCCACGCCTCGGTGGGGATCACGATGGCCCAGTTCTTCGAGCTCGGCGTACACGGCCGTCGCCGCGATCCCGGCCAGCACGCCGACCACGCCGCCGATGAGCGCGAGCAGGATCGACTCGGCGAGGAACTGCGTCCGGATCTGGCCCTTCGTCGCGCCGAGGGCGCGACGGAGGCCGATCTCCGAGCGGCGTTCGAGCACCGAGATGATCATGATGTTCGCGACGCCGACGGCACCCACGATCAGCGCCACCACGCCGAGCCCGAGAAACAGGCTGTCGAACGCCCCCGCCGCGGCGGCCCGAGCGGTGAGCACGTCGGACGGCTGGCTGACGTTCACCTCGTTCGGCGCCTCCGGGTTCGCGGTCGGCGCGAGCAGCGACTGCACCGCCGCCTCGTGACCGGTGGCGGTGCGCACGTAGATCGTGCTCGGTGGCCCGGCCTCCACCCCGGCGCTGGCAACGCTGACGTAGCCGAGGTACTTCTGGGCGGCCGGGTAGCCGACGAGGGCGCTCGCGTCGATGTCGGTCGCCAGCGGCGACGGCTCCAGGATGCCCGCGACGTTGAACCACTGCCCTCCCAGCCAGATCCGCTGATCGGCGTGGACGCGGTCGATGCCCAGCTGTGCCGCGGCGTCCGAGCCCAGCACCACGACCGGCTCGCGGGCGGTGCCCTCGTTGAGCCAGTCGCCGCGCGCCATGCCGGTGCCGAGCACGGACGGCAGATTCAGGCTGGCCGCCTGCACCTGCAGCCCGCCGCTGTTGGCCACGGGGATCATCGAGCTGCGGTAGACGTGCTCGTCCTTCATCAGGCCGGTGTGAGCAACCTGACGGACGTCGTCGAGGTGCGTGATCCGCGCCGGCGCCTCGAGCGGCAGCTTCGCCTCGCCTCCGGTCAGGCGCTGGCCGGCCTCGGCGGTCAGCAGGTTCGTCCCGAGCCGGTCGATCTCGGCGAGCAGCCCGGCCTGTGAGGAGGCGGACAGCCCGAGGATCGCCACGATCGCCGCCGTGCCGATCGCGATCCCCAGCGCCGACAGCGCCGCGCGCAGCGGCCGGGTGCGCAGCCCGACGCTCGCGACCCGCAACCCGTCCCGCGGCGACAGTCTCACGACGGCGCCCCGACGTCGGAGACGACCCGGCCGTCCAGCACCCGGATCTGGCGCGGCAGCTGATCGGCCAGGCCGCCGTCGTGGGTGATCATGATGATCGTCGCGCCGCCCGCGCCCAGCTCGCGGATGAGCTCCATGATCGACGCGCCGGTGGCGCTGTCGAGGTTCCCGGTCGGCTCGTCGGCGAGCACGATCGCCGGCCGCCCGACGAGCGCCCGGGCGATCGCCACCCGCTGGCGCTCCCCGCCGGAGAGCTTCGTGGGCCTGAACGTCGCGCGCCCGGAGAGGCCGACCCGTTCGAGCGCCTCGTCGGCTCGCCGGTACCGCTCGGCGGCGGGGACCCCGGCGTAGAGCAACCCGTCGGCGACGTTCTCGCGCGCGGTCGCGTGCTCGGCCAGGAAGAACTGCTGGAAGACGAACCCGATCTCCTGGGCCCGCAGCAGCGACAGCTCGCGGTCGCTCAACCCCGCCACGTCCACACCACCGATCCGGACCACGCCGCTGCTGGGCCGCTCCAACGTCCCCATGACGTGCAGGAGCGTGGACTTGCCCGACCCGGAGGGTCCGACGATCGCCACCAGCTCGCCGCCCTGCACGGAGAACGACACGCCGCGCAGCGCGAGACTCGACCCCACCGACCGGCAGCTCGCCGTACACCTTGGTCACCCCGTCCAGCTCCAGCACCGTCCCGCTCACGGCGACGGCACCACGACGTCGTCGCCCGCGGCAAGATCGCCCTCGACCTGGACGCGGCCGTCCGTGCCGTCGAACAGGCCGAGCTTCACCGAGACCAGCTCGCGTCGGCCGCCGGTGCGCGCGACCTCGACCGCGAACCCGCCGCCGGACCTCCCGACGAGCGCGGTCACCGGCACGCTCAGGGCGCTCTTCACTCCCCTGGTCGTGATGTCGACCTGGACCGGCGCCCGGTCGAGCCCGCGCGCCTTCGAGGGATCGGCGAGTCGTATCGAGGCGGGGATCGTCGCGGACCCGGGGTCCTTCCCAGCGGACTCGGCGACCCTCCCGAGCCGGGCCACCCTGCCGTTCACGACCTTGAGGCCGGGCAGCGTGATCCGCGCACGGTCGCCCTGCTTCACCTCGCCCTGCTGCGACGCGTCGAGGTCGACCTGCACACCGAGCGTGTCGGACGTTGCCTGCGCGACCCGGGCACCCGGCCGGGCGGAGCCGCCGAGCTCGCCGGTCACCTTCGCGATCCGTACCGCCTCGGGCAGGAAGACCGCGTCGCCGGCACGGAGCTTGCCCGTGACCGCCAGGCCCTTGCGGTGCTGCAATGCCCTGAGGGCGCGCTCGGTCCTCCACGTGAACACGGCACCGGTGCCGGCGTGGAAGCCGAGCCTGCGCAGGTTCCGGTTGAGCTGCCACACGTCCCTGCCCCTGTCGCCCGTGTGCAGGTCGCGGTAGGCCGGGACCGTGCCGCACAGCAGCAGCACCGGGTGCTCGTTCACGCGGTAGAGCACGTCGCCGCAGTCCGCCTTGTCGCCGGCCGCGGGCAGCTCGGTGTACGTCCCGCGAGCCCGGTTGATCACCGAAGACGGCGACCGATAGCGTGAGGATCCCGGACAGCGAGACGACGGCCGAGAGCCTCCCCTTCTCCACCTTCGCCGTGTTCACCGGCGTCTGCGGTGTCGTCGAGCTCCCGTCCTTCCCACAGGACGTCGCGACCACGGCCGCAGCGACCACGATCCAGGTCCCGCGCCTCACCGATTCCCCAGCCCCAGCTTGCCGGAGAAGGCATCGCCGCACTTCTGCATCGCGGCGTTGAGGACGGTCATGCCACCGGGTCGTGCGGAGGATGGGATGCGGTTCGTGTCGACGAGGGGCTGCCCGGGGGCGGGGTCCGGGAAGTCCGTCACGCCGTTCTCGCGGATGCACTGGGCGAACTGGAGGGCAGCCGACTGCTGCGAGGAGCTCCGCTTGTGGCCCGTGAACCCCGATGGCTCCAGGTCCTTGCAGGCACCGATGGCCCCCTTCCACGCCGCGCCGCTCGTGTCCAGCGACGAGCCGTTCACGACCCCGTCGATCGTCAGCTCGCCCGACGCGTCCGGGTCCGGGAACTCCCGGACGCCGTGCTCGCGCATGCACTCGGAGAACCGCACCGCCTTGGAGCGAGCGGTGGTCTTCTTCGTGGTGGTGGTGCTGGTGGTCTCGGAAGGCGCATTCGAGCCACACCCCGCGGCGATCAGGGCGACCACCACGAGAGCGAGGAGCGTTCTGCTCAGATTCACTGCTGCATCCTCGGATCGTGCGTCGGGTCGGCGTACATCGGCGGGCAGCCGTGCGCGGTCGCCTCCGGGCGCAGTTCGTAGTGCCAGGGCTCGTTGCCGTAGATCCGGCACAGCCCGTACGCGGAGCCGTGCTCGGACAGCCACGCAGCGGCGGCGGAGGGCCCGATGTCGACCGCGTCGCCCGACACGTGGGCGGACGTGTTGGGCGCGGCGACCCATCGGCTTGCTTCCGCCTCCGAGCCGTACTTCGCGATCGCCTCCTGGAGGAGCCGCTCCTGGTACGCGGGGGAACGCCAGCCGCTGTCGACGACGAACTCCACGCCGTCGCTCGCGGCATCCGTCGCGGCGCTGCGCAGGGCGCCGAGGAGCGCCGGATCCAGGTTGGCGACGCCCGGGATCCCGTCGTCGAAGACCGTCGTGCCGTCGGGGACAGCACCGTCGGCCTCGCCGAGCGCCCGAGGGTGGTCGCCGCGAGAGACGTCGAGGGGCGGTGAGGGCGCCGAGGACAGGGGCGCCATCGAGGACGAGGACGCCGTGAACTGGTCGCTGATGACCGCGGCCATCGCCGCGACCACGACCAGCAGGCCGACGAAGCGGATCCTGCGGATCCGCGTCCGGCGGGCCGTTGTTCGTACTGATTCGCCGTAGATCACGCGGCCATTGAAGGCAGCGTGGTGTTGCCCGCACGTATGCGGTTTTCGATACGCCGACGATATGCGCCGGCCGTAGCATCGAAGCATGCGCGTGCTGCTCGTCGAGGACGAGCCCCTCATGGCAGAGGCCATACGCGACGGCCTACGACTGGAGGCGATCGCGGCGGACATCGCAGGCGACGGCGACGCGGCTCTGGGGCTGCTGAGCGTCAACGCCTACGACATCGCCGTCCTCGACCGGGACATCCCCGGGCCCTCGGGTGACGAGATCGCCAGACGTATCGTCGACTCCGGCAGCGGCATGCCGATCCTCATGCTCACCGCCGCGGACCGTCTCGACGACAAGGCCTCCGGGTTCGGGCTCGGGGCCGACGACTACCTCACGAAGCCGTTCGAGCTCGGGGAGCTCGTGCTCCGTCTCCGAGCGCTCGACCGCAGACGCGCGCACCACAGGCCGCCGGTGCGCGAGATCGCCGGTGTGCGGCTGGATCCGTTCCGCCGCGAGGTCTTCCGCGACGGCCGCTACGTCGCGCTCACCCGGAAGCAGTTCGCCGTGCTCGAGGTCCTCGTCGCCGCGGAGGGCGGCGTCGTCAGCGCCGAGGAGCTCCTGGAACGGGCCTGGGACGAGAACGCGGACCCGTTCACCAACGCCGTGCGCATCACCGTCTCGGCGCTGCGCAAGCGGCTCGGCGAACCCTGGATCATCGCCACCGTGGCCGGCTCCGGGTACCGCATCGACACGCATGCAGACACCGACCGTGGATAGAGCCCCCGGGCTGAGCGTTCGCCTCAAGCTCACCCTCAGCTACGCCGGCTTCCTCATGCTCGCGGGAGCGTTGCTGCTCGCCGTCGTGTGGGTGTTCCTGCTGCGCTACGTCCCCGACCGTGTGGTCCTCGCGGTCCCCGGCCCCTCGTTCCCCGACCGCTCCGACCTCCTGGCCGCGTTCGCTCCGAAGATGGCGATCATGCTGGGGTTCCTGCTCGTGTTCAGCCTCGTGGGAGGGTGGCTGCTCGCCGGCCAGATGCTCGCTCCCCTGGGTCGCATCACCGCGGCCACACGCCTGGCCGCGACCGGATCGCTGTCCCACCGGATCCGGCTGGAGGGCCGCAGAGACGAGTTCCGCGAGCTCGCCGACGCCTTCGACGCCATGCTCGCGCGGCTCGAGGCGCAGGT
The DNA here is from genome assembly GCA_963757125.1 of uncultured Solirubrobacterales bacterium. Taxonomy (GTDB): domain Bacteria; phylum Actinomycetota; class Thermoleophilia; order Solirubrobacterales; family Solirubrobacteraceae; genus CAVVSD01. The sequence continues at coordinate 1,258,748 of CAVWQP010000009.1, read as the reverse complement.
CGCCGAGCAGCAGCGGTTCGCCGCCAACGCCTCCCACGAGCTGCGCACCCCGCTGGCGATCACGCAGACGCTGCTCGACGTGGCCCGCAAGGACCCGGAGCGCGACAACGGCGAGCTCGTCGAGCGCCTCCACTTCGTCAACGCCCGGGCGATCGACCTCACCGAGGCCCTGCTCGTGCTCAGCCGCGCCGACCAGCGGTCCTTCGTCCGCGAACACGCCGACCTGTCGCTCATCGCCGAGGAGGCGACCGAGACGCTCCTCCCCCTCGCGGAGGAACGCGGCGCCACCATCGAGACCTCAGGCGATCCGACCCCGACCATCGGCTCACCCGCGCTCCTGCTGCAGATGACGACGAACCTCGTGCACAACGCGATCGTCCACAACCTGCCCGACCAGGGCACCGTGTGGGTCACGACCAGCGTTCACCCCCGGACCGCGGTGCTCACCGTCGAGAACACGGGCGAGAAGCTCACCCCGCAGCTGGTCTCCACGCTCGCCGAGCCGTTCCAGCGCGGCTCCAATCGCATCCGCACCGACCACGCGGGCGTCGGGCTGGGACTGGCGATCGTCAAGAGCATCACCGAGGCCCACGAGGGGACGCTCACCCTCGCCCCCCGGCCCGGCGGGGGACTTCACGTCACGGTGGAGCTGCCCGCCGCGTAACGCCCTGAGCGGCTCGCTCCCACGTCGAATCCTGGTGTCGGATCATCGCGACGAGCGCCGGGAGCGCGACCAGCGTCCCCGCGACGATCGCCGCCGCCAGCGAGTGGTCGAAGACGAGGATCGCGGCGAGGGCAGCGGTCGAGCCGGCCAGCACCGCGGTGATGACGGCGACCATGCCGGCGACCGTCCGGTATCCCTGCCAGCGATCGCCCGGCACGCGCTGCATGAACAGCAGCTCTGCGGGCGGAGCCTCCAGCATGTACGGGGCGATCTCCGGCGCGTGCTCGAAGTAGTAGCCGCGCACCAGGGCGATCCGGCGCGCGTACTCGGTGTCCTCGATCGAGGACTGCAGCGTGCGTCCGAAGCGTGACGAACCCGACGAACGCCAGGGTCGGGAGGAGCACCAGGCCGAATCCGTAGAACGCCGCTCCCAGGTCGCTCGCGGTCGCCACGAGGCCGAGGGCCACGAGGCCGCCCGAGACCGCCGCCAGGAACATGTTCGCCCGGCCGGTCGACTCGGCGATCGTCGCGGCGCGTGCGCCCTGCAGCGCGAAGTGCTCCGTCGTCAGGAATGTGATCGCCGCCGGGCGCGGGTCGGTCCGGCGCGGGTCGCTGTCGGTCGCGGCTGCCCCTCCTTCGCGGCCAGGGTGCCGCGAGCCTAACCGCAGCTCCTGAGACCCGGCCCGTGTTCGAGCAGCCAGTGCAGCTGCGCGCGCGTGGCCTCCATCGGGTCGGGCGCGCGCACGCGGAGCACGTCGGTGAGGCGGCGCGTGTCGGCCACGACCGGATGGCGGACGTTCCAGGGGTGCGGATCGTCGGCCCAGTCGGACTCGCTGAGCTCCCACTCGTGCCCGAACTCGGTCGCGACGAGGTGCGCGAGGCCCCCGAAGGTCAGATCGGACGGATCACCGACGTTGCACGCCCAGGTCCCGTCGGGCGCGTGGTCGAGCGCGTTCGCCACGGCACGGCCGACCCGCTCCAGCGCGACGCGATGGAAGAGCTGCGTCCCACCGTGCGGCACCGTCAACGCATGCTCGCCGCGGACGACCTTGCCGACGAGGTACCACTCGCGGGTGAGGTGAGCGTGGTCGTGCGGGCCGTAGATCGCGCCCGGGCGCAGGACCGTGATGCGCGGCGCACCGGCGAGCGCGTCCTCCATCGAGACGTTGTCGTGGTCGCGGTCGTTGGGCGGGCGACGCGGGTGCTCCTCGGTGAGCGGCAGCGTGTCGAGGGGCAGCTCGGCCGGCTCGAAGCCGTCGACGCCGGACAGCGCGGCGTGGCGGTAGACGTCGATCGAGCTGGTCGCGATGAGGTGCCCGACGCCTGCCCGTTCGGCGAGCGCGCTCAGCTGCCGTGCCTTGGCCGCCGTCGCCCCGCCGGGGAACGTGTCGACGACGGCGTCCGGCCTCCAGCGCTCGACGGCCCCACCGCGCGCGAGGAGCTCCTCGCGCGAGCCGTGCAGGTGCTCGACGTGCGGGACGGCCTCGTGCGCGCCGGAGTGCGCCACCGCGACGTCGTGCCCGCCGAGATGGGCGATCGCGGCCTGCCCCACCGGTCCTGTGCCGCCGACGAAGAGGATGCGCATGACGCGCAACCATACAGTTGCGCTTCAGTTCAGGCGCTCGTCGATGCGCACGTGGACGGTGTCGCCCGCCTGCTTGCCGATCGTCGTGCGCAGCTTCGCCCTGACAGGCAGCCGGTGCGTGCCATCGCCCTGTGCCATCAGCGCGCCGTCGAACGGCTCGCCGTCGATCTCGCCGCGGATCTTCACGAGCCCCCGCGTGCCGAAGATCTCCGCCACGTCGTCGAGCACGACGCAGGTCCACGCACCGGGGTTGTCGCCCTTCTGAAGCGGGGCGTCGAACTCTTTGAACATCACTGCCCTGGAACGAAGGTGCAGTAGATCTTCCGGAGGCGGGAGTGCGCGGTCCACTCCCCGCTCCAGCCGGGCACGAACGTCATCACGTCGCCTTCGCGGAGCTCGAAGGTGTCGCCATCATCGCTGCGACACGTCACATGGCCGGACAGGAACTGCGCGAACTCGCCCGCAGGACCGAAGTCCACCCGGAAGGTGCCCGGATCGCATTCCCACACCCCCGTGATCGCCGCGCTGTCCGGCGCGCGCCAGAGCACGAGCGCCCGCATGTCCGGCCCGAGGTCGTCCGGCTTGTCGGCCCACGGGCCGAGCGCGATCGTCGCCGCGTCGGCGACGGTGATCCTCGGTTCGGTCCCCTGATCCGCCATGTCGTCTCCTCTCGCCGCAGTTCCCCACGTTCGCGCCGTGACAGATCATGGCGCGTCTCGCGGATCGCGGCGGGCTCCGGGGTAGCCGAGGCACAGTGTCGGACGAGAGCCCATCGGAGCAGGAGAACGACACCATCTTCCTGGTCGGGCTGCTCAGAGCGACCGCCGACACGCAGCCGCTCGTCTCCCTCCTCCGCGGCGCCGACGGCGGCCCCGAACGAGCCCGCGACGCGCTCAGCCTCCTCGGCGAGCTCGATCGCGAGCTGCTCGTCCAGGTTGCCCTCGACGCGTTGATCGACGGCAACTTCTCCGACCCGGCCGCGGCCGCGCAGACCCGTCGCGTGGTGCGCCGCCTGCACTGATCACCGTGTCGTACGGCGGCTCGTCGCGAGGCCGAGGGAGGAGCGCGTCCGTGTGGGCGCGCCGGCCAGACCGCTGCGCAGGAGGTCTCGGGCTGCCCGGGGCTCGGCTGACCGATGAGTCGTGACGAGCTCATGGATGCGCCGCAGCATGAGGACCGGCAGGACGACGGCTGCTGCGACGATCGCTGTTACAGCCAGTGAGATCATCAGAACGGCGGCGAGGATCACGAGCGGGCTGCAGGCAAGCAGGGTGATGACGGCGCCCGTCGCCGCGAGTGCGTAGGCGGGCGGACCGGCCTGGAAGACCGCGCCGACCACAGGCACGAGATCGCGGGCCTCGTCCATGGGCCTCTCCGGTGCGGTCTGGCGGTCGAGCTGTGTTGTGGGCATGTGTGAGCTCCTTCGGAAGCAGAGGGTGGGACGGCGTCAGTACGTGTCGATCCGACGCGCCGCCTCGACGAGCCCGTCGGCCAGGCTGCGGGCATTGATCAACCACGGCCGACCGTCCCGCCGCGGGTCGATTCGAAGAGCCAGCTGGCCCTCGTGGATCGTCGTCACGGCCACCATGTCGGGGCCGGACCAGAGCTCGGCGGTGCCATTGAAGGCCTCTTCGGGGCTCGCGACGATCACGTTGATGATGTGGTTCATGGGATGGGACCTCAGTCGTCGGCTCGAAGGGGCGGCGGCCGCGCCGCGGCTCCCGAAGAGGGAGGCGCAGCGCGGCATGGGGCCGCCTCTCAGGCGCTGTGCAGCACCTCGCGCAGGATCCCGGCGGCCTGCGCGACGGCGGCACGCGTCGCAAGCGTGCCGCTGAGCGGGTTGAGCATCATGAAGTCGTGGATCGCGCCGTCGTAACGGACGGCGGTCACCGCGACGCCGGCATCGCGAAGCCGCGCGGCGTACGCCTCGCCCTCGTCGCGCAGCACGTCGGCCTCGTCGACGATCAGGAAGGCAGGCGGCAGTGCGGCCAGTTGGTCGTCGCTCGCGCGTAGCGGTGACGCGAAGGGCTCCGAGCGCCGGTCGAGGTCGGGCACGTAGGCGTCCCAGAACCACGACATCGCCTTCGCCGTGAGGTAGTACCCCTCGGCGAACTCCTGGTAGGAGCGGGTGTCCATCGCCGCGTCGGTCACCGGGTAGTACATCGACTGGTGCACGAAGCGAACATCGCCGCGCTCGGACGCCATGAGCGTCAGCGCCGCGGTCATGTTCCCGCCGACAGAGTCGCCGGCGATCGCCATCCGCTCCGCGTCCAGCCCGTTCGCGGCGCCCTCGCGGACAATCCACCGGGCGACGGCATACCCCTGCTCGATCGCGACGGGATACCTGCGCCTCGGGCGAGCGGTCGTACTCGACGAACACGAGCGCCGCGGCCGCCCCCGCGGCGAGCTCGCGGACGAGCCGGTCGTGCGTGGCGGCGTTGCCGAGGACCCATCCGCCGCCGTGCATGTACAGCACGACGGGCAGCTTCCCCATGGCACCCACCGGCCGCACGATCCGGACGCGCACGTCGCCGACCTCGGCGCGCACGACGAGCCACTCGTCGTCGACGGGGAGCTTGGCGATCGGTGCGCGCTGCACGGTGTCGAGCACCGCGCGTGCCTCCTGCGGCGGGAGCTCGTAGAGAAACGGCGGCGCGGCGGTCGCCTCGGCGAACGCCCGCGCCGCGGGCTCGAGCACGACTTCCGAGCTCACGGGTGTGACGGACATCGTTTGGCCTCCGTGGGTCGTCGGCGAGCTAGGCGACCGCGTGGACCGACGCGGCCTCGAGGATCAGGCGGGCGGTCGCGTCCGGGTGCGACATGCCGAGGGCGTGCGAGGCGCCCGGGATCTCGATCATCCGATGTGCCCGCGCGCGCCTGGCCATGAAGTGCTCCAGGGCCGAGGGGATGTTGCGGTCCTCCTCGCCGAACACGAACCACGACGGCAGTTGCTTCCAGAGCGGGCCGTCGCCCGACGGCTCGAGCAGCGCCTCCTGGGTGACCGGGCGCTGGGTGACCGCCATGACCGCCGTCTGCGAGGCCGGCAGATCGGCTGCGAACTGGTCGTGGAACTTCTCCGGGGCGATGTACAGGTCGGTCGTGCCGTCGCCGCGCGGCACCGGCTGGAGCGCGTCGCCGAGCGTGCTGCCCGGGAACATGCCCGCGAGCGAGAAGCAGCTCTCGCCCGGCGCGGGCGCGAAGGCGCCGACGTAGACGAGCCCGGTGATCTCCCCGGCGTCGGCGTCGACGTTCGAGATCACCGCTCCGCCATAGGAGTGGGCGACCAGCAGGACCGGGCCCGTCGATGGTGCGGACGAGGTCGGAGACGCTGGCCGCATCGGATGCGACGCCGCGCAGCGGGTTCGCCGCGGCGACCACGGGCAGACCGGCGCGCGACACCGACTCGATGACGCGATCCCAGCTGGCGGACTCGGCGAAGGCGCCGTGGACGAGAACGATCGTCGGAGACATGAGGTCCCTTTCCCTCGGGGTGACGTTGCGGACCTCACGGTCGCGTCACCCAGCCGCCTGTCGCCTCGGGGCAACCCCCTAGTCGGCACCCGAGGGTGCGCGCCCGGGGTGCCCAGGGCTACGCGACCGCTGCCGCGTCGGGCAGCACAGCGCAAAGTTCTCTGCGGGAGCCGATGCCGAGCTTCGCGAACACCTTGTGCAGGTGGTATTCGACCGTGCGAGGGCTGATGAAGAGCTGCGCGCCGATCTCCGGGTTGGTCTGGCCCGTGGCAGCGAGCCGCGCGATCTGCGCTTCCTGCGCCGTGAGGTCGTCGAGCGTCGTCGCGCCGCGTGTCCGGACGGACTCTCCTGCGGTCAGCAGCTCGCGACGAGCGCGATCGGCGAACGCCTCGGCACCCATGGTCGAGAACATGTCGAACGCTGTGCGCAGGTGCTCGCGGGCCGCCGTCGCGCGGCTCTCACCGCGTAGCCACTCGCCGTAGAGCAGGTGGGCGCGTGCGAGCTCCGCCCGGACGCGGGTCCGCCCGAGCCGCTCGATCGCCTCTCGATGCAGCGCGTCGGCGGCATCCCCCTCGCTGACGAGTGCTCGAGCGCGCGACTCGACGCCGAGCGCCCAGTCGGTCGCGGCTGCAGTCGTCATCTCCGCCAGGCGCTCCAGCGCCTCGGTGGCCACCTCTGTCCGGCCGCTGCGCGCAGCTGCCTCGACGAGCTCCGCCAACGCCCAGTTCGGTGCTGCCAGCTCGTACGGGTGTTCGGCTGCCTGTCCCGCGGCCAGCACCGCGTCCTCGTACCGGCCCTGGCCGTTGAGCAGCACCGCCTTCGCCCATTGCGTGACCGTGATGGCTATCCCCTCACCACGTGCGGCGACCTCACTCATGCTGGCCTCGACGAGCGCGTTCGTCTCGTCCTCGCGGCCGCGCCAGGCGAGGAGTCCGAGGGCCCCGTACGGCGCGAGGTCGCTGCCGATGACGCTGCCGACGTTCCGCGCCTCCTCGACGAGCGACGTCGCCGCGTCGAGCTCGCCGGAGAACAGGTGCACCACGACGCGTGAGTTGAGCGCCAGCGCGAGCTCGGCGAGGGACCCCGTCGCGCGCGCGACCTCGACGTGACGTGTAGCGAGGACGTGCCAGCTCTCGTCGTCCCACATGTCGGGCGCGACGGTCGATGCGACCCAGAGCCAGCGCAGCTCCTCGGGGCCGATGTCCATGGCGATGAACGCGTCGAGCGCCCGTCGTCGGATCGTCATCGCGGGCACGTACCCGTCCGTGAACAGGACAGCCAGCGCGTCGAGCATCAGATCGCCGGCGTGTGGGGGGTTCGTCGCCGGCGGAGCGTCCCTGACGGCCTGCGCCACCTGCTGGACCCCGGCGTCGCCCGCCAGGCGGCCGGCGAACATCGCCGCCGAGAACGCGTCGAGGTACGTCTGCCGAGCGAGCGGCGCGTCCACCGTCTCGAGCCGCCGGGCCGCCGCCAACAGCAGGGGCGGCGCCTGGCTGCCACGGCTCGAGGCGAACGCGACATGCGCACGCACGAGGTCGATCCGAGCACGCGGGACCGCGTCTGCAGGACCCGCCTCGGCGATGGACAGGAGGCGCAGCGCGGGATCGAACGCGCCGGCCCGCAGCTTCGCCTCCGCGGCGTCGAGCGCGCGCTGTGCGCGTCGGGCCGGGTCGGGCGTCAGCGCGGTCGCCCGCTCAAGGAACGCCGCTGCTGCCGCCACGCCGCCGCGACCCTGAACTCGAGCAGCCCGGTCCTCCAGCTCCCCAGCGACCACCTCGTCGGGTCCGACGGCAGCGTGCGCGCGATGCCAGGCGCGCCGATCGGGATCGAGCTGCGGATCGATCACCTCTGCGAGCGCGCGATGGACGTCCTGCAGATCGTGCGACCGACGCCGTCCTGCAGACCGCCGATCGCACGACCGGATGGCGGAACCGGACACGCGCGCCGATCTCGACGAGGCCCTCTCCTCGATCGGCTGCGCCGGCCGCCTCGGCCGGGATGCCGAGTCGCTCGCGCCGCACGCCAGAGCAGGGTCGACGATCGCCCACCGGGTCGACGGCGGCGACGAGCAGGAGCCGTCGGGTCTCTCCCGGAGAGCGTCTCGAGCCGTCTCGCGAAGCCGAGTTCGATCCGGCCGGCCATGGGCATTGTGTCCGGCAGTCCGAAGGCTCCCGCGAGCTCCGCCTGCGTCATGACGCCCGGTAGTTCGAGGAGGGCGAGCGGGTTACCGCGCGTCTCCGCGACGATCCGATCGCGCACCCGCTCGTCCACCGGCCCCGTGACCTGCGAGGCCAGCAGCGCCCGCGCGTCGCCGTCACTGAGTCCTCGGACCCAGAGGTCCTCCAGTCCCGCCAGGTCGTCGCCGTCGGACGGCTCGCGGATCGCGAACACCGACCGCGACCGGCTCCGGCGAGAAGGCGTCGCGCGACGAAGGCGAGCGTCTGGGCCGAGATCCGATCGAGCCACTGCGCATCGTCGATGAGGCATACCAAGGGCTGCTCCTCGGCCAGGTCCGCAAGCAGGCTGAGGACCGCCAGACCGACCCTGAACCGGTCCGGAGGTGGCCCGGCACTGAGGCGGAAGGCGGTGCGCAGAGCGTCGCGCTGCGGTGCGGGCAGCGCGTCCACGCGATCCAGGACCGGCGCGCAGAGCTGATGCAGACCGGCGTACGCGAGCTCCATCTCGGACTCGACGCCCGTCGCGTCGAGCACGCGGCATCCACCCGCGCGTGCGGCAACGTAGTCGAGCAGCGCGGTCTTTCCGACCCCTGCCTCACCGCGCAGGACCACGACCCGGCTCCGCCCCGCTCGCGCGCTCGCGACCAGCCGGTCCAAGGCCTGGCACTCGCTCTGACGGCCGAGCAGGCCGGTCGGGTGGCGCCTGGCCATCCGCGAACCCTAGTCGGCACCCACTGCAACGCGCCAACACGCGGCGCGCAGACTCCCTAGTCGCACCCGGGTCGCGACCCCGGGCACCGGACTAGGGGTTGAGCCTGAGTCGAACCGCGCGGCATCGGACGAAGGTCAGCGCCATGCCCCGACCCAGTCCCATCACCACAGCCGTGTCCCAGACCGACACCGCATCGTTCGAGGCCGCGCGCCCGCGGCTGTTCGGCATCGCCTACCGCGTCCTCGGCAGCCGCACGGAGGCCGACGATGTCGTGCAGGACACGTGGATGCGATAGCACCGCGCCGACCGGAGGACGGTTCGCGATCCAGCCGCGTTCCTCGCTACCGTCGCGACACTACTCGCGATCAACGTCTCGCAGTCGGCGAGAGCTCGTCGCGAAACCGGGACGGCCGCTCCCGAGGTGGTCGACGCCGCGACGGATCCGATGCTCGAAACGGAGCGCGAACTCACTCTCTGACGCGATCCGCGTGCTGACCGCGCGACTCACCGCCTCCGAGCGCGCCGCCTACATCCTCCGAGTCGCGTTCGACTATCCGTACCGGCGGATCGCGGAGGTCACGCCCCTGAGCGAGGCGAACGCACGGCAGCTCGTCGCGCGGGCGAGGCACCACCTCGACGAGGAGGACCGCACGGCGGTGAGCGCAAGCGGCCGGCAGCAGTTGCTCGACGCGTTCGTCACGGCCGCCCAGACCGGCGACATGGGCGCGCTCTAGCGGAGGCTGGTCGCGGACATCGTCGACGCGGATCCGCTGCGCTCGATCCGCTCAGCCCTATCACCAGGCCCGACCGTCGGTGGTTCAGACCCGCCCGCGGCGCGGTGGCCTCCGCTTGAACGAGCTCCGGGCCGGGTCTACGCTCGGCGCCGATGTCGCACGATCCGGGGGCACGGCTGCGTGGCCGGCGCAGCGAGTGCCAGAGGCTGGATCGCCTCCTGGAGGACGTGCGCGGCGAGCACAGCCGCACCCTGGTCGTGCGCGGTGAGGCGAGCGTCGGCAAGTCCGCGCTGCTCGCCTACCTGATACGTGCGGCGTCGGCCTGCCGAGTCGCGCGAGCGACTCGTGTGGAGTCCGAGATAGAGCTCGCGTTCGCAGACCTGCAGCAGCTCTGCGCGCCGCTGCTCTACAGGTTGAAGCGACTGCCTGCGGCACAGAGCGACGCATTGCGAACTGCCTTCAAGCTAGTCGAGACCGAAGCGCCCTATCTATTCCTAGTCAAGCTCGCCTCGCTCAGTCTGCTCGCCGACGCTGCCGAGAACGCGCCGCTAGTCTGCATCGTGAACGACGCGCAGTGGCTCTACCGCGTGTCTGCGCAGACACTCGCCTTCGTGACCCGCGCTACTAACCGAGTCCGTGGCGCTAGTGTTCGCGATCCGCGAACCGAGCGAAACCGTGAGCTCGCGACCTCCCGAAACTCGTCGTCCAGAGCTGCGCTACCGCGATACCCGCGCACTGCTCAACTCAGCGTGGCCGACGACTCTACGACAGGTGCGCGATCGCATCATCGCCGAGACGCGTGAAACTGCTCGCGCTCCTAAAGCTGCCTCGCGCCATAACCGCGCCGAGATAGCGAGTGAGTTCTAGCGCCCCACGCGCCACTCTGCCACCGCATCGAACACAGCTTCCTCAAGCGCTCGAGCCGCTTGCTCCCGAGTCCCGCGTCTTCTGCTGCTAGCGACCGCCGAGCCTCTCTGCGACGTCAACCTCGTGTGGCGCGCTGCCGAGCGACTAGCGATCACACCCGATGCGCGAGTCCACCGAGAACACAAGCCTAGTCGTGTTCAGCGCTCAATGAGCTTCCGCCATCCGCTCGTGCGCTCAGCCGCATATCGCGCAGCGGAGATCACCGAGCGCCAGCGTGCACCGCGCGCTCAGTGAGGCGACCGATCCACACAACCCCGATCGCCGAGCTTAACACCTCGCGCACGCCGCGCCGAGACCCACGAATCGTGACCGCCGACCTAAAGCGATCTGCCGAGAGAGCGAGAAGCCGTAGCGGCGCCGCGCCACGCGTGTTCCTAAAGCGTGCGACCGAGCTCACGCCTAATGCAGCTCGCCGCGAAGCGAGAGCGCTCGCTGCTGCACAGACGAAGTTCGACGCTGCCGCACCGACGCACGCGCGACCTGCTCGCGATAACCACGCCTGCCCGCTCTACAGCCTGCAGCGCGCCCGCCTAAAACGACTCCGTGCAGAGATCGTCTTCGCGCAGCGTCGCGGCGCACGCCTCGCCGCTGCTCCTCGATGCGCCAACGCCTCGAGCCCCTTGATGCCGCGCTAGCGCGCGAGACCCACCTCGAGACGCTCGCGACAGCCATCTTCGCCGGTCTGCTCTGCAGCAGTGGCAGCATGCGAGCCGCGCGTCGCCGCTCGCGCAGCCGCGCCCGAGCCGCAGCCGCCGAACCGATCGACCTGCTGTTAAACTACTGTCGACGCGCTTGACCGACTGTCTGGTCCGCGACCTGCCACTGCTCCGAACGCTATCGAGGTGTTCCGCGCGAGCTCCGCGAAACCAGACTATCTCGTGCCCTAGCTGTGGCTAGCGTGCCCTATCGCGCAGAAGCGCCGCACACGAGCTGCTCTACTACGAACGTGAAACGACCTCGCGACGCGCGCTGTCGTGCTGGCGCGCGACGCCACGCGCTCAGCGTCCTGCCTGTCGCGCTCGTGTACCGCGCCGAGTGCACCTGCATGCGAGCGAGTTCGCTGCCGCGTCCGCGATATCGCGAGACAGACTCTATCACTACGGCAACCGTATTCGCCCTGTGCGCTACACATCGCTCGTCCTCGCCGCCTAGCGCGGCGAGAAGCCCGCGCGCTCGAGTTGATCGAGGCTCATGTCCGAGATGCACGCGCGCGAAGAGAGTCTATCATCGGCCTCGTCTGCTACGCACTGCTCTGCTCTACAACGGCCTTAACCGCTACACGCTGCTTTCTACGCTGCAAGGCGAGCGTGCGAACACGAGACCTCTCGTTTTTCTTATAGTCGCTCGCGGAGCTAGTCGAGACCGCGCCCGCAGCGGCGAACCGCAGACCGCCTCCGATGCGCTTGACCGGCTCGTCGAGCGAACTGCCGCCTGTGACACTGATTGAGCGCGCGGCATCGAGACGCTGTCCCGCGCGCTCCTGGCCGACACGCGATGCCGAGCCCCTGTACCGCGAAGCGATCGCATGTCTCACCCGCACCCGCATAGCCGTGCATCTGGCCCGCGCGCATCTCGTGTACTAAATAGCTGCGCCGGCAGAACCACGAGTCTACGCTCGCACGCACTTGCGCTCTGCACACTAGAGGTTCTGCCTCATACGCGCGGGCGTTCGCCGAGCGTGCACGCCGCGAGCTCCTGGCGACCGGCGAACGTGCGCCAACTTCTCGTTCAGTCACTCTACTCAGCTCACCGCCCATTAGTCGCAGATCTCCCTTATCTCAGCTGCGTTAAACACTAATCCTCATATCCTCGCGCAGCTGTTCATCAGCCCGCTCACCGTCTAGTACCACCTGCCCAACGTGTTCACTAAGTTTCGCATTGCTCCCGTAGGGCTGCGGGCTTCGATGCCGGACTGACGGGGCTACTCCAGGAGCTTGCCGGACGTGGAGACCTCGCGCATGAGCGCGGCGATCTCGTCCGGGATCGGCGGGATCTCCTCGCGCCGATGCGGCCGGGACCGCGACCAGACCAGGTTGACCTGGAGCGCCGGGTCGAGCTCGGGGTAGTCGGAGCGGTTGTGGCAGCCGCGCGTCTCCCGGCGCTCGAGGGCCGCCTCGAGGGTGGCTCGGGCGGCCAGCGCGGCCGACTTGCAGGTCGAAGGCGTGGGCGAGGTCCTGGAAGCCGGCGATGTCGGGGTGGACGCCGATGCTCGGCATGCGCGCCTCGATCGCGTCGAGCTCGGCGAGGCCGGCCGCAGCCCGCCTCGTCGCGCACGACGCCGGCGTGCTCGGTCATGGTGTCGCGGATGGCGCGCTGCAGGGCGCGCACGTTCTCGGGGCCGTCGGCCGGCGAGCAGCTTGTCGATCTCGCCGCGGGCAGCGGCGACCGCGGCGGAGGAGCGCCTGCTGGGCCGGCGAGCGCGAGCGGAGTAGGCGTGCGGCGCTTGGCCGACGATGCGCCCGAACACCAGCAGCTCGATCGAGCGAGTTGCCGCCGAGGCGGTTCGCGCCGTGCAGCCCGCTGGACGCCTCGCCGATCGCGTAGAGGCCCGCGACGTCGGTGGCCGTGGTCCTCGGGGCGGACCCAGACGCCGCCCATCGAGTAGTGCGCGGTCGGCGCGATCTCGATCGGGTCGTCGTGATGTCGAGCATCTGCAGCTCGAGCATCGTCTGGTAGACGCGGGGGAGGCGGGTCATGATCGTCTCGCGCGGCAGGTGCGAGACGTCGAGCCAGACGCCGCCGTTCGGGGTGCCGCGGCCCTCCTTGATCTCGGTGTAGCAGGCGAGCGCGACGCGGTCGCGGGTCGAGAGCTCCATGCGCTCGGGGTCGTAGCGCGCCATGAAGCGCTCGCCGAGGCCGTTGCGCAGGATGCCGCCCTCGCCGCGCGCCGCCTCGGAGATGAGGGTGCCGGCGGCGTTCTCGGGCTCGATGATGCCCGACGGGTGGAACTGCACGAGCTCGGGGTCGCGGATGCCGGCCGCCGGCCTCGACGGCCAGGCGGAACGAGTCGCCGGTGTTCTCGTCGCGGCGCGAGGAGGTGCGGCGCCAGATGCGGGTGTGGCCGCCGGCGGCGAGGATGACGGCGTCGGCGTGGATGAGGTAGCGCGTGCCGTCGTCGAGGTCGAAGCCGTACGCGCCGAAGACGACGTCGTCGTTGACCAGGAGCTGCGTGATGTAGACGGTGTCGAGGATCGGGACCTGCGAGCTGCGCGGCGCGGTTGACGAGCGTCGCGCTGGATCTCGAGGCCGGTGTAGTCGCCGGCGAACGCGGTGCGGCGGTAGGTGTGGGCGCCGAAGAAGCGCTGCGAGATGCGGCCGTCGTCCTCGCGGGCGAACGGCATGCCGTAGCGCTCGAGGTCCTCGATGCCGCGCGCCGCGCCCTTCGGTGACGATCTCGACGGTGTGCGGGTTGGCGAGCAGGTAGCTCTCCTTGAGCGTGTCGGCGGCGTGCTGCTGCCAGCGTGTCCTGCGGATCCATCGGTCGCGAGGGCGGCGTTGATGCCGCCGGCCGCGAGCGAGGTGTGCGCGTCGGCTCGTGGCCGCTTGCCCACGGCGAGGACGTCGACGCCCCGCCTCGGCGAGCTCGATCGCGGCGCGCAGGCCGGAGCCGCCGGTGCCGATCACGAGCACGGATGTCGAGATCTGCTGCTCAGGGTGATGCACGGCCGTACTCCCTCCGGTCCTAACGGACAGCCGCCGGCTGGCGCAGCCACTCCTCGAAGCGAATCTCGCCGAGCCGGGCGCCGTCGCCAGGGATGAGACTGCGCTCCGTGAGCGTCGTGCCGAAGTAGCGCGCGTCCGGGGTCGGCGACCACCTCGCGCTCGTCGCCCTTCGCGCGCGAGGGCCTCACGGATGAACTCGTCGAGCCGGAACTGCTCGGGCCCAGCGAGCTCGACGATGCCGTTCAGCGGCTCGCCGACAGCGATCCTGCCGACCGTGCGCGCGACGTCCTCCGCCGCTATCGGGCTCGATCTGCACGGGCGGCAGACGCACGATGTCCGCCGTCGGTCGCAGCGTCGGCGATGCCGTGCTCCGAACTCGAAGAACTGCGTCGCGTGGATGATGGAGTACGGGATCCCGGAGTCCCTGATGAGCTCCTCCTGCGCGACCTTCGCGCGCATGTAGCCGCTGTCGGTGAGACGTTCCGCCCCGACCACGGACAGGGCGACGTGGTGCGTCACGCCCGCGCCCTTCTCCGCGGCGAGGAGGTTGCGGGTCGATGTCTCGAAGAACTCCATCACGGCCTCGTCCGCGAATGACGGCGAGTTCGACACGTCGATGACCACGTCGGCGCCCACGCATGGCGTCGGCGAGGCCCTCGCCTGTCAGGTGTTGACGCCGGAGTTCGGCGACGCGGGCGACGACCTCGTGTCCGTGCGCCTCGCAGCTTGCCTGCCACGCTTCGAGCCGATCAGTCCGCTGGCTCCGATGACGACGATTCTCATGGTGCTCCTTCCGGTGGTGAGCCTGTACCGGGGAGACCGCGCGCGCGCAGCGGTCTGTGACATGTCACGAACTCGGGCCTGTCTGCGGTCTGTCCCGGTAGATCCTCACTGGAGGTGTCACATGAGTCCTCGCCTGCTGTACCTGCTGAGCTCCCTGCGGATGCATCACGCACTTCGGATCCCGCGACCACGCTGCGCGTGAGACGCGCGTCCGTCTGGCCCGCTCCTAGGTTGGGACAAGTGCGGTTCGCAGCTCCCTGCGCGAGCTGACGTCGAGCTTCACGAAGACCTTGTGCAGGTGGTATTCGACCGTCCGCGGGCTCAGGAAGAGCTGCGCCCCGATCTCTGCGTTCGTGTTGCCGTCACCGGCCAGCCGCGCGACCTGCGCCTCCTGCGGAGTGAGCTCGTCGCGCGTCTCGGCGGCACGCCTGCGCAGAGTCTCGCCAGTGGCCAGCAGCTCGCCGCGGGCGCGCTCGGCGAATCCCGCGGCACCCATCCGGCTGAAGCGCCTCGTGCGCCGAGCGGAGCTGCTCCCGTGCGTCCGCGCGGCGGTTCTCGCGGCGCAGCCACTCGCCGTAGCGGAGCTGAGCGCGGGCGAGGTGGACCGCGCCACGGGTGCGGCCGAGCCGCTCGATGGCCTCCTGGTACATCGGCTCGGCGCCGCTGCCGTCGCTCAGCTGCGCGCGTGAGCCCGCCTCGATCCCGAGCGCCCAGTCGGTGCCGACGGCGCCTGTCCGCTCGCTGAGCCGATCGAGCGCCTCGGCGGCAGCTTCGGGTGCATCGGCGCGCGCTCCTGCCTCGATGAGCTCCACCAGCGACCAGGCGTACAAGCCGACGTCGTCGTGCTCGCACCCTTGCCGCGCCGCGGCCAGCGCATCGGCGTGACGGCCCAGGCCGTTGTACAGCAGCGCGCGGGCCCAGGCGAGGCCGCCCAGCGCCATCCCCTCGCCGCGCTCGATAACACCGCGTCGACCCCAGTCGTACCAGCTCCATCGCCTCGCTCTCCTCCCCGCGCCAGGCGCCGAGGATCGCCTTTGCGTACCCGAGCGGCGCGATGTTGGTCTCGGCGACGATCGCGTCGGACTCTCCGATCAGCGCGGCGGCGGCGTCAAACGCACCCTCGTGGACGTGGAGCGCGGCGCGGTAGGTGTTGCCGATCGGAATGTAGCGACAGCGCGCCCGTCTCCCTGGGGACGCGGAATCCGCGCGTGGCCAGCTCGTGCCACAGCTCGTCGTCCCAGATGTCCTGCGCGAGCCGGCACGCCAGCCAGAGCCACCGCATGTCGTCCTGAGCGGGCTCGCCGACTCCCAGGAAGGCCTCTAGCGCGCGGCGGATCGGCGCCACACCCGCGCGGTAGCCCTCGGTGAAGCGCGTCGCGAGGCCGTCCATCGAGGAGGTCGACCGCCCGGGGCGGCCGTGGGGCCGCCGGCGCGGCGCGCGCGGCAAGGCCCACGTCGCGCACGTCTGGCCGACCCCCGAGGCGACCCGCGAACATCGCCGCGGCCATGGCCTCGAGATGGGTCTCCCGGGCGACCTCGGCGTCGAGCGGGTCGAGTTGCCTGGCAGCGTCGAGCAGGAGCCCCGGAGCGTCGCGGCCGCGCGTGGTGGCGAACGCGATCTGTCCGAGCATCCGGTTCAGCCGCGCCTGCTCGAGCGCGTCGAGCGGGCCGAGTCGGGCCGTCGCCAGGAGGCCCAGCGCGGCGTCTGTCGCCGCGACGTCGAGCTTCGCCTGCGCTGCGGCCAGCGCCCGTGCACCCCGCCGCGCCGGGTCCGGCGTCAGCTCGGCGGCGCGCGTCAGGAACGCGGCGGCCGCCGCAATGCCGCCGCGGGCCTGCGCACGGCCGGCTGAGCGCTCGAGCTCGACCGCCACGGCCTCATCCGGCGCCCCCGCCGCGTGCGCGCGGTGCCACGCGCGTCGATCGGGATCGGTGTCCGGGTCGGTCGCGTCGGCGAGCGCCCGATGGACGAGATGCCGATCAGCGACCGCGGCGGTGCGATATGCCGCCGAGCGCATGAGCGGATGGCGGAATCGGACATCGATCCCGACCTCGAGAAGGCCCGCCGCCGTGGCGGGGCTCGCCGCCGCGGCGACGAGACCGAGCCGATCGGCGGCCCGCCACAGCAGCGCCGCGTCACCGACCGGCTCTGCAGCCGCGGTCAGCAGCAGGAGCCGACTCTCATCCGGCAGAGCCTCGAGCTGCCGCGCGAAGCTCATCTCGATGCGGTTCGCCAGCGGCATCAGGTCGGGTAATCCGAAGCCTCCCGCGAGCTCCGCGGGCGTCAGACCCCTAGGCAACTCGAGCAGCGCCAGAGGGTTGCCACGGGCCTCCGCGACGATGCGGTCCCGGAGCCGTGCGTCGAGCGGACCCCGAATCGCCGAGGACAACAGGGTGCGCGCGTCCGCATCGCCCAGTCCCTGGACGTCCAGGCGTGGGAGTCCGGCGAGGTCCAGTCCGTCGTTCGGCTCCCGCACGGCGAAGACCATGCCCACCGGTTCCGCGAGCAGGCGGCGTGCGACGAACGCGAGCGTCTGCGCCGAAGCCCGGTCCTGCCACTGGGCGTCGTCGATCACGCAGATGAGCGGACGATCATCTGCCACCTCCGACAGCAGGCTCAGCACAGCCAGTCCCACGAGAAAGCGATCGGGCGCCTCCCCGACACTCAGTCCCGAGCGCCGCACCCAGCGCATCGCGCTGCGGGCCGGGGAGCCGCTCGCACCGGTCCAGCATCGGCCCGCACAGCTGGTGGAGCCCGGAGTACGCCAACTCCATCTCGGACTCGACGCCTGCGGCAAGCGCGATCCGACATCCGGACGATCGCGCGACCAGATGTTCCAGCAGCGCCGTCTTGCCGGCGCCGGCCTCGCCGCCGAGCACCAAGACCTGGCTGGTGCCTACGCGCACGCCTGCAACGACGCGGTCGAGCGCCTCGCATTCACCCCGCCGGCCCAGCAGGCCCGACGCCCGCGGCGGCCCCATCGCCATGGCGCGGACCCTAGTCCGGCGCGCACCGCTCAGTCGACTGGGACCAGGATGTCGGCCAGTCCGAAGGCGCCGCCTCGCGCCGGCAGGCACCATCGGCGTCCAGCCCGGCGTCGAATCGAGCGGAACGACTCGCGGATCGGCGTCGATGATGCCGACCAACACCTCGCCGACGATCCGGCCGCCGACCGGACCCAGCCGGTCGCCGTCATGCAGCACCTCGGCCTCCTTGAGGACGTAGAACCACAGCGGGCGTCTCCCCCCTCCATCCCAGCTCGGCGAGGCCCACCTGCTCGGCGGCTCAGCGGCGGCTCCCCGAGGCGACGCGCGATCGCCTCGCCGGAGGCCAGGCCAACGGCCTGGCCCCGTTGCAGATCGCGGGTCGCCAGGGACGCGTAGTCCGTGCCCGGCTCCGACCCAGACACCTGAGTCGGCAGCGCGATCAGCGGCGCGGGCAGCCGCGCGTCGATGCGCTTCGCGCGCTGGGCGGGCGGGTGACCGTCGAGGTCGATCAGCAGCGCCCAGTCGACCGTGTGTTCAGGAGC
Source organism: uncultured Solirubrobacterales bacterium (assembly GCA_963757125.1). Taxonomy (GTDB): domain Bacteria; phylum Actinomycetota; class Thermoleophilia; order Solirubrobacterales; family Solirubrobacteraceae; genus CAVVSD01. The sequence continues at coordinate 1,240,505 of CAVWQP010000009.1, read as the reverse complement.
GACCGGACCGAAGCCCATCAGATCGGGGAACACCGGGTACGGGCCGAAGTGTTCGTTGACCTGGTAGCGGTCGCGGATCTGGGCGTGGCCGTAGCGGTAGGCGGCGTCGGCGAACTCGAACGGGATGTAGGGGTCGCGGTCGATGCGATACAGCTGGGGCCCGTCGGCGAGCAGCTCGTCGGTCAGCGCGCGCGCCGATGAGGCCGGGCAGGAACTCGCGCAGGATCACGTGCTGGTAATGCCACGTTGCAGCGCGGCGCGCCTCGTTGAACACGTCGGGCTCAGCGGTCCTCTCGTCTCGGAGGCGATCCACGAGACGGTTGTGCAGCCTGATGAACGCGACCGACATCTGGCTCGTGAACAACTGCACGTCGTTGCGCGGATCCCCGACGAGGGCGATGCCCTCGTGGTTGCGTGGGACGTCGCTGCCCTCGAGCGAGAGCAGGAGCTTGGCGGGATCGTCACGCGTGTACAGGTACGGCGAGCCGACCGGCCCGGTCCCGTACAGGCTCTCCAGGTTCGCCCTCGGGACGCGGAAGTTGGTGAGGCGGGCGGGGTCGGCGTGATGTGCGAGGGGTGAGCGGTCGGCGGTGATGTCGTGGGCGACGAACTGACCGAAGAAGGGCCAGACCGCCGCGACGTGGGAGTCGGAGTCCTCGGCGACGTCGACGCCGAGATCGCACGGTCCTCCGGGACGGCCGAGCTCGTGCAGCACCTCCTCGTCGACCTGGAGCGCAGGAAGCTCGTCGAACAGCGAGCGGTACTGTCCGCCGGGTGTGGGTGCATCTACCCGTCCGGGCGCCAGGCACTGGCCGCCGGCGACATGCGCGAGGCGCACACTCATGATCGGGCCTCCTCGTGGTCAGGGATGCTGGTCACCCTTGAGGACCGGACAGCACACGCCTTCCGTGACACTGGGGAGCTCATGCCTGCGGAGTACGTGACGCTGGACTGATCTCGACGCACGAGCGGTACGGTCCGCCGGGTGGCACCGGGTTCGAGCAGCGCGTGCGGGACAGCTTCGCCCGCCAGGGGCTCATGCGCACGCTCGGCGCCGAGCTGGTGGAGGTCGGCGAGGGCACGACGGCGATCCGGCTGCCGCGAGCCGAGGCGGTCGCCCAGCAGCACGGCTACGTCCACGCGGGCGCGCTCATCGCGGTCGTCGACACGGCCTGCGGCTACGCCGCGCTCACCGTCGCGCCGCCGGACAGCGAGGTCCTGACGTCCGAGCTGAAGATCAACCTCCTGTCCCCCGCCGCGGGGGCGGCCGTCATCGCACGGGGCCGCGTCGTCCGCGCGGGCCGCAGGCTCACGGTCTGCCAGGGGGACGTGTACGACGCCGACGACCCGTCCAAGCACCTGGCGACGATGCTCTCGACCGTGGTCGTCGTCCCCGCCGGCTGACTGTGGATGTCACCGATGCGAGGAGGGCTCGCGACGCGCGACCCTCCCGCCGATGAGCGACTCCCCCTTCGCCGACCTGCGCGGCCTGCCCTACTACGACGAGCCCACCCTCTACCTGAACCTCGGCGGCCGGCTCTGGGCCTGGGAGTTCGACGGCTGGAAGCCCGAGAGCCTCTCCTGGAAGACCGGCTGCTACATCCACACGGGGCTGTCGAACACGCGCACGATCTTCCGCGGTCCCGACGTCAAGGAGTTCTTCTCCTCGATCGCCGTCAACAGCTTCGAGACCTTCGAGATCGGGAGCATGAAGCACTCGATCTACTGCACGGAGGAGGGCCTCATCACGGCCCACGCGATCCTCCAGCGCAACGGCGAGGAGGAGTACCGCTACTTCGCCGGCTTCCCGTGGCCGCACTTCAAGCTGCTGTCGTCGAACGAGTTCGACGTCGAGATCGATCCGTCGCCCGCGTACCTCACCCAGATCGCCGGACCGACGTCGCTGGAGACGCTCGAGCGCGCCGCCGGTGAGAGCCTGCGGGACATCGGGTTCCTGCGGTTCCGCGACGTCACGATCGCCGGCAGGACGGTCGAGGTCGGCCGGATCGGCATGTCCGGCAACCTCGCCTACGAGGTCCGCGGCCCGCTCGAGGAGGGGCCGGCGATCTACGACGCCGTCTTCGAGGCGGGCAAGGATCTCGGCATCCAGCGACTCGGCTGGGCGACGTACCTCGTCAACCACGTCGAGGGCGGCTTCCCGCAGATGAACTGGCAGTTCGCGAGCGCCGCATACGGCGTCCCCGGCTACCCCGAGTTCCTGGAGCAGATCGGGTTCCGGCCGGCGTTCAACGTCTCCGGCAGCGTCGATCCCGACGACATCCGCGCGCGCCTGCGCACGCCCGTCGAGGTCGGCTGGCAGCGCGCGGTCAAGTTCGACCACGACTTCGTCGGGCGCGCGGCGCTCGAGGCCGAGGTCGCCGATCCGAAGCGGACCGTCGTGACCCTGCGGTGGAACCCGGAGGACGTCGTCGACATCTACGCATCGCTGCTGCAGCCCGGCGAGGAGTACAAGACCATCGACCTTCCGACGTCGCCGCCCTGGAGCGAGGGCATGAACATCCACGCCGACCACCTCCTGAAGGACGGCAGGCGGATCGGCGTCTCCTCCGGGACGATCTACAGCTACCACTACCGCGAGGTCCTCTCGAACGCGAGCATCGACGTCGACCAGGCCGAGATCGGCAACGAGGTCGTCGTCCAGTGGGGCGATCACGACAGGCGGATCAAGGACGTCCGCGCGACGGTCGAGCGGTTCCCCTACCTGACGGACCCGCGCAACAGCGACGTCGACACCGCGACGCTCTGAGCGTCAGAACAGCCTCGTCGCGGCCAGCGTGTACGCCGTGCTCGCCCCGGTGTTCCCGAGGAGATCGGTGAGCGCCGTCGAGGGCCTCATCGACATCGTCGGGGCCGCCGCCGGCGCCGACGGGTAGGTGCAGCCTGCGGTGCAGGCGCCGACGGTCACGGTCACGACCGCGCCGTTGGCCGCGGCGGTGCCGTTGAAGACGGCCGACTTCCCGGCCGTGTTCAGGTAGTCGGGACTGCCCATGCCGGTCGTGGTGCTGAGCACGCTCGGGATGGCGAGCGTCGCGTTGCCGGTCGTGGGCCGCGCCACGGTGACCTTCGGCGCCGCCACGACCGTCGACGGCTTGATCGCCTCCGAGAACGCGAAGCTCATCGCGTCCCCCTGCTCGATGAGCCCGTCCGTGCCCACGTTCGTGTCCGTCACACCGATGAGCACCGGCTTGGCGAGGTCGGCCGGCGCCTGGGCCGCGAAGGACGCCTGGTTGCCGGCCGCGTCGCGGACGCCGGTCGCGGCGGCCGCCAGGGCGATCTTGAACAGGCCCACGCTCGTGTCCGCGGCCCCGGCCCCCTGGGTCAGGGTCAGCGTCACGATCGCCCCGCTGCGCGCGACGCTCGACAGCGAGCCGCCGCTCGGGACGCCGGTCAGGGTCCAGTTCGTCTTCAGCGTCGTGGACGCGACGCTCTCGTTGAACGTCGCCCGGATCGAGTTGACCTTGCCGTCCGCGTTCGTGTCGAGCATCTGCAGGGTCGTGAGCGCCGGGGCCGTCCGGTCGATCGTGTCGACCGGGCCCGTGACGCTGCCGTTGCCCGCGCCACCGAGCGGGTTGGCCGCCGCGTCGCGGATCGAGTCGTCGTCGACGAGGTTGAGCCCGATCGTGCCGTCGCCGGAGCCGGCGTTGACCGTGACCGTGTAGGTGGCCGACGAGCCCGTGACCGAGGTGATCGCCGCCCCGCTCACCGCACCGCCGGTGACGAGCGCGAGATCGGTCGCGTCGACGCCGGTCACCGGCTCGGAGAAGGACACCCGCCACTGCAGACTCGTCAGGTTCGTCGGCGAGGCGGTGATCCGGGTGATCGAGGCGGTCGGGTAGGACGTGTCGGTGTTGACGGACACGGCGACGGCGTTCGACACCGCGGTCCACGTCGCGAGGCTCGCGACGACCCGGTAGCTGTAGCTGCCGGTCGCCGCGACGGTGTCCGTGCAGCTCGTGGCCGGCCGCGCGATCGCCCCGGCGCAGTCACCGCCGGCGATCGCGACGTAGGCGCCGCCCCCGAGGGACCGCTGGACGACGTAGGTGATCGTGCCGGCGGCCGGGTCGTCGGAGAGCTCGGCCTGGTCGGTCCACGTGATGGTCGTCGTCCCCGCCGAGGCGCCCGGCGCGTCGATCGCGGCCGGGGACAGGTCGGAGGTGCCGGCGTCGCCCACACCGGCGCCGGTCGTCGTCCAGTACGCGGCGGCCGGCCCGGCGCCCCACACCAGCGCGCCGGCGAGCAGCGCGGCGAGCGCGAACGCGAGACGACGCCGGCGGGACATCGGCTGCTAGCCGGCCGAGAAGCTGAGGTTGACCGTGACGCCCTTGCAGGCGTCCTGGTTGCCGGCGCCGTTCACCATCTTGATCTTCGGCGTCTTCGTCCCGGTGAACGCGGTGTCGCCGGCCGACAGGTCCTGGTTGATCGCCGTCGGCGCCTGCGTGAGCGCGAAGTCCGCCGCGGTGCATCCGGCCGCCGTCACGCCCGCCTTCGTGATCGACGAGATCGACGCCGTCACGGTCGAGATGTACTGGTTGCCGGACGACCCGTTCGTGATCTTGAACTCGATGTCCTGGTTGGCGTTGCCCGGGTACATGCCGGACAGGGTGCTCGTCTGCGTGATGGTGACGGCCGAGGCCGTCCCGGTCGTGGCGCTGCCGGTGCCGGTGCCGGCCGTCGTCCAGTAGGCGAAAGCCGATGCCGTACCGAGGAGGCACAGCCAGGCGACGGTCAAGCCGAGGCGACGTCGATGTCTCTTGAACACGATTCGATTCCCTGAGCGAAAAGATGAGTGGTCGGATTCCGATCGACCGGATTCCGACGCAACGCGAGCCCGCTCGGCACTCAGGCGCCGAAATGAAGCGATCGTGGCCGGATGGACGAGCCGCCGGGTCCCCAGGACTAGGCAGGGGAAGCCACGGCCGCGCACGGGATCGCGACGCGCACACGCGTCCCCCCGCCGGCGGGACTCTCGACCGAGAGCGTCCCGTCGAGCGCCGCGACCCGGTCGGTCAGGCCCGCGAGGCCCGAGCCGCGGGCGGCGTCCGCGCCGCCCACCCCGTCGTCGGCGATCTCGACCGCCACCTGCCCGTCACTCCGGCGCACGCTCACGGTCGCCGCGGTCGCCTGCGCGTACTTGGCGACGTTCGTCAGCGCCTCGGAGACGACGAAGTAGACGGCGATCTCCACCGGCGCGGGCAGGCGCTCGCCCTCGGCGTCGACCGTCACGGGCACCGGTGCGCGCGTCGCCAGCGCGCTGATCGCCGGCTCGAGCCCCCGCTCGGTCAGGACCGCCGGGTGGATGCCGCGCGCGAGCTCGCGCAGCTCGGCTAGGCCGATCCGCAGCTCGGACTGGGCGCGGTCGAGAAGGCCCTTCGCGTTCTCGTCCTCGTCGACGAGCAGCCGGACCCGCCCGAGCAGCATCGTCACGCTCACGAGCCGCGACTGGGCGCCGTCGTGGAGGTCGCGCTCGAGCCGCCGGCGTTCGGCGTCACCGGCCTCGACGAGACGGGCGCGCGACGACCGCAGCTCGTCCAGGCGCGTCATGAGCTCCGCGTCCAGGCGCGCGACGTGGGTCCGCAGCAGCCCGGCGAGGAACGCGAACGGCAGCAGCGCGGTCGCCACGAACGCCGCCCATGGGAAGACCTCGCCGGCGCCGGCGTTGCCCGCCGTCACGAGGACGAACGCGAGCAGCGCGCACGCGTAGACGGGCGTGCACTGCAGGCGGTCGACCGTGTCCGCCCGGCGCCAGCGCTGGGTCAGCACCACGACGACCACGGCGAACAGGACGACGTAGAGCACCGTCTGCAACGTGAGGAGCGCGTTCGCCACGGACTCGTCGTGCGTGATCTGCAGCAGGTTGGTCCCGCAGTCCTCGCAGTCGAGCTCCTCGGGGCCGGCGAACAGCAGCGCCGGCGCGGACCCCACGGTGAACAGGACGTATCCCGCCACGACGATCGCCCGGTCGCGGCCCGGCGCGAGGCGGCCCGTCGGGAAGCTCATGACGAGGTGGAGGAACACGCCGCCCCAGAACCCGGCGAAGACGAGCGCGAACGTGTACGGGAGGGGCGCGTTCGCGAACGCCAGCGCCGCGAGGCACCACGCGAAGCCGAGCAGCACGAGCAGCGCGCCGATGCGGCTCTCCGGGCGTTGGCGCCAGGCGTACAGGCCGGTGCCGACGAAGCTCCAGATGACGATCGGCCCGCACACCGCCCAAGCGAGGTCGGCGTCGGCGCGGTCGCTCGTCAGCACGAGCGCGACGACGCCCGCGCCGCACAGCAGCGCGGCCAGCACGACGACGCGCATGCGCGCGGTGGTCATGGCGCGACCCTCCCAGAGCCGGGCGCGGGCGCGCAACCCGCTAGGGCAGGCGCAGCCGGATCGGCCCGCGTGCCGCCGCCGGGTCGACGACCTCCCCCGACTGCGTCACCTCGAGCTCGCCGAGCGCGACGAGATGAGCCGCGGCGTCGCGCACGAGCGGCATGTGCGGCCGGAAGCCGTCGTCGCCGCCGAGGGCTCGCGCGGCCTCCGACGGGCAGATCGTCTTGCCCTCGTCGCGCTGGGCAAGCAGATCCAGGATGGCTCGCTCGGCGTCCTGACGGCTCGGCATCCCTCCGGCGTACCCGCTCGGCTCAGTTGCGGTCCGCCCGTTTGACGAGCGCGTCGACGTGCTCGATCGCATCGGCGACGTGGGTGCAGACGACGACGCCCGAGGTCCGCCAGCCGTCGTCGGCGGCGCGCCCTCCCACGAGGATGCCGATCCCGGGGTCGCGGCCACGGGCGGCTTCGAAGGCCGCCGGGAGGTTCATCGCGCTCGAGACCGTCGCCGTGCTGAACCCGATCGCGACCGGCTTGTGCATGTCCACGGCTGCTGCGATCTCGGCGACGGGGAGGTCGGCGCCGAACAGCCGCACCTCGTAGCCGGCGTTGCGCAGCAGGCTGGCGGCCATCTCCAGGCCCACGACGTGGAGCTCACCCTGCGCTGCCGCGAGCAGCACGCGGTGCGACGACCGCTGGCGCGCGAGGCGGAAGGCCTCGCGCTGCAGCACCAGCACGCGCATCGTGATGGACGTCGCGAGATGCTCCTGCGCCACCGAGATGTGACCGTCGGCCCAGAGATCGCCCACCATCTGCAGCGCCGGGCGGATCACGCCGTCGTAGATCTTCGCCTCGCCCAGACGGGCCTCGATGGCCTCGGCGATCGCGGTCTCCGCCGCGACGGGATCACCTGCGAGCAGCGCATCGGCGTACGCGCGCTGGATGTCGTCTGAGACGCGCGATGCGCGCGCCGAGGCGTCGTCGTCGTGCTGGGCGGCCACGTCGCACCTCCTTTGCGGCGAGCCTACGCCTGTGGCGCGGGCGCTGCCAGAGGTGGACTACATCGACCTGACCCGCTCCTCGGGCATGAAGTCCAGGACCTGCCGCAGGCCGCTGATGGTCAGGATCCGCTGCACTGCGTCGGGTCCGTCGATGAGCCAGAAGCGCGTCCCGTCCCGCTCGGCGCGCCGCTGGTTCTGGACGAGCAGATGCAGCGTGGTGCTGTCGGCGAACGTGACCTGGCGCAGATCGAGGACAACCTCGGTCCAGCCGGACTCCCACAGCTCGTCGAGCATCGCGCCGACCGGCCCGCACGTCGCCATGTCGAGCTCGCCCTCCGGCGCGACCCGGACAAGGTCGCGGTGGGCGACCACCGGCACGTCGTGCATCGAGGGGGAGATCGTCATGACACGCTCCAGACTGCTGGCTCGGCGGATGGCGCCGAACTCGCGGTGCCCCGGTCAGAGGCAGGGAGCCCGTTGCGATGTGTGGGTGGTCGGCTCGGGACACGAGACGACCATCACCTGCGTGAACGGTACTCCTGTGGCCGCCTCCTGCAAACGATCCCGGCGCATGGAACATGGGTTCCGGCCGACGCGGCCCGGGGTAGCGGGACGGCCATGACGCCCCCACCCCGCAAGGTCTCCTTCAGCGCCCTCGACCCGGCGCCGGAGGCGCCCGGCATCGCATCGGAGACGACCGAGATCGGCGGCAACCGCTGGGCGCGGGTCCGCTACGAGCCCGACGTGCTGCGTGAGGAGTGGTGCGACGAGGGCCACGAGGGGTTCGTCCTCGAGGGCGACATCACCTACGAGTTCGAGGACGGCTCGCAGCCGCTGCAGCTCGTCGCGGGCGAGGCGTTCTCGCTGCCGGGCGCCCGCGTGCACCGCGGCACCGCGGGCGGCCAGGGCGCGCTGCTGTTCATCATCGACCGCGAGCCGGAGTAGTCCGCCGCGTACGTCGCGGGCCCGTGGACGCGGGCAGGCAGGCGCCTGCGCGCCGACCGCGTCGGGTTGGCGTTCGTCGCGCTCCTCGCCCTGATCGCGCTCGCGTGCCTCGCCGCCCCGCTCTACGCGTCGATCGTCGCGGGCAGCGGGCCGCTCGACAACCACATCACCGACACCGTCGTGGTCCACGGGCGATCGGTCGACGTGGTGTCGCCGGACGGCATCCCGGTCGGCCCGACGTGGCACGGCTCCTACTTCCTCGGCGCCGACGACAACGGCCGCGACGTCGCCGTCCGCCTGTTGTACGGCGCCAGGAACTCGCTGACCATCGGCGCCGTCGCGGCGCTCATCTCGATGGTGCTCGGCGGCATCGCAGGGCTGGTCGCCGGCTACCTCGGTGGACGGACCGACACCGTCGTGATGCGCGGCCTGGACGTCGTGTGGTCGTTCCCGGTCCTGCTGGCCGGCGTCGCGGTCGGGACGGCGCTCACGCTGCAGGACGCGCGCGCCGAGTCGAAGGTCGTGACGGCGCTGCTCATCGGGGTCGTCTCGGTCCCGTACGTCGCGCGCCCGATCCGCGCACGCGTCCTCGGTCTGCGAGGGGAGCCGTTCGTGGAGGCCGCGGTCCTGCAGGGCGCCGGGACGGGCCGCGTGATTGCGCGTGAGCTGGTACCGAACGTGTCGTTCACGCTGGTCGCGGTCTTCACGGTGCTGTTCGCGAACGCGGTCGTGCTCGAGGCAGCGCTGTCGTTCCTGGGCGCCGGGGTCCGGCCGCCGGAGGCGTCGCTGGGGACGATGATCAACGACGGCGTGGGCGCGTTCGCCTTCTCGCCCCATCTGCTTCTCGCGCCGTGCGCCGTCCTGACGGTCACCGTGCTCGCCGTGAACCTCGTCGGCGACGCGGTCCGCCGCGCCCTGGACCCGCACGCCGTCGTCACGGGCCCGCAGCCGTGAGCGCGCTCGGGTCCTACGCCGCCCGCCGTGCGCTGTGGGCCCTCGGGACCATCGTGCTGGCTTCGATCGTCGCCTTCACGCTGTTCTGGGCGGTGCCCCACGTCGACCCCGACTTCAACCTCGGCGGCGGGCAGCGCGGCACCGACGAGACGCGCGAGGCGGCCCGCGTCAAGTACGGCCTCGATCAGTCCCTGCCGGTCCAGTACGTCCAGCTCATGCGCGGCATCTTCGGCGGCTCGGTCGAGTGCTTCTCGTCGTGCGGCAACCTGCGCGCCGAGTTCCTGCACCGCCTGCCGGTCACCGCCTGGCTCGTGCTGGGCGCGACGCTCCTCGCGGCGGCGCTGGCGACGTTCCTCGCGCTCCTCTGCGTGCACTGGCACGGGCGCCGGATGGACCGCGCCGTCCTCGGCTTCGCCGCGGCGCTGCACTCCGTCCCCTCACTCGTGCTGTCCGTGGTGCTGTGGGCGACGCTGTGCGACGGGCCGGGGATCTTCCCGTACGAGGGCTACACCCCGCTGCTCGAGGATCCCGCGCGCTGGGCCTGGCACCTGACGCTCCCGTGGATCGCGGTCGCGCTGCCGTTCGCGGGCGCGTACGTGCCCGTGCTGCGCGCGGGGATGCTCGAGGCGCGCTCGGCGGACTGGGTGCGCGCCGCGCGTGGCAAGGGGCTGCGGGAGCGCACCGTCGTGTGGCGCCACATGTTCCGGTCGTCGCTCGCGGCGCCGGTGAGCATCCTCGGCCTGGACCTGTCGCACGCCTTCGGCGGCTACGTCCTCTACGTGGAGACGATCTTCCGGGTGCCCGGAGTCGGTGCGCTGGCCGAGTCCGGCGTCAGCGGCCTCGACCTTCCCGCGGTCGTCGCGATGACCGTGTGGCTTGCGATCACAGTCGTCGTCGTGAGCGCGCTGCTCGACGTCGTCGTGCGCGCCCTCGACCCGCGGGTGACGGCGGGCGCGTAGAGCATCGTCGCGAAGACCAGCATCACGGCGAGTGCGAAGACGACTGCGACCAGTTGCTGGATCTCGACCATGGGAGCACCTTGGCGCCTCTCGCCCAAGGCCCGCTCAAGCGAACATGAAGCGCAGATCAGAGTGGGGTTGCACCCCCGCGTACGCTCGCCGCCAGGTGAGTTGATGAGACCCACGACGGAACACGCCACGTCGCGCCGCAACCAGGCCTGAAGCCCGGGCCTCGCGCGACGCCGTCTTCCGTCCTCTCATCCGCTCTTCCGGAGGTTCCCCCCTTGTCGCGCGACCAGCGCACCCACGGCCGGCGCCGCGGACCCGACAGCTTCCGCTGTCGCCGCTGCCGGCTCGACGTCCCCATGACAGCGCCCGGCACCCGTCACCGAAACCATTGCCCCACCTGCCTGTGGAGCCTGCACGTCGACGACGACGTGCCCGGCGACCGCGACGCGGACTGCGCCGGCTCGATGGAGCCGATCGGCGTGACCGTCCGCGACGACGGCGAGTGGGCGCTCGTGCACCGTTGCGCGGGCTGCTCGACGGTCCACGTCAACCGCATCGCGGGCGACGACAACCCGCTCGTGCTGATGCGCCTGGCGGTCCGGCCGCTGGCGCAGCCGCCGTTCCCGCTGGAATGGCTGACCCGCGTCTGACGCTGATCGCCCGGGCCGCCGCGACGGCGACCCGGGCGTCCGTCAGCGGATCAGGCCGCGGCCGGGATGACGTTCTGGTTGATCTGGAACACGTTCGTCGGGTCGTACTGCGCCTTCACGCGCGCGAGCCGGTCGTAGTTGCCGCGGTACGTGGCCCGCACGCGGTCCTGACCCTCGCCCTCGCCCATGAAGTTGACGTAGGCGCCGCCGGCGGAGTACGGGTGCGCCGCGTCCCAGTAGCCGATGCACCAGTCGCGCAGCTCGTCCGCCTTGGCGGGGTCCGGGTCGACGGCGAACACGACGCCCGACCAGCCTCCCTGGCGGTAGCTGAACGGCGTCTCGTCCTCGCCGACGTCGTGGACGGCTCCGTCGATCGGGTACAGGTGCATCGTCGAGAGCATCGTGGGGAGCTTCGAGCTCCACTCGAGGTGCGTGTCGATGAGCTCGTCGGTGATCTCGGTGACGACGTCGCCGCGCCAGTAGCACTGCAGCCCCTTGGGGTACAGCGGGTCGAACATCCCCTGCATCGCGGCGTGCGGCATGGGCTGGACGCCGTGGAGCGCGGGCGTTCCGACCTCGAGCGCGGGCGCGAGCAGCGCCGTCGCGTCCTCCTCGGACACCCCCACGAGGCACCAGACGACGGCGCACATCTTCTTGAGGTGGAGCTCCTCCGGGAAGTCCGGCACGGGCGGCACGGTCAGCGTCGCGAAGAACCCGTTCACCGCGCGCGGCGCCGCCGGGAGGAAGTCGCGATACCAGCGCAGGACCTCCGGGAGCTGCTCGATCGGCCACATCGTCGGGCCGGCGATGACGGTCGATCCGACCGGGTGCGTGCGGAACTGGAACTCCGTGACGATGCCGAAGTTCCCGCCGCCGCCGCGCAGCGCCCAGAACAGCTCCGGGTTCTCGTCGGCGCTCGCGTGCACCCTCGTGCCGTCGGCCAGGACCACGTCGGCGCCGATGAGGCTGTCGACGGTCAGGCCGAAGCGTCGCGAGAGGTGGCCGATGCCGCCGCCGAGCGTGAGCCCGCCGACGCCGGTCGTGGAGATGACGCCCGACGGCGTCGCGCGGCCGTGCTCGCCCGTCGCCGCGTCGACCTCGGCCCACGTGCAGCCGCCGCCCACGCGGACGGTCTCGGTTGCGGCGTCGACGACCACGTCGTTGAGACCGCTGAGGTCGATGACGACCGCGTCGTCCGCGACGCCGAGGCCGCCGCCGTTGTGGCCGCCGCCGCGCACCGCGACGCGCTTGTCGTGAGCGCGGGCGAAGGCGAGCGTGCGCGCGACGTCCTGCGGGCTCGAGCAGATCACGATCGCGGCGGGGTGCCGGTCGATCATGCCGTTGTGGACGGCACGGGCGTCGTCGTAGCCGGCGTCGCCGGGGCCGACGATGCCATCGGACAGCTCGGGCAGGTCGCGGCGTGCGACCTCGGCAAGGGAGGTGGTTGTGCTCATGGAGCGACGCTACGTCCGCCCCTGCGGCGCGGCATGACCGGGCCTGACCCACTTGGGCAGTCCGTTCCCGGACCCTGCGCGTGGCTGGGATGATCAGACCTGACTACTCGCCGATCATGCACAAGCTCCCAGGTCCGCTCCGACTGACCCCCTCGTTCCCGTTCGCGGGACGCTCGAGGGAGCTGGCGACCCTCCGGGGCCTCATCCCGGCGCCCGACGGCGAGGGGCTGCGGTTCGCGCTCGTCGGCGGCGAGGCCGGGTCGGGCAAGAGCCGCCTGGTCCGGGAGTTCGCCCAGGAGGCCGACGCCGCGGGCGCCCTCGTCCTCTACGGCGCCTGCGACGCGGTGGTCCAGCGCCCGTACCGCCCGTTCGTCGAGGCGCTCGAGGGGCTCGCGCGTGCGGCGGACCCGGCCGAGCTGCGCGCCGACCTCGGCGAGGGCGGCGGCGAGCTGTCGCGCCTGCTCCCTGACCTGTCCCAGCGCGTCGGCGGCCTGGCGGTGCCGGTCGCTGCGGACCCGGACACCGAGCGCCACAGGCTGCACAGCGCGGTCTCCGACCTGCTCACCGCCGTGAGCAGGCGCACCCCCCTCGTCGTGATCGTCGAGGACGCCCACTGGGCCGATCCGCCGACGCTGCTGCTCCTGCGGCACCTCGCCCGCGGCGCGCCGGACGCGCACGGGCTCGTCCTCACCACCTTCCGCGACACCGAGGCGGAGATCCCGGAGACGCTGTCGTCCGCGCTCGCCGATCTGCGGCGCACCGAGGGGGTCGTCCGCGTGCGGCTCGCCGGCCTGAGCGCCGAGGAGATCGCGGAGTTCGTCGACCTCGCCGGCGACCGCGACCCGCGCGCCGAGCAGGACGGAGTCGTCGAGTCCCTGCGCGAGCTGACCGGCGGCAACGCGTTCCTCATGACCGAGCTGTGGCGGACGCTCGTCGACTCCGAGTCGCGCTGGGAGGACGGCTGGCCGGAGGGGACGCTCGCCGACCTGCGCAGCCCGGAGGGCGTCCGCGAGGTCGTCGGCCAGCGCCTCGCGCGCCTTGACACCGCGACCATCGACCTCCTCGAGCTCGCCGCCGTCGCCGGTCACGAGTTCGACCTGTCGATCGTCGGGCGCGCCGGCCCGGCGTTGGAGCAGGCGGTCGCGCACGGGATGATCGAGGAGGTCCCGTCGCGGCAGCTCGCGTTCCAGTTCACGCACGAGCTCGTGCGCCGGGCGCTCTACGACCGCATGCCCGGGCTCCGGCGCGCCGAGCTGCACCTGCGCGTCGGCGAGGCGCTCGAGCGCGACGGCGGCGCCCGGCCGAGGGTCGCCGATCTCGCGTACCACTTCGCCGCCGCCGCGCCGATCGACGGGCCCGAGCGCGCGGTCGAGTACGCGCTGCTCGCCGGTCGCGAGGCCATGGCGACGCTGGCCTACGACGAGGCGGAGGCCCGTTTCGCGGCGGCGCTCTCGCTCGGCATGTCGGAGCCGCGACGGATCGCCGAGACGCAGCTCGAGCTCGGCACCGCCTGCTCCCGCGGAGGGCGGTCCGAGCGGGCGATCGGCGCCTACCGCGCCGCCGCGGACCTCGCCCGCGAGCTGGACGACCCCGAGCTGCTGGCCACCGCCGCCGTCGGGTTCGAGGAGGCGTGCTGGCGGCCGGCGATCGTCGACGAGGGCGCGATCGAGCTGCTCCGCGAGGCGTCGGACGCGCTGCCAGAGATCGACTCCTCCCTGCGCGTGAAGGTGCTCGCCGGGCTGGCCCGCGCCCTGGACTTCGTGGGCGCCTCCGAACAGAGCTCACCCGTGCGGGAGGCGGCCGAGGCGATGGCTCGGCGCCTGGACGACCGGCAGGGGCTCGCCAAGGTCCTCGTGCGCTCGTACTGGTCGCGCGACGTGCGCGAGTTCGCGCAGACGCTCGACATGCTCGCCGAGGCGCGCGATCTCGCGCACGGGGTCGGCGACGACGAGCTGGAGATCGACGCGCGCGAGTGGCGCGTGGCGGGGCTCATCGCGATCGGCGACCTCGACCGTGCCCACGAGGAGCACAGCGAGGTGATCGCCATCGCGCACCGGCTGCGTCAACCGTTCCCGATGCACGTCGCCGAGCACTACGCCTCGACGCTCGCGCTCTGCGACGGACGCCTCACCGACGCGGAGGCGTCGGCGCACCGGTCCCACGAGTGGGCGCTCCTGCTGACCGGACGCCCGCCGTCGGGCATCCACGGCATCCAGATGTTCAGCATCCGCCGCGAGCAGGACCGCCTGGACGAGCTGTCCGCCGTCATGCGGCTGCTCGTCGGCGGCGACGCACCTGGCGGCGCCTGGCGCCCCGGCCTGGCCGCGCTCCTCGCAGAGCTCGGCCTCGAGGCCGAGACGCAACGCGAGCTCGACGACATCAGGCGCGAGGGCTTCGACGGGCTGCGCGCGTCGCTCTGGCTGGCGTCCCTCACCTATCTCGCGGATGCGTGCGCCGCCGTGGGCGACGCGGAGCTCGCCGCGCTGCTGTACCCGGAGCTCGCGCCGCTGGCCGGCGGCAACGTCGCCATCGGCCATGGGGTGGTCTGCTACGGCGCGGCCGACCGCTACCTCGGGCTGCTCGCCGCGACGCTGGGCGAGCACGACCTCGCCGCCGACCACTTCGAGGAGGCGCTCGCGCTGAACCGGCGGATGCACGCGCCGACGTGGGTTGCCAACACTCTCCTCGCCTACGGCCGGACCCTCCAGGGGCGCGGCCGGGCCGCCGACGTGGGGAGCGCCGCGGCGCTGCTGTCGGACGCCGTGACGCTCGCCGAGCGCACCGGTCTGCCCATGGTGCTCAGGCGCGCGCGCGAGCTCGGCGGGGGCGGTGCGCGCCGTGTTCCGCTGCCGGACGAGCTGTCCTCGCGGGAGGTCGACGTCCTGCGGCTGGTCGCCACGGGGCGCAGCAACCGGGAGATCGGCGCGGAGCTGTTCATCAGCGGCCACACCGTGGCGAACCACATGCGCAGCATCCTGCGCAAGACCGGGGCCGCGAACCGCACGGAGGCGGCCGGCTACGCCTATCGCCATTCCTTGCTCGATCCTGGCGACGCTCGTTAGCATCGCCACATGCCGCTGTACATCATCGAGCGCCGGTACGCCGAGAAGCTGCAACCGACGAGCGGCGATGTCGTGCAGATCGAGGAGGCCAACGCC
This sequence comes from uncultured Solirubrobacterales bacterium, assembly GCA_963757125.1. Lineage (GTDB taxonomy): Bacteria > Actinomycetota > Thermoleophilia > Solirubrobacterales > Solirubrobacteraceae > CAVVSD01. The sequence continues at coordinate 1,225,042 of CAVWQP010000009.1, read as the reverse complement.
GACGAGGGCGTGAGCTGGATCTTCTCCTTCCTGAGCGCGGACAAGCACCGCTCCTACTGCCTCTACGAGGCGCCGAGCCCCGACGCGATCATCGCTGCCGCCGAGCGTGCCGGCCTGCCCGCGGACGTCGTCACCGAGGTGACGCGCGTCACCGCGGACACCTTCCGCTAGTCCGCGGTCCGCTCGTGCTCGGCGAGTGCCCGCGCGAGCTCGACGCGTGAGCTGATGTCGAGCTTCGAGAAGACCTTGCTCAGGTGGTGCTCGACGGTCCGCCTGCTCACGAAGAGCTGGGCGGCGACCTCGCGGTTCGACGCGCCGTCGATGACGTAGCGCGCGATCTGCAGCTCCTGCGGGGTGAGCTGCACCGGCGCGTCGGCGCCCGCGCGGCGTGACGTCTCGCCGCTGGCGCGCAGCTCGGCCCTGGCGCGCTCCGCCCAGCCGGCCGCGCCGAGCGCCTCGAAGCCCGCCTGTGCCGCACGGAGGTGCGTGCGGGCGTCCAGCCGGCGGCGCGTCCGGCGCAGGTGCTCGCCGTAGACGCAGGCGGGTGCGCGCCAGCTCGAACGGCCGGCGCAGGCCGGAGCCCCGCTCGATCGCCTCCTCGAAGCAGCTGTCGGCCTCCTCGACGCCCTCGGCGAGCAGTCCGCGCAGCCGCGCCGCGATCGCCGCCCAGGACACCGAGCCGACGGCGGTGCCCCAGCTCTCGTAGCGCTCGAGCGCCGCCGCGGCGACCTGCGGCCGGCCGACCCTGACAGCAGCCTCCACGACGTCGGGCGACGCGAGCAGCGAGACGAGCGGCGTCGGCGGCGCGTCGCCGCCCTCCCCCAGCATGAGCAGGTGCGCGAGCGCCTCGGCCGGCCGCGCGTGGCCGAGCTCCAGACGGCCGAGCGCCCAGCGAGCGTGCTGCGCAGCCGCGCCCAGGCCCTTGGCCGTGGCCGCCTCGAGCGCCTCGCCCGCCTTCGCGTGGCACTCCTCCGTCGCGCCCCGCACCGCCGCGACGCTCGCCAGGAGGCTCAGGACGTAGCAGCGGTCGGTCTCCTGCCGGGTCTCGATCGCCAGGCGCAGCGACTCCTCGGCGTTCGCCTCGGCGTCGCCGTAGCGACCGAGCGCGTGGTCCATCGCCGCGGTCAGGCACAGCGCGTAGGGAAGCTCGCCGATCGCGCCCTGGGCGCGGAGGATGTCGACCGCGCGGCTGTAGCCGGCCTGGGCGGCGTCCTCGTCGCCGAGGTACAGCGCGGCGGCCGCGGCGGAGATCCAGGCCCGCGGGTCCGTCGAGGAGGGCTCGGGGACCACGACGCGCCGCAGCTCCGCGGCGCCCGCGTCGAGCTCGCCGCGCAGGAGCAGCGCGCTGCCGACGAGCAGCGCCTGCGTGGACGCGTGCTCCGGGCAGTCGACCTGGATGCGCGCGGCGACGTCGCTCACGGCGTCCGACCAGGTGGGGTCGCCCGCCCACCACGACGCCTCGCCCGCGCGCAGCACGAGCGGCAGCGCGAGCTCGGGCCGGGTGTCGACCACCCGCCGGGCGCCGTCCATGAGGACCTTGAAGCCGTCGGCCAGCGCGCCGCGCTCCAGCGCCCATGACCCGTGCAGCAGGGCGAGCGCAGCGTGGTCGGCGTCCTCGGTCAGCAGCGGGCGGACCTGCTCGATGAGCTCGAGGACGCGGTCAGTGCGCCCGGAGCGCCAGTTCGCCTCTGCGGCGCCGAGCAGTCGCTTGCCGCGCGGGCCGTCGGCGGTCGTCAGGAGCGCCGCGCGCTCGTAGGTCGCCGCCGCGGCGGCGTGTGCGCCGCGGTGGCGCGCCTGGCGTGCGGCGGCCTCGAGGTCGGCGGCGATGGCGTCGTCGGGGCCCTGCGCGGCCGCAGCGCGATGCCACGCGCGGCGCGCCTGATCGCCCGTGGCGCCGAGCACCTCGGCGAGCGCGAGGTGCGCAGTGCGGCGCTGGCGGGAGATCGCGCTGCGGTAGACCGCGGACCGCACGAGCGGGTGACGGACGGCGATCCGCGTGCCGTCGACGACGACGAGCCGCGCCTCCTCGAGCTCGTCGAGCGCGTCGAGATCGATCCCGAGCTTGGCGCCGGCGTCGCAGACGGTGTGCAGCTGCTCCGTGTCGTCGGCGGCGACGACCAGCAGCAGTGCCTGGGCGGCGTCCGACAGCCCGCTCGCCTGGCCGATGAACGCGCGCTCGACGCCCTCGCCGATCGGCAGCGGCTCGCTCAGCGGGGCGCCTCCCGCGAGCTGGGCCGGCGTGAGCGAGGCGGGCAGCTCGAGCAGCGCGAGCGGGTTGCCGCCGGCGATCTCCAGGAGGCGCGCGCGGACGTCGGGGTCGATCCGCTCCGGCAGCAGCTCCGCCGCGGCGGCGGGCTCGAGGCCCCCGACGCGCAGCTCGGGCAGCGGCGGGAGCGACAGGCCGCGCGGGTCGCCGTCGCGGGCGGCGAGCAGCAGCACGATCCCCTCCGCGTCGAGCCTCCGTGCGACCGACAGCAGCACGTCGGCGGAGGATCGGTCGAGCCACTGCGCGTCGTCGACCACGCAGAGCACGCCGCTGCCGTCGGCGACGTCGGACAGCAGGGTCAACGTCGCCAGCGAGATGAGGAACGGGTTGTCGATCGGGCCGTCCGCGAGGCCGAACGCGCGCCGCACCGACGACGCCTGCGGACCGGGAAGGCAGTCCAGCCGGTCGAGGACCGGGCGCAGCAGCTGGTGCAGGCCCGCGAACGCGAGGTCGGACTCCGACTCCAGACCCACCGCCTGGAGCACGGGCATGTCGCCGGCTGCCGCGACGGCATGGCGCAGCAGCGCGGACTTGCCGATCCCCGCCTCGCCGCGCAGCACGAGCACCTCGCTGCGGCCGGCGCGGGCGCCGTCCAGCAGCGACTCGACCCGACCGCTCTCCGCGCCCCTGCCGCGCAGCGCCTCCAGCGCGACGCTCACCGCCATCCGGGGAGCCTACGGGACCCCCTCGGGCGATCCAAGCTGCGGACCGGCCGCTACGCAGCCCGCATGTCGCGCGCGCACGAGGCGTGGACGTCGAGGACGACCGGCAGCTCGGACGGGTCGACGCGCCCGTAGCCGCACACGGAGCCGATCCCGAAGTCCGCCAGGTGCTTGCGCGCGGCCTCGATGCGCTCGTGGTTGCCGTCCACGCCGTCCGTGTGGTGGATGAGGCCGAGGTAGACCTTGGTGTCGCCGATGTCGAGGTCGTCGAGCGGGGTGAAGAAGTCCGGGCCCGGGTGGCGGACGACGGGCATGTGGACGTAGTCGACCTGGCGGCCGGCGTTGGCGACCGTCTCGTTGGAGAGCCGCACGCAGAGCGCGAGGTCCTCCATCGCGGTCATCGGCCATCCGCCCCAGGTGCCGTAGCACCAGTGGTAGCCGACGGGCACGTCCTCGGGGACGACCTTCGTGATGTCCGCGATGAGCGCGCCGTGGCGGGCGTACTTCTCGTCGACCGTGTCGGCGGGCCAGAACGGGAAGTAGGACCCGTCGCCGATCGCCAGGTCGACGACCTCCCATGCGAAGTCGAACTGGATCACGAGGTCCTCGGCCGGGATGACCTCGAGCATCCGCTCGATCTCGCGCCCGATCCCCTCGATGTAGGCGGCGTGGACCATCGGCCACTCGCTCGTGTCGTCGAAGAACGCGTCGATCGCGCTGCTGGCGCCGGGGAGGCAGACCTGGAAGCGCACGCCGGCGGGGATCACGCCCTCGTCGCGTAGGCCCTTGAACGTCTCGTAGGACTCCAGCGCGAAGCGCGCGTAGCCGAGGTCGTCGAAGCGCAGATCGGTGACGCCGGGCTTCACGCGGAAGGTCCACAGCTGGTTGCTGTCGGCCGCGGGACGCGCCTCGTCGGAGTCGTCGTGATCGGGCTGCTCGAGACCGCCCTCGGGCCGGTTCGTCTCGATCAGATCGGGGTGCGCTGAGAAGATCCGCAGGGGCAGGAAGCCGACCCAGGTGACGCGGTCGCCCGTCTCGCCGTCGGGCAGCGACGGGACGTAGGGGCCGATCTTCTCCCCGCTGAGGCGCATGGCCTCCGCGGCGGTCTCGAACGGCATGCTGCCGACCAGCAGCACATCGCCGGTGACCCGGCTGGTGGACGTTGAGCTCATGCCCGGCAGCGTCGCGACGCCGGGCGCCGGTCGCATCGGTGATCTCCGCAGGATCGGGGCTCGCGCGCGCTTGAAACAACCACCCGTATGGATGGCGACGCGTCGATCTCCCCCGGCTACGTTGCTTCGCCCCGGGAAACAGACTGTCAGGAGTGCGGATGCGCAGGATCGCCAGAGGAATCGTCGCCGTCGGGGCCGTGGGGCTCGTGTCGGCCGCAGGGGCGACGCAGGCGTCCGCCGCGACGGTCAAGCGCTTCAACTTCACCGGAGCACAGCAGTTCTTCGCCGTGCCGGACGGTGTCACGAGCCTGCACGTCGTCGCAATCGGCGGGCGCGGCGGGACCGGCGCGGCCAACACCACGTCACCGGGCGGCTTCGGTGGCGTCGCGACCGCCGACGTCAAGGTGACCCCTGGCGCGATCCTGCTCGTGAACGTGGGCGGTAACGGCGCGAGCCCCAGCAACGGGTCGGCCGGCGCCGGCGGCTACAACGGCGGCGGGGCCGGCGGGACGTCGGGCGACATCGCGATCGGCAAGGGTGGCGGCGGGGGCGGCGGCCTCTCCGAGATCCGCGATGCTGCGACGCCGCTCAACAGCGTGTTCGTCGCGGCGGCCGGTGGCGGCGGCAGCGGCGGCGGCGTGGCCGGCGGCGCGGGCGGGCCGGCTGCCGTCTCGGGGATCAACGGCGGGGCCGGTGGCCTTGGCGCCGGCGCGGGCGGCGGCGCACCCGGGACCGGCGCGACCGGCACCGTCCCGGGCACCGGCGGCGGCGCCGGACTCTTCGGCGTGGGCGGCGCCGGGCAGAACAGCGCCAACCTCGTCGCGGCAGGCTCGGCCGGCGGCGGTGGCGGCGGCCTGCAGGGCGGTGGCGGCGCCATCACCGGCAGCGGCGGCGGCTCGAACGGCGGTGGCGGTGGCGCCGGGTCCGGCTGGTTCCACTACCAGCTCGCGTCGAACTCCAGCTACGTGGCGGACAGCACCGGCGTCCCGTCGGTGACGGTGACCTACGAAGCGCCCACCGCCGGTGGCGGCACGCAGGGCGGCGGGGGCACGAACGGCGGTGGCGGCTCCAACGGTGGCGGGTCGACCGACTCGCGCCCGGCCATCAGCGCGCTCAAGCTCTCCCCGACGGCATTCGTGGCGGCCGAGCGCGGTGGGCCCACCGGCGGCACGGACGGCACGAAGGTCACCTACCGCAACGCCGTCGCATCGACGACGACGTTCACCATCCAGCGTCGCAAGAGCGGTGTCCGCCGCAACGGCCGCTGCGTCGCGCGCAACGGGCGCCGCGGCAGCTCGTGCCCGCGCTACGTGTCGGTCGGCAGCTTCACCCGCACCGATGCCGCCGGGTTCAACACGTTCACGTTCACGGGACGGATCCGCGGCCGCGCGCTGACTCCCGGCCGGTACCGCCTGCTCGTGACGTCGCGCGCGGACGGGCGTACGAGCACCGCGGTGACCATCGCGTTCCGCATCGCCGAGTAGTCCGGGACGGGGATAGGTTGGGGCGATGCCACTCGCCCCGACCGTCCCCCTCCCCCACGGCGCGACGATGCCGCAGCTCGGCCTCGGCACGTGGCCGATGAGCTCGGCGGAGGCCGAGCGCGCCGTGCCGACCGCGATCGAGGCCGGCTACCGGCTCGTCGACACCGCCTACGCCTACGGCAACGAGGACGGCGTCGGCAAGGGGCTGCGCGCGGCCGGCATCCCGCGCGGGGAGCTGTTCGTCACGACGAAGCTCAACGCGGAGTGGCACGGCGTGCGCGAGGTCCGCGAGGCGTTCGCCGACAGCACCCGCAAGCTCGGCGTCGAGTACCTCGACCTGTACCTCATCCACTGGCCCAATCCCGGCCAGGACCGCTTCGTCGACGCCTGGCGCGGGCTCTGCCACCTGCTCGACGAGGGGCTCGTCCGCGCGATCGGCGTCTCGAACTTCAAGCCCGCCCACCTCGAGCGGCTCCTGGAGTCGACCGGCGTCGCGCCCGACGTCAACCAGATCGAGCTCAACCCCTATGTCGCCCGGACGGAGCCGCGCGCGTTCCACGCGCGGCACGGGATCGTGACGCAGTCCTACAGCCCGATCGACAGGGGTGGCGAGCTGCTGCGCGAGCCCGTCGTCGCCGCCGCGGCCGAGCGCCTGGATCGCACGCCCGCGCAGGTCGTGCTGCGCTGGCACGTCCAGCAGGGGCTGACGGTCGCGGTGAAGTCATCGGATCCCGGGCGCCAGGCGGAGAACCTGGCCGTGTTCGACTTCGAGCTGACCGCGGAGGAGATGGCGGGGTTGTCCGCCCTCGACCGGGGCGAGGCCGCGGCGACCGACTCCGATACGTTCGGGCACTGATGAGCCTGCTTGGAGAGGGCACGACGCTCGGCGGCTGGTGCCACATGCCCGGCGGCTTCGCCGCGGAGGTCATGGCGGCCGCGGGCTTCGACTGGATCCTCGTCGATCGCCAGCACGGATTGATCGGCGAGAGCGAGCTGTTCGACATGCTCCGCGCGCTCACGATCTCGGGGACGCCGACGTTCGTGCGCGTGTCCCAGGCCGACCACGGCGAGATCGGGCGCGCGCTGGACGGCGGGGCGCACGGCGTCGTCGTGCCGCAGATCGGCTCGGTGGAGGAGGCGCAGCTCGTCGCGCGCGCGTGCCGCTACGCGCCGGCTGGGGCGCGGAGCATCGGCCCGACGCGGGCGAAGCTGTACGACCGCGCCGACCCGCGGGCCGCGGACGCGTCGGTCCTGTGCCTGCCGATGATCGAGTCGCGCGCGGGGCTGGACGCTGTCGAGGCGATCGCGGCGGTCGAGGGCGTCGACGGGCTGTTCGTCGGCCCCGCCGACCTCGCGCTCGACCTCGGGGTCGAGGGCGCGGAGCTCGACGAGGCGCTGGGCCGGATCGCCCGCGCGTGCCACGAGCAGGGCAAGCTCGCCGGCGCGTTCGGCATGGGCGCGGCGCGCATCCCCGGCTGGGTCGACCTCGGCTACGAGTTCCTGGCCGTGGACTCCGACGCGTCGTTCCTGCTCGCCGCCGCCCGTGAGGCGCTCAGCGATGCGCGCGGGCGCCTGCGGGCCGCCACACGTGGATGAGGTCGCGCATCGAGATGATCCCGATCACGTCGCCCTCGCGGACGACGACGAGGTGACGGAACCCGCCCTCGGCCATCCGGTCGGCGGCCTCCTCGAGGTCCCAGTCGCTGTCGGCGAACACCGCGGTGGCGGTGAGATGGTCCTTGACCTGCTCGCTGTCGGGGTCGTGGCCGCGCCCGAGGGCCCGCACGACGTCGCGCTCCGTGACGATCCCGGGACCTGGCTGCTCGGGGTCGAGGATCACGGCGGCACCGACGTTGTTCTTGCACATGAACTCGGCCGCCTCGCGCAGCGTGCGCCCGGGGGTCAGCGTGAGCACGTTCTCCGTCATCGCGTCGTGGACCTTCACCGCCGGCTCCTCTCCCTTCACGTCAGAGATCTCTTGATACGCCACCTGCTACCCAAATGCAACAAACAGCACGAGCAACTCGCATGACGTCGCCCGGCGAGATGCTGATCGAGACGCCGCATGGCCCCGCGCGGGCGTTCGTGCATCCGGTGGCCGACCCGATCGGAGGCCTGGTGCTCGGACACGGCGCGGGCGGCGGCGTCTCGGCGCGCGACATCGTCGCCGTGGCGGGCGCCGCGCAGGAGGCCTCGATCGCCGTCGCGCTCGTCGAGCAGCCCTACCGCGTCGCGGGGCGGCGCTCCCCGGCGCCGGCGAAGCAGCTCGACGCCGCGTGGACCGCGGTGCTCGCCGACCTGCGGGCCGGTCCGCTCGCGGGTCTGGAGGTCGTCACGGGCGGACGGTCGTCCGGTGCGCGGGTCGCGTGCCGCACCGCGGCCGCGACGGGCGCCGCCGGCGTGCTGTGCCTGGCGTTCCCGCTCGTGCCCCCGCGGCGGCGCACGGCGACGGAGCCGCCGCCGTCCCGCATCGGCGAGCTCGAAGGCGTCGAGGTGCCCGTGCTCGTGATCCAGGGTGTCAGCGACCCCTTCGGGATGCCGCCCGCGGCACCGGGCCGGACCGTCGTGGAGGTCGCGGGCACCCACAGCCTCGCCGCGGAACGGCCGCGCATCGCGGCCGCCGCCCGCGACTGGCTCCTGGCTTTGTTCAGCTCCTGACGGCCACGCCGCCGGCGTCGAGGAGCTCGGAGACGGTGCAGAACTTCACACGCGGGCGGCCGTGCGGCTCGCCGGCCTCGCGCTCGGCCTGGTCGATCGTCTCCCAGTGCGCGTACGTGACGTGGTCGCCGCAGCGCTCGGCCAACAGCGCCTCGATCGACTCGCGCTCGGGCTGGGAGCAGTCGAGCATCTTCCCCGCCGCGACGTCCTCCAGCAGCGCCTTGACGGTCTCCTGCGCGTCGCGCTTGTTCGTGCCGATGATCCCGCTCGGGCCGCGCTTGATCCAGCCGACGACGTACTGGCCCGGGAGCTGCTCGCCACCGGCCTCTGTGAGCACCCGGCCCATGTGGTTGGGGATGACCGCGCGCGCGTCGTCGAACGGGACGCCCTCGAGCGCGACGCCGCGGTAGCCGACGGAGCGGAACACGAGGCTGGCGGGGATCGTCTCGCGCTCGCCGGTGGAGCGGGCCTTCAGCGAGCCGTCGTCGGCCTGCACGAGCTCGTTGCGCTCGACGACGACGCCCTCGACCTTGCCGTCGCCGACGATCTCGACGGGCGAGGTCAGGAAGCGCAGGACGACGCGCTTGCGCTTGCCCTCGGGCGTGCGCTGCGAGTACTCGGTGAAGATCTCGACGTTGCGCTTGGAGGTCATGTCGGCCTCGTCGCTCTCGATCCAGGCCCTGCTGGCGGCGTCGAGGTCGACGTCGCGCGGGTCGATGACGACGTCGGCGTCCTCGAGCTCGCCGAGCTCCAGGACCTCGGGGTTCGTGAACGCGGCCTGCGCTGGCCCGCGGCGGCCGAGGACGACGATCTCGGTGATCGAGCTGTCGCGCAGCACCTCGAGCGCGTGGTCGGCGACGTCGGTCACCGCGAGCTCGTCGTAGGTGAGCGCGAGCATGCGCGCGACGTCCGCCGCGACGTTCCCGTTGCCGACGACGACGGCGGTCCGGCCGCTGAGGTCGAACTCGAGGTCGCGGTAGTCGGGGTGGCCGTTGTACCAGGCGACGAACTCCGTCGCGGCCCAGCTGCCCGGGAGGTCCTCGCCGTCGATGCCCAGCCGGCGGTCCGACGCGGCGCCGAACGCGTAGATGACCGCGTGGTAGCGGTCGCACAGCTCCTCGACCGTGATGTCACGGCCGATCTCCACGTTGCCGAAGAAGCGGAACTCGGGATGCGAGGCCGTCTTCTCGTACATGCGGGTGACGGCCTTGATGTTCGGATGGTCGGGCGCGACACCCGCCCGCACCAGGCCCCAGGGGGTCGGGAGGCGGTCGAAGACATCGACCTGCGCTGCGATGTCGGTGGAGCGCTGCAGCGCGCCTGCGGCGTAGAGGCCCGAGGGGCCGGAACCGATGATCGCGACGCGGAGAGGCTGGGCTGTCTCGTTCATGGAGGCATCCACTCTAGGAAATCCGACCGCGTTCGTCGCCTATCGTCGCGGGCCATGGATCTGGGACTGCAGGGCCGGGTCGTCCTCGTGACCGGCTCCAACCGCGGGATCGGCCGCGCGATCGCACGGTCGGCCGCGGCCGAGGGCGCGATCGTGGCGATGTGCGGGCGCACCGAGGAGCTCGGGTTGGAGGCGGTCGCCGAGCTGGGCGAGGACCGCGCGTCGTGGTTCACCGTCGACGTGACCGATCCCGAGGCGGTCGGCGCGCTGCCGGCAGCGGTGATGGCACGCCTCGGCCGGCTCGACGCGGTCGTGAACAACGCGGGGCGCTTCGGCGGCGGCCCCGCCGTCGAGCTGACGCCCGAGGGCATCCACGACGGGATCGACACGAAGGTCGCGGGAGCGGTCGGCCTCGTCCGCGCGGCGCTGCCCGCGCTGCGTCAGAGCGATCAGGCGCGCGTCGTGAACATCGGCGGCATCAGCGCGCAGCGGGTGACGCCGGGCGCGGCGGTGACCGCGATCGCCAACGCGGGCATGGCGACGGTCAGCGGCTACCTCGCGCAGGAGCTCGCGCCGGACGGCATCACGGTGAACTGCGTCATCCCGGGCTACGTGCTGTCGGAGGTGTGGCGGGGCCGCGCGGACGCGGTGGCCGCGGCTGAGGGCCTGTCCGCGGAGGACGGCCTACAGCGGGTACTGGACCTCCAGGGCCTGGCCGGCCGCTGGGGCGAGCCGAGCGAGATCGCCGACGTCGTCGTGTTCCTGCTCTCAGCGCAGGCGCGGTTCGTGAGTGGCGCTGCTTTTCGGGTCGATGGGGCGCAGTTCGAGGGGTTGCAGCGGTAGCGAGGGGGCGAAATCCCGCCCGTGGTCACTTTCCGTCGATATGCGACGAAAAGTGTCCATTGCCGATCGGCAGCACGGTGTCGTGACCCGTTCCCAGTTGATGGGCGAGGGATGGTCCGGGTCCCGGATCGATCGCGAGGTCCGAACCGGGCGCCTGCGTCGCATCCACGCCGGCGTGTATGCCGTCGGGCACCGCCCCACGACGAACGAGGCTCGATGGATGGCCGCGACGCTCGCGACCGACGGCGCGCTGAGCCACCACAGCGGCGGCGCGCTGCACGAGCTGCCGATCTCCGACAACGGCCTCACTCGGGTGACGGTGTCGGGGACGAGCACGAAAGCCGCGGATCGACGCCCATCGAGCAGACCTCCATCCGCGAGACCGCACCACCCGCCACGGCATCCCGGTCACCACGGTGGCCCGGACCCTCGCCGACCTCGCACACTCCCTCGATGACCAGTCCCTGCACCGCGTCGTGAGGGAGGCGCAGTTCCGCGACCTCTTCGACGACGACCGCGTCCGCGACGCGCTCACGCGACGACCGGCGGCGCGCCTCAAGGCCTACCTCGACGACCCCACGGTCACGCAGACCGACCTCGAGGACCGGTTCCTGAAGATCTGCCGCCGCTATCGCATCCCCACGCCGATGACCCAGCACGGCCTCAAACCGCGCGTCGACTTCTCCTGGCCCGATCGCCGGCTCATCGTCGAGGTCGACGGCTGGCAGGCGCACCGCACCCGCGTCGCCTTCCAGGACGACCGGACGAACACCAACCTGCTCCAGCTCGCCGGGAACATCGTCCTGCGCTACACCTGGGACGACGTCCGGATCCGGCACGCGGAGGTCGCCGCTCAGGTCCTCTCCGCGGGAAACTTCTCCAGCACCCACTCCGCCCCGAGCTCCTCCCGCCGGTACGGCCGCCCGCCGACCAGGACGTAGTCGCGGGTGCGCGGATCGATCGGGAGCTGGCGCTCGATCGGGAACCACTCGTTGTGCTGCCCGATCAGCTCGTTCACGTCCGCGAACGACCACGATCGCGCCAGGTCGCGCCACCGCCGCGCGAACGTCGCCGGGTCGCCGCGGTGCTCCTCGCGCAGCGCGTTGTACGCGCGCTCGAGCCTGCGGGTCTCGCGGGCGATCCCCGCGTCGATCTCCCCCAGCCGCTCCATCCAGCGGGGCCTGACGCCCGCCTGGAGGTACGCCTCCACGCTGCGCCGTGTCTGCCGCGCCCGTCGCGAGAGCGGCTTCCCGACGCCGTCGACCTGCTCGAGGTCCCTCGCCAGGAGACGCTCGACCGCGTTGCGCCGGTCCTCGTCCTGCGTCCTGTCGTCCGCCACTGCACCCCATGCTAGGACCGGCGATGATGTGGTGGTGAGTACACCCCAGCAACCCGGCGCGAAGGTGACCGTCGTGACCGGCGCGGGCTCCGGCATCGGCCGCGCTGTCGCCGTCGAGCTCGCCGCACACGGCCACCGGCTCGTCCTCGCGGGCCGCCGCGAGGACGCCCTGCAGGAGACGGCCGGTCTCTGCGACGGCGACACGCCGATCGTCGTCCCGACCGACGTCCGCGACCCCGCCGCCGTCGACGCCCTCTTCGCCCGCACGCTCGACGCGCACGGTCGCGTCGACGTCCTCTTCAACAACGCCGGCACCACCGGCCCGGCGGGCACGCCCGACGAGATCGATCCCGCCGCCTGGACGGCCGCGGTGGAGACGAACCTCACCGGGTCGTTCCTGTGCGCCCGCGCGGCGTTCGCCGCGATGCGCGCCCAGGACCCGCGCGGCGGCCGGATCATCAACAACGGCTCGATCGCCGCGTCCACCCCGCGCCCGGGCACGATCGCCTACAGCGCCACGAAGCACGCGGTCACGGGCCTCACGAAGTCGCTCGCGCTCGACGGTCGCCCGTTCGACATCGCCTGCGGTCAGATCGACATCGGCAACGCCGAGACCGCGATCGCCGAGAAGATGGCCAAGGGCGTCCCACAGCCCGACGGCAGCATCAGGCCCGAGCCGACGATGGACGTCGGCGAGGTCGGGCGGGCCGTCGCCCACATGGCGAGCCTCCCGCTGGACGCCAACGTCCTGTTCATGACGATCATGGCGACGAACATGCCGTACGTCGGTCGCGGCTGACCACGTGCGGTTCCTCGACGACCGCGCGCCCCTCACGGACGCGACCTACGACGACGTCTTCCTCGTCCCCCGCCGCTCGGACGTCGCCTCGCGCCTGGACGTCGATCTCACGACCCCCGACGGCGCCGGGACGACGATCCCCGTCGTCGCCGCGAACATGACCGCGGTCTCCGGCCGGCGCATGGCCGAGACGATCGCGCGGCGCGGCGGCCTCGCCGTCATCCCGCAGGACATCCCCGTCGACGTCGTGAGCGAGGTCATCGCCTGGGTGAAGGCGCGCAACCTCGTCCACGACACCCCGATCACGCTCGAGCCCACCGCGACCGCGGCCGAGGCGCTGTCGCTGCTGCCCAAGCGCGCGCACGGCGCGATCATCGTCGTCGAGGGCGGCCGCCCGATCGGCGTGGTGACGGAGGCCGACTGCGCGGGCGTCGACCGCTTCGCCCAGCTCGACGCGATCATGTCCCGCGAGCTGCTCACGTTGCCCGTCGGGGTCTCGCCGCGGCAGGCGTTCGACCTCCTCTACGCCGGCGGCCGGCACCGCCTCGCGCCCGTCGTGAACGCCGACGGCTCGCTCGCCGGCGTCCTCACCCGCAGCGGGGCGCTGCGCGCCTCGATCTACACGCCGGCCACCGACGCCCAGGGCCGCCTGCGCGTCGCCGCGGCGCTCGGCATCTCGCGCAGCGCGCCCGACCGCGCGCGGGCGCTGCTCGAGGCCGGCGCGGACGTGCTCGTCCTCGACACCGCCCACGGCCACCAGGAGCAGATGCTCGAGGCGGTGCGCTCCGTCCGCGCGCTCGACCCGCCGGTCCCGATCGTCGCGGGCAACGTCGTGACCGCGGAGGGCGTGCGCGACCTCGTCCAGGCGGGCGCGAACATCGTGAAGGTCGGCGTCGGCCCCGGCGCGATGTGCACGACCCGCATGGTCACCGGCGTCGGGCGGCCCCAGTTCTCGGCCGTGCTGGAGTGCGCCGCGCAGGCCCGCGCGCTCGGCGCGCACGTCTGGGCCGACGGCGGCGTGCGCCACCCGCGCGACGTGGCGCTGGCGATCGCCGCGGGCGCGGCGAACGTCATGGTCGGCTCGTGGCTGGCGGGCACGCACGAGTCCCCCGGCGACGCGAACCGCGACGCCGACGGGCGCCTCTACAAGGAGAGCTTCGGGATGGCCTCCGCCCGCGCCGTCCGCACCCGCACGTCCCAGGACTCGCCGTTCGACCAGGCGCGCAAGGCGATGTTCGAGGAGGGGATCTCCTCCTCGCGCATGTACCTGGACCCCGAGCGGCCCGGCGTCGAGGACGTGCTCGACCGCATCGCGGCCGGCCTGCGCAGCGCGTGCACCTACACGGGCGCGCGCAACCTGGACGAGCTGCACGAGCGGGCGGTCGTCGGGACCCAGAGCGCCGCGGGGTACGCCGAGGGCCAGCCGCTGCGCAGCACTTGGTAGCGACCCCGCAGACGCGGGTCTCCCGCCGGCTCGTCATCCTCATGGCGGTCGCGGGCGGGGCGTCGGTCGCGAACCTCTACTACGCCCAGCCGCTGCTGGAGGTCATCGCCCAGTCGCTCGGGGTGTCCATCGAGGCGGCCGGCCTCATCGTGACGTTCACGCAGGTCGGCTACCTCTTCGGGATCGTCGCGCTCGTGCCGCTCGGCGACATGGTCGAGCGCCGCCGCTACGTCCCGCGCGTGCTCGTCGTCGCAGCGGTCGCGCTGACCTGCACCGCGCTTGCGCCGTCGCTGCCCGTCATCGCGATCGCACTGGTCGTCGTCGGCGTGACGTCGGTCGGCGCGCAGCTGCTCATCCCGTTCGCCGCCACGCTCGCCCGCGACGACGAGCGCGGCACGGTGATGGGGATCGTCATGAGCGGCGTGCTGCTCGGCGTCCTGCTCGCCCGGACCGTCAGCGGCCTCCTCGCCGAGCTGGGCGGCTGGCGGCTCGTCTACGGCTGCGCGGCGGTCCTCATGCTGACGCTCGCGGTCGTGCTGTCGCGGTCGCTCCCGCTGCACCCGCCGTCGGCCTGGATCGGCTACCGCCCGTTGTTCGGCTCGGTCGCCAGGCTCGTGCGCTCCGAGCCGCTTCTGCGACGCCGGATGCTGCTCTCGTTCCTCGGCTTCGCGAACTTCACGATCCTCTGGACGTCGCTGACGTTCCTGCTCAGCGACCCGCCGTTCGACTACTCGGAGGGCACGATCGGGCTCTTCGGGCTGCTGGGCATCGGCGGCGCGATCGCCGCGCAGGTCGCGGGCAAGGTCATCGACCGCGGCTACGTGCACGTCCTCACCGGGATCGCCCTGACCGGGATCCTCGTCGCCCGGCTGATCCTCACGCAGGCCGAGGGCGCGCTCGGCGTCCTGCTCATCGGCATGGTCCTGTTCGACCTCTCGCAGCAGAGCTCGCTCGTCTGCCATCAGAACGTCGTCCTCAACGTCACGAACGAGGCCCGCGGCCGGGCGACGACCGCCCAGGTCTCCTCGGCGTTCGTGGGCGGCGCGATCGGCTCGGCCATCGCCGCCGCGACCTACGCGGCGGGCGGCTGGCAGCTCGTCAACGGCCTCGCGACGGGCCTCGCCGCGATCGCGCTCGTCGCGTGGGCGGCGGAGCGCATCAGGGTGCGACGGGCCGTTGCGCGATGATCATGCACGTGAATCGACTTCTCCCCACGACGGTCGTGGGCAGCCTCCCCCAGCCGGACTGGCTCCTCGACCGCGACATGCTGCGCGACCGCCTCCCCGCGCGCGTGCGCACGCCCGACCTCTGGCGTGTCGCCCCCGACCTCCTCGAGACCGCGCAGGACGACGCGACGCTCCTCGCCATCCGCGACATGGAGCGCGCCGGCGTCGACATCATCACCGACGGCGAGATCCGCCGGGAGAGCTATTCCAACCGCTTCGCGACCGCGCTCGACGGCATGGACCTCGACAACCCCGCCGAGATCCTCAGCCGCGCGGGCAAGCCCAACAAGGTCCCGAGGGTCACCGGGAAGATCCGCCGCCGCGAGCCGGTGGAGGTCCGCGACCTCGAGTTCCTGCGGCGCAACACCGACCGCCAGGTGAAGATCACGCTGCCGGGCCCGTTCACGATGAGCCAGCAGGCCGTCGACGAGCACTACGGCGACGTCCGCGCCCTCGCGATGGACCTCGCCGTCGCGGTGAACGAGGAGATCCGCGACCTGTTCGCCGCGGGCGCCGACGTGGTCCAGATCGACGAGCCGTGGGTGCAGTCGCGGCCGGAGCAGGCGCGCGAGTACGCGATCGAGGTCATCAACCACGCCCTCGACGGCGTCGGCGGCACGACCGCGCTGCACTCGTGCTTCGGCTACGCGCACATGGTCCACGACCGGCCGCCCGGCTATCCGATCCTGGCCGAGCTCAACGACTGCGCCGCCGACCAGCTCGTCATCGAGGCGGCCCAGCCCGACCTCGACCTCTCGGTCCTGGAGCAGCTGCCGGACAAGGTCATCGCGATCGGCGTCGTGAGCCTCGGCGACCTCGCGGTCGAGCCGGTCGAGCTCATCGCCGACCGCATCCGCGCCGCCCTGCGCCACGTCGACACCGGGCGGCTGCAGGTCGCGCCGGACTGCGGGATGAAGTACCTGCCGCGCGACGTCGCGGTCGGCAAGCTCGCCGCGATGGTGCAGGCGGCGGACGTCGTGCGCAGCGAGCTCTAGCCCGCATACGAGGCCAACTCCCGCTCCGCCGCCCGCCGCAGGCCGGTTCGCAGCTCCGAGTCGGAGATGTTGCCTGCCAGCGCGTCGAGCGCGGAGCGCGCCTCGCGTGCCGTCTCCTGTGCGTGGTGGTGGTGCCCGGCCGCCGCATGGATCGCGGCGAGCACCAGGAGCGCCTCCCACGCGGGCACGAACGTGCCGGCCCGCGACGCGCGAAGCGCCGGGACGAGTGCCCGGCGCGCCTCATCGAGCCGGTCCTGCGCCATGAGCGACCGTGCCGCGGCGATGCTGAGGGGCACGGCGTACCACGCGCGGTCCGGGCCACCGGCCGCGGCGAGCGGGCCTGCGACGAGGGTCTCCGCACGCTCGGGTCGGCCGGCGTCGGTCAGCACATCGGCGGCCGCCGCCATCGCTGGAGCGACATAGAGCAGTGCGTGACCACGCGGCGCTGCTGCCGCCAGACAGAGCTCCTCGGCGCGCTCGGCGAGCCTGAGTGCACCTGCGTGATCCCCGGCCAGCCAGCGGGCACGACCCAGAAGCGCCGAGCATCGCAGCGCCTCGTGGCGCGAACCGGCCTGCTCCGCCGTCGCAAGACCGTGCTCGAGATGCTCGGCGGCTCGGTGTGCGGCGCGCAGACGCAGCAGGACCAACCCGGCCGTCGCCTCGCTCCAGCCGAGGAAGCTGACATACCCGCCGTGTTCGAGGAATCGGATGGAGCGCGCACAGGCCGTGAGCGCCGCCTCGGGCTCGCCCTCGGCCTCGCACACGGTCGCCAGCGAGTCGAACAGCATCCCCGACGCGCCGACCGCGTTCGCCTGATCGGCGAGCTCCAGCGCCGCCGTCAGCCGACTGCGCGCGTCATCCCACCGGAGCCCCGCGATCGGAGCCTGCGCGGCCTCCAGGAGCGTCCAGCACAACGTCCAGAGCTCGCCAAGGCGGCGTTGGATCCGCTCCAGGCGGGTGGTCAGCTCGCTCAGCCGCTCGACGTCGCCGAGCTGCCACGCCACGAGCTTCAGCGCGTCGAGGGCCTCGGCGACGATCCGTTCGTCCCCGGTCCGCAGCGCGAGGGCGAGCGCCCGCTCCCCATCCTGTGATGCACGGTCGAGACGAAGCGCGTCGGAGTGGACGAACACGCCCCGGCTGAGTGCGCGGACCTGGGCGGGCACGTCCGCGCGCCGGTTCGCGAGCGCGAGAGCGTCCTCGAGCACACCGAGCGCGCGGGGCACATCGATGTTGCGCCCCGCGTGGCCCAGCTCGTTGAGGATCTCGAGCTCGACGTCCTCGCTTCCGGCTGCGCGCGCGCCGGCGAGCGCCTCCTCGAGGCTCGCGACCGCTTCGCGCTCGCGGCCGGAGCGATGAAGCAGGCGCCCGCGTTCCAGCGTGACGGTCGTCACCAGCTCGTCGCTCACGCCGGCGCACATGCGCACGCTGTCCATGGCGGCGTCACAGTGCTCCAGACCTGCCCGCAGTGCGCCGATGCGCGCGGCGGCGTGGACCGCCGCAGCGTGGTGCAGCACCGCTCGGCCGTGTTCGCCCGCGGCGGTGAAGTGATGTGCGAGCGCCGCGGCGCGTGCCCCCTCGTCCCTCGACGGGAGCCGTTCCAGCGCGACCCCCACCTCGCCGTGCAGGTGCGCCCGGCGGACCGGCGACATCCGCCCGTAGACGGTCTCGCGCATGAGCGCGTGCGCGAACGCATGCGCACCGGGCTCCGACGCCGGCAGGATGAGACTGCGCTCGGAGGCACGATCGAGGGCTGCCACCACCTCGGCCTGCGGACGATCGGAAGCTGCCGCGAGCGTGGCGAGATCGAACTGCCGGCCGATGACGGCCGCCGTCTCCAGCGTGAGGAGATCTGCGGCGTCCATACCCCGTAGACGGCGCAGGATGAGATCCTTCACGCTCTGGGGCAGGACGAACGCGTCGTTGGCGGTGCGGGGCTCATCGGCATCGCGGACGAGCTCCTCCACGAAGAACGGGTTGCCCTCCGTCCGCGCGTACACCGCCGCGACGAAGCGTCGGGACGCCCGCGCACCGCTCTCGGCGGACACGATCGACGCGACCGCGCTCTCGTCCAGACCCGTGAGGGGGACCTCGGAGAGCACCCTGGCGCGCCGGGCCTCGGCGAGCGCGCCCGTGATCGGATGCTCCTCCCCAATCTCCGTGTCGCGCAGCGTGCAGAGCACCAGCAGCGACGCCGGCGCACCGCGGCCGAGATGACGCAGGGCGACGGCCGTCGAGTCCTCCGCCCAGTGCAGGTCCTCCAGCAGCAGGATCGTCGGGCGCAGCTCAGCGGCAGCGCGGACCAGCGCGACGATCGCCTGGACGAGCTGCGCTGCGCCGAACTGCTCCGAGGCCGTGGCGCGGACCGCGAGCCGCTCCGAGACCGCGGGAACGATCGTCGCGAGCGCAGGGGCATGCATGCCGATCTGATCCCACAGGACCTCGGACGGACACTCGGCGACATACCGGTTCAGCGCCTCCGCGAGCGGCTCGTAGGGAACGAGGCCGTCCTCGTAGCAGCGACCGAGCAGGACGGTGGCTCCGCCCGCGCGAGCGGTCGCACACAGCTCAGCCGCGAGCCGGGTCTTCCCGATCCCGGGGTCACCGGAGAGCACGGCGATCCGCAGCTCGCCGCGCTGCGCGCGGGTCCACTCTCGATCGAGCGCCTCGAGCTCGGGGTCGCGGCCGACGCAACGACCCTGGACGTCTGGCGGCGCGAGAAGCCGCGGGGCTGGGCCGGGCAGGTCAGCCGCGTCATCGCGACGGATCGTCTGGACGAGCTCGCGGGTGGCAGCCGATGGGGCGATGTGCAGTTCGTCCGCGAGCCGCTCCCGGTGGCGCTCGTAGGCGGCGAGCGCGGCACCCCGGTCGCCCGCGCTCGCGAGACGCCGGATGAGCTCCCGTGCGGCGTTCTCGGCGAGCGGATCGAGTGCGACAAGCCGGCGGCTCAGCTCGACGGCGCGGTTGAGCTCGCCATCCGCCTCGGCGCTCGCTGCCTCGCCGGCGAGCCCGTGCGCCAGGCGCTCGCGCAGCTCGTCTCGCTGCTCGAGGGCCCAATCGTCGTCGAGCCCGGGCAGGAGCTCGCCGGCGCATCGCTCCAACGCCGCGCCCGCATGTCCGGCGTCCAGCAGCCGCACCACCTCGTCCAGGTCGGTGCGGACCGCTTCCGCGAGCGAGACCCCGCCGTCACGCCCGCCGACCAGCACGCTCGTCGCCGCCGGTCCGAGCCCGGCCCGAACCTGTGACAGCGCAGTCCGCAGGCTGACGCGCGCGCTGTCCTCGCGGACGTCGGGCCAGAGTCGGCCGGCGAGCTCGCTGCGACCATGCACCCGCCGCTCGATCGCCAGCACGGCGAGGAGCAGCCGCGCCTTGCGGCTGAGCGACGCGAGGTCGACCTCGGCTCCGTCGGCCTCCAGCGCCAGCTTGCCCAGGAGGTGCAGGCGCACCATCTGGCGCGAGCCTACGCCCACGCATGCGCCCGTTGCGCTTTCACGCTGCTTTCGCAGCGGGTTCGCGGTCGGTCGCGAGTGTGCCGACATCGCACCCCTCCCACCACAGGAGCCCTCATGTCCACCACGTCCCTCCCCACGACCGACACCACGACGCGCACCATCACGCTGTCGTCCAGGCTCGCCGGTGCGCGTCGCGCGCTGATCCGCCTGCAGGCCGCGCGCGCCAGCGCCACCATCATCCGCGAGCTCATCGCGGAGACCCCGCCGCGCCACGGCCGGGAGCCCACGTTCCTGCGCCTGGATGGCCTCGCCGAGCGCTACGCCGCCTTGGGCGGCGAGCCCGCCGACCTGCTCCGCTCCGGCGGACGGCCTCCGGCATTGCGGGCCGATCGCGCGTCCGGGCTCCTGCGGCGAGCCTGGCAGTCGTGTGCACGGACCCACGATGACTTCATCCGCCGCGAGCTGCACGCGCAGCACGAGCGGCTGGCCGAACGCCACGCGACCGGCGGCAACCACTCCGATCTCACATGACCTCGGTTCGCGCGTGCGAGGATCAACCGGGAGATCGGTACGCGATGACCTCGAGCGCAAGAGCCGGCGGGACCCGACGCGAGCAGTCGCGGGCCAGATACCCCGACCGCACGGGCGTTGTCGAGCGCGACGGCGTCCGCGTGTTCTGGGAGGAGTACGGACGCGGCGAGCCCACGATCATGTTCGTGCCGGGGTTCTCGATCTCGCCCTCCCGGCTCTGGAAGTCGCAGCTTCCGTACTTCGCACGACACGCGCGCGTGCTGACGTTCGATGGACGCGGCAACGGGCGGTCGGACCGGCCGCTGGACCTCGGCGCGTACACCGACGAGCAGATCGCCGAGGACGTGATCGGAGTCCTGGACGCGACGGGGACCGACAGGGCGGTCCTCGTCGGGCTGTCGGCGGGCGTGCAGTGGAGCCTCCTCGCGGCGATGCTCCATCCGGATCGCGTCGCCCGGCTCTGTCTGGTGGGTCCTGGGGTCGGCGGCAAGACCTTGCCGACGCCGGCCGTCTATGCCTCTTCCATGGATGAACCCCGCCACGTCTATGCCGGGTGGGGCAAGTTCAACTCCCACTACATGCGGCAGGACCTCCGGGGCTTCGCCGAGTGGTTCATGGGCGAGGTGTTTCCCGAGCCCCACTCCACGAAGCACATCCAGGATGGCGTCGACTGGGCACTTGACACCACGCCCGAGGTGCTGCGTGCGGCGGTGCCGCAGGCCCCGGAGGCGGTCCTGGCGCGGCTCGATCAGCCGCTGCCCTGCCCCGCCCTCGTCGTCGTCGGCAGCGACGACCGGGTGACGCCGCCGGCGATCGCCGTCGAGTTGGCGGAGAGGACCGGTGCGCCGCTCCTGGTCATGGAGGGCTCAGGCCACAACCCGGCAGCACGCCACCCCGTGCGCTTCAACCTGGTGCTCAAGCAGTTCGCGTTGCCAGAGCCGCCGACCAGGAGCACCTGGTCACGTGCGCTGAGCCGCCGGCGTCGCGCCCTGTTCATCTCGTCGCCGATCGGGCTCGGCCACGCGTGGCGCGACATCGCGATCGCCCGCGCGCTCCGGGAGCTCGTCCCGGACCTCCAGATCGACTGGCTCGCGCAGGATCCGGTCACCCGCGTCCTGCAGGCGGAGGGTGAGCGCATCCACCCTGCGAGCGCGGAGCTCGCCAGCGAGATCGACCACATCGACTCCGAGTCCGGAGATCACGAGTTGCCCGTGTTCGATGCCTATCGCCGCATGGACGAGATCCTCCTCGCGAACTTCATGGTGTTCAACGACCTCGTCCAGGACGAGCGCTACGACGTCTGGATCGCCGACGAGGCATGGGAGATCGACCACCTGCTGCACGAGAACCCCGAGTGCAAGAGCGCCGCCTACGTCTGGCTCACCGACTTCGTCGGGTTCCTGCCGTTCCCGGAGGGCGGCGAGCGTGAGGCGTTCCTCACGGCCGACCTCAACGCCGAGATGCTCGAACACGTCGCGCGATTCCCACGCGTCCGGGACCGGGCGATCTTCGTCGGCGAACCCGACGACATCGTGCCCGGACACTTCGGTCCGGGACTGCCGGCGATCCGTCCGTGGATCGAGGAGCACTTCGCGTTCGCGGGCTACGCGGCTCCCGACCGCGCCGGATCGCGACCGCGCCGCGATGCGGGCGGAGCTCGGGTGCGGCCGACGACGAGCGCGTCTGCGTCGTGACGGCCGGGGGCAGCGGCACCGGCACCGCGCTCCTGCGCCGCGCCATCGAGTCGCACGCAGCGGCCGCGGAGCGCGTCCCGGGGCTGCGGATGGTCGTCGTGGCCGGCCCGCGCATCGCGATGGACGCCCTGCCCGATGCCGCTGGGGTGGAGGTCGTCGGATACGTGCACGATCTGCGTCGCCTGCTCGTGGCAAGCGACGTCGCCGTCGTACACGGCGGCCTCGCGAGCACGATGGAGCTGGCCGCGGCCCGTCGGCCGTTTCTCTACTTCCCGCTCAAGCGGCACTTCGAGCAGTGCTACCACGTGCATCATCGCCTGCAGCGCCACGGCGCCGGCCGCCGCATGGACATCGACGATGCGGGGCCCGGCGTCCTTGCCGCAGCGATCGCCGACGAGCTCGACCGCCCGGTCACCTACCCGACCGTGGATGTCGGCGGCGCGGCCCGAGCAGCCGGCCTCATCGCCGAGCTGCTGTGAACGACCCGGTAGCCCGCTACTCCGCGAGGACCGGCGGCTCGGCCGGCGCCGCCTGCGTGGTCTGCGGGCGGTGCCGCCGGGCGAACACCCAGGTGCGGAAGGCCACGTAGCGCGTGACGGTCGCGGCCAGGCTCGCCGCGATGAGCACCGCCAGCTCGACCCAGCGGGCCGGCGACGAGTCGAGGCCGTGGAGCACCGCGAGCGCCCCCGACGTCAGGCCCACGGTGAGCACGAACACGAACGCACCGCGGATGTGATGCCCGGCCAGACCCTCGCGCCCGCGGACGCCGAACGTGTAGCGGCGGTTGGCCGCCGTGTTCGCGACGGCCGTGATCGCGAGCGCCGCGATGTTCGCGCCACCGGCGCCCAGCGGGCCGCGCAGCACCAGGAAGAGCAGCGCGTAGGCGATCGTCGACAGGACGCCGACGAACAGGAACCGCGCGATCGCGCCGTCGGCGGCGAGCCGCGCGACGCCGCGCAGGTCGTCCCACGCCGTCCTCACGATGTCCACGCGCGAGTCGGGGTCGTCGACCCAGTCGACGGGCACCTCGTGGATGCGCAGGCCGCGGCGCTGGGCGAGCACGAGCAGCTCGGTGTCGAAGAACCAGCCGTCGTCGTGCACGTCGTCGATGAGACCGCGCAGCGCGGCGGTGCGGACCGCCTTGAAGCCGCACTGCGCATCGGTGAAGCGAGCGCGCAGGGCTGTGTGGAGGATGGTGTTGTACGCCCGGGAGATGAGCTCACGCTTGGGGCCTCGGACGACCCGCGCGCCGTGCGCGAGGCGGGTGCCGATGGCGAGGTCGGAGTGCCCCGACAGCAGCGGGGCGACGAGCGGCAGCAGGCCGCGCAGGTCCGTCGAGAGGTCGACGTCCATGTAGCAGACGACCTGCGCCGAGCTCGTGGACCACGCGGCGCGCAGCGCGCGGCCGCGGCCCTTCTCCTCGAGCCGCAGGACCTTGACGCCGCGCAGCTCGCGAGCCATCCGGCGCGCGATCTGCGGCGTGTCGTCGATGCTTGCGTTGTCCGCGACGATGATCCGCCAGGTGAAGGGCAGCTCGGCGGAGAGGAACCGGTGCAGGCGCCGGATCGTGTACTCGAGGACCGCCTCCTCGTTGTGCACGGGGATGACGATGTCGATCTGGGCGGCCTGCTCGGCCGTCGCGGGCATCGCACGCAGGACGGCCGATCCGTCGACGGTGCCTGTGTGCTCGGCGTT
Source organism: uncultured Solirubrobacterales bacterium (assembly GCA_963757125.1). Classification (GTDB taxonomy): domain Bacteria; phylum Actinomycetota; class Thermoleophilia; order Solirubrobacterales; family Solirubrobacteraceae; genus CAVVSD01. The sequence continues at coordinate 1,201,395 of CAVWQP010000009.1, read as the reverse complement.
CATGCCAGCAGGATCGGCAGCCCCCGTCGGAGGAGGGTCGGGATCGGCTGAGAGGACTCTGAGTCAGTCGGCGGAGGTCGCGACGGGGCCCATCGCGCGTGCACGCATGCCCGCGGTGGGCAGCGTCACGACGAAGCGCGCGCCCCCGCCCGCGGCGTTGCCGGCGGACACCTCGCCGCCGTGCGCGTCGACGATCGCGGCGACGATCGCGAGGCCGAGACCCGCGCCCCCGCGGCCGCGCTCACGTCCGCCCTCCGCGCGCCAGAAGCGCTCGAAGAGATGCTCGGGGTGGTCGGTCGGCAGACCAGGTCCGTGGTCGCGCACCTCGAGCCGCGCGCGGTCGCCGACGTGCGTGACGCTGACCTCGATCGGCGTCCCCGCCGGCGTGTGGACGAGCGCGTTGCGCAGCAGGTTGGCGAGCACCTGGCGCAGCCGATCGGGCTCGCCGGACACCGGCGCCGTCCCATCGACTTCGAGATCGATGTCGCGGTCGGGCGCGGTCGCGCGGGCGTCGTCGACCGCGTCGGCGGTGAGCGCGGCGAGGTCGACCTCCTCGCGCCCGGCCTCCTGCACCTCGTCGAGCCGGGCGAGCATGAGGAGGTCCTCGACGAGGACGCCCATGCGCTGGGCCTCCTCCTCGATGCGGCGCATCGCCTTCGCGGTGTCCTCCGGCTCCTTGGCCGCGCCGATGCGGAACAGCTCGGCGTAGCCGCGGATCGACGCGAGCGGTGTGCGCAGCTCGTGGGACGCGTCGGCCAGGAAGCGCCGCAGGCGCTCCTCGCTGGCCTCGCGTTCGGCGAACGCGTGCTCGAGGCGGTCGAGCATCGCGTTGAGCGCGAGGCCGAGCCGGCCGACCTCCGTGCGCGGGTCCGTCGCCTCGATGCGATGCGAGAGGTCGCCCCCGGCGATCGCGCCCGCCGTGTGCCCCATGCGGTCCAGCGGCAGCAGGCCGATGCGCACGACCATCCACGCGACGGCGCCGAGGATCGCCAGGACGCCGAGGATCACGAGCCCCATGACGAGCAGCAGCTGGTGCAGCGTCCGGTCGACCTCGTGCAGCGGCACGGCCGCGACGACGGTGCCGCCGTCCCGGTCGTTGACCGCGTAGACGCGGTAGCGGTTCTCGTCGCCGCTCGTCCCGTCCACGGTGAACAGCGTGCGAACCGGCACGGTCTTGGGCAGTGCGGGATGCGCGTGGACCGTCTCGTTGCTGTAGACGAGCACGATGTCGTCCTCGACGGTGCCGTCCGCGCTGCGCCGCTGCCCGTAGGTCCCGGCCGGCGGCTGGGCGCCGGGCCCGCCGCCGGGCGGCGCGGGACGGTCCAGGCTGCCGCCTGCTCCCCTGCGGGCTGTCGCCGTCGCGAGGCGCGAACCCGTTGCCGCTCAGCGCGACGGCGACCGCGAACGGCGCCGCGCGCGCCTGCTGGTCGACGCGCTCGTAGAGGAACCTGCGCTGCTCGGCGTACGTCACACCTGCGAGCACGAGCAGCCCCACCGCGGCGAGGGCGAGCAGCCCCGCGATGAGCCGGGCCCGCAGGGAGGCCATCAGGTCAGGTCCGAGGCGCGCGCAACGCGTACCCGACGCCGCGCACCGTGTGGATGAGCGACGGGCCGTGCACGTCGAGCTTCTTGCGCAGGTAGCTCACGTAGGTCTCCAGTACCCGGGCGTCGCCACCGAAGTCGTACTTCCACACGTGCTCGAGCAGCTGCGCACGAGTCAGCACGCGACGCGGGTTCAGCATGAGATAGCGCAGCAGCCGGTACTCCGTCGCAGTCAGGTCGACCAGCTCGCCCGCGCGCGTGACCTCGCGCGTCTCCTCGTCGAGCTCGAGGTCCTCGAACACGAGCCGGCCGGAGTCGGGCTCCGCGAGCCCGGTGCGGCGCAGGATCGTCCGGATGCGGGCGATCAGCTCCTCGAGGCTGAAGGGCTTGGTGACGTAGTCGTCGCCGCCGATCGACAGGCCGCGGATCTTGTCGGCGGTGTCGTCCCGGGCGGTCAGGAAGATGATGGGCACGCGTGCGCGCTGGGCACCGAGGCGCTGCGCGACGTCGAAGCCCTCCATGTCCGGCAGCATCACGTCGAGCACCATGAGGTGCGGGCGGAAGTCGGCGACGGCGCTGAGTGCGTCCGCCCCGGTCCCGGCCGATTCGACGGCGAAGCCCTGGAAGCGCAGGGCCATGGTCACCACGTCCACGATGTTGGGCTCATCGTCGACCACCAGAACGCGGTGAGCATCTGTCAGATCGCTCATATGACAAGTATCGGAGACCTTGCTGGGAACAGCCTGAGAGATGACTGTATTCCCGCCGCCGCGCCGGGCATGGCAGTGTTCCGATCCCGAACATCGATACCGGAGGAGAACCGAGCGATGCAGGTGACGGCCGCTGTCCTGGAGGAGCACCACAAGCCCCTGAACGTCCAGGAGCTCGAGATCGACGAGCCCCAGGCCGGTGAGGTGCTCGTCAAGATCGTCGCAAGCGGCGTGTGCCACACGGACGCCATCGCGCAAGAGGCCAACTTCCCGTTCCCGCTGCCTGGCGTGCTGGGTCACGAGGGCTCGGGGATCGTCGAGGCGGTCGGCGACGGCGTCACGAAGGTCGCGCCCGGCGACAAGGTCATCATCGGCTGGCCGTGGTGCGGCGAGTGCCGCAACTGCCTCGCCGGCCGGCAGCGCTACTGCATGCAGATCGGCCCGCTCGTCGGCGCGGGCGTCCGGCTCTCGACCGGCGGCACCTGCCTGTCGCGCGGCAGCGAGGCGGTGCACGGCCACTTCTTCGGCCAGTCGTCGTTCTCGACGTACTCGATCACGACCGAGCGGGCCGTCGTGAAGGTCGCCGACGACGCGCCGATCGAGCTGTTCGGCCCGCTGGGGTGCGGCCTGGCGACCGGCGCCGGCGCGATCTTCAACGCCCTGCGCCCCGAGGCCGGCTCGGTCGTCGCGATCTTCGGCGCCGGGGCCGTGGGCCTGTCGGCCACGATGGCGTCCGCGCTCAGCGGCGCGAAGAGCATCATCGCCATCGACGTCGTCGACCATCGCCTCGCGCTGGCCAAGGAGCTCGGCGCGACGGACACGATCAACGCGAAGGAGACCGACCCGGTCGCCGCCATCCGCGAGATCGCCGGCCAGGGCTCGATGGGCGCCGACTACTCGCTGGAGTGCACCGGCAACCTCGACGTGCTGCGCCAGGCGGTCGACTGCCTGAACATGCCGGGGACCGCGGCGATCATCGGCGGCGCCCCCGCCGGCGCGGAGTTCACGCTCGACCACCTCACCACGCTGTGGGGCCGGACGGTCCGCGGCGTCCTCGGCGGCGAGGGCCAGAGCGAGCAGCTGCTCCCGACGCTCGTGGACCTCCACGCGCAGGGCCGCTTCCCGTTCGACCGGCTCGTGCAGTTCTTCACCCTCGACGAGGTCAACGAGGCGATGGCGGCGTCGGCGCGGGGCGAGGTCCTCAAGCCGGTGCTCAAGATGGCCTGAGCTACTGTCCACCGCCGGTTCCCGTACGCCCCTCCCGAGGAGACCCACGCATGGCCGGATTCGCCGACAACGAGTACCTGTTCACGTCCGAGTCGGTGACGGAGGGCCATCCCGACAAGGTCGCCGATCAGATCTCGGACGGCGTGCTGGATGCCGTGCTGGCGCAGGATCCGTACGGCCGCGTGGCCTGCGAGACGCTCGTGAACACGGGGCTCGTGGTGATCTCGGGCGAGATCTCCACGACCGCTGACTTCGATCCGCAGGAGGTCGCTCGCGAGACGATCCGCAAGATCGGCTACGTGGACGGCAACCTGGGCTTCAGTGCTGATTCGGCGGCCGTGCTCAACGCGCTGGACAAGCAGTCCTCGGACATCGCGCAGGGCGTCGACGCGGCGCTGGAGGCCCGCGAGGGCGGGTCGGACGACGCGGCGCTGGTGGCCGGTGCGGGCGACCAGGGGATGATGTTCGGCTACGCGTCCAACGAGACGCCCGAGCTGATGCCCGCCCCGATCAGCTTCGCCCATCGCCTGGCGGAGAAGCTCGCGGGGGTCCGCAAGGACGGCTCGCTCGCGTACCTGCGTCCGGACGGCAAGACGCAGGTGTCGGTGCGCTACGTGGACGGCCGCCCGGTCGCGATCGAGAAGCTCCTGATCAGCACGCAGCACGCCGAGGAGGCGACGCGCGAGCAGATCACGAGCGATCTGTGGGAGCAGGTCGTCGTGCCCACGCTGCCCGCCGACCTGTACGACGCCGACGCGCTGCGCAAGGAGTTCCTGGTCAACCCGACGGGCCGCTTCGTCATCGGCGGCCCGGTCGGCGACGCGGGCCTGACGGGCCGCAAGATCATCGTCGACACGTACGGCGGCTTCGCCCGCCACGGCGGCGGCGCGTTCTCCGGCAAGGACCCGTCGAAGGTCGACCGGTCGGCTGCGTACGCGGCCCGCTGGGTGGCCAAGAACATCGTGGCCGCCGGCCTGGCCGACCGCTGCGAGGTGCAGGTCGCCTACGCGATCGGCGTCGCGCATCCCGGTCAGCGTCATGGTCGAGACCTTCGGCACCGAGAAGATCGGCCGCGGCAAGATCGCCCAGCTCGTCGACGAGCACTTCGACCTGCGCCCCGGCGCGTTCCGCGAGGAGCTCAACCTCCACCGACCGATCTTCCAGAAGACCGCCGCGTACGGCCACTTCGGCCGCGACGACGCGGACTTCACCTGGGAGCAGACCGACAAGGCCGACGCGCTGCGCTCGGCCGCGGGCCTCTGACGATGTCGGTCACGGTCGTCGGCTCGATCGCCTACGACGCGGTGAAGACCCCGTCGGGCGAACGCGAGCGCATGCTGGGCGGCGCGGCCACGCACTTCGCGCTGGCCGCGTCGTTCTTCGAGACGGTGCACGTCGTCGGCCCGGTCGGCGACGACTTCACCGACGCGGACATGGCCATCCTCGCGACGCGCGGGACCGACGTCTCCGACGTCGAGCGGGTCGCCGGCGGCAAGTCCTTCTTCTGGAAGGGCGAGTACGGCTGGGACCTCAACGACCGCGAGACGCTCGACACGCAGCTCAACGTCTTCGAGCACTTCGACCCGAAGCTCTCGGACGCGTCGAAGGCGGCCGACGTCCTGTTCCTCGCGAACATCCAGCCCGGGCTGCAGCTCGACGTCCGCAGGCAGTGCACGGCCGCGAAGTTCGTCGCGATGGACTCGATGAACCTCTGGATCGACATCGCCCGCGACGACCTCGTGAAGGTCATCGAGGCGGTCGACTGCGTGATCCTCAACGACGCCGAGCTGCGTCAGCTCACCGGGAAGCCGAACGTGCTGACCGCGGCGCGCGAGGTCATCTCCTGGGGCCCGAGCGTCGTCGTCGCCAAGCAGGGCGGCTACGGCGCGGCGCTCATCACCGCCGACGACGTGTTCAACATCCCGGCGGTCCCGATGGAGACCGTCGTGGATCCGACGGGCGCCGGCGACACGTTCGCCGGTGGCTTCGTCGGCTTCGTCGCGCGCCACGTCGACGGCGGGCTGACCCGCGACGTCCTGCGCAACGCGATGGCCTACGGCACCGCGCTCGCGTCCTACAACGTCGAGGAGTTCGGCACCGAGCGCGTCGAGCGGCTGCAGCCCGCCGAGATCCACGCGCGGGTCGCCGATCTGGCCGACATGACGCGGTTCGACGCGCCCGCGCTCGAGCTGCGCAGCGCCGCCCCGCAGACGGCTTAGGCGGCGGCCTCCAGGAACGCGGCGATGAGCCCGGTGCGGTCCCCGCGCCGGGTCAGCGCCGCCAGCTCGGTGTCCGGCGCGCCGGACACCGGGCGGTAGGCGACGCCGTCCAGCGCGAGCTGCTGGACGGAGGCGGGCACGAGCGACACCCCCACCCCGGCGGCGACGAGGCCGATGATCGTCTGGGTCTCCGACGCCTGCTGGATGACGCGCGGCGGCGTGCCCGCGCTGGTCACCGACGTCATGAGCAGGTCGTGGTACCCGGGCGCCTGGTCGCGGGGGAACAGGACGAAGGGGTACTCGGCGAGCAGCCCCAACGTGAGCTCCCGCAAGCGGGCGAGCGGATGGGACGCCGGGACCGCGGCCACCGTGCGCTCGCGGACGAGCACCTCGATCTCGACGTCGGCGTCGCCGACCGGCAGCGGCGCGAGGCCGAGATCGGTGGCCCCCGCCGCGAGCGCGCGGATCTGGTCGCTCGTCGAGCGCTCGTGGAGCTCGATGTCGATCGCCGGATGCGTGACGCTCAGCCGCTGCACGACGCGCGGCACGAGCGACAGGAGCGCCGACCCGGCGAAGCTCACGCGCAGCGTGCCGGTCTGCCCCTCGTGGATCCGGCGGGCGTTGTGCGCGGCCCGGTCGAGGTCGGCCAGCACCGCTCGGGCGTCGCGCAGGAACGCCGTGCCGGCCGGCGTCATCTCCACGCGCCTGCGCGTCCGCGCGAGGAGCTCGCAGCCCAGCTCCTCCTCCAGCAGCCGGATCTGGTGGCTCAACGGCGGCTGGGACATGTGGAGCCGCTCGGCCGCGCGGCGGAAGTGCAGCTCCTCGGCGACCGCTACGAAGTAGCGGAGTTGACGCAGCTCCATTGATATCGCTCCCAGATCACAGAGTCGCCGGAAGAGTATTGGACACGATCATCGGGCGGGTCTACGTTCGCGGCCCGTGTCCTTCCTCCTCACCTGCCCGCACTGCGGGAGCCGCGAGGTCACAGACTTCGGCTTCGGCGGCGAGGTCTCCAGTCGCCCCAAGGGGCGTCCCAGCCGACGCGAGCTCAACGAGTACGCGTACTTCCGCCGCAACGTCGCCGGCGTGCAGCGCGAGTGGTGGGTCCACCGCTCCGGCTGCGGCGCGTGGTTCCTCGCCGAGCGCGACACCCGGACCAACGAGGTGCACTGGACCGCGACGCCGCAGGACGCGCCCGGCGCGCCCGACCGCGGGTCCTCGCACGTGGAGGGAGCGCCGTGACCCGCCTCGATCCCCGCCCCGGCGAGCGCATCGATCGCTCGCGCACCGTCACGTTCACCTTCGACGGCAAGCCCGTCGAGGCGTTCGCGGGCGACACGATCGCGTCCGCGCTGTACGCCGGCGGGCGCAGGATCTTCTCCCGCTCGTTCAAGTACCACCGCCCCCGCGGCGAGATGGACTGGGCGGGCCAGGGCGCGAGCTCGCTCGTGCAGGTCGACGGCGCGCCCGGCATCCGCGCGTCGAGCGAGGTCGTCCGCGACGGCATGGTCGTCGAGCACCAGAACGCCTGGCCGTCGCTGGACTTCGACGTCATGCGGATGTCGGACATCGCGGGCGGCCCGTTCACCCCGCCCGGCTTCTACTACAAGACCTTCAAGTGGCCGCGCCGCGCCTGGCCGCTCTACGAGCGCGCGCTGCGCGGCGTCGCCGGCCTCGGGCGGCTCCCGGAGCGCCAGGACGACCGCGAGTGGCGCACGGAGTACCGCCGCCGCCACTGCGACGTGCTGGTCATCGGCGGCGGGATCGCCGGGCTGTCGGCCGCGATCGCCGCGGCCCGCCAGGGCGCCGACGTCGTGCTCGCCGACGACGACGTCGAGCCGGGCGGCGCACAGCTCGCCGAGGGCGGCCACGAGCGCGTCCGCGCGCTGGCCGACGAGGCTCGTGCCGCAGGGGTCGAGGTGCTGTCCAACGCGCCCGCGCTCGGCTTCTACGACGGGCTCGTCCCGATCTGGCAGGGCGACACGCTGCACCAGGTGCGTGCGCGGCGCCACGTCGCGGCGACGGGCGCGATCGAGCAGCCCCTCGTCTTCAAGGACAACGACCTCCCCGGCGTGATGATGACCGGCGGCGCGCGCCGCCTCGCGGCCCTGTGGGCGGTGCGACCGGGCACCACCGCGGTGATCTCGACGACCGGCGACCGCGGCCTGGATGCCGCGCTGGCGCTACGGGAGGCGGGCGTGGAGATCGCCGCGATCGCCGACCTGAGACCGGACGCGGCCGACCGCGAGCTCGGCGCCGCCGTGCAGGCCGCGGGCATCCGCCTGCTGGCCGGGATGACGGTCGTGCGCGCGCTCGGGCGCAACGGGGTCGCCGGCGCGGTCCTCGCGCGCGTCGACCCGACGGGCAAGGCCACGGGCACGCTCGAGGAGATCCCCTGCGACCTCCTGGCCGTGTCGGGCGGCACGGCGCCGGCAACGTCGCTGCTGCTGCAGTCCGGCGCGAAGGCGCGCTACGACGCGGCGACGAGCCGGTTCCTCGCCGAGCTGCCCGAGGGAATCGTCCACGCGGCCGGCGCCGTCGCCGGGCACGAGGACGCCGACGCGGCCGCCGCCTCCGGCACGGCCGCGGGCCTCGACGCCGTCGTGGCGCTCGGCCTCGGCGGCGCGACCGCCAAGCGCGCGCTGACGAACGAGCGCAAGCGCCTCGACGCGCTCCCGCCGCAGTCCCCGGTCGCCGCCCCGCCCGCCTATGCGCGGGACGGCCGCCGCGGTGGCAAGGCGTTCGTCGACCTCGACGAGGACATCTCGGCGAAGGACATCGCCTACGCCGTGGCCGAGGGCTACGACTCGATCGAGCTCTCCAAGCGCTACACCACCGTCACGATGGGCCCCTCGCAGGGGCGCCACTCGCAGCTCGCCTCGATCCGCGTCCTCGCCGCGGTGACGGGGCGGTCGCTGGACGACGTCGGCATCACGACGGCCCGGCCGCCCTGGTCGACCGTGCCGATGGGCGCCCTCGCGGGGCGCCCGTTCGAGCCCGCGAAGCGCTCCGCGGTCCACGGCCGCCACCGCGAGCTGGGCGCGAACGTGAAGTGGGCGGGCGACTGGCGCCGCGCCTACGACTACGGCGACCCCGAGGGCGAGGCGAAGGCGGTCCACGACGCCGCCGGCCTCATCGACGTCTCCACCCTCGGCAAGCTGCTCGTCCGCGGGCCCGACGCGGGCACGTTCCTCGACCGGCTCTACCCCAACCGGGTCTCGAATCTGAAGCCCGGCCGCATCCGCTACGGCGTGCTGACCAGCGAGACGGGCCGCATCACCGACGACGGGACGATCGCGCGCCTCGACGACGACTCGTTCTACGTCACGACGACCTCCAGTGGCGCCGGAGCGGTCTACAACTGGTTCACGTGGTGGCTCGCCGACTGGGGCATGCGCGTCCACATCACGGACGTCACGCAGGCCTCGGCCGCGATGAACCTCGCCGGCCCGCGGTCTCGCGAGATCCTGCAGTCGCTGACCGACGCCGACATGTCGGCCGACGGCATGACCTACCTCGACGCGCTGCCCGCGCAGGTCGCGGGGGTGTCGTGCCTGGTCCTGCGGATCGGCTTCACCGGCGAGCTGGGCTACGAGATCCACTGCCCCGCGCCGCACGCGCAGGACCTCTGGGACGCGGTGATGGAGGCCGGCGCCGAGCACGGCATCCGCCCGTTCGGCCTGGAGCCGCAGCGCATCCTGCGCCTCCAGAAGCTCCACATCCTGGTCGGGCAGGACACGGACTCCGAGTCGACGCCCTTCGGCGCGGCGATGCCGTGGATCGTCAAGCTCGACAAGGAGGAGGACTTCATCGGGCGCTGGGCGCTGGAGCGCGCCGTCGAGCATCCGGCCTCCACCGCGCTCGTCGGCTTCAGCCTCCCCGACGGCGACGTGCCCGCCGAGGGCGCCGCGGTCCTCGACGAGGGCGGCGCGCCGATCGGCCAGGTCACCAGCGCGCGCCACAGCCGCCAGGTCGGCAAGGTCATCGGCATGGCCTGGGTGCCGTCCGCGCAGGCCGAGGACGGCGCGCAGGTGACGATCTCCTACGACGGTCGCACGTACGACGCGACCGTCCAGACCAGCCCGTTCCACGACCCCGAGGGGACCCTGGTGCGCTCATGAGCCTCGCCTTCCTCGATCCCTCACCCCGGCCCGGAGCCGGACGCTGGGTGCCGGTCGCGCGCAGCCCGATGGAGGGCAAGGCGATCGCCGCCGGTGCGACGCTCGAGCGCCGCGACGGCTGGAACGTCGCCGTGCGCTTCGACGGGCCTCGCGGCACCGTGGGCTTCGCCGACGTCTCGCATCTGCGCAAGGTCGAGATCCAGGGCGACGACGTCGGCACCCCGGACGGGATGGCGACGCGGGCCGACGGCGCCTGGCACTGCGTGCTCACCCCCACCCGCGCGCTCGTCATCGGCGGCAGCGCCGAGGGCCTGGACGTGACTGCCGCCTACTGCGCGATGACGATCGCCGGCCCGATGGCGCGGGAGACGATCGCCCGCTTCTGCGCGCTGGACCTGCGACCGCAGGCCACGCCCGTTCGCGGGCTGCGGCCCGGATCGGTCGCCCGCACACCCGGCTTCGTCATCCGCGAGGACGACGAGCGCTACCTCCTGCTCGTGGGCTCCGCCTACGGCGAGTACCTGTGGACCGTCGTCGCGGACGCCGCCGGGCATCTCGGCGGCGGGCCGATCGGCGTCGACGACCTCCTGGAGCTGCCCGATGCGTGACATCTTCCGCAAGCGCCGCATGTGGCGGTCGCGCCAGGAGCTCAAGGACTCCTACGACGTCGTGATCATCGGCGGCGGCGCTCACGGTCTGGCCACGGCGTACTACCTCAGGCAGCACGGCATCACCGACGTCGCCGTGCTCGAGAAGAACTACATCGGCTCGGGCGCGGCCGGCCGCAACACGACGATCCTGCGCTCGAACTACAAGACGCCCGAGGGCGCGCGGTTCTACGACGCGTCCCTGAAGCTCTACGACGGCCTGTCGCAGGACCTCGACTTCAACGTCCTGTTCAGCCGCTGCGGCCACCTCACGCTCGCCCACACGGACCGCGCGATGTTCGTCATGGCCAACCGTGCGGAGGTCAACCGCCTCAACGGCATCGACTCGCGGCTCATCGGCCCCGACGAGGTGCAGACGCTGTGCCCGCCGATGCAGGTGACCGACGACGCCGTGTATCCGGTGCTCGGCGCGCTGTACCACCCGCCCGGCGGCATCATCCGCCACGACGCGGTGGTCTGGGGCTTCGCCCGCGGCGCGGACGAGGGCGGCGCCGAGATCCATCCGTACACCGAGGTCACGGGCATGGACCGCGTGAACGGGCGCATCGAGGGCGTCCGGACGAACCGCGGCACCATCAAGGCCGGGCAGGTCATCAACTGCACCGCTGGCTGGAGCACGCTGATCAACGACATGGCCGGCGTGCCGCTGCCGATCACCACCCACATCCTGCAGGCGTGCGTCACCGAGCCGGTCAAGCCGATGCTCGACGTCGTGATCGTGTCCTCGCAGATGCACATCTACATCTCCCAGACCGACCGCGGCGAGTTCGTCATGGGCTCGGAGATCGAGCCGTGGACGACGTACCGGATGCAGGGCACGCTGAACTTCCTCCAGGACCTCACCCGCCACACGCTCGAGCTGTTCCCCCAGCTCGAGCACGCGCGCATCCTGCGGTCCTGGGCCGGGCTGTGCGACCTCAGCCCGGACTACAGCCCGATCCTCGGCCAGACGGAGGTGGAGAACTTCCACGTCAGCGCCGGCTGGGGCACGTACGGGTTCAAGGCGGCCCCGATCGTCGGCGCGACGCTCGCGGAGCTCGTGGCCACCGGGCGCCAGCCGGATCTGATCGAGCCGTTCCGCCTGGAGCGCTTCTACAAGGACGAGCTGGTCTCCGAGCTGGCCGCGGCCGCCGTCTCACACTGAAACTGGCAGACTCGCGCCGGTGAGCGCACGGGTCATCGACGGCAAGGCGGTCGCCGCCGCCGTCAGGCAGGAGGTCGCGTCGGGGGTCGCCGAGTTCCAGCGGGAGCACGGCCGGACCCCGGGCCTCGCGACGGTCCTGATCGGCGAGGACGAGGCGTCCGCCGTCTACGTCGGCAGCAAGCACCGCGCATGCGAGGAGGTCGGCATGCGCTCGATCGGGCACACGCTGCCCGTCGACACGACGCAGGAGGAGGCGGTCGCACTCATCGAGCAGCTCAACGCCGACCCCGACGTCAGCGGCATCCTCTGCCAGCTCCCGGTCCCCGACCACCTCGACGGGCCGGAGCTCACCAACCGGATCATCCCGGAGAAGGACATCGACGGCCTGACGGTCGAGAGTGCCGGGCGCCTCGCGATCGGGATGGTCGGGCTGCGGCCGTGCACGCCGCTGGGCGTGATGCGGCTGCTGCAGGAGGCCGATGCGGACCTCGACGGCGCGGAGGCGGTGATCCTCGGCCGGTCGAACCTCTTCGGCAAGCCCATGGGGCGGCTGCTCGTCGAGGCGGACGCCACGATGACGATCTGCCACTCCCACACCCGCGATCTGGCCGCCGCGTGCCGGCGCGCGGACGTGCTCATCGCCGCGGTCGGCCGGCCGCGCATGGTCGAGGGCGACTGGATCAAGCCGGGCGCGACGGTCATCGACGTCGGCATCACCCGCACGGAGGACGGCCTCGTCGGCGACGTGGACTTCGACGCCGCGATGGAGGTCGCGTCCGCGGTCACCCCCGTGCCGGGCGGGGTCGGCCCGATGACGATCGCCTGCCTGCTGCAGAACACGCTCCAGGCGGCCCTCTGGACGGTGTAGTTGCGCGATCGGATCCGCATGAGCCCGGAGGGGCTCGCCGCGTTCCTGGACGAGGAGCGAACGGTGACGTGCGCGACGTTCGGCCCGCGCGGGTTCCCCCATCTCATGCCCCTCTGGTACGTCGTCCGCGACCGCGACGTCTGGGCGTGGACGTACGCGAAGTCCCAGAAGGTCCGCAACCTGGAGCGTGACCCGCGCGCGACGCTGCAGGTGGAGGCCGGCGAGCGGTACGAGGAGCTGCGCGGCGCGATGTTCGAGGCAGACGTCACGATCCACCGCGACCTCGACACCGTGCTCGACATCGGGATGGATCTCATGACCCGCTACGGTCAGGGAGAACGCGCGGCGCGGACGCAGGCGCCGAAGCGCGTGGCGCTGCAGTTCACGCCCACGCACGTCGTGAGCTGGGACCACCGACTGTTCTCGATCGGACGAGGTGCTAGCAGTTAGCTCAGACTCTGCTAACGTGCTAACACGTCGTACCGAGAACGAGCAACCAAAGCCGGAGGAACCACATGCCCGCCCCCAAGACTCCGACTCCCGAGCAGACCGTCGAGGAGTTCACCACCCGCGCCAAGGCGTTCAACGAGGACGTCCTCGAGTCCGGCAAGAAGGCCGGCGACACGTACCTCAGCACCGTCGAGCGCGGCCTGAAGAGCTACGCGGATCTCCACGAGGAGGTCGGCAAGGCCCTTCCGTTCGACTGGACGACGCCCGTCGCCACCGCGCAGGCCGCCTTCGTGCGCGATGTGACGGACGCCTACGTCTCGGCCGGCCGCAAGATCATCGCCGCCTAGCCAGGACGCACCAGGTTGGTCCTTCAGGCGACTGCGCGCTCCTGCTCGGCAGCGTCGCGCAGTCGCCGGACCGCCTCCTTCTCGATCTGACGGACTCGCTCCCGCGACAGCGAGAGGAATCCGCCGATCTCCGTCAGGGTCCTGGGCGCGTCGCCGCTCAGGCCGTGGCGCATCTCGACGACTCTGCGCTCCCGGTCGCTGAGGCGACCCAGCAGCGCAGGCAGCTTCGCGGCGTGCTCGTCGTCGGTGATCTGCACCTCGTGCATCTCCGTCTCGAACGCCGCGGCCTCGTCGGGCACAAGCTCGCCGAGCTCCGTGCCGTCCTCGCCCACCGGCTGGTTGAGCGACACCGGTGTCTGCGCAGCGCGCAGCAGCTCCAGCGTGTGCTCGATGTTCATGCCGGTATGCGCGGCCAGCTCGGAGATGAGCGGCTCGCGACCGAGCGTCACCGCGAGATCGGCCTGCGCGCGCTGCAGGCGCGCGAGGCGCTCCGCGGCGTGCACGGGCAGCCGGATCGCACGGCCCTTCTCGGCCAGCGCACGCGTGACCGCCTGGCGAATCCACCAGGTCGCGTACGTGGAGAACCGGAAGCCGCGCCGGTGGTCGAACTTCTCCACCGCCCGCACCAGGCCGATCGTCCCCTCCTGGATGAGATCCAGGAGCGGCAGACCGCGGTTCTGGTAATTGCGGGCGATCGACACGACGAGGCGGAGGTTGCCCTCCACCATCCGTCGCTTCGCCTGCATGTCGCCGCGTTCCACACGTCTCGCGAGCTCGAGGTGCTCGCGGTGCGTCAGCAGCCTGCGCGCGCGGACATCACGCAGGAAGAGATCGAGGCTGTCGGTGTTCTCGGAGTGCTCGTGGGCCGCCATCGGCGGCGAAATTATCGACGCCGGGGACCCCGCTCAATCGTGCTACCCACACCTCGTGTGTTGCGGTCAGTATCCCTCTGCCCGCACATTGACCAGCGGTTCGCCCGCCACGAGGCGGCGGATCTGGTCTCCGGCGAGGCGCAGCGCATCGTCCTCCCAGCCGTCCGTCGTGCCCGCGATGTGGGGCGTGATGAGCAGTCCGGGACACGTCCAGAGCGGATGACCGTCCGGCAGCGGCTCGGGATCCGTGACGTCCAGCGCCGCCCGCACGCGCCCTGAGCGCAGGCGGGGGACGAGGTCGTCCGTCACGACGTGACGCCCGCGGGCGGCGTTGACCAGGAGCGCGCCGGGGCGCATCGCGTCCAGGAACGCGCCGTCGACGACGCCCTTCGTCTCGGCCGTGAGCGGCAGGAGCACGACGACGACGTCTGCCTCCCCCGCGAGCGCGTGCGCCTCCGACATCGCGTGCACGCCGGGCCGCTGGTGACGTGCGACACCGGTCACCGTCACGCCGAACGGCTTCAGGCGGGCCTCGACGGCTCGCCCGATGCTCCCGTGTCCCAGGACGAGCACCCGCGCGCCCTCCAGGTTGGGGATCGGCCACAGCGGCGAGTCCTGGGCCCCACCGCCCACGAAGGTGTTGATCCCGCGGTCCCAGGTGCCCTCGCGCTGCAGGTCGATGAGGTCCGGGAACCTGCGCGTCATCGCCAGGATCGCCGTGACCACCCACTCCGCCACCGGGGTGTCGTGCACGCCGCCGGCGTTGCAGAGCGTGACGCCGTCGGGCACGCGGTCGCCGAGCCAGTCGACGCCCGCGCTGACCGTCTGCAGGACCTCCAGGTTCGGCGCGGCGGCGAGGATCTCGTCGAGCCGGCGCGGAAGCGTGCCCGTCAGCAGTGCCATGCGCGCGTCCGCGGCCTCCGCGGGGATCGGCCCGTCGCCGATCCGGATCAGCTCGACCTCGGGCGGCAGCGTGCCGAGCACCTCGTCGGCGAGCGAGTCGGGCACGAGGATGCGCACCGCGCGCATCCTACGAGGTGGTTACGTGCAGTCCTTCGGGTCCGGCGCGGGGGTCGCGGCCGGGGTCGTCGCGGCCGGTGCGGGCGAGGGCGCGGCGGACGTCGCCGTCGACGTGTCCGGCGTGGCGGGCTGCTGCTCAGGGGCGGGTGCGGGGGCGGGCGTCTCCGGCGCGGGCGGCGTGTCGACGACCTCGAGCTGCGCCTGGACCTGGACCTGCGGGGCCTGCGGGGTCCCCGCCGTCCCGTCGCTGTCGGGGAGCGCCACGGTGGCCGTGTCGGTCGTCGGGGTCGTGGGCGTGGACGGGTCGACGGCCTCGCCGGGCAGCGGGAGCGACATGAAGCTCGGCGTCCCGGCCTCGGGCGCGGGCTCCGTGGCGGGCGTGGTGGGCTTCGTGCCGAGGTCGTCGGCGTCGATCTTCACGACGACCTTGACGCGGTTGGAGATCGCGTCGCCGTCGTCGAGCAGCTGGACCTCGGGCTCGTCGACCGGGTTCACGCGCGTGTCGGGCGCGAACATCATCTGGACGCGCAGGCACTGGCCGTCGGCGCAGGTGGGCGTCCCGGCGGACGTCACGGTCGCGTCGACGACGTCGACCTGCGTCTCGAGGGCGATCTTGGAGGAGTTGATGGCGGCGGCGCTGCGCAGGAGCGAGGCGACGTCGGTGGGCGCGAGCTTGAGGCTCAGCGCGACCGTGCGCGTCCCGGTCGTCGCGGCGGCGTCGGCGACCGCCATCTGCACGCGCAGCTCGGGCTGGCCGCTGCTGGAGTCGTGGGCGTTGGCGAAGGTGCTGGTCACCGAGCCGAGCTTGACCTTGCGGTTCGTCGGCTGCGGGATCGTGGCGGCGGGCTGCGTCGGCCCGGCCTCGGCGGCGGGCGAGGCCGCGGTCGCTGCCGGCGTCTCGCTCGTCGCCGCGGGCTCCGGCGCGGTCGTCGGGCTCGTGTCCGGGGCGTCGTCGGTCTTCGGGGCGCGCTTCGTCGTCGCGCGCTCGGTGGTCGCCTTCTGGCGCGGCGTCGTCGTGGCGGCGGGCGTGCTGTCAGCGCTCGGCGCGGCGTCGTCGAGCGGGATGACCTCGGTCTTGGGGGCCTGCTGCGTGCTGGGCGCGGGGAGCGTCAGGACGGGCGCGGCCGCGCGGGTGGCCGGCGCGAGCGCCACCGCGGCGGCGCCCGAGGAGGAGAAGACGCTGCCGGGCCAGGAGCTGAAGGGCATCGCGCCGCTGGCGGCGTATCCCCCGGCGATGACGGATGCCGCGAGGCACGAGCCGGCCGCCACCGAGGCGAGGAGGGAGCGACGAGGGGACACCCGCATGCTCCTCTTGTCGGCGTCTGCCCCGGGACCTTGACCCTGGACGTCCGTCCAACATGAAGGGTGGAGATTCAGGTGCGTCGGGCGTCACGGAGGCGACGCCTCGACGCACCTCAGCCCTGCAAATCGCGAAGAACCGCCACAAGGTCGGTCTGGACGAACGTCGGAGCTCCGGAGGGTTTGAGATCGCTCTCGCGCGTGGACCCCGTCAGGAGCAGCAGGGAGTCCCATCCCATGGCCTCCGCGACCCCCACGTCGGCGGCCAGCGAGTCCCCCACGACGAGCACCGGGCGACCGGTGTCGACCTCCTTGGCCGCGCGCTCGCCGAAGTGCCTGGAGGGCTTCCCGCAGAGCTCCGGATCGACCGGTGACATCGCGTTGAGCGCCGCGATGAGCGTGCCCGTCCCCGCCTCGATGCCGCGGTCGGTCGGGTAGTGCGGCTCCGCTGCGGTCGCGTACACCGGGACGCCCGCCTCGACGAACGCGGCGGCGCGGGCGACGCCGGCGAGCGAGCGCTCCGGATCCAGGCCGAGCGCGAGCGCCGTGCCGTCGCCTGGCTCGGCGTCCATGACGTCCGGCGCCGCGATGCCCACGCGCTCCAGGCTCTCGCGCAGGCCGGCGTTGCCGAGCCGGACGACGTGGGTGTGCCCGGCGTCCTGGACGACGGCGGCCAGCGAGTCCGGGGCCGTGACGAGCTCGTCCGGGTCGGCGTCGATGCCCATGCCCTGCAGCCGGGCGGCGATCCGGTCGCGCTCGAGCAGCGCGTTGTTCGTGCCGAACGCGACCTTCAGCCCTGCGTCGCGGCACGCCTGGACGAAGTCGCTCGCGCCTGGGAGCGCGGTGTCGCCGCGGTAGAGCGTGCCGTCGAGGTCGAACAGGACGCCGCCGAAGCCCGACAGGCTGCGCAGCGTCTCGCGCATCAGTCCGTACGCGCGTCCAGCGCCTGGTTGACGAGCGAGTCCGCGTGGGCGTTCTGCGCTCGCGGCACGGAGCGCACGGACCAGCGGTCGAATCCCTCGAGGACCTCGGTCGCGGCGCGGTGCAGCGGCTTCATGGCCGCGTGCTTGACCTTGTACTCGCCGTTGACCTGCTTGGCGATGAGCTCGGAGTCGTTGACGACCTCGACCTCCGTGGCGCCCAGCTCCTGGGCGCGCTGGAGCCCCAGCAGCAGCCCGCGGTACTCCGCGACGTTGTTCGTCACGACGCCGAGGACCTCAGCGGCCTCGTCGAGGACCTGGCCATCCGAGTCGGACACGACCGCTGCGGCGGCCGCCGGGCCTGGATTGCCCCGCGCGCCGCCGTCCACGTGGACGATGACGCGCACCCGTCAGTTGTCGTCGGCGAGGGCGGTCGCGGTGCCGGGCGGGTCCACGAGCGGGAAGTCGCCAGGGACGCGCGAGCGGCGCCGATCGCGCTGCAGACGCTGGTGCCCACCCGTGTCGCCACCGGTGTGACGGTCACGACGCTCGCCGCGGCGGCGGTCGATGATGACCTGCACGTTGCCGTCGTCCGCGTAGTACGCGGCGAGGCGGTCGTACAGCTCAGGAGCGAGCTCTTCGGGGACGACGCAGTAGATCATGGGTATGCGAGCACCTCAGGCCAGTGACGGCGATGGCGACAGGGCCGCCTTACGCTTCGCCGAACTCTAGCGGGAGCAAGGGGTTCCGCGGGCATCGTCCATCCGGCTAGGTTCCGGTAGATCACTCCGCGAGGGCGAGCGTCCCACGCTCGTCCGCGACCGCGTTGGGCGCCTGATCCTCGACCTCGAGCTCGGTGAGCTCGGCGCCCTGGGCGACGAGCCGCACGCCGGCCTCCTCGTCGGCCAGATCGACCTCGTAGCGGTACCAGGACAGCTCCCAACCGACCACGATCGAGACGATCGAGCCCTCGGTGGCCGACGGGCGCACCGCGACGAGCGGGTCCCCGAGCGACCGCGCGACCCCGGCGACGGTGCGCCGGTGGCGGCTGCCGTTGAACAGCTCGACCGCGCGCGACCGCTTCAGGTCGGCGTGCGTGGGGATCGCGTGGACGCGGCGCTGCTCGCGCGGAGGCTCCCATGCGGGCTCGTCGCGCCCGGGCGGCGGCGGAGGAGGCGGCGGTGGCGGGGCGACGTAGGGCTCCGGCTCGGACGCGTCGATCGGCCGCAGGTCGTCGTCCAGCGTCGGCAGCTCCGGGCGCGACGTGCGCTCGCGCAGGCGGCGCAGCAGGGAACCGCCGCGGCGCTCGCGCCCGTGGCGGTGGACGCTCAGCGTGTCCTCCAGGCCCTCGCGGATCCAGCCCTCGTTGGCGGCACGCGCCGTGCACAGGTTGCACACGAGCCGGCGGGTGCCGCCCGCGATGAAGGGCTCAGCCTCCTCCCCACGCAGGAGCGTGCGCCCGCACACCTCGCAGGACACGGCGGCATGGGACGTCGTGATCGCCTTGCGCGTCATCGACGTCCGAGGCTATCGCGCCGTGGAGAACGTCGGGGGGCTACGCCGCAGCGGTCTCCTGCTGCGCCTCCTGCACCACCTTCTGGGCCAGGTGCGCCGGGACCTCCTCGTAGCGCAGGAAGTCCATCGTGTACTCGCCGCGCCCGCCCGTCAGCGCGCGCAGGTCGGGCGCGTAGGTGACCATCTCGGCCATCGGGACCTCGGCCTTGACCTCGGTCATCATCCCGCTCGGCTCCATCCCCTGGGGCCGGCCGCGGCGCGAGTTCAGGTCGCCGATGACGTCGCCGACGGCCTCCTCGGGCACCGACAGCGTCACGAGCATGATCGGCTCCAGCAGGACGGCGCCGGCAGCCGCCATCGCCTCGCGCATCGCGATCGAGCCCGCCATGCGGAACGCCTGCTCCGAGGAGTCCACGGTGTGGTAGCTGCCGTCGTAGAGCCGCACGCGGACGCCCTTGAGCGGGAAGCCGGCGATCGGGCCATGGGCCATCGCGTCGACGATGCCCTTCTGCACCGCCGGGATGAACCCGTGCGGGATCACGCCGCCCTTGATGGCGTCGACGAAGTCGAAGGTCCCGTCGCGCATGGGCTCGATCTCGATGTGGCAGTCACCGAACTGACCGCGGCCGCCGGTCTGCTTCTTGTGGCGGCCGTGCGCCTTCGCGCTCCCGCGGATCGTCTCCTGGTACGGGACGCGCGGCGTCTTGAGGACCACCTCGGCGCCGAACCGCGCCCTCAGCCGCTCCACGACCACCTCGACATGCATCTGCGAGAGCCCCGCGACGATCTGCTCGCCGGTCTGCTGGTCGCGGTGCAGCTCGATCGTCGGGTCCTCCTCCTGCAGGCGACGCAGGCCGGTGATGACCTTGTCCTCGTCGCCGCGGGACTTGGGCTCCATCGCGAACGCCATGACCGGCGCGGGCAGCGCGATCGACGGCATCGTGATCGGCTCGTCGCGCTCGGCGAGCCAGTCGCCCGCGCGCGTCTCCTTGAGCTTGGCGACGGCGCCGATGTCGCCGGGACCGAAGGCGTCGGCGTGCACGGTCTCCTTGCCCTGGAACAGGACGAGCTGGCCGATGCGCTCCTTGTGGTGCGTGCGGGTGTTCATGACCGTCGTGTCGTGGTCCATGACGCCCTGGTACACGCGGAAGAAGTTCACGCGCCCCGCGTACGGGTCGGCGCGGGTCTTGAAGACGTAGGCGTAGAGCTCGCGCTCCTCGTCGGCCTCGAGCGTGAGGCCGCCGACCTCGAGGCCGCCGTGCTTCACGGGCGACGGGAGGTCCTCGACGATGGCGTCGAGCAGGCGGTTCGTGCCGAGGTTGCGCGTGGCGACGCCGCAGACGACCGGGAACAGCCCGCCGTGGTTCGTGCCGTCCTTCAGCGCGTTGACGATCTCCTCGTGGGAGATCTCCTCGCCCTCGAGGTAGCGCTCGGTGAGGTGCTCGGAGACCTCGCAGATCTCGTCCATGAGCTTGTCGCGGTACTCCTCCGCCTGCGCGACCATCTCGTCGGGGATCGGGATCTCGCGGCAGTTCTCGCGGGCGGGTTGGGTGGGGTCGTACTCGTAGGCCTTCATGTCGACGAGGTCGACCACCCCGCGCACGTCCTGCTCGCTGCCGATCGGGATCTCGGTGGCGACGGCGTGCGGGCCGAAGGCGGTCTTGAGGGAGTCGAGCGTCCGGAAGAAGTCGGCCCGCTCGCGGTCGAGCATGTTCACGAACACCATGCGGGCGATGTCGAGCTCGGCTGCGCGCTCCCAGAGGCGCTGCGTGGAGACCTCGACGCCCATGACGGCGTTGATGACGAAGACGGCCGACTCGCACACGCGCAATGAGCCCAGTGCGTCGGCGACGAAGCTCGGGTCCCCGGGGGTGTCGAGGAGGTTGATCTTGCGCTCCTGCCACTCGAACGAGCTCAGGGCGGCGGAGATCGACATGGTGCGGGCCTTCTCGTCCTCGTCCGCGTCGGAGACCGTCGTCCCCTCCGTGACGGATCCGAGCCGCTGGACGGCGCCCGCCTCGAACAGCAGAGCTTCGTGCAGGGAGGTCTTGCCGCTACCGCGGTGGCCGACGAGGGCGACGTTCCGGATGCGGTCCGCCGGCTTGTGCATGCCCACGCTCCTCTCTCCTCGGGGAGCGGCCACCCTAGCGCGGATACGCACGATCCTCCACGTGGGATACAACCCACCTCGTGATCGACGATCTCGACGTGGCTCGCGCGGCCGTTCGCGCGGCCTCCGAGGCGGCGTTGCGCCTGCGCGACGGGCCGCTGGACGCCGAGGTCAAGGGCTCCGCGACGGACCTCGTGACGGCCGCCGATCACGCCGCCGAGGCGGCCGCGGTCGCGCTCGTCCGCGCGGAACGTCCCCGCGACGGCGTCCTCGGCGAGGAGGGCACGCTCATCTCCGGGCCCCGCCACTGGATCATCGACGGCATCGACGGCACGCTGGCCTTCGTGCGCCGGCTGCCGGGCTGGGGCTCGGCCATCGCCCTGCAGGAGCGCGGCCAGACCCTGGCGTCGGCCGTGTGCGACCCGCTGGCGGGCGAGCTGTTCTCCGGCGGCCTGGAACGCGGCGCCGAGGTCGACGGCACTCCGGCGCGCGTCGGCGCGAACCGCCCGCTGTCCGAGGCGGTCGTGGCGACGCACGTGCCGACCGGCGACGCGTCCGCCGCCGAGCTCGCGGGGCTGCTCGCGCGGCGCGCCGGCCTCGTCCGCGGCGGCGGGTCGGGATCGCTCGAGCTGGCGTGGCTGGCGTGCGGCCGGATCGACGGATGGATCCAGCACGCGCCGGCCCCGTGGGACTGGGAGCCGGGCGCGATCCTCGTGGCCGAGGCGGGCGGAACCGTGATCGTGCGCGGCGCCTGGCACATCGCGGGCTCGCCGCAGGTGGCGGCCGAGCTGTCCGCGCTGGTCGTCTAGAGGCCGGTGGTCCCCGGCGCGGCCGGGGGCATCCACTGCACGGCGTCCTCCGGGCGCGCGGGTTCGCCGTGGGCGACGCGCAGCGCGAAGTAGAGGACGGCGGCGACGAGCGCCGTGATCGGAGCGGTGAGGACGTTCAGGGCCCAGCCGATGGCCGAGCCGCCGGCGTCGCCGGCCGCGTCGATGAGGATCGACGTGACGATCCCGACGACGAGCAGCAGCACGACGACGAGGACGATGACGCCGAAGACCTGCCAGCCGTGGCCCTTCACGAGCGCGCGGCTGCGCCCGAAGGACTCGAACACGCCGGGCTGCTCGACCACCACGACGGGCGCGATCACCGCCCAGATCGTGAGCAGGTACAGGCCGGGGACGATGAGCAGCAGCAGGCCGATCCCGGTCGCGAAGCCGGCGAGGATCGAGACGATGATGAGGGTCATGACCACGGGCGAGACGCTGCGCAGCAGGTCGCCTGCGGAGCTGTCGCGGCGACCGTCGATGACGTCGCGCACGAGTTGCACGACCATCCCCTGGTAGAAGGTCGCGATGACGAGCGAGACGATGATCGCGACGATCGCGAGCGCCCCGTCGCGCAGGAAGTAGCCGACGAGCGCGTTGATGCCGAAGAGGACGATCGCGACGGGCAGCAGCACACCCGCCTGCTCGCGGTAGATCCGGAAGACCTCGCTGATGATCCGGCCTGGCTCGACGCGTCGCGCGCCGGAGTCCAGGTCGAGGTCAGTCATCCTCCGTGAGCCTCCCTCGCAGCCGCAGCACGGCCTTCGTGTGCAGCTGGGAGATGCGCGACTCGGTCACGCCGAGGACCTCGCCGATCTCCCGGAGGGTCAGGTTCTCGTAGTAGTAGAGCGCCACGACGAGCTTCTCGCGCTCGGGCAGCCTGGCGATCGCGTCCGCCATGCGGTCCTTGAGGTCCGTCGCGTCCATCACGTGGGCGGGATCGGGCGCGTCGGGATCCTGCAGCGTGTCCAGCAGGGACACCTGGTCGCCCGAGGCGTCGCTGACGGACCACAGCTCGTCGAGCGCGGCCACCGTCGAGTTGGAGATCTGCAGGAGCGACTCCTGGAACTCCTCGACGCTGATCGCGAGCTCGAAGGCGACCTCCTCGTCCGTCGGCGCCCGCTGGAGACGGTGCTCGAGCTTGGAGTTGGCCTTCTCGATCTCGCGGGCCCGCGCGCGCACCGACCGCGGCACCCAGTCCAGGTGACGCAGCTCGTCGATGATCGCGCCCTTGATGCGGGTGATCGCGTAGGTCTCGAACTTGATCTCGCGCTCCAGCTCGAAGCGCTCGATGGCGTTGATGAGACCGACGAGCCCGTACGAGATCAGATCCGACTCCTCGACGTGGGCGGGAAGCCCCGACGCCATCCGGCCGGACACGTACTTCACGAGCGGCGAATACGCGACGACGAGGCGCTCTCGGGCGTGCGGATCCCCAGAGGTCTTGTAGCGCTTCCACAGATCCTTGAGCTCGATGGCCTTGACGTTCGTGTCCAGAGAGATCCCTCCCCCGCGTCGAACCGTTTCAGGCGCGGGGATGCGCTCGGGTGTAGGCGGACTTCAGGCGCGCAGACTCTACCCGAGTGTAGATCTGCGTCGTGCTCACGGAGCTGTGGCCCAGCAGCTCCTGGATCGCCCGCAGGTCGGCGCCCCCGTCCAGGAGGTGCGTCGCGAACGAATGACGCAGCGCGTGCGGCGAGATCCCGCCCTGGATCGCAGCATGTCGCGCCCATGACTGCAGGCGCCGCCGGACGTCCGACGTGGACAGCCGGCGCCCGCTCTTGGAGAGGAACAGCGCCTGGCCGCCGTCGCCGCTCTGCAGCGCCGGACGGCCGCGCTCGAGCCAGCGCGCGACGGCGCGCAGCGCGTCCTCGCCGGCCGGGACGATCCGGGTCTTGCGGCCTTTTCCCTCGACGCGGACCTCCTCGTCCTCGAACGAGATGCTCGCGACGTCGAGGTCGACGAGCTCCTCGGCCCGCAGGCCGCACGCGTAGGCGATCTCGAACAGGGCGCGGTCGCGGAGCTCCAGCGGCGTCGTCGCGGGGATGCGGTCGAGCAGCGCGGAGATCTGCGCGGGCGCCAGGACGCGGGGCAGCTTCGACGGGCGCTTCGGCGCGGGGACGAGATCGGCCGGGTTCGCGGGGACCTCGCCGTGCTCGAGCAGGACGCGATAGAGCTGGCGCAGCGCCGCCAGCTTCCGGGCCGTGGTGGCGGGGCCGGCGCGGCGCTCGGAGAGCACCTGCGCGTAGCGCCGCAGCACGCGCGGGGTCACGTCGACGGGGTCGAGACCGCTGGTGGAGCACCACAGGGCGAGCTGCCCGGCGTCGATGCCGTAGGCGCGCCGCGTGCGCTCCGCCATGCCGCGCCGGCGCAGGTCGGCGTCGAGCAGCCGAAGGGCGTGCTGCCAGGACTCGCTAGCTTGCGCCGGCGTGGGATCGTTCTTCATCGACACGGATCAGGGCACCGTCGCCACGCAGCGCCAGCTGCTCGAGGTGGGCATCGCCGACGAGGTGTGGGGGCCGCCGCGGCCATGGCTGCGCATCCAGGGGCCGAGCGACGCGTCGACGATGTGGTACGCGGTGCTGCGCAAGCAGGAGCGGGGCATCTTCATCGGTGCCCTGGCCCTTCGCCACTCGCCGCGCCTTGACCTGCTGCTGCAGGCCGGCTGGCACGAGGTTCCGATCGACGAGATCGCGGCCCCGACCGCTGCGGCCTAGCCGCCGCGACGGCTCAGACGATCAGGACCGGCGTCCCGACCTTGACCTGGCTGTACAGCTCCTCGACGTCCGGGATGGCCATGCGCACGCAGCCGTGCGAGGCGCTCGTCCCGAGCGAGTTGATGCTGTCGGTCCCGTGGATCCCGGCACCGTCGTAGATGCCCATCCAGCGCGCCTTGATCGGATTGGAGGGCCCCGGCGGCACGACCGTCCCGGCGAGATCGCCGGCCCAGGCGGACTGCGGGACGTGCCACGACGGGTTCTCCGCCATGTTCTGGATCGTGTAGCGGCCCGCAGGCGTCTCGAGGCCCGCCTGGCCGACCGCGACCGTGTAGGTCTTGGCCAGCTCGAGGTCCTTGAAGAAGCGGAGCCGATGCGCGCCGCGGTCGACCGTGATGATCGACGGGTACTGCGTCGCGAGCTTGGCGGTCGTGACCTTGGGCTGGACCTTCTCGAGAGGGGCGCGCAGGTTGCGCTTCGCACGCACGTCGACCATCGCGGACTGGACCTGCGCCTTGAGCACCTTGGCGTCGATCGTGCGGCCCGTCTCGGAGCGCTTGACGGACACGCTCGTCGTGCTGATGTCGACCGTCGCGTCCTTGGCCGGCTTCGCGACGTTCACCCGCACGCGATCGATGAGTCGCTGCACGGCCGGCTTGGAGTAGTCGATCTGGGGTGTGACCGTCTTGTCGATCGAGCCGCCCGTGACGTCACGCCACGCTCGGCTGAAGAAGCTGCCCTCGCGGCTGGCCTCCACCGCCTGGTTCACGAGCTCGCCCGAGTTCACCGTCACCTTCGCCTCGCGCGCGGTCAGCCGGAAGCGCTCGTCACCCGCGCGCACGACGACCGTGCGCGACAGAGGCGCGACGAGCACGCGCTGCAGCTTCGCGTTCGCCGCGTCGGCGTTCATGCCGCCGACGTCGACGCCGCCGATGCGCATGCCGTCGGCGATGTGGTCGTCACGACTTGCGTCGAACGCGTAGACGACCCCCGTCCCGACGAGCAGGACGGCGACGGTCATGGCGCTGATGATGGCGAGGCGGCGGCGTTTCATCCGTGAAGTTCGTTAGTGACAGAGAGATGAGGGGAAGGGAGACGGTACCGGCCCCGGCGGGGGAATTGGTGTGCGTGCAACGAAGCTGGCACAGGTTCGTCCCGAACCCGTGCTGAAAGCTGTGCGCGGCGACTCAGGCCTCGTGGTGCGCCGGCTCCAGGAGCGGCGCCAGCCCGCGCCGCAGCTCGGCCCAGTCGGCGGCGCAGACTACGTCCTCGTCCTCGCACACGTCGCGGTTCCACGGATGGCGGATCGTCGCCACCGCGATGCCCGCGTCGACGGCGCGCGCGATGTTGACCGGGCTGTCGTCGACGAGCAGGTCGATGCCGATCTCCTGACAGCGGGCGATCTTGTCCATCGAGCAGTACAGCTCGTCGTAGGGCAGCCCGATCTCCTGCAGCCACGTCGCGGTTGCGCCGTGGGCGGACACGGCCCGGTGGCTCGTGATGTGGATGAAGTGCCCGGCCTCGCGCCAGGCGCGGACCGTCTCCACCGCGCCCGGGTACGGCCTCGCGTCCAGGATCGCCGCGTCGCGGTGCGTGTCCTCGACGCAGGCCTGGACCTGGCGCGGCTTCAGAAGCGTGATGCCCCAGGTGATCTGCTGCTCGTACGGGAGGTCGACGCCGAAACGGTCCCTCGCGGCGCGCGAGAGGACGTCCCAGTAGTGGTGCAGGGTGCTGTCGATGTCGATGGCGATGCGCATGGCTGCCGGGCAGAAGCCGACGACACCACTAGCGTAGTCGCGCGTGGCGCTCCCACGGGCCGCAGATCGGCGAACCGACGACGTCCTCACGCGCCAACCCGCGTCCTGGATCGACGTCGACTGGCGCGCGGCCCAGCGCTGGGTGCCCGTCGACGGCCGCGCCGTCAACGCCATCGACGTCGGCGAGGGGCCCGTCGTCGTCCTCGTCCACGGACTGAGCGGCAACTGGCAGAACTGGCTCGAGGTCATCCCGGCGCTCATCGGCGCCGGGCACCGCGTCATCGCGTTCGACCTCCCCGGCTTCGGATACTCGGAGATGCCCGCGGAGCCGATCTCGATCCCCGGCTACGCGCGCACGATCGACGCCGTCGTCGACGCGCTGGGCGTCGACGGCCCGGCCGCGTTCGTCGGCAGCTCGATGGGCGGCTTCATCACGGCGGAGATGGCGATCTCCCATCCCGAGCGCGTCGAGCGCCTCGTGCTCGTCTCCGCCGCGGCGCTGTGGAGCGAGCAGGCCCGCGCACGACCGCTCGTCGTCGCGAGCAAGGTGAGCCGCTTCTACGCCCCGCTGCTCGTATCCGGGTGGGAGCTCCTCGCGCGGCTGCCGCGGCTGCGCAACGAGGCGCTGCGTGGAGCCGGGATCCGCAACACCGCCCGCATCTCCGCGCCGCTGGCCTACGAGCTGCTGTCAGGCGCGGGCAAGCCCGGCTTCATCGACGCCCTGCAGGCGCTCTACGACTACCGCATCCGCGACCGGCTGCCGGAGATCGCATGCCCGACGCTCGTCGTGTGGGGCGCGGAGGACCCGATGGTCCCGCTGCGCCACGCGTTCGAGTACGAGAACCTCATCCCGGACGCCCACGCGGTCGTCTTCCCCCGCACGGGGCACGCGCCGATGCTCGAGGAGCCCGAGCGGTTCAACGCCGCGCTCCTCGGGTTCCTGCACGAGGACGCGCGGCGCTGAGCGTCACGAGTAGGCGGTGACCGCGCCCTCCGAGGCGCTCGAGACCTGCTGGGCGTACTTCGTCAGCACGCCGGTCTCGACGTGGTTGTCGGGCGCCTCATAGGCGGCGATGCGCTCGGCGATCGTCGCGTCGTCGAGCTCCACGTCCATGCGCCGCGCGTCGACGTCGATGACGATGATGTCGCCGTCGTGCACCGCGCAGATCGGTCCGCCGCGCACCGCCTCGGGAGCGATGTGCGCAGCCATGAAGCCGTGTGTCGCGCCGCTGAAACGGCCGTCGGTGAGGAGGACGACCTCCTCCCCCAGCCCGGCGCCGTTGATCGCCGCGGTGACCGACAGCATCTCGCGCATCCCGGGGCCGCCGACGGGGCCCTCGTTGCGGATGACGACGGCGTCGCCGGGCTCGATGCGGTTCTCGAGGACGGCCGCCATCGCGCCCTCCTCGTTCTCGAACACGCGCGCCGGGCCGCGGTGGCGGCGGCGCTCGTGGCCGGCCAGCTTGACGACCGAGCCGTCCGGGGCGAGGTTCCCGTGGAGGATCGCGAAGCCGCCCGTCGCCTTCAGGGGCTCGCTGAGCGGGCGCACGACGACCTGGCCCTCGGGCTCGGTCGCCTCGGCCGCGTGATCGCCGATGGTCCGGCCGTCGACCGTGATCGCGTTCTCGTGGAGCAGCCCGGCCTCCTGCATGCGCTTCACGACGACAGGGACGCCGCCGGCCGCGTACAGGTCGGTGGCGAGGTACTTGCCGCCGGGCTGCAGGTCGCAGAGGAGCGGCGTGCGCTCGGAGATGTCGTCGAAGTCGCGGATGTCGAGCTCGATGCCGGCCTCGCGTGCGACCGCCAGGAGGTGCAGGACCACGTTCGTGGAGCCTCCGGACATGGCCGCGGCCGTGATCGCGTTCTCGATCGACTCGCGCGTGATGATCTCGCGCGCCGTGACGCCGCGCTTGAGGACGTCCATTGCGAGCTTGCCGCACTCGAAGGCCCATTCGGCCTTGTTCGCGTCCTGCGCGGGGACCATCGCGGAGGCGAACGGCGAGATGCCCATGACCTCGAACGCCATCGCCATCGTGTTGGCGGTGAACTGGCCGCCGCACGCGCCGGCGCCGGGGCTTGCCACCGACTCGATCTCTGTGAGGTCCTCGTCGCTGATCTTCCCGCGCGAGTGCGCGCCGATGGCCTCGAAGACGTCCATGATCGATACGTCGCGCCCGCGGAAGCTCCCAGGCGGGATCGAGCCGCCGTAGAGCATGACGCTGGGCAGGTCGAGCCGCGCGAGCGCCATGACCGTGCCGGGGATCGTCTTGTCGCAGCCGCTCAGGGCGACGACGCCGTCGAACAGGTGGCCGCGGGCGACGAGCTCGATGGAGTCCGCGATGACCTCACGCGACACGAGGCTGGTGCGCATGCCGCTGGTGCCCATCGTGATCCCGTCGGAGATCGCGACGGTGTTGAGCTCCATCGGCGTGCCGCCGGCCTCGCGGATCCCGTCCTTCACCCGGGCGGACAGCGCGCGCAGGTGGAAGTTGCACGGCATGGTCTCGATCCAGGTCGAGGCCACGCCGATGATCGGCTTGGAGAGCGCCTCGTCGTCGTAGCCGATGCCCTTCAATTGGGCGCGCGCGGCTGCGCGGCTGGGCCCTTCCGTGAGGGCGCGGCTGCGGTGCTTGAGGTCGAATTCGACGTTCGTGGACATCGCGGGCAGCCTATCCGCGCCGGGGCACGGGCGGCTGCGACATCAGGGCGCGGCGACGTGTCCGTCGTTGCGGGCGGCGCGGCGCAGGCGCTCCTGCTCCCACTGCCCGAGGCGCCAGAGGTCCCGGCGGATCTGCTTCGGATCGATCTGCCGGCCCGGCAGGTGCATGTTCGCGCTCGTGATCAGGCGCCGCTCGTCGCCGGTGAGCGCCATCCACTTCGCGAGGACGTCGTCGGAGTCCGGCAGCAGCGCGGAGCCGTAGGGCCGCGTCTCGTCGGGGAACTGCACGCAGTGCTCGGAGAGCAGCTCGCGCGTCTGCGGCAGGTAGGCGACGATCGGCTTGTGCGGGTACACGAGGTACGCGTACGGCGCGCCCTCCGCGGCGCGACCGGGCTGCCCGGGCCCGTCCGCGAGCCGGCCCCAGATCCGCAGGAACCCGAGGTCGCGGTACATCGACCACTCCTCGTCGTTCACGCACGAGCGCAGGAGGGCACGGGCGCGCTGCTCCGCGCGCCGCTCGCGGCCCGGGTCCATCCCGGTGCCGGCCACGATCCGACGGCGAGCACGCCGCCGCTCGTTCCAGCGCTCGATGTGCGGGATGGCCACCTCCCACAGCAGCACCACGATGACGATCGCCGTGACGCTGAGTGCGAGGACCATCTCCTACCTCCCGCCCGCGGCCTGCGGGAAGAAGATCACGCGGTCCGCGTCGCGCGGGACCTCGTCGAAGGACCGGACCAGCTGAGCCTCACGGCGGCCGCCGCCGACGGTCGTGGGCACCGCGGCCCACATGCCCGAGTCGATCTGCGCGCGGAACTCGGCGGCGAGGACGTCCTGCTCCTCGCTCACCCCGACGTCCCCCTCGGCCAGCAGCACCTCACCATGCCCCGGCTTCATGCGCAGCAACCTCATGGGCGGATTATGACAAAGCCGATTCCCCCGCAGGGGAGCTTCTTGCTCGCGAGCACGAAAGTCCTGGACCCAGGCGTTTCCGGTCACCGCGCGCGACGCTCCGCGAGCCCGATGACGTCGACTGGGCCCGCCCCTGCCCCCAGATCGCGCAGGCCGTTGCGGACCGCGGCGGCGGCCGCCGCGCGCGCTCGCCGGGCGGCCTCGGGCAGCGTGTCCCCCAGCGCGAGGCGCGCCGCGAGCGTCGACGAGTGCGTGCAGCCCGAGCCGTGCGACGCGCCGTCGGGATGGCGCTCCCCGGGCAGCTCCGTGAGGGTCTCGCCGTCGAAGAGCAGGTCCGTGGCCTGCGTGCGATGGCCGCCGGTCACGATGACCGCTCTCGGGCCGAGCGCGTGGACGGCGCGAGCGAGCTCCTCCCCATCGAGGTCCTCCGCGCCGGGTCCGGCGAGGACGCGCGCCTCCTGGAGGTTGGGCGTGACCACCGTCGCGCGCGGGAGGATGAGCCGCACGAGGGCGGTGAGCGCCTCGTCGGGCAGCAGCCGGGCACCGGACTCGGCGACCATCACCGGGTCGTGGACGATCGGCGGGTCGCCGGGCAGCGCGTCGAGCGCCCCGGCGACGGCCTCGATCGTGGCGATGTCACCGAGCATCCCGATCTTCACGGCGTCGACGCCGAGGTCCTCGGCCACGACCCGGATCTGCGCCTCGATGATCGCGGGCGGGACGGTCTCGACCGCCGACACGGCGACCGTGTTCTGCACCGTGATCGCCGTGATCGCCGTCGCGCCGTGCACGCCGGCCGCGGCGAAGGCCTTCAGGTCGGCCTGGATGCCCGCCCCGCCTCCGGAGTCCGAACCGGCGATCGACAGCACGACGGGAACGGGGCGGGCGGGGGTCACGCCGCGCGAGTCTAGGAGCCGGTCGGTCACGTCCGCGCCCTCCTGGCGTAGCTCCCGTCGAGATCGCGACGCAGCAACCCGGCGAGCTCCAGCCGGGTGAGCGCGACGGCTGCACGCGCGACGTCCCCGTCGAACACCCGCGCGAGCCGGCCGGGACTCGTGGCGCCGTCGTCGACGGCCTCGAGCGCGCGTCGCAGCTCGGGATCCGCTGGCGGCGGTGGCATCACCGGCCGAGCCGGCACCACGTCGGCCGGTGGCCGAGAGATGGGGCGCCGGAACGACACGGGCACGTCGATCGCGGTGAGCTCGAGGGCGTCGCGGACATCGCGGACGACCGCCGCGCCGTCGTGCAGCAGTGCGTTCGTCCCGGCGCTCCGTGGGCCGGTCACGGGGCCCGGGACGGCGCCGATGTGCCGTCCGAGGTCGGCAGCGATCTCGGCGGTGATCAGCGAGCCGGACCGCTCCTGCGCCTCGACGACCACGGTCGCGGCGGCGAGCCCGGCGATGATCCGGTTCCGCGCGGGGAACGCCCACTTCATGATCCCCGTCCCGGGAGGCAGCTCGGACACGACGCAGCCGGCGGCCGTGATCCGGCCGTAGAGCGCGCGCTTGCTGGCGGGGTACGGCAGGTCGGCGCCGCCGGCGAGCACCGCGATCGTGGGGCCCGGCGCCTCCAGCGCGCCGGCGTGGGCGGCGGAGTCGATGCCGAGCGCCATCCCGCTGACGACGGTGATCCCCGCGGCCGCGAGGCCGCGGCCCAGCACGCCGGCGACATCGAGGCCGTAGGGCGTCGCCCGGCGCGCGCCGACCACCGCGACCGCCGTGAGGCGGCCATCGTCGGCGCTCAGATCCGCGAGCAGTCCCGGGTCACCAGCCACGTGCAGGACCGCCGGCGCGTCCTCGAGGTCCAACAGCGGGGTCGGATACCAGGACCCGTGCCGACAGACGGCGCCGAGGCCGGCGGCGACGATCGCGTCGCACGCGCTGTCGGGCTCGAACGCATCGCGTGCGAGATGGATGGCGCGGTCGTTGCGGGCGCCGAGCGCCGCGACGAGGTCCTCGTCCTCGAGCGCGAGCAGCCCTCCGAACGCCGCCCGGCCGCGACCCGCGCGCTCGATGCGCGTGGCCACGAGGCCGAGCAGGTGCGTGCGACGCAGGCACGGGCCGCAGACGTCAAGCGGCAGCACGGCGGTCCTCCGGGCGCTCGAGGTCATGCGATCTGCGCAGCGAGATCGCTTCGAGCACGTGCCGGTCCTCGATGCGCTCGCGGCCCTCGAGGTCGGCGATGGTGCGGGCCACCCGCAGCACCCGACCGTGGCCGCGCGCGCTCAGCGTCCCGTCCGCGTAGGCGTCGCGCAGCGCCTCGCGCGCGCCGAGAGGCAGCTCCGAGGCGCGGGGTGCGAGGGCCTGCGGCATGTCGGCGTTGCAACTCGCCCCCGTGCCTTGCAGTCGCGCCGCCTGGCGCTCGCGGGCGGCGAGGACCTCCTCGCGAACGGACGCCGACGATGCGAGGGGCGGCGCGGTGAGCATCGGCTCATCGGGACGCTCCACCCCGACGTGCAGGTCGATGCGGTCCAGCAGCGGGCCACTGAGCCTCCTGCGATGGCGGTTGTGGTCTGCGGTGGTGCACTCGCACGCACGGCTGCCGCGCCCGCACGGGCACGGGTTCGTGGCGGCGACGAGCATGAAGCTGGTCGGCAGCAGCGCCGCGCGCTGGCCGCGCACGATCGTCACCTGCCGGTCCTCCAGCGGCTGGCGAAGCGCCTCGAGCGCCGACCTCGCGAACTCCGACAGCTCGTCCAGGAACAGCACGCCGTGGTGGGCGAGACTCGCCTCCCCGGGGCCGGGATGCGCGCCGCCGCCGACCAGGCCGGACGAGGAGATCGTGTGATGCGGAGCGCGGAAGGGCCGCTCGGTGATGAGGCCTCCTCCGCCCCGGCGCAGACCGGCGAGGCTGTGGATGCGGGTGACCTGCAGCGCCTCCTCGCGGGTCAGCGGCGGCAGGATCCCGCCGAGCCGCCGTGCGAGCATCGTCTTGCCGGTTCCCGGCGGGCCGACGAGCAGCGCGTTGTGACCTCCGGCAGCCGCGATCGTCAGCGCGCGGATCGGCGCGGCGTGCCCGCGGACGTCGCGCAGGTCCTCGACATCGGGGCCGCGCGCGTCGACGGACGGAGCCGGCGGGAGCTCCGGCGGCGGGTCGCCGCGCAGGATCGCCGCGACGCCCGCGAGATCGCCCACTCCGGCGACGGCCACCCCCTCGACGAGGCCGGCCTCCGCCGCGCACTCGCGCGGGACGATGAGTCCGTCGAGCCCATGGCGCCGCGCACCCTCGGCCACGGCGAGCGCCCCGCCGCACGGACGCAGCTCGCCACCCAGGGAGAGCTCGCCGAAGACGGCCCAGCGGTCGACCCGCTCCGCCGGCACCTGGCCGCTGGCGACGAGCAGGCCGCACGCCGTCGCGAGGTCGTAGCCCGGCCCCGACTTCGGGAGGTACGCGGGCGCGAGGTTGACGGTGACGCGCCGGTTCGGGAACTCGAAGCCGGAGTTGCGCACGGCGGAGTGCACGCGCTCGCGCGACTCCCGCACGGCGGCGTCGCCGCGGCCGACGATGGTGAAGCCGGGAAGGCCGGTGCGCAGATCGACCTCGACGGTGATCCGGCGTGAGGCGAGGCCGTCGATGGCGAAGGTGGTGAGGCGGGCGAGCATGTGCCCAATCGTGGAGCGCGGCGCGTTGCACGGGACACGTCCTCTGTGACGAATGTGCGACAGCTCCGTGACGAGATCGCGGCCGCGGAGAGTCGTGACGAAGTCGTCGCAGGATCGGCACATTCGCGGGGTCCCGTGCAACGCACCGAGATCTAGCGTGCCGTCCATGTCATCGACGCACACCCCCATCGCCGGTTCGGGCGATCCACGCCGAGCGCTCGGCGCGCGTGGCGAAGGCCTCGCGCTCGCCCATCTGGAGCGTCTCGGCTACGCCCTCGTCGCTCGCAACCACCGGACGCGGTGGGGCGAGATCGACCTCATCGTGTTCGACGGCACGTCGCTGGTCTTCGTCGAGGTGAAGACGCGACGGGCGTCGGCACGGGCCGGCAGCGCGCTGGATGCCGTCGCTCCGGTGAAGCAGCAGCAGGTCCGCCGGATCGCGGCCGCGTGGCTCGCCGAGGTCGCCGACCGGCCGCGTTCCGCGGAGCTGCGCTTCGACGTGATCGGCGTCACCGTCGACGCGTCGGGCGATCTGCTGCGCCTCGACCACCTCGAGGCGGCCTTCTGATGGGCTCAGCCCTCGACGAGCTCGAGCTGCGTGTAGGCCGTCGACTGGAACGACATGCGATGCAGCGGGGAGACGCCGATCCGGCGGATCGCCGCCCGATGATCCGGCGTCGAGTAGCCGACGTGCGTCGCGAACTCCCATCCGGGGTGCCGCGCGTCCGCGCGGACCATGTAGCGATCGCGCGTCACCTTGGCGATGATCGACGCCGCGGCGATGGATGCGCTCGTCGCGTCGCCGTCGACGATCGCGCGCCGGTCGTGGCCGTCGAGGTCGCCGAGCGCAAAGCCATCGGACAGGAGGATCGCGCCCGGCCGCGCGACCTCCAGGAGCGCGGCGCGGAGCGCCGCGATGTTCATCTTGTGCAGGCCGCGCGTGTCGATGCTCTCGACGCTGCGCGAGACGACGGCGACCTTCGCCGCGACCCGCAGGACCACCGGGTAGAGCGCTTCGCGCGCCGCGTGGTCGTGCTGCTTGGAGTCGTTGAGCGCGCGCAGGTCGCGCACGTCGCGCCGGGTCAGACGCTCGAGGTCCAGGAGGACCGCGGCTGCGACGATCGGCCCGGCCAGACAGCCGCGACCGGCCTCGTCCGCGCCGGCCACGAACCGGCGGCCGAGCCGGCGGTCGTGCCGCAGCAGGCGTCCGCCGGTCGACATCCTCCGGATCGGCTCAGAAGAGGCCGACGCGGTCCGGCGGCCAGTACGTGCCGAAGGCGCCACCGATGACCCACTTGCGAGGGACGGGTCCCCAGAATCTGCTGTCGTCGGAAGCCCCACGGTTGTCACCCATCATGAAGTACATATCGGCGGGCACCGTGATGGGGACCGGGAAGTCGCAATCTCCGTTCGAACATCCCGCGAAGCGCGCGAAGGGCTCCTTCTGGCGCACGCCGTTGAGGACGACGTGACCGTCGTCGATCGAGACCCGGTCGCCCGGACCCGCGACGACGCGCTTGATGAAGTTCACATTGGATCGCGTCGACGTCGGGCGCGGGCAGGGCTGCCCGTCCCGCTGCGGCGCGCCGCACTGGTTCGTCTCCGAGCCCGCCGGCGGATGGAACACGGTGATGTCGCCGATGTCGGGCGCGCTGAAGCGCGACCCGATCCGGTTCACGAGCACGCGCTGGCCGATCTCGAGCGTGGGGACCATCGACTCCGAGGGGATGCGGTACGGCTTCACCAGGAACGCCTGGATCCCGAGGGCGAGACCCAGCGCTACGGCGACGATGACGACAAGCTCTACGAGGGAGTTCCCGCTCTCTCCGCGGGCGCGCCTCACGACTTGCTGTCGGGTTCCTCGGCTGCCTCCGGCTCGCTGTCGGCTGCGGAGTCCCCCGCCGCCTCCGCATCGGCCTCGGCCTCGGCGTCGGCCGGGGCCTCGCTCTCGGCGGTCTCCTCTGTCGCGGTGCTCTCCTCCGTCGCCTCGGCGGCCTGGGCCTCGACGGCCTCCTCGACCGTGGCCTCTGCGGCGACGCCCTCGGCGTCGACGGCCTCGGTCTCGGCTGCGGCCTGGGCCTCGAGCTCCTCCGCTGGAGACAGCGGCGGGGCCGCCGCGGCGGCCCGCTCGGGGCCGGTGTACCGACGCTCGCGCACGCGGGCGGCCTTGCCGACCCGATCGCGGAGGTAGTAGAGCTTGGCGCGACGGACATCACCGCGGGCGGCGACGTCGATCTTCTCGATCTTCGGCGAGTGCACCGGGAACGTGCGCTCCACGCCGATGCCGAACGACTGCTTGCGGACCGTGAAGGTCTCGCGGGCACCGTGGCCCTGGCGCTTGATGACGACACCCTCGAAGACCTGGGTGCGGCGCCGGGTGCCCTCGATGACCTGGAAGTGGACGCGGACGCGGTCGCCGGCCTGGAAGTTGGGGACCTCGCGCAGCTGGGCGCGCTCGAGGCTTTCGATGACACTGGACATAGTTGAAGACCGTCCGGGAGAGCGGTGGCGGCCGGGCGATCGTCGCCGGCCGGGCGATGCGGGAGCATCACCGATTTGCCCGCTCAGGGCGGGCTGACCATGGTAGCGGAGGTCAGGCCGAGGCCGGTCCGTCACCCGTCTCGGCGGCTCCGAGCTCCTGCGAGCGAGCGCGGCGCCAGTTGCCGATCTCGGCGTGGTGACCCGACAGCAGGACGTCCGGGACGCGCCAGCCGCGGTACTCCGCCGGGCGGGTGTAGTGCGGGTACTCGGGGCGTCCCTCGAGCGCGACGGAGAACGACTCCTCCAGGGCGCTGTCGGCGTGCCCGAGCGCCCCCGGGAGCTTGCGCAGCACGGCGTCCGCGACCACCATCGCGGCGAGCTCGCCGCCCGAGAGCACGTAGCGGCCGACCGACAGGGTGTCGGACGCGAAGTGCTGGACGATGCGCTCGTCGAAGCCCTCGTAGCGGCCGCACAGCAGCGTGAGCTCCTCCTCCTCCGCGAGCTCGTCGACGAAGCGGTCGTCGAGCAGCCGGCCTCCGGGGATGAGCGCGATCACGCGGCGCTTCGTGCGGAGCTCGACGGGGTCGACGCCGTAGAAGGCGCGCAACGCCGCATCCATGACGTCCACGCGCAGCACCATGCCGGCGCCGCCGCCGAACGGCGTGTCGTCGACCTGGCCGCCCGTGAGCGGCGTGTGGAGGCGCGGGTCGAGCGTGCGCATCTCGTGACCGTGCTCCAGCGCGTTGCGCACGTGGCGCTGCGAGCGGAACCAGTCGAACCACTCAGGGAAGAGCGTGACCACATCCAGCTGCACTACTCCGCCTCCAGCCCCAGGAACCGCGCGTCGACCTCGATGCGCCGGGCCGTCGGGTCCACGGACGCGATCGCGTCCTGCACCAGCGGCACGAGCTGACCACCCTCGAGCTCGAGGAGGTCGCACGACGGGTACGGGAGCAGACGCGTCACGCGGCCCAGCTCGCGGCCGTCGGCCACGACGGCGCATCCGACCAGGTCGTCGGCCCAGTACTCGTCCTCGTCGAGCGCCGGCGCTGTGGCGCGCGGTGTGCGCAGCTGCTCGCCGCGCAGCGCCTCGATCCCGGCGCGGTCCGACGCGAGGCCGACGCGCAGGATGGGTCGTGCGTCGGTGCCGGCGCGACGCAGCACCTCGGTCTCGCGTTCACCGACCCAGACCTGGGTGCCCAGCAACAGCAGCTGCGGTGCCGGCTCGATCACGTAGAACGAGCCGTCCAGCCCGTGCGGGCGACCGACCCGACCGGCGTGCAGGAGCTCTTGGGTCAATCGACGATGTCGATCAGCACGCGGCGACCGTCGCGCACGGCGGCGGCCTTCACGACGGTGCGCAGCGCGTTCGCGGTGCGTCCGCCGCGGCCGATGACCGTGCCGTAGTCGTCGTCGGCGACCGACAGCTCGAGGACGACGGTGCCGTCGTCCTCCGCGAAGTCCTCGACCTTCACCTCGTCCGGCTCGGTGACGAGCGCGCGGACGAGCGCCTCCAGCAGCGACCGGGCAGCCGGGGCCTCGGCGGCCATCGGCGGCTAGGCGGTCGGTGCGGGCGCGGCAGCGTCCGCCGGTGCCTCGGCCGACGCCTTGGCGTTGATCTTGATGAGCTTGCGGACCTGACCGGTCGGCTGCGCGCCGCGGTCCAGCCAATGCTGGATGCGATCGGCATCGAGCTTGATCGTCGAGGGGTCGGTCTGCGCGTTGTAGTGACCGACGATCTCGATCACGCGACCGTCGCGCGGTGAGCGCTGATCGGCCACGACGACGCGCCAGACGGGATCCTTGCGACCGCCGATGCGAGTGAGTCTGAGTCTGACTGCCATGAGCGCGGCCAGTCTAGCGGAGGCGGCCCGCGATCCCTCAGCGGGACTGCTGACGCATGAGCGCGCCGAGGTCCGGCATCCGGCCCCGGCCGATCTGCTTCATGACCTTCTGCATCTGGCCGAACTGCTTCACGAGCTGGTTGACCTGCTGCACCGTC
Organism: uncultured Solirubrobacterales bacterium; assembly: GCA_963757125.1. Classification (GTDB taxonomy): domain Bacteria; phylum Actinomycetota; class Thermoleophilia; order Solirubrobacterales; family Solirubrobacteraceae; genus CAVVSD01. The sequence continues at coordinate 1,163,406 of CAVWQP010000009.1, read as the reverse complement.
GTGCCCGACCCGCGCGCGATCCGCAGCCGGCGCGAGCCCTTGATGAGCTCGGGGCGGCGGCGCTCCTCGGGCGTCATCGACAGCATGATCGCCTCGATGCGGTCGAGCTCGCGCTCGTCGACCTTCATGTTCTTCATCTGCTGGCCGCCGAACCCGGGCAGCATCCCCAGCAGCGACTGCAGCGGCCCCATGCGACGCATCATCCGCAGCTGGCCGAGGAAGTCCTCGAGGGTGAACTCACCCTTGCGCATCTTGCGCTCGAGCTCCTTCGCCTCGTCCTCCTCCACCTGCGACTCGGCGCGCTCGATGAACGACAGGACGTCGCCCATCCCGAGGATCCGCTGCGCCATGCGATCGGGGTGGAAGCGCTCGAAGTCGGCGAGCTTCTCGCCCGTCGACGCAAAGACGATCGGCTTGCCCGTGACCTGCTTGACGCTCAGCGCCGCGCCGCCGCGGGCGTCGCCGTCGAGCTTGGTCATGATCACGCCGTCGAAGTCGACCGCTTCGGAGAACTGCTCGGCGACGTTGACGGCGTCCTGGCCGGTCATCGCGTCGACGACGAGCAGGATGGACGTCGGGCGGACCGCCTTGCGGATGTCCTTGAGCTCCTGCATGAGCTTCTCGTCGACGTGCAGCCGGCCGCTCGTGTCGACGATGAGCACGTCCTTGCCGTCGCGCTTGGCCTGGTCGAGCGCCCAGCGGGCGATGTCGACCGGGTCGCGATCGGTGCCCTGCTCGTACACGGTGGCGCCGGCCTGCGCGCCGACCTTCACGAGCTGGTCGACCGCGGCGGGCCGGTAGACGTCGCAGGCCGCGACGGCCACGGAGGAGCCGTTCTCCTCCTTGAGGTAGCGCGCGAGCTTCGCCGTCGCCGTCGTCTTGCCCGAGCCCTGCAGGCCCGCCATGAGGACGACGGTCGGCGGGCGCGGCGCGAACGTCAGCCCGGCCGAGGAGCCGCCCATGAGGGCCGTGAGCTCCTCGTTGACGATCTTGACGACCTGCTGACCCGGGTTCAGCGTGTTGAGGACGTCGCTGCCGAGCGCGCGCTCCTTGACCTTCGACGTGAACTCCTTGACCACCCGGAAGTTGACGTCGGCCTCGAGCAGCGCGAGACGGATCTCGCGCATCGCGGCGTTGACATCCGCCTCCGTCAGCGATCCGCGCTGACGGACGTCGGCGAGGGTCGCCTGGAGCTTCTCGGAGAGTGCGTCGAACATCGTCCAGGAAAGAGTAGGGACAGCCGCACCACTCGCGAGCACGCCCATCCGTACCGTCCGCGCGGTGCTGACGGTCAAGCGCGCCGTCTACCTCCTGCTCTCGCTCGGGCTCGGCACGACCTGGTTCGTCATCCTCGTCGTCGGTCTCTCGACGGGCATCGGCCTCCTCATCACGCTGCTCGGCATCCCGATCCTCATCGGGGTCCTCTACGCGACGCGGCCGATGGCCGATCTCGAGCGCGCGCTCGTCCACGGCCTGCTCGACGAGCGCGCCGACGGCCACTACCGGCGCCCGGCCAGGGAGGGCATCTGGTCGTCGCTCAGGGCGCGCGTCGCCGACCCGCAGACCTGGAAGGACACGGCGTACCTCGCGTGCCAGTTCCCGCTCGGGATCATCTGGTTCACGCTGACGTCGATCGCGATCGTCGTGCCGCTCGCCCTCCTCACCGCGCCCCTGTGGTACTGGGCGCCCTCAGGCGGTATCGACGTGCTGTTCTGGCACGTGGACAGCCTCCCCGAGGCGTGCTTCCTCGTGCCGATCGGCGCGCTGCTGGTCGTCCCGGCGAGGTACCTCATCGACGGCATGGGCATCGCCCACGGCTACTGGGCGCGGCTGCTCCTGCACTCCGAGCCCGACCCGGAGCTGACGGCGAAGGTGGTCGACGCCCGCTCCGCACAGGCGAGGATCATCGCCGCCGCCGACGCCGAGCGCCGCCGCATCGAGCGCGACCTGCACGACGGGGCGCAGCAGCGCCTCGTCGCCCTCAGCCTCAAGCTCGGGATGGCCCGCAAGCGCCTGGGTGACGACGCCGACGGCATGGCGCTGCAGCTCGTCGACGAGGCGCAGGCGGAGTCGCGCGCCGCGCTCGAGGAGCTGCGCGACCTCGCGCGCGGCATCCACCCCGCGGTCCTCTCCGACCGCGGGCTGGCCGCCGCGCTGCGCGAGCTCGCCTCGCGGGCGACCGTGCCCACGGAGGTCGTCGAGGCGCCCGAGGCGCGGCTGCTGCCCGCCGTCGAGGGGACCGCGTACTTCGTCGTCGCCGAGTGCCTCACGAACATCGGCAAGTACGCGAAGGCCACGTCGGCGACCGTCCGCGTGCGCCCGGAGGTCGGGCGGCTCGTCGTCGAGGTCGTCGACGACGGCATCGGCGGCGCCGACGCCGAGCGCGGGTCGGGGCTGCGCGGCCTCGCCGACCGCGTCGGCGCGCTCAACGGCAGCCTGGAGGTCGCGAGCCCACAGGGCCACGGCACGCGGGTGCGCGCCGAGATCCCGCTCGTCGGCGGCTAACGACCGCCGTTGCCCTCGCCCAGCTGCCCCGGCTGCGGCGGCTTGGCGGCCGCGATCTCCCCGTCGGCCGGCGCCGGCTTCTCGGTCTTCACCGCGTTGCCGAGAGCGCTCGAGAGGCCGCTGAGCGCCTGCGTGAACTCGCTCGGGATGACGAAGATCTTGTTCGCCTCGCCCTGCGCGAGCTGGGGCAGCATCTGCAGGTACTGGTAGGACAGCAGCCCCTGGTCGGGGCCGCCCTCGTGGATCGCGCGGAAGACCGTGTCGATCGCCTGCGCCTCGCCCTCGGCGTTGAGGATCGCGGCCGCCTTGTTGCCCTCGGCGCGTAAGCACCGCGGCCTGCCGCTCGCCCTCGGCGTTGAGGATCTCGGACTGCTTGCGGCCCTCGGCGGTGAGGATCGCGGCGCGCCGGTCGCGCTCGGCGCGCATCTGCTTCTCCATCGCCTCCTGGATCGTCGCGGGCGGGTCGATCGCCTTGACCTCGACGCGGTTGACGCGGATGCCCCACTGGCCGGTCGCCTCGTCGAGCACCGTCCGCAGCTGCGGCGTTGATCGCGTCGCGGCTGGTCAGCGTCTCCTCGAGCGTGAGCCCGCCGATGACGTTGCGCAGCGTCGTGACCGTGAGCTGCTCGATCGCCTGCAGCGGGTTGGCGACCTCGTAGGAGACGGACTTCGCGTCGGTGATCGTGAAGTAGAGGACGGAGTCGATCTGGATGCCGACGTTGTCGCCGGTGATGACGCCCGCGGGCTTGAAGGTCACGACCTGCTCGCGCAGGTCGATCAGCGGGCGGACGCGGTCGACGAACGGGACGACGATCGCGAGGCCCGGCGTGAGCGTGCGCTGGTAGCGCCCGAGGCGCTCGACGACGCCCGCGCGTGCCTGCGGGATGATCCGGACCGTCCGTGCCGCCAGGAACAGCACGAAGATCGCGATGACGATGAGGACGATGACGCCGGCTTCCATGGCGGCTCCTGTTCCTAGATCTCGGTCACGAGCGCCGTCGCGCCCCTGATCTCCATGACATGTACCCGGCTGCCGGGCTCGTACGACGTCGGTGTCGTCGTACGCCCGCGCGGTCCAGACCTGCCCCTTGAGCCGCACCGAGCCGACGTCCTCATCGTTGGAGATACGTTCGAGGACGACCGCCGTCTCACCGACGAGCGCGGCGGTGCCGGTCCGCAGCTGCGGAGGCATGCTCACGTGGCGCCGCGCGATGGGCCGGACGATCGCCAGCAGCAGCAGGGAGCTGGCCAGGAACGCCGCGAACTGGCCGATCGCACCGACGCCGGCGGCGTCCAGGAGCGCGGCCGCGATCGCCCCCACCGCGAACGGGGCCAGGAAGAAGCTGAGCGACGCGACCTCCCCTGCCGCCAGGATGACGGCCAGGATCACCCAGAAGACCCATGGTCCATGTCCCTGCATGGTAGGTGTCTACGCTGAGCAGCGCGCGGGCGAAGTCGTCGGCGTCGAACGGGCGCAGATCGTCGAGCTGCTCGCCGATGCCGATGAGCTTCACCGGGATGCCCAGCTCGCCGGAGATGGCGAGGGCGATCCCGCCCTTCGCGGTGCCGTCGAGCTTCGTCAGCACGATGCCGTCGACGGGGACGACCTCGGAGAAGAGCTTGGCCTGGCGCAGGCCGTTCTGGCCCGTCGTGGAGTCGACGGTGAGCAGCGTCTCGTGCGGCGCGCCGGGCAGCTGCTTGTCGATGACGCGGCGGATCTTGCCCAGCTCGGCCATGAGCGCGTCCTGCGTGTGCAGGCGCCCGGCGGTGTCGATGATGACGACGTCGACGCCCATCTCGCGCCCGCGGCGGACGGTCTCGAACGCCACCGCGCCCGGGTCTGCGCCGTCGCGGTCGGGCTTGACGATCTCGCAGCCCGCACGCTCGGCCCAGCCGGTGAGCTGCTCGACTGCCGCGGCGCGGAACGTGTCGGCCGCGCCGAGCAGCACCGTCTGGCCGAGCTCGCGCTGCAGGTGCCACGCGAGCTTGCCGATCGTGGTGGTCTTGCCCGTGCCGTTGACGCCGACCGCCATGATCACGGTCGGGTCGCGGCGCAGGTCGATGCGGTCGGAGCCCTCCTCCTTGGGCCGCGCGATGTCGGCGAGCAGCTCCACGAGGCGCCCGCTGAGCGCCTCGCCGCCCTCCAGGTCGCCGTCGCCGGCCTCCTCCTCGAGCTGGCCGACGACGCGCGCGGTCGTCGACGCGCCGACGTCGGCCATGATCAGCGCCTCCTCCAGGCGCTCCCAGGTCTCCTCGTCGACGTCCCCGGAGAGCAGGGTCGCCTGGACCTCGGCGCTCAGGGCGCTGCGGGTCTTCGACAGGTTGTCGCGCAGGCGGCTGAAGAAGCCGCGGCGGCGCGCGGGCTCCTCCTCGGCGGTCGTCGTCGCGACGCCGCTCGCGCCGCCGGAGGTGATGAAGAGATCGGTCCAGTCGCGGGCCATGGGCGGTCAGCGACGATAGCCGTCAGCCCGTCGGCCCGGTCCCCTGATCGAAGAGCGGGGCGGGCTGACCGCTGGGCCACTCGAACCCGGAGTTCTCGGCGCCCATGGCGTCGCCCGCGTTGACGACGGGGATGCGCGCCGGGTCCGACGCGGTCGTCGACGCGCTCTGCAGCGCGATCCGGAAGCGCTCCGGGTTGGACATGTCCTGGGCGCTGAGGCGGATGGAGAGGACGTTCGCGCTGCGCCCGACCTTCGGGACGCGGAGGCGGAAGCGCGGGGCGAGGTCGGGATCGGTGACGTCGCTGCGGCTGCGGTCGAACCAGTAGTGCAGTCCGCCGCGGCCGTCGAAACGGAGCTCGACCGCGCCCGAGGACCCGACCTCGTTGCTGCCGGGCAGCGGGTTGAACCAGCGCACGAGGAGCCGGCTGTCCGGCCGCGGGGCCTTCGCGAAGCGCACCTGCAGGCAGACGTGGCCGTCGGCCTCGCGCGACATCGTCAGGGCGCGCATGTCCAGCGAGGGCTGCTTGCGCCGCCCGCCGGTGAAGACGAACGGTCGCTGCGCGAGGATCGTCCCGAACTGGTTGCCCCGGGGATGCTCCGGGAGCAGCTGACCGGCCGCGCGCGGAGCCGGGACCTCGGCGCGGACGTCGCCGCCGGCGTCGGCGACGGTGACGGCCTGACCGCTGCACGCCGGGTTCAGCCTGCCCGGGTTCACCGGCTCCTTCAGCCGCCGGCGGACGGCCGGGGCGTAGAGCGTCGACGGGTCGTAGGTCACCTGCCACGCGCCGGATGCGAGGAACGGCGTCAGGCCGAGCGAGGCGACGCGCCAGGGCGCGCCGGTCCGTGCGTCGGGCCGCGTGAGGTAGATCCGGTCCGGGATGACGGGCGAGCCGGCGCGCAGGTTCTGGCGCAGCGTGAACGTCACCCGGGCGAGGCGGTCGTCGATGAGCTGGGCGCGCTGGGTGACGATGCTCGCGCCGAACCACTGGGAGCCGCCGGCGCGCATCGCTGATGCGATGGCACCCGAGCACGCCGACGTCCCGGACGCGAGCGCCATCTGCTTCAGGAGCGGCTCGGCGACCACCGAGCAGGCGCGGGTCTCCTCCCCCCTGCTCCAGTCGCGCACCCAGGCGCGGGCGACATCCGCGGCCGACGGCGGCCTCGGCTTCGCCTGCGCCACGGCAGGCACCAGCAGCGTGGCGAGGAGGACGGCGATCAGGTTCCCGGAGCGACGCACGGTGCGGGCAGGATAGGCGCGCGGGCGCTCTCTACGCCGCAGCTTCGCGCGGCAGGCGGCGCGAGATGACCTTGGAGACCCCGTCGTCGCCCATCGAGACGCCGTACAGGACGTCCGCCGCCTCCATCGTGCGGCGCTGGTGCGTCACGACGATGAACTGCGCCCGATCGGCGTACGTGCGGACCAGATCGAGGAAGCGCGTGATGTTGAGGTCGTCGAGCGCGGCCTCGACCTCGTCGAGGATGTAGAAGGGGCACGGCCGGGCGAGGAAGACGGAGAACAGGAACGCGAGCGCGGTCATCGACTTCTCGCCGCCGGACAGCAGCGTCAGACGCTTCATCGACTTGCCCGCGGGCGTGATCTCGATCTCGACGCCCGTGCGGTCCTCCTCGGGATCGAGCTCGTCCTCGGGCTCGGCGACCGGCTCGCCGTCGTCGCCGACCGGGCGCGGGCCCGCGTCCTCGTGCACGAGGCGCAGTCGCCCGCGGCCGCCAGGGAAGAGCTGCTGCGCGAGCTCCTCGAAGTTGGCCGCAGCGGCCGCGAACGTCTGCTCGAACGTCTCGCGGATCTGACGGTCCGTGTCGCGCACGAAGGTCTTCAGCTCGCGCATCGCCGTCTCGAGATCGGTGCGCTGGCGCTCGAGCTCCTCGACGTGGGCGAGCGCCTCGTCGTACTCGGCCTTCGCGAGCGGGTTGACCGGGCCGAGCTGCTCGCGCCTGCGGGTGAGCCGCTCGATCCGGGTCTGGAGGTCGTGGACCTGCTCGTCGGCGAGTGCGTCCGTGGCGGGCTGGGCCTCGAGGCCCAGCAGGCCCGCGAGCCGCTCGAGCTGGTGGCCGGCCTCGGCGGCCTGGTCGCGCAGTCCCTGCGCGCGGACCTCGGCGCGCATCAGCGTCTCGCCGTGCTCGCGCAGCTGGCGCTGGGTCTCCGCCTCGCGGGCGGCGCAGCTCCGCAGGCGCTCGGCGTCGCCCTCGCCCGCGCTGCGGTCGGCGGACAGCTCGGCCTCGAGCGCCTCGACGCGGTTGGCCATCGCCCGGGCGACCGCATCCAGCGCGGTCGCGAGACGCTCGGCGACCGGGACGAGCGCGCGATCGGCGGCGGCGCCGTCGCGCAGCATCGTGATCTGACGGGCGCGCAGCTCGCGCTCGCGCGCGGCGCGCTCGGCGACCCGGCGCTCGGCGGCCAGCTCGCCCTCCAGCTGCGCGCGGCGGACGGCCGAGGCGCCCTCCTGCGGCGCCTTGCGGCGCTGCTCGATGAGCCAGCCGGAGCGGCGGGCGTCCTCCTGCGCGGCGGTGCGCTCGCGGTCGGCGTCGCGCAGCGCGCGGTCGGCGGCCTCGCGGGCCCGGTCGGCCGCGGCGACCGCCTCGCCTGCGTGGTCGGCGGCGGCGCGCGCCGTGTGCTCGCGCCCGACGGCGACCTCGGACGCCGCGATGAGCTCGTCGCGCCGGTTGCGCTGCGCCAGGACGCGCTCCTCGCCGCCCTCGGCGGCCTGCCGGAGCTCGGCGGCCCCGCCGTTCCAGACGCGACCCTCGCGCGTGACGGCGATGCCGGTGAAGCCGGGCGGGAGCGCGGCGACGTCGTCGACGACCCACGCGCCGGCGAGCAGCCGCCGCGCGAGCGTGACCGCACGGTCGGGCCCGCGGAGCAGGTCGCCCAGCAGCTGGGCACCGGGGACCGGAGCATCTCCGACGGCGGGAGCCGGGTCGTCGTCGCCGACGACGAGCGCCCGCCCGCCGTCGGCGCCCGCGCGGTCCAGCGCCGCGGCGGCCGCGGCCAGGTCCTCGACGAGCGCGGCGCGCAGGCGGCCGCCCAGCACCGCAGCGAGCGCGCGCTCGCAGCCGGCCTCGACCTCCAGCTCGTCCGCCAGCGACCGGGCGCCGCCCGGCGCGCCCTGGTGCAGCCGCAGCGCCTGGTTGCAGGCGGCCAGCTCGGACCCGACGCGGGTGGCCTCGCGACGCGCGGCCTCGACGTCGCGCTCGGCGTCGCGGCGCGTCGCGCGTGCGGCCTCGGAGGCGGCGTCGGCCTCGCGCAGCTCGGCGCGACGGGCCTCGGTGGCGGCCTTCAGCTCCTCGACCTTCGCCGTCGACGCCGCGAGCTCGCCCTGCAGCGTCTCGAGCTCGCGGACCAGCTCGCGCTCGTGCTCGGCGGCGAGCTCTGCGATCTCCGCCTCGAGGTCGGCGACGCGGGTGGAGTCGTCGGCGACGGGGACGTCCTCGAGCGCCTCGGCCTCGAGGGCCTGCAGGCGACGCGCACGCCGCTCGGCGCGCTCCGCGGACTCCGCGCCGGTCGTCCGCACGCGCTCGAGGCGCTGCGTGACGCCGTCGGCCGCCGACTTCGCTGCCCACACCCGGCGGGCGAGCTCCTCGCGCCGCTCCGTGCGCTTCGCCAGCGCCTCCTCGGCGGCCTCCCGCTCGCGGGCGATGCCCTCGAGCGCGCGCTCGGCGCCGTCGCGTGCGGCCCGTGCGACGTCGGCCTCGCGCTCGGCCGCCTTCAGCGCCGCGTGGCGGGCGCGCACGGCGTCGCGCGCGAGCTCCCAGCGCGCCTCGTTCACCTGGCGCTCCAGGCGCTCGTGCAGCTCCGCGGCCTCGGCCTGGCGCTTGAGCGGGCGCAGCCGGGTGCGCGCCTCGCGCTCGACGTCGAGCGCGCGGTCGAGGTTCGCCTCCGTGCGCTCCAGCTTGAGCTGGGCGCGACGGCGGCGCTTGCGGTGCTTGCCGAGCCCGGCGGCCTCCTCGATGAGCAGCCGGCGGTCGCGCGGGCGGGACGTGACGATCGCCTCGACGCGCCCCTGGGACACGACGGAGTGCATCTCCTTGCCCAGGCCGGTGTCGCTGAGGATCTCCAGCACGTCGACGAGCCGGCAGCGCGCGCCGTTGAGCCGGTACTCGCCGTCGCCCGAGCGGTCCAGCCGCCGGAGGATGGAGATCTCGCCGACCGGGAGGTCGATCGTGCCGTCCGCGTTGTCGAGGACCAGCTCGACCTCCGCCGCCGTGCGCGCCTGCATGCCGCGACCGCCGCCGAAGATGACGTCCTGCATCGACTGCCCGCGCACGGCGAGCGGCGACTGCTCGCCCATCGCCCAGAGCACGGCGTCGGTGACGTTGGACTTGCCCGAGCCGTTGGGCCCGACGATGACCGACACGCCCGGCCCGAACTCCATGCGCGTGCGGTCGGGGAACGACTTGAAGCCCTTCATGGAGATCGACCGGAGGTGCATCAGCTCGTGGTCTCCACGACGGGCAGGTCGTCGAGGGCCGCGCGGGCCGCTTCCTGCTCGGCGGCCTTCTTCGAGCGGCCGCGCCCGCGGCCCACCTCCTCGTCCGCCACCCGCGCGACGACCTCGAACGTCCGGTCGTGCGGCGGACCGATCTCCTCGGCGACCTCGTAGCCCACGATGCGACCGGAGCGCGCCAGGCGCTCCTGCAGCGTCGACTTGAAGTCGATGGGGTTGCGGAGGGATTCCTCGATCTCGGGCATGAACGTCTCGACCACCGCCGCCGCCGTCGTGTCGTAGCCGACGTGGAGGTAGCAGGCGCCGATGATGGCCTCCGTGACGGACGCCAAGACGCGCTCGGTCTCGAGCATCGCCGCACCGGCGCCGCCGGCGGGCGCCTGCGCGGCGAGCCGCTCGGGGACCCCGAGGCGCTCCGCGACCCCCCGGCAGGCGGGGCCCGAGACGCTCTGCGCACGGATCTTCGTGAGGCGCCCGGCGCCGAAGCGCTCGGCCTCCAGCCGCGGGTACAGATGCGTCGTGACCGCCAGCCCGAGCACGGCGTCGCCGAGGAAGGCCAGCCGCGAGTAGGAGTCGGACCGGCGCTCGGTCCACGACGCGTGCGTGAACACCTGCCGGTACAGGTCCTCCGGCAGCTCGGAGAGCAGGTCCGCGAGCGTGCTCAGAGGTCGGCCTGCAGTCGGTCGCCGGCCTCCGCCACGACGAAGTCGAGTGCATCGCCCACCGTGCGGATCCGCGCGGCCTGCTCGTCCGGGATCCGGATGCCGTAGGAGTCCTCGAGCTCCTGGACGAGGGTGTAGAGGTCGAGCGAGTCGGCCTCCAGGTCCTCGCGGAAGCGCGTCTCCTCGGTGACCCGCGCCGGATCGAGCTCGAGCTCGTCGGCCAGGTGGGACTGGATGAGGGCGAAGACCTCGTCGCGCGTCATGGTGAGCGAACGCTAGACGCTTCGGCGGACGCGGCGGGACTGCGACGTCGGGCGCCGGACTCCTCGAGCGCGTCGCGCGTGCGGCCCACGACATCGCCGCGCACGCCGCGCGCGGCGAGGAGCATCGCCTGGGCGAACCCCGCGCGGGTGAAACGGCCGTGGGCGACGATGCCCAGGCGCCGCAGGCCGAGGAGGTAGGCGCCGCCCGCCACCTCGGGATCGATGTCCTCGCGCAGCGCGTGCAGCGGCTTGCGCAGGAGCAGCCCGCCGAGGCGCCCGCGGTTGGACTGCTCGGCGACCTCGCGGATCGCCTCGATCGTGCGCTGCGAGGTGCTCTCGATGAGCTTGAGCGCGACGTTGCCCGTGAAGCCGTCGGTCACGACGACGTCGGCGGCGCCGTGCAGGATCTGCGTGCCCTCGACGTTGCCGGCGAAGTCGATGAGCGAGGAGCCCTTCGCCCGCTCGGCGAGCGCGACGTGCGCCTCGCGCACGAGCGGCGTGCCGCGGGTGTCCTCCTCGCCGTTGGAGAGCAGCCCGACGCGCGGGCGCTCGATGCCGTGCACCACGCGCGCGAACGCCGCCCCCATGAACGCGAACTGGACGAGGTGCTCGGGGCGGACCTCCGCGTTGGCGCCGACGTCGAGCAGCGTCACCGGCTCGCCGGGGACCGGGAGCGTGAGCGCGAGCGCCGGGCGCGAGATGCCCGGGTCGCGGCGGATGTGGAAGAGCCCCGCGGCCAGCGCGGTGCCGGTCGAGCCGGCCGCGACGAGCGCGTCCGCGTCACCGGCGGCGACGGCGCGCGCGGCGCGCACGATCGACGAGTCCGGCTCCTGGCGCGTGGCGGCGACGGCGTCGGCGGCCTTCGCGATCGAGATGGGGGAATCGACGATCTCGACGCCCGGAGCGGGCGGGCCGAGCTGGTCGGCGGGGCCGAAGAGCAGGACGCGGACGCCCTGCGCGGCCGCGAGCGCGGCCCCGGCAGCGACCTCGGCAGGGCCGAGATCAGCGCCGTTGGCGTCGACGGCGACCGTGACGGCCACTCGAGGAGCTCCTAGTGATCGTGATCGTGATCGTGCCCGTGACCGGGCGCGACCACTTCCCTGCCGCCGTAGTGGCCGCACACGGGGCAGACCCGGTGGGGACGGCGGGGGCTGTGGCACTGCGGGCACGCGTTGTACGTCGGCGCAGACACCTTGTGCTGCGAGCGGCGCTGCGTCGTGCGGGCGTGCGACTGCTTCTGCTTGGGTACGGCCATGGGCGAAGGAGAGTACCGCAGCGGCGACGTCCTCATCCGCAGGATGCGCCTCGAGGACGCCGATCGCGTCGAGGACGTCGCCCACGGCGTGCTCGGCCACCACCGCCCGGCGATCGACGACGAGGTCCGCCGCGCCCGGGCTCTACGGCGCTTCGCGCGCTACCTCGAGCTCGATCCGGACGGTCAGTGGGTCGCCGAGATAGACGGAACGGTGGTGGGGTCGGCGAACGCGATCCTGCGAGAGGGGCTCTGGGGCCTCGGGCTGTTCGCGGTCGCGCCCGAGCACCAGGGCCGAGGGGTCGGGCGGCGGCTGCTCGACGCGGCGCTCGCGTACGGCGACGGCGCGCGCGGCGGGTGGATCATGTCCTCCGAGGACCCGGGCGCCATGCGTCGCTACGCGCTGGCGGGCTTCGACCTGCGCCCGTGCGTCGCCGCCGCCGGGATGCTGCGCACGGATCTGCCCGCCGTGGACGTCGACGAGTCGAGCGATCTGCGCGCGACCGAGGCCATATCGCGCGCGGTGCGCGGCGCAGCCCACGGCGATGATCTCGCCGGACTGCGCGGACGCCTGCTCACGCTCCCGGGGGGCTTCGCCATCCACGAGGAGGGCAGCGTCCGGGTGCTCGCCGCGCTCGACGAGGACACGGCGACGCGGCTCCTGCGGGCGTGCTTCGCGCGGGCGCCCCGCGGCGCGACGGTGCAGGTCGACCTGCTCACCGCGGGCCAGGACTGGGCGATCCGCCCCTGCCTGGAGGCCGGCCTGGCGCTCTCGCCGGGCGGCGCGATCTTCACCCGCGGGGACGTCGGGCCGATGCGGCCCTACGTCCCGACGGGCGCCTGGCTCTAGTCGAACTTCAGCTTGTCGAGCGCTGCCCAGCGCGGATCGGGCGCGCTCTCGTGGGCATGGTCGGGGCCGGCGTCGTTGAGGTTCTCGCCGCAGACCGGGCACAGCCCGGCGCAGTCCTCGCGGCAGAGCAGCTGCTGCGGGAGGGCGAGCACGACCGCGTCGCGCGTCCACGCCGCGACGTCGAGCTTCTCGTCGGTCACGTACGGGCTCGAGAGCTCGTCGCCGCCGCCCGGAGCGTCGACCTCGCGGGCATCGACGTCCAGGCGCAGCGAGGCGTCGTCGAGGCACCGCATGCACGGCCCGCGCAGGGTCGTCGAGGTGCGCAGGCGGAGCGCGTACCCCTCCCCCGACATCCGCGAGATGTCGAGGATCACGTCGACGGTGCGCGGGTCCATCGAGTAGGTCTGCCCACCGAAGGAGACGTCGTCGACGTCGACGTCGACGTCGATGCGGCGGCCCTCTCCAGGGCGAAGGTGCAGTGCTGCGAGATCCATGTCTTCGAATGTAGTCGTCAGTCGAAGGCGATCGGCAGCGCCACGGGACCCGTGTTGCCGGTCAGCGGCAGCCACCGCGGCTCGCCGTCGAGGCGCACCGAGGGCAGCCGCCGGGCCAGCAGCGGCAGGGCCTCGCCCATGTCCGTCCTGGCGACGAAGTGCCCGAGGCAGTGGTGGATGCCGCCGCCGAATCCGACGCCCCGCTCGCGCTGCACGGTGATGTCGAAGCGATCGGGATCGAACACGGCCGGATCGGTGCTCGCCGACGCCGACATGAGGTGGACGGTCGTGCCGCGGCGGAACTCGACACCCGCGAACTCGAAGTCCTCGATCGGCTCGCGCGTGGTCCACGTCGTCGTCGGCGCGACCCGCATGACCTCGTCGACCGCCGCGCGCCCGAGGTCCGGCCGCTCGGCGAGCAGCGCCCACTGGCCGGGGTGCTCGAGGAACGTCGCCATCGCGAGCCCGAGCTGGTTGCGGGTCGTGTCGATGGCGCCGAAGACGAGCAGGACGATCGAGACGCGCAGCTCGTCGTCGTCGTCGAGCACCTCCAGCAGGCGCGTCACGGCGTCGTCGCCCGGCTCGCGCCGTCGCGCGGCCACGAGCTCGTCCGCGTAGCCGTACAGGCCCTCCAGCGCCGCCTCGACGCGCGGCAGGTCGCGCGCGATGTGGACGCCGAGCCCGAGGCCGAGGTCCGTCGACCAGGCCGCGCACCCTTCGGCCTCCTCGTCGGGCAGCCCGAGCACCATCGTCGCGACGCGCGAGGCGTACGGCTCGGCGAACGCGGACATGAACTCGCAGCGCCCCTCGCCGGCGAAGCCGTCGATGAGCTCCTCGGCGAGGGCGTGGAACCGCGGGATGAGCGGCGTCACGTGCCGCGGCGCGAACGCCGGCACGAGGAGCCGCCGCAGCCGATGGTGCGCGTCGCCCTCGAGGTTCAGCAGCGTGCGCGACCACCACTCCACGAACGGGCCGCTGTCCACGCCGTTGTGCGCCGGCCACTTCGCGCTGCCCTGGGCGAGGCGCCGGTCGGCGAGCAGCGCCCGCACCTCCGCGTAGCGCAGCACCGCGATCCCGTAGCCCGTCCTCGCCCACCAGTCCTGCTCGCGCGCCGCGCGCACCTCCGGGCCGGTGGCCGAGAACGACGGGTCGGCGAGGTCCAGGAACGCCGTCACAGCACGCGCTTCAGGACCTTCCCGGTGGCGTTGCGCGGCAGCTCCTCCATGAAGACCACGTCGCGGGGCACCTTGAAGCGCGCGAGGTTGTCGCGCACGTGCGTGCGCACGTCGTCCTCGGTCAGCTCCTCGCCGACGCACAGGACCACGAACGCGCGCAGCCGCTGCCCGAAGTCGTCGTCCTCGACCCCGATCACCGCGACCTCCTCGATCGCGGGGTGGTCGGCGAGCAGGTCCTCGATCTCGCGGGGGAAGACGTTCTCCCCGCCGGAGATGATCATCTCGTCGTCGCGGCCGTCGACGAACAGCCGGCCGTTGCCGTCGAGGTGCCCGACGTCGCCCGACGACATCAGGCCCTCGATCGTGTCCTTGCCGCCGCCGCCCGTGTAGCCGTCGAACTGCATCTCGTTGGAGACGTAGATGCGCCCGAAGCCCCCGCGCGGGACCTCGCGGCCCTCCTCGTCGTAGAGGCGCAGGATCGTGCCGTGCGGCGGGCGCCCGGCCGTCCCGGGCGCCGACCGGAGGTCCTCGGGCGTGGCGATCGTCGCCCAGGCGACCTCGGTCGAGCCGTAGAGGTTGTAGAGGACGTCGCCGAACTCGTCCATGACCTCGTTGGCGAGGTGCCCGGGGAGCGCCGACCCGCTCGCGGCGATGATCCGCAGGCTCGACAGGTCGTGCCGGCGGCCGCTCTCGCGCTTGGCGTGCAGGAGACGCTCGAGCATCACCGGCACGACGATGAGCGCGTTGACCCGGTGCTCCTCGATCGCGCGCAGCGTCGCCGCGGGGTCGAACCGGCGCTGGAGGACGAGCGTCGTCGAGAGCGTCAGGCCGAGGTTGAAGTGCGCGAGGCCCCAGGAGTGGAACATCGGGGCGGCGATCATCGTCCGCTCGCGCGCCCGCAGGGGGATCATGTCCAGGAGCGCCGCGGCCGGGTCGAGCGAGCTCGGGTGGTGGCGTCCTGCGCCCTTCGGCGCGCCGGTGGTGCCGCTCGTGAGGATGACGACGCGGCCGGGACGGTCGGGTGGCGTGAGCGGGCCGCGGTCCTCGTGCTCGGGGATGTCGTCGGCGATGTAGTGGTGCATGCCCGCGAGCGCCTCGGCGACGAGCCCGGAGAACTCCTCGTCGTGCACCATCGCGACGGGTCGCTCCTCGCGGCAGACCTCGGCGATCTGCGGGCCCGCGAACGAGGTGTTGAGGTACAGCATGTCCGCGCCCGTCTTCGACGCCGCCAGCGTCGACTCGACGAAGCCGCGGTGGTTGCGGCACAGGATCGCGATCGAGCTCCCCGGGCCGATGCCGTCGGCCTTCCAGCGGCGGGCGATCGCGTTCGTCCTGCTGTCGAGCTCGGCGAAGGTGATCGCGCCCTGCTCGTCGATGATCGCCGGCTCGTCCGGGTACCGGGCGGCGCTCACCCCGTAGCCGGCCGCGGGGGTCTTCCCCCACGCGCGCAGCGCCTGGACCGCGCGCACCAGGCGGTCGGGCCGCGCGGGCTTGGCGATGCCGGCCCGAGCCAGCGTCCGCACCGTGAAGAGCTTCGTGCCGAGTCGGGACAGGGCCACCGGGCGCGAGACTACGGGAGACGAAGGTCGGACGGCACGACGCCGTCGTCGATGAGCCTGCGGATGTCCCCGGCCCGCCGCGAGTTCAGGAAGACGTGCCGCTGGCCGACCGACGGCTTCTCCACGAGCAGGCCCGCCTGCAGGAGCGACTCGCCCACGGCCTCCGCCAGCGCGCGGTCGTTGCCGCGGAACCCGCGCGCGAGGTGCGCGAACTCCGTGTGGTACCCGCCCCACTTGCCCATCCCGTCGAGCCGCTGCAGCACGCGGCGGGCGACGCGGCGCGCCGGATCGGGGTCGTCGTGCGGGCGCGCGACCGCCGGGCCGCTCTCGCCGGTCAGCATCCCGAGCACCGCCTCCTCGTGCTCGTCGCTCGACGCCGGATCGGCCGGCCTGCCTCCCAGCCGGGCGACCGCCGCCGCGACGCGCAGCGGGTGCGTCGCGCCGATCGGCTCGCGCAGCTCGGCGACGGAGCCCTCGACGACGTGGCCGGGCAGCGCGAGCGCCGTCGCGCGCAGCCGGTCGACGCCGGCGACCTGCTCCTCGAAGCCCAGCGCGGCCAGCTCGGCGTCCTCGTCGGACACCGTCCCGGGCATGGCGAGCACGAGGCTGCCGCCGAGGTCTCCGGCCAGGAGCGTGCCGGGAGCGAGCTCCGCGAGCGCGCCGACGGCCGCCGCCACGAGCAGCCACGTGCGCTCGTCCGCGACGTCCGGATCCGCGCGCAGCGCGGCCGGCGCGGGCGTCACGGCGAGCAGGTTCCCCCCGTCCGCCGCGAAGGCCACGACGACCGGCCGCTCGCGCCCGGAGCGCGCGAGCGCGAGCTCGCCCCGGCCGTGCGCGAGCTCCGCCGCGAGCAGCGTCCGCAGCTGGCCGGCGCGCTCCCGCGGGGCGTGGGCCCCGCCGGCGTCGTGAAGCGCGGAGGCCAGGTCGTCCATCGCTGCGAGCCTACGTGGAAGGAGTCCCGCTAACCGCGGAGAACCTGTGCGTTTCTCCTCTGGACGGACGTTCGATGCCAACGTCGCTGCAGAAGAAGTGGTTTAGGAGGTACTCTCCCGCTCGCATAACGCCGAGTCCCCGCCAAGGAGGTGGGGAGCGGGGGACCCAGGTATGTGGGGCGAACGACTCCTCGGAGTCGAAGCGCAGCTCTTTCAGCGCGAGCCCGTCAGCTAACCCCGCAGGCGGCCGAAAGAGGGGAAGCTCGTGCCCGCATGCCTGGCCGACGGTCGTGTGCCGTTCGTCCGCATTGTCGTACTTGCCGCAGCACTCGCGGCATCCGCGCTTCTCGCAAGCGCGGTCGACGCATCCGCCGCGACGCGCACCGTCCGCGCCTCGGTGGCCAATGATGGCATCGAGGCGCAGGTCGTCGCGCTGCTCAACGGCGTTCGCGCGTCGCAGGGCCTCCCTGCGCTGCGCGCCGACGACAACCTGAACGAGGCCGCCGACTCGCACTCCCGCGGCATGGTCACCTCGGGCGTCTTCTCGCACGACTCGGCATCGGGCACGCCGTGCGACGTCCGCATCCGTCGCTTCGTCAAGGCGCGCCTCGTCGGTGAGACGATCGCCTGGCTCGCCGGCACGCCGGCGGCCCAGCAGGCGCAGCGCACGGTCGATCTCTGGATGAACTCGCCGCCGCACCGCGAGACGCTCCTGCAGCCCGGCTTCAAGCGGATCGGCGTCTCCCGCAAGGGCGGGAAGATGTTCGGCCGTCAGGGCGTGGCCTTCACGGCCGACCTGGCCGGCTAGGCCACTTCGGCCGGCTCGTCCTTGCCCTGCAGGCGCTCGCGCCCGCGCTGGACGGCCGCGATGAACTTCGAGAGGTTCACCTCGAGGGTGTTGAGGATCTCGTCCGCGTAGTCCTCCGCCCCGAGGCGGATCTCGCGCTCGCGGGCCCGCGCGTCCTCGATGATGTCCTCGGCGGCGCGCTCGGCCTGCTTCGTGACCTCTTCGTCGGAGACGAGCTGGTTCTGGCGCTCGCGCGCCTCCTTCACGATCCGCTCGGCCTCGCGCTTGGCCTCGGCGAGCATCTCCTGACGCTCCTTGACGATCCAGCGCGCCTGCTTGATCTCCTCGGGGATCGTCGCACGCATCTGGTCGAGGAGGTCGTAGATCTCCTCCTTGTCCACGCGCACCTGATCGGTCAGCGGGACCGGCTTGGCGTTGTGGACGAGGTCGTCCAGCTTGTCGATGAGGACCAGGACGTCCATGGCAGTTCCTTACGTTCGTTCCCGGGCGAGCTCTTCCTTCAAGCGCTCGGCCACGCCCGTCGGCACAAGATCCTCGATCCGCCCTCCGAACGTCGCGAGCTCCTTGACCCCGCTCGAGCTGAGGAAACTGTACTGAGGGCTCGCCATGAGGTAGAGCGTGTCGATGTCCGGCGCCTGCCGCCGGTTGAGCTGGTTCATCTCCATCTCGTACTCGAAGTCGGAGATCGCCCGCAGCCCCTTCACGATCGCGCGGGCGCCGATGCGCTGCGCGAACTCGACGACGAGGACGTCGAACGGCTCCGCGCGCACGTTGTCCATGTGCTCCGTGGCGGACTCGATGAACGCGAGGCGCTCGTCGATGTCGAAGAGCGTGCGCCCCTTGCGGATCGGGAGGTTCACGATCGCGACCACGACCTCGTCGAACAGCTCGGAGGCGCGACTGATCACGTCGAGGTGCCCGAACGTGATCGGGTCGTAGGAGCCGGGGCAGACGGCGATGCGTGGATCAGGGTTCATTCGTGTGGATTCGGATCAGGGTGTCGCCGTAGCGGCGCTCGTCGACGAGCGGCAGCTCGAGCTCGAGTGGTGCGCGCCGGTCGCTCTCACCGATGACGCGCCCGCCGGGTGCGAGGACGACGGGGACCAGCACTGAGAGGTCCGCTGCCCATCGCTCCGCTTGGCGGTATGGAGGGTCGAGGAAGATCAGATCGTAGGCGGCGCCACGTGCGTGTGCGTTGCGCAGTACCCGGCGGGCGTCGTCGCATACCACCTGCGCGTCCATCCCCAGGGCCTCGAGATTGGCCCGGATGGCCTCCACGGCGGCCCGCGCGTCGTCGCACAGCAGCGCGCTTCCGGCCCCGCGCGACAGCGCCTCGATGCCCAGTGCGCCCGACCCGGCGAACAGGTCGAGCACGCGCTCGCCGTCCAGCGGGCCGAGGATCGAGAACAGCGACTCGCGGACCCGGTCGGACGTCGGGCGCGTGTCGGTGCCGGGCGGCGCGATGAGCCGACGGCCGCGGTGCGTGCCGGCGATGACCCTCATGCGGCGACCGGGCCGGCCTCCACCCGCAGCAGCGCCTCGGCCAGCAGGGCGTACTCGGGTTCGTCCAGGTGCCTCAGGACCTCGCTCGCGCACGTGTGGGCCCGCTCGAGCACGTCGGCGTCCTCCGGGAGCCGGGCGACCCGGAAGCGGGCCATGCCCGACTGGCGCGTCCCGGTGAGCTCGCCCTCCCCGCGCAGCTCGAGGTCGATCTCGGCCAGCGCGAACCCGTCGCCGTTCTGGGCGAGCGCTTGCAGCCGCCTGGAGTCCTTGGGACCGAACAGCAGGCACAGCGACGCGTGCTCGCCCCGGCCGACGCGACCGCGCAGCTGGTGCAGCTGGGAGATCCCGTACCGCTCGGCGTCCTCGACGAGCATCACGGTGGCGTTGGGGACGTCGATGCCGACCTCGATGACGGTCGTCGCCACGAGGACGTCCGCCTTCCCCGCCGCGAAGCGCTCCATCGCCTCGGCCTTCTCGCGGGGACGCAGCTGGCCGTGGAGCAGCACGACCTCGAAGTCCTTGAGCTCCGTCTCGCGCAGCCGCTCGTACTCGGCGGTGGCCGCGCGGGCCTGCAGCGCCTCGGACTCGCTGACGAGCGGGCAGACGACGAACGCCTGACGGCCGGCGCGCAGCTCCTCGCGCAGGCGCTCGTAGGCGCGCTCGCGCTCCTGCTCGCCCGAGGCGACGTGCGTCTCGATCGGCTGGCGGCCGCGCGGCAGCCCGCGCAGCGCGGTGACGTCCAGTGCGCCGAAGCTCGCGAGCCGCAGCGTGCGGGGGATCGGCGTCGCGGTCATGTGCAGCACGTGCGGGGCCAGGCCTGCCCGCGCCTTGGCGTCCAGCGCGCTGCGCTGGCGCACGCCGAAGCGGTGCTGCTCGTCGACGACGGCGACGGCGAGGTCGGCGAACACGACGGTGTCCTCGATCAGGGCGTGCGTGCCCACGATCAGCGGCAGCTCACCCGACGCGAGCTTGCCCAGCGTGTCCGCGCGCCGTCCGGCGGCGGTCGAGCCGGTGAGCAGCGCCGCGGGGACGAGCGCGCCGGGCATGAGCGTCTGGAGCGTCGCGAAGTGCTGCTCGGCGAGCGTCTCGGTGGGAGCCATGAGCGCCGCCTGGCGGCCGTGCTCGACCGCGCGCAGCATCGCGTGCAGCGCGACGACCGTCTTGCCCGACCCCACCTCCCCCATGAGCAGCCGCTGCATCGGGCGGTCGAGGGCGAGGTCCGCGTCGATCTCGGCGATCGCGGTGAGCTGGTCGGGCGTCGGCTCGAACGGCAGCCGCTCGGTGAGCCACTCGTGGCTCAGCGTCGGCGGGTCGGTCAGCGGCTCGGCGTGGGCGATCGACCGGCGCTCGGCGCGCAGACGCAGCTGGACGGCCTGGTCGAGCAGCAGCTCGTCGAACGCGAGCCTGCGCCTTCCGGCCTCGCGGTCGCCGACGTGCGCGGCGATGACCGCGTCGGCCGCGCTCGGGAGGCCCTCCTGGCGCCGCAGACGGGCCGGGAGCAGCTCGTCGACCTCGTACGCCGCGGTGAGGTGCTCGCGGACCAGGGCGAGGATCTGCGTGGACGTGATGCCCTTCGTGGCCGGGTACGTCGCGGTCGTGTCGCCGATCGCGGTCACGGCCTCGGTCGGCGCGTGGTGGTTGACGCGGAACCGCCCGCGCGACTGGTACTTGCCGGTGAGCATGAGCCGCGTCCCGGGCCGGTAGTGGCGCTCGAGCCACGGCTGGTTGAAGAACGTCGCCTCCATGAGCCCGGTCGCGTCCGCCACCGTGGCGACGACGAGCGGCTTCATCCCGCGGCGGCGCACCGGGCGCGACCGGATGGAGCGCACCTCGACGAGCACCGTCGCCGTCTCGTCCTCGGCCAGCGTCGCGACCGTGCGCGCCTCGCCGGTGTCGCGCGGCAGGTGGAAGAGGAGGTCGCCGACCGTGTGCAGCCCGAGCGACTCCGCCGCCTCGGCCGCCTTCGGCCCGCCGGGGACGTCGAGCGCCTCCCGGAGCCGTTCCGGGTGCGGCCGACGGACGGTGATGTCGTCGAGCGGGTCGGGGCTGGCGAAGTGCGTCGGCATCTACTCGGCCGCGATGAGCCACCACCATGGTGGCGGTGCGCCCGGCGTCACCTCGACCTCGTCGCACGCCAGCGACGCGACCAGCGCCGCCTGCGGCTCGGCGATGACGGTCACCGAGCCCCCGTCGAAGGGCGCGACCTCCGAGACCGCCTGGACGCCGAGCGAGGCGAAGAGCGCGATCACCGCATCGGGGTCGTCGGTGTGCACGTGGACGCGGGTCGCGTCGCCGTCGCGGGCGATCATGACCGAGTCCCCGACGAGCAGGTTGGTGCACCAGCGGTGGCGTGGGACCGGCCGCAGCGTCGGCGGGGCCATCGGCTCCTCCGGCGGCGGCTCCTCCCCGCGCGATGCGGCGAGCGCGCCGGCCACCATGAGGGTGAGCGCGTACCCGCCGGAGTCGACGACGCCTGCTTCACGCAGGGCCGGCAACAACGACGGGCCGCGCCGAAGCGAATCGCGGCCGGCTTGGAGTGCTTGCTCCAGATCGCCGGCCGCGGCCATGTCATGTGCAACGGTGAGCATCGTGCCCTCGATGGGCTCCGGTACGGCGGCGTACGCGCGCCGCACCGCCTCCTGTGGCCCGCCTTCGAGCGTGGCCAGCATGCTGTCCCCCGTGTCGCCGTCGGCGACGGGGAAGACGTTGAGCTCGTTGACCTGGACCCTGTGTCGCTCGAGATGCGCGATCGCGCCCTCGAGCAGGGTGGTCAGACGGCCTTCGTGACCTTGCCGGCCTTCAGGCAGCGGGTGCACACGTAGACGCGCCGCGGGGCGCCGCCGACGAGCGCCCGCACCTTCTGGAGGTTCGGGTCGAAGCGTCGCTTGGTCGCGACCATCGAGTGGCTGCGGCTGTTGCCGAACGACGGGCCCTTGCCGCAGGAGTGACACACCTTTGCCATAGCGATCGGGCAGTGTAGCGGGATGGCAACTCACGACATCGCCGTCATCCCCGGAGACGGGATCGGCAGGGAGGTCATGCCCGCCGCGCTGCGCGCGCTGGAGGCCCTCGGCAGCCGTCACGACATCGCCTTCTCCTTCACCGAGCTGGACTGGGGTTGCGAGCGCCATGTCCGCGAGGGACGCCTCATGCCCGAGGACGGCCTCGACCAGCTGCTCGAGCGCGACGCGATCCTCCTCGGTGCCGTCGGGGACCCCCGCGTGCCCGACCACCTGTCGCTCTGGGGACTCCTCATCCCGATACGGCGCACGTTCGACCAGTACGTGAACCTGCGGCCCGTGCGGCTCTTCCCTGGCGTCAGGAGCCCCCTCGCGGACCCGCAGGGGCTCGACGTGGTCATCGTCAGGGAGAACGTCGAGGGCGAGTACTCCGAGGCCGGAGGACGCGTCTACCGCGGCCACGCGCACGAGATGGCCGTCCAGGAGGCGATCTTCACGCGCCGTGGCGTGACGCGCATCGCCGAGTACGCGTTCGAGCTGGCCGAGCGGCGCGGCCGCGGCCTGACCAGCGCCACGAAGTCCAACGGCATCATCCACACGCTGCCGTTCTGGGACGAGATCGTGCGCGAGGTGGCCGCGCGCCACCCGGATGTGGAGATGCGCGAGGAGCACATCGACGCGCTCTGCGCGAAGGTCGTCATGCAGCCCGGCAGCTTCGACGTCGTCGTCGGCTCGAACCTCTTCGGCGACATCCTCTCCGACCTCGCCGCAGGCGCCGCCGGCTCGATCGGCATCGCCCCGTCGGCGAACCTCAACCCCGAGCGCGAGTTCCCCTCCATGTTCGAGCCCGTCCACGGGTCGGCGCCCGACATCGCGGGTCAGGGCATCGCCAACCCGGTCGGGATGCTCTGGTCGGCGCAGATGATGCTCGAGCACCTCGGGCACGAGGACGCCGCCGCGGATCTGATGGCCGCGATCGAGGCATCCCTGGCCGACCCGGCCACGCGGACGCGCGACCTCGGCGGGCACGCAGACACGGACACGGCGAGCCGTGCGGTGCTAGACGCGCTCGGGTGAGCGGACCGGCTCGTGCGGCCGGCGCGCGGGCCGCGGGTGCCCGTCGCCGATGCGGCCGGGCTCGCGCAGGCGGACGTCGCTCGGCGCGGACGTCGGCAGCGGGAGGGCCAGGCCGGGGCCCGAGGGACGGGGGTCGGGCTCGCGGGGCTCGGGCGGCGGCGGGTCGGACCCGTCGTCGTTCCACCAGTCGCGCAGACCGCCGAAGCCGCGGTCCCCCATGAGGGCCCAGACGAGGCAGGCAGCGCCCGCTACGTGCACCAAGAAGGTGATCGCCAGCGCAGCGATCTGGGCCGGCTCGCTCATCGCGAAGAACGTGCTCCCCGTCACGATGTCCTCAGGCTACCGACTCCTGCAGCTTCACGAGTGCCACGACCGCCTCCGCGGCATGCGCGCCGGAGTCGCGCTTGTCGCCGCCCGAGCGCGCGAGCGCCTGGTCCATCGTGTCCACGGTCAGGACGCCGAACGAGCACGGCACGCCGGTGCGCAGCATGACGTCCATGATCCCACGGGCCGACTCCTCGCAGACGTGGTCGTAGTGCGACGTCTCGCCGCGGATCACGGCGCCGAGGCAGGCCACCCCGCCGTAGCGGCCGGTCTTCGCGATCTCCTGGGCCGCGAAGGGCAGCTCGTAGGCGCCCGGCACGTCGAAGACGTCGACCGCCTCCGCCCCCTCGAGCTGGAAGACCCGCGTCGCGGAGGTCACCAGGCGCTCGGCCAGGTCCTCGTAGAAGCGCCCGACGACGATCGCGTACCTCACGAGGCGTCGAGGTCCTCGTCGACGTTGAGGCCCTGGTGGTGGAGCATGTGGCCCATCCGCAGCGCCTTCGTCCGCAGGTACTCCTCGTTGTGCGGGTTGGGCGTGTGCTCGATCGGCACCTGCTCGGTCACCGACAGGCCGTAGCCCTCGAGGCCGCGGATCTTCTTCGGGTTGTTCGTCAGCAGCCGCATCGACGACAGCCCGAGGTCGACGAGGATCTGCGCGCCGATGCCGTAGTCGCGCAGGTCGGCCGGAAGCCCCAGGCGCAGGTTGGCGTCGACGGTGTCGAGGCCCTGCTCCTGCAGCTTGTAGGCCTTCAGCTTGTTCAGCAGCCCGATCCCCCGCCCCTCCTGCGAGAGGTAGAGCACGACGCCGCGTCCCTCGGCCTCGATCATCGCGAGCGCGGACTCGAGCTGCTCGCCGCAGTCGCAGCGCAGAGAGTGGAACACGTCGCCGGTGAGGCACTCGGAGTGCACGCGGACGAGCACGTCGTCGCGACCGGAGATGTCGCCCTTCACCATCGCGACGTGGTGCTTGCCGTCGAGGATCTGGCGGTAGCCGTAGACCTGGAAGTCGCCGAACGCGGTCGGCATCGCGGCGTCGACCACGCGCTCGACGAGCTTGTCGTAGCGGCGCCGGTACGCGATGAGGTCGGCGACCGTGATCATCTTGAGCCCGTGCTGCTCGCAGTACGTCGTGAGGTCGGGCACCCGCGCCATCGTGCCGTCGTCGAGCATGACCTCGCAGATGACGCCGGCCGGCGTCAGGCCGGCGAGGCGGGCGAGGTCGACGGACGCCTCGGTCTGCCCCGTGCGCTCCAGGACACCGCCGGGCTTGGCCTTGAGCGGGAACACGTGACCGGGCTGGACGAGGTCGGCGGCCGTCGTGGCCGCGTCGACCGCGACCCGGATCGTGTGCGACCGGTCGCCCGCCGAGATGCCGCTCTTGATGCCTTCGCGCGCCTCGATGGACAGCGTGAACGCCGTCCCGAAGCCCGACTCGTTGTGCATCGTCATGAGATCGAGCCCGAGCTCGTCGCAGCGCTCGGTCTCCATCGCCAGGCAGATGAGCCCGCGGCCCTCGCGGGACATGAAGTTGATGACCTCGGGCGTCGCGAACTCCGCGGCGATCGTGAGGTCGCCCTCGTTCTCGCGGTCCTCGTCGTCGCAGACGACGACCATGCGCCCTGCCTTGATGTCTGCGATCGCGTCCTCGACGGTCGCGAACGGGGATGCGGTCTTCATCGTGCCACCAGCTTCTCGACGTACTTCGCCAACACGTCCACCTCGAGGTTGACCACGGTGCCGGGAGCGGCCCCGCCCAGCGTCGTGCGCTGCAGCGTCTCCGGGATGAGCGACACCTCGAAGGCCTCGCCGGAGATCGCGCTCACGGTGAGCGAGACGCCGTTCACCGCGATGGAGCCCTTCTCCACGACGTAGCGCAGCACGTCGGGCGGGGCGTCGATCGTCACGACCCGGCTGAAGCCGTCCTCGCGCACGCCGCTCACGGTGCCGACGCCGTCGACGTGGCCCTGCACGATGTGCCCGCCGAGACGGTCCGACGCCCGCAGCGACAGCTCGAGGTTCACCCGCTCGCCCTCCTTGGCCGCCTGGCCGAGCGAGCTGCGCCGCAGCGACTCGTGCATGACGTCGGCGGCGAACGCGTCGCCGGACACCTCCGTCGCCGTGAGGCACACGCCGTTGACCGCGACGGAGTCGCCCTCGCCGATCTCGCCCGCGAGCGCGGTCTGCAGCCGCAGGCGGACGCCGTCGTCCGTCGCGTCGACCGCCGCGACCGTGCCGAGGTCTGCAACCAGGCCGGTGAACATCGCTACCACTCCGCCAGACGGGCGGTGAGCAGGACGTCCTCGCCGATGCGGTGGCACTCGAGGCCGGTTGCGCGCACGGCCTCCCCGATGCGCTCGGCGCCCACGCCCTCGAGCGGGTCGCGTGCGTTGCGCGAGCCCACGAGGACGGGCGCGATGAAGAGGCGCAGCTCGTCGATCTCGCCCGCGTCAAGGAACGCGCCGGCGAGGTGCGGGCCGCCCTCCAGGAGCATCGACTTGATGCCGCGCTGGCCCAGGCCGTCGAGCGCGGAGACGACGCGCGCGGGCTCGTGCTGGCCGGTCGCGAGCAGGACGTCGGCGCCGGCGTTGTGCAGCGCTTCCGTGGCGGCCCGCGGCGCCGCGCGCGACACCACGACGGTCAGGGGGACCTCCTCGGCCTGCGCGACGAGCTGGGAGTCCAGCGGCAGGCGGGCGAGGGAGTCGAAGACGACGCGGCGCGGCTGGCGCTCGACGCCGTCGACGCGGGACGTGAGCCGCGGGTCGTCGGCGAGGGCCGTGCCGATGCCCACGACCACGGCGTCCATGTGCGAGCGCCAGCGGTGCGCCCGCTCACGCGACATCTCGCCGGAGATCCACTTGGAGTCGCCGGTCGCGGTCGCGACCTTGCCGTCGAGCGACATGGCGGACTTGAAGAGCACGAACGGGCGGCCGGTGCGGGCGTGCTTGCGGTGCCCCTGGTTGAGCAGCCGGGCGCGGCGGGCGACGTCGCCGCCCGCCATGTCCACGTCGATGCCGTCGTCGCGCAGGATGCCCAGGCCGCGGCCGGCCGCATGCTCGGCGGGGTCGTCGGCGGCGACCACGACGCGGGCGATGCCGGCCTCCGCGATCGCGGTCGTGCAGGGGCCGGTCTTGCCCGTGTGGCAGCACGGCTCCAGGGAGACGTAGAGGGTCGCGCCCTCGGTGTCGCCGCCGCTGGCGGCGATGGCGTTCACCTCGGCGTGCGGGCCGCCGTAGGCCTCGTGCCACCCTTCGCCGAGCACCGACCCGTCGCGTACGAGGACCGCGCCGACGAGGGGGTTCGGGTGCACGCGGCCGAGGCCGTTGCCCGCGAGCTCGACGGCGCGCTGCAGGTACTGCGCGTCGATGTCTGTGAGCACTGGCACGTCGTTCAGTCTACGTCGCGCATGCACCGTCCCGGAGCCTGTACACGGTCATGTCCGGGCCCGGCCGCGAGTAGGCCAGCGGGTAGAAGTTGAACGACCAGTCGAAGTTGAACCTCACCGGCCCGCGGCCCTTCGAGTACGGCGACGCGTGATAGACGACGTCCGCCCGTCGCTCCAGCTCCCGGTAGTACGCGATGGCCCCCGGCACCTTCTCCGGCTCGGCCTCCGCGCGCCCGCGCTGGGTCGAGCCGACGATGACCCAGCAGTACCCCTGGCGCTCGAAGATCGGGATGAGCTCGGGCCGCAGCGTCTTCTCGAAGTCCTCGATGTTCACGACGATCCCCGGCGCCGGCAGCAGGCGCCCGGTGTCGGGATCGACCCGCGAGCGGCTCGTCGGGTACTTCGCCCAGCGGTTGCCGTTCGGCGTGACCGGCGACGCCGTGCCGATGTCCTGCGCCCAGCCGTCGGGCACCACGCCCGGCTCGACGACGATCCGGGTGCCCGCCGGGACGTGCTCCACGAGCCAGTCGCGCGTCAGCCCGCGGGTGTCCTCCCGCGACAGCACCCGCCCGTCGTGCACGGAGTAGACGAGCCCCTGCCCGCAGAGCCCGATCGCGACGAGCGCGGCGAGCATCGGGCGCAGCCCCGGAGACCGGCGCGTCGCCGCGGTCACGAGCGTCACGGCGCAGATCGCGGCGAGCAGGCAGACGAACGGCAGCACCGGCATGAGCCAGCGCCCGAAGAAGCGCTCCTGGGAGCCCATGAAGGCGACGAAGAGGATCGGCGCCGGAGCGAGGAAGGCCAGCAGCGCCCATCGCCGCCGGAAGGCCAGCAGCGGGAGTGCGGCGCCGGCGGCGACGAGGGGCGCCCAGCCCAGCCCCCAGCCGAAGGACCAGAGGTAGTACAGCCAGCCGTTGTCCTGCGTGAGGCCGAGCTTGCCGGCCGCCTCGCGGGAAGCGTCGGACTGGTGGCTCAGCCCGTCGAGGAAGGCGTGGTGGTCGATGATCGCGTAGGGGAACGCGACGAGGAACGCCGCGAGCGCCATGACGCCCGCGAGCAGCAGGCCGCGCAGCGCGGCGCCGCGGTTGCGCATCGCGTGCGCCCCGAACGCCGCGAGCAGCGCGAGCAGCACGATCCCGCCCGTGTACTTCGTCGCCGCCGCCAGGCCGAGTCCGATCCCCGCGATGAGGTAGTCGAGCCCGCGGCCGGTCCTCAGGACACCCGCCGCGCCCCACAGCGCGAGGCACAGCGGCGCGAGCGTGGGGACGTCGTTGAGCGCCAGGTGGCTGTAGAAGACGGGCAGGAACGCGACGGCCAGCAGCGCGGCGGCGAGCAGTCCGGCCGCGCGCCCCGCGAGCCGCTTGCCCGCGAGGTACAGCAGGCCGACGGCGATGGTGCCGAGCACCGCGCTCGCCGCGCGGGCCATCGTCCAGACCGTCGTCGGGTCGCTCGCGAACGCCTCCCCCACCGCCAGCCGCCCCCCGTAGCGGATGGCGAGCAGGATGTGCAGGACGTACGTGTAGGCCGAGGGGTTGACGTAGTAGCCCGGGTCCAGGTCGTGGCCGAACATCCCGATCGCGCGCGGCAGGAAGTGCGCGTTCTCGTCGGCGTTGTAGGCGTAGGGCAGCCCCTGCTTCAGGCCCCAGAGCCGCAGCCCGAGCGCCAGCAGGAGGACGCCGGCGACGCCGAGACGCCACAGCACGACGCTCCCCTCGCGACTGTGCTCGAGAGCGGGGACGTAGCTGGCTACGGCGTCTGGGCGCGTCCTAACAGCGGACATACGCCGCGTAGTACTCCGAGACGGCGACGCGCCGGAAGCCGGGCGGAGGCAGCGAGTCCATCGGATCGTCGAACTCGGTCACGAGGGCCTGGTTGAACAGGGCCTGTCGGCCGTGGACGAGGATGACGACGCCCTTGTCCGGCACCTTGTCCGTCGACGACCGCGCGATGACCTTGTCCTGCGGCAGGTCGAGGTACCAGCGCGCGTCGGGGACGAGCTTGTGGTTCGGCGTCCAGACCGGACCGCAGGCGAGCCCCTCCTTGAAGCCTGGCTGGGCGATGAGGTCCTGGAACGCGTCGTGCGCGTCCCCGCGGAAGCTGAGCTGGGAGTCGAGCCGGGCGACGCTGACGCGCGTCGCCGTGAAGGCGATGCCGAACAGCACGAGCAGCAGCGCCCCGCCGGCCCAGATGCGACGGGCCCATGTCCCGTGGCGCAGCATCGTCCACCCGCCCACCGCGACGCCGCACAGCACCATCGCCATGAGCGACGGGACGAGCAGGTAGCGGGAGATCACCGACAGGCCGCCGGCGCCGACGAGCGCGAACGTCGCCACGCCCGACGCGAACAGCACGACCGGCATGATCAGCCGGCGCGGCACGAGGACCAGCGCGAGGAAGAAGCCGACGATGGCGCCGAGCACGACCGGGAACTTCGCCAGGTCGATGAGGAAGCTCCACGTCGCGGCGGGCACCGCACCGGCGCCCTTGTTGCGGCCCAGCTCGTCGGCGAGCTCGGTCGTCCCGGTGAACGAGTACGTCGGCTTGCCGGTGACGAGGAAGTCGGTGAGGACCCAGACCACCGGCCCGACCGCCGCGAGCGCCGCGTAGCCGATGCGCCGTGGCCAGGACGCGCGCCAGCCGGCCCACAGCACGTACAGGCCGGCGAGCAGCCACGCCTCCGGGCGCAGCATCGCGCCGAGCGCGAGGAGCACCAGCACGATCCAGCCCCGGCGTGGTTTGCGCAGCTCGAGCACGGCGGCCCAGACGACGAGCGCGAGGTAGAGCGGGTCGATGTAGCCGCGGGCGGCGAGGAA
This sequence comes from uncultured Solirubrobacterales bacterium, assembly GCA_963757125.1. Taxonomy (GTDB): domain Bacteria; phylum Actinomycetota; class Thermoleophilia; order Solirubrobacterales; family Solirubrobacteraceae; genus CAVVSD01. Next base: position 1,133,943 of record CAVWQP010000009.1, on the reverse strand, counting down.
CGGGAAGTCGAAGCGCGTGATGACGAGCACCGCGGCGACGACGCCGACGAGCGGGGTGAACGCGGTCCGTCCCAGCGCGTACAGCCCGAAGACGAGCGCGACGAAGCTCGCGACCATGAGCGCGACGAACAGGCGGTCCGCGCTGTCGCCGAAGAGCGACAGCACGGCGCCGATCGCGATCGCCAGCGGGTGCTCGGTCGGGGCGCGGTAGGCCTCGAACGACAGCGGCTCGAGGTGGAGCAGCTCGCGCCCCCAGATGAGGCTGTAGACCGAGTCGTAGTTGGGGTACGTCGGGTAGAGGAAGAAGCCAGCCGTCGCGAACAGGCACACGACGACCGCGCCCACCCGTTCGAAGGTGCGCGTCGTCAGGCGAGGCCGCCGTCCCGACGTCTTGTCGGACGCGCGACGCGCGAGACGGGGCCGTGAGAGCGTCGGCGCCGACACGCCGAGTAGCATGGCACCCCCTCAGCACGCATGAAGCTCATCATCCAGATCCCCTGCTGGAACGAGGAACTCCAGCTCCCCGACACGCTCGCCGATCTCCCCCGTGAGGTCCCGGGTTTCGACGTCGTCGAGTGGCTCGTCATCGACGACGGCTCGACCGACCGCACCGTCGAGGTGGCGCGTGAGCAGGGTGTCGACCACATCGTGCGGCTCACGAACAACAAGGGCCTGGCCGCCGGATTCCAGGCCGGCCTCGACGCCTGCCTGAAGCTCGGCGCCGACGTCGTGGTCAACACCGACGCCGACAACCAGTACGACGCGCGGGACATCCCCAAGCTCGTCGCGCCGATCGTCGCGGGCAACGCCGACATGGTCGTCGGCGACCGCCAGATCATGGAGATCGAGCACTTCTCGCCGCTGAAGAAGCGCCTCCAGCGCCTCGGCTCGGAGGTCGTGCGCCGCGCATCGGGCACCGATGTGCCGGACACCACGTCCGGCTTCCGCGCCTACAACCGCGAGGCCGCGATCCAGATGGCGGTCGTCTCGAAGTTCACGTACACGCTCGAGACGATCATCCAGGCGGGCAAGCTGCTCGTCGCCATCGACCACGTCCCGGTCCGGACGAACGAGAAGACGCGCGAGTCGCGCCTGTTCCCGTCCATGTGGTCGTACGTGCGCCGCAACGCGGTGTCGATCTTCCGGATCTACTCGCACTACGAGCCGCTGCGGATCTTCATGTCGATCGCGGCGGTCATCGCGCTCGTCGCCGTCATCGTCTGGGGCCGCTGGGCCTACTTCGCGATCTTCGAGGGCGACAGCGCCGGTCACGTCCAGTCGCTCATCCTGGGCGCCGTGCTCTTCAACGCGGCGATGCTGCTCGGGGCGCTCGGCGTGCTGGGCGACATCCTGTCCGCGCAGCGGACGATGACCCAGCGGGTCTACGAGCGCGTCCGGCGCATCGAGCTGCAGCTCGGCGTCGAGCCGTCCCACTACGAGCCGGGCCAGCACACCGAGCGCGGCGCCACCACCGGCGCCGGGTCGGGCGGGGCGACCGGGAAGACCGAGGAGCGCGAGGCGCTGAGGATCTGATGTCCCCCACCGTCACAGTCGACCGTGAGGGCACGGTCACCGGCAACACCCTGGACAAGTACGGCTCGACCAACCCGGTCGTCCGCCGGCTCATGGGCGGCTTCGAGGACACGCTCGACTCGCTCTGGGCGAAGGCGTCGCCCGCCACGTTCCTGGACGTCGGGTGCGGCGAGGGCGTGCTGACCCAGAAGTGGGCGCAGCGCATCCGCGGCGGCCGCGCGGTCGGCATCGACCTGGACGACCCGCTGCTGCACGCCGAGTGGGAGCAGCGCCAGGAGCCGAACCTGGAGTACCAGGTCATGAAGGCCGAGAACCTGCCGTTCGCGGATGGCGAGTTCGAGCTCGCCGCGGCGATCGAGGTGCTCGAGCACGTGCCCGATCCCGAGGCGACGGTGGCCGAGATGGCGCGGGTCGCGTCCCGCCACCTGCTCGTGTCGGTCCCGCGGGAGCCGCTGTGGCGCGGTCTCAACGTCGCCCGCGGCTCGTACGTCAAGGACCTCGGGAACACCCCGGGACACGTGAACCACTGGTCCAAGCGCGACTTCGTGGCCTTCCTGAACCGCCACGGGCGGGTCGTCGAGGCACGCTCGCCCTTCCCGTGGACCATGTGCCTCGTGGACGTCTCCTGAGCGCGCAGAGCACCTCGTACGCCCGGGGCGCCCGGGTTCTGTCGGTCGGCATCGCGACGACGGGCGTCGTCACCTTCGCGTACTTCTCCGTCGCCTCGTACGCGCTGTCCGAGGTCGAGTACAAGAACGTCGCGCTGCTCTGGGCGGTGATGTTCGTGATCGTGTCGGTGATCTACCGGCCGATCGAGCAGCTGCTGTCGCGCACGATCGCCGAGCGCCGGGCGCGCGGGCTGCACCACGGGCATCCGCTCGGCATCCCGATGCTCATCCAGGCGACGTTCGCGATCCTCTTCCTCATCGTCGCGCTGGCCGTCCGTCAGCCGGTGCAGGACAACGTGTTCGACGGGTCCTCGGCGCTGTACTGGATCCTCGTCGGCGGGGTCCTCGCGTACGCGGCGAGCTACTTCGCCCGCGGGTGGCTGGCCGGGCATCAGCGCTTCGCGCTGTACGGCGGCCTCGTCCTGCTCGAGTCGTGCTCGCGCTTCCTGTTCGCCGTCGCCGCCGTCGTCGGGATCACCCATGGTGAGGCAGCCGTGGCGCTGGGCATGGCGGCGGCGCCGTGCGTCTCGCTGTTCGTCGTGCCGCTCGCGTGGAGCCGCAAGGACCCGAGCGTCGACCTCGAAGCCGTCGAGCAGGCCGAGGGCGGCCTGACGCTGCGTCACGGTGCCGTGTTCGCGGTGAGCGTCCTCGCGGTGATGCTCGCCGAGCAGACCCTGGTCAACGGCGCGGTCCTCGCGGTCGACGCGACCGCGGCCGACGCAGCGCTCGCCGGCGTCGTGTTCAGCGTCCTGCTCATCGCCCGTGCCCCGCTGCAGCTCTTCCAGGCGATCCAGGGGACCCTGCTCCCCCATCTCGCGACGCTGCAGGCGACGGCCGGCCGCGCGGAGTTCCGCAAGGCCATCCGGACGACGCTGCTCGCGATCGCGGCGTTCGCGTTCACGGTGGCGCTCGGGCTCTTCATCATCGGCCCGTTCGCGCTGGGTGTCCTGTTCGACGTCAGCTACGACTACGGGCGCGGCGGCCTCGCGATCCTCGCCCTCGGCGTGGGCTGCCACCTGGCGGCGGGGACGCTGAACCAGGCGGCGCTCGCGCGCGGACAGACCGCCCACGCGGCGATGGCGTGGCTCGTCGCGGCCGCGCTCTTCCTGGGCTGGATGTTCACGCCGATCATCGACGACGAGCTCGTCAGGGCCGAGGTGGGCTACTTCGGCGCCGCGGCCCTGTTGGCGATCACCCTGGGCCTGCTGTACCGCCACGCGGACGCGCGCGTGCCCGAGCGCCGCGAGCAGCCCCACCGGGCCGGCTCGGCGCCGGCGGCCTGAGCCGACCGCCACCCCACCCTCCCTCTTTTCGCACCGCTCGCAGGTGGCTAGCACCGGTGCTAGCCACCTGCGAGCGCGTTCGAGAGACCTCGAGAGGACTGTTGCGAGACAGCGACGATCTCGTGCCAATCCGGACGCAGGTTCGGAGATCACCGCGCTCCGCATCCATGATTCGCGCATGGACCACGACGTCTTCGACATCGACTCCGAGGACGACATCTACGACGACATCCCTCCGCCGTTCCCGGTCGCGTTCGTCCATGACGGCGATCCGGTGCCAGATCTGAGCGTCATCCCGCAGCGCGAGTGGAAGGAGGTGCTCGCCTGGTGCGAGCCGCACGTGCGGAGCCGGGCGGTCGGCACCACGAAGACGCACGAGGACAACGTCGCGGCCCAATGGGCGCTCTACCAACTCGGCGCGGACGCCCACAGGCGACGTCAGGCAGCGCTCGCGGACTCCGAGCCCCCGCCGGCTCCGGTCGTGTCGCGCAACACAGTCCGGCGGGACATCCGTCAGGTCAACTTCCGGGTCAGCGACGAGGAGTACGAACTGCTCGATCAGGCAGCCCGCGCGTACGGCGTCTCCGCGCCGCGCCTGGCGCGGATGCTCGCGATCCGCGGTGCGAATCGGGCACTGGACAGGCCGTGACCGTCCTACTCGTACGCCAACGCCTTCAGCACGTCGAGCCGTGCGGCTCTTCGGGCCGGCCCGATCGCCGCCAGCACCCCGAAGAGCGCCGCGAGCACGAGCAGCAGGATCAGCGTGAAGATCGGGAACGTGAGCGTGAAGCCCTCGTCCGCGAGCGGGCGGGAGATCAGGAGCGCGAAGAGCACCCCGAGCACGACCCCGAGCACCGCGCCGATGAGCGACGTGATCACCGATTCCTGGCGCACGATGCTGCGGACCTGGCGCCGGGAGGTCCCGATCGCGCGCATCATGCCCAGCTCGCGCGTCCGCTCGTAGGTGGAGAGCGCGAGGGTGTTCACGATCCCGAACAGGGACACGAGCACCGACAGCGCGAGCAGCACGTAGATGAGGACGAGCAGCGGTGTGAGCTGCGCGTTCTGGCTGTCCTTGAACTCGTCGCGGGTCTGGCTCTCCGCGTTCGGGAACCGCGTCGCGAGGGTCTTGTCGACCGCCGCGCGCGTCTGGGCGGTGTTCGCCCCGTCGGCGAAGTCGACGAAGATGAACGCGTCGCCCTTCACGTTGAAGTCGCGCGACAACCGGTCGTTGGGCACGACGATCCCGCCGCCGAGCAGCGAGAAGTCACCCGCGTCGAGCAGGCCCTTGATCGTGTACGTGACCTGTTCGCCCGTGGGCGTCGTGAGCACGAGCTTGTCGCCGACCTTCTTGCCCTTGCCGACGCTGCTGTTGGTGTCGACCACCACGCCGTCGTCGCCGAGCTGCCCGAGCGTCGCGGCGGACCCGTCCTTCCACTCCGCCTTGTACAGCGAGGTCGCGGCGCCGGTGTCGATGCCGATGACGGGCGTCGTGCCGGTGTCGCCCTGCACCTTCGCCGAGCCGAAGCGCACGGCGGCGACGTTGTCGACGCCCGGGACGTCGCGGACGGCGGTCGCCGCCTGCTCGGAGATCGGGGTGAACCCGTCCTGGTTGACGACGATGAGGTTCCCGGACGGGAACGTGCCGTCCACGGACTTGTCGATGGAACCGCGAAGGCCGGCTGCGAAGATCGCCACGAACGCGACGAGCGCCACGCCGATCATGAGCGCCGACGCGGTCACCGCCGTGCGTCCGGGGTTGCGCAGCGTGTTCTCCCGCGCCAGGCGTCCGGTGATCCCGAAGACCGCCTGCAGCGGCCGCCCGACCAGCGCCGCGAGCGGGCGCACGAGGATCGGGCTGAGCATCGCGACGGCCAGGAAGACGACGAGCGCGCCGAGGCCCATGAGCGCGGCCGCGCTGCCGCCCGAGGTGTTGCCGAACAGGCCGATGAGCAGGAGCGCCACGCCGAGGACGGCGAGCAGCACGGCGATGATCGTGCGGATGCGCCCGCCCCGCCGCTGCTCCACGAGCCCCTCGCGCAGCGCCACGACCGGCGCGATCCGCGTGGAGCGCAGCGCGGGCGCGAGGCTCGCGATGACGGTCACGACGGTGCCGACGACCAGCGCGACGATGATCGTCCGCGACTTGATGACCGACCCGGTGTCCGGCAGGTCGGCGCCCACGGCCTTGAACAGGGCCTGCAGGCCCTGGGCTATGAGCAGACCGCCCAACAACCCGATCACGGCCGCGCCGAAGCCGACCACGAGCGCCTCGAGGACGATCGAGCGGAGCACCTGACGGCGCGTCGCGCCGAGCGTCCGCAGCAGCGCGAGCTCGCGCGTGCGCTGCGCGACGGTGATCGAGAACGTGTTGTAGATGACGAACGCGCCGACGAACACGGCGATGCCGGCGAAGACGAGCAGGCCGGTCTGCAGGAACGACAGCTGGTCCTGGAGGTCGTTGGCCTGCCGGTCGGCCTCCTCCTTGCCGGTGCGCACCGTGACGGCGTCTCCGCGCAGCGCCTCGGCGACGCGGGTCTTGAGCTCGGTCGGGCCCACGCCGTCGTCGCCGGCGACGGAGATGCTGTCGACCTTGCCCTGGTAGCCGGCCATGCGCTGCGCCTCGGGCAACGTCGTGATCGCCACGGACGCGCCAGCCAGCGACGACTCGGTGCCGAACTTCGCGACGCCCGAGACCGTGTACGTCTTCGCGCCGGGCAGGCCGACCACGGTGACCTTGTCGCCGACCTTGAAGCCCTCGTCGTCGGCGGTCTTCTGGTCGAGCGCGGTCTGGTCGGCGGTCCGCGGCGGGGCGCCCTCGACGTAGCGGAACGCGTTGAAGGGCGGGTTGCTGTTCGACGAGATGAAGTTCGGGGCGCCGCCGGCGCCGATGCTGTCGCCCTTCTTGTTCCGGATCGACACCTGCTGGAACACGCCGGCCTCGGCGACGCGGACGCCGTCCACGGCCTGGACCTTCGGGAGCAGCGACTCGTCGATCGGCGGGGACGTCTGGTCGCTGCCGAAGCCCGCCGGCTTCGCGCCGGTGACGGAGACGTCGACGCCCTGGCTCGCGGTCTGGAAGACGTCGGAGAACGCCTTGTCGATCGTGTCCGTGAGGACGTAGGTCCCCGAGATCATCGCGACGCCGAGCACGACGGCGAGCGCCGTCAGGGCCGTGCGCAGCTTGCGCGCGCCGAGCCCCCGGAGGACGTACCTGGTCATCGCGCGGCGGCGACGACGGCCTCGTCGCGCACGATGCGTCCGTCGGCCAGCTCGATGAGCCGGTCGGCGACCGCTGCGGCGTCGGGGTCGTGGGTGACCATCACGACGGTCTGGCCGAACTCGTCGACGGCCTGGCGCAGCAGGTTGAGCACCTCGGTGGAGGCCTTGGAGTCCAGGTTGCCGGTCGGCTCGTCGGCGAAGACCACGGCGGGCTTGTGGACGAGCGCGCGGGCGACGGCGACGCGCTGCTGCTGGCCGCCGGAGAGCTCCGCGGGGCGGTGCGTGCGGCGGTCGCCCAGGCCGACGGTCTGGATGAGCTGCTCGACCCAGCCGTCGTCGGCCTTCTGGCCGGCCAGCGTGAGGGGCAGGATGAGGTTCTCCTCCGCCGTGAGGACCGGCAGGAGGTTGAACGCCTGGAAGATGAAGCCGATCTTGTCGCGCCGCAGCTCGGTCAGCTTCGCGTCGTTGAGCGGGCCGAGCTCGACGCCGTCGATGACGACGGTGCCGCCCGTCGGGCTGTCGAGGCCGGCGAGGCAGTGCATGAGCGTCGACTTGCCGGAGCCCGAGGCGCCCATGATGGCGGTGTAGGCGCCGCGCGGGAACCCGACGGTCACACCGTCGAGGGCGTCGACTGCTGCTTCCCCCTCGCCGTAGCGGCGGCGGAGGTCGGTGGCGGAGACGATGTCGGTCATGATGAGCGCAGGTAGGTCAGCACCGCGAGCACGCGGCGATGGTTGTCCTCGGCAGGGGGCAGGTTCAGCTTCGTGAAGATGCTCGTGACGTGCTTCTCCACGGCACGCTCGGTGACGACGAGCGCCTCGGCGATGCCGTGGTTCGAACGGCCCTCCGCCATGTGACCGAGGACCTCACGCTCGCGCGGGCTGAGTGCCGACAGCGGGTCCTCCCGACGACGGCGCCCGACGAGGCGTGCGACGACCTCGGGATCGAGTGCCGAGCCGCCTTCCCCGACCCTACGCACGCTGTCAACGAACCGCTCGACGTCCGCGACGCGGTCCTTGAGCAGGTAGCCGACGCCCTCCGCGTTGTCGGCCAGCAGCTCGAGCGCGTAGGCCTCCTCGACGTACTGGGAGAGCACGAGCACGCCGGTCTGTGGCTGCTCGGCTCTGATGGTCGCGGCCGCACGCAGACCCTCGTCGGTCTGCGTCGGCGGCATCCGGATGTCGACAAGCGCGACGTCGGGCTTGTGGGCGCGGACCTTGCGCAGCAGGTCCTCCGCGTCTCCGGCCTGGCCGACGACGTCCATGCCGGCCTCCTGCAGCAGGCGTACGACGCCCTCACGCAGCAGGACGCTGTCCTCGGCTACGACGACTCGCATGGGATCCTCGCTCGGACGGTTGTGCCCTCCCCGGGCGGACTGACGACCTCGAGACGGCCATCCAGGCCCGCGAGCCTATCCGCGAGGCCCTTGAGCCCGCTGCCCGCGTCGAACGACGCACCGCCGCACCCGTCGTCGTGGACCTCCACGAGTGCGATGCCGTTCTGTCTCGCCACGCGCACGGTCGCATGCGACGCGCCCGCGTGCTTGGCCATGTTCGCCAGGGATTCGGCGACGACGAAGTAGGCGGCCGCCTCGACGGCCGTGGGAAGCCGCGCCAGCGGCGTCGACAGCACCTGCACGGGCATCGGGAACCGCGACGCGAGGCCGGCGATCGCCGCGCCCAGCCCGCGGTCGGTCAGCACGGCCGGATGGATGCCGCGGGCCAGCTCGCGCAGCTCCTCGAGGGCGAGGCGCAGCTCGTCGCGCGCCCGGTCGAGGATGGCGCCCGCGGCCTCGGGATCGCTCGTGAGCTTGGCGCGTGCGACGTGCACCTGCAGCGACAGGGCGACGAGGCGCTGCTGGGCGCCGTCGTGCAGATCGCGCTCGAGACGCCGGCGCTCGGCCAGACCGGTCTCGATGAGCCGGGCCCGCGACTCGCTGAGATCCTCCAGCCGGGCGCGCAGCTCGGCCTCCAGGCGCTCGTTGGCCATCGCGAGCGCTGCGGCCGCGGCCACCGCGCTGACGAGCTCGGGCTCCTCGCAGAGGCTGCGGTCGTGGACGAGCGCGCCGATGCGCTCGCCGTCGCGCTCGACCATGGTCGCCGCGCGCGCCGGATCGGCGTCGCCGGGCACCGCGACGGTGCGGCCGGTGCCGTCGACGAAGCGCTCCGGCTCCGGCAGCCAGTAGGCGAGGCGGAGGGTCGGATCGCCCATCGCGTCGGCGAGCGTCTCGGTGAGCGACGCGCGCTCGACGCCGAGGCGCTCGACCAGCTCGCCGACCGCGCCGGCGCGCGACCATCGGTTGCGCAGCAGGCCGGCCAGGAACGCGAACGGCAGCGCGGCGAACGCCAGCATCGCGGGGATGCCGGCCGCGTCGACGACCGGGCCCGAGCTGTCGACGGCCTGGATGGCGAAGAGGGCGGTGAGGGCGGCGAGCAGCGCGAGGCCCGTGAAGAGCACCGGTCCGAGCGCCCGGCGGGCGGGCTTGGTCGCGGCGCGCCAGCGCCGCACGAGGACCGTCGCCGACGCGGCGAGGATGCCGGTGGCGACGACCGAGGCGACGATGAGGACGATGTCCGACGCCGACCCGTTGTCGGTGACCGCGAAGAGGTTGTCCGGCGTGGACGGCGAGCACTCGGGACACGGGTCGGGCGTCACGAGCATGAAGCCGAGCTGCAGCAGGATCGACGCCGCGTAGGCGATCGCCACGAGGCGGCGCAGCCCGCGGGTCGCGAGGTGGCCCGTCGGGAAGGCGAGCACCATGTGCAGCGAGACGATCAGGAAGACGTTCGCGAGCAGCAGCCCGATCGTGAAGACGAGGTCGTCGTTGGACGACGTCAGCGCGGAGAGGAAGTACGCGAAGCCGACCGCGGTCATGATCGCGCCGGTCGGGTTGGACGGACGGCGCGACCATGCGAACAGGCCCGTGCCGATGTAGCCGGCCATGACGGCGAACGTGATGCCGGCGGCGACGCCGCGCGAGTCCACGTGATTGCCGGTGAGGCACAGCGCGACGGCGATGCCCGTCAGCAGCACCCCGATGCCCGCGATCGCCGCGAGCGCCGGGCGCAGCCCGCTCACCCGCACGCGAGAAGCTCCTCGATCGCCGAGCCCGAGAGATCGGCCTTGGCGATGAACCCCCGGGCGCCGCTGCGGCGGATCAGGGGGCCGAAATCCGCCCCCTCGCGGCTCGAGATGAGGACCACCGCGGGGGCGCCGTCGTCGACCGTGATCCGGGACGCGACGTCGAACCCGTCGATGTCGGGGAGGTTGACGTCGAGCAGCACGAGATCCGGCTGCAAGCGGCGCGCTTCCTCGACGGCGCTCAGACCGTCCGGCGCCTCGCCGACGACCTCGTAGCCCTCGAGCTCCAGCAGCATCCGTGCGGTCGCCCGAAAGCTCGGGTGATCGTCGACGATGAGCACGGTGTGCGCCACAGGTTTGATGATGACCCGCTCGGGCGGAGACCCCGGTACGGCTAGCCCCACTCCGCCGATGTGGCGATCTGGTTGTAGGCCTGTGCAGGGTCGTCTGCTCCGAAGATGGCTGAGCCGGCCACGAGCCAGGTGGCTCCCGCCTGGACGCATGTGCGAGCCGTCTCCGGGTCGATCCCGCCGTCGACCTCGATGACGGCGTCGGCGCCGAGGCGCGCGCGTAGCGATCGGACCTTCTCCAGCATCTGCGGGATGAACGTCTGACCGCCCCAGCCGGGGTTGACCGTCATGACCAGCGCGAGGTCGTAGAAGCCCTCGAGCGTCTCGTGGTAGGCGATCGGCGTGCCCGGGTTGCAGGCGAGGCCGGCGCGGCAGTCGCCCTCGCGGATCTGCGTCAGCACGCTGTGCAGGTGCGGCGTCGCCTCGGCGTGGATCGTGATGCCGTCGGCGCCGGCGTTCACGAACTCCTCGATCTGGCGCTCGGGACGCTCGATCATGAGATGGCAGTCGAGGAAGACCTCGTCCGCGAGGGCGTCGCGCAGCGCGCCGACGACGACCGGGCCGAGCGTGATCGGCGGGACGAAGTGCCCGTCCATGACGTCGACATGGATCACGCTGGCCCCCGCGTCGACGACGAGGCGGACCTGGTCGCCGAGCTGCGCGAAGTCGGCCGAGAGGATCGAGGGCGCGACGCGGATCCGGCTCATATCGGCTGCAGCATCGAGGAGTCGCAGTGGACGCAGCGCATGATCGCCGTGTTGGACATGCGCACGATCGTCGAGTGCTCTCCGCACTGCGGGCACACGGAGACGAGCTCGAAGCGGTGCAGGCAGTTCACGCAGCGATAGCGGCCCGGGAGGTTCGTGGGCCGCAGCCACGGCTCACCGCAGCCAGGGCACGTCGGGCCGAGGTCCATCTCCCCATCCTGCCGCATCAGGGCTTCAGCACGGCGATCGTGAATCCCTCCGTGCCGTCACGGTGCGGCAGCGTGCGCTCCAGGGACACCGGCGACACGCCCGCGGCGGCGAGGACGTCCTCGTTCTCGCGCGTCGTGAGAGTGCACGTGCTGTAGACGAGCGTCCCGCCCGGGCGCAGCGCCCCGAGCCCCCGCTCGACGATGCGGGACTGGAGGGCGAAGAGGTCTTCGACGCGCTCCGGCGTCATGCGCCAACGCAGGTCCGGATGGCCCTGGAGCGTGCCCAGCCCGGAGCACGGCGGATCGATGAGCACCCGGTCGAACTCGCGCGGGAAGTTGAGCTGCTCGGCGTCGGCCGTCGTCACCTGCACCGAGCTCGCGCGCAGCCGGGTCACCGTCCGGGCGAGGGCCTTCGCCCGTCCGGGGTGGCGCTCGACGGAGACGATGGTGCCGCGGTCGCCCATCCGGGCGGCCATGTGGGTGGTCTTGCCACCCGGCGCCGCGCACAGGTCGAGGATGCGCTCCCCCGGCTGCGGGTCCAGCGCCGGCGCGACGCGCATCGAGGCCCGTGACTGCGGCTGGTAGGCGCCGGCGGCGAACAGCGGATGGCTGTGGGCGTCGAAGGGACCCTCGACAACGAGGCCCTCGTCGGGCAGCTCGGTCGCGGGGCGGGTCGGAACGGGCAGGGCGCTCGCGAGCGATTCGGGATCGGTGACGAGCGTGTTGACGCGCAGCGCGAGCTCCGCGGGCCGGTTCGTCGACGCGAGCATCTCGCGCGCCTCCTCGGCACCGAACTGCTCCCACCAGAGGTCGACGATCCAGCGCGGCTGCGAGTGGTGGATCGCGGCGTCGGCGGGCGTCGCGTCGCCAGGCAGCTCCGGGCGCTCGCGGGCCGCGCGGCGCAGCACCGCGTTCACGAGGCGGTGGCCGCCGCGGCTCTCGCCCTCGGACTTGGCGAGCTCGACGCTCTCGGTCACCGCGGCGTGGTCCGGCACGCCGTCGAGGAACAGCAGCTGGTACAGGCCGAGCCGCAGCGCGGCGGCGACCGCTGGGTCGAGCTTGTCGACCGGCCGCGCGAGCGTCGCGATGTGGTGGTCGAGCGAGCCGAGCCGCTGGATCGTGCCGAACGTCAGCTGGCGCGCGAACGCGCGGTCGCGGCCCACGAGGTCGCGCGCCTCGGTGTGCAGCGCGCGGTCGGCGTAGGCGCCCTGCTCGGCCACCCGCCGAAGGACGGTGAAGGCGGCGACACGGGCCGGTGTGACGGATTGGCTGGGGGCCAGCACGACCGACGCCGAGGCTAGCCGCCTCATGATGGACACTGGTCGGGTGCCGCCGGTCGCAAGGGTCGAGCCCATCACGACGGCCCGTGCGCTGCGCGGGCCGTTCGACTACCTGCGGCCCGAGGGCGTCGACGTGGGGTCGATGCTCGTCGTCCCGTTCGGCCACCGCGACGTGCTCGGCGTCGTCGTCGGCATCGCCGAGGAGTCCGAGGTCGCCGACGACCGGCTCGTCGCGCCGCGCGAGGTGCTCGACGCGGAGCTGCCCGTCGATCTCGTCGAGCTCGCGGGCTGGATCGCGGTCGAGTACTGCTCGACGCCGGCGCGCGGGCTCTCGCTCGTCTCGCCGCACCCCGGCGCGAAGGCGCGCATGGCGTGGTGGGCGGAGGCGATCGGCCCGCCCGACGGCCTCACGGAGCGCCAGGCCGCGCTGCTCGCGTCGGTGTCGGCGCCGCGGGTCGCCGGAGGGGACCTCCCCGCGCTGCGGCGCCTCGAGCGCCGCGGGCTCGTCCGGCTCGAGCGCCGCGCCGTGCGCCGCGCACCCGAGCACGCCGCCGTCGGCGCGCGGCGGGCGCAGCCGGAGCTCACCGCCGACCAGGCGGTCGCGCTCGCCGAGATCGAGGCGGCGATCGCTGCACGCGATCCTGCGCGGCTCCTGCTGCACGGCGTCACCGGCTCGGGCAAGACGGAGGTCTACCTGCAGGCCGCGGCCGCGGCGCTCGCCCAGGGGCGCGGCGCGATCGTGCTCGTGCCCGAGATCGCGCTGACGCCGCAGATCGTCTCGCGCTTCGCCGACCGCTTCGGCGACACCGTCGCCGTCCTGCACTCCAAGCTCTCGGCCGGGGAGCGCCGCGACGAGTGGCACCGGCTGCGCGCCGGTGAGGCGCAGGTCTGCGTCGGCCCGCGCTCGGCGATCTTCGCGCCGATCGCCGACATCGGGCTCGTCGTCGTCGACGAGGAGCACGACGCCTCCTACAAGCACGAGGGCGACCCGCGCTACGACGCCCGGCGCGTCGCCTGGAAGCGCGCGGCCGACCACGACGCGGTGCTGCTCGTCGGCAGCGCGACGCCGCGCCCGGAGAGCGTCAGGGCGCTGCGGCGACTGCGCCTCCCGCGGCGCGTCGACGGCCAGTCGCTCCCGGAGGTCGAGATCGTCGACATGCGCGGCACCGACGGCGCGCTGCACCCGCGGACGGTCCACGCGCTGACCGACGCCCGGAAGGCGATCGTGCTGCTCAACCGGCGCGGCTGGTCGAACTTCCTGGACTGCCGCGTCTGCGGCCACGCCTGGAGCTGCCCGAACTGCGACGTGTCGCTCGTCCTGCACCGCGCCGGCCGCACGCTGGCCTGCCACCACTGCGGCCACCGCGAGCGCGTGCCCGAGGTGTGCAGCGAGTGCGGGTCGGTGAGCGTGGCCCGCCACGGGACCGGCACCGAGCGCCTCGAGCACGACCTGCTCGCGCTCGGGCACGACGTGCTGCGCCTCGACGCCGACGTCGCCGATCCGGGGTCGGTCCTGCGGGCGTTCGAGCGCTCCGAGCGCGCCGTGCTGGTGGGGACGCAGATGGTCGCCAAGGGCCACGACTTCCCTGACGTCGGGCTCGGGGTGGTCGTGGACGCGGACGCGACGCTGCGGTTCCCCGACTTCCGCGCCGAGGAGCGCACCTTCGCGCTCGTGGCACAGCTCGCGGGGCGCGCGGGGCGCGGCGCCGAGGGCGGCTCCGTGCTCGTCCAGACCCTGGCGCCCGACGCCGCATCGATCGCCGCCGCGGCCCGCCACGACGCCGACGGCTTCCTCGAGGGCGAGCTCGCGCGCCGCGAGGCCCTCTCCTATCCCCCGTTCTCGACGCTCGTGCGCGTCGTCTGCTCCGCCGAGGAGCAGGCGCGTGCGTTCGAGGCGGCGACGCTCATCGCCGGGCGCGTCGAGCACGCCACCGTCCTGGGCCCCGCGCCGCTGTTCCGCCTGCGCGGCCGGGAGCGCGCGCAGCTGCTCCTGAAGACGACGACGCGCCGCGCCGCGGTCCGCTCGGTGGGCGCGGCCGTCGACGCCGTGCGCATGAAGGGCGTCGCTCTCTCGGTCGACGTCGACCCCCAATAAACTGAGAGCGATGGCCGAGGTCGAAGAAGAAGAGCAGGTCGAGACCGAAGAGCTCGATCCCGAGGTCCGCGCACGACGCAGCGCGGCGCTCGCGCACGTCCGCAAGCTCGGCGATCCGGTGCTGCGCACCCGCGCCCGCGAGGTCGACCGCTTCGACGACGAGCTCCGCGAGGAGGTGCGGCGGATGGGCCACCTCATGCACGACGCGATGGGCATCGGCCTCGCCGCGCCGCAGGTCGGCGTGTCGCACCGCGTGCTCGTCTACCGCGTCGAGCCCGAGAGCCCGCTCAACGCGCTCGTCAACCCCGAGATCGTGTGGTCCGGCGAGGAGACCGAGACGCTCGAGGAGGGCTGCCTGAGCCTCCCTGCCGTGCACGTCGACGTCGAGCGTCCGGTGCACGTCCGCGTGAAGGCCCGCGACGAGCACGGCGAGGAGATCGTCGTGGAGGCCTCCGGGCTCGAGGCACGCGTGATCCAGCACGAGCTCGACCACCTGGACGGCGTCCTCATCCTCGACCGCACGACGAAGGACCAGCGCAAGGCCGCGATGCGCGCGCTGCGGGAGATGCAGCCGGCTTGATCTACCTCGGCACCTCAGCGTTCGCCGCCGAGGTGCTCAAGCTCCTCCCTGCACCGGAGCTCGTCGTGACGCGGCCCGACGCCCCCAGGGGGCGCGGTCGCCGGCTCGCGGCGCCGCCGGTCGCCGACACGGCGCGCGAGCTGGGCATCGACGTCCTCCAGCCCGAGGATGTCAACGCGATCGAGCTGCCGCCCGGAGACGTCGTGCTCTGCGCCTACGGCGCGCTGGTCCGCGAACCGCTCCTGAGCCGCGGGGTCCTCAACCTCCACCCGTCCCTCCTGCCCCGCTGGCGCGGGGCGGCCCCCGTCGAGCGGGCGATCATGGCCGGCGACGCCGAGACCGGCGTGTCGATCATGCGCCTCGCCGAGGAGCTCGACGCCGGCCCGGTGTGCCTGAGCGAGGCGCTGCCGATCGGCGGCGACGACACGTACGGGACGCTCGCACCGCGCCTGCAGGCCGCCGGCGCCCGGCTGCTGACGCGCGCGCTGGACGAGTCCCCGCCCTGGGTCGACCAGCCCGGCGAGGGCGTGACGTACGCGGAGCGCATCACCGCCGAGGACCGCACGCTCGATCCGGAGGCGCCGCCGGAGGTCAACGAGCGGATCGTCCGCGCGCTGCACCCGCACATCGGCGCCCGCGTCCAGCTCGACGACGGCTCGTGGCTCGGCGTCCTGCGCGCCCGCGCCGGCGAGGGGCGGGCGGAGCGGTCTCCTGGCACGGCCTGGACCTCCTGGAGGTCCAGCCGCCGGGCGGCAAGCCCATGGACGCAGCCGCGTACCTCCGCGGCCGCTAGCGCTCGCTGCGGCGCTGCTTGCGCTCGTTGAAGTCGATGATCACCGGGACGCCGTCGAGGCCGAACCGCGCCCGCAGCCGGTTCTCGAGGAAGTAGGCGTACTCGCGGGTGACCCGTGCCCGGTTGTTGACCTGGATCGCGAAGCGCGGCGGGCGCTGCCCGATCTGCGCGGCGTAGATCAGCTTGAGGCGATGGCCCTGCTTCATCGGCGGCTGGCGGGCCTGCAGCGTCTCCGACAGCCAGCGGTTGAGCTCCGGCGTGGGAACGCGGTTCGTCGCCCGGTCGGCGAGCGCGAGCGCCTCGCGCAGCACGCGATCCAGGCTGCGACCGGTCTTCGCGCTGACCGTCAGCACCTTGGGCCGCTGGCGCAGCTTCTGGTGGACCTTGGCGCGCTCGTGGATGAGGTCGTCCTCGTCCATCTCGGTGACGTCCCACTTGTTGAGGACGACGACGGTCGCGCAGTTCGCGCCCATCGCCAGCTCGGCGACACGGAAGTCCTGCGAGGTCACGCCCTCGGTCGCGTCGCAGACGACGATCGCGACGTCCGCGCGCTCCGCCGCCCGCTGCGAGCGCAGCGCCGTGTAGTACTCGACGTCCTGCGAGACCTTGGCCTGACGGCGCAGGCCGGCGGTGTCCACGAGGATGACCCGGCGGCCGTCGACCTCCAGCGGGAGGTCGATCGCGTCGCGGGTCGTCCCCGCGACGTCGGACACGATGACCCGCTCGGCGCCCAGGAACTTGTTCACCAGCGAGGACTTGCCGACGTTCGGGCGCCCGATGACGGCGAGGCGCACGATGCCCTCCTCCTCCTCGGGCTCGTCCTCGGGCAGCAGCTCGACGATGCGGTCCAGCAGGTCGCCCGTCCCGAGGCCCTGTGCCGCCGACACGGCGACGGGGTCGCCGAGTCCCAGGCGATACGCGTCGTCGGCGAGCGGCATGTCCTTGACGTCGTCGACCTTGTTGGCCGCGACGAGCACGGGCAGCTTGGAGCGGCGCAGGAGGTCGGCGACCTCCTCGTCGCCGGGACGCACGCCGGCGCGGGCGTCGATGACGAGCACCGCGGCCTGCGCGTCGGAGAGCGCGGCCTGCGCCTGTTCGCGGATCGACCCGGCGATCGGATCGAGGTCGTGCTCGTCCATGCCGCCGGTGTCGACGAGCGTGAAGCGCCGTCCGTTCCACTCCGTGACGATCTCGTTGCGGTCACGCGTCACGCCGGGGCGCTCGTGCACGACCGCCGTGCGCGACCCCGACAGGCGGTTGACGAGCGAGGACTTGCCGACGTTGGGATAGCCGACGATGGCGACCTTCATCGCGCCAGCTCCACGATGTGCTGGACGACCTGGTCGAGGCTCAGCCCGGTCGTGTCGAGCTCGACGGCGTCCTGCGCCGGCAGCAGCGGCGAGTGCTCGCGCGAGCGGTCGCGCTCGTCGCGGATGCCCTGCTCGACGAGGATCGCGTCGTAGTCCGCGCCCAGTTGGTCCGCGCGACGGCGGGCGCGCTCCTCCGGCGTGGCGGTGAGGAAGACCTTCAGCTCCGCCTGGGGCCACACGACGGTGCCGATGTCGCGGCCCTCCGCGACGTGGTCGCCGGCCGCGATGATCTCGCGCTGACGATCGACGAGCGCCTCGCGGACCGCCGGGTCCGCGCTGACCTTCGACGCCATCTCGGTGACCTCCGGCGTGCGGATCTCCTCCGTCACGTCCTCGTCGCCGAGCAGCACCCGCTCCCCCAGCGTCACCTGGACGCGGGTGGGGTCGTCGCCGCGCAGCGCAGCGAGCGCCGCGGCGCGGTACATGGCGCCGGAGTCCAGGAATTCGAAGTCGAGCGCGCGGGCGACCGCGCGCGCGACGGTGGACTTCCCCGCGCCTGCGGGTCCGTCGATCGCGATGAGCATGGGCGGCGTCAGCTTAGGGCGCGGCGCGCAAGCACCAGCCCGAGGAGCCCGGTGAGGCCGAGCAGCACGAGCGACGCGACCAGCTGCGCGGTCGAGCGATCGCCGATCGCGTCGCCCAGCGCGGTGTACGCGAACGCCCGGGGCGCGACGCCGATCGCGGTGCCCAGCGCGAGGTCCCAGGGCTTCACGCCGACCGCTCCGGCGACGTAGTTCAGCGGCGCGTCGGGGATGCCCGGCAGCAGCCGCTGCACGACGACGGCCCACAGCCCGCGGCGCTCGAGGAACTCGCGGTGCGGGCCGTCGATCTCGCCCGTCCGGCGACCGATCTCCCACCCGATCATCGCCGCGAGCACCGACGAGGCGAGCGTGACCGCGAACCCGAGCCACGTGCCGAACAGCACCCCGCTCACCGCTGCGAGCAGCGGACCCGGCACCAACATGCAGCCCAGCAGCGCGCTGATCACCGCGTAGACGGGTGCGCCCCAGTTCCCGAGCGGCTCGATCCAGGACTGGACGTCGTCCTGCGAGACGACGCGCACGACGCCGAACACGACGAAGAGCACGAGCAGCACGGCCGCCAGCAGCGCGAGCCGTATGCGCGTGGTCATTGCCGCAGGTGCTCGAGATCCGCCGTGAAGCCGGGGTACGACACGGCCGCCGCCTCCATGCCGACGACCCGCACGCCCTCGCGCGAGGCGAGGCCGGCGATGGCGCCGAGCATGGCCGTGCGGTGGTCGCCGGCCGCGTCGATGACGCCGCCGCGCAACCCGCCGGTCCCGCGGACGACGAAGCCGTCGGGCAGCGCCTCGAGGTCGCCGCCGAGGCCGTTGAGCCCGTCCACGACCGCGGCGATGCGATCGGACTCCTTCACCCGCAGCTCCTCGGCGCCGCGGACGATCGTCTCGCCCTCCGCGAAGCAGCCGAGCAGCCCGACGAGGGGCAGCTCGTCGATCGCGAGCGGGATCTCCTCCCCCTCGACGGTCGTGCCCTGCAGCGCGCTCGCGCGGATCTCGACGTCCGCGACCGGCTCGTCGGGCGCGATGACGTCCCCGTCGGGGGCCTCGAGATCCCCGCGGATGTCCGCGCCCATCCGCTCGAGCACGCGCGCGAAGCCGATCCGGGTCCAGTTGGTCCCCATGTTGGTCACGCGGAGCTCCGCACCGGGGACGATCGCGGCGGCGGCGAGCCAGAACGCCGCCGAGGACGGATCGCCGGGCACGTGCAGGTGCCCGCCGACGAGCTCGTCGACGGGGACGACGGTGACGCGGCGCCCGTTGCGGTGCACCGCGGCGCCCAGGCGCGTGAGCATCCGCTCCGTGTGGTCGCGGCTGGGCTGCGGCTCGGTGACCGTCGTCGGGCCCTCGGCGATGAGCCCGGCGATGAGCACGCACGACTTCACCTGCGCGCTTGCGACGGGCATGTCGTAGGCGATCGAGCGCAGGCGGGCGCCGCGGACGGTGAACGGCGGGAAGCGCTCGTCGGTGGCTTCGACCTCGGCGCCCATGGCGCGCAGCGGCGCGGCGATGCGGTCGACGGGGCGCCGGCGGATCGACGCGTCGCCGTCGAGCACGAAGCTGCGCCCCTCCTGCCCCGCCAGCCAGCCGGGGAGCAGGCGCATGAGCGTGCCCGCGTTGCCGACGTCGATCGGCTCGACCGTCTCGCGCGCCTCGCGCAACCCGGCGCCGCGGACGACGATCTCGTCCGCGCTGCGGTCGACGAGGGCGCCGAGCGCCTCGACCGCGGCCAGCGTGGAGTTCGTGTCCTCGGCGTCGAGGTAGCCGGTGATGCGGACCGGCTCGGACGCCATCGCCCCGAGCAGCGCGGCGCGATGCGAGATCGACTTGTCCGGCGGCGCCGCGACGGTGCCGCGCAGGCGGGTGGCTGGTGCGACGTTCAGGTCCATCTAGGCAACAGGAAAGCCGAGTTCGCCGATGAGCGTCGTCGCGCGGTCGGCGTGGTCGGCGGCGCACCACAGCGTCACGGTGCCCTGCGTCGCGTCCCACGAGGGAGCAAGGGACATGTCGGAGATGTTGATCCCCTCGCGGCCCAGTGCGAGCGCGATCTCGGCCACGACGCCCGGGCGGTTCGTCACCGCGACGCGCAGCTCGCGCTGCGGCACGCCGACCGCGCGCTCCTCCAGGAGCATGCGCCGGTCGCGGGCGACCGCCTCCTGCCACTCGCGCAGGTCGCCGCCGGCGCGCAGCTCGTCGCGCGCCCGGCCGAGCTGCGCGATCGCCGCGTCGAGCTGGTCGGACAGCGCCTCGCGGTTCGCCGCGTAGATGCCGGCCCACAGGCGCGGGTTCGCCCCGGCGACCCGCGTGGCGTCGCGGAAGCTGCCGCCGATCCCGGGCGCCCCGCCCTCGAGCTCGCGGGCGGCGAGGTCGACGAGGAGGTTCGCGATGACGTGCGGCAGGTGCGAGACGACGCTCATCCGCCGGTCGTGGACCGCCGGCTCGATCGCCTCGGGGTGCGCGCCGAACGCGGCGACGAGCTTGTACAGGCGCTGGTAGAGCATGCCGTCGGTCTGCGCGGTCGGCGTGAGGTACCAGACCGCGCCGTCGAAGAGGTCGCCGCGCGCGTGCGCCACCCCCGCGGCCTCGGCCCCCGCGACCGGATGGCCGCCGACGAAGCGCGGGTCGCCGTACGCCGCGTCGACGACCGGCGACTTCACGGATCCGACGTCGCTCACCACGCAGTCCGGGCCGGCGGCGCGCAGCGCGTCGGCCACGAGCTCGCCGAGGGCGTCGACGGGCGCCGCCGCGAACGCGACGTCCGCGCCGGCGAGAGCGCCGACGAGCGTCGGCGTGGCCTCGTCGACGGCCCCGTGCTCGCGTGCGACGGGGCCGACCTCGGGATCGGGGTCCCACCCGACGACGTGCGCACCCGCGCGCTCACGCGCCGCGATCCCCACGGACCCGCCGATCAGCCCGAGCCCGAGGACGGCGACGCGCACGGCGCGTCAGACGGCGGCCTGCAGAACCTTGCCCGCCACCGCGGCGGCCTGCTCCACGCGGGCCGCGTAGTCGGCGAAGGCGTCGTTGCGCAGCTGCTGCGGGCCGTCGCAGATCGCCTCGTCGGGCTCCGGGTGCACCTCGACGATGATGCCGTCGGCACCGACCGCGGCCGCGGCCAGCGACAGCGGCTCGACGAGCGCGCGGCGCCCGGCGGCGTGGCTCGGGTCCACGATCACCGGGAGGTGCGTGAGCTCCTTGAGCACGGGGACGGCGGTGAGGTCGAGGGTGAAGCGGTAGGCCGTCTCGAACGTGCGGATGCCGCGCTCGCAGAGCAGGACGTTCTCGTTGCCCTCCTTGAGGACGTACTCGGCGGCCATGAGCAGCTCCTCGAGCGTGCTGGAGAGGCCGCGCTTGATGAGCACGGGGCAGCCGGAGCGGCCGACCTCGCTGAGCAGCGAGTAGTTCTGCATGTTGCGCGCGCCGATCTGGATGACGTCGGCGACCTCGAGCACCGCGGGCAGGTCACGCGCGTCCATGAGCTCGGTGACGATCGGCAAGCCCGTTCGCTCCTTGGCCTCCGCGAGCAGGCGCAGGCCCTCTTGACCGAGGCCCTGGAAGGCGTATGGGCTCGTGCGCGGCTTGTACGCGCCGCCACGGAACATGGTCGCGCCGGCGGCGTGGACGACGTCCGCCGTGCTGAGCACCTGGTCGCGGGACTCGACGGTGCACGGGCCGGCGATGAGGGCGAAGTTGTCGCCGCCCACCTTGCGGCCGCCGATGTCGAGGACGCTGGGCGAGCCATGGCGCAGCTGGCTGGACGCGAGCTTGTACGGCTTGAGGATCGGCACCAGCTTGTCGACGCCGGGGGCGCCCTCCAGGCCGAGGCGGGAGACGTGCTCCCGGTCGCCCAGCGCGCCGATGATGGTCACCAGCTCACCGCGGGACGGGTGGGCGCGGGCGCCCGCGTCCTCGATCCGCTTGATGACGGCCTGGATCTCGTCCTCTGTTGCCGACGGCTTCATCACGATCATCATGTAGTTCAGGTCCTTCTCAGTTCGATACGCCGGGACGGACTGCGGGGATCTTTCGGCGCTCGGAGCGAACTGCGCGAACTGCGAAGGGTGCCGACCGAGCGCCTAGATAAATCGCCAGGCGAAATACCGACGCGCGAGATACGTCTGCGAGGCGCTGTCGGAAAGAACGGTCATGCGTCTTCGACGTTACAGCAGTTCCCCGAGGGCGTCGAGGAAGCGCTGGTTGTGCGATTGCGGGCCGAAGCTCACACGCAGCGCACCGGGCCTGCCGAGCGACCCGCCCGCGCGCACGATGATGTCGCGCTCCTTCAGCGAGCGGACGATCCCGGGCTCGTCGGCGTCCTCCGGGAGGTCGAACCACACGAAGTTCGCCTGCGACTCCGCGACCTGCATCCCCATCGCCGCGAGGCCCTCCTCGATGTGGATGCGCGCGACCACGGCGCGCTCCACGCGCTCGGTGACGGCGTCGCCGTGCTTGAGCGCCTCGACCGCCGCAGCCTGCGCGGCGACGTTGACGAAGAACGGCTGGCGCACCTGGTTGACCGCGCCGACGAAGTCCTCCGACCCGCAGAGGCCGAGGCCGACGCGCAGGCCGGCAAGGCCGTACACCTTCGAGAACGTCCGCAGCAGGACGAGGTTCGGGTGGTCGTCGAGGAGGTCGAGCGTCGCGTCCGGGTCGTCGAGCGTCGAGTACTCGCAGTAGGCCTCGTCGATGATGACCGCGACGTGCGACGGCACCTGCTCGACGAACGCCTTGATGCGCTCGAACGGCAGCGCGGTCGACGTCGGGTTGTTCGGGTTGCAGACGATGACGAGGCGCGTCGCGGCGTTGATCTCGGCCGCCATGGCGTCGAGGTCGTGCTCGTGGCGCTCGTTCACCGGGACCGTGACCGCGCGCGCGCCGGACGCCGCCGACAGCTGCGGGTAGATCGAGAAGGACGGCCAGGCGTGGAGGAACTCCGCCCCGGGCTCCAGGAGCGCCTGGCCGGCGGCGAGCAGGATCTCGCAGGAGCCGTTGCCGAGCGCGATGCGCGACCCGGGGATGCCGTAGCGGTCGCTCAGGCGGCTGCGCAGCAGCGACGCGGACGGATCGGGGTAGCGGTTGGCGCCTGCGACGGCGCGCTGGGCCGCCTCGACGACCTCCGGGAGCGGGGCCTCGGGCGACTCGTTGGAGGCAAGCAGCGCGACGTGATCGCCGAGCGCGTACCCGTCGGCTGCCGGGTACGACGGGATCTCGCGGATGCGGGTGTTGAACTCGATCGCCATCTCGCGCAGCAGCCTATTGCGCGCCCGCGATGTCCAGCCTGAGGCGGCGTGCCTCACCGTGGTAGACGTGTCGGACCTCGTGGGCCTCGTCCGCGTAGAAGTGCATGAGGAGGCGCACGACACGCGACAGCGACCCCGGCACGGCCATCTCCTGCGTGCACAGGAGGGGAACCGTGTTGAACCCCATCGCGCGGGCGGCGACGGCCGGGTACTCGGCGGTGAGGTCCTGCGTGCAGGTGAAGATGCAGCTCACCACGTCGGTGGGCGTGAGCGCGTTGCGCTCGAGGATCTCCTGGAGGAGGACGGTGGTTCCGTCGAGGATGAGGGACGCCTCGTCGCGGTCGATCGACGTGGCGCCACGCAGGGCGAACAGGCGCATGGCGGGCGGCATCATGTCAGTCCACGCAGGCGCTGCGTCTCCGCGGGCGTGAGCCTGCGCGCCTGGCCGCGCGGGAGCGTGCCCAGCCTCAGCGGCCCGAAGGCGGTCCGCTCGATCTCCTTCACCGGGTGGCCGACCGCTTCGCACATGCGGCGGACCTGGCGCTTGCGGCCCTCGTGGATCGTGATGTCGAGCTGGTCGGCGTGCAGCCGGCGCACGAGCGCCGGGGCGGTCATGCCGTCCTCGAGCTCGACGCCGTTGCGCAGCGCCTGCAGCGCCGGCTCGCGGACCGGCGGCTTGGAGACCCGGACGCGGTAGGTCTTGGGCACCTCGAAGGAGGGGTGCATGAGGCGGTTTGCGAGCTCGCCGTCGTTCGTGATCAGGATGAGGCCGGTCGTGTCGGCGTCGAGGCGCCCGACCGGGTACAGCCGCCCCTTCGCCTGCGACACGAGATCGAGGACGGTGCGGCGGCCGTGGGTGTCCTTCGCGGTGGACACGACGCCCGCCGGCTTGTGCAGCGCCCAGATCTCGTGCGGCTCGGCGCCGGAGACCGGCTTGCCGTCGACCGCGACGTCGCTGCGCTCGTCGACGTCGCGCGCCGGATCGCGCACCGTGATGCCGCCGACGGACACGCGCCCGGCGTGCACGAGGTCCTCGGCGCGGCGGCGCGAGGCGATGCCGGCGTGAGCGAGGAACTTCCCGAGGCGCATCCCCCCTACCCTCGCACGTGGTGGATCTCGACCTCCTGCAGACGACGTTGGACGACCTCGGGCAGCCCGCCTTCCGCGCCGGGCAGGTCTGGGAGTGGGCCGCCCGCGGCGCGGCCGGCTACGAGGACATGACGAACGTCCCGGCGGCGCTGCGCGCGTCGCTGGCCGAGCGCGTCCCGTTCTCGAGCCTGTCGGTCGTCGAGCAGGCCGAGTCGCGCGACGGCACGGTCAAGGCGCTGTTCCACACCGCCGACGGGCGCCCGGTCGAGGCGGTGATGATGCGCTACCGCGACGGCCGGCGCTCGCTGTGCCTGAGCTCGCAGTCGGGCTGCCCGCTGACCTGCACGTTCTGCGCCACCGGCTCGATGAAGTTCGGCCGCAACCTCACCGCGTCGGAGATCCTCGACCAGGCGCTGCACTTCCGCCGCATCGAGCCCGTCGACCACGTCGTCTACATGGGGATGGGCGAGCCGATGATGAACATCGACGCCGTCCTCGACGCCAGCCGCCGGCTGCCGGACGTCGGGGTCTCGCACCGCCACACGACCGTCTCCACGGTCGGCTGGGTGCCGGGGATCGACCGCCTCGCCGCCGAGCCCGAGCCGATCCGGCTGGCGTTCTCGCTGCACGCGCCGGAGGAGGCGCTGCGCAGCGAGATCATGCCGGTGAACGAGCGCTATCCGCTCGCGAAGGTGCTCGAGGCGTGCCACCGCTGGAACGCGGCCAAGCGCCGCCCGGTCTTCATCGAGTACGTGATGCTCGCCGGCATCAACGACCGCTACACCCAGGCGGTGCAGCTCGCCGAGCTGCTCGACCCGCGCGTCTTCAAGGTCAACCTCATCCCGTACAACCCGACCGACTCGATGTACGAGGGGTCAGGGCGGGAGGCGATCGGCGCGTTCCGCGACGCGCTCGAGGAGCACGGCCTGCGCGCGACGATCCGCCTGACGCGGGGCCGCGACATCGCGGCCGCGTGTGGACAGCTCGCGGCAGCGGCCGGCTAGTCGGCGTCCGGCTCGATGTCCCGCACCAGCCGGATCGGCGGGACCGGGCCGGTGCCGCGGCGCTCGGCGCGCAGGGCCGGGCAGTCCGCCGGGTCGGCGTGGACGTAGGGGTAGCGGCCGCTGAAGGACGGCTCGACCGCCTGGTCGGGACGAAGGGGCTCGTAGCAGCGATTGCACGTCATTCGCGTCCGATCCTCCCAAAACCGGACTGTTGGACTCCAACGTGCGGTGCTACGACGGCAACCCGACCTCTTGCGGCCCCGCGGCCCGGGCCTCGCCGGCACGGAGCAGACGCTCACGCAGCGCGCTCTCCTCCTCCGGCGACGGGTCCCACGCGGCGATCTCCGGGAGGTCGGCGACCGCGTCGAGGCCGAAGAGCGTGAGGAACAGCGCGGTCGTGCGGTAGAGGACCGCCCCGAACTGCGAGCGACCCGCCTCCTCGATCAGCCCGCGCTCCATGAGCGTCGCGGTCGCCGAGTCGGCGCTCACGCCGCGGATGCGGGTGATCTCCGGGCGCGACACCGGCTGCAGGTAGGCGACGATCGCGAGCGTCTCGGCCTGCGCCGGCGTCAGCGGCGGTGTCCGCGGCTTGGCCAGCAGGCGCCGGGCGGCGTCCTCGGCCACCGGATCGGTCGCCAGCGCGTAGCCGCCCGCGACGCGCTGCAGCACGATCCCGCGCTCGGCCAGCGCCATCTCGAGCTCGCCGATCGCCTCCCCGATCTCCTCGGGCGACGCCTCGCAGGCGGCGGCCAGATCCGCGAGCGCGACCGGCTCGGGGCTGAGGAACAGCAGCGCCTCGACGATGCGCGCCAGCGCGCTCATGCTGCGACGCGTGCCACGACGTCGCGGCGCTCGATGGTGATCTCGCCGAACGGGTCGGCCTGGCTCCAGTCCGCCTCGCCGCGCTTGTAGAGCTCGAGCAGGGCGAAGAGCGTCACCGCGACGGTCATGCGATCGGCGCCCTGGACGGCCTCGTCGAACGTGCAGCGACCGCGGCGCAGCAGCGCGCGCAGGTGCTGGAGCCGCTCGGCCACCGAGACCTTGGGCAGGTTGACGTGGCGCAGGTCGAGCTGCGGGGGCTCGCGCAGCAGCCCGCCGAGCGCCTTGCCGAGCTGCGTGGGCTTGTAGACCGCGCCCGCGGCAGCGGGATCGGTGCGCCGCAGCGAGCGCGGCAGCGGCGCCCTGCGGTGACGGTGCCCCGACTCGCGCTCGAGCAGCTCGGACAGGTGGTCGGCCGCGTTGCGGTAGCGGTGCGCGTCGAGCAGCCGTGCGAGCAGCTCCTCGGCCGCCTCGTGGGGCTCGAGGTCGAGCAGGTCGTCGGCCTCGCTGGGCAGCAGCAGCCGCGACTTCAGCTCCAGCAGCGCCGCGACGAGGACCAGGAACTCCGTCGCCGTCTCGAGATCGAGGTCGCCCCGCGCCTCGAGGACGTCGATGTACGCGAGCACGACGTCCGCGAGCTCGACCTCCATGAGGTCGACCTCCTCGCGGAGCACGAGGGTGAGGAGGAGGTCGAACGGCCCCGAGAACACCTCCAGGTCGAGCTCGAGATCGGCCACCTGCATCGTCTCCCGGACGCTAACGACCGCCCCGGACGCGAGAGGACGGTCCCACGCCCATGGCCGATCGGACGTCGGAGAGCGTCTCCTGCGCCATGCCGCGGGCCTTCTCGGCCCCGGCGGCCAGGATCTCCTCCAGCGCGGCCTCGTCGCCGCGCAGCTCCTCGTAGCGCTCGCGCACGGGCGCGAGCCACTCGACGACGGCCTCGGCCGTCGCGGTCTTGAGGTCGCCGTAGCCGCGCGCGTCGGCCATGTCGGCCTCGACCTGCTCCGGCGTCACCCCACGGGCGACGGCCTGGATCTCGATGAGGTTCGTGACGCCCGGCTTGTCCGGCGCCCGGACGATGTCGCTGCCGGAGTCCGTGACCGCCCGCTTGAACTTGCGCCGCACGACATCGGGCTCGTCGAGCACGAGCACCGTGCCCTGCTCGGAGCCGCCCGTCGTGGACATCTTGCGCTCGGGCTCCTGGAGATCGCGCACGCGGGCGCCGACCGTCGGGATGCGGTGCTCGGGGACGACGAGGAGGTCCTCGCCGAAGCGCGCGTTGAACCGCGCGGCGACGTCGCGCATGAGCTCGAGGTGCTCGCGCTGGTCCTCCCCGACCGGGACCTCGGCCGCCCGGTAGGCGAGCACGTCGGCCGCCTGCAGCACCGGGTAGAAGAGCAGCCCGGACGACACGAGCTCGCGCTGCTGCGCGGACTTGTCGCGGAACTGGTGCATGCGGTTGAGCTCGCCGAGCGCCGTGACCGAGCTCAGCAGCCAGCAGAGCTCGGTGTGCTCCTGCACGTCGCCCTGGCGGAACAGCACGCACCGCTCCGGGTCCAGGCCGGCCGCGATGAGCACGGCGGTGGTGTCGTGGACGCGCTCGCGCAGCTCGCCCGGCTCGTAGGCGACCGTGATCGCGTGCAGGTCCACGATGCAGTAGATCGCCGGATCGCCGCGGTCCTGGCCCTCCACGTACTGCCGGATGGCCCCGATGTAGTTCCCGAGGTGCTTGCGCCCCGTCGGCTGGATGCCCGAGAAGATCCGCACCCGCGCGACGTTAGCCGAAGCGCGCCAGGACCTCGCCGGCCCAGCTCATGATGTTCTTCTCGTGGAGCCGCCAGGTGTCGCCGTCCTTGCGCACGGTGTCGCGGATGTGCCCGCACCAGTAGAGCGTCGGGGCCTCGCCGGGGCGGGTCTGCGTCGTCGTGACGTACGCGCGCACCTGCCAGTGGTCGGGCCGGCCCTGGGGATCGGGGTCGAGGACGATCTGGGAGTGGCGGTGCTGACGGCCCGGGAACTCGGGGTTCTCGTGGAACTTCAGGACGAGCTCGCGGACGCCGTCGTGGCCGTGCTTCTCCTCGAGCCCGCCGCCGCGCGCCTCCTCGGTGACGAGCGCGTCGTCGGTGAACAGCGCGACGTACCCGTCCGTGTCGCCCGTGTCGAGCGCCCAGCTGTAGCGGTCGTAGAGCTCGACGATGAGCGCGCGGTCCTCGGCTGACGGTGATGGCATGTGGTCTCTCCTCATTGGAAGGTCACGACGGTGCGGGTCGCATCGCCGCCGTGCAGCGTCCCGATCGAGCCGACGAGCTCGTCCAGCGTGATGCGGGTCGAGACGAGGTCGTCGAGCCGCAGGCGGCCCTGCAGGTACAGGTCGACGTAGCGCGGGATGTCGATGCGGAAGCGGTTGGAGCCCATGAGCGACCCCTGGATCCGGCGGTCCCAGTTCAGGGTGATGCCGTCGAGGCTGACGGTCGAGCCCGCGAGGACGCCGACCACCGTGCAGGTCCCGCCCGCGCGCAGCATGCCGAACGCCTGCTCGGCGGTCGCGGCGGAGCCGACCGCCTCGAAGGACCACTCGACGCCGCCGCCCGTGAGCTCGATGACTTGCTCGACGGCGTCGCCCGCGCTCGCGTCGACGACATCCGTCGCGCCGAGCTCGCGCGCGAGCTCGAGCTTCGCCGCGCGCGTGTCGACCGCGACGATCCGGGTCGCGCCGCAGATCCGCGCGCCCTGCACGGCGCTGAGCCCCACGCCGCCGCAGCCGACCACCGCGACGCTCCCGCCCGCTGGTACGCGGGCGGTGTTCAGGACGGCGCCGAGGCCGGTCGTCACGCCGCAGCCCAGCAGCGCGGCGACATCGAGCGGCATCCCCGGATCGACCCGGACGACGGCGTGCTCGTGGACGAGCAGCTGCTCGGCGAACGAGCCGAGCTCCTCGAAGGCGTGGACCGGCTCGCCGTCGAGCCGCAGGCGCGGTGGCTCGCCCACGCGTCGCCGCGTGCCCTCCTTGTCGCAGAGGTAGGGCCGCCCGCCCACGCACATGTCGCAGTCGCCGCAGAAGACCGACAGGCACGTCGTCACGTGGTCGCCGGGCGCGACGTAGGTGACCTCCGAGCCGACCGCCTCGACCACGCCCGCCGACTCGTGGCCCATGACGCTCGGCACCGGGAACGGGAAGCGCCCCTCGAGGGCGAACGCGTCGCTGTGGCAGACGCCGGCCGCCGCCGTGCGCACGAGGACCTCGCGGGGCGCGGGCGCGTCGACGGCGACGTCCGCCAGCAGCAGCGGCTCCGCCGTGGCGAGCTGGACGGCGGCCCTCACAGCGCGGCGAGGAGGAGGTCCGCTGCCTTCTCGCCGATGAGCATCGTCGCGGCGTGCGTGTTGCCGCCGACGATGAGCGGCATGATCGACGCGTCGGCCACGCGCAGGCCGTCGATGCCGCGCACGCGGAGCTCAGGATCGACGACGGCGTCCTCGTCGATGCCCATCCTGCACGTGCCGACGGGGTGCCAGTAGCTGCCGAGCGTCGCCCGGATGTGCTCCTCGACGTCGACGCCGGGCCCCGGATGGAGCTCCTGCGCGTCCCACTCGGAGGCGAGCGGGTCCTGCCGGGCGATCTCGCGGATCTGCTCGACGGAGACGAGCAGCGCGTCGAGGTCCGCCCGGGCCGAGAGGTAGCGGGGATCCAGGTCGAGCGCGTCGTCCGGATCGGCGGAGCGCAGCCGGATCGTGCCACGGCTCGCGGGCCGGACGAGGCCCGCCGAGAACGTGAAGCCGCGGTCCGGGCCGGTGAGGCGGTCGCCGTCGTACAGCGGCACGCTGAACGCCAGCGGCTGGAGGTCGGGCGCGACGAGTCCGGGCCGGCTGCGGGAGAAGAGCTGGCTGCCCATGGGCGGCACGCCGGGCGCGTTGTCCGGCGGCGCCTCGCGCGTCGTGAAGATGACCGGCGCGAGGACGTGGTCCTGCAGGTTGCGCCCGACGCCCGGCAGGTCCGCGCGGACCGGGAGGCCCAGCCGGCGCAGCTCCTCCTCGCCGGCGATCCCGGACAGCGTCAGCAGCCGCGGGGACTCCACCGCGCCCGTGCACACGACGACCTCGTCCTCCGCGTGCAGGCGCTCGAGGCGCCCCTCGCGGACGACCTCGACGCCGGTGCACCGCTCGCCGTCGAGCAGCAGCCGGACGGCGCGCGCGTCGGTCAGGACCTGCAGCCCCGGATGGTCGGCGACCGGCCCGAGGAACGCCCGGTAGGACGTCTCCCGGCGCCCGTCGCGCGTGGAGAGCTGGGTGAGCTGGATGCCGTCGGGCGCGGCGCCGTTGGGGTCCCCGTTGACCGGGAACCCGGCCGCCCGGCCCGCCTCGACGATCGCGAGGTGGATCGGGTTGGCCTCGTAGCGCGAGGTCACGTGCCAGGGGCCGCCGACGCCGTGGAACTCCGACTCGCCGCCGTCGTAGTCCTCCGAGCGGCGCAGGAGCGGCAGCACGTCGGCGTAGGACCAGCCGTGGTTGCCGAGGTAGGACCAGTGATCGAAGTCGCCGGGCCAGCCGCGGACGTAGAGCATCCCGTTCACGGCGCTGGAGCCGCCGAGCACGCGCCCGCGCGGCCACTCGACCCGGCGGCCGAGGAGCTCGGTCTGCGGGACGGTGCGCAGGTCGTAGTCCTCGGGCCCGCCCTTGAGCTCGAAGACGCGGTTGGGATCGCCGATCGCCGGGTTCGTGTCCCGCGGTCCCGCCTCGAGCAGCAGCACGCTGACGCCGGCGTCGATGAGCCGTCGCGCGACCACGGGCCCGGCAGAGCCCGATCCCACGACGATGACCTGCGCCCCGGTGGGCGCCGTCACTGCAGGCTTGCGACGTAGTCCGCCTGCGAGAGCAGCTGCGAGCGCTCGTTGTCCGCGTCGGAGAGGCGGACCTTGACGAACCAGCCGTCGCCGTAGGGGTCGTCGTTGATCGCGTCGGGCGTCTCGCCGAGAGCCGTGTTGACCTCGACGATCTCGCCGGACATCGGCGCGTACACGTCGGAGACGGCCTTGACGGACTCGACCTCCGCGTACGGCTCGTCCTTCGTCAGCTTCGACCCGACCTCGGGCGGCTCGAAGTAGACGACCTCACCCAGCGCGTCCTGCGCGAACCAGGTGATGCCGAAGGTCGCGAGCAGGGGATCGTCCGCGTCGAAACGCGCCCAGTCGTGCTCGGGGTGGTACAGCAGGTCCTCGGGATAGTTCGCGTCCGCCATGCGGACGGAACCCTACGCGTCCTGGGCCTGCTTCGTCGGGTAGACGTGGACCAGGAGATCGCGCAGCAGCTCGTCGCGATCCCCGTCCGTGGAACCCTCGAGCAATTTGATGTGTCGTTCGAGATCCTTCTCGCTCAGTTCCCGCATGGGTCCCATCATGACGGGCGGGCGGTTGTTGGATCAACCATCCGAACGTCGAGTGCCTCTGGACGCTCAGCGGAGGAAGGGCGGGATGTCCAGATCGTCGTCGGAGATCTCGAGCGTCGTGCGCTCGCGATCGCCGATGCGCGGGGACCGATCGCGTTCGGTCGCGCGGGCCCGCGTGTCCTCGCGCGCGGTGCGCGGGCGGGCGCGGCCGTGGTCGAAACCTGTCGCGATGACGGTCACCCGGACGTCGTCGTTGCTGCCGTGCTCGTCGATGACGGCGCCGAAGATGATGTTCGCGTTGGGGTCCGCGGCGTCGTGGATGACCTCGGCGGCCTCGTTGACCTCGAACAGGCCGAGGTCCTTGCCGCCGGTGATGTTGAAGATGATCCCCTGCGCGCCGTCCACCGACTGCTCCAGCAGCGGGCTGGAGATCGCGTTGCGCGCGGCCTCGGCCGCGCGGCTCTCGCCGTTGGACGTGCCGATGCCCATGAGGGCCGAGCCGGCGTCCTGCATGATCGTGCGGACGTCGGCGAAGTCGAGGTTGATCAGGCCCGGGATCGTGATGAGGTCGGTGATCCCCTGGACGCCTTGGCGCAGGACGTTGTCCGCCTCGCGGAACGCGTCCATGATCGAGGTGCGCCGCTCGACCATCCCGAGGAGCCGCTCGTTCGGGATCACGATGAGCGTGTCGACGACCTCACGCAGGCGCGCGATGCCCTCGTCGGCCTGCTGCATCCGCTTGGAGCCCTCGAACGTGAACGGCTTCGTGACGACGCCCACGGTGAGCGCGCCGATCTCGTTCTTGGCGATCTCGGCGATGACGGGCGCGGCGCCGGTGCCGGTGCCGCCGCCCTCGCCCGCGGTGACGAAGACCATGTCGGCGCCCTTGAGCGCCTCCTTGATGTCGTCACGTGACTCGGCCGCGGCGGAGAAGCCGACATCGGGGTTCGCGCCGGCGCCGAGACCCTTCGTCGCCTCGTGCCCGATGTTCAGCTTGATGTCGGCGTCGACCATGCCGAGCGCCTGGTTGTCCGTGTTCGCCGCGACGAACTCCACGCCCCTCAGGCCGGCGTCGATCATCCGGCTGACGGCGTTGGTTCCGCCGCCGCCGACACCGACCACCTTGATCACGGCGAGGTAGCTGCTCTCCATGTGTGAAGTTCCCGTCCGACCCTTGAGATAGCGTCGAGGGTTTGGTCAACCCTCCGTCTTTATCCGACGGCGGGCCACACAAGCACGGGCCGAATCGGATGTCAACGCCGAGTCTACCCCGTGCAACCCACCTTGCAGAACCCCCAACCCTCAAGAAGTGCAGGAGGAACGTCTCGAGTTCGCCATCAAGCTCAAGGCGAGGTCGAGGGTTCTCCCTGTGCGCCTTCCTTCGTCGCCGGGAGTGGCCCGGCGACCGGCCGCTCGGGCAGCCGCACGTCGACGTAGGAGGCGCCGCGCGAGTCCGCGTCGGCGAGGACGGCGGCCGCCGAGAGCCACTTGGCGTCCAGCTGCGCGAGATCGCCGAAGTCGACCCGCGGGCCGTCGCGCAGATCGACGGCGAGACCGTTCGGGCCCTTGTACGCGCGCAGCGCGCGGGAGCGCAGCGGCGCCGGCGCGGCGGCCAGGAGGCGCACGAGCTTCGTCGCCTCGGTCCCCGTGATCTTCGTGCCGGCGGCCGACCCCGTGGCCGCGATCGCGGTCAGCCCCTTCGTGGGCGTCCCGTCGAGCACGGTGCCGTCGCGTGCGATCGCGACGGAGCGCCCGCCGATCTCCATGGACCCGATCGCGTCGTAGGAGTTCACGGTGATCCGCAGGCGGTGCGGGAAGTCGGCGTCGGCGTGCAGCTCGCGCACGACGGGATAGGCCTGGACCGCGTCGCGCAGCGCGTCCTCGCGCACGTGCAGCGTCGTCATGTCGCGCCCGGCGTCGGTCAGCGCGCCGCGGATCTCCTCCGCCTGGCTGCCGGTCACCCCGGTGACGTCGACCTGGCGCACGCCGACGAGGCTCGAGTCGCGCAGCCACAGGAACATCGCGCCGAGGACGACGAGCGCGAGGAGCGCGGCGGCGGCGACGGTCGCCTTGCGGCTGGCCAGGACCATGCTCCGGAGCTTCGCCGCGCAGGCCCGCCTCCCTGCGTGTGGCAACCTCCCCGGGTGCCGAGGCAGGACGACCCGATCACGCTGCGCTCCCTCGGCATGTCGGTCTACCTGCCGTCGGTCCTCTTCTTCATCGGCGACGGCGGCATCATCGCCATCGTCGCGCTCGCCGCCCGCGACCTCGGCGCCTCCCCGGCGCTCGCGGGGCTCATCGTCGCGTTGCGCGGCGTCGGCGTCCTCGTCTTCGACATCCCCGCGGGCTGGGCGCTGACGCGCTTCGGCGAGCGGGCGACGATCGGCGCCGCGTCGATCACGGTGATCCTCACGCTCGTCGGCTGGACGCTCACGACGTCGGAGGTCGTGTTCGCGGCGCTCGCGTTCGTCCAGGGCTGCGGCTGGTCGGCGTGGCAGCTGGCGCGGCTCGCGTACGTGAGCGAGGTCGTGCCCCCCACGCTGCGCGGCCGGGCGATGTCGCTGCTCGGCGGGACGAACCGCATGGGCATGTTCCTCGGGCCGTTCGTGGCGGCGCTCGCCACGCACTTCGGCGGGTTCGACGCCGTCTACGTCGTCGCGATCGTCCTCACGGGCGCCGCCGCGCTCGTGCTGTTCGCGACGGTGCCGGCCGGCCGCGACGACGAGAGCCGCGGGAACCCCGTCCCCGTCGGCGAGATCCTCCGCGACCACCGCCACGTCTTCCTCACCGCCGGCCTCGCCGCGACGTCGCTGCAGGCGCTGCGCCAGGCGCGCAACGTGCTCCTGCCGCTGTGGGCGGACAGCATCGGGCTCAGCGTGCAGACGACCGCCGTGCTGTTCGGTGTCTCGCTGGGCGTCGAGCTGCTCATGGTCTATCCCGGCGGCAGCGTCATGGACCGCTGGGGGCGCAAGGCCGTCGCGATCCCGTGCCTGGTGATCATGTCGATCGGGCTGGCGATCATGCCGCTCACCCACGGCACGCTGACGCTGGCGCTCGTGGCGATGCTGCTCGGCGCGGGCAACGGGCTCTCCAGCGGTGTGGTCATGACGCTGGGCGCCGACTTCGCACCGCCCGCGACCCGGGTGCCGTTCCTCGGCGTCTGGCGCGTGCTGTCCGACCTGGGTACGGCAGGTGGTCCGTTGGCGGTCGCGGCCGCCACGGCGGCGATCACGCTCGGCGGGGCGGCGGTCACGGTCGGCGGGCTCGGGCTGCTCGCCGCGGCCTACGTGTCGCGCTACGTGCCGGAGACGGGCGTCAGGCGGGCGGAGCCGTGACGAGGCTGCGCCCGAGCTCGACGACGTTCCCCGCGCCGAGGACGAGGCAGAGGTCGCCGTCGCGCAGCAGCCCGGCCAGGAGCGGCCGCGCGTCGTCGAAGCCGGGCAGCCAGAGGACCTGCCGTCCCTCCGCCGCGTCCGCCGCGGCCTCGGCGATCGCCAGCCCGCTCACGCCGGGGAAGTCGGCGGCCGCCTCGCGGGCGGGGTAGATCCCGAGGACGCAGACGACGTCGGCGGCGGCCAGCGCCGCCCCGAACTCGCGCGCGAGCTGCTGCGTGCGCGAGTAGAGGTGCGGCTGGAAGACGGCGACGAGCCGACGGGGGTTGCGCGTGCGCGCGGCGGCGAGCGTCGCCGCCACCTCGGTCGGGTGGTGCGCGTAGTCGTCGACGACGGTCGCGCCCGATGCGGTGGTGCCGAGCACCTCGAACCGGCGCCCGGCGCCGCGGAAGTCCTCGAGCGTCCCGGCCAGCGTCTCGCGCGGCAGCCCCATCATCACGCAGGCGGTGAGCGCCGCCGCGGCGTTGGCGACGTTGTGGGCGCCAGGGACGGAGAGGCGGACGCGCTGCTGCGCCCAGGTGAACTCAGACCCGTCGGGGCTCAGGACGACATCGTCGGCCCGGAAGAACGCCGCCTCGCCGATCCCCGAGCGGTCGAGGAACTCCTCCGCGTCGGGGCCGTCCCAGACGATGACGCGTCCCGATCGTGCGAGGAACTCGCCGAACGCGGCCTCGACCTCGGCCTTCGAGCCGTAGGTCGCGTGGTGGTCGAGCTCGATGTTCGTCACGACGGAGAGCTGGGGCGACAGCCGCAGGAACGAGCGGTCGGACTCGTCGGCCTCGACGACGAGCCACTCCCCCGCGCCCCAGGCAGCGTTGCGGCCCGTCGTGCGCAGCTCGCCGCCGATGAGATACGACGGGTCCTCCCCCATCCGCAGCAGCGCGTGGGCCGCCATCGAGCTCGTCGTCGTCTTGCCGTGCGTCCCCGCGATGGCGAGCGTGCGCTTCTCCGCGCTGACCTCCGCCAGCAGCTCGCTGCGGTGCAGCTCGCGCAGCCCGCGCGCGGCGGCCGCGGCGCGCTCGGGGTTGTCCGCCGCGATGGCGGTGGACACGACGACCTCGACGTCGTCGCCCGCGGGGATGTTCGCCGCCGCGTGCCCGATGACCGGGACGATCCCCTCCTCGCGCAGCGGCTCGAGGTAGGCGGAGTCCGAGCGATCCGACCCCGTGACCTGCGCGCCGAGCGCGTGCGCGACGAGCGCGAGGCCGCTCATCCCCGCGCCGCCGATCGCGATGAAGTGCAGCTTGCGCCCGTCCCAGCTCATGCGGCGGCCTCCAGCACGGCGGCGGCGACGTCGGCCGCCGCGTCCGGGCGCGCCAGCCGCGCCGACGCCTGCGACATGGCGGCCAGCCGCACCGGGTCGGCGAGCAGCGCGTCGACCTCTCCGCGCAGCCGCTGCGGCGTCAGCTCGTCGTCGGGCACGATCACGGCGGCGCCGGCCTCGGCCATCCAGCGCGCGTTGGATGCCTGATGGTCGCCGGTCGCGTGCGGATAGGGGATCAGGATCGCGGGACGCCCGTGCGCCGCGACCTCGAAGATCGACCCGCCCGAGCGCGCGACGCAGAGGTCGGAGGCGAGCAGCGCCTCGCCGAAGTGCTCGATGTAGGGACGCAGGTCGTAGCCGTGCGCGGGCACGCGCGGGAGCAGCGACTCCATGTCGCGCTCGCCGGCGGCGTGGATCACGCGGTACGGCGCGTCGAGGAACGCCTGGATCGAGGCCTCGTTGATCGAGCGTGCGCCGAGCGAGCCGCCGAAGACGATCACGCAGGTGTCGTCGGGCGCGAGGTTGAAGCGCTCGCGCGCGGCCACGCGGTCGGTCGCCGGTGGCGGCACAGGGCGGCCGGTCACGCACGTAGCGGTCCCCCGTCCTGCCCTCGATCGGGAACGCGAGGCAGACGCGCTTCGCGAGCGGCGCCAGCGTCCGGTTCGTGATCCCCAGGTGGCTGTCGGCCTCGCTGAGCACGAGCGGGGTGCGCCCCGCGATCGCGGCCAGGCCGACGGGGCCCGCCACGTAGCCGCCGGCGCCGAGGACCGCGGCGGGACGCAGGTCGCGCAGGATGTGGCGAGCCTCGCGCACCGCCCCGGCCGCCAGGAGCCCGGCCCTCGCCGCGTCGACCGGGTTGGTGCGGCTCAGCCCACGGACGCGGATCGGCCGCAGCTCGTAGCCCGCAGCGGGGACGAGCTGCGCCTCGGCGCGCTCCCCGCCGACGAACGTGACCTCGCAGCCCTCAGCCCGTAGCGCGTCGGCGACCGCCAGTGCCGGTACCACGTGCCCCGCGGTGCCCCCCGCGGCGATGACGATCGGAGTCCTCATCCCGTGATCCTGACGGCACGGCGCGCAGATGCGTGTGCCGCCCGCTCGCGATGTTCAGCAGCAGGCCCATGGAGGCCAGCAGCACCGTGATGCTCGTCGAGCCCGCCGAGACGAACGGCAGCGGCACGCCGGTCAGCGGCGCGAGCCCGAGGACCGTGAAGGTGTTCAGCAGCGCCTGGGACAGGATGAGCGACGTGATCCCCGCCGCGACGAGCTGCGCGTAGGCGGTCTTCGCGGCCTTCGCGGCGCGGAGCCCGCCGTAGGCGATCATCCCGTAGAGGAACATGAGCACCGTCACCCCGACGACGCCCAGCTCCTCGCCGATGACCGCGAGGATGAAGTCCGTGTGGGCCTCGGGCAGGTAGAAGATCTTCTGCACCGACTGCCCCGGCCCCAGGCCGAACAGGCCGCCCGAGCCGAGCGCGATCTGGCCCTGGACCGCCTGGAAGCCCGCGTCGGAGGCGTGCGCCCACGGATCGATGAAGCTCGTCAGCCGGGCGCGCCGGTAGGGCTCGAGCAGCGCGAAGAGGAAGATCAGGCCCGCGACGCCCGCGCCGAGCGTCGCGAGGTGGCGCATCGGCATGCCCGCCGCGACGAGCATCGCCGACATCGTGAAGCCGATGACGAGCGCCGTCCCCAGGTCGGGCTGGGAGGCGATGAGCAGCGCCGCGGCGCCCGCGACGAGCAGCAGCGGGCTGATCACCCCCTTGAGCGTCTGCAGCCGCTTCGGCTTGCCGGCCAGCAGCCCCGCCGCGTAGAGGACGAGCGACAGCTTCATGATCTCGCTGGGCTGGAACTGCAGCGGGCCGGCGCCGATCCAGCGGCGCGCGCCGTTGACCTCCACCCCGAGGCCCGGCAGCTTCACCGCCACGAGCAGGCCGAAGGAGATCACGAGCATGATCGGGGCGAAGCGCTGCGCCAGCTCGAGGCCGCGCCGCGCCATCACCTGCATGAGGACGAGCCCGAACGCCCCGTACATGAGGTACTTCACGAGGTAGGTCGACCCGTCGCCCGTGCCCTCCAGCAGGGTCCGCGCCGAGGAGGCGCTGTAGACCATCACCGCCCCTCCGGCCATGAGGCACAGCGTCGCCGTCAGGAGGATCTGGTGCTCGAGCGGATATGCGTGGGCAGTTCGACGCCAGGGCCTCTTCACGACCCGGAGCTTCGACGCGCGCGGACCAGCTCCTTGAAGGCGCGTCCGCGCGCCTCGTAGTCGGCGAACTGGTCGAAGGACGCGCAGGCGGGCGACAGGAGGACGACGTCGCCCTCGCGGGCGCGCGCGCCGGCCCGCGCCACGGCCGTCTCCAGGTCGCCGCACGGCTCCCCGCCGACGGCCTCGCCGATCCGCTCGGCGTCCTCGCCGATGAGGTAGACGCGGGCGCTCGCCGCGGCCGCCCGCAGCGGCGTGAAGTCCTGGCCCTTGCCCTGCCCGCCGAGGATGAGGTGCACCGGCGCGGTGAACGAGGCGAGCGCGACGAGGGTCGAGGCGACGTTCGTGGCCTTCGAGTCGTTGACGTAGAGGACGCCGTCGATGCGATCGACCTCCTCGAGGCGGTGCTCGACGCCGGCGAACGTCGCGAGGCCGGGGCGCGGATCGACGCCGCGGGCCAGCGCGACGGCCGCGGCCGCGGCGGCGTTGGCGAGGTTGTGGGGCCCGCGCAGCCGGACGTCGATCCGCTCCCCCTCGTGCACGAGCGCGCCGTCGCGGATCTCCAGCGGAGCCACCCGGCGGGCCGCGCCGGGCACGTCGATCGGCGCGAGCGCGATGTCCTCGGGACCCTGGCGCGCGAACGCCTGGAGCTTGGCGTCGCGGTAGGCCTCCAGGGTGCCGTGGCGGTCGAGGTGGTCGGGCTCGAGGTTCAGCAGGATCGCCGCCTCGGGCGCGAACGCCAGCGTGTCCTCGAGCTGGAAGGAGGACGCCTCGCAGACGACGGTCGCGCCGTGGAGGTCCTCACCGGCGAGCGACGCGTAGGCGGTCCCGACGTTGCCGACGACGCGGACCGGCGCTCCCGCCGCGCGGTGGATCTCCCCGAGGAGCTCGACCGTCGTCGTCTTGCCGTTCGTCCCGGTCACCGCGATGACCTCGGCGTCGACGAGTCGCCAGGCGAGCTCGAGCTCGCCCATGACGGGCATCCCGAGCCGCCGTGCCTCGGCGACGACGGGCGCCTGCGCCGGCACGCCGGGCGACTTCACGAGGGTCGCGGCACGGTCGAGCTCCGCGAGGCCGTCCGTCCCCGTCACCGCCGCGATGCCCTCCGGCACCGCCGGCGTGCCGGCGTCGACGACGAGCACCTCCTCCCCGCGCGCCAGCAGGGCTCGCGCCGCCGCGACCCCGGAGCGCGCGAGGCCGACGACGAGGTAGGGGCCGCCCGGGAGCGGCGGTCTCACGTGATCGAGGCCTGGTAGATCGTGAAGCCGCTCGCGGCGCAGATCGCCGCGACGATCCAGAAGCGCAGGATGATCTTCGTCTCCGACCACGCCATCAGCTCGAAGTGATGGTGGATCGGGGCCATGAGGAACACCCGTTTCCGGAAGGTCTGGAACGAGAAGACCTGGATGAGCACGCTCAGCGCCTCGATCACGAAGATCGCGCCGAGCAGGAGCAGCAGGATCTCCGTCTTGGTCATGATCGCCATCCCGGCGATCGCGCCCCCCAGTCCCAGGGACCCGGTGTCCCCCATGAACACCGTCGCCGGGAAGGCGTTGAACCACAGGAAGCCGACGCACGCGCCGACGAGGCAGCCCGAGAGCACCGCGAGGTCGTGGAAGCCGGCGGTGATGAACGTGATGCCGATGTACGCGAGCAGCACGATCGCCGCGCAGCCCGCGG
Organism: uncultured Solirubrobacterales bacterium; assembly: GCA_963757125.1. Classification (GTDB taxonomy): domain Bacteria; phylum Actinomycetota; class Thermoleophilia; order Solirubrobacterales; family Solirubrobacteraceae; genus CAVVSD01. The sequence continues at coordinate 1,094,163 of CAVWQP010000009.1, read as the reverse complement.
CGAGCCCGTCGAGGCCGTCCGTGAGGTTCACGGCGTTCGTCGTGCCCGCGACCACGAGGTAGATGACGACGAGATACGGCAGGCCGCCGAGCGCGGACAGGTCGATCTGGTAGTCGATGATCCGCAGGCGCAGCGTCTCGTCGAGCCCCGCCTGCTGCGTCGCGACCCACCACAGCCCGATCGAGACGAGGATCGTCACGCCGAGCTTCACGCGCCCCCGCAGGCCGAGCGACCGGCGATGGACGAGCTTGAGGTAGTCGTCGGCGAACCCGAGCAGCGCGCACAGCACCGCCGCGCCGTAGACCCCGACCGCCCGCCAGTCGTAGTCCGACAGGATCAGGAACGGGATCGAGATCGCGACGAAGATGACGATGCCGCCCGCCGTCGGCGTGCCCGCCTTCGCGTGGTGGCCCTCGGGGCCCTCCTCGCGGATGACCTGGCCGAACTCGCGCTCGCGCACCGCCGCGATGAACTTCGGCGAGAGGAAGATGCAGATGAGCAGCGCGGCGCTGCCCGCGATGAGGACCTCACCCATGCTGTTGCAGCGCCTCGGTGACGGCTTCCAGACCGACGCCCCTGGACGCCTTCACGAGCACCGTGTCCCCCGGCTCGACGAGGCTCGTCACGAGCGTCGCCGCCGCCTCCGCGTCGGCGACGCGGTGCGTCGCGCCGCCGAACGGACCCGGCCATGTGCGCCGCGCGCGGCCCGACCGTCACGAGGACGTCGACGCCGCGGTCGCGGGCGTGCTCCCCGATCTCCTCGTGGAAGCGGCCCTCGCCGGGCCCGAGCTCGAGCATGTCGCCGAGCACCGCGACGCGGCGCCCGCCCGCGGTCGCGGCGAGCTCATCGAGTGCGGCTCGCATCGACATCGGGTTGGCGTTGTAGCAGTCATCCAAGACGACCAGGGGGCCGGGAAGCTCGATCCGCTGGCCTCGCCGAGCGCTCAGGAGCACCTCGATCGGCCCGCGCGGCTCGACGCCGACGGCCCGCGCGGCGGCCAGGGCGGCCATGCCGTTGCGCGCCATGTGGGCCGAGGTGAACGGCAGCTCGACGGCGCCGAGGTCGTCGACGTCGCCGCCCGGGCCGAACGTCACGGTCCGGACGTCCATGCGCAGGTGCGGGGCCAGCAGCGCCTCGCCGGCGGGGACGACCGCCGTCCCGCCGGGGCGCAGGCCCGCGATGACGCCGGCCTTCTCGGCGGCGATCGCCTCGAGCGACCCGAGCTGCTCGAGGTGCACGGGGCCGACGTTCGTGATGAGCCCGACGTCGGGCTCGGCGATCGCGACGAGCTCGGCGATCTGCCCGGCGCCCCGCATCGCCATCTCCAGCACGAGGACCTCGGTCCCCTCCGGCGCGCCGAGGATCGTCAGCGGCAGCCCGATCTCCGTGTTGAGGTTCTGCGCGGTGGCCGTCACCCGCCTGCCGGTCGCGACCATCGCCGCGAGCAGGTCCTTCGTGGAGGTCTTGCCGGTCGACCCGGTCACGCCGATGACGTCGGCGCCGAGCTCCTGCCGCCAGGCGACGGCGAGCGCCTGCAGCGCCGCGAGCGGGTCGTCGGCCTCCAGGACGCGCTCGCCGGAGATGTGACCCGGCGCGACGAGGACGCCCCACGCGCCGGCCTGCAGCGCGGCGGCGGCGAAGGCGCCGCCGTCGACGTGCTCGCCGCGCAGCCCGACGAAGAGGTCGCCCGGGCGCACGTCGCGCGAGTCGATCGTGACGCGCTCCGGGCCGGGCCCGTCGGCGGGCCCGGTCCAGCGCGCGCCCGCGGCCTGAGCGACGCGGCTAGGCGACCACGCGCGCACGCAGCGCCTCCCTGGCGACCGCGACGTCGTCGAACGGGACCTTCCGGCCGCCCGCGAGCTCCTGGCCCTGCTCGTGGCCCTTGCCGGCGACGAGCAGCACGTCCCCGTCGCGGGCGAGCGACACCGCGAGCTCGATCGCGGCGCGGCGGTCGGGCTCGACGCGGACGTCCTCGCGGCCGACGCCGGCCACGATCTCGGCGACGATCGCGTCCGGGTCCTCGGAGCGGGGGTTGTCGGAGGTGATGACGACCTCGTCGGCCAGGCGGCCGGCGACCTCCCCCATGATCGGGCGCTTGCCGCGGTCGCGGTCCCCGCCCGCACCGAAGACGACGATGACGCGCCCGCGCGTGAGGTCGCGCGCGGCGTCGAGGACCGACTCGAGCGCTCCGGGCTTGTGGGCGTAGTCGACGAGCACCGCGAACCCCTGGCCCTCCTCGACGGGCTGCAGCCGGCCCGGGACCGGCGCGGCCGTGCGCAGCGCCGCGGCGATGACGTCGTCGGCGACGCCCAGCGACCTGGCCACCGCGACGGCCGCGACGGCGTTGGCGACGTTGAAGCGCCCGCGGAGAGGGGAGCGCAGGTCCAGCCGCGTGCCGTCGCGGTCGACGACGGCGAAGTCGGTGCCGTCGAGTCCCGGGCGCACGTCGACGGCGCGCACGTCGGCGTCGCCCTCGACGGACACGGTCGTCACGTCCATCTCGGCGGCCAGCCGCGCGCCCCATGCGTCGTCCACGTTGACGATCCCGACACGCGGACCGGCCTCGAAGAGCCGCCGCTTGGCGAGGAAGTACTCCTCCATCGTCGGGTGGAAGTCGAGGTGGTCCTGGCTGAGGTTCGTGAACACGGCGACGGCCCAGTGGATCGCGTCCGCGCGGTGCAGCTCCAAGGCGTGGCTGGAGACCTCCATCGCGCAGGCGAGGTCGCCGCCGTCGGCCATCTCGGCGAACGCGGCCTGGAGGTCGACGGCCTCGGGCGTCGTGCGCGCGAGGGTCCCCTCGCGGCCCGCGACGACGCTCTTCACGGTCCCGAGCAGCGCGGTGCGGCGACCGGCGCCCTCGAGCAGCTCGCGGACGAGGAACGACGTGGTCGTCTTGCCGCTCGTGCCGGTGATGCCGACGACGTCGAGACGGGCGCTCGGATCGCCGTGGAACCGCGCGGCGACGGGTGCCATCGCGGCGCGGACGTCCTCGACCTGCACCTCGGGCACGCCGAGCCCGAGCGGGTGGTCGACGACGAGCGCCACGGCGCCGTCGGCGATCGCGCCGGGCGCGAAGTCGTGCCCGTCACGCGTGAAGCCGCGCACGCAGAAGAACAGCGCGCCCGGCTGCACGCTGCGTCCGTCGTAGGCGAGGCTGGTGACCTCTGGGTCGCCCTGGGCGTGCGGGAAGAGCTCGCGCAGCCGCATTGCCGGGCAGGCTAGCTGGGCGGGATGCCGAGATAGGGCAGCGCGAACTGCGCGATGCGCTGGAACGCGGGCGCCGCGACCGACCCGCCGTAGATGCCACCCTGCGGCTCGTCGACGGTGACCGTCACGAGCAGCTTGGGGTCGTTGGCGGGCGCGAAGCCCACGAACGAGGCGACGTACGCGGAGTCCGAGTACTTGCCCGTCTTCGGGTCGATCTTGTTCGCGGTGCCGGTCTTGCCCGCGAGCGTGTAGCCGTCGATCGCGGCCTCGGTGCCCGTCCCGCCGACGCGGATGACGCCCTCGAGCATCTTGCGGACCTCGGAGGCCGTGAACGGCGAGATGATCCGCTTGCCCTTCGGCAGCGCGACCTTCCTGCCGTCGATCGACTTGATCATCTGCGGGGTGCGCAGGATGCCGCCGTTGGCGATCGTCGCGTAGGCGGCGGCGAGCTGGACGGCGGTGACCGCCTCGCCCTGGCCGATCGGCAGGTTGCCCATCGAGGAGCCCGAGTACTTGTCGAGCGGGAGGACCAGACCCTGCTCCTCGCCCGGCAGCGCGATGCCCGACTTCGTCCCGAACCCGAACCGCCGGACCCATTGGTCGAAGCGCTTGGCCCCGAGCCGCTGGCCGATCATGATCGTGCCGACGTTGGAGGACTGCGCGAGGATCTGTGCGGTCGTGAGCGACACGGCGCCGCGATCGTGCGCCTCGCCGATGAGCCGGTCGGCGACCTGGATCTTGGGCGGGAGGCTGAACATCGTGTCGGGCTTGACCAGCCCCTCCTGCAGCGCGCCGGCGATGGTGACGATCTTGAACGTGGAGCCCGGCTCGTAGACGTCGCCGACCGTGCGGTTCTGCCAGGCCGCGGGCGGCGCACCCACGACGTCGTTGGCGTTCACGCCCGGCCAGTTCGCCATCGCGAGCACCTGACCGGTCCGCGGGTCCGTCACGAGCGCGGTCGCGCTCTTCGGCTTGTAGGCCTCGCCGACGCCGCGCAGCACCTCCTCGGCCTTGGCCTGGATCTGCGCGTCGAGCGTGAGCTGGATGTCGTGCCCCGGCTTCATCGGGGTCGTGTCCCTGATCGAGATCGGCTGGCCGAGGGCGTCGCGCACGATCCGGCGCTCGCCGTCCTTGCCGTGCAGCGTCTTCTCCTCGCGGTACTCCAGGCCGGCGCCGCCCTCGCCGTCGGACTGCACGGTGCCGAGGACCTGCGACGCCAGCCAGTCGCGCGGGTACTCGCGGCGGCTCGTCGGCGTGAGGTCGATGCCCGCGATGCCGAGCTTGCGGACCTGCGCGGCGCGCGCCGAGGGCAGCTTGCGCGAGAGGTAGACGAAGCCGCTGCGCTCGGTGAGCTTGTCGAGCAGGTCGCCCACCGGGACGCCGAGGATCGGTGCGAGCTTGGCCGCCGTGCCCCGCGGGTCCTTGACGAGGTAGGGCGTCGCGGAGATGTCGCTCGCGGGCTCGGACACCGCGAGCTCGGTGCCGGTGCGGTCGGTGATCGAGCCGCGCTGCGCGGGCAGCGCGACGTCGACGACCTGCTGCGTCGCGGCGGCGTTCTTCAGGGTGCTGGCGTTGACGAGGCCGACCCAGCCCGCGCGCATCACGGCGAGGCTGAGGAGGACGAGGAAGACCGCGAACAGCAGGCCGATGCGCCGCTGCGTCAGGCCCACCGGGCCTAGCCCCCCGGGGTCGCGACGGCGCCGCCGGCCGGCGTCACCGCCTGTCCGGTCTGCTGCTGCTGCGGCTGGGGCGCGGGTGCCTGCGCCTGGGCCTGCACGGGCTGCTGCTGCTGGGCCTGGACGGGCGCCTGCTGCGGCTGAGTGGCGGGCGTCTGGGTCTGCTGGGCGACGACCGGCTGCTGCGGCTGGGTGGTCGTCGTCGTGGTCGCCGCTGCGGGCGCCTGTGCGGTCGCCGCCGGATCGGTGGCCGCGGGCGCGGGCGTCGCCCCCGGCGCCTTCTCGGCCGACTCGGGCGCCAGCGCGATCGCACCGGTGCCCACGCCGGCCTCGACCGCCGCCTTCGCCTGGGCCGCGAGATCCGGGTCGGCGGGCTTCATCGTCCTCGCCGCGCGCCCGGCGTCGGCCGGGGTGACGTCCGTGTAGCGGACCTCGCCGGCGTTCGGCATGACGAGCCCGAGCTGCTGCGCCTCCTCGGCGATGCGGTCGCCGGAGCCCGAGGCGCGAGACCTCGAGGCGCAGCGTCGTGTTCTGCTGCTCGAGCGTCGTGGCCTTCTCGACCGCGCGACCGATGCCGGCGTTCAGGCCGAGCATGTGGACCTGCATCGCGACGATGCCGATGAGCGCGACGGCGATGACCGCGACCCACGTCCGCCCGCGGATGAGACGGTCGAGCGCGCGGGAGTCGGGGAGCGTGCGGGCGAGGCCGGCCGCGCCGAGGAGGATCCCCGGTGCCGCCGTCGCGGCGGCGGGCCGGGTCCGCGACGGGCCCGAGACGCGCCGCGGGCCGGGGACGGGACGCAGCGGGCGCGGGGCCGTCTGGCCGGCGTGCGTCGCGCGACGCGCTGCGGTCGCCGGTCGGCTCATTCGGTGTCCTTCAGCTTGCGGGCGGCGCGCAGCCGCGCCGAGGCGGCCCGCGAGTTCTCGGCGACCTCGGCCGATCCGGCGACGATCGACCGGCGGTTCAGCAGCTCCGCACGCGGCTCGCCGCCGCAGACGCACACCGGGAGGTCGGGCGGGCAGGTGCACCCGCGCGCGAGGTCGACCAGGAAGCGCTTCACGCGCCGGTCTTCCAGGCTGTGGAAGGAAATCCCTGCAAAGCGGCCTCCGATGCCGAGCACCCGCCACGCGAGGGGGAGTGCCGAGTCGAGCTGTCCGAGCTCGTCGTTGACGGCGATCCGGATCGCCTGGAACGTGCGCTTGGCCGGATGCCCGCCCGCGAACCGCGCCGGCGCGGGGACCGCGGCGGTGATGACGTCGACCAGCTCCGTGGTCGTGTCGATCGACCCGCGCGCACGTGCGCGGACGATCCCGCGGGCGATCTGGCGGGCGTAGCGCTCCTCGCCCAGGTCGCGCAGCGCACGGGAGAGATCGCGCTCGTCCCACTCGTTGACGACCTCGCGCGCGGAGAGCTCGAGCGTCGGGTCCATCCGCATGTCGAGGGGGGCGTCGTAGACGTAGGAGAAGCCGCGCTCGCGCGTGTCGACCTGCATGGAGGACATGCCGAGATCCATGAGGAGGGCGTCGGCCCGGACGTCCTCGTCGGCCAGCATCGCCAGCCCCTCGACGAAGTCCGCGCGCACGAAGCGCGTCGCGCACGCGACCTCGGCGGTGAACTCGTCGAAGCGGGCCTCCGCGTCGGGGTCGCGGTCGATCGCGATGAGCAGGCCGTCGGGCCCGAGGTGCTCGGCGATCGCACGCGCGTGCCCGCCTGCGCCGAACGTGCAGTCGACCGCGACGCCGCCGCGCGGCGGAGCCAGGAGATCGACCGTCTCGTGCAGAAGCACGGGGACGTGAGTGGCGGTCATGTCAACCAGGATGGCCAAGGCGCTCGGTGATGCCGGCGATCTCGCCGGTCAGGTCGCTGTTGAAGTCCTGCCAGGTCCTGCGGTCCCAGACCTGGAGGGACTCGGAGGCGCCGGTCACCACGACCTCCTTGTGCAGGCCCGCGTGCTCGATGAGCGCGGCGGGGAGCTGCACGCGCCCGGCCGAGTCCAGCTCGGTGTCGAACGCGTTCGCGGAGAACCAGAGGCGCATGCGGCGGGCGTCGGAGGACATCGGGTTCAGCCCCTGCAGCGAGCGCTCGACGACGGCGTCGTACGCGTCGGGGACCCAGAGGTCGACGTTGCGCTCGAGGCCCTTCGCGAGGACGACCCCTCCGCTGAGCTCGGCACGGAACTTCGCCGGGACCGTGAGGCGGTTCTTTGCATCGAGCGAGTAGTCGAATGAGCCGCGGAAGGCCATGGGTTCAAGTGGGTGAGCCGGCCTGGAGAGGTGGGAGGAGCCCCTCCAGCCCGGCTCGCAGGCAGCGACAGTAACCCACTTTCCCCCACCGAGCAACTCTCAATGCACCCGATCCCCCACCACCCGCCCTCGACGCCCCCTCGGCGACCCGTCGCGGTCTCCATTTGCAGGGCTTTCGACGGTGGGGCGCGGTGGGGGAACACCGCCCGAAAAGCCGGTCGTCGCGGTGCAGTTCCCGCGGACGCACGCGAACTTGCAGCCTCGGGGGCAGTTCCGCCGGTCGGTGTGCATCGCCCTCGGGCCTCGCACGCCGCGATACCGTCGGGGCACGTGTCCCCCGCCACGCCGACCCGACGCCTGGGCCTCGCGGTGCTCGCCGCCCTCCTCGTCGCGGTCGCCGCCGGCTGCGGCTCGGAGAAGGAGACGTCCGCGGATCCCGCGGCCGTCGTCCCCGCACGCGCGCCCGTGTACGTGGAGGCGACGATCCCTCCGCCGGGCGCGACGCGCGACGACGCGCTCGCCGCCGCCCGCAAGGTGCTCGGCACCGCCGACGCCGGCGCGCGGCTGCAGGAGCTCATCCGCGGGAAGGGCGGCAAGGGCGACGTCGCGCCCTGGATCGGCGACCGCGTCGGGGCCTTCTCCCTCACCGGGTCGACCGCCGACGGCGCGTACGTCGCCGCGGCCTCCGACGTCGGCGCCGCGCGCGACTGGGTGTCCGGGCAGGGCGGCAGGACGCAGCGCTACGAGGACGTCGACATCCGCATCGGCGCCGGCGGCACCGCGTACGCCGTCGTCGAGGACCGCGTCGTCGTCGGCAGCCCGGCAGCGGTGCGCGCGACGGTCGACGCCGCGGGAGGCGACGACCTCGCCTCGCTCACCGCGTTCAAGGAGTCGCTGGACCGCGTCCAGGGCGACGACGGCGTCGGGCGCGGCTACCTCGCGCTCCGGGCGCTGCTCGAGGGCCGGACGGCACCCGCCTCGAGCGGGATGCTGGGGTCGCTGGTGACCGGCCTCGCCACCGGATCGATGCCCACGGCGGTCGGCATGCGGTTCCACGCCGACGGGTCGGCCGTGCGCGCCGACCTCGCGGGCGTCGGGGGCGCCGACCTCGGCCCGCGCCCGGACCCCGCGTTGGTCGCCGGGCTCACCGGCAAGGCCTGGCTGGCGATGGGGCTCGGGCAGGTCGGCGAGCGGCTGAAGGAGCAGCTCGGCGGATCGGGTCCGATCCTCGCCCTCGTCGGCGCCCAGGCCGGACTCGACGTCGACAAGGACATCCTCGGCTGGATGGGCGAGGGCGCGCTGTTCGTGACCGGCGACTCCCCCGCCACGATCGGCGGCGCGCTCGTGGTGCAGTCCAAGGACCCGGCGGCGATGCGCGCGGCCATCCCGAAGCTCGGGTCGCTCATCTCGCGGTTCGCCGCCGGCTCGAGCGCCCGCGAGCTGCACGCGACGGGCGTGGACGCCGGGATCGCGGTCCGCGCCCAGGGCGTCCCGGCACCCGTCGAGATCGCGGCGGTCGGCGACCGCTTCGTGATCGCGGTCGGCCACGACGCGCTGCGCGAGGCGATCGCGCCGACGTCGCGGCTGGGCGACGACCCCGACTTCGTCTCGGCCGCCGCGACGCTCGGCGACGGCCTGAAGCCGACGATGTTCATCGGCGCGCACGAGGCCACCCCGCTGGCGTCGGTGCTCGCCGCGCGCACGGGCGCGGACGTGCGCGAGGTCCGCGAGGTGCTCGGCAGGTTCACGGCGGCGGTCGCTGCCGACCGCGGCGACCGGCGCTGGCGCGCGTCGATCGGCCTGCGCTAGAGCGCGGAGAGGTAGTGGGGCAGCAGGCCGCCCCAGCCGCGCTCGTTGGCCTGGCGGCGGTCGGGGCCGCGGGCGCCGAGGCGCTCCCAGCCGCGGTGCTCGATCGACACCGTCGTCCCGCCCTCGGGGCGCGCGTCGAAGCGGATCTCCACCTCCGTCGCGTCGGCCTCGTCCTGGCGCAGGTGCCAGGTGTAGACGAGGCGGTGCGGCGGCTCCCACGCGACGATCCGCCCCCAGTCGGCCTCGCGGCCGTCGTCGGTGCGCTCGAAGATGCGGCCGCCCGGCCGGGGCTCGAGGATCACCGCGAGGCCCGGCTCGCCCGCGACGGTGTGGCTCGTCGGCCACCAGGTCGACGTCCGCGCGGTCCAGGTCGTGAAGGCGTGCTCGACGCCGCAGTCGACGTCGAAGCGCAGCTGCAGCGCCTCGGTCACTCGTGCGTGTTCTCGGCCGTGATGGTGAAGCGGCGCGCCGCGTCGCCCCAGACCGTCTCGAGGTAGGCCTTCGCCGCCTCCAGCCCCTCGTCGTGCAGGCGGTAGAGCCGCTGCGTGCCGCGAGGCTCGGCGCAGACCAGCCCCGCGCCGCTCAGCAGGCGCAGGTGGCGCGAGACCGCGGGGCGGCTGATCGGCAGCGCGTCGGCCAGCGTCTTGACCGAGCACTCGCCGTCGCGCAGGCGCTCGAGGATCGCGCGGCGGTACGGGTCGGCCAGGGCCTCGAAGACGCCGTGCTCCATGACACCGATGGTAACGAGCCCGCTACGGTAACTTCCCAGTTACCGAACGACGGAGGAGGCGGACGTGCCCGGCACCCGAGAGGACCCCTGGCAGCTCACGACCCCGAGCGGCGGGAGCGAGTACACCGCGTACCGCGCCCCCGACGCCGATCCGCCGGCGCTCGTGGTCCAGGTCGGCAAGACCGAGCTGCGCTACCACCTCCGCGCGCTCGAGGACGTGCCCGCCATGCTCCGCGAGCACGGCGACTGGATGCCGCTCGGCAGCGCCGACGAGCAGAAGCCGGCGACGGACGGCACGGTCGAGGCCTGGGCGCGGTCCGACGACAACCCGGTCGGCGGCTGGTACGGACTCAAGAAGGGGCTGCGCGGGCGGTTCGCCAACTACGTCCCGCCGGTCCTCGAGGCGCTCGGCGGCGTCGAGGTCGAGCACAACGCGCGCGGCAACCGCATGCGGGCCGTCTGACCCTCTCCCTCCCGTTCGCCCGGTGAAGACTGGCCCGGCGGGACGGGCCCCGGCCCCGGTGCCTCGGTATCGTCGCCGCGCCCTGTCCTGACGTGGAGAGCGAGAGAGCTTCGTGATGAACAGCCTGGAGATCGCCCAGCAGGCCACCCTGGTACCCATCGACCAGATCGCCGAGCAGGTCGGTCTACAGCCCGAAGAGGTCGAGCCGTACGGGCGGTACAAGGCGAAGGTCTCGCTGTCGGCGCTGGATCGACTGTCCGACCGGCCCGACGGGAAGCTCATCTGCGTCGCGGGCATGACGCCGACGGCGGCCGGCGAGGGCAAGACGACGACGCTCGTCGGCCTCACGCAGGGCCTGGGCGCGATCGGCAAGAAGTCGCTCGCCGCGCTGCGCGAGCCGTCGCTGGGCCCCGTGTTCGGCGTGAAGGGCGGCGCGGCCGGCGGCGGCTGGACGCAGATCGTCCCGATGGAGGACCTCAACCTCCACTTCACCGGGGACATGCACGCGATCGGCGCGGCGAACAACCTGCTCGCGGCGATGATCGACGCGCACATCCACCACGGCAACGAGCTCGGGATCGACCTCAACAACATCACGTGGCGCCGCGCGATCGACATGAACGACCGCTCGCTGCGCAACAACGTGATCGCCCTCGGCGGCCGGACGAACGGGCAGCCGCGTGAGACCGGCTTCGACATCACGGCCGCGTCCGAGGTCATGGCGCTCATGGCCGTCACGCGCGACCTCACCGACCTGCGCGAGCGCCTGGGCAAGATCACGATCGGCTACTCGCGCGACGGCAAGGCGATCACCGCCGAGGACCTGGGCGCCGCCGGCGCGATGACCGTCCTGCTCAAGGACGCGCTGAAGCCGAACCTCGTGCAGACGCTCGAGGGCCAGCCGTGCCTCATGCACACGGGCCCGTTCGCGAACATCGCCAGCGGCAACAACTCGCTCGTGGCCGACCGGATCGGCATGAAGGTCGCGGACTACATCGTCACCGAGTCGGGCTTCGGCGCCGACATGGGGATGGAGAAGTTCTTCGACATCGTCTGCCGCTTCGGCGACCTGACGCCGAGCGCTGTCGTGCTCGTCTGCACGGTGCGCGCGATCCGCCACCACGCCGGCGGCGACGACGGCGACCTCGAGGAGGGCTTCGCGAACGTCGCCCACCACCTGCAGACGATCAAGAAGTTCGGGCTGCCCGCGGTCGTGGCGGTCAACCGCCGCCCGGGCGACTCCGACGAGGACGTCGAGGCCGTCCGCCAGCTCGCGCTGAAGGCCGGCGCGCACGGCGCGGAGATCAACGAGGGCTTCACGGAGGGCGGCAAGGGCGTCGCCAAGCTCGCCGAGGCGGTCGTCGCCGCATGCGACGCCCCCAGCGACTTCAAGCTGCTGTACCCCGACGACGCGTCGATCGCGGAGAAGATCGAGGCGGTGGCCAAGGAGGTGTACGGCGCCGGCGAGGTGACCTACTCCGCGACGGCACGTCAGAAGATCGAGCGGTTCACCAAGGACGGCCTCGCGAGCTTCCCGGTCTGCATGGCCAAGACGCAGCTGTCGCTGACCGCCGACCCGAAGATGCTCGGCGCGCCGAAGGGCTTCGAGATCCACATCCGCGACATCCGCGCCTACACCGGCGCCGGCTGGCTCGTCCCGCTGTGCGGCGACATCATGCAGATGCCGGGCCTCGGCGCGAAGCCCGCCGCGCTGAACATCGACATCGACTCGGACGGCAACACCGTCGGACTGTTCTAGGCGGCCCGATGGCCTTCGCCGACCGGCCTCTGCGCGACGTGCTCTCCGAGCTCGCCGCGCGGCAGCCGGTGCCGGGCGGGGGCGCATCGGCGGCATGGGCGTGCGCGCTGGGCGCGGGGCTCGTGGAGATGGCGGCGGCGTACGGCGATCTCGACGCGATCGGCGGCGAGGCGCGTGCGCTGCGCGCCCGCGCGCTGGAGCTCGCCGAGCGCGACGGCGAGGGCTACGCGCGGGTGCTCGAGGCCATGAGGATGGACCGCTCCGATCCCTCGCGGTCCGGAGCGGCTGGCCGACGCGCTGTCGGCGGCCGCCGAGGCGCCGCTGGAGATCGCGCTCGCGTCGGCCCGCGTCGCCGAGCTCGCCGCGGTGGCGCTGCGCGACGGCACGGTGAACCTGCGCGGTGACGCGGCCGCGGCCCGCGCGATCGCGGCCGGGGCGTGCGAGGCGGCCGCCGGCCTGGTCGAGGTCGACGTCGGAGGGCGCGAGCCGCCGGACCCGCGCGTCGCGCAGGGGCGCGACGCGGTGCGGCGCGCCCGGGCCGCCTAGCCCCAGAGCTTCGCCGACGCGATCGCCGCGCCGTCGGACAGCGCCTGCAGCTTGGCCCACATGATCTGCGGGTGCACGCGGCTCAGGTACGGCGTCTGGGCGAAGCCGCAGTCGGTGCTGGCGATGACCCGCTCGCGCCCGACGAGCTCGGCGAGGCGCACGATCCGCTGCGCCACGAGCTCGGGGTGCTCGAGGACGTTGGTCGAGTGGCTGATGAGCCCGGGCAGCAGGACGCGGCCCTCGGGCAGCTCGACGTCGCGCCACACCTCCCACTCGTGCTCGTGGCGCGGGTTGGCCTGCTCGAGCGAGTAGCCGCCGACGCGGACCTGCAGGATGAGATCGACGATGTCGCGCAGCGCGACGTCGTTGGAGTGCGGCCCGTTCCAGCTCCCCCAGCACACGTGGTAGCGCGAGCGCTCCGGCGGGATGCCCTCGAGCGCGCGGTTGAGCGCCTCGACGCGCAACTCCGCCCACTCGCGGTACTCCGCCATCGACGCGGGCGGGACCATCGTGTCGTACATCGTCGCGAGGAACGCGTCGTCCACCTGCAGGCTCAGGCCCGCGTCGACGATCGCCCGGTACTCCTCGTTGAGCGCGTCGGCGAGCGCGAAGATGAACTCCTCGTCGCTGCCGTAGTGCTCGTCCACCCGGATCGGCACCGCGCTCGACGGGGCGACGACCGGGAGGAAGCCCTCGGTGACGCCCGCGGCGTCCATCCCCGCCTTGAGGTCGGCGATGTCGCGCGCGATCGCGTCCTGGCCGGCGTAGCGGATCGGCCCGACGCAGACGGCCTGGCCGCGGTCGCGGACGCCGCTGGCGATCGGGTTGCGGCGGAAGTAGTCGGCGTAGAACTCCGCGTACTCGCGGCGGTCCTGGCCCTGGCGCGACGGGTCCTGGGGGCCGATCTCGCCCGTCGGCTCGAACGGGCGCTCCTCGAAGCCGTCGAGACGATCGCGGATGTACCACGCCCACGTGAACGTCTTGCCGAACTCGCCGTCGCTCACGACGTCGATGCCGACGTCGGCCTGCTGCCGGACGACCTCGGCGACGGAGTCGCGCAGGCACGCCTCGAAGGCCGCGTGGTCGTAGTCGTCGCCGTTCTCCTGGGCGCGGATGAACGCCTGCAGCTCCACGGGCCGCGCCAGGCTCCCGACGTGCGTGACGGCGATGCGGTCGTTCCCCATCGGCGGCAGTCTTCTGCGCCCGCCGCCGCCGCACCAACCGCCGCGTTCCGCTCCCCGGAACCGGGCTCTTCCACGACCGGCGGGCGCGGGCGTAGGGTCGCGGCATGACTCCCCGCGCGGAGACGGTCGGATCGCTGCTCCGACCGCCCTACCTCGCCGAGGCCCGCGCCGCGCACGACGCGGGGACGATCTCGGCCGACGACCTGCGAGCCGTCGAGGACCGTGCGGTCGACGAGGCGATCGCCCTCCAGGAGGCCTGCGGGCTCGACATCGTCAGCGACGGCGAGATGCGCCGCGGCGTCTTCACGGGCAGCCTGCTCGACGCCATCGAGGGCATCGGAGGCCCGCCTCCCCCGCCGACGACCTGGCACGGCGACGACGCGTACGGCACCGAGGACCTGACGCGCACGGTCGCGCGCCACTCGGTGAACGCGACGCTGCGTCGCGTGCGCTCGGTCGCGAGCGAGGAGTACGCGTACGTGCGCGACCGCACCGAGCTCCCCGCGAAGGCGACGCTGCCCAGCCCGCTCATGCTCGGCAAGTGGTGGGACCCCGAGACGTCGCCCGAGGCCTATCCGGACCCGTTCGACGCGTTCGCCGATGCGACGCGGATCCTCGAGGCCGAGATCGCCGACCTGGCCGAGCTCGGCTGCCGCTACGTGCAGATCGACGCGACGGACATCGCGACGCTCACCGACCCCGACGTCCGCGGGCAGTACGACGGCCTCGGGATCGGCGCCGAGCGCATGCTGGGCGAGGGCATCGACCTGCTCAACGAGCTCGCCGCGACCGCCCCCGCCGACGTCACGATGGGCATCCATCTCTGCAAGGGCAACAGCGAGGGCCGCTACATCGCCGCCGGCTCCTACGAGCCGATCGCCGCCCGCGTGTTCCCGCGGCTGGACGCCTACGACGTGCTGCTGCTCGAGTACGACGACGAGCGCTCCGGCGGCTTCGAGCCGCTGACCGAGACGCTCGACGGGCACATCGTCGTCCTCGGGCTCGTGTCGAGCAAGAACCCCACGATCGAGACGGACGACGAGGTCGTCGCGCGGATCGAGGAGGCGTCGGCGTTCGTGCCGATGGATCGCCTGGCCCTGTCCTGCCAGTGCGGGTTCGCGTCGACGGCGGGCGGCAACAGGGTCACGCCGGAGATCCAGCGCGCGAAGCTCGAGCTCGTGGGCCGGGTCGCACGGCGCATGTGGGACGACTAAGGGAGGAACGCACGTGGACTTCGGGCTCGGCCTCATGGGCTACGAGGGCAGCTGGGACGACGCGCGGTTCGCCGAGGAGCACGGCTTCTCGACCGTGGGCTTCGTCGACTCGCCGCTGCTCGGGGGCGATCCGTTCGTCTGCCTCGGGCTGACCGCGCAGGCCACGACGCGACATGCAGGTGGGGACGTTCCTCGCGATCCCGGGGCTGCGCACCGCCCCGACGGCGGCGACCGCCATCGCGACGGTGAACAAGATCGCGCCGGGCCGCACGTTCCTGGGCCTCGGCACGGGCTTCACCGGCCGCGCGGTCTTCGGGCTCCCACGCCTGCCCGCCGGGCGGATGCGCGACTACGCCGCTCGAGTGCCGGGCGCTGCTCGACGGCGAGGAGGTCGAGCACGCATGGGGCACGCGGACGAACCCGATCCGCCTGCGCCACAAGGACGACCTCTACGTCGACACCGAGGCGCGCACGCCCGTGTGGGTCGGGGCCGACGGGCCGAAGGCGCTCGCGGCGGCCGGCGAGGCGGGCGACGGGTGGGTCGTGACGCTGCAGTACGCGAACGTCATGGGCAACAGCGTCGACGTGTTCTCCGGATCCTTCGCCGCGGTGCGCGGCGCCGCCGAGGCGGCCGGCCGTGAGTCCTTCGACCCGTACACGGTCTGGTCGATCTGCGTCTGCGTCCTCGAGGAGGGCGAGTCGGCGACGTCCGAGCGCGCGCTCGAGCAGGCCGGTCCCGGCGCGATGATGGCGTTCCACGCCTACGCCGACCACCCCGAGATCCGCCCGTACCTGCCCCCGCACCTGCAGGAGCGCATCGACGTCTACGAGCGCGAGGTCCTGGCCCGCTTCGACGTGCCGCGCGACCGGATGCACCAGGAGACCCACCGCGGCCACCTGTCGCATCTCCTGGAGGGCGAGGACAAGGTGCTCACCGAGGAGATCATGCGCGGCGCGGTGCTCGTGGGCACCGCGCAGGAGATCGCCGACGTCCTGAACGGCCTGCAGGCCGCGGGCCTGCGCAACGTGTCCTTCTGGGCGCCGCCGCACCTCACGCGCGAGGTCGTCCTGGACATCGAGACCAAGATCATGCCGTTGGTCGACGGGGGCGCGTGACCGCGCCCGACCACATCGAGGGAAAGCGAGAGGTGCACATGGCCGACACCGGTTCATCGAGCTCGATCGGCGGTCTCCTGGCCGCGCTGGGCGGCCTGAAGGTGCACGACGCCTCGCCGACGATCGACGCCGACATGCCCATGTGGTTCATGTACGAGGCCCCAAAGATCGCGCCGCTGTTCGGGCACGCGGAAGCGGGCGCCGCGGCGAACCACCTCGCGCTGTCCGAGCACACGGGCACGCACGTCGACGCACCGTTCCACTTCGACGCCGACGGCCTGACCGCCGACCAGGTTCCCGTCGACGCGATGCTGCTGCGGCCGTTCTGCAAGTTCGACCTCAAGCCCGACGACCATCAGCCGGGCGACCTCATCGGCGCCGAGCACCTGGCGGCGGCCGCCGAGCGCGGCGGCTTCTCGCTCGAGCCGGGCAGCGTCGCGATCATCGAGTTCGGCTGGGACGCCAACCGGCCCGGCGGCGCGAACGACCGCCCGGAGGGCTGGTGGGGCTCCAACGAGCCCGGCCTGTCCCCCGAGGCGTGCACGTACCTGACCGACCTCGGCGTCGTGGCCGTCGCCTGCGACACGCCCGCGTGCGACGTCGCCGCCCGCGACGGCGAGATGCTCGGCGCGCACGGCCATGTCGAGCACTTCCTGCCCCAGGGCATCCTCATCGTCGAGGGCCTGACCGGGCTCGCCGACGTCCCCGCGACGGGCCTGTTCCTGGCTCTCCCGCTGAAGATCGCCGGCGGCACCGGCTCGCCGGTGCGCGTCGTCCTGCTGACCGACTGACCACGAAGGATCCATGCGACTCATCTCCTACCGCAGCGGCGGCGAGACACGGCTCGGCGCCCGCTCCGGCGACGCCGTCGTCGACCTCAACTCCGTCGACCCGAACGTCCCGACGGACATCGTCGCCCTGCTCGAGGGCGGCGACGCCGCGATGGCCGCCGCCCGCGCGGCGCTCGATGCGGCCACGCCCGAGCACCACGCGCCGGCCGACCTCGAGCTGCTGCCGGTCGTCCCGCGCCCGCCGAAGATCATCTGCGTCGCGCGCAACTACGCCGAGCACGCCGCGGAGGCGAAGCTCGACGTGCTGTCCGAGCCCAACCTCTTCATCCGCTTCGCGCAGTCGCTCATCGCCGACGGCGCGCCGATCGAGGTCCCGAGGGTGTCCAAGGCGGTCGACTGGGAGGCCGAGCTCGCGGTGATCATCGGCCGCGGCGGGCGCCACGTCTCCAAGGCGGACGCGCTCGACCACGTCGCCGGGTACGCGATCTTCAACGACGTCTCGATCCGCGACTGGCAGATCAAGAAGCCGCCGATCCAGTTCGGCGCGGGCAAGAACTTCGACGGGTCGGGCCCGTTCGGCCCGGATCTCGTGACGGCGGACGAGATCCCCGACCCGGGGGTGCTGGCGATCGAGCTGACGGTGAACGGCGTGGTCAAGCAGTCGAGCACGACCGCGTCGATGATCTTCGACGTCCCGACGATCATCGAGTTCGTCTCGACGTTCACGACGCTGCAGCCCGGCGACGTCATCGCGACGGGCACCCCGTCGGGCGTCGGCAACTTCCGCGAGCCGCCGGAGTTCCTCGTCGCCGGGGACACGGTGCGCATCACGCTCGAGGGCGTCGGCGTGCAGGAGAACCCGGTCATCGACGAGCCGGCGTCGTGACGGTCCGGCCGCGCCGCATCGGCCACATCGGGCTCGTCTCGACCGACCTCGAGCGGCTCGTCACCTGGTACGAGGACGTTCTCGGCTTCCAGGTCTCCGACCGGATGCCGTATCCCGAGGACGCGCCGTTCTACGAGGGCGTCTGGATGCGCTGCAACTCCGACCACCACGTCGTGTCGCTGTTCGGCCTGCGCGTGGTGCCCGAGCGGCCGCACGACCCGCGCGCGCTGTCGGTGCCGGGCTTCCACCACGTGGCCTTCGAGATGGAGAGCTTCGAGGCCCTCCAGAAGATCGCCCGCTACGCCCGCGACAACGACATCCCGATCGCCGGGATGCGGACGGGCGGCCCGGGCGTGCAGCTGCGCGTCTACATCTGGGACCCGGACGACCACATGGTCGAGCTGTTCTGGGGCCTGGACCAGATCGGCTGGGACGGCGCGACGCGCCCCTACCCCCCGCTCGAGAACATCGACCTGGAGACGATGGACATCGACGACTGGCTGGCGTGGAAGGGGCCGGAGTTCGTGCCGGGCGCGCCGGAGGCCAGCGGCCATGAGTAGCGCGAGCGTGGTCGACAGCATCGGCCACCTGGCGATCCGCACGCGCGACCTCGACGCGGCCGTGGCGCACGCCGTGGAGACGATGGGCATGCGCGAGACGCAGCGCGACGGCGGGACCTCCTACCTGCGCGTCGGCGACGAGCACCACTCGCTGGAGTACGTCGCCGCCGACGAGGACGGCCTCGACCACCTCGGCCTGCTGGCCGCGGGCGAGGCGGGCCTCGCCGAGGCGCGCTCGCGGGTCGCCGACGCCGGGCTGCAGGTCGTCAGCGACGGGCCGCTGGACCCGGGTCTGGCCGACGGCTTCGCGTTCGTCGGCCCCGACGACGTGACCTACGAGGTCTACGTCGGGATGCCGCGGGGCGAGGCGCCGTTCTCGCCGACGGGCCTGCGACCGTCGCGGCTCGGGCACTTCACGATGCACCCGAAGGACCCGCCCGTGGTCGCCGAGTTCCTGCAGACCGTCCTCGGGTTCCGGGTGTCCGACCACGTCGGCCCCGACGGGTTCTTCCTGCGCTGCAACTCCGAGCACCACGGCATCGGGCTGTTCCGCGGGCGCGGGTCGCTGCACCACCACGCGTGGGCGGTGCAGAGCCTCGGGGAGATCGGGCGCATGGCGGACCTGCTCGGCGACCAGCGCCGGCGGCCGCTCTGGGGCCCGATCCGCCACGGCGTCGGCAACAACATCGCGGTGTACTTCCTCGAGCCCGCCGGCAGCGTCGTCGAGTACTACGCCGACATGGAGCACATCCTCGACGAGGGCTCGTTCTCCGCGCGCAGCTGGGACGCGGAGGACTCGTGGTGGTGGACGCGCTGGGCGGAGCAGCGCCCGGACGGCTTCCGGGACCACGGGCTCATGCCCGTCGCGCGCTGAAACGGCGTCCTACCGTCTATAGAGCGAGCCGCCGCGAACCGTAGACTGCCGCCGATGACAGCTCCGCTGCCGTTCCGCACGAAGGCCGACATCGTCTACGACGAGCTGCGCGAGCGGATCCTCAGCGGGCAGCTGGCGCCCGGCGACCGCGTGCCGATCAGCCGGGTCGCACGCGAGCTGGGTGTGTCGGACATCCCGGCCCGCGAGGGCGTCAAGCGCCTGGAGGCCGACGGGCTGCTGGAGTTCGCGACCCACAAGGGCGCGATCGTCCCGCGGATGGGGCGCCACGAGATCGAGGAGCTGTTCGCGATCCGCGCCGAGCTCGAGGCGCTGGCCGTGCGCCGCGCGGCCGAGGAGATCACCTCCGAGCAGCTGACGGAGCTGCGCCGGATCCTCGACGCGATGGCCGACGCCGAGGCGCGCAGCGACGTCGCCGAGTACGGGCGCCTGAACCGCGAGTTCCACCTCGGCGCCTACGCCGCGCAGTCCTTCGCGCGGCTGCAGACGATGATCGGCTCGCTGTGGGACTCGACGGACTGGTGCCGGCGGATCTTCTCGTCGGACACGGAGAGCCTGCGCAGCTCGTCGGCGGAGCACGAGCTCATCTACGACGCGCTGGCGCGCGGCGACGGCGACGCCGCGGCCGCGGCGGTCCGCGCCCAGAAGCGGCGCGCGGCGGACTGGTACCTCGGCCGCGTCGAGGACACCGCGGCCGAGCCCGCCGCCTGAGCCGCACCCTCTAGCCCTCCGGCACCAGCGCCTGCACGAGCGCGGCCGCGACGAGCAGCATCACCGCGGGCACGAGCAGCAGCGCCACGACGAGCTGGATCTGCGGGGCCGCGCGTGCCGCGGCGTCGCGCAGCCGTCGCGCGTGCTCGCCCTCGCGCCTCCGCGGCGAGGCCCTCGAGCGCGGGTGCGAGCGGCGCTCCGTGGCGGTCGGCGCGGCCGATCGCGGCGGTCAGGGCGGCGATCTCCGGCAGCGGGCACCGCGCCGAGAGCCGCGCGAGCGCCCGGGCGCGCGGGACCCCGAGCTCGAGCTCGCGCGCGGTGCGCCGCAGCTCGCCGCCGAGCAGGCCGCCGCGACGGCGCCCCACCTCCCCCAGCGCGCGGCCGGTGTCGAGGCCCGCCTGGACCGCGACGCGCAGCAGATCGAGCACGTCGGCGACCTCGCGGGCGAGCACCGCCGCCCGCTGCCGCGCCCGCCGGGCCAGCACCACGTCCGGCGCGAGGAACCCCGCCCCCGGCGCGGCCAGCAGCACGACCGGCGCGAGGCGGCCGGGCGCCGCGGCCGCGAGCGGCAGCGCGAGGAGCACGCCCGCGACGGCGCCGCCGGCCTTCACGGCGAGGACGTCGGCGACGCCGATGCCCGGCGGCGCACCGGCCGCCGCGAGCCGCGCTCCGACGTCGCCGGGCTGCAGCCGCACGCCGGCGCGGCGGCCGACGGCGCCGAGCAGGCGCGCGAGCGCCTGGCCTCGGCCTCCGCCTCCGGCGCTCGGACGACGCAACGTCGCGGCCAGCTCGGCGAGCGCGATGGCGAGCAGGCCACCGGCGAGCGCCGCGAGGACGACGGTCACGTCCGCACCCTCCCCAGCCGGCGGACCATCACGAGCGCCGCGATCTGCAGCACCGCCGCGAGCGCGGCGAGCACCGCCGGGATCGGCGCGCTGACCAGCGTCAGCAGATAGCCGGGCTGCGCCAGCTCGGCGAGCGCGGCGGCGCCGGCGGGCAGCGCCGTCACCACGCCGGCGGTGAAGCGCGCCTGCGCGGTGGCGGAGCGAGCGTCCGCGGCCACCCGCGCGCTCTCCTCCAGGGAGCGCGCGACGCCGCGCAGGAGACCGGCGAGGTCCCCGCCCGCGTCGCGCTGCAGCAGGATCGCGGCCACGAGCGTGTCGTAGGCCGGCAGGCCGGTGCGGCGCGCGAGGTTCGTCAGCACCGCCTCGGTGCGCTCGCCGAGCGCCAGCTCCGACGCGCACCGCGTCAGCTGCGCGCCCGCCGCGCCGGGAACACCGCCCGACGCCGCGGCCTCGGCGATGGCGCCGCGGACGGAGTGGCCGCCGGTCAGCGCGTCGGCCAGCGAGCGCGCCACGGCGGGCGCGCCCTCGGCGAGCGCGGCGTGCCAGCGCCGCCGCCGGGCCCGCAGCAGCGCTGCAGCCGCGGCCGGGCCCGCCGCCGCCAGCGCGGCCGCAGCGAGGACCCCGCCGAGCAGCCACCCCGCCGCGAAGAGCACGAGCGTGCCGAGCGCCGCGAGTCGCTGGCGCTCCGCGCTCGTCGGCTCGCGGCCTCCGAGCCCGGTTGCCAGCACGCGCGTCAGCGTCCGGCGCACGAGCGCCGGGACGCGGGCGCGCTCGGCGACCACCAGCACGTCCCACGCGGCGCCGACGGCGCACGCGCCCGCCACCCCGGCGAGCAGCGGCGCGCCGGTCATGCCGCGTCCCGGAGCCGTGCGGCGACGCCATCGCCCTGCGGCGCGCGCCAGGTCGGCCTGCCGTCGCGCAGCGCGTAGAGCTCGCGCGTGCCCGGGCCGCCGGCGACGCGCACCACCTCGACGACCGACAGGACCCGGCGGCTCCCGTCCGGCATCCGGGACTGGTGGACGACGAGATCCAACGCGCCGGCGACCTGGTCGCGCACCGCCGCGTGCGGCAGGCCCACGCCGGCCATGAGCGCCAGCGTCTCGACGCGGCGCAGCGCCTCCTCCGGCGATCCGGCGTGCACGGTCGACAGCGAGCCGTCGTGGCCGCTGGACATCGCGGAGAGCATGTCGAGCGCCTCGGGACCGCGGACCTCGCCGACGATGATCCGGTCCGGTCGCATCCGCAGCGCGTTGCGCACCAGCCGGCGGACGTTGACCTCGCCGCGACCCTCCAGCGACGCCGGCCGCGCCTCGAGGCGGACCACGTGCGCCTGCTGCAGGCGCAGCTCCGCGGCGTCCTCGACCGTGACGATCCGCTCCCCGCCGGGGATGAACGAGGACAGCGCGTTGAGCGTCGTCGTCTTGCCCGAGCCCGTACCGCCGCTGACGAGGACGTTCAGCCGCGCGCGGACGGCCGCGGCGAGCAGCTCGCGCAGCGGCGCCGACCATGTCCCGACCGCCACGAGATCGTCCGGCGTGAAGCCCGCGCGACGGAAGCGGCGAATCGTGAGCACCGGCCCGTCCACCGCGAGCGGCGGGATGATGACGTTGACCCGCGAGCCGTCCGGCAGCCGGGCGTCCACGAGCGGCTCGGCCTCGTCGACGCGCCGGCCGAGCGGCGCGAGGATGCGCTCGATCGCGTGCCGCAGATCGGCCTCCGTCTCGAACGCGACGCCGGCGTCCTCGATCCGGCCGGCCCGCTCGACGAACACCGAGC
Organism: uncultured Solirubrobacterales bacterium; assembly: GCA_963757125.1. Classification (GTDB taxonomy): domain Bacteria; phylum Actinomycetota; class Thermoleophilia; order Solirubrobacterales; family Solirubrobacteraceae; genus CAVVSD01. The sequence continues at coordinate 1,071,753 of CAVWQP010000009.1, read as the reverse complement.
CCGGGCCGTTGACCATGACCTCGTCGACGGTCGGGTCGCGCAGGAGGGGCTCCAGCGCGCCGAGGCCGAAGGACCGCTCGATGACGCGACCCACGAGGTCCTCGCGGGTCTCCGGGTCCAGCACCCCGGCCTCGCGCTCCACGAGCGCGCGGATGCGGGCGTGGAGATCACCGTCCTCCCCGGCGCCCGCCTCCCGTACGAGCCGCTCGCGCAGGGCGGCGGCAAGACCTTCCAGTTCGTCGCTCACACGACCGGTAGGCCGCCGGGGGGCGATGTTCGCCCCCCGGAACGCACGACGCCCGCTCGAGGCGGGCGTCGCAGTGGAGATCCGGCCCTAGGTCAGTGCGGGCGCGCGATCAGGTGGCTCGGCGGCTGCGGGCCACTCGGGACCGGCCACTGGTTCTTGGCCTCCGGGTCCTCGATGGTCCACTTCTGGCCGATCGGGCGCACCCGGTCGCAGCTCCGCGAGTCCGTGTCGGGGTAGCAGGGGTTGAACGGGTTGACCCACAGCCCCGTGGTGCCCACCGGGTACTTCGGGACCTTGTCGACGATCGCGTCGCCGTTGCCGTTGCGGACCGGCGTGCCGTCCGGGTTCAGCCGCGGGACGTCGACCGTCTCCGAGACGCTCCGGATGCCGCGCACGAGCTCCTCGATGTTCAGGTAGTCGTCGAAGTCCTGGTCGTCGAGGCCGTCGATCGTGCCGTCGCCGTCGGAGTCCGGGTCGAGCCAGTCGAGCCCGTTCTCGTACGGGGTGCCGCCGACCTCGTCGGGGTACATCCCCTTCCAGTAGGCGGGCACCATCCGGCCGCTGAGCTCGTCGTAGTTGGAGAGCAGGTCGCCGTCCTCGTCGCGCTCCTCGTCCGTCAGGCAGCCGTTGCCGTTCAGGTCGAGGGAGCGCTTGTACGCGTTCGGCATGGTCCAGGTGACGCCGATGGGAAGCGTGAAGCCGAGGTCGACGGGCATCGTCAGGTCGTACGCGGCGATGCCGCGGCAGCCGTCGGTCGGATCGGTGTCCTGGCTGGCCTGCAAGCCGTCGCTGTACCACATGCCGGCGTCCGTGAGGCTGTGCCCCGGGTGCCGGGCCCACGCCGTGTACTCCTCGATGCTGTGCAGCGAGTCGCGGTCGTAGTCCGCGGAGTAGTCGGAGGCGTCCAGCGGGTTCGGGTACGGGCGCTTGCGGGGGTACGGCTGCGCCGCGTCACACGGCACGGGGTACTCCGTGGCGGGGCACGAGACGCGGTTCAGCTGCCGAGCGGACTGGTACTCCCAGCCGTCGCCCATGCCGTCGCCGTCGGTGTCCCAGTTGCAGGCGTCGGTCTTCAGGGTCGCCTCGAGCGTGTCCGGCAGAAGGTCGTTGTCGTCGTCGGTGTCGACCGAGTTGCGCAGGCCGTCGGCGTCGCAGTCGGGATCGGCGACCACGGGAACCGTCACCTGCGCGCCGGCGGTGTTGCGGATGACCGTCGGGGTCGCGGTCTTCGCGGTGCCGGTCGTCGGCGTCTTCGCCGCGGCGCCTGCCTCGGTCACCACGGGCGACAGCTTCGTCGCGGTGAACGCGCGGCCGAAGCGCGCGGACAGCACACGCAGGCGGAAGCGCGTCGGGCGCGCCGTGCCGCCGGTCTGGCGCGAGAGGTACTGCGAGAGCTTGGCCGGGACCGTGAGCTTGATCTGCGTCTCCGTCGCCTGCTCGGCCGTGACGAACACCGCGCGCTGGCCGTCGCGCTTGAACACGATCGTGTTCTTGCCCTTGCCTGATCGGAAGTTGTGCCCCGTGATGGTGAGCTGGTCGCCGATGGCGATGTTCAGCGGGGCGACGTTGCTGACCGTCGGCACGGACGACGTGCGCGCGGTGGCGGCGTTGGCGGCGGCGGGAAGGGCCACGGCGAACGCGAGAAGGGCGAGAGCGAGCGTGCGTGCGGTCTTGAGGATCATGGCTGTTCCCGTCATCGGCTTCGCCCAGGCGCGTTTGAGATGTTCGGCAGCCGCTGGACACACGTCCGGGTCATCCGACCTCCAGCGACGCGTCGGCGGTCATGCCGGCCCTGCCCCGCGTCCGATCGCCGGGTGCACGCGGCAGCAGCCGCAGCTCCTGCGCGAACGCCTGCGCGGCCGCGAGGTACACGGCCTGGCGCAGCGTGACCCGCAAGGACGCGGCGACGCGGGCCGTCCCTTCGGTCTCCCCTGCCGGCGCGGACGCCACCGCGAGGACGGCGACGTCCTCGAGGGCGAGGACCGTCCGCCCGGGTGCACCGGGACGATCGTCGCGCGTGACGAGCACGTCGACACGTCCGCCGGGGACGACCAAGCCGGTCGGTGCCGAGGCCACGACCTCGGCGACGCGTTCTCCCTTCGCGACCGCCGGGCCGGCCGCGGGGCTGCCGCCCGGCGTGCCGACGAGCGCGGGCAGCAGCTCCTGGCCGGCCGCGACGTCCGCGGACAGCCGCAGTCCGACGAGCGCGCCCGGGTCGGCGACGGCGCCCCGCGGCGCGTACCGCGCGGGCACTTCGCGCACGGACAGCGACTCGCGTCTGATCGTGCTCCCGGCCGCGAGCCCCGACCGGGCGACCACGACGCCGACGCTCGGGCCGAGGCCCTCGCGCAGCGCCGACTCCCGCGACGCCACGTCGGAGGCCGCCAGCCCGCCGAGCAGCAGCGCGAGGCCGGCGAGCAGCAGCGCCCTGCGACGCCGGGTCACCGCGCGATCCCGAGCGCCGGGAGCTCGAGCCCGATCCGTGCGCCGCGCGTGGACGGCGCCGGCGCGAGACGACCGCCGTGCCGACGCGCGACGGAGGCCGCGACCGCGAGGCCGTGACCGTGCCGCGTCGCGCCCTCGCGGCGCTCGGCCAGCGCGACGATCCCCGCGGGCAGGCCGGGGCCCTCGTCGCTCACCTCGATCCGCACGGCGGCCCCGGTCAGCCGCGCCGACAGCTCGACGCGCCCGCCGCCATGCTGCAGCGCGTTGACGATGAGGTTGCCGATCGCCTGCGCGAGCCGGACGCGATCGCCGAGCACGTGGACGCCGGGCAGCTCGGCTCCGACGACGAGGGTCGCGCCGAGCGCCCGAGCGACGAGATCCCAGACCGCGAGCTGCTCCCGGAGCAGCTCGGCGACGGCGATCGGCTCCGCGCGCCCCACGACACGGCGGCCGCGCGAGATCCTCGAGGGCGAGACCGGCGCGGCGCAGCTCGAGATCGAGCGCCGCCAGCCGGGCCGGCGGCGCCTCGCCGTCCATCGCCGCGAGCGCGAGCCGCGCGGCGCCGAGCGGCCCGCGGAGCTCGTGGCAGGCCCGCGCGATCCGGACAGCGGCGCGCGCCTGGTGCGCCCGGAGGACGAGGAGCGCGACGAGCCCCGCGAACGCGAGGATCCACCCGGCTGCGTGCAGCGTGGTCATGCCGCCTCCAGCACGGTCGGCAGGACCGGGTCGAGCAGGCGGTAGCCGATGCCCCACACGTTCACGACGTAGTGGTCGCCGTGGACGCCGAGCTTGCGTCGCAGGCGGCAGGCGTGCGAGTCGATGGTCCTGGTGCGACCCATGCTCTGGTAGCCCCAGACGGTCCGCAGCAGCTCCTCCTTGGACCACACCCGCGACGGCTCCGCGGCCAGGACGCGCAGCAGCGCGAACTCCTTCTGCGACAGCACGAGCGGCGTGCCGTGCAGCAGCACCGTGTGCGCGGCGGGATCGATCTCCAGTGCGCCGACGCGGATGCGCCCGAGCGATCTGCGCCCCCGGCAGCGGCGCAGCAGCGCGTCGATCCGTGCCCGGACCTCCTGGTACGAGAAGGGTTTTGGGACGTAGTCGTCCGCCCCGCAGTCGAAGCCGCGCAGCCGGTCGACCTCCCCGGCGCGGCCGGTGAGCAGCAGCACCGGGGTGCCGGGGTCCATCCGACTGGCCACGCCGTCCGCCGCGCGGAGGCGACGCAACACGTCCAACCCGGACGCGTCGGGCAACCCGAGATCGAGCAGCAGGAGGTCGGGACCCTTGGTCTCCAGCAGACGCAGCGCGTCGCGCGCGCAGTCGCTGACGAGCACCTCGTAGCCGTCGGCGGTGAGGTTGTCGGCGAGGAACGTGCGGGTCGCGGTGTCGTCCTCGACGACGAGGATGGTGCAGGCGTCGTCGGTCATGCCCTCCCTAGGCGCGGGCGCCGGAAGGTTCGCCCCCCACGGATAGGGTCGGCGGATGCTGATACTCAGCCGCTCCGAGGTCGAGCGGCTCCTCGACGTCGACGAGCTCATCGAGGCGCTCGCCGCCGCGATGTCGGATCTCAGCGCCGGGCGTGCATCGACGCCGAACCGCGTCGCCGCGGTGGTCGACGAGCGCGACGCCCTCCTGCTCGCGATGCCCGGGTACGCGCCGTCCTCCGGGGCGCTCATGGCGAAGCTCGTGAGCCTCTTCCCCCACAACACGACCGTCCCGACGCACCAGGCCCTCATCACCGTCTTCGACTCCGCGACGGGGCAGCCGACCGCCCTGCTGGACGGCGAGGCCATCACCGCCCTGCGCACCGCCGCCGGCTCCGCCCTCGCGACGCGCCTCCTGGCACGCGAGGACGCGAGGACGCTCGCGATCCTCGGCACCGGCGTCCAGGCCCGCGCCCACGCCCAGGCGGTGCCCCGCGTGCGCGCCTTCACCGAGATCCGCGTCGCCGGTCGCGACCGCGAAGAAGGCCGAGGCGCTCGCCGCCGAGATCGGCGCCACGGCGATGGGCTCCTTCGGGGAGGCCTGCGACGGCGCCGACGTCGTCTGCGCCACGACGCACGCCGACGAGCCGGTCGTGCTGCGCGAGCCACCTGTCCCCCGGCACGCACGTCACGTCCGTGGGCTTCAACCCCACGGGCCGCGAGGTCGACGACGCCACCGTCCGGGACGCACTCGTCGCGGTCGAGTCCCGCGCCTCAGCGCTCGCGCCGGTGCCCGCGGGCTCTCCCGACCTGACAACCGCGGACCCCGACGAGGTCGTCGAGATCGGCGAGCTGCTCGACGGGCAGCGCGAGGGCCGGACGTCACCCGACGAGCTGACCCTCTACAAATCCGTCGGCGTGGCCGTGCAGGACGCCGCGGCCGCCATGCTGGTGCTCCGCGCCGCCCTCGAGCAGGGCGCCGGGCTCGAGGTCGACATCCAGGACTGAGGACGCATGACGATCGCCACCCCCGAGGTGACCCCCGACGAGCTGCTGGAGCGCGCCCGCGCGCTGCGCCCGCTGCTCACCGAGCGCGCCGCGGAGACCGAGGCGCTGCGCCGCCCGCCCGAGGACCTCCACCAGACGGTCGACGACGCCGGCTTCTACCGCCTGCTCATGCCGCGCCGCTACGGCGGCATCGAGACCGACATCGCGACGTACGCGCAGATCTGGATCGAGATGGCCCGCGGCGACATGTCCGCCGGCTGGTGCATGTGCCTCATGGCCAACCACGCGCTGCAGGTCGGCTCCTGGTTCCCCGAGCGCGCCCAGGACGAGATCTTCGGCGCCGACGGCTCCTTCCGCGCGCCCGCCGTCATCTTCCCGCTCAGCGAGCCCGCCCGTCGGACCGCGGACGGCTGGGAGCTCAACGGGACCGTCTCCTACTGCTCGGGCGCGCCGTACTGCACGCACTACCTCGGCCAGGCGCAGGACGCCGACGGCCGGCCGCTCGTCTTCGTCGCGCCGCGCAGCGCGTTCGAGGTCCTCGACGACTGGGGCGACCTCATCGGCCTGAAGGGCAGCGGATCGAACAGCCTGCGCTTCGACCGCGCGCTCGTCCCGCACCACTGGGTCCTGGAGAACACGGCGATGACCGCGGTGGATGTCAGCGAGGGCACGCCCGGCCTGCGCCTGCACGGCAACCCGATGTACTCCGGCCGCACCGCCTGCTTCTTCTCCATCACCGTCGCGTGCACGATGGTGGGCGCGGCGCTGGGCGCACTGGACGAGTTCGAGCGCATCCTGCGCACCCGCCCCACGACGCGGCCGCCGTTCCGCCCGCGCGTGGAGGACCCGGAGTTCCAGCGCATCTTCGGGACGGCGCTCGGGAAGATCCGCGCGGCCGAGGCCGGCGTCGTCCGCGCCGCGGAGCTGCACACCGACAACTGCCGCGCGGCGGCCGAGGGCGAGCGGCCCTACACCTACGCCGACGACATGCTCGTCGGGGTCATCGCCCGCGAGGCGGGCGCCGCGGCGTGGGACGCCATGCAGACCTGGATCTACCGCTACGCCGGATCGAGCGCGTCGCGCGGGGGCGAGCGCCTCGAGCGGATCTTCCGCGACATGGCGACCGGCTGGGGCCACTTCCAGACCGCGAACGACACGTTCTTCCAGGGCGAGCTCGCCCGCGCCTACCTGGGGGTTCCGGCGCCCGACTGAGCCGCGGAGTGCAACATCGCGTTCACCCCATCCGGCGGAGCAGGATCCGAACGTACGATGCCGACGTTCATGGAGCGGCGCCGAGGCAACTACGAATCGGGCGAGGACTTCGTACTCGAGTACGGAGAGCTTCGCTTCACCTTCAACGAGCGCGACTTCGGTGAGCGCTGCGAGCAGGCGGCGCTGAAGCTCGGCTTCGTGGCCGACCGCCTGGAGGACGAGGAGCTGGAGGACCTGGTGAACCTCGCCGTCAACGGCGAGATCCAGGACCCCGCCTCCGAGCTGGGCGAGCACGTCAACGACTGCTGGCCCGAGCTGTGCGGCCCCGCCGAGCGATCCCTCGTGCACTGGCTCCGGCGGCTGGTGTTCCGCTCGGCCTGGCTCGACCAGCGCGTCAAGGAGGGCGAGCTGGACGTCGAGTACGACCAGGAGCGCAACACGTTCGACTACGTGCAGCCGGACCGCGACGGCGAGCCGATCGAGCTCGCCCCCGAGCCCTCCTGGGGCCGCGTCGCGTACCAGCCTCGCTGACGCGCTCCCTAGCATCCAGGGGCATGTCCGAGAACACCCTGCCGCCGTTCCGCGCCGACCACGTCGGCAGCCTCCTGCGCCCGGCCGCCCTGACCCAGGCCCGCGCCGACTTCAAGGCCGGGACGATCGACGCCGACGCGCTGCGCGCGGCCGAGGACGACGCGATCCGCGGCGCGGTCCAGCTGCAGCACGACGTCGGCCTCAAGGACGCCACCGACGGCGAGTTCCGCCGCCACTCGTGGCACATGGACTTCATCCTCCAGCTCGGCGGCATCTCCGAGGGCGGCGGCGAGGCGCCGCACGTGCAGTTCAAGAACGAGGAGGGCGCATACGAGTACGCGCCCCCGGCCATGGCGATCGACGGGAAGATCACCCTGCGCGACACGATCTTCAAGGACGCCTTCGCCTTCCTGCGCGACAACGCGAACGGCCAGGTCCCGAAGATCACGATCCCGTCGCCGAGCATGGTCCACTACCGCGGCGGCAACTCCTCGATCGACAGCTCGGTCTACCCCGACCTCGACCAGTTCTGGACCGACCTCAGCGGCGCGTACGCGCAGGAGCTCCAGGGCCTCTACGACCTCGGCGCGCGCTACATCCAGCTCGACGACACGAGCCTCGCGTACGTCAACGACCCCGAGCAGCGCAAGCACATCGCCGACATCGGCGGCGACCCCGATCACCTGCACGAGCAGTACATCGCGAACATGAACCGCTCGCTCGCCGGCAAGCCCGACGACCTGCGGATCACCACCCACCTCTGCCGCGGCAACAACCAGTCGATGTGGGCGGCCGAGGGCGGCTACGACTTCGTCGCCGAGGCGCTCTTCGGCGACCTGGACGTCGACGGCTACTTCCTCGAGTTCGACGACGAGCGCTCGGGCGGCTTCGAGCCGCTGCGCTACGTGCCCGAGGGCAAGTACGTGGTGCTCGGCCTCGTCACGACGAAGAAGCCCGAGCTCGAGAGCAAGGACGAGCTCAAGCGCCGCATCGAGGAGGCGTCCAAGCACGTCCCGCTCGACCAGCTGTGCCTGTCGCCGCAGTGCGGGTTCTCCTCCACCGAGGAGGGCAACAAGCTCACCGAGGACGACCAGAAGGCCAAGCTCGCGCTCGTCGTCGAGACGGCCTCGGAGGTCTGGGGCTAGCCGAACGCGCCGTCGCGCGCGAGGTCGAGGCCCCGCCGCGCCCACGCGATCTCCATGTCCGCGCGGGCGACGAGGCCCTCGTACGCGTAGACCTTCGCCGCGACGACGGCGTCGTGCTGGGTGCCCGGCAGGCCCGCGAGGCGCTCGGCCAGCTGCGGGTCGTCGCGGCGCTCGAGCGCCCCGATCATGCCGTTCCAGAGGCCGAGCCACTCCTGCCAGTGCCCGATGTGCGCCTCGAGCTTGGCGACGACCGCCTCGGGCGTCGCGAACTCGAGGTAGGCGGCCCACAGCCGGATGGGATCGCGCTCGCGCTGCAACGGCGCCATCGAGGCGGCCTGGTCGCGCAGCTCGCGCATCCCGTCGTCCGTGAGCCGGTAGCTGCGCTTCGTCCCCCGCGGGCCGCGGGGCACCTCGTCGGCCGCCACGAGACCTGCCTGCTCCATGCGGCGCAACTCGGGGTAGATCTGGCTGTGCGGCGCGTGCCAGATGTGGCCGACCGTGCTGTCGAAGCGCTGCGTGAGGTCGTAGCCGGTCCGGGGGCCGGCGCTCAACGTGGCGAGGATGGCGAAGCGGAGGTTCATGGGCGCGCCGGACGACATTGTACGCCCATACCTGTATCTTGATACATAGTCACCGCGAGAGGAGAACCACGATGGCCGCAAAGAACCTGCAAGACGTCCTCGACGCCGCACCGAACACGGTCGAGCTTCTTCGGAACTCCCAGATCGGCGCGTACGTGTACCCGGTCGTTCCCGCCGAGTTCTCCAACTGGCGCCGCGAGCAGCGCGCCTGGCGCGAGTCGGCGGTCCTCTTCGACCAGTCCCACCACATGGCGGGCCTGTTCATGCGCGGGCCCGGCGCGATCAAGCTGATCTCCGACACCGCGATCAACAGCGTCGCGAACTTCCCGGTCGACATGGCCAAGCAGTACGTGCCCACGACGCCCGCGGGGCACGTCATCGGCGACGGCATCCTCTTCCACCTCGCCGACGAGGAGTACCTCTACGTCGGCCGCGCACCGGCGTCGAACTGGCTGCAGTTCCACGCGGAGACCGGCGGCTACGACGTCGAGCTCGAGAAGGACGACCGCTCCCCCATGCGTCCGATGGGGCAGGCCGTCACGCGCGCCTTCTGGCGCTTCCAGATCCAGGGTCCGAACGCCTGGCAGGTCATCGAGGCCGTCAACGGCGGCCCCGTCGAGCAGCTGAAGTTCTTCCGCATGGCGACGATGAACGCCGCCGGCCGCGAGGTGCGCACGCTGCGCCACGGCATGGCGGGCGCGCCCGGCCTGGAGCTGTGGGGTCCCTACGAGAACTACCTCGAGGTCCGCGAGACGATCCTGGAGGCCGGCAAGGAGTTCGGCATCGAGCCGGTCGGCGCCCGCGCCTACGCCTCGAACACGCTCGAGTCCGGCTGGATCCCCTCCCCGCTGCCCGCGATCTACTCCGGCGACGAGCTCAAGGCGTACCGCGAGTGGCTCCCGGCGCAGGGCTACGAGGCGACGAACGGCCTGGCCGGCAGCTTCGTCTCCGGGAACATCGAGGACTACTACACGAACCCGTACGAGCTGGGCTACGGGCACATGCTGAAGTTCGACCACGACTTCCACGGCCGCGAGGCGCTCGAGGCGCTCGACCCCGCCGCGCAGCGGCGCAAGGTCACCTTCGCGTGGAACAAGGAGGACGTCGGCGACATCCTCGCCAACACGGGCGACGGCGACGGCTCCGGCTACATGCAGTTCGACATGCCGATCGCCAACTACGGCTCGTCGAGCTTCGACGCGGTCACGGACGCGGACGGCACGGTCGTCGGCGCGTCCATGTTCGCCGGCTACAGCGCCAACGAGAGCGCGGCCCTGTCGCTGGGCATCGTCGACGCGAACGTCCCGACCGGCACCGAGCTCACGCTGACCTGGGGCGAGCCGGGCGGTGGCACGAAGAAGACCACGGTGCAGCCGCACCAGACGAAGGACGTGCGGGTCATCGTGAGCCCCGTCCCCTACGCGGAGACCGTGCGCAACGAATACGAGGGCGACTGGCGGTCGACGGCCGCCGTCTGATCGCCGTCGGCGCCATGCAGCGCTACGAGATCATGCCCTTCGCGAAGGGCGAGGCCCAGGCGGCCGAGCTGCCTGAGACGGTGCGCCTCACGGTCACCACCTCGCCCCGGCATGGGGTCGATCACACGCTCGACGTCTCCGAGCGCCTCCGGGCGCTCGGGCACGGCGTCACCGTGCACATGGCGGTCCGGATGCTGCGCGACCGGGCGCACCTCGAGTCGGTCCTCGAGCGTGCGTCCGCCGCCGGCATCGACGACCTGTTCGTCGTCGGCGGCGACGCGGCCGAGCCGGAAGGGCCGTACACGGAGGCAGGCGACGTCCTGGCGATCCTCGCCGGGCACCCGCTGCGCCCCGCGCACGTCGGCGTCGGCGCGTACCCCGAGGGCCATCCGCTCATCGACGAGCGGGCGCTGTCCGAGGCGCTGCTGCGCAAGAACGACCTCGCGGACTACATGGCGACGCAGCTGTGCTTCGATCCGCACGTGCTGCTGCGCTGGCTGGAGGGCGTACGCGCGCAGGGCGTGTCCCTGCCGCTGTACGCGGGCGTCCCCGGGCCGATCGAGCGCCGGAAGCTGCTGGAGATCTCCACGAAGGTCGGTGTCGGAGCATCGCTGCGGTTCCTGCGCAAGCAGCACGGGATCCTCAGCCTGCTGAAGCGGCCGGGCCGCGAGGCGGACACGCTGCGCGATGCGCTCGCGCCGCTCGTCGGCGACCGGTCGCTCGGGCTGGTAGGGCTGCATCTCTTCACGTTCAACGAGCTCGTCGCCACCTGGGAGTGGTCGCAGGAGCTGCCGCCGGCGGATGTGTCGGTGGCCTGATGGAGGTTCGATGAGCAATCACACGGCCGAACTGGCCCGGCTGGGCAGCGCGACGGTCTACGAGGGCGGTGGCCGCATCGGCTTCGTCGACGCGGACCTCGTCCAGGTCATCCCTGGGTCGCGCGTCGCCGGACCGGCCCGCACCGTGACGTGCGGGCAGGGCGACAACCTCATGGTGCATGCGGCGATGGCGGAGCTGCAGCCGGGCGAGGTGCTCGTCCTGACGATGCCCGAGCCGGCGCCGGTCGCGCTGGTGGGCGACCTGCTCGCGACGCAGGCGAAGGTCCACGGCGCGGCCGCGATGCTGATCGACGCCGCGATCCGCGACCGCGAGGAGCTCGTCGAGCTCGGGCTGCCGATCTGGGCGCGCTGGGTGCGCGTGAAGGGCGCCGAGAAGGACACGCCAGGGACGATCGGCGAGCCGGTCACCGTCGGCGGCGTGACGATCAACACCGGCGACATCGTGGTGCTCGACGCCGACGGCGTCGCGGTCGTCGAGGCCGGCGACGTCGAGCGGGTGCTCGAGGGCGCGAAGGCCCGCGAGGACAAGGAGACCGCGAAGCGCGAGCGACTGCAGGCGGGCGAGCTCTCCTACGAGATGGACGGGCTGCGCGCCGTCGTCGAGGGGTCGGCACGATGAAGGGCCCGGACGTCGCGCACATCAGCCACGTCGAGCTCCTGACGCCGAAGGCCCCCGAGAGCCTGGAGTTCTTCACGAACGTCATGGGCATGGAGATCGAGGCGACCGAGGGCGGCTCGGTGTACCTGCGCGGGTGGGGCGACTACCAGCGCTGGACGCTGAAGCTCACGGAGTCGAACACCTCCGGGCTGGGCGAGATGTCGCTGCGGGCGTGGGACGACGAGGCGCTGCAGCGGCGCGTCGCGCTCATCGAGGCGAGCGGACTCGGCGAGGGCTGGATCGACGGGGACGTCGGCCACGGCCCCGCCTACCGCTTCCGCGACCCCGACGGCCACACCTACGAGATCTTCCACGAGGTCGAGCGCTACACGCCGCCCGAGCACCTGCGCCCGTCGCTGAAGAACCAGCCGCAGAAGTACACGGCGCGCGGCGCCGCCATCAAGCGCCTGGACCACGTCAACGTCCTCGCCGCCGACGTCCGGGCCAACCGCGAGTTCTGCGTCGACGTCCTCGACTACCGGCTGCACGAGCGCATCGAGTTCGACAACGGCGTCGAGATGGGCGCGTGGATGAGCACGTCCATCGCGGCGCACGAGCTCATCTACACGAAGGACGCCTACGACGTGCGCGGCCGGCTGCACCACGTCGCGTTCTGGGTCGACACGCGCGAGGAGTGCCTGCGCGCGGCGGACATCTTCCTCGACAACGACATCTTCATCGAGGCGGCGCCGTCCAAGCACGGCGTGGCGCAGGGGTTCTTCCTCTACGGCTACGAGCCGGGCGGCAACCGCGTCGAGGTCACGACCGGCGGCTACCTCATGTACGACCCGGATCCCGAGCCGGTCGTGTGGACCGAGGAGGAGCGCAAGCTCGGACAGGCGTGGCGCGTGAAGACGGTCGAGGCGTTCCACACGTACGGGACGCCGCCCGTCGAGGTCTGAGATGCAGCCGTACCGGATCGAGGTGCCGGACTCGGCGATCGCCGACCTGCACGAGCGCCTCGGCCGGACGCGGTGGCCGCTCGATCCGGCGAGCCTGGGCTGGGACCGTGGCGCGCCGCTGCACCACGTCCGCGCGCTGGCGGACCGCTGGCGCGACGGCTACGACTGGCGCGCGTGGGAGGCTCGGCTGAACGCCTGGCCACAGGTGATGACGGAGATCGACGGCACGCCGATCCACGCGGCACACGTCCGGTCGCCGGAGCCCGACGCGCTCCCGCTCGTGCTGAGCCACGGCTGGCCGGGGTCGATCGCGGAGTTCCTCGACGTCGCCGGGCCGCTCAGCGACCCGCGCGCGCACGGCGGCGATCCCGCCGACGCGTTCCACGTCGTCATGCCCTCGCTGCCCGGGTTCGGCTTCTCCGGGCCGGCGCCGACGACGGGCTGGGCGCCGCAGCGGATCGGCGAGGCGTTCGGCGTGCTCATGGAGCGACTCGGCTACGAGCGCTACGGCGCGCAGGGCGGCGACTGGGGCTCGGCGATCTCGCGCTGGATCGGGGCGACGTACCCCGAGCGCGTCGCCGGCGTCCACCTGAACTTCCTCTCGGGGGCCTCCCCGCGTCCCGACGACGAGGACCTCACCGACGAGGAGCGAACGCGCGCCGAGCAGGCGCGGGACTTCGCGACGCAGGGCTCGGGCTACTACGCGCTGCAGTCCACCCGGCCGCAGACGCTCGCGTACGCGCTGACCGACTCCCCGGTCGGCCAGCTCGCGTGGGTGGCGGAGAAGTACGAGGCGTGGACGGACGAGCCGGTCGAGCCGGATGCGGTGCTGACACAGGCGAGCATCCCCTGGTTCACGCAGACCGCCGGGTCGTCGGCGCAGATCTACCTCGAGCACGTGCGCGCCGGGGGGCGCGGGGCGGCGATCGAGGTCGACGTCCCGGTCGGCGTCGCGGTGTTCCCGAAGGACATCACGCCGCCGGTGCGCCGGCTCGCTCAGGGGCTCAACATCGTGCGCTGGACCGAGATGCCGCGCGGCGGGCACTTCGCCGCGATGGAGGAGCCGGAGCTGCTCGTGGAGGACGTCAGGGCGTTCTTCCGGCCGCTTCGCTGAGACTGCCTGGGGGCCCGCCTCCGGCGGCTGTTACTCCTTCGAGACGCCGTCTAAGGCCGGCCGCCGTCGCCACCCCTCCGCGCTGAGCCAACTGTGCACCCCGGCCCAGTGGGCCGCCTCCGGGTCGATGAGCGCGAGGTGCGACAGCTCGGCGTGCTCCTGCATCGTGATCGCCGCTCCCGCCGCCCGCGCCGTGGCGACGTAGTCGCGCGCGTGCTCCACGGGCACGCGCGCGTCGTCGGCGCCGTGCACGACGAGCACCGGGCACGGCGGCGTCGAGGCGATCGGCGACGCGGCGGCATAGGCCGCCGGGTCCTCGTCGGGCGTCATGCCCATGAAGTCGATGACCGCGTCCTCCCCGATGCCCTCGGCGAAGCCCCGCACGAGGTCGGTGACCGGCGCCAGCGCGACCACGGCGTCGGCACGATCCGCATGCAGCAGCGCGAGCTGGCCGCCGACCGAGTGGCCGACGGTCACCACCGGCCCGGGCGCGGTCTCGCGAACCAGGTCCAGCGCGGTCCCGGCATCCTCGACCGTCGCGGGCCAGCCGCCGCCGGTGCCGACGCGCCGGTACTCGACGTTCGCCACCGTCCAGCCCCGGTCGCGCAGCGGATCGACGAGCGGCAGCATGAGGTCCGCGGTGAAGCGCGCCCGCCAGTACCCGCCGTGGATCAGGACGAGCGTCCCCCGCGTACCGCCGGGCCACAGGGCGACCTCCTGCAGCGGGTCGGGCCCGTAGCTAGGCACCCTCGACGGAGCCCGGCGGGAGGAAGTCGACGTCGTGCTGGGCCGAGAGGCGGACGACCTCCTCGGGGTCCTGGAGGTCGTGCAGGAGACCGAAGAGGTTCGCGAGCCTGCCGCCCGGGCTGACCCAGAAGACGGACCTCGCAGCCGCGTCGCTGCGGTTGTAGTACGCGTGCGGGACGCCGCGCGGCATCCGCACCAGGTCGCCGGGGCCCGCGGTCGTCCAGTCCCCGTCGAGGTAGAGCGTGTACGTGCCGTCGAGGACGTAGATGAACTCGTCCTGCCTCGGGTGGATGTGCGGCGGCACGCCGGTGCCGGCGGGGTCGAGCGACAGCCAGGCGAACATCTCCGCGCTCTGCGCCTTCGAGTGGTACACGTGACCGAGCACGTTCCAGACGTGCCCGTCGTAGGCGTCGTCGGCGCGCGTGATGCCCTTGGCCAGCTCGCCCAGGACGATGTCCTCGCTGCTCATCGGTGATGGTCCTCCGGTGTCGTCGATCGCTTGACTTCAACCCTAGTTGAAGGTCCACCCTGGGGCTCATGACACCAAGCGAGCACATCACCGCCGAGGTCACGTCGTGGCCCGGCGTCACCGCGGGCCACGGCTCGCGCGGCGAGTTCGGCTTCAGCGTCGGCCGCCGCCAGCTCGGCCACCTGCACGGCGACCGCGTCGCCCACTTCGGCTTCCCCAAGGCGTTGGGCGCGGAGCTGCGCGCCGCCGGCCGCATCGGCCCCCACCCCGTCATGCCGGACAACCCGGGGTGGGGAGCGCGGAAGCTCACGACCGACGCCGACGTGGAGGACGTCATCGCCCTCCTGCGGCTGAACTACGACCGGGTCGTGCTGCGCTACGGCACGCCGGTGGCGACTGGCTGACCCGTCCGGGACGGGCGTATGGTCGCCAGCATGGCGATCCGCACCGTCATCGCGGAGGACAACCTGCTGGTGCGGGAGGGCGTGACGCGACTGCTCGACCTCCAGAGCGACATCGAGATCGTCGCGGCGTGCGGCGATCTCGATGCGCTCTTCGAGGCCGTCGAGCGCGAGCGACCGACCGTCGTCGTCACGGACATCCGCATGCCGCCCGGCGGCCTCGACGAGGGGCTGCAGGCCGCCGACCGCCTGCGCGACCTCTACCCGGACATCGGCGTGATCGTGCTGAGCCAGTACGCCGAGCCCGAGTACGCACTGCGGCTCTTCGAGCGAGGATCGGACCGGCGCGCCTACCTCCTGAAGGAGCGCCTGGAGGACGTCGATCAGCTGCGCGCCGCCATCCACGCGGTCGCCGGTGGAGGCTCGATGGTCGATCCGCTGATCATCGACGTCCTGGTCTCCGGGCGGCTCGGCGGGAGGTCCTCGCCGATCGACGACCTCACGCCGCGCGAAGGCGACGTGCTGCGTGAGATGGCGGAAGGCAAGAACAACGCGGCGATCGCATCCACGCTGTATCTCACCGAGCACTCCGTGGAGAAGGTGATCCACTCCATCTTCTCCAAGCTCGGGCTCGCCTGGGCGGAGAGCACGCACAAGCGCGTGAAGGCAGTCCTGCTCTACCTCGCCGACCAGGGGACCGGGTCCTCAGACTGAGGGGACCGAGCCGGAGATCCGCGTCCCGCGGCCCGGACAGGATGCAACCGTGAGCGCTCCACCGACCGCGCCCAGACGGTCGGCCATGCCCTGCAGGCCGGCACCGTGGTCGGAGGGGCTCGCCGGGTCGAAGCCGACACCGTCGTCGGCGACCTCGAACCGGACGAGCCCGGAGCCTGCGCTCACGCGCAGCGACGCGCAGGCCGCCCCTCCGGCGTGCTTCGCGGCGTTCTGCAGGGCCTCGAGGCAGCAGAAGTACACGCTCGCCTCGACGTCGGCGGGGTGACGCCCCAGCGTCCCGATCTCGATCTGCACGTCGATCGCGGCGCGGGCAGCCGCCGCCCGCAGCGCCGGCGCCAACCCGCTGTCGAGGAGCAGCGGCGGATAGATCCCGTGCGCGAGCGCGCGAACGTCCTCGAGGGTGTCGCGGACGTCGCCACCGAGCTGCCGCAGCAGCTCTCGCGAGGCGGTCGGATCCTGCTGGGCGAGCTCGCGGGCCACGCGGAGGTTGACGGCGAGCGCGATCAGCTGCTGTTGCGCGCCGTCGTGGATGTCACGCTCGATACGGCGCCGCTCGGCGTCAGCGGCTGCGACGACGCGGCTGCGTGAGGCGCGAAGCTCCTCGGCCTGCACCCGCAGCTCGTCGAGCGAGGCCTGCAGCGCGGAATCCAGACGCAGATTGCGAAACGCGAGTCCGGCCTGCCGGGCGAGCTCGCCCAGGACGCGCTCGTCCTCCTCGTCGAACGGCTGCGCCACCCGATGACGTTGCACGACGATCAAGCCGAGCAGCTCGTCCGCGTTGACGATCGGCGCGACGCGCAGCTCCGCGTGCGCACGCCCCTCGACGAGCACCGGCAACCACACAGCCGCCCACGCGGCGCCGCAGACACCGGCCCGCACCAGCACGCGGTGCTCGCCATCGGTCAGGACGACGTTCGAGCCCGCGGCGGGCGGATCGGAGGCGGCTCGTTCCAGCAGGCTGTCGCTGGCGATCCACACCTCGGCCGTCTCCAGGCGAAGCGTTCGCCGCAGCGTCTCGGCGAGCTGGAGCAGCAGCTCGTCCAGCGGCAGCGCGAGGGACAGGCGGGTGCCGAACACCCGCAGCGCCTCCTCGGGCGCCCCACGCTCCCGGCGGACGAGTCGTCTCGCCACGGGCTCGGACCTGGCGCGAAGGGGGACCCAGAGCACCGCGGACAAGACCGCTGCCGCCGCGGTCGCCGCGAGAAGCGCGACCTGCTGATCGGACGGGACCCGCCCGAGACCGAAGACCACGAGCGCGAAGCTGCCGGCGACGAGCAGGGCGAGCATCGCGAGCATCAACGCCTCAACGAGCACACGCCGGGCGACGTGGTGACGTGGATGCCGTGGCCCGGAGCTCGTCGCGGTCACGTCGTCACTCCGCCCGCAGGATCGCGGCGGGTCGGCGTCGCAGGGCGACCGCTCCGGGCAGCAACGCGATGAGGTTCGCCGCCAGGATCGCACCAGGGACGACGAGCATGGTCGCCCCGAGCGGCGTGACCGGCTCGGGGGCGAAGCCGGTGTGTGCGGCGAACGCGTCCCACGCCCACCGTCCTGCGCCGGCGCCGAGCGGCACGCCCACGAGGGTCCCGATCGCGACGACGATCGTCGCCTGCCACGCGACGGCGCCGCGGACCTGCCCGCGCGTGAACCCGAGCGTCGCGAGGATCGCGAGCTCGCGGCGCCGCCTCCTCACCGTCGTCAACCCGTTGCGCGCGAGCGTCGCGATCGCGGCCACGCCCGCCAGTGCGGCGATCAGCAGCGGCATCCGGCGCACGCCGCCGAAGTCCGAGATCTCGCTCGGGAGCTGCGCGCGAGGAGCGCCGTACGTCCGCTCGAGGCGCGCGAGCGTCACCCCGCGGTCCGCTCCGGCGGCGATGCGGATGAGGAAGCGGCTGCGGAACGCTCCCGGAAGCACCGCGTGCAGCGACTCGAACGTCATCGCCGATCCCTCGCCGAGATCGATGAAGAGGCCGTCCGGCAGGACGCCACGTCCGACCACGAGCATCCTGCGCAACCGGTTCCCGCGACGCACCGTGATGCGGTCGCCCAGCCTCACCCCGAGCGCTGCGAAGATCTTCGTGCCGAGCAGGATCTCGCCGGTCCGGAGCGGCGCGCGGCCGGCGATGACCGTCGGTGCCACATGACCCTTGATGTCGTCGTAGGCCTCGACGCCGACCTGACGTCCCCCGATGACGAGCCTCGCATCCTCCCCGAATGCTGCTGCGCTGATCGCACGGTCGTCCTGGATCCGCGCACGATCCCGCCCCGTGCCGAATCCCTGGGGGTTGGCGTAGTCCCACGTGAGTCCCGACAGCCTCGGGGTGTGCAGGAGATGCGAGAAGCTCGCCGCGAACGTCAGGGCCATAGAGATCACCCCGACCGCGAGCGTCGCACCGAGGATCGTGGCGCGTGCGGATCTGCGGGTCGGGGAGTGTCTGCCTGGGAGCGCCATCCGCGTCCCGGTGACGAGCACGGGAGGCAACCCCGCGTGAGCGAGGACGTCTCCCGCCGTGCCCCGCGCGGAAGCGCCGGCGTCCACCACAGGTACGCAACGGGTGCGGCCCGCCCGCCATGCCGCGATGACACCGGGAAGCAGCGCGCCGGCGAAGACGATCGCGGCCCCGCCGGCGAGCACCGGGGCGTCGAACGCGATGCCGGGATCCGGCTCGAGGTCGCGAGCCCGGCCGAACGGACCGAGTGGCGAGAGCCCGACCGCGGCCGACAGCGCCACGACGACGACCATGCCTCCGATGAGCAGCGTGCGCGCCAGAGCGAGCCGCCGCAGGTCACGGAGCGTCATGCCCAGCGTCAGCAGCGCGGGGTCGTTGCGCGCCTCGCGCTCGAGCATCCGCGCCACCCCTTGTCCGGTCAGCAACCACAGCGCCGCGACGCCGACGATCGCTGCGGCCCAGAGCGCCTGCGCCTGGAGGTGCAGCCCCGACTGCATCGTGCGGGCCCCGACATCGAACGGCGTGAACTGGAAGTCGTGGCCGTGGGCGAGCCGCTCGGCGCCGCGTTCGAAGGCCGGCACGTCGGCCGTCCCATGCCACAGGCGGACCTTGAGCGAGTTGCGCAGCGCCGCGTCGGCGATCCGGGGACCGCCGTGCGCGCGATAGAACCAACCGGGCGTCGCGCTGACGAAGCTTCCGGCCTCCGTGGGGAACATGTCGGGCCTCACGCCGACGATGCGCAGGTCGATGGGAGCTCCCGCCACCGCACGACGGCCAAGACGGAGCCGGACGGTCAGGGTGTCGCCGAGCGCGAGGCGCGCGGTCCTCATCGCACGCCTGTCCGCGACGACCTCGTCGGGGCGGCCGGGTGCGGGAAGCCGCCCCGCCAGCAGCTTGGGACGGTCGACCACCTCGAGCCCGTCCGGATCAGGCAACACCTCGAGCTGGACGAGCGCGTGGATGGCGTGCCCCCCACCGCGGAGGACGTCCTCGTTCGGCAGGATTCCGCGCGTGACCGCGCGGACCTGGGGCAGCCGCCGGATGTCGGGGAGGTCGAGCGCCTGCAGTCCGAACGTCAGGCCGGTCCCGACGTAGACGTCGGGCGCCCTGCTGAACGAGCGATACCGGCTCAGCGCCGAATCCGTACGCCGGGCACAGACGGCGGTCGCGATCACCACCCCTCCGGCGAGTCCCGCGACCAGCGCGAGGACCAACCACGCACGCCACCGCGCGGACAATTCCGCGCGCAGCTGCATGCGCAGCGCCCGCATCCGATCACTCCGCCCGCAGCACGACCGCCGGCGGCGTGCGCGACGCGAGACGGGCCGGCACGGCAGCCGCCACGTTGACGAGCACCAGGACGGCAGGCACGACGAGCAGCGTCGCCGGGATCGGCGTCACGACCTCCGGGGCAACCCCCAGGTGCTCGGCGACGAGGTTCCACGCCCAGCGTCCCGCCGCGACGCCGATCGGCAGGCCGACGGCTACGGCGACGACGGCGATCGTCGTCGCCTGCCAGGCAACGCTCGCGCCCACCTGTCGTCGCGTGAAGCCGAGCGTCTTGAGGATCGCCAGCTCCCCGCGCCTGGAGTCGATGGACAGCAGGAGCGTGCGGACGAGCGTCCCGGCGGCCGCGAGCGCGACGAGCACCGCGAGGGCGAACGGCAGGCGACGGACGCCCGCCAGGTCGATGACCTGCCGGGGAAGGCCCGGCCGGGCCATGAAGTACGTGCGCTCGAGCCGCTCCAGCACCGCCTCGTGGTCTGCGCCCGGGGCGATGCGCAGGAGGAGACGACTGCGGAACGCGCCGGGCACGAGGCGCTTGAGCGTGCCGAAGCGCACCGCCGCGCCCTCGCCGAGGGTGAGGAAGTCCGTCTCCGGTAGGACGCCGCGTCCCACGACGGCGAGCCGGACGCTGCGTCCAGCACGGCGCAGGCGGATCGGCGCTCCGATCCGCGCGTGCAGCGCGTCGAACGTCCTGGCGCCGAGCATGACCTCCCCCAGCGACCTGGGCGCCCGGCCCTCGAGGACCGTTGGCGCAAGCGCGCCCTTGATCGGATCGAAGGCGGCGACGCCGACGCGCCGCGCGCCGATCGAGAGGATCGCCTCCTCGCCGAAGCTCGCGGCCGCGATCGTCGGATCGGATCGCACCCTGGCGACCTCCCGCTCCGTTCCGAACCCCTGATAGCTCGCGTAGTCCCAGGTGACGCCCGACAGCCGCGGCGTCACGAGCAGATGGCCGAGACTCGCGGACAGCGTGAGCGTCGCGGCGGCCACCGCGACCGCGACGATCCCCACGCTCATCGTGGCCCGCGAGGGGGTTGCCGTCGCCGAGCGCGTCCCGGCGCCGGCCATGCGCATCCCGGTCACGCAGGTCGGCGGCAGCCCGGCCCTCGCCAGCCTGTCGGCCGCCGCCGCGCCGGCCGGTCGAGTGCGGGCGGCTGACGCGCGACGGGCGCGCGCGGCGGCGAGCAACCCAGGCGCCGCTGCGACGGCGAGTGCGAGGGCGACGCCGGTGGAGATCGCCCGCAGGTCGGCCGCGGCACCGGGGTGCGGCTCGTAGTCGCGGGCGCGACCGACAGGCGTCAGCGGCGAGAGCGCGAGCGTGACCGGTACTGCGACGAGCGCCCCGACGCCCCCGATCAGCGCGGCGCGCGCCAGCATCAGGCCGGCGAGCTGCGTCCGCGTCATGCCGAGCGCGACGAGCACCGGATGTCTGCGCGCCTCGAGCTCGATCGTCCGCGCGATGGCCTGCCCGAGCAGCAGCAGGAGGGCGAGGGCGCCGAGTGCGGCGACGACGCGGAGCGTCTGGGCCAGCAGGTGAAACCCGCTCTGGAGCTTGGCAGCCTCCAGGTCCTCGGGCGTGAACTGGAAGTCACGACCTCGTGCGAGCCGCTCGACCTCACGTTGGAAGGCGGGCACGTCGCGCGATCCACGACGCAGCCGCAGCTTCATGGCGTTGCGTGGCGCGGCGAGCGCCATCTGACGCCCGCCGTAGCGCCGGTAGAACGCCGGCGTCACCGTGACGAACGTGATGGACCCCTGTGACAGCAGGTCCGCACGAACGCCCACGATGCGGATGGTGGCGGTCGGGCCGGGACGGGCGAGCCTCCCCTCCTGGATGCGGATCCGGGCCGTGTCGCCGAGCGCGATGCCGAGCCGTGCGAGCGCCGAGCGGTCGGCGACCGCCTCGTCCGGTCGGTCGGCCCTGGGCCGGCGACCGACGAGGAGCCGAGGCCGGTCGATGGCCTCGTCCCCCCGGGACCCGGGATTCACCTCGACCTTCACCCAGCTCGAGACGTCGGCGCCGCGCCGGGAGTGAACGGTGGCGTCGAGGAGCATGCCGCGATGCGAGGCCGCGACCTGCGGAAGACGGCGCACCCGCCCGAGATCGAGTCCCTGGTTGCCGAAGTCCCCGCCGTTGCCGACGATGACGTCCGCGGCCAGGCTCGACGCGCGATACCGCGCAACGACCGACTCCGTGCGCCGCGCGCAGGCGAGCGTCGCCGCCAGCACGCCGCCGAGCAGCCCCGCCAGGACCGCGAGCGCGAGCCACGAACGCCATCGCACACGCAGCTCGGCCCGCAGCTGGAAGCCGATCGCGCGCATCTAGCCCGCCGCGGTGGGCGCCCTCGGAGCGTCGACCCCGTCACGCTCGGTGACGACCACGCGCCCGTCACGCATGTGCACGACGCGACCGGCCGAGCCGGCGACGGCCGCGTCGTGCGTGACGAGCAGGATCGTCTGCGCCGTGCGGTGCAGGCGACGGAACAGCTCGACGATCTCGGCCCCGCCGTCGGAGTCCAGCGCACCGGTCGGCTCATCGGCGAGGAGCACCGTCGGCTCGTTCGCGAGCGCACGGGCGATCGCGAGGCGCTGACGCTGCCCGCCCGAGAGCACACTTGGATCCTCTGCCGCCTTCTCCCCGAGACCGAGCAGATCGAGCAGGTCTCGCGCGCGCGACTCGGCGCGCCGGCGTGTCGCCCCGGCGATGACCGCCGGCAACACGACGTTCTCCAGGGCGCTCATGTCGTCGAGGAGGTTGAAGAACTGGAACACGACACCGATGTGGCGCCGGCGCATGCGCGCGAGTCCGTTCTCGTCCAACCCGGCGCAGGACACCCCCGCGATCTCGACCGCGCCGCCGGTGGGCGTGTCGAGGCCTGCGACGAGATGCAGCAGGGTGGACTTGCCGCATCCAGACGGGCCGATGACTGCGACGAACTCGCCGCGCTCGATCTCGAGATCGAGCCCTCGGAGTGCCCGGACCGGAGCACCGTCCGATTCGAAGGTCTTGCGAAGGTCCCGCACGCGCACCACGGAGTCGCAGGCGGTCACGCTGTCGTCCCCTTCCCGGGAATCGGCACAGGGACCGGGTGCGGCCCCCGGGCTTGCCCGCCAACCCTCCCACCGCCGCGCGTCCACGTCCATCCGGAATTCCCCCCGTTCGCGCGGGGTGCCAGCACCGCGGCGTTCTACGCGCTCGCACCGTGGCCGCCGGCGCACGCCGGATCTAGCGTCGCGACAGCCGGATCGACCGGCCGCACGATCGAAGGAGGGCCGAGATGTTCCTCAGATGTGTCGCGCCCAGAGCAGGGGCGGCGCTCGCCGCCGTCATGTCGGCGGCCGGGCTGTGCACGGCGGCGGCGCCGGCGCAGGCGGCGCCCCGCCACCGCCGTGCCCGGCGAGCGTCGTGCCCGGCGTACCCGCCCTCCCGGGCGCCGTCGGGTGCTGGAACGCCATCGCGGTCCAGACGGCCCGGCGGGCCAACGTGTTCCCGATCCAGGGCCTCATCGCAGTGTCGGCGCCGCAGCTCGCGGTGTACGACGCGGTCACCGAGATCGCGGGCCGCTACACCCCGTATCACACGTTCTCGCCGCCCCCGGGGACGAAGGTCGCCGGCGCATCCATCGATGCGTCGGTGGCCGCTGCCGCCCACACCACCCTCGCGGCTGCCTACCCCGCCCAGGTCGCGGGCCCCTCGGGCCTTGACGCCCAGTACGCCGGATACATCGCGGCGCTCCGTGCCGCCGGGAGGTCCGGAGTCGACGCCGGGGTGGCGATCGGTGACGCGTCTGGTCGCGACCTGCTCGCGTTCCGCGCGGGCGATCGGGACGAGTCGATCACCTACCTCCCGCCGCCGCTGACCCCCGGCAGCTGGACGTTCGCACCCCCGCCCTCACTGCAGTCGGCGCAGACGCCCTGGGTCGCGACGATGCGCCCCTTCACGCTGGCGAATCCCTCGCAGTTCCGGGCGACCCCACCCCCCGGCCTGTCGAGCTCCGGCTGGGCAGAGGAGTTCAACGAGACGAAGGCCTACGGGTCGGCGACGAGCGCCGTCCGCACTGCGCAGCAGACCGCGGTCGCACTGTTCTGGAACGCGCAGGCAGTCAACCAGTACAACCAGGCGTTCCAGGACGTCGCCGCGGCGCGTGGGATGGACGCCGTCGACACCGCCCGCGTGCTCGCGATGGGCAACGTCGTCGGCGCGGACGCCGGGATCGCATGCTGGGACTCCAAGTACCACTACCGGTTCTGGCGACCGATCATGGCGATCCGCAACGCCGGGATCGACGGCAATCCGGCGACCGTCGCGGATCCGGCGTGGACGCCGTTGCTCACCACGCCCAACCACCCGGAGTATCCCGCCGCACACGGCTGTCTCACGGGCTCGGAGGCGGAGGTCCTCGCGACGGTGACGGGCCCGGATCGGTCCGGGTTCATGATCCGGGGTCCGCCGACGGGACGGCGGACGACTGGACTGCCATGCAGCGGTTCGGGCGGCCGGACGACCTGCAGGAGCAGATCGTGAACGCCCGCGTGTGGGCCGGGCTGCACTACCGCGGATCGGTTCGCGCCGGCGTGCAGGTCGGTACCGACGTGGCCCGGTGGACGCTCGGTCGCTTCTTCGCGCCCGCGCCCGCCCGTGACTGCCGACGGCACGACGACGGACACCCCAACACAGGAGGACGGTCATGAGGCGCATGGCAACCATCGCCGCCGCCATCGTGGTGGCAGGAGGAAGCATCGGCGCCGTCGCGGTCGCGGCCAACGGTCGCGACGAGGCGCCCCCGACCGGCACGTTGACCGTGGACGCCCAGTTCCCGACGCCGGAGAGCGGCCAGCTCAGCGCCAATCTCGCCGATCCCAAGGGCTCGGCCGAGACGGACCCGGCGAAGATCGCGGATCTGTTCGCCGGGAACGGGAAGCTCTTCCAGGGCGGCAAGCAGGTCGGCACCCTGCACTTCGACAACGTCGTGACGCAGGCCGATCCGCCCCGGACGATCCTGACCGTGGCGTTGATGCTGCCGCACGGCTCGATCATCACCGAGGGGCCGACCGATCTGGGCTCCGACGCTCCGTCGGACTTCGCGGTGATCGGCGGTACGGGCGCCTACGGCGGCGCGCGGGGCACAGGACACGTCGTGCACGTTGCGGGCACCGACCTCAACCGGGCAGTGCTCACGTTCGTCCGCTGAAACACCGGACGATGCGTTGCGGCACCCGCCGGCCGGCCCGGCGGGTGTCGCGTGTGCCTAGAGGGCGTCCACGACGTCCGGGATCACGCGCATGAAGGCCTCGGCGTGGCGGATCTCGCTGCGGCCCGAGGCCCGACGCGCGTGGTTGCCGCGCTGCTCGGCGCGCTGCGCGTAGTACGTCTGCAGGTACTTCTGCGCCTTCATCTCCGCCATCGCGGCCTGCTTGGCCTCGAACGCGGAGGTGATGTCGGCGAACACCGACGGCGTGAAGTTGCACAGCTCGGGCTGGTGCGGCTCGAACTGCAGGAACCTCGGCGGCGTGATCGTCTTGAACGCGCTCGCGACCCCCGCGCCCGCGGCCAGCGCGCGCGCCCGCTCGGTCACCTGGAAGGCGACCGGGTGGTCGGGGTTGAACGGGTCCTTGTCCGTATGCGTGATGAGGGTGTCCGGCCCGAACTCGCGGATGACGTCGGCCAGGCGCCCGAGGGCGTCCTTGTCGAGCTCGAGCGGGTAGTCGCCCAGGTCCAGGCAGGTGAACGTCGCACCCAGCGCCTTCGCGGCCGCCTCGGCCTCCGCGTGGCGCAGCTCCTTCACGCGCTCGACCGTCTGCCCCGGCTCCTTCCACAGCTCGCCGGACTCGCCGCGCTCGCCGTAGGACAGCGCGATGACGCTCGCCGTCCCGCCCGCCTGCGTCGTCATCGCGATGACGCCGCCGGCCCGCCACACGAAGTCGGCGGCATGCGCCCCGACGACCATCATCCGCTCGCTCACGCCAAGACCTCCAAGCCGGCCACACGCCGGGTGTTCGTCACGGTCACGGTCCGCACCTCGTCCTCGCTGAACCCGGCATCGAGCATCCGGTCCGCCATGAGCGGCAGCCCGTCCTCGACCGGCGGGTTCCTGCGCTGTCCGAGGTCGGTCGACAGCACGTTGTTCTCGACCCCCGTCGCCCGGATGCCCTCGAGCATCCGCTCCCAGGGCGCCTTCCCGGTGTGGAAGGTCACGAAGCACCGCTCGAGCAGCGCGCCCTTGCGCGCCAGCGCGAGCTGGTCCTCGATCGACAGATCCTGGGACGGGAAGTCCGGGTGGGTGATCACGATGTCGCGCACGCCGCGCGCCACGGCGGCGTCGACGACGGCGAAGATCTCGTCGCGCGAGAGGTGCCCGGTCGCGAGCAGCATCCCGTGGTCGGCCACGACCTCGAGCACCTGCTGCAGCGCGGGCAGCACCTCGCCGTCCTCGTCGACCACGTCGACCGGCGGCGCGAGCATCCCGCGGGCGCGCAGGTCCTGCTGCAGCTGCGCCCACGCGGGGAGGTTCGCGCCGGGGGGCTGATCGACCCGGCCCGCCGTCTCGTTCGCGGCGTCGACCGTCGGCAGCCAGACCGTCCGGGCTCCCTCGCGCCCCGCGATCTCCACCGCGAGCGGGTTGAGCCCGCCGACGGAGGCGTTCAGCGCGATGGAGCCCAGGCACCGCACGCCCTCGGGCGCGACGGCGCCGACGACCTGCGCACGCTCCGCCGTCGGCGCGTAGTGCGACTTGAGCAGGAAGCCGGCCAGACCGCGGGCGGCGAACAACCCCGTGAGCGTGACGTCGTCCACGCGCCGCGGGATGACGTCCGGATCGACGTGGATGTGCGTGTCGAACCCACCGCGCACGAGCTCGCGCGCGTGCTCGGTGGGGATCGGGTCCGCCGCGACGGCCATGGCCCTCGTTACTTCGCGCCCAGCGCGCTCGCGCGCGCCTCGGCGATCGTGCGCGCGCCCTCCTCGCCGACGAGGAGATCCGGGCGCAGCGTCCCGCTCGCGGCGAGGTCCAGCGCGGGGAACCGCCCGGTGCTCGTCAGCGCGCGGTCGAGGACGACGACGGTCGTCTCCCCGCCCAGCGGCTCCGACGCGGTCGCGATGACGGTCAGCGAGCCGCCGTCGTTGATCGCGCGCGCGGCGCCCAGCGCCTTGCGCGCCGTGAGGGCGGGCAGGCCGTCGAGGGTGTCGATGAGCAGCACGGCGTGGCCGCCGCGGGCGGCCTGGCGGCGGGCGGCGTCGACGGCGCGGTCCACGGCCTGGCCGCGGGCGTCGGCGGACGCCGAGAACGACAGCGAGACCTGCGGCTCGATGCCGTCGGCGGTCCAGCCCGCGAGCTCCTCGGGGCGCACGCCGGCGAGCACGACGCTCACGTCGACGCCCTCCTGCGCCTGCAGCGCCAGCGCGAGCAGACGCAGCGCTTCGGACTTGCCCGCGAACGACGGCCCGGCGATCGTCACGCGCGAGCCCTTGCCGATCGGGGTGAGGTGGACGATGGCGCCCAGGGTGGGGTCGTCGCCGCCGAGCGCGAAGCGCTCCGTCGGCAGTGCGGCGGGGAGCTCCTCGAAGGGCGTGCCCTCGGCGACCTCGTCGGCCGGGCGGCCGTTGATCGTGTCGACGCGGACGAGCGACGGGTAGCGCTCCGAGCGCCGCGGGGCGCGCACGGGGCCGGTCACGGTGTCGCCGTCGACGAGCTCGCAGCGGCGCACCTGCGCCGCGGAGATGTAGACGTCGCCGTCGGAGGGGTCGGGCGGCGAGACGCGCAGGAAGCCCGAGCCGTTGCCGAGCAGGTCGACGACGCCCTCGGCGGTCGCGTCGGCGGCCGGCGCCTCGCGAGGCTCCTTCGCCTCCTTCGCGTCCTTCGTCTCCTCCCCCGGGTCCGAGTCGCGCACGCGGCGGCCACGGCCCCGCCCGCCGCGGCGGGTGCGGCGGGGCGAGTCGTCGTCGTCCTCGTCCTCCTGCTCCTCCGGCTCCTCCTCGGCGGGCTTCGCCTTGGCTCGGGAACGGCGCGGGCGAGCGGCGGCGACGACCTCGGTGCCGTCGTCGTCCGTCGTCACGGCCTCGGTGTCGGTGTCGGTGTCGGTCTCCGTCGCGGCCTCGGCGGCCGCCGCCTCCTGCTCCTCGGCGGCAGCGAGGCCGTCGGGGTCCTGGCGGCCGAGGATGGCCTCGACGAGCGCGGCCTTGCGGAGCCGGCGGAAGCCGTCGATGCCGAGCTCGGAGGCGATCTCGTGAAGGTCGGCGAGCGGACTGGACTCGAGCGCCGAGCGGGTGAGAACTGCCATGGGGGATCCTCCTGAAGGTGTTGGAACGGGTCGTGGGCGTCCAGCCGCGTGGGACAGCGGCAGGCGACCCCTGCACGTCGCAGGCTACCTGCCGGGTCCGTCGGACGGCGCCACCCGGCGCAGGTCCTCGGGGAGATGCAGGTCGCGTTGCACCTCGAGCTGGCCCCGCAGCGCACCGCGGACGGCGAGGAAGTCGGCGGCCTCGCGGACGTCGTGGATGCGCGCCATGTGCGCCCCGCGGTCGGCGCCGTCGCCGAGCGCCGCCAGCGTCCCGGCCAGACGCTCGCGCGGCCCGCGGCCGGTGAGCGCGCCGAGGGCGTCCTTGCGCGAGATCGCCAGCAGGATCGGGCGCTCGAGCACGTGCAGCTCCTCCAGGCGCGCCAGCACCTCGAGCGTCTGCGCCGGGGTCTTGGCGAAGTCGGGGCCCGGATCGAGCAGGATCTGCTCCGCGCCGACCCCGCGCGACGCGGCGACGTCCATCCGCTCGCGCAGGAAGCCGATGACGTCCTCGACGACGTCGTCGTAGAGATCCGGGTCGAGCAGCTTGGACTTCGGCGCCGTCCGCGTGTGCATGAGGACGAGCGCGGCGCCCGTGCGCGCGCACACGTCGGCGAGCCCCGGGTCGCGCAGGCCGCTGATGTCGTTGACGATCGACGCGCCGGCGGCGACGGCCGCCTCCGCCACGGCGGGCTTGTAGGTGTCGACCGACACGACGACGTCCTCCGACAGCGCGCACACCGACTCGACGACCGGCACGACGCGCTCGATCTCCTCGTCGGCGTCCACCGCGGGACGGTTCGTCACGTTGGACTCCCCGCCGATGTCGATGATGCGCGCGCCCGCCGCGACGAGCTCCCGGGCCCGGCTCATCCGCGCCTCGAACGTGCGCTCGCCGGGACCGTCGGAGAACGAGTCCGGCGTCGCGTTGAGGATGCCCATGAGCGCCGGGGGCTCGCCCGGCCCGCCCAGGACGAGGACGCGCCCGCGGGCGTGCAGCTCACGGCGCGGGGCGATCACTTCCGGCGGGTCACCGGGCGCTCCACGACCGTCTGGTTGCCCGCCTTGTCGATGGCGATGACGCGCAGCGTGGCGCTGCGCTTGTAGCGGTGCGACACCGTCCCCTTGCTCGACCGCACGGTGCGGCCCTCGGAGCCGTCCCCGAAGTCGACGCGCACGCGCGAGAAGCCCGAGTTGCCCAGCGGGCGCGGGACGTCGCGCGCGCTCCAGCGGATCTTCGAGGAGGTGCCCTCGCGCTCGACCCGCACCGTGAGGCGCGGGGGCGTCATGTCGATGCGCACGGTCTTGGACTTCGAGCGCGTCGACTGGCCGCGGATGTCGGTCGCGACGACCCGCCACGTGCGCCGCCCCTCGGGCAGTGGGGCGGTCGCGCGGAAGACGTTGTTCGTGGACTGGCCGACGGGCGTGTTGCCGATCAGCACCGTGTAGGTCACCGGGCCCCACAGCTCGAACGCAGGCGCCCAGCGCAGCGGCGCGGCCTCGCTCGCGGGGTTGCGCCAGCCGGTCCCGGAGGACAGCGCGAACGCCAGCGGCGCACGGTCGGCGTAGCCGGCGACGAGCGTGCGCGCCGCCGCCGAGCCCTGGGTCCAGACGACGATGCCGTCGTTCGCGCGGTCGACCTCCGCCTGCAGGCCGCCGTCGACGTCCACGGGGCCGAGCTCGGCCCGGGTGAGCGCCACGTCGGGCAGCGCGGCGCCGGCGTCGAACTGCCGCAGCCCGATGCCGCCCGGCTGCGCGAAGGCGATCATGCCGTCGCTGTTCTCCGCCATCGCCGGAGCGGTCAGCGTCCCGCCGCCGGGGCCGATGCCGAACGCGTTGCCCAGGAGATCGTTGTGCAGGATGCCGCCGATGCCGCTCGCGCCGCCCGTCGACGTCAGCAGCCCCTCGCCGCGGCCGCTGATGGCCACGCGCGGGTCCACGGCGGCGTTGCCGCCGTCGGTGAAGACCGCGTCGTCGAACGCCGTCCCGCGCTGGCGGCGGGCGAGCGTGCGCGACACGCCGTCGATCGTCTGCCGGAACGTCACCCACGCGAAGCTCGAGTCGTCCTCGGCGTCGACGTCCGGCGTGTCCGCCGAGCCGCCGGTGGGGAGCGTGAGGTCCTGCGGTGCGGTCGACAGGCTCAGCCCGAAGACCTTGCGCGCGAGGACGTGCGTGCGGCCGTCGACGCCCTGCTCGCCCCACGTGATGATCCCCACGCCGTCCGCGCTCACGGCGACCTTCGAGCGCAGCACGCCAGTGCCCGCGTTCGCGCCGGGCTCGACGTCGGCCGGGACCGGGACCAGCGCCCACGCGTTCGTCCGCCGGTCCAGGCGCGCGACGACGACGTTCCCCGCCTGCGTGAACGTCGCGTACGCCACGTTGTTGATCGACATGTCGGCCGCCGGGTCGGTGCCCGCGCCGAGCAGCACCGGCGCGCCCCAGGGCTGGTCGCCGGCGACCTTCAGGCTCGCGTAGATGAGCCCGCCGCTGGAGAAGACGACCGCGAGGCGCCCGTTGCTGCCCGCGGCGACCGCCGCGCCGGCCCCGGCGCCACCCGGGCCGAGGCCCTCGGGCGCCTGGAACTTGCCGCCGATGAAGCGCGAGACGAAGACCCCCTCGGGACGCACGTAGGCGACGCCGCCGGTCCCGTCGCGCGCGAGGTCCAGGTCGGCGACCTTCAGCCCGGCCGCGGGGCCGTCGATCGGATCGCCCGGGAACGTGGCCGCCTGCGCGGACGCGGGCACGGCCAGGGCGAGGAGGAGCACGAACAGGGGCAGGCGACGACGCATGGTCTCCAGGGGCAGGGGGCGGCGGGACGCGGTTCGCAACCCCGTGCCGCGGGCGAAGTTGCGCAAGGGTACGTCCTGCACCCGACGGTCCGGCCGCGAGGTACCCTCCCCCTGTCGATGCTGCTCCTGATCGACAACCGACCGCAGCGCCCGCGACGCGAGCCGCCGAACGTGCCCTGGCGCGGCATCGCCGTGGCCGCGACGAGCATCGGCCTGGGCATCGGATCGGGCCTCGTCGACGGCATCGCCTCCTACGGGATGCTGCTCGGTGCCGTCACCGCGGCGGGCATCGGGTTCCGGGGCGGTCCGGGCATCCCGTGGTCGGGCATGCACGATCACAAGCAGTGACTCAGGCCGCACGCGCGACGAGCGAGTACAGCAGCGGCAGCGACGGCACCTCGGGCGGGAAGCGGTAGATCCCCCCGCTCTCGCGGCGGAGCTGCGGCCAGCGCGGGTACAGCGTGTAGTCGTACTCGTGGAGGAACTCGATCCGCAGGTCGCGGGCGGCGAGCGTGCTGACGACCTTCCCGATCGGATGCGCCCATTCCTCCGTGGTGTTGTGCACGGTGGTCGCCTCGGCGTCGGTGTACGTGCCCGCCTCCTCGGGCCAGTCCCGCGGGCCCTGGTGGAAGTAGTCGTTCTCGATCGTCAGGTCGTCGTCGCCGAAGATCTCGGTGATCGGGTGGAACTCGACGAGGTAGAGGCGCCCGCCCGGGGCGAGCAGCGAGGTCACGACGTCCGCCCAGCGGTCGAGGTCCTCGAGCCAGGCCAGCGAGCCGATGCCGGTGTAGACGACGTCGAACCGGCGCCCGCCCAGCGCCTCGTCCGCGCGCATGACGTCGCTGACCACCCACTCCGCCTGCAGGCCGGCGCGCTCGGTGAGGTCGGCGGCGGCCTCCATCGCGGGCGCGGAGAAGTCCAGCCCGGTGACCTGCGCGCCCAGCCGCGCCCACGACAGCGTGTCCAGGCCGAAGTGGCACTGCAGGTGCACGAGCGAGAGCCCGCGGACGTCGCCGAGCTCCTCGGCCTCGAACGGGCGCAGCGCGGTCGCGCCGGCGAGGAAGCCGTCGACGTCGTAGAAGTCGCTCGTCGTGTGGAGCGGGACGCGCTCGTCCCACCACGCCCGGTTGAGGTCGCTCACAACTCGCTGAGTTCGCCCGTGATCTCGCTCACGCTGGACTTCGCGTCGCCGAAGAGCATCGCCGTCTTCTCGTTGTAGAAGAGCGGGTTGTCGATGCCGGCGAAGCCGCTGTTCATGGAGCGCTTGAGCACGATGACCGACCGCGAGTCGTCGACGTTGAGGATCGGCATGCCGTAGATGGGGCTGTCGGCCTTGTTGCGGGCGTCCGGGTTCGTGACGTCGTTGGCGCCGATGATGAGCGACACGTCCGTGCGCGAGAACTCGGGGTTGGCGTCGTCCATCTCCTTGAGCTGGTCGTAGGGGACGTCGGCCTCGGCCAGCAGGACGTTCATGTGCCCCGGCATCCGCCCGGCGACGGGGTGGATCGCGTAGGTGACCTCGACCCCGCGCTTCTCGAGCGCCTTGGCCATCTCGCGCACGGCGTGCTGGGCCTGCGCGACCGCCATGCCGTAGCCGGGGACGACGACGACCTTGCGCGCGTAGGCGAGCTGGATCGCTGCGTCGGCGGCGCTGGTGGAGCGCACGATGCGGCCGTCCTCGGCGCCGCCGGGCCCGGCGATCGCCGCGGTGGCGCCGCCGAAGCCGCCCAGCAGGACGGACGCGATCGAGCGGTTCATCGCCTTGGCCATCTGGTCGGTGAGGATCGTGCCGCTCGCGCCGACGAGCATGCCCGCGACGATGAGCGCGGTGTTGTCCAGCGCGACGCCCGCGGCCGCCGCGCTCAACCCCGTGAACGCGTTCAGGGTGGAGATGACGACGGGCATGTCCGCGCCGCCGATCGGCAGCACCGCCAGCACGCCGAGCGCGCCGGCGGCGACGAGCAGGACGATGAAGACGAGCTCGCTGTCCGAGCCGGCCAGCATCACGACGCCAGCGGCGATCGCGATGAGCAGCAGCGCTCCGTTGATGAACACGCCGCCGGGCAGCTTCAGCGGCCGGCCCGAGATGAGCTCCTGCAGCTTGCCGAACGCGATGTTCGAGCCCCAGAAGGAGATCGACCCGACGATCGCGGCGAACACGAGCGGGATGCCGACCTCCAGGTCGGTCAGGTCGCCGCCGCGCTCGCGGAACTCCGACCACGCGATGAGCGCGATCGCCCCGCCGCCGACCCCGTTGAACAGGGCCACCATCTGCGGCATGGCGGTCATCTTCACGTTGCGCGCGGCCGGGACCCCGATGGCCGTGCCGATCACGATGCCCAGGGCGATGAGGCCCCAGTTGCCGGTGTCCTCGCGCAGCAGCGTCGCGATCACCGCGACGGCCATGCCGACCGCGGCGGTGCGGTTGCCGCGCACCGCCGTCGTCGGCGACGTCAGCTGCGCCAGGCCGATGATGAAGAGGCTGAAGGCGACGATGTAGAGGAGGTTGATGACGTCGCTGTCCATCAGCCGTCCTCGTCCGGCGCGCGCTTCTTGCCCTTGAACATCTCCAGCATGCGGTCGGTGACCAGGAACCCGCCGACGATGTTGATCGTCCCGAACGCGATCGCGATGACGAGCAGGACCTTGGTCAGCGTCCCGTCCGCCTCGCCGATGAGCACCAGGCCGCCGAGCAGCACGATCCCGTGGATCGCGTTCGTGCCCGACATGAGCGGCGTGTGCAGCGTGTTGGGGACCTTGGAGATGACCAGGAACCCGACGAACCCCGCCAGGACCACGATCGCCAGCTCGGTGACGATGTCCATCAGATGGTCACCTCTCCCCCGCGCACCACGCAGGCGCCCTTGACGACCTCGTCGTCGAAGTCCAGCTTCAGCTCGCCGTCCTCGGTCACGAGCTCCAGGAACGACTGCACGTTGCGCGCGTAGAGCGCGGAGGCGTGCTCGGGCATGGTCGCCGGCAGGTTCAGCGGCGAGACGATCGTGACGTCCTCGCGCACGACGGTCTGCCCCGGCTCGGTCAGCTCGCAGTTGCCGCCCGCCTCGCCGGCGAGATCGACGATGACGCTGCCCGGCCGCATCCCCTTCACCGCCTCGGCGGTCACCAGGCGCGGCGCCGGTCGCCCGGGCACCAGCGCGGTCGTGATGACGACGTCGAAGCCCGTGATCGCCTCGGTCAGCTCGGCCTGCTGCGCCGCGCGCTCCTCCTCGGTCAGCTCGCGCGCGTACCCGCCCTCGCCCTCGGCGCCCTTGCCGGCCTCGAGCTCGAGGAACGTCGCGCCGAGCGACTGGACCTGCTCGGCGACCGCGCTGCGCACGTCGTAGCCGGTGACGACCGCGCCCAGCCGCCGCGCCGTGGCGATCGCCTGCAGCCCCGCGACGCCCGCGCCGAGCACGAGCACCTTGGCCGGCGGGATCGTCCCGGCAGCGGTCATGAGCATCGGGTAGAAGCGCCCGATCTCCGTCGCCGCGACGAGCACCGCCTTGTAGCCGGAGACGTTGGACTGGCTCGACAGAGCGTCCATCGACTGCGCGCGCGAGATGCGCGGGATCGACTCCATCGCGAAGGCCGTCACGCCCGCGCCCGCGAGGGCCTCGAGCACGTCCGCGCGCGTGCGCGGCGCGAGGAAGCCGACGAGCACGGAGTCGCCGGTCAGCTTGGCGATCTCCTCGGGGCTCGGCGGCGACACCTTCACCACCACGTCGGCGCTCCACGGGTCGCCGATCGTGGCGCCCGCGTCGGTGAACGCCGCGTCGGGGAGCATCGCCCCCTCCCCCGCGCCGGACTCCACGACGACCTCGAGATCGCGCGCGACGAGCTTGCGGATCACCTCGGGTACGAGCCCGACGCGCCGCTCCCCGTCCGCCCTCTCCTTCGGAACGCCGACCCGCATGCGGCCCGGGACGGTACCTGACTCAGCGGGCGGGGACCGCGACGCCGCGATCGTCGTGCACGGCGAGCGAGTAGCCCGTCGTCAGCGTGGCCTCGTCGAGTGCCCCGGCGGCCGCCTCGACCCCGGCGTCGTCGGTCCCGGTGACGAACCAGACGGGATCGCGGAGGTCGATCTTCGTGGCCGCCACGAGGCCCGTGCCGGCGCCGAGCGTGTCGGCCGTGGCGCCCTGGGCATCGAGCACGTGGAGGCTCTTGCCGTCGGCGCTGAAGCGGGCCCAGATCCCGCTCGCCTGCGGTCCCTTGTCGACGCGCCCGACCGCCTCGTCGCGCTCCGCGCGCAGCTGGTTCCAGGTCCCGACGAGGACACGGATCGTCTCGTCGTTCGTGCCCGCGTTGATGCCGCCGCGCGCGGCGACGACGCCCAGGGCGGTGAGGCGCTTCGCCGTCGCGTTGCAGGCGGTGCTCGACGGCACGGTGCACTCGACTCGCGTGGGGATCCGCTTGCCCCCGGTGCCGTGCAGGAACGGCTCGGGGAACGATCCGGTGACCGCCGGCACCGACGCCGTGACGCCCGCGCCCGGGAGGTCGAGCCAGACGCGGTCGCCCGGGCGCACCTTGGCCTTGCCCGCGTTGCCCACGCGCACGCCGTTGACCCAGAGGCGCCACGCGCCGTCGACGCCGTCGATCGAGGTGATCGACTTCGTGCCCTCGCGCGTGTCGGTCACGCGGTCGAGCACCTCCAGGAGGGAGGTAGAGCCGTTCACGCCGACCGGCGGAGCCGACACGACCGCCTGGGCGCCGAAGTCCTTCGTGATGGCGACGGAGACGGATCCCTTGCCTCCACCCACCGCCTCGCCACACCCGATGAGCAGGACGGCGGCGCAGGAGAGTGCGACCAGCTGGCGGAGTGGGCGGACGAACACCGGGACGCGTCCGAGTGTGCCACAGTGAATCTCGCGTGCCCGTGAACCTCACCCGCATCTACACGCGCCACGGCGACGGGGGCGAGACCCACCTCGGCGACATGAGCCGGGTGCCCAAGACGCACCCCCGGATCGAGGCCTACGGAGACGTCGACGAGCTCAACGCGCAGCTCGGGGTCGCGCTCGCGACCGACGGCCTGCCGGACGCCTACGCGGCCTGGTTGCGCCGGATCCAGAACGACCTGTTCGACCTCGGAGCCGACCTCGCCGTGCCGGGTGGGCGGGAGTCGAATCAGCGCGACCGGCTGCGCGTCGTGCCCGCGCAGGTCGCGTGGCTGGAGGAGCGCTGCGACGAGGTCAACGACACGCTCGAGCCGCTGAAGTCCTTCGTCCTGCCCGGCGGCACACGCGCCGCCGCGCAGCTGCACGTCTGCCGCACGGTCTGCCGGCGCGCGGAGCGGCGCGCGCTCGAGGTGCAGGACGCGACGCCCGACGTCATCCGCTACCTCAACCGCCTCTCGGACCTGCTGTTCATCCTCGCGCGCGGCGCCAACGACGGCGACGAGCCGCTCTGGCAGCCCGGCGCAGGGCGCTAGTGCAGGCCAACGACGGGATCGAGGTCGAGAACCTCGTCCGGGAGTTCAAGAACGGCCCGCGCGCGGTGGACGGCATCGACCTGCGCGTCTCCCCCGGCGAGATCTACGGCTTCCTGGGGCCCAACGGCGCGGGGAAGTCGACGACGGTGCTCATCCTCACCACGCTGCTGCCGCCGACCTCAGGGACGGCCCGCGTGGCGGGCCACGACATCGTGCGCGAGGGCCCGGCCGTCCGGGCGTCCATCGGCGCCGCGCTGCAGGAGGC
Source organism: uncultured Solirubrobacterales bacterium (assembly GCA_963757125.1). Taxonomy (GTDB): domain Bacteria; phylum Actinomycetota; class Thermoleophilia; order Solirubrobacterales; family Solirubrobacteraceae; genus CAVVSD01. The sequence goes on along the minus strand of CAVWQP010000009.1, from coordinate 1,035,321 downwards.
CGCGCTTGATCCGCTGCTCACCGGCCGCGACCACATGCGGCTGCAGACGACGCTCCAGGGCCTCCCCCGCGGCGAGCGCCGCACCCGCGGAGACGCGCTGCTCGAGCGGGTCGGGCTGCTCGACGCGGCGGACCGCAAGGTGGGCGGCTACTCCGGCGGCATGAAGCGCCGCCTGGACCTCGCGCTCGCGCTCGTCCACCGCCCCCGCATCCTCTTCCTCGACGAGCCGACGACCGGCCTCGATCCGCAGAGCCGCTCGGAGCTGTGGGAGGAGGTCGCCCGCCTCGCCCGCGAGGACGGCGTCACCGTCTTCCTCACCACGCAGTACCTCGAGGAGGCCGACGTCCTCGCCGACCGCATCGGGATCATCGATCGCGGGCGCATCGTCGCGACCGGCACGCCGGACGCGCTGAAGGCCGAGATCGGGCGCCCGACGCTCGAGCTCGTCCCGACCGAGCCGGACGACCGCGCGCGCGTCGCCGAGGTGCTCACGCGGTTCGGCACCGCCACGGCCGCGCCGCCCGGCACAGCGGCGGTCCGGCTGCACGGCGGCGCCGAGGCGCTGGCCGACGTCGTCCGCGCCCTCGACGCCGAGGGTCTCGCGGTCCGCGACTTCCAGCTGCACGCCCCCACGCTCGACGACGTGTTCCTGTCCAAGACGGGCCGCAAGCTCGAGGAGGACGACGAGGCCGTCGCCGCATGAACGCGACGCCGCTGCGCGTGCAGGTCGCCGAGCTCGCGCGCCGCTCGATCGTGCAGACGCTGAGCCAGCCCCTGCTCATCGTGCCGCCGATCCTGTTCCCGCTCGTCCTCGTGGCGGTGAACTCCTCCGGCCTGCAGGCCGCGACGAGGATCCCCGGCTTCCCGACCGACAACTACGTCGACTTCGCGATCGCCGTGGCGTTCATCCAGGGCGCGCTGTTCGCGATGATCAACGCAGGCAGCGCGCTCGCGCGCGACGTGGAGACCGGGTTCCTGCGGCGCCTCGCGATGACCCCGATGCAGCGGCCCGCGCTGCTCATCGGCCAGCTCACCGGCGTCATCGTCGTCGCGTTCTTCTCCGCGCTGATCTACCTCGGCGTCGGCTTCCTGGCGGGGCTGCACGTCAAGGCGGGCCCCGGCGGCGTCGTCGCGCTGCTGGCGCTGGCGATGCTCATCGCCCTGGGCTTCGCCGCCCTCGGGGCCCTCATCGGCCTGCGCTCCGGCTCCGCGGAGGCCGTGCAGGGGTTCTTCCCCCTGTTCTTCGTGCTGCTGTTCCTCTCCTCGTCGAGCCTCCCGCGGCCGCTGATCGACCACGAGTGGTTCCGGACGATCGCGACGTACAACCCGCTCTCGTACCTGATCGAGGGGATCCGCTCGTTCATCATCTACGGGTGGGACGGCAGGGCGCTGGCCCTCGGGTTCGGCTTCGCGATCCTCATCGTCGCGCTCGGGATCGCCGGGGCCTCGCAGGCGCTGCGGACGCGGCTGGTGCGCACATGAGGCGCTTCACCGACGTCGCCGTGGCGATCGCGTGGCGGATGCTGAAGAAGTACGCGACGACCCCCAGCCTGCTCTTCCCGTCGCTGGCGTTCCCGCTGTTCTTCTTCATCGCGTTCGCGGGCGGCCTGTCGTCGGTCTCGCGCGTGCCGGGCTTCGACTTCCCGTCGGGCTACACGGCGTTCCAGTTCGTCTTCGTGTTCCTGCAGTCCTCGGCGTTCGGCGGCGTCTTCACCGGCTTCGGGATCGCCGCCGACTTCGAGAACGGGTTCAGCCGGCGGCTCATGCTCGCCGCGCCGAACCGCCTCGGCATCCTCGCCGGCTACGCGCTCGGCGCGCTCGTGCGCGCGCTGCTGACCGGGGTGCTGCTCTTCGTCGTCGCGCTCATCGGCGGCATGCAGGTCGACGGAGGCGCGCTGGGCGTCGTCGGGCTCGTGGCGCTCGCCGTGGCGGCGGCGCTCGCGTCGGCGCTGTTCTCGGCCGGGGTCGCCATGCGGCTGCGCACGATCCAGGCCGGCCCCGCGATGCAGATGCCGGTCTTCATCCTGCTGTTCATCGCGCCGGTGTACGTGCCGCTCGCGCTGCTCACCGGCTGGGTGAAGACCGTCGCGCACGTCAACCCGGTGACGCCGCTGCTGGAGACCGGTCGCGACTTCATCTCGGGCGAGCACGCGGACCTGCCGCTCGCCGCGGGGGTCGCACTGGGGCTCGTGGTCCTCTTCGCCGTCTGGGCGGTGCGCGGACTGCGCAGCGCCGAGGCGGCGGGCTGAGACGACCCCAGCAACGAGAACAGGGCCCGGGCTTCGTGCCCTGGGCCCCGCGAGTTCCCATTTGAAAGCTTCCCTGCCTGGGAGGCGTCCTTGCCACCCTGCACCAAGCTCATCGGCACCTGCTGAGGGAACTTGAACGGGGTGGGTTGTATTGCAACATCACTACCCCGAGCGCTTGCCCCCGGGGCCGGGTAGACCATCGCCATGGCCCCCAACCGCGCGGTCGCCGACGCACGACTCAAGATGCTCCGCTCGGAGCTCCTGCGTGGGCTCCTGCTGTACACGCTCGGGCAGTCCGAGGACCTGCGCGACGAGAGCCATGCGGTCCGCGCGGAGATCCGTCAGCGGCGCCTCGCGGAGGCGCGCACGGTCCGCCCGTTCAGCCGGCTGGCTCGGCTGGCCGCGGCGCCGCGCTGACGACCGCGACACCGGCAATCGTGACCGCCATGCCGAGCAGCGTGAGCGCGCTGGGCACGTTGCCGAGCACGACCTCGAGCAGCACCGCGACGACGGGCGACAGGAACATCCACGTCGTCACCGCGGCGGGGTCCAGCCAGCGAAGGGAGATGAAGTAGGCGATCGTGGCGAGGGCCGAGGCCACGATCGAGATGAAGGCGACGACGACCCACAGCGTGGTCGAGTCCCAGTCCGCAGCCCCAGGGCCCTCGATCGCGAACGCGAGGACGAGCAGGACGCTGCCGCCGATCATGTACTGCCCGGTCGTCAGGCCGACGAGGTCCGTCTCCGGATCCCGGTTGATCTGGTCGGCGACGATGAGGGTGCCCATCGACCAGGCGAAGGCCGCGGAGATCGCCAGTGCGATGCCGATGAGCATCTCGCCGGCGTTGCGGGACGCGCCGAGCTGCCCGGACACGATGAGGACGATGCCGCCGAAGCCGACCACCATGCCCAGCAGCATCGCCCTGGTCACGCGCTTCCCGTAGACGTAGCGCTCGGCCAGGATGATGAAGAACGGCGAGGTGCTCAGGAGGACGATCGCCGTGCCGGGTCCCGCCTTGGCCACCGACTCGGTGAGCCCGTAGAGGAACCAGGTCACCATCAGCAGGCCGCTGATCGCCGTGCGGATCCAGACGTCCCGCGTCGACGGCAGGCGGCGGCGAAGCAGCGGTAGGGCGATCAGGAGGACGATGGCCGCAGGCGCAGCCCGCAGGCCCGTGAGCATCAGCGGGTCGGCGTGCGGCGATCCCTCGGCGATGACCCGGCCGACGCAGCCCCAGACGATGACCGCGAACGCGACCATGCCGATGCCCGTCGCCTCGGCACGACGACGCACGGCACCGGTTCCCTGGACGACCTCGACCCCTCCCGCCATGGATGCATCCTGCACGTTCGCGGCGGCCGGTGTCGCGACGTTGCATGTACACGCACGGATCGTGCGCGCACGTGCACGTCGCCGTCCGGGCTAGGCGTCGTCGGCCAGGCCGTCGCCGCGCGGGCTGTCGTCGCCCACGTCGTCCGGCGGGTCCTTCGTCCCGGCGTCGGTCGCCAGGCCGTCGCCGCGGGGAAGGTCCTCGCCGATCGGCGCCTCGGGCGGCGCGGCCTCCGCCGCGCCCTCGGCGACCTCGTCGCTGCCCCGGTACTTCGTGTCCTTGTCGTCCATCGCTGCGGCCTACCCGGGGTCAGCCGTTCCAGACCTCGGGCACGAGGACGACCCGGAACCCGTCCGGGTCCTCGAACGTCAGGCCGTGCTCCGCCCAGTACGGGTTCGCCGGCGCGACCGGATCGGCGCCGAGCCGCGCCGCGGCGGCGCGCACCGCCGCGTCGTCGCCGAGGTAGAGCACGAGGAGCGTCTCCGGGTGCGGTTCCGGGGCGCGGTGCCCGCCGCCGGTCGTCAGCTCGAGGTGCGCTCCCGTGCCCGGGATCGCGAGGAAGACCCCGTCGTAGCCGTCGTGGTCCTCGAAGCCGCCGGCCTCGCGCAGACCCAGGCCGTCTCGGTAGAAGGCGACCACCTCGGCGAGGCGGTCCGTGTGGCGGGCGACGCGGACCTGCATCAGCCCGTCACCGCGATCCCGCCCCAGTCCTCGGGCGCGGTGTCCTCGAGCGTCTCGGAGAACGTCCAGCGGTGACCCCACGGATCGACGGCCGTGTACTGCCGCTCGCCGTAGACGTGGTCGGTGAGCGGATCGACGACGCGCGCGCCCGCGGCCACCGATCGCTCGCAGTGCCGGCGGGCGTCGTCGATGCGCACCATGACGAGATGCGTCGCGACGTCCCCGGCGGGCGGCGTGCGGGCGCCGCCCACGTCGGCGACGATCACCGCGCCGTCGCCGACCGCCATCTGCGCACGATGGTCCTCGCCTACCCGCACCCGCTCCGCGAAGTCGAAGGCCTCCCCCAGCCACGCGACCGCGGCGCGGACGTCCGGATAGACGAGCACGGGGACGACGGTGCTCGCGGGAATCGAGCGGTTGGATCGCATGCCGCGAACGTAGACCCGCGTGCACACGAGAGAAAGTCAGGAAACCTGTTACGAGTTCTCCGCCGATCTGGTGTATAGCCTTCGTTGTTCCCTCCATCCCCAAGGAGCACGGATGACCCAGCCCGCCCAGAGACGGTCGCCGTTGCGACGCATGGCCGTCATAGCCGCCGCGGTTCCAGCAATGGCGCTCGCGGCCGTCCTCTTCCAGCCCGCGGTGGCCGGTGCGTGGTACTGCCCGCCGGGCACCCACGAGTCGCCGCCGGACAGCGGTCAGTGCGTTCCGGAGGCGCAGACCGTGCCGACCCCGCCGCCGGCCGAGACGACGACGACGCCTGTCCCAGTACCCGCACCGGCACCGGCACCCGCGCCCGCGCCTGCGCCCGCCCCGGCTCCCGCGCCTGCCGCGGCTCCTGCCCCAGCGGCAGCACCCGCGCCGGCACCGGCACCGGCCCCTGCGCCGGCACCGGCACCTGTCGTCACCCCCGCCGCGCCCGCCCCGGCGGCCGAGACCGAGGAGGCGCCCGCGCCCGCCCAGGGGGCGGTCAAGGGCGAGACGGCCGAGTCCCCGAAGCCGGCGACGGCCAAGCCGGTCCAGGCCGCGGCCCCCGCGACCCTGCCGTTCACCGGAGCCGACGCCGGCGTGATCGCCCTGCTGGGCGCCGCGTCGCTCGCCGGTGGCCTGGTGCTGCGCCGGAGGATGCGCGAATCTCGCTGACATGACCGCCGACGCGGGCCGCAGCATGCGGGCGATGCTCTTCGAGGGCGTCGGCTCGCCACTGCGGCTCGCGGAGGTGGCCGTGCCCGAGCCGGGTCCGGGCCAGCTCCTGCTGCGGGTGCTGGCCTGCGGCGTCTGCCGCACGGACCTGCATCTCCTCGACGGCGAGGTCGACATCGCGCATCCACCGCGCGTCCTCGGCCACCAGATCGTCGCCCGCGTCGAGTCCGACGGCCGGCGCGTCGGTGTCCCGTGGCTCGGATGGACGTGCGGCGAGTGCGCGTACTGCCGCAGCGGCCGCGAGAACCTCTGTCCCCGCGCGCGCTTCACCGGTCGCGACATCGACGGGGGGTTCGCCGAGTACGCGGTGGCCGACGAGCGGTTCTGCTTCCCGATCCCGGACGGCTTCCCCGACGACCAGGCCGCCCCGCTGCTGTGCGCGGGGCTCATCGGCTACCGCTGCCTGCGGATGTGCGGCGACGCGCGGCGCCTCGGGCTGTACGGCTTCGGTGCGGCCGCGCACATCCTCGTCCAGGTGGCGCGTGCGCAGGACCGCGAGGTCTACGCGTTCACGCGCGACGGCGACGACGTCGCACAGGCGTTCGCGCGCGAGCTCGGCGCGACGTGGGCCGGCCCGTCGGGCGCGGCTCCGCCGCAGCCGCTGGACGCCGCGATCATCTTCGCGCCCGACGGCGGCCTCGTCCCGCTCGCGCTGCGCGCCGTCGCGCCCGGCGGGAGCGTCGTCTGCGGCGGCATCCACATGAGCGACATCCCGTCGTTCCCCTACACCGAGCTGTGGGAGGAGCGGGTCCTGCGCTCCGTCGCGAACCTGACGCGGCGCGACGGCGAGGAGTTCCTGCGCCTCGCCCCGGAGGTCCCGGTGGAGACCCGCGTGCGCACGTACCCGCTGGAGCTCGTCAACGAGGCGCTGGCGGACCTGCGCGCCGGGCGCTTCAGCGGCGCCGCGGTCGTCGTGCCATGACACGTAGCCTGCTGGCATGCCCGACACGGACATCCCAAGCGATCTCGCACCGCTGCTCGAGCGGCCGCTGTTCGCGGCCCTCGGGACGGTCCGCCCCGACGACACCGTCCAGGTCAACCCGATGTGGTTCCTGTACGACGGCGAGCACGTGCGCTTCACGCACACGACGAAGCGGGCCAAGTTCCGCAACCTCCAGCACAACCCGACCATGAGCCTCATGGTCTTCGACCCCGACGAGCCACAGACGTACATCGAGGTCCGCGGGAAGCTGGTCGAGGTCGTCCCCGACCCGGAGGGCGAGCTCTACGTCACGCTCGGCCGCCGCTACGGCAACCCCGACCAGCAGCCGCCGCCCGACAAGGCCGATCGCGTCCAGCTCCTCATGAGCGTCGAGAAGGTCGGCCGCCACTAGGCGGTACGGCGGCGGTCGGCGTCCTCCGCCTCGACCAGCCGCGTGTAGCGCGCCTCACGCTCCGCCGTCAGCCCACCGAAGTGCGGGAGCGAGGTGCGCTCCCGCACGGCCTTGTCCTGCACGAGCCGCTCGCGCACCCGCAGCAGCACGCGTTGTTCGCGCGCCTCGCGGTGGAACCAGTCGTCCGCCATGACCTAATTGTGCCGAACGATGCAAGTGCCCGCGCCGATGTGGACGACGCGTCCATGGTGGACGACCGCGTGATGGAGGAGAATCGATTCATGAACCCCACCGACGCCCCGGTCGCGACCACCGTTCATCCGCTCGAGCCATTGAGCGCACAGGAGATCTCGTCGGCATCGGCGCTCCTGCGCGACGAGCAGGATCTGGGACCACGGGTGCGGTTCGTGTTCGTCACCCTGCGCGAGCCGTCCAAGGCGCAGCTGGCGGCCTGGTCGGGCGGGGACCCGCTGCCGCGCGAGGCCGAGGTGATGGTCTACGACAAGGAGACCCACACCACGTACGAGGCGACGGTCGACCTCACCGCGCGCGCCGTGACGGAGTGGGCGCCGGTCGAGGGCGTCCAGCCGCCGTTCATGGACGAGGAGATGGCGCTGTGCGAGGCGGCGGTCAAGGCCGATCCCCGCTGGCAGGACGCGATGCGCAAGCGCGGCGTCGAGGACTTCGAGCTGGCGATGGTCGATCCGTGGCCGGCGAGCAACACCGGGCCCGACGACCATCCGTCGAAGCGGCGCATCAGCCGCGGCCTGACCTGGATGCGCTCCGAGCCCGGCGAGCACGGCTACGCGCGCCCGGTCGAGGGGCTCATCTGCGTCGTCGACCTCGACGCGATGGAGGTCGTCGAGTTCGAGGACCACGGCGTCGTCCCGCTCCCGCCGAAGGCCGGCAACTACGACCTCGAGCGGATGTTCCGCGAGGACAACGTGCCGGCGTTCACCGAGATCCGCCAGGGCGTCAAGCCGATCGAGATCACGCAGCCCGAGGGCCCGAGCTTCACGGTCGACGGCCACCACGTCCGCTGGCTGGGCTGGGACCTGCGGCTGGGCTTCACCCCGCGCGAGGGTCTCGTCCTGCACCAGATCGGCTACGAGGACAAGGGCACGCTGCGCCCGGTCATCCACCGGGCGAGCCTCACCGAGATGTACGTGCCCTACGGCGACCCGGCGCCCACGCACCGGTTCAAGAACGTCTTCGACCAGGGCGAGCTGGGGATCGGGTGGCTGGCGAACCCGCTGACGCTCGGCTGCGACTGCGTCGGCGACATCACGTACTTCGACGGCCTCGTCAACGACCAGGACGGCAACCCGCTCGTGGTGCCCAACGCGGTCTGCATGCACGAGGAGGACGCCGGGATCGCCTGGAAGCACACGGACTTCCGCACCGAGGAGGTGGAGGTCCGGCGCCTGCGCCGCCTCGTCATCTCGTTCATCGCGACCGTCGGCAACTACGAGTACGGGTACTTCTGGTACCTCTACAACGACGGCACGATCGAGTACGAGATCAAGCTGTCGGGCGTGCTCTCCACGGGCGCGATCGCGGTCGGCGAGCGCCCGCCGTACGGCACGCTCGTCGCCCCCGGGCTCTACGGGCCCAACCACCAGCACTTCTTCTGCGTGCGGATGGACATGGCGGTCGACGGCCCGGCCAACACCGTCGTCGAGGTCGACTCCGAGCACGTCCCGATCGGCCCCGGCAACGAGACCGGCAACGCGTGGCGGACGGTCCGCAACGTCCTGGAGACCGAGGGCCAGGCACAGCGGCTCATCGACCCGCTGAAGGGCCGCTTCTGGCGGATCGAGAGCGACAAGACGTCGGCGCTGGGCGATCCCGACGAGCTACAAGCTCATGCCGGGCGAGAACGTCGCGCCGATGTACGGGCCCGACGCCGACTACGCCGGCCGCGCGGGCTTCACGAGCGCGCACCTGTGGGTCACGAAGTTCGACGCCGACGAGCGCTTCGGCGCGGGCGAGTACCCCAACCAGCACCCGGGCGGCACCGGGCTGCCCGCGTTCGCCGCGTCGGACGAGCCGATCGTCGGCGAGGACATCGTCGTGTGGTACGTCTTCGGCGCCCACCACATCCCGCGGCCCGAGGACTGGCCGGTCATGCCGGTGGCCCACATCGGCTTCAAGCTCAAGCCCGCCGGCTTCTTCGACGGCAACCCCGCGCTGGACATGCCGCCGAGCGAGGAGCACTGCAGCCACCATCCGGCGTGATCGTCAGGAAGGATCCTCGATCTGCGGCGTCCTCCTTGCGTAGGGTTCATATTCGTCAAACGCAAGGAGGACGCGTCATGTCACGACGTCTCTGGGCGCTTCCCGTCGTTGTCGCACTGGCCATCGGCGGTTCCGTCGCTGTTGCGCAGGCCGCCACGACGTTGAACGCAACGGTCGGCCCGGGCTTCACGATCGGCATGAAGAAGGGCAGCTCGAAGGTCACGAGCCTGAGCGCCGGGTCGTACACGATCAAGGTGTCCGACAAGTCGAACATCCACAACTTCCACCTCACCGGCCCGGGCGTGAACAAGAAGACCAGCGTCCCGTCCACCGGCACCACGACGTGGAACGTCACGCTGAAGAAGGGGACGTATCGCTTCGTCTGCGATCCCCACGCATCGATGATGAAGGGCTCCTTCACCGTCCGCTGACGCACGGACGTCGCGCGCCGGTGAGTGGATCCCGGCGCGCGGAAGGGCCTATGGTCGCGCGGTGAGCCATCGCGCCCAGGCGCCGTTGGTCGGTCGGGACGCCGAGTTGGGTGTCCTGGACCGCGTCCTCGACGATCTCTGGGCGGGTGGCTCGGCCGCGCTCGTCGTGACCGGCGAGCCGGGGATCGGCAAGACCCGGCTGCTGGAGGAGCTCGGGCTCCGGGCGGCGGAGGGCGACGGTCCCGACCGGCTGGTCGCCGTGCCAGTCGATGTGGAGCAGGAGCGACACGCTCATCGCACCGGAGCGTCGACCCGCTCCGCCGCCTTCGCCGTCTCGGCGAACGCGAAGGGGTGGTGGAAGGCGAACATCGCGTCGTCCGGTGGAACGGGGACGACGAGTCGCAGCTGCAGCTCGGCGTCGTCGACCTGCAGGAGCACGACGTCGTCATGAGGACGCCACAGCAGGCGGATGTCGAGGCCGTCGTTCGTGCGGGCGTCGAGCTCGCGGAGGGTGGTGTGGGAGGCGGTGGAGGTCATGGGAGCAGTCTCCGGTCGTTGAGGGAGACGAACATCAGGGATGCACCCTGATTCGGCCCCCCAGCCGCAGCCTTGAGGTGCGCGTGGTCTCCCGGAACGACGAACGGCGCCCGCATCGCTGCGGGCGCCGCTCGTGTCGGGGGGGATGCGTCAGGCCTGCGAGGGGGCCGGCTTGAGCTCCGGCTCGCCGATGGTGGGCAGCCAGCCCAGCGAGCGGGGCAGCCACCAGTTGCGGCGGCCGAGGAGCTTCATCGTGGACGGCAGCAGGACGCCGCGGACCAGGGTCGCGTCAAGCAGGACGGCGAAGGCCAGGCCGACGCCCATCTGCTTGAAGATCATGAACGAGAGGCTGCCGAAGAGGGCGAACACCCCGACCATGACGATGGCCGCGCTGGTGACCGTGCCCGCCGTCATCTTGATGGCGCGTGACACGGCGACCTCGGTCTCCTCGCCCTTGTCGACGAGCTCCTTGACCCGGCTGAGGATGAACACGTGGTAGTCCATCGACAGGCCGAACAGGACCACGAACAGGAACATGGGCAGCCAGGCGACGATCGGCCCGGTCTCCGTGAAGCCGAGGAGACCCTTGAACCAGCCGTACTGGAAGACCAGCACCAGCGCGCCGTAGGCCGCCGCGACCGACATGAGGTTCAGCACGATCGCCTTGATCGGGACGACGATCGACCGGAACGTCACCAGCAGCAGCATGAACGCGGTGATGATCACGAACGCGAACACGAGCGGCAGGTGCGAGATCATCTGCTCGTTGAAGTCGCGATCCTGGGCCGTCTGACCGTCGACGTATGCCCTTGCGCCCGTGACGCCGCCGATCGTGTCCGGCACGACCGAGTCGCGCAGCACGTCCAGCGCGCGGTCCGACGCCGCGTCCTCGCCGTCGCCGGCGATCTCGAGGTCGATCGTCGCGACCGTCTTGTCGGGGCTGATGTCGACCGACGGCGTCGACGTCGAGGGGAACAGGTCCTCGTGGGCCTGGGCCTCGCGGCCGAGGTCCTCGATGCCCGCGGCGACGGCCGGGGCGGTGACGTCCTTCGCCTTGACGACCACCTGCATCGCCGAGGTCTCCGCCGGGAACGCGTCCTTGACGCGGTTGAACGTCTGCACGACCGCCTCGTCCTGCGGGAGCGAGTCGGCGAGCGCCGGCTGACCGAGCTGCATCTGGGTCGCCGGGATCGCCAGGGCGATCATGACGGCGGTGGCGAGTCCGGCGGACAGCCAGGGGCGGCGCAGGACGCGGTCGATGATCCTCGACCAGATCCCGATGCGGGCCACCCGGGCCTTGATCCGGGTGAGACCCGGGATGTGGCTGCGGCCGAGCCGGTGACCGACCCGTGAGAGCACTGCGGGAAGCACGGTGAGCGACCCGAGCATCGCGACCGCGACGACGAGGATCGAACCGGTGGCGAACGAGGTGAAGACCGAGGAGTCCGCGAGGTACATGCCGGCCATGGCGGTGATGACGGTCAGGCCCGACACGAGCACAGCGTGCCCGGAGGTCGCGGCCGCGGCTTCGAGCGCCGCGTCCTTGTCTCGTCCTGCTGCGAGCTCCTCCTTCATCCGTCGCACGTAGAACAGCGAGTAGTCGACGCCCACGGCAAGACCGATGAGCAGCACGACGTGCTTGATGGACTCCTCGACCGGGACGATCTGGCTGATGGGGCCGATGAGGCCGAACGTGGCCAGGACGGCGCTCACCGCGAGCAGCAGCGGGATGCCGGCGGCCAGGAGCGTGCCGAACGTGACGAGCAGGATGACCAGCGTCAGCGGCAGCGAGAGCGTGCCCGCCTTGGCCAGGTCGGCCTGGAAGATCTTCTGGAAGTCCTCCTCCGAGCTGCCGTCGCCGAACTGCTCGACGAGGAAGTCGTCGTGCGCGGCGTCGAGCTTCTCGGTGCTCGCGACCGTCGCGTCCATGACCCGCTTCGTCTCGGTGTCGGCCACTGGGTCGCCCGGGATGTCGAAGGAGACCATCGCGACGTGCTCGTTCTCCGAGATGCCGTTCTCGTTGCCCTTGGCGTACGGGTCCTGGACGTTGTGCACGCCCTCCGTCGCCTTGAGCTGTTCGACGGCGTCGTGGACGACGGCGCGGAACTCAGGTGAATGAGCGTCCTTCCCCTTGCTGGAGACCAGGACGGCCTCGCTGTCGACCTGCGGGAAGGCGTCGTGGACGAGCTTGGACGCGGTGCCGGAGTCCCGGACGCCTGCCTCCTCCTGCGTGAGCTGCTTCGTCCCGACGTTGCCGCCGATCACGAAGGCGAGGACCACGAAGGCCAGCCAGCCGACGATCGCGGTCTTCCAATGGCGGGCGCTCCAACGGCCGGCCCGTGCTGCGATGTTGCGCGACGGTTGCATCTGCTGCCTCCGTGGGGTGGGGATGGACACGGGAGGCAGCCTCCTTCCGTCCGTCCCCCCGAACATCAGGGAGGCACCCTGAATCGGACCCTGAGTCAGGGTCGGCGGCCGGAGGCCTGCGTCTCCGACCGTTCCACGCTCACGCCGGCTGCTGGACCGTCGCACCGTTCCCGATGGCGTGGTCCCCGGCCCCCTCGGCGACGCGCGGGACCACGAGGATCGGACATGGCGCGTTGTCGGCGAGGTAGCGCGACACGCTGCCGACGAGGACGCTGTGCCGCGGCCCGTAGCCGCGCGATCCGGTCACCAGGAGGTCGGCGCCCTCCGCCGCATCGACGAGCGCGCCCGGCATCGGCCCGGTGACGACGCGGGTGTCCACCGGGATGTCGGTGATCGCGTCTGCCTGTGCCTTGACGCGCTTCGCGACGTCATCGTGCAGCAGCTCCTCGATGTCGGCCGCCGCGACCATCGCCGGGCCTGCGAAGAGCTCGTGCTCGTAGCCGGCGATGATCTCGAGCCGCGCGTCGAACCGGCGCGCGAGGCGCGCGGCGTGCTCCAGCGCTTCCTTCGCCTGGATCCCCTCGTCGTATGCCACGGCGACGGTCCGGATCGGTCGCACCTCGTGGCCTGCCGGGACGACGAGCACGGGACACGGCGCTCCGTGGAGCAGGTTCGACGCCACGGACCCCGGCGTGATGCGACCGATCCGGCCGTAGTGCGTCGCGCCGAGGACGACGAGCGCCGCGTCCTCCTCCTCGGCGAGATCGTGCAGCGCCTGCGCCGGGGAGCCGGCCAGGAGCGCGCGCCGGGCGACCCCCTGGACATCCAGACCGTCGATGACCGCTCGACCCTGGTCGTGCAGATCCTGCTGGATCTGCTTGTCGAACACGCTTCCGCGCAGGCCGGCAGGTGTCAGCCGGGGATAGACGTGCGCCGCGAGGACCTCGGCGTCCTGGGCCGCAGCGAGGTCCACGGCGAGCTGCACGGCGGCACGGGACGCGGCGCTGCCGTCGTACGCCGCGATGAAGGTCTGCGACATGGTGCCCAGGTCCTTTCGGAGTCGGAGTGGTCGGGCGCCGGGGACGCTAGGCACGGCCGCGGCTGCGCGCCATCCGCGAAAGCGCCCCGACGGGCTGCGGGAAACCCGCAGCGGCGATGAGGGGAGCGCCGGATGGCCGCCGCTCCGTGGACTGCGACGGTCCCGGCATGACCTCCTCCTCCCCCACACGCGTCGTCATCGCCGGCGGCGGAATCGGCGGCCTGGAGGCGATGTTCGCGCTCCGCAGCCTCGCCGGGCTACCGAGTCTCCCTCACGCTCATGTCGCCCGATCCGGTGTTCCGCGTCCGCGCGCTGAGCGTCGAGGATCCGTTCGCCGGGCCGGCCCTGCGCCGCTACGACGTCGGGCGCCTCTGCAGCGAGGTCGACGCCGAGTTCGTCCAGGATGCACTCGCGAGCGTCGATCCCGAGCGCTCGGACCGTCACCACCGCGGGCGGCGAGACGCGTGCCCTACGACGATCTCGTCCTCGCGATCGGCGCGCTCCAGCGACGCCCCGTACGCCGGCGGCATCACGTTCCGCGGACTCGAGGACGCCGAGGCGGTCCACGGGCTCATCCAGGACGTGGAGCTCGGCGCGGTCGAGAGTGTCGTCTTCGTGGTTCCCGAGCGGCACCGACCTGGCCGCTGCCGCTCTACGAGCTGGCCCTCCTGACCGCGGAGCGTGCCTTCGCCATGGGCGTCGGCGTCGAGCTGACGCTCGTCACGCCGGAAGAGCGACCTCTGGGGTACTTCGGGCTCGACGCCTCCGCGACGGTCGACCGGGCTTCTGCGCGATGCGGGCATCACGCTCGTCGGACGGAGACGCACGTGCGCGACCTCGATCACGGCACCGCCGTCGGCGTCGATGGCACGCCCGATCGTGCAGGCGCGTCGGGCGGTCACGATCCCGGTCCTCGAGGGCCGTCGTATCCCGGGCATCCCGACCGACGCACGCGGCTTCGTGCCCGTCGACGAGCACGGCGCGGTCATCGGCCTCCCGGACGTCTGGGCCGTCGGCGACGCGACCACCTTCCCCCTCAAGCAGGGCGGCCTGGCTGCACAGCAGGCCGACGCGGCGGCCGCGGCGATCGCCGCCGGAGCCGGAGCGTCCGTCGCTCTGACCACGCGACCACCCGGTCATGCGACGCGAAGCTCTTCACCGGGGGCCGCCCGGCACATCTCGGCGAAGTGACGAACGATGACGACGCGAAGGTCGCAACGACCTACCTCGGGCCGATGCTGACGCGACTCGGGCCAAGGACCGCCGGCGTGAGCACGCCGCTACCCACCCAGGTCGTGATCGCGGGCGCAGGCGTCGCCGGGCTCGAGACCCTCCTGGCGCTGCACGCTCTGGCCGGACCGCGGGTGACCACGACCGTCCTGGCGCCGGACCGGACCTTCTCCGTCCGGGCCGCCGCCGTGGGCACGCCGTTCGGGCACGGCAGCCCGCCGCAGCACGACGTGCGGGCGATCGTCGCCGCCACCGGCGCGCACCTCGTCCACGGCACGCTGGACGTCGTCGATGCGACGAGCGCTGCGCCGTCACGCGGGAGCGGCGAGCGCCTCATGTACGACGCGCTCGTCGTCGCGGTGGGTGCGCAGCCCGAGTCCGCCGTTCGCGGCGGCGTCGACGTTCACCGGCGCGCCCGACTCACCGCCTGATGTCCGACGCGCTGCTCGAGCTCGAGGCCGGCCGAGCGCGGAGCATCGCTTTCGTCGTCCCGCCCGGCGTCACGTGGTCGCTGCCGCTCTACGAGCTCGCGCTCATGACCGCCGCGCACGTCGAGCTGCACGGCATCGACGCCGACGTGAGCGTCGTGACGCCCGAGCCTGCGCCGCTCGCGCTGCTCGGCGATCGAGGCCTCCGAGCACGTCATCGATGCGCTGCGCGACCGCGGATGTCGCGCTCTTCAGCGCCACCGAGGTCACCGAGGTCGACCTCGCAGGCCGTCTCTCGGCCGCACCGGGCACGATCCTGCAGGCCGAGCAGGTCATCGCGCTGCCCCGCCTCCGCGGCGCCGTCCATCGGCGGGCTCCCGCGCGCCGATGACGGCTTCATCCCCGTCGATGTCCACGGACACGTCCCGGGCCGCGAGCGGCGTCTACGCCATCGGCGACGCTGCGGCAGGGCTGCTCAAGCACGGCGGCATCGGCGCGCAGCAGGCGGAGGGCGTGGCGCACGAGATCGCGCAGCGGGCCGGGGCTCCGGTCGCAACGCCGACGCCGCGTCCCGTGGTGCGCGCCCAGTTGCTCGAGGGCGCCACGACAACGTTCCTCCGGGCGCCGCTCAGCGGCCGGGTCGCCGACCGCACGTCGGTCGTGTCCCGCGAGCGCCCTGTGGTGGCCCCCGCTCAAGGTGGCCGCGCCTCGTCTCGCGCAGGCGCTCGCGGAGTCGACGTCGTGACGCGCGTCGAGCCGTGGCGCGTCGTCGTCGCGGGCGGCGGCGTCGCGGGGATCGAGGCGCTGCTCGGCCTTCGCACGCTCGGCGAGGGTTGCCTGCGCCTCACGCTCGTGACCCCGGATCTGCACTTCGTCCTGCGTCCGCACGCGGTAGCGGAGCCGTTCGGCGGCCCGCCGTCACCCTCGCTGCCGTACGCCGACGATCGCCCGCGAGCAGGGCGCGCGCTTCGTGCGCGACCGCGTGCGGGCGGTGCGCGCCGGACGACGGAGTGCTCGAGCTCGAGCGGGGCCGTGAGCTGCCTTACGACGCTCTCGTCCTCGCCGTCGGAGCGCAGGCGCGGGCGTTCCATCCGGCCGCCCTCACCTTCGACGGCCCGCAGGCGGTCCCGGCGGTCCGTCGACCTCGTCGCCGACCTGACACACGCCAGGGCGCGGTCCGTGGCGCTCGTCGTCCCGACGGGCGTGTCCTGGGCGCTCCCGATGTACGAGCTCGCGCTCATGCTCCGTGGCCGCGCGCGCCGCCGCAGCGTCCTCCTCGTATCGTCCGAGCCCGCGCCGCTCGCGGTATTCGGCCAAGAGCCGAGCCGATCCGTGGCCGAGATGCTCGCCCGCGCAGGCATCGAGGTCCACGTCGGCGCCGACCCCACCGTGGCCGGAGATGCGCGCGCCATCGGGCTCTCCGCCGACGGCCCGTGGCTCTCCGTCGGACCGCATCGTCGCACCGCCGCTGCTCGACGGCCCTCGGCTGCCAGGCATCCCGCACGACGAGCGCGGCTTCATCCCGGTCGACCAGCACGGCCGCGTGCCGGGGCTCGATCGCGTGTACGCCGCCGGCGACGGCACCGACGCCCCGATCAAGCAGGGCGGTCTCGCGGCGCAGCAAGCCGACGCCGCGATCCGTCACCTGGCGGCGGAGGCGGGCGGGATCTTGCTCCCCCGACACCCTTCCGCCCTGTGCTGCGCGGCAGACTGATGACCGGCCAGATCGATCGCTACCTGCGACACGACCCCGAGTCGGGCGACGCTGTTCTCGACGAGCCCCTCTGGGAACCCGCGGCGAAGGTCGTCGGCCACTACCTCGCGCCCTGGCTGGCCTACCTTCATCCGGCGCATCCGCTCCCTCGCGACATCGAGCACGTCACAGTCGACCACGAGCTCGACCTCGAGCCCCTGGGTCCGATCCGAGCGCCAGGCTGGCTGAAGCATGGATGAAGCTGACTATCCGTCGTGCGCGCACTGTGGCGACCGGATCGGCTCCTACGAACCGCTGTGCATGCGCCGCGCCGACGGCACCATCACGACGTCCAGCATCCTGCGTGCGCGACAGGATCCGGAGTTCGGAACGCCCGGCTCGGCGCTCTACCACCGCGACTGCTTCGTCGACGCTCAGCCGACGAGCCCGTTGTCGAGCGCGTAACGGACCAGCTCGGCCCGCGACGTGCGCCGCAGCTTCTGCTGGATGTGCGCACGATGCGTCTCGACGGTCCTGACGCTCAGGTACAGCTGCTTGCCGATCTCGGCGTTCGTGTGGCCGAGGGCGATCAGCCGCAGGACCTCGACCTCGCGCTCGCTGAGGTCGTCCGGCGGACCGGCCGGCTCCGGCGGCGCTGCGGCGAGCCGCGCACCCAGGCGCGGGTTGAGGTAGGTGTCGCCTCGGCCGGCCGCGCGCACCGCCTCGACGAGCTCGTCGTCGGCGGACTCCTTGAGGACGTAGCCCAGCGCGCCGGCGCGCAGCGCCTCGCGGGCGAAGGCCGGATCCTCCTGCATGGTCAGCACGACGATCGCGGTGCCCGGCGAGCCCTCCAGGAAGCGAGGGATGGCGGGGAGGCTGGGCTCGCCCGGCATGTTGAGGTCCAGGACCAGGACCGACGGGCGGTGGGCCCGGACGTAGCGCATGGCATCGGGGACGTCCCCCGCCTCTGCGACGACCTGGAAACCCTCCTCGCCCTCCAACACCAGGCGCAGGCCGTGACGCACGACCACGTGGTCGTCGGCGAGGACGATCGTGATGAGTGCGGGAGCGGCGGTGTCGTCGGGCATGGCGGTGAGACTGCCGGAGTCGTCATCGGGGAGCATGCGCGAACCGTAGGGGCGCCCTGCGCACGGCCCATCCGTACGAGACCAGCGGGCGGTTGCGGGAAACTACGGACTCTCGTCGATCCAGCCCGCCACCCGCGCGATGGCGTCGTCCATCGGTCCTGCGGTGTCGACCTCGAGCGTCGGGGTTGAGGGGATCGCCGCGATGTCATTGGTGACGCGACGCACGACGTCGGGTCCCGCGTCCGACCGGTCTCCGCCCTGCGCGGCACGGCGCCGTGCACGGTCGACGCGCACCTCGAGAGGCGCGACGCACGCGATCACGCGGAGCCGGCCCCGATCCCACGGCGAGAGACCCCCGAGGAAGGCATCGCGGTGCTCGGAATGACCGAAGGTCGCGTCCACCACGACGGATCCGACATGCAGGCTCGCCGACGCCCGTCGAGCCAGTTCCGTGTAGATGCGTCCGCGCGCCTCAGGCGTGTAGGCCTCCGCGGGTGCGTGTTCGCCGGCCGGCACCGCGAGCGCCGACGTGCGCAACGCATCGGAGGAGATGACGGGCAGATCGCCGGCGCGCGAGAGCGCCGATGCGAGCGTCGACTTGCCGCTGGCAGGCGGACCCGAGACGACGAGGACCAACGGCCCCCGGGCGGTCCACGCGAGCCGGTCGGCGACGTCCGCCAGGTGGTCGGCGCTGCCTCGGGCATGCTCGGCGTCCGGCCACCAGTGGTGTATCACCGGGCTCGCCGCCGGCGTCGCGGTAGGCCGTCACGAGCTCCTCAGCGGCCCAGCCCGCCCCGAGCGCGTGGAGGTCCATGACCAGGAAGGCGAGATCATCGGCGACGTCCACGCGCCGCAGCAGGGGGTCGAACTCCAGCCGGTCGACGATGGTGACGCCCTCCTGGTCGAGGACGACGTGCTCCGCGCGCAGGTCGCCGTGCCCGTCGACGACCCGTCCCATCCGCGCCCGCGCGTCCAGTTCGGCGGCCCGACGGCGCAGGAAGCCGGACGCAAACCGATCCCACGCTTCGACGCGCCCGGCGGCCAGCGCGATGCCGCCCGCGAGCGCGAGCTCGTCGAGGTTCTCGCGCCACGCGCGGGTGACGTGCCCCGACCAGTCGGCGACGGGTGGCCGCACCGCATCTGCGTGAAAGCGCGCGATCGTACGGGCGGTTGCCGACACGTCCTCGTCGCGCAGCGCGTTCCGGCGGATCGCGGACGCCATGGTCCGTCCCTCGTCGAACCGGCGCATCTCGACGACCCAGTCGACGGCGTCTGGCGCCTCGGCTCCGGCAAGGCTGCACCCGCCGTCGTGCGGGACGACGGCGCGGACGCCGAGGACGATGCCGGCCGCAAGCGCGCGGTTGACGGCGACCTCCTCCTCGCACGCCCGTCGCCGGGCGGTCGGCTCACGCAGGTCGAGGAAGCCGAAGTGAACGGGCTTCTTGACCTTGTACGCGCGCTCACCGGCCAGCAGCACCCACGACATGTGCGTCTCACGGAGCTCGACGGACGGCCCGAGGGACTCGATCAGGCCGGCGACGACGTCCACGAGCTCACGCTTCGGCGGTCAGACCACCGGTGGCGGCGAGCGCGCGGTCCTCCGGCATCCGGCTGGGGAGCGCCAGGACCGGGCAGCGGGCCATGCCGATGAGTCGCGCGGCCACGCTGCCCAGGACGACGGCTCCGAGGCGACCGCGGCCGCGCGATCCCAGCACGAGCAGATCGAGCTGGGCGCTGTGCACCGCGAGAGCGTCGGCCGGCTCACCCTCGAGCCGCACGCTGGCCTCCACCCTCTGGCCCCCCTGGTTCGAGGCACAGCCGGCTCGACATGGATGGTGTGCACCGCCGCCCGCGATCCGACGCGCTCTGCAAGTCGCGTCAGCCAGCGCGACCGCGGAACTGTCGCGCTCCGAACCGTCGACGGCCACGCCGATCCGATGCAGAGCCCGGGCACCGTCCGCCCATCCCCGCGGCGCGACACCCACCGCGCAGGGGGCACGGCGGAGCGTCTCCGCCGTCACCCCTCCGAGAACGAGCCGTCCCGTGGGACCGTGGCTCGAGGAGCCCACGACGATCACCGCCGCCTCACGGGCCTCGGCGACCTCGTGCAACGTGCGACCCGGGCTCGAGCCGGGAACGGTGACCAGCTCCGCCGCCCGCCTGCCGAGCGCACGCCTCGCCTCGTCCAGTGCGCGAGCCGCTGCCGCGGCATCAGTCGGTCCATCGAGGATCCGCGAGCTCAGCGGCGCGTAGGGATACGCCGTCACGACGACGAGCTCGTCGTCGTCGAGTGACGCGAGTCGCTCGGCGAGGGCGAGGGCGTCCAGCCCCTCGGGCCGGCCGTCCACGCCGACGACCACCGGGCCGCCGAGCAGCGCGCTCATGAGGCTGCTCCGACGGCCCCGCCGACGTCGCGCGTCGGCTCCGCTCCGGCCTCCGCACCCCGCGGCACGACGATGACCGGGCACGGCGCCCCGTCCGCGACACGCGATGACACGCTGCCGGCGATCGTTGCGTGGAGCGGGCCGAAGCCCCGCGACCCAACTACGAGGACGTCGGTCGCGTCCTCGGCGAACTCGAGCAGCTCGGTGGCCGCATCTCCCGCCAGCAGGCGGCAGGTGACGTCCAGTCCGGTATTCCTGACTCGTGCAGCTGCCGCTTCGAGCGACGTCGATCGCTCCTGCCGGAGGCGTCGCCAGGCGTCGGGCATGATCTCCGGGCTGGCGTACATGCCGGGCTCGGCGACCCCGACGAGCACGAGCCGCGCATCCAGCCTGCGTGCCAGGCCCGTTGCGAACGTCAGCGCGGCGTGCGCCTCTGGGCCCTCGTCGTAGCCGACCGCAACGGTTCGCGGCGTGATCGCGGCGCCCTCGGGGACGATGACGAGAGGACAGCGCAGACCGTGGAGCAGCCGGCCGGCCACGCTGCCGCGCGTGTGGCGCGACACGTTGCCCTGGTGCGTCTTCCCGACGACGACCAGCGAGGCGTTCTCGTCCTCCGCGAGCTCGCTCAACCCCTCCGCAGCGGATCGTGCCGGGTGGGCGAGGCGACGGATGGCCGGCTCGGAGATCTCCTCGAGGTGCCGCTCCACCGCGCGGCGGATGTCAGCCTCGACGAGGTCGGCCCCGGGCAGCGCCACGCCGCGCACGCCGACATGTGCCGCGCTCTCGTAGACGTCGACCGCCAGGACTTCGGCGCCATCCGCCTCGGCGAGCCGCGCCGCAAAGGCGACAGCGGCACGCGACGCGCGCGATCCGTCGTATCCGGCGAGGTAGAGGGGGGTCATGGCTTCCTCCGCAGCGTGGGGAACACGGAGCACCACGCTAGATCCGGGGGACGGCGCGTTCATCGGGCTCACGCCGCCGTCCGGCTCCGTAGTCCACCGCACCTCTTCCGACCCGTCGGACCCCCGCGTCGACCACCCAGACGACGATCGCGAACACCGGTAGGAGCGCGAGCACAGCGGCGTCGGGCGGCCGCGTGCCGAAGACGTCCTGGAGCGGCGGGAGCCAGACGATCGCCGCCGCGAAGGCCAGCTCGAACGCGATGCCCCACAGGAGCAGGCGATTGCTCAGGACGCCGACCGATCGCAGCGACGCGCGGTCCGTCCGTGAGGCGAAGGCGACGCCGACCTGGCATGCGACGATGCCGAGGAACGTCATCGTGGTCGCCTCGTCGTGCAGGTGATCGGCGACGTCGTCTCCCGGCGACCAGCCCGCTCGGAGGAGCACGGCCAGGAAACCGACCGTCACCAGGATTGCCGAGGTGAGGCCGAGGACGAGCCAGGCCCTGCGGAGGAGCGCCGCCGTGATCAGTCGCTCACCGCGTCCGCGCGGCGGCCGGGTCATCGTGCCCGGCTCCGCGGGCTCACGCCCGAGCGCGATCGCCGGCAGCGTCTCTGTTCCCAGGTCGATCGCCAGGATCTGCATCACGGTGAGCGGCAGCGGGATCTTGCCGCCCGAGAGCGCGAACAGGAGGAACGGCAGGACCTCGGCTGGGGCGTGCGCGAAGATGTAGAGGATGAACTTGCGGATGTTGGCGTAGACGCGCCGCCCCTCCTCGACCGCCGTCACGATGCTCGTGAAGTCGTCGTCGGTGAGGATCAGCGTCGCGGCCTCCCGCGCCACGTCCGTCCCGCTCGCGCCCATCGCGACGCCGATGTCGGCCCGTCGCAGCGCGGGCGCGTCGTTGACGCCGTCCCCCGTCATCGCGACGACGTGGCCGGAGGCCTTCAGCGCGTCCGCGATGCGCAGCTTCGCCTCCGGTGAGGTCCGTGCGAACACGATCTCCTCGGACGACGCGAGCAGCCCGTCGAGCACGGCGTCGGGCATCTCGTCGAGCTGGGAGCCCGTGATGACGCGAGGATCGTCGCCACCGATGCCGACTCGCTTGGCGATCGCAGCAACGGTGAGGCCGTGGTCGCCGCTCACGACCAGGATCCGGATGCCGGCCTGGTGGCAGCGCGCAACGGCATCGGCGACGGTGGCTCGGGGCGGATCGAGCATCGCCACGAACCCAAGAAGGCAGAGATCGCGCTCCGCGACGTCCCGGTCGGCCGGCGCCGAGCCGTCCCAGGTGCGTCTCCCGGCGGCCAGCACGCGCAGGCCTTGCGCCGCGTAGCCCTCCGCCAGCGCGGCAAGGGATGCGCGCTCGTCGACGTCGAGCGTGCGCTCTCGGCCGTCCTCGCCGAGAGTTTCGGTGCATCGCTCGAGGAGGACGTCAGGTGCACCCTTGACGTGCAGCACCTGACCGTCGTCCGAGCGGTCCAGCGTCGTCATGAGCTTGAGGCGGGGATCGAACCGGAAGTGCGCGATGCGTCGCTCCCGCCGGCGTTCGGGCGAGATGTCCGCGCCGAGGTCGCGCGCGGCGCGCAGGAGGCCGATCTCCGTCGGGTCGCCCGACGGCTCCGGGTCGAGCGTGGCCGTGTTGCAGTCCGCGAATGCGACGCCCAGCGCAGCCAGAGGCCGGGTCACGTCGCCCTCCAGACGGCCGCCACGGGCGACGAGCTCGGCACCACCGGCCCACGCACGGTCGACCTCCATGCGGTTCTCGGTGAGTGTGCCGGTCTTGTCCGTGCAGATGACGTCGGTCGCCCCGAGGGTCTCGACCGCGCTCAGGCGCTTCACGAGCGCTCCCCCGCGCGCGAGACGACGGACGCCGACCGCCAGCGCGAGCGTGATCGTCGGCAGCAGACCCTCCGGCACGTTCGCGACGAGCAGGCCGATCGCGAAGACGACCGCGTCCGAGACCGACAGCCCGGCGAGCGCGCCGATCGGGACGAACGCCACTGCGGCGACGACCGCTATGAGGGCGATGAGCTTCGCGACGCGGCGGACCTCGATCTGCAGCGGGCTGTCCTCGTCCCCGGCGCGCTGCGAGAGCGCAGCGATGCGGCCCAACTGGGTGGCCATACCAGTCGCGGTGACGATCCCGCGGGCGTCGCCGCCGGTGCAGCTCGTGCCACTGAAGACGAGATCGCGCGCATCGAGCGGCACGACGTGACCGTCGTCGAGATCCGCCGCACGGAGGACCGGCACGGACTCCCCGTTGAGCGCGGACAGGTCCACCTCGACCGCGCCCTCGAGCAACCGGGCGTCCGCACAGATGCGGTCCCCCTCCTGCACGATCAGCAGATCGCCGGGCACAAGGGCGGCGGCGTCGACGTCCTGTTCACGCCCGTCGCGCACCACGCGCGCGCGTGGAGGAAGGTATGCCTGAAGCGCCTCGACGGCGCGCTCGGCGTGACGCTCCTGCGCGAACGCGAACGCCGCGTTCAGCGCGATCACGACGAGGATCGCGATCGCCAGCTCCACGAGGCCACCGATGGCGGCGAGCGCTGCGGCTGCGAACAGCAGCAATGCGAGCGGGTGCGTCAGCTGGGCCGCAAGCTGACGCGGCCACGCCGGCCCGCCTCGGCGGCGCAGCTCGTTGGGCCCGTGCTGCTCGAGCCGCCGCGCAGCCTCACGCGCCGACAGCCCGGCGCCGTCGCTGTGCAGGTCGCGCAGGAGCTCGTCGAGTTGCTCGGTCGGGTCCGGAACGGTTGGAGCGGGGATCGAAGACACGACCTGACGAGCTTCGCGCCGCGTCAGCAGCGCCACATCGGGGGCGCTCCGTGGCGTCGTTGCGGCGAGCTACGGATGACGCCGAGCGCGACGCGGGAGAGCCTCACGCACATGTCAACCGTCTCGGACGGACACGCTCGGACGACGTCGCGCACCTACCGACACTGGATCGTGGCGACCACGCTCGGCGAACTCGCCGCGTTCTCGGTGCCGGCGGCCACCTGGGGACTGTGCGCGGTCGCCGGCCTCGGCGACCTCCCCACCGCAATCGCTGTGATCGCCTCGGGCGCCTGTGAAGGGGCGATCCTGGGCTGGGCGCAATCGCGCGTTCTCCGTGTCGTGATTCCGGGACTCGATGCTCGTCCTTGGATTCGTGCGACCGCAGCTGGAGCGGTCGTCGCGTGGGCGCTGGGCATGATCCCGAGCACGTTCCAAGACACCTTGGCCCACCTACCGATCGGCGTCCTCGTCGCGGCGGGCGTCGTGGGCGCGATCACGATGCTCTGCTCGATCGGTGTCGCACAGGCGCGGGTGCTCCGCCGCCATGTCCATGGCGCGCGCGGCTGGGTGGTGGCGAACGTGCTCGGATGGCTCGCCGGACTGGCGTGGCGGTCGCCGCGGGCGGGCTGATGGGTCTCGCAGTCGCGGCGATCACCGGCGTGGAGCTCATGCGGCTCCTTCCAGCGCGAACCCCTGATCGCGGATGAAGGCGCGAGTCGCCGCGGGCCGAGCGCACGCCTGGGCGTACGCGAGATCCGGCGGCCGAGTAGGCGCGAGGTCGGTGGACACTCTGTCCTGCTCCTCACGACGACCGGACGGCGCACCCGCCGGCCGCGCACGACTCCGGTCCAGTCTGGGCGCCATCAACATCGCGGCCTCCACGCCAACGACGGCGTAGACCACGACGAAGCAGACTGATCGACGATTCGCCCGCACTCTTCCTCACCATGCCCTCACGGTCTCGGCGATCCGCGCGCCGAGCACCGGCACGGTCCCGCTGACCTGCCGCGGTGGTCTACGGAGCGAACAGCAGTGCTGCGACGCAGCCGAACACGAGGACGATCGTGGCGGCAGACAGCGCGGCGCCGACCGTGTGGAGCCGCAGATCCGCCATCAGCGCGCGATCGCGCGCCAACCGCCGCATGAGCACGAGCTGCGGGCACAGGAGCACGGCGTTCAGCGTCTGCGACCCGACGAGCACGGTCAGCAGTGGCAGGCCGGGGATCGCCACGATGATCGCCGCGACGCCGATCGTCGCGACGTACGCACGGTGGAACAGCGGCGCGGTGCGCCAGTCGTCGTCGAGACGAGCCTCCGCCCCCACCGCCTCGCACACCGAATACGCCGTCGCCAGGGGCACCACCGCGGCGGCCAGGAGCCCGGCACCGAGCAGTCCGACCGAGAAGAGCGTCGATGCGGCAGACCCGGCGAGCGGCTCGAGCGCCTTCGCCGCATCGCCGGCGTCCTGGATGCTCTGGCCACGTACGTGCAGCGTCGCGGCACATGCGATGACGACGAACGCCCCGATGATCCCAGTCAGCACCGCGCCGGACCAGACGTCGAACCGTTCCAGCCGCAGGTGCTCGCGGCCGACTCCTTTGTCCACGACCGCAGATTGGATGAACGTCAGCCCCCACGGCGCGAGCGTGGTGCCGATCGTGGCGACGATGATGACGGTGGCCGCACCACCACCGGGCACGCTCGGCACGACGAACCCGTGGAGCGCTGCGCCCCAGTCCGGTCGCGCTAGCACGCAGGCACCCGCGTATGTGACGAACACCGCGCTCAGCCCCAGCAGCACGTGCTCCACGCGATGGAAGGAGCCCGCGAACATCAGCGCAGTCACGACGAGCGCCGCGACGGGGGCGGCGATCCAGGCCGGCACGCCGAGCGGCGCCAGCGCGGCGCTGATCCCAGCAAGCTCCGCGCAGCACGTCCCGAGGTTGGCAGGAAGCAGGACGGCGAGTCCCACCAGCGCCCAGCGCTCGCCGTGGCGTTCGCGCAGCAGCGTGCCGAGGCCCTTGCCCGTGGCGACCCCGAGACGAGCCCCGATCTCGTGGAACACGAGAAGCGCGGCCACGCTGACCCCTAGCACCCAGAGAAGCTGGTAGCCGTAGTCGGCGCCCAGGACCGAGTAGGTCGTGATGCCGGCGGGATCGTCGTCGGACAGACCAGCCAGCAGGCCCGGGCCGAGGAGCGCGAGCACGACGAGCGCCCGGGTCGCTCGTGGGCCACGCCGCCGACGGCGCAGACGATGGACCGGGGGACGCATGCGCGTCCACCTGCGCCGCGGATGTGGCGTATCACGCGGGAGACCGCGGGTGGTCACGGATGTGCGTCCCCGGCGTCGAGCAGACGATGCAGGGACGAATCGACGACGAGCCCGACGGAGGCCCGGATGCTCCAGATCTTCACCAGCCCTCTGCCGGCGCTCGGCGTCGGCGGTGTCCTCGCCGCCGACGACTGGTCGACCTTCCTCGATGCCGTGTCATGGGAGCTCGCCGGCTCGCCCGTCATCGTCGACGTGACGTCGCGAGACGATGTGCGCGCCGTCGTCGCCCGCGGCGTGCTGCACGCGCTTCTGTACGACGAACGGAGAGACGTCGTCGAGGTCGCCGTCCGGATACCGACGCCGAGTCGGATCTCCATCCTGCGCCACCTCATCAGCCGTCCGACCGGCATTGCCAGTGACTCGGCGAAGGGGCTGCTCCCGAGCCTCGTGCTCATCGAGGACGGCGACGGTGCGCTGACCCGCGTCCGCCTCCTGCCTTCTCCGGCGTTCTCGGGGTGAGCTGCACCCGGACGCGGGCATCGACGGCAATCACCCCGCCGGGCGACGCAACGAGCGGATTGAGATCGAGCTCGGCGATCTCCGGATGCGCGTCCGCGAGCGCCGACACCCGCCGCAGGACGTCGCCGACAGCCCTCTCGGAGGCATCCGCGTGCGAGATGAGGCGCGCCACGACCGGCGAGCTCGTGAGCGCGTCGACGTCGGGTGCTGCGAGCGGAGCCAGGCGGACCTCCACGTCGCGCACGACTTCGACGAGCGACCCGCCGGCGCCGCAGGCGACCACTGGCCCGAAGAGCTCGTCGTGGACGACGCCGACCAGGAGCTCGGCACCGGGCGACGCCATCGGCTGCACGAGCACACCCGTGGGTTCGTGACCGGCGCGTCGCGCCGCCTCGAGCACCTCCGCCGCAGCCCGGCGCGCGGCAGCTGCGCTCGTGAGATCCGTCCGGACCCCGCCGACGGCGCCCTTGTGGACGAGGTCCGGCGCGACGGCCTTCACCGCGACGGGCAGCCCGAGGCTCGTGGCAGCGCGACCGGCTGCAGCCGGCGTCGCAGCGACCTCCTGCGGAAGGGTGACGATCCCGTAGCACGACAGCAGCGAGGCGACCTCGTCCGGCCCGAGCCACCCACCACCGGCGCCGAGCACGCGAGCGATGATCGCCGCGGCCTGCGCATCGTCGACGCCGGCCGGCGCCGACAGCGGCTCCTGCGTCGTGTCCCGCCAGCTGCGGTGCTGCCATGCCCGCGCCAAGGCACGTGCCGCTGGCTCGGGCGCTGCGAAGGTCGGCGTGTCCGCTCCGGTGGGGGGATCTCCGATGAGCACCGGCACGATCGGGATGCCGCCGGGTGGATCGGCCGCGAGACCGCAGAGCAGCCCCGGCACGTCCTCCCCGGTCTTCGCCATCGGCCGGACATGGATCGCCAGAAGCGCATCGATCTCGCCGCTGCCGGCCAGCTGCCGGATCACCGCGTCGTAGTGGGCGGCGGTGGCATGCGCCAGGAGATCGACAGGGTTGGCGGTGGCCGCCCCCGGTCGCGCGGTCGCGATCGCGTCGCGCAGGCCGGAGGACAGCTCGGGAGCGGTCAGCCCGCCCGCTTCACACGCGTCGAGGGCGAGGATGCCGAGCCCGCCGGCGTTGCCGACGATCCCGACCCTGGGTCCATTCGGCGCGGGCGTGCCCGCGAGGAGGGCGCCGGTGTCGAGCAGCTCCTCCAGCGTGTCGACGCGGATCACGCCGGCATGGTGGAACAGCGCCTCGACGGTCGCGTCCGACGCGGCGAGGAGCCGCCCGGTGTGGGACGCCGCGGCCCGTGCGCCGGCCTTCGATCGTCCGGCCTTCACCGCCACGATCGGCGTGGTGCGAGCGACCCTCCGAGCGATGCGAGCGAAGCGGCGCGGGTTCCCGAAGGACTCGAGGTAGAGCAGGACGGCGTCGGTGTCGTCGTCCTGCTCCCACCACTCGAGCAGATCGTTGCCGGAGATGTCGGCCTTGTTGCCGACGGACAGGAAGGCGCTCAGGCCGATGCGGCGACGCTCCGCCTCCTCCATGGCGGCGAGACCCAGGCCTCCGCTCTGCGTCAGGAGCCCGAGCCGGCCGCGACGGGGCGGCCGGGGTGCGAACGTCGCGTCGAGCGCGACCGCCGGATCGTTGTTGCGGATCCCCATGCAGTTCGGCCCGACGAGCCGCATGCCGTTCGATCGGCACACGTCGAGGAGCTCGGCCTGGCGCGCCTCGCCGTCGGGGCCGGCCTCTGCGAAGCCCGCCGCGAGCACCACGAGGGCGTGCACGCCCCGGGCGGCGCACGCCCGCGCGACGCCGAGCACCGCGGCGGCCGGGACGACGATGACGGCAAGCTCGATCGGACCTGGCACCTCGTCCAGCGATCGGAACGCAGCGCGGCCCTGCACCTCGTCCGCGTGGTGGTTGACGAGATGCAGCGGTCCCGTGTAGCCGGCGGCGAGCACGTTGTGCACCAGCTCCCCTGCCACCGTGCCGCGGTGGCGGGAGGCACCGACGATCACGACGCCGTCGGGCTGGAGCAGGTGTCGCACGCCCGCGACGGCGGCTGACCGTTCGCGCTCGAGGTAGCGCTCGAGTGCCCCGGGCGTGAGCGCGGTGGGCAGCTCCACCTCGATCGTGCCCGCGCCGCTGCGGAGCGCCGGGTGGAAGCCGCTCTCGCGGAACATCTCGATCATGCGGTGGTTGTCCGGGAGCACGTCCGCGACGAACGTCGCGATGCCGTCGGCGTCCGCGATGACGGCGAGGCGCTGCAGGAGCAGGGTGCCGACACCATGGCCTTGCGCATCGTGCGCGACCGTGAACGCCACCTCGGCCCGGTCGCCGCCGAGCGGCGCGTACATCCCGTGGCCGACGAGCCGCGGTCCGGCCATGGCCACGACGTTCACGTTGGCATGGTCGAGGAGCCGCAGCAGCACTCGGTCGGTATCTGCCGTCGGGCTGAAGAACCGCAGACGAACGTCATCGGGTCCGAGACCGTCATAGAGCGCGTGCAGCGCCGGGGTGTCAGCCGGCTCGGCGCGCCGCAGCTCCACGACAGAGCCGTCACGCAGGACCTGTTCTTCGACCATCCAGCGACGCTAGGCGCTCGCTCCCCGACGGCGCATCCGTGATCCACCACGACGATGTGCGTGGTTCTCCGCCCTCGCGGGAGGCTACGGATGACGGCGCGCAGTTCGCCCGGATGGTGGGTGTCGGGAAGGGAGGCACGATCGACCTCGTCCACCCATCCGGAGCTCTGCGATGCCCACCACCGACACCCCGAGCATCATCGCCAAGGCGACAGGCGCACGGCTCACGATCGCCGCCGTGTACCCGCACCCGGGCCTCCCGTTCCCGCCGCCGGTGGCGCATCACGTCGACGCGCGGCGCCGCCGGACCGCGCGATTCGCGCCGTCCGTGACGACCTCGCCCCCGGGACCCGGACCGTCGTCGTCCCAGGCCTGTCTCCGCCCACGCGCTCTGCAAGCTGGCTGACGACGAGGGGGCGAGCATGATCGTTGTCGGCTCCAGTCACACCGCGCCGAGCGACGCATGTCCGACGCTGATCATGCGCTCCAGGTGCTGCACTCGACGCACGCCGCGGTGCTCGTGGTCCCCGACGACCATCCAGTCGCGCCTGGGATCCGGCGCATCGTCGTCGGCTTCGACGACGGGGCCAGCTCGCAGGACGCGGTCGAGGCGGCCATCGAGCTCGCACGGGCGACGCGGGCGCACCTGCATCTCGTCGCGGTCGTTCCACACGAGACGACCGCGTGGTGGCTGGCCGGCGATGCGGTCGAACCGGCGGCGCTCGACCGCTGGGCCGGGCAGCGCCGCGCCGAGCTCTCGCGTGCGGCGCGCGAGGCTCTCGAGCGGGCCGCCGACGTGGACACGTCCTCCGAGGTCCTGTCTGGTGGTCCCATTCCTCGTCTGCTCGAGGCGAGCGCCGGTGCCGACATCCTCGTCCTCGGCTCGCGCCGCTGGGCGAGGCTCGCGCACGTCGTGCTCGGGAGCGTGTCCGAGCCGATTGTCCGCAGCAGCACCTGCCCGACGCTCGTCGTCCCGCGGCGACGTCGCGAGAGCGCCGGTGACGACCTGCACCTGACGGCCTCGACCCGGAGCTGACTCGCGTGCCGCCCCCGCCGCCGACACCGAGACGGCTCGGCCAACCGGCAGACCCAGCGTGGCCACGATCGGCTTCACGATCGCCTGGATCGTGATGCTGCTCGTGTTCGCCGGCGTCGTCGCGAGCATCGCGGGCAGCGGCGACGCACGTCCGCACGAGCTGCGCCTGCGAGGTGGCCTACACCGGCGGCCGTTTCGCGCGCACCGTGAAGATCGACCGCTTCACCACCGGCATCCCGTCGTTCGTCGACGGCGCGGCCCTCGAGCGCCGACTGAGCGCGTCGCGCGTCGCGATCGACGCCGACCCGGTCGACACGGGCTCCAGCGCGCTCTCCAGGCTCATCAGCTGCTCCCGATCCCCGTCATCGGCGGGCTGTTCATCTGGATGATCCGGCGGCAGGCGGGCGGTGGCATAGGCGGCATCGGCCGATCTCGGGCGCGCCTGGCGACGCCTGGCGTGGACGAGGCGAAGGCCGAGCTGTCCGAGATCGGCGACTACCTGCGCCATCCCGAGAAGTACCGCGCGCTGGGCGGGCACGTCCCGCACGGGGTGCTCCTGACCGGGCCTCCCCGGCACCGGGAAGACGCTCCTGTCGCGCGCCCTCGCCGGCGAGGCCGAGGTGCCGTTCTTCTCCGTGTCCGCGTCGGAGTTCGTCGAGCTCTACGTCGGCGTCGGCGCCTCGCGCATCCGCGACCTCTTCACGAAGGCCAAGCACGCCGCCCCGGCGATCGTGTTCATCGACCAGCTCGACGCGATCGGCCGCAACCGCAGCTCCCGTGCCAACTCGCCCGGTGGCATCGGAGGAGCGCGAGCAGACGCTGAACCAGATCCTCACCGAGCTCGACGGGTTCGACCCGTCGATCGGCGTCATCGTCCTCAGCGCGACCAACAAGCCCGACGTCCTCGATCCCGCTCTCCTGCGGCCTCGGCGCTTCGACCGCCACGTCGCCGTGCAACCGCCTGACACGGCGGGGCGTAGCGAGATCCTCGCGGTCCACACACTCGATACGCCACTCGCCGACGACGTCGACCTCGATCAGCTCGCTTCCGCCACCAGCGGCATGGTCGGCGCCGATCTCGCCAACATCGTCAACGAGGGCAGCCTCACCGCGGCCCGACGCGACACAGGTCGTCACGATGCACGATCTGCTCGACGCGCTCGAGCGTCTCGTCCTCGGCAGCGAACGCGAGATCCTGCTGATCCCCGACGACCGCCGACGCGTCGCCGTCCACGAGTCCGGCCACGCCGTCGTCGCCATGCTCAGCCCGGCCGCCGACCCGTCCGCAAGGTGTCGATCGTCCCGCGCGGTGCTGCGCTCGGGTGACCCTCGCCGCACCGATCGCGATCGGTTCAACTACGACCGCGCCTACCTGAGGCATCGATCGACGTCGCGCTCGGCGGGCGTGTCGCCGAGGAGATCACCTTCCCCGAGGTGACCACCGGCGCCGAGGACGACATCCGGCGCGTACGGCGTCGCCCGCAACATGGTCGGCGCTGCGGCATGAGCGAGGCGGTGGGTCCGATCGCGGTGCTGGAGCCGGAGGAGGCGGGTTGGCCGCTCGACAGCATCGCTCCCGAGACGCGCCGGCTGGTCGACGACGAGGTCCGCGCGACGGTCGAGCGGGCGCACGGCCGTGTCACGGAGCTGTTGCGCACGCACGAGGACGCGCTCCATCGGCTCGCGGACGCCCTCCTCGTCGCTGAGACGTTCGACAGCGACGAGGCGGCCGCAGCTGCCGGCCTGCAGTCGTCGGCGCCGCCCTCCTACTCCCACTCCATGGGAGGATCCCCATGACGAACCACGGCCTCCTCGTCGGCTACGACGGCTCACCCGATGCCGCGGGCGCCATCGAGCTCGGCGCACGGCTGCTGCCGGAACGCCATGTTCGCATCGCCCACCTGTGGGCCGAACCGTTCGCGGCGGCCGAGCTGCGCCCGCGTGCGTCGGAGCGCACGAAGACCGTGCGCGAGATGATCGACCTGCTGGAGCAGGAGGCTGCGGCCGAGGCCGAGCGGATCGCTGCCGAGGGTGTCATCCTCGCCCAGGCGGCCGGCTGGAAGGCCGAGCCGGTCCTCAAGCGCGCCTACGGCGCCCAGGGGCTCGAGCTCGCATCGTTGGCAGAGGAACTCGACGCCGAGATGCTCGTCGTCGGATCGCGTGGTCTGACCGGTCCGCGCGCGGTGCTCGGCAGCGTCTCCGACCAGGCCGCTCACACCTGTCCCGTGCCGACCCTCGTCGTCCCACGCCTCGTGATGACGCGGGAGCGCGAGGCCGCGCCGGAGGGTCCGATCCTCGTCGGCGACGACGGCTCTCCCGGCGCGGACCGCGCGCGTGAGGCGGCGACGAGGCTGTTCTCCGGCCGCGATGTGGCGACGTTCACCGTCGAGGAGGCCAGAACCGGTCGCGCCGTGGCGGAGGGCCTCGTGCGCCACGCGGTGACGATCGGCGCCGCAGCGATCCTTGTGGGATCACGCGGGCGATCGGCTGCGCGCGAGATCATGCTCGGGAGCGCGGCGATCGCGGTCTTGCACCACACGGACCGCCCCGCGATCGTCGTGCCCAGTGGCAGGAGCCGACCTGCCGGCTGACCTCGTCGTGCTGTTCCTGGCCGGCGTCGGCACAGCGCTCGCGACAGGGCTTGGTGCGATCCCGGTGTTCGCTCTCGGAGAGCGCGCGATCGTCCTGCGCCCGCTGCTCTGGGGGCTGGCAGCGGGGCTGATGGGCGTGGCGTCCGTCGTCGGCCTGCTCCGGCCCGCGTTGCAGGAGGGCAGCGTGGGGGGCGTTGTCGGAGGGCTTCTCGCCGGCATCGCCTTCCTGGCGGCAACGCGCGTGATGCTCGCCGGCCGTGACGTGCACGTCGGTGCCCTCCGAGGCGGCGGCGTCCGCACGTCGCTGCTCGTGGTCGCCGTGCTCTTCGTCCACAGCATCCCCGAGGGGTTTGCGATGGGCACCGCCTATGCCTCGGACCGGCAGGGCCTCGGCCTGTTCGTCATCCTGGCGATCGCCCTGCAGAACGTGCCGGAGGGCACGACCTCGGCGATCCCGATGCACGACGCCGGCTTCAGCCGCGCGCAGCAGTTCTGGGCTGCCGTGCTCACGAGCGCGCCGCAGCCGGTCGGGGCGATCGCCGCGTACCTGCTCGTGGAGAAGATCGACGGCTTGTTGCCGGTCTCGTTCGCGTTCGCGGCGGGAGCGATGCTGTCCCTCGTCGCTGTGGAGATCGTGCCGCACGCCTTCACGCGGACCACCTGGCGTGACGCGACCGCGGGGCCGTCGCGGCGGCGCGCTCATGCTCGCGCTGAGCGTCGCACTCGGCGTGTGACCTCCGAAGCACTGAGCGCCACGAGGCCTCCGCCCCGATGGCCGGAGCGCGCCGATCCTGCAGATTCGTGCCATGCCCAGGCCGACTCCAGGCGCTCTGATCGACGCGGTGCTCCCACGGCACGACGCGCGAACGGTGCAGCAGCTCAGCGTCGACGCGACGCCGGCCGCGGTGTACGACGCGATCTGGCAGGCCGATCTCCTCGACGCGAGCCTCGCGCGCATGCTGACTGCCGTTGCGCGGGTCCCGGAGCTCGTCGCGGCGCGCCATCGCGGCGAGCGCATGCCAGCCGCCGACCGCCGATGGGGTCTCGCGCAGGCACTCGATGACGACAGCCCCTGGATCCTCCTTGGCGAGCGGCCCGACTCCGAAGTCGTGCTCGGTCTCCTCTGGACGCCCCCCGCCGGCGGTACGACATGCGCGGCCGAGGACTTCGCCCGGTTCCGACGCCCTGGCGTCGCCAAGCTCGCGTGGTCGCTGGCGGTCGTCCCCTACGGGCGGGGGAGCATCCTGATCACCAGGAGGCGGAGGCTGGCTCTCGACCGCACCGCGCGGCGCAGGTTCCGGATCATGTGGCCGATCGTCGATCCGTTCGCCGCGCTCGCGCGCGGCGCCATGATGCGAGCGATCGCGCGTCAGGCCCGGCGAAGCAGCGCATCGCATCCGGGTGAACCACTGAGCGACGAAGCGGACGATCACCGATGGGTGACGCACGGCCCAGACGTAGTGTCGGCGCGACCCCACCCTCCCAAGGAGCACGGATGATCCCCTTCCGCGTCACCCGACCGTCCTCACGTCGGTCGCTCGCCCTCACGGCCGCGGTGCCCGCCATCGCGGCCGGTGCTCTCATGCTGCCGTCCTCAGCCTCAGCCTGGTACTGCCCGCCTGGCACCCACGAGTCACCGCCTGACAGCGGGCAGTGTGTGCCGGACACACCGGCGACGACCCCGCACCGACTCCGACCGAGACGACGTCGGTGCCGGCACCCGCGCCCGCGCCGCCCGCTCCGACGCCTGCCGTCGCGCCCGCACCAGCCCCGACTGCCACGCCCGCACCCACCCCCGCACCGGCACCCGCACCCGTCTCCCCGAGCGTCACGCCCGCGACCCCCAAGCCCGTGACGAAGCCGCAGCAGGTCGTCAAGGGCGAGACGGACACGGCCGCACGTCCGGCCGCGACGGCCAAGCCCGCCCAGGCCGGCGAGGTGCAGACGCTGCCGTTCACGGGTCTCGATGCGGGCATCGTCGCCCTCGTGGGCGTCGGCAGCCTCGCCGGGGGCATCTTCCTGCGGCGCCGTACAGACGCTTGACGAGGAGCGGGTCGCAGCCGGGACGCTCCGCGTCCCTCGACCTGCTGCGACCCGCGTCACGGTCGCCAGACGGTGACCTGAAGCGCGTCATCGCCGGCTCGAGCGACGGCGAGCGCAGCGCCCGAGGTCGCCGCGGCGGCCTCGAACGGGCCGGTCCCGGTCAACGGTGCCAGCTCGACGTCGCCCCCACCGGTTCCGCGCGCTCCAACCGCTTGAGCCGGCCCGGGTCCGGACTGCGCCGCCCGCTCGACGACCTGTGAGCCGCGCGCGGTGGCGACAACGGGGACCCAGCCGCCGACGGCGGGGAGGGCAGGTGACGCGAGCCCGTCGGGAGAGATCCGAGAGGTGACGACGACGCCGTCGGGTGTTCCCGTCGGATACCGCGTCCACGACACGTCGGCAGCTC
This sequence comes from uncultured Solirubrobacterales bacterium, assembly GCA_963757125.1. Taxonomy (GTDB): domain Bacteria; phylum Actinomycetota; class Thermoleophilia; order Solirubrobacterales; family Solirubrobacteraceae; genus CAVVSD01. Next base: position 999,953 of record CAVWQP010000009.1, on the reverse strand, counting down.
CTCCGGGGGCAGGGGATGCGATGAGCTCCCGAGACGGAAGACCGTCGAGGACCGCTGGGTCCGACAGCACGCCGGCGCGCAGCGTCCGCACGAGCACGAGGCCGCTGAGGTCCTCGCTCGTGCTGCACGCGGCTCCCATCCAGCTCACGGCCGCCCGGCCGGCGCCGGTCGCGACAAGGCGCATGTGCGTCGCAGGAGCCCCCGCGATCTGACGCGGTCGGCCGAATACACGGCCGCGACCGGACGAGCTGAACAGCAGCCCCGTGCTTTCAGAACTGCCGCAATCCGAGATCCCTGCCAGATATCCCCGTCCGCGAGCGTCGAACGCCAGCGTCGGCTCCTGCAGGGTCCTGTGCCGCGAATCCATCACGGGTAGCGGCGGCGCGAATCGGCTCCTGGGACCGCGCCAGGCGACAGCCATGCCCGGGATGCTCCTCGTCGACGCGTTGAAGCTCAGGGCGACACCGCCGTCTGGAGCCGCGGCCAGTCGCGGCTGCGTCGACGCGAAGGCCGAAACCCGCGACACGACCTGCGCCGCCCAACGCCCCGACGGCGCGAGGACCGCCGCTCGAGACGGATCGGCCCAACGCGATGTCCGCGTGCGACCTCCTGATCGACCCATGCGATCGTGAGCTCGCCACGCGGGGCGATAGCGGTCGTGAGGCCGGTGAGCTCTCGGTGGCTCAGTCGGAGGACCGTGTGGCTGCCGGTTCCGACCGCCACACGGAGGACAGGCCGCCCGCCGACCGACGTGACCCAGGCCGCGCCGATCCGGCCGGAGCCGTCCACGGCGACCGAGACGTCCGACGCGTGATCCGAGGCGGCCGGGCGCACGACCGGACCCCACCCGGCCCGCGCTGGACAGGCAGTCGCAAGGAGTGCGATCCCGGCGAGGGCAAGCGGGAGCCATCCTCGCCCGCGCGCGCGGGCGGGTCCGTGCCGGACACCGTGCCAGGCCGCTAGCTCGCCGCGGAGGCGACCACCGCGGCGAGATCGAGCGTCGAGACGATCCCGACCGGCCGACGGCTCGTCGAATCGACCACGAGCAGGTGGTGGATGTCGTAGTCGTGCATGAGACACGCAGCCTGGGCGAGCGAGTCTTCGGGTGAGGTCACGACGGCGGGCGTGGCCGCCATGTCGCCGGCCGTTGCCGTCAGCGCGTCGGTGGCGTCGATGCGTGCGACGAGATCGAGATCGGACACGACACCCCAGACGAGGCGCTCCATTCCTGCTCGGTCGCGACGGATTCCATCGACCACCACGGCGTGCACACGATGGTCGACCATGGTCCGAGCCACCTCGGCGATCGGCGTCTCCGGCCGGCACGACAGGACGCCGCGGTGCATCACGGACTCGACCGTCAGCGTCCCGGACCCTGGCCGGGTGGGATCGGCAGCGTCGTGGATCGACGTCTTCGTCGTCATGTGCCTTGCTCCTCGAAAGTGGAGAACGCAAGTTAGATCCGCCAGGACCACGGCACATCTGGGAGACACCGCACTCGTGCTGCAGCTTCACCACCGCGCCGCGCGGACCTCCACGAGGCGATCCCCTGACGTCGGCACCCCGCCGTCCAACGGGTCCGTAATCTGCGCCCGCGCTCAGGCGACGTCGGCCGCGTCCGCTGCGTTCCGGCGCCGGACGGGCAGCTCCGCGTGAAGTTCGGTGCCCCCGCCGGGCTGCGAGCGCACACCGAGCGTGCCACCTACGAGCGCCACGCGCTCGCGCATCCCGATGAGTCCGAACCCTGTTGCGTCGTGGTTGGTGTCGAACCCGCGACCGTCATCGTGAACGTCGATATGTATGGCTGCGTCGCGCTCGACCACGGAGATGTCGACGCGGGTCGCCGACGCGTGCTTGAGCGCGTTGGACAGCGCCTCCTGGATCAGACGATACGTCGCGTTCTCTATGGCGGGCGCGTGTCGGGTCGGATGACGATCGGCCTCGAAGTCGAGGTCGACGAAGAGCTCGATCTCCGGTGCGTCAGGTGCGCTGCGCGTGCGCTCGACCAACGTCTCGAGCGCGGCCTGGACCCCCAGCTGGTCCAATGCGGCCGGACGCAGATCGGTGATGATCGCGCGGAGTGCATCGATGCCCTCCCCGAGCCGGGTGATCGAGTCATCGACCGCCGCCGCGAGCGCTTCGGAGGTTCCCCGTCGGCGCGCCGAGGACAGCGTGACGCGAAGTCCCGCGAGGTCCTGGAGCGTCTGATCGTGCAGCTCGCGCGCCCAGCGCTGCCGTTCGCGCTCGGACGCCTCGATGCTGAGTCGTAGCCCGTGGGCCGTGAACTCCTGTGCGCTCGCGACCGCCGTGGCGGCGCTCGCGGCGAAGGCCTCCAGGAGCTGCTCGTCGTCCCGGGTGAACTCGGGGCCTGCGGACTGTCGGTCGAACGCGTAGAGGACGCCGACCGCACGCCCTCTGTAGAGCAGCGGCACGATGAGCCCTCCGTCGGCCTCGATGTACTCGTGCAGCGTGAAGCGCAACTGCGTGCCGACGTCGCTGAGCCGCATCGAACGCTTCCGGGTGAGCACGCCGCCGCCGATCGAGCCGGTCAACGGCACACGCGCGTCGAGCAGCCCGGGCTTGTACTCGCCGGCCGCCGCTCTGACGACGAGGTCGTCGCCCTGGAGCAGCGTGATGATCAGCGACCGCGCGTGCACGAGAGCACGCCCGCGCTTGACGATCAGCTCGAGCACGCGACCGAGCTCCATCTCGCCTCCGACCGCCTTGACGATGTCCGTCGTCGCACGCATCCCGCGCACGGCCTGCTCGAGCTCTGCGGCCCGGTGTCGCTCGCGGTCGTAGAGCCTGGCGTTCTCGATCGCGATGCCGGCCCACGCTGCGAGGACGACCGTCGCCTCCTCGTCCGCCTCCGTGAACGGGCCATCGTCCTTCTCGGTGAGGTACAGGTTCCCCCAAGCCTCGCCGCGGATCAGGACGGGCACGCCGAGGAACGTCGTCATCGCCGGGTGTCCTGGCGGGAACCCGTATGAACTCGCGTGGCTCCCGACGTCGGCGAGGCGCAGCGGCTCCGGGTGCTCGATCAGGACGCCGAGGACGCCTCGACCGCGGGGGAGATCGCCGATGTCGGCACGGGTCTCGTCATCGATCCCCCTCGTGATGAACCGCTCCAGCTCGTGCCGGTCCTCGTCCAGCACGCCGACGGCCGCAAACCGGGCACCGGTCAGCTCGCAGGCGGTGACGAGCACCCGCTGCAGCAGCGATTCGAGGTCAAGCTCGGAGATGATGTCCGGCATGGCCTCCATCAGCCGCCTGAATCGGGCGTCGTGGAGATCTGCTGAGGACATGAACGTCGCGCGCCAGGCTACACCCGGGCGCCGCGACAGCGCAGATCACTCAGCCCATCGCTCGGCCGCCGTCGCGGGGGTCGGGCGGCCGCGTCCCGCGCGGATCCGTAGCTCTCCGCAGTCGTCCCGCGTGACGCCGCGGTCTCGCACGGATGAGGTCGGTCTCGGCAATCCATACGGTCCGCCACATGGAATCCAAGACCCTCATCGCGTACGCGTCCAAGCACGGATCGACCCAAGAGGTCGCCGACCAGGTGGCGCACACTCTGCGCGAAGGCGGGCTCGACGTCGACGTGCGTCCGGCGTCATCCGTCGACGACGTGGATGCCTACGACGCCGTGGTCATCGGCGGTGCGCTGTACATGGGCCACTGGCATCGGGACGCCGGACGGCTGTTGGACCGGATGAGCGAGGAGCTCCGTGACCGCACGGTCTTCGTGTTCGGCATGGGGCCGATGGACCTCGAGCCGAAGTCGGTCGAGGGGGCCCGCAAGCAGGTCGATCACGCGCTGGCCAAGGTGCCGGAGGTCCAGCCGGTGTCGGTCGCGATCTTCGGCGGCGTCGTTCACCCCGGCGACCTGCGCTTCCCCTTCAACCGCATGCCCGAGACCGATGCGCGCGACCTGGAGACGATCCGCGCGTGGGCGGACGACATCGCGGCTGCCCTGAGGAACCGCCGAGTGGCGCCGACGGCTACGTAGTTCTCCGCAACGACGCGGGCGGACCTCCCGGATGGCGGCGGGCTGCCGCTGGTCGAGCATGGCGCCATGTCGACCTCTGCCGCCCATCCCTCATCCGGACTGCGCCGCTCGTCCCCCGGTGCGGGACGCGTCGTCGCGCTCATCGCGGGCAGCCTGCTCGCGCTCCTGGCCGCCGCGCTGATCCTCGGCGGTGCGCGCGCTCGTCGCCGTGCACCTGACGCAGCGTGACGACGACGGCTTCTACACCTCCCCCACCACGCGTCTCGCGACGGGCACGTACGCGCTGACCGGCGAGGGCATCGATCTCGGCGACGCGGGCAGCGCCGCGGACTGGTCGGTGGACTCCTTCGATGCGACGACGCGCGTCCGCGTCGACCCCGCCGGCGACGCGCCGCTGTTCGTCGGGATCGCCCCCGAGGCCTCCGTGCAGACGTACCTCCGTGGCGTCGCCCACGACCAGGTGCAGGATGTCGATCACCAGCACGGCGATCTCACCGCCCGGTACGACCGCGTGCCCGGCGCCGCCACCCCGCAGCCGCCGGAGTCGCAGCGCTTCTGGGTCGCGTCCTCCAGCGGCGCGGGCACCCAGACGCTCCAGTGGAAGCCGCGCAGCGGGCGCTGGTCTGTCGTCGTCATGCGGGCCGACGCCGCGCGCGGCGTGGCCGCCGACGTGAAGGTCGGCGTCCGGCTCAACATCCTGCTGTGGATCGGCGTCGGCATCCTCGCCGCCGGTGTGCTCGCCGCCGGCGGCGCCGCGGGGCTCCTGGTGGTCGGCCTGCGCTCCGGCTCCGGCTCCGGGGACGCGGGCGCGATCGCCCCGACCGCGGTCGCCGCCGCCGCACCCGTGGCGGCCGTCGCCGTGGCCGTCTACCCGGTCGACATCCGCGCGGAGCTGGACGAGCCGCTGAGCCGCTGGCTCTGGATCGTCAAGTGGTTCCTCGCCATCCCGCACGCGATCGTGCTCGCGTTCCTGTGGATCGCGTTCAGCGTGCTCACCGTGGTGGCGTTCTTCGCGATCCTCATCACCGGGCGCTACCCGCGCTCGCTGTTCGAGTTCAACGTCGGCGTGCTGCGCTGGTCCTGGCGCGTCGGCTACTACGCCTGGGCCACGATCGGCACCGATCGCTATCCGCCGTTCTCGCTGGCATCGGACCCCGGCTACCCCGCCGACCTCGACATCCCGTATCCCGAGCGGCTGTCGCGCGTGAAGGTGCTGTTCAAGTCGTGGCTGCTGGCGCTGCCGCAGCTCGCGGTGCTCGCGGCGTTCTTCGGCTGGTGGAACGCGGCGATCACGTGGGGCTCGACGAGCCTGCAGCCGCCTGGGCTGCTCGGGATCCTCGTGCTGGTCGCCGGCGTCGTGCTGCTCTTCACCGGCCGCTACCCGCGCGACGTGTTCGATCTCCTGGTCGGCATCGCGCGGTGGTCGCTGCGGGTCGCGGCGTACGTCGCGCTCATGCGCGACGAGTACCCGCCCTTCCGACTGGGTCGATGAGCGAACCGCGTGGGAGTACGAGGACAGGGCAGCGCGAGTGGGCGACGAGCACGACGTGGTCCGGCCCGCACACGAGGAGATCGATGTCCTCGTCGCGCGCGGCGACGATCGCTTCCCCCTGCGGGCCTTCGCACAGATGGGTCTCCACGACGACGTCGCCCGGCACCTCGGCGCGCGCGTCGCGTAGGAGCGCCTCGCCGGCGAGGGCGTCCGCCTCCGCTGCGGGATCGACCGCGGTCATGACGCGGACGCGCGCGTCGAGGCCTCGTGCGAGCCCGATGGCGTGACGAAGCGCCGCCCAGGACTCCGGATCGGCGTCGACGACGACTCCGACGACGCTCATCCCGGTGGGCCGGCGTGCGGCGTAGCCGTCCGGCGCGATGGCGACCGGGCACGGCGCTCCGTGGAGGAGTCGCTGCGCTGTCGCCCCGGGGAACGTCCGGCCCGGCTCGCCGCCCGGCGACGAGGCGACCACGATCAGCGCTGCAGGTTCACGCTCGGCGGCGTCCTGGAGTCCGCCGGCGACGGAGTGCGCCGTCAGGTTCAACGGCAACGGATCGCCGGGCGCCCGCAGGCGCTCCTCCACGACGAGCACCCGGGCCCGCTCGGCGCGGACCGGATCCTGCGGACCCACGCGGCAGACGTGCACCATCCGGACGACCGCGCAGTGAGGACGGGCGAGCACCCGGGCCAGCTCGACGGCGTCGGCGGCGCGTTCCGTCCCGTCGTGCGCAGCGATGTAGCTGCGACGCATCGTCCCTCCCAGTTCGCTGACCGGAGGACGTCGACCGTACGGGTGCCATGGCCCCCGGCGCATCCGTCGTCGCCCGCGAGCCGGGTGCGGATCTCCCGCACTCCCGCGCGCGACACCGCGGAAACGAGCCTCGCTATGGAGTCGGAGCGTCAACCGTCGCGCGACTATCGCGCACGCCGATGGCGATCCCGGAGTCCCTGCTGACCCTTGTGAGTCAGAGCCCACCGCTGCGTGTCGCCACGGCCGAGAAGCACCATCGTCCCCGCCTCGCAGCAGCGGCTGATACTGCGCGCGTCGGGAGCGCCGGCGGGTAACAGGCCTCGTACGAGGCGAATCGGGCACGCCACCATCGCGGCGAGCTGAGCTGGGGTGGTGGGGGCGTCGACGTATATCGCCGCACCGGCTTCTCTCGCCGGTAGTTCGCGCGTGGTCCTCGTCATGGTGAACGACCTTCCCGAGCGCCGGCCGCGGGTGCGGGGGGTTACCTGACGCTCATAGCGGGGGTCTTCCGACGCTGGGACGAGGCGGCTGTGGGATCTTCGATCGGCGTTCGCCGGGCGGAGATCTGCACGCGCGTTTCGCAAGAGCGGTGAACGGCCCTGAACCAACGACCTACCCGCTCAGTGGCCAGCCGACGCAAGGACGCGTCGAGCTGCGCACTGGCCTCCGCTTGGCCTCCGGGCATGAGGTGGCCCGTGGCGGTTGTAGGTGGTAACGACGAAAGCGCCCGCAGAACGAGCGCTTTCTGAGTACCGCCACGGGGATTCGAACCCCGGTTTCCGCCGTGAGAGGGCGGCGTCCTAGTCCCCTAGACGATGGCGGCTCGGGGCGACACGAGGGTAGCAACCCCTCCGCTATCCTCGGCGCGTCGCTGCGGGCGGATGTGGCGGAATTGGTAGACGCGCACGGTTCAGGTCCGTGTGGAGGTAACTCCGTGGAGGTTCGAGTCCTCTCATCCGCATCTCCCGGTGGGCCCTGCCGGCGCAGGGCTCACACGGGCAGCTCGGCCGACACGACGGTTCCGGCCGTCGTGCCGTCCCGGACCGCGAACCGCCCGCCCAGCGCCTCGACGCGATCGGCGAGACCCCGCAGACCCGTGCCGGCGTCGGGGTCGGCGCCCCCGCGGCCGTCGTCCTCGATCTCGATCCTCACCGCACCGGGGAGCCGCCGGACGCGGATGTCGATGCTCGTGGCCCCCGCGTACCTCACGGCGTTCGTGATGCTCTCGGCAGCGACGAAGTAGAGACAGGCCTCGACCGCCTCGTCGAGGCGGTCGTCGGTCGCCCCGTGGACGCGGACCTCCAGCGCAGCGCCCTTGGCGAGCGAGCCGAGGCCCGCTGCGAGCCCGCGCTCGGTCAGCACCGCGGGATGGAGACCTCGTGCGAGCTCGCGCAGCTCCTTCATGGCGAGGTCGAGCTCCCGGCGGGCCCCGCTCACCAGCAGGCGCGTCCGCTCCGACCCGCCGGCGAGCTGCGTCTCCAGCAGATGGAGATGCAGTGCAAGCGACACGAGCCGCTGCTGCGCGCCGTCGTGGAGGTTGCGCTCCAGGCGCCGCCGCTCCTCGAGGCCGGCCTCGAGCATGCGCAGCCGCGACGCCTGCAGCTGCTCGCGCGCCTCCGCGCTCTCCAGGCCCAGCGCCATGAGCTCGGCGAAGTCGCCGAGGCGCCGCTCCGCGTCCGCGGGGAGCCCTTCGGGGAGGCCGATGCGACCAGCAGCAGGCCCCACGTCCTGCCCCCCGCGACGATGGGCGCCCCGACGGCGGCGCGGTAGCCATGGGCCCGCATCAGCTCCGCCGCGCGGCCCCGCACACGCCGGTAGTCGTCGATCCGTGCCGGCCGGCCGGTCCGGGCCACCACGGCGGTCATGCCGTCGCTGCCGGTGAGCGGCACGACCGTGCCGACCTCGAAGCCCGTGACGGCGTCGCCCTCCTGCCAGCGTCCGACCGTCACGGCCGTGTCGCCGTCGTAGCGGATGGTCGCCGACGAGCGTGCGCGCAGCAGCCTCCCCGCCTCCTCGGCGACGATCCCGAAGACGGCCGCCGGCTCGGCCCCCGCGGCGACGAGCGTCGCGACCCGCCGCAGCGCGGCCTGCTCCTCGGCCACGGCGTCCGCGCTCCCCGAGCCCTCCACGCCTGCGGACGCTAACGCCCGCCGCCACCCGGATCATCCGGTTCGGGCGAAGAAGCGCTCCCCCGGATCGCGGCAACGTTGCGCGGGCCGCTTCCGCGAGACCGGGGGTCCGACGTGCCCGACGCAGAGAAGCCCAACATCCTGGTCATCTGGGGCGACGACATCGGCATCACGAACCTGAGCGCCTACAGCGATGGCCTCATGGGCTACCGGACCCCGAACATCGACCGCATCGCCGACGAGGGGATGCGGTTCACGGACTCCTACGGCGAGCAGAGCTGCACCGCCGGGCGCTCTTCGTTCATCACCGGTCAGAGCGTGTTCCGCACCGGGCTGAGCAAGGTCGGGATGCCTGGGGCCGACGTCGGCCTGCAGGCCGAGGACCCGACGATCGCCGACCTGCTGAAGCCGCTCGGCTACGCCACCGGCCAGTTCGGCAAGAACCACCTCGGCGACCTCAACAAGTACCTGCCGACGGTGCACGGCTTCGACGAGTTCTTCGGCAACCTCTACCACCTCAACGCCGAGGAGGAGCCCGAGCAGGCGAACTACCCGCCGGCGGACGACTTCCCGGAGTTCCGCGACCGCTTCGGACCGCGTGGCGTCCTGCACTGCTGGGCGACCGACGAGGACGACGACACCGTCGAGCCGCGCTACGGACGCGTCGGCCGGCAGCGCATCGAGGACACGGGCCCGCTGACCCGCAAGCGCATGGAGACGATCGACGACGAGGTGGTCGAGCACACGGTCGACTTCCTCGAGCGCCACAAGGACGAGCCGTTCTTCGTGTGGTTCAACACGACCCACATGCACTTCCGGACGCACACGAAGCCCGAGAGCCTGGGCCAGGCCGGTCGCTGGCAGTCGCCCTACCACGACACGATGATCGACCACGACCGAGCCGTCGGCGCCGTGCTCGACAAGCTCGACGAGCTCGGGCTCGCCGAGAACACGATCGTGCTCTACAGCACCGATAACGGCCCGCACATGAACAGCTGGCCCGACGCCGGGACCACGCCGTTCCGCAGCGAGAAGAACACCAACTGGGAGGGCGCGTTCCGGGTGCCCGAGATGATCCGCTGGCCCGGTCGCATCCCCGCCGGCGTGGTGTCCAACGAGATCGTCCAGCATCACGACTGGCTGCCGACCTTCCTCGCCGCTGCCGGCGACGCGGAGATCGTCGACAAGCTCAAGGCCGGTCACACGATCGGCGACACGACCTACAAGGTCCACATCGACGGGTACGACCTGGTGCCCTACCTGACCGGCGAGGTCGCCTCCTCGCCGCGCAAGGGCCTCGTCTACTTCTCCGACGACGGCGACGTGCTGGGCATCCGGTTCGACAACTGGAAGGCCGTCTTCATGGAGCAGCGCGTGCAGGGCACGCTGCAGATCTGGGCCGAGCCGTTCGTGGTGCTCCGGGTCCCGAAACTGTTCAACCTCCGCACCGACCCGTTCGAGCGCGCGGACATCACGTCGAACACGTACTACGACTGGCTCCTCGACAACGCCTACCTCGTCCTCGCCGGGACGACGCTCATGACCCGGTTCCTCGCGACGTTCGCGGAGTTCCCTCCACGCCAGAAGGCCGCGACGTTCACGATCGACCAGGCGGTCGAGAAGCTGCAGGCCGTGGAGACGTCGGGACACTGATGTGGCCGATCTCCCCTCCTGGAACGACACGCCGACGCGGCACGCCATCATCGACTTCGTCGAACGGGCCGCCCATGACGTGCCGGTCGAGGAGCGCATCGCGGTCTTCGACAACGACGGCATCGGTCGTCCTCCTCGCCGAGCCGGACATCTTCGACGACGGCCCGGTCAAGCCGGTCCGCATCTGGAGCCGCATCGGGCGCCGGCCGCTCATCGCGGTCGGCAACGCGAACGGCGACATCCCCTTCCTGCGGTTCGCCGGCGGGGAGGCGCCCGCGCTGCGGATGCTCGTGCTGCACGACGACGCGGAGCGCGAGTTCGACTACGTCGCCGGCGCCGAGCAGGCCCTCGAGGCCGCGGACGCGGGCGGCTGGACGGTGATCAGCGTCAAGGACGACTGGGCGACGGTCTTCGCCTGATGGACGCCGTCGAGATCCCCGCGGCGACGTTCACCATGGGGTCCGATCGCCACTACCCCGAGGAGGCGCCCGCGCGTGCTGTCGCGGTCGACGGCTTCCGGATCGCCCGCCGGCAGGTGACGAACGCGCAGTTCGCGGCGTTCGCCGACGCCACCGGCTACGGGACCGTCGCTGAGCGCCCGCTCGACCCGGCCGATTTCCCCGGCGCCCCGCCGGAGAACCTGCAGCCCGGCTCCATGGTCTTCCGCCGCACCGCGGGCCCGGTGGACCTGCGGCATCTCAGCCAGTGGTGGGCCTGGACCCCGGGCGCCTCCTGGCGCCACCCGGAGGGCCCGGGGTCGTCGACTGCCGGCCGCGAGGACCATCCGGTCGTGCACGTCGCCCACGAGGACGCCGTGGCCTACGCGGCCTGGGCGGGCGCCCGCCTCCCGACCGAGGCCGAGTGGGAGCTCGCCGCGCGCGGCGGCCTCGACGGGGCGGCCTACGTGTGGGGCGAGGAGCCCGAACCCGCGGGCGCGCGCCTGGCGAACTACTGGCACGGCGAGTTCCCCTGGCGCGCGGAACCCGGCTACGGCACGACGGCGCCGGTCGGCTCCTTCCCGCCCAACGGGCACGGCCTGTTCGACATGGCGGGCAACGTCTGGGAGTGGACCGCGGACTGGTACGGCGGCAGCGAGCAGGCGAGCCTGGACCCCGGTCAGCCGCAGTTCGCGGTCCCGCGCAGGGTCGTGAAGGGCGGCTCGTTCCTGTGCGCGGACAGCTACTGCCTGCGCTACCGGCCGGCGGCGCGGCGCCCGCAGATGATCGACACGGGGATGAGCCACATCGGCTTCCGGTGCGCGCTGGACGGATGACGCACCGGCGCGTCTGGCCGGATGTCCGACCGCCGGAACGCCCGTTTGGTCATCAAGTCGTCCAGCCGGCTGCCGATGACGGTGATCGTGCACCCGCACGCGCGTCATCCCGTCCTCCGTCTCCCGGTCCTCGGCGCGCTCGTCGGCGTGCTGCTCCTCGCCGGGACCGCGCTGAAGATCGCAGAGCTGCGCGCCGACGCCGCGCGCTACGACGAGGCGGCGGCCTCGACGATGCACGGCGAGGCCGACGGCATCCGCCGCGCCGGCAGCTCGAACCGCGAGCGCGGCGAGCTGCTGCGCGTCATCGCCGGCCGTGCCGGGACGACCCGCGCCGCGCTCGTCGACGACCGCCTCCACGTCGTCGCCACGGGCACGAGGACGCTTCCGGTCGGCAGCGCCATCGACGATCCCGTCGTCGCGCACGTCCTGACCCGCGGCGGCCTCTCCATGACCTCGGGCGGGCGCCGCGCCCTGGCGCTCGAGCTCGGCGGGCGCCGCTACGCCTACGTCGTCACGCGCCGCCGGCTCAGCCAGCCGACGGCCGTCGGCCCGGCCGACATCCCCTTCGTGCTCGCCGCGCTCCTGCTCGCGAGCACCCTCGTCATCCGCCGCCGCCGGCTCTCCCCCGCCAACCAGCTCGGCGCGCATCGCACGCTCCCGATCGAGCTGGCCCGCGCGACGGCGCACGCGACGCGCCACGTCGAGGGCCTGTCGCTCATCCTCCTGCGCGCCGACGCCCGCCTGGGCCGCCGCATGCTCGATTGCGTCGCCCGGATCCTCCAGGACGGCCGGCTCGGCGACCGCGCGTTCCGCGCGGGCCCCGGGGCCTTCGCCGTCCTGCTCCCGCGCACCGGCCTCGAGGGCGCGGTCGAGGTGGCCCACCGCGTGACGCACCGTCTCTCGCGCGCCGGCGTGCCGCTGCGCGCCGCGGCCGGCTCGCTGCAGCCCGGCCAGGACGCCGACGCGCTGCACGCCGACGTGACCGCCGCGCTCGGCGCCGCCCCGGCCTCCGGCACGCCCGCCGTCGTCGATCCGGCCGGTGAGCTCGTCACCGTCGCGCCCGATCGCGCCACAGCACTGGACGTCGTCCTGACCGAGGGCGACCTGACCTGCCACTACCAGCCGATCTGGCACCTGCGCTCCGGCGACCTCCTCGCCGTCGAGGCGCTCGCCCGCGTCCCCGGCGAGCACGGCTTCGACGGGCCCTCGCAGGCGTTCGATGTCGCGGAGCGCTCCGGCCGGGTGCACGAGCTCGACACGCTCTGCGTCCGCCGCGCCCTGGAGGGCGCCAAGGACCTGCCGGCCGGCGCCTGCCTCTTCGTCAACGTCGCGCCCCAGACGCTCGACCGCGACGCCGACGGCGACACCTGGCTCGCCGACGCGGTCCGCAGCTCCAAGCTCGACCCGTCCCGCGTCGTCATCGAGATCACCGAGCGCGTCGGCGCGGCGACGGAGACCGTCCTGCGCAGCATCGAGCACCTCCGCGCCGCCGGCCTGCGGATCGCGCTCGACGACGTCGGCGTGGGCAACTCCGGCCTGGAGATGCTGCGCCGCGCCCGTCCTGACTTCGTGAAGATCGACCGCACCGTCGTCACCGAGTCGCGCACCGACCCTGGCGCCCGCGCGGTGCTCGCCGCGATCGCGGCGTTCGCAGCGGAGTCGGGGGCGTACGTCATCGCCGAGGGCATCGAGAACGACGAGCTGCTCGAGCTCGTCCGCGAGTCCGAGGGCGACCTCGGCGTCCGCGGTCCGCGCATCGACGGCGCCCAGGGCTACCGGCTCGGCCGCCCCGCGGCGAGCATGCCCGCGGCGCAGCGCGAGCTCGCGCTCGCCTAGTTCCTAGATCCGCCGCAGCACGAGCACGGCGATGTCGTCGCGGGGCGTTCCCGCCGACACCTCCAGGGCGACGCGCTCCAGCGCCTCCGCCAGCTCGGCCGCCGGGCGACCCGTGTGCTCCTGGGCGAGACCGGCGAGGACGACGGTGTCCAGCAGCCGGTCCGGCGCGCCCGCATCCAGCACGCCGTCCGTGTAGGCGATGACGGCGTCGCCGGTTTCCAGGACGACCTCCGAGTCCTCGAAGGCGACGTCGTCCAGGACGCCGAGCACCGGCCCGCGCCCCTCGACGAGCTCGACCTCGCCCCCGGCCCGCAGCACGACGAGCGGCGGATGGCCCGCGTTCGCCACGACGAGCGTTCCCGTGTCGGGGTCGAGGATCATGAACAGCGCCGTGAGGAAGCGGTCGCCGATGCGCTCGCGCAGGACGGCCTCGTTCGTGACCTCCAGGACGCGCGACGGCACGCTCTCGACGACCGCGCCGGTGCGCAGGGCCGACCGCGCCAGCGACGTCAGGCTCGCGGCCTCAGGGCCCTTGCCGCAGACGTCGCCGACCGCGAGCGCCCAGCCGTCGCCCGTCTCGAACGCGTCGTAGAAGTCCCCGCCGACGTCGAAGCCCTCGCCCGCGGCCCGGTAGCGGGCGGCGAGCTCGAAGCCCTCGATGTCCGGGAGACGCGGCGGCAGCAGGCTGCGCTGCAGCGTGTGCGCGATGTGGCTGCGCTCCCGGTAGAGCTCGGCGTGGGCGATCCCGGTGGCCGCGCGGCGTGCCACCTCCATGACGATCCGCAGATCCTCGAGCGTGTAGGGCCGGTCGCCCGGCCCACGGGCGAAGGTCAGCGTCCCGCTCATCCGGCCGCGCACGACGATCGGGACGATCATCCGGCTGCTCATGCCGAGCTGCTCCACGAGCGCTGTGTGGCCGGCGTCGTTCGTGACGGACCGCAGGATCTCCTCGTCGATCTCGCGCATGAGCTCCGGGCGCCCGGAGCGCAGCACCGAGCCCGCGCCGACGGGGTCGTCGATCGTGAGCGGGTATCGGCGCTGGAGCTCGGTCAGGACGTGCTCGCGCGCCGGGTCGCGATGGGCGCCGGCGAGCCGCCGGATCGTGCCGTCGCGCTGCAGGAGGTTGGCGGTGCACCACCGCGCCTTCGCGCGCACGGACACGCGCACGACGCGCGCGAGGTTCTCCTCCCAGTTCAGCGAGCTGGCCAGGATCTCCCCGACCTCGGCGAGATACGCGGCCTGGCGCTCGGCCCGCTCGGCGCGCTCGCGCGCGGTCCGCTCGGCCTCCAGGAGCGCCGCCCGCTCGGTGATCTCGGCGACGACGGCGCCGACGCCCACGATCTCGCCCGCCGGGCCCTGGCGGACGGGGTACCAGCCACACATCCAGGTCTGCACGATGCCGCGGCGCCCCGGCGTCTCGCCGGAGATCTCCACGCCGGTGATCGGTCGCCCGGTCTCCAGGACGGAGCGCAGGGAGTCCTCGACGACCGGGGACACGGTCGGGACGATCTCGCTGATCGTGCGGCCGATGTGCTCCTCGACGGAGATGCCGTTGAAGCTGGCGAGCTCGCGGTTCACGCGGAGGAAGCGCAGGTCGGGACCATGGAGCCCGAGGCCGACGGGCGCGGACTCGAAGATCGTGTCCAGGAGCGCGAGGGACTCGTCGCGCAGTCGCTCCGCGGTGCGCATCGGGCCGAGGTCCTCGAAGACGACGATGCCGAAGCGGCGGCCGCCGCCGTCGGCGACGATCTGACCCGAGACGAGGAGCGAGAGGAGCCTGTCCGGGAGCTGCCACTCCAGCCGCGCGCCGCGCAGCTCCTCGCCGCGCGCGATGCGCATGCTGGGCAGGTCGGCGTTCGCGAGCGGCTGTCCCTCCCCGTCGGTGGCCGGGCGGCCGGTCATGCGCTCCTCGACCGTCCCGCGCGGGAAGCTGCCGCCCGCCAGCTCGTCCGCGGCGCGGTTCGCGAACGTGATCAGCCCCGACCCGGGCTCGATGAGCACGATGGGCGTCGGCAGCTGCTCGAGGACCGCCTCGAGGAGCTCGCGGGGGATCGTCCTCTCCGCAGGACGGAAGGCCTCGCTCGGGTCCACGCGGGACATGTCGCGGAGCCTAGTCAGACGAGACGTGCATGAGTCAACGATCGTCGGGAAGACTCACCTGCACAGCATCGACTTCTATGGACCTCGACCTCCACATGGCACCCGACCTCACGGCTCCGGCGCAGGCGCGCAAGGCGATCACCGGTCTCCGAGGGCATGTGGACGGGGACGTCCTCAGCGACACCGTCCTCCTCGTGAGCGAGTTGGTGTCCAACAGCGTGAAGTACGGCGAGGGCGAGATCCTCCTGCGCGCCCGCACCCGCGGCTCGCGGCAGGTCCTCGTCGAGGTCGTGGACGACGGAGGCGGCTTCTCGCCGGCGGTGCGGAGGCCGAGCCGCTTCCGAGCCGGCGGCTTCGGCCTCCACCTCGTCGACGAGCTGGCCAGCTCGTGGGGGGTCCACGCCGGCACCGCGCACGTCTGGTTCGAGATCGACCGCTCGGCCGATCTCGCCGCCGTCGCCTAGCCGCGTACGAACCGGCCCTCCGTGCGGCTGATCTCCTGCGCCGCCGCCGCGACGGCGCGATCGGATGTCCACCGGGGCATGAGGCTGAGCGTCGCACTGGACGCCCGCTTCCCGGTTCCTATGCCGCGTGCTCGCTGGGAGACGATGACCACGCGAGCGCGGCTCTGGGGGGGATCTCCTCGCTCCATGGCGCGGATGCTAGACCAGATTCGTGCTCAATGATACGAGGAGCTGGCACAGCGGCGCTTTGCTCACGAACCCAGTGCATAGGCGCGCGCGACCGTCCGTAGGCGCCGCCGGAGCATCGCGACGACCTTCTCGGCCTGCTCGCCGCCGGTCGCGTCGGCCCACGCCACAGCCGCCGCCTCGCCCTCGCGCAGGACGTCCGCGACGTCCTCCGGGCCGAGGCCCTGATCCTGCAGGCAGCGCCCACCGAAGCCGACGTGCCAGCGCTCGTCGCGCAGGACGCGCTCCATCCCGTCCCTCAGCCCCGGCAGCTCGGGGTGCTCGTCGAGGAGCTCCAGCAGCGCCAGCTGCCCCGCCGTGAACACCACGCCCTCCAGGACCATGTGGTAGAGCCCGACCGCCCGCTCGAGGTGCCCGTCGCCGCGGGCGAGCGCACCCGCCGTCCCCGGGAGGCGCACCTCGAAGAGGTCGAGGAACTCCGGCGCCAGCAGCGGCCGCAGCGCGCTCCGGCGCTCCTCCGGCGTGGAGCCCGGCACCGCGAGGACGTCGCGGGCGACGCGGTCGAAGAACGCGCTGTGGCGACGCTCGTCGCTCTCCTGCACCGCGAAGCAGTGGGCCGCGTCGGGGTCCCGCGCCGCTGCGCCGAACGGGCCGAGGTGCTCGGCGACGCCCGCCTCGCCGACGCAGAACCCGGCGACGAGGCGCTCGAGGCGCAGGCGGACGCCGGGGTCCAGGCCAGGCCAGGCGGCGGCGTCGGGCTGCAGGTCGACGTCCGCCTCGTCCCAGTGCGCGCGTCGCGCGAGGACGAGGAAGTGCGGATAGTCGGCGATCACGTCAGGCGAACGTAGCGCAGCCGATCGTCACCGCCGCCTCCAGCGCGACGGCGCCGCCTGCCGGCGCGACCCGCTGGGCGAACGCGTCGCGCACCTGGGCGCGCGTCGCCTCCGGCAGGCCGGCGAGCACGGTCGAGATCCGCGCCGTGCCGCCCAGCAGCCCGTCCCAGAGCTCGTCGACGCCCGTGGCCTCGTGCACGAGCACGAGCGATCGCGCTCCCGTCTCGGTCGCCCCGCACGCGCCGAGCAGCGCCTCCATCTCCGCCGGGTCCGACAGCCGGTAGGGGTCGGGGCCCTCCGGTAGCCCGCCCCGAACCTCGACGTCCGCGTCGCGGACGGCGGCCGTCAGCTCGCCGAGCAGCCGGTTGCGCTCCGGCCGGTCCCACACCGCGACGGCGATGCGCCCGCCCGGCCGCAGGACCCTCGCTGCCTCGGCGAGCGCGGTCTCGACGGCCGGGAGGTGGTTCAGGATGAAGCCGCCGACGAGCGCGTCGAAGCCGTCGTCGGGGAACGGCAGCGCCTCCGCGTCGGCCTCGAGCAACTCGAGGCGCGGGTGGCGCGCCCGGCCGAGCGCGAGCATCCCCACCGCGAGGTCGACGCCCACCGCATCCGCGCCCCTGGCCACGGCCGCGGCGGTGATCGTGCCCGGCCCGCAGCCGACGTCCAGCAGCCGCGTGCCCGGCCCGGCGCCGACGGCGTCCAGCAGCTCCTCCCCCACGCGCGCGGTGACCGCGCCGATCACGAGGTCGTACGTGCTCGCGCGGTCGTGCCACGCTCCGCTCTCGAACGCCTTGAACGCGTCGCCGCCGCTCATCGGCTCACCCGGCGCCGACCGAAGACGAAGTCTTCGGCCTCAACGGGGGATCTCCACCCGCTCGCCGGGCGCGACGACGGCCGCGAGCAGCAGTCGCCCGATGATGAGCGCGCTGAAGAGCTCGACGGCGAGCAGCGCGAGCAGGATGAGCAGCTGGACCCGGGCCGCCGACGCGGGCGACGCGCCGCCCAGGACGAGGCCCACGAAGGTCCCCGGCAGCGTGACGAGCCCGACGCTGCGCGTCTGGTCGATCGCCGGTACGAGACCGGTGGTGATCGCGCGGCGCAGGACGGGCTGCAGCGCGGTGTGGGCGTCGTCGCCGAGGCTCAGTCGCGCCTCGATCTCGCCCTCCTCGTCCTCGAGCCCCTCGACGAGGCGCCGCCCGGTGATCGTCGCCGCGGTCATCGCGCCGCCGATGAGGATGCCGGCGGCCGGGACCGCCGCCTGCGGCGTCGCGTCGAATGCGCCGATGAGCAGGAGGAACCCCACCGCGGCGAGCGCGGGGACGCCGATCGCGACGGCGACGCGGCGGCGGGCGCCGGGCACGACGCGCAACCGTCCTCCGGACGTCAGCGCGGCGGTCAGCAGCATCGCGGCGACGAACGCGAACGCGAGCACCTCGACGTGGAAGACGAGCGCGATGATCGCGCCGACGACCGTGAGCTGGACGGCGGCCCGCAGCGCGGCCCAGGCAAGCTCGCGGGTGAGCCCCAGGCGCAGCGCCCATGCGGCGGCGACGGCGAGGAGCGCGAACCCGGCCGCGGCGACGACCTGCAACGCCTCCTGGCTCATGCGACGAACCGCAGCGGCTCGGCGCGCCGGTCGGCGACCGCGGCGGCGAGCTCGAGGTCGTGGGTGGCCAGGCACACGGCGAGACCGCCGTCGGCCAGCTCGCGGAGCGTCTCGCCGATGCGCGTCGCCGCGTCGCGGTCGAGCGCGGCCGTCGGCTCGTCGAGCAGCAGGACCTCTGGCTCGCGCGCCAGCGCCCGTGCGAGCGCCACCCGCGCCCGCTCTCCCCCGGACAGCTCGCGGGCCGGCCGCTCGGCGAACGCGGGATCGAGGTTCGCGGCGCGCAGCGCCTGCTCGGCCTGGTCGGGGCGAGGCTCGTCGATGGCGTAGAGGACGTTGTCGCGCACCGTGCCGGGCAGCATGACCGGAACCTGCGCGACGAGCCCCACGCGCCTGCGCAGCACCCGCGGCTCGAGCTCGAGGATGTCCTGTCCCTGCAGCAGGACCTGGCCGCTGTCCGGCGCGACGAGCCGGTTCAGGCAGCGCAGCAGCGTGCTCTTCCCCGCCCCGGAGGGCGCCAGCAGCGCCGTGACCAGACCCGCGGGCACGACGAGCGAGACGTCGCGCAGCACCTCGCGGCCGCCGCGCGCGAGGCACAGGCGGCGCGCCTCGATCCCGGCGGCTACCGCGGGCTCGCTGTCGTCCCGCGCAGGCACAGCCGGGTCGGGAAGCGCACCGTGCGCGGCGTGTCGGGGCTCGGCTCGAGCAGCAGACGCATCGCCGACTCGCCCATCTCCGCCATCGGCAGGTGCACCGTGGAGAGCGCGGGCGTCACCTCGCGGGAGAGCATGATGTCCTCGAAGCCGACGACCGACATGCGGCCCGGGACGTCGACGCCCCGCTCGCGCAGCAGGCCGAGCGCCCCGATGGCCATGGCGTCGTTGACGCAGTAGACGGCAGTGATCTCCGGCGCGCGGTCCAGGAGCTCGGCCATCGCATGGGCACCGCCCTCGCGCAGGTAGTTGCCGCGGACGATGCGCCTGGGCGAGATCGGATACCCGCCGTCCTCGAAGACGTCGGCGAAGGGGTCGGTCCGGTCGATCGTCACGGTCGCCGTCTCGGTGCCGGAGATGATCCCGACCTGCCGGTGACCGAGCTCCAGGAGCGCGGCGGCGGCCGCCCGCGCCCCGCCGACGTTGTCGGGCCGGACGGCGTCGCCCTCGATGTCGTGCCGGCCGATGAGCGACACGCGACCGCCCGCTCCGCGGAACCCCGAGATCTGCGCGCGCATGCGCGCCGTGTGGGCGGCGTCGGTGGTCCCGGTCCCCGTGAGGATGAGCGCGCCGACGCGCTGCGAGCGCAGCAGCGCGATGTAGCTCACCTCGTCGCGCCGGTCGGCGCCGACGTTGCCGAGCGTGACGAGGCGCCCCGTCTCCTTCGCGACGCTGAAGATGCCGGTGAAGACCTCGACGAAGTACGGGTTGTTCATGTCCAGCGTGAGCACGCCGACCGTGTGGGTCTCCACCCGCATGAGCGCCTGGGCGTGCGCGTTCGGGATGTAGTCGAGCTGCTCGGCCGCCGCGAGCACGCGGACGCGCAGGTGCTCGGCGACGCGCCGGTTGTCGCCGTTGAGGACACGCGACGCCGTCGCGGACGAGACGCCCGCGAGAGCACCGACGTCGGCGAGGGTCGCCGGACGCGGGCTGCGCTGGTGGTTGTCTGTCGGTGCGTCGGTCACCCGGTTGCCGCGGGCATCTCCCCGCGGGGCGAATAGCCTAGTCAGCGGTGAGCACGGAGAACCCCGAGGCCCCGGCTCCCCCGGAGCCCGCTCGCGAAGGACCGCAGCTGCCATGGGAGGGCAAGGCCCGGCGGGTCGACCTCCTGTGCTGGGGCGGCATCACGTTCAGCGGCATCTACGCGCTGGCCCTGCTGCCGCTCGTGCCCTCGCTCGTGGGGACGAACCCGGTGCTGCTGGAGCTGCTGCGCGGGTCGACGACCGCGATGGTGTCGGCGGGCGCGTTCGCGCGCATCGGCGACGCATCGCTCGTCCTCGCGCTGCTCGCGCCGTTCCCGATCATGCTGCTGTTCGACCCGCTGTACTGGTGGGCCGGGAGGCTGTGGGGCCGCCCGGTCATCGACATCTTCGCGGGCAACCGGCCGCGCGCGCAGCGGTGGGTGGACAAGATCGAGCGCAACGCGCCCAAGATCGGGCCGCCCGCGGTCGTCTTCGCCTACGTGCTGCCGATCCCGAGCGCGCTCGTCTACGCGGCCGTGGGCTGGACGGGCATGCGTCTGCGGATCTTCATCCTGCTCGACCTCATCGGCACGGCGATGTGGGTGGGCCTCAACGTCGGGCTCGGCTACATCATCGGCCAGAGCGCGGTCGACGTCGCCAAGGCGATCTCCCGCTATGCGCTCATCCTCACGATCGCTCTGGTCGTCGTCGTCGTGGTCCTGCAGTTCCGCCGGTCCAGCAGGCCGCCGAATCCGTTGTGACGGATGGGCGCCATCGGCGTAGTGCCGATGTGCAAGCCACCGTCGCCGAGGCGCCAGCGAGACCGATGTCGTTCGAGGAGCTCTACCGGGACACGGTCGACGACCTCTACGCGTACGTGGCGACGCTCGTCCGCGACCGGTCGGCCGCCGAGGAGGTCGTCGCGGCGGCGTTCGAGCGCGCCTACCGCAAGCACGCATCGTTCGACGCGCGCCGCGGGTCGCAGCGCCAGTGGCTCTTCGGCATCGCGCGCAACGCGGCGCTCGACGAGCTGCGCCGCCGCAAGCGCGTCGCGTCGCTCGCCGCCGAGCCGGAGGCCGCGCCCGAGGAGGACGCCGACCCGATCCGCCGCGCCACGGTGCGCGCGGCGCTGGCCCGGCTCGACGCGCGCGACCGCGAGCTCGTCGCGCTGAAGTACTTCGCCGGCCTCGACAACGCCGAGATCGCCGCCGTGCTCGGCATCTCCGCGTCGAACGCCGGGACCCGCCTGCACCGTGCCGTCCACCGTCTCCGGGAGGCATGTGATGCCTGAGCCGATCGACCTCGAGCGCGAGCTGCACGCGATCGCACCCCGTCCCCGACCGGAGTTCCGGGCGAGCATGGACGAGCGGGTCGCACAGGGCTTCCCACGACCGGCGCGCCGCTGGCGCCTCCCGCGACTGCAGATCCTCGTGCCCGCCCTGGGCACCGGCCTCGCCGCGATCCTGGCCGTCGCCGTCGTGCTCGGCACGCGCGGCGGCAGCGACGACGCGACGACGAGCTCCCCCGGCGTCGCGGTGCAGCGCGAGAGCGCGGCCCCGCAGGCCGACTCCGGCGCGGCCGCGCTCGCCCCGGCCCCGGCGGGCCGTCGCGTCGAGCGCTCCGCGCGCCTGGAGCTCGGCGCCCGCGCCGGGCGCTTCGGGACCGTCACCGACGGCGTCGTGCGCACGACGCAGCGGTTCGGCGGGTTCGTCTCGACGTCGCAGATCGGCCGCGACGGCGGCGGGGGCACGGCGACGTTCACGCTGCGCATCCCGGCGGCGCGCCTCGACGACGCGATGGCCGAGCTGAGCAGGCTGGGCACCGTCCGCTCGATCGAGGGATCGACCCAGGACCTCACGGGCAGCTACGACGCCACGAGCTCGCAGCTCGGGGACGCGCGGACGCAGCGCAGGGCGATCGTCGCCAAGCTCGCGACCTCGTCGGGCGCCGAGGCGGACCGGCTGCGGACCCGGCTCGCGGCCGCGACCGCGAAGGTCGACCGCCTCGAGCGCCGGCAGCGCGAGCTGCGGGCCAGGACGACCTACGCGACCGTCGACCTCACCGTCGTCGGGGCTCGCGCGGGCGCCGTCGCGCCGCCGGCCTCCGGTCCCTGGACGCCGGGCGACGCCTGGCGCGACGCCCGACGGGCACTGGAGGTCGCCGCCGGCGTCCTCATCGTGGTCGCGAGCTTCGCGGTGCCGCTCGCGCTGCTCGCGTGGCTCGCGGTGTGGCTGCGGCGGCGCCGGCGCGATGCCGTGCTCGACTAGATGTAGGCGGTCGTCATGTAGCCGCCGTCGATCGGCAGGGCGACGCCGGTGATGAACGAGGCCTTGTCGGAGAGCAGGAACGCGACGGCCGCGCCGACCTCCTCGGGCTCGCCAGGGCGCTTGATCGCCTGCGGGGCGATGAGCGCCTCGACGAAGTCCGGCGGCGAGGTGTCCATGAGCGGCGTGCGGATGGCGTTCGGGCAGACGCAGTTCACCCTCACGCCGCGTTCCCCGTACTCCATCGCGGTGTTCTTCGTGAGCCCGACGATGCCGTGCTTGCTGGCCGTGTAGACGCCGATGTCGCGCACGCCGGTGAGGCCCGCGACCGACGCCATGTTCACGATCGAGCCGCCGCCCTGCTCGACCATCTGGCGGACCTGGGGGCGCATCCCGAGGAAGATGCCCTTGAGGTTGATGTCCAGGACGCGCGAGTACTCCTGGTCGGTCACCTCGGTGAGCGGCTTGTGCACGGCGACCCCGGCGTTGTTGACCGCGAAGTCCAGCCGGCCGTGCGTCCTCAGGACGTCGCCGACGAGCGCGTCCTGCGCCTCCGCGGACGTGACGTCGCACGCCTGCCACGCCGCCTCGCCGCCGGCCTCCTGGCAGAGCGCGATCGTCTCCTGCGCCCGCTCCGCCTCGGGCTCGAGGTCGGACACCAGCACGTACGCGCCCTCGCGCGCGAGCTCGATCGCGATGCCGCGCCCGATCCCTCCCGCCGCGCCCGTCACGATCCCCGCCTTGCCCTCCAGCAGTCCAGCCATCGCGCCCTCCTGTCCGTGGTCGTCGGGGGCATGGTAGGAATGCGCGCCCGAACGCGAACAGGAGCAGGGCAATGGGTCGAGTCGACGGCAAGGTCATCGTCATCACGGGCGCCGCGGGCGGCCAGGGCGCCGCGGAGGCCAACGCGCTGACGGCGGAGGGCGCGACGGTCGTCGCGACCGACGTCAAGGATCCGATCGAGGAGCTCGCGCCTGGCGTCGAGTTCCACCTCCACGACGTCGCCAGCGAGGAGAGCTGGGCCGAGCTCGCGGGGAAGGTGCGCGACGCGCACGGCACGGTGCACGGGCTCATCAACAACGCCGGCATCACCTGGCGCGAGCGGCTCATGGACGTCACGGTCGAGGACTGGGACCGCGTCTTCAGCATCAACGTGACCGGCTGCCTGCTCGGCATCCAGGCGGTGGTCCCGCTCATGACCGAGGGCGGCTCGATCGTGAACATCTCCTCGCGCGCCGGCGTCAGCGGCTACCACGCGGTCGCGTACGGCACGAGCAAGTGGGCGGTCCGCGGCCTGAGCAGGACCGCGAGCATGGAGCTCGGCGGGCTCGGCATCCGCGTCAACTGCGTGCTGCCGGGCTACATCGACACGCCGATGTCCTCGAGCGCCCCGGACTGGTTCCGCGAGTCGTCGCTGGAGGAGATCCCGCTCGCGCGGCTCGGCACCGTCGACGACATCACGCCGCTCATGGTCTTCCTCATGGCCGACGAGTCCTCCTACATCAGCGGCTCGGAGTTCAACGTCGACGGCGGCGAGTACGGCCACGCCGGCGTGAAGCGCTACTCGGACCTGGCCCGCCGGGGCGGCCTGTACAAGAACGGGTGACGCGGCTAGCGCCGCGCTGACTCGGCCCGGCTCTCGTCGCGGACCTCTCCGACGATCTCCTCGAGCACGTCCTCCAGCGCGACGACGCCCTGGGTCTCCTCGGCGTCGTCGACCGCCTGGGCCATGTGCGCGCCGGAGCGCTGCATCGTCGCGAGCACCGACCGCAGCGGCGAGCTCAGCTTCACCTCGGGCAGCGGGCGGATCCAGCCGCGCGCGATCGGCCGGTTGCGGTGGACGTCCTTGATCTCCAGGGCGTCCTTGAGGTGCAGGTAGCCGATGAGCGTGCGGTCGTCGTCCTCGCCGCGCACCGGGAACCGCGAGAACCCGGTGCGCGCCGCCGCCGACTCGACCTCCGCGGGCGTCACGGTGACCGGCAGGGTCTCGAGCCGGTCGTGCGGCAGCAGGACCGAGCTGGCGTCGCGCTCCTCGAACGTCAGGGCGCCGACGAGCACGCGCTCCTCGGAGGAGTCCAGCAGCCCCTCACGGCGCGACTCCGCCACGAGCCCCGCGACCTCGTCGCGCGTGAAGGCGCTCGCCACCTCGTCGCGCACGGGCACCCCGAAGAGCCGCAGCAGGCCGTTCGCCGTCCAGTTCAGGGCCGCGATCGCCGGCCGCAGGATGCGCACGACGAACACCAGCGGCCCGGCGAGCGCGAGCGCCGCCCGCTCCGGCCCCGCGAGGGCGATGTTCTTCGGGACCATCTCACCGAGCACCACGTGCGCGAGGCCGACCACGACGAGCGCGATCACGAAGCCGATCGGATGCAGGAGGGATTCGGGGATGCCGATGGCGTTGAACGGCGCCTCCAGCAGATGCGCGATCGCCGGCTCCACGACGGCCAGCAGCAGCAGCGAGCAGATCGTGATGCCGAGCTGCGCGCCGGCGAGCATGAGCGAGATGTTCTCCATCGCGCGCAGCGCGGTCTTCGCGCGGCGCGAGCCCTCCTGGGCGCGCGGCTCGACCGTGCTGCGCCGCGCGGAGATCAGCGCGAACTCCGCGCCGACGAAGAACGCGTTCAACGCGAGCAGCAGCACGCCGATGGCGAGGGCGAGGAGGTCGTTCATTCGTCGTCGTCGTCGTCGTGCTCGGGCGGACCGACCTCCATCCGCAGGCGGTCGACGCGCAGGGCATCCATCCCGCGCACCTCGAGGCGGATCTGCCTGCGGGCACCGTCGTCGTCGCGGGCCTCGAACTCGACGGAGTCGCCGACGCGCGGCACCCGGCCGAGCCGCTCGGTCACGAGGCCGGCGAGCGTCTCGTAGTCGCCCTCCTCGGACTCCGGCACGAGGACGTGCGTCGTGTCGGCGATCTCGTCCGGGCGCAGCAGGCCCGACAGCAGCCATCGCCCCTCGCCCTCGGGCATGATCGCCTCGTCGCGGCGATCGTGCTCGTCGCGCACCTCGCCGACGATCTCCTCGACGACGTCCTCGAGCGTGACGACGCCGTCGATGCCGCCGAACTCGTCGACGACCACCGCCATCTGCAGGCCGCCCTCGCGCAGGGTCTCCAGGAGCGGGTCGAGCTCGACGGAGGAGGGCACGACGATCGGCGGGACCATCACCGCGGACACGGGGACCTTCGCGCGGTCCTCCGGCGGCACCCGCACCGCGTGCTTGACGTGGACGATGCCCGCGATCTCGTCGGCGCCCGCGCCGAGGACGGGAAAGCGCGAGAAGCCCGTCGAGCGGGCCTCCTCGATCACCTTGATGATCGGGTCGGTGTCGCGCAGCGCGACCATCCGCGTGCGCGGCGTCATGACGTCGTCGGCGCGCCGGTCGCCGAACGCGATCGAGCGCTGCAGCAGCGTCGCGGTGTCGGGCGCCAGCGTGCCCTGCTGCGCCGACCGGGCGACGAGCGACGTCAGCTCCTCCGGCGAGCGCGCGGAGGCGAGCTCCTCCTGGGGCTCGATGCCGATGCGGTGCAGCACCGCGTTGGCGGAGGCGTTGAAGAACGCGATGACCGGGCGGAACACGCGCGTGAAGCCGCGCATGAACCTCTGGACGAGCTTCGCGGTGCCCAGCGGCAGGGCGATCGCCAGGTTCTTGGGCACGAGCTCGCCGAGGACCATGGTGAACGCCGTCGCGAGGATCAGCCCGATGGCGACGGAGATGCCGGACACCGCGCCAGACGGCACGCCGAGGTCCTCCAGCGGGCCGTCGATGAGCTCTGCGATCGCCGGCTCGGCCATGAAGCCGATGAGCAGGTTCGTCAGCGTGATGCCCAGCTGGGCGCCCGACAGCTGCGTCGAGAGGCTGTGCAGCGCATCGAGGACGCCCCGCGCCCCTGCGTCGCCCTCCTCGGCGGCGCGCTCGACGGTCGACCGGTCGACGGTGACGAACGAGAACTCCGCGGCCACGAACGCACCACACGCGAGCACGAGCCCGAGCGACACGATCAGGAGGAGCACCTCGGTCACCGGGCGGCCCTCATCCCGACCGTTCCGACCCGAGGTGCGTGGGGACTGCTACTTGGAGGCTCGTCGCGGTCGCCGTCGGGCATCGAGAGGCTCACACAAGTAGCACACGCACCAGACTGGGCCGGTCGGCAGGCCGCCGATCGGCCGATCGGGGGACGGCCTCCTGGGCCGGTCGGCCAGACTTTCCCGAACTCCCTCAAGCGAGGCGTCACGGGGCCGATCCGGATGAGAGATGACGCTCTCGCTCGCTCGTTCCCTGCGCCTCCTCACCGTCACCGCGACCGTCGGCCTCCTGGTCCCCGCGGCGGCCCACGCAGCCCGTCAGGGCACCCCCGGTCCCGACCGCATCGTGCTCAACGGCGCGGCCGGCGTGGCGCACGGCGGAGGCGGCGGCGACACGCTCATCGGCGGTCCCGGCGACGACAAGCTCTACGGCGAGCAGGGTCACGATCGCCTCCTCGGCAACGGTGGCAACGACCTCCTCGACGGCTCCTCGGGCGACGACCTGCTCGACGGCGGCGCCGGCAACGACACGATCGTCGGCGACTTCGGCCACGACGACGTCCGCGGCGGCGAGGGCGACGACAACCTCGACGGCGGCGCAGCGCCCGACGACATCGACGGCGGCGTCGGCAACGACACGATCCACGCGGGCGGCGGCGCCGACAAGGTCGCCGGCGGCGACGGCGACGACGTCATCCACGCCGACTCCGGCCCCGACGTCATCGACGCCGGCCCGGGCAACGACACCGTCTACGTCAACAACGGCACGGCCGTGCGCTCGGTCGACTGCGGCGACGGCGACGACACGATCTACATCAACCCGTACGCCAAGGCGGGCGGCATCTCCAACGCCCAGGCCGTGCGCAGCGGGGACATCCGCAACTGCGAGCACGTCACCGAGGCCGACGCGGTCGAGGATCCGACCCGCGCCCGCACGCGGCTGATCCACGGCACGCAGGGCACGACGCTCACCGGCGGCGACGGCCTCGACAACCTCCTCGGCAGCCTCGGCCCGGACCGCATCTTCGGCCTCGCGGGCGACGACGTCATCTGGGGCAACCGCGAGCACGACGGCAGCGCCAAGGGGACCGACACCCTCGACGGCGGCGCCGGCAACGACACGATCTACGGCGGCCGCGGCGACAACGACATCCGCGGCGGCGACGGCGACGACACGCTGCAGGGCGGCCCGAACGCCAACACGATCACGGGCGACGCCGGCAACGACACGATCCGCACGACGGGCCGCGGCCGCAACACGGTCCGCGCCGGCGCCGGCGACGACACGGTCGACGCCTATGGCCAGGGCGCGGCAACGGTGGACTGCGGCCCGGGCAACGACACCGTGAACATCGGCTGGAACAAGCACGTGCGCACCGTCGAGTGCGAGAACGTGCACGCCCGCTACAAGAACTAGTCACCGGCCAACCCGGCGCGCCTTGCACGGCGCGACCGGGCAAGCTGTGCCGCGATGAAGCCCGTCTGGCTCGTCGCGGCGGTGGCGCTCGCGGCCTTCCTCTGGTGGCGGCGCCGGCGGCTCGAGCCCCCGGTGCTGATCGCGGGCGTCATCGCGGTCGTCGCGGCCGCCGTCTACTCGACGGGCCTCGTCGAGCTGCCGTCGATCGACAAGGTCCTCGAGGACATCGGCCGGGCGCTCGGGAAGTGGACGTACCTGCTCGTCGCGATCCTCGCGTTCCTCGAGGCCGGCGCGTTCGTCGGCCTCCTCATCCCGGGTGAGACCGCGATCATCGTCGCGGGCGTCGTCGCCGGCCAGGGCGAGATCGACATCGTGCTGCTCATCGCGATCGCGTGGTTCTTCGCGGTCGCTGGCGACATCACCGGCTACATGCTCGGCCGGCGTCTGGGCAGGCCGTTCCTCGTCAAGCACGGGCCGCGCTTCGGGATCAGCGAGGAGCGCATCCACCAGGTCGACGCCTTCTTCGCCAAGCACGGCGGCAAGGCGATCTTCGTGGGGCGCTTCGTCGGGCTCGTGCGCTCCCTCGCGCCCTTCCTGGCCGGGCTCCTCGGGGATGCAGCTGCGCCGGTTCGTCCCCTACGACGTGCTCGGGGCCGGGATCCAGTCGACGGCGCTGTGCCTCGTCGGCTACTTCTTCTGGCACTCGCTGGACCGCGTGCTGGAGATCGCCAAGCAGGGCGCGCTGGCGCTGAGCGCGACGATCGTCGTGCTCGTCGCGATCGTCGTCGCCGTCCGCTGGCTGCGCCGGGCCGAGAACCGGCAGCGCATCTCCGCGTGGGTCGACGCGCACGAGGGGAACCCGGCGATCCGGCTGCTGCTGGCGGCCGGGCGCCGCGCGCGTCGTCCCGCGATGTTCGTGTGGGACCGGCTGACGCCCGGCAACCTCGGCCTCGAGCTCACGACGCTGCTGGCGACCGGCCTCGTCGGCGGCTACGTCTTCTTCGGCTACATGCTCGTGCTCGACGACGTCGGGCTGACGCCGGGGGACTCGCGCGCCGTGACGTGGTCGGACGCGCTGACCGCCGGCGTGCTCGACAGCCTCGCGTCCGCTGCCGAGCAGCTCGGGTCGCTGCCCGTCGTCGCGGTCGTGGTCGTCCTCGTCGCGGCCGGCCTGTTCGTGGCCCGCCTGCGCCTGGAGTCCCTCGTGCTCATCGGTGGGCTGGCGCTGACCGTCATCGCCGGCGCGATCGCCGACGGGGCGCTCGACCGCCCGGCGCTCGACGGCGGCGGCGGCGCCGACCTACCCCGACGTCAACGCCGCGTACGCCGCGTCGTGGATCGCCGTCGCGGTCGCGCTGCGCCACGCCACCGGGCCGATCACCCGGACGGCGGCGGCCGTGACCGTCGGGATCGTCCTCTCGGTGCTCTACGCCCTCGCCGCCGTGTACCTGCGCGACGACTGGTTCTCCGACGTCGCCGGCGGACTGGGGCTCGGGGTGCTCTGCTGGAGCTTCGCGGGGGTCGCGGGACTCCTCACCCGGGCGCGATGACGCGCGCGGCGGCGACCGCCGCCCGCAGGTCCACGCGGTCTCCCGCCGCGACCCGCGGATCGCGCACGTCGCTGAGCACGCGCACGCCGTCGACCCGCGTGGCGATCCGCGTCCGCTCTCCGAACGGCAGGACGCGCTCCACGACGCCCATGTCCCCGCCGGGCACGACCGCGACGTCCCGGGCGCGCACCGCGACGCGATGGCGTGCCGGTTCCCCCAGGAGCCGGGATGCGAGGGACGGCTCCAACAGGTTCTCGAACCCGAGCAGCCGGGCGCAGTCCGCGTCGGCCGGGTGCTCGAGCACCGAGGCCGTCGGCCCGAGCTGACGCAGCTCTCCGGCATGCAGGATCGCGACGCGGTCGGCGATGGCCGCGGCCTCGTGACGGTCGTGCGTCACGAGCAGCGACGCCGCGCCGATCGAGGCGAGCACGTCGCGCAGGTCGGCGAGCAGCTCGGCGCGGGTGGGCGCATCGAGGGCGCTGAACGGCTCGTCGAGCAGCAGGATGCGGGGCGCGAGCACGAGCGCGCGGGCGATGCTCACCCGCTGCGCCTCCCCGCCCGACAGCGCCGACGCGCGTCGGTCGGCGAGACCGGCCAGATCCAGGCGCACGAGCCACTCGTCCGTCCGCCGGCGGCGCTCCTCGCGCGGCACGCGGGCGAAGCGCAGCCCGGTCTCCACGTTGGTCCGGGCGGTCGCCCCGCGGCGCAGCAGGGGGCGCTGCAGCACGGCAGCCGTCACCGCGCGGATCTGCGGCGCGGTCGCCGGGACGCCGTCGAGGCGCAGCTCCCCGCGCGCGGGCGTGCGCAGACCGCCGGCGACGCGGAGCAGCGTGGACTTGCCCGCGCCGTTCGCGCCCAGGACGCACAGCGTCTCGCCCGGCGCGAGCGCGAGATGGTCGAGGCCGAGGATCGTGCGGCCGCCGGCGACGACGGCGACGTCGCGCAGCTCCAACAGCGGCGACGCGCCGGTCACGTGCTGCCGCGCTGCTGCACGGCGGTCAGCACGAGGTTCACGGCGAAGGCGATGAACAGGAGGATGAGACCGAGCGCCAGGGCGAGGGCGAACTCGCCCTTGGACGCCTCGAGCACGGCCGCCGTTGTGAGCACCCGCGTCTGTCCCGCGATGTTGCCGCCGACCATGAGCGCCGCGCCCACCTCGGAGATGACAGCCCCGAAGCCCGCCATCGCCGCGGCGAGCAGCGGCAGCCGCGCCTCCGTGGCGACGATCCACATCGAACGCAGCCGGCCCGCGCCGAGCGCCTGCATCTGCAGCCGCAGCTCCGGGTCGACGTGCTGCAGCGACGCCGACGACAGGCCCGCGACGAGCGGCAGCGCGATGGCGGTCTGAGCGATCACCATCGCCGTGGGCGTGTAGAGCAGGCCGAGGCTGCCGAACGGGCCGGAGCGCCACAGCAGGATGGTGATCACGAGACCGGCCACGATCGGCGGGACGCCCATGCCGGTGTTGACGACCGCGAGCGCGAGGCGCCGCCCGCGGAAGCGCCCGAACGCCAGCAGCGCCCCGACCGGCAGGCCGACCGCGAACGCGATCGCCGTCGCGGTCAGCGAGATGCGCAGCGAGCGGGCGACGATCTCCCAGGTCTGGGCGTCACCCGTCACGAGCAGTCGCAGCGCCTCCGTGAAGGCGTGCCAGAGCTCCCCCATCCGCTAGGCGGCCTCCGCGACCTGCTCGTCCGTCTTGCCGGCGTCGGGCGTGAAGAGCGGCTCGCCGTACTTCCGGACCCCGAACGTCGCGATCATCCTCTGGGCGGGCGCGGAGACGATCCAGTCCGCGAAGGCGTCGCCGCCCTTCGTGTTGACCCGGGGCCCGTTCGTCTTCGGGATCTCGATCACGTGGTACACGTTGAGCAGCGGAGAGCCGCCCTCGACGAGCAGCTTCAGGTCCCGCGCGCTGTCGGTGGCGAGATAGGTCCCGCGGTCGGTGATCGTGTACGCGTCCTTGTCCGCGGCGATCTGCAGCGTCGCGCCCATCCCCTGCCCGGACTCCTGGTACCAGGATCCCTTCGGCTTCACGCCCGCCTTGTCCCAGAGCTTGAGCTCGAACGTGTTCGTGCCCGAGTCGTCGCCGCGGGAGATGAACGGCGCCTTCGCATGGGCGATGCGCGCCATCGCCGCCGTCGCGCTCGCACCGCGGATGTGCGCCGGGTCGGAAGCGGGCCCGACGATGACGAAATCGTTGTGCATCACGATCCGCCGGTTGCGGCCCTTGCCGTCGGCCACCATCTCCTCCTCGGCGGCGGGCGAATGGACGAGGATGACGTCGGCCTCGCCCCGCGCCCCCATCTCGATCGCCTGACCGCTGCCGACGGCGACGGTCTTGACCTTGGCTCCGCTCTCCTTCTCGAAGGCGGGCACGAGCACGTCGAGCAGTCCCGAGTCCTGGGTGCTCGTCGTGGTGGCGAGGATCACGGGGGCGGTCTGGGAGGCCGTGTCGTCGTCGCCTCCACCGCCGCAGCCCGCGATCAGCACGACCGCGGCAACCGCGCAGGCGAGCTGTCTCGTTCTGTGCTGCATCAGTTGGGCATCGTACGATCGCGCGCATGGCGCTGTACCGCGACATCGCGGAGGCCGTGCTCGACCGCATCGCCACGGGCGCGCTCGCCCCCGGCGCGACGTTGCCGAGCGTCCGCGCGGCGGCGGCCCAGCACGGGACCACGCCCGCCACGGTCGGACGCGCCTACGCCGAGCTCGCCCGGCTCGGGGTGATCGACGGCGCCCCGCGGCGCGCGGGAAGGGTGACGCGCGACGGCGCACCGCTCGCGCGTCGGGCGCTGCACGGCGGGGCGCGCCTACGGCTGGCGGGCAGCGACGACCCGCTGCTGGACCGCATCGCCGGCGACGCCGAGCGCATCGGCACGCGCGGGAGCCTCGGCGGCCTGTCCGCGCTGTGGCAGGGCCGCGCCGACGCGGCGACGCTGCACCTGCGCCACCGCGACGGCCGCTACAACGCCCCGTTCGCGGCGGGCGTGCTCGCCGGGCGCGACCCGGTCCTCGTCCATCTCTGGGACCGAGAGCAGGGCATCGTGCTCCCCGCGGACAATCCGCGCGGCATCACCGGCGTGCACGATCTCCCCTTCTGCACCGTCGCGCTGCGCGCGCCCGGAACCGGCACCCGGGTGCTTGCCGAGCGGCTCCTGCGCGACGCCGGCGTGGACGGCGGCGCCGTGCGCGGTCCCGAGGTCGCGACGCACCTCGAGGCGGCGCTCGCCGTCGCGACGGGTCTCGCCGACGCCGCGATCGGCCTGCGCGCCACCGCCGTCGCCCTCGGCCTGGACTTCGTGCCGCTGACGTGGGAGCCCTACGAGCTCGCGCTGCCGGAGGACGCGCTCGGGGCGGCCTCCGACCTGCTCTCGGCGCTGTCGTCCGCACCGCCGATGCCGGGCTTCGACCTGGCCGGCGCCGGCGGCATCCGCCGCCTCTAGCTCAGCCGACGACCTCGACGCCCAGGCGGTACTGACCGATCCGCCGCGCCACGACGTCCCCGAAGAGACTCGCGAAGTGCCCGTGCCCCATCGTCATGTCGCGGTAGATGCGCTGCAGGCGCTCGCCGTCGCGCAGCGCGCTGGAGCCCGCGGTGCGGACGATGTGCTCCTGCATCGCGTCCCACGCCATGCGCATCCCCTCGCGCGCGATGAAGTTGAGGACCATGTCGTCCTCGCGCGAGAACCCGGCGTCCTCCTCGACGTTGCGCCGCGCGAACTCGGTCCACTGGTCGGCGCCGCTGAGCATCGCCGCCTCCGCCGTCGCGAGCTTGCCGATCGACATGCCGAACCAGCGCTGGTAGTCGGGGTCCTCGGCGCGGATGACCGTCGGCGGGCGCTGGGTGCGCTTCGTCGTGACGATCGCCTGGTACTCGTCGAGCGCGCCCTTGGCGGCGCCGATCATGAGCGCCGTCAGCTCGAGCTGGAAGACGGAGAAGCAGCGTCCCGCGTACATCGGGTTGCCGTGCAGGCGCGAGCCGGGCGTGCCGCCGCTGACGTCGACCTCGACGAGCTGCGTGTCGGGCAGCGCCCAGCCGTCGGGGACGAACGCGTCCTCGAGCTTGACGGTGTGCGAGCCGCTGCCGCGCAGGCCGAGCAGGTCACCCCAGTCGTCGAGCATCTCCCACTGGCTGCGCTCGGCGACGAAGAGCGTCATCCGGGGCGGGACGCCCTCGTCCCTGATGAGGGTCTGGCCCATGTAGTACGTCGAGTACGGCGCGCCGGAGGAGTACGGCCAGGCGCCGGTGATGCTCCAGCCGCCGTCGACCTTCACGGCGGTCCCGGTCGGCGCCGCGACGGACGCGGCGCGGAAGTCCCCGTTGCCGAAGATCTCGTCCTGCGCGCGCTCCTCCCAGAAGGAGGCGACCTGCAGAGCGTGGCCGGCGGCCAGCGTGAAGCCCCACGCCGCCTGGATGTCGCCGTGGGCGAGCTCGGCGATGAGCCGCAGCCAGTTCGTCATGTCGAGCTCGAGGCCGCCGTACCGGTGCGGGATCAGGCTGCGGTAGAACCCCGCGTCCTCGAACGCGCGATGGATCTCGTCGGAGTAGTAGCGGCGCGCCTCGGTCTCCGCGGACTGCTCGACGAGCAGCGGTCGCAGCGCGATCGCGCGGTCGAGCAGCTCGCGTGGACTCGGCCGCGTCCCGACCCGCTCATCCTGACCTTCGACCGATGCCATCGACGTCTCCCGTGTTCGGCTCTACCCCGGGCGATGGTGGCAGGGGCAGGTCCCCGAGGCATCGGTGATCGCCACAGTGACGGCCCCGGATTTTCATCCGAGCGTTTGATCACCCCACTGGTAGGTTGCCGCGCATGAGGACAGCTCTTTGACGCCCTTGCTCGAGGGCAAGGTCGCCGTGATCACCGGCGCGGCGGGCGGGATCGGCCGCGCCTCGGCACTGACGTTCGCCCGGGAGGGCGCGAAGGTCGTCCTCGGGGACCGCGCCGAGGAGGCGCTCGCCGAGACCGCGAGGCTCGTCTCGGAGGCCGGCGGCGACGCGGCGTGGCTCGCCACCGACGTCACCCGGCGGGAGGACGTCGTCGCGCTCGTCGCGCTGGCGACGGAGCGCCACGGGCGCCTGGACTGCGCGTTCAACAACGCCGGCATCCCGGGCGGGATGCAGCCGTTCGCCGAGCACAGCGACGAGCAGTTCGAGTCCGTCATGGACATCAACGTGCGCGGCGCGTGGATGTGCGTGCAGGAGGAGATCAAGGCGATGTTGCGGACGGGCGGCGGCTCGATCGTCAACGCGTCGTCGGGGCTCGGCATGATCGCCGCGCCGCAGGTCGCCGCGTACGTGACGTCCAAGCACGCGGTGCTGGGCCTGACCCGGGCGGCGGCGCTCGAATACCCGCGGCAGGGCATCCGGGTGAACGCGGTCCTTCCCGGCGTCGTGGACACCGCGATGCCGCAGGAGATGTTCGCCGCCGCGCCGGGCGCGGTCGACGCGATCGGCGAGACGTCGCCGATGGGGCGCCTCGCACGCCCGGACGAAGTGGCCGAGGCGGCAGCGTGGCTGTGCTCGGACCGCTCGTCCTACGTCAACGGCCACGGGCTCGTGGTCGACGGCGGCATCGTCATCCAGTAGCGAACGGAGGAGCACGTGCCGAAGGTCATCCTGCAGGTCTACCCGACGCTGGGTCCGCCCGAGGAGATGGAGCGGCGACGCCCGATCGGCCGCGACAACGAGGCCTACCAGGACATGCTCGAAGGCCTGGTCGAGCTGGCGAAGGCGGCGGACGACCTCGGGTACTGGGGCCTCGCGCACACCGAGCACCACCTGCACTCCGAGGGGATGGAGATCTCGCCCTCCCCCCTCATGCTCAACATCCATCTCGGCGCGCACACGCGGCGGATCATGCACGGCCAGCTCGGCCTCGTCCTGCCCTCGCACGACCCGATCCGGCTCGCGGAGGAGATCGCGATGGCCGACCACCTCCTGCGCGGCCGCCTGTTCGTCGGGATGGCGCGCGGCTACCAGTCGCGCTGGATGAACATCCTCTGCCAGAAGCTCGGGGTCGGCGCGACGTACTCCGACGGCAGCGAGGCCGACACCTCCAACCGCCTGCTGTTCTCCGAGAACTTCAAGATCATGAAGCAGGCCTGGGCGCAGGACCTGCTCACCTACGACGGGCCGACCTACAAGGTCCCGAACCCGCTCGAGGGCATCCCCGACTGGCCGCCGGCGCAGACGATCACGTCGAAGTACGGCGCGCCCGGCGAGATCGGCGAGGACGGAACGACCGTCAAGGGCGTCAGCGTCGTGCCCAAGCCGTACACGTCGCCGCACCCGCCGCTGTTCCAGGCGTTCGGCGCGAGCCCGCCCACGATCGAGTGGTGCGGCGCGAACGACGTCGTCCCGACGATCCTCTTCGGCGCCGTCGAGCGCATCAAAGAGCTGCTGACGATCTACCGGGCGGCCCATGCCTCCGCCGGGCGTGAGATCGCGCTGGGCGAGCGCGTCGGGGTCTGCCGGACGTTCCACATCGTCGAGGGCGTGCGGGGCGAGGACGCGGTGCGCGCCGAGCTGCTGCGCCGCGCGGACCGCTGGGAGGCGCCCGTGTGGCGCGGCTGGTACGAGACGTTCGGCCTGCTCGACCTCATGCTGCGGCTGCCCGGCGAGGACGGCCCTGTCCCCGCCCCAGGGGAGTCGATCGGCGAGCGGCTCATCCGCAGCGGCGTGATGATCGGCGGGACCGTCGACATGGTGAAACGCCAGATCGAGGAGTTCCTGCAGGTCCTGCCCGTCGACTACCTCGTCTGGCTGTTCCACTGGGGCCTGATCCCCCGCGACGAGGGGCTCCGCCAGCTGGAGCTGTTCGCCACGGAGGTCATGCCGGAATTCGGGATCGAGGTGCCGCAGCCCGCCTGAGCCCCTTGGCCTCGAGGCGCGGCAGGACCTCCTGGACGAAGAAGGGCATCTCGTCGAGGAAGTTGCACATGCCGAACGCGATGCCGGCCATGCCGGTCTGCGAGATGCGCTCGAGCTCGTCGGCGACCTGGTCGGGGCTGCCGATGAGCGGGTAGCCGCCGTGCCCCGCCGTGAAGCGCTCGCGGAACCGCTCGTAGTGGCCCGCCGGGAACGCGTTGCTGTGCATGCCCATGCCGCTCATGAGCCGGTCGGCGGCCTCCCAGTCGCCGTGCTCGATGGCGTAGTAGTGGTGGTACTCCTCGGCCTCGGCCTGCGTCGCGCGGCACACGACGAACGCCGACGACAGGACGCCCATCTCGCGGCCGATGGCGCGCGCGGCGGAGGTCACGCCGTCGACGTCGGCCTTCGCCGACTCGAGGTCCACGAGCGACGTGAAGAGCAGGTCGCAGTTGCGCTGCGCGAAGTCGCGCCCGGCCGGCGAGAAGCCGGCGTTGACGAGCACCGGCTCGCCGTCGTAGGGCGCCGGGCGGCCGATGAGCTCGGAGAGGTGGAAGTACGTGCCGTCGAAGTCGACCCGCTCCTCCGAGCGCCAGATCGTTCGCACGATGTCGAGCCACTCCTGGCCGTAGACGTAGCGCTCGTCGTGCTCGCGCTGGTCCTGGCCGAACATCTCGAACTCGTCCTGGTTCCAACCGCACACGAGGTTCAGGCCGAGCCGCCCGCGCGAGATGTGGTCGATCGTCGCGAGCTGCTTGGCGGCGACGATCGGGTGGATCATCGGCGCGTGCGTCGTGGCGAAGACGGACAGGTCCTTCGTCTGCGCGAGCAGGCCGCACGCCCACGTCAGCGTCTCCAGCGTGTCCTCCTGCCAGCGCGACGGCCCGCCGTAGCCCTTCCAGCGGGCGATCGGCAGGATGAACTCGATCCCCGCCGCGTCGCAGAGCTGTGCGAGCTCGAGGTTGTGCTCCCACGACGCGTCCCAGCTCTCGGGCACGGTCGTGATCGCACAGGCGCCACGGCAGTTCGGGGCGAAGAGCCCCAGCTTCATCGCGTTGTCGTTGAACATCGCGTTCGCGCGTCCCAACGTCCCTCCTCCTGTCGTCCTCGTGAAGCCTTGCACTCCAAGCGGGTCTGTCGCGCACGCAGCGCGGTTCGCTTAGTGTCCGTGCGTGGCGCCGCGGCACCTGACGATCCCCTATGAGCGAGGTCTCCACGACCTCGGCGACGGTTTGTTCGCCTACCTGCAGCCCGACGGCGGCTGGGGCTGGAGCAACGCGGGCCTCGTGACGGGCGACGGCGCCTCGCTCGTCATCGACACGCTCATGGACCTGAACCTGACGCGCGCGATGCTCGACGCGATGGCGCCACACACCGCGGCGAACCCCGTGACCGTCGCGGTGAACACCCACGGCGACCCCGACCACTGCTTCGGCAACGAGCTCCTGCCCGAGGGCATCGCGATCTGGGCGACGTCGACCGCGCGCGACGCGTGCGCGATGTCGACGCCTGCGGCGGTCAGCGCGACGTTCGCCTCGACCGAGCTGGGCGAGGAGTTCGCGCACTTCGCCCGGACCCGGTTCGGCAGCTTCGAGATGGCCGAGGTGACGCACCGCATCCCGACCGACGTCTTCGACGGCGAGGCGACGCTCGAGGTCGGCGGGCGCGAGGTGCGCCTGCTCGAGCTCGGGCCCGGGCACACCGCCGGCGACGCCGTCGTCCACGTGCCCGGCAGCGACGTGGTGTTCGCCGGTGATCTGGTCTTCGCCAACGACACGCCGCTCATGTGGGCCGGACCGGTGGAGAGCTGGCTCTCGGCGCTGGATCGCATCCTCGCGATGCGGCCCCGGCTCATCGTGCCC
The DNA here is from genome assembly GCA_963757125.1 of uncultured Solirubrobacterales bacterium. Taxonomy (GTDB): domain Bacteria; phylum Actinomycetota; class Thermoleophilia; order Solirubrobacterales; family Solirubrobacteraceae; genus CAVVSD01. Next base: position 961,963 of record CAVWQP010000009.1, on the reverse strand, counting down.
GGTCATGGACCGGTGACCGACGAGGAGGGCGTCCGCGATCTCGCCCACTACCTGCAGTACGTCGCCGACGAGGCGACCGACCGCTTCGAGCAGGGCATGGACGTCGACGACGCGGCCGACGACATCGACCTCTCGCCGTTCGACGACTGGTCCGAACGCGAGCGGATCGCGGTGAACGTCCACACCGTCTACCGCGGCCTGGATCCATCGCTCCCGGCCCTGCCCGTCCCCGAGCAGTTCGTGCGCATGGCAAAGTGGGCTGCGCGGCACCGGTGACGGCGCCTCGTCGGAGTCCATCGAAGGAGGAGCCGTGTCACGTTTCGTCCTCGTCCACGGGGCCATGGGCGGTGCCTGGATCTGGGAGCACCTCACACCGGAGCTCGAGGCCGCGGGCCACACGGTGCAGGCGATCGACCTGCCCGGCGCCGGCGCGGACACCACGCCGGTCGAGGACGTCTCGCTCGACGCGTACGCCGAGCGCATCTGCGCCGCGCTGGCCGAGGAGCCAGAGCCCGCCGTCCTCGTCGGCAGCAGCATGGGCGGCGTGGCCATCACGCAGGCCGCGGCACGCTGCCCGGAGCGGATCTCCCTGCTCGTGTACGTCGCCGCGTTCCTCCCGAGCGCCGGCCAGAGCCTCCTGGATCTCACGCACCTGCCCGAGGGTGCCGACGACCAGGTGCAGGCCAACCTCGTCGTGACCGGCGACCCGCCGGTCGCGACGCTCCCCGTGCCGGCCGCGAAGGAGGTCGTCTTCGGCGACTGCTCCGACGAGCTCGCCGCCTGGGGCTCCGAGCGACTGGGCGAGCAACCGCTCGCGCCGTTCATGGCGCCCAACGCCGGCGCGGACGAGTCCGTTCCGCGCACCTACGTCCTCTGCACGCGCGATCTCGCGATCCCGCCGCCGCTGCAGCGCCGGATGATCGCCGAGAACCCGTGTGTCGACGTCGTCGAGCTCGACACCGACCACTCGCCGATGGTGTCGGCGACGAGCGAGCTCGCCGCGGCGCTCACCCGGTTCGCATCCGAATCGGCGCGCGGCGCGTAGACGCGCACATGCGACGAGCGCTCCTCGCCCTGCTTGCCCCGGTCGCGCTGATGGCGATCGCGGTCCCGGCGCACGCCGCTCCGCCCCGGACGTGCAGCGGGGCCGTCGTCGTGGGGTCCGACACGGCGGCGATGGAGGCGACCGCGATCCGCGTGCGGGGTCAGTCCTGCGGGCGCGGGAAGGCGGTGGTCCGCGCCTTCCTGACGCTGGTGCGCGACGAGCCGAGCTGCCTCCACGACTCGCAGTTCGGTCGCGGCTGCGAGTGGCGCGACCATCTCTGCCTGCGCGCGAACATCGGCGTCGCGCGATCGAACCGCTGCATCGCCGACGGCACGGCCGTGTACTGGCTCGAGCGCGACGGCGCGGTCATCTAGGCGGGCCGCTCGTCGGCCGGCTGCAGCTCGTAGTGCTCGGTCCCACACCGCAGCACCCGGTGCGCCAGTGGCACGAGCACGCCCTGGAGGACCGGGTGCCTGCGGCGCAGCAGATCCGCGGCGAGACGCGCCTCCTCACCGTCGAGACGGCGCGCCACCGCGGCCACCGGCGGCCCGGTCGGGCGGCCCCGGGGCGTGCACGGCGCGACCTCCACGTGCGGGTCGTTGCGCAGCCGCTTGACCTTCCAGGCGTTGCCCGGGCTGCGGACGTAGCCGCGGCCCGCGTCGACGGCGAGGCTGACGGGAGTGCCGACGGGCGTGCCGTCGCGGCGGAAGGTCGTGAGCAGGACGGCCCACTGGTCGTCCAGGGAGTCGAGCGTGGTCATGCCCCCTCGACGGACTGCGCCCGATCGATGTGACACCGACGTCAGCGGCCGAACGCGACGCGCCGGATGATGTCGAGCGACTCCTGCGGCCCGGGCCAGTGTTCCTGCAGCAGCGTCTCGCCCGCGCCGCGGAGCACCGTCCGCAGCACGAGGACGACGAGGAGGAGGTCGTCCAGCTGCCCCGCGACCGGGATGACGTCGGGGATCAGGTCGATCGGCAGTGCGAGGTAGACGACGAGCGCGCCGAGCAGGACCTTGCGCGAGCGCGGGACCCGCGGGTCGCCGAGCAGGCGCCTGAAGAGCACCACGCAGTCCGGGACGAAGCCCGCGAGGGCCCGCGCGTCGGTCCGGCGCCCTGCGCGGACGAGGGCGAGGACGACCGCGAGGTAGACCAGGAGCGCGACGGCGAGCGCGACGAGCCCCCATCGCCACAGGGGCACGGACTGCCTAGTACAGCCAGTGCTCCGACGCGCCGAGCATCATCGCGGCGTTGCGCACGGCGAAGTCGCCCTGCTGCGAGGAGATGTGCTGCCGGTACGTCGTCGCGTCGCGCAGGTAGCGGGCCAGCGGCCGGCCGGCGCCCAGGGAGCTCGACGTCGAGCGCAGCGCGACCTCCTGGACCGCCTCGTAGGCGAGGCCGCCCGCCTGCTGGATCATCGCCCACCAGCGTGCGTCGCGCTCCTGCGTGATCGACACGCCGGTGTCGATCGACTCCTGCGCCGCCTCCGTGAACTGGTCGGCGAACGACAGGACGATCGCCTCGGCAGCGTCGGCCCTCGCCTGCGCCATGCCGTACGCGCGCTGGTCCTCGTGGAACGTGTAGCGCGGGACACGCGGATAGAAGGTCGTGTCCTTGCTCATGATGATCTCGCGGAACTCGTCGACCGCCGCCTTCGCCGCGCCGATGATCGGACACACGAGGGACGTGTGGTAGGGCGCCGGCGCGCGCCCGGTGTAGAGCGGGTTCCCGTAGAGCTGGGTCCCGAAGGTCGGCAGCGTCGGGGCGAAGATCGCCTCCGACGGCCGTGCGCGCCGCTCGGGGACGAACGCCTCCTCGACCACGATCGTGTTCGACCCGCTCGAGTTCAGGCCGAACATCGTCCCGGCGCCCCAGTCGTCGAGCATCGTGAGATCCGAGCGCGGGATGAGCAGCGTGTAGGGCGTCGGCGGGTCGCCGTCGAGCATCGCGCCGACGAGCGCCCACGTGCAGTACGGGACCCCGGACGCATACGGGAAGCGCCCGCTCAGCCGGAAGCCGCCCTCGACGCGCTCGATGCGCCCCGACGGCTGGGCCGGATGCGGGCAGCGGAAGTCCCCGTCGGGCCCGAACGCCTCCGCCTGCGTCTCCAGGTCGAAGTGGCTCGCGACGATCCACGCGTGGCTCGAGCCGAGCTGCAGGCACCAGCCGGTCCCCGGATCGCCGCTCGCGACGGCGATCATCGCCCGCAGGTAGGTCTTCAGGTCGAACTCGTAGCCGCCGAACCGGCGCGGCTGCGTGATCCGGTAGAAGCCCGCCTTCAGGAACTCGGCGTGGACCGCCTCGGAGTAGAAGCCGCGCCCTTCGGCGTCGTCCTGCTGCGCGCGCAGCATCGGCACGAGCGCCTGGGCCCGGGCGACGATCTCGTCGGGCTTGAGGTCCGGCTCGGGGACGGGGATGGAGGGAACGTCGGACGCGACGGTGGACATGCCGACAAGCCTAATCAGCGCACGCGGCGCTCGATGACGGGCATGAACGTGACGCGGTCGGTGTCGAGGAAGTTGGGCTCGTCGCTGCGCACGAAGACGTGCTCGGGGGTCGCCTCGGTCTCGGTCAGCGCCGCCATGCTGTCGACCCACGCCTCCACGAGCCCGTCGAGATCCGGCTCGCCGTCCGCGTATTCCTCGTCGACGGTGTGATTCTGGATGTAGCGACGCAGGTTCGCGATGTGCGCCATCGCCAGCGGGCCATGGGTCTCGAGCCAATGGCGCCGGAACGCCTCGGGCGTCGTCCCCGGCTTGCGGTGGAAGAAGAAGATCGCCTTGACCATGTCCGGCCCGGCCGGCGTGTCGCGCTGGATGAGCTCGGTCGCGACGATCTGCGCGCTCACGCCGGTGGTGCGCAGCGCCGGCGCGTGCGCCGTCGCGGTCGCCACGTCGTCGAACCACGCGGAGACGTAGCCCGTGTAGGGCGCATCGCCCTCGTCGCCCACCCGGCGGGCGACCGCGTACCCACGCAGCCCCTCGAGCGCCAGCGCGGTCTCCTCGTGCTCCGCCCAGCCCCCATCTTCGCCGAACACGCTCAGCACCTTGATCATTCGAGCACCCCCCGTACAGCGTCTGCGATGTCCTCGGACTGCGGGTAGTAGGCGGTCTCCAGCGCGGCACCGAGCGGCACCGGCGCGAACGGCGCCGTCACCCGGCGCACCGGCGCCCGCAGCGCGTGGAAGCCCTCCGACGCGGCGACAGCTGCGACCTCCGCGCCGCCGCCGAACGGCCCGACGGCGTCGTGGACGATCACGATGCGCCCGGTCTTCTCCAGCGACCGCAGGATGGCGCCGGTGTCCAACGGGCTGAGCGTCCGCAGGTCGAGCACCTCCGCCGAGACGCCGTGTTCGGCCGCCAGAATCTCGGCAGCCGCCGATGCGCGCTGCACCGCGCCGCCCCACGAGACGAGCGTGACGTCCTCGCCGCCGCGCACCACGGCCGCCTCACCGATCGGAACCAGGTGGTCGCCGTCCGGCACCTCCCCCTTGAGCCCCCACACCGCGAGGCTCTCGATGACGACGACCGGGCCGGGATCCCGCACGGCGGCCTTCAGCAGTCCCTTCGCGTCGGCCGGCGTGGAGGGCATCACGACCTTCAGCCCCGGCACGTGCGCGACCCACGCCTCGAGCGACTGCCCGTGCTGCGGTCCGGCCGCCCGGCCCGCGCCGTTGATCGTGCGCAGGACCATCGGGGCGGCGAAGGCGCCGTCGGAGACCGAGGCGACCTTCGCGGCGTGGTTGACGAGCTGGTCGGCGGCGAGCGTCAGGAAGTCGAGGAACATGATCTCGACGATCGGTCGGAGCCCGGTCATCGCGGCGCCGATCGCTGCGCCCACGAGAGCGCTCTCGCTGATCGGCGTGTCGCGCACGCGCACGGGTCCGAAGCGATCGAGCAGCCCGCGCGTCGCGAGGAACGTGCCGCCCGCGCGCGCGACGTCCTCGCCGAACAGCACGACCGCCGGGTCGCGGTCCATCTCCTCGGCGATCGCCGCGGCGATCGCCTCGCGGTACTTCAGGACCACACGTGCTCCAGCAGCGCCTCGGGGCCGGTCACGGGCGCGGCGAGCGCGCGCTCGGCGGCGGCGCGCAGCTCCGCACCCACCTCCGCGTCGATCTCCGCGGCGCGCGCCTCGCCGAGGACCGCCGCCAGCCGCGGGAGGGGATCGCGCTCGCGCCAGGCCGCGACCTCCTCCTTCGGGCGGTAGCGCTCGGGATCGCCGACGTAGTGGCCGCTCCAGCGGTAGGTGAGGCACTCCAGCAGCGATGGCCCGTCTCCGGCGCGCGCCCGCGCGACCGCCTCGTCCGCGGCGGCGCGGACCGCGAGCGCGTCGTTTCCGTCCACCTGCACCCCGGGGATGCCGTGAGGCGTCGCGAGCTCGTGCACCTGTGCGCGCAGATGCACGGCGACGGGCGTGAGCTCGGCGTAGCCGTTGTTCTCGCAGACGAGCACGAGCGGGAGGTCCCAGACCGCAGCGAGGTTCAGCGCCTCGTGGAAGCTGCCCTCGGCGACCGCGCCCTCGCCGAAGAAGGCGACCGCGACCCCGTCGGTCCCGCGAACCTGTGCGGAGAGCGCGGCGCCCGCTGCGATCGCGATGCCGCCCCCGACGATCGCCGTGGCGCCGAGGTTGCCGGTCGCCGGATCGGCGATGTGCATGGAGCCCGCCTTGCCCCCGCAGTAGCCGCTCGATCGCCCCAGCAGCTCGGCGAACATGCGCTCGGGCTCGCCGCCCTTGGCGATGCAGTGGCCGTGTCCGCGGTGCGTGGTCGTGATGTGGTCGTCACGGCGCAGGACATCGCAGACGCCGGCCGCGACCGCCTCCTGCCCGATCGACAGGTGCACGTTGCCGGTGAGCTCGCCGCGCTTGAGGAGCCGCTCCGACGACGTCTCGAAGCCGCGGATGGCGACCATCGTGCGGTACAGCCGCTCGGGCGTGTCAGGCATAGCTCACCGTTGCGGTGGCGGTGACGCAGACGACGCCGTCGGCGTTGCGCTCCTGCAGCTCGTAGGTCACCAGCGACCCGTCCTCGTGGACCTTGCGCCCATCGCAGGTCAGCGTGTCGCCGGCGACGGCGAGATGGCGGTTCTGCCACGCGAAGCCGATGACCCGCCCGCCCGCGGGGAGGACCGCGTCGCGCAGCGCGCGCATGACGAACGCCGCGTGCAGATGCGACTGCACGAGCACGTCGGGATAGCCCTCGCTCGCGGCGTAGCCCGGATCGGTGTGGATGCGGTGCGTGTTCCACGTCGCCGCGCTGAACGCGAAGAGCTGCAGCCGGTCCGGCGTCCGCACGAGCGGGCCGATCGTGCCGACGACGGTCATGCCGCCTCCCGGGCCAGGAGGGTCTCGCGGCGCGTGAGCAGCACGCGCCCGTCGGTGGCGCGGAACTCGGTGCGCACATGGATGAGCAGCAGCGGCCCCGAGCTGCCCTCGCGCAGCGTCGCCCCCTCGAGCGTCGGCCGCGCCGTGAACTCGGTCCCGTGCACGAGGTCCTCGCCCAGCTCGAGTTCCTGCCCGCCGCCCATGAGGCGCAGGCCCTCGAGCGGGAGGAAGTCGTCGTGCGCGGCGCCGGTCCCGTCCTCGCGCAGCGCCGACAGCGCCGGACCGGCGCCCCACTCGATGATCGAGGTGAGGAACATCGGCGGCGCGACGTCCCCCGGGTCCTCGTCCCCGCACGCGACCGCGAAGCGAGCGAAGTCCCGGCGGTCGGCACGGGCGCGGATCTCGCGGCCGGACGCGCCCACGAGCTCCAGCAGGCGGGCGTGGACGTCGGTCAGGTCAGGCACGCAGCGCCTTCTTCTCGACCTTGCCCACCGACGTGAGCGGCAGCTCGTCGCGCAGCTCGACGATCGACGGCACCTTGAAATGGGCGAGGCGCTCGGCGCAGAACGCGCGGATCGCCTCGGGCTGCAGCTCGCTGCCGGGGCGGCGCACGACGAACGCCTTGACCGCCTCGTCGCGGATCGGGTCGGGGACCGCGACGACGGCTGCCAGCGCGATCTCAGGATGCTCGAGCAGCGTCGTCTCGACCTCCATCGCCGACACGTTCTCCCCCGCCCGCTTGATCACGTCCTTCTTGCGGTCGAAGAAGTACAGGTACCCCAGCTCGTCGACCCAGCCGTGGTCGCCGGTGTGCAGCCAGCCGTCGCGGATCGCCGCGGCCGTCGCCTCGGGGTCCTTGTAGTAGCCCTGCATGAGCGTGCGACCCGGTATGCCGTGGACGATGATCTCCCCCACCTCGCCGGTCGTGACCTCCGCGCCCTCGTCGTCGACGATCCGCACGTGCCGGTCGGCGCCCGGCAGCCCGACCGACGGCCAGCGCTTGGGCCGGTGGATCGGGACGTGCGCGACGGTGAGCATCGCCTCCGACAGCCCGTAGCCGTTGCACAGCGTCACGCCGAAGCGCTCCTCGAACGCATCCTTCTCGGCGTCGGGCACGTTGATCGCGTAGTTGACCACGCGCAGCGCGTGGTCGCGGTCGTGCGGCGACGGCGGCTGGGCCATGAGCGTGCGCAGCAGCATCGCGACGAGGCCGGTGAGCGTCGCGCGGTGCCCGCGGACCTGGCCCCAGAACCGGGTCGCCCGGTACTCCTCGAGCACCACCAGCGGGCAACCGACGGTCAGGGCCGGCAGCAGCGCGAGCGCCTGGGCGTTGCCGTGGAAGAGCGGCAGTGCCGTGAGCAGCCGGTCGTCGGGCCGCAGCAGGAAGTCGCGGACCGAGCGCTCGCCCGCCCACAGCAGGTTGGCGTGGGTGAGCATCACGGCCTTCGGGCGCGCGGTGGTCCCCGACGTGAAGATCATCTCCGCGACGTCCTCGGACGCCACGGAGGGCGCGTCGGTGAGCGGCGCGCAGGCGGCGAGGTCGTCGTAGGCGACGCCCGAGGCCCGGCCGTCCCGGGCGGTCATGACCACGGCCCGCACACCGGGCGTGCGCGGCAGCACGGCCTCGAAGAGCTCGGCGTACGCAGCACTCGTGATCACGACCTCCGCGTCGCTGTGGGCGACGACGTGCTCGGTCTCAGGGACGAGGTTGGCGACGATGTTCGGTACGACGACACCTCCCAGCCGCATGATCGCGAAGTAGGCGACGAGCAGCTCCGGGCAGTTGCGCAGGTGCACGACGACCTTCGTGCCGGGCGCGACGTCGAGCCCGCGCAGGCCCGTCGCCAAGCGCGCGACCGCCTCGTCGAACGCGCGGAACGTGAACGCCTCGCGCGCGCCATCGCGATCCTCGAACACGAGCCACTCGGCGTCCGGGCGCTCGGCCAGGTTCTCCTCCAGCAGCGACCCCAGATGGCGCCGGCCGACGAGGTCGTCCATCAGCCGACCGCCAGGACCGCGAGCCGGTCGCCCGCCTCGGCGGTGCCCCCGTCGGGCACGACGATCTCGTGGATCGTGCCCGTCGCGGGCGCCTCGAGCTCGCTCTGCGCCTTCTCGCTGTCCACCATCACGATCGGCTCACCCTCCTCCACCCGCTCGCCCACGTCGACGTACCACTCGGTGACGGTGACCTCCTCCATCGCGTTGCCGAGCTGCGGGACGATGACCGGGACGAGCTGCATGGCGGCGCGATGCTAGCATCGCGATCGATCGATCGTTCGGTGCTGGGAGGAGTGTCGATGGCGTTGGAGGTCCACCCGCTGCGACTTGCGGAGGTAGAGCTCGACACGAGCTTCCGCGTGTGGCAGATGACGCCGGGCACACAGGTCACCGCGCCCTGCACCGGGTATCTGATCCTCGGCGGGGAGACCCCCGTCATGGTCGACACGGGCATCGCGAACATCGTCCCGCCCTTCAGCCAGACGCCCGAGCAGACCCTGCACGCGAACCTCGCCCGGCACGGTCTCGAGCCCGGCGACGTCGGGCTGATCATCCACACGCACGTCCACGTGGACCACGTCGGCTACGACGACCAGCTGCCCGAGGCGCGGATCGTCATCCAGCGCGGCGAGCTGGAATACGCGGCGGACCCGCTCTTCCCGCCGTTCCTCTACGACCCGGCCGATCACGCCAAGCTCACCGGCCCCCTGCGCGATCGCGTCGAGATCGTCGACGGCGATGCCGACATCGCGCCCGGGATCCGGACGATCCGGACCGGCGGGCACACGCCGCACCACCAGATGGTCTACGTCGACGTGCCCTCCGGGCAGGCGGTCATCACCGGCGACAACGTGTACGTCGCCGACCCGGGCGCGACACAGGGCGTGCCGCCCGGCTACTTCGTGAGCCTCTTCGAGGTCACAACCGCGCTGGAGCGCATCAGGGCCGACGCCGACCATGTGCTGCCCATGCACGACGGCTCCGTGTACGAGCGCTATCCCGACGGCGTGCGGTAGGCGCGCTCGGACGTCACCAGGTGCGAGACGCGGTTGACGTCGATGAAGTTCGGCTCGTCGCTGCGCACGAGGTCGTGCTCCGGGCTCTCCTCGGTCTCCTCGAGCGTCGCGAGGTCGTCGAGATAGGCCTCGACGAGGCCGTCGAAGTCGGGCTCGGCGCCCTCCGCGTAGGCGGACTCGACGGCGTGGTTCTGGACGTACCGGCGCAGGGTCCCGATGTACTCCATGACCAGCGGGCCGTGCACCTCGAACCAGTGCCGGCGGAACACCTCGGGCGACAGGCCCACCCGCCGGTGGAAGAAGAAGATGAGCTTCACGGCCTCGGAGCCCATGACCACGTCGCGGAGGACGTGCTCGACGGTGTGCACCGCCTCGACGCCGTCCGCCGCGATGAAGGTGGCCGAGTCCGCGCGGGCGGCCTGCCCCTCGGGCGATGCGGCGGCGCGCACCGCGGCGTCCTCGTCGTCGAACCACATGCTCGAGAACCCGTCGAACGGCGCGCTGGACTGCTCGTCGCGCCCGACCTTCGGGCTCTGCACGTAGCCGCGGAGGCCCGGCACGGCGAGCACGAGGGCGGCGTGCTCGTCCCAGCGCCGCAGGAACTCGTCGCGATCCATCCCGGGCGCGCGCCGGAACGCACGCAGCGCCTTGATCACTCCGCCTCCTCCCTCCACTGATCGCATGCAGCTGCAACCTGCCCGACGCAGAGTAGACGCGGGGACCGTCGTCGGGACGCAGGTGGCCGGCGGCGCCGTCGTTGCGTTCCGAGGCATCCCCTATGCGGCGGCGCCGGTCGGGCCGCTGCGCTTCCGCCCACCGCAACGCGCGGAGCCGTGGACGGGTGAGCTCGCAGCGAGCGACTTCGGCCCGAGCGCGCCGCAGTATCAGCTCGTCGGGAACTCGCTGTACACGGGCGGCCACGAACGCCAGAGCGAGGACTGCCTCTATCTGAACGTCTGGGCGCCCGCGCGCCCGGCGGACCGTCTGCCCGTCCTCGTCTGGCTGCACTTCGGCGCCTTCCAGTTCGGCAGTGCCTCCGTTCCGCTGTACGACGGGGCGCAGCTCGCCGCCACCGGGCTCGTCGTCGTCACCCTCAACCATCGGCTCGGGCGCCTGGGCTTCCTCGCCCACCCCGCGCTGAGCGCCGAGACCGCGTCCGCGACGAGCGGCAACTACGGCCTCGCCGACCAGATCGCCGCGCTCGAGTGGGTGCAGCGCAACATCGCTGCGTTCGGAGGCGATCCGGACAACGTCACCTTCGGCGGGCTGTCGGCCGGCTCCTCGGCGGTGAACCTCCTGCTCACCTCGGCGCACACGCGCGGGCTGCTGCACCGGGCGATCGGCATGAGCGGCGCGCAGCTCGGCCCCGTCGGGGCGTCCGGCGGCCTGGGCGACGGACTGCAGGACCTCGACGCGGCGGAGCGGTCGGGTGCGCTCGTGGCCCGCGCGCTCGGCGCATCGACGGCCGACGACCTGCGCCGCGTCGCGCCGGCCCAGCTCATGGCCGCCGCCCTGCCGCCCGATCCCGGCCCGGCGTGGAGCGTCGACATGGGCATGCCGATCGCGCGCAACGCGTTCGATGCCTCCTATCCGATCGTCGACGGGCACATCGTGCCCGGACCGCCCTTCGAGACGTACGCCGCCGGGCGCTTCCATGACGTCCCGTTGCTCACCGGCAGCGCCGCCGACGAGCGCGCGGGCGTGCCCTACCTCTCCGATCCCGAGCTGTACGCGGACGACGCGCGTGCCGAGCTCGGCGAGCTCGCCGACGAGTTCCTCGCTCTGTTCCCGCCGGGCGACGCGGCCGCCACCAGGCTGTCCAGCCAGCGCGCGAACGCCGACCGGATCTTCATCTGGCAGAACTGGACCTGGGCGCGGCTGCACGCCCTCCGCGGGGGCGCGCCGACCTTCCACTACCACACGACCCGCCGCCCGCCGGTGCCCCCCGGCCGCTACGTCGAGCACGACGCGGGCGCGTTCCACAGCGCCGAGCTCCCGTACCTGTTCCGCAACCTCGCGGTGCGCGACTGGGCGTGGGAGGACGCAGACCGCTCGCTGTCCGGCACGCTGTCGGCGCAGATCCTCCGGTTCTGCCAGACCGGCGACCCGAACGGCCCCGGGCTGCCGACCTGGCCGCCGTTCTCGGCACCGCAGCACGCGACGATGCTCCTCGGCGACGTCGTCGCGCCGGGCGCGATGCCGCGGCCGGGTGAGCTGGGGCTGTGGGATCGGTGGTTCGCGACGCTCCGCGGCGAGGGCGCGGGCTAGGCTCAGGCGCCATGACCGCGCACGCACGAGGCACCGGGTCGGGCGACACGTCGCAGGTCATCTCCGACGCCGCGATCCGCCTCTTCCACGACCGCGGCTACCACGGCACCTCGATCCGCGACATCGCCAGGGAGGCGAACGTCGGGATCGCCACGCTGTTCCATCATCACGGGAGCAAGCTCGAGCTCCTTCGCAGGATCATGAACGCGGGTTTCGACGACCTGCTCGCCGAGATGCAGGCGACCGTCGAGGCGGCCGGCGACGACCCCACCGCGCGACTGTCGGCGGCGGTGCGCACGCACGTGCGCTGCCACTGCGCGTCGCCGATGGAGAGCACGATCGCGACGTCCGAGATGCGCAGCCTGCAGCCGCCGCTCCTCGACGAGCTGGCCGCCAAGCGCGACCGCGTGCACGCGCTGTTCGCGTCGGCGATCGAGGACGGCGTGGCGAGCGGCGCCTTCGCGTGCGACGCGCCGCGTGAGACGGCCCGGGCGCTGCATGCCATGTGCTCGGCGGTCACCGGCTGGTACCGCACCGACGGGCCGATGTCGCCCGACGACGTCGCCGAGCTGTACGTCGGCATGGCGCTGCGCCTCGTCGGGTCGCGCGAGCTCGCCTCCGCCCGCTGACATGGGCGCACCGGTCGACGGGCTGCGCACCGCGACGGCTGACGGCGTCGCGGTGCTCACGCTCGACCGGCCCGGCCACCGCAACGAGCTCGACGCGGCGCTGCTCGACGCCCTGCGCGCCGCGCTGGCCGCCGCCGACGCCGACGACGCGGTCGACGTCATCGTGCTCACGGGAGCCGGCGACCACTTCTGCGGCGGACTGGACCTCGGCCGGATGGCCGACTCGCGGGAGGGCGCTGCGATCGCCGAGCGGGTGTTCGCTGACTGGCGCGCCTGGCCGCCGGTCGCCAAGCCCGTCATCGGTGCGGTCAACGGGCCCGCCGAGCGCGGCGGCCTCGAGCTGGCGCTGCAGTGCGACGTCCTGCTCGCCTCCGCGCGCGCGACGTTCGCCGACACCCATGCCACACTCGGCTTCGTCCCGGCACTCGGCCTCACCGCGCTGCTGGCCCGCGCCGTCGGTCGCGGCTGGGCGCTGCGCATGAGCCTCAGCGGCGAGCCCGTGACGGCCGCGGAGGCCGCGCGCATCGGGCTCGTGACGGAGGTCCTCCCCCACGACGAGCTCCTGCCGGCCGCGCTGCGCCTCGCCAGGGCGATCGCCGGAAACGCGCGGTCCGCTGTGCGCTCCGTGCTGGCGACGTACCGCGGCGCGGCGGACGCCGGCGCACGCGAAGGGCTGGCGCTCGAGCTCGAGGGCCTCGTGGCGACGCTGGAGGCGACGCCGCAGAGCGGCGTCCGCGACGTGGTCCTCGACGTCGTCCGTCGCCGGACGACAGGTGCCGACGGCGACGCGCCGGGAGGAGCCGGCACGCCGCCGCCAGGAACGACGCCCGGTTGACTCCGAACGGTGGCGAACAGCCGGAGTCCCCGATTGCTGCTGGGCGACGAACACACCTGCGAGCCGCAGCGGGTGCGCTCCCGCCCAGCTCTCCTCCGACGCCCAGCCTAACCTCGCGCGACGCTCAGGGGCAAGACTCCGAGGCGCATCGCGAGCGCGTCCAGCTGTTCCGCCAGCTCGGACGAGATCTGTATCCCGTCCCGCCCTGCGCGCTCGCGGGCGTCCAGCTCCGGGTCGCCGGGGAAGACGATCGGGGCCTCGTCGCTGCCCTGGGCGCGTAGGCCCGCGAGGAGCAGCTCGATGCCCGCGGCGTAGGCCTCGGCGTCGACGAAGAGGGTCGTCCGCAGCGCGATGACGAGGTGGCCCACGCCGCCCTCGATGTGACCGTGCGCGTCGGCGCCCTCGCCGGCGGGCGACCCGCTCATGACCCCCGCGAGCACGTCGATCATGAGCGCGAGCGCGAGACCCTTGTGGCCGCCCGTCGGCGCGAGCAGCCCCGCGGCCAGCGCGCGCGCCGCGTCCGTCGTCGGCTGACCCTCCTCGTCGAGCGCCCAGCCCTCGGGGATCGGGCGCCCCTCCGCGGCGGCCAGGCGGATGCGGCCCAGGGCGGTCTGGCTCATCGCCATGTCGAGCACGAGCGGCGGATGCGGCGCGGCGCGCGGCGCCGCGATGGCGAGCGGGTTGTTGCCGAGGAGCGGCGACGCGATCCCGGGGGGCGCCATGATCGGCTGGGCGTTCGTCAGGACGATCCCGACCAGCCCCGTCTGCGCGAGCCGCTCGGCGTACAGGCCCGCCATCCCGAAGTGGTGGCTGTCGCGGACCCCGACGACGGCCATGCCGTGCTCCCCGGCCAGCTCGGCGGCGAGGTCGCACGCGAGCATCGTGGGCGCGTAGCCGTAGCCCCCGTCGGCGTCGACGAGCGCGCTCGCCCCGTCGCGGCGCAGCACGCGCACGTCGGGCGCGGCACGCACGTCGCCCGCGGCGACGGAGTCGGCGTACTGGAGCAGCCGCAGGATCCCGTGGCCGGGCATGCCGCGCAGCTCGGCGGCGAGGAGGCAGTCGGCGGTCAGCGCCGCGTCGTCGTCCGGCATGCCGATCGCCCGCAGCACGCGGGTCGCGAACGGTCCGACGACCGCGGGGTCCATCAGGCGCGCGTCATCCGCGCAGGGCGCAGGACGGTCGCCGCCGCCAGCGCCACGAGGGCCGCCACGACGACCACCGCCGGCCAGGAGCCGATCGCGTGGCCGAGCGGATGGGAGACGACGAACAGCGCGAGCGCCACGACGAGCAGCACCGCGGTCGGGCCCTTGCCCGCGATCGGCGCCGCGACGCGCGCGCACCAGAGCCCGCCGGCGACGAGCACGAGCCCGCCCAGCGCGCGGACGCCGGTGAGCTCGGCGACGCCGAAGGCGACGAGGAACGTCAGCGCGGCGACGAGGGGCAGGGCGCGTCTGGCGTCCATGCGCCGCACCGTAGCCGGTGGGCTTGACAGGCGACGATAGTGAGCACATACTCACTTTAGTAAGCATCTACTCACTCACAGCGAAGGAGCTCTCCCCGGATGTCCTCCGCCTCGCGCACCCGCCCCGGTTGGACCCTCGCGATCGTCTCGATCGCCCTCTTCATGACCGCCCTCGACAACCTCGTCGTCGGCGTCGCCCTCCCCTCGATCCGGGCCGATCTCAACGGCTCCATCGAGACCCTCGAGTGGACCGTCAACGCCTACACGCTCTCGTTCGCCGTGTTCCTGCTGACCGGCGCCGCGCTCGGCGACCGCTTCGGCCGCAAGCGCATGTTCATCATCGGTCTCGGGATCTTCACGCTCGCCAGCGCGGCCTCCGCGCTCGCGCCGAGCATCGAGGCGCTCATCGCCGCCCGCGCCGTCCAGGGCTTCGGCGCCGCCATCGTCACGCCGCTCACGCTCACCCTGCTGAGCGAGGCGGTCCCCGCGCAGAAGCGCGGTCTCGCGCTCGGCGTCTGGGCCGGCGTCACCGGTCTCGGCGTCGCGATGGGCCCACTCGTCGGCGGCGCCGTCGTCCAGGGCATCTCGTGGCACTGGATCTTCTGGCTCAACGTGCCCATCGGCCTCGCGCTGCTCCCGCTCGCGTTCCGCCTGCTGACCGAGTCGCGCGGCCCGAACGAGCGCCTCGACCTCGCCGGTCTCGCGCTGGCGGGCACCGGACTGCTCGGCCTGACGTTCGGGATCGTCCGTGCGAACGCCCTCGGCTGGACGAGCGCGACCGTGGTCGCGAGCCTGACCGCCGGCGTCGTCCTGCTCGGCGCGTTCCTCGCGTGGGAGCGCCACACGCCGCAGCCGATGCTCCCGCCGCGGTTCTTCCGCTCGCGTGGCTTCTCCGCCACGAACGCCGCGTCCTTCGCGATGTTCTTCGGGACGTTCGGCTCCGTCTTCCTGCTCAGCCAGTTCTTCCAGATCGCACAGGGTCTCGGCCCGCTGGAGGCCGGAGCACGGACGCTGCCGTGGACGGCGATGCCGATGCTCGTCGCGCCGCTCGCCGGCATCCTGAGCGACCGGATCGGCTCGCGCCCGCTCATGGTCGCCGGCCTCGCGCTGCAGTCCGTCGCGATCTTCTGGCTCGGGCGGACGAGCGCGCCCGACACCCCCTACGGCGAGCTCATCGTGCCGCTCGCGATGGCGGGGCTCGGGATGGCGCTCGTCTTCGCCCCCAGCGCGAACGCCGTGCTGTCGTCCGTCCGCCAGACCGAGGCCGGCCAGGCGTCGGGAGCGACCAACGCGATCCGCGAGGTCGGCGGCGTCATGGGCGTCGCGGTGCTCGCCGGGGTCTTCGTCGCCAACGGCGGCTACACCGACCCGCAGGCGTTCAGCGACGGCGTCAGCGCCGCGCTGCCGATCGGCGCGGCCGTCCTTGCCGCGGGTGCCCTGGCGGCCCTGCTGGTGCCGGGGCGCCGGCGGGCCGAGGCCCCGGCGGTGGAGGAGCGGGAGGCGATGGTCGCGAGCGCGGCCTGACTCCGGCGGAGCGGGACGCGGCGTAGATTCCTGCGCCGTGTCCCGCCTCCCGCTCGACGACCTGAAGGTCCTGGACCTCACCGCGGCCCGCGCAGGCCCGCAGTGCGTGCGACAGCTGTCCGACTGGGGCGCGGACGTGATCCGCGTCGAACCGCCGGACCGCCGCCCCACCGACATGGGCGACCGGCGCAACTCCGACTTCCAGAACCTCCACCGCAACAAGCGCTCGCTGACGCTGGACCTCAAGTCCGACGCCGGGCGCGAGCTGTTCCTGCGCCTCGCGGAGCGCACCGACGTGGTGGTCGAGAACATGCGCCCCGCGGTCAAGCACCGCCTCGGCGTCGACTACGACGCGATCCGCGCGGTGAACCCCCGGGTCGTCTACGCGTCGATCTCGGCCTTCGGGCAGGACGGGCCCGGCTCGCAGCGCGGCGGCGTCGACCAGATCGCCCAGGGCATGGGCGGCCTCATGAGCGTCACCGGCTCCCCCGACGGCGAGCCCGTCCGCGCGGGGTATGCGGTGACCGACCTCGCCGCGGGCCTGCACGCCGCGGTCGGCATCCTCGTGGCGCTGCACGACCGCGACCGCACGGGCGAGGGCGCCTGGGTGCGCACGTCGCTGCTGGAGGCGGCGATCGGCCTGCTCGACTTCCAGGCTGCGCGCTACACGGTCGAGGGCGTGGTGCCGCCCCGAGTGGGCAACCACCACCCCACGCTCGTCCCGATGGGCACGTTCGCGACGGCGGACGGGCACGTGAACATCGCGGCGATCGACGGGCGCATCTGGCTCGAGCTCACGCGCGTGCTCGACCTGCCCGAGCTGCTCGAGGATCCGCGGTTCGCGAACGTCGACCTGCGCATGGACCACCGCGACGACGTGAACGCGCTGGTCGCCGCGAAGCTGCGGACCCGCACGACGGCGGAGTGGATCGCCGACCTGGAGGCCGCGGGCGTGCCGGCGGGGCCGGTCAACGACGTCGGCGAGGTCTTCGCCGACGCGCAGGTCCAGCACCTCGAGATGGTCCAGCCGGTCGAGCATCCCGAGATGGGCGAGCTGCGCCTCATCGGCAACGCGGCGACGCTGGCCGGGCTTCCGCGGAAGCTGCGCACCGCGGCGCCCGCGGCGGGCGAGCACAACGAGGAGATCCTGGCCGAGCTCGGCCTGTCCCCCACCGACATCGAGCGCCTTCGCGGCGAGGGGGCCTTCTGATGCCCGAGCACCTGCAGGTCCACGACGACGGCGCCGTGACCTGGCTGACGTTCGACCACGTCGCGCGGCGCAACGCGTTGTCGATGGCGATGTGCCGCTCGCTGCTCGCCGAGCTCGAGCGCATCGAGCGCGACCCCGCCGTGCACGTCGTCGTCCTCCGCGGCGCCGGCGACGACGCGTTCATGTCGGGCGCGGACATCTCCGAGCAGGACGACCCGGAGGCGCCGAAGATCATCGGGGCCTGGTACGCGGCGCTGGCGGCGATGACCAAGCCCGTGATCGCGATGGTCCACGGGTTCTGCCTCGGCGGCGGGCTGGCCACCGCGCTGGAGGCGGACCTGCGGATCGCCGCCGAGGGCAGCCTCTTCGGGATCCCGGCCGCACGGCTCGGCGTCGGCTACCCGTTCGACGGGGTGCAGCTGCTCGTGGGCCTCGTCGGCCCCGCGGTGGCGGCGGACATCCTCTACACCGGCCGGCGGCTGTCGGCCGAGGAGGCGCTGGCGGCGGGACTGGTGCAGCAGCTGCTCCCGCGCGCGGAGCTCGAGGACCGCGTCGCCGCGCTGGCGGCGACCATCGCCGGCAACGCCCCGCTCACGATCCGGGCGGCGAAGGCGGCGATCCGCGGCCGCGACCGCGACGAGGTCGCGCGGCTCGTCGCGGAGTGCCGGGCGTCGGAGGACCTCGTCGAGGGCCGCCGCGCCTTCTTCGAGAAGCGCCCGCCGGTCTTCCGCGGCAGGTAGCGGATAGCTTCGCGCGCATGGATCTGCAACTCACCGGCCGCCGCGCGATCGTCACCGGCGCGAGCCGCGGGATCGGGCTCGCCACCGCGCGCGCCCTCGCCGCCGAGGGCGCCGACGTCGCGATCGTCGCCCGCGACCAGGACGCGCTCGACAAGGCCGCCGAGCGCCTCAGCACCGACAGCGGTCGCACGATCGTCCCCGTCGCCGCGGACACCGGCGACGACGACTCGGTCACCGCGATGGTCGCGCAGGTCGTCGATCGCCTCGGCGGCGTCGACGTCCTCGTCAACTGCGCAGCCCGCCCCAACACCGGCCAGCTCACCGACGACGCGCTGGAGCTGGAGATCAACGTCAAGGTCCGCGGCTACCTGCGCTGCATCCGCGCCGTCGCGCCGCACATGGCGGCGGGGGGCTGGGGCTCGATCGTGAACGTCGCGGGCGTCGCGGCCCGCCGGACCGGCTCGGTCACCGGCACGATCCGCAACGTCGCCGTGGCGGCGCTGACGAAGAACCTGTCCGACGAGCTCGGGCCGCAGGGCATCAACGTCAACGTCGTCCATCCCGCGCTGACCATCACCGAGGTCATGCCCGCCGGTCGTGATGAAGGTCGCCGAGGCGAAGGGCATCTCGATCGAGGACGCGGCCGCGGAGCTCGGCAAGGACGTCTCGATCGG
This sequence comes from uncultured Solirubrobacterales bacterium, assembly GCA_963757125.1. Classification (GTDB taxonomy): domain Bacteria; phylum Actinomycetota; class Thermoleophilia; order Solirubrobacterales; family Solirubrobacteraceae; genus CAVVSD01. The sequence goes on along the minus strand of CAVWQP010000009.1, from coordinate 943,238 downwards.
CCGCATCATGACCGCCGACGAGGTCGCGGCCGTCATCTGCTTCCTGGCCAGCCCGCGGGCCGTCGCCGTCAACGGCGACCCGGTTCTCGCGAGCGGTGGGTCGAAGGGCTCGGTCTACTACTGACGGGCGCCGTGGCGCAGGCCGTCGACGATGATGCGGATCAACGTCTCGGCCTGCGTCCGCCAGCCCTCGCCGTCGCCGAGGTTCCAGATGCAGCCCATCGCGCGCAGGACGTCCTCCGGCTCGACGTCGGAGCGCAGGGTCCCGGCCTCCACCCCGGCCTCCAGCAGCCCGCCGATCGCGCCCGTGATCTGCCCGCGCGTCTGTGAGTAGAGGTCCGTCTTGGCGTTGACCGCCTTCAGCGCGCCGGCCATCCCGCGCTTGGCGGCGGCGTAGGTCACGAAGCGGTCCATCCACTCGGCGAGCGCGACGTCGGGCGGGCTGGTCGCAAGCAGCTCGGACGCGGCGTCGCAGAGGTGCGCGACCTCCGTGCGGTAGGCCGCCTCGACGAGCGAGTCGCGGTTGGGGAAGTTGCGGTACAGCGTCCCGATGCCCACGCCCGCACGGGCGGCGACGGCCTCGAGGGACACGTCGGTGCCCTCCTCGGCGAACAGCTCTGCGGCGGCCTGCAGGAGGGCCTCGCGATTGCGCCGGGCGTCGGCGCGCATGGGACGGGCAGTGGTGTCGGTCATGGCTAAGCGGAGGGTTCCTCCACTTGCTGCTACCTTCCAGGTTCAAGCGGAGGCTTGCTCCGCTTCACAGAATACACCCCGCAAGGGAGAGCACATGGCATCGAAGGTCTGGTTCATCACCGGCACCTCCAAGGGCTTCGGACGCGTCTGGACGGAGGCGGCGCTCGAGCGCGGCGACAAGGTCGCCGCGACCGCTCGCGACGTCAGCACGCTGGCCGATCTCGTCGCCCGCCACGGCGACGCCGTCCTGCCGATCGCCCTCGACGTGACCGACCACGACGCCGACTACGCCGCCGTCGCCGAGGCGCACGATCACTTCGGGCAGCTCGACGTCGTCGTCAACAACGCCGGCTACGGCCTCTTCGGCACGATCGAGGAGGTCTCCGACGACCAGGCGCGCGCGCAGATCGAGACGAACCTCTTCGGCGCGCTCTGGATCACGAAGGCGGCGCTGCCGTACATGCGCGAGCAGCGCTCCGGCCACATCATCCAGGTGTCGTCGATCGGCGGCGTGAACGCGTTCCCCGGGCTCGGCCTCTACCACGCCTCCAAGTGGGGCCTGGAGGCGTTCAGCCAGTCGCTGGCCGCCGAGGTCGCGAGCTTCGGCATCAAGGTGACGATCGTCGAGCCCGGCGGCTACAGCACCGACTGGGCGGGTCCCTCCTCGGTCCAGGCCGAGCGCCTGCCGGCCTACGAGGAGATGTGGGACCAGGCCATGAAGGCGCGCGCCGCGCGGCAGACTGCGCCCGGCGATCCGGACGCCACGGGTCCGGCGATCCTCGAGCTCGTCGACGCCGACGAGCCGCCGCTGCGCGTCTTCTTCGGCAGCGCGGGCCTCGGCATGACGCGTGCGGAGTACGAGAGCCGTATCGCGAACTGGGAGCAGTGGGACGCGCTGGCGCAGAGGGCGCAGGGATGAGCGTCGTCACCACCCCGTTCGGTTTCGAGTCCACGGCGGCCGAGGTCGCCGAGGGCATCGACCTCACCGGCACGCACGCGATCGTCACCGGTTCGGCGTCGGGCATCGGCGTGGAGACCGCGCGCGTGCTCGCCGGCGCGGGCGCGAACGTGACGCTGGCCGTCCGCGACGTCGCGGCCGGCGAGCGCGTCGCGACGCAGATCGGCCCCCGCGCGCGCGTCGAGCAGCTCGACCTCGCCGACCGGGCCAGCGTCGACGGGTTCGTCGCGCGCTGGACGGAGCCGCTGCACCTGCTCGTGAACAACGCGGGCGTGATGGCCATCCAGGAGCTGCAGCGCTCGCCGGAGGGCTGGGAGCAGCAGTTCGCGACGAACCACCTCGGTCACTTCCGCCTGGCGGTGGGCCTGCACGACGCCCTGGCGGCCGACGGCCGGGCACGGATCGTCGCGGTCAGCTCGAGCGGCCACCTGCGCTCGCCGGTGATCTTCGACGACCTGCACTACCGCTTCCGCGACTACGACCCGTTCGGCGCCTACGGGCAGTCCAAGACCGCGAACGTGCTGTTCGCGGTCGGGGCGACGGAGCGCTGGGCGGCCGACGGGATCACCGCGAACGCGCTGAACCCGGGCGGCATCCAGACGAACCTGCAGCGTCACGTCGGCGGCAGGGAGTACATCGACAGGGTCGTGGCGCAGACGTCGATCCCGATCAAGACCGTCGAGCAGGGCGCCGCCACGTCGGTGTTCCTCGCGACCCGGCCCGAGGTCGAGGGCGTCGGCGGGCGTTACTTCGCCGACTGCAACGAGTCCGAGGTCGTGCAGCGCCGCGAGGACGCCCCGCCCGGCCGGGGCGGGGTCGCCCCCTACGCGCTGGATCCCGGCAACGCCTCGCGCCTCTGGGACGTGAGCCTGGAGCTCATCGCCTAGCGGCTAACCCGGGGCGGGCATGTGGGCCAGGTACCCGCCGTCGACGTTGTAGAGCTGGCCGGTGATGTACGCCGCCTCGCGTGAGGCGAGGTAGCAGATGAGGTCCGCGACGTCCTCCGGCTCGCCCACGCGGCCGAGCAGGACGTGGGGCAGGACCGCCTCCATGAGCCCGGTGTTGTGGCGGATCCGGGTGGACCCGATGAGGCCGGGCGCGACGGCGTTGCAGCGGATGCCGTCGCGCCCGCACTGGGTCGCGACCATGCGAGTGATGGCGATGATCGCGGCCTTCGACGCGGCGTAGGCGCTGCCGATGTTCGCGCCGACGATCGCCTGCTGGGAGCTGATGTTCACGATCGAGCCGCCGCCGGCGGCGCGCATGTGCGGGATCGCGTGCTTGCAGGCGAGGGCGAAGCCGAGCGCGTTGACGTCCATCATCTCGCGCCAGCCGTCGACGTCCATCGACTCGATCGTCGTGTCGGCCGCCATCGCCTCCGGCGAGCGCAGCGCGGCGTTGTTCACGAGCACGTCGAGGCGCCCGAGCCCGTCCACCGTGTCGGCGATGAGGCGCTCGACGTCGGCCGGCTCGCCGAGGTCGAAGGCGATCGCGGTCGCTCCGATCTCGTCGGCGACGGCCTGCGCGCCGGCCGGGTCGATGTCGGCCACGACCACCCGCGCGCCCTCGGCCACGAGCTTGCGGCACGTCGCCGACCCGATGCCGCCGGCGCCGCCGGTGACGATCGCGACCTCCCCGTCGAAGCGCGTGCTCACGCCGTGGGGGGCGTCGCCGCCCAGGGCTCCGGGGTCAGCTGGAACGTCCGCGCCACGTAGGAGACGAGGTGGTAGTAGCCGACCATGAAGACGAGCTCCACGATCTGCGCCTCGTCGTAGCGCTCGCGCAGCCGCGCCCACGTCTCGTCGCTCACCGTCGCGCTCGCGTGCATCTCGTCGCACACCTGCGCGATGAGCGCGTGGGCGGGGTCCGCGAAGTCGCCGGGCTCGCCGCTCCACGTCGCCTGCAGCCAGTCGTCCCCGAGGCCCAGCGGACCCGCGAGGAGCTCGGCGTGGATGCCCCACTCGTAGCCGTTGTCGCAGAGCGCGGCGACGCGGTGGATGACGACCTCGCGCTCCGGCGCGGACAGCGTCGTCGTCGTGCGCAGCGTGTCGCCCATGTGCTTGAGCGTCCCGAGCATCGCGGGGTTGTGGGCGATCGTGAGGTAGATCGCGGGGGACGTGTCGACCCCCGCGGGACCCTTCGCCATCGTGTCGAGGACCGCCTGGACCTCGGGCGTCGGGGTGACGTTCGCGAGCCGTTGCATCGGCGGCACCCTAGAGCGCGGTCGGCGAGGGCACACCGCCGAGCCACTCGAGCCACGCCCCGCCGGGGTGCCCGAGGGCGAGCACCTCGCGCGTGGCGCGGCCCCGCCGGTACGAGACCCGCTCGAGGACGCCGAACACGCCCTCCGTGCGGGCGCGCTCCAGAAGCCCGGGCGGGAGCGGCGCCCCGAGCACGCCGCCGGTGGGCCGGTCGCCCATCGGCACGAGGGGGTCGAGGGAGATCCAGTCGAGGTCGCGGCGCCGCCCCAGCTCGGCCATCTCGTCGCGGAACCGCGCCTGCTCCTCGTCGGTGAAGAACACGTTGACGTAGGCGTCCAGCACGCAGGGGTGCACGTCGTCCGCGGAGCCCCTCGATCACCTCGGGCAGCGCGCGCAAGGCATCCGCGCGCACCGTCGTGACCGGATGGGCGGCCGCGTGGTCGGCCGCGCGATCGAACCGCTCCAGGGCCTCGGCGACGGGCGGCGTGCAGGCCCGCAGCCACGCGCGCACCGACGGATCGCCGACGTCGAGCGGCTCGGTGTCGACGCCGATGCGCACCGCCACCGGCGGCGGGGTCGCCGGGAGCGGCGGGGTGCGGGGCCCGCGCAGCGTGGTGTGCAGCGTCACGGGCGCGCCGGCCGCGCCGACGAGGAACGGGTCGCCGTCGTCGCGGTCGTAGCTGTAGCGGTAGGCGTCGAGGTGCAGGGCGAAGCCGGCGCCGGTGCCGATGTCGACGAGCGCCAGCGGCCGCCCGGCGTCGGCGGCGACCGCGGCGACGGCGGGCAGGAGGTGCGCGCAGCGGGCCGGCTCGCTCATCTGGTACCGGTGCGACGCGGCCAGCGCGAGCAGCTCGTCGGCGCGCTCGAGGCAGAACGCCCGCAGCTGGGCGGCGAAGTCCGGCGGCAGCGGCGGCTGCGGCTCGCCGGGCACGGGCAGGACGCGCGCGAACGGCTCCGGCCGCTCCCCATCCAGGAGCGCCACCACGGCCGCGACGAACAGCAGCGCGGGCAGGCGATCGGGATCGATGCGCGCAGCGAGCGCCAGCAGGTCGGGGTCGTCGCGCAGCGTCGCGAAGAGCGCCCCGGTCAGGCACCACGACGCCGGCGTGCCCGGGCCGGACCACGCCGTGGCGAGCTGCGCAGCCTGCTCACGAACCGCCATTCATGCCCACCGCCCGATGCCGTCGCCCCCGACCGGGTCCTCGTCCGGTGCCGGGAGCGCGCGGATGCGCTCCCGCGCGGCGTCGTCGGCCTCGCGCATGAGGTCGTAGCGCTCCTGGCCGGCGGGGTACGCGCCGACGACGGTGAAGCCGTCGCGCGCCGCCGCGCGGCGGTGGCCGGTCCCGGCCGGGAGGACGAGCACGTCGCCCTCCCCGACCTCGAACGTCTGCCCCTGCGGCCCGCCCAGCTCGAGGGTCGCGCTCCCCGCGACGACCGCGAGCACCTCGTGCGACGTCGAGTGGAAGTGGTGGAAGTCGAAGACGCCGTCGGTCCAGGCGCCGCCCCACCCGTGGCGCGGCGAGCACGCGTTCGATGTCCCCCACGGGCACGCCGCGGTAGATCAGCACCGGGAACCGCGGATGGTTGGGGATCGCCGCATCGCCGCTCGGGGCGACCCAGGTCTCGAGCTGCATCAGCGCAGTGTGGAGCCCGTGATCGCCGGCTGCCCGGCGCCGAGGAAGAAGATGCCGGGCAGGCCGCGCGTCTCGAACCCCTCGCTCGGGTTGCGCTCGAGCACGCTGCCGGAGATCGCCACCGTGCCGGTGCGGTCGTTGCTGACGAAGAAGACCGCGCCGCCGCCCTCGGCCGCATGGTTGCCGGTCAGCCGGCTGCCGGTGATCGTGAGCGCCATGCGGTTGCCGTCGTTGTAGATGGCGCCGCCGCTGCCGCCGCCCGGGGTGCCGCCCCGGGCCGGGTTCGCGCCGCTGCCGATCGCGCGGTTGCCACTGAAGCGGCTGCCCGTGACGTTCCACGACACGCCGATGCTGCTCAGCGCGCCGCCGTTGCTGCAGACGTTGCCGGTGAAGCGGCTGTCGGCGACCTCGACCGGGAGGCCCTGGAACTGCGACAGCACGCGCACCGCGCCGCCGCCGATGTCGGGCCCCGAGGGATCGCAGCGGTTGCCGGTGAACGTCGCGCGCTCGATGCGCACCCGGCCGCCGCGGACGAAGATCGCCCCGCCGCCGCCGCCGTCGACCTTCTCGCCGGTCGAGTTGCCCTTCGCGAAGGCGATGTTGCGCACCACGAGCCGCGGCGTCGCCTGGTCCTGACAGTGCGGGGTCGCCCAGACGAGCGAGCGGTCGCACGTGTTCATGTAGAGGATCCGGCGGCGACCCTGGCCGCTGAGCGTGACCTTGCCGCCGCCGTCCAGGACGACGTCGGATCGCGTGTTGAGCACCTTGGCCGTCGCGCGCATCCGGATCGTCACGGGACGGGACCCGCACGAGAACCGGATCGTCCCGCCCGCCCGCACCGCGGACACCACGGCCGCCGACGTGCAGCTGCGCGCCGTGCCCTTGCCGACCGTTCGCGCCTGCGAGGTCCCCGCCCCTGCCGCGAGCGTGAGCAGGCACGCCGCGACGACCACACCACATCGCCTCATCCGGGCGATGGTAGGCGTCGCGACGCGGACATAGGATCGGCCAAGTGTCCAAGTACGTGCTGGATCACCACCTCGAGGGTGAGCGCGCGCGACTGGCGTCGATGTCGCGTCTGCTCGATCCGATGCACCGCCGCCACGTCGAGGCGCTCGGCATCGGTCCCGGCGCGCGGACGCTGGAGGTCGGCTGCGGAAACGGCTCGATCTCCGCGTGGCTCGCGGGCCGGGTCGGCCCCGGCGGCCGGGCCGTCGCGGTCGACCTGGACCTCTCGCTCATCGACGCGAGCGCCGCCGGGCTCGAGCTGCGGCAGGCCGACATCGTCGCCGCCCCGATCGACGCCGGCACCTTCGACCTCGTGACCGCGCGGGCGGTCCTGCACCACGTCGCCGATGCCGACGCGGCGATCCGCAACCTCGTCGCGAGCCTGGCGCCGGGCGGCGCGATCCTGCTCATCGAGCCGGACTTCCTGCCCGTCAGCGTCGCCGAGCCGCCCAAGGTGCACGCGTTCTGGGACGGCTGGCTCGCCTGGTCGCGCGATCAGGGGATCGACTACCACGTGGGGCGAGCGCTCGCCCCGCGTCTCGCGTCCCTGGGTCTCGTGGACGTCGCGGGAACGGCCGAGACCGCCGTGTACAACGGCGCCTCGCCGTGGGCGGACTACTGGACGGACACCGTCGTCGAGCTCCGCGACGGGCTCGTGGCCTCCGGGAGGCTCGACGACGGGCTGATCGACGCCTTCCTCGCCCACTGCGCCGATCCAGCGTGGTGGACGCAGACGATCGCGTTCACCGCGGTGCACGCCCGCGTCCCGGGTGAGCTGATGGCAGCCTCGGTCGGCACCCTGGTGTCCCTCAACGTCGGTATGCCGCGCGACGTGTCCTGGCAGGGGAGGACCGTCTTCACCGGCGTCTTCAAGGACCCCGTGACCGGTCCGCGCCGCGTGCGCAGGCTCAACATCGACGGCGACGGCCAGGGCGATCTCGGTGGGCACGGCGGCGAGCAGCGCGCCGTGTTCGTCTACCAGGTCGACTCCTATCGGTACTGGGAGCGCGAGCTGGACCGGACGGACCTCGTCCCCGGGCAGTTCGGCGAGAACTTCACCGTCGACGGGCTCGCCGACGCCGAGGTCTGCATCGGCGACCGCTTCCGGATCGGGACCGCCGTCCTCGAGGTCACGCAGCCGCGCGTCACCTGCTACCGCGTCGGGATCAGCCTGAAGGACCCGCGGATCCCCGCGCTGCTCGTCTCCCACCGCCGGCCTGGCTTCTACTTCCGGGTCATCGAGGAGGGCGACGTCGAGGCGGGCGACGACATCGTCAAGCTCGCGTCGGGCCCGGAGGGGATGGCCGTCGCGGAGGTCGACGGGCTGCTGTACCTCCCGGGGCACACGCGTCAGCAGCTCCTCCGTGCACTTCGCATCCCGGCCCTCAGCCCCGGCTGGCAGTCCTCGTTCCGAGCGCTGCTCGACGGCGATGGGGGCAGCGGCAACGCCGGCCTCGCGGTGACCAGCCCTCCCCCGGCCTGGCCCGGCTTCCGCAGCCTGGAGGTCACCGCGATCACACCGGAGAGCGACTCCGTCGTCTCGATCCGCCTGGAGGACCCCGAGGGCGGGCAGGTGCCCACTCCGCGACCGGGTCAGTACCTCACGCTGCGCGTCCAGCCCGACCCGGCGGAGCGGCCGCTGCTGCGCAACTACTCGCTCTCGGGACCGCCGGACGGCGGCTTCTACCGGATCACCGTCAAGCGCGAGCAGGACGGCTCCGCCAGCGGCTACCTGCACACCAGGCTCGCCGTTGGCGACCGGATCGACGTCGCGGCGCCGCGCGGCACCTTCATCCTCGACGGGACGCAGGCGCCGGTGCTGCTGCTCAGCGCCGGGATCGGCGCGACCCCCGTGCTCGCCATGCTCCAGGCGCTCGCCGAGGAGCACTCCGATCGGGAGATCTGGTGGCTGCACGGCGCGCGCAACGGTCGCGAGCACCCGTTCGCCGCTGAGGCCAAGGCGCTCGTCGACGCGCTCCCGAACGCATCCGCACGCGTGCTCTACAGCCGCCCCGGCCCGGACGACGTCGAGGGCCGCGACTACGACGGTGTGGGCCGTCTCAGCGCGTCGGCGCTCGCCGAGCTCGACCCGCCCCACGATGCCGAGGCGTACATCTGCGGGCCCACGCCCTTCATGGACGAGCTCAGCGCCGCCCTGGCGGCGACCGGTCTCGACGCATCGCGCATCCACACCGAGCCCTTCGGGCCCGCCGCCGGGATGACGCCGGGGATCGCGGCGACGCCGGCGCGACCGCCGCACCCGCCGGCCGGCGAGCCCGGGGTCGGCCCGACGATCGAGTTCGCGCGCAGCGGCCTCGCCATCCCGTGGAGCAGCGACTACACGAGCCTGCTCGAGCTCGCCGAGGCCTGCGACGTGCCCGTCCGCTGGTCGTGTCGCACCGGCGTCTGCCACAGCTGCGAGACGACGGTCATCGCCGGGGATCTCGACTACAGCCCCGACCCCGTCGAGCCCCCGGCGGACGGGAGCACGCTCATCTGCTGCTCCCAGCCGCGCGACGACGTGGTGCTCGATCTGTGAAGGGCGACTAGGCCGCAGCGGGCCGATAGTTCAGGTAGATCACGCCGTTGTCGTAGCTCTCGGTCCCGGCGAGCGCGAGCTTGGCCGGCGCGTCGCCGTCGGGGAACATGCGCAGCCCGGCGCCGAGCGTGAGCGGGTACATGAACAGGTGCAGCCCGTCGACCAGGCCGTCGGCGAGCATCGCCCGCACGAGCCTGATGCTGCCGCTCACGTACAGGTCGCCGCCGACCTCGTCCTTGAGCCTGCGGATCGCGTCCGCGCTGTACGGGCCGACGACCTCGGAGTTGCGCCAGGTCGGGCTCTCGAGCGTGCCGGACACGACGTACTTGGTCGTGTCGTTGAAGAACGGCGCGCCCGGGTCGTCCTCCACCGTGCGCGTCGACCAGGCCGGCTCGAACATCTCGTACGTGTTGCGCCCGAGCAGGATGCCCGTCGCCTTCGCCGACATCGCGGCGATGGCCTCCCCCATCTTCGGGTCGAAGCCGTACTCGAACGTCCACGACGGCGCGTCGACCACCCCGTCGACGGTGATGAACTCATGAACGTGGATCTCACCCATTGCTGCTCCTCCTGTGTCGATGTGGGCTAGGGACGGCGGGCGTCCGGAGAACTCATCGGTGCCCTTCGCCCGCCGCCTGCACGAGGAGCGCGATCTGGACGCGGTTGTCGACGTCGAGCTTGTCGAGCAGCCGCGAGACGTGGCCCTTGACCGTGGGGACGGAGAGATACAACGTCGCCGCGATCTCGGCGTTGCCGAGGCCGCGGCCGACGGCCAGCGCGACGTCGTGCTCGCGCGGGCTGAGCGTGGCGAGCCGCTCGCGCGCCTGCTCGGTCCGCATGCCCGCGTCCGAGTCGCCCGCGACCATCGCGATCAGCCGCCGGGTCACCGCGGGCGACAGCATCCCGTCGCCGGCGTGGACGAGCTCGATCGCGCGGACGATCTCCGCGGGCGAGGTCTCCTTGAGCAGGAAGCCGGCGGCGCCGGCCTGCAGGGCGCGCAGGACGAGCTCGTCGGCGTCGAAGGTCGTGAGGACGAGGACCGCGGGCGGGTCGGGCTGCGCGACGAGCAGCCGCGTCGCCGCGATCCCGTCGACGTGCGGCATGCGGATGTCCATGAGGACGACGTCGGGGCGGTGGAGGTCGACCGCGCCGAGCACCTCGCGGCCGTCGGCGGCCTCGCCCACCACCTCCAGGCTCTCCGCGCCGGCGAGCATCATCCGCAGCCCCGAGCGCACGAGCGCGTCGTCGTCGACGAGCAGGACGCGGATCATCGCGGCAGCGAGGCGCGGAGCACGAACGCGCCCGCGGGGTCGACGCCGGATTCGAGCTCGCCGCCGGCGAGCGTGACCCGCTCGGTGAGCCCGATGAGGCCGGTCCCCGCCCCGGGCAGCTGGGACGCCGCGGGGACGGCCACCGGCGCGAGGCTGCGGATCTCGACCTGCAGATCGCCGTCGGGCGCCCGGACGCTGAGGGTGACGGCGGCCCCGGGCGCGTGCTTGCGCGCGTTCGTCAGGCCCTCCTGCGCGATGCGGTAGGCGGTCCGGCCGACGGCGGCGTCCGGTCTCGCGTCGCCCAGGTCGATCTCTGCCGTGATCCGCATCCCGGCCCTCCGGGACTCCTCGACCAGCGCGGGGAGGTCGGCGATCGTCGGCTGCGGCGGCTCGGTGAAGCTCTCTCCCCCGTCCTCGCGCAGGATGCCGATCACGCCGCGCAGATCGTCGAGCGCGGCGCGCGCGCTGTCGCGGATCACGCTCGCGGCCTCGGCGATCTCCTCGGGCGGCGCATCGGGGCGGAACTCGAGCGCGCCCGCGTGCACGGACAGCAGCGAGAGGCGGTGGGCGAGCACGTCGTGCATCTCGCGCGCGATCCGCCGCCGCTCGGCGGCGCGGGCCTCGTCCCCGGCGCGATCGGCCTGGTCGCGCAACGACCGCACCAGCGCGCGCCGTGCACGCACGAAGAGCCCCCAGCCCACGGCGACGGCGGCCATGAGCAGGCTCGCTCCGGCGTCGAACAGGTAGCTGCCGTTCGGCGGATACAGCACGGGGTTCAGGAAGGCCCACGCGATCGCGAGCGCGACGACGATGGCGAGATCGCGGCCGCGCGCCCGGATGGCTGCGTTGAAGGTCGCGACGACCAGCGCGCCCGAGGCCGTGAGGATCACGAGCGCGACCACCCCGATGCCGATCCCGACGGCTCCCGGACGGCTCTTGCGCCAGTGGAGCGAGATGACCGTGGCGATCCCGACCACGATGGCCACGACCCGCAGCCAGGTCGGATGCTCGTCCCACGTGTCCGCCAGCGTCGCGGCGCCGACGACGGTCGCGAACACGTACATCGCCGCGTCGACGACATGGTCGCGACGACCCCGCACCTCGGTCGGGTCCTCGGCCACGACCCCCGGCAGCGCCTGGGTGAAGCGTGTTGTCAGCTGACGCGCCATCGCTCGAGCGCGAAGGCTAAGCCAGCGGCGCGCGTGCGACCCCCTACCAAAGTCGCTGTCCGCCACCGTCGCGGGGACCGGCGAGCACAGCCCCGGGACCGTGGTCGCGCGCTCCGGCCACCGCGAGTCTGCGGACATGATCGAAGCCGACAGGATCACCAAGCAGCTCGGGGGCCGGACGATCGTGTCCGACGTCAGCTTCCGCTGCGAGCCGGGCACCGTGACGGGCTTCCTCGGCCCCAACGGCGCCGGCAAGACCACGACGATGCGGATGCTCGTCGGACTGTCCGAGCCCGACGCCGGCGAGGCCCGGATCCTGGGCGGTCGCTACCGCGACCTGCCCAACCCTGGACGGCGCGTCGGGATCCTGCTCGACGCGTCGGCGCAGCACGCGGGGCGTCGCGGCCGCGAGGCGCTGGCCGTCTCGGCGAGGACGATGGGCGTCCCGGTGCAGCGTGTCGACGAGCTGCTCGAGGTCGTCGGCCTCGACGAGGCTGCGGCCCGGCGGCGGGTCGGCCAGTACTCGCTCGGGATGCGCCAGCGTCTCGGCTTCGCGCACGCGCTGCTCGGCGACCCCGAGGTCCTGATCCTCGACGAGCCCGCCAACGGCCTCGACCCGGAGGGGATGCGCTGGATGCGCGGGCTGCTGCGCGGCTTCGCCGACCGCGGCGGCACCGTGCTCCTGTCCTCGCACCTCCTGACGGAGGTGGAGGCGGTCGCCGACCGGATGATGATCATCGGCGGTGGCCGGGTGCAGGCGCAGGGCACCCGCGCCGAGCTGCTCGCCGAGTCGGGGACCGTCGTGGAGGCGGCCGACCTGGCCGCGCTCGACGTGGCCCTGCAGGGCGCCGGTCTGACCATGCATCACCTCGACGGCGACCGGCGCCTCGTCGAGGCGCAGCCCGAGGTCGTCGCCCGTGCCGCGCTGGACGGCGGCGTCGTGCTGCAGCGGCTCGCCCCGGCCGAGGGCGCGGGCCTCGAACGACTGTTCTTCGAACTGACCGAGCCGACTGGAGCACCCGCATGAGCACCGTCGCCCTGACCGCACCGATCCCGGCGGACGTCGCCGGCGTCCACACGCGCCCCCGTCTCGGGCGCCTCGTCACCGTCGAGCTGCGCAAGATGCTCGACACCCGCGCCGGCTTCTGGCTGCAGATCGCCACCGTCGCGCTCGCCGCGCTCGTCGTGATCGCGCGCCTCGCGTCCGGCGACGCGGCGGACCACACGTTCGCGGCCGTCCTCGGCGATGGGCTGCTCCCCGCGGCCGTGCTGCTGCCGGTCGCGGGCATCCTGCTCGTCACCTCCGAGTGGTCCCAGCGCACCGGGATGATCACGTTTGCGCTCGTTCCCGTGCGCTCGCGGGTCCTCGTCGCCAAGCTCGCCGCGAGCCTGCTCCTCGCCGTCGCGATGCTCCTCATCAGCGCCGGGATCGTCGCCGTGGGCGTGCTCGTCGCCTCGCCGGGCGTCGACGGCACCTGGTCCGACGCCGGCACGCTGCTCGCCCAGTCGGCGGTCTACCTGACGGCCGGGATGGTCACCGGCGTCGCGTTCGGCATGGTCCTGCTCGCCTCGGCCCCCGCCATCGTCGCGCTCTTCGCGCTGCCGATCGCGTGGACCGCGGTGGCCTCGCTGTCCTTCCTGACGGATGCGGCGCCGTGGCTGGACACGCGGCTCGCCCTCGCGCCGATGCACGAGGAGGTCATGAGCGCCACCCAGTGGGCGCACGCCGGCACCGCGCTCGCGCTCTGGATGCTGCTGCCGCTCGCGATCGGGGCCTGGCGGATCACGCGGCGCGAGGTCGCCGCGTGATCACGGCAGCAGCGGGCGCAGGAAGCTGCGCTCGTAGCGGCGCACGCAGCCCGACTCGTCGCGGATGCGGTCGGCGTCGATGAAGTCCGGGTCGACGCCGAACCGCTCGCGGTAGCGCTCGTACTCCGCGAGGCTGGGGAAGCTGAACAGCGCGTACGCGATGTCGCTCGCACCCTCGGCCGGCAGGAAGTAGCCGTGGTGGACGCCGCCGTGGCGCGCGACGAGCTCCATCCACCGCTGCGCGAAGCGCTCGAAGGCGTCGAGCTGCCCGGGGTCGATCTCGTAGCGGACGTGGCAGGTGATCACGCGGGCGCCGCGGCCTGGGGCTGCAACGCGCCGCGCAGCGCCTCCATCCGCTCCTCGACCATCCGCAGGGCCACGCGCGACCCCGGTGCCGCCAGATCCCATGCGTGGTACGCACCCGGGTAGACGTGCAACTGGGTCGGCACCCCGGCCCGCAGGAGCCGCGCCGCGTAGTCGATGTCCTCGTCGCGGAACGTCTCGAGCTCCCCGACCTGGATGAGCGCCGGCGGCAGGCCCGAGAGGTCGGTCGCCCGCGCGGGCGCGGCGTAGTGGTCGACGGCGTCGGTGCCGACGCGATCGCCGAGATACGCCTTCCAGCCCGACACGTTGTGCTCGTGGCTCCAGCTGAGGATCCCCTCGAACTCCTGGGCCGAGGGGGTCGCATGGCGGTCGTCGAGCATCGGGTAGACGAGCAGCTGGAACGCGACGTCCGGGCCGCCTCGGTCGCGCGCCATGAGGACGGTGCCGGCTGCGAGCCCGCCGCCCGCGCTCGCGCCGCCGACCGCGATCCGCGCGGGATCGATGCCGAGCTCGGCGGCGTTGTCGGCCATCCACCGCAGCGCGGCGTAGCAGTCCTCCACCGGCGCCGGGTGCGGATGCTCCGGCGCGAGGCGGTACTCGACGTTGACGACGACGCAGCCGACCGCCTCGGCGTAGGCGTCGCAGCTGAGGTCGTCCTGGTCGATGTTCCCGAAGATCATCCCCCCGCCGTGGATCCACAGCAGGGCGGGCAGCGTGCCGGTCGCGTCGACGGATCGGTACACGCGCACCGGGACGTCGCCGTCCGGCCCTGGCGCGGTCCGGTCCTGGCGCACGACGCGGTCGTTCGGGGGGACGTCGGCCATCGCCTCGGCGAACAGGGCCGCCGACGTGGTCCGCATCGTCGTGAGCGTCTCTCCGCTCAGGTCCCCCGCCTCGAACCCCAGCGCCTGGTAGAGCACCAGGCCCTCGCGCAGCTCCGGATCGATCCTCTCCTCGAACCCCACGTCGCTCCCCTCGTCGCGTGCAGTCGCGCCGACGCTATCGGCATCTCCGTAGGCTTGGCCGACCGACCGGGGAGAGGCATGGCGACGACCGAGAGCACGTGGACCTTCGAGCGCATCGGCGGCTTCGACCGCGAACGTCTCCTCGATCTCTGGCGCACGCTGCCCGCGCCCGATCCGGCGTCGATGGAGGGCGAGTTCGCGCCGTGGGTCCCGCCGTACTTCGCCGAGGCGTTCCGCGGTTTCCTGACGTCGCAGGGCCAGGACGACTGGTACGGCAAGGCGTACACGCGGGGCGAGGGCCACAACATCTGGCAGATCGGCCCGGACGTGGTCCGCAGCCTGCGCTTCGCCTGGGACATCCGGCCGGTGCGTGGGGGCTCATCGACGAGGTCCGCGAGCTGGGCCCGGGCCTCCTGCTCGGGATCTACTCGACCGACACGCCCGCGGAGGGCTTCACGCCGGTCGCCGATCCCGCGACCGGGCGCACCAGGCACGAGGTCTTCGGGCTGCAGGGCCCGACCGGCCCGTGGGTCGGCGTGGACGACCCGTCGGCCGAGGCGCGCTGACGGGTAGAGCACGAGGATGGCGTCGTACCTGGTCAACCCCGCCGGCCTGGAGCACGCGATCGACCTGATCGAGAAGCGGCAGTACGTCCTCGACAGCCAGTGGGGCGACGTCCAGCCGAAGGCCGAGCAGGAGAACGCGTACCTCGAGAAGCACTCCTGGGAGGAGTACGCCGGGTGGTTCCTCGGGCTGACGGAGGGCGCGACCGAGGGGACGAAGGGGCGCTGCGCGTTCGTGTTCGGCGATTTCCGCCGCATCCACCGCAGCGGGATCATCGCCTGCCACTACCGCGCCGCGGAGTGGCGCCACAAGGAGATCGAGCTGGCCGCCCACGATCTCCTCCAGCGCCTCGACGCGAAGAGCGGCTGAACGTAGGATCGTCGGACGGGAAGTCGAAACGAGGTCTGGGGGAGAACCGTGGCCACTGTCCTGCCTGCCGGAGTGTCCGAGGGCAACGTCGAGAAGGCGATCGAGGCCTTCGTGGACGCACTTGGCGCCGATGCGGTCATGACCGACACGGAGGCGCTGCGCGAGTTCCGCGATCCGTACGCCTACAAGCAGTCCGACGAGTGGGACGCCTCCGCGGCGGTCTCCCCCACGACGACGGAGCAGGTCCAGGCGATCGTGCGCATCGCCAACGAGCACGGCATCCCGCTGTGGACCATCGGCCAGGGCCGCAACAACACCTACGGCGGCGCCGCCCCTCGCGTGCGCGGGTCGGTCATCGTGAACATGCGGGAGATGAACCAGGTCCTCGAGGTGAACGAGGACCTCTGCTACGCGGTCGTGGAGCCCGGCGTGCGCTGGTTCGACCTGCACGACGCCCTCGAGGCGGCCGGCGGGCGCTGCTGGCCGTCGATCCCCGATCTCGGCTGGGGCAGCGTCGTCGGCAACACCCTGGAGTACGGGCGCGGCTACACCCCGTACGGCGACCACGCGACGAACGTCTGCGGCATGGAGGTCGTGCTCCCCGACGGCGAGGTCCTGCGCACCGGCATGGGCGGCCAGACCGGCAACGAGGCCTGGCACGTCTACCAGCACTCCTACGGCCCGTCGCTCGACCGCCTGTTCATGCAGAGCAACTACGGGATCGTCACCCAGATGGGCGTCTGGATCATGCCGCGCCCGGACGTCTACGCGGCCTGCGGCGCGACCTGGCAGGGCGAGGAGGCCCTGGAGGCGATGGTCGACGCGCTCCGCACGCTCATGCTCGAGGGGATCATCCGCAACTACCCGATCATGGGCCGCGGGATCGGCGTGGGGATGGACGCCAAGCCCCACATCGACCCGACCGACCCGACGTGGCGGCTGCGCTTCGCCCTGTACGGCCGCCAGTCGATCGTCGACGCGCACTGGGACATCGCGCGGGAGGCGCTCGAGGCGATCCCGGGCGTCGAGGTGACCTGCCACCAGATGCCCGGCACCGACCGCCACGCGCAGGCCCGCGGGCACGACGAGCAGGTCCAGTGCGGCATCCCGGAGATGGACCTCATGGACCTCTTCAAGACGCCCTACGGCGAGGAGACCGGGCACCTGGACTTCTCCCCGGTCGGCCCGCTCACCGGCAAGGACGTCGTGGAGACGTTCAGGCTCGTCCGCGAGCTCTACGACCGCCACGGCTGGTCGTACCTCGGCGGTCTGCTCATGTCCCCGCGCAACGTCATCCACGTGACGACGACGTTCTTCGATCCCAACGACGAGGAGCAGACGCGCGAGGTCTACGCGGCCTACGACGAGATGGTCCTCGAGCTCGCGAAGGTCAAGAAGGTCCCGTACCGCACGAACATCCACCACATGGACCTCGTGGCCGACCAGCTCGACTTCAACGACCACATCCAACGCCGGACGAGCGAGCGCATCAAGGACGCGCTCGACCCGAACGGCATCCTCTCGCCCGGCAAGCAGGGGATCTGGCCGGCGAACAGGCGCTAGGCCGGAACCCCCACCACCCGCTCCCGCATCGCCGGCGCGGTCAGCGCCGCGAGCGGCACCACCATGCCCATGGTGCCCGCGAGCGTGCCGGCGACGGCGGGATCGACCTCCGCCTTCGCCTGCACGAGGCGCAGGTAGGCGCCGAACTCGCGCGTCGCGTCGGTGCGCGTGCCCCGCACCCCCGGGATGTCGAGGTCGGCGGTCGTCGACATCAGCCAGGCGTGCTCGACGACGGGCGCGGCCGCCGCGAGGTGGCGAACGCCGATCTGCTCCGGGCCCTCCGCCAGGCAGTCGCGCAGTGCGACCGCCTCCGCCGCCGCCACGCTCATCCCCTGGCCGTAGGTGGGGTTGAAGGAGCAGACGGCGTCGCCGCTGAGGACGAGGCCCTCGGGGATCGTGTCGAGCAGGTCGTAGCGCCGCCGCACATCCGATGGGAACCGCTGGGTCACGGCGTCGTCCGTCGGCTCGGCCTCGCGCACCAGGTCGCGCAGATCGTCGGGCGCCGCCGCGGCGGCGTACTCCAGGAGCGCGTCCTGGTCGGCCGGGGGGTGGTGCTCGGCGCCGAAGCCGCCGGTCGACACGATGTAGCGGCTCCCCTCCTGCGGGAACACGAACAGCGCCGTCGGTCGCTCGGCCGAGGCGCTGGAGAGGAGCATCTTGTCGCCCAGCAGCCCGTCCTCGGGCAGCCGCACGTGGCAGCTCGCGTAGACGACGTCGACGTCGACGCGCTCCTCCACCGGCCGCGGACCGCCGAGCTCCTCCAGCCACGCGGGCACGCGGGCGCCGCGGCCCGTGGCGGCGACGACGAGGTCCGCCCGCACCACCTCGGCCGCCGCGCCGTCCTCGCGGGACATGACCCGGATGCCGGTGACCCGGGCCCCGTCGGGGGTCGCGGTCAACGCGAGGGCGTCGCAGCCGTCGCGGACGGCGACGTTGGGCAGCGCGAGGACGCGCGCGCGTATGTGCGCCTCGAAGAACGCTCGGCTCGCGTAGAGCCCGTAGCCGTCCGTGGAGATGCGGTGCAGCTCGTGTCCTCCGACGACGAGGCGCATGTCGTCGAGTCTGCGGCAACGGACGGCGCCCGCCGCCGCGAGCTCCTCCCCCGATCCCGGGAGGAGCTCCTCGAGGCAGTCCTGCCCGCGGGGCAGCAGCGAGTGGGCGTGGCGTCCCTGCGGGACCGCACGCCGGTCATGGACACCGTCTGGCAGCCGATCGCGGTCGATCACGGTGACGCGGTCGTAGTGGTCCGCCAGGACGCGCGCGGCAAGCAGGCCCGCCACGCTCGCCCCGACCACCACCGCGTGCTCGGCACGCTGTCGCATCTCGGCTCTCCTCGATCGGTGTCACGCAGAGCATGCACCTTCGCGCCAACCGAATGCCAGTCGAATCGTCACGATGTCCCGATGCCAGGCCCCATCTCCGGCCCCTACTTCGACGACCTCACCGTCGGCGACGTCGTCGACGACGCCCCGGCGCTCACGCTGACCGACGGCCACGCGGCGCTGCACCAGGCGATCCTCGGCGACCGGATGCGGCTGTCCCTCGACGCCTCGCTCGCACGACGCGTCCTCGGGCGCGACGCCGTGCCCGCGCACCCCGCGCTGGTCTGCGACGTCGCGATCGGGCAGTCGACGCTGTTCACCCGGCGCGTGCGCGCGAACCTCTTCTACCGCGGGCTCGCGCTGCACCGCCTCGTCGTGCTCGGCGACACGCTGCGGACGACGACGGGCGTCGTCGCGCTGCGCGAGAACACGCGGCGGCCCGGTCGCGCGCCCACGGGCCTGGCCGTGCTGCGCATCACGACCGTCGACCAGGAGGACCGCCCGGTCCTCGACTTCCTGCGCTGCGCGATGCTGCCGCTGCGCGAGGGCGCGCCGGAGACCGGCCACGACGCCGACGTCGCCGCGGTGACCCTGGACGGCCCGGCCCCGTCGGCCACCGCCGCGCTCGAGGGCGTCGACCTCGGCGCGTTCCGCGCGGCGTTCCCCTCCGGGCGGCACTTCGACGGCGTGGCCGTGGGCGACAGCTGGGAGGTCGAGGGAGGCGACGTCGTCTCCTCCGCGCCCGAGCTCGCCCGCCTCACGCTGAACGTCGCGATCGCGCACCACGACGCGGGGGCCGCCGGCGGGACCCGGCTGGTCTACGGCGGGCACACGATCGGGATCGCCGCGGCGCAGATCACCCGCGTGCTCCCGGAGCTCGTGACGATCGTCGGCTGGGAGGGGTGCGACCACACCGGTCCGGTGCACGAGGGCGACACCCTGCACAGCACGGTCACCGTGACCGCCACGGACCCGCTCCCGGGCGGCGGCGGGCTCGTGGGCCTGCGCTCCATCGTCCGGTCGGTGGGACCCGGCGGCGATGCCGTCGACGTCCTCGACTGGCGGCTCACCGGGGTGCTCGGCTAGCCGCAGGCGCACGCACGCAGCCGATCGACGTGCGCGCACCATTGCCCCCCACCCGCCCAGCGCGGACGATCCCCTCGACATGACAGACGTCAGAGGAGGAGTGGCACCTTGGTGATTGCAGCCGACTATCCGTTCATGGGCGTGCTCTGGAGCATGATCATCTTCTTCGCGTGGGTGGCGTGGATCTGGATCCTGATCATGATCCTGACCGACGTCTTCCGCCGGCACGACATCGGTGGTTGGACGAAGGCGTTGTGGACGATCTTCTTGGTCGTCATCCCGTTCCTGGGCGTCCTCGTCTACCTCATCGCCCAGCACGACGGGATGACCGAGCGCCAGCAGAAGGACCAGCAGGCCAGGCAGTCCCAGTTCGACGACTACGTGCGCAACGCGGCGGGCACCGGCGGCGGCGCGGCGACCGAGATCGAGAAGGCCAAGGCGCTGCTCGACAGCGGCGCGATCACGCAGTCGGAGTTCGAGACGCTGAAGGCGAAGGCAGTCGCGTGAGGCGCAAGCGCCGCGGCCGGGTGGCGAGCGCGGTGCTCACCGTGCAGCTCGCGGCGTGGGTCGGGCGTGGCCTGTACCGGATGCGGCGCGGCAACGCGCCGTGGAGCCCGGTACGCCACGGGCTGCGTCGCCGCTGAGGTCAGGACCCGGCGGGTCCGACGTCGCCGCTCGAGGCCGACCGCCCCGGCAGCGTCACCCGCCGAAGTCCCCGCCGCCGAAGTCGCCGCCCCCGAAGTCCCCGCCGCCGAAGTCGCCGCCCCCGTCGTAGCCGCCGCCGTCGAACGAGTCGGCCCCGCCCCAGCCGCCGCCCCCGATCATCGACCCGAACAGGATGCCGGGCAGGAAGCCGCCGAAGCCGCCGAACATGCCGCCCGCGTAGTAGCCGCCGTAGTAGCCGGGCGCCTGGTAGTACGGCACCCGCTCGCCGCCGACCGTGACCTGGCGGCTGTCGGGCTCGTCGCCCGCCTCGAGGCGAGCGGCGTCCGCGGCGCAGACCGGCACCTCGCGCTTGGCCCCCCACGCCGGCTCCCACTCGACGTCGGTGACCGACGGCCCGTGGCGCGGGTCGAAGAAGCAGGGCGGCCGGCGCTCGGGCTCGTCACGGCCCGCGAGGTGAGCCTTGGCCGCCGCCAGCGCGAAGCGACCCTCCTCCAGCGCCTGGCCGATCGGCTGGAACGCCGCGCTCGTCCTGGCGAGGTCGAGGCCCTCCTCGGCCCGGGTATAGGCCAGGACCGCCTCCCCGTAGCGCTCCTTCGCGCGCGGGTCGGCGCCGGGCATGTCGACGTCGATCTCCAGGAGCCGGATGTCCTCGCCGATGGCGTCGAGGTCGTCGCGCGCGACCTTGTGCAGCTCGGCCACCTCGGCCTCCCGGCGCGCCTTGCGCTTGCGCTGCGAGCGCCAGGCCAGCAGGCCGCCGCCGCCCGCGATGACGGCGAGGATCGCGATCAGCCCTCCGCTCACGCCGCCGCCCCCGGACTGCCCCGGACGGGCGTCGGCCACCGACGACACGAAGGAGCCGAGCGTCCCGGCCGCGTCGTTCTCGCGGCCCTGCGAGGCGTCGGCGATGAGCTGCGTCGCCTGGCCCGACGCGAGGTCGGTGCTCGCAGCGCTCCACGCGCCGTCGACGTCGGCGACGTAGGTGCCGTTGATCCGGGCCTGCTCGCCGATCCGCTGGGCGACGTTCCCGCTGCCGGCATCCGCGGGCAGCACCGCGACGAACGTGCGACCGCCCGAGCTCTGGATGCTCGACGCGATCTGGCTCGCGTCGGCCTCCGAGAGCGCGTCGCGCGCGTCGGGATGGACGTAGACCGTCGTGCCGCCGCGCAGCGCCGACACGGCGTCGGTGACCGGCGAGGAGGTCTTCAGCGACTGCGCGGCCGCCGGCGCGGCGGTGAGCGCCGCGATCGCGATGAGGAGCAGCAGCACACGCGCCATGTCCCAATGATGCCCGCTCGGCGCTAGGTTGCCGCGAATGGCGCACCGGCCGATCAGGGTCGTCCCCGCGGCCGCGCTCCAGGAGGGGTTCGAGGCCATCCGCCGCGAGGCCCACGTCCCCACCGCGTTCCCGCCCGAGGTCGAGGCCGAGGTGCGCGCCGTCGGCGCGCCGCGGACGGGCGATCGCGTCGACGTCCCCTTCGTGACCGTCGACCCACCCGGCTCGCGCGACCTCGACCAGGCGCTGCACATCGAGCGGCGCGGCGACGGGCATCGCGTGCGCTACGCGATCGCCGACGTCGCGGCGTTCGTCGCGCCCGGCGGCCCCCTCGATGCCGAGACCCATGCGCGCGGCGTCACCGTCTACGCGCCCGACGCCAAGACGCCGCTGCACCCGCTCGCCCTGTCGGAGGGCGTCGCGAGCCTGCTCCCGGGGCAGTGGACCCCTGCCGTCCTCTGGACGCTCGACCTCGACGGCGCCGGGAACCTCGTCGCCACCGACGTCGCCCGCGCCGAGGTCCGCAGCGTCGCGCAGCACACGTACGCGGACGTCCCCACACCGGTCGCCGAGCTGCTGGCGGAGGTCGGGGAGCGGCGGCTGGCGCTGGAGATCGCGCGCGGCGGCGTGCAGCTGGAGATCCCCGAGCAGGAGGTCGTGCGCGAGGACGGCTCGTGGACCGTCCGCTACCGCGTGCCGCTCGCGACCGAGGACCACAACGCGCAGATCTCCCTGCTCACCGGCATGGCGGCGGCGCAGCTGATGCTGCGGGCGGGCACCGGCATCCTGCGAACCCAGCCGCCCCCCGACGAGCGCTCGCTGGAGCGCCTGCGCCGCCAGGCGCACGCGCTCGGCGCGTCGTGGCCGCGCTCGATGTCCTACCCCGACTTCGTCCGCAGCCTGGATCCCACGCTCCCCGCCCACGCCGCGCTCATGCACGAGGCGGCGGGCGTCGGCCGCGGCGCGGGCTACACCGCGTTCGACGGCGAGCCGCCCGCGGAGTCCTGGCACTTCGCGATCGCCGGCGCGTACGCCCACGCGACCGCGCCGCTGCGCCGGCTGCAGGACCGCTACGTCTCCGAGTGCTGCCTCGCCGCGTCGGCGGGCACGCCGATCCCCGACTGGGTCCACGCCGGGTCTGGCGGCGCTCCCCGACGCCATGACGGCGGCGGGACGGCGCGCCGGGACCGTCGAGCGCGGGGTGGTCGACCTCGTCGAGGCGGCCCTGCTCTCCGGCCGCGAGGGCGACGTCTTCCCGGCCGTCGTCGTCGACGAGAAGCTCGTCCAGCTCGCCGAGCCCGCGGTGCGCGGGAAGCTCGACGGCCATGCCCCCGCGCCGGGCAACGACGTGACCGTCCGCCTCGAGCTCGCCGACCTCGCGACGCGCAGCGTCCGCTTCACGGCGCTCTGAACGGGCGGCCTCGGCGTACCTTCCCACCATGGCTCGCGACGTCCACACCATCGGCCTCGTCGTCCACCCGTCCCGCGACATCGACGCGGCGCTGGCGAGCGTCCGCGCCTGGGCCCAGGCGCACGGTGCCCGCCTCGGCCAGGTCCTCGTGCCAGGCCAGGACCGCCGGGTCGCCGACCCGGTCGAGCCGGACGACTGCGCCGTGCTGCTCGCCATCGGCGGGGACGGCACCGTGCTCGGGGCGCTCGACCGCGCCGGCCCGACCGGCACCCCCGTGCTGGGGATCGCCATGGGCAGCCTCGGAGCGCTCACGTCCGCGCCCGCGTCGGAGATCAGCGCGGCACTCGACCGCCTCGCCGGCGACGACTGGGAGGCGCGCGAGCTCACCGGCCTCGCCATCGAGCGCGATGGCGTCCGCGTCGACACCGCGATCAACGACGTCGTCGTCGTCCGGCGCGGCTCCGGGCAGGTGATCCTCGCCATCGACGTCGACGGGGATCCCTACGCGCGGACGGCGGGCGACGGCGTGATCGTCGCGACCGCGCTGGGGTCGAGCGCGTACACGCTCGCCGCCGACGGCCCGCTGCTGGCCTACGACCACGGCGGGATGGTCGTCACGCCGCTCGCCGACCACGCCGGCTTCGTCCCGCCCGTCGTCCTCGGCGGGTCGAGCATCGTCTCGATCACCGTCGACGGCGGCTGGCTGGGCGCGCGGGTGGAGGTCGACGGCCAGATCGTGCAGGACGACACGGGGCCCGGCGAGCAGGAGCAGTTCCGCCTGGACATCTCCGTCGACGCCCGCGGGGCCCGGCTGCTGGACTTCGACGGCGAGACGCGGATCGCCGGCCTGCGCCGTCGCGGCGTCATCGCCGACAGCCCGCGCCTGAAGGCCCGGGACGCCAGGGAGGCCAAGACCGCGAAGACGCCGCGGGTCAGCAGGTCCTGGTAGTCACCAGAGCTGCGCGCTCGCGCGGCGGGCGCCCTCCCCCAGCGCCTCGAGCTTCGCCCACACGATGCGCCGGTCGAGCTCGTCGGTGATCGCGAAGGACGCGAAGCCGCAGTCCGCACCTGCCATCACGCGCTCGCGGCCCACGGCGCTCGCGAACCGGACGAGCCGTTCGGCCACGGTGTCGGGGTGCTCGACCATGACGCTCGAGTTCGTGACGACGCCGGGGATGATGAACTTGTCGTCGGGCAGCCCCGCGTCCTCCCACACCCGCCACTCGTGCTCGTGGCGCGGGTTGGCGGCCTCGAACGAGTACGCGCCGGCGTCGATCTCGAGCATGAGGTCGACGATGTCGCGCAGCTCCATGTCGTGGACGCGCGGGCCCATGTTGATCGAGTAGCAGGTGTGGAAGCGCACGCGGTCGGCGGGGATCCCCCGGAGCGCGTGGTTGAGCGCCTCCACCCGTGTGCGCGCCCACGCGCGCGTGTCCTCGACGGTCCAGTCGGCCCGCATCGCGTAGGTCGTGAGCAGCCCGGGGTCATCGATCTGCAGCAGGAGGCCGGCATCGATGATGGCCAGGTACTCCTCGCGCATCGCCTCGCCGATCGCGTAGAGGAACTCCTCGTCGGTGTCGTAGAAGGCGTTCTCCTGCCAGCCTTCGACGTTCGTCGGCGAGATAGCCGACATGAAGACCTCCGTGTCGGCGCCGTCCTCCGTCGCCTGCTTGAGGTGGGCGATGTCGCGGGCGATCGCGTCGTGGCCCGTGTAGGTGACCGCCCCGACGGCCCGCATGTGGAGCGCGACGGCGGCGCCGCTGCCGGCGGCGGCCTCGTAGAACTCGGGGAAGTCGCGCGCCTCGCGGGACTCGCCCCACGGGTTGCGGGCGCTGCCGGTGATGGGCTCGAAGCCGCCGAGGCGATCGTTGACGTAGGCGAGGAAGCTCGTCTTGCCGACCTCGCCGTCGTTGACGACGTCGATCCCCCGGTCGCGCTGCAGCCCGACGACCTCGGTCACGGCCTCCTGGACGCGGGCGTCGAGCGCCTCCTCGTCGACCGCCCGGCCCTCCTCCTTCTCCAGGAGCGTCGCGAGCAGGTCGCGAGGCCTGGGCAGGCTGCCAACATGGGTCGCCAGCGTCCGTGTCGTGCTCCGGTTCATGGCGCGATCGTATCGGTCTGCGGGCAGCATTCCGCACAACGACACCGGAGGGAGACAGGCATGCCGACCGTGAGCGTGCGGTACATCGTCGACGACGTCGACGCGGCCATCGGCTTCTACACCGGGCACCTCGGCTTCACCGAGGTCATGCACCCCGCACCGCCCTTCGCGATGCTCGAACGCGGCGATCTGCGGCTCCTGCTCAGCGCGCCGAACCGCGGGCCGGGCGGCGGCCAGATCCGGCCGGGCGCGGTGCCGGAGCCCGGCGGGTGGAACCGGTTCGGCGCTCGAGGTGGAGGACGTCGACGCCACCGCCGAGACGCTGCGCGCGGCCGGCGTCGCCTTCCGCACGGACGTCGTCGACGGGGTCGGCGGCAGGCAGGTCGTCGTCGAGGATCCGTCCGGCAACCCGGTCGAGCTGTTCCAGCCGACGCGGCCGGAGGCGCGCCTGCAGCAGTCCGGCTGACGCGGTGAGCCCCCGCGGCGACCCGTCATGATCCGTCGATGACGGTGACCGGCGACGCCGCCGAGACGACGACGACCGGCCTGACCGAGGCGGAGGCCGCCAAGCGCCTCGCCGAGCGCACGACCCCGCACGAGCAGGGGGCGAGCCGGTCGTACCGCTCGATCGCGATCGCGAACACGTTCACGATCTTCAACCTGATCCTCGCGATCTTCGGGGCGATGACCATCGCGTTCGGCAATCCCAAGGACGCGCTCTTCCTCGGGATCCTCGTCGCGAACACGTCGATCGGCACGTTCCAGGAGGTGCGCGCCAAGCGTGCGCTGGACAAGCTGGCCGCGCTCGTCGCGCCGACGGTGACCGTCATCCGCGACGCGCGGCGCCGGGAGATCCCGATCGAGGAGGTCGTCACCGGCGACGTCGTGCGCGCGCAGAGCGGCGACCAGATCGTCGCCGACGGGACGCTCCTGCAGGTCGACGGGCTGGCGCTGGACGAGTCGAACCTGACCGGCGAGTCCGAGCCGGTCGTCCGCGGCGTCGGCGACCCCGTCCTCTCCGGCTCCTTCGCCGTCGAGGGGGCCGGGACCTACGAGGCGACCGCCGTGGGCGCGGACAGCCGCGCCGCCCGCCTGGCGGCCACCGCCAAGGCCTTCCGCCATCCCCGCTCGCCGCTCGAGAAGGCGATGGACCGGCTGCTCATCATCCTCGTCTCGGTGATGGTGCCGCTCGGCGTCGCGCTGGCGATCTCGCTCGCGATCCGCGACGTCAGCCAGGCCCAGGCGGTCGAGACGCTGACCGCGGCGATCGTGAACATCGTGCCCGAGGGCCTCATCCTGCTCGTGTCGCTCACCGCGGCGGTGTCGGCGGCGAAGATGGCGCGCCGCGGCGTCCTCGCGCAGCAGCTCAACGCGATCGAGTCGCTCGCGTCGGTCTCGGTGCTGTGCACGGACAAGACGGGGACGCTGACGGAGGCCTCGCTGCGCGTCGTCGAGCTCGTGCCCGCCGGCGACGTCGACCACGACGCGCTCGCCCGGTCGCTCGGCGTGTTCGCCGCCAGCTCGCCGTCGCGCAACGCGACGCTGGAAGCGGTCCACGAAGCGGGGCTGGCGGGCGACGACGCCGCCGTCGAGCCCTCCGCGCAGGTGCCGTTCTCCTCGCGGCGGCGCTGGAGCGCCCTCGAGCTCGACGGCGAGCGACTGATCCTCGGCGCGCCCGAGGCGCTGCTCGCCGCCGATGGCGACTCCCCGCTGCGCAGCCGGGCCACGGAGGAGGCGTCCACCGGCCGGCGCGTGCTGGCGCTCGCGGCGGCCGATGCACCGCTCCCGCCCGCCGCGCCCGACGCGCCGCTGCCGCAGCCGCTGCGCCCGCTCGGCGTCGTCGTCCTCGCGGAGCGCCTGCGCGCGAACGCGGGCGAGACGGTCGCCTTCTTCGCCGCGGAGGAGGTCGGGCTGAAGGTCGTCTCGGGCGACAGCCCGGCCACCGTCGGCGCGATCGCCCGCGACGCGGGCATCCCCGCGGAGTCCGCGGCGCTCGACGGCGGCGCGCTCCCCGACGGCGACGAGGCGCTGCTCGAGGCCGTCCGCGCCGCGCCGGCGATCGGCCGGATCTCGCCCGAGGACAAGGCGCGGGTCGTGCGGGTCCTCGCCGAGTCGGGGGACTACGTGGGGATGCTCGGCGACGGCGTCAACGACGTCCCCGCGCTCAAGCAGGCGCGCCTGGCGATCGCCCAGGGCAGCGGCACGCAGATGGCCCGCGCGGTCGCCGACCTCGTGCTCGTCTCCGGCGAGTTCGGCGAGGTCCCGCGGATGGTCCACGAGGGCCGCCAGATCCTGCGCAACATCCAGCGCGTCGCGCGGCTGTTCGTCACGAAGGCGCTGTTCACCGCGTTCCTGCTCGTGACGATCGCCCTGACGACCGGCGTCTTCCCGCTGCTGCCGCGGCAGTTCACGCTCACGTCCTCGCTCACGATCGGCATCCCGGCGTTCTTCCTCGCGCTCACGCCGTCGACCGGGCCGTGGCGACCGGAGGGCTTCCTCAAGGCGATCGCCCGGTTCTCGCTGCCCGCGGGGCTCGCGACCGGCATCGGGATCCTCACGGCGTACCTCGTCGCCCGCCACGCGTTCGACACGTCGCTCACCGAAGCGCGGACGGTGACCGCGGCGACCGTCGTGACCGCGGGGCTGGCCGTCGTGATGGCGCTGGAGGACGAACCCGGCCCCAGGCGCCTGATGGTGGCGGGACTGTGCGGGCTCATGGCGCTGGGCTTCGTGATCGTCGCGGCGCTCCCGATCGGGCGCGACTTCTTCGACCTCGCGAAGCCGACGGGGGCGATGGTCGCCTCGTGGGCGATCGGCGCGGCGGTCACGATCGTCCTGCTCGTGATCGCGCTCCGGGGCGTGCGCGTGCTCGACGCGCGTGCCGCGCAGGCCGCCTAGAGGCGGTCCACCACCTCGGCCATGTGGCGGTGCCCGAGGGTCTCGTAGCCGATGACCGTCACCGCGGGCGCCAGGGCCAGCACGACGAGGCAGACCGCCACGCTCACCCCGGCCGCGGCGAGCACGACCGAGAGTGCAAGCAGCGCCGTCGTCGCCGCGATCAGCGCGACGTGGAACGGGTCGTGGGCCCGCATGAGCACCGAGTACAGGATGTAGTAGGCGACGCCGAACACGGCGAACGGGATCGCGACGCTGAGCACGACCGCGACCGGCCCGATCTCCGCCTCGCCCTCCAGCGCGTAGGCGGCGACGTGCAGACCACCGCCCATGGCGGCGATCGAGGCGAAGATGAACAGGTGCCCGTAGCCGAAGGTGAAGGCGCGCTCGCGGTGTCGGGCGAGCGGCTCGGCCCACGGCACGGTGAAGTACGCCCACCACGAGCCGAACGCGAGACCGACGCCGGCGAGCGCGAGCAGCGCGGCGTCGACCGTCCAGCCCGCCTCCCCGTGCACGACGGCGTTGATCGACGCGACGGTGCCGATGATGACCTCGCCGAGGGTGATGATCACGAGCAGGCCGTAGCGCTCGGCGATGTGATGGGCGTGCCACGGCGTCTGCGACTTGTGCTCGGCCACGAAGGGGCCGGCCATCTCGTACGCGACGAGCACGGCGAAGAGGACCAGCGTCACGGCCACCGGGGGCGAGAGGACGGCCAGGAGCACCCAGCCGACCTGCGCGGTGCCGACCGAGGCCATGTAGGAGCGCGCCGCGGGCGCGTGCTCGGGGTCGTGGCGCGAGACCTGCCACCAGAGGAACACGAGCGGCACGCGCATGACGACGTACCCGGCGACCATGACGCCGATCGCGAGATCCTCGCCGTGGTCGAGCGACTCGAACGCCTGCGGCAGGCCGAGCGAGAGGATGATCACGCCGACCATCTGCACCATCGTCGCGAGGCGGAAGACCCAGTCGTCGGTGTCGTAGGCCGACGCGAACCACGAGTAGTTCACCCACGCCCAGCTGACGGCGAACGCGGCGAGCACGAACCCGCCGACGCCGGCGGCCACGTGGTCGTCGGCGACGAAGTGGGCGAGCTCGTCGGACGCCGTCCCGAAGGCGACGACGAGCGTCAGGTCGTAGAGCAGCTCCAGCGGAGTCGCGGTCCGGTGGTGCTCCTTGGGGTCACGTCCGCTGAAGCGGCGCCGGCCATGGCGGCGGACGTCGGCGAGGGTCGGCATGGAGGCGATTCTCGCCGGAGAACAAGTGAGACGCGGCCCCGAGCCACTCTGGGGTGCTCTTCACCGGTCTTTCGCGCTCCGCAAGCGGTTCGCGTCGTCCCGGCTTCTGAGCGGCGGGCCTCACATCCCCTGGCCTCGCTCTCTGCGGCTCGGTACCGCGTCTTGAGATCAACGTACGTCCGCCGCCGAGGGCCGGTCAACCCTGCCTCGTGGCAGATGCCGCAAACAGCGCCCTTTTTCGTCGCGCTACGCGTCGCGCGTGATCGGCGGCAGCTCGTACGAGCCGTCGAAGACGGCGTCCTCGGGCTCGTACATGCGGAGGATCGGACGGAACGGCCCGGGCGGCGTCGGGAGCCAGTTCGCGCGATCCGTGGGGTCGGTCGGCTCGTCCAGCTGGAGCACGATCGTCAACGATCCGTCGTCCGCGTGGACCAGCCCCGGCGTGCGGTCCCCGATCGAGTACCGGTCGATCGGGTTGGCGACGAGGAAGAACTCCGGGAGGTCGTACATCGTGACCGACCAGAACGCCCCGACGGGCGGCGTCGCCGTGAAATGCAGCCGGTAGCTCTGCCTGCCGTCGAGCTGGGCGCCGTCGCCGTCGTCCCACGTCATGGCGTAGGCCGCCTCGTAGCCGTGGTTCCCCCAGAGGCCGGCACGCGCACCCGCCGCGCGTTCGACGTAGCGGGCCTCCCCCTCACCCAGCTTCCACTCCGGGTCATCGAGCGCGCCGACCTCGAAGAAGTCGAGGTTGTAGTCGAAGACGTGGTACGTGAGCTTCCAGCCGTTGACCTCCGGGCTGGCGCCGTGCGTGAGCGCGTCCTCGAGGCTATTCCTCCCCGCCTGCAGCCCCTCGCGTAGGACGCCCGCCAGCTCGGGGTCAGCGTCGACGTAAGGGGACTCGGCGTCGAGCAGGCCGAGCGGCGCGAACTCCTGCTGGACCGCGAGATCGCGCTCGGCAGGCGGGAACGCCTGCATCCAGACCCGCAGCCTCTCGAACCACGCAAGGTCGTCGGGGACACCTGGGTCCGGCTGCGGCAGTCCGGCCCCGGGCCCGGTCGCCTTCAGCGTGAGCTCGGCCTGCAGCGCGCGCACCGCGGGCAGGTCGTCCTCGCCGTCCACAGCCCAGCGCCCGACGATCGTCGCGATGTCCGTCGGAAGCCGGATCAGCGTCTCGCCAGGCTGCGGCCTCCGCATCCGCGTCAGGAGCGACGAGGAGGTAGGTGCCCACCCCGGTGCCCGTGGCCCGATGCCCCACGTACGCGAAGTTGTTCGTCCAAGCGTCGACGAACTGCAGCACGTAGTAGCGGCCGCCGGTGTCAGGGACGCGCAGCCGCACCGGCCCACCGCTGACGTCGAGCTGGGCGATCGAATAGACGGTGTCGTTGTTGATCGACACGAACGTGTCGTCTGGGCCGGCGAGATCCGTCGCGTGGGAGAACTGGTTGAACGGTGCCGCCGGGAGCGCGCCCATCCCGGACTTGCTGAACCGTTCGACCTCCTCGAGATCGAACACCAGCGGGAACCCGTAGACGTAGGCGCGCGCCGTCAGCGCGACGAGATCGTCGTGGCTCATCGGCCGGACGCTAGCGGAGGGCGTAGTCGATCTCGAGGAAGTCCGAGACCTCGGGGATCCAGCGGCTCTCGACGAACGCGACGTGCGTCGGATGCTCGTTGTAGCCCGTGTAGGCGGCCTGGTCGGCGAACTCCATCGAGATGCCGAACGCGAACCCGTTCTTCGGCGACACCTCGCGCAGGATCTCGAAGGCCTCGACGCCGTCGATGCCCTCCAGTTCGGCCGCCGCGGCGAGGAACGACGTCTCCTCCGCGGAGCCTGTGGGATGGCTGAGCGCGAAGGCGACGGTGTGCCTGATGCGCGGGCCGGTCAGCGTGGACATCCGTGCCAGTCTAGATCCAGCCATGCCCGACTCGACACCCCTCTCGCGCGAAGGCCGTGCGCTGCTCGCGCTGCTCCTGCTCGGCCAGTTCCTGGTCGTGCTGGACATCTCGGTCGTCAACGTCGCGCTCCCCTCGATCCAGAGCGCGCTGGACCTCAGCTCGACCGGCCTGCAGTGGGTCGTCAACGGCTACACGATCGCCTACGCCGGCTTCCTGCTGCTCGGCGGCAGGCTCGCCGACGTCATCGGCCAGCGGCGCGCCTTCATGGCGGGCGTCGCGCTCTTCGCGGCCGGCAGCCTCGTCGGCGGGCTCGCCGGCTCGTCGGGTCAGCTGCTGGCCGGCCGCGTCGTGCAGGGCCTCGGCGCCGCAGTCCTGTCCCCCGCGACGCTCACGATCCTGCTCTCCTCGTTCGTCGAGGGACCGCAGCGAGCGCGGGCGATGGGCTGGTGGATGGCGATCGGCGCCGCGGGAGGCGCCACCGGCGGGCTGGTCGGCGGGGCGCTCACGGAGCTGCTGTCCTGGCGCTGGGTGCTGCTGGTGAACGTCCCGGTCGGGCTCGCCGTCCTCGCGATGGCGGCGCGGCTGCTCACCGACCGCGTCGTCGAGCACCGGCCGCGCCTGGACGTGCCCGGCGCCGTCACCGCCACCGCCGGCCTGGGGGCGCTCGTGTTCGGGATCACGCAGACCGAGGCGCACGGCTGGGCTTCGGCGCAGACGCTCGTGCCCATCGCCATCGCAGTCGTGCTGCTGGCGACCTTCGTCGCCCTCCAGCGCCGCGCCGTGGACCCGCTGCTGCCGCTGAGCCTCCTGCGGCTGCCAGGCCTCGCCGCTGCGAACGCGGTGACGCTCGTGTCCGCCACCGGGCTCTTCGCCGTCTGGTTCTTCCTGACGCTGTTCATGCAGGAGGTGCTCGGCTGGACCCCGCTGCAGGCCGGGGCGGGGTTCCTGCCGCACACGTTCGCGATCATCCTCGGCACCCAGGTGACGACCCGCTGGCTCGGCAACCGCGACGCCCGTTTCGTCATCAGCTCGGCGCTGCTGCTGTCCGTCGCGGGGTTCGTCCTGCTGTGGATGTCCGACGCCGACACCGGCTACGTCATGGGCGTGGCGATCCCCGGCGTGCTCGTGATGTTCGGCGCGGGCGTGGCGTTCCCACCGATCATCGGCGCCGCGACGGCGGGCGTCGGGCCGCGTCAGCACGGCGTGGCCTCTGGCGTCCTGAACACGACCCGCATGGTCGGCGGCGCACTGGGGCTGGCGGTGCTCGCGACCGTGGCGGCATCCAGGACGTCGCATGTCGCCGACGGCGGGCCGGTGGACGCCGACGCGCTCGTGGCCGGATTCCAAGGGGCCTACCTCGTCGCCGCCGGCGCGATGCTGCTCGCCGCCGCGCTCGCGTGGCTGCTGCCGCCGCGCAGGCGGCCGCCGACGCACCTGCCTCCGATCCCCACGCGAACCCACGCCGACCAGGTCGCGTAGTGGCATGCTGGGGGCCGCACGCCGATCATGCGCTCCAGCATCCGCCACGTCGCCGTGATGGTCGACGGCTCCGCCGCCGCGGAGCGCGCGCTGCTCGAGGCGGCCGCGATCGCCGACGAGCACGAGGCGAGCCTCACCGTGATCGCCGCGGTCCCCCACGACCGCCGCACGGACGGCTCCGCGGTGCGCGCGGTCCGGCGAGCCGCGTGGAACAGGACGCTCGACGCGGCCGCGGAGGCCGACCTCGCCCACGCACGGGCGCTCCTCGGCGAGCGCGAGCCCGAGCCGCGGTACCGCGCCGTGTCGGGCTCCGTGGTCTCGGGCGTGCGCAGGGAGGTCGCCCGGCTGGGCTGCGACCTCGTGGTGCTGCCGAACCGAGGCCGCTTCAGGAACGGCCACGCGCGGCGGCTGCGCCGGACGCTCGCGGCCGACGTGCTGCCGCGGTAGGCGGGGTGGCCCCGCCGTTCTGACGCAGCCGCCGCGCCTCGGCGAGCAGCTCCGCGCCCTCATCGATGCTGCGGACCGCAGCAGCGAGGCCGCGCCGGACGGGCGGCAGCGGCCTCGGACGCGCGGGCGCGGGCGCCTGCGGCGCCGCTGCGGGCGTCAGCAGGACGACCGCGTCGAGCGTGAGGACGCGGACCCCGAGAACCCGCGCGACGACCGACGCCTCGACGAGCGTGCCCTCGGCGAGGCGTCCACCGCGGCTAGTCGCGACGGCCGTCGGCTCCCCGGCCGCCGTGACGCGCGCTGTACTCCTCCAGCCGCTGCGACGCCCGTCCGGCGATGTCGACGATCTGCGCGTAGCGCTCATGTCCCGCCTTCGTGCCGACGACGTACCCGACCGCGAAGATGGCCACCTTCGTGAGGGTCACGACTCCGCGCGCGTCCGCTCGCTGCGGCGCCGGAGCGACGAGATCCCGGCGCTGGTCGCGGTCAGCCCGGCGACGCTGCCGGCCGCGATCAGCCCGGCCTTGCGCGCCTTGGTCGACCCGATCCGCGGCAGCTTGGTCGGCGTCACGGAGCGTGTCAGCGAGTCGAGCATCTTCTGCCCCGTGCTCCGCCCGCTCGCGGCCGAGCCGAGGTGTTCGAGCGCAGGCCTGACGTCCTGGGCCACCTGCAGCGACTGGTCCAGCGTGTCGAGCAGGCGCTGCGCCGTGCTCTTCCTCCCGAGTGGCATGAATCGTCCCCCTATCGCTTCGCGCGCGACGACTTCTCGATCGCGTCGACGAGCTCGGCCTTGGTCATGGTCGTCCGGCCCTCGATGCCGATGCTCTCGGCGAGCTCGACGAGGTCGGGCTTGTTGTAGGACTCGAGGCTGCCGTTGGCCGGCGCGCTCGCGAGCTCGCGGGCGGTCTCCTTGGCGGTCGACTCCGCCTCCTCGCGCAGCCGCTCGGCGGCCTCCATGCGCGCGTCGGCCTCGCCTGCCTGCTGCTCGGCCTCGTCGGCGAGCTCCTGCGCCTGGCGGTGCGCCTCCTCGGCGGCGGACTGCGCGGCGGCCTGCGCCTCCTCGGCCAGTCGCCGCGCCTCGGCGAGGCGTTCCGTCGCTTCGGCGACGAGCTCCTGCGCCCGCGCCTGGGCGACCTCCGCCTCGTGCTCGGCGTCCTCGAGCTCGTCGTCGACCTCCGAGCGCACGGCCTGCTGGTGCTCGTCGGCGTCGTCCTGCGCCTCCTGGCGCTCGCGGCGGACGGCCTCGTCGGCCGCCTTCTGCGCCTCGGCGACGCGCTGCTTGACCCGGCGCGCATCCTCGCGCTCGGTCTCCGCGATCCGCGCGCGCCCGCGCTCGCCGACCTGGCGGGCACGTTCGGACCGCTCCTTGGACTCCTGCGCGGCCTCGAGGGCGCGCTCCTCGGCCTCCTTGGCGCGCTCGGCGGCGTCGCGGGCCCGGCGCATGCGCACCTCGACGGAGTCGCCCCCGACGGGCGTCGCGTCCAGCACCGCCGCGGTGGCCTGGCGGCCGCGGTCGCGCACGTCGGCGGTCGCGGAGCCAGCCGCGTCGCCGACCGCCTCGGCCGGCTTGAGCGCCTTGGACAGCAGCCATGCAGCGTTGGACGGCATATCTCGCAGACCCGATCGGGCCCGCTCCGACAATGTCATCGGTCCCCCCATTCGTTAGGACACGTACGACTCTATGTGAGACATCAGCATCTCATTTCGAGAGTGCCTAGACTCTTACCGCGACGGCGATGTCACCAAACACACCTGCACGCCAGCCGTTGCAACAGCGCGTCACCGCCGCGATCCTCGACGGCGCGGCGTACGTCTTCGCGCTGCAGGGCGATCAGGCGAACATGAACGACGTGGCGGCGGCCGCCGGCGTCGCCCGCGCGACCGTCTATCGCTACTTCCCCAACCGCGAGACGCTGCTCGACGAGCTCGCGCAGTCCGCGGTGCGCGATGTCGAGGAGCGACTGACATCGGCGAGGATCGACGCGGTCCCGGCCGAGGAGGGCATCCCCCGTGCCATCCGCGCGCTCCTGGACGCCGGCGATCCCTTCGTCGTGCTCGTGCGCCGGCACCCGACCTCCGAGCGGGACCGCCTCGAGCGGACCGTCATGCGGCCGCTGCGCGACCTGTTCGAGCGTGGACAGGCCGACGGCGGGGTTCGCACGGACATCCCGAGTGCCCGACTGACCGAGTCGCTGCTCGGGCTGATCGTCGGCGTGTTCACGTCGGCCCCCTCCCTGGGCAGGGAGGACATGACAGCCATGATCACCGGCCTCTTCCTCGACGGAGCCCGCGCCCGAGGTCCGCGCCCCGCATGACCGACAACGACATCGCCGCCCGATCGGAGGACCACCTCATGGAACAGGACCACGGCGACAGCGAGTTGCTCGAGGAGCTCGTCGCGTACCTCCGCGAGAACCGCACGGAGCTGCGCGAGCAGTGGGCGCAACGCATCAGCGAGGCGGAGCTCCTCAAGGTCATGTCCGACGAGGAGATCTTCTCCGAGGCGACCGAGGTCCTCGACAACTACGTCGACGCTCTCGAGACCGGCAGCATCGAGACCCTCCAGAGCTACGCCCGCGAGCTGTCCGAGCGGATCATCCCGCGCGGCATCGAGACCGACGAGGTCCTCGGGATCGTCCTGCTCCTGCGCGACGTCCTGGCGCGGTCGCTCTTCGCGAAGTACCAGGAGGACCTCGACCACCTCAACCGAATCCTCGACGCCTACGAGCCCGCGGCGAACCGCATCGCGGTGACCGTCAGCGTCTCCTTCGTCGAGGAACGCGAGCGGGTCATCAAGGAGCAGCAGGAGGCGATGCGGGAGCTCTCGACGCCGGTGCTGCAGCTCCGCGAACGCCTGCTGATCCTGCCCATCATCGGGGTCCTGGACTCCGCGCGCGCCCGCCAGCTCACGGAGCAGCTGCTCGGGGCGATCCGCGACAAGCGCGCGACCGTCGTCGTGATCGACATCACGGGCGTGGCCACCATCGACCGGACCGTCGCCAACCACCTCGTGCAGACCGTCGAGGCGTCGCGGCTCATGGGTGCCAGCACCATCCTCACCGGCCTGTCGCCGGAGATCGCGCAGACCCTCGTGGATCTCGGGGTCGACCTGGGGATGATGCAGACCGTCGGCGACCTCCAGGGTGGCCTCGAGGAGGCCGAGCGCCTGGCCGGCTACCGCAGTCCCGACGAGGCAGACGCCGCACGCGACGCCGGTAGCTGACGCGCGGTCCGATGGCGGTCGCGATCCTCCGCGAGGGCGACCTCCTCATCGCCTCGATCGAGTCGGACCTGTCCGACAGCGAGGTGATCGCGCTTCGCGACGACCTCACCCGGATGGTCGGAGACCACCGGATCCAGGGGATCGTCATCGACGTCGCCGCGCTCGACGTGATCGACTCCTTCGTGGCACGTGCGCTGCGCGCGATCGTGCTGACCGCCAGGTTGCGCGGCGCCGAGACCGTGATCATCGGCATCCAGCCCGACGTCGCGATCGCGATGGTGCAGTTCCGGCTGAACCTCGAGCCCCTCCGGGCTGCGCTCGACCTGGACGCCGCCAAGGCCATCCTCCTCCGCCGCACGCAGGGAGACGCGCTGGATGGGCGATGAGGTGCGCGTCGCCATCGAGTCCGACGCCGATCTCGTGACCGCGCGCGCCGAGGGCCGGGCGATGGCCGAGCGGCTCGGGTTCCCGCGGCCCGATCCGACGCTGATCGCGACGGCGATCTCCGAGATCGCGCGCAACATCGTCGTGCACGTCGGACGCGGCGAGATCGTGCTGCAGCCCTTCGAGGACGCCGACCGCTACGGGCTGACCGTGATCGCCATCGATCGCGGACCCGGCATCCGCGACGTCGAGGCAGCGCTGCGCGACGACGTCAGCGGCCGAGGCGGCCTCGGCCTGGGCATGCCCGGGGCGCGCCGCCTCATGGACGAGTTCGACCTGAAGTCGGACGCCGAGCACGGCACCGTCGTCACCATGCGCAAGTGGCGGTACCGCGACGAGCTGGCCCGGCTCCGGGAGGAGCGACGCCGCCGTGACCCGACCGGTTGAGTGGGGCATCGCCGCCAGGGACCGGCCCGGCGAGCGGACGAGCGGGGACCGCGCGGTCGTCAGCCTCGTCGCCGAGGGGGCGCTGGTCGTGGCGATCGACGGGCTCGGGCACGGCGAGGAGGCCGCGAGCGCTGCGCTCACCGCGGCCGACGTCGTGCGGGCGAGCCCGACGCCCGATCTCGTCACCCTCCTGCAGGCGTGCCACGTCGGCCTGCGCGGCACGCGCGGCGCGGCGATCAGCCTGGCGTTCCTCTCCGCCACCGGCGGCGGGTTGACCTGGCTCGGCGTGGGCAGCGTCGAGGGCCGCGTGCTCAGCGGGGACCCGTCGTCGCGCCGTCCGAAGGGCTCGCTCCCGCTCGCCGCGGGCATCCCCGGGCATCACCTCCCCGACGTGATGACCGCGACGCTTCCGGTTGCGCCCGGCGACGTCCTCGTCCTCGCGACCGACGGGATCGACGCCGCCTTCGCAGACGCGCTCGACACGTCGGGCTCCACCCAGGACATCAGCGAACGGATCCTCGCCGACCATGGGCAGCGCCCCGACGACGCGCTCGTCGTCGCGGTCCGCTATCTGGGAGACCGGTCGTGACCGCCGTCTTCGAGGCCTTTCGCGCGTCGTACGCCTCCGCGCTCGACGACCACCTGCGCGACCCCGGTGAGGCCTCGCTGCTCGCGGCGTACGAGCTCGCCCGCGACGCCGTCGGCCGGCAGCTCAGCGTCCTCGACCTGGCGGTCGCCCACCAGGAGGCGCTCGTGGCCGCGCTCGCGCGCGCGACGGACGCGACCGACGTCGAGCGGGTGGCCCGTGCAGCGGGCGACTTCTACCTGGAGGGGCTCTCGACGTACGAGATGGTCCAGCGCGGGTTCGCCGAGGCGCAGCAGACCGCGACACAGGGCCGCCGCCGGACCGAGCTGTCGCGGCAGCTGTCCACGTTCCTCGCGGACGCGTCGCTGGCGCGCGATCCCACCGATGCGCTGCAGGAGATGCTCCAGCTCGTCGCCGAGCAGGCGCGCGAGCTCGTCGATGCGGACTGCTGCGTCGTCACGGTCGCGGATGGTCCGCGGGCCGCGTCGCACGCCGAGGACGACATCCGCTGGAGGGCGTTCGTCCGCTGGCTGGACCTGCCCGCCATCGACGAGCTGCTGCGCTACGGCGGCGGTACGGCCCGTGCGTCCGGCGAGAACCTCGCCGAGCTGCCGCCCTTCCGGTCCCCGGTCGGGGACACGCCGCTGCGCGGATGGCTCGCGGCCTCGCTCACCGCGCTCGACGGCATGCCGATGGGCGCCGTCCAGGTCTTCGACAAGGGCACCGGCCCGTTCACCGGCGAGGACGCGGCCGCGCTGATCCACCTCGCCCAGATCGCGTCCGCGGCGGTCGAGCGGGTGCAGCTCTACCGGGGCTGATCGCCCTCCCCCGCCGCCCAGGCCACGATCTGCTCCGCCGAGATCGGCAGCGACGTGATCCGCACGGCGTGGTCCGAGAGCGCGTCCTCGATCGCGGCGCTCATGATCGCCGGGGTCAGCATCCGCCCGCCCTCGCCTGCGCCCTTGATCCCGTAGGCCGTGTACGGCGACGGCGTCTCCTGATGCCCGACGGTGATCGAGGGCGCGTCCATCGAGGAGGGCAGGTGGTAGTACTCGAACGTCTCGTTGCGCACCCGGCCCTCGTCGTCGTAGAGGTACTCCTCGTACAGCGCCGTGCCGAGCCCCTGCACCGTGCCGCCGATGACCTGGCCGTCGAGCGTCTTGGGGTTGACGATCGTCCCGGCGTCGTGGACCGCCGCGTAGCGCAGGAACTTCACCTTCCCGGTCTCGACGTCGACCTCCACGACCGCGATGTGCCACGCGTGACCGACGAACGGATAGAAGATCCCGAGGTCGGAGCGGTCGTCGTTCGGCAGGGTCGTGAGCGGGTGGTCGTAGGTCGACTGCGCCGCCAGCCCGCTCTCCATCCCTGCCGGCAGGTCGAGGTGGAACATGTAGGCCGTCAGCGCGATGTCCGAGATCGACATCGCCCGGTCGGGCGACCCCACGACGTTCACGGCGCCGTCGCGGAACTCGAGGTCCTCCTCGCCGACCTCGAGCTTGTGGGCGACGATCCGGCGCATCTTGTCCTTCACCTCGCCGGCTGCGCCCGCAACCGCGCCGGACACCATGACGGTGAAGCGCGACCCGCCGGGCCCGGTGCCCGGCAGCGCGTGCTGTGAGTCCGCGTAGGTGATGTGCACCGAGGCGGGGTCGACGTCGAACTCCTCCGCGACGACCTGCGACACCACCGTCTCCGGGCTGTTGCCCCACATCGCCTGCGAATGCAGCGTCACGGTGATCTGCCCGGTCGGATCGATCTGCAGGCTCGCGCTCTCCGGACTCGACGTCGGCGTGAACGACGGCTCGTCGAACCAGAACCAGAACTCCGTGGAGCTGAACACGCTGCGCTCCTGCGAGGCGACGACGCCGATCCCGATGTGTCGCCCCTCGGCCCGCGCGCGATCGCGCTCGGCGACCCACCCCGCGTAGTCGGACGCCTCGAGCACCTTCTCGACGACGCCGGGGTAGTTGCCGCTGTCGTAGATGTTGCCGGTGGGCGTGCGGTACGGGAACTCGTCCGGGCCGATGAGGTTCTGCCGGCGGAGCTCCACGCGGTCGACCCCGAGGTCGCGCGCCGCGAAGTCGACGAGCCGCTCGAGCACCCAGTTGGACACCTCGGCGCCGAAGCCGCGGTAGGCGCCCTGCTGGTTCTTGTTCGTCAGCACCGCCTGCAGTGAGTACTCGACCTCGCCGATCCTGTAGGGCCCGACGATCTGCGAGAGCGAGTTGCCGTGCGTCCCGGTGCCGAACTGCAGGTACGCGCCGTAGTCGTCGACGACGCGGATGCGCAGCGCCCGGAACGTGCCGTCGTCGTCGAACGCGAGCTCGGCGTCGTAGTGGCGGTCCGAGCCGGCGTGGTCGTTGTTGACGATGTGGTCGATGCGGTCCTCGACGTACTTCACGGGCCGCCCGACGAGCTTGGACAGGAACCCCGCCAGGCACGGGACCTTGTGCATGAAGAACTTCGAGCCGAAGCTGCCGCCGGCCGCGACCGGGACGACGTTGAGCTTGCTGGTCGGGACCTTGAGGCACGCCGCCAGCAGCCACTGGAAGTACGTGAAGTTCATCGAGTTCGCCCACACCGTCACGACGCCGGTGCCGCGGTCGTAGTCGCCGATCGCGCCGTTCGTGTCCATGGGCATCGCGGTGGACCGCGGCCAGCGCAGCCGCGCCTGCACCTTGCGCGCGGAGCGCGCGAACGTCCCGTCGACGTCGCCGAAGGTGAACGTACGCTCGTAGGCGACGTTCGTCCCCAGCGCGTCGTGCAGCAGCGGCGCGTCCCCTTCCGAGGCGGCGAACGGGTCGAGCACGGCGGGCAGAAGCTCGTAGACGACGTCGATGAGGTCGCACGCGTCCTCTGCGATGTAGCGGTCCTCGGCGACGACGACCGCGACGGCCTCTCCGTAGTGGCGCACTTTGTGCACCGCGATCATGTGCTGGATGATCCCCGCGGCCCCGAAGGACGGGAGCGGTGCCGCGTGCTCGGTCACGTCCGCGCCGGTGACGACGCGCACGACGCCGGGCAGCGCCTCGGCTCGCGACGCGTCGATGCTCACGATGCGCGCGTGCGCGTGCGGGCTGCGCACGATCGCCGCGTGCGTCATGTGCGGCAGGACGATGTCGTCGAGGTAGCGGCCTTCGCCGCGCAGGAACCGCGGGTCCTCGACGCGGTTGATGCTCTTGCCGATCGAGCGGCGTGCGCCCGCCTCCTTCAGCCGCGTCTCGAGGGCGATCTCGGCCGCGGCGGGATGCTGTTCGATGCTCATGCGAGCGACCGGATCGCGTCGACGATCTGCTGGTAGCCCGTGCAACGGCAGACGACGCTGGAGATGCCCTCCCGGATCGTCTCCTCGTCGGTCTCCCCCGGGTGGTCGCGCAGGAACTCGCGTGCGGTGAGGAGCATCGCCGGCGTGCAGTAGCCGCACTGCACGGCCGCGTGGTCGGTGAACGCCTGTTGCAGCTCGGAGAGCGCACCGCCGGGCTCGCACAGCGCCTCGACGGTCTCGATCTCGTGGCCGTCGGCCTGCACGGCGAACATGAGGCACGAGCGGATCGTGTCGCCGTCGAAGGCGACGTTGCAGTTGCCGCAGAAGCCGTGCTCGCAGGCGAGGTGCGTGCCCTTCAGGCCCGCGTCCTCGCGGATGAAGTCGGCCAGCGTCCGCCGGGGCTCGACCTCCGCCTCGTGCACGCTGCCGTTGATCGTGATCCGCACCGCCCGCGTGTCACTCATGCCGCCTCCTCCCCCTGTGCGTGGGCCATCGCGTCGCGCAGCGCGCGCTGCGCGAGCACCGGCGCGACCCGCCGCCTGTACGCGCTGCTCGCCTCGATGTCGTCCGGCGGCGTGATCCCGTCCAGGAGACCGTCGACGTTCCCGCCGTCGCGCATCGCGTCGGTGCAGTCGAGGAGGACGGGCCGATCCGCGACCCGCAGCATCGCCACGGTCGCCGACCGGCAGCCGCCGTCCGCGTCGAGGTCGACGACCGCGGCTGCGGCCACGCGCGCGTAGTCGCGGTACCGCGCGCTCACCTCGTGGCAGGCGGCACCCGATCGTCCCGTCCGGGCCGGGAAGTGCACGGCGACGACGAGCTCGCCGCGGGCGAGGGCAGTCTCATTGGGGCCGAGGAAGAACTCCCTCGCCGGGATCTCCCGGTCGCCGCCGCCCGAGCGGACCTCGATCGTCGCGTCGAGCGCGACCGCGGCGGCCGAGAGCTCGGCCCACGGCGCGCCGAACGCGATCGACCCGCCGACCGTGCCGCGCCGGCGCGTCTCGGCGTAGCCGACGTGGCGCGCCGCCTCGCGCAGCAGCGGCTGGTGGCGCGCGACCTGCTCGTCCTCCAGGAGCCGCTGCTGTCGGACCAGCGCGCCGATGCGCAGGACGCCGTCGCGCTCCTCGATGGCGTCGAGTCCTGCGACGCCGTTGATGTCGACGAGCGCCGTGGGCCGGATCCGGCGGAACTTCAGGAGCTGGACGAGGCTCTGCCCGCCGGCCAGGACGCGGACGTCGTCGCCGTCGAGCAGGCCGAGCGTCTCCTCGACCGTGGTGGGATCGTGGTACGCGAACGGCGGCGGCTTCATGCCCGCGTCAGGTACAGGGTCGACCGCAGTCCCTCCGGCGTCTGCTCCACGTCGTCGGCGAGCTTCTTGATCTCTGGGAAGACCGAGCGGTCGAGGGTCGACACGTCCGGCCAGTCGAGCTCGACGAGGTTGCCGGCGGGGTCGCGCACGTACATCTGCACGCTGCCGTCGGGCAGTTCGTACATGTCCGAGAAGAACGACTCCTTCTCCAGGATCTCCAGCTCGCGCGCGCGGCGGTACGCCTCCTCGTAGTCGTCCACGTCGATGCCGATGTGGTGGTACGCGGGCGCGGGCGCGTCGCGCTCGAAGAGGTGCAGCTGCAGATCGCCGAGGCGCAGGTACTGCACCGGGAACGCGAACGTGTACGTCGCGATCCTCTCCATCCCGAAGATCTCGGTGTAGAAGCGCACCGAGCGCTCCAGGTCGTGCGCGACCAGGCTGACGTGGTTGAACCCTGTGGCCCTCATGGTCTCCCCTCCACTGCGGACGAAAGGACCGTATCCCGCCGCTCGTCAGGTGTCGAAGCACGGGACGCGTTCCCAGCGATAACCTGCGGTTATCAGTGCGGGGTGCCGCTGAACCGGCGGCGTCGCCCGCGGCGCGATGGGGTAGCAATCCGCACATGCGCGCACGGAGGGTGGTGGCCGGGACGTTGGTGACCGGCCTGTGCCTCGCGACCGGCGGGACCGCGGTCGCAGGCAAGCAGCACAGCCCCGCGACCGGGGGACTCGATCGCGTGAAGCACATCGTGGTGATCTACGAGGAGAACCACTCCTTCGACAACCTCTACGGCGGCTGGGAGGGCGTCAACGGGCTGGCGAACGCGGACCCGGCGCACACCACGCAGGTGAACCAGGAGGGTGAACCCTTCACCTGCCTGCTGCAGAACGACGTGAACCTCACGTCCCCGGACCCGCTGCCGGCGACGTGCACGGACACCACGACGGCGACGCCGTTCGTGAGCCACTTCGCCAACTCTCCGTTCCGGATCGACGACTACATCAAGCCGTCGGACACGACGTGCCCCGCGCCCGGAGCCTCCGCGCCGAACGGCGTCAGGAACGGGACCGGTGAGCCGGGCGGCTGCACGCGCGACCTCGTGCACCGCTTCTACCACGAGCAGTACCAGCTCGACGGCGGCAGGCAGGACCGCTACACCACCGGCAGCGATGCCGCCGGCCTCACGCAGGGCACCTACGACACGCGGGCGCTGCCGATCTACCGCTACCTGCACGAGGAGGGTCACCCGCGGTATGCGATCGCCGACAACTTCTTCCAGTCCGCGTTCGGCGGGTCGTTCCTCAACCACCAGTGGCTCGTCGCCGCGGCGACGCCGGTGTTCGCGGGCGCGGCGCAGAGCGGTGAGCACGATCTGCACTCCATCGTCGACACGAACGGGATGCCGACGAAGACGCCGCTCTACACGCCGACGATCGACGGGGTGAAGGACGCCCCGCTCACCGCCAAGTGCGCGGGCATCGCCAAGCCCGGCCTGCTGTGCGGCGACTACGCCGTGAACACGATCCAGCCGGCCTACCAGCCCTACGCGCCGAACACGCCGGACGCCAACAGGCTCCCGCCGCTGACGAACCCGACGATCGGCGACCGGCTGAGCGGGGCGGGCATCGACTGGGCGTGGTACTCCGGCGGATGGTCCAATGCCGCCGGCAACGTGGGCGCCCCGGGCTGGACGAACGGGAACGGGCCGACCTGCTCGGACCCCGACGCACTGGCCACGGCGACGTTCCCGAACTGCCCGGACAAGCTGTTCCAGTTCCACCACCAGCCGCTGAACTACTTCAGGAGCTTCGCCCCGGGGAGCGAGGCCCGCGCGCAGCACCTGCGCGACGAGCAGGAGTTCCTGGACCTGGCGACGTCCTCGGAGAAGGCCTGCGCGCTGAAGCCGGTGTCGTTCGTCAAGCCGGCGGGAGCGGAGAACGAGCACCCGGGCTACGCGAGCGTGTCGACCGGCTCCGACCACCTCGTCGACCTCCTGAAGGCGATCGGCGACAGCCGCTGCGCGAAGCACACCATGGTCGTCGTCACCTACGACGAGTTCGGCGGCCAGTGGGACCACGTGCCCCCGCCGGGCCAGGCCGGCGGCCCCGAAGGGCCGAGCGACCTGCACGGGCCCGGCACGCGTGTGCCGGCGCTCGTCCTGA
Organism: uncultured Solirubrobacterales bacterium; assembly: GCA_963757125.1. Taxonomy (GTDB): domain Bacteria; phylum Actinomycetota; class Thermoleophilia; order Solirubrobacterales; family Solirubrobacteraceae; genus CAVVSD01. The sequence goes on along the minus strand of CAVWQP010000009.1, from coordinate 898,975 downwards.
CGCCCGGCCTGAAGGCCGATTTCGTCGTGGATCACACGCAGCACGACACGACGTCCGTGCTGTCGACGATCGAGCAGCGCTTCGGCCTGCAGCCGCTCTCGAGCCGGGATGCCGCGGTGCCGTCGCTCGCGTCGGTGTTCGGAGCGAAGGGCTAGTCGGGGCGCAGGACGCGGAGGCGGATGTGGGTGACGAGCGACGTGCTCGTCACCTGCGTCTGGTCCATAATCCGCGGTTATGAACCTGCGGCAGCTGGAGTACTGGGTCGCGGTCGTCGATACGGGCTCCTTCACGCGCGCCGCGGCGGAGCTGCACGTGTCCCAGCCCGGGCTCTCGCAGCAGATCAAGGCGCTCGAGACGGAGTTCGGCGGCCAGCTCATCGAGCGGCTGCCGCGGGGCATGCGGCTCACCGCCGCCGGGAAGGCGTTCCTACCCGAGGCGCGTGCGACGGTCCTCGCGGCCCAGCGCGCCGCGCGAGCCGCGCGCGAGGCGCTCAGCCTGCGCAGCGGGCAGCTGGAGATCGCCACGGTGCGGTCGGTCGCCGTGGGCATCCTTCCGCCCGCGATCCGCACGCTCTACGAGCGCCATCCCGGCGTGGAGATCCGCCTGCACGAGTACGCGCACCGGCTCGAGCTCGAGCGCGGGCTGCGCAGCGGCGTCGGCGACATCGCCGTCGGGCCGCCGCCGGCCGACCTCAAGGGGCCGGTCGTGCGGCTCGGCTGGGAGGAGTTCGTCGTGATCGTCGGGCCGCGGGACCCGGCGTGGCACCTCGCGCCGTCCGCACGCGTGCCGCTCGAGGAGCTCGCCGACCGCGACTGGATCCTCTTCCCGCCCGAGCACGGCCTGTGGGCGCTGGTCGCGGAGGCATGCGGCCGGGCCGGGTTCGCCCCGCGCAAGACCGTCGAGACCCAGCAGGTCGAGGCGGCGGTGCGGCTCGCGGCAGCGGGCGTCGGTGTCTCGCTCGTGCCCAGCTCGCTCGTCCCCGTCGACCTCCAGACGCACGTGCGTCGGCTGCGCCGGCCGGTCGTGCGGCGCCTGTGTGCCTACACGCGCAGCGAGTGGTCGCCCGCCGCGGGCGCGTTCCTCGAGGTGCTCAAGGCGCAGCCGTGGCAGGGCAAGCCGCGGGTGGCGGAGGTCATCGGCTGAGCGCGACAATCCCACTGTGCCCTGTCACGGGATCGACGGGCTGTACTCGGGCGACGAGGTCAACATCGGCTACCGGCCCTACCGGACCACGCGCCCGACGGCGATCCGCGTCGCGTGCGATCCGACCGCGGGCGCGGTGGTGGAGCTGCGGGCGGGGCAGGGGCTCGGCCGTCAGACCGTCCGCAATCCCGACCACGACGACCTCCCGCCCGACCGGCCCGCGGCCGGTCCCGGGGACGCCTGGATCTGGGTGTACGCCCGGCAGCAGGGCGGCTCGGGCTGGATCCCCCTCGAGGACGTGGAGCCGTGGCACAGCCCGCCCGGGCGGCCGTGCAAGGGGCCGGCCGGGTTCGACTTCGAGCCGGGGGTCATGCCGTCCAAGCACGGCCCGCAGACCTCCTGCGGGGCCAGGGCGATGGGGCCGGCGCGCCTGCGCGCGCGGGTGGTGGCGGCCGCCGACGTCTACATCCGCTACTCGCCCGCCGGCACGGCCTGGGACTACCTGCTGCGGGACGACCGCGTGGAGCTCCGCTCCCACGGACCACGTGGGTTCGACGGCGTCACCGTCGTGTCGTCGCGCTACCTCCCCGTCGGCGCGACCGGCTGGGCGACCGCCGGCGCGCTCCGGCGGGACTAGCGACGCAGCCGACGCTCGAGCGCCACGGCGACCCGCGGGTAGCGGCCCGGCAGCAGCCGCACGATCGCGTCGATCAGGCGCGCGTCGTTGCCGACGAGGACGCGCGGGCGGCCGGCCTCGACGCCGTCGACGATGATGCGCGCCGCCTGCTCGGGCGCCATGCGCAGGATCTTCTCGTTGAACGTCCGGTGGCGCCGCAGGTCCGCCTCGGTCGGCACGAACCCCCGCTTGCGGGCCTCGTCCAGCGCCGCGTCGGCGATGTTCGTCTTCACGCCCCCGGGATGCACGACCGTCACCCCCACGCGGTGCCGCGCGCTCAGCATCTCCGACCGCAGGCTCTCGGAGAAGCCGCGGACGGCGAACTTCGACGCGCAGTAGTGCGACATGCGGCTCTGGGCGAAGAAGCCGTTCACGCTCGAGATGCTGGTGACGTGCCCGTCGCCCGACGCGATGACGTGCGGCAGGAACGCCTTCGTGCCGTGGATGACGCCCCACAGGTTGACCGCGAGCACCTGCTCGAAGTCCTCGTACTCGCTCTCGAGCACGGGCCGCGAGAACGCGATGCCCGCGTTGTTGTAGATCTGGTGGACGACGCCGTGGTGCGCGGCGACGGCGGCGGCCCACGCCTCCACCGCGGCGCGGTCGGCGACGTCGACGACCGTTTCGTGCACCTCCCGCCCGATGGCCGCCGAGGTGCCGGCGAGGCCGTCCGGGTCGACGTCGGAGATCGCCACGTGGGCTCCGCGGCGCGCCAGCTCGACGGCCAGCGCCCGCCCGATGCCCGACCCGGCGCCGGTGACGGCGCACACCTTGCCCCCGACGGCGCTCACGCCGCCACCGCGGTCTCACGGGTCGCGGAGAAGCAGCGCAGCGTCCCGTCGTCGACCGGGCCGCGGCGCAGGTTCTTCGCGTCCCCGTAGTAGTTCATCGCGAGCTGCCACGGCGCCTGCTCGCCCTGGCGCGGGAACCGGTCCAGCGCCCGCAGGACGTAGCCGGCCTGGAAGTCGAGCAGCGGCCGCGTCGGCACGTCGCCCGGCGGTTCGGGGACGCACGCGTCGGCGCCGATCGCGTCGAGGTGGGAGAGCACCCGGCACAGGTACTCGCAGACGAGGTCGACCTTCAGCGTCCAGGACGCGTTCGTGTAGCCGATCGCGTACGCGAAGTTGGGGACGCCGCCCAGCATCGTGCCGCGGTAGGCGAGCGTCTCGGGCAGCGCGATCGCGCGGCCGTCGACGACGAGCTCGATGCCGCCGAACGCGAGCAGATCCAGGCCCGTCGCGGTCACGACGATGTCGGCGTCGAGGTGCTCCCCGGAGCGCAGCCGGATGCCGTGCTCGGTGAAGGTCGCGATGTGGTCGGTCGCGACCGACGCGGTCCCCTTGCGCAGCGCCTTGAAGAGGTCGCCGTCCGGGACGACGCAGAGGCGCTGGTCCCACGGGTCGTAGGGCGGGTTGAAGTGCACGTCGACCGGGCAGCCGGGCGGCAGCCGCTGCGCGTTGATCCGGCGGATGACCTTGCGCATCGCGCGCGGGAAGCGCTGGCACAGCCAGTAGACGGCCGCCTGCTGCGCGATGTTCTTGCGCCGGACGATCCTGTACGCGCGCTTCGCGCTCAACCGCCCGGAGAGCCACGCCGCGAGCGGGTCGTGGGACGGCTGGGGCAGGATGTAGGACGGCGAGCGCTGCAGCATCGTGACGTGCGCGGCCGTCTCGGCCATCGCCGGGACGACGGTCACGGCGGTCGCGCCGCTGCCGATCACGACGACGCGCTTGCCGGCGTGGTCGAGGTCCTCGGGCCAGTGCTGCGGGTGGGCCACCTGGCCGCCGAACCTCTCGATCCCCGGCATCGGCGGCGCGTACCCCTCGTCGTAGCGGTAGTAGCCGGTGGCGCAGAAGAACCAGCGCGCCGTCATGGGCGGGCCGCCCTCGACGTCGACCGTCCACAGCGCCGTCTCGCTCGACCAGGACGCGCGCACGACGCGCTGCCCGAAGCGGATGTGCCGGTCGACGCCGGCCTCGCGGGCGGTCTCCTGGACGTACTCCCGGATGGACGCGCCGTCGACGATCGCCTTGTCGCCCGTCCACGGCTTGAACGCGTAGGCGAACGTGTGCACGTCGGAGTCCGAGCGCACGCCCGGGGAACCTGAACAGATCCCACGTCCCGCCGATCGCGTCGCGCGCCTCGAGGATCGCGTACGTGCGCCCGGGATGCCGCGCCTGCAGGTGGCACGCGGCGCCGATGCCCGACACCCCGGCACCCACGATCAGCACGTCCACGTGGTCGGCCATGGCCCCCAGCCTAGGCCGGGCCGGCCACGCCGTCGTCCGGCACGAGCACGATCACCAGCGCGGTCCCGATCGCCAGCAGGAGCAGCTCGCGGAACGGCGACTCCGACGTGTAGGCGACGAACAACTCGGTCATGAACGTGAACGCGATCCACACCAGCACGCTCCACGACACGGCCTGCAGCGCGACCGCGTTGGCGTCGGAGCTGCGGCGCAGCAGCGCCCGCCAGAACAGGACGGCGCCGACGACCTCGACCGCCAGCGCGCCGGCGAGCAGCAGCCCCGTCGGCAGCGAGCCCACGTCGTAGACCTTCACGATCGAGCGCATGTAGTCGAAGTTCTGCGAGTTCAGGAACGTCCAGTGCAGCGCGTCGATCTCGTCGAGGAGGTCGATCGTGTTGGTCACCGCAACCATCGAGAAGTACATCGCCCAGAACGCCAGCAGCAGGCGCTTGAGCAGCACGCCGCCGGGGATCACGACCGCATTCCGGCGGTCAGCTCGGCGTCGCAGAACTCGATCCCCCACCGTGCCGCGACGGCGCCGAGCTCGCCCGGGCCGGGCGGCTCGTGCGACGGAGGGGTCAGCTCGTCGGGGACCGGCACGCCGGCCTCCTTCGCGTAGCCGCTCATCACGCCGGGCCGGCTCGTCACCTCGAAGCGGCACGGCCGCTCGCCGAGGTTCAGGGTCGCGTGGACGGTCCACGGTGCGACGTAGGCATCACCGCTCGTGAGGACCTGCGTGTGGACCGCGCCGTCGCGCCGCTCGATGAGCGTCAGCTCGCCGTCGAGGACGCGGAACCACTCCGCGAAGCCGTGCCGGTGCGGCGGCGGACCACCGCCCGGCTGGGCGGTGACCTCGATGATGTCCTCCTCGCCGCCGGTCGCGTCGCGGTCGAGCAGGATCGTGATGTGGTTGCCGCCCGCGACGGCGTAGACGGAGCGGGAGGAGTCGGTGATGGGGGTGTCGATCTGTGCCATGCCCCAACCCTCCGTCCCGACGGGGCTCGCGGCATCAGTACCCGACTACGGGTCTTCGCCGTGCCGGTACTGCTGGTCGGCGTAACGTCAAGCATGGTCACCCGAGGAGGAGAGATGAGCCCGTCGCGCGTCGCCTACGTGGAGCTCGCCGTGCCCGACCTGGAGCGGTCGGTCGACCACGCCATCGGCATCCTCGGCCTGCGCGAGGTCGAGCGGGTCGGCGAGAGCGTCTACCTCACCTGCAACGAGCGCCACCACGAGCTCGTCCTGACGGCGTCGGACGCCCCGACGCTCGCCGCGGTCGCCCTCGAGGTCGCCGACGCGCGCGAGCTGGACGCGCTGACCGACGCCATGACCGCCGCCGGCATGCCGCCCGAGACGCACGAGGTCCCGGGCGTGGCCGAGGCGCGCCGCTTCGTCGCGCCCGGCGGCCTGACGATCGACCTCGTCCGCGCGATGGCGGCGGACGAGCCTGCTCGGTACGCGAGCCCCGCCCCCATCCCGCGGAAGTTCGGCCACGCGACGCTGACGAGCGACGTGGCCGACGAGCTCGAGGCGGTCCTCACCGGGCCGCTGGGCTTCCGCCTCTCCGACACCGTCCCAGGCGTCCTGTCCTGGTATCGCTGCAGCGCCGATCACCACGGCGTCGCGATCGCGCCCGCCCCCGTGAGCGGCCTGCACCACTACGCCTTCGAGCTCGACGGGTGGGCGTCGATGCAGGCGTTCGCCGACCACCTCACGCTGAACGACGTCCTGCTCATCTGGGGGCCGGGCCGCCACGGGCCGGGGCGCAACCTCTTCACCTACCACCTCGATCCGGCGGGCGGCGTCGTCGAGGTGCTGGCCGACCTCCAGCGCATCGAGAGCGAGGAGACCTACGTCCCGGGCACCTGGCCGATGACGCCGCAGACGCTGAACCAGTGGGGGCCGCCGCCGCCCGAGGACTTCCTCGAGCACGTCATGCCGTACCGGCCGTCGGTGCGCGCCGGCTAGAGCCCCTCGCGGCCCGTCGGCCCCGGAGCGTCCGCCTCGACCATCCCCGCCTGGTGCGCGAGCACCACGGCCTGCACGCGGTCGCGCAGGTCGAGCTTCTGCAGCACGTGGGTGACGTGCGTCTTGACGGTCCCCTCGCCGATGTAGAGCTCGCGCCCGATCTCCGCGTTGGACCGGCCGAGCGCGATGAGCCGGAAGACCTCCTGCTCGCGCGTCGTCAGCTCGCCGAACCGCGCCGGCGGCGCCGGGCGCGGGATGCGCGTGAACTGGCGGATCACCCGTTTCGTGATCGCCGGCGACAGCAGCGCCTCGCCCGCGGCGACGGTGCGGATCGCGGCGATGAGCTGCTCCGGAGGGTCGTCCTTGAGGACGAAGCCGCTCGCTCCCGCGCTGAGCGCCTCGAACACGTACTCGTCCAGGTCGAACGTCGTGAGGATCAGGACGCGCGCAGCCGGGTCGGCGGCGAGGATGCGCCGGGTCGCCTCGAGCCCGTCGAGCTCCGGCATGCGGATGTCCATGAGGACCACCGTCGGGTCGAAGCGCGCAGCCTGCTGGACCGCGTCGCGGCCGTTGCCCGCCTCCGCGACGACCTCGATGTCCGGCTCGCGGGCGAGCAGCATGCGGAACCCGGCGCGGACCATCGACTGGTCATCGGCGACGAGGACGCGGATGCTCATCGGCGGCCGCCGTCGAACGGGAGGCGCGTGCTGAGCGTGAAGCCGCGCTCGGCGCCGGCGCCGGCGGTCATCTCGCCGCCGTGGATCTTCACGCGCTCGCGGATGCCCACCAGCCCGTGCCCGAGGCCGTCGCCCGCGGCGCCGCCGTCCCCGTCGTCGCGGACGTCGATCCCGGAGCCCGTCGGACCCGTAGCGGACGACGACGTCGGCGTGGCCGGCGTGCGCGTGCTTGAGCGCGTTCGTCAGCCCCTCCTGGATGATCCGGTACGCGGAGAGGTCCAGCGTGCGCGGCAGCGGCCGCGGCTCGCCGTCGACGTGCAGCTGCACGGGGAGCCCCGCGCGACGGAAGTCCTCCAGCAGCGGATCGAGGCTGCCGAGGCCGGGCTGCGGCGCGAGATCGGGCCGGTCGTCGTCGCGGCGCATCGCGCCGAGCAGGCTCCGCATCTCGGTGAGCGCCGTGCGGCCGGTCTCCTCGACGTCGCGCAGCGCGGCCCTGTCGTCGCCGCGCTCGTCGGGCAGGTTGTGCCGCACGGCGCCGACCTGCAGCACCATCACGCTCACGGCGTGGGCGACGATGTCGTGCAGCTCGCGCGCGATCCGCGCCCGCTCCTCCGCGACGGCGACGCGGGCGGTCGCCTCGCGGTCGCGCTCGGCCTGGCGCGCGCGCTCCTCCGCAGCCTCGGCCTGCACGACCCGCTCGCGCAGCGCGAAGCCGACGAGCCAGGCGATCGCGAACAGCGCCGGGATGAAGACGAAGTCGCCGGCCGCGTGATTGGGGTCGTTGTAGACGACGATCGCCGCGCCGCCGACGGCGACGGCCAGCCCCAACCGCGCCTGGCGCGGCGTCGGGGACCTGCGCGAGCAGGAACGACGCAGCCATCCCGGCGACCGTGACGCCGGCCGTGAACTCGATCAGCCGCCCGTCGACGAACGAGAACGCGGCCGCCAGCAGCCAGACGGCGACCGGCGCCCCGAAGCGCCAGCGCCGCCGCAGGAGCAGCGGCAGCACCATGATCGCGACCGCCGGCACGGCGAACCAGGGCGACGACCGCGGCGCACGCAGCGCGTCGTCCCGGAGTGCGACCTCGAGCGCGCCCTCGATCGCGGCGAGCACGATCAGCAGGTCCAGTCCGTAGCTGCGCACGAAGGACCAGAGCCGGGTCACGGGCCGACCGTAGACCACGTGCGCGCGCCCCGCCTCCGACCAAGGTCATAGGCGAGATCGGCCTGGAGGGAGAGCCCGAACATGCCCTGCGGGCGACGACGGCCGGTCGCCCCGTTGAGAGCGTCGTCCCATCGACCGACGGACCACGAGAGGACGGCTCACCATGGCGATCACCGCACCAGCTCCGACCCTGCATCGACACGATGCGACACCCACCGAGGACGCGGCGCTGCCGCAGTACTCGCTCGGACGCATCGGCGCGATCTGGGCGGCCGCGGCGCTGCCCATGGGGTTCCTGGCCTGGGTCCTCGCGCCCTGGCTCGCCGACCGCATCGGCGGCGCGAACGGCCTGACGGAGGCGCTCCTCCTGTGCCTGACCGCGGGGCTCGTCTGGCAGTTCGTGCTCGTCGCGACCCTCGTCTTCCGCGAGCAGGGGACGCTGCGCTGGTCGGTCGTACGCCCGGCGTTGTGGCTCACGGCACCGCGCAGCCCGAGCACCGGACGCCGTGGAGGCCGCCTCTGGCTCCTCCTGATCCCGCTGGTCGTGGCGATCGGGATCGAGGAGTTCGTGCCCCAGGTCCACCACGCGGTGGCGCGCGACCTCGGCCTGTTCTTCGATTCGACCGCCGGCCAGGGGTTCATGGCCGGATCGTGGGGCTGGTTCGCCGTGATCGTGGTGCTGGCCGTCTTCAACACCGTGCTCGGCGAGGAGCTCCTGTTCCGAGGCCTGCTGCTCCCCCGTATGAACGGCGCGTTCGGCGAGCGCGACTGGCTCGCCAACGGCGTGCTGTTCGCCGTCTACCACCTGCACGTGCCGTGGGCCATCCCGGCGACGCTGCTCGACACGTTCATCGTCGCCTATCCCTCCAAGCGGTACCGCAGCGCGCTGATCGGCATCGCGGTGCACAGCGCCCAGAGCCTGCTGTTCATCGGGCTGGCGTTCCACCTCGCCCGCGGGTAGCGATCAGATCGCCAGCAGCCCCCGCACGACCAGCACGGCCCCGACGCCGAAGGAGACGACCAGCACGATGGCCCGGGCGTGGCGCTTGGTCCACGCCTGGATCGCCTCGACGGCGTCGCGGGCCGTCGCGGGACGGACGACGCACATCGCCAGCGCCGCGATCGGGATGGCGAACCAGACGACGTTGTAGATCAGGACCTGCACCAGACCCTCGAACGAGTGGCCGCGGTGCGCGACGATGAGGTTCAGCGCGACGAGGTAGAACAGGCCCGGCACGTGCGTCGCCGGGCCCGCCAGCGCCGCCGTGCGGCCCGTCGGCCGGTGGCTCAGCAGCCGCTCCCACCGGTGGCTCGGCTTCGGCGCGTCCTCGGCCTGGCGGCCACCGACGCGCCGCGTCAGGACGCCGACGGCGAAGGCCAGCACGACGATGCCGCCGGCGAGCTGCGCGACACCCTTCGTGTGGCTGCTGCCGCTGTGCAGGTCGATGCCGTCGAAGGCGAGGACCACGAGGAAGCCGATCGCGATCGTGAACGCCAGCCCGGAGGCGACGTACACGACCATGAGGCGCCGCGGGCCCTCGGCCGACAGCAGCGCGTAGACGGCGGCGAGGCTCGTCGGCCGGACGGCCGTCAGCAACGCGAGAACGATGATCTCGGCGGTCACCCGACGTGTCGCCGCAGGCCTAGGGCTGCGCCTTGCCGGCGGATCCGTACAGGTCGATGTGCTCCTCGACGACGTCCTGGACGGCGCGGATGACGGGTCCCATGAGGCGGACGATCGCGTACTCGTCCGGGTTGTCGCGCAGCTGGCGCTCCAGCGTCGTGCGGTACGCGTAGCGCATGTCCGAGTTCAGGTTGATCTTGCTCACCCCGATCTCGGCCGCCGACGTGAAGAAGTGCCCCGGCGTCCCGCTGCCTCCGTGCAGGCTGATGTAGCAGCCGATGGCATCGCGGACGCGCCCGAGCAGCTCGAGGTCGAGCTGCTTGGGCACCGGATACCGGCCGTGGAGGTTGCCGACCGCCGCCGCGAACGTGTCGATGCCGGTCGCGTCGACGAACGCCCTCGCGCCCTCCGGCGTCGAGAACGTCTTGCGGATCTCCTCGTAGTCGATGTCCTCGGTGTGGACGTTGGAGCTGCCGCCGAAGTAGTGCGGCTCGCTCTCGACGAGCGCGCCCGTCGTCCGCGCGTAGGCGACGACCTCGCGGGTCGCCGCGATGATCTCGTCGTCCGTCGCGTCCCGCTTGGCCTGGCTGAGGTCGATGTGGATGAACTCGAAGCCCGCGTCGATCCCGGCCTTCGCCGCCTCGACGCTGGGACTGTGATCGAGGTTGACGTACATCTCGATGCCGAGCTCGGCGCGGTAGTTGTCGACGAGGTCGCGCAGGTTCGCGAGGCCGATCGCATCGACCTCGCCCTGACTGACCTCGACCAGCACCGGCGAGCTCTTCGCCTGTGCCGCGCGGGCGATCGCGACGAGCGTCTCCTGGTTGTCGACGTTGAACGCACCGACCGCGAAGCGCTCGCGGCGGCTGCGCTCCATCAGCTCGCGGGCCCTCTGGATCTGGTTGCTCACGCCGCGAACTATCTCACCGCGGGCTCGCGCGGCGGGCGTAGCGTCCCGCACATGAGCAGCCCGATCATCCACGCGGCGATCAACGCCGACGACGTCGGCGCCTCACGCGCCTTCTACGAGCGCGTGCTCGGCTGGACCTTCGCTCCCTGGGGTCCTCCCGGCTTCCTCAAGATCGACGGGACCGGGCTCCCGGTCGCCGCGCTGCAGAGCCGGCGCGACCTCGGCGGCCTGCAGGTCTGCGGCTTCGAGTGCACGGTCGCGGTGGAGGACGTCGACGCCGCCGCGCGCGTGGCCGTGGACGCGGGCGGCCGCGTGCTCATGGACCGGACGACGATCGACGGCGTCGGCGATCTCGTGTGGGTCGCGGACCCCGGCGGCAACGTCCTCGGGCTCATGCGACCCGTAGCCTGAGGACGCAATGGCCGCCAAGGACGCGCACGTCCTCGAGCTCGCCGGGCGCGAGGTGAGGATCACGAGCCCGGACAAGGTGCTGTTCGCCGAGCACGGCGAGACGAAGCTCGACCTCGTCACCTACTACGCGGCGGTCGCCGAGCCGCTCATGCGCGCGATGGGCGGCCGGCCGGTGCTCATGCAGCGCTTCCCGAAGGGCGCCGGCGGGCCGTCGTTCTTCCAGAAGCGCGTGCCCGAGAACGCGCCGGAGTGGCTGGAGACGACGACCGTGCAGACCGTCAACGGCACGCCGTCGCGCGCGCTGGTGGCCGCCGACGTCGCGCACGTCGCGTGGGCGGTGAACCTCGCCTGCCTCGGCTTCCACGTCTGGCCGAACCTCGCCGACGACCCCGAGCACGCCGACGAGCTGCGCCTGGACCTCGACCCCCAGCCGGGCACCGGGTTCGCCGAGGCGCGCGCGGCCGCCTGGGAGCTCAAGACGCTGCTCGACGAGCACGGCATCGCCGGCCACCCCAAGACGACCGGCAACCGCGGCCTGCACGTCTACGTCCGCCTGCAGCCGCGATGGGACTCCTACGAGGTCCGCTCGGCGGCGGTCGCCGTCGCGCGCGAGCTCGAGCGCCGCCGCCCCGACATCCTCACCGCCGGCTGGTGGAAGGAGGAGCGCGGCGAGCGGATCTTCGTCGACTACAACCAGAACGCACCGCACAAGACCGTGTTCGGCGCGTGGTCGGTCCGCGCGCGCAAGGGCGCGCAGGTCTCGACGCCGCTCTCCTGGGACGAGCTCGACGACATCGACCCCGACGCGCTGACGATGGCGACCGTCCCCGGCCGCGTCGAGCGCGACGGCGACCCGTGGGCCGGCATCGACGACGCGCCGCAGTCGCTCGAGCCGCTCCTCGCGATGCACGCGCGCGACCGCGAGAGCGGCCTGCTCGACGCGCCGTGGCCGCCGGTCTACCCCAAGCAGCCCGACGAGCCGCCGCGTGTCGCCCCGAGCCGCGCCCGGCGTCAGTAGCGCATCGCGCTCTCCAGCAGCGGCGGGTAGACGACCGACGCCTGCCCGTCCACCGTCGTGCCCGCGAACTGCAGCATCGGCCCGGCCGTGCGGTTGAGGTCGTAGGGGTAGTCGAGCTGCGGCGCGGAGACCGCGTCGAGCGCGGCGATCTGCGCATCGTTGAGCTCGATGGCGAGGCTCGCGAGGTTCGCCTCGAGGTGCTCCAGGCGCCGGGCGCCGACGATCGGCGCCGTCACCCCGGGGCGGCTGCGCAGCCAGGCCAAGGCGACCGCCGCGGGGGTCGCGCCGACCTCCTCCGCGACGCCGCCGAGGGCGTCGATGACCGCGAACTGGGCGTCGGTCGGCCCGCCGGTGATCTGCCCGCGCGACCCCGCGTCGATCGCGGCGTCGCGTGTGTACTTGCCCGAGAGGAACCCGCCGGCCAGCTGACCGCGATGAGCCCGATCCAGTTCCAGAAGCTCATCCGCCTGCAGGAGGCCCGCCTGCGGCTGATCGCGCAGCCCGACGACGTGGCCGGTGCGGGCTACGCCGTCGGCTACGACAGCCCGTCGCAGTTCAGCCGGGACTACCGTCGCCAGTTCGGGGGACCGCCGGGGCGCGACGCCGCGCGCCTGCGACGCGCCGTCGCGGCCTGACGCGAGCCGCCCTCCACGACCCCGCGATCCCGGACGGGAAGAGCCGCAGGCAGAGGATGAGCGCCACGCCGGCGAGGAGCAGGATCCACGTCTGCGACAGCCCGAGCTGCGCGTCGAGGAAGTGCGGGATGACGCCGCCCGTCGTCATGAGGCCCGCGAACACCGCGCCCGGGATCATCGTGATGCCGCCGATGTAGGCGAACGCGACGAACTGCAGCGCGACGAGGACCCCGAAGCTGTCGACGGTCACCTTGGTGAACGCGTAGGCGTAGGCGACGCCGCCGACGCCCGCGATGCACGAGGACAGCGCGTAGGCGGTGAACTTCGTGCCCCGCACGCTGACGCCGGCGGCCGCCGCGGCGGACTCGTTGGAGCGCACCGCGAGCAGCCGGTTGCCCAGCCCGCTCTGGCGCACCCGCAGGACGAGCAGCGCGATGGCGGTCGTGGCCGCGAGCAGCATGAGGCCCAGGGCGGGGCTGACGAGTCCGCCGCCGATCGCGCGCAGGCCGGCGGCGGAGCCGACGTCCCACCCGAGGATCCGCGGCTCGGGGATCGCGTTGCCGTAGCGCAGGACGCCCCACGTCGGGTTCGCGAAGCCGAACTGCTCGATCGCGATGGCGGCCGCGAGGGTCACGACGGCGAGCGTCACCCCCCGGACGCGCAGCGCGGACGCCCCGGCGAGGAAGCCCGTCGCCGTCGCGATCATCACGGCGAGCACCGACGCGACGGGGAAGCTCATCCCGCCGTCGGTCGCCAGGTGCGACACCGCGAAGGCGGCGATGCCCGCCAGCGGCACCTGCAGCAGCGAGACCTGCCCCACGTAGCCGGTGATGAGGACGAGCGACAGGCCGATGATCGTCCCGGCGAGCGAGACGCCGATGGCGAAGCGGTAGTCGAACGGCACGACGAACAACGCCACGATCACGGCGGCGACGCACACGAGGGCGGGGACCGCCAGGCGCGTGGGCCGGGGCGCGGAGGGCAGATGCCCCTCGAGCAGCTCACCGCGCGTCGGCAGGCTCGAGCCCCGCAGCCACAGCGCCGCGACGATGACGAGGAACGTCAGCACGGAGCTGACCCCCGGCAGCGGGACGCCGCCGCCCGTGGGGAACCACGGCTTCGTCTGCGCGTAGTAGAGGAGCGACTGCGCGGCGCCGATGAGCAGCCCCGCGAGGCAGGTGATCGAGAAGGACGTGAAGCGCGCGAAGATCGCAGCGCCCAGCGCGGGCACGACCTGCAGCGGGAGGTTGACGGTGTCGATCTGCGTCACCGCGCCCGCGAGGATCCCCATGCCGCCGGCGACCAGCGCGGCCAGGACGGCGTTCTGGAGCGCGAGGCGCTCGGTGTGCAGGCCCGCGAGCTTCGCGCTCGTCCCGTTCTCCGACGCCGCGCGCGTGGCGAGCCCGAAGTGCGACCAGCGGTACAACGCCCACAGCACCGCCGCCGCGAGCACGACGATGGCGGTCAGCCAGAACCGGTCGGACGGGATCCGCGCGCCGAACGCGGTGACGAGGCTCGACGGGAGGACGGACGGGATGATCTGGTTGCCGCCGCCGCCGATCATCACGTCGAGCGCCGACGGCGGCGCCTTGTCGCTCCCGCCGCCCTTGAGGATGAGGTCGATGGTCGCCTGCGCGGTGAGCAGCACGCCGAGCGACGCGACGAGCGACGACAGCGGCGAGGAGCTGCGCAGCGGCCGGAAGACGACGACCTCGACGACGACGCCGAAGACCACGGTGCCCGCCAGCGCGAGGACGAGCGCGACCGCGGTCGCGAGCCCGTCCGACGTCAGCCACAGGAACAGGTACGCGGCCACCATCGAGCTCGCGCCGGTGGCGAGGTTGATGACCCCGGACCCGCGATAGGACAGCACGACGCCGAGGCCGATCCCGGCGATCAGGGCGCCCGTCCCCAGGCCGAGGAGTGCGAAGAGGAGGATCTCGTTCATCAGCGCAGCGGTGCAGCGGCCGCCGCGACGACGCGGTCATTCCTCCGCACAGTGCATTCTGTCAGCCATGAGACCGACGGCACCCGCGGAGTTCGACCCGGTCAGCGAGCAGGGCTTCCGCGATCCGGCGAGCCTGCTGACGCGCGCGCGGGACGAGGCGCCGGTCTTCTTCTACGAGCCGCTCGGCGTGTGGGTTGTCAGCCGCCGCGAGGACGTCGACCGCTGCATCGCCGATGCCGCGACGTTCTCGAGCACGTCGATCTCGGGGAGCCTCGACGTCCCGGAGGCGTTCCTCGAGCGCGTGCCGCCCGCGCTGATGGCGAAGGCGTTCATCGGCATGGACCCGCCCGAGCACACGCCGATCCGCAAGACGGGGCAGCGCGGGTTCACCCGTCCGCGCGTGGCCGCGCTGGAGCCGCGCATCGAGGAGCTGGCGGTCGAGCTCGTCGAGGGCTTCGCGGGCGAGAGCGCATGCGACCTCATGCAGGCGTTCTGCCTCGAGCTCACCACCCGGACGCTCATGGCGATGCTCGATCTGCCCGAGCGCGACCACGCGATGTTCCGCGGCCTGCGCTTCGACCACTTCCTCGTCATGGACAGCGGGCGCCATCCGATGCCCGAGGCGATGCGCGACGAGGTGTGGGAGCGCTACGCCTCGGCCCACGAGCGGCTGCGCGAGCTCGCCGACGAGCGCGCCGCGGACCCCGGCGACGACGTCATCTCCGCCATGAGCTCCGCGCGCGACCGCGACGGGGAGCGCGTGATGTCGCGCGAGCAGGTCGCGCTCCACGTGTGCGAGCTCGCGGCGGCCGGCACCGACACCACCGCGCAGCTCATCGCCAACGCGGTCGTGTTCCTCAGCGCGCACCCCGACCAGCTCGGCGAGGCGATCGACGACCCGTCGCTGTGGGAGGCCGTCGTCGAGGAGACGCTGCGCCGCCGCGGATCGGCCACGTTCGTCCAGCGCTCCCCGAACACGGACGTGGAGATCGCGGGCGTGACGATCCCGGCCGACGACGTCGTCTGGCTCTCGCTGGCCAGCGCGTCCAACGATCCCGCGCACTACGACGAGCCGGAGCGCTGGGACATCCACCGCGAGAAGCCCGACGACCATCTCGCCTTCGGCAAGGGCCGCCACTTCTGCCTGGGCGCGCCGATCGGGCGCGCGGAGGCGCGCATCGGCCTGCGGGTCCTCTTCGAGCGCCTGCCCGGTCTCCGCACGCTCACCCCGCTGCCGCTGGAGTTCGCGCCGATCGCGATCCTCCCGATGCGCCTGACGCTGCCGGTGGTGTGGTGACCGACCTGGCCTACGCGTCGGCGACCGAGGTCGCGGCGGCGATCCGCGCGCGGCAGATCTCGCCGGTCGAGGCGGTGCAGGCAGCCGCGGAGCGGATCGAGGACCGCAATCCCACGCTGAACGCGTTCGTCTTCCTGGCCATCGACGAGGCCCTCGAGCAGGCGCGCACCGCGGAGAGAGACACTCATGAGCGGTGAGGCGATCGGCCCGCTGCACGGCGTCCCGACCGCGATGAAGGACCTCTTCGACTTCAAGCCGGGCTGGCCCTCGACCTTCGGCGGCGTGCCCGCGCTGAAGAGCTTCACGCCGGACTTCAGCTGCTCGTGGGTCGAGCGGATGGAGGCGGCCGGGGCGATCGTGCTGGGCAAGACGAACAGCCCGGTCTTCGGCTTCAGCGGCGTCTGCGACAACCAGCTCTTCGGCCCGACGGGCAACCCGTTCGCGCCGGCCCGCAACAGCGGCGGATCGTCCGGCGGCGCTGCCGCCGCCGTCGCGGACGGGATGGTCTCCTTCGCGGAGGCCACCGACGGCGGCGGGTCCGCCCGGATCCCCGCGGCGTGGTGCGGGGTCGTCGGGTTCAAGCAGTCGCTGGGCAGGGTCCCGTTGGTGATGCGACCCAACCAGTTCGGTCCCGCGCCGTTCATGTTCGAGGGGCTCGTCGCCCGCACGGTCGCGGACATCGCGCTCGGGCTGACGGTGCTGTCGGGCACGGACCCGCGCGACCCGTACGCGATGCTCGGCGCGGCGGACTTCGAGGGCGACGCCCGGCGCTCCGTCGGGAGCCTGCGCGTCGCCTACAGCCCCGACCTCGGCGGGATCCCGGTCGACCGGCGGGTCGCGGCGGTCGTCGAGGACGCCGTCAACGACCTGGGCGCAGCCGGCGCGACGGTCGACCGCGTATCCCTCACGCTGCCGCGCGATCAGCTCGAGCTGGCCGAGACGTGGTGCCGCCTCATCGCCGCGCCCACCTTGCAGGGCGTGGACGGCTTCGCCGCCGCCGGCATCGACCTGCTCGCCGACCACCGCTCCGAGCTCCCGGCGCACCTCCTGCGCTGGCTGGACGAGGCGCAGACGATGTCGGTCCGCGAGTACGTCGGGCTGCAGACCGCGCGGACCGAGGTCTACGACATGCTTCAGGGCGTGTTCTCCGACTACGACCTGCTGGTCACGCCGACGGTCGGGTGCCTCCCCGTGGAGAACACGGGCGCTCCGGGCGAGGTCCCGCTCCCCGACGTCATCGAGGGCGTGAAGGTCGACGGGGCGATCGGATGGACGCTGACGTACCCCGCGAACTTCACCGGCCATCCCGCTGCCTCCGTCCCGGCCGGGCAGGTCGACGGTCTTCCCGTGGGCATGCAGATCATGGGCCGGCTGGGCGCGGACGGCGACGTCCTCGCGGCCGCCGGCGCCATGGAGCGGATACGACCGTGGAGCGACACGTACGCGGTGCCCGCCGGGCGGTCGCTCGCATGACGTTCGCGTGGGCCGAACCCGGGTCGCTGGACCACGCCGAGGCGACGGCGACCTACAACACCGACGTGCATCTGCATCCGCCGCTCGCCGCGACGGTTCGCACCGTGGAGGAGGCGCGCCAGGCGATCGCCGACGCGCGCTCGCGGGGCCTGGGCGTCCGGGTCCTCGCCACCGGGCACCTGTCCGACGCGTGCGCGCCGCTGGGTGACGAGGCGGTCGTGAAGGTCGCCTTCGACGACCCGGTCGTGGTCGACGTCGAGGGGCGCCGGGCGACCGTGTTCGCCGGCACCCGCTGGGGCGAGGTCGCGCAGGCGACGACGCCGCACGGCCTGGTCCCGCTGCACGGAACCTCCCCCACGGTCGGATGCATCGGCTACCTGCTGGGCGGCGGGATCAGCTTCTACGGCCGGCGCCATGGCGTGGCCTCGAACTCGATCGTCTCGATGCAGCTGCTCACCGCCGACGGCGAGGTCCTCGAGCTGGACGCGCAGCACGACCCGGAGCTGTTCGACGCGGTGCGCGGAGGCGGCGGCGGGTTCGGCCTGGTCGTGTCGGCGACCGTCGAGCTGCATCCCGTCTCGCAGGTCATGACCGGCGCGATGTTCTGGCCGATCGCCGCCGCCGAGGCGTTGCTGGATCACTGGTGCCGCTGGTGCGTGGACGCCCCGCGCACGGCGTCGACGTCGTTCCGGACGCTGCACCTGCCGCCCGACGCGGGGCTGCCGCCGGAGCTCACCGCCGGCCCGGTCGTGTGCGTCGACGGCGCGATCATCGACGAGCCGCCGGTGCTTCCGGCGACGGACGTCGCCGACGGACTGTTGGGACCGATGCGCCTGCTGGCCGAGCCGCTCATGGACACCTGGCACCTCGGCGGCCCGCTCGACGTGACGACCTCCCACATGGACCCGCTCGATCCCCTGCCCTACGAGGCCGATCACTTCCTGCTCCACGAGCTGCCCCGTGAGGGTCAGGACGCGTGGCTGTCCGTCGCGGCGACCGACGCGGGCGACGCGCTCGCGTTCGTGGAGCTGCGCCAGATCGGTGGCGCGATGAGCGACGCGGACGACCGCGGCGGCGTCCTGAACCGCCTCACCGGGGCCTACGCGCTCTACGTTCTCGGCGTGCTCAGCGGTGAGGCGGGCGACCGCCGCATCACCGAGCAGCTGGCGGCGATGCGCGAGGCGGTCACGCCGTGGGACACCGGGTTCACGGCGCCGACGTTCGCCGCCGGCTGGGATCCGCGCCAGCGATCGTTCGACCGCACGACGGCCGAGCGGGTGCAAGCAGGTCCGCGACCGCATCGACCCGGACGCCGTCTTCGCCGGCAACGTCGCACGAGGAGCCCGAATCACATGACCACGCACGCCCTGCCCGACGCCGGGACCTGGGAGATCGACTCGCTGCACTCCACGATGCGCTTCAGCGTGATCCATCACGCGGTCGCGTACTTCCGTGCCGCCTTCCACCCCATCACCGGCGGCTACGACGCTGCGACCGGGACGCTGACCGGTGAGGTCCGCACAGCCGACCTGCAGGTCCCGATCGACCCGCTGCGCAACCACCTCCTGACCCCGGACTTCTTCGACGCCGAGCAGCACGCGACGATCGCCTTCGCCTCGACGCGCATCGACGGAGACGACGCGAACCTCACGATCGAGGGGGAGCTCACGCTGAAGGGCGTGACGCGCCCGGTCACCGCGACCGGCTCGGCCACCGCGCCGACCGCCGTGAAGCACCCCGACGGCAGCGTGGGCGAGCACTTCGGCATCGAGCTCGAGGCGACCATCGATCGTCGCGAGTACGGCGTCAGCTTCAACAACATGCTTCCGGACGACATCGAGAACCTCGGCTGGGACGTGCGGATCGACGTCGCGCTGGAGCTGATCGAGGCGCACTGACGCAGCGATGGAGATCCTGGACGCCCAGGTCCACGTCGACCGGGTGATCCCCGACGGCGACGCGAGCGTCGACACACTCGTCGACGCGACGCTCGCCGCGATGGACGCCGTGGGCGTCGACACCGTGCTGATCGCCGAGAGCGGCGGTCAGGTTCCCCCGGCTGCAGATCATCCTCGACCACTGCGGCGTCGGCGTCGCCGCGCCGCCGGATGGCGAGGTGCGGCCGCCCGGCGCCGTTCGTGACGCCGACGCTCGCCGAGCGCCTGGACGAGCTCGACGACATCACCACCACGCTCGCGCGGTATCCGAACCTCGCGATCAAGTGGTGCCACGCGACCGCGCGTCTGAGCGCCGAGCCGTACCCGCACCACGACACCGTCCGTGACTACCTCCGTCCGGGTGACTCGGCGCAGCAGCTCTCGGCGAGCGAGAAGGCGTGGGTGCTCGGCCGGTCCGCCCGGGCCGTCCTGGGCTGGCCGCGGGGCTGAGTCAGACGAGGCCGGCCGGACCGGGGGCGCGCAGCTGCGCCTCGACGGCGCGGTCCACGTTGCCGTGGAACCGGTCGGCGCCGAGCCGATCGACGAAGCCGTCCGCCTGCAGCACGGCCAGCACGTTCGGCTTGACGCGCGCGAGCCGCAGCGTCCCGCCGCTGCTCTCCATGAGCTCGAGGATCGCCGCCAGCTGCTCGGCGCCCTGCGAGTCGATGAAGTTGACCCCCTCGAAGTCGAGGACCAGGGTGCCCGGCGCCGGCGACCCGCCCTGTGCCAGCGCGCGGACGCGGTCCTCGAGCGCCTGACTCGTCGCGAAGAACAGGCCGCTGTCGAGGCGCAGCACGACGACGCCGGGGAAGGTCTCGTCGCCGGGGTTCTCGTCGAGCTCGCGGAACACCTGCGTGCCGCGCTCGCGCCCGAGCACCGGCATCGGAGGCCTCGTCGCGACGTAGATGAGCCAGCCGAGCGAGAGCACGATGCCGATCGCCACCCCCGCGAGCACACCCGCCGACAGCACGGCGACGATCGCCGCGACCGCGACCCAGAAGTCGAACCGCGTGACGCGGTGCAGCCGGCGCAGCTCGCCGACGTCGATCATCCCGAACACGACGGCGTCGATGATCACGGCGGCGAGCACGGGCTTGGGGAGCGTGGAGAAGAGCGGCGCGAGGAAGAGCAGCGTCAGCAGCACGAGCGCGCCCGTGACGAGCGACGCCAGCGGCGTCCTCGCCCCGGCCGACTCGTTCAGCGAGCTGGCGGAGAGGCTCGTCGAGACCGGCATGCCCTGGAAGACGCCGGCGCCGACGTTCGCCATGCCCTTGGGCCACCGACTCCTGATCGACGTCGATCGGGTACTTGTGCCGCGCGGCGAACGCCCGCGCGTCCCCCGCGGTCTGCGAGAACCCGATGAGCAGCAGCGCGATCGCCGCGATGCCGATCGTCGCGATGTGCTCCTTCACCAGGTCGAAGCTCGGCAGCTCGGGCGCCGGGAGCCCGCTGGGCACGTCGCCGACGACCGCGACGCCGTGCGCCTCGAGGTCGAACACGTGCGCCGCGAGGATCCCCAGGGCGACGAGGACCAGCGCACCCGGGATGGCCGGCCTGACGAAGCGGAGGCCGAGGATCAGCCCGAGGGCGAGCACGCCCACGAGCAGCGTCGTGCCGTGCACGTCGCCGAGCGAGCCGATCCACGACCCGAGCTCGCGCCACGCGTTGTCCCCGTCCGCGTCGGTTCCGGTGATCTTGGGCAGCTCGCCGATCACGACGTCGACGGCGGCGCCCGCCAGGAAACCCGTGATCACGGCCTTCGAGAGGAACCGCGAGATCCATCCCAGCCGCAGCACCGCGAACGCGAGGTACAGCAGCCCGGTGACCAGCGTGATCGCCGCGACGAGCTGCGCGGCCTCGTCGTCCGCGAGGCTGGCGACCAGGACCGCGCCTCCCGCCACGGCAGCCAGCGACGAGCTCGGCCCCGTGGAGATCTGACGCGAGGTGCAGAAGAGCGCGTAGATGATCGCGCCCGCGGCCGCCGCGTAGAGGCCGTTCTGCAAGGGCACCCCGGCGATCCCCGCGTAGCCGAGGTCCTTCGGGACGATGAGCGCCGTCACCGCGACCCCGGCCGCGATGTCGCCCTTCAGCCCCCGGCGATCGTAGGACGGCAGCCACTCGAGGATCGGGAGCCGGGCGGCCATGCGGCGACATCATGCCCTGCGCGTCACCGCCCGTGGAGGAACTCCGCCTCGGCGCGGCCGAGCTCGGTCGCAGGCGGCTCGTCGTGGAGGTACTCGGCGGCGATCGCGCCCCAGTCCGCGCTCGCGCGCAGCCGGCCCAGCACGACGGCCACGAGCGCGTGCATGCGGCGGATCAGGATCGTCTCCGGCGGCAGCGTGTAGCGGCTCGTCTGATCGCGGAACGCGGCCCGGCGCTCGGCGTCGTCCTCCCCGGGCTCGCGCTCCGGTCGCCCGCGGCGCTCCGGCGTGAGGCGGCGCTCCCCCGGCACGGCGTACCAGCGCAGCGCCTCGGTCATCATGCGCAGCGCCAGATCCGCGTCGAGGCCCTCGGCGCGGTCGCGCGGGACGTAGCCGCCCGCCACGAGCGCCGCCTCGAGCGCGGCGGGGTCCTCTGAGCGCACGGCGAGGGCGAGCGCCCGCTCGGCGTCGATGCGCGCCGCGCCGAGCTCGCGCACGAGGCCGTAGTCGAGGAACGCGACCCGCCCGTCGGGGCACAGGAGGTAGTTGCCGGGATGCGGATCGCCGAGCGCGATCCGATGGCGGTAGAGCAGGCCGAAGAAGAACCGGAAGACGATCTCGCCGTAGCGGTCGCGCTGCTCCTGGTCGAGCGCGCGGACCGCCTCGAAGCGCTCCCCCTCGATGAACTCCGAGACGAGCACGCGCCGGGTGGAGAGGTCGGTCCGCACGCGCGGCACCGTGATGAACGGGTGCCCCCTGAAGAGGCGCTCGACGCGCCGCTGGTGCTGCGCCTCCAGCTCGTAGTCGAGCTCCTCGCCGATCCGCTCGCGCAGCTCGGCGAACAGCGGGCGGGCGTCGAGGCCGGGCGCGATGCGCTTGATGAGCGGCAGCAGCAGCGTTGCGCTGCGCAGGTCGCTGTCCACCGCCTCGGCGACGCCCGGGTACTGGACCTTCACGACGACCTCGTCGCCGTCCAGCGTCGTCGCCCGGTGCACCTGCCCGATCGACGCGGCCGCGAACGCACGCTCGTCGAAGGAGGCGAAGACGCTGCCGACCGGGGCGCCGAGCTCATCGCGCATGAGCTTCTCGAGCCGCGAGAACGGGACCGGCGGGACGTCGTCGCGCAGGGTCGCGAGCCTGGACTCCAGCTCGGTGCGCTGCTCCTCGGGCAGCCCGTCGAGCTCGATCATCGAGAACAGCTGCCCGACCTTCATCGCCGCGCCGCGCATCTGGCTCAGCTGGTCGACGAGCTCGCCGACGAGGGCAGCGGTCCGCTGGTCGCGGGCCGCGGCGGCGTGCTCGGGCGAGCGGACGCGGTTCGCGGTCGTCATCCCCGCCCAGCGCAGTCCCTGCCCCGTCACCAGGCCGCCGACCCGGGCCGTCCGCGCGATCCGGCCGGTCGGCAGCCGCCCCGCGTCCGGCGGCGGGTCGTCGTCGGCGTGGGCGGGCATCGCTCGAGCGTAGTCCTGGGTCAACGCGACTCGGCCACGAGCGCGAACTTCCGCACCCGTCCCGTGCCGAGCCAGTCGATCCACAGCCGGTGGGCCGCGAGCAGCTCGTCGAGGGCGCGGACGCCGACCTGCGCGGCGATGCCCTCGGCGTCCGCGGCGAACGCCTCCGTCAGCGCCTGCGCCTGCAGGCGGTGGGCCAGGCTGTGGTCCTCGCGCCACGTCAGGACCAGCCCGGCCCGCTCCAGCGACGCGGTCATCTCCTCGAGCGGGGTGAGCCAGACCGTGTCGGCGTCGGGCATCGCCGCCCGCTCCTCCTCCGTGAGCGGCTGCCCCTCCTCGAGCGTGAAGGCGAACCGCCCGCCGGGCCGGAGCGCCGCGGCGATCTGGCCGACCAGCGTGTCCTTGTCCTCGAAGGCGAGCATCGTCTCGAGCAGGAGCACGACGTCGAACGGGCCGTCGGGCACGGGCGGGATCTCCCCGACCGCGAAGCGGCAGAGCAGGTCCCCCGCGTGCTCGCGGGCGATCGCGACGGCGCTCGCGCTGGCGTCCACCCCGAGGAGGTCGCACCCCAGCTCCCGGGTGAGGAACCGGCCGGGCCCGGCGATGCCGCAGCACAGGTCCAGCACCCTCGTCGCCGGGCCGATGCCCGCGTGCGCCGCGAGGGCCCGGATCTCGCCGGCCGTCATGAAGCTCTCCTGGCCGACGAACTCGCCCGGCGCGTACGCCGAGATGCGCGCGCGCCCGAGCGCGCGATCGAACGGCGCTCGCTCGTCCTGCCTCACGTCCGCGTCACCTCTCCGGGAAGGACTGGGGCCTCGCATGCGTCCGCATGGACGTGACCGTTCCACGCACACAGCTCCTGGGGTCCACGGTGCAGACGGGTCCGGCGATCGGGCTCATCGCCCAGGTGCTGCTGCTCGCGACCCTGGCCGGGACCGTCGGGCTCGACGACGCGGGATGGATCGTCGGCCTCGTGTGCGCGACCACCATCGCGACGGCACTGGCGCGCGGGGTCGCGCGGGCTCCGGGCGCGTGGCAGGGCCCGTCGTGGGTGACGCTCGCCCGGGCGACCCTCGCCGTCGGCGTCGCCGCGCTGGTCGCGGACTCGTTCGCTCGCGACACGCCGGTCGCGCTGCTCGTGGCGCTGGCCGCCGTCGCGCTCTCGCTGGACCTCGTCGATGGCTGGATCGCGCGCCGCACGGACACCGTGACCGCGCTGGGCGCGCGGTTCGACGGCGAGGTCGACGCGTTCCTCATCCTCGCGCTCAGCGTCTACGCCGCCCCCATCTACGGCGCGTGGGTGCTCCTGATCGGGGCGGCGCGCTACCTGTTCCTCCTCGGCGAGTGGCTGCTGCCGTGGATGCGCGCGCCGCTGCCGCCGCGACGCTGGCGCAAGGTCGTCGCCGCCGCGCAGGGGATCGTGCTCGCGGTCGCGGCGGCCGACGTCCTGCCCCGGGCGGCCATGGAGGCCATCCTCCTCGCCGCGCTCGTCGCCCTCGCGGCGTCCGTCGGCGAGTGCGTGTGGTGGCTGTGGCGCCGCCGGCCCGCGGACGGCGCGGCGCTGCACCCCGGCGTCGCCGTGGCGCTCACGGTCGTCGCGGTGCTGCTGGTGTGGGCCGCCGTGGTCGCGCCGAACCAGATCAGCGAGCTCGACGTCGCCGCGTTCGTGCGCCTGCCCCTCGAGCTGCTCGTCGTCCTCGTGCTGGCCGTGCTGCTCCCGCCCAGACCGCGCCGCGTGCTGGCCATCGTCGCGGGCGCGGTGCTCGCGGTGCTCATGGTGGTGAAGGTCCTGGACATGGGGTTCATCACGGCCTTCGACCGGCCGTTCGACCCCATCTCCGACTCGACGTACGTGGGCATCGGCGTGGAGACGCTGCGCGACGCGATCGGCAGATCCAGCGCGAACATCGCCGTCGCCGCCATCGTCGTGCTCCTCGTCGGGCTGCTGGCCATCCCGGTCCTCGCGCTGATGCGCGTCACGCGGGTTGCCGCCGGCCACCGCGACTGGGTGCTCCGGGGAGCCGTCGTGGTCGGTGTCGTCTGGGTCGCGCTGCGCATCGTGGGCGCGCCCGTCGCCTCCACGAGCGCCGCCGCGCTCGCCGTCCAGGAGGTGCAGACGGTCCAGTCGGGGCTGGCGGCGCAGCGGATCCTGGCCCGCGAGATCCCGCAGGACCGGTTCCACTCCACGCCGGGCAGCCGGCTCCTGACCGGCCTGCGAGGCAAGGACGTCCTGCTCCTGTTCGTCGAGAGCTACGGGCAGGTCGCGGTGCAGGGCTCGTCCTTCTCGCCCGGGGTCAACGCGGTGCTCGACCGCGGCACCGCGCAGCTGGACGCCCACGGCTTCTCCTCGCGCAGCGGCTTCCTGTCCTCGTCGACCTTCGGCGGGCTGAGCTGGCTCGCGCACGCCACCCTGCAGTCGGGGATCCGGATCGGCACCCAGCGGGGCTACAACCAGCTCGTCAAGAGCGATCGCGTCACCCTCAGCCAGGCGTTCGGGCGCGCCGGCTGGCGGACGGTCGTCGAGGACCCGGCGAACAAGCGCACGTGGCCCGAGGGCAAGAGCTTCTACGGCTACGACAAGGTCTACGACCGCCGCAACGTCGGCTACCGCGGGCCCGGCTTCGGCCTGCCCCCGATGCCCGACCAGTACGTCCTGAAGGCACTGCACGACCTCGAGCTGGCCAAGCGCGACCGGCCGCCGCTGTTCGCCGAGGTCGACCTCATCTCCAGCCACGCGCCGTGGACGCAGATCCCGCGGCTCATCCCGTGGGAGGACGTCGGCGACGGCTCGATCTTCAACCGCGTCCCGGAGGAGGAGGCCACGAAGGCCTCGCTCTTCGGCGACGCCAAGCGCGCCCGTGCCGCCTACGGCCACTCCATCGAGTACACGATGAGCACGATCGTCTCGTTCGTGCAGCACTACCTCGACGACAAGACCGTGGTCGTCCTGCTGGGCGACCATCAGCCCGCGACGCTCGTCAGCGGTGAGGGCGCGACGCACGACGTGCCGATCTCGATCATCGCCCACGATCCGAAGGTGACCGACCAGATCGCCGGGTGGGGCTGGCAGGCGGGCCTGCACCCGAGCCCCGAGGCGCCGGTGTGGCCGATGAGCGCGTTCCGCGACCGGTTCCTCACCGCGTTCGGCTAGCCGTCCTCGAACCGCGACGACAGCGCGTAGCGCAGCAGCACCACGTCGCCGATCTGGCGCACCTCGGCGAGCCTCGCGCGCCGCCCCGCGTTCCATGGGAACTGCCCGTCGGCGACGAAGCGCGGAGCGCCCGAGTCGCCGACGAAGAACGGCGCCACCACGAGCTGCAGCTCGTCGACGAGGTCGTCGGACAGGAACTGCGTGTGCACGACGCCGCCGCCCTCGACCATGAGCCGCTCGACGCCTCGGTCGGCGAGGTCCTCGCTCAGCCGGCGCATCCGCACCCGGCGGCCGCCGTCGACGACCGTCGCCACCGGCCCGAGCCGCGCGCACGCGTCGGCCACGCGCGGGCTCGGGGTGTAGACGAGCTTCTCGGAATCGCCGGTGCTGAAGAACCTCGAGCGCGCGTCGAGGTCCGCCCGGTCGGTCACGGTGATCTTCATCGGCGACGGCGTCAGCCCGCGCGCGGTGCGCCGCTCGCGGCGGGCCTGCGAGCGCACGAGGAGCCGCGGGTTGTCGGTGCGCACGGTCGCCGCGCCGACCATGATCGCGTCGCACGACGCGCGCACGTCGTCGACGCGGTCGAAGTCCTCGTCGTTGGAGAGCGCCAGGCGCGGCGTGCGGTCGCCGAGGTAGCCGTCGAGCGACACGCTGCAGCTCAGGAGGGTGTACGGGCGGTCAGGCATGCCGGCGCACCCACGCCACCACGAGGACGGCGGCACCCGGCAGGCTCGCGACGAACACCATGACGCCGTAGACGACCGCGGTCGCGACTCCCAGCGACGCGCCCAGGCCGGCGGCGGAGAACGCCCACGCCGTCACGCCCTCGCGCGGTCCCCAGCCGCCGATGTTGGGCAGCGCCGCCGCCAGCAGCACGAGCAGCACGAGCGGCACCATCCGGGAGGGCGGCACGGTCGCCCCCGCGGTCCGCGCGGCGATGAGGAACGTCGCCACGTGGCCGGCGACGACAAGTGCCGAGGCAAGGACGATGGCCGGCCACGCGCGCCCCGCCAGCAGGCCTCGCCGCACGTCGCGGACGGCGGCGTTGCGCACCCGCGCCCACCGTGACCGCGCGGCGTCGGGCCGCACGCGCGCTGCGACCGCGACGGCCGCCACCGCCGCGAGGAGCGCGACCGCGACGAGCGGCATCGCCGACCGCACGGGCGACGGCACGACGAGGAGCACGGCGACGGTGAGGACGATCTGCACGAACTGCCCCGCCGACCGCTCCCAGGCGACGGCGCGCAGGCCGTGGTTGAGCCCTCGGTGGACGTCACCCACGACGCCGCCGGGCAGCGTCACGTTGAGGAAGAGCGAGCGGTAGTACGACGCCACGGCCGGGCCCATGGGCAGGTCGTCGCCGAGGCCGCCCGCGACGATCCGCCAGCGCCAGGCGCAGCAGACCGTGGTCAGCACCGCGAGGCCGACCGCGGCGGCGATCGCTCCGGCGTCGACCGTGCGCAGGCCATCGATGAACGGGCCGGTTCCAAGGCGCCAGACGAGGAACGCGAGCGTCGCGCCGGTGGCGGCGAGGCGCGCCCACCGCCACGTGCTCCGGCTCGGGGCTGCAGGCAGGGCGATCGTCACGGCAGCACCAGCAGGTCGACGTGGCCGACGCGGACGGCGAGCTCGCCCGCGGCGGCCTGCGCCAGCCGCCGTTCTCGATAGGCGCGGGCCTCGCCCGCCAGTGCCGGCTCCTGCTCGCAGGCGGCCGCGATCCACCCCTCGAACCACTCGGCCGTCAGGTGGGCGTCGGCCGCATCCAGGCGCCACGGGCTCGGCGCGACGAGCACCTCGGCGCCCGTCCCCCTGAGCCCGTCGACGGCGGCCGCGGCGGCGTCCGGGCCGAGCAGGCGGCGCTGGTGGGCGTTGAAGGCGGCGGCGACCCGCGCGTCCAGCGGCTCCGCCGGCCGGAGGGTGACGCGGCCGACCACCGTCAGCGCGAGCAGCATCGGGCACCCGGCGGCGATGCATGCGCCGAGCATCCGGTCGAGCTCGTCGGCCGACAGGATGTCGAGCAGCGCGGAGGCGACGATGAGGCTCGCGCCCGCGAGATCGTGCGGCTCCAGGCGGGTGACGTCGGACTGCCGGGTCTCGACGGTGGCCCGGGCCGGAGGGGTGGCGGCCGCGCGCTCCAGGAGGTCCGCGTCGCGGTCGTGCACCACCCAGTGCTGCGGCTCGCGCAGGCGCGGCGCGAGCCAGCGGCCCATCGATCCGTCGCCGCCGCCGAGGTCGTGGATCACGAGGGGGCCGGTCGAAGGAAGGTGACGCGCGAGGCGCTCGACGAGCTCGGCGGAGCGCGCCGCCGCGTCGGCGGGCTCGCGCCGGGCGAGCCACTCCGGGGTGACGCGGACGATCGTCGCGGTCATCGCGCCGCCCCCGTCAGGACGCCGGCGAGGACGTTCGTCGTGACCGACCATCCGCGCAGGGACGCGCGCCGCTCCCGGGCGGCGCGCCGCAGCCGGCCGCGCAGCGCGGCGTCCCCGAGCCAGTCGCGCAGCGCGGCGCCGAGCGCGACCGGGTCGCCGGGCGGGACCAGCAGCCCCGGCCGCGTGCCGTCGTCGCCGTGCCCCATCGCCTCGGCGACGCCGCCGACGTCGGCGACGAGGACCGGCACGCCGCGTGCCAGGGCCTCGGTGACGACCATGCCGTAGGTCTCGGCGTGCGACGCGAGCACGAGCAGGTCCGCCCCGGTGTACGCGCGATCGAGCTCCTCCCCCGTGCGCGGTCCCAGGAACCGCACGCGGTCGTGGAGGCCGTTGTCGCGCGCGCGGCGTTGCACGCCTTCGGCGAACGCGGGATCGCGGTCCAGGCTGCCGACGCACGCGAGGCGCCAGGACAGGTCCGTCGCCGTCACGAGCGCGTCGAGCATCACGTCGTGGCCCTTGTCGGGGGTCACCGCCGCGACGCAGAGCAGCGCGTCGCCCGCCTCGGTCCCCGGCCCGATCGCGGCGGCGTCGACGCCTGGTTCGGCGACGTGCACCCGGTCGAGCGGCAGCGCGTACAGCTCCGCGAGACGATCTCGCGTCCATGCGCTGGTCGTGACGACCGCGGCGGCCGACAGGAGGACGTCGCGCTCACGCCGGTCGCCCAGCGGCATGTGCACGAGCACGACCTGCCGCACCCGGCTCGCCTGTCCCACGAGCACCGCCGGGGCGGCGCACGCGACGAGGCCGTCGAGCAGCACGACGGCGCCGTCGGGGATCCGCCGGATCGCGCGTGCCAGGGCTGCGTGCTCCGCCGCGCCGGCGTGCGGCCAGGCGCCGGACACCGCGTGCTCGTGCACCGACCAGCCCAGGCGCGCGAGCCCGCAGCAGACCTGGCGGTCGTAGGTGTTGCCGCCGCTCGGCCGAGCAGGATCGTCGATGCCTTCGGGGACGATGACGTGGACCTCGGTCACAGCGATCGCTCGTAGCTCGCCCACGCGATGTGGGACTCGCGCAGCGTCACGATCAGGCCGTCCAGCCCCTGCCCGCCGAAGGCGTCGGCGAGCCGGTCGGCGACGACGCGCGCGAGCTCCTCGGTCGTCGTGTTCATGCCCGCGAGCGCGGTCTCCTCGTCGAGGTTGCGGTAGCTCAGCTCCCCCACGATCCCGCGCAGCACGTCGGCGGCGCGGCCGATGTCGACCACGATGCCGTCGGCGTCGAGGGTCGCCCGGCGGAAGGTGGCGTCCACGACGTACGTCGCGCCGTGCAGCCGCTGCGCGGGCCCGAACACCTCGCCCCGCAGGCTGTGGGCGATCATCATGTGGTCGCGGACCGTCACGCTGAACACGCGCTGCTCCCGTCGTAGGTGATGGTGTGGCACAGCGCCGGCAGGCTCCCCTCGGCGAGCCGGGCCATGACGTCCGGCAGCTCGTCGAGGCGCGACTCGCCGGTGACGAGCACGTCGAAGGCCGGGTCGCGCAGGAGCTGGAGCGCGAGCGCGAGCCGGTCTGCCGTGGTCCGGCGCGCGCTGCGCGCCGGCGACACGGTCCCCACCTGGCTCGCGCGGAGTCCGAGGCGGCCGGTGTGGAACGCGCCGCCCAGCGACAGGCGCACCTCGGTGTCGCCGTACCAGCTGAGGTCGAGCACCGTGCCCTCCGGGGCGAGCAGGTCGAGCGAGCGCTGCAGTCCGGCGGACGTCGCGCTCGTGTGCACGACGAGGTCGCACCCGCCCTCGGCGTCCTCCGGCCGCGCGAAGCGGGCCCCGAGCGCGGCCGCGACCTCGGCCCGCGAGGGGTCGACGTCCACGAGCGTGACCTCGACCGCCGGGAACCGGGCGAGCAGACGGGCGACGCAGCACCCGACCATCCCGGCGCCGACGACCGCGATGCGGTCACCGATCAGCGGCCCCGCGTCCCACAGCGCGTTGACGGCGGTCTCGACGGTGCCGGCGAGCACCGCGCGCGCGGGCGGCACGTCGTCGGGCACGACCGTCACGGCGCCCGCCGGGACCACGTAGGCCGTCTGGTGGGGGTACAGGCAGAAGACCGTGCGGCCGCTCAGCGCCGGCGGCCCCTGCTCGACGACGCCGACGTTGAGGTAGCCGTACTTGACCGGGCCCGGGAAGTCGCCGTCCTGGAACGGCGCGCGCATCGCCTCGTACTGACTTGGCGGCACGCCGCCGCGGAACACGAGCGTCTCGGTGCCGCGGCTGACGCCGGACCGCAGCGTGCGGACGAGCACGTCGTCCCCTTGCGGCTGGGAGACCGCGACGGGCCGGATCTCCCCGTGCCCGGGCGCGCTCAGCCAGAACGCGTGCGCATCGACGTCGTGTGGCATCAACCCCTCAGACGCCTCGCGGCGGCGATCCTTCCCGGCGCGTCGCCGCTCCGCGTCGTCCTTGGAGGATGATGCGCTGCCTGTGACCGACACCGCCCTCCCCACACCCCACCGATGGCTGCCGTTCGGCGACCGCTCACGCGCGCGGCGGCTCGCCAAGGTGTTCGCGTGGCTCATCGGCATCGGGCTCGCGCTGGCGGTCCTCGATCTCCTCGGCCTCGACATCCGCGGCTGGTTCTCGGACCTGTGGGACGCGCTCAGCGAGATCGGGCTCGGGTACCTGCTCGCGGGCTGGACGCTCCAGACCGTCCAGACGACGCTGACCGCGTTCGGCTGGTACTCGATCCTGCGCGTCGCGTTCCCGGACGGCGGTGTCACGTACCTGCAGATCCTGGCCGCCTACGCCGCCGGGGTCGCGCTGAACGGGTTCCTGCCCGCGAACATCGGCACCGTCGCCTCACTGCTGATGTACGTCGCGATCATCCACGGGGCCAACCTGCCCGGGGTGCTCGGCGGCATGGTCGTGCAGAAGATCTTCTTCACCGTCGCCGGGGCGTTCGTGTACCTGTACCTCTTCCTGTCGGTGCCGGGATCGTTCGACATCTCGCTCCCCGCGCTGCACGACCACCCGGTGCTGATCCTGGGCTGCATTGCGGGCGCCGCGTTGCTCCTCGTGATCCTCGGCCGGCTCTTCTGGCACAAGCTCAAGGGGCTCTGGGCCAAGGCGGTCCAGGGCGGTGCGATCCTCGCGCGGCCGAGCCAGTACGCACTCCGGGTCGCGCTGCCGTCGTTCGGCGCATGGCTGGCCAAGCTCGGGGTCATCGCCGTGTTCCTCGCCGGCTACGGCATCACCGTCACCTTCCACACGATCATGTCGGTGATGGGCGGCAACTCGATCGCCAACAGCGTCTCCGTCACGCCAGGAGGCGTCGGCGTGACCCAGGCCGCCAACGTCGCGGCGCTCGGCGACGTGACCGACGCCGCCACCGCGACCGCCTACTCGCTCGGCCAGCAGCTGGCGATCACCGCATGGAACATCGTCTTCGCCATCGTCCTCGTCGTCTGGGCCTTCGGCTGGACCGGCGGGAAGCTCCTCGTGGAGCAGTCCTACACCGACGCGAAGGTCAAGGTCGACGAGCAGAAGGCGCAGCGCGCGCAGGCCAGGGCGACCAAGCGCGCCGAGCGCCGGCGACACTGACGGAAACCCGTCGGATCGTCTGCACGCCAGACCACGTTCACCTACTCTTCGGAGCCGTGCCCGGTCATGAGCGTGGTGCCGATGTCGCCGCGCCGCTCAACGCTCTGAGCCGCCCCGGCGAGCTCGCGATCAAGGCGCTCGCAGCCCTGCCGCAGATGAGCATCCTGGTCTTCGACCGGGACCTGCGGTTCGCGCTCGGCGCGGGCGACGGCCTGCTGACGCACGGGTACACGCGCGGGTCCGTCGAGGGCCGCACCCTCAAGGAGGTCCTGCCCGCCGCGGCCGCCGAGCGCCTCGAGCCCCACTACCGCGCCGCCCTCGCCGGCCGGCAGAGCAACTTCGTGTACGAGGCCCTGGACCGGGAGCGCACCTACGAGGTGCAGATCGGGCCGATACAGGACGACGGCGAGGTCGTCGGCGGGCTCGTCATCGCGCGGGAGGTCACCGCGCAGCGCCACGCGGAGGCGGAGCGTGCCGACATCGAGAGCCGCTACCGCGAGCTCGCGGAGCACAGCTCGGACGTCGTCACCCGCTCCGACGCGGCCGGCGTCTACTGCTACGTCTCCCCGTCGAGCTCCAGGGTCTACGGCTGGGCCCCCGAGCAGATGGTGGGTCGTCCGGTCCGCGACTTCCTGCACCCCGACGACCACGAGCGGCACGCGCAGGTCCGCGCCTCGCTGCACGACGGCACGTACGAGCAGGGCGCGGAGTTCCGTGTCCCGTGCGCGGACGGGCGCTGGCTCTGGGTGGAGATGCACTTCTCGGTGCTGCGCGACCGGGACGGGTCGCTGCGCGAGGTGCAGGCGGCCGCGCGCGACATCTCCGACCGAAAGGTCGCCGAGTCGGCCCGTCGCGTCGCCGACGAGCAGTTCCGCACCGCATTCGACGACGCGCCGATCGGGATGGCGCTCGTCGCGCCGGACGGCGAGTGGCTGCGGGTGAACCCCGCGCTGTGCGACATCGTCGGCTACTCGCGCGAGGAGCTCCTCGGCAAGACGTTCCAGGACATCACGCACCCGGACGACCTCGACGCCGACGTCGGGCTGCTGCGGCAGGTCCTGGCCGGCGAGCGGTCCGGCTACCAGCTGGAGAAGCGATATCTCCGGAGCACCGGCGACGTGGTGTGGGCGCTGCTGAGCGTGTCGCTCGTCCGCGACGCCCTGGGCCAGCCGCTGCACTTCATCTCGCAGGTCCAGGACGTCTCGGAGCGCAAGGCGCTGGAGGCGCAGCTGCGCAGGCTCGCGACCCGCGACGACCTCACCGGCCTCAGCAACCGGCGCATGTTCCAGCGGGCCCTCTCGCAGCAGATCCCGCGCATCGGGCGCTACGGCGAGGACGCCTCCGTCCTGGTCGCCGACCTCGACGGCTTCAAGGCCGTCAACGACACGCACGGCCACCACGCAGGCGACGCGCTCCTGCGCCACGTCGCCGGGGTGCTGGCCGCGCGCCTGCGCGAGAGCGACGTCCTCGCGCGGCTGGGCGGTGACGAGTTCGCGATCCTCCTGCCCCGCACCGACGGCACCGCCGCGGCGCAGGTCGCCTCGGCGCTCGAGCACGACGTCGCGACGAACCCGCTCGTGCTCGACGGTGTGGAGATCCACGCGCGGATCAGCATCGGCCTGGCGGTCCTCAGTGCCGAGGGACGGACGGACGACGCGCTGCGCGAAGCCGACCGCGCGATGTACCGGGTGAAGCAGGAGCGGCGCTAGGCCAGGCGGCCGCGAGGTACGCGCCGAGCAGCACGATCGTCACGACGTCCAGCGCGACCGCGAGGTCGATCGCCGGTCGCACGCCCGGCTCCCGGAAGCCGAAGAGCCCTGTCGTCAGGCTGACGACGAGCCCGATGAGCGAGCCCGCGGCCAGCGCGAGTCCCGCGAGGACCGCGGCCAGCCGCGCCCCACGCTCCTGCCGCGATGGCAGGGGCGCGACGAGCGCGACGGCGATGAGCCCGGCGGCCACGACGTTGACGAGGAACAGCGACCCGATCGTCGGGATCGCGGAGTAGGACTGCGCGGTGAGCTGGTCGAGGTGGTCGAGTCCGATCGCGACGACCCCGAGCGCGCCGCCGTACCGCAGGACGTGCAGCCACATGGCCTAGCTCTCGTCCTCGTCGACCTTCTGGCCCGACGGGTTCAGCACGTACCACTCGGCGCCGAACTGGTCCAGCCCCTGGCCCTTGACCTGGCCCGCCTTCGTGTCGCCGGCGTACGTGTACAGCGGGTGGCCGGCGTAGGTCACCTCGGCGCTGCCGTCGCTGCGCTTCACCGACCCGAGCTTGCCCTTGAGCACGCCGTGCCCGGCAGCGGGCGCGCCGGTCGACGTCAGCGGCGGCCAGACCGCCGCACACGACCCGTTGCACGTGCTGGCCGTCGGCTTGTCCTTCTCGAAGAGGTACAGCGTGCGGCCCTTGGCGTCGACGAGGACGGTGCCGAGCGACGTGCGTTGCGTCGCCACGGTCGTCTTCGACGCCGCCGTGGCCGGGGAGGGCGTCGCGCCGTACGTGGACGAGGTCGACCCGCCGCCGCACCCGGCGGCGATGAGGGCCAGTGCGACGGGGAAGATGAGCACGACTGCGGTGGTGAGGCGGCGCATCGGACTGCTCCTGTGGTCGAGGACGAGCATCAACTACTTTGCTTCGTACGACGGACTGTAGTAGATGCTGCAAACCCTCGTTGCCGATGTCGTTGTCGCCTACTACTCTGCGTCGTATGACGAAGCGCGCCACGCCCCCGCCCGTCCTGCACCCGCTCGAGACAGAGGTCATGGACGTGATCTGGGATCGCGGCGAGGCGTCGGTGCGCGAGGTGATGGACGTCGTCAACCGCGCCGCCGACAAGCCGCGCGCCTACACGACCTACATGACGATCCTCGGCCGGCTGGACGAGAAGGGCCTCGTCACCCGTCGCCGCGAGGGCAAGACCGACCACTTCAGCCCCGTCAACTCCCGCGAGGCCTACGCCGACCTGCGCGCCCAGGCCGAGGTCGAGGCGCTGGTGGAGACGTTCGGCGACGTCGCGCTCGGGCACTTCGCACGGCAGATGGCCGAACTCGACCCCGAGCGCCGCGCGGCGCTCGAGCGCCTGGCCCGTGACCGCTGAGTCGCCATCCTGGCGCCTGCACCGGCTGCAGCTCGCACTCGGCGCGGCCGGGCTGCTGGCCTGCGTCGCCGCCCTCGGCTTCGGCGTGCGGTCCGTGCGCGTCGAGCCGGACGCCGCCCATCGCGTGACCGTCGCGCGGGCTGCACTTCACCTACCCCGCGATGGACGCGGCCGCGATCGTCGTGCTGCTCCTCGCAGCGCTGGGCGCCGCCGTGCTCGTCGTCGCGGTCCGCGCCGCCGTGGCGCACGTCCGCGCACATCGGCGGCTCATGCGCACGCTCCGCGTCACGGGCACGCTGGCCGACGACCCGGCGGTGCGCGTGATCGAGCTCGCCGCGCCGATGGCGTTCTGCGCCGGCTGGCTGCGACCGCGCGTCTACGTGTCGACCGGCGGGCTGACCCGCCTCGCGCCTGATGAGCTCGTGGCCGTCCTCGCCCACGAGCGATCAGCACAAGGCGCTGCGCGATCCCCTGCGGCTGGCCGTCGGAGCGTGCTGTCGCAGGCGCTGTTCTTCCTCCCGGTGCTGCGTCCGCTGCACGAGCGCTACGGCGACGTGGCCGAGCTCCACGCCGACGCGGCCGCCCGGGACGCCCTGGGCGGGGCCATCGGTCCGCTCGCCTCGGCGATGCTCGCCTTCGGAACGTCACCGTCGGGCGGCGTCGTCGGCATCTCGCCCGAGCGGGTGGACTCCCTGCTCGGCCGCCCGAGCGCGTGGCACCCGCCACGGGTGCCGCTCGTCGCCGGGCTCCTGACGCTCGCCGCGCTGATCGCCGTCGTCTGGCGTGCCGGAGGGGCGGCATCGGCGCACGCCAGCCTCAACCTCCCGGTCGACTCCTCGCAGCCCTGCCTGCTCGTGCTGGCGCTCGTCCCCGTGGTCGCCTGCCTCGCGGGCGCCGTCGCGCGCCGCGGCTAGACGGCCCTCCCCCAGGGAGTCTTCCTGGGGTTTGAGTGATCTACTACTGTGCGTAGTATGACGCATCGTCGTAGATCATCCCTCAACCCCAGGTGACCTCGTGAACCGCACCCTGAAGGCCCTCGCTGCAACCGTCCTCGGCAGCGGCGCG
This sequence comes from uncultured Solirubrobacterales bacterium, assembly GCA_963757125.1. Lineage (GTDB taxonomy): Bacteria > Actinomycetota > Thermoleophilia > Solirubrobacterales > Solirubrobacteraceae > CAVVSD01. Next base: position 862,977 of record CAVWQP010000009.1, on the reverse strand, counting down.
CTGCTCGCAGCGAACCCCGCGACCGGCGTCGCGCAGACGCCCGGCGGCGTTCCCGTCCGCTCCAGACGCCGCACTGGCGTGGAACCAGGTCGTCCTCGACCTCCAGGCAACGCCGGGCGTGCAGCCCCCGACGATCCACCCCACCTATGAGCTCGCGATCGTCCAGTCGGCGATCCACGACGCCATCGTGTCGATCGACCGCCGGGAGGAGCCGTACATCGCGGGCGTCACGGCGCGGCGGACCGCCTCGGAGGAGGCGGCGGCCGATGCTGCCGCGCACGACACGCTCGTCGCCCTGTACCCGGCGCAGCGCGCCACGCTCGACCAGGACGAGGCGACCGCCCTCTCGCACGTGCGCAACGACGCGCGCAGGAGCGCCGGTCTCGCCGTCGGGCGCCGCGTCGCGCGGGCCGTCCTCGCCGCCCGGGCGGTGGACCACGCGGACGCGACGCCGCCCCTGTTCCAGCCCAGCGGCTTCCCCGGCGACTACGCGTTCACGCCGCCGGCGCTCGGCCAGCCGGTGTTCACCCACTGGTCGCACGTCCGCCCCTTCGCGCTGGGGCGCGCGAGCCGGTTCCGCCCCGGGCCGCCGCCGGCGCTGACCGGCGTGCACTACGCCGCGGCCGTCCACGAGGTCCAGGTGCTCGGCGACGCGGCGAGCACCGTGCGCACGCCCGCGCAGACGCAGGTCGGCCAGTTCTGGAACGCGCCGATCTGGGCGACCTGGAACCGGATCGCCGACGGCGTGGCGGCGACCCGCCACCGGGGCCTGGGCCCGGACGCCCGGATGCTGGCCCGCCTCGACCTGACCCTGGCCGACGCGACGATCGCCCTCTACGACGCCAAGTACGCCTACCACGTGTGGCGTCCGGTGACGGCGGTCCGCAACGCCGACGTGGACAACAACCCGCTGACGACTGCCGACAAGAACTGGACGCCGCTGACGCCGACGGCACCGGACCCGTCGTATCCCGGCGCCCACGCGACGATCAGCGCGGCGGCCGCGACGATCCTCGCCGGCACCTACGGCAACAAGACCCCGCTGCAGGTGACGTCGCCCACGCTCCCGGGCGTGACGCGGACGTTCGAGACCTTCGGCCAGGCTGCCGCCGAGGCGTCGGTCAGCCGGATCTTCAACGGCAACCACACGCGAATCGACGAGGCCGCCGGCGAGCGCCTCGGCGACTCGGTCGGACGCCAGGTGTTCGAGCACCTCCCGCAGGGCGCGACGGCACGCTGAATGAGCCACCTCGTCGCCGGGCGGGCCCAGATGGGCACGTCGCTGGCCTTCCATCTCAGCTTCGCCATCTTCGGCGTCGGACTCCCGCTGATGATGTTGATCGCCGAGGGCCTGCACCTCCGCACGGGCGACCGCCACTGGCTGGCGCTCGCCCGGCGGTGGTCCAAGGCGTTCGCCGTCCTCTTCGCCGTCGGCGCCGTCTCGGGCACCATCATCTCGTTCGAGCTCGGCCTGCTGTGGCCGGGCTTCACCAAGGTCGCAGGCGGCATCATCGGCCTGCCGTTCTCGCTCGAGGGCTTCGCCTTCTTCATCGAGGCGATCTTCCTCGGCGCGTACCTCTACGGCTGGGACCGGCTGTCACCGCGCGTGCACTGGCTGACGGGCGTCCCGATCGCCGTGTCGGGCATCGCGTCCGCGTTCTTCATCGTGACGGCGAACGCCTGGATGAACGTCCCCCGCGGCTTCCGCCTCGAGCACGGGCGGATCACGCACATCGACCCGGTCAAGGCGATGTTCAACCCGGCCTGGCCGACTGAGACGGCCCACATGATCGTCGGCGCGCTGCTGGCCACGGCGTTCGGCGTCGCGTCGGTGTACGCGCTGGGCCTGCTGCGCGGCCGCCGCGACGGCTACCACCGGCGCGGCCTCGCGCTCGGGCTGAGCGTCGCGGCGGTCCTCGCGCCGGTGCAGTTCGCCGTCGGCGACCTCCTGGGCCGGACGGTCGCCCAGAACCAGCCGGCGAAGCTGGCCGCCTTCGAGGGCCAGTTCGACAGCGAGCGCGGCGGGGCGGGGCTGAACATCGGCGGCCTGCCGCTCCCCGGCCACGACCGCACGGTGCTCAACCTGCGCATCCCGAAGGCGTTGAGCATCGTGGCCTACGACGACCCCCACGCCACGGTGCGCGGACTCGCGTCGTTCCGCAAGGAGGACCGAACGCCGCTCACGCTGCCCGTGCGCCTCTCGTTCATGGGCATGATCGGGATCGGGACGTTCCTCATCGCGTTGTCGATGTGGTACTGGCTGCGACGCCGCGGGCGCCCGCGACCCGAGGACCGGCTCACCCTGCTGGCGATCGTCGCGGCCGGGCCGCTCGCCTTCGCGGCGAACGAGCTCGGCTGGATGGTGACCGAGCTCGGCCGTCAGCCCTGGACGATCTACGGCGTCCTGCGCACCCAGGACGCCATCACCACGGCACCCGGGCTCGGGCTCACCTTCACGGCCTTCGGTCTCGTGTACATCGCGCTCGCGGTCGCCACGGTCTGGCTGCTGCGCCGGATGGCGACCGGCGCGCCCGCCGACCTGCGCACCGCACGCCCGCTGGCGGTGGCGGCATGACAACCGCCGGTGTCCTCATGGCCGTCCTCTGGGCGACGCTCACCGGATACGCGGTCTTCGGCGGCGCGGACTTCGGCGCCGGGATCCTGCACCTGTTCACGCCCGAGCCGCGAGGGCGCGGCGCGATCTCCGGCGTGATCGGGCCCGTGTGGGAGGCCAACCACGTGTGGCTGATCCTCTTCATCACCGGGTTGCTCACGCTGTTCCCGATCGCGCTCTCCACGCTGGGCACGGCCCTGCTCGTGCCCGGGACGCTCGCGCTCCTGGGCATGGTGGCCCGCGGCGCGACGTTCGCGTTCGCCGGCCAGCTGACGCCGGCCGACGGTGCGCGCCGGCCGATGCAGCGCCTCTTCGGGCTCGCCAGCCTGGCCACGCCCGCGCTGCTGGGCGCGGTCGCGGGCGGGATCGCCCGTCAGCGCCTGGTCGTCGTCGACGGGACGGTGCGCGCGGGTGGCGGCCTCGGCCTCTGGGCCGGGCCGTTCCAGGCCGTCGTCGCCGGTCTCGCCGTGGCGGCCTGCGCTGCCACGGCGGCGAGCTTCCTCACCGTGGAGATGGCTCGGGCCGGCGAGGACGAGCTCGCCGCGCGCTTCCGCCGGCAGGCGGTCGCAGCCGTCGCAGCCACCGCGGCGTTGGCCGGCGCGGCGCTCCTGCTCTCGGCCGGCGAGGCTCCGGCGCTGCACGCGGGCCTGACCGGCCGCGCGCTGCCGCTCGTGCTCGGCGGGATGGCCGTGGCCCTCGTGGCACTCGGCGCGCTGCGCGCCCGGCGCGACCGCCTCGCCCGCGCCGCGGTCGCGCTGCTCGTCGTCGCGCTCGTGTGGGGCTGGGGCGTCGCGCAGTTCCCGCGCGTCGTCGGGCCGTCGCTCACGGTCGACGCAGCAGCCGCCTCGCCGCCGGAGCTCCACGCGATCGCGATCGCGCTGGCCGCCGGCACCGCGCTGCTCGCCCCGTCGCTGCTCCTGCTCTACGGCGCCTTTCGCCGCACGCCCCCGGAGGTGCATCCATGAAGGTCCTGCCCGCCCGACCGCCGCTGCCCGCCGCGCTCCCAGCGGTCGCTGTCGCGGCCATCGTCCTGACCGTCGGCGCCCCGTGGCTGCTCGGCTTCGACGAGCGCCACGCGGCGATCGCGGACCACATCGCGTTCGCCATGGCCGTGGTGCCGATCGCGTCGCTGCTCGGTGCGCTGGCCGCAGCGGCGCCGGCGACGATCGCCGCGGGAGCGTGGCTCGCGGTGGGTCCGTGGCTGCTCGGCTACGCGACGCCGGGGCCCGCGGCGCCGCTCGCCGGGCTGGCTGCCGGCGCCGTGCTGATCGCGACCGGCTGCGTGGCGTGGAGCCGGCGATGAGCGAGCTGCGTCGCGCCGTGCCGGTCCTCGCCGCGCTGGCGGCCGCCGCCGTGGCCCTGGCGTTGCTCCTCGGGCACTCCACCTCGCGCGCTGCTATGCCCGACGCGACCGCCGGCCTGCAGCGCGGCCCCGCGCCGTGGGCGGTCGAGACGGGCTCGCTGCAGCGCCGCGTGGCCGGCCTGCAGCTGCCGGGCCAGAGCGACACGGCGTTCCACATCCACGCGCTGCTGCGCATCTACGTCGACGGCCGGCCGGTGCCGGTGCCCGCGCAGATCGGCATCGATCCGCCCGCCGGCTTCATCGCGCCGCTGCACACCCACGACGCGAGCGGGATCATCCACCTCGAGGCCGACCGGCCGTTCCCGTTCACGCTGGGGCAGGTCTTCGCGGTCTGGGGCGTGCGCTTCAGCGATCACGCGCCTCGGCGGCTACGCCGACGCGGGCGCGCGCCGCCTACGCGTCTCCGTGGAGGGCCGCCGGATCGCCGACCCGGTCGGCTACGTGCTGCACGCGCACGATCACGTCATCGTGAGCTACGGCGCGCCCGGCGCGTCGCCGACCAGCGACCGCACGCCGTTCCCGCCCGGGCTGTAGCGGTGGCGCCGTCACGCCGCCGCCCAGAAGCGACCGATGCACGGCGGGAGGTCGCCGATGCGGACGACGTGGGCGGCTTCGGCGAGGATCGCGTCCCCGTCCGCTGCGAGCACCTCGACGACCTCCTGGTCGTAGGCGACGGGGCCGGACGGCGAGTCGGTCAGCAGGACGACCTGGACGCTGCGCGCCCACGCGACCGGGCGCTCGGGTCGGCTGGCAGCTGCGAGGGGGTCGCCGGCCTCGCGGGAGCGGCGAGGCAGCCCCCGCCTCCGCACCGTGAGACCGTCGAGCTCGAACCGGTGCGGCTTGAGCGTGAACCCGGGGTCGTCGGCCGACGCGAACGAGCTGACGGCCCAGTCCTTGGCGACCTCCGCCAGGTACTCCAGCGTGGCGAGGCTCTGCGGTGACATGGGCACGATCCTCTGCCTCCGCGGTGCCTGCGTCGCTAGGGACGCCACCCCAGGGTCGTGTCCTGGGGTGGTTAGGCGAGGATCTCCGGCAGCTCGTCGCGCGAGGAGATGTCGAGCTTGCGGAAGACGTTGCGGAGGTGCCACTCGACCGCCTTCACCGTCACGAACTGGCGCTGGGCGATCTCCCGGTTGGACAGGCCGTCGGCGGCCAGCACGGCGATCCGGTCCTCGCCGGCCGTGAGCGACTCGCGACCGGTCAGCAGGCGCCGGTCGCGGCGCGGCCGCGCGCCGGCCGCGACGAGCTCCTCGTGGGCGCGATCCGCGAGACCGCTCGCGCCGATCCGCGCCGTCTCGTCGAGGGCGGCGCGCAGGACGTCGCGCGCCTCGCCGCGTGCGCCCTCGCGGCGCAGCGCCGCGCCGAGCTCCAGCAGCGAGCGGGCGTGCTCGAGCCGCCCCTCCGCGTGCTCGAGCACCGCGACGGAGTCGCTCAGGGACTGCACGCCGGCGGCGCCGCGGGCGACGATGCCGAGCGTCCGCAGCGACGCGCCCTCGGCCTCGGCGACCCCGAAGCGGCGCGCGTCGACCAGCTCGTCCTCGGCGATGGCCCGCGCCTCGTCGTCACGACCGAGCGCGCCGAGGGCCAGCGCGGCGGCCGACCGCCAGTCGCAGCAGTAGGGGTTGGAGATCGTCGCGGAGACGAGGCGCCCCGCGGCCCACGCCTCGCGGAGCGCGGCGTCCGGGTGCCCGCGCGCGTTGTGGAAGTGCGCCAGCGAGGTGTGCAGGAGGGCGACGGGCAGCGTCGGTGCGGCGCTCGCGGCGACGAGGTCGCGGCCGACGAGCTCCGCGGCCTCATCGAGCGCGCCGCGCGCGAGCAGGGCGTCGAGCAGGTGCGCCACGCACCAGGCCACGCCGGGCTCGCCGCTGCCCTCCTCGAACGTGTCGAAGCCCAGCCGCGCCTCGGCCTCGGCACGCCGGATCTCGCCCAGCCGCAGGGACGCCTTGCTGCACAGTGCGGACTGCCAGCCCACGGCGAGGCGGTTGCCGCGCTGTGCGGCGTCGGCGATCGAGTCGCGGTACAGGCGCGCGGCCTGGGCGAGTGCTCCCGCGTAGATGAGGCCGTTGCCGATCGCCCCCACGACGACGCTGTTGGGGGCGTCGAAGCCGCCGGCCTCGAGCGCCTGCTGCGCCAGCGCGACCGCGCGGCTCGCCGGGGGACGCGACGCGGCGCTCGCGACGAGGAGGGGCGCGAGGGTCGCCGGGGCAAGCTCATCGCCGGCCTCGAGCTGCGCGAAGCGGCGTTCCCACGACGGCGCGACGAGCGCGGTGCAGGTGAACTCGTGGAACGCCATCGCGAGCATCTCGGCCTCGAGCTCGACGGCGATGCGGCTGTCGCGGTCGGCGACGCCGTCGAGCGCCTCGTGGAAGATCTCGACCGAGCCGCGGAACTCGCCACAGGACGCCAGCGCGCGACCGAGGTCGAGCGCGATCCGCGTGCGCGCGAGCGCGTCGTCGGTGAGTGCGCCCGCCTCGCGCAGGTGGCGCTCGAAGTCGTCGCGCCGGCGATCGGCGGCCTCGGCCAGGCCCAGCTCGTGCAGCACGACGCCGAGCTCCTCCTCCCGAGGCGGCTCGTCGATCGCGCGGCGCAGGTAGCCGACCGCCGCGTCCGCGGCCCCGCGGGCCGCGGCGTCGCGTGCCGCGTCGCGCAGCACCCCGACGCGGTCGGCATCGCGCGCCCCCGGCAGGCGGAGCAGATGCCGGGCCACGCGCTCGCTCTCGGCGTCGCGCGCGGCCATCATCGCGGCGGCGCGCGTGTGCAGGCGCTGGCGCTCGAAGGGCGGGACCTGGCCGTAGACCGCGCTGCGCACGACCGGGTGGACGAAGTCGAGGTCCAAGTCGCGGCCGGCCGCGAGCACGCCGACGGCGACGAGCGCCTCGGCCGCCTCGCCGATCGCGTCGTGGTCCAGCCGGGTCAGCTCGGCGATGTCGTCCAGCGGCGTCGGCGGACCGAGGATCGCGACGCCCTGCGCGACGGCGGTCGCGGCGTCCGGGAGTCGCCCGAGGCGGCGGCGCACGGCGGGGCCCACGCGTTCGGAGCGGAACTCCAGGACGTGCGCGGCCTCCGTACGCGTCCCCTGCAGCCCCTGCTCGGTCAGCTCGGCCAGCAGCTCCCCCAACAGGAACGCGTTCCCACCCGTCGCCTCGTGGCAGGCGGTCGCGAACGCGTCGTCGGCCTCTGGCAGCCGGGTGCGCACCAGCACCGCGGCAGCATCGGTCGACAGCGGCGCCGGACGCACGATCTGCGCGTTGCTCGCGAGGGTGTCGATCAGGAGCTGGTCGGCACCGGGCTCGGCCGGGCGTGTCGCGCAGACGAGCACGAGCGGCAGGTCCTCGATCCGCTCGGCGAGGAACACCAGCCAGCGCAGGGAGGCCGTGTCGGCCCAGTGCAGGTCGTCGGCGAGCAGGACGACCGGTGCCCGCGCGGCGAGGTTGGCGGCCAGCCAGTACAGGCCGTGCAGATGGGAGAACAGCCCGCCGTCGGCGGCGACCTGCGCGGGCGCCGCGCTGAGGACGGCGGCCGCCGGCTCGGCGCCGCCCGTGAGCAGGTCGGGCGACTCGCGGGCGCTGCGTTCGAGCAGCTGGCGAACGAGGCCGAAGCCGAACGACCGGTCGAGCTCCGACCCGCGGCCGCGCAGGACGCGCGCCCCGGCGACGTCGCCGAGCGCGCCGGCCATGCGGAGCACCTCGGTCTTCCCCACGCCGGCATTCGCCTGCACCAGGACGACGCTGCCGCTCCCGCCCCCGGACCGCTCGAGCGCCCGCTCGACGGCGTCGATCTCGGTGTCGCGCTCGAGGAGCTGCGCCGTCCCGGATGAACGTGCGCTCATGCGCGAAGGTTCTCACCCCCGCCGACCGCGTGACGGCCCGGTGGCGCTGACGCCCCGTTAGGCCGGTCGCGCTCAGGCCGCGGCGCGGTGCTCCGCGGCTCGGCGGCGCAAAGCTCGGCAGCCGGATGCCCGGCGGGACGTAGGCCTGGTCGAGGGCGCTGGCGATCTGGATTCCGATCTCGCCTGCGTCGATGATGGCGAGCCACTCTGGTCGACCGTCATCTCCCGACCTGCGGGTGGTTGATCCGGATGACTCGCTCGGCAGGCGTGGCGACCTCTCACGCAGAGCAGCAGCGCTCGCTGTCCGCTCCTGGGCGAACGAGCCAACCAGCCTTGAGGACTCGTGTCGCTCGGTGGGAGGATCGCCCGCATGGCCATCCCCAACATCAGCGTTCGTCACCCCCGCCCGGACGACATCGTCGACGATCCTGTCGAGGTCGCGGGCGTCGGAACCGGCTTCGAGGGCACCCTCGTCGCTCGCCTTCGAAACGCCACGGGCCAGGAGATCGCGAAACGATCCTTCCAGGCGGGCGGAACGGGCATCTGGGGGAGCTTCTTCTTCCGCATCGACGTCCCGGGCATACCGAACCGGCCGCGCGGCACCCTCGAGATCTTCGAGGAATCCGCGGAGGACGGCAGCGAGATCTTCAAGCGCGTGGTTCCGATCCTCTACGGTCGGGCGCTGGAGAACCCATTCCACGGCTTCACGGTCTACTCCGTCCAGTCGGGCGACACGCTGTCATCGATTGCCCAAGAGTTCTACGGCGATCCAGCCCGCTTCAAGACGATCTTCCAGGCGAACCGCAATGTCCTGGACGACCCCGACGAGATCTTCCCCGGACAGGAGCTGCGCATCCCGCAGTGACGGCCGGCTGCACCAGGTAGTGGTGCGCGGACTGCCGCCTGCATCTCGTTGCTCTGCCGCCGTGGATGGTGCGTGCGACGACACTGCACATTCGGGTTCTTTGGCGTCGCGAAGTTGGCGCGCGTAGAGTCGGCTTGCGCTCCCAGTCAGCGCCCGACTCGAGCCCATCGCACCACACTCGAGGGCCCGCATCGCGGCCACGCGGTGGCTTGAGTAGGAAGGCGTCGCAGGGCGTGCAGCTTGCGACGATCCAGGCGGTGACCCGGCCGCTCGCCGTCGCTCGGCGGCGCGACCGATGACCGAAGGAGGGCGACGATGATGCCCGCAGCGCAAGTTCTCTCCGGGCCGTCTCGGACGAGGAGGATCGTGGCAACCGCCCTCGCGGTGTGCGGGCTGGCGCTGCTCGGCGCGGCGCCGGGGTGGGCGAACGGAACGATCGCGTGGCACGGCTGTGGGCCTGAGCAACCGCCGAACCTCGAATGCGGCGAGCTCTCCGTTCCCTTGGACTACGACCATCCCGATGGCGCGGAGATCACGATCGGCTTCAACCGGCTTCCAGCCGCGGACACGGCACACCGGGTCGGCAGCCTCATCGTCAATCCCGGGGGACCGGGCGGCGCAGGCAGCGAGGTCGTCGCGGTGGAGGCGGCGGGCCTCCATCTCTGGAACCCAGCTCTTCACGAGCGCTTCGACATGATCGGCATGGACCCGCGTGGCGTCGGCACGAGCACGCCGATCCAGTGCGACCCCGACGTGTACAACCAGCCCGTGTCGCTGTTTCCCAGTACGGAGGCGCAGTTCGATCAGCTGGCGTCATGGGCACGCGCGTTCGGTCAGAGCTGCCTCGACCGGACCGGCCCGCTGCTCGCACACGTGGACACGCGCAGCGCCGCACGCGACATGGAGGCCCTGCGCCGCGCGCTCGGCGACGGGAAGCTGAACTTCCTCGGCCTCTCCTACGGCGCGCACCTAGGCTCGGCGTACGCGGAGCTGTACCCCGACCGCATCCGCACGATGGCGCTCGACGCCATCGCCAACCACTCCGTCTCGGTCAACACGCTGTTCTCGGACGCGGCGGCGACCTATGAGGACACGTTGCATCGCTTCGCGGACTGGTGCGCGCAGACGAGCAGCTGCCCGCTGTACGGGCGCGACGTCCTCGCTCTGTTCGACAGCGTCGTCCAGCGTGCCGACCAGCAGCCGATCGCCGCTCCGGAATGCGCGGGCGGCGGCTGTCGCCCGACGGTCACCGGGGGGGAGATCAGGATGAACGCGTTGTTCCTGCTGCTCGCCAAGGATGGGCTGCCCGCTCTCCACCTGGCGGCGTGGAACGACTTCGCGAACGCCCTACAAGCAGCCGACCAGGGCGACGCCAGCGCGTTCTCGACCCCGCTGGCGTCGAGCCCGGCCGAGTTTGCCGGGCTGGCGATCAACTGCGCCGACTATCCCCCGGAGATCGTCACCTACCAGGACTTCATGGCAAAGACGCTTCTGGGCCGGGTCGTGGCCCCGCACACCCAGGGCGCAAGCGAGGCATGGCTGGGCATCCTCGCCTGCATGCGCTGGCCGGTGCCGGTCACCTACCTGCCGCACAGCATCATGGTGCGTGGTGCTCCCCCGATCCTCCTGGTCGGCTCGACGCACGACCCGGAGACCAACTACGTGTGGGCGCACGAACTGCGCAACCAGATGCCGAGCGCCGTGCTGCTCACCCGTGACGGAGACGGTCACACGTCATCGTGGCTGAAGAACAGCCGAACGAGCAACGCGATCGCCGACTATCTCATCACCGGGCAGACACCCCCGCCGAACACCGTCCTCCCCGACTGAGAGCCGAAGATCGGCTCCGCGTCCGCGCTTCGCCTCGCCGTGAGGCGAAGCGCGGATACTCGTGCTCTGGAGGCCCGAGCCCTGCCTAGCGGAGTGACCTGAACGCCGCGCGAACCTCGCTGGCAAACAGATCGGGCTCCTCCCAGGCGGCGAAGTGGCCGCCCTTGTCGACCTCGTGGAAGTAGGTGACGTTCGGGTAGCTCGCCTCGACCCAGCTGCGCGGCGTCCGCCAGATCTCGCCGGGGAACGTCGTGAAGCCGAACGGGATCGTCGGCGGCGGCAGTGGATCGCCGCCTGCGGCTGGGGCATCCGGCCCGTAGGCCTCCCAGTACGAGCGCGCCGCGGAGGCGCCGGTTCCCGTCAGCCAGTAGAGCGTGATGTTGTCGAGGATGTGCTCGCGGGTGAGGTTGCCCGAAGGCTGCCCGTCGACGAACGCCTGCGCGATCTTGTAGTAGGCGTCGGTGTCGTGGTCGATCATCCAGGCGGCCAGGGCGACCGGTGAGTCGAGCAGTCCGTAGCCGATCGTCTGCGGGCGGGTGGCCATCTCGACGAAGTAGCCGTTCCCGGACTGCCCGAACGTGGCGATCTGCGCGGCCGCGGCGCGTTCCTCGTCGGTGTCGGTCGGCATCGTGCCGCCAAGCGCCGGCACAAGGAGGTTCGTGTGGATGCCGATCAGCCCCTCGGGAGCTTGGCGTCCCATCGCGTCGGTGACGCCGGCCCCCACGTCGCCGCCCTGGGCGACATACCGGGTGTAGCCGAGTCGGCGCATGAGCTCGGCCCAGGCCCGTGCGGTCCGGCCCAGGTCCCACCCGACCTCGGCCGGCTCCGCCGAGAAGCCGTACCCAGGCAGGGAGGGGAGAACGAGATGGAAGGCATCCTCGGCGCTGCCGCCGTGCGCGGTCGGGTCCGTCAGGGGGCCGACGGAGTCGATCATCTCCACGACGGAGCCGGGCCAGCCGTGGGTCATGATCAACGGCAACGCGTTCTCGTGCGCCGACCTGACGTGGATGAAGTGGATGTCCACCCCGTCGATCTCGGTCGTGAACTGCGGGAGCGCGTTCAGTCGCGCTTCGCAGGTGCGCCAGTCGTACTCGGTAGACCAGTAGCGAACGAGCGCCTGCAGCGTCGCCAGCTGCACGCCCTGCGATCGATCGGCGACGAGCTCGCTGGAAGGCCAGCGCGTGGCCGCAAGGCGGCTGCGCAGCTCGGCGAGCTGCTCCCCCCGGATCTCGATCTGGAACGGGCGAATGGCTGTCGCGGCGACGGACATGACGGGCTCCTTCGTTCACCGACGGCGTACTTGGCGAGCTTCGCCCAAGGCTCGGAGGCGAGCAATCGCCCGATGCGGGTGATACGGCGGCGGCTAGGTCACGCCTATGCCACCTCGTATCCCGGAGGAGCGCCGAGATCCATGACTCGCTCGGTCGGCTTCGGGATCGCTTCTCCCGCTGAGCGGCAGCCACGAGTGTCAGCCGCCACGGCAGACGCGCGGCCGAATGCATGGCCGCCGCCCGAGGCCTTCTCGTCCCCGCAGTCCGTCGTCACGGCCATGCTCCGCACGCACAGAGTCGTTGGTGGCTGATCAGCCGGCGAGCGGCGCGGTCGCGTGGCCGCGGCGCGCCGAGACGAGGTACAGGACGGCGCCGACCGCCATGTAGCCGCCCAGGACTGCGAGGTGCGCATCATGCATCCCCGCCGCCGAGAGGAAACTGATGCCGGCGAGGGTCGAAACGCCGCCGCTGATGAGCATCGGCACCTGGCGGCTCCCGCGGAGGGCGAGGACGAATTGCATGGCACCGGAGACCGCGGCCCACGCGCCGAAAGCGGCCAGCGCGGCGCCGGCGTCAGAGCCGAAGGCGGTCGCGCCGACGACCACTGCGGCGAGCGCGCTGATCGCGGCGTTGACGTGCAGCGCTGTCCGTGCTCTTGGAAACGGGCGGTTGCCAGCGAGGCGACGACGTCGATCAACGGGTACGCGGTGAGCAGCGCGGCCGCGACGATCGGGATGTCAGTCTCGGTGGTGGGTACGCGGTCGCCGATGGCGATGACGATCGCGGCCGCCCACACGAGGGCGAGCACGGCGCGGGCGATGGCGATGCGCTGCGGTGAGGGATGAGCAAGCAAGAGGCGCTCCTTCGTTGGACGATGCAAGAGAGAGCGCTCGCTCTCTCTCTTCGAGGGAGAGAACCACAATCCCGCGACTCGTGTCAAGAGCGATCGCTCTCTCTTTATGCTGGCAAGGACATGGCCGCCTCCGAACCCCGTCCCGCAAAGAGGCCCTCCGAGGCGCGCGAGCGCCTCTTGGCCACCGCGTCGCAGCTGTTCTATGCCGAGGGCATCAACAGCGTCGGAGTCGAGCGCATCATCAAGGAGGCCCAGGTGACGCTCGCAACCCTGTACCGCCACTTCCCCAGCAAGGTCGACCTGGCCGTCGCCTACCTGCAGAGCGCGCACGACCAGATCGCCGCCCGCGCGAGCGAGCAGGCCGACAAGCTGCAGGGCCGCGACCTCGTCCGTGCCATCGGCGACGACGTCACCTCCCAGATCCGGCAGGCCGCCTTCCGCGGCTGCGCCTTCCTCAACGCCGCCTCGGAGTTCGAAGACCCGCAGAGCCCCGTGCGCCGGGTCGTCGACGAGCACCGCCAGTGGTACTACCAGCTCATCCGCCAAGCCTTCGACGACGCCGGCCACCACTCCCCGCCAACGCCGCCCGGCACTTCGTGATGCTCCGCGACGGCGCCATGAGCGCCGCCTACCTCGACACTCCCACCGCCGCCACCCGCACCTTCGCGCGCGGCGTCGACGGCCTCATCCGCACGATCGACACCATCCCTTGAAGCGGGGCCTCGAAGGAGCACGGACGTCCGCACGTGCTCAGAGTGCGGTAGGTATCGCACTCCCGTCGTTATCGCTTTGCGCGACTCGGGCAGCGCAGCGACCCGATGGGACCGGCGTCGCGCGGTGTCGCTTCGAGGCATAAGGAGCGGTGTCGGCCGGCGGCGCGTCGCGCGTGCCAGCAGGCGATACCGATAGCGCGGTCGGCGGCAGGCCGGCCGTGATCGCGGCTGCTCAGGTCCATGGAATGCAGGAGTGCGCGCTCGGCTATTTGGACTGGGAGCCGATGCTGCTCTGCTGAGCGGGTCCGCCGGTCAGGTCTGGCCACACGAGGGGCGAGCACATCCTTGACTTTCGGCCCCGGAAGTGGAGAGGCTCGCACCCCGAGGCAGCGTCCTCGGTCGGGATTGACCGAGGGGGCGACTAGGAAGGCGGGCTCGTGCTCATCCGCAGCCCAGGCTGCGCAGCGTCGACGTTCTAGCCGGTGGCGCGAACTGCACGGGTCGGTGAGCCCGGCGTCGCCCCTGTTATGGCGCGCCCGACCGACGGAGGTCAATATGAGCACTGGCGACAGCACCGGTACCTCGACGGAGGTCCCGGAAGTCGGGGCGATCGACATGAAGCTCGAGGTGGTGACGTTGCCCGTCTCCGATGTCGATCGGGCAAAGAGTTTCTACCAGAGCCTCGGATGGCGGCTGGACGCAGACCTGGCCGCCGGCGACGACTTCCGGGCGTTGCAGTTCACGCCGCCCCGCTCGCAGTGCTCGATCCACTTCGGCACGGGCATCACCACAGCCGAGCCTGGCTCCCTTCAGGGTTTGGAGCTGGTGGTCGAAGACATCGACGCCGCCCGGGCCGATCTCATCAGCCGCGGCGTGGACGTCAGCGAGGTCTTCGAGCAGCGGCCCCCGGGCTTCGAGTCGGTACCGGGGCGCTCGTACTTCGCGCTCGCGTCGTTCAGCGATCCGGATGGCAACGGGCTGGCTGCTCCAAGAGGTCACGACCCGGCTCCCCGGCCGGGAATGGGAGGACTGAGACGGACGTCGCCTCGCTGGCAGAGCTGTTGCACGAGACGGCCGAGCGTCACGGCTCGTTCGAGGCCGTCGCATGACAACACCGAACTGGTGTTCGTCCTGTCGCAGGGTCACATCGAGGTGCTGCACCACGTCGCGCGCGGTGCCGCCGGCGTGCTTAGCCATCGCGAACACAGCGCAGCTGCTCGCACTCCGGTCGTTGTCGATGAGATCCCAGAGCGCAAGGAGCGCCTCGCGCTGCGACGTCCCTCCGTCGCGATCCAGGTCGGCAGGTCATGATCGCGGCGGACCGGATGCCCAGGGACGATGGTGAGGGCCGCTTCCCCACGAGCCACGCTTGCGCTCGCGGAGCCTCAGAGCGGAGCCGGGCCGCGACAGCGACGCTTGGCGCAGCCGAAGCTCAAGCTCTCTGGTCGGCAGCGTGCCCGCTACCGCATCGAGTGGGACGACGGGCGGACGAGTTCCTACACGCCGGCGACCGGCGCGCTCCAGCTGGCGCCCGAGACTGCCAAGCGGGCGGGGTGACGCACGAGCGATCGATCCGCACACTGAGCCCCGGCAGCGATCGGGGCTCGCGGACGAACGGTCGTGTTGGCGCGCCGCGTCGGCGCCCGTCGCTCGGAGACGCGCGCGGCGTGGCGAAACCGGCCTAGCGCGTCGGCTTGCGTCTCGAGCAGTCGCCGCGCTGGTCGACCGCCCTATGCGGCCCGCCCCAAGGGCGTACACTGGATCCGGCCGCGTCAAGTTTGCCTTACGCCGTTCTGTCGCCTTGCGCGGCCCATTCAACGAACGGGCGGCGGGGAAGCGAGGTCCTGCAGCATGGCCACCCAGGACTACCGGGAGCCGCGGCACGGCCCACAGGACCGCGGCGCGCTCGCCGAGCAGCAGTCTGCCCAGGCGCGCGAGCGAGCAGCTAGGACGCACGATCGCTGCGCAGAACGTTACGACCAGCACGCTGTGCTCTTGGATCGCTACGGTGCCCACCGTTCGGCGAATACGGAGCGGCGCCATGCGGAAGAGGAACGCGACGGCGCCGAAGCCGCCCGCCGGAGCGCGACCCGCCAGTTCGGGAGAGGGCACGGCGAAGTGTCTCGTCGCGGCTGACGCCATGCCGTGGCTGGCCGACACGGACGTGGATGCCGCGCACGGGTTCGCCCGGGCGCTCGTCGATGTGCGGACGATGACGGAGTTGCGTCAGCTGGCGCTCGGGGGGCTCTGTGAGCTCGTGCCCGCGGATGTGCTCACGTGGGACCGCGTCGAGCTCGCGACGGGCGCGGTTGATCACGAGGCGCTGCCGGCCGAGGCCGAGCCGCCCGGCGCGTTCGCGGCGACCGTGACCGACGCGGCGGGTCACCCGCTGCTGGCTGCTCATGCCGCCCGTCGGCGTTCGGCGCTGCGTCTCTCAGAGGCCGTCGAGCCCCGCCTGCTGTCGCGCAGCGAGCTGTACGGCGACCTGCTGCACCGATCCGGCGTCGAGTACGCCATCGCGGTCGGCGTCCGCACTGAGCGTCGCGAGGCGGTCGTCGCCGGGTTCGGTCGCACCGACCGCGAGTTCTCCGAGCGCGACCGCGATGTACTGGATCTCGTGAGCCCCAGCCTCGAGGACGCGTTGCGGGCCGCGGAGGCGCACGGCCGCCTGGTCCGTGCGCTCGCCGCCGATCCGCCGTCGGGGACGGCCGTTGTGCTGCTTGACCGCTGCGGCGAGATCGAGCAGTCGAGCTTGGATGCCGAGCGCTGGCTCGCCGAGCACTTTGGGCCGGCCGAGCACCCGGGCTGGCTACCGAGGCCGGTCGCCGCGTGGCTGGCGCTCCCTCCGCGCCCGCCGCTGGCCAGCGTGCGCGATGGCCGGCGCCTCGTCGTACGTCTGCTGCCCGGAGACCCGCATGCGCTGCTGCTCGAGGAGGAGGTCGCCCGCTTCCGCAAGGACGCCCTCGATCGCCTCGGCCTGACCCCGCGCGAGACCGAAGTGCTGCGCGCTGCGTCGGCGATGGAGGACGAGGCGGCCATCGCGTGGGAGCTGTTTCTCAGCCTTCACGCCGTCCGGGAGCGGCTCTCGCACGTGGAAGCCAAACTCGGCGTGCGCACCGCCGTCGAGGCCGTCGCTCGGGCACGCCGCGAGAGCGCGTAGACAATCCAGTCTCGGCCGGAGTTCGCGGCGGCGATGGCCGACATGCCCATGAGGGGTGGTCGCGCGGCGTCGGTACGACCGGGCCTCACTGCCGCTTCGAGGCAGATGCGGTAGCACCGAGCCGGACGATGCCCAGTGTCGCTATGGACGAGAAGCCATAGTCCCCCTACGCCGGTACCTCAAGCAGGCGGCAGCGCCAGGCGGCTCTTCCGGTATTCCGGAGAAGGTGACCGCTTCGGGAGCTGGTGCTCGGGTGGGTGCTAGCGCACCGCGAGGACAGGGCTGCTCGGGTCGAGCCGCAGCAGGCCGGGTGGCGGTCCGTCCGGGCCGCTGCTCCCGAGCGCGAAGCGGGGCTCATCGACGTCGGCGCGCGTGGGCAGGTTGAGCGGCAACCGGTCAGCCGCTACGGGCGCTGCAGGAGTTCCTCGGCCATGCCGATGCGAAGACCACGCAGATCTATGCGCACTACGCACCGTCGGCGCACGAGGTCGACATGGTCAACCAGGCGTTCGCGGATGAGCCGACGCTCGATGCGCGAAACGGCACGACGCGAGGGTTCGGGGTATCGGGCGAGCGCTAGGGGCGGCTGTGGCCCCGATCTGTTTGAGAGCAGGCTCGAGCCGCGATCATTCGATCTCATCCATGCCCGTTACCAGGTTGCCCCGCTCGGACGCGGCCGTTAGCAGGTCGCCTCGTGCCGACGGTTGATCAAGCCCGGTGGCGCACTGGTTCTCGAGGAGTGGGACCTGGGCTCGTGGCACTTCAATCCCACTGCCCCCGCAGCCGAGCCACTGATCCGATTGCTGTCCGCGATCTTCGCCGCCCTAGGCGGCGAGGCGGGGCGCGGACTTCCCGAACTGCTCCGCGGAATTGGTGTCGAGGAGCCAGAGATCGACGCGCACGTGATCGCGCTCAAGCCAGGCCATCCCTATCTGCGTCTCCCGCTTCGTTCAGTGTCGCGCTGGAGTCGCGGCTGCGCGCGAGGTTGAGCGAGGAGGAGCTTGCCTCACCACGCCGCGAAGCCGAGCGTGAGTTGGCCGAGCCGGGCAGATGGGGCACTACGTTCACCCTGATTCAGGGTTGGGGCAGGCTAGAAGGCTGAGACGTGGCAGCGCCCAGGATGCGCGATTGCAGCTGACGCTGACTGCAGGGGCGCCCGGCATCCGAGGCATCAATGAGGGCATCATTCTGGGCACAACTCACAGCACTCTTCGTTGTCTTCCTCTACCGTAGAGCGCGAGCGCAGCTGGCGTGCGCCCGCGCTGCGTCGCGGCTCCAGGCTCAGTCGCCGGAGTCGTATTTGAAGGAGATTCCGAGGCGCACGCGGTAGTTCACGACGCCTCCGTCCTCGACCGTGAGGTCCTGCCGGATGACTTCGGCGACGCGGAGCTCGCGCACGGTCCGCGCCGCGGTCTCCACGGCGCTGCGCGCGGCAGCTTCCCAGGATTCGCTGCTCACTCCGATGACTTCGGTGACGCGGTAGACGCTCTCGGCCATGTGACGGTCCTTGGATCGATCGGCGGACGCAGAGACTCTCTCAGATGAGGGCTCACGCACGGCGCACGAGCGTTGTCCTTGGTGCGCGGTCGGCGAGGTGTCAGGCGTCGGTCGGCGATGCCGGCGAGGGGTCGTGATCGACCTGCGATGAGTTGCGGGGCCTCAGCCGGTCCTATTGGATTCCGCCGAGCAGCTCACGGTTTACAGGCGCCACGTCAAGGAGCTCGAGGAGAGGGCTTGAGCCGAACCCGCGCCGACCTGAGGATCGCGGCGTCTCTCGGCTCAGTCGCCGAATCCCTCGCGGCGGCGCAGCTGGCAGCGCTGGGTGGCGAACTCCCCACCGAAGTAGGGCTCCAGCTCGGACATCACCGCGGCCAGCGGCCCCTGCTCGTAGCTCTGCATCTCCTCCAGGCTGTCCCAGAGGCTGATGCTGTAGCCGGTGTCTGGGCGGTCGACGTCGCGGGCGACGATCCGGCCGCGAAGTCCCTCCACCTCGCCGATCCCGGGAACCACCCGCTGATGCGTCGCCTCGTAGTCCTCCCACGTGCCGGGCTTCAGGGCCCCCCACGAGATGCGCAGAAACATGGTGTCCTCCAGTCGATCGGGGAGTACGCGCCCAATCTCTCAGGCCGCACGGGGGCGCCGCAAGCACACTCCGGCGATCGCGCATGTCGATCGGCGTAGCCGGCCGCGGCGTCCGTGCGGCCCGTCCACGCTCGGGCCGACTCGACGCCGCAAACTCTGGCGAGTCCAGGACGGGGCAGGTACGTCTGGCGTGGGTCTCGAGCACAGGACGAGCCGCGATGGGGTTGCGTTCCGGGCTGAGGGGATCGAGCACCGCCGTCGATCACGTCATCGCGATGAAGGAGGCCTGCGGGTGGACGTCGTGCCCCACGGTGAGATGCGGCGCTTCGTGTTCACCCGCCTGCTGACGGAGAACCTTGACGCCATCCAGCGGTGTGGCACGAATGTTCCGATGCCTTTGCATAGGGAGCGGGGCGACGTCGAGTGGAGCAACCCGGTCGCGGTGACGGGTCGGCTGCGCCTGCGTCCGCTCGTGGGTCACCGACGGCTAGATCGACGCCTCGGAGCTAGTCACGCTGATACGAGTCGCTCGGCCCGCCGCGGGAGCGGATGCTGACCGAGGGTGTCGCAACAACACGCCGGGATGTGGATGGCCGAGGGTGACTACATCGCGGACACGGCGCTGGCCATCCGGGGCTGATGGTGGCGCACGGGCCCGTGGTGCGCCGCATCGCGGGCGGCCGCGTGCCGCTAGCCCCGGCTGGTGGCGCCGTGGCTCGGGGCGTGCGGTTCGCCGGTCGTGGGTCAGGCCGAGTGTTGTGCGGGCTGCAGCGCGCCAGCGGCGGGGGTGTAGACGCTCGTGTGTCCGTCGTCCCACTCGATGCGGTACCGAGCGCCAGGGTCCTCGTGGAGGACCTCCTGCACGGTTCCCAACCGCGCGGGCCGCTCGGTCGATTCGGACTCGGCCCGGACGCGGTCTCCGGGCTGGAAGGTCATGCCATCTCCTTCCGGTGGTTTCCGCGCGAGCCTACCCGCCTGTGGTCGACGGAGTCAGACCACCGTCATCCGCCGACGCCCGCATCAGAGCAGCCGAAACGCCCTTGACCGCGCCTTCGAGAACCGGAAGCGCCTGTCGGGGCGCGCCGGCGCCTCGCCGGTCCGCGACCGGCCAGCGGCAGACCGGGGAGTTCAAGGGGGGTCCAGGCCACTTCACCGCTTCTGCTGAGCGCCGTTGCGCCGAGCACCGCCAGGTCCACCCGCTACGGCGACCCCACCAGAGCCTCGTCATAGCGACGGAAGAGCCGTCGAGCACACCAGCGAGGAGGCTGGCGCGTCAGTCGCCGAAGGCCGCCCGTACGTCGTCCGTCGACGTTGCCGAGATCGGGACTGCCCCCGCCAGTACCACCCCGTTACGCTCAGTCCGCTCAGGAGCGACGATCGCGGGGTCGACGCGCAGCACCGCGAAGCCGGCGACGGCACCGGCGCCGAAGCCGGGCGCGAAGACCCGAGTCGGGCGCGCGATGACGCCGTCTCGCACTGCGTCGTGGATGGCGAGCGGGATGCTGGCGGCCGAGACGTTGCCGACCTGCCTGATGTTGAAGTAGAGCTGGTCGGGGCTCAGGCCGGCCTCGCCGGCCAGCTCGGTCACCATGGTCTCGTTCGCCTGGTGCGGCACCACGAGCTCGATCGCGTCGAGCAGGGTTCGCGTGTCGTCGTCGGGGTGCGGCAGTTCGCGCAGCTCGTCGATCATCTGCAGGAGGTATCGGCCGGCCAGCGCCCGCACCTCCGGTCCGTACACCGTGATGTTGTTGTCGAACTCGGGATTGGGCCAGATGATGGAGTTCACCTCGCTGACCGGCCCGCTGGCGTAGGTCTGCAGCACCTCGACGTCGCTGTCCGCGCCGTCCGCCGGCGCCACCACGATCGCGCCCGCGCCGTCGCCGAAGATCATCCGAGAGGTGCGAACCGTGCCGATCTTGTCGGAGAACTTCTCGGCGCACACGACGAGAACCGGCCGCTGCACCTCTTGGAGCAGGCGAACCGCCTCCGCGAGCCCGTACGGGAACCCGGCGCACGCCGCCACCAGGTCGAACGACGCGTGGGTCTGAAGCATCCCCAGCTGGCCTGATATCCAGGTTGCGACCGACGGGATGAGCGCGGTGCTCGTGCAGGAGCAGAAGATCACCGCGCCGATCTCCTCGGCTGCACGGCCGGCGTGGTGCAGGGCGGCGTCGGCGGCCTCCAGCGCGATCTCGTGCAGCCCGCGCTGCGTGTAGCGACGCGCCTCGATGCCGGTCTTGCGACGGATGTCCTGCGCCGTCATCGGCGACCAGTTGTAGGCGGCGTTGCGGATCAGGTCCTCGTTGGTGCAGACGTGCTCGCCCCTGACGACGCTCAGCGACTCCAGCCGCGGCAGCACCTCGAACCGCCGACCAACCACCACCGGCGGGTACGGCCGGCTGGGTCTGCGCGGCTCGCCTGGGGGGAGCGCGTGCGCGGGCGGCCGCTCACCGCGCCGGACGCGACGGAGGAACTCCTCGACGTCGCGGGTGCGAGGCGTGAACAGGACCACGACGTCGTCGTCGTTCAGGGTGCCGACCTCGTGCAGCCGCGCCTGCGCGCGGTCCCACGGATACTGGTTGTGGAGCACCATCGCCAGCCGATGCAGGGCCTCGAGCTCGGGCTTCTCCTCGCTGCAGTCCTGGATCTCCTCCGGGGAGAAGGTTCGGAAGTCGGGATCGTGGGCACCGAGGCACAGCGTCAGGGCACCGGGGTCGGCCAGGATCTCGCCCACGGTCGGCTTGACGGCAGGCAGCTCGGTGGCGTGGTACCGGCGGTGGGAGAACACCTCGAAGAGCAAGCCGAACACGTGATCCTCGGCGTCGCGGACCGACCTCGGCTCGAGGCGCTCGTACGCATCGGCCACCGCTGCGATCTTGCGGTGTGCTTCCTCCCAGGGCGTCAGGACCGGCAGAAAGACGTCCTCGCGTCGGCGCGGGACGTCGCGCCATCGCATCGGACGCTTCTCGTACATCGTGATCGCGTAGCGGTTCACCCAGAGCAGGTTGAGGGCCACGTCGCGGAGCAGGTCGTACCGCGTGCCGTACGCACCCGACTGCACGCGCGTCAGGATGTCGGTGCCGGTCGGGGCCTTCGCCTCGAAGTCGCGCGTGATGACCGCATCGAGCTGCTCGAGGCTCCCGAGGACCGTGAAGTCGAGCTCGGGGAAGAAGTTCGACGGGAGCACGATGCGGCCATGGCTGTTGAGGACGTATGGCTTCATGTGCGGCTCCTGGACGACGCTTCGGGGGAGGCGAACGGCATGACCGGATCCAGGCCGACGCTAACCGGTGCGCGACCACCGCGGGCCGCCGGGGCCGGCCATTCACCCGGTCTACAGGGCGCGCTAGATCCCTGGGACGCCCGAGTTGGGCGCAGGAGGATCGAGCGGCGGGTCGGCCTCGCTGGTCGCCGCCGGCGCCGTGTCGACCGCGGGCGAGCCGAGTGGATCCGCGGTCCCGCCCGGCACTCAGCGGGTGCAGATCCCGCGGCCGCAGGTGCGGTAGGTGTGCCCCGGCAGCATCAGCTCCCGTTGGGCGAAGCGGTAGTTGATCCCGGAGCCTCCGCGGCGCAGCGCCACGACGTACGGCTCCCCGTAGACCAGCCGCCGTCGAAGCCGAGAGCGCAGACTCGCGTCCCACGCGGTACCCGTCGGTGAAGCTGCCGTTTGGGACCCGCGCGGGGCTCTCGTCGATGGAGGCGCGTCCCGGGTGATACGCCCCCGCTCCCACGCGCGCGATGAGAAGCACGACCAAGAGCGCGCGGGCTGCCGGGCGCACGCAGCCGGCATACGCCCGGGCCGCTGCCCGACTGCGAGTCCGCGCCTCGACGCACGCCAACGCTGGTTCGGTGCTCGTCGTTACTCGCGGTGAATGTGGCAGCGTTCTAAGAGACGATCGCCTTTGGTGTCGCCCCGTTGCTCTGAGTCCGCTGCTCCTATGCCTGGAAACCAGCACCTCGCCACGATCGACCGGCGCTTGCGCTGCCAGGCGAAAGCGGCAGCAGGGCCGATAGCCCCGGGATACTCGTCACCACACGTGTCTCCCGTGGTTGATGTCACCCTCGCGGCCTGGGCGCTGCTCGAACTCGGCGTGCGGGTCGGGGAAAGCTTCCGGGGCAAGGGTCGTCATCAGCGGGATCGCGGTACACGCATCCTCGTCGCGCTCACGCTGGGAGCGGCGATCGGAACGGCGGTCGCCGCACGGTCGTCGCAGCCGCTGCGGACGTTGGCGTCTCCGCAAGCCGCCGGACTCATCGTGCTGTGGCTCGGCCTCGCGCTTCGCGCCTGGGCGATCGCCGCCCTGGGCGGCGACTTCCGCACGACCGTCGAGGTCGAACCTGGCCAGACGGTGATCTCCGCAGGCCCATACCGATGGGTTCGCCACCCGTCCTACGCCGGGCTGCTGCTGATCGCCGCCGGGTTCGGCGTGGTCCGTGGCGCCTGGGTGTCGCTCGCCGTATGCGTCGTCCTGCTGTTGCCGGCGCTCGTGCGACGCATCCACGTCGAGGAAGCCGAGCTCGACCACGTGCTCGGCGAGGCCTACCGCACCTACCGGTCCACCACCACGGCGCGGCTGATCCCATGGCTCTGGTAACCGGGGTGCCGCTGCCGCTTCGAGGCAGAAGGGGGAGCACCGCGCGCAAGCGGCCCGCTGTTGCTCTGGACGAGAAGCGGCAGTCGCATGTCGTTGCTGGCAGGGGTTCGCGACGCGGCGAGCGGATAGCCCTGTCCGACCCGAGCGTCGCTCCCCGCGAGCGAATCGGGCCGCTATCCGCCGAGTGACGTGACGGCGCCATCGCGGCTCGGGCGGGTTTCGCGTCCGAGGTGGCCGCTGCGGCGGAACCAGAACAGCAGCGCGGCCAACGATGCCGCGAAGCTTCCGACGCCGTACAGCAGGAACGCCCACAGCGGTGTGATGTGGGCGGTCAACCAGCCGAAGTTCATTCCGAAGAAGCTGGCGACGAAGCTGAGGGGCAGGAAGATCGTGGCGACCAGGGTGAGCTGCTTGGTGGCCTCGGTCTGGCGCACGCCCATTTCGTTCTGGGCGACCGAGATGACCGCCATGTTGGCCTGGAGGATGATCGCGAGCAGATCGCGCAGGGCGATGACTTCCTCATTGACGAGCTTGAGGTGATCGTTGACGTCGCGGAAGAACTGGGCGAGCTCGTGGCCAACGGGGAGGTAGGTGCCGCGCTCGAGGCCCTCGAGCGGCCCGAGGAGCGGGTGCACGGCGCGGTAGAAGTCGGTCGCCTCACGACGCAGGAAATAGGTACGCTCGGTGGCCGCCGCGCTGCCGCTGAAAACCGTGGACTCGACCTGCTCGACGTCGCGCTCGAGACCTTCAACAACGGGCGCGTAATCGTCGACGACCTTGTCGAGGATCGCCCACAGCACGGCAGCGGGACCCTCTCTGAGCAGCTCGGCGCGGCGCTCCAGCCTCAGCCTCGCGTCGTGGAGGTCGCTGGCCGCCCCCTGGCGAACGGTGATCACGAAACGGCTGGAGATGAACACCGAGACCTCGCCGAAGTCGATCGCCTCGCGCTCGTCGACGTAGCGGGCGGTCCTCAAGACGGCGAAGTAGACGCCTCCTTCGTCGTACTGCTCAATCTTGGGCCGTAGATGGAAGCTTTGCGCGTCCTCCACGGCGAGGTCGTGAAGCCCGAACCGCTCCTGCACGAGAGCCAACTCGGCCGGGTCGGGCTCGACCACTCCGAGCCACACGAATCCTCCGTCCCCGTCGAGGCAGATCCTCGCGGCCTCGTCGAGCTCCATCGGTCCCTCGTGCTGGCGCCGGCCGTCGCGGTAGTGGGCACAGTCGACGATCATGCTTCCTCCAGGTGGCTCGCGCGGGTGCGGACGCCCAATCATGCGCCCCCGACCCAACGAGCACACCGGACTCAGCCTGCGAGGTACCAGGCGGGTACCAATCTGAGCGCAAGCAGGTCCCACTCAGCGCAAGTCGTGCGGCTCCACAGAGCCGAATCGAGCCGCACGCAACCGCTGCGGATCACCGCTGTGCAATGGACGACGAGCGGCAGCGTCGCGATCACGCGAAGGAGGCGGAGATCCGGCCTCGTGCACTCGTGCTCTGTTGCGCGGCTACACGTCGGACCTGGTCGCTGGGCATGGGCCGGCTAGCGCTGATCGATCGGTGGGGTCGACGATCCCCGCCGCTCCTGCGCGATGACGACGGTGACCGGCAGGCCGAGCCTCTCGACCCGGCTCGGCAAGTCGCGCCGGAGCCAGTGCGACACGCGCGCAGGCAGCGTGGAGATGATGACGTCGTGGAAATCGCCATCGGCGAGGGCCTCGCGGACGGCGAGCAAAGGGTCGCTCGCGCCGACGACTCCGGTGATGGGTGCGCCGGCGGCATCCTCCAGCAGGGGCAGCGCCAGCTCGAGCACGAGCGACGAGGCCTCGGTGTCCGGATCCCAGTAGCCGCGGGGAACCAGCAGCGTGAACGTGCACGGTCCCGCCGTCGCCCGCGCTCGGACGGCCTCGATCAGCCGCGGCGTCGCTGCGGTGCGATGCGCGACGACCAGCACGCGCGCCGCGACGCTGTCGTCGGCGGCTGCCATGGGAGAGATTCTACGCTTCGGCTGGGCGGCCGACGAGGAATTTCGCACCGCGCAAAGCGCCAGAGACGCCCACGAGGTCCGCGACCACACCTGCCGTGAACGGCGAGCGATAGCGGTACCCCGCTGGTGCTCTGCATAGAAACGAGCAGCGGAGGCCGACGCGGGCGCTGCTCCTCCTGGCAGGCGGAGGCAGTAGCGAGATTCGGGCAGTATGCGTGTCCTCCGCGCGGGCCAGTCGCAGCCCCAGCCGATGACGATCGGGCTCAGCCGCGGGTTCTGCTGAGACTGAAAGGGTTCGCATGGGCTCGCCAGACTCTGTCGCCGGGCGCGATCCGTCGCCGGTCTCGCGCCCCCTGGTCGCCGTTGTGCTTGCTGTCGTCGCCGGCTTCGTCGACGCGGTGGGCTTCTTGCATGTGGTTTCGGTGTTTCCGGCCAACCAGAGCGGCAACGTCGCGTTCCTGGGACTGTCGATCGGCGGGGCCAGCCCGGCGCCGGGTTGGGCACCGCCGGTCGCAATCGCGGCGTTCATGGTCGGCGCCGCGTTTGGCCGATGGTCGAGGGTGCGGGTAGGCCCGCGGCGAGGTGCGGCGACGGTTCTGGGACTGGAGTTGGTGCTGCTGACGGCGTTGGCCGTCGTGCTAGTGGCGTCGGGGGAGAACCCGTTCACGACGACCGCCGCGCAGGTCGCCGGGCTGGCCGCCGCCGCGCTCGCGATGGGCTTGCAGACCGAGGTCATCCGCACCGTCGCGGGTGTCGCCGTGTCGACGACCTTCACGACGGGGGCCATCGCCCGCGTTGGCGAGACCATCGGTATGCCGCCCGGCAGTCGCGAGCGCGAGTCGGAACGGCGGTTGGTCGCCGTGTTGTCGGTGGTGCTGATCGCATACGCGGGCGGGGCCGCGCTCGGAGCGAGCCGACTCGGTGACGGCCGCACTGGCTACCTCGTTCCAGTTGCGCTGGTAGCCGGGCTGTTCGCCGTCGCCTGGGCGCGGCCGTGGTCGTGAGACAACGCCAAGCTCGCGCGCGGCAGCCCCGCTCGCCCCCGCCACGGCAAGGATGAGCCACAGTCCGCGACCCGAACGGGGTCGTCGTCAACGTGGTCGGCCACCCCGACTGACCACACGTGGCCCCACGACCCGCGCCCCGCTATCGCATCGAGGCAGAAGCGACAGTGGCGAGCACCGGGAGCGCGCTGCCGCTCGGACTGCCTGCAGTAGCAGGCCGCCGCCTGCGGCAACGGCTGGTTTCCATGCCATGCGACCGCCCTGAAGCCGGCGCGGTGACTGTTGCGTTCGCGTGAATGCGGACCCGGGTGGAGCCCTGGCGCGCCAGATAACCAGCTATCGAGCTTGCTGGCCGAATGGCACGCACGACGCGTTGGGCGGCGTGGCTCATTCAAGCGTTGTGGAGTACATGATTGCTGTGTGGCACGAGCCGGCCTGGCCGCCGCCCTGCCTGGTGCGAGCACCCGAGTCCGCCATTCCGCCTCTCGGCATCCCTGAGTCGTTAGAGCTCGCGCCGCGGAGCTCCCAGATCCAAGGCTCTCCGGTTCACTTCTCGACCGTGCGCGCAATCCGCACCGCCGAACGCAACGTCCGCCCGTACGCCCTGCGTTTGGCCAGTCCTTCCATTCGTTTTCAGCAACACCCCGGTGTGAAAACTCCACCGACATCCTGCATCCCTCGTCTGTTGTGACTTCCCTCTGCCCCGCTCTCGTCCCGCCCCGGCTGCTTGAGTCCTGGAATCGATTCCGACCACCCGATCGCCCCATTAGGGGTGAGTGGGTGGTCGGGATCGGAGAACGGGCGAGAACCCCAGCCGGGGCGGGACGAGAGCGGCCACCCACCCATGTCAACCGGCGACCGGGTCGCGAGAGGGACAGCTACCGCCGCAACGGGACCCGATCGGGCGCTCGCCGGACCGTCCGGCGCCTGCCGCCCAGTGCCACCAGACGCCGGCATCGCCACCCGCCCGGTTCCCCCTCGGTGACTCGAGCACGCTCCCGGCTCTCAAGCTGACTGGCCGTACTGCGCTCCACGGCGCCGGCCGACGACACCTCCGACGTGAGTGGCGCGAGCTTCCCTGACCGCGGCGGAGCGATGCGTGGGCTGGGTCATCGAGGGCGAACTCACGCGCTCTGATCACCAGCCACGTTGCGCCCGTCCGGCCCCTCGCAGACACTCCAGCGATGCGCAGCGTCCAGCCCGTCCGCAGAGAGTTTGTACCCCGTCTGTTCCCCGCAGCGCCGAACGATTCGGCCCCTAACAACACGAAAGCCCCGCAAACGCGGGGCTTCCGCTGATCGGGGAGACAGGATTTGAACCTGCGACCGCCCGGCCCCCAGCCGGGTGCGCTACCAGACTGCGCCACTCCCCGTGGCTACTACGAACAGAGCGGGCGACGGGAATCGAACCCGCCCTAGAAGCTTGGAAGGCTTCTGTGCAACCACAACACTTCGCCCGCCAGCTCGTCGCCAATCCTACCGCGCCCGGGCTCGGTCTCGCAGGTCGCGTGTAACGCCTCGCGCCGTCGACGGACTCACGCGCACCCCGCACCCCGAGCCAGGAGGGCAGTGATGTCCGAGACCATGGCGCCCCCGAGCGCCGGCTCCACGCTGGACGAGCTCCGGACCCAGATCCGCGGCCCCGTCGCCGGCCCGCACGACCCCGACCCGTCGCGCCCGGCGTACAACGCCATGCACGCGAGCACGCCCGACATCGTCGTCCGCGCGTCGGGCACCGCGGACGTGGTCGATGCGGTCAAGTACGCGCAAAGCAACCGCATGCCCATCGCCATCCGCGGCGGCGGGCACTCCATCGCCGGGCTCAGCTCGCCGACGACGGGCATGCTCATCGACCTCGCCGACATGCGCGCCGTGCACGTCGACCCGATCGCGAACCGCGCGGTCGTCCAGGGCGGCGCGCTCTGGGCCGACGTCGACCGCGAGACCCAGGCCCACGGCCTCGTCGCACCCGGCGGCGTCGTCTCCGACACCGGCGTCGCCGGCCTCACGCTCGGCGGCGGCTACGGCTGGGTCCGCCGTAGGTACGGCCTGACCGTCGACCAGCTCGTGGAGGCCGAGGTCGTCACCGCGGACGGCCGGATCCTCACGACCAACGACACCCAACACCCTGAGCTCTTCTGGGCGCTCAAGGGCGGCGGCGGGAACTTCGGCGTCGTGACCTCGTTCACGTTCGCCCTGAACCCGCTCGGCCCGCTCGTCGGCTTCTCGGCGACGTTCTACCCCGCCGAGGAGTACGCGTCGGTCCTGCGCGGCTGGCGCGACTACGCCGAAGGCGCACCGGACGAGGTCTCCTCCCTCGTCGTCGCGCTCACCTTCCCCGCCGACCCGCACATGCCGCCGCAGCTGCACGATCGCGCCGTCACGATCGTCGGCGCCGTCCACTGCGGCCCCGACCCGATCGAGGGGCTCGAAGAGACCAGGCCGCTGCGCGAGCTCGGCACCGTCCTCGCCGACCTCTCGGGCCCCGCGCCGTTCACCGGCGTGCAGTCGGGCTTCGACGGCCTCTTCCCCCGCGGCGGCCAGCGCTCGTTCTGGAAGTCGCAGTACCTCGATGCGCTCACCGACGACGCGATCAACACGCTGACCCAGCTCGCGGACGACCGCCCCACCCCGCTGGCGATGGTCGAGGTGATGCAGATGGGCGGCGCGATCGCGAAGGTCGACCCCGAGGCGACCGCCTTCGCGCAGCGGACCGCGCCGTACCTCGTGGCCGTCGACAGCAACTGGGCCGACGAGGCCCACGACGCACGGAACGTCGCCTGGGTCCGCACCGCCTGGGACCGCCTGACGCCCTACGGCACGGGCGAGGTCTACCTCAACTTCAGCGGCCGCGACGGCGCGTCGCCCGACGTCGGGGCGGACACCGCGCTGGGCCGCAACCTGGCCCGGCTCGGGCGGATCAAGGCGCAGTACGACCCCGACAACGCCTTCCGCCTCAACCACAACATCGCGCCGGCCGCCTGAGGTAGCGTCGCGCCCTGGCCCCCGACGAGACCGAGCTGCTCGGACGCCTGCGATCCGGGGACGAGTCCGCCTTCGAGGGACTCGTCGCACGCCACGACGGCGCGCTGCGGTTCGTCGCGCGCTCCTTCGTGCGCAGCGAGGCCGTCGCGGAGGAGGTCGTCCAGGACACGTGGCTCGCCGTGGTCCGCGGACTCGACGCCTTCGAGGGGCGTTCGTCGGTGAGGACGTGGATCTTCTCCATCCTCGTGAACCGCGCGCGCACGCGCGCGGTCCGCGAGGCGCGGACGGTCCCGTTCTCGACGCTCGCCGCGGAGTCCGAGGGGCCGACGGTCGACCCCTCCCGCTTCGGCGCGGACGACATGTGGGCCGCTCCCCCACGCCGCCTCGCCACCGACCCCGAGCAGCGGCTGCTCGCGCAGGAGCTGCGCGGGGAGCTGCTGGCGGCGGTCGGGGCGCTCCCCGACGGCCAGCGCGCGGTCATCGCCCTGCGCGACCTCGCGGGCCTACCCTCCGAGGAGGTGTGTGAGCTGCTCGACCTCACCCCCGGCAACCAGCGCGTGCTCCTGCACCGCGCTCGCGCACGGGTCCGCACGGCACTGGAGGCGAACGCCTGATGCGCCTCCGCCTCCGCCGCCGCCGCGAGAACCCGCTCGCCTGCCGCGAGTTCGTCGAGCTCGTCACCGACTACCTCGACGACGCCCTCCCGCCCGAGCAGCGCGCCCGCTTCGAGGCGCACATGGCCGGCTGCGACGGCTGCACCGGCTACCTCGAGGACATCAGGATGGTCGCCGCGACGCTCCCGGAGACCGACCTCCCCGCCGCCGACCCGGCGACGCACGCGACGCTGCTCAAGGCGTTCCGCGAGTTGCGCGACGAGCCCTGAGCCCGATCCGCACGGGTGCCATGCGAACGACCCTACGAGGCCGGGCGGACCTGGCCCAGCACCCGACGGAAGACGGCGAAGGCCGGCCGCTCCTTGTCGTCGGGCCCGATGAACGCCGAGTCCCACGTGTCGCGGGTGCTCGACGAGTCCCAGTGGTACGCGTAGATCCGCGTCAGCCGCGGGTCGAGCCGCGCGAGCTTGTCGAACATGAAGCGCGTGACCTGGGCGGCGTGCGCCTTGCCCTGCGTCAGCTTGATGAGCGTCCGGTTGCGCCGCGCGACGAGGCCGCCGACCTCGGTGATCCAGATCTCGCCCTTCGTCGCCTGCAGCAGGCGCTTCGTGCGCTCGACCTGGAAGCGGTTCGCGGTCACGTAGTTGTGCAGGCCCCAGTACTTCGGCTGGATCTTGTTGACGCGCTGGAAGCGCTCGACCCAGGTGACCATGCTCGGCAGGTCCAGGAGATCGGCGGCGAGGACCTTGGACGTCGGGAACGTCCGCTTGAGGATCCGGTAGTAGCTGCCCACGAGCTTGGGGTTGCTCGCCGGACCCTCGCCGGGGAGGTTGACCTCGTTCCACGTCGAGAACGCGCGCACCCACGGCCACTTGCGCTTGAAGGCGCGCATCTCGCGCTCGTACTGCTCGGCGGTCGGCTGCACGCGCCGGCGGCCGGGCCGCGCCGAGCGCGCGAACGTGATGAGCGGCTGCGCCTCGGCCTTGCGAGCGCCCTGCAGCCACTCGTCGAACTCCTGGGTCAGCCGCGGGTCGCGGGTGACGTCCCAGCTCACCGACCGCCGCGCGTACTTCACGCCGAGGCCGAGGAACCGGTCGTCCTCGAACATGTCCTTCTTCTGGTCGGCGATGCCGATCTTCGTGTGCAGCGTGCCCGTGACGGGGTGCAGTCGCGTGTCCGCCTCGGCGCGCTCGGCGATCGCGAGGAACGCCGGTGCGAGGGTGCCGAGGGCGAGCACGAGGAAGAGCAGGAGCCTGAGGGGGGAGCTCACCGGCCCGGTATCGGCGGGTGAGCTCCCCGACTTGAGCCCTAGTCGCTCGTCGTGCCCATCGTGAGGTTGACGGTCGTCCCGGTCAGGCCGCTCGCCCCGTCGGAGGCCACGAGAACGGCCGCGTTCGCGACCTCCTCGAGCCGCTGCAGCCGGCGGGGATGGCTCGAGGCGGCGAGGAAGGCCTCGAACTCCTCCCAGGTCATCGCGCCCCTGCGCTTGGCGTCGAAGAGCTCGTGCATGGTGGAGGTCTCGGGCAGGCCGTGCGGCCGCAGTGCGACCACCCGGATGCCGTGCGGCGCGAACTCCATGGACAGGTCGCGCGTGAGCGCCTCCCTGGCGGCCTGCGCGGGCCCGTAGCCGCCGTTCAGCGGCGTGCCGGTCCGGGCGGGGACCGCGCTGACCGTCATGATCACGCCCGACCCGCTGCGGATCATGTGCCGCGCCGCGAGGCGGGCGGTCAGGAAGTACGACGTCGTGTAGTCCCTGATCGGCTCCGCGAACCGCTCGACGTCGAGGTCGAGGAACGGGACGCCCAGGATCTCCGCGTCCGGGATGCCGATCGCGTTGAAGGAGATGTCGACGCGACCCGCCTGCTCGACGACGGACCGCAGGTGCTCGTCCACCGCGCGCTCGTCGAGCGCGTCGACCTCGGCGGCCTGCGCCGATCCGATTTCCTCGGCGACCGCCTCGACGGGCGCCAGGCTGCGTCCCGTGAGGAAGACCGTCGCTCCCTCCGACGCGAACGCGCGGGCGACGGCACCGCCGATCGCGCCTGCGGCTCCGTAGACGACCGCGACCTTGCTCTGTAGTTGCATGGGAGTGGAGACACCGCGACGTCGGGCAACTGGTCCCGGCCGGCGAGCGACCAGTTCGCGGTGCTGCCGGTGTCTGCACGACCATGCTGAACGTGAAGATCGACGACGAGGCGTTCCGGGAGCTGACGGACCCGCATCGTCGGGAGCTGCACCTGCACTGCTACCGGATGCTCGGCTCCTTCCAGGACGCCGAGGACGCGCTGCAGGACACGCTGCTCGCCGCATGGCGGGGCCTCGACGGCTTCGAGGAGCGCGCGTCCCTGCGGACCTGGCTCTACCGGATCGCGACGAACACCTGCCTCAACGCGCGCCGGTCGGCGAGCCGGCGTCCGCCCAAGGAGTGGGACGTGCCCGGCGTCGAGCCGCTCGAGCCGACGCGCCTGGGCGACGTCGTCTGGCTCGAGCCCTATCCCGACGCGCTGCTGCCGCCGGAGGCCCGCTACGAGCAGCTCGAGACGGTGTCGCTGGCGTTCGTGACCGCCCTGCAGGTCCTTCCCCCGCGCCAGGTCGCGGTGCTCCTCCTGCGCGACGTCCTCGGCTTCCGCGCCGGCGAGGTTGCCGACATGCTCGACACGACGGTCGACGCGGTCAACGGCGCACTCAAGCGGGCGCGCGGCGCGCTGCAGCAGCCCCCGCCGCCGCCCGCCGCCGGCTCACGGGCGGAGGAGGCGGTCGTCGCGTCGTTCGTCCGGGCGTGGGAGGACGCGGACGTCGACGCGCTGGTGGAGCTCCTGACCGACGACGTCGCCATGTCGATGCCGCCGATCCCCTTCGAGTACGAGGGCAGGGACCTCGTCGCACGCTTCAGCGCAGGCATCTTCGCCGCCGACAGGAGGTTCGACCTCGTCCCGACGCGCGCGAACGGGCAGCCGGCGTTCGGTGCGTACCTCCGCGGCCCCGACGACGTCAGCCACGGGGTCGGCCTGTACGTCCTCACCCTCGCCGGCGACCGGATCTCCGCGCTGACCCGCTTCGAGAACGGCGAGCTCCCGCGGTTCGGGCTGCCTAGATCCCGACCCCGTCGCGCATGACGCGACAGTCCAGCAGCAGCGGCCCGCGCAGCCGCGCGAGCCGGTCGGGGAGCGCGTCGAGCTGGTCCAGGGACTCGATCCGCAGGCCCTCGGCGCCCATCGCCCGCGCCACGCCGGCGAGGTCCGGGGTGCGCATGTAGGCGTCGCGGACATCGAGCCCGGCGCCGCCCAAGAGCGTGATCTCCGAGCCCAGCGCCTGGTCGTTCATCACGACGACGAGCATCGTCACGTGCTCGCGGATCGCGATGTCGAGGTCGCCCAGCGTCATCATGATCCCGCTGTCGCCGACGAACAGCGCGGTGAGCCGGTCGGGCCGCCCGAGCGCCGCGCCGATCGCCGCGCCCAGCCCGCCGCCGACGGAGCCGAACTCCTGCATGTACAGCAGCGCGTCCGGCGACTCCGGGTGCACGCGCCGCACGACGTGCGACACGAAGCGCCCGCCGTCGGTGACGACCGCGCGGTCGGACGGCAGCAGCGCGTCGAGCCGGCCGCAGAGGGCGCGGGGATCGAGCAGGCCCGGCGTCGTCTCGTCCTCGAACGGATCCGACCGCGGCCGGCGGAGCGCCGCGACGATCTCCGGGACCTGGCGCACGGAGGACGCCACGCCGTCGCGCGCGCGCACGCGCGCGAGAAGCGCCTCGGCGACGACGCGACCGTCGCCGGTGATCGTCGAGCTCACGCCTCGGTGCCGGCCGAACGCTGCGGGGTCGCGGTCGACGTGGATGACGTGCGCGTCCCCCATCAGGGACTCCTGGTGCGTCGTGAAGCCGTTGAGCCCGGCCCCGACGGCCAGGACGACGTCGCACGCGTTCACCGCCTCCTGCACGGACGGCCGCGCGAAGCCGCCGACCAGCCCGAGGTCCGCCGGATGCCCGCGGAACAGGCCGCTGGCGGGCAGCGACGTCCCCAGCACCGCGCCGAGCTCGTCGGCCAGCTCGCGCAGCGCGTCGGCCGCGCCCGCGCGGAACGCCCCGCGCCCCGCGAGCACGAGCGGGCGCTCCGCCTCGCAGAGCCGCTCGGCGGCGGCGTCGAGCTCGCCCGCATCTGGCTCGGCCGGGACCGGCGCCTCCGCCGCGACGACCGGCGCGTCGCCCGCCTCCGCCACCTCGTGCTGGTAGGGCATGACGAGGGCGACCGGCGTCAGATCGCGCGCGGCCATGGCGAACGCCTCGTGCACGTCGCGCGCCGCGGTCGCCGGCTCGGCACGGACGACCGGCACGTCGGCAGCCGCGAACAGCGCCTCGTACGACACGGCCTGCACCCGCGCAAACGGGTCCTCGGGGGTGCGGATGCCGGAGGAGTCGCCCGTGAGCAGGACGACCGGGGAGTTCGCCTTGCGGGCGGTGATGAGCGGCGTGATCGTGTTCGTCAGCCCCGGGCCCTGGGTGACGATGCAGACGCCGACCCGGCCGGTCGCGCGCGAGAACCCGTCCGCCGCCGCCACGGCCCCCGCCTCGTGGCGGGCCGCGTAGTAGGCGACCTCGAGATCGTGCTCGAGGTGGTGCAGGACCCGCATGTTCCCCGAGCCCATGATCCCGAAGACATCCGTCGCGCCCTCGGCTGCCAGTGCTCGCGCGATCGCCTCCGCGAACGTCACCTGCGTCGCCACCTCGGTCACTCCGTCCCCCTCACGCTCACGTTCGCCTACGCACGACATTGTTCACACAGCAGAACGTGTAGCGCAAGGTGGAATTCTGCCGCGCTCCAAACTATCCTGCGCAAATGCTCGAGCCCCCTCCTGCCAAGCCGGCGCATCCGATCAGCTCCGTCGAGAACGCGCTTCGGCTGCTGGTGATCCTGCGCGACAGGGAGGAGATCCGGGTCTCGGAGGCCAGCGCGGAGCTCGGCGTCGCCCGCTCCACGGCGCACCGGCTCCTGGCGATGTTGCACAGCTACGGCATCGTCGAGCAGGGGCCGAACCGCGCCTACCGCGTCGGGCCTGTCCTCGCGGAGATCGGCCTGTCGGCGCTGCGCCAGGTCGACGTCCGGGCGCACATCCGCCCGTTCCTCGAGCAGCTCGTCGCCGAGCTCGGAGAGACGGCGCACCTCATCGTGCGCGAGGGCATCAACTGCCGCTTCGCCGAGAGCGTCGAGGGCACGCACGCGCTGCGCACGACGGCGCGCGTCGGCATCT
Source organism: uncultured Solirubrobacterales bacterium (assembly GCA_963757125.1). Taxonomy (GTDB): domain Bacteria; phylum Actinomycetota; class Thermoleophilia; order Solirubrobacterales; family Solirubrobacteraceae; genus CAVVSD01. The sequence goes on along the minus strand of CAVWQP010000009.1, from coordinate 827,966 downwards.
CCTATCCCGTGTACTCGACGTCGGGCGGCAAGGCGCTGCTGGCCGAGCTCGACGAGCCCGAGCTGCACGAGATGTTCCCCGACGAGCGGGGATACGGGCACTTCGCCAACCGCGCGGAGCTCTTCGACGAGATCGAGGAGATCCGCCGGCTCGGCTACGCGCGCAACCGCGGCGAGTCCGAGGCGGGCATCGCCGCCGTGGGCCTCGTCCAGCGCTCGTCGAGCGGCCGCATCGTCGGCTCGCTCGCCGTCTCCGCGCCCGAGACCCGCATGACCGACGAGCGCACGGTCGAGGTCCTCGCCGCGCTCCGCCGGGTCTCGGCGGAGGCGCAGCGGCGACTTCCCTGAACAGTCGCTAGACGGCATCCGGCGCGAGGAACCGCCGGGCGTTCGTGACGAGCATCTCGTCGATCTGCTCCTGCGTCACGCCCCGCTCGAGGAGCTTCGGCAGGATCTCGCGGTGGATGTGGGTGTAGCTCGGCTTCTCGTTGTCGAAGGGCGGGTTGTGCTGCATGAAGTCGTTGAACGTCGCCGCGTCGTGCGACAGGTGGATCCGGTCGATGTAGCCAGCCTCGAGGCACTTCATGAGCATCTCGATGCGGTTCTCGTCCGAGTTGAAGTTGGGGATGTTGAACCGGTCGAACCCGAGGATCGCCCCGGAGTCGGCGATCTCGCGCAGGTAGTCCATGTCGTTGGAGTCGCTCGCGTGCGCGATGACGATCTTCGTCGGGTCGACGCCGCGCTTCGTGAGCTCCTTCAGGGCGAGCGTCCCGGTCTTCGCCTCCGCGTTGGTGTGCACCATGACCGGCACGCCGGTGGCGATCGACGTCAGCGCGGTCGCGTCGAGGATGAGCGGGACGTCGCCGACGATCCCGTAGCTCTCGACGGCGCACTTCAGGAACGCCGCCTTCACGCCGGTGTCGTCGATCCCGACCTCGATCTCGCGGCCGAAGATGGCCGCGAGGTCCTCCGCCGGGCGGTACTTCAGGTAGCCGGGGACCTCGATGAACGCGTAGAGGCCGGTGCAGACGACGATGTTGATGTCGACCTCGGCGTTGACGCGCTGCAGCCGGTGGATGTTGCGGCTCAGCCCGAAGCCCGTCGGATCGACGATCGTCTTCACGCCGAGGTCGCGCACCTCCTGCAGATCGGCGATCGCGGCGGCGACGCGCTCCTCCTCGTCCCACCACGGCGCGCCCCAGTGGTGGTTGAAGTTCGCGATGCCCTCGGGGCTCGCGATGAAGACGTGCTCGTGCAGGAGCGTCGTCCCCAGGTCCTCTGGGGCCACCGGCCCGCGTACGGTCTCGACCATCAGCTCTGTACCCCCGGTCCGGCGAGCGTCGCGCCGCCGTCGATGACGAGCGTCTGCCCCGTGAGGAAGCTCGACGCCTTCGATCCGAGCAGCAAGGCGACTCCCTTGAGCTCGCTTGGCAATCCCATGCGGCCGATCGGGATCATCTTCGCCCATCCCGCCTCGGCGTCGGCGGTCGGGTCCAGCGTCGCGCCCCCGCCGATCCGGGTGCCCTTCACGGGCCCGGGGGCGATCGCGTTCACCGTGATGCCGTAAGGCGCGAGCTCCAGCGCCGCGTGCCGGACGATGTTGACGATCGCGGCCTTGCTGGAGATGTAGCCGTAGCAGACGAACGGCTCCGGCTGGACCCCTGCGATCGAGGACGTGACGACGATCCGGCCGGACCGCTGGGACTTCATGACCCCGGCCGCGCTGCCGATCGTGTTCAGCATCCCGTGGAGGTTCACGTCGAGGACGCGGTTGAGGTCCTCGGACCGGATCGCGTCCAGCGTCTGCCCGCCGTCGAACGCGTAGCCCGGCACCGCGCCGATCCCCGCGTTGGCGAAGACGACGTCCAGGCGGCCCTCGGTCTCCACGATCCGGTCGACGGCGGCCTGCACCGCGTCGGCGTCGGTGACGTCCACGACCTCGGCGCGCGCGTGCAGCCCGCGGTCGGCGAGGGCCTGCGTGGACGCCGCCAGCACGTCGGCGTCGACGTCCGCGAGCGTGACGCGCGCGCCGCGCTCCGCGAGCGCCTCCGCGAACGCGAGACCCAGCCCGCTCGCAGCGCCCGTCACGAGCACGACGTCCCCTCGCACGTCGAAGACGTCCTCCTCCTGCCCTGCCGTCATCTGGCCCTCCCGTCGTGGATGTGGTCGCGCGTGAGCTCGCCGACGCCCGCGCAGCCCATGAGGGCCATGCTCGTCGCGAGCTCGTCGCGCAGCAGCTCGACCGCGCGTCGCGCGCCCGCCTCGCCACCGGCCGCGAGACCGTAGAGCACCGGGCGCCCGCCGAGGCACGCGCGTGCCCCCAGCGCCAGCGCCTTGACGATGTCCGTGCCGCGCCGCACCCCGCCGTCCAGGAAGACCTCGGCGTCGTCGCCGACCGCGTCGGCGATCGCCGGGAGCGCCGCGATGCTCGAGATCGCGGCGTCGAGCTGGCGGCCGCCGTGGTTGGAGACGAGGATCCCGTCGGCGCCGGCGGCGACCGCGCGCCGGGCGTCGTCGGGGTGCAGCACGCCCTTCACGAGCAGCGGCCGCGGCCACTCGCCGCGCAGCCACTCGAGCGTCTCCCACGTGAGCGTCGGGTCCATCTGCGCGTTCACGCGCGACGCGAACGCGACCGCTCCCTTCACGCCCCCGCCACCGACCGACAGGCCGCCCGCGCGCAGGAACCCGCGCGACCACCGCGGTTTCGTCAGGCCCTGCGCGATCGTGCCGGGCCCGAGCCGTGGCGGGATCGTGAAGCCGTTGCGCAGGTCGCGCTCGCGGCGGCCGGAGACCGGGACGTCCGCGGTGAGCGCGAGCGCGGCGAATCCCGCCTCGCGCACGCGCGCGAGAAGCTCCCGGACGCGGCCCCGGTCGCGCCATAGGTACAGCTGGAACCATGGGCGGGCCCCGGTCGCGGCAGCCGCGACCTCCTCCGGCGTGCGCGCCGACGCGCCGGACAGCATGTAGATCGACCCCGCGCCGTGGACGCCGCGCACGACGCCGACCTCCCCGCTGGGGTGCGCGAACGTCGCCAGGCCCGTCGGCGCGGCGAGGAACGGCACCGCGACGCGCTGCCCGAGCACCGTGGTCGAGGTGTCGACCTCCCCCACGTCGCGCAGGACGCGCGGGACGAGCGCGAGCTCGGCGAAGCCGCTGCGGTTGCGCGCGAGCGTGACCTCGTCCTCCGCCCCGCCGTCGATGAACTCGAACACCGATCTCGGCAGCGCGCGGCGCGCCGCGCGCTGCAGGTCGGCGATGTTGTGCACCCGTCGCCGGCGCGTCACCGCCCGTGCAACGCGGCGGCGACGTCCTGCTCGTCGGCGGACGGCACGTCCGGCTGGCTCGTCGCCCGGATGAGCTCCAGCACGTGCGTGCGGTACTCCGCGAAGCGCGGCATGCTCTTCGTCTCCAGCTGGTCGCGCGGGCGCGGGAGGTCGACCTCCACGACGTCCATGACCGTCGCCGGCCGCGACGACAGCACGACGACGCGATCGGCGAGGTAGACGGCCTCGTCGATGTCGTGCGTGACGAGCAGGACCGCGGTGCCGACGTCGTGGCGGATCGAGAGGATCAGGTCCTCCAGGCCCGAGCGCGTCTGCGCGTCGACCGACGCGAACGGCTCGTCCATGATGAGGATCTGCGGCTGGTAGGCGATGGCGCGGGCGATCGCGACGCGCTGCTGCATGCCGCCCGAGAGCTGCCACGGGTAGCGCTCGCCGAACCCGTCCAGGCCGACCTCGTGCAGCGCCCATTGGACGCGCTCGTTGCGCGCCTTGGTCTCCTTGATCGTGTTCTTCAGCGGCAGCTCGACGTTGCGCTCGACCGTGAACCACGGCATGAGCGACCGGCTGTAGTCCTGGAACACCGCCGCCATCTCCGGCGGCGGCTCGACGACCTCGCGGCCGTGGAGCTGGATGCTGCCGCCCGACTTGGGGTGCAGCCCGCACAGCGCACGCAGCAGCGTGGTCTTGCCGCCGCCGGACGGGCCGACGATGCAGACGAACTCGCGCTCGCGCACGTCGAAGGAGATCTCGCGGATCGCCTCGACGCCGGTCTCCGCGTCGCCGTAGGTCTTGGCAAGGTGATCGACGACGAGCATCGTCATTGGATCCTCCCGGTGGATCGGTAGTGCCAGGAGAGCACCCGTCGCTCGACGAGCAGGAACACGATGTTCAGGAATGCTCCGAGGAGGCCCAGGAGGATCATCCCGGCCCACATGAGCGGGACCTGGAAGCTCTGCTGGGCGTTGAGCGTCACGAAGCCGATGCCGCTCGTGGCACCCACCATCTCGGTGACGATCATCATGATGAAGGCGAACGCCAGCGAGATCCGCATGCCCGCGAAGATCTGCGGTGCCGCCGAGGGCAGCTGGATCTGGAAGATCCGCTGCCGGCGCGTGAGGCGGAACGTCCGCGCGACGTCCTCCAGCCCCCGCTCGATGCCGCGCACGCCGTCGATCGTGTTCAGCAGGATCGGGAACATGCAGACGAACCCGATGAGCCAGATCTTCGGGGCGTTGCCGATGCCCATCAGCGTGATGGAGACCGGCACCAGGCCCGTCGCGGGGATCGACCGTGCGAACTGCACGGTCGGCTGGAACGCGAGGTCCAGCAGCCGCAGCCGCCCGAACAGCACCCCGAAGAAGATCCCCAGGAACACGGCCAGCAGATAGCCCAGGCCGAACCGGATGAGGCTCGGCACGACGTCCGAGCCCACGCGCGAGAACAGCCACGTGTCCTTGAACGACGTGAGGATCGACGACAGCGACGGATAGAAGGCGGAGGTGCTGTCGGCCGACAGCACCCACCAGAGGACGATGAGGACGACCGGGACGATCAGCGAGACGCCGACGATCCGCGTCCGTTCGGCGACGGTCATGTGTTCACCACCCGATGGGAGACGTGCCAGCGCAGCAGCCGCTTCTCCGTGCGCTCGAGCACCGCGTTGAGCAGCAGCCCGAGGATGCCGGACACGAGCAGCAGGCCGTACATGGCGTCGTAGAGGCCGTTCTGGGAGGCGGCGGCCATGTCCGCGCCGAGACCCGGGACGCCGCCGACCAGCTCGATCGACACGGCGACGATGAGCGCCAGCGAGGACGCGATGCGCACGCCGGTCGCCAGGTAGGGCAGCAGGCTCGGCAGCATGATGTACCAGAGCCGCTGGCGCTTGCTCAGGCCGAAGACCTTGCCGGTCTCGATCGCCTGCTGGTCGATCGCGCGCACCCCGTAGATCGACTGGAACAGCAGGGGCCAGAACGCGCCCAGCGACGCGAGCAGGATCGCCGTCTGCGGGCGCGAGCCGAGGACGAGGATGAGCAGCGGCAGGTAGACGATCGCGGGGATCGGCCGCAGGAACTCCAGCGGCACGTTCAGCAGCCGCTGCACGAACGGCACGGCACCGATGGTCACGCCGAGGACGATGCCGACCACCCCGCCGATGACGAGACCGGCGAACCACTGCCACACCGTCTGGCGGACCGACGTCCAGAACGCCGGGTCGCCGAGCTGGTCGACGAGCCAGCTCACGATGTCGGTGAACGGCGGCACCTCGTCCGGGAGGACGCCGGTGCGCGCGAACAGCTCCCAGAGCCCGAGGAGGGCGATCGTCGTCCCCAGTGGGATGAGCAGCCGCGCGGGCGCGCGCCGCCTCCGCAAGGGGGCGGCGCGCGTCGCGGTGCGGCCGGCCGACGCCGCGACAGCCTTCATTACTCAGGCGCTCCCGACCACTGGACCTGGTCCTTGGCCGGGGCCTTCTTGAGGATCCCGTACTTCACCAGGAGCTTGGACCAGTCGTCGGTCGTGGTCGGGCCGAGCTTCTCGGTGTACTTGGGAACCGGCGTCGCGTTGACGACGTCCGGCGAGGCCTTCGTGAAGGCGACGATCTCCTTGCGGACCTCGTCCGGGTGGGCGTTGCACCATGCGTTGCCTTCGTGCATCGCCGCCGTGAAGCCCTTGAGCTCGGCGTCGTGGTCCGCGGCCCACTTCTTGCCGACGAACATGACGTCGACCACGCTGTCGGTCTTGCCGCCGAAGCCGATGGCCTGCGGATCGCCGATGCTCTTGTAGCCCTGCGACGTCATCTGCGCGATGAAGGGCTGCAGCGTGCTGATCGCGTCGACGCGACCGGACTTCAGCGCGGTGACCTGGTCGGGGAACGGGATCGCCACGAGCTTGACCTTGCTCGGGTCGCCGCCGTCCTTCTCGATGGCCTCCTTGAGGGAGACCTCCCAGTTGCCCTGCAGCGAGTTCACCGCGACGCTCTTGCCCTCGAGCTGCTTGAACGAGGTGATGCCCGAGTTCTTGCCGACGACGGTGGCGAACGCGGTCTGCCCGTCCACGCTGTAGTCCTCGTCCTGCGCGTTGGTGATGACGACGGGCAGGTTGTTGCTGGCGGCGGTGATGGCGCCGGTGTACGCGCCTGCGCCCGCGTCGATCTGCCCGTTGAGGATCTGGGCGATCTGGGCAGCGCCGGTCGGCGCCGCCGGGACGTACTTGATGGAGACGTTGTTCTTCTTGAACAGCCCGCGCTGGTCGGTCAGCCGGATGCAGACCGCGCCGGACGACGGCGTCAGCGCGAGCGAGATCGGCTCGGACTTGGCGGCCGAGCCGCTCGACGACGTCGATGCGGCGCTCCCGCTGCTGTCGCTGCTGCTGTCGTCACTCCCGCACGCCGCGACCGTCAGAACGATCGCCAACAGACTCGCGGCGGTACCCAACCTGAACCTCGATGACATGTGCTGCCTCCCCCTCGCTCATGGCGCGGCCGGCGATGCGTCCGGAGAGGAGACTCGGACCGAACATCGTCCCCTCCAGCGCGGCTCGCCCGTTGATGTGTCCTCCCGCCATGCCGGCGACCTCGCCGGCGGCGTACAGCCCGGCGATCGGGCCTCCCGTGACGCCCTGCACGCGGCAGGACAGGTCGGTCCGGACGCCCCCGAGGCACTTGCGAGCCATCGGGAAGCACTGGATCGCGGCGTACGGCGGCCGGTCGATCGGCCGCAGACCCGCGAGGTCGCGCCCCTGCGCGTCGCCACGCGGCGGGTCGCCGCCGAAGGCCTCGTTGTACTCGCTGACGGTCGCCTCGAGCGCCTCGGCCGGCAGCCCGGCGGACCGCGCGAGGTCGGCGAGCGTCGCGGCGCGGTGGGCGAACGGCGAGCGCTCGAGGAACGTCGCGACCGCGGCGCGGTCGGGCTCCTCGTCGGTGCCGTAGCCCGGGTGCGTCAGCGTCAGCAGCCGCGCCTCGTCGTCGTCGAAGATCGACCAGCAGGTCGCCGGGCGCTGCGCGAGCAGCGCGGGCGTCCCGGTCGCGCCGCCGCGCAGGTTCTCGTCGTGGAAGCGCCGGCCGTCGGCGTTCACCCAGATCTCGTTGCGCACGCCCCTGGCCGCCATGCCCCGCGTGCCGGTCGGGTCGAGGTCGTCGGGCGTGCCGTAGGGGTAGATCCACAGCCGGTCCAGGCCGACGAACGCCGCGTCGACCGACGCGAGCAGCGCCAGGCCGTCGCCCGTCGCCGACGGCGCGCCGCCGAGCAGGACGCGGCTGCCGGGCCCTGCGTCCGGGCCGTGGCGCTCGACGAGCTCCGGGGAGCCCGTGAAGCCCCCGGTCGCGACGAGGACGGCATCGGTGTGCAGCGCCTCGCCGTCGACCTCCACGCCGGTCACGGCGCCGTCCGCGGTCAGCAGCGAGGAGACCCGGGCGTCGCAGCGGATCTCGACGCCGCGCTCCTCGGCGGCGGCGACCAGGCGGCGCACGACCTCGGCGCCGCCGCCGCGCGGCGCGTGCCAGCGCGGGACGGCGTTGCCCTCGTGCAGGTACACGTCCGTCCACACGACGCCGAGGCCCTCGAGCCAGGCGAAGACCTCGTCACCGCTGGAGCGGACGTAGCGCTCGGCCCAGTCGGCGTCGGCCTCCTCCCCGCCCCAGGTCAGCCACTCCTCGAGCGCGTGCTCGACGGAGTCCTCGATGCCGAGCGAGCGCTGCAGCGGGGAGTCCGCGACGAACGTCCCCCCGCCGCTGAGCGCGGCGGCGCCCCCCGGCGCCGCCGCGGCCTCGAGCACGAGCAGGCGGGCGCCGGCGTCAGCCGCCTCGACCGCGGCACACAGGCCGGCCGCTCCCCCGCCAATCACGATGCCGCCGAAACCGGTCATCGCCTCGAGGCCCGTCGCGGGCTACTCGCCCCAGACGTCCTGGGCGACCGACAGCACGAGCTCGAGCTTGCGCCACTGGTCGTCCTCGCTGATGAGGTTGCCGCTGATGCCCGAGGCGAAGCCGCACTGCGTGCTGAGCGCGAGCCGCTCGACGGGCACGAAGGCGGACGCCTCCTCGATGCGGCGCTTGATCTCGTCGGCCGACTCCATGTCGCCGGTCTTCGTGGTGAGGAGGCCGAGGACGACGACGGCGTCGTCGCGGACGAACCGCAGCGGCTCGAACCCGCCGGCGCGATCCGTGTCGTACTCGAGCATGAGGCGGTCGTAGTGCAGGCCGCCGAGGACGGTCTCGGCGATCGCGTCGTACGTGCCCTCGCGGTGCCACTGGCTCTCGCGGTTGCCGCGGCAGAGGTGCACGCCGAAGACGACGTCGTCCGGGAAGCCGGCGATCAGCTCGTTGTTCGCGTCGATCGAGCGCTGGCGGTTGACCGCAGGGTCGTCGCCGCGGCTGCGCAGGACCTCCAGCGAGGCCTCGTCGGCGTAGGCGGTGAAGCCCGGCTCGTCGATGTGGATGTACTTGCACCCGGCGTCGACGATCTGGCCGACCATCTCGCGCTCGACCTTCACGACGTCGGCCATGAACTCGTCGGCGTCGCCGTAGACGTCGTCGGGGTGGCCCAGGTGGTGCAGCGTCGAGACGCGGTCCGGCCCGATGATCGTGATCTTGGCCGGCGTGTCCGTCCCTTTGGCGGCGAAGGTGTACTCCTCCAGCGGCCGGTTGCGCTTCAGGCGCAGCCTGGTCGTGGCCGGCGTGCGCAGGTCGTCGCTGTGGACGGGGTCGGCGCCGCGCGCCGGGCCGGCCGTGACGGGCTGCTCGCGGTGCAGGCGGCGTGGCGTCCAGCGGCTGAGCCAGTCCTCGGCGCCCTCGATGTCCGCGAAGCTCGCCAGGTAGCCCGTCCGGCGGAACTCGCCGTCGACGACGATCGGGAAGCCGATGCGCTCCTGGTGGGCGATGACGGCCCGGATCGCCTCGTCCTGCTCGTGCGTGAGCTGCTCCTCCGACAGGCCGCCGTCGGCGAACTTGACGAACGCCTCGCGCAACGCCGCCGGGCGCAGCATGCTTCCTACGTTGTCCACTCGCAGTCGCTTCAGCGTCACGAGCCCCTCCTCCACTGCAGTCGGTGACCTCAATATTGTGCGCATAGAAGAACACGTTGCGCAAGATGGAATACTAGAGGCCATTCGTTCGAAAGGGGTCCTCGTGACTTGGAGAGAGCACGTGGGGGTGGAATGCGAGTCCTCGTGATCGGCGGCGGCATCGGTGGGATGGCCACCTCCATCGCCCTGGAGCAGGCGGGCCTGGACCCGTACGTCCTGGAGCAGGCACCCGAGCTGACGGAGATCGGCTCCGGCATCGGCATGCACGCGAACGCGATGCGCGTGCTGACCCAGCTGGGCGCGGCGGACCACGTCCGCCGCAGCGGCGTGCGCATCGACACCGGCGAGTGGCGGCGCATGGACGACGGGCGCACGATCTTCACCCAGCACTACACGGGCATGGCCGAGCACTACGGCGACGTGTACATCTGCATGCACCGCGCCGACCTCCTCGAGAGCCTCGTCAACCAGGTCCCCTCCGAGCGCGTGCGGCTCAACGCCAAGCTCGTGGGGCTCGAGGAGCGGCCGGACGGCGTCGTGGCGAAGCTCGAGGACGGCGACGAGGTCTTCGGCGACATCATGGTCGGCGCCGACGGCCTGCGCTCCGTGGTCCGCACCATCCTGTTCGGCGAGCAGGAGGCCCGCTTCACCGGCGTCGCGGCGTGGCGCGGGACGATCCCGATGGAGCGGATGCCCGAGGGCTTCGAGCACGGCATCGTGACCTGGCCGGGTCGCGGCCGCCACGCGATGACCTATCCGATCCGGCCGGACCTCCAGACCTTCAACGGGTTCGTCCCCACGACGGAGATCCTGCGCGAGGAGTGGGGTCCGTCGGGCGACCTCGACGATCTGCGCAGCTCCTTCGAGGGCGCGACGGCCGACGTGCTGGACATCATCGACCGCATCACCTCGGCGCTCATCACGCCGATCTTCTTCCGCGACCCGCTGCCGGTGTGGGGCACCGACCGGATCATCCTCATGGGCGACGCGGCCCACCCGACGCCGCCGAGCGCGGGTCAGGGCGCCGCGCAGGCGCTCGAGGACTCCGTCACCCTCGCCGCGTGCCTGCGCCGCGCGGGCGGCCCGGCCGGCGTGCCCGCCGCGCTGGCCGAGTTCGCCGCGCGCCGCCAGGCGAGGACGGCGTCGATGCTCATCTCCGCGCGGACGAACCTCGCGATGTTCAACGAGCCCGATCCGATCCAGCAGCGCGCCCGCGACGGTCGTCTCACCGGCATGCTGCGGATGGACCCCGTCGGCGAGTCGATGTTCGGCTGGCTCTACGGCCATGACGCGATCGCCGCCGCCGAGCAGCCCCTGCCGTCGGCGTCGGGGACGCCGCAGGCCATGCGGCGGCCCGAGGCGCAGCGCGCGTACGAGCTGTGGGGCGGCGCGCTGGCCTTCGAGGACCGCGCGCGGCTGTGGGTCGGCGAGCGCGAGGGCTACGAGCGCTTCACGGAGGCGACGTTCCCGCCCCCGTCCGGTGTGACGGCGGAGCCGGTCTCCTGCGACGGCGTCCCCGCGCTGCGCGTGACGCCGCCAGGGGGCGGCGACGGCCCCGTCGTGCTGCACCTCCACGGCGGCGGCTACACGATGGGCTCCGCCCGCGGCGCCGTCGACCTCGCGTCGCGGCTGGCGGCGGCGGTCGGCGGATGGGCGCTCGTGCCCGACTACCGCCTGGCGCCCGAGCACGCGTTCCCGGCCGCGCTCGACGACGTCGTGGCCGCGTACCTCTGGCTCGTGCGCGAGCACGGTCCCGAGCGCATCGTGGTCAGCGGCGAGGACGCCGGCGGCGGACTGGCCGTGGCGCTGGCCGTGCGGCTGCGCGACGCCGGCGAGCCGCTCCCGGCCGCGCTGCACGTCGTGTCGCCGTTCTGCGATCTGACGGTGACGCGCGCGAGCGCGATCGCCGCGCCGTCCGGCGACCCGTGGCTCGGCCGCGACCGCCTGCGCGTGCTCGCCGCGTCCTACATCCACACCGCCGATCCGGCCGACCCGGTCGTCTCCCCGGTGCTGGCCGACCTGCAGGGGCTGCCGCCGCTGCTCATCCAGGCGGCTGCCGGCGAGGCGCTCGCCGACGACGCCCGCGGGCTGGCCGCGGCGGCGGCGGCCGCGGGCGTCGACGTGACGCTCGAGCTCGTCGAGGACAGCGTGCACTCCTTCGTGCTGTTCGACTTCCTGCCCGAGACCGAGGCTGCGCTGGAGGCGCTGGCGGCACACGCGAGCACGGAGGCGCGACCGGCCTGATACCAGGAAGTTCCCAGGGGGTTGGCCGCGGTGTCGAGTCCGCGGCCGAGAACTTCATACGCACGGACGGGTCATCGGCACCGGCGCATCCGTACGGTCGCTCACGTGAGCACACAGCCAGCCGGAGCCACTGAGACCGCGTACGCGGTCGAGCAGAAGCAGCACCTCGTCAAGACGCTCGGGCGTTTCGACATGATCTTCTTCACGGTCGCGGTGATCGTGGGCCTGGACCTCATCGGTCAGGCCGCGTCCAACGGGACCGAGGCGATCACCTGGGCGGTGATCCTGACGGTGCTGTTCCTGCTCCCGTACGGCCTCGTCATGGCCGAGGTGGGCAGCGCGTTCACCGCGGAGGGCGGCCCCTACGAGTGGGTCAAGCTCACGATGGGGCGCTTCTGGGCGGGCCTGAACACGATCTTCTACTGGGTGACCAACCCGCTGTGGATCGGCGGCTCCCTGGCGTTCATCGCGACCGAGGCCTGGTCGCAGGGCATCTCGGACATCAGCTCCGGCGGCTTCTGGGACTACGCGTTCAAGTTCCTGTTCATCTGGGTGTCGATCTCCAGCGCGATCATCTCCTTCAAGATCGGCAAGTGGATCCCGACGCTCGGGGCGATCCTCAAGGTCGCGATGGTGTGCGTCTTCGCGGTCACCGTCGTCATCTACGGGATCGAGAACGGCTTCCAGGGCATCGACACCGGCGGCCTGTCGCCGACGGCCGCGGGCCTGCTGGGGATCGCGCCGCTGCTGCTCTTCTCGTTCGTCGGCTTCGAGGGCCAGAACGGCGCGGCCGAGGAGATGAAGAACCCGCAGAAGGACGTCCCGTCCTCGATCATGCGCTCCGGCGCGCTGGCCGCGTTCTGCTACCTCGTGCCGATCTTCCTCGTGCTGCTCGTGCTCCCGGCCGACGCGATCACCGGCATCGGCGGCTTCCTCGACGCCGTCAAGGAGAGCTACACGATCTACGGCGGGGCCGCCGACGTGCTCTTCGGCATCACCGCGATCCTCTTCATCTTCACGCTCATGAACTCGGGCGCCTCGTGGATGATGTGCGGCGACCGCGTGCTCGCGGTCGCGGCGGCGGACGGCACGTTCTTCCCGTACTTCGGGGCCTTCCACCAGAAGCTCGGGACCCCGCTGCGGGCGAACATGCTCTCCGGCGTGATGGCGACGGCGTTCATGGTGGCCGCGGTGCTCCTGCTGTCGGGCGGCGCGGCCGACGCGTTCGGCGTCGTGCTGAACATCGCCATCTCGACGACGCTCATCTCCTACATCCTCGTGTTCCCGAGCGTGTACCTGCTGCGCAAGCGGTACCCGAACGTGAACCGGCCGTTCCGCGTCGGCAAGGCCGGCTCGGGCGCGCTGCTGGCCTGCGTCTCGGTCATCACGTTCTGGGTCGCGCTCGGCTCGTGGACGGCGGTGTTCCCCGGGACGCTCGACAAGCTGTTCGGCCTGAGCTACTCGTTCGACGAGAGCTGGGGCGTGAGCCAGCTGACGTTCGAGCTCTTCACGATCGGGGTGCTCGCGGTGATCGTCGTGATCTTCCTGATCGGCTACCGCGCCGCGGCGGGCATCCGCGCGTTCACGGTGCCGGTCGCACTCGACAACGAGGAGCCCGAGCGCGTCGCGGCGGGCCGCTGGACGAAGGACGACGCGGAGATCCCTGCGCCCTAGCCCCGGCGCAGGAGGCCGGCGGCCTGCGCGCTCATGCGCGCGATCACCTCGGCGGCGGGCTCGATCGTCTCGATGAGCCCGGCCGCCTCGCCGATGAACGTGCTCGCGCGGTCGGGGTCACCGGCGGCCCAGCCCGCGCGCCACGCCTCGGCCGCCTCGTCCCCGTGGGCGCGCAGCTCCGTCTCGTGTCCGTGCCAGCGCTCGGTGAACCCGTTGCGCAGGACCCGCGCGGTGAAGCGCTCCGGCCAGTCCAGGGACCGCGCGATGTCGACGACGCTGGTCCGCAGCGTCGCGTCGCCGTCGGCCGCGAGCGCCGCGTCGCGCATCCCCTGGGAGACCTGCGCCTCCTCCGTCGCCCACAGCCGGGAGCCGACGACGACGCCGTCGGCGCCGAGGGTCAGCGCCGCGGCGAGCCCGCGGCCGTCGGCGATGCCGCCCGCCGCGCAGAGCAGGGTGTCCGGCGAGTCTCGGGCGATGAGATCGGCCACCTCGGGGACGAGGGTGAACGTCGCGCGGCGGTCCCCATGGCCACCGGCCTCCGCGCCCTGCGCCACGACCACGTCGGCACCCGCCTCCAGCGCCGCGGCGGCATCGTCGGCCGTCTGGACCTGGCAGAACAGCGGCACGCCCGCCGCGCGGATCGCGGCGGCGAAGGGGCGCGGGTCGCCGAAGGAGAGCATGAGCGCGCGCGGGCGATGGGCAAGCACGCGGTCGAGCGCGCCGGGGTTCTTCGCGAGCGCCCAGGTGATGAGCCCGCAGCCGACCTCGGCGTCGCCCGCCTCGGCGAACTGCGCGTCGATCCAGTCCACGTCGCCGTAGCCCCCGCCGATGAGCCCGAGCCCGCCCGCGCGCGACACCGCCGCGGCGATCCGGCCGCCCGCCGCGAACGCCATGGGCGCGAGCACGACGGGGTGCGCGAGCCCGAAGCGCTCGGTCAGCCGGGTCGGCAGCCGCGCCGGCGCCCTCCTGCCGGGAGGCGTCCGCGCGCGCTCGAGGTCGGCGGCCGCGGCGCGCGCGAGCTCGCCGGCCTCGGCCAGGCGCGGATCCTCGCGGTGACCGGCGAGGTTGATCTCCACGAGCGGGACGGCAGCACGAACCGCGGCCTCGCCCAGGACCGCCGCCGCGACGGCCTCGCCACGGACGCCGCCGCGGGCAACGGCCGCCGCCTCGGCGGCCAGCCGCGTCGCCTCCGCCGCGGTCCGTGCGATCTCCAGCGGCGGCCCGGCGGCCTCGGCCAGTGCCTGGCGCAGCCGCCCGCCGTGCCCGGGCTCGTCGCGCCGGGCGAGGACGTCGAGCACGCCGGTGTAGGCGGCGACGTCGAGGTCGGCGAGCTCGAGCGCTCGCGCCCGCAGCGCCGCCGCCCGCTCGCCGCGGGCTCGGACCGTCTCCGGCTCGGCGGGCTCCCGGCGCAGCTCGACCGCCGTGACCATCTCGACGAGTGCCGCGGCCATCGCGCACGCCCAGGCCGCCGCGGGTCCTGCCCCGGGGGCGGGATCGTCGGCCGCCAGGCGCTCGACGAGGTCGGCGAGCGCCGCCCTTGCCAGCCCGTCGCCGCTCACGCGACCCTCAGCCATCCGGCGAGGCTGTCGCGGTCCTCGCGGCAGGCGGGACAGCCCTCCAGGTGCGCGGCCATGCCCGGCACGAGCAGGTCGGCGTCGTCCCCGGCGAGCTCGGCCTCGACGTAGCGGTCGATCTCCTCGAAGCACGCCTCGCAGGACAGCTCGAGCTCGGACGGGCCGAGCAGGCGCGCGATGAGGACGCGGTCGTCGGTCATCGGACGTGCCCTCCGGCGTCGAGCTCGGCACGGAGTTTGCGCCGCGCGTCGTGCAGCGTCTTGTAGACCGCACCGCGGTTGGTGTTCATGCGTTCGGCGAGCACGTCGATGGGCACGTCGTCGAGGGTGATGGCGACGAGGACCGTGCGCTGGTGCGGCGTGAGCGATGTCTCGATCGCGACGCCGACGGCACGGAGCAGCTCGCGCGTCTCGGCGTCCTGGTCGGGCGTGCCCACGCGGTCGGCGATGCGCAGCCATGCGTCGTCGTCGAGCGCGACCTCGCGGTCCTGCCAGGCGCGGCGCCGCATCTTGACCCCCGCCTCCAGCAGGGCGAACTTGTAGGCCCACGTCGTGAAGCGGCTGTCGCCGCGGAAGTCGTCGAGCTTGCGCAGGATCGCCAGCAGCGCGTCGTCGGCGCTCTGGCGGGCGAGGTCGTCGAGGTCGACGCCCGATCCCGGCGGCAGCGAGCGTGAACGCCGGTTGACCTCATGTCGCGCAGCCCCCATGAGAAGGTCGTGCAGCTCCCCGAGGGCACGATCGCGATCGGCGGCCCGCAGACGGGTCAACCACACGCGCGACTCCGCGTCGAGCGTTCGGCCATCGGGACAGGAGGACGGCAAGGTGACGATCATCGCAAGGGTGACTCCGCGGCATCACTCCCATTGGCGACGGCTGCGGGCCGGATCTGACCTCGGCGGTAAGACTTTCCGCGCGTCGGACACGAACGGAGTCATGGCCAATGTGCAACAAGCCGGCGAGCTGGAGCTCGTGACCGACGCCGGCGTGCGCCGGCGGATCGATCGTCGTGCCGCCGAGCGAGCGGCCGCGGACCTGCTCCGCGCACTCGGCGCAGACCTCAGGTCGCCGGGCCTGCAGGACACGCCGCGGCGCATGGCGGACGCGTACGCGGAGCTGCTGACGCCCGAGCCGTTCCGCGCCACCACGTTCCCCAACGAGGACGGCTACGACGAGCTCGTCATGGTGCGCGCGATCCCGTTCCACTCCCTGTGCATGCACCACCTGCTCCCGTTCCACGGGGTCGCGCACGTCGGCTACCTGCCGGGCGAGCGGATCATCGGCCTCTCCAAGCTCGCCCGCGTCGTCGAGCTGTTCGCACGCGACCTGCAGGTGCAGGAGGGTCTGACGAAACAGATCGCCGGCTGGCTGCAGGACGAGCTCGAACCCAAGGGCGTCGGCGTCGTCCTGGAGGCCGAGCACCTGTGCATGTCGCTGCGCGGGGTCCAGAAGACGGGCGCCCGCACGGTGACGTCGGCGCTCCACGGACTCATCCGGGACGACCCTCGCACCCGGCAGGAGTTCCTCGCCCTCACGAAGGAGAGATGACGATGACCGCCAGCACCAGCACGTTCGTGATCGTGGGGGCGAGCCTCGCCGGCGCCAAGGCCGCGGAGACGCTGCGCGAGGAGGGCTTCGAGGGCCGCATCGTGCTCATCGGCGCCGAGGCGGAGCGCCCGTACGAGCGCCCGCCGCTGTCCAAGGAGTACCTGCGCGGCGAGGCTGGCCGCGAGAAGATCTGGGTGCACGACGACGCGTCCTTCTACGACGCGCACGACATCGAGCTGCGACTCGAGACCACCGCGGTCGACCTCGACGCCGGCCGTCGCGAGATCACGCTCGCCGGCGGTGAGCGGCTGGCCTTCGACCGGCTGCTGCTCACCACGGGCGCCCACCCCCGCAGGCTGAACGTCCCGGGCGCCGATCTCGACGGCGTGCACGAGCTGCGCAGCGTCGAGAGCTCCGACGCGATCCGCGCGCGCCTGGACCGCGGCGGCAAGGTCGTCGTCGTCGGCGCGGGCTGGATCGGCTCGGAGGCGGCGGCGTCCGCCCGCCAGCGCGGGCTGGACGTGACGGTCATCGAGCCCGCCTCGGTCCCGCTGGAGCGCGTCCTGGGCGCGGAGCTCGGCGCCGTGTACCGCGACGTCCACCTCGATCACGGCGTGGAGATGGTGCTCGGCACCGGCGTGGACGCGTTCGAGGGCAACGGCGCGGTGGAGCGGGTGCGCGCGTCCGACGGTCGCCTGTTCGAGTGCGACTTCGCGATCGTCGGGATCGGCGTGGGGCCGCGGACCGAGCTCGCCGTCGCGGGCGGGCTCGCGGTCGACAACGGCGTCGTGTGCGACCGCAACCTGCAGACCAGCGTGCCCGGGATCTTCGCCGCCGGCGACGTCGCCCAGCACGACCACCCCGTGTACGGGCCGACCCGGGTCGAGCACTGGTCCAACGCCCTGCATCAGGGCCCTGCGGCCGCGCGCAACATGCTCGACCGCGACCAGGCCTACGACCGCATCCCCTACTTCTTCTCCGACCAGTACGACGTCGGGATGGAGTACACGGGGCAGGCGACCCCCGGGTCGCGCCTCGTCGTGCGCGGCGACACCACGACGCGGGAGTTCATCGCCTTCTGGGTCGACGGCGACCGCCTCGTCGCCGGGATGAACGTCAACGTGTGGGACGTCGCCGACCCGATCGGGCGGCTGATCCGCGAGCGCACGCCGGTCGACGACGACGCGCTGCGCGACCCGTCGGTCGCGCTCGAGGACCTCTAGCCCGGGACCGTCAGCCAGGTGTCACGCTCGTAGTAGCGCGCGACGGTGAACCCGATGAGCATCGGGACGTGCACCGCGTAGACCACGAGCGAGAGGGTCAGGACGACGAGCGGGCCGCCCGACAGGTCGTTCTTCAGGAAGACGTACAGGATGAGGCCGGCCGTGATCGAGTAGGCCAGCAGCGACCAGCGGGCGACCTCCCAGAAGCGCCCCCACGGGAAGCCCTGCACGCGGGTCAGCGAGATGAGGTTCCCGACGAGCAGGAGGAACGACAGGACCAGGAGCACGACCGCGGGCGCGAGCGGCACGTCGCCCGGGATGTGCGCGGACAGGTAGATGCCACCGGCCACGATGAGGGCCAGCGAGAGCATCCCGACCTCGGTCACCGGGGGCAGCTTGCGCTCGGTCATCCGGAGGCGATCTTGGTCATGATCACGAGCGTCGCGACCTGCATGACGCCGATGACGCCGGCGCTGTAGAGGAAGCGCTTCATGAGCCGCTCGATGACCACGACGTCGGGATGCGGCTTCTTCAGCTCGATGAGCACCGCGACGTTCGCCGGCTCGAGCAGGCCGAGGGCGATGATCGCCATGATCCCGACGACGATGTAGCTCGCGACGAGCCAGTCGTGCAGCGGGTAGTCGGTCGTGACCGTCCCCAGGAACGAGCCGAGCTGCCAGCCGGCCGCGAGCGTGATCGTGACGACCGTCGGCATGATGAGCAGCATCTTCGGCATGAGCCGCGTCGTGAACTGGACGCGCGCCGCCGGCGGCATGCTCCCCATGATCGGGCCGAGCACGAGGCCGAGGAAGAGGTCGATGATCGTCCACGCCGCGCCGAACGAGACGTGGAGGAAGACGAGCGGCCACAGCTTGTCGAGCGCGATCCCGACGACGAGCGCGACGATCGCGATCGCCACGAGGATGAGCCCCTTGCGGGGGACGATCTCGAAGTTGCGGTCGTAGTCCAGCCCGGGAGGCGGTCCGCTGGGCTGCGCTCCCGCGGGTGCGATGACGACATCGGCCATGTGAGGAACGCTACGTACAGCAACTCGGTGCGTCAATGCCGAACTCGCCGCCGCGTGGGGCGCAGCCCACGCGGCGGCGGAGCAGCTCAGCCCCGTCGGTACGGATCGACGAGCAGATCGTCGATCTGCCAGTTCCCGTCCTTGGCGGACGTGAACTGGAACGCGATGGGAGCGGCGGCGTTCGTCGCGGTCGGATGGATGTCGATGCCGATCGCCATCGGATTGACGAGGTTCCAGCCCGCGGACTTCGCGACGTAGCTCCCCGACCTCACCGACTTGATGTTGCCCTTGGCGTCCATGAACAGCACGGTCACCGTCAACGGCGACTTGCCCGCCCTCGCGGCCTTCGCGAAGAAGCGGAAGTTGGGGAACGTCTCGTCGATGCACATCGGCTCGCTGATCGCGACGCCGTTCGCCCCGAGCCCGAGCGACGAGCCGTCGTCGCCCACCACTCCGAAGGGCTCGTTCTCGGCGACCAGCGCCGCGTTGCTCAGGCGCCAGCCGCCGGTCGTGCCGCCCGCGAACGTGCCGCCTGGCGCGAGCGCGTACAGGCTGTGGTC
Organism: uncultured Solirubrobacterales bacterium; assembly: GCA_963757125.1. Taxonomy (GTDB): domain Bacteria; phylum Actinomycetota; class Thermoleophilia; order Solirubrobacterales; family Solirubrobacteraceae; genus CAVVSD01. The sequence goes on along the minus strand of CAVWQP010000009.1, from coordinate 808,819 downwards.
GCCGAACGACGTCAGCGGCGTGTTCAGCTCCTTGGCGGGAGCGCAGCCCAGCGGGTTGATTGCGGTCGCGGCCTGCGCCGACGAGACGCCCGCGAGGCCGAGGACGCAGCCGGCCAGAACGGCGAGGCGCAAGCGCAGTGATGCAGTGAGCAGGGACATGTCGGTGTCGTGATCCTCCGTGGTCTCCAGGCAGCGCTCCCTGCGCTGCCCCTCGTCACATCGACGCCCCTCGGCAGCGGAGAAGCGAACCTGAGCGATCACGGACGCACGGACGAGATCAACCCGCGGGTGGCCTGACGAGGGGCGCGTCCTGCGCCAGGGCACCGCCGTGACCATCTGCCTGTGGCTCGTCTCGCTCGGGCTCCACCTGCTCAGCGACGAGGGCTGTCGGCGCGGGGCCACGACGCCGCACAGCTCGGCCAGGTCTCGCTGCTGCTCTACCTCGGCGTCACGCTGGGGGTGCAGGGCGTGCTGGTGCGTCGCCGGGCGCGGGACCTGGCGCCCGCGTAGCCCCCCTAGGCTGAGGCGCTTGTCGGTTCCACGCTCACTGTCCTGGACGACCGTCGTCCCCGTCGTCGCCGTGCTCGTCACGGCGGTGACCTGGGGGTCGAAGCCCGGAACCGTCGTGCTCGTGATCCTCGCGGCGTTGCTTGGTTCCGCGGTGCTCGCCGCGGTCCACCACGCGGAGATCGTCGCGCACCATGTCGGCGAGCCCTTCGGCTCGTTGGTCCTCGCGGTCGCGGTCACCGTGATCGAGGTCGCCCTCATCGTCACGCTGATGGTGGCCGGCGGGGACGAGGCGTCGACGCTCGCCCGCGACACCGTGTTCGCCGCGGTGATGATCACCTGCAACGGGATCATCGGACTGTCGCTGTTGGTCGCGACGCTTCGCCATCGCACGACGTCGTTCAACGCCGAGGGCACCGCGAGCGCGCTGGCGACCGTTGCGACGTTGGCGACGCTGAGCCTCGTCGTGCCCTCGTTCACGACCAGCCGTTCGACCGCCGAGTTCTCCCCGCTGCAGCTGACGTTCGCCGCCCTCGCGTCGCTCGTGCTCTATGCGCTGTTCGTCCTCATGCAGACCGTGCGCCACCGCGACTACTTCCTGCCCGCACCGACGGCGCGCCACGATCCTGAGCACCACGCCGAGCCGCCGACGCGGCGGGCGGCCGTGACGAGCCTCTGGCTGCTGCTCGTGTCCCTCGTCGCGGTCGTCGGGCTCGCGAAGCTGGAATCGCCGGCCATCGAGGACGTCGTGGCCGACGTCGGCGCGCCGCAGTCGGCCGTGGGCGTCGTCATCGCCCTCGTCGTGCTGCTGCCCGAGACGCTCGCGGCGTACCGCAACGCCCGCAGCGATCGGATGCAGTCGAGCTTCAATCTCGGTTTCGGGTCCGCGATGGCGAGCATCGGACTGACGATCCCGGTGATCGCGCTCGCCTCGATCTGGATCGACACGCCGCTCGTGCTCGGCCTCGGACCGCTGCAGACGGTGCTGCTCGCGCTGTCGGTCGTCGTCGCAGCGCTCACCGTGCTCCCGGGCCGGGCGACGCTGCAGGAGGCGGGCGTCCACCTCGTGCTGTTCGCGTCGTTCGTGTTCCTGGCGTTCGTGCCCTGATCCCGCGGGTGGCCGGATGTACGGCGTCGCGCATGCACGCGGGTGGGTAGCCGCGTGCGCATGTCCCGATGGCTGCTCGCCCTCCTGGCCCTGCTCGCCGCGGCATCGCTGACGATCACGGAGACGGCGCGTGCCGCGGGCGTCGCCAAGCCGCGGCTCGTGCGCCACATCGCGACCGGGGAGACGGGCTGGTTCTCGTCCCCCTCGCTCGTCGACCTGAACGGCGACCGCAAGCTCGAGATCGTCGCCCCCGCCTACTCGACCTTCGTCTTCGACGCTCAGGGGCGGACGCTCGGCAAGGGGACCGCGAGCAAGGGACGGGTCTACGCGCCGAGCGTCGTCGCCGACCTGGACGGCGACGGCACCCCGGAGATCGTCGTGGGCGGCGACGACGGGACGGTGGCCGCCTACGACCTGCGCGGCGGCGCCCTGCAGGTCCGGCCCGGCTGGCCGGCGTCGACGTGCAGCGGCGGCCAGTGCCCCGAGACGCGCGGCCTCGCCGCCGCCGACATCGACGGGGACGGTCGCGACGACGTGGTCGCCACGACGACGAACACGTCGGAGACCGGCTCGCAGGTGTTCGTCTTCGACAGCTCCGGCGCGAACGAGCCGGGCTGGCCGCGGTACGACGCGAGCGACGCCGCGTTCAACGGCGTCGGCAACCACGGCTATGGGACGTTCGGCGAGAACGTCGCCATCGGCCAGCTCGACGACGACCCGCAGCTCGAGATCGTCGTCACCTACGACAACCACCTCGTCAACGTCTTCAACCACGACGGCACGTCGGTGCTCGCGTCCCCGTGGTACACGAACCCGGAGAGCGCGCACGTCGGCGCGCGCCTCGGCTGGGGCCAGTTCATCCGGTGGCTGAGCCCGCGCGTCGAGGACGACCACATGCACCTCCACACGGGAGCGTGGCCCGACATCAACCGCAACGCGTGGCTGCAGTGGACCGCCTCGCCGCCGGCGATCGCCGACCTCGACCGCGACGGCGCCGACGAGGTCATCGGGCTGCCGAACGTCGAGCGCCACGAGCCCTACGAGACCCAGGCGTACGCGTTCGCGGTGCTGGACGGGGCGCAGAAGGGCGGCGCGCGGTCGGCCCGCCGCCACCGCGGCTTCGAGCGCATGCCATTGACCGGCAAGCCGGCGGCGCGCGGCGACGACCTGTACCCGCCGAGCGGCATCCCGGCGCCGACGATCGTCAACATCCGCGGCGACCGGCGGCCGGAGATCGTCGCCGCCGTGCCCGACGGGCGCGTGTGGGCGGTCGGCCCGGGCGGCAGGAAGCTGTGGAGCTACGACTACACCCACGGCGCGAGCGAGACGTTCGCGTCGGAGGTCGTGGCCGCCGACCTCAACCGCGACGGCCGGCCCGAGCTCGTCTTCGGGACCTACGGCCCGTCGCCCGGCGCCGGGCGTCTCGTCGTGCTGTCCGCGACGGGGCGCAAGTTGCGCGAGGTCCGCCTCCGGCACCAGACCGCCAACGGCAACGGCGTCGGGATCGCGGCGGCGCCCTCGATCGCCGACATCGACGGGGACGGGCGCCTGGAGATCGTGGTGACGACGATCGACCACGGCATCGACGTGTACCGCGTGCCGCGCTCGGACGCCCGGAACCTGCCCTGGCCCACCGGGCGCGGCGGGGTGACCCGCACCGGCAGCGTCGGCTAGGCCGCGAACATCGCCGGGATGTCGAGGTCGGACGTGACGAGCCCCTGCTCGCGGGCGAGGCCGAGCGCGAACGCGATCCGCGTCTCGATGATGCCGCGGTCGAGCGTGATCGCCGGCCCTGGCGGCGTGGGCGCGGCGTCGTAGGAGCGGCGGAACGCCGACGTGAGGGCAGCGGATTCGGCGATCGCAGGCCCGACGCACACCATGTGGTTGATCGGGACGAGCCCGTGGCGCGTCCCCCACTCCTCGCCCGCCGCTGCGGCGTCCGGGATGAGCGGCACGCACCAGGGCGTGGGCTCGCGACCGGGACCGAGGATCGCGGCGTCGATCTCACCGCGCTCGAGGAGGCCGAGAAGGCTCTGGTCGGTGCGTTCGACGTTCGGCGGGTCGTCGTACTCGGCGACGTGCGAGCCCTCGGTGGTCACCCAGGTGACGTCGCCGGCGGCGACGCCGTACTCCTCGGCGAGCACCCCGCGGACGTACAGCCCGGTCGTCTGGCTGTACGCCCGGACCCCGACGCGCCTGCCGGCGAGGTCGCCCGGCGCCGTCGTGCCCGTCGCCGGATTGCAGTAGATGCTGCCGTGGTGGAACCCGCCGACGGCGACGACCGGGAGCAGCCACACCGGCTTGCCGACCTCGACCGCCTGCAGGAACACGGTGATCGCCATCTCCGAGATGTCGTAGCGGCCCTCCCTGAGCATCGGGGCGAAGGCCCGGTTGGTCGGCTCGACGTCGACGAACTCCAGCTCCAGCCCCTCGGGCGCGACCTCGCCTGCCCTGAGAGGCCCGAAGTGCGGATGGTCGCCGAGGACGATCGAGGCCCGCGGCATCTACGCGGTCCGCTGCGCGGACACGTCGGGCGCGCGGCCGACCTGGTGGGGCGGGATGTCGTCGGGCACCGCGCCGGCCTCGGCGAAGCCCGCGAACTCGAGCTCCTCACGGTCGAGCACCCGCGCGACCGCGGGACGCTGCTCGTTGCGCAGCGCGTGGTCGGCGCAGCGCGGGAAGGGCGTCCCGTCCATGCCCGAGCCGGTCGCGCGGAACCACAGCCACAGCATGTAGCCGTCCACGATCGACCAGTCGCCGAACAGCCACTCGCGATCGGCCAGCCGGCGCTCGAGGATCTCGAAGCCCTTCTCCAGCTCACCGCGCGACGCCGCCCGGATCCCCTCGTACGCCTCCGGGCCACCGGCCGTCGCGTTCGCCGGGAAGCGCAGCCGGCCGACGTGGGGATGCATGCCGCTGGCGAACCACGCCATCGTCGACAGCGCCTCCAACCGCGTGCGCTCATCCTTGGTGGGCAGCAGCGCCGCGTCCGGGTACGCGCCGGCGATGTACGTCTGGATCGCCGGGTTCTCCGTGAGGATCCAGCCGTCGACGACGAGCGTCGGGACCTTGCCCTTCGGGTTGACCGCCAGGTACTCCGGGGTCTTGGCCTCCCCGGCGAACCGGTTGATCACGTGCAGCGTGAAGTCCGCGCCCGCCTCCTCCAGCGCGATGAACGGCACCCGCGCACAGGAACCGGGCCCCCAGTACAGCTCGACGTCGGGCATCGACTCTCCTGACCTTCGCTCAGACCTCGGGCAGACCGAGGCTCGGCGTCACGGCCGGAGCGAACTCGCCCGCGAACCCGCGGCGGTGGATCTCCTGCGGGTCCATGCCTCCCCGTGCCGCCTCGGCGATCAGCTCGGGGTCGATGAACTTGCCGATCGGGTCGGCGACGAACTCCGGCGCCGTCCGCATCCACTCCGCGGAGGCCGCCCAGTCGCCGAAGTTGTCCACCTGCATCTCGACGTTGTTGCCGTCGGGATCGGCGTAGTAGAACGACGTCGTCAACCCGTGATCCAGGCAGGAGTGCGGCAGGATACCGCGGGCCTTCAGCGTCTCGTAGCGCGTGAGCAGCTCGTCCAGGGACGCGAACTCGAACGCCGTGTGATGGATCCCGGTGTGCGCGATCTTGTCCGGGTCGTCGCGCAGCGCCGGGTGGGCCAGCAGCGCGAGGCGATGGTTGGCGTGATCGTTCGTGAGGAACGCGATGTTCGGGTCGCGGAAGTTCGGGCGCAGGCCGGCCGCCAGCCCGTACCACGCGATCATCTCGTCGAGCCTCCTCGTCGTGAGGTTCACGTGATGGAACACCGGGTTGGGGACGCCGTCGTCGGCGACCTCGGGTGACCCAGTCGTCATTCGCTCACACTCCTCCCCAGGGCTGATCGTGCGGCCGAGCGGGGGACCCAGGAATCGAACCTGGCGTTGCGGTTTTGGAGACCGCCGTGTTACCGATACACCAGTCCCCCAGCGCCCCGGCAGTCTAGGACGCGAGGCTCGAGGTCGCCGTCACGACCTCCTTGCCCTGCGCCGCCAGCAGGAGATCCGAGGCCTTCTCGCCGATCATGAACGTCGGCGCGTTCGTGTTCCCCGTCGTGATGAACGGCATGATCGACGCGTCCGCGACGCGCAGGCCCTCGACGCCGTACACGCGCAGCTCCGGGTCGACGACCGCGTCCGGGTCCTGGCCCATCTTGCAGGTGCCGACCTGGTGGTGGTAGGAGCCGACGGTCTTGCGCACGTAGTCGCGGACCTCCTCGCGCGTGCGCACGTCAGAACCGGGATAGACCTCGCCGGCCGTCCACTCGCGCAGCGCGGGCTGGTGGCCGACCTCGCGCATGAGCTCGACCGAGGCGGCGAGCGCCTCGAGGTCGGCGTCGACGGTCATCGCGCGCGGGTCCATCGACAGCGGTGCGGTCGGGTCGGCCGACGTCAGCCGCAGCCGCCCGCGGCTCTGGGTCCGCACGAGCCCCGGCGTGAACGTCCAGCCGTGCGCGGGCATCTCGAACCAGTCCGCCCCGAACGGCAGGTGGAACATGACCGGCTGGGTGTCCGGCACCCGCAGGCCGGGACGGCTGCGCCAGAAGAGGTGGACGTGGTGGTGCTGCAAGCCGGGCCGGACGGCCGGGACCTCGACCGGCGAGGAGTGCAGCACCGGCGCGATGTAGTGGTCGTGCAGGTTGCCGCCGACGCCCGGCAGGTCCACGCGCGACGTGATGCCGTGCCGCGCGAGCTCCTCGGCGGGCCCGATCCCGGCGAGCATGAGCAGCCGCGGCGACTCCAGCGATCCCGCGCTGAGCACGACCTCGGCGCTCGCCTCCAGGACCTCCGTCCCCCCGTCGCGCGCGATCTCCACGCCCGTGCAGCGCGCGCCGTCGAACCGCAGCCCGAGCACCCGCGCGTCCGTCAGGAGGGTGAGGTTCGGGTGGTCGAGGATCGGATGGACGAAGGCCACGGCCGCGGTGTGCCTGCGGCCGTCGCGGATCGTGAGCTGCGCCGGGCCGACGCCGTCGAGCTCGCCGCCGTCGTTGTGGTCGGCGTTGTACGGGATGCCCGCCTCCAGGCACGCCTCCTGCATCGCGGCGAGCAGCGGGTGCGGCTCGTAGCGGGTCGTGACGTGGAGCGGGCCGCCGACGCCGTGGGCCTCGCTCTCGCCGCGGTCGAAGTCCTCGGAGCGCCTGAACAGCGGCAGCACGTCGTCGTAGGACCAGCCCGGGCACCCGTGGTACGCCCAGCCGTCGTAGTCGAGCCGGTCGCCGCGGATGTAGACCATCCCGTTCATCGTGCTCGTGCCGCCGAGCACCTTCCCGCGGGGCCAGTAGATCTTGCGGCCGTGGCAGGCCTGCTGCGGCTCGGTGTACCAGGCCCAGTCGTCCTGGGAGAACGGCATCTCCGGCCAGCGGCCCGGGTCGTGGATCGCCGGGTTCTCGTCCCGGCGGCCGGCCTCGACGAGCGCGACGGACGCACCCGCGTCCACCAGCCTCCGCGCGACGACCGAGCCTCCAGAGCCCGAGCCGACGACGACGTAGTCGAACGTCATGCGCCGCGCCCGTGTGGCGCGGTCCAATCCTGGAACGGCCCGCGCGGGATGATGTGCTTCGGGTTCAGCTCGTCGTGCGTCGTGTAGTAGTGCTCCTTCGCCTCGGCCAGGTCGAACGTCTCGGCCACCCCGGGCTGCGCGTACAGCTCGCGCGCGTACCCCCACAGGTTCGGGTGGTCGGCGATCAGCCGGCCGTTGCAGCGGAAGTGCACGTAGTAGATGGCGTCGAAGCGGGCGAGCGTCGTGAAGAGCCGCCAGTCGGCCTCGGTGATGCGGTCGCCGGCGAGGTACCGCCGCTCGCCGAGCAGCTCCTCGAGCCACGCGAGGGCGGCGAACAGCGTGTCGAAGGCCTCGTCGTAGGCCTCCTGGCTGCGGGCGAACCCGGCGCGGTAGACGCCGTTGTTGACCTCCTCGTAGACCCGGTGGTTGATCCGGTCGATCTCCGGGCGCAGGTCCTCGGGATAGAGGTCGACCTCCGGGTGGTCGGCGAACGCGTCGAACTCGCTGTTGAGCATCCGGATGATCTCGGAGGACTCGTTGTTCACGATCCGCCCGGCCACCTTGTCCCACAGCACGGGGACCGAGACACGGCCCTCGAAGGCCGGGTTGCTGCGGTCGTAGGCCTCGGAGAGGAGGTCGAAGCCGTTGAGCTGGTCGACGTGGTCGCCGCCGGGGAACGCCCAGCCCCGCTCGTCGCGGAACGGGTGCGCGTAGGAGACGCCGATCGCCCCCTCCAGGCCCTTCAGCGTGCGGACGATGAGCGTGCGATGCGCCCACGGGCAGGCGCGCGCGACGTAGAGGTGATAGCGACCGGCAGCGGCGGGGAACTCCGTGGATCCGTCCGCGCTGACGGCGTCGCGGAAGCTCGAGTCCTGGCGGACGAACTCGCCGGATTCGGCGGCCTCGCCGCCGAGGTCGAAGCGTTCGAGGGTCACACCGTGACGGTAGCCGTCGGCACCCCTGGGTAGATTCGGCGCGATGTCGCCCAGGCCGCGCGAGCGCCTCTCGGCCGCGCAGGCGCGGCGCATGGCGCTCTGGGCGCAGGGGTTCGCCGACGGCCTGCGAGAGAAGCCCTCCGACGGGTGGGCGCTGCGCAAGGTCCTCTCGCGCGTCGGGCTGCTGCAGATCGATTCCGTGAACGTCCTGCAGCGCGCGCACTACCTGCCGCTCTTCGCCCGCCTCGGCCCGTACGACACCGACATGCTCGACCGCGCGGCGTGGAACGCGCCGCGGCGGCTGTTCGAGTACTGGGGCCACGAGGCGTCGTTGCTGCCGGTCGCGGCGCAGCCGCTGCTGCGCTGGCGGATGGAGTCCGCCTACCTCGACGCGTGGGGCGGGATGCGGCGGGTCGCCGAGGAGCACCCGGACCTCGTCGAGCGGGTGCTGGAGACCGTCGGCGAGCGCGGGCCGGTCGCCGCGAGCGAGCTGGCGGTACTGGAGGGCGACCAGCGCCGGAAGTCGGGGCCCTGGTGGGACTGGTCGCACACGAAGCGCGCGCTGGAGTTCCTGTTCTGGAGCGGGCAGGTGACGTCGGCGCGGCGCCGCGGGTTCGAGCGCCTCTACGACCTGCCCGAGCGGGTCCTGCCGCGGGCCGTCATCGAGACGCCCACGCCCGACGTGGCCGACGCCCAGCGCGAGCTCGTGCGCATCGCGGCGCGCGCGCTCGGGGTCGCGACCGAACGCGACCTGCGCGACTACTTCCGCCTCCCGGTGGCCGACGCGCGGGCCCGCGTCGCCGAGCTCGTCGAGGGCGGCGAGCTCGCGCCGGTCGAGGTCGAGGGCTGGGGCCAGCCCGCCTTCATCGATCCGGGCGCGAAGCTGCCGCGCTCCGTCGACGCGCGGGCGCTCGTCGGGCCGTTCGACTCGCTCGTGTGGGAGCGGCCGCGGGCGGAGCGGCTGTTCGGCTTCCGCTACCGGATCGAGATCTACGTGCCGGCGCCCAAGCGGGTGCACGGCTACTACGTGCTGCCGTTCCTGCTCGGCGACACGCTCGTCGCGCGGGTCGACCTCAAGGCCGACCGCAAGGCGGGGCTGCTGCTCGTCCAGGCCGCGCACGCCGAGCCCGACGCCCCGCCGCATACGGCAGAGGCGCTGGCCGACGAGCTCGAGCTCATGGCCGGCTGGCTGGGGCTCGGCGGCGTCTCGGTCGTCGACCGCGGCGACCTCGCGCCTGCACTGCGTCCCGCGCTAGCGTCAGTCGCGTGAAGGCGCTCTACACCGCGGTCGCGACGGCGACCGACAAAGGACGCAACGGCCACGTCAGGACGGACGACGGCAAGCTCGACCTCGAGATGAGCATGCCGGAGCGGATGGGCGGTCCCGGCGGCGACGGGACGAACCCCGAGCAGCTCTTCGCCTCGGGCTACGCGGCATGCTTCGCGAACGCGATGCGCAGCACCGCACGGCGCGAGGAGCGCGAGTCGGTCGTCGACGGCGCGACCGTCACCGCGGAGGTGGACATCGGCCGCAGCGGCCCTGGCGGCAAGTTCGGGCTGGCGGTGCGACTGAAGGCGGATGTGCCCGGGCTCCCCCAGGCCGACGCCGAGGAGCTCGTCGCCGCGGCGCACGAGCGCTGCCCGTACTCGAACGCGACGCGGGGCAACATCGACGTGGACATCGAGGTCACCGGAGGGCCGCATCGTCCGTCGTGACGACGCGATCGTCCTGGCCGCGGTGACCGCGACCGCGGGCCTCGGCGCCGCGGCGACCGGGTCGGAGCCTTCGGGGCGCTGGTACCGCGCACTCGACAAGCCGACGTGGCAACCCCCGGACGCGGTCTTCGGCCCCGTGTGGACGGTGCTCTACGCGCTGATCGCGACGTCCATGATCGCCGTGGGTCGTCGCGGGCGTCCGCCGTGGGTGCTCCTCGGCAGCAACCTCGCGCTGAACCTCGCCTGGACGGTCATCTTCTTCCGGGGCCACAGCCCGTTGGCGGCGGGTGTCGAGATCGTGGCCCTGGAGGCGACGACCGTCGCGCTCGTCGTCCGCGCGCGGCCGGTCTCGCGGCTGGCTGCTCTGTGCCTCGTGCCCTACGCGCTCTGGGTCGCGTTCGCCGCCGCGCTGACGTGGGCGATCTGGGCCGCCAATCGCTGAGTGCGGCACGCGCGGTTAGGGTTCGACGAGCCATGAGCATCTACGCCGACGAGCGCGCACGCGCAACCAGCCAGACCGCCGCGATCTTCGGTCAGGTGATGCTGCTGGTCGGCGTCGCCATCGCCTTCCTCGCGGCCGGATCCCTCATCGGGCGCGACCTCGCGCCCGGGACGGCGACGATCCTCGGGTTCGTCGCCATCGGCATGATCTTCGCCCAGTCGTTCGTGCGGCCGCTGCGCGCGGGGCCGATCGGGATGCTGTGGCTCTTCGCGGCGGCGCTCATCCTCGGGATCGGCCTCGGCCCGGTGCTCAACGAGTACGTGCAGAGCGATCCGGAGGCCATCACCCAGGCCGCGGCCGGGACGGCGCTGGCGGTCCTCCTCATGGGCGCGCTCGGACTGGCGACGTCGAAGGACCTCGCCCGGTGGATCCGGCCGCTGTCCTTCGCGATGCTCGGCCTGTTCGGCATCAGCCTGGTCCTCCTGCTCGTCGGCGGCGCCGGGAGCCCGCTGCTGAGCATCGCCGTGATCGGTGTCTCCTGCGCGCTGCTCGTCGTGGACTTCAACTACGTCCGCAAGCACGCGACCGAGGACGACATCGTGTGGCTCGCCACCGGCATCTTCGTCTCGATCGTGAACATCTTCCTGTCGCTGCTGAGCCTGTTCGGCGGCGGCCGCCGCTGAGCCGTCCTCGAAGCCGGGCCACCCGCGAAGGCTGGGAGCGGCGCGTGATCGCGGTGCAACCGCTCGCCCTGGCCGGCTTCGAGGAGACCGTGCCGCGCTGACGGAGTCATCGCCGGGAGGTCCGGCGACGGCGGAGGGATCGCCGGCGGTTCGCGCACACGCGCGCCACCGTGCACCTCGGCGGCGTCGACGTGCGCGCGTCCCACCGGCTCGAGTCCCGAGCCATCGAAGTCAAGACGCACCTCCGACGGCTCATCGCTCGCCCCCCGTGGACCCTTCTCTCGGTGCGGACGAGGAGAGCATCGCCTCGTCCATACGTCGTGTCTGCTGGACCTTGGTCGTAAGACCGTTTTATGGTGTCTCATGCGCGCGCCCAACCCCGTGGTGCAGTTCGCGGTGTCGGGGCTCGTCGCGCTCGTCGTCGTCGGCGTGGGCAGCGTCGTCGTCTTCCAACGATCCGGTGAGCGCGAGGCGGTCCGGGACGCGCGCGTCCTCACGGGGGCGGTGGCGCGCGGCGTCGTCGAGCCGCACCTCACGGAGTCGCTGGTCGAGGGCGAGCCGCGGTCGGTGGCGGAGTTCGATCGCTTCGTCCACGCCCGCGTCCTGACCGGCGACGTCCTCCGGGTGAAGCTCTGGAAGCCGGACGGCACGGTCATCTACTCCGACGAGCACCGGCTCATCGGGCAGCGCTACCCCCTCGCCGACGACGAGCTCGACGCGCTCGAGGACGGGGAGGCGGATGCCGAGCTGTCCGACCTCTCCGAGCCCGAGAACCGCTACGAGCGCCACCGCGGCAAGCTGCTGGAGGTCTACCTCCCCGTCCGCACGCCAGGCGGCCGGCCGCTCCTGTTCGAGAGCTACCAGCCGTTCGCGCCGGTGTCGGCGAGCGGCAGGGACATCTGGCGGGAGTTCGCCCCGACGCTGCTCGTGGCGCTCATCCTGCTCTGGCTCATCCAGCTCCCGCTCGCCTGGTCGTTCGTCCGGCGGCTGCGCCAGGGGCAGCTGGAGCGCGAGGCGCTGTTCATCCGGACGGTCAACGCGTCGGACACGGAGCGTCGCCGCATCGCCGCCGACCTGCACGACGGGGTCGTGCAGGACCTCGCGGGCATCTCGATGAGCCTGTCCGCCGCGACCCAGAGCCTGCAGCGCGACGCCGGTGCCTCGCAGACCGCGACGTTGGAGGTCGCCGCGGCCGACACGCGCGAGGCGATGCGCCGGCTGCGGGGCGTGCTCTTCGAGCTGCACCCGGCGAACCTGCACGTCGCCGGCATCGGCGCGGCGCTCAGCGACCTGCTCGTGCCGCTGCGCGCCCGGGGCATCGACACCGAGCTGTCGATCCCCGAGGACCTGCGCCTGTCCGAGGACATCGAGGCGCTCATGTTCCGCACCGCGCAGGAGGCGATCCGCAACGCGGTCACGCACAGCGGTGCCCGCAGCATCCACGTCACGGTGCGGGCCGACGGCGACCACGCGACGATGGAGGTGGCCGACGACGGGTCGGGCATCGACCCGGCGCAGGTGAACCGGCGTCGCGTCGAGGGGCACGTCGGCCTCGCGCTGCTCGCCGCCCGCGCGGCCGACGAGGGCGCCGAGCTGCGGGTCACGTCGAGGCCCGGCGCGGGCACGGCCGTCACGCTGGTGGCGCCGCGATGATCCGCGTGCTCATCGTCGACGACCACGCGGTCGTCCGGGCGGGGCTGGAGCAGCTGCTCGCGAACGCGGACGACATGACCGTGGTCGGGGCCGCGACGGACGGCGCCGAGGCGGTCACGCTCGCGACGAGCCTCGTCCCCGACGTCGTCGTCATGGACCTCGCGATGCCGCGGATGGACGGGATCGCGGCCACCCGGGCGCTGGCGGGCGCGGTCCCCGACGCCCGGATCGTCGTCCTGACCTCGTTCTCCGACCGTCGGCGGATCCTCGCCGCCGTCGACGCCGGAGCCGCGGGCTACCTGCTCAAGGACGCCGATCCGGCTGAGCTGCTGACGGGCATCAGGGCCGCGGCTCGCGGCGAGGCGCTGCTGGCGCCGAAGGCCGCCGCGGTCATCCTCGGGCTCGGCGAGCGGAAGGGCGCGAAGGAGCTGTCGGAGCGCGAGCTCGAGGTGCTCGGCCTCGTCGCGACCGGCTGCATGAACAAGCAGATCGCGTTCCGGCTCGGGATCAGCGAGAAGACCGTGAAGGCCCACCTGACCCGCATCTTCCGCCAGATCGGCGTCGACGACCGCATGCAGGCGGCGCTGTGGGCGCGGCGCCACGGCCTCGTCGACGACTGACGAGGATGCGGGCGGAGGGATTCGAACCCACACGCTCGTGAGAGCACCGGCTCCTAAGGCCGGCGTGTCTACCGTTCCACCACGCCCGCTGACGGGCGGATCATAGGTCGGCGGCCGGGGGTGGCCGTACCATGTCGGCCGCGCCCGGGTAGCCCAATTGGCAGAGGCGATCGGCTCAAACCCGATGCAGTGCGGGTTCGAATCCCGCTCCGGGCATCCCTTCACGACGAGGAGAGCGGATGGACGAGCGAGCACGCGCCCTGCTGGCGGGCAAGAACTTCGCGACGGTCTCGATGGGTCGCAAGGACGGCAGCGTCTTCTCCGTCTACACCTGGATCGACATCGAGGGCGACCGCATCACGCTCAACACGTCGCAGGGCCGCGTGTGGCCGAAGATCATCGAACGCGACCCGCGCGTGACGATCCTCGTCGCCGGCTCGGAGGATCCCTACACGTACGCCCAGATCCGCGGGCGCGTGACCGAGACGCAGCTCGAGGGCGCGCACGACCACATCAACCAGCTCAGCCACAAGTACCACGGCTACGACTACAACGGCGGGTTCCCCGGCGAGGTCCGCGTGAAGTACTACGTCGAGGCCGAGCACGTGAACGTGCACGGCGGATGACGTCCGTCCTCGTGCTCGGGGGCGCCTCCGAGCTCGGGGTGGAGATCGCGCGGGCGCTCGATCCGGACGTCGCCGTGCTGGCGGGCCGCTCGCCGGAGCGCTTCGCGGGGACCGCCGTCGCCCGCGCGCGGGTCGAGGCGGTCGCGTTCGACGCCGACGCGACCGACGAGCACGAGGCAGCGCTGGACGCCGCGTGGGCCGCGGCCGGCGGCGGCGTCGACGTCGCGGTCGTCGCGTTCGGCGCGCTCGGGGACGAGTGGCCGGGCGCGAAGGACCCGGACGCCTCCGTCGCCCTCCTGCGCACGAACGCCCTCGGCGCCGGGTCGGCGCTCCTGCGCCTCGCCGCACGGTTCGAGCGGCAGGGCTCGGGGTCGATCGTGCTGCTGTCCTCGGTCGCCGCCGAGCGCCCGCGGCCGGCGAACTACGTCTACGCCGCGGGCAAGGCGGCGGCGGACTTCCTGGCCCGCGGCATCGCCGACGCGACGGGCGTCCGCGTGCTCGTCGTCCGCCCCGGCTTCGTCCCGACGCAGATGACGGCCGGTCGCAAGGCGCCACCGCTGTCGACGACGCCGGCCCAGGTCGCCGAGGCGACCGTCGACGCGCTGCGTCGGGGGCGCGCCGTCGTGTACGTGCCGCGCTCGATGCGGGCGCTCGCCCTCGTGGTGAGGCTGCTGCCGGGCGCGGTGGTCAGGCGGCTGCCACGATAGACCGCAGGTCGTCCGCGAACGCCGGCGGCGCGGCGAGGATCCCCGCGGGCATCCCGTCGACGGCCGGCATGCGCTCGACCACGAGCCCGGCCCGCGCGCAGATGAGCTCGCCCGCCGCGACGTCCCACTCCTGGACCGCGCGCTCGTAGAACGCGTCCAGGCGCCCCGCCGCCGTCCACGCGAGGTCCAGCGCGCACGCGCCTGTGCGGCGGAGGTTCGCGATCCTCGGCAGCAGCCGCGCGACCGCCTCGCCCTGACCGGCGCGCACCTGCGCCTCGTACGCGAAGCCCGTCCCGACGATCGCCTGCGCGAGCTCGGTGCACGCCGAGCCGCCGAGTACGGCCTCGCCCAGGCGCGCCTCCCCGTCCCGGGACGCGGCGAACAGCTCACCGCGCAGCGGATCGAGGATCACCCCCGCCAGCGGGCCGTCGGCGTCGCGCACGGCGACGCTCACGCACCACGCCGGGATGCCATGAAGGAAGTTCAGCGTGCCGTCGAGCGGGTCGACCACCCAGAGCAGCGCGTCCTCGGCGCCCTGCCGGCCGCCCTCCTCGCCCAGGACGGCGTCGTCCGGGCGCTGCGTGGCGAGGACCTCGCGGATCGCGGCCTCCGCGGCGAGATCGGCCTCGGACACGAAGTCGGTCGGCGTCGACTTCGCCCGCAGCGCGCGCTCGGCGCCCGCCTCGAAGCGCTCACGCAGCAGCCCGCCCGCCGCGATCGCGGCCTCCTCCGCCACGGCGAGGAGACTCACCCGCGGCTCTTCGCCAGCTCCGCGAACCAGTCGAGCGCCTCGGGGTTCGCGAGCGAGTCCCGGCTGGCAGCCTTCTCGGGCGCGGTGCCCATGAGGATGCGCTTGACCGGGACCTCCAGCGCCTTGCCCGACAACGTCCGCGGGACGGCGTCGATCGCGATGACCTCGCTGGGGACGTGCCGCGGCGAGCAGTCCTCGCGGACGCGCTTGCGGATCGCCTTGACGAGGTCGTCGTCCAGCTCCGCGCCGTCCTCGAGCACGACGAACAGCGGCAGCCAGGACTCCTCGCCCTCCTGCGGGATGTCGACGACGAGCGCGTCGCGGATCTCGTCCAGCGCGAGGACGGCGCTGTAGATCTCCGCCGTCCCCATCCGGATGCCGCCGCGGTTGATCGTCGAATCCGACCTGCCGGAGATGATCGCCGTGCCGCGCGACGTGATCTCGATCCAGTCGCCGTGGCGCCAGATGCCCGGGAACAGCGAGAAGTAGGACTCGCGGTAGCGCTCGCCGTCGGGGTCGCCCCAGAAGAACACCGGCATCGACGGCAGCGGCTCGGTGAGGACGAGCTCGCCGACCTCGCCGACGACCGACCGGCCGTCCTCGTCCCACGCCTCGATCGCCGCGCCGAGGGCCCGGCCCTGCAGCTCGCCCTCGTAGACGGGCAGCGTCGGCACGCCGCCGACGAAGGCGCTCACGACGTCCGTGCCGCCGCTCGTGGAGAACAGCCAGGTGTCCTTGCCCACGTGCTCGTACACCCAACGGAATCCGTCGGGCGAGAGCGGAGAGCCCGTGGAGCCGACGGAGCGCAGCCGGCTGAGGTCGCGGCCCTCGGCGGGCCGCACCTCGGACTTCATGCACGCGGAGATGTACGCGGCGCTCGTGCCGAAGCACGTCATGCCGGTGTCCGACGCGAAGTCCCACAGGCGGTCGAGGCTCGGGGTCGCCGGGTTGCCGTCGTAGAGCAGGATCGTCGCGTCGGTCAGCAGGCCGCCGACGAGGAAGTTCCACATCATCCAGCCGGTGGTGGTGAACCAGAAGAACCGGTCGTCCGCCTGGAGGTCGGCCTGCAGCCCGAGGACCTTCAGGTGCTCGAGGAGCACGCCGCCCTGCCCGTGGACGATCGCCTTGGGCAGCCCGGTCGTCCCCGACGAGTAGAGGACCCAGAGCGGATGGGCGAACGGCAGCTGGGCGAACGTCAGCTCGCCCTCGCGCTGCATCTCCGGCAGCATCGAGGCGCGCTCGAGGTCGCCGGTCGTCGCGTCCGGGTCGAGGTAGGGCACGACGACCGTGTGCTTCAGGGTCGGCAGCTCGCCCTGCAGCTGCGCGATCGCCTCGTGACGGTCGAAGTCCTTGCCGCCGTAGCGGTAGCCGTCGGCCGCGAAGAGCACCTTCGGCTCGATCTGCGCGAAGCGGTCGACGACGGAGCGGATGCCGAAGTCCGGCGAGCAGCACGACCAGGTCGCGCCGATGCTCGCGCAGGCCAGGAAGATCGCGATCGTCTCGGGGATGTTGGGCAGGTAGCCGACGACGCGGTCGCCCGGCTCCACGCCCAGCTCGCGCAGGCCGGCCGCGATGCCCGCGACCTGCTCGCGCAGCTCGCCCCAGGTGACCTCGCCGCGGTCGCGCGCCTCGGACTCGTGGATCATCGCGACGGCCGCGTCGTCGCGGTCGCGGAAGATGTGCTCGGCGTAGGACAGCCGCGCGCCCGGGAACCACTCGGCCCCCGGCATCTCGCGCCGTCCGAGGACCCGCTTGTACGGGCGCTCCGCCTTGACCTCGAAGAAGTCCCAGATCGAGGCCCAGAACGCCTCGATGTCGTCGACCGACCACTGCCAGAGGTCGTGGTAGCCGTCGAAGCGCAGGCCGCGCTCCTTCTGCAGCCAGCGCGCATACGCGGTCATCGTCGTGCGCTCGATCGCCTCGGCGGTGGGCTCCCAGAGCAGGCGTCCGCCCGTGTCCGTCGTCACGTCGTTCATCCTAGGCAGCCGCCTACCCGTAGGCATCTCCGATGAGCACAGCAGTCGTCTGGTACCGCCGGGACCTCCGCGTCCACGATCTGCCCGCGCTGGCCGAGGCCGCCCGCGAGCACGATCGCGTGCTGCCGCTGTTCGTGTTCGACCCCGTGCTCCTCGGAGGCCGGTTCCGCTCCGCCGGGCGCACCGCGTGGATGCTCGACGCGCTGCGCGCGCTCGACGAGGAGCTGCGCGCCCGCGGCGGCCGCCTGGCGGTGCGCAGCGGCGCGCCGGAGAAGGTGCTGCCCGAGGTGGTGCGGGAGGTCGGCGCCGACGCCGTCCACTGCAGCGAGGAGACCACCGGCTTCGCACGCGCGCGCGACGATCGGGTGGAGGAGGCGCTCGGCGACGTGCCGCTCGTGCGGCATCCCGGGGTCTACATCGCGGACCTGAGCCGCGTGCTCACGAAGGACGGCAGGCCGTACACGGTCTTCAGCCCGTTCCTGCGGACGTGGACCCGGCAGGAGCGCCGGCCGGTGGTCCGGGCGCCCGGGGCGATCGAGCTGCCGTCCGGCGCCAAGGTCGGGCGGATGCCGTCGCTGGCGACGCTCGGGTTCGACGACGCGCCCGACCTCCTCGACCGCCCGCCGGCCTCGGAGGCGGAGGCCCAGAGGGCGGCGAAGCGCTGGGTGCGCTCGGAGGTCCGCGGCTACGGGACGTCACGCGACACGCTCGCCGACGACACCTCGCGCCTGTCGGTGCACCTGCGGTTCGGGACGCTGTCGCCCCTGTGGCTCGAGGAGCGCGTCCGCGCCGCCGGCGGCAGCGGGGCCGACGTGTACCGCTCCGAGCTCGCCTGGCGAGACTTCTACGGCGCGGTCCTGCTGCACCACCCGGAGGCGGCCCGGACGGAGTTCCAGGAGCGCTACCGGGGCACGCTGGAGTGGGACGACGACCCGGAGGCGCTCGCGGCCTGGAAGGCGGGCGAGACCGGCTATCCCGTCGTGGACGCCGCCATGCGCCAGCTGCGCGTCATGGGCTGGATG
Source organism: uncultured Solirubrobacterales bacterium (assembly GCA_963757125.1). GTDB lineage: Bacteria > Actinomycetota > Thermoleophilia > Solirubrobacterales > Solirubrobacteraceae > CAVVSD01. Next base: position 790,534 of record CAVWQP010000009.1, on the reverse strand, counting down.
CACAACCGGGCGCGGATGATCGTCGCCTCGTTCCTCGTGAAGGACCTGCATCTCGACTGGCGGCTCGGCGAGGCGCACTTCATGGAGCACCTGCTCGACGGGGACGTCGGCTCCAACAACGGAGGCTGGCAGTGGGTCGCTTCCACCGGCACGGACCCCGCCCCGTATTTCCAGCGACTCTTCAACCCGACCCGCCAGCAGGAGCGCTTCGACCCGGACGGTCGCTACGTCCGGCGCTGGATCCCGGAGCTCTCCGACGTCCCCGACTCCAGGCTCGGTGAGCCGTGGACGATGTCAGCGGACGAACAGGAGGAAGCCCAGTGCATCATCGGCCAGGACTACCCGGGTCCGATCGTTGACCACGCCGCAGAACGGCGGGTCGCGATGGAGCGTTACCGCGCCGCGTGAAGCGTCGGTACATTCCCCGTCCATGAGCGCAGCTGGCCCGCCCGCCTTCCGCCTCGCGACCGAGCAGCGCAACGGCGTCCGCGTCCTGACTCCGGAGGGCGAGCTCGACCTCGCGACCGCGCCACAGCTGGCCGACGCCTTCGGCGACGGACCGATCGTGCTCGTGCTCGGAGGGCTGGACTTCATCGACTCCACGGGGCTCGCCACGCTCATCAGCGAGCGTCGCCGCCGCACGGAGGAGGGCCCGCCGTTCATCCTCGTGCGCGGGTCGTCGACGACGCAGCGGCTGTTCGCCGTCACCGGCGTGGAGGGGCTGTTCGCGTGGGCGTCGACGGCCGACGAGGCCGTGGACCAGGCAACCGCTACGTGACGGTCGTCGTCCTGGCGGGCGGCACCGGTGGTGCCAAGCTCGCGCGCGGCATGCTGGACCTGGTCGGAGACGAGCTCGTGGTCGTCGCGAACACGGGCGACGACGTCGAGATCTACGGCGCGTACGTCTCCCCCGACCCGGACCTGTGCGCGTTCTGGCTCGCCGACCGCATCGACGAGCGCGGCTGGGGCCTGCGCGACGACACGTTCAACGTCATGGACGGCATGCGCGAGCTCGGCGTCGACGTGTGGTTCAACCTCGGCGACCGCGATCTCGCCGTCGGCCTGCGGCGGGCCGAGCTCCTCGCTGGCGGCACGCGGCTCACGGAGACGCTCGGCGAGCTCACGCGCTCGCTCGGGCTCGGCGCACGCGTGCTGCCGATGTCCGACGACCCCGTCCGCACCTGGGTGCTCGCGCACGGGGACTGGGCGCCGTTCCAGGAGTTCATGATCCTCCAGCGCGCGAAGGGCCCCGTCGACGGCGTGGAGCTGCGCGGCGCCGAGGCCGCGAAGGCGTCGCCGGAGGTGCTCGAGGCGATCGCGTCCGCGCGGGCCGTCGTGGTGGGACCGTCGAACCCGGTCATCTCGATCGGCCCGATCCTGGCCGTGCCCGGCATCCGCGACGCGCTCCGCGAGACCGACGCACCGGTCGTGGCCGTGTCGCCGCTCGTGGACGGCGTGGTGCTCAAGGGTCCGACGGCCGACTTCATCGCGTGGACCGGGCAGCCGGCCACGGCGGCCGGCGTCGCGGAGCTGCTCGGCGACGTGCTGGACGGCATGGTCTGCGACGAGCGACGCGCGGGCCCGCTGCCGGTGCTGCGCACGGACACGCTCATGGCCGACGCCGAGGGGCGCAGGCGCGTCGCGGGCGCCGCGCTGACATTCGCCGAGGCCCTGGCAAGCTAGGCACGTGCGCGCGGTTGCCGTCCTGCCGGTGAAGCGATTCGCCGACGCCAAGCAGCGCCTGAGCACCGGGCTCGCGCCCGGGACCAGGCGCGCGCTCGCCGAGGCGATGCTCACCGACGTCCTCGTGGCGCTGCGGCGGACCGAGGGACTCGACGAGGTCGTGGTCGTGACCGCCGAGCCGGTCGCCGAGGCGCTCGCGCTGGGCTACGGCGCGCGGGTCGTCTCCGACACGCGCGAGGCAGGCCAGTCCCCCGCTGCGCAGCTCGGGCTCGACGCCGTGGAGGGCGCGGACGTGGTCCTGCTCGTCCCCGGCGACTGCCCGGCACTCGATCCTGCCCAGCTCACCGCGCTGCTGCAGTCCGTCGAGCCGGCGCCCTCGGTCGTGCTCGTCCCCGACCGCCACGGCACGGGGACGAACGGGCTGATGCTGCACCCGCCGACCGCGATCGAGCCGTCGTTCGGCCCCGGCAGCCGCGAGCGCCACACGGCGCTCGCCGAGGAGGCGGGGGCCTCGCTGCGGGTCGAGGAGATGCCGTCGCTCGTGCTCGACGTCGACACGCCGGACGACCTGGCCGCGATGCGCGAGGTGCTCGAGCGTTCCCGCGGCGGCGCGGCCCACACGCGTGGGCTGCTGCGGCGGCTCGCGCGCAACGACGAGGCGAAGTGATCACCGCCGTCGCGCTGGAGGGCGTGCCCGAGGTCGTCCCGGGTGACGACCTCGGCGCGATGCTCGCGGGCGCGGCGCCTGGCGATCTCGCCGCCGGCGACGTTCTCGTCGTGTCGCAGAAGGTCGTGTCGAAGGCGGAGGGGCGCATCGTGCGGCTGGCGGACGTCGCGCCGTCTGCGCATGCGCACGAGCTCGCGGAGACGCTGGGCAAGGACGCGCGGGCGGTCGAGGTGGTCCTCGGCGAGACCGAGACCGTCGTGCGGGCCGTGCGGGGCGTGCTGATCGTGCGCACGCACCACGGGTTCGTGTGCGCGAACGCGGGCGTCGACGCCTCCAACGCGCCCGGCGACGACGCGCTCGTGCTGCTGCCGGTCGACCCCGATGGGTCGGCGCGCGCGCTGCGGGCGCGGCTGGCCGAGCTGCGCGGCGTGGCGCCGGCGGTCGTGATCGCCGACTCCTTCGGCCGCGCGTGGCGGCGCGGCCAGTGCGACGTGGCGATCGGCTGCGCCGGGCTGCTCCCGCTCGACGACTGGACCGGCCGCGTCGACAACGAGGGCCGCGAGCTGCGCGCGACGCAGATCGCGGTGGCCGACCAGGCCGCGGCCGCGGCGGACCTGGCCCGCGCGAAGGACTCGCGCGAGCCCGCGGTCCTCGTCCGGGGCCTGGACCGCTACGTCTCGGCGGACGACGGCCCCGGCGCGGTCGCGGGCCTCGTCCGCGCCCCCGCCGAGGACCTGTTCCTCTAGAGCCCGAGCGCCTGGCGCACCTGGGCGGCGACGAGCTGCGGGCGGCGGGTCACGTCCCTGTAGGTGAAGCGCAGGATCGTCCAGCCCGCGAGCTGCACGGCGTTGGACTGCGTGCGGTCGGCCTGGAACGCGTGTGGGGTGGAATGGGCCGACCAGGAGTCGACCTCGACGACCAACCGCGCCTCTGCCCAGACGAAGTCCGGGCGTCTGCGTCCACCGCGCACCTGCGCCCGAGGCGTGGGGATGTCGAAGCGCCGACACAGCCGGAGGAACGCGTCCTCGAGCTCCGACTGCGTGGGGTTGAGATCGTCGAGGAGCTCTCGGAGCGCGAAGCTCGGACGGCGGGTCAGCGCGTCCCGGATGGCCCGCACGCTGAAGAGACCGCGAAACTGCGCCTCCCGCACGACCCGCTCGAGGGCCTCGTCATCGAGCGAGTGGGCGAGGTCGGCGAGCGTGCGGGCCGGCGACGTCACAGGGATGCCCATCCGCTGTACCCGATCGGCTGCGTGCGATCCGGCCCTGATGCGCGATGACGCCCGTGCGCCCGCCGGTGGTGCGGGCGCCGTGACCTCCGGCATCCGCCAACGTCCGCCGAGCCCAGAGCGCGCCGCGCACGTATGACTCAGGACGGCGCCGGCGCCGCACGCGAGCACCGCTGCGAGCCACGTGGCCTCTCGCGCGGCGCGCTGTGGCCGAGGGCGTACACGCCGCGGTGCAGCCGGGTGAGCCGCCGGCGCGCGACCGCTCGTCGGATCTCAGCCGCGCGTCGAGCCCGAGCGGCGGACATTGGTGCGCGCGACAGACGCACGCACTGCCGGAGCCCGCCAGCTGTGCGATGACCTCATCCGCGGTCTCGTTCATCCATGGGTGCACAGGCGCCGGCGCATCGATGTTTCGCCCCCTCTAGGCGGCCACCGACACCGGGTAGTGCGCGCGCAGCTCGTAGAGCGTCGTGCGCTCCGCCGCCGGGCGGCCCGCCGCGTGGGCCGCCGCGATGAGCTCCGGCGGGTCCAGGCGCGTGCCGTGGTAGGAGCCGGCCAGGCGGCTGATGGACTCCTCCATCAGCGTGCCGCCGAGGTCGTTCACGCCCCAGCGCAGCGCCTCGGTCGCGGCCTCCAGCCCCATCTTCACCCAGGACGCCTGCAGCGACGGGACCGTCTTGCCCAGCGCGAGCCGGAACACGGCGGTGTGCTTGAGGTTCTCCTCGCGGGAGATCTCCTCGACCCCGTGGGTCCGGCCCAGCAGCGTGTGGAACGGGATGAACGACAGCGGCACGAACTCCGTGAAGCCGCCCGTCCGGTCCTGCAGCGAGCGCACGACGCGCATGTGCTCGGCGAGCTCCCACGGCTCCTCGATGTGCCCGAACATCACCGTCGCCGTCGATCGCAGCCCCGCGCGGTGCGACGCCTCGATGACCTCGACCCACCGGGCGACCGGCAGCTTGTTCGGCGAGATGCGCTGGCGCACACCGTCGTGGAGCACCTCGGCGGCGGTCCCGGGCGTCGATCCGAGCCCGGCCTCGCGCAGCTGCTCGAAGGCCTCGGTCGGCGACAGGCCGGAGACGTCGCAGATGTGCGAGACCTCCATCGGCGAGTACGCGTGCAGGTGCAGCTGCGGCGCGGTCCGCTTCGCGAGGCGCAGGTATCCGAGGTAGTCCTCGAACGACCAGTCCGGATGGATGCCCGACTGGATGCACAGCTCGGTCGCGCCGTACTCGACGGCCTCGTCGATGCGCGCGACGAAGTCCGCGTCGTCGTGCTGGTAGGCGTCGGGGGACCGCTTGCCCTGCCCGAAGCCGCAGAACGCGCAGCCGACGATGCAGACGTTCGAGACGTTGATGTTGCGGTTGACGACGAACGTGACGGTCTCCCCCGCCAGCTCGGCGCGCAGCTCGTCCGCCGCCTGGCGGATGTCCTCGACCGCCTCCGGCCGCGTCTCGGCGAACAGCGCCGTGAGCTCCTCGGGCGTCAGCTCGGCGCCCTCGCGACCCTTCGCCACCGCGCCGGCGACGAGGTCGCGGCGGATCGGCTGCGGCGCGTCCGTCCGCCCCGAGCCGTTGCGCGGGATGAACGACCAGAAACGCGTCTTGATGACATCGAGAACGCCCTGGTCGACCCAGTCGGCGTCGATGTACTTCGCGTACACGCAGAGGCGCTCGGTCAGCGCCACGCCGTCCTCCAGCAGCCGCTTGCGCACCTGGTGGGGCGACGGGAACGGGTGCTCCGGGGAGATGTGGTCGCCGTTGGACGACAGGCCCCCGAGGTCGGTCGCACCCGCCTGCACGAGCTCCGGCCACCAGTCCGCGAGGTTCGGCGGGATCTGGATGCCGACGTCGGGCATGAGCCGCCGCGCCTCGCCGATGAGGCGTTTCATGTCCTCGATCGTGATCGGCGTCGCCCACCCCGGGGCCTCGGCGTGCGGCGCGAGCGTCAGGCCCGTCTGCCAGTAGCGCTCGGCGACGTCGGTCGCGATGTCGGCCGGCTCCTCGCCGTAGTACCGGCGGTGCGGGACGAAGTTCTGGAGGATGACCTCCTGCAGGTGCCCGTGCTCGGCGTGCACCGCGGCGAGCGCCTCGAGCGACGCGACGCGGTCCTCCTCGCTCTCGCCGATCCCCACGAGGATCCCCGAGGTGAACGGGATCCGCAGCTCGCCCGCGGCCCGCAGCGTCGCCAGGCGCACCTGCGGGTCCTTCGACGGGGACGCCTGGTGCGCGACGAGGTCGTCGCGGGTCGACTCGAGCATCATCCCCTGCGACGCCGTCACCTCGCGCAGCCGCGCGAGGTCGTCGCGGCCGAGCGCGCCGAGGTTCGAGTGCGGCAGGATCCCGCGTTCCAGCGCCCGTTCGCACGCCCACACGACGTAGGCGACGAAGTCCTCGAAGCCGAGCTCGGCGAGCTTGGCCCGGACCCCGGCGTGGTGATCGGGCTGCTCTCCGGTGAGGACGAGCAGCTCCTTCACGTTGCGACGCGCTGCGCGGTCGAGGAGGTCGGTGACCTCGTCCGGCTCGTGCAGATGCGGGCGATGGGTTGCGAACGCGCAGTACTTGCAATGCGAGCTGCAGGTCCGCGACAACGACAGGGTGACGTTGCGGGAGAAGGTGACGCGACGACGCACCGGTGAAAGTCTACGGATGGGGCATATCCTCGCCCGCTCCCCATGGCCGCCCGCCTCGCCCGTGTCCTCGTCGTGCTGCTCGTCGTCGGACTCGCCGGGTGCGGCGGCGACGACGGCCCGGCGAGCCCGACCACCCCGGCCGAGCCGCCGATCGACGCGACGCTGCTGCTCGACTTCGCCCCCAACGCCGTCCACTCCGGCATCTACGCCGCAACGCGCCGGGGGCTGGACCGCAAGGCGGGCATCGACCTGCGCGTGCAGGTCCCCACCGCCTCGACCGACGCCGTGCGTCTGCTGCTCGGCGGCCGCGCGCAGCTCGCAGTGCTCGACATCCACGACCTCGCGATCGCGCGGGAGCGCGGGCGCGACCTCGTCGGCGTCATGGCCCTCGTCCAGCGCCCGCTCGCGGCGGTGCTCGCCGACTCCTCGGTCCGCAGGCCGCGCGACCTCGAGGGCCGCCGGGTCGGCGTCACCGGCCTCCCCAGCGACGACGCCGTCCTGAAGTCGATCGTCCGCGGCGACGGCGGCGACCCCGCCGAGGTTCGATCCACGACCATCGGCTTCAACGCGGTCGCGTCCGTGGTCAGCGGCCGCGTCGCCGGGGCCACCGCGTTCTGGAACGTCGAGGGCGTCGCGCTGCACGAGCGGATGCCGGACGCCAAGGAGTTCCGCGTCGACGACTTCGGCGCCCCCGCCTATCCCGAGCTCGTCGTGACGGTGACGCGGCGGACGCTGCAGCAGGACCCGGACATGGTGCGCCGCGCGGTCCACGCCCTCGTGAGCGGCTACGGCGTCGTCGACAGCGATCCCGAAGGGGCATTGCGCGACCTCGTCGCGGGCGCGCCCGACGTCGACCCGGCGGAGGCGCGGCGCCAGCTCGACGCGCTCGGGGACGCGTTCGGGTCCGGCGACGGCATCGGCGCGCTCGATCCGCAGACGCTGCGGGCGTGGGCGGCCTGGGAGGTCCAGTTCGGGATCGTCAACCACCGGCCCGACGTCGACGCCGCCTTCGACGCGAGCTTCCTGCCCGGCGGCTGACCTCAGGTGGCGACGCGGACGATCGGCGCGCGCGTCGGCGTCGTCGCGTTCCCGCCGACCTCGGACGTGACCATGATCTCGCGGCCCTCCGGCGGCCGCGACGGCATCGCCACCTCGCCCGCACCCGCCCGGTCGACCGAGAACCGCACGCCGGCGGGCTGCGCCCGGCCGGATCGGTCGCTCATCCAGACCTCGTACATCCGCCCCGCTCCCGCGGCCGGGAGCCCGGACACCTTCAGCGTCGCGGCGCCGTCGTGCACCGTCAGCGAGCCGTGCCCGCCGGGCGCGGCGATGCCGTCGACGCGGCCGGCGTAGACCGTCTCCCGGTCGGTCGAGCCGCCGAACGCGATCGTCACGACGAGCGCGACGGCCGCGGCCGCGCCGACCGCCATGGCCACACGCGGGAGGCGCAGCCACGCGAGCCGACGCTGCGGGCGCTCCGGCGCGCGCGCCGCCTCGAAGAGCGACGCGTCCGCGCGAACCTGACCCATGACGCGCGACTTGAGGTCCACCGGCGGCGCGGCCTTCTCCACGTCCGCCAGCAGACCCTCGCGCGCCGGCGCGAGCGCTGCCAGCGCGTCGGTGCACGACGCGCACCGCACGACGTGGGCGCGCACGAGCTCGGCGTCCGCGTCGCTGCACGCGCCGAGCACGTAGGAGCCGAGCAGGTCGGCGACGTCCGGGCGCCGGCACGGGGTCACGTCGCCACCTCCAGGCTCTGGCGCAGGCGCTCGAGGCCCCGGCGCATGCGGCTCTTCACGGTCCCGAGCGGGATCCCCAGGATGCGGCCGATCTCCGAGTTGCTGTAGCCGGAGTAGAAGGAGAGCGAGATCGCCTGGCGCTGCTCCTCCGGGAGCGCAGCGACCAGCCCGACCATCTCCGCCCGGTCGACGCGCTCCAGCGCGCCGTGCTCGGTGTCGTCCGCGGCGGGCACGAGCTCGGCGACGTCGTCGCCGCCGCCGATCTGGGTGCGGTGACGCGTCACCTTGCGCACCCGGTCGATCGCCCGGTGATGGACCACCGTCAGCAGCCAGGACCGGACGCTCCCGACGCGTGCGTCGTAGCGAGCCGCGGACCGCCAGATCGCCAGGAACGCGTCCTGGCAGCTGTCCTCGGCCCCGGGGCCGTCGCCGCAGATGCGCCGGGCGAGCGAGTACGCGGCACCGATGTGGCGGTCGTAGACGACCTCGAACGCATCGGCGTTCGCATCGGCGACGAGCGCCATCAGCTCCTCGTCGGCCATCGACAGCAGGTCGTCTCGTGAATGCTCGATGCACCTGAAACGCACGCGACCCGATCTCGGATGCATGGGATCCGATCCCGGGGCGCCGTCGTTGGGGTGGTCATGAACATCAAGTTCCCCATCGCAGGACTCACCGCGGTCATCGCCGCCGCCAGCCTCGCCGCGTGCGGCTCGGACACGTCGGACTCCGCCACCGCGGCCCCGGCCGCCTCGACGCAGGCCGCCAAGCCGCTCGCCGAGATCCCGTCGCTCACCGGACGCACGACGGCCGTCGCGCTGGACGCCGGCTTCGTGAAGGCACTCGGCACGCTGAAGCTCACGCCCGGCACCGTCGGCGACGCAGAGCTCACGAAGGCCGGCTCGCTCGTGTTCCCGATCACGGGCGGCAACGTCAAGTACTACAAGCCCGGCACCGTCTCCCCGTACGTCCAGGGCGAGATCGACCACGAGGGCAGCGGACTCAGCCTCACCGGCGGCGGCAAGAAGGTCGAGCTGACCGACTTCGTCATCGATCCCGGCAAGTCCGTCCTCACGGGCAACGTCTCCGTGGACGGCAAGGAGGCCGCGACCGGCGCCCCGCTCTTCTTCCTCGACGGCCGCACGCTCAAGCCCCTGAAGGCGAACGACAACGGGACCGCGGTGCTCGAGGGCACGACGGTGAAGCTCAAGCAGGAGGCGGCCGACCTGCTCAACCAGACCTTCGGCACCGACGCGCTCAAGGCCGGTCTCGTGATCGGCGTCGCCAAGATCACGGTCAACACCGCGTAGGAGCTACTGGGAGCGGATGCGGCGGAACTCGTCCCGCACGGACTGCGGACGGCCCCACATCTGCGTGACCTCGACGCGGCCGGACCGCGTCTGCCGCACGGCGAGCTCGCCGTCGATCCCCGCCTCGTCCAGCGCGCGCAGCGCGCCGTGGACGACGGGGGCGGCGGCGGCGTGGCCGAAGCGGTGCGCCACGAGGATCCGCCAGTGCCAGTCGTGGTGCGAGTACGGCTGGGCGTTGGTCTGCACCAGGTACGTCGCCGCCTCGATGTAGCGCTCCTCGTCGGAGATCCGCAGGTCCAGCTCGAGGTCGGTCCAGTCGTCCGGGAGCGACTCCAGCAGCTCGGAGAAGGTGTCGGCCATCGCCATGGCCGGGGAGCTTAGGGACTAGAGGATCGTGCGGGCCAGCAGGAAGAGGTTCAGCGCGATGATGAGCGCCGCGGCGATGCTCGCGGCGACCGTCGTGATCCGCCGGTTGACCAGGCCGCCCATGATGTCGCGCCGCCGCGTGAGCAGCAGGAGCGGGATGAGCGCGAACGGGATGCCGAACGACAGCACGACCTGGCTGAGCACGAGCGCCTCGGTCGGGTTCACGCCGATCGCGAGGACGACGAGCGCCGGCAGCATCGTGACCAGGCGCCGCAGGACCATCGGGATCGTCCGGGCGATGAAGCCCTGCATGACGACCTGGCCGGCCAGCGTGCCGACGCTGGAGGACGCGAGGCCCGAGGCGAGCAGCGCGAGCGCGAAGGCGAGCGCGGCGCCGGGCCCGACGAGGGTCTCGAACCCCTTGTGCGCCTCCTCGATCGTGTCGACGTTCGTCAGCCCGTTCGCGTGGAACAGCGACGCGGCGACGATGAGCATCGCCATGTTCGCCAGCCCGGCGAGCCCCATCGCGATCGTGACGTCGACGCGCTGGAAGCGCAGCAGGCGGCGCTTCTCCTCGGTGCTCGACGTGACGATCCGCCGCTGGGTGAGCGCGGAGTGCAGGTAGATGACGTGCGGCATGACCGTCGCGCCGAGGATGCCGGTGGCGAGCAGGACGCTGTCGGTGCCCTCGAAGCCCGGGATCAGGCCCTTCGCGGCCTCGCCGCCGTCGAAGCCGATCCGCAGCGTGTCGTAGAGGAAGCCCAGCAGGACGACGCCGAGCATCCCGATGATCACGATCTCGAATCGGCGGTGCCCGCGGCGCTGGAGTCCGAGCACCGCGAAGGAGACGACCGCCGTCATGAGCCCCGCCTCGAACAGCGGCACGCCGAACAGCAGGTTCAGCGCGATCGCCGCGCCGACGAACTCCGCCAGGTCGGTCGCCATGGCGACGAGCTCCGCCTGGGCCCAGAGCCCCCAGGTCACCTGACGCGGGAAGTGGATGCGACACAGCTCGGGCAGGTTGTGGCCCGTCGCGATGCCCATCTTCCCCGAGAGGTTCTGGATGAGCATGGCCAGCAGGTTCGCCGCCACGATGACCCACAGGAGCAGGTAGCCGAACTTCGCGCCGCCGCTGATGTTCGTCGCGAAGTTGCCCGGATCGACGTACGCGACCGCGGCGACGAACGCCGGGCCGAGCATCGCCAGAGCCCCCGGGCGCACCGAGGACCGCGTCGTTGTCTGGACGGATTCTTCGACGATCGGAGAAAGAGTTTTAGGCATGACTGAAAATGACTGTTCGGGAGCGTAGCAACCGCGCGGCCGGGGGTCGTACGCTTGTCGTATGTCCGCCGTGAACAGCGCCACCTCAGAGCACGTCGCGATCGCCGAGAGCGCCGGCCTCGTCGACCGCTCCGAACGCGGCAAGCTCGCGCTCACCGGTGCGGACGCGAAGGAGTTCCTCGCCGGCCAGGTGACGAACGACATCGTCGGCCTCGAGCCGGGCGACGGCTGCTACGCCGCGATGCTCACCCCCAAGGGCCGGATGCTCGGCGACCTCCGCGTGCTCGACACCGGCGACGAGCTCCTCCTCGACATGGACCGCGCGGCGCTCCAGGCGATCTTCGACGTCATCCGCCGCGCGACCATCGGCTTCGCCGTCGAGCTGCACAAGCGCACGGTCCAGCGCGGGCTGCTGTCGCTCGCCGGCCCGCGTGCGCGGGAGATCGCGGGCGCGACGGACCTGCCCGCCACCGAGCACGCGCACCGCGTCGCGACGATCGGGGGCGTCGAGGTGCGCGTCATCGCGACCGACGTCGGCGTCGACGTCCTGACGCCGGCAGAGGACACCGACACGGTGCGCGACGCGCTGCTCGCGGCCGGCGCAGAGCCGGTGTCGGAGGCGACGCTCGACGTGCTGCGCGTCGAGACCGGGCGGCCCCGATGGGGCGCCGAGCTCGACGAGACCGTGATCCCGCAGGAGGCCGCGCTCAACGACCGCGCCGTCTCGTTCACGAAGGGCTGCTACGTCGGCCAGGAGACCGTCGCCCGTCTGCACTGGAAGGGCAAGCCGAACCGCCATCTGCGCGGGCTGCTGCTGAGCGCACCCGTGCCCGCCGGCGCCGCGCTGTTCCTGGGCGAGCGCGAGGTCGGGCGGCTGACGAGCGTCGCCGACTCCCGCGCGCACGGCCCGGTGGGGCTGGCGCTGGTCCGCCGCGAGGCGGGCGTCGGCGAGGTCCTGCGGGTGGAGGACGGGGACGTCACCGCGACCGTCGCGGAGCTCCCGTTCGGCCTCCCTCCCGCGGCCTAGTGCCGGGCTGACAGAAGCGGGACGCCGGGCGTCCGTGCCCGAGCGTCTGCAATACGGTGCAATAGATCTCGCACGATTTCAAGTGCGATTTGCTCGAAAGTGGCGAATCTGGCGTCAAGCAGCGGTTGCGGCCGTCGCCGAATCGGCGAATGCGCCGAGCCGCTCGGCGTCGAGATCGGCGGCCAGATCGAGGCCGGGGAGCTCGTGCGAGGCGAGGTACGTGGTGACCACGCGCATCTCGTCGACCTCGTCGGGGGCCAGCCACGTCGTCGCGCCGCGCCCGTCGCCCGATCGCAGCGCCTTCGCGCATCGGTCGGCGAGGGACTCGCCGCCGTCGACCGGCTGGATGGGGTGGACGGGGCCCCAATCCACGAGCCGGCCGCCCACGAGCCAGAACGCGTCCGCCGTCCCGCCGCGGGGATGCGGCGCGACGACGAGCCGCGGCCGCGCGTGGATCGCCTGCAGGCCCGCGAGGTCGGACGTCAGCTCGCGCAGGCGCCGCAGCCGGCGGCGCAGCCACGCGGCGCGCTCGTAGCGCTGCTCGACGGACGCCTGGCGCATCTCGGACTCCACGTGGGCCAGGAGCGCCGCACCGCCGTCGCCGTCGCCCGTGAAGAGCGCGAGCGCCTCGTCCAGACGCCGGCGGTAGAGGTTCGGGTCGAGGTCGTTCAGGCAGGGCGAGAGACAGCGGCCCATCTGCCCGTAGGCGGAGGGGTGCTCGCGCAGACGCAGCGCGCGGCCGCAGTGGCGCAGCGTGAAGAGCGAGTTGAGCTGCTCCATGAGCTCGATCGCGGCGCGCCGGCCGCGCAGCGGGCCGATCGTCACCGAGCGCCCCTGCGCGGGTGCGGGCGCCACCTCCAGCACGGGGTACGCGATGTCCAGCCTGCAGCGCAGGTAGACGTACGGGTCGTCGTGCTTCATGCGCACGTTGCCGGGCGGGCGCATCTCCTTGATGAGGCGCTGCTCGAGCACGAGCGCGCCGAGCTCGGAGGAGGTCGTGCGGTGGTCGACCATCGTCGCCTGCGCGACCCAGCCCTGGGAGGCCGAGCTGGGCTGGAAGTGCGACCGCGCGCGGGCGCGGAGGGAGACGGACTTGCCGATGTAGAGGACCTGGCCGCCCGCGTTGCGGAAGAGGTAGACGCCCGGCTCGTCGGGCAGCCCGGAGACGTCGACGCGGTGCTCGGCGCGGCCCTGGCGGGCGATCGTGCGCCCCGCGCGGGGACGGCGCGGCCTGCGCGCGGCGGCCTTCAGCAGCTCGACGGCGTCGCCGACCGTGCCGGCGTGCACGACGAGCCGCGGCAGCAGCGCGCACAGCACGCGCGCGCACGTCTCGGCGTCGGCCAGCGCGCGGTGCGCGATCTCGACCTCGATGCCGAGCGCCTCCGCCAGCGGCTTGAGCCCGCGCCTGCGCGCGAGGGGCGCGAAGCGGCGCGCGAGGGCGACGGTGCACAGCGTCGGAACGTCGGGCCAGGCCAGATCCGCGCGCGCGAACGCCTGCCGCAGCACCCGCCGGTCGAACGCGATGTTGTGTCCCACGAGCACCCGGCCCTCGAGCTGCTCGGCGAGGTCGGGGAGCACGAGCTCGACCGCGGGCGCCTCGTCGACCATCGCCTGCGAGATCCCGGTGAAGCGCTGGATCATGCGGCTGAGCGGGGCGCGGACGCCGACGAGCGTCTCCCACCGGTCGTGCAGCTCGCCCCCGCCGACCAGGACCGCGCCGAGCTCGGTGAGCTCGCACTCGTCGCCGGCCTTGCCGTTCGTCTCCACGTCGACGACGAGGAACTCCGTCGACGCCAGCGGCTGGGTGAGCACGTCGCTCATCCACACCTTGTAGCGCGTCGCCCCGACGACCTGCAGGTCCGCTTGCACGTCCGGCCACGGGTGGGCGTCCATCCCCACGGGTACGATGCCGCCCGATGACGGCCCTGGCACCGAACATCGAACACGCGCGTCGCCTCGCGGAGCTCGACGCGCGGGTGCGCGTCGCGTGGCGCGACTATCGCGACAGCCTGCACGAGCTGACGCCCTCGGAGTACGACGAGCGCGAGCCCGCCGAGTGGGATCAGCTGCAGGCGACGCTGCGCGACCTGGGCGCAGAGCGCGCCCGCGTCGAGGCCTGAGCGCCGAGCCTGGCCCGCCTGAACTTGCGTACGCGCATGCAATACTTGCGTGCATGCACGCAATGGGCATGGAGACCGACGCCGCAGGCAGCGCTCGCCGACAGCCTCGCGACGTTCTACGGGCATGCCATGCGCCCGAGCAACCGCCTCATCGGCGAGTTCGAGCGGCTCGACCTGAGCTTCACGCAGTTCAAGGCCCTCACGGCCGCCGCCGACGGGGAGCCGACCGTCAAGGCGCTCGCCGAGCGCCTCGGCCTGTCGCTCCCCGGCGCCAGCCGCGCCGTCGACCAGCTCGCACGCCGCGGCCTGCTCGACCGCCGCGAGGACGCCGACGACCGGCGGTGCAAGCGGCTCTCGATCACCGACGCCGGCCGCGAGCTCGTGCATCGCCTCGACGACGCCCGCCGTGACGCGCTCGAGACCTTCGCGGAGGGCATCGACCCCGCGCACCGCGAGCGGCTGATCGCCGCCCTCGCCCCCATCCTGGCCGACCTGGAGCCCGGCGCGTGACGAGCCGGCTGCGCCTCAACGACGACAACAGGCGCTGGTGGACGCTCGGGGCGATGTGCTTCGCGCTGTTCATGGTGATGCTCGACAACACCGCCGTGAACGTCGCCCTGCCGTCGATCCAGCGCGACCTCCACGCATCGATCGCCGGCCTCGAGTGGACGGTCAACGCCTACACGCTGACCTTCGCCGTCCTGCTCGTGACCGGTGGGCGGCTGGGCGACATCTTCGGCCGCCGGACCGTGTTCCTCACCGGCGTCGTGGTGTTCGCGTGCAGCAGCGCGTTCATCGGGTTCGCCCAGACGCAGACGTGGCTCGTCGTCGGCCGGCTGCTGCAGGGCAGCGGCGCCGCGCTGATGATGCCGGGGACGCTGTCGATCATCTCCAACGCGTTCCCGCCCGAGGAGCGCGGCAAGGCGATCGGGACCTGGGCCGGCGTCTCGGGCCTCGCGCTGGCGATCGGGCCGCTGCTCGGCGGATTCCTCGTCGAGCACGTGTCGTGGCAGTCGATCTTCTTCGTCAACGTGCCGGTCGCGATCGTCTGCGTCGTCGTCACGCTCTTCGCGGCGAACAACTCGCGCGACGAGACCGTCGAGCGCAGCATCGACGTCCCCGGCATCGCGACGCTGACCATCGGCCTCGCGTCGCTCGTCCTCGCGCTCGTGGAGGGCAACGCGTGGGGCTGGGGCTCGCCGCGGATCATCACCCTGCTCGTGCTCGCCGTCGTCGGCCTCGTCGGCTTCGCGATCGTCGAGCGACGGGTGCGCGTGCCCATGGTCGACTTCGCGTTCTTCCGCTCGCCCACGTTCCTGGGCGCGTCGCTCGTCGCCTTCACGGTGACGTTCGCGATGCTCGCGTCGTTCTTCTTCATCACGCTCTACATGCAGAACATCCTCGGCTACAGCCCGCTCCAGGCGGGCCTCCGCACGCTGCCGACGACGCTGCTCATCATCGCCCTCGGCCCGATCATCGGGCGGCTCACCGATCGCATCGGCGCGCGCATCCCGCTCGTGACCGGGCTCCTGCTCGTCGCGGTCGCGATGTTCTGGCAGTCGCGGATCGACGTCGACACCGGCTACGGCTTCCTCGTCGGCTCCTTCGTCGTCCTCGGGCTCGGGATCGGCTGCGTCATGTCCCCGATGAGCACCGCCGCGATGAACTCGGTGGCGCGCCAGAAGGCCGGCGTGGCCTCCGGCGTGCTGACGATGTCGCGCATGGTCGGCGGGACGTTCGGCGTCGCCGCGATCGGAGCGCTCGTCACGACCGTCGGGCGCGACAAGCTCGACTCCCTGCTGCCCGGCACGCCGGCGGCGGCGCGCGACTCGCTCGCGCAGGGACTCGGCGCGGGCGTCGTGCCCGCGAACGCGTCGCGCGAGGTGGCCGCGGCCGTCCGCGAGGCGTTCGTCAGCTCGCTGTCGATCGGCCTGACGGTCGGCACCGTCGTCGTCCTCGCGAGCGCGGCGCTCGCCTGGGCCCTCGTCGGCAGGGACGCGCCGCCCCCGCCGCCGGAGGCTCCCGCGCCCACACCGGCCGAGCCGGTGCCAGTCGCGGAAACCGTTGGATAAGCTGCGCGGCCATGGCCGGCACCGCAGTCATCGTCCCGTTCTACGCGACCGCCTTCCGCAAGGACGACCTCGCCGCTGCGCTCGCGCAGATCGGCGCGATCTCTCTCCGCTACGGCGCGAAGGGCTGGCACGTCTACCAGTCCCAGGACGACCAGTACAGGTTCACGTTCGTCGTCGACTTCGAGCGCAAGGCCCAGTGGGAGGCCTACTGGTACGGCGAGGAGTTCGCGAGCATGCGCGCCGCGTGCTCGGGCTGGTACCAGGTGCCGCTGCTCTACAACTGGAACGACATCGTGGGCGACGGCTCGCTCAACGGGAACGGCAACGGCGTGCACGCCGAGGCGCAGGCCTCGGCCTGAAAGCCGGCGTTGTGTCGCGCAGCGACACAACGCCAACCTGAACGCGAAGCGTTCAGGCGGCGTCGATTCGCTCCGACTTGCGGTCGATGTCCGACCGCAGGCGGACGAGGGCCTGGCGGATGATCCGCGAGACCTGCATCTGTGAGACCCCGACGCGCTTGGAGATCTCCGTCTGCGTGAGGTCTTCGCCGAACCGCAGCCGCAGCACCTCGCGGTCGCGGACGGAGAGCACGCCGAACGCGTCGTCGAGCAGCACCCGCATCTCCGCGCGCCCGAGCTCAGGGTCGCCGGCGCCGATGGAGTCCGCCAGCGTGACGTCCTCCCCCGTCGGCTCGTCGAGCGAGCGCGTGCGGCGGGCGTCCTGCGACTGGATGGTCGTCAGGACCTCCTCGAACGGCTGCTGCACGGCGTTCGCGATCTCCTGCACCGTCGGCGAGCGGCCGAGCTCGGTGGTGAGCTTGTCGCGCGCCTTGGCGATCTCGATCTGCAGCTCCTGCATCCCGCGGGGGACGCGCATCGCCCAGGTCTTGTCGCGGAAGTAGCGCTTGATCTCGCCGAGGACCGTCGGCGTCGCGTAGGACGAGAAGCGCACCTCGCGCGAGAGATCGAAGCCGTCGATGGCCTTCATGATCCCGACGCAGGCGACCTGCACGAGGTCGTCGAGGGGCTCGCCGCGGCCGGTGTACCGGCCGGCCAGCGCCCGTGCGAGGGGCAGCATCTCCTCGGCGAGCTGGTCGCGGGCCCTCTGGTCGCCCTTCTCGTGATAACGGCGCAGGAGCTCTCGCTCCCGTCGCGCGATGCGAGCGCCGTCACCTGCTGGGGCTGACAGCTGCGTGTCGGCCATCCACAGTCAGACTAGTGACACCGGGCGGCCGTGTCGCCGCCCGCGCCTCTCAACCCTGCTCGAGGGGGGCCATGGTGAGCCCCGCTTCGACCAGCTGCTCCCAGTAGTGCTCGGCGGCCTCGAGGTGCCCGCTCCACACGATCGCCAGGCCGGTGTTGTGGATCCGGTCGGCGAGGCGGTAGCCCGCGTCCACGCTGACGCCGGGGATCGTCCCCGCCAGCGTGTGCGCGACGTGGTCGAACGTGTTGTGGTCGTCGTTGCGGACGATCACGCGCCACTCCCCGCCCAGGCCGCTGCCTGGGCCGGCCGTGCGAGGAAGCTCGACGGTCTGGCTCACGGGCGGGATCGTAGCGCGGTCATCCGGCCGCGGCCTCCCGCTCGGCCTTCTTGCGCCAGTACCGATCGAGGCCCGCCCACTGCTGTCCGGGAGGCACCGCGCCGGCCATCGAACGTTGGGTCTGGGGGTCCGCCACGGAGCTCGCAGAGGCCCGCAGCGCGGCCCCGAAACCGTCCGCATCGGTGACCTTCGCGAGCTCGCCCCACTGCACGATCGCGCCGCGCAGGCGCTCGATGTGCGCGTCGACGTCGTCGTAGGTGCCGAAGTGCGTGAGGGCCAGGAGCGACGGCTTCCACGCTGCCACGAGGTCCAGCGACGCCTGCCAGGCATCGAGATCGATGTCCGGCGGCGGCGTGGGCGGCGTGATGTACGCCGGGATGATCCGCACCCCCGCGACGTCGCCCACGAAGGCCCACCCCTCGTCCTCGCGCAGGTAGGCGACGTGGTGGCTCGCGTGTCCCGGCGTCGCGGCGACGCGCCAGCCGTCGACGGACTCCCCACCCGTGAACGTCCGGATGTTCTCCTGCGGGACGGGCACGATCTCGCCCCAGAGACGGTCCATGTCGTCGCCGTAGAGGCGGGTCGCCGAGTTGATGAGCTTGGACGGATCGACGAGGTGCGGCGCCCCGACCTCGCTCACCCAGACCTCGAGGTGCGGCCACTTGCGGACGAGATAGCCCGCCGCTCCCGCGTGGTCGAGGTGGATGTGGGTCAGCAGCAGCCGCTGCGGGACGTCGTCGCCCAGCGCCTCCAGCAGGGTGTGGACGCTCGCGGTGGGCCCGGGGTCCACGAGGTCGCCGTCGACCTTGTGGCAGCAGATGACGCGCGGACTGCCCACGTGCACGACGTCGATCGACTCGATCTCACTCATCGGCGGGGACTCTAGGATGCGCGGATGCGCCATGGCTTTGCAGCCGATCTGGGCATCGTCGTCGCCGCCGCGGTCGTCGGCACGCTCGTCGCGGCCCTCCTCGGCGCGGCGAACCTCGGCACGGCGCTGACCTTCGGGCAGATCGCCTTCGCCGCGGCGCTCGTCTGGGTCCTGCTCAAGCGGTGAACGTCCGCCCGCACCGGATCGAGGTGCCCGACGAGGTCCTCGCCGATCTGCGCGATCGCCTCACGCGGACGCGGTGGCCGGAGCCCGTTCCGGGCCAGGGCTGGAGCTACGGCGCGGACGTCGCGGTCGTGCGATCGCTGTGCGAGCGGTGGATCGACTTCGATTGGCGCGCGCAGGAGGCGCGGCTGAACGCGCTCCCGCACCACCTCGTCGAGATCGACGGCGTCGATCTGCACTTCTGGCACGTGCCGGGGCGCGGCCCGGCCCCCACGCCGCTCCTGCTGCTCCACGGGTGGCCCGGCTCGCCGATCGAGTTCGCCGAGACCATCGGGCCGCTCAGCGACCCGGGTGCGCACGGTGGCGACCCTGCGGACGCGTTCGACGTCGTGGTCGGCACGCTGCCGGGGTTCGGCTTCGGCGGCCGCCCGCGCGAGCCCGGCTGGGGTCTGACGCGGATGGCGAACGCGTTCCACACGCTCATGACCGAGGCGCTGGGCCACGAGCGCTACGGCGTCCAGGGCGGCGACATCGGCGGGCTGGTCGCGGCCCGGATGGGATCGCTGCACCCCGACGCGATCATCGGCATCCACCTGAACTTCCTGCTGGCGCAGCCGCCGGAGCGACCCGGCCCGGAGGACGAGGAGGCGATCGCACGCCGGACGGCCTTCGACGCCACGGAGTTCGCCTACGCCCAGGTCCAGGGGACGAAGCCCGACTCGCTGACCGTCGCGCAGTCCGACTCGCCTGCGGGCCTCGCAGCGTGGATCCTCGAGAAGTTCCAGGCCTGGAGCGCGGGCGACGACGTGCTCGCGACGTTCCCCGCCGACGTGCTCCTCACGAACCTCATGTTCTACTGGGCGCCGAACAGCGCGCCGAGCGCCGCCCGGTCGTACCTCGAGACCTGGCGGGACCCGGAGGGCATGTTCTTCCCACGCGTCCAGGTCCCGACCGCGGTCGCCGTGTTCCCGGACGAGCCCTGGCGGGTCCCGCGGCACTGGGCCGAGCCGCGCTTCGACATCCGCCGCTGGACCGAGATGCCGCGCGGAGGGCACTTCGCGGCGCTCGAGGAGCCGGAGCTCCTCACCGAGGACGTCCGCGCGTTCTTCAGCTCGCTGCGCTGAGCGCTCGGAACTCCCGCGGGCTCATGCCGTGGGCCGCGCGGAACATGCGGCTGAAGTGCGCGCCGTCGGGCATGCCCCAGCGCGTCGCGACGGCGAGGATCGTGTCCCCCGCGAGCGCGGGATCGGCGAGGTCGCGCCGGCAGCGCTCCAGGCGCGCGCGGCGGATCCACTCCGAGACCGTGCACCCCTCCGCCTCGAACAGCCGGTGCAGGTAGCGCGTGGTGATGAAGTGCGCCGCCGCGATCGACCCGGGGCGCAGCGCCGGATCGCCGAGATGGCGCTCGATGTGCGCCTTGACGCGCATGAGCAGCGCGGGCGTGGGCGCCGTACGGCGCTCGCCGCCGTCGACCGCGAGGGCGCGCAGCAGGCCGACCAGCGTCTCCCCAAGCTCATCGCGGCCGTCCCCGATGGAGCCGTCCTCCAGCCGGTCGGCGAGTCCGAACGCGAACGGCACGATGAGGCTTCCCAGCCCGGCGTCGCCGGGGATCGTCCTGGCCGTGCCGGCGGCGAGGGCGTCGCCGAACGGGCGCAGCAGCACCTTGGGCACCGCCAGCACGAGCAGCTCGAACGGCTCGACCGCGCGGATCGCCCACGGGCGGCTCGAGTCCAGCGTGGTCAGCGAGCCCTCGGTCAGGACGTCGCGCCGGTCGTCCTGGCTGATCTCGCAGCGGCCGCGGCGCAGGACGTGCAGCTGGAGCTGCTCGGGGTCGCGCGCGGCGATCCCGCCTGGCGTGCGCAGGCAGTCGTTCGGGGTCGCCGTCACGCGGACGACGTCGATCGACGGCAGCTCGTGCCCGACGATCCGTCCGGAGAACGGCTCGGTCGCGCGCCGGATCGCCATCGGGAAGAAGCAGCGCGCAGCCGCCTCCTGCCATCCCTCGAAGCGCTCCTCCGGCGCCATCGACCCGGTGTCGAACACCAGCGACATAGGCGCACGGTACCGCGCGCCGCTCCTGTCCAAGGACTGTTCCCTGAGCGACAAGACACGCGCGCCGCCCGGACGTACGGTCGTGTGTCAGTTCCCTGCACGGAGGAGAGAGAGCATGAGCGAGGTCGGCACCCGCCCCGTCCCCCCTGGTCTGACCGAGCGCGACGTCGACGACGCGATCGAGCGCCTCACGGCGCAGCTCGGCGCGGACAAGGTCATCACGGACCCCACGGAGCTGCGCGAGTTCCGCGACCCGTTCCAGGTCCAGACCTCCGACGACTACGCGGCATCCGCGGTCGTCATGCCGACGACCGTCGAGGAGATCCAGGCGATCGTCGCGATCGCGAACGCGACGAAGGTCCCGCTCTGGACCCACGGCCAGGGCCGCAACAACGGCTACGGCGGGCCCGCCCCGCGCGTGAGCGGGTCGATCATCGTCTCGCTGCGCAACATGAACAAGGTGCTCGAGATCAACGAGAAGCTCGGGTACGCGGTCGTCGAGCCGGGCGTGCGCTGGTTCGACCTCTACGAGGCGATCAAGGCCGGCGGGCACAAGCTCATGGTCTCCATCGCCGACCTCGGCTGGGGCAGCGTCATCGGCAACTCGCTCGACAACGGCGCGACCTACATGCCCTACGGGGTCGACCAGGCGTCGTGGTGCGGCATGGAGGTCGTGCTGCCCAGCGGCGAGCTCATGCGGACCGGCATGGGCGCGATGCCGGGCAACAAGGCCTGGCACACCTACAAGCGCAGCCTCGGCCCGTCGGCCGACCTCATGTTCACGCAGTCCAACTACGGCATCGTCACGAAGATGGGCTACTGGCTGATGCCGGAGCCCGAGACGTACATGCCGCTCTGGCTGCGCCTCCCGAAGGACGACGACCTCGCGGTCGCGACCGACGTCATGCGCACGCTCATGCTCGACGACACGCTGCGCATGAACCCGCAGATCATGAGCGGCACGCTGCTGGCCGCCGTGCTCTCCGAGCGCTCCAAGCACTGGGACGACCCGAACACCCCGATCCCCCAGGACGTGCTGGACAGGATGGGCGAGGAGATGGGCTTCGGGCGCTGGATCATGCGCTTCGCGCTCTACGGCGACGAGGCGGTCGTCGACCACCGCTACGCGAAGGTCAAGGACGCGTTCGAGTCCGCCATCCCCGGCGCCGCCGTCTGGGGCGCGAAGTACACGCCCGACCAGATCGCCGACATCGAGGACCCGAGCGAGCGCGTGCAGGGCGGCGTGCCGAGCCTCGACCTCAACGCCATGACCGGCTGGTACGGCGGCGAGCAGGGCGGGCACATCGGGTTCTCCCCCGTCCTGCCGATGACCGGCGAGGACGCGCTGCGCGTCCGCGACCTCATGCGCACGGAGATGGAGGCCAGCGGCCTGGACTACATGGCCGCGCTCATCCCGATCAACTCGCGGTCGATCGTCCACGTGACGATGGTGCTCTTCGACACGGCGAGCGTGGAGCAGTCCGAGAGGGCCTACGCCGCGTGCCGACGTGCCGTCCTCGCCGCCGCGAAGGAGGGCTACGGCGAGTACCGCGCGCACCTGGACTTCATGGACCTGGCGACCGAGCAGTACTCCTTCGGCGACCATGCGCAGCGGCGCTTCAACGAGACCATCAAGGACGCGCTGGACCCCAACGGGATCCTCTCGCCGGGCAAGCAGAGCATCTGGCCTGCGCGCATGCGCGAGCTGCGCGCGAGTGCGAACGGCCACAACGGCTCGAACGGCACGGTGGCCTGACCCAGGGGGTTCCTACACTTCCAGCATGGACGGAACGGACGCTCGCGCCTGGTTGCGCTGCTACCGATGCTGGTCGACGGACCTCGAGGTGCAGGTGCACTACGAGGGCATCCACCGCATCGATCCCGAGACCGGGGAGCGCGCCGACGCCGTCGACGAGGTCCAGGAGGCGGTCGTGCAGTGCCTGGAGTGCATGCACGACCAGCCTCACCTCGGGTTCCACAACGGCCGCGTCGAGCCGATCGAGGACCGCTGGGAGCGGATGATCGCCGGCACGCCGTGGGTCGCGTCCTGCACGGTGTCCGTGGACGCCGACGAGGTCGAGACGTGCTCGGGCCCCGAGGCGGGCGACCACCTGTCCTACGCGGCGTTCGGCGACCACGGGACCCGTGAGTTCTTCACGCACGTGCGCTTCCACAAGCACGACGACGACAGCCGCATCACGGTGCACCTGCTCGTCGAGCTGTACGCCCGCTCGGCCGAGGAGGCCACCGAGGTGCTCGAGCAGGCGGCGCGCGGCGCGCTGACGCTCACGTCGCTGGCCGAGGAGTCACGGCCGCCCGCGGCGACGGAAGATCGCCACTAGGCCCCGATGTACCACCTGCGCATCGTCGTGCCGAGTCAGCTGGCGGACGATGTGCTCGACCTCCTCGACGACGAGCCGTCCGCGTGCAACCTGGTCCACCTGCCTGGGGCGGCGCGGCGCCCGGAGGGCGATCTCGTCCTCGTCGACCTCGCCCGCGAGGAGGCGTCGGTCGTCCTGAGCGACCTGCGCGACCTCGGCGTCGAGCGGGAGGGCTCGATCTCCGTCCTGGAGGTCGACTTCCACGTCTCCGACCGGATGGAGCGCGCCGTCCGCGAGGCGGAGGGCTCCCCCGCCGACGCCGTGGTGTGGGAGGAGGTGACGTCGCGGACGTCGGAGACCGCGGAGCTGAACTGGACGTTCGCCGCCTTCATGGTGCTGGCCGGGCTCATCGCGGCCGTCGGCATCCTGCTCGACACGCCGATCCTCATCGTGGGCGCCATGGTCGTCGGCCCCGAGTTCGGCCCGGTGGCCGGGATCTGCGTCGCGCTCGTCCAGCGCCGCCCGGCGCTGGCGCTGCGCTCGCTCCTCGCGCTGGCCGTCGGCTTCCCCGCCGCCATCGCGGCCGTGACCGTCGCCTGCCTGGTGTTCAAGGCGATCGGGGTCAGCCCCGAGAACTTCGACGCGGCCTCCCACAGCCTCTCGAGCATCATCGCGAGCCCGGACTTCTTCGCCTTCTTCGTCGCGTTCTGCGCCGGCGTCGCCGGGATCCTGTCGCTGACGTCGGCGAAGTCGGGCGCGCTCATCGGCGTGCTCATCTCCGTGACGACGATCCCGGCGGCCGCGAACGTGGGCGTCGGCGCCGCCTACGGCGAGTGGGCGTCGGCGCGCGGGTCGCTCGAGCAGCTCGCGATCAACCTGCTGTCGCTCATCGTCGCCGGGACGCTCACGCTGCTGTTCCAGCGCGCTGTCTACGCGCGCAGGAAGACGAAGCACCGCAACGAGACGCCGCCGCGACCGCGGCACCCGCTCGTCAGGCGGTGAGGATCAGCGGGCGCCCGTCGCGCACGACGAGCGTGTGCTCGGCGTGGGCGGACACGCTGCCGTCGTCCGTCGAGATCGTCCAGCCGTCGTCCTCGGTCACCGTGGTACGCGTGGACTGGGCGATGATCGGCTCGATCGTCATGACGAGCCCCTCGGTGAGGGTCTCGACGTCGTCGTGGTCGGCGAAGTTCGGGACGGTCGGGCCCTCGTGGATCGTGCGGCCGATGCCGTGGCCGGTGAGCTCGCGCAGCACGCGTGCCCCGCGACGCTCGACGGCGGCCTCGACGATGCCGCCCAGCTCCGCGTTCGTCATGCCGGGCCGCACGGCGCCCAGCGCCTCGTTCAACGCGCTCTGCGCGGTGGCGACGAGTCGGCTGACGCCCGGCTTCACGCGGCCGACGGGGACGGAGACGGCGGCGTCCGCGAAGAAGCCCTCGCGCTCGACGGTGACGTCGAGCTTCACGAGCTGGCCCTCGCGCAGGCGGCGGGGGCCGGGGATGCCGTGGACCGCCTCGTCGTCGATCGAGATGCAGATCGCGCCGGGGAAGTCGTAGACGAGCCGCGGCGCGGATCGCGCGCCGAAGCGCTTCATCGTGCGCTCGGCGACCTCGTCGAGCTCCTGGGTCGTCACTCCCGGCCGGACGTGGCGGCGCGTCTCGCGGAGCACCGCCGCCACGGCCTTGCCGGCGGCCTGGAGGCCTTGGATCTCTGCTGGGTCGTCGGTCGACATCCCCTACGAAGATAGGGGCAAGACACCGTTGCGTGACGAGATCACCTTGTCGACGAGGCCGTAGTCGACGGCCTGCTCGGAGGTGAAGAACCGGTCGCGGTCCATGTCGTCGTGGACCTTCTCCACGGTCTGGCCGGTGTGGGTCGCGTAGATCTCGTCGAGCCGCGCGCGCAGGGCGAGGGTCTCACGCGCGTGGATCTCGATGTCGGTCGACTGGCCCTGGAAGCCGCCGCTCGGCTGGTGGATGAGGATCCGCGAGTTCGGCAGCGCGAAGCGCTTGCCCTCCGCGCCCCCGGCCAGGATGAGCGAGCCCATCGACATGGCGATCCCGCAGCAGATCGTCTTCACGTCCGGGCCGATGAACTGCATCGTGTCGTAGATCGCCAGCCCGGAGTACACGACGCCGCCCGGGCAGTTGATGTAGAGCGAGATCTCCTTGTCGGGGTCGTCGGCCTCGAGGTGCAGGAGCTGCGCGACCACGAGGTTGGCGACCTCGTCGTCGATCGGCGTGCCGAGGAAGATCACCCGCTCGTTGAGGAGCCGCGAGTAGATGTCGAACGACCGCTCGCCGCGACCGTTGTCCTGGATGACCATGGGGACGAGGGGCATGCGCGTGAAGCTCCTTTCGCAACCAATCGGTTGCACGTTTGTCCCCGACGGTAGCATTCGGTGCAACCGTTCAGTTGCGCATGAAGGAGCACCACCCCATGGACGTCACCCGCGACATCGTCCTGCCCCTCGGGCGCGACGAGGCCTGGGAGGTCGTGTCGGACCCGGAGGCCTGGCTCGCCGAGCGCGCCGACCTCGAGCTCGTCCCCGGCGCCGAGGGCACGCTCGACGAGCGGCGCACGATCGTCGAGGAGGTCGATCCCGGCGAGCGGCTCACGTTCTGGTGGGGCGACGACGGCGCGCTGCTCACGCGCGTGGAGCTCACGCTCGACGACGTGCGGAACGGCACGCGCGTCACGGTTGTCGAGTCGGGACCCGCCGTCGGGCCGGTCGCGAGCGCCCTGCACCGGATGCAGATGGTGCCCGCCTGACATGGGCGACGTCTTCGCCGCCCTCGCGGATCCGACGCGGCGGGAGGTCCTCTCGATGGTCGCGCAGGGCCGCGCGCACACGGCGACGGAGCTCGCCGCGTCGCTGCCCGTGACGCGCCAGGCGGTCTCCAAGCACCTCGCGATCCTCGAGGGCGCGCAGCTCGTCGACTGCGAGCGCAGCGGTCGCACGACGCGCTTCCACGCCACCCCCGCGCCGCTCTCGGACGCGATCGCGTGGATGGCCGAGGTGGGCGGCGAGTGGGACGCACGACTCGTCCGGCTGGCGGCCGCGGCCGCGCAGCGCGGATCGGCCTGAGCAATCGCTGAAACCGGCCCACCCCCCCGGGGTACATGGGCCGGATGGAGCGGGGAAAGCAGCTGGTCGACGCAGCGAAGGCGGCAGGGCCGAAGGCTCGCGAGATCGGTCGGGCAGCTGCGTCGCTCGACATCCCGTGGGCCCGCTGCGGCCCCGCCCGCGCGGTCCGCGAGACCATCCAGAGCTTCATCCTCGGGCCGGCGATCGGCTTCTACGTCCGCCGCAGGGCGAGGGGCAGCGAGCACTTCGCGCGCCTGAAGCCGCCGGTGATCATGGTGGCGAACCACGGCAGCCACCTCGACACGCCGATCATCCTCCGGGCGCTGCCGCGCGCCTGGCGCCAGCGCACGGCGGTCGCCGCCGCGGCCGACTACTTCTACCGCAACCGCCTCGTGGCCACCGTCGTGTCGCTCCTGTTCAACACGGTGCCGGTGTCACGCGGCGGCGGCGGCCTGGTCCAGGGCGCGTCGGATCACATCCACCGCCTCATCGACCAGCGCTGGAACCTCCTGCTGTACCCGGAGGGCACGCGATCGCGCAGCGGCGAGGTCGGCAAGCTGCGCTCCGGCGCCGCCGTCCTCGCACACGAGCACGGCATCGCGATCGTGCCTATGCACGTCTCCGGCACGCGCGCCGCGATGCCCCCTGGTCGGTCCTGGCCACGCCGCGCCGGGACCCTCCGGCTGCGCCGACATCCGGTCGAGGTCCGCTTCGGTCGTCCAATCCACCCGGATGCGGACCGTTACGTCGTCGTGGCCGAGCTGGAGGCCTTCTTCGCGGAGCAGGCGGCGGCCGACGAGTCCCGCGCCGCTGCAGCCGGACGTGCGGCCGCGTAGCGGTCGTTGACGAACCGCCGTTCGCAGGTCTAGGGTCGCGGACGTTCCTGCTTGTCCCAGATGCTCCCCCTGGTGGGGGGGAAAGGAGCGTTGTGGACATCATCCCTGCGGAGATCATCGGCACCATGCTGCTGGTCCTCCTAGGCGACGGCGTCGTTGCCGCAGTCCTCCTGGCCAAGTCGAAGGCCGAGAACTCCGGATGGATCGTCATCACCTTCGGGTGGGGCTTCGCCGTCATGGTCGGTGCGTACTCCGTCGGTCAGTTCTCCGGAGCGCATCTGAACCCAGCAGTGACCCTCGGTATCTGGATCAACGGTGGCATCGACTTCGGTCAAGCCATCCAGTACTGGATCGGCGAGTTCATCGGCGCCGCCATCGGCGCGGTCCTCGTGCTCGGCTCGTACTGGCAGCACTTCCAGCAGACCGAGGATCCGGGCCTCAAGCTCGCGGTCTTCTCGACGGGTCCCGCGATCCGCAACACGTTCTGGAACCTGTTCACGGAGATCGTCGGCACCTTCGTCCTGGTGCTCGGGATCCTCGCGATGACCGACTCCGGCAACAAGGGGGTCGCCCTCAGCGGGCTGGGCACATTGCTCGTCGCCTTCCTGGTCGTCGGCATCGGGTTGTCGCTCGGTGGCCCGACGGGTTACGCGATCAACCCTGCTCGTGATCTCTCGCCGCGCATCATCCATGCCGTCCTGCCGGTCCCCGGCAAGGGCGACTCGGATTGGGGCTACGCCTGGATCCCTGTCGTAGGCCCGATGGTCGGCGGCGCCTTGGGCGCCCTGCTCTACGTGGTCGCCTGGCCAGGCTGATCGCATGAAGAAGCTCATCAACGCGACCGACGACGTCGTTCGCGAGGCCCTCGAGGGGGTCGAGGCGGCCCACGGAGACCGGTTCAAGGTCTCCTACGAGCCCGCCTACGTCGTCCGCGCGGACGCGCCGTTCAAGGGCAAGGTCGGGGTCATCTCCGGCGGTGGCTCCGGCCACGAGCCCATGCACGGCGGGTTCGTGGGCAAGGGCATGTTGGATGCCGCCTGCCCCGGGGAGGTCTTCACCTCCCCCACGCCGGACCAGATGCTGGAGGCGACGAAGGCGGTCGACGGCGGTGCCGGCGTCCTGCACATCGTCAAGAACTACACGGGCGACATCCTCAACTTCGAGATGGCGGCCGACCTCGCGAAGGGCGAGGGCATCGAGGTCACGTCCGTGGTGACGAACGACGACGTCGCGGTGCAGGACAGCCTCTACACCGCGGGCCGGCGTGGCGTCGGCGTGACGGTCCTGCTGGAGAAGATCGTCGGTGCGGCCGCCGAGGAGGGCAAGTCCCTCGCGGAGATCACCGAGCTGGCCCAGCGGGTCAACTCGGAGGGCCGCTCGATGGGCATGGCGCTGACGTCGTGCACCGTCCCGGCCGCCGGCGAGCCGACGTTCCAGCTCGGCGAGGACGAGATGGAGATCGGCATCGGCATCCACGGGGAGCCGGGGCGCGAGCGGATGCCGCTCGAGCCCGCCGACCAGATCACCGAGCGTCTCGCGACGGCGATCGTCGACGACCTGCCCTACCGCGAGGGCGATCAGGTGCTCGCCTTCGTGAACGGGCTGGGCGGCACGCCGCTCCTGGAGCTCTACATCGTCTACCGGGCGCTGAAGAAGTTCCTCGACGGCCGCGGCATCACGATCGCGCGGAACCTGGTCGGCCCGTACATGACGTCCCTCGAGATGGCAGGGATGTCGATCACGCTCCTGCGGCTCGACGACGAGCTCATCCGCCTGTGGGATGCGCCGGTGGACACACCGGCCTTGCGCTGGGGGTGATGATCAGCCGATGAGCGCGGGGTACGGGCAGGTCACGGACTGGGTGCGGCGCTTCGCCGCCGAGGTCGCCGAGCGCAAGGGCGAGCTGACGAAGCTCGACCAGGCGATCGGCGACGGCGACCACGGGTCGAACATGGACCGCGGGTTGCGCAAGGCGGTGGAGAAGCTGGACACCCTCGAGGGGGATGACGTCGGTGCGGCACTGAAGGCCGTCGGCATGGCGCTCGTGTCGAGCGTCGGTGGTGCCGGCGGCCCGCTGTACGGGACGTTCTTCCTCCAGGCGGGCCAGTCCGCGGCAGGCAGCTCCGAGCTCGACACCGACGGCTTCGCAGCCGCGGTGCGCGCGGGCGTCGACGGCGTCCGCGCGCGCGGCAAGGCGGAGCCCGGTGACAAGACCATGCTTGATGCGCTCATCCCCGCCGCGGACGCACTCGCGGAGGGCGGGGACCTCGTGACGGCGGCCGAACGGGCCGCCGATGCGGCAGAGGAGGGCATGCGGGCGACGATCCCCCTCGTCGCGCGCAAGGGCCGCGCCAGCTACCTGGGCGACAGGAGCAGCGGGCACCAGGATCCGGGGGCAACGTCCTCCGCCCTGATGATGAGGGCCGCAGCACAGGCCTTCGCGAACCCAAGCTAGAGAGGAACAGCACCGTGCCGAAGTACGCAGCAGCCCTGGATCAGGGCACGACGAGCACGCGAGCGATGATCTTCGACCACGCCGGACGGGTCGTGTCCGTGTCGCAGAAGGAACACGAGCAGATCTTCCCGAAGCCGGGCTGGGTCGAGCACGACGCCCTGGAGATCTGGGCGCGGTCGCAGGAGGTCATCGACGAGGCCCTCGACTCCGCCGGCGCGAGCGCCGACGACATCGCGGGGCTCGGCATCACCAACCAGCGCGAGACCGCGGTGGTCTGGGACAAGACCACCGGTCAGCCGATCCACAACGCGATCGTCTGGCAGGACACGCGCACCGACAAGCTCGTCGACCAGTTCTCGGCCGACGGGGGTCAGGACCGCTTCAAGGAGCAGACCGGCCTGCCGCTGGCCACCTACTTCTCGGGCCCCAAGGTCCGGTGGATCCTCGACAACGTCGACGGCGCCAAGGAGAAGGCCGAGTCGGGCGACCTGCTGTTCGGCAACATGGACACCTGGGTCATCTGGAACCTGACCGGCGGCAAGGACGGCGGTCTGCACATGACCGACGTCACGAACGCGAGCCGCACGCTCCTGTTCGACCTCAACAAGCTGGCGTGGGACGAGGACATCGCGTCCATCATCGGCGTCCCGATGTCGATGCTCCCCGAGGTCCGCGCGTCGAGCGAGGTCTACGGCGAGGTCAAGGGCGGCAAGATGGCCGGCGTGAAGATCGCCGGCGACCTGGGCGATCAGCAGGCGGCGACCTTCGGGCAGACCTGCTTCGCCGTCGGCGAGGCCAAGAACACGTACGGCACGGGCAACTTCCTCCTGCTCAACACGGGCACGGAGGCGGTCCAGTCCAAGAACGGCCTGCTGACGACCGTCTGCTACAAGATCGGCGACAACGACGCGGTGTACGCGCTCGAGGGCTCGATCGCGGTCACCGGCTCGCTCGTGCAGTGGCTGCGCGACAACCTCAAGCTCATCAACGCGGCGCCTGAGGTCGAGGAGCTCGCCGAGTCGGTCGACGACAACGGCGGCCTGTACATCGTCCCGGCGTTCTCGGGCCTGTTCGCGCCGTACTGGAAGTCCAACGCGCGCGGCGTCTTCGCCGGCCTGACCCGCTTCGTCACGGCGGGCCACATCGCGCGGGCGACGCTCGAGGCGACGGCCTACCAGAGCCGTGAGATCGTCGAGGCGATGAACCAGGACTCGGGCGTCGACCTGGAGTCGCTGAAGGTCGACGGCGGCATGGTGCAGAACGAGCTGCTCATGCAGTTCCAGGCCGATCTGCTCGGCGTGCCGGTCATCCGGCCGGTCGTGGCGGAGACCACGGCGCTGGGCGCCGCGTACGCCGCGGGCCTGGCCACCGGGTTCTGGGCCGAGCAGGAGGACCTGCGCGAGAACTGGCAGGAGGACAAGCGCTGGGAGCCCAAGATGGACTCCGCCCAGCGCGACGAGTACTTCAAGTTCTGGAAGAAGGCCGTGACGCGGACCTTCGACTGGTTCGAGAACGAGTAGCGAGCACGCGCCGGAAGGGGTGGCGCGCTCGGGCGCGCCACCCCGCCGTGCGAGACTGGATCGCGGCATGACCACGTTGCAGACCGAGGTGCTCGTCGTCGGTGGCGGCGGCACCGGCGCCGGGATCGCCTGGGACGCCGCACTGCGCGGATACGACGTCATCCTCGTCGACCGCGCCGACCTCGCCGAGGGCACGAGCGGCCGCTTCCACGGCCTCCTGCACTCCGGCGGCCGTTACGTCGTGAAGGACCCGATCGCGGCACGCGAGTGCGTGGAGGAGAACGCGATCGTCCGCAGCGTCGCGTCCGCGGCGATCGAGGACACCGGGGGGCTCTTCGTCACGACGCCCGACGACGACCCCGCGTACGGCGACCAGTTCCTCGCGGGCTGCGCCGAGGCCGGGCTTCCGACGGAGGAGATCCCCGTCGCCGAGGCGCTGCGCCGCGAGCCGAGGCTCAACCCGGGCATCAAGCGGGCCTTCACCGTGGCCGACGCGTCGGTCGACGTGTGGCAGCTCGTCTGGGCGCTGGCCAACGGCGCCGCCACGCGCGGCGCGCGCATCCTCCCCTACCACCGCTGCGTCGAGCTGCACCGTGACGGCGACGCCGTCACCGGCGCGCGCCTGCACGACGAGCGCACCGGCGAGACGGTCGAGGTGCAGGCCGCTTTCACGATCAACGCCGGCGGCGCATGGGCGCACGAGATCGCGGAGATGGCGGGCATCGAGGGCGTCTCCGTCGTGCCCGGCAAGGGCATCATGATCGCGATGAACCACCGGCTGGTGAACACGGTGGTCAACCGCTGCACCATTCCCGCGGACGGCGACATCATCGTCCCGATCCGGACCGTCAGCGTCATCGGGACGACGGACATCCGCTCCGAGCACCCGGACGACCTGCCGGTCACGCAGGAGGAGGTCGACGCGATGCTCGCCGACGGCGAGCGCCTCGTGCCGGGCTTCCGCAACCACCGCGCGATGCGCGTGTGGGCGGGCGTGCGCCCCCTGTTCGACGACAAGAAGGCGGGCGCGGGCGGCTCGACGCGCGACGTCAGCCGCGGGACCGCGCTGCTCGACCACGGCGAGCGCGACGGCGTCGGCGGCTTCATCACGATCACCGGCGGCAAGCTGACGACCTACCGGCTCATGGCCGAGGAGGCCGTCGACGCGATGGTCGAGCAGCTCGGCCACGACCGGCCGTGCACGACGAAGACGACCGCACTGCCCGGCTCGGAGGACGGCGCGTACATGTCGCCGGGCACCCGTCTGCGTGCCCGCGACCGCCATCTGAAGACCGAGCAGCTCATCTGCGAGTGCGAGCTCATCGAGCGCAGCACCCTCGAGGCGGGGATGCGGGCGCGCGGCTCGCAGAACCTCGACGACATCCGCCGCAGCCTGCGACTGGGCATGGGCCCCTGCCAGGGTGGCTTCTGCATCCCGCGCGCCACCGGGATCCTCCACTCGCTCGACCGGCTGACGGCCGCGGAGGCCAACACGAGCATGCGCTCGTTCCTCGAGGAGCGCTGGAAGGGCGTGTACCCGATCCTCTACGGCGACCAGCTGCGCCAGGCGCGGCTGGACGACTGGATCTTCCAGGGCGTCCTCGACGTGGAGCACCTGCCGCGCGAGCCGGAGCGGGACGTCGCGGCGGCGACCGCGCGGGAGGCGTCATGAGGTGGGACGTCATCGTCGCGGGCGCCGGCACCGCCGGGCTCACCGCCGCCGTCCGCGCCGCCCAGTCCGGGCGGAAGGTCCTCGTCCTCGCCAAGGGCGCGGGCGCCACGCACCTCTCGCCGCTGACCATCGACGTGCTGGGCTACGCGCCGGAGCGGGTCGACTCGCCCCTGGCGTCGCTCGGCGGCTTCCTCGCCGACAACCCCGACCACCCCTACGCCCGCACCGGCGAGGCGGCGATCGGCGAGGCGCTCGCGTGGTTCTCCGACCTCATGGCCGACCGCTATCCGTACACCGGCGGGCTCGACCGGAACATCCTGCTCCCCAGCGCCGTCGGCGCCTGGCGCCCGTCCGCGCTCGTGCCGGTCACGATGGCGGAGGGTGATCTGCGCCGCGACGAGCCGATGGTCATCGTCGGCCTGCGCCAGCTCAAGGACTTCCATCCTGCGCTGCTCGCCGACAACCTGCAGCGGGCCGGGGTGCCCGCCCGCGCCGTCGAGCTGGACATCCCGTTCGACCGCGTCGACGTCAACACGGTGGCGCTCGCGCGCGAGCTGGACCGCCCGGAGGTCCGCTCGCTGCTGGCGTCCCAGCTCGCGGTGCGGTTGAGGTCGGGCGAGCGGGTCGGGTTCCCGGCCGCGCTCGGCCTGCGCCACGCGCACACGGTCTGGAGCGAGCTGCAGGACCGGCTCGGACGGCCCGTCTTCGAGATCCCGACGGTGCCTCCGTCCGTCCCCGGCCTGCGCGTCGACCGGATCCTCACCGACGCACTGCGTGCGGCCGGGGGCCGCGTGATCCTCGGGTCGGAGGTCGTCGGCGCTGAGCCGGACGCCGGCGGCGTGACGATCCGCGCGAAGGCGGCCGCCCGCGACATCGAGCACCGAGCCGACTGGCTCGTGCTCGCGACCGGCGGCTTCGCCGAGGGCTCGATCATGCTCGACGCCGACTGGCGGGCACGCGAGACGGTGCTCGACCTGCCGCTCGCGCACGTCCCGGCGGCGGGCGAGGCGCGGTTCGTGCCCGACTACTTCGACGTGCAGCCGATGGCCCGAGTGGGCGTGGCGGTCGACGCGGGCCTGCGCCCCGTCGGCCCCGATGGCTCGCGCGTGCACGAGCGAGTGCTCGTCGCCGGCGCGTCCATCGGAGGCGCAGTTCCTTGGAAGGAGCACTCAGGTGAGGGGATCAGCGTGACGACGGGCTACCACGCCGCGGGCGAAATCGTGGCCACGGCGGCCTCGGTCAGGACGGCGGCATGAGCACGATCCCGGAGGACGACGTCCTGCTCGGGCTGATCCGCGGCTCGCTCGACCACTGCGTCAAGTGCACGATCTGCGAGACGCACTGCCCCTACTCCAACGCCACCTCGCTCTTCCCGGGGCCGAAGTACGTCGGCCCGCAGGCCGAGCGGTTCCGCACCGGCGAGGAGGTCACGCCGGACGCCTCCGTCGACTACTGCTCGAGCTGCGGCATCTGCACGAAGGTCTGCCCGCAGGGCGTGCACATCGCGGAGATCAACACCCGCGCCAAGGCGAAGCTCGCCGAGGCCGAGGGCGTCCCGCTGCGCAACCAGCTCCTCGGGCGACCCGACAAGCTCGGCGCGCTCGGCACGCCCGTCGCCCCCCTCGCGAACTGGACCCTGGCCAACCGGCCGCTGCGGGCGCTCGCGCAGAAGATCCTCGGCATCCACAAGGACGCCGCGCTCCCCAAGTTCGCGGGGACGACGTTCCAGCGCTGGGCCAAGCGCCACGCCGCGCCGCCGGAGGCGACGAAGGAAGTCGTCTTCTTCCACGGCTGCGGGACGAACTACTACGAGCCCGACCTCGGCGAGAAGACCGTCGCGATCCTCGAGCACAACGGCTTCAAGGTGACGGTCCCGAAGCAGGGCTGCTGCGGGCTGCCGCTGCAGTCCAACGGCATCTTCCCGGCCGGCCGGGCCTACTCGAAGCGCCTGGCGAAGCACCTCGCGCCGCACGCGCGCGAGGGCAAGACGATCGTCGGCGTCGCGACGAGCTGCACGCTCATGGTCAAGCGCGAGGCCCGGGAGATCCTCGGGCTCGACGAGGATCCCGACGTCCGCGTCGTCTCCGAGCACACGTTCGACATCTGCGAGTTCCTCCTCGACCTGCACGACCGCGGCGAGCTGCGCACCGACTTCCAGCCGGTGGAGGAGGTCGTCGCGTACCACGCCCCGTGCCAGCAGCAGGGGCACAACATCGGCAAGCCGGCGCTCGATCTCTTCGCCCTCGTCCCCGGGCTCGAGACGGTCGAGATGCACTCGCACTGCTGCGGGATCGGCGGCACGTACGGGCTCAAGGAGGAGAAGCGCCAGATCTCGCTGGACGTCGGCGCCGACCTCTTCGCGCAGGTGCGCGAGGCCGACCCGACGATCGTCGCGTGCGACAGCGAGACCTGCCGGTGGCACATCGAGAAGGAGACCGGGGTCACCAACCTCCATCCCGTCGAGATCCTCCACCGCGCCTACGGGCTGTAGCGCGTGGTCGGGATCGTGGTCGTCTCGCACAGCGCGGCGCTGGCCGCGAGCGTGATCGACTTCGCGAAGGCCATGGGCGGTGACAAGGCGCACCTGGAGCCCGCGGGCGGCGTCGAGGACGGGATCGGGACGGACTTCGAGCTGATCGGCGCGGCCGTCGAGCGCGCGCGCGAGGCGTCCGGCGACGACGGCGTGCTGGTCCTCATGGACCTCGGCTCCGCGGTGCAGACGGCCCAGATGGTGCTCGAGCTCGGGGAGCTGGACCCGGCGAAGGTGCGGCTCGTCGCGGCGCCGCTCGTCGAGGGCGCGGTCGCGGCGGCGATCAACGCCGGCGGCGGCGGATCGCTCGACGAGGTCGCCGCGGAGGCCGTCGGGGCGCTGCGCTCCAAGCAGGCCGAGCTCGGGGAGACTTCGTCTCCCTTGGCGAGTTCGTCGCAGGGCGACGAACTCACGGCGACGCCGGTGGATGTGGAGACGGAGCTCCCGGTCCGCAACCGCCTCGGGCTGCACGCCCGTCCCGCCGCGAAGCTCGTCGAGATCGCCACTCGCCACGACGCGACGCTGCTGCTCTCCAACGCGACGACGGGCCGCGGCCCCGCGACCGCGCGCAGCCTCACCGAGATCGCGCTGCTCGGCGTCCGCGGCGGGCACACGCTGCGGGTGCAGGCGTCCGGTCCCGACGCCGACGCGGTTCTGAACGAGGTGCGTGCCCTCGCGGACACCGGCTTCGGCGACGGAGTGGACGACTCGATCGTGCCCGCCGGCGCGGCGGCGGCTCCGGCTGCGCGGGAGCCCGAGACCGCCGAGGCGCCCGCCGCCGACACGCTGCTGCAGGGCATCCCCGCCTCCCCCGGCTTCGCCGACGGCCCATTGCGCAGGATCGGCAGCGCGCCGGCGGTGCCGGAGGGCGACGCCGAGGATCCCACTGCTGAGGCGGGGCGGCTCGACGAGGCCCTCGCCCAGGTGCGCGAGGACCTCGCCGCCGCCCGCGACGACCTCGTCGACCGCGGCCGCGCCGACGAGGCGGCGATCTTCGAGGCCCAGGGCGCGCTGGCGACCGACGAGGCGCTGCTCGGCCCGGCCCGGCGCGCGATCGCCGAGGCGCACCACAACGCGGCGCGCGCCGTCCACGACGCCTCCGAGGCCGTCGCCGCGCAGTACGAGGGACTCGACGACGCCTACCTGCGCGAGCGCGCCGCGGACGTCCGCGACGTCGGCCGCCGGGTGATGCGCGCGCTGCTCGGCGAGACGAGCTCGGCGGCCGCCGACGGCGCCGTGCTGGTGACCGATGAGCTGCTGCCGGGCGACGCCGCGGCGCTCGATCCCGACACGGTCGCGGGCGTCGCGACCGCGCACGGCGGGGCGACGGGCCACGCGGCGATCATCGCCCGCTCGCTCGGCGTGCCGACCGTCGTCGGGCTGGGCCCGTCGCTGCTGGCCGTGCCCGAGGGCACGCCGCTCCTGCTCGACGGGGACGCGGGCACCGTCCGCGTCGACCCCGACCCGGCCGCCGCCGAGCGTCACCGGGCGCAGGCCGCGGCCGCCGACGAGCGACACACGGTCGCCCTGCGGCACGCCGCCGAGCCGGCCGTCACGACGGACGGCGCGACCATCGACGTCTACGCCAACCTGGGTGACATCGACGGCGCGCCCGCGGCCGTCGAGCAGGGCGCCGAGGGCGTCGGCCTGCTGCGCACGGAGTTCCTGTTCCTCGACCGCGACGAGCTGCCCGACGAGGACGAGCAGGCCGAGGCCTACGCGACCGTCGCGCGCGGGCTCGGCGGCCGCCCACTCATCATCCGCACGCTCGACGTCGGCGCCGACAAGCCGCTGCGCGCACTGCCCCAGGAGCCGGAGGCCAACCCGTTCCTGGGTCGCCGCGGCATCCGCCTGCAGCTCGCCCGGCCCGACCTGCTCGCCGCGCAGCTGCGCGCCGTGCTGCGGACGGCCGCGGA
Organism: uncultured Solirubrobacterales bacterium; assembly: GCA_963757125.1. Classification (GTDB taxonomy): domain Bacteria; phylum Actinomycetota; class Thermoleophilia; order Solirubrobacterales; family Solirubrobacteraceae; genus CAVVSD01. The sequence goes on along the minus strand of CAVWQP010000009.1, from coordinate 753,425 downwards.
GCACCCGGTCAAGGTCATGTTCCCGATGGTCGCGACGATCGGCGAGGTCCGCGCCGCGCGGGCCGCGCTCGACGAGGCCCGCCGTGCCCTGGGCATCGATCCGCCCCTGGAGGTCGGGGTGATGGTCGAGGTGCCCGCGGTCGCGGTCGATGCCGAGCGCTTCGCCCGCGAGCTCGACTTCCTGTCGATCGGCACGAACGACCTCGCCCAGTACACGATGGCCGCCGAGCGCGGCAACGAGCACGTGGCGGCCCTCGCGGCGGGCCCGGTCCCCGCGCTCCTGCGGCTCGTCGACCTCACCGTGCGGGGCGCACAGGCGCACGGCCGCTGGGTCGGCGTGTGCGGCGAGCTGGCCGGCGACGTGGACGGTGCGCGCCTTCTGGCCGGTCTCGGGGTATCAGAGCTGAGCATGGCCCCGCCTCGGATCGCGGACGTCAAGCAGACCCTGCGCGAGCTCGACCTGGAGCGTGCCCGCGACGCCGCGCGGCGCGCCCTCGACGCCGACTCGCCGGACGATGCACGAGCGATCTCGTCGGAGCTCTCGTGACGACAACCTCTAGGATCGCGCGATCGTGAAGACCAGCGGATTCCTCGCTGCGGCGTCCTCCGTGCGCATCGTGCTCGTGCCGGTGATCATGGCGCTCGTCGTCCTGGACGACGACGACGTCGGCACGCTCTCGATCGTCGCGGGCGTCCTGTTCGCCGTGGCCGCGATCACGGACTTCTTCGACGGCTACCTCGCCCGCCGCTGGAACGTCACCACGACGCTCGGGTCGTTCCTCGACACGACGGCGGACAAGCTGCTCGTCACGGGCACGCTCGTCGCGCTCGTCGCGGTCGAGCGGGTCTCCCCCTGGATCGCCACGATCATCATCGGCCGCGAGCTCGTGATCATGGGCCTGCGGGGCGTCGTCGCCGCGGACGGCCTCGTCATGGCGCCGTCGATCTGGGGCAAGATCAAGACCAACGTCCAGTTCTTCGCGATCCTGCTCGCCATCGTGCGCCCCGAGATCGTGGTCGCCGGCGTCTACGCGGACGAGTGGCTCATGGTCGCCGCGGCGGTCATCACCGTCGGCTCGGCCATCGACTACCTCGTCAGCTTCTCCTCCGCGCTGCGGGCCTCCGCGGCCGAGGAGGATCGGGTGGCCGAGGAGATCCCCGAGGCGCCCGAGACGACCGTCGTCCCCGCCGCGAGCCGGCTCTCGGCGCAGCCGACGCTGCACAGCCACTCCTGACGCGCGCATTCGTCACCGGAGGGTCGGGGCTGCTCGGCCGGGCGCTCATCGGGGCGCTGCGCGCCCGCGACGACGAGGTCGTCGCGCTCGTGCGGTCCGACGCCGCCGCCGACGCGGTGCGCGCGGCCGGCGCGACGCCCGTCGCCGGCGACCTGCTCGACGAGGCAGGCGTCGCCGCGGCCATGGCGGGCTGCGACGTCGGCTTCCACGTCGCGGGGGTCAACACGCTCTGCCCGTCCGATCCGTCCGAGCTCGAGCGCGTCAACGTCGCGGGCGCGGCCGCGGTCGCGCGCGCCGCGGCGGACGCGGGGCTGCCGCGGCTCGTGCACACGTCGTCCTCCTCGGCCATCGGCGAGCCGAAGGGCACGATCGGGCGCGAGGACACCCCGCACCGCGGGTGGTACCTCTCCGACTACGACCGCACGAAGCACGCCGGCGAGCGCGCCGTCCTCGAGATCGGCGCGGAACGCGGCCTGGACGTCGTCTGCGTGAACCCCGCCTCCGTCCAGGGCCCCGGCCGCGCCACGGGGACCGCGAAGATGCTGCTCGCGCAGCTCGACGGCCGGCTGAAGGTCTTCGTGGACACGCGCATCAGCGTCGTCGACATCGACGACTGCACGCGCGGGCACCTGCTCGCGGCCGAGCGCGGCGCGCCGGGCCAGCGCTACATCCTGTGCGGCGTGACGCTGACGTCCGAGGAGGCGCTCGCGCTGCTCCGGGGCCTGAGCGGCCGCGAGGAGCGCCCCCGGTTCATCCCCGCGGCGATCGCGCCGCCGCTGGCGGGCGTCGTCGAGATCGCATGCCGTGCGCTGCATCGCGACCCGCCCGCCTGCCGCGCGATGGCGCGCACGCTGCTGCACGGCCACGCGTACGACGGGTCGCGCGCGACCCGCGAACTGGGCCTCGAGTACACGCCGGTGGAGGACACGCTGCGCCGGACCGCGGCCTGGGCATGGCGCGAGGGCTTGCTTCGGCACCCCCTTCCGGGGTAGTCCTTCGCACATGGAACGCAATCCGGACGACAGGGCACGCCCTGAGCAGGCCCACGAGGAGAGCTTCGCCGAGGGGCAGGAGCAGCGCTCCGACGACGACGAGACCGTCCGAGACTTCGCGGAGGGTCAGGAGCAGACGCCCCACGAGAAGCACGGCGACTTCGCCGAGGGTCAGGAGCACCACGACCACGCCGACGAGGACCCGGAAGGAGACTTCGCGACGGGTCAGCGCGAGAACCCCGAGCCCTAGCGGGCCCGAGGTCCTCGTCTGCAGACGCTAGCCCAGTCGAGCCTTCAGGCTCTCGAACTGCGAGCGCACCTCGGCCGGAAGGCGATCGCCGAACCGGTCGAGGTGCTCCTCGATCTGCCCGAGCTGCGCGCGCAGCTGGTCGGAGTCGACCGTGAGCAGCTCCTCGAGCGTGTCGGCCGGGATGTCGAGGCCCTCCAGCGGCAGCGAGTCGGCCGTCGGCACGAGGCCGATCGGGGTCTCCTTCACGTCGCCCTCGCCGTTCAGACGGCCGAGGACGTAGGCCAGCACGCGGCTGTTCTCGCCGAAGCCGGGCCACAGGAACTTGCCCTCGTCGCTCTTGCGGAACCAGTTGACCATGAAGATCTTCGGCAGGTTCGCGCCCTTCGTCCGGCCGATCTCCAGCCAGTGCCCGAAGTAGTCGGCCATGTTGTAGCCGCAGAACGGCAGCATCGCGAACGGGTCGAAGCGCAGCTGGCCGACCGCGCCGGCCTGGGCCGCCGTGGTCTCCACGGACATCGTCGCGCCCAGGAACACGCCGTGCTCCCAGTCGAACGCCTCGCTCACGAGCGGGACGGTCGTCGCGCGGCGCCCGCCGAACAGGAACGCGTCGATCGGCACGCCGGCCGGGTCGTCCCACTCGGGCGCGATCGACGGCGCCTGGGCGGCCGCGACCGTGAAGCGCGAGTTCGGGTGCGCGGCGGGGTGATCGGACGCGGGCGTCCAGTCGTTGCCGTGCCAGTCGATCGCGTGGGCGGGCGGCTCCCGGGTGAGACCCTCCCACCACACGTCGCCGTCGTCGGTCTTCGCGACGTTCGTGAAGATGACGTCGCGCGACAGCGCGGCGATCGCGTTCGGGTTCGTCTCCTTGCCCGTGCCCGGCGCGACGCCGAAGAAGCCGGCCTCCGGGTTGATCGCGTAGAGCCGCCCGTCGTCGCCGAACTTCATCCAGGCGATGTCGTCGCCGATCGTCTCCGCCTTCCACCCCGACAGGGTGGGGATGAGCATCGCGAGGTTCGTCTTGCCCGACGCCGACGGGAACGCCGCGGCGACGTACTTCACGTCACCCTCCGGCGAGGTCAGCTTCAGGATGAGCATGTGCTCGGCGAGCCAGCCGTCGTCGTGCGCGATGGCCGAGGCGATGCGCAGCGCGAAGCACTTCTTGCCCAGCAGCGCGTTGCCGCCGTAGCCCGAGCCGTAGGACCAGATCTCGCGGGACTCGGGGAAGTGGACGATGTACTTCGTCTCGTTGTTCGGCCACGTCACGTCCTCGACGCCGTCGGCCAGCGGCATGCCGACCGAGTGCACGCAAGGGACGAAGGCCCCGTCGTCGCCCAGCACCTCGAGCGCCTCGCGGCCCATCCGGGTCATGAGGCGCATCGACACCGCGACGTACGCGGAGTCCGTGAGCTGGACGCCGATGTGGCTCTTGTCGGAGCCGACCGGGCCCATCGAGAAGGGCACCACGTACATCGTGCGGCCCTGCATCGTGCCGCTGAAGAGCTCCTCGAGCTGGGAGCGCATCTCGGCCGGGTCGCGCCAGTTGTTCGTCGGGCCGGCGTCGTCCTGCTTCGCGGAGCAGATGAACGTGCGGTCCTCGACGCGAGCGACGTCGCCCGGGTCGGAGAGCGCCAGATAGCTGTTGGGACGGACGTCGTCGTTCAGACGCTCGAACGTCCCAGCCTCCACGAGGACCTGACAGAGCGCGTCGTACTCGTCGCTGGAGCCGTCGCACCAGTGGACTGCGTCGGGCTGGGTGAGTGAGGCCACCTCCTGGACCCAGCTCAGCAGTTCCTTGTGGTTCGTGGGGACAGCTGTGGCGCTCACGTCAGGATTCACCTCGGAATGGGTTTCAGAACGACCCGGATCCGGACATCATGCCCGACCGGCTGGCGTTTCGGGGATCTCGTGTCATCGGCCATTCGCCTAGTCACCGAGCGGAACACGTCCCGCAGCGCGACCGGCGCGAACGACCCTCTCGGCCATCTTGCGGCTCGCCTCGTCGACCATCTCGCCCTCGAAGCGCGCCGCGCCCGTCGTGGCCGTCTCGTAGGCGTCCAGGAGCGCCTGCGCGCGGGCGAGCTCGGCGTCCGTCGGCGTGAAGACCTCGTTGATCGTCGCGATCTGCCCGGGGTGGATCGACCACTTGCCGTCGTAGCCGAGCGCGCGCACGAGGCGCGCCCTGGTCCGCAGGCCCTCGTCGTCGCCCAGGTCGCCGTACGGGCCGTCGATCGCCTGCACGCCCGCGGCCCGCGCGGCGATGAGGATCCGGGAGTAGACGTGGTTGAGGTGGTCGCCGGGATAGCCCTCGGGCGACCCGCCGATCGTGGTCGTGGGGATCCCGATCGATGCGCTGAAGTCGCCGGGGCCGAAGTGCAGGGCCTCCACCCGCGGTGCGGCGGCGATCGCCTCGCAGTGCACGAGGCCCGTGGCGTCCTCGATCTGGACGTCGATGCCGATCCCGCCCCGCTCGAGCCCGCACGCCTCCTCGAGCTGTGACAGCAGCAGGTCGGCGAACGCGATGTCCGCGGTCGTCCTGACCTTCGGCAGGACGATGGTCGCGAGCTGCGCGCCGGCGCCCTCGGCGAGCGCGATGAGGTCCCGGTGGCAGTGGGGGCTGTCCGTGGCATTGACCCGTACGGAGAGGGTCTTCCCGCCCACGTCGAGCGCACGCGTCGCATCGACGACGAGCCCGCGGGCGCGGTCCTTGTCGTCGAGGGACACCGCGTCCTCGAGATCGAGGATGAGCTGGTCCGCGTCGAGCTGGGCGGCCTTGGCGAGGAACCGCTCGCTGGAGCCGGGGACGACGTGGACGCTCCGTCGGGAACGGGCGCCTTCCACCCCTCCAAGGTAACGAGTGTCGGCGGTCTGACGCACGCGCGGTGGTCGGCGATCGCCGGCGCCGTATGGCGCCGCGGGACGATCCGGAAGCGTGCCCGGGCACGTGACCGGTCGTCGCGTGGCGTCAGACGGTGATCGGCGACCGCCGGGACCGCGTGTGCGTCCGATCGTCGGCACTAGATTTGGGGTGTGCCGGAGCTTCCCGAGGTCGAGCGGGCGAGGGCGCTCGTGGAGGCACGGGCGCTCGGTCGCCGCATCGCGGAGATCGACGACACCGATACCTGGGTCTGCAGGCCCCACTCCCCGGGAGAGATCTCCGACGCCCTCGTCGGGCGGACGCTCACGAAGGCGCTGCGTCGAGGGAAGTCGATGTGGGTCGAGACCGACGACGGCGAGGGGCCGGACCTCGGCATCCACCTCGGCATGGCCGGGCGGATCGTCGTCGACGACTCCGCCGCGGGCGACCGGGTGCGCGGCGCCGACGGCCCGAAGTGGGATCGCTTCACGATCCGCTTCGAGGACGGCGGGATGCTCGCGCTGCGCGACAAGCGCCGGCTCGGGCGCGTGCGCCTGGAGCCCGACCTCACCGGCGTCGGCCCAGACGCCGCGCTCGTCGGGCGTGAGGAGTTCCGCGCCCGCGTCGGGCGTGGGACGGCGCCGCTGAAGGCCCGGATCATGGATCAGGCGGTCATCGCCGGGGTCGGCAACCTGCTCGCCGACGAGGCGCTCTGGCAGGCGCGTCTGTCACCCGTGCGCGAGGCCGGGTCGCTGAGCACGGACGAGCTCGACCGGCTGCGCCGCGCGATCCGCGCCGCCGTGCGGTCGGCCGTGAAGCTCGGCGGCGTGCACACCGGGCGGTTCATCTCCCACCGCGAGCGCGGTGGGCGCTGCCCGCGCGACGGGACCGAGCTCGTCCGCGAGACGGTCGGCGGGCGCACGACGTACTGGTGCCCGGCCGAGCAGGTCTAGCGGGTTCGGTAGCGCAGGTAGACGACGCCGTTGCCGAAGCGGCGCTCGTCGAGGAGCTCGAGGTCGATGCGCACGTCGTCGGGCAACGCGGGGTTGCCGCCGCCCACCACGACCGGTGACACGAGCAGGCCGATCTCGTCGACGAGGCCCGCCCGCAGCGCCTCCGCTGCGATGTGTGGGCCGCCGATGCCGATGTCGGTGCTCGCCGCGTCCTTCATGGCGCGGACGGCGTCCGGGTCGAAGGTGCGCTCGATGCGCGTCCGCGCGCTGGAGACGTGGTCGAGCGTGCGCGAGTACACGATCTTCTCCGAGGCACGCCAGAGCGTCGCGTAGTCGCGCATGGCCGGGGCCGGGTCGTCCATCGTCTCCCAGGCCTGCAGCACCTCGTAGAGCTTGCGCCCGTAGAGATGGGTGCCGATCGGCCGCTCGAGGTCGTTGACGAACGCGTGGACCTCCTCGTCGGGGAACGACCAGTCCCACGAGCCGGACGCGTCGGCGACGTAGCCGTCGAGGGAGGTGATCGAGGTGTAGATGAGCTTCGCCATGGGAGAGGGACGACCGCCGACGCCGGAAGTCATCGTCGGTCCGTCCAACGTGCGGACCCGATGCATATCACCCGTCGGGCCGACCCGAACCACAATCCCGGCGGCGGCGAGGGCGTGATGCTCTTCGTGCTGCTGTTCTCCTGCTCGATCGCCGGCCTCATCGCCTCCGACGTGATGGCGCTGCTCGTACGACTGCTCCCGTTCCTCTAGTCGCGCGCCTGCTCGGGCACCTGCTGGGTGACGCAGTGCGGCCCGCCGCCGCCGTAGGCGAGGACGGCTCCCGGAACCGGCACGATCTCGCGGCCCGGGAAGCCGCCGGCGATCGTCGCGAGCGCGGGCTCGTCGTGCTCGGTCCCCGCGACGGGCACGATCACCGCACGGTTGCAGACGTAGTGGTTCAGGTAGGAGACGGCGACCTCCTCGCCGGCGACCTCCACGTAGGAGAGCTGCTCGACCGGGACGATCTCCAGACCGGCGTCCTGTGCCCTGCGCCGGTTCTCCTCGCAGCGCTCGAAGTTCGGGTTGCCCTCGGGCACGGTCTGCAGCAGCACCCGCCCGGGCGCGCAGAACGACGCGATGAGGTCGACGTGGCCGTCGGTGTCGCGGTCTTCCACGAGGCCCTGTCCCAGCCACACGACGCGCTCGGCGCCCAGATGCTCGATGAGCGACGCCTCGATCTCCTCGCGCGAGCGGTCGGGGTTGCGGTTCGGGTGCAGCAGGCACTCCTCGGTCGTGAGGAGCACGCCGTGCCCGTCCACCGCGATCGAGCCGCCCTCGAGCACGAGCGGGACCTCCACGATCGGATCGCCCAGGTGCTCGACGAGCCAGCGCCCGGCCGCCTCGTCGCCGTCGAACGGGGTGAAGCTGCCGCCCCAGCCGTTGAAGCGGAAGTGCACGCCGGTGCGTAGGCCCGACTCGTCCACGACGTAGATCGGGCCGGTGTCGCGCATCCAGGAGTCGTCGATCGGGCGCTCGACGACCTCGACCCGGTCGGTCACGGCCGCGGTCGCGTCGGCGACGTCGGAGGGATGGACGACGAGCGTCACCGGCTCGAACGCGGCGATCGCGTTGATGACCGTCGCGTGGTCGCGGCGTGCCTGCTCGATGGTGCTGCCCCAGAGCTCCTTCCGGCACGGCCAGGCCATGAGCGTCCGCTCGTGCGGCGCCCACTCCGCCGGCATCCGCATGGTGCTCAGTGCGACGAGCGAGCGCGCCGCAGCCGCAGGCGCTCCTCGTGCTTGTCGACCACGTGCTCGATGAGCTGGAGGATCTGCGTCGGGCCAGTCGCCTTGGCCTGGCCGTACATGAACGCCTCGCGCCAGTCGGCGGCCTTGCCCTCCTTGGCCATGACGTTGAAGAAGGAGCGCTGCATCTCGACGCGCACGCGCGCGTCCTCGGCGAAGCCCTTCGTCACGTTCGGACCAGGCAGCTCGACGCGGTACATCTGCACGTCGCGGCCCCCGCGGAGCTCGACGCCGAACACGAGCTTGAGCTGCGCCAGCGCCGGCACCTCCTCCTGGAAGCGCGTCACGGCCAGCTCGATGAGGCTCTTGGCATCGTCTCCCGCCATGGCGCGGCAGGCTACCGGCACAGCGCCTGTGATTGCATGGCGGCCATGAGCGAGTTCGACGGGCAGGTCGCGATCGTCACCGGTGCCGCGGGCGGCGTCGGCAGGGAGGTCGTGCGCCTGCTGCACGCCGCGGGGGCCAGCGTGGTGGCCGAGGACCTGAACCCGGCGGTGGCCGATCTCGAGACGGACGACGGGCGGATCGTCGCGGTGCAGGGCGACGTCGCCGACGCGGCGACGGCCGACGCGGCGGTGGCAGCGGCCGTCGATCGCTTCGGCCGCCTCGACGTCCTCGTCAACAACGCGGCCCGCTTCCTCATGAAGGGCATCCTCGACACGAGCGACGAGGAGTGGGACGGCGTCATGACGACGAACGTGCGCGGATTCTTCGTGCACTCGCGCGCCGCGCTGCCCGCGCTCGCCGAGCGCGACGCGTCGGCGATCGTGAACATGGCGTCGATCTCCGGGCTCGTCGGCCTCCCGATGCAGGCGGCCTACTGCGCCTCGAAGGGCGCCATCGTCCAGCTCACACGGCAGCTCGCTGTCGAGTTCGCGCCGCAGGGCGTCCGCGTGAACGCGGTCGCGCCGGGCGCGATCGAGACCCCGTTCCTCCTCGACGTCCTGCCCCCGGACCCCGCGCCGATCCTCGCCGAGATCGCGGCATCACACCCGATCGGCCGCAACTCCCAGCCGGCGGAGATCGCCGAGGTCGTGGTGTTCCTGGCGTCCTCGAAGGCGGGGTTCATGACCGGCGCGATCGTGCCGGTCGATGGGGGCTTCACGGCGCAGTAAGGGTTGGCGGCGCCCGCGCCACCGTTTGTTGGGCGCGACAGCGCGCCCGAACAGCTCATCGAGAGCGGACCAGGTGTGAGCGGCGGGCGCGGGTGGAGTTCTGCTCGCATACCGAGCAATAGCTCACCCGCCATCGGGTCGGGTGGACGTTGGGGCCTCCTTGGCCCCAAAGCTCACCGCGGCGTATGGAGATCGCGAGCGTGCCCCGCACCCCACACGCGGCCGCGCGGAGCTACGAACCGCGCCGCAGCCCAGCCGTCCCCTCCACGTCCACCGACAACCCCTCCGGATCGCTCTCGGGGTCGCCGACCACGACCACGCCGTAGTCCCGCGCCGCGCCCTCGATCGTCACGAACCCGTCGCGGACGTCGCGCTTCACGGCCTCGGGGTCGCGGGACATCGGGTCGCCCCAGCCGCCGCCCCCGTTGTTGATGTAGCGCATCGTCGTGTCGGGCGGCGTGTGCCACACCGACCGGCGGCCGAACCACACGTACTCGCCCTCGGGCGACGGCGCGTTCGTCGCCGGGTCGAGCCGGCCGACCACCGGCAGCGCGTCGCCGTACGCCTCCGACGTCGTCGGCTTGCGGCCGGTGAAGCCGCCCTCGTCGCCCTCCCAGAACCAGACGCCACCGGTCGTGCCCGCCCGGCCGCCGTTCACGCCGTTGCCGCTCGGCTCCCGGTGGCGCAGGGAGATCGGGTAGTGCGCGGCGGGGCCTCGCCAGAGCGAGTCGGTCACGATCCCGCTCCCCCCGCGGTGCGCGCCGGGGCCGGCCGTGTCGGGCATGATCTCGCGGCGCAGGATCACGACCGGCGCGTCGAACTCGGCCGCCTCGACCGGGGTCGCGATGCCGTTGGCCTGGTAGGTGAGGTTGAACGTGTCGCCGTCGCCCTCGCGGGTGCCGCCCCACGGCCCCTGCTCGCCGCCGGCCTGTCCGGCGGACTGCCACGGCATGCCGTTCGGGTGCAGGCCGCCCGCGTTGTGCAGGTTCGAGGACCCGGCGTCGCCGCCGATCGCGCGCTCGCCGACCGCCTGCCCGAGCGCGCGCAGCAGCGCCGCGTGGGCGATCTGCGACGCCTCGAAGTACAGGAACACCGGCCCGTCCGGCGGCATCGCGCTGATCAGCGTGCCCTCCGGCAGCACGATGTCGATCGGCCGCATGAGGCCCGACGTGTAGACGCCCCGCGGGTCCAGGAGGTACTTGAACGCGACCCCGACGACGGACTTCGCGTCGAGGAACGTCGCGTTCACCGACGTGCGCGCCTGCCGCGAGCTGCCGGAGAAGTCCACCTCCGCCCGCTCGCCCGCCTTCGTGACGCGGACGTGGACGCGGTAGGACTCGTCGTCGGCGGCGCCGTCGGCGTCCATGATCGCCTCGCCCTCCCACGAGCCGTCCGGGACCGCCGCGAGCGCCTCGGTCATCCGCTCGGCGCCCGCATCGCAGACGTACGTCATCGCGCCCAGGACCGCCTTGGGCCCGTAGCGCTCGACGGTCTCCGACAGGAGCCGCTCGCCCAGGTCGAGGTTCGAGCAGATCGTCTGCATGTCCGGGAACAGCAGGTCCCCGAAGCGGCTGTTGTCGAAGATCAGCGTCCAGGTCTCCTGCACCGGCTTGCCCGCCTTGTAGAGCGCGCGCGGCGAGACGACCAGGCCGTCCTCGTAGAGGTTCGCCTTCTGCGTCGAGAAGCCGCCGGGCACCGAGCCGCCCATGTCCAGGTGGTGCGCCTTCAGCGTCACGAACGCGACGATCTCCGAGCCCGCGAACACCGGCCGGATGAACAGCAGGTCGTTGACGTGCGTGCCCGTCCGGTACGGGTCGTTGGCGATGATCACGTCGCCCGGCTCGAGGCGGTCGGCTCCGTACTCCTCGATCGTGATCCGGACCGACTCGGTCATCGTGCCCGTGAACAGGATGATCGAGTTCGACACCGCCGGCGTGAGGTAGCCGCTGCTCGGCGGGCGCCGGTCACCGTGGCGGCGAAATCGTAGAAGTCGCGCAGGATCGGCGAGAACGCCGTCGTGAGGATCTGGCTGCACATGTGCTCGACGACGTAGCCGAAGCGGTTCGAGAGCACGGTCGCGGTGAAGCGATCGCAGCCGAAGCGCTCCTCGAAGGCCTGCTCGCCGAGGTCGCGGATGAGGGTCATGCTCGGTTCTCCTGCTCGCGGCGGATGACGAGCTCGCCGAACGGGCCGACGGTGGCGACCTGCCCGGGGCACACGAACGTTGTCGACAGCCCCTCGCGGATGATCGCGGGACCCGACACGGTGGCCCCGGTCGGCAGCTCCGAGCGGGTGTACTCCCCTGCCTGCAGCGGCTCGTCGGCGTAGTGGCGCAGCTCGACGGTCCGGGTCGGCGGTGGCGCCTCACCGCCGCCTTCGGCGGCGATGTACTCGACCTTGTCGGCCTCGACGACGAGCTCGACGCGGTAGGTCACGCCCTGCACCGGGATCGGGAAGATGTTGCCGTAGCGCCGGGCGTACTCCTCGTTGAACGCCTCGATCATGCCCTCGATCGTCGCCCCCGTGATGGGGCCGTCCGGGACGCCGATGAACGGCGTCTCCCAGCTCTGGCCGTAGAGGCGACCGTCGAAGCTGCGCCGGACCGAGACGCCGTCGACGTCCCCCACGCGCTTGCGCAGGCCCGCCTCCATCTCCTCGTAGAGCGCAGCGATCTGCGGCGCCACGTCGGGCGAGAGCACGACGTAGTGGCTTCGGCTGTCGGAGTACACCTGGTCGGTGCTCAGCAGCCCGAGCGCCGAGAAGTTCCCCGGGTGCGGCGGGATGACGACCTGCTTGACGTGCAGCAGCTCGAGCGCTGCCGGCAGGAGCATCGGCCCCGCCGCGCCGTACGCCAACAGCGAGAAGTCACGCGGGTCCACGCCGTGGCGGATCGCGATGTTCGTGACCTCCTCGGCGATGTTGTTCACCGCGATGCGGTACGCGAACGCGATCCGCTGCTCGACCGACAGCGGCGACTCCAGGGCCTCGAACGCCTTCCACGCGCGGTCGGAGTCCAGGTGCACCTCGCCCGAGGCGAAGCCGTCCGGGTCGAGGATGCCCATGAGCAGCGCCGCGTCGGTGACCGTCGGCAGCTCGCCGCCCCAGCCGTAGCAGGCAGGTCCCGGCTCGGCGCCCGCGCTGGCGGGCCCGACGAGCACGTCCCCGGAGGGCGAGATCGAGACGATCGACCCGCCGCCGGCGCCCACGCTGGAGATCTCCGTCGAGAGCGCGTTGATGATCATGTCGTGCTCGAGCTCGAACGTGTTCTCCACGAACGGCCGGCCCTCGACGACGAGCGACACGTCCGTGGACGTCCCGCCGACGTCGCAGCACATGAGGTTGGTCTCCCCCATCGCCTCGCCCAGGCGCCGACAGGAGACCGTCCCCGCCGCCGGCCCGGCGAACACGATCTTGAAGGGGTGCTTCAGCGCCTCCCGCCACGGCATGAGCGTCGCCGCGCAGTCCGCGAAGTTCAGCTCGCCGGTGAAGCCCGACTCCGTCAGCTCGCGGTCGAGCTGGTCGGCGTAGCCGCCGTACATGAGCTTCATGAGCACGTCGACGACCGTCGTCGACGCGCGTGCGTACTCCTTCGCCAGCGGCGAGACCTCCGACGAGATCGAGATCGGGACGTCCCCGAGCACCTCCTCGGCCAGCGCGCGCAGGCGCTGCTCGTGCTGCGGGTTGACGTAGGCGTTGATGAGGCAGATCGCGACGCCCTCGATGTCGCAGCGCTTCAGCACCTCGAGCTGCGCGCGGGCCTGCTCCTCGTCGAGCGCGACGAGCACGGAGCCGTCCGCGAGCAGGCGCTCGGCGATCCCGCGCCGCAGGTAGCGCGGCACGAGCGGCCGGCCCGCGTCACCGAACGACCGGCGCCAGGACGCGTCGGTCTGGCCGTCCAGCGGGCGCCACACCCGGCCCGCGGCCAGCATGTCGCGGTGCCCCTCCGTCGTGAGGAAGGCGACCTTCGGCAGGCGGCGGGTGATGACCGCGTTGAGGCCCATCGTGCTCGCGTGGTTGAAGACCGTCTGGCCCTCCACGCCCAGGCGCCGCGCGCCCTCGACCACCGGCGCGGCCGGATCGGTGCGGCTGGACGGGACCTTCGTCACCTCGATGCGCCCGTCGCGCACGGAGACGACGTCGGTGAAGGTGCCGCCCGCGTCGACGCCGAGCATCAGGCGCTCTCCATGATCCGCAGGCCGAGGGGCACGTAGGAGCCGAGCAGCGGGCCGGGCTCACGCGACAGCGAGTGCAGGCACGCCTGGCACTTGCGCACCTCCCACCAGCCGCCTTCGGCGAGCACGCGGTACTCCGCGATGTCCGTGGCGCCGCACTCGGGGCACGTGGCCTCGACGGGCGTGCGCTCCACGCTGAGATGGGTCTGGTCGGGTCTGGGGAAGGTGTGCAACGGACGTCCTCGTGGGTTCGCTATCGGTTGGCGCCGCCGCTGGGGCGGGCCGGATTCATGGCTGCTGCGCCGCCGTCGACCGGCACGATGCCGCCGGCCATGAACGACGCATCGTCGCTGAGCAGGAACGCGACGAGCGCCGCGACCTCGTCGGGGGACCCCGCGCGCCCGAGGGGCGAGTTGCGGGCGCGCTGCACGGCGTCGCCGCTGCCGCCCTGGTCGGCGCCCTTCGATGCGACGAGCAGGTTCGTGGGCACGATGCCGGGAGCGACCGCGTTGACGCGCACGCCGCGCGGCCCGCCGTGGACCGCCGCGGTCCGAGCGAGGCTCGCCACCGCCGCCTTGGACACCGTGTACGGCACGAGGTCCGAGCTGCCCCGGTCGCTGGCGATCGACGCGGTCAGCACGATCGCGCCGCCGCCCTCCTGCTGCTCGAACTGGCGGAACGCCGCCCGCAGCCCGAGGAACGCGCCCCGGACGTTGACGTTCATCACCGCGTCGAACTCGTCGATCTCGATGTCCGGGTACGGCGCGAGCGTCCCGCCGATGCCGGCGTTCAGGTGGTAGAGGTCGATGCGGCCGAACCGCTCGACAGCCGCCGCGGTGTAGGCCGCGACGCCCTCCTCGGTCGCGACGTCCGCGGTGACGGCGAGCGACTCGCCGAGGCCTCCGGCGACGTCCTCCGCCCGCCCCGGCACCGCGTCGACGACGACGACCTTGCACCCCTCCTCGGCGAGCCGGACGCAGACGCCGGCGCCGATGCCGCTGCCGCCGCCCGTCACGAGGGCGACCTTGCCCTTCAGACCGCGCATCAGCCGTTCTTCCCTGCTGCCTCGAGCTCCTCGAGGACGATCGGCAGCGCCATCCCGACGGCGGCCATGCCGAGCGGGCTGGCCAGCTCGATGACCTCCATGACCTCCTGCGGCGTCGCGCCGTAGCCGAGCGCGTTCTCGATGTGGAGCTTCAGGCCCTTCGTGTAGAGATGCGTCGCCGCGACGTCGAACGCGCAGTAGACGAACTCCTTCACCTTCGGCTCCAGCACGCCGTGCTTCCACGGGTGCGACGAGAACTCGACGTAGCCCTCGAAGAAGTCCGGGTCGATGACGAGGATCTCGTGCCAGAACGGGTGCCAGTAGCCGCGGTTCTTCGTGAAGTCCGCCTTGAGCTGCTCCTGGCGCTCGGAGTAGGTGTCGTCGAGGTTCTCGTTGCGCTCGCCGAGCACCTCGAACAGGATCGGCACGCCGATGTTGGCGGCGTGGATCCCGAGCGTCGCGGTCAGCTGGAGGACCTCGAGCAGCTCGGCCTTCGTCGCGCCCAGCTCGATCGCCCGCCGGATGTGGATCCGCGCGCCCGGCTCGTAGAGATGCGTGCCGGCGGCGTCGATCGCGACGAGCAGGAGCTCCTTGATCTTCGGGTCGAGGTGACCCCCGTCCCGGAACGGGACGCCCGAGAACTTCAGGTACGCGGCGAAGAACTCGGGGTCCTCGTCGAGGAGCTGGTCCCAGACGGGGCTCCAGACGCCACGCAGCGCGATGTACTCGGCCTTCAACTGCTCCCGGCGGTCGTCGGTCGACACGGGGTTCCTCCTGGTCTCTGGCCGGCTCAGGCGAGCTGGAGGGCGACGCCCTCGGGCACGTCCGCGACGGCGGGGAACCGCCGCGTGACCTCGGGGTCGTGCCCGGGGACGACCGTCGTCCCCGGCTCTGCGCCGAGCTGCTTGATGGTCTCGAAGCCGAGGTACATCTCCTCGAGATCGGCCAGCACCCCGAAGGGGCGGGCGTGCTCGAGCTCCTCGTACAGATGGACGGCGTCGGAGGTCAGCACGAGCCGCCCCGACGCGGTGTCGACGAGCAGGATCTGCTGGCCGGGCGAGTGCCCGCCGACCTCCAGGGCGTTGAGCCCGGGGGCGATCTCCGTCGCGCCGCCGTAGGTGTCGACGCGGCCGGCGGCGTGCAGATCCGCGACCCGGGCGATCTCGTCGGCCTCGACGTGGTGCCAGAAGCCGTGGTAGCGCGCGACGTCGCTCGTCCAGAACGCGAGCTCGCGCTCGGGGACGAGGAACCGCGCCTTGGTGAACGCGCCGAGGTTGCCGATGTGGTCGTAGTGCAGGTGGGAGATGAGCATCGTCTCCACCTCCGCGGGCTCGATGCCGAGCAGCCGCAACGCCTCGACCGGCTCGGTCAGGCAGGTGCGCCCGCGGCGCGCGCCCGCGACCGGGTCGAAGCCGCAGTCGACGACGATCGTGCGACCGTCGCCGCGCAGCACGTAGAAGAAGTAGTCCATCACCTGCTCGCCGTCGGGCTCGCCGTAGTCGGCCCAGCGGTAGTACAGGGCGCCGCGTGTCGAGTTCAGCGTCGCGTAGCGGACCGCGACGACGTCCCAGGTGCTCACTCGATGACTGTCGGCCCGGCCTGCCCGGCCTTGGCCGCCATCTCGACGTGGTGGGCGCAGGCGTCCGCGGCGGCGTCCGCGTCGCCGTTCTCGATGGCGACGACGATCGCCTCGAGCTCGACGAGCGACTGCTGCGCCCGGCCCGGCCGGGCCATCGACGTCGCCCGCAGGACGCTCACGCGCGCGGTCAGCCCGGAGAGGATCGAGTGGATCGCCCGGTTCCCGGAGCCCTTCAGCAGGACGTCGTAGAAGAGGTCCTTGGACTGGATCATCGCCAGCGTGTCCGCCCCGTCGCCGGCGGACATGACCCGCGCGACCTCCTCGTAGGCGGCGCGCAGCGCCGTGACCTGCGACTCCGACGCGTGCTCGACGAACCGGCGCGCGGCGAGCGACTCGAGCGCGGCGCGCACCTCGTACAGCTCGGCGGCCTCCTCCGCGGTCGGGACCGCGACGACCGCCCCGCGCTGCGGGATGGTCGCGACGAGCCCCTCGGCGGCGAGCTGGCGGAGCACCTCGCGGATCGTCGTACGCGACACGCCGATCTGCTCGACGAGCTCGCGCTCGATGAGCCGCTGGCCCGGCTTGAGCCTGTGCTCCACGATCGCCTGACGCAGCAGATCGAGGACCTGCTCGCGCAGAGGCGCGGCGACCCGCTGGACGCCGAGCGACAGCCCCTTGTCCTCGGGCCCGCCGATGCCGATGGAGGTCTCCGTCACGAGCGCGAACCTAGCCGATCGTTGTCATACAATCAACCGCCGCGCGCCTCGTGGATCCACTTGGCGATCGTCGTGTGATCGGTGTCCTTGGGCAGGTCCTCGGCGGCCTTCCGCCACTGCTCGACGATGACCTGCGTGACCGTGGACGGCGACCCCGTCGACTCCGCGAGATCGAGCGCGCAGCCGATGTCCTTGACCATGAGGTTGATGTTGAACCCGTCGTCGTAGGTCCCGGGCAGCACGAAGTCGGGGAACTTGTGCTCCGTGGAGTAGCTGCGGCCGCTGGACGTGTTGAACGCGTCGATCATCACCGCGGGGTCCAGGCCGAAGCGGCGGCCTGCCTCGACGGCCTCCGACGTCGCGATGAGCGTCGCGGCGGACAGCAGGTTGTTCAGCGCCTTCAGGGCGTGACCGGCGCCGATGCCGCCGACGTGCAGCGCACGGGCGCCGACGACCTCCAGCAGCGGCCGGGCGGCCTCGACGTCGCCGTCCTCGCCGCCCACGACGATCGTCAGCGAGCCGGCCCGCGCGCCGCGCACGCCGCCGGACACGGGGGCGTCGACGAAGTGGACGCCGCGCTCGGCGATCGTCGCCGAGATCTCCTTCGTGTCCGTCGGCGCGGAGCTGCTCATGTCGAGCAGGAGCGTGCCGGGCGTGATCGCGTCGAGCAGCCCCTCGTCGAGGAGCACCGAGCGGACGATCTTCGAGTTCGGGAGCATGAGGACGACGCCGTCCGCTCCCTGCGCGACCTCGGTGACCGCGCCGACGATCGTCGCCCCGCTCCCCTCGACGGCCTTGCGCGCGTCCTCGGAGACGTCGAACCCCCGGACCGAGTAGCCGGCCTTCATGAGGTTGTCGACCATCGGGCCGCCCATGTTGCCCAGGCCGACGAAGCCGATCGTCGTGCCCGGGCTCAGGACGGGCGGCTCAGCCCTCGTTGGCGAGGTCATCGAGCACCTTCTCGGCGACGCGGAAGGACTCCAGGCCGGCCGGCATGCCGCAGTACACGGCGGCCTGCAGCAGCACCTCCTGGATCTCCTCCTTCGTGGCGCCGTTGTTGACGGCCCCGCGCACGTGCGCGCCGAGCTCGGTCGACCGGTTCAGCGCCGTGAGCATGGCGAGGTTGATGAGGCTGCGGGTCTTGCGCTCGAGGCCCGGACGGTTCCAGACCGCGCCCCAGCAGAACTCCGTCACGAGCTCCTGCATCGGCTCGCGGAACTCGGTGCCGCTCTGCAGCGAGCGGTCGACGTAGGCGTCGCCGAGGACCGCCCGGCGGACCGCCATGCCCTGGTCGTAGAGCTCGCTCACGCGCCCACGCCCTTCGCGTAGTCGGCGTCGGAGACCTCGTCGAGCCAGTTCGTCGTGCCGATCGACGTCGCGGTGTGGAGGAGGAACGAGTCCGGCGAGCCGCCGTGCCAGTGCTCCTCGCCCGCGGGGATCCAGGCGATGTCGCCGGCCCGGATCGCCTCGACCTTGCCGTCGCGGGTCACGACGAAGCCGGAGCCCGCGATGACCTGGAGGATCTGGCCGACGTCGTGCGTGTGCCAGTACGTCCGGGAGCTGGGGCCGAAGAAGACGTTGTTCATCGTCACGCCGGGCTCGCCGGCGAGCAGGACGTCGGCCCAGACGGTCCCGGTGAAGGTGGACGTCCGGTTCTCGGACGCAGTGTTGGCCTCGCGGCCGCGGATCACGCGCATGCGGTTCTAGTCCTGTGGGGTCGTGGGGTCGTGCAGGCGGATGCCGCCGGCGAGATCGCCGAGCGCATCGACCACCCTGTTGGAGATCTGGTCGCCGTAGCCGAGACGGGCGGCCACGCCGAAGCTCGCGACGGAGCCCGCCGCGTTGATGGACGGCGTCCCGATGCTGTGGACGAAGTCCATGTACAGCAGCAGGTCCTTCATCATGAGGTCGCTCGACAGGCCGCCCTCGAGGTAGTCGCCGTCGACGATCTTGGGAAAGCGGTTCAGCGTCGCGAAGTTCACGCCGCTGGAGGCGTTCAGCACGTCGAGGAACGTGTGGAGCTCGAGCCCCGCCTTCTTCGCCGCGACCATCACCTCGGCGGTCGCGGAGAGGCTGACGCCGTTGAGGAAGTTGTTCAGCAGCTTGGCCACGTGGCCGGAGCCGCTGGCTCCCATGTGGAAGATCTTCGCGCTGAACGCGTCGAGGATCGGGCGCACGCGCTCCAGCGCGTCCTCCGAGCCCCCGGTCATCAGCGTGAGCGTGCCCTTCTCGGCGGCCGCGGCGCCACCGGAGATGCCGGCGTCGAGGTACTCGGCGCCCTTCTCCGCGAGGTCCGCGTGGATCGCCTGCGTCGACGGCGGCGAGGCGGTGCTGAGGTCGACGATGACCTGACCCGACCGCGCGGCCCCGAGCACGCCGTCGTCGCCGCGCACGACGCGCTCGACGACGGGCGAGTCGGGCAGCGACAGGAGGACGACCTCCGCCTCCGCGGTGACCGCTGCCGGCGAGTCGGCGGGCCGGGCGCCGGCGGCGGTGACGCGCTCCGCGTCGGGGTCGTACCCGACGACCTCGTGACCCGCCGTCACGAGGCAGCGCGTCATGCGCCCGCCCATGTTGCCCAACCCGATGAACCCGACCCGTTCCGGCATCGATGACCCTCCCCACGCGCCTCGGCGCGGCGACGCTACCGCATGACTGTCATACAAACCAAGCGGCGGGGAGAGTAGTTGACCTAGCCGGTCTGCGCGGGTGGGCTGGGTGCCGTCGAGTGCTGGTCGGTGTCGCCGAGAGGCGTGTCGTCGTCCTTCGAGGGGGCGGCGGGGAGCGTGTCCTTGTCCGTCTCGCCCTCGCTGCCGGTGTCCGTGTCCTTGGATTCGTCTGTCATGCCCGAGGCGCTACCCGGCGGTAGCGTCACCTACGTGCTCGAGCCGCCCGCCATCGCGCCACGTGAGCTGACCGGGCGCGTCTGGGATGCCGTCGTCGTCGGTGGCGGCCACAACGGGCTCACCGCCGCCGCCTACCTGGCGCGCGCCGGCCGCTCGGTCGTCGTGCTCGAGCGGCGCTCGCAACTCGGCGGAGCGTGCACGCTCGAGCGGCCGTTCGGCGATCCCCGCGCGGTCGTGAGTCCCTGTGCGTACCTCGTCGGGCTGCTCGACCGGGAGGTCGTCGCGGAGCTGGACCTCGCGCGGCACGGCTACCGCGTGACGCTCGCCGACCCGAACCTCTGGTGCCCGCTGCCCGACGGGCGCACGGTCGCCCAGTACCTGGACCCGGCGCGGACGGCCGAGCACCTGCGCGGCCAGGGCTTCTCCGCGGGCGACGTCGACGGCGTCGTCGCCTACGAGGAGCTCTTCGAACGCCTGCGGGTCGCCCTGCGCGCCGCGTGGTCGGGGCCGTCGCCGTCGCGCGGCGAGCTCGTCGCGCTCGCGGGCGAGGACGCGAGCGTCCTGTTCGAGGACTCGGTGGCGGACGTGCTCGCCCGCCATGTGCAGGACCCGGATCTGCAGGCGGCGCTGTGCGGCCAGGGCGTCATCGGGACGATGGCGGGCCCGCGGGACCCCGGGACCGCGGCGATCCACCTCATGCACTCGATGGGCGAGGTCGAGGGTGTCGGCGGCGCGTGGGGCTACGTGGAGGGCGGGATGGGGCGCGTGTCCGCCGCGCTGGCCGCGGCGGCGACGGAGGCGGGCGCCGTGCTCGCCGTCGACGCGCCGGTCGCGTCGGTCCTCCCCGGCGAGGGCGTCGTGCTCGAGTCGGGCGAGCGGGTCCTGGGGCGCGCCGTGGTCTCCAACGCCGATCCGAAGCGCCTCCTGGCGATGCTGTCGGACGCGCCCGCCGCGTTCGCCGACCGCGTCGCCGCCTGGCGGACCGACTCGCCGGTCGTGAAGCTCAACGCGCTCCTGGGCCGCCTGCCGACCTGGACCGCCGCGGCCGACGGCGAGCGCCCGGAGCGGGCGATGATCTCGATCACCGCCGGGGTCGACGGGATGCAGGCCGCCGCCGACGCCTGCCGCGCCGGTGCCGCCGCCGTCGGCTTCTGCGAGCTCTACGTCCACACCGCCTACGACCCGTCGATCGCACCGCCGGGCAAGCACATGCTCAGCGTGTTCGCGCAATACGCGCCGTACGGCACGGACACCGCCACGGCGGGCGAGCTCGTGCTCGACGCGATCGCCGAGCACGCGCCGGACGTCCGCGACTGCATCGAGGAGCTCGAGGTCCTCGCGCCGCACGACATCGAGGCGCGCATCGGGCTCACCGGCGGCCACATCTTCCAGGGCGAGGCGCTGCCCGATCAGATGTGGGACCGGCGCTGGACGCCGCGCACCGGCATCGACGGCGTGTACCTGTGCGGCGCCGCGACGCACCCGGGCGGGTCGGTCATCGCGCTGAACGGCCGCAACGCGGCCCGGGCCGTGCTGCAGGACCTGGGCTGAGCGCTACCGCACGACCCGCACGTCGAACCCCGCCCCCGTGAGCGCCTCGAGTACGCGCTGCGCGTGGTCGCGCCCGCGGGTCTCGAGCACGAGCTGCACCGCGGTCTCGCGCACGTGGAGGTCGACGCCCTCGCGGACGTGCTCGACCTCCACGAGGTTCGCGCCCTGGTCGCCGACGAGGGCGAGCAGCCCGGCCAGCGATCCCGGGCGGTCGGGCAGCCGGGTGAACAGGACGAGCCGCCGGCCCGCCTGCGTCTCGTGGCGGCGTGCGACCGTCGCGAGCAGCCCCGCGTCCACGTTGCCGCCGGAGAGGACGACCACCGTCGTCCCCGACGGCGCGGCGCTCACGCGGCCGGACAGCAGGGCGGCCGCGCCGACCGCGCCGGCGCCCTCGACGACCAGCTTCGCCTTCTCGAGCAGCGCGACCATCGCCTCGGCGACCTCCTCCTCCCCCACGAGCACGACGTCGTCGACCCAGCGGTCGATGAGCGCGAGGGTGAGGTCGCCCGGTCGCTTGACCGCGATGCCGTCGGCGATCGTCAGCGCCGCGTCGAACGCGACCGGGTGCCCCGCCTCCAGCGACGCCGGGAACGACGCGCACGCCTCGACCTGCACGCCGATGACCTCGACCGACGGTCGTGCCGACTTCACCGCGATCGCGACGCCGCTGACGAGCCCGCCGCCGCCGACGGGGACGATGATCCGCGCGAGGTCGTCGACGTCCTCCAGCAGCTCGAGGCCGAGCGTCCCCTGACCCGCGACGACGTCCGGATCGTCGAACGGGTGCACGAACGCCATGCCGGCCTGCTCGGCGCGGCGGGCGGCGGCCGCCACGCAGTCGTCGACCGACCCCTCCTCCTGGATGATCACCGCACCGAGGGCCGCGGCGCCCTCGACCTTGGAGATCGGGGCCTCACGCGGCATGTGGACCTCGCACGGGACGCCGCGGACGCGGGCGGCGAACGCCAGCGCCTGCGCGTGGTTGCCCGCGCTGCCCGCGACGACGCCGTCCGCCGCGTGCGGTCCGAGCGCGGCGAGCTTGCTCAGCGCGCCGCGGATCTTGAACGAGCCCGTGCGCTGCAACGCCTCGGCCTTGACCAGGACCTCGCCGCCCGCGCGCTCGCTCAGCGTCTCGGACGGCAGGACCGGCGTGTGGCGCGCGACGTCGCGCACCGCGTCACGAGCGGCGGCGACGTCCTCGGCCGAGACGGAGCGGGTCACGCGGCTAGGGCACGGCGACGACGGCCTCGAAGCCCACGAGCGCGCCCCGCGGGAGCGAGGCGACGCCGAACGCGTAGCGCGCGGGCGCGTCATCTTCGGCGAAGAACTCCGCGTACGCCTCGTTGACCTCCGCGAACGCGCCCATGTCCACGAGGAAGACCCCGATGCGGACCGCGTCCGCGAGGCTCGCACCGCCCGCGCGGGCGATCGCGTCGAGGTTGCGCAGGCACTGGCGCGTCTGGTCCGCGGGCGTGGAGCCGACGATCTCGCCCGTGTCGGGATCGAGCGGGATCTGCCCGGAGCAGAACAGGAGGTTCCCCGTGCGCACCGCGTGGTTGTAGGGCCCGATGGCCGCCGGGGCGCCTGGCGCGTTCACGGTCTGGCGGTGCTCTGTCACGTCGTTCTCCACCTCTCGGGCCGGGGTGCTGGAACGTATCGCGCTGCTAGCGTCACCCATGGATGCGGGCATGGATGCTCACGCTGCTCGCCGTGCCGGTCATCGTGCTCACGGGCCCCGCGGCAGCGCACGCGGCCGTCGGGTGGGCCCCGTGTCCGCAGACCGACGCACCCTCGCTGCAATGCGGGGCGGTTCCCGTCCCGCTGGATCGGACCGGCGTCGTCCCCGGCACCGTCTCCCTCAACGTGCGTCGCGTCCCGGCCACCACGGCGCCGAGCGACAGCGCCGTCCTCGCGCTCGCCGGAGGCCCCGGCCAGGCGGCCGCGCCGCTCGCCGCGACCTTCGCCCAGATCCTCGCGCCGGCGCGCGCCACGCGCGACCTGCTCGTCATGGACCAGCGCGGCACGGGACAGTCCAGCCCGTTGACGTGCCCGGCGCTCGACACGCCGAGCGCGCGCAGCTCGCTCCTGGAGGCGGGCGCGAGGTGCGCGGGGCAGCTCGGCGCGCGTCGGGGGCTGTTCCGAACCGCCGACTCCGTGGCGGACATCGAGGCGCTGCGCGAGCAGGCCGGATACGCCCGCCTCACGATCTACGCGGTCTCCTACGGCACGAAGGTGGCGCTCGCCTACGCGGCGGCGCACCCGGACCGCGTCGAGCGGCTCGTGCTCGACTCGGTCGTCACGCCCGAGGGCCCCGACGTGCTGCAGCACTCGACGTTCGCGGCCGTCCCGCGCGTGCTCGGCGAGCTCTGCGCGGGCAACGCATGCCGCGGGATCACCGCGAACCCGACCGCATCGCTGAAGGCGCTCGTCAAGCGGCTCGCGAAGCATCCTCTGCGCGCCCGCTACGTGGACGACCGCGGGCGCCGGCACGGCGTCGAGATCACGCGC
The DNA here is from genome assembly GCA_963757125.1 of uncultured Solirubrobacterales bacterium. Lineage (GTDB taxonomy): Bacteria > Actinomycetota > Thermoleophilia > Solirubrobacterales > Solirubrobacteraceae > CAVVSD01. The sequence goes on along the minus strand of CAVWQP010000009.1, from coordinate 729,820 downwards.
CAGGACGTCTTCACCATGCTCGTGAAGGGCGACACGAACCCCGCGATGCGCGCAGAGGTCCCCGCCGCGCTGGGCGCGCTGCACCGCGGCGACCGCGGGCCGCTGGGGCGTCTCATCGCCCACGCCGGCGGCCGCGTGACGCTGGCCGAGCCGGACGCGACGGTCGCCCCCGGTCTCTACGCGGCGACGACGTGCGAGGAGCTCTCGTTCCCGTGGAACCGCGCCGCGGGCGTCAGGACGCGCGCGCGGCAGGCCGCGTCGATCGTCGCCGACATGCCGCCCGCCGACTTCGCGCCGTTCGACCGCAGCACCGCGCTGGGCTCCGAGCTCATCGGCCTGTGCCTGGGCTGGCCCACGGCGTCGCCGGCCCCGGTGCCGATAGGGCCGCTGCCCGCGGTGCCCACGCTCATGCTCAGCGGCGGCGCCGACCTGCGGACGCCGACCGAGGACGCCCGCGCGACGGCCGCGCGGCTGCCGCTCAGCGCCCAGATCGTCACGGTGCCCTGGGTCGGGCACTCGGTACTGAGCAGCGAGATCTCCACCGATGCGTGCGCCGCGAAGGCGCTCGCGGCGTTCTTCGCCGATCAGGCGATCCCCGGCTGCCCGACGGCGACGGCACCCATCTCCCTCGCGCGCCGCCCGCCGATGCGGCTCGCGGGCGCGCGGACCGTCGGGACGCTGCGCGGCCGGCTGGGCAAGACCGTCGGCGCGGCGCTCGACACCGTGAGCGACCTGCGCCGACAGGTGCTCTACGAGGCGTTCGAGACGGGCGCGCTGCCGCGGCGCGTCGGGTCGCTGCGCGGCGGCTTCGCGAGCCTCCAGGGCGGCGGCCTGCGCCTGCGCGACGCCCGCTACGTCACGGGGGTGCACGTCTCCGGCTGGGCGCCGTCGAAGGGGACCACCCACCTGCGCGTCCGCGGCGGCGGCGCCCTGCGCGGCACGATCACCGTCAGCGCCGATCTCCAGCACATCAGCGGGCGTCTCGGCGGGCGCCGCTTCTCGGTCGTGCGCTCCACCGCCGCCGCGCGCGCCGAGCACGTGCCGGGCGTCGCCGACGCGCTCCGCGCGTTCCGCCTTCGCAACGCCGGGTAGCGTCCCTGGCATGGCGAACGCCCTCGCCGCCGAGACCTCGCCCTACCTGCGCCAGCATCGGGACAACCCTGTCGACTGGCTGCCGTGGGGTGAGACCGCGCTCGGCCGGGCCCGGGACGAGGACAAGCCGCTCCTCGTCTCCATCGGCTACTCGGCCTGCCACTGGTGCCACGTCATGGAGCGCGAGTCCTTCGAGGACCCCGGGGTCGCGCGGCGGATGAACGAGAACTTCGTCTGCGTGAAGGTCGATCGCGAGGAGCGACCGGACGTCGACGCCATCTACATGGAGGCGGTCCAGGCGATGACCGGCCACGGCGGCTGGCCGCTCAACGTCTTCTGCACACCCGACCAGGTGCCGTTCTTCGCCGGGACCTACTTCCCGCCGACGCCACGCCAGGGCATCCCCGCCTGGCCGCAGGTGCTCGAGGCGATCGCCGACGCGTGGCGCACTCGGCGCGACGAGATCCGCGAGCAGGGCGATGCCATCACCGGGCGCCTGGCCGGCACGGCGCTCCTGGAGCCCTCGGGCCAGGCGATCTCGGCCGCCGTCCTCGACGAGGCGGTGGACACGCTGCGCAGCCAGTACGACTCGATCCAGGGCGGCTTCGGCGGCGCCCCGAAGTTCCCGCCGTCCTCGGTGCTGCTCTTCCTGCTCGCCCACGGCGAGCGCGAGATGTCCCTGCAGACGCTGCGGTCGATGGCCGGCGGCGGGATCAACGACCAGATCGGCGGCGGCTTCGCCCGCTACGCGGTCGACAGCACGTGGACCGTGCCGCACTTCGAGAAGATGCTCTACGACAACGCGCTGCTGGCCCGCGCGTACCTGCACGGGTGGCTCGTGAGCGACGACCCGGTGCTGCGCCGGACGTGCGAGGAGACGCTCGAGTTCATCCTGCGCGAGCTGCGCGGCCCCGAGGGCGGCCTGTACTCCGCCCTCGACGCCGACTCCGAGGGCGAGGAGGGCAAGTTCTACGTCTGGTCGTTCGACGACCTCCTCGACGCCCTGGAGCCGGCCGACGCCGAGGCGGCGCTCGTCTGGTTCGGCGCCACGGCGCAGGGCAACTTCGAGGGCACGAACGTGCTCGAGTCCCGCGGCCCCGAGCCCCCGCCCGAGCAGCGCGCGCGCATCCGGGAGCGGCTCATGGAGGTCCGCGCGCAGCGCGTGCGGCCGGGGCTCGACGACAAGCGCCTGCTGGCCTGGAACGCGCTCGCGCTCGGCACGCTGGCGGAGGCAGGCGCGCGCCTGGGGCGCGAGGACCTCCTCGACGCCGCGCGTGCGAACGCCGACTTCCTCCTCGGCACGATGCGCGACGACACGGGGCGGCTGCTGCGCACGTCGGACGGCACGACGGCCAAGCTCAACGCCTATCTCGAGGACCACGCGTTCCTGCTCGAGGCGCTGCTCGACCTCTACGAGTCGACCTTCGAGCCGCGCTGGTTCGCCGCCGCCCGCGAGGTCGCGGACGCCATGATCGCGCGGTTCGCCGATCCCGAGCGAGGCGGGTTCTTCTCCACCTCCGACGACCACGAGCAGCTCGTCACGCGGCGCAAGGACCTCGAGGACAACCCCATCCCGTCGGGCTCGTCCAGCGCGGCGCTCGGGCTCCTGCGGCTCGCCGCGCTCACCGGCGAGGACACCTACGAGCGCCACGGCCGGTCCGTGCTCGAGCTCGTGGGCGTCTTCGCGCCGCGCCATCCGCAGGCGTTCGGGCACCTGCTGCAGGCGCTCGCGTTCGCCCTGCACCCGCCGCGCGAGGTCGCGCTCGCAGGCGAGGACCGCGAGGCGCTCGAGCGGGTGCTGCGCGAGCGGCTCTGGCCCGCGGTCGTGCTGGCGGCGGGCGACGGGTCCGACACGGGCGGCGTGCCACTGCTGGAGGGTCGCACGGCGGTCGACGGCCGGGCGGCGGCCTACGTGTGCGAGCGGTTCGCGTGCCGGCGGCCGGTCACGGACCCCGGCGAGCTCGCGGCGCTGCTGTCCGGGGACTAGCGCGCGGTCGCGGTGGCGGTCGCGTAGCCCGCGAGCGAGCCGCGCACCACGGTGCCGGCGGCGACGCGCAGCGTGGCCTGCCCGCTCGCGTCCGTCGTCGCGCGGCGCCCGCCGCCGGTGATGCGGACGCCGGGGACCGGGTCGCCGGCGTCGGTGACCGTCACCTTCGCGCCGGACACGCTCATCGTCAGTCCGGGGAGCACCCGCTCGTAGAACGTCGAGGCGCGGTCGGAGTCGCCGATCGTGAAGGACGCCATGAGATCCAGCGCGCCGTTGGCGTCGCTGCCGTTCAACGCTCCGGCGGTCGCGCCGCCGTCCGGCCGGCCCGCGTCGACGACGGCGCCCCAGCGGGACACCGCCGCGTTCGAGCGGCGTGCGAGGACGTGCCTACGGCCGTTGACCGTCGCGGTCCACGCGACCCACATGCGGCCGCTCGCGCCGGCGGCGACGGTCGTGAACGCGGCGCCCGTCGAGCGCCCGATCGTCACCGTCCGCGCCGAACCGAGCGACCAGAGGCTGATCGCGCGGTCCGCGTTGGAGCCGGTCGGATACGCGACGTAGGCGCGCCCGCCGGGCCGCACCACGACCGGCGTGCGCGCGGCCATGCCGGTGCGCAGGCTCGTCGAGTCGGGCATCGGAGCCGGGGTGCCGAGCAGCGCGCCGTCCGGACCGAGGTCCTGCGCGTAGACGCCGCGCGCGGCCGACGAGGCGGAGAACCACGCGACGACCGTGCGACCGTCCGCCGCAGCGACGCCGGGGCCCGTGCCGAACGGCCCGAGCGCCGACGCGATGTCGGTCACCGCGGTGTTCGGATCCAGACCGCGGTGGATCCACACGCCGGAGCCGTCCGCCCACGCGGCGAGCGGCGTGCCGTCGGCCTGCGCCGCCGCGCTGACGGCGTCATCGGGCCAGCCGCGACCCTGCGGGACGATCGAGCCGTCCTGCAGTCCCCAGTTCAGTCCGCCGTCGACGGACACCGCGGTGTTGATCTCGGTGTTGATCTCGTCCGGATGCGTCGTGTGCACGCCGCCGAAGATGACGCGCAGACCGTCGGGGCCCGCCGTGAGCGCGGGGTCGCCCATCTCGATCCAGTCCTCGGTGACCGACCGCGGCGCGCCGAGCGTTCCGTCGTTGCCGACGACGCGGTGCGTGAGGTGATTGCGGAACTTGCTCGTGTGCGAGCGCCAGACGACGTGCAGCCCGTCGGGCGTGCGCAGGAGCGCCACCTCGCCGGTCGTCGTCGTCGACGCCACGGGCGTGATGCGCTGCCAGTCGGCCCGTGCGGCGGGGGCGGCCGCGAGCGCGAGCCCTGCTGCGGTGAGGACTGCGATGAGGGCGCGCCGGGACATCAGGCGGGCGATCGTAACCGCAAGGGCCCTCCCGTAGGGAGGATCCCTGATTGCAGGGATGTTGCGTTCGCAGGGATCCTTCGCGGATGAGCTCGCTCTTCGCCGTTCCGGCAGGTCGTCTCGCGAAGTGGCTGGTCGCCCTCGCGTGGCTCGTCGTGGTCGTCGCGGTCATCGGGGGCAACCTCCCCGGGAAGTTCGCCGACGCCGAGAAGAACGAATCGACGTCGTTCCTCCCGGGCGACGCGGAATCGACCAAGGCCCTGCAGGTCACCGAGCGCCTGCAGGGTGGTGAGAAGGCGGCGACGGTCATCGTCTACCGGCGCGACGGCGGGCTGACCGCGACCGACCGCCGCGCGATCACCAACGACGTCGCGCAGCTCAACCGGATCACGCGGCGCTTCGACAACTCGACGCCCTTCGGCAACCCCACCGACCCCAGGGCAGGCGCGCCGTACGAGCTCTCGCAGGACGGCACGACGGCGCTCATCGCCAACCAGCTCACCGGTACCGGCGAGGGCGACGACATCCTCGACCCGGTCGACGCCTACCGCAAGGCGGTCAGCACGGACCGCAGCGACGGCCTGCAGGTGAAGGTCGCCGGGCCGGCCGGCATCTCGGCGGACGCGATCAAGGTCTTCAACGGCATCAACGGCACGCTCGTCGGCGTTGCGTTCCTGCTCGTGATCGTGCTGCTGATCCTCATCTACCGCAGCCCGATCTTCTGGTTCTTCCCGATCCTCGCCGTCGCCTTCGCGGAGATCACGGCGCGCGGCATCGGCTGGGGGCTGACCGAGGCGGGCGTCACCGTCAACGGTCAGTCCTCGGCGATCCTGTCCGTGCTCGTCATCGGGGCGGGGACCGACTACGCGCTGCTGCTCGTCGCCCGCTACCGCGAGGAGCTGCGACGACACGAGGACAAGCACGAGGCGATGGCGATCGCCCTGCGGCGTGCCGGCCCGGCGATCTTCGCCTCCGGCCTGACGGTGTGCGCGGCGCTGCTGTCGCTCTCCCTGGCGAAGGTCAACGGCACCGCCGGGCTCGGCCCGATCGGCGCGATGGGCATCGCGGTCGCGGTCGTCGTGATGCTGACCTTCCTGCCCGCCATCCTGCTCATCGCCGGCCGCCGGCCGTTCTGGCCCTTCATCCCCCGTGTCGGCGGGACGGGGTCGGACGAGACGCACGGCTTCTGGCGCCGGGTGGGCAACCGCGTCGCGCGCAGGCCGGTGACCGTCGGGGTCGTCACGGCGGTCGGGCTGGTGATCATGGCGCTCGGGGTCCTGAACTTCTCCACCGGGCTCACCCAGGGCAACCAGTTCCGCGACTCCGTCGAGTCGATCGAGGGCCAGGCCCTCATCGCGAAGGCGTTCCCGAGCGGCACGACCGCGCCCGCGGACGTGGTCGTGCCGGCGGGCGGCGACGTCGCCGCCGTCGTGCGCGCGGCCGAGGGCGTCAAGGGGGTGGCGTCCGTCCCCACGCGACCCGTGGCGCAGGACGACCGCGCGACCCAGCTGGCGGCGTTCCTCAGCGTCGACCCCTACTCGACGGCGGCCTACGACGTCGTGCCGAAGCTGCGCGACGCGGTCCACGACGCGGCGCCCGGCGCGCTCGTCGGCGGCCCGTCCGCGGTCGAGCGCGACCTCCGGGTCGCCACCGAGTCCGACACGAAGCTCCTCGTCCCGATCGCGCTCGTGATCGTGTTCGTGATCCTCGCGTTCCTGCTGCGGGCGCTCGTCCTGCCGCTGCTGCTCATCGCGACCGTCGTGCTGAGCTACGCCGCGGCGCTCGGCGTCGGAGCGGTCGTCTTCGACGTCGTGTTCGGCTTCCCGGGCAGCGATCCCGGGCTGCCGCTGTTCGCGTTCATCTTCCTCGTGGCGCTGGGCGTCGACTACAACATCTTCCTCATGGCCCGCGTCCGGGAGGAGACGATCCAGCGCGGGACGCGGGAGGGGATGCTGCGCGGCCTGGCGGTGACCGGCGGGGTCATCACGTCGGCCGGGATCGTGCTCGCGGGGACGTTCTCGGTGCTCGCGGTCCTGCCGCTGACGTTCCTGACGCAGCTGGGCTTCGTGATCGCCTTCGGCGTCCTGCTGGACACCTTCATCGTCCGCTCGGTGCTCGTGCCCGCGCTCGTTCTCGGGATCGGGCCGAAGGTGTGGCTGCCGTCGAAGCTCGCTAGAGAACCGGCAGGTACCGGTCCAGCTCCCAACGCGTCACCCGAACCCGATACTCGTCCCACTCCTGCCGCTTGATCTCGATGTAGCGGTTGAACATGTGCTCGCCCAGCGTCCGCAGGACGAGCTCTGACTCCGCGGTCAGCTCGATCGCCTCGCCCAGGGTCTCCGGCAGCTGCTCGATCCCGAGCCGGCGCCGGTCATCCGGAGCGAGGTGGTACAGGTTGCGCTCCATCGGCTCGGGCAGCTCGTAGCCCTTCTCGATCCCCTCGAGCCCGGCCTGCAGCAGCGACGCGAAGGTCAGGTACGGGTTGCAGGCGGGGTCCGGGCAGCGCAGCTCCATGCGCGTGGAGGCCTCGGCGCCGGGGTGGTAGTGCGGCACGCGCACGAGCGCCGAGCGGTTGCGACGGCTCCAGGCGACGTACACGGGCGCCTCGTAGCCGGGCACGAGGCGCTTGTAGGAGTTGACCCACTGGGCGAAGATCGATGACAGCTCGCGCGCGTGGCGCAGCTGCCCGGCGATGAAGGCCTTCGCGACGTCGGACAGGAAGTAGGGGTCGTCGGCGTCGAAGAACGCGTTCGTCCCCTCCTTGAAGAGCGTCATGTGGGTATGCATGCCGGACCCGTTGACGCCGTAGATGGGCTTCGGCATGAACGTCGCGTGCCAGCCGTAGTTGAGCGCGAGCTCCTTGACCGTGATGCGGCACGTCATGACGTCGTCGGCGATCTTCAGCGCCTCGCCGTGGCGCAGGTCGATCTCGTGCTGGCTCGGGCCGCCCTCGTGGTGGGAGAGGTCGACGCCGATGCCCAGCTGCTCGAGCGCGAGGACGGTGTCGCGGCGCACGTCGGAGCCCGCGTCGAGCGTCGTGAGGTCGAAGTAGCCGCCCTCGTCCAGGGGCTCGGCGTTCTTGTTGTCGCGGAAGAGGAAGTACTCGGGCTCGGCGCCGACGTCGAAGAGGTCGAAGCCCATGCCCTCGGCGCGCTGCAGCGCGCGGCGCAGCACGTGGCGCGGGTCGCCCTCGTACGGGGTGCGCTCGGGCGTCAGCACGTCGCAGAACATGCGGGCGACGCCCTGCTCCTCCGGCCGCCAGGGCAGCACGCGGAAGGTCGACGGGTCCGGCATGGCGACCATGTCTGACTCCTCGATGGCGTTGAAGCCGGTGATCGAGGAGCCATCGAACCCGAGGCCCTGCTGGAAGGCGCTGTCGAGCTGGTCGGGGTCGACGGAGAAGGACTTCAGCTGACCGAGGATGTCGGTGAACCAGAAGCGGATGAAGCGGACGTCGCGCTCGGCGACGAGCGCCTTGACGTCGTCGGCGGTCTGAGGCTGGTCGGTCATCGCCAGCGGACCCTAGATGATGGGCCTGCGGGCAGCGGTGGACCGGTTGTCGGAAGTGTCGCTACCGCGCCAACCAGCGGCGGGCCCAGGCCCGCAGCTCGGTCACCGCCGGTTCGAGGTCGCGGCCCATGTCGGTCAGCGCGTACTCGACGCCCACCTCGAGCTCCGTGCGGGTCACGAGCCCGCGCGCCTCGAGCTCGCGCATGCGCTCGGCCAGCAGGCGGTCCGAGAGGTCGGGGACGGCCTGTGCGATCTGCCGGAACCGCAGCGGTCCGGTCTCCAGGAGGACCGCCAGGATGGCGCCCGTCCAGCGCCGGCCGATGAGCTCGACGGCGTCGTGGTAGAGCGGACACGGCGACGCCGCCGTTGCGCCTCGCATGTGCGAAGCGTATTCCGTCCCCCGGAGCTACGCCGCACGGAGCGGCTGGCTGCGCGACTCCTCGACGGAGCCGTCGGCCGGGACGTCGCCCGCGACGTTGACCATCGCGGTGAGGCCCTCGAGCGCGACGACCGCCATCGCCTCCAGGAGCTGCTCGTCGGTCCAGCCGACCTCGCGCGCCTCCTCGTGGAGGTGCGGCGCCGGGGCGACGCTCTCGGTCACGAGCGGCTTGAGGTAGCGCAGAAGCGCGGCGTCGCGCGGGTCGCGTGCGTCCCACTCGCGGGCGAGCGCGATGTCGTCGTGGCGCAGCCCGGTCCGCCGCGCCGCCCGTGCGTGGAGCGCGACCCCCGGCTTGGAGTGGTGGTGCTCGGCGACCGCGAGCGCGATCCGCTCGAGCGTGGCGGGCTCCAGGTGACCGTGACGCAACTCGGACCGCAGGCGCGCGTAGCCGCGCAGGGCGGCAGGGGCGCCGGCGAGGACGCCGAGGAAGTTCGGGAGTTGCCCACCGGTCGCGAGTACGCCGCGCAGCAGGGGCTGCGAGCCCTCGGGTGCGGTGAGGTCGTCGTGGATCTGGAACCGACTCATGGGGGTCTTCATCGCCACTCGGGGCCGGTCGTCGCCCCGCTCCTTACGCTTCGTAAGTCTAGCCCGGTGTGCATGACGCAACGGACTGTCGCGTCGTTGAGCATCCGGGCGCGAACCGCGCTCGGATCACCGGGGTGGCGCTGGGGCGCGCAAGTGTCGTGAGTCAGGAGATCGGTTGCAGCCGGTGGATGCCGAATCGCGTCTGCCGGCGACCGGCATCGACAGTCATATCGGGCATACGGCAGGCGATGCCGGGGGCCGGCAGACGCGAGAACGGCGCCGCCGGATGCCAGCGAACTAGTGACTCACGGCACTAATGGGTCAGCGTCGAGGCGTCGGCGGTCGCGACCGCCGTGATGATGAGCACGACCGCGAGCACCAACGCCCACAGGGCGAGGCGGTCGGGGCGCGGGCCGAGGCGCTCGGAGACCGAGCGCGACGGCCGGCGGCGTGCGCGGTCGGGCAGCTGCGCGTCCACGCGGCCCTCCGTCCCGCGGCCGCGGATCTGGACCGTCGGGCGGCCGGGGACGCCCTGGCCGGGAATGATCAGCTCGGTGAACTCGCCCTCGGGCTCGCGACGGACGGACTCCTGCCAGCCGACGTCGAGGGACAGCAGCGCGGCGGGACTGATGGGCTCCGGCGGCGGAGGGGCGTCGGCCGGGTCGAGGTCGCGCTCGAGGAGGATCGTGTCGTCGCGGTCGAAGCGGCCCGTGCGCTGAGGCGCGTCCGTCGGCTCGAAGTCGAAGAGGTCGCGGTCACGGCGCGACGACGAGGCGAGATCGGCGAGCTCGGCGTCGACGCGATCGCGCTCGGTCGCCGTCAGCTCCTTCTGGCGACGTGCGAAGCGGCCGTCCTTCGCGCCCGCGACACGATCGAAGCCGGTGGGCTCCGTCGCCTGCGCGCGCTTACGCTCGATCCCTTCGCGCAGGTGCTCGACCTCCGACCACCAAGCGCCATCCGTCTCAGCCATGAATGCGTCGTCCTCTTCCGTTGCCTACGGGGTTAGCTGACGGGCTCGCGCTGGAGAGTCGCGCTACGACCGGACGGATCGATTCGCCCCAACTGTCTGGTTCCCCCGCTCAGCCGCCCTGAGGCGGTGATTCAGCGGTCTGACTTGGCGGGCATCGTAGCAGCGGCGGTTTCTCCTGCAAATGCGCGGAGTTACGGAAACCCCCGCACAGAGCGGCAAGAAATCCTGCAGCGCGGCGGCCGCTCAGCGGCCGGAGACGGTCGCCACGTAGTCGGCGACGTCCTGCGCGTCCGGCCCCGAGATGAGCTGCGCGGGCATCTGGCCCTGGCCTCGCGCGCGGCCCTTGTTGATGGCGTCGAGCGTCAGCGCCGTCGCGGGCCGGAGGTCGTCGAGGTTCGGGCCGACCATGCCGACCGCCCCCGCGTCCTCGAGCGTGTGGCAGGTCGCGCAGCGCTCCTTGAACACCTGGCGCCCGTGCTCCTGCGCGGCGGTCAGCTCGACGCCGCCGATGGCGGCGTCGGCCTGCGTGTTGCCGTTGTGCAGCAGCGAGAGCAGCGGGATCACGAGGCCGAAGCCGATGAAGACGGCGGCGATCGCGAGCAGCACCGGGCGGCCGATCCTGCGCTTGCGGTCGGCCTGCGAGGTGGCCGGCGCCGACGGACCGCCCCGGAAGGCGACGAAGAAGACGGTGAGACCGATGACCAGGAAGAGCGCGACAAACCCGAGCGCGAGCACGCGCGGACTGTAGCCAACCTGACGGCGGTGCGGCGCCTCATCGCCGACGGCCGTTGGCGAACGACTGCACGGGCGGCGCGACCGCGCGGAACCCGGCGACGCCGGTGGGCGGGCCGGTCTCCCCCACGGCGATGTCCTGGCGCGCGAGCTCCTCGGCGTCGAGGGGCGAGAAGTCCTGCAGCGTGATGTGCCCGGCGAGCTCCGCGATCTGGGCCAGCGGCCGGTCGGGCGCGTCGAGCGCGCGGATGCCGCGCACGAGGACGTTGATCGCGCCGCCCGCCGCCGGATGGCGCTCGAGGATCCCCTGTGCGATCACGAGCGGCTCGGACCGCACGACGAGGCGCTCGCGCTCGTAGACATCCGGCGGCACGACGAGGTTGATCGTGCCGTGCTCGTCCTCGAGCAGCATGAAGACGACGCCCTTCGCCGTGCCGGGGCGCTGGCGCGCGACGACGACGCCACCGATCCGGACCCGCTGACCGTGGCGCAGCTCGCGCAGGCCGGCGCTGTGCACGGCGCCGCGCCCCTCGAGGTCGTCGCGCAGCAGGCCCATGGGGTGCACGCCGGTCGTCAGGCCCGTCGAGGCGTAGTCGGCGACCATCGCCGGCCACCCGATGAGCGGGTCGAGCGGCGGGGCGCCCGGGAGGTCCAGCGGCAGCGAGAGCTGGGTCGCCCCCTCACCGGACCCGTAGCCGGGCGCGGTGACGCCGAGCTGCCACAGCGCGACGCGGCGGTCGCCGTCGACGAGCCCGTCGCAGGCACCGGACCAGGCGAGGCGCTCGAGGGTCGGGCGCCCGATCCCCGAACGCGACGCGAGGTCCTCCACCGAGCGGTACGGCCCGCCCCGCTCGCGCGCGGCGACGATGGCGGCGACCTCCCCCGCCCGCGCGCCCAGCACGTAGCCCAGCCCGATCTGGATCTCGCCCTCGGGCGTGACGGTGCAGCCGACGGAGCTCGTGTTGATGTCGACGGCCAGCACCTCGATCCCGCGCCGCTGCGCCTCGTGCACGAGCGCGTCGGAGGGATAGAAGCCCATGGGCTGCTCGTCCAGCAGCGAGCAGACGAACTCCGGCCCGTAGTGCACGCGCAGCCACGCCGACTGGTAGGCGAGCAGGCCGAACGCCGCGCCGTGGCCCTTGGGGAAGCCGAACCCGGAGAACCCCACGATCATCTCGTAGACGCGGTGGGCGGTCGCCTCGTCGACATCGGGGTGCGTCGTCTGCGCGCCCTCGACGAAGCGTTCCGTGTACGCGCGGATCGCCGCCTCGGAGCGCTTGCGGCTCATCGCCCTGCGCAGCCCCTCCGCCTCGCTGTGGGTGAAGCCCGCGAACGCCCGCGCGACCTCGATGACCTGGTCCTGGAAGATGATCGTGCCGAGCGTCTCGCGCAGCGGCTCCTCGAGCGACGGGTGCTCGTAGGGCACCTGGAAGTCGGGGTCCACGCGCAGCCGCTGCCGGCGGGTGATGTACGGGTTCACCGCCCCTCCGACGATCGGCCCCGGTCGGACGATGGCGACCTGGATCGTGATGTCGTCGAGCGTCTCCGGGCGCGTGCGGTGCAGCGACGCCATCTGCGCGCGGCTCTCGATCTGGAAGACGCCCGTCGTGTCCGCCGCCTGGATCGAGGCGTACGTCTCCGGGTCGTCGTAGGGGATCCGGGAGAGGTCGATGTGCTGGCCGCGGCGCGAGGCGATGTGGTCGACGCAGCGCTCGACGGCCGAGAGCATCCCCAGGCCCAGCAGGTCGATCTTCAGGAAGCCCGCGTCCGAGCACGAGTCCTTGTCCCACTGCGCGAGCTGGCGGCCCTCCATCGCGGCGGGCACGAGCGGGACGCAGTCCACGAGCGGGCGCGTCGACACGATCATCCCGCCCGAGTGCTGGGACAGGTGGCGCGGCAGCCCGTGCGCCTCCTCCGACAGCGCGGCGAGCCACGCCCAGCGCCCGCGCCGCTCCTTCCCCTTGCCGAGCGCGACGGCGATGTCCTTGTCCACGTTCATCGCCGACCACGCCTCGCTGGAGCGCGCGACGCGCTCGATCTCCCCCGGCGGCAGCCCGAGCGCCTTGCCGATCTCGCGGACGGCGCCGCGCGCGCGGAACGTCGGGAACGCCGCGACGAGCGCCGAGTGCTCACGGCCGTAGCGGTCGTGCACGCGCGGGATGAGGACCTCGCGGATGTCGCGCGGGAAGTCGAGATCGATGTCGGGCAGCGCGACGATCTCCTCATTGAGGAAGCGCCCGAGCAGCAGCCTGTTGGCGATCGGATCGACGTGCGAGAGACCCGTGAGGTAGCAGACGATCGACGACACCGAGGACCCTCGCCCGCGGCCGGGCGGCAGCATCGAGCGCGCGACCGAGGGCCCGCGGACCTCCACGGCGACCTCGCGGGCCAGCTCGAGCAGGTCGCGGTGCAGGATGAAGAAGCCCGACAGCCCGAGGTGGCGGATGACCGCCAGCTCCTCCTCCAGCCGGGGCTGCGCCTCGTCGCGCAGCGGGTGGCCGTGCGGGTAGCGCGCGTCGAACGCGGCCGCCGTGATCTCCGCGAGCTTGCGGTCGGCGTCCGGGTCGTCGGCGTGCGGGTAGCGGTAGCCGAGGTCCTCGAGGAGGTCGAAGTTCAGCTCGGCGGCGAGCGCCGCCGCCCCCGCCACCGCGCCGGGGTGCTCGGGGAAGCGGGCGATCATCGCGTCGGGGGTCGTGAGGACGTGGCTGTGGTTGCCGCGGCGCATCGGCTCGGACGCGTCGAGCGTCGAGTGCTCGCGGATGGCGACGAACGCGTCCTGGAGCATCGCCCGCTCGCGCGTGTGCGCGTGGACGTCCCCCGTCGCCACGGTGTCGACCCCGACGCGCGCGGCCAGCTCGGCGAGCTCGCGGTTCAGCGCCCGGTCGTGGCGCAGGAAGGGGCGCTGCAGCTCGACGCGCAGGGAGTCGCGGCCGAACGCACCGAGCAGCCGCCGCAGCGACGGCTCGTCGTGGACGCCCTGGCCCGCGCACCCGGACAGGCACACGAGGCCCTCCGCGTGCTCCTCGACGTCGGCCAGCGTCACGCACGCAGCCCTGAGGTCGCGCCGGGCGGCGGGCGGCTCGTCGGGCGACCCGCGCGTGTGCGCGTGCGCACGGGTGAGCAGCCGGCAGAGGTTGCGCCACCCCCGCTCGTCGCGGACGAGCAGCGTGAGGTGCCGGCGCGGAGCCTCGGGGTCCGCGGGCGGCTCGCCCTCGGCGACGTCGATCTCCGCCCCGTGGATCGCCTTCACGCCGACCGCCTTCGCGGTCTGCGCGAACTCCATCGAGCCCGACAGCGAGTTGTGATCGGTGAGGGCGAACGCCTCGTGCCCACGCTCCGCGGCGGCCATCGCGAGCTCCTCGGGGAGCGAGGACCCGTCGAGGAACGAGTACGCGGAGTGCGCGTGCAGTTCGGCGTAGCGCATGCGAACACATGTTCGCACATGGAGTGGCTGGTCGCGGCGGCCCATTCGGGCCGGAGCGGAGCTCCGACTCCCTACCGCCCGGCCCGCAGCACGTCCCCCGCCTCCCGGTGCATGCGGAACGCCTCCACGGTCGCCCCGAGCCCGACGAGCGCCAGCACGACGAACGCGACCGTGTACGCGGTCCCCGCGTCCGCCCTGCCCGGCAGCCAGTCCCCGATCGGGACCCCGGCCCGGAGGGCCACCGTCGCTGCCGCGATGCCTAGGCCCGACCCGAGCTGCTGCACGGTCGCGGCGAGGGTGTTCGCATCGCGCATCCGGTCGGGCGGGACGTCGCTGAACGCGATCGTCGAGTACGCGGTCAGCCCGGTCGAGCGCGCCGCGCCGCTGATCACCACGAGGACCGCGATGAGCGGGATCGGCGTCCCGGCCGTGATGAACCCGGAGAGCACCGCGGTCACCGCGAGGGTCAGCGTCGCCGCGATCAGCACGGGGCGGAACCCGAAGCGGTTGAGCAGCGGCGTCGTGAACGGCTTGATCCCGATGTTGCCGACGAAGACCCCGATCACCACCGCCCCCGCCTTGACCGGGCTCCACCCGAACAGGTCCTGGAACAGCAGCGTCAGCAGGAACGGGATCGCGCCCACGACGAGCCAGAAGAAGATGTTCCCGGCCATCGCGTTGCCGAGCGTCGGGATGCGCAGCACGCGCAGGTTCACGAGCGGCGCCGGCGTCCGCAGCAGGTGCCACGCGGCTGCGGTGAGCAGGACCGCGGCCGCCACGCCGAGGACGATCACGAGCGTCCACGACGGCGAGGGCTCGGCGATGACGTGCGCGCTGTAGGTGAGCGCGGCCAGGCCGGTCCCGGTCAGGAGGAAGCCGGCCAGGTCCAGCGGTGGCGCCGTGCCGGACGCACGCGACTGGATCAGCCGCCACGCGAACACGAATGCGATCACCCCCAGCGGGATGTTGATGAGGAAGATCCAGCGCCAGCTCGCGTACTCCGTGAGCAGGCCGCCGGCGAGCGGGGCGATCACCGGGGCGACGAGCGCGGGCCAGACGATGAACGCCATCGTCCGCAGGAGCTCGCTCTTCGGCGTCTCGGCGAGCACGACCAGGCGCCCGACCGGCACCATCATCGCCCCGCCCACGCCCTGCAGGACCCGCATCACCACGAGCTCGGCCAGGCTCGTGCTCAGCGCGCAGCCGAGCGACGCCAGCGTGAAGAGCACGATCGCCGTCAGGAAGATCCGACGCGCCCCGAACCGGATCGTGAGCCAGCCGCTGACGGGGATCAGGACCGCCAGCGTCACGAGGTACGCGGTGATGACGAGCGCGGTCGACGTGACCGGGACGTGGAGCGACTCCGCGATCTTCGGCGTCGCCGTCAGGACGATCGTCGCGTCCAGGATCTCCATGAAGAAGCACCCGGCGACGAGCAGGGCGGTCATGCGCCGATGGCGGTCGTTCATGGTCGGGGCCCGGCGCGCATCGCGGCATCACATCACCCCGCGCAGTCCAGACGCCGCTCCCACAGACCTCCGGGCGGTCGCGTCACCGCGCTGAGCAGGCGCGTCGCCTCCCGGTCGCGGCCCCATTCGACGCCCGCGCGGACCCCCATTCCGGCGTCGACGCCGTCGCCGTCGGAGGACGCCTCCCGCGCGTAGCGCCGGACGTCGATCCTGGCGCGGTCGCGCAGCGCCCTGCCCAGGGCGAGGACCGCCTCGCCCGACGCCGGTGAGCCGCGCCACGCGCGCAGCGCAGCCGCGACCTCAGGATCGTCGAGGCCGACGCGCGCCTCGGCCTCCCACCGGGAAGTTCCGGTGGCGACGCTCGCGCCGGTCTGCACCGACGCGCCCGCCTGCGCATGCCCGCCGACGAGCGCCGCCAGCTCCGTGGGATGCCCGTCGCGATCCATCGTCACGGAGAGCAGCGCGTCCCCGTCCAGCTCGCCGGACGCGTCCCCCAGCATCGCGTCGGCGAACACGGGCAGCTCGCGATCCAGGCGCAGGTACCACGTCGTCTGCCCCGTTCGCCGATCCACGCGGCGGCCGAGCACGTTCTCGCCCCCGCCGCTCGCGCCGGCCTTGGCCTCGCCCGCCGACAGCTCGAAGTCGACGCCCGCGTCGAACCCACCCTCGGCGAGCGTCGCGTCCGCCGCCGGCGTCTTCCCGCCCCGCCGGACGAGCCGGCGTACGGCGTCGAGCGTCGGCGATCCGTCGGCTCGCAGGCGTCGCACGATCGCGTCGGCCTCCGCTGCTGTGCGGACCTCGAAGACCTGGCCGCCGCCGACGAGCCCCGCGACCGTCCCTTGAGCATGCGCGCCGACGTCCACATCGACGCCGCCCACGCGCACGCGTGTGCTCGACCCGAAGCCGGCGGTCACCCCGGCCCGTCCGCGGTGCAGGACCGTGAGCCGCAGCGTGCCGTCCGACAGGCGCTCGCGCAGCACGACGCGGCCCGCGCCGAGCTGGACGAAGCCGAGCGACACCGACTCACGCCGCTCGTCGCGCGCCGTGCGCACGACGCAGGGCCGCTCCGCGACCTGCTCCTCGCACGCGCGCCCCGCGACGATGCACAGCGCGTGCCGGACCTGGCCGACGACGGCGTTGCCGATCCCAGGCCCGAGGCCGGCCGCGCCCGCGACGGCCGCCGCGAGCACGAGCGCGACGAGCGCGATGATCGCGACGTACTCGACCGTTCCCTGGCCGCGCTGGGAGCGAGTGCTCGGCATGGGACGAGCCTCGACGGTGCGCTGTGACGGAACCAGACGCAGGTGTCACAGAAGTGCAACAACGACAGGCTCCCCCCGGCGGCCGTCACTAGCATGCCCGCCATGCAGACCGTCGATCTCGCCAACCGGATGTCGCGCCTCGGAACGGAGACCGCCTTCGAGGTCCTCGCCCGCGCACGCGCGCTGGAGGCGACCGGGCGCAGCGTCGTGCACCTCGAGATCGGCGAGCCCGGCTTCGACACCCCACCGAACGTCGTCGACGCTGCGGTCAAGGCGCTCCGCGAGGGCCACACGCACTACGTGCAGTCGGCGGGCATCCCGGAGGCGCGCGCGGCGATCGCCGACGTCTTCACCGCCACACGCGGCGTGCCGGCGGACCCCGATCAGGTCGTCATCACGCCCGGCGCGAAGCCGATCATGTTCTTCGCGATCCTCGCGCTCGTCGGCCAGGGCGACGAGGTCGTCCTGCCGGATCCGAGCTTCCCGATCTACCGGTCGATGGTGGAGTTCGCCGGCGGCACCGCCGTGCCGTACGTGCTGCCCATCGACGACGACTACCGCCTCGACCCGGCGCACCTCGAGGAGCTCATCACCCCGAGGACGAAGCTCGTGATCATCAACAGCCCGGGCAATCCGACGGGCAGCACGCTCCCGCGCGCGGACCTCGAGCGCATCGCCGAGGTGATCATGCGTCACCCCGGCTGCATGGTGCTCACCGACGAGGTCTATCGAGGGCTGTCGTTCCTCGACGAGCCGCCGGCGTCGATCGCCGAGGTCGACGGGATGATGGAGCGGACGATCGTGCTCGACGGCCTGTCCAAGACGTACGCGATGACCGGTTGGCGCGCGGGCTGGGGGATCATGCCGCCGGCGATCAAGCCCGCGATCGAGCGGCTCGTCGTCAACTCCGTGTCGTGCACCGCGGCGTTCATCCAGTACGCGCTCATCGAGGCGTTGCTGGGCGACCAGTCGGCGGCGCTCGGGATGCGCGAGGAGCTGCGCGCGCGGCGCGACCGCTTCGTGCCGCGGCTGCAGGCCGTGCCCGGGTTCCGGTGCCTGATGCCGACCGGGGCGTTCTACGCCTACGCGTCCGTGGCCGACACCGGGATGGACGGCGACACCGTCGCCGCCCGGCTGCTCGACGAGGTCGGCATCGCCTGCCTCGGGGGCAGCGGGTTCGGCGACTCGGGCCGGGACTTCGTGCGCTTCTCGTTCGGCGGCGCGTCGGAGGAGCTGGCCGACGTGCCGGACCGCATCACCTCATGGATCGCGGCCCAGGCCTAGCGGCGGGCTACATCCGCTCCTCGAGGCGAGCGCCGCGCTCGCCGGTCCACGGCGCGATGTTGCGCTCGATGAAGAGCCACTCGCCGTCGACCTTCGCGACCGTGTCCACGTAGTGACCGGCCCAGGTGGTCGCGGCTGACGGGTGCTCCGTCGCCTCCGGGCCGTTGCGCTGCGCGTAGGTCGCGAAGACGTACGCGCGGATCTCCCAGTGGTCGGCGCGACCCTGGGGATCCGGCGCGTAGACGAGGTTGTCGTGGCGGTGCTGATGGCCCACGAAGTGCGGGTCCTGGTGGTAGCCCTCCTCGACGAAGGCCAACGCGCGGCCGCTGGTGACCGAGCCGTCGGGCTGCACCTCGAACACGAGCGCGTCGGGCGTGAAGCACGCGGCGTAGCCTCCCGAGTCGCCCGTGTCGAGGGCCCACATGTAGCGGGCGTAGAGATCCTCGATCTCGGCCCGGTCCTCCAGCGGCAGCTTCGTCATGCGCCGGACGCTAGCCGTCCGTGAGCTTCCGGAACCGCGCGAGCGCGACCGGGATGCAGACCACCAGCAGGATCGTCGACCACATGAACGCGCCTGCGATCGGGTGGTCCAGCGGCCACGACCCGCCGGCGCTGTGCGGTCCTCCCGTCAGCTCGCGCAACGCGGCGACGAGCGGCGAGATCGGGTTCCACTCCGCGATCGTCCGCGGCACGAGCGCCATGCCTGCGATCGGGACGAACGTGCCGGCCATGAACGTCAGCGGCAGCATGATCGTGAACCCGACGCCCTGGACCGCGTCCGGCGAGCGGAACGACAGGCCGAGCACGATCCCGGCCCACATGAAGGCGAACAGCGTGAAGAGCACGAGCGTGATCGCGACGACCACGTCGCCGAAGCTCATGTCCGGGCTCCAGCCCAGCGCGAACCCGAGCCCCGCGACGACGATGACGCCGAGCAGGGCCTCGCAGAACTGGCCGAGCACCTGCCCCGTCAGCACCGACAGGCGGGCGATGGGCAGCGACCGGAACCGGTCGACGACGCCCTCGTGCATGTCGACGGCCGTGGCCGTGCCCGCGCCGATGACGGAGAAGGCGATCTGCTGGGCGATGACGCCGGGCAGGAGGAAGTCGGTGTAGCTCATCCCCGGCACGTGCACGGCCGAGCCGAGGACGTAGAGGAAGAGCACGATGAAGACGACCGGCTGGATCGTCACGTCGAGCAGGCGCTCGGGGACGCGCGGGATGGTCCGCAGGCTGCGACCGGCGAGGAGCAGCGTCTCGCGCACCTCCCGGGCGACGCCGGGACGCGTGGGTGAGGCGAGTTGCATGATGTGACTCCGGGTCAGGCGGCCTCGGCCGCGGGAACTGGTTCGTCGGCCTCGTCGCGCGCGGGCGGGCGGCCGGTGAGCGCGAGGAACGCGTCGTCCAGGCTGGGACGGCGCAGGGCGAGCTCGTCGACGGGCACGCCGGTGGCGGCCACCGCCTCGGTGACGCCGGCGAGGTCGTCGACCTCCCCGGGCGCGGGGATCGACAGCATCCGCAGCTCGGGCGAGACGCTCACCTCGTAGCGCTCGCTGAGCCGGCTGCGCAGCGTCTCCAGGCCCGCGGCGTCCACGGCGACGACGTCGATGCGCTGCGCGCCGACGGTGCGCTTGAGCTCCGCGGCCGTCCCCGCCGCGACCTGGCGGCCGTGGTCGATGAGGACGATGCGGTCGGCGAGCGCGTCCGCCTCGTCGAGCTGCTGCGTCGTGAGGAGCAGCGTCACGCCGTCGGCCACGAGCTCGCGCACCGTGCCCCAGACGATCTGCCGGCTGCGTGGGTCGAGCCCGGTCGTCGGCTCGTCGAGGACGAGCAGCGACGGCTGGTGGACGAGGCCTGCGGCGAGATCCATGCGGCGCCGCTGGCCGCCGGAGACCTTGCCGATCGTGCGGTCGGCGAACTCGGCGCCGTCGAAGCGCTCGACGAGCGCGTCGGCCACACGGCGGGCGGTCGCCCGGTCGTGACCGCGCAGCGCGGCGACGAGGCGGAGGTTCTCTCGGCCCGTGAGGTTCGGGTCGAGCGCGGCGAACTGGCCGGTGAGCGAGATCTGCCGGCGCACCGCGTCGCCCTCGGCGACGACGTCGCGGCCGCCGACCGTCGCGGTGCCCGACGTCGGCCGGACGAGCGTGGCGATCATCCGCACCGTGGTGGTCTTCCCGGCGCCGTTGGGACCGAGGAGCGCGACGACGGAGCCGGTCGGGACGACGAGGTCCAGGCGGTCGACGGCGACGACGTCGCCGTAGCGCTTCGTCAGCCCTCGAGTCTCGATGGCGGGGACGTGGGAGGAGGAGGCCATGCGAACAAACGTACAGTCGCCGTAAATATTCTGCAACCGTAAAATTGCTAGGATCGTCCTGTGGCGCCTCGCGAGCTCCCACGGTCTCCCCTCCCCGCGCCCGGTGCGTACGACGCCGCCGCGACGTGGATGCGCGAGATGCGCGAGATCCAGCTCACGCGGCGACCGGGCGAGGGTCTGCGCGAGCACAAGAAGCGCATGACGCGCCAGCAGATCTCCGACACCGCGACCTGGATGTTCGCGCAGCGCGGCTACGACAACGTCCGGATCGCCGACGTCGCCGAGACCGTCGGGGTCTCCGAGAAGACGGTCTACAACTACTTCCCGACGAAGGAGTCGCTGGTCTTCGACCGCGAGGAGGAGATCACCGCCGACATCATCGGCGCGCTGCGCGACCGCGGGGCGACGACCTCGCCCGTCCAGGCGCTCGTCACCTACATGCACGACGAGGGCCTGCGCTACGGCGACGTCCCGCCCGAGGCGATCTGGATGCTCAGCGCTTTCGACGACCTCGTGACCTCGACGCCCGAGCTCGTCGCAGCCGGCCGCGCGATGACGAGCCGCATCATCGGCGCGATCGCCACCCAGCTCGCGCAGGAGCTCGAGCTCGACCCCCGCGACCCCGAGCCATTGATCGTCGCCCACTCCCTCATGGGGCTCTGGGAGGTGCGCGAGTCCTGCATGAGCCGCCGCATCGACGAAGGCCTGGCCGGAGAGGCGCTCCAGGAGGCGGTGCGAGGCGACGTCGCACGCGCCGCCCGGGTCCTGGAGACGGGGCTCCTGGCGCTGCACGTCGTGGGGCAGGGACGGCAGATCGCCGGGGCGGCGCGTGCCATGAACGACGCGCGCAAGGAGATCGCCGGCGCTGTCCGCGAGGCCCGCGGCGCCTGGCGCGCGATGCGCGCCGCGCAGATGGAGCGCGAGCGCGCGGAGCGCGACGCCCACCTCGAGGCGCAGCGCGAGGAACGCGCGGAGCGCCAGGCCGAGCGGCGCGCGCGCCAGGCATCCCAGCGCGCGCGCCGTCGCGGCCGTTAGGCCGCCGTCAGGCTGCCTCCGCCACGGGCTCTGGGCCTTCGACGACCTACGCTCACGGGGTGACCGATCTCGAGGGCAGGCGGGCGCTCGTCACGGGGGCGACGAGCGGCCTCGGACGCGCGATGGCGGAGGCGCTGGTGCAAGCAGGCGCAGAGGTGGCGGTGACCGGGCGCGACCGGGCGCGCGCCGAGGCCGTGACGGCGGAGCTGGGCGGCGGCGCGGCCGGGTTCGCTCTCGACGTCCGCGACCCGGAGTCGATCCGAGAGGCAGTGGACGCCGTCGGTGCCGTCGACCTGCTCGTGTGCAACGCGGGCATCGGCCAGCGCACGGTGAACGCCGACTTCCTCACCGATCCCCAGCCGTTCTGGAAGGCCGCGCCGGAGGCGTTCCACGACGTCGTGGCGACGAAGATCATGGGGACCTTCCTCGTCGCACGCGAGGTCGTGCCGCGCATGCTGGCCGCGGGCGGCGGCCGGGTGGTGGTGATCTCGATGAACGAGTCGACGATGACCCGTGCCGGGTTCGCCCCCTACGGCCCGTCCGGCGCGGGGGTCGAGGCGCTCGCCCGTGTGATGGCCGCCGACCTCGAGGGCAGCCCGGTGACGCTCAACATCCTCCTGCCCGGCGGCGCGACGGAGACCGGGATGATCCCCGAGGGCGTCTCCGAGGATCTGCGCGCCGGGCTGCTGGACCCGGCCGTGATGGGACCGCCGATCGTGTGGCTCGCCGGCCCCGCGGCGGACGGGGTCCACGGCGAGCGGATCGTGGCGACGGAGTTCAGGGGTGGCTGATGCCGTGGCCGGGCGGGATCCGGCGACTGGGGTACCTCCAGCCGGGCGCGAGGGCCACGCCACCAACCATCCCCCTAGCCGCGTTGCAGGAACCACCCCCCGCCCTCCAGCTCGTGGAAGACCACGACGTTGCGCCCGCAGGTCGTGACCACCTCCCAGTAGCGGCGGCGCACGGGGCGCCCCGTCCACCACCGGTCCTCCACCAGCCAGGACTCGCGCACGGCGTCGATCTCGCGACCCTCGACGCGGCTCGGGCGCCCGCCCGCGCCCGCGACCACCGCGGCGGAGCGGGGCTCCCCCAGGCGGCGCATGCTCATGGCTGGAACGGGGTGAGCACGGCGCGCCGCTCGGGCACCCGCGAGCCCGGATCGACCTCGAGCACCCGCAGCGCGGCGCCCGGCCCGGCCGCCGCGCGCGACTGCCGGATCGCCTCGCGCAGGCGGCCCCTGCGCTCCTCGGCGCCGTCCTCGAACAGCGCATCGCCCTGCGTGTGCCCGGCCCCGAAGCGCTCGGCCGCCAGCCGCAGCGTCTCCGCCGGGGCGGGCAGCGTCGCCAACCGGGAGGCGAGCACCAGCCGCATGCGCGCGGCGTCGGCGGTCGGCTCGCGGAAGACGACCCGCTCGCGCCACGTGCCGCCCTCGACGAGCCGCGCCGCCATGATCGCGACCCGCACCGTGCGCCCATCGCGCTCGCTGCGGGCCAGCAGACGGTCGATGAGCAGGGCGAGCGCCCGCTCGAGCTGCGGACCCGACGCCGACTCGGGCAGCTCGAGGGACTCCTCGAGCGCCTCCCCCACCCTGCGCGGGCGCAGCGGCGTGTCGCGGCCCCGAGCGAGATCGTGGGCGACGAGCCCGGCGACGCCGAAGCGATCCCCCAACGCGGCGCGCTTCAGCTTCGCGACCTGCCCGAGCGTGCCGATGCCGAGGCGCTCGAGCGGCTCCGGGAGGGCCGCCGTCGTCTCCCTCCTGCGCAGCAGCGCGACGGGCATGCGCGCGAGATCGGACGCCCCCGTGACCTGCCCGGGACGGCGCGTGCGGGCCTGCTCGGCGGCGGCCATCGCGGCGAACCGCGACGGCCCCAGGCCGATGCGCGGCGTCCCTGCGTCGGCCCCCGCGAGGGCCGCGCGCACCGCGGCGACGACACCGTCGATGTGCCCGCCGTGCAGCCTGCGCAGGCCCGTCGCGTCGAAGCACGCCTCGCCGGGACGGATGGGCTCCACCCGCGCGCCGATGCCCTCGAGCCGGGCGAGCACGCCCTCCCATGCGTCGGCGACGCCGACCGGATCGGGCGGGACGAGATGCAGCGCCGGGCAGCGGGCGAGGGCCTCGCCCATCCGCATGCCGGGATGGATGCCGAAGGCCTCGGCGGCCGGGGAGACCTCCCCCACGAGCTGCTCGCGACCGGGCTCAGGCGCGAGTGCCGCAGGGTCCCCGAGCAGGGCCCGGCGGCCGCCGGCGGCGATCGCGAGCTCGAAGCGTGGAAGCAGGACGCAGACGATCATGACCGAACACATGTTCGCATCGTCGGCGGATGGATGGAAGGGCGTCGGAGCGCCCTCTCGGAAACCCCTGCTCAGCCCAGCAAGGGCGCCTCGATCTGGGCGCGCAGGACCGCGATCTCGAGCACCGAGAGCAGCACGACGGCGTCCCGGCACTCGACGATGTCGGCCTCGAGATCGGCCATGAAGGGGAGGTTCTCCCCCAGGCCCACGTCGTGGGCGTCGTAGCGCTCCGCAGTCAGGCGCAGCAGCAGCTCGCGTGCATCGGTCGCGGTCACACACACACGAACGACGCGGCGCGCGAAAACCGGTCGTCCCGAATCGTGTTGGCGCGATGCCGCTCCTCACACCCGCGCCGCGCGGCCCTCCAGGTAGCGCTGCTCCGGCAGGCTCGTCGTCAGCCGCGCGGCGCGGCGGTAGGCATCGCGCGCCGCCACCTGATCGCCCGCCATCTCGAGCAGGTGCGCACGCACGGCCTCCAGACGGTGGTGGCCGTCCATCCCCTCGATCGCGTCGAGCGCGTCCAGCCCTGCCGCCGGCCCGTCGACCATGCCCACCGCCACCGCACGGTTCAGCGCGAACGTCGGCCCTGGAGCGATCCGCTCCAGCAGCCCGTAGAGCGCGAGGATCTGCGGCCAGTCGGTCGTCTCCGCGTCGGCCGCCTCGGCGTGCACCGCGGCGATCGCCGCCTGCAGCTGGTAGGGCCCCAGCGGGCCGCTCGCGAGCGCGCCCTCGACGAGCGCGATGCCCTCGGCGATCGCGTCGCGGTCCCACAGCGACCGGTCCTGCTCGGCGAGCGGGACCAGCGCCCCGCCCTCCCCCGTCCGTGCCGCTCGGCGGGCGTCGGTGAGCAGCATGAGCGCGAGCAGGCCGGCGACCTCGTCGTCGCCCGGCGCGAGCCGACGCAGGAGCCGGGTCAGCCGGATCGCCTCGTCGGCGAGCTCCGTGCGCTGCAGATCTGGCCCGGACGAGGCCGCGTAGCCCTCGTTGAAGACGAGGTACAGGACGTGCTCGGCGACGCGCATGCGCTCGGGCAGCTCCTCCGCCGGCGGTGGGGCGAAGCCGCGGCCCCGGATCGTCGCCTTCGCGCGGCTGATGCGCTGGGCCATCGTGGCCTCGGGGACGAGGAACGCGCTCGCGATCTCCGCCGTCGTGAGCCCGCCCACCGCACGCAGCGTGAGCGCGATCTGCGACGCGGGCGAGAGCGCCGGGTGGCAGCAGAGCAGCAGGAGCGTGAGCGTGTCGTCGTGCTCGCGCGGGCGCTCGGTGCCTGGCGCCTGGGAGCGCTCGTCGGCGAACGCGACCGCCGCGGCGCCCTCCTCGCGCCTGCGCCGCGCGACGTCGCTGCGGACCTCGTCGACGAGCCGGCGCGACGCCACGGCCACGAGCCAGGCCTGCGGGTGCTCGGGGACGCCCTCGACGGGCCACTGCCGCGATGCCGCGAGCAAGGCCTCCTGGACGGCGTCCTCGCAGGTGTCGAACGAGCCGTACCGCCGCACGAGCACGCCGAGCACCTGCGGGGCGAGCTCGCGCAGCAGCCCCTCGATCACATCTCCATCCCACCGGGGTCCATGACCGGCCGGACCTCCATCGGGCCGAACTTCGTGCTCGGCCACGCGGCCGCGATCTCCACGGCGCGCTCGATCGTCTCGCACTCGACCATGAGGTAGCCGCCGAAGTGCTCCTTCGCCTCCGCCAGCGGCCCGTCGGTCACCACCGGGACGCCCTCCTGGACGCGGACCGTCCGCGTGTTCGACGGGTCGGCGAGTGCCTCGCCCCCGACGAGCTCGCCCGACTCGGTCAGCCGAGCCATCACGGCGTCGACCTCCGCCATCAGGTCCTGGCCCTCAGGGCTGGTGACCAGATCACGCGTGTCGGGGTTGTCGTAGATCATGAGCATGAAGCGCATGGATGCGTAGCCTCGTTGTCGTGCGGATCGTTGATGAGGGGATGCGCGCCTACTACGACCGCCGCGCGCGCGAGTACGACGACTGGTGGCACGGCACCGGGATGTTCGCGCAGCGCGACCGTCCGGGCTGGCAGGAGGAGACGATCCGGCTCACCGGGGTCCTGGACTCGCTGCCGCCCGCACGGGTGCTCGACGTCGCGTGCGGGACCGGGTTCCTCACCCGCCACCTGCGCGGCGAGGTCGTCGCGATCGACCAGAGCCCCGAGATGGTTCGCATCGCCTCGGCGCGGATGCCGCACGCGCGCGTCGTGGTCGGCGACGCGATGCCGCTGGCCTTCGACGACGGCTCGTTCGACCGGCTCGTGACGGGCCACTTCTACGGGCACCTGCTGCCGGACGAGCGCCGGGCGTTCGTCGCCGAGGCGCGCCGCGTCGCCCCGGAGCTCGTGATCGTGGACTCGGCCAGGCGGCCGGGCGTGCCGGAGGAGGAGACGCAGGAGCGCGTGCTCGACGACGGGTCGCGCCATCGCGTGTTCAAGCGCTTCCTCAGCGGGGAGCGGCTGCGCGAGGAGCTCGGGGACGGCGACGTCCTGCACGAGGGCGACTGGTTCGTCGTCTATCGCTGCGCCGGGAACTCGTCGGCCACGGCGTAGCGCATCACCGTGCAGCTCGGCGGGATCGCCCACGCCGTCAGCAGCCGGGTCGGCACGGGCTCCGCGACGTCGAGCAGGGGTCGCCCGGAGCCCAGGACGATCGGGCCGACGAGCAGGAAGATCTCGTCGATCACCTCGCGCAGCTCGCCCGCCAGCGCGCCGCCGGCGAGCATGAGGACCGGTCCGTCGGCCGCCTCGACGATGCCGGCGACCTCCGCGGCGCCGATGACCTCCGTGTTCGCGTCGGCCGGGTCGTAGCCGTGGGAGACGACGTACTTCGGCAACGGGTCCATGATCCGCGCGAACTCGAGGTCGGTCTCGCCCAACGGCATGCCCTCCGGGAGCCCGTTCGCCGCGATCCCGGTCCAGAACGGCACGACCGTCTCGTAGATGCGGCGGCCGTAGATCACGGCCGCCGCTTCGCGGTAGAGGTCGTTGAGATGCGCCTGCGCCTCGGGCGGCCAGCCGAAGGCGGGCCACATCTCCCCGTCGTCGGTGGCGACGAAGCCGTCCGCGGAGGTGTGCATGGTCAGGATCAACGTGCCCATGCCCCGACCCTAGGCACGGCCACAACCCTCTACCTCGACATCACCTCGAGTGTTCGGTGCTCCGGCCCCACGTACACGGCCGTCGGCCGGACGAGCCGGCCGGTCCGGCGCTGCTCGAGCACGTGCGCCGACCACCCGGCGCTGCGCGCACACGCGAACAGCGCGGTGAAGAGGTCCTGGGGGACGTTCGCGCGGTCGAGGACGACGGCCGACCAGTACTCGACGTTCGTCGCCAGCACGCGGTCCGGCTTGCGGGCGCGCAGCTCCTCCAGGGCGGCGCGCTCGAGCGCCTCCGCCGCGTCGAAGCGCGGCGCGTCGAGCTCGCGCGCGGCCCGGCGCAGCACGCGGGCGCGGGGGTCCTCGGCCCGGTAGACGCGGTGACCGAAGCCCATGATGCGCTCGCCCCGGTCGAGCGCCGCCTTCACCCAGCCCGCGGCGTCGCCGGTGCGCTCGACCTCGTCGAGCATGCGCAGCACGCGCGAGGGCGCGCCGCCGTGCAGCGGGCCGGAGAGCGCCCCGATCGCGGCGCTCAGCGCCGCCGGGGCGTCAGCGCCGGTCGAGGCGACGACGCGGGCGGTGAACGTGGAGGCGTTCATGCCGTGCTCGGCCGCGGAGACCCAGTAGGCGTCGATCGCCTGCGCGTCGACCGGGTCGAGCTCCCCGCGCCAGGCGAGCAGGAAGCGCTCGGCGAGCGTCCTGCCCTCGTCGACGACCGCGGGCGGGACCGGCGCGAGATCGGCGCCGCGCGCGGACTGCGCCGCGAAGGACAACAGGGCGGAGGACGTGCGGGCGAGGTCGTCGCGGGTGCCGGCGGCGTCGGTGTCGATGAGCGGCGCGACGCCCCACGCGGGTGCCAGCATCGCGACGGCGGCCTGGAGGTCGACGCGGGCGTCGCCGGAGCGGACGGGCAGGACGTCCTCGCCGGCGGGCACGAGGCCGGGGTCGGGGTCGCCGTCGACGAGTAGGCCCCAGACGCGCTCGAAGGGCACGCGGCCCGCGAGCTCGCCGAGGTCGACGCCCCGGTAGCGCAGTGCACCGCCGTCGCGGTCGGGCTCGGAGATCTCGGTGGCGAAGGCGACGACGCCTTCGAGACCAGTGGCTTCGGTGGACATGGATCGAGCGTGCTCCCGAGAACTTGCACTGTCAACGTTGATTGCATCAACATAAGCGGGTGTTGTCGACCGCGGAGACCGCCCGCCGGCTGGGCGTGAAGCCCCAGACCGTCTACGCCTACGTGAGCCGGGGCATGCTGACCCGCCATCGCGACAGCGACGGCCGCAGGTCGCGCTTCGACCCCGCGGAGGTCGAGCGGCTCGCCGGCCGCGCGCGCCACGGCGGGCGCGCGGGGGCGCTGGAGGTGGTGGTCGACACGGAGCTCACGCTCATCGACGCCGGCGGCGCGCTGCACTACCGCGGCCGCGACGCGACGGAGCTCGCGCGCTTCCGCTCGTTCGAGCAGGTCGCGGAGCTGCTGTGGGACTCCGGCGACGCGAACACCCCGTGGCGCTCGCCCGGCGAGATGGCGCGGGTGTGCGAGGACGCCCAGGCCGCGCTGCCCGAGGGCGCCAGGCCGGTCGAGCGGATGCGGGTCGTCGTCGCCGCCGCTGCCGCGACGGACCCGCTGCGCGACGATCGCCGCCCCGCCGCAGTGCGTGCGGTCGGGCGGACGCTCATCGCGACGCTCGTCGACGCCCTGCCCCCGCGATCCGATCCGCGCGACGGCTCGATCGCGGCGCGGCTGTGGTCGCGCCTCGCGGACGCGCCGCCCAGCCCCGCGGCGCTGAACGCGCTCGACGCGGCGCTCGTCCTGCTCGCCGACCACGAGCTCGCGGCCTCGACGCTCGCTGCGCGGGTCGCCGCGTCGGCGTGGGCCGACCCCTACCTCGTCGTCCTCACCGGCCTCGGTGCCTTGGGCGGCGCGCTGCACGGCGCGAGCGCGGGCGCCGTGGAGGCGCTGCTCGCCGGGATCGAGTCGCCCGAGGACGCGGGCGCCGCGCTCGGCGAGCGCCTCCGGGCGGACGGCCGGCTGCCGGGCTTCGGCCTCGGGGTCTACCGCGATCGCGACCCGCGCGCGGACGCGCTGCTGGAGCTCCTGCCCCGCGCCGCGGACCCCGAGCGCGTGGCGGTGTCCGACGCGGTGGTCGCGCTGGCCGGCCGACAGGACGGCCCGGCGCCCAACGTCGACTTCGCGCTCGGCGCGCTCTCCGTCGGGTGCGGCCTGGTGCCCGGCGCCGCGGAGGCGATCTTCTCCCTCGCGCGGGTCGCGGGCCTCGTCGCACACGCGATCGAGGAGTACCCCCACCGCCTGCGCTTCCGGCCCCGGGCGGCCTACACGGGACCCGCGCCGCTCACCACGCCGTCCAGCCCCCGTCGACCCTGAGGATCGTGCCGGTGACGCTGCCCGACGCGTCGCACGCGAGGTAGCGAACCGCGTCGGCGACCTGCTCGATCGTGGCCAGCTCGCCGGTCGGCAGCCTGCGGCGGACCTCGGCGGCGAACTCGGGGTCGTCGAACATCGGCTTCGTCAGCGGCGTGAGGACGAAGGTCGGCGCCACGGCGTTGACTCGGATGCCCTGCGGCGCCCACTCCACCCCGAGCGCCTTCGTCATGCCCTCGACCGCGTGCTTCGTCGAGCAGTACGCGACGCGGCCGGGGTAGCCGACCGTGCCCATCTGGGAGGAGAGGTTGACGATCGACCCGGGCACGCCGCGGGTGAGCAGGTCGTCGCCGAAGGCCTGCGAGACGAGGAACGTCGCGCGGACGTTGACCTCGAACAGCGCGTCCCAGTCGGCGATCGCATAGTCGCGGGCGGAGCCGGTGCGGTTGGTGCCGGCGGCGTTCACGAGCACGCGGGCGTCGCCGAGCGCTCTCGCCGCCTCGAGGATCCCCGGCAGCTGCGCGGGGTCGGTGACGTCGGCGACGTGCGCCGCTCCGCCCAGCTCCCCGGCGGCCGCAGTGATCTCCGCCTCCGTGCGCGACACCAGGAGGACGCGGGCGCCCGCCTCCGCGAGCGCCCGTGCGCAGCCCAGCCCGAGACCCCGGCCCGCCCCGGCGACGATCGCGACCCGGCCGTCGAGCGACCAGCGGTCGGTCATGCCCTCGCGGCCTGCAGGCGCATCGTGGCCGTCAGGCCGTGGCCGGCGAAGTTCTCCGCCTCGCAGATCGCCTCGACCGCCGGCGCGACGCGACGCGTGCCCTCCTGCGTCAGCTCCTGGTACGTGCAGGTCTTGAGGAACTTCCCGACCCAGAGGCCGCCCGTGTAGCGGGCGCCGCGCAGCGTCGGCAGGACGTGGTTGGTCCCGACCGCCTTGTCCCCGTAGGCGACGGTCGCCTCGTTGCCGAGGAACAGCGAGCCGTAGTTGCGCAGCCGCGACAGGTACGTCGGCAGCTTCTCCTCCGCGACCTGCACCTCGAGGTGCTCGTTGGCCGCCTCGTCGGCGAGGGCGATCGCCTCGTCGTCGTCGGCCGCGATCGCGACCCAGCCGTGGTCGCGCCAGGCGACGCCGGCGACGTCGGCGGTCGGCCACGTCTCCAGCAGCGTGTCGACCTCGGCCATGACGGCGCGCCCGACGTCCTCGCCGATCGCGATGACGCCCGCGGGCGACGTCGGCCCGTGCTCGGCCTGGCCGAGCAGGTCGGCGGCGACGAGGTGCGGGTCGGAGGTCTCGTCGGCGATGACGAGCACCTCGGTCGGGCCCGCGAGGAGGTCGATCCCGACGCGGCCGAAGAGCTGGCGCTTGGCCTCGGCGACGTAGGCGTTGCCCGCGCCGACGAGCATGTCGACGGCCGGCATGCCCTCGATGAGGCCGAAGGCCATCGCGGCCAGCGCCTGGACGCCGCCGAGGCAGACGACGGCGTCCGCGCCCGACGTGCGCATCGCGTAGAGCATCGCGGGATGGATCCCGGCGTCGCGCTGGGGCGGCGCGCAGGCGACGACGTGCTCGACGCCGGCGACCTTCGCCACGCAGACCGTCATGAACGACGACGCGAGCATCGGGTAGCGGCCGCCCGGGACGTAGGCGCCCACCGCGCCGACTGGGATGTGGCGATGGCCGAGCACGACCCCCGGCCCCATGTCGACGCGCAGGTCGGTGAGCGTGTCGCGCTGTGCCTGGGCGAAGGTGCGGACCTGGGTCTGGGCGAAGGCGATGTGCTCCTTCAGCGCCGGATCGAGCTCGTCGGAGACGCGCTCGAACTCCGCATCGGAGACGACGAACGACTCCGGATCCCATCCGTCGAGATCGCGCGAGTAGCGGCGCACCGCATCGATGCCGCCCTCCTCGATGTCGCGCAGCATCGCGGCGACGCGGGACTGCAGCTCGTCGGTCGCCTCGACGGTCGGCGGATTCGGTTCCTTCAGGAAGGTCGCCATGCTGTCTCCTCGGTCGCTCGCCCCCCAGTCTGGCATACGTATGCAGGGTGATGCCAGTCAGCCGACGCCCGCGACGCCGACGAGGTTGCCCTCCGGGTCGGTGAAGTGACCGACGACGAGGCCCCCGCCGGGCGCCGTCTCGGGACCCATGCGACGCGTCCCACCCAGGCGCTCGGCCTCCCGGAGTGCCGCCTCGACGTCCGGGACGCCGACGTAGAAGACGACGTGGCGCTCGTGGCCGGGACCGCCGCCGACGCCGCCCGGGACGCCGGGGCCGTCCACCGGGGGCTCGACGAAGCCGTACTCGCCGGCCGCCGAGACGGCCTCCGCGACGGGCCCGCTCGTGTCGAACCGCCACCCGAAGAGCTCGCCGTAGTAGCCGCGGAGGCTGCCGGGGTCGCTGCCGATGATCTCGAAGTGCACGACGGGATGTGTCATCTGCGTCTCCTCTGGTCCGATGTCCCGAGGGTACCCCTACTGGTTGTTCTTCACAATCATCTAGTGCTACTTTTGCACCATGCCGACCGATCGCACCTACGGCGACCGCTGCGGCATCGCACGCGCACTCGATGTCGTCGGCGAGCGATGGGCGCTGCTCGTCGTACGCGAGCTGCTGCTCGGGCCGCAGCGGTTCTCCGACCTGCGTCGCGCGCTGCCCCGCGCGAGCTCGAACATGGTCGCCGACCGGCTGCGCGAGCTCGAGGGCCACGGCGTCGTGGCGCGCCGCACGCTCCCGCCGCCCGCCGGGTCGGTCGTCTACGAGCTCACGCCGTGGGGCCGCGAGCTCGAGCCCGTGGTGCTCGCGCTCGGCGGCTGGGGCATCCGAGCGCCGCAGCCGCCGGGGCAGGCGACGCTCAGCCCGACCTCCGTCCTGCTCTTCCTACGCGGCGGCGCGCAGATCGATCCCGCTGCGCCACCGGCCGAGCACCGCTTCGAGCTCGGCAAGAGCGTGTGGACCGTCCGCACGCAGGACGGCGAGGTGCGGGTCGAACCGGGTGAGCCGGCGGCGCCCGACGCGACGCTGCGCACCGATCCGCTCACGCTCAACGACGTCCTCGGCGATCCGCAGTCGCTCGACGCGGCGGTGACGGACGGGCGCGCCGAGCTGGACGGCGACGTCCGCGCGCTGCGCCGGCTGCTGCGGTCGGTCAGCTCATAGAAGAGCCCCGCCGGAGCGGGGCTCTCCCGTAGCAGGCCGGTAAGCCGGATCCTGTCGTTGGGCAGTCATCCATCTATGCGGCCGACCTGGACCTCGGCGGGCAACCTGCGAACGGTCCTGCTTGGCCTTGCATCAGGTGGGGTTTGCCTGGCCGCCGTGTCACCACGACGCCGGTGCGCTCTTGCCGCACCATTTCACCCTTGCCTGTGCGCCGACGCGAACGTCGGCGCCATCGGCGGTGTCATTTCTGTGGCACTTTCCCGCGGGTTTCCCCGGGTCGGTCTCCCGACCACCTTGCCCTGCGATGTCCGGACTTTCCTCGAAGGACGAGCCTCCGCGACTGCCTGGCCTGCACCGGAGAGCGTAACCGCGCCGCTACCGCACGACCAGGCGTGGGCGCGCGCACCCCGCGTCGTGGCAAACCTCGGGGCGACCGGCGGCCGTGTGGAAATGCACGTCGGGCTCGCGGTGCGGGTCGGGTCGCAACGCGCCCCGGATGAGAGAGACGATTCGGGTCATGGGTCCTCGTGTGCTGGGGGATGGACGGCCGGAGCCGAGGACCCAATGTGGCGGCGCGATCCCGATCCACGTGTGAGATCGGTCGCGCGCCCGTCCCCGGGACAACGTGGTCCCCGATTCAGGCAGCAGCCACCCACTCCCTCGGAGGATGAGTCCCCGCGACTGCCTGGCCTGCGTCGGGCAACTACGGCGGGTACGCGGCCGCGACGGGTCGGCTCAGACGGCGGTGATGACGACCACGCCCGCGATCACGACAAGCGTGCCAAGAGAGCGGCGGACCGTGAGGCGCTCGCCCAGCAGCAGCCACGCAAGCAGGAGCGTGACGATCGGGAACGCCGACGAGACGGGGATGACGATGCTTGCCTCACCGTTGCCCAGGGCGACGTAGAGCGCGGCTAGAGAGAGGACGGCCAGGGTTCCCGCGATGACCGCCCAGCGATCCGGCCGGACGAAGCGCTCGCCGCGCGCCCGTCCGTGGACGAACACGCACACGGCGGCTGTCGTGTAGAACAGCGCCGCCCAGACGACCAGGTCGTACCAGTCCAGCGTGTCCAGTGCGAGCCGGCTCGTCACCCCGATCACCCCCAGTGCGCAGGTGAAGACCACCGTCGGGGCCAGCCACCCCCAGGACCTCGGCGGGCGCAGGGCCGGCGGCAACCGGGGGCCGCTCAGGGCGATCACGCTCACACCGGCGATGACGAGGAACGTCCCGAGCCATCGCCCGCTGGTCACGGCCTCCCCCAGCGCCACCGCCGCCAGCAGCAGCGTCACCGCCGGGTAGGCGGCCGAGGAGGTGATGACCTTGCTCGCCTCGCCAGACCCGAGCGCCACGTTCATCGAGACGAACGCGGTCACGATCAAGCCACCCGAGAGCGCGGCCCAGCCCCAGTCGCCGTCGAACGCGAGGCCAGCGTCGCCGAACGCGATCAGAGCGACGGCCACGATCAGGTACGCGCCGGCCGTCGGCAGCAGCAGGCTGCGCCACGACATGGAGCGCAGCGCGCGACTCGACGCAACGCCCAGGCCTGCGACAGCGACGATGTTGACCACGGTGGGCAGGAGCCAGTCGATCACGGAGGCGCCGCACCGTAGAGGTTCCGCAGACTCGCACGCGCCCGGCGACGCAGCGTCCGGCCCGGACGGACCTCAGCTCAGCGTCGTCCCGCAGTCGCGGCAGCGGCCACCCACCGTCGTGCCGCCCGAGCCGTACCGCGGCACCATCTCGCCGTGGCAGACCGGGCAGGACACGACGTCGTGCGCAGCGAGGCCCTCCCAGGCTCCCGAGATGACGTCCTCGAGCGTCTCGCCGCGCCGGGGGGCGGCATCGAGCAGCGATGGCTGGGCGATGTCGCGGGTCAAGGTGATGCTCATGGCACGCTCCGGTACAGGCCGACGACCTTCCCGAGCACGCGCACGTCCTTCGAGCGGATCGGCTCCATGGTTGTGTTCTCCGGCTGGAGGCGCACGTGGTCGACCTCGTGGAAGAAGCGCTTGACGGTGGCCTCGGACTCCTCGCCCACGAGCGCGACGACGATCTCGCCGTCGACCGCGACGTCCTGCGGCCGGACGACGACGAAGTCGCCCTCCAGGATCCCGGCGTCGATCATCGACTCGCCGCGGACCCGCAGCACGAAGTCGCCGTCCTCGCCGCCGGCCGCGGCCGGGACGTCGACGTACTCCTCGATGTTCTCCTCCGCGAGGATCGGCTGACCGGCCGCGACGGAGCCGACGAGCGGCACGCCCGCGGGCCGGACGACCGACCGCACCGAGTCCACCGCACGGTCGAGCATCTCGATCGCCCGCGGCTTCGTCGGATCCCGGCGCAGCAGCCCGAGCTTCTCGAGGTTCGCCAGATGGGCGTGCACCGTCGACGACGAGGCCAGCCCGACCGCCTTGCCGATGTCACGCACCGTCGGCGGATAGCCGTTCTTCGCCGAGTAGCGCTTGATGAAGTCGAAGATCTCCTGCTGTCGCTTCGTCAGGTCCATCGGTCAAGCTCCTCTCGCTGCCCGGTGGCCGGTGCCGTTGTGCACTCGTACGAACATGTGTTCGTAGAAGGTAGCGAGGGGTCAGGACGGAAGCAAACCGCCGGGCCTCCGACGCCGGGTGCGCGCGGCGATCGCTATGCTGGCCGCCGTCCCTCGCGCCGGTGGCGGAATTGGTAGACGCGCAAGGTTGAGGGCCTTGTGGACCGAATGGTCCGTGGAGGTTCGAGTCCTCTTCGGCGCACTGGAAAAGCCCCGCAGCCGCGGGGCTTTCTTGTTCTCGGGGGCGAACATCCAGGCCCCACCGCCTAGCTCCTCTGGCAACAGCGTGGCAACAAACCGCGCGGACGAGGGAGTCTCCCGCGCGTGGCACAAGGAGGCCTTGCGCGACGCTGGCCTGCGCGACATGCCGCTGCACGCGCTGCGCCACTCCGCGTCGGCGGCCTGGCTGAGCACCGGGCGTCCGCTGATGTATGTGCAACGTCAGCTCGGACACGCCCAGATCACGATCGACCAGGAGGTCGAGGCGGCCAAGCTCGCGATCCGAGGCGAGTACTTGAAGCGAGCGGACGAACCCGCGGAGCTTTTTCGGGCATGGGCCGAGCAGACGCAGGGAGACAAGACACAGCAGGCGCTGACACGGTGCGCAGCGATTGAAGATGAGCTGTTCGCCTCGCTGAGCGGTCTGCGGGAAGCCCTGGAGCGCATGGCTGCGGCGCGGAGAATGCTCGACGATCACATCTCCGCGGAGTTGCGCGCGGGATACGAGCCTGAGCCGACGTGAGCGAGCGGTAACAGGGCGATGCAGATCAGACGACTGAAGACGCGCTCGACATCAACGACCTCAACCTGAAGGCTCGCGCGCACCTTCCCTTCGACTTCAAGGGCGGCACCGGCGCCCGCGCCGGCGGCGGCTCGCTTCGCTCGCGGCACTCGGGCGGGCTGAGTACGACGGCCGCGACGAGCCCGACGCGTCGGGGTAGAGACACCAGTGCCGACACGGCCGTCCATGCAGTTAGAGACCAGCCGAGGCGCAGCCCGCGCCGCTCCTTCCGCGCGATGGCGACGGCGGCGGCTCGCTCGCCGCCGGAACAGTCCTCGCTAGAGCGGCAACACCGCAGCAACAAACGCCACGTCCAACTCGTCCGCGGCGTACACGGTGGTGCCCGACGTGCACGTAAACTGGGAGCACGGAGCAGGCGGGCTGCGCCAGGCGAGGTTGACGACCTCGGCCTCGTCGCCGTGGTGGACCCGCCCCCGCTTGCGCTGTACTGCTTACACGCCAAAGCGGTATCGCGCCGGCCCACCGGCTCGGTGATGGTTACCACGCGCCAACCTCCGACCAAGGCGGCACCCCGTCAACGCTGTCCGCTCGACGACCACTCGTACCGTCCTCTGCGAGGACGCGGTCAAGTGGCGCTAGGTCGCTGGGCCGAGCTCGACGACAGCTCGAAGCCCGCGCGCGTACTCAACCGACTGGGGTTGCCGCAATGGTCATGACTGCCGCGATTGCCCACTCGGCTACGACCGTGGCCTGCGTCGCGAGGTCCGGTCGCGAGGCCACAATGTTGTCCAACGACGAGCATCATGTCCGGCCGTCTGCCGGCGAGCGGGACCTGCGTCGCCACCCGATACTCGACCTGCGCCGCGTCGACGCTGCCCTCGGCGAGAACCCTGTTGATCAGCCGCGCGGCGGTCCGTGGCGAGGATTTGAGTGTGGCTGTGAGTACCTCTGTCACGCCATCCTCGCGCCGCGACACAGGCAAGCGCTCAAGGCCGTCTGTCAACAGGCGCGGCACAACACGCTCTCCTAGACCTAGGCGAGCCGCGCCTCATGCGCGCCTGCCGTGCGCTCGGCGACGTACGCGGCGATCGTCTCCGTGGTGCCGACGTCGAGCATCAACCGGAACTCCGCCATGAACTCCCGGTACTGCTCGTCGGACGCGTCGGGTTGCTCGACCAGCCAGCGCTCGGTGGCCAGCATCGCAGCCGCGTTGGCCAGCGACGCGCGTAGCAGCTCGCGGCGCTCCTCGAGCGCCTCCAGCGTCTCCCCGCGCTCCTCCGCGACGCGCACCTCCGCGGCCGCCCACTCGGCCGCCGCGAGGCACCAGTCGCGTATCCCGTCCGTGCTCAGCGCGGCGTTGCCCTGCGCCGCCTTCACGCGCCGCCAGGCGGCCTCCAGCGCGAGCTCGGCATCGCTCATGCGCCGCATCAGCGTCGAGCAGGGCTGATGCGTCTGGCCGAGCGTCGCGTGCGGCCACCCTTCGGCGTCGCCGCGGTCCGGGACGACGACCCACAGCTCGTTGGCCTCGTCCTCGGCGACCGGCGCGTCGCACACGAGGCAGCGCCCGCTCAGCGCGCGGCCGTGGGACTGGTCGCTCTCGACGATCCGGCTGGCGTCCTGCAGGTCAGCGAACAGCCAGCGGCTGAGCGCCCCCATCTCATCGGGGTTCTGTTCTGCGTACTGCATCGAGGTCCTTTCTCGGTGTGGTCGCGCCCCCGCCGGTGACGGCGCGCGGGGGGTCGGTGGTGCTAGTTGTCTGGGCGCTCCTCGACGAGCAGGTACTCGCCGATGTCCACCAGCTCACGGATGAACGTCTCGCTGCTCTGTCGGCCGATCGCCGTCTCAGGGCGACCGGACCACATCCCGGCGCGGCGCAGCACGTCGCGCCGCCTCGGCGGGGAACGCCTTGGCCCACGTCCGGCGGCGAATGACGAACACAACCTCGTCGTCGCCGCGCTCCACCTGCACGAGCAGCGGGTCCTTGTGGGCCTGGTGGAGCTGCATCCACACCACGGCGATGGTGGCTGCGGTGATGCCCGCCCAGATGAACCAGGTGGCGATGACGAACAGCACGATCGCCCGGACGATCGCGATGACGAACAAGAGCGCTGCCCGCGGCGATCAGCCCGCCGCATCCGCCGTCCGAGGAGGAGCTGCCCCGCGCGGCCATCAGTCCACGTAGTCCTTCGCCGCGGGCACGCGCTCGGGGCTCTTCAGCAGAAAGACGGCCAGCGCGACCGGTGAGGTGACGCACAGGCAGCCGATCATCCATGCGCCTCGGTCCCGGCCCCCAGTGGCAGCCAGGTGGCCGACGGCCGGGATCAGCAGGAGGTTCGACGATCAGGATGAGCACGCTCATCGGTGGAAGTCTCCGCCGCAGTGGCCCCACACGCCGCGCCCGGCGTGCTGCGCCGCGCCGGCCGCAGTGCGGAACGAGCTGACCTGCTGGAACGGCTTGCCGTTGTAGACATAGACCCCGGCCCACCCGGCGCGCAGGATCGAGCGCTGGAGCTGCGGTCCATCCGCGAGGTACACGTACGCCAGCAGGCGGCCGTAGCGATCGCGGGTGTCCTGCGTCTCATCGGTCTGGTAGCGCACGCGTTTGCCGGTGGCGAAGCGCTTCATCCACCGTGACGCCGCGTTCGCGCCGCACTCCACCGGCGTGCCGGGCTTCACGCTCTCGGGCGTGTCGATGCCGATGAGCCGGACGGTCCGGCCGTCGATGACGATGGTGTCGCCGTCGATGACCCGCGTGACGGTGCCACGGCCTCCCTCGGTGCGCAGGGCGGGCCCAAGCCCACTCTTATCGTCGCCGCTGGCCGCTGCGCCGGGCAGCGTCTCGCAGTAGCGCCCGTCGCCGTCGCCGTCGCGGGTGTCGGCGGCGCGTTGGGCCTCGGCCTGCGTGTCGTAGTCGGCGCAGGTCGCCGCCGCCGCGTTGTCGATGGCGACGACCGACGGGTAGCCGACCGTCGCCGCGAGCACAAGCGCGATGACCAGCGCGAAGCGCCTCATGGCGCCACGACGATCAGGTCGTCCCGGCGGTGCTCGCCGAACAGGCCGACGGACCAGCGGACCATGGCCTTCGGGACCACCTTGCCGAACTCGTCGGGGTGGGCGCGCGGGAGGCGCACGACGACGCCGGGCGGTCCCTCCGGGGCCAGCTTCAC
Organism: uncultured Solirubrobacterales bacterium; assembly: GCA_963757125.1. Lineage (GTDB taxonomy): Bacteria > Actinomycetota > Thermoleophilia > Solirubrobacterales > Solirubrobacteraceae > CAVVSD01. The sequence goes on along the minus strand of CAVWQP010000009.1, from coordinate 691,043 downwards.
GGTGTCGCCCCTCTGGAGCGTGCCGGCGTGGGGGCGGGCATCTCGACTCATGGCCGGTGACCCGTGACCTCGTGCGGCGTGACCTCGAGCGACTCCCCCGCTTCGCCGACGACGCGCACCAGCCCCAGCTCGCGCCGATCGATCCCCCGCAGCTTCGTGGCCCATTCCAGCACGAACCAGACCCTTTCCTGCGGGAGGAAGCCCAGTCGCCTGTTGGCCAGGGCGAGCTCGATGAGCTCGGAGTCCGTGACGGGCCAGCTGTCCGTGTGGACGGCCACGTGGTCGTGGACCGGCAGCTCGCGCCGCGCGCAGTTCTCGGGCAGCGTCCCCGCCGCCTCCATCGCCTTACGGGGCTCGTCCTCGATGGGAAGCCGCGTGATGCGGACGTGGTACTTCATCGGCCCCGCTCCGCGTCCAGCAGGCAGATTTACCTCCATGTGCAGGCCCTCCGCGCGCGAGCGTGCGGCCTCCACGTCGTCGGACAGGACGGCCGGCACCTCGTCCGCCTGGTATGCGTTCAGCGCGGCGACGCTCAGCACGTCGTGCGCGAGCGCCTGCGCCGCCTCACGCGGCGTTGCCGCGAGTCGGTCCATGCCCACCCCTTTCGATTTGTCGAGCGTCTGCGCGTCGAGCTCGTGAATCGGCTCGTTCTGCGGCTCAGCCTCCAGGCTCGAGCGCACTTCGCGCCCGCACTGCGATCGCCACCGCGTGGCCGGCGCCGTTGACCGCCTCGTAAGCGTCTCGGCCCTCTCGGCCCACGCGATGCGATCTTCAACGCGACCCGACGTAGCGTTCTGTTGGCGCTATGATAACAAGCTCTTGACGGACCGCCAACAACTCTTAGACTGTGCTTATGAACACGCCGAAATACAGCCGCCTGGCCCCCGGGCAGCGGCGCGAGCAGATCCTCGACGCGGCCAACGCGCTGTTCGCCGAGCGCGCCTACGACGCGGTCTCGATCGAGGACATCGCCAGCTGCGCCGGCGTGACCCGCGGGCTCGTGCACCACTACTTCGGCGGCCGCAAGGACGTCTACATCGCGCTGCTCGAACGGCATCGGCGCCCAACGCGAGGACCAACTGCGCCCGCCCGTGGGCCGCAGCGCCCGCGCGCGCGTCGCCGACAGCGTGTCGCGCTGGCTGGACTGGACCGACACCAACCGCACCGTCTACCTGGCCACCATCGCGCACGGCGAGAACATCGCCGACCCCGAAGTACGAGCCGTCGTCGCCGACCTCGTGCAGCGCGCCGTCGCGCTGCTCACCACCTTCCACGCCGACATCGCCCACGGACTCACCGCGCCTGCGCTACGCACTGCAGTGCTGGACCGCACTGAACCGCGCCGCCACCCGACACTGGCTACACGGACAGGCCACCCGCCACGACACCCACGAGCTACTCACCACCACCCTGGAACACATCCTGCGCACCTACGGCACCCCACCCGCGCCACGCACGCGCACACCATCGCCCTGAGCTGGGAACGAGTGTGGCCCCGGGCCCGCAGCGGACGAGGACCAGATTCAAGAGGGGCTGAAGCGCCTGAACACCGCTATGCAGCCGCGCGCGGCGGTCGTCGCGCGCGAGCGCGCGTGGACCGCTCGTCCGGCCTCGACCTCGACGTTCTGCTCGACCACGTAGCGCACGCGGTGCCGCCGCTGCTCGGGTTCGGCGGGCACCCAATCGGTCTCCCCGCCCCTGGGTCGGATGCCTCGCGCGCGGTCCGCCTGCGCGCCCGGCGCGGGCAGCGTAGGTGGAGGGGGCGAGCGCCGACACCGCCCGGGTGGGGGCTGGGGCGCAAGGCGCCCGTGCGCTAGATAACGAGCGCCTCATGCCGCGCTAAAACCTTCGCAGCGGGCTACAGCGATGCCAACGCTGCGTCGATGACGGAGACGAAGAGCTTGCCCCGGCGCAGGCCGGGCCGCGAGGCGCGCGCGACGCGCCCTTCGGGAAGCTCAGCGATGAGCACGTCGCAGTTCTCGCGCAGCGCTCCTCGACGGCGCCGACACGGGCGTCGAGAACAGCAGGCCATCCGCGACGCGCTCTTGGCCGAGCGCGACGCCTAACTCAATCCCGGGCCGGCGCCACACAGCGCCGGCTTCTCAGCCCCCAGGAACCAACATGTCCAAGTTCATCCGCATCCCGCTTGCCGTCGCTGCCCTCGCGGGCGTCGGCGCCACCACGGCCGCGTGCGCGTCCGTCGAGGACCCCGCCGCCGCCGCCCCCGCGCCCCAGGCCGAGCAGGCCGAGGCGCCCAAGGCGTCCAAGCCGAAGGCCCACAAGCCCAAGGCCGCGCCCGTCGACCCGGACGTCGCCAAGGCCGCGCGCGTCGTGCTCCTCACCGGGCGTCAGCAGCGCGACATGGACGCCATCATCCGGATCAGCGCCACCATCGATGACTCCAACGTCGAGTCGATGTGCGTGGACGCGGGCGTCATCACGCGCAAGCTCGCCAAGGTCGAGCAGCGCCAGCGCGCCGTCAAGCGCATCGTCCGGACGATGGACAACCCGCCGAGCAAGGCGCTGTCCGCCCTGGGCGACGCCAACGAAGCCCTCTCGGGTCTGCGCAGCGCGGCCGACACCCTCAAGACCATCTGCGGCATCTGATGCGCCGCAACGTCGCAGACGCCCTCATCATCACGCTGATGACCCGGGCGCTGGACCCCATCGCCAGCGAGCGCGTCGCCGGTGAGCTCCGCTCGATGTCCGAGCGGGTGCGCGACGACGAGACGCGGGCCTACCTGCGCGGCATCGCCCGGTCGATGGACGCGGAGGTCCCCGCCGCAGTGGTCTCCGCTCGACATAGCCGCGCCTGGTAGCGCGCGGCCCCATCCCGCAGGACCAGCGGCGCGCCCTCGGCGGGCCGTTGTGCTGCTCAGAGCTCTGCAGCCTGCCCAGCAGGCTGCGGCCACGCGGTACCGCGCGCACGAGCGCCTTGAGGCCGACGTTGTTGAGCAGGCGCTGCTTGTGAAGCGGGGCCCGTCGACGTCGGTGCGCGTGCGCAGGTTGAGCGGCTGCACGGCGTCGCCGACGCGGCGGTCACAGCTCGAGGTCCGGGCCCGCGTCGGGAGCGCCGCGGTGTGTGCGGGTCGCGGTTGCGCAGCGTGAGCACCTACGCTTTTGCCGGGTTCATCGTCACCGGCGCGGGAATCGGCCTGCTGCTCGCTCTCGTCGGGGCCTCATCACGCGTCGTCGCGTTCGCGCCCGGCCTGCTGCTGATCGGACTCGGCCTCGGCGTCATGCTCACCCCCTCGGTCAACCTCGTGCAATCCAGCTTCCCCGAGCAACGGCAGGGCGAGATCTCGGGCCTCTCGCGCAGCGTCTCCAACCTCGGCTCGTCGTTCGGCACGGCGATCGCCGGCACCATCCTGGTCTCCAACCTCGCGTCCGGCAACACGACCTACGTGATCGCAATGGTCGTCCTCGCGGTGCTCGCGCTCATCGGCCTCGCCGCCGCGACCCGACTCGGTAGAAGGCGGTATAGGTGTCGGACACCCCGCGTGAACGTGTGCGGAGCCGCTCAACCGACCGCCGACCACTTCGGCGTCGCTCGGGCGACCATTGCAAGGCGGCAGCGCCACGCACGTGACCGGCCCTCTCCGCGCGGGGTGGGGCGGCATCAGCCGAGCGCCGTCAGCCCCGGAGAGGACGTAGGCCGCTAGGGGAAATACCGCCTGGCGTTTCCGGTGTCACGGCTAGGCCGAGCGTCTACGGGGAGGGCTCGCGTACGGCGCGACGTCACGGCATGATCCCGACGATCCGTTCCGTGAGGTGGACGAGCTCGCCGCCCGTCGTCGTGAGCGCTGAGGCACGGTCGGGGGCTCAGGAGGGGGGATCACCGCTTTTCGACGCGCCATGGGTGCGGGCGCACGATGTGCAGCTCGTGCGTCGGGTCCTCCCAGGCGCGGGCGCCGACGTTGCCGTCGGGCCAGTGCTGGACCTTGATCCGCACGCCGCCGTCGCTGATGACGAGCGCGTCCTCCAGTGCGATCCAGCCCACGACCATGCCGCTTGGTCGATGGCCGAACTCATCGCCCGTGCGTAGCTCGCGCACGGGCACCGTGATCCACGGCATGCGCTAACTCCTCTCGGTCGCATCGTCGTTGCTGTCGGCGACGTGCTCGACGCATACGGACGTCATGGCCCGATCGGTGCAACCGTCCGCAAGATTCGGCACCTGCGCACACACCCCTGGGCCCGTAACGGACCCACGGGAAGACAGAGCAATGATTAGGTCCTCGTCACCCGCCGAGCGTGGTCGTGGAGCGCGCCACGCCGCTCTACGATTTCCGCGCGCCCATGCGTTTCCCGGTGCGCGGGTTGATCGCAATGGCGGCCCCCGCCGCGCTCGCCGAGCTCTCGACGACGAGCAGATCCGCTTCGCCCATCCACTGCTCGCGTCGCTGTGCTACGACCGGGCGCCCATCTGGCGACGGCGCGATGTACACCGCAGGCTCGCGATGGCGGTGACCGACATCGAGGAGCGGGCCCGGCATCTCGCATTGTCGACGGACGGACCGGAGGTCACCCTTTCGGCGGAGCTCGACGCAGCCGCCGCGCACGCCGCTGGACGAGGGGCGATGTCCGCGGCAGCGGAGCTCGCCGAGGTGGCCGCGAGCCTGACCCCCACGAGCGAACCCAAAGCAGGCCATCGCCGCCGGCTGACAGCGGCCACGTTCCACTGGCTCACCGGTGACGTCGAACGGGCCGCAACGATCTACCACGAGCTGCTCGCTGTGCTGCCGCCGCGCCGCCCGGTCGCACGCTCTCCGGCGTGTCGATGCCGATGAGCCGGGTCGTCTCGCGGCCGACGACGATCGTGTCGCCGTCGACGACCCGCTCGCCACCGGCACCTAGCTTCGGGGCGCAGCTGAAGGACAGTCTCCGGGACCGACGCTGAAGGACCTCCAGGGTCGCTCTCCTGCCGTTGGCAGCGTCCGGCACCTTCAGCGCAGCTAAAACCTCGCGCCGCCGTGTTACCGCTGCTCGGTCTTGGGTTCTTTAGGGTGAGGTTGTTGACGGCTCGCCAACAACCGACCGGAACCCGAACCCCCAGGAGCTCGCGACCGGCCCCGCCTGCCGTCCGGCAGGGACCAAGCGATCGGAGCAGACCGTGAAGATGTGGAAGAAGATCGCGCTCGGCGCGACCGTTGCCGTAGTCGCCGTCGGCGGCTACGGCGTCTACACCAGCTGGGCCTCCGGTGCCGAGATCGACCACATGGAGCGCGCCATCAAGACGGACCTCAACAAGCAGGCGAAGGAGGCGGGCCGCGAGGTCAGCGTGAAGTCCGTCGACTGCGTGAAGACGCGCTGCATCGCCGATGCCACGGACGGTCGCTACGTGATCCGCGTGACCCAGGGTGACGGCGAGTTCATGTGGGAGGTCGACAGCGCGCTGTAGGACAATCGTCCGTGCCACACGGCACGGACGGCAGACGAGGCCGGCCGTGACTTGAGGGAGCGCGACCGGCCCCGCCTGCCGTCCGGCAGGACCCAAGTGGTAGGAGACGAAGCACAGATGGGACTCTCAGGACAGCAGATGCGGAGCAGCTTCTCGCCGGCCGACCAGACGATCGACCCCGACCTGTGGCTGCACACGAAGGACCAGCAGATCGGGACCACCGTCCGGCTGCACGGCCGGTACATCGAGTGGCTGACGTGGGACCTCGACGCGCCGAACAAGACGGGCCGGCAGATGATCACCAGCGTGTGGCTCGACCGCCAGACGGGCCAGACGTACAGCGGCCAGGACCTCCACCAGACGGTGGCGTCGGCGAAGGCGAAGAGCCTCGCGGGCGCGCCGTAGACCGGCGGTCCGCTGCAAACGACCGCATCGGGCGTCGCCTACCGACGTTCGCGCCGCAAGGGTCAACTCGACAGCTCGCGCGCCCTCTCTCACAGGCCGCCCCCGGCGGGGAAGCTGAAGTCGCCGGCCTCAGCAGGCGATGTGGGCGGTGGCTCGTTGCGCGGAGTCGGAACTGGCGCAGCCCAACGGCCCAGTGACCGTCACCGAGGCCGACGCGATGTTGTTGAGGAGCGACTCTTCCGCAGTGGACGTCCCTGCAACGGCTCGATTGGTGAACTGCGAGGCCGGGGTGCCCGGGCGCATGCGGACGGTGATGGTCGCGGTGGCGCCGTGCTTGATCGTGCCGAGCCGGCAGATGACCAGCCGTCCGGTGCTGCAGCGCCCGGCCGCGGTATGGACCACCACCGCGCTCGCGCGGCCGCGTGCCTGGTCGACGAGCACCACGTTCTGTGCGGTATCGGGCCCGCGGTTCTTGACGGTGATCCGGAACCCGACGGCGTGCCCGCTGGCGACCATCGGTGTCGTCGCCACCTTGCGCACGATCAGGTCGGACAACTGGTAGGCCGGTTCGGAGGACCCCTGGAGCGGCGGAGTCGGCCTCGGGTTCGGGGGGACCGGCTGAGTTGGGGTCGCCGAGAAGGTGTTGGTGAAGACGCAGTGGACGTGCGGGGTCGTGCGGGTCAGCACGATGTCGGCCACCCCCTGGCCGAAGGGGATCGCCACCCCGTTGCAGACGACCGTGGTCAGGGTCCAGGCTCCGGTGGAGCTGAGGGGTGGCTGTTCGACGATGTGATAGACGCCGAGGCGAAGGTTGTCGGTGGCATCGGCGGGGGTCTGTGGCTTGGCATCGGCCGCCACCCCGGGGCTCGTCGTCGTCGCGTGCTGCAGGTGCGGCGTCGGCGGCCCCGTCGCCGGCGTGACCACGAAGGAGGCGGTGCCAACGCCGCCCTCGGTGATCTTGGCGATCGAGATCGAGCCGCGCGGAACGAAGCTGTTGACGAACGTGCAGACGACCGATTCGCCGCTTCGGATCTCGACGGCGAACGGCTTGGTCGTCGATCGGCTCGCGCCGTTGCAGCTCACATCGCGCAGGTGCCAGCGCCCATCAGGCGATGTTGGCGTCTGTTCTCCGATCACGTAGTGGCCCGGCGCGAGGCTGAGCAGCGAGGGGACCGCGTCGACGGGAACCCGTGGTTGCGTCGTGGTCGCCTGCGCCTGGTGGACTTCGCCCCGGCCCGGCGACGGCGTTACCGCGTAGGAGAAGGTGCCAACGCCTCCAAGGGTCACCTTGCGGATCGTCAGGCCGCCGGGTGGGGGCACATAGGCGTTCTCATACACGCAGGTCGCATGATCCCCCTCCGCCAGGTGGATCTGGGCGGTCGCCCCGTTGACGGTGAACTCGCTCGTCCCAGCGGAGCTGGTGCAGTGGATGCGATCCAGCCGATAGTTGGCCACCGCGCCCTCGGTGACGCTCCAAGTCTTGCTCCCCGCGCGGTAGAAGACCATCGACCCGCCGTTCGCCAGCTGGAAGCCGTTGACGTCATAGGAGATGTCCCCGCTGAACGGAAAGAACGGGTTGTCGCCGGCCGGTGCGCCGGTGACCCGCTTCTGGATGGTGATCGTCCCGCTCGTGGGCGGCGGGATCACCAGGTACTCGTAGCAGAAGATGTGGTGGATTCCGCCCGGGAACGAGATCCCCTCGACGTTGTCCCCATAGTTGTTGTCATTGCCGCAGCGCAGCGCCCCGAACGCATACGAGGGTTCTCCCGGCTTGCTCTCGAAGAACTTCTGTGCGAGCACCGGGTCGGTCGGCGTACCGCCCTGCAGCCTCAGGGCCCACTGCCCCGCGTTGGCCACGTCGAGCTGCTCCTGGGTCAGCTCGATCGTCCTCGCGCCGGCGATCTGCTCATTGCCGACCGGCGTGCCGTCCTGGTCGAGCAGAGCCGTCTGCGCTTGGGTCGTGACCGGAGGAAACGCCCGGTTGACCACCGTCAGCGAACCCCACGGACCGACCAGCGGGGCCAAATCGGGCTGCCTACCCATCGTGAACTCCCAGCCGGTGAGCGGCGTGCATCTGGTCTGAGGGGGCTGGTCCTCGAAGGTCGGGTTGACCAGATCAGTGTCCCCATACGGCGAATCGGGCCCCACGTTCTGCAGGGTCTGCATGAGGTCGTCTCGGAACCGGTTGGCGAAGATGTCGCTGTAGCTCGCGCACTGGCGCGCGGCGAAGGTGACCCGGTACCCGGTCGCCTGCGCTGCCCCCGCAGTCGATCCGACGCACAGCCAGACGCCGCAAGCGAGCGCTACCACGGTCAGCCAACGCCACACTCGCTGCGACGAGCGCTTCCGAGTGCCAGGCACCCACACCGAGGATCCGACACCCACGCGCGCAACATATCCGCCCTCACACCCGGAAACAATCGATGCACCGCCGGATACGCTTGCCGCGGCGCGTGTTCAACAAAACGACCGTCGCGCGTTCGGCCGCCAGTGCCGCGATCGTCTGCTCGGCCCGCCGCACGATCGCCTCCCGGTCGAAGCCGGGGTCGAAGTCCCATTCGCCTGGCCTGCTAACGATGGGATCGGCCCGAGCCTCGGCAACCGCAGTGTCGATCCAGCGACGAGTCTCGAAGATCGCCATCTAGGCCCACCACGGCCGATCGCTGGGCCGCCGATTCCTCCGCCGTACATGAGCTCGCGGTCCACGTCGACCATCGTGGAAAGCGCCCGGCTGGGCCACCGGGCGGCGCTCGAGAACTCGTGCGAACCCGACTCCGGTCCGTCACAGGCTGCAATGACCGCGGGCGACGCCTGGCCCCGCGTCACGGATCCGCCGGCGCATCGACCGTGCCGGCGCTGTCTGCTGTGATGGCGCGCTCGAACGGCATCCGCGCCCAGACTCCCTGCCGCGAAGCGGTTGCGGGGAGCGTGCGGGCGCGGTCCTTCTCCTGCTCCACGACCCAGGCGACGCGCCGCATCGCGCGGAGCAGCGCGGTGCTCGAGAGCCCCTCGAGCGGCAGCTGACACATGAGCACCACGGCGTTCTCAAAGCGGGGTGACCTGACGCCGTGCCAGGAGTCGAGATCGCGCACGAGGGTCTCTACGGCCTGCGCGACGCCGGGTTCGAGGTCGCCGGCCTCGGGCATCCCGACTGCGAGCGGCGCCTCGATGCTCACCCAGGTATCGCCGTCGAGCACGAGGCGGTCGAGCACCATCGCCCATTCGCCGTCGCCGATGGGCAACAGGATCTCACCGTCGCGGTTGAGCGTGTGGGTGACGCGAAGCTCGCCGACGAGTGCCAGCAACTGGTCAAGCGACGCCCGGTCGGCGTCGTCGAGGCCGGCGGTCACACTCGCGGGGCGCTCGGCGCCGACCGCGTCGGCGACGCCGGCGAAGAGGTCGTCGATCGCTTGCAGGCCGGACGCGGCCGGCGCCGACCGCTCGCCGGCGATCGCCCGCAGTTCGGCGACATTGCGCGCCAGCTCATCGACGAACGGAGCACCCGCGCCGAGGTCGCGCTTGCGGGCCTCGAATGCGCGGACGAGCTCGCCGTAGTACCACAGGACGTCGTCACAGCCGGCGTTGAACCGCGACCACACGTCCTCGCCGCTCGTGCGAAGGTCGTGCAGGATCGCGCGAGCGTTGTGCAGCTTGTCGGCGAGCGAGACACGCAGCTCGTCGGGCGCCTTGTCCGCCATCGCGGCCAGGTATTGCTCCTTGCGCCGGCGCCAAGGCGGCTTCGGGTCCACGGCGGTGTCGCTGTTGGACAGCACGATCCGCAGGACGTCGAGACCGAAACGCCTGGCGATCTCACGCGCGCGCTCCATGCCGCCCGAGTCCTCGACGACGTCGTGCAGCAGCGCGCCGATCGCCTCCTCCGGTGCGCCCGGCGCCATCTCCATCGCCAACGACGCGACGGCGAGGACGTGAGACACGTAGGGAATCGCGGTGCCCTTCCGGGTCTGGCCGGCATGGTGCTCGACGACGTAGGAGAGGGCCGGCGCCAGTTCCTTCCTGTCCCAACCCGTGAAGACCGGCTCGCTGACGGGCACCGACCATTTGACGCCGTCGCGCTCGAGCACGAACGCAAGCTCGAGAGCAATGGCGCGGCCCGTGGTGTCCTCGGTCGGATGTGAAAGCCAAAAGTCCGCGTCGACGAGCGCAACGAGAAAGGCGCCCGCCTTGCGGAGTTCGACGAGTCGCCACTGGTGAAGCTCCTCGGCCGCCCAGTCGGGGTCGTCCTCGTTCTCGGAGAGCTCGGCGTCAAGGTAGCCGCACCACCTGTCCTCCCTGGCGTCGACAGCCGAGCCGATCGCAGCTTCGATGGCCTCGCGGCCCAATTCGTCAAGCAACGCGTCGCCCGTCATCGCCGGCGCGGCTTTCCGGCGTCTCGCGCCGCCGACCCACAGGACCGCAGCAGCGGCAGCGACGCTGCCTCCGTCGCGAACACGCGCGCACGAACCGCACCACGCCGAGAAGGAATTTCGATCACAGTTAGGAGTCGGGCGCAACGGCGCGCATCTGACAACTCCCGCACGTCGCCGAGCCCGCCAGAACCTGGGTTTCGGATTCTCACCTGCTGCGCGGCTCGACGGCGTGGCGGAGTCTGAGATCCAGCGCATTTATGGCGACCACGATCGCCGCGAGCAGACGGTGGAGGAGCGGCACGGGCGCTGGCCGATTCGACCATCGGAGGCCTCAGGTTCGTCGTCCCGCGCACCGCGGGGCGTGCGCTCTGTTCGCTCGGGTTTCCCGAAACGGGATGCGACCGCGCGGAACGGCTGAGAGGTTGCTGGCGCGGCGCTCTGCTCGAGCGGTTCCGAACTCCGCGAGCATCGGTGCTCGCCGGTCGCGGCGGGTCGGCTCGTCCTGTGACTGGATGCGCCGCACGACGCTCTCGAACAGGCCTCGTCGTTCCTCATCGTGCGGCCGGTTCGTGCCAGCGGTGCCGGCCGCGGCACGACGCAGTACCCAGGAACCGAACCTGGCGTTGCGGAATTGGAGACCCAGCCTGATAGCTGAATACGCAGGCTGCGGGAAACAGCAACGCCGCAGCAACGAGCCGCGCGGACGAGGAGCAGCGATGACATTGGAGCAGCGCCGCAACGACGGAATCGATCTACGCGTACGGGACGAAGGGACGGACCGCACGGCGGTTCGCCTTTCGCGATTCCCGCCGCCGCCAGACCAGACGCCGTGGGCTCATCGGCCCGGGCCACCCGCAGCGCGAACGGATTTTCGCGCGGAGGACGTCTCCGCACGGCACGTCAACGGGTGCGGGCCGAACATCGGCCGGAATGCCGAAGTTCAAATGCGGATCGAGACTCTCGACCGCCGGGGATCGCATCGCGACGCAATCCCGTCCGCCACCGGAGTTCGGCTCGGCGAGGTTCATGCCCACTGCTGCGTCGCGCGACAAGCGAAAGGCAAGCGCTCCGTACGGCTTTCGTTCAGAAGCACAGGCGCCGAGACGGTGACGAGCGTCGGCTCGTTGCGCACCCCTATCCGGTGGTGACGGGGGCAACGCGTTTACGATACGGCGGAAAGCGTCAGTGATATGAACGATGGTCTTGCCGTTGGCGCGGATGGTCACCGTGTGGCGTCTGCCGATCGCCACCACGGGCACCTTCCTGGTGCCGCCGGTTGCAACCTCGGTTACGGTGCAGCGGGCTCCGGCCGGGATGTCGTTGAAATAGCGCGGCACAGAGCCGGGCAGCAGTGTGTGCCGGGATGCGGAAGACGTAGGTGTGCAGCGGACCACCACACGCCGCCAGGATGGCGATGCCACCGTGCCCACGGGCGGCGCTCCAGCGATCGTCTTGATCACTTCGAGGGTGCCGGGCGTGCCCTGATAGACGTCGATCAGGTTCACCGGGACCGCTTGACCCGCCGGTATGGTTACCTGCTGGCCATTGCCCGACACGGTCGCCGAAACCGCGTCGGTGGCGCCATCGGCGGTCTCGGTGACGGTGCATGCCGAGCCGGCTGGAATACCGTCGACGCTGTGCGACACGCTGCCCGCAGGGGTCCCGCGCGTCGATCGTGAAGTCCGCCGTGGCGGTGCCGTTGCAGGTCACTTGGATTCCGATTGGTCCCTGGTGGCCAGCAAGCGGGCCGGCGATGGTCTTGGTGATGAGCAGCGAGCCGGCCATCACGCCCGGCAGTGGAGTGATGACGAAGTCATAGGTATCGGTGATGTCGACCGTCGTGCTCTTGCCCGAGGGGATAGTGACCTGCTGCCCGGTCCCCGGTCACCACCACCCTGTTCCGTCCACGCTGCCGGTGGAGGTCTCGGTGACGGTGCATATCGCTCCGGCCGGGATGTCCTCATAGGTCTTTGATGTGGCGCCTGCGGGGGTACCCGCGGCGATGGTGACGTCGGACCTGTCCACGCCATCGGTGCAGGCCACGTGGATGACGACCGGCCCCTGCGATCCGGCGGCGGGACCGGCGATCGTCTTCTTCACGACGAGCGAGCCGGGGGGAAGGAACTGGGCGGTGGCCTGGACGGTCGTCGTCAACGTCGCGTACTCGGCCAGGATGAGCCGCTGGGCATCGTTGACCCGGCCGGTTGCCGTCGTAGAGATAGACGTTGCCGCTGGGCACGGTGGCCGTCGCTTTGGCCTGGAGCACGGCGGAGGACGAACCGCCCTTGGAGCGCATCCAGATCTGCTGCCCAGACGGGACCGTGGCTCCATTAGCGATCGGCACGGTGCCTGCCGCGTCGGAGAACATGCTTCCGCCCGTCGCGGTGACGGTGGCTTCCGCAGAAGCGCGCGGCCGCCGTCGCCGTCCGGTATTGGTGCTGACCGTGAACGGTCCGACCGCGCCGCCAGCGGGACCGCTCACACTCGGCGGAGTGATGGTGAGGCTGGGCGGTGGCGGCTGGATCAGCGGTCCCTTGGACTTGACCTCGTTCACGATGGCGACCACGGCGTCGTGCAGCGGGTCCGACGTGCTCAGCACGTAGCGGTCGCTGAAGAACCAGATGGCCGCCTGCACGGCAGCGGCCCTCTGATTGGGATCGGTCAGCGCGGCGGGTTCGTCGGTGTGGGGGTAGTAGTCGTTGAGCAGCCGGGCGACGTAGCCCACCCTGGGGGACACCCCGCCGGCGTCCCAGCTGCCCAACCCGTATCCGATGCCGGTCGTCGTGTCGGTGTTGATGTCGATGCAGTAGAGGTTGAGGGTCGCGCCGCCGCCGGTCGGCGTGCCATGGATCACGCCGGCGAACCCCTCGTTCTTAGCGTGTCCAGCCAGTGCGTCGGATTGCTCGGGGGATAGGGGTCGGTGGCCGGGTCGAAGGGGTTGTCGGAGTCGGCGATGTACCCGGTGACCCCCTGGCCGGGGGACCAGCCGGTAACGGTCATCTCGGTGTTGCCCCGTGCCTGCGGCGGTGCCGGTGGGCGGTGTCGTCGGACGGGGGACTGCGCCGGCAGGAACGACCTGCACCAGGAGCACCACCAAGACAGCACCAGGAGAGCTGCCACGCGCCGCCGGCGGCGCAACAAAACGCCCGCAAATCTGTTCCCTCCTCATCTTGCCAGCAACGTACACCCGGAGCGACGGGGGTGTCCAGTGGCGAACTCACAGTTCCGCGACAGTGGTGCGGCACGAATCGCTCCACCGTGCCCGCACACATCACCGTCGTTCATCGAACCCCGGCACCCGGCCTCGGGCCACAGCCCGCGCGCCGGCCTGGCCTCGCCGACGCCCCCGCGGGGGTACGATGGCAGCGCGACTCAGGATCCGGGCATGGTCAAAGTGACGCCGTCGTGTGTCCCGCCCGCGCGTTCGAGAACCAGCCTGCGGCTCAGCAGTACGCCCGGGTGGCCAAGAGCCGTCCGTCCCGGTCATGGGTAGGCCTGCGCGTGGTCGGCCGGGCTTCGCTGATTGCCGCGGCCGGCGCGGCGTTGGCGAGCGCTCCGGCTACGGCCACCACGACGTGCGGTGGGCCGGCCACCGCCGCCCGTGTAGGCCGGCCCGAGCCATGGCGAGCGTGGCGCGGGCAGCTGTCGGCCACCGCACCCGTATATGCGCGGCTGGGCGGCTCGCCTACAGGCAGCGTGTCCCCCGCCGACGCCTCCGCTGTGCTGGTGCTGGCCGCTCGCGAGCGAACCGGCCGATGCTGGGTGCGGGTGCGACTGCCGTCGCGCCCGAACTCGGAGTCCGGCTGGGTGAATGGAGAGCGACTGGAACTCAGCAGCACGACGTGGCGACTGGTCGTCCACGTTGGCTCGCGCCGGCTTGACATGCTCAGGCACGGACGACTGGTGCGGCGCGTCGCCGTCGTCGTCGGTGCCCCGTTGACGCCTACGCCACGCGGCCTGTTCGCCATCGCGGGAGCATGGAAGTGGCGGCCGCGAGACTTTTATGGCGCGTGGGTGCTGACGCTCAGCGCCCACAGCGACATTCTGAAGCGCTTCGATGGTGGTGATGGGCGCATCGCGCTACACGGTCGCGGCGGGGCGAGCCTCGCCGATCCGCTCGGTTCCGCGCGCAGCCACGGCTGCATACGCCTCGCCAACTCGGCGATCTCCTGGCTGGCGCGTACGATCGGGCCTCGACAACTGCCCGGCACGCCGGTCGTCGTGGACAGCACTAGCTCCGGCGCATCGCCGCGGTGCGCGGCAGGACTCAAGCCGCCGCGCGGCACGCCGATCAAGCGGAGTGGTCCCGTCGATCGGGATCCGCGCCGCGCCTAGGTGGCACACGCAACGTCACCACGCGCGGCAGCAACGCAAGGCTCTGTCATGGATGATATGCCAATCTCTACGCGGCACGCCGCCGCGCGCCGAATCGCCGTCCGCATGGCGATCCCACTGCTGTGCGCCGTGCTGTTCCTGTCAAGCAGCGCCACCGCCGACGCCCGACCCTATGATCCGGGATTCGGTCCGCGCGAGGCTCTTATCGCCGGCGGCCCTTGGGCCGCACTGAGCCGCTTGGCCGACAGCTACTGGGCCAGGCGCGGCCATCCCGTCCCTTGTCCGGCGACTCTGTGGATCTATACCGACAGCGACCCCAACACGGCCGCGACCGGGCAGATGCCCGGCTGCAACATCGGCTTCAACCGCACATGGCTTCTCGGGGTGCGCTCCACACAGCGCTTCGCCGACCACTACGGCTGGCACGCCCGGATGGGCAAAGCGCACCCGATCGTCGGCCCCGCCGCCATCCAGCAAGAACTCCTGGCCCAGGTGTGCTTGAACATCATCCACGAGCGTGGTCACAACCTCGGCCTCGACCACAGCATCGACCCGCACAGCCCGATGTATTGGCGCGCGGACCGTCCGCCCGGCGAGTGCCGCGCCTGGGCAGCGAGCCACTGGCGACGTTTCTCACGGCTTAGTTGGTAGCCGCCGGGCGACGGCGCGTGCGAGGGTCCGACGTCGAGGACGAGCCCCCAGCTGCTGATCCGGAAGACGGAGGGTGTCGGGTTGCCGCTCGACGACGCCTCTCGACCATCCGACGGCATGCGGGGGAACGTTCGCGCGATCCGGCGCACTGCTGGATTCCGTGCCGGGCGGTACTCACAGATCGATCTGGCGCGACAGTCGCTCCCGCGTATGGCGGCAGCGGCGGCTCGCTCGCCGGCGGCTTCCGCTCGCCAACGCGCGCCGCCGGGACAGACCGCGCTTGAGCCGCAACACCGCGGCAACAAAACGCCACGTCCAAACTGGTCCGCGGAGTACACCCTGGTGTTCGACCTGCACGTAAACTCGGAGCACGGAGCGGGCGCGCTGCGCCAGGCGAGGTTGCGGGGCCTTGTGGACCATTTGGTCCGTGGAGGTTCGAGTCCTCTTCGGCGCACTGGAAAAGCCCCGCAGCCGCGGGGCTTTCTTGCTCTCGGAGCGAACATCGAGCTCCCGCCTGGCTTCTCTGGTCGCGTATCGATCTCCTCCTGCAAGCCCATGGAGCGGACGCGCCGGCGGTTCGTCTCTCGCGACTCCCGCGGCCGCCAGACCAGTCGCGCGGGTTCGTCAGCCGACGCGACGCCCACCGCGAACGCGAACGCCTCGTGGGCAGCGTCCATCACGGCGAGGTTCGGACGTTCGGGACGCCGGTCCGCGCGTCGCGACACGAGAAGGGCCGCTGCGTCGAGGCCGACGCTGGCGCCGATCGAACCATCTAGCACGCGTGGCACAAGGACGCCCCGCGCGATGCCGGCGTGCGCTACATGCCGCTGTACGCGCTGCGCGAGGCGAGACGCATCCCGTCCGTGCGTATCGGTGGTCCGCGCGCTGTCGTCCGACCGCTTCAACGTCGCCGGAAGATCCGCTGCGGGCGCACCGGGCGAGGACGATTAGAGAGAACCTCTGAACCGTGACACGATCAGAATGGTGTGAGGTACATCACCTCGGGTCACGCCCCGTCATCGGCAATCGGCGCGCTTCGCTCACTGCACGCGAGGTGAAGACCGCCGACAGGCAGAGACACCCAGCCTTCAGCTCATGGTCGACGACGTGGTGATGACAGCTGAAGGCCTCCCAGGTCCAGCAGCGACGGACACGTCACGGGTCCAGCCCGGCGCGCGTTGCGGTCAGCGCGAAGTTCGCCCAGTCGGATTGGAAGTCGGTGAGTACCACTGGCTGGCCGGCGCCGTCGGGCGCGAGTGACACGCCTGCGTCGCCCGCGGCCGTCCGCTTCTGACGCGCCGCCGTCCGCCAGGCCTCGAGAAGCTCGCGCGCGTTGCGCGGCTCGTCGATGTCCGTTCGCGGCGCGTCGAGGATGACGTTGCCCAGGTGCGGAGCGCGTTGCACCCGGCCGGGCATCTTCGTCAGCGCCGCGGTGGGGTTGGAGGCAAAAGCCAACAGAATGGTCTTGATGAGCGTTGTGTGGTCATAACTGCGCTGCCGGCTGTCGGCGCCCTCGGGGTCATGCAGCACGGTGCGTCGGACACGTGGGCCGACGATGAGGGCGGGCACGCGAACGCCGTAGGTCGTGAACTCGGGCCGGGCCTCGTCATCGGCCGGCAGCGGCGGCGGTGGCACGTGGTCGTAGAACCCACCGTGCTCGTCGTAGGTGACGATCAACAACGTGTCTCCCATGCCGGCGAGCGCAGAAGGGCCTCGTAGACGTCGAGGACGAAGGACTTGACCGGAGCGGATATCCGACGGGGGGTGGTCGTCGTTCGAGTTCGTCTCCAGCACGCTGAGATCGACGAAGTTCGGATCGATCCACGAGACCTGGGGAAGGGTCCCGCGCGCCGCATCGTCGAGAAACGAGGCGCCGCGGACGATCGGAGCCTCCAGCCGCTTGGTCAGCCAGTCGACCGCGCGACGGTCGAAGTACGCGAAGTTGTCGCGCATCGGCTTGGCGAGGTCGCGATAGCGCGCGTCGACGAGACGCAGCGTGGCGGGATCGTGGGAATACCACCGCCACTGCTTGTCGGCGAGTTGCCGTGTGAACGCGGCCACGTCGTAGAGCGGCATGCTCCGCAGCCGCCTCAGGGGCGGCGCAGTCGGTAAGCTCTCCCACAGCCCTGCCGCCGCAGACCTTCTCGCCCTTCGTGCCGGTCGTGGCGTAGAGGCGGTTCGGCCAGGTGTCGCCGGGGATCGAGGCGTGCCAGCGATCGCATACGCAGTACTGGCGGGCGAGATGGTCGTAGACCGGGACGTCCTTGCTCGTGTAGTAGCCCATCGGGACCGACCAGAGGTCCTTGCCGACGTTGTCCGCCGGCCTTGCGGCTCTCGATGAAGCTGCGGACGAACCCGCCCATTGGGCGGCCCGCCCTGGTGTACCCCGGCCCGACCTGCTTGCGCACCCCAGCGGGCGAATGATCGGGGTCCAGGCGCTTCTGCAGCGCTTCGCCCGCGCGCTGAACCTTGTCGGCCTCGGCATCGAAGGCTGGACCGTGATGACGTGCGCCCGTCGGCGTCCAGATTGAACTCGTCGCCGCGTCAGCCCGTCGACCTCGGTCATGCCCTTCCTGGACAAGTAGCCGAGCATGTGGTCGAACGACCGGTTCTCCATCATCACGATGACGATGTGCTTAAGGGCTCGCAGGCGCTCGAGGTCGTCTGGGTCCACCGCCGTCATGTGAGCCTCCGTCAGGGTCGAAGGTGGGGCCATCCTCACTCACCCGCGCCGCGAGATCAACGTGTAATAGGGAACCTATCCCGGGAGGGTGAGCGTGCGCGCGAACTGCTGAGCCTCTCCGGAGGAGCTGCGCACCGTCACCCACAGCCGGTACGTGCCCCGGGCCGCTCGGGCCGGAACCCGCACACGCAGGGTCCGCGTGCCCGCTCGCATGCGCCAGAGGCGGTTTGCGATCACACGACGCCGGGGCGAACGCCGTGCGCCCGGGACGCCCTTGCCTCCGGACTTGCGCACGCCGAAGCGCACGACGACGGCCGGAGGGATGTCCTGTGGGAAGTCCGCGGTGCCGAATCTGAGCGACGTCCAGCGGAGATGGCCCGCGACGACCTCGCATCGGCTCGTCGACACCGGGATGTCGCACAGGCCGGGGTTCCACTCGCCGCCCGCCGCGGCCTCAGGGCGACGCGCGTGAAGAGGGGGTGCTCGCCCAGACACTCCGGAGGCCCGACCGGCGGAGCGTCGGTCTCGCATCGCAGCGCTGACGGCGGCTCGCTCGCGATCGGCGGAATCCAGCGTGCTGCCGGCGAAGCGGGCGCCGACGATCTGAGGGTCGAAGAGCGCCACGAGGGACTGGCCGTCGCCATCGATGGTCAGCGTGCAGGTCGGGGCCGCCGGACACCGGAAGTCGCTCCATCCCCCGAACGTGCGGGTCAGCGATCCCGCGGGCGTCGGGGCGCACCGCCGCTGTGAACGTGACCACGGTGCCCGGCGCGTAGCCGAACACGCATCGGCTCGTGCGGTGACTCGTTCCCGGGCCATCCGGCCATGACGACGAACTGGGCTGCGCCCGTCTGCCCCGATGCCGTTGCGGTGAAACCCAGCGATGCGGTCGCGATGGCGACCAACACCGCCACGAGGACACGAGGGTCGTCGGGCCGACGCGAGCGCCGACGGGTCTTCATCAGCTATCGGCGCGCCGACTCGGGCGGATGGGCTCGGAGCCTGCACGACAAGCTCGAGGAGCAGCCTCGGGGCGGGACGCGCCTTTCGTGACGTCGCGATGGAAGGCGGCATGGACTTCATGCAGCACGTCGAGTCGTTGCTCGACCGCTGCGACGTGCTGCTCGCGATCATCGGCAGGCGCTGGACGTCCATCACGGACGCCGACGGTCACCGCCGAGTGGACGACCCCGACGACCTCGTGCGCCGCGAGATCGCACGGGCGCTGCAGCGCCCCGACGTCAAGGTCATCCCCGTGCTCGTGGACGGCGCGCACATGCCGGCGGAGGATGAGCTGCCGCCCGACCTCGCGCCGCTCGATCCAGCGCCAGGCCTGCGAGTTGACCGACTCGCGCTGGGAGTACGACGTCGAGGTCCTGACCCGCCGGGTGCGCGACCTCCTCGGACGAGAAGCCGCGGCGCCGCTCGCGGATGGGCCGCCCGATCCTGGCGGCCGCCGGCGATCGCGGTCGTGCTCGGCGGTTCGCTCCTGCTGCGGCCCGCCCTCAGAGCGGACGGGACGCCCACGACCAGAGCGGCCCGCTGAGCAAGCCCACGCTGGACCGCGACGTCAGCTTCGGCCAGTACCTGGACCGCAAGGAGCTCTCGCGCGGCTCCTACGGAGCCGCGGAACTCGGGCGCCTGGGAGTCCTGGTCTCGTTCGACTTCCGGATCCAGGGCTACAGAGGCGATCGCCTGCCGCTGCGATGGCAGCTCCTCGACACCGGCACCGGCGATCAGGTCGCGCAGTCGCGGGATGTCGCCATCGTCCCCGAGGCCGACGACGACCAGGGCACCTGGGACGTCTGGGTGCCCGTGCCACGCGACGCGGGCCGGCGCTTCTTCGTACAGGTCCAGCTGTACAACGACCAGGGCGACGTACCGATCGCGCGACTGCGGACGGCGACGTTCGCCGGACCGGGCTGGCGGCGCTCTCGACCGGCGGGCGAACATGCGTCCAGATCGGCGCGCGGCGCTGCGTTCAGGTTCCAGTCAGGCGACGAGGCGGATCTTTCCGAGGTGCCTCAGCTCACCTCACGACATCCGACCGGCGCCGACCCCTCGCGGCGAAGGTCCCTGAGATCGGCCTGCTGTTCTGGGTCATCAAGCTCCTCACCACCGGCATCGGGGAATCGACGTCCGACTTCCTCGGCCAGACGAACGTCGCGATGGCCGGCGTCGTCGGCGTCGTCTTCCTCGTCGTCGCGCTGCGCCGGCAGCTCCGCGCCCGCGAGTACCGAGCGCCGACCTACTGGTCCGCCGTGCTCGCCGTCGCCATCTTCGGCACGATGGCCGCAGACGGCGTCCGCGACGGCGCGGGCATCTCCTACGCCGTCACGACGGCGGTCTGCGCCCTGGGCGTGGCCGCGGTCTTCGCGCTGTGGTACCGCAGCGAGGGGACCCTCTCCATCCACAGCATCACGACCGCCCGCCGCGAGCGCTTCTACTGGATGGCGGTGTTCGCGACCTTCGCGCTCGGGACGGCAGCCGGCGACTGGACCGCGATGCAGCTCGACCTGGGGTTCTTCGGGTCCGCGCTGGCATTCGGCGCGCTCATCGCGATCCCGGCGCTCGGATGGTGGCGCGCGCAGCTGAACCCGATCGTCGCGTTCTGGGCCGCGTACATCATCACCCGCCCGCTGGGAGCCTCGTTCGCGGACTGGTTCTCCAAGCCCACCTCGAACACCGGTCTCGGGCTCGGTGACGGGACCGTCACGGCGATCGGCCTGCTGGCATTCGTCGCGCTGGTCGCGTACGTGTCGGTGACCAAGCGCGACATCCAGCCCGCGCAGCACCCGGACGACGACGGCTCGCCTCGGCCCCGCCTCGAGCCGCAGAGCGCCGAGGGCTAGACCCGGGCCAGCGCGGCGCGCAGCGTCCCCAGGAAGGACTCCATGCGCAGCGGCTTGGTCAGGTAGGCGGCGATCCCGGTGTCGATGAGGCGGTCCATCGACGCCGGGGTCGCGTCCGCCGAGAGCACGACGACGGGTATGCGGGCGGTGCGCGGGTCGCGGGCCAGCGTGGCAAGGACCTCGGTGCCGTCGATGTCGGGAAGGTCGAGGTCGAGGAGGATCACGTCGGGCCGGTGCAGCACGGCGAGCTCGACCCCCTCCCGGCCGCGCACGGCGGGGATGAGCTCGATGTCGCCGCTCGCCCGGGCCAGGATGCTTCCGACGAGCTCGAGGTTGGCCGCGCTGTCCTCGATGTAGAGGACGCGCGCGGGCCCGATGTCCCAGGCGTCCTCCGGGTCGGAGGAGGACGCTCCCTGCGCCGTCGCCACGCCCGGCGGAGCGTCGGCGAGCGCGAGCTCCACGTAGAACGCCGACCCCTCCCCAGGCGCGGTGTGCGCGATCCCGACGGTCCCGCCCATCGCCTCGGCGAGGCTGCGCGAGAGCGCGAGCCCGAGCCCGGTGCCCTCGATCCCCGCGGCGTCGGCATCCAGCCGCTCGAAGGGGAGGAACGCCTTCTCGGCCGCGGCGGCGTCCATCCCGGGGCCCGTGTCGACCACGACCGTGCGGAGCCGGCCTGCGGGCAGCTCGGCGAAGTACGTGCGCACGGCACCGCCGTGGCGGTTGTACTTCACGGCGTTGACGAGCAGGTTCAGCAGCACCTGCTGAAGCCGTTGCGGGTCTGCGAGCACGTAGCGGTGCAGCCCGCCGTGCATGTCGGTGGCCAGCTCGACGTCGCGCGCCCTGGCCAGCGGCCTCACGAGCTCGAGCGCGTCGGCAAGCGGCTCGCAGGCGTGCACCGGCCCCGAGGCCAGGTGCTGGGCGCCGGCCTCCAGGCGCGTGATCTCCAGCACCTCGTTGATGAGTGCGAGCAGATGTTCGCCGGCCTTGAGGATGTGCTCGACGCCGGATCGTCCCTCGGCTCGCAGCGGCTCGAGGGCCAGGAGCTGCCCGAACCCGATGATCGCGTTCAGCGGCGTGCGCAGCTCGTGGCTCATCCGGGAGAGGAACTCGCTCTTGGCCTGGTCGGCCCGCTCGGCCTCCCCCCTCGCCTCGCGCTCGGCGGCCTCCGCCCGGGTGCGATCGGTGATGTCGGTCGATATCCCGCCCACCGCGTACGGGCGGCCGTGCTCGTCGCGCAGGGGGAACTTGATCGACAGCCACCTCCCGTCGATGACGTCCGTCAGCGGCTCCTCGACCTCCAGCGGCCGGCCCGACGTGAGCACCGTGTGATCGCTGGCCGCGTAGGCGTCGGCGGCCTCCGTCGGGAAGATCTCGTGGTCGGTGCGGCCGATGATGCGCTCGCGCGGGAGGCGGAAGCGCTGCGCGAAGTGGTCGTTGACCAGGACGTAGCGCCCGCCGAGGTCCTTGACGAAGATGAGCGCCGCCGAGTTGTCGAGGATGTCGGTCAGCCGCCGGACTGTCTCCTGGAGGTGACGGTGCGCGGTGACGTCGTGCACCTCGACGGCGACCGCGCCGGCACCGGGCAGGGCGACCACATGGAGCTCGAGCGCGACCTCGCCCACACGCGCGGCCAGCGGGACGATGGCGCCGGGCGCCGCAGCGGCCGCGATGAGCTCGTCGAGGGGACCGGTCTCCCTGGATAGCGCGCGAAGCGCTGCGTTGCGCCCCACGATCCCGTCCCGCACGAGCGCAGTGGGTGTCCGTGCGTGCTCGAAGGCTGCGTCGCGGAGGCCGGACATGCCCGGGAGAGTGCCAGGCGGCGTCTGCTCCCCGATGTAGCCAGGCAGCGGATGTCGCCGGTACGCGGCGCGCGCGAGGCTGGTGGCATCGACCAAGGAGACGACGGAGCGATGTCATGGATCGTCGGCTGCGACACCGGGGGCACGTTCACGGATCTCGTGGCGCTCAGCGACGCCGGGGAGTTCCGGGTGGCGAAGGTGCCGTCGACGCCGCCGGACTTCGACCGGGCGGTGATCGAGGGCGTGCGGCAGCTCGGCATCACCGTCCGGTGACATCCGGCGCCTCTTCCACGGGACGACCGTCACCACGAACGCGGTCATCACGAAGCGCGGCGCCGCCACCGGGCTCATCACCACCGAGGGCTTCCGCGACATCCTCGAGATCCGCCGCGCGAACCGCGAGGAGCTCTACGACATCCTCTGGGACCCGCCGCCGGCGCTGGTCCCGCGACGCCATCGGCTGGAGGTCGACCGAACGGGTCGCCTACGACGGCACCGTCGTCACGCCGCTCGACGACGACACCGTCCGCGACGCCATCCGGCGGATCCGTGCGCGTGGACTCGAGTCCGTCGCGGTGTGCCTCATCAACGCGCACATGAACCCCGCGCACGAGAGGCGCATCCGCGATCTCCTCCTGGAGGCGATCCCGAGCTCAGCGTGTCGCTGTCGACCGAGATCCTCCCGGAGCCGCCGGAGTTCGAGCGGACCGCGACGACCGTCGCCAACGCCTACACCGCGCCGATCCTCAGCCGCTACATGACGACGCTCGTGGAGAGCCTGCGCGAGGACGGCTTCAACGAGGACATCGTCCTCGTCATGCACAACGGCGGCGGCACGATGACCAGCGACTACGCCAAGGGCCAGCGGTCAAGACGCTGAACTCGGGACCGGCGGCGGGCGTCATCGCGGGCGCCGCGATCGCCGAGTCGGCGGGCGTCGCCAACGCCGTGGGCATCGACATGGGCGGGACGACCTGCGAGTTCGCGGTCGTCGTGGACGGCAAGCCGCAGATGAGCACGTCGTTCGACCTCGAGTGGGGCATGCCGATCCGGTTCCCGAGCATCGACGTCATGTCGATCGGCGCGGGCGGCGGCTCGATCGGCTGGCTCGACCCTGCCGGCAAGCCCCGCAACGGGCCGCAGAGCGCGGGCGCCGACCCCGGGCCCGCCTGCTACGGCCAGGGCGGCACGGAGCCGACCAACACCGACGCGCATCTCGTGCTGGGCGGGTGAGCAACGACGAGTTCCTCGACGGGCGCATGGCGCTGGATCGCGAGCTCGCCGTCCGAGGCGGTCCGGCAGGGCGCTCGCCGAGCCGCTCGGGCTCTCGATCGACGACGCCGCCGAGGGCCTGCTACGCATCGCGAACGCCAACATGGTCGCGGCCATCCGGCTCATCACGGTGGAGCGCGGCTACGACCCGCGTGACTTCACGCTCATCGCGTTCGGCGGCGCAGGCCCGCTGCACGCCGTCGACATCGCGCGCGAGCTGGAGATGCCCGATGTGATCGTTCCGGCCTATCCCGGCGTGACCAGCGCCCTGGGTCTGCTGTTCGTCGATCCGCTCGACGACTTCTCCTGGGCCTTCGTGCGCCGTCAGGACGAGCTCGACGTCCAGGAGGTCGCCTCGATCTACGACGAGATCGGCGACCGGGTCCTCAGCAGCCTGGAGCTGCAGGGCGTCGAGCGCGACCAGCTCGCGCTGGAGCGCAGCCTCGACCTCCGCTACGTCGGCCAGCTGCACTCGATCACCGTGCCGCTGGAGGACGTGACCGAGGACGGGTTCGCGCGCGCGGTCGAGCTCTTCCACGCCGAGCACGCCCAGCACTACCGCTACAGCCACCCCGAGCAGCTCGTGGAGACCTCGACGCTGCGGGTCACGGCGCGCGGCGCGCGCGCACGCCCGACCTCGACGCGGTCCGCTACACCGCCGGCGCGGGCGCAACGCCCGGAGACGTCCCGGCAGGTCCACTTCCCGGACACCGGACTGGGTCGACGCGCGGGTCCTCGACCGGGCGGCGCTCGCGCCCGGCGCCGAGCTTCGTCGGGCCGTGCATCGTCGAGGGCGTCGACACCACCGTCGTCCTGCCGCCCGGCATCGCGGCCCGCGTCGACGCCGCCGGCGACATCGTCATCGCAGTCCCGAGCGTCGAGAGGACCCGATGACGCATGCATGACGACACGATCGATCCCGATCACCTTCGAGGTGCTGCGCAACGCCTTCATGGGCATCGTCGACGAGATGGGGCTGATGCTCGAGAAGGTCGCCCACTCGCTCGTCGTGAGCGAGGGCCGCGACTTCAGCACCGCGATCTGCGACGCCGACGGACGCCTCATCGCGGAGGGCAAGGAAGACCTCCCCGCCCACGTCGGGACGCTGCCGCACACCGTGAAGGCGGTCATCGAGTGGATCGGCAAGGACCGGCTCCACGAGGGCGACATCATCATCATGAACGACGCCTTCCTCGGCGGCACCCACTGCCAGGACGTGCGGACGATCATGCCGGTCTACCGCCACGGCAGCCTGGTCGCGTTCACGCAGAACTCGGCGCACTGGTCGGACCTCGGCGGGCCCGTCCCCGGCACGTTCCACCCGGAGGCGGTCGAGAGCTACGGCGAGGCGCTGTACATCCCGCCCATCCACCTCGTCCGCGAGGGCGAGCTCGACGACGAGGTGCTGCGCTTCATCCTGCGCAACACGCGCGTGCCCGACCTCAACCAGGGCGACTGCTTCGCGCAGATCGCCGCCTGCCGGACCGGCGAGACGCGCCTGCAGTCGCTCATC
This sequence comes from uncultured Solirubrobacterales bacterium, assembly GCA_963757125.1. Classification (GTDB taxonomy): domain Bacteria; phylum Actinomycetota; class Thermoleophilia; order Solirubrobacterales; family Solirubrobacteraceae; genus CAVVSD01. The sequence goes on along the minus strand of CAVWQP010000009.1, from coordinate 665,765 downwards.
GACCGTCACGGCGACGAGCGTCATCAGCCGCGCAGATGTCCGAGCTGCGCCGCTACTCGGAGGCGCTGCTGCGCGAGGAGTTCTCGCAAGATCCCCGACGGCACGTACTCGTTCGAGGACGCGATCGACTTCGATCCGATGGGCGACCGCGTGACGCCCGGTCCGGATCGCGCTCGACCTCACGATCGAGGGCGACCGTGCGCGCTACGACCTCTCGCGCAGCGACCCCGCAGGCCCGCGGTGCGATCAACGCGACGCGCTCCATGGCCCAGTCGGCGCTCATGGTCGCGACGAAGGCGATCTTCCCCCACGTCCCGGCCAGCGAGGGGATGTTCGACGCGATCGACATCGTCAACCCGGAGGGGCTGGTCACCAACGCGCGCTTCCCCGCGTCGATCAGCGGCGCGTTCGCGACCTCCTACGAGGTCATCTGCGCCTGCGTGTTCGGCGCGTACCTGCAGATGCGCCCCGAGCGCTCGATGGCGTGCTGGCGGCAACATGACCAACATGGTCGTGGGCGGCCACGACCCGCGTGCGGGCATCGAGCGCGACTTCGTCATGTACCTCTGGAAGGAGGGCGGCTACGGCGCCCGGCCGGGCAAGAAGGACAACCACTCGGCCATCAGCCTGTACGCGTCCGGCACCCGCAACGAGCCCGTCGAGGTGCAGGAGCGCGTCTATCCGATCCTGACCCACCGCTACGAGTTCATCCCAGACTCGGCCGGCGCCGGTCTGCACCGCGGCGGCATCGGGGTCACGCGCGACTTCGAGCTCACCCACGGCGACGCGACGCTGTCGGTCCTCGGCTCGCGGGCCGTGGAGCCGGTGTGGGGCTACGACGGCGGTCAGGCGGCGCTGGGCAGCGGGCTCATCCACGGCGACGAGGAGCTCGGCGTCATGCGCTCGGGGGTCACGGCCCGCCGGGACACGCTCATCCGCTTCTGGGAGGGCGGCGGCGGGGGTTGGGGCGACCCGCGCACACGGCCGGCCGAGTGGGTGCGCGAGGACGTCATCGACGGCTACGTGACGATCGCCGCGGCACGCGAGCACTACGGCGTCGAGATCCGCGAGGTCGACGCCGACGCGGCGCTGTTCGAGATCGACGAGGAGGAGACCGCGCGGCTGCGCGCGTCTAGTTGACGAGGCCGCGGCGGATCGCGCGCGCGACGGCGGCGGCGCGGTCCGGGGCCTCGAGCTTCTCGAACACGTTCTGCAGGTGGGATTTCACGGTCGCGGTGCTCACCAGCAGCTGCCGTGCGATCTCGGCGTTCGGGTGCCCATCGGCGGCAAGACGGAGCACATCGAGCTCCCTGGGGGTGAGCGACGGGCCCGGTGCGTGGTCGCGGCGCAGGCGGATCTCGCGTCGCCAAGCCGTCCAGGAGCTCGCCCACGAGCTGCGTCTCGCCGCGCGCGACGCCGAGGATCGCGTCCCGGATCGCGTCGTCGCCGGCGACCTTGGGGACGTAGCCGGCGGCTCCGGCCTCCATCGCCCGGTAGACCTTCGCGCTGTCGACGAAGGCGGAGATGACCAGGACCCTGGTGGGCAGCGCCTCGCGGCGGACCGTCTCGATGACCCGAAAGCCGTCGACGTCGGGGAGCTCGAGGTCGACGAGCGCGACGTCGGGCCGCTCGGCGCGGATCTGGTCGAGCGCGACCCGGCCGTCCCGGGCGGTCGCGACGAGCGTGAGCTCAGCGGCGCGGGAGACGATCCGGGCGAGGCCGTCGAGGAAGACTGGGTGGTCGTCTGCGACGACGACGCGGACGGACATACCGCGCCATCTTCCCACGCCCACCCGTGAGGGCTCAGACGGACGCGACGACCGGCTCGCGCTCGGTGACCCGCTCGGGACGGGGGCGGGGCGGCTTGCGGATCCCCAGGTACAGCAGTCCGCCGGCACCGGCGAGCAGGACCAGTCCTCCGCCGAGCGTGATCCAACCCGCGGGGCCGAGGAACGGCACGTCGGCTCCGGCACGCACGCCGGCATCGACGCCGGCGGAGCCGTCGGCGTTCATGACCACGACCGACCAGTCGCCGTCGCGGACCTTCCAGGTCATCGTCTGCGCGCCGGGGCCCTGTGCGGACGCGGCCCAGAAGCGCTGGTCGGCAGGAGCGGCGGGCTTGATGTCGCCGGCGTGATCGCGGTAGGTGACGTCGAAGGAGCTGAACGGCCCGTCCTCGATGTCGGCGACCGAGGAGTGCGCGCTCTGGGCGAGGTAGGCCGACACCGCACGCGTCGGGGCGATGCCGACGAAGACCGGCTTGTCGTCGCGCGACGTCGCCTGGACACGGACGTGACCGAGACGGTCGGTGTCGAGCAGCCAGCCGGCTCCGTCGAGGTCGATGTCGAGGTTGTCGGTGGCCAGCGCGTAGGTGCTGGTGTGCAGGCCGTGCGTGCCGGTCGAGACGTAGCCGGCGTCGTCCTTCTGGCCGTCGCCCCACAGCAGCGCGCCGCCGCCGATCATCAGGGCGATCGCCACCAGGCCGACGAGGCTCCCGGCGACGAGTGCGGCTATGCGCCCGCCCGACCGGCCCCGTCTCGGGGGACCTGAAGGCGCGATGGTCGTGGACTCGGTTGTGCTCTCTTGGCTCATGCACGCAGGCTCCCAGCCCGCGTCCGTGCCGAGGGGGATGGCACCCGGCGTCCGAGCCGGAGGCAGCACCTACCGCGAGTGCGGGTACCGCGCGGCGGTCAGACGCCGACGGTGAGGTTCGCCACGTAGCCCCCCTTCACGCTGCCGGTCACCGTCGCGAGCTGATGAGCCGCCTTGTCGTCGCCGAAGACCATGTCGCGCGACAGCGACGTCTGCGCGAGGTTGCTCGCGCTGCCGGAGTAGCCGCTCGACGCGTACACCCGATCGCACGCCGCCTTGGGGAGCGCGAGCTGCGAGGTCTTCACGATCGGGCCGTTCGAGACGGCCTTGGAGACCGACGAGTAGACCTCGAAGTGGATGTGCGGCCAGCGCCCCGAGTAGCACGCCGGGAAGATCGTCCTGAACCAGGCGGTGCCGTCGCTGTCGGTCGCCGCGATCCCGCGGAGGTAGTTCTCGTCCTCGATGGCCGAGTCGTACATCGAGTACCTGCCGGAGCGGTCGCAGTGCCACAGGTAGACGGCCGCGCCGGCCATCGGCGCGGGGTCCTTCGATGCGTCGGTGACGGTCAGGTTGACGCGCAGCGGGACGCCCTTCGCGAGCGTCCGGCTGCTCCCGAAGCTGCGGCGGATGTCGTGGCGCACGATGCCGGAGTCGTCGAGCACGTCCGGGCCGTTGGACCCGTCCCCCGGATACGGGCCGGCTGTCTCGGTCGGGACCTCCGCCGACGGTGTCGCGGCCATCGCGCGCGAGGCGCCGAGCGTCGCGAGGATGGCGGTGGCGCCACCGGCGCCGAAGATGCGCAGCGCGTCACGGCGCGAGGCGAGCTTGACGAGGTCCTCGTGCAGGCCATCGCCGTGATCGGGTTCACGACTGTCGATGTTCCATGGCCGAGACGATCTCGCAGGGACATGGGAGTCGCCTGTGTGTCCGCGAAGAGAACGATCAGGAATCGAGAAGCGCCGCAGCACCGCCCAGATCTAGCCTGGCCGCATGAAGACCATGACATGCAGGCAGCTCGGCGGCCCTTGTGACGCACAGCTCCACGGCGACAAGGCCGACGAGGTCATCAAGGCGCAGGACGCCCATCTCAAGGAGATGGTCGAGGGCGGCGACGAGACCCACCGGAGCGCGCTCGAGGACATGCGCGGGCGATGGAAGCGCCCCGTCTCGGGACTCGGCTGGTACCGGGTCGACGAAGAAGGCGTTCGCGGCGCTCCCCGAGGACTGAGCGCCGCGATTCGACGGCCTAGACTGAGAGGTACGCACAGCCTCGAAAGGAACGAGATCGCGATGAGCGACAACACCGAGACCGCCATCCTCGCGGGAGGCTGCTTCTGGGGTGTCCAGGAGCTGCTGCGCCAGCGCGAGGGAGTCATCTCCACCCGGGTCGGCTACACGGGCGGACGCAACGACAACCCGACGTACCCCAACCACCCCGGTCACGCCGAGGCCGTCGAGATCGTCTTCGATCCCGAGCGCATCTCCTACCGGGACATCCTGGAGTTCTTCTTCCAGATCCACGATCCGACGACCAAGGACCGCCAGGGCAACGACATCGGCTCGTCCTATCGCTCGGAGATCTTCTACACGAGCGACGAGCAGCGCCAGGTCGCCGTGGACACGATCGCCGACGTCGAGGCCTCGGGCCTGTGGCCCGGCAAGGTCGTGACCGAGCTCAGCGAGGCCGTCCCCTTCTGGGAGGCCGAGCCCGAGCACCAGGACTACCTCCAGCGCATCCCGAACGGCTACACGTGCCACTTCCCGCGCGCCGGCTGGAAGCTGCCGCACCGCGAGACGGCCGCCTAGAACGCCGAAAGGGGCGCCTCGCGCCCCTCTCCACATCCAAAGTACACCGCACCGGGGGGCTTGATTCAAGCCCCCCGGTGTGTCTCATCATCTCCTGCCGCAAGCGACGAAGGGCAGGGACGGAATGGGTACGCAGGAGCATGCGGTGGTGATCGCCGGCGGCGGTCCGACGGGGATGATGCTGGCGGCCGAGCTGGCGCTGGCCGGGGTCGACGCGGTCGTCGTCGAGCGGCGTGCGGGACCCGAGCTGGAGAGCTCTCGGGCGGGTGGGCTGCAGGCGCGCACGATCGAGGTGCTCGACCAGCGCGGCGTCGGGGACCGGTTCGTCTCGCAGGGCAAGCCGGTCCAGACCATCCACTTCCCGACGACGCTGGATCTGAGCGACTTCCCCACGCGCCGTCCGTACGGGCTGGGTCTGTGGCAGCGGCGCTTCGAGGAGATCCTGGCCGGCTGGGTGGCCGAGCTGGATGTGCAGGTGCGGCGTGAGTCCGAGGTCGCCGGCTTCCGGCAGGACGCAGAGGGCGTCGACGTCGACCTGGCGGACGGAGGGACGCTGCGGGCGGAGTACCTCGTGGGATGCGACGGCGGCCGCAGCGTCGTCCGCCGCGCGGCCGGCATCGAGTTCGCGGGATGGGACGCCTCCAGCAGCTCCCTCATCGCCGAGGCCATGGTCCGCGACGAGTCCGAGATGGGCAACCTCCACCGCGACGAGAAGGGCACCTACGCCATGGGCCCGGTCGGCGACGGGTACGCGCGGATCGTCGCGCGCGACGAGGATCTCACGGCGACCACCGAGCCGACGCTCGCCGACCTCAGCGCGGGGATGATCGCCGCCTGGGGCAGCGACTTCGGGGTGCACGACGCGCGGTGGATCTCGCGGTTCAGCGACGCCGCGCGCCAGGCGACGTCCTACCGGCAGGGACGCGTGCTGCTGGCCGGCGACGCGGCGCACGTGCACACGCCCATGGGCGGACAGGGGCTGAACACCGGCGTCCAGGACGCGGTCAACCTGGGCTGGAAGCTGGCCCGGGTGGTGAAGGGCAGCTCGCCGGACGGCCTCCTCGACAGCTACCACGCCGAGCGGCACCCGGTGGCAGCCCGCGTACTGCAGAAGACGATGGCGCTCACGGCGCTCATGCGCGGCGACGAGCGCAGCGAGGCCCTGCGCGACACGATCGGCGAGCTGATGCTGCTCGACGCACCGCGCAGGGCGATGGCCGGGATGCTGTCGGGCCTGGACGTCCACTACGACCTTGGTCAGGGGCACCCGCTCCTGGGGCGGCGGATGCCCGATCTCGACCTCGGGTCGCGGACGGTCTATGACCTGCTCCACGACGCGCGGCCCGTCCTGCTGAACCTCGGCGTGCCGGGCACGCTGACGGCGTACGGCGTGCGGACGGTCGACGCCGCCTACGACGGGCCGTGGGAGCTCCCGGTGCTCGGCGACGTCGCGGCGCCGACGGCCGTCCTCGTCCGGCCCGACGGCCACGTCGCCTGGGTAGGTGACGGCGATCCCGCCCACGCCGGCCTGGCCGAGGCGCTGTCCACCTGGTTCGGGCCGGCGGCGTAGATGAAGGCGGCGGCGATCGCCCTGTGCGTCGTCGCGGTCGCGGCGCTGACGGTCGCGATCCGCGACACCGTGGTGGGCGCCGGCAGCGCCCGCCGCGGCTGGGTGCTGCGGGCGGTCGCCGTGGTCGCGTTCGTGCTCGCGGTCATCCTCAACGTGGCGGCGAGCTGAGAGGAGCTGAGCAGATGGACGGCGACGAGCAGGAGATTCGCGCATTGATCGAGCGGTGGGCGGACGCCGTCCACACGGGCGACATGGAGGGCGTGCTCGCCGAGCATGCCGCCGACATCGTCATGTTCGACGTTCCGCCGCCACACGACGGCGTCCGGGGTCTCGACGCGTACCGCGAGACCTGGCCCGGCTTCTTCGAGTGGCAGGCGCAGGGCGCCTCGTTCGAGATCGTCCGCCTGGACATCACGGCCGGCGCGGACGTCGCCTATGCCCACGCGCTCCTGCGCTGCGGGACCCCCGACGAGCTCGCGGAGCACCCGGACCGCCGCCTGCGGCTGACCATCGGGCTGCGCAGGCGGCAGGGCCGCTGGACGGTCGCGCACGAGCATCACTCGTTCGCGGACACCTCGTAGAACCCGCTCCCGCTCTTCTCCCCCAGCCGGCCGTCGTCGACGTACCGCTGCAGCAGCCTGCGCGGCGCGTCCGGGAGCTCCGGGCGCACCGACGCGTAGTGCTCCTCGATCGCGAGCACGACGTCGAGGCCGACGCGGTCCATGAGGCGGAACGGCGGGATGCCGGGCTGCGTGAAGATCTCCCACATCCGGTCGACGTCCTCCGGCGTCGCGACGCCCTCCTCGACGACCATCAGGCACTCGCGCTTGATCGCCGCCCAGACGCGGTTGAGGATGAAGCCGTCGCTCTCGCGCCGCACACGGAACGGGATGAGCCCGTACCGGGGGAGCCGCTCGGCGAGCGCGTCGATGACGCCCTCGTCCGTCGCGCCGCAGGACATGAGCTCGACCGCGTTGTTCTCCGGCGGCCGGTAGAAGTGCGTGTTGAGCACCCGCTCGCGATGCTCCACCGCCGAGACGATCCGGCTGCTGGCGATCGACGACGAGTTCGTCGCCAGGATCGCGTCGTGTTCGGCGAGCCGGTCGAGCTCCCCGAAGAAGCGCGTCTTCACGTCGACGTCCTCGCTGATGGCCTCGACGACCATCCACGCGCCGGAGACGGCCTCCCCCAGGTCGCCCGCGACGTGGACCGTCGCGGCACGCGCCGGCTCGAGCTCCAGCACCTCCTGGAACGCCTCGACCTCGTCGGCGACGAACGCCGCGGCGGCCCGGGACTGATCCTCTGAGACGTCGAGGAGCCGGACGTCGGTGCCGCCGGCGGCGAATGCCGCCGCGATCCGGCGTCCCAGCGTGCCGACGCCCACCACGGTCACGGGGCGCTCGTCGACGTCGTCGGGCAGCTCGTAGGGCATGTCGCTCCTCTCGTGCACGGTTTCGTGTGCGGCTGGGTAGCCTGACTGACAGCACGAGGATGCGCCTAGGGTTCCGCCTCCGCCCGCGCCGCCACAGCGGCCACGGACATTGAGGGACGGGGGGACTGCGACCAAGCGGCGACAGGTCGATCGACGTCGGATCGTCCAGACCTGAAGGGATAAAAGACCGGAGGGCTCCGTTGTCGTGCCCGCTTCTTGCGGGCGAAGGGAGCCTCCATGTCGGTCACCGTCCTCGCGCTCGTCGTCGCCGCGGCCTTCGCGCACGCGGGCTGGAACCTCGTCGCCAAGCCGGCGGCAGGCGGTCCCGCCTTCGTCTGGCTGTGCGCCGTCGCCGGAACGCTGCTGTACCTGCCGGCGCTCGTCGTCGCGCTCGTCGCGGACCCGGGCCCGCTCGGGTGGACCGCGATCGCGTTCATGGCGGTGAGCGGGGCGCTGCACGCCCTGTACTTCGTCCTGCTGCAGCGCGCGTACGCCACCGGCGACCTGTCCGTCGTGTACCCGCTGGCCCGCGGCACCGGGCCGCTGCTCTCCACGACGGCGGCGATCGTCATCTTCGCGGAGCGCCCCAGCCTCCTCGCGCTCGCGGGCGCGGCGCTCATCGTCGCGGCGGTCTTCTCCCTCATGGGTCGCGGGTCGACGACCCTGGGCGCGGGGACGGTGCTCGCGGTGCTCACCGGCGCGGCGATCGCCTCGTACACGCTCTGGGACAAGCGCGCGGTCGGTCCACTGGCCCTGTCGCCGATCGTCTACTACTGGGGCACGAACCTCGCCAACGCCGCCCTGCTCACGCCCGTCGCCCTGCGCGAGCGCGACGAGCTGCACCGGGCGTGGACGCTCTCGCGGACCCGGGCCGCGGTCGTCGGGCTGCTGAGCCCGCTCGCGTACGTCCTCGTGCTCTACGCGCTCGTGCACGCACCGGTGAGCTACGTCGCACCCGCCCGCGAGAGCAGCATCGTCGTCGGCACCCTGCTGGGTGTCCTGGTGCTCCACGAGACGGACTCGGGACGACGACTGGCCGCCGCGGCGGCCATCCTCCTCGGGGTCGTCGTGCTGACGATCGGCTAACGGCGCTCGCGCAGCAGCGCGCGCACGTCCGCCACCGGGCCCAGGTGCCGCAGCTTGTCCGGGTTGACGACCGCGCTCACCCCCTGGATCTGGCCCTCCGCGATGTCGATGGTCGTCGCGCTGATCAGCCTGCCGTCGCGGTCGAAGAACAACGCACCCGGTTGACCGTTCACGTCCTCGCGCCGCATGGTGATGCCGCCGATCCCCGCGAGCGTGCGCAACCCCGCGATGAGCAGCCGCGCGACCTTGGCGCGCCCGTGGACGGCACGCGGCGCGGCGGGCGCCTTGCCGCCGCCGTCGCCGCGGAAGACGACGTCGTGGGCCAGCAGCTCCTCCAGCCCTTCGAGGTCGCCCTCCTCGGCGGCGGCGAAGAAGCGCGTCGCGAGCGTGTCCCGCTGCTCGCGCGACGCCTCGTACCGCGGCCGCCGCTCGTCCACGTGGCGGCGCGCCCGCGCCGCGAGCTGGCGGGCGTTCGGTTCGCTCGTCCCCACGATCTCCGCGATCCGGTCGTAGGGCTCGTCGAACACCTCGCGCAACAGGAAGGCGGCGCGCTGCTCGGGCGACAGGCTCTCGAGCAGGACGAGGAAGGCGAGCGACAGCGAGTCCGCGATCTCGGCCCTGCGGGCCGGGTCCTCGTCGGCGCTCGCCACGAGGGGCTCCGGCAGCCACTCGCCCACGTAGCTCTCGCGCCGGGCCCGCGCCGAGCGGAGGAGGTCGAGCGAGAGTCGTGAGACGACCGTCGACAGGTAGGCGCGCGGCGACTCGATCCGCTCGCCGCCGGCGCGCGCCCGGTGGAGGCGGAGGAACCCCTCCTGCACCACGTCCTCCGCCTCGCTCACGCTGCCGAGCATGCGGTAGGCGATGGCGAACGCCGGCGGCCGCAGCGCGTCGAACTCCTCCTCGGTCATCGCTCAGCCGAGCCCCTGCGCGAAGCCCTGTCGCCAGCTGGGATACCGGAGCTGCCAGCCGAGCTCGCGCTTGGCCTTCTCGTTGGAGGCGCCCTTGGTCTCGGTCATCATGGCCGTCGCCGCCTCACCGGCGAGCATCCGGGCGAGCCAGCGCGGGACGCGCCTCGGAGGCTTGGCGCCCAGCGTGCTCGCCAGCACCGGCAGCCACTCCCTCACCGGGGCGGGCTCGTCGTCGACGATGTTGTAGATCCCCGCACGGCCATGCTCGACCGCGGCGACCGTCGCCGCCGCCGCGTCCGCGACGTGGACGTACGACGAGATCCCGCCGCCGTCTCCGACGATCGGGAGCCGGCGCTTGCGGATCGGCGCCGCCATCTGCGCGTCCGGTGCCAGGCTGATCCCGGTCCCCGGACCGTAGAAGCCCCCGTAGCGCAACACCACTCCCTCTCCCCACTCGATCGCGGTGACCGCGCGCTCCAGGTAGAGGTAAGCAGCCAGCCCCGCCCGCAGGGCCACAGGCGGGTCGGCGTCGAGGGGGTCAGCCTCGGTCTGGACCGGCCCGCCGGTGCGGGCGAACCGGAAGCCCCCGAAGCTCTGCGCCACGAAGCGCCGTGCGCCCACGGCGCGGCCGGCGGCGAGCAGGTGGTCGGTGCCCTCCGTGCGCAGCCGGTTCGTGGTCTCGAAGAACCGGTCGATGTGGCGCGGACCGGACTCTCCGGACAGCGCCGTCAGCTCGTGCACGATGACCTCGGGCTCGGCGGACGCCACCGCGTGCGCGACCGCGTCGGGGTCGAGCGCGTCGGCGATGGCCGGGCGCGCTCCGAGGCTTCGCACGAGGTCCTCCTTCGTCGAGCTCCTGGTCATCCCGACGACCTCGTGACCGCGGGCCACGAGCTGCGGGACGAGCTCTCTGCCCAGGACGCCCGTGGCGCCGGCGACGAAGATCTTCATGACTGCTCCTCTCGTCTCGTTCGTACCTGAGACGAGATGGATGCGCCGCCTGTGACAGTGCTCAGCGCACGTCCAGCGTCGCACCCGGGTCCAGCACGGCGACGCGCTGTCCCGCGCCCTCCGCCAGCTCGGTCACATGCGCGATCGCGTGATCGTCCTCGACGTAGATCCCCGGGATGAACGCGCCGTAGTGCATCGGGACGAGGATCCCGGCCCGCAGGATCGCCGCCGCCTGGACGGCCTCCCGAGCCCCCATCGCCGCGGCCAGCGCGCTCGGCGGCTGCAGGTGCGGCGCGTCGACGACCGCGGCGTTGACCGGCAGCGCCGCCACGTCGAACGGACCCAGCCGCCCGGCGATGAGCCACCAGGAGCCGTGGAACAGCGTGTCCCCGCCGTGGAAGAGCCGCGCGCCGTCGGCCTCGACCGCCCAGCCGACCTGCGGATCGCCGAGCCCGTCGACGGCCGGCACGGCCGTGACGGTGAACGGCCCCAGCTCGGTGCGCTCCCACTCCGAGACGACGCGGACGTCGAGACGGCCCGCGGCGAGAGCGGCCTCCTGCTCGGCGGTGAACACCGCCTCGGCCTCCGTGCCCGCGAACGGCGGCGGCCGCAGGACGAGCCCCTCCGGGCCGACCGCGGACTCGATCGCGGGGACGTCGGTGTGATCGAAGTGCAGATGCGTGACGAGCGCCCCCGACGCGGGCGTCCGCAGCGGCGCGACCGGCCTGCCCGCCGACAGGTGATCGCTCAGGAACGCGGAGGAGTCCCCCACGCAGTCGATGACGAGCGACTCGCCCTGCGCCGTCACCTCGAATCCCGACCAGCCCAGCCTCCGTAGCTCCATGCGGCGAGATGGTACCGATCGGTTCCAACTTGGGTAGAGTTCCTCCCCATGCCGGTCGCGAAGGGCGAGACCATCGACGTCGAGCGCACCCGCGAGAAGCTCCTGCGCGCCGCGGCCGAGGTCTTCTACCGCGACGGCACGAGCGCGGGCGTCAACGACCTCGCGGAGCGCGCCGGGGTCTCCAAGGTCAGCCTCTACCGCCACTTCGGCAGCAAGGACGAGCTGATCGAAGCCGTGCTCCGCCGGCGCAGCGACCACGTCGTCACCTGGCTGCGCGACGCCGCGGACGCGCCGAGTGACCCGGTCGACCGCGTCCTCGCGGTGTTCGACGCCCTCCGCGGCTGGTACGCCGAGCAGGGGTTCCGCGGCTGCGCGATCGTCAACGCCGCCGGCGAGAACCCCACTGCGCGACGCGTGGCCCACGACCATCTCGGCCGCCATCGCGAGCTGCTCACCGCCCTGGCCGCGGACACGGCGACCCCCGACCCGGCGCTCGCCGGCCGTCAGCTCCTGATCCTGCTCGAGGGCGCCACCGTCGTCGCTGCGCTCACCGGCGACCTCGACGCCGCCGGCGACGCACGCCGCCTCGCGGAGACGATCCTCAGAGGGCGACCTCGCTGAACGCGAAGTCCCCGGAGAGCACCTCCGGCAGCATCGTCCGCGGGACCCAGCGGCCGCCGGTCTTCGAGCCCACGAACTCCCCGTCCTCGACGAGCACCGACCCGCGCAGGATCGTGTCGCGCACCTTGCCGGTGACCTCCCACCCGTCCCAGCAGCTGTAGCCGCCGCTCATGTGCAGCTCGCGCCAGTCGACGGTCCAGCGCCGCTCGGGGTCGAAGACGACGATGTCGGCGTCGGCGCCCTCCGCGATCTGCCCCTTGCGCGGCCACATGCCCATGAGCTTGGCCGGGTTCACCGAGATGAGCTCGACCCAGCGCTCCGCGCTGATCCGGCCCTTGGCCACGCCCTCGGAGTACAGGAGCGGGATGCGGGTCTCGACCGCGGCCTGGCCCGCCTGCATCGCGTCGACCGTCGTGCCCATCGTCTCGAAGCGGTCCTTCAGGCTGACGAGCGCGTGGTCGGTCGCGACGACCTGCAGCCGCCCGTCGGCCAGCGCCGCCCAGCAGGCGTCGCGGTCGGGCCCGAACTTCGGCACCGGGTAGTTGTTGAAGAGCGCCCCGCGCGCGTTGTAGGTCTTCCCGTCGACCTCGATCGGGGACTCGTCCCAGAGGTCGTCCTGGGTGAAGCTGAGATACGCGCTCAGCGTCTCGCCGTAGAACGGCAGCCCCTGCTCGCGCTTCTCGGCCAGCGCCTCGATCCCGCTCCCGGCGGCCATGTGCAGGACGTACAGCGGCGAGCCGGTGCGCTCCGCCAGGAACATCGCGCGGCGGATCGCCGCCTCCTCGACGATCGGCCCGCGGACCTCGCAGATGTACGCGCCGTGGGTCTTGCCCTCGCGCACGTACTTGCCGGTGAGCCAGTTGGCGATCGCGTCGTCCTCGGCGTGCACGACGCTCATGCCGCCGTGCTCTGCGACCTCGAGCATCGCGCCGTAGCGCTGCCCGTCGTCGCTCATGTAGCCGTAGGTCATCATCGTCTTGATCGTCGGGACGCCATCCCGGATCGCCTGGCCGATCTCCTCGACCTCGTCGTAGGAGAAGGCCTTCGTGAGGATCGCGTGCAGGGACCAGTCGACGGCCATCGCGCCCTCGAACTCCGCCTTGCGCGTCTCGATCGTGTCGATGAGCCCGACCGGCGGCGCCTGGAAGGCGAAGTCGATGACGCTCGTGTTCCCGCCCACGGCGGCGGCGAACGAGTAGGCCGGACCCTCGGTCGTGAGGATCCCCTCGAAGTTCATCGCGTAGTGGACGTGCGGGTCGATGCCGCCCGGGATGACGAGGCAGCCGGCGGCGTCGACGACCTTGCGCGCCTCGGTCCCCAGCGTGCCCGCCGTGCCGATCGCGGTGATCGTCTCGCCGTCGACGGCGACGTCGAGCGCTTCGCTGCCGGCGGGCGTGACGACGGTCCCGTTCAGGATGAGCATGTCGTGCATCAGGTCCTCCTCGTGAGTCGATCCGGGCGGAAGGGTGCGAGCAGCGGTTCCTCGCCGCGGCCGAGGACCTCGGCCGCGACGAGCTCGCCCAGCGCGGGCGCGAGCGTGATGCCGCTGTGGGTGACGACCACGTACGTGCGGTCCGAGAGCGGGCCGACGGCCGGCAGCAGATCGGCGGTGAGCGCGCGCAGGCCGACGACGGCGCGGGTCACGCCCAGCGCCTCCGGGACGACGACGTGCCGCCGCGCGGCGTCGAGCACCTGCTCGGCCACGTCCGCCACGGACGCAGGGTCGTCGTCCGGGTGGACGAGCCGGTCCTGCTCGTCGGCGTGCAGCAGCAGCCCACCGTCGTCGCCCGGCCGGATCATCACGTCGTCGGCGACGACGACCCGGCCGACCGGATCGGGCGCGGCCCCCGTCGTCACCAGCAGCCCGATGGGCAGCGCGCCACGCTCGTCGGGGTCGACCATCGCCACGCCTGAGAGCTCGCCCGTCCAGCGGCCGACGCAGAGCACGACGGCGTCGGCGGTCAGCCGCTCGCCCGTCGCGAGGGCGACGGTGCCGTCGTCGACGCCGCTCACCTCGGCCCCCGTGCGCAGCTCGGCGCCCGCGTCCACGGCCCGCGCCGCCAGCTCCGCCGCCATCCGCCGCCCGTCGGCGTGCCCCTCGTCGGGGTGGAACGCGACGTGCTCCACCCCGGGTGCGAGGCGCAGGGAGGGCTCGAGTGCCAGCGCCTGCTCCGGGTCCAGCAGCCTGGAGGCGTAGCCCATGTCCGCCAGCGCGGCCACCTCGGCGGCGAGCTCGGCGCCGCGCTCCGGGTCGGTGTGCCACACGAGCGACCCGGTGCGGCGCAGCCAGGCCCGGGGGCCGAGCTCCGCCTCCATGCGCGCGTACGCGGCGACGCCCGCGACGTTGAGCGCGCGGTAGTCGTGCAGGGCTGCGGCGCTCGCGCCGATCCAGGCGAAGGACGTCGAGCTCGTGCCCGCGCCCGGCTCGCGGGCGTCCAGCAGGGTCACCCGCGCGCCGTCCTGGGCGAGGCGCAGCGCGACCGCCGACCCCACGACCCCGGCCCCGATGACGACGACGTGCATACGCATGTCCCCGCATCCTCCGGGGCGCGCCGCGGCATGTCCAGGAAGTACGCTGAGCGCCCCAGGAACGGAGGACGGGATGGACGGGCCGATGACGCTGTCGGCGAAGATCCTCGCCGCGCACGGAGTCGAGGACCTCACGCCCGGTGCGTTCGCGCTGGCGCGGATCGACCGGGTGATGCTCAACGACGTCTCCGGCGCCGTCTCGATCCGCGAGTTCGAGAAGATGGGCGCGAAGGGCGTGTTCGACCCGGAGCGCGTCGCCTGCGTCGTCGACCACTTCTGGCCGGCGAAGGACGCCCGCAGCGCCGCGCTCGTCGCGCGGCTGCGGACCTTCGCCGAGCGTCAGGGCATCACCGACTACTGGGAGGTCGGCGCCACCCGCGACGCGGGGATCGAGCACGCGATCCTCGCCGAGCGCGGCCGGATCATGCCCGGGGACCTGCTCGTCGGCGCGGACTCGCACACCTGCACGAGCGGCGCGTTCGGCGCGTTCGCCACCGGCATGGGGTCGAGCGACATCGCGGCGGCCATGGCCCTCGGCGAGGTGTGGCTCAAGGTCCCGGAGGTCGTCGAGGTCCAGTTCACGGGATCGCGGGGCGAGCACGTGACCGGCAAGGACCTGATCCTCGCCTACATCGGACAGGCGGGCGTCGACGGCGCGAACTACGCCGCGCTCGAGTTCTGCGGCGAGGCCGTCGACGAGCTGTCGCTCGACGGGCGCCTCGCGCTCTGCAACATGGCGGTCGAGGCCGGTGCGAAGACCGGGATGGTGGCCGCGGACGAGACGACGCTGCAGTGGCTCGCCGAGCGCGTGCCGGAGGCCGAGCCCGTCGCGCTGGCCGCCGATCCCGGGGCGCCCTACGACCGGCGGACGAGCATCGACCTCGACGGCATGCGGCCGCTGGTCGCGGCCCCCTCCTCCCCCGGCAACGTCCACTCGATCGACGAGCTCGCGGGCAAAGTGAAGATCGATCAGGTCTACGTCGGGAACTGCTCGAACGGGACGATGACCGACCTCCGCCAGCTCGCCGAGGTGCTGCGCGGCAACCAGGTCGCCCCGGGCGTGCGGCTCATCGTCGTGCCTGCGACCCAGCGCATCTACCGCGAGGCGCTGCAGGAGGGGCTCATCGAGGTCTTCCTCGACGCCGGCGCGATGATGTCGGCGCCGACGTGCGGCGCCTGCTTCGGCGGCCACACGGGCATCCTCGCCGCGGGCGAGGTCGCGGTGACGACGACGAACCGCAACTTCCGCGGGCGCATGGGCGACCCGGAGTCCTCGGTGTACCTGGCCAACGCGTACGTCGCCGGTGCCGCGGCCGTCGCCGGCGGTCTCGTCGACCCCGCGGACGTCCTGCGGCCGGAGCCGGCCCGATGACCGACGCCGCCATCACCGGCCGTGTGGTGCGCATCGGCGACGACGTCGACACCGACGTCATGCTCCCCGGCGCCTACCTGAACATCACCGACGCCGAGGAGCTCGGCACCCACCTCCTGGAGACCTACAGCGACCCGGAGGTCGGGCGGCGGATCGAATCCGGCGACATCCTCGTGGCCGGGCGCAACTGCGGCATGGGCTCCTCGCGCGAGCACGCGCCGATGGCCATGATCGGCCGCGGCGTGCAGGCCGTGATCGCGGTGAGCTTCGCGCGGATCTTCCAGCGCAACTGCATCAACCTCGGCCTCCTGGCCATCGAGCAGCCCGAGGCCGCCGCGGCGCTGCAGGACGGTGACACGGTGACCATCGACACGGCCGCGGGGAGCATCGTCTGGGACGGCGGCGAGGCGAGCCTGCCCCCGCAGCCGCCGTTCATCCAGGAGCTGCTGGCGCGCGGCGGCATCGTCGAGTGGGCCCGCCACCGACTCGCGGAGCGGGCATGAGCGCCGCGGGCTGGCCCGGTCGCGTCGCGATCCTCGGCAGCGGGACCATGGGCGCGGGGTTCGCGCAGCTCCTCGCGCTCGGCGGCGTCCCGAGCGCGATCGCCGACGCGACGCCCGAAGCGGCCGAGCAGGCCAAGGCACGACTGCTGGACGCGACCGCCGCCTACGCCGCGCGCGGCCTGGTGCCCGAGGACAGCGAAGGGCTGGTGGGCGAGCACGTCACGCCGTGCGCGACGATCGAGGACGCGGTCGCCGGCGCCGACCTCGTCATCGAGGCCGTCCCCGAGGACCCCGAGCTCAAGCACACCATCCTCGACGCCGCCGAGCTCGCCGCGCCCGCCGGCGCGGTCATCACGACGAACACGTCCGCGATCCCGATCGGCGACCTCGGCGCCCGGCGCCGGGACGCGTCCCGGTTCCTCGGGATGCACTGGTTCAACCCGCCGCAGTGGGTGCCGTGCGTGGAGCTCATCCCGACGCCGGCGACCGCCCCCGAGCACGTCGAGGCGCTGAGCGCGTTCCTCGTGACGCTCGGCAAGACGCCGTGCGTCGTGGGCGACGGCGCCGGCTTCGTCGGCAACCGCATCCAGTTCGCGATGTTCCGCGAGGCCTGCCGGATCGTCGAGGACGGGCTGGCGACGCCGGAGACGGTCGACGCGGTCGTGCGCTCGTCGTTCGGGTTCCGTCTGCCGTTCTTCGGTCCGTTCGAGATCGCCGACATGGCGGGCCTCGACGTCTACGCGGGCGCGTACGACGCGCTCGTGGGCCAGTTCGGCGACCGTCTCTCCTGCCCGCCCGCCATCACCGAGCGGGTGGCCCGCGGCGAGCTGGGTGCGAAGAGCGGCAAGGGGTTCCTGGAGCACACGCCCGAAAGCGCACGCGCGACGGCGACGTGGCGTGACGCCGCCTACGCGAGCCTCTCGCGGCTGCTCTCCGACCTGCCGGACCGCGAGGCGTGATCGGGGCGCCTCGGCACGGGGTGCCGAGGCGCCGTGCGATCAGGAGCCGATCTTCGCGGTGTAGATGCCCTTCTTGCCGCCGACCGTGCCGCTGACGGCGGCCCAGGTGTTGCCGGCGTCGAACCCGTTCGTGGGATCGCCGACCGCGGACAGCGTCCCGTAGCCCTTCACGGAGCCGCCCGAGAGCGAGGTCGTGATGAGCTGGGTGCCGCCCGACGTGGTGCGGAGGAACACGAGTCGCGAGCCCGCGATCCGCGGGGCCGAGACGATCGTGCCCATCGAGGAGGGCAGCGTCTTGCCGGTGGACGAGCCGGCGGGGAAGCGGACGACCGACAGCTTGGACTTGCCGCCGACCGTGGCCACGACGCTGCCGTCGGTGCCGACGTCGATGTTCGAGTAGAAGGTCCCGGACGGGCTCTTCGGGATCGTGTTGACGACGTCACCGGTCGTGATGTCGAGGACGACGATCGTCTTCTGGATCGAGTTCTCGACCGACTGGATGCCCGCGAGGTACTTGCCCGCGAGGCGCACCGCGCCGATGCTGTGGCCGTTGCCGGCGAGGAAGACCGGCGGCGTGGGCGACGTGCTGCCCGAGATGGTGCGCGCCAGCACGCGGCCGGGCGAGTTGGCGATCGAGCTGCAGCTCGCGATCGTCACGAGCGTCGAGCCGCTGGCGCCCAGCGGCGTCTCGGTGATCGTGCCCGCGGGGCACGGATCGGCGGGATCGGCGCTCAGCGTGATCGGGGTGAGCGGGCCGCTCGGGCCACCCGCGTAGTTCGTCGTGGCGCTCGGGTAGAAGTCGACGTACGTGTTCGGGCTGTTCTTGCCTGCCTGCTGGCTCTTGAACACACCGACCTGGCGCTGGAAGTAGACGAAGCTGGGCGTCGCGGCGTAGCCGTCGGGCTGCTGACCCGGTGTCGTCTTGCTGGGATCGGTGCCGACGACCCCCTCGTTGGGGACGGCAGGTCCCTGGAACAGGACGCTGGCGGGCGACGAGCCGCTGGCGGGGACGGTCCACACGTAGGCGCCGGTGCCGTCGGTTGTGTTCTGGCCTTCGGCCTCCCAGATCAACGAGCTGCCGTTGACCTGGGGGAAGGCGTTCTGGTTCGTGACCAGCTTGAGCGCTGCACCGGCCGGCGCGACCAGCACCAGCGATGCGCCGAGGACCATCAGGGCGGGGAGGAGTTTGCGCATAGGCGCTCGTCTCTACCTGACCCGAGCAGGGAAAAGCAAGTCTCAGCGCCTCACCGATTCCAAGAGCGACGGCGCCAGGACGGAGTCCGCCGACCCGGTGACCCGCAGTCCGACCAGGCGGCCGTAGTGGTCGAAGTCGAGCACCAGGCCGTCGAGCGCCGGGATCGCGTCGGCCGCGTCGAGCTCGTCGAGCGCGACCGAGTCGCGGACCTCCGGCGGCTCCCCGACGACCAGCGCGACGTACGCGGCGCCTCCGTCCCCCAGCGTCACGGTGATGTCTGCCATGGCGGCGATGCTCGCAGGACGCCGGGCTCAGCGAACGCTCAGCATGCGCAGAGCGGACGCTCATGCACGGCCGGTTCGATGCGCGGCATGAGGCTTCTCGTCGTCGAGGACGAGCCGCGCGTCGCGGCGGCGATCGCCCGCGGCCTGCGGCGGCACGGCGCGGCCGTGGACGTCGCGCCCGACGGGGCCGACGCGCTCTCGCACGCGCGCGTGCACACGTACGACGTCGTCGTCCTCGACCGCGACCTCCCCGAGGTCCACGGCGACGACGTGTGCCGCGTCCTGCACAGCGAGCACCCGGGGACGAAGATCCTCATGCTCACCGCGGCGGCGGAGACGAGCGACATCGTCTCCGGACTCGCGCTCGGCGCCGACGACTACCTCGCCAAGCCGTTCCGCTTCGACGAGCTGGTCGCGCGCGTCCACGCGCTGGCACGGCGGGCGGGCGACTCGCGGCCGGTGGTCCTGCGCGCCGCCGACCTCGAGCTCGACCCCGCCCGCCGCACGGTGCGGCGCGACGGACGGGATCTCGACCTCAGCCCGAAGGAGTTCGGGGTGCTCGAGGCGCTGATGGCGGCCGACGGCGCCGTCGTCTCACCCGAGGAGCTCCTGGCCCGCGTCTGGGACGAGAACGTCGACCCGTTCACGAACACGATCCGAATGACGATCATGAAGCTGCGCCGGAAGCTGGGCGAGCCGGCCGTCGTGCTCACCGTGCCGGGGGCGGGCTACCGGGTCTAGGGGCAGGCGCCGGCCTCCTGGTCATCGCGCGTGCGTTCCCCGCGCGGTTGTCGACGTCGACCCTTCCTGCCCAGGCGATGGAAGCCGATCCGACCCCCTCGAACACGTTCAGCCCGTTCAGGAGCCGACATGCCGGATCGCGGTGGTCAGGAACCGGCAAGGTTCCCCGCGCGATCGTCCAGCGCGTGGCAGCGCAGGGCGATGGCAGGCGATCATGACGACGTTGGACCCCGTGGCGTTCGCATTCGCGCTCGTGATCGTCGTGATCTTCGAGTACCGACGGAGTCGCCGGCGTCGGTGAACTCAGGCGCGACCGTACGGCAACCGTTCAGGAGATGGTCAGACGCGGCGCCCGACGATGCTCGCAATGATCGAGGTCCACAGTCTCACGAAGCGCTACGGCGCGAAGCTCGCCGTCGACGATCTGTCGTTCGTCGTGCAGCCAGGCACGATCACCGGCTTCCTCGGCCCCAACGGCGCAGGCAAGTCGACGACGATGCGCCTGATCCTCGGGCTGGACGCGCCGACGTCGGGCACCGCGCTCGTCCACGGCAAGGCATACCGGGATCTGCGCGCCCCGCTGCACGACGTCGGGGCGATGCTCGAGGCCCGCGCGATCCACGCCGGCCGCTCGGCCTACGACCACCTGGCCGCGATGGCGGCCACGCACGGCATCGCGAAGCGCCGCGTCGAGGAGGTCATCGATCTCGTCGGCCTGCGGGACGTCGCGCGCAAGCGCGTCGGCAGCTTCTCGCTGGGCATGGGCCAGCGGCTGGGCATCGCGGCCGCACTCCTGGGCGATCCGCAGACGCTCGTGCTCGACGAGCCCAGCAACGGACTCGACCCCGAGGGGATCCTCTGGATCAGGACGCTCCTGAAGAACTTCGCCGCCGACGGGAGGACCGTCTTCCTGTCCTCGCATCTGATGAGCGAGATCGCGTTGACGGCCGAGCAGCTCGTCGTCGTGGGCCGCGGCCGCCTGATCGCGGATGCGAGCGTCGCCGAGGTCGTCGCGCGCGCGTCGGAGAACGCGGCGGTCCGCGTCGTGACGCCGGACGCCGACGCCCTGGCGGTCATCCTGACGGGCGAAGGCGCGACGGTCATCCGCGACGGCGACGGAGCCGTCGAGGTGCACGGGCTCCCGAGCCCGCGCATCGGCGAGCTCGCAGCGCGCGAGCAGATCGTCCTCCACGAGCTCACGCCGGGCCAGGCCACGCTGGAGGACGCGTTCATGGCCCTGACCGGCACAGCCGTCGAGTACCACGCGGCCGAGAGCGCGGTGAGTCGCATGAGCGCCGTCGCCGCTGCGCGCGTCACGCCCGCCGCCGTGCTGCGATCCGAATGGATCAAGCTCCGGTCGCTGCGCTCGACGCGCTGGTCGCTGCTCGCCGCGACGGTGTCCATGGCAGGCTCGGTGCCCTCGTCGCGGCGGTGCAGATGAACCGCTGGACGCATCTGGAGGCGCACGACCGCCTGACCTACAACTCGCTGGACCCGGCGGTCGGCGGCTGGCACCTCGCCATGCTCGCGATCGGCGTGCTCGGCGTGATGATCATCTCCGGCGAGTACACGACGGGGATGATCCGCTCCAGCTTCATGGCCGTCCCGCGGCGCACGCCGGTGCTCTTCGCCAAGCTCGGCGTCTACGCCGCTGTGACGTTCGGACTCATGCTCGTCGCGAGCTTCATCTCGTTCCTCGCGGTCCAGGCGATCGTGGCGCAACGCAGCCTGCAGCACGGGCTCGGGGACCCCGGAGCACTGCGTGTCGTCGTAGGCACCGCCCTGTTCCTCACCGTGCTCGGCGCGTTCAGCCTCGCGCTCGGGGCCATCGTGCGCAACACCGCCGGTGGCATCGCCCTCTTCGTCGGCCTCCTCTTCGTCCTCCCCGGCATCACCGCGATCCTGCCCGCGACCACGGGCGACGCGATCAACCCCTACCTGCCCCTGAACGCCGGGAGCGCCGTCACGACCGTCGTGTTCGACAGCCCGCACCACCTGTCGCCGTGGAGCGGATTCGCGGTCTTCTGCGGCTACACCGCCCTCGCGATCATCGTGGCGGCGGTGCTGCTCGTACGACGCGACGCATAGTCCGTGTCGCTGACGCCCTCCGCGCGGGTGATCCTCAGCGTCGTCGCGCTGACGGCTGGGGCGGCGACGATCCGGTTGTGGGCGTTCGACCGGGTGCCGCCGAACCCGTTCTACGACGCCGCCGTGCGCTCGATGTCGCTGTCGTGGCGCAACCTGTTCTTCGGCGCCCTGGAGCCGGGCGGCTCCGTGTCGATCGACAAGCCGCCGATCGACCTGTGGCTCCAGGTCGCCTCGATCAAGGCGCTCGGGTTCTCGTCCGTCGCGTTGCGCCTTCCGCAGGCGATCGCGGGGACGCTGGCCGTGCCGATCCTCTACGACCTCGTGCGGCGCGGCTTCGGCGAGACCGCCGGCCTGGTCGCGGGCGCCTCGCTCGCGGTGCTCCCCGCCGCGGTGCTGACAGCACGCTCCGACACGATGGACACGCTGATGGGCACGCTGCTGCTGGCGGCGGCCTGGGTGATCGTCGCCGCGCCCGAGCGGTTCCGTGGCCGCGCCGTCGCCGTCGCCGGTGCGCTCGCAGGACTCGCCTTCGAGGTGAAGCTGTTCGAGGTCGCCGTGGCGCTTCCAGCGCTCATCGTCCTTGCCGTGGTGACCGTCGCGAGGTCGCGCTCCGACTGGCGCCGGGTGCTGCTCGGCGGCGGAGCCGCGTTCCTCGTGGCCGCCGCGGCGTGGCCTGTGGCGGCGAGCCTCGCCCCCGGCCCCCATCCGTGGCCCGCCGGCTCCACGGACGGCTCGATCGCCAACGTGATCCTCGTCTACAACGGCGCGAACCGGCTGGGGTATCCAGCGCCCGGATCCTTCTCCGCCTCGCTGCCGTCGCCGAGCCCGGTCCGCCTCTTCCTCGACGGCCCCGACCACTACTGGCGGATGATCGGCATCGAACTGCTGCCGGCGCTGGTCCTCTTCGGGATCGTCGTGCTGCGGCGCGTCAACGGCATGCGGGCGGCCGTCGGCGCGGGGATCGGCGTATGGCTCCTGTGTGGCTACGTGTTCTTCAGCCTCCAGGGTCGTCCGCGCATCCGCTACATGGAGGCGTTCACCCCGAGCGTCGCCGCCGCGCTCGGCATCGGCCTCGCCGGGATGGTCGGCGCGCTCGCACGACATCGAGGGTGGGCGCCCACGACCGCTGCGCTCGTCGTCGCCACCCTGGCGGCCGGTGTCCTCGCGTGGCCACTCGCCATCTCGGTGCAGCTTGCTCGGGCAGGCACCGAGGACTCGCAGACGCTTGGGGCGTTCCCCGGAGGAGAGGTCGCGTCCCTCAGTCGCTACCTCAGAGCGCACCAAGGCAGCGCGTCGTACGAACTGGCCAGCGCGGACACCATCAGCGCCGGGCCGATCGTCGCTCGCGACGGCCGGCCAGTGCTCATGCTGACGAGCTGGCTCGGCCAGCCGTTCACGACGGCGGCCAGGCTCGAGCGCCTCGTCCGCAGTGGGAACGTCCGCTATCTCCTGCTCAGCGAGCAGGGCTGTCGATCCCGGGGTGCACCCTCGTGCAGCCCGGCCGCGCAGTGGGCGGTCCGGCACTCGACCGACGTGTCACGCCAAGCGGGGCTCGGTCCGTCGCGGATCCTCCTGCGGCTCAGCGCCGAGGCCACGACGTGATCGGCGAGAGGGGCGGCGCCGCAGATGCGCAGGACCGCGATCATCGCGGCGTCATCGCCGCGCGCGTCCACCGTCCGTGCGCAATCGGTAGCCGACGCCGCGGACCGTCTCGAGGGACTCGACGCCGAACGGCCGGTCGATCTTCTCGCGCAGGTAGCGCACGTACACGTCGACGACGTTCGACCGGTTCTCGTAGTCGTACTCCCATGCGCGTTCGAGCAGCTGGAAGCGGTCGAGTACGTGACCCGGCCGCCGCATGAAGGCCTCGAGCAGCAGGAACTCCTTCGCCGAGAGGCTCACGTCCACGCCGCCGCGGCTGACACGCCGCGTCGCCGGATCGAGCTGCAGATCGCCCGCGGCGAGGATCGCTGGGCGCTCGACGGGACCGCGGCGCGCGAGCGCCCGCAGGCGAGCGGAGAGCTCGGCGAAGTTGAACGGCTTGACCACGTAGTCGTCGGCGCCGTCGTCCAGGCCGCGGACGCGGTCGTCGACGTCGCCGCGCGCGGCGAGCATGAGCACCGGCGCCCACACGCCGTCCGCACGCAGCCGCCGGCAGACCTCGAAGCCGTCGATGCCGGGCAGCACCACGTCGAGGACGATCGCGTCGTAGCGCGACGCGATCGCCATCCACAGCGCGTCCTCGCCCTTCAGCGCGACATCGGCAGAGATGCCGTCGGCGCGCAGGCCGCGCCGGATGAGACCGGCCATCTTCAACTCGTCCTCGACGATGAGCACCTTCATGAGTCGACGAGCCGGTAGCCCTTGCCGCGGACCGTCTCGATCGTGTGGGTGCCGAAGGGGCGATCGACCTTCTCGCGCAGCCTCCCGAGGTACACCTCGACGACGTTGGAGCTGTTCGCGTACTCGTAGCTCCAGCCGTGCTCGAGCAGGCGCGCCCGGTCGACCACCTCGCCGACGTGCCGGGCGAGCAGCTCGAGCAGGACGAACTCGATCGGGGAGAGACGGACCTCCGTCCCTGCCTTCGTGACCGCCCGCCGCCCGGGGTGCAGCTCCAGCCCTGCCGCGGACACGTCGTCGGTCTCGCCGTCGAGGTCGAGCAGCGCGGTGAGCAGCTGCGCGCCCGAGAAGGGCTTGCGCAGGTAGCCGTCGGCGCCGCTCTCGCGAGCGCGCTCGAGCGTGCCTCCCGGCTCGATGAGCAGCAGCGCCGTGGTCCAGATCCCCTCCTCGCGCATCCGGCGGCAGGCGTCGTGCTCGGCGAGCACCACGCCGTCGTACGGGCGGCCGGCCCGCAGCTCCTCCATGGCCCGGGCGGGATCGCCCATCACCGCGACGTGCGCGCCCCGGAACCGCAGGACGCGGCGGGCGAAGGCGGCGACCGGGGGGTCGGGCTCGACGAGCAGGAGGTCCACGCACGGCAGCGTGCACTCGGCAACATGACGGCTGCCTGAACGAAAACACGACCGGGCCGCGATGAGGCCCGAACGCTATGGTTAGGTGCGCCTAACCATGTTCGCGAACTTCCTCATCGGACTGCGCGAGGGCCTGGAGGCCGCCCTCGTCGTCAGCATCCTCATCGCCTACCTGGTGCGGACCGACCGGCGGGACCGCCTGGCCCCCGTCGGGCTCGGGGTCGCGACCGCCGTCGCGGTCAGCGTCGCGTTCGGCGCGCTGCTGACCTACACGTCGGCGGACATCCTGCAGACGGGGCAGTCGCGCGAGACGTTCGGCGGGACGCTGTCGATCGTCGCGGTGGGCTTCGTGACGTGGATGATCTTCTGGATGCGCCGCACGGCGCAGAACATGCGCGCCGACCTGTCCGGCTCGCTGGAGGTGGCGCTGGACCTCGGCGCCATCGCAGTCGCCACGACGGCGTTCATTGCCGTGGCGCGCGAGGGCCTGGAGACGGCGCTGTTCTTCTGGAGCGCGGTCCAGGCCGCGGGGTCCACCCTCTCCCCCGTCGTCGGGTTCGCCCTCGGCGTCGCGACGGCGATCGTCCTCGCCTGGCTCCTGTACCGCCGCTCGGTGACGCTGGACCTCGCGCGCTTCTTCACGTGGACTGGCGCCGCCCTCGTCGTCGTCGCCGCCGGGGTGCTGGCCTACGGGGTGCACGACCTCCAGGAGGGCGGCGTCCTCGGCGGCCTCGACTCGCTCGCGTTCGACATCTCCGCGCAGGTGCCGCCGGGCAGCTGGTACGGCACGCTCCTCAAGGGCACGATCAACCTCTCGCCGCAGACGACGGTCCTGCAGGCGGTCGTCTGGGTCGCCTACATCGTGCCGGTGATGCTTCTGTTCCTGCGCCGAGCACGCGTCCCCGGCGCGGTGGTCGCGACGGCGGCCGCGGCGGCGCTGCTGGTCGTCGTCGCCGGCTGCGGCGGATCCAGCTCCTCGCCAAAGCCGAAGGCCGACGCGGTCGGCGTGACCGCGAGCGACACCGCCTGCGAGACGACCCACGCGTCGATCGACCCCGGGAACCGGACGTTCTCCGTGAAGAACGACGGCTCCCAGGTGACGGAGGTGTACGTCTACGGCACCGGTGATCGCGTCATGGGCGAGGTCGAGAACGTCGGGCCCGGGACGAGTCGCGACCTCGTCGTCGAGCTGCCGCCGGGGAGCTACGAGGTCGCCTGCAAGCCCGGCATGACCGGGGACGGGATCCGCAAGCCGCTCACGGTGTTGGGCGCCGCGGTCAGCGCCCCGGCCGACCAGTAGCTGCAAGACGCCTGTTCCTCTGAGGTTCAGGAACCGTTCAGGCGCCGGCGCGGATGATCGCCCGCGTGCCCACAGCTCTCATCCTGACGGCCGACGTCGGCGGTGGGCACCTGGCGGCGGGCGAGGCGCTCGCCGAGGGCCTGCGCGAGCAGGGCTTCTCCGTGACGACCGAGGACGGCCTGGCCTCGCTCGGGCGCCTCGCGCGACTCGTCTTCCGCGACGGCTACCGCGCCCAGCTGCGGTTCGCGCCCTGGAGCTTCGGCGTCATGTACAGCGTCTTCACGAAGGTGCCACCGCTGCGCGGCCTCGGGAGCTGCGCGCTCAGCCTCGCCGGGCGACGGCGGATCACCCGCCAGATCGCTCGCGCGACCCCGGACGTCATCGTCTCGACGCATCCCGCCCTCACGAGCGTCCTCGGGCGCATGCGTCGCCGTCGCAGACTCGCGGTGCCGGTCGTCGCGCCGATCACCGACATGGCCGACTTCCCCATCTGGTCGCACCCGGGCATCGACGTCCACCTGGTCATGCACCACGACGCGGTCTCCCGGGTCGAGCGCCGCGCGGGTGCCGGCAGCGCGGCGATCGTCCGGCCCATCGTCGCGCGGCGGTTCCTGCTTCCCCGCGACGCCGCCGCGGCGCGCGCGTCGCTCGGCCTCCCGGCGACCGGGAGCCTCGTCGCCGTGTCGGGCGGCGCCTGGGGCGTCGGGGACCTGGGCGGTGGCGCGTGCGAGGCCCTCGCCGCGGGCGCCGACCGCGTCGTCGTCGTCACCGGTGACAACGACGCAGCGTGCGCCGCGCTGCGGCGGCGCTTCGCCGGCGAGCCGCGGGTCGAGGTCTGGGGGTTCACGGACCAGATGGATGCGCTCCTGCGGGCGGCCGATGTCGTCGTGCACTCGACCGGCGGCGTGACGTCGCTGGAGGCGCTCAGCTGCGGCTGCCCGATGATCGCCTACGGGTGCTCGATCGGGCACATCCGGGTCCACAACCGGTCGATGCAGCGGCTGGGCCTGCTCACGCTGGCCGACACGCCCGCGGATCTGCGCCGTGCGTTGGAGACCCACCTCGCGCAGGAGCCGATGACGGCCGCGGCCGTCACGGGCGACGACCCGGCCGTGGTGACGGCCGCGGCCCGGGGCCGGATCCTGCCGCTGCCGCGGTGGAGGCTGCTCGTCGAGCGGTCGCTCGCGCCGCTCCTGTGCGTCGCGTCGCTGTACGTCGGACTCTGCACGGACGAGGCGTGGTCGCTGGTCGCCCGACCTCTCGAGGCCGAGCCGGTGACCCAGGTCGTGACCGGCCACCGCGAGGGTGCCCTGGTCCTGCGCACGGATCCGCACGCGGTCTCAATGCTGGCGCCGCGGCTGGCCGCGCGCGGCGTGCACGTCACCTTCGCGGTCCCGGGACCGATGCTCCCGAGCACCCTGGCCGCCGCCCAGGCTGCGGGGGACGAGGTCATCACGGAGCTGCCGAGCCCGGCGCCGGCCCGCTGGCTGCGCAGCAGGCACCTCCTCGCCGGGCAGGCGTACCTGCAGCCGGCGCGGGGCCTGAGCGTCGGCGAGTACGTCCTCGCGCGGACGCACCACGCGATCCTCATCGGAGGTCAGGCGCTGTCGGTCGGCACGCTGCGCTCGACGGCGCCACCGCCGGCCGGCCGTATCGTCGTCGTCACCGCGCGGGCGGGCGACGCCGCGGCCGTGTCGTCGTTCGCGGGGCGATGGCCCGTCCGACCGGTCACCGTGTCCACCCTGCTCGCATCGGCGTCCACGAGCGCGAGCACCGCGGGGGAGCGCAGCAGCGCCCAGGCTCCGCCGATCACCGCGGCGACGCCGGCGAGCTCCGCCAGCGGGTGACGCACCGGCTCCGACGCCAGCCACGGCGCCACGGCGATCGGCACGAGCACCTGGACGGCGAAGACGACCGGTGCGACCTGGGTCGGCGGGCGGCGCTGCAGCGCCGTCATCTCGGCCAGCAGGCCGAGGCCGGCGGCCGCGCCCGTCGCCGCGAGCCACAGCAGCGCCTGGCCGGTGCGCCCAGCGTGCATCGCGTCGACGACGAGCTTCGTCGAGAGCCCGCTCCACGCCAGCGCGCAGCCCGCGGCCACCGCCACCAGCGCGCCGCGCCCGACGAGGAGCAGGCCGATCGTGAGGACGCCCAGCGTGCCCAGCACCACCGCCAGCTCGACGCCGGTGCCGGGTTCGTGCGAGGCCGCACCGGAGACGGCAGCGACCACGACGACGCCCGCGAGGATCGCGAGCGTCGCGCCCACGTCGCGGCGACCCACCCGGACCCCGGGGGTCCGCGCCCCGATCGCCAGGAGCGCCAGCAGCCCGAACGCCAGCGACGGCTGCACCACGGCGAGCGGCGCGAGCCCGAGGGCGAGCGCCTGCAGCGGCCAGCCGAGGAGGTTGAGACCGGTGCCGGCGAGCCAGCGCGGGCGCCGCACGAGCCGCAGCAGCAGCGCCGGGCGCAGGCTCTCGTCGGCCGGCGCCTCGCGCGCGTCCAGCGCCTGCAGCGCCAGCCCCACGTTGTAGAGGAGCGACGCCGAGCACGCCAGGACGGCGCCGAGGATCACAGTCCCAGGGCGAACGCGGCGCTCAGGCCGACCCCGGCGACGATGCAGTAGATCCCGAACGGCGTCAGGCGGTTGGTCTCGAAGAACCGCAGCAGGAACTTGACCGCGATGTACGTCGTGCCCGCGGCGCAGATCGCTCCGACGAGCGCGGGGCCACGGACGCCGTCGCCATCCGGCCCCAGCAGGTCGGGAACCTTGAGTAGTGCCGCAGCGCCGATGATCGGCGTCGCCAGCAGGAACGCGAAGCGGGCGGAGTCCTCGTTGCTGAGCCCCTCGAGCAGCCCGGCGCTCATCGTCGCGCCCGAGCGCGAGAAGCCGGGCAGGAGCCCGATCGCCTGCGACGTCCCGATGACGGCGGCCTTGCCCCAGCCGAGGCGTGCGAGACGCTCGTCGGACCCGGCCTCGGTGTCGAACGTCACGCGCTTGCGCAGCCGCTCGGCCCCGAGGAGCATCACGCCGTTGAGGGCGAGGAAGATCGCCGCGGTCTCGGGCGACGCGAACGCCGCGCGGAGGGGCTTCTCGGCCAGCAGGCCGATGAGCCCGACCGGGATCGTGCCCGCGACGAGCAGCCACCCCAGGCGCGCGTCGGCGTCGTCGGCGCGGATCTCGCGCTGGCGCAGCGAGCGCACCAGTCCGCCGACGATCCGCTTCCAGTCCTCCCAGAAGAACCCGACCAGCACAAGCGCCGTCGCGAGGTGGGTCGCGACGAGGAAGGAGAGGAAGAACGGGTCGTCCTGGTGGATGTCCCAGCCAAGGATGCGCGGCAGCAGGACGCCGTGCCCGAGCGACGAGATCGGGAACGGCTCCGCGAAGCCCTGGAGCAGGCCGAGGATCGCCGCCTGCAGGTAGGTGATCACGATGCCTGCGACCCGACGGCGCCGGACCGCCCGGCGGGGCCGGTCGCGAACCAGGCGTACGCGAACGCGGCGAGCCCGAGCGCGAACGCGGCGATCGCGTGCTTGACGTGATGGTGGGCGTGCTCGGGATCGGTCGCGCTCACGTGCCCGGGGAAGAAGGAAGGCAGCGAGGCGGCCGGCTCGACCGCGTAGATGATGGCGATCACGATGAGCACGCCGCCGGCGAGGAGGCTCAGGGTCGGGAGGAGGCGGTTCATGGCGGCCACGATGCCGCGCGCTTCCTGACAGCGACATGAACGGGACGGGCGTCTGGACGACTGGACGAACCGTGCCGAGCAGTCAGGAACGTGCAAGGTTGCGGACCGCATCGTTGCGCCGCATGACCGCCACACACGCCTTCGCCCGAGGTCAGCTCGGGCGGACGATGCTCAACAAGGTCCCCGAGATCACCGTCTGGTTCTGGGTGATCAAGATCCTGTGCACGACCGTCGGCGAGACCGCCGCGGACTACCTCAACGAGAACCTGGGCTTCGGGCTCACGAACACCACGTACGTCACCGGAGCGCTGCTCGCGGTGCTCCTGCTCGTCCAGTTCCGTCTCCGCCGCTACGTTCCGGCCGCGTACTGGGCGGTCGTCGTGGTCATCAGCGTGTTCGGCACGTTGATCACCGACAACATGACCGACGCGCACAACGTGCCGCTCGCGACGAGCACGGCGCTGTTCGCCGGCATCCTCGCGCTCGTGTTCGCCGTCTGGTACGCCGTCGAGCGCACGCTCTCGATCCACTCGATCGTGACGACGCGCCGCGAGGCCTTCTACTGGCTGGCGATCCTGTTCACCTTTGCGCTGGGCACCGCCGCCGGCGACCTCGTCGCCGAGAAGTTCGACATCGGCTACGCCTTGTCGATCCTCATCTTCGGCGCGATCATCGGCGCGATCGCCTTCGCGCACTACGTCCTGAAGGTCAACGCGGTCCTGACGTTCTGGCTCGCGTACATCATGACCCGGCCGCTGGGCGCGTCGATCGGCGACGAGATGTCCCAGAACAGCCACAAGTACGGTGGTCTGGGTCTCGGGACGACCGGGACGAGCTACATCTTCCTCGGCTGCATCCTTGCCCTCGTCATCTACCTGAGCATCACGAAGCGCGACCAGACGCCGCCCGAGCGGGTCATGAGCGAGTCGGCGCCCGCCTGAGCATCGGAACGTGTTCGCCTCCATCACCCAGACCATCACCGACGGCGTCGTCGCGCACGGCGTCGTCGGTGTTTTCCTCCTCATGGCGATCGACGCCCTGCTGCCGATCGGTGGCGAGCTCATCATGGTCGTCGCGGGCGCGATCGCGGCCGGGACGTTCGCCGCGAGTCCGACCCTGTTCGGCAGCACGCTGTCGCCGGGCCTGGAGACCTATCTCGTGCTCTCGATGGCCGGCGTCCTCGGCTCGCTCTTCGGCGCGATCGTCGGCTGGGCCATCGGCGAGCGGGTCGGCCGGGACACGCTCGAGCGCCACGGGCACCTCGTGCACCTCGGCTCGGGGCGGATCGACCGCGCGGAGCGTTGGTTCGCCCGCTACGGCGCATGGGCGGTGCTCCTCGGTCGCCTCACGCCGCTCGTGCGGTCGTTCATCTCGATCCCCGCCGGGCTGTTCGGCGAGCCGTTCGGCCGCTACGTCGTCCTCACCACGATCGCCTCGGCGATCTGGTGCTTCGGGTTCGCCGGCCTGGGCTGGGCGCTGGGCGCGAGCTACGACTCGGTCGACCAGGCGACCCACGTCGTCGAGGGGGCGATCGTGCTGGCGCTCGTCGTGTTCGGGTTCGTGGCACTGCGGCGCCGGATCGCGGCGAAAGTTGACGCCTAGCGATCCTATGCCTAGCATTCCTAGGTATGAATCCGGAGCGACTCAAGGGCCACCTCGACGGCCTGCTGCTCGCCGTCGTCGCTGACGGCCCGGCGCACGGCTACGCGGTCATCACGGAGCTGGCATCGCGCAGCGCCGGTGCGTTCGACCTCCCGGAGGGGACGGTCTACCCGGCGCTGCACCGCCTGGAGAAGGCGGGTCTGCTCGCCAGCAGCTGGTCGAGCGACGCCGGCCGGCGGCGGCGCGTCTACGAGATCACCCGCGCCGGCGAGCGCGCGCTGCGCGAGCGCAAGGACGAGTGGCGCGGCTTCACGGCCGCGGTCGACGCGGTGATGGCGGGAGCGGCATGACCGATCACCGGCTCATCGACGCCTACCTCACCGAGCTCGACGGAGCGCTGCAGCTCCCGCGCGCGCGGCGGCGCCGGGTGCTCGCTGAGGCGGCCGACCACCTGCTGTGCGCCACGGAGCGGCGCGTGGAGGCCGGCGAGGCGGCGGACGCGGCACAGCGCGGGGCGATCGACGCGTTCGGGCCTGCGCCGGTCGTCGCCCTGGCGCACGAGCGCGCCGCGGCGCTCGACGCCGCCCGGCCGCTCGGCCCCGTCGTCGGCGTGCTGCTCGCGGTCTTCGCCGCGCTCGTCGCGATCGCCCAGGGGCAGGCGTCCGTGGCCTCCGGGCTCGCAGGGGGGATCGCGGTGCTCGCCGTGCAGATCGCCGCGGTGTGCGGCGTGCTGACGATCGTCCGGCTCTGGCGCCACCGGCGCGACGCCGAGGTCGCGGGCGGGAAGCTGCGGCTCATCGGCCGCGGCGCCCTCGTCGCGGTCGCGAGCATCGGCGCGGCCATCGTCGCGATCGCGGTCGCGGTGGCCACCGGCGACGAGCCTGCGGGTGCGCCGCTCGTGGTCGCGCTCGTCGGGTCCGCGGCGGTCACGATCGCCGCCGCCGCGATCGCCACCGCGGCGGTGCGGCGGGCGGCCGTCGTCGCCCGCCGGGCGGACGAGCCCGCCCCGGACGACGCGTGGGACGACCTCGCGGCGCTCGCCGGCCGGCTGCCGGTGGCCGGGCTGCAGCGCCATCCGTGGCGCGTCGCAGGCGCCACCGCGCTGGCGGCGGGACTCGCCGCCGCGCTCGGTCACCTGGTGGCGGAGGGGCCGCCGGCCGACGGGGCCGGCGACCTGGTCGCCGTCACCGCGGTCCTCGTGGGACTGGAGGGCGCCGCGGTGCTCGGGTGCTTCGTGCTGCTCGGCCGGTTCCTGGGGCTCCGGCGGATCTAGGTGTGGTTGGGGCCGTCGTCGTTGCCGCGGCCGCGGCGGCGGTCGTCGCCCTTGCGGTGGTCGTCGCCCTTGCGGTGGTGATCGCCGGCCTTGTGCGCCCGGTGGTGGACGTGGTGGACCCCCCGGTCGTGGCCGACCGGATCGTCGGCGCCGTGGCGGGCCAGGGCCGGCGAGGCGACGCCGCCGAGGGCGATCGCGGCGACTGCGGCTGCTGCGGGGGCGGTGCGGCGGAAGGACATGGACATCGGGACCTCCTGGGTCGTGGTGCGCTTGCTGAGGAGCAGACTGCGGCCGACGCGGTCCCGGTTTCCATGGGACTTAGGTCGCAGTCCGCGCACCGGACCCCCGAGGCAGGTCACCATGCAGGGCGATGCCGGCTCGCCACGGAGGGGAACCCCCCAGCGTCACCTCTGCCGTGCTGCGGTTCACGATCGCCTCGGTCCTGGCGATCGCAGTGGTCGTCGTGGGCGGGTTCTTCGCGCTGCGCGGGGTCACCGTGCGCGAGGCCGAGCGCGACACGAGCGACCGCGTCGAGCTGCAGGGCGGCCTCGTGGAGTCCGCCGGCCTGACCGACGGACTCCTGCGCGGCGACCCCGAGGCGATCGCCCGGGTCGACGACGTCGTCGCCGCCCGGCTCCTGAGCGACTCCGTCGTCCGCGTGAAGATCTGGTCGCGCGACGGCCGCATCCTGTACTCCGACGAGCCCGCGCTCATCGGGAAGCGCTTCGGGCTCGGGGCGGACGAGCGCAAGCTGTTCACGACCGGCGGCGCGGAGGCGGAGCTCAGCGACCTGTCCCAGCCGGAGAACCGCTACGAGCGCCAGGAGGGCAAGCTGCTGGAGGCGCACACGCCGATCCGCACGCCGGACGGGACGCCGGTCCTCTTCGAGACCTACCAGCGCTTCGAGTCCACGAGCGCGAACGGGCGCCGCCTGCTCCGCGCGCTCGCGCCGACGCTCATCGCCGCGCTCGTGGTGCTCCTGCTCAGCCAGGTCCCGCTCGCGTGGTCGCTCGCCAGACGTCTGCAGCGCGGCTACCGCGAGCGCGAGGTGCTGCTCGAGCGCGCGATCGAGGCGTCGGACCACGAGCGCCGCCGCATCGCCGCCGACCTGCACGACGGCGTGGTGCAGGACCTAGCGGGCGTCGCGTTCGGCCTCGCGCCGCTCGCCGACAGCGCGGAGCGGCGGGGTGCCGACGCCGACGCGGCCGCCCTCCGCGACAGCACGAGCCGGCTGCGCCACGGCATGCGCGCGCTGCGCACCCTGCTCGTCGAGATCCACCCGCCGAGCCTCGAGTCCGCGGGCCTGGAGGCGACGCTGCACGACCTGCTCAGCTCGCTGCAGGCGCGGGACATCACGACGGAGCTGCACGTCGACGACCGCGCCGTCGCCGGGTCGCCCGCCGACCCGCTCGTCTACCGCGTCGCACGCGAGGCGCTGCGCAACGTCGCCGCCCACGCCGAGGCGTCGACGGTGCGCGTCGACGTCACGCGGGAGGATCCGAGCATCATCCGGTTGACCGTGACCGACGACGGCAGGGGATTCGACGCCGAGCAGCGCGCCGGGCGCGCCCAGGAGGGGCACGTCGGGCTGACGCTGCTCGAGGACCTCGTCGCCCAGCGGGGCGGCACGCTCGTCGTGCGGTCGCAGCCCGGCGAGGGCACGACCGTCGAGCTGGAGGTGCCGGCCACGTGATCCGCGTCCTGCTCGCAGACGACCACGGCGTCATCCGCGACGGCCTCGGACGGCTCATCGCCGGGCTCGACGACATCGAGCTCGTGGGGATGGCGGTCGACGGCGAGGACGCTGTGCGGCGCAGCGCCGAGCTCGCCCCGGACGTCGTGCTCATGGACCTCGAGATGCCGCAGCTCGACGGCATCGAGGCGACCCGGCGCGTGCTCGCCGACCGTCCCGAGACGGCGGTGCTCGTCCTCACGTCGTTCTCGGACCGCCCGCGGATCCTGGGTGCGATCGAGGCGGGCGCGTGCGGCTACCTGCTCAAGGACGTCACGGCGGACGAGGTCGCCGACGGCATCCGCGCCGCGGCCAGGGGCGAGTCCCCCGTCGACCCGCGGGCGGCGCGCACGATCCTCACGGCGCAGTCGGAGCCCGATCCCGCCGAGATGCTCTCGGCGCGCGAGTCGGAGGTCCTCGCGCTGCTCGTGGAGGGGCTGCCGAACAAGCTCATCGCCCGCCGGCTGGAGATCAGCGAGAAGACGGTCAAGACGCACCTGACGAGCATCTTCCGCGCGCTCGGCGTGACGGACCGGACGCAGGCGGCGCTGTGGGCCGAGCGCCACGGCTTCACCGCACGCCGCGGGCGCTGACTGCGACTGAAGTCCCATTGCGGCGCCGCCCCGGGGGCTTCACGCTCCCCGGACATGCTCCGCAAGCCCACGATCGTCGCCCTGCTCCTCGCCGGCCTGCTGCTCGCGCTGCCCGCGTCGTCGCCGGCACGCGGCGGTGACGACGACGGCGGCGGTGGTGGCGGCGGCGACGAGGTCCGGACGTCGGGGAGCTGCGGCGGCGGAGCGAGCTCCGAGCTGCGCATCAGGGCGAAGGACGGCGCGATCGAGCTGCGCTTCGAGGTCCGCGGCGCGCGCCGCGGCTCGTGGCGGGTCGTCATCGTCCAGGAGCGCCGCGTCGCGTGGCGCGGGACCGTCGGCGCAGGCGGCAGCTCGCGGTCCTTCCGCGTGGAGCGCGAGCTCGACGACCTCCCCGGCGCGGACGCCATCATGGTCCGCGCCTCCGGGCCGCGCGGCCTGACGTGCAACGCGTCGGGCACGCTCTCCGGCACCTGAGCGGCGTTCAGGAAGCCGTCATGCGGCGAGGGCGATGCTCCCGGCGATGCCTCGGGCAGTTGCCGTCGTCTCCCGTCTCGTCTGCGTCCTGTGCGTCCTCGTGCTGTGCGGCTTCGCGGTGTTCGACGCGCAGGCCGAGCGCATCACCGCGGGACGCACCCCGCGGGAGTTCGCGCGCCGGCTCGATCCCGGCCTCGGCCACGGCTACGCATCGGCGATCGGCGTCGCCCACAACGCCGGCGACGAGCTGGGCACGGCGACCGAGGCCGCCGCGTACGGCGCGGGCGCGATCGAGATCGACGTCCGTTCGGACGGCAGCGAGCTCTTCGCCTCCCACGACGCGCCGCTGCCGGGCCTGGAGGACGTCGTCTTCCGCGGGCCGTCGCTCCAGCAGGCCTGGGACGTCGCGCAGCTGCGCGGGACGGTGCTCCTGCACCTCAAGGAGCACTCCCCCACGTACCTGCGGCGCGTGCGCAGCTTCGTGCTCGCGCAGCCGCGGCGGCACCTGATCATCCAGACCGACGACGCCGCCAGCCTGCTCTGGCTGCAGAAGCGCATGCCGTGGGCAGAGCGGCTGCTGCTCGTCCTCGGCCCGTCGCAGCTGAAGGAGCTGCGCACGGACGCGCGCCTGCGCGCCGCGATCGACGGCGTCAGCGTGCGCAACCGGCTGGCCACCCTCCCCCTGCTCGCGTGGCTGGACCAGCAGCGGTTGACGACGTTCGTGTGGACCGTCAACGACGAGGCGCGCATGAACGAGTTGCTCGCGCACGGGGTCCACGGGCTCATCACCGACCGCCTCGACATCGTCCGGCTCCTCGGCTCATGACCTGGGACCGCGCAGTCCGCTCCCTGGCCGCAGCCGTCGTGCTCGTCCTCGCGGTCGTCGTCGTCGCGGGAAACTTCGTGCTCGTGCAGGTCCGGATCCTCGGGCTCGGCATCGAGACGCGGCTCGCCTGGGCCGTCGTCGTGCCCGCCGCGATCGCGTTCTGGGCGGGAACCGTCTGGTCGCGGACGGGGCGCCCCGTACCATCGACGGCCATGCCGGGCACCCCGACGGTGGGCATCTGCGAGGACGACCACGAGCTGCGGCAGGTGATCCGGCGCGCGCTGGAGCTGGAGGGCTTCGAGGTCCACGCGACCGCGACCGGGACCGAGGCGCTGCGTCGCTATGGCGCCGATCCACCCGACGTCCTCGTGCTGGACATCGGCCTGCCGGACGCCGACGGGCGCGACGTCTGCCAGGCCCTGCGCGCCCAGGGCGTCGGCTGCCCCGTGCTGTTCCTGACGGCGAAGTCCGATCTGACCGACCGGCTGAGCGGGTTCCACGCCGGCGGCGACGACTACCTGGGCAAGCCGTTCGCGCTCTCGGAGCTGCTCGTGCGCGTGCACGCCCTGCACCGGCGGGCGCCGAGCGCCGCGGCCGCGCAGAACCACGGGTTCGTCCTGGACGCCGCGGCCCACGCGATCGTCCACGGGGAGCGCCGGGTGCGCCTGACCCCGACCGAGTTCCGGCTGCTCGCGGTGCTCGCCGCGAAGCCGGGCGAGGTCGTCCGGCGCGCCGCGCTCGTCGCGGCCGGGTGGCCGGACGGCGCCGTCGTGCACGACAACACCCTCGACGCCTACCTGGCCAGGATCCGCCGCAAGCTCCGCGACGCGGAGGCGTCGGTCGGCGTCACGACCGCGCGGGGGATCGGCTACACGCTGCAGTGACCTTCCGCACCCGTCTGCTGCTCGCCGCGATGACGACCCTCGCAGTCGGCCTCGGCGCGCTGCTGGTGCTGGGCAACGTCCTGCTCGCGCAGCGGACGCGCGCGGAGGTGACGAGCGTGATGCGCGCCAACGCGGACTCCCAGATCTCCGCGCTCATCGTCACGCCCACCCGCGTCCGCGTCCGCGAGACCGCCAACGACGACGTGCTCGACCGGCGATCGTGGGTGTTCGACGGCGACCGGGTCATCGAACGGCCGCCGGAGGCCACCGCCGAGCTGGACCGGATCGCCACGCGGCTCGGGCGGGCGCGCAAGACCGCGGAGGAGGAGGGACCGGGGGACGTCCGGCTGCGCGCGATGCCGGTCCGGGCGGAGGGCAGCGCCGAGCCTGTCGGCGCCGTCGTCGTCTCGTACTCCACCGAGTCGTTGGAGCGCCTCCAGAAGGAGGTCCTCCTCGGATCGTCGGTGCTCGCGGCGCTCGTGATGCTCGCCGGGGCGGTCGCCATCCGCAGCGCGCTGAACGGCGCGCTGCGCCCCGTCGCGCAGATGACCGACAGCGCACGGGACTGGGGCGCCCACGACCTTGACCGCCGCTTCGAGCTCGGGCCGGCGCGCGACGAGCTCACCGGCCTCGCGGCGACGCTCGACGGGCTGCTCGCCAGGATCGCCGCGTCGCGTCGGCACGAGCAGCGCTTCGCCAGCGAGGTCGCGCACGAGCTGCGCACCCCGCTGGCCGCACTGCAGCTGCGCGCGGAACTGGCGCTGAGCCACCGGGACGACGCCCCCGACGACGAGCGCGACGATGCGCTGCGCGCGATCGTCGCGGACGCCGGGCGCCTCGGCGAGGCGATCGACGCGCTGCTCGCGATGGCCCGCCACGAGATCGACCCGTCCACCGGCAGCGTCGACCTCGCCGAGCTCGCACGCGAGCTCGAGGACGTGGAGGTCAACGCGCCCGCCGATCTCCCGATGGCCGAGGGCGACCCGGACATCGTGCGCCGCGCGCTCATGCCGCTCGTCGACAACGCCCGCCGGTACGCGCGGACCGCGGTGCGCGTCGAGCTCGACGCCGACGAGCGGCGCGTGCGGCTCACCGTGCTCGACGACGGCCCGGGCGTCGATCCCGGGCTCGGCGACCGCGTGTTCGATCCGGGCGTGCGCGGCGAGGACGACCATCCCGGCGCAGGCCTGGGGCTGCCGCTCGCGCGCCGCCTGGCCCGCTCCTGCGGTGGCGACGTCCGCCTGTCGCCGGGCCCGCATGGCGCGTTCGTCCTCGAGCTGCCGGCGCTGCGCGGCCCGGTCGCCACCGAGCGGTCGCAGCCGCTGGCGCGCCCGGCCGGGGCCTGATCCGCGAGGACCGCGCGCCGCTCCGTCGAAGGGGTCGCGGGTGCCCGATCTCGTCCCCCGAGCGCAACTTCGATGGCGGCCGGCGTTTTCCGGCCCCTGATGCCGCGCGTCGCCTGCGCCCTCCTCACGCTCGCCCTCGTCGTCGCGCTGCTCGCCGGCGCGACGCGCGCCGACGCCCGCTCGCGGGCCCCTCAGCTCACCGGCGTGCGGTGCGTGCCCGCGTCGGCCGTGGGCTGCCGTGGCGGCGTGAAGGTGAAGATCGGCGCCCAGGTGCAGCTGCGCGGCACCCGCCTGGTCACGGGCATGCGCGTCACGTTCCGCTGGCCGCGCGGGGCGCTGGCGACGCGGCTGAAGCGGTCGAAGGTCGGCTGGGTCGCGCGCGTCCCCGCGGGCACCGGGCTGGGCCGCGTGAACGTGACCGTCCGCGACCGCGCCGGCCGGCGCTCGCGGGCCGTGAAGGTCGCTGTCCTCCCCGCGCCCGTGCCGCGCAACCGGCCGCTGCTCTCCCGCGGCCCGCTGCCCGCAGCGTTCTCGGGGACGGGCATGTGGATCTGGTACATGACGCGCAGCGAGGCCGGCGACCCGTTCGCGATCGCGGCCCGCGCGCGTGCCGCCGGTGTGACCACCGTCTTCGTCAAGAGCTCCGACGGGGTCGACGACTGGGACCAGTTCGAGCCCGGGCTCGTCTCGCTCCTGCACGCTCAGGGCCTGCGCGTCTGCGCGTGGCAGTTCGTGTACGGCAACGATCCCGAGGGCGAGGCGCGCCTCGGCGCCGCCGCGGCGGCAGACGGCGCCGACTGCCTCGTCATCGACGCCGAGACCCGCTACGAGGGCAAGTACGCGCAGGCGCAGCGCTACATCACCACGCTGCGCTCGATCGTCGGGGCGGGATATCCCGTCGGCCTGACGTCGTTCCCCTACGTCGACTACCACGGGCGCTTCCCGTACTCGGTGTTCCTCGGCCCCGGCGGCGCGCAGGCGAACCTCCCGCAGATCTACTGGAAGGACATCGGCGGGACCGTCGACGCGGTGAGCGCCCACACGCTCGCGGTGAACCGCGTCTACGGCGTGCCGATCGCGCCGCTGGGCCAGACGTCCGGCGGCGTCCCTCCGGCGGACGTCCAGCGCTTCCGGGCCGTCTGGTCCGGCTACGGCGCCGGCGGGCTGTCGTGGTGGAGCTGGCAGGCGACGCCCGCGGCGATGTGGAGCACGCTGGCGACCGATCCCGGCCCGCCCGTCGCGGTGACCGATCCCGGCTGGCCGACGCTCGGCAAGGGCGCGAAGGGCGACCTGGTCGTCTGGCTGCAGCAGCACCTCGTGTCGGCGGATCCGAGCGTGCCCGTGGACGGGTCGCTCGGCACATTGACCCTGACGGCGCTGCGCAACTTCCAGCTCGCACGGGGCATCCCGCCGAGCGGCACGACCGACGCCGCGACCTGGGCGGCCGTCCTGGCCCTCCCGATGGCCGCGAAGGACTGGACGCTGGTGCCGTGAAGCCCGCGCTGGAGTTCTTCCCCACCGCGAATCTCGACCCGAGCCCCGTCAGCCGCCGGCGACGTCGCGCCGTAGGAAGGACAGGTACGCCGCGACCAGACAGGGGATCGCGTACGCCGCGCTCACCCACGACGCGCGGAGGATCGGTGCGAAGTCGGCCGGCGTCCGCAGGAGGCCCTGCCAGGCGTTGAACTGCGTCGGCAGCAGGTAGGGCTGCAGCCCGCCGAGCCCCGGGATGATCGTGATGAGCTGCAGGAGCAGGCTGATCATCAGCGCGCCGACGACCGCCGCGGCCGAGTTGTGGGTCACGGTGGACAGCAGCAACGCGATCGCCGCGACGGCCAGCAGCGGCCACAGGTAGACGACGAGACCTGCCGCGAT
Organism: uncultured Solirubrobacterales bacterium; assembly: GCA_963757125.1. GTDB lineage: Bacteria > Actinomycetota > Thermoleophilia > Solirubrobacterales > Solirubrobacteraceae > CAVVSD01. The sequence goes on along the minus strand of CAVWQP010000009.1, from coordinate 625,724 downwards.
GAGGACGAGCGCCTTGCCGGGACCCACCGTCGTGCCCGACAACGTCGTCAGCGGATGGAGTCCGGATTTCAGGATCCCGCCGACGACCGCGGTGACGCCCATGACCACGAGCGCGGCGAGCGCGTAGGTGAACGAGGCGAGGACCTTGGCGGTGAAGATGCGCCCGCGCCCGACCGAGCGGGTGAGGATCGTCTTCAGCGTGCCGTTGTGGTCCTCTGCGGCCACGATGTCCCCGGCGACGAGCGCCGTGATGAGCGGGAAGAGCCAGATCGAGCCGAAGATGAGGATGACCGGCAGGATCGCGAGCCCGGACTGCCGCACGTAGCGCCCGAACGCGACGTCGTTGGGCTGCCCGGACTGCAGGGCGAGCGCGACGACGAAGACCACGGGCACGAGCGCCGCCGCGGCGAGCCCGAGGTACGTGCGCTTCTGCGCGCCGAGCTTGCGCAGCTCCCAGCCGTAGACGGTCCGTAGCGGGGGCATCAGGCGACCTGCACCTCCTCCGGCGCGGTCGTCGTCTCCGGCTCCCCCTCGGTGAGGTGGAAGAACAGGTCCTCGAGCGTCGCGGTGTGCGGGGCGAGCGCGCGGATGCCCAGCCCGGACTGGACGAGGGCGATCGACAGCTCGGCCGCCGCCTCCTCGGTCGCCTCGAAGCGCAGGTCCAACGGGTCGCGCCGGACGCCCTCGATGCCGCGCCGCGACGCGAGGACCTGCAGTGCGCGCTCGTCATCGGTCGTGCGCAGCCGCCACTCCGAGCCGGCCGTGCGCTTGAGGTCGTCGAGCGCGCCCTCGAACACGATCCGGCCGGTCCGGACGATCGCGACCCGGTTGCAGAGCTCCTCGACCTCGGTCAGCAGGTGGCTGGACAGCAGAACCGTCGTGCCGCTCAGCGCGAGGCGCGCGACGAGCGCACGCATGTCGCGCATGCCGGCCGGATCGAGCCCGGTCGCCGGCTCGTCGAGCAGCAGCAGCCGTGGATCGCGGATCAGCGCGGCTGCGACGCCGAGGCGCTGGCGCATGCCGTGCGAGTAGCCGCCGACGCGGTGGCGCTGGCGGTCGGTCAGCTCGACGACGTCGAGCGCCCCGTCGATCCGCGACGCGGCGTCTCCCCCGTCCAGAGCGGCGAGCATCTCGAGGTTCTTGCGGCCCGTGAGGTACGGGTAGAAGCGCGGCGCCTCGACGAACCCCGCGACGCCGTCCAGCGCCCGGGCGCCGTCGACGAGCGGGTCGGACCCGAAGAGCCGCACCTCGCCGTCCGTGGGCACGATGAGCCCGAGCAGCATCCGCAGCACGGTCGTCTTGCCCGCGCCGTTGGGTCCCAGGTAGCCGTAGACGTCGCCGGGCTCGACGGTGAGGTCGACGCCGTCCACGGCGACGACCTCCCCGTAGCGCTTGACGAGACCGCGAGCCTCGACCGGGGGTGCGGTCACGTCAGAGCCCACGTGCCGCCGCCTCGGCCGCGGCGGGCGGGACGGAGCCGATGATCGTGTAGGTCACGCCGCCGCGCTCGAAGCGGACGACCGTGCCGAGCGCCGTCGCGAGCTCCTGTCCGTCGACGCCGCCGATGGACACCTTCGGCAGCGGGAGGCTGCCGTTCGCCCCGCCGGTCGTGGCCGGCTGCTCGAGGACCGCGATGCCGCCCAGCCCCTTGCCGTAGGTCACGACGGCGCCCTTGCTGCCGTCGAAGTCGACGAGGCGGACCTCGTGGCGCGGCAGGCCCACGAGCGTCCCCGGCGCAGCGAGGCGGAACGGGATCGCCTTCGAGACCGGTCCGGCGCCCGTGACCTCCGGGCCCGACGAGACCGGGCCGTGACCGCCGAGGTCGACGTTGCTGACCTTCACGCCGGACGGGAGCGGCGCCTGGAGGTCGGACGCGGCAACCGGGCCGAACGAGATGTCGGTGGCCTCGAGCTGGAGGACCGGCTTGGCGTCGCCGGAGGCGTACACCGCGGCCCGCAGGGGCGTCCCGGTGGCGGCATCCCACGCGAGCTCCGCCGCGTTCGTCAGGCCGCCGTCGTGCTTGGGCGAGATGCGGACCGTGTACGCGGGCCGCCCGGCGACGTTCGAGGGCACCGCGCTGCCGATGTCCGCGCTGCTCGCGATGTCGCCGAGCGTGCGCTGGATGTCGGCCACGCTCGGCGTGCTCCCCTGCTCGGGCTTCGCGGTGTTGCGATGCGGCAGGGTGATCCGGTACGCCTGGTTCGTGGAGCTGTCGAGAATCGTGACCGTCGTGCCGTCGCTCGTGATCTGCGCGTCGCCGCGGTCGGACTGCAGCTCGAGCCGGATCCGCCCGTCGGCCGTCGCCCAGAGGCGCCCGCTCGCTCCGGACAGCAGGGGCGTCGATCCCTGCGGGAGGCTGCCCGTGTCCACGAGGTGGTTCGTGAACGAGATCCGCGCGGTGACGCCCTGCACGGGCGGAGCCGCGAGCGCATCGTGGACCGCCTGCGCGAGCGGCTTGGGCGGGGGCGTGGCGCCCGACCCGCCGATCGCCGCGACGGCGATCGCAGCGCCGCCGCAGAGGACGACCAGCGCGGTGGCGATGATGGCGAGCAGTCGAGTGGTGGAGGTTCGGCGGAGCATGGCGTGCCTCGTCAGGGGGAGATGGGGACGTCGGGGACGCTACGCCCGGTCTCTGATCGTTCTCTGACGATCTCGGGCGCAGCCGGCAGGACGAGGGTGAACGTCGCGCCGTCGACCTCCACCCGCCCGCCGTGGGCCTCGGCGATCGCCCTGACGATGGCGAGGCCGAGGCCGGTCCCGGGCCGGGACCGCGAGGCGGGCGCGCGCCAGAAGCGCCCGAACGCCGCGACGGCCTCACCAGGCTCCAGGCCCGCGCCCGCATCGGCGACGGCGAGCCGCGCGACGCCGGCCTCGCCGGTGACGAGGATCCGCACGGGCGGGCGGCCGTGGAGGAGCGCGTTGGCGAGCAGGTTGTCGAGCGCCCGCCGTAGCGAGGACGGCTCCCCCTCCACGGCGGCCGGCGACCTGACCTCGACGCCCACGGCCTGGTGGCCCTCGGCCGCCGCCCGCGCCAGGTCGCCGAGCTCCACGAGCTTCCGCGCGGGAACGCCCTGGCCCTGGCGTTCGAGCACGAGGAGATCGTCGACGAGGCGCGCCAGCCGCTCCGCGTCCGCCTGCAGATCGGCCATCGTCTCGGGGTCGGCGCCGTGGCGCGCGACGTACTCCACGTTGCCCCGCAGCGCCGTGACCGGCGTGCGCAGCTCGTGCGACGCGTCCGCGAGGAACCGCCGCTCCGAGCGCTGGGCGGACTCGAGCGCGGCGAGCATGCGGTTCAGCGTGTCGGTGAGCGCGGCGACCTCCCCCTCGCGGGGGGCCGACGGCAACCGCCGCGACGGATCGCCCACGCGCTCGATCTCCCCGGCTGCCGCGGTGAGCCGCCGCAGCGGCGCGAGGCCGCGGCCCGTGAGGATCGCGGCGGCCAGCGCGCCCACGGCCGCGGCCAGGACGCCGAAGAGCAGCAGGAGCGTCCGGACGTCGTCGGCCGTGTTCTCGATGTCGCGCTGCGAGGAGGCGACGACGACCGCGCCGCCGCCCGCGAGCTGCGCGGCGTCGGTCAGGGGAGCGACGAAGAGACGCAGAGGATCGCCGGCCAGCGTCGTCCGCCCGTAGCTCGACCGGCCGTCGTCGATCGCGCGGCGCAATGGCTCCCCCGCGCCCAGCAGGCGTCCGCCGAGGGTCGACGAGCGCGCCACGATCCGCTCCTGCCGGTCGACGACCTCGACGAGCAGGTCCTGCCCGCCGTAGGGCGCGTCGAGCGCCCCCGGGCTCGTGAGCAGCGCCGGCGCGGAGATGCTGAGGCGCGCGATGTCGACGGCCCGCCCACGCAGCCCGCGGTCCTGCGACGCGCGCAGCTCGTGGCGCACGACGAGCTCGGCCGCGGTCCCCAGCGCGGCGACGGCGAGGAACACGCCGAGCGCCGACGCGAGCGCGATGCGCAGCCGCAACGAGCGCACGGTTCAGGGCTCCAGGACGAACCCGACGCCGCGCACGGTCCGGATGAGCTCGGCGTCGCCGAGCTTGCGCCGGAGGCTCGAGACGCATCGGTCGACGACGTTCTCCACCGCCGACGCGCCCCAGAGCTCGTCGAGGGCGCGTTCGCGCGTCACGACGGTCCGCGCGTGGCGCATGAGCAGCTCGAGCAGCGCGCTCTCGCGGTCCGTGAGCTCCGTGTCGCGCCCGTCGCGGGTCACGGTGCGCCGGACCGGATCGAGTCGCAACGATCCGGCGGCGAGCGCGCCGCCGGTTCCCCGGCCGCGCCGCGCGATGGCCGCGAGCCGCGCGAGTAGCTCCTCGACCGCGAACGGCTTGACGAGGTAGTCGTCGGCGCCCGCCTCGAGCCCCGCGACGCGGTCGGCCACCGCGTCGCGCGCGGTGAGCAGCAGCACCGGCGCGGTGAGCCCCCGCTCGCGCAGCCGCCGGCACACAGCGAGCCCGTCCATGCCGGGCATCGCGACGTCGAGGACGACGGCATCGGGGGCCCGCCGCTCGACGGCGACCAGCGCCGTGCCACCGTCGGCGGCCGACTCGACCTCGTTGCCCTCCGCCCCGAGCGTCCGCACCAGCATGCGCCGGACGGAGGGGTCGTCGTCGACGACGAGGATGTGAGCCGCCATGCCGATCAGCGTACGTCCGCGCGCATCGACTGCACGCGCGGGACGTGCCGCCGGCGGTGGTTCTACGGCGAGGGGACGACCCGCATCCAGGGCTTCGGCGTCTCCCAGCCGTCGGGGTAGCGCTCCTTGGCCTGCTCGTCGCTGACCGCGGCGGTGAGGATCACGTCCTCCCCGGGCTGCCACTGCGCGGGCGTCGCAACCTGGTGCGAGGCGGTGAGCTGCAGCGAGTCGATGACGCGCAGCACCTCATCGAAGTTGCGCCCCGTCGTCATGGGGTAGATCAGGACGAGCTTGACCTTCTTGTCCGGGCCGACGACGAAGACGTTGCGCAGCGTCGCGTTCTGCGCCGGCGTGCGCTCGGTCGGGTCGCCGTCGACGTCGGCCGGGAGCATCCCGTAGAGCTTGGACACGTTGAAGTCGGTGTCCGCGATCAGCGGGTAGTTCGGCGCGGTCCCCTGGACCTCCTCGATGTCACTTGGCCCACTTCGGGCGCCCTCCAGCGGGTCGACCGAGAGGCCGATGATCTTCACGCCCCGCTTGTCGAACTCCGGCTTGATGCTCGCCATGTAGCCGAGCTCGGTGGTGCAGACGGGGGTGAACGCGCGCGGGTGCGAGAACAGGACCGCCCAGTCGTCGCCGATCCACTCGTGGAAGCGGATGCGGCCCTCGGTGCTGTCGGCCTCGAAGTCCGGAGCGGTATCGCCGATCGTCAAGCTCATGTCATCTCCTAGGTGAGGCCCTGGGGCGGGCCCGTGTCAACCCAATACGTCAATTCTTATCCACAATTGTAGTTGCATGACGAAACGCTTCTCTGGTCGAGAGCGGCTGGCACGCCGCACGCGGCATCGGGGAGACTCCTCGCTCCCCCTGCGATCGAGAGGACTCCCCACATGCAGCTCGGAATGGTCGGCCTCGGACGGATGGGTGCCAACATGGTGCGCCGGCTGCAGCGCGGAGGGCACGACTGCGTCGCGTTCGACCGCCACCCGGAGAACGTCCAGGCCGTCGTCGCGGAGGGCGCGACCGGGGCCTCCTCGCTCGAGGAGCTCGTCGCCAAGATGGACAAGCCGCGCGCGGTGTGGCTCATGATCCCGGCGGCCTACGTCGACGCCACGCTGGACGACCTGCTCCCGCTGCTGGACACCGACGACGTCGTCATCGACGGCGGCAACTCCTTCTACCAGGACGACCTCACGCGCTCCGCGCGCCTCGGCAGGCGCGGCATGCACTACGTCGACTGCGGCACGAGCGGCGGCGTCTGGGGTCTCGAGCGCGGCTACTCGCTCATGATCGGCGGCGACGGGGCCGCCGTCGGCCGGCTCCAGCCGGTCTTCGAGACGCTGGCGCCCGGCGTCGAGGCGGCGCCGCGCACACCCGGCCGCGAGGGCGATCTCGCCCCCGGCGAGGCGGGCTGGCTGCACTGCGGACCGCCCGGTGCGGGCCACTTCGTGAAGATGGTCCACAACGGCATCGAGTACGGGATCATGGCGGCCTACGCCGAGGGCCTGAACATCCTCAAGAACGCGGACGCCGGCAACCGGACGTCGGAGATCGACGCCGAGACGGCGCCGCTCGCCCATCCGGAGCACTACCGCTACGAGATCGACGTGGCGGCCGCGACCGAGGTCTGGCGGCGCGGCAGCGTCATCGCGTCGTGGCTCCTGGACCTCACCGCCCAGGCGCTCGCACAGTCGCCCGACCTCGACGGCTACGCCGGCCGGGTCTCGGACTCCGGCGAGGGCCGCTGGACGGCGATCGCGGCGATCGAGGAGGGCGTGCCCGCGCCGGTGCTGACGACGGCGTTGTACTCGCGCTTCGCCTCCCGCGACCTCGACTCGTTCGCCAACAAGGCGATGTCGGCCATGCGGTCGGAGTTCGGCGGCCACGACGAGAAGGCCAAGACGCAGGGATGACGGCCACTGCCGACGTCCTCGTCATCTTCGGTATCACCGGCGACCTGGCGAAGGTCATGACGTTCCGATCGCTGTACCGGCTGGAGCGCCGCGGGCTGCTGCACTGCCCGATCGTCGGCGTCGCCAGCAGCGACTGGTCCGTCGACCATCTCCGCGAGCACGCGAAGGCGTGCATCACGGGGACCGGCGAGAAGATCGACGACGAGGTGTTCGCCCGGTTCGCCAAGCGCCTCTCCTACGTCTCGGGCGACTTCAAGGACCCGGCCACGTACGAGCGCGTCCGCGACGCGATCGGCGGCGCGACCACGCCGGTGTTCTACCTCGAGATCCCGCCCTCCCTGTTCGGCTCGGTCATCGGCAGCCTCGCGGAGGCGGGGCTGACGAAGAACGCGCGCGTCGTCGTGGAGAAGCCGTTCGGCCACGACCTCGCCTCCGCCCGCGCGCTCAACGCCGAGGTGCACCGCCACCTCGACGAGTCCCAGCTCCTGCGCATCGACCACTTCCTGGGCAAGATGGGCCTGGACGAGGTGCTCTACCTGCGCTTCGCCAACACGGTGCTCGAGCCGGTCTGGAACCGGCTGTACGTCGCGAGCGTCCAGATCACGATGGCCGAGAACTTCGGCGTCGAGACCCGCGGCGGCTTCTACGACCCCGTCGGGGCGCTGCGCGACGTCGTGGTCAACCACATCATGCAGGTCATCGGGGCGACGGCGATGGAGCCGCCGTCCGGCGGTGATCCGCAGACGCTGAAGGACGGGATGACGACGGTGTTCCGCGCCATGCCCGCCGCGGACCCGAAGCACTACGTCCGCGGCCAGTACACGGGCTACCTCGGGACGCCCGGCGTGCGGGAGGCGTCGACCACGGAGACCTACGTCGCGCTGCAGCTGAGGATCGACAACTGGCGCTGGCACGGCGTCCCGTTCTTCATCCGCGCCGGCAAGCACCTGCCGGTCCACGAGACGGAGGTCCGGCTCGTGTTCAAGCACCCGCCGCGGCTCGGGTTCTTCCCGGCCAGCCACGTGCGCGGCGCCGAACCAGCTCGTCATGCGCTTCGACCCCGGGACCGGCGTGCGGCTGATCCTCGACGCCCGGCGTGCCGACCACCCCGAGCCGGAGGAGATCACGCTGGACATGGAGTTCGCGGAGGAGGGCGGCGAGGGCGCGACGCCGTACGAGGTCCTCATCGAGGCCGCGATGGCGGGCAACACGCTGCGGTTCGCGCGCCAGGACAACGTCGAGGAGTCCTGGCGGATCATGCAGCCGCTGCTCGACTCGCCGCCGCCCGTCCACGCCTACGCCCAGGGGACGTGGGGGCCCAAGGAGGCCGAGGCGCTCGTCGCCGGCCACGGCGCGTGGTACGGCCCGTGGACGAAGTAACCGGGTCGACCGCCCCGGCGGGCTCGCCGTTCCCGCCGATCGCGGACTACGCGTTCCTCTCGGACTGCCACACCGGGGCGCTCGTCGCCCCCGACGGGTCGATCGACTGGCTCTGCGCGCCGCGCTTCGACTCGCCCAGCGTGTTCGGCAGCCTGCTCGACCGAGAGGCAGGCAGCTTCCGCTTCGCGCCGTTCGGGCAGCAGGTGCCGGTCTCGCGCCACTACGAGCCGGGCACGAACACCGTCGTCACGACGTGGAACACGTCGACCGGCTGGGCGGTCGTCCGCGACGCCCTCGTCCTCGGCCCGCGCCGGCACGACGACACCGTCACCCCGCACACCCGGCCGCCGACCGACGAGGACGCCGAGCACCTCCTCGTGCGCACCGTCCGATGCATCGACGGCCGCGTGGAGATCGAGCTCGTCTGCGAGCCCGTGTTCGACTACGGGCGCTCACCCGCCGACTGGGAGTTCGCAGACGAGGAGCGCCACACCGTGGACGCGACCGGGGCCGGCGTGACCCTGCGCCTGCGGACCGATCTCGTCGCCGGCATCGAGGGTGGTCGCGTCCGCGCCAGGCACGTCCTCGAGAAGGGCGACGCGTGCTTCTGCGCGCTGAGCTGGAGCGAGGGCCTCGCGGTGCCCGACGACCACGACGACGCCGTCCGGCGGCTGGAGGCGACGACGCAGTTCTGGCGCCGCTGGCTGGCGAGCACCCGCTTCCCCGACCACCCGTGGAGCCAGGCGATCCAGCGCTCGGCGCTCACGATCAAGGGCCTGACGTACATGCCCACCGGCGCGACGGTGGCGGCGTTGACCACCTCGCTGCCGGAGACGCCGGGCGGCGAGCGCAACTGGGACTACCGCTACACGTGGATGCGCGACACGAGCTTCACGCTGCGCACGCTGCACCTCCTCGGCCTGGACTGGGAGGCGGAGGAGTTCATCCAGTTCGTCGCCGACCTCGAGCCCAACGAGGACGGCGGCCTCCAGATCATGTACGGCATCGACGGCCGCCGCGACCTGACCGAGGAGATCCACCCCGAGCTCTCCGGCTACGGCGGCGCACAGCCCGTCCGCACCGGAAACGGCGCCTTCCAGCAGCGCCAGAACGACGTCTACGGCGCCGTCCTCGATGCGATCCTGCTGCACACCCGGCACAGCGAGCGCCTCCCACGCCGCCTGTGGCCGATCGTGCTCTCGCAGGCCGAGTGCGCGACGGCGGTGTGGCGCGAGCCCGACCAGGGGATCTGGGAGGCGCGCGGGGCGCCGCAGCACTACGTGTCCTCGAAGCTCATGTGCTGGGTGGCGCTCGATCGCGCGTCGCAGCTCGCCGGCATCCGCGGCGACCACGCGCACGAAGCAGGACGTGGCAGGCGACGGCCGCGGAGATCCGCGCGGACATCCTGGCGCACGGCGTCAGCGACCGGCAGGTCCTGCGCCAGCACTACGACACCGACGCGCTCGACGCGTCGAACCTGCTCGCGGCGATCTTCGGCTTCCTGCCGGGCGATGATCCCGTCCTGCGGGCGAGCGTCCTGGCGATCGCCGACGAGCTCACCGACGACGGCTTCGTCCTGCGCTACCGGACCGAGGAGACCGACGACGGGCTCTCGGGCAAGGAGGGGACGTTCCTCATCTGCTCGTTCTGGCTCGTGTCGGCCCTGACGCGGATCGGCGAGATGCAGCGCGCGCGTGACCTCATGGAGCGGCTCCTGCGCATCGGATCGCCGCTGGGGCTGTTCGCGGAGGAGTTCGACGCGCGCACCGCACGGCATCTGGGGAACTTCCCGCAGGCGTTCTCGCACCTCGCGCTCGTCGACGCCGCGATGCGCCTCATCCTCCGGGAGCGTCTGGGTGAGCTCAGCGGGGAGGCCATCGACTGATGGACATCACGCTCTTCACGGATCCCGCATGCCCGTTCGCGTTCTCCGCCGAGCCGGTCCGCCAGCGACTGCGCTGGCACTACGGCGACGGACTGACGTGGCGGTCTGCACATGATCGTGCTCACCCACGAGCCCGGCGAAGCGGAGAAGCTGGCCGCCGGCGCGCCGACGCTGCAGCGCAGGCACGGGATGCCGATCCACCCCGAGCCCTATCCGCGACCGGCCTCGTCGGAGCCGGCCTGCCGCGCGGTCGTCGCCGCCCGGCTGCACCGGCCCGACGCCGAGGCCGCGCTGCTGCGGCGGCTGCGGATCCGCACGATGGCCGGCGGTCTGCTCGACGATCCCGAGCTCATCGCGGCGGCGGCCTCCGACGTCGGGATCGCGCCGGACGAGCTCGCCGCCTGGTGCGCCGAGGACGACGTCGAGGAGACGCTGCAGGCGGACATCCGCGCCGCACGCTCCCCCTCCCCCGCGGCCCGCTCGCTGGACCACAAGCTCGGCGGCCCGCGCGAGGAGCGCCGCTACACGGCACCGAGCTACGAGCTGCGGCGTGCCGACGGCGTGACCTTCGCGATCCCCGGCTTCAACCCGATCGAGGCGTACGAGGCGGCGATCGCGAACCTCGAGCCGGATCTGCCGCGCCGCCCTGCGCCGGAGTCCGTGTCCGAGGTGCTCGCGTGGGCCGGCGAGCCGCTGGCGACGGCCGAGATCGCGCTCATCGCCGGCCTGGACATCGAGAAGGCCCGCGACGAGCTGAGCGCGGTCGCCGAGCCGCAGCCCGCCGGCGCGGACTGCTACTGGGCCGCGGGCTAGCCGGTCAGGCGGCCTGCGCGAGCAGGACCGCGATCGCGCGCCGCCGCTCCTCGGGCGTCGCGCGGTCGAGCGTCAGGACGCCGTCGAGGTGATCGATCTCGTGCTGGAGCAGCGACGCGGCGAACCCCTCGACGTCGAGCTCACGCGCGCGACCCTCGAGGTCCTCGCCGACCACGCGCACGGCCGTCGATCGCTCGACCGCGACGACGATCGCATCGAAGCTCAGGCAGCCCTCGTGGAACGTCGCACGCTCGGCGGACCGCTCGACGATCCGCGGGTTCACGAGGACGTCGACCTCGTGGTCCGGGTCGGTGCGGAACACGAAGAGCCGCCGCAGGAGCCCGACCTGCGTCGCGGCGAGCCCGGCGCCCGCCGCGTCCTCGAGGCTGCGTCGCATCCGCGCGACCTGGGCGCGCAGGATGTCGTCGACCGCCGTCACCGGGAGGGCGACCTGGCGGAGCGCCGGGTCGCCCCACTGCCGGATCCAGGCGTCCGGCACGTCTACGGACCGTGCACGCCGGCGTGGAGGTCGTCGGCGTAGGTCGTGTAGTCGTAGATCGCGTTCGCCGTCGTCTTCACGGCCGGTCCCATCTCACGCACGATGGGCAGCCCGCCGAGCGCCCGGTCGAGCTCCTCGGGCGCCGGGACCTCGATGACGCACAGCACCGAGCGCTCGCCGGCGATCTTCCAGATGCCCTTGATCGCCCCGGCCTCGATCGCTCCGACGGCGGCGGTCGCCTCGCGACGCCAGGTGTCGATGAGATCCGCGTTCGTGACGTTCGCGGGCTGGGTGATGTCGAAGCGGACGAAGAACAGCACGCCATTTTCCTCCCTCGTGGACGGCGGAAGCCTAACGGCGCAGCCTTGCGTGCACTTGCCCAAGTGGATACACATGTCGTGTGACTCTCATCGCAACGAACCCCGCGACCGGCGACGAGCTCGGCCGCTACGACACCGCGACTCCGGCACAGGTCGAGACGGCCGTCGGCCGGGCCCACGACGCGTTCCTCGCCTGGCGCGAGCGCCCGCTCGCCGAGCGCGCCGACCTCGTGCGCGGCCTCGCCTCGACCCTGCGCGCGAACAAGGACGAGCTGGCCGCCCTGGCCACGGCGGAGATGGGCAAGATCCTCGGCGAGTCCGCCGGGGAGGTCGAGAAGTCCGCGTGGTTCTGCGAGTACTACGCCGACCAGGCCGCGGAGCTGCTCGCGCCGCGCCGCATCGACGGCGACCAGCTCGAGAACTGGGTCGAGCAGGTGCCGCTCGGCCCGATCGTCGCGGTCATGCCGTGGAACTTCCCGTACGTGCAGGTCTTCCGCTTCGCGCCCGCGATGCTCGTCGCCGGCAACGTCGTGCTCCTCAAGCACGCGCCCAACGTGCCGGGCTGCGCGGTGCGCATCGCCGAGCTGTTCACGGAGGCGGGCTTCCCGGAGGGCACGTTCCAGACCGTGCTCAGCGACGTCGACGCCGTCGAGCAGATGCTGGCCGACCCGCGCGTGCGCGGCGTGACGCTGACCGGCTCCGAGCGGGCGGGGTCCAGCGTGGCCGCGATCGCCGGGCGCGAGCTCAAGACGTCGGTCCTCGAGCTCGGCGGCTCGGATCCGTTCGTCGTCCTGGAGGACGCCGACATCGAGAAGGCGGCGGCCGGGGCGGTCGCGTCGCGCTTCACGAACGCCGGCCAGGCGTGCATCAACGCCAAGCGGCTCATCGTCGTCGAGGAGGTCGCCGACGCCTTCGAGCAGGCGGTGATCGAGAAGACGGCCGCGCTGCGCGTCGGCGACCCGACCGACCCCTCGACGCAGATCGGACCGCTCGCGCAGCCGCGCTTCGCCGAGGCGCTGCGGGCGCAGGTCGAGGAGTCCGTCGCGGCCGGGGCCGAGCAGCACACGGGTGGCTTCCGGGACGGCTCCTGGGTCGACCCGATCGTCCTCACCGGCGTGGACAGCTCGATGCGCGTGTTCCGCGAGGAGACCTTCGGCCCGGTCGCGGCGATCGCCCGCGTGGCCGACGAGGAGGCGGCGGTCGCGCTGGCCAACGACACCGACTACGGGCTCGGCGCGTCCGTCTGGACCGCCGACCACGACCGCGGACGGGCGGTCGCCTCCAGGATCGACGCTGGGATGGTCTTCGTGAACGCGGTCGTCGTCTCCGACGCGCGGCTGCCGTTCGGCGGGATGAAGCGCAGTGGCTACGGGCGCGAGCTCGGGCCCTGGGGGCTGCTGGAGTTCACCGAGGTGCGCTCGATCGCGGTGTCGGCCGCCCCGGTTCCGGCCTGACGAGCGCCTCGGCGACCGCGCCGAGCTCGGCGACGTTGCGCACGACCTCCACGCGATCGCAGGCGCGCGCGTAGCGCTGCATGTCGCAGCCGCCGAGCGCCCACGACCAGCGCGGCTCGGGCGTGATCCACACGAGCTCGCGGGCGCGGCCCGCGATCTCGTGCAGCGCGTCGTCGCCCGGCGGCCTGCCGTTGTTGCGCCCGTCGCCGAGGACGACGACCGTCGTGCGGTGGTTCACCGCGCCGGCCCACCCGGCGTTGAACGCCGCCGACGCGCGGCCGAAGTCGCTGTTCTCGTCGACGTCGATGAGCGAGCCGGAGAAGATCCGGTCGACCGCGCCCCCGAGCCCCTGCTCCTCGAAGAGCCCGGTCACCTCGACGAGGTCGGCGACGAACACGAAGGTCCGCACCTTCGAGAACAGGTCCTGCAGCCCGTACACGAGGTGCAGCCAGAAGCGCGCGATGTTGCGGGTGGAGAGGCTCACGTCGCAGAGGACGACCAGGCGCGGCCGCGACTCGCGCCGCCGCCGCAGCACCGGGTCGAACGGCACGCCCTCGTAGGCGAGGTTGCGCCGCAGCGTGTGCGGCAGGCTGATCCGGCCGGTGCGGTCGCGCTTGAGCCGCCGCCCGCGCGCGCCGTGGATCGACCGGCCGAGGCGGCGGATCGCCGCCTCGAGCTCGCGCTGCTCGGCGGCCGGCAGGTCCAGCAGCGTGCGCAGCGACCGGCGGCTCGCCGCCTCGGCGGCCTCCGTGTCGGGCGCCAGGCGGCGCTGACGCTCGAGCAGCGCCTCGAGCAGCTCGGGCATCGCGCGCAGGATGTCGTCGGCCTGCGCCGTGACGGCCTGCAGGAGCTCCTCGTCGACGCCGAGCTCGCGCAGGTCGTCCACGAGCTCGGCGAGCGCCGGCGCCGGGAGGTCGATGGGCAGCTCCTCCGCGCCGGTCTCCGAGGCGATGCCGCCCGGGTTGAACGACCGGGCGCGCTGCACGCGCAGCTGGTGGGTCACGCGCGAGAGGGCGTCCTGGAGGGCGTCTGGGTTGCGCTGCAGGACGAGGTTCTGGCCGAAGACCGAGAGCCGCAGCCGCTCGGTCTCGCCGTGGACGTCGTGCGACGGTCGCAGCTGGTCCTCGGGCAGGAAGCGCCGCAGGTCGACGGCCTGCGTGTCCTCGTCGGCGTGCGTGCGGTCCTGCTCGGGGGGCTCGCCCTCGAGGTCCTCGCCCAGCCGCAGCTCCGTGGGTGCGCTGCCGCTCTCGTGGACGTGGGGGTGCACGGCCGCCGCGGGCGGCGGCTCGGGCCGCAGCCCGAAGAAGAGGTCGAAGAGCCGGTCGTAGGTCTCGACGTCCTCGGAGGACTTGATGAGCGTCGTGCGCAGCGCGTCGCGCACGACCGTCCGCTCGCCGATGCCGACGTGGGACAGCGCGTGGAGCGCGTCGAGGCCCTCCGCCGGCGACACGCGGACGTCGTGGCGCCGCAGGACGCCGATGAAGTCGATGACGACCTGGTCCACCTAGTGCGAGTGGTCGTGCCCGTGGGCGTGATCGTGCCCGTGGCCGCCGTTGAGCCCGAGCGCCTCGCGCGCCTTCGTCGCGTCGCGGTCGTACTTGACGATGACGCTGAGCGTCGCGTCGATGAGCTCGCGGTCCAGCGAGTCCGCGCCCAGGACCACGAGGGCCTGGGCCCAGTCCAGCGTCTCGCCGATGCTCGGCGACTTGCGCAGGTCGGCCGTCCGCAGCCGCTGGATGGTGTCCACGAGCTCGGTGGCCAGCGCGTCGCGGATCTCGGGTGCCTTCAGGCGCACGATCTCGAGCTCCACCTCGGCGCTCGGGTAGTCGAGCTGCAGGTGCAGGCAGCGGCGCTTGAGCGCCTCGCTGAGCTCACGCGACCGGTTGCTCGTCAGGACGACCACCGGCGGTGTCTCGGCCCGCACCGTCCCGATCTCGGGGATCGAGACCTGGAAGTCCGACAGGAACTCGAGCAGGAACGCCTCGAACTCCTCGTCCGCGCGGTCGATCTCGTCGATGAGCAGGACCGGCGGCGGCTCGGCGCGCAGCGCGCGCAGGATCGGGCGCTCGACGAGGAAGCTCTCCGAGAAGAAGACGTCCTCCTGCCCGCGCAGCAGCTCGGCCGCGTCGTGGAGGCTCGCGACCGGGTCGAGCAGCTCGGCGATCTTCTCGCGGAGCACCTGCGTGTAGAGCAGCTGCTTGCCGTACTCCCACTCGTACAGCGCCTTCGCCTCGTCGAGCCCCTCGTAGCACTGCAGGCGGATCAGCTCGGTGTCGACCGCGGCCGCCACCGCCTTGGCCAGCTCCGTCTTGCCGACGCCGGCCGGCCCCTCGACGAGGATCGGCTTTCCGATCCTCGTCGCGAGGAACACGACCGTCGCGAGGCGGCGATCGCAGACGTAGCGCTGCTCGGTCAGCCGAGCCTGGACGTCCTCGATCCCCTCGAACACGCGGGGCTCAGGCTTCCACGACGACCGCGCCCGTGTTCATCTCGGTCATCCCGAGCCGCGGCAGCGTGGCGCCGGCGCCACCGTGGTTCGGCCGGCCGTCCAGGGGCGCGCCGGCCTTGCTGTCCATGGAGTCGAACGCGCAGTCGCGCAGGATCTCCTTGCACGTCTCCAGCGTCACCTGACGCGGGTTCCCCGGCGTGCAGATGTCGGCGAGCATGTGCGCGGCCATCTTCTCGAGCTCGGCGTCGTCGGGCTCGATCTTCGCGGGGCGGCTCTCGTACCAGCCCTTCCCGATGCGCGTCTTGGGGTACTCCTGCGCCGTCGACCAGTTCTCCGGGATCCCGCAGTCGCGCGCGAGGCGGATGACCGCCTCGATCGCGGCGTCGCCCTTCTCGACCCGGGACATGCCGGGCTTCGTCGCATGCATCGCGTCGGCGATGTCGGCGAAGCGGTCCGGGCACGCGGGGAGGTTGTAGGTCCACACGCGGGCGATGCCGACGCCGTTGTTGAGGCCGTGGTGGACGTCGTACCACGCGCAGACGGCGTGCGAGAGCGAGTGGATGATCCCGAGCAGCCCCGACGAGAACGCCTGCGCGGCCATGTACTGGGCCCACATCATGTTCGTCATCGCGTCGATGTCGCGCGGGTTGGCGTACGCCTGGCGCAGGTTGTCCTCGACGAGCTCCACCGCTCGCAGCGACTGCGGCGTGGCCGAGTGCATCTGGACGCGGTTCGTGTAGCACTCGGAGGCGTGGGCCATCGTGTCGAAGCCCGTGTAGGCGACGTACTCGGCCGGCTGCGTGAGCATGAGGACCGGGTCGTTGATCGCCAGCGTCGTCGTGCACGCCTTGTCGAACCCGACCCACTTGTACGGCGCGTTGTCGGAGGTCGTGTCGGTGATGACGTAGGCGGGCGTGGTCTCCGAGCCCGTCCCGACCGTGGTGTTGATCGCGATCTGCGGCGGGTTGTCGAGGCGCTCGGACACGTTGAGGCCGGCGAAGTCGTTGACGTTGCGCCCGTCGTGCGCGGCGACGATGCGCGCGCCCTTGGCCGTGTCGTGCGAGCTGCCGCCGCCGAGCGAGACGAAGCCGTCGCACTCGGCCTGGGCGAACGCCTGGTAGGCGTCCATGACGTTGTAGTCCTTGGGGTTGGACTCGACCCCGTCGTAGACGGTCACGGCGACGCCCGAGTCCTCGAAGGAGCCGCGGACCTCGTCGACGATGCCGGTGCCGCGCAGCCCCGAGGTCACGAAGAGGACGTGCTTGAGCCCCATGGTCGCCGCCTCCGGGCCGGCGAGCTCGGCCGCGCCCGCGCCGAGCAGGGCTCGGGGCTGGCGCCAGTGCTCGCGGATGGGGAACTCGTACACCTTGGTGGTGTCCACCGTGCACCTCTCCTCGCGACGACGACCGAGCGGCGATCGTAGCCTTTGTCACGAGGGGCATGGCGCCAAGCGGGAGCCACCACGTTGACGCCACTTTGCCAAGTGGATACATTCGGCGCTGCCCTTGAGAGGAGAGACCGCCGTGCCCGATCGGCTCATCGCCCACCTCGCACACGTCGAGGTGCTCAGCCCGAAGCCCGAGGAGTCCCTGCGCTTCTACCACGACGTCCTCGGCCTGGAGGAGTCGGGCCGCGAGGGCGGCTCCGTCTACCTGCGCGCCTGGGGCGAGTGGGACCACCACAGCCTCAAGCTCACCGAGTCCGACGAGCCCGGCCTCGTCCACATCGGCTGGCGCATGCTCAGCCCCCAGCACCTCGAGCGCGCGGTCGCGCAGGTCGAGGCGGCCGGCGCCGGCATCGGGTGGAAGGACGACTCCACCGGCCACGGCCCCGCCTACCAGTACCGCGGCCCGGGCGGCCAGATCCACGAGCTCTTCTACGAGGTCGAGCGCTGGCAGGCGCCGCCGGAGATGGCCTCCTCCTATCCCAACCGCCCGCAGGCCTACGTGCCGCGCGGCATCGCGCCGCGGCAGATCGACCACGTCACGGTCATGACGACGAACCCGCTGGACGACGCCGGCTGGTACCGCGACGTCCTCGGCTACCGCTTCACGGAGTACACGGTCCTCGACGACGCCGAGGTCCCGGTGTTCGCCATGGTCACCAACTGCGAGAAGTCCCACGATCTCGGGCTCATCATCGAGCAGGCGGGCGTCCCCGGGCGGCTGCACCACGTCTCCTACTGGGTCGACTCGCGCGACGAGCTCCTGCGGGCCGCGGACATCCTCCTGGGCGCGGGCATCCCGATCGAGTTCGGGCCCGGCCGCCACGGGATGGGCGAGCAGGACTACCTCTACGCGCGCGAGCCGGGCGGCGTGCGCATCGAGGTCAACACGGGCGGCTATCGCCTGTACATGCCCGACTGGGAGACGCTGCGCTGGACGCCCTCGCAGGGCTCGAACACCTTCTACCGCAACGTCGCGATGCCCGAGTCCATGCTCGAGGCCGCGCCGCCCCTCGAGACGGACCGCGGCGACCTGAACCCCTGGGCCGCGTCGAGCGTCCACTGATGGCGGCCGTCGAGAGGGCACTCGTCATCGGCGGCGGGATCGGCGGGCTGGGCGCCGCGACGGCGCTCGCGCAGCGCGGCATCGACGTCGAGATCGTCGAGGTCAAGCCCGACGCCGAGGTCTACGGCGTGGGCATCAACCAGCCGGGCAACTCCCTGCGGGCGCTCGACGCGCTGGGCGTGCTCGACGACGTGCTGGCCGTCGGCTACCAGTTCGACGGCTGGGACTTCCGCGACGCCGACGGGAACCTCGTGGTCGGCATCGACACGATCCTGGGCGACGAGCGCATCCCGCACAACAACGGCCTCGCCCGCCGGCAGCTCCACGAGATCCTGCTCGGCGCCGCCGACCGCGCGGGCGTGCGGATCTCCTATGGGACGACGTTCACCGAGCTGCGCAACGCCGGCGACGTCGCGGAGGTCGAGCTGAGCGACGGGCGCGAGGGCACCTACGACCTCGTCGCCGGCTTCGACGGCATCCGCTCCCCCACGCGCGAGCTGCTCTTCGGCGAGGGGGCGCGCTCGCAGTACGCGGGCTACGTCATCTGGCGCGTCACGATCCCGCGCCCGCCCGAGGTCACGCGCGGCGCGATCTACCAGTCTGTCGGTGTGAAGGCGGGCTACATCCCGCTCTCGGACGACTCGATGTACCTCTTCAACGTCACGCCCGAGCCCAAGGCCGTGCGGGTCCAGGGCGACGCGGCGGTCGAGGCGCTGCGCGAGCGGCTGGCGGACTTCGGCGGCATCGTGGGGGACATCCGCGACGGGCTGAAGCCCGGCGACGACGTCGTCTACAGCCCGCTCCACGAGGTCATGCTGCCGCTGCCGTGGTTCTCGGGCCGCATCGTCCTGGGCGGCGACGCCGTGCACGCCTGCGCCCCGCACCTCACGCAGGGCGCGGCGATGGCGCTGGAGGACGGCGTCGTGCTCGCCGACGAGCTCGACGGCGCCGATGAGGTCGAGGCGGCGTTGGGGCGCTACGGCGAGCGCCGCTTCCCGCGGGCGAAGCTCGTCCAGGACGCCTCGCACGGGATCCTCGAGCAGGAGATGTCGATCACGGCGGAGACGCTGCCGTTCGCGCTGCAGGGCATGCGCGAGCACCTCCCGGAGAACATGGCCGGGATCGAGGGCGTCCTCGCCCAGCCCGCCTAGGCGAGGACGGATTCGGACCCGGGAGCGACGGACGCCAGCGTCGTGCGCAGGCGGTGCAGGTCGTCGCCCGCGCCCAGCGCGGCCAGGATGAGCTGCGCCGTGTGCCCGTAGTGCTCGGCCAGGCGGCGGGCGGCGAGATCGGCGTCGCCCGCCTTGGCGGCCTCCACGAGCCCGCGGTGCTCCTCGGCGCGCAGCGCCCACTCGCGGGTGTTCAGCGTGCTCTGGGCGAGGCGGTAGCGCTCGGCGTGGTCGAAGCCCTGCGCGACGAGCCCGACGACGCGGTCGCCGGCCGCGGAGCCGAGCTTCGTGTGGAACGCGCGGTGCGGCGCGCGCAGCCCGCGCCAGTCGCGCTCGCCCATGTAGTGCTCCATCTGGGCCATGAGGCCCTCGAGCTCGGCGAAGTCCGGCGACCGCAGGGCAGGGACGGTGATCCGCAGCGCCGCGACCTCGAGCGCGATCCGGCTGACGTAGAGCGACTCCGCGTCGTCGGCCGACAGGTCGGCGACGCGCACCCGCCGGTTGGGCTCGGCGATCACGAGGCCCTCGCGCTGCAGGAGCCGCAGCGCCTCGCGGATCGGCGTGCGCCCGGCGCCGAGCGACTCGCCGAGCGCGACCTGCGTCGTGACCTCGCCGGCGGCCATGTCGCCGCTGAGGATCGCCTCGCGCAGGCGCGCGTGGATGTTCGCGACGTTCTGGCCGTCGCGGGAGACCACCCGATTGCGTGCGGCGGGCATCGCGGAGGAGGCTAGCTCTTGCATCGGATCGGTCGAGTGGATCCACATGCGCGGGTGATATGACTGTCCGACGATGCCGAAGGTCACCTACGTCGATCCCGACGGGACGCAGCTCGAGGTCGAGGCGGACGCCGGGACGAGCGTGATGATGGCGGCCGTCAACGCCGACATCGATGGGATCGTCGCGGAGTGCGGCGGGTCGCTCATGTGCGCGACCTGCCACGTCTACGTCGACGACGCGTTCGCCGGCCGGCTGCCCGAGATGTCCTCCGACGAGGACGAGATGCTCGACGCGGCTGCGTCCGAGCGCCTCGCCACGAGCCGCCTCAGCTGTCAGATCGAGCTGAGCGACGAGCTCGACGGGCTCGTCGTCCGGCTGCCCGAAACGCAGCTCTAGTTCGCGACGAGCAGCGCGGCGCCGACGGCGCCGCCCAGGTCGCCGAGCGCCGCGAGGCGCACGATCGGCGGCTTGCCGTCGAGGAAGAGATGCGGCTGCATCGCCGCGGCGATCCGCGCGACGTACGGGTCGCCGAGCCGGATGCCCAGGCCGCCGCCGATGATGACGGCCTCGACGTCGAGCAGGTTCTGCGCGGAGGCGACGCCGGCGCCGAGCGCGGCGACCGCCCTGGCCATGAGCTTCACCGCCATCGCGTCCTCCGCGCGCAGCGCGCGGGCCCAGACGCCGCTGGTCAGCCGGTCGCGACCGCGCTTCTCCATGATCTCGAAGAGCGCGGTGTGCTCACCGTCGTGGTGCAGCTTCCTCGCGCGGGCCTCCATCGCGGCGCGCCCCGCGTAGGCCTCCATGCAGCCGCGGCGGCCGCAGGGGCAGCGGGCGCCGTCGAGGCGCACGACGACATGCCCGATCTCGCCCGCGGATCCGCGCCCGAGCCAGGGCTTGCCGCCGAGCACGAGGCCGCCGCCGACGCCGGTGCCCCAGAAGACGCCGAGGACGGAATCGAACTCGCGGGCGGCACCGAGCTGGAACTCCGCGTCGGTCGCCACCTGCACGTCGTTGCCGAGCTTCACGGGCGCGCCGATGCGTCCGCCGAGGTCCTTGCCCAGCGCGAAGGTTCCCTCCCAGCCGGGCAGGTTGCGCGCGCTGGAGACGGTCCCGTCGTCCTCGTCGACCGCGCCGGGCGAGCCGACGCCGACCCCGGTCAGCTCGGAGGTCTCCACGCCGGCGCCCTGCGCGGCCTCGCGCAATGCGCCGGCCATCGCCTCCGACACGTCGGCCGGGCCACCCTCGGTCGGGGTGGGCTCGCGGTGCTCGCCGAGCACCTTGCTGTCGTCGTCGACGACGACCGCCTGGATCTTCGTGCCGCCGAGATCGATGCCGCCGCGCACGCTCAGGCCTTCGGCGCGCAGGCGTACTCGGGGCGTGCGACGAACTGCGGCCCCGCCACGGCCTTGCGGTACGCGGCGGTGGCGGCGGCGTCGGAGTCGATGCGGACGTCGCTGACGCGATCGTCCTCGTTGGTCCAGCGCTCGTGCCACCAGATGGCGGCCTTCAGGCGGGGATAGCGGTCCATGCGCAGGGCATCGTACGCCGCCTGGATCCACGCCGCCTTGTCCTTGTCGCGCTCCTCGATCACGCCGGTCTCCAGGAGCGCGATCGGCTTCGTCGGCGAGAGCGCCGCGAGCTTGGGATACGCCTCGTCGAGCGCGCGCCGCAGCGGCTCCCAGTCGTAGCCGGGGAACACGCCGCCGTATGCGGACAGACCGATCCAGTCGATGTAGTCGTCACCGGGGTAGTACTTCGCCATGTCGTTCCAGGGCTCGTCCGGCGCGGACCGCACGTTGACGTGGAACGCGAAGCCGACGTTCTCGGCGCCCTGCTCGCGGAAGAGGTCGACGACGTGGCGGTAGGCGGCCTTGTACGTCTCCGGCCCGTTCTCCTGGCCGCCGTTGAAGGCGCCGCTCCAGGGGAACCAGTTGCCGTTCATCTCCGGGGCGAAGTCGACGAGCAGCGGGACGCGCGAGTCGCGAGCGGCCTTCGCCCAGGCGCGCAGATCGGCGTCGAAGTCGCCCTTCGCGATCCGGCTCAGGGGGTACTTCGGGTCGATCTGCCCGTCCTTCCACTGCGATCGCGGCATGAGCCGGATGAACGGCAGCGCGCCAGTCTCGTGCACGGACTCGACCGCTTCGGCCGGGAAGCGGATGCCCTGGAACCAGTTGTCGGAGAAGTAGACCCAGGCGAGTTTGCGGTCGGCGAGACGCTCGAAACTGCGCACCCGCGCGCCACTGCGCGGGCCGCTGAGCGAGTCGTCGTGCAGCAGAGACGGCATCGCGCCGTGCAGGATCCCCGCCGCCGGAGGGGCGACGACGGTGCGCTGACCAGGGCCGCACTGCGGGCCGGCGAGCAGCCGCCCGGTCGCCTCCGAGCTCGCGGCCGGCGGTGCTGCATCCCCGCCGGTGCTCGTCTTTCGCCCGTCCGACCCGCATGCTCCCATGAGCATCGTGACGGCGAGCGCGAGCAGCGCGATCGGTGCGAACCTCCTGTTCGACACGGCGTCCATGCACGGGGAAGGCTACCGAGCGGGAGCCGTACTGACGGGTGGGCATGACCTCAAGCTCAGGTCGAGCGTGAGATCAAGCCGCGACGGAGACCTGCCCGGAATCTGGTCTACGATGTTTTGGAGGAACCGTTCGGGTTTTGTGCCCGAAACCGACACAAAGGCCTCTTGACAGGGGCCATCGCGAGCGGGGAAGGTCGTTCCTGTCACGGACGCACAGCAGATACGGAAGAGGTCGTATGAAAGTCGGACTCATGGATGAGAGCCGCGCACAGGAAGGAGACGACCGCCCAGATGGGTCGTCGCTCTCCGGCGCGCCACGCGCGCTACGCCCCGGACGGGGGCCTTTTCAGTCTCCGCCGGGCGACGGGCTCGAGCCCGAGCGCGCCGCGGTGGTGCTGATCTTCGGCCAGCAACGGCTGCTCGGCGACGCACTGCAGTGGCTGCTGAGGGCGGCAGGCGCCTTCGAGGTCGCCGGCGTCTTCACGGACGAGTCGGCCCTCCTCGAGGCGGTGAGCCGTGTCGAGCCCGACGCTGTCCTGCTCGACACGCCCATGACGGGCGACGCGGTGTCCGCCATCGCGGCGATCCGCCAGCGACCCCGTCCGAGCAAGATCGTCGTGCTCGTCGACGGCGTCGACGCCACGACCATGGAGCTCGCCGCAGGCGCGCACGTGGACGCGCTCATGGAGAAGAGCGACTCCGGCGCCTCGATCGTCATGGCGGTGCGGCAGGTCCTCGCGGGGCACACGGTGTTCCCCTCCGGCTGGCGTGCCGCCGGCCGGCAGCTCGAGGCCGACGCCCGGCTTGCCGCGCTCTCGCGCCGTCAGCGCGACGTGCTGCGCCTCGTCGCGGCAGGGAAGTCCAACGTCGAGATCGCCGAGGAGCTGTTCATCTCGGTCAACACGGTGAAGTTCCACCTGCGCTCGATCTTCCGCCAGCTGGGCATCGCGAACCGGGTCCAGGCGGCCCAGCGCTACGCCGAGCTGACGAGCGGCATGTAGCGCGCCGTCCGCGCCGCGGGCACCTACCCGTGGCGCGTCGCCGCTCCCCGCCGATCGGCCATCCGAATTGGGCCGATCGGCCGATGTAGAGGGCCCAGTCCGGGTAGTTCAAGGGGTAGGTGGGTAGGCGATTCCACCCACCCAGGTAGCTATCAACTATCCGGCGGCATGTTGCCCCCGATGTTGGTGTGGCCGTAGCTTCTCCACTTGACAGCGATGGGTTGCACCCGAGGTCAGGAGAGGACCTCCACGGCCATCGCCTAGGTCCATCTACACGGAGGTAGTCAATGCTGGGCGCTCGGCGGCGTGGCCCCTTGGGGCTCGTCGCGCTGTTGTTTGTCGGGATCGCCTGCCTGTTGGCAAGCACCCCGTCATGGGCGGGGCAAGCTGCCTCACCCGTGAACCCGACCCCGGGTTCATCCCCCAATCCGACCTCGACGAACGTGCCGTACCTCGCCTGGAAGGGCGAGAACATTCGCGTCGTCAAGTGCTCGGACGACCTCACGGACCGCGAGATGGCCGCGCTGCGTTCCGCGTTCCGTGATCCGGACGCTCCGGCGATCGGCCTCACCGGTCTGAGCCTGAGCATCGTGGTCGAGGACTGGAGCGGTGCCGGGAGCGGCCCGCGCCTGCTCGACGGCACGCGTGAGTTCTTCCTCGGCAACAGGGCCCTGTGCGCCCGCGGGACGTTCACGTCCACGCAGGCCGGCCTCGCCCGCATCAAGATGGCCGTGGGCGTCGGCACCTGGAACATCGATCTGACCGGCGATGAGCGCGCTGCGTTCGTCACGAAGCTGGCGCTGCTGCAGCACCAGTTCCTGGCCGGCTGGATGAACATGAGCGACCCGCAGCTCACCGAGCTGCCGCTCGGCGGTGACGGCCCGAACAGCGTCGGCAACCCCCTCGGATCCGGGATGCTGAACACGTTCTTCGCCGACAACGTCTACCGGCCCGACAGCGCCAACCAGGGCGTGCTGCAGGCGAAGGTGACCGGCTCGATGCCCGTCGACGGCATGGGCACGATCACGCTCCCCGACGCGTGGCCCGCATTCGCGGCCAAGTTCGCGACGGACGCCAACCCGAACAACGAGAACCCGTCGAACCGCTGGGACATCCATGACCAGTCGGACATCGGCTCGTTCGCGACCGAGGGTCATCCGCTCGCAGGTGCAAACTGCGCGCCGGCCGACCGTCCGGTCAACGTGACCGGGACGGGCCCGATCCTCGACGCAGTGGACAACTGCGACGGCGGCCAGGCCTTCTCGCGCGTCTTCGACGCGGACGGCCCGGGCGGCATCGCTCCGCTGTGGCTCGGTCTGACGGCCGAGGACACGGTCGGTCCGTTCGACGCCCAGCGCTACGAGACGTTCCTGCCCGACGGGCAGCTCACGGCCGACGACGCACCGATGCCGGCCGCGCGCGTCGACTTCACCATCGCCCAGAACAAGGACCTGCTGAAGCCGATCGCCGACCAGAAGGACACCGGCGGCGTGGGTTCGCTGCGCAAGACCGACAAGCACACGCTGTACTCCGCTGATCGCGCTCCCAACGCCAATGCAGGCTCGGGCAACGACGATCCGCACAACCTGTACGCACCGTTCTACAGCGCGTACATCCCCGCCACCGGCGCGCCCGAGGCCGAGGCCTCCGGCACCGACGGCCTGCCCGGCAACGACTTCACGGGTTACCTCGTGGGCGACCGGCAGGGCGGCGAGGGCGACACGGCCGACCGCGACTTCCAGTACGACTACTGGGACATCGCGCACGAGTTCACCGGTCGCACGCTGAACGCAGTGGAGACCCAGTGCCTGCGTCGTAACGACGAGGCCCGGCTCGAGCGCCTGACCGCGATGCGGCAGACGCCCGAGGGCGCCCAGAAGGTCGCCATCTACACCGATGAGCACGGCGTCGGCGACGTGAACTTCGAGCCCGGCAGCGGGTTCTGGTTCAACGCCCTGATGAACACGCAGCCCGACCTGGACAACAACGCCAACGGTGGCTGCGACCTGAAGTACCTGAAGGACAACGTCCTGGGCACCGCCGACATCACGGCCGACGCCCGCTACCCGAACCAGCCGGTCAACGGCGGCGACCCCGCCGGCTCGGCGACGATCCACAAGACGGTCAAGTCGCTGTTCGCGAAGTACCTGGCCGTGTACCCCAAGGGGTCCACGCCTGACCTGCGCAACGCCCGCATCGTCGTGGCCCACGCGCAGGACATCGACGGTTCGCCGTTCGCCCGTGAGGTCGTGTGCTTCGTGAACACGACGAAGGGCAACGACGGCGTGACGCCGTTCATCCCGACCGACCAGAACCACAAGCAGAAGGTCATCGGGCCGTACGACGTCTCCGGGACCTCGACGGTCGACGACCCGGACAACCGCCGCAACAGCCAGCGGATCTGCCTGCGGACCAACGACTACGGCAACGCCGCGGTCGAGGTGCAGGAGAGCCAGGGCAACGAGATCAACATCATCGGGGACTTCACCGCTGAGGGCATCCTCCGCGACGTGAAGATCCCGTTCGGCAGCCCGTCGCTCGATCCGATCGATCCGGGCGCTCCGACCCGCACCCCCGGCACCACGCCGTTCGTGCTGCAGCCGGACACCCCCGGGAACACGACGCCGTCGCAGCAGACGGTCCGTGCCCTGGCAGCCGGCAACGTGCAGGTGTCGTCGTCCCGCGTGCGTCGCTCTGCGCCGCGCACGTCGGTCCGGTTCGCCCGCGTGGTGAACTCGGCCAAGGGCACGCGGTACCTCTCGGTCCGCCTGAAGGGCACCAAGCGCACCGCCACCATCCGAATCCAGCTCATGGGTTACAACGGCAAGGTGGTTCGCACGGTCACCCGCACGGTCGCAGTCGGCCGTACGGTCAGCCTGCGGAACGTCCGCCTCGGGGCGAACATCCGCAGCGCACGCGTGGCGGTCGTCAACCGGTAATCCGGTTGAGCGACTGAGTCACTGGACGCGACAGGGAGGCCTGCCTTCGGGCGGGCCTCCCGAGCGTCGGGAGATCCTCCCATGGCCCCCCGCCACCTCATCCGACTCGCCCTCCTGGCGCTCGTCGCGCTCGCCGTCGTCCCCGCCGGCGCCGCCGCTCAGGACACCACCCCGGTGACGCTCACGGCGCCCGAGCAGGACGCCTTCACCCGGATCAACGCCTACCGCACGAGCCTGGGCCTCCGCCCCGTGCGCCTCGATCCGGTCCTGCAGGAAGAGGCCGAGTGGTACGCCGACGACATGGCGACGAACGACAACTTCAACCACGACCACCGCGACTCGCTGGGCCGCCTGCCCGCGTCGCGACTGGCCTCCTTCGACTACAAGTACCCCGACCTCGCCGCCGAGAACTCCGCGGCCGGCTACCCGGACGGGGCTTCGACCTTCGAGCAGTGGCGGCTGTCGCCGCCCCACGAGCGCACGATGCGCGAGCCGACGTACCGCACCATCGGCATCGCAGTCGCCTACCGGGAGGGCACGTCCTCCGGGTGGTACTGGGTGTCGACCTACGGGCCTGATCCGAACCGGTCGCGAGAGTCGATCGAGGACGAGCAGGCGGCGGACGACGGGGACGGTCTGACCTCGGTCACCGTCCGCGTCCCGTTGTTGCCGCACGTGGTCGTGAAGTCCTGCAGCACCGAGGAGCTCGGCACGCACGAGCGCTGCGTCCACGTCACGGCAGACACCAGTAGGGCCCCGACGGAGCTGCAGATCCAGCGACGAGGCGCCGGGACGTGGACGCGATCCACATTCGCAGCCGGCGAATCGAAGATCATCCGCATCAAGCGAGGGATCGCTCGGGTGCGGGTGCTCGCGTACGACGCGGACAACCGCTGGCCGACACGCGGCCCCTGGCGGGTCATCCGCCCATGACCCCCGGACGAGATCAGAGGTAGGAGGCCTCCATGTCCACCATCAAGAAGCTGCGCACCAGGATCACCTCGGCGCACGTCATCGCCATGATCGCCCTGTTCGTCGCGCTCAGCGGCAGCTCGTACGCCGCCGTGACGATCCGCGCGTCCCAGATCCGGAACAACTCGATCCCAGGATCGAAGCTCAAGTCCGGGTCGATCCCGGCGACGAAGCTCCGGAACAACAGCATCACGGGCGGCAAGCTGAAGAACAACTCCGTCGGCGCTGCGAAGCTGCGCACGGATGCGCTGACCCCGACGTCCGGCGGCGGCAACCTCATCAACCCCAACAGCCAGGACACGAGCAGCAACTCCTCGTCCGGCACCCTGCGCGGACCACAGGGCCCGTCCGGCCCGCGTGGACTCACGGGGGCGCCCGGCGCGAAGGGCGACACAGGCGCGACGGGACCCGCGGGCGCCCAGGGGGCGAACCTCACCGGGCTCACCCAGATCGCCATGCCCGGGACGCTCGACCCGGCAGGGGCCGGCACGGTCGTCGCGACCTGCCCGACCGGATCGGTGGCCGTCGGCGGCAACTACAGCGGCGAAGCAGTTCGCACAGCGACCGCGACTCTCACCGAGACGAGCTACTCGGTGCACGTTCACGGCCGGACCGGTCAGCGGCAACGTGATCGTGTACGCGGTGTGTGGCGTGACCCCATAAGCTCAACGGTGGGCCCCGCCCGGTCCGCCAAAGCGTCGCGCTGCCACTAACCCTGGACGCGGCAGCGCGATCAGGTTCCGCGGGCTCCCCGTCTCATCGCCCCCGATCGGGGCGGGGGCCCGCGGTTCCGACCTCGTCAGTCGGCCGCCAGCCCCGCCGCGACGAACGCCTCGGACCGGCTCTCGTAGACGGTCACGCGCAGCACGAGCCCGTCGCGCAGCTTCCACACCCACGCCGACGGCGTGTCGACCACCCGGCCCTCGCCCCAGGCGTACACGCGCCCGACGGCGACGACGAGGTCGCCGGCCTCGTGGAACTCGCGCGCCTCGAGCCGGAGCTCCGTCCACACGCGGGCTGCGTCGCGCAT
Organism: uncultured Solirubrobacterales bacterium; assembly: GCA_963757125.1. GTDB lineage: Bacteria > Actinomycetota > Thermoleophilia > Solirubrobacterales > Solirubrobacteraceae > CAVVSD01. Next base: position 597,524 of record CAVWQP010000009.1, on the reverse strand, counting down.
GTAGGTGCGCACGCCCTCGTGCCCGCGATAGGGCTGCCCCGTCCGGGCCAGCCGCGCGGTGGGCAGATCGAACTCCACGTCGGGTGAGCAGGTCGCGACGAGACGCTCGACGTCACGCAGGGTGAACGCGTCGAAGGCACGTCTCACGACCGCCACGTTGGGCGAGTCGGCCATCGACGGCGCAGCATTCCACGCCCCGGCCCCCAAAGGCGACCGACTTTCCGTCCGCGGGTCCGGCGTCGTCACGAGACGAGCGCCAGCGAGCGCCGGCCGGCCTCGAACTCGCTGCCCACCTCGGCGAGGATGTCGAGCATCGCGAGGGCGGCCGGGGAGCGGTAGCCGTCGGTCAGCATCGCGGCGGAGATCCGGCGGTACGGCGGCTTGCCGTGCAGCGAGCGGATCACGACGTCGTCGCGCACGGTGATGAGCCCCAGATCGGGGATGAGCGCCAGCCCGACGCCTGCTGCGACGAACCCCTGGATCGACAGGTAGTCGTCGGAGTGGAAGGCGATCTGGCAGTCGAAGCCCGCCGTCTGACACGCGCGGAGGAAGACCTCGGTGTCCGGGCAGCGGCCCGTCGAGCCGAGGATCCACGGCTCCGACGCGAGATCCTCGAGCTTCACCCGCGACTGGGAGGCACGCGGGTGCGTCGCCGGCAGGCAGACGTACATCGGGTCGTCGAGCAGATGGAAGAGGTCGACACCCTCGGGCTCCGTGGTGATCGGCGGAGCGTCGATGGTCAGCGCGATGTCGCAGTCGCCCGCCTTGAGGAACGCGCAGACGTCGTCGGGCTCCGCGGGTCGCAGCGTCAGGTCGATGCCCGGGTGCGCCTCGCGGAAGCGCCCGATGGCCTTCGGCATGATCGTCGCGCCGGCCGAGGGGAACGCGGCGAGGCGCAGGCGCCCGGAGCGCAGGCCGGCGATCGCCTCGAGCTCGGCCTCGGCGTCGGCGAGCCGGGAGAGGATGACCTCGGTGTGGCGGAGGAGCGCGGTGCCGGCGTCGGTCAGGCGGACGCCGCGCGGGTTGCGCTGGACGAGGAGCGTGCCGGCCTCGCGTTCGAGTGCGGCGATCTGCTGGGACACCGCCGACTGCGTGTAGGAGAGCGATTCGGCCGCCGCGGAGAAGGAGCCGCACTGCGACACGGCGCGCAGCACGCGGAGGCGACGGACATCGAGCATGAGGCGATCTTATACCTGGAGTCGCCTTTTGTCATTTGTGCTGATGGCACGATCGTGGGACCGTGAAGTCGTCCCGTCCCGCAGCCTTCAGGAGCCTCCCTGATGATCACCTCCGACACCATCGTCATCCGCCGCGCCGGGGCCGCGGACGCCCGCGTCCTGGCCCGCCTTGCGGCCCTCGACACCGCGGCCATCCCCGGCGCCGACAGCCTCATCGCCGAGCGCGACGGCGTCGCGGTCGCCGCGCTGGACCTCACCGACGGCCGGGTCGTCGCCGACCCGTTCGAGCGCTCGCTCGACCTCGTCGAGCTGCTCCGCCTCCGGGCGACCCGCGTGGTCGGCGGCCAGGGCCGCCGCGGCGCCCGCGCGCTCACGCGCCGCCCGCGCGCGGGCCTGCTCGTCCGCGCCTGAGCATCCCCTCCCACCCGCCCCGGGCAGCCAAGCTGCTCGGGGCGGCGCGGATGTGACAGCCTGCGCCGATGCTCGACCTCCTGGTGGATCTCGTGGACCTCGCCGCGGGGCGTTGCGCCTACGCCGAGGCGCGCCACGTGAGCACCGACGACGAGCACCTGCTGATCCGCAACGGGCAGGTCGAGCGGGTCGATGCGCAGTCCGGCGAGGGCATCGGCGTCCGGGTCCGCGTCGGCGGCGCCTGGGGGTTCGCGGCGACCCGCGACGCGACCCGAGAGGGCGCCGAGCGCGCCCTCACCGCCGCTCTCCGCGTGGCACGGGCGATGCCCGCGGCCGCCGACCGCCCCATGACCCCGCTCGCGCCCGCGCGCGGGCACTGGAGCGGGCCGTGCGAGATCGACCCGTTCGGGATCCCGCTCGAGGACCGGCTCGAGCTGCTCGTCGCGGCGGAGGCCGGCCTGCACGGCGACGAGCGCATCGTGCAGACGGCCGCCGAGTCCAGCCTGCGCCGCCAGACCTCGGCGTTCGCGTCGAGCGAGGGCGCCGCGTGCACGCAGCTGCGCGTCGAGTGCGGCGGCGGCATCCAGGCGATCGCGGTGGACGGCGACGAGCTGCAGGTCCGCTCCTTTCCGAGCGCGCACGGCGGCGACGTCGGCCTGGGCGGCTGGGAGCGCATGCTCGCGCTCGACCTCGCCGGCAACGCCGCGCGCGTCCGCGAGGAGGTCCTCGAGCTCCTCTCCGCGCCGGCGTGCCCGACCGGCCGCCACACGGTCGTCCTCGGCAGCGAGCAGCTCGCGCTGCAGGTGCACGAGTCGATCGGGCATGCGCTCGAGCTCGACCGCATCCTGCTCGGCGAGGCCTCCTACGCGGGCACGAGCTGGGTCTCCCCCACCGACCTCGGCTCGCTGCGCTACGGCTCCGAACACCTGACCGTCATCGCCGACGCGACGCTCCCGGGCGCGCTGGGATCGTTCGGCTGGGACGACGAGGGCGTCGCCGGCGGGCGCACGACGCTCATCTCCGACGGCACGCTGCTCGCCGCGCTCTCCGACCGCCAGTCCGCATCCGCGCAGGGCCTCGGCGCCTCCGCCGGATGCGCCCGCGCCGACGGCTTCGCCCGCCAGCCGATCGTGCGCATGACGAACGTGTCGATCGCCCCCGGCTCCGCCGGCAGCCTCGAGGACCTCATCGCCGACACCGACGACGGCATCCTCCTGGAGACCAACCGCTCCTGGTCGATCGACGACCGGCGGCTGCACTTCCAGTTCGGCACCGAGGTCGGGCACCTCATCCGCGGCGGGGAGCTCGCGGGGCTCGTCCGCAACCCGTCCTACGCCGGGATCACGCCGCAGTTCTGGGGGTCGCTGGACGCCGTCGGCTCGGAGTCCTCGTGGCGGCGTCCACGGGCTGCTCAACTGCGGCAAGGGCGAACCCGGCCAGCTCATGCGCGTGTCGCACGGGACCGCGCCCGCGCGGTTCCGCGACGTGGAGGTCGGCGTCGCCTGATGGCCGAGGCGCCGCTGGAGCTCGCCGAGCGCGCGCTGTCCTACGCCGACGGCGACGCGCAGGTCACGGTGGTGCACGAGCGCTCGCTGTCGGCGCGCTTCGCCCGCTCCGCGCCGACGCAGGCGACCGGCGTGGACGACACGACCGTCGAGATCCTCTGCCTGCGCGACGGCCACACCGGCATCGGCGACCACGAACCGCCTCGACGAGGACTCGCTGCGCGCGGCCGCGCGCAAGGCGGACGCCGTCGCGCGCGCCGCCGCGCGTGCGGGACGCGGCGACCACCCCGGGCTCCCCGCCGCGGTCGACGCGAGGCCGGTGGCGGGCTGGGACGCCGAGACCGCCGAGCTGGACCCGGCACGCAGCGCGGACGCGCTGCGCACGGCGTTCCGCGGCGCAGGCGACGCCGGGCTGGAGGCGTTCGGGCTGTGGACCGCGGGCGCCGTGCGCACGGCGATCGCGACGAGCTCCGGGGTCCGCGCGACCGACGACGTGACCGACGCGTTCATGAAGGTGGTCTGCCGCGACGCGGACGGCCGCAGCGGCTACGCGTCCGACACGGCGCGGTCGGTGGCCGAGCTCGACGCGGCGGCGCTCGCGCAGCGCGCCGTCGAGCACGCCCCGCGCGAGGACGGCGTCGCGGTCGAGCCGGGCGAGTACCCCGTCGTGCTCTCGGCCGACGCGGTCGCCGTCCTGCTCGAGTTCGCCGGCTGGCTCGCCTTCAACGGCCTCGCGCACGCGGAGCGCCGCGGAGCGCTGAGCGGGCGCCTCGGCGAGCAGGTCGCGGCGCCCTCGATCACCTTGAGCGACATGGGGTCGTTCCCGCGCACGCTCGCGCGCGCCTACGACGCCGACGGCGTCCCGAAGCAGGCGGTGCCGCTCATCCGCGAGGGCGTCGCCAACGCGGTCGTCCACGACCTGCGCTCCGCCGCGGTCGCCGGCGACGGCACCCGCTCGACCGGCCACGCCGTCGAGGCGGGCGGATCGCCCGAGGGCGCGTTCCCCACGAACCTCGTCCTCCTGGGCGGCGGCGCGGCCGACGAGGCCGCCCTCGCTGCGCCGATCGAGCGCGGCATCTACGTCACGCGCCTCTGGTACGTCAACGTCGTGCACGAGCGCCAGACGCTGCTGACCGGCATGACCCGCGACGGCACGTTCCTCATCGAGGACGGCCGGATCGGGCGCCCGGTGACGGACGTGCGCTTCACCGACTCGGTGCTGCGCATCCTGCAGGACACGGAGGAGCTGACGGCCGGGCAGCGGCTCGTCAGCGAGGGGGAGTTCTACGGAAGGCGCTTCGCGAACGGGGTCGTCTGCCCCGCCCTGCGGGCGCGCGGGTTCAGAGTGACGGGAGCAACGCGGTGAGCGATGTGAGGGCTTTGGTCAGCGGGTTCTTCGAGACGATGGGCCGCGGCGACTTCGACCGGCTGCGCAGCGAGTTCCTGACCGACGAATCGAGTTGGACGATGATGGCGCCGAGCATGCCCGGCGGCCCGGTGATGGAGTCCGGCGACGCGATCGTCGCGTTCTTCTCAGGTGGCGGGGCGGTGTTCGTCGACGGCGGGCCCAAGGTCACGATCACGCGCATCCTCGTCGACGGCGACCACGCCGCCGTCGAGGCCGAGGGGCAGGGCAAGCTCCACAGTGGCAGGGACTACTCGAACGTCTACCACTTCGCCATCGACACGAAGGACGGCCGCATCCTGGCCGTCCGGGAGTACATGGACAGCCACCACGTGGCGACCGTCATGGCTCCGTCCTAGATCCTGAGCAGGACGATGGTGTTGATGATGAACAGCGCCGCGAACCCGACGGTCCAGCGGTTCAGGTTGCGCTCGACGAGCGAGCCGCCGCCGAACGGGCCCGCGCCGGTGCCGACGCCGAAGGCGCCCGACAGCCCGGCGTCCTTCCCCGAGTGCATGAGGATCAGGAAGATCACGCCGACGGCGAGGAACACCTGGAAGACCGACAGGACCGTGTACATACGCGGCCCATTCTAGCCACCGAGCTCGTCGAGCTCGCGCAGGATCTCGATCGCCTCGGCCCGCAGCTGGCGATCGAGGGCGCGATGGTCCTCCGGGGTGAGCTTCCCGAGCCGCGCATCGAGCTCGGCGTCGCGGATCTCCTGGTACTTGGCCTCACGGGCGGCCTCGAGGTCGCGCGCCCGCTCGCTCGTCTGGCGCTCCATCGCCTCCGGCCCACGCCGCAACGGCTGGCTGACCACGAAGACGACCGCGCACAGGGCGACCAGCACCGCGACGACCGCGAGGATCTCCACCCCGTCAGGCCGACCGGACGGGCTCTGGCTCGCGCTCGGGCTCGGGCTCGCGCGAGGTCGCGCCGAGCTCCTGCGCGACGCGGGCCGCGTAGCCCGCCCGGACCCGGCGGCGCGCCGGGTCGCCGCGTCGGCCACAGCGCGATGAGCGCACCGCCCACGATGACGATCGCGCCGATCCACAGCCACGTCACGAGCGGCGAGGCGATGACCCGGAACGTCGTCGGCGGGGGGCTGCGGCGGTAGTTCTCGGTGATCCCGACGAGGATCGCGGCGAGCGCCTGCGAGCGCGCCTCCGGCGTCGTGTCGGGATCGTTCGCGAACTTCGTGAACACCTTGTCGCCCTCGTCGATGATCGGCTTGAGCGCGTCGATGTCGGGCGTCATCGCGGTCCACACGTCGTGCGTGAGCCCGGCCTTCAGGCCGACCTCGCTCGTCGCCTCCCCCTCGAAGAACCGGCCGACGGGACCGAAGTCCTCGATCGCCGTCGACGGGAAGAAGGACCGCGACGGACGCAGCGTCGTGACGTGCTTGCCGTCGCGCCTCACGTCGAGCACCGACCCGAAGTTCACCTTCTCCAGGCGGCCGCCGGACGTCGTCGTGATGCTCGACGTCGGCCGCACGTACGTCACGTCGTAGGGGCCGCTGCGCATCGACTGGCCGGGCTTGAGGTTCGCGTCGTTCGCGTGCTGCAGCGCGGAGGACCCCGCGATGCCGATGAACATGAGCGCCATGCCCGAGTGGACGATGTAGCCGCCGTAGCGGCGGCGGTTGCGCCGCACGAGCGAGACCACCGAGCGCAGCGGCCCGTCGTCGGACATCGCGCGCCGTGCCCGCGCGCCGCGCCAGAACTCCTGGACGACGCCGGCGATCACGAACGCGCCGAGCCCGAACATGAGGACGGTCGGCGGCGAGGAGCCCGCGCCCAGCACGAGGCTCACGACCACCACCGCGACGCCGACGAGCGCGGGCCCGAGCAGGTTGCGGCGGGCGCCCGCGGCGGACGCGCGGCGCCACGCGATGAGCGGCCCGATGCCGCTCAGCAGGACGAGCACGAGGGCCAGCGGCACGACGTACTGGTCGAACCACGGCGGGCCGACCGACGCCTTGTCGCCCGTGACCGCCTCGGAGATGAGCGGGAAGAACGTCCCGAAGAAGATCACCGCGCAGAGCCCGACGAGCACGAGGTTGTTCCCGAGGAAGACGGCCTCCCGGGAGAGCAGCGAGTCGAGCTTGTTCTCGCTGCGCAGCGTCTCGCGCCGCGACACGACCAGGACGATCGAGCCGGCGATCATCACCGCGATGAGCGACACGAACGGGACGCCGAGCGTCGAGGCGCCGAAGGCGTGGATCGAGTCGAGGATGCCCGAGCGGACGAGGAACGTGCCGAGGATCGCGAGCACGCCCGTGGACAGCACGAGCGACGCGTTCCAGATCTTCAGCATCCCGCGCCGCTCCTGGATCATGATCGAGTGGATGAACGCGGTGCCGGTCAGCCACGGCATGAGCGATGCGTTCTCCACCGGATCCCAGGCCCAGTAGCCACCCCAGCCCAGCTCGGAGTACGACCAGCGGGCGCCCAGCAGGATCCCGATGCCGAGGGCCAGCCACGCGCCCAGGGCGAAGCGCCGCGTCGAGCGGATCCACTCGGCGTCCACGCGGCGGGTGATGAGCGCGCCGACCGCGAACGCGAAGGGCACCGCGAAGAGCGTGTACCCCGAGTACAGCATCGGCGGGTGGATCATCATGCTCGGGTGGCGCAGGAGCGGGTTGAGGCCCGTCCCCTCCAGCGGCGGGATCGGGAGCACGTCGAACGGCGACTCCATGAAGACGAGCAGCCCGCCGAAGAACGCGCCGAAGCCCAGCAGCACCGCCGTGGCGTACGGCGCGAGCTCGCGCATGCGCCTGCGCGTGAGGAAGAGCACGAGGCTCGACCAGATCGACAGCATGAAGAGCCACAGGAGCAGCGAGCCCTCCTGCGAGGACCACGGCGCGGCCATCTTGTAGAAGAGCGGCGTGGTCGTCGACGAGTGCGTCGCGACGACCGAGAAGGAGAAGTCCGACCGCAGGAACGCGATCTCCAGGACCGCGAACGCCGCCGTCGTCAGGCCCGCCAGCGCATACACCGCGCGGCGGCCCGACACCACCCAGTCCTGCCTGCCGCTGCGCGCCCCGTGGATCGACGCCGCGATGCCGTACAGCGCGACGGCGAGGCCGAGGATCAGACAGGCGCGTCCGAAGGTCGCCACCGCTGCGGCCTCAGCTCTGCGTGTCGGACTGGAACTTCGAAGGGCACTTCGTCACGAGCGAGTCGCGCTGACCGACGAACTCGTCGCCGTCGCGCTTGACCGTGACGATGACCTCGCGGCCCTCGCGGAACGGATCGGGCACCGAGCCCGTGTAGCTGACGTCCACCTTGGCCGGGCCCTTGGGGTCCCGCACCTGGAAGGTCATGGCGTCCGGCGTGCGCTTGACGCTGCCCGCGACGACCGTGCCGCCGAGCTTGTAGCTCTGGCCGGCCTGGGCGGTGCTCAGCTGGCTGGGGATGCGCTCCGGGCTCGCGGCGCTGAAGGTCGTGTAGACGAGCGCGCCGGCCAGAAGGAGCGCGATCGTCAACGCCGTGACGAGGCGGACTCTGCGCTTGCGAGAGGGGTCCATCGCCTCCTCAGTATGGCGGACTCGGCCGCCGGTACGCCCCTGCATGGCGCGTCCGAACAGGAAAATCGGCAGCAAGTTTGAAACTTCTTGGCATCTGGAGCGTCTAGATAGGCAGAGCACCAGATGGCACCACGCCTCTCCAACATGCGAACAGCCACGAGCAACCGCCTCCGCAGCGGCCGCCGCCGGATGCACGTCGTGCCCGACCCGGAGCCCCGGCCCGAGCCGGTCCACCCGGCCGAGCGCAGGATGCGCGACTCCGGCGGTCCCGACGACCGCGCGGTCTACACCTGCCTCTGCGGCTACCTCTTCGAGGCCCCTGTCACGGCCTCGGTGACGTGCCCGCACTGCGGTGTCGGTCAAGCCTGGTAACCCGGGCGACACGCGAGCCCCCGCCGCGCTAGCGTCGCCTGCGTGGCCACCGCCGACCTCACCGTCATCGGTCTCGGTCGCGCCGACGCGTCCGCGTCGCGCTACATCGCAGAGATCCAGCGCCGGCTCGCCGCGCAGGACCGCGTGCGCTTCCAGCTGCACGCGATGGGCACCTCGCTCGAGGGCGAGACGGGCGACATCCTCGCGCTCGTCGGCGAGCTGCACGCCGTGCCGTTCGAGCTCGGCCTGCCGCGCGTCTACAGCGTCCTGAAGCTCGACGAGCGGCGCGACAAGGCGCAGACGCTCGACGACAAGGTCGCATCGGTGCAGCGCCTCCTGGAGGCCGACGCATGAGCGACGACGACCGGTCGCGCGCCGCGGCCGCCGAGGTCGTCGCGGGCTGGGTCGAGCCGGAGACGACCATCGGCCTCGGCTCGGGGCGCGGCGTGCGCGCGGTCATCGCGGCGCTCGGCGAGCGCTGGCCGGACGGCGTGCCGCTGCGCGCGGCGGTCGCCTCGCGGTCCTCCGATGCCGCCGCCCGCGAGGTCGGCATCGAGATCGTGGGCCTGACCCCGGACATCGAGATCGCGATGGTCATCGACGGCTCCGACGAGATCGATCCCGACCTGCAGCTCCTGAAGGGCGGCGGCGGCGCGCTGCTCCACGAGAAGGTCCTGTGCAACGCGGGCGGCGGGCTCGTGGTGGTCGCGGAGGCCGAGAAGCACACGGAGCGACTCGGCGTGCGCTACCCGCTGCCGATCGAGATCGTCCGGTTCGGCTGGGAGATCACGGCGCAGCGCGTCGCCGCCGTGCTCGACACCCCGGTGCTCCGCACGGACGCAGGCGAGCCGTTCGTCACCGAGGAGGGACATCTCCTCCTCGACACGCCGCTGGGCCCGGTCGACGACCTGCACGCGCTCGCCGTGAGCCTGTGGGCTATCCCGGGCGTCGTCGAGCACGGGCTCTTCCTCGACTGCGCCCGCGCGGTCGTGCTGGGCCGCCCGGACGGCACGACGGAGATCCTCGGGCAGCGGCCGTGACGGTCGTCGGGCTGCTGCATCCGGGGGCGATGGGCGCGGCGCTCGGCGCGCAGCTGCGCGAGGCCGGCCACGACGTCGTCTGGGCCTCGGAGGGCCGCAGCCCCGAGACCGCGCGGCGCGCGGCGGACGCCGGGCTGCGCGACGCCGGCACGATCGAGAGCCTCACCGGCGCGAGCGACCTCGTCCTGTCGGTCTGCCCGCCGCACGCGGCGCGCGACGTGGCGGCGCAGGTCGCCGGGCGCGTCGCGCTGTTCGTGGACGCCAACGCGATCTCCCCCGCCACGGCGCGGGATGTCGCCGCCGCCATCGCGGGCGCAGGCGGTCGCGCGATCGACGGCGGGCTCATCGGCCCGCCGCCCGGACTCGACACGTCGGTGAGCCTGCTGCTGTCGGGCGCCGGCGCGGAGGACGTCGCGCGGCTGTTCGACGGCACGCGCGTGCGCGCGCGCGTCGTCGGGACGGAGATCGGCGCCGCGTCGGCGACGAAGATGGCCTACGCCGCCTGGACGAAGGGCAGCGCGGCGCTGCTGCTGGCCGTCCGCGGCTTCGCCAGGGCCGAGGGCGTCGAGGATGCCCTGCTCGCCGAGTGGGCGATCAGCCACCCCGGCCTCGACGAGCGCTCGGCGGGGGCGGCCCGCGGAGCCGCCGGCAAGGCGTGGCGCTGGGTCGGCGAGATGGAGGAGATCGCGGCGAGCCTCGCGGCGGACGGACTGCCGAGCGGCTTCCACGAGGCGGCGGCGGAGCTGTACGAGCGCCTGGCTGCGGAGCCCGGGACCGACCTGGACGCCGTGCTCGACGCGCTCTCCGTGCGATACGTTGCGCCGGGCAGCGGTGACGGGCCCGCGAAAGGAGACACGTGGCGGTAAACGCGAAGTACGGGACCCGGATCAAGCGTCGTGAGGATCCGACGCTGATCCAGGGGCAGGGTCGGTACTCGGACGACATCAAGCTTCCCGGGATGCTCTCGTGTGCGTTCGTCCGCGCGGGCGTCGCTCACGGCACGATCACGAACGTCGACACGAGCGCGGCGAAGGAGTCGCCTGGTGTCGTGGCGGTCTACACCGCCGACGACCTCGGGCTGAACGACCTTCCCAACGCCGGCCCGCCGGTTCCCTCGCCGGAGACGATGCGCCGGCCGATCCTCGCCAAGGACAAGGTCCGCTTCATCGGCGAGGCGATCGCGGTTGTCGTCGCAGAGACCCATGCGCAGGCAGTCGACGCTGTCGACCTCGTCGAGGTCGACATCGACGAGCTGCCCGTGCTCGTCGACATGACGAAGGCGCTCGAGGACGGCGCACCGATCCTCTTCGACGAGGCGGGCACGAACCTCGCCGCCGAGGCGCCGCTCGGCGCTGCCGGCGCGCTCGACGACGCCGAGGTCTCGATCTCCAGCCGGTTCGTCAACCAGCGCCTGGCCGCGGTCCCGATGGAGCCGGCCGCGGCGGTCGCCGCACCCGATCCGGAGATCGGCGGCGTGCGCCTCTGGGCGCCGCTGCAGTCGCCGCACATGGGTCAGGGAGCGCTCGCCGGCTCGCTGGACCTGGAGCCGGAGAAGATCCGGGTCACGGTCCCGACCGTCGGCGGCGGGTTCGGCGCCCGCATCGCCACGTACCCCGAGCAGATCGCGCTGGCCGCGATCGCGCTCAAGCTCGACAAGCCCGTCCGGTACGTCGAGAGCCGCTGGGAGACCATGATCTCGATGCAGCACGGTCGCGCCCAGGTCGAGGACGTGGATCTCGGGGCGACCAAGGACGGCAAGATCACCGGCATCAAGCTGCGCGTCATCGCCGACTGTGGCGCCTATCCGGCCGACGCGACGCTCATGCCGCTGCTCACAGGCCTCATGGCGTCGGGCGTCTACCAGATCCCCAAGGTCGACTTCGCGTTCCAGGCCGTCGTGACGAACACGACGCCGATCGGCGCGTACCGCGGCGCGGGCCGGCCGGAGGCGACTGCGCTCCTCGAGCGAGCGATGGACCAGCTCGCCGTGAAGCTGGACATGGACCCGGCGGAGCTCCGACGTAGGAACTTCATCCAGCCGGACGCGTTCCCGCTGACCACCGTCGCCGGCGCGTCCTACGACTCCGGCGAGTACGAGCAGGCGCTGGACAAGGTGCTGGAGAACTCCGGCTACCACGAGTTGCGCGCCCAGCAGGCCGAGCGCCGCGCCAGCGGCGACCCCAAGCAGCTCGGGATCGGCCTGGCGACGTACGTCGAGCTGACGGGCATGGGCTCGGAGATCGGCACCTGCATCGTCGACGAGGACGGCAAGGTCACCGTGTCGTCCGGCACCTCGCCGCAGGGCCAGGGCCACGACACGATGTTCGCCGCGATCGTCTCCGACGTGCTCGGCGTCCCGATGGACGACGTCATCGTCGTGCACTCCGACACGGCGAAGGTGCCGCGCGGCATGGGCACGATGGGCTCGCGGTCGCTGCAGGTCGGCGGCAGCGCGGTGTTCAACGCGACGAACACGGTGCTCGACAAGGGCAAGCAGATCGCCGCGTCGCTCCTGGAGGCCTCGGCCGAGGACATCGACATCGTGCCCGGCAAGGGCCTCGGCGTGAAGGGCTCGCCGGACGCGAACGTCTCCTGGGCCGACCTGGCCAAGGCGTCGGTCGACGTCGACAACCTGCCCGAGGGCGTCGATCCCGGCCTCGCCGCGGAGACGGACTTCGCGACGCCGGACTCCAGCTACCCCTTCGGCGCGCACGTCTCGCTCGTCGAGGTGGACACCGAGACCGGGCTCACGAAGCTGCTGCGCCACATCACGGTCGACGACTCCGGCCGCATCCTCAACCCGCTGCTGGCCGAGGGCCAGATCCACGGCGGCATCGCGCAGGGCGCCGCGCAGGCCCTGTTCGAGCTCATCGCGTTCGACGAGGACGGCAACTGCTCCACCGGCTCGCTCGTCTCGTACGCGATCCCGTCGGCGAGCGACCTGCCGAGCTACGAGACCGAGCGCACGCAGACGCCGAGCCCGCTGAACCCGCTCGGCGCCAAGGGCATCGGCGAGTCCGGCGCGATCGGCTCGACCCCGGCGATCTGGAACGCCGTCGTCGACGCCGTGTCGTACCTGGGCGTCAAGAACATCGACATGCCCGCGCTCCCCGAGCGCGTCTGGCAGGCGATCGAGGACGCGAAGACGTCCAACGGAGCCGCCGCGTAGCACTCCATTGCACCGTTTCCCCGGGGTGTTGCGCGACGCACACCCCGGGGCACGGATGCAATTTCAGCCGGTTCGCAGCGTTCTGTGATGTGTGGACATCGCGAACGTGTTCGAAGGCCTCTGGCTGATCCTCTGGGTCGTCGTGGCCGTGTGGCTGCTCTGCCTGCTCGGGGCCCGGACGGGGATCCCGGTGCTCGGCGTCCCGTGGCGCGCGCAGAAGCACATGCGCCGCAGGCTGCGCCACGCGGACGCCGCCGAGGACATGGACCTCGACGGCTTCGCGCTCGGCACGGACGCCCGCGGCCGCAGCTGCTACCTGCCCGCGCCCGGCGTCCACGTCTACGGCGTGGGACACCGTCATCCGATCTCCAACGCGCCGCGGATCTGCGTGCGGCGCGTCGACGGCGAGGCCCTGTTCTGCGACCGGGCCGGCAAGCCCCTGCGACGCCTCCCCGCGGGCCTCGCCGGAGCCGACCCGGACCTCTACCTGCCGCTCGACGCCATCGACGTCCGCGGGGAGCGCGGCGACCGGTTCAGCCGACGAACACAGCGTCGGGCAGCAGCGCACTGACGACGTACTCGCCCGCGTCGACGATCTCCGAGATCTTGAGGTCGACGCACAGGCTGCAGAGCAGGTAGGCGTCCTCGCCGGAGAGCCCGTAGCGCTCCCCGAGGTGGGCGATCATCGCCCGGATCGCGTCCTGGGACGCCTTGTACAGGTCCCCGCCGACGCCGGTCGTGCCGTACCAGCCGCCGAAGTCGACGCTCGGGGTCAGCGGCCCTGAGGTCTGGAACTGCGGGGCCGGGATCGAGCGGCCTGACTGGACGCTGAAGCGCAGCGCGCCGTACATCGGCGCCTCCAGGCCGGTGACGCAGACCTCGCCGTCGCCCTGGCAGCCGTGCGCGTCGCCGCAGGAGAACAGCGCGCCCTCGACCTGCACGGGCAGGTACAGGGTCGTCCCGGCGACGAGCTGGCGGGTGTCCATGTTGCCGCCGAAGGTCCCGGGCGGCATGACCGGCTGCGCGCTCGCGCCGGCCGGGCAGACGCCCATCGTGCCCATGAACGGCGTGAGCGGGATCTCGATGTCCTCGCGAAACGGCACGACGTCGCCGTTGGAGATGTCGAAGACCCGCAGGTACGGGTCAGGGAACTCGTCGGCCAGCAGCCCGAGCCCCGGGAGGATCGCGGTCCATCCCCAGCCCTGCGTGTGCAGGTCGAGGATCTCCACGGCCAGCGTGTCGCCGGGCTTCGCGCCCTCGACGTACACGGGTCCGGCGAGGGGGTAGACGCGGTCCCAGTCCATCCCCGCCACGACGCTCGAGTCGGAGTCGGGGCCGATCTGGTTGTCGCTGACGTCGCGGGTGTGGAAGACGACGGTGTCGCCGTCGGCGATCGTCAGCGAGGGCGCGTGGCCGGCATCCCAGGTGAAGTGGACCTGGTCCGGCGGCGCGTAGTGCGTGGCGGGCATGCGCCATGGTCGCATGCCCGCCCCCGCACCGGGTGCTGGCTACTTGTTCACGTCGTGCGTCGACTCGAACTCGCGGACGTACTTGAGGTCCGGGTACGAGTCAGGGATGTCGGTGCATCCCTCCTCCTGGACCATCTTGCCGTCCTTCGGCGTGACGGTGAGGTCCGTGTTGTTCGGGACGTGCAGCTTCATCTCCTGGAAGTACCAGGGCTTGCAGAGCACGTCGGTCTTGTAGTTCTTGATGCCAAGGATGGCCTTGTTGATGCCCTCCTTGTTCAGCTGGTCCTCGGGCAGCTTCAGGAGCGTGTCCGTGAACATCTTCGCGGCGACGAAGCCCATCTGGCCGAACGAGCCCAGCGGGTTGTCGGGCGAGTACTTCTTGTTCACCGCGCGGTAGAGCTGCATGTCGGGGCCGTTGGAGTCCAGCAGCGCCAGCTCGGCGTTGATGGCGATCTTGCCCTCCCAGTCCTTGCCGACCGCGTCCGGCACCGAGGTGTCGTTCAGCGGCGTGGAGGAGCCCCACTTGACCTTGTCGATGACGCCCTGCTGGGCCGCGGCCTGCAGGATCTTCACGCCCTCCGGCGGGGTGAAGTCCAGGACCACGCCGCCGCCGTCACCGGCCTGCGCCACGATCGCCTGCACGAGCGACGCCGGATCCGCGAGCGGCACGGTCTCCAGGCGGCTGATCGGCCTTCAGGCCCTTCTCCTTGGCGTAGGACAGCGCGATCTGGTTGACCGCCTCGTTGCCCGGCTGCTTCGGCGAGACGACGACCATCGTGCCCTTCGCCTGATCCTTGTCGATCAGGTAGCGCACGGCGCCGAGGCTGGAGTAGCCCGGGCCCATGTTCAGCGCCGCGATGTTCGGCGTGTTGAAGCACTCGTTGGGAACGCCCGCCACGATCGGGTAGAAGCCGTTCTTCTCGTAGTACTTGTGGTTGACCGGGCAGTCCAGGATCGAGAAGCCCGCCACGAACGCGGCGACCTTGTCGTTCTCCGCGAGCTTCGTCGCGAACGATCCGACCTGCTGCGGGTCCGAGCCGTGCTCCTCGACGATGAAGTCGACCGGATGGCCCTTGATGCCGCCGTTGTCGTTGACGCACTTGAAGTACGCCGCAGCGGCGTCAGAGCCGTCGGTGAAGTCGATGCCCGGGATCTTGGTCGTGATCGAACCGGCCTTGATCGGGGTCCCGGTCGCCTTCTCCCCTGTGCCCGCGCCGCACTTCGTCTCGGTCGGCGTGGTTCCGCCGGCCTCCTTGACGCTGCCGCCTCCTCCGCCGCCGCCCGATGAATTGCTGTCATCACTGCCGCAGGCGGCAACGCCGACCGCGAACACGAGCGTGGCCATCACGGCCAGCAGTCGCAGCGGCTTGAGTAGATCCTTCACTAGCACTCCTCCTCGGACCATCCAGTACCGGCGGCACCGTGGCGGAGCGCACGCGTCTCAAGTCCGCACGAGCGCCCTCCCAAGCTCCCGCGCGATCCGCCGAGACGTCGGCGACCAGCACACACGCCACCCTTCGTCGGCGGAACCTACAGAGGTTCGTACGGCATGTGCGATTAACGTTCGGTGATTCTCAGGAAAAGCGCTGACCGGCGACGCCCGCCGAGCGGGCGCCGCCGATGCGGACCTCGACTACTTGTTCACGTCGTTCTGCGACTCGAACTCGCGGACGTACTTGAGGTCCGGGTAGGAGTCCGGGATGTCCGTGCATCCCTCGACCTCGGTCATCTTGCTGCCCTTCGGCGTGACTGTCCGGTCCGTGTTGTTCGGGACGTGCAGCTTCATCTTCTGGAAGTACCAGGGCTTGCAGAGGATGTCGGTCTTGTAGTTCTTGATGTTCAGGAGGGCGTCGTTGATGCCCGCCTTGTTGAGCTTGTCGTCCGGCACCTTCAGCATCGTGTCGCGAACATCTTCGCCGCGACGAAGCCCATCTGGCCGAAGCTGCCGACCGGGTTGTCGGGCGAGTACTTCTTGTTCACCGCGCGGTAGAGCTGCATGTCGGGGCCGTTGGAGTCCAGCAGCGCCAGCTCGGCGTTGATGAACATCTTGCCCTGCCAGTCCGGGCCGACGGCGTCGGGGACCGAGGTGTCGTTCAGCGGCGTGGACGAGCCCCACTTGACCTTGTCGATCAGGCCCTGCTGGGCGACGGCCTGCATGATCTTCACGCCCTCCGGCGGCGTGAAGTCGAGCACGACTCCGCCGCCGTCACCGGCCTGCGACACGATCGCCTGGGCGAGCGACGCGGGATCGGAGATCGGCACCGTCTCGGTCCGGCTGATCGTCTTCAGGCCCTTCTCCTTGGCGTAGGAGAGCGCGCCCTGGTTGACCGCCTCGTTGCCCGGCTGCTTGGGCGACACGATGACGAGCGTGCCCTTCGCGCCGGCCTTGTCGATCACGTAGCGCACCGCGCCGAGGCTCGAGTACAGCGGCCCCATGTTCAGCGCGGCGATGTTCGGCGTGCTGAAGCACTCGTTCGGCACGCCCGCGACGATCGCGTAGTAGTTGTTCTTCTCGTAGAGCGCGTGGTTCACCGGGCAGTCGAGGATGCTCGTGTTCCCGACGAACGACGTGACCTTGTCGGACTCGATGAGCTTCGTCGCCAGCGAGCCGACCTGCTGCGGGTCGGTGCCGTGCTCCTCGACGATGTAGTCGACCGGATGGCCGTTGATGCCGCCGTTGTCGTTGGCGCAGTCGAAGTACGCCTTCGCCGCGTCGGTGATGTCCGTGAAGTCGATCCCGGGGATCTTCGTCACGATCGCGCCGACCTTGATCGGCGTGCCCGTCGCCTTCTTCCCGGTCGCCATGCCGCACTTGGCGTCCGACGGCGTCGTGCCTCCGGCCTCCTTGGCTGCACCACCGCCACTGCCGCCCGACGAGCTGCTGTCGTCACTCCCGCAGCTCGCCAGCACGAACGACAACGCCGCGACCATCGCCACCAGCCGCAGCGGCATCAATAGACCTCTCACACGTCCTCCTCGAACCCCTCCACGAATTCGACGGCTCCCCCACGCCGCCCTCCGGGGGCGAACCTACATAGTTGCGGGAGTCACGTGTGATTAACCTTCGATGATCGGCAGCGGGCGGGCGCTCAACGCAGGGAGGACCTGCGCCGTCACCCACACCGGCGTCTGCGCCGACGTGCGCGAGTAGCGCACCGAGCCGTCGGCGGTGGTGAGGCTGCCGATGTAGCCCGTGGCGGTTCGCGAGCCGTCCCGGCGGATGGCGCCGACACGGACGCCCGCCGCGACGAGCGCCTGGATCGCGAAGGCCGTGCTCTGCGCGTTCGACGCGCCGCCGGCGGTGAGCGGGAAGCCGCCGTCGGGCCGCTGCTGGCCCCGCAGGAACGCGACCGCACGCCTGCCCGCCCTGCCGGTGTCGCGGCCGCGCACGGCCGCGAGCGCCTGCACGACGCCGGAGGTCACGTCGATGTCGCTGCGTCCCGTGCGCCCCGGGAACGAGAAGCCGCCGTCGGCGTGCTGCCGGGCGGTGACCCAGCGCAGCGCCCTCGACAGCGAGCCCGACGACCGGGGCGCGCCGGTGGCGCGCAGCGCCAGGACGCCGAACGCCGTCGCGTTGACGAGGCCGCTCCAGGAGCCGTCGCCGCGCTGTGCCCGCCGCAGGTCCGCGAGCAGGTCGCGGCCGCCGACCGTCGTGCCGCTGCCGCACGCGCGCAGCGCGAGGATCGTCCGCTCGACGTCGCCGACACCGTGCACCGTGGCGCCCGTCCGCCGGAGGTAGCCGGTGAGCGGGCCGCCGCAGCGCTCGCCCGCCCCGGCGAGCCCGATGCCGGCCCATGCCGCGTACAGCGGCGTGGACGGCTCGCCCCGCGTCCCGCCGAACCCGCCGTCGCGGTTCTGCGCCGCGCGCAGGTAGTCCACGCCGCGTGAGCCGGCCTCGGCGGGGTCGGGCGCGGTGGCCGCGCCGGCGAGCACGGCGGCGACCGCGAGCGCCGGGACCACCGCGCCGGCGGGCCGCCACGTGACGTGCGAGCGCAGCGCCGAGCGCTGCAGCGCCGCGACGAGGACGGGGCCGAAGAGCAGGCAGAAGACGACGTTGCCGGCCGCGTGCGCGATGTTGAACGGCAGCGACACGGCGGCGATCGTGAGGTACGCCTCGAGCGTGTGCGAGCCCGACAGCGTCGTCCACGTCGACAGGTCCATGATCGCGCCGAAGAGGAAACCGGCGGCGCCGCAGGCGATCGCGAGCGGGATGCGCCCGAGGCGCCGTCCGGTGACGACGCCGAGCCACGCGCCGAACAGGCCGACCGAACCCCACGCCGCCATCTGCCACGGGGTCCACGGGCCCTGCCCGAAGACGACGTTCGACGCGAGCGCCCCGACGGCGCCGACCACGAACCCGGGCGCACCGCCGAGGACGTAGCCGCTGATCAGGACGATGTCGGTCGTCGGCTTGACGTTCGGCAGCGGGGCGAACGCCAGCCGCCCGAGCGCGGCGAGCGCGGCCAGGGCGGCGACGAGCGCGAGCAGTCGCGACGGCGGGCGCCCGCGCTCCCACCACGCGGCGCCGGCGGCGAGCGCGCAGAGCAGGACGAGCAGCGAGGCGAGTGGCCAGGTCATGGGACCTCCACGGTGTCTGTCGTGTGCAGCAGCCGGGCGCCCTGCGCGGGCAGCAGCGCCCCGCCGGCGCCGCCGAGGACGCGTGCGGTCTCGGTGGCGAAGTACCAGCCGCCGCCGAGCAGCGACGCGGCGGTGCCGTCGGCGATGACGCGGCCGTCGGCGAGCAGCACGACCCGGTCGGCGACCGCAGCGGCGAACTCGGCGTCGTGCGTGGCGACGACGACCGCGCGTCCGTCCGCCGCGAACGCGTGGAGGCGGTCCGCCAGCGCGGCCTTCTGGATGCGGTCCATGCCGCGCGTCGGCTCGTCGAGGAGGACGATCGCCGCCCCGTGCTCGCCGTCGCCCAGCACGACTGCCAAGGCGAGGCGCTGGCGCTCGCCGCCGGAGAGGTCGCGCGGATGCCGGTCGGCGAGGTGCTCGATGCCGACGGCGCGCAGCGCGGAGGCCGGGGCCTCGTCGCCGACGCGGTCGTGCAGGACGTAGTCGCCGGGGTTCTGCAGCAGCAGCGCGACGCGCCCGGTGGCGCGGACCTTGCCGCGCGTCGGCTCCAGGAGCCCCGCGGCGTGGCGCAGGAGCGTCGACTTGCCGGCGCCGTTGCGGCCCATGAGCGCGACGCGCTCCCCGGGCGCGACGGTGAGGTCGACCCCGCGCAGCAGCGCCGGGCCGGCGCGCAGCTCGTGCCACACCCCGTCGAGCCGCAGGGCCGCGTCGCGCCGGGCGCGGCGCCGCTCGGCCCGTGACGGCGACGGCGCGTCGGCCTGCGCCTCGGCCTCCGGCAGCAGCCCGCGCGCCGCCAGGGACCTGCGCGCGTCCTTCACGCCGACCGGCAGCGGCCGCAGCCCCACCTCGGCGAAGAGCGTCGCCGCGGGCGTCGCGAGCTCTGGGGCGTGGTCGACCGCCCACGCCTGGAACCCGCTCGGCGCCGCGTCGCAGGCGACGGTGCCATCGCGTAGCGCCACGACGCGGTCGGCGGCCGCGAGGCAGCGCTCGAGGCGATGCTCGGCCAGCACGACCGCCGTGCCCCACTCCTCGTTCAGGCGGCGCAGGAGCCAGATCAGCTCGTCCCCGGAGACCGGGTCCAGCTGCGACGTCGGCTCGTCGAGCAGCAGCAGCGGCGGGCGGCGGGCCAGCGCGGCGGCGAGCGCGACGCGCTGGAGCTCGCCGCCCGAGAGGTCGGCCGTGCGGCGGTCGAGCAGGTGCGCGATGCCGAGTGCGAGCGCGACCTCCTCCACCCCGCGCGCGACGGCGCCCGCGCCGTCGCCGCGACCCTCGAGCGGGAACGCGATCTCCGCCCGGACCGACCCCATGACCACCTGCGTCTCGGGGTCCTGGAACAGGCTCCCGGCGGTGGCCGACAGCGCCGCAGGGCCATGGTCGCGGGTGCTCAGCCCGCCGCAGCGCGCCTCGCCGGCGAACGTCCCCCCGTGGACGTGCGGCACGATCCCGGCGGCCGCGCGCAGGAGCGTCGACTTCCCGGTGGCCGACCCGCCGGCGAGCACGACGAACTCCCCGGGATCGATGCGCAGCGTCACGTCGCGCAGCGCGGGCTCACCCGCGCCGGGGTAGGCGTAGGAGACGTGGTCGAGCTCGAGGACGCTCACCGCATCCCCCTGCGGACGGCGAAGGGCGCGAGGACGGCCGCTGCCAGCGCGGCGGCGAGCGCCAGCTCGTCGACGCCGACGGGCGCATCGAGCGCCGGGACCGCGGTGAAGGAGGCGAGGCCCGCCGCGCGACCGCCGACGGCGAGGACGAGGATCGCCACGGCGGACGCCGTGAACGCGAGGTCCTGCCGCGACCACGGCTCGCGGCGGCGCTGAGGTCGCCCGTGGGTGCCGTAGCCGCGGACCTCGAGCGTCGTCGCGACGTCGCCGGCCCGGTCGAGCGCCCCGGCGCAGATCGCCCGCAGGACCGCGACCTTCGCCGCTGCGCCGGTGCCGCCGCCGTCCGCGCGGCAGCGACGCGCCTCGTCGAGTCGCCGCGCGTCGCGGGCGAGCACGGGCACGAGGCGGACCGACAGCACCGCGGTCAGCGCGGAGCGGGCCGACACCCGTCGCGCGCCGAGCAGGAGGGCATCGACGTCGATCGCGGCGGCGAACAGCGCGGCGACGAGCACCATCGCGGCCAGCCGCAGCGCCAGGGCGCCGCCGTACGCGAGCGCCTCGACGGTGAGGTCGATCTGCCCGAACGGCGGGACGTCGCCGAAGCGCCAGAACACCGTCAGCCCGTTGCGGTTGGCGAGCAGGTTGATCGCGACGATGAGCGGCGCCGCGAGCAGGCAGAGCCGCAGCGCGCGCGACATCTCGGCCCACACTCCCGCGAGCGCGCCGGCGGCGAGGACGGCGGCGCACAGGACGCCGAGCACGAGCGGGTGCTCGTAGAGCAGCCCGCAGACGACGATCGCCGCGCACCAGGCCGCGCCGGCGCCCGCACGCGCCGCGTGCAGCGGGCTCATCCTCCGGGCTCCAGCGGCAGCGGCGTCGTGTCCGCGCCCTCGACGGCGACGGCGAACCGCCCGGCGAGGCGGTCGGGTGTCAGCGCGCCCGCAGCGGCCTGCACGCCCGCGTCGTCGGTGCCGGTGACGGTCCAGATCGGGGCTCTGCCCTCCGTGCGCATCGCGGCGACGAGCCCGGCGCCGGGCCCGGCGGCGCGGACGCGGTGGCCGCGCGGGTCGAGCAGCGCGATGTCCTGCCCGTCGCGGGCCGGGCGTGCGTAGACGCCGCTGCCCTCCGGGCCCTGGCGCAGCAGGCGACCGACCGGCGTGTCGCCGATCGCGGCGGCGGTGCCGACGAGCACGCCGGGGACGTCGCCGCGGCCGAGGGCCGACGGCGCGACGGACCGGACCCGCGCGCCCGCGCGCGTGAGCGCCTGCCGTGTCGTCGCGCACGCCGGCGCGCTCGCAGGGATACACGCCAGCACCGCCTCCGACGTGAACGGCGCCGGGAACGAGCCGACCACGGCCGACCCGCTCCCCGGCCCCGACCCCCAGTCGTGGTGGTCCCACCAGACGGCGTCGCCGTCGCCCACCCGGACCGAGGCGGCCCCGCGGTCGGAGAGGACGCCGTCGACGTAGAAGAACCAGTCCACGGGGCGCCCGCCGCGCTGCCCGCCCGCGACGCCGTCGATGGACTGGACGAACCCGCCGCCGTAGCGCGTCGTCACCTTCGCGTTGCGCTGCACGAGGCGCATGACCGTGTCCGCCCCCCTGACCTCCGGGGCATCATCGCGCACGAGCACACGGCTCCCGAAGTCGGCGGTGACCAGCAGGCTGGCGTCGGAGGACGGCGACCCGGGGCCCGCCCCGCAGGCGGCGAGGCAGGCGGCGGCGAGCACCGCGAACGCACCGGAGAGTGCTCGCCACCGCCGGACCATCCACTCAGCGCACGTGGAACACGACGCGGCTCTGGCCGCGCGTCAGCAGACCGCGGTTGCCGGCGCCGTCCACGGCGAACACGTCGAGCACGTAGCGCCCGGGCCCGAGGCGGCGCGGCAGCAGGTAGGAGAAGTCCTGCGCCGTGCCGATGGCGAACGTCCGCCCCGCCGAGGCGGCGCAGCGCTTCGTGTGCACGAAGCGCTCCTTCGTGCCGTCGTAGGCGCTGCAGCGGCCGTCGTCGTTGCGCGTGAGGCGCAGCCGGAGCGACTTCAGCCCCGCGGGCTCGGCCGCGACGGTCCCGCGCAGCGCACGGGGCCCGCGCCCCTTCGCGAAGCGCTGGCCGTTCCTGATCGCCGCGATCCGCGCGAAGGGCGGCGTCCTGTCCGCCGTCCCGCACTTGCCGTCGTGCCCGTTCGTCGCGCACGTCGCGCTCGGTCCGCCCCCCGCCTGGGCCTGGCGCGGCGCGCACGCGCCGTCGGCGCCGGTCGTCGCGCAGACGACGGCGGAGCCCCGGACGCGGTCCCCCTTCGTCACCGTGAAGCCCTGCGGCCCGGCGCTCGCGGCGAGCGTCACGGTCGCGTTGCCTGCCGCGTCGGTCGTGACGGTCTGGCCCGCGCCGGTGACCGTCGCGCCCGCCGACGGGGCGGGCGTGGTCGTGTTGATGAAGTCGGGCGCCGCGCCGAACGTGACGGTGAACTCGTCGGCGTGCAGCGTCACCCTCGTGCCGGGCGGCGCCGTCGCCGGTCCGGCGAGCTCGAGCGGATCGCCCGAGAAGCACGTCGGCGTGTCGGCCGCGGTGCACGACGGCGCGATGAGGACGCGGTCGCCCGGCGAGAGCTCCTGGGTGCAGATGCCCATGCTGGCCGGGGCGTCGTTGACGTAGAGGTTCCAGTAGGCGTCGGAGGTGAACAGGTGCGTCTCGCCGAGGATCGTCTCCAGGGACATGCCGACGCTGCCGTTGGTGCCGTTCCAGCCGCCGGCGGTGAGCGTCTCCAGCGCGCCGCCGATCGACGTGGACGAGCAGGTCGCGGGAGGACCGGCGGTGGCGACCTTCGTGAACGCGCCGTCGGCGGTGCGCACGACAGCGGGCCCCGCGAGCGTCGCGGTGGAGCCCTCGACGCGGATGGAGACGTCGCCGGCGGGAGCCGCGGATGCGGCGGCCGGGACGATGAGGACGAGCAGCGAGGCGGCGATGAGCGGCCTCAGGCGACGATGGGACACGGCACCCCTTTCCACGAGGGCGAGACGCGAGTGGACGGCGAGGGTGGGTGTCCTGGCTCCCGGGCCGACCGTCTCGCGCCTTCCCGCACATCGTGTGCAGTGGCTGCGGGCGCGTGCTGCGCTCGCTCGCGGACGGCATCCCCGGTCACAGTGGCGGGCCCGCGCCGGTCTCACACCGGCTTCCCGCACCCTCGACCTACGAACGCGCCGATCCTACCGCCACGTCGGTGCAGCCCCGCAGCGGCGCGAGGCGCTCCGCCTCGCGGCGCACCGCTTCGAGGTCCAGCGCGTCGCCGAGCTCCTCGACCTCCACCTCGAGCCGCCTGCCCTTCTTGCGGGCGCGCCAGAGGCCGGCGAGCTCCCCGTCGTGCAGGACGACGCCGGGCGAGCCGGTCGGGCGGAACACCCGCCCGCGCAGCTCCTTGTCGGGGACGAGCGCGTCGCGATCGCGGGCGAGCAGCAGCGGGTCGCCGGCGGCGAGCAGGCGCACGCCCTTCGCGCGGCGCGGCTTGCGCGTCGACCCCTCCTCCTCCTCCTCGGGCACGAGCTCCCACAGCGCCTTCGCGTGCGGGCCCTCGATCCCGGCCCAGGCCGCGAAGTCCGCGGGCGACGACGGTCCGTACGCGACCCGGAAGCGCCGGACGAGCTCGGCCGCCGCCTCCTCCCTGGGCGGCGCGTCCCAGTCGATCCACTGGTCGGTGCGGGCGAACGCGGGCTGCCGCCCTTCGCGCCCCGCGATGCACAGGCGCCCGTGCAGCCCGGCGGTCACGAGCACCCAGCGCCGTGCGTGATGGCTCCCGCACCCGTCGCACCAGGGCAGCATCGCCTCCGGCAGCCGGCCGCGGAGCTCCTCGTGGAGGTCATCGCGGCTCAGCGTGCGGCCGTCGAGCGCATCGGAGATCGCCTCCACGGCGATCCCCGCCTCCTCGCCCTCGTCCGGGTCGATGAGCGCCGTCGCGAAGGCCGCGGCCTCGTCGGACGGCAGGATCGCGGTCGCGGTCCGCGGGTTGTAGAGCGCGACCGCGTCGCGGTCGGCCAGCGCCTCGTCGAGCGTCACCGTCTTCGCGCGCGCGGCGATCGCCGTCGCCGCGGCGCCGGGCGGCGAGTCCTGCACGGTCCAGGAGCGCAGGACGTCGAGGGTCGTCGCGCTGCGCGACGCGAGGCCCTGCGCGGCGATGCGGCGCGCGAGGACGCTCATCCCGCGAACGGCGCCTCCATCGGCTCGAGCGGCATCGAGCCGTCCGGCGGCGTGACGGCCGCGACCTTCAGCACCCCGCCGATCATCCCGTAGAAGCCCAGCAGGTAGGCCAGGTCGACGATGCCGCGCTCGCCGAAGACGGCCTTCGTGCGCTCGAACGTCGCGTCGCTCACCTCGGACGCCGTGAGCTGCTCGACGCAGAAGTCGTAGAGCACGCCCTCCTGCTCGTCGAGCCCGTCCGGCCGCCGACCCTGGCGCAGCGCGTCGCAGAGCTCCTCGGGCACGCCCTCCTCGAGCGCCCGGCGATGGTGGGCCCACCACTCGAACTGCGAGCCGGACACGCGCGCGCCGATGAGGATCGCGATCTCGGTCAGCCGCCGCGAGATGCCGGTCTCGAAGAGCAGGTACGTGCCGAGCGTGAACGAGGTCTCGGTGAGCCGCGCGCTGCGCAGCGTCGCGTTGAACGGCCCGGAGATGCTGCCCGTGTACTCGAGGATGGGCGCGATCGCGCGCTGCTGCTCGTCGTCGAGGTCCTCGACGGCGAGCTGGGGAAAGCGTTCGGTCATCGACGGAGGATATGTCTGCCGTTTCGTAGGCTGCCCGCCATGGAACGAGACGAGGGTGTGCTGATCGCGGGCGCGGGCCCGGTCGGCCTCATCACGGCGCTCGGCCTCGCGCAGCGCGGGCTTGCTGTCACCGTCGTGGAGGCCGAGCCGCACATCATCGACTCGCCCCGAGCGATGGTCTACCACTGGACGGTGCTCGAGCACCTCGACCGGCTGGGGATCCTGCGCGAGGCCGAGGAGCAGGGCTTCCGCAAGCAGGACTACGCCTACCTCGTGCACGAGACGGGCGAGTGGATCCCGTTCGACCTCGAGCTCCTCGCGGACGACACCGACTACCCGTACAACGTCCATCTCGGCCAGCACGAGCTCGCCGCGATCGCGCTGCGCCATCTCGAGGAGATCCCCGGCACGCAGGTGCTCTTCGACGCCCGGCTGACCGGGCTGACGCAGGACGCCAGCGGCGTGACCGCGACGGTCGCGACGCCCACCGGCGAGCGCGAGCTGCGCGCGGCCTGGGCGATCGGCGCCGACGGCGCGCGCAGCACCGTCCGCGGCCTGCTCGAGCTCGGCTTCGAGGGCTTCACGTGGCCCGAGCGGTTCGTCGCGACGAACGTCTTCTACGACTTCGAGGCGCACGGCTACCCGCGGTCGGTCCTGCAGATCGACCCGGTCCACGGGGCGATCATCGCCAAGATCGACAACCGCAACCTCTGGCGGGTCACGTACTCGGAGTCGGCCTCGCTGCCGGAGGAGACCGTCGGGGACCGCGTCGCCGACGCCTACCGGACGCTGCTGCCGGGCGACGAGGGCTGGACCCTCGACCGCATCACGCCCTACAAGATGCACCAGCGCTCGGCCGAGACGTACCGCTCCGGCCGCGTGCTGCTGGCGGGCGACGCCGCGCACGCGACGAACCCGACCGGGGGCCTCGGCCTGACGTCCGGGATGTTCGACTCCTTCGCGCTGCAGGACGTGCTGGCGGCGGTCGCGGTCGACGGCGCGAGCGACCGGATCCTCGACGCGTGGGCGTCCGAGCGCCGGCAGATCTTCACGGAGATCGCCTCGCCGCAGGCGAGCGAGAACAAGCGCGTGATCTACAGCGAGGCGGACCCGGAGCGCCGCCGCCAGGACGTCGAGCGGCTGAGGGCCGGCGTGGCGGATCGCGACGCGCTGCGCGAGCGGCTGCACTTCACGCGCCGGCTCGAGAGCCGGGCGACGGCGGCAACGCGGGGCTGAGCACCGCGCTGCCCGCGACCGCGGGCCCATGCGGGCGGGTGAGATTTCCTCGGATGGGGAGGGGAGATCTCACCCGCGCCCCGCGAGCTCACCCCGCCATCCCCCGCGCCACCAGGTCGCGCACCCGCTCGGCGATCTCGCGCCGGCGCTCCTGCTCCACGACGCCGGTCAGCGCGCCGTCGATCATCGCCAGCAGCAGGAAGACGTCCTCTGCGCGCACGTCGCGCGCGACGCGGCCCGTCGCCTTGGCGTCGTCCAGCGGCCCCTCGACCAGATCGATGAGCTCGTCGCGCATCCGCTCCATCTGGCGCCACGCCTCCGGGCTCTCCCGGACCACGTCGGTCAGGCCGTGCGAGCGGATCGCGCACGCGGCGATGACGTCGAGCAGGCGGTCGAACGCGTCCGGGCGGCCGGCGTGCTCGGCGACGGCCGCGCCGATCTCCTCGTGCAGCTCGCGCGCGATCGTCGCCGCCAGCGTCGCGCGGTCGGGAAAGTGGCGGTACAGCGTCGCCTGCCCGACCCCGGCGCGCCGCGCGACCTCGTAGAGCGGGAAGTCCGCCGACCGCGCCATGAGCTCGCGCGCGGCGTCGAGGATCGCCTCGCGGTTGCGGGCTGCGTCCTTCCGCTGCGGTGAAACGGACATGGTTGTCCGGTTGACGCTACCATCGCGCCCAGCCGACTGAGGAGGAGAAGCCATGTCCGCGTTCGCGGATCTCGAAGGGAAGGTCGCCGTCGTCACGGGCGGGGCATCGGGCATCGGCAAGGGCATCGCCGAGGCGCTCAAGAACGAGGGCGTCGAGCTCGTCATCGCCGACATCGAGGACGGCGCGCTGCAGCGCACGGCCAAGGAGCTGGGCGCCACCGGCATCCAGACCGACGTGTCCAGCGCGGAGAGCGTGGGCGCGCTGGCGACCGAGGTCGTCGAGCGGTTCGGCACGGCGCACGTGCTCGTCAACAACGCGGGCATCGGCCCGATGGGACGCATCGCCGACCTCACGCTCGACGACTGGAAGTGGATGGTCGGCGTGAACCTGTGGGGCGTCATCCACGGCATCCACTCCTTCCTCCCGATCCTCAAGGGCAACGAGGAGGGCGGGCACATCGTGAACACCTCCTCCATGGCCGGCCTCGTCGGCATGCCCGGCCTCGGCTCCTACACGCTCACGAAGTACGGGGTCCTCGGGCTGACCGAGGTGCTCGCGAAGGAGCTCGAGGAGGACGGCTCCAAGGTCGGCGCGACGGTCCTCTGCCCGGGGACGATCCACACCAACATCGGCACGTCGAGCCGCAACCGGCCCGACGACAACGCAGGCGGCCTGCACGACGTCGACATCTCCCAGGAGGGGTCGGAGGTCGACATGTCGGGCGTGCGCTGGATGATCCCGATCGAGGTCGGGACGATCGTCGTCGACTGCATCAAGAGCGGGGAGCTCTACGCCCTCACCCACCCCGACTGGTGGGACATGGTCGAGCCGCGCTTCGTGGCGATCGCCTCCGCCTTCGGGAAGACGCTCGAGGCCACGCCGTGAGCGCGACGCTGCCGCCCGGGCTCTCCGACGAGGCCATCGAGCGGTTCACGGCGGCCCTCGGCGCGGACGCCGTCCTGATCGAGGAGGCCGACCGCGACGAGTACCGCGACCCGTACTGGTTCAAGGACGACCGGACCTACGACTCCTCGGCGGTGCTCCTGCCGTCGACGACGGAGGAGGTCCAGGCCCTCGTCCGGATCGCCAACGAGCTGGGCGTCGCGCTCTGGACGAGCTCGCGCGGCAAGAACCTCGGCTACGGCGGCCCGTCGCCGCGCGTCCGGGGGAGCGCGGTCGTGAGCCTCGTGCGCATGAACCGCGTCGTCGAGATCAACCCCGAGCTCGCCTATGCGGTCGTCGAGCCCGGCGTGCGCTGGTTCGACCTCCACGCCGCCCTGCAGGAGGCCGGCCACGACGACCTGCTCGTCACGATCCCCGACCTCGGCTGGGGCAGCGTCGTCGGCAACTCGCTCGACAACGGCATCACCTACATGCCCTACGGCCAGGACTTCATGGCCCCGTGCGGGATGGAGGTCGTCCTCGCCGACGGCGAGCTCGTGCGCACCGGCATGGGCGCGATGCCCGACAACAAGACCTGGCACCTCTACAAGCGCGGGCTCGGGCCGGTCCTCGACCCGCTGTTCATCCAGTCCAACTACGGGATCGTCACGCGCATGGGCTACTGGCTCATGCGCCGGCCCGAGGCGTTCGCGCCGCTGTTCCTCACGGTTCCCCGCCACGACCAACTGGCGCAGGCGATCGACATCCTCCGCGAGCTGCGCCTCGACGGGACGATCCGCGGCGTGCCGAGCATGTACTCGACGCTCACGCTCGCGGCCCAGTTCCCGGAGATCATGGGCGAGTTCATCGCCGACGGCGGCGTCCTGGCCGACGAGCAGATCCAGGAGATCGCCGACCGCACCGGCCTCGGGCGCTGGGGCATGCGCGCCGCGATCTGGGGCGACGAGCCGGTCGCCGCGCACCACGTCGAGAAGGTCAAGCGGGCCTGGAGCGCGATCGACGGCGCGAAGGTCATCCACGAACGGACGTTCACGAAGGACGACTGGGACGAGATCGCGGCGACGCCGGACAAGATCCACGCCGGGATCCCGAACCTCGACCTCATGGACGCCATCCCGCCGAACGTCGGGCACCTCGGGTTCTCGCCGGTCGTGCCGCTCGTCGGCTCCGACGTGCGCGGCGCCGTGGACTTCATGACCGACCTCATCACGCAGCGCGCCGGCGTGAACTTCATCGGCGGCATCCTCGTCATCAACGAGCGCAGCTGCGTGATCGTCACCGGCGTGAACTTCGACGTGACGAACGAGGAGATGACGAAGAAGGCCTACGCGACGGCGAAGATGCTGGTCGAGGAGGCGGGGCGCCACGGGTACGGCGAATACCGCGCCCACCTGGACTTCATGGACCTCGCGAGCGACCAGTACTCCTTCAACGACCACGCCTACCGGCGCTTCTGCGAGCGCATCAAGGACGCGGTCGACCCCAACGGCATCCTCTCCCCCGGCCGGCACGGCATCTGGCCGGAGGGCATGCGCGACGGCTAGCGCTTCAGCGAGCGCCAGGCCTTCTCGTAGAAGGGGCGCAGATACGCGAGGTGGCGGTGCATCTCCTCGGCGGCGGCGTCCTCGTCGCCGGCGGCGATCGCCGCCGCGATCGCCCTGTGGTCGTCGTTGATCTGGTCGTGGAAGCGACGACCGAGGGCGGAGCGGCTCAGGTTCGTCTGCATGACGGAGAAGATCGGCTGGACGGCGATGCTCAGCAGCGTGTTCTCCGACGCCAGGACGACCTGGGAGTGGAAGTCCTTGTTGTAGATGAACTGCTCCTCCGTCCCGAGGTCCCTGGGATCGCCCGGGATCGCGGCCTGCAGGCGCTCCAGCGCCTCGGGCGTGTGGCGCCGCGCGGCCAGGCGCGCCGCGGGGACCTCGAGGAACTCGCGCAGCTCGAGGAACTCGTCCAGCGACACCGTCTCGGTCTGCGAGAGCAGCGAGATGTTCGACGACAGGAAGTCGGAGATGTGGTCCGCCGTCGGGAGGATCACGAAGCTCCCGCCCGTCGCGCCCTTCGTCGTCCGGATGAGGTTCTGCGTCGCGAGGACGCGCAGCGCCTCGCGCACCGTCGCGCGGCTGACGCCGAACTGCACGCTCAGGGCGGCCTCGTTCGGCAGCCGGTGCCCGGGCGTGATCTCGCCGCTGACGATGAGCTCGCGCAGCTGGTCCGCGACCTGCTCGTAGGCCTTGCGGACGCGCTGGACGCCGCCGAGCCCGTCGCGCGGCGTGGTCACGGCAGCCTCAGCGATTCGCCGAACGTGTCCGTGAACGCGATCTCCTCGACGGGCAGGCGGCGCAGGCGCGACGGGAAGCCGCGCTCGGGGTAGCCGGCGACGATGTGGCAGGCGGTGATGAACGGGTCCGGGATCCCGAGCAGCTCCTTGACCTGCTGCTCGTAGGCGACGAGCAGGGTGGTGAACGTCGTGGCGACGCCCTGGTCGCGCAACGCCAGGCAGAGGTTCTGCGCCATCGGGTAGACCGACCCGCCGCCGACGATGCTCAGACGGTCGAGGTCGAGATCGGTCGGGTGCACGAGCGTCGGGTCGACGCAGACCACGACGATCGCCGGGTGCTCGCCGAACGCGTGCGCGAAGCGGTTGCTCTCCTCGTGGGCGCGCATCGGGTTGCTGAAGCCGAGCTTGACGTCGCCTTGCTTCGCCGCCACGTAGCTCTCCTGCCACGGCACGAGATACCACTCGCCCAGCCGGCGCTTCTTCTCGGGATCGCGGACGACGACGAACCGCACGCCCTGGCGGTTGCCGCCCTGCGGTGCGAAGCGAGCGGCGTCGATCGCACGGTGGAAGACCTCGTCCGGCACGGGGTCCGGCAGGTACCTGCGGCACGCGTGGGTCGTGCGCATCGCGTCCGTGAGCTCCATGCGCGGAGAGTCTGGCAGCGGATCGCTCAGGCGGCGCGGACCTCGAACTCGGTCAGCGTCACCGGCCCGAACGACGTGATGAGCGCGACGTCGACCGCGTCGCGTCCCCTGCCCACGACCACGCGGCCGACGCGCCGCCGGTTGTTGCGTGCGTCGAACGTGTGCCAGGCCCCGTCGAGGTAGACCTCGAACCAGGCGGCGAAGTCCATCGGCTCGACGGGCGGCGGGACGTCGATCTCGGGGATGTAGCCGAACACGTAGCGCGCCGGGATGTTCAACGCGCGGCAGAACGTGATCGCCAGATGCGCGAAGTCGCGGCAGACGCCCTGACCCGCGCGGTAGGCGTCGAGCGCGGTCGTCCACGGATTCGACGCCCCCGCGACCCACTCGAGGTGGTCGTGGACGAAGTCGACGATGGCCTGCACCCGCTCCCAGCCGGGCGCGTGCTCGCCGAAGCGGTCCCACGCCTCGCCCCCGAGCTCGTCGGGGAGGCAGAAGCGGCTGGGCATGACGAAGGCGAGATGCTCATCCGGCAGCGCCATCACCGGGGTCTCCGGCGTCCCCGGCGCGATGTGGTCGCCCGGCGCGTCGAGCACGACCTCGGCCTCGTAGACGATCCGCGACGTCCCCGCCGGGATCGTGAAGCGCTCGCAGCGGTTGCCGTACAGGTCGAGGTAGCCGTGGTGGGAGGCGGACGTCTCCCAGCGCTCGCCGCGCATCTGGCGCGGACGGTCCGACGGCGCCACCTGCAGCACCGCCGACACCGGGATCGGCGTCTCCAGCCCGAAGGTGCAGCCGACCGTGAGGGCGAGCGGGTCCGTCAGGACCCCTGCGGATGACGGTCCGCCCAGGGCATCGCCTGCTCGAGCTGGGACGCGAGCGACAGCAGGACCGCCTCGCCCGGCGCCATGAGCTGCACGCCGGCGGGCATCCCGCCGGACTCGCCGACCGGCAGCTGGATGGCCGCCCAGCCCGTGATGTTCGCGGCGGTCGTGAAGCCCGTGACGGCGAACTCGCGGTCGAAGAAGTCGTCGACGCTGCCCGTCGCCTTCGTCAGCGTGCCGATCGGCGGGGCGGTCGTGTTCAGCGACGGGCAGAGCAGGACGTCGAAGCCCGCGCAGTCCTGTGCGAAGCGCCGGCCCGCGGCGTGCATGGCGTTGACCGCCTCGACGTGCTCGAGCCCGGTCACCTTCTCGCCGGCGCGGACCATCTCCCAGGTCACCGCCTCCAGCTCGTCCTCGTGCGGCGGGCGGCCGAGCACCTGCGCCGCGAACTCGTAGGTGCCGAGGTTGTCGACCGCGTGGATGACGGCGACCGCGTGGCGTGCCGCCTCCCGGTCGCCGAAGCCCGGCGTCCCGACCTCGACCGCGTGGCCGAGGCCCTCCAGGGCCCGCGCGGTCTCTTCGGTCACCGCGCGCACGCCGGGGTCGAGCTCGCCGTCGAACGGCGGGTCCAGCGCGAGCATGATCCGCAACCGCCCCGGGTCGGCGGCTGCGGCCGCGGCGAAGCCCGACGGCGGCGTCAGGGCTCCGTAGGGATCGCCGACCGCGGGGCCCGCGCTCGCGTCGAGCAGCGCGGCGGTGTCGCGGACGGTGCGCGTCAGCCCGTGCAGGCACGCGAGCCCGTCGAGCCAGTGGCCGTCGGGCGCGACGGGCACGCGAGCCCGCGACGGCTTGAGGCCCACGAGGCCGCAGCAGGCCGACGGCATCCGGATCGAGCCCGTCGCGTCCCCGCCGGACGCCGCCGGGACGACGCCGCTCGACACGGCGACCGCCGAGCCGCCGCTCGATCCGCCCGGGGAGCGCTCGGCGTCCCACGGGTTGACCGCGAGGCCGAGCAGCTCGGACTCCGTCGCGCAGTAGTTGCCGAACTCCGGCGTGTTCGTCTTGCCGGCGATGACCAGTCCCGCGTCGAGATAGCGCTGCACGAGCCAGGAGGACTCCTGCGGCACCCAGTCCCTGAACGCGCGCGACCCCATCGTCTCGGGCACGCCCGCGAGCGTGCCGCCCAGGTCCTTGAGCAGGAACGGGACGCCGGACAGCGGCCCGTCGGGCAGCCCGGCCGCGATCTGCGCCTGGGCGCGCTCGACGAGGACGAGCGTCACCGCGTTGAGCGGCGCGCTCGCCTCGATGCGCTCGGCGGCGGCGTCGAGCAGGTCCCGTGCCGTGACCTCACGGCTCCGGACCAGCTCCGCCTGCGCAACCGCGTCCATCCACCGGGTCTGCTCGGCAAGGCTCATGGCGGCGCATCCTGCCACGGTCAGAACACGGCAGGCACGAACGTCTGGTCCGCCATGGGCGGACGGACGTAGCTCGTGTCCGGCTGGCGGGGCGGCAGCTCGAGCGGCGGCGGCGAGACGTCCTCGTAGTCGATCTGCGACAGCAGGTGCGAGATGCAGTTCAGCCTCGCCCGGCGCTTGTCGTCCGCCGGCACGACGTACCACGGTGCCTGCTTGATGTCCGTGTGGTTGAACATCTCATCCTTGGCGCGCGAGTACTCGACCCACTTCTCGCGCGACTTGAGGTCCATCGGGCTGAGCTTCCAGTGGCGCATCGGGTCGTGGATGCGGGCCTGGAAGCGCTTCTCCTGCTCGTCGTCGGAGACGCTGAACCAGTACTTGATGAGCTTGATGCCGGAGCGCACGAGCATCCGCTCGAACTCGGGGCAGGCGCGCATGAACTCGGCGTACTCGTCGTCCGTGCAGAAGCCCATGACCTTCTCGACGCCGGCGCGGTTGTACCAGGAGCGATCGAACAGGACCATCTCGCCGGCGGCCGGGAGGTGCGCCGCGTAGCGCTGGAAGTACCACTGCGTCTTCTCGCGCTCGGTCGGCGTGGCCAGGGCGACGACGCGCACGTGCCGGGGACTCGTCCGCTCGGCGATCCGCTTGATGACACCGCCCTTGCCCGCGGCGTCGCGGCCCTCGAAGACCACGACGACCTTGAGGCCCTTCGCCTTGATGTACTCCTGCAGCAGCACGAGCTCGACCTGGAGTCGGCGCAGCTCCTGCTCGAACACCTTCGACGGCAGCTTCTTGCTCACGCGTGCCTCCTCGGCATCGGCAGGCCACGAGCCTAGGTCAGCCCCGCCTCGGCCGCCAGCGGTTCGTCGGCGAAGAGCGGGAGCTGCTCGGGCCCGATCGCGTGGTCGAGGTTCGTCACCGCGAGGCCGATGAGCGTGATCCCGCGGCGCTCGATGATGGGCGTCGCCGCGTCGAGCAGCTCGCGCGCGGCCCCCGCGATGGCCCGCGCGTCGTCGGTCGCCCACCGCAGCGTGCGCGACCTCGCCGCCTTCGTGTAGTCCCCGAACCGCAGCCGAAGCACCACGGTCCGCCCCGCCCGCGCCTTGGCCTGCATGCGGCGGCACAATCGACCCGCCAGGTCGTCGATCGCGGCGTCGAGATCCGCGCGGGTGCGCGGGCGGCGCCCGAGCGACCGCTGCGCCCCGAACGACCGCCGCCCGCGGCGGCGCTGGACGGGCCGCGGCTCGCGGTTGTGCGCGATCGCGTGGACGTAGCGACCCGCGGCCTTCCCGAGCATCACCATGAGCTCCGGCTCGCTCAGCGCCGCGGCCTCCTCAACGGTCCGGATCCCGTGCGCGTGCAGCTTGCCCGCCGTCGCGGGCCCGACGCCCCAGATCCGCTCGACCGGCAGCGGGTGCAGGAACTCGAGCTCGCCGCCCGGCGGCACGAGGTACAGGCCGTCGGGCTTCGCCGAGCGGCTCGCGATCTTCGCCAGCACCTTCGTCCCCGCGATGCCGACGCTCAGCGGCAGCCCGACCTCGGCGCGCACCTCGCGCCGCAGCAGCGCGCCCATCTCGGCAGCGTCTGCGGGCGTGCCGGGCACGTGCAGGAACGCCTCCTCCAGCGAGCCGGGCTGCACGACGTCGACGTGACGGTCGAAGATCGCGAACACCGCGCGGCTCGCCTCGCTGTAGGCCTCCCACGAGTGGTCGGCGACGAGCAGGCGCGGGCAGAGCCGCCGCGCCCGGGCCGTCGGCATCCCGCCGCGGATGCCGAACGCGCGCGCCTCGTAGCTCGCCGCCATGACCACCCAGCCGCCGACGACGACCGGCAATCCGCGCAGCGACGGGTTGTCGCGCTGGGCGACCGAGGCGAAGAACGCGTCGACGTCGGCGTGGAGGATCATGCGAACACATGTTCGCATGATCGGCGGCGGAATCCGGAGCGGCTAGCCGGTCCGAGACAGCACGATCCGGTAGCGGTCGGCGAACGCCGGCCACACGTACCGCCACACGTTGTGGTCGCACCCGAAGCCGTGGGCGAGCACCATCGGCGGGCCGTTGGGGACGCCATGCTCGATGACGCGGTTGCGCGCCACGGGGTCAGACCGTCGCGCGCTGCCAGCCGATCGCGGGAGCGATGTGCTCGGCGATCGTCTCGAGCAGATGCGCGTTGTACTCGACGCCCAGCTGGTTCGGGACGGTGAGCAGGAGCGTGTCGGCCTCGCGGACCCCCGCGTCCTTGCGCAGCTCCTCCGCGATGACGTCCGGCTCGCCGATGTAGCTGCGGCCGAAGCGCGCGATGCCGCCGTCGATGTAGCCGATCTGGTCCGACGCGTCGGCGCCCGCGCGGCCGCCGAAGTACATGCGATCGAGGTCGGTCGTGATCGGCATGACGCTGCGGCTGACGGAGATGCGCGGCGTGCGCGCCCACCCGGCCTCCAGCCACGCGGAGCGGTACAGCGCGATCTGCTCGGCCTGGAGGTCGCCGAACGCCACCCCGGTGTCCTCGGAGATCAGTGTCGAGCTCTGGAGGTTCATGCCCTGCTGCGCCGCCCACACCGCGGTCGCGCGGGTGCCCGCGCCCCACCAGATCCGGTCCGCCAGGCCCGGCGACTGCGGCTGGATCGCCAGCATCGCCGTCGAATCCTCTCGCCCGGTGTCGGCCCTGGCAACCCCCGCGCCGCTGATCGCCCGGCGGAACAGCGCCGTGCGCGCCCGCGCGAAGTCCGCGTCGGTCGCATCCTCGGGCGGGACGTAACCGAACGACTCCGAGCCGCGCAGCGCCGGCTCGGGCGAGCCGCGGCTGACGCCGAGCTGCAGCCGCCCGTCGCTGATGAGGTCCGTCGCGGCGGCCTCCTCGGCCATGTAGAGCGGGTTCTCGTAGCGCATGTCGATGACCGCGGTGCCCATCTCGATGCGGCTCGTCCGCGCCGCGATCGCCGAGAGCAGCGGGAACGGCGACGCCAGCTGGCGCGCGAAGTGGTGGACGCGCACGTACGCGCCGTCGATCCCGAGCTCCTCCGCCGCGACCGCGAGCTCGATGGTCTGCGTCAGCGCGTCACGCGCGGTGAGCGTCTGGGAGCCCGGGGCGTTCTGCCAGTGCCCGAACGAGAGAAATCCGATGCGCTTCACGCATCCGACGATACGAGGGCCCATTCGTCGCGGGTCGTCCGCCAGACGCGGTCGCCGTCGATGTCGCCCACCGCGCTGAAGCCCAGCCGGGCGGGGACGGCGCCGCTCGCGGTGTTCGCCGGCTCGTGCCAGATCTCGACGCGCTCGATCCCGTCGACCGCGAAGGCGGCGGTCGTCAGGAGGCGCGCCGCCGTGGTCACGATGCCCCGGCCGACGAAGCCCGGTCGCAGCCAGTAGCCGATCTCCAGCGCGTCCGGCCCGCGACGCCGGTGCAGCCCGCTGCCGCCCGCCACCACGCCGTCGCGCACGATCGCGAGCACGACGTCGCCGCCGCCCTCCCAGTCGCGCTCCCATCCCTGGATGAGGTCACGACGCTGCCCGACGGACATCGGCTCGTCGGCGATCCACGGCATCCACGGGCGCAGGTGCTCGACGCTGTCCACGACGGCCTCGTGCAGGAGCTCCGCGTCCTCCACCCGCCAGCGGCGGAGCACGAGACCGTCACCCTCGATGCGCTCCGGCAGCCTCACCCTCCGAGTGAACCACGGGCCGGCAACCCGACCGCCACCGCGGCGGCGAGCACGCCGGCGACGACCATCTGCCAGTAGCCGTCGCGGAAGTCGCCGATGGCGGGCGCCACGCCGAGGAGCGCCACGAGGATGGCGACGCCGAGCGCGAGGCCGATCTGCCGGGACATGTTCAGGACCCCGAAGCCGGTCGCGAACCGGTTGCCGGGGACCACGCGCGCGGTGAGGCCGAAGAGCGACGCCTGGGTGAGGCCGACGCCGATCGCGCCGACGATCATCCCCGGCAGGAAGGCCGTCACGTACGCGGGCGAGCCGTCGATCCACACCGCCCACCACGCGCCGCCGGCGGCGAGCAGCAGGCATCCGATCGTCGCGACGAGGCGGGCGCCGAAGCGGGGGACGAGCCTGCGCACCTGGACGGACACGAGGGCGACGGTCAACGGACCCACCGAGATCATGAGCCCGGCCATCACGATGCTCTCCCCCCACGGCCCGGTGAGCAGCAGCACGCTGTTGAGCAGCATCGCGCCGAAGCCCGAGTAGAACAGCAGCATCGACCCGTTGGCCAGGGCGAACGGCCGGACCCGCAGCAGCGGCAGCTCGACGACCGGGTTGGGATGCGAGGCGCACCGCGCGAGGAACGCGCCGAGCAGTGCGAGGGCGACCAGGACGCCACCGATGAACGCCGGGCTGGCCCAGCCCCAGGACGCGCCCTCCACGATGCACAGGACGAGCCCGCCGATGCCGGCGACGAGCAGGACGATCCCCAGCAGGTCCGGCAGACCGCCCTCGTCGGGGTGACGCACCTCCTCCAGCACGCGCCGCGACGCGACGACCGCGCCCGCCGCCAGCGGCAGGTTGACGAGGAAGATGAGACGCCAGTCGACCTCGACGAGCACGCCGCCGAGCGGCGGCCCGCTCGCGGCCGCGATCGCGCCCACGGACGCCCAGGCGCCCACGGTGCCTGCGCGGGCCTCGACCGGCAGCCCGTGCAGCAGGAGGCCGAGCGACGTCGGGATGACGAGCGCGGCGCCGACCGCCTGGACCGCGCGCGCCGCGACGAGCACGCCGACGGAGGGCGCGGCCGCGCAGCCGGCAGAGCCGATGGCGAACACCACGAGGCCGAGCTCGAACGTCCTCCGCCGGCCCAGGAGGTCCCCGAGCCGCCCGGCGGGGACGAGACAGGCGGCGAACACGATCGCGTACGCGTTCAGCACCCACGACAGCGCGCCGTTCGAGCTGCCGGGGAAGTCGAGCGCGATCGACGGGAACGCGATGTTCACGATGAAGAGGTCCAGCTGGGCCATGAACACGCCGACGGCGACGACGACGAAGGCCAGCCGCCGCCGCGAGGGGACGGCGATCGGCGGCGAAGTGAGTTCTGTGATCGCACTCATGAGTTCGATCACCGTACTCGATTACACTCCGTCGTGATGCTTCCCCGGACCTACAGCGAGCAGACCTGCTCCATCGCCCGCACCCTCGAGGTCGTGGGCGAGCGCTGGACGCTGCTGATCCTGCGCGACGCGTTCCTCGGCATCCGGCGCTTCGACGACTTCCAGCAGCGGCTGGAGGTGTCGCGCAGCGTGCTGACCGGCAGGCTCGCCGAGCTCGTCGACGCCGGCCTCCTGCGACGCGAGCCCTACCAGGAGCGCCCCACCCGCTACGACTACCTCCTGACCGAGAAGGCGCTCGAGCTCTGGCCCGCGCTCGTCGCCCTCGGCGGCTGGGGCGCGAAGCACGCCACGCCCGACGGACCGCCGCGCGAGTTCTTCCACCGCGAGTGCGGCACCGTCGTCGAGGCGGTCGCGCACTGCCCGCACTGCGACGTGCTCCTCACTCCGGAGGACGCCGGCAGCCGGCCCGGCCCGGGCTACCGGGAGGACCCGTCGCTCCCCGAGGAGCTCGGCGCAGCCCTAGGGCGCCCCCGGCCGCTGCTGGCCGACGCCCGCACCGGCTGAGCCGATCCTCTATGGATCCTCGCTCGGTCGACTGAGGAGGGGCTCATGCGCAGGATCGTGGACATCTCGGTGCCGCTGAAGGCGGGGATCGTCTCGGACCCACCGGGGCTGACC
Organism: uncultured Solirubrobacterales bacterium; assembly: GCA_963757125.1. Taxonomy (GTDB): domain Bacteria; phylum Actinomycetota; class Thermoleophilia; order Solirubrobacterales; family Solirubrobacteraceae; genus CAVVSD01. The sequence goes on along the minus strand of CAVWQP010000009.1, from coordinate 558,827 downwards.
CCGGAGATCGAGTTCCGCAACCACGCCGACACCGCGGGCGAGGTCCTGTCGTTCTTCCCCGGCGCCGAGCTCGACGACCTTCCCGACCGCGAGGGCTGGGCCGTCGAGCTCGCCCGGATCACGACGCACAACGGGACGCACCTCGACGCGCCGTACCACTACGCGTCCACGATGGACGGCGGCAGGCGCGCGATCACGATCGACGAGGTCCCGCTCGAGTGGTGCATGCAGCCCGCCGTGAAGCTCGACTTCCGCGGCTTCGCCGACGGCTACGTGGCGACCGCGGCGGACGTGGAGGCCGAGCTCGCCCGCATCGGGCACGAGCTGCAGCCGCTGGAGATCGTCGTCGTCAACACGAGTGCCGGCGCGAAGTACGGGCAGGACGACTACGTCCGGTCCGGCTGCGGCATGGGCCGCGAGGCGACGCTGTACCTGCTGGAGCGCGGCGTCCGGGTGACCGGCACGGACGCGTGGAGCTGGGACGCGCCGTTCGTGCACACCGCCGAGCGCTACGCGCGCGAGCACGACGCGTCGATCATCTGGGAGGGCCACCGCGCGGGACGCGAGATCGGCTACAGCCACATCGAGAAGCTGCACAACCTCGAGTCGCTGCCCGACGACGGCTTCGAGGTCGCCTGCTTCCCGGTCAACGTGGAAGGCGGCTCGGCGGGGTGGACGCGGGCGGTGGCGATCCTGCCGTGAGCGAGAACCAGAAGCGGCTCCCCTCGTCGGGTCCGGCGTCGAGCCCGAGCTCGCCGCCGTGGCGCTCGATCAGCCTCCTGGAGATCGCCAGCCCGAGGCCATAGCCCGCTTCGTCGGTGGCGGCCCCGCGCTCGAAGGCGCCGAAGATCCGATCCCCGTCCGCGGGCGCGATGCCTGGCCCGTTGTCCTCGACCGTGACGCGCCACCTCCCCGCATCCTCGCGCTCGGACCTGATGCGGACCCGTGGCGTGTCGGCGTCGGAGAACTTGACGGCGTTGGCCACCAGGTTCTGCAGGACGATGCGGACGTCGGCGACCCCCGCCAACACCGTCGCGCCCGGCACCAGCACGACGGTGACCTCGGCGTCGCGTTCGCGGATCGGGCCCGCGAGGTCCGCGAGCGCGTCGCCGACCGCGCGGCCGAGGTCGACGGGCTCCGCATCGATGCCCCTCCGCCCGGCGCGGGCGTAGACCAGCAGCCCCTGCAGCATGCGCATCAGCCGCTGACCGCTCTCGCGGATGTGCCGGGCGTACTCGTGCTCGGCGTCCGTGAGCTCGCCGCGCTCGAGCAGCTCGGCGAACCCCGCGATGGTCCGCAGGGGATCGGTGAGGTCGTGGGCCGCGACGGCGGCGAAGCGGTCGAGCTCCTGGTTGACGGTCCGCAGCTCCTCGAGCGCGTCGCGGAGCGCCAGGTCGGACTCCCGGCGCGTGGTGAGGTCGCGCGTGACCTTGGCGAAGCCGGTCAGCCGGCCGTCGTCGTCGCGGACCGCCGTGATCGTGACGCTCGCCCAGAAGCGGGTGCGGTCCTTGCGGACCCGCCAGCCCTCCTCCTCGTAGCGGCCTTCGCGGATCGCCACGTCGAGCTCGTGCTCCGGATGGCGCCGGGCCCGGTCCTCGGGCGTGTAGAAGACCGAGAAGTGCCGGCCGATGATCTCGTCGTCCGCGTAGCCCTTGAGGCGCCGGGCGCCCGCGTTCCAGGAGAGGATGTGGCCGGCGGGATCGATCATGAAGATCGCGTAGTCGCGGACGCTCGACACGAGGCGGCGGAACTCGACGAGCTGGCGGTTCGCGACCTCGAGCTCGTGCGTCCTGGCGCGCACCCGCTCCTCCTGCACCCGCCTGGCGGTCAGGTCGCGGCTGACCTTGCCGAACCCGATGAGGTCGCCCGCCTCGTCGTAGACCGGGGTGATCACGACGTTCGCCCAGAAGCGGGTGCCGTTCTTGCGCAGACGCCACCCCTCCTCCTCGTAGCGGCCGTCGCGGATCGCGAGCTGCAGCTCCTCGGCCGGGTGGTTCCGGGCGAGGTCCTCCTCCGTGTAGAAGACGGAGAAGTGCCGGCCGATGATCTCCGACTGGGTGTAGCCCTTGATGGCCTCCGCACCGGCGTTCCAGGTCACGACGCGGCCGTGCGGATCCAGCATGAAGATCGCGTGGTCGACGGCGCTGGCGACCAGCAGCGCGAGCTGCCGATCCTCCGACACCCGGTTGCGTGTTCCCTCCACGACCGGCACCGTACGGCAGTAGGGTTCCCCTGGGTGCAGCTCGACGTGGAGGAGACGCATGATCAAGGTCCTCGCCCCTGCCCTGAGGCACCCGACGAACCGCTCGCTCGAGGAGTTCCATCACTACTGGGGTGAGAGCCACGGGCCGCTGTTCGCGAACACGAAGGCGCTCCGCGGCTACGTCCAGCACCTGACGCTGCCCGAGGCCTACGAGGGGCAGCCCGAACCGACCTTCGACGGGGTCTCGATGTTCTGGTACGACGACCTCGAGACGATGGGCGTCGAGACGAACGACCCCGACGTGCTCGCGCTCATGGAGGGCATCTACGGCGTGCCGGGCGTCCCGAGCGACCCCCCGCCGGCGGACCCCGACCAGCGCGAGGTCACGCTCCTGCACCAGGTCCTCAAGGACGACGCGCAGCTCTTCGACCGCTCCACGACGTGGCCGATGCACCACAAGCGCGCGGCGGTCGTCGCGGAGGAGCACGTCATCGTCGACGGGCGGACGTCGCCCGAGATGGTCAAGGCGATCTTCATGGCGTCGAAGCTGCCGGGGCTGACGCTGTCCGAGTTCCTCCTGCGCTGGGAGCACGTGCACGGCCCGCTCGCCGCGAACGTCCCCGGCCTGCGCCACTACGACCAGTACCACGCCGTCCTCGAGGGCTACCCGATGGGGACGAACACGCACGACGGCTGGTCGGAGCTGTGGTTCGACGACGTCTCGTCGCTGCGCGCGGCGGTCGCCTCGCCGGAGTGGGCGGCGCTCGCGGAGGACGGCGCGACGCTGTTCGCGCAGCCGATCGGCGTGGGCGTCGCGCGCGAGCGGATCCAGAAGGACGCGTCGTGGACGTACCGGGACTGGGGCGTCGGCGACATGAGCGAGGACGACGTCCGCGCGCTGCTGCGCGAGCGCGGCTACGCGACGCTGGCCGACGACCCGGGTGGTCCGGCCGCGATCAAGCAGGCCGCGGCCGACGAGGCGCTCGCGGTGTGGACCGACGAGCACCTCGTGACGTTCGACGCGTCGGCGATCGACGCGCGGCCGGAGCGGTAGGGCCGCCGGTCAGTCCTTGCGCTTGTAGCGGCGCTTGAACTCCGACATCAGCACCTCGAGCATCTCCGCCGACGGCATCGCACGGCCCGCGCGCTGGCGGCGGAGGTACTCCACGCAGAGCGTGACGTAGGCCTCGCCCAGCGCCGCGGTGATCGCGCCCGCGACCGTCGCGTTGATCGCCGGGCCGACACCGGGGACGAGCTTCAGGAGCATCGAGGACGCCTGCCGCCCGATCTGCACGATCGTGCCGCTCCCGAGAACGCCGCGGATGAGGAACGCCCGGGTCGACTCGTCGAACTCCACGCCCATCGCCGCGGTGATCCGGGCCAGCATCGTCCCCTGGATCGCCAGCAGCGGTCCGGCGTCCGGGATCGGGATCGGCACCGCGCCGATCCCGGCCGCCATCGTCGTGTGCTGGACGACGACCTTGTGGCCCTCACGGCGCTTGAGGTCGAGGTCTATCCCCTGCGCGTTGGAGAACGCGCGCTTCACCGCCTCGGGGAGGAGGCGGTACGTCTCGTCGACGAGATCGCGCAGCCCGAACGGCGGGAACTCGTGGGCGCCGACGCGGCGCGTGAGCGCCAGCGTCCGGATCGGCGAGGAGGCCGTGACGTTCGCCCGATGCTCGTCGAGGAGCGAGCGGACCACGGTCGCGAACTCCGCGGCGTCCGCGTCCTCGGGCCCGAGGACCTGGGTGAGGACGACGATCGACGGCAGCAGCCGCGATATCTCCTCGATGAAGTCGGCCTCCGCGTCCTGGAAGCGGTTGCTCTGCGCGTGCACGCAGTACCAGAACACGTGCAGGTGCTCGGACGGCGGCTTGGCGAGCTGGTCCTTCACGAACCGGGCGACCCGCTTGGCCGCCTTGCCCGACCGCTCGTCGAGCTCGAGGCCGGGCGTGTCGTAGACGGTGATGGGAACGCCGGGGACGCTCCACGCCTGGATGTCCTCCGTGACGGGCCGTCCCTTGCCGGTCTTCGCGACGGGCGTGCGGAGGATCGCGTTCACGAGCGTGCTCTTGCCGACGCCGGTGGGGCCGGCGACGAGGACGTTCACCGGCGGCATGTCGCGGTAGGCCGCCTCGTGCTCGCGCTCGAAGTGCTCGAACGAGTCGAGGCGGGTGACCGCGTCGCCGGCGCTCATCGCTTGGGCGGCAGCGAGCGGGCGAACGCCACGCCGCGCGCGACCCACCGCTCGAGCTGGCGCTTGGTCTTCACGCCCTCGGCCTCGACCCGCAGCCAGCCGCGCGTCTCGCGCCCGCCCATGACCATCGTGGCGGTGTGCGGCTTGGCGAGGAGCGCGTCGGTCTCGTCGTGGTCGCACCGCACGAGCAGGCCGCCCCGGCTGCTGACCGCGACCGACATGTGCCCGCCGATGAGGAAGGCCAGGCCGCCGAACATCCTCTGCTCGGTCAGGTCGGGCTCGTCGGCGATCAGCTCCCGGATGCGGTTCGCGAGATCCTCGTCGTAGGCCATGCCGAGCATGATGGCCGATGCGTCCGGCGCTTCACGGCCTGACGCCCGTCGCCACCCACGCCCGCGCGCTGAGGCGGAACGGCCGCGAGCCGACCTGCAGCCGCCGCTGCAGGCCGTCCGCGAGGGCCGCGCGGCCGTCGACGTCGAGGCTCAGCACGTAGGCGCCGGCGGGCCCGACGCCCGCCTCGAGCGCGCGCCAGAGGTCGTCGAACCCGTCGTAGTGCGCCCCGGCCTCGACCGCGGCGACGCGGACGTCGGCCAGCCCGGCGCCCGACCACAGTCCCGCGAGGTCCTCCGGCGTGCAGAACGGCATCGAGCGCCCCTCGTCGAGCGCCGCGGCCGCCGGGTCCAGCTCGATCGCCGCGTCCCAGACCGCGCGGAGCAGCGTCATCGCGCCCGCGTAGTCCCAGACCGCCGCGCCGACGACCCCGCCGGGACGGGTGACCCGCACCATCTCCCCCACGCCGGCCGGCGGGTCGGTCATGAAGTTCACGACGAGCTGGGCGAGCGCGCGGTCGAACGACGCGTCCTCGAACGGCAGCCGCTCGCCGACCGCCTCCTCGACGCGCAGGCCCGGGAGCCGCGCCCGGCATCCCGCCACGAACGACGGCGACGGATCGACCGCCGCGACCGCGTCGATGCCGAGCCGCCGTACGAGCTCGGACGCGAGCGCGCCCGGACCGCACCCGACGTCCAGTGCACGCTGCCCCGCCGCGACGCCGGCGGCATCGCAGAGCGCCCGCGCCAGCTCCGGCCCGTAGCGACCGATGTGCCGGTCGTATGCGTCGGCCGAGGCACGGAAGGTGTCCGCCCCGCTCATGCGCGCAGCCTGGATCCATCGCGGCCCGGGGTCAACCGACGTGCGAGTTCTCGCACGTCGATCGTGCGCGCTTGACGCTGGTGGTGCACCCGCCCGACATCCACGCTTGTTGTCGCTTCCAGACGCCGAACCAAGGATGGGTCCTGTCGTGTCTGTGCCTCGCCCGAAGCAGCGCTCCTCTCGTGCTGCGGCCTTCGCCGCACTCGCCCTCTGCTTCGCAGCGGCGACGCCCGACCTCGCCCACGCCGCCGGCTCCTCGCAGGTCGCGGACGGCATGCACATCTCGACCGGCGCGATCATCGCGCCCGACGGCACCACGTGGGTGTCGGACCACAACGCCGGGTTCTGCCGCGTCTCGGCGCCCACGGACACCGACCTCGGCCACATCGAGCACCCCCAGCGTCCCGGCGACGGCGGTCCGCGCACGTGCCTCGGCGGCCTGCTGCCCGACGCCGGCCCCGGCCCCGACGCCGCCGGCCAGCCCGCCCTCTTCGACCCGTCGCCCGAGTTCCCCGGGTCCGGTGACGAGCTCGCGCTCATCCCCGACGGCGCCTCGCCCAGCTCGGAGATCGTCCGGGCGCGCTGGAACCGCGACTCGCACCGCTTCACGTTCCAGGACACGATCACGACCGTCGGGTCGCGCACCCGCCCGACCGCGGTCAGCATCGGCCCGGACGGCAACGCCTACGTCGCCTTCCAGCGCGAGGACGACGTCCAGCAGATCACCGACGTCGACTCCCCGTCGCCGACCGTCCGGATCGTCGCCACGACCACCGACGGCCGCGCGGCCCTCTCGGCGGCCGCCGGCCGCGACGCCCAGGGCCACGTCGCGCTCTACCTCGCCGAGCAGACCGGCGCGCTCAGCGTCGTCACCCCCGGCGCGGGCACGCAGGTCGCCCGGCCCCTCGGCGTGACCGTCCCCGGCGCGATCAGCGCGCTCGCCTACGACCTCCTGCACGACCGGCTCTACGTCGGCACCGCGAGCGGCGTGACCCAGGCCGACGCCGGCATCGACGCCGTGCACCGCATCGACGTGACGCAGCCGACCCCGGTCGTCGAGGCCGGCTACGGCCAAGGCTTCTCCATGGTCGGCGGCTTCGGCGTCGGGCCCGCCGGCGAGCTGCTCGTCGTCGACGACCCCGCCCTCCTCGACCCGGCCGAGCCGCTCGGGACCGGCCGCATGTTCCGCGTCGGGCTTCCGGCGGCGCACGTCACCGGCGCCACGGCGACGAACGACCGCACCCCGACGTTCACCGTCGCAGGTGACGGCACGCTGCAGTGCCTCCTGCGCGGTCCCGGCCTCAGCGGCGCGTGGACCGCGTGCCCGGCCGACGGCAGCGTCACGCCCGAGGCAGATCTCGCCGACGGGACCTACACCCTGTCGGCCCGCGCGGTCCAGGCCGGGGTCACCGGCATCGCCGAGGCCCACCGCTTCGTCGTCGACACCGTCGCTCCCGCGATCCCGGTCATCGACCGCCCCGCGCAGGGCGCCGCCGCCCCGCTGCGCCCCTGGTTCGCCTTCGACGCCGAGGAGGGCGCGTCGTTCGCGTGCCGCTTCGACGACGAGACCGACTTCACCGCCTGCTCGCCCGGCCGCACGCGCACGTTCACCGAGAACGGCTCGCACACGCTGACCATCCGCGCCACCGACCGCGCCGGGAACGAGAGCCCCGAGTCCGCCCCGCGTGCGTTCACGGTCGACGCGGCGCTCGCGATCGAGATGCCGTTCCCCTGGGGGCCCGGCCCGGTCACGCATCGCGGCTCCACCCTCTACGCCGCCGGCCTGCACCTCTCCACCGGCGCGATCGTCGACCCGGCCGGCCGGGTCTGGATCGCCGACCACAACGCGGGGTTCTGCCGCGTGACCGCGGTGACCGACGAGGGCCCCGGCCACGTCGAGCACCCGCAGACCCCCGGTGCCGCCGGGCCGCGGACCTGCCTCGGCGGCCTGCTGCCCGAGGCGGGCACCGGACCTGACGCCGCCGGCCAGCCCACGTTCGTCGACCCGACGCCGGCGCACAACGGCAGCGGTGACGAGGTCGTCCTCATCCCGGACGGCGCCTCCGCGAGCTCCGAGCTCGTGCGGGTCGACTGGAACCCGGACACCCAGCTGTTCGAGTACCGCGACACGATCAGCACGATCGGCGCGCGCACCCGCCCGGTCGCATCGAGCCTGGGTCCGGACGGCAGCGTCTACGTCGTCTTCCAGCGCTCCGGCACCGTCCAGCGCATCGCTCGCCCGGCCGCCGCCGACCCGGTCGTGCAGGTCGTCGGCATCACCGCCGACGGGCGCCGCGCGAACGCGGTCGCCGCCGGCCTCGACGACACGGATCGCACCACCGTCTGGATCGGCGAGGACGCGGGCATCGGCGTCCTGCGCCCCAACGCCGTCGCGCCGCCCACCTCGCAGCCGTCGGGCTTCACCCTGCCGGCAGGCGCCGCGGTCAGCGCGCTCATCTCCGACCTCGGGCGCGACCACCTCTGGGTCGGCACGGCGAACGGGACCACGGCGGCGGACGCGGGCATCGACACCGTCGACCGGTTCACGACGTCCACCCCCGGCGGCGCGCCGCAGCGCGGCTACGCGACCGGCTACTCGATGATCGGCGGCTTCGGCCTGCGCCCCGACGGCGTCCTCTACGTCGCCGACGACCCGGCGCTGCTCGATCCCGCGGAGCCGATCGGCACCGGGCGCCTGTTCCACGTCGGCCTGCCGGCGGCGCACATCCTGCGCGGCCCGCTCGCCGCGGACGGCACCGAGTCGACCGACCGCGCCTTCACGAACACCGCGACGCCGACGTTCACCGTCGGCGGCGAGGGCGTCGTGGAGTGCAGCCTGCGCGGCCCCGGCATCACCGCGGCGTGGGCCGCATGCCCGTCCGGCGGGCGCTTCACGCCCGCCTCCCCGCTGCCGGACGGCGCATACCGCCTCGCCGTCCGCTCGCGCGACGGCGACGTGATCGGCCTCCCCGAGTCGCACGCCTTCACCGTCGACACGGTCGCCCCGGCCCAGCCCGTCATCACGAGCCCCGAGGCCGCCCCGCTCGTCGGATCGTCCCCGTGGTTCGCCTTCACGGGTGAGGACCGCGCGACGTTCCGCTGCCGCTTCGACGCCGAGACGGCGTTCACGGCCTGCGAGCCGGGCCGGACACGCACGTTCACGGGCGTCGCCGACCACACGCTGCGCATCGAGACCGTCGACCGAGCCGGCAACGTCTCGCCGGCGTCGGCCCCGGTGTCCTTCCGCACCGCCGGCCACCTCGACGCGGTGCAGATCGACGCGGCCCGCACCGGACGCAGCACCGATCGCACCGCCCGGTTCGCGTTCTCGGGCCCGGGGGCGGAGGGCGTGCAGTTCTCCTGCCGCCTCGACGGCCGCCCGTTCGAGGTCTGCACGTCGCCCGTGACGTACGCGGGCCTCCCGGACGGGACGCACACCTTCGACGTCCGGGCGCGCGACTTCGGCGGCGACGTCACGCCCGTCGCACGGCGGACGTTCACGGTCGACACCACCGGCCCGGTCGTCACCGTCGCCGAGCCCCTCGAGGGCGGGATCGTGCGCGCCCCGGTCGCGGTGCGCCTGACCGCCGACGAGCCCGGGACGTGGGCGTGCCGGATCGACGACGATCCGTTCGGCCCCTGCCCCGACTCGGTGACGATCATCGGCCTCGCCGACGGCGTGCACCGCTTCCAGGTCGTCGGGACCGACGACCTCGGCAACGTCGGCGCGCTGGTCACCCGGACGTTCACGGTGACCTCGCCGATCGGCGCGACCTCCCTCCCCCGGACCGTGCAGCCCCGGATCATCGCCGCCGCCACGCCCCAGCCGTCGCTGCTGGCACCGCGACTCGGCGGCATCGGCGCGCAGGTCGGGGTCGCCGAGGTCCGCGCGTCGGGCGTCCAGTTCACCGTGGTCACGCCGACCGGCGCACGGGGCATCCGGGCGCGCATCCTCGTCGCCAGAGCGGCGGGCGCCCGGCGCGCCCTCGCGACCGAGTTCCGTCCCGTCCGCCAGGGCGGTCGCGCGATGAACGTGTCGCTGCGCAGCAAGGCGATCCGCCGGCTGCGCCCCGGGCGCTACGTCCTCGAGGTCACCGCCCGGACCCACAAGCGCTACGGAGCGCCGGCCACGCGGATCTTCCAGGTCCGCCGATGACTCAGAGCGAGGGCGGCGTCGACGATCGCCGCCCTCGCGGCGCTCGCCATCGCCGCCACCGGGGGCTCCGCTCGCGCGGCGCTCACCGACACCGCGGGCGTCCCGGTGCCGAACACGGCGGCCGGGGCGCAGCTCACGTCCGCGCCCAGCTGCGCCGGCGCCGCCACCGGCGCCTGCCGTCGCCTCGCGCTGGCCGCCACGCCGGGCGACGACCCGGCCGCCGCGCTGGCGCGGCTGTGGAGCCCGCGTGGCCCGCAGGAGGACCTGGCGAGCGCGCTCGACGCGCTCGGGACCGCCGGGACTGCGTCGGCCGCCGCCGCGGCGCGCGACGAGGCGATCGCCATCCTCGAGGGCCGCGCCCTCCCCGGTCGCGCGTACGACGGGATCCCGCTGCTGAACTGGGACGCCCCGCGCAGGGTCCGCACCGTGCCCGCGGGCGGCACCGTCGACGTCACGGAGGTCCGCTTCGGAGACCACGTCGCCACCGACACCTGGCTCCTGCGCTTCGAGGATCCGTCGCGCCCGTTCTCGATCCGCTACCACGTCTCCGAGCTCGAGGGCACGTACGGCGGCGATCTCGCGCCGGCGCCGCTGCTCGCCGACGGCGAGGTGCCGATCGGCGGCGTGCAGTCGGTCGACCAGCCGCTCGGCGTCCACGGCCTGCGGACCGGGACCTCCGTGGCCAGCCGCTTCACCGACGCCCGCGGGATGCCCGCGGCGGGCGCCGAGGAGCGCACGCTCACCGGCGTGCAGGAGGTCGTCGTCCGGATGCCGCCCGCGAAGGCCGTCACCGCGATCCTCGAGTCCGGGGCGCGCACCGGCGCGACCGCCTCGCTGGCGCCCGCGACGGACGATCGCCTCGCCGCTGCCACCACCGCCTTCGGCTTCACCGGCACGACCCCGACCGACGCCGAGCGCAGGACCGCGATCGGCCGCATCGCCGCCGCCGCCCCGGAGCGTCAGATCTGGGATGCGCTTGACGCACTCGACACCGCGGACCTCGCCGCCGCCCACGCCGCCGGGACCCAGCTCGCGCCCCTCGTCTCCACGATGCGGGCCCGCGGGGCCATCCCCGCCGGCGTGCCACGCGATGCCTCCGCCGACGTCACCGTCGTCCTGCAGAACTCCGAGACCTACGTGTCGCGCGGATCGATGCGGCTCGCCGCCGGCGGCTCGCTGCGGGTGCAGGTCGTCAACCGCGACGGCTTCGCGCGCCGGATCGAGGCGACCTCCCTGCACACGTCGCGCCGCGATCTCGGCCCGCTGGCCTGGGGCACGTTCGACTGGGCGCGCCTCGCGACCGGGGAGGACACCGCGATCCCGGCGGGCGGCGCCCGCATCGTCACCCTGCGCCCGCGCGACGACGCGTTCGCGGTCTGGCTCGGCGATCCGGCGAGCGGCTCGCAGGCGGGCACCGTGCTGCAGCTCGACCGCGGCCCCAGGACCGAGAGCATCGCCGTGGGCGACGTGCCCGGCGCGCAGCCGGTGCACGCCGCCCTCGATGCCCAGGGCCGCCTCTGGACGACGCTCTCGGGCATCGACGAGGTCGTCCGCATCACCCCGTCCGCCGACCTCTCCGCGTCGACCCGCGAGCGCTACCTCATCCCGGGCGGCGCGCACACCACCACCTCGACCGCGCCGCTGCTCGCGCCCGGGGACATCGCCGTCGACCACCGGGGCATCGTCTGGATGACGCTGGCCGGCGGCAACGCGATCGGCCGCATCGATCCCGCCCGGACGCGGGACGGCACCGGCGACGGGATCCGCGTCTACCCGCTGAACGCGTGCGGCGTCCACGAGTGCGCCGTCCCGTTCCCGGCCGACCCGCGCGACGTCGTCCCGAGCCGCGAGCCGCTGCAGATGGACGTCTCCTCCGACGGCCAGGGCGGGACCGCGGTGTGGTTCACCGAGGCCGCGGCGGACAAGGTCGGCGTCCTGCACGTCGCCGCCGACGGCACGCTGCTCGACCGCGCTGACATGTCCTGCGGGTGCGGCGCGCCGGCGGGCATCGCGCTGGACGCGGCCGGCGACGTCTGGTTCACCGAGGAGATCACGAACCGGATCGGCAGGCTCACGCCCGGCATCACGAACCCGTACGGCTCCGCCGGCATCCGGCTGCGCCACTACGACATCCCGAGCGGCGTCGAGACGCTCGAGCCCGAGCTCAGCCGCGTCGCGATCGTCACGTCGGTGCCGCACTCGGTCGCCCTCGACCGCAACGGCCTCATCTGGTTCACGGAGTCCGCCACCGGCAAGGTCGGCGCGCTCGACCCGGACCGCGCGGTCCCGGGCACGACGCAGGGCATGACCGAGATCACCGTCCCCGTGAACGAGTTCGGCGGCGAGGCCGTGCCCGCCGACCTCGTCGTCGATCGCTCGAACACGATCATCTGGAGCGACGAGTACGGCGACCAGATCGGCACCGTGAACGCCGGCGGCGCCCGCGCCGACTGGGCGCCCGGCCGATCCTTCCGGCCCGCCGCACGGCGGAGCCTCACCGACTCGCCGCTCGCCTCGCCCAACGGCGATCTCTTCTTCGTCGAGCTCGGCGCGAACCTGCTGACCCGGGTCGCGGGCGTCACCGCCGGCCTCCCCGGCCCGGCCGCGCCCCCGGTGATCGAGGCCTCCCCGTCCGAGGGCCGCCTGTCCGGCACCGGGCTGCAGGAGACGACGTCGATCGGGGTCACCGTCCGCCGCGGGGGCGACGTCGTCGCCCGGGTGGACGCCGTGCCGGTGACCGCCGGAGCCTTCCGGACGAGCGTGGCGCTCCGCGCCGGCGACGTGGTCACCCTCGCGCCGCGCGGCGCACAGCCCAACCCGCCGCTGCAGCTCACGGTCGCGACGCTCACCGCACGGGCCGACGCGACCGGCCGCATCACGGGCCACGCCCTGCAGGCGGGCGAGCCGCTCGCCGGCAAGGTGGGGCTCGACGGGCGCGGGCGACGCGACGATCGACCCCGTCGACGGCTCCTTCTCGGGCGCAACGGGATCGGCGGTCACGTGGACCATGGGCACGCCGGCCGCGCTCTACCGGACCGTCGAGCCCGTGATCGCACCGGCCCGCACGGCTCCGAGCGAGCCCGCGCCGTCGACGCCGACGCCGCCCGGCGCCGCGCCGGTCGCCCCGCCCGCCGCGGCCTGCCCCGGCCGCGTCTGGCTCACGCGCGACGGCCGGCCGACGATCCTCGGGAGCACCGAGGCGCAGACGCTCGCCTGTCTCGGGCGGCCCGACACGCGCGTCCGCGGGACCTGGAGCTACGGGCGCGCGCTCAAGCTCGACGTGCGCGGCGGGCGCGTGGTCGCCGTGCGGCTGCTCACGCCGGACTGGCGCAGCGCGAAGGGCGGCCTGCGCGTCGGGGCATCGCGCGCCGCGGCGCTGCGCACGCTGCCGGGCGCGACGGTCACCGCCCGCGGCACCCTCCGGGCGACGCTCCACCTGGCGAGCGGCGAGCCGGTCGCGCTGCGCGCCGCGCTCACGCGCGGGCGACTCGGATCCATCACCCTCACGCTCGGTCGCGGAGCCGCACGATGACACGCATCGCCGCCTTGGCCGGGACCTTCCTGGCCGCCGCCTGCGTCGGGTGGATCGCCGCCCGGCCCGCTTCCCACCCGCCGGCGGCGCCCACCGCATCCGCCGCCCAGCTCCGCGCGGCGGCCGACCGCGCGGTCGCGCTCGTCGACGACCCGCGGCGCTTCGGCTACCGGCTCGTGCTCGCCCCCGCGCGACGCGACATGCGCGGCAGGGTCGACCCGCGCGCGCGGACCATCACGCTCTTCGTCGACCCGCACGACGCGACCCACCGCATCGCGCACGACCTCGCGCACGAGCTCGGCCACGCCTATGACCTCGCCCACATGACGAAGGCGGACCGCGCGGCCTACCTGCGGCGCAGGGGCGTGCCGGGCGCAGCGTGGTGGCCGTCCGCCGAGAGCGCCGACTACGCGGTCGGCGCCGGGGACTTCGCCGAGACCTTCGCCCTCTGCCATGCCGCGAGCCCGGAGTTCCGGTCCCGTCTGGCTGCGCAGCCCGCTGACCCCTGTGGGATGCTCCCGCGCGACGCGAGAACCCGAGCCTGAGCGGGGATGATGAGAGCACGGCGGCTGGTGCAGGGCGTCGGGTTGCTGGCCCTCGTGGCGGTCGCGGGCGTCGGTGTGTACCTGCTCGCCCGGCGCGACGAGCCGACCGGCGCGCAGTCGGCGTCCACCGATCCCCACGGCGAGGTCGGCCGGATCTCGGCCTCGCGGCTCGCACGGATCCTCGAGGCGGGCCAGACCGCGACGGCCGACACGTCGGAGGCGGCGCTCGTGGCGCAGGGACGAGGGCTGTTCCGCTCCACCGAGGTCGCCAAGTCCGGGGAGTCCTGCCAGGGCTGCCACACCGAGGGCGGCGGCACGAACTCGGACGTCGGCGTGATCGTCCACCCGCAGGAGACGGGCGACTTCAAGGGACCCCGCGAGCCGCCGTCGCTGTGGAACATCGCCGACACGGCGCCGTACGGCTGGACCGGGCACGAGCCTGACCTGACCGCGTTCGCGGTGAGCACGATCGTGTCGCACTTCCGTGACGGCACGAGCCAGCCCGAGGCCAAGACCGGGGAGCAGGCGCGCGCGCTGGCCGCGTACATGCGGACGCTGCGACCGCCGGAGACGACGTTCGACCAGGGGCGGATGTCGGCATCGGCGCTGCGCGGCGAGGCCCTGTTCGTCGGCAAGGGCGGCTGCTCCGGGGTGCCACATCGGCCCGACGTTCACCGACGGCGCCCTGCACGACCTGCGCGTGCCGCAGGCGGCCGGCGACGACGACCCCGGCGCCGCGACCAGCGGCACGCTCCTGCACGCCTTCAACACCGCCCAGCTGCGCGACGTCGCATCGACGGCGCCCTACATGCACAACGGCTCGCTGGCGACGCTGCGCGACGTCGTGCGGTTCTACAACGAGCAGTCGGTCATCGCGCCCCTCGGACTCACCGACCCCGAGATCGACGATCTCGTCGCGTACCTCGAGTCGCTGTAGCGGCAACGGTGCGAGTTCTCGCACCGCTGGTGCGCGAGAACTGCTCATGTGACGCACGTCACGGTCCAGCAGCCTTGGACCATGGCGCAACAGCCCCTCGTCCCGGCGCGTGTCCTCCGCCGCGCCGTCGCCGTCAGCGCGACGGTCGTCGCCGCGTTCGTGACGCATGCGTCCGGCGCCCCCGTCTCCGTGGTGCCGGCGCAGTCGGGGCTCACCGAGCCCGGCGCGGTCGTGCGCTCGCCGGACGACGCGCTCTGGACCACGTCGCCCGAGATGGGCGTGTGCCGGATCTCCCCGGGCGCGACGCCGCGCCCGATCGAGGGCACCTACTGCGGTGACGAGCTGCGCCAGGGCCCCAAGGAGCCGCTGGGCATGGCGTTCGATCGGACGAGCTCGAGCTTCTTCGTCGCCGACGGCGGCTCGAACGCCGGCGGCGTGTGGCGGATGCACTGGAACCCGACGACGGCCACGATCGACGCCGCCGTGCGCATCGCCCACCTGGGCGAGGACCGCGCGACCGGCCTCGCGCTCGCGCCGACCGGCCCGATCGGCATCGACGGCAAGCACGCCAACGAGGTGTACCTGACGACGAAGGGCTCGACGGCGGTCCTGCGGATCGCCGACCCGCAGGGCGCCGCCGCTGCACCGGCCGTCGCCGGTCATGCGCGAGGCGCCGGCGCATCGTCCCTGGCCGTCCTCGACGGCGACCTCTACATCGCCGAGGACATCGAGCCCGACGACGAGTCCCACCTTCCCGCCGCCGGTCGTCGCGACGAACGGCGTCAGCCGGCTGTCGCTCGACACGGGCGGCACCGCCGTCGCCGTCCGCGGGCTCGACGGGGGCCTCTCGCACGCCGTCGCGACCGACCCGGTCCGCGGCCGCGTGTACATGGGGACGGCGACCGGCGACCTGGTCGACCACGTCGATGTGCTCGACGTCGACTCCGGCCGCGTCGAGACCTACGAGACCGGATTCACGTCCGTCTCCGCCATGGGCGTCGAGGCCGACGGCGACCTGCTCGTCGCCGACGATCCCGGCGCGGGCGCCCTCGTCGTCGACAGCACCGGGATGGGGCGGATCTGGCGCGTCGGCCTGCAGACGCTCGACCGGCCGGCGCCCGCGATCACCGCCGGCCCGCCGGTCACGAGCAACCACACGCGTGCGACCTTCGCCTACACGTCGAGGGCGGGCGCGCTCTTCGAGTGCCGCCTCGACGGCGCCGCCTACGCGGCCTGCCCGGGGACGGGCGCCGGCACGGTCTCCTACGACGCGCTGACGGAGGGCGTCCACGCCTTCGACGTCCACGCGATCGACGCGGCGCCGGGGTCGACGCCCGGACGCTCGCTGCGCCGGACCTTCATCGTCGACCTGACGGCGCCGTCGGTCAGCATCGACTCCCGCCTCGACGGCGAGCACCGCCCCGGCGTGCCGATCGCGGTCGAGTTCTCGGCCGGCGAGCACGGTGTCGCGTTCACCTGCAGCCTCGACGGCGCCGCTCCCGAGCCGTGCAGCTCGGGCTGGTCGATGTCGCCCGTGCGCCTCGGCGCCCACGAGGTGCGCGTCGAGGGCATCGATCTCGCCGGCAACGCCAGCTCGCCGTCCGACCCAGCCGCCGTCCGGCGCTTCGTCGTCGCCGCCGCGCCCGCCCCGCCGGCCGCGCCCACCCCCCCGGCCACCGCTGTAGCCCCGGCGGCGCTGTCCGCCGCGCCGATCCCCGCGGCCCCCCGGACGGTGCCCACCACCCGGGCACGCAGCGGGCATGCGCGGCGCACCACGATCCGCGTCGTGCGCACCGCCGGCGTGCGGCTCGCTCCTGGCCCACGTCCCGTCGTCAACGTCCTCTTCGACGCGACGCCCGGCGCGCGGTTCGCACGCCTCACGCTGCGCGACTTCGAGGGCGGCGCGCAGGTCCGCGTGCTCGCCAGCACGGGTCTCCGCGTCAGCCCCGGCGAGCGCGTCCGCATGATGTGGCCGCTCAACCGGCGGCAGGCCCGGCGACTGCACGCCGGTCGCTACCGCCTGACGGTGGCGATGGGCCCGCGACGGTCGGAGCTCACCACCGTCTGGACGGGTCCCTTGCGCGTGCGCCCGGGCGCTTGAGGACCGCCGCCGATCGGTCGATGAGGGCCGCAGCGATGCGCGTGCGGCCGCTCACGATCGTCGTACCGCTCCTGCTCGCCGCCCTCGTGGCGGCGACGTTCGGCGTCGCGCTCACCGTGCTGCGCGAGGACGACCCCGCGCCGCCCGCTCCGCAGACGACTGCGCAGCCCGCGCCGCAGGCCGCCGCCGAGCCGCAGGAGGAGCCGGTCGCCGCGCCCGCGACGTCGCGCGAGCTGTTCGCCGAGACGTGCGGCGGCTGCCACACGCTGGCCGACGCCGGCACCGCAGGCCAGTTCGGGCCCGACCTGGACGCCGTGCGGCCGTCGGCGGCCGACGTCCGCCGCATGCTGCGCACGGGGTCGCTGGACGGCGTGATGCAGCCGGATCTGCTGCAGGGCGCCGCCGCCCGCCGCGTCGCCAGGTACGTCGCGCGCGTCGCCGGACGCGGCTGACCACGGCGAGATGTGCGAGTTCTCGCACCCGATGTGCGCGAGAACGCTCCTTCTGTGACGGGCCTCACGTCGGGAGCCTGTCATGCATGACAGCGCTCCCGTCCGCCGCGCCGCCGGTCCTCGCGCGCACCCGCCTCGCAGTCCTCGTCGGCGCAGTGTTCGCGATGACGCTCGCCGGTGCCGTGATCGCCGCCGGCATCGTGGCGCGCGGCGTGCCCGTCGAGACGCCCCCGCCGACGGTCAGCGGGCCGTTCACGGTCGGCGAGACCGCCCGCACGAGCTTCGGCGTCCTCGCGGTGGAGTCCGCTGAGCGCCTGAAGGGCCTGACCGCGAAGGACCTCGCAGGCATGACCCACGGGATCTCCGGCTACGTGCCGCCCGACAAGGTCCAGGTCCAGGTGTCGGTGACGATGCGCAACCTGCTGCGCGACCCGTCGCGCTGGTCGCCGGCCCAGTTCCACCTCGTGACCGCGTCCAGGCCGGCCACCGCCACCGTCGCCAAGGGACGCAGGGCGATCTCCTCGAGCGCCAGGCCGGGCAAGCTGCAGCCCGACGCCGCGCTGGACGCGCGCATCGCCTTCCTCGTGCCGCGCGACGGCAAGAAGCTCTACCTCCAGTTCCGCGAGAAGCCGACGTCCAAGCCGCTCGTCTTCGACCTCGGACGCTCCAGCGGGCGCAAGGCGTCGGCGGCAGAGCTCTCCACCGGCCTGTTCGGCCACCAGCACGGAGGCGCACGATGACCGCGCGCATCATCGCCCTGGCCGCCGCACTGCCCCGCGGGCTGCGCGCCCGCCCGTGGCCGGCGTTCCTGCTCACGATCGCGTTCGCCTACGGCGTGGGCATGTGGATGCAGGTCATGCACGCCGTCGAGGGCGGCTACGAGCGCTCCGAGCCGCCGCTGCTCCTGCACTGGCTGCGCGACTCGACGCTGTCGCTGCCGCTCGTGTTCACGTTCGTCTGGCTCGGGCTCGTCGCGACCCGGCACCTCGTCGAGCGCCGCGGGCAGGCGCAGTGCGGCCCGGGTCTGGCGGTGCTGACCTGCGCCGCCGTCTCCGCGATCGCCGTCAGCCTCGCCACGGCGATCGGCGTGCCGCTGCACGCCGGCCTGTTCTCCGCGCACCACGGCGGCCACGACCTCCCGTTCGCAGAGCACATGGCGCGCGACGGCCTCGTCGCGCTCGCCGTCAGCCTCCCCATCTCCCTGCTCGTCACGAGCGCCCTCGCGCGCCGCATCCCGTGGGCGGCCCCCGAGCCCCGCACGTGGCGCCTCCCGGTGTCGCTCTCCGGCCGCGTCGTCCTCCGGGCGGCGCTCGGCCTCGTCCTCGCCGCCCCCGTCGCGATCTTCGCGGCCACGAGCGTGCAGCCCGCGACCGCCGCCCTGACGCTCGGCGAGGTGTGCCCCGACGACGCCGCCGTCAAGCGCTTCGACGTCCGCGCCATCGACGTCGACATCCCGCTGAACCGCTTCGGCGACCACGACCCGCTGGGCAAGATGTACGTGCTCGCCGACCAGGTCGACGCCGTCCGTGCGCAGGAGCGCTCCCGCAAGGTCCAGATCGGCCTGCGCGACGACCCCATCCAGCCGCTCGTCATCCGCGCGAACCTCGGCGACTGCGTCGAGATCACGATGCGCAACGACGCCACCGGCGGCGACTACGGCGTGCACATCGACGGGCTCTCCTTCGCCGCCGGCTCCTCGGGCGACGCGATCGGCGACAACACGTCCTCGGCCGTCCCCAACGGCGCCACGCGCACGTACCGCTACTACGTGCCCGAGGACAAGCAGCTCGAGGGCACCCACTACCTGCGTCCCGGTCCCGGCAACCGCCAGGCCGTCGCGCACGGCCTCTTCGGCGCCCTGGCGGTCGAGCCCGCGGGCTCGACGTACCTCGACATGAAGACCGGCGGGCCGCTGCGCTCCGGCTGGGAGGCGATGATCAAGCCCGCCGACGGCCCCGCGTTCCGCGAGGCCGTGAAGATCTACCACGAGGTCGGCGACGAGAAGTACAAGATCCCGGACGGCCACGGCGACTTCCTGCCGACGGTCGACCCGATCACGACCGCGTACCGCCCCGGCTCCCGCGCGATCAACTACCGCTCCGAGCCGTTCATGCACCGCCTGGAGCGCTCACCCGACAACAAGTCGCTCTCCTACAACTCCTACACGTTCGGCGACCCCGCGACGCCGTTCCAGCGCGGCTACGTCTCGGACCCGACGAAGCTCCGGATCATGCACGCCGGCAGCGAGACGTTCCACGTCTACCACCTGCACGGCGGCGGGATCCGGTGGCGGTTCAACCCCGCGACGGACTCCTCGTTCTGGTACGGCAAGGTCGGCCTCGACAAGAAGCCCAAGGACGGCACCGCGTCGCGCCTGGACTCGCAGTCCATGGGCCCGGGCGAGTCGTACTCGCTCGAGATCGAGGGCGGCGCCGGCGGCGTCCAGCAGACCGTCGGCGACCTGCTCGAGCACTGCCACATCGCCGAGCACTACGTCGCGGGCATGTGGTCCTTCTGGCGCGTCTTCAACACCCGCCAGCCCGACCTGGCCCCGCTGCCCGACCGGGTCGCCCCGCCGGAGCCGGTCGACTCGCGCGGCCTCATCGGCCACACGATGGCCGACGGCACCGTCATCACGAAGGACAACCTCCTCGACTGGGTCAAGCCGATGCTCCCGACGCCGGGCGTGCCGCGTGACCGCCTCGACGCCGAGGTCTGGGACTGGCGCACCGACACGAGCGACCCCGACCGCCCGCTGCTGCTCGGCGAGCAGGAGGAGGACGAGGCGTGGCCGAACCTGCCGGGCGTCGTCGCGGGCCACCCGTCCGCGCTCCCGGTCGACCGCTACGTCGGCAACCGCCCCGAGATCCTCTTCAACCCGGTCGACGGCCGGCCCGCCTACCCGCTGCTGCGCCCGAACATCGGCCAGCGCTCGCCGCACGCCCCCAACGGGCACTCCGGCGCGCCGTTCCTCGGCAACAACGCCGACGCCGCGTCGTCGAGCACGCCGAACCCCTTCGCCAACCGCAAGGACGGGCTCTGCCCGGCCGGCGCGCCGACGCGGACGTTCGACGTCACGACGATCCAGGTCCCGATCCCGGTCACGACCCAGGCGCGGGACGCCACGGGCAAGATCTTCGTCCTCAACAAGGACAAGGACGACGTCCTCGCCGGCCGCAAGGCACCGGAGCCGCTCGCGATCCGCGGCCACGCCGGCGACTGCATCCAGCTCACGCTCTCCACGGAGCTCGAGCCGGAGGCCGGTGGGCCGCTGCCGCGCTCCAACCTGCACATCCACCACGTCCAGTTCGACGTCCAGGGCTCCGACGGCGCCAGCGCGGGCCTGGTCTTCGACCAGTCGATCCTGCCCTACAAGCTCGTCGACCCCGAGCTCGCCACGGCCCCCGCCGCCGGCACGCGGACGATCCAGCTCACGAGCGTGGAGAAGTTCCCCGAGCACGGCTGGCTCGCCGTCGGCATCGCGAAGGCGAACATCGAGGTGCACCAGATCGCCTCGATCGACAGGGCGGCGAAGACGCTCACGCTGACCGAGCCGCTGCGCAACGACCACGCCGCCGGCGAGGGCGCAGGCACCGAGTTCGTCCAGTACCGCTGGTATCCCGACGTCCAGCTGGACAACATCTTCTGGCACGACCACGTGGACGGGATCCACGGCTGGGGCAAGGGCCTCGTCGGCCAGTTCATCGTCGAGCCGGACGGCTCCACGTTCCACGACCCCAAGACGGGCGCGCAGGTCGACTCGGGCACGATCGTCGACGTCCGGTCGCCGGCCGGCGCCGCGCCCGGCCCGTTCCCCAGCTCCTTCCGCGAGATGGCGCTGTGGACGATCAACGACAACCCGATCACGGACGCGACGCTGAACCTGCGCGCCTCACCGTGGGCCGACCGCCTGGCGCAGGACGCCGATCCGTCGCTCCTGTTCTCGTCCTACCGCCACGGCGACCCGAACACGCCGCTGCCGCGGGCCTACCGCGGGGATCCGTTCGTGCTGCGCACGATCAACGTGTCGGGCAACGGGATCGACTCCCTGCGCCTGGACGGCCACCGCTTCCGGACGGAGAACCGGATCACCGGACCCGACGGCAAGCCGCTCGCGACGCCCACCGACGTCCTGCACTACGGCATCTCCGAGCGCTACACGGCGGTCCTCGACGGCGGCGCCGGGGGCGAGGGCAACCGCGCCGGCGACTACCTCTACTACAACGGCACCGGCAGACGCTTCCGCCAGGGCGCGTGGGGGATCATGCGCGTCCTGCCGCGCAAGGTGGGCGACCTCCAGGCACTGCCGGGCACGTCCGTGCCCGAGGGTGCCACGACAGCACCGGCGCAGACCGGCGGGCGCCCGCCGGCCGCCTCCAGCGCCGGCCAGCCGTGCCCGACCGGCATCCCGGCGCGCTCGTTCGACGTCTCCGCAGTCGACGTCGGCGGCGGCGGTGACGGCGCGGAGCTCGCGTTCGTGCCCGACGGCATGGCGAGCGACGTCATGGCCGGCAGGGTCCGTCCCGAGCCGCTCGTGCTCCACGCGGCCGCGGGCGAGTGCCTCACCGTGCACTTCACGAACCGGCGGAAGGCCGGCCCGGAGGGTCCCGCGCCCCGCGCGTCCTTCCACGTGGCCAAGCTCGACCGGACGCCCGAGTCCTCCGGCGTGAACGTCGGCTACGACCCGGAGGCCACGGTCGCCCCCGGCGAGTCGCGGACCTACCGCTACCACGTGCAGTCCGACTCGATCGGGAGCGCCGCCATCGCCGACTTCGGCGGCAACGACACCGGCAGCCGCGGCCTCTACGGCGCGGTCGTGGTCGCGCCCGCCGACGCGCAGTTCGCCGACGGCAGGACCGGGCTCCCCCGCGACGTGGGCGCCCAGGTCGATGTGCGCCTGCCGGGCGGGCGCAGCTACCGCGACCTCACGCTCCTGTTCGCCGACGACGACGCCGTCATCGGCGGGAACACGATGCCGTACCCGAGCGCCGTGTCCGGCCCCGCGCTCGTGAACTACCGCAGCGCGCCCAGGGCCGACGACGCGTCGATGTTCTCGTCGCGGGCCCACGGCGACCCGGCCACGCCGATCCTGACCGCGTACCCGGGCGATCCGCTACGGGTCCACGTTGTCGGCGCGCCCGGCTCGGAACAGGGACACGTGTTCTCGCTCGGCGGGCTCGCCTGGCGGCCGGACGAGCGGCTCCCCAAGAGCGCCATCGTCACGGCGCAGGGCTTCGCGGCCTGGGAGACGATCGACGCCTCGCCGCTCGGCGGCGCGGGCGGCTGGTCGCGCAGCACGGGCGACATGTTCTGGGGCGACCTGCGGCGGCCGTTCACCGAGGCCGGCATGTGGGGTCTCCTGCGGACGGTCTCCGACGCGAAGTGCCCGGTCCGGCCGCTCCCCGGGCGCGACTGCATCGGCGAGGGGCCGATCGGCTCGTCCCCGGCGACGCCGACCACCCCGGGCACGGCGCCCACGACCGGGACGATCCGCGCCGGCACCCAGCCGCTGCAGCCCGCGCAGCCCTGACACCGATCACGACGCCCGCGCCCCGCACCGCGACCCCGGGGCTCAGCGGCCTCGTGCTGCCGTCGAGCATCTCGAAGACGCAGCTGCGCCGTGGCGTGCGGCTCGGCGTGACCGCGCCGACCGCGACCCGGATGCTGCGGGTCGAGCTGCGACGGACCGGGTCGAGGTCGGCCGCGGCCGTGACCGAGCTGGCCATCCCCCGCGGGGGCGCGGTCGCGACGACCTGGCGCCTGCCGGCACGCACGATCGCGCGCCTGCGGACAGGCGGCTACGTCGTCAGCGTCGGCGCCGGATCGACCGGCCCGCGCCTGACGGCCCGAATGACGTTGCGATGAGTGGTCAGCGGAGGTCGTCGTCGCCGTCGGCGACCTGCGTCTTGCCCTTCATCTCCCGGAAGGCGATGGCGAGCGCGACGAGTGCGACCGGTGCCACGTAGAGCAGCGACCCGATCCAGTGACCTGCGTGTGCGATTGGGAGCATCAGGCGTTGGAGGCGGAGAGGAGGAGGAGGCCGAGGCTCGTGAACCCGACCATGACGGTGAGCATCCAGTGCTGCGAGCGAACTGCCACGCGAGCGTGGCGGAACGAGGAGAGCGCGCGGTCGTGCGCGAGCGTGAGGCCCAGCGCATGCCCGGCGGTCAGCGCGGCCACCTGGACGTACCAGATGACACCGGCCGACAGGAACGTGTAGTCGACGGCCGAGTGGGCCGTGCCGAAGAGGTCGTGCCCCGAGCCCAGCGGATCGGAGGCCAGCTCGATGGCGGCCTGGCCCTGGAAGGCCAGCATCGAGAAGTAGTGCGCGACGACGTAGGCCAGCGCGATCGGCACGAGGCTGTGCGCGAAGGCGCGTCCCAGATCGGTCGCGGACCGCTCGGGCGCCGCCGTCCGGATCCCGCGCACGCCGAGGCCGTAGATGCCCGCGACGAGCCCGACGAACAGCAGCAGGCCGACCGTCGAGGCGATCCCGGCGGCGGTCGCCGGGCCGAGCCCGAGGTCCGACGCGGCGCGCTCGATCGCGGAGCCCAGGCCGCTCCACAGCGGTCCCTCCGACGCGCCGTCGAAGGCCGTGATGCCGATCGCCGTGCACGCGAGGGCGACGAAGCCGCGCCCCGGCCGGAGCTCGGTGAGGCCGCTGAGCGGGCGGCGGAGCATGAGCCGGCCGTCGGTGACCGTGAACGGCGACAGCTGCGCGAAGAGGCCGAAGTAGACGCCGAACGCATCCCCGCGCGTGGACCACGCCTCGACGCCGTACCGCGCCATGCCCGCGAGCTGCGCGGCGGCGTAGACGAGCGCCGCCGCGGCCAGGAGGCTCGGGTCCTCGTGGTTCGGCGCGACGAGCTCGAGCCAGCCGAACGCGGCGAGACCGGCGACGGCCGGCCACATCCCGAGCTGCTCGGGGTAGGGCCGCGTCGACCGCAGCCGCAGAGCGCGGCCGACGGCGCGCCAGGGGTTGAACGCCCGGAAGACGTCGCCCAGCAGCGCGCTGACGGGCACCAGGCCGACCCAGAAGACGACGTAGACGAAGGTGGGCAGCGCGTTCGCGGTCGCGACCTGGCTGCCGGCGAAGCCCGCGTAGACGAGGCCGGCGAACAGCGCCACGCCGATCGCGCCGCAGGCGACGTCGAGTGCGCGCGGGACGCGCAGCAGGACGCGGGCGCGGGGCTCCTCGAGCCTCGGGGTGCTCCACAGCGTGGCGAGGCCGACGAAGGAGATCACGAGCACCGCGGCTGCGCCCCACCCGGCGAGCCAGCCGGGCACCGGGAGGTCGGATCGGCCTGCGAGCCCGTGCGCCGACGCGCTCGCCGGCAGCGCCCCTGCCGCCGCGCAGGCGGCCACCACGAGGAGCGCGAGACGTCTCACGGGGCGACGCGCAGCGACGCGATCTGGGTGCCGGAGTGCTCGAACTCGATCTCGAACACGCCCTCCGCCGTGGCGCGGAACGACATGGTCGCGGTCCGGCCCGGCTCGATGTCCTTCTTGAGGTCGTAGCCGTGGACGTGGACCTCCTCGGCGACGGACGAGCGGACGCGGAAGCGGACCGTGTCGCCGTGCGTGACGGAGATCTTGCGCACCTTGCCGGCAGTCAGCAGGGGCGCCGGCGCCGGCGCCGGAGCGGCCGCCTGCCGGGTGGTGGTCGTCGTCGGCGCGGCGACGACCGAGGTCGTGACCGGCGCGCCCGCCTTGGCGGCGGTGGCGGTGGCCTGCGGGTCCTCGCTGGGCTGCAGCAGGACGAACGCCGCGACGACCGCCACGAGGGCGATGAGCACGACGCCGATGCGATGGATGCGCGACATGGGGTGCCGCTGATGTCGGCGTCCCAAGCACATTCTGGGAGCGCTGCGGACACACGTCGTATGAGCGATTCGCCCCGTTTCTGGACGAGTATCCGAGTTTTCACCGTTGACTTGGATGCCTCGGATAACGCTAAATACATAAATCTGGTGTTTAGGCGTGAGCATGTCGGCGCCGGGCACTTCAGTCCACCACCACACGAACGGATTCGTATGGGACTCAACCGACGTGACGTGCTCAAGCTCGGGCTGTTCAGCAGCGCCGCGCTGATGCTCCCCGCCGAGCGACTCGCTCGCGCCAAGCTGGCGGTCGCCGACCGCATGCCGACGAGCCGGCTGCCCAAGCCCTTCACGGTGCCCTTCGGGACGCCGCCGGTGCTGGAGCCGACGCTCCGGGCCTCGGCGACCGACTACTACAACATCGTGCAGAAGCAGGCGGGCGTCGAGATCCTGCCCGGCTACACGACCCAGATCTGGGGCTACAACGGCATCACGCCCGGCCCGACCATCAAGGTGAAGCGCGGCCGCAAGTCGGTCGTCCGCCAGGCCAACAACCTGCCCGACGTCCACCCGACGCTGCGCTACAACGTCTGGTCGTCGACCCACCTCCACGGGTCCGCGTCGCTGCCGGAGTACGACGGCTACGCGAGCGACATCACGTACCCCGGCGAGTGCAAGGACTACCGGTACCCCAACGCCCAGGACGGGCGGACCCTCTGGTACCACGACCACGGCGTCCACATCACGGCGGAGAACGCCTACATGGGGCTCGCCGGCATGTACATCATGCAGGACGACTTCGAGCAGGCGTCGGGCGTCCCGCAGGGCCCGTACGACGTGCCGCTGATCCTGCGCGACGCGCTCTTCACCAGCAAGGGCGAGCTGATCTTCGACGACAACAGCGAGTCGTCGGTCATGGGCGACGTCATCCTCGCCAACGGCCGGCCGTGGCCGGTCATGCGCGTCGAGCAGCGCAAGTACCGCTTCCGGGTGCTCAACGCATCGATCTCGCGCTCCTACGACTACAGCCTCAGCACCGGCGACCCGTTCTGGGTCATCGGCACGGACGGCGGGCTCATGCCGCAGGCGCAGGTCGTCACCCACATCCGGCACGGCATGGCCGAGCGCTACGAGATCGTCATCGACTTCTCGAAGTACAAGGCCGGCCAGCGCGTCGTGCTGCGCAACGACAACAGGCTGCCGAACAACATCAACTACGACAACACCGACAAGATCATGGCGTTCGACATCGTCGGCCCGCCGACGAGCACCGCGTACAACGGGACGCCGACGATCCTGAACGCGGACTGCCCGGTCATGAAGCTCACGGACCGCGACGCAGTCAAGACGCGGCAGTTCGTCTTCGAGCGCAAGAACTCCAGCTGGACGATCAACGGGACGACCTGGGACGACGTCGTCAACAGCGACTACCGCCGGACGCTGGCCGACCCGAAGCTCGGGACGACCGAGATCTGGGAGCTCAAGAACAAGTCGGGCGGCTGGTTCCACCCGGTCCACATCCACCTCATCGACTTCAAGGTCCTGGACCGCAACGGCAAGCCGCCGCACCCGTGGGAGATGGGCCCGAAGGACGTCGTCTACGTCGGCGAGAACGAGACGGTGCGCGTCGCCATGACGTTCGGCCCCCACACCGGGCGCTACATGATGCACTGCCACAACCTCGTCCACGAGGACCACGACATGATGGGCCAGTTCAACGTGGTCGGCGACATCGAGCACGGCGGCCACGACCCGCGTCTCGAGGACGCGGCGCGCCCGCTCCCGTTCCCGGACTTCCACGACGAGGACATGGACGTCGTCGAGACGCCGGACGACCCGGCCGGCGACGACGACGACTCCTCGGGCTCCTCCGAGTCGGGCAGCTAGGGGCACCGACATGGCATTCGCAGCGGAGCGGCCGACGGCCGCCCCGAGCGTCAGCATGCGCGGGTACTCGCAGGTCGCCGTCATGGCGGCCGCGGTGCTCTCGCTCGGTGCCGCCTGGGTGCACTTCGCGTACACGGGATCGCACTTCCGCGAGTGGTGGGCCTACGGCCTCTTCTTCCTCGTGATCGCGATCGGCCAGGCCGTGTTCGCGCCGGCGATCATCCGGTGGCGTTGGCCGGTGCTCGCACTCGCGGGAATCGCGGTGAACCTCGGCGTCGTCGTCATGTACGTCTGGAGCCGCACGATCGGCGTGCCGATGGGACCCCACCAGGGCGTCGCGGAACACACGAAGCTGCCCGACCTCGCGACGACCGCCGCCGAGATCCTGCTGGTGGCCGTGCTGCTCACGATGCTGCCGCGCCGCTGGGCGTCATGGCTGACGAACCTCGTCCTGCTCGCGGGCGTCGCGCTCTGGGTCGGCCGTCTGACTGGGTACGTGCCGTGACCGCGCTCCCCGTGCCGGCGCGCCGGTCGCGGATCGCGAGCCACAGCTCGCTGCTCACGTTCCTCGCGGTCGCCGCGGTGGTGCTGCTCGGCGTGCAGGCGTTCGTGGCCGAGCCGTTCCGGATCCCGACGGCGAGCATGGCCCCGACGCTGCGCGCCGGCGACCACGTCGTGGTCGACAAGCTGGCGTTCCGCATCGGGGACCCGCACCGGGGCCAGATCGCCGTCCTCCGCGAGCCCGGCTCCGGCGACCTGGTGCTGAAGCGGATCGTCGCGGTCGGCGGTGACGTGGTCGGCATCGAGGACGGGGAGCTCGTCGTGAACCGGCGCCATCCCGTCGAGCCGTACGCCGATCCGGCGAGCATCGACAGCGAGTACTTCGGTCCCGTGACCGTGCCGGCCGGGGCGGTCTTCGTCCTCGGGGACAACCGGTCCAACTCGGTCGACAGCAGGGACTTCGGTGTCGTGCCGGTCACGAACCTCGTCGGCCGGGTGCGGGCGCGGGTCTGGCCGGCGTCCAGATGGGGCGTGGCGTCATGACCCGCCGCTCAACGCAGATCAACAACAGGAGAACCACATGCCCTCGATAGGACCGATGGAGCTCGTGATCGTGCTCGTCATCGCACTGCTCGTCGTAGGACCGAAGAAGCTGCCCGCGCTCGGGCGCTCCCTCGGCGGCGGGATGCGCGAGTTCAAGGACTCCGTCAGCGGTCAGCGCGATGCCCTGACGGCATCGATCGACCTCGACGAGGAGCCGCCGGCGCGCTGAGGCGCGCCCGCGCCGCAACGAACGTAGGGAGGGGGTCGGCCCGGATGGCCAGGACCCCGTCGTGCCGGGAGCCGCGCAACGCGCCGCTCTCACCCATGACCTGAGGAGGTCAACGATGGGTAGGGATGCAAGGAAGCAAGACCTGGCCGGAGGCCGTAGACGGCCGGTCATCCGCCGCCGCCCCGCGGCCATGATCGGCATCGGGCTGGTCAGCATCGCCGCCGCAGGCGCTGCGATCGGCGGGGCCGCGTCGGCCGCGGTGCCGGAGTTCCCGAACAACCTCGCTGGTGTTCCCCAACCGTGACTTCGTCACCGTCGAGGGCTACCAGGACCACATCGGCGAGACCGCGCTGCTGAAGGTGACCCGGGCAGGACAGGTCATCGGCTCGGCCGAGGCGGTCGTCGCCGAGGGCGACGTCGCGTTCGAGATCAACCACCCCGGCGGCGCGTGCTGGGGCGCGGGGACGAACCTGCAGGTCACGCCCGACATCAAGGCGGGCGACAAGGTCTCGATCTCGTTCGACGGCCAGCTGGCCGGCGACACGACCGTGCAGGACGCGGCGGTCGACGCGACCCCGACGCTCAGCGGGAGCACGCTGACCGTCAAGGGCCACCTCGGGACGGGCGTGAGCCGCACGCAGCTCGAGCAGCGCGTCGTGAACCCGGACCTGACCGGCACGGACGTCGCCCGGCGCGACATCCGTGCGCTGCCCGGCCCGCTCACGCCTGCCGCCAAGGGTGGCTACTCGTCGAGCATGACGACCACCGGCAACGAGTTCACCGCGACGTACGTGTTCGACACCCCGGCGACCGCGGCGATCGCGGCCAACGGCGGCGGCGAGCGCATGATGTCCTGGGAGCTGCAGGACGCCGACGGCAACCGCCAGGGTCTCACCGATCGCCGAGCTCGGTGAGCTGGGCGGCCCCGGGATGGGCGGATGCCCGGCCGGTCCGGCCGACGCGGTCGCGCCCAAGCCCGGCACGGCGTCCGTCGTGCGCTCCTCGGACAAGACCGTGGTGCAGGTCAACTGGGCGGCCGCAGTCGCGGCGCCCGGCGCGACGCCCGTGAGCGGCTACCAGGTCGAGGCCATCGCACAGGGCGAGACCGCTCCCGGCATCCACGAGAGCATGGGCCGTCGCACCGGCGCGAACGCCACGAAGGTGACGATCGGTGACCTGGACGCGGGCGAGACGTACTCCGTCGAGGTCCGCTCCATCGCCGGCGCCCGCATGAGCGAGGCGTTCACCGTCGAGGCACCTCAGGCCGCCCCAGTGGTGACATCACCGCGCCGCTCGTCAACGCATCCCCGGCACCCGCCGCCGACGGCGCGCTGACCGAGGCCCGGTTCGTGACCCTGACGTCCGAGGCGAACGCCGACATGTACTACACGACCGACGGGTCGCCGGTCATCGCGGCCGGCCTGCCGTCGGACACCGCGAAGCTGTACACCGCGCCGATCGCGATCACCGCGCAGACCGAGCTCCGGTTCGCTGCGTTCGACCGCGCCGGCAACTTCAGCCAGGGCTCCGGCACGTTCGTGCCGCCGGCCCAGGCCGCTCCCGCGGTCGCCCCGACGCTCGGCGCGTCGACGGCCGGCCAGGAGTCGGTGACGCTGAAGTGGAACGCCATCGCCGATGACTCCGTCACCGGCTACGGCGTGCAGCTCTACAACAACACGACGGGGCTGACCGTCGGACCGGTCCGTGAGACCGCCGACCGCAGCCTCACCATCACGGAGCTGACCGCGGGGACGCCGTACTCGTTCACGGTGAAGGCCAAGAACGGCGGCGGGTTCGGCCCGGCGTCGGCTCGGTCCTCCGCGCTCACCCCGAGCGCCCTGACCGATCGCGTGACGATCGCGACGGCGAAGTGGAAGGCCGGCGACTTCCGTGTCACCGGCAGCGGCTCCTTCGTCGGAGCCACGGTGACGATCCGCAGCGGGTCGGCCACCGGTCCGATCCTCGGCACGGGCCCGGTCACCGCCGCGGCAGCGCCGGCGACCGGCGGTGTGTACGACCTGCGGTTCCGCAACGGGCAGGCCCCGGCCACCCGGCCCGCCACGATCTACGTGGTGAGCAGCCAGGGCGGCGTCGCCGGTCCCTTCGCAGTCGCCCAGGGGTAGGGCAAGAGCACAGCAGGTGACGTAACCGGGGCCCGTCGCGCGAGCGACGGGCCCCGAAGCGTAGGCTCGGGCATGGCCCGCTATCCCCAGCCCATCGTGCCGGTCGACCACGTCGAGCCGGTGCCGCGCCGCATCCGCGCCGAGCTCGGCGGCCGTGTCGTCCTCGACACCACCCAGGCGCTCTACCTCTGGGAGTGGCCGCCGTACCCGCAGTTCCTCATCCCGGCCGGCGACGTCGATCCCGAGTTCCTGGTGGACGAGGAGCACGTCAGCAACCTCAGCCGCGGGCGCGTCGCGCGCGTGGGTCTGCGCGTCGGCGACGTGGAGCGCCCGGGCGCGGGCCGGCGCTTCGTGGAGTCCAAGATCCCTGGGATCGTCGACACGATCCGCTTCGACTTCGCGGCGCTGGACGCGTGGTACGAGGAGGAGGAGCGGATCTTCGTCCACCCGCGCAACCCGTACTCGCGCGTCGACGCGGTGCGCTCGGGGCGGACCGTGCGCGTCGAGCTCGACGGCCTGGTCCTCGCGGAGTCCTCCGCGCCGGTCGCGGTCTTCGAGACCGGGCTGCCGCCGCGCTGGTATCTCGAGCGCCTGGCGGTCGACTTCTCGCACCTGCGCGAGTCCGACACGGAGACCGCCTGCCCCTACAAGGGCCGCACGACCGGCTACTGGTCCGTGCAGACCGGCGAGTCGCTCTACCCGGACCTCGCCTGGACCTACGACTTCCCGACCGCGCCGCTGCTGCCGATCGCGGGCCTCGTGGCGTTCTACGACGAGAAGGTCGACGTGTTCCTCGACGGCGTCGAGCAGGACCGGCCGGTCACGCACTTCTTCACGTGATGCACAGCGTCGGGCGCGCTCGTCACACTGTGCGCATGACCGACGACGACGGCGTTGCCATCGCCTACGACGTCCTGCGCCCGGGGACTCCCGTCGTCGACTCCGACGGCGCCCAGGTCGGGACGGTCCACGAGGTGCTCGACAACAAGCGCGAGCACATCTTCGACGGCATCGTGGTGTCGACACCGGACGGGCGCCGCTTCGTCGACGCCCCCGAGGTCGGGCGCATCACCGACCAGCGCGTGACGCTGACGATCGACCGCGCCGCCGTGAGTGCGCTGCCCGCGCCGAACGCGCCGACCGGGTCCCCCGTTGCGGACACGGACAGCTTCGTCGGGCGCTGGCGCAAGCGCCTCGGGCTCTAGGACAGCCGCACGCCGGTCGCCACGTCGACGCCCCAGAACGTCGAGGCGCGGACGCGCGGCGTCACGGCGACGTTCTCCGCGTAGGCGTGGCGCAGCAGGTCGACGGTCAGGCGCTCGTCGGCGGTCACCGGCTCGTACAGCGGGACGTGGAGCATCGTCGGGGTGGCCGTCGGGAACGTCGCCGCGAAGAACGGGACGCCGTGCAGGTGCAGCGTCTCGATCGACTGCGGCGTCAGCGGGCCGCCGGCGAACTCGGCGTCGGGCTGTGTCCTGACCTCCCAGGCGTAGAGCGGTCGCGTCGGGTCGATCGGCACGAGGTCGTTGTCGTTGGGCCAGGCCGGCCCGGACGCCGTCGGCGGGTCGATGGTCAGCCACAGCTCGAAGTGCAGATGCGGCTCCGGCGGGTCGGCCGAGACCCGCGCGAACGGCGCGCCCTTCTGGACGAACTCGCCCGGCCCGACCGCGATGTCGGTGATGTGGAGGTACTTCGACACGAACCCGAGCCCACGCGGGTGGTGGTCGATCGTGACGTTGCCCCGCGTCGCCGCGGGATTGGTCTCGACCTCGGCGATGCGCCCGCTGTAGGCGGCGTACACCGGGTCGCCGGCCTCGGCCGCGAGGTCGACCGCCTCGTGGATCTGGAGGGCGGGTCCCCGCGGACGGGGCGCGCCGAACCGGCCGTTCTCCATCCGCAGCGCGAGCGGAAGCTCGAGCGGCGGGACGAACAGCCAGTCCGGCTCCCGTATCGGTCTGACGCTCATGCCATCTCGATCTTCATCACCTTGCCCGTGAGTGTGACGACGAAGGCGGTCCTGCCGACGAACTCCATCGAGGTCGGCCGGTCCAGGCCGTCGACGACCGGAGCGAGACTGCCGTCGGCCTTGACGCGCAGGAGGCGTCCCGTGTCCGCGGATGCCGGCGCGCCCGCGTTCTCAGGGATGACCGGGAGATCCCAGATGCCCTGCGACAGCGCGTACAGCCCATCGCACGGGCCGAACTCGACGTCGACGATCAGACTCGCGCCGCCGGCCACGTCCGACACCGCCGACGTGGGCGTGAAGCTGACGACCTTGCCGTTCTGCGGCAGGTGTGGGATCGGGCCGGCCTCGCCCATGTAGATCGTCTCGCCACGGACCTCGAGGCCGGTCGGGACGATGTTGCCGAACGTCTTCATCTGGCTGATGTCACCGCTGCGCGTGACGCGCAGGACGCGGTTGTGGTGGCCGTCGGTGACGATGAAATCGCCGTCGAGTACCTCCAACGCGTACTGGACCCCGCTGTCGACGAAGAAGTCCGTCGCGGGCGGATGTGCGATCGACCACGCTCCGATGTCGGCGATCGCGGTCGGCGTGCCGTCCTTCCCGATCCGGTAGATCCCATCGACCACGCCGGGCTGCCCCAGGGCCGGCCCGACGAGCGTGACCAGCACGTAGGCGGTGCCGTCGATGAAGATGACATCCATGGCGCCCCCGATGCCCACCTCGGGGATCGCAGGCGGCAGACCGCTCGCGAAGGTGGTGAGCGCTCCCGTGTCCGGATCGATGCGCAGAACCCGGCCTCCCGGGCCGTCGGTGACGTACAGCGCCCCGTCGGGTCCGATCGTGCTGCCAGAGCCGCAGCCGCCCGTGCACCCCGGCGCGGCGAAGCTGGCCAGCTCGCTCACCACCGGAGCGCTTCCTCGGTCCCCGGCACTGGCCGTGGAGGGGACGGCGGCAACAGCTGCCGCGAGTGACAACAGCACCGTCAACGCTCGTCTGGACCGCATGGGTCCTCCCGTCGTTGAGGACGGCGCCTCCCAGGAGATCCTCTGCTTCGGCGAGCCAGAAGTCAACGACTCGCAGGACCGGCGAGCCGGTCCTAGCCTCCGACACGTGACCACCTACCGACTCGCCGGCGTCGAAGTCCCCCGCATCGGCCTGGGCACCAATCGCCTCACCACCGCGAGCGAGCGCGCGATCGGCAAGGCGCTGGAGGGCATCGGCGAGGACGTCCTCGCCGCGACCACAGGCGGCTTCCGCGCCGGCGAGGGGCGACCGGAGGTGCTCGGGGAGCAGATCGAGCGCGCCCGCGAGATCGCGCCGAACCTCGCGGCGCTCGACCTCGCCTAGGGCCTGATCCGCGTCACGGTCCCGGCCCGGAAGTTCGCCGTCCAGACCGCGCCGTTCCCGACCGCGATCCCGATCGGGTCCTCGCCGACCTCGACCGGCTCGCCCGACGACCTTGCCCGCCGGGTCGATCCGCGTCACCGTCCCGTCGCCTGCGTCGGCGACCCACACGAAGCCCTCGCCGACGTCGAGCTCGCGCGGATTGCGACCCACCGGGATCGGGTCGCCTACGACGGCCGCCTTCGCCGGATCGACCCGCGTGACCGTCCCGTCACCGGCGTTCGCCACCCACACCGACCCTTCGCCGACGGCCACGCCTCGCGGGCGACGCCCGACCTCGATCGGGTCGCCCTGGACCTCGCCCGAGTCGGGATCGAGACGCGTCACCGTGCCGTCGGTGAAGCTCGTGACCCAGACGGCGCTCTTGCCCACCGCGATGCCCAACGGTCGCCCGCCGACCGCGATCGGATCACCGCTCACCTGCGCCGTGTCCAGGTCGATGCGCGACACGGTCCCGTCCCCGGCGTTCGTGACCCAGAGATCGCTCGCGCCGACGGCGAGCGCCTCGGGCGCCCGGCCGACGGGGATCGAGGTCGCCCGGCCGTCCACGATCCGCAGCACGGCGTCGTCGCCCGACGCGGCGACCCAGACGGCGCCGCGCGTCACCACCGGGTTGTCCGGCTGGCGCCCCGCGGGGATGGCGACTCCGACGCGGCGGTCGGAGCCCGCATCGATGCGCATGAGCGTGCCGCCGGCATCTGTGACCCACACGTCGGAGCCCGCGACCGTGATGCCGTCCGGGCCGCGGCCGACCGGGATCGTGGCCGCGACCGAGGGCTGCCGGCCCGAGGGCTCGGCGGGGCGGCCTTCGGCTCGGTCCCGGAGATGAACTCGGCGACAGCCGTGATCTCGGCCGCCGACAGGCGCCCCTTGAACGACGGCATGCTCCCGGATCCGGAGGTCACGACCGCCTCGACCGCGTCCGCACTCGGCTTCGCGTCGTCGAGGTCGGGGCCGCCGACCCCGGACGAGCCCGCCGCGCGGAACGTGTGACACCCGCCGCAGCCGGTGGAGACGAAGACCTCCTTGCCCGACGGCGGCGCCGCGGCGCCGGTCGGCGCACCCGCCGCGGCGCCGCCCTCCTTCTCGGCGCCGATGAGCTTCGGACCCACGAACAGGACGAGGACGGCGAAGGCCGCGGCCAGCCACGTCAGCGGCGCGAGGATGTGGTCGATCCGCGCGAGCACGACTAGGGCGACGGGAAGCCGTTGTTCGAGATGAACCACCAGCCGCTCGTCAGCCACACCCCGACCAGCAACGTGAACAGCACACCGCCCGCCAGCGGAAGCGCCATCCCCGGCAGCGCGTGCGAGCGGACCACGACGATCTTCGCGGCGAACGCCCCGTAGAACGCGCAGCCCAGCAGCGAGTGGAGCAGGACTCGGGTCGACGTGTCCTCGAACGTCAGCTGGTACAGGCACTGGTAGGCGACCGGCAGCGTGAGCAGGAACGCGACCCGGCCCGAGATCCGGTGCAGCGAGCCCAGCCACGCGGGCGCGGCGCCGAGCGGAACCCTTCCGTACATCCACAGCGCGGAGCCGAGCTGGACGACCGCGAAGAGCACGGCGAGGGTCGCCAGCCAGACCTTCATCGTGAACGTGTCCGCGAACCCGAGCGTGATCGACAGGTCGCTCGCCGGGTCGTGGACGTTGCCGTAGATCCCGAGGCTCACGGCCACGAGCGCGCCGACCGTTCCCGCCAGCAGCAGCCGGCCACCCGAGCTCGGGAGGGGCGCGGCCATCGCGACGCCGTCGCCCACGATCAGCCCCGCGGGGACCGCGACCGGCGCCGGCGCCGGCGCGTCGGTCCGGGTCGCCTCCGGGACGAGCCCGCGCTCATCCGTCACGGCGAGCTCGGTCGTCCCCAGGCGCACGACGTCGCCGAGGCGCAGGACACGGACACCCTCGACGCGCTCGCCATTGACGAAGGTGCCGTTCGAGGAGCCGAGGTCCTCGATCGTCAGCGCGCCGCCCGCGCCGCGCGCCATCCGGGCGTGGCTCCGCGAGAGCTCCGGATCATCGCCCAGCCGACCGTCGACGTCGGAGGCCGCACGCCCGATCAGCAGCTCACCGTCGACCGTGAACCACGAGCCCGGTGCCTGCCCGACGACGACGCGCACTCGCTCGTCTGACATGGTCCGGCGACACTACGCCTCGCGGTTTGCGGTCACCACCCCTCGGCGACCCGGATGATCGTCCTGCCGTGCACGTGCGGCGCGTCGGGACCGAGCGCGGCGGGCGCCTCGGGCAACGGTCGCACCGCGCCGACGTCCACGACCAGGCTCCCGGCCCGCAGCCGCTGGGCGATCGCGGCGAGCTGCGCGCGATCGGCCTCGACGACGAAGAAGACCGCCCGCCCGTCCGCCGGCTGGGCCGGCGGCGGCTCGGCGATCGTCACGAGCGTGCCGCCGGCGCGCACCAGCGCGACCGAGCGCTCGAGGATCATCCCCGCCGAGCACGTCGAACACGACGTCCACCTCGCCGACCTCCTCGAGCCGCTCGGCCTCGAGATCGACGAACGCGTCCGCGCCGTACCCGAGCACGCGGTCTCGGTGCGCAGGGCGGCCGGTGCCGATCACGCGGCAGCCGGCCTCGCCCGCGAGCTGCACGACGACCGATCCCACCCCGCCCGCGGCGCCGTGCACGAGCACGGTCTGGCCGGCCACGACGCGGGCGTGGTCGAACAGGCCCTGCCACGCGGTCAGCCCGGAGATGACGGACGCGGCGGCCACGGCGTGGTCGACGCCCGCCGGCAGCGGCGCCAGGTTGCGCGCCTCCACCGCGACGAACTCGGCCAGCGTCCCGTTGCGCGCCCAGTCCGTCAGGCCGAACACCCGCTGGCCGACCGTCAGGCCGGTCGTCCCGTACCCCAGCGCGTCGACGACGCCGGACACCTCGTGTCCGGGGACGCTGGGCGTCCGGTCCCGACCCGCGCGGTCCGACCAGCTCGTCGGCCACTCCAGCTCCCCGGCGGTCATCCCGGCGGCGTGCACGCGGACGACGACATCGTTCTCGGCGGCGGGCGGGTACGGCAGCTCGGCCAGGGACAGGCCGGCGAGACCTGCGTCGCGGTCCTCGACGACGACGGCTTGCATCGCGGTTCTCCTCCAGGGGTCGCTTCACTCCGAGAGCTTGACGCGCCTTCGCGGCGACGCGCATCGTCGCCGCCGCGACTCAGCCGACGGCGACGTCCACGGTCCTGCGCAGCTCCTCGAGGATCGGCCCCTCGTCCCCCGGACGCACGTGCCCGAGATTCAGCACGACGCGGTGCGCCCCAGCCCGCCCGTACGCCTCGACCATGCCTGCCTCGGTCGGGACTCCCGCAACGTGCACCGGCACGCCCGGGTTCGCGGCGGTGAACTCGGCGACGCGTTCGACCGTCCTTTCGTCGTGGCCCGGCGCCCACCCGTCCGCGTACTCCAGCGCGCGCTCCTCCGACCCGGGCGAGTTGCCACCGAGGATGAGCGGCACGCCACCCTCCTGCACCGGCTTGGGCCACGACCAGATCCGGTCGAAGTTCACGTACTCCCCGTGAAACGACGCGACGTCCTCGCGGAAGATCTCCCGGATCGCCACGATCTTCTCGCGCACGAGCGCATACCGGGTCGCCGGATCGACGCCG
Organism: uncultured Solirubrobacterales bacterium; assembly: GCA_963757125.1. GTDB lineage: Bacteria > Actinomycetota > Thermoleophilia > Solirubrobacterales > Solirubrobacteraceae > CAVVSD01. The sequence continues at coordinate 521,458 of CAVWQP010000009.1, read as the reverse complement.
TGGTTGCGCATCTCCTCCACGTTCCACCCGTGCCCGATCAGGAGATCCAACCGGCCACCCGAGAGGAAGTCGACGCTCGCCGCCTCCTTGGCGGTGATGATCGCATCGCGCTGCGCCAGTTGCAGGATCGACGAGGACACCCTCAACCGCGTCGTCGACAGCGCGGCCGCGTTCAACGCGACGAACAGATCCAGCGTCCGCGTGTAACCGTCCGGCAGATCCCCGCCGGGGTAGGGGGAGTCACGCCCCGCGGGGATGTGGGTGTGCTCGCCGATCGCAAGCGCGTCGAACCCCGCATCCTCCACCAGCCTCGCCATCACATCGGGCCGCAACGACTCGTCTGTGCAGACGCCGTAGATCCCGATCTCCATGTGGTCTCCCTATGACTCCCCGAGCGCCGGCGCGCTTCCCAAGCGCCCCACCGACGTGCTGATGACGACGGCGACCACGATGAGCAGGCCGCGCACGATGTCCTGCCAGAACGAGGGAACCTCGAGGAGGTTGAACCCGTTGGTGATCATCCCCAGCATGAGGACGCCGACGATCGTCCGCCAGACCGACCCGACGCCGCCGAAGATGCTGGTGCCTCCGAGCGCGACGCCGGCGATCGCCTGGAGCGCGAGGTTGTCGCCCAGGATGTTGGTCGCAGATCCCTGACTCGTCATCGAGGCGTCGAGCAGCCCGCCGATCCCGCACGCCACACCGGTGATGACGAACGTGATCACGACGACACGGTCGACGCTGCAGACCAGCACAGCCGCGCGGCATCGCGGGTTGCCACCGACGCCGTAGATGTGGCTCCCGAAGACCGTGTAGCTGAGGACCAGCTGCAGCACCACGGCGACGACGACGACGATGAACACCGGGTACTGGATGCCCCCGAACGAGTTCAGGCCCAGGAAGGTGAACACGCTGCTCGTCGGGGATGATCTGCGAGCCCGCCGCTGACGGCGAGCGCGAGTCCGCTGAACGCGAGGGCCGTCGCCAGCGTCGCGAGGAACGCGTTCACCCGGAGCTTCGTGATGATCGCGCCGTTCGACGAGGCCCATGAGGCGCGCCGCGAGACGATCGCAACCGGGAAGCACCACCAGCACGCCCCAATGCACCGCCGCCCAGGCGCACAGCACCTCGGCGAAGCGTGAAGATCGCGCCGAGCGACAGGTCGAAGTTGCCGGCGATGATCGTCGAGCGTGACCGCGCAGGCCGGGATCCCGATCGGTCGCGTTCTGGTAGACGATGTTGAGCAGGTTGCCGGCTCGTCAGGAAGACCGGCGAGCGCGAACGAGAAGTACGATGAAGATGCCGATCGACGAAGACGACGATCCCGTAGTCGCGGACGTGCTCGGCCTTCAGGCGCCGCCCGCTGCGCACGCGGCGGTCGAAGGCGCCCGCGGGACGCCCGCGAGCGCGGCGTCGGCGGGTGCGTCGTCGCGGCCGCGTTCGGCGGCTGGATCGTCATGCCTCGCTCCCCGGGCAGCCCGAAGGCCGCCTCCATCACCTCGCCGAGAGGCGGGTCGGCGGGAACTCGCGCGTGATCGCTGCCACGGCGCATGACGAGCACGCGGTGGGCGAGACCGAGGACCTCCTCGATCTCCGAGGAGATCATCAGCACGGCCGCTCCCTGCTCGGCGAGGTCGTTGATCGAGGCGGTGGATCGCTGCGCGGGCTCCGACGTCGACTCCTCGCGTCGGCTCATCGAGGATCAGGACCTTCGGGTCGCAGAAGAGCCAGCGCGCGAAGAGCACCTTCTGCTGGTTGCCGCCCGAGAGGCTCTTGGCCAGCGCTGCCGGGCGACGGGGGGTCGACCGAGAGCGACTCGAGGAGCCGCACGAGCGCGGTCTCGCTCCGCCGCCGCGCCGCAGGATGCCCCTGCGCGGAGACCGCAGGGACGTCGGCGAACGTCGTGTTGGCGGCCAGCGAGAGCTCCATGAAGAGGCCGTCCTTCTTGCGCTCCTCGGTCAGGAAGGCGATGCCGGCCGAGATCGCGTCGGACGGGGAGCGGATCCTGCGCACCTTGCCGTCGACCCTGATGGTCCCGCCGTCGATCGCGGTCCGCGCCCGCGATCGCTCGCGCGAGCTCGCTGCGGCCGCTTCCCACGAGGCCGGCGATGCCGACGATCTCACCGGCGCGGACCGTGAGCGAGATGTCGTTCAGCATCCCCTCCTGCTGCAGCCCCTCGACCTCGAGCATCACCGGCGCGGTCGATCGGGGCGGCTTGTCGAACTGCTCGGCCTCGGCGGCGGCTCCGAACATGCCGGCCACGAGGGTGGCCTCGGTCTCGGCGCCGGCGGGCGCCGGTGCGCACGAGGTGGCCGTTGCGCATCACGGTGATCGTGTCGCACAGCTCGAGGACCTCGTCGAGGAAGTGGCTGACGTACACGATCGTCTTGCCCTCGTCGCGCAGGGCCCGCGTCATCCTGTGCAGCGCCTCGGTCTCCACGCGCGTCAGCGACGAGGTCGGCTCGTCGATGATGATGATCCTGGCCTCGCTCTTGACGGCGCGGAGGATCTCGACCTTCTGCTGGTCGGCCGTGCGCAGCGCGCCGACGACCGCGTCGCGATCGACTCCGAAGCCGCAGCGGCTGACGAGCTCGTCGTACTCCTTGCGCATCTGGCGCCGGTTGACCACCCCCGACCGTCGCGGCTCGACGCCGAGGAAGACGTTCTCCATGACGCTCATCGCGGGCACGAGCGCGAGCTCCTGCGCGATCGTCGCGATGCCGTCAGCTCGGGCGTCGCGCGGAGTCGGGTACCTGACGGCGCGCCCGTCGATGAACATCTCGCCCTCGTCAGGACGGACGACGCCCCCGATGACCTTGCCGAGCGTCGACTTGCCGGCTCCGTTCGCGCCGACGAGGGCATGCACGGTCCCGGCGTGGATCTCCACGCTCACATCGTCGAGCGCGCTCGTCCCGCCGTAGCGCTTCCCGATGGACGCGAGCCGGACAGGTGTCTCCTGGACGCTCACAGGATCGCCAGTGCGTTCGCAGGGGTCCCGCTTCCGCCGGCTGCGTTCAGCGGCGCCGAGGTCAGCAGGAACTCATGCCTTGACTCGGCGGCACACGCCGCGGCCAGGGCGTCCAGTTGCCAGAACTCGCCGATCGGCACCCCGAGGCGCGGCAGCAGATCGACGTGGATCGTGTAGCCGTCCAGGGGCCAGACCTCGAACGCGAGATTGTCGGCTGCCACCGCCGCCACGCCCCAGTCCCACAGGCGCTCGACGATCTCCAGCGAGGCCTCGACGCCCGGGGATTGGAACTCCGGGGCGGCTGCGATCTGCGCACGCAGGGCCGGCGGCGCCGCCTTCCATCCCGTCTCCCATCCGGTTCGCAGGAGCAGGATCGTGCCTTCCTCGATCACCACGTCCTGCGCCGCCGCGGTCTCTTCGAGGTCCGCGACGGTGATCACGTCGCGCTTGCGCCAGTCGATGGGACGCCCGCGGTCCGCTGCCCATCGTGCGACGTCGAGCAGCACGCCTCGGCCGACGATGCCGCCGTCCGCCCACGCGTCGACGCCGATCGACTCATCGGTGTTGCCGTTGTAGAAGCACCCGTTCACGTCGTCCCAGATGTGCAGGAAGCCGTCCCACTGGGAGCTGTACTGCGGATACAGCCGGTCGTAGTAGTCGTCGCGGCCGTCGGGGAACCGGTGCACGTGGTGCTGCGGGGGCTTGCGATGCGCGAGGGTCGGGTGACCGCTTGGGGGTGAGGATCGGGGTACGTCAGCGGCGCGTTGAGGCCGTACACGACCCCCGTCCGCACGAGTTGCGCAGCCGCACGCACCCGCTCCGGGGTCAGCAGGTTCAGCGAGCCTCGCTGGTCGTCGGGACCGTACGCCGTGAGGCGCCGGCCGGGCAGGTCCTTGTACGCGAGGCGGGTGGCGGTCATCGGTCTGAGCCCTCGGGGTCGAAGAAGCGCTGCGGGTTGCAGACGAGGATCTCGTCGATCTGAGCCTGCGTGACCTCCGCTTCGAGCAGGGCCGGGACGACGGTGTTCCGGATGAAGAGGTAGTCACCCTCCAGCCCCATCTGTGCGACGTCGGGATCCCCGGCGTAGAAGTCGAGGAAGCACGCGCCGTCGTGGGAGAGATGGATGCGATCCGCGTACCCCTCGCCGATCAGCGCGACGAGCGTGCGGATGCGCACCGCGAGCGGGAGGATGTGCTCTCCGGGAAGCCATCGCAGCCGAGCGAGGCTCCGGTGTCGGCGATGCCGCGCAGGTAGTCGAGGTCGTCGCTGTCGCCGGCGTGCGCGATGACGACGCGCTCCGGGTCGACTCCCTCTGCCTGCAGGGCCCTGAGCGCGACGGGGCCCATCCGCGCGGCCGCGTTCGTGTGCACCATGATCGGCACCCCGGTCTCGTGGTGGGCCAGCGCGATCGCCTTGACGATCAGCGGGACGTCGCCGATCAGCCCGAGCTCCTCGACGGCGAACTTCAGGAAGCCGGCCTTGACCTCGGTGCCGTCCACGCCCTCCCGGATGTCACGGATGAAGAGCTGCGCGATCTTCTCGGGTGAGCGCAGGCGCAGGAACAGCGGCAGCTCCGCGAACGCGAAGTGCCCGGTCGCGACGATGATGTTGAGGTCGACCTGAGCGTTCACACGCTCGATGTGGGGCACGTAGCGGCCGACGCCGGGCACCGTCGGATCGACGAGCGTCTCGAACCCTGCGTCCCTCAACCGCCGCAGCTGACCGACCGCGTGCGCGACTTCGCGGTCCTCGTCCCAGTAGCTGGTCCCCCATGCCGTGCCGTAGCTGCGGAGCATGGCCGGATCGAGCACGAAGATGTGCTCGTGCATCAGGGTGCGTCCGAGCCGGCCCGACTCGACCGGCCCTCGAACCGTCTCCACGTTCGTCACTGGCGTCGCACCGCCGCCTGCAGCGCGATCGCGCCGATGATGAGGGCGCCCACGACCACGTTCTGCCAGTACGTCGCGAGGCCGGCGAGGTCGAAGCCGTTGCTGAGCATCCCGAGCACCAGGACGCCCACCACGGTGCGCCACACGGCGCCCGTGCCACCGAAGATGCTCGTCCCGCCGAGGGCGACCGCGGCGACCGCGGTGAGCGCGAGATTTGCGCCCACGTCGGCCGAGCCCGTGCCCGTGAACGAGGCGTCGATGAGACCCGACAGGCCGCACGCCAATCCGGTGATCACGAAGGTCGCGATCACCATGGGCGCGATCCTGACCCCGGCGAGCCGGGCCGCGACGCGGTTGTCACCCATGCCGTAGATGCGACGGCCGAACGGTGTGTATGCGAGCACGAACTGGCACGCGACCGCGACGAGGACGAAGATGATGCTCGAGTAGTTCACGCTGGCCAGCTTCGACTGGCCGAGGAAGGTGAAGACCTCGGTCCCGGACTTCGGCTGGATGAGGAAGCCGCCGGTGACGCCGAGGGCGATGCCGGCGAAGACGAGCGCGCTGGCCAAGGTGGCGAGGAACGCGTTGACGCCGAGCTTCGCCACCAGCAGGCCGTTGGCGAGGCCCATCGCGGTCCCGCTGAGCAGGGCGACAGGGAAGCACCACCACACGCCGAGGTGCACCGCCGCCCAGGCGGCAAGCACACTTGCCAGCGCGAAGATCGCGCCGATCGACAGGTCGAAGTTGCCGCTGATGATGGTGAGCGTGACGGCGCAGGCCGCGATGCCCACCTCAGCGTTCTGATTGAGGATGTTGAGGAGGTTGGAGCCTGTGAAGAAGTCTCCCGTCGTGAGTGCGAAGTAGCCGAAGACGATGGCCCCGAGCACGAGAATGCCGAAGTCCTGGATGCGCTGGGCCCGGACGGCACGTGTCGTCTGGACCCGTCGCACGAACGTCGCGTCCGTGCCCGCCGGCAGCGCGACGGCGTCACTGCTCGCGCTCGTGTCGTCCGGTTCGTGTTGCGTCGGTCGCGTCATGTCGCCCTCTGTCCCCCGATCCGCTGGCGCCGCGCCCGGAGGCGGGTGTGCCGGCGTACCGGCACCGCCGCCTCCATGGCGCAAGCCTCGTCGTCGGACCTAGCCGACACTCCACTCCGGCTGGAAGTCGGGTGTTGCTTGAGGAACGCGGCGTTGACGATGAACGGCCGGTCGGTGCCGTTGACCACGTTGATCGGGTTCTCCACCGGCTTGCCGTTGAGCGAATCGACCAGTGCTCCGATGCCGAGGTTTGCCTCACTCTTGGGGTACAGGGCGATGGTCGCGAACGCCGTGCCGTCCTTGATGTCCAGACGAACTCCTCCGAGCCACCCGCGCCCAGCACCTGGATGTCCTTGCCCGGGGTGATCTTCAGCTGCTTGAGCGCCGTGATGACGCCCGCGCTCATCTGGTCACCGAACGAGTGGAACACGTCGATGTCCTTGTTGGAACCGAAGTACGTCAGCGCGACCTTCTGGGAGGTCGGCGTGTCGTACTGACCGGGAGGCGTCAGCTTCAGCTTGATCGGACCGGCCGCGAACGTCTTCTTCAGGTAGTTGATGCGCAGCGTGTCGGTCGGGAAGTTCGTGAGCCCCACCATGAACGCGACGTTGCAGGGCTTCCCCACGCCCACCTGCTTGGCGCAGGCCTGCCTGATGGACTCCGCGAACGCCACCTGCTGGTCACCGATCGACTGGCCGACCGTCGTCACCAGGCCGGGTGTCGCGTTCAGTTTGACTTGCGACTGCAGGTCGCCGAACGTGAAGTCGCCCGTGGCGACCTTGATCCCAGCCTTCTCGGCGGCCGCGACCTGCGGCTTGAGCGCCTGGGCGTTCAACGGGAAGATCATGAAGCCCTTGTACTTGCCCGAGGTGATCGCGTCCTGCATCTGCTGCGACTGCGTCTGGGGCGTGTTGTTCCCGTTGAAGCCGGTGACCGAGACACCGAGCTTCTTGGCCGCCGCCTGCGACGCCTCGTACGTCGAGACCCCGTAGGAACTGCCGTTCTGGTAGAAGACCGCCAGCTTCGCGCCGTCCGCCTTCGAGCCACCGCCGGCCCCTGCCGCGGACGTGCTACCTCCGCTGCCGGCGCTGTCGGACGACGAGCCACAGCCAGCAGCGACCACGGCCGCGACCGCGGCCGCACCGAGCAACAACGAGACGCGACGCGCAACGACGCGTCGCGGCCTCCGAGCCACTTCCCCCATGACGAACCCTCTCCTCCGCAGTCCTCACGGAGCGCGCCCCGCAACGCACCCCGATACCTCGACACCGCACGAGGACCTTGTTTTGTATGACAGCACGACGGTTATACAGCTCGAGCGCGCCGCGCCTGCCCGCGGTCACTGACCCGGGCCGATCCTAGGTTCGGCACGTGCCGCGCAATGGGCGAGAGGCGCACGGCTGTTGCGCGGAGACGCCGATCTCGGACGGCGTCGGCGCCGAGCTCAGGGGCGGCGGTACTCGCGCGGCGACACGCCGAACTCGGCGCGGAACATCCTGCTGAAGTGCCCTGGGTTCGGCAGCCCCCAGGCGTCGGCGATCTGGGCGATGGGCACGTCGGCCACGAGTGGATCACGCAGATCCCGTCGTGCGCCGGCCAGGCGGCGCTCCCGGATCCAGTCGGTGACGGTGCAGCCCTCGGCCCGGAAGAGCTTCTGCAACGTCCGGAGCGACATGAAGTTGGCCGCCGCGATCGTCTCCGAGCTCAGCGACGGGTCGCCGACGTGCTCGTCGATGTAGCGCTTGACCTGCGTGACGCGCATTCTCGCCGGGGCGGCGTCCACGCCGGTCACGGGCTCACGGCACGCCGCCCGCATGAGGTCGAGGACGCCCTCGCCCACCGCGGCGTCGTTCTCCTGGACGTCACCGGCGGCGAGCCCGTCGATCAGACCGGTGATCAGCGGGGCGAGCAGGGCACGCGTGAGCGCGGGCGACACGATCCGGCCGGCGTTCTCCTTCGCCCACACCGCTTCGCGGCCGAAGAGCGCCTTGGGCGCCTGGAGCACGAGCTGCTCGGCATCCTCGGGCGTGCGCAGCACCATCGGCGAGGAGTCGTCGTTGATGAAGATCTCCCCTGGTGATACTCGCGTGTGACGGCCGTTCTGGCTGAACACCATGACACCGCGGCGGACGTAGGAGAATCCGATCGACTGAGGATCGTGCGACATGACGTCCGCTCGCGTGCGCGCGATGGTCGTCGGCTGCGTCACGACCTGCGTCAGCGCGATCGGCCCCACGACGTGACGGCGGACAGAACCACTGAAGGGCCGGGCGTCGTCCCCCACCCGACTGAACCTCAGCGGGAAGAAGACGGTGTGGGCGCTCTCGACCCAGAAGTCGAAGCGCTCCTCCGGGCTGACGGTCCGCGTATCGATGACGACGGTCATGGCCGGCGTGCCTCGACGCCACAGCATCCCGAGGGGGGCGAGGTCAGCGGCACCGTACAGCGCGCACGGCCTTCACCCCAGAGCAACATCCACCGCACGGCGAATCTCCTCGAGGATGGCCTCGGCCTCGCCCTTCTTCGCAGCGCCGAGGTCCAGCGCGACACGGCTCGCTCCGGCGCGTGCGTAGTCCTCGATCGCCGCAGGTTCGGTCGCGACGCCCGCCACGTGGACCCGCACGCCCGGATTCGCTGCGGTGAACGACGCGATGCGGGCGGGCACACCCGGGCCGCTGATGGTCGCCCACCCGTCTGCGTAGGCCAGCGCACGCTCCTCTGCACCGCGAGAGTTCCCGGCGAGCATCATCGGTACACCGGATTCCTGCGCGGGTTTGGGCCAGGAGTAGATCGCGTCGAAGTTCACGTGCTCGCCGTGGAACTCGGCCTCGTCGTTGAGCCAGATCTCGCGCATCGCGAGGATCCGCTCACGCACGACGGCGTACCGCTGGACCGGGTCGACGCCGTGGTTGCGGACCTCCGTCAGGTTCCAGCCGTGACCGACGATGAGATCGAGGCGACCACCGGACAGGAAGTCGACGCTCGCCGCCTGCTTCGCCGTCGTGATCGGATCCCGCTGACCGATCTGGATGATCGACGACTCCACGCGCAGGCTCGTCGTCGCCATGAGCGCCGACTGCATGGCGACGAAGAGGTCGAACGTGCGCATGTACTCGCGAGGCATCTCCCCGAGTGGATATTTGCTGTCCGACCTCACGGGAATGTGGGTGTGCTCGCCGAACGCCATGGCGTCGAACCCTGCGCTCTCCACCAGCCGAGCCATCTCATCGGGCCGCAGCGTCTCGTCCGTCGCGACCCCGAACACGCCGATCTCCATCAGGCCGCCTCTGCCATGTGTCCGGGTAGGCATATCAGGTACGCGAGGAGTCGTTCGACCGTCGGACACTCCGGAGCCGCGGTCGCGAGCCTCCCATCAGCCCGGGAGCTCCTCGGCCAGGATCGGCAGGGCCGTCTCGTAGCTCTGGATGCCGAGTGTCGCGGCGAGCTCCAATGTCTCCATGATCTCCTGCGGGGTCGCACCGTGACCGAGCGCGTTGGCCATGTGCTGGCGCAGGCCGGGCTCGTACATGTGGGTCGTCGACGCGTCCCAGGCGATCGCCAGGAGCTCCTTGACCTTGTCCGGGATGACGCCGTGCACCCACGGGTGCGCGGAGAACTCCAGGTACGCCTCGAAGAAGGAGGGGTCGAGGTCCAGAAGACCGTCCCAGAACGCGTTCCAGTAGCCGCGCTTGGCCCGGAACGCTGCCTTGAGCCGCTCCTGCTCGTCGGTGAGCGGCGGCGGCTCGCGCGTCTCGGCGAGCAGCTCGGTGAGGATGGGGACGCCGATCGTGACGGCGTGGATGCCGAGCGCGCTGATCATCTGCAGGACCTCATGGACCTCTTGGGGCGTCGCGCCGGCGTCGAGCGCCCCGCGGAGGTGCCTGCGGATGCCGGGGAGATGCAGATGCGACACGGAGGCGTTGAGCGCGAACAGGATGAGCTCGCGGACCTTCGGCTCGAGAGCGCCGTTGTGGCTTGGTACCTCGGCGAAGCGGACGAGGTGGGCGTGGAACGCGGGGTCGTACGCGCGGACGCCCTGCAGCGCGGGATCGTCTGTCATCGCCCAACCCTCCCAGAGAGCACGGCGACGGAGCCCGCGTGCGCAATGCCGCGGCGCGCCGGTCAGATGACGGCCGGCGCCCCGACCGCGGCGCCGCCCAGGGCCAGCGCGACGATCGATTCGGCGAACGCCCGGTCCAGGCTTCCGTAGCCGAAGAGAAGCCGGACGTACACCGCGGAGTAGACGAGCTCCGCGATCAGTCCGGGATCCACATCGTCGCGCAGGTCGCCATCGCGCACGCCGCGCTCGACGAGGCCGCGCGTCGCGGCGCGCCGGCCGTCCCAGAAGCGCTCGCGGAACTCGTGCAGCGTCGTCTCGTCGTACTGGCTCTCGGCGATGATCTGCGCGACGAGGCGGCCCTGCGGGCCGGAGTACTGCTCGGCGAGCGAGCTGAGGTGATCGGTCATGGCCTCGCGCACCGGCAGGTCGTCGCGGATCGGTGTGTGTACGAGGTGGTGCTCGACGAACGCGTCGATGACGACCGCTGCCTTGCTCGGCCACCACCGGTAGATCGTGGTCTTGCCGACGCCGGCGCGCTTGGCGATCGCCTCGATCGACAACTTCTGCACGGAGGTGTCGGCGAGGAGCTGGCTCGTGGCCTCGAGGATCGCCTTCCTGCTCGTCTCGCTTCGCGACGCCATGCCTGAACAGTACGACGCGTAGCGGATGCAGACAATTCGATACGATACGGCTCGTCTACATCGAGGAGGACGGATGAAGCTCGGTCGAATCTGGCGGCAGGGCCCCGACGGGGACGTCGCGCGCATCGTCGCGGTGCACCCCGACGAGGGCCGCGTGGTCGACCTCGCGACCGCCGAGGGCGCTCGGCTGCAGCAGCGGGGAGCGACGACCGAGGCGGCACGACGGCTGAGCGCAGCCCTGTTCCCGCCCAGCATGGCCGCGGCCATCGCGCTCGGGACGCAGTTCCTCGACGCGGCACAGGCGGCCGACGACTCGGCGGGCGAGGACGCGTCCCTGTCGGTCGACGACGTCCGCTGGCTCGCCCCGCTCGACCCGCCGGTCATCCGCGACTCGCTGACCTTCCCGCTGCACATGAAGCAGTTCGGCGAACGGCTCGGCGCAGGGCCGCCGAGCGCGCAGTTCTTCAAGACCCCGGGCTACTTCAAGGGGTCGACCGGCGCCGTCTACGGCCACGACGAGGAGATCCCGTACCCCAGCTTCGCCGAGCAGATCGACTACGAGCTGGAGCTGGGCTACGTCGTCGGCACGACCGGCCGCAACCTCACGCCCGATGAGGCGCAGCAGGCGCTCTTCGGCCTGACGATCTTCAACGACTTCAGCGCGCGTGACATCCAGGGCCGGGAGATGGGTATGGGCATGGGCCCCCAGAAGTCCAAGGACTTCGCGTACGGGATCGGGCCGTGGATCACGACGATCGACGAGTTCCCCGACCTCGACGCGTTGTCGGTCCGTGCGTCGGTCAACGGTGAGGAGTGGGCGACCGGCACGACCGAGGGACCGATCTACTCGGGCGCGGAGCTCATCGCGTACGTCTCGATCGCCGACCGGCTGCAGCCCGGGGACATCATCGGCTCGGGCACCGTCGGGAACGGCTCCGCGCTCGAGCTCGGCCGGCATCTGCGGGCCGGCGACGTCGTCGAGCTGGAGGTCGAGGGCGTCGGGACGCTGCGGAGCCGCTTCAGTGCCTCCGCCGAGCAGTACCCGTGGTGGCCGTCGGAGCAGGCGGACCCGTTCGCTGCCGCCCGGAGCTGAGGGGCGACATGGCCGATCACGAGCACGCCGGTCGCGCGGATGTCGTCTCCGTCGAACCCGAGCAGACCCTCCCCCCGGTGCGTCGGATCGTCACCGGCCACCGCGGGGACGGGCGGTCGGTCATCCTGAGCGACGGGCCCGCGCCGTGCCGCAGCGCCCCGCCGGCGATGCCGCAGCTCGTCGCGACGGTCCTGTGGACCACGGACGGCACGCCGGCGCCGCTCGACGGTGAGGAGGACACGGCGCCGGCCGGTCGCGTCCCGCCGATGGCCCCGCCTGCGAACGGCACGATCCTGCGCGTCGCGGACTTCCCGCCCGACAGCGCCTACGACGACGTCGACATGGCGCAGCTGTTCCGCGAGATCGGCGGCGCCCGCCACCAGGAGGCCGGCACCGAGCGCGGCGACGGGCGGCACGGGTGGTTCCACAAGACGCCGACGCTCGACTACGCGATCGTCCTCGACGGCGAGGTGTGGGCGCTGCTCGACGAGGACGAGACGCTGATGCGCACCGGGGACGTGCTCATCCAGCGCGGGACGAACCACGCCTGGGCGAACCGCAGCGACCGGCCGTGCCGCATGGCGTTCGTCCTCATCGACGGCCAGGAGGGATCGTGAGCCCGCCCATCATCACGTGCGCGCTCACGGGCGGCTACCACGACAGGACGACGCACCCCAACCTGCCCGAGCAGCCCGACGAGATCGTCGAGCAGGGCATCCGGGCGTGGGAGGCCGGAGCCGCGGTGCTGCACGTCCACGCCCGCGACCCGGACGGCCACAACACGATGGACAAGGAGATCTACCGCGAGATCCACGAGCGGCTCTGCGCGGAGACCGACGCCATCGTGCAGCTCACGACCGGCGGCGGCCTCGCCATGTCCCTCGACGAGCGGCTCACCACGGCGCTGCTGAGCCCCGAGATGTGCTCGCTCAACATGGGGTTCGTCCTCTTCTTCCAGCGTGGGCGAGGCATGATGCTCGCCAACCCGCGCCCGCAGATCGAGCGCTACGCCGAGGAGATGCGCGAGCGCGGCGTCAAGCCGGAGCTCGAGCTCTACAACGTGACGATGCTCGAGGAGGCCGAGCGCCTCATCGACGCCGGCCTCCTCACGCCGCCGTACAACCTGAGCTTCGTCCTGAACACGCCGGGGCAGGGCGCGGCACGCGGCACCTGGCAGAACCTCGCCGACATGGCGCGGCGCCTGCCCGCGGGGGCGAACTGCAACGTGATCGCCATCGGCCGCGCGCAGCTGCCGCTCACGACGATGGGCCTGGCGATGGGGCTCAACGTGCGCGTCGGGCTGGAGGACAACATCCGCTACAGCCGGGACGAGCTCGCCCGGGACAACGCGCAGCTCGTCGAGCGCACCGTGCGGATCGCGCGCGAGCTGCAGCTCGAGCCGGCCACGCCCGACGAGGCCCGCGAGATCCTCGGCACGCGGGGCCGGCCGAAGGGTGCGCCGCCGATGGCCGTGGTCGACCACGAGGCCTTCGTCGTCCCCTCCCCGGAGGAGGCGCAGTTCGCGACCGGTGAGTTCCACCCGTGAACGCGGCGACCGGCCCGTGCGGCGAGGACGATCGCTACGCCGCCCACCTCGGCATCGAGCCGCTGTCCGCCGACGCCACGACCGCCCAGGCGGTCATGACGCTCGGCGAGCAGCACCTCAACGACATCGGCCGCGCGCACGGCGGCGCGCTGTTCTCACTCGCCGACGCGGCGGTCGCCCTGACCGCGAACGCGACGCCGGGCGAGCGCGCTGTGGTCACGGCGTCGAGCATCCAGTTCACGCGGCCGGCGGCGCATGGTGACCGCCTCGTGGCCACGGCGGTCCGGGAGTTCCGCCTGCGCCGCCGGGCCGGCTACCGCGTGCGGATCACCTGCGAGGACGAGATCGTCGCGGTGGGCAGCGGCGAGACGCTGGTCATCCCGATCGAGGACCCGGCGTGACCCGGCTGCGCGTCATCGAGTTCGTGTCGCCCAGCCTCGGCGTGCTCGCGCACGGGCTGGGCCTGTTCGACGCGGCGGGGATCGAGGTCGACGCCGTCCGCACCCGCTCGTCCACCGAGCAGCGCGCCGGGCTCATGGACGGCACCTACGACCTCGGGCTCACCGCGATCGACAACCTCATCGCCTGGGACGCCGACGGCGACGACCTCGTCGTCGTCGCCCAGGTCGAGCGCACGACGGTGCTCGACCTGTGCGCTGCGCCCGACGTCGGCGCGATCGCCGAGCTCCGCGGCCGGACGCTCGCCGTCGACGCGGTCGACACCGGCTTCGCCATCCTCCTGCGCCACGTCCTCGCGACCCGCGGGCTCGCGCCGGACGACTACGAGCTGCTGCCCGCCGGAGGCATCCAGCAGCGCATGGAGGCGGTCGTCGAGGGCCGCGCCGCCGCGGGCCTCCTCGGACCACCGTTCAACCACATCGCCCTCGGGCGCGGCTGCCGGGTCCTCGCGCGCGCCCACGAGGAGGTCCCGCGACTGCCGGGAATCGGCGCGGTGCTCCGGGCCTCCGCGTCGCCCGCGACCACCGAAGCGGCGCGGGCGTACGTGCGCGCGCTCGCCGGGGCCGCCGCCTGGGCGACCGACGACCGCGAGGAGGAGGCGGTGCGGATGCTCGAGGCCGCGGGCTTCGATCGCGAGGGGGCGGTGCAGCTGTTCGGCATCCGCGCTCGATCGGTCGCCCCCGCCGACGACGGCATCGCCCTGCTCTACGAGATGCGCCGCGACCTCGGGATGCTGCCTGCGGGCGCGCCCCCGGCCGAAGCGCTCGTTTCGACCGATGGCATGAGGAGAAGAGGATGAGGGTCATCATCGCCGGCGGCGGCATCGGGGGGCTCACGCTCGCGCACGGCCTGGCCCGATCGGGCGCCGAGGTCCGCGTCATCGAGGCGGCCCGGCGTCAGGACCGCCTCGGCACCGGCATCACGCTGCTGGAGAACGCGCTGCGGGCGCTCGACCGCATCGGGCTCGCCGATCCCGTCGTGGCCGCCGGCGCGGGCTGGGGCGTCGTCAGCACACGGGATGCCGCGGGCACCGTGCTGCACGACCAGGCGCTGCCCAAGGCCTACAAGCCCGGTGCGCCGCCCGCGGTGGGGATCATGCGGACGCATCTCGGCGACCTGCTCGAGGAGCACGCGAGGGCGAGCGGCGCGTCGATCGCGTTCGAGACGACGATCGAGCGTGTCGAGCAGCGCGACGGCGCCGTCGGCGTCGCCCTCTCCGACGGCGACGCCGGCACGTACGACCTGCTCGTCGCGGCCGACGGCGCCTACTCGCGGACCCGCTCGCTGCTCTTCGGCGAGGACCGCCGGCCCGTGTACTCCGGGCAGGGCGTGTGGCGCTACACGATCCCGCGCCCCGCCGACGTGAACGGCCTCACGCTGCACCGCACCCGCGACGGCGACGGTGGTCGGAGCACTGCCGCTGTCCGAGGACGACTGCTACCTCTTCTACCTCGAGAACACGGCGGAGCACGTGCGCATGCCGCCCGATCGGCTCGGCGAGCTGCTGCGCGAACGGCTCGCGCCGTTCAGCGCACCCATGATCCGGGACGCGGTCGAGGGGATGGACGCGTCGCGCCACATCAGCTTCCGGCCGATCGACCACGTGCTGCTGCCGGCGCCATGGCACCAGGGACGGGTCGTGCTCCTCGGCGACGCCGCGCACGCGCTCACGCCGCAGCTCACGTCGGGCGGCGGGATGGCGATCGAGGACGCCGTCGTGCTCTGCGAGGAGCTCGACGCCCACGCGGACGTCGAGGCCGCGCTCGACGCGTACGGCACGCGGCGCGCCGAGCGCGTCCGGCCGATCTACGAGCACTCACTCGCCATCTGCAAGGCGGAGCAGGACCCGGCGATCCCCGACGAGCAGACCGTGGGGATCATGATGAACGGCTACGCGCTTGCTGGCGCAGCCGTTCTGAGACGACGCGTGGGGGCCGCCGGCCGGCGGCCCCCACGCGGCTGCTCAGCTCGGCGGTCCGATCCAGTCCGAGGCGGGCTTGAACTGGCCCTTGCCCTCGTACTTGAACACCTTCATCTGGTCGTTGCAGATCGCCGGTGCGTCGGGGTACTCGCCGCACTGCACCGTCGGCGGCCCCAGCGCCAGCGGCCCCTTGAACGCCTTGGCCTTCGCGGCGATCGCCTCGGGCGACAGCTTGTCCGGCCCCACCGCGTTCATCCACTGCACGATGGTGAGGATCTCCGCGAAGGAGATCGAGTAGTACGGATCGGCTGCCTTCTCCGCCCCGCCGTTCTTCGCGGCGACGGCCATGAACGCTCCCGCGGCCGGGTCGCTGCGGTCGGCCGTCAGCGACGACGCGATGCCGTAGTACCACTGCGGCAGATCTCCGAGCGCCTTGGCGACGTTGCTGTTCAGGCACAGCGGCGTGGCGACGACAGGTGCCGTGACCTTGCTCTGCTGCAGCGCCTTGGCCACGGTCACGCACTGTGGCGGCAGCACGACCGGGTTCACGACGTCGGCGGTCTGGGCGCCGGCCGCGGAGAGCGGTGCGACGAGGTCGGTCGCGTTCGCCGGGTAGCTCACGCGCTTGTAGGTGATCCCCGCCGCCTTCAGGCCGCCCGTCAGGGCATCCGCCGCGTAGGAGAGGCCGGGCGCCTCGGGGTAGATCACCGCGGCGGTCTTGGCCTTCAGCACCTCCTTGGAGAAGGTCGCGAGCGGCGGCAGGACGCGGATGAGATCGCCGAACAGGATGTAGCCGTTCTTGTTCTGCGCATCCGACGCGCCGGCGGCCACGCTGTAGACCATGGGCTTCGCCCCGTCGATCGACGCCATGAGCGGTTGGGAGCCGATGGACATCGCGCCGACGGCGACGACGTCGACGCCGTCGTCGTTGGCGAACTTCTGGCCGCAGCTCTGCCCCTGCTCCTCGGTCGTCGACGTGAAGCACGAGGCGAGCTCGATCGGGTGGCCGTCGACGCCGCCCAGCTCCTCGTTGACGTACTTCACCGCGAGCTTCGCACCGTCGGTCGCGTAGGGGCTCGGATCGGCAGGGCCCCCCTGCTGGTTGGTCCACCCGATGACGATCTTGCTCTTGCTCGTGTCCGCGGCGCCCTTCGTGCCGCCCGTGTACTGCACGTAGTCCGTGACGCTGCCGGCACCAGCGGTGCCGCCGGCCGGCGCCGCGTCGTCGGCCTTCGCGGTCGACGCGGCCGGTGCGTCGGCCTTGGCTGCGCCCCCGGACTCGCTGTCGTCACCGCAGGCGACGACGCCTCCCGCCGCGAGCAGCGCGGCCAGCACCGCGACGGCCTTCCGGCGACGCCGTATGGACATGGCCATCTCCATGGTCTCTCCTCCTGGGTACCGCTCGACCGTTACGATACGAGCCGTTGCGTATAGTACTGACGCACCGCGTCCAATACGAGACGTATCGGTGCAGTCAGGAGGAGAGCGATGAACCGGAGGACCAGCACGTGACCAGGGCCGCACCGCCGTTCTGCCTCGGGCGGTTCGCAGGGTCGGAGGGCGCCTTCACCGGCGTGGTGGTCGGCGAGGCGGTCGCGAGGCTCGCCGCCGTGCGCGAGGACCTCGACGACGACCTGTCCCCCGTCGCGGTGCTCGGCCGGTGGGAGTCTCTCGCCGACCCGCTCGCCGGCGCAGCCGCGCAGATCGCCGGTGGCGGGCTCGACGCGCAGCCGGTCGCATCGCTGCGGCGCCTGCCGCCGGTCGAGCCGCGTCAGCTCCTCGCCGCGGGGTTGAACTACCGCACGCACGTGATCGACCTCATGGTCGACCAGCGCCTGGGCTCCCGACCGGACATGGGCGTCGAGGACATCCGCGCGGAGGCGACGGCGATGATGGACGAGCGCGCCGACCGCGGTGTGCCGTTCCTGTGGGTCGGGCTGCCGACCTCGGTGTGCGGCCCCGACGACGACATCGTCCTGCGCGCCGACAGCGAGCGAACCGACTGGGAGCTCGAGCTCGCGGCGGTGATCGGACGCCCGGCGTACTGCGTCCAGCGCGAGCAGGCGCTGTCCCACGTGGCCGGCTGGACCATCGCGAACGATCTGACCGCGCGCGACTTCGTCGGGCGCGATGACCTTGGACCGGTCGGCGCCGACTGGCTGCAGTCGAAGTGCGCGCCGACGTACAAGCCGATCGGGCCCTACATCGTCCCGGCCGCGTTCGTCGAGGACCCCCAGGACCTCCGGATCCAGCTACGGCTCAACGGCGAGCTCATGCAGGACGAGACGACGGCGGACATGATCTTCGACGTCGCGTCGCTCATCGCGTTCGCGTCGCGTCAGGCGCAGCCTGCTCCCCGGTGACCTCGTCCTCACGGGCTCGCCCGCCGGCAACGGCAGCCACTACGACCGCTGGCTGCGCCCCGGCGACGTGATGGAGGGCTCCATCACCGGCCTCGGCACCCAGCGCAATCGCGTGGTGTCGGCATGACTGCCCCGGTGTCCTGACGATGGCCCGTTCACTGCTCGTCGGGAGCCTGAACCTGGAGTCGCCGGACGCGGTCTTCGCCGCCGTCGGAGCGGCGCTGCGCGATGACGTCGCGCGCGTGCCCGACGGCGAGACCGGAGAGCGGCTGGGCTGGATCTTCTCGCTGGCGCCGCGGTTCGCCGCAGTCGACGCCCTGGAACTCGCCCCCGCCTCCTGGGGCGAGCACATCGACCATCACTTCGACCAGTACCGGCCCCGAGAAGGTGTCGCGACGGAGGACGTGGAGTTCGGCAACCTCGGCTACGCCGACGATGCCATCGCGTCGTACGCCCGCTTCCGCGACGCCGTGGAGGGCGGCACGCTGCGCGATGACACGCGCTTCCAGGTCGCCCTGCCGACGGCGTTCATGGCGGTGATGGCGTTCGTCGACATCGACCACCGCGACGCCCTGATCCCGGCCTACGAGCGGGCGCTGGCCCGCGAGATCGAGCGGATGCTGGAGGTCATCGAGCCCGACCGCCTCGCCATCCAATGGGACACGCCCTGTGAGGTGTCGATCACCGAGGGCGTGTCACCGCCGGTGACCTGGAGCTTCGACGACGCGGCCGCCGAGGTGGGACGTATGGCCGCGATCGTGCCCGAGGGGGTCGAGCTCGGCTTTCACCACTGCTACGGGGATCCACCAGATGCCGAGACCGGCCACGGCAAGCACTGGATGGAGCCGCGCGACGCCGGCGCGATGGTGCGGCTGACCAACGCCATGCTCGACCAGATCGACCGCCGCGTGGACTGGGTGCACATCCCGGTCCCGATCGAGCGAGACGACGACGCCTTCTTCACCCCGCTGCGCGAGCTGCGCCTGCCCGAGGAGAGCGAGCTGTACCTCGGACTCGTCCACTTCGAGGACGGCACCGCCGGCACGCAGCGGCGCATCGACACCGCTGCCCGCCACGTCGCGTCGTTCGGCGTCGCGACGGAGTGCGGCATCGGGCGCATCCCGCGCGACGAGGTCGTCCCCACGCTCGAGATCCACCGCGACGTCCTGCTGCCCACCCGGGCGTAGGACGTCACCGACGAGGAGAACCCATGCCACACCGTCCCCTGTCCGTGCTGTCCCACGTCGAGCTGCTCACGCCTGATCTCGACGCGTCCGTCGCGTTCGCGCGCGACATCCTCGGCCTCGACGTCGTCGCCGAGGAGGGCGACTCCGTCTTCCTGCGTTGCTGGGGCGACTATTACGGCTACAGCCTCGTGCTCACGGCCGCGGCCGAGCCCGGGCTGGGCCATGGCGCCTGGCGCACCTGGAACGCCGAGCAGCTCGACGTCGCCGTCGCTTCCGTCGAGGCCGCCGGCGTGACCGGCGAATGGGTGGAGTCCTCCTTCGGCCACGGCCGTGCGTACCGCTACACCGGCCCGGCCGGCCACACCGAGGAGCTCTTCTGGGACGTCGACCGCGCGGTCGCGCCGCCCGGCGAGGAGTCCCCGTATCCCGAGCGCCCGCAGCGCACCGGCTCGCGCGGCATCGGCGTACGCATCCTCGACCACCTCACCGTCACCGCCCCCGACGTCAAGGCCGCGGCGTTCTGGCACCGGGACGTCCTCGACTTCCGCGTCATGGGCGGCGTCGAGGGCGAGCCGGGTGCCCCCTGGTTCCTCGGCCTGGTCAGCTGCAACGAGAAGTCCCATGACTTCGGCTTCATCCTGGACGGCGAGGGCACGCCCGGCCGCCTGCACCACGTCGCCTTCTGGGTGGAGACCAACCACGACCTCACCCGCGGGCGCCAAGTTCCTCGTCGAGCACGGCCACGACATCGACTTCGGCCCTGGCGAGCACGGCATCGGCGAGCAGCACTACCTGTACTTCCGCGACCCGGTCGGGCTGCGCTACGAGCTCAACTCCGGCGGCTACCGCAACTACGTCCCCGACTGGGAGCCGGCGATCTGGCGCTTCGAGGACGGCCCGAACAACTCCTACCGTACGGAGATCGGCATGCCGGCCGTGCACATGGTGGAGATCCCCCCGGGCATCGTCGGGCGCCACGAGGAGATGATCGAGGGCATCGTCGCGAAGGGGTGACCGGCCCGCTCACGCGGGGTTGCGCCCGACGAGGTACGCGCTGTCGGGATCGTCCGTCACGGGCAGCCCGGCAGCCTGCAGGCCGGCGCGCAGCTGGCGCATGAGCCGATCCGGCACCCGCATCGCCGGCGCCCGCAGCGGGCCGCCGTTGTAGCCGGCGAGCCAGTCCTGGTACTTCCACATCGTCCGGTTCAGGACGCTCGTCCCGGTGATGTACGTCCCGGTGGCGGCCGCGTTGGCCTGCCGCGCCGGCTGCACCGCCCAGAAGCGCTCCATCGCCTCCGGCCAGCGGCCCGTCCGGGCCAGCTCGAAGGTCTCGGGGTACCAGCCGCTCATCCACTCGGTGTTGCTCGTACCGGAGAACTGCATGTCCATGACGCCCATGAGCGGCAGCGCGTCCGCCTCGATCGGGCAGCTGATGACGACCTCGTCACGGAAGTGGTGGTACATCTCGCAGACGCCGGCGACGAGCGGGAAGCCCTGCTCGGACTTGATGGCGACGATGTTGGGGATCGTGTCGAGCACGTGGCGGACGAACTCGACCGACATGCCCGCGGGGTGGATGCGCTCGAAGCCCCACGCGGGCAGCGCGAACAGCATCACCCCGAGCGACGTCGCGTCGCAGAACGCCTTCGTGTACTCGTAGACCTCGCGCTCCGTCGTCGGCCAGAACTGCGGCGGATAGGACAGCAGCGCCAGATCCGCGCCCTCGCGCTCGGCCAGCCGCACCGCCTCGATGTTGTCCTCGAGCGTGCCGAAAGCCGCGTGGAAGAACAGGCGCATGCGGCCCGCTGCCGCCTCCCGCGCGATCGCCGTCATCCGCGCGTTCTCCTGCGGCGTGATGTTCGTCTCGGTGACGAGCAGCGTGTAGGTGAAGCCGTGCTCGACGCCGAGGGCGATGTCGTGTGCGACCGCTGCCTCGTTGAGCCGCTTCAGGTCGGCCGTGAACGTCGGGATGGTCACGCTCGAACAGCCGACGAGGTGCTCGCGGGCCCACTCCCGGGCCGCTCCGCGTTCGTAGTCGGGCACGTGCAGTCTCCTCCTGGTCAGAACGTCTTCGGGCTGACGATGTCCAGCTCGCGGCCGAGGCCGCGCTCCCGCGCGACGCGCGCGACGGCCGCGGCGGCGGCCAGGTCCTGCACCGCGGTGCCCACCGACTTGAAGACGGTGAGCCCCTCGCGGGTGAGCGGGGTTCCGCCGCCGACCAGCTGCGCGAGCGTCGTCACGCGCCGCTCGTCCCACGTCCCGGCCTGCTCGGCAGCGATGATGTCGCCGCACTCGGGGCCCGCGTGCTCGGTGTCGACGACGATCGTCGCGGCGCGGGCGAAGGTCTCGGGGTCGACCTCGCGCAGCACCGGTGCTGTCGCGCCGATGGTGTTGAGGTGGGCGTCGTCGCGAAGCCACGCGCCCTCGAGCGCGACCGGCCCGCCCGCACCCGTGTTCGTGGCCGCGATGACGCACGGTGCGTCGGCGGCCTCAACGGCCGAGTCCATCGCGAGCACCTCGATGTCGAAGCGCGCGGCGACCTCGCGTGCGAAGCGCTCGCGGCGCTCGGGGTTCGGGCTGAAGACCTTCACGCGCTCGACCTCGCGGACGGTGAGCACCGCCTCGAGGTTCGTCCGGGCCTCGAGGCCGGAGCCGATGACGCCCACCTCGCGACAGCCGTCCGGCGCGGTCATCCAGCGAGTCGCCACGCCGGTCGTCGCACCGGTACGCGCGGCGGTGAGGTACGCGGCGTCGACGAGGCAGTCGAGCTCACCGGTCGACGGCGTGAACACCGCGATGAGGTAGCGGGCCTCCGGGAACTTCGCATCGAACGCCTTCAGCCCCATGATGTCGAGCTCCTCGATGACCGCGGGCATGAGGCGGAAGAACCCGCCCTCCACGCCGAAGTTGATCCGCGGCACGATCTGCACGCCTCCGCGCGCCTCGACCGTCATCGCATGCTCGATGGCATCGATCAGGGCGCGCATGTCGCAGGCGCTCCGGACCTCTTGATCTGACAGCACGAGGGTCACGGCGTTAATGATACGCTTCGTTTCGTATTAGTGTCGAGGAGAGGGGTGGGTCATGCCCAGCAGGATCACGAGCGAGCTGCTGCTCGTCGGAAGCCTTCCGGCATCTTCGACCGATGAGGCGCTGCGCGCAGGGGGCGAGCTCTTCGGCGACCTGGTCTTCGCGCTGCCGGACGGCGAGACCGGCCCGCGGGCGCTCTGGGCCGCCTACGAGTTCCTGACCCTCCTGCAGCCCCACGCGAGCATCGACGTGGTACGCCCAGGTGCGGCGCCGCCACGGCACGTCGAGGAGATCCCCGTCCTCGGCGTCGACGCGGGCGTCGAGGAGCTGCGCTTCGACCGGTGGCCCCGCATCGACGACGCCATCGAGTCCTACGCCGCCTTCCGCGCGCTGCGCGACGAGGGCGTCATCCCCGCCCACCTGCGGTTCCAGCTGTCCCTCCCCTTCCGGACGAGCACGGTTGCCAGCTTCAAGGCCGACTTCGCCCACGACATTGCGATCGTCGGCCCCGCGTACGAGGAGCTCTTCGCCCGCGAGATCACCCGTCTGACCGACGCGATCCCACCCGAGGACCTCGCGATTCAATGGGACGTCTGCTGGGAGGTGCTCGATCTCGAGGGCGTCATCGACTGGATGGACGACGACGCCTGGGAGCGCTACGCCGGTCCGGTGACCCGGCTCACGCGGCTGATCCCTGAGGAGACGCTCGTCGGCTACCACCTGTGCTACGGCACCTTCCCGACGTGGCCGATGCACGAGGCGCGCGACATGGAGCTCATCGTGCGGATGGCGAACTACGCGGTCGAGAACTCGGGGCGCACCGTCGACTGGCTGCACCTCGCGGGCCCGAAGGACCTGCGCAGCCAGGACGACCGGTTCTTCGCGCCGCTGACCGGCCTGGAGACGCCGGACACGCGCGTGTACCTCGGGATCGTGCTGCCGATCGACGGCGCCGACGGCCTGCGTCGCCGGCACGCGACGGCCTCGAAGTACCTCGATGACTTCGGGGTGGCCATGTACTGCGGGTTCGGCCGCCAGCCCGGGCAGGACGGACTGGAGACGATGCGTGAGCACAGTCGCGTGGTCGGGGAGGTCGTCGGCGCGCCGCGTTCGTGACTCCTGACGGTCTCGGAGCGACAGGTCAGCGGCTGAAGGTCTCGCGGAACCGCGCCGACGCGCGCTCGGTCAGCGGCTCGCCGTGGCCGAACACCGCGACCTCGAAGTCGCGGGCGGCGAGGCGCCTCGCCGAGTCCCGGGCCACGTCGAAGTCCTCGCCCACGGCCGCGATGGCGAGCGCGTCGAAGTTGCCGGCCGCGTCGCCGCAGAGCAGCACGCCGCCCTGACGCCGCCAGAGCAGCGACATCTGGCCCTCGCAGTGCCCGGGCGTCGCGATCGCCTCGAGGTCGGCGACGCCCGGCACGGATCCCTCCGCCAGTTCGGTGTCGACGTCGAACGGCTCGGCCGGCGCAGGCTGCGCGAGAACCTCCGCGGTCACGCCGGGCGGCAACGGCAGCGTGTCCTCCTGGCCCGGCAGGATCGAGAGCCCGCGCGAGGACCAGCCCGACGCGATGAGCCGGGCGTCCGCCGCCGACATGACGATCGGTGCGCCGGTGCGCTCGCGGACCGCGGCCGCCGAGCCGCTGTGGTCGGCATGGGCGTGCGTGACGACGATCCGCGTCACGTCGCCGATGTCCAGGCCGGCTGCGCGGGCGGCGTCCTCGATCTCCGGGAGGCTGCCCGGTGGGCCGGTGTCGACGAGCGTCAGCTCCCCGTCGTGGGCGAGGAGGTAGGCGGCGACGAAGCCTCCCATCAAGGGGATCCGGTGCAGGCCGGGGACCGGTTCGGAGATGCTCATGCGCGTCCTTTCCAGGTGACGTCGAGGCGGTGAGGGCGAGGAGCGCGGGGAGGGCGGCGCGTGGTCGCCGCTGCATTCACGCGCCACCCCCTGCAGGCTCGTTCTCGATGCCGACAGCACGCACCCAGACGACGAAGAGCCGGTCGGCGAGTGCGTGGTACTCCTCCGGCGACGGGTCGCTTCGGGCGAGCACGTAGAACGTGCGCTCGCCCATCCACAGCAGGGCGGAGACCGTCTCGCGCACGGCCACGGGTCGGTGTCCCCGTCGTGCTCCGCCAGGACGGGCGTCAGCGTCTCGACCCCTGACGCGATGACGCCGGCGATGCGGTCGAACAGCGCCGGCACGCTGGCCGCGAGCTCCGCAGCGGCGGACAGGACCACGCCGTGCTCGACCCACATCTCCGCGACGCCGTGCAGCAGGCGGCCCAACCGCTCGGCCGGAGGCGCGTCCCGGGCGTCCAGATCGGACAGGCGGCGGTCGATGAACTCGGTGAGCGTCGTCTCGATCAGACGCTCCAGCAACCGCTCCTTGGAGGCGAAGTAGAAGTAGAAGGCCGACCGGGTGATGTCCGCCGCGGCTGCGATCTCGGCGATCGAGGTCGCCTCGAAGCGCCCGTCGCGCAACAGCCCCTCCGCGATCTCCAGCAGGCGGGCCTCGCGGACGTCCCCCCGCGAGGTCTGCGGGCGCCGTCGCGTCGTCGCGCTCTTGGTCATGACGCGCACTCTACGCCGCTTCGACATGCGTCAGGAAAATTTGACACGTGTTGACAAACGGACCGCGAGGCTGCGAAGGGTCCCGTCATGCCCAAGCTCAGTGATGACCCAGACCGGATCAAGGTGGTCCACACCTACGGCGTCGGACTTCACACCGACGATCCCGCCCCCGACTACGACGACCCGCGCTGGCAGCAGCGCCAGATCCTCGACTTCGTCGACTTCGCGGTGGAGGCCGAGGAGCTGGGCTTCGACGGCCTCACGGTCACCGAGCACCATGCCCGCGCGTTCGCGTGCCCCGCCCCCCACCTCCTCCTCGCGGCCGCCGCGACCCGCACCAGCCGGATCCGCCTCGGCACGGCGGTCACCGTGCTGCCGCTCTACAACCCGATCCGCGTCGCCGAGGAGGCGGGCACGCTCGACGCCCTCAGCGACGGCCGCTTCGAGCTCGGCATCGGGCGCGGCGTCCCGGGCGAGGTCGGGCTGACACTCGGACGGGTCATGCCGGACGACGTGTTCATGCGGCGGTGGGTCGAGGGGGTCGAGCTGCTGCGCATCGCGCTGACCGAGCGCGACTTCACGTTCGACGGCGAGTTCTGGCAGGTGCCCCGCCCGACGACGATCGCCACGCCGCCGCTGCAGGACCCCCTGCCCGTCTGGCTCGGCGGCGCAAGCCAGGCGACGACGGAGATCGCCGCGCGCAACGGCTGGAACGTCATGCGCAACTTCGGCACCCACGCCGACCACCGCGACGCGCTCGACCACCTCACGGCGGTCGGCAGCGAGCACGGCCACCAGCTCACCGGCGCGAACTGCATGGTCGAGCGCTTCGTCGCCATCGCCGAGACCGAGCAGGAGGCCCAGCGCAAGCTCGAGCGCATGGTCATCTCCATCGAGCGCTTCATCGCGATGTACGTCGAGCGCGGCGGAGCACCGCCTCCCACGACCGACGCCGAGATCCTCGTCTCCGACGGCCCCAAGGGACGACGCCCCGCGATCGCCGTCGTCGGCACCCCCGACCAGGTGCGCGACAGCCTCCTGCAGACACTCGAGGAAACCGGCGCGCGCCGGCTCGTCGTCGAATCCTTCTCCCTGGAGGAGTCCCGGCTGTTCGCGGAGGAGGTGCTTCCGGCGCTCCACGAGGTCACGCCGCTGGAGGTCGTCTGACCGTGTCACGGTGGCGATGGCGTGGGTCTCCTCAGGCCGGCTCGTGCTTCCGCCAGGCGGTACGCGGGTTGGTCAACGGCGTCAGCGTCCGCTCGAGTTCCTCCCGACGGTCGGAGTACTGCGTCGGGATGCAGAGCTCCTCGCCGAGGTGTTCGGAATCCTCGTCGCGCGTGAAGCCGGGCGACAGCGTGGCCAGCTCGAACCGCACGCCTGAGGGCTCGAGCAGGTAGATCGACCGGAAGTAGTCGCGGTCCTTCACCTCGGTGACATCTTGCCCCGCCTCCCGCAGGAGTCGCTGCCACTCCAGATGGTCGGCGTCGGCGGACGCCCACGCGATGTGCGCGACGCTCCCGCGCCCGCGCGGCTCGCCCGGGGTCTCGGGCGCCGGATCGTACGCCCAGCCGAACGTGCGCAGCTCGCCGTCGAGCCGGTAGGCGCCGTCGCCGAGGTCGGTGAAGCCGAGCACGTCGGTCAACACCGGATTCGCCGCCGCCGGGTCCTCGGCGTACGCGCGGGCGCCCTCGATCCCGACAATCGCGTGCTGCGCCGGGATCTCCGGGTGCGCGGCCCGCAACGGCGGGTTGCCCGACCCGGCCACGACCAGCGCGAAGTGCAGCCCGTCGTGGTCCTCGAAGTGCAGCGCCCCGTCCTCGCGGCGCACCGGATACCCGACGCGGTTCAGGCGCTCCTCCCAGAAGCCGAGGGCCTCGGCCGAGCCGACGCCGAGCTCGATGGTGTGGATCATCCCCGCGCCGGCCTCTCCCTGGGGCAAATCGGGCATCTCGAACCAGGTCAGGACCGCGCCCGGCGTCGCGTCCTCGTCGGCGAAGTACAGGTGGTAGAACTGGCCGAAGTCGAAATGGATCGTCTTCTTGACGAAGCGCAGCCCCAGCACCTCCGAGCCGAACCGGAGGTTCTCGCGCGCGTCGGCGGTGAGCATCGTGACGTGATGCAGGCCCTGCAGTCTCATGAGGAGCTCCTCGTGTCCGTGGTGACCAGCCGGGGGTGGCGACCCCCGGGCAGCTGCGACAGCATTGACATGACCCGGCGATGACCACCCTGCTCGACACCTGGACGGTCTCCCCGTCCGATCGCCCGGACTACTGGTCGGCGGGCATCGCCGAGCACTTCTTCCCGATGCGCGTGGACTCGGTGGGCGCGCGCTCGTTCGAGGCCCGGCTCACCGGCGGCCCGGTGGGGGCGGTCGGGGTGCGCTCGATCATCGGCGTGCCGCATCGCGTCCGGCGGACCACCCGGATGATCGGCGAAGGCGACTCCGAGTCCATCCTGCTCTACCTGGTGCGCCGCGGCTCGTGCAGGATCGAGCAGGACCGCCGCTCCTGCGTGCTCGGTCCCGGCGAGCTCGCCACCCACGACTCGTCGCGGCCCTCGGTGTTCGAGTCGGTCGACGCCATGGACGTCGTGATCTTCAACTTCCCGAAGTGGCTGCTCGGCGTCCGGGGCGACGCCCTCGCCCGGCGCTCGGCCCTGAAGGTGTCGCCCGGTACGGGGTCGATCGTGCGGCTCGGCACCCCGTTCCTCGCCGGCCTGGCCCGCACCGTCGAGCGGTCCCCGGTCTCCGAGCCGGAGGCCGAGGGGCTGTCGGACATGCTCGTCGGCATGCTGTGGACCCTCTGCGGCGGCAGCGACCGGGATGCCTCTCCGGGGCTGCGCTCGACGGCGCTCCTCGCGCGGATGCGCCGGTACGCGCTGGAGCACCTGCACGACCCCGGGCTCGGTCCGGAGCAGATCGCGCGTGCCCACTTCGTCTCCACGCGCTACGTGCACAAGCTGTTCGCCGCCTCCGGATGCGGGGTGGCGGCATGGATCCGCGAGCAGCGCCTCGAACGGGCACTGGCAGACCTCCGCCGGTCGAGCGATGCCTCGATCGGCGCCACCGCCCTCCGGTGGGGCTATCGCGACCCCTCGAGCTTCAGCCGCGCCTTCCGCCAGGCCTACGGTTCGTCCCCGCGCGCCCTGCGCCGGCGCGCAGGCGACCCATAGTCCTCGGTCGGGTGCGACGGGCACGGCCTACGACTGCGGGAAGCCGGCGTCGCGCAGCCGCGTCCCCCAGATCCCCGACTTGCCGGGCGCGATGATGCCGTTCGGGTCGAGGGTGTCCTTGATCGCCTCGTTGAACCGCCGCTGCGCGTGGTCGTTGAAGCCGAACTGGTCCGCCGCGAGGTCCATGAACGACAGGTGGGCGCGGTACTCGCCGTAGCCGAGCTTGCCGGCCGTCGCGACCATCCGCCTCGCGTGCTCGTACGCGGCGCGGACCTGCGCCTCGTCTTTGGTGTCGAACGGGATCACGTTGATGAACGTGGTGGCCCGCGCGTTGATCGGGAGCATCCCGCCGAGGTAGTCGAAGCCCGCCTCGGTGCACATCCTCGAGAAGAGCTCCTGGGCGGCCCTCGCGTGCTGCGCGGTCAGCGGGATCACCGGGGAGAAGTCGACGTGGCCGCCCTCGTCGCCGCCCGACCAGCCGGCCATCTTGTACAGGTCGATGCTCGGGACGCCGATCATCACCCGCTCGTGCGGGTTGGGCAGCGTCCTCCAGTCGTCGGCGCCGTGCTTCTCCCCGACGACCGAGACCGTCGGGATCGACTCGAAGCGCCTCCTGAGCTTGGCGAAGTTGTGATCGACCACCGCCTCGTCGCCGTACAGCGCGAAGCGCATCATCCAGCGCCCGAGCCCGAGCTCCTTCGCGATCCGGTCGATGACCTCCTCCGGCATGGGGCCCGCGCCCTCGTACCAGTCCGCGCGGGCGGTGAGCATGGACGCCATGCAGAGCGTGTTCGAGAGCTGCGGGCGCATGGCGATCGTGCCGGCGAGCATGAGCTCCCGCAGCGCATCAACCACGTCGGGCATGCGCGCGTCGTCCCACAGCTGCAGCCACAGTGGCATGTAGACCTCGGGCTTCGGCATCAGCCAGTAGCCCATCTTCGTGACGATGCCGAGGTTCGACTGCATGAACAGCTCGGTGGACGTCGGGCCGAGGCCGCGCTTGTAGAGCGGCCAGGTCGGGTTGCCGTCCATGGCGCCGGAGCCGGTGCGGAGCAGGTCGCCGTTGGGCAGGACCACCTCCAAGCCGCAGTGCGACGCCTGGTCGATGCTGTACGGCATGTAGGTGAGGCCGTGCTCGAGCGTGTTCGAGACGACGCCGCCCCAGCCGATGTCGACGATCGAGGCGACGAGGTCGTGGCCGCCCGCCTGGATGGCCTCGTCGAGGTCGAACCAGCTCACGCCAGGCTCGACGATGGCGTAGCCGAGCTCCTCGTCGATTTCGAGGACCCGGTTCATGTCGCGGAAGGACAGCATCACCGTGCCCCGCACCTGCGGCGCGGCACCGCCGTACCCGTTGTTCTTCCCGCGGCCGACGGGCCAGAGGGGGACGCGGTGCTCGTTCGCGATACGGACAATCGCCTGGACCTCCTCGACGGTCCTCGGGCTCACGACGCCGCAGGGGACGTTCCGCGCGGACCCGGGGAACTGGAACGGATCCTGGAAGTCCGCGAGGGACTGGGCGTCCGTGGCCACCTTGTCGCCCCCGATCGCGGCGGCGATCGCGACGAGCGCGCGGTCGAGCGCGTCCTCGGTGACGCCGGGCGGGATCGGACGGTTGGTGTCGAGCATGGCTTCTCCTCCTCGCAGCTCGGGCGGGTGTGCCGCATGGCTGTCGGACGCGGTTGTACTCGGGCAGGGGACGCGGCGTGACGGGCTGGGCAGATCCCGCACAGAGCTGTGCAGTCCGTGCACGTCCTCGGCTCCGAGCCCCGCTCGCCTGCTGGGATCGGGGGCGTCATCCGCGAAACGCAGGGAGGTGGCCGTGTCCGGTCGTCTGGAAGGCAAGGTCGTGCTGCTCACCGGCACGGGCAGCGGGATGGGCAGGGTGACGGCCCGGCTCATGGCGCGGGAGGGCGCCGCGGTGGTCGGCTGTGACCTGAACCCGGAGGGCGCAGCGGAGACGGCCCGCCTGGTCGACGCCGAGGGCGGCGCCATCGACTCGAGCG
Organism: uncultured Solirubrobacterales bacterium; assembly: GCA_963757125.1. GTDB lineage: Bacteria > Actinomycetota > Thermoleophilia > Solirubrobacterales > Solirubrobacteraceae > CAVVSD01. The sequence continues at coordinate 491,514 of CAVWQP010000009.1, read as the reverse complement.
CTCCCGTGGACCTGGGCGACCGGTCCGACGTCGAGGCGTGGGTCGAGGGCGCGGTCGCGAGGCACGGGCGCATCGATGTCCTCTACAACAACGCCAGCATGCCGAGGTTCGCTCCGTTCGCCGAGCAGAGCGACGAGGACTACCTGTTCACGATCGACAACGAGCTGCATCTCGTCTGGCGCGCCTGCCAGGTGGCATGGCCTCACCTCGCCGAGGTGGGCGGCGCGATTGTGAACATCGGCTCCGGGGCTGGTCTCGCCGGTGTCCGGACGCTGCCGCAGGCCGCCCACGCCGCGGCCAAGGGTGCGGTCCTCGCCCTCACCCGCCAGCTCGCGGCCGAGGGCATCGCCGTGGGAGTCCGCGTGAACTCCGTGAGCCCCGGGGTCATGGCGACGCCGCCGATCCTCGCGATGTACGAGCAGATGGGCGCCGACGCACCCGTCGCGCCCGTCGTCGAGCGCACGATCACCGCGAGGCCGGGAGATCCGATGGCGGTCGCCTATGCAGGCCTGTACCTGGCGTCCGACGAGGCGGCCTGGGTCACTGGGGCGAACATCGTGGTCGACGGCGGGGCGAGCGCGATCATGTAGCGCTGCGTCCCGACAGGGTCGCCGCCGCCACGGCGACCGAGCGTTCAGTCGCGTCTCGGCGCGCTGCGAACGCGCTTCGTTGTTTGTGACCTCCAACAAGCCCTTCAGCGTGAGGCGAGATGAGGAGCTCGGAGAGCTGCGCCCGATCGACGAGCCATCGCAGCTGCAGCCCGGAGTCCTAGGGGAGCCGTGCATGGCTCAGCTCACGGCCGAGACGCCCGCCGTCGCGCCGTGCGAGCCGAGCTGGTCAAGCAGCTGGCTGAGCTCCGCGCGCTGCCCGCTGAAGACGTGAAACAGCTCGTCGTCCTCGAGGATCGCTCGATCGACCGCCGGATTCCGGCTAGGACGTCGCGCTGGCTCCGGCGCCGTCAGGCGTGCGCTGTCCTTCTCGCGACCCGTTCGTCGGTTGACACGGTGGGAGACAGGCACGGGGCCAGAGCGGGACCTCGAGCGGGAGGTATCGATGAAGCCTGCCAGTAGCACGGAGCGTGATGGCCGTGCGCGAGCGCAGTTGGGCGAACGCGAGTCGAAGCCGTTGCGCAGGCGCGACAAGGCCGGCAATCGTCCGGCGGCTGTTCAGCTAGGCACGCGACTGGGCCTGCAGCTAGCTTGCTTGCAAGCTGGCCAACCGGTCCGCGCCGGCGTTGCTGACGCGCGGTATGCGAGCAGACGGCGCACCGAGGAGGGAGCCGGTCGCAGGGCTCGGGTTGCCGCGGGGGTGTTGGTGGACCGCACCTGCGTCTCGCGCATGCAGGCGCACCTGGAAAGTCCATGCAGCTCAAACCACCTGCGGCCAGCCACCGCTTCGGCGCACCGAGCCCGGATGACGTCGCGAGCCGAAGTGGTAGCCACGAGCGGTAGCCATGGCGCCCAGAACTCAACCTCAGGACGCTTCACTCAGCAAAGAATCCCCGTCCAACCGGGGCTTTTCTCCGAAGCGGACGACGGGCCTCGAACCCGCGACCTTCGGCTTGGGAAGCCGACGCTCTACCAACTGAGCTACGTCCGCGCTGGGGGCGGATCATAGAACGTGGGCCCGCGCCGAGCGGTGTGCGGGCCCAGGGGTTCCGGCGGCGTCAGGCGATGCGCAGCGCGCTGACGTGGTCGGCCACGATCTCGTCCTCGATCGCGGCGGACGCGCGGCGAAGCACGCGCTGCTCGAGGCTGTCAGCGCGCGACTCCGCGGGCAGCAGCATCGTCAGCGTGTCGTGCAGCCAGAACAGCGCCCGGATGCGTGCCGGGCTCGTGTCATCGACCGCACGCAGGGCGGTCAGCAGCGCTCCGCGCCACGAGGACGCGGGGTGCAGGTCGGCATGGGCACGGCACAGCCGCTCGCGCGGGCTGGGCTCCGGTTCCCTGCCGGGTGGGAGGAGTGGTGGGGGTGTTGTGAACAAGGGCACCTCTGGGTGGACCGTGATTGCTTGGCTCCAAACGTTCTTCGCACGGGGAACTTGCGCCGATCAGCACACGGCAGAGGACGCCGGGCGCAATACCCTGCAGAGCAGCCGTGTCGCGCCTGACCGTCCCAGCCGTCGCCGCCGTCCTCGGGGTCGCGCTCATCGCGCTGCTCGGGTACGGCGTGCTCGCCAAGGGCGAGGACAAGAGCCTCGACCAGGCGGTCGCCAACGGCAGCCGCCCGACCGCGCCCGCGCGCGAGCTGCCGTTCCTCGGCAAGCCCGGGCAGCAGTCGATCGCCGACCTCAAGGGCAAGGTCGTCGTGCTGAACTTCTGGGCCGCCTGGTGCGTCCCGTGCAAGGCCGAGGCGCCCGTCCTCAAGCGCGCGCAGGCGCGCCTCCAGAAGGCCGACGCGGGCACCGTCCTCGGCGTCACCTACCGCGAGGCCACGCCGAACTCCATGAAGTTCGTCAAGGACGAGGGCGTGCCGTACCCGTCCGTGCGCGACGTCGAGGGCCAGCTCGCCGAGGACTACGGCACCCACAAGCTTCCGGAGACGTTCGTCATCGACCCCGAGGGTCGCATCGCCGCGATCGCACGTGGACAGGTCGACGATGCGACCATGACGAAGATGCTCGACAGGGTCCTCGGATGAGACGCGCCGCGCTCCTGCTCGCGGTCCTCGCGTCGCTCGTCGTCGCCGGCGTGGCCCAGGCCGCCGCGCCGACGCTCCCGGACGTCGAGGACGAGGTGATGTGCCCGACGTGCCGGACCGCGCTGAACGTCGCCAACAGCCCGCAGGCCGACGAGGAGCGCGCGTTCATCCGCAGCCTCATCGCGCAGGGCAAGTCCAAGAAGCAGATCAAGGAGGCGCTGGCGGCGGAGTACGGCCGCGCCGCCCTCGCAGTGCCCAAGGCCGAGGGCTTCGACGTCATGGCGACGGTCGTCCCGATCGGCGTCGGCGTCGGCGCGATCGCCCTCCTCGTCATCCTGCTGCCGCGCTGGCGGCGCCGTGCGAAGAGCTCCGCGGGCACGCCCGCAACGGCCGCCCCCGCCATCTCGGCGGCCGACTCCGCCCGGCTCGACGACGAGCTGCGCCGCTTCGACCGATAAGTCCCCATGGCCACCGCCAACACGACCGTCGTCGCAGCCTTCGCCGTCGGCGTGGCCTCGTTCGTCTCGCCATGCGTCCTGCCGCTCGTGCCGGGCTACCTGTCGTCGGTCTCCGGGGTGAGCATCGACGAGATGCGCGGGCCGGAGCGCCCGATCGGGCGGATCCTGTGGCCGGCCGCCATCTTCTGCCTCTCGTTCACGGTCATCTTCGTCGCGCTGGGCATGACCGCGACCGGCATCGGCTCGACGCTCGCCGAGCACCGTCGGCTGCTCGACCAGGTCGCCGGCTGCCTGATCATCGCGCTGGGCGTGCTGTTCGTCCTGGCGCCGGTCTTCCCGCGACTGGCGCGCGAGTGGCGCCCCGAGGCCCTCATCCTGCGCGCCGGCGGCGGCCCGATCATCGCGGGCGCCGCGTTCGCCGTCGCGTGGACGCCGTGCATCGGCCCCACGCTGGGCGCGATCCTCACCGCCGCGGCCACGACCGACTCCGCCGGCCAGGGCGGCGTGCTGCTCGCGTTCTACTCGCTCGGGCTCGCCGTGCCGTTCCTGCTGACGGCGGTCGCGTTCGACCGAGCCACGACAGCGTTCGCGTGGGTGCGCAACCACTACATCCTCATCACGTCCCTGTCGGGCGCGGTGCTCATCGCGATGGGCATCCTCATGGTCACGGGCGAGATGACGTGGCTCAACGCCGAGGCGCAGCAGCTCATGTCCAAGCTCGGGCTGGACTTCGTCTACTCGCTCTGAGCAGACTCCCGGCATGTCCACCATCCGCCGGCGCACCGTCACGACGCAGGACGGGGTCGCGCTGCACGTCGTCGAGGCCGGCGATCCCGCCGCTCAGCCCCTGCTGCTCGTGCACGGGTTCGCAGGCTCCTCCCGGGTCTGGGACCGCCAGCTCGCCGACCACGAGCTGACCTCGCGCTACCGGGTCGTGGCGTTCGACCTGCGCGGCCACGGGTCGTCGCAGACCGATCTGACGGAGGACCAGCTCGTCGCCGCGGACATGGACGGTCACGCACGGCTGTGGAGCCAGGACGTCGACGCCGTCCGCGCGGACCTCGAGGAGCCGGTGATCGTGGGCTGGTCGTTCGGGGGCGCGGTCACCCAGTCGCACATCTACGCGCACGGTGGCATCGGCGACGCCAAGTCGGTCGTGATCCTCAGCGCGCCCTGCGTGCTCGGCCCGGTCGCCGACGGCGACGTCGCGGCCGGGATCGTCCCGAAGGACGCGATCGGCGCGCTCGTCGCCACCGCCAAGGGCGACGCCGGCCCGTTCAAGGCCAAGGTGCTCGCCCGCGGCGCGACGGACACCTCCTACGACGCCGCCGACCTCGCCGTGCTGGAGGAGGCCGCGGCGCTGTGCCCGCCCGTCGTCCGCTCGGCGATGCTCGGCTACTCCTACGACTTCCGCCCGTTCCTCGCGGGCCTGCCCGCCGCCGAGCGCGAGCGGATGACCGTCCTCGTGGCCGAGAACGACATGATCTTCTCGGCCCCCGTCATGGACGTGGTCTGGGAGCAGGCGGGCATCCGCACGCGACCGATCGCGGGCGAGGGCCACGCGATGGCGATGCGCGACGCCGGCGGGTTCCGTCTGGAGCTGCTCGAGTGCGTCGCTACATCGCGTCCGGCGCGGTGACGCCGAGCAGCCCCAGGGCCGTGGCGATCGTCCGCTGCGATGCGACGCACAGCCCGAGCCGGAGGTCCTCGACGCCCTCGCCCTCGGCGCCCACGACCTGGCAGTCGCGGTAGAACGCCGTGAACGACTGCGCGAGCTCCAGCGCGTAGGCCGCGATCCGGTGCGGCGCCCGCCTGGCCGCCGCCTCGGAGACCTCCTCGGGGAACGCGAGGAGCTTCTTGATGAGCGCCCGCTCGGCGGGATCGAGCGGCACCGCGGGCGGCCCGCCGAGCCCGGCGAGCGCATCCGCCACCCGGTCCTCGCCCGCCTTCGCCCGGATCGAAGCGATCCGGGCATGCGCGTACTGGACGTAGTAGACGGGGTTCTCGCTGGACTGCCGCTTGGCGAGGTCGAGGTCGAGGTCGACCGTCGTGTCGTGCGAGCGGCCGAGCATGAAGAAGCGCGTAGCGTCGACGCCGATCTCGGCGATCAGGTCGTCGAGCGTGATGAACTCGCCCGCCCGCTTGGACATCGCCGCGCGCTCGCCGCCGGAGACGACGTGCACGAACTGCATGATGAGGATCTCGAGCCGGTCGGGATCGGTGCCCAGCGCGGCGATCGCGGCCTTCATCCGCCCGATGTAGCCGTGGTGGTCGGCACCGAAGACGTTGATGAGCCGGTCGTAGCCCCGCGACAGCTTCTCCGCGTGGTAGGCGATGTCCGACGAGAAGTACGTCGGATCGCCGCTCGAGCGCTCGAGCACGCGGTCCTTGTCGTCGCCCGTGTCCGTCGTGCGCAGCCACAGCGCGCCCTCGGAGCGGTAGAGGTGCCCGTGGGCCTCGAGCTGCTCGTAGGCGAGCTGGACGGCGTTGGGCTCGCCCTCGTACAGCGTGTGCTCCGCGAACCAGTGGTCGAAGGTGACCCGGTAGGCCTCCATCGTCGCGCGGTTGCGCTCCAGCAGGAGCGCGATGCCCTGCTGGGCCAGCTCGTCGGGGTCGGCGTCCGCCGCGCCCGGGATCTGCGCCGCGAGGTCCTCGACGTACTCGCCCTGGTAGCCGCCCTCGGGGACGTCCTCGCCGCGCGCCCTCGCCTTGATCGACTCCCCCAGCTTGGCGACCTGGCTGCCCGCGTCGTTGACGTAGAACTCCCGCTCGACGGCGTTGCCCGCGAACTCGAGCAGCCGCGAGAGCGCGTCGCCGAACGCCGCGTGGCGGCCGCTGGCGGCGGTGAGCGGGCCCGTCGGGTTGGCGGACACGAACTCGACGAGGATCTTCTCCGGCACCTCCGGCGAGCCCGCGCCGTGGCGGTCCCCGGCGGCGAGGACGTCCGCCAGCGCGGCGGCGTGCCAGCCGTCGGACAGGAAGAGGTTGAGGAAGCCGGGACCTGCGACCTCGACGCGGTCGAGCCGGTCGCCCAGCAGCGCGCCGAGCTCGGCGCCGACCTGGCCGGCGACGTCGCGCGGCGGCGCGCCGACCACGGGGGCCAGGAGCATCGCCGCGTTCGTCGCGTAGTCGCCGAAGCCCGCCTTCTTGGGCCGCTCGAGCGTCAGTCGGCTGCTCGGCGGGACGGCGTCGCCGCCGATGGCGGCGGCTGCGGCCTCGAGGGCCTCGCGGAGCGCGGCGAGCGGTGGCACATCAGTGATGGTAGGGCTCACCCGCCAGGATCCGGTGCGCGCGGTAGAGCTGCTCGAGGAGCACCACGCGGGCGAGCTGGTGGGGCATCGTCAGCGGGCCGAGCGACAGCCGGTGGTCGGCCTCCGGCAGCTCCAGGCCGTAGGCGCCACCGATCACGAAGCACACGTCGATCGCCGCCTCGCGCCGCGTCTGGACCCAGCGGCTGAAGGCCATCGTGTCCATCGCCTCGCCCCGATCGGCGAGCAGCGAGACGAACGAGCGCTCCGGGATGCGCCGCGCGACGGCGTCGTCCTCGCGCACCTCGACGAGCTCGACCGTGGCGTAGCGACGCAGGAGCCCGCGGTAGTGGTCGATGTCGTCGGCGTACGGAGGTCGCAGCCGCCCGACTGACAGCACGGTCCAGCGCATCGTCTGCGATGGTAGGTCCATGTCCGACGCCGATCAGGGCCCAGAGCGGCACATCAACATCCACTTCTCGCCCGACATCATGGGCGGGACGTACGCGAACTTCGCGAACGTCTCGTTCTCGGACTACGAGTTCACGATCACGTTCGCGCGCGTCGACCACGAGGTCGAGGAGGAGGAGATCCCGGGCGTCGTCGTGTCCCGGGTGAACCTGTCGCACCGCTTCGCGCAGGAGCTGTCCGACGCGCTGGAGGACGCCCTGTCGAAGTGGGCGACGCGCGAGGGCATCAAGAACCTGCCCGAGCTCGGCGACGACGACCCGCGCGGCGCCTAACCGGCGAACGCGCTGACGGTGAAGTGCGCGCCCTGCGGATCGCGCAGGGCCGCGATGCGCGCCGCGCCGCCGTCGTAGGGCGCGACGGCGACCGCGCCGCCCAGCTCCTGCGCGCGGGAGGCCGTCACGTCGGCATCGGCGACCGCGAACGTCACGTCCCAGCGCGGCTCGCCCTCGGCGGTGACGATCCACGCGACCGCGTCGGTGAACCCCTCCGGTGCGCCGTAGTCCGCGTGCCGCCGGTGGATGCCGGGGTCGCGCTCCTCGAGCAGGTCGCCGTAGGCGGGCAGACGCGCCATGAGCGACCCGGACGCCTCGGCCGTCGCCCAGCCGAACACCGCCGCGTAGAACGCCGCGGCGCGTGCCGGGTCGGGCGTGTGCAGGTTGCTCCAGTTCCAGCTCCCGGGCGCGTTGACCAGCTCGGCGCCGATCGGCTCGTCGGCGAGCCCGAACACTGCGCCGTCGTCGTCGGCGAACAGCCGCTCGGGCAGCGCGCGGCCGCCGGCCGCTCCGATCCGCCCCTCCGTGCCCTCGCCGGCTCGCACGTGCGTGCGCCACGACGCGGCTCCCGGCGGCCCGATCCCCGCCACGGCCTGCCCGTCCAGACGGGCGACCAGGCCGTCGAACTCCCAGCCGAACAGCCCGCCGTAGAACGCCTTGGACACGCGTGAGTCGGGCGACGCGACGTCCACCCAGCACGGCACGCCCGGCAGGTAGCGGTCCGCGGTCATCGCGCCTCCCGCTCCGCGACGCCCGCGCCGATCCGGTCGACCGTCGTCGGATGGGTGCCGAACAGGAACGACGTCCAGTCCCACGGGTCGGGGTCGCTGACGTTCTTGACCGCGATCCGGCGCTGGAAGGAGATGAACGCGTCCGGCTCGTGGGTGAGCTGCAGCGAGAAGGAGTCGGCGCGCGCCTCGACGCGCCGGGAGAGCTGGTTGGACACCGTCGTGATGAGGAACACGATGACGGCGACGCTCAGCGCGAGCGCCGGCAGCACCGCCGGCCCGGGGCGCTCCTCGTGCGGGGCCAGGCGCAGCGTCATCCGGCTGGCCGCGAACAGGCCGAACGGCGTGACGATCGCGAGCCAGACCAGCCCCCGCGGCACGTCGTGATAGCGGACGTGCCCGAGCTCGTGCGCGACGACGAGCCGCGTCTCGTCGCGGCTGAAGTCGTCGAGGAGGTTGTCGTAGAGCACGACGCGCTTCGTGTGCCCGAGCCCGTTGACGTAGGCGTTCGCCGCCGTCGTGCGCCGGCTGGCGTCCATGACATAGACCTGCCCGACCTCGACGCCCGCCTTCCGGGCGAGATCGAGCACGTCGCTGCGCGTCTGACCGGCCGGCAGGGGCGTGAAGCGGTTGAAGATCGGGTCGAGCACGATCGGGCCGGCGTAGGTCGTGATCGCCCCGAACGCCACGACGGCCACCGACCCCGGGATCCACCACGTCCGCGGCATGCGGCGGATGAGGCCGACCGCGATCGCCGCGCCGATGGCGGCGAAGACGGCGCCGATGGCCCACGAGCGGACGAGGTCGAAGGCGTAGCCCGGCCACGACTGTGTCACGAGCCCGACGTCCTTGGCCCGCTGGCGCGCGACGACCTGCACCGGCAGCGGTGCGGCGTTCACGAGCACCGACAGCGCCGCGCCGGCGACCGCGGCGGCCAGGATCGGCCGCCGGAACGGGCCGCGCAGGCGGCGCGGAGGGCGCGCCACGAGGAGCGCGAGGAGCGCCAGTTCGACCGCCATCGCCGCCAGCCCGAGGAGGACTTGCGGGCGCCGGAAGTCACGTACCCGCTCGAGCTCGGCTCCGCTGAAGTACGATGCTGCCCGCACCGGCGCCGGTTCGATCACGCCGTGGCGAGGCCACATGAGCGCCACAGCTGCCTCCGCGACGACCACGGCCACGACGATGGCGACCGGCACGCCTAGCCGTCGACGGTGCACTCGCACCACTGTTGCAGATGCGCACCGCCCTTCTCTCTGACGTCCACGGAAACCGCCACGCCTTCGAGGCAGTGCTCGCCGAGACCGCCGAGCAGGGCGTCGACGCGGTCTGGTGCCTGGGCGATCTCGTGGGCTACGGAGCCGATCCGAACGCGTGCGTGGCGCTCGCCCGCGAGCGCTGCTCGATCATCCTCGCGGGCAACCACGACCTCGCCGTGACGGGCGATCTTTCGCTCGAGGAGTTCTCGCGCGGCGCCGCCCTCGCCGCGCACTGGACGCAGAGCGTCATCGAGGACGAGCACCTCGAGTTCCTGCGCAGCCTCTCCCCGGAGGGCGAGGCCGAGGGCATCGGGCTGTACCACGCGAGCCCCCGCGACCCGATCTGGGAGTACGTCCTCAGCTCGATGCTCGCCGACCTCTGCCTGACCGCCCAGCCGGAGCGCATCAGCGCCGTCGGCCACTCGCACGTCGCGCTGTCGTTCAGCCGCGACCAGGAGGCGGAGGCCAGCGGCACGCCGCGCGAGGCCGGGGAGATCGCGGACCTGGCCGGCGGGGAGTGGCTCATCAACCCCGGCAGCGTCGGCCAGCCGCGCGACGGCGATCCGCGTGCCGCGTGGCTCCTGCTCGACACCGGGGCGTGGACCGCCGAGTGGCGTCGCGTCGAGTACGACATCGAGGGCGCAGCCGCCGCGATCAGGGCGGCGGGCCTCCCGGGATCGCTCGCGGATCGCCTCGGGTACGGTCAGTAGCCGTGCGTCGCAGCGCACTCCTGCTCGTCACGGCCTTCGCCGTCGGCCTCCTGGCCGCGTTCGCCGCCTCCTGCGCGGGCAACGGCGTCAAGGGCGGCCTGCCGCAGTCGAGCGCGGACGACCTCAAGGCGCAGATCTCCGACGTGCAGGAGTTCGTCGACCGCGGCGACTGCGACGGCATCGACGGACAGCTGCGCCAGGTGCAGCAGGCGATCGACAACCTGCCAGAGTCGACCGACGAGGCGCTCGTCGCGAACCTGCGCCAGGGCGCCGAGCAGCTGCAGGCGACGGCGATCACGGCGTGCAACTCGCGCACGTCGACCACGCCGCAGACCCAGACGCAGACGGTGCCGCAGGAGACGGTCACGGAGGCGATCCCGACCGTCACGGAGACGGTGCCCACGGCCCCGCCGGACACGACGCCCACGGTGCCGCCGGCAACGACGCCCACGGTGCCGCCGGCGACGACGCCCCCCGCGGCGACCGTCCCCGGCGACACGAGCGGCGGCGCCGGGGTGACCCCGTGAGTGCCGAGATCATCGTCGGCCGCTACGAGCTCGGCGACCGGCTGGGCGCCGGCGGCATGTCCACGGTCCTGCTCGCGTTCGACCGCCGTCTCGAGCGCTACGTCGCCGTGAAGCTGCTCGCCGAGCACCTGGCCGACGACACGCAGTTCGTGTCGCGCTTCCGGCGCGAGGCGCTGGCCGCCGCCCGGCTCGTGCACCCGAACATCGTGCAGGTCTTCGACTTCGGGCTCGACGACACGAGCGGCCGCCACTACATCGTCATGGAGTACATCCGCGGCCAGTCGGGAGCCCAGATCCTGCGCGACGAGGGCAAGCTCTCCGTCCAGGACGCGCTGCACCTCGTCGACGGCTCCTGCCGCGGGCTGCACTACGCGCACCGCAACGGCGTCGTGCACCGGGACGTCAAGCCGGGCAACCTGCTGCGCTCCGAGGAGGGCCAGGTCAAGCTGGCCGACTTCGGCATCGCGAAGGCGACCGACGGCTCCGCGATCACCCAGGCCGGCTCGGTGCTGGGGACCGCGGCGTACCTGGCGCCGGAACAGGCCCACGGCGAGGTCGCGACGGCCCGCTCGGACCTCTACGGCCTCGGCGTCGTCACGTACCAGCTGCTGGCCGGGCGTCTCCCCTACGAGGCGACGTCGCTGACCGAGCTCGCGCTCGCGCAGCAGCGCGAGCACCCGCCGCGGCTCGACGAGGTCAACCCCCTCGTGTCGCCCGCGCTGGCCGACGCCGTCGACCGCGCGCTGGAGCTCGAGCCCGCGGACCGCTACGCCGACGCCGAGCAGATGCGCAGGGCGCTGGAGTCGGCGGCGCGCGACGGCGGCGACGACACGACACGCGTCGTGCGCCGCGACCGCACCTCGGCGACCCGGGCGATCCCGCCGTCCACGTCGCAGCGCCGGACGGAGCCCCGCGCGCCGCGCCAGCCCCGCCCCGCCCCGCCCGGACCCCCGCGCCAGGACGGGTACGCCGAGCCGGCGTCCAAGAAGAACCGCGGGTGGCTCCTCGTGGTGCTGGCCGTCGTCGTCGCCGGCATCGCCGCAGCGGCGATCGCGCTCAGCGCGTCCAACGGCGGCCGCGAGGTCACGACGCGCGACATCGACGGCCAGGACCTGAACACCGTCGTCCAGCAGATGAACTCCCTGATCGACGAGAACATCCGCTAGGCGGATCGGGGCACCGCGCCCGCGTGCCCCGCCAGCACCCGCGGGGCGTCGCCGGCCCGCAGCGCCGCCGCGCGCTCGGCCAGCCGGCCCTCGCCGATCGACGAACGCAGGTCCGCCATGAGGCGGGCGAGGTAGGCGAGGTTGTGCAGCGTCAGCATCCGCGCGCCGGTCAGCTCGCGGTGCTTGGCCAGGTAGCGCAGGTAGCCGCGTGAGATGCCGCTCGCGCACGTGGGGCACGGGCAGCCCTCCATGATCGGCTCCTCGCTCTCGCGGAACCGGGCCGCGGAGAGGTCCACGCGCCAGCGCTTCTCGGGGTCGGGGACGATTGCGACGCCGTGGCGCGCGAGGCGCGTCGGCATGACGCAGTCGAACGTGTCGATCCCCAGCTCCACGCCGCGGATGAGGTCGTCGACGTCGCCGATGCCCAGCAGATGCCTGGGCTTGTGCTCGAAGTCGCCGCCGAGCACTCCGGTCGCCATCTCCACCACCCCGTGCATCTGTGGCTTGTCCGCCCCGAGCGACCCGCCGATCGCCACCCCGTCTGCGCGGCTCGCCGCGATGACGTGCGCGGACTCCGTGCGGAGGTCCTCGAACACCCCGCCCTGCACGATCCCGAACACGAGCTGCCCCTCGGGCCCGTGGCGGTCGTGCCAGTCCAGGCAGCGCTCGAGCCAGCGGTGCGTGCGCTCCGTCGAGCGGGCCGTGTACTCCCGGGTGACGTGGAACGGCGTGCACTCGTCGAACACGAGCGCGAGGTCCGAGCCGAGCGCGGCCTGCACCTCCATCGACGTCTCCGGCGCCATGAACCGCTTCGAGCCGTCGAGGTGCGACCGGAACGTCACCCCGCGCTCCTCGATCTTCACCGCGTTGGCCGAGCCGGTCGGCCCGCCGGTCTTCTTGATCTCGGCCGCGACGTTCCCGTGACCCATCGAGAAGACCTGGAAGCCGCCGGAGTCGGTGACGATCGGCCCGTCCCACCCCATGAACCGGTGGAGCCCGCCGAAGCCGGCGATGAGCTCGTGGCCCGGCTCGAGGAACAGGTGGTACGTGTTCCCCAGGATGAGGTCGTAGCCGAGGTCGGTGACCTCCCGCGGCTCGAGGCCCTTGACCGTCGCCTTCGTCGCCAGCGGGACGAACGCCGGGGTGCGGATGTCGCCGTGCGGCGTGTGCAGGACCCCGGCCCGCGCGCGCGAGCCGGGATCCCTGCTGTCGATCTGGAACGGGCCGGCCACGCGGCCCGTGACTCTATGCGGCGACGACGGCGGCCTCGACGCCCTTCATCGCCTCGCTGTCGCGCCGGCTCACCGCGAACGTCGCGATGAGGAAGCCGACGAACGCGAACCCGGCGCCGATGAGGAAGGCGTTGCCGAAGCCCTGCGTGAGCGCGGCCGGATCCGGGCGGAACTGGTCGACGTTCGCGAACGCGACCGTCGAGAGCACCGCCACGCCGAGCGCGCCGCCGACCTGCTGGGACGTGTTGATGAGGCCCGAGGCGAGGCCCGCCTCGTGCGGCTTCGTCCCGGCCACCGCGCCGATCGTGACCGGCACGAACGAGAAGCCCAGGCCCGCGCCGGCGACGATCATCGGCCCGAGCAGGTCGGTCGCGTAGCTGCCGTCCACGGGGACGAACGAGAGCCAGACCAGCCCCGCCGCGACGAGCAGCATCCCGCCCATGAGCACCGGCTTGAAGCCGAGCTTCGTCGTGAGCTGGGACGCGACGCCTGCGCTGACGATGATCGTCAGGGCGAGCGGCAGGTACGACAGCCCCGCCTTCATCGCGTCGTAGCCGAGCACCTGCTGCATGTAGAGCGACAGGAAGAAGAACATCGAGAACAGCGACATGCCGATGAGCAGCCCGACGCCGTTGGACGCGCTCAACGTCCGCAGCCGGAAGATGCTCAGCGGCAGCAGCGGGCCGCGCGTGCGCGACTCGATGAGCAGGAACGCGCCCAGGAGCGCGACGGACAGCGCGAGCAGCCCGATCGTCTGGGCCGAGCCCCAGCCGGCGCTCTCGGCGTCGACGAGCGCGTAGACCAGGATCGAGAGGCCGGCGGTCACCGTGATGGCGCCGGGGATGTCGAAGGTCCGGTGCGCGGCGTCGCTGCGGCTCTCGGAGACGAGCATCGGCGCGAGCACGGCGACGACGAGGCCGATGGGCACGTTGACGAACAGCACCCACTCCCAGCTCAGGGCGTCGGTGAGCACGCCGCCCAGCAGCACGCCCGCGGCGCCGCCCGAGCCTGCGACGGCGCCCCAGACGCCCAGCGCCTTGTTGCGCTCGGAGCCCTCGGCGAACGTCGCGATCAGCAGCGACAGCGCGGCGGGCGACAGCAGCGCGGCGCCGAGTCCCTGCACCGCGCGGGCGGTGATGAGCCAGAGGTCGCTCTGCGCGAGACCACCGGCGAGCGAGGCGAGCGCGAAGACGACGAGGCCGACGATGAACATCCTGCGCCGGCCCAGCAGATCGGCGAGACGACCGCCCAGCAGCAGGAAGCCGCCGAAGAAGAGCGTGTACGCGTTGATGACCCAGGAGAGGTCCTCCTGGGCGAAGTCGAGGTCGCGGCCGATGGACGGCAGGGCGACGTTCACGATGGATGCGTCGAGGACGACGACGAACTGGGCGGCGGCGAGCAGCGCGAGCGCCAGCCACCGCCGGTCCTTCGTTGGGGCTGCGTCGGTCATGCGGAAAAGCTCCTGCGGTTCGGTTAAGATGAAGCGGGGTTCCGGTTCCGGGTCGCATCGACGATAGCGGAAGCGGAACTCCGGTTCCACTCGCCTTCACGACATGACGACACCCGACGCCACCACCACACGCCCTCTCCGCGCCGACGCGCAGCGCAACCGCGACAAGATCGTCGCGGCCGCCCGCGACTGCTTCTCGGAGGACGGGCTCGACGCGCAGATGGAGGACGTCGCACGCCGCGCCGGCGTCGGCGTGGGGACCGTCTACCGCCATTTCCCGACGAAGGACGCGCTCGTCCGCGCGCTCGTCGTCGCCCAGATGGAGGCGATGACCGCGCGAGGGCCCGAGTTCCTCGCCGCGGCGGATCGCGACGCCTGGGGGGCCTTCTCCGGGTTCATGCGGGCGTGCGCCGGCAAGCACGAGGGCGACCGCGGGCTCGCCCAGGTCATCTCCACCCAGCCCGCCGAGTCGTTCATCGACGTGGCGATGGACACCGGCCTCATGAAGGTCACCGGCCAGCTCCTCGTGGCGGCGCAGGAGGCAGGCGTGGCGCGGCGCGATCTCGTCGCCACGGACGTCGGCCTGACCATGTGCGGCCTCAGCGCGGTGCTCGAGAGCTTCGGCGAGGCCGGCGGGCGCCGGTACCTCGAGATGGTGCTCAACGGCATGCGCAACCACGATGCGCCGCGGTTGCCCGCGGCGCCTCGCATCGCCAGACCCCGCGAGGGCTAGGACCTCTCAGTCGAGGCGGGTGAGGTCCTCGTGCGGGAGGATCCGCTCCCACAGCTGGCCCAGGACCTCGAGCTCCGCCTCCGAGAAGTGCTCGAGGAAGAGCGAGCGGACGCCCTCGAGATGGCTCACGCGCGCCTCTGCGAGCTTCTCCCGCCCGGCAGGCGTGAGCGTCGCGTACGAGCCGCGCGCGTCGTCGGCGCAGGCGACGCGCTCGAGCAGCCCGTCGCGCTCGAGACGGTCGACGAGCCGCGTGAGACCACTGCGGCTGAGGAGGATCGACTCGGCGAGATCGCACATGCGCATGCGGTCGCCGTCGGCCTCGGAGAGGTGCACGAGGACCTCGTAGGAGGTCAGCGGAAGACCGTGGTCCTGGTCGAGCCGCGCGTCGAGGACCTTCACCAGCCGGCTGTGCACTCGGAGCATCCCGCGCCAGGCGCGGAGCTCGGCGGGCGACAGCTGCGTCGCCGCCGAGGGTGTGACGGGAGTCGGCATCTGCGGGATGACGATATCCGGTGGTCCGTTGCTCAGGCAATCATCGGCGCGGTGTGGAAGTCTGCTCTCCGACAATGAGGCTCGAGGGGCTCCACCACATCACCGCGATCACGGCCGACGCGCCCGGCAACGTCGAGTTCTACGCCGGAGTCCTGGGGCTGCGACTCGTCAAGAAGACCGTGAACTTCGACGCCCCCGACGTCTACCACCTCTACTACGGCGACGAGGCCGGCGCGCCGGGGAGCATCCTCACGTTCTTCGAGTTCCCGGGCGTCGCGCGCGGGCGGCGCGGCGCGGGCGCCATCCACCGGATCGAGTGGCGCGTCGCATCGGACGCGTCGATCGCGTTCTGGCGCGACCGCCTGGGCGCCAGGGGCGTCGCGAACGCCGAGGAGGCCGGCGAGCTGCGCTTCGAGGACCCGGAGGGCCTCGCCCACGCGCTCGTCGTCGCCGACGTGCCCGACCCGCCGCTGCGCGCCGACGCGCCCGACGTCCCTGCCGACCACGCGCTGCGCGGCTTCCACGGCGTGCGGGCCTACGCAGCAGGCGATCTCACGACCGCGCGGCCGGCGTTCGACGCGCTCGGGCTGACCGAGGTCGAGCCGGACGTCTTCGAGGCCACGGGCGAGCGGCGCCGCGGCCGCATCGCATGGGATCCGTCGCCCGAGGAGCCGCACCGCGAGGGCGGCGGGTCGGTACACCACGTCGCCTGGAACGCCGCCGACGACGAGGAGCTCCTCGCGTTCCGCCGGGCGCTCATGGACGCAGGCGCGCGCCCGACGCCGATCATCGATCGCCAGTACTTCCACTCCGTCTACCAGCGGCTCCCGACGGGCGTCCTGTTCGAGCTGGCGACGCGCGACATCGGCTTCACGTTCGACGAGCGCCTGGAGTCCCTCGGGCAGACGCTGAAGCTGCCGCCGCAGCACGAGGGCCGGCGCGAGCAGCTCGAGCGCACGCTGACCCCGCTGCCGGACCCGCGCGCGGCCTAGCGGCTAGACGAACGCGGACACCAGCGCCACCGTCGACGCCACCAGCAGCACGCCGAGCACGACCGGCTCGTAGACGCCGGAGCTCATCCGCGCGAACAGCCGGCGACCCGCGATCTGGCCGACGAGCGCGCACCCGAGCAGCAGCGGCATCCCGTCCGGGACGTCGAGGCTGCCCGTGATGGCGAGCGGGATCAGGCCGATCGCGCCGAGCGAGAGGAAGATCGCCGCGAGCGTGTCGCGCATGCGCGCCGGCGGCAGGCCGCGCGCGAGGAGGTGGAAGATGAGCGGCGGGCCGCTGATCCCGGTCGACGTGCTCAGCGCGCCGCTCGCGAGCCCGGCGAGCGGCGCGGACCACCTGCCGACCTGGCTCGGCGGCGAGCGCCGCGTGCGCAGGCGGACCACGAGGCCCGCTCCGACCCCGACGGCCATCACGAGCGACAGCGCCTGGACCGAGAACGTGCTCACCGCGATCGCGCCGAGCGCCAGGCCGGGGAGGCTGCAGACGACGATGACCGCGACGTCGCGGGTGGCCACGTCCGGCCTGCGCCCCTCCCCTGCGAGCAGCACGCCGCTGAGCAGGAACCCCAGGATGCTGCTCGTCGTCACCGCCTGCTCGGGCCCGATGAGCGCGAGCAGAAGCGGGCTCGTGAGCATCGAGAACCCGAAGCCGGTGGCGGACTGCAGCACGCCACCGGCGAGCACGGCCACCGCTGCCGCGGCGAGCTCGATGCGACTACTCCAGCAGGGAGCGCCCGGTCATCTCCGCAGGCTGATCGATGCCGAGCATCTCGAGGATCGTCGGGGCGACGTCGGCGAGCACGCCGCCGTCGGGGTCGAGCTTCGCACCCTCGACGGTCACGACCACGGGGACCGGGTTCAGCGAGTGCGCGGTGTCGGGCGAGCCGTCGTCCTCGAGCATCTCGTCCGCGTTGCCGTGGTCGGCGGTGATGAGCAGCGCGCCGCCGGAGTCCTGGACGACCCGCACGACGTCGCCGAGGCACGCGTCGACCGCCTCGACCGCGGCGACCGCGGCCGGGATGACGCCGCTGTGGCCGACCATGTCCGCGTTGGCGAAGTTGATGATCCCGAAGCGGAAGTCGCCGTCGCGCCACGCGTCGACGAACGCGTCGCACGCCTCCCGGGCGCTCATCTCGGGCTTGCAGTCGTACGTCGGGACGTCGCGCGGCGACGGCACGAGCGCGCGCTCCTCGCCCTGCTCCGGGTCCTCGTCCCCGCCGCCGAAGAAGTACGTCACGTGCGGGTACTTCTCCGTCTCCGCGACGTGCAGCTGGCGGCCGCCCGTCGCGGCGATCACCTTCGGCAGGGTGTTCTTCGGACGCGCCGGCGGGAACGCCACCGGGTAGGACCAGTCGGCCTCGTACTCGGTGAGCGTCACGTAGCGATCGACCGGCTCGGCGCCGCCGCGATCGACGTCGGTGAACGACGGATCGGCGAGCGCCAGCGTGATCTCGCGCATCCGGTCGGGGCGGAAGTTGAACGCGATGACCGAGTCGCCCGGGCCGGATCCGCGCCTCGTCGCCGACGGTCGTCGCGGTGATGAACTCGTCGGTCTCGTCGCGCTCGTACGCGGCGCGCACGGCGTCGACGCCGGAGGCGGCCTCGTGCTCGCCCTTGCCGTGCACGAGCAGGTCGTAGGCGAGCTGCGTGCGCTCCCAGCGCTTGTCGCGGTCCATCGCGTAGTAGCGCCCGATGACCGACCCGACGCGCCCGTTGCCCGCCTCCGCGAGCCAGCGCTCGAGATCGCCGACGAAGCGCTCGCCGCCCGTCGGCGACGTGTCGCGCCCGTCGGTGAACGCGTGGACGACGAGGTCGGGGACGCCGAGGTCGGCGCCCATGCGGATGAGGGCCTCCACGTGCTTGGGGCCCGAGTGCACGCCGCCGTCGGACACCAGCCCGATGAGGTGGACGCGCTCGGCGTCCGCGAACGCGGCGCGCAGCACCTCGTTCTCGGCCAGCGAGCCGTCGGCGACCGCCTCGTCGATGCGCGTGAGGTCCTGCTTGATGACCGCGCCCGCGCCGAGGTTCAGGTGGCCCACCTCGCTGTTGCCCATCTGCCCGTCCGGCAGCCCGACCGCACCCCCGCTCGCGATGAGCGTCGTGTGCGGGTAGCGCGCCCACAGGTCGTCGAAGACCGGCGTCTCGGCGAGCGAGACGGCGTTGCCCGGGCCGTCGGGCGCCAGCCCCCAGCCGTCGAGGACGACGAGGACCGCCGAGGGAAGCGCGTCCACGGGCGCTCAGGCCCCCGCGGCGGCCGTGACGATCGCGGCGAAGGACTCCGGGTCCAGGGATGCGCCGCCCACGAGCGCGCCGTCGACGTCGGGCAGCGAGAGCAGCTCGGCGGCGTTCTCGGCCTTCACCGAGCCGCCGTAGAGGACCCGGACGACCTCGGCCGCGGACTTCGCGCGGTCGCCGACGAGCGCGCGGACGAACCCGATCGCCTCCTGCGCCTGCTCGGGTGTCGCGACCTGCCCGGTGCCGATCGCCCAGATCGGCTCGTAGGCGATCGTGAGCTTCGCGATGTCGTCGGGCGAGAGGCCGTGCAGCGCCTCCTGGACCTGATGGCGCAGGCGGCGCTCGGTGTCGCCGCGCTCGCGCTCCTCCTCGGTCTCGCCAACGCACAGGATCGGGTGCAGGCCCGCGGCGAGCGCTGCAGGGATCTTCTCCCGCAGCGCACGGTCGGTCTCGCCGAAGTACTGGCGGCGCTCGGAGTGGCCGAGCAGGGTGCCGTCGACGTCGAGCTCCTCGAGCATCCGCGCGGACACCTCGCCGGTGAAGGCTCCCTCGGGCGCCTCGTGCATGTTCTGCGCGAAGACGCGGACGTTGGTGCCGGCCGCGTGTGCGACGCAGGCCTGGAGCGCGGTGAACGGCACGCAGATCGCGACGTCCACGCCCTCGACGTCCGCCACGAGCGGGGCGAGGGCGTCGACGTACGCCTCCGCCTCCGCGATCGTCTTGAACATCTTCCAGTTGCCCGCGATGAACGGGGTGCGACTGCTCAACGAAGAACCTCCACGCCGGGCAGGGTCTTCCCCTCGACAAGCTCGAGGGACGCGCCGCCTCCCGTGGACACGTGCGTCACCTCGTCCTGCAACCCGAACTTCGTGATCGCGGCGACGGAATCGCCTCCTCCGACAACCGTAGTACCCGAGCTGGCGGCAACCGCACGGGCGATCTTCTCGGTGCCCGCGGCGAACGGCTCGAGCTCGAACGCGCCCATGGGTCCGTTCCAGAAGACCGTGGCCGCGCGGCGCACCGCCACGACGTACGCCTCGGCGCTCTGCGGGCCGATGTCGAGGCCCATCCAGCCAGCGGGGACGTCGACGCCGTCGAGATCCTGGCGCTCGGTGTCGGCGGAGAACTCGCGACCCAGCACGAGGTCGACCGGCAGCCGCAGCTTCGGGTCGTCGAGCAGACGCCGCGCCGGCTCGGCGTCCTCGGGCGCGTTGAGCGAGTTCCCGACGTCGTGGCCCTGCGCCGCGAGGAACGGGAACGCCATCGCCCCGCCGATGAGCACCTCGTCGGCGACCTCGAGGAACTTCTCCAGCACGCCGATCTTGTCCGTCACCTTGGCGCCGCCGACGACCGCGACGAACGGGCGCCCCGGGTCGGAGAGGATCGACGTGAGCGTCGCGACCTCGCGCTCCAGCAGCAGCCCGGCGGCGCGGCGGTCGAAGAGCAGCGCCGCGGCGTGCGTCGAGGCGTGCGCGCGGTGCGCGGCGCCGAAGGCGTCGTCGACGTATGCGTCGGCGAGCGCGCGGTAGCGCTTCGCGAGCTCGGGGTCGTCCTTCGTCTCGCCGGGGTCGAAGCGCACGTTCTCGAGCAGGACGACGTCGTCGTCGGGCACCTCGTGGAGCGCCGGGGCGAACCCGACGTGCTCGCCCAGCAGCTCCTCGAGGCGATCGCGCACGGGCCGCAGCGACAGCTTCGGGTCCGGGCCCTTCGGCCGGCCGAGATGGCTGGCCAGGACGAGTCGCGCTCCCTGCTCGCGCAGCGCGCGGAGCGTCGGGAGCGCGGCACGGATCCGCGTGTCGTCGCTGATCTTCGGGCCGTCGAGCGGGACGTTGAAGTCGACCCGGACGAAGACCCGTTCACCGGAGACGTCGCCCAGGTCGGAGAGGGTCCTCACGCGACGGGCTGGGCCACCAGGACCTGCTGCGCGAGGTCCACGACCCGGTTGGAGTAGCCCCACTCGTTGTCGTACCAGGCCACGATCTTGACCATCGTCCCGTCGATCACCGCGGTCAGCCCGCTGTCGAAGATCGACGAGTACGGGCTCGTGACGATGTCCGAGGAGACGATCGGGTCGTCCGTGTACTGGAGGATCCCCTTCAGCGCGCCCTTGTCCGCGACCGCTGCGAAGGCCTCGTTGACCTCCTCGACGGACGTCTCGCGCACGGCCTCGAACGTGAGGTCGACGACCGAGCCGGTCGGCACGGGCGCGCGGACCGCGAAGCCGTGCAGCTTGCCGTTGAGCTCGGGCAGCACCAGGCCGACGGCCTTCGCGGCCCCGGTCGACGTCGGGACGAGGTTGATCGCGGCGGCGCGTGCGCGGCGCAGGTCCTTGTGCGGCGCGTCCTGGAGGTTCTGGTCGGCCGTGTAGGCGTGGATCGTCGTCATCAGGCCGTGCTTGATGCCGATCGCGTCGTTGACGACCTTGGCCGCCGGCGCGAGGCAGTTCGTCGTGCACGACGCGTTGGAGATGACGTGGTGCTGGTCGGGGTCGTACTTGTCGAAGTTGACCCCGAGGACGACCGTGATGTCCTCGTTGGACGCCGGGGCGCTGATGATGACCTTCTTCGCGCCCGCGTCGAGATGCGCCTTCGCCTTCGTGGCGTCGGTGAAGAAGCCCGTCGACTCGATGACGACGTCGGCGCCGAGGTCGTCCCAGGGGAGCGCGCCCGGATCGCGCTCGGCGAGCACCTTCACGGGCGTCCCGTCCACCAGCAGCCCGTCGTCCGTCGCCTCGACGGTGCCCGGGTACGGTCCGAGGATCGAGTCGTACTTCAGGAGCTGCGCGAGCGTCTTGGAGTCCGTGAGGTCGTTGACGGCGACCCACTCGATGTCTGCACCGGCGGCCTGAGCGGCGCGGAAGACGTTGCGGCCGATCCGGCCGAAGCCGTTGATCCCCACGCGTACGGGCATCAGGGACGTGTCCTTTCCTTGGCGAGCTGGGCCGTCAACCCTAACTCAGGCCCGCTCGGGGGCCTTCGTCACGTCCCGGTGCGTGATCTCGATCCAGAGGTCGTCGCTCTCCCGGTAGCGCTCGGCCAGGTGCTCCGCGATGGCCACGGAGCGATGCCGGCCGCCGGTGCAGCCGAACGCGATGGCGAGGTGCGCCTTGCCCTCCGCCTTGTACTCCGGGAGCAGGAAGTCCAGGAGCGGGACGATCTTGTCGTAGAACTCCTCGAGCTTGCCGCCGCGCGCGACGTAGTCGACGACCCGGGCGTCGTGCCCCGTCAGCTCCCGCAGTGCGGGCTCCCAGTGCGGGTTGGGAAGGAACCGGACGTCGAACACGAGGTCGGCGTCGCGGGGCGGCCCGTGCTTGAAGCCGAAGCTCTGGAACGTGACGGCGAGGCGCGCCGTCTCGTGGTGGGGCAGGAACTCGTCGGCGATGCGCCTGCGCAGCGTGCTGGCCTTCAGCCCGCTCGTGTCGACGACGGCGTCGGCCAGCTCCTTCAGCGGGTCGAGCATCGCGCGCTCGGACTCGATGCCCGTGGCGATCGAGCCCGTCGGCGCGACGGGATGGCGGCGGCGCGTCTCCTTGTAGCGGTTGAGCAGCGTGAGCTCGTCGGCGTCGAGGAACAGCACGCGGTAGCGCACGCCCATCCCGGGCAGCTCCTCGAGCACGGCGCGCAGCAGGTCGAAGTACTCGCCGCCGCGCACGTCGCTGACGACCGCCGCGCGCTCGACCTTCGAGCCCTCGTGGACGAACAGCTCGACGAGCGAGCGGATCATCTCCGGCGGGAGGTTGTCCACGCAGAAGTAGCCCGCGTCCTCGAAGACGTTCATCGCGGTGGACTTGCCGGCGCCGGAGAAGCCGGTGATGACGACGAGGTCCTCGAGACGACTGGCACCGTCGATACGACCATTGGAGGAGCCGTTGGGCGCCCATCGTGGCCGCTTCAGCTTGGCGCCGATCCGGTTCGCCATATCGTGTGCCTCAGGCTACCTGTCGCACCGGCGTTCGCGACGGGTCTTCACATGCGTCTAACTACTCGCCGGTCCGGTGCAGGATCGCGTAGACGTCACGGGCGAGCTTCGCCGGCACGCCCGGCACGGCCTCGAGCTGCTCCCTGGTCGCCTCGGCGACGCCCTCGGGCGAGCCGAAGCGCTGCAGCAGCGCCCGCTTGCGCGCGGGCCCGATCCCGGGGAGCTCGTCCAGCAGCGACTGCGTCATCTCCTTGTCGCGCCGCGTGCGGTGGTGCGTGATCGCGAAGCGGTGCGCCTCGTCGCGGACCCGCTGCAGGAGCTGCAGCGCCGGCGTGTCGTGCGGCATGCGCAGCGGCTCGCGGACGCCCGGCCGGTAGACCTCCTCGAGCCGCTTGGCCAGCGAGACGATGGCGACGCCCCTCGCGCGCCACGGCTCGAGCGCGCGCAGGCCCGCCGCGAGCTGGCCGGGCCCGCCGTCGATGACGATGAGGCTCGGCAGCGTCGCGAAGGACTCGTTGCGCTTGGGGTCGTGCGGGGACAGGTCCTGCTGGCGCTCCCACTGGGCGTAGCGCCGCGACAGCACCTCCTCCATGGCCGCGAAGTCGTCCGGCACGCCCTCGGTCCCGCCGCGGATGTTGAAGCGGCGGTAGTCGGCCTTCTTCGGAGCGCCGCCCTCGAACACGACCATGCTCGCGACCGTGTTCGTCCCCATGAGGTTCGAGATGTCGAAGCACTCGATGCGGATCGGCAGGACGTCGAGCGCCAGCTCGACCTGGAGCGCGTCGAGCGCCTCGACGCGCTGCTGGTGACGGCGCTCGACCTTCAGGCGCTCCGTGTCCATCGCCAGGCGCGCGTTGCGCTCCGCCAGATCCAGGATGCGGCGCTTGTCCCCCCGCTCCGCCGCGCGGACCTCCACGCGGCCGCCGCGGCGCTCGCTCAGCAGCTCGCCGAGCGCGTCGAGGTCCTCGACCTCGCCCTGGACGATCACCTGCGGCGGGATCGAGATGGCGCCCGCGTAGTACTGCAGGAGGAACTCCTGGGCGACGTCGCCGATCTCCCGCGCCGCGTCGTTGGAGAGGTAGAAGGACTGGCGGTCGCTCAGCACGCCGTCGCGGACCTGGAAGACCTGGGCGTTCGCGTCCGTGCCGGCCACGGCGATGGCGACGGCGTCGAGCGTGCCGACCGACTCGTTGGCGACGCGCTGGCGCTCGAGGAGCGACCGGACGGCGCGCAGCCGGTTGCGCTCGAGCGCGGCCTGCTCGAACTCCTGCTCGGCCGCCGCCGCCTTCATGCGCTGCTCGAGATCGCGCTCGATCTCGCGGTAGCGGCCCTGGAGGAAGGCGATGACCTCGTCGATCGAGGCCCGGTACTCCTCGGGCGACACGTAGCCCACGCAGGGCGCGCCGCAGCGCTTGATGAAGTAGTCCAGGCAGGGCGAGCCGCTGCGCCGGCCGGGCTCGACGCCCGTACACGATCGGAACAGGAAGATCTTCCCGAGGAGGTCGAGCGTGTTGCGGACGCGCTTGGCGTTGGAGTACGGACCGAAGTACAGGCGGTCGCGGCGATGACGCTCGCGCGTGAAGTAGACGCGGGGGTACTCCTCGTCCATCGAGATGGCGATGAACGGATAGGACTTGTCGTCGCGCAGCCGGACGTTGAAGCGCGGCTTGTACTGCTTGATGAAGTTCTGCTCGGCCAGCAGCGCCTCCGCCTCGCTGGAGACGAGGACGAACTCGATGTGGTCGATCTCGCTGACCATCTCGCGGCGGCTGCTGGAGAAGTGCGACGTGACGCGGCTGCGGATCGACTTCGCCTTGCCGACGTAGATCACGCGGCCCTTCGCGTCCCGGAAGAGGTAGACCCCGGGGCCGTCGGGAAGCGTCCGGCGCTGCTGTGACAGCCGTTCCTTGCGATCCTCCGCGGTCCGTGACGCCGTCGTCGCCATCCACCATCGAGGATAGGTCGCAGCGGGGATGACCCCGGGCGCTCGGCGCATCCGCGACGTCGCCCGCGAGCGGCTCGGCCACGCCGAGCTGCGCCCCGGGCAGCTCGAGGCGGTGACCGCGGTGCTGGACGGCAGGGACACGCTCGCGGTCATGTCCACGGGGTCCGGGAAGTCGGCGATCTACCAGATCGCCGGCCTGCTCCTCGACGGCCCGACGATCGTGGTTTCCCCGCTCATCTCGCTGCAGGAGGACCAGATGGACGCGGTCGCCGGCGTCCCCGGCGGCGGCGCGGCCACGCTGAACTCCACGCTCACGCACCGCGAGCGCGAGCGCGTCCTCGAGGGCCTCGCCGACGGGAGCATCGAGTTCGTGCTCCTCGCGCCCGAGCAGCTCGCGAACGACGAGGTCGTGCACCGCCTCGCGGCGGCGGACCCGTCGCTGCTCGTCGTGGACGAGGCGCACTGCGTGTCGCAGTGGGGCCACGACTTCCGGCCCGAGTACCTGCGCCTCGCCGTGGCATCGCGCGCCCTCGGGCGCCCGCCGATCCTGGCGCTCACGGCGACCGCGGCGCCGCCCGTCCGCGCCGACATCGTCACCGAGCTCGAGATGCGCGACGCCGAGCTCGTCGTGCGCGGCTTCGACCGGCCCGAGATCCGGCTCGTGGTCGAGCGCCACCACGATGCCGAGCGCAAGACGCGCGCGCTGCTCGACTGGGTCGTCGCGCGGGTGGGCGGGCGCGAATCGATCGGCATCGTCTACGCGACGACGCAGCACGAGACGGAGGAGCTCGCGCTGGCGCTCGCCGAGCGCGGCGTGCGCTCCGGCGCGTACCACGGCGGGATGCCGGCCCGGCTGCGCGAGGAGACCCAGGAGGCCTTCATGGACGACGGCGAGATCGACGTGATGGTCGCGACGATCGCCTTCGGGATGGGGGTCGACAAGCCCGACGTGCGCTTCGTCGCCCACCATGCGGTGAGCGAGTCGGTCGACACGTACTGGCAGGAGGTCGGGCGCGCGGGCCGCGACCGCGCGCCGGCCGAGGCGATCCTCTTCTACCGGCCGCAGGACCTCGGGACGCGGCGCTTCCAGGCGTCGGGCCGGGTCGACCGCGCGGAGCTCGACCAGGTCGCCCGCGGGCTGCGGGCGTCGGCCGGCTCGACCGTCGACCCGCGGAGGATCGCCGAGGACCTCGGGCTGTCGAAGACCCGGGTCGCGACGGCGCTGCACCGTCTGGAGGAGGTCGACATCGCGGTCGTCGGCGACGACGGGCTCGTCCGCGCGGCGCCCGGCGTCGACGCGCTCGACGACGGCGCTCTCGCGGCGGCGATCGACGACGCGTCGCTGGCCGAGGAGCACCGCGAGAGCTTCGACCGCTCGCGCGTGGAGATGATGCGCGCCTACGCGGAGCACGACGGGTGCCGCCGCGCGTTCGTCCTCGGGTACTTCGGCGAGGACTACGAGCCGCCGTGCGGGAACTGCGACTGGTGCGAGGCGCACGCCGACGAGCACGAGGCGGAGCCGGAGGACGGCTTCGAGGTCGGCGTCCGGGTGACCCACGTCGAGTGGGGCGCCGGGACGGTGTCCGGCCGCGAGCGCGACCAGATCACCGTGGTGTTCGACAGCGTGGGGTACCGGACGCTCGACGCGGGCATCGTCGCCGAGCGGGGGCTGCTGGAGCCGGGCTAGGCCGCGCGCAGCGTGCGGGCCGGCGCCTCGGCGCCGTGGCGCGCCCGCGCCAGCTCGTGCTCGGCGACGTCGAGCAGCCCCGCGAAGTCGGTGCCGTCGTCGGGGGACGAGGCGACACCGAACGCGAGGTCGATCGGCGGCGAGCCGTCCTCGGCGAGCGACTGGGCGACCTCGTCGGCGATCCGCCGCGCGACGATCTCGGCCTCGGCGCGACCCGCGTCGAGCCAGACGCCGAGCAGCACGCCGCCGACGCGGCCGGCCTCACCGTGGCGCGAGGCGAGACGGGCGACCTCGGTGAGCAGCAGGTTCGCGGCGTTGTAGCCCTGGGTCCGCGTGACGTGGGCGAGGCCGTCGACGGCGACCAGCACGACCGAGCCGATGCCGATGTGCGTGAGGTGCGCGTGCACGGTGGAGACCCACTGGCGGCGGGTCGCGAGGCCCGTGAGGTCGTCGACGCGCGAGGCGTCCGCGACCTTGTCGACGCGCTCGTCGACGCCGGTCGTCGCCATCGCCCGCAGCGGGGCGCCGGCGTGCAGCGCCAGCGAGTCGAGCGCGGAGCTCGTCAGGCCGATCCCGTCCATCGCCAGGTCGAGCAGGTCCGGGTCGATCTCGGCGCCGACGAGCAGGTCGGCCACGGAGTTGGCGACCTGGACGCACGCGGCCTCGCGCGACGGCACGACGAGGCCGTTCGGGCCGCCGTGGTGCAGCGCGATCGCCTCGGTGACCTCCGGGGGCAGGCCCCAGCGCTCGGCCAGCAGCGCGCCGGCCATGGCGTGGTCGATGCCGAGCCGGGCACGCTCGAGCTGGACCCGCGACGGGCCGGCGGGATGCTGCTCGGAGATCTCGTCGATGACGTCCTCGCCGAACGCGAGCGGCAGGACGAGCTTGCCCACGTCGTGCAGGAGACCGGCGACGTGCGCGCCCTCGCCGTGCACGCGGCCGGCGTCGGCCGCCGCGGCGGCGGCGACGGCCACCGCGATCGCGTGGATGTGCATCTGCCCGCGGACCGCGCCGCCGTTGCCGGGGGCGCGCTCCAGGAAGCGGTACGTGGCGGCCTCGAGGCTGAGACGGCGCAGCGTGCGCCGGCCGACGAGCATGACCGCCTGGCGGATGCTCTTCGCGCGGACGGGGCGCGCCAGCGCCGCCGAGTTCGCGTAGTGCAGGAGGTTGACGGCGAAGCTCGCGTCGTGCTCGATCGCCGCGACGATCTCCGCGGTCGAGGCGTCGGGGTCGTCGCACAGACCCAGGATCCGCAGGACGGTCCCGTCGAAGACGGGGAACTCGGCCAGCGCGTCGATGGCACCGTTCAGGCGCGCCTCGACCCGAGGGTCGATGGCGTCACGCCAGGCACCGCAGTCCGTCGCGATTGTGAGAAGAGCCTCCATGGCCCCCACCCCATCGGAGGGCCCGGAGGCCTGCTTGACGCGCAGCCGCTCGCCGTCGTACGAGCGTCTACGGCCGGCGCCGCGCTCCCGGCTGCAGCCACGGGTTCTGCGGCCAGCCGCCGTCGTCGGGGTTGATGTTCAGGCCGGGCGGGACGATCTCGTCGATGCGGTCGAGGACGTCGTCGGTCAGCGTCACGTCGACGGCCGTCAGCTGCGACTCGAGGTGCTCCATCGTCCGCGGGCCGATGATCGCCGCGGTCACGGCGGGGTGGCGGATGACGAACGCGAGGGCCAGCTCGATGAGCGACAGCCCGGCCTCGTCGGCCAGGTCGGTCAGCGCGTAGACCGCCTCCAGCTTGCGCTGGTTCTCCGGCAGGTTCGGGTCGAAGAGCTTGGGAAGGATGCCGATGCGCTTGCTCGACAGCTGCTCACCGCCCCGGCGCCAGCGTCCCGACAGGTAGCCGCCCGCCAGGGGGCTCCAGGGGATGACCCCCATGCCGTAGCGCTCGCAGACCGGGAGCACCTCGCTCTCGATGCCGCGGACGAGGATCGAGTACGGCGGCTGCTCGGTCTTGAAGTGCACGTGGCCGCGCCGCTCCGAGCACCAGTGCGCCTCGACGATCTGGGAGCCCTGGAACGTCGAGCAGCCGATGTTCATGACCTTGCCCTGGTGCACGAGGTCGCTCAGCGCGCCGAGCGTCTCGTCGATGTCGATCTCCGGTCGCGGGCGGTGGATCTGGTAGAGGTCGATCCGGTCGGTCTGCAGGCGTCGCAGGCTGTTCTCGACCTCCTGGATGATCCAGCGGCGCGAGTTGCCCTGGTGGTTGGGGTCGTCCCCCATCGGGCCGTGGACCTTCGTGGCCAGGACGACGTCGTCGCGGCGGCCCTTCAGGGCCTTGCCCACGATCTCCTCAGACTCGCCCTGCGAGTACACGTCGGCCGTGTCGATGAAGTTGATCCCGGCATCGAGCGCCCGGTGGATGATGCGGATCGAGTCGTCGTGGTCGGTGTTGCCGATCGCGCCGAACATCATCGCGCCGAGGCACAGCGGGCTGACCGACACGCCGGTGCGGCCGAGTTGTCTCATCTCCATGCGCCGGAAACTACCCCCCGACGGCGCGATGGGCCGACGTCACCGCGCCAGGTAGCTCCCGCCGGCGCGCACGAGGACCGTCTTCCGACGGTGCAGGTCGCGGACCGAGACGGCGCCCTGGGTGACCGTCGTGCGGGTTCCGGCGCAGGTCTCCGTGGTGACCCACGCGGTGCCGCGCACGGTGGCGACGCTGTTGCGGCCGTGCGTGCGGAACCGGCCGCCGGAGTCCGTGCTCCAGAGGCGGCGGGTCGGCGCCTTCTTGCCCGCGGCGGCCGTGCGGGCGCGCTTGCAGACCGAGAAGTCGCTGCCGCGCATGACGATGTCGGTCATGCCGTTGCCGGACGCGGCTTGGCGGACCTCGAACATGCCGCCCCGGAAGGAGCCCGTCTGCGTGGTCGCCCCGACGGAGCTCGTCAGCGTGATCGCGCCCGCGCGGGTGTCGACGACGCTGCCGACGGGGACCGAGCCGCCCGCGGTCAGCGGCACGAAGCCGGCGCCGGGGGCCTTGACGAGGACCGTGCCGCGCGTCGGCGCGACGACGACCGACTCGCCCTGCACGGGCTCGGGGGTCGTGGGCGTCAGCACCGTCGGCGCGGGCGTGCCGGGGAGCGTCGGCGCGGGGGCGGCCGAGGCGGGCGCCGGCGCACCGGGCGCAGTTCCGGTCGTGGTGAACGTCTGGTCGATCCCCGCGGTCGCGCCCTTCGCGTTCGTCGCACGGAGGCGCACGTGGTAGACGGTGCCAGGCGTCAGACCGGTCGCCGGGTGGTACACGAGGGCACGCTTGTCGCCCTTGACGACGCCTGTCGACGACGTCATGCCGTAGGCGGTCGTGGTGCCGTAGTCGAAGGTGACCGTGGCGTCCTTGCCGTTCGCGTCGACGTAGCCGTTGAGCTGGGCCGTGGTGTCGTTGATCGCGGTGGTGGCGTTCGTCGTCACGATCGGCGGCCCGTCCGCGAACGCGACGGAGGTCGGCCAGAGGGCGAGGACGGCGAGGACGGGTGCGATGAGGCGGATCGACTTGGTCACGTCCCGTTGCATCGACATCCGGGCGGAGACGCTGAAGAGCCGCCCGGACGCCTGACCTAGGCCGCATGCGCCAACTCGCCGGAAGCCGGTCGGTCGTCGGAGACGAGCGCGATGAACGTGCCGGCGAGGTCGGGGTCGAAGTGCGTGCCCCGCCCCGCGTCGATGTGCGCGAGCGCCGCCTCGAACGTCCAGGCCGCCTTGTAGGGCCGCTCGGTCGTCAGCGCGTCGAACACGTCGCAGATCGAGGCGATCCGGCCCGCCAGCGGGATGTCCTCACCCGCCAGGCCGAGGGGGTACCCCGTGCCGTCCCAGCGCTCGTGGTGCGTGCGCGCGATGCTCTCGGCGATCCGCAGCAGCGGCGAGGACGATCCCGCCAGGAGATCGGCGCCGATCGTCGTGTGGCGGCGCATCGCGGCCTGTTCCTCGGGGGTGAGGGCGCCCGGCTTGTGGAGGATCTCGTCGGGCACGCCGATCTTGCCCACGTCGTGCAGCAGGCTCGCCTGCTCGATGCGCTCGGCCTCGGCCTCCCCCAGGCCGACCGCCCGCGCGAGCCTGCCGCACAGCCGGCTCATGCGCCTGAGGTGCTCGCCGGTGTCGCTGTCGCGCTGCTCGGCGGCGAGGCTGAGGCGCTCGAGCACCTCGAGCTGGGTCTGGCGCAGCTCCACCGTGCGCGCCGCGACCTCGTGCTCCAGCATCCGCCCGTAGGCCGCCGCCTGGCGGCGCCGGCGGGCCTCGAGCGCGTAGCCGGCGAGGACGGTTCCCAGCGTGCCGAGCGCGAGCGCCACCAGCGGCCCGACGACCGCCACGACGACGCCGTGGTCGAACGCGAGCTGCGCCGCCAGCGCGGTGATCGCCGCCAGGAGCAGCGCGCCCGCGATCGTGAGCGCCGGCCGCGCGACGAGGCTCAGCAGCGGCACGGCGAGGCCCAGCAGCGCGATCGCGAGCAGCGCGAGCGCGGGAGGCGCGTCGCGGAGCGGGTTGCCGTGCATGGCGGTCCAGATCGCGTTCGCCTGGACCTCGGGGCCCGCCATCGTCTCGTCGCCGCTCGTCGCGGTCGGATGCCGGTCCTGCAGGCTCGGGGCGGTCGAGCCGATGATCGACGACCTTGCCGCGCAGCTGCGCGCGCGGCACGCGGCCGGCGACGAGGTCGGCGAACGACACGGTCGGGAACGTCCCCGGGCCGCCGCGGAAGTCGATCCACGCGTCGCCGCCGTCGAAGGCCGACGCGGGCAGCGCCCTGCCGGTGGCACGCCGGGCGGCGACGACCGCGACGCTGTCCAGCCGCTTGATGCGCGCCGGGTAGTGGCGGATGACGTTGCCGCGGTCGGTCGAGAAGTTCGCCGCGGCGGCGCGGCTGTCGATCTCGGCCAGCAGATCATCGCCGCCGAGGACGCTCGTGCGGCCCTGGTCGTCGCTCGTGCTCGTGGCGAGCGTCGCGCCGCCGGCGCGGCCGATCGCGTCGTAGAGCGCGAGGTCGTCGGCGGGCCGCGGCGACGGCTCGGTGAACTGGACGTCGTAGACGATCGCGCGGGCGCCCGCCTGCCGGAGGCGATCCACGGCGCGCGCATGGCGGCTGCGGCGGAAGGGCCACTCGCCGAGCTGCGCGATCGAGCGGTCGTCGATCCCGACGACGACGATGTCGGTGACCGGCGGCGTGTCGCGCAGCCCGAAGCGGGTGTCGACGCTCGCGTCCTCCAGCGGTCCGAGGACGCCCGAGAGCGACGCCGCCGCGGCGACGAGCGCTGCTGCCAGGCCCACGAGCAGGCGGCCGGTGGCGTGGCCCGGTCTCACCGTCCATGTGTCGACGTCCGGCCGGGCCGGATTGAGGAAGGGTCTACGCGACTGGACGCAGATGGCGCCGCGGCGCTTCGTCGCGCAGCGCGGCGGCGACGGCGTCCACGAGGCCGCCGCCCTCGCGGCGATGACCGTCCGTCACGGCCTCCACGATGCGGCGCTTGCTGTGCAGCAGCTCGGCGATCTGCTCGTCGATCGTCCCGGCCGCGAGCAGGTACCACGCGGTGACCGCGTCGCGCTGGCCGATGCGGTGGCAGCGGTCCTCGGCCTGGTCGTGCTGCGCCGGCGTCCACTCCAGCTCGAGGAACGCGACGTTCGACGCCCGCGTCAGCGTGATCCCGTGGCCGGCCGCGAGCGTCGAGCACACGAGCAGCCCCGAGCCCGTGCCGTCCTGGAACCTGCGCACCGTCTCCTCCCGCGCGGCGGGCGAGTCGCGGCCGAGCAGGTGCCCCGCCTCCGGGAAGCGGGCGAGCAGCTCCTCCTGCACCTCGGTGTGGTGCGCGAACACCACGAGCGGCTCGCCGGACTCCCGGAAGTCCTCGATCCAGGCGGCAGCGGCCGCGAGCTTGCCCTTCGCGGCCAGCCGCTTGAGCGCGGTGAGCTGCGCGAGGCGCTTCGCGCGCAGCGTCGCGGCGACCCGCGCGTCGAGCTCGCGGAGGTCGAGCGGCAGCGATCGCAGCCACGCGACGACGTCGCGCTCGGCGAGGCGGTACTCGTCCTCGTTGACGAGGGCGACCGGCACGACGACCTGGCGCTTGGCGGGCAGCTGCGGCAGCACCTCGGCCTTGCGGCGACGCACGAAGCAGGTGCGGCGCAGGTGCCAGTGCAGCCGCTCCTCCTCCCCGGGCCCGGCGAAGCGCTTCGTGAGCGTCGCGCCGCTGCCGAAGTCCTCCAGGCGCCCGAGGATGCGCAGCTGCGGGACGACCTCCGCCGCGCCGTTCGTCACCGGCGTCCCGGTCAGGGCGAGCCGCAGCGCGTCGCGCGGGAGGCTGTGGGCGAGCCGCCGGACCGCCTGGGTGCGCTTCGCCCGCGGGTTCTTGCAGTAGTGCGACTCGTCGAGCACGAGCCCGCGAGGACGGCGCCGCAGGAGGTGCTCGCGCTGGCCGGCGACGGCCTCGTAGCTCAGGATCGTGATGTCGGCGGCGGGCGGCACCCGACCGCGGCCGGTCAGCAGCGTGGTCGTGCGGTGCGGCAGCCAGCGGGCCGCCTCGCGCTCCCACAGCAGCCGCAGGCTCGCCGGGCACACCACGATGGCGGGGAACGCGTCGTCCGCCTCGAGCGTCGCGAGCGCCTGCACCGTCTTGCCGAGGCCGGGCTCGTCGGCCAGGAAGGCGCGCCGCGCCGCCAGCAGGTAGCGCACGCCGGCCCATTGGAACGGGGCGAGCTCGCCCTCCCCCAGGCGCAGCGGCAGCGGCTCGGCGCTGCGGGAGCGCGAGCGGCGGACCGCCTCGATCGCCTCGTCGTGCTCGGCGCGCATGCGGGCGAGGACGGGCCGGGCGGTCGCGGCGATCGCGACCTCGTGCAGCCGCAGGAACTCCTCGAGCGGCTCGAGCGCCCAGGGGTCGATCGGCAGCGTGCGGCTGCGGCGCTCCACCCCCGGCAGCCGGCAGAACGCCTCGCCGGTGTCCTCGTCCCAGAGCACCTCGAGCGACAGGCGCTCCTCCTCCACCGTGTGCTCGACGACGAGCTCGGCCGGCGGCGGCTCGAGGCCCACGCGCAGGCGCAGCGCGCACGACGCCGCCGCGTGGTCGAGGCGCGCGCCGCGCAGGTCGGAGAGCAGCTCCGCGACGTCGTCGGCGAAGGGCAGCGTCGCCTCGCGGTCGGTGACCTCGCGCGCGAGCGCGGCCAGGCCCTCCGGCAGGTCGCCCGCGAGCGTGCGGACGAGGAACTCGCCCGTGGCGCCCGCGCGGCGGGTCGTGACGCGCCCGAGCCAGTGGGTCGGGACCGCGTGCAGCCACGCGCGGACGTCGTCGTGGGCGACGAGCTCGGGCCAGCGCGCGAGGACGTCGGCGACGTAGGGCGCGACGGTGTCGTGCTGCGGGACCGACCACTCCTTGTCGTCCCAGTCGAACCGCCGCCCGGGGATCGCGCGCATCGCGTCCACGAGGTCGGCGCGGTACGGGAACGCGAAGACGACGTGCGGCTCGCGCCGGATCTCCCGCAGCTCGACGTTGGGGCGTGAGGGGGCGAGCTCCACCCCCTCACGGTACGCAGTCGATCAGATGGTGGCGGCCTCGCCGACGTGCGGCAGCGGGGCCAGTCCCCGGATGACGTCCGCGGCCTTCTCGGCGACCATGATCACCGGCGCGTTCGTGTTGCCGCGGGGCACCGACGGCATGACCGAGGCGTCCACGACGCGCAGCCCGTCGACGCCGTGGACCCGCAGCTCGCTGTCCACGACGGGGCCGATCGAGCACGTCGAGACCGGGTGGTAGACCGTGTGCGTGCGGCGCTGGACGAAGTCCATGATGTCCGCGTCGCTGTCGGACGCCGGGTAGGCGAACCGCTCGCCGCGCGCCGCGTCGAGCGCGGACTGCTCGCCGACGCCCATGGCGATCCGCATCCCCTCGATCATCGCCCGGCGGTCCTGCTCGGTCCCCAGGTAGTTGTGCAGGATGCGCGGCTTGGCGTGGAACACGGGCGAGCGCAGCGTCACGCGGCCGCGCGACGTGGGCTTCACGAGCGCGGGGCCGAAGAAGTACGCGTCGTCGGTGATCAGCCCGAGGAACTCCTCGTGCAGGTGCAGCGGCCCGAAGATGAACTGGAGATCCGGGGCCGGGAGATCGGGGTTGCTGCGCAGGAAGGTGCAGCCCTCGCCGACGTTGGAGCTCAGCGGACCGCTGGCGTCCGCCTCGTACTGGGCGGCCGCCTCGGGGCTGAAGCCCGCGAGCATGCTCGGCTCGTTGCTGAGCCACTGCAGCGAGCAGACCGGGTGGTCCTGGAGCCCCTCGCCGACGGGGAGGTCCTGGCGGACCTCGATGCCCATCGGGGCCAGGTGCGCGGCGGGCCCGATGCCGGAGAGCATGAGCAGCTGCGGGGAGTGATACGCGCCCCCGCAGACGAGCACCTCGCGCTCCGCGCGCAGCTCCTGCAGCACGTCGTCCTTGAGGTACTCGACGCCGACCGCCCTGTCGCCCTCGAACAGGAGGCGCGACGCGTGGGCGTTCGTGATGACGTCGACGTTGCCGCGGGCGACCGCGGGGCGCAGGTACGCCGACGCCGTGCTGTCCCGGCGCCCGTCGCGGATCGTGAACTGGTCGCGCCCGGCGCCGTCCTGCACCTCGCCGTTGTGGTCGTCGTTCGCCGGCATGCCCGACTCGACGGCCGCGGCGATCATCGAGTCGACGAGCGGGTGCAGCGACCGGCCGTCCTGCACCGCCAGGGGCCCGCCGACCCCGTGGTAGCGGCTCTCGCCGCGCGAGTTGTCCTCCGCCCGCCTGAAGTACGGCAGCACGTCCTCGTAGCCCCAGCCGTCCGCGCCGTCGGCGGCCCAGTCGTCGTAGTCGAGCCTGTTGCCGCGGATGTAGATCATCGCGTTGAGCGAGCTGGACCCGCCGAGCACCTTGCCGCGCGGGATGTAGTTGCGGCGCAGGTCGAGGCCGGGCTCGGGCTCGGAGACGAGGTCCCAGTCCACCCGGCTCTTCAGCAGCGCGCCGAACGCGAACGGGACGTGGATCTGCGGATCGGTGTCGGCGGGGCCCGCCTCGATGACCGCGATGCGAACGCCGGGATCCTCGCCGAGGCGGTAGGCGAGCACGCATCCGGCGGACCCGGCGCCGACGATGACGTAGTCGTAGGAGGAGGACATGCGCAGATCCTGCCGGATCCGACGCCGTTAGCGGCCGTACTACCCTCACGGCCCCGCCGTGACCAGCGCGCAAGCACAGCCCGCAGTCTCCACGCGCCTCATGGTGCTGCTCGGATGCCTCGGGGCGTTCGTGCCGCTCGCGGTCGACATGTACCTGCCCGGATGGCCGGACGTGCAGCGCACCCTGGACACGAGTGCGTCCGCGGTGCAGCTCACGCTCACGACGTTCCTGCTCGGGCTCGCCGCCGGCCAGCTCGTCGCGGGGCCGCTGAGCGACCGCGTGGGACGTCGGCTCCCGCTGCTGACCGGGATCGCGGGCTTCGTCGTCGCCTCCGTGGCCTGCGCGCTCGCGCCGACGATCGGCGCGCTCATCGTGCTGCGCTTCGTCCAGGGGTTCGCCGGCGGCGCCGGCATCTCCGTCTCCCGCGCGATCGTGCGCGACCTCGGCGACGGCGAGCTGGCGGCACGCAACTTCTCGCTGCTCATCCTCGTCAACAACCTGGGCCCGATCGTGGCCCCGGTCGTCGGCGGCCAGCTCCTCCACGTCACCGACTGGCGCGGGATCTTCGTGGTCCTCGCGGGCGCCGCGGCCGTGCTGCTCGCGGTGGCCTTCCGCACCGTGCCCGAGACCTTGAAGACCGGCGCGCGGACGGTGGGCGGGCTGGGTGCGATGGGCGCCGCCCTGCGCGAGGTCGGCCGCGACCGCGTGTTCCTCGGCTACGCGATCTCGTCCGGCTTCGTGTTCGCCGCCCTGCTGGCCTACATCGCCGGGTCCTCGTTCGTGCTGCAGGACATCTACGGGCTGTCGCCGCAGGCGTTCAGCCTCTTCTTCGCCGCCAACGGGCTCGGCCTGGTCGCCATGACGCACGTCAACGGCCGCCTCATCGGCCGCCTCTCGCCGCACGCGCTCCTGCTCATCGGACTCGGGATCACGACGCTCGGCGCCGCGATCCTGGTCGGAGCCGTCGCGGTCAGCACGTCGGTCGTCGCGATCCTCCCCGCGTTCTTCCTCATCGTCACGAGCCTCGGCTTCGTGCAGCCGAACGCCACGACGCTGGCGATGGAAGGCCACCCGCGCGTGGCCGGCAGCGCGTCGGCGCTGCTCGGGCTGCTGCAGTCGGTCGGCGGCGCGGTCGTCGCGCCGCTCGTCGGCATCGCCGGGACCGCGACCGCGGTGCCGCTCGCGATCGTCGTCGCCGCGCTCGTCGTCGGCGCCTGGGGCGCGCTGCTGCTCACCCGGACGCCGCAGCCGGCGCCGGTCGAGGCGACGTCAGCCGTCTGAGCGGCGCGCGTACAGGCCGCGCTGGAGCTCGCCGAGGAGCGTGACGAGCGTCTCCTGCTGCTTGGCGCCGAGCGCGGCGACGGAGTCGCGCTCGTGCATGAAGTACGACGGGAGGAGCTCGTCGAGCAGCGCGCGGCCGCTGTCGGTGATCGAGATCTGCAGGCGGCGGCGGTCGTCGGGGTGCGGCGAGCGCAGGACGGACGAGCGCTTCTCGAGCGAGTCCAGCACCCCGGTCACCGTGGCCCGCGCGGAGCCGAGCCGTGCGGCGATCTCCGCCGGCGAGAGCGTCCCGCCCGCGGCGCGCAGCATCATGAGGACGCGGAACCCCGTGAGCGTCAGCGAGTAGGGGCGCAGCACGCGGACGAGGTCCTCGGACAGCAGCGCGGAGGTACGCCAGACGTTGATCACGACGTCGCTGGCCAGCGAGTCGACCTCGGGGAACTCGTCCTCCAGCTTGCGGTTCGCCCGTGCGGGGATCTCTGGTTGCATGAGCGCGGAAAGCCGACCCTACCTGCGCGGGGTCCGGCCGATCGGGTAGAGATCCCCCATGCCCACCGCACAGATGCTCTGGGCCGGGAAGCGCCTCTCCGCCGACGAGGAGGAGCACACGCGCGACGTCGTCGCGATGCTCGAGCGCACCGGCAACACCGACCTCGCCGAGCAGTTCGCCCGGTTCCTGCCCGAGCACGACGAGGCCTGGACCCCGGACGAGCTCGAGCTCGCCGCCGGGGTCGGCCCGTGGATCGCGTTCGGGGCGGACGTCGGGGAGACGCCCGCCCCTGGCGAGTAGTCGGTACTAGTTGCCCTGGTAGATCTGGACCGCGCCGAGCTCGAGGAACGTCGCGATGGGGCCGGGCTGGCCGCCGATCCCGACGGGGAACCGGTAGGTCAGCGCGACGCCGACGCGCGCCATGACGCTCGGCTGCCCGCCCAGGTTGACGCTGCCGGGCCCGAAGACCACGTCGAGCGCGTAGTTGCGCGGCAGCGGGAACGGAGCGGCGGCGTTCAGCGGCACCTGCTGCGGCGGGCGGGTGATCTCGACCGACGCGCCGAGGCCCTCGATGACGGCCTGGATCGACCACGTGCCGTCGAGTGCAGGTGCGAGCAGACCGTCGAGGCTCCACTTGCAGGCGATCTTCCACGTCTCGTCCGTGCGGATGACGGTCGTGGGAGCCACGACGTTCGGGCCGACCTCGACGATCTCGGCCTCGAACGCGCCGCTGAAGACGCCGACGGGCAGCTCGATGGGGGTGCTGGGCATGAGGGGACTCCTCGTGTGGGGGATTCGACGAGACCAATGCTCGGGGGCGCCGCTTGCCGACGGCTTGCCCGGCACTTAGCCGGTGCTTGCCGCTAGACGTCGCGCCGCCGGATGCGGTCGACGAGCGCCAGCGTGTCGTCGGATGGCGTCGCGCCCAGCGCCGAGCGCAGCGCGACGACGCAGGCCTGGAACTGGCGCAGCGCGAGGCTGTGCCGGCCCTGCCGGGCGTAGCACGTCATGAGCTCGCACTGGACCTCCTCGCGCCACGGCTCGGCGGCGACGATGCGCCGCGCGATCGCGGCCCAGTCGTGCAGCGCGTCCACCTCGCGGTGGTGCTCCAGGAGCCGGTCGAGGACCTCCAGGTGGACGGCCTCGAGCTCGCGCCTGCGCGGCTGCATCCACTCCTCGTACGGATCGTCGTCGAAGAGCCCGCCGGCGTAGAGCTCGTCGGCGGCCTCCAGCAACGGCAGCGCAGCCTCGGGGTCGCAGCGGTGCGCATCGCGGGCGAGGCGCTCGAACTCGCTGACGTCGTCCCACAGCTCGAGCTCCGGCGCCAGCGAGTAGCAGCCGTCCTCGAAGACGATGTGCTCCACGTCGCCGTGGACCTCGCGCAGGAACCGGCGCAGCGCGTGCACCGAACCGTGGAGGTTGTTGCGCGCGGCCGCCGGCCACGCGTCGGGCCAGAACACCTCCATGAGCACCTCACGCGGGACGGGGCGGTGCCGGTGCAGCACGAGGTGCTTCAGCAGCGCCTTCGCCCGGCGGCTCGACCACGGACCGAGCCTGCGGCCGCCGTCGTAGACGCCGAACGTGCCCAGGCAGCGCACCTCCAGGGTGCGCGTGACGGTGATGGACATCGAGGCCGTACCTCCTTGTCGGACCTCTGGGGGGCGGGTTGCGACTCTCGATGCGGAGTATCGACCGGGGGTGGTCGCACCTTCTGCAGGACCATCCCGCGGGATGGGGGCAACGGCTTCGCCTTATGCTTGGCCCCAGACCTCCTCGGCCGTCTGCACGACGAGCCGGAGCTTCGCGGCCTGCTCCTCGATCGTGAGGTCGTTGCCCTCCACCGTCGAGGAGAACCCGCACTGCGGCGACAGGCAGAGCTGCTCGACGTCGAGGTGCCGCGACGCCTCCTCGATGCGCGCCTTCAGCTCGTCGGAGGACTCGAGCCCGGCGTGCTTCGTGGTGACGAGCCCGAGCACGACCTGCTTCCCAGGCGGCACGAAGCGCAGCGGCTCGAAACCGCCCGGAGCGCTCGTCGTCGTACTCGAGGAAGAAGCCGTCGACCTCCAGGTCGCCGAACAGCGCCTCCGCGACGTAGTCGTAGCCGCCCTCGGCGCGCCACGACGAGCGGTAGTTGCCGCGGCAGAGGTGCGTGGTCACCGCCATGCCCTCCGGCCGGCCCGCCAGCGCTCGGTTGATCGTCGCGATGTAGCGCTCGTGCTGGCGTTCCGGGTCGCCGCCCATCTGCGCGATGAACTCGCGCTGGGTGGGATCGTTGAAGTACGCGAGGCTCGTGTCGTCGAGCTGCAGGTACGTGCAGCCGAGCTCGCCGAGCCGCCGGATCTCCTCGGCGTAGGCCGTGGCCAGGTCGTCCCAGAACGCGTCGAGCTCGGGGTAGATCGAGGCGTCGATCCGCGCGCGCCCGCTGCCGTAGTGGACCATGCTGGGCGAGGGGATCGTGAGCTTGGCGACCGCGTCGCCGGCGATCGCCTGCAGCGCGGCGAAGTCCTCGCCGAAGATCGTGTGCGCCAGGCCGATGCGGCCCGTGACCGCCGGCGCCGACGGGCTGGAACGTGATCGTCCCGCCCTCGTTGTGGAACTCCACCTGGTTGCGCTCCTCGGAGCGCTGGATGCCGTCCAGGCCGTAGATGAAGTCCATGTGCCAGGAGGCGCGGCGGAACTCGCCGTCGGTCACCGCGCGCAGGCCGACGTCGCGCTGGAGGCGCACCGCGTCGGAGATCGCCAGGTCCTCCGCCGCGCGCAGCTCACCGGGCGTGATCGCGCCGTCGGCCGCCTGCGCGCGGGCCTCCAGCAGCTCCGGCGGGCGCAGCAGGCTCCCGACGTGGTCGGCCCGGAACGGCGGCGTCGTCCTCGTGCTCATGCGTCCTCCGGGATGACGGGGAGCAGGAGGTGCGACGGGTGCTCCGTGTCGTGGTGGATGTGGTGGAGCGTCGTCCTCGAGCTGCACACGTGGTACGGGACGTACTCGACGTTCGTCGCGCCGGCGACGCCGGTCGGGCGGTCCATGCTCGTGATCTCCAGGCAGATGCGGTGGCCGGCCTTGAAGAGGTTCGCGGTGGCCAGGATCTCGATCCGGTACTCGGTGACCTCGCCCGGCACGACGGGCTGCGCCGCGGCGCGGGTGAGCCGGTGGAACGGCTTCCACTCCGTGCTGCGCTCGGGGTCCAGCGCGCGGTTGGACGCCTTCAGCCAGCCCCGGGTCAGCTCGCGCTCCGGCAGGTTCGCGGGGACCTCCCACTCCCCCTCGCGCGCGGTCTGCACCGACGGGTCGGGCCCCACGTCCTTGAGGATCACGATCCAGTTCGTGTCGTCCTGGTCGATCGCCGCCCAGAGGTTCAGGACCGACGGCCCCGCGACGAGGACGTCGTGCGGGAGCGGGTCGCTCAGGAACCGCAGGCCCGTGACGTCGCGCGTCTGCGAGAGCGGCATCTGCACGAACGAGTCGGGCGGGATGCGGTCGTCGGCCGACTCGGGCGTGAAGGGCTCGGTGCGCAGGCGCTCCCAGCTCGACAGGTACAGCTTCGTCCACTGCGTCTCGGGCAGCGGCCAGTCCGTGGCGGTGCGCCACTCGTTCGCGCCGCTGACCCAGAAGCGGACCGGCGGCTCGTCGAGGACGCCGGTGTCCATGCCCTTCAGCCAGTGGTCGTACCAGCGCAGGATCTCGTGGTGCAGGCCGTGGAACGGCCGCTCGAGGTGCGCGGGGCCGAGGAACAGCAGCTTCTTGTCGATGCCCTGCAGGTGCCGCCAGTACGTCTGGGCGCCCTGGAGGTGCGTCTTGTACGTGTAGCCGTACCAGCCCGATCCCGTGTAGGTCGGGATGCGGATCTGCCCGAACTCCTCCTCGCTGCGCTCGACCGTTCCCGGCTGCTCGAACGGATCGATGAGCATCTCGAACCAGGCCGGCATGTGCTGGCCCTTCATCGAGACGACGTTGTGGACGTGCGGGTACATCCGGTAGTCCGGGTCGTCCATCGCCGCCCGCCACAGCGCCTCCTTCTCCGGCGGCAGCTCGCCGGGGGCGCCGCGGTCCTGGTGGAACACGCCGAAGTGCCCCACGAGGTAGCGGAACAGGTGCACGACGCCGCCCGGGTACTCCTCGCGGAAGCCGCCGAGCGTGCCGTAGGCGCCGCGGGGGTCGAAGGGGAAGATCGCCTTGAGGCTCGGCGGGTTCTGGCGCGCGACGTGGACCTGCTCGGCGCCGAACCCGGAGATGCCGATCATCCCGACGTTCCCGTCGCACCACGGCTGCTGCGCGATCCACTCGATGAGGTCGTAGGAGTCGAACTCGCGCGAGCCGCCGCCGTCCGACTTGCCCACGCCGCGCGGCATGCCGATGACGTGGACGTAGCCGCGGGCCACGAGGAAGCGCGTGTCCCCCGCCTCCTGCGGGCCCGTCCACAGCGGCGACCACGCCGGCTGCGGCGGCAGCGCGGCGGTGGCCTCCGGCGTCTGGATCTCCTTGTTGTAGATCGCGAAGGCGAGCAGCGCCGGGAGCGGCTCGTCCGTCTCCGGCCGGTGGACGTCGACGCACAGCCGCACCCCGTCGCGCATGGGCACGTAGACGTCGCGGTCGATGACGAGCCCCGCGTGGCTGGGGTCGCGGCGGTACCCGCCGGGGATGTGCTCGGGGGACGGCAGCAGCTCGGTCATGAGGCCACCGAGCGGATCGCGTCGACGATCGGGTCGTAGCCGGTGCAGCGGCACAGGTTGCCGCTGATCGCCTCGCGGATCTCCGCGTCGGTGGGCGAGTCGACGCGCTCGAGCAGGTCGCCCGCGGCGAAGAGCATGCCGGACAGGCAGTAGCCGCACTGGAAGGCGTGCGAGTCCCAGAACGCCTGCTGCAGCGCGCTGAGCCCGCCGTCGTCGGCGAGGCCCTCGAGCGTCTGCACGTCGGCGCCCTCGGCGGCGACGGCGAGCTTCAGGC
The DNA here is from genome assembly GCA_963757125.1 of uncultured Solirubrobacterales bacterium. Classification (GTDB taxonomy): domain Bacteria; phylum Actinomycetota; class Thermoleophilia; order Solirubrobacterales; family Solirubrobacteraceae; genus CAVVSD01. Next base: position 449,516 of record CAVWQP010000009.1, on the reverse strand, counting down.
ACGACTTCACGATCGCGCCGTCGACCCGCACCGTGCACGCGCCGCAGTCCCCCGTGAGGCACCCGATCTTCGGACCGTGCGCGCCGAACGCGTCGCGCAGCGCCTCGACGAGGAGCATCCGCGGGTCGACCTCGGCCGACCGCTGCTCGCCGTTGAGCCTCAGCTCCATCTCATCCTCCGATCGCCTTGCGCCGTGCCCGCGCCGCCAGCGGCGCCGCCACCGCCACGCGGTAGGCGGCGGGTGCGAGCTCGTCGTCCCACGGGTCGTCGATCTCCGCCATCGTCGCGTCCTCCGACTCGACCTCCACCGGCGTGCCGGCGACACCGCCGAGCACGAGCCGCGTGAGGACTCCGTCCTGCGCCACGGCGGCCGCCGTGGCGATCGGCCAGCTGCTGGCGCCGCGCTTGAGCTTCACGTAGCCGTGCGTCCCGGTCTGCACCGGCAGCTCCAGCGCGGTCAGCAGCTCGCCTCTGGCCAGGCCGGTCTGCATCGGCCCGGTGAGCAGGTCCGGCACGGGCACCGCGCGCCCGCCGTCCGCGCTCGCCACGTGGGCGACCGCGCCGAGCGCGACGAGCACGGCGGGGACGTCGGACTGCGGGCGCGCCGCGACGAGCGATCCGCCGATCGTCCCCTGCCCCCGGATCGCCCAGCCGCCGGTGATCCCGCCCGCCATCTCGTGCAGGAGCGGCAGGCGCTCGCGCACGAGGGCGGATCCGATGAGGTCCGCGTACGTCGCCGTCGCGCCGACCATCACGGTCCCCTCGCCCTCGGTGATCGTGCCGAGGCCGGCCCGGCGCAGGTCGACGACGACGTCCGGGCGCGAGGCGCCCGACCCGAGCTCGGGCACGACCCACGTCCCGCCGGCGAGCACGCGCGGCTCGGCGGCGCCGCGAAGGATCGCGACCGCCTCGTCGGCGCTGTCCGGCGCCTCGTAGGCGAAGCGGGTGGGGATCACCGGCGCGCGTCCAGGATCGCGGCCAGCACGTTCGGGGCGCTCGCGGGCGTCGCGTCGAGGCGGGCGCCGAGGTCGCGCAGCGCGTCGTTGACCGCGTTCATCACCGCGGCCTGGGCGCCGCCGAAGCCGGCCTCGCCGGCGCCCTTCGCCCCGATGAGCGTGCTCGGGCTCGGCGTGACCTGACGCTCGAGCTCGATCGGCGGGACGTCGGAGGCCCGCGCCAGCAGGTACGTCTTGAAGCCGACGCTGCGCGGCACGCCGCGGTCGTCGTAGGCGAACTCCTCGCCGAGCGCCGAGCCGATCCCCATGACGGCGCCGCCGCGCACCTGGCCGTCGACGAACGCCGGGTTCACGACCGTCCCGCAGTCGTGCGCGATGACGTGGCGCAGCGTGGTGACGACCCCGGTCTCGTCGTCGACCTCGACGAGCGAGACGTGCATCGAGAACGGATAGGTCGTGTAGACCTGGAGGTTCCCGCGGTGGTCGGGCGTGTGGCGGATGTTCGGCGGGCGGAACGTCCGCGTGGACTCGAGGTTCGGCTCGATGTCGAGCGCGAGGATGTAGCCGAGGGAGAACACCGCGCCGGCCACGACCGCGATCGGGACGTGGCGATCGCTGTCGCCCGCGATCTCCGCCATGCCGCCGCCGAGGACGACCTCCTCGCCGTCCTCGGCGTGGAGCATGGCGCCGGCCACCGTCCGGAGCTTCGCCGCGATGTCCCGCGCGGCCAGGACCGCGGCGCTGCCGCCCGTGACGATGCTGCGGCTCGAGATGTTCCCGAAGCCGTAGGGGCAGCGGTCGCTGTCGCCCTGCACGATCTCCACGTCGGCGAGCGCGATCCCGAGCTCGCCGGCGACGAGCTGGACGATCGCGGTGTCGTTGCCCGTCCCGGGCGAGGTGACGCCCGTGAGGACGGTCGCCTGCCCCGACGGGCTCATGCGGACGGTCGCGGTGTCGAAGCCGCTGACGAGCGCGCCGGGGACGTCGGCGCTCTCGGGCGTCAGCTCGAAGCCGAGCCCGATGCCCAGGCGGCGGCCGTCGGCGCGGGCCCGCTCGCGCTCCGCCTGCAGCTCGGGGTAGCCGGCGCGGCCGAGCGCCAGATCCAGCGTGCCCTCGTAGTCGCCGCTGTCGAGCTCGAGGCCCGTCGTGTGGAGGTGCGGGAAGTCGCCCGGCTGCAGGAAGTTGCGGCGGCGGACCTCGGCCGGATCGACCCCGGTGGTCTCGGCGATGCGGTCCATGACGTGCTCGGCCAGGAGCGTCGCGCCGTCCTTGCCGTAGGGCTTCGTCCCGCCCCAGGGCGCCTTGTTCGTCGCGACGACGTCCCAGGCCACGCGGCAGACCTCGAGCGCGTAGCCCGTGCCGGTGGTCTGCGCGCCGACGAGCCCCATCCCCCACCCGTGGCCCGCGGAGACCGCGCCGTGATCGGAGCGGGCGTGGACGTCGAGCGCGAGCAGGCGGCCGTCGGCGGCGAACGCCGCGCGCCAGCGCTGCACCTGCTCGCGCGCGCCGGGCAGCAGCGCTGCGGCGCGCTCCTCGTGCCAGCGCACGGGACGGCCGACGAGGCGGGCGAGCACCGGGACGATGAAGTCCTCGCGGTTGCCGAACATCTTCAGCCCGAACGAGCCGCCGATCTTGGGCGCGATGACGTGGACCTGGGACTCGGAGAGGCGCAGCGCGCTCGCGAGCGTCGAGCGCAGCGGATGGGGGTTCTGCGTCGTGGCCCACATCGTGAGCCGGCCGGTCGTCTCGTCCCAGGACGCGACGTGCGTGCGGGTCTCCATCGGCGCGGCGTTGCCACGGTGGCTGCGCAGGACGCCCTCCAGCACGTGGTCGGCGGCCGCGAACGCCGCGTCGACCTCCTCGGCCGACGAGCCCATCTCGCCGCCGACGATGCGGTTCGTCCCCCACTCCGGGTACAGGAGCGGCGCGTCGTCGGCCATCGCCTCGTCGGCGTCCAGGACGAGCGGCAGGGGCTCGAGGTCGACCCGGACCGCGAGCGCGGCGGCCAGGGCGTCGCCCTGCGTCTCGGCGACGACCGCCGCGACGGGCTCGCCGACGTGGCGCACGCGGTCGACCGCCAGGCACCGGATCTCGGCCAGGTGCCCACCGATCGGCGTCGGGTCGACGCTGGACGGCACGGGCTCCACGAGCGGGATCGCCTCGTCCCCCGTGAGGACGGCAACGACGCCGGGCATGGCGCGCGCCGCCGACGCGTCGATGCCGAGGATGCGGGCGTGGGCGACGGTGCTGCGCACGAGCACCGCATGCGTCATCCCGGGCAGGACGACGTCGCCCGCGAAGGTCGCGCGACCCGTCAGGTACTCGTCGCCGTCGTGCTTGACGACGGGATCGCCAACCAGCGTCCGACCCATGGCCGCACCCTATAGCGTCCGTCCGGTGGACGGGAGTAGTGTCCCGGAGAATGGGACGCCAGGAGGAGGGGTCGATGCAGGTCGTCTCGCGGGCGGCCAGCATCCTGCGCGCGCTCGACGGCGAGCACCGCGGCCTCAGCCTGTCCGAGCTCGGGGAGCGGACGGGGCTCCCGCGTTCGACCGTGCACCGGCTCGTGACGGCGCTCGGCGTCGAGGGGTTCGTCGTGGGGGCGCCGGCGACGGGCCGGACCCGGCTCGGCCCGGAGCTCACGCGCCTGGCGCTGCACAGCCGAGGCGAGCTGCAGGCCGAGCTGCGCCCCTACCTCGAGGACCTGCGCCGGACGCTGGACGAGACGATCGGCCTGTCCGTCCTCGAGCCGCAGGGCGTGCGCTTCGTCGACCAGATCACCGCCAACCACCCGCTGCAGGCGATCACCGCCGTGGGCGAGCTGCTGCCGGCGTGGTCGTCGGCCAGCGGCCGCGCGCTGCTCGCGACGCTGCCGACCGAGCAGCGCGAGGCGATGGTGCCGCGCAGGCTCGCCGCCCACGTCCCCTCCACGACGACCGATCGCCGCGAGGTCATGGCGGCGATCGAGAGCGCGGGGCGCGACGGCGTCGCCGTGACCCGCGAGGAGTACACCGAGGGCATCTGCGCGGCGGCCGTCGCCGTGCGAGACGCCTTCGGAGCCGCGGCCGCCATCTCGGTGTCCGCGCCGACCGCGCGCTTCACCCGCCGCAGCGACGAGATCACCGCCGCGCTGCTCGACGTCCGCGCGCGCGCCGACCACCCAGCGACCTGAGAGGACCCCGATGCGACTCATCGACCTGAGCGTCACGATCGAGCAGGACGCTGTGTCCGAGCTCGTCCCGCCGAAGATCGAGTTCCGCTCGCACACGGGCGCCGGGCTCGCGTTCTTCAAGGAGGCGTTCGGCATCACCGAGGAGGACCTCGATCTGGTCAGGCGGCACGGCGCCCGGGGACGAGATCTTCACGTTCATGTCCCACACCGGGACGCACGTCGACGCGCCGTTCCACTACGGGCCGACCTCCGCCGACGGCACGCCCGCGAAGTCGATCGACGAGCTGCCGCTGGAGTGGTTCCACGGCGACGGGGTCGTGCTCGACCTGCGCCACAAGGAGCCGGGCGACTTCATCGAGGTCTCGGACCTCGAGGAGGCGCTCGCGAAGATCGACTACGAGCTCAAGCCGATGGACATCGTCCTGCTCTGGACGGGGACCGACCGCAAGCTGCACTCCAAGGAGTACTTCGAGCAGCCCGGGATGGGCCGCGACTCGACGCTGTGGCTCGTGCAGGAGAAGGGCATCAAGGTCATCGGGATCGACGCGTTCGGGTTCGACCGCCCGTTCCGTGCGATGCGCGAGGACTTCGAGCGCACCGGCGACGGCAAGTGGATCTGGCCGGCGCACTTCGCCGGGATCGAGGCGCCGTACTGCCAGATCGAGAAGCTGGCGAACCTCGACGCGATCCCGCGCCCGCACGGCTTCAAGGTCAGCTGCTTCCCGATCAAGGTGAAGCGCGCGAGCGCGGGGTTCGCTCGGGTCGTGGCGTTCGTGGAGGAGTGAGCTCCGCGCGGACGTCGGGCGGAGGGCTCGACCGCGCCCGGACGGCCTTCCGCGACGAGTGGTCAGAAACTCCCGATATGCGGGAGTTGGCGACCACGGCCGGGGGTTCGTCTCCGCCGGCGCCCCAGCTCCTCCCCGTTCGCCCTAACCGAGCAGTCCGGACCCGGCCGAGGCCGCCGCGGACGCGCCGAGCGGCGCGCCGTCAGCCCCGGGCCGCGGACGGTGACTCGCCGTACGCCCCCCGGTACGCGGCGGCGAAGCGACCGGGGTTGTTGAACCCCCACCGCACCGCGATCGCGGCCACCGGCAGGTCGGTGTCGCGCAGATCGCGGTGCGCGCGCTCGAGCCGCACGGAGCGCAGGTGCGCCATCGGCGAGACGCCGACGTGCTCCCCGAACGCCTGCTGCAGCCGCCGCGCGCTCACGCCGGCGTGGCTCGCCAGGTCCCCCAGGCTCAGCGGCGCCGAGGGATCGGCGGCGATCAGGTCGAGCACGCGCTCGACGGTCCGGGGACGCAGCGGGCGCCCGGCGTCGCGCATCTCGGCGGTCAGCGAGCTCGCCTGCGCGAGCACCAGGCCGCTGATCACGAGCCGCTCGAGCGCCTCGCGGTAGGGCTCCGACGTGCCCGCGAGCCCGCTCGGGCGCCGCAGCTCGGCCAGGAGGAGGCCGAGCGACTCCAGCCAGCTGCGCCCGAGCGCCGACGTGAGGTCCAGGCCGAGCTCGAAGTCCACCGCGCCTGGCTCTGCGACGGCGTGGCGCGGGCCGCACCACGACTCGACCCGGCCGGCGAGCGGCACGTTGACGTGGTAGCCGCCCAGCGGGCCCGGATCGACGACGAGCTCGGCTCCCGGCCGCACGAACCCGATCGTGAGGTACGTCATGCGCAGAGCGCTCAGCTCGCACACCGCGCGGCGTGCGTCGCGCCCGCGGTGCTCGACGCGGGCCGGGTAGAACGCGCCGTTGAGGCGGTCGCGGAACACGTCGAGGTCGTCGGTGCGCTGCACCTCGGCGTCGGCGAACGGACGCAGGCCCATCCCGGCGCTGTCGAGACTCAGGCTCCCCATGGTCCTCGCCGCGAGCGCACGCCACGGGCCCGCCGCGATCCTGCGCTCCGCGGCTGGAGCGCCGCCGTCGTCGCTCGCGCCACCGCGCTCGTCCCGCTCATCCGGGAGCACGCCGCCCAGGCGTCGGAGGACCGGCGGGTGACGCCCGAGGTCATGCGCGCACTCGAGGAGGCCGAGCTCTTCGGCCTGCTCGTCCCGCGCCGCCTCGGTGGGCTGGAGCGCAACCTGCGCACGATGATGGAGGCGGTCGCCGAGGTCGCGCGCGGGGACGGGTCCACGGGCTGGACGGTCGCCCTGCTGAACGTGTGCACGTGGTTCGCGACGACGTTCAGCGACGAGGCGCAGGCCGACGTCTTCGAGGCGACGCCCGACGCCAAGGTCTGCGGCATCTTCAGCCCGCCCACGCGATCGGAGCGGGTCGACGGCGGCTACCTGGTCAGCGGCCGCTGGCCGTACTCGTCCGGCTCGTTCGCCGCCGACTGGGCGACGCTCGGCATCGGGCTCGACGTGCCCGAGGGCGGGGACCCGAGGGCACTCGCGCTGATCCCTGCGGAGGCGTGGACGATCGAGCCCACCTGGTTCATGTCCGGCATGCGCGGCTCCGGCAGCGACACGATCGTCGTCGACGAGCACTTCGTGCCCGACCACCGGATCCAGGGCTTCATCCCGGTGGCGGCGCTGATCCTCGCCGCACCGCTGCTCGGACTCGCCCGTCACGCGCTCGAGATCACGCTCGCGAACGTCCCCGGCAAGAACGTCGCCTACACGGCCTACCGGCAGGCGCGCATGTCGCCCAGCCACCAGATCGACCTCGCGGAGTCCGCGACCGAGTTCGACCTCGCTGAGCTGCTGATGCAGCGTGCGGCACGCGACGTCGACGAGCCGGCCGCGGCGGGCGTGATCCCCGACCGGCTCCTCCGCGGTCGCGTCCGTCATCGCAGACGCCAACGCGCTCAGCCGCGTGTGGCGCGACGCGGAGGTCGCCGCCCGCCACGCGCTCGTCATGCCCGAGATCGGCAAGGAGGCCTACGGGCAGCTGCTGCTCGGCGCCGACGGGCCTCCGACGATCGACGTCTGACCCTCAGACGAACGCCACCACCCGCGACCAGCCACCGCTGGCCCCCTCCACCTTGATCGGGAAGCACGAGACCTGGAACCCCGTCGCGCGCGGCAGGAGATCCAGGTTCACGAGCTTCTCGATCTGGCAGTACTCGCGCTCCAGGCCGGCGAAGTGCGCCTCCCAGATCTTCGTCGCGTCGCCGGTCACCCGCGCCTCCTCGGCCATGTCGCCGAACTTGCGGTCGAAGCCGTACGCGTCGATCCCGATGACCTTGATCCCGCGCTCGCACAGCCAGAGCGTCGACTCGCGCGTCATCCCCGGCTGCTCGAAGTACTCCTCGGTGCCGAGGAACTTGTCGCGGCCCGTCCACAGCATCACGATCTCCCCCGGCGAGAGCGTGTGGCCGATCACGCCGAGGGCGTCCTCGAGGTCCTCGACCAGGATGCGGTCGCCCGGCTCCTTGTAGCGCAGGTCCAGCCGCACGCCGTCGCCGTAGAACCACTCCAGCGGGCACTCGTCGATCGTCTTCGCGACGGCACCGCCCTCCGACGTCGGCCCGTAGTGCCAGGGCGCGTCGACGTGGGTGCCGCAGTGCGTGATCGCGGTGACCTCCTCGAACGCCGGTCCCAGCCCGTTGGACTGGGTGAGCTGGGACCGGTCGACGCCGAAGGAGCGCTCCATCCACTCCACGCCCTCGACGTCGTGTCGGATCCGATCGATCGTCGGCTTCCAGGGCTCGTGCACCGCCTGGTGCTCGATGCCCGTGCTGAGGTCGATCAGCCGGGGCATCGCGTCAGGCGCCGGCCGCGGCCGCCTCCAGCGAGGACGCGTCCATGCCGAACTCGGGCATGATCTCGGTCGCGAAGAGCTCCATCATCGGCAGGGCCTCCTCGCGGGGGATCATCCCCCAGTGGAAGAGCCAGACGAAGTAGTCGATCGGCAGCTCCTGCAGGAACGACTCGACCTGGCGCTTGACGTCGTCGACCGTGCCGCCGATGAGCAGCCCGCTCTTCGTGAGGCGCTCCTTCAGGCTCTCGTCCGGCCCCGGGACGGGACCTTCCTCGCCGAGCAGCCGCGCGCCCTCCATGAAGCCGAACTGCTCGTACCAGCCACGCCAGACCGGCTCCTCGTACTTGCGCACGCTCTGGGCGATCTGCGCGTCGACGGCGTCCTGGCTCGTGCCGTTGGGGTAGACGTAGAACGTCCGGCACACGCCGATGCCCTCGCCGAACGCCGGGTTGCGACCGCTGGACGCGGCGCCCTCCTGGTAGATCTCCATGAGCTGCTTGAGGATCTGGCGATCCCCCATGAGGATCGTCGGGGTGACGTTCTCCTCGCCGCACCACTGCAGGGTGCCGGGGCTGGCGCCGAACGCCTGGAACAGCTGCGGGTGCGGTGACGTGTAGGGCTTCGGCACGACGCCCATGCCGCGGATCGTGCCCTCGTCGTCGACCTCGCCGGGGACGCCGTAGGGCCCCGTGATCGTCTTGGCCGGCGGCCAGTTCGGGATGCCCGTGTCGTACGGGTAGGGCACCTGGTACGTCGGGCCGTCGTACGTCAGCAGGTCCTCGGCCCAGGCCTTCTTCATGATCTTGAAGTTCTCGGAGAACAGCAGGCGGTTGCGCTGGTCGGCGTCGCCGCCGTCGGAGGCCGTCGACGTCACCCCGAAGCGCTGGCACAGCACGTTCTGCCAGCGGGCCTGGTAGCCGCGCGCCATGCCGACGAACAGGCGCCCCTGGAGCATGTGGTCGGCGATCGCGATCTCCTCGGCGAGGCGGATCGGATCGTGCGCCGGCAGCACGAGCCCGAGCTGGCCGTGCATGAGGCGCTTCGTGTGCATGCCCGCGTAGATGTTGAGCATGAGCGGCGCCGGGGAGATCTCCATCCCCTCCGTGTGCGCGTGGTGCTCGACGTGGGTGATCCCCCAGTAGCCCAGGTCGTCGGCGGCCTTGGACACCTCGATCAGGCCCGCGAGCATGTCCTGGTAGGCGTCGTTGTTGCGGCCGATCGGCCGCATCGCCTCCATCTTGTCCTCGGCGCCCAGGGCCGGATAGACCTGCAGGATCACCTTGGTCATGCGTGCGTGCTCCTCCCGATGATGGATTGCTCGGGCACGACCTCCGGCCGTGCGCCGACGGGGTTGCGCAGGATCCCGATGCCCTGCACCTCGAGCTCGACGACGTCGCCCGGCTCGATCCAGCGGTCGAGCTCCAGACCGCAGCCGCGGCCGACGGTGCCGCTGCCGAGGAGGTCGCCGGGCAGGAGCGGCTGCTCCTGGGACAGGTGCGCGATGACCTGCGGGAACGTGTAGAGCATCGATCCGAGACCGCCCTCGGACCACGTCTCGCCGTTCACGCGGGCCGCCATCCGCGCCGTCGCGATGTCGAACTCGTCGGGCGTCGTGATGCAGGGCCCGATCGAGCTCGCGAAGTCCTTGCCCAGGCCGGGGCCGAGGCTGACCTCCATCTCGCGGAACTGGATGTCGCGCGCGCTCCAGTCGTTGAAGACGGTGTAGCCGGCGATCGCGCGCTCGGCCTCCTCGACGGTCGCCTTCCACACGCGGCGGCCGATGATCGCCCCGACCTCCAGCTCGAAGTCGAGCTTGGCCGTGTAGTGCGGCCAGGCCACGGTCGCGTCGGGGCCGACCACCGTGTCCGGGTTCCCCTTCCAGTAGACGGGGATCTCGTACCAGGCCTCGGGCACCTCGCCGAAGGAGTTCTTCACGTGCTCCTCGATGAGCATGAAGTCCCGGATCGTGTTCGGCCGCGGCAGCGGCGCGAGCAGCTCCACCTCGTCGAGGGAGAGGACGGTGTCGCCGCGGTCGGTCGCCCGGCGTGCCGCATCGAGGCGGTCCGCGACCAGCAGCTCGAGCATCGAGCCCGCGACGGCGCTCAGGTCCACCACGCCGCCGTCGGACAGCGCGCCGATCGAACCTGCACCCCCGGACGCCGTGCGGCGCCGGTACGTCACGAGTCGCATGGGCTCTCCTCCCGCGTCGCCACCCACGCTACGGACGGCCGGTTGTCACCTCCAACAGAGGTTGTCCGCCGATTGACAGCGCTCCGTGGTCAATGCGCCGGAATCACCGAGCGCGTGAGCCAGTCGTGCGACCCCGCCACCTCGCGCGCGAGATGCACGAACGTGCGGGCGACCGGCGACGCCGCGGGGCGCCAGAACATGTCGACGGGGATCAGCGGCTCGGGGTCGAGCGGCCGCCACGCGAAGCCGGCCGGGAGCGACGGCGCCTGCGACTCGAAGCCGATCGAGAAGCCGCGGCCGGCGGCGACCTCGCCGCGCGAGCGCGCGTCGCCGAGCAGGACGTCGCGGTTGAGGTTCTCGAACTCCTGGACGGGGCCGAGGAACCCGTGCGCGCGCAGCGAGTCGACGACGCGGTCGTGGAACCCGGGCGACAGCACCCGCGGCCAGATGAGCAGCTTCTCGGCACCCAGGTCCTCGATCCGCACGCGCGGGTTGCGGGCGAGCGCATGCGACTCGGCGAGCGTGATCCCGAGCGGCTCGTCGCGGATGACCGCGGACTCGAGGTCGTCGTGGAGGATCGGGCAGCGGGCCAGGCCGATGTCGAAGCGGCCGGCCTCGACGGCCTCGGCCATCTCCGCCTGCCACATCTCGCAGGTCCGGACGCGCACGTCGGGCAGGCGATCGTGGACGGCGGCGACGAGCGGCGGCAGCGTCTCCTCGGCGACCGTCGGCGTGTAGGCGATGCTCAGCGTCCCGAGCTCGCCGCTGCCCGCGCGCTGCGTCTGCTGGAACGCCGCGGAGACCGACGCGAGGATCGGCCCGGCGTGCAGGAGCAGCGTGCGCCCGGCGTCGGTCAGCTCGACGCGGCGGGTCGTGCGATGGAACAGCGGCGTGCCCAACTCGTCCTCGAGCTGGCGGATCTGCGTGCTCAGCGCCTGCTGGGCGAGATGCAGCCGGGCCGCCGCGCGCGTGAAGTGCAGCTCCTCGGCCACCGCGACGAACGCGCGCAGGTGACGCAGCTCGAGGCTCGTGCTCATGACCACATGATGCGTGATGTCGAGATTGCAGGCGTGGCTCCGACGCAGGGGTACAGCCCCGCGATCAGAAGGAGCCACCATGACGAAGGTCACATGCGACAGCGGCGTCTCGCTGGACGGATTCTCGGCCGGGCCCGACCAGACCCGTGAGGACCCGCTCGGCAAGGGCGGCGAGCGCATGCACCGCTGGATGTTCGAGCAGCCCGAGGCCAACAAGGCCGAGAGGGAGGCGATCGTCGAGGCGGGCGCCTACATCATGGGCCGCCACATGTTCTGCCCCGACCGGGGCGAGTGGGACCTGGACTGGCACGGCTGGTGGGGCGCGGACCCGCCGTACCACGCGCCGGTCTTCGTCCTCGGGCACCGCGAGCGCGAGCCGATCGAGATGGAGGGTGGGACGACCTTCCACTTCGTCACCGACGGCATCGAGGCGGCCATGGAGCGCGCGAAGGAGGCGGCCGGCGACCGGACGGTGTCGATCGCCGGCGGCGCGAGCACCGTGCAGCAGTACCTGCGCGCGGGCCTCATCGACGAGCTGCGGCTGCACATCGCGCCGGTCATCCTCGGCAGCGGCGAGCGCCTGCTCGACGGCGTCGGGGACCTGAAGCTCGAGCAGCTCGCGGTGACGAGCTCGGAGCTCGTCACCCACATCACCTACCGCGTGGGCTGACCCGGGTGCGCCGCCTGCCGCGATGGTCGCTCGCCGTGCTGGTCGCGATCACCGTGCTGGGCGGCGCGCTCCGCTTCGACGCCGCCGGCGATCCCGGCCAGTACCACTCGCGGGACGCGATCGCCTACTCGATGATCGCCCGCGGGATCGTCGACAAGGGCACCTACGGGCTCCTCGGCGGCGGCGGGCACGGCCAGCAGGACCCGATGCACTGGCCGCCGGGCACGCCGGCGCTGTTCGCGCTGGCCCACGCGATCGACCCGGGCGCCGTGACGGCCGACGGAGCGGTCACGGCCGCGTTCCCGTGGCAGGCAGCGGTGGGCACGCTGACGATCGTGGCGACGTTCGCCCTCGTCGTGCTCGTCGCCGGCCCCGCGGCGGCGCTGCTCGCCGCACTGCTCGTCGCCCTCTACCCGCCGCTCGTGGCCGCCTCGGGGGACCTGCTGTCCGAGCCGCTGGGCTCCCTCCTGCTCACCGCGGCGCTCGCGGCGACGGTCCTCACGATGCGACGGCCGAGCCGCACGGCGGGCGCGGCCGCGGGCCTGCTGCTCGCGGCCACCGTCCTCACCCGGGCCGACCTCCTCCTCGTGCCGCTCGTCGCGCTCGTCGCGATCGCGGCCGTCACGCGGTCCCCGCGCGCCGTCGCCCCCGTCCTCGCCGCGCTCGTCGTCGTCCTGACCCCGTGGACGATCTTCGCCTCGGGCGTCACCGGTCATCTCGTGCCGCTCTCCAGCGGCGGCGCCTCGAACCTCTGGGTCGGCACCTACCTGCCCGGCGACGGGTCGATCTTCGGGTCCAAGCGCGCGCTCGCTCCGGAGGTCAAGCGCCTCTACCCGCGGCTGAGCGACCACCGGCCCGACCAGATCAGCCAGGTGCACGTCATCCGCACCGTCGCCGCCCGGCATCCGGGCCTCGGCGAGGAGGCGGCGCTGCGCCAGGAGACGCTCGTGAACCTGCGGGAGTACGCCCTCGGGCAGCCCGGTCCGTTCGCCGGCATGCTCGCGTCGAAGGTCTGGCGTCTCTGGGGCAGCTACACCCACGGCACCTACCAACGGACCCGCACGCCGATCCGCGTGCTGCACCTCGCGCTCCTCGCGTTCGGGCTCACCGGCCTCGCCGTCGGCCTCGTTGCGACCCGCCGCGCCGAGCTCTGGACCGTCGCCGCGTTGCTGATGCTCCTCACCGCGATGAACGCCGTGCTCGTCTCCGAGGCACGCCACAACCTGACCGTCATGCCCGCGCTCATCGCGGGCGGTGCGATGGGCTTCCGGCTCGCCGCGGGACGCCTACGCCGGCCGCCGCGCGTGGTCGTGCCGGAGGGCGATCACGTGGTCGCGGCCGTCCACCCCGCGCGGCGTCCCCAGACGGCGCCCGCCGTCAGCCCGCTGCCGCCCGGGTAGTTGTGGAAGAACAGGCCGCCGACCAGCTCCCCGGCCGCGTACAGCCCGGGGATGCGGCGGCCACCCGTGTCCAGCACCGCCGCGGCATCGTCGACGCGCACGCCTCCGAACGTGAACGTGATCCCACACGTCACCGGGAACGCCACGAACGGCGGCGTGTCGATCGCCAGCGCCCAGTTGGACTTCGGCGGCGTGATCCCCTCGGTGCGCCGGCCGTCCTTCACGGCCGGATCGAACGGCCGGTCGACGATCGCCGCGTTGAACTCCGCGACCGTGCGCGCGAACCCGTCCGGGTCGATCCCCAGGCCCTCCGCGAGCCCCTCCAGCGTGTCGGCGTCGACGCGCGTCGCGCCCGGCGCCTCGTAGTCGATCGTGCGCAGCAGCGGGATCGTCTTGGCGTCGAAGACCTGCGCGGCGACGCCCTCGGGCTGCTCGAGGACCCGCGCGCCGAACTTCGCGTAGGTGTAGTTGCGGAAGTCCTCCCCCTCGTCGAGGAAGCGCTCGCCGCGCCTGTTCACGACGATCCCGACGGGATAGGACTGGCGTGAGAAGCGGTTCGTGATCTCGAGGTCGCCGGTGGGCGGCGCGCCCGCGTCCCACTGGATCGCGTGGCAGCCGCTCCAGTGCCCGTAGGCCTGCGCGCCGTGACGCAGCGCGGCCTCGAGCACCTCGCCCGTGTTGCTCGGCGTCCCGCGGACCTTCGCGACGTCCCAGTTCGGGCCCAGGTGCGCGGCGCGCAGGCGCGGGTCGGATTCGAAGCCCCCGGCCGCGAGGACCACCGCCCGCGCGCGCAGCTCGGACCGCGTGCCGTCCGCCGACCGCGCCACCACGCCCGCGACGCGGCCGTCCGCGCCGCGCAGCAGGTCCTCGACCGCCGTCTCGTGACGCAGCTCGATCCCCGAGCCCGATGCCGCCGCGCGGTGCCCGTCCATGAGCCCGGCCCCGCCGTCCACGGCGCCGACGGCCAGGCCACCCCAGAACCGGTGGCGCCCGTCGGCCTCGTAGCTCTGGCGCTCGTACATGAGCCGGAAGCGCACGCCGTGCCCGGCGAGCCAGCGGACGACGTCGCGCGAGTCGCCGACCAGCGCGCGGGCCATCGCGGGGTCGCCGCGGCCGAGCGTCACGCGTCGCATGTCGCCGAGGAAGTCCTCCTCGGTGTACGGGTCCAGATCGGTGTCCGGCAGCGGCTCCTCGGCGAGCAGCTCGCGGACGTCCTCGAGGCCGCCGTGGGCGATGCGGATCGCCCCCGCGGTGAACGCCGAGTTCCCGCCCGACCACGCGGGGTCGGCCTTCTCGAGCACGAGCACGCGGGCCCCGCGCTCGCGGGCTGCGTGCGCCGCGCACAGGCCGGCGTTGCCGGCGCCGGCGACGATGACGTCGGGGTCGCTCACGGCACGAGGTAGTAGCAGAGCGCCGGCGGCGCGCTCGGCTCAGCGGATCGCGGTCGGGCCGCAGCCCAGGACCGCGGTGAGCGCGACGATGAGCGGCATCGAGGCGCCGTGGCAGGCGACCTGGTGGTGGTAGTCGACCACCCACTCCCCGTCCCAGCGGTAGACCGACCAGCGGCCCGAGGGCTCGCACGGGAGATCGTGCAGCGTCGACAAGCGCGTCGCGTGGAAGATCCACGACTCCTCGTCGTCGTACCACTGGATCACGGTGGGCAGCTCGCGCGCCCAGATCGGGCCGTCGGAGCCGGCGAGGAGGTCGGCGGACCAGCGCAGCTGCGCGAACGGGACGCGTGCGGGCGGCTCGCCGTCGTGCGCCCACTCGAGCCAGGTGCCGCTCTCCATCGAGGGCGAGACCCACGTTGCCCTGCCGCCTGCGATGTCGAGTGGTGAGGTCCGCATGGTCATCACACCTGGAAGAAGTGCGTCACGAGAAGAGTAAAGCCACCACCCGTCCGAGTGGACGCATGTACCGCTCACACGGTGGCCTTCCCCGCCCGCGCCGGTCGCACGCCATCATCGCGGGATGCGAGGCCGGTTGCAGGCCGGGGTCGCTCGGGCACCGGATGCGTGAGCTCCCGGGCCATGCGCAGACCGCGCTCCGCGGCGGTCGCGAGGTGCCGGGCGACGCGCAGCGGCGTCATCGGCGACGGCAGGAGGCGGCGGCCGAGCTGCAGCGGCGCCAAGAGGCTGTCGCGGGCAGGGATGCCGCCGCTCGCCTGCGGAAGGATCGGCGCCTCCCACAGCGATCCGGGCAGCGGCGCGTCCTCGTCGCCGCTGCGGTACCAGCGGTCGATGCCGAGCAGGACGGCCTCCGCCGCCGGGCGCACCGTCGCGAACGCCAGGTCGATGAGGCGCGTCTCGCCGCCCAGGACGACCTCCGGCCGCGGCTGCACCGTGACCTCCACGAGCGCCCGCGCGACGACCTCGGCCGAGTAGGCGTCCGGCGCGACGCGCGGCTTGCGGCCGGTCGCACTCGACGCCTGCGCGAACAGCGGCGTGTCGATCGGGCCCGGGTGGACCATCGCCACGCGGACACCCGTGCCCTGCTCGCGCTCCTCGATGGCGAGGCTGTTCAGGAAGCCGCGCAGCGCGTGCTTGGCCGCGCTGTAGGAGGACCAGGTCGGCAGCGGCACGCGGGCCATGAGCGAGCCCGTCGCGACGATCGTGCCGCGCGTCGCGCGCAGATGCGGGAGCGCGGCCCGGATCACCGTGACCGCGCCGCCGAACGTCACGGCGACGGTGCGGTCGAAGTCGTCGGGGTGGACCTCGAGGACGTGCCCGAAGACGGCGGAGGCGGCGTTGGAGACGACGACGTCCAGACCGCCGAGCGCGTCGACGGCCGCTGCGACCGCATCCTCGACGGCGACGCGGTCGGTGAGGTCGACCGGGAGGACGAGCGCATCCGGCGCGTGCTCGGCGGCGACCCTGCGCAGCGCCTCACCGCCCCGCGCGAGGATCGCGAGCCGTGCGCCCTCGGCCGCGAGCAGGCGGGTCGCCTCCAGGCCGACGCCGGAGCTCGCGCCGGTCACCAGGATCCGACGGCCGGCGAGTCGTGGTGTCTGGGGAGTCACTCCCGGACTACGGACCGGCGGCTGGGCGCGATCAGGCGTCGAGCACGCAGAACAGCATCTGCGCGTGCTCCGCGTCGCTCGTGACCGACGCCGCCCGCGCGCCCTTCGGGACGGGCGGCACCGTGCGCGGTGCGTGGGTCGAGAGCAGCGTCGTCGTCCCGGCGCGGAGGTCGCGCACGAACACGCCGGTCAGGCCGGCGGGCTTGCGCCGGTCGAGGTTCGATGCGGTCGACGTGAAGGCGACCCGCGTGCCGTCCGAGGAGACCGCCGGCTCGGCCGAGATGCGATCGGCCGTCGCGCCGGCCGACCGGCTGATCAGCGTCGTGGTGTGCGTCGCGCGGTCGTAGAGCCACACCGTCGCCTTGCCCGGATCGGCGCGCCCGCTCCCGTCGGTCGGGCGCTCGGCGTACGCGACGAACCTGCCGTCGGCGGAGATCGACGGGTCGAACGCGAAGCCCTTGCCGCTGATCTGCTCGACGCTGCCGCTCTGCACGTCGCGGACCCAGATGCGCGAGCGGTGCCCGTCGGCGCCGAGGTTGCCCGCCGCGCTCGTGAAGGCCACGTAGCGCCCGTCGTCGGAGATCGACGGCTCGTAGGCGTCGTCGTCGGCCGATGCGCCGTCGGCGCCGGCCCGGCTGACGAGCGTCGTCGCGCCGTTCGCCACGTCGCGCACGAACACGAGCGCGCGGCCGTCCGTCCCCGCGTCGGCAGCGCTGAACGCCAGGATCCGCCCGTCGCCCGAGAGGCGCGGCTCGTAGATCGCGCCCGCGCTGCCGCGGCCCACGAGCTGCGAGGCGCCCGTCCCGCGGTCGCTCAGCCAGAGCGCAGTGGAGCCGTCCCGCGTCGCGGCCTCGTAGGCGACGCGCTGCCCGTCGCCGGACACCGTCGGGTTGTAGGCGGTCCGCGACGGCTCGTGGCGGACGCCCAGCGGGTGGCTGATGGAGATCGTCCGCGCCGCGATCAGGTCGCGCAGGTCGACGCGCATCTCGCCGTAGCGCTTGGCGTAGTTCATGTTGCCGTCGGCCAGCTCGTACGTGACGCTGCGCCCGTCGGCGGACAGCTGCGAGTGGTAGCCGGAGCGCGGCTTGCCGGGGATGACCCCGTCCGCGTGGCTCGCCTCGGCGAGCGCGCCACCGGCCGCGAGGTCGGCGACGAGCACGCGGATCTCGCCCAGGCTGCGCGCCTCGGGGATCGTCGAGCGGTACTGGTCGAACGCCACGCGCATGCCGTCGGCGGAGATCGAGGGGTGGTTCGCCCAGTCGGCGATCGCCATGATCGGCGTGCCCGCGGCGCTCGTCCGCGGCGGCCCGTTGTTGCGGCGCTGGCCGAGCCAGCGCGGCAGCTGGGCGAGCTGGCGGCGCAGCAGGCGCGCGCCCTGCGCGCGTGTCATCGAGCCATTGCGCACGGCGCCGGCGACGGTGCGCCGCAGCGCTGCGACCGAGGCCCGGCGCATCGACACGGCGCTGCGGCCGTTCATCCGCCCGATGTCGAGCGGGCTGTGCTCCTCGACGCGCAGGTCGCGGAAGCGCTCGGGCGAGACTCCGAAGATCGACGGCGCGTGGCGCTGGATCGTCCGCTGGTGCAGCGAGTGGAAGTGGATGTGCTGCGAGAGGTGACCCTGGATGACGATCCGGTAGGCGCGCGCCCGCAGCTGCTTGAACCGCGCCGCGGAGACCTGGCCCTTGCGCGGCGCCACGAGCCGGTCGGCCAGCCGGCCCGCGGACATGCCGCGCCGGTGCGCGAGCTGGGCGAGGTCGTGCACGGCGTCGTCGCGCAGATACCGCCAGATCCCGCCGCGGTCGGTGCCGAGCAGCCGGTACAGGCGGGTCTCGTCGTACGGCAGCCAGTGCTCGTAGACCCAGTCGTCGTTCGGGATCCAGTGCGGCAGCGCGCCCTCCGGCGCGAGGGAGTCCTGCGCCATCGCGTCGTCCGGGACGACCGCGAACGCCGCCCCGAGGGCGAACAGCAGGAGGAGCCGACGAGGCCTGAGCACGGCGCGACGCTAACCGGTTCCGTGCGATCGCGTTGAACGGGTGTTCGCAGGACCCTCACGCCCCATGGGCAGAACGACCATGCAGATCGAGACCACCTTCACCGCCGCGCAGCTCCAGCACCATCTCCGCCAGCTCTACGCCGAGCGGTCGCTCGCCGAGGTCGCAGGCCTCACGGCCAATCCGGGCTACATGGCGGACCTGCTCGACGACATCACCGCCTACGAGGAGGCGTTCGTCGGCGTCGCGATCACCGAGATCGCGACGCTGCGCGCCGAGCTCGGCGGCGTGCTGCAGGGCTGACCCCGCAGCACGCCCCCGGCGTCCTCAGCTGCCCGGCGCCGTGAGCCGGGCGAGGCGCGGGCCGGTGGCCTGGCCCGTCGACGACGAAGTGCAGGACCACGAGCCCAGCCCGTCACCGGTCGAGGCCAGCGCCAGACTCGGTGTGTTGCAGCGCGTGTCGCCCTTGCGCTGCGCGACCTGGTTGTAGGTGTTCAGCGGGTTGCTCGACGAGCTCGAGCGGGCCGCGAGCACGCGTGCGGGCTGGCTCGACCCGCCGCTCGCGTCGTCCCACAGCGCGACGACGCGACCGGTGCTGTCGACGCCCGCGTTGATGCGGCCGATCCTCCGCGCGCCGGAGGGGCCGAGGAGCCGCGCGGTCCCCCACGTCCCGGCGGATGTCCGCAGGACGGAGCGCAGCGTGGTCCCGCCGCTCGTCGCCAGCGGGAACAGCACGGCAGCGCGGCCCGACGCGTTCGCGGCGAACGACGGCAGCGCGCCGCCGGTGGCGCCGGTGATCACCGTCTGCGCCGCCGACCACGGACCGGTCGCACCCACCTGGCTGAAGCGCACGCTGACGGGGGTGGACGCCGTCGTACCGATCGTCCCGGGGCCGCCCGTCGCCCACAGGGCGAGCAGCCCGCCGTCGGTGGTCACGAACGTCTGGAGGTTGTTGAGGAGCGTCGTGTCGACCTGCGTCTCGACCGCCGGCGCGAAGCCGCCCTGGCCGTTGCCGCGGGCGACGCCGATCGAACCGGGACCGGGCGCGTTGTCGGGGCCCACCGACCAGGTCACGACCGGGTGGTGGCTGCCGTCGAAGCCGACGTCCAGGTTCAGGACCTCCAGCGTCGTCGGGAGGACGCTGAGCTGCGCGATGATCGGGGCCTGCCCCGTCTGCAGCGTCGCGGCCTGCACGCTCTGACCGGCGGGCGTCGACTGGATCCAGGCGACGACACCGTTCCCGTTCGTGTCGACGGCGGTCTGCACCTCGGCGATGAGCGCGCCCGAGGGCAGCACCGTCGCGGTGCGCGGCAGCGACGTGCGCGCGCCGAGCGCCGCGCCGATGTTGACGTTGGTCGAGATGCCCTCCGTGTCGATCGACCACGCGGCGACGAGCCGGCCGCTGTCGTTGATCGACACGTCCTCGAGGTCGAAGCCGGGGGCGCCGGAGTTCACGCCGACGGCGGTTCCCTGCGTCGCGTCCTGCTTGATCGCGCGCATCTGCGCGGTCCGCGTCGGCGCGCCGCCGGTGCCGAAGAGCTGGACGCCCTGGCCGTTCGCCCCGGCGGCGTAGGAGCCGTCGGTGGTGGCGGAAGCGGTGTGGGGCGTCGACCAGCCGGGGGCGGTGGCGCCGGCCACCGCCGGCACAGCGGCGGTGACGGCCGCGGCGACGGTCGCCACGGCGACGGCGCGAGCACGAATGGGCATGGCGCGAGACCGTAGACGCGCCGGCGCGCCGTTGTCCAGCACCTCTCATCTGGCGCGTTCGTGCTCTGTAGGGTTGCCCGGACCGCGAGCACGAAGGTGCGGCCAGCGGTCACCTTTCTCGGCTTCCCGGATCGCCTGGAGGAGTTCGCTGTGACTGGAGGGCTGTACAGCCTCGGCCGTGTCTGCGTCCGCCACAAGTGGATCGTGCTGGCCGTCTGGCTCGTCGTCTTCGTCGGCCTCGCCATCGGTGCGCGCAGCCTGGGCTCCGATCTCAGCGACAACCTGAAGCTGCCGGGCACCGACAGCCAGAAGGCCACCGACCTCCTCGAGGATCAGCTCCCCGACCAGGCGAACGGGACCGCCCCGGTCACGCTCCGGGCCCCCAAGGGCACGAAGATCACCGACGCCAAGTACGCGGACGGGATCAACGCCACGGTCTCGGCGCTGCGCAAGGACCCCGACGTCCGCTCGGCGACGAGCCCGCTGTCGACGGCGGGCGCGGCGCAGGTGTCCAAGGGCGGGACCATCGGCTACATCGCGGTCAGCCCGAAGACCAGCGCGAGCGACATGACCACCGACGACGCCCAGCGCATCGTCGATCTGGGGCATTCGGCCGAGGCCGCGGGTCTGCAGGTGGCCTTCGGCAGCTACATCGGCCAGAAGGTGTCCAAGCCCGACACGCACGACAGCGAGGTCATCGGGCTCGGGATGGCCGTGATCGTCCTGCTGTTCACGTTCGGGACCGTCGTGGCGATGGGCCTGCCGATCATCACGGCGCTGATCGGGCTGGTGTCCGGGCTCTCGATCATCACGTTCATCAGCCACGTCGCCGTCGTCCCGACCGTCGCTCCGACGTTGGCGACGATGATCGGTCTCGGCGTCGGGATCGACTACTCGCTGTTCGTCGTCACCCGGCACTTCGAGCAACGACGCGACGGCATGGACACGATGGAGTCCATAGCCCGGTCGACGGCGACGTCGGGCGGCTCGATCGTGTTCGCCGGGACGACGGTGATCATCGCGCTGCTCTCGCTGGCCGTGGTGCAGATCCCGCTCGTCACCACGCTCGGCTACACCGCTGCCCTCGTCGTGCTCGTCGCGATGACGGCGGCCATCACCCTGCTGCCGGCGCTCCTCGCCATCGCCGGCGACCGGATCGACAGTCTCGCCCTGCCCCACAAGGCGAAGAGCGTGGACAGCCAGCCGCACGGATGGAGACGCTGGGGCGAGTTCGTCACGGAGCACCCGATCCCCAGCGCGGCCACCGCGCTCGTCATCCTGGGCCTGCTCGCCTGGCCGACGCTCGATCTCTACCTCGGCCAGCAGGACAACGGGGCGCTGCCGACCGACACCGAGTCGCGGCAGGCGTACGACGCGATGTCCGCCGGGTTCGGGGTCGGCGCGAACGCGCCGCTGCTCATCGCGGTCGACATGTCCAAGAAGCCGGCCGAGCCCGATGCCGCGGCGCCGCCGTCACCCGACGGCCAGCCCGCCGGCCCGGCGACGGACCCGCGGCTGACCCACCTCAGCGACGACCTGAAGAGCACGAAGGGCGTGGCCTCGGTCACGCCGCCGCTCGTGAGCGACTCGTCGAAGGCGGCGGTCATGACCGTCACGCCGACCACCGGGCCGTCCGACCAGGCGACCGAGACGCTCGTGCGCACGCTGCGCGACGACACGATCCCGCGCGCGACGAAGGACGCGGACATGACCGCGGACGTCGGCGGGACCACCGCCGGCTACGTCGACCTGGCCGACGAGATCTCCGGTGGCCTCGTGCTGACGATCGCGGTCGTCGTGCTGCTGAGCATCCTGCTGCTGACGCTCGCGTTCCGCTCGATCGTCATCCCGCTCACGGCGGGCGTCATGAACCTCATCTCGATCGGCGCCGCGTTCGGAGTGGTGACCGCGGTGTTCGAGAAGGGCTGGGGCCTCAGCCTGGTCGGCCTCGACAGCGAGGTCGCGATCGTGAGCTACGTCCCGCTCATGATGTTCGCGATCCTGTTCGGGCTCTCGATGGACTACGAGGTCTTCCTCATCAGCCACATCCGGGAGGCGTGGCGGCGCGAGGGCGACAACCGCGTGGCGATCGTCGACGGCATCGCGAACACGGGCCGCGTCATCACGTCCGCGGCGCTGATCATGGTCAGCGTCTTCTTCGCCTTCATCATCAACGGTGACCCGACCGTGAAGCAGTTCGGGGTCGGGATGGGCGTGGCGGTCGCTGTCGACGCGACGCTCGTGCGCTGCCTGCTCGTGCCGGCGGTGATGACGCTGCTCGGCAACGCGAACTGGTGGTTCCCGGGCTGGCTCGACCGGCTCCTGCCGAACTTCTCGATCGAGGGCGAGGAGTACTTCGACGAGAAGGACCGCGACGCGGCGCTCCTGCCTGAGCCTCCCCCGGTGCTCGCCGCCGAGTCGGTGAGCCGCGAGACCTAGTCGAGATCCGCGGCGGCGTCGCGGACGGCCGCGAGCAGCGCCCGCACGGACGGGCGCTCGGCGTCGGCCTCGCGTGTGGCGGCGAACACGGTGCGATCGACGCTGCCCTCGACGAACGGGCGCGCCACGACGCCGGGGTGCGCCCCCGGCTGCACGAGCCCGGGCAGCAGCGTCACCGCGCGGCCAGCCGCGACGAGCGCGAGGCTGACCACCGCGTCGTTCGCGCGGTGGCGGATGTCGGGTTCGAAACCGCCGTGCATGCGGCACGTGCGTCGTGTGATCTCCTCCCACGCCATGCCCCGCTGGCCGGTGACCCAGGTGTCGCCGGCGAGGCCGGCGAGCGCGACCGGCCCGCGCTCGCGAGCCGCCGGGTGGCCCTCGGGGAGGATCACGAGCATCGGGTCGACGACCAGGTCCTGGCGCGCGACCCCTGGGGGGCGCGCCAGCGGCTGGTGCTCCCACTCGTCGGCCAGCACGAGGTCGACGTCCCCGAGCGCGAGCGCGGGCAGCGACCACTCGGGCTCGGCCTCGACGAGCTCGCAGCGCAGCCCGGGCGCGTCGGACGCGAGCCTCCGCATGGCGGGGAGCGCGATCCGCAGCGCGACGGACTGGAACGACGCCACGCGCGCCCGGCCGGCCACCGTGCCCGACGCGGCGGCCAGCTCGGCCTCCGCCACCCCGACGCGCTCCAGCAGCGCGTCGGCGTGACCGACGAGCACCAGCGCAGGGTCGGTGAGCCGCACACCGCGGCCAGCCTTCACGAGGAGCGGCACCCCGGTCTCGCGCTCGAGGACCGCGAGCTGCTGGGACACGGCCGACGGGGTGAAGCGCAGCGCCTCGGCCACCGCGGCGATCGTCCCTCGCTCGTGCAGCTCGCGCAGCAGCCGGAGTCTGTGGAGGTCGAGCATGCGTAAGCGATCCTACTGATAGTCGTGCAGCAATCGTCGTTGCTTCTACGGCTTCGTGTCGACACGATGCGCGGCGTGCAGCGCTCGGGAGTCATCCTCTGCCTCGTCTCCGCCGCCGCGTTCGGCGGGATCGGCATCTTCGGCAAGCTCGCCTACGACGAGGGCTCGACGGTCGGGACCCTCCTGTCCGTCCGCTTCACGGTGGCCGCCGTGCTGCTGTGGATCCTCACCGCCTCGACGGGCGCGCTGGCCGGCCTGCGGCGGCTGCCGCGCCGGGACGTGCTCGCCGCGCTGGGGCTCGGCGCCGTCGGCTACGGCGCGCAGGCGGGCGCGTACTTCGCCGCGCTCGAGCGGCTGGACGCGTCGCTGCTGTCACTGCTGCTCTACACCTATCCGGTCATGGTCACCGTCGCCGCGATCGCGCTCGGCCGCGACCGTGCGAGCCGGCGCACGACCGCCGCGCTCGCGCTGGCGTGCGGCGGGCTCGTCCTCGTGCTGGCCGGCGCCGCGGCGGGGGCTCTCGACCCGCTCGGCACCGCGCTCGCGCTCGGCGCTGCGGTCGTCTACAGCACCTACATCCTCGTCTCGACCGGGATCTCCGCGCGCGTCGGCCCGCTCGCGCTCGCCACGCTCGTGTGCACCGGCGCCGCGTGCAGCCTGACGCTCGGGTCCCTCGTCGCCGGCGACCTGGATCCGGGTGCCGTCAGCGCCTCCGGGTTCGCCTGGATCGGCGGCCTGGCGGTCGTGTCGACGGTGGCGGCGATCTCGCTGTTCTTCGCGGGCCTGCGCAGGGTCGGGCCGACCGCGGCGTCGATCCTCTCGACGCTGGAGCCGATCGTCGCCGTCGTACTGGCGTGCGCGGTGTTCGGCGAGTCGCTCGGCCCGGCCCAGCTCGCCGGCGGGGCGCTCGTGCTGCTGGCGGTGCTCGTGGTCCGCGCGCCGCAGCGCCGACCGCGCCCGTCCCGGGTCGCACCGGCACCGGCCGCGCCCGTGATCCGCGCGCGGGCGTGATTCGAAGACGGCAGCACAGGACGCGATGAGTCCGAGTCGAAGACATCGTCCTAGGGAACGACCATCCCCGACCGGGTCGCCACCATGCAGATCGAGACCACCCACACCTCCGCAGCCGACCTCCAGCAGGAGCTCCGCCTGCTCTACGCCGAGCGCTCGTTCGCCGAGCTCGAGGGCCTGAGCGCCGACCCCGGCTACATGACGGACCTGCTCGACGACATCAGCGCGCACGAGAGCGCATTCGTCGGCGTCGCCGTGACCGAGATCGCGACGCTGCGCGCCGAGCTCGGCGGCCGGCTGCGCGGCTAGGGGCCGGCGGCGTCCAGCCCTGCCAGCAGGTCCGCCACCGCCAGTGGCTCGGCGGCCACCTGCAGCGCCTCCACGACGCCGTCGCGCCCGACGACATGGCGGGCCGCGTAGCTCCCGCCGCGCGGTTCCCGGAAGACCTCTATGCAGTGACCGTCGACGTCCACGACCCACAGCTCCGCGACCCCTGCCTGCGCGTACAGCGCCGGTTTGACGTCGGCGTCCGTCCGCAGGCTTGTCACCGCGACCTCGACCACCAGGACGGCGGTCGTCGGGTGACGCAGCGGATCTCCGCCAGGCGCCACCACCGCGATGTCCGGCTCCGGCAGTGAGGTCGGGTCCGGCACGAGGATCGGCGTCTCGACCCGCACCTCGTAGTCGCCTGCCACCACGCCGGGCGCGAGCCATCGCTGCAGGCGCACCTTGACGGCCTCGTGCCGCGGGCTCTTCGGGCTCACCCGCGTGAGCACCCCGTGGAGGAGCTCGACGCGCTCCTCGTCGGAGAGGATGCCTGCCTCGACCATCCGCAGCACCTCGTCCGCGCGGAGCGGGCGCAGATCGCGATCGCCGACCGTGAGCGCCATGGCCGTGATCGTAGAGACGCCCATCTCACCGCACCAGCCGCACAGCGAGGCCTGCGTCCGTGAGGCCGATGTCGCCGGCCCCGTTGAGCAGCCCCAGGATCCGCGCGACGTAGCCGCGGGTCTCCGGGTAGGGCGGGATGCAGCCGCAGGCAGACACCGCGCCGCCGCCGGCGTTGTAGGCCGCCAGCGCCAGCGGCACGGCGCCGAACTGCCGCAGCAGATCGCGCATGAGGTGCGCCTGCGCGTCGATCGCGCGCTCGGCGTCGAACGGATCGTCCAGCCCGTAGGACTGCGCCGTCCCCGGCATGAACTGCGCGATCCCCTGCGCACCGGCGGGCGAGCGCGCGAACGGGTTGAAGCCGCTCTCGACGTAGAGCTGCGCTGCGAGCAGCGCTCCGGAGACGCTCCAGCGCTGCGCGGCGCGCGAGATCGCCGGCGCGAACTGCGCGGGCACGAACGACTGCAGCGCGACGCTCGTCGCACCGTCCCCGCCACCGAACCCGACCGACGACGTCCCGGCGTTGCGGACGTAGCCGTAGTGCCAGGGCTCCCACGAGTAGCGCTGCGTGAAGCCGAAGCGCGTCGCGTTCGCGGCCAGCCAGCCGTACGCCCCCGGCGGGCCGAGGTCGAGCTCGGTGCCCAGACGGTGCAGCGACTTGCCGGGCGGCGCGACCCATTTCGGATCGGGATGACGGGCGAACAGCACCGCCTGCTCGGCGTTGCTGCGCCAGCCGCTCGTGATGCTCAGCATCACGCCGTCGGCGCGCGCCGCCGCCTCCATGCGGTCGAAGGCCAGCGCGACGTCCGGGCGCATCGGCTTCCCCTGGCGGATCTCGAGCGGGCCGCGGTACTCGCCGGCGCCGACCGACGCGTTGACCGTCGCGGTCGCCGGCGGCGCGAGCTCCGCCTCGGCGGTCCTCGCCACCGGCACCTCGTCGTCGCCCGCGGCGATCGGATCGCGGACGGTGACCCGGATGCGCACCGGCGCCATCGAGTCCCCGTCCGGGAACGCGACCCGGACGTCCGTGAAGCCGTTGCGCCGGGCCGTGGCGACCGCGGCGCTCCGGCCGCGGGCGAGGTACTCCGCGAGCTCGAGGTGCCGGGGGTTCGCGCGGCCGGCCAGCGTCGCCGGCTCGAAGAGCCCGTCGAAGCCGTCGTGCATCGCTCGTGCGCCCGCCAACGCGGCGAGGTCGGCGGCCCGGCCGCGCTCGTCGGCGGCACCGACGCCGCGCGCAGCGGCGCCGAGCACCACCGCACCGATGACGACGGCGAGCAGGAGCGCCAGCACGAGGATCGTCGCCTGCCCGCGCTCGCCACGCAGGTCCACCGGCGTGCGCGCGCCGAGCGCGGGCACTCTCCGGGCCAGCCCGGAGGGCACCGCGCACCGCGCCGTGCGGACGCCGTCGGCGGCCAGCAGCGTCTCGGCCAGGGCTGCGACGCCTGCCTCCCCAGTGTCGGCCACGAGGACGTGGTCCTGCGCTCGCAGCACAGCGTCCATCGCTGCGTCGCGCGGCCCCGCGACCACGAGCACCGTGGGGCCGGGTGCCGCAGCCAGCGCTCGCCCGGCGTCGGCAGCGTCGTCCGCGGCGACGAGCACGAGCCGGCCGCCCGCGGCGGCGCGCAGCCCGCGCGCGATCAGCGAGCGGGCGAGACCACGGGCCGCGCCGGTCGCCGGCAGCGTGGGGCCGGGACGCCGCGCCGGCCCGCCCCAGGAGCAGACGAGCACGGCACGGGAGCCGTGCTCGCGGGCGAGCCCGGCGCCGACCGCGACACCGAGGGCCGCTGCATCGCGTGGCGAACAGAGGACCCCGACCGCCGCGTGCGACTGCCGTGCGGTCTCGATCCGGGCCGGGGCAGGTTGCGCAGCGGGCGCGCCCGGGAGCAGGAAGTGGTCGACGACAGCGCGCAGGACGCTCATCGCGGCCCCGCATCCGCCACAACGGTGGCCTCGAGGAGCCGCGCGGGCAGGCCGAACGGAGCGCGCGGGCGGATGCGCACCCGCACCGTGCGCCCCCGCACGCGCACGGACATCCGTGCGCGCGGCACGCCGGGCGCCGCGGCCCGCGCGGCATCGGCCGGATCGCCGCCCTGCAGCATCGCCATCGCCCCCGCCGTCGCGGCGTGACCGGCGAGCTCGCGGGCCTGACCGGCCGCGAGCAGCGCAGCGATCGCCAGCGCGGCCACGACGACGAGCGGCAGCAGCGCGACGACCTCGACCGTGGCCTGCCCCCGCTCACTCGCTGGAACCCTCCGAGGCCGCGTGTTGGGTCGCCCAGCGATCCAACCGCAAGCGAAGACGGAGTCTTCGCCGTTCACGAGCCCTGCTCCTGCAGGTGCGCGCGAGCCGAGACCGCGAGGACCGAGCCGCCGCCCACGAGCGCCGGGACGCGGACCCGCACGCGGACGTCCTCCCCGCCCGCACGCACGGCGAGCCCGCCGCGCAACCGCTTCGGCAGCGCCGCGCGCGCCGCCGCCCGCGGATCGCCGTCCAGCGCCTGCGCGCGAGCGGCGCCCCGCGCCGCCGCGCCCGCCAGCCACGCCGCCTGCCCGACGAGCACGCCCTGCCAGATCAGCGCCGCGACGAGCGCGACGAGCGGCAGCAGCGCGACCGTCTCGACCGAGGCCTGACCTGCGACGTCTGGCGGTGGGTGGGGCATGTGAGGCAGGCTCCCGGGAGGCGCGTGCCGCAACCAGACGCAGGTGTCACAGGAGTGCGACGACTCCGTGCCGAATCACGCCGCATGCCCCACGCGGCCGCGAGCCTGCGGATGTCAGAGCGCTGGGCCCTCCGGCGCCTGGAGCGCGGCGACCCCCACTGGCCCGTCCAGCTCGCGCTCGCGCTCATCATCGCCCTCCAGCTGACCCTCACCGACCAGGTGTCGGTCGGGCCCGGCTGGATCGGGCCCGCCGTCGAGGCCGTGCTCCTGCTGGCGCTCATCGTCGTCTCGCCCGCGCGCGCGACGAAGGAGACGCCCGGCCGGCGCGAGCTGGCGATGGGGCTCATCGCCCTCGTCGGCGTGATCAACCTCGTCTCGCTCGCGCTGCTCGTCCACTACCTCATCAAGGGCGGCCACGCGCAGGGCCACGCCCTGATCTTCTCGGGGACGAAGCTCCTGCTGACGAACGTGCTGCTGTTCGGCGTCTGGTTCTGGGAGCTCGACCGGGGCGGCCCGGTCGCCCGCTTCAGCGAGACCGGCACGCTTCCGGACTTCCTCTTCCCCCAGATGGACGACCCGCAGTTCGCGCAGAAGGGCTGGCGCCCCGGCTTCTTCGACTACCTGTACACGTCGCTGACGAACGCGAACGCGTTCAGCCCGACCGACACGATGCCGCTGACGCACACCGCGAAGGCGATCATGGCGCTCGAGTCGGTGTCCTCGCTCGTCACCGTCGGGCTCGTGCTGGCCCGCGCGGTGAACATCCTCGCGTCGTAGCTAGTACGTCGCGCCGCTGCGGTACTGCCGATACGTGAGATACAGCGCGTACCCCGCGCCACCGAGCAGTGCGAACCACACCAGCGTCCCGGGGCCCGTGTCGAACAGCCGGCCGGACGCCGCGAGCGTCACGACGATCGCGCCGACGGCGGCGTACAGCACGAGCCGCCAGCGGTCGCCAAGCCCGTAGATCTCCGTGCGGAACTGCAGGTACAGCCGCCCCAGCAGCAGGATGATCACGGCGGTGAACACAGCGCTCAGCACCTGCGAGATCAGGTCGGCGCCCTGGCCGCCACCGGGAGCGAACGCGACGATCGCGGCCAGCACGAGGATGATCGCGATGTTGCGGATCGTGGCCGTGCTCACGGCCTACAGGGTACCGGCGTCAGGCGCGCAGCGGGTCGCGCGAGGGCGCGGCCACGACAGGGGCGACGGGCACCTCGCCCGTCTCCGGCACGACGCCATCCGCCAGCTCGGGCGCGAAGCGGTACCCCACGCCGAAGTGCGTGTGGATGTAGCGCCACCCGGGCGACGCCTTCTCGAGCTTCTGCCGCAGCTTGCGCACGAAGACGTCGACCGACCGGTCGCCGCGGGCCATCGCATAGCCCCAGACGCGCTGGTAGATCTCCTCGCGCTCGAGCACACGGCCCTCGGCGTCGGCCAGCAGCTGGATCAGCTCGAACTCCCGGCGGGTCAGATCGACCGAGCGCTCCCCGACGAAGGCCTGGAACTGATCGCCGCGGACCTCGATCTCGCCCGCGGTCACCGGGACGGTCGCCGCCGGCGTCTCCGACCGGCGTCGCCGGCGCGCGACGGCCTCCAGGCGCGCGATGAGCTCCTCCGGATGGCACGGCTTCGTCACCCAGTCGTCGGCGCCGAGCCGCAGGCCGCGGACACGCTGCGCGACGGTCGAGCGCCCCGTGCACACCACGACGCCCAGCCCCGGGAGGGCCGAGCAGACGCGCTCCAGGTAGTCCCAGCCCTGCGGGCCGAGGCTCGCGAGATCGATCACGAGAGCCCCGAGGCGCATCGCGACGATGTTCTCGACGGTGACCGGGCTGGCGAGCACGCGGTACTCCCAACCGAGGCGATCGAGGCGCTTCCCGAGAACCTGGAGGAAGCCCGTGTCGCCGTCGACGAGGGCGATGCGGAGCGGACCGACGCTCGACGCGGGCACAGCCCGATCGGTGTCGGCCGGGGCGGAGGGACGGTCCGTCATGAGGTGCCGAGTGTAGGCACATCGCCGGCCCGAGGTGGGGCGAGATGCGGGCCGGTCACAGCTTGTTCACAAGCCGTGACCGGCTCGTTCACTTCGAGCCAGGGACGTGCGACGAGTCGGAGAACTCGCGGAACAGCCCGCTCACCACGAACGCCACCTGCTCGCCGATGTCGACGGCGTTGTCGCCGACCCGCTCGTACGCGCGCGCGACCATCACCATGGTCATCGCCCACTCGCGCGTGTCCGGGTCGTCGCCGATGTCGATGGCGCGCCGGAACACCTCGCGGTTGGCCCGGTTGATCTCGCGGTCCTGGCGCACGAGGTCCTCGGCCAGCGCCACGTCGCGCTCGGTGAACGCGCGCTTGCACTGCACGACCTCCGACCGGGCCTGACGGCCCATGCGCAGGATCGTCGCGAGCAGCTCGTCGTCGACCGGCGGCTCCCAGCCCGTGATCGGGATGAGCTTCGCGATGTTCACGCACTGGTCGCCCATGCGCTCGATGTGCTTGATCGTGTGCAGCAGCGCCGCGACGAGCCGGAGATCTCCGGCGACGGGCGCCTGCAGCGCCAGCAGGGACAGGATCCCCTGGTGCACCTCCAGGAACCGCCCGTCGAGGCGATCGTCGTCGGCGACGATCATCTCCGCCAGCTCGACGTCCTGGTGCTCGAGCGCCTCCAGCGACCGGTCGATCTGCATCGTGACCAGGTCGAGCGCGCCCAGCGTGTGAGCCTCCAGCGACGAGAGCTCGTCCCGGAAACGCTGGCGTAGTTCGTGCTGGGCCACTCCGCCCGAAGTACCCGACTCCATGATGTCCCAGCCTTTCCGGCGTCAGCCGAACTTGCCGCTGACGTAGTCCTCCGTGCGGCTGTCGTCCGGTGAGGAGAAGATCTTGCCGGTCGGCGCGTGCTCCACGAGGTCGCCGAGCAGGAAGAACGCCGTCGTGTCGGCGACACGCGCGGCCTGCTGCATGTTGTGCGTGACGATGACGATCGTGTAGTCGCGCTTGAGCTGCTCGATGAGCTCCTCGATCTTCAGCGTCGCGATCGGATCCAGGGCCGAGCACGGCTCGTCCATGAGGATCACCTCGGGCTTCACGGCGATGGTGCGCGCGATGCACAGCCGCTGCTGCTGGCCTCCGGAGAGGCCGATGCCGGGCGAGCCGAGGCGGTCCTTGACCTCTTCCCACAGGCCGGCGCCGCGCAGCGACTCCTCGACGCGCTGCTTCGTGTCGACGCCCTTGATGCCCGCGAGCCGCAGCCCGGCGGCGACGTTGTCGAAGATCGACATCGTCGGGAACGGGTTGGGCTTCTGGAACACCATCCCGATCGCACGGCGCACGGCCACGACGTCGACCTTCGAGTCGTAGATGTCGATCTCGTCGAGCATCACCTGACCCTCGGCGCGGGCGTTCGGGATCTCCTCGTGCATGCGGTTGAGGCAGCGCAGCACGGTGGACTTGCCGCAGCCCGAGGGCCCGATCATCGCCGTGACGCGATTGGCCGCGTACGTGAGGGTGATGTCGCGCACGGCGTGGTTGTCGCCGTAGTACGCCTGCAGGCTGTCGACGTTGAGCGTCCGGCCGGTGGCCGGCGGCTGCTCGCCCTTGACGGTCGCCGCAGGCGATCGCATCCGCCATCGCGGTCTCGCTCGGCGCGTTCACGTCCCGTGTCCGGAGTCTCCTCCGGCGGCGTCTGGGTCTCGGTGTCACGCGAGTTCATGTGAGCTTGCTCCTCCGCTGGGCGAGGCGGGCGATGGTCGTGAGAAGAAGGACACCGACGACGAGCGTAAGGGCTGAACCCCACGCGCGCTCGACGATCGCGTCGTTCGGAGCCTGGACGTCGTTGAAGATCTGGATCGGCAGCGAGTTCATCTGGCTGCCGAGCGCGAACGACGTCCCCAGGAGCGAGAACGACGTGAACAGCAGCGGCGCGGTCTCGCCCGCCGCTCTGGCGATGGCGAGCATCGAGCCGGTGATGAGTCCGGGCAACGCCGTGGGCAGGACGATGCTGAAGACGACCTTCCAGCGTGGCGCGCCGAGCGCGAGCGCCGACTCCCGCAGCTGATTGGGCACGAGGTTGAGGACGACCTCGCCCGATCTCGTGACGACGGGCAACATGAGCAGCGCGAGCGCGATCGATCCCTTCCAGGCCGCGAACGTCCCGCCGATCCCCGTCACCACGAGCACGATGTAGACGAACAGGCCGAAGACGACCGACGGCACGCCCGTCATGACGTCGACGAAGTAGCGGACGACGTTGGCGAACTTGCCGGTCTTGCCGAACTCGACCAGGTACAGGGCGACGCCGATGCCGAACGGGATCGCGATGACGCGCCGCGAGGGCGACGATCTCGATCGTGCCGAGGATCGCCGACTTCACGCCGCCGATCGTGCAGGTCGTCTGCCCCGGGAAGCACGTGCGGCCCGTCGGATCGGTGGTGAAGAAGTCCCAGCTGATCGCCCCGAGCCCCTTGCGCAGGAGCTCGTAGACGATGAGGACGAGCGGCACGAGCGCGATGAGCGTCAGCGCCAGCAGGATCCCGCGCGCGAAGCGGTCGGTCGCGCGCCGCCGCCCGGAGATGGGCGCGAGCCCAGGAGTCGTGGCGCTCATGCCGCCATCCCCTTCGGGACCTGCGCTGACCGCGCTCAGCCCGGTGGACGTAGTTGCGTGCCATCCCGTTCACGAAGAGCGTGAGCACGAACAGGACGAGGCCGGCCGCGATGAGCGCGGCGCGGTGCAGCGGATCGGACGCCGCCTCGTTGAACTCGTTCGCGATGACGGCGGCGAGCGAGTAGCCCTGGGCGAAGATGTCCTTGGGCATGTTCGGCGAGTTGCCGATGACGAGCGTCACCGCGATCGTCTCGCCGATCGCCCGGCCCAGGCCGAGCATCGACGCGCCGGCGATGCCCGAGCTGGCGTACGGCAGCACCGCCATCTTGATCATCTCCCAGCGCGTCGCGCCGAGCGCGAGCGAGGCCTCCTTGTGATCGGGCGGCACGGTGAGGATGACCTCACGCGAGATCGCGGAGACGATCGGGACGATCATGATCGAGAGGATCAGGCCGCCGATGAAGAGGTTCGGGCCCGCGACGGGGGCGCCGACGAGCGGCAGGAACGAGAACGTGTCGCTCAGCCAGGTCTCGACCGGGCGCATCTTCGGGATGAGGACGTACACGCCCCAGAGCCCGTAGACGACCGAGGGCACCGCGGCGAGGAGCTCCACCAGAGATGCGAGCGGCTGGCGCAGCCGCTGGGGGCACAGCTCGGTCACGTAGACGCGCGACCGCCACCGCCACCGGGACGCCGATCACCAGCGCGATGGCCGATGTGATCAGCGTCCCGGTCAGCAGCGGCAGAGCGCCGTAGATGTTCTTGGCGACGTTCCAGTCGCTGCCGAACGTGAACCCGAAGTAGCCGAACTCGTCGAACGCCGGCTTCGCCTCCACGAACAGGCGGACGAAGAAGAACGCGATGAGCAGCAGGATGAACGCTGCCATCCCGGTAGGACCCACTGCATCAGCGGATCCAGCGAGCGGCTGGCCGACGACCGCCCGAGCATCCTGCTCGGGCGGTCGGTGCCTGTCTTCAGGCTCGTGGCGGCCATCTCAGGAGATGGGCTCACCGTTGCACGTCAGGCCGGCCACCTTGGCCTTGGCCTTCTCGAGGACGGGAGCGGGCAGCGGGGCGTACTGGAGCTCCTTCGCGACCGACTGGCCGTCGCCCAGCGCGTAGTCCAGCCAGCCCTTCAGCGGCGGCGCCTTGTCCGCGGCGAGCCCGCCCTTGCAGACGTCCTCGTGGACGAGCATGAACGTGACCGCGGCGACCGGGTAGGAGGCGTCACCCTCGGCGTTGATCGTGCTGAAGCGCAGATCCTCGGGCGGGTTGGCGCCCTCACCGGCGGCCGAGGTGGCCTCCAGCGTCGGGGTGATGTACTTGCCCGCCTTGTTCTTGACGTCGGCGAACGTGAAGTTGTTCTGCAGGGCGTAGGCCTGCTCCACGTAGCCGATCGAGCTCTCGTTCTGCTTGATGCAGGCAGCGACGCCGTCGTTGCCCTTGGCACCCGTGCCGACGGGCCACTTGACGGTCTTGTCGACGCCGGGACCGTCCTTCCACGCGGGCGAGTAGTCGGCGAGGAACTGGGTGAAGTTCTTCGTCGTGCCCGACTCGTCCGAGCGGTGGCAGACCGTGATGTCCGCGTCCGGCAGCGACACGCCCGAGTTCTGCGAGGCGATCGCCGGGTCGTTCCACTTCGTGACCTTGCCGAGGAAGATGTCGGCCGTCGTCGCGCCGTCCAGCTTGAGGCCGGTCTTCACGCCCTCGACGTTGTAGGAGATCGTGACCGCGCCGAGCACGGTGGGGATGTCGAGCGCCGGGCTCTTCTTGGACGCTGCGGCGAGCTCCTCGTCGCTGAGCGCCGAGTCCGTGGCACCCCAGTCGACGGTGCCGGCGGTGAACTGCGCGACGCCACCACCGGAGCCGATGCCCTGGTAGTTGACCGTCGTGCCGGCCTTCTCCTTGAAGCGGGCCGCCCACTCGGTGTAGACCGGCTGCGGGAACGTCGCCCCGGCACCGTTGAGCGTGCCGCCGAGCTGCTCGCTCGAGCTGCCGCTCGACCCCGACGAGCCGGTGCTCCCGGCGTCGCCGCTGCTGTCATCGCTCCCGCACGCCGCAACGCCCACTCCCAGGGCGCCGCAGAGGGCGAGGGCTGTAATGAGGCGCTGTGCCCTCATCCGTTTCCTCCTCGTCGTTCTCAATCTCAGAAGCAGCTGAGACCCTCGCGTGCGGGGTGCGGTGTCCTGTCACCGGCCTGTGACCGCATCGTGAAAGTCGTGTGAACGCTCGGGATGGAGGCGGTAGCCGAAGCCGACGTGCGTGTGGATGTAGCTCCACTCCGGCAGCGCCTGCTCGAGCTTCACCCTGAGCTTGTGGACGTAGACGTCGACGGACCGGTCGCCGTGACGCAGCGGCGCCCGCCAGACGAGGGCGAAGAGCTCCTCGCGCCTGACGATCCGGCCTGCGCGGGACGCCAGCGCAACGAGCAGCTCGAACTCGCGCACGGAGAGCGACAGCACGCGGTCGCCGGCCTCCACGAGACCCGAGCCGCTCTGGATGCGAAGGTCTCCCACGACCAGGTCCGCCGCCATGCGCAGGGACGTTGAAGCCACGGACCGCCGCAGCGGTTATCCCGGTGTGAACGGCGTGTGACCAAGCGGTGAAGCCGCCGCCCGATCGGGTCGTCCGAATCTACGGTGACGCCCGATGGTCCCCCTGGTCCGACGTCCGGACGGCCCCCTGCACGACCTGCTCGACGAGTCGGGCGGCGCGGTGCAGCGCGCGGCCGCGCTCCTGCGCGAGATCCTGGTCGACCCGCCTGCGAAGGGAGAGGTCGCGCGCGAGCTCCTGCGCTGCGAGCAGGAGGCCGACCGGATCACCCACGACATCATCCACCGCCTGAACGGCGGCAGGCCACGCGGGGCCCGTCGGCGCGCGCTCATCCGCGCCGACGACGGCCACCAGCTCGCCACCGCCCTCGACGACATCGTCGACCACGCGGAGGAGGCCGCCGACCAGCTCATCCTCTACCGCATCGAGGCGCCGATGGAGCAGGCGCTGGAGCTCGCCGACGTCCTCGTCGGGGCGTGCGAGCAGGTGGCGGGCGCGCTCGGGTCCCTGCGCACCGGCGTCGACCTCGCGCCCCGGCTCGTCGAGATCCACCGGCTGGAGAACGAGGGCGACCGTGTCAGCCGCGACGCCGTCGCATCGCTCTTCGAGGGTGGGATCGACCCGATGGTCGTCATCCGCTGGAAGGACATCTTCGACGCCCTCGAGGCCGCCGTGGACTCCTGCGAGAAGGTCGCCCACATCCTGGAGGGCATCGCGCTGCGTGGGCGATAGGAGCTCAGGACGGATCGGACAGCGCGCAGCTGGCGCTCTCGGCCGCCGTCACCGTCGCGCTGGTCGGGTCCGCCTCTGATCACGGGGAGGCTAGGCGGCCGCGAGCTGGTCGTAGGTGACCGCCGTCCGCCGCCGCGCGCGGCGCAGCACGCGCTCGAGCGCGAGCATGTGGCGCGTGTGGTCGAGGTCGGTCGGGCGCAGGTCGATGCGCAGGAGCGGGCCGCCGAGGAGCGCGCCGGCGCGCAGCGCCAGCGGCGACAGCCGGACGGCCGGCGCAACGGGGTCGCGGCCCGCGGCGCGGTGCAGCCGCATGAGGTCGGCCCACCAGGCGTAGCGCTCGCGCACGGTGGCGCGGAGCACCGGCGTGTACGCGTAGCCCGGCGCCACGAACCCGAGCGGCTCGACGCCCGCGAGCTTCAGGAGCCGCCGCCCGGAGTCGACCGCGCGACGCGCCTCCTCGTGGCCGAGGTGTGCGAACTCCGGTCCGCGGCACGTGAGGCCGTGCTGCGCGATTGCGTCGCCGCGGTCCGCGCGCTCCAGCAGCCACTCCGCGAGCTCGGGGCTCGACGTCGAGAAGGGGTGCAGGTCGGGCGCCGGCACCACGAGCAGCGTGACCCGATCGATCCCGTGGTCGTCGAGCCAGTCGCGGATGAGTGCCGCCCGCGGGTACGTCGCGGGCTCGACGTCGTGAATGGCGACGGCGACCGCGTCGTCGCGGTCACGCCGCATGTCGCGCCTCGCCGGGCTGGGCCGGCACCAGCGCGGTCAGGTAGCCGTCGGCGAGCCGCGCGAGCGCGCGGTCCCACGTGCGGTCGCCGACCGCGGCCAGCCCGGCGCGGGCGAAGCGCTCGCGGGTCCGCTGGTCGGCGGCCAGCCCTGCGACCGCCGCCCCGAGCGCATCGGGGTCCGAGGGGCGCAGCAGGCCCGTGGCGCCGTCGCGCACGAGCGTCGCCGGGCCACCCTCGTCGACCGCGATCACCGGCAGTCCGCTCGCCTGGGCCTCGAGAACGACCTGGCCGAACGTGTCGGTGCGGCTCGGGAAGAGGAAGATGTCGGCGCTGGCGTAGGCGCGGGCGAGGTCGTCGCCCTCCAGCCAGCCGAGGAAGGTCGCGTGCTGGCCGAGGCGATCGCGCAGCGCCTCCTCCTCCGGCCCGCCGCCCGCGAGCACGAGGTGCAGCCCGGGATCGAGCGCGCGCGCCGCCAGGAACGCGTCGGCGAGCAGGTCGACCCCCTTCTCGCGAGTGAGCCGCCCCGCGTAGAGGACGGTGCGCTCGCCGGGCAGCAGGCCCGGCACCCGGTGGCGCGGGCCGAACCGGGTGGCGTCGACGCCGCGGTCCCAGCGCCCGATGCGGTCGTCGTCGATCCCGAGGGCGCGCAGCGTCGCGTCCGCCGCCGGGCTCGGCGACAGCACATGGTCGGCGGCGCCGTAGAAGACCCCGAGCGCCATCGCCGCGGCCGCCTCGACGCGCGGGTCGCCGGTGCGCATGCCCGCGTAGACGGAGAGCTCGGTGTGGAAGCTCGCGACGACCGGCACCGCCATGATCCGCGCGAGCACCGCGGCCATCGCTCCCGCGGGGCCCGGCGCCGTCACGTGGACGACGTCGTAGCGGCCCTCCGCCAGCGCGTCGACGACCGCCGGCAGCGACGGGACGCCGATCACGAGGCCCGGGTACGAGGGGACCTCGACCTCGGTCACCGCGCTGAGCCTCCGGTCCACCCCGGCATCCGTGCCGATCACCTCGACGTCCCATCCGGGGACGCCGCGCGCGCGCAGCTCGTCGATCGTCCGTGTCACGCCGTGCACGCCGGCGAGGCCGTCGGCGACGAGGGCGACGCGCGGCTCGCCCTCGCGCGGCACGAGCCGCGCCTTCTCGCGTCCCAGGAACGCCGACGCCGGGGCGTACGGGATGGCCGGGACGCAAGCCTCGAACACCGCCGCGGCCGCGGCGGGCAGCGATGCGACGCCGTCGCCCGCTCGGCTGACCGCAGTCGCGATTGCCTGGCGCAGCGCACGCTCGTGGCAGCGCCGGGCCCTGCGGCCCAGCGCCGCGTGGTGGAAGTCGTCGGCCTGGAGGATCTCCAGGAGCTCGTGCTCGCGGACGTCGTCGAGCTCGACGGAGCGCAGCCACGCCCGCAGCAGGGCGCGTGCGTCCTCCGGGCCGAGGTCCCGGCCGACGGCGCCGCCGCGGCTGTCGCCCTCGCTGACGACCCGCTCGACCATCCGCAGGACGGCCATCGGGTCGGGTGCCGGGCCGCCGTCGTCGCCGCGGCCGAGCGCGCGGATCGTCAGCGCCATCGCGGCGTGGGTCCAGCGCGCGGCGCTGCCCTGCTCGCCGCGGGCGGTCGCGAGGCCGGTGCGGACGTTCGCGAGGAACTCCCCGGCGTCGTCCGCGCGCGGCGTCTCGGTGTAGGTGCGGCCGATGTCGACGCCGGCGTGGTCGTCGGTGCCGCCTATCCCGATGCCGCCGTGCGTGTCGATGTAGACGGCGGCGGGCGAGTTCAGCTCCGGCGCGCGCGAGCCGTTGCGCGTCTCCCAGACCGGGAAGAGCTGGGCGAGCCGGCGGCGGTGGCGTGGCGTCAGCGGGGCGGTGACCGCGTAGAAGGGATGGGCCAGCGCGCAGGCGATCTCGTGCTCGTGCAGGTACTCGGCGACCGCCTCGACGTCGCCCGCCCTGGCCTGCAGGCGGACGTGGTCGTCGGGCGTGATGCCGAGGCACAGGACGTGCACGGCCTGCGGCTCGCCGCGGAACCAGGTGGTGAGCTCCTCGGAGACGAACGCGTCGTCGTGGCGCTGCGCGAGGAGCAGCGCACCGGCGATCGTGTCGTGGTCGGTGAGGGTGACGAAATCCATCCCCCGGCGCTTGGCCAGGTCGTAGGCCTCCTCGGGCGGAGTGGCACACTCCGGAAGGCCGAGGGCGCGCTGGACACCGAGCCGCGACTCCTGCGAGGCCTCCGAATGGACGTGGAGGTCCGCACGACTGAGACTGCTGCGATCGTCCATGGTGTCGAAGAATGCGCTGCAACGAGGCCAGTTCTGTGACCGTGTGGCTACCAGGGTGTGACCTGGTCGTGAAGGAGGCCGGAATGGACTACGAGGCGTACCTGAGCTCGTTCAACAGCGTCGAGGACAAGGCGACGCTCCTCGAGCACTACACGCCGGACGCCCGGATCGAGGGCGCGAACGGGCTGACGTCGCTCGACGACTTCCTCGATCAGCTGCGCAACGTCCGCGAGGGCGTCCGCGTGACAGCGGTCCCGATCACGGTGCTCGGCGACGAGAACCGGATCATGGCCGAGCTGGACATCACCTACGTCGCCGAGCGCGACCGCCCCGACCACCCGATGGGGCCGCTGCGCGCTGGCGAGTCCGTGACGATGCGGTTCTTCTCGAGCTACGACCTCGAGGACGGCAGGATCGCGCGGTTCTCGCGGGCCTTCTGGAGGGCGTGAGCGGCGCTCACGCCCGCAGCTTGTAGCCCGACACGAACAGCCGCATGTTCACCGCGAACAGCGCGGCGGCCGCGGCCACCAGCAGCACGAGGGACAGAGCGATGTTCTGCTCGTGGTAGCCGAGGAACCCGTAGCGGACCAAGCCGATCATGTAGTAGACGGGGTTGAAGTGGGTGAGGGTCTGGAACGGCTCGGGCAGCAGCGTCGCCGAGTAGAAGACCCCACCCAGGAAGATGAGCGGCTGCAGCACGAACGTCTGCGCGAAGGACACGTCGTCGAACTGCTCGGCGCGCACGCCCACGAGCACCCCGAGCTGGGCGAAGAAGAAGCCCACGAGGAACAGGCCGAGCACCGCGATGACGACGTGCTCCACCGGCAGGTCGACGAGGATCGACGCTGCGACGAACGTCAGCAGCGACACGAGCATCCCGCGCAGGAACCCGCCGAGCGAGAACGCCAGCAGGAGCTCGAGCGGCGACGCGGGCGAGGACAGCGCGTCGTCGATCGACCGCTGGAACTTCTGCTGCAGGATCGACGAGGCGTTGTTCGAGAAGGAGTTGATCGCCCAGGCCATCATGATCAGCCCGGGGATGATGAAGACGACGTAGTCGAAGCCGTGCAGCGTCGAGATGCGCGAGCCCAGCGCGGCGCCGAAGACGGAGATGTAGAGGAACGTCTCCAGCAGCGGCGCCCCGACCGTCTGGCGCTTGATCTTCATGAACCGGCTGACCTCGCGCCGCACGAGCGTGAGGAACCGGATCTGCGTCGCCGTCATTCCGTGACGATCCCGCGCGAGAGCTCCTTGCGCCCCACGAGCTCCAGGTAGGCGTCCTCCAGGCCGGACACGCCGTACTGCTCGGCGAGCGCCGCGCTCGTCCCCTCGGCGACGATCTGGCCGTCGGCGATGAAGGCGATCCGGTCGCAGAGCTGCTCGGCCTCCTCCAGGTAGTGCGTCGTGAGGAGGATCGTCGTCCCCTCGCTGCGCACGCGCTGGACGTAGTGCCACAGCTCGAGGCGCAGCTCCACGTCGACGCCGGCGGTCGGCTCGTCGAGGATGAGCAGCCGCGGCCGGTGCATGAGCGCCCGCGCGAGGATCAGCCGCCGCTTCATGCCGCCCGACAACGTGCGGGTGCGCTCGTCGCGCTTCTCCGTGAGCGAGAACGTCTCGAGCAGCTCGGTGACCCGGTCGCGGCGGTCGCGGCGCGACATCCCGAAGTAGCCCCCGTGGTAATCGAGGCTCTCCTCGACGGTGAGGAACCAGTCCAGGTTGAGGTCCTGGGGCGCGAGGCCGACGGCAGCCCGGGCGTCGCCGGCGCGATGGACGGCGTCGTGGCCGAACACCTCGATCGAGCCCGAGCTGGGGACCGCGAGGCCCGTGGTGCAGTGGATGAGCGTCGACTTGCCGGCGCCGTTGGGCCCGAGGAGCCCGAAGAGCTCGCCCGCGTGGACGTCCAGCGACACGCCCCGCAACGCCTGCGTCCCTGTCGGATAGCGCTTGACCAGGTCGCGGATCTTCAGTGCCTCCGCGCCCGCCGGGGAGGCGGACGACCCTGCGGATGGCGCCGTGACTTCGAATGGCATCCCACCAATATGCAGCTTCGAGTGCACTCGAGGTCAAGAGGATGGGATAGAACGTCCGTCGTGGCCCACGTCTACGTGACCGGACACCGCAACCCGGACCTCGACTCCATCGGCTCCGCGATCGGCCTCGCCGAGCTCATGGGACGGCTCCATCCGGACGACACGTACACCCCCGTCCGCCTCGGCGACGTCAACCGGCAGACCGCGTGGGCGCTCGAGCGCAGCGGGGCGAAGCAGCCGGAGTTCCTCCCCCACATCCGCCTGCGGGTGTCGGACGTGATGAAGGAGCTCGAGGTCGTCGCCAACCGCTCCGACCCGGTCCGCCAGGTCGGCCGCGAGATGGCCGAGCACGGGATGGACCTCATGCCCGTCGTCGACGACGAGGGCAAGCTGACCGGGATGGTCACGCAGGGCGACCTCGCGCGCCTGTACGTGCGCGAGTCCCGCGGCGTCCCGACCTTCGCCGACGCCCCCGCACGCGTGAGCACGATCGTCGACGTCCTGCAGGGCGACCTCGTCACCGGCGACGCGGAGACGATGATCACCGGCCGCCTGTGGGTCATCTCCATGGACGTCGCCACGATGGGCCGCAACATCGAGGCGGGCGACATCGTCGTCGTCGGCGACCGCGCCGACGCCCAGCTGCAGGCGATCGAGCTGGGCTGCGCGGCGATGGTCACCTCCAACGGGATCGACCCGGATCCCGACGCGCTCGCCCTCGCCCAGGAGCGCGGGACGATCGTCATCGTCTCCCCCTCGGACTCCTACGTCACGAGCCGCATGATCCGCCTGTCGGAGCCGTGCTCGGTCGTCGTGAGCAGCGACCCGCTGACGGTCGCGCCCGACGACGTGCTCGGCGAGGTCAGCTCGCAGGTCCTCGACGTCGACTACCGGGCCGCGATCGCCGTCGACGAGCACGGCGTGCCGATCGCGCTCGTCACGCGCGGCGAGCTCGTGCGGCCGCGGCCGCGTCGTGTGCTGCTCGTCGACCACGCGGAGCAGGCACAGAGCGTGCCGGGCATCGAGGAGGCCGAGATCGTCGAGATCCTCGACCACCACCACATCGGCTCGATCGAGACCCGCGTGCCGGTGCGCGCGACGTTCGACCCGGTCGGCTCCACCGCGACGCTCGTCGTCGAGCGTTTCCGCGCCGAGGGCCGCGAGCCCCGCGCCGCGACGGCAGGGATGCTGCTCGCAGCGATCCTCTCGGACACCGTGATCCTCTCCTCCCCCACGACGACCGACCGCGACCGTCGCGTCGTGAGCTACCTCGAGGAGCTGCTCCAGCTCGACGCGCGCGAGTTCGGGATGGAGATGTTCGAGTACTCCAGCGACGTCTCGGACCTCTCGGGCGAGGAGATCGTCGCGCGCGACGCCAAGGAGTACGAGGTCGGCGGCCGCACCGTGTCGATCGCGCAGGTGGAGACCGTGGGCAAGACGCTGAGCGACCGCGAGTCCGAGCTGCGCGACGCGCTGGAGGCCGCGCGCCGCACCGAGGGCCACGACCTCGCCGCGCTCATGGTCACC
Source organism: uncultured Solirubrobacterales bacterium (assembly GCA_963757125.1). Classification (GTDB taxonomy): domain Bacteria; phylum Actinomycetota; class Thermoleophilia; order Solirubrobacterales; family Solirubrobacteraceae; genus CAVVSD01. The sequence continues at coordinate 407,323 of CAVWQP010000009.1, read as the reverse complement.
GACATCGTGAGTCGCGGGACGCGGCTGCTCGTCGCCGGCGATCCCACGCCGCTCGCACGGATCCTCGGGGTCGATCCCGACGGCGGGACCTTCGACCTGCCCGGCGTCATGAGCCGCAAGAAGCAGGTCGCGCCGCGGATCATGGCCGCGCTGGGCTAGGGGACGACGAAAGGCCCGCTCGTGCTGAGCGGGCCTCTCGGTTCTTCAACCCCTGGTTGTGGCTGGCCGCCTCGTCAGGGGAAGAGGTGGCGCACGCGGCGAAGGAGGGTGCGGGTCATGTCCAGCACCGCGATGAGCGTGAGGACGGTCAGGACCTTCCAGCCGACGTCCAGCGGGGCGCTGAGGATGTGGTTCAGGGTGTCTCGCATGGCTACAGCACCTCGCCGACGGCGATCTGGGTCTGACCCGAGGGGAGACCCTCGGCCTTGTACTGGCGGGCCCAGCCGTCGCGGCGGATGCCGGCGATGACCGTCATCCAGGAGGCGAACCAGGCCATGAGGCGGAAGATGCAGTAGATCTCGACGAGCACCAGCGTGCCGGCGATGACGAGATCAGCGCGGGTCCGCCCCGGGATCTTGCGGGCGTGCTTCAGGTTGAGCAGGATCGCGAGGATCGGCGGGATGATCCAGATCCAGTTCCAGGCGAACGCGTCGACGGCGATCGAGGCGGTCAGCAGGACCGCGAAGAGCGCGCGGGTCAGGGCGTTCATGCCGCTCTTGAGCTGGATGCGCCAGGGGTAGATCGTCGCGGTGCCGAGCTTGGAGCCCAGCAGCAGCCGGATCATGCCCTCGTCCCACTTGCGGCGCTGGGCCCAGAGCGACTTCAGCGTGTACATCGGGCCGGCGTAGGCACGCGCGGTCGACGAGACCTTGCAGTCCCAGCCGCGCGAGTTCAGGGCCCAGGTGAGCTCCATGTCCTCGACCTGCGCCTCCGGGTCCCACGGGGAGTGGCGGCGCTCGCCCTCGACGACCTCCTGCAGGGCCTTCACGCGGAAGAGCGTGGCCTGTCCGCCGAGCACGTAGGTGTTGCGGCGACGGTGGAGGATGTCCAGCGTCCAGGAGGAGAACTCCATCCGCTGGAGGCGGATGAGCAGGCGGGCGAACTTCGTCTGCCCGAGCTCGGGATCGAAGGTGTAGCGGGCCATGATGCCGCCGGCCTTCGGGTTCTCCATGAGCTCCTGCTCGAGATCCTCGAGGGAGTTCGGCGAGAGGACGGTGTCGGCGTCGACGCCGAGCATGTAGTCGAAGCCCTGCGACACGTGCTGCTGCCAGCCGAGGGTGAGCGCGCCGACCTTCCGGTGCTTGTTGCCGACGGTCTCGATGACCGTGACGTTCCTGCCGAAGGAGCGGGCGATCTCGACCGTGCGGTCCGTGCAGTTGTCGGCGACGATCACGATCCGGTCGGGGCGGCGCGTCTGCTTGAGCAGCGCCGTGATCGTCCGGGCGATCGTCTCCTCCTCGTTGTGCGCCGGCACGACGACGCAGACGCTGCCGGTCGCGGTCCGCGCCTGCTTGTGGCGCATGCGGAACACCGCCAGCGAGGCGTCCTGGTAGAGCTTGGCAACGCGTCGTGCGACGCGAGATGCGGGCGGCGCCTGGGGCGCCGGCGGTCGGTAGGCGACAACTTCCTGGCTTGCGGTCTTGGCGAAGCGGGAGATGCGGTCGTCATCAGCGTCGAACCAGGTGATGCTCTCCTGGTCCGGCATGTTGGTGTTCGTCGAAGCGGCCATGGCAACCATGCTCCGCTTCATCAGGGACCCTCACATGCGCACAACGCACCGCATTCCGTTGCGCGAACTCGCAAGGTCTCGCAGAAGGTCTCGCAGCCGCCGGGGCCGGCGGCCGCGAAACGTCAGGAGACGCCGAGGATCGTGTACCGGCGCTCGCCGCGCGGGGTCTGCACGGCGACGTCGTCGCCCTCGCGGTGCCCGGAGAGCGCCTGGGCCACCGGGGACTCCATGGAGAGGCGCCCGGCGGAGAGATCGGCCTCGGTCGCGCCGACGAGGCGCCAGGTGAGCTCCTTGCCCGACTCCTCGTCGCGCACGCGGACCTCGCTGCCGAATCCCACCGCGCCGCCGGTGGCAGGCCCGTCCACGACGTTCGCTGCCCGCAGGCGCTGGTTGAGGCGCAGGATGCGGGTCTCCAGGAACGACTGGTCGTTCTTCGCCGAGTGGTACTCGGCGTTCTCCTTGAGGTCGCCCCACTCGCGGGCGGTGCGGATGCGGTCGGCGATCGCGGGTCGCTCGACCTCCTCGAGGCGCTGGATCTCGGCCTTCAGGGCCTCGAGGCCCTCAGGGCTGATCTGGTTGTCGTCGGACATAGCGGCCCAACGTTAGGGGTATCCGCCTCAGCCGACCCGGACATCGGACGCAGCGCCGGTGCCGGAGACGCAGAAGCCCGTCGCGGTCATCGGCGCGCGCGCCCACGCGGGCAGGCCCACGCGCACGCGACCCTCGGCGGCGGAGAAGTCGCCGTTCCAGCTCTGCGTGATCCGCGTTCCCGCGGGGAGCGCGAAGCCGATCGTGGCCCCGGAGAGGTCGGCGCCGTCGTCGCCGGTGATCTCCAGGTGCCCGCACCAGCCGGTCTCCCACCGGTTCTCGACCACGACGGACGCCTTCAGACCTGTCTGAGGCTCAGGTCGAGGCTGAGACCCTCGCACCGACTCCCGTGAATTCGCAGGTGCGACATGGCCGATGGGCTGGCGGCGGATCGTCCGCTGCAGCAGGGCGAGCTTGTCGCGATCCGGCGTCTGCCAGTCGTCGGTGAGCACGCCGCCGGTGTCGCCGGAGTCGGGGTTCAGGGCCCAATAGGTCCAGGAGATGCCCGTCCGGGCGAGGTGATCGAGGAACTGGCGCTGCCAGCGGCCCTCGTCGCTCGCCACGTCGACCTTGCGCCCGCCGAACTCGCCGATGAGCAGCGGTGCGATGTCGTTCTCGGCGATGAAGCCCCAGCCGTCGCGCCAGCGCCGCTCGAGCTGCTTGGCGGTGTCCGGGCGACCGAACCAGGGCTGCGGGAAGACGCCCGGGCCGTACTCGTGCGGCGAGTACACGAGCCGGTCGGCGCGCTTCAGGCGCACGGGATGCCGACGGACGCCTTCGAGGTTGCCGCCCCACCAGTGTCGATCGAGCTTCCCGCCGGCGACGGGCTTCTCGATGCCCTCGACGACGATGAGCCAGTTCGGCGCGAGCGCCGTGACCGCGTTGCCCGCCCGGGTCGCGGCCCGCTGCCAGTCGGTCGGGCCGCCGGTGCCCCACGTCGCGTCCCCGTGCGGCTCGTTCTTCAGATCGGCGCCGATGACGTTCGGCCGGTCGCGATAGCGGCGGGCGAGCGCCTGCCACCGGTCCACCCAGTCGTCCTCGTCGTAGCCCGCCTGGCCGTACCAGAGGCCGTAGGAGTAGCCGTCGTCGGCCAGGGAGTGGTTCTCCAGCAGGACCATGAGCCCGGCGCGCGCCGCGGCGTCGACGACGACGTCCATCGCCTCCTGCGGCGTCTTGCCCTTCAGGGCGGCGTTGCGCCCGTTCGAGAAGTCCGGGCTCGTCACCGGGGCGTCGGAGTCCAGCGCCTGCAGCGAGAACGGCAGCCGGATCGTGTTGAAGCCCATCTGCCGGATCTGGCCCATCATGTCGCCGAGATCGCGCGACCAGAGCCCGTGCGGCACGTGCGCGCTCGTCTCGAAGCCGAACCAGTTGACGCCCTGGAGCACGACCGTGTGGTCGTCCCGATCGACGATCCTGGAGCCAGAGGTGCGCAGCGGCGGGTGGATCACGGCCGCACCGGCCGTCGCGGAGAGCACGAGCGAGAGCGTGACAGCGAGGAGTGACGCACGACGCAGCACGCCATGCACCTTATTGCAGTCCGTTGGGCGGGCGGGCATACCTCGGCTCCAGGCTTGCACACGCGCGGGTCGTGTTGCTGGAAGGCTTCGGGGCATGAGAACCGCCCTCGCCGCGCCGCATACCGCCGCGCTGGACGCCGCCCGCGCATCGGGCGGCAACGCGCTGGACGTCGCGCTCGCCGCCGCGACCACGCTCATCGTCGCGTACTCGCACCAGAACCACCTGGGCGGCGATCTCATCGCCCTCGTCCGCGACCCCGACGGCACGGTGCACGCGGTGCTGTCCGCCGGCGCCGCGCCGGTCGGCGTCGACGTGGACGCCATCCGCGCCGCCCACGAGCGCATGCCCGGCCAGGGCCCGCACCCGGTCACCGTGCCCGGGATCGCGGCCGGCTGGGACGCGCTCTCGAAGATGGGCGCGACGCTGCCGCTCTCCCACCACCTGCACGCCGCGGCCACGCTCGCGGAGGAGGGCCTGCCGGTCGCGCCGGATCTGGCGCGCGCGATCGTCAACCGCCAGGACGCGATCGCCGCCGACCCCGGCCTGCGCTCGGTCTTCGGCACCGCCAAGACCGGCGACCTCCTGCGCCAGCCCGCGCTCGCGGCCTCCCTGCGGACGGTCGCCGACGACGGGATCGCCGCCATCTACGGCGGGCCGATCGGCGAGCGCATCGCCGCGTTCCTCGCCTCGCTCGGCTCCGCGATGACCATCGAGGACATGGCGGCCCACGAGGTGCAGATCACCGAGCCGCTCGTCGGCGAGGCGCTCGGGGCCACGTGGCACGTCGCCCCGCCCCCGACGCAGGGCGTGACCCTGCTGGCGATGCTCGCCGGGGTCGAGAACGGGCGGCTGGATCTGCACCGCACCCGCGCGGCGAACGCGGCGCGCGACCACCTGCTCGGCGACCCGCACGTCGGCGAGATCGACCTCGACGCGCTGCGCGAGGCGCGCGCCGCCGAGGACTCGGGCGTCATGGCGTCCCCGCGCGCGTCGGGCGACACCGTCGCGATGACCGCCGTGGACGAGGAGGGCCGCGCGGTGACCCTCATCCAGAGCCTGTACGCGCACTTCGGCTCCGGGCTGCTGGAGCCGGAGACCGGCATCGTCCTGCACAACCGCGGCGGCGGCTTCAGCCTCGAGCCCGGCCACCCCGGCTGCCTCGCCCCCGGCGCCCGGCCGCCGCACACGCTGTGCCCGTCGATGGTCCATGCCGGTGACGCGGTCATCGCCTTCGGCTGCCAGGGCGGCCGCGCGCAGCCGCAGATCCTGGCCCAGGTCGCGAGCGCCGTGGCCGACCCGTCGTCGGACCTGCAGACCGCCGTCGGGCGCCCGCGCTGGATCGTCGGCGGCGCCGACCTCGGCTACGGCGACGGCGAGACCGTGCTCGCCGAGCCGGAGGCGGACGCACCGGAGGCGGAGGCTGCGAGCGCGGGCATCGGCTTCCACCGGCTCGACGCGCCCACCGGCAGGACCGGCCACGTGCAGGCCTCGCGCCTGGGCCCCGACGGGTTGAGCGCCGGGTCGGACCCCCGCGCGGACGGCGGGGTTCTCATCGGTTGAGGGCCGACTCCCCTCGCGGTCGTGGACGCGCTCTGATGCGGATCTCCGACGACCTCCCCCGGCGCTGGCGCACCTACTGGCCGGACGCGGACGTCGAGCGCATGGCCCGCGACGTCGAGGCCCGCGTGGACGACGCGATCGCCGCCTGGGCGCTCACCGGCGCGCAGCCGCTCCCCGGCGGCCACGTCGGCGCGGTCCTCGCCACGCGCGACCTCGTCCTGAAGGTCAGCCCGCGCGACCACGACGACGACGTCCTCATCGCCTCCCAGCCCGACGCGCTGGAGCACTGGCGGCCGACCGGGATCGTCCCCGTCCTCCACGGCCGTCGCGACGACGGCTTCACCTACCTCATGCAGCGCCTGCGGCCGGGGACGACGCTCGACGACGCGGGCCTCGGATTCGAGGACCGGCTGCGCACCCTCGGACTCCTCGCCGCCAGGCTGCACGCCGCCGGGCCGGCGCCCGGCGCGTTCGTGCCCCTCGCCGACTACGCGGCGCGGTGGAACCCCGGCCCGCTCGCGCAGCCAAGAGACGACGACGTCCTGCTCCACGCCGACCTGCACGGCGGCAACGTCCTGCGCGACGGCGGCGCCTGGAAGGTCGTCGACCCGCACGCCGCCCGGGGTGACCGCCACGCGGACGTCTGGGCGCTGCTGGACCCGCTCGTCCCGGCGGTCCCCGACGACGCGACCGCCCTGCGCTGGGTCGCGATCTACGCCGAGGCGGCGGACCTCGATCCCGAGCGCGCCCGTGCGTGGGTGCACGTGCGCGCCGCGGGCGAGGCGGGCGACGTCGAGCCGGACGACCCTGACTGGGCCGCCCGGCTGCGCCGCATGGCGGAAGCGACCAGTACCGACTAGCTGACCCCGGCGGGCTCGCGCTCGGGCGCCTCGGCGTCCGCGGCGGGCTCGTGGAGCTGATCCTCGGATTCGATGTGCAGCCGCGGCAGGCGCTTCTCGAGCCACGAGGGCATCCACCACATCGCCGGCCCGAAGATGTGCATCACCGCGGGCAGGAGCAGCAACCGGATGATGAACGCGTCGATGAAGATCGCCGCGGCGAACCCGACGCCCATCATCGCCAGCGCCCGCTCGTTGCCGATCGCGAAGGCGCCGAAGACCGCGATCATGATGATCGCCGCCGCGGTGACCACGCGCCCGGTCATCGCCAGCCCGTGCTGCACCGCGTAGCGGGCGTTGCCCGTCCGGGTCCACTCCTCGTGCATCCGTGACACGAGGAACACCTCGTAGTCCATCGAGAGGCCGAACACGACGGCGAACACCAGGATCGGCAGGAAGGACTCGATCGGTCCCGTCGCGCCGCCGAACAGGCCGGAGAGGTTGCCGTCCTGGAAGATCAGCGTCACGACGCCGAACGCGCCGCCGATCGACAGCAGGTTGAAGATGCCCGCCTTGATCGGGATCAGGATGGACCGGAAGACCATCATGAGCAGCAGCAGCGACAGGCCCACGACGACGCCGATGAACAGCGGCAGCTTGTCGCGGATCGTCTGCGAGAAGTCGAGGTTCGACGCCGTCGTCCCACCGATCGACACGCGCGCCCCGGTCTCCCGCTCGATCGGCGGCAACGTCTCGTTGCGCGCCGTCTTGACGGTCTCGTCGGTCTGCTCGTCCTGTGGCGTGGTCGTCGGGTAGGCGATCATCGTCGCCGTGTCCCCGCGGTCGTTGAGCTGCGGCGGGAGGACCTGTGCGATCCCGTCCTGCTTGCCCAGCGCGTCGGAGATCTGCGTCAGCGCAGCCTTGTCACCCGACCTCGGCAGCTCGACCGCGAGCAGCAGCGGGGCGTTGAAGCCGGCGCCGAAGCCCTCCTTGAGCTTGTCGTAGGCGACGCGCGTCGTGTCGTCCTTCTTGTACGTGCTCGCGTCGCTCGTCGCCAGGCGCATGTGCAGCGCGGGCGCCGCGAGCGCGAGGAGCACCACGAGCGCGAGGATCGCCACCGGCACCGGGCGGCGCGCCACGAACCCGCTCCAGCGTGCGGCGAAGCCGCGCTCCTCGTCGGCCCCACCCACGTTCTTCGCCGGCTTGATGCGGCCGCCGATCTTGCTCAGCAGCGCCGGCATCAGGGTCAGCGACGCCGTCATCGTCGCGAGGACGGCGAGCGCGGCGCCGATCGCCGGGCCGTAGAGGAACGAGATGCCGAGCAGCAGCATGCCGAGCATCGCGATCACGACGACGATGCCGGCGAACAGCACGGCGCGGCCCGAGGTGTCGATCGAGATGAGCGTCGCCTCGCGGACGTCGCGCCCCGCGCCGCGTTCGAGGCGGAAGCGGTTGAGGATCAGCAGCGCGTAGTCGATGCCGACGCCGATGCCGAGCATGGCCGCGAGCTGCGGCGTCCAGTCCACGACGTCCAGCAGCCGGGTGCCGACCACGGCCATGAGCGAGAGGCTCACGACCATCGCGAACAGCGCGTTGAGCAGCGGCAGGCCCATCGCGACGACGCCGAGCGTCAGGAACAGCACGACCGCCGCGACGATGAGGCCGAAGATCTCACCGGCGCCGCCCTGCTCGGCCGTCGACCAGTGGATGATGTCGCCACCGAGTGCGACCTGGACCCCGCCCTGCCCGTCGAGCTTCAGGGTGTCGTCCGCCATCGTCTTGACCTGCGTGGCGTCGACGTCACCTGCGCCTTGGCGGAACTGGATCTGCGCGAAGGTGATCCGGCCGTCCTTCGACACCGGCGCGCCCTCCGCGAAGGGATCGCTGACGGAGAGCACCGCCGGCGACTTCTTGATCTCGCCGATCGCCTTCTCGATCTGCGGCCGGTGGCTCGCCGCGAGGACGTTGCCGTCGTCGACGGCGAACACGACGCTGGCCGTGTCACCCGACTGCTGCGGGAAGCGGTCCTTCAGCAGGTCGTACGCCCGCTGGGACTCGGTCCCGGGCAGGCGGAAGTTGTTGACGTAGTCGCTGGCGACAGTGCCCCAGAGCACTGCGGCGAGCAGGAAGGCTCCGACCCAGAGGCCGAGCACGGTACGGCGACGGTCGTGGCACCACGCGGCGAGCTTGCGCATGAAGCGAAACTAAAGAGCTGGGCCGCACCCGTCGCTACGGATACCCGTACCCCGACCGCGTGGTGCCGCGAGCTATGCGCGCCGTCGCGCGGTCCACTCCAGCGCCATCGCCCCCAGTGCGAGCGCGACCCACACGAAGGCGAACAGCCCGCGCACGGTGCCCGGCACCGCGAAGCAGATCACGAGCGCGACCGTGCTGAGCACGAGCAGCCGCGGCGCCCAGATGCTGCGACGCCGCGCGCTCACGATGCCACGCCCGCCGCGAGGCGGTCGACGCCATCGGCCAGCTCGAGCTCGTCGTCGAGGAGCCTGCGCAGCCGCGACGGCTCGAGCACGACGTCGAAGGCGGCCCGGCGCACGACGCGGTGGCGGGCGACGTCGCCGCGCGCGAGCTCGGTCACTACCCGCACGCCGCCCGGCGCCACGAGCACGCTCTTCGTGCGCTCGTCGTGCAGGAGGCCGCGCAGCACCTCGAGCTCGTCGAGGGCCGGGATGGGCCCCGGCAGGGGCGTCGCGATGCGCATGTGCTCCGGCCACACGGCGGGACGGGGCCGCTCCCACCCGAACCGCCCGCCCGGCGAGACGACGTCCGTGGAGACCGGACGCAGCACGATGTCGACGGGATTGTCCAGCGGAAGGTCGCGCCGGACCGTCGCGATGAGCCACAGCCGCGGCAGCTGGCGCATCGTCAGCGTGTCGACGACGAGCTCCAGCTTGACGTCGCGTCCCGCGTAGCGGCCGCGGATCGTCGGGTAGCCGATGCCCTCCTGGAGGACCTCGACGTCGGCGAGGACCTCCGACGCGGGGCCCGCGGCCCCACGCCGGTCGTCCTTCACCCGCGCGATGTGGCGGGTCTGCAGCCACGCCATGAGCGCGACGGCGACCACGGCGAGTGCGATGGCGAGCGCGGTGATGTCAGTACCCCTTCGGCCGCGGCCACGGCATCGTGAACTGCCGCCCCCGCCGGACGTACTTGTACCGGAACAGCACGAACCAGACGGATGCCAGCAGGTAGAAGGCGACGAGCGTCAGCAGCGTGGTCCCGTAGCCCAGGAACGTCGCGAACATGACGAGCGCCGCGATGAGCGCGAGCGAGAGCGCCGGCAGCGGGTGGAACGGATGCGTGTAGCCGCGGTGCAGCGTGCCGATCGGCCAGAGCTTCCTGAACCGGTACATGTTCGGGACCATGAACGAGTACATGAGCAGGGCCGACAGGATCGAGAACGTGATCACCGTCGACAGCAGCTCGGGCTTGTTCAGCAGCACCGGCAGGACCGCGAACGAGATGCCCAGCGGGATGAGGAAGAGGATCGCGCGGAACGGGGTCCGGTAGCGCGGGTGGATCGCGCCGAACCAGGTCGGCAGGAAGTTGTCGCGCCCCATGGAGAACCACGCGCGCGACGCGTCGTTGATGCACCCGTTCGCGGACGCGAGCGTCGCGAGGATGGTCCCCAGGGCGAGCAGGACCGCGAGGTACTTCGTCCCCGTCACGAGCGCGGTGTCGAACAGCGGCGTGATCGCGACCCCCAGGTACTGCCAGGGCAGCGTTCCCGCGCACACGTACCACGTGATGATCGCCGCGATGAGCAGCGTGATGATGCCGGTCATCGTCCCGAGCGGGATCGACCGCGCGGCCGAGCGGCACTCCTCCGCGGCCTGGCACGTCCCCTCGATGCCGAGGTAGTACCACATGCCGAACTGCAGGGCCGCGAACGCGCCGAGCCAGCCGTAGGGCAAGCCGTTGTCGGTGCTCGACGCGAGGCCGTTGAAGTGCATCTGCGCGCCGGGCGTCATTCCCTCCATCCCGAAGAACAGGACGATGATGGCGACGAACGCGACGCCGGTGATGATGAAGTTGACCGACAGCGTCGCGAGCACGCCGCGGTAGTTCAGGAAGGCGAGGACCATGATCGCCAGGACGATGAAGGCGTACTGGTTGACGTTGCCGGTGTAGCCGAGGTGGCCCGCGACCGTCGTCGCCAGGTAGCTCATGACGTTCGCGTCGGCCGCCTCGAGCATCGTGTACTCGAGCACGAGGAACAGCCCCACGTTGAAGGCCATGAGCGGCCCGATCATGTGCTTGGCCTGCGTGTACTGACCGCCGGCGGCGGCCACGGTGGACGTGACCTCCGAGTCGATCATGGCGACGCAGGTGTAGAGGATGCCCACGACGAGCAGCGCGATGAGCGCGCCGAACATGCCGCCCTTGGCGACGGCGAAGTTCCAGCCCATGTACTCGCCGACGAGCACGATCCCGACGCCGAGGCCCCAGATGTGCAGCGGGCCGAGGACCTTCGAGAGCGCCAGGCGCTCGCGGGCCTGGCCCTCGCCTACCGCCGGCGCGGCGGGCCGGTCGCCTGCCTGGATGTCGGTCACCGGTCACCTCCGCCGGTGGCGAGGCTCGGATCGAACAGCTCGTCGGTGCCCTCGACCGAGGTCGTCAGGAACTCCTCGTCGTAGGAACGCGACACGCCGATCGCGTCGAACAGCATCCAGCCGCCGAGTCCGGCGCTGATCACCCATGCGGCGATCTCGAGGATGTCCACGATCACGACGGCATCCCTCCCTCGGTTTCCGTGTCCGTCGCGGTCCCGGGCGGGCCGAAGCGCTCCCGGATGACCTCGCGGTACTCCTTGAACGACACGACGTAGACGAACACCAGGTAGACCCCGATGACGAGGACGGTCGCGATCAGCGCGATGATCCCGATCGGATACTGCTCGGAACCGGGCCGCGCGCGGTTGTCGGCGACCTGCTGGTTGACGCCCGCGAGGTCGGTGACGTCCTGGTCGATGAGCTTCTGGAACTGCGCCTTCTCGGCCGGCGTGATCGGCAGCTCGGAGATCGGCCGCGGCTTCACGTCCGAGGTGCTCGCGGTGGACTGGACGAAGTAGGTCACGCCGAAGAGCACGACCATGAGCAGCGCGAGGATGATCACGGAGTCGACGAACTGGCCGCGACCCGACTGCTTGGGCGGCTCGTACACCGCCACGCCCTGGATCTCGCTCATCGGCCCGCCTTCGCGGCGCGCAGCGCGGCCCGCTCACGCAGGTGCGCGACGTCGCGCCGGTAGACGAAGTCCCGGTCCTGCCGGTAGTTGCGCACCAGCGCGATCATCGACGCCACGTTGTAGATCAGCACCACCGCGCAGGAGGCGACGAGGACCACCTTGATGCCCGTGGTGGGGACGTCCTGCCACACCGCGATGAGGATGAACGGGAGCACGACGAGCATCGCGACGACGAAGCCGTAAGCCATGATCCGGTCGCGCGAGAGCATGGACTCCATCTGCCGCTGGACCTCGGCGTCCGCGCCGCTGTCGTGCGGATGCAGGACCTCTTCGGCAGCGGCGATCGCCGCCGCCTCGGTGACGTCGTCGTCTGACATCCGACCCCCGTCTGTGACCCTTTCGAGACGACGCGGGACCGCGTCCTCTCCTCCGCGGCCGAACGTAGCGCGGGGCCATGCCGAGGCCGATGGACGATGCCGCCACACTTGGCCTCGGGACTATGTAGACGTGCCACGAGGCGAGCGGCCACGCGCCTCACCCGCGGTCGAGCAACGTGTCGGCCACGTGATGGTGGCCGCGCGGTACCTTGCGCGCGTGGAGGGCGATCCGAGGTCGATCGGGATCGGCTGCCTCCTCGCCCTGGCCAGCGCGCTCCTCGGTGGCTGCGGATGCGGCGGCGACGACGCGGCTCCACGGCGACCGGCGGCGGACCTCGTGAGCATCAGCGCCCCGCGCGACGGGAGCTCGACCGCCGAGCGCTCGATCGACGTGACGGGCACCGTCCGTGCGCCGTCCAGCGGCTACCAGACCGTCGCCGTCACCGTGAACGGGCGGCGCATCGAGCCGCAGTACGGGCCCGACCGGTTCCGGGCGCGAGCGGCGCTCGAGCTCGGCGACAACGCGATCACCGCCGAGGCGCGGTTCTTCGGGATCGGAGGCCAGGGGCTGGGCGTCGCCCGGTCGCAGGTCGTGCACGTCACGCGCACCGCCGGCGAGGGCACGGGCGACCTCGATCTCGCGACCGCCTTCCTCGCGGCGACCACCCGGGCACGGGACCTGTGCGACCCGCGGAGCGGGTGCATCACCGACGCGTTCTGCTTCGCGGTCGGCTCCCGGCGCGTCGACTGCCCGGTCGGCCGGTCGACCGAGGACGACCCGGCGAGCAGGTGCCGCGTCGTGGTCAGCGTCGGCCTGCGCGGTGCGGACCTGACCACCGGCTCCTATCGCTGCCGAGGCGCGATGAGCCCGCGGCCCGAGCGCTTCGTGCACCCGCGCGAGCGACCGGCGACGCGGCCCTTCCGAGGGCCGCCGTCGGCCGCTCCGAACCGCTACGGCGCCCCGCGACTCGATACCACCGGGAGCCGGTTCCTCCCCTGATGCCGGTCGCTGGCCTGATGGTATACCGTTGACCATCTGACCAGCAGGCCGTTGTGGTCCGTCGCGAGAGGAGAGCTGGTGCAGACGCACGCTCAGGGGTTCGACTATCCCTCGATCGCCGAGGTGGAGTGCCCGTTTCCGACCCTGTCCCGGATCCGCGATGCGGGCTCCGTGCACCAGGTCGGCGAGAACCGCTACCTCGTCTCCCACTACGAGGACGTCGAGTTCGTGTTGCGCCGGGAGGACCTGTTCACCGGCTGCAGCGAGGAGCGGCTGAACCCCTTCGACTGGCCGGGACCCGAGCCCGTGCCCGAGCACTCGCTGACCTCCACCGGCATGGTGAAGAACGTCATCGAGCTGGACCCGCCGCACCACAAGGCGCGGCGCGACCGCATGTTCCAGCTGCTGAAGCCTGCGCGCGTGCGGGGCTACCGCCCGTGGATCGAGGAGATCGTCGACGGCCTCATCGACGGCTTCATCGACGACGGCCGCGTCGAGCTGATGACGCAGTTCGCCTACCCCATGCCCACGCAGCTGATCATCCGCATCCTCGGGCTCAGCCCCGAGGACTTCCCCTGGATGCACGCCTGGGGCATCGCGGAGTGGAAGGGCGGCGAGCAGTACCTGACCGACGACATGATCGAGGGCCAGAAGCCGCACATCCTCGACGCGGGGCCGCGGATCACGGCCGAGATCCTCAGGCGCGTCGAGCAACCCACCGACGACGGGCTCTCGGAGACCATCCAGGCCCAGATCGCCGCCGACGGGGCGTTCAACCTCGGGATCGTCCGCGCCGACCTCGGGCAGTTCGTCGGCGCCGGCATCACCACGACCGGGCACCTGGTCTCCAGCGCGATGCTGACGCTCGTCCAGAACCCGGAGCTCATGGCCGAGATGCGCGCCGACACCTCGAAGCTGCGGGTGTTCCTCGAGGAGTCCCTGCGCGCGGACTCGCCGCTGCAGTGGATCCCGCGCGTGGCGCGGGAGGACACCGAGATCGCCGGCGTCCGGATCCCGAAGGGCGCCTACCTCATCACGATGATCGCGTCGGCCAACCGCGACGCGGCCAAGTGGGGCGAGGACGCCGAGGAGTTCTGCCCGCACCGCGCCAACGCGATCGATCACCTCGCGTTCGGCAAGGGCCCGCACTTCTGCATCGGCGCCCCGCTGGGGCGCCTGGAGGCGCACATCGCGTTCGAGCGCCTCTTCGCACGACTGGACGACATCCGCCTCGCCGCGGGCACCGAGCCCTCGCATCTCGTGAGCCCGACGTTCCGCGGGCTGGCGGACCTGCAGCTCGAGTTCGACCGCGCATAGGGGGAGACAGATGGACCGGATCCTGACCACCCACGTCGGCAGCCTGCTGAGGCCCGACGCCCTGACCACCGCGCTCAAGGCGCGCGAGGCCCACGACGACTACGACGCCGACGCGCTCGATCGCGACCTCGAGCACGCCGTCGCCGAGGTCGTGGCGAAGCAGGCGGAGGTCGGCGTCGACGTCATCGACGACGGCGAGATGGGCAAGACGAGCTGGATCACCTACATCTACGACCGCGTCACGGGCATCACGCCGCGCAAGGTGCCGGCGACCGACATCTCGCTGCCCGACGAGCTCGATCCCGAGGCGCACGGCGGGTCCGCGGGCCTCTACACCGAGTTCATGCCGGTCGACTCCGACGGCGAGGAGCACGACGACGACGAGAAGGCGTCCGGCCTGCTCTGGGTCTGCGACGGCCCGATCGAGTACGTCGGCGGCGACGTGGACAAGGACATCGCGAACCTCACGTCGGCGCTTCGAGGGCGTCGACGTCGTCGACTCCTTCATCCCGTGCGTGGCGCCGGCGAGCGTGTACTGGTTCCGCAACGAGTACTACGCGACCGAGGAGGAGTTCGTCTACGCGCTCGCGGATGCGCTGCGCATCGAGTACCGCCGGATCCACGCGGCGGGGATCATGGTGCACGTCGACGACGCGGTGCTGTGGCACATGTTCGGCACGATCCGCCTGCGCGGCGGCACGCCGGAGGACTACCGGCGCTGGGCGCAGCTGCGCGTCGACGCGCTCAACCACGCGCTCGAGGGCATCCCGGCGGACCGCGTCCGCTACCACATCTGCAGCGGCAGCGACCACGCGCCGCACACGCAGGATCCGCTCCTGCGCGACGTCATCGACATGGTCCTGCAGGTCAACGCCCGCTACCTCCTCATCGAGCAGGGCAACGCCCGCCACGAGCACGAGTGGCGCATCTGGGAGGACGTGACGCTGCCCGACGACAAGGTCCTCGTCCCGGGCGTCGTGACCCACCAGACGATGATGGTCGAGCACCCCGAGCTGGTCGCCCAGCGCCTCGTCCGGCTGGCCGGGCTCGTCGGTCGCGAGCGCGTCATGGCGGGCACCGACTGCGGCTTCGCCCAGACGGCGACGACGAAGCGCGTGCCGCAGTTCACGCAGTGGGCGAAGCTCCAGGCCATGGTCGAGGGAGCGCAGATCGCGACGAAGGAGCTGTGGCCCTCGCCCGTCGCCGTCTAGGAGCGACCGCCCTCAGATACGCGCGATTCCGGCGGCCGCCGGGCGGCGGCTCCGAGGAGCTCCTCGACGGCGGCCGCGATCGCCAGCAGCGCGCGCTCGCCGCGCGGCGCGCCGACGAGCTGCAGCCCGACCGGCAGCCCGGCGTCCGTGAAGCCCGCAGGGACCGACAACGCCGGAAGCGTCGTGGCGGAGATCCGCGAGCAGCTGCGCATCCACTCGAGGTAGCCGTCCATCGGCACGCCGGCGACGTCGGTCGGGAACTCCTGCTCGACGGCGAACGGCACGACCTGCGTGACGGGCAGCGCGAGGACGTCGTGCTCGGCGAACAGCCTCACGGTCCGGCGGTACAGCGCGGTCCGCAGCGTCGCGGCGCGCGCGATGTCGGTCGGCGTCAGCGCGAGGCCGCGCGCGACGTTGTGGCGGACGGTCTCCTTGAACCCGTCGGGGTGCGCCTCGATCTCCGCGGCCATCGGGACCATGCCGAGCGCGCGGAACGTCTCGAACACCTCGTCTGCGCCCTCGAGGTCGGGCTCGAGCTGCGTGAGCTGCGCGCCGCTGCCGGCGAGGCGCTCGCGGGCGGTGGCGAGCACGTCGAGGATCTCCGGCTCGTAGGGCAGGCCGTCGGTGGTCGCGCTCCACGCGACCCGAAGGCCCTCCAGCCCCCGGGCGGGGAGCGACGCGAAGGCGCGCGGGTCGTCGTCGAGCGCGATCGGCGCGCCGGCGTCGGGGCCGGCCAGCGCCGAGAGCAGCAGGCCCGCGTCGCTCGCGGTGCGTGCCATCGGGCCGAGGATCGGGTGCGGGTTGAACGCGTCGCCGGGCCCGTCGGAGGGCACGCGGCCCGGTGACGGGCGCACGCCGACGACGTTGCAGAACGCGGCCGGGTTGCGCAGGCTGCCGCCGAGGTCGGAGCCGTCGGCGAGCGGGAGCATCCCCGTTGCGAGGACGACCGCCGCGCCGCCGCTCGAGCCGCCGCAGGTGCGCTCGGGGTCGTACGGGTTGCGCGTGGCGCCGAACACCGGGTTGAACGTCTGCGAGCCCGCGCCCCACTCCGGTGTGTTCGTCTTGCCGATGATGAGCGCGCCCGCGTCGCGCACGCGCCGCGCGAGCAGGCTGTCGGTCGCGGGGACGTGGTCGGCGTACAGCGGCGAGCCGTAGGTCGTGCGCATGCCGGCGGTGTCCATGAGGTCCTTCACCGCGAACGGCAGGCCGTGCAGCGGGCCGAGGCGCGCGCCGGCGGCGACCGCGCGATCGGCCTCCTGCGCCAGCGCGAGCGCCGCGTCGTCGTCGAGCACGGTCACGATGGCGTTCAGCCGCGGGTTCACCGCGTGGATGCGATCGAGGTGCGCCCGCATGACCTCGACCGCGGAGAGCTCGCGGGAGGCGATCGCGTGCGCGAGATCGCGCGCGCTCCACCAGTGCAGGGGTTCGGCCACGCGGGGAGCATGCCGCATCCGTAGCCTGCGGCCCGTGTCGTGCGACGAGATCATCGCGCTCACGCTCGGGCACGAGTTCACGCCGCGTCGGCTGTCGCTCGAGGGCGGCGGCGACGAGCGGCTGCGCCTGCCGATCATCGCCCTCCTGGTCCACGCCGACGGCGGCTGGGCGCTGCTGGACACCGGCATCTCGCCCGCCTTCCGCGACGACGCGCTCGCCGAGGCGATCTACCGCGGTCGCGGTCCCGAGATCCCCGGCGACGGGCATCCGCTCCTCGTGGCGCTCGACGCCGTCGGGCTCTCGATCGGCGACCTCACGGTCGCGGCGGTGAGCCATCTCCACATCGACCACACCGGCGGGCTGCCGCTGCTCGCCGGCGGGCCGCCCGTCGTCGTCCAGCGGCGCGAGCTGGCCTTCGCGCGCACGCCGGCCGCCGCCGACGCGGCGTACGTGCCCGGCGACTACGCCGATCCGGGGATCGATTGGCGCGAGCTCGACGGCGACGGGGTCGTCGCGCCCGGGATCGACGCGCTGTCGACGCCCGGCCACTCGCCCGGGCACATGTCCTACCGCGTGCGGATGGACGACGGCACGACGTGGCTGTTCGCCATGGACGCCATCGACCTGCAGGAGGGCATCGACACCGACACGACGATCGGCTGGTCGGCCCTCGCGGGCGACGCGCCCCTGCGCCGCGCATCGCACGACCGCCTCGTCGCGCTCGCCGCCGCCGAGGGCGCGCGGCTGGTCGCGGGCCACTGCCCGGTCACGTGGCCGCCGGCGGGACTGCGGTCCGTCGTGGTCTGAGCCGGGCTACCGGCGCCCGGCGTACTCGGCGTCGAGCATGGTGCTCGCGCACGCCGGGCACTCGATCTCCTCGGCGGCCGGGGTGGAGTCGGCGGGGGTGACCTGCATCCACTCGTTGTCGCACGAGTTGCAGGTCATCGACCACAGGACGGTGTCCTCTTCGTCATCGGACATGAGGACAGCCTGACACCTCTGGGGGCCTAAGCGCTCGCGGCCTCCCAGCGGGAATAGGCCTCCTCGACCGCGCGCTTGGCCTCCTGGTGGCGCTCGCTCGCCGCCGCGGACGCCTCAGGCGTCGCCCACGCATCCGGCGCCGCGAGCTCGGTCTCGAGTTGCGCCAGCACGGACTCGGCCTGCTCGACCTCGCGCTCGAGCTCGCGCAGCCGCCGGCGGGCGTTCTTCGACGTGCCGTTGCCGTTGCCGTTCCCGTTGACCCTCGCCTTCGGCTTGTCCTTCGCCTTCGCCTTCACCGGCTCGGCCTTGGGGGCGGGCTTCTTCGCGGAGGGCTTCGCCGGCTTCGCCTTGCGCTCCTCGCGCACGCGCACGTACTCGGGCCAGCCGCCGACGTAGGTCCGCAGCGTGCCGTCCTCGACGGCGACGGTCCGCGAGCCGATGGCGTCCAGCAGCGCGCGGTCGTGCGAGACGAGCAGCAGCGCGCCCTCGTAGGCGTGCAGCGCGTCCTCGAGCGCCTCGCGCGCGTCGAGGTCCAGGTGGTTGGTCGGCTCGTCGAGGATGAGGACGTTGGCGCCGGAGGAGACGAGGATCGCGAGCGTGAGCCGCTGGCGCTCGCCGCCGCTGATGCCGTCGAGCGGCTTCTCGACCTCCTCGCCGCTGAAGAGGAACGTCCCCAGCAGCGCGCGCGCCCTGCCCGGCGTCAGGCCGGTGCGCTTCACGCAGGCCTCGAGCACCGTCCGGGCGCCGCCGGCGCTGAGCTCGTCGGCGTGCTGGGACAGGTAGCCGAGCTTGACGTTGTGGCCGCGGCTGATCTTGCCCGCCGCGGGCTCCGTGCGCCCGGCGAGCGTCTCGATGAGCGTCGTCTTGCCGGTGCCGTTGGCGCCGACGAGCGAGACGTGCTCGCCGCGCTCGAGCCAGATCTCGGCGCCGTCGAGCAGGACGTGCCCCTCGCCGACCTCGATCCGACCGCCGGTCATCTCGAACACGACGCGGCCCGTGCGCTCCACCGCCCCGAACTTGAAGCCCAGCTCGCGGTTGTCGCGCGGGTCGCGCTCGATGCGATCGATCTTGTCCATCGCCTTGATCCGCGACTGGGCCTGTCGCGCCTTGGAGGCCTTGTAGCGGAAGCGCTCCACGAACGCCTCCATCCGGGCGATCTCCGCCTGCTGCTTGTCGATCGCGCGGCCGAGCGCCATCTCGCGCGCCGCCGCCTCGCGACGCCACTGCGCCCAGGTGCCGGGGAAGAACCGCCCGCGGCCCGCCTCGAGCTCGAGGACCGCCGTGCCGACGGTCTCCAGGAACCAGCGGTCGTGGGCCACCATGACGATCGCCGTGTCGAGCGTGAGCAGGGTCTGCTCCAACCACTCGAGCGACTCGATGTCGAGGTGGTTCGTGGGCTCGTCGAGCAGGAGGAGGTCGGGGTGCGACCCGAGCGCGCGGGCGAGCGAGGCGCGCGTGAGCTGGCCGCCGGAGAACGTCGAGAGCTGGCGGTCGAGGTCGTCCTCGGAGAAGCCCAGGCCTCGCACCATCCCGGCGGCGCGGTCGCGCCAGTTCCAGCCGCCGGCGTGCTCGAGCCGCGCCTCGGCGCGTGCGTAGGCGTCCATGACCTTCTCGTCGCCGTCGGCCATCTTCATCGCCAGCTCCGACAGGTCCTGCTCGAGGGCGACGAGCTCCGCCGCGCCGGCCAGGACGTAGTCGCGCAGGGTGAGATCGCGCTCGCGCGGGGGGCGCTGGTCGTGCAGCGCGACGCGCGCGCCCTTCTCGAACGCGAGCTCCCCGACGTCGACCGACGTCTGGCTCGCGAGCATGCGCAGGAGCGTCGTCTTGCCCGCCCCGTTGCGCCCGGCGATGGTCAGCCGGTCGCGGCGCTCGAGCTTGAGCGAGACACCGCGGAACAGCGGCGTGCCGGAGATGTCCTTCCCGAGATCGGAGGCGATGAGCACGGCCACGCCAACCACGATACGTGGCCGTCTCGTGAGCTACGATCCGGCGTGATGCGCCGCCTCTCGCTCCTCACCGCCGCGACCGTGACGATCGTCCTCGCGGCCGCCACCCCCGCGCTGGCCGACATGAGCGGCCAGGGCTGGTACGGGGAGACGACCGACAAGGTCGTCACGAACTTCGGGTTCATCCTCATCATCTTCTTCCCCTTGTTCATCTTCATCGCCAGCCTCATCTACTGGCAGACGGACAAGCGCAAGGACGAGAAGCTGGAGGCTGCGAAGGCTCGTGCGACCTCGTCGGAGTGGAAGGGCGGCTGGTAGCCGCTAGCTGGTCGTGCGGGCCGCCTCTCGCTGCGGCTCGCGGCTGAAGCGCGCCTCGCGCTCCGGGTCCGCCGGAGCCTCGTGGAAGTCACGGTCCTTCGTCTCTCTGGCGAAGAGCACCGCGACCACCGTGATGAGGCACATCGCCGCCATGTAGACGCCGACGAGCAGCTTGCCGTTCGAGCCGGTGGCGAGCAGCGCCGTCGCGACGAGCGGCGCGATGCCGCCGCCGAACACGGCGGCCAGGTGGTAGCCCATCCCGGCGCCGGTGTAGCGCGACGTCACGCTGAAGGACTCCGCGAAGAACGCCGCCTGCACGCCGTACATCGCATCGTGGCCCAGGTTCAGCCCGATGACGGTCGCGAGGATGATGATCGCCAGCGACCCGGTGTCGAGCATCGGGATGTAGAAGAACGAGAACACGAGCGACAGGACGGCGCCGAACAGGTACACCGGCTTGCGGCCGACGCGGTCCGACAGCGACCCGTAGAAGAGGTTCGTGAACAGCCCGATCGCCGCGGCCACGATGACCGCGATGAGGACCTGGTTGCGCTCGAACCCCAGCTCGTCCTCGCCGTACTCCAGGACGAACACCGTGAACAGGTAGAACAGCGCGTTCTCGCCGACGCGCGCGCCGAACGCGGTCGCCATCTCGCGCGGATGGTCGCGCACCGTCTGCACGATCGGCGCCGGCGCGTCCTCCGTCTTGCCCTGCTCCTTCGCCTTGGCGAAGTCGGGCGACTCGACGACCTTCAGGCGGATGAACAGCCCGACGGCGACGAGCACGATCGACAGCAGGAACGGGATGCGCCAACCCCACGACATGAACTGCGCCTCGGTGGTCAGCGAGTCCACGAGCAGGAACGTGACGCTGGCGAGCAGCAGGCCCGCGGGGACCCCGACCTGCACGCAGGCGCCGTAGCGGCCGCGCTTCCCGTCGGGCGCGTGCTCCGTGACCATGAGGACCGCGCCGCCCCACTCGCCACCGACGCCGAAGCCCTGGATCAGGCGCAGCGTCACGAGCAGGATCGGAGCCAGCAGCCCGATCGACGCGTAGGTCGGGAGCAGGCCGATCGCGGCGCTCGCCAGGCCCATCATCGTCAGCGAGATGATGAGCATGTTGCGACGGCCGACCCGGTCGCCGAAGTGCCCGAACAGCGCGGCGCCGAACGGCCGGGCGAAGAAGCCCGCGCCGAACGTCGCGAACGAGGCGAGCGTCGCAGCGGTGTCCGACAACGAGCTCGAGAAGAAGAGCTTGTCGAACACGAGCGCCGCGGCCGTGCCGTAGAGGAAGAAGTCGTACCACTCCAGAACGGTTCCGACGGAGCTCGCCGCGAGGACGCGGCGGTTCGACGACGGGTTCTGGGTACGGCCGTTCAGCGCAGCGGTCTCCGCTGTCGCCATGAGAAAGGCACCTCCCGGGTGCAGCTTTGTTTCCCCCTGCCTTCACCCTGGGGGTTTCCCGAGTGTGCCCGCCGTCACACACGAGTTTTGATCGGGCGCGTCCGCGCTACAGCCGGAAGACGGGCACGAGGCGCTCCTCGTGCTCGGCCTCGATGCGGGCGATGACCTCGACGTGCTCGGCCAGCGGCGTCCCGCGCAGCTTCGTGCCCAGGCCCTCGTCGACCTGGAAGATCCCCGCCGAGCTGTTCATCTCGATCTCGACGCGGACCGCCTTCTCGTCGCCCGCGCCGATCCGCACCTCGTCGATCGCGTAGGACGACAGGGAGTGGATGTTCGTCCGCCCCGCCTCGACCTCGACGCGCGAGCGGCCCTTGGCCATGTCGAGCGCGTCGGCGACGCGCACGATGGACGCCTCGATCGTGAGCGGGTTGCCGCGGGAGCGGTGGGAGATCACCGCGTGCATCGCCTCGGCGACGATGATCGTGCGCTCCGGCTCGTCGTAGATGCCCTCCAGCAGCTTCGGCAGCTTGTCCGCGCAGAGGAACAGCGAGTACGTCTCGTGGTCCGTGCGGTGGATGGACATGCCGACGCAGTGCAGGAGCGCCGCCGCCGCGATGACGACCTCCGCGTCGCGCTGCTTCATCCCGTGGTCCTCCACGATGCTCGGCGTCACGCCGGCGCGGAACAGCAGACGGGCCAGCCGCAGCGCGATGTTGAGCACGATCTGGATGTGGACCCACGAGTGGTCGTACATGTGCAGGCGCGTCGCGTTGACGCCCGCGGCGTGCCACCACCCCTTGACCTGGACGTCGGCGTCGACCGCCGCGAGGAGCTTCTCGAGCCGCCGGTTGCCCCGCGCCGGCGCGTGGACGCGGCATCCCGGCGATGGCCTCCGACGGTGTCTCGGTCACAGACGCCTCGGCCGCCGCGCGCGCGCGTGGCCGATCATGAGCTCGCGCTGCACGTCGCGGGGCTCGGGGCCCGGCGTGCGCCGCACCCAGGTGCGCTCCGGCCCGAGGTCCCACGCGCCCTCGTCGTCGACGAGGCAGCGCTCGATCGCGTCGAGGAGGTCGTCGCGCACGGCGCGGTCCTCCACGGGCACGATGAGCTCCACGCGCGTGTCGAGGTTGCGCGGCATGAGGTCGGCGGAGCCGATGTAGACCTTGACCTCGTCGCCGCGGAAGAACGCGTAGACGCGCGAGTGCTCGAGGAAGCGGCCGAGGACGGAGACGACGCGGATGTTGTCCGAGACGCCGGGCACCCCGGGCCGCAGGCAGCAGATCCCGCGGATGTTGAGATCCACGGGCACGCCCGCCTGCGACGCCTGGTACAGCGCGCGGATGCAGCGCCGGTCGACGAGCGAGTTCATCTTCATGAGGATGCGGGCGTCCTCGCCGCGCTCGTGCGCGGCGATCGTCCGCTCGATCTCGTCGAGGAGCGAGTCGCGCAGGAACGTCGGGGCCAGCAGCACCTTGCTGTACCGGCGCGGCCGCGCGAACCCGGTGAGGAAGTTGAACATGTCGCCGACGTCGACGCCGAGCCGCGGGTCGGCCGTGAAGAGGCCGAAGTCGGTGTAGAGGCGCGCCGTGTTGAGGTGGTAGTTGCCGGTCCCGACGTGCACGTAGTGGCGCACGCCGTCACCCTCGCGCCGGACGACCAGGATCGCCTTGGCGTGGGTCTTCAGAGCCGGGTGGCCGTAGACGACGTGGACGCCCGCCTCCTCCAGCGCGCTCGCCCACCCGATGTTCGCCCGCTCGTCGAAGCGCGCCTTGAGCTCGACGAGGCAGACCGCCTGCTTGCCGCGCTCGGTCGCGCGGATGAGCGCCGGGATGAGCGGCGTGTCGTCGGACGTCCGGTACACGGTCATCTTGATCGCGAGGACGTCGGGGTCCTCCGCCGCCTGCTCGACGAACCGCTCGACGGAGGTCGAGAACGAGTCGTAGGGGTGGTGGACGAGGATGTCCGCGCGGCGGATCTCCGCGAACATGTCCGAGTCGCTCCTCGAGCTGCAGGCGAGGCTGGGTCACCGGCGACCACGGCGGGTCGCGCAGCTCCGGGAGGCCCGGCAGCTTGACGATCTGCCAGAGGTCGTTGAGGTCGATCAGGCCCGGGACGTCGTAGACCTGGCGCTCCTCGACGCTCAGCGCCTCCGTGAGCTGGCTGCGCAGGTCGGGGTCCATGCCCGCCTCGACCTCGACGCGGACCGCCTCGCCGAAGCGCCGCCGGCGCAGCTCGGCCTCGACCGCGCGCAGCAGGTCGTCGGCCTCGTCGGAGACCTCGAAGTCGGCGTCGCGCGTCACGCGGAAGTAGCCGTGGTCGAGGATCTCCATGCCCGGGAAGAGGTCGGGCAGGTTGGTGGCGATGAGGTCCTCGAGCGGGACGAAGACGTGGCCCTCGGCGCCCTCGACCGGCACGAAGCGCGGCAGCATCTCCTTCGGCACCTTCACGCGGGCGAACGTCGTCTGCGACGTCGTCGGGTCGCGGACGAGGACCGCGAGCGACAGCGACAGGTTGGAGATGTACGGGAACGGCCGTCCGAGCCCGACCGCCAGCGGCGTCAGGACCGGGAAGATCTGGCGCCGGTAGCGCTCCTGGAGCGCGGCGCGGTCCTCGGCGGACACGTCGTCGAGGCCGACGATGCTGATGCCGTGCTCGGCCAGCTCGGGGCGCAGAGAGCGCTCGAGCAGCTCGTGCACGCGCTCGAACTGCTCGACGGCGAGCTCGCGGATGCCGTCGATCGTCTGCGACGGCGAGCGGCGGTCGTCGAGCGGCTCGCGCACGCCGGCCTCGACCTGGTCGTGCAGCCCGGCGACGCGCACCATGTAGAACTCGTCGAGGTTCGAGGTCCAGATCGCGGCGAACTTCACGCGCTCCAGCAGCGGCTGCCTCGGGTCCTCGGCGAGCTGCAGGACGCGGTCGTTGAAGTCCATCCAGGACAGCTCGCGGTTGGCGAACAGCGCTGGATCGGGACCCTCCCGCTCGGGGGCGACGGCCGGCGCGGGCGGCTCGACGGCGCTGATCGGATCCTGGGCGGTTGCCTGCTGTGGCTGGTGCTCGATGGTCACGATGAGGTCCTTGCCGCGAGGGCGGGCTCTGGGTCGGGGGCGGGGCGGGCAGGCAGATCAGGCTCGGGCTCAGGGGGCCGCTCGGCGAGCGCGTACTCCAGGCGGGCGCGGAACCCGGTGCGCCCCAGCTCGGTCCACTGACGCAGGAACGCGTCGTGGAGCACGGCCCGGCGCGCCTCCAGCCAGGCCGCGAACGCGTGCAGGCCGCGCCAGGCCTCGGCGCGCGGGGCGTCGCGCGCCAGCGCCGGGTCGAGGTCGCGCGCGTCGGCGCTCGCGCGGGCGCGCAGCGCCTCGACCTCCGCGGCCTGCTCGGCCGCGATGATCCTGCGGACGCGCGGGAGCATCTCGTCGCAGTCGTGCATGTCGCCGAGGAGCTCCTGCAGCTCCTTCGTCCGGCGGATCGCGTTGGCGGCGTAGGGACCGAAGAGGTGCTCGGTCGGCTCGAGGACGTACCGCAGGCGCTTGGCCGCGATGCGCATGTCGTGCAGCTCGCGGACGTTGCGTGGATCGAGGACCGCGGGCGCGAAGGCGAAGAGCTCGTCGAGCCGCGTCCGGGCGATGCGCTCGACGTTGTCGGCCAGCTGGCCCGAGGGATCGAGTCCCTTGACCTCGCGCGCCTTCACGCGACCTGCACCCGCTCGGTGGCGACGTCGGCGAGCACGAGGAGCCGGCCGCGGAGGTCGGAGGCCGCGACCTGCGCCAACGCCGCCGCGAGCTGCTCGTTGCCCGCCGACTGGCGCGCGCGGATCGCGTCGGAGACGACCTCGAGCCCGGCCTGCTCGGGCTCGCCCGCGCCGCGCGCGAACGCGGCGACCGCCGCGAGCTGGACGTCGGGGTCGCGGCGCGCGCCGAGCGCGTCCGCGAGACGGCGGACGTCGCGCAGCACGGGGCGCAGCTCGCGCGCCGGGAAGCACGGGGCGTAGAGCTCGAGGACGGCGCGCAGCCTGCGCGTCGCGACGCGCATGTCGTGCACGCGCCCGGGGTCGTCGGTGCTCAGGACGCCGTCGGCGTGCTCGAAGAGCTCCTCCGCGCGGACGCGCACCGTGCGCGCGGCCGCCAGGGCGTACGGCGTCCGGGGAAGCAGTCCGTCGACGTCCCTCGCCTTCGCCATGCAGGCAACTCTAGTCCGCGGCCCCCTCCAGTTGTGAAGGACCTGAGCCCCGGATCGCCTCCAGGAGGACACCCTCGCGCAGGCCTCCGCCGCACGTCCGCAGCGGGGTTCCGAAGGCCGCCGTGGCGCCCTCGAGGAGCAGGATCGCGGCGGGCAGCAGGCGCGCGCGCTCGGGGTGCAGCGCGAACCGGCGGGCGATGTCCGCGCGGGGCAGCGCGGCGAGCGCGAGGAGCCCGCGCGCGAGCGCCTCCTGGTCGAGGACCGTGCCCAGCAGGCGCCGCAGCGAGGTCGCGCTGCCGCCGACCGCGTAGGCCGCGACGGGCCGCGGGGGGCGCAGCTCCGCGAGCACGCCGGCGACGTGCGCGCGGGCCGCGTCGAGCTGCGGCGGCGTCGGCGGGTCGTCGCGCAGGTGCTCGTCGGCGAGCAGCCCCGACCCGATCGGCAGCGAGGTCGCCCACGCGACGCCCTCGTCGCGCGTCCCCGCCACGAGCTCGGACGAGCGGCCACCGACGTCGACGACGCCCAGCAGGCCGTCCGGGCAGTCCGCGAGCGATCCCGTGGCGCCGAGGAACGCCAGGCGCGCCTCGTCCTCGCCGCTCAGCACCTCCACCGTCAGGCCCGCCAGCTCGTGGACCGCGGCCGTGAAGTCGTCGCGGTTCGCGGCGTCCCTGATGGCCGCGGTCGCCACGACGCGGATCGACGTCACGCCCTCGGCGCGGGCGGCGGCGATCTGCTCGGCGACGACCTCCGCGCCGACGCGCACGACGGCGGGTGGGATCGCCCCGCCGGGGCCGAGGAGGCTGCCGAGCCGGGTGAAGGCGCGCTCGGTGTGGAGCTCGCGCAGGCGGCCGTCGCGCGCAGGTTCGGCGACGAGGAGCCTCGTCGTGTTCGACCCGATGTCGATGCACGCGCAGCGCACCCGCCGTGAAGATACGGATACGGGCGCCCGGGTCATAGTCTCCCCTGGCGTGAGCGAGCCCCCGGCCATCCTCGTCCGCGACCTGCGCAAGTCCTACGGCGACGTCGACGCCGTCCGGGGGATCGACTTCGACGTCGCCCGCGGCGAGGTGTTCGGCCTCCTCGGCCCCAACGGCGCGGGGAAGACGACGACCGTCGAGATCCTCGAGGGCTACCGCAACCGCACGGGCGGCATCGTCTCCGTCCTCGGGCACGATCCGACCGGCCGGCCGCGGGCGCTGCGGGAGCGCACCGGGATCGTCCTGCAGAGCAGCGGGATGTACCGCTACCTGACCGTCCGCGAGGCCGTCGCGCACTGGGCCGCGCTCTACCCGCGCCCCCGCGACGTCGAGGAGGTCATCGAGGTCGTCGGCCTGCAGGAGAGCGCGGAGGTCCGCGTCCGCCGGCTGTCCGGTGGCCAGGCGCGCCGCCTGGATCTCGCCCTCGCGCTCGTCGGCGACCCCGAGCTCGTGTTCCTCGACGAGCCGACGACCGGCTTCGACCCCGAGGCGCGCCGCGCCGCGTGGAGCACCGTGCGCGCGCTCGCGGACCTCGGCAAGACGATCCTGCTCACCACCCACTACCTCGACGAGGCCCAGGCCCTCTGCGACCGCGTCGGGATCGTGAAGGACGGCCGCATCCTCGCCGTCGGCGCGCCGTCGGAGATCGGCGTCGACGCGGCGTCGCGCTACCGCATCGCGTGGCGCGACGAGCACGGCGACACGCACGTGCGCGAGACCGACGACCCGACGGCCCTGCTGCACCAGCTCACGTCCGGCGCGCTCGCGCGCGGCGTGCCGCTGCGCGACCTCAGCGTGACCCGCCCGTCGCTCGAGGACGTGTACCTCGAGCTCACCGCGCAGGCCGAGGAGGAGGCCGGCCGTGTCTGAGGCCGCCCTCGTCTGGCGCCAGTACCGCCTCGAGCGCCGGATGTTCTGGCGCAACCCGAGCGCGGCGTTCTTCAACTTCGCCCTGCCGCTCATCTTCCTCGCGCTGTTCGGCGCGGTGTTCTCGGGCAACCAGGACGACCTCGACGTCATCGTCCCTGGCATCGCCGGCATGAGCATCGTGTCGACGACGTTCGTGGCGCTCGCGATGAACACCGTCGCGCTGCGCGAGCAGGGCATCCTCAAGCGCCTGCGCGGCACGCCGCTGCCGTCCGGGGCGTACCTGTCGGCGGTCGCGATGCACGCGATCACGAACACCGT
This sequence comes from uncultured Solirubrobacterales bacterium, assembly GCA_963757125.1. Classification (GTDB taxonomy): domain Bacteria; phylum Actinomycetota; class Thermoleophilia; order Solirubrobacterales; family Solirubrobacteraceae; genus CAVVSD01. The sequence goes on along the minus strand of CAVWQP010000009.1, from coordinate 379,555 downwards.
CGTGCAGGTCACGCTCGTGACCGTCGTCGGCCGCATCTTCTTCGGCACCGGCTGGCCCAAGGACGTGCCCGAGCTCGTGGTCTTCGTCGCCGCCGGCGTCGTGTGCTTCGCGTCGCTCGGGGTCGCGCTGGCCCACGTCATCCCCAACCTCGACGCGGCGCCGGCGTACACGAACGCCGTGTTCCTGCCGCTCATCGTCCTCAGCGGCGTCTTCTACGACGCCACGGACGCTCCGACGTTCCTGCACGACATCGCCGTCGCGCTGCCGCTGACGCACCTCATCGACGGCCTGTCGAGCGCGATGGTCACCGGGGAGCCGCTCTCCGACAACCTCGGGCACCTCGCGGTGATCGCGGTGTGGGCGGTCCTCGGGATCGTGCTGGCGGTCCGCGGCTTCTCCTGGGAAGCGCGGCGCGACTAGCGCAGGACGAACGCCGGGGGCGGCTCCCCCGTCACCGTGACGGGCACGTCGCTCAGTGCGCCCTGCCGCCAGTCGTCGCGCAGCATCCCGACGATGAGCACGTCCAGCAGCCGGTCCCCGTGGCGGTGCCAGCCGCGCAGGACGCCCTCGCGGCGGAAGCCGACGCCCTCGAGCGCCCGCTGCGAGCGGACGTGCTCGATGTTCGCGTAGGAGCCGATCCGGTCCAGCCCGAGCACCTCGAAGCCGAGGTGGCAGACCAGCGCCTTGGACTCGCGGTTGGCCCCCGTCCCCCACCACTGCCTGCCGAACCAGGTCCCGACGATCGCGCGGCGGTCGCGCCGCGAGAACTCCGACAGGCCGGTGATGCCGATGACGCCGTCCTCGTGATGGTCCTGGGCGAGGTCGAGCTGCTCGCCCTCCGCACGCTGACCCGGCAGCCGGTCGAGGTAGGCCTCCGCCTCCGCCTGCACGGAGTACGGCCCCCAGGAGAACCAGCGCGTGACCTCCGGGTCCGAGCCCAGCTCGAACAGGCGCGGCGCATCGTCGCCCCGCGGGATCCGCAGGGACAGGGTGGGGCCGCGCAGGACGAGGTCGTCGGCGATCCGGCGATTCTACGAACGGGCGCCGAGCAGGCCCATGAGGGCCCCGGCCTCGTCCGGCCGTGCGAAGAAGAACCCCTGGCCCACGTCGCAGCCCAGCGCGCGCAGACGGTCGACCTGCCCGATCGCCTCCACGCCCTCCGCGACGATCGAGAGCCCGAGCGCGTGGGCGAGGCCCACGATCCCGCCGAGCATCGCCGCGCCGTCGCCGTCGCGGCCGAGCCCGCCGACGAGCGAGCGGTCGACGGTGACGACGTCGACCGGCAGCTGCTGGAGTGCCGCGAGCGAGGACGGCCCGGCCCCGAAGTCGTCGATCGCGAGCGACAGCCCCAGGCTGCGCAGCTCCTCGAGCACCGCGAGGTTCGCCTCGTAGTCGCTGAGCACGGCGGCCTCGGTCATCTCCAGGCGCAGCCCGGACGGGTCGATCCCTGACCGGTCGACGGCGCCGCGGACGATGCTCAGGAGGTCGGGCTGCGCGCACTCGCGGGCGGTGAGGTTCACGGCGACCCCCAGCGGCACACCGTGGCGGGCGTCCGCCCAGCGCGCGGCCTGCCGGCAGGACTCCTCGATGACCCACGTCCCGAGCGGCGCGATGAGCCCGCTCTCCTCCGCCATGGGCAGGAACTGGGCCGGGGACAGGAGGCCGCGGTCGGGGTGCTGCCAGCGGACGAGTGCCTCGACGCCGACGATCTCCCCGGTCGCCAGGCGCACCCGCGGCTGGTAGTGCAGGCGCATCTCCCCGCGCTCGAGCCCGTGGCGCAGCGCGTCCTGCAGCTCGATGCGCCGCGCGGCGCGGCCGCGCATCGCGTCGTCGTAGAGCTCGGCGACGCCACCGCCGCGGTCCTTCGCGCGGTACATCGCGGCGTCCGCCTCGCGGAGCAGCGCCTCGGGGCGCTCGGTGCCCTCGTGGGCGATGGACAGGCCGATCGACGCCGAGACCGGGATGTCCTTCGCCGCCGGGAACGGGACGCGGAGCTCGTCGAGCAGGCGCTCGGCGATGGCCAGCGCGTGGTGCGTGCCGTTGACGTCCTCGCAGAGGACGGCGAACTCGTCGCCCCCGATGCGCGCCGCCGTGTCCTGGGTGCGCAGGACGCCGGCGATGCGCCCGGCGACCGCGACGAGCAGCTCGTCGCCCGCGGCGTGGCCGAGGCGGTCGTTGACGTCCTTGAAGCGGTCGAGGTCGCAGAAGAGCACCGCCGACGCGACGCCGTGGCGGCGCGAGCGGGCCAGCGCCTGGCGCAGCCGGTCCTCGAACAGCGCGCGGTTCGCGAGACCGGTGAGCGGGTCGTGCAGCGCCTGGTGCGCGAGGGCGACCTGCGTGCGCGACCGCTCGATCGCGTAGCCGATGGCGCGCGCGAGCCCGCGGGCGTCGACCTGGCCCTTCACGAGGTGGTCCTGCGCGCCCTCGTGCACGGCCCGGGCGCCGAGGTCGTCCTGGTCGGGGCCGGAGAGCACGAGCACCGGCGCGTCGAACGCGGCGGCCCGCAGCCGCGCGAGGCCGTCGAGGGCCTCGCCGGGCAGGCCGAGGTCGAGCAGGACGCAGTCGGCGGCCTGCTCGCCGAGCCACGCGAGCGCCTCGGGCACGCCGACCGCGTGGGCGACGACGAAGCGCCCTCTCCCCGCGTGCGCGAGCAGTGTCCGGGCGGCCTGCGACGGGCCGTCGGGCTCGACGACCAGTACCCGGATCAGGAGGTCCGACGCCTCGTTCGTGCTGATGGTCGACGGACGTCGCATGCCTGTCGGGATCATCGCACCGGAGTTCGGATCATCGTCGATTGCGGGACGGATGTACGACAGCGCTCTATCCTGCCCTCGGATGAGTCCCGAGGTCGAGCAGGCCGTCGGGCTGGCCAGGGAGTTCCTGCACCGGTCCGGAGCACTGCGGGTGGGGCTCCTCGTCGATCGTGGCGACGATCGCGAGCCGGCGGTCGTCGAGTGCGCCCGCCTGGCCCCGATCACCGTCACCGAGGACGGGGAGCGCGAGGAGCTCGCGCACGGCGCGCAGCTCGCCACGCCCGTCCCGCCGCTGCCCGAGGTGCGCCAGATCCCGGGCATCCAGGCGGACGCCATCGCGGGCACCGTCGCGGCGCCGCCCGGCGGCATCGAGATGCTCGGCCGCGCGCTGCGCGACATCGCCGCGCTCCTCGGCGGGCGGTCGATCGCCGCGGCCGACTTCGAGACCATCGACCCCGAGACCCCGCTGGGCCTGGCCGCCCGCGGCGGGGAGCCGCTGGTCGCCCTCGTCGGCGACGAGCAGTTCGAGCTGAGCGTCTGATGCACGATCCCTTGCAGCGGGAGGGATCCCGTCCGAGGCGCACTACGTTCCGGCGCGCCCCGTTCATGACCTTCTCCTCGTTCCGCCTGAAGCTCGCAGCCGCCGCGTCGCTGCTCGCCGCCGCCGCCGTCTCGGTCGCCCTGCTGACGGGCGGGACCGCGAGCGGGCAGACGATCGCGGGCCAGCAGGCGACCGCGGCGCAGCTCCGGGCGGCAGTCCGCGCCGAGAGCCGCAAGATCGCCGCGACGGCCGAGGGGATCGCCGACGCCGAGAACCGCCTCGCCGTGCTCGACGCCCGCGTCCAGCGCCGCCAGCAGCAGGCGCAGGACACGCAGGACAAGCTCATCGCCGCCCGTGTGCGCCTCACGCGCCTGGAGCGCAACGCCGAGGCGTACCAGAAGACCCTGGCCTCGAACCTCGTCGCCGCGTACAAGACGCCGGCGCCCGACCTGCTCGGCGTCGCCGTCGAGGCCAAGGGCTTCGACGACCTGCTGTCCCAGCTGCGGTTCCTGCGCGACATCTCCGACCGCAACGCGACGATCCTCCGCGACACCCGCAGCGCCCGGCTGGCGGTCGCATCGCAGACGAAGGACCTCGCGCAGCTGCGGCTCAAGCTCATCGGGCTCGCCAAGCAGGCGAGCGACGACCGCTCCCAGGCCAACGTCCTGCGCAACGCGCTGCTGCGCAGGCAGGCCTCCCAGCTCGCGCGCCGCAGCGGCGCCCAGTCGCGCCTCAACACCGTCCGCGCGCGCATCGCCAGCCTCGAGCGCCAGCAGGCGGCCGACGCGCTGCGCAACAGCGCGCCGCAGGGCGCGACCGACCAGGCGCCGCCCGCGCCTGCGCCGGGCGGCCCGCCCGCGCAGGGCGACGACGCCATCGCGAAGGTCGTCGCCGCCGCCAACCAGATCGCGACCACGCCCTACGTCTGGGGCGGCGGGCACGGCGGCAGCGCGTCAGGCGGCTACGACTGCTCCGGCTCGCTGAGCTACGCGCTCGCGGCCGCCGGCCTCGTGAACGGCTCGCTGACCTCAGGGGGCTTCATGAGCTGGGGCGACGCCGGCCCGGGCCGGCGCATCACGGTCTACGCGAACGGCGGGCACGCCTTCATGATCGTCGACGGGCGGCGCTACGACACGAGCGCGCTCAGCGGCGGCGGCACGCGGTGGACCACCGCGATGCGCAGCACGGCGGGCTTCGTCGCTCGCCATCCGCCCGGCTTGTAGGACACTTCCTCGCCGTGCGCCTTCCGAAGCCCAAGCGCGACGACGTCCGCGTCGTCCCATCGACCCCTCGCGGCAAGGCGGTGGGCGGCGCGGTCGGCGGCGGGGGCCTCATCGGCATCGTCGTCGGGATCCTCGCCCTGCTCGGCGTCTTCGCCGGAAGCGGCGGCATCAACTACAACAGCCCGTTCGACCAGTTCCCCCAGGCACCGCAGGGGGCCGCCCAGGACGCCGTGCCCGGTGCGCCGAGCACCTCGAGCGACCTCGTCGACTTCATGCGCTTCGTGACGGGCGACATCAACGACTTCTGGTCCGCGCGCTTCAACCAGGCGGGCGGCACCCGGTACCGGGCCACGATCGTGAACGTCTTCACCGGTTCGGTCCGGACCGGCTGCGGCAACGCGACCTCGGACGTCGGCCCGTTCTACTGCCCGGCGGACCAGCAGGTCTACCTGGACGTCGCGTTCTTCCGGGAGCTCGACCAGCGCTTCCGCGCGCCAGGTGACTTCGCGCAGGCCTACGTCGTCGCGCACGAGATCGGCCATCACGTCCAGAACATCACCGGGATCTTCGCCCAGGTCGACCGCGCGAGGCGCGCGGACCCCGGCCAGGCGAACCAGCTGTCGATCCGCACGGAGCTGCAGGCCGACTGCCTGGCAGGCGTCTGGGGCCACTCCACGTACGAACGCGGCCTGCTCGAGAGCGGCGATCTGGAGGAGGGTCTCGCCGCCGCGGCGGCGGTGGGCGACGACCGCATCCAGTCGCAGGTCACCGGCCAGGTCAACCCGGAGACGTGGACGCACGGATCCTCCGAGCAGCGCACCAAATGGTTCCGTCGCGGGTTCGATTCAGGTGACCCCGCGAGCTGTGACACGTTCTCGAACGACCTCTGACGAAGCGGCGTGCAGCGCGGGAAACCGCCGCTAGGGTCAGCCCCCATGCCCGCACGACGCATCGCATTCGCCATCGTCGCCGGACTCGCCGTCCTGGCGGCGCCGGCGGCCGCAACGGCCGCAGTCGGCCCGACCGCGAGCACGGCAGCGCTGGGATCGCCGCGCGAGATCGCGTCGGGGCTCAACGTCCCCTGGGGCATCGCCTTCCTGCCGAACGGCGACGCGCTCGTCTCCGAGCGCGCGACCGGGCGGATCAAGCGCATCCCGAAGAACGGCGGCACGCCGCGCACCGTGAAGACCATCCCCGGGGTCGCCAAGAACTTCGGTGAGGGCGGCCTGCTCGGCATCGCGGTGTCCCCGAACTACTCCCGCGACCGGCTCGTCTACGCCTACTACACGAGCTCGCGGGACAACCGCGTGGTGCGCTTCCAGCTCGGCGGCCGCTCCCGCACGGTGATCAAGGGCATCAACCGCGCGGGCAACCACAACGGCGGCCGGATCGCCTTCGGCCCCGACGGCAAGCTCTACATCGGCACCGGCGACGCGGGCAACCGCCAGGACGCCCAGGACCGCAGCTCGCTGAACGGCAAGATCCTGCGCGTGAACCCCGACGGGTCGGTCCCGAGCGACAACCCGTTCGGCTCGCCGGTCTGGTCCTACGGCCACCGCAACGTGCAGGGCCTGAGCTGGGACAGCTCGGGCCGGCTCTGGGCGACGGAGTTCGGCCAGGACACCAAGGACGAGATCAACCTCATCCAGAAGGGCAACAACTACGGCTGGCCCAACGTCGAGGGCGACGGCGACACGCAGGGCGGGAGGTACACCAACCCGCTCGTCACCTGGAGCCCGTCGGAGGCGTCGCCCAGCGGCGACGCCGTCGTCGGCAGCACGCTCTACGTCGGCGCGCTGCGCGGGGCGCGGCTCTGGCAGGTGCCGCTGAACGGCGCGAGCGCGGGGTCGCCCACCTCGGTGTTCGAGAACCGGTACGGGCGCATCCGCACGGTCGTCCGCGCGCCCGGCGGGCGGTCGCTGTGGTTCAGCACGAGCAACCGCGACGGCTACGGCTCCGCGAGCTCGGGCGACGACCGCATCTACCGCGTCGCCATCCGGTAGTGCGGCGGCCCCTCGCGCTGATCCTGGCCTCCGCCGCGCTCGCGCTCGTCGCGTGCGGCGGGGGCGACGACGGCCCGGCGGGCGCGACGACGGACTCCGCCGGCAGGACGGCGACCCCCGATCTCGGCACGAGCACGCCCGAGATCGAGTCGGCCCAGCTCGGCAAGCCCGAGGTCGTGGCGACCGGGCTGCAGGTCCCGTGGGGCCTGGCGTTCCTCCCCGACGGCGACCTGCTCGTGGGCGAGCGCACGACCGGCCGCATCCTGCAGGTGCCCAAGGACGGCGGCAAGCCCGTCGTGGTGAAGGAGCTCGCCGGCGTCGACAAGGACATCGGCGAGGGCGGGCTGCTCGGCCTCGCGGTCTCGCCGGACTACGCGAAGGACAAGCAGGTCTACGCCTACTACACCGGCGCGCAGGACAACCGGGTCGTCCACTTCAGCCTCGACGGCGACGAGAAGCCGATCATCACCGGCATCTACCGCTCCACGAACCACGACGGCGGGCGACTGGCGTTCGGCCCTGACGGCAAGCTGTACATCACCACCGGCGACGGGCTCGAGGGCAGCCGCTCGCAGGACCCCGCCAACCCGGGCGGCAAGATCCTGCGGATCAACCCGGACGGGTCGATCCCGGACGACAACCCCGTCAAGGGCAACCCGTACTGGACGCTGGGCCACCGCAACGTCCAGGGCCTGGACTGGGACGACGACGGGCGGCTGTGGGCGAGCGAGTTCGGCGAGAACACCTTCGACGAGGTCAACCTCATCCAGAAGGGCAAGAACTACGGCTGGCCCGAGGTCGAGGGCAAGGGCGACACCCAGGGCGGCAAGTACACGAACCCGCTCGTCACCTGGCCGACCTCGGAGGCATCCCCCAGCGGCCTGGCCTACGCGCGCGGCAACCTGTGGGTCGGCGCGCTGCGCGGTCAGCGCCTGTGGCGCATCCCGGTGGACGGCGACAAGCTCGGTCAGCCCGAGTCGCTGCTCGAGGGCGAGTTCGGCCGCATCCGCACCGTGGCGGTCGATCCGTCGGGCGACGCGCTCTGGCTCACGACGAGCAACCGCGACGGCCGCGGCGATCCGTCCGAGGACGACGACCGGCTCATCCGCGTTCCCTTCACCTGACCGACGACGCTCGCCGGACGGTGCAGCGCGACGCCCGCCACGACGAGCGCGACCCCCGCGACCTCGCGCGCCGACGGCACCTGGGTGAGGACGACGATCCCGATGACGGTCGCCGTCGCTGGCAGCAGCGACACCATGAGGGCATAGGTCGCGCGCGGCAGCCGCGCCAGCGCGAGCTGGTCGGCGACGTACGGGATCACCGACGAGCAGAGGCCCACGCCGACGCCCGCGGCGATCGCCACGGGGTCGTCGAACGCGGGCACCGCCGCCCAGCCGGCCATCGGCGTGATGACGACGGCCGCCACGAGCATGGACGCCGCGAGGCCGTCGACCCCTGACACGCCCTCCTGCTTGGCGACGCGGTCGGCGAGCACGATGTAGATCGCGAAGAGGACGGCGTTGGCGCCGGCCAGCGCCAGCGCGGTCGCGCCCGCGCCGAGGTGCACACCGGTCAGCAGCAGCACCCCGGGTGCGGCCAGGGCGAGCGCGACGCCGTTGCGCGGGGTGCGCGCGCCGACGGCGGCCAGGAGCACGACGGGGAGGAACTCGATCGCCGCGACCGTGCTGAGCGGCAGCCGGTCGATGGCGAGGTAGAAGCAGCAGTTCATCGTCGCGAGGACGCAGCCCCAGGCCACGAGCAGGCGCGTCACCCGCCGCGGTCGCCGCCACAGGGCGAACACGACCGCGGCAGACACGACCCGCAGCCACGCGACGCCGAGCACCTCGACGCGTGCGAACAGCAGCACCGCGAACGCCGGCCCCAGGTAGTGGAAGACGGCGGAGACGAGGAAGTAGACGTGCGGAGGCGGACGACGCATGACATCAGGATCCTCGCCGACGACGCTTCTCCACAGGGGCGAACGGAGGTACTCTGCGTCGCATGGCTGCGAATCCACGGCAGAACGGGCGGATCGCCGAAGGCGGTCTCCTGGATGCCACGAACCTGCGCCTGCTCGAGGAGCTCCAGGCCGACGGGCGCCTCTCGCTGGCCGAGCTCGGCCGGCGCGTGTCGCTGTCCTCCCCCGCCGTCGCCGAGCGGCTGCGGCGGCTGGAGGACGAGGGCGTCATCACGGGCTACCGCGCCACGGTCGACCCCCGGGCGCTGGGGTACACCCTGGGCGTGATCATCCGAAGCCGCCCGGCGCCGCGCCAGCTCGCCGCGGTCGCCCAGCTCGCGCGCGACACGCCGGAGATCGTCGAGTGCCATCGCGTCACCGGCGACGACTGCTACGTCATGACCGCCTGGGTGCGCGACGTGACGCACCTCGAGGAGGTCATCGACGGCTTCGCCTCCTACGGGCAGACGACGACGTCGATCATGCAGTCCTCCCCCGTCCCCCAGCGCGCCCTGACGCCATGAGCCGCTGCTGCATCGTCCCGCCCACGATGCTCGACCGCATCGCGCGGCACGGGACGAAGGCGCAGCGCAGCTGGGCGCTCAGCACGATCGCGCTGGACGCGACGATCCGCCAGGCCCGCGTGCAGAACCAGCTGCTGCGCGGCGTGCGCGGGCACCGCGAGGGACCGGACGCGCTCGCGGCGCTCGAGAACCAGGGCGCGAACCGCGAGATCCGCGACGCCCAGGGGGCCGAGCAGGTCATGCGCGGGCCGATCGTCCGCACCGAGGGCGGACCGCCGACCGGGGACGCAGCGGCCGACGAGGCCTACGACGGCCTCGGCGCGACGTACGACTTCTGGGAGCAGGCCTACGGCCGCAACTCGATCGACGACGAGGGCATGCCCCTCCGCGGGGTCGTCCACTACGGGCAGGACTACGACAACGCGTTCTGGGACGGCCGCCGGATGGTGTTCGGGGACGGCGACGGGAAGCTGTTCCTGCGGTTCACCCGGTCGCTCGACGTCATCGGGCACGAGCTGGCCCACGGCGTCACCGAGGACGAGAACGGCCTGCAGTACCAGGGCCAGTCCGGCGCGCTCAACGAGAGCTGCTCGGACGTCTTCGGGTCGCTCGTCAAGCAGCACGCGCTCGGGCAGACCGCCGAGCAGGCGGACTGGCTCATCGGCGCCGACCTCCTCGGGCCCGACGTGCAGGGCACGGCGCTGCGCTCGATGGCGGCGCCGGGCACCGCCTACGACGACGACGTCCTCGGCAAGGACCCGCAGCCGGCGCACATGGACGATTTCGTCGTCACGAGCGAGGACGACGGCGGCGTGCACATCAACTCCGGGATCCCCAACCACGCGTTCTACGTCGTGGCGACGACGCTCGGCGGCAACGCCTGGGAGCGCGCAGGGCGGGTCTGGTACGAGACGGCGCGCGACCGCGGCCTGCGCAGCACGGCGACGTTCACGGACTTCGCGCGCATCACCGTGGCGGTCGCGGGGCAGCTGTTCGGCGCCGGCGGCGCCGTCCAGGACGCCGTCCGCAGCGGCTGGGACGCGGTGGGTGTCGCGTGGACGTAGGCGACGACGCCGAGGTGACGGTCGTGCGGACCGGCGGCGTCGCGGGCGTGCGGCTGGAGGCGACGGTCGCCTGGAGGGATCTGGACGAGGACGCCCGCGCCGCGCTCGCGCGGGCGCTCGAGCGCCCCGACACGACGAAGCCGCCCGGCGCCGATCGCCTGGCGTACGAGATCGTCGTGCGCGAGGCGGGCGCCGAGCGGCTCCGGTGCGTGACGGGCGAGGGGGACGCCCGTCACGCGGCCGAGGCTGTGCTCCGGTCTAGACGCTGAGGCCGGGCCGGACCGCGGCCGGCTCCAGGGCGATGTCGAGGACCTCGCCCACCGTCATGACCGGGTGGAACGTCATCTGCTCGCGGACGTCCTCGGGGACGTCGTCGAGGTCGGCCCGGTTGCGCTCGGGCAGGATCACGTCGGTCAGGCCCGCGGCGTGCGCGGCGAGCACCTTCTGCTTCAGCCCGCCGATCGGGAGCACGCGGCCCTGCAGCGTGACCTCGCCGGTCATGCCCACCGTGTGCCGCACCGCGCGGCCGGTCAGCAGCGACGCCAGCGCCGTCGTCATCGTGACGCCCGCGCTCGGGCCGTCCTTCGGGATCGCGCCCGCCGGGATGTGGACGTGGAACTCACGCTCGTCGAAGCCGTCGGGGTCGATCCCCAGCTCCTCCGCGTGCGCCCGCACGTACGTCTCGGCGATCTTGGCGGACTCCTTCATGACGTCGCCCAGCTGGCCGGTCAGGGTCAGGCCGCCCTTGCCCTTCATCTGGTTGGCCTCGATGAAGAGGACGTCCCCGCCCGTGCCGGTCACGGCCAGGCCGGTCGCCACGCCGGGCACCGCGGTCCGTGCCGCTGCCTCCTGGAACACCTTCTGGCGGCCCAGGGCGTCGCGGACGAGGTCGAGGTCGACGGACACGGGCGCCTCGGCGGTCGCCGATGCGATCCGGGTCGCGACCTTGCGCAGCAGGGTCCCGAGCTCGCGCTCGAGCTGCCGCACGCCGGCCTCGCGGGTGTACTCGCTGACGATGATCCGCAGGGTCTCGTCGTCGACGGTCACCTCGTCCTCGCGCAGTCCGTTGCGCTCGCGCTGACGCGGCCACAGGTAGTCACGCGCGATGGCGACCTTCTCGGCGACCGTGTAGCCGTCGAAGCGGATGACCTCCATGCGGTCCAGCAGCGGGCCGGGGATCGTCTCCGCGACGTTGGCCGTCGCGATGAAGAGGACCTGGGACAGGTCGATCTCCACGTCGAGGTAGTGGTCGCGGAACGCGTGGTTCTGCGCCGGGTCGAGCACCTCGAGCAGGGCCGCGCTCGGGTCGCCGCGCCAGTCGGCGCCGACCTTGTCGACCTCGTCGAGCATGATCACCGGGTTGATCGTCCCGGCGTCGCGCAGGGCGCGCACCAGGCGGCCCGGGAGCGCGCCGATGTACGTCCGGCGGTGCCCGCGGATCTCGGCCTCGTCGCGCACGCCGCCGAGCGACATGCGGACGAACTCGCGGCCGGTGGCACGCGCGATCGACTCGCCGATCGAGGTCTTGCCGGTGCCGGGGGGGCCGATGAGGGTCAGGATGGCGCCGGCCTTGCGGTCGGCCTCGATCCCGCGCTCCTCACGCAGCTTGCGCACGGCGATGTACTCCGTGATGCGGTCCTTGACGTCCTCCAGCCCCGCGTGGTCGGCGTCGAGCACCTCACGCGCGTGGACCGGGTCGAGGATCTCGTCGGAGCGCTTGTCCCACGGGACGCTGGTGAGCCAGTCGAGGTACGTCCGGATCATCTGCGACTCGCCGGACTGCTCGCCCGACCGCTCCAGGCGCTCGAGCTCGCGCTCGGCCTGCTCGCGGACGGCGTCGGGCATGCCCGCCTCGTCGATCTTGGTCCGGTAGTCCTCGCCCACCGTCGCGTTGTCCTCGCCCAGCTCGCGGCGGATGGACTCCATCTGCTTGCGCAGGAAGTACTCGCGCTGCTGCTTCTGGGCGCCGGACTCCACGTCTTCGCGGATCCGCTTGCGGACCTGCAGCTGGGTCAGCCGCTCGTGCTGGAAGTCCAGGGACTTCTGCAGGCGCTCGGTGACGTCGAGCTCCTCGAGGAGCTCCACCTTCTGCTCGAAGGTGAGGTCGGGCGAGTAGCCCGCCGTGTCGGCGAGCGGACCGGGAAGCACGACGGAGCGGAGGAACGCCGCGACGCGCTCGTCCGCGCCCCGCAGCTCGAGGATCTCCTCGACCACGGCGCGGTACTCACGCTCGAGGGTCCGGGTGCGGCCGTCCACCGGAGCGTCGTCCTCACGCTCTTCCGTGGCGACCCTGAGGCGGCCGAACGAATCCGAGCTCGCCGCGCCGAGAACTCCGCGCGACTCACCCTGGAGCACCGCCCCGCGGCCACCGCCGGGGATGCGCACGGACTCGACGACGCGGGCGATCGTGCCGACCTGGGCGTACTCGCCCTCGTGGCGCGGGACGAGCAGCACCTGCTGCTCACCGTCCACGTCGATCGGCAGCGTGACGTCCATGGTCGGGAAGACGACCGTGTCGTCGAGAGGGATGAGAAGAAGGTCTGTCATGTCGAGCTGAAGATTCCTTTGCGCTGACAACTGATGCACGTGCAATGATAGCGCGTGCTCTGGTCTTTGCAAGAGGATATCTCAGCCGATCCGGCTCAGATCTTCTTCATCCCATGGTACGAGGCAGGACCTCCACCCACGTGCTCGTCGCGCGGCGCTGGACCACGGCGACGACCTCCCAAGCCGCGACCTCGCGACCACCACGGACCGTGGGCTCCGCATCCGGAGGGATGTGGACGATGGCGGTCATGCACGACGACCGGTCCTGCGCGGGCGCGAGCTCGGCGCGCGCGAGCTCCACGCACTCGGCTGCGCAGCCGGCGACCTCGGGTGGATCGACCAGCGGGTCCAGCGGCATGTCGCGCGGGCGGTGGCAGCGCAGGCGCACATGCCCGCGAGGCGACACCATCTCCGCCGGGATCATCACGGTGACGCGCACGGCGTCACCGGGCCGATAGGTCGCGCGATCCACCCCGACGAGGGGGGCGGGTCCGCGGCGCAGTGCGAAGGGCATGGCGATCGCAGCGTGGCGCACAGGGAGTCGAGAATCAAGCTCGCCCATACGATCCCGGCCGTGCCCCGCCGCGTCACGCTGCAGACGATCGCCGACGTGCTCGGCGTGTCGCGCTCCACGGTCTCCAACGCGTACAACCGGCCCGACCAGCTGGCGCCCGACCTGCGCGAGCGGATCCTGGTCGTGGCCGCGGAGCTCGGCTACACGGGCCCGGACCCCGCCGCCCGGCGGCTGCGGACCGGTCGCAGCGGCGTCGTCGGGCTCCTGTTCACGGAGGCGCTCTCCTACGCGTTCACCGATCCGGCCGCGGTCGGGTTCCTCGAGGGGCTCGCGCGGGAGGCCGAGGCGGAGGGCACGGCGCTGCTGCTCGTCCCCTCCCCGCCCGGTGCCGACGCGACGCACGCCGTCCGCGAGGCCGTCGTCGACGGACTCTGCATCTACTCGATGGCCGACGACCAGGCGGCCGTGCGCGCGGCTCTCGAGCGCCGCATCCCGATCGTCGTGGTCGAGGAGCCCGACATCGCGGGCCAGGCGTTCGTCGGGATCGACGACCGGTCCGCGACGCGCGAGATCGCCGAGCACGTCCTCGGACTCGGCCATCGCGACGTCGCCGTCCTCACCTTCCGCCTGCGGCCGGACGGCTACGAGGGACCGGTCGACGCGGTGCGGGAGGCCGACGCGACGTTCCACATCGCGCGCCAGCGGCTGCTCGGCTTCCGCGACGCACTCGACCGCCGCCGGGATCGACTGGGCCACCGTGCCGAAGCACGAGGGCACGAACGACCGCGAGGCCGGCGCCCGCCTCGCCCATGCGGCGCTGGCGGCGGATCCCCGCCCGACGGCGCTGCTGGCCACGACCGACCAGCTCGCGCTCGGGGCGCTGCGCGCGGCCGCCGAGCTCGGCCTGGCGGTGCCGGAGGACCTGTCGGTGACCGGCTTCGACGACGCGCCACCGGCGGCCCTCGCGGACCTGACGACCGTGCGCCAGCCGCTGCGCGAGAAGGGCGAGCAGGCGGCGCGGCTGCTCGCCGAGCTGCTCGAGGGCGGGCCGCCCCGCCGGGTGATGCTGCCCGTCGAGCTCGTCGTCCGCGGGTCGACGGGGCCGGTCAGGCCGACGCGACGGACGCGAGGTAGCGCACGGCCGCCTGGCGCCAGTTGAGCGTCACGTGCGCGGCGACCATCTCGACGTCGCGCTTCGCGCGTGAGATCGGGTGCCCTGGGAACCCGGCCTTCGCGCCGACGAGCGCGTGGATGCGGCTGACCTCGCGGAGCGACACCCGGGTGACCAGCGCGTTGTCGCGGTGGAGCTTGGCCAGCAGCCGCTCGTCCGGAAGCTCGTGGCGCCCCGCGTACTCCGCCGCCTCCCGGCTGTCGCGCGCGACGAGGTCCCAGGCCATGTCGAGCTCGCCGGACGCCTCGGCGAACTCCGTGGCGACGTAGTCCTGCTCGACGAGCCGGGTCGTGCCGCCGAGCGCGTGCGCCACGCGGGTCAGCGACCCGCTGGACTCGCCGAAGCCTTCCGCCGCGCCGACGGCTGCGCCGACGGCGGTGGCGGCGAACGGGAACCGCCCGTGCGACGGCCACGGCGCGAAGGTCGCGTCGAAGGTGGGATGCAGCGAGCGGCGCTCCTCGAGGCGGACCGTCGTGTCGGCGGTCCGCATGACGCGCCGATCGGGGACGAACACGCGGTCGACGCGCTTGGACCGGCTCCCCGTCCCGCGCATGCCCGTCGGCCACCAGTCGTCGATCGTCTCCGCCTCCTCGCCGGCGACGACGAACATGTGACCCTCGCCCTCCTCGCCGACGGGGGCGTTGAAGATGAGCCACTCGGAGAAGTCCGATCCGCTGCAGTACCCCCAGGTGCCGCTCAGCCGGTAGCCGCCGGGCACGCGCTCGACCTCGGCCGCCGGGTTGAGGTTCGTGTTCCCCGCGAGCGTCGCCGAGGGGTTCGCGCCCCAGATCTCCTCCTGGGTCTCCTCGGGGAAGGAGCAGATCGCGATGTTGTCGGAGTCCAGGATCGCGAAGACCCATGCCGTCGACGCACACCCCTTGGCCAGGGTCAGCGTGACCATCGCGTGGTCGTGCTCGGTGAGCTCGAACCCGCCGTAGCGGCGGGGCTTGAGGATGTTGAACATCCCGGCGTCCTGCAGCGCGCGGTACACCTCCTCGGGGATCGCTCGCTCTTCGTCGATCTCCGCCGCGCGCTCGCGTAGGAACGGCACCAGGTCCTCCGCTGTGCGGACGACGTCCGCGCCCGTGGGCGCTTCAACAGGGACTCCCATCGCGGGCATCGTGCCAGTCCGTGGCTGCACGGCCAAGCATCGGTTTCCGCCTATCCTCCACGGTTCTACCGAGGAGGAGCAGTTGGACCTCGATGTGTGGGGCACCCTGTCGTTCCGCCGGCTCGCGCACTTCGTCGCCGTCGTCGAGGCGGGGACGATCAGCGGGGCGGCGGATCGGCTGTTCATGTCGCAGTCGGCGGTGGCCGGTTCCGTCACCGAGCTCGAGCGCGCGCTGGAGGCGGACCTCCTCATCCGCCGCCGCGGGCGCGGGGTGTCGCTGACGCCCACCGGCGCGGAGGTGCTCAGCCGGGCACGGTCGCTGCTCGCGGGCGCCGCCGAGCTCAACGACCTCGCGCACGGCCAGGGGACCGAGCTCGCCGGTCCCCTCGCGGTCGGGTGCTTCGTGACGCTCGCGCCGACGGTGCTCCCGCGCCTGCTCGTCGAGTTCGAGGCCCGCCATCCGCGGGTCACGGTCTCGTTCCACGAGGGCTCGCAGGACGCGCTGCAGGAGCAGCTGCTGGCCGGACAGCTCGACGTCGCCGTCATGTACGACATGGACCTGACGGCGTCCCTGAACCGCGTCGTCCTCTACGAGCCGCGCGCGTACGCGCTGTTCGGCGCCGGTCACCCGTTCGCAGCCCAGCCGAGCGTGACGCTCGAGCAGCTGGCCCCGGAGCCGCTCATCCTGTTCGACACGACACCGAGCACGAGCTACGCGATGTCGCTGTTCGAGCGCAGGGGGCTGCAGCCCAACGTCCGCCACACCACGCACGGCTACGAGCTCACGCGGTCGCTCGTTGCGCGCAACCCCTCGTACTACGCGATCCTCGTCCAGCGGCCCGAGATCAAGCAGAGCTACGAGGGGCTGCCCATCATCGAGCGGGAGCTCGCGCCGGCGGTACCCCCGTGCCCGGTCGTCCTCGCGTGGCCGCAGGACAGCAGGCTGTCACCGCGTGCGCGCGAGCTCGCCGAGATCGCTCGTCGCGACTACGGCTAGCGCTCTCCGGCCGCCGGACAACCGGGCGCGCCGGTGGCCGACGCCACGGCGTCGCGGACGGCCGCCGCGATCACCTCCGGTGCCATCGCCGACAGCACGAACGGGTCCGCGGGCACGTCGCCCGTCGCGGCGCAGACGACGAGGTCCCCGTCCGCGGCGGTGGCGCTCGGCGCGATCGATCGTGCGACGCCGGCGCTCCCCGCCCGCGCGACGAGCCACGCCTCGCGCTTGTCCAGCCGAGCGTCGGTCACGAGGCAGACGAGCGTCGTGTTCTCGCGCGTCGCCGCGCGCGCCGGCGTCTCGCCGGCCAGCAGGAGGTCGGTCGTGCGGGCGTAGCCCGCCCCGGTCCAGACGCCCGCCGCGACGGTCCCGTCGTCCGCGAGGACGTCGCCGAATGCGTTGACGGCCGCCAGCGCTGTGACGGTCGCGTCGCCCACCCGGAGCGTCGCCGCGCCGAAGCCGCCCTTCGTCCAGCCGTCGGCGCCGCGCAGCTTGCCGACCGTGCAGCCCGTCCCCACGCCGATGCTGCCGCGAGCCACCTCTGTGCCGGCCGCCTCGCAGGCCGCGGCGGCGGCGGCGTCGTCGGGTCGCACGGAGCCGTCGCCGAGCATGAGGTCGTAGACGACCGCTGCGAACACGAGCGGCACCGGCCCACCTGGGATCGCGTAGCCGATGCCCTTCGCGGCGAGGTGCTCCATGACGCCGTGGGCGGCGCTCAGCCCGAACGCGCTGCCGCCCGTCAGCAGGACCGCGTGGACGCCGGCCGCGTTCGCGGACGGCGTGAGCAGCTCGCTCTCACGCGTGCCGGGACCGCCGCCGCGAACCTCCGCGGCGGCGACGGTGCCCTCCGGGAGCAGCACGACGGTGCACCCGGTCCAAGCCTGCAGGTCGGTGTGGTGACCGACCGTGACGCCCCGCGGCAGCGTGATCTGCACGCGGGGGATGTTGCCCTATGCGGCCTCGCGGAGCCCTTGCGCCTCGGGCAGGTGGCGGAGGCGACGCAGCGCCTCCTCCTCCAGCGCGCGGATGCGGTGCGGCGTGAGCTTCAGCGCCTTGGAGCACTGCGCGACGCTGTGCGGCACCTCGCCGAGCACGCCGTAGCGCAGCTCGAGGACGCGCCGCTCGCGGAGCGGCAGCAGCTCGAGCGTCGAGCGCATGGCCTCGACGGTCTCGGCGGCCTCGACGGCGTTCGACGGCAGCACGACCTGCTCCTCGGCCACGAGGTCGCCCAGCTCGGTGTCGCCCTCCGGCCCGACGGGCGTGGCCAGCGAGATCGTGCTGCGCGAGATGGTGCGCAGGTCCTCGACCTCGGCCACCGTCGTGCCCATCTCCAGTGCGAGTTCCTCGGAGGTGGCTGGTCGGTTGTGCACGAGCGCGAGCGCCCGATCATGACGCTCGAGCAGCTTGACGCGGTCCACGACGTGGACCGGGAGGCGCACCGCGCGGTTCTTCTCCGCGATGGCCCGCGCGATCGCCTGACGGATCCAGAGCGTCGCGTAGGTGGAGAACTTGAAGCCCTTGCGGTAGTCGAACTTCTCGGCCGCCCGGATGAGCCCGATCGTCCCCTCCTGGATGAGGTCGAGGAACGTCAGCTCGCCGCCGGCGCGGGGATCGCGGCGGTAGCGCTTCGCGTTGTGCACGACGAGGCGGAGGTTGGCCTCGATGAGGTGGCGCTTCGCGTCGAGATCACCCCTCTCGATGCGTTGGGCCAGGTCCACCTCCTCCTCCTTGGTGAGCAGGCGGACGCGCCCGATCGCGTGCAGGAACGTGTCAAGCCCGTCGTCGCCGGGCTCATTGAGACTCTGCTTCGGCATGGACGGAGAATCGAGCCCGACCCTCAAGGCCAGGGCAAGCGCCGCCTAAGAACTCGTTAAGTCTTACCGGTGCGCGGCTTAATGACGCCCGCGCACCCGCAACCGTGGCCCGACGCGCGTGTTGCGCGTGGGCAGGTTGCTGGGAGGTTCCTAGTAGCCGAGGCGAGCGAGACGCTCGCGCTCGGCGGCGCGCTTGGCCTCGCGCTGCGCCTTGCGGCGCTCGTCGCGCTGGCGACGATCCTCCTCGTCGTCCCCGACGATGCGGATCTTCGTGCGCAGGCCGCCGTCGCGACCGAAGTTCGCGACCTCGCCCGGACGGGCGCGGCCTTCGCTGCCCCACTCGCCGGGACGCGGGGGCCGGCCACCGCCGCGCCGCCCACCGCCGCCACGGCGATGGCCGCCGCGGGGCTCCTCGACGATGCCGAGCATGTCGTTGACCGCACCGCGGACGTCGCGGACGGGCGTCGCCGCGAGGCGCACCCAGGCCGCGAAGGCGGGATCGCCCGGCTGCAGGCCGCGAGCGGAGTCGCTGCAGACCTGCGCCCACTTCAGGCGCTCGCCCTCCTCGTCCTGCTTGGGCGCGAGCGCCTCCTGGACGACGTCGGGACCGCCGACACGATCGATGGCGGAGATGAGACGGGGACGCGACACCTGCGGCGGCGGCGCGGAGCGCTGGCCCTGGGGCTGGCGCTGCTCCGCCGGTGCCGGCTCGGCCGGCGCCTGCTCGGCAGGTGCCTCCGCAGCCGGTGCCTCCTCTGCCGGTGCCTCCGCGGTCGGTGCCTCCGCGGTCGGCTCGGCCGCGGCAGCCTCGTCGGGCTGCGCCTCGGCGGCGACCTGCGGGACCTCCTCGGCGGTGGTCTCCGGCGTCGCGGTCGGCTGCTCCTCGGTCGCCTGCCTCGGCCTCCGGCTCGGGCGCCGCAGCTGCGGCAGCCTCCTCCGGGGACTCCGGCGGCTCGCCATCGGCCGAGTCGGACGCAGCGGCCTGGCGCTCGGAGCGACGGAGCTCGCTCAGACGGGCGAAGAAGACACCGCGATGACGCTCGGCGGCCGAACGACGACGACGACGACGCGGCTTCTCGCCGTCACCGCCCTGGCCGCCTTGGCCGCCCTGGCGTCCACCGCCGCCTCCGCCACCGCCGCGCGTGCGGCGTGACGTCGAAGGCTCCTCGGTCCCCGGGGGCGGGGCCTGGGCGATGATGACCGGGCCGATGGCCGGGCGCTCGGGCTCCGAGCCTGACTCCGGCTCGGGCTGGGCCTCGGGCTGCGCATCGGACTCGGCGACTGCCTCCGAGACGGGACCGTCCGGCGTCGCCTCGGCGGCGGGCGGCGGTACCTCTTCCTTCACCTCCGGCTCTGCCGGCGGGGTCGGCGAACCGTTGGCCTCAGGGGCCGGCTCGGTGACCTTGGTCGTGGTGTCGGTGTCGGACCTGTCGTCGCCCTCGGGCGCGCGGTCGTCGTTGTTCTCGGGGGCGTCTGTCATACGGGCCAACTCGGGGACAGTGGGACGGGGCGCGAACGCGCAACGGGCGTCCTGTCGACACAGGGTAGCCGTGCAGGCCCCTTCCCTGTCGTGCCACCGACGTTCCCAGCCTGCACGGGGGAGAACGGCGCGGGGGTGGCATCCTCCGAGCCCCGCCCGATGCTCCGCTGGCCCTCCGTCCTCGCCTGGCGACTGCGCCGTCAGCACCTCGCCGAGCGCGTGGCGCGCAAGCGCGCCATGACCGTCGTCGAGGACGTCTGCTGCCTGCACGCCCAGGTCGCCGGCTCGGCCGAGCTGACGCTGTGGGCGCGCGTCGACGGCCTGCGCCGCGGCTGGGTCGCGCAGGCGGTCGAACCTACGCGCGCTGGCTGGGGACGCCGTCCGCGGCGCACGCCGGCAGGTTGCTCGCCCGCCTCGACGAGCTGCGCGCCGCGGAGCCGGAGGGGGTCGTGCGGCTGCTGCCGGCCTTCGACACGTACGTCGTGGCGGCGCCGCGCGACGCGCCGGCGGTCCTCGACCCCGCGCTGCGCGACCGCGTCTACCGTCCGCAGGGCTGGCTCTCCCCCGTGCTCCTCGTCGACGGGCGGATGGAGGGCGTGTGGCGCCACGAGGCGAAGGGCGGCTCGGTCGCCGTCGAGATCGAGCCGTTCGGCAGGCTGGGCAAGGGCGTCCGCGCCGCCGCGGAGGCCGAGGCGCAGCGACTCGCGACGTTCCTCGAGGGGGAGCTCGCCCTGTCCTGGACGACGCCCTGAACGGACTTTGGCATCCTGGGGACCGTGATCGCCGGCGAGCGCGACCTGAATCGCGCGGCGGCGGAGCTGGCCTCACGGGTGCCCGAGCGCCTGGGGGTGCTCGCCCGCCTCGCGTACAACTACCGCTGGTCCTGGTGGCCAGGCGGCGCTGAGCTGTTCCACGACGTCGACCCCGACCGGTGGGAGCGCACGGGCTACAACCCCGTCCACCTGCTGCAGGAGGCGTCGACGAGCGCGCTGCTGCGCGCGGCGTCCGACGACGGCCTGATCGCACGGGCCGAGGAGGTCGAGCGGGGGATCGCGGCGGAGATGGCCGCGCGGCCCGACGTCCGCCGCGGCGGCACCGTCTTCTTCTGCGCCGAGTACGGCATCCACGCATCGCTGCCGATCTACTCCGGCGGCCTCGGCGCCCTCGCCGGCGACATCCTCAAGGAGGCCTCCGACCAGGCCGCGCCGCTCGCCGCCGTCGGCCTCCTGTACCGCCAGGGCTACTTCCGCCAGCGGATCGACGCGACGGGCATGCAGCACGAGTACTGGGTCGACACGGACCCCGACCGCCTCCCGGCCGCGCTCGTGACGGGCGACGACGGAGCGCCGCTCACGATCACGGTCCAGGTCGACGGCATCGATCTCGTCGCGCAGGTGTGGCGCGTCGACGTCGGACGGATCCCCCTCTTCCTCCTCGACGCCGACCGGCCCGAGAACGCGCTCGCGGCCCGCTGGACGACCTCGCGCCTGTACGCGGGCGACCCCGAGGTCCGCCTCGCGCAGTACGTCCTGCTCGGCGTCGGCGGGATGAAGGCGATCGAGGCGGTCGGCATCGACCCCGAGACCGTGCACCTCAACGAGGGGCACGCCGCGTTCGCCGGGCTCGAGCTCGCCAACTCGATGGTCCGCCGCGGCCTGGACGCCCACGAGGCGCTCGAGGCCGTGCGCCGCCGGACGCTCTTCACGACGCACACGCCGGTGCCCGCCGGCAACGACACCTACCCGGTCGACCAGGTCCGCGAGGCGCTGCGCCCGATCTCCGAGCAGCTCGGCATCGATCCCTGGGAGCTCGTCCGCCGCGGTCGCACGAACCCCGACGACGACCACGAGCCGTTCGGCGTCACCCAGTTCGCCCTGCACAGCAGCCGCGCCGCCAACGGCGTGAGCCGCCGGCACGGCGAGGTCGCGCGCGGGATGTGGCGCGACCTCTGGCGCGACCGCGAGGTCGACGACGTGCCGATCACCCACGTCACCAACGGCGTCCACCTGCCCACCTGGGTCGGCGGCCCGATGCGCGGGATGCTCGACCGCCACCTCGGCGAGGGCTGGTTCCACCGCGCCGCGGACCCGGAGACGTTCGCCGCGATCGACACGATCCCGGACGCCGAGATCTGGGCCGTGCGCGAGCAGCAGCGCGCCGGGCTCATCGCCTACGCGCGCGATCGCGCCGTGGTCGACCGCCTCGGCCGCGACGACCCGCGCAGCTACGCGCGCGCCGCCTCCGACGCGCTGGACCCCGGCGTCCTCACGATCGGCTTCGCCCGCCGCCTGGCGACGTACAAGCGCCTGCACCTGCTGCTCCAGGACCGCGACCGCAGCTATGGCCTGCTGTCCGGCGACCGGCCGATCCAGCTCCTCATCGCCGGCAAGGCCCATCCGCGCGACGACGAGGGCAAGCGCCTCGTGCAGCACCTGTTCGTCGGCAAGGACGACCCGCGCGCGGCCGCGCACATCGCCTACCTCGACGACTACGACCTCGCGAGCGCGGCGCGCCTCGTGCAGGGGTGCGACGTCTGGCTCAACGTCCCGCGCCCGCCGCTGGAGGCGAGCGGGACGAGCGGCATGAAGTCCGCCGCCAACGGCGGCCTGAACCTCTCCGTGCTCGACGGCTGGTGGGCCGAGGGCTACGACGGCACGAACGGCTGGGCCATCTCCGGCGAGGCCGACGACGACCACGGCGCGCAGGACCACCGCGACGGCCTGGAGCTGTACCGGCTGCTCGACGAGGAGGTCGGGCCGCAGTTCTACGCGCGCGGCGAGGACGGCCTGCCGCGCGAGTGGATCGCCCGCGTCCGCGCCTCCCTGCGCACGAACCTGCCGCTCTTCTCGGCCGCGCGCATGGTGCACGAGTACCGCGACCGGCTGTACGGAGGCGACGTCGTCGCCTCCGTGTTCCGGTAGAGAACCCCAGGGGGCCCGCCTCCGGCGGCCATGACGACCCTCGGGTCCGCCGGGTCACCTGGCCGCCGTCGCCACCCCAAGCCCTAGAAGAGCCGACTCGACGCGAGGGCCGCGCCCTCGGAGAGCGACTCGAGCTTCGCCCAGCAGATCGTCGGGTCGATCGGGCCGAAGCCCGACCACGTGCCGAAGCCGCAGTCGGTCCCGGCGACGACGCGCTCCGGGCCCACGATCGCGGCGAACGTCTGGATGCGCTGCGCGATGAGCTCGGGGTGCTCGATGTAGTTCGAGGTCGACGAGATCACGCCCGGCGCGAGGATCTTGTCGTCGGGGATCGCCGCGTCGCGCCACGCCGTCCACTCGTGGGCGTGCCGGGGGTTGGCCGCCTCGAAGAGGATCGTCGCGGGCTTCGCCTCGAGGACGTGGTCCATGATCGCCTCGACCGGGATGTCGAGGTGGTGCGGACCCTCGTAGTTGCCCCAGCAGACGTGCAGACGGACCTGGTCGCCGGGCACGTCGGCGAGCGCGCGGTTGATGGCGGCGACGTGACGCGCCGTCGCCTCGACGAAGACCTCGTCGGGCTGGTCGCGGTACATGATGTGGCGCCCCATCGCGAGGTCCGGCGCGTCGATCTGCAGCTGGAAGCCCGCGTTGACGATGCCCTCGTACTCGACCTTCATCGCGTCGGCGAGGGCGTCGAGGTACTCGTCGAGCGTCTCGTAGAACTCGTTGGGCTGGAACAGGGCGATGACGCCGGGCGACGGGGCGTTCATGAACCCGCCGGTGACGTCGGCGGCGTCGACGGCCGCGCGCAGGTGCGCGAGGTCGCGCTCGAGGGGCTCGCGGTGCTCGTAGGCGATCGGGCCGCGGCAGATCGGCCGCTTGTACTTCGCGGTGACCCCCGCCTTCGCGAGCCGGTCGCGGAAGGACGGGTACGCGTCGAGGTCGGCGGGCGTCGCGCGCGGGACGTCGCCGAGCTCGAACCCGCTCAGGCGGTGGCGGATGTAGGTCGCGTAGCCGATCTTGCTCATCTCGCCGTCGCTCACGAGGTCGACGCCCGCGTCTGCCTGGTGGCGGACGCGGTCGGCGACGGCGCCGCCGATGACGCGGTCGTACTCGGCGGGGTCGACGGCCTCGCCGTTGTCGACCTTGAAGACCTGCTCCACGACGTCGTCGGGCCGCGGCAGGCTGCCCACGTGCGTCGTGAGGATGCGCCCGTTGGGGGACATGTGCTCGTTCTCCTCCGGTGTCAGTGCTTCGGAACTACCAGACGCTGCGCAGGATCGTCAGCGCGTCGTCGGCGCTCACGGGCCGCGGGTTGGCCTGCGTCGCGGGACGTGCAGCGCTGAGCTCGGCGACCTCGGGCAGGTCCTCCTCGGGAACCCCGTGATCGCGCAGCCGGCCCGCGCCGAACAGGGCCGAGAGCTCCTCCACCCGCGCCGCAGGATCGTCGGCGCCGAGCGCGTCGGCGAAGGCGTGGATCGCCGGGGCGGTCGCGGCGTCCTCGAGGTTGAAGCGCAGGACCGGCGGCAGCGCGATGGCGTTCATCGTCCCGTGCGGCAGGCCGTAGCGGCCGCCGAGGACCTGCGCGATCCCGTGCGCCGCGGCCATGCCCGCGAGCATCGCGGCGCCCGCGTGCGCGGCGCCCTGCAGCAGCTCGAGGCGGGCCTCCCGGTCGGAGCCGTCCTGGATGACGCGCGGCAGGGCGGAGGAGATCTTGCGCGTACCGGCGAGCGCCTGCTCGTCGGTGTCGGCCGTCCGCCCGGACGCGTAGAGCGCCTCGGCCGCATGGGTCAGCGCGTTGAGCGCCGTGCCGCCGCTCGGCTCGGTCGGCAGCCCCATCGTGAGGTCGACCTCGTAGACGATGCCCTCGACGCGCGCATCGAGCCCGGCGGGCTTCGTGCGCGTCTCGCTGTCTCGGTTGCCGTACCAGTGCGTCCACTCCGCGCCCGCGTACGTCGTCGGGACCGAGACGATCGGCACGTCGAGCTCCTTGGACACCGCCTTCGTGGTGTCGATCACGCTGCCGCCGCCGAGCGCCACCAGGCCGTCGGAGTCGCCGGCGACCTCGAGCGCCGCGCGGACGCCCTTGAGGTCCGCGTGCGGCTGTGCACCGTGGAAGCGCCGCTCCGTTCCCGGCAGCTCCACGTCGGCGAAGACCTCGTCGGTGATGACGAGCGGACGTTCGATCCCGAGCCGCGCCAGCACGCCGGGCAGCTCCCCCAGACCCCATTCCACGATCACGCGCCGATCATGGCAGACGACGCCTGCGAGACTGCCGTCCATGCCGACCGACCATCTCCCCCTCAGCGATGCGGGCCCGGCGGTCCGCGACGCGATGATGCTGGAGCCACGTCCGACGCCCGCGAGCACGACGCTCGCGGAGGCGCGCGAGCAGTTCTCCAACCCGCGGGTGAAGCTCCTCCTCGTCACCGACGACGGCCGCTTCCTCGGGACGATCACGCGCGACGACCTGCCCGCAGAGGGCGACGGCGAGATCGGCGACTTCGTGAACGCGGAGGCGCCGCGGATCGACCCGGAGGCGCCCGTGATCGCCGCGGTGGACATGCTCGAGGGCACCGGCGGCAACCGGCTCCCCGTCGTCGACGAGGGCGGCACGCTGCTCGGCCTCGTCTGCTGGGACGCGAGCGGCCGCCAGTTCTGCGTCGACCCGGGCGACGGACGCGTCGCCGGCCGCTGAGCGGCCTTGCGAAGCGGCCTTACGCTTGGCGAGCAAGCTCGCTGGGGGCGTGTGTCAGGCGCCGCCTAGGAAGGTCGGGTCGTCGAGCGCCAGCGTCAGCGAGATCAGCGCTGCGTGGTAGCTGTACTGGCGCATCCCCTGCATCACGCCGGTGACCGAGGGGCTGAAGCGCGACTGCCACGCTCCCACCGGCAGCCCGCGGCCCTGGCCGGCCGCGCCGCCGCCTGAGCTGATGTTCGCGAAGTGGACCTCGATGGCCGGCCGCCCGGTCTCCTCCAGCGCGTGGCGCGTCGCCTCGCCGAAGAGCGTCAGCCCGGCCGGGTTGATGATGTAGCCGTCGGTCTCGTCGGCGCTCTCGTGGAGGAACTCGAGGATCGCGCCCTCGTAGTTGGAGCTGAAGGTCCGCAGCTCGACGCCGAGCCCTTCGGCCAGCTCGCCGACGACCGCGTGGAGCTCCTCGAGCGAGCCGATCGTCCCGTAGACGCGGGCGTTGCGGCGCCCCAGGTTCGACATGTTCGGCCCGTCGATCAGGGCGATGCGATGGCGGCGCGACCCGGTGCGCAGCGCGGAGAGCTCGGATGCCATGGGCGGAACTGTGGCAACTACCGATTCCACGCGGCCGCCCGCGCTGACAGCATGGAACGCGATGACGAACCTGGGTCTCGAGGGGAAGGTCGCGCTGATCACCGGCGGCGCCAGCGGCATCGGCGCGGCGACCGCGCAGCTGCTGTCCGCCGAGGGCGCATCGGTTGCGGTCGTCGACCGCGACGGCGCCGCCGCGGAGGAGGTCGCCGCGGGGCTGCCCGGCCCGGCCATCGGGCTCGCCGCCGACGTCTCCGAGGAGGACGACGTGCAGACAGCGGTCGACGCGACCGTCGGGCACTTCGGCCGCATCGACCTGCACCACCTCAACGCCGGCATCCCCGGCTCCCTCGCGCCGTTCGAGGAGCTCACCGTCGCCGACTTCGAGCAGGTCATCGGCGTCAACCTCACCGGCGTCTTCCTCGGGCTCCGCGCGGCGTTCCGGCAGTACGGCGCGCAGGGCAGCGGCGGGAACGTCGTCACCACGGCGTCGATCGGCAGCCTGCGCGGCAGCGACGACCTCATCCCGTACCACACGTCCAAGCACGGGGTCGTCGGGCTCACGCGCTGCGCGGCGGTCCACGGCGCGACGATGGGCGTGCGCGTCAACGCGATCGCACCCGGGATCGTCCTGACCGGACTCTTCAAGAACCAGGTCGGCGTCGCGGGCGGTATCAGCGACTGGGAGCACCGCGCGCGGATCGCGCCCCAGCGGCGCCCGGGCACGCCGGAGGAGGTCGCCGAGCTCGTCGCCTTCCTCCTGAGCGATCAGGCGCAGTTCATGACCGGCGAGGTCATCTCCATCGA
This sequence comes from uncultured Solirubrobacterales bacterium, assembly GCA_963757125.1. GTDB lineage: Bacteria > Actinomycetota > Thermoleophilia > Solirubrobacterales > Solirubrobacteraceae > CAVVSD01. The sequence continues at coordinate 352,844 of CAVWQP010000009.1, read as the reverse complement.
CGGCGGTGCGACCTCGCTGAACCCGGCCCGCCCCTCGGGCCAGAAGGTGGGTGGCGGATGAGCACGACCGAGGTCAGCACGGAGGAGCTCGTCGCGCGCGCGGCGGGCCTGCGCGAGCAGCTCCACGCGGAGTCCGACGCCGCGGAGGAGCGCGGCGGCTACTCGCCGGAGATGCACCAGGCGTTCGTCGACGCCGGCTTCTACCGGATGCTGCAGCCGCGGATGTTCGGCGGCTACGAGATGGACCTCGCGGACTACTTCCGCGTCATCATCGAGATCGGCCGCGGCGATCCGCAGACCGGCTGGGCCCTGTGCCTCGCGGCGGGCCACGCGTTCCAGATCGGCGCCTTCTTCACCGAGCGGGCGCAGGCGGAGATCTTCGGCATCGAGGGCGACGTCGTCATCCCGTCGCGCGCGATCCCGGGCGGGACCGCGACGCGCGTCGACGGCGGCTGGCAGATCGACGGCACGTGGGACTACTGCTCGGGCGCGACCTACGCGACGCACGCGCTGTTGCTCGCCCTGACGCCGCAGCCCGCGGGCCCGCCGGAGCGCCGCATGGTGGTCCTCCCACGGGCGGACTTCGAGATCCTCGACGACTGGGGCGGCGGGCGCACGCTCGGCCTCGGCGGCACGGGCTCGAACTCGATCCGCGTCGACGGGCGCTTCGTCCCCGATCACCTCGCCGTGACGTACGACTGGAAGGACTACGTCATGCCCGAGGGCGGGACCCTCGGCTACAAGCTCCACGGCAACCCGCAGTACACCGGGCGGTCGCTGACCTTCTTCTACGGCGAGCTGAACTGCACCCAGGTCGGCGCCGCGCGCTGCGCGCTCGACGTCTACACGGAGGCGGCGCTCGAGCGCAAGACGAGCTTCCCGCCCCCGATGCCGCGCTCGGAGTCGGCGGACTACCAGCGCTGGGTGGGCGAGGCGGCGAGCCTGACCGACACTGCCGAGATCGCGCTGCTCGGGGCGGCCGAGCGCTACACGGCCGCGTGCCACCGGTGGGCGGACGGGGGCGAGCCGTTCACGGTCGCCCACGACGCCGCGCTGCGCGACGTCTGCGCGCAGGCGGGCAAGCTCGCATGGAACGCGGTGGACCTCATGTTCGCCACCGGCGGATCGACGGCGGCCAAGCGCGGGTCGCGCCTGCAGCGCTGCTTCCGCGACGCGATGATGTTCCGCACCCACATCGGGGCGCAGTACGACGTCATCTCGGGGTCGACGGGGCGCGTCCTGCTGGGTCAGCCGCTGACCCACTGATAGCGCCGGCCAGGGCGACGCGGGACGTGATCCCCAGCCGCGTGTAGATCTTGTGCAGGTGGTACTCCACCGTGCGCACGCTGAGGAACAGCTGCGCCGCGACCTCGCGGTTCGTCGCGCCGCCGGTCACGAGCAGGGCGATCTCGCGCTCCTGCGGCGTGAGCTCCGCCAGCGCTCCGTCGTCGACCGGCCGTGACATGCCCTCGCCGCTGGCCCGCAGCTCGGCCCGCGCCCGCTCCGCCCACGGCTCCGCGCCGACGCTCTCGAACGTCGTGAGCGCGGCCCGAAGCTGGTCGCGCGCGTCGAGCTTGCGCCGCGCCCGCCGCAGCAGCTCGCCGTAGTGCAGCCGCGTGCGTGCCACCTCCAGCATGGGCTGGCGGTCGGCGTCGCGCAGGGACTCCACGAAGTGCGCCTCCGCCTCGTCGGAGTCGGCCATGAGCGCGCGCATCCGGGCGGCGACGCCCGCGCCCCACACCGAGCCGGTCCGCCGCTGCCAGTCCTCGAAGCGCCGCAGCGACGGCGCCGCGAGCTCCGGGCGCCCGCCGCGGACCGCCGCCTCCACGAGGTCCGGCGCGGAGAGCAGCGCGGGGATCGGCGAGGCGAACCCGTCCCGCGGCGCGGCGACGGCCAGCAGGTGCGACAGCGCGTCCTCCGGGCGGCCGAGCACGACCTCCAGCCGGCCGAGCGCCCAGAGCGCCGCGGACGCAGGCAGGCCCAGGCCGCGCGCGACCGACGCCTCCAGCGACGCCAGTGCGTGCCGTCGCGCGCGGTCGCCCTGTCCCTGCATCGCCTCGATCCGCGCGAGGACGGCGAGGGCGTGCGCCGCGATCGTGTCCTGCCGGTTCTCCGTCGCGAGCGCGACCGCCTCCGCCGCCGCGCTCTCCGCCACCGACAGCCGGCCCTCCCACGACTCGAACGCACCCAGCTGCTGCAGCGCGAAGGAGAGCTCGGCGAGGCCGCCCGACGCCCGCAGACGGCTGACGGCGGTCCGCGTGGCGGTGAGGCCGGCGGACACGTCGCCGAGCCAGACGGCGACGATGCAGGCCAGCAGCTGATGCCGCGGCCTCGGCAGCGTGCTCGCGAGGGCCAGGGCGTCGCGCAGCTCGGAGGCGCCGCCCTCCCCCTCGTCGCGCAGCAGCTCCCCCACGCCGCGCAGCAGCGCGACCATGAAGGCCTCCTCGTCGCCGTCGCCGGACGCGACCTGCGCCGCGAGGCCGCCGAGGTCCGCGAGGCCCTCCATGCGCCCGGACATCCAGCTCGCCTCGGCCGCGCGGGTCAGCATGTCCAGCGCGAGCATCGGATCCTCCGCGGCCGCCTGGCGCGCGCCCGCGAGCAGCACGTCGTAGGCCTCCACGGGCGAGCCCGCGTCGAGCTCGGCGGTGCCGCGCAGCATCGCGGCGGATGCGCGGCCCTCCGGGTCGCGGGGCAGCGCCTCGGCCTGGGCGAGCAGGAGCCCGACGCGCTCCGTGCGTCCCGCGAGCCACTGCGCCTCCGCGGCGGCGACGAGCCGCCGCGCCCGCGCGGGTCCGTCGGGCGTGAGCTGCGCGGCGCGCTCGAGCATCGCGCCGGCGGTGGCGTGGCCGCGGCGGCGCGCGGCGCCGGGCGCCTCGCGCTCGAGCTCGCTCGCGAGCGCCTCGTCCGGGGCCTCCGCCGCCAGCGCGCGGTGCCAGGCGCGCCGGTCGCCGTCGAGCAGATCGGCCAACGCGAGGTGCGCCTCGCGGCGGCGCCGCGAGGTGAGCCCGGCGTCGACGGCGGCCCGCAGGAGCTCGTCCATCTCCACGCGCCCGCCCGCGACGCGCAGCAGCCCGGCCTCCTCGAGCTCGTCGGCCCCGTCCGGATCGCCGGCCAGGACGGCGGGGTCGCCGCTCCCGTCGAGCGCGGCGAGCACGAGGACGCCGGGGAACGTCTCCGGGTACGTCGCGCGCACGCGAGGGCCGACGGGCAGCGGATCGGGCAGCGGCTCGGAGCCGCTGAGCTGGGCCCGGGTGAGCATCGCCGGCAGCTCCTCGAGGGCGAGCGGGTTGCCAGCGGCGAGGGCGACGATCGCCTCGCGGACATGCGGCGCCGCGTCCGCCGGGACGAGCTCGCGCGCGACCGCCTCGGGCAGCGGCGCCAGCTCGAGCTCGGGCAGGTCGCCCAGCGACGCCGGGCCGCCGGGTCGCGCGGCGAGGAGCACGGCGACGCCGGCGCCGTCGAGGCGACGGGCGACGAACGCCAGCGCATCGGCGGAGTCCGTGTCGAGGAGGTGCGCGTCGTCGACGACCACCGCCACCGGGGCCTCGGCCCGCAGCAGCTCGAGGAGCTCCAGCGACGCGGCCATGCGCTCCTCCGGCGCCAGCGGGTGGGCGGCGAGCGCGCGCTCCAGCGTCCCGCCCGCCGTGATCCCGAGGAGGAGCTGCTGCAGCCCGGCGTAGGGCATGGCCGACTCCGCGCGCGTGCCGGAGGCGCGGAGGACCCGCGGGCCGCCGGCCTGCGCGAGCAGCGCGGTCTTGCCGCTCCCGGGCCCGCCGCGCACGACGAGCGCGCCGCCGTCGGCGAGCAACGCGCCCATCAGCTCGAGCTCCCCGTCGCGACCCCGCACCACGAGAGGAGTCTAGGTCCGTCCGACCGGGCCGGGATCGTTCTGACGCAGTGCGCGCCACCCTGAGGGAGCCCTCCGCGCTGCTGCTCGCCGCCCAGCTCGCGGGCATCCTGCTGTACCCGTTCATGGAGGGCAACGAGGCCGGCCGCGCGCTCTTCAGCATCTTCGGCATCGCCCTGCTCGGCCTCGTGGTCCTGACCGTCCGCAGCACGCCGGGGCTCACGTGGGTCGTCATCCTGCTCGGCACCCCGGCCACGGCGCTGCTGCTCATCCAGGCCGTGACCCGCAGCGACGACCTGCTCCCGTACTCCTCGGCTCTCGAGGCCGTCCTCTACTTCTACGCGGCGGGCGCGCTCATCGCGTACATCCTCAAGGACCACGACGTCACCCGCGACGAGCTGTTCGCCGTCGGGGCGACGTTCACCCTGGTGGCGTGGGCGTTCGCGTACACCTACATCGTCTGCCAGGCCATCTGGCCCGACAGCTTCACCGCTGCGGTCGACCCGAACGACCCACGCACCTGGATGGAGCTGCTGTTCCTCAGCTTCACGACGCTCACGAGCACCGGCCTCAGCGACGTCACGCCGATCCGGCCGTTCGCGCGAGCGCTCGTGATGATCGAGCAGCTCGCCGGCCTCGCCTACGTGGCGATGCTCGTGTCGCGCGTCGTGGCGCTGACGGTCCTTCGCCGGCAGACCTAGCCGAGCTGGGCGTCCACCGTCGCCGTCCCCAGCACCAGGCCCTCCTGGAACGCCGTGACGCCGAACGCCTCGTTCAGCGCCGCCGCGGCCCCGGCCGTGAGCCTGCCGACGACCCCGCCGAGCTCCAGCGTCCCGTCGTCGCCCTCGACGATCGTGAGACCGGAGAGATCGAGCGTCAGGATGTCGACGCGCTGGCCGCCGATCTTGGCGCTCAGCGTCGGGGTGTCGTCCAGCGTGATGACGAACTTGCGCAGCTCGACCCGCGTGTCCGCCGAGGAGAGCGCGATCCCGCCGCTGTGGGAGATCGTCCCGGTCAGCGCCGCCGGCTGCAGCGTGCCGCCGGTGATCGGGAAGGCGATCGAGCCGTCCTCGTTCGCCGTCGCCGCGCCGATCGGGCTCACGGACACGCCGAGCGAGGTGAGCGCGGCAGCCGTGCCCGGATCGAGGGCCAGGGAGGTGGCGCCGCCGGTGACCGCGATGTCGGCCGGGAGGGCCTTGATCGCGACCGTGCCGACGGGCGTGCCGCCGCGGAACAGGGACACGGAGAACGTCGCGTTCAGCGCCTTCGCCGCCTCACGCGTCAGCGATGCGTGCACGCCGCCGACCGTCGTCGCCGCGCCCTCGCGGCCGATCGCGGCGTCCGAGAGGTCGAGCTTGAGGAACGGCACCTGGGCGTCGCCGACCGTCGCGGTCAGCAGGCCGCGCGCGCCCTCGGCGTGGACGATGTAGTCGGTCGCCGTGAGGCTCGCCGTGCCGGCCGAGAACGTCAGGCCGCCGCTGTGCGTGATGTCGACCGTCTCGCCGAGCGACCCGCCGGTGATCGGGAAGGCGACCGAGCCGTCCTCGTTCGCCGTCGCGGGGGCGACGGGAGCGGCCGCGACGCCGTTGTCGGCGAGCGCCTTCGCGAACCCGGCATCGAGCGTCAGCGTGGTCGCACCGCCGGCGAGCGCCGTGCCGGAGCGCGGGCGCCGCGCAGGGGTCTCCATCACCTCCTCGCGCGAGTGCTCCTGCGGGCAGCAGCGCTGTCACCACCAGCGCCGCGACGATGGCCAGGCCGGAACGCTTCAAGCGCGGGACAGGACTCATGACGTGTTGCACCTCCAAGGTGCGAGACGGGGATTGCCACCTAGTCCGTAGCCGGCGGCCTGACGGTTTTCCCGCCGCCGGGAGTTGGCGCGTCAGCGTCCGACGATGGCGGCGTATCCCTCGGGGTCCGTGGGCCCCTCGGTGGCGAGGAGGAGCACGCGACCCTCGATGCGCCCCTCGGCGGCGGCGACGCGCAGCGCCGCGAGCGTCGCCGCGCCGCTGTCGCCGATCCGAAGCCCGTACCCGGCCAGCTCGCGCATCGCCGCGTGGGCCTCCGGGTCGCTCACCGTGATCGTCGCGTCGATCCCGGCGAGCAGCGTCGGCCACGCGGCGATCGAGACCTCGGCGCAGTCCAGCCCGGCCATGCTCGTGCCCGGTGTCTCGACGCGCGTCGGCTCGCCGGCGGCCAGCGACGCCGTGAGGCACGCCGCCGTCTCCGGCTCGACGGCGACGATCCGCGTCCCGGTCGCCGCGCCCCAGCGCGCCGCGGCCGCCGCGAGCGAGCCGACGCCGGCCGGCACGAGCGCGACGTCGACGTCGTCCTCGATCTCGGAGAAGAGCGTCGCGTAGCCGTCGACGACCCAGTGCGCCGGACCCGACGCGCCCACGTCGGCGATCTCGGCGACCCACTCGCGCGCGCCCTCCGCCGCGGCCTGGGCGACGGCCTCCTCGTACGTCCCGTCGACGACGACGACCTCCGCGCCCTCCCCCGCGATCGCGGCGCGCCTGGCCGCCGACGACCGCGCCGGGAGGTGGATGCGCGCGGCCAGCCCGCGCTGCGCTGCGACGTGCGCGACGGCGCGGCCGTGGTTGCCCGCGCTCGCCGCGACGAGGGTGTGGACGCCGGTGTCCTCCCGCAGCGTGCGCTCGACCGCCCAGGAGGCGCCGAGCACCTTGAAGGCCGGCAGCCCGAGGCGGTCCGACTCGTCCTTCAGGGCGACCGAAACGAGGCCGAGCTCGGCCGCGACGGCCGGGAGATCGTGCACCGGCGTCGGGGCGTAGCCGGGCAGGGAGCGATGGAAGCTCAGAGCCTCGTCGGAGGGCGCTGGGACGGACCTTGGAGCGCGCTTGGGACCGGCGTGCCAGCTCATGGGCCGAGGCTAGTCTCGATGCGTGTCCTCGTCCTCTCCCTACGAGCCGGAAGCACTCGATCGGGACACCCTGATCGTCGCCGGTGTCGTGCTCCTCGGCGCCGTCATGTCGATCCTCGACATCACGGTCGTGAACGTCGCGATCAACCGCCTCGCGATCGACTTCAACGCGTCGCTCACGACGATCCAGTGGGTCGTGACCGGCTACACGCTCGCGATCGCCGCGGTGATCCCGCTCACGGGCTGGGCGGCCGACCGGTTCGGCACGAAGCGCCTGTACCTGACGTCGCTCGTGCTGTTCGTCTGCGGCTCGATCCTGTGCGGTGTGGCGTGGAGCGCGGGGTCGCTCATCGGCTTCCGCGTCCTGCAGGGCCTGGGCGGCGGCATGATCATGCCCGCGGTCATGACGATCATGACCAAGAAGGCCGGCCCGTCGCGGATGGGCCGCGTCATGGGCGTCCTCGGCGTCCCGATGCTCATCGCCCCGATCGCCGGGCCGATCCTCGGCGGCTGGCTCGTCGACGACGTGTCCTGGCGCTGGATCTTCTTCATCAACGTCCCGATCGGGATCGTCGCGTTCATCGCCGCGTACCTCAAGCTCGACCGCGACGAGCCCCAGCCGACCCATCGGCTCGACTGGCTCGGCATGGCGCTGCTGTCCCCCGGCCTGACGCTCCTCATCTTCGGTCTCGCGGAGACGTCCAGCCACGGCGCCGGCGCGCCGCGGGCCTGGGTGCCGATCGCTTCAGGCGCCCTGCTCATCATCGCGTTCCTGCGGCATTCGTGGACCGCGGAGGCGCCGCTCATCGACATCCGCACCTTCACGCACACGCGTGCGGGCGCGGCCGCGGGCGTGTTCCTCCTCTTCGCCATCGCGATGTTCGGCTCGCTGCTGCTCCTGCCGCTGTACTTCCAGAACGTCCGCGGGCAGAGCGCCCTGCAGGCGGGCCTGCTCATGGCGCCGCAGGGCTTCGGCGCGATGATCACGATGCCGATCGCCGGCCGGCTGACCGACCGCTACGGGCCGACCCGGCTCCCCGCCGCGGGCCTGCCGCTGGCTGCGCTCGGGATGCTGCCGTTCGCGTTCGTCACGTCGACCACGTCGTTCGTGCTCCTGTGCGGCTCGAGCTTCGTCCTGGGCCTGGGCATGGGCCTGTCGATGATGCCGACGATGACCGCCGCGATGCAGGCGGTGCCGGCGCAGGCGATCGCGCGGACGAGCACCGCGATGAACATCATCCGCCAGTCCGGCGCGTCGATCGGGACGGCGATCCTCGCGGTGATCCTCACCTCGCAGGTCTCCTCGCGGCTCGGCGGCGCGACGCCGTCCGGTGGCAGCGGCTTCGAGGCGCTCCAGGGGATGAGCGCCGCCCAGCGCGCGGTCGCGGCCGTCCCGCTGGCCGATGCGTTCGCGTCGACGTTCGTCTGGGCCGTCGTCCTGCTCACGCTCGCGTGGCTGCCCGCGCTCGCGCTGGCGCTGTGGAAGCGCCGCCCCGCCGCCGCACCGGCGGCGGCGGAGCACGCCGTCGTCGTCGAGTAGCTAGCCCGCGGGCGTCTTCGCGGCGTCCAGCGCGGCCTGCAGGTTGCCCTCGTCCTCGTTGCTCAGCGACGTCTGGATGATCGTCCCCGGGATCTTGATCTGGGGCAGGACCTTGTCGGCGCTGACCTCGCGGATGAGCAGGACGACCGCGGCGTTGCCCTCGTCGAGCTCCGCGCCGAGCTTCTTCATGAAGTCGTCGTCGACGCCGGTGTCGGTGAAGTGACCCGCCGCGGCGCCGGACGCTGCGCCGATCGCCATGCCGAAGAGCGGGACGAGGAAGATGAGCCCGATCAGGCCGCCCCACAGGGCGCCGCCGGCCGCGCCGAGCCCGGCGCCGGAGGGCTGGTGCAGCTTGATCTTGCCGCCGGCCTGATGCTCGACGATGACCGCGTCCTCGAGCTGGATGAGATGCGCCTTCTGGGCCTCACCCAGGTTGCTCGTGACCTGACGAGCGGTCGCGAGGTCGGGATATGCGATGGCAACGAGATCGCTCACGTCGTTTCCTCCTGTGGTCCGAATACGGGGGCTTCACGGTCGCGTCCGGGCGGGTCGGCGCGCCTCATCCAATCCGGGTGATTCGCGGCAGCATGGCGCTCAGGAGCGCGGTCTGCCGCGCGAGAACCACGTCGCCCTGCGCCCGAAGTCGGCGACGCTCAGCCGGCGCATCGCCGATTCGGCCGCACCCGACGGGTCGCGGTGCGGGACGCCGGTGCGGTCCAGCCGCAGCGACGTCACTGCGCCGCCGATCGGCACCCCGCGGGGCGACAGCTGCACGGTCAGCAGCGCGCTGAGCGACGACGCGCCGCCGGTGCCGAAGTTCTTCCAGCCTGCGAGGTTGCCGAGCGAGTACGCGATGAGCCGGTCGCGGTAGCGCTCCATGCCGCGCAGGACGTGTGGTCCCGAGCCCAGGACGAGGTCGGCGCCGGCGTCGACGGCGACGTGCGTGAACTCGCGGAGATTGCCGCGGTCCTCGCCGTAGGCCTGCTCGTGGCCGTAGGGGACGCGGCCCTTGTCGGAGCCCTCGGCGCCTCCGTGGAAGAAGACGATGACGATCTCGGCCATCGCGGACGCCTCGTGGACGAGCGACGCGACCCGCAGCGGATCGTTGATCGGAGACGTCCAGCGGTAGGAGGCGAAGCCCAGCAGCGCGACCTTCTGGCCCACGACCGTCACCACGCGGATCTCGCCCGGTGCGCCGACGAAGCCGACCCGCGCGGCGGTCAGCGCGCGCCGCGTGCCCCCGTAGCCGAGCGGGCCGAAGTCGAAGGCGTGGTTGTTGGCGAGGTTCACGACGTCGACGCCCGCACGGCGCAGCGTCGTCGCGTTCGCCGCCGGCGCCTGGAACGCGAAGCAGTCCTTCCCCGTCACCCCGGCGCACTTCGAGGCGCCGCCCGGCGCGAAGGTGCCCTCGAGGTTCACCGCCGCGAGATCGGCCCGGCGCAGGACGTCGGCGACGGGTGAGAGCTGCGGCCAGCCCTGGTCCGGGGGCAGCCCGTAGGAGGAGCCCAGCGTCGTGTCGCCGCCCCAGGTGACGGAGATCGCGGCCGCCGGTGATGCGCCGAGCGCGAGGACGGCCGATGTCACCACCATGAGGACGATCGACCGCACGACTAGCCCAGCGCCTTGCGCGGACCGCCGAGCGCGCGCGCGTCGCCGGCGATCCCGGCCCACGGATCGCCTCCGCGATCGGCCAGCCGCTCGAGGACGGTGGTGATCGACCAGCCCTGGGGGTCGAGCTTCGGGTCGTCCAGCTCGTCCCACTCCAGCGGCGTGGCGACCGGGGCGTTCGGCAGCGCGCGCGGGGAGTACGCGGCGATCGCGTGCTGGCCGTACGCGTTGCGGTTCATGTCGAGGTAGATGCGGTCGCCGCGCTTCTCGCGACGGAACTCGCTCGTCAGCCGGTCCGGGTGCTCGGACGCGAGACGATCGGCCACCGCCCTGCCGAACGCGTGCACCTCCTCGTAGTCGGCGCGACGCTGCAGCGGCGCGACCACGTGCAGCCCGCGCGAGCCCGTCGTCATCGTGTACGGCACGAGGCCGATGTCGCGCAGCAGCTCCCCCGCCTCGCGGGCCGCGGCCCGCACCTCCGCGAAGTCCTGCACGGTCGGGTCGAGGTCGAACACGAGGCGGTCCGGGCGCTCGAGGCGGTCCGCCCGGCTCGTCCAGACGTGCAGCGCGACCGCGTTCTGCCCGGCCAGGTAGACGAGCGTCGCCGCGTCGTTGGCGAGGACCTGGTGGATCGTGCCGCCCTCGCGCTTGGGCACGTCGACGCCGGCGATCCAGTCGGGGAAGTGACGCGGCTCGTTCTTGGCGAAGTAGCCCTCGCCGCCGACGCCCTTGGGGAACGTGTGCAGCGCCAGCGGGCGGTCGCGCACGTGGGGCACCATCGCGTCGGCGACGTCCGCGTAGTAGCGCGCGAGATCGAGCTTCGTGAGCCCGGCGCCGTCGAACACGACGCGGTCGGGGCTGCTGACCGGGACCTCGCGGCGCCCCGCCTTCACGGTCGGGCTCACTCCCGCACCACCTCCCTCGCGGCCTTGTCCTCGCGGAGTCCGAGGAAGCGCGGGTGGCGCAGCCGCCCGTCGCGCGTCCACTCCGAGAAGCCGACCTGCGCGACGAGCTCGGGCTCGACCCAGGTCGCGTCCTTCATGCGCAGCTCGTCGGCGAAGGGCGCGCGGTCGCGGCGCAGCGGGGCCAGCCGCGCGGCGAGGTCGCGCAGCGTCGCCTGCGTGAAGCCGGTGCCGACCTTGCCTGCGTAGCGCAGCCGGTCGCCGTCGTAGTAGCCGAGCAGCAGCGCGCCGAGGTCGGTGCGGCTGCCGCGGGGCGCGGTCCAGCCGCCGATGACGAGCTCCTGCTCGGCCGAGCACTTGAACTTCAGCCAGTCGCGCGAACGCCCGTGCGTGTACGGCGCGTCGGCGCGCTTGGCGATCAGCCCCTCCCAGCCGTGCTCGCAGGCGTGGCGGTAGTACGCCTCGCCCTCGCGGTTGCGGTGCGTCGCGAGGCGGATCGGGTCGTCGAGGCGCAGATGGCGCAGCAGCCGCTTGCGCGTGCGCAGCGGCAGCGCGGTCGTGTCGTGCCCCGCGAGGTGCAGCACGTCGAAGACGTAGAAGAAGACCCGGACCGCGTGGTCGCCGCGCTGCTGCAGGCGCGCGAAGCTCGTCTGCGAGCCGGCGAAGGCGACCACCTCGCCGTCGAGGACGACGTCGCCGACGGGGTCCGCCTCCAGCGACGCGGCGACCTCGGGGAAGCGGCCGTTGAGGCTGAGGTCGTTGCGCGATCTCAGACGCACGACCTTGTCCGCCTTGAACGCGAGGCAGCGGATGCCGTCGAACTTGCGCTCGTAGACCCAGTCGTCGCGCGAGAAGCGCTCGTCGGTGAGCACCGCCTTCATGGGCTCGACCCAGTCCGGTCGCGGTGCCGCGCGCAGGAGCTCGCGCTCCTCGGCGGTCAGCGCGGCGAAGGGATCGGCCACGGCGTGCATCCTCTCAGTGTCACCGCTCGTCCAACACCCGGACCGCCTTTCCTGGCGTACGGGGCTCCGTGCCGGGCGCCTCGACGACGATGACCACGTCCGTCCCGAGCGCCTCGCGCATGGCGACGCGCAGCCGGGCGCCGAGGTCGGCGTGGTCCGTGGCGGCGTCGAGCGGCTCGCAGTGCACCGTCACGCGATCGGCCTCGACGACGAGCTGGTAGTCCAGGGCGACGGCGGGGTCCTCGACGAGCACGGTCTCGACCTGCGACGGGAAGAAGCGCGCCCCGCCGGCCTCCAGCTCGTCGCGGCGACGGCCCACGACGGGCGCCATGCGGGCGGTCGTGCGCCCGCAGACGCAGGGCTCGACGGTGAGCGAGGTGATGTCGCTCGTGCGGTAGCGGACGAGCGGCATCGCCTCGCGGGTCAGCGTCGTGATGACGAGCTCGCCCAGCTCGCCCGGGGCCACCGGCCGATCCGTGCCGGGGTCGACGACCTCGACGAGGAAGTGGTCCTCGTTGACGTGCGCGCCGTCGCGGCCGACGAGGCACTCCTGTGCGACGCCCGGGCCGATGACCTCGCTGAGCCCGTAGGTGTTCAGCGCGGGGATGCCGAGATCCGCCTCGAGGCGGTGGCGCAACGCCGGGGTCCACATCTCGCCGCCGAAGATCCCGACCTGGAGCGCGAGCTCGATCCCGCCCGCGTGAGCCGCCTCGGCGATCTGCACGGCGAAGGAGGGGGTGCAGCAGAGCACCTGCGTGCGCAGGTCCTGCAGGAGCTGCATCTGCAGGTCGACGCTCGCGCCCGCTGCCGGCACGACGGTCGCGCCGAGCAGCTCCGCGCCCTGCTGGAAGCCGAAGCCGCCGGTCGTCAGGCCGTAGCCGTACGCGTTGTGGAGGACCGTGCCGCGACCGACGCCGGCCGCCGCGAGGCTGCGGGCCATGATGTCGGCCCACACGTCGAGGTCGCCGAACGTGTGACCGACGATGGTCGGCTTCCCGCTCGTGCCGCTCGAGGAGTGCAGGCGGACGAGGCGGTCCTGCGAGACGAGCATCATCCCGAGCGGGTAGTGGGCGCGCAGATCCTCCTTCGTGGTGAACGGGAGGTCGCGCAGGTCGTCGAGCGAGTCGACGCGGGCGTCGATGCCGCGGCGCCGCACGACCTCCCGCAGACGACCGAGCTGGAGGGTCGCGAGCTGGTCGCGCGAGACGGTCTCCACGGCGTCGTAGATGACTGGGTTCGTGTGGGTGGTCGTGGCCATGGCATCACCCTCCCGTGCGCGGGCACGCGCGTCGTCAGTACACGGGTACTGATCTTCGCCGACGCCACTACGGTGCCCCGATGCCTTCGCTCGTCCTCGGCCCGATGCTGCGCTACGTCGACCAAGGCGTTGCGACCTTCTGGGTGCAGACCGATGTCGCGTGCGAGGTCGAGATCCTCGGCGCTCGCGCGCGGACCTGGTGCGTCGACGGCCTGCACTTCGCGCTCGTCGCGGTGCAGGGAAGCCCGGAGGACGGCGACGTGCCGTACGAGGTCCGCCTCGACGGGACGATCGTCTGGCCCGCGGAGTCCGCCGCATTCCCGCCGAGCACGATCCGGTTCGCCGATCCGCGCCGGGCGCTCGACGTCGTCTTCGGGTCCTGTCGCATCACGCGTCCGCACGTGCCGCCCTACGTCCTGCGCGCGGACGAGCACCCGGACGGACAGGGCGTCGATGCGCTGCGCGCCTACGCGCTGCGGCTCGCCGAGCGCGGCGGCGCCGCGGCGTGCCCCGACATGCTCCTCATGCTCGGCGACCAGATCTACGCCGACGAGCCGTCACCGGCGCTCAGCGAGCAGATCGCGGCGCGCGACCGGCCGCCCGGCGCGCCGGACGACGAGCTGGCCGACTTCCGCGAGTACGCCATGGCGTACCGGGAGGCGTGGTCGGACCCTGCCATCCGCTGGCTGTTCTCCACGGTCCCGGTGACGATGGTGTTCGACGACCACGAGATCCACGCCGAATGGCGGATCTCACAGGGCTGGCTGGACGAGATGAACGCCGAGCCGTGGTTCGACCACCACATCCGGTCCGGACTCGCGGCCTACTGGGTGTTCCAGCACCTCGGCAACCTCTCGCCGGCGGAGCTCGAGCACTCCGAGCTGCTCCGCGAGGTCCGGGAGGCCGGCGACGCCGCGGAGCTGCTGGCCTCGCACATGGACACGGAGGGACGCCAGAGCGGCCACAGCCGCTGGAGCTTCGCGCGCGACGTGGGCGACTCGCGGCTGATCGTCATCGACTCGCGTGCAGGCAGGGACGTCACCCCCGGACGTCGGCGCCTGATCCGCGACGACGAGTGGGAGTGGATCCGCGAGCAGGCGCGGCGCCCGGCGCAGCACCTGCTGCTCGCCAGCTCCGTGCCGTTCCTCCTGGCTCCCGGGCTCCACCACGTCGAGGCGTTCGACGAGGCGCTGACCGACGGTGCGTGGGGCCGGCTGGGCGCCGTCGCGGGCGAGCGGCTCCGCCGCATCGCCGTCATGGACCACTGGGCGTCCTTCGGCGACACGTTCCGCCGCCTCGCCGGGCTGCTGGACGACGTCGCGCGCGGACGCGAGGGCCCGGCGCCGTCCTCGATCGTGATGCTCTCCGGCGACGTGCACCACTGCTACGTCGCGGAGGTCGGCCACCGGGCGCCGGCCGAGCGCCGGAGCCCGGCGTGGCAGGTCGTCTGCTCGGCCTTCCGCAAGGAGCTCGCGCCGCACGAGCTGCGGATCCTCGCCTTCGGGCACTCGAAGCTCGGTGAGCGCATCGCGCGCAGGCTGGCCCGCGCCGCCCGCGTCCCCCCGCTCCCGATCGACTGGCGCGTCGTCGAGCGCCCGGCGTTCGCGAACCAGATCGGGACGCTCACGCTCGACGGCGACCGCTCCAGCGTGCGGATCGAGGCGGTCGCCGACGAGGGTGGCCGCCTCGAGACGGCCTTCGAGCGCGCGCTCAGCCCCTGACCGACCGGATCGTCTCGCGGTGGTCGCGCATCGTCTCCTGGCCGTCCGCGCCCGGCTGGCGCCCGAACCCGCAGTACATCGCCACGCCGAAGTCGTCGAGGTACTTGGACGCCGTCGCGTGCCGGCGCTTCAGGCCGGGGATGCCGTCGAGCGGCAGCACGATCCCGAGGAACACGCGGGTGTCGCCCACGTCGAGGTCGGTGAGCGGGCGGAAGAAGCGGTCGTCCTCGCTGCGCAGGTAGCGCGGCCCGGCCATGTGCAGCCAGTCGACGGGCCGGCCCGAGCTGGCGACGGCGTGGTTCGCCATGCGCACGAGGACGCTGTAGTCCTGCGCCTCGTACATGGGCCACTCGGGGAACGTGCCGTAGCAGAGGTGGTAGCCGACGAGCACGTCCTCGGGGATCTGCGGGGTCAGCTGCGAGACCGGGCCGGTGTAGCGCTCCCACGCGCCGTCTGACGTCCAGGCCAGGACGCCCTCGATGTCCTGGACCTCGTACGCGAGGTCCCACTGGATCGCCAGGTCCTCGTGCGGGATCGCGTCGGTGAGGCGCGCGAGCTCACGGCCGGCGAGCTCCACGAAGCCCCGCTCGGCGATCGGGTAGTCGCGGCCGAAGTCGTCCTTGAAGGCGTTCAGCGCACTCGACGGGAACGGCAGCCCGACCTGGAAGCGCACGCCCGGCGGGATGACGCCCTCGTCGCGCAGCCGGACGAACTCGGCGTAGGACGCGATGGCGTCGTCGATCCGCGGCCAGGTGTCCCAGTGCAGCTCGGTGACGCCCTCCTTCACCGCGAAGATCGGCGTCTCGTACGCGTGGCGCGGGCGCCCGGTCGGCGACTCCGTCTCCTTCACGACGGCGACGCCGGGGTTGGTCCGCGCGAGACCCTCGCGCTCGTAGGACACCCAGGCGGTGCGCGGGCCGGTCTCTCCGTCGGGGAGGGCGAACACCATGTCCCCGAACATCTCGGCGCCCGACCGGAACGCCTCCTCCGTGGTGCTGACGGGGAGGCTCCCGACCAGCAGCATCTCGCTCTCGACGCGTGGCATGCGCGGGAGTGTGCCGGACGCCGGCGGCCTACCGTGCCCGCATGGCCGCGACGACGCACCGCGCCCGTGTCGAGGGGCTCCTCACCGAGGCAGCCGACGAGCACGAGGCGCTGCTGACGGCGCTGACGCCCGAGCTGCAGGCGTCGCTGCCCGTCGACGCCCAGGGCATCACGCGGGCGATCGACCACCTCGCGGCCGCCGCCGGCCTCACCGAGGACGAGCGCCGTGCGCTCATCCGGCCGCACGCGGTCAACCCGGCGGTGATGCACGCCCGCGTCTTCGGCCGCGCGCCGCTGGCGCGCGAGACGGTGATCGGCTCCTTCGTCGACGGCGCCCGCGTGCGCGCGGACGCGCTCGTCGGCCTCGCCGACGCGATCGGCGGCGAGGAGCTGGGCGCGCAGATCCGTGCGCTGCTCGCCGCGCACCCGCCGCCGCTGACCGCCGAGGGCCCCGACGTCGTCGGGGAGCTCCGCGCGACCTACGCGGCGCAGGAGCGCGCGGCGCTTGCCATCGCGGCGGGGCTCGACGACCGCTGAGGGCCCGGCGGGCGGGGTTGCGCTCAAGACCGGCCTCGCCCTGCCGACTGCAGGGGAACGGTGCCACGCGTCGCCCTCACCCTCCTCGCCGTGCTCGCCATGGCGGCGAGCGTGCTCTACGCGTCCCACGCCCAGCGCGTCACCGCCGAGCTGCACGCCCACGAGACCGCCGTCGCCAACAGGGTGCTCTCGAACATGAACCGCAGCGACGGCGCACTGACGGCGTACGCGGTCACCGGCCGCGAGGAGGCCTTCGAGGACTTCCGCACCGGCACGATCCGCGTCCGGCGCGCCCTCGCGGCCGCCGCGGCGGCCGCGGACGACGACCCCCAGGAGTCCGCCGCGGTCGCCGACCAGCGCCGCCTGTTCGCCCGTTGGTCGGACCTGGTCGACAGCGCGGTCGCCGCGCCGACGCCCGCCGGCCGGCGCGCACACCTCCGCGACGACACGCTGCCCCGTCACGGGGTGCTCGACGACTTCGTCGCCGCGAACGAGCGGCTGCAGGCCCGTCAGGCCGTCCTGGCGGCCGCCGAGGACCGCCGCGCGTCGTGGGTCCCTGCCGCGCTCATCCTCGCGCTCAGCCTCGTGTTCGGCGCCGCCGCCATGGTGGCCGGCTACCGCGCACGGTCGGCGGAGCGCCGCGCGACCTCGCGGCGCAGGCTGCAGGGCCGCTTCGGCGAGGCCATCCAGGCCTCCGACAGCCAGGCGGAGGCGCACCGACTCCTCAAGACGCACCTCGAGCGCACGATCCCCGACTCGACCATCACCGTGCTGAACCGCAACAACAGCGCGGACCGTCTCGAGGCGAGCACGCCGATCATCGAGGGCTCGCCGCTCGCCGAGGCTCTCGTGGAGGCCCGCCCGCGGTCCTGCATGGCGGTGCGGCTGAGCCGCTCGTTCAGCCAGGGCGAGGCGGGCGACGAGGTCCTGTCGTGCGATCTGTGCGGCGCGTCGTCGTCCGACACCACCTGCCAGCCGCTGCTCGTCGGCGGCGAGGTCATCGGCGCGGCGCTCGTCGAGCACCAGCCGTCCCTGCCGCACGAGGACCGCGTGCGGATCGCCGACTCGGTCGCCCAGGCCTCCCCGGCGCTGGCGAACCTGCGCAACCTCGCGATCGCCGAGACGCGCGCGGCGACCGATGCGCTGACCGGGCTGCCCAACCGCCGCGCCGTCGACGACACGCTGCTGCGGATGCTCGCGCAGGCCGGGCGCAGCTTCGACCCCGCTCTCCGTGGTCCTCCTCGACCTCGACCACTTCAAGGCGATCAACGACACCTACGGCCACGACCGCGGCGACGAGGTCCTCGCCGCCTTCGGGACCCGGCTGCGCGACGTCCTGCGCGCGGGCGACTTCGCCGGCCGCAACGGCGGCGAGGAGTTCGTGATCTTCCTCCCCGACACCGACCGCACCGGCGCGGTCCGCCTCGCCGAGAAGCTCCGCACGCAGATGCACGGGCTCACCGTCCGCGGCGTCGAGCAGACCATCACCGCGAGCTTCGGCATCGCCTGCTTCCCCGACGACGCGGTCGACGGCGCGACGCTCATGCGCAGCGCCGACCGGGCTCTCTACAGCGCGAAGAGCCGGGGGCGCGACCGCATCGAGGCCTCCTCGACCGGCGCGGTTCCGGACGTCGTCGAGTCCTAGGAGCACGCGGCGAGGATTGTGTCGCCCGTGCGGGCAGAGGGTGCATCCGGCGGAAGTGTCTGACTTCGGACCTGGTGCTCGCCCGGCGTAGACTCGCGCGGATGGCGGAGCCGCCCGAGCGGGGAGTCCAGATCGAGCGCGTCCGCAAGGCCTACGAGCAGGTCGCCGACCAGTTGCGCGACCTCATCCTCTCCGGTCGGATCACCCCCGGTCACCGGCTGCCCAACGAGGCGTCGCTGAGCGTGCAGTTCGGCGTCAGCCGCGCGACGGTGCGCGAGGCGCTGCGCGTGCTGACGACGCAGAACCTCATCCGCACCACCAAGGGCGCGACCGGCGGCAGCTTCGTGATCCTCCCGACCGCGGACCACATCTCCGACTTCCTGTCGTCGAACATCGCGCTGCTCTCGCAGGCGGAGACCGTCTCGCTCGACGAGTTCCTGGAGCTGCGCGAGTTCCTCGAGGTCCCGGCCGCGCGCCTGGCCGCCCGCCGGCACACCCCGGAGTCGCTCGAGCGCCTGCAGGCGGCGATCCCCGGTGACCCCAGCGACCTGGGCACCCAGGAGCAGTTCATCCACAACAGGGACTTCCACTCCCAGGTCGTCCTCGCCTCGGAGAACACGCTGCTGAGCATCGCCGTGCAGCCCATCTTCTCGGTCATGCAGACGAGCCTCAGCCGGTCCCAGCTCGGTCAGCGCTTCCACGACCAGATCAACGCCGACCACCGCGCGATCGCGGCGGCGATCGCCGCCGGCGACGAGGACGCCGCCGCCGAGGAGATGCACCGCCACCTCGCGTACCTGCGGCCCTTCTACGAGAAGTCCTGGCGAACGCGCAACGGGCGCTGACGCACTGGATATGTCAGACGAACCTGAGGGGAGTCGTATGGGCCGAGTCGACGGCAAGGTCGTGCTCATCACGGGCGCTGCGAGCGGGCAGGGTGCCGCGGAGGCGGCGGCGCTCGCCGCCGAGGGCGCGCAGGTCATCGCCACCGACGTCCAGGATCCGCTGGAGCCGCCGCCCGCCGGCGTCACGTTCCGGCGACTCGACGTCGGCGAGCCCGGCGACTGGGAGAGCACCGCCGCCTGGCTGCACGACGAGGTCGGGACGGTGCACGGCCTCGTCAACAACGCCGGCATCACGTGGCGTGCGCGCCTCGACGAGGTGAACCTCGAGGACTGGGACCGCGTCCTGCGCATCAACCTCACGAGCGCGATGCTCGGCATCCAGGCGATCACCCCGCTCATGACCGAAGGCGGCTCGGTCGTGAACATCTCCTCGCGCGCCGGGCTCTCCGGCCACTTCACGGTCGCCTACACCGCCGCCAAGTGGGGGCTGCGCGGCCTCTCGCGCGTCGCCAGCATGGAGCTGGGGCCGAAGGGCATCCGCTGCAACTGCCTGTTCCCGGGCTACATCGACACCCCGATGGTCCGCACGGCACCGGAGGCGTTCGTCGAGGCGTCGCTCAAGGAGATCCCGATGGGACGCAAGGGCACCCCGGACGACATCGCGCCGCTCGTCGTCTACCTCATCTCCGACGAGTCGACCTACGTCAACGGCACGGAGATCAGCGTCGACGGCGGCGAGTGGGCGCACGGGGGCACGAAGGTCTACTCGGACCTGCTGCGCGGGATGGACGTCCGCAACGGTTGACACGAAAGAGGTCGGAGATGAAGCAAGGTCATGTCGACTCGCTCAACGCGACGCACGCCCGCCCGGGCGTCGTCCGGCGGGTCTTCTCGGGTGAGGGCGCGACGCTCGCGTTCACGACGATGGACCCCGGGCATGAGGCCGTGCCGCACTCGCACCCGCACGAGCAGATCGAGTACCTGCTGCAGGGCCGGATGCGCTTCGTCGTCGGCGACGAGGAGACGATCCTCGAGCAGGGCGGTCTGCTCGTCGTCCCCGGCGGCGTCGAGCACTACGGCGTGACGCTGGGCGACGAGCCGATCGTCGCGCTCAGCGTCTTCAGCCCGAAGCGCGACGAGTACGCCGCCGAGGAAGCGGCTAGCGGACCACCGCGATGAACTCGAGCTGGACGAGCATGCCGCGCCGCAGGTCCGTGCGGACCGCGTGCCGGGCGGGGCGGTCGTCCGGGTCGGGGAACATCTTCAGCCACTCGGTGTTGACGTGAGCCCGGTTCGCGTCGTCGCTCAGGAACACGGTCAGCTTCGCCACGTGCTCCGGGCCGGCGCCCGCCTGCGCGAGCATCGTTCGCATGTGCCCGAACGCCAGCTCCGCCTGGCGCGCCGGATCGTCCGGGATCTCGCCGGTCTCGGGGTCCTCGCCGAAGATCGCTGAGGAGAACACGAGGCCGCCGATCTCGACAGCCTGCGGGATGGGGTTCTGATGCTCGATGCCCGGTACGCCGAGCACGCGACGCCTGGGACTCTGCTCGCTCGCCATGCAATCGATCGTCCCACGATGGAGGAGTCCACATGCCCCAGCCACCGTTCCGCGCCGAGCACGTCGGCAGCCTGCTGCGGCCGCCGTCGCTGCTCGCGCTCCGCAGCGCCGACCACACCGACGAGGAGCTGCGGGCCGCGGAGGACGCCGCGATCCTCGACGCCATCCGGTTCCAGGAGGACGTCGGCCTGCAGTCGATCACCGACGGCGAGTTCCGGCGCGAGAAGTACTTCACGCACTTCGCGCAGGCCGTGGACGGGTTCGGCCGCGCCGAGGGCACGGTGACGTTCCACGACGACTCCGGCAGGCCGATGGTCTACGAGACCGACGTGATCGCCGGGAAGCTCAGCCGCGCGCGCGGGATCGCCACCGACGAGTACGCGTTCGTGCACGAGCACACGTCGCGGACGCCGAAGGCGACGCTTCCGTCCCCAGGCGCCCAGCACCACTTCCGCTTCAAGCCCGGCGTGTCGGACGTCGCCTACCCCGACCTCGAGGAGCTGTTCGAGGACCTCGCGCGGATCTACCGCGAGGAGCTCGCCGAGCTCGCCGCGCTGGGCGCGACCTACGTGCAGCTCGACGACGTCGCGTTCGCGCTCATGTGCGATCCGGAGCACCGCGCCCAGGTGCAGGCCGGCGGCACCGATCCGGACGCGCTCGTCGCGCGCTACGTGCAGCTCACGAACGACGCGCTGGCCGGCCGGCCCGACACGCTGACCATCGGCATGCACCTCTGCCGCGGCAACAACCAGGGCAAGTGGCTCGGCGAGGGCGGCTACGAGCCGATCGCCGAGCAGGTCTTCGGCGGCCTGGAGATCGACGCCTTCTTCCTCGAGTACGACAGCGAGCGGGCGGGCGGGTTCGAGCCGCTGCGCCACCTGTCGCCCGGCGCGACCGCCGTCCTCGGCCTCGTGAGCACGAAGACGCCCGAGCTCGAGCGCTCCGACGACGTGCTGCGCCGCGTCGAGGAGGCGTCGCAGATCGTGCCGCCCGAGCGTCTGGCCGTCTCGCCGCAGTGCGGATTCGCGAGCGTCGAGGAGGGCAACCCCGTCTCCCCCGACGACCAGCGACGCAAGCTCGAGCTCGTCGTCGAGGTCGCCGAGACCGTCTGGCCCAGCGCCTGAGAATCGCTTAGGCTTTATGTCAGACATCTGAACGAGGAGAGAGATGCAGGGAGTACAAGCCGGCGCGGTGGTCACGACCGACGGCGTCATCCGCAACCCGCAGGCGACGACTCGCGCCCTCGAGTCCGACACGTGGGACGGCCGGCGCGGCTCCTACATCCCGGTCGAGCCACTGAGCATCGACCCGTCGCTCGAGCTGCACACCGAGGCCGATCTCGACATCGACCCGATCACCTACCAGGTGCTGCGCTCGCGCTTCTGGCACAAGAACCTCGAGCACGGCGACGTCATCCAGCGCGTGTCCGGGTCGGCGCCCGTCGTCTACTCGCGCGACTACGCCACGGCGATCTGCACGGAGGAGGGCGACGTCGTCGTCGTCAGCCCGACGATCCAGTTCTTCTCCGCGCTCGCCGACCTCATCGTCAAGTGGACGCTGGAGCACCGCAGCACGGCGCCCGGCATCCGCGACGGCGACGTCTTCCTGCAGAACGACCCCTACATCGGCGCCGCGCAGCAGTCCGACACGTCCTTCTACGCGCCCGTGTTCTGGGACGGCAAGCTCTTCTGCTGGGTCTTCAACACGCTGCACGTGGGCGACATCGGCGGCGTCGACGCCGGCGGCTGGGCCGTCAACGCCCGCGACTTCTTCGACGAGAGCGTCACGATGCCGCCGGTCCGGCTCGTCGAGCAGGGCACCATCCGGTGGGACATCGCCGAGGCGTTCACGCGGTCCAGCCGCGAGCCCGACAGCATCCTGCTGAACATCAAGAGCGCCCTCGCCGGCCTGCGCGCGATCCGCGAGCAGATGCTCGAGATGCTCGAGGCGTTCGGCCCGGCGGTCGTCAAGGGCGTCATGCGCAGGACGATCGCCGACACGTCGAAGGTCGTCTCCGAGCGCCTGCGACGGATCCCCGACGGCACGTGGAGCGAGCGCCTCTACGTGACGGGCCTCATGCCGGGCGAGGGCACGACGCACCAGGAGGTGCTGACGCTCACGAAGCGCGGCGACCAGGTCATCTGCAGCAACGCCGGGACCTCGCCGCAGGGCGGCGCGGGCAACTCGACGTACGGCTTCCTGCGCGCCGCGGTCGTCGGCGCGATCGGCACGGCGCTCGCGTGGGACCAGCTCGGCTGCGCCGCGGGCGTCGCGAACCACGTCGTCTTCGACCCCGAGCCCGGCACCCGCAGCGTCGCCCGCTGGCCGGCGGCGGTGTCCGCGCACCAGAGCACGTTCATCACGCTCGATCTCGCGGCGGCCGTGACGAGCAAGATGCTCCTGGGCGCGCCGGAGGACCTGCGCGAGCGCGCCTACACGGCCGGCGGCCTGTCCCTCCCGCTCGGCGACATCGTCCTCGGCTTCGACGAGCACATGCGGCTCGTGGCGACCCCGGGCAGCGCGGGTCAGGCGCTCCTCGGCGGCTGCCTCGGGGCGTTCCCGTTCCGCGACGGCATCGACAGCGGCGGCTCCTGGTGGATGGTCGGCTCGTCCGCCGGCAACGTCGAGGAGGGCGAGGAGGCCGGCATCGCCCTCGTGCTCTTCCGCTCCGAGAACCCCGACAGCGGCGCGCCGGGGCTGTGGCGCGGCGGCAACAGCCTCGTCTGCGGCTGGACGCCGCACAAGGTCGCGCTGGCGATGGCGGCGATGATCTGGGCCGACCCGAGCGCCAACCCGGTGCTCTCGCTGGCCGGCGGCCAGCCCGGGCTCGGCGGCAACTTCCTGCACCTCGGCAGCGACGCGGTCGGCAAGGTCCTCGAGGCCGGCGGGCTGCCCGGCAGCCGCGCGGAGGTCGAGGAGCAGGCGGGCCCGCTCTCGCGCCTGCACCCGAAGGCCCAGCTGCCGCTGGCGAAGGGCGACTGCGTCGTCGTGGAGTTCAACGGCTCGGCCGGCTACGGCGATCCCCTCGGGCGCGACCCCGAGCGTGTCGCGCGCGACATCGCCGACGGCAAGGTCGGCCGGGCGTCGGCGGAGCGCCACTACGGCGTGGTGCTCGACGGCGACGCCGTGGACGGCGCGGGCACCGAGGCGCGGCGCGCCGCGATCCGCGTGGAGCGGCTCGACGGCGCGGCCGCTTTCGGCGACGGCGAGCGCCTCGGGACGGTCGATCGCGGCTCGGTCCTCGTCCCCGGCGCCGCGGGTGGCGTCGACGTCGCCGAGCACGCCGGCGAGCGCGTCTGGGCCTGCTCGGCCTGCGGCGAGCACCTCGGTCCGATGGGCGAGAACTTCAAGCTCCGCACGCGCTACCGCCAGCGCGCGCCGCAGACCGTGGACGAGCGGCTCTATCCGGATCCGACGGAGTTCTCCGAGACCCAGCTCCTGCTGCGCCAGTACGCGTGCCCGGGCTGCGCCGCGATGCTCGCCCAGGAGTTCTGCCTGGCCGAGGACGAGCCGTGGCACGACTTCGTCCTCGCGGCCGAGGAGGATCGGCCATGAGCGGCTACAGCGTCGGCGTCGACATCGGCGGGACGTTCACGGACTGCGCCGTCATCGGCCCCGACGGCACGATCCGGACCGGCAAGGTGCCGACGCGCCCGACGGATCGCGCGCGCAGCTTCTTCGAGGCGATCGAGGAGGCGGCGTCGCGGTTCGGGATGTCGCTCGACGAGCTGCTCGCGCAGGCCGAGCGCGTCGTGCACGGCACGACGACCGGGACGAACGCGCTCATCACCCGCGAGGGCGCGAAGGTCGGCCTCGTCACCACGAACGGCCACGGCGACGCGATCGCGGTCATGAAGGGCGCGGGCCGGCTCGCCGGCCTGGACGGCGACCGCCTGCTCGACATGCCGCACACGGACAAGCCCGAGCAGCTCGTCGCCCGGTCGCTGGTGTCCGAGGTGACCGAGCGCATCGACTTCGAGGGCGAGGTCATCGTCGGGCTCGACGAGGAGTCGGCCACGCAGGCGCTCGCGCGGCTGGCCGACGGCGGCGCCGAGGCCCTGACGGTGAGCCTGCTCTGGTCGCCGCGCAACGACGAGCACGAGCAGCGCGTCGTCGCGCTCGCACGCGAGCGCCACCCCGAGCTGTTCGTGACGGCGGCGTCGGAGATCTCCGCGCACGTCGGCGAGTACGAGCGGACGATGACCGGCGTCATCAACTCCTTCATCGGCCCGCTCATGAACGCCTACGTCGAGGCGATCGAGACCGGCGCCCGCGAGCGCGGCTACACGGGCCGCATCATGTACGCGCAGTGCGCGGGCGGCACCATCACCGCCGACGAGGCCCAGCGCGCCCCGATCCGCACCGTGCACTCGGGCCCCGTCATGGGGACGCTGGGCAGCGCGTTCCTGGCCGAGCGGATGGGCGAGCCGGACATCATCGTCACCGACATGGGCGGCACGTCCTTCGACGTGAGCGTCATCCGCGGCGGCGCACCGGACCTGCGCGAGCAGTCGGTGCTCGAGCGCTTCGAGATCGCGCTGCCGATGGTGTACGTCGACTCGATCGGCGCCGGCGGCGGCAGCATCGCGTGGCTGGACGACTCGGGCGGGCTGCAGGTCGGCCCGCGCTCGGCGGGCGCCTATCCGGGCCCCGCGTGCTACGGCCGCGGCGGCACCGAGCCGACCGTGACCGACGCGGACGTCGTCCTCGGCATCGTCGACCCGGAGAACTTCCTGCACGGGGAGGCGACGCTCGACCTCCCCGCAGCCGAGCAGGCGATCGCGAGCATCGCGGACCCGCTGGGCCTCACGGTCCACGAGGGCGCGGCGGGCATCAACCGCATCGTCGACTCCAAGATGGCCGACCTGCTGCGGCGCATGAGCGTGCTCCGCGGCCTGGACCCGCGCGAGTTCACGTGCTTCGCGTACGGCGGGATGGGCCCGGTGCACGCCGCCGCGGTCGCGCGCGAGGTCGGGATGAAGCGCCTCGTCATCCCCCTCCCCTACGTCGCGCCGGTCTGGTCGGCGTTCGGGGCCACGGTGGCCGACGTCGTCCACGTCTACCAGCGCCCGCAGCGCCTCATGCTCCCCGCCGACCCCGCGGCCATCGACGCGCCGTTCGGCGAGCTGGAGGCCACCGGGCGCGAGGTGCTGCGCTCGGAGGGCTTCGCGGAGGACCGCATCGAGCTGCGCCGGTCGCTGCGGATGAAGTACGCGGCCCAGGTGTTCGACGTCGAGGTGGCGCTCGAGCCCGGCGCGCCGATCGACGGCGACACGATCACGTCGGCGTTCGTCGAGGTCTACGAGGCGCTGCACGGCGAGGGCTCCGGTCACCCGGAGGGTGGGATCGCGATCACGTCGTTCATCGTCCGCGCCCGCGGGCTGACCGACGCGCCGACGATGAGCACGCCGCCCGATGCCACCTCGCCCGAGTGGGCCTCGCGGCAGGTCTACTGGTACGAGACCGGCGGCTTCGTCGACACGCCGGTCCTGCGCCTGAAGGAGGGCGGTGTCCCCGATCGTCTCGAAGGGCCGCTGCTCGTCGAGCTGCCCGACACCGTCGTCGTCGTGCGGCCGGGCCAGAGCGCGCGGTTCGGCGAGCTGGGAAGCCTGGTGATCGACCTCTGATGGCCGTCGTCACCGACACACTCCTGGACCGGGTGCGGCGCTTCGTCGACGACGAGGCGCTCCCCGCCGTCGCGCAGTACGACCGCGACGACTCCTACCCCGAGCCGCTCGTGGAGCGGATGCGCGAGCTGGGGCTGTTCGGCACCGCCATCCCGGAGGAGCACGGCGGCCTCGGCCTCGACCTCGTGACCTACGCGAAGATCGTCGCGGAGGTCTCGCGCGCGTGGATCTCGCTCTCCGGCGTCATGAACACGCACTTCATGGCGTCCTGGATGCTCCTGAACTTCGGAACCCGCGAGCAGCAGGAGCGGCTGCTCCCGCGGATGGCCACCGGCGAGGTGCGCGGGGCGTTCTCGATCACGGAGCCGCACGCCGGCTCCGACGTGCAGGCGATCAAGGTCCGGGCGGTCCGCGACGGCGACGCCTACGTCGTCGACGGGCACAAGAAGTGGATCACGAACGGCCTGCACGCCGGCGTGATCATGCTGCTCGCGGTCACCGACCCCGACGCCCAGCCGCGCCACCGCGGCTTCACGTGCCTCGTCGTCGAGAAGGAGCCGATGGTCCACGAGCAGCCCGGGCTCACGATCCCGCCGCTGCTGAAGAAGATGGGCTACCTCGGCATCGACTCCACCGAGATGTTCTGGGAGGGCTTCCGGGTCCCCGCCGACATGGTGCTCGGCGGGCAGGAGGGCCAGGGCTTCAAGCAGTTCATGGCCGCCCTCGAGCTCGGCCGGGTCAACGTCGCCGCGCGCGGCCTCGGTCTCGCCCGGTCGGCGTTCGACCACGCCATCGCGTACGCGGACGAGCGCGAGACGTTCGGCAAGCCGATCGCCGACCACCAGTCGATCCAGATCAAGCTCGCGCAGATGGCGACGAAGATCCGCGCGGCCGAGCTGCTCGTCCTCGACGCGGCCGAGCGCAAGCAGGCCGGCGAGCGCGCCGACCTGCAGGCGGGGATGGCGAAGCTCTTCGCGACGGAGACCGCAGAGGAGTGCGCCCTGGACGCGCTGCGGATCTACGGCGGCGCGGGCTACTCGCAGGACAACCCGGTCGAGCGGCTGTACCGCGACGCGCCGCTGCTCATCCTCGGCGAGGGCTCCAACGAGATCCAGCACCTCATCATCGCCCGGCGGCTCCTGGAGGCGAGGCGGAACGCCTAGGTGAGTTCGTCGTGGTCGCCGCCGGCCCAGGCGGCGTAGCGGTCCGCCGACCGGCGGACCGCGCCGGAGGCGTCGGCGTCGATCGTGCTGCCGAAGTTGTCGTACAGGCGGTCGAACGCCAGGTCCTCGACCGCGCCGGCGAGGCGCTGCACGACGGCCGGCGAGAGCGGGATCCGGTTCGGGAAGCTGCGCATGAACGTGACCGTCGTCCCGTCCGGATTCGACTGGATCGTGTCCGACGCCAGCAGCACGCCCTTGCCGCCGGCGCCCTGGGCCCAGTGGATGACGGCGCTGCCCTCGAAGTGCCCGCCGAGCTGCAGGAGCGTCACCCCCGGCGCGAGCTCGTGCGAGCCCTGCCAGGAGCGGATCGCCGGGTCGGGGCGGGCCACCCACTCCATGTTCGGCTCGGTGACGAGGATCGGCGCGTTGCCGAGCCGGCGGCTCCACTCCACCTGGACGCCGAACATGTGCGGGTGGCTCGAGGTGATCGCGATGACGTCGCCGAGCTCACGGATCTGCGCGGCGGCCTCGTCGTCGACGTAGCCGGTCGGGTCCCAGAGCACGGTGCCGACCGGCGTGCGCACGAGGTGCGCCTGCTGGCCGATGCCGACCTTGGGCTCGACGGTGATGCCGAAGAGGTCGTCCTCGAGCTCGCGCACGTGGGTCTGCCGCCCCGAGGCGGCGAGGTCGTCGAGCGTCGTCCAGCGCTGCCCGTCGGCGGGCACCCACTGGCGGTCGTCGGCGCAGACCGCGCACGTGCCGGACGCCTCGGCGTGCTCGACCGCGCAGGTCTCGCAGATCCAGGCCTGGGTCACGCCACCAGTGTGCACCCTCACGCAACCGAGGGGCCGCGCGTGCCCGGCGCCTCGCCGGTCTCCATCCAGTGCAGGCGCTTGCGCATCGCCTCGAGCGCGTTCTCGGGGTGCGTGAGCACGAAGAAGCGCCGGTGGCGGATCGCGTCGACGACCATGCCCGCGACCTCGGCCGGATCCATGCCGACCTGCTTCACGGCGGTGCGCAGGCTCTCGAGGATCTCGTGGCGCTGCGGATCGTCCTCCGTCGACGGCACGCCCTCGGGGCGGTTGCGCTCGGCGTCGGGCATCCGGGTCGCGACGACGCCGGGCGCGAGCAGCGACACGCCGATGTCCTCCCCGCCCGTGCGCAGCTCGATCTCGAGGCACTCGCTGAAGCCGAGGACGGCGAACTTCGAGGTCGTGTAGGGCGAGAAGGTCGGCAGCCCCGTCGCGAACGACGCGACGGACCCGGTGTTGACGATGTGACCCTCGCCCTGCTCGCGGATGAGCGGGAGGAACGTGCGGCAGCCGTGCAGGACGCCCCACAGGTTCACGCCGAGCACCCAGTCCCACGCGGCGACCGGGATGTCGGCGACGTTCGCGCCGGTCTCGACGCCCGCGTTGTTGCAGACGACGTGCACGCCGCCGAACGCCTCGACGGTGCGGTCGGCCAGCGCCTGCACCTCCTCCGCGCGGGCCACGTCGGTGCGCACGCCGATCGCCTCCGCACCGGACGCCGTGATCTCGGCCACCGCGCTCTCGAGCGCGGGCTCGTCGACGTCGGCGAGCACGACCCGCATGCCCTCCTGCGCGAACCGGTCGGCCAGCGCCCGGCCGATCCCGCTCGCCGCCCCGGTGACCACCGCGACCCTGCCACTCAGCTCCTGCATCTTCCCCTCCTCGCCGGACCGCCGAAGCGTATCCTCATGTCTGACATTTGACCTGATCGCACGAGGAGAGCATGCCGTGTCCGAGGGAACGATCGCCGCGCCGGAGCCGGATCTCACGCCGCGCGAGCTCATCGCGCGGGCCACGGCGCTGCGACCGATGCTCGTGGAGCGCCAGGCCGAGGTCGAGGAGCGCAGCTATTACGCCGAGGACGTCCACCGCGAGCTGCAGGCGGCGGGGCCTCTACCGCACCTTCGTG
Source organism: uncultured Solirubrobacterales bacterium (assembly GCA_963757125.1). GTDB lineage: Bacteria > Actinomycetota > Thermoleophilia > Solirubrobacterales > Solirubrobacteraceae > CAVVSD01. The sequence continues at coordinate 323,768 of CAVWQP010000009.1, read as the reverse complement.
CCGCGGCGCTACGGCGGCTACGCGTTCGACGTCCCGACCTTCGCCCGGATCGGGATCGAGCTCGCACGCGGGTGCCCGTCGACGGCGTGGTGCGCCTCGCTGGCGTCCAACCACGCACTGCACGTCGGCTCCTTCTTCCCCGAGCGGGCGCAGACCGAGGCCTTCGGCGACGGCGACTTCCGCGCGCCCGCGGTGACCGCGCCGATCGGCGTCGCGCAGCGCACGGCCGACGGCTGGGAGCTCACGGGCAGCGTCGCCTACTGCTCCGGCGCGCCGTACTCGACGCACTACATGGGCCAGGCCTTCATGCCGGACGAGCACGGCGGCAACTCCGGCCGCCAGCTCATGTTCCTCGCGCCCCGCAGCGAGTGGGAGATGGTCGAGGGATCGTGGGGCGACCTGCTCGGCCTCAAGGGCAGCGGCTCGCACACGCTGCGCTTCGACCACGGCCGCGTTCCGAGCCACGCGGTGCTCGAGGACACGATCATGGTCGACGTGGAGGTCGAGGATCCGGCGAACGTCCCCGGCGTCGCGCTCCACGGCAACCCGATGTACGGCGGGCGCACGATGGGCCTCTTCACCATCACGCTCGCGGCGGTCATGGTCGGCGCCGTGTACAACGCGCTCGACGAGTACGAGCGTCAGCTGCACGAGAAGTCGACGGCGCTGCCGCCGTTCGTGCCGCGCCGCGAGGACCCCGACTACCAGCGGTACTTCGGCGCGGCGCTCGCGAAGATCGGGATGGCCGAGGCCGCGCTGCTGCAGGCGTGCGAGCAGCACATGGAGCACTGCCGCCGCGCCGTCGAGGAGGGCGTGCCCTACACGTTCGGCGCCGACATGCTCGTCGGCTGCATCGCCGCGAGGTGATGGTCGCCTCGTGGGAGACGATGCAGGCCGACCTGTTCCGGACGTCGGGGTCGAGCGCCGCGAGGCACGGCGAGCGCATGGAGCGCATCTACCGCGACCTCTCGATGGGCAACAGCCACCGCAACACGCTGCTGCGCGACTTCTCCTACCGCGAGGTCGCCAAGGAGCGGCTCGGCATCCCGCGCCAGCGCCTCGGCCAGCAGCGGTCGCTGTCGGGCCGCGCCGCGAGTCAGGGGATCAAGGCGTGAACGCGGCCTGCTCGGGCAGCGTGAACCCCTCGTAGCCGGCGGCCGCGATCTGCGCGCAGCGCTCGCGGTACGGGCCGACGCCCCCGACGTAGGGCATGAAGACCCGCGGCTTGCCGGGCACGTTCGCGCCGACGTACCAGGACGCGGCGCGCGGGAACAGCGTGAACGCCGCCACCTCGGCGACGTGGGCCATCCACGCCTCCTGCGCGTCGGCCGTGGCCTCGATGCGGTCCAGCCCCGACGCGCGCAGGTGCGCGATGCAGTCGGCGATCCACTCGACGTGCTGCTCGATCGACACGACGACGTTGGACAGCACCGACGGGCTGCCCGGTCCGGTGATCGTGAACAGGTTCGGGAACCCGGCCACCATGAGGCCGAGGTAGGACTGCGGGCCGTTGCCCCAGGCCTCCGTCAGCGTCAGGCCGTCGCGCCCCCGGACGTCCATCGCCAGCAGCGCGCCGGTGAGCGCGTCGAAGCCGGTGGCGAAGACGATCGTGTCCAGCTCGTACTCGGCGTCGGCGGTCCGCAGGCCGGTCGGCGTGACCTCCTCGATCGGTGCCGAGCGCACGTCGACGAGCGTGACGTCGTCGCGGTTGAACGTCTGGAAGTACCCCTCGTCCTGGGCGAGGCGCTTCGCGCCGATGGGGAAGTCGCGCGGGACGAGCATCTCCGCGACCTCGGGATCGCGGACGGTCTCGCGGATCTTCGCCCGGACGAAGTCGGCCGCCTTCGCGTTGGCGCGCTCGTCGACGAGGAAGTCCGTGAACGACAGGAGGACCGGCATGCCGCCGCCCTGCTCCCAGCGCTCCTGCAGCGTGCGCTGCACCTCCTCCTCCGACGCCTCGAGCGCCGACTGCTCGCCCGGTGGGATCGCCACCCCGAGCATCGACCGCCGCTGCGTCTCGCGCTGCTCGGCGTAGCGGTCCTTCCAGGAGCGCTCGACCTCGGGGTCCATCGGGGCGTTGGCGTTCGGGACGCTGAAGTTGGCCGTGCGCTGGAAGACGTAGGTGTGCGCCGCCTCGGGCGCGATCTCGGGGATGAGCTGGATGCCGGTCGAGCCGGTCCCGATCACCCCGACGCGCCGGCCCGCGATCTCGACGCCCTCCTCCGGCCAGCGTGCGGTGTGGTGCCACTCGCCCTCGAAGCGCTCCAGGCCCGGTATCTCCGGGACCTGCGACGCCGACAGGCAGCCCGTCGCCATGAGGCACCACTGCGCGGAGAGGGTCTCCCCCGCCTCGGTGCCGATCGTCCAGCGGCCGGCCGCGTCGTCCCACGCCGCCTCGACGACGCGCGTGTTCAGCTGGATGTCGGGCCGCAGCGCGAAGCGATCCGCGACGTGCTCGAGGTAGCGCAGGATCTCCGGCTGGGCCGGGTAGCGCTCGCTCCACGACCACTCCTGCTGGAGCTCCTCGGAGAACGAGTAGGAGTACTCGAGGCTCTCGACGTCGCAGCGCGCGCCCGGGTAGCGGTTCCAGTACCACGTGCCGCCGATGCCGTCGCCCGCCTCGAGCACGACGACGCGCAGGCCCAGGCCGCGCAGCCGGTGCAGGGCGTACAGCCCGGCGAACCCGGCGCCCACGACGACGACGTCGTACGTCCGGTCTCCGTTCGCGCTCATCCGCGTGGAAGTCCGTAGAGCCGGCAGGCGTTGCCGGCGAAGATCTTCGCCTTGTCCTCCTTGGAGATCGAGCGAGGGAGCGTCTGCTCCGGCGAGTCGAAGTCCCAGTGCGGATAGTCGCTGGAGAAGAGGATCCGGTCGACGATGCCGATCGCGTCGAACGCGAAGGCCAGGTGCTCGGGATCGTCGGGCTCCTCGATCGGCTGGGTCGTGAACCACCAGTGCTCGCGCAGGTACTCCGACGGCGGTCTGCGCAGCCCGGTCGTCTCCGCCTCGCCGAACGCGCGCCAGGCGTCGTCGATCGTCCAGGAGAGCGACGCCACCCAGGCGATGCCCGTCTCGACCGCGACGACCTGCAGCCCGGGGATCTCGTCGAAGAGGCCCGAGCAGATCATCGACAGCATCTGCCCCGCCATCGTCGTGCCCAGCAGCGCGTGCATGTCGACGTAGTAGGCCGGCCAGCCCGCGCCCTTCGGCTGGGCGAGTCCGCCGGTGTGCAGCGCGACGGGCAGCCCCGCGTCGGCCGCGGCCCGCAGCATCGGCCAGTAGCGGCGGTTGCCGAGCCCCTGCTCCAGGGTGCCTGGCAGCAGGACCTGCACGAAGCGGTCGTCGCCCGCGAGGCGCTCGATCTCCGCCACGGCCAGGTCGGGGTGCTCGTGCGGCGGGCAGATCGAGCCCAGCAGGCGCGCGTCCTGATCGAGCCACTCCTCGCGCGTCCAGTCGTTCAGGGCGGAGCACATCGCGGCGGCCAGCTCCGGCGACTCGGCGCCGAAGGTCTGCGGCTGCATCGGCGTGAGGACCGCGTAGTCCATGTCGTACTCGTCGAGCAGCTGCTCCTGGACGAGCCGGATGTCCGAGCCGGCGAAGCCCTCCTCGGGGCGTGCGTCGATGCGGTAGCCGCCGTTGCGCATCCGCGGGTACATCGCGTAGGCGCCCGGGATGCGGGGACCGAACTCCGCGAGGTGGCGCTGCCACCGCGAGCTCAGCCGCGCGTGCATCGAGGACGGCAGCATGACGCTGTGGACGTCCGCGTCCACGAGGGCGATCGCCCGCTCCGCCTCGTCGGTCTCCCGGCCGGTCAGCTGGACATCGGTCATGGGTCCGATCTTCCCATGTCTGACATCACCCGGCGAACTCGCGCACCGGCAGGCCGCGGGCCCCGACGTCGGCGGCGTACAGCGACCCGGCGGTCGGCTCCTCCGCGGGCGCCAGGCCCTCGCGCGAGGTCGTGATGAAGAGGCGGTCGAGGTCGTCGCCGCCGAACGTGCACGCCGTGACCCGGCCCTCCGGCACCTCCACCCGTGCACCCGGCGTGCCGTCCGGACCGAAGCCCTGCACCGCGCGGCCGTCGAACAGCGCGACCCAGACTCCGCCGTCGGCGTCGACCGTGAGGCCGTCGGGCATCGCGTCGACCGAGGCGAACGGCCGGCGGTCGTGCAGTTCGCCGTGGCTGTCGCTGTCGAACACGGAGATCTCGCGGGTCGGTGTGTCGACGTAGTAGGCCAGCGCGCCGTCCGGGCTCCACTCCAGCCCGTTGGAGATCGTCACACCCTCGAGGACGACGGTGACCGAGTGGTCCGCGCCGAGCCGGTACAGCGCGCCGGCGCCCGGGCGCTGGTCGTAGGCCATCGTGCCGCAGAGGAACCGCCCCGCCGGATCGCAGCCGCCGTCGTTCATCCGGATCTCGTCCCCGCTCCAGAGGTCGGGCAGATGCCTCACCGACCCGTCCGGGCCCTCGAGCGCGAAGCCGCGCCGGACGCCGATCACCGCACCGCCGCCGCGCCGCGGGCGCAGCGCCGCCGCGACGTCGTCGACGTGCATGCGCAGCACGGAGCCATCGTCGGCCAGCTGCAGCACGTCGCCGCGGAGCATGTCGACCCAGCGCAGACCGCCCCAGCGGGCCGACCACACGGGGCCCTCCCCGTGGAACGCGACGGGGCCTGTGACCTGTTCCGCCTGCACCGGGCGGTGACGCTATACGTTGAGGAGATGCCGAAGCCGACAATCGTCCTCGTCCATGGAGCATGGGCCGACGCGTCCAGCTGGAACGCCGTCGCCACCGACCTGCAGGGCCAGGGCTTCACCGTCCTGGCTCCGCCGAACCTCCTGCACGGCGTGGCCTCCGACGCCGAGTACATCGCCTCGTTCCTCGCCCAGCGCACGAGCGGCCCGGTCGTCCTCGTCGGCGCACTCCTACGGCGGCTTCGTCATCACGAACGCCGGGACCGGGCGGCGGTGACGTGCGCGCGCTGGTGTACGTCGACGCGTTCATCCCCGACGAGGGCGAGACCGTCTTCGGGATCCTCGGCGGGTCCGGCTCGGCGTTCGACATCCCCGATCCCGACGACCGTCTTCGACATCGTCGGCTACCCCGGCGCGCCGGAGGGCGACGCCGAGGCGTTCCTGAAGCCCGACACGGTGCACGCGTACTTCGCCCAGGACCTGCCCGAGGCGGACCGCTGGCTGATCGCTGCCGGGCAGCGCCCGATCACGCTGGGCGCCAACACCACCCCCTCGGGGCCGGCGGCGTGGAAGACGCTGCCGAGCTGGGCGGTCATCGGCACGGAGGACAAGGTCATCCCGCCCGACACGCAGCGCCACATGGCGGAGCGGGCGGGCGCGACGATCACCGAGGTCGCCGCGTCGCATGTGTCGATGGTGTCGCACCCCCAGGCCGCGATCGACGCGATCCTCACCGCCGTCGCGGCCGTGGGCGACTGACGGTCAGTGCTGCGGGGCGTGACCGCGCCCCCGCAGGTGCATCACGGCCACGATGATCGCGCCGACGATCAGGCCGAGGACGGCGGAGGCGCCGGTGTTGGTCAGCCAGGCGCCGACACCGCCCGCGGCGCCGAGCGCGTCGTCGACGTCCTCCTCCAGGTGGTGCACGCCGTCGTAGGGAGCGGAGAGGCCGAGATCGTCGAGGCCGACGAGGAGGATGTGCCCGCCGACCCACAGCATCGCGGCGATCCCGACCTTCGACAGCACCGACAGGACGACCGGCATGGCCCGCACGAGCCCACGCCCGAACGACGCCGCGGGCCCGCCGCTCGCCTGCGCGAGACGCAGGCCGACGTCGTCCATCTTCACGATGAGCCCGACGGCGCCGTAGACGACCGCGGTGATCGCGAACGCCACGAGCACGAGGATCAGGGCCCGGGAGAGGAACGGCTCGTCGGCGACCTCGTTGAGGGAGATCACCATGATCTCCGCCGAGAGGATGAAGTCGGTACGGATCGCGCTGCCGACGAGCGCGTCCTCGTGCTCCGGTCCCTGGACGCTGACCGTCGTCTCCTCGTGCGGCGCGTGGGGGCTCACGTACTCCCAGAGCTTCTCGGCCCCCTCGTAGCAGAGGTACGCGCCGCCGATCATGAGGATCGGCGTGAGCAGCCACGACACGAACTCGCTGAGCAGCAGCGCCGCGGGCAGGATGAAGAGCAGCTTGTTGCGCAGCGACCCGACCGCGATCCGCCGGATCATCGGCAGCTCGCGCTCGGGCCGGAAGCCCTGGACGTAGCGCGGGGTGACCGCGGCGTCGTCGACGATGACGCCTGCGGCCTTCACGCTCGCTCTGCTCGCGCCGGCGGCGATGTCGTCGACCGACGCCGCGGCCGCGCGGGCGAGTACCGCGACGTCGTCGAGGAGCGCGGCGAGGCCGGCGCTCACCGCGCCAGGGCCGTCTCGGCGAAGGCGGTGAGCTCGCGGGGGATGTCGGGTCCCATCGGGCCGTAGAGGATGCCCTTGACGCCTTGGGCCTGGATCGCGTCGAGGTTGTGGCGGATCTCGTCACGGGTGCCGGTTCCGGTGGAGCGGTGGATGAGGTCGGCGCTGACCAGGGGTCGTTCGAGGTCGGTGACCTCGATGAGGTGCCCGCGGTGCGTCTCGAGGTGGCGGCGGTCCTCGGGGAACGCCGTCATCTGCTCCTCGTAGGCCGCCCATTCGGGCGTGCCGGCCAGCACGCCCTGACCGCCGATGTGCAGCTGGAACGTCGCCGCGGGTCCGGCGGCATCGATCACGCGCTCAGAGCTCATGGGTTCGCCGGCGTCCAGGACGGTCCCGTAGTAGAGGATCATCCAGTCGCTCATGTCCTCCGCGCCGGTGTTGGCGGTGTGGTGGGCGAGGTTGGTGACCACGCCGTCCGCGCTGCGCGCGGCGACGGCGTAGGCCTTGGGGCCGTGCGCGGCGACGAGGATCGGCGGCTGCTGGGGCAGCTTCACCCCGGCCAGCGCGCCGTAGCGCAGCCCGACGATCGCGCCGTCCCACTCGATGTCCTCGCCGCGCAGCAGCGCCTTGAGCCCCAGGACGTAGGCCTCGACCTCCGCCCACCGCGCCGGGCCCTTGCCCAGCATGAGCTGGCTGGTGAACCCCGACCCCACCACCACGTCGACGCGATCAGGCGCCAGCGTGCACAGCGTCGCGATCGCACCGGCGTTGGCGACGAGATGACGCAGCCGCGGCGTGATCGCCGCCACCCCGATGCGGATCCGCGACGTGCGCTCCGCTGTGCGCGCCAGCGTCATCCACGGATCAGCCAGAAAGGCCGGCGAGTCATACACATACGCGCAGCCGTAGCCCAGCTCCTCCGCCACGCGCACGTGCTCCGGCGTCTCCATCGTCGGCGGAAACAGACACCCGATCTCCATCGCCCGACTGTCGCAGATCGTCCCGCCGAGAGCGGCTGCCGTCACCTACGCCATGTCGAGGCCGGCGACGACGACCCGGCGGAAGCGCACGTGCTCGACTCCGGACCTCACGCGGAAGCGGAACTCGTCGTCGCGACCGCGCGGCTGCCAGTTCTCGACGCCGTTCTCGTCCGGCGCGGGGCGCTTTGTGGTCTCGAGCTCGGGATGGCCGTTGAAGACGCGGTAGGCGAGCCCGTCGACCCAGAAGCGGCGCTCGCCGACCTCACCGTCGGGGAGATACGCGAGGGACGCCCCGAGCGAACCACCGAACGCGCGGAACACCTCCTCGGACGTGTCCATCGGGATGCTCCCCACCAGCAGCAACTCGTCGCGCACGGATTGCTCGCCCTCTCCCGTTGTCCACTTCGCAGACAGACCGTGACCACGAATGCGGACGCGAGTGTAGGTTGCGACTCCAGGGGTTTCAACGCAGGAGCGACGCCGTCGCATCGCGCGCCGTCGTGCGCACGGCCGCCGCGAACACGTCCTCCGCGTCGTGGAAGCGATCCGTCGGCGCGGCGATCGTGACCGCCGCCTGGGGCCCGAGGCCGTTCGCGACGACGGCGGCCACCGCGCAGATGCCGAGCTCGGTCTCCTCGCGATCGAAGGCGACGCCGGCATCGCGCACGCGCTCCAGCTCGGCCAGGAGCTCGCGCCGCGTCGTGATCGTGTTCGCCGTGAAGCGCTCCAGCCGCGCAGGGAACGTCGCCTCGACGGTCGACACGGGCAGCTCGGCGAGGAGCGCCTTGCCGTTGGCGGTGGAGTGCGCGGGGAACTGCTCGCCGAAGATCGAGGTCGCGCGGAGCCGGCGACCCGGCACGACCTGGTCGATGAACCGCACGCGCGTCCCGTAGAGCGTGGCGAGATCGATCGTCTCGTTGACCTCCTGCGCCAGCGCCTCGAGGAACGGTCGGATCGACCATGCCGTCGCGGCCGGCGTCCCCGCCGCGAGCCGCCCGAGCTCCGGGCCGAGTCGCACCGCCCCGCGCGCCGTCGGGCGCGGTCGCGAGCCCCTCGGTCTGCAGCGCCTGGACGATCCGGTGCACGGTCGTCCTCGCCAGGCCGACGGTCTGTGCCAGCTGCGAGAGCGTCATGCCCTCCGGGACGTCGTGCAGCACGCGGAGGATCTCCGCCGCCCGCCCGATGACCTGGACCCCGTTGGCACGCCGCGGCGTCTCCCCGCTAGGACTCATGACGGACGACTCTAGACCCGCCGTCTGCATCGTGGACGCGGATTGACCACGGGTCGGTTGCCTGGTTTGCTCCCTGTCCATGTCCCACCGCGCAGGGCCGCCCGTGGTCATCGCCGGCGGCGGCGTCGTCGGCATCACGCTGGCACTCCTGCTCGCGCGCCGCCGCGTCCCGACCGTCGTGCTCGAGCAGGCGCTCGAGCCGCAGCGGCTGCCGAGGGCGCACGCCGTGAACCCGCGGACGATCGAGATCCTCGACGCCGAGCTCGGGATCACGGCCGAGGCGCTGCGCGCCGTCGCGGCGCCGAGGGAGCTCACGGCCGAAGTGCGCTTCGTCACCACCTTGACGGGCCATTGCTTCGGGACGGTGCCCTACGAGCGCCAGGACGCCGACGTGCTCGCCGTCACGCCGGCGCCCCTGCTGAACGTCCCGCAGCCGGACCTCGAGGCCATCCTGTTCGACCGGGTGGAGGCCGAGCCGCTGGTGGACCTGCGGCGCGGCCACGCCTGGACCGGGCTGGAGCAGGGCGACGGCGGCGTGACGTCGTCGGTCCGCGCGGGGGACGAGACCTACGAGCTGGCATCGCGCTACCTCGTCGGCGCGGACGGCGCCGGCAGCGGCGTGCGGGAGGCGCTCGGCATCACGCTGTCCGGTGAGGAGGAGGTCGCGTCGGCGGTCTCGATCACCTTCGCCGCCGATCTGCGCGAGCACGTGCGCACCCGCCCCGGCGTCCTGCACTGGCTGTACGGGCCGCCCCGGAGGGGCACGCTCATCGCCCACGACCCCCGTCGCCTGTGGGCGCTGAGCATCAAGCTGCCCCCGGGCCGCGTGGACATGTCGCAGTACAGCGGCGATCACGCCCTCGCGCTCATCCGCGAGGCGCTCGGACCGGCCGCGGGCGACGTCGCGATCGAGCTGCTCGGCGTCATGCCCTGGACGATGCGCGCCCAGGTCGCCGACGCCTTCCGCAGCGGCGACGTCCTCCTCGCCGGCGATGCGGCGCACCGGTTCCCGCCCACCGGCGGCCTCGGGCTGAACACCGGCGTGCAGGACGCCCACAACCTCGCGTGGAAGCTCGCCGCCGTCCTCGACGGGTGGGCGGCCGACGCGCTGCTGGACACCTACGGCGCGGAGCGCAGCGCGGTCGCGACGCGCAACGCCCGGCAGAGCCTGACCAACTTCGCGGAGCTGGCCCCGCTGTCGGTGCTCGCCGAGGCGCCTCCCGAGTCCGACCCCGGCCGGCTGGAGGCCTGGCTCGCCGAGCCAGGACGCGCGGAGGCGATCGCGGCCGCCATCGAGCGCCAGCGCCCGCACTTCGACAGCCTCGCGCTGCAGCTCGGGTTCTCCTACGACCCCGGCGACGAGCCGATCGCCGACGTCGCGCGCTTCGTGCCGCGCGCCGTGGCGGGACGGCGGCTGCCCCACGGGTGGCTGACGGTCGACGGCGAGCGACGCTCCGTCCTGGAGCTCCTCGACCCCGACGCGTTCACCGTGCTCCTGCTCGACGATCGCGCGGACGCACCGGACCCGCCGCCCGGCGTGCCGGTCACCGCCGTGCGGCTCCGCGGCGACGATCCGGCCGTGGCGGAGTGGGCGGTGGCCGTCGGCCTGGACGGCGCATCCGCGGTCCTCGTGCGCCCGGACGGGCACATCCTGTGCGTCGCCGCCGACGTCGACGAGCTCGCCGGGTTCGGAGACGCGATCATGCGTCACGTGGCGACACGGGAGCAGGCCGCGACATGGACCTAGGCATCGCCGGCCGACGCGCGCTGGTGTGCGCGTCCAGCCGCGGTCTCGGCCTGGCGTGCGCGGAGGCGCTGGCGGCCGAGGGGGTGGACGTCACGATCAACGGGCGCGACGCCGATCGCCTCGCGGGGACGGCGCAGCAGCTTCGCGACGCCTACCCCGCCGTCGCGATCGAGGCGGTCGCGGGCGACATCACGACGGCCGACGGTCGCGCGGCGCTGCTCGACGCGTGCCCGCAGCCCGACATCCTCGTCAACAACAACGCCGGGCCGACGCCCGCGCCCTTCCTCGAGACAACCGAGGAGGCGTGGGCCGAGGCGCTCGAGGCGAACATGCTCGCGGCCCTGATGCTCATCCGCGCGGTGCTGCCCGCGATGATCGAGCGCCGGTTCGGCCGGATCGTGAACATCACCTCGGCGATGGTCACGACGCCGCGCGGCCACCTCGGCGTCTCCGCCGGACCACGCGCCGGGCTGACCGCCGTCTGCAAGGGCATCGCCCGGGACGTCGCCAAGTACGACGTGACCCTGAACAACCTGCTGCCCGAGCGCTTCGACACCGACCGCCAGCGCTACATGGCCGAGCGCGACATGGAGCGCAACGGCATCTCCATGGAGGAGGCGCGGCAGCGGATCGCGCAGACCATCGCCGCCGGGCGCATGGGCCGGCCGGAGGAGTTCGGCGCCACCTGCGCGTTCGTCTGCTCGGCGCACGCGGGCTACATGAGCGGCATGAACGTCCACCTCGACGGAGGCTCCTATCCCGGGCTCATCTGATCCCCACGCCAGTCGCTCGGAGGTGAACGACCAGTTCATCGGCGCGACGCTCATGACGTTCACCGCGATGTCGTTCTACGACCTGCTCGACGACCGCGATCGACGGCGGATCGTCGTCCCCTTCGCCGACGACGACGAGCGCTCGCACTGGAACCCCCTGCCCGAGTCCGGGCGGCGCGGCGTGCCGCTGCGCGACCTGACGCACGGGCAGCAGATCCTCGTGCACCGCCTGATCTGCCAGGGGATGACCGTCGAGGGCTACGCGAAGGTGCTGGCCACGATGAACCTCGAGCATCTGCTGCGCGAGCTCAACGCGCCGCGGATGGGCCATGTCGCGCGGGAGTTCCGCGACCCCGGTGCCTACTACCTGACGTTCTTCGACCAGCCCCAGCCCGACGCGGTGTGGGGCTGGCGCCTGCTCGGCCACCACATCTCGCTGAACTTCACGGTCCACGACCAGGAGCGCATCTCCGCGACGCCGATGATGATCGGCGCCCAGCCCGCCCGCGTCGGCGTCTTCCGGCCGCTCGCCGAGGAGGAGGACCTCGCCTTCGCGCTGCTGCGCTCGCTGTCCGCCGAGCAGCGCGACCGCACCGTCATCCACCACCTGTCGCCGGCCGACTTCGTCACGCAGACCGTCCCCCGGATCGGCGACGAGGAGCGGCCCGCCCGCCATGGCGTCGCGCGCCGCGACATCATCGTGCGCCCCGAGGACGCCGAGGCCCTGCGGTACATCAAGGCGCACCCGCGCGGTGTGGCGTTCGGCGAGCTCGACGACGGGCAGCGGGCGAGGTTCACCGAGCTGCTGGAGTCCTATGTCGCGCGCGTGCACCCGTCGATGCTCGGCCAGGAGATGGACCGGATCGCCGCCGCCGGCATGGACGCACTGCACTTCGCCTGGGCCGGCGGGACCGAGTACTCGCAGGGCCACTACTACCGCCTGCAGGGACCGGTCACGGTCATCGAGTTCAACAACACCGAGGACGACGCCAACCACGCCCACAGCGTGTGGCGCGACCCGGCGAACGACTTCGGCCGCGACCTGCTCATGGAGCACCTCGTGGGCGAGCACCGCGACGGCGGCACCCACCGGCATGGGTGAGGCGCGCGCCGGTCAGCGGCCGGCGCGCGCGATGGCGTCCTCGGTGACCGGCGTGAAGAGGTTGACGAGGTTGCCGTCGGGATCGCGGAACAGGATCGACCGGTTGCCCCAGGGCATCGTGGTCGGCTCCTGCACCCACTCGCCGACGAGCGGCTCGAGGCGCTCGTACTCGCTGTCGACGTCGTCGACGTGGAACTCGATGATCAGGGAGTGGTTGTCCGCGGGTCGCGCGGAGTCGGTGCCGAACAGCTGCGTCGTCTGCGTGTGCCCGATCGCGAGGGTGCACGACGGGAACCCCAGCTCGGCGAAGACGGGCGTGTGGCGCACCGCGTCGACGCCGGTGACCTGCTCGTAGAACCGGACGACCTGCTCGACGTCGTCGGTGATCATGCGAACTGAAGCGAGATCCATGGCCTCGTCCTCTCGGTGTCGATAACACTACGCTACGGTAGCGTAGCGAAATGACGGACAGGGTCGACAAACGGGTCGTGCGATCACGCGATCGGGTGCTCGCCACGGCGTTCGAGCTGCTCGGCGAGAGCGGGGTCGGCGGCTTCACGGTCGACGAGGTCGTCCGCCGCTCGGGCGTGGCCAAGACGACGATCTACCGCCACTGGCCCACCCGCGAGGCGCTCGTGCTCGACGCCGCATCCCGGATCAGCGCCGAGCAGGAGGTCCCCGACACAGGCTCGCTCGAGGGCGACCTCCGGGCGCTCCTCGCCGACACCGGCCACCGGCTGAGCACTGCGCGGTGGTCGTCGGTCGTCCCCTCCATCGTGGACGTCGCCGAGCGCGATCCGGAGTTCGCGGAGGTCCACGGGAGGATCCAGCGCGGCCATGCGGTCGCGGTCCGGGCGGTGCTCCAGCGGGCCGTCGACACGGGCGAGCTGCCGGCGAGCTCCGACCACTCGGCCATGGTCTCGGCGCTGATGGGGCCGCTCTACTACCGGCGCTGGTTCTCGCGCGAGCCCATCGACGAGGCGTTCATCGCGACGATCGTCGGCAACGTGGTCCCCTAGGGGCTCAGCGGGGCTTTCAGCAGCCTCTCGTCGGAACGCACGAAAGCCAGTGGCAGCCGTCCATGTGGATGCTCCTCCGCCAGCGGTGCTGCTTGAGCAGCGAGGGCACGTATTCCGGGCGGCACTGGTTCTGCTGGTTCATCGCGGCAGCCCCGCGAAGGACCCGCAGCGGCCGCACACGTCCTGCTCGCGCTCGGTGGCGACCTGCTCCGGCGTCCGTTCCTCGGTCGTCATCTCGGTCAGCCCGCAGCGGGTCATCCCGTCGAGCCGCAGCCCAGCCGCGTGCCAGCGTCCTGTGCTGGCGTGGCGGTACCACATGCCGAGCCTCATGGCAGTCGCTCCGCTAGGCAGCCGTTGCGTGTGCAGGCGGGCTTGTCCGGGTCGTAGTCGGCCGTGACGAAGGTGCTGGCCGGGATCGGCTTGTGCGTCTTCGTCATGCAGTTGTTGACCCATCGGCAGCCACCGACGATGTGCTGCACGCCCGTCTTGATGTTGAGCATCACCTTCATGCGGGTGTCCCCGGCTTCCTGGTTGCGATGTTGCGCTGGGCCAGCTTGTTGGCCACCACCAGCGCCCGATCCACGTCGTCCGCGCCGCCCTTCATGCGGTACGTCCACCAGGCGGCAATGTCCTGGGCCTCGTCCATGCACAGGGCCAGCTGCTCTTCGTCGTGAATCTTCGGGTCGTAGAAGGCGACCGAGTACGTGTTGTCGTCCCGCTTGACCGCGCCCTCGTGGCGGGCAGCCTCCGCGGGCCAGGGCTGCGCCCCCGTGCGGCGCTTGATGTTGAAGATGACCTCGGTCGGGCCGCGCTCGACCTCGACCTTCAGCGGCTCATCCCGGGCGTTGGTCCTGACGATGATCACGACGAGCGTGATGAACGCGGCCAGGCCGACCCAGATGTACCACGTGCTGATCATCCACATGACGAGCGTGTAGAGCAGCCCGATCACGATGCACAGGCCGATCCCGCCAGCGATGAGGCCACCGCCGTCGCTCGAGCTGGACTGCCTACGAGCGGCCATGGAAATCAGCCCCACAGTGGCCCCAGACGCCCCTGCGGGCGCTGCTGGCGGCCTCCATCGCATTGCGGTAGCCCGAGAGCCGCCGGAAGGGCCGATGTTCGTAGACGTACACGGAGGCCCAGCCAGCGAGCAGGACCTCGCGCTGCACGTCGGTGCCGTCCTCGAGCTCGACGTAGGCCAGCAGGCGCCCGTAGCGGTCGCGCGTGTCCTGCGTCGGGTCGGTGATGAGCCGGACGTGCCGGCCCGTGGCCAGCGCCTTGACGAAGGCGCTGGCCTGCTTGGCCCCGCACTCGACCGGCGTCCCTGGCTTCACGCTCTCCGGCGTGTCGATCCCGATCAGGCGCACTGTCTCGGTGCCGACCTTGATCGTGTCCCCGTCGATTACCCGGGTCACGGTCTTGGTCGACGCCTCTGTAGGCGCCACCTTGTTGGCCACCAGGCCCGCGACGATGGCGAGGGCAGCGATGCCGACGATGTACCTCATGACAGCTCCCACCCGGAGGCGAGCTGGGCCACACCGAGCGCGATAGAGCCCACGATGGCGATCACCCAGAGACTGGCGAACGCCCCGATGAAGACCGCGATGGCGAGCTCGCCGTAGTCGACCGGCCGCTGATCGCGGGTTCGCTCGCGTAGCTCGATCCGGCCGCAGAACGCGCCGCCCGCGGCCATGATGAGCAGCCAGGCTGTGGTCGTGACGTTCATCATCACTTCCACCGCCCGCCGCAGTGCGCGCAGGGCTCGAGCTTGCTGGCCCGCGCCTCCTGCTTGGACCGGCGCTGATACTCGCGGCCGGTCTTGAGCGTGTGGTGCAGCACGCCGCACCTGGGCCCGTGGTACTTCTGGCCGATGATCTTGCCGGTGGCGATCTCGACCTCGACCAGGACGGGGAGGCCGCTCATGCGATCTGCCACCTGAACACGAGCTCAGCCACGCCGATGACGATCCCGCCGATGGCAGCGGAGGCGATGATCGTGAGATACGCGCCCTGCAGTGCGGCCAGGCCCACGTCGAAGACGATCTGCGCCGGCCCGTTGCGCCCGAACGGGTGCTTCGGGTTCAGATGCTCGCGCACCTCGATGGCCACGCCGAACACGGCGGCCACGCCCAGCAGGCAGTAGACCCGGATCATTGCCAGCGCTCCTCAGCGCTGATGGAGCGGTCCCCGCGCGGGCACAGGCGGTGCTCGTTGGCGTAGCCGAAGGCGGCCAGCATGAGGCCGCCCAGCTCGCTCTTGTCGTCGGGCCCGACGCCGACCGCCGAGTACAGCGCGGTCACGACCACGTCGTAGTCCGCCCCGAACAGCACGTTGCTCAGCCGCGTGCTGTCCTCCTGGGTGAACTCGCCGTCCTCGAGCACGGTCGGCACCGCGTCCCGGGCACGCTTGATGATCCGCAGCAGGTGATCCTTCTGCGGGTTCGGCGGCCACTTGATGCGCACGCCCAGCGCCTGGCTGATGGCGTTGCGCAGCATCTCGGTTGGGTACTCGTCCTGCAGGCGGCGCAGCGTCTTCACCAGGCCCTCGGGCAGGTCGTGCGTGTTCATCTGCTTCATCGCCGATCCCACCCGAGCAGGTGCTGCACGTCCGACCCGTGGGCCGGGGCTGTCCCGGCGACACCCAGGGCCGCGAGGCCCGCGACGCCGAGGGTGACGAGCGCGCGCCTCATGAGGTCACCAGGACGAGCTTGCCGCTCTTGCTGGCCGCCTGCAGGTAGGGGCTGTCCTCGCTGTCGATGTAGCGGACGCGCAGCAGGGTGCCGCCCACGGTCACGTAGCGCTGGTTGCGGTGGGACAGGACGGCGTGGGCCACCGCCTTGCCGTACGAGCAGGAGGTGCTCGTCCCGGCGCTCACGCCCATATAGAACGGCTTGCCCGACATGCCGCAGAAGCGGACGCTCTGGCCGAGGGGCGTGGTCCAGGTCTGGCTGGCCTGGGCGGCCGGGGCGACCGCGGCCGCGAAGGCGAGAACGGCGGAGACGGCAGCCACGGCCACGGTGATGAGGCGCACGCGCATGCCCATCCCGGCCCCGGCGGTGCTGCGGCCCTGGACGAGCGGCAGGGTGATGGTGCGGCAGATCTGGTCGTTCGCTGTGGCTATGGTCGGTCCTCGTGTCGGCCCGCGGGGGCGGGCGTGGGTGGTGGCTCCAAGCACCGGCGTCATGGCCGATGCCGAGCTGAGGTGTGGCCCGGGGCCTCGCCCGGTCCATCCCCACACCACCCCTATCGGCACGCGGGGTATGTCCGACCTTCGGCCAACCTTCGGCCCACCTAAGGAATTGGAGCCTGCACCGGGATCGACGTACGCGGTTCCTCACCGACGACTCGGAGCGCGGGAACCGGACTTGCGCTCTCTCTGGTTCAGCGGGATCGGCGCGAACAACGCGGAGTAGTGACTACTTGGCCACCGCCGACGTCTACTCGGCGGGCGAGTCCGAGGAGATCGTCGGCAAGGCGCTCAAGGGCCGCCGCGACGATGTCGTGCTCGCGACCAAGTTCTTCGTGCCGATGGGCGAGGATCCCAACCAGCGCGGCAGCTCGCGGCGCTGGATCATCACCGAGGTCGAGAACTCGCTGCGGCGCCTGGGCACCGACTGGATCGACCTCTACCAGGTCCACCGGCCCGATCCCGACGTCGACGTCGAGGAGACCCTCGGCGCCCTCACCGACCTCGTGCAGCAGGGCAAGGTCCGCTACATCGGCTCGTCCTCCTACGCGGGGAGCCAGATCGTCGAGGCGCAGTGGACCGCGCGCGAGCGTGGCCTGCAGCGGTTCCGCACCGAGCAGCCGCCGTACTCGCTGCTCGTGCGTGGGATCGAGATGGACGTGCTGCCGACCGCCCAGCGGCACGGCATGGGCATCCTCACGTACAGCCCGCTCGCGGGCGGCTGGCTGTCCGGGAGCTGGACCGCGGACAGCTCGCCGACCTCGCCCGCCCGTCAGCGCCTGGCCGCGCGCTACGACATGACGTTGCCGGAGAACCAGCACAAGCTCGAGGCGGTCGAGGCGCTCGCGAAGGTCGCCGACGACGCCGGCCTGTCCATGATCGAGCTCGCGATCGCGTTCGTCGCCAACCACCCGGCGGTCACGTCGCCGATCATCGGCCCGCGCACCATGGAGCAGCTCGAGAGCCAGCTCCCCGGCGGCGACGTCACGCTCGACGCGGCGACGCTCGACCGCATCGACGAGATCGTCCGGCCCGGCGTGAACCTCAACCCGGCGGATACGAGCTACGGCGAGCGGGTGCTGGCACCGGCGCTACGCCGGCGCTGAGCGCGAGGCTCCCGAAGGCGGCGAACAGGGCGATGTTCACCGGCACCGCGAGCTCGGCGATGTTCGCGATGTGGGCGATCGGCCAGGCGAGGCCGGCCACGAGCACCGTCGCCGCCTGCCAGCCGTGGCCGAGACGGCGCAGCGCGACCGCGGCGAGCACGAGCGAGAGCGGGAAGAACAAGCCGAGCGGCTTGATCAGGTTCGCCGCGCCGTCGCGGTCCACCAACGCCACGTCGCCGAACGACGTGTGGATGGTGTCGAACCCGTACGCGACGTTGCCGGCCATTCCGATGAGGCCCGTCAGGATCAGCAGCGCCGCGAGTCGCGACGTCCGTGGCAGCTGGGACGCCACCGCGAGCATCACGAAGCCGTAGGCGATCGCTCCGAGCACGTGCAGGACGCCGGCGGTGGGGTCCTCCCATCCGTTCGCGGCGTAAGTCGCATCGGCCGCGAGGTAGATCAGCGGTGCGACCAGCAGCGAGCCCTGGAGGAGCCTCTCGGTCGGTGTCGTCGTGGTCATGCGCCTCACCATGGATCGCCCGGCGTCGATCCGCCACGGGGGAAGCCCTGGACGTGAAGCCCAGGGAAAACCCTGTTCGCCGGTGGGGCGGCGGATGGGAAGATCCCGGCGATGCGTGACCTCGTGCCGCGCCCGCCTCGCGGGCTCGTCCCGCTGGCCGTCCTCGGCGGCGTCGTCGTCCTGCTCGTTCTCGGCTTCGCCCACGGGTTCTGGGCCTCCAACCTGCACAACGGCCTGCTCGCGCTCGCGTTCGGCGCGGTCGGCGCGTACGTGTCGACCCAGCGCCCGGGACACCGCGTCGGGCGCCTGTTCGTCGCGACCGGCGCCGTCGAGGGCGTCCTGTTCTTCGGGCGTCAGGTCGGGCACGAGCCGACCTCGCCGGCCGACGGCTGGTGGGCGTGGCTGGGTGTCTGGCCGCTTGCGCTCGCGCTCGCGCTGACGACCCTCGCGATCATCTGCTTCCCAGACGGGCGTCTCCCCTCCCCGCGATGGCGAGGGGTGGTCGTGGGGGTCGCCGTCGTCGCGACGGCCTGTGCCGTCCTGTCGGCGCTGTGGCCGGTCGAGTACATGTCGGCGGGCGCCGTGGCGATCCATCCGATCCACGCCAGTGCCCCGGCGACGGTCACGAACGTCTGGAGCGCGATCGCCCATCCGGGCTACGTCGTCTTCCAGCTCCTCTGGATCGTGGCGCTCGCGACCCGGTGGCGCTCGGCCGATCGCGCGGTGCGCAGCCAGCTCGGCGTGCTCGTCGCCGCCGCGGCCGTCTCGCTCGCGGCGCTGGCCGTCGGGCTCATCGGGTTCGGCACCCATGTGCCCGGCGTGCTCGCAGCCGCGGTGGTCCCGCTTGCCGCGGGCTGGGCGATCGTCGACGGCCGCCGGCTCGCGACGTACCGCGCGCTGAGCTGGCTGTCGCGGACCAGCGCGGCGTCCGACGAGCTCCCCGACGAGATGGCGCGCGCCGCCGCGGAAGCGCTCGGCGCGCCCGGCGCGACGCTCTGGATGGGCGATGCGGACGACCTGCACGCGGTCGGCGTCTGGCCGCCGACGGACGCACCGATCCCGCCGGTCACCCTCGAGACGCTCGCCGGCGCGACCCACGGGTCCACGCGCCCCTCATCCGGGACGACCGGCTCCTCGGCGCCCTGGCGATCCGGTGCGTCGAGGCCGACGACGTCACGCGGGCCGACGAGCGGCTGCTCGACGATCTCGCCGGGCAGGCGACCTGGGTCATCGAGCACCTGACGCTGGCGCGCGTCGTCAACGGGCGACAGCAGGCCGGCCGCCTCGACGATCTCACCCCCCGCGAGCGCGAGGTCCTCGAGCTCATGGCCCGCGGACTCACGAACCGTGCCATCTGCGACGAGCTGTTCCTCAGCATCAAGACCGTGGAGCCGATCGTGAGCGCGATCTTCGCCAAGCTCGATCTCCAGCCGGACGCCGGCAGCAACCGGCGGGTCCTCGCGGTGCTCGCCTACCTCCGCCTCCAGGACCGGGCGTCCGTCGAGCTGGGAACGACGTAGCGCCCGTCGCCGGGGGTCAGGCTGCGGCGGCGAGTGCGACGCACAGTGCGGCAAGGGCAACAGGTCTGCAGCGTCACTCGCACGTTGATGACCGAGTCCCATCGCGCTTGGAGTTGACGAACGTCGCCTGGCACCCGGTCGGCGAGTGCCGCCTCGGTCAGCGCGATGTTCACCGGCTTGCTGACGCGGTTGTAGATCCCGATGAAGATGACGAGGGCGAGGGCGAGGCTGCGACGGCCCCGGCCGCAGGACGCTCGCGCCGAAGACGAATTGGTTAGCGTCGCCGTGCACTGCACCCGGTGACAGGGACGAACGAGCATGACATCCGAGCCGATTGACGCGATCGACTTCCGCGAGGCGCAGCACCGGCACTGGGACTCTGCTGCGGCCGGATGGAAGGTGTGGAGCGAGTTCAATGACCGCGCGGACGCGCACATCAGCGAGCGGCTGGTGGAGCTCGCCGGCGTGCGATCCGGAAGCCGGGTCCTGGACATCGCCGCCGGCTATGGCGAGCCGGCGCTCACTGCGGCGCGCAAGGCCGGCCCGCAGGGCCGCGTCGTGGCGACGGACATCTCCGCCGAGATGCTCGCATTCGGGCGTCAACGCGCCGCGACCGCCGGCTTGGACAACGTCGACTTCATCCAGCGGGACGCCTCCAGCCTCGATTTTCCGGCGGCGAGCTTCGATGCCGCCGTGTCGCGCTGGGGGATCATCTTCGAGCCCGACGCGGAGGCCGCTGCACGACGCGCCCGGCGCCTCCTCAAGCCAGGCTCGCGGATGGCGATCTCCTCGTGGGGCGAGCCCGATCAGGTCCCCTTCCTCTCGATTCCGATGAGGACGACGATGCAGCGTCTGAACGTGGCCCCGCCACCGGCCGGGACACCCGGGCCCCTCTCCCGGCCGACCCCCGCTGCCATCGGCGAGCTGCTCGAAGCAGGCGGGTTCTCGAACGTCGCCGTGGAGCAGAACGAGGTCACCTACGCGTTCGAGTCCCCACAGGACTTCACCGCCTACATCAGGGCGATCGCGGCCCCGATCCGAGCGATGATCGAGCAGCACGCTGGAGAGGCCCGCGAAGAGGCCTGGAACGCGATCACGCAGGCGGCGGCGGATGCGGCGGGCAGCTCGGGGCCACTGCGCTTCTCGAACGTGGTGCTGCTCGGCTCAGCGACCGCGTAGCGCCGAACTCGCCGTCGAGCCGGGCCGCAACACGGCGACGACCCGGCTGCTGACGGCAACCGGGCCGAGATCCGGATGGCGATGGAGACGGTGGGAATCGAACCCACGTCCGCGGTCGCACCTGATGTGACGTCTACGAGCGTATCCGGCGCTCTGATCTCGCCCCGTGCTCGCCTCGCCGGCGGGGTTGCACGTGGCCAGCTCCCTGAAGATGTCCCCGGATCGGCAGGAGCGGACCTCCCCGGGTGAGCCGGCATATCTGATCCAGGCGAACCCCGCGGCCGGCTGGCGGGGGCCCAGACCTCACAGCCTTAGCTAGGTGCTAAGCGGCGAGGGCGTACTCGTGAGAGTCCGCACGTATGGTTTTCCCGGGTGTTTTACGAGGCCTCCCGGGACCTCGGCTCGCTGCCACACCGGTGAGCCGACCACGTCGAAGCCTGTCGTCCCCTGGTGTGTCCTGCACACAGCAGTCTAGGGGGTTTGTTAGCGTCGCCACATGGGGGCGCCGGAGATCGTCGACACGTCCCGGGTGGGTCCGCAGGAGGGGTTCCGCATCTGGGCGCGGATCCTCGCGCGCGACCTCGAGCCGCTCGCGGTCCGCCGCGACGCCGAACGACCGTTCTCCGTGTTCATGCAGCGCCAGGCCGTCGGACCGATCCACCTCCAGCGCATCCGCGCGGAGGCGCATGTGGCCGAGCGGACGCGCGCGACGATCCGCGCCGCCGATCCCGGGCTCTTCCATCTCATGCTGCAGCTGCGCGGGAGCTGCGCGGTGGAGCAGGACGACCGGTCCGCCGTCGCCTGCCCCGGCCAGCTCGTCGCGTGGCAGTCGTCGAGCCCGTACGCGATCGAGGGCCTCGAGCCGTTCGAGGCGCTCATCGTGGTCTGCCCGGCCAGGCTGCTCGCGAAGGAGATCGGTCGCTGGACGGCCGAGCCGCTGGAGAGCACCTCGGGCGTCGGGCGGATCGCCCGCAACTACCTCACCGACCTGTTCGACAGCGGCGAGGGCGAGGTCGGCGAGCGGGCGCATTCGCTCCTCGCGCGCAGCACCGTCGAGCTGATCCAGGCGCTGTACGTCGAGGAGGACGATCGGGGGACGAGGTGTCAGCGCGGCACGGAGGACCTGCGCCGCGAGATCTCCTCCTACATCGACGCGAACCTGAGCGACCCGGAGCTGGACGTCGCGTCGATCGCCGACGCGATCCCCGTCTCACGCGGCTATCTGCACAGGCTCCTCGCCGCGGAGGGCACGACGGTCCGCGGCACCATCCGCGCCCGGCGGCTGGAGCGCTGCCGGCGCGACCTCCTGGACCCGGCGTTCGCGGACGAGTCCATCGCCCGGATCGCGACGCGCTGGGGGTTCGTCAGCGCGGCCCACTTCAGCCGGGTGTTCCGCACGGCGTTCGGCGAGTCGCCGAGCGAACTGCGTGCCGGGGCCGTCGGCGTGACGGCCCCGGCGTCGTGATCACGACGGCGGTCCGAGCCAGCCGCTGGCGACGGTCAGCTTGCCCTTGCCCTCGTAGTTGTAGAACTTCGTCTGGTCGTTGCAGACGGCCGGCATGTCCGGGTACTTGCCGCACTGGATCGTCGGCGGTCCCCAGAGCAGCGGCCCCTTGAACGCCCTGCCCTGCTCGATCAAGGCGTCAGGCGTGATCGCGTCCGCCCCGATCTTGTTCATCCACTGGACCGTGGTCATGATCTGCGCGAAGGCGACCGGGATCCAGTTGTCGCCGCTCGCGGTCCCCAGCCCGTACTTCTCCGCCACCTTCAGGTAGGCAGCGACGGCCGGGTCGGTCGTGTCCGTCGCGAGCGAGGACGCGATGCCGTAGGTCCACTTCGGCGTGTCGCCCAGCGCCTTGGCGACGTCCGGGTTCAGGCACAGCGGCTCGGACACCACCGGCGTGTCGATCTTCAGGCTCGCGAGCGCCTTGGCCAGGTTCACGCAGCCCTTCGGGTCCGTGTTGGCCTGGATGACGTCGGCCGTCTGCGCGCCAGCCGCGGTGAGCGGCCCCACGAGATCGGTCGCGTTCGGGTTCCAGCTCACCTGCTTGACTTCGAGGCCGGCGGCCTTGGAGCTCGCGACGATCGCCTGCGAGGACTCGTTGATCCCGGGAAGCTCGGGCCAGACGACGGCGGTCGACTTCGCCTTGAGCACCTGGCTGACGAACGTCCCGAACGGCGCCGACACCGATACGCCGTTGCCGAAGAGCGCGAACCCGGTCTTGTTCTTCGCGTTGGAGGCGCCGATGGCGACGCCGTAGACCATCGGCTTGGACGTGCTGACGGTCGAGTCCAGCGACTGCGCGCCGATGGCGACCGCGCCGACGTTCACGACTGAAATGTCCTTGTCGTTGGCCATCTTCTGACCGCAGGTCTGTCCCTGCTCCTCGGACGTCGACGTGAAGCAGGTCTGCAGCTTGATCGGGTGACCCTCGACGCCGCCGAGCTCCTCGTTCACGTACTTCACGGCCATCTCGGCGCCCTTCGTGGCGCCGGGGCCGACATCCGCGGGGCCGCCCTGCTGGTTGACCCAGCCGATGACGATCGGGGACTTGCTCGTGTCCGCCGCGCCGGCCGTGCCGCCGACGTACTTCCCGAAGTCGACGACCCCGGCGCCCTGCGTCGTATCGCCCGCCTTCGCACCGCTGTCGGCCGGCGCGGCCTCGCCCGTCGACCCTCCGCCCGACGACGACGAGCCGCCGTCGGAGTCGTCGTCGCCGCACGCCGCGGCCCCGAGCGCGAGCAGGCCACTCATCACCAGCGCGGCCGCGGTTCTGCGGCCCACGATCCGGAACATCGTCACCCTCCCCAGACGTCGCGCGCCACTTGCGTGACGAGTCGCAACTTGGCCAGCTGCAGGTCGGCGTTCATCGCCGGGTTGCCGGGCGCCATCGACGCGAAGCCGCATTGGGTGGACAGCGCGAGGCGGTCGAGCGGGAAGTGCTCCGCGGCGGCCTCGATGCGGCCGCGGATCTCCTCGGCGGTCTCCATCCTGGACGCCTTCGTCGTCACGAGACCGAGGACGACCGTCTTGTCCTGCGGCAGGTCGGCGAGCGCCTCGAAGGACCCTGCCCGCTCGTCGTCGTACTCGAGCAGGAAGGCGTCGTAGTTGCGCGTGCCCTCGAAGACGTCCTTGGCCAGGCGCTCGTAGCCGCCGGCCGCCTGCCAGCGGCCCTCGTTGTTGCCGCGGCACAGGTGCAGGCCGAACGTGGTGTCCGGGAAGCCCTCCACGAGCGCGTCCAGGATCTGCGGCGAGCGGCGCACCATCTCCCCCACCGGCAGGCCGCTGAGCTCCGCGAAGCGCGCCGCGTACTCCTCGCCCGTGTCCCAGACGGCGAGCTCTGGCGCGTCGATCTGGATGTAGGGACACCCGAGCCGGACCAGCTCGGCGATCTCCTCGCGCAGGATGCGCGCGCCGTCCTCGATGAGCGCGAACACGTCGTCGTACACCTTGGCCGTGTGCTCCGGCGACCAGAAGTAGCCGAGCATGAGCGGGCTCGGCAGCGTGATCTTGACCGGCAGGTCGGTCCGCGACCGGGCGTACACGTACTCCTCGACGGCCAACGAGCGGACCCGCCGCAGGCGATCCAGGACGGCGAACTCGGCCTGGTAGTCCTCCGTCTCGCCGGAGTCGCGGTGCCACTCGGTCAGGGCCCCGGCGGCGGGGCCGATGCCGTCGACGATCTCGATGAGCGACCCGATGAAGCCGAAGCGGCGCAGCTCGCCGTCGCTGACGACGTCGACGCCGGACTCCTCCTGCACCGCGATGGCCTCGTCGACCGCTCGGTCCTCGATGCGCTTGAACTCCCGGGCGTCCAGCGCCCCGGACGCATGCTCGTCGCGCGCCTGCTTGAGGTACTCGGGTCGCAGCATCGACCCCACCACCTCGGCGCGGTACGTCACCGTCTCAACCGGCATCGCCTCTCCTCACTCGCGTCGGCCGAGCGACCCTAGGGGCGCCGCACGGCGGCGACTTGCCCGTGTGTGCCGTGCCACTTGCCCGTGCCTTCCCGACCGTCGCCGGCCGGCGGATATCGTGCGCGGGATGTCCGTCACCGACGTCGCATGGGACCTCGAGCCGCTCGTCGCCGGCGAGGGCGAGGCCGGCGCCGACCGCCTCCTGGAGGAGGCCTCCGAGCGCACCGCCATCTTCGCCGAGCGCTACGCGGGCCGCGTCGCCGAGCTCGACGGCCCCGGGTTCGCCGAGGCCGTCGCCGAGCTGCAGGCGATCTCCGATCTCGCCGGGCGCGCCGGCAACTTCGCCGCGCTGCGCTTCTCCGTCGACACGCAGGACCCCGCCAACGGCGCGCTGATCCAGCGGATGCAGGAGCGCGGCGCGCGTCTGGAGACGCAGCTCGTGTTCTTCGAGCTCGAGTGGGCCGCGATCCCCGACGAGAAGGCCGACGAGCTCCTCGCGAGCGACGGGCTGGAGACGTCGCGCCACTACCTGCGCGCCGCCCGGCGCTACCGCCCCCACCTGCTCAGCGAGCCCGAGGAGAAGATCCTCACGGAGAAGGGCGTCACCGGCTCGAGCGCCTGGTCGCGGCTGTTCTCCGAGCAGGTCTCCGCGCTCGAGGTCGACCTGCCCGACGAGGAGGCGCCGGTCGCGCTGGACGTCGCGCTGTCGCGGCTGCTCTCCCCCGACGCGGAGGTGCGGCGCATCGCCGCCGAGGGCGTCACCGCCTCGCTCCAGCCGGGGCTGCGCACGCGGGCGTACATCTTCAACACGCTCCTGGCCGACAAGGCCACCGACGACCGGCTGCGCCACTACTCCGGCTGGCTCGCGTCGCGCAACCTCGCCAACGAGGCCAGCGACGAGTCGGTCGCCGCCCTCGTCGAGGCCGTGCGCAACCGCTACGAGGTCACGCGCCGCTGGTACCGCCTGAAGGCGCGGCTGCTGGGCGTCGAGCGCCTCAAGGACTACGACCGGATGGCCGCGGTCAGCGCCGACGAGGAGACCGTCGAGTGGGACGACGCGCGCGAGCTCGTCCTGGACTCCTACGACGACTTCTCCTCCGACCTGGGCGACGCCGCGCGCTCGTTCTTCACCGGCAACTTCATCGACGCGCCGGTGCGGCCGGGCAAGCGCGGCGGCGCGTTCTGCGCCTACGCGGTGCCGAGCGAGCATCCGTACGTGCTCCTGAACTACACGTCGCGCCGCCGCGACGTCCTCACGCTCGCCCACGAGCTCGGCCACGGCGTGCACGCGTCCCTCGCACGCCCGCGCGGCATCCTCGAGCAGCACACGCCGCTGACGCTCGCGGAGACGGCGTCGGTCTTCGGCGAGGAGCTCGTGTTCCGCCGGCTGCTGGCCCAGGCCTCGACGCCGGACTCCAGGCTCGCGCTGCTGGCCGAGTCGATCGAGGGGTCGATCGCGACCGTCTTCCGCCAGACCGCGATGAACGGGTTCGAGGACCTCGTCCACACCGCCCGGCGCGAGGAGGGCGAGCTGTCGGTCGAGCACATCGGCGCGCTGTGGGAGCAGTCGCAGTCCGAGCTCCTCGGCGACGCGGTGGAGATCACCGAGGGCTACAGGTCGTGGTGGTCGTACGTCCCCCACTTCATCGGGACGCCCGGGTACGTCTACGCGTACGCCTACGGCCAGCTGCTCGCGTTGTCGGTCTACCAGCGCTACCTCGAGGAGGGCCCGTCGTTCGTGCCGCGTTACATCGAGCTGCTGAGCGCCGGCGGATCCAGGTCGCCGGAGGATCTGGGCGCCATCGTGGGCATCGACCTCGCCGATCCCGGATTCTGGGACAAGGGCCTGGATCTCGTCGAGCGTCAGCTCGAAGAGGCCGAAGCGGCCGCCCGCGAAGCACGGCCGGAGCTCTTCTGATGGCGCCGCTGCGGCCGGCCGACCCGCTCGACCTCGACTCGCTGCTGGGCGACGAGGAGCTGATGATCCGCGACACCGTCCGCCGTTGGGTGGGCGAGCGGATCCTGCCCGACGTCGGGGAGTGGTTCGAGGAGGGGATCCTGCCCCGCGAGCTCGTCGGCGAGGTCGGCGAGCTCGGGCTCTTCGGCATGCACCTGGAGGGCTACGGGTGCGCCGGAGCGAGCGCGACCGCCTACGGCGTGGCGTGCCGTGAGCTGGAGGCCGGCGACAGCGGGTTGCGCTCGCTGGTGTCGGTGCAGGGCTCGCTGGCGATGTTCCCGATCTGGAAGTACGGCAGCGAGGAGCAGAAGCAGGAGTGGCTGCCGCGCATGGCCGCCGGCGAGGCGGTGGGGTGCTTCGGCCTGACCGAGCCCGACTTCGGGTCCGATCCGGTGAACATGCGCACGCGTGCGCGCCGCGACGGCGATGACTGGCTCCTCAACGGCACGAAGATGTGGATCACCAACGGCGGGATCGCCGACGTCGCGGTCGTGTGGGCGCAGACCGACGACGGCGTCCGCGGCTTCGTCGTCCCGACCGACACGCCGGGGTTCACCACCCGCGACATCCACCGCAAGCTGTCGCTGCGCGCGTCGATCACGTCCGAGCTGATCCTGGAGGACGTGCGCCTCCCGGACAGCGCGGCGCTGCCCGGCGTCACCGGGATGCGCGGCCCGCTGTCCTGCCTGAGCGAGGCGCGCTACGGCATCTGCTGGGGCGCCGTGGGCGCCGGGACCGCGTGCTACCTCGCCGCGCTCGAGTACGCGAAGACCCGCGTGCAGTACGGCAAGCCGATCGCCGCCTTCCAGCTCACCCAGCGCAAGCTCGTGGACATGATGCTCGAGCTGCAGAAGGCCCAGCTGCTGGCCTGGCGCATCGCGGTGCTCAAGGAGACAGGGGCCCTGCACCCCAACCACGTCAGCATCGGCAAGCTCAACAACGTGCGCATCGCGCTGGACGTCGCGCGTGAGGCGCGCACCATCCTCGGCGCCAACGGCATCACGACGGAATATCCCGTCATGCGCCACGCCAACAACCTCGAATCCGTCCTCACCTACGAGGGCACCACCGAGATCCACACCCTCATCCTCGGAGAAGCGTTGACGGGTGAGCGCGCGTTGATGTAGCGGGCCTACCCTGAGGGGTATGTCCGACGGGTCCCACACGACGTGGCTGCCGCCGGGTGCGACCGCACCCGAGCCGGCGCCGCGGCTGCCCGATCCGGCCCCGGAGCCGCAGCGTGGCTGGCGGCGTCTGTTCGGGCCGCTCATCGTCGGCTTCGGGCTGCTGGTCAAGTACGGCAAGTTCGCGCTGCTGTTCGCCGGCAAGGCGAAGTTCCTCACGACGTCCGGGTCGATGCTCGTGTCGGTCGCGGCCTACAGCCTCATCTGGGGCTGGACGTTCGCGGTCGGCTTCGTGCTCCTGCTGCTCGTCCACGAGATGGGGCACGTCATCCAGCTCCGCCGCGAGGGCGTCGAGGCGAGCGCGCCGATGTTCATCCCGTTCCTGGGCGCCGTCGTGGCCGCCAAGTCCCTCGGCGACGACGCCGCGGCGGAGGCCCGCGTCGGGCTCGCGGGGCCGGTGCTCGGCACGCTCGGGGCGGTCGCGGTGTTCGCCGCCGGCGAGTCGCTGGACTCGGAGTTCCTGCGGGCGCTCGCGTTCACCGGGTTCTTCCTCAACCTCTTCAACCTCATCCCGCTCACGCCGCTCGACGGCGGACGGGCGATGGCGGCCATGTCGCCGTGGATGTGGTTCGTCGGCCTGTTCCTGGCCGTCGGGTTCGCGTTCGCCTTCCCGAACCCGATCATCATCCTCATCGTCATCGTCGGCGTGTGGGACACGTTCCGACGCTGGAAGACGCTGAAGGAGGGCGGCGACGAGCAGCGCTCCTACTACCGCGTGAGCCCGAGGACGCGGCTGCTGGTGCTCGCCGTGTACCTCGGGCTCATCGCCGTCTGCGTGCTGGGGATGGACCTCTCGCACATCGAGAGGACCTTCAGCGACGTCTAGCGTCTAGCGGACGGTGAAGTTCGTCCGCATGCCGGCCCGGTAGTGCTGGCCGATGTTGCAGATCAGGACGTAGTCGCCCGCCGACAGGTTCAGCGTGAGGCTCTTGCTCTTCCCTCTGTCCATGTCGGCCGAGTTGCGCACCTTGAAGGTGACGCGGCCGTGCGCGGTGCTGCTGGGCGACGCCTTGATCTTGAAGTCCGACAGCGTGACGTTCACGGACGAGGCGGCGTCGGCGGACGTGCTCTTTACTACGGCGATCCTTCCCGGCGGAGCTAGCGATTCGCCTCGCGGAGCGCGCGCTGCATGTCGCGCTTGGACTCGCGCTCCCTGATGACCTCGCGCTTGTCGAACTGGTCCTTGCCCCGGGCCAGCGCGATCTCGGCCTTCGCGCGACCGTCGCGGAAGTAGATGCGCGTGGGGACGAGCGTCAGGCCGCGCTCGTGCACGCGGCCGACGAGCCTCTCGATCTCCTTGCGGTGGGCGAGGAGCTTGCGGTCGCGCTCGGGCTCGTGGTTGTCGCGGGCGGCGGGCGGATACGGCGGGATGTGGACGTTGTGCAGCCACAGCTCGCCGTCGCGGATCAGGACGTAGCCGTCCTTGAGCTGGGCGCCGCCGTCGCGCAGCGCCTTCACCTCGGTCCCCTGGAGCACCATGCCGGTCTCGAGCTTGTCGAGGAACTCGAAGCGATAGCTCGCCTGCCGGTTCGACGCGACGTCGCCCGGCGACACCTTCCGCTTTCCGCTCTTCTTGGCCACGGATCCAGGCTAGTCCACGGGCAACAGATCGACGCGGCCGCGGGGCGCCTCGATGCGCTCCACGCGCACGTCGATCGGGTCGCCCAGCCGGATCCGCTCCCCGCTGCGGGACCCGTGGAGGATCGTGCCCTCCTCGTTGAGCTCCCACCAGTCGCCGCGCAGGCGGCGGACCGGCAGCAGCCCCTCGTGCCCCTCGCCGAAGCGCACGAACGCCCCCGCGCCGATCACGCCCGTGACCTCGCCCGCGAACCGCGCGTCGAGGCCGGCCTGTCCCGAGCTCGCGCTCGAGCAGGAAGCAGCGCGCGACCCGGTCGGCGTCGCGCTCGATCGTCATCGCGTCGCGCTCGCGGGTCGACGTCCACGTCGCGAGGTCGGCCACGCGCGCGCGGTCCGGCGGCTCCTCCCCCGCGCCCACCGACGACAGCAGGGCGCGGTGGCAGACGAGGTCCGGGTAGCGGCGGATCGGCGACGTGAAGTGGCAGTAGTGCGACAGGCCGAGGCCGGCGTGGCCGAGGTTGCGCGGCGCGTAGTGGGCCTGCTTGAGGGCCCGCAGCACGAGGAACGTCAGCCCCATGCGCCCCCGGCCGTCGCGGCGGCGGACGTGCGCGTCGACCGCGCGGGAGCACTCCGCGATCAGCTCGGCCGCCTCCGCCCCCGACAGGTGGTCGGGGACCGGCGGCGTGGCGACGCCGAGCGTCGCGAGCTGCGCGACGAGCCGGCGCGCCGCCTCCGGCTCGGGCGGCTCGTGGACGCGGTACAGCGTGGGGACGGACGCCTGCTCGAGATGCCGGGCGACCTGCTCGTTCGCCGCGATCATGAGGTGCTCGATGAGTCGGTGGGACTCCGTCTGGACGCTGGGCGCCATCGACGCGACCTGGCCCTTGCGGTCGAACGCGAACTCCGGCTCGGGGTTCTCGATCTCCAGCGCGCTGCCCCGGTCGCGGCGCTTGGCGAGCGACCGTGCGGCGTCGCGGGCGGCCTGCAGCGGCTCCGCCCAGGGCTCGGCGGCGCCCTCCGCGCCGGCGAAGATGCGATCGACGCGCGGATAGTCCAGCCGCTCGTCCGAGCGGATCATCGACCGGGTGAACGAGACCCGCCGAACCGTTCCGTCCTCCGAGACGTCCATCCGGACGGTCACCGCGAGCCGGTCGGCGTACGGGCGCAGCGAGCAGGCGTCGTTGGACAGGGCCTCGGGGAGCATCGGCTCGACGCGCCCCGGGACGTAGACGCTCGTGCTGCGCCGAGCGGCCTCGCGGTCGACGGCGCCGCCCGGCGCGACGAACGCGCTGACGTCGGCGATGTGCACCCAGACGCGGATCGTCCCGTCGTCGCGGCGCTGCGCGCTGATGGCGTCGTCGAAGTCCTGGGCGGTGACCGGGTCGATGGTGAACGTCGCCAGCTCGCGCAGGTCGCTGCGCCCAGACTCCGCCCCGCGCGGCACGTCGTCGCGCGCCCGTTGGGCCTCGAGGTCCACCGAGCGGTCGAAGCGCCGACGCAGTCCGCGGTCGAGCATGAGCGCCTCGAGGACGTCGCCCGCGTTGTCCGGGCGCCCGAGCTTGCGGACGATCTTCGCGTGCCCGCGACCCTGACCCTTCGTGCGCACGACGACGAGGTCGCCGACGCGGGCGCGCGAGTCACGGTCCACGACCAGCTTCTGCCCGCGCTCGAAGAGCGACTCGGCGACGAGGAAGCGCCCGCGCTTGGCGAGCACTCCTACCAACTCAGGCATCTACTGGAGGCTAGGGGCGAGGGCCTTGAGGCCCGCCTGGAGCGCCTCGTCCTGCGTGGTCTTCGGGTCGTCCTCGGCCTGGATCTCCGGGTGCACGCCCTGGCCGGGCTTCAGGCCCTTGCCGAGGTTCGTGCCCTTCGGCGTGAAGTACTGGCCGACCGTGATGTCGAGCGCGCCCCCGTTGGGCATCGGCACGACCTCCTGGAAGACGCCCTTGCCGAACGTGCGCGTCCCCACGACCTCGGCGCGGTCGGTGTCCTTCAGCGCGCCGGTCACGATCTCGGCCGACGACGCGGTGCCGCGGTCCACGAGCACGACCATCGGCAGCTTGCCCGCGACGGGGTTGCCGGTCGCCTTCAGCGTCTGCGGCTGGACCGCGCGGCCGCGCGTGCTCACGATCGTCCCCTCGGGGATGAATCCGCTGGCCACGAGCTGGGCCTCGCGCACGAGCCCGCCGGGGTTGCCGCGCAGGTCGAACACGAGCGCCTTCGCCCCCTGCGAGCGGAGCTTGCGGACGGCCGCGTAGACCTCGGCGTGCGCGCCGGAGCTGAACGACGCGAGCGCGAGGTAGCCGACCTTCTGGCCATCCTCGCGGACCATGCGCGACTCGACGACGGGGATGCTCACCGTGGCGCGGGTGACCGTGCGATCGAAGGTCTTCTTCCCGCGCTGCACCGTCAGGCGCACGTCGCTGCCCGCCGGGCCCTTGACCCGCGCGACGCCGGCCTCCTCCGCGACACCCTTCAGCGACTTGCCGTCGACCGCGAGGATGAGGTCGCCGTGCTTCAGCCCCGCGCGCGAGGCCGGCGACCCGTCGTAGACCCGGGTGATGCGCAGCCCCTGGTCGACGCCGACGACGCTGAGGCCGACGCCCGAGAACCGGCTCTCGGTGACCTCCTGGTAGCGCTTGTACTCGGCGGGCGTGAAGTAGTTGGAGAACTGGTCGCCGAGCGACGCGACCATGCCCTTGATCGCGGCGTCGGACAGCTTGCCCTTGGGCACCTTGTGGACGTAGTCGTCCTGGATGAGGTCGTAGGCGTCGGCGACGACCTGCGTCTGCTCGTCGACGAAGATGCCGCGGACGAACCCGGGCAGGTGCTCGGGCTGTGAGCCGAGCCAGATCCCCACGACGAGCAGGACCGGCGCGAGCACCGACAGGGCGAGAGTGAGTGGCCGAGGCCGGTGGAGGCGCCGCATGATCGCCCGCAGGGTAGGGGAGGCTCGTCAGCGCCCGATAAGCGCTGACGACCGCGTCTCAGACCCGCAGGAAGCGGCGCAGCGACAGGCCCGAGCCGGCGGCCGCGACGAAGACGCTCGCGCACAGCAGCACGACGACCAGCAGCGGGAAGTTGATCGTGTCGGGCGACGCGATGAGCGCGAAGTCCTGGGCCAGCGGATCGAGGAACGCGATCTTCCCGATCACGAGCAGCAGGATCGCGAGCACGCCACCGAGCGCGCCCATGACGATGCCCTCGATCATGAACGGCCAGCGGATGAACCAGTCCGTCGCGCCGACGAGCTTCATGACCTCGACCTCGCGGCGGCGGGAGAAGAGCGACAGCCGGATCGTGTTCGCGATGAGCAGGATCGACGCGAGCACCAGGAGGATCGCCAGCCCGCCCATGCTGAGCTTCACGACGCGCGTGGCGGTGAGGATCTTCTGGGTGTCGTCGCGGCGGTTCTTGACCTCGTCGATCGTGGGATCGATCGCCGCGCGCTGCCCGTTGGCCGCGACCGGCGCCAGCGCGTCGCGGAGCTTCTCGACGTTGCCGGGCGAGTCCGGCGTGACGCGGAACGTGTCCGGCAGCGGGTTGGAGCCCAGCAGCTCGTAGGCCTCGGGGTTGCGCTTCTTCTCCTCCGCGTACGCCTTGTCCTTGGAGACGAAGTCGACGGTGCCGACGTACGGCGTGTCGTTCTTCAGGCGCTGCTGGACGCGCTGGACGTCCGCGGGCTTCGCGTCGCTCTTGAGGTAGACGTCGACGAGCACCTTCTGGCGCACCTCGTTGGCGGCCCCCGTCGTCGCCTGGACGATCGGGATGAAGACGCCGAGCACGAGCACCGTGACGAGCACGGTCGCCATCGCGGCGAACGACGGGATGGCGTTGCGCTTCAGCGAGCGCGTCGCCTCGTGCAGGAAGAAGCCGAGTCTCATGGATCGAGCCGGTCGAGCTCCGCGCGGGTGAGCAGCTGGCCGAACTCGTCGGTGGTCTGCTCGTCCTGGGCGTACAGGCCGGACGCCTCGTCGCGGACGATGGTGCCCTCGCTGAGCTCGATGACGCGGCGGCGCATCCGGTCGACCATGTGCGAGTCGTGGGTCGCCACGACGACGGTCGTCCCGGTGCGGTTGATCCGGTACAGCAGCTGCATGATCCCGATCGACGTCGTCGGGTCGAGGTTGCCGGTCGGCTCGTCCGCCAGCAGGAGCGGCGGGTGGTTGACGAACGCGCGCGCGACCGACACGCGCTGCTGCTCGCCACCGGAGAGCTGGTCGGGGTAGCTGTGGAGCTTCAGCGAGAGGCCGGTGAGGCGCAGGATGTCCGGCACCTTGTTGCGGATCTCGCGACGTGACGCACCGGTCGCCGACAGGGCGTACGCGACGTTCTCGTAGACCGTCCGGTTCGGGAGCAGCTTGAAGTCCTGGAAGACCACCCCGATGTTGCGGCGGTAGTACGGGACCTTGCGGTGCGTCATCTCAGCGAGGTCGCGGCCGGCGACGCGGATCGCTCCGCTGGTCGGCTCGCGCTCCTTGATGAGCAGCCGCATGATGGTCGACTTGCCGGAGCCGGTGGAGCCGACGAGGAAGACGAACTCACCACGGCGGACGTTGAAGGTGGCGTTGTCGAGACCGACCTCGCCGCCCTTGTACTCCATGGTGACGCTGCGGAACTCGATGACGTTCCGGGGATCCGGCGGCAGCGAGGCGCTGCGGGCGGGAGGCGCGACGGGCTGGCGATTGGAGCGCCGGCGCTCGTCGAGCTCCCTGCGTGTGCGGGGACGGACAGCCATGCGGTGCGGAACGGTAGCCGAGCCCCACGATCGTGCTGCAGGGGCCCTTGCATCCTCAACGGTACCGTGGTCCTCATGCCCACGATCTCATCGACCACGCTGGCGAACGGCCTGCCGCTGCATCGAGTCGGCCTCGACGGGACCCGGGCGACGACCGTCCTCGTCGCGTTCGACGCGGGCGCGCGCACCGAGCGCCCCGAGGAGAACGGCATGGCGCACTTCCTCGAGCACCTCGTGTTCAAGGGCGGCGAGAAGTTCCCGCACTACCGCGACGTCAACGAGACGGCCGAGCGCCTGGGCGGTGTCCTGAACGCCTACACGAGCCACGACCTGGTCGCGTTCCACATCACGGTGCGCGCGGAGAGCACGTTCGCCGCGATCGATCTGCTCACCGACTTCGTGGGCCGCCCGCACCTCGACGCGGACGAGCTCGACCGCGAGCGCGGCGTCGTGATCCAGGAGATCCAGCGCTACAAGGACCAGCCGTCGGCCGTCGCCGAGCAGCTCATCGACCTGGCCGCCTTCGGGGAGCACCCGCTCGGCCGGCCGGTGCTCGGGCCCGAGGAGCACCTGCGCACGTTCACGCGCGACGCGATCGTCGCGTTCCGCGAGCGCCGCTGGGCGGGCGCGCGCGGCGGCGCGTTCATCGTCGGCAACCTCGAGCACGTCGACAGCAATGGGGCGGTCGCCGAGCTCTTCGAGCGCTTCCCCACCCTGGCCGAGCCCGGGCCCTACGAGCCCGCGCCGGTCCAGCGCAACGACCGGATGGTCGAGGAGCGCGACACGAACCAGTCACACCTGCGGATGCTCTACCGCCCGAAGATCGACGTCACGAACCCGCGCGAGCGCGCGGCGCTGTCGATCTACACGACCCTGCTGGGCGGCTCGATGGGCTCGCGCCTGTTCGACGAGATCCGCGAGCAGCGCGGCCTCGCCTACTCCGTGTGGGCGGTCGACCACTCCTTCAGCGACGCGCCCGCGCTCGGCCTCGGCGCCGGGCTCGCGTCCGACAAGACGCTCGAGGCCTACGCGCGCATGCGCGAGATCGTGACCGAGCTGCGCGAGGAGGGCCCGACCGAGTCCGAGGTCGAGCGTGCGCGCGCGTATTCGGCCGGCCGGCGGGTGCTCGCGTTCGAGAACACGAACGCCGTCGCGCGGTACGCGGCGGCGCAGACGATCGTCTTCGGGGAGGACATCGACCCCGACGCCGCGATCAAGGCGCTGGACGATGTGACGTACCAGGAGGTTGCGGCGGTGGCCGCGGGCGTGGATGATGATCTGGCGGTGGCGTGCGTCGGCCCCCACACCGCCGATGACTTCTCCTGAGAGCCTCCTCAACCTCACCGAGCTCCGGCGCTATCTGGGCCGGATCGGCGACCGCTGGCCGCTGGAACGCGCGGTGCTCGGAGGCGCGCGCGTGGCCGACGCCCGCGGCGCGGGGCCCCAGCGCGAGCGCGGACCCGAGTGGATCATGATCCTCGTGTCCGAGGCGTTCGACGGCGTGCCGTGGCTCGAGCGCGTCTACCAGGCGGGGAGCCTGTGGGACGACTGGGAGATGGGGGCGCCGGCCGACGTGCACTGCTACACGGCGTCCGAGCTCGAGCGCCGGATCGACTCGCACCCGCGGGTCGCGGCGGCGATGTCGCACGGCGTCGACCTGCCGCTCGAAGCCAGCGTCTGACCAGCTTCCGGAGCGGGGCGCTAGGCTCGTCCATGCATGAGACGCGCCTGTGTGCTCCTGCTCACGTGGTTCGCAGTTCTCGGGGTCGTCGAGGAGAAGGCTGCGGCGAAGACGCATCCTCTCCGGCCGTCCACCCACGTCGGCACCACCTACTCCTTCGGCCTTCGCGCGCTGCACGGTGACGCGACGGACGTCGTGTCCGGTCGCGTCATGGTCGGCACGTCGCGGCGCCGGACGCTGAGCCGGGCGACGCTGCGCAAGGCGATCCGGCGGGGGACGCTCACGGTGCGCGTCCGGCGCGTCAAGGGCCGCCGGGTGCGCCTCATGGTCCGCGTCGACGACCGCCGGCCGTCCAGCCCGCCCCAGCTCGCCTCCGCCGGCGGCGCGGGCGCAGCCACCCTGTCATGGGGTCGTGCGAGCGACGACGTCGGCGTCACCGCCTACCGGATCGCGCGCGACGGAACGACCGTCGCGACGCTTCCGGGAGCGGCCCGGTCCTGGTCGGACTCCGGGCTGCAGGTCGGTCGCACGTACCGCTACACGGCTCGGGCGGTCGACCGCGTCGGGAAGCGCTCGCTCCCCGCCACCACGACAGTGACCGTCACCGCGGCGGGCGCCGTGCAGGCACCCGGCGGCGCCGCGGCACCCAGCCCCTCGGGGCAGGCCATCCCGGCGGCCGACCTCCCCGGCTGGCAGCTGACCTTCTCCGACGACTTCACGACGAACGTCCCGCTCGGCAGGTTCCCGAGCGCGGTCTCCTCGCGCTGGCAGACCTACGACGAGGGCGCGGCCGACACGAGCGCGCTCGGCACCCACTCGCCCTCGAGAGTCCTGAGCGTCCACGACGGCGTCCTCGACTGGTTCCTGCACAGCGAGGGCGGCCGCCCGCTGGTCGCCGCGGCCCTTCCGCGCATGCCGGCGCAGCGCTACGGGCGCTACGCCGTGCGCTTCCGCTCCGATCCGCTCCTGGACTACAAGGCCGCCTGGCTCCTGTGGCCCAACAGCGGCGTCTGGCCGCGCGACGGCGAGATCGACTTCCCGGAGGGCGGCTTCGCTGGGAGCTTCTGCGCGTTCGCCCACCACCAGGGCGCGACGACGGGGAGCGACCAGGACGCGTTCTGCAACCTCGCGACGTTCGCGGACTGGCACACCGCGATCATCGAATGGACCGCCGGCGAGGTCCGCTTCATCCTCGACGGGCAGGTGGTCGGCGTGTCGACCGATCGCGTCCCCAACACGGCCATGAACTGGGTCCTCCAGTCGGAGACCGCCGGCGCGCCCGCGCCGAGCCCCGCGCTCCAGGGCCACGTCACGATCGACTGGGTCGCCGCCTGGCGACCCGCCTGACGCTCCCGGGTCGCTACCGCGGCCGCGGCGCGTCCGCGAACCAGTCCTCCTCGACCTCTCGCTCGCGCTCGTGCTCGCGCGCCGGGGCCCCATGCCGCCCGGCCGCCGCTGCGCCGCGGCGCACGACGAGGGAGGCGCCGCGACCGCGGAACAGCAGACCTGTCGCGAGCATCGCGGCAGCGGCGAGAACGACGACGAGGACGGTCTCGTCGACCCATGACGGCCGATCGCGCCCGAGGATCAGCGGCCAGACGACGCAGGCGCCGACGCCCAGCAGGACGTGGCCGAGCGCCACCGAGCCGGTCGCACCGGTCCGCAGGACGGAGTTGCCGAAGAGGATCCCGGCGACCAGCATCACGAGGACGAGCGCCGCCGAGTGGAAGCCGAGGTAGCCGCAGGCGAACACTCCGGCGCCGAGGAGCACGCCCACGCGCGCGGCCGCCCGCTGGAGGTTGCGCTGGAGCACGCCCCGGAAGACGAGCTCCTCGGCGAGACCCGCGGCGGCGGCGCCGAGCACTGCGGCGACGATCGTCCCCGTGCTCGCGCCACGCGCGACGAGGACCGGCGCACCGGCGAGGTAGGCGACGATGCTCAGCACATACCCCACGGTCAACGGCACGGGCTGCAGCGGGAACGCGAACAGCGAGGCGCGGCCGACCTCCAGCACCGGCGCCATCCGCCAAACGAGCCAGCAGACGACGAGCGCCACCACGATCATGCTCGCGATGACCGACACGTCCGGATGCAGCATCGCGGTCGCGATCACCGTGGCGAGGGGGACGATCGCCAGCGCGCGCAGCGCGAGGTTGAGCCGGTGCACCCCACGCGAGCCGGCGCGCGACGGGACGCCGTAGCCGAGGAGGAGGACCGCGACGGCCGCGGCGATCTGGCCCGCGAGGACGTCGATCGAGACGAGGACGAGCGTCCCCGCGACCAGCCCCACGCCGAGAAGCAGCAGCAGGAGCTCGCGCACGTGGATGACCACGGCGCT
The DNA here is from genome assembly GCA_963757125.1 of uncultured Solirubrobacterales bacterium. Classification (GTDB taxonomy): domain Bacteria; phylum Actinomycetota; class Thermoleophilia; order Solirubrobacterales; family Solirubrobacteraceae; genus CAVVSD01. The sequence goes on along the minus strand of CAVWQP010000009.1, from coordinate 285,612 downwards.
CGGACCCTGCGTGTACGCGGCCGCCAGCGATGCCTTCCACGCGCCGCGGGCGACGATGGAGATGTCCAGGTCCTCGTAGCGCTTGGCCCGGCGGCGCTGCCCGAGCACGACGGCCTTGACCGTCCGCTCCTCGCGGCGCGCCCGGCGGACGACCAGGACGCAGTGCCAGACCACCACGGCGACGAGCGCGATGCCGATGAAGGCGAGATCGCTCACGGCGCGGACCACCTCGGCCGCGACCGCGCGCTGACAGACCCAGCGACGTACCCCACGGCCGTGAGCGCCGTGCCCGCGGCGATCGCGGCGGCGCGGACGAGACCTGTGCCGTCCCCCCGGACCGCCTCGCCGACACCTCGCGCGATCCCGGCCGGCAGCACGCGCGCCACGTACCGCCGCTCGGTCTCGAGGCCGACCCCGGTGCCCGCGACCGCCGTGACGAGCGCCTTCGAGCGACCCTCGGCGACGCAGCGCGACAGGAAGTAGCCGACGCGGGCCCGTACCGGCGTGACCGTGTGGGCGACCGCCGCGGCGGGCTCGTACACGATCGAGCGACCCGGGAGGCGGTTCCTCACGCGGATGCACATCTCGGTCTCCTCGCAGCCGGCCGGCAGCGTCCCGACGCGCCCCATGCCGTCGGGGAAGCCGCCGACGCGCTCGAAGGCCTCGCGCCGGAAGGACATGTTCGCGCCGATGACGTTGCGGACATCGGTGCGCACGACGGGCATGCCGAGGTAGCTGCAGCCGACGACCCAGTCGAACTCCATCGGGAACCAGCGCGGGCGCGGGACCTGCCAGTCGGCGTCGATGCGGCCGCCGACCGCGATCACGGCGTCGTCCTCGTACGGCGCCAGCAGGCGGTCGAGCCACTCCGGCTGCGCCCGTGCGTCGTCGTCGAGGAAGACGACCACGTCGCCGCGGGCGACGGCGATCGCCGCTGTTGCGTGCGCCCGAGAGCCCTCGCTGCTCGCCGTTGGGGATCACGGTGACCCCCGGCAGCTCGCGCTGAGCGCGTGCGAGCAACGACGGGTTGTGGTCGACGACCACGATGGTCTCCAGGTCGTCGTGAGACTGCGCGCCGACCGACCGCACCGCATCCACGAGGTCAGTCCACCGACCCTCCGTGTACGCGCTGATGACCACCGACACGCTGAGGACGGAGCTCGACGGCAACACGTCCGATGATAGTCGGGAGCGGCCGTTCCGCGGCCGAATGACCGACAACCGGTGCATGGGGTCCGCGGTCACGACGGTCGGGACAGCACGTCGTCGTAGAGATCGATCAGGCGATCCGTGCAGTCGTCCCAGCTGAACACCTGGAGGGGCGGCCCCGTCGAGGGCGACGCCAGCTCCTCGAGCATGATGTCGGCCAGCACGCGCGGCGGCGCGTCCGTGGCGACGGCGCGGGCGCTCGTCGTGTCAGCGAGCTCTCGCATGCCGGAGTTGTCGGCGAGCAGCACGGGCCGGCCGAGCGCGAGGGCCTCGAGCGCGGCGATCGGGTGCGTCTCGAAGTCGCTGAGCAGCACGACGAGGTCGGTCGCCGCCAGCTCCTGGGCCATCCGGGCGCGCTCGCCGGACGGCACCGCCCGGATCTCGACGCGGTCCTCGACGCCGAGGCGGCGCGCGAGCCCGCGCAGCTCCGACTCGTACGGCCCCGTGCCCGCGATCCACAGCCGCGCCTGCGGCTCGCGCTCGAGCACGTGCGGCAGCGCGTGCACGGCGCGCTGGTGGCCCTTGTAGCGCTCCAGCCGTCCGACGGACGCGATGAGCGCGCCCGCCGGCTCGCGCGCGGCGGCGACGGCAGGCGCGGGCAGATCCATCCCGTTCGGGATGATCGCGAAGCGGTCCGCGGACATGCCCAGCTCGCGGCCGTACTCCTCGACCTCGAAGTTCGTGAGCGCGACCAGGCGCGCCGCCTTGCGGACGAGCGGCCCCAGCGCCCGGCGCTGCAGCCCGCGGATGCGGTTGCGGACGGGCGAGGAGTGCCCGCCGCCGTGGAAGGTCAGGACGAACGGCACGCCCGCTCGCGTCGCGGCGTACATCGCGAGCGGCGCGACGAACGTGTGGTACGACTGCACGTGGACGACGTCCCACGTGCCCTCCTCGACGACGGAGACGAGTCCGGGCGCCACGTACAGGTCCGCGCGCCGCGGCCATGCGCGTACCCGGCGGACCTCGTAGCCGTCGCGGGTCTCGCGCTCCGGTCTGGTGCCGGTGCGATCCGTGGTCAGGACCGTGACGGCGCAGCCACGGTCGGCCAGACGGCGCGACACCTCGACCACGTGCTGCTCCACGCCGCCCATGTCGGGCGGGAAGCGAGGGGTGATCATGAGGACGCGCGCGGGCATTGGACGATGACGTGGTGCGAGACCCGCCGGAAGGCGCTCCGCTCGCAATGGTCAATATCTCAGGATGTCGCAGCCATATGTGGCTCGTCACCCCCAACTCTTGTCCGCTTCCGCTGGTCAGGGAGCGCGGCTGGCGCGATGATGTGCCGATGCAACGGGGTTCCGGTCCGATGACGCCCAGCCGCGCGATCGTGCTCGCGGTGGCCGCAGGCTGCGCGGTCACGTACGCGGCGGACTGGCAGTCCCCGATCCGCGTCATCCTCGCCCTCGCGTTCATGCTGGCGTGCCCCGGACTGGCGGTCGTCGAGCTGCTGCGGCTGCGCGAGCCGGTCGTCCAGCTCGCCGTCGCGCCCGCGACCAGCATCGCGACGGGCACGCTCGTCGCGCTTGTCCTCGTCAACGCCCACTGGTTCACGCCCGGCCGTGTGCTGCTGTGCCTCGAGGTCATCACCGTCGGCCTGCTGCTGATCGCGATCGCACGCGACTCGCGGCCGAGCCGCCATGCGGGGCCCGGTCTGTCATGACCTGGCTCATCCCCGAGAACGTGCTCGACGCCGTACGAGCCAAGTCGTCGCTTGCGACCTCGGGCAGCTTCGGCGTCGTGGCCGTCGTGCTCCTCATCGCGCTGCTCCTCCAGCTCGAGGCGACCCGTGCCGGCACGAACAACGACGCCCGGCGGCGCGCGCTGTCGGCGATGGCCGGCCCGCTGGTCGTGGCCGTGGTCGTCGTGATCGGTGCCCGCGTCGCGTCGTTCATGCCCTGACGGCCATGGCAGACCTGCTCCACAGCTGCGATCCACCGGTAACCTGAGCTTTCCCGGCATGGATGCCCACAGCGCGCACGACCCACAGGGCACCCGAGAGCTGAGCGCGTACGCGCCCAGCGGGACGCGGACCCGGACGAGGCCCCGGCTGACAGGCCGCTCGCCCGTGGCGTGGCTGCTGCACGACGCGCGGCCGCTCCTGCCCGTGCGCGCGCACGCACTCGTGCCGTTGCTCTTCGCGGGGGCATGGATCGTCCTCATGCGGGCGGTCCCCGGCCGTCTCGACGAGATGAGCGACATCGGGCTCGTGTCGGTCCTGCCGATCTCCGCGCTCGTGCTCCTGGCGCTGTTGACCGCCAGCTTCTGCCTCTCGCTTGCGCGGCGGCCGGTCGGATGGGTCGTGCCGCTGCTGCACGTGCTGGTGCTCATCGGCGCGCTCTACGGCGTGACGACGCTCGTCGAGTCGCACCCGCACATGGAGACGGTGTACCGGCACGTGGGCGTCATGGACTACCTCCTGCGCCACCGCGGCGTGGATCCCAACATCGACGCCTACTTCAACTGGCCCGGGTTCTTCGCCTTCGGTGCGACGCTCACGAAGGTGGCGGGGTTCGGGAGCCCGCTCGCGTTCGGCGCATGGGGCGCACTGACGTTCAACCTCCTGTTCCTCGCACCGCTCGTGGCGATCTTCCGCTGGGCGACCGACGACGCGCGCCTGTCCTGGACGGCCGTCTGGGTCTTCTACGTCGCCAACTGGGTCGGCCAGGACTACATCTCGCCGCAGGCCACCGGCTTCGCCCTCTGGCTCGCGGTCCTGGTGATCCTGCTGCGGTTCTTCACACCGCCCGCGTCCGAGACGGCCGCGCGCAGCCGCATCGCACGGCTGCTGCGTCGGATCGTCCGCGTCGACGCCGCGAGCGTGGAGGAGGCGCCGGCGACGACCGCCGCGTCGGCTCCACGCGTGGGTCTGCTCCTCCTGGCCGTCGGGATCTTCATCGCGATCGTCGCGGGCCACCAGCTCACGCCGTTCGCGGTCGCGCTCACCGTGACGGGCCTCGTGCTGCTCGCCCGGCTCGAGACGAGGACCCTCCCCGTCGTCATGGTCCTGATCACCGGGGCCTGGCTCACGTACATCGCGACCGCCTACCTCGCCGGCAACATCCACAGCCTCACCGGATCGGTGGGGTCGGTCGGCGGCAACTTCGACCAGACGGTGACCGGACGGCTCCGGGGCAGCGACGAGCACATGCTCGTCGTGCACGCTCGCCTGTTCGCGAGCGCCGGCATCTGGACGCTCGGCCTCCTCGGCTTCATCCGCCACCTGCGCGCCGGGCGGTGCAACCTGGCGCTGATCGCCGTCGGACTGGCGCCGTTCCTTCTCCCCGTCCTGCAGCCCTACGGCGGCGAGATGCTGCTGCGGGTCTACCTCTTCGCGCTCCCGGCGACCGCGTTCTTCATCGCCTGCCTCGCGTTCCCCGGCCCTACCAAGGGGCGCAGCTGGATGGCGCTCGGCGCGTTGGCCTGCGGGCTGTGCGTCCTGCTCGGGAGCTTCATGATCACCCGCTACGGCAACGAGCGGCTCGACTACTTCCGCCCTGGGGACGTGCAGGCGGTGAACTACGTCTACGACCATGCGGCACCTGGCTCGACCATCATCGGCGGCGGGACCAACATGCCGTGGCGCGATCAGGACTACGAGACGATGGACTACCTCGTCATCCCGGACCTCGACGGGTGGCTCAACCCGTGCATCGGAAATCTGACCACCTCGCAGTGCTCGCCCCAGCCGAAGCCGTCGGAGATCACCTCGGAGATCCTGAAGCTGTCGGCTGAGCGCGGCTCCTGGGTCGTCGTCACCGAGAGCACGAAGGTCCAGGCCTCACTGCTCTTCGGTGTCAGGGACTCGCTCGACGGCGTCGTGCGCGAGCTGCGGAAGGCGCCGCGCGCCAGGGAGGCTCTCCGCACCCCCGACGCCGACGTCTTCCAGATCGCTCCCGCGCCCTAGGCGCGGCGCTTCCTCGCGACCACCATCGTCGAGACGCCGAAGCGCCGTACTGCGCGCCACCGGCCGAGGCGAGGCAGCGCGTCGCGGTACGCCGTGGCGACCCGCTCCGGCATCCACTGGTACTTCGTGAACAGCGGCAGCGCGAAGTCGACGACGTCCACGTGCAGGTCGTTGCGGCTGACGACGCCGGCGAGCTGGTGCGGCCAGTAGTTGCGCGCGTTGAGCCACGAGGCCGTGACCCGCGACGGCAGCCACGGCACCAGGGGCGTCGGCATCCCGATGCGCAACCGTCCGATCCGCACGCCGTGACCCTCGAAGGGGAACCAGCGGTTCGGACTGAAGATCACGAGCACGCCGTCGTCGCGCAGGATCCGACGCACCTCGCTCAGGGTCGCGTCCTGGTCGGCGACGTGCTCCATCACCTCGTTGAGCAGGACCGCGTCGAAGCTGTCGTCGGGGAACGGCAGCGTGTAGGGGTCGGTGGCGACGAAGCTCAGACGCGGCTCCGCCTCCCACAGCCGTGCCGCCTCCTCCACCCGATCGGCGGCGATGTCGCTCCCGACGACCTCCGAGGCACCGGCCTCGAGCAGCCCGGCCGCGTAGTAGCCGTCGGCGCAGCCGCAGTCCAGCCAGCGGCCCTGGATCGTCACGTGGTCCGCGATGCGCCCGAGCCGGTAGGCGACGACGCCCTCCTCCGCGGTGGAGTCGCCCAGGATGAGCCGCCCGGGCTCCTGTAGCCGATCCTCGGTCACCGACGTCATGCGACCGGACCGACGTGGCTCGGCTCGACGGTCTCCGCCGGCCGCTCGCCGGCGACGAGCTCGCGGTACAGACCGGTCGTGAGGGCGGCTGCCTCCTCCCACGTCATGACCGAAGGCTGCATCTGGCTCGGGCCACGCGCGACCGCGGCCTTGATCTCGTCGGCGACCACCAGCGGCGACGCCTGCGAGGAGACGAGCTTGACCGCTCCGGCAGGCAGGCGCTTCGTGGTCTCGAGATGCGCCGGGATGTCGGACGCGACCACGGGGACGCCGGCGCACGCCGCCTCCAGCAGCGTCGCTCCGGACATCGCCTCCTCCGCCATCGACACGACGACGTTCGCGCTGCGCAGCCAGCGGAAGAGCTCCGGGTCGTCGAGCGGGCCGACGAAGCGCACCTGCGAGGCGACGCCGAGGTCGTGGGCGTGCATCGCCAGCGGGCGGCGCTCGGGCCCATAGCCGACGATCACGAGCTCGTAGTCGGGCCCGAGGTCCGGCAGGGTCGAGATGACGCGGTCGAGGCGCTTGCCGTGCTCGATCGGACCCATCGAGACGATCGTCGTCTTCGTCACGGGATAGGGCTCCGCGGCGTGGATCGCCGCAGCGTCCGCACCGGCGGGGACGACCCGGATCCGCTGCTTGAGCTCCGGGACCGACGTCCGCAGCGCCGACGCCTCCGCGCCGGACACGCAGACGGCCATGTCCGCGCTGGCGATGGCCCGCCGCGCGAGCTGGCGGTAGGGCTGGCGCGCGACGCGACGCAGCCGCGTCACCGGCACGCCGTGGTAGTGGGGCGAGAACACGAGCGGGCGATGCGACCCGCGGAGCGTCGGCAGCGCCGGCAACGAGCGGTAACCGTGCACGTGGATGAGGTCGAACGACCCCGCGGAACGCCGCAGGAACGCACGGAGCTCCGCCGACAGCGCGTAGTCCACGCCGTTGATCCGTGGCCGGAACGGCCGGACGACCATGCCGTCCTTGCGTGCCTCCTCGGCGAACGCCGTCTCAGGCGTCGTGTGGAGGACGATCTCGATGCTGTCACCGCCACGCTCGATGTGCCGGGCGAGCTGCTGGATGAGGCGACCCGCCCCGCCGCCGTGCGCCCCGTACGTGGGAGTTATGAAGGCGATGCGCACGCGAGGTTCACTGGAGGCCCAGCCGGTGCATGCTCGCCTTGAGCCGGACGCGCTGCGAGCGCGCGACGCGCTCAAGGCCGATGGTGCGCAGGACGCGCAGTCCATCTCTGACAGCGCTGAGGTTGCTCTCGCCGAAGACGCGCTCGCGCTCGAAGCTCGGCACCTCGTGGATCACGAGGCCGGCCTTCGCGACGCGGACGTTCATGAGCGTCTCGACCTCGAAGCCATCGCAGTCGATGTCGATGTACGGCAGGCAACGGGCCCAGAAGGCGTTGTAGCCGTAGCAGAGGTCGGTGTAGCTCGTGCCGTAGAGCGTGTTCACCAGGAGGTTGAGGCCCTGGTTGCCGATCTTCCGGCTGAGCGTGATGTCGGCGCTGTGCCCACCCTGGGCGAAACGCGAACCCTTCACGAAGTCGGCGCCGTTCATGAGCGCCGCGACGAACCGGGGCAGCTCGGACGCATCGGTCGAGCCGTCCGCGTCGAGCATGACGATGATCTCGCCTGTCGCCGCCGCGAAACCGGCCCTCAACGCATTGCCCTTGCCGCGACCTTCCTGGCGGACGATCACGACGTCCGGCCGCAGACGCTGCGCGACCTCAACCGTGCCGTCGGTCGAGCGACCGTCCACGACGATGACCTCGTGTAGGTCGCCGGGGAGCTTCTCGAAGACGTGCGGCAGGTTCTCGGCCTCGTTGAGCGTCGGGATGATGACGCTCACCGTCGGCTGATCGACCTCCGCTGCTTCGTGCTGCAGAGGCATCCTCGCGAAGCGCGGGTGGCTCGGGAGGGGGGATACAGGGATTGTGACGACAGGCTCCGAAGGAGCCTCCATCGCTGGGTCCCCGAGTGCATCGATGAAATGCACGGGCTTGGTCTCCGTTCCAAGGGGGTTCCGGTCTCATGACCCGAAAACGGCATGCGGCAGCCCATTAGTCCACAATCGGGCGCCGTAATTGCGACTATAGGGAAGTGTTGGGCTGAAGTCACGTGCAGAACCTCCCATGAGATCTGCGCCAGCCCGACAACCACACGACCGAGTGGGATCGCCCGTCCAGTCCTGCCCGATCGGTAGTACGGATTCCAGTCGAATGGGGCGAGGACCCATCCGGAAGGATTGGACCTGGGTTGTTGGCCGTCGCGACGCGCCGCCCGGCCCCCTTGCTCGTCTCGCACGCCGTCCTGTACCGTCGCAACACTCCTCTATCAGGAACGATGGCGGAGGGACGTCGAGAAACGTCTGACCGCCGAAGGGCGACATGGCAACGGATCTGCCTGCAACTGCGACATGTCTCGTGCCTCGCCACCGTGCCTGCGGCGGCGGGCGCGTATCGGGCATCGCACGCACCCTCGTGACGTGACGAACCTCGACGCTCCGGGCCGCGAGGTCACGCATCTGGCGGAGTCGGCCTGGGTCGCGCCGACGCAGGATCGGCTCGACCCCAGCGTCGCCGGCAAGCTCGTCGCCCGTGGCGGCGTCGTGCGTGCGGGCGGCTACATGGTGGGCCTGCTCGCGGGTCTTGCCTCCGTGCCCCTGGTCATCCGGCACCTCGGTGTCGTCGACTCGGGCCGCTACGTCGCGGTGCTCGCGATCGTCGCCGTCGTGGGCGGCCTCGTCGACGCAGGGCTGACCGGCGTCGGCGTGCGCGAGTACTCCGTGCGCGCGGGAGCGTCTCGGGACGCGATGCTGCGCAACCTCCTCGGCCTGCGCCTCTGCGTCACGGTCGTCGCCGGGGTGCTGACCGTCGGCCTCATGAGCGCGGCGGGCTACTCCTCCACGCTCCTCGTGGGCGCGGCCCTGGCATGCCTGGGGATCCTGCTGGAGAGCGCGTCGAGCACCTACACGGTCTGGCTGTCGGCGACGCTCCGGCTGGGCTGGCTGACCACCGCGCAGGTCCTGCGCCAGCTCGCGTCCGTCGCCCTCACCGTCGCGCTCGTGGTCGTCGGCGCGCCGCTGCTCCCGTTCTTCGCCGTCGTCGCCGTCGTGCCGCTGGTCCAGCTCGTCGTCGTGGCCGCGGTCGGCCGCCGCGCGGTGCCCCACCTGCCCTCGCTGAGCACGCGCGGCTGGTGGGGGCTGCTCCGGCTCACGCTGCCGTACGCCTTCGCGACGACCATCGCGATCCTCTGCTTCCGGATCTCGATGATCCTCATGACGCTCCTCGAGTCGGCGGTGCAGGCCGGCTACTTCGCCGCCGCGTTCCGGATCGTCGAGATCGTCGCCGGCGGAGTGATGCTCATCGTCGCATCGGCGTTCCCCGTCCTCGCCCACGCAGCTGCGCACGATCGCAAGCACTTCGTCTCGGTCCTCGAGATGCTGATCGCCTGCGGGCTCTTCGTGGGCGCGGGCGTCGCGCTCATCGCGTGCTTCGGAGCCCAGCTCGCGATCAGCATCGTGGCCGGACCCGACTTCGGGCCGTCGGTCGCCGTCCTGCAGATCCTCGGCGCGGTGTTCGCGATGAGCTTCGTCGGCGCCGCGATGACCTACGCGCTGCTCGCGCTCCGCGCCTACCGCAAGCTCATGATCGTCAACGGCGTGGCCCTCTTCGTCGCGCTGGCCGCCACGCTCGCGCTGATCCCGCCGCTGGGCGCACGCGGGGCCGCGATCGGCACGCTCGCCGCCGAGGTCGCGCTGACCGCCGCCTGCCTCGTCGCGCTCGCGCGCGAGCTCCCCGAGCTGCGCCCGGTTCCGCGCGTCGCGCCCCACGTGCTGAGCGCGGTCGTGGTCGCCGTGGTCGTCACGGTGCTCGCGTCGCCCTCCTCCTTCATCTCCGTCCTGCTGGCGACGGCGCTGTACCTCGGTGTCCTGACGGCATGGAGTGCCGTCTCCGCCGACGTCCGCGGCGCCGTCGTGCGACCGGCGAGCCTGGTCCTGGCGGCCGGCGGCCGGCCGCGGCGACGACGCGCCGGACGCCCCGGCCGGACGGTCACATCCTGGTTGACTTCGCGAAGGGAGACGTTGTGAACGACCTCGGGGGGCGCGCGGGCCGGGTCCTCGGCCGCGTCCTGCTCAAGCTGCGGCAGAACCGTCATGTGCGAGCGGTGTGGAACCAGCTGCACAACCTCCACTACTTCGCCGACCTGACGAAGCACGACGACATGCTCGCGGACCGCCCGCGCGTCGATACGTACTTCGACGCCATCAACCGGTACGTCGACGACGGCGACGAGGTCATCGACCTGGGAACCGGCAGCGGCGTCCTGGCCTGCTTCGCGGCGAAGGCCGGCGCCTCCCGCGTGCACGCGGTCGAGTACGGGCCGATCATCGCCGCCGCGCAGCAGGTCGCGGCCGCCAACCGGCTGACGAACATCGAGTTCCACCGCGTGAACAGCCAGGCGCTGGAGCTGCCGGGGAAGGTCGACGTGATCGTTCACGAGCAGATCGGCGCGGCGCTCTTCAACGAGAACGCCGTCGCCAACCTCGTGGACCTGCGTGACCGCCTCCTCAAGGAGGGCGGGCGGATCCTCCCCAACAGGCTCGAGCTGTGGCTGATGCCGTTCCAGGCGACCGACGACGGCACCTACGCGCCGTTCGCGTGGGAGCAGACGCTGCACGGCGTCTCGTTCTCCGCGCTGAGGCCCTTCGCGGAGGAGCACCCCGACGACTACGTCTACCGCGTCTACAACCCGCTCCCGGTGCAGACGGTGCTGGCCGACCCGCAGCCCCTCGTCACGGTCGACCTCCACACCGCCACCGACGACCGCCTCCCGACCGAGGCGCACTACTCGGCGGAGGTGCGCGAGGCGGGGGTCCTGCACGGGTTCTGCGTGTACTTCAGGGCCGGGTTCGACGACGAGCTGTGGCTCACGAGCGCACCCGGCGAGCCGGGACGCGCCTTCCACTGGCCCAACCCGGTGCTGCGCGTCGAGCGCGAGACGGTCGAACCCGGTGACGTCCTGTCCCTGCGGCTGCAGGCGGCGGACCTCACCGCGCCGGAGACATGGCGATGGGACCACACGGTGACCCGAGCGGCTGGACGGCCGACGGTGGCGGTCGACGGGAGCGTGACGACATGAAGGCACTCATCACCGGAGCCGCGGGCTTCATCGGCTCGCACCTGACCGAGGCGTGCCTGGATCGAGGCTGGGAGGTCGTCGCGATCGACTCGCTGACGACCTACTACTCGCCGACGGCGAAGGTGCGCAACGCCGAGCACTTCCGGCATCACCCGCGCTGCGAGCTGCTCGAGCAGGACATCCTCGACGTCGACCTCTCGTCGCTCCTGCTGGGCACCGACGTCGTGTTCCACCTGGCAGCGCAGGCGGGGGTGCGTGCCAGCTGGGGGCAGAGCTTCGACACGTACACGCAGCTCAACGTGACGGTGCTCCAGCGGCTGCTGGAGGCCGCACGCAACGTCGACCTGCACCGCTTCGTGTTCGCGTCGTCATCGTCGGTCTACGGCGACGCCGAGAGCTACCCGACCAGCGAGGATCAGATCCTCCGGCCGGTGTCGCCCTACGGCGCAACGAAGGCGCTGGGCGAGAACCTCCTCTACCTGTACTACCGCAACTACGGCCTGCCGACCGTCGCGCTGCGGTACTTCAGCGTCTACGGCCCGCGCCAGCGGCCGGACATGGCGTTCAACCGGGCCACGGAGGCCGGGCTGCACTCACGCGAGTTCGTGCTGTTCGGCGACGGCCGGCAGACGCGTGACTTCACGTTCGTCAACGATGTGGTGGACGCGTCGATCCTGGCCTCCGAGCGCGGCGTCGCGGGTGAGACGTACAACATCGGCGGCGGCAGCCGGATCGGGATGATCGAGGCGCTCGACATCGTCCGCGAGGAGGTCGGCGATCTGCGGGTGCGCCGGATGCCGACCCAACGCGGTGACGCCCGCGACACGGCCGCCGACATCGGTAGGGCCGAGCGGGACCTGGGCTACGCCCCGAAGTGGAGCATCCAGGAGGGCCTGAAGGCGCAGATCGATTGGCACCGCAGCCTCATCGAGGCCCACGTGCCCCTCGCGTGAGCGATCAGTCGGCGAGATCGCAGACGGCGTAGCGGTACTTGCCCGACGCGGTCTCCTCGATGTGCGAGGGGAACTCGAACGTGACCGCGCACCCGGCTCCCAGCGCCGTCCTGGCGGTCCGTTCGATCTCCTCGATCGAGCTCCGGTCGCGCGGGGCCGCCTCCTGGATCTGCACGAGGACGTCCTCGAAGTCCCGCTGCCGGATCTGGAACCTGCCCACCCACGGCTGCGACTCGAGGAGGCCCATGAAGACCCCGGGGTCCACGAGCGTCCCGTCGCGACGCCTGAACATGTCCGAGCTACGGCCCGTGATGCGCTCGAGCACCTGTCCCGGTCGCCCGCACGAGCACCCCTCGCCCGGGGGCGCGAGGATGCCCCGATCGCCGATCCGGTAGCGGATCAGCGGCATCGCCCGGTTGATCAGGGACGTGACGGCGAGCTCGCCCTCCTCTCCCGGCCCGACGGGCTGCCCCGCATCGTCGACGACCTCGACGAAGTTCGCCCACGGGAAGACGTGGAGACCCTCCACCGCCGCGCACTGGCCGGCGATGTCGCCCAGCTCGCGCGATCCGTAGCGGTTGGTGACGGGGCATCCGTAGACGCGCTCGATCCGCGCTCGCATGTGATCGCGCAGCGTGTCTGCGGTCACCGTGATCGATCGCTGCGGTCGCAGCTGGAGGCCCTCGCGCTCGATGAACCCCGCGAGCTCGTAGAGCGCCACCGCGTAGCCGACGATGCGGGCGGGCGGCTTCGCGTTCAGGCGGGCGACCAGCGCGCGCATCTCGGTCGGGCCGAGGCTGTACGCGTTGACCATCGTCCTGCGCGTCAGCCGGTTCGCGGCTCGGTAGCGGAGGTTCTCGCGGCCTTCCTGCAGGTCGCGCTCCGACCCCCAGATCAGGATCTCGGGCTCGCCGATCTCACGGCCCGTCCACCGCGAGTGGAGCATGTTCACGGCCACGGACCACTCCCAGAAGTCCTGGTCCTGGACGATCGTGATCGGCTCCCCCGTCGACCCCCCGGACGACGTCGTGAACGACCGGGCGACATCGAGGTCCTCGGCGACGAGCGCCTCGCTGTGCTGGCGGATCAGCGGCTTGCTCAGCAACGGGAAGGTTCGGAGGGAGTCCTCCGGCCGCTGCGGGTCGAGCGTCACGCCGAGGTCGCGGTAGTACGGGACGTGCGTCGTCGCGTGCTCGAGCGTCGCCGACAGCCGCCGCAGGTGGATGTCCGGGTACCGACGACCGGCGTCCGCCCGGACGATCGCCGCGTATCGACCCCAGAGGCGCCCGCGGCGGGCGCGGTGATAGCCGAAGTAGATCGCGGCCCGGACGTTCACGCTCGGCGAGGACGCTAGCAACTATGCTCCACGAACCGGCAAAACGGGCCCGTATGCCGCTGGGCCGGCCGGGATGATGTGCTCATGCGGCAACGCGACCTCGCCATCTACATCCCCTTCGCGCACCGCGTCTTCCAGTCGACGCCGGCCGCGACCGTCGGCGGGGCCGAGTGGCAGATGCGACTCCTCGCGGATCAGCTGACGTCGCGTGGACGCACGGTCGCGCCGATCGTCTATCCCGTGGACGGCTCGGTCGCGACGCAGCCCGGGCTAGCGGTCGTGCAGCGCAGCAGACGGTCGGCCGCGCAGGGTGCGCGCGGCGCCGGCGCCGAGGTCCGCGCCGTCTGGAACGCGATGGCTGCCGCAGATGCGCGGACCTACGTCTTCCGTGCGTGCTCGCCCGCACTGGCAGCCGGGGCGCTGTTCGCGCGCCGCCACCGGAGGCGGCTCGTGTTCTCCAGCGCGAACGACTTCGACTTCACGTTCGAGACGCTCCACGGAGCGGAGCTGCGCGCCTACCGGTTCGGCGTGCAGCGGGCGGACGCGATCGTCGTCCAGTCGCAGACCCAGGCGTCCCTCGCCCGCGAGGCGTTCCCCGGTGTGCCTCGGCTGGAGGAGATCCCGAGCTTCGCGGAGTCGGCTCCGCTCCAGGATCGCGAGCCGGAGGCCTTCCTCTGGATGGGGCGGGCCGCCGACTACAAGCAGCCGCTGTCGTACCTGGAGCTCGCCAAGGCGCTGCCCGACGTCACGTTCTGGATGATCCTGCTGACGAGCAACCAGGACGCCGAGCTCGAGCGCCGCGTCCGTGACGAGGCAGCCGCCCTTCCCAACCTGCACCTGCTCGATCCGCGCCCACACGATGCCGCGATGCAGCTCGTCGACCGGTGCGCGGCCATCGTCAGCACCTCCCGGTTCGAGGGCATGCCCAACGTGTTCCTGGAGGCGTGGGCGCGCGGCATCCCTGTCCTGTCGCTGCAGTTCGATCCGGACGGGCGCATCGCGTCGCAGGGTCTCGGCACGGCCGCCGACGGCTCGTGGACCACGTTCGTCAGCGCTGCGCGCGCCCTGTGGGACGGTCGCCTCGAGCGCCCGGAGACGTCCGAGCGCGTCAGGCGCTACATCCGGGAGCAGCACTCGCTGACGGCGGTCGCCGACCGTTGGTGCGAGCTGCTGGACGACCTCGCCTGAGAGCGCCAACGCGCCAGCTCTGCGAAAGTGCCTCAAGAACCTCGCGCAGCGGCCGACCACCTGGCTACAGCATCTCCTCCTCCTCTCGAACACACCCACGACCCCGGCCTGCAACCCGGGGTCGTGCTCGTTGTGGGGGTCTACCCCGCGAGGTCCTCCGGCCGCACCGGCACGCGCGTGAGCTCCCGCCCCGTCGCGGCCCGCAGCGCCGCCAGCACCGCCGGGGTCGAGGAGATCGACGGCATCTCCCCGACACCCCGCAGGCCGTAGGGTGCGTCCGGGTTGCCGAGCTCGAGGACGATCGTCGGGACGGCGGCGGCGTCCATCATCGTCGGGATGCGGTAGCCGCCGAACCCCAGGTCGCGGACGACGCCGCCCTCCGTCGCGAGCTCCTCCGTGAGTGCCAGTCCGAGGCCCTGGATCGTGCCGCCGTGCAGCTGGCCTTCCAGCGCGAGCGGGTTCACGGCGAGCCCGACGTCCTGTGCGCAGGCCAGCTCGACGACCCGCGCCAGCCCCAGCTCGACGTCGACGTCGACGACGGCCCTGTGCGCGACGAACGCGAACCCGGCGTGGCTGTCGCCCTGGCCGGTGATCGGATCCATCGCGTGCGTCCGCGCGTGGCGGTACGTGCGCTCGGCCTCGACGACCCCTCCCTCCGGCAGGGCATCGAGCTCCCCCGCGACCGCCCGGCACGCCGCCTGGACAGCGCCGCCGACGATCCACGTCAGCCGCGACGCGGACGCCGATCCCGCCATCGCGATCCGCGTGTCGGCCGGGAGCACGCGCACGTCGGGGATGCCCAGCTCCGTGCGCGCGATCTGCTCCTGCACGCCGGTCACGCCCTGCCCGACCTCCGTCGCGGCGGTGTAGACGGTCGCCGACAGCCGCCCGTCCCGGCGCTCCACCCGCACCCGCGCGGTCGCCGGGTCGTCGTAGCCCTCCGAGAACGCGATGTTCTTGAACCCCGCCGCGTAGCCGACCGCCCGCACGACGCCCTCGCCGTCGGTCGCCCGGAACGCGCCGCCGGGCAGTGCCCGGGGATCGGCGTCGCGCGCGGGCATCGGCAGCGACACGAGGCGCCCGAGCATCTCCGGCACCGCCACCGGCCCGCGGACGGCCTGCCCGGTCGGCAGCTCGCCGCCCTCGGGCAGCGCGTTGAGGACCCGCAGCCGTACGGGATCCATCCCCAGCGCACCGGCCAGGCGATCCATCTGCGCCTCGTAGCCGACCGCCACCTGCACGGCGCCGAAGCCGCGCATCGCACCGCTGGGTGGGTTGTTCGTGTACGCGACCGTCGCCTCGATCCGCGCGTTGGGCACGTCGTAGGGCCCGCAGCCGAGCGTGGCGGCGTTCGCGACGACCGCGGTCGAGCTCGACGCGTACGCGCCGCCGTCGAGGATCAGCCGCAGACGCACGGCGATCAGGCGTCCGTCGTGGTCGGCGACGTGCTCGTACTCCATGTGCGCCGGGTGGCGGTGGACGTGGCCGAGGAACGACTCCTCGCGGCCGTAGACCATCTTCACGGCGCGGCCCGTCGCGAGGGCGAGCATGCACGCGTGCAGCTGCATCGAGAGGTCCTCGCGTGCGCCGAACGCTCCGCCCACCCCGGCCAGGACCAGCCGCACCTGGTCGGGCGCCAGTCCGAGCCCGGCGGCGACCTGGTCCCGGTCGACGTGCAGGTACTGCGTCGCGATGTGCAGGTCGACGCCGCCCCGGCCGTCGGGCACCGCGAGGCCGGACTCCGGGCCAAGGAACGCCTGGTCCTGACGACCCACGTCGTACGTGCCGCGGACGACGATCGGCCCGCTGGCTCCTGGGTCCCCGTGCAGGATGTGGACCGTGCGCAGGTCGTTGCCGCCGGCGTGGACGGGCGTCGCGCCGGGCTGGAGCGCCGCGATCGGGTCGACGACCGGCTCCGCGACCTCGTAGTCGACCGCGATGCTCGCCGCGCGCGGCACGGGCGGCGTCGGGGTCGTCCGCGGCGACCAGCGCGATCGGCTCGCCGTGGTGGCGCACGCGGTCGATGGCGAGCACCGGCTGGTCGGGCAGGACGCTGCCGACGAGCTTCTCACCGGGCACGTCCTCGTGGGTCAGGACGGCGCGCACACCCCGCGCGGCGACCGCCGCCGACGTGTCGATCGCCCGGATGCGCGCCGACGGATGCGGGCTGCGCAGCGTCGCGCCGAACAGCATCCCCTCGACGTGCAGGTCCGAGGAGTACTCGAACTCGCCGGTGACCTTCGCCCTGCCGTCCGATCGCGGCAGGCGCTCGCCGACCCCGCCGGTCGTCCGCGGGGCGGTGGTGCTCACGTCAGGCCCGCGCGCGCGGCGATCGCGCGGCTCTCGCGCGCCAGGTCGGCCGCGACGGTCTCCGCGTCGGCCGTGCGGAGCTCACGGTCCTCGACCACGACCTCGCCGCCGACCAGCAGCAGTGTCCACGGGCCGCGGCGGGCCGAGCACGAGTGCTGCGATCGGGTCGGCGATCCCGGCGAAGCCGACGTCGTCGAGACGCCAGACCGCGATGTCGGCGAGGGCCCCGACGCTGAGGTGCCCGAGCTCGTCGTCGCGGCCGAGGCACCGCGCGCCGTGCAGCGTGCCCAGCTCGAGCGCCTGCCGCGCGGACAGGGCGCGCGGCCCGCGTGCCGCCCGCGCCACGGTCAGGGCGGCTCGAACCTCGTGGATGAGCTCCTGCGCCTCGTTGGACGCGGCGCCGTCCACCCCGAGACCGACCGGCACGCCCGCGGCCAGCAGCGCCGGCACGTTCGCGATCCCCGCGCCGAGCCGGCCGTTGGACGTCGGGCAGTGCGCGACCCCGGTGCCCGTCTCGCCCATGCGCACGGACTCGGCCTCGTCGAGGTGCACGCAGTGGGCGAGCCACACGTCGTCGCCCAGCCAGCCGACGCTGTCGAGGTACTCCAGCGGCCGCACCCCGAACTGCTGGAGGCAGAACTCCTCCTCGTCGATCGTCTCCGCCAGGTGCGTGTGCAGCCGCACGCCGCGGCGGCGGGCGAGCTCGGCCGTCTCGACGAGCAGCTCGCGCGTGACCGAGAACGGCGACGTCGGCGCGAGCGCGATCCGCACGCGCGCCCCGGGCGACGGGTCGTGGAAGCGGTCGATCGCCTCCTCGGAGGCCACGAGGATCGCGTCGCGGTCCTCGACGAGGCTGTCGGGCGGCAGCCCGCCGTCGGACTCCCCCAGGTCCATCGCACCGCGGCACGGGTGGAACCGCAGGCCGATCCGACCCGCCGCCTCGATCTCGACGGCGAGGAGGTCGCCGCCGCCGCGGGGGAAGATGTAGTGGTGGTCGGTCGACGTCGTGCAGCCCGACGTCGCGAGCGCCGCGAGCCCGCCACGCGCCGCCGCCGCGACCGTGTCCGCGTCGACGTGCGCCCACACCGGATACAGCGCGACGAGCCACTCGAACAGCGTCCCGTCGGTCACGAGCCCGCGCGTGGCGGACTGGTAGAGGTGGTGGTGGCAGTTGACGAGCCCGGGCGTGACCAGGCAGCCCTCGCCGTCGATGCGCCGTGCCGATCTCCAGGTCGCCCGGCGGCGGGCCCTCCCCGACCGCGACGATCCGGTCGCCGTCCACGACGAGATGCCCGTCGGCGATCTCGCGGCGCTCCGCGTCGATCGTGGCGATGGCGGCGTGCTCGATGGCGATCATCTCGATGCCTCCAGGACGGCGGCGACGATCCGTTCGTAGCCGGTGCAGCGACAGAGGTTCCCGGCCAGACCTTCGCGGACGTCCTGCTCGCTCGGCTCGGGGACGCGGCGCAGGAGGTCGCGGGCGGCGACGAGCAGCCCCGGGGTGCAGAACCCGCACTGCACGGCACCGGCCTCGAGGAACGCGGCCTGCAGCGGGTGCAGCGTCCCGTCCTCCCCGGCCATCCCGGCGACGGTGTCCACGCGGCAGCCGTCGGCCTGCGCGGCGAGCACGAGGCACGCGCACGCGATCTCGCCGTCGATCGACACGGTGCACGAGCCGCACTCGCCCTGCTCGCAGGCGTTCTTCGTGCCGGTCAGCCCGAGGTCCTCGCGCAGGACGCGCAGCAGGCTGCGTCCGCCGGAGTCGTCCGCCAGGCGGTGCACGACGCCGTCGACGGTCAGCTCCATGCCCGCTCCAGCGCGCGCCGGGTGAGGACCGTCGTGAGGTGCGCCGGGATCGGCGCCGCGGCCGCTGCGGCGAGCTCGCCGGCCTGCTGCGCGAGCGCGCGGTCGCGGCGCGGCCACTGCGCGCCGAGGAGCTGCTCGGCATCGCCGGCCCGCACGGCGCGTGCCCCCACGACGCCGATCGCGACCGCACGCTGCGCCGGTCGCAGCGCGACCGCGACGCCGCAGATCGCCCGCGCCATCGCGTTGCGCATCCCCGCCTTCGCGTATGCGACGGGCCCCTCGGCGGCGGGGACGACGATCGCCGTGAGGACCTCCCCGGGCGCGAGCTCCACGTCGCCCACGCCGGCCGTCCGGACGCCGGCGACCGATGCGATCTCGACCCGGGCGTCGGCCGCCAGGAGCGCGGCGAGCGCGTCGCTCGTGGGGTCACGCAGCGCGAGCGCCCCGCCGAGCGTGCCGCGGTTGCGGATCTGGCGCGAGGCGACCGTCCGGCAGGCCATCGCGAGGCCGGGCAGGCGATCGCCGAGCTCCTCGATCACCCGCGTGTAGGTGACCGTCGCGCCGATCCGGACGACGTCGCCGTCGTCCTCCACGGCCGCGAGCTCGGTGACACGCGAGACATCGACGATCGCCGACGGCGAGCGGCCGGCGTTCATCTCCACGAGGACGCCGGTGCCTCCGGCGACGAGCGTCGCCGCGGGGTCGGCCACGAGAAGGTCTGCGAGGGAGGTGGGTCTGGTGACGAGCACGCCGAGCGGGCGCCCGCGGAAGAGCGGTCGGCCAATGGTATTCGACCAGCCTCGCGGCGACCGATGCGCACGAACCGACCTGCGGTCCCCTTCCAGCGGGTAGACCGTGGACCGCGCGTCGGAGTTCCCGCCGCACCTGGTGGGCAGAATCGCGCGATGCCGATGGCGAACCTCCTCGACCACGCGTTGCGGCGGCTCAACGCGCTTCCGGACCAGGAGGCACGGATGGAGCTGCTCTCGTGCTGCGGGTCGCGCCGCTGGGCGGCGCGCGTCTCCTCGGGGCGCCCGTACGCCGACAACGCGGCGCTCCTGACGGCGGCCGACGTGGCGTGGAACGCCGCGACGGAGGCAGACCTGCGCGAGGCCTTCGCCGCCCACCCGCGCATCGGCGAGCCCGAGCGGGGTGGCGCGCAGGAGCGCGGCGAGCAGGCGGCGTCGGCCGACGCGGACGCCGCGACGCGCGAGGCGCTCCGCGAGGGCAACCTCGAGTACGAGCGCCGCTTCGGCCACCTCTACCTCGTCTTCGCCGAGCGGCCGCAGCGCCCCCGAGCTGCTCGACGACCTGCGCAGGCGTCTGGCCAACGACCCTCGGACGGAGCTCGCCGTCGCCGCCGAGGAGCAGCGCCGGATCACGCGGGCGCGGCTGCAGAGGATGCTGGCGCCGTGACGGCGATCACGACGCACGTGCTCGACACCGCCCGCGGGACGCCCGCCGCGGGCGTCGGAGTGGTCCTCGAGGCATGGGAGAACGACGGCTGGCGTCCGCTCGCCACGGCGATCACCGGCGACGACGGACGCGCGCCGGACCTCGGGCTCGCCGACGCGGGGGCCGGCACGCACCGCCTCGTGTTCGCCACCCGGGAGTACCTCGGGGCCGGCGGCCTTCTACCCCGAGGTCACCGTCGTGATCGAGGTGCGCGACGAGGAGCACCTGCACGTGCCGCTGCTGCTCGCGCCGTACGGCTACTCGACGTACCGTGGCAGCCCATGACGAGCGTCCTCGGCACGAACCAGTACGGCAAGGCGGAGGTCCACATGGTCACCGTCTCGCGCGACGGGGCCCTGCACACGATCCGCGACCTCACGGTCGGCATCACGCTGTCCGGCGACCTCGCCGACGTCCACCTGACCGGCGACAACGCGCACGTCGTCCCGACCGACACGCAGAAGAACACCGTCTACGCGTTCGCCAAGATGGCGCCCGTCGGAGCGATCGAGGACTTCGGGCTGCGGCTCGGGCGCCACTTCGTCTCGTCGTTCGCGCCGATATCCCGCGCACGGGTCCACATCGTCGAGGCGGGCTGGGACCGGCTCGGCGGCCACTCGTTCCGCCAGGCGGGCGCGGAGTCGCGCGTCGCGACCGTCGTCTGCGAGGCGGAGGAGAACTGGGTCGTGTCTGGCCTCGAGGGGCTCGTGGTCCTGAACTCGACCGACTCCGAGTTCGCGGGCTTCATCGAGGACCGCTACACGACGCTGCCCGAGACCGAGGACCGCGTCCTGGCCACGGCGGTGGCCGCGCAGTGGCGCCATGCCTCGTCGTCGTCGCCCGACTGGGACGCGTCGTTCGGGGCGGCGCGCGGGCTGCTGATCGACACGTTCGCGACCACGCTACAGCAAGTCGCTGCAGGGCACTCTGTACGCGATGGCCGACGCGATGCTGACGGCCCGGCCCGAGCTGGCGGAGGTGCGCATGTCGTTGCCCAACAAGCACCACTACCTCGTCGACCTCTCCCCCTTCGGCCTCGAGAACGACAACGAGGTCTTCCACGCCGACGACCGCCCCTACGGGCTCATCGAGGCGGCGGTGCTCGCACCGGATGCGCCGGACGCCGGCCCCGTCTGGGACCCCTACCCCCTGGTCGGATGACGTTCGCGCTCCACGACGCGATCGCCGAGCTGGCGACCTACAACGACGACCCGGCGGCGGGCGGGATCACGCGCGAGGTGTTCACGCCGACCTACGAGCGCTCGGTCGAGTTCGTCTCCGGGCTCATGCGCGACGCGGGCCTCGAGGTCCGCCGCGACGCGTTCGGCAACCTCTACGGGCGCCTGGAGGGGACCGACCCGTCGCTGCCGGCGGTGCGGACGGGCTCGCACGTCGACACGACGCTCAACGCGGGTCGCTACGACGGCGTCGTCGGCGTGCTGGGAGCGATCGAGGCGGTCGGCTGCGCTGCGCGATCGGGCGCTGCGGCGCGCGGTCGAGGTGGTCGCCTTCGCGGGCGAGGAGCCGCGGTTCGCCAGCGGCTGCATCGGCAGCCGCGCGGTCATGGGCGAGCTGTCGCGCGCCGACCTCGACCGGCTCGTCGACCGCGACGGCGTGTCGCTCGCGCAGGCGCTGGCCGGCGCGGGTTCGAGCCCGACGCCATCGAGACCGCCCTGTGGGATCCGGCCTCCGTGCACGCGTTCGTCGAGCTGCACATCGAGCAGGGCATCGTCCTGGAGTCCTCCGGGGAGCAGATCGGCGTCGTCACCGCGATCGCCGCGCCCCACGATCTGCGGATCACGCTGCAGGGAGCCGCGGACCACGCCGGTGCGACGCCGATGGCCCTGCGCCGCGACGCGCTGGTGGGAGCGGCAGAGGCGATGGTGGAGCTGGAGAAGCTCGCGGTCGGCTCGCCCTCGGGAACGACGGTCGGCACCGTCGGCGTCATGCGCGTGCGCCCCGGCGCGATCAACGTCGTGCCCGGCGAGGTCGAGTTCGACGTCGACGTGCGCGACAGCGACGCCGAGGCGCGCCAGGCGGTCGTGGACGGGTTCCTCGCCGTCGTCGGCGTGATGGCCACGAAGCGCGGCCTGACGGCGGTCGTCGACGAGATCGTCCGCGACGAGCCGGGCACCTGCGCGCCGTTCATCGTGGAGGCCGCCGACGCGGCGTGCGCGTCCCTCGGCGTCCGCCCCCGCCACATGATCAGCGGCGCGTACCACGACGCTCTGATCCTCTCGCGGAAGATCCCGGTCGGGATGCTGTTCGTCCCAAGCGCGGGCGGGATCAGCCACCACCCCGACGAGTACACGGGCCGCGAGGACATCGACCGCGGCGCCGCCGTGCTGGGCGAGGTGCTGGCCACGCTGGCGACATGACCCGCCACGACCTGCTCGTGCGCGGCGCGCGGCTGGCGTGGCTGCCGGGCGCGCCGGTGGGGGACGTCGCGGCCGCCGGAGGGGTCGTCACGGAGATCGGGCCCGAGATCGGCGGCGATGCGGCCGAGGTGGTCGACGGCGCGGGTCTGGATCTGCTGCCCGGCGGTGTGGACCCGCACGTCCACCTCAACGAGCCGGGACGCACGGACTGGGAGGGCATCGCGACCGGGACCGCCGCGCTCGCCGTCGGCGGCGCGACGTGCGCGATCGACATGCCGCTCAACGCCAGCCCGCCCGTGCTCGACGGCGCGAGCTTCGACCTGAAGGCCGCGGCGATCCCGGGCGTCGCGCGGGTGGACCTCGCGCTGTGGGGCGGACTGGTCCCCGGCGACCTCGACCGGCTCGACGAGCTCGCGGATCGCGGCGTGGTCGGCTTCAAGGCGTTCATGTCGTACGGCGGGCTCGACGACTTCCCGCCGGTCGACGACCTCACGCTCTACGAGGGGATGGCGCGGGCCGCTGCGCTCGCACGGCCCGTCGCGGTGCACGCCGAGAGCGACGCGATGACCGCCGGCCTGGCGGCACGCGCCCGCGCGGCCGGACGCACGGGCGTGCGCGACTACCTCGCCTCGCGCCCCGTCGTCGCCGAGACCGAGGCGATCGCACGGGCGATCCATCTCGCCGCGGACACCGGCTGCACGCTGCACGTGGTGCACGTGTCCAGCGGCGCCGGCGTGGCGCTCGTCGCCGAGGCGCGTGCGCGGGGCGTCGACGTGAGCTGCGAGGTCTGCCTGCACCATCTCGTGCTCGACGAGGACGACATGGAGCGACTCGGAGCGGTGGCGAAGTGCGCGCCGCCGCTACGCGCCCGGGCCGAATGCGAGGCGCTGTGGACCGCGGTCGCGGGTGGGGACGTCGCGATGGTCTCCTCCGACCACTCGCCGTCGCCGGCCTCGCTCAAGCAGGGCGACGACATGTTCGCCGTCTGGGGCGGGATCGCCGGGGCGCAGTCGTCGCTGGAGCTGCTCGTGGGCGAGGGCGTCGTCGGCGGGCGGATCGATCTCCGGGCGGTCGGCGAGCTCTTCGCGGGGGCGGCGGCGCGGCGGTTCGCGCTCCGCGGCAAGGGCGCGCTGGAGCCCGGCAACGACGCGGACCTCGTCCTGGTCGACGTCGGCGCCACGCGAGTGCTGGCGGCCGAGGACCTGCGAACGCGTCATGCGATCAGCCCGTATGTGGGCCGCGAGCTGCGCGCACGCGTCGTCCGGACGGTGCTGAGGGGCCGGACCGTGGCGCTCGACGGCGAGGTCGCCGGCGAGCCGTCCGGTCGGCTGCTGAAGCCCGTTTGAGCGTCAACGCGCCAACAGGAGGAAGTCGCCTCAAGAACGAGGGAGCCCGTCCGACCACAAGGGATGCAGTCCTCCTCCTCCTCAGACGGTTCATGCCCACGGCCCGGTTCCCCCCACCGGGCCGTGGTCGTTCCGGGGCGGTGTCAGTGCTTGGCGAGCCGGCGCGCGTCCTGGCCGGTGGGCACGTAGCCGATCCCGTAGAAGCCGTAGATCTCGACCTCGTCCTCGGAGCTGAGCTCGGCGTCGGTGTCGAACGACGGCGCCTTCTTGAAGTCGTCCTTCGTCGCCGTCACGCGGATGTGCGACTGGCCGACGGTCGCCCCCGCGAGCGGGACGAGCGTGAGCTTCTTGCTCAGCGTGCCGCTCTTGACGGCGCCGAACGCGGGGAGGTCGGTCTCGGTGTCGTAGTAGACCTCCTCGAGCTTGCCGTGCTTCTCGTCGCCGGGGCCCAGCACGGTCTCGCCGCGCCACTCCTTGACGTCCTCGACGGCGATCTGCGCGGCGGTCGCGCTCTGCGGGGTGCTCATGCCCTGCCTCTACCCATCCGCGGCGGCCGAGCGTCACCGCCCGCGCGCCGGGACCGCGACGACGGCGGTGCCGCCCTCGACGAGGTACGCCTGGTCGACGGGCACGATCTCGCGGCCGAGCGGCAGCAGCGAGACCGGGATGAGCTTGAAGTTCGCGAGCCCCAGCGGGATCCCGATGATCGTGATGCAGAGCGCGATGCCCGTGATCAGGTGCCCGAGCGCGAGCCACCAGCCGAACAGGACGAGCCAGATGACGTTCCCGATGCCGGAGAACGCGCCGGCGTCGGGGCGCTTCACGACCGTCTTGCCGAACGGCCACAGGGCGAACATCGCGATCCGCAGCGACGCCACGCCGAACGGGATCGTGATGATGAGGATGAAGCAGACGATCGCGGCGAGCGTGTAGCCGATGGCCATCCACAGGCCGCAGAGGACGAACCAGATGATGTTGAGGATCAGGCGCATGGGCGAGTCCGAACCGTACTGCGAACGCTGATGAGCGGCAACGCGCCAACACTCAGATGCCGCCTCAAGAACGCCAGGCCGTGACCGACCACCTGGATACAGCGACTGCCACAAACCTCCTCTAAGAGCGCAGCGCTACACGACCCCGGCGAAATCCGGGGTCGTGATCGTTCTGGGGTCGCTCAAGTCCCGGCAGGCCCGGCCGACAACCAGGACACGGCACCTGCGACAACCACTCCCATGACCACGCAGTGCCAGACGACCCCGGAGAGATCCGGGGTCGTCAACGTTCTGAGCTCCAATCGCGGCGACGCTGCCCCTCCCGCGCGGATGGCCCGCGGTGGCACTTTCCCCATCCGTGGTCACCAAGCCGCGTATATCGCGGCTCAGTGACCACAACCAGACGGTTGAACGCCACCCACTGCCTGACCCATCCTCGATGAGTCGTTCGGACCAGGCGACGCAGCACCACAGACGTCGCGAGCGGAGCTCACGGCGATGCCGGGTAGCCGGCCGCGAACATCGCCTCGAACCCGCCGGGGATGAACACGTTGAACGCCGTCGCAGGCGCGTCGGTCCGGTTCGCGAAGTCGTGCGTCACGCCGGCGGGGATGCGGAGGAACGTCCCGGCGGGCGCCTCGATCCACTCGTCGCCGGCCAGGAACGACATCGTCCCCTCGGTGACCACGAACAGCTCGACGTTCTCGGGATGGCTGTGCGGGCCGGGGCCGTCGCCGCCGGGCAGGACCGACCACTCCGACACGCTGTACGCGTCGCCGGTCTCCTCCCCGTCGGCCTTGAACACCCCGCGCATCGCGCCCCACTCGTAGGCCCGCCCCTCGCCGGGGCCCAGGACGATGACGTCGCGCTCCATCAGAACCCGTCGCGCCAGGCGTCCTTGTAGAGCAGGTACTCGCCGCCGTCCGGGCCGGCCATGAAGGACTGCGGGCAGTACGGCGCCATGTAGATGAAGTCGCCCTCCTGGACCGGCAGGTCCTCGCCGTCGAGGAAGTACGTGCCCCCGCCCGCGGTCATCCACAGGCCGTGCTCCTCGTCGTGGATCTCGACCTGAGGCAGTCCGCAGCCGCCGTCGAACTGCAGGATGCTCATCGCGAAGTCGCGGCCGGGATCGTCGACCGGGAGCAGCTCGCGCCGCCGCACGCCCGGGGTCGCCGTCTCCGTGAAGGGCTCGTCCTCGCGGTTGCCCGACGCGGCGTCCGGGACGGGGAAGCCCGCGGCAGGCTCGTACCGGCGCGTGAGCCAGAGGAGGGTGGCGCCATCCGGCGCTCGGAGCTCGAGCGGCGCGCCGGGCGGCAGGTACGCGTAGCCCCCGGGCCCGAGGTACTCGACCGCGCCGTCGAGGACGTAGAGGAAGTGCTCGCGGTCGTCCACCATGGGCGCCCGCGTTCCGCCCCCGGGCTCGAGTCGCACCAGGTACTGGCCGAACCGCGCAGGCGCGATCCGGGGTGTTGCGAGCTTGACCACCGTGGCCCGCTGGAGCACCGCCAGACGACTCACGTAGTGGTTGTCCGGCGTGATGAGCGTCCAGTGCGCGCCTCGGCGGCCGCGCGTCACGAGATGGCGACCATGCGCTCGATCGGGATGCGGGCGCGCTCGGCGATGTCCTCGGGGACCCGCACCTCGTGCTCCATGTTCACCAGAGCGTCGCGCAGCTTCGGGAGCGTGATCATCTTCATGTAGACGCAGGACGCCCGCTCGTTCGCGGCGATGAACTCCACGTCCGGGGCCGCCTTGCGCAGCGGGTGCAGCATCCCGATCTCCGTGGCCATGATCGCGGTGCCGCCGTGGCCGGCGTGGTCGCGCGCGTAGTCGTTCATGCCGCCCGTGGAGAGCATGTGGACGCCCGAGGAGTCGACGTCGCCCGAGGCCACGTACTCCATGACCGAGGTCGAGCAGCCGCACTCGGGATGGATGAGGAAGTCGGCGCCCGGGTGCGCGGCGCGGATCGCCGTGATGTCCGACGGCCGGATGCCGGCGTGGACGTGGCACTCGCCGTCCCAGATGTGCAGCGAGCGGCCGACCGTCTTCTCGACGTACGCGCCGAGGAACATGTCGGGGCCGAAGAGGATCTCGGTGTCCGGACCGTGCTCGCGCAGGATGTGCTCGACCACTCCGACCGCGTTCGACGACGTGACGCAGTAGTCCGTCAGCGCCTTGACCTCGGCCGTCGTGTTCACGTACATGACCGTGACGGCGCCCGGATGCTTCGCCTGCCAGGCCGCGAGCTGCTCCGGCGTGATGGAGTCGGCCAGGGAGCATCCGGCGTCGAGATCGGGGATCAGGACGGTCTTGTCGGGCGAGAGCACCGAGGCGGTCTCGGCCATGAAGTGGACGCCGCAGAACGCGATCACCGAGGCATCGGTGCGCGCGGCCTGCTGGGAGAGCCCGAGGGAGTCGCCGACGTAGTGGGCGACGTCCTGGACCTCGGGGACTTGGTAGTTGTGCGCGAGGATGACGGCGTCGCGCTGTGCGGCGAGCGCGCGCACCTCCTCCTGGAGTGCAGCGACGTCGTGCAGCTCCAGCGGCGCGGCGGGCGACCCGGCGCCTGGGACCATGGGCAGCGACAGGGACATGGCCGGGAGGGTAGCAGTGTTTTCGCCTGACGGTCGTAAACTGATCCTGAACGATGCCAGCGCCACGCCACCCACTCGCCGCCCCCGTCGTCAACGCCGTCGTGCTGCGCGTCACCGACCGCCTGGAGACGCTGCTCTGGCGGCGTCCGGACGAGACCTGGTCACTGCCTGGGGGCTTCGTCCGCGAGGGCGAGTCGCTCGACGATGCGACGCGCCGGCACCTGGCGTCGAAGGTCGGGGTGACCGTCGTCGGGCACCTCGAGCAGCTCGACACCCGCGCGAGCGCCGACACCCATCCCGAGCTCTGGCTCCTGGACACGACCTACCTCGCGCTCATCCCGCCCGGGGTGCAGGGCGCGCTGCCCCCCGACACCGCATGGCACCCGGTGGCCGACCTCCCGCCGATCGCCTTCGGCCACGAGGGCGCCGTCCACCGCGCGCACGACAGGCTGCGGGGCAAGCTGTCCTACTCGAACGTCGCCTTCGCCCTCGCGCCGGAGCGCTTCACGCTGCGCGAGCTCGCCGCGCTCTACGAGGCGGTGCTGGGCTACGTCGTCTCCCCCACGAACCTCGGCCGCGTACTCGGCCGCGACGGCCTCATCGCACCGACCGGCGCGACGCGCGCCCCGGCCGGCAGCGCCGGTGGGCGGCCGGCGGCGGAGTTCGCGTTCAGCCGGGCGGAGCTCGTCGTGTCCCGGCCGCTGGCGGCGTTCAGGCCACCGGGACGAGCAGCAGCGACAGGTCGAGCGCCGGCGCGGAGTGCGTGAGCGCCCCGACGGAGATGAAGTCCACGCCGCTGGCGGCGTGCGCGCGCAGCGTGTCGAGCGTCATCCCGCCGCTCGCCTCCAGCACCGCGCGCCCGGCGACCTGCTCGACCGCGGTGCGCAGACGCCCCGGATCCATGTTGTCGAGCAGGATGCGCGGGGCACCCGCTGCGAGCGCCTCGGCGATCTCGGCCGTGTTGCGGCACTCGACCTCCAGCGGGAGGTCGGGGAACATCTCGCGGGCCGCGCGGACGGCCGGGCCGACGCCGCCGGCCATCGCCGCGTGGTTCTCCTTGATGAGGATCTCGTCCCACAGGCCGAAGCGGTGGTTGCGCCCGCCGCCGGCCGCGACGGCGGCCTTCTCGAGCGCCCGCAGGCCCGGAGTCGTCTTGCGCGTGTCGAGGACCTGTGCTCCGGTTCCCTCGATCGCACGTACACACTTCGCAGTGAGCGTCGCGACACCCGACAGCCGGCCCAGGATGTTCAGCGCGGTGCGCTCGCCCGCCAGGAGCGCGCGGGCGCTGCCCGCGACCTGGAGCACGGGCCCGGACTCGCGCCATTCGCCCTCGGGGCCCAGCCGCTCGATCTCGGCGTCGGGGTCGAGGCTGCGGAACACGGCCTCGGCCGCGTCGAGGCCGAAGATGACGCCCGGCGCCTTCTGCGTGATGGTCGCGACGGCGCGCGCGGTCTCGGGCACCGTCGCGGCGCTCGTGACGTCGCCGGTGCCGACGTCCTCCGCGAGCGCGCGTGCGACGAGGTCGGAGAGCTCGGTCTGCATGGGCGCGCAGCATAGGCCCGACGGGGTAGGGGGCTGAG
Source organism: uncultured Solirubrobacterales bacterium (assembly GCA_963757125.1). Classification (GTDB taxonomy): domain Bacteria; phylum Actinomycetota; class Thermoleophilia; order Solirubrobacterales; family Solirubrobacteraceae; genus CAVVSD01. The sequence goes on along the minus strand of CAVWQP010000009.1, from coordinate 256,656 downwards.
CGTGGCCGCCCCGGATCTCGACGCCTGGCTCGCCGACCCGCAGGTCACGAGCCGCCACCGCCGGACGTCGACCGCGCATACCGCCGACCTCTGGCGCGCCGCCCAGGAGCTCCGCCTCGACGAGACGCGCTCCCTCGGCCGCCTCGTCCGCTGGCGCATCCCGGACACCCCGGCCGACCTGCGCTTCACCGACCTGTTCGCGCGCTACCCGTTCGCGGTCCTCGACGAGGGACCCGACTGGTCGATCTCCGGCCTGTGCGGGCCGATCTGGACGTCTGCCCGCGACTACGCGCGCATCGACGTCAGGACCTTCCGCGAGTGGACCCGGCCCGGGACCGTGCGCGTGCTCTTCGGCCACTGGGTCGAGGAGGACGACGACGGCAGCGCGCTGGTCAGCGAGGCGCGCGTCGCGCCGACCGACCGCTTCGCGCGCCTCCAGCTGCGGGCGCTGTGGCTGCTGGTGCGCCGCTTCGAGCGCGTCATCGGCTCCGAGCCGCTGCCTCTCGCGGTGGCCCGCGCCGAGGAGGTCACGCCATGAGCCACGCGAGCGGCACGATCACGTACTCGAGGAAGAACAGCTTCCACACGAACATGTAGAAGCCGGTGAAGACGGCCCGGTCCGCCGGGTCGGTGCGGCGCGCCACGACGAGCAGCGCGGCGAGGACGAGCAGGTGCGAGCCGGCCAGGAACACCGCGGGCCAGCCGTCCAGCAGGAACGGCGCCGCGATCGCGATCCCGACGTACGCGGCGCCGAGCAGCGCGAGCCCCGCCCGGAGCACGACGGCGCCGCCGAGGCGCACGCTGTAGGTCGCGATCCGGTACCGGCGGTCGCCCTCGATGTCCGGTACGTCCTTCAGGAGCGCGATCGCGACGCTGAACGGCGCGACGAACGCGGTGAGCACCCACACGCCGGCCGGGACGACGAGCACGCCCGCGAGCGAGTCCGAGAAGTGCAGCGCCACGCCGAGGTTCACGACGAGGGCCCGCACACCGCTGATCGACAGCGCCGCCAGCGCCGGCCAGCGCTTCAGCCGCAACGGTGGCAGCGAGTAGGCGACGCCGACGCCCAGACCCGTGAGAACCGCGACGATCTCGATCCAGCCCTGGGTGAGCGCCATCGCGATCGGGAGCACGGCGGACCCGGCGACGATCCAGCGCCCGGCGCGCGGCGAGAGGTCGCCCGCGGCGATGGGCAGGAACGGCTTGTTGATGCGGTCGATCTCGACGTCGGTGAGCTGGTTGATCCCCGTGATGAAGATGTTCACGCTCCACGCCGCGACCAGCGTGGCCAGCAGATCGCCGAGCCGATCGCCGACCTCCGCGACGTCGACCGCCACGAGCACGTAGACCCCCAGGACGCTGAGGGTGGTGCCGATGAGGGTGTGCGGGCGCCCGAAGCGCCAGAGCAGGACGAGCGGCCTCACCGGCGCCGGAGTCGCGCGCGCAGCGTGAGCGCCAGCGCGACGGGGACGAACGCGAGCCCCGCGACGGAGCCCGCGGCGAAGCGCAGCCAGCGACGCGGCGTCATCGGCGCGTCGGGCGGCTCCGGGGGCGCGAGCGCGACGGGCGAGTGGCCGGGCGTCTCCTTGCGCCCCGCGATCGCGACCGCGAACTCGCCCCCGAACCAGTCCGGGGCGATGCGGCGCACCTCGATGTCGGTGAACCCGGCCGCGGCGAACCACGCGCGGTACTCGTCCTCCTCGGGGAAGAGCATCCACGCGTCCGCGAGGCGGCGTGCCAGCGGATGGGTCGGCAGCACGGGCCCGGCCAGCATCGCGATGCCGCCCGGCCGCACCACGCGGTAGGCCTCCGCGATGCCGCGCTGCGGATCGGGCCAGTACTCGATGCTGCCCGTCGAGACGTAGCGGTCGGCGGAGTCGGTCGCGAACGGCAGGTCCTCCGCGTCGCCGCGCACGATCGCGCACCGGGCAAGCTCGGGCTTCGCGCGCGCCTGGGCGAGCTGGTGCGGTGATTGATCGAGCAGCGTGACGCGGTCCGCGTCGGCGAGCTGGACGATCCCCTCGGTCGCGAAGCCGGTGCCCGCGCCGACGTCGACGACGTCCATCCCCGGGCCGAGGCGCGCGAGCTCGAGCGCCTCCGTGCGCATCCGCGCGGTCCAGAACAGCGGGTTGACCCACCGGTCGTAGACGCGCGAGACGACGAAGTAGAACCAGTAGGCCTCGCGCTTGTGCTGGATCGGCGGCATCAGCCCTCCCTACCCTGCTCGAGCCCTGCGAGTCGTGATGTCCCCGCGAACCGCACCCGGCGTCCGCGCCGGACGACGAGATGCACGCGGCCGGCGAGGTGCATCGCACTGACGTCCGCCTCGGCGCGGCGCTCGCGCGCGACCGGCACCGGGAAGCGGAACGGCGCCCCGTCGGCGTCGCCGGCGACGGTGACGACGTCCCGCAGCGGTCCTCGCGCGCAGGGCCCAGCGGTTCTCGCCCAGCCGCATCGAGAGCGCCGCCGGCGGCCCGACGACGTGGACGAGCTCGTCGCCCAGCCGCACGACCACCGCGCCGGCCGGGATGCCGAGCATCCGCCCGCCCGCGAAGGCGACGGACACGTCCTCGCGCGCGAAGCCGTGCGCCTGGCCCCACCACCACAGCGACGGGAACCCGCGCGCGTACGGGGTCCAGTTCTTCTCCCCGTACGCGCGCGCGCCGGTGAGCTCGACGCGCCGTTCGCCCAGCTGCGCCGCACCTTCGACGCGAGCGTCCAGCATGTGCGGGTGCCAGTACTGCCCGAGCCCCGGGACGACGTGCCCGAGCCCGACGCCGCCGAGCGCGCGGCGCGGCCAGCCGACGCGCTCGGTGAAGCGCACCCGCAGGGACGCGCCGGGGCCGAGGTCGACGTCGAGCCCGTCCTCGTCCGCGCGCAGCTGCGTGCCGACCTGGACGCCGAGTCGCTCGTGGTCCGCCTCGGCGCGCGGCGCGACGACCGTGCGCACGAAGCCGCCGGGATGCTCGGCGAGCCCGACGGTCGCCCAGGTCGCGCCGGCGGCGTCCCTGCTCACCCCGGTGAAGGCGACGACGACCCGGCCGGACCGCACGTCGGTGAGCCGCCAGAAGTACCCCTCCATGGGCACGCCGTGATGACGGCGGGGGTCGCCGAAGGGCGGATCGGCGCCTGCGCGCCGGTACGTGCTCAGCAACCTCTCAGGAGAAATCATCGTCCAGGACTCAAGGTGGCAGCTCATGTCTGCCGATGCGTGTCGGGCATGGTCCCTCGGTCGCTCGTCGTCGCCCTCGTGTCGATGTTCTCCGCCCTCGCGCTCGCCGTCCCGGCGCAGGCGGTCGTCGGCGGCCAGGTCTCGGGTGGGAGCACCGCAACCTCCTATCCGTGGCAGGTGGCGATCACGACCACGCTCGACAACGACGACTGGTTCTGCGGCGGGACGCGCGTCGCCCCCGACCTCGTGCTCACCGCCGCGCACTGCGTGATCGACGACGACGGGCGCATCGCCTTGCCGAGTCACGTCACCGTCTTCAGCGGCAGCACCGTGCTCTCGAACACGACCTTCTCCCGCGCGACCGCGGTCGCGCTGTTCCCCGGTCTGGACCTGCAGGCGACGCCGAACGGCACCCCGAGCGGCGACCTGGCGCTCGTGCGCATCCCGTCGAGCGCGCCGGGCTCGCCCGTGAGCGTCATCGACGCCTCCGAGTCCGCGCTCTGGGCCGTCGGCTCGCAGCTGCGCATCACCGGCTGGGGCTACACGTCGACGGACCCGGACGACGCGACCGGCTACGGCGTGCAGCGGACGCTGAACTGGGCGAACGTCAACCGCCTGTCCGACGACGTCTGCGCCTCGGACTACGGCGCCGACTTCGTGGGCGCGACGATGTTCTGCGCGCGCGGCACGACCGGCGCCGACACCTGCCTCGGCGACTCCGGCGGGCCGATCGCCTACCGGATGGGCACCGCCGGCCAGCTCGACAACCCGTCGGTGTGGCGGCTCGTGGGCGTGACCTCCTGGGGCACCGGCTGTGGCAGCGCGAGCTTCCCCGGTGTCTACGCGCGGCTCGGCGAACCGGCACTGCACGCGTTCGCGACGGACGCGGACCCGGTGTGGTCGCCCGTCAACGTCACCGCGCCGACGATGCCCTCGTCGGCGACGGTCGGCGACGTGGTCACCTGCGCGCCCGGCAGCTGGACCGGCGACGACCTCGTGTTCTCCTACGAGTTCCACCGCCGGCAGGCCGACGGCTCGACGGTGGTCGTCCAGTCCTCGGCGTCGAACACCTACACGGTGGCCGCGGGCGACACGACGGGGCTCTCGTGCGTCCAGCTCGCCCGCAACGCCGGCGGCACGGCATGGGCCTCCTCCGGCTCGACCCCGGTGACGCCCGCCACGGTCCCGACCACGCAGATCCCGTCGCCCGAGACCCCGCGCGTCCCCGCGCCGCCCGCGACGATCCCGCCGCTCGGTCTGTCGGGCCAGGCGAGCACGACCGACGGCGTGTCGCCGCGGATCTCCCGCGTGGCCGCGCGCTGCGCGAGCCGGCGCTGCACGGTGTCCCTGCGCGTCACCGATCCCGCGCCCTCGTCCGGCGTGCGCCGGGTCACGGGCACGGTCACGTGGAAGCAGAGCTGCCGCAAGCACGGCCGCCGCACGACCTGTGCGAAGACCGCGCGCGTGACGGGCACGAAGGGCAGCGGCACGACGTGGACCCTGCGCCTCCCGCGCCTGCCGCGCGGCTCAGCGTCGGTCGCGGTCATCGCGGTCGACGGGTCCGGCCGGATCGGGACGGCCCGGAAGCTGACGTTCAGGGTTCGCTGAGCACGTTGATCGTGCCGAACGCGGGGTCGCTCGCCCCGTGGAGGCGCGCGCCGCTCGCGACGAGCTCGCGCAGGTAGGCGACCGTCTCCGCCGTGATGCGCTCCCCCGGCAGCAGCGCCGGGATGCCCGGCGGGTAGCCGGCGATCGACTCGCACGAGATGCGGCCGACTGCGTCGTCGACGCCGACGAGCTCCGCCACCCCGAGGAACGCCTCGCGCGGCGCGACGGCCATCTCGTTGCCCAGTGCCGCCGGTGGGCGCACCAGCGCCTCGGCCTCGCCGTCGCGCGAGATGCGCTTCACGGTCTCGTCGATGTCGCCCGCGACGCGCTCGAGCGCCTCCGGGCGCTCCCCGGCGCCGACGACGAGCACGACGGTCGCGTGCGTCGCCAGCTCGGGCTGCACGTCGTAGGACTGGCGCAGGGCGTCGACGACCTCGTAGCCGCTGCAGCCGGTGCCGCGGACGTCGATCGCGATGCGCATCGGGTCCCAGGCGACGACGCCGGGCCGCCCGACCATGTCCTCGCCGATCAGGGCGAGGCCCGGCACCCCGGCGAGCTTCGCGCGGGTGCGCATGACCGCCGCGAGCGTCTCGTGCAGGATCGCCTCGCCGTGGACCGCGATCTGCCGGCGCGAGGCGTCGAGCGACGCCAGGAGAAGCGAGGACGGCGAGGTCGTGCGCAGGAGCCGCATGGCGCGGCCGACCGCGCCGATGTCGATGCGGTCGCCGTCGACGACGTGCAGCATCGCGCTCTGCGTGAGCGACCCGATGATCTTGTGGGTCGACGTGAGCACCGCGTCCGCGCCCAGCGTCGCCGCGCTGGGCGGCAGGTCGGGGTGGAAGCCGAAGTGCGGGCCCCACGCCTGGTCGACGACGAGCGGGACGCCGGCGGCGTGGCAGACCTCGGCGCAGCCTGCGATGTCGGCGACCATCCCGTAGTACGTCGGGGAGACGAGGAACACGGCGCCGGCGTCCGGGGTCGCCTCGAGCACGCGGGCCACCGACTCGGGCGTGACCCCGTTGGCCATGCCCAGCTCGAGGTCGTACTCGGGGGCGACGAACGACGGGATGCCGCCGCTGAGGACGAGGCCGTCGACGATCGACGCGTGCGAGTTGCGCTGCGCGATCACCTTGCGGCCGAGCGGCGCCAGCGCGAGGCACATCGCGTGGTTGCCCTGGGTCGCGCCGTTCGTGAGGAACCACGACCGGCGGACGCCATAGGCCTCGGCCGCGAGGAGCTCCGCGCGCTCGTAGGGCGTCGGCGAGGGGCCGACGTCGATGCCCTCCAGGTCCTGGCAGACGTCGAACGCCAGCGCACGGTCGCCGAGCGCGAAGCGCAGCCCGGGATCAGCGCCCACGCCGCCCTTGTGGCCGGGGACGTGGAAGCGCCCGGGACCCCGGAAGGCGTAGCCGACGACGGCGTCGAGGTACGGCGCGGTCGGCTGCTCGGAGCGGTCGGCCACTAGGGGATCACTGGCTCTCCGCGTCCCGGCGCCCGGCCGTGCGCAGCAGCTCCGCGCGCACGAAGCCGTCGAGGTCGCCGCCGAGCACGCGGTCCGCGTCGCCCATCTCGTGATTCGTCCGGTGGTCCTTGACCATCGTGTACGGGTGCAGCACGTAGGAGCGGATCTGCGACCCGAAGTTCACGTCCTGGGCCTCGCCCTTCTCGCGGGCGATCTCCTCCTGGCGCTCGCGCTCCTGGCGCTCGGCCAGCTTGGAGCGCAGCATCTTCATCGCGGTCTCGCGGTTGGACGACTGCGAGCGCTCGTTCTGACACTGCACGACGATGCCCGACGGGCGGTGCGTGATGCGCACGGCGGAGTCCGTCTTGTTGACGTGCTGGCCCCCGGCGCCCGACGCGCGGTACGTGTCGACCTGGAGGTCGTCGGTGTCGATCGCGATCTCCCCGGCGTCCTCGACGACGGGCGCGACCTCGACGCCGGCGAACGACGTCTGGCGGCGGTTGGCGGAGTCGAACGGGCTGAGCCGCACGAGGCGGTGCACGCCCTTCTCGGCGGAGTACAGGCCGTAGGCGTTCTCGCCCGCGGCGCGGAAGGTCGCGGACTTGATGCCGGCCTCCTCCCCCGCGCTCGCCTCGAGCAGGTCGACCTTGAAGCCGCGCCGCTCGGCCCAGCGCATCTCCATGCGCAGGACCATCTCCGCCCAGTCCTGGGCATCGGTGCCGCCGGCGCCCGCGTTCACGGTCACCAGCGCGTCGCCCGCGTCGTAGCGGCCGGAGAACAGGCGCTGCTCCTCGAGCTCGGCGAGGCGCCGCTCGACGGACACGAACTGCTCCTCCAGGCCCTCCGCGAGCTCAGGGTCCTCGTCGGCGAGCTCGGTGAGGCCCGCGAGGTCCTCCGCGTCGGCCTCCAGCGAGCGGAACGCCTCGAGCCGCCGCTGCATGCGCGCGTGCTCGGTGCCGAGGCGCGCCGCGCTCTCGGGGTCGTCCCAGAACCCGGGCGCCCCCATCTCGTCCTCCAGGTCCGCGACCCGGGTGGTCAGCTGAGCTGGGTCAAAGATAGTCCGAGAGCAGCTGGAGCTGGTCACGGATCGCCGTGAGGCGCTGGGGGATCGACTCTGGAACCGCGGGGCTGGCCATGTCGTCCAGCATACGACGGCGGCCGTCAGCGCAGGGACATGTGCGCCAGTTCGAGCGTGTAGGGCGCGTCGGCGTAGCGGGCCTCGTCCGGCACGTACACGGCGACGTACATGCTGCGCGCGGTGGCCTCGCGGTTCGTCAGCGTCACGGAGTCCGTCCTGCCCGCGCCGTGGTCGCTGTGCCCGGCGTCGAAGCGCCGCTGCGTCAGCGACGTCGCGGCGCCGCGGAGGAGCTGGAGATCGGGGTCGCCGGTCCGCGTGTGGGGCCGGACGAGGGCCTTCCACCGCGTGCGGGCGGGGATGCGGACGCGGTAGACGTCGATCGGGTCCTCGACCGAGTCGACCGACGCCGGGATGCGCTTGCGCGCCCCGCCGCTCCAGACCGGGTCGTCGGCGTTCCGGAAGACGGTGCCGTCGATCTCCGCGATCGAGTCGTTCGGCTCGAGCGGGTCGGACTCCGGCACGGGGGCGGCCAGGGATGCCTCGAGGTTGATGAGGCCGTAGCCGGAGTTCTGGTCCCAGCCCTTCTTGTCGATGTCGATCGCCGTGTGGCGCAGGAGGTCGGCCGCCTGCCCGTTGCTGATCTCCGGGCGGGCGGAGCGCAGCCACGCCACCGCGCCCGCGACGATCGGGGCGGCGAAGCTCGTGCCCGATCCGAGCGTCACGCCGTCGGCCGTCCCGTCGACGGTGTCGAGGGCGCCGGGGATCGCGAGCGGGATGTTCTCGCCCGGCGCGGCCACGTCGATCGACGCGTTCGCGCTGGAGAAGTACGACGACCCGTTCTGCTGGTTCGTGGCGGCGACGGACAGGACGTGGGGCCAGGCCGCGGGGAAGCTGACGGGGTTGCCCGCCTCGAACTCGTTGCCGGCGGCGGCGACGACCATCGTCCCCTCGCCGTAGGCCAGCGCGATCGCGTCGTACTCCGCGTAGCAGGGCTCCGTGAAGCCGTAGCTCGCGACGATGACCGCGACGTGCGCGGCGGCGAGCGCCGTGATGCCGTTGACGGAGTCCGAGCAGCGCAGGTCCGGCGTCACGCCGTAGTTGACGATCTGCGCGCCCGGGAAGATGCCGGTGACGCCGACGCCGTTGTACGCGCCGGCCGCCGCGGACGACACCATCGTGCCGTGCGGATGCGTCACGCCGGTCGCCGGGCCGGGGAGGTGCTGGACGTGTCCCGCGAGGTCCGGGTGGGTGTCGTCGACGTAGGTGTCGAGGACGCCGATCTGCGCCGTCGGCGCGGGCGGCACGAGCGTCGGGGCGACGATGGAGCCGCGGGCCCAGCCGAAGGGGGTCGCGTCGTAGGCCGACGACATGTGGCCGACGACGTCGGGCTCCGCCTCGCGCAGGAGGCCCGCGCGGCGGAGGTCCGCCGCGAGCGCGCGCGCCCGGTCGCGAGCCACGACGTAGGTCCCGCCGACCTTCAGCGCACGGGCGCCGTGGCGCTCCGCGATCGCGGTCGCGCCGCTGCCGCGCGCCGCCCCCACGATCCAGGTCGTCGAGCGCGCGGCCGCGCCGTGCACGTCGCCGGGCAGTCGGACGCTCGGGTGCGGGGTCCAGGGCAGCGCGGTCGCCGACGCCGTGCCGGCCGTCGTGAGCACGACGACGAGCGCGGCGGCGGCGACCGCCGCCTTCACCTTCGCGATCACGCGCGGGAGCGTACGCCCCGCGCGCGTCGCGCGATCAGCGGAACGCGCCGGTGAAGTTCACCGTGCGGTTCTGGACGTTGCCCGCGTCGTCGACGATCTCGAGCACGACGCGATAGCGCGCCCCGCCCGTGAAGCTGCGGTTGATCGTCACGCTGCGGCTGCCGGCCTCCAGGTCACGGGTGACCTTCTTGAGGGTCCGCGTTCCGTTGCGGGTCTTCAGCCGCGCGGTCACCGTTGCGTCCGCGCTCAGCTCGAACCGGACCGTCACCTTCCAGGTCCGGCGCGACGTCGAGAGGCCCGAGACCAGCGACGTCGCCGGCGTGACGGTCTGCGCGGGCGTGATCGGGGTCGGGTTCGGCGTCGGGCGTCGGGGTCGGCGTCGGATTCGGGGTCGGCGTGGGGGGCGCCGCGACCACGGTCAGCACCCCGATCATGCCGTTGTGCAGGGTGCAGTTGTACGTCACCGGTCCGGGCGTGGACGGCGCGGTGAAGGTCTCGCTGGCGCCTGAGGGCAGGCCCCGGCCGGGCTGGTCCCCGAAGAACACGGTGTGGGGGAGAACGCTGGGGTTGGTGAACGTGACCGAGCCGCCCGCCGTGACGGTGAGACCGCCCGTGGGAGACCACTGGTTGATGTACTGAACCCCGTTCGGGGGGACGGGGACAGGAGTCGACGTCGCGACGATCGTCGCGCTGCTCTGCGCGTGCGCGTCACTGACGATGGGGCCGGCGACCGCGCCGGCAACTAGGAGGGCGGCGATGCCGATGCGCTGTTTCATGGAGCGACGCTACGCGAGCATCACTCCGAAAAGCAAGGTCTCGGTCTAACGTTGCGCCGTAAAGGAGACCGTGCGGGTCGCGACGTTGCCTGCGGCGTCCACGATCCGTAGCGCGATCCGGTAGCGCTTGCCGTTCGACAGCGTCCGGCTCAGCGTGATCTGGCGGCTGCCGGCGGTGAGCTTGCGGGTCACCCGCTTGAGCGTCGTGGTCTGACCCGATCGGGTGAGCCGCGCCGTGACCGTCGCCGCCTCGTCGAGCCGGAGCTTCACCGTCGCCCGGGTCAGCGTGCCCGTCGCGAGCACCCGCGTCGCCTTCGGAGCGACCCTGTCGGTGACCGGCGCCGCCGGCGTGATCGGCACGGGCAGCGGCGTCGGCGTGGGGGTCGGCGTCGGCACCGGGGTGGGCGTCGAGGCCGCGACGACGTTGATGTTGCCGGTCATGCCGGCGTGGATCGTGCAGTTGAACGGGATGACACCCGGGGTCGCCGGCGCCGTGTAGACGTAGCTGAAGCTCGCGGCATCGCCGCCACCGATTCGTACACCGTTGACGAAGACGTTGTGGACGACGCCGGTGGCGTTGCCGAACGTCACCGTGCCGCCGACCGTCACGGTCGGGTTGTTCGGGCTCCAAGTGTTTCCGCCCGCTGCGTTGACCGTCGCCGCGGCCTGCGCAGCAGCATCCGTGACCCCAGGGCCTGCGATCGCGGCGACGACGAGGAGCGTGATGGCGGCCTTGCCCTTCACGCAGCCGACGTTACGTGAGCAGGCGCACGATTGCGACTGTTCCGACCACGACGATCAGTCCCCGAAGCGCCTGCGGCGGCAGGCGCCGCCCGTAGCGCGCACCGAGCGCCCCGCCGACGATCGAACCGGCCGCGATGAGCGCCACCGCCTCCCAGTCGACGGGCGCGACGAAGGCGAAGATGATGCCCGACACGAGGTTCACGAGCATCGCCAGGAGGTTCTTGATCGCGTTGACGTGCTGGAGGTCCTCCGGCAGCGTCGCCCCAAGGATGCCGAGCAGCAGGATCCCCTGGGCAGCGCCGAAGTAGCCGCCGTAGATCCCGGTCCCGAACACGAGGCCGGTCGTGACCGGGCCGGGCCGGGCGTGGGCGGGGCGCCGGGAGGCGAGTCGCTTCGCCAGCCGCGGCTGGATGATGATGAGCACGAGCGCGATGACGATGAACACCGGCACGATCGCCTCGAACGCGGAGGCCGGCAATTCGAGCAGCGCGACCGCGCCCACGATCCCGCCGGTCACCGAGGCGATGCTGAGCTGGAGCAGGCGGTGCGTCTGCGTCGCGAGCTCGCGGCGGTAGCCGACGACGCCCGAGAGCGACCCGGGGACGAGCCCGATCGTGTTGGAGACGTTCGCCGTGACCGGGGGGAACCCGACCGCCAGCAGCACGGGGAACGTGATGAGCGTCCCGCTCCCGACGACGACGTTGATCGTCCCCGCCGCGACCCCCGCCGCGAGGACCGCGAGCGCCTCGACCAGACTCAATCGGGGCGGTCCAGGCTCAGACCCGAGGCGGGGAGCGCCTCCTCGACCAGCAGTCGCATCGAGCGCAGCACCGGCTCCTGTTCCATCCCCGGCCACTGCATCCTGCAGATGAGGTGCGTGATCCCGGCCCGCTCGGCGTGCTCGGCGAGCATCCGCCCGGCGGTCTCGGGCGAGCCGATGATGAACCTGCCGCCCTCGGTCAGCTCCTTCCACGCCCTGCGCAGCGTGTCGCCGTCGGGCATGACGTCGCTCTGGCCCCAGTCGACGTACGCGGCGTACTTTCCGGCCAGGTGGCGGCCCGCGAGGAGCATCGCCTCCTCGTCGGTCGGCGCGACGCACACCTCGCGCAGCGCCGGGATCTCCTCGGGCACCGGGAGCCCCGCCTCCTCGCGCGCGGCGAGGAACACGCGATGCTGGCGCTCGAGCTCGTCGAGCGTCGTGTGCGGGTTCATCAGCCACGCGTCGCCGACGCGCGCCGCACGGCGGACCGCGGCGTCGCGGTTGGCCGCCACCCAGATCGGGACGGGGCGCGACGGCAGCAGCGAGAGCCGTGCGCCGTCCAGGGTGTAGCCCGGGCCGGAGGCGGTCACGGTCTCGCCGGCGAGCAGGCGCTTGACGACGTCGAGCTTCTGCTCGAAGACCTTCGAGGGCTTCTCCGTGACCCCGAAACCGGCGAGCTCGACGTCGCGGTAGCCGATGCCCACGCCGAGCGCGACGCGGCCGCCCGCGATGGCGTCGAGGGTCGCGATCTCCTCCGCGACCTGCAGCGGGTTGAGCAGCGGCAGGAGGAGCACGCCGGGCCCGATCGTCATCCCCTCCGCCGCCGCGGCCACGCGCGCGAGGAGCGGGATGGGCTGGGCCATCTGGTACGGGTCCGACAGGAAGTGCTGACCGGCCATCACGGAGCTCAGGCCGAGCTCGCGCGCGAGCCCGGCCTGCTCGACGTGGTCGGCCATGGCCTCCCTCGCGTCGCGTCCTTCCGGATGTTGCGCCGCGAGGAAGAGGCCGAGCCTCAACTGCCGTGGCACTTCTTGTACTTCTTGCCCGAGCCGCACCAGCAGGGATCGTTGCGGCCGATCTGCTCGTCCGGGTTGAGCCGCCGCTGCTCGACGGGCGCCGCCAGCAGCTCCTCCTCCTCGGTGTACGTGGCCTGGCCGCCGTTCGCCGCGGCCGCGGCGGTCAGGGCCGAGGGCTGGGCGTCGCCGCCGCCGGAGTACGTCACGCGGCCGGGGGTCGTGCCCGCGCCGGGTGCGTTGCGCGGCTGCTCGGGCACGATGTTCTCCTGGCCGCCGGCCTCCTCGATCTCCACCGGCACGTTGAACACCATGCGGGCGAAGTCCGACCAGATGGTCGCCATGAGGTCGCTGAACAGCGTGAACGCCTCGTTCTTGTACGCGACGAGCGGGTCGATCTGCGCGAACCCGCGGAGGTGGATGCCCTCGCGCAGGTAGTCCATGTCGTAGAGGTGCTCGCGCCAGCGCTGATCGATGATGTTCAGCAGCAGGTAGCGCTCGAGCGCCCGCATGATCTCGTCGCCGAGCTCTGCCTCCCGGCGGTCGTAGAGCGCGTCGGCGTCGTCGGTGAGTCCCTCGATGACGCCCTCGCGGTCCGCCGTCTCGTCGATCTCGTCCGGGCCGAAGCCGGGCGGGAAGATGTCGTCGAGCGCGATGAACAGCCCGTCGAGATCCCACTCCTCGGTGTAGTCGCCGGGGGTGTGGTCGTCGACCAGGCGGCGGATGACGCTCGCGATCTCCTCGCGCGCGGTGTCCGCCATGTCCTTGCCCTCGAGCACCTCGTCGCGATACGCGTAGACGATGCGCCGCTGCTCGTTCATGACGTCGTCGTACTCGAGGACGCGCTTGCGGATGAGGAAGTTCTGCTCCTCGACCTTGCGCTGGGCCTTCTCGATCTGCTTCGAGAGGATGCCCGCCTCGATCGGCAGCTCGTGGCCGCCCTCGTCGGTCTCGCCGAGACGGTCCAGGATGCGGTAGATGCGGTCGCCGGCGAACAGGCGGACGAGGTCGTCCTCGGCCGAGAGGAAGAACCGCGACTCGCCCGGGTCGCCCTGGCGGCCGGCACGGCCGCGGAGCTGGTTGTCGATGCGCCGCGACTCGTGGCGCTCGGTGCCGCAGATGAAGAGGCCGCCGGCCTCCATGACCTTCTCGCGGTCCTGCTCGACCCGGGTCTCGATGCCCGGGAGGACGTCCGCGTAGCGCTCGTCGTAGTCGGGGTCGCCGGGCTTGAGGCCGAGCTTGGCCAGCTCGACCTCGGTGAGGTGCTCGGCGTTGCCGCCGAGCTTGATGTCGACGCCGCGGCCGGCCATGTTCGTCGCGATCGTGACGGCGCCGGGGCGACCCGCCTCCGCGACGATCTCGCCCTCGCGCTCCGCGTACTCCGGCTTGGCGTTCAGCACGGTGTGCGGGACGCCGCGCCTGCGCAGCTCCTCGGACAGCAGCTCGGAGACCTCGACGGAGATCGTGCCCACGAGCACCGGCTGGCCGGCGTTGTGACGTGCCGTGACCTCCTCGGCCACCGCGTGCCACTTGCCTTCCTTGGTCTTGTAGACCTGATCGTTCTTGTCCGCGCGGACCATGTCCCGGTTCGTCGGGATCTGGACGACCGGGAGCTTGTAGATCTTCATGAACTCGGTCGCCTCGGTGAGCGCCGTGCCCGTCATGCCGCCGAGCTTCTCGTACAGGCGGAAGAAGTTCTGCAGCGTGATCGTCGCGAGGGTCTGGTTCTCCTCCTGGACGCGCACGCCCTCCTTCGCCTCGACCGCCTGGTGCAGGCCCTCCGACCAGCGACGGCCGTCGAGGATGCGGCCGGTGAACTCGTCGATGATCTTCACCTCGCCGTCGACGACGGCGTAGTCCACGTCGCGCTTGTAGAGCGACTCGGCCTTCAGCGCCTGCTGGAGGTGGTTGACGAGCGGACCGTTCTCGGCGCGGTAGAGATGCGAGACGCCCATGAACTTCTCGGCCTTCGCGACGCCCTGCTCGGTGACCGAGACGGTCTTGTGCTTCTCCTCGAACTCGAAGTCGAAGTCCGCGACGAACTCCTTCTTCTGCCGCGGATCCATCCCCTCCGGCTTCTTGCCGGGGATCATCGTCTTCGCGAGGCGCGCGAACTTCTCGTACAGGTCCGCCGCCTGCTCGGGCTGGCCCGAGATGATGAGCGGCGTCCGCGCCTCGTCGATGAGGATGTTGTCGACCTCGTCGACGATCGCGAAGATCGTCTCGCGACGGACGCGCTCCTCGAGCGACTGCGCCATGTTGTCGCGCAGGTAGTCGAAGCCGAACTCGGAGTTCGTGCCGTACGTGATGTCGGCCAGGTACGCCGCGCGCTTCGTCTCGTAGTCCTGCATGTTCTGCAGGACGCCCACGCTGAGGCCGAGGAAGTTGTAGATCGGCGACATCCACTCGGCGTCGCGCCGGGCGAGGTAGTCGTTGACGGTGACGAGGTGGACACCGCGGCCGGTCAGCGCGTTGAGGACGACCGGGAGCGTCGCCGTGAGGGTCTTGCCCTCACCGGTGCGCATCTCTGCGATCGACCCGCCGTGGAGGACCATCCCACCGACGAGCTGCACGTCGAAGTGGCGCATCCCGAGCGTCCGCTTGCTCGCTTCGCGCACGAGCGCGAAGACCTCCGGCAGGATCTCGTCGAGGATGCTCTCGTGATCCTTGCGATCGGCCTCGGCGAGGCGCTCCCGCAACGCGTCGATCCGGGCGCGCAGCTCCTCGTCGGTCTCGAGCTCGAGCTCGGGCTCGAACGCGGCGACCCGCGAGACCCGCTTCTCGAACTGCTTGAACTGCTTGCCCTCGCCGATGCGTAGGGCGCGCTCCAGAAAGGACATACCAGGAGGGTAACGGGGGAGAGCTGAGCTCTCCCCCGGTTTCGGCGCTAGATCTGGATCTGGACGGGCTCCCTGTCGGGCGAGCGCCCCTCACGGCGCTTGCGGCGCTTGTCGCGGTGGCGCTTCACCTGGCGCGCGAGCTCCTCCGAGCACAGGTTGAGCGAGTGGCCCATGTCCCGTGACGAGTCCTGGGCCCGCAGCGTGACGCCCTTGAGGTGGAGCGTCGTCTCGGCCACACATGACAACGGGTTGGCCGGATTGCGCTCCTCGTAGAGCTCCACCTCCAGCACGGCCAGGTCCGAGACCTGGTTGGCGACCTTGCGGAACCGGCGTTCGACCAGCTCGCGGAGGTCATCCGTGACGGGGGTGTTCCGGCCTTTGACCTCGATCTGCATACGAGGCGCCTCCGTTCAGGCGTTTGCTTCCCTTCTCAGAGATGGTGCGGGACTTGTCCACACGTGTCAACGCACTACCTGCAGGGGTCGACGGACATCCGACCGGGAGCGCACGCGCCCAGGTCAGCGCGACGACCTCCGCGGCACCCGCCCGGCGCAGCGCGCGGGCGCACGCGTCGAGCGTCGCCCCGGTCGTGTGCACGTCGTCGACGAGCGCCACCCGCGACGGGACGGCACCACGGACGGACACGTCGATCCGGCCCCTCTCGAGGCGCTCGGAGCGCGACGCGCCGAGCTGGCTCCGCGCCGGCCCGCGGCGGCGCAGCACCCTGGCGAGCGGCGCGCCCGTGCGTCGTGCGAGCGCGGCGGCGAGCAGCCTCGCCTGGTCGTAGCCCCGCGCCCGCACGTGCGCCGGGTGCGCGGGCACCGGCACGATCGTCGCCCCCGCGATGAGCGAGCCCGGGACGCCGACGGCGAGGTGGGCGGCCATGACGTCGGCCAGCGGACGCCCGCGGCGGAACTTCAGCGCCGCCACGAGATCACGTGCCACGCCGGTGTAGCCGACCGCCGCCCAGGCGGCGTCGAACGCCTGGCGCGCGGCCGGACAGGCGTGCCTCGCCGTGAGCGGCAGCGCGCAGCGGGAGCACTGCGGCCCGCGCAGCCAGGGCAGCGCGCGGCGGCATCCCGCACAGACGACATCCCCCGCCCGTTGCAGCGGGATCGAGCACGCCGCGCAGACCGGCGGGACGAGGAGGGCGAGGAGGTCGTGCACCATGGACGACACGTTGCCGGAGGGCGCGTTGCACGGGTGTCACGCCCTGCGACAATCCGCGCGCATGCCTGCAACGGCCCTGTCGGCCGCAGCCTCGCCGAACGCATCCTGGTCCTTCAGCCTCGGCCCGTTCATCGTGCTGGCCGGCCTCACGATCGTCTACGTGCGTCGTTGGCGCGCATGCGACGCGTCCGTCTGGCGCCTCGTGCTGTTCCTCACGGGCATCGCGTTCGCGGTGATCGCCCTCTTCTCGCCCGTCGACTCACTCGGCGAGGACCTGTTCCTCATGCACATGGTCCAGCACATCCTGCTGCTCGACATCGTGCCGATCCTCTGCATCCTCGGCCTCACGCGGGTCCTGCTGCGTCCCATCGCACGCCCGCTGCTGCAGCTCGAGCGCAAGCTCGGACCGATCGCCAGCCCGGTGTTCGCGATCACGCTCTACGTCGGGGCGATGTGGGCCTGGCACATCCCGGCGCTCTACGACCTCGCCCTCGAGCATCCGCTGGTCCACATCCTCGAGCACACGTTCTTCACCGCCGCAGGGGCGCTGTACTGGTGGCACATCCTGTCGCCGATCCGCAACAGGCACCTCGCCGGCATGGGGCCCGTCGTCTACATGACGACGACGAAGCTGCTGGTCGGCGCGCTCGGCATCGCGCTGACGTTCGCCCCTGAGGCGCTGTACGCGTTCTACGAGAACCAGCCCCGCTACTGGGGGCTGAGCGCCGGCACCGACCAGGCGATCGGGGGCCTGATCATGGCCCTCGAGCAGTCGATCATCATGGGCATCGCCCTCGTCGTGCTGTTCGTCCGCGCGCTCGCGGAGAGCGAGCGCGAGGAGCAGCGGCGCGAGCGCTTCGGCGAAGCCTAGGCCGGAGCCGGCTCGACGGCCATCGCGCGGCGCAGCGTCTCGTGGAGCGCGGCGCGCTCGTCGGCGCTGAGCGCGCCGAAGATCTCGGCGATGAGGTCCTCTGCGATCACGTCGGCGCGGGCGAGCATCTCGCGACCGGCGTCGGTCATCTCGACGACCGAGCGCCGGCGGTCGCGCTCGTCGCGGCGACGGGCGACGAGGCCCTTCTTCTCCAGCTCGTCGACGGCGGCGACGATGATCGGCGGCGCCTTGCCCATGAGCCTCGCGAGCTCCTGCTGCGAGTCGGGCTGGTCGGTCGCCAGCACGGCGAGCGTCGTGTAGTCGCGACCGTCGATGCCGAGCTCGGCGAGCGCGGCCTCACCGCGGGCGAGGACCTCGACGCCGGCGCGGTAGACGAGCAGCGCCAGGCGGTCGTTGATGCCGGCGGAGTCGACACCGCAGCGGTCGATCTCGAGGTTCCCCATGTCGCCCATGGCAGGCATCATAGCTGTCGAAATGATTTTGGGGTTGAATCATTTTGCAGACCGTGCGTATGGTCCGTCCCATGAATCGTTCCGCGACAGAATCATTCCTTGATCCACGGCGTTGGCGCATCCTCGCCGTGCTCGCCGTCGCGCAGTTCATGGTCGTGCTGGACGCGACGATCGTGAACGTCGCGCTGCCCTCGATCCGCGCCGACCTCGGCTTCGACGCGACGGACCTCCAGTGGGTGGTCAACGCCTACACGCTGCTCTTCGGCGGCTTCCTCCTCCTCGGCGGCCGGCTCGGCGACCTCCTGGGCCGCCGCCGCGTCTTCCTCACCGGCATCGGCCTGTTCGCGGCCGCGTCGCTCGCGGGTGGTCTGGCGACCTCGCAGGACCTCCTCATCGGTGCACGCGCCGTGCAGGGCTTCGGCGCCGCGCTCATGTCCCCCGCCGCGCTCGCGCTCGTGGTGACGACGTTCCCCGCCGGCCGCGAGCGCGCGACCGCGATGGGCATCTGGGCGTCGCTCGCGGGCCTCGGCGGCACCGTCGGCGTCGTCGCCGGCGGCATCCTGGTCGACGCGGTCGGCTGGGAGTGGGTCTTCTTCGTCAACGTGCCGGTCGCGATCGCGGTCGTGCCGTTCGTCCTGCGCCTCGTCCGCGAGTCGCGCGAGGAGGTCGTCGGGCGTCGCACGTACGACGTCGCCGGCGCGCTGACCGCGACCCTCGGCCTCATGACCCTCGTCTACGCCGTCATCGGCACCGACCAGCACGGCTGGGCGTCGACCCGCACGCTCGGGCTGCTCGCCGGCAGCGTCGCGCTGCTCGCGACGTTCGTCGCCATCGAGTCGCGCTCGTCCGCCCCGCTCGTGCCGCTGCGGCTGTTCGCGAACCGCGGCGTCTCCACCGGCAACGTGGCCCAGCTCCTGAACGGCGCCGCGTTCATCGGGATGTTCTTCCTGCTCGCCCTGGCGATGCAGAGCGTGCTCGGGATGAGCGCGATCGAGACGGGCATCGCGTTCGTGCCCATGGGCGTGACCGCGATCGCCGGCGCGACGCTCGCACCGATCATCGTCGCCCGGTACGGCACGCGCGTCACCTACGCGACCGGCGCGCTGCTCGGCACCGTCGCGCTCGGGTTCCTCTCGCAGATGGACGCGAGCGTCTCCTACGCCGCGCACGTCCTCCCGGCGATCATGGTCTACGGGTTCGCGATCCCGTTCATCGGCGTGCCGAACACGATCGCGGCGATCCGCGATGTCCCGGCCGAGCGCGCCGGCACGGCCTCCGGGCTGGTGAACGCCTCCTTCCAGGTCGGCGGCGCGATCGGCGTCGCGGCGGTCACCGCGCTGGCGACCTCGCACACCACCGCGCTGCTCGCCGGCGGCTCGAGCCAGGCGGAGGCGCTCGCGGGCGGCTACGCCCGGGGCTTCGCGGCGACGGCCATCGTCGCGGGTCTCGGTCTGGTCCTCGCGCTCGTCGCGAGCCCCTCGCTGCGCGTCGATGCCGAGGAGAGCATCGAGGCAGAGGCCGACATGGTCGCCGTGGCGGCCTAGCCGACCCGTCTGGCAGAGTCCTGCGCCGTGACCGCCTGGGAGACGATGCGACTGCCCGCCTCCCCCACGGTCACGGCGCCCGACGGGTCCGACGTCCGGGTCCTCCTGGCCACCGAGCGCGGCAGCTGCGCCCACTTCGAGCTGGCGGGCGGCGCCGTGTCGACCGCCGTCGTGCACCGGACCGTCGAGGAGATCTGGTTCTTCCTCGCCGGGCGCGGCCAGATGTGGCTCGCGTCCGGTGAGGGCGACGGCGAGGTCGTCGACGTCATGCCGGGCGACTGCCTCACGATCCCGGTCGGGACCCGCTTCCAGTTCCGTGCGCATGGATCCGCGCCGCTGTCGGCGGTCGGGGTGACGATGCCGCCGTGGCCGGGTGCGGACGAGGCTGTGGTCGTCGAGGGGCGTTGGGTGCCGACGGTGGGCTAGCGGGTCAGGGCCTCCCGGACCGTCGCGACTGTTGCCCGTGATCGTCGTGTGAGGTCCGCCCAGGTGAAGCGCAGGACGAGCCAGCCTGCGAGCTGGAGGGCGTTGGTCGGCTGCGGTCTGCCTGGAAGGCGATCTGGTTGGCTGTGGGCGAGCCAGGAGTCGGTCTCCACGACGACCTTCTGCTGCTGGCCAGGCGAAGTCGTAGCGCTTGGCGTTGATGCGGTGCTGGGTGTGGGGCTGCGGCAGGTGGTGGCGCCTGCAGATCGTCAGGAAGCGGTCCTCCATCATCGACTGGGTCACCGTGGCTTCGGTCAGCAGGTCCTTCAGCGCCTTCGACGGGCGGCGAGTGAGGGCGTCCTCGATCGCCTTGGGGTCATAGAGGCGGCGGAACATCGCCTCCCGCAGCGCTCGCGTCAGCTCGTCGTGGTCCAAGACGTGCGCGAGGTCGGCGAGCGTCCGCGCCGGGCTGGTCACCGGGATGCCGCGGTGGACGGTGCGGTCCTGCGCCGCGAGCCTCGCGCGATGCGTCGTGATCTGCGCGTGCCGCCGACGGTCCCCCGTCGTCACCTCCGCCCTGAACAGCTCACCGAGGCGAATGCCCCAGAAGGTCGCCGCGCTGCGATGACTCAACACCGCCCCCTCACCGCACGCCAGGACCGCCGCCAGCCACCGCGCCTCCTGCCCCAGGCCGAGGTGGCCGACGGCGTACACGCCGCGGTGGACCCGGTGCAGCCGCCCCGACGGCAGCGCGTGGTCGATCGCGTCGGCTGCCCGATCGCGAGCTGCCGCCGAGCGACAACGCCGTACTGACGGCTCGCCAGGCCGGCCAACTCGCGATCCGTGGTCGACTAAGCTCCCGCATATCAGGCTTAGTGACCACGACCGCAGAACTTCGCCCCCCTCAGCCCTCCAGAACCGTCCCGTCGTCCAGCGACGCCGGCCCCTCCACCGTCACCGACCCCTTCACCACCACGCCCGCGCCGAACCGGACGTCCCCCACGACCTTCAGCCGCTCCGCCGCCACCAACGACGGCGCGCCCGCGCTGAAGCGCTCGTCGAAGTCGCGCAGGCGCTTGTAGTAGGCGTCGTCGAGCGACACGAGCGGTGCGTCGGACCGGCTCTCGGCCAGCACGAGCCGCGCGTCGTCCGTCAGCTCGTACGCGTCCGACCGCAGGACGAGGAGGTCGGAGGTCGTCTTCACCGGCGCGAAGCGGGTCCGCGGCACGCGCAGCGCCCGCGCACCGTCGAAGACGCCGACCGCCGCGCCCATCGCGGTCTCGAGCTGGACGACCGGCGTCGAGTCGGAGTCGTTCGGGTCGACGGTCTTGCGGTTGACGATCATCGGCAGGCCCATGACGCCGCCCCGGTCGGACATCACCGCCTGCAGCGCGTGCAGGTCGACCCACAGGTTGTTCGTGTTGAAGAACGTGTGGCGCGAGATGTCCTGGAACGCGTCGGCGTCGTCGTCGGGGACCTGCGCGGACTCGCGCAGCACCAGGCCGCCGTCGGACGTGCGCACGGCGAGGTGCCCGCCCTTGCGGTCGGCCTCGGTGCGGTCTGCGACCTCCGACAGGAACGGGATCTCCTCGCGCGCGATCCAGGCGAGGATGCGCGGGTCGAGGACCGCCCCGAGGTTGTCGGAGTTCGACATGAAGAGGTAGCGGTAGCCGTGTTCGAGGAGCGCGTCGAGCATCCCCGAGCCGACGAGCGACGGGTAGACGTCGCCGTGACCGGGCGGCGCCCACTCGAGCCCCGGGCTGTCCGGCCACGAGACCGGGGTGCCGTCGTCCGCGACGATCTTCGGCTCCTTCGACTGCACGAAGTCGGCGGGGACGTCGGACGCCAGCCCGTCGATCCGCGACAGCGCCTCGAGCGAGTCGTCCTGCGTCGCGAAGGAGTTCATGAGCACGAGCGGCAGCCGCACGCCGAGCCGCCGGCGCGCGTCGAGCACCTGGCGCGCGATGACGTCGAGGAAGGTCATCCCGTCCTTGACCTCCAGCAGCGACTTCGCCTTCGTCATCCCCATGCTCGTGCCGAGCCCGCCGTTGAGCTTGAGGACGACGGTCGCGTCGAGCGCGGCGTGCGCGTCGTCGCCGGGCTCCGGGAGCTCATCGAGCGACGGCGGATCGCCGAGCGGCTCGATCTCGGACTCGGGCAGCAGCCCGGTCTCGCCCTCCTGCCAGCGCGTGTAGAGGTCGCGGAACGTCTCGATCGCGGCGTCGGACACCTCGTCCGCGCGCATCTTGTCGATGCTCTGCTGAAGCCCGTTCACGGGCGCGAGCCTACCCAGCGTCGGGGGCCCAGCTACGCAGGTACTGCTCCTGGTCGGGACGCAACACGTCGATCCCGACCTGCAGCGACTCCAACTTCAGCCGCGCGACGGCGCGGTCGATCTGCGCGGGGACGGCGTGCACGCCCGGGCCGAGCGGCGCGGCGCGGGTGATCAGGTCCTCCACGACGAGCGCCTGGACGGCGAACGAGAGGTCCATGACCGAGGCCGGATGACCCTCCGCCGCAGCGAGGTTCACGACGCGGCCGCTGGCCAGGAGGTTCAGTCGGCGCCCGTCGATCTCGTACTGCTCGACGAGCGGGCGCACCTCGCGCACCCGGCCGGCCGCCATCGCGAGCAGGTCGCCGCGGGAGATCTCGACGTCGAAGTGCCCGGCGTTGGCCAGCACCGCGTTGTCGGGCATCCGCTCGAAGTGCTCGCGGCGCAGGACCTCGCGCGAGCCGGTGACGGTGATGAAGACCTCGCCGCGCTCGGCCGCCTCGAGCGCCGGCATGACCTCGAAGCCCTCCATGCGGGCCTCGAGCGCGCGCATCGGGTCGACCTCGCAGACGATCACGCTGGCCCCCGCACCCCGGGCGCGCTGCGCGACGCCGCGGCCGGTCCAGCCGTAGCCGAGCACGACGACGGCACGGCCGGCGAGGAAGAGGTTCGTCGCGCGCAGGATGCCGTCGAGGGTCGACTGGCCGGTGCCGTAGCGGTCGTTGAACGCGCGCTCGATCTGCGCCTCGTTCACGGCGACGACCGGGCACAGGAGGCGTCCCGCCGCGTACATCGTGCGCATCCGCAGGAGGCCGGTCGTCGTCTCCTCGGTCGCACCGCGCAGCCCGGGCACCGCGTCGGGGAAGGCGGCGTGCATGACGCCGACGAGATCGGCGCCGTCGTCGAGCGTGATGTCGGGGCCGGAGCCCGCGAGCGCAGCGACGTGCTGCGCGTACTGGTCGGCGTTCTCGCCGTGGACCGCCAGGACGGTCGTGTCCGTGTCCGCCGCGAGCGCGGCGGCGACGTCGTCCTGCGTCGCCAGCGGGTTGGCCGCGCAGAGCGCGACCTCCGCGCCCCCGGTCCGCAGCGTCCGGACGAGCACCGCGGTCTCGGCGGTGACGTGCAGGCACGCTGCGACCGAGACGCCCTCGAGAGGACGCTCGGTCGCGAAGCGGGAGCGGATCGACCGGAGGACGGGCATCTGCCCGTCCGCCCAGCCGATCCGTGCCTCACCCTCGGGCGCCAGAGCCGGGTCGGCGATGACCGAACCGGCCATGGAGTCCCTCGGGGGTGTTGGGGGTGGGGGGTGGGACTTAGTACCTGTAGTGGTCGGACTTGTACGGCCCGTCGACCGGCACGCCGATGTAGGCGGCCTGGTCGTCGGAGAGACGCGTCAGCGTGGCGCCGAGCGCCTGCACGTGCACCAGGGCGACCTTCTCGTCGAGGTGCTTCGGCAGGACGTAGACCTTCTTCTCGTAGTCGTCGTTCTTCCCGAACAGCTCGATCTGGGCGATCGTCTGGTTGGAGAACGAGTTCGACATCACGAAGGACGGGTGGCCCGTCGCGTTGCCGAGGTTCAGCAGGCGGCCCTCGGACAGCAGGATGATCGTGTGACCGTCCGGGAAGCGGTACTCGTCGACCTGCGGCTTGATGTTGACCCGCTCGGCGCGCTTCTCGAGGTCGGAGACCTGGATCTCGTTGTCGAAGTGGCCGATGTTGCCGACGATGGCCTGGTGCTTCATCCGCTCCATGTGGTCAGCGGTGATGATGTCCTTGTTGCCCGTCGTGGTGATGAAGATGTCGGCGTTGTCGACGACGTCCTCGACGGTGCGGACCTCGTAGCCCTCCATGAGGGCCTGGAGCGCGCAGATCGGGTCGATCTCGGTGACGATGACGCGGGCGCCCTGGACGCGCAGCGACTCGGCCGAGCCCTTGCCCACGTCGCCGTAGCCGCAGACCACGGCGACCTTGCCGGCGAGCATGACGTCCGTCGCGCGGTTGATGCCGTCGACGAGCGAGTGGCGGCAGCCGTAGAGGTTGTCGAACTTCGACTTCGTGACCGAGTCGTTGACGTTGATCGCCGGGAAGAGGAGCTTGCCCTCCTCCTGCATCTGGTAGAGGCGATGGACGCCGGTCGTCGTCTCCTCGGTGACGCCCTTGATGCCCTCGGCCATCCGCGTGAAGTACGTCGGATCGTCGACGAGCGACTGCGCGAGGACCTGGAGGATGACCTTCTCCTCCTCGTTGTCCGTCGTCGAGGGATCCGGCACGGAGCCGGCCCCGGCGGCCTCGTACTCGACGCCCTTGTGGACGAGCAGCGTGGCGTCACCACCGTCGTCGAGGATCATGTTCGGGCCGCTCTCGCCCTCCCACCTGAGGCACTGCTGGGTGCACCACCAGTACTCCTCGAGCGTCTCGCCCTTCCAGGCGAAGACGGGGGTGCCCTGCGGATCGTCGGGCGTCCCGTTCGGGCCGACGACGACCGCGGCGGCGGCGTGGTCCTGCGTCGAGAAGATGTTGCACGACGCCCAGCGGACATCGGCGCCGAGAGCCACGAGGGTCTCGATGAGCACGCCGGTCTGGATCGTCATGTGGAGCGAGCCGGTGATGCGCGCGCCCTTGAGGGGCTTGCTCTCGCCGTACTCCTCGCGCAGCGCCATCAGACCCGGCATCTCGTGCTCGGCGAGCGTGAGCTCCTTGCGGCCGTACTCGGCCAGGGACAGATCGGCGACCTTGTAGTCGTTCGCGGTCAGAGTGAGAGTCATCCGGCCTCCTTGAGGGGTGGGGAAACTGCGCCAGCGGCGGACAGGAGACGTTCGTGCTTCTCCTGCTCGAACAGCAGCCAGTCGGCTGCCGGGACGTGCTCAGGACGCCTGGCCTGGGACTCCAGCCAGGACTCGATCGCGACGGAGAGGTCGGCGTCGGTGCGCATGCGCTGCGCGAAGCCGACGTCGCCGAGACCGATGCCGAAACGGTCGAGCAGCTCGCGCAGCGTCCGCAGACGCTGCAGCTCGGCCGGGCCGTACAGTCGGTATCCGCTCTCCGAGCGGGGGGGTGCCACGAGGCCGCTGCGCTCGATGTAGCGCAGCATGCGAGACGACCATCCGGTCGTCTCCGCGGCCTCCTGGATGGTCAGCGCGTCCATCGCGCCAAACCCTACCAGAGTTGTGTCAAGGTTCCTGCGACGTGGCTCAGCGGGCGACCGGCAGCAAGTCTTCGGCCGGGACCGGATGCCCCAGGAGGAAGCCCTGGGCCAGCGTCGCGCCATGGCGGCGCAGGTACTCGAGCTGCTCCGGCTCCTCGACGCCCTCGACGACCGTCGTCGTCCCGAGCGCCTTGCCCAGCATGAGCACCGCCGCGACGATCGCCGACGAGCTCGGGTCGTCGGGCACGCGCTCGAGGAAGCAGCGGTCGACCTTGAGCATCTGGACCGGCAGGTCGCGGAGGCGCCCGAGCGAGGAGTGGCCGGCGCCGAAGTCGTCGATCGCGAGCGCCAGGCCGGCGTCGGCGAGGTCGGACAGCGTCGTCCGGTGCGCGCGCTCGTCGCTGAGGATCGCGCTCTCGGTCAGCTCCGCGCAGAACCGGTCGGGCTCGAGGTCGTAGCGCTCGATGCGCTCGAGGATCGACTCGACGAGATCGGCGCGGCGCAGCTGGCGCGGCGACACGTTGAACGTCAGCAGCGGCTCGAAGCCCTGCTCGCGCCACAGCGCGCCGTGCGCGCACAGGGCCTCGAGGACCCAGTCGCCGATGCCGTCGATGAGACCCGTCTCCTCCGCGACGCCGATGAACATCGCCGGCGGGATGAGGCCGTGCTCGGGGTCCTCCCAGCGGACGAGCGCCTCGACGGCGACGATGCGGGAGTCCTGGACGTCGACGATCGGCTGCACGTGCAGGCGCAGCTCGCCCTCGCGGATCGCGCGCCGCAGCCGCGACGTGAGCGACAGCCGCTCCCGGGCGTCGGTCGCCTCCGCCTCGTAGAACGAGACCGTCCCGCCGCCGCGGCGCTTGGCCTGGTACATCGCGTGGTCGGCGTGCTTGAAGAGCGTGTCGGCGTCGGCCGCGTGCTCCGGGTACAGCGCGATGCCGATCGACGCGCCGACGTGGAAGCGCGCGTCGGAGATGTCGAAGGGCTCGTCGAGCGCCGCGGCGATCCGCTCGCCGGCGGTCTGCGCCGCGCGGCGCGGGTCCCCGTCGCCGCCGGAGCCGAGCAGGAGGAGGAACTCGTCGCCGCCCTGGCGCGCCAGCACGTCGCCGGTCCGCGTGAGGTCAGAGACGCGGTGCGCGGCCTCGGCCAGCACCGCGTCGCCGGCCTGGTGGCCGAGCGAGTCGTTGACGAGCTTGAAGTTGTCGAGGTCGAAGTACAGGAGCGCGAGCGAGCCGCCGGTGCGCCGCGCGTGGGCGAGGTCGCGGCGGACCTGCTCCTCCAGGAGCGTCCGGTTGGCCAGGCCGGTGAGGCGGTCGTGGTAGGCGAGGAAGGCGACCTGGGCCTCTGCGCGCTTGCGCTCGGTGACGTCCTCCCCCGAGCGCAGGACCGAGGTGACGCGGCCGTTGCGATCGTGGAGCACCGCGTTGCGCCAGGCGATCGTGCGGGTCTCGCCGCCGCGGGTCTCCACGAGCGCCTCGAGGCTCGAGCCGGCCGTGTCGACGCCGGACACCAGGCGCATGAACGCGAGGCGGGCGTCGAGGCGGTCCGCGGCGGGGACGACGGTGCCGAACCAGTCGCGTCCCAGCATCTCGGCCTCCTCGAAGCCGAGCAGCTCGCAGCCCTGGCGGTTGATGAGCTCGACGCGGCCCGCGTCGTCGAGGACGACCACGAGCGTGCCGGCGACGTTGAGGTAGCGCTGCGCGCGGTCGCGCTCCTCGCGCAGCCGACGCTGGGTGGCGACCGCCTGGCTCATCGCCGATCGTCGCCGTGCGCGCATGTCACAGCTATCGGCCGGTGTGCGGCCGTCTTGATCCGAGAGGACTGGTCCTAGCGCTTGGCGAGGCGCGACTTGAGCGACTCGATGACGTCCACCGGCGTGGGATCGACGCCCCGCAGGACGGCGAGGTAGAGCGACACCAGATCCCCCAGCAGCACGAGCGAGAAGACCCGCTCCACCCTCGTCTGGCCGCGCGACCGCACGACGAACGTCGCGTGGCCCTGCTCGCGGATGAGGCCCTCGGTGAGCTCGATCCGGTCGCGCACGCGCGGGTGGATGTCGGCATCGCCGAGGAACACGGCGGCGAACCGGCCGAGGCTCCCGGCGCCCGACCAGCCGCAGATCTCGTTGTGGTTCAGCTCGGGCAGCTCGCTCGCGAACGCGGGCAGCTTGGCGTTCTCGTTGATCTGGGTCTTCCACCG
Source organism: uncultured Solirubrobacterales bacterium (assembly GCA_963757125.1). Lineage (GTDB taxonomy): Bacteria > Actinomycetota > Thermoleophilia > Solirubrobacterales > Solirubrobacteraceae > CAVVSD01. The sequence continues at coordinate 229,403 of CAVWQP010000009.1, read as the reverse complement.
GTTCGCGACGGCCTCGGTCAGGCCCGAGCCGGACACGATCGGGATCGCGCCGTGCAGCCCGCGCGCGAGGACCTTCGCCTCCGATGCGTCGGAGCCGTCGGGCCCCCACTCCGTCACGAGCTCCTCGAGGTGCTCGGCCGCGACGTCGACCTCGGTCGTCATCCGCGGTCCCGCCCCGCACAGCCACGCGACCTCGAGAGCCGCGATGGTCATGTACGCGACCGCGGCACGCGGCTGCAGGCCGCCCGCCACCGGGATCACGGGGACGTCGTCCTTGCGCGCCATGCGCGCGAGCTCGCCGCCGCTCGTCACGACGATGCGGTGGGCGCCGAGCATCCCGGCCGCCTCGTAGCAGGCGAGCGTCTCCTCGGTGTTGCCCGAGTACGACGCGCAGAGCACGGTGGTGTCGGGCTGCGTCCAGGCCGGCAGGCCGTAGGCGCGTGCCGTGAAGATCGGGCGCGAGGCCTGGTCGCCGAGCGCCGCCTTGGCGAGCGCGCCGCCGATGGCGGAGCCGCCCATGCCCGCGACCACGAGGCCGCCGGGCGAGTCCCATTCCTCCAGCCGCGCGGACTCCACCTTCCACTGGGCGTCGCGCATGTGCTCCGGGATCGCGAGCACGTCGGTGAGCAGGTCGGATGCGTCGACCGCCTCGATGGCCTCGCGGTCGAGCCGCAGTGCCTCCTCGACGTCAGAACCTGAGTGCGCCATCTGGCAGTTCCACCCCCGGGAACACGCGAGCTCCGCGCGTGACGACGTTCTCGGCGCCGATCGTGACGCCCTCTCCCAGCACGGCACCGTTCGTGACCTGCGTGCGGTCTCCGATGCGGACGCCGGGTCCGACGATGCAGTCGCGCAGGACGCAGTCCGCCCCGATCTCGGCCCCCTGCAGCACGACGCTGCGCTCCACCGTGCTGCCGCGCCCGACGGTGACCCCGTCGCCCAGCACGACGAGGCTGCCGACGTGCGCGCCGGCGGCGATCCGCACGCCGCGCTCGACGACGGCGGGCGGGACGACGCGACCGTCGATCACCGCATCCTCGGAGACCGAGAGGAAGCCGTTCCCCAGTCGCTCTGCCACCGCTGTCGCCACGTTGCCCTCGATGATGTCGAACGTCCCCTGGAGATAGCGCTCAGGGGTGCCGATGTCGAGCCAGTACGCGTCCGCGGTGAACCCGAACAGGCCGTTGCCGACGAGTCGCGGCCAGACCTCGCGCTCGATCGAGACCGGCTTGTCGGCCGGGACGAGGTCGAGGACCCTGCGCTCGAGGACGTACGCGCCTGCGGAGATGAGGTTCGTGTCGATCTGGTCGGCGGGCGGCTTCTCGAGGAACTCCTTGACGCTCGCGTCGTCGTTGAGGCGCACGAGGCCGTAGGCCGACGGATCCGCCACCGGGACGAGGGCGAGCGTGCCCGTCGCGCCCGTCGACTCGTGCTGCGCGATCTGTGCCGTGAGATCGATGTCGGTCAGCACGTCCCCGTTGAGCATGAGGAAGCGCTCCTCGAGGAGATCCTCGGCGTACTTCAGCGCTCCGGCGGTGCCGCGGGGCTCGGGCTCCTCGACGAAGCGCAGCCGCAGCCCGAAGGCGGAGCCGTCGCCCAGGACGTTGCGCACGCTGGTCGCCAGGAAGCCGCAGGAGAGGATCACGTCGTCCACGCCGTGGCGGCGCAGCCACTCGAGCATGTAGACGATGAACGGCCTGTCCACGAGCGGGACGACGGGCTTGGGGACGGTCGAGGTCAGCGGACGAAGCCTGGTGCCTTCGCCCCCGACCAGGATCACCGCCTGCATGGAGGGGTTCTCACGGGAGCGCCAAGGATGCCACGGTGCCGCGTCCGACGCCCTCGTACGAGAGTCCGGCCGCCATGACCGCGGTGGCATCGAGTGCGTTCCGGCCGTCCACGACGAGGGTCCCGCGCATGCGGGAGGCGACGTCGGACCAGTCGAGCTCCTTGAACTCCTGCCATTCCGTGACGAGCACGACGGCATCGGCGTCCTCGACCGCGGCGAGCGCGCCGGAGGCGAACTCCACGCCCGGGATGAGCCGCCGCGCCTCGGCCTCGGCGATCGGGTCGAACGCGACGACCTGGGCCCCGTCGGCCTGCAGCCGGGCGCTCAGGACGAGCGAGGACGCCTCGCGCATGTCGTCCGTGTCGGGCTTGAACGCGAGCCCCAGCAGGGCGATGCGACGGCCGACGAGCGAGCCGAGGTGCTTCTGGAGCTTCGCGACGACGCGCCGCTTCTGCAGCTCGTTGACCTCGATGACTGCGTTCAGCAGCTGGAAGTGGTAGCCCGAGTTGCCCGCGAGCTGCTTGAGCGCGGAGACGTCCTTGGGGAAGCACGAGCCGCCGAAGCCGATCCCGGCCTGCAGGAACTTCGGCCCGATCCGGTCGTCGAGACCCATGCCGCGCGCGACCTCGAGGACGTCCGCCCCGGTCTCCTCGCAGACGTTCGCGATCTCGTTGATGAAGGAGATCTTCGTGGCGAGGAAGGCGTTGGATGCCAACTTCACCATCTCCGCCGAGGAGATGTCGGTGCGCACGAGCGGGGCGTCGAGCGGCGCGTAGAGGTCGACGACCGCGTCACCGGCCCAGTCGCCGTCATCGCCGACGACCACGCGGTCGGGCTGCAGGAAGTCCTTGACCGCCGAGCCCTCCTTGAGGAACTCGGGGCACGACACGTAGCGGAAGCCCTCCTTGCCCTGCTCGGCGAAGACCCGCTTGATCGCCGCCCCGGTCCCGACCGGCACCGTCGACTTCATGATGAGCGCGTGATGGTCGGACGCCGGCATGGCGTCGACGACCGCGTGCACGGCGCTCAGGTCCGCATCGCCCGAGTACGTGGGCGGCGTGCCGACCGCGACGAACAGCAGCTCCGCGCGCTCGAGCGCGTCGGACAGCTGCGTCGTGAAGTGCATCCGCTCGCGGTTCTTCGCCACGAGCTCCCCGAGACCGGGCTCGTAGATCGGGATCTCGCCGCGCTTCAGGCGCTCGATCTTGTCGACGTCGATGTCGACGCATACGACCTCCGAGCCGAGCTCTGCGAAGCCGGCGGCGGTGACGAGTCCGACGTAGCCGGTGCCGATCACGCCGATCGGTGGGCGCTGCTCGCTCATGAGGCGGGTGAGGTTAGCCAGGTACTACGTGCCGACGCGGGTGAGCGATTTCGCGATGTCGCGCATCTGCGGGTTCGTCAATGTGCGCGACAGCGTGTTGGACACCCAGTAGACCCCGCGGTCCGTCCGCCAGGCGATGAGGCGCAGCCGCGTGCCGTCGTAGTACTCGTGGTAGATCCGGCCGCGCATCTTGATCGTGCCGCCCGGGTCGTCGAGGATCGGCGGCGAGCGCCAGCTCGTGCCCTGCACGCCCCAGTACTGGCCGTTCTCCCCCGCGTAGCCGACGATCCGGTACGCCTTGTACGCGTAGCCCGCGCGGTCCCTGATCGTGTAGAGCCGCGGGTTGGAGGACTGGTCGGCGTAACCGGCGTTGGTGCGGACGGCGGGGTAGTAGACCGGCAGCCTGCCCGCCTTCGTCGACATCGTCGCGACGAAGTCCTCGCCCTCGGTCTTGGCCGCCACGAGCCCCGGCGCGAGCGCGGCCGAGGCGCTCGACTTCTTCGACGCCTTCTTCTTCTTGGAGCTCGACGAGCTCGTGCCCGAGGTCTTCGGGGTCGTCGTCGTCGGCTTGCGCGCGCCGGCACCGGATGACCCGCGCACCTCGAGGAACTGGCGGACCGTCTTCTGCAGGTTGTCGTCGCTGATCGTCACGTACGAGCCGCTGGTGTCGTTCTCGATCCCGGCCGGGAAGCGGACCTCGCGGATCGGGGACTTCGTCGCCTCGTAGGTCAGCCGCAGCAGCCGCAGGATCGCGCCCTCGGAGTTGATGTCCGTCTGCGTGTACCGACCGAAGATCCGCAGGAGCTCCTCGCGGTCGGAGAACAGCCGCCCGACGCCGACCTGCGACTTCGCCTGCTCGAGGTAGCTCTGCTGGCGCGCGGCGCGCACGAAGTCGTCGTCGAGGTGGCGGAAGCGGACGTAGTCGAGGGAGTCCAGGCCGCAGAGGCGCTGGTAGCCCGGCTCGATGTCGATCGCCGCGTAGCGCTCGCCGCCGCCGCCGGCGGGCGGGTTGTTGTCGTTGAAGTAGCGGCGGTCGACGTCGATGTAGAAGCACCCGAGGCGCTTCACCGCGCGCGAGAAGCCGCCGAAGTTCACGTTGACGACGTGGTTGATCGGGATGTTGAGGAGGCTGCGGACCGTCGTGACGGCGAGCTTGGGGCCGCCGATCGAGTACGCGGCGTTGATCTTGTCGACGCCGTGGCCCGGGATCGTCGCCTTGAGGTCGCGCGGGATCGACATGACCGCGGTCGCGTTCTTCTCCGGATCGAGCCGGATGAGCATCATCGTGTCCGACCGCGCGGCGCCCGGCCCGGCCTTCTCGTTGAAGCGCTTGTCGGAGCCGAGGACGAGGATCGTCTGCGGCTTGCCCGCCTGGACGTCGTCGAGGACGTTCTGCACGCCGCGGATCGGGATCGTCTCGCGGACGAACGCCTGGACCGTCTCGTTGATCTCCAGGCGCAGGGCGGTCGTGACGACCGCGGCGCCCAGCAGGACGATCGCGAGACTGCCCAGCGCAAAACGCAGGAGCATCCGCCGGCCGGGACGCGGCGGCGGACCGTCGGCTTCCGACCAGGAACTCACGGGTCGGGCAGTGTAGAAGCCGCCCGCGCGGCTGGGACGTCGGCGCCGTTGACGTTCAGGTGGCCGGGCAGCCGGGCGACGAACGCGCCGAGCGCCTGCCGGTAGGCGTGCAGCGACGCCACCGAGACCCACTCCTCCGGCCCGTGGTGGCCGCCGCCGACGGGGCCGAACTCGACCGCCGGCACACCGGCCTCCAGGAACGAGACGGCGTCGGAGGCGCCGTCGCGCCCGACGGACAGCGCGTCCCCGCCGACCGAGCGGCCGACCGCGTCACGCAGCGCGAGGACGTACGGGTTCGTCCGGTGCACGATCGCGGGCGCGCGGGTGAAGCACTTGAGGACGTCGAGATCGCCGATCGCCCGGATCTGGCCGAGGATGGCCTCCGGCTCCTGGTTGGGGAGATAGCGGATGTCCACGTCGATCTCGCAGCGGTCGGGGACCTTGTTGAACGCGTCGCCCCCGGCGATCCCGTTCAGGGAGATCGAGGGGCGGTCGAACAGCTCGGAGCTCTCACGACTGAACGGCAGGGTCTCGATTCGACGGAAGACGTCGTGGGCCTTCAGGATCGCGTTGTCGCCGAGCCACGGCGTCGAGCCGTGCGCGGCCGTCCCGTGCACCGCGAGGCGGAGCGCGAGGACGCCCTTCGCCTGGACGCCGATGTGCAGATCGGTCGGCTCCCCGGTGATCGCGAAGTCGCCCGTGAGGCCCTCGGCGACGAGCGTGTCGGTCGAGCGGTGCTCGACGTCCTCGCTCTCCTCGTCGGGCACGCACATGAAGATCACGCGCACCGCGTGCTGGCGCGCGACGTCGACGAGCGCGCACATCATCGACGCGAGCCCGCCCTTCATGTCGTAGGCGCCGCGGCCGATGAGCCGGTCGCCCTCGATGCGCGGCGTGAACTGCGCGCTGTGCGCCGGCACGACGTCGATGTGGCCGTGCAGGACGACGGTCGGGCCGAGCGGCGGGCCGACCGTGGCGAGGATGACGGGCAGGCCGTCGAAGTCGCGCACCTGGTGGTCGATCTCGTGCGATCCGAGCCATCCCTGGACGAAGGCCGCGGCGTTGCGCACCCCGTCCGGGGTGGAGGTGTCGTACGACATCAGCCGCTCCGCGAGGGCGCGCTCGTCCATCGGACGAGCCTAGCTTCGGGGCCGCGAGCCTCGGAGGGAGCCACCGACGAACAGCATCGAGACGACCAGAGCGCAGAAGGCGAGCACTGCGTCGAGCAGGAAGGCGTCGCGGATGCCGTCGACGAGCGACGCAGATGCGGTGACGATCGCGGTGTTCACCCCGAGGCCGACGCCGAGGACAGCCATCCCTGGCACGAGCGCCGCGAAGGAGGTGACTGCGAACGTCGCCATCATCGGCAGCAGCTCCTTCGTCATGAACTGCGGCAGGTAGAGCGACGCCGCGAAGAAGACCGCGGACATGAGGAGCACGGTCAGGCAGCACCACGCGAGCTCGCGTTGGCCATGACGGCGGGTGGAACGAGCGCTGCATCCCCGGCACGGCGCCACGAGACCGACCGACAGCGTCGCGACGCACGCACATCGAGCCGCTCGTGCTCGGCATCCGGCGCATCGGCCGGAATCGCCCACAGCGTCACGAGGACGCCGACGACAGCGATCGGCACGTTCACGAAGAAGATCCACCGCCAGGACAGCGCGTCGGTCAGCGCCCCGCCGAGCAGCGGTCCGATCGCGTTGCCGAGCCCCGCAGCGCCGAGGATGATGCCGCCCGCGAGCCCGGCGCGGGATCGCGGGTCACGGCGTACGTCATGCCGAGGATCGCCGGCCACATGAGCGCGCCGCCGATGCCCATCAGGGCGCGGCAGGTCAGGAGCCACACGACGCCTTGGGCGGCGCCACCGAGCGCGGAGAACCCGGCGAAGATCGCCGCCCCGGCGACGAACGCCCGTCGCCGCCCGTACGCGTCCGCGAGCCGGCCGCCGGTCACGATGAGCACGCCGAACGTGAGCGCGTAGGCGTTGATGACCCACTGAACCGTGCTGAGCTCGGCGTCGAGGTCCCGCTCGATCGCCGGCAGCGCGACGCTGAGCGCGGTGAAGTCGTTGGCGATGACCAGCACCGCCACGCCCATCGCGACGAGGCCGAGGACGGTGGAGCGCGAGAGGTTCGACCGCCGCCCGCGCGTTCGCCTCCATGACGCGACGCTACGGCGCGACGTCCGGCGCGGGCAACTACCGGCAGACGACGGCGTACCGGCAGGCGACGATCGCCGGACGCTCGACAGGCGCGCCCGCGTCGATCGAGAGCGCCAGGCGGACGAACTGCGCGTGCGACCAGGCCAGCGGCGTCGCGCTGAGCGTGCCCTTGCCCGGCGTGGCCGCGGCGCCGCTGGACGGCGGGCGCCCGTCCCACACCTGCTCGGGCAGCATGAGCCCGGAGCCGGCCGCGGCGGCCATCGAGGCGAGCTCCTGCGTCGCAGGCCGGCCGGACGCCAGCTCGTACTCGCCGCGCTCGCCCGCGAGCAGCGGCCAGGCGCGGCCGTACGTCTTGAAGGTGTCGGGCTTGCCGATCTCCCACGGCTCGCCGGTCGACGTCTCGCCGTAGCCGTCGTAGGAGAAGCGGTGCCAGAACGTCCCGAGGGCCGAGGTGACCTTCAGCTGGTCGTCGACGACGCGCACGGAGTTCTCGATGACCGGGTCGGTCGCCGGCTTGACGCCGAGGCGCACGAGGTCGAGGAAGCTCGGATCGACGACGCGGCGCTGGTCGGCGGCGGACGGGCCCGAGTCGCCGACGTTGTACGTCGTCGCCCTGTTCGGCGCGCGGTCCTTCGTCACGCGCAGGTAGTAGGGGCCGGTGGACAGCGGGCCGTTCGTCGTCGCGGTCCACGCCTGCACGCTGCGCTGCCACGCGTCCGCGGTCGCCTCCCAGCGCGCGGCGGTCGCGGCGTCGCCGGTCCGGCGCATGAGGTCGGCGCCGGTCACGAGGCCCGCGATCTCGGCGGCGATCGTCGCGGGCGACCAGCCGCGCTGGTTCTCCCAGCGCTCCTGACCGGTGAGCGGGCCGTGCTTCACGAGGTACTCGCCCGCGAGACGGACCTTCGCGAGCGTGCGCGTATCCGTGCGACCGAGCTGCCAGGCGAGGACGATCGGCATCCCGACCTGGTCCATCTGGATCTCCTTCCAGTGCTCCGTGCCGTCGACCTCGGAGTTCTGTGGGAAGGAGCCGTCGGGCTTCTGCTGGCGGAAGAGGAGGAAGTCCAGCGCGCGCTCAGCGGCCGGGCGGTCGCCAGCCGCCAGCTGGGCCGTGGCCACCTGGTAGAGATCGCGCGACCACACGAGGTGGTAGACGCCGGAGGGCTTCTCGATCGTGTTCTGCCCCCATGCCCACGGCATGCTCGGCGACGCGACCGACGCGCCGCGGTACGTCTTGTCCTCGCTGGCGGCGAGCACGAGGAGCGACGTGTCGTAGAGCGCCGCGTAGGGCGCAGCGGCAGCGGGCCGCGGCGGCAGCGAGTCCAGGTAGTCGTGCCAGCCCTTCGCGTAGCTCGCCGACAGCGCCGCGAAGCCCTGCTGGAGCGACGCGCTCGCCGCGTCCTGAGCGGCTCCCTTCGTGCGTCCCAGCCCGAGGGCGAGCGTGACGTGGGTGCTGTGGACGCCGTCGACGTCGTGCAGCGCGGGCCGGGCGAGCAGCGCCGTCTGGGCCCGCCGGTCCTTGTCGAGTCCGGCGCGGAGGTCGGTGGAGAGATGGAGCGGGCGCCCGTTCAGCGAGCGCACGTCCATGTCGACCAGCACGACGTCGCGCGCGGGATCGGTGACGTAGGTCTTCGTGATGCGCCACGCGCCGTCGCGGGCGGTGACGACCTGGCGCGGCGTGAGGCTGCGCGGATCGGCGGGCGTGACCTGCCCCGTCGCGACCGTCGACTCGCTCTTGCCGCCGACCTCCAGGTCGAGCGACCGCACCGCCGGCCGGTCGATCCGCGGCCAGTACACCTCGCCCATCCCCGTCGCCCCGAGCGTGAACCAGACCTTCGAGCGCACGTCGTGCGCGGTGCCGAAGCCCTGCTTGTCGGCGGGCTCCCAGGTCTCGGCCGCCTCGGCGGCGGCGGTCAGTGCGAGCAGGGCGGACAGCAGCACCGCCAGGGAGAGGGGTACGCGCAGCATCTCGACGCGCAGCCTTCCCGGTCGGCCGCATCTCCATCCATCGATGCATACTGGGCCGGTGTCCCCGCGCATGACCGCCGAGGAGCGCCGCGCAGAACTGGTCGCCGCGGCGGTGGAGGAGTTCGCGCAGGCCGGGCTCGCCGGCGCCTCGACGGAGGCGATCGCGCGGCGCGCCGGGATCTCGCACGCCTACCTCTTCCGCCTGTATCCGACCAAGCGGGCCCTCTTCGCCGCGACGGTCGACGACGCATTCGGCCACGTCCTGCGGACGTTCCAGGAGGCCTACGCCGCCCGCGACCCGGCGGAGCCCGTGCTCGGCGTCCTGGGCCACGCCTACATCGCGCTCATCGAGGACCGCAGCCGGCTGCTCTTCCAGCTGCACGCCTACGCGGCGTGCGGCGACGAGGACATCCGCACCCACGTGCGCGAGCGCTACACGGCCATCTGCTCCTGGATCCGCGAGGTCTCCGGCCGGAGCGAGGACGACATCCGCGTCTTCATGTCCACGGGGCTGCTCCTGGCCGTCGGCGCGGCGATCGACGCTCCCGACCTGGCGGGCGACGGAAGCTTCATGCTGCGTGCCCTGGGCAGCCAACCATCTGGTTGAATGCGCAGGGACATCGAGTCGAGGAGAGGGACATGAGCGACGCGTCCTACGACGTCGTGGTGGTCGGCATGGGAGGCGCCGGGCTCTGCGCGGCCCTGTCGTACGCCGAGACCGCCGCAGAGGCCAACCGCACGGCCCGCATCGCCGTGCTCGAGCGCGCCCCCAAGGAGGAGCGCGGCGGGGCGACGCGCTACACGACGGCTCGCTTCCGCGTCGACGACGACAACAACCTTGACCCCACCTTCGTCGACACCGTCGCCGCGACCCACCGCGACGCCGACCTCGACTACTTCCGCACGCTCGAGCGCGAGACGCCCGCGTCGATGCGCTTCATCGAGGAGCGCGGCGTGGAGCTCATCCACTACCCGCTCGGCCTCGCCACCGGCGTGTACGGCGGCCGCGAGGCGAGCCCGAACGGCGGCGGGAAGGCGATCGTCGAGACGCTCGCCGGCGTGCTCGAGGGCGTCGACGGCGTCGAGATCCACTACGAGACCGAGGCGGTCGACCTCGTCACCGACGAGCGCGGCGCGATCACCGGCATCACCGCCCGTGGCCGCGACGGCTACCTGCGCACCCTGAGCGCGCCCGCGGTGATCCTCGCCTGCGGCGGCTGGCAGAACAACAAGGCGCTCATGTCCCAGTACCTCGGGCCGAACGCCGACGACATGCCGCTCATCGCCCCCGGGCTCGCCTACAACACGGGCGACGGCCTGCGCATGGCGACCGACGTCGGCGGCGGCGTCGCGGGGCAGTTCGACATGGTGCACGGCGAGCCGTACGACCGCCGCACGACGTACCCCGACGCTGTCGTCCTCTCCTATCCCTACGGGATCCTCGTCAACGGGCGGGCCGAGCGCTTCATCGACGAGGGCCAGGCGCCCCTGGACCGGACGTTCGAGGCCTTCTCGTACGAGATCTGGCGCAATCAGTGCAACGAGGCGTACCTCATCGGCGACCAGTCGATGGTGACCGTGCCGTTCTACGAGCTGCTGAACACCACGGACAAGGAGCCCGAGACCGCCGACACGCTCGCCGGGCTCGCGGAGAAGCTCGGGCTGGACCCGGCCGCGCTCGAGGCGACCGTCGCCGAGTACAACGCCGCGGCGGGCCCGCAGCCGTTCGATCCGACGACGATGGACGGCAAGGCGACCACGGGCATCACGCCGCCCAAGACGAACTGGGCACAGCCGATCGAGCGCGGCCCGTTCGTCGGCTACCCGCTCACGACGGCGGTGTGCTTCGTGTTCGGCGGCGTGCGGACCGACGCCCAGGCCCGCGTCGTCTCCCCCGCCGGCGTGCCGATCCCCGGCCTGTACGGCGCGGGCGAGATGACCGGCGTCTTCTACCGCTACTACCCCGTCGGGACCTCGGTCCTCCGCGGGCTGACGTTCGGCCGGATCGCCGGCGCGCACGCCGCGACCGCGGCGGCACGCGAGGTCGCCGCCGTCTAGATGGCATTCATCACCGACGACATGCGGGCGCTCATCGGGGCGCCCGGCCCGAAGCTCACGGCCCCGTACCCGCTGGGGCCGGACGAGCTGCGCCGGTTCGTGCAGGCCGTCATGGAGGGCAACCCCGTCCACTGGGACGACGACGCCGCCGCGGCGAGCCGTTACGGCGAGGTCGTCGCGACGCCGCTGTACCCGATGCACAGCACGACCCGGCGGGCGCCCGGCACGCCCGATCCGCTCGACCGCGTCCACGACGACCCGGGCTGGGACGGGACCGATCTCGCCGCAGGCCTGGGCGGGCTCCCGCCGATCGACGTCCCGCTCAAGCGGATCCTCAACGGCGGGACCGAGGCCGAGTTCTTCCGCCTCGCGAAGCTCGGCGACGTCGTGAGCGCGCAGTCGCGCTACACCGACATCTCCGAGCGCGAGGGACGCAGCGGCCCGATGGTCCTCCTCAAGGTCGAGACGACCTACTCCAACCAGGACGACGAGACGCTGGTCGTGTCGACGATGACGGTGATCATCCGATGACGCCGAATCGTCTGCTGCGGGGAGCGGCCGGGGACCTGGATAGCCGCGTGCTTCGAGGACGTCGCGGTGGGCGACGAGATCGGGCCGCTCGTGCGCGGGCCCATGACCCCGATGCACCTGTTCCGGTGGTCGGCGGCCATCGAGAACTGGCACCGCATCCACTACGACGACCCGTTCGCGCGCGAGCACGACGGCCTTCCCGGCCTGCTCGTGAACGGCTCGTGGAAGCAGCACGTCCTCGTGCAGCTCATGCGCGAGTGGCTCGAGCCCGAGGGCTGGCTCGCGAAGATCGCCTTCTCGTTCCGCAAGATGGACCACGTCGGCGACGTGCTCGAGGCGCGCGGCACGGTCACCGAGGCCTACGAGCGCGACGGGCTCGGGTTCGTCGTCTGCGAGATCGGGATCCACAACCCGCGGGGCGAGAACAGCACGCCCGGCACGGCGACCGGCGTCCTGCCGCTCCGCGACGGCCCGCCCGTGCCCTACCCCTTCCCCGGCCTGCCGGAGTAGCCGTGCCTGGAGCGTTGGACGGCGTGCGGGTCGTCGAGCTGGGCAGCGGCATCCCCACCGCGTTCGCCGCCCGCCTGCTCGGCGATCTCGGCGCCGACGTCGTGAAGGTCGAGCCGCCCGGCGGCGACCCGCTGCGCGGGGCCGAGCCGCTGCTCGAGGACGGGACGAGCCTGCTCTTCGAGCTGTGCAACTGGGGCAAGCGCTCGGTCGTCGGCGACGGCGCCGCGCTCCTCTCCGGCGCAGACGCCGTCATCGCCACGCCGGACGCGCTGCCCGCCACGCCCGCCGAGCTCGTCGCCGCGCACCCGGCGCTCACCGTGACGACCGTCGCCGGGTTCGGCGCCAGCGGCCCGTGGAGCGGCTGGGCCGCGACCGACCTGATCCTCCAGGCGACCGGCGGGATCATGCAGATCAGCGGCACGTCGGACCGCGAGCCGCTCAAGCACGGGCTGCAGCAGGCGCTCTGGTGCGGCGGGCTGAACGCCGCGTACGCGACGCTCGCCGCCCACCTCGGCGGCGGCGGCGTGCACGTCGACCTCTCGCTGCAGGAGTGCGTCGCCTCCGAGCTCGTGCTCAACGAGGCGCACTACGCGTTCGTGGGCGCCGTGCAGGGCCGCCGGCCGCCGGGCGGGGATCCGCTGGCGGGCGAGCCGCTGCCGACCGCCGACGGTCTGGTGTCGCTGCAGACGAGCGGGCTCATCGCCGCGAAGCGGCTCGCCGACCTCTTCGGCGACCCCCGCCTCGACGATCCGCGCTTCGCGAGCACCGAGTCGCGCACGCACAACGCGGCCGAGCTGCAGGCGATCCTCGCCGAGCACCTCTCGAAGGAGTCGGGCCGCGACTTCTTCCTGCGCGCCTCGCGCGAGGGCTACCTCAGCGGCTGCGTGCAGACGCCGTCCGACCTCCTCACGTGCCCCCAGCTGGAGGCGCGCGAGGCCTGGCACGCGTTCGACGACCTGCCCGGTATCCGCTTCCCCGCGAAGATCGCGTCCCTGTCGGCCACGCCGCAGCGCGTCCGCGGGCGCGCGCCGGCGCTCGGCGGCGCCGCGCCGGACTGGGCGCCGCGGCCGTCGCGCGCGCGCCGTGAAGCGCCCCTGGCCGGGCTGCGCGTCGTCGACCTCTCGACCGTCTTCGCGGTCCCCTACATGGGCGCGCTGCTCGCCGACCTCGGGGCCGAGGTCATCAAGGTGGAGGCGCCGCACCGCCTCGACCAGACGCGCGCGCTGTTCGGTCATCCCTTCCTCGACAACGCCCCGACCGGCGACTGGTGGGACCGCTCGGGGGCCTTCCACGTCGTCAACCGCGGCAAGCGGTCGCTGACGCTCGACCTCTCGCAGGCCGAGGGCCGCGAGGTGCTCCTCGACCTGCTCGGCGAGACCGACGTCCTGCTCGACAACTTCACCCCGCGGGTGCTGCGCGGCTGGGGCATGACCGCAGACGCCCTGCGCGCCCGGTACCCGCGCCTCGTCACGCTCTCGAACACCGGCTACGGATCGACCGGGCCGTGGGCCCCGTTCCGGGCGCAGGGCACGAGCCTCGAGGCGACGATGGGGATCTCGCACCTCACCGGCTACCGCGAGGGCAGGCCCGCGAAGGTCGGCCAGTCCTACCCCGACTTCGTCGCCTGCTGGAGCGGGCTCGTCGCGCTGCTCGCGGCGCTCGTGCACCGCGAGCGCACGGACGAGGGCCAGCACATCGACCTCGGGATGTACCAGCTCGGCGTCGTCGTCATGCCCGAGGCCGTGCTGCACCTCCAGGCCCACGGCGAGGAGCTTTCACGGCGCGGCAACGAGGATCTGGGCGCGTTCGCGAGCGGGCTCGTCCCGGCGGCGGGCGAGGACCGCTGGCTGGCGGTGAGCTTCCCGTCGGCCGCGGCGTTCGAGCGCGCGATCGGCGTCGCTCCGGGCGCCGACCCGATGGCGGTCGTCGCTGCCTGGGCGCGCGACCGCGACGCCGCCGAGGCGGCCACCGAGCTGCAGGCCGCCGGCATCCCGGCCGGTCCGGTGCTCGACGCGCGCGACCTGCTCACGAGCGAGCACCTGCGCGCGCGCGGCTTCTACGAGGACGTCGACGTCGGTCCGGGCTGCGGCGTGCGCCCGGTCATCGGCAGGCCGTACCGGCTCGAGGGCGCGCACGTCCGGGGGCCGGCGCCCGCCTTCGGCGAGGCGAACGACGACGTCCTGCGCGGGCTGCTCGGCATCGGCGAGCCGCGCCTGGCGGAGCTGCGCCGGCTCGGGGTCGTCGCCGACGCGCCGACCGGCGTGCCGACGTCGCTCGCCCCCATCGATCTCGCCGTGCTGCTGGCGAGCCGCAGCATCACCCGCGTGGACGAGGACTACCGCGAGGTGCTGTCGGCCTGATCGCCGGGTGCGCGCAGATGCTCGACGAGCGAGGCGAGCAGCTCCTCCTGCCGGCCGACGAACTCCGGGTCGCGGAAGCTCATTCCGGTGACCATCTTCGCGACCTGCGGGAGCATCCGCGGCATGAGCTCGACCGCCAGCAGCGCGAGCGCGAGCATCTCGGGGTCGAAGCGGCCGTCGATCTCCCCGCGGCTCTGCGCGTCGGCGATCTCGCGGCCGCGCTCGCGCCAGGAGCCGCGGCGCTCCTCCTCGCGCAGGATGTCCTTGTCCCCGCGCTCGAGGGCCTCCCAGCCCAGCAGCCGGCCCCAGCGCGTGGCGACCGGTCCCCACGTGTGCGACGCGCGGCGCCGGACGCGCTGCACGAGCGGCACGGAGGGATCGTCGGCGTCGGGGTACAGCTCCTCGTGGACCCCGGGGCCGATGCGCCCGACGACCTCGTTGTAGAGGCCGATCTTGTTCCCGAAGTAGTAGTAGACGAGCTGCTTGTTCGACCGTGCGGCGCGCGCAATCGCATCGACGCGCGCCCCGGCCAGGCCCTTGGCGGCGAACTCGCGGGTGGCCGTCTCCAGCAGCTTCTCGCGACGGCCCCCGTCTCCGCGCGTGCGGCGCGCGGGTGCGTCGGGGCCGGCCTCGGAGCGGGCCTCGTCCATGCGACCATGCTCGCAGACAGACAGGCGCCACCGGCATCAACCAGGTGGTTGACTACAATCGCGCCGACGATGGAGGAGAACCTCGCATGACCGTTCAGACCGGACCCCAGGGCGTCGGAGATGCCCGCGCCGACGACCTCGACCGCGACTACCGGATGCTCATCGACGGCGAGTGGGTCGAGAGCGCGGACGGCGGCACGTTCCAGTGCGTCGACCCGTTCACCACGGTCCCGTGGGGCCAGGTCCCGATCGCCACGGACGAGCAGGTCGACCAGGCCGTCCGGGCGGCACGCCGGGCGTTCGAGGAGACCGACTGGGCCCGCCAGCCGCCGGCCGCACGCGCCGCGGTCCTGCGCCGGCTCGGGCTGCTCATCGAGGAGCACGCCGACCGCCTCGTCCACCAGCAGATCCGCGAGAACGGCAAGCTCGTCAGCGAGATGGGCCCGAACATCAAGGCCGTCGCGGGCGACTGCCACTTCTACGCGGGCCTGGCCGAGCAGCTCCACGGCCACACGATGGGCGCGCCGTTCCCCAACTTCACGACGTACACGGTCCGCGAGCCGATCGGCGTCGTCGCCGCCATCACGCCGTGGAACACGCCGCTCGGCCTCCTGGGCTGGAAGCTGTTCCCGGCGCTCGCCGCCGGCAACACCGTCGTCGCCAAGCCCTCGGAGGTCACGCCGACCTCGACGCTGCTCCTCGCCGAGCTCGCCATCGAGGCCGGCGTCCCGAAGGGCGTGTTCAACGTCATCACGGGCCTCGGGCCCACCGGCGCGGCGCTCGTCGACCACCCCGGCGTGGACAAGATCGCCTTCACGGGCTCGACGACGACCGGGCTGCGCATCGGCGCGACCGCCGCGGCGCGCGGCGCCCGCGTGTCGCTGGAGCTCGGCGGCAAGTCGCCGCAGATCGTCTTCGACGACGCCGACCTGAGCAACGCGGTCAACGGCGTCATGGCCGGCGTGTTCGCCGCCACGGGGCAGACCTGCATCGCGGGCTCGCGCGTGCTCGTCGACGCCGCCGTGTACGACGAGTTCGCCGCGCTGCTGTCCCAGCGCGCCGCGCTCATGCGCCACGGCGACCCGCTCGAGACGACCTCGCAGCTCGGGCCGGTCGCGTCCGAGCCGCAGCTCGAGAAGATCCTCTCCTACGTCGACATCGGGAAGGGCGAGGCGGAGCTGCTCGCGGGCGGCTCGCGGCCCGACGACGCCGGCTTCTTCCACCAGCCGACGGTGTTCGGCGACGTCCCGCTGGACGCGCGGATCGCGCGGGAGGAGATCTTCGGCCCCGTCGCGAGCCTCGTGCGCTTCAGCGGCGAGGAGGAGGGCCTGCGCATCGCCAACGACACCCAGTTCGGGCTCGCCGCGGGCGTCTGGACGGAGAACGTCAAGCGCGCGCACCGCGTGGCGTCGCGCGTCCGCGCCGGGACGGTGTGGGTCAACAACTACCGGCTCATGGGCCACGGCATGCCGTTCGGCGGCTTCCAGCAGAGCGGGCTGGGCCGCGAGCTGGGCATCGAGGCGCTCCACGGCTACACCGAGGTCAAGAGCGTCTGGATCGACACCGGAAACGAGATCGCCCCGATCTGGGGCTAGGAGGCAGAGCGCTGTGTCCTACCCCCGCGTCCACATCACCGAGGAGTGCATGCGCGAGGGCATGCAGATCGAGTCCGCCTCGATCTCCGTCGACGACAAGGTCCGGCTCCTCGACTCCCTGTCGCAGACCGGCCTGAAGACGATCATGGTCGGCTCGTTCGTCTCGCCGAAGTACACGCCCCAGATGGCCGAGATCGACGAGCTCATGCGGCGCTTCACGCCCGTCGAGGGCGTGAAGTACGTCGCGCTCGCCCTCAACCAGAAGGGCCGCGAGCGGGCGAAGGAGTTCTCGCCGCCGCTGTCGCGCGCGTCGATGCCGCCCGTGCTGTTCACGCACCTGTCGGACACGTTCGTGCGCCGCAACGCGAACATGAGCCAGGCGCAGGAGATCGAGCGCTGGCCGGCGATCGTCGAGGGCACGGTGGGGCGCGGGATCACCGAGGCCGGCATCGCGATCAACGCCGCGTTCGGCTCGAACTTCGAGGGGCGCTTCTCGCTCGAGCAGCGGATGGACCTCTTCGAGCGCCAGGCCGCGGCCTGGGAGGAGGCGGGCGTGAAGGTCACGACCCTGCTGCTCGGCGACCCGATGGGCTGGTGCGCGCCGCACACGATGGAGGAGCAGCTCCTCGCGGCGCGCGAGCGCTGGCCCGACATCCGCAACTACTACCTGCACCTCCACGACAGCCGCGGGCTCGCGCTCGCGACGACGTACGCGGCGCTGCGCGTCCTCGACGACCGTGACGAGATGTTCATCGACACGACCATCGGCGGCGTCGGCGGCTGCCCGTACTGCGGCAACGGCCGCGCGACGGGGATGGCCGCGACCGAGGACGTCGTGAACCTGCTGCAGGAGATGGGCATCGAGACCGGCATCGACCTCGACAGGCTCATCGAGTCCGTCTGGCTGCTCGAGGAGATCATCGGGCGCCAGACCCCGGGCAAGACGTCGAAGACCGGCCCGCCGCCGACGGACCCCGCGGACTTCTACGACCCGAACCTCCCCTTCGTGGAGACCCACGAGGAGGCGCGGCACTTCAAGCTCGGCGCCGAGGTCGCCGAGCATCAGGTCCGGCCGTGGCGGGAGCCGATCCCCGCGCCTGCGTAGGTCAGCGCAGCGGCACGAAACGCGCGAGCTTGCCGGTCTCGGGGTGTCGCGCGAGACCGGCGACGGCGCGCACGCTCACCGCCGGGCGGCGGAGGCCCGCCGCCTCCATCGCCCGCGCGATGCGGGCGCACAGATCCACGGCGTCGACGCCGACCGGCGCGAGCACCTCGACGTCGACGCCGCCGGCGGTCTGGCGCACCTGGTAGTCGAGGACGGCCGGCGTGTGGACGAGCTCGGAGCGGATCGCGATGGGGTGCACCCCGACGTCGCCGTAGCGGAGCACCGGGTCGGCACGACCCTCCACCCGGACGCGGACCAGGCCGTCGGTGGACACGACGGTCATGCGGTCGTTGAGCTCGTAGCGGATGAGCGGCTGCACCCGGTTGCCCAGGTTCGTCACGAGGACGCGGTCCTCGAGGACCTCCACGATGCAGCTGTCCTCGGCGAGCATGATCACGTCGTCGTCCGGCCCGCTGGTCCCGGTCAGTCCCTCCGTCGTGGCGTAGCTGTCGACGATCGGAGCGCCGAGGCCGTCGCGGATGATCGCGCGCAGCTCCGGCGTGAGCGTCTCGCTCACGCTCGTCACCGCCATCGGCGTGAAGCTCAGCCCCGCCTGGGCGATCCGCGCGAGCACCGTGGGATAGCCGAACAGCATCGCGGGGCGCAGCTCCTCGAGCCGGGCGACGATGACAGGCAGCGGGTCGGTCGCGGGCACCGCCAGGTAGTGGAACGGCAGCCGGCTGCCGAGGGTCAGCGGCTGCGCGCAGCCCGTCGGGTGCACGGCCGACCGGGCGCCCACGATCGCGACGGGGACGCCGCCAGGCGGCGGCCCGCCCATGGCCGCGATCCGTGCGGCGAGCCCGCGCGTCAGCGGGCCGAGGAACCCGGCCACGAGTCCTGGGACGTCGTAGGCGAACACACCGCGCACGCCCGAGCTGCCGCCCGAGGTGAACGCGAGGAAGCGGTCGTGCACGACGAGTGGCTCGTCCTCCGTCACGGCGAGCGTCTCCTCGATGCCCGCTCGGGTGAGGCGTCGATCCGTGAACACCTCGTCGAGCCCGGCCATCATGTCGGCCTTCGTCATGATCGGCAGGACGCTCAGATCGGTCGGGTCGACTGCCTCCGGGTCGATGCCGGCGAGACGGCGGGCATGGAACGGCGACCGCGCGATCGCGTCGCGCAGGAGGGACAGGAGACGGACGCGCTGGTGGTCGAGCAGCTGCTCGCGGCTCCACCCGGCGCGCTCGATCAGCGCGGGATACGCCGACGTGAGGCCGGACTCCAGCGTGCTGCGCAGCGTGTGCAGTGGCGTGGTTGTGGCGGCAGGCACAGCTCCCCCTCAGACGGGCTCCGAGAGCCGCCCGACGAGCGCCTCGAGCGTCGACTCGGGCAGCGCGGCGGGCTGCGCGGTGCGCTCGAGGCTCACACCCGATCCGAGCGCGAGGATCAGCTCAGCGGTATGGCGCTGCCCGAGGACGAGCTGCTCGCCGCCCCGGGCGGCGATGTCCGCCAGCGCTGCTCCCAGGTGCTCGACCGTGCGTGCGTGCAGGGCGGCGTAGCGCGCGTTGAGCCGCGCGTCGCGTGCAGCGACGAGCCGGAACTCGATGACCAGCTGCGTCCAGTCGGCGTCCTCGTCGCCGAGCCTGGCGTTGGTCCGCAGCAGCGAGCGCAGGCCCTCGGCGCCCGTGAGCGCGGCGGCGCGCTCGGCATTGGAGGTCGCGCGTTCCTCGATGCGCTGCTCGAGCAGCGCCAGCAGCAGATCCGGCTTGCCCGCGAACTGGGAGTACACGACGCCCTTGGAGAACCCGGCCTCATCGGCGATCGCCTCGAGCGTCGCGCCGGCGTACCCGCGCTCGAGGAAGACGCGGCGCGCCGCCTCGAGCACGAGACCGCGGTTGCGCTGCACCTGCTCGGGCCGGGACAGCCGGGTGGCCATGCGCAGATTAGATACCAACGGTATTCAGATGTCAACGGTATTCCGCTCGCGCGCCAGGAACGCGTCGTGCTGCGCACTGGCGAGCCCCCACAGCCGCGCCATCCGCTCGTCCCCCAGGACCGCCGGGTCGACGCCGAACTCGTCGTGCAGCGCCGTCGCCCATGCGGCCGCGTCGGGCAGGACGTCGCGCTTGCGCACGCCCGGGCCGTCGACCGACAGCGTCCGGGAGCGCAGCGTCACGATCCGGTCGTCGTAGGGGCGCTGCACCACGAGCGTCTGCACGAAGGACGACTCCGGCTCGCTCGAGAGGCGCCGGTGGTGGGGCTGGAAGTCGTCGAGGTCCGCGCGCGGGTCGCCGAACGTGAAGTACGCGACCGATCCCCACTCGTGCTGCTCGAGGCGCCAGCCGTCCTCCGTGCGGCGGACGGTCCAGCTCATCGGGCCGGGCGTCGTCGCGCCGTCGACGAGCGGGACGGGATCGAGCGGCCCCTCGCCGAGGCCGGAGTCGGCCAGGTACGTCTCGCCGTCGACGTCGACCACGAGCGCCATGTGATTGGGCAGCTCGGCGCCGCCGACGTTCGCGATGCGACGCTCGACCGTGAAGCCCGCGCCGGCGAGCAGGTCGTGCAGGACGGTGTTGACCTCGAAGCAGTAGCCGCCGCGCCCACCCGACACGACTCGGTCCAGGAGGTCCCCGGAGTGCAGCGGCGCGCTCTCGCCGAGCTGGACCGCCAGGGCCTCGTAGGGGACCGAGCCGACGTAGGCGCGATGCAGCTCGCGCAGGCCGTCGACGTCCGGGGCGGGCATTGCGGCGAGCCCGATGCGTTCGAGGAGCCTGTCCATGACGCGAGCATGCCACGAGCGTCTACGCGCCAATTGGACGACCGGCGTGGAAAGGTGTCGAATCCGCGCCGGGCGGTTCGTCACGGAGGCGGACCAGCTCCGGCACCCGGCCGGAGCACCGAGAAGGAGGCGACGACATGGAGTACCTGCTCCTCATCTACGGCAACCCGGCCGAGGCTCCCGCGGAGGCACAGAGCCAGGAGGCCATGCAGAAGTGGTTCACCTACACCCAGGAGCTCGAGGCCTCCGGCGCGATGAAGGGTGGCAACGCGCTGCAGTTCCCCGACACGGCCACGACGGTGCGCGTCCGCAACGACGAGACGCTGCTCACGGACGGCCCGTTCGCGGAGACGAAGGAGATCCTCGGCGGCTACTACCTGATCGACGTCGACGACCTCGATGCCGCGCTCGGCTGGGCGGCGAAGATGCCGAACATCACCTACGGGTCGGTCGAAGTGCGACCGGTCGTCGTCTTCGATTGACACCCTCCGGCGCGCTCGAGCGGGCCGCCCGCGAGGACGGCCCCCGCGTCCTGGCGACGCTCGTCCGCCATCTCGGCGGGGATCTCGCGCTCGCCGAGGACGCGCTGCAGGACGCCTACGCCGTCGCGCTGGCCACGTGGCCGCGCGACGGCGTGCCCGAGATCCCCGCCGCCTGGCTCACGACCACCGCCAGGCGGCGGGCGATCGACCGGCTCCGCCGGACCCGCGCGCTCGACGAGCGGCTGCGCACGCTCGAGGCGCTCGCCGAGCGCGACGGCTCCGCGGTGACGCATGCCCACGACCCGACGATGGACGACGACACCTCTCTCACCGACGACCGCCTGCGACTGCTGTTCGCGTGCTGCCACCCGTCGCTCGCGCTGCCCGCGCGCGTCGCGCTGACGGTGAAGTCGCTGGGCGGCCTGAGCACGGCGCAGACGGCGCGGGCGTTCCTCGTGCCGGAGCCGACGATGGCGGCCCGGCTGCTGCGCGCGCGGCGGAAGATCGCGCACGCGCGCGTCCCGTTCCGCGTCCCGTCCGACGAGCTGCTCGACGAGCGCATGCGCGGCGTGCTCGCCGTCGTGTACCTCGTGTTCACGGAGGGCCACACCGCGTCCGACGGGGACGAGCTGACGCGGCCGGACCTCTGCGCGGAGGCGATCCGGCTCGGCCGGCTGCTGTGCGAGCTCATGCCCGACGACGCGGAGGCCCACGGCCTGCTCGCGCTCATGTTGTTCACGGACGCGCGGCGGGCGGCGCGGACCGGACCCGACGGCGAGCCGATCGACCTGCGCGACCAGGATCGGCGGCTCTGGGATCGCGACGCGATCGCGGAGGCCACCAGCCTGCTCGAGCGCTCGCTGCGGCTGCGCGAGCCGGGGCCGTACGCCCTGCAGGCGGGGATCGCGCTGTGCCACGACCGCGCACGCTCGTTCGCGGCGACGGACTGGGGCTGGATCGCGTCGCTGTACGGCGAGCTGCAGCGGCTGCAGCCGACGCCGGTGGTGGCGGTGAACCGCGCGGTCGCGGTGTCGTTCGCGCGGACGCCCGAGGCAGGCCTGGAGCTGCTGGACGAGCTCCGCGACGAGCGCGCGCTGCGCGACTACGTGCCGCTGCTCGCCGCCCGCGCGGACCTGCTGCGCCGCGCCGGCGACCTCGACGCCGCCGACGCGGCGTACGCGGCGGCCATCGGCGCGAGCGCGAACGCGGCGCAGCGCGCGGACCTGGTGGACCGGCGGGCTCGGGCGGCGGCGGAGGCTGCTTTGTGAGGTGAGCTCCACGCCGCCGTTTGCCCGGGCCCGACGCCTCGCCCGGACTGTCAGTCAGGGAGGTGGAGGCGGGCGGCGACGCCGCCGTACCGCCCCGATCAGCCGCCGCTGGAGCGCGGGTGGACTTCGTCGGTATGCGAGCAATAGCTCACCCGTGCTCGCCGCCGTTCGGACCCGTCACGCGCCACCGCCGCGACCCGCGCGGCGCGCCACCATCCCTAGCCGACCCCGGCCCCAGACCCCACGGTGTCGCGCGTGAGCTTCCCGGGCCACGCGTCGTTGGAGATCAGCTCGCCCGGGACCGAGTCGAACGTCCTGCCGACGACCTGCCCGCGCTCCAGCACCGCCGGGCGGTCGTGGGCCGGCAGCACGAACCGCGAGCCGTTCAGGGCCTTGCGGATCGCCGCCTTCTCCGCCCTCTTGCTCCCGCCGTGGTTGCCCGTCACCGCCGGGTCGTCGGCCATCACCTGCAGGTGGCGGTGGATGAGCTGGTGCTCGACGTCGTAGATGACGTCGCCGCAGATGTTCGCCACGCCCTCGTCGGTGTCGACCAGGATGTTCATCGACCCCTCGGTGTGGCCGCCCGCGGCCTGGACGCGGACGCCGGGGATGATCTCCTCCTCGGCGACGACCTCGAGATCCAGCAGGCGCAGCGCCCCCGGATGGTGCAGACGGTCGACCAGGTGCTTCATGTAGAGCGCCGGATACTGCTCGCCCATCAGGCCGGAGACCGAGTACTCGAGCTCGCGGCGGTTGATGACCACGGTCGTCCCGTCCATCGGGAAGTGCGAGTCGTAGCCGGCGTGGTCGATGTGCAGATGCGTGTGCAGGACGTAGCGGACGTCCTCCATCTTCAGCCCGTGCCTCTCGAGCTGGCCCTCCATCCCCTGACCGTCGCGCCACCAGCCCTGCATGCCGAGGTTGCCCATGATCGACGGCTCGCTGAAGCCCGTGTCGACCACGATCGGCGCCTCCCCGCCGGTGATGAGGAAGCCGAACGTCGGCACCTCCTGCCGGCGCCCGGGATCCTGCGCGAGGACGAGGAAGCTCGTGTCGAGCTCGATGTCGCCCAGGTCGAGGACCTTCACCTCGAGACCCATGTTCTCTCCTCTCGTGCGGTGGGACCGACGCCCGAGTCTGGCCCGGCGCCGCGACGGGCGCCATCGCACGTTCAGACGATGCCGAGCAGCCGCGCGGCGTGGACCGCCTCCGCGCGCGACGTCACGTCGAGCTTGCGGAAGAGGTTGCGACCGTGGGTCTTCGCCGTCGCCTCGGAGATCCCGAGCGCCAGCGCGACCTGCTTGAAGCGCAGCCCTGCCTCCAGCGCGCCGAGCACCTCGTGCTCGCGGGGGCTCAGGTGCGGCGCGGGGGCCGCCGTGCGCGGCACGAGGTAGGGCGCGAGCAGCGGCCCGACGTCGGCCAGGTCGTGGACCGCCCCGCCCATCCCGGCGCGCGGCGCGCCGTCGGAGAACGAGATCGCGCCGATCGTGCGGCCCTCCACGCGAACCGGCGCGGAGCCGCCGGCCCGGAAGCCCGCCGCCTGCACGACGCCGTCGAGCGGGAGGTCGAACGTGCGCGACCGCGCGAAGTCCCGCTCGGCGAACTCCTCGCCCCGGGCGGTGGTGAGGAAGTACGTGCACGTCGCGACGGGCAGCTCGCACCCGGCCGCGAGCAGCTCGGCGCCGTCCGTCGCCACGATCTCGAAGCGCCCGGCATCCGGATCCACCCGCGCGACCGACACCCGATCCATCCCGAACGCCGCGCGGATGACGGCCGCTGCGCGGTCGAGCGGATCGGACGCCGAGGTCAGGGCCGCCGTGAGCGCGGCGGCGAGTGCGGGTGGCACGGTCCTAGAACGTTGCCCGCCCGCCGGAGATGTCGAACGTCGCGCCGGTCGAGAACGACATCCGCTCGCTGGCCAGGAACGCGATGAGCTCGGCCACCTCGGCCGGCTGGCCCAGCCGTCCCATCGGGATCTTCTCGACCATGTAGTCGATGTGCTCCTGGGACATCTGGGCGAGCATCGGCGTCGCGATCACCGCCGGCGCGACCGCGTTGACGAGCACGCCGGACGTGGCGAGGTCCTTGCCGAACGACTTCGTCATCCCGATCACCGCGGCCTTGGACGCCGAGTACGCGGCGGCCATCGGGTTGCCCTCCTTGCCGGCGATCGAGGCGACGTTGACGATGCGCCCGCTGCCGCGCGGAGCCATCACGCGCGCCGCCTCGCGGTTGAAGTAGAAGACGCCGTCGCAGTTCAGCGCGAACACCCGCCGCCACTCGTCGTCGGTGACGTCGACCGTGCGCAGCGAGTCGCCCGCCGTGCCGGCGCAGCACACGACCGCGTCGATCGGCCCGACCTCGCGCTCGACGCGCGCGACGGCGTCCGCGACCGACGAGGAGTCGGTCGCGTCGCCCTCCACCGGCACGGCGCCGTCCGGCGAGCCGCTCGCATCGAGGTCGAACGACGCGACCTTCGCGCCGCGCGCGAGCAGCAGCTCGCCGACCGCTTGGCCGATGCCGCGCCCGCCGCCGGTGACGAGCGCGACCTTGCCGTCGAATTCGCCCACGCTATTTCTCCACGTGCGTTGCGCCGCCCTCGGACAGGAACAGATCGCGCTGCTTGTCCGGGACGTGGTCGAGCGGGACCGGGGCGAGCGCCTCGAAGAACGTCACCCCGTGCTCGGAATAGAGCTCGTGCTCGATCCCGCGGTTGACGCACACGACGTCACCGGGGCCGAGGTCCCGGGTCTCGTCGCCGATCGTCATCCGCACCGAGCCCTCGACGACCGCCATGAGCTGCTCGGTCTGGTCGTGGGCGTGGCGCGGAACGGTCTTGCCCGGCTGGTACACGACGCGGCACATGAGCACCTGGTCGCCGCCGATCGCGTGGATGTTGACGCCGTCGACGAACTCGTAGGACGGGACGTCGTTCCACGTCGAGAAGCCGACGGACTCAGGCATGGACGCCCCAGTACGCCTGGCCGCCGTCGGCGCTGAGCGTCGCCACGGAGATCTCCTCGTCGAAGATCACGCGCTTGCCGTCGCGACGCGGCTCGCTCTTGGCCTCCAGGGCCCTGAGCACGCGCTCTGGCGTCGCGGGCATCTCCGTCACCCAGATGCCGACCGCATCGTGGATCGCGGCGGCGATCGCGGGCGGCTGGGCGTTGTTGGCCATCTCGCCGATCGCCTTGGCGCCGAACGGGCCGTCCACCGACGGGTTCTCCAGGATCACGTTCTCGATCTCCGGGAAGTCCTCCATCGCGGGCGCGAGATAGGAGCCGAACTGCTCTCCCCGGTGCTCGACCGACGGGTAGTACGGGTAGCAGTTCTCCAGCAGGCCGAGCCCGAGGCCCATCATCGCGCCGCCCTCGATCTGCCCCTCCACGAGGGTCGGGTTGATCGCGCGGCCGACGTCGTAGACCTGGAGCATCTTCAGGACCGTCGTCTCGCCCGTCTCGTCGTCGACCTCGACGTCGATGACGCACGCCGCGTAGGAGATCGCCGAGTGCGGCTCGGCGGTCACCGAGCCGTCGTCGTCGTTCACCTCGGCGAGCGGCTTGAGCGCCGTCCCGTTGCCGGTGATGAGCTCGCCGTAGACGTAGGTCGCGGCGCCCGCGACGTCCGGCACCGAGATCTTGCGGTCCGGCGCGCCCTTCGCCAGCACCTCGCCGTCGACGATCTCGAGGTCGTCCGGCGCGATCTCGAGCTCCTTGGAGGCGATGTCGAGGATCCGCTCCTTCGCCTTCTCCGCCGCGTACCGCACGGCGTTGCCGCCGATGAACGTGCCGCGCGAGGCGAACGTGCCGGTGCACACCGCAGAGGAGTCGGTGTTCGTGTTGTCCATCGTGACCCAGTCGTACGGGACGCCGAGGGCGTCGGCGACGATCTGGGTGTGGACGGTCTTCGAGCCCTGGCCGATGTCGACCGTGCCGGCGAAGACGTCGACGCGCCCGTCCGGCTTGAGCTTGATCCAGGCCTGGCTGGGGTCGCCGTTCTGGTTCATGCCCGTCGGGTACTCGATCGTCGCGAACCCGCGACCGCGATGCTTGGCCATCAGGCCCCTCCTCCGTTCGCGCCCCGGTACGTCATGAGGTGCTCGCCGTCCGGCGCCTGCTGGTCCACGAGGTGCTCCGGCAGCAGGTCGCCCGTGCGCCGGTCGGACGTCATCGCGCGGTAGTCCGCGCCCAGCTCGATCCCGGCGGCCTCGGCCGCGGCGAGCGTCACGGGCACCGTCGAGGGGTCGTGCATGACGACCCGGTTGCCGGTCGTGTCCCCGATGCGGTTCGCGTTCTTGAGGCGCAGCTCGAACGGGTCCATCCCGATGACTCCGGCGACCCTGCTGAGGTGCATCTCGGTCGCCAGCGACACCGACGTGACGCCGAAGCCGCGCATGGCGGTCGTCGGCACGCGGTTCGTGAAGATCACGAACCCGTCGAAGCGCAGGTTGGGGATCGTGTACGCGCCGGTGTGGTGGAACGCGTGCTTCGTGAGCCCGTAGGGCGAGAAGCGCGAGTACGCGCCGGAGTCGTGCAGCGTCAGCATCCGGCGGCCGAGGATCCAGCCGTCGTTCGTGACCGCGTCGCGGATCTCGACGTGCCACGGGGCGCGCGTCGAGGACACGAGGAACTCCTCCTCGCGGGTGAAGCGCCACTTCACGGGCCGCTTGGACTTGATCGCCAGCAGCGCGCAGATCGTCTCCGTCGCCGTGTCGACCTTGCCGCCGAACCCGCCGCCGACGGTGCCGCCGACGAACTTCAGCTTGTTCAGCGGCCACCCGAGATGCGCCGCGACGACGCCCATCGAGAAGTACATCGCCTGGGTGCAGGAGTAGACCGTCAGCCGGCCGCTCGGCTCGGGCACGACGAGCGCCGTCTGCGTCTCCATCGGCACGTGCTCGATCGCCTGCGGGCGGTAGACGCCCTCGACGATCACGTCGGCCTTGTCGAACGCCGCGTCGACGTCGCCCTTGCGGACGCGCCGGTGGTTGTGCGGGCCGAAGTGCGGATAGATCGGGCCCCACTGGTGGAAGCTGTCGGCGCCCGGATCGGCCGCGGTGCGGATGTCGAGGACCGGCTCGCGCTCCTCGTAGGCGACCTCGATCGCGTCGACCGCGGCCTGCGCGGCCTCCTGGGTCGTGGCCGCGACGGCGCCGACGATCTGGCCCTTCCAGCGCACGTCGTCCTCGGCGATGAGCGGCTCGTCGGCCGGGACGCCGAGCGCCTCGAGGTGCCCGTAGACGTTCTTCGGGACGTCCTTGGCGGTCACGATCGCGAACACGCCGGGCATCGACTCCGCCTTCGACGTGTCGATCGACTTGATCAGCGCGCTGTGGTGCGGCGAGCGCAGCGCCTTGACCCACAGCGTCCCGTGGACGCGCACGTCGTCGACGTACTGCGTCTGGCCCTTGACGTGGCCGAGGCCGTCGTAGCGCGGCAGCCGTGCGCCGATCGCCTTCATGCCGGAGCTCCCTTGGTCGGCGCGCCGCCTTCCGGCTCCCCGCCGGTGGACGCGAAGGCGGGCTCGTTGTCGACGGACCCCTCGCCGCGCGATGCGGCGGCGACGGCGTCGAGGATCTTCGCGTAGCCGGTGCAGCGGCACACGTGGCCGCTGAGCGCCTCGATGATCTCGTCGCGCCGGACCTCGCCGTCGCCGACGAGCGCCTCAGCGGCCATGACGAACCCGGAGGTGCAGAACCCGCACTGCGCGGCGTAGTGCTCGTGGAAGGCGGCCTGGACCGTGGAGAGCTCCTCGCCCTCCGACAGGCCCTCGACCGTGGTGATCTCCGCGCCCTCGACCGCGGCGAGCGGCAGGAGGCAGGCGCGGCGCGGGCGACCGTCGACGTGGACCGTGCAGGCGCCGCACCCGCCCTGCTCGCAACCCGCCTTGGGGCTGGTGACGTAGAGCTCCTCACGCAGCACGTTCAGCAGCGTGGTGAGCGGGGGCGAGATCACGTCGTGCCGCACCCCGTTGACCGTGAGTTCCATCGTGCTCCTCTAGCCGAGCTCGGTGAGCGCGTCGCGGACGAGGACCGGCAGCACCTTGGCGCGGTACCAGCCAGACGCGAGCGCGTCGTCGGAGGGGGTGACGTCGTCGAGCGCACGCTCCGCCGTTGTGGCCGGGTCGGCGCCACCGGCGGCGGCGGCCTCGCAGGCCTTCAGCCGGACGGCGTGCGGGGCTGCCCCGGAGACGGCGATGCGGACCTCGCCGTCCACACGGGCGGCGCAGACGCGCATGACGGTGTAGGCGTGGGCGTGCGGACGCCGGACGGTCGCGGTCGCCGCCGCGTCGGGCTCGGCGACGGAGATGTCGAGGACGAGCCGTCCGTCGTCGGAGGCGAGGACGTCCTCGACGGGATCGGTGCGCTCGCCGCCGGCGCCGGCCGAGCGGACCTGCGCGTCGAGCACGAGCAGCGCGGCCTGCAGGTCGCCGCGCGGGCTCTCGACGCCGGGCGGGGCGCAGAGGTTGCCGCCGATCGTCGCCTGCTCGCGGATCTCGATGTCGGCCACGCGCCGTGCGCACGTGCCGAGCGGCTCGACCGCGTCGGACAGGTCGGCGAGCGTCGTGGCGGCGCCGATGACCGTGCGCCCGCCCTCGCTGCTGATGCCCGACATGCCCGCGTTCCCGATGAGGACGACGCGGTCGGCGGCGCGCCTGCGGTGCGTGATGTCGGGCATCACGATCGTGCCGCCCGCCACGACGGTCACGCCCGCCCCGTCGCCGAAGGCCTCGATCGCTTCACCCGTTGAGGCAGCGACGATGACCTCCGCCGCGCCGATGGGACTCCCCCCCATGCAACCCTCCTGAGCCTTGGGTCAGACCGGTCGATCGCGGTTATACACCTTCGTCGTCGGGGAGGCGAACGATCATCGATAATCCGCTTCGTCACAGCGCGGGTAGGGTGACGGCGTGAGCGAGAGCATGGGATTCGGGTCCGTCGACGAGCTCGAGGACGCCCTTCTGGGCGAGGCCTACCTGCCCCAGCGCGGGCTGTCCACGGCGCTGTACCTGTCGCTCGTCATCGGCAAGCCGCTGTTGCTCGAGGGCGAGGCCGGAGTCGGGAAGACGGAGCTCGCCAAGTCACTCGCGCGCGCGAGCGGCGCCCGGCTGATCCGCCTGCAGTGCTACGAGGGCCTCGACGTGTCGCACGCCGTCTACGAGTGGAACTACGCCCGCCAGCTCCTGCACATCCGCGCCGCGCAGGAGGGCACCGTCGACGAGCAGGAGCTCTTCGGCCCCGAGTTCCTCATCCGCCGCCCGCTGCTGGAGGCGATCGCGACCGACGAGCCGGCCGTGCTGCTCATCGACGAGATCGACCGCGCCGACGACGAGTTCGAGGCCTTCCTCCTGGAGGTCCTCTCCGACTTCCAGATCACGATCCCGGAGATCGGGACGATCACGGCGAAGCGCCGCCCCGCGGTCATCCTCACGTCGAACCGCACGCGCGAGCTGCACGACGCCCTCAAGCGGCGCTGCCTGTTCCACTGGATCACGCACCCGTCGCTCGAGCGCGAGATCGAGATCGTCCGCCTGAGAGTTCCTGGCGTACCGGAGCGCCTCGCGGCTGCCACCGCGGCGTTCGTCGCCGGCCTGCGCGAGCTCGACCTGGCCAAGGCGCCGGGCGTCGCGGAGACGATCGACTGGACGCAGGCGCTCGTCGCGCTGGGCTGCGAGGAGCTCGACGCGACCGTCGTCGAGCAGACGCTCGGCGCCGTCCTCAAGCACCACGAGGACCTCGAGATGCTGCGCGACGAGACGATGCTCGCGCTGCTCGGCCAGGCCCGCGCCGCGGCGGCGTAGGCACGTGAGCGAGGCGCTCACCCGCCACATCGTCACGTTCGGCCGCGTGCTCCGCGAGGCCGGGATGGAGGTCGGGCCGGGCCGCGTGTCCGACGCGCTGCGCGGGCTCGACCACCTCGACATCACCTCCCAGGAGGACGTCTACTGGGCGCTGCGCACGACGTTCGTGGCGCGCCGGGAGGACCTCGCGACGTTCGATCGCGCGTTCGACGTCTGGTTCCTGCGCCGGGCGGGCCGCGTGGCGCCGCCGCGCGAGGCCGACCCGCGCACGATGCACAAGAGCGCGCGCCGGATCCGCCGCGATCCGCAGATGGGCCGCGAGGCGGCGCCCGCCGAGGGCGAGCCCGACTCCATCGGGCACAGCGCCCACGAGGTGCTGCGCGAGAAGGACTTCGCGTCGATGACGCCGGAGGAGTTCGCCGCCGCACGCAGGCTCATCGCCCAGCTCGCGGTGCGCAGGCCCGCGCGGCGCTCGCACCGGCTGCGGCGCGACCGGCGCGGCCGCATCCTCGACATGCGGGCGCTGGCCCGCGACGCGATCGCGACCGGCGGGGACCCGATCCGCCGCAGCTACCGCCGGCGCGCCGAGACGCCCCGCAAGCTCGTCGTGCTCTGCGACGTGTCGGGGTCGATGGAGGCCTACTCCCGCGCCCTGCTGCTGTACCTCCACGCGATCCTCCGGCTCGGGCGCGGCGCCGAGGTCTTCGCGTTCGGCACGCGCCTCACGCGGCTGACCCGCGAGCTGCAGACCCGGGACCCCGACCTGGCGCTCGAGCGCGCCGCGCGCCGCGTCGTGGACTGGGCGGCGGGCACGCGGATCGGCGCGTCGCTGAAGGAGTACAACGACGTCTGGGGCCGGCGCGCGCTGACGCGCGGCGCGATCGTCCTCATCGCCTCCGACGGCTGGGAGCGCGACGACCACGAGCTCGTCGGCCACGAGATGGAGCGCCTGCACCGGGCGGCGTACGCGGTCGTCTGGGTCAACCCGGTGAAGGGCAGCCCCGACTACCAGCCGCTGGCCGCGGGGATGCGCGCAGCGCTGCCGTCCATCGACCGGTTCGTCGCGGGCCACAACCTCGCGAGCCTCGAGGCGCTGGGCGCGCTGCTGGCCGGGATCGAGCGACGCCACGACGGCTGACGCGGTGCACGTGTTACGTTCGCGCCCAGGGGAGCGGTATCGATAACCGAGCAGAGGGGTGGCCGATGGCAAACCGGGTCAACGCGCCGGCGTTCCGAGACCTCGTCGACGAGGACGCCGCGCTCGAGAAGCTGGGCGACGGCTGCACGTTCACGGAGGGGCCGCTCTGGAACCCCGACGGCAACTTCCTCCTCTTCAGCGACATGCCCGGCGACGTCCGCCGCCGGTGGGACGAGGGCCAGACCGGCTTCACCGAGGTCGCCAACCCGTCCAACAAGGGCAACGGCATGACCTTCGACCTCGAGGGCCGGCTCATCGTCTGCGAGCACGTCACGAGCTCGCTCGTGCGCATGGATCCCGACGGCTCCGGCAGCGGCCGCGAGGTGCTGGCCTCGCACTACGACGGCAAGGAGCTCAACAGCCCGAACGACGTCGTCGTCAAGAGCGACGGCGCCATCTACTTCACCGACCCGACCTACGGGCGCATGCCGGGCTTCGGGCTCGAGCGCGAGCAGGACCTCGACTTCCAGGGCGTCTACCGCATCGCGCCCGGCGGCGGGGACCCGCAGGTCGTCGCCGGCGACTTCGGCCAGCCCAACGGGCTGTGCTTCTCGGTCGACGAGTCGCTGCTCTACATCAACGACACCGACAACGCCCACATCCGCGTCTTCGACGTCGCGGCCGACGGCACGCTGGAGAACGGGCGCATCTTCGCCGAGGGCATCGGGACCGGCAGCCTCGAGGTCGGCGACCTCGTCGACGGCA
This sequence comes from uncultured Solirubrobacterales bacterium, assembly GCA_963757125.1. Taxonomy (GTDB): domain Bacteria; phylum Actinomycetota; class Thermoleophilia; order Solirubrobacterales; family Solirubrobacteraceae; genus CAVVSD01. The sequence continues at coordinate 197,539 of CAVWQP010000009.1, read as the reverse complement.
TGAAGCTCGACGAGCGCGGCAACGTCTGGGTCACCGGGCCAGGCGGCGTCTGCGTGTTCGACCCGCAGGGCGAGCACATCGGGACCGTCGAGGTCCCCGAGCCCGTCGGCAACCTGAACTGGGGCGGCCCCGACTGGAACTGGCTGTTCATCCCAGCGACGTCGTCGGTGTACCGCGTGCAGTGCAAGGTCGCCGGCAACCGACTCCCCTACATGAGGTGACGACGTGAGCGAGACCCCTCTCTCGCTGGACGCCGGGCGCGCGGCGCTCGTCATCCAGGACATGCAGAACGACGTGATCATCGAGGGCGGCGCGTTCGCCGACTCCGGCGCGCCGGCGCACGCGACGTCCCAGAACGCGGTCGCCAACGTCGCCGACCTCGCCGCCGCGTGCCGCGCCGCCGGGGTCCCGGTCATCCACGTCTGGTTCATCGTCGAGCAGGGAGCGCCGGGGCTGCGGCAGAACGCCCCGCTCTTCCAGGGCGTCCTCGGGGCCAACGCGCTCGTCCGCGGGAGCTGGGGCGCGGCGCCGGCGGAGGGACTGGAGCCCCAGGACGGCGACCACGTCGTCGAGAAGATGCGGATGAACGGCTTCTACGAGACGCGGCTGGACATCCTGCTCCGCGGTCTCGGCGCCGACCAGCTCGTCATCACCGGGGCGTGGACGAACATGTCCATCGAGCACACGGCGCGCCACGGCGCGGACGCCGGCTACGAGGTCGTCGTCGCGTCCGACGGCACGTCGACGACCGGCGAGGAATGGCAGAACGCGGCCCTGAACTACGCGATGACGAACGTCGCGTCGGTCGCGACCTGCGCGGAGATCAAGGCGGCCCTCACATGACCACGCAGATCGACCTCCTGGAGCGCCAGGCCTACATCGACGGCGCCTGGGTCGACGCCGACTCGGGCGAGACGTTCGCCGTCGTCAACCCGGCGACCGGCGAGACCGTCGCGGACGTCCCCCGCATGGGGACCAGCGAGACCCGTCGCGCCATCGAGGCCGCCCAGGCCGCGCTGCCGGGCTGGCGCGGGATGGTGGCGAAGGACCGCGCGCGGATCATGCGCCGCTGGGCGGACCTCATGATGGACAACCAGGAGGCGCTCGCCGCCCTGCTCACGACCGAGCAGGGCAAGCCGATCGCCGAGTCGCGCGTCGAGATCGCCTACGCCGCGAGCTTCTTCGAGTGGTTCGGCGAGGAGGCCAAGCGCGTCTACGGCGACACGATCCCGACGTACATGCAGGACCGCCGGATCGTCGTCACCAAGGAGCCGATCGGCGTCACCGTCGGCATCACCCCCTGGAACTTCCCCGCGGCGATGCCGACCCGCAAGGCCGCCCCCGCGCTCGGCGCCGGATGCACGATGGTCCTCAAGCCCGCCGAGCAGACGCCCCTCACCGCGCTGGCGATCATGCGACTCGGCGAGGAGGCCGGCCTGCCGCCGGGCGTCATGAGCGTCGTGACCGGCGACGCCGACGACGCTCCGGTCATCGGCAAGGAGATGACGTCGAACCCGATCGTCCGCAAGCTCGGCTTCACCGGCTCGACGGAGATCGGCAAGCTGCTCATGGCCCAGTGCGCGGCGCAGGTCAAGAAGGTCTCCCTCGAGCTCGGGGGGAACGCCGCATTCATCGTCTTCGACGACGCCGACCTCGAGGCGGCGATCGAGGGCGCGCTGATCTGCAAGTACCGCAACTCCGGGCAGACCTGCATCTCCGCCAACCGCATCTACGTGCAGGACCCGGTCTACGACGACTTCGTCGCCGCGTTCACCGAGCGCGCGTCGAAGCTGAACGTCGCCGACGGGTTCAGCGACGGCGTCAACGTCGGGCCGCTCATCGACCAGCAGGGCTTCGACAAGGTCGTGCGCCACGTCGGCGACGCACGCGACCGCGGCGCCGAGCTGCTGCTCGGCGGCTCGCCGCACGAGCGGGGCGGGCAGTTCTTCACGCCCACCGTGTTCGCCGGGGTCACCGACGAGATGGCGATGAGCTACGAGGAGACGTTCGGCCCGGTGGCCGGCATCAGCCGCTTCTCCACCGAGGAGGAGGCCGTCCGCAACGCCAACGACACGCCCTACGGCCTGTCGAGCTACTTCTACTCCCGCGACATGTCGCGCATCTGGCGTGTGTCCGAGCAGCTCGAGTACGGGATCCTCGGCATCAACACCGGGGTCATCTCGACCGAGGTCGCGCCGTTCGGCGGCATGAAGGAGTCCGGCATCGGCCGCGAGGGCTCGAAGTACGGCATCGACGACTGGCTCGAGACGAAGTACCTGTGCATGGCGGGGGTCTGATGAGCGGGCAGGTCGCCATCGTCACCGGCGGCGCGAAGGGCATCGGGAAGGCGATCGCGGACCGGCTCGCGCAGGACGGCATGCGGATCGTGATCGCCGACCTGCAGGGCGCCGAGGACGCGGCGACCGCGTACCCGGACGGCGTGGGCCTGACGGTCGACGTGGCCTCCGAGCTCGACGTCGAGCGGATGGCGGCCGACGTCGAGGAGCGCTGCGGGCGCATCGACGTGCTCGTGAACAACGCCGGCCTCTACGCGTCGCTGGAGATGCGGTCGTTCAGCGAGATCCCCGTGGAGGAGTGGCGGCGGGTGATGGACGTCAACGTCCTCTCGATGTTCCTCACCTGTCGTGCGGTCGTCCCGCGCATGAAGGCGTCGGGCGGCGGGCGGATCGTGAACATCTCGTCGGGGACGCCGTTCCGCGGCGTCCCGTTCCTCCTGCACTACGTCACGAGCAAGGGCGCGATCGTCGCCTTCACCCGCGCCCTGGCCAAGGAGCTCGGCGGCGAGGTACGGGTCAACTGCGTCGCACCCGGCTTCACGATGAGCGACGGCGTCGAGGAGCACCCCGAGGTCGTCGAGGCGCTGCAGCAGGTCTCGGTGTCGGCGCGCACGATCAAGCGCGACCAGGTCCCCGAGGACATCACCGGCGCGGTCGCGTTCCTGTGCGGCCCCGAATCGTCTTTCATCACCGGCCAGACCATGGTCATCGACGGAGGCCAGTTCTTCCATTGAGACTCTCGCTCACCAAGGGCGCCGGCTCCGGCGGCCCGAACACCGTCACCCGCGAGCTCGAGGACGGCACCACGCTCGTCTGGACCCTCGCCGAGGACGCGCCGGACGGCGCGCTGATGTCCGCCGAGGTCGACCTCGGCGACGGGCCGTGGATCATGCGGCTGGACCGCATCGACTTCGAGCCGGGCGGCACCGCCTACCGGCACACGCACCCCGGGCCGGGGATCCGCTACCTGCTCTTCGGGCAGATCACGATCGACTCCGAGGGCGAGCAGCACACGTACGGGCCCGGTGAGCCGTGGTTCGAGCGCGGCCCGGATCCCGTGCTCGCGACCACGACCCCCGACGAGCCGTCCGCCTTCATACGGGTGCTCCTCCTGCCCGAGGAGTGGGCCGGCAAGCGCACGATCAGCTACGTCGATCCCGCCGATGCGGAGAAGCCGAAGACCCAGCGTCCGACGGTGTACTTCGAGCAGCCGGTGGTCCGGCCGTGAGCCGCAGCGGCGGGCAGGTCCTCGTCGACCAGCTCGTCCTGCACGGCGCCGACCTGGCGTTCGGTGTCCCCGGTGAGAGCTACCTGCCGGTGCTCGACGCGCTGCGCGACGCACCGATGCGACTCGTCGTGACGCGCCACGAGGGCGGCGCGGCGAACATGGCCGACGCCTACGGCAAGCTCACCGGCCGCCCCGGCATCTGCCTCGTCACGCGCGGACCGGGCGCGACGCACGCGTCCAACGGCCTGCACACCGCGTCGCAGGACTCGACGCCGATGATCCTGCTCGTGGGCCAGGTCGCGCGCGACGCCGTCGGCCGCGAGGGCTTCCAGGAGCTCGACTACGGCGCCGTCTTCGGGACGATGGCGAAGTGGGTCGCGCAGATCGACGACGCGGCCCGGGTCCCCGAGCTCGTCGCCCGCGCGTTCGCGGTCGCGACGTCCGGGCGGCCGGGGCCCGTCGTGCTCGCGCTGCCCGAGGACATGCTCACCGACGTCGTCGACGTGCCCGACGCGGCCCCGCACCGCCCCCTCGCCGCCACGCCGCCGGGCGACGCGGCGATGGCGCACCTGTCGGAGATGCTCGAGCGCGCGGAGCGCCCGCTGGCGATCGTCGGCGAGGGCGGCTGGACGGCGCGGACCGGCCTCGACGTCGCGGCGTTCTGCGAGGCGCAGCGCATCCCCGTGGCCGCCTCGTTCCGCTGCCAGGACTACGTCGACAACCGCTCGCCCGCCTACGCGGGCCACGCGGGGCTCGGGATGGACCCGGCGCTCGCGTCGCGGATCCGCGACGCCGACGTGCTGCTCGCGATCGGCGGGCGCCTGAGCGAGATCACGACGGACGGCTACACCCTCCTGCGCCCGCCGGCGCCGGCGCAGCGGCTGGTCCACGTGCATCCCGACCCCGGCCTGCTCGGGGCCGTGTACCAGCCGGAGCTCGGCGTCGCCTGCGAGCTCGAGTCGTTCGCGGCCGCGGCGGCGAAGCTCGCGCCGGCCACGGCACGCGAGGGGCTGCTCGAGGCGGCCCACGCCGAGTACGAGCGCAACCTCCAGGAGGTCGTCGAGCTCCCGGGCGCGCTGCAGATGTCCGCCGTCATGGCGGCGCTGCGCGAGCGGCTGGGGCCCGACGCGATCCTCACGAACGGCGCGGGCAACTTCTCGATCTGGGCGCATCGCTACTTCGAGTTCCGCCGCCACGGGACCCAGCTCGCGCCGCGCAGCGGCTCGATGGGCTACGGCGTCCCGGCCGCGGTCGCCGCGAAGGCCGTGCACCCGGACCGGCCCGTGGTCTGCATCGCCGGCGACGGCGACTTCCTCATGACGGGGCAGGAGCTCGCGACCGCGGTCCAGGAGGACCTGCCGATCGTCGTGCTCGTCGTGAACAACGGGATGTACGGCACGATCCGCATGCACCAGGAGCGCCGCTACCCGGGCCGCGTCTTCGCGACGGACCTGCGCAACCCGGACTTCGCCGCCTACGCCCGGGCGTTCGGCGCGCACGGCGCGCTCGTCGAGCGCTCCGAGGACGTGGGGGCCGCGCTCGACGAGGCCCTGGCCTGCGGGCGTCCGGCGCTCGTCGAGCTGCGCGTCGATCCGCAGGCGATCACACCGCGCGGGACCCTGGACGCGATCCGCGACGCGGCCGCACGATGAACGCCACGGAGATCGCCGCCGGCGCCGTGTCCCCCGTCGAGGCGGTGCAGGACGCCCTGTCGCGCATCGAGGCGCAGCGCGAGCTGCGGGCGGTCATCACGCTCTGTGGCGACGAGGCGCTCGCGCGCGCCCGGAGCGGCGTGAGCGGCCGGCTGGCCGGCGTCCCGCTGCTCGTCAAGGACCTCTTCGACACCGCCGGGATCCGCACGACCTACGCGTCGTCGCTGTACGCCGAGCACGTGCCGGAGCGCACCGCGGCGTCGGTGGCCGCGCTGGAGGCGGAGGGCGCGATCGTCGTCGGCAAGGCCAACGCCGACGAGTTCGCCTGGGGCACCTGCGGTCAGAACACGTTCTACGGCGACCCGATCAACCCGACGGCGCCCGACCGCATCGCCGGAGGCTCGAGCAGCGGCAACGCGGTGGCGCTCGCCGCCGGGATGGTGCCGCTCACGCTCGGCACCGACACCGGCGGGTCCGTGCGGATGCCGGCCGGCGCCTGCGGGATCGTCGGGCTCAAGACCCCGATCGGCGCGGTGTCCGTCGAGGGCGTCTTCCCGCTCGTCCCCAGCTTCGACACGGTCGGTCCGATGGCGAGGACCGTCGCCGACTGCGCGCTGGCGTACTCCGTCCTCACCGGCACGCCGGTCCCCGAGCCGGGGATGCGCGGCCTGCGCGTCGGGCTGCTCACGGCGGTGCCCGATCTCGCGCCGGTCGCGTCCGCGGGGCCGCGCGACGAACGCGCCCTCGCCCACGCGGAGCGCCTGCGGGCGCTCGGCGCCGACGTGCAGGAGGCCGTCCTGCCCACGCCGGAGGGCGACACGTGGGCGGTGTTCAACGCCGAGGCGGCGCGGTCGCACGCCGCGACGTTCCCCAGCCGCCGCGACGAGTACGGGCCGACGATCCGGGCGAAGCTCGACGGCGCGCTGCTGGTGAGCGACGACGACTACCAGGCGGGGCTGGCGGCGCTGCACGCGTGGCGGGCGCACGCCGCGCGCGAGCCCGGCGTCGACCTGCTCGTGTCCCCCACGCTCGGCGTCGAGGAGCTGCCGCCGGCGGGCGTGGACGAGCTCGACGTCCGCCTCGCCGTCTCTGCCTACACGCGCCCGTTCAGCTACCTCGGATGGCCCGCGATCGCGATCGGCGGCCTCCAGATCGCCGGTCGCGACGTCGCGACCGTCATCGCCGCCGCGCTCGCGTTGGAGTATCAGGGAAACTGGTAAAGCCAATTTTCCACTGCATGCAGTGGTTCCCGTCTAGGCTCCGCGCATGGCGGACGCCTTCCAGGCTCTCGACCGCAGGTCGCTCGCGCACGATGCCGCGGAGCACCTGAAGGGGCTGATCGGCTCCGGCGCCCTCCAGCCGGGGGACAAGCTGCCGCCCGAGCGCGCGCTCGCCACCCGCCTCGGCGTCTCGCGCCCGACGTTGCGCGAGGCGGTCCGTGGACTCGTGATCATGGGGATGCTCGAGACACGTCACGGCGCGGGGACGTTCGTCGTGCGCCAGGAGCCCGTCGGCGACCCCCTGACGCTGACGATCGACCTGCAGGACGCGCCGATCGAGGAGCTCTTCGAGATCCGGCTTCTCCTGGAACCATCGGTCACGGAGCGCGCAGCGGCGCGTATCACGGACGACGAGCTGGCCGGCCTGCACGAGCTGGTCGAGCGCATGGAGCACGCGATCTCCGAGCCCGCGACCTTCATCCTCGTCGACGCGGAGTTCCACCGCGCCATCCACGTCGCCGCGCGCAGCACGATGCTGCTCTCCGTCCTCGACGGCATCGCGGACCTCTCGCTGCGCGGGCGGACGATCAGCTCCACACGGCCGGGCGTCACGCGGCGCACGGCACACGAGCACCTGGCCATCCTCGACGCCCTCGAGGCGCACGACCCGGTGCTCGCACGCGAGGCGATGGCCGCCCACCTCATGCACATCCGCGGCGTCCTCATCGGACGCGGCGTCGATCGCTAGGGAAATTGGCAAAACCACTTGACGACTTCGCGGCGCGTCGCGTAGGGTCGCGGCGCGGACGCTGTCCGCGGGAGAGAGGGATCGGGCACCCTGCCTGCGCGCGGGGCCCGCCGAGCTGCGAGAGGAGAGGCGCTATCAGCGCAACGCCGACGTACGGTCGCCGCGGGATCGCCGGGTCTGCAGCGCTGCGCAACACGAAGCGCACGCTCGTGGTCGCGCTGATCGTGTTCCCCATCGTCTGGGTGCTGTTCATCGCGTCGGGCACGAGCTTCGGCTCGGCGGTCTCGGACCCGAAGGACTTCTTCATCACGCTGCTGAACGGCCTCACGGCCGCGGCGCTCTACTTCGTCGTCGCGAGCGGCTTCACCCTCGTGTTCGGGCTCATGCGGGTCGTGAACATGGCCCACGGCGCCTTCTTCCTGCTCGGCGGCTACATCGCGCTGCGCGTCCAGCGCAACATGGTGGGCGTCGGCTCCGACGTCGGCCTCTCCAGCGCGCAGGTCAACTTCACCCAGTGGATCGTGCCGACGATCGTCGCGGTCGCGATCATCGCCGCCGCCGGCCTGATCATGCAGCAGCTCCTCCTGCGCTGGAACCAGGGGCAGGACCTGCGCCAGGCGCTCATCACGATCGCTGTCTCGATCATCCTCGCCGACCAGATGCTCGCCCACTTCGGCGGCATCCCGAAGGACATCTCGTGGCCGGGCACGTTCGACAAGTTCGTCGACCTCAAGATCTACGAGACGCAGTACACGCTGACCCGGCTCGTCATCCTGGGCATCGGCCTGGCGGTCGGCCTCGGCGCTCTGGTTCTGGCTCAAGCGGACCCGCACCGGCATGGTCATCCGCGCGGGCGTGGACGACCGCGACATGGTCTCGGCGACCGGGATCAACATCCAGCTGACGTTCGCGATCGCGTTCGCCGTGGGATTCCGGCCTGGCCGGGCTGGGCGGCGCCATCGGCGGGTCGTTCGCGAGCCTCGCGCCCGGGGTCGATGCCAACTGGCTGCTCAACTCGCTCATCGTCGTGATCATCGGCGGCATGGGCTCGCTCGGCGGCGCCGCGATCGGCGCGCTGCTGCTCGGCCTGGTCACGAACTTCACCGCCGCCTACCTGCCGGCGGACTACACCTTCTACTCGATCATCTTCACGTTCATCCTGCTGGCGATCGTGCTCGCGATCCGCCCGCTCGGCCTCTTCGGGCGACCTGCATGAACAAGGACGTGACGCTGGACCGCGGCGTCGGCATCGGCATCCTCGTCGTCCTGCTGCTCGCGCCGCTCGTGCTGAGCGAGTACTGGATCGCCGCGCTGCTGACGCAGATGCTGATCCTCGGCGTCGTCGCGGCGAGCCTCATCTTCCTGTCGGCCTACGGCGGCATGGTCTCCCTCGCGCAGGTCGCGATCTACGGCGTCGCGGGGTTCGCGCTCGGGAACCTGACGACGAACGGCAACACGAAGGGCCTCAACCTGGGCTGGGCCGAGGTGCCCGGGATCGCCGTCGCGATCCTCATCGCCGTCGCCGTCGCGTTCATCTTCGGCGCGCTGGCCAGCCGCAGCTACGGGATCTACTTCCTGATGATCACGCTGGTCTTCTCGGTGATCGGCAACCTCGTCTTCGGCCAGGTGACGAACATCTCCGGCTTCGGCGGTATCAGCGGCATCCCGATCCCGGACTTCCTGAGCCGGACGGCGCATCCGGAGCGCCTCTACTTCGTCACGCTCGCGATCGCGGGCGGCGTCTACGCCCTGCTGAAGCTACGTCGTGCGCACGCCGTTCGGGCTCACGCTGCAGGGCATCCGCGACGACCCCGTGCGGATGCGCTCGCTCGGCTACTCCGTCGCGTGGCACCGCACGCTGGCGTTCGCGTTCGCCGGCCTGATCGCCGCCGTCGGCGGCATCCTCTTCGTCTGGTGGAACGCGCAGATCGCGCCCTCCACCATCGGCCTGTCGGCGACCATCGACGTCCTGGTGATCGCCGTCATCGGCGGGCTGTACCGCCTGGAGGGCGCATGGCTCGGCGCGCTGGTGTTCGTCGTCATCAACAACTACGCGCCGGACATCGGCCTCATCTCGGACCGGTTCCACACGCTCATCGGCGTCGTCTTCCTCGTGATCGTCCTCGTCTCCCCCAGCGGCCTCATGGGCCTGTGGGAGCGGTTCACGTCAGGTCGCGGACGACGCCCGGTGGTCGGGGACATCACGCAGGAGAGAGGCTCTGGAGAGCCCACACCCGTCGGGTGAAGGCTTTGATTTCACCGAGGAGGGAGCACAGGATGGGAGCAGGTGGAGGAGGTCTGGGCCGGGGTAGGACCTGGCTCGCAGTCGCATTCGGGGTGGCCGCGTTGGCGGCGGCCGGCTGCGGAAGCGACAACAGCAACGACAGTGGCGGAGGCAGCGGCGACAACAGCTCGTCGACCCCCGAGAAGACGGTCGCGAGCGCGCCGTCCACGATCACGTGGCCTGACCCGCAGCCGGCGGTCAAGCCGGTCGCCATCGCCTCGGGCACGCCGATCAAGATCGCGATCATGTCCGAGTGCAAGGGCGCGTTCGGCGCGTTCGACCAGCAGAACATGGCCGGAGCCGTCTCCGCGCTCTCGCAGTTCGCGGGCGCGACCCCGGTCAGCAAGACGGATCCGAAGAAGGGCTGGACGGGCGGCGCCATCGGCGATCACCCGCTCAAGCTCGTCGGCGTGGGCTGCGGGGACGACACCGCGGACACGGCCATCAAGGAGACGCGCCGGCTCATGGAGCAGCTGGACGCCGACGTCATGATCGGCCCGCTGTCCGGTGACGAGTCGATCGCGATCGCCAACTACGCCAAGCAGCACCCGGACAAGACGTTCGTCGACGGCTCCGCGGGCGCGCAGGACACGACGCTCAAGGTGCAGGCGCCGAACTTCTTCCGCTTCAACGGCGACGGCGCGCAGTGGAACGCCGGTCTCGGCGACATCGCGTTCAACCAGCTCGGCTGGAAGACCGCCGCGGTCGTGGCGGACGACTACAGCTTCGGCTGGACGTCGGCAGCCGGCTTCATCGCGGAGTTCTGCGCGGTGGGCGGCCAGGTCACGAAGCGGATCTTCCCGCCGCTGAACACGACCGACTACTCGTCCTACGCCCAGCAGACGCCCACGGACGTCGACGGCGTGTTCGTGGCGGTCGGCGGCGCGGGTCTCATCCCGTACCTGAAGGCCTACGAGCAGTCCAAGGGCCCGATCGATCCCAAGAAGTTCCAGGGCAACCTGTTCTGGGGCACGCCTGGTCAGTTCGAGCAGCTCGGCCCGCGTGTCGCGAACGTGTTCATCGGCGGCGCAGGCACGGCCGGCGACCTGGACACGCCTGCGGCCCAGGACTACGCGAACAACATCATCGGCAAGTGGTTCACCACGATCAAGCCGGGTGGGGACGCGGCGCCGCAGGCGTCGAGCACGTTCACGTACGGCTACTACGTGAACACGTGGGGCCTCATCAAGGGCCTCGAGGCCGTGAAGGGCGACATCTCCGACCAGAGCAAGCTCCAGGCTGCGCTGGCGAAGACGGAGCTGCCCGCGCCGTACGGCAACATCAAGCTGGACGACAACCGCCAGGCGGTCCTGACGGTCTTCGACCAGCAGCTCTACCAGAAGAGCGGCAAGCTCGCGGTGAAGACGGTCAAGGCGATCCCCGACGTCGATCAGACGTTCGGCGGGACGTTCGGGCCTGACACGCCGCCGCCCGGCCGCAAGTCGCCCACGTGTGAGAAGCGCGACCTCCCGTGGGTCGGCAAGGGCCAGTCCGTCAAGGTCGTCGGCGGCTAGAGGCCACGACGTGACGGATGTCGTCACAGAGCCGTCCGGTCCGATCCTGCGCCTGCGCGGGGTCGGCCGGCGGTTCGGCGGACTGCACGCCGTGCGCGACGTCGATCTCGACGTCGCGCGCGGCGAGCGCCGCGCGATCCTCGGCCCCAACGGCGCCGGGAAGACGACGCTGTTCAACCTCATCTCCGGGGACATCCCGCAGACCTCCGGGACGGTCGAGTTCCAGGGGTGGGACATCGGCACCGTCTCGTCGGCCGGGCGCACCCGGCTCGGGATGGGGCGGACGTACCAGAAGTCGCGGCTGTTCCTCGGCCTGAGCGTGGAGGACAACCTCTACCTCGCCGTGCTCGGCTCCCGCGAGGGCCATCTGCGGATGTTCCGCCGCAAGGCCGCCGACGGCGAGATGCGCGAGCGCGCCCGCGACCTGGCCAGGCTCGTCGGCCTGGAGAACAAGATCGGCGACCTCGTCGGGAACATCTCCCACGGGGAGCAGCGTCAGCTGGAGGTCGCGATGGCCCGCGCCACCGAGCCGACGCTCATGCTGCTCGACGAGCCCGCATCCGGGCTCTCGCGCGGCGAGCGCGTGGCGCTCACCGACCTTCTGCTCGAGCTCGACAGGAGCATCACGCTCATCATCATCGAGCACGACATGGACGTCGCCCTGCGCGTCGCAGAGCACGTCACGATGATGCACGACGGGCGCAAGATCGTGGAGGGCACGCCCGACGAGATCCGCGCGAACGAGACCGTCCACGAGCTGTACCTCGGCGGGCGCGTCACCGACGACGGCATCGAGGCGACGTCATGAGCGCGAACGGCCCGCTCCTCGAGGTCTCGGGCCTCAACGTGCACTACGGCCCGTCGCACGTCCTGCAGGACGTCTCCTTCGAGGTCCGCGACGAGCCCGTCTCGCTCATCGGCCGCAACGGCATGGGCAAGACGACGCTCTGCAACGCGATCCTCCAGATGCCGCCCGGCAAGACGTCGGGCTCGATCCGCTTCGCGGGCACCGAGCTCGTCGGGCGGTCCTCGTACAAGATCGCCGGCGCCGGCATCGGCTACGTGCCGCAGGGCCGTCGGCTGTTCGAGTCGCTCTCGGTCGACGAGCACCTGAAGATGCTCGCGCCGCGCCGGGGCGAGAGCCGCTGGACGGTGCAGCGGATCTACGAGCTCTTCCCGCGGCTCGCCGAGCGCAAGGGCAACGGCGGCATGCAGCTCTCCGGCGGCGAGCAGCAGATGCTCGCGATCGGGCGCGCGCTGCTCACGAACCCCAGGCTCCTCATCATGGACGAGCCCTCCGAGGGCCTCGCCCCCACGATCATCGAGACGCTCATCGAGACGTTCCGCGGCCTCGCCGCGGAGGGTCTCGCGATCCTCTGCGTGGAGCAGAACCTGGCGATGGCGACGTCGATGGCCGACCGCCAGCTCGTCATGGTGGCCGGACAGATCGCCGCGGAGACGACGGCGGCCGAGATCGTGCACGACCCGGAGGCGCAGCGGCGCTGGCTCGGAGTGGAGCGCGGCTGATGGCCACGGTCGTGCTGCTGGGCACCCTCGACACGAAGGGCCACGAGTACGCGTTCGTGCGCGACCGGCTGCGCGAGGCCGGGGTCGACGTGCTGCTCGTCGACACGGGCGTCCTCGGCGAGCCGCTCGTCGCGCCCGACATCCCCCGCGAGGAGGTCGCGCGCGCCGCGGGCGCCGACCACGCAGACCTCGTCCGCGACGCCGACCGCGGTCAGGCGATGGACGTCATGGGGCGCGGCGCGGCTGCGGTGCTCACCCGCCTGCACGGCGAGGGCCGCGTCGACGGCGTCGCCGCGATCGGCGGCTCGGGCAACTCCTCCATCGCCGCGCGCGCGATGCGCGAGCTCCCCGTCGGCGTGCCGAAGCTCATCGTCTCCACCGTCGCGTCGGGGGACACCCGCCCCTACGTCGGGGCCGTCGACATCACGATGACCTACTCCGTCGTCGACATCTCCGGCATCAACCAGATCTCGGCGCGCATCCTCACGAACGCTGCCGGCGCGATCGCCGGCATGGCCACCGCGCGCGTCCCCGAGGCCACCGGCGAGCGGCCCCTCGTCGGAGCGACGATGTTCGGCGTCACGACGCCCTGCGTCACGCACGCGCGCGAGCGCCTGGAGGAGCTGGGCTACGAGGTGCTCGTCTTCCACGCCACCGGCACCGGCGGGCAGTCCTTCGAGGCGCTCGCGACCGGCGGCTACCTCGTCGGCGCGCTCGACGCGACGACCACCGAGCTGGCCGACGAGCTCGTCGGCGGCGTCCTGTCCGCGGGGCCCGACCGCCTCCGCGGCGTCGGTCGCGCCGCGATCCCGCAGGTCGTCTCGCTCGGTGCGCTCGACATGGTCAACTTCGGCCCGCGCGACACCGTGCCCGAGCGCTTCGAGGACCGCAACCTCTACGTCCACAACCCGACGATCACGCTCATGCGCACGACGCCCGAGGAGATGGCCGAGCTCGGGCGCCGGATCGCCGAGCGCCTCAACGGCACCAGCGGTCCCACGGTCCTCTTCGTCCCGCTGCGCGGTGTGTCGGCCATCGACGTCGACGGCCAGCCGTTCCGCGACGCGGAGGCCGACGAGGCGCTGTTCGCCGCGCTGCGCGAGGACGTCGACACGTCGAAGGTCGAGCTCGTCGAGGTCGACGCGGACGTCAACGACCCGGCGTTCGCCACGGCCATGGCCGACCGCCTCCACGAGCTGATCGGAGCCGCGGCATGAGACGCGACGAGGCGCTCGCCCGGCTGCGCCAGCAGGTGGCGTCGGGCCGCCCGATCATCGGCGCGGGCGCCGGGACGGGGCTGTCGGCGAAGTGCGCGCAGGACGGCGGCGCGGACCTCATCATCATCTACAACTCCGGGCGCTTCCGGATGGCCGGCCGCGGCTCGCTGTCGGGGATGATGCCCTACGGCGACGCCAACGCGATCGTCATGGACATGGCCCGCGAGGTGCTGCCGGTCGCGACGCGCACGCCCGTGCTCGCCGGGGTGTGCGGGACCGACCCGTTCCGGCTCATGCCCCAGTTCCTCGAGGACGTGAAGCGCACGGGCTTCACCGGCGTGCAGAACTTCCCGACCGTCGGGCTCATCGACGGCACCATGCGCGCCGGGCTGGAGGAGACGGGCATGGGCTACGGGCTGGAGGTCGACATGATCCGCCAGGCCCGCGAGCTCGACCTGCTCACGTGCCCCTACGTCTTCACCGAGGACGAGGCGCGTGCCATGGCCGACGCCGGCGCCGACGTCCTCGTGCCGCACATGGGGCTCACGACGGGCGGCACGATCGGCGCGCAGACCGGGCTCACGCTCGAGGAGGCCGTCGAGCGCGTGCAGGCGCTGCACGACGCGGCGGCCGAGGTGAACCCGGACGTCCTGTGCCTGTGCCACGGCGGTCCGATCGCCGAGCCCGGCGACGCCCAGCACGTCCTCGACAACACGACCGGCATCGTCGGCTTCTTCGGCGCCTCCAGCATGGAACGGCTGCCGACCGAGATCGCGATGACGGAGAACATGCGGCGGTTCAAGTCCGTCGAGATCGGGAGGGGATCGGCGTAGCTCGGCAGAGCCTCCCCACGCTGGCGAGAACTTCGTTCTCGAGTCGCGGAACTACGGGAGGTCATGGGTATGAGCGGCAGGTTCATCACCGACGCGGACATCGTGCGCGACCAGGAGGACTGGGGCGTCACCGGCTGGGTCAGCCGGCCGTCGTTCACCGGATCGACGTCGATGTGCGTCATGGACGTGCACCTGCAGCCCGGCGGCGGCCACGCGTTCCATCGCCATCCGGACCAGGAGGAGATCATCTGGGTCCGCGAGGGGCGCATCGAGCAGTGGCTCGAGGACGCCAAGCACGAGCTCGGCCCGGGCGAGGCCGTCTACATCCCGAAGGACGTCATCCACGCGTCGTTCACCGTCGGGGACGAGACGGCGAAGCTCAGCGTGATCCTCACCCCGACCGCCGGCGACGACGGCTACTCGGTCATCGACGTCTCGGGCGAGGAGCCCTGGGCGTCCCTGAAGTGACCGTCCTAGGCGGACACGGGCGCGCCGTCCACCGCCTGGGCGAGCATCTCGATGAAGCCCTCCTGGTGACGACGGCTGACCTCACTGGCGAGCTCGGCGTCACCGGTGGCGATCGCGTCGACGATCGGCTGGTGCGAGTCGGCGAGCACGCCGAGGTCGGGCGTCAGCGTGACCATCGTGAGCGCGGTGTGGTCGCTGATGCAGAGGCTGCTCCACATCGTGTGCAGCAGCTGGTTCTCGGAGGCCAGGACGATGTGGCGGTGGAAGCGCTCGCTGTGCTCGACGGCGGCGCGGTTGTCGCTGCGCTCGGCGGCCTCGCGCATCGCGTCGACCTCGGCCTGCAGGGCCGTCACGTCCTCGGACAGCCTGGGCGTCGCGAGACGGGCGGCGAACTCCTCGAGCGCGCCGCGCACCTGGAAGAGCTCCCGCATCCCGAGGTGCCACGGATCGCGCACGTAGGTGCCGCGGTGCATCTCGCTGCGGACGAAGCCCAGCATCTCGAGCTCGCGCAGGGCCTCGCGGACCGGCCCCTGGCTGGTCCCGTAGGCCTTGGCGATCTGCATCTCGATCAGGCGATCGCCGGGCCGGTACTCCCCGTCGAGGATCGACCGGACGATCCCGTCCCTGACGTCGTGACGCAGCGCCCTCCGCGGCGGCTTCATGCAGGGGAAAGGTACCGCTTGTGACCAGACCGATCGCACTCTTCACCGGACAGTGGGCGGATCTCTCGCTCGACGACCTGGCGCCCAAGTGCGCATCCATGGGCTACGACGGCCTGGAGCTCGCCTGCTGGGGCGATCACTTCGAGGTCGACCGCGCGCTCGCCGACCACGGGTACGCGAAGGGCCGCCGCGAGCTGCTCGAGCGCCACGGCCTCGGGTGCTGGGCGCTGGGCGCCCATCTCGTCGGCCAGGCGGTCTGCGATCCGATCGACGCGCGCCATCGCGCGATCCTCCCGCCGGAGGTCTGGGGGGACGGCGATCCCGAGGGCGTGCGGGGGCGCGCGGCCGACCGCATGAAGGACACGGCGCGTGCGGCCGCGGCATTCGGCGTCACGGTCGTGACCGGCTTCACCGGCTCGTCGATCTGGCACCAGCTCTACTCGTTCCCGCCCAACGACTGGGCGGAGATCGAGCGCGGCTACGAGGACTTCGCCGAGCGCTGGGGCCCGATCATCGACGTCTTCGACGCCGAGGGGGTGCGCTTCGCGCTCGAGGTCCACCCGACCGAGATCGCCTACGACCTCGTGACGACGCGCAAGACGCTCGACGCGATCGGCCGGCGCGAGGGCTTCGGGATCAACCTCGACCCGAGCCACTTCATCCCGCAGCTGCTCGACCCGGTGCCGTTCGCGATGGAGTTCGCCGACCGGATCTACAACGTCCACGTCAAGGACTCCAAGGTCCTCGCCGACGGGCGCAGGTCGATCCTCGGCTCGCACATCGACTTCGGCGAGGCCGACCGCGGATGGACCTTCGTGTCCCCCGGGCACGGCGACGTCGACTTCGAGTCGCTCTTCCGCGCGCTGAACCGCATCGGCTACCAGGGTCCCCTCGCCGTCGAGTGGGAGGACTCGGGGATGGATCGCGAGTGGGGCGCCGCCGACGCCGCCGCCTTCCTGCGGCGCACGGACTTCGCGCCGTCCTCGCTGGCCTTCGACGCCGCGTTCCAGAAGAGCCCATGACCGAGCACATCGGCGTCGGGATGCTCGGCTACGCGTTCATGGGCAAGGCGCACTCCAACGCGTTCCGCACGCTCGCCTACATGACGTGGCCGCCGCCGCTCGTGCCCGACCTCGTGGCGATCGGCGGGCGCAACGCGTCGGCGGTGCAGGAGGCGGCCGAGCGCTACGGGTTCGCGAGCGCCGTCACCGACTGGCGCGAGATCGTCGCCGACCCGCGGGTCGGGGTGTTCGACAACCTCTCGCCGAACAACCTGCACGCCGAGCCGTCGATCGCGGCGGCGGAGGCCGGCAAGCACGTCGTCTGCGAGAAGCCGCTCGGGCGCAACGCGGACGAGGCGTTCGAGACGTGGCAGCGCGTCCAGGCCGCCGGCGTCGTGCACATGTGCGCGTTCAACTACCGCTTCGTGCCCGCGATCCGCCTCGCGCGCGAGATGCTCGAGGCGGGCGAGCTCGGCGAGATCCACCACTTCCGCGCCGCCTACCTGCAGGACTGGCTGACCGATCCGTCCGCCCCGGCGAGCTGGCGGCTGGACGCCGACGAGGCGGGCTCCGGCGCGCTGGGCGACCTCGGCGCGCACATCATCGACCTCGGCCGCTATCTCGTCGGCGAGATCGCGTCGGTCGGCGCGCTGACGCGGACGTTCGTGCCCGAGCGCCCCGGCGGCAAGGTCACCGTCGACGACGCCTTCGAGGCGTTCGTCGAGTTCGAGGGCGGCGCGGTGGGGACGCTCGAGGCGTCGCGCTTCTGCCTCGGCCGCAAGAACGCGCTGACCTTCGAGATCAACGGCTCGCGCGGCTCGCTGCGGTTCGAGCTCGAGCGGCTGAACGAGCTGCAGGTCGACACCGGCGGCTCGGGCTTCCGCACCGTCCTCGTGACCGACGGGGACCAGACCTTCATGGAGCACTGGTGGCCGCCCGGCCACGTGATCGGGTGGGAGCACACCTTCGTGCATGAGCTCCACCACTTCCTCGCCGCGGTCGCGTCCGGCGGACGCGTCGGCCCGCATGGCGCGGACTTCGAGGACGGCTACCGAGCCGCGGAGGTGTGCGATGCGATCACGCGCTCCGCGGGCTCGGGCGCACGCGAGACGGTGCGCTACCGGTGATGTCAGCAACGAAAGGTCGTGAACAACCGTGCCGCTAGCGATCCCGCGTCCCGGCAAGATCGTCTGCGTCGGGCTCAACTACCGCGATCACGCGGCCGAGGGCGGCCAGGACCTCCCGAAGGCGCCGCTGCTGTTCGCGAAGTGGCCCAACACGCTGATCGGCGACGGTGACCCCGTCGTGCTCCCGCCCGAGTCCACCCAGGTCGACTACGAGGCAGAGCTGGGCGTCGTCATCGGCGCGAAGGCCAAGCGCGTCTCCGAGCGCGACGCGCTCGACCACGTCGCCGGCTACATCTGCGTCAACGACGTCAGCGCGCGCGACCTGCAGTTCGCCGACGGGCAGTGGACGCGCGGCAAGTCGCCCGACACGTTCTGCCCCGTCGGGCCGCGGCTCGTCCCGCGCGAGGAGATCGCCGACCCGCAGGCGCTCGCCATCCGCTGCCTCGTCAACGGCAAGGCGCTGCAGGACTCCTCGACGGCGCAGATGATCTTCTCCGTCGCCGAGATCATCGCCTACACGAGCCAGATCATCACGCTCGAGCCGGGCGACCTCATCGCGACCGGCACGCCCGCGGGCGTCGGCGTCTTCCGCGATCCCAAGGTGCTGCTGCAGGACGGTGACGAGGTCTCGGTCGAGATCGAGGGCCTCGGCACCCTGACCAACCCGATCACCAAGGAGTCCTGACCCATGGCCTATGTGCTCGTCGCAAGGATGGTCGCCAAGGAAGGGGAGGAGGGCCGCGCCGCCGAGGTCATCGACGAGCTCGGCGCCGCCTCCCGCGAGGAGCCCGGGGTGGTGCACTACATCGCGCACCGCGATCCCGAGGACCCTCGCGTCTTCCTCATGTACGAGCACTACCGCGACAAGGCGGCCTTCGAGGAGCACGGGCAGACCGAGCACTTCACGCGGCTCGGCCCGGGCGCGCTCTTCCCGCTCATGGAGGACCGCCGGCGGGAGTTCTACGAGACGATCGACTGACCGCGTGCCTCGAGGACGAGGTTGAAGGGCGTCTCGGCAACGCGCCGGACGGCCCCGAAGCCGCCCTCGACGAGCACGTCGCGCAGGCGGGCCTCGCCCGCCTGCGTCCCGAGGCCGGCACGCCCGGGCTGTGACAGGGAGCCGGGCGTGCACACGAGCGTCGACATGCCGTAGAAGTAGCGCCCGATCGGGGTGAGGTTGTCCTCGATCGTGTCGCCGGCGAACGGCTCGACCACGACGCAGAGGCCGTCCGGGGCGACGGCGGCGCACGCGCGCCGGGCGGCCCCGACCGGGTCGCCGAGGTCGTGGAGCGCGTCGAAGAACGCGACGACGTCGTACGTGCCGGGGTACGCGACCGCGTCGGCGACCTCGAACGTGACCCGGTCCTCCACCCCGGCCGCTGCGGCGCGCCGCCGCGCCGTCTCGATCGACTCGGCGTGGGCGTCGAAGCCGGTGAACGTCGAGCTCGGGAAGGCCTGGGCCATCATGATCGCGGACGCCCCGTGCCCGCATCCGACGTCGGCGACGGTCGCGCCGCGCTCGAGCCGCTCGACGAGGCCGTCGATCGCCGGGAGCCAGTCGCTGAGCAGGTGCATCCGGTACAGCGCGCCGAACGCCCGCTCCGTGCCGTGGAAGAGATCGTGGTGGTGCTCGTGCCAGCCGAGCCCGTCGCCGGTCCGGAACCGCTCGGCGACCTGCTCGCGACTCTCGATCACCGCGGTCACCGCGCTGTAGATCCCGGCCATCGCGACGGGGCTCGTCTCGTCGGCGAGGACGAAGGCGTGCTCGGCGGGGAGCACGTAGGTGTCGTCGGCGGCGTCGTAGGCGACGAAGCTGCCGGCCGCCTGCGCGTTGAGCCACTCGCGCACGTAGCGCTCGTGGGTCGAGGTGCGCGCGGCGAGCTCGGCCGCGGTCACGGGCTGGGAGTCGGCCATCGCCCGGTACAGCCCGAGCCGGTCGCCGATGTTGACGAGCGCCGCGTTGACCGCCGCGCCCGCCTCGACGGCGATGAGTCCGGCGAACGCCTCGATCCTGCTCTGGTCCAGGGTCTGCATGGGAGCCTCCTGCGGTTGGTGGAGGTCGCAAGGTAGGCGCGGTCCCGAGGCGCTTCGTGAGGGTTGTCTGAGGTGAGTCTGAGGTGCCCCGGCGGGCTGCGGCCGCGAGCCTCAGACAGGCCTCATCCACACCTCAGGAACCGGCCCCGATCCGCGCCAACCTTCCGGCATGCACTCCACCGACCACATCCAGATCGTCACGTTCCGGCTCGCCGGACTCCAGCACGACGACTACGCCGCGCACTGCGCGGCCGTCGCGCCGCAGTTCACCCAGATCGACGGGCTCCGCGCGAAGGCGTGGATCGCCGACGCGCGGACCAACACCTACGGCGGCATCTACGCCTGGGAGAGCGAGGCGGCCATGGAGGCCTACGTCAACGGCCCCGTGTTCGGCGCCCTGCGCTCCAACCCGCAGATCGCCGCCGTGTCCTCGAGGGACTTCGCCGTCCTCGACCAGCCCACCCGCATCACGCAGCGCGCGTAGGCTTGGCGCACGGTGCCGCAGACGCTCCAGACGATGCTCGACGAGCGCCTTGTCGCGCTCGTCGGGCGTGGTCGCGAGCGGGCGGCGCTGCTCGATCTCGTCGAGTGCGACAGGCCGCTCGTGGCGTTCGTGCACGGGATCGCCGGCGTCGGCAAGTCGACGCTGCTCCGTGCCGCCGCGGTCGACGCCCGTGCCCGGGGCGCCGTGGTCGTGACGCTCGACGGCCGGACGTTGGAGCCGACCGAGCGCGGGTTCCTCGCCGCGCTCGGCGACACGCTCGAGGGCCACGACGGCCGCGTCGTCCTCGTCATCGACGCCCACGAGCGCCTGCGCCTGCTCGACGCCTGGCTGCGGCAGGAGCTCGTCCCCGGGCTGCCCGGGAACGTCCGGGTCATCATCGCCGGCCGCGACGGCCCCGCCGCATGGCGGCGCGACCTCGGTGAGCTGCTGCGCGTCGTGCGGCTCGACAACCTCACCGACGAGACCGCGGTCGAGCTGCTCGAGCGAAACGGCGTCGCACGGCCGACCGCCGCCAGGGTCGCGCCGCTCACGCACGGCCACCCGCTGTCGCTGCAGCTCGCCGTGGGAGCGCTCGCCGAACGCCCGGCGCTCGCCGCCGAGGACGCCGTCATGGGGGCGATGGTCGAGGAGCTCGCCGGCCTCTACGTCGACGGCCTCGAGCCGGTCACCCGGCGCGCCCTCGACGCCGCGTCCGTCGTGCGCCGGACCACGCTGTCGCTGCTGCAGGCGATGCTCCCCGACGAGGATCCCGCCGACCTGTTCGCCCGCCTGCGCGCGCTCCCGTTCGTCGAGCTCGGCCCCCAGGGCCTGCTCGTCCACGACGCCGTCCGCGCGGCGACCAGCGCACTGCTGCGCGCGTCCGACCCCGCACGGCACCGCGCCCACCGCAGCGCGGCGTGGACCCGGCTGCGCGCAGAGCTGCGCACCGCAGGCGGCTCGGATCTGTGGCGCTACACCGCCGACATGCTCTACCTCGTGGAGAACCCGATCGTGCGGTCGGCGTTCTTCCCGAGCGGCCCCGACGACCTGGTGATCGAGCCGGCCCGCCCCGGCGACGGCGAGGCGATCGCCCCGCAGGGATCGGACCCGCTCCTCGAGGCGTGGTGGCGCCAGGCGCCGGAGACGTTCCGCGTCGTGCGGGACGCCGACGGCGCGGTGCGCGGCTACTCGAGCCTGTGCCTGCCGCAGGACGTCCCGCACACGTTGCTGCGCGATGACCCCGTCGCGCAGGCCGTCCTGGAGCACGTGCGCCGAGAGCCCGTGCCGCCCGGGCAGCGGATCCTGATCCACCGGTGGTCCCACGGCGTCGACCGCCACGCGATCGCCACGCTGTGGCTCGACACGAAGCGCGCGTACCTCGAGCTGCGCCCGCGCCTGCGGCGGCTGTACGTCCCGGCCTCGGAGCCCGACGCGGCGCTCGCGGTCCTCGCCCCGCTCGGGTTCGTCCGCCTGGACGTCGGCGTCGAGTCGTTCCTGCTCAACGACTTCGGTCCCGGTTCGATCGACGCCTGGCTGGGCGACGTCGTCGGCCGCGAGCTGCAGGCCGAGACCGTCCTCGACGCCGAGAACCGGCAGCTCGTCCTCGACGGTCACGCCGTCGATCTCAGCCGTCTCGAGCTCGACGTCCTGCGCCACCTCCAGCGCCGCGAGGGGGTCGCCGTGACCCGCGAGGAGCTCCTTCGTGAGGTGTGGGGCCACGAGTGGACCGGCGGGAGCTCGAACGTCGTCGAGGTCGTGGTCAGCGGGTTGCGCCGCAAGCTCGGCGATCGCGCCGTCGCGCTGCAGACCGTGCGCGGCGTCGGCTACCGGCTGGCGTCGCTCGACTGACTGGTACTGCTTTGTAGTACCATCTGGTCCCACGTCATGGGACCAACCCGCCAAGGCACGCCGTTCCCCTTCGAGGGCCCCGTCCCCCCGGAGCTCCTCATCGACCGCGCGGCCGAGCTCGACCTGCTCGCTCGCCGCGCCGGCGACCGCGTCGGCGTCCGCCTCGTCGCCCCGCGACGCTACGGCAAGACGAGCCTCGTCCTCGCCCACGCCGCGCGCCTCGGCGAGACCGGCTGGCGCACCGTGCACGTCGACTTCTCGCGCGTGGCGGACCTCACCGACGTCGCCCGCCGGCTCGCGGCCGCCTACGCCCACCTCGACGGCAGCTGGATCCGCTCCCACCTCGGCGGCCTGCTCGCCAGGCTCGGGGTGTCGCTGTCGGCCACCGGGCCGCGGGTCACCGTCGGGCCGCGGCCGCCGAGCCCGGACACCCCGACCGCCGAGGCGGTCGTCTACGACCTGCTCGACCTCCCGAAGACGCTCTGGGACCGCGACGAGGTCGCGACGCTCGTCGTGTTCGACGAGTTCCAGGACCTGCTCGTCGCCCGCAAGGACCTCGACGGCCTGCTGCGCTCACGCATCCAGTACCACGGCGACGCCGCCGCGTACGTCTACGCGGGGTCGGAGCCCTCGATGATGCGCGAGCTCTTCGACACCCGCGAGCGCCCGCTCTTCGGCCAGGCCGACCCGCTGACGATCGGGCCGCTCCCGGCCGACGAGACGATCGCCGACCTCGCCGGCCGCTTCGAGGCCGAGGGCCTGGACCCGGGCCCGGCGCTCGGCGAGCTCGCCGTGTTCGCCGCGGGGCATCCGCAGCGGACGATGCTGCTCGCCTACCTGCTGGCCGACGCGCTGGCCGCCGGCGAGGCGCCGACGCCGGCGCTCGCGGCGCGGGTCGTCGACGACGCGCTCGAGCGCACCCGCCCCGCGCACCAGGCGCTGTGGCAGGGGCTCGGCCGCACGGAGCGCGTCGTGCTGGCGGCGACCGCCGACGGGATCGCGCCCACGAGCCGCTCGCTCGCCACCGAGCACGGCCTGGGCCGCCAGACGCTCGACGCCGCGGCGGACCGGCTCGTCGACCAAGGGCACCTCATCCGGATCCCCCGCGCGAGCAGGCTCGTGGACCCGTTGCTGGCGGAGTGGCTCCGCCGGCGCTGAGTCTCCGCAGTTCCCACTCCGGCACCGGAACTCGGCGAGCCGGAGTGGAACTGCCTAGGCGGCGGAGCCGCCCGCGATCTTGAGGAAGGCCTCCCACCGCCGCCGGTCGCGCTGCGCCCGGCGGCGCTCCTCGGAGTCCTCGTCCGCCTCCTGCTCGGCCTCCTCGGCCCTGCGGCGACGGTCCTCGAGGTCCGAGGTGTCCAGCGAGCTGGGATCGAGGGCCTCCTCCACGAGGAGGAGGACCCCGTCGCGCGACACCTGCACGTAGCCCTCGCCCTGGGCGAACCGGACGATCTCCGACTCGCTCTTGTACAGGCGCAGCTCCGTCGGCTCGAGCATCCCGAGCAGCGGCTGGTGCTTGGCCAGGATGCCGATCGAGCCCACCGTCGTCCGGGTCGAGACCATCTCGACCTCGTCCTTGAAGACCGACCCCTCGGGGGTCAGCACCTCGGCGGTGAACGTGTCCTTCGCCACTAGCTGTCCTTCTCGGCGGCGGCGACCACGTCGTCGATCGTGCCCTTGAGCAGGAACGCAGACTCGGGGACGTCGTCGTGCTTGCCCTCGAGGATCTCGCTGAAGCCGCGGATGGACTCGGCGATCGGCACGTACTGGCCGGGCGTGCCCGTGAAGGCCTCGGCGACGTGGAACGGCTGCGACAGGAAGCGCTCGATGCGCCGCGCGCGGCCGACCGTGAGGCGGTCCTCGTCGGAGAGCTCGTCGATGCCGAGGATGGCGATGATGTCCTGCAGCTCGCGGTAGCGCTGGAGGATCTCCTTGACGCGCGTCGCGACCCGGTAGTGCTCCTCGCCGACGACGTCCGGCTTGAGGATCGTCGACGTCGAGTCGAGCGGATCCACCGCCGGGTAGATGCCCTTCTCCGAGATCGACCGGGAGAGCACCGTCGTGGCGTTGAGGTGCGCGAACACCGACGCGGGTGCCGGGTCGGTGAGGTCGTCGGCCGGCACGTAGATCGCCTGCACCGAGGTCACCGAGCCGTTGCGCGTGGAGGTGATGCGCTCCTGCAGCTGGCCCATCTCCGTCTCCAGCGTCGGCTGGTAGCCGACCTGGGAGGGCATGCGGCCGAGGAGGGCGGAGACCTCCGAGCCGGCCTGCACGAACCGGAAGATGTTGTCGATGAAGAGCAGCACGTCCTGGCCGGAGACGTCGCGGAAGTACTCCGCCATCGTCAGGCCGGTCAGCGCCACGCGCATGCGCGCGCCGGGGGGCTCGTTCATCTGGCCGAAGACGAGCATCGTCTTGTCGATGACGCCCGACTCCTTCATCTCCAGCCAGAGGTCGTTGCCCTCGCGGGAGCGCTCGCCGACGCCGCAGAAGGCGGACAGGCCGCCGTGCTCCTGGGCGAGGTTGTTGATGAGCTCCTGGATGAGGACCGTCTTGCCGACGCCGGCGCCGCCGAACAGGCCGACCTTGCCGCCCTTGGCGTACGGCGCGAGGAGGTCGACGACCTTGATGCCGGTCTCGAACATCTCCTGCGTCGGGATGAGGTCCTCGACGTCCGGGGCGGACCGGTGGATCGGCCACCGCTCCTTGACGTCGAGCTCCTCGCCCAGGTCGATGGTCTCGCCCAGGACGTTGAAGATGCGGCCGAGCGTGAGGTCGCCCACGGGGACCGTGATGGGCCCGCCCGTGTCGACGACCTCGACGCCGCGCGCCAGGCCGTCGGTGCTGTCCATGGCGACCGCCCGGAGGCGGTCGTCGCCGAGGTGCTGCTGCACCTCGAGGACGAGGTCGTCCTGGCCCTCGCGGGCGACGGTGAGGGCGCTGTTGATCTCCGGGAGGTTCTCCGCGAAGACGACCTCGACGACGACCCCCTGGATCTCCTCGATCTGACCGACGTTGGACGTGCCGCCGCCGGAGTCCTGCTGCTCTGTCTCGACTGTTGCCATCGGATGTCCTTTGTTTCGTCCTCCGGACGGCGCGAGCGCCGTCCTTCGGACGACGTTTCCTTAGCCCAGCGCCTCGGCGCCGGCGACGACTTCCATGATCTCCTGGGTGATCTCGGCCTGACGTGCCCGGTTCATCTCCAGGGTGAGGTCCTGGATGATGTCCCCGGCGTTCTCCGACGCGTTGCGCATGGCCGTCATGCGCGCGCCGTGCTCGGACGCGGTCGACTCGAGCAGCGCGCGGTACACGGAGATCTCGACGTACTCCGGCACCAGCCGGCCGAGGATCTCGTCCGCGTCGGGCTCGTACTCGACGAGCGCGCGACCGCCGCCCTCGTGCTCGTCCTCGCCGTGGTCCTCGCCCTCCTCCTCGTCGTCGGAGAGGATCGTCGCGTGCTGCAGCGGCAGCAGCGTCTCGCGCCGGACCTCCTGCGTGAGCGGGGAGATGTAGCCGTTGTAGATGATCTCGACCTCGTCGACCGCGCCGTCGATGAAGGCCGTCACGAGGTCCTCGGCGATCTCGCGCGCGTTGGCGTAGGCGGGCCGGTCGGTGAAGCCGACGTAGGAGCCCGCGATCTCGCGGCCGCGGAAGGTGAGCGTGGACACGCCGCGGCGCCCCGAGGCCGAGAAGACGACCTCGCGGCCCTGCCCCTCGTGCTCGGACGCGGCGCGCATGCCCGCGCGGATGATCTGCGAGTTGAACGCGCCGGCCAGGCCGCGGTCGCCGGTCACGAGCAGCACGGCGACCTTGCTGACCGTCTCGTGCTCCTGCAGCACCGGCATGCTCGAGACCTCCGCGCCGGCCGCCTCGGCGGCCTGGCGCGTCATCCGCCGGATCGCACGGGCGTAGGGACGCAGCGCCTCGATGCGCTGCTCGGCCCGGCGCAGGCGCGCCGCGGCCACCATCTCCATCGCCCGCGTGATCTTGCGGATGTTCTGGATCGACGCGATGCGATCCTTGACGTCTGCCTGGCTGGCGGCCATTACGCGGTCGCAGCCTCCTTCTCCGTCTCGTCGGCCTCGTCGGCCTCCTCGACGTCCTCGCGGGCCCGCGTGGTCACGCGCTCGGAGTCCCCGCCGTCCTCGGTCGGGTTGCCGTCCTCGTCGAGGTCGTAGCCGAAGTCGTCCGCGTACTCCTTGATCGCGCCGTCCAGCTCCTCGACCGTCGCGTCCTCCCAGTCGCCGCCCGCGATCTTCTCGAGCAGGTCGGCCTTCTCCGCGCGCAGACGCTGGCTCAGGCCGTCGAGGAACTCGGGGATGCGGCTCACGAGCACGCGGTCCAGGTAGCCGTTCGTGCCGGCGTAGACGACCGCCGTCTGCTCGGCGACCGGCAGCGGGGAGCGCTCGTTCTGGTTCAGCGCCGCGACCAGGCGCTCACCGCGGGCCAGCGTGCGCTGGGTCGCGGGGTCCAGGTCGGAGCCGAACTGGGCGAACGCCTCGAGCTCGCGGTACTGCGAGAGCTCGAGCTTCAGGCGGCCCGCGACGCGGCGCATCGGCTTCACCTGGGCGTTGCCGCCCACGCGCGACACCGAGATGCCGACGTTGATGGCCGGGCGCACGCCGGAGAAGAACAGCGACGGCTCGAGGAAGATCTGGCCGTCGGTGATCGAGATGACGTTCGTCGGGATGTAGGCGGACACGTCGCCGGCCTGCGTCTCGATGATCGGCAGCGCGGTGAGCGAGCCGCCGCCGAGGTCGTCGTTGAGCTTCACCGCGCGCTCGAGCAGGCGGCTGTGCAGGTAGAAGACGTCGCCCGGGTAGGCCTCGCGACCCGGCGGGCGGCGCAGCAGCAGCGACATCTGGCGGTACGCGTACGCGTGCTTCGTGAGGTCGTCGTACGCGATGAGCGCGGCCTTGCCGTTGTAGAGGAAGTGCTCGGCCATCGCGCAGCCGGCGTACGGCGCGAGGAACTTGATCGGCGCGGCCTCGTCGGCCGGGGCGGCGACGATGATCGTGGAGTCCAGCGCGCCCGCCTGCGCGAGCGTCTCGGCGAGCTGCACGACCGTCGCCAGGCGCTGGCCGATCGCGACGTACACCGAGATGACGCCGGAGTCCTTGTTGTTGATGATCGTGTCGATCGCGATCGCCGTCTTGCCCGTCTGGCGGTCGCCGATGATGAGCTCGCGCTGACCGCGGCCGATCGGGATCATCGAGTCGATGGCCTTCAGGCCGGTCTGCAGCGGCTCGGTGACCGGCTGACGCTGCACGACGCCCGGGGCCTTGAACTCGGCCGGGCGCAGCTCGCTCGTCTCGATGTCGCCCTTGCCGTCCAGCGGCTCGCCGAGCGGGGAGACGATGCGCCCGAGAAGGGCCTCGCCGACCGGGATCTCGAGGAGCTGGTTCGTCCGCTTGACGGTGTCGCCCTCGACGACGTGCTCCCAGGCGCCGAAGAGCACCGCGCCCACGTTGTCGGACTCGAGGTTCAGCGCCAGGCCGCGCACGCCGTGCGGGAACTCGAGCATCTCGAACGACATGCAGTTCTCGAGGCCGTGGATGCGCGCGATGCCGTCGCCCACGGAGAGGACGGTGCCGACCTCGGTCAGCTCGGCCGATCCCTCGTCGAGCCCCTCGATGCGGCTCTTGAGGATGGAGGTGATCTCGTCGGGCTTGATCTGCATGGGCTGTCTCAGTGTCTCCTAGGGGGAAAGCTTGCGCGCGTCAGGCGGAGCCCTTGGCGACCTGCTGCCGCAGGCGCTCGAGGCGGTTGCGGATGGACGCGTCGAGGATCTGGTTGCCGACGCGCAGGACGACACCGCCGAGGATCTCCGGCTCGACGCGGGCGGTGAGCTCGACCTTCTGGCCGGTCTCCTCGCCGATGCGGTCGCCGATGCCCTTCACGGTCGATTCGTCGAGCTCGATCGCCGACGTGATCTCGACCGGGAGGATCTTGTTCTCGCGCTCCCACATCACGTCGTACTCGCGGCGGATGCGGAACAGGACGGGCATGCGGTGCTTCTCGATGAGGAGCTCGAGGAAGTTCACGATCGCCTCGTCCGCGTCCACGAGGACGCGGCCGAGGCCGTCCTGCTTCTCCTGCGTGGAGAAGTAGGGCGAGAAGAAGAACACGGACAGCTCGCGGTCCTCGCCGAGCGCGTCGGAGAACGCGCCCAGCTGCTCGCGGACGACGTCGAGCTTGTCCTGCTCCTCAGCGACCTCGAACAGCGCGCGTGCGTAGACCTCGGCGATCTCTTCCATCGATCAGTTCCTACGTGCGTCCCCGGAGAGCTGGTCGAAGTCCAGTTCGCCGAGGGCCTCTTCGACCAGACGGCGCTGGTCGTCGTCGGTCAGGGTCTTGCGGGTGACCTTCTCGGTCGCCAGCACGGTGAGGTCGGCGACCTCGTTGCGGATCTCCTGGATCGCGCGGCGGGTCTCCGCCTCGATGTCGCGCTTGGTCTGCTCCATGAGCTCCTCGCGCTGACGCAGGGCGTCGACCTTGGACTCGGACTCCAGGTTGTCGCCGGCCTTGCGCGCGCGGGCGACGATCTCGTCGGCCTGCTCGCGCGCCTCCTTCAGGCGCTCGCGGTACTCCTGGAGCAGCTCGTCGGCCTCGGCCTTCGTGCGCTCGGCGGTGTCGATCGACTCCTCGATGACCTTCTGCCGCCGGTCGAGCGCCTCACCGATCCGCGGGAAGGCGAGCTTCCACAGGATCCAGAGGGTGATGCCGAACGCCAGCAGCGTCCAGATCATCAGCCCGACGTTCGGCGTGACGAGGAAGGAGCCTCCCCCCTCCTCGCTCGTGGCGGCCAGGAGTGGCATCAGAGGAAGAACGCGATCAGGCCGAAGATGAAGGCGTAGAACACGATCGCCTCGGTCAGGGCGAACCCGAGCCACTGGATCGAGGTGATCTCGTCGCGCATCTCGGGCTGACGGGTCACCGACTCGATGACCTTGCCGAAGATGAAGCCGACGCCGATGCCCGGTCCGATGGTGCCCAGTCCGGCACCCACGCCGAGGGCGATGGCCTTCATGCCCGCCTCGACGTCACCCGTGGTACCGCCTGCCTGCGCGAGGACGACCGGGACGATTTGCGCGGTGAGACTCACTTGCGTTGTGCTCCTCTCTTAGTGGTTCTCGGCGACTGCGCCGCCGAGGTAGATCGCCGTGAGGGTGGCGAAGATGAACGCCTGCAGGGTCGCCACCAGGCCGACCTCGAAGATGAAGAACGCGACCGCGATCGGCAGCGTGATGACGCCGAGCGCAGCGATGCCGAGGATGACCACGAGGCCGCCGCCCATGAACAGGATGAGCAGGTGGCCGGCGAGGATGTTGGCGAACAGTCGGACGCTGAGGCTGATGATGCGGACGACGTGCGAGATCGCCTCGATGACGAACAGGATCGGGCGCATCGCGTGCGGCGTCCCGGCCGGGATCCAGCTCGCGAAGTACTTGCGGAAGCCCTGGGCCCTGATGCCGGCGATGTGGTACGAGAACCAGACGACGAGCGTGAGGGCGAGCGGGATCGCGATGTTCGCCGTCGCCGCGTAGATCGCGAACTGCGGCACCGCGACCCCGAACACGTCGAACGTCGCGTGCGTGTTCGTCGGCAGCGGGATGTAGCCGATGAGGTTCGAGAACCAGATGAAGAGGAAGAGCGTCCCGATGAAGGGGAACCACTTCCGCGCCATCGCGTCGTCCATGTTGCCGCGCGTGATGTTGTCGCGCATGAGCAGGTAGAGCGTCTCGACCGCGGTCTGCACGCGGTTGGGCCGCTGCTGCATCCGGCGCGCGATGTAGAGCATGCTGAAGGTCGTGAGGACCGCCGCGATCGCGAGGTAGAGCACCGCGCGGGTGATCGAGAGGTTGACGCCGGCGAGGTGGATGCCGACCCAGTCCTCGAGCTTGAACTCCTCCTGCGGCTGGAACTCCTCGTTGCGGCCGGCCGAGCCGGCGAGCGCGCCGACGATCCCCGCGAGCACGAGCACGCCACCGATCGAAGCGAAGACCTTGATGCGTGTGCTCATGGGGTTTGGACCTCTCCAGGGCCGCTGGATCCCGGCTCGAACGGACGCAGGATCATCTTCGTGGTGAACCAGGCTGTGAACAGGACGACGGACAGCACGGCGGCGGACAGACCCACCTCGTCCTCCGTGAGGAGCCCAACAGATACCAGGATCAGCGCCATGAGCCACCCACGACCGATCATCGAGCCGGTCGCGATGCCGACGACGCGCCTGGGATCCGTCGCCTCGGCGGCCTTCTTGTCGGAGTACCAGCCGATGCCGCGCCACATGGCCCAGATGCCGGCCGCGGTGATCCAGCCGCCGATGGGCCATCCCGCGACCAGGAACACCGGGAGCGCGATGGCGAGCAGGAGGAGGTCGAGGTTGCGCAGGGCGATCATCGGCCCATCACGACCGCCCCCGGATGACCGGGGGTTTCGGGGGTGGGCTCATCGCCCGGGAAGTGTGGCTGCTCGGAGGAAGGCATGCGTCGAGGTGTCACCGCTCAGGTGCTCCGGCTGACCCCGGCCGGGCGACTGCACCCGGGTGACGGGAGGGAACATAGCGGAAGATCGGACTTTGTGACGCCTTTGTAACACCTAGTCTGAGAAGCCGCGCCTACCTCCGGGGTCATGGCTACGATCGCGCCGTGTCCTTGCTCCAGGAGGGGCGTGACCCGGGTCAGCTGTCCGCCGTCTACGCGCGGGTGCGTCTCCTCGCGCCCGAGGACGAGGCCGACGACGCGGAGGACTTCGCCCGCCAGCTGTACCGCTGGGTCCCCGAGGAGGACCTGCGCGCCCATGGCGTGCCCGAGCTGACGGGTGCCGCCCTCTCCCTGTGGCGCCTCGCACGGGCGCATGTCCCGGGAACCCCGACGGTGCGCGCCTTCGTGCCCACGGAGGCCGAGCACGGGTGGCGCTCGCCCCACACCGTCGTCCAGGTCGTGTCGGACGACATGCCGTTCCTCGTCGACTCCGTCCGTATGGCGCTGCAGCGGCTGGGGTGCGACGTGCTGCTGCTCGTGCACCCGGTCGTCGCGGACCAGTCCCTCATGCACGTTGAGATCGACCGCCGCGACGGGAGCGGGGTCCTCGACGACATCCGCGACGAGGTCCTCAACGTGCTCGGGGACGTCCGCAACGCGGTCGAGGACTGGCCGAAGATGCTGGAGCGCACGCGCGAGCTGCGCGACGGGCTCGACGAGACGGGCGGCGCGGTCCCGAGCGAGGAGGTCGCCGAGGCGGGTGCGCTGCTCGACTGGCTCGCCGACGGGCACTTCCTCTTCCTCGGCTACCGCGAGTACACGCTCATGCACGCGGGCGAGGACGTCGCGCTCGTCCCCGTCGACGGCACCGGGCTGGGGATCCTGCGACGCACGGGGCAACAGCGGTCGGGCGCGTTCGCGCGGCTGCCGCAGCGGATCCGCTCGATCGCGCACCTCCCCCGCACGCTGACGCTGACGAAGTCCAACGCGCGGTCCACCGTGCACCGGCCCGTTCCCATGGACTACATCGGGGTCAAGCGCTTCGACGAGCAGGGCCGCGTGATCGGCGAGCGCCGCCTGCTCGGCCTGCTGACCGGGCGCGCGTACAAGGCCGAGGTCACCGACGTCCCGATCGTGCGGCGCAAGGCGCGCCAGGTGCTCGAGCGGGCCGCGCTGCCCCCTGGCGGCCACGACGAGAAGGCGCTGTTGGAGATCCTCGACACGTACCCGCGCGACGAGCTCTTCCAGATCGACGAGGCGACGCTCTTCGCCCACGTGATCGGGATCCTCGGCCTCGGCGAGCGCCAGTTCGTGCGGGTGTTCGCGCGCCGCGACGAGTTCGAGCGCTTCGTCTCCTTCCTCGTCTACCTGCCCCGCGAGCGCTTCCACACCGACAACCGGCTGAAGATCCAGGAGATCCTGCGCGGCGCCGTCGACGGGACCGGCACGGACTTCGACCTGCGGCTCACCGAGTCGGTGCTCGTGCGGCTGCACATCGTCATCACGACGGAGCCGGGCGACGTCCCCGAGATCGACGTCTGGGAGATCGAGGAGCGGATCTCGGAGGCGACCCGCAGCTGGACCGACGACCTCCGCCTCGCGCTGCGCGGGGGGCCGGGCGGCGGCGGCGCCGACGACTGGCGGCGCTACGCGACGGCGTTCCCGGTCGCGTACCGCGCCGACAACCCGGTCGCCCAGGCCGTGCGGGACATCAGCTCGATCGACGACCTCTACCGGACGGGCGGGCTCGATGTCCGGCTCTACCGCAGCGTCGACGGCCTGCGCTGCCGGGTGCTGACGTGGAAGGCGGCGCTCGAGCTCTCGGACATCGTCCCCATCCTCGAGCACATGGGCGTGCGGGTCCGCGACGAGCGGCCGTACGAGATCACGCCGGTCGACGCCCCGGTCACGCACATCTCGGACTTCGGACTGCATCCGGTCGTGGACGCCGAGATCGGCGACGACGTGCGCCAGGCCTTCGAGGACGTGCTCTGGCGCGCGCTGACCGGCCGGCTCGCGAGCGACCGCATCAACGGGCTCATCCTCGGCGCGGGCCTGGGGTGGCGAGACACGATCGTGCTGCGCACCATCACGCGCTACCTGCGCCAGGGCGGCACGACGTTCAGCGACCACTACCTCATGTCGACGCTGCTCGCGCACCCCGACATCGCGGGGATGCTCGTCGAGCTGTTCGAGGCTCGGCTCGATCCCGAGCGCGCGGACCCGGCGCGCGCCGAGGAGCTCGACGCACGGATCGTCACCGAGATCGAGGCGGTCGCCAGCCTCGACGAGGACCGCATCCTGACCCTGTATCTCACGGTGGTGCGGGCGGTCCTGCGGACGAACCGCTGGCTGGGCACCGACACACTGGCGCTCAAGCTCGACTCCTCGGCGATCGCGCTGCTGCCCCAGCCGCGACCGTGGGTCGAGGTCTTCGTCTACTCGCAGGCCACCGAGGGCGTACACCTGCGCGGCGGGCCCATCGCCCGCGGCGGTCTGCGCTGGTCGGACCGCCACGAGGACTTCCGCACCGAGATCCTCGGGTTGATGAAGGCGCAGATGGTCAAGAACGCGCTCATCGTCCCCGTCGGCGCCAAGGGCGGGTTCGTGGTGAAGACCGGCGAGGTCGTCGACGCCTACCGCACGTTCGTGGGCGCGCTGCTCGACGTCACCGACAACGTCGTGGAGGGCCGGATCGTCCCGCCCGAGGGCGTGGTGCGCCACGACGACGACGATCCGTACCTCGTCGTGGCGGCGGACAAGGGCACGGCGACGTTCTCCGACGTGGCGAACGAGATCGCCGTCGGGCGCGGCTTCTGGCTCGGCGACGCGTTCGCGTCGGGCGGGTCGGCCGGCTACGACCACAAGCGGATGGGGATCACCGCGCGCGGCGCGTGGGAGTCCGTGCGGCGCCACTTCCGCGGGCTGGGCATCGACGTCGCCAACGAGGAGATCACCGTCGTCGGGATCGGAGACATGTCGGGCGACGTGTTCGGCAACGGGATGCTGCTCAGCAGTCACATCCGGCTCGTCGCGGCCTTCGACCACCGGCACGTCTTCCTCGACCCGGATCCCGACGCCGCCGCCGGGTTCGCCGAGCGCGAGCGGCTGTTCGGGCTCGCGCGCTCGACCTGGGACGACTACGACCGCTCGCTCATCTCCGCGGGCGGCGGCGTCTTCCCGCGCACGACGAAGGCGATCCCGGTGTCGCCCGAGGCGCGGCGCGCGCTCGGCATCGACGCGGAGTCGCTGCCGCCGAACGAGCTCATCCAGGCGATCCTGCGCGCGCCGGTCGACCTGCTGTGGAGCGGCGGGGTCGGCACCTACGTCAAGCACTCCGAGGAGACGCACGCCGAGGCGGGCGACCGGTCGAACGACAGCGTCCGCGTCGACGGCGACGAGCTGCGCTGCCGCGTCGTCGGCGAGGGCGGCAACCTCGGCTTCACCCAGCTCGGCCGCGTCGAGTACGCGCTCGACGGCGGCCGCATCTTCACGGACGCGATCGACAACGCGGGCGGCGTGAACTGCTCCGACCACGAGGTCAACATCAAGATCCTCCTGCACGGCGCCATCGAGGACGGGTCGCTCGCCGCCGCCGACCGGGACGCGCTCCTGGCCGTGATGCGCGACGCCGTCGGCGAGCGCGTCATCGAGGCGAACCGCGCGCAGGCCCTCGCGCTGTCGCTCGAGCATCACGACGCCACGCATCTCCTCGACGGGCACGTCGCCGTCATCCACACCCTGGAGGCACGCGGCGCTCTCGTCCGCGACCTGGAGGGGCTGCCCGACGACGAGGAGCTGGCGAACCGGCGCGGTGCGGCGCAGGGCCTCACCCAGCCCGAGCTGGCGGTCCTGCTGGCCCACGCCAAGATGACGCTGCGCGACGAGCTGGTCGCCTCCGACGCGCCGGAGGATCCCTGGCTGTCGCGCGAGCTGGCCCGGGCCTTCCCCGCGCTGCTCTCCGAGCGCTACGGCGACGCGATGCGCGCCCATCGGCTACGCAGGGAGATCATCGCGACCCGGCTCACCAACCGGCTCGTCGACCGCGGCGGGATCGGCCACGCCCTGCGACTGCACGACGCCGTCGGCGCGCCGGTGGACGACATCGCCCGGGCGACCGCGATCGCGTGGGAGGTCCATGCGATCGACGCGCTGTGGGACGACGTCGAGGCCGTCGCCGACGAGGTCCCCGCGGACGTGCTCGCCGACGTGCTCCTCGAGGCGCAGCGGCTGGCGACGCGCGCAACGCGGTGGCTGCTGCTCAACCGCTCGAGCTCTCTCGACGTCGCGCCGGCCGTGGAGGCGCTCGGCGAGGACGTTCGCATGGTGTCGGGGATGCTGCCGGCGCTGCTGCACGGCGCA
Source organism: uncultured Solirubrobacterales bacterium (assembly GCA_963757125.1). Lineage (GTDB taxonomy): Bacteria > Actinomycetota > Thermoleophilia > Solirubrobacterales > Solirubrobacteraceae > CAVVSD01. Next base: position 162,547 of record CAVWQP010000009.1, on the reverse strand, counting down.
GGGCGGGAGGCGTTCGAGGAGCGCGTCGCCGCGTGGACGTCGCAGGGCCTGCCCGAGGCCCTCGCGCGGCGCGGGGCCGGCCTGCAGCCGCTCGCGGCGGCGCTCGACGTCGCCGACGTCGCCGCGGCGACGGCCTCGCCGATCCGGCTGGCGGCGGGTGTGTACGGGCTGCTCGGCGAGCGGCTGTCACTCGACTGGCTCTACGAGATCGTCACCGCGCGCGGCCGCAACAACCGCTGGGAGGTGCAGGCGCGGACGTCGCTGCGCGACGACCTGTACGTCGTGCGCCGCACGCTGACCGAGCGCGTGCTGCGCGAGGGGGAGGGCGACGACCCCGAGGAGCTCGTCGACGCGTGGCTCGCCGCGCGCGCCGAGGCGGTCGCCCGCGTGCGAGAGCTCCTCGCCGACGTCCGCGCCGCCGGGGCCCGCGACCCCGCTGCGCAGGCCGTGGCGGTGCGCGAGGTCGCCGCGCTCGCGGACACCTAGCGCCCGCGGTCGGCCACGATCCGGACGTCGACGTCGGGGGCCAGGCGGGCGAGGCGCATCGGCAGCGGCTCGTTGAGGCGCCCGAGGCCGCGGCGCACGGACGATGCGCCGAGCAGGATGTAGGTCGTCCCGCGCTCGCGGGCCACGCGCGCTGCGACCGCCGCGACGTCGTCGCCCTCCTCCACGAGCAGCTGCGCGCCGAGCACCGCCGCGATCCGTCGCAGCGCCTCGAGCTCGGCGCGACCCTCCGCCGACGCCTCCTCGCCGGGCGTCCGCACGACGAGGATGTCGAGGTCCGCGTGCAGCCGCTGCGCCGAACGCCAGGCTCGGCGGACGACCCGCTCGGAGCTCGGGTCGAGCTTCGCCAGCGCCAGCAGCCGCTCCGCGAACGCCTTCGGCTCCACGGACCCGAAGATCCGCTCCTCCCGCACCGCGAGGGGATCGCGGACGAGCCGCTTCGCCTCCACCTCCTCGGCCACCTGCCGCAGCGCCACCTCGCGCAGCGCCTGCAGGTTCTCGATGCGGAAGAAGTTCTCCAGTGCCGTCTGGACCCGCGCCTGCGGGTACACGCGGCCCTCGCGCAGGCGGGTGATGAGCGTCTCGGGCGTGACGTCCACGAGGACGACCTCGTCGGCCTCGGCGAGGAGCCGGTCGGGGAACGTCTCGCGGACCAGCACGCCGGTCAGCTCGGCGACCTGGTCGTTGAGCGACTCCAAGTGCTGGACGTTGACGGTGGTGAACACGTCGATGCCGGCCTCGAGCAGCTCCCCGATGTCCTCGTAGCGCTTGCCGTGCTTCAGGCCCGGGGGATTGGAGTGGGCGAGCTCGTCGACGAGGCACAGCTCGGGCGCTCGCTCCAGGAGCCCAGGGAGGTCCATCTCGCGGACGGAGTGGCTGCGGTGGTCGACGACGCGCAGGGGCTGGACGTCCAGCCCCTCCGCCTGCGCCGCGGTCTCCGCCCGGCCGTGCGTCTCGAGCACGCCGACGACCACGTCGCGCCCGTCGTCGGCCGCCGCGCGACCCTCCTGGAGCATGCGGTAGGTCTTGCCGACCCCCGCCGCCATGCCCAGGAAGATCTTGCAGCGGCCCGGCACTCAGGCGCCGAGGACCCCGTGGACGACGAGGTCGATGAGCTTGATGCCGACGAACGGCGTGACGAGCCCTCCGAGGCCGTAGATCAGCAGGTTCCGGCGCAGCAGGGCGGTCGCGCCCAGCGGCCGGTAGCGCACGCCTCGCAACGCGAGCGGGACGAGCGCCGGGATGACGAGCGCGTTGAACACGATCGCCGAGATGATCGCCGACTGGGGCGTCCCGAGGTTCATGATGTTGAGGTCGCTCAGGGCGCCGCCGTAGGTCGCCGCGAACATCGCGGGGAGGATCGCGAAGTACTTCGCGACGTCGTTGGCGATCGAGAACGTCGTCAGCGCCCCGCGCGTGATGAGCAGCTGCTTGCCGACCTCGACGATCTCGATGAGCTTCGTCGGGTTGGAGTCGAGGTCGACCATGTTCCCCGCCTCGCGGGCGGCCTGGGTGCCGGTGTTCATCGCCACGCCCACGTCCGCCTGCGCGAGCGCCGGCGCGTCGTTCGTGCCGTCGCCGGTCATCGCGACGAGCCGCCCGTTGGCCTGCTCCTCGCGGATGAGCTCGAGCTTGCGCTCGGGCGTCGCCTCGGCGAGCACGTCGTCGACCCCGGCCTCCTCGGCGATCGCGTTCGCGGTGAGGCGGTTGTCGCCCGTGACCATGACGGTCCGGATGCCCATCGCCCGCAGCTGGTCGAAGCGGGCCCGCATGCCCTCCTTGACCACGTCGCGCAGCTCGACGACGCCGAGCACCTGCGAGTCGCGGGCCACGGCCAACGGCGTCGCACCTGCGCGCCCGATGCGATCGAGCGCGGCCTCGAGCTCCGGCGGCGCCTGCCCTCCTTCGTCGGTGACCCACCGCATGACGGCGTCGCCGGCGCCCTTGCGCAGCCGGGAGCCGTCGAGGTCGACGCCGCTCATGCGCGTCTGCGCGGTGAACGGGACGAACGTCGCCTCGTGCGGCCCGAGCTCGTGCTCACGCAGCCCGTACTGCTTGGCCAGCACGACGATCGAGCGCCCCTCCGGCGTCTCGTCGGCCAGCGAGGCGAGCTGGGCGACCTCCGCGAGATCGCCCTCGGAGACGCCGGGCATCGGCACGAACGCCGCCGCCTGGCGGTTGCCGAGCGTGATCGTGCCGGTCTTGTCGAGGAGCAGCACGTCGACGTCGCCGGACGCCTCGACCGCGCGCCCCGAGAGGGCGAGCACGTTGCGGCGCACCAGCCGGTCCATGCCCGCGATGCCGATCGCCGAGAGCAGCGCGCCGATCGTCGTCGGGATGAGCGCGACGAGCAGCGCGACGAGCGTCGTGACCGACACCGTGGTGTCCGCGAAGTCCGCGAAGGGCCGCAGCGTGACGACCACCGCGAGGAAGATCACGGTGAGGCCGACGAGCAGGATGCCCAGGGCGATCTCGTTGGGCGTCTTGCGGCGCTCGGCCCCTTCGACGAGGCCGATCATCCGGTCGAGGAACGACTGCCCCGGCTCCTGCGTGATCTCGACCACGATCCGGTCGGACAGGACGCGCGTGCCGCCGGTGACGGCCGAGCGGTCGCCGCCGGCCTCGCGGATGACGGGCGCGGACTCGCCGGTGATGGCCGACTCGTCGACGGACGCGATGCCCTCGACGACCGTGCCGTCCCCCGGGATGACCTCTCCGGCCTCGACGACGACGAGGTCGCCGCGACGCAGCTCGCCGGCGGGGCGCTCGGTCCCGTCGGCCATGCGGGCGGTGGTCGTCGTGCGCATGGCGCGCAGCGACGCCGCCTGCGCCCGGCCGCGGCCCTCGGCGATCGCCTCGGCGAGGTTGCCGAAGATCACGGTGAGCCACAGCCAGACCGTGACCGTCGCCGAGAACCAGCGCGGCGTGTCCGCCTCGCCCGTGATCGTGAGGATCGTCGTGAGGACCGCCCCGATCTCGACCACGAACATGACCGGGTTGCCCCACATGTGGCGCGGGTCGAGCTTGCGCAGCGACTCGAGGATCGTCTCGCGGCTGATGGTCATCGGCGGGTCTCCGCGTCGAGGGCGATGTCGAGCTCCAGGACGTTCACGCCGGGCTCACCGAGGACGCCGGCGAACCGGCCGTCGGTGTGCTGGTCGATGAGCGCGCGCACCCGCGCGAGCGGGAGATCGCGCACCGCGGCGACGCGCACGGCCTGGATGCGCGCGTTCGCCGGGGAGATGTGCGGGTCGACGCCCGACGCCGACGTCGTGGCCGCATCGGCGGGGACCTCGTCCGCGCGCAGGCTCGGCACGTACGGCCGCTCGCGCGCGAGGTAGTCGAGCACGAAGCGCCGCTGCTGCACGGCCAGCGTCGCCTGGTTGGGCCCGCGGTTGTTGAAGAACGTCGCGTTCGGCGCGTAGCCGGTGACGGACGGCCGGCTCTGGAAGTACCGGCGATCGCCCCTGAAGTCCTGGCCGATGAGCTTCGAGCCGACGACCTTCCCGTCGACCTTCACGGTCGATCCGTCGGCCGCGTTGGGGAAGGCCACCTGGCCGATCCCGGTCACGACGAGGGGGAAGACGAGGCCGAGGACGACCGTCATGACGACGATCGCGACCCCCGCGCTCCTGATCTCCTTGCGCATCCGGTCGTCTCCTAGAAGAGCTGGTTCGTCATCGCCTGCACGACCGGCCCGAGCAGCAACGCCGGGACGAAGGTCAGCAGCGCGACGAGGAGGATGGTCCCGACGAGCAGGACGACGAAGACCGGTGTGTCGGTCCTCATGGTCCCGAGGCCGGTCGGTGTGACCCGCTTGCCCGCCAGGGCGCCGCCCACCGCGAGCGCGACGAGCATCGGGAGGAAGCGCCCGAGGAGCATCGAGACGCCGCCCAGCAGGTTCGCGAAGGTGGTGCCCGTGTAGCCCGCGAAGGCCGAGCCGTTGTTGTTCGCCTGCGACGTGTAGGCGTACAACGACTCGGTGAAGCCCTGCGGGCCGGCGTCGAAGATCGACGCCTTGCCGTAGCTCGTCGCCACGGCGATCGCCGTCACCACGAGCACGAGCAACGGGACGCCGATCGTGCCGAGCACGACGAGCTTGATCTCGCGCGCCTCGATCTTCTTGCCCAGGTACTCGGGCGTGCGGCCGACCATGAGCCCGGCGAGGAACACCGCCAGCAGGACGAAGAGCAGCATCCCGTAGAGGCCCGAGCCGACGCCGCCGAAGATGACCTCGCCCATCGCGATGTTGGCGAGCGGGACGGCGCCGCCCAGGGCCGTCATCGACTCCATCGCGGCGTTGACCGCGCCGCAGGACGCGACCGTCGTGACCGCCGCGAACAGGCTGGAGGAGCCGATGCCGAAGCGCTGCTCCTTGCCCTCCATGTTGCCGCCGACGAGCCCCGCGGCGTGCATCGCCGCGGTCGAGTGGCTCTCGGCCGAGTAGACGATCGCCACGCCCGCGACGAAGAGGACCGTCATCGCCACGTAGATGGCCCAGCCCTGGCGGCGACTGCCGACCATGCGCCCGAACGTGGCCGTGAGCCCCGCCGGGATGACGAGGATCGCGAGCATGAGCACGAAGTTCGTGAACGCCGTGCTGTTCTCGAACGGCATCGCGGCGTTGACGTTGTAGAAGCCGCCGCCGTTGGTCCCCAGCTCCTTGATGAACTCCTGCGAGGCGACCGGACCGAGGGCCAGGGTCTGCGATCCGCCGGCGAGCGTCCTGAACGTCTCGCCACCCGAGAGCGTCTGGACGACGCCCTGCGAGACGAGGAACAGGGAGCCGATCACGCAGATCGGCAGCAGGACGTAGAGGATCGTGCGCGTGAGGTCGGACCAGAAGTTGCCGATGGCCGAGCCGTCGCGCCGGGCGAAGCCCCGCACGACCGCGATGAGCACGGCGATGCCGACGGCCGCCGACGCGAAGTTCTGCACGGCCAGCCCGGCCATCTGCGTGAAGTTCGTCATCGTCGTCTCGCCGCCGTAGAACTGCCAGTTCGTGTTCGTCACGAACGACGCGGCGGTGTTGAACGACAGGTCCCACGGGACGGCGCCCAAGCCCAGCGGGTTCCAGGGATGGATCGACTGCGTGCTGAGGATGAGCAGCAGCACGACCAACGAGGCGGCGCTGAACAGCAGCACCGAGCGCCCGTAGCCGCGCCAGTCCTGCTCGGCGTCGGCGCGCGTGCCGAGCAGGCGGTAGAAGCCGCGCTCGGCCGGCCCGAGGAACCGGTCCAGGACGATCGGCTCGGCGCCGTAGACGCGTGCCATGTAGCCGCCGATGAGCGGTGTCAGCGCGGTCAGGACGACGAGGAAGAGGACGATCTGCGCCCAGCCTGCGATGGTCATGAGGGCAGCTTCGGAGCGCCGCCGTGAAGGGCGCATGACGATCGCCGCCAGCGCATCAAGATTCCGCCAAGCTGGCCCGGTGCGGACCGCGGCCGCCATCGTCGTCGTGCTGCCCTGGCTCGTCTGGGCGGTCGTCCGGGTGTTCGGCCTGGACACCGGCCCGCTCATCGTGCCCGCGATCTCCTTCACGCCGTACGTCGCCGCGACGGCGTGGATCCCGGTCGTCCTCGCGCTCCTCCTTCGGCAGTGGGCGGTGGCGGTGGTCGCGCTCGTGCCGGCGATCGCGCTGGTCGCCGTCGTCGCGCCGCGCGCGCTCGGCGGCCCCGACGAGGCGATCGCCGGGGGGCGCCCGCTGACCGTCCTGACCGCGAACCTCCGCTACGGGAGCGCCGACCCGGATGCGCGTCGTGGCGCTCGCGCGGCGCAGCGGCGCCGATCTCGTGAGCCTGCAGGAGCTGCCGCCCGAGGAGCTCGAGGCGATCGACGCGGCGGGCGCGCGCGAGCTGTACCCGCACCGGGTGGTCGACACGGAGGGCGAGGTGCAGGGCAGCGCGCTGCTCTCGCGCTACCCGCTGACCGACGCCGCCCGGCCCCGCGACCTGCGCAACGCGATGCCGGAGGCGACGCTGCACGTCCCGGGCGCGGCGGCGATCCGGGTGAAGGCCGTGCATCCCCAGACGCCGCTGCACGGGGACGGCTCCTTCTGGGCGCACTCGCTGCGCTCGCTGCCCCGTGCGACGCCCGACGGCGAGCTGCGGATGCTCGCCGGCGACTTCAACGCGACGCTCGACCACCACCTGCTCCGCGACCTCATCGGCAGCGGCTACACCGACGCGGGCGACGCGGCGGGCATCGGCCTGCAGGGCACGTACCCGGCGCACCGCCGGCTGCGGATCACCATCGACCACGTGCTCGTCGACGAGCGCGCACGGGTCACGGCCGCGAGCGTCCACACGATCCCCGGCAGCGACCACCGCGCGCTCGTCGCGCGCATCAGCCTCCCTCAGACCGCGAACCGGTAGCCGACGCCCGGGTCGGTCCGGATGTAGCGGCGCGTCCCGCCCGGGTCGATCTTGCGGCGCAGGTTCGCGATGTGGGTGCGCAGCGTCGCGGTGTCGTCCTCGTACGCCTGGCCCCAGACCTCCACGAGCAGCGACCGGTGGGTCAGCAGCCGGCCGCGGTTGGTCATGAGCGACGTCAGCAGCCCGAACTCGATCGGCGTGAGGTGGACGTCCTCGCCGTCGACCCGGACGACGTGGGCGGCGAGGTCGAGCTCGAGGCCTTCCGCCCGCAGCACGGGCTGCCCCGGCTCGGGGGTCGCCCGGCGCAGCGTCGCGGCGAGGCGCGCGACGAGCTCGCGCGGGCCGAACGGCTTCGTGACGTAGTCGTCGGCGCCCGCCTCCAGCGCACGGACCTTCTGCTCCTCCTCGCCGACGGCCGACAGCACGATGATCGGCGCCTTCGTCCACTCGCGCAGCGCGCGGGTCACCTCGATCCCGTCGCCGTCGGGCAGCAGGAGGTCGACGATGGCGGCGTCGGGCGGATGGAGCGCCGCGAGGTCGAGCGCCTCCTGCGCCGTGGACGCGGGCATCGCCTCGAACCCGGCGTCGCGCAGGACGACGCGCAGCGCCCGCAGGATCTGCGGCTCGTCGTCGACGACGAGCACACGACGGCGCGGCGTGCTCACCCGACCGGTGCCGGCACCGGCGCCGAGGGGAACTCGACCACGAACGTCGTGCCCTGCCCCGGCAGCGACTCGACCGCGATCGTCCCGCCGTTCGCCTCGACGAAGCCGCGCGCGATCGCCAGGCCGAGGCCAGACCCGCGGTGACCGGACTGCTGCGTCCCCGATCGGTAGAACGGCTCGAAGACCCGCTCGCGCTGTGCCGAGGGGATACCCGGTCCGCGATCGACGACGCGGACCACGACGCGTTGCCCGACGGCCCTGGCTCGGAGCGAGACGGGGTGCCCGCCCGAGTGGCGGGCGGCGTTCTCCAGGAGGTTCGCGAAGGCACGCTCGAGCTGTGCCGAGTCCGCGCGCACGAGGGGCAGGTCGCCCTGGATCGAGACGTTGAACGTGCTCGCGGGCAGCGCGAGATCGTCGATCGACGCCTCCAGCACCTCGTCGAGCGAGCACCACTCGGGGCGCGGCTCGGCGGCGTCGGCCTCCAGGCGCGAGAGGTCGAGCAGGTTCTCGATGAGGCGCGACAGCCGCTGCGCCTCCTCCTGGATGCCGCGCGCGAGCTCGCGGCGCTCCCCGTCCTCGACGTGGTCGGACGTCAGCGGCTCCGCCGCCGTCACGATGGCGGTGATCGGCGACCGCAGGTCGTGGCTGACGGAGCGCAGCAGCGCGGTCTTGATGACGTCGCTGCGCCGCAGCGCGCGCGTCTCGACGACGTCGCCGAGCAGCTCGTCGCGCTCCTGCGCCGCCGCGAGCAGCGCCTCGAGCTGCGGCACCGCCCGCTCCTGGGCGCGCCGGAGCACGTCCTCGGGCAGGCCGGCGGGCAGGAGCAACGTGCCGATCTGCACCGCGTCCTCGCGCAGCGGGAACGCGACCCGGCGATCGTCGCTCTCGACCGGGCGCAGCTCGATCGCCGCCGACGGGAGGCCCAGCGCGCCGGCGAGGCGCTGCGAGGCGACGGGCAGGACGCTCGAGAGATCCTGGCCGCGGAGCAGCAGCCGCGCGAGCTCGGCGGCGAGGTCGGCCTCGCGACGGCGCTGTTCGGCCTCCTGGGTGCGGTGACGCGCCGCCTGTGCGAGCGAGCTCGCGACGAGCGCCACGACGAGGAACACCGCGAGCGCCACCCAGTTCTGCGCGTCGGCGATCGTGAAGCGGCCGGTCGGCGGCAGGTGGAACCAGTTGAAGGCGAGTGCCCCCAGGATCGCGGTGACGGTGCCGAGGACGGCGCCCCAGCCGACCGACACCAGGAGGACCGCGACGAGGTAGACCACGACGAGCGCCGTCACGGGCGCGATCTCCTTCAGCGGGAAGAGGATCAGCGTCGTGAGCGCGACGCTCACGACCGCGGCGACGAGCCCCAGCCAGATGCTGGGTCTGCGGTCGCCCGCGAGACCGAGCGGGTCGCGTCTGGTCACAGGGAGAGCGTAGACCCGCCGAGGTCGTCTTCACACGATCTTGAGACCGCGCCGGACCGGGCATCATGGGGGACGTGAGCACGCTGCTGGTCACCAGGGTCCGGCTCCACGCGAGCCGTCTCGACGCCGAGATCGCCGACGGCGCCGATCCGATGGCGACGGGCGAGCGCGCCGCACGGTCCGCACAGCTGCTGGAGCCCCGCATGCGGCACGCGCTCGCCGTCGGCCTGCGCCGCGCGGTGCTCGACGCGCGCCGGACCGCGTGCGTCCGGTCCTCGGCGGTGCACGTCGCCCGTTCCGCCGTCTGCGCGTGCGCGGCGTCGCTGCTGGAGCTCGCCGCCGAGCTGGGCGACCCGGGCGTGCGCCCGCGGGGGATCGCGCTCACCCGGCTGCTGCTGTCCGACGGCACCGGCCCGCTGTACCTTGCGCGCGGCCCGACGACGACCTCCGCGCCGCCGTCGACGAGATCCGTGCCGCGCTCTAGCTGAGCCGGGCGAGACCGGCGAGCAGCCGGTCGACCTCGTCCTCGGTCGTGTAGTGCAGGAGCCCGGCGCGCACCGCGCCGCCATCCTGCGCCAGGCCGAGCGCGTACATGAGCGTGTACGCGTAGAAGTCGCCGTCCCAGACGTGCACGCCGTCGGCCGCGAGCGCCTCGGCGACCTCGCGCGGGCTGCGACCGGCCACGGTGACGCTGAACGTCGGCGTGCGCTCCGCGACGCGCGCCGGATCGGCGATGCCGTGGAGCGTGACGCCGGGGAGCGCGGCGACGCCCTCCAGCATGCGGACGCACAGGACCTCCTCGTGCGCGCGGATCGCGGCGTACGCGGCGTCGAGGTCGCCGTCGCCGAGGTCGCGCAGGTAGTCGATCGCGGCGACGAGGCCGGCGAATGCCTCGAACGACGGCGTCCCGGTCTCGAAGCGGTGGCCCGGCGGATCCTCGGCCGCGGGCCGCACGCGGTCCGCGGGCCACGTCTCGGCGAGGTCGCGGCGGATCGACGCGATCCCGAGGTGCGGGCCGAAGAACTTGTACGGCGAGCAGAGCAGGACGTCGGCGCCGATCGCCGCGCGATCCGGGCGGCGGTGGGGCGCGAGGTGCACGGCGTCGGCCCAGGCGAGCGCGTCCACGTCGTGGGCGGCGGCGACGATGCGCCGGGCGTCGGGGATCGAGCCGACCGCGTTGGAGGCGAGCGTGAAGGCGACGATCCGCGTGCGCGGGCCGAGCAGCGCCTCGAGCGCGTCGACGTCGAGCGTGACGTCGCCGGTGCGCACCGGCGCGGTGCGCACGACGAGCCCGTGGTCGTCGGCGACCCGCAGCCACGGCGCGACGTTCGCGTCGTGGTCGAGCTCGGTGACGACGATCTCGTCGCCCGGCTGCAGCGTCCGGGCGACGGCGTGCGCGAGCGCGAAGTTCAGCGTCGTCATGTTCGGCCCGAGCGCGATCTCGGCGGGGTCGGACGCCGTGAGCTCGGCCGCCGCGTCGCGGGCGCGCCCCATGAGCGCGTTCGCGGCGACCGACGTGGCGAACGCGCCCGCCGTCGTTCGCGGTCCCGGCCAGGAGCTGGTCGCGCATGGCGTCGGCGACGGCGGCGGGCACCTGGGACCCGGCGGGGCCGTCGAGGAAGGCGGAGGAGCTGGAGGCGAGCGCCGGGAAGCGGGCGCGGACGGCGGCGACGTCGAGCACCCGGCGAGCCTACGCGGACGCCGGCACTCTGAGCAGATCCTCAGGTTCCTCTCGCCCGGGGCTGAGGGGCGCTGCCGATCCTCCCGGCATGCACCTCTGGCTCCAGGGTGGTGCGACGGCCGACGCGCCGGCCGCCCCCGCTCTCCCACGTCCCGTTCCCGAGTCCGTCACGCCTGAGCGCGAGCAGGGCCGCACCAGCCTGCTGCGTCGTGCCGTCTCCCGCCCGGAGCTGCTCCTGCTGCTCGCGCTGGCCGCCGCCCTGAACCTGTGGTCCCTGGACACGAACGGCTGGGCGAACGACTACTACAGCGCCGCCGTCCGCTCGATGACGGAGAGCTGGCACAACTTCCTCTTCGGCTCCTTCGATCCAGCCGGCGTCATGACCGTCGACAAGCCGCCGCTCGCGCTCTGGGTGCAGGCGCTGTCGGCGCGCGCCTTCGGCCTGTCGTCGTGGTCGATCCTCGTGCCCCAGGCGGTCATGGGCGTCGCCGCCGTCGGGTTCACCTGGGACCTGACGCGCCGCCGCTTCGGCCGCGTCGGCGGCTTCGTCGCCGGGCTCGCGCTCGCGATCACGCCGACCGCGGTCGCGATCTTCCGCCACAACAACCCGGACGCCGTCGTCCTGCTGTGCTCGGTCGTCGCGCTCTGGGCAGTCGTCCGGGCGCTGGAGGACGGGCGCACGCGCTGGCTCGTCCTCGCCGGCGCGATGATCGGGCTCGGGTTCGAGGCGAAGATGGGCGCCGCGCTGCTGGTGATGCCCGCCCTCGCGGCCGCATACCTGTGGGTCTCCCCTCGCGGCTACCTCGCGTCGGTGCGCCAGCTGCTGGCGGGTCTCGCTTCGCTGGTCGTCGTCGGCGGGATCTGGCCGCTGCTCGTGGCCCTCACCCCCGCGGCCGATCGCCCGTACATCTCCGGGACCGACGACAACTCGATCTGGTCGCTCATCCTGGGCTACAACGGCCTCGGCCGCCTCGCCGGCCAGGCCGGTGGTCCCGGCGGGGCCGCGGGCGGCCCGGGCGGCGGTGGTGGTGGCGGCGTCTTCGGCGGTGGCACCGGCCCGTTCCGGCTGCTGAACGAGGCGCTCGGACCGCAGGGCGCGTGGCTCGTCGGCTTCGCGCTCGTCGGCGGGATCGGCATCGCCGTCGCAAGCCGCCTGCGCCGCAGCGACGCGCGCACCGGCTGGATCATCGCGACCGGAGGCGCGGCCCTCACCATGGCCGTGGCGTTCAGCTACGCGTCCGGCATCTTCCACCCCTACTACGTCTCGCTGCTCGCCCCGTTCACGGCCGCCCTGGTCGGCGGCACGGCGGCAGAGCTGATCCGTGGCGGGACGATCGCGCGAATCGTCGCGCCGGTGGCCATCGCCGTCGGCGTGGCCGTCGAGCTCGTGGTCGTCGACCGTGCGGCAAACCTGGACTGGCTACCTCCGGTCCTGATCGTCGTCGGCGCCGCAACCGCCGCGACGCTCGCCATCGTCTCCGCGCCCAGGATTCGCGCGGGGGCGGTGGCACTCTTCCTCGCGGCCGCGCTCGTGGGCCCCGCGATCTGGTCCGTCGAGACGCTCGGCCACGCCACCAGCGGCACGTTCCCCGCGGGCGGTCCCGCGTCGGCCGGCGGCGGCTTCGGCGGCCCTGGGCGGCGGCCCCGGCGGCCCGGCGCTGCTGCCCGCGGCGGGTTCGGCGGCGGCCCCGCGGTGGCTTCGGCGGCGGCCAGGGCGGCCCCGCCCGCCATGCCTGGCGGCGGCACGTTCGGCGGCGGCGCGCCCGCGGCGGCGGCGGGATGTTCGGCGGCTCGTCGAACCTCACCGAGGTGCTCGCCTACACGAAGTCCAACGGCGGCGGCACCGTCGCGGTCTCCAGCCAGCAGGGCGCCTCGACCGCCATCATCCGGTCCGACGCGGACGTGGCCGGCATCGGCGGCTTCTCCGGCCGCGAGAGCGAGCCGAGCGTGTCCTGGTTCTCGCAGGAGGTCGGCAACGGCAACATCCGCTGGGTGCTGACCGGCGGGCAGATGGGCGGCGGCCTGGGCGGCGACGGCCGCGCGGGCTCCAACGCCGTCATGACCGCGGTCCAGAACGTCTGCACCGCGATCCCGTCGTCCTCCTACGAGGGCACCACGGGCACCACCACCTCCGGCAGCACGAGCTCGAGCGGGCTCTACGACTGCCGTGGCAAGGCCGGCGCGCTGGCTGACGCGGCGGCCTAGACGGGCGGCGGCGCCGTGGGCACGCGGGGGCGTGGCTCGCGGCGCCGGTCGCTCAGTCGAGCACGACGAGCTCGAAGCGCACTTCGCCGTCGCGCACCTCGGCCAGCCCCATCGTGTGACGGGGCTGGCGACGCCGGTCGGTCGGGCTGCCCGGGTTGAACAGCTGCAGGCCGTCGGGCGCCGTCTCGTGCAGCGGGATGTGCGAGTGGCCGAAGACGACGGCGCCGGCCTCGGGGAAGCGCGCCCGCATGCGCGCCATGCGCCCAGCCGCCTGACCGCTGTCGTGGAGCATCGCGATGCGGGCGCCGTCGAGCTCGAGCTCCAGCTCCGTCGGCAGCTCCGCGACGACGGCGGGCTCGTCGACGTTGCCGTGGACCGCGTGCACCGGCGGGCCCAGCGCGCGGATCTCGGCGAGCACGCCGGCCGTGCTGACGTCGCCGGCGTGGAGGATCGCGTCGGCTCCGCGCAGGAGCTCGACGCAGCGGTCCGGCAGCCTGCGCCGGCCTCGCGGCAGGTGCGTGTCGGAGATGACCGCGAGCCTGGTCACGTCCGGCGGCGCACCGGGACGTCGATCTGGCCGTCCTTCACCCGGTCCTGCAGGATCTTCAGCGCCGGGCGGCCGCGCCCGCCGGGCGTGATGAGCGCGGAGTCCCACGTGTCGCGGAGCGTCGAGGCGTTCCACGCGTAGATGTAGACGCGCCTGAGGCGGGGGCTGATCGGGAGCAGCTCGTCGAGCAGCCACTCCGTCGCCTTCGCGGCGTGCGCGGGCGACTCGCGCAGACGGACCTGGTTCTTGCCCGTCGCCGGCTTGTTGCGCCGGTAGACGAGGCCGCCCACCTCGGTGAGCCAGACGTCGCCCTTCACCGCGCGCAGCAATCGCGTGGTCCCGCTCGTCCGGAACCGGTTGGCGTCGACGTAGTTGTGGAGTCCCCAGATCGCCGGCTCGCGCCCCACGTAGCGGCGGAACTCGCGGACCCAGCTGACCATGTTGGGCATGTCGAGCAGCTCGGCGGCGAGGATCGTGCACGTCGGGCACTCCCGCGTGAGCGACTTCCAGTAGGCGCCGACGAGCTTCGGCCGGTGGCAGGTCGGCTCGCCGCAGTGGTTGGCCTCGTTCCACGCCGCGAACGTGCTCACCCACGGGTAGCGGGCGCGGAAGCGCCGGAACTCGTACTTGTAGCGCGAGGGCGACGGGAGGACGCGCCGCTCGGTGCGCGAGTGCCCGAAGGAGACGAGCGGCTGCACACCCGTGCGTTGCGCGGCCGCCATCCACTCGTCGAGCTGCGCGAGCTGGTCCGGATGCGTCATGACGTCCCACGGGACCTGGACGCGGGCGTTCGTGATGCCCATCGCGGCGAACCGCGGATCGCCGAACATGTCGGTCTTCTGGTCGGCGATGCCCACCTCGACGGCGGCATGTGCGACAGGGGCTGCGGCGAGTGCCGCCAGCGCGATGGCGGCGAGGATGAGGGCGCGACGCATGTCGGTCAGGAACCCGGCGCGGAGGGCGTCGGAGCGGCGTCGGCGTGCATCGGGCTGAGGCTAGCCGCCGCGGAGGCGGCTCGGATGAGCCGCCTCCGCGGAACCGGGGATCAGCGGGCGAGGGCGCGGCGCGCGCCCTCGCCGTCCAGGCGGGTCGCCAGGCCGGCGAGGCGCTGGGCGGCCCCCCTGCGCAGCCGGCGCCTGCGAGGCGGCGGCAACGGCGGGTGCGTGGTGGTCCAGGTGCGGGGCTCGTGGTCTCCGGGGTGCTCTGACCGGATGACCTCGAGGGTGAGGATGGACTGCATCGTTCGGCGCTCCTTGAGGGAAGGTGACTCTGAGACGAGTCGCCCGCTCCGAACCGGACGCTGCTCCTGCTGAGAGAAGGACCGGGACCGCGGGCGCTGGGGCCCTGCGGTCCGGCGTGCTGTGACGCTAGACCGCGGGCAGCGTGCGCTTCGCCATCGACGCGCGTCGAGAAGCTCGACGAGGGGCGTCGTTGGGGCGAAGGCTGTGGGCTGCGAAGGCGGTCATAACGGGTCTCCCTCTCCGGGAGTCATCCAGTTGTACCGCGCGTTCCCCGCGTCCGCAAGGACCTCGCGACGCGAGTGGGGTTGTCCACACCCCCGGGGTGCGGCCTGCCGTCGGTTCTAGTCTCCGGCGGCGATGCGCGTCTGGATCGACCTCACGAACACGGCCCACGTCGTCGTCCTGCGGCCGCTCGTCGAGCGCCTCGAGGCGGCCGGCCACGAGGTCGAGCTCACGGCGCGACCGCTCTCGCACACGCTCGACCTCCTCGACGACTGGGGTCACCCGTACACCGCTCTGGGCGCGTACGGGGGCGTGGGCAAGCTCGGCAAGGCGCGCGCCGCGGCCGACCGCGTCGTGCGCATGCTGCGCTTCGGCCGCGGCCGGGGCTTCGACGCGGCGCTCGCGCACGGCTCCACCGACCTGCCGGTCGCGTGCCGGGTGCTGCGCATCCCCAACGCGACGATGTTCGACTACGAGTTCGCCGTCATCCAGCACAACGTGAACTGCCGGCTGGCCAACCGCGTGCTCGTCCCCGAGGCGATCCCGGCGGAGCGGCTCGCGCGCTTCGGCGCGAAGGGCGACAAGCTCGTGCACTACCCGGGGCTGAAGGAGGAGTACTACCTCCACGGCTTCACGCCGGACGCCGGGCTGCCCGAGCGCCTGGGCGTGACGGCAGGCCCGCCCCTCGCGGTCGTGCGGACCCCGCCCGCCTACGCGCTGTACCTCGGCGGTGCCGAGAGCGCGCTGCTGCCGCGCGTCCTGGGGCGGCTCGCGGAGGGCGGCGCGCAGACGGTCGTCCTCCCGCGGACGCCGGAGCAGGCCGACGCCGTCGACGCGCTCGGCATCGACGGCGTGCACGTGCCGCGCCGCGCAGTCGACGGGCGCAGCCTCGTCGCGCTCGCCGACCTGCTCGTGTCGGCCGGCGGCACGATGAACCGCGAGGCCGCGGTGCTCGGCACGCCGGTCTGGTCCATGTTCGAGGGCCGGCTCGGCGCGGTCGACGAGCTGCTCGTGCACCAGGGCCGCCTGCGGCTGCTGCGCGACCCCGACGACATCGTCGTGACCCGCAAGGGCCCCACCGCCGTCCCCACCCTCCGCGACCCGGGCGAGCTGCTGGCGCTCGCCCTCCCGTGGATCCGATGAGCAGCTTCGAGCCCTTCGACAGCCGCGGCTACCGCACCGTCGACGCGCGGACGGGCTACGGCGCGTGGGCGCCCACGTACGAGGGCACCGTGCAGGACGCCATGGACGTCGAGCTGCTCGACGCCCTGACCGAGCTCGACGTCGCAGGCGCGACGGTCGCCGACCTCGGCTGCGGGAGCGGGCGCACCGGCGCGTGGCTGGCCGCGCACGGCGCGGCGGCCATCGACGGCGCCGACGTGACGCCCGAGATGCTCGAGATGGCCCGCGCCCGGGGCGTCTTCCGCGCCCTGGTCGAGGCGGACGTCGCCGACACCGGCCTGCCGGGCGCGAGCTACGACGTGGTGACGACCTCCCTCGTCGACGAGCACCTCGCCGACCTGCGCCCGCTCTACGCGGAGGCGGCGCGCCTGCTGCGCCCGGGCGGGACGTACGCGATCGTCGGCTTCCACCCGCACTTCATCATGGCCTCGGGCATGCCGACCCACTTCGACGACGCGGACGGCGAGCCGGTCGCGATCGTCACCCACGTGCACCAGCTCTCCGACCAGGTCGCCGCGGCGCACGCGGCGGGCCTGCGGCTCGTCGAGCTGCGCGAGCGGCTGATCGACGACGCCTGGGTCGCGCTGAAGCCGAAGTGGGACGCGCTGCGCGGCCACCCGGTGGCATTCGCGGCCGTCTGGCGCGCCTAGGGCAGCCGGTTCAGGGTGTTGCCCTGATGACTGAGGACGCGTGCGGCCCGAGGCTGCACGCATGCCACTCATCGACATCCACCGGCTTGACGAAGGACTACGGCGACGTCCGCGCCGTCGACGACATGACGTTCGGCGTCGAGAGCGGTGCGATCACCGCGTTCCTCGGCCCCAACGGCTCGGGCAAGACGACCACGCTGCGGTCGCTGCTCGGCCTCGTCACCCCGACGTCGGGCACCGCCACCATCGACGGCAGCGCCTACGCGGCGCTCGCCGACCCGCTGCACGTCGTCGGCGCGATGCTCGAGGCGACGGCGCATCCCGCCCGCACCGCCCGCGGCAACCTCCGCCTGCTCGCCACCGAGGCGGGCGTGCCCGCCTCACGCGTGCAGGAGCTGCTGCGGCTGGTCGAGCTCGAGGGCGCCGCCGACCGCAAGACCGGCGGCTTCTCGCTCGGCATGCGCCAGCGGCTCGGGCTCGCCGGAGCGCTCATCGGCGATCCCCGCGTCCTCGTCCTCGACGAGCCCGCGAACGGCCTCGACCCCGAGGGCATCCGCTGGCTGCGCGACTTCCTGCGCGGCCTGGCCGCCGAGGGACGCACCATCCTGCTGTCCAGCCACGTGCTGTCGGAGGTCGCGCAGACCGTCGACGACGTCGTGGTCATCGCCGACGGCCGGCTGATCGTCCACGCGCCGCTCAGCGAGCTGACGACCGGCGGCGGGCGCCGCGTCCACGTCGAGAGCCCCGACGCCGTCGAGCTGGCCGGGGTCCTGGACGCCGCCGGCATGGATGTCGTCCGCCGCATGGGCGACGAGCTCGTCGTGGCCGGCGCCACGCGCGAGGCGATCGCACGGCTCGCGATGCAGGCAGGGCTCCTCGTGCTCGGCCTCTCCGACGAGGCCGACAGCCTCGAGGACGTCTTCCTCGACCTCACCACCACCACCGTCTCGGAGGTCCTCGCATGATCCGCCTGATCCGCACCGAGCTCATGCAGCTGCACACGCTGCGGAGCACCTACCTCGTGGCCCTGGCCACGGTCGTCATCTCCGCCGTCGTCGCCTGGGCGGACCTCTCCGATGCCGGGACGAAGGGCCTCAGCACCCCCGGCGAGCTCCGTGACGCGCTCGTCATGGCGCCCGGCCTCGTCACCGCGATGTTCGCCGCCCTGTTCGCCGCGTCGCGCACCGCCGGCGAGTACCGGCACCACACCATCGCCCAGCGTGCCCTGGCGTCGCCGCGCCGCTGGCGCCTCCTGGTCGCGCGGCTCGCGACCTACGGCGTGATCTCCGCGCTCGTGGGCGTCATGGCGTTCGCCGCCTCGTACGCACTCGCCGGCCCGGTGGTCGGCGCCGAGGGCATGCAGCTCTCGCTGAGCTCGTCCGACCTGCTCGTGATCGCCGGCGAGGTCGCTGCTGCCGGCGGGCTGTTCGCGATGCTCGGCGTGAGCATCGGGTTCATCTGCCGCAGCCCGGCGCCCGCGATGATCGTCGTCTTCGGCGGCTTCATCGTCGAGAAGATCGTCGGCGGCTTCATCGGCGGCGCCGCGGACTACCTGCCGTTCGCGCTGCTGAACTCGGCGCTCGACATCGACGCCACGATCGCCCCGGCGTCAGCGACGCTGGCACTGGCGGGCGTCGCTGCGACGGTCGCAGCCGGCTCCGCCGTGCTGCTGCGCCGGCGCGACGTCCTCTAGAAGAACCAGCTGGGCGGGAGATCGGCGCCGTTGATCTCGAGGTCGCCGATCGCCCGCGCCTTGTAGATCGTCGGGTTGTGCGAGGCGATCGTCCGCGCGTTGCGCCAGTGGCGGTCGAGGTCGTGCTCGCGCTTCGTCGCCGAGGCGCCGCCGATCTCGAACAGCTGCGTCGTCGCGCGGAAGGCGATCTCCTCGACGGCGACCTTCGCCTGCGCCGCGCGCAGGGACGCGGCCTCGGTGAGCTCGGCGTCCGGGACCCCGCCGACCATCGACGCGGTCGCGGCGCCGATCGCCTCGGCCGCCCGCAGGACGATCGCCTCCACGGCGAACGCGCTGCTGGAGATCTCGCCCACGACCTGCTGGACGAGCGGATCGCCTGCCACGGTGTCCGACGAGCCGTGCGTGAAGACGCGGGTGCGGCGCCGGGCGCGGTCGACGGCGTCGCGGGCCGCTGCGGCGACGACGCCGGCCAGGACGGCGGTGAGGTAGAGCTGGAGGAACGGCCCCCGCAGCGACCGCTCGCTCGTCGCGACGGCACGGGCGCCGAGCACCTCTCCGGGCTCGACCCGCACCGCGTCCAGCCGCACGGTGCCGGTGCCGGTCAGCCGCTGGCCGATGCCGTCCCAGTCGTCCTCGAGCGTCACGCCCTCGCGGTCGGCGGGCACGACCACCGTCACGAGGTCCCCCTCGGGCGTGGAGGCGAGGACGGGCACGAAGTCCGAGTAGAGGCTCCCGGTGCAGTAGTACTTCGTCCCGGTCAGGACGAGCCCGTCGAGCGTGGTCGCGAACGTCCGCCCGCCGACGTCCTGGTTGCCCAGCTCGGTCGTCGCGTTGCCGAAGATCGCCCCGCCGAGCACGTCGCTCATCCAGCGGTCGTCGCCGACCGCGACGATGCGCTCCTCGACGAACTGGAAGTGCGTGCGGAGGATGTGCGCGACGTTGGAGTCCGCCGCCGCGAGCGCGATCACGGTCTCGAACAGCTCGCGCACCGTCGCGCCGCCGCCGCCCTGGTCGACCGGCACCCTGATCGCGCCGAGGCGCGCGCGGCGGATCATGTCGATCGCGTCGTGGGGCGGGCGCACGGCGCGCTCGCGCTCCGCGGCGCCCGCGCCGATCTCGGCCAGCAGCGCCGCGAGCTCAGCGGATCCGGGCCGGACCGCCGAGATCACGTCTCCGGATATGCGGGCTCCTTCGTCGCCCCGGCCTCGAGCAGCTCCTCGACGGCCTCCTCCGTGCCCTCCTCCGTCTCGTGCACGCGGCGCAGCCGGAAGTGGCGGAACTTCAGGATCTCGAGCTCGTAGACCATCCACACCGACCCGGCCACCACGCCGAGTCCGACGGCGCCCGCGAGGATCGTGTGCGAGGCGTCCCACTCGCCGCCCGGACGTGGCGGGACGAAGCGCAGCAGCATCGAGTAGCCGGCGAGGACTGCGGCCCAGACGTGCAGGTACGCCGCCGTGCGCCGCTGGGTGAACCCGATGCGCAGGAAGCGGTGGTAGAAGTGGTTCTGGTCCGGCGCCCAGGGCCTGCGCCCGTACTTCAGCCGCTTGGCGACGACGAACGACGTGTCGAGGATCGGCACGGCCATGATGAGCAGCGGGGCGGCGAGCGCGATCGTGGCCGCGTTCTTCAGGGCGCCCTCGACGGCGAGAGCCCCGAGCACGAAGCCGAGCGTGAGCGCCCCGGTGTCGCCCATGAAGATCGTCGCCGGGTGGTAGTTGTGGCGCAGGAAGGCGATCGTCGCGCCGCAGACCATCGCCGCGAGCGCCGCGACCTCGATGCGGCCGAACGAGACGGCCAGCAGCGCGAAGGACGCCGAGGCGATCGCGACGATCCCGGCGGCGAGCGCGTCCATGCCGTCGATGAGGTTCACGAGGTTCGCGACGAGCGCGATCCAGACGAGCGTGATCGGCACGGCCGCGGGGCCGAAGTCGATGATCCCGACGAACGGGATGCCGATGCGGTCGAACGTCATCCCGAACCCGATGACCGGCACGCAGGCCACGGCCATGACGGCGAGCAGCTTCACGCTGGCGGAGAGCCCGCGCACGTCGTCGACCATGCCGACCGCCGCGACGAGCGGGATCCCGATGACGATGCCGAGGATCGCGCCCTGCAGGTCGAGGAACAGCAGCGCCGGGACGAGGATGCCGATCGCGATCGCCAAGCCGCCGATCCGGGGGATCGGGCGCTTGTGGATGCGAGGACGGTCGCCGCCGTGATCGAGCAGGTCGTAGCGGACCGCGAGGCGGCGCACGACCGGCGTGAGCGCGAGGGTGAGGACCGCCGCGACGACGAAGCCCCACGCGACCGCGGGCTCCGTCACCAGCCCGCGCAACGCATCGGCGAACGACATGGGGGACGATTCTACGGCGGGCACTAGGGTCCTTGCCCGTGGCGGGCTTGCTGGTGCTCGGAGCGGGATACATCGGGGCTGCTGCTGCCGAGCAGGCGCTGGCCGCCGGCGAGGCCGTCGCGCTGGCCGACGACTGGTCCACGACCGACCGCTGGCAGGTCAACGGCCTGGAGTCCGAGGGCGCGTCCGTGCACACCGTCGACATCCGCAACAGGGCCGCCGTCGAGGAGCTCCTGGCCGCGCTGCGGCCCGACCGCGTCCTGCTGCTCGCCGCGCAGGCCAGCCGCCCGATCGCCGACCGCGAGCCCGACCGCACGGAGGAGATCAACATCCTCGGCACGCGGCGCGTCGCCGAGGCGATCGGCCACGCCGAGCCGCGGCCCAGCGTGATCTTCGGCTCCTCCCTGCACGTGTACGGCCCCGGCCTGGCCGGGGAGGTCGGGCCCGAGCACCCCTACGGGCCGCAGGGCGACCTGGCGCACCTGTCCAAGATCTACGGCGAGCTGAGCCTGCGCATGCACGCCGAGCGCCACGGCTTCGACGTCGCCCTCCTGCGGCTCGGCATCGTCTACGGCGCCTCGCCGGTCGAGCACGCCGGGCCGCAGTCGCAGACCGTCGTCGACAAGTTCCGCCGCATGGCCGCCCGCGGCGAGCCGCTGACGATCGACGGCGGCGGCCGGGCCACCATCGGCGTCGTGCACGTCGCCGACGCCGCGCGCATCCTGCTGGCGGCGCGACCCGCGGGCGTCGAGGCCGCGAACGTCGTCGCAGAGACGATCACGGTGGGCGACGTGGCGGCGCTCGCCGAGGGCCGCGAGCCCGCGCACGACGCCGGGTGGACGTTCTCCACGCCCTTCACGTACGAGCACCGCGTCGCGGAGTACCTGCGCGCGTGAGGATCCTCGTCACCGGTGCGACCGGCTACCTCGGCTGGCGCACCGCGACGCTGCTCGGCGGGCGCGGTCACGACGTCGTGACGCTCACCCGGCCCGGGAGCAGGGCGCGCGCCGCGTCCTCCGATCTGCACATCGACCACGTCGTCGACGCCGGCGATCCCGCGGCGCGCGACCTCGTCGCCGGCTGCGACGCGGTCCTGCACTTCGCCGGGGTCCCCGATCCCGCGCGAGCGCGCGAGGACCCCGCGACCGCAGTGCGCGAGAACGTCGGCACGACCGTCAACCTGCTCGAGGGCTGCGCCGCGCACGACGCGCTGCTCGTCCTCCCCTCGACCGCGCGTGCCGGACTCGATCCTCCTCCGGACCCCTATGGCCTGTCCAAGCGGCTCGGCGAGGAGGCCTGCCGGCTGCACCGCGCGCGAGCCGTCGCGCTGCGGCTGACGTCGGTGTTCGGCCCAGGTCAGGTCGCCTGGGAGGGCGCGACGGGCGCCATCGCGGCGTTCGCCGCGCGCGCCATCGACGGGCGCCCGATCGCGATCCCGGGCGATCCCTCCCGCACGCGCGACTTCCTCTACGTCGACGACCTCGTCGACGGGATCGAGCGGCTCATCGTCGACGGTCCGTCCGCGCCGGTCCTGTGGGCGGGCAGCGGCGTCGCCACGCCCCTGCTGGAGGCCGCGGAGGTCGCGATCGCGGCGGCGGGCTCGGACGTGGAGATCGAGCTGCCGGGCGGCGAGCTGCCCGCCGGCGAGGGGGACTCCTACGCCCTGCCGCCGTCCGACGCACGACTAGCATTGACCCCGCGGCCGCTGGACCAGGCGGTCACGACATATGTCGACTGGCTCCGCCTCCATCCCGCTGCTCAAGGCCGCTCCCGAGGCTGACCAGGTCGCCGAGCGGCTCGCCGGCGGCCCGTGGGCCGGCCTCGAGCTGTGCCTGATGCCCGGCGACGTGCGCGACGACGCGTCCACGCAGCGCGCCGCCGACGTCGTGCGCCGCGCCGTCGATGCGTCCGGCGACGAGGTGGCGCTGACCGCCGAGGCGCCCGTGTCCTGGCCCAGCGGCGCGTTCGTCCGGGTCGACCGGCTCGACGACGAGGCACGCGACGGCATCGCGCGCAGCGCCCGGTTCGCGGCGGCGATCGGCTCGCCGGTCCTCACCATCCACCTCTTCATCCCGCAGACGCCGGCGGAGCTGCGCGCGTCCGGCGGCGTCGACGAGCCTGCCGTCGAGGCGTTCCTGCGCTGCTTCGCGTCGGCGTGCGGCGAGCACGGGGTCATCCCGCTCATCGAGAACGTCCCGCCCGTCCTGCGCATGCGCACCGGCGGGGTCTTCCTCACCCCCATCGGGGGGCACTGGCGCGACCTGCTCTCGTGGCGGGCGCGGGTCCCGTCGCTCGGCTTCACGCTCGACACCTCCCACGCCGCGCTGTTCCACACGTTCGCGGGCGCCTACCCGTCGCTGTGGGGCCTGGAGGGCGAGGAAGGCCTGGAGCTCGGGCGCTACGTCGAGGAGCTCGGGCCCGCGGGCGAGGTCGCGCACGTCTCCAACGCGGCGGGCGTGCTCGGCGAGGGCCTGCCCTACGACGAGGGCGAGCTGGACCTCGACCCGGTCGTCGCGCGGATCGGCGAGCTGTTCCCGTACGTCGTCGCGGAGATCAACGAGCCCGACCACAGCCGCTCGCCGTCGATGAAGGCCGGCTACGGGCGGGTCGCGCGGGCGCTGCCCACGCCGGCGGGCCCGTGGCGCCGGCCGCCGCGCCGGATCCCGGGCGAGCGCTTCGACTGGCAGACGGTCACCCGGCGGCGCGACCCCGTCCCCGCCGTGCTCGAGCTGGAGGAGGCCCTGTCGGGGCGGCGCGTGCTCGTCACCGGCGGCGCGGGGTCGATCGGCAGGTCGCTCACGACGCTGCTCGAGGCGTTCCGGCCGCAGCTCATCACGGTGCTCGACGCGCACGAGGCCGCGCTCACCGCCGACCGCCGGGCGCGCGGCGCCGCGAACCTCGCGCGCTTCGAGCACGTGCTGTGCGACGTGCGCGACCGCAGCCGCCTGGAGACGGAGTTCGCGCGCGCCTCGCCCGACGTCGTCGTGCACCTCGCCGCGTACAAGCACGTCGACTGGGCCGAGCGCTACCCGGAGGAGTTCGCGGCGACGAACCTCGACGGCAGCTGGAACGTCCTGCGCTGCGCCGAGGCCGTGGGCGCGGGGACGGTCGTCGTCGCGTCGACCGACAAGGCCGCGCGCCACGCGTCCCAGTACGGCCGGACGAAGCGGCTCATGGAGGACCTCGCGGGCGTCGCCGCAGAGCGCACCGGCGCACGCCGGGCCGCGGTCCGCCTCGTGAACGTCCTCGGCAGCGGCGGCAGCGCGTCCGAGCTGTTCCTGCGCCAGGCCCGGGCCGGCGTCCCGCTCACGGTCACCGACACGGGGATGCTGCGCTACTGGATCACGATGGCCCACGCCGCCGCGCTCGTCGGCCAGTCGATCCTGCCCGGCCCGGGGCTGCTGACCGCGTCTGACCCGTCGATGCTCACCGTCGGGGAGCTCGCGTCCCGCATCTGGCGCGGCGCGGGCGGCGGCGCGGAGCCGGACTTCCACGTCATGGGCGTCCGGCCGGGCGAGACCATGGACGAGGTGCTCGTCGGCGAGGGCGAGCGTCTTGGCGGCGAGGTCTGGTCGGGCGTCGCGGGCATCGAGCGCCCCGTGACCTCCGAGGTCGGCGCGCTCGTCGACGAGGTCGAGGCGCAGGCCGGCAGCGAGGAGCGCCGCGCGGCGTGGCTGCGCGCACTCGGTCCGGCACCGGCGGTCTCGGGGTAGGCGGGTAGACGATGCGGATCCTCCTCGTCTCCTCGATGTGGCCGGGCCCCGACGATCCGGACTACGGCGTCTTCGTCGCGCAGGTCTCCGACGCCCTGCAGGCGATGGGCCACGAGATCCTGCCCGCGGTCGTCGACCATCGCAGCGGCGGCAAGGGCAAGCAGGGCCGCCTGGCGATCGACGCGCTGCGCCATGCGGTGCAAGGCGATCCCGACGTCGTCTACGCCCACTTCCTCCTGCCCGCCGGCGGGATCGCCGCGCTGGCCGCGCTCGCCGGGCGGGCACCGCTCGTCCTCACCGCGCACGGGCGCGACGTGCGCAACGTCGGCGAGAACGCCGGGATCCGCATGGCGACCGGTCTCGCCGTGCGTCGCTCGAAGGCCATCATCGCGGTCTCCGGGTGGCTGCGCGACGAGCTGCACCGCGAGCTCCCCGAGTCGCGCCACAAGACCGAGGTCATCGACTGCGGCGTCGACATGATGCGCTTCGCGCCGCGCGACCAGACGCAGGCGCGGGAGGCGCTCGGGCTGACCGACCTGCCCGGCAGCCTCGTCGTCTACGTCGGCGGGCTGCACGAGCGCAAGAACGTCGTCCGGCTGCGCGACGCGGTCCTCGAGATGCCCGGCGCGACGCTGCTGGCCGTCGGCGACGGCCCGCTGCGCTCCGAGCTCTCCGCGAGCGACAAGATCCGCGCGGTCGGGCGCGTGCCGCACGACGAGGTCCCGGCGTACATGGCGGCCGCCGACGTCGTGGCGCTGCCGAGCCTCGTGGAGCCGTTCGGCCAGGTCGTGCTCGAGGCGATGGCGATGCAGCGCCCGGTGCTGGCGACCGAGGTCGGCGGGCCCGCAGAGCTCGTCACGCCGGCCACCGGCGCGCTCGCCGACCCGTACGACGTCGCGTCGATCCGCGCGGGGCTGGAGAGGGCGATCGCCCTCGGCGTGCCCAATCCCGCCGGGCGCACCGTCGCTGCGGAGCACGACCTCTCCGTGCAGGTCGCCCGGATCGAGGCCGTGCTGCAGCGCGTGGCGTCCTAGCGCGTCACCCGCACGTAGGCCATCGTGGGCCCGCCGCCGTTGCCGTTGGCGTCCCAGACCTGCAGGTAGCGGACCTCCATCCGGCCGCCCCGCGCGATGCGGCGCAGGACGTTCTGCGTGAACCGCAGGGTGGTGCCGTGTCGGTCGACCGCCTGCTGCGGCTTGATGTCCACCCCGGCGACCGTGACCGCCCCGATCATCGATCCCGGCTCGCTGCTGGTGACCCGCAGGCCGTGGCGCCGGCGCAGCGCGGCGAGGGTCACCCTGCCGTGCTTCACGTCGGGCAGGCGGACCGTCGGCTGGCTCCCATCGCACGATCCACCCTCGCCCGCGGGCCCGACGTGGGCCAGCTGGTTGCGGTTCGTGAGCCACACCGTCCCGTCCGGGGCGGTGGCGATGGCCTCCGCGGTGATCGGCGCCGGCACCCGCTGCACCCCACCCGTCGTGATGTGCATCAGGACGCAGCCCTGTGCCTGGGCGATCCACAGCGAGCCGTCGGGCGCGGTGGCCCACGGCCCGAGGAACCCGTCGGTCTGCGGCAGCGCCACGTTCGTCGCCCCGCCGCCGACGCGGTGGGCGAGCGAGCTGTCGCCACCGATCCACAGATCGCCCGACGGGCCCGCGGCGACGCGCGGGAAGTCGGCCCACTCCTCGAGCGCGCCGGTCAACGGGATCGTCTCGGCGACCGACCCGTCGAGCCGGAGGCGGACGAGGCGGTGGCAGTCGTCGTCGACGACGAGCGTGTTGTCCGGCACGGCGTCGATCCGGTCGATCGCGCAGTTCGACTCCCCCGGCGGCTTGGGCGCCGAGTAGTGCACCGTCGAGGTCGATCCGTCGAGCCCGACGCGCACGAAGCTCTCCTGCTCGTAGGGCACGACGAGCGCGCTGCCGTCCGCCGAGGCGCCGGCCGCCGACTCGTACGAACCTCGCGACAGCGCCGCCGTCGAGGCGAAGCTCGTGCCGGTCGAGCGCACCGCCATGCGCCCGCCGAAGAAGCCCCACACGCCGCCGTCCGGGCGCGCGAAGACCGCGTTCTCGCTCGTCCCGCCCAGCGGCGCGCCCGCGATCGGCAGCGACGTCCAGCTCACGCCGCCGAGGACGACGGTCCCGATCGCGGACCGGGCGCGCGTGGGGCCCGAGGACGCGACCCAGACCGCGCCGGTCGGCGCGACCGACACGTCCGTGAAGTAGGAGCCGGGCGGGAGCGTCGCGACGATGTCGGCGCGTGCCCCGGCCGCGAACGTGAGCGCCGCCACCGCGGCGAGCGCGAGCGACAACGATGAGCGGCGTTTCATGCGTCTAGCTTCTCCGAAGGACCACCTTTCCGGCAACTGCCCGGTCGGTCAGTGCCTGCAGCGCGTCGTCGAGCTCGGTCCAGTCGGCCTCCAGGCCGACGCCCGGGTCCAGCCGGCCCTCGGCGACGAGGGCGACGAGCGCCTCGAGCCGCTTCCCGGCGTCACCTGCGTGCAGGAAGGAGAAGTACGACCGCAGCTGCGCCTCGCGGCCCGCGAAGTCGGGGAAGCTCACCTGCGACGGCTCACGCGAGCTGTTGCCGAACGTGACGATCGTGCCGCCCTGCGCGACCTTCGCGAACGCAGCGGTCAGCGACGCGCCGCCGTCGGACTCCACGACGAGGTCGAACGCGGCGTCGGCCGCGTCGGCGGTGGCCGCCACGACCTCGCTCGCGCCGAGGCTCCGCAGCGCGTCGGCGCGCTCTGCCCGTGCCACGGCAGTGACGGTCGCGCCGCCGAGCACCGCGAGCTGCACGGCGAAGCGCCCCACCCCGCCGGACGCGCCGGTCACGAGGACCCGCGCGCCGAGGAGCGGCGGGCCGTCGCGCAGGACGTTCGCTGCGGTCGTGCCCGCCATCGGCAGCGCGGCGGCCTGGACGTCGGTCACGCCGTCGGGCAGGACCGCGATGCGGTTCGTCGGCACGGGAACGCGCTCCGCCCAGCCGTGCCACTCGGCGAGACCGGCGACGCGCGCGCCCTCCTCCGGGCCGCTGCCGTCGGCCGCGCGGCGCACGACGACGCCCGCGACGTCCTGTCCGGGGATCCACTCGTCGCGCGTCGCGACGAGAGCGAGCTCACCGCGGTTGACCGCGAAGGCGCGCACCTCGACCAGCGCCTCGTCGGGCGCCGGCTCGGGCTCCGGGGCGTCGTCGCGCAGCTCGGTGCGGTTGGGGCCGTTGGGCGTCGAGAAGACAGCTCGCATTCACCGCACGCTATCCATCGGCAGCGGCGCCGACGCGACCAGCGTGCGCAGCCGGTAGAGCTTGTCCGACCCCATGACGAAGAGGTCCTTCAGGTCGTCTCCGCCCCACGCGAGGCTCCCGCAGACCTCCGGGACTTCGACGATGCCCAGGTGCTCGCCGTCGGGCGCGACGACCCAGATCCCACCGCCGCCGGAGCACCACACGTTGCCGAGCTCGTCGCACTCCATCCCGTCGGGGCTGCCCTTGCCCGTCTCCCCCGTCCCGATGCCGGAGATCAGCACGCGCCCGTCGACGAGCGAGCCGTCCTCCGCGACGTCGAACGCCTTGATCTCCGTTCGCGGCGAGTCGTTGACGTACATGATCCGCTCGTCGGGCGAGAAGCACAGGCCGTTGGGCTGCTCGAACTCCCCGGGGTCGACGACGAGCTCGGTGTCGCCGCCGCCGGGAGGCACGCGGAACACACCCTGGAAGTCCAGGTCGCACGCGCGCTCCCAGCCGAACGCGCCCGCCCAGCGCCCGTAGTTCGGGTCGGTGAAGTAGATCGACCCGTCCCCCGCGGCGACCACGACGTCGTTCGGGCTGTTGAGGTAGCGGCCGTCGTGGTGGAAGGCGACGACGTCACGGTGCCCGTCCGGCGTGAAGCGCACGAGCTGGCTGGAGACCTGCTCGCAGACGAGCAGCGACCCGTCCGCCTCGTAGGCCATGCCGTTGCCCTTCAGGGTCGGCGCCGCGATGAGCTCGCAGCCGCGCTGCTCGCTCCAGCGGTACCGGGCGTCGCCCGGGATGTCGCTGAACACGAGCGCGCGCTCGGCCGGGTTCCAGGCGGGCCCCTCGGTGAACACGAAGCCGTCCGCGAGCTGCTCGAGCTGCGCATCCGGGTCGATGAGCGACGCCAGACCGCTCATTCGTAGAACTCCGGCGCGCGGCGCAGCGTGCGCCACTGGTCGGGGTCGTGGCCGGCGATGACCTCCGCCCCCGCCCGCCAGGCCAGGCGCCGGACCCGTGCGATCGACGCGGTCGCCTCGGTCAGCGACGTCGTGAACGCCGGCACGTAGGAGCCGTCGAGCTCGTCGAGCCGGTTCACCGCGTCGATGGCGAGGAGGATCGCCGCGCCGCTCGGCAGGTGGACCTCGAAGGACAGGTGGCCGGGCGAGTGGCCCGGCGTGCGCCAGCAGACGAGGGTGCCGTCGCCGAACAGGTCGTAGCCGTCCTCCTGGTCCTCCAGCAGCGACCAGGGGATCCCGGGCTTCACGAAGTCCGCGCGGCAGTAGCCCCACTCGGCGAACGGCGCCGGCGCGTGCGCCCATGCGTGCTCGGTGCGCGTGACGAGCACCTCCGCGTTCGGGAACTCCTCGATGACCGCGAGGGCGCCCGTGTGGTCGATGTGCAGGTGGCTCTGGACGATCCAGCGCACGTCGGCGGGGTCGAAGCCGCGTGCGCGCATCGCGGGCACGACCGCCTGGTCGGGCCGCATCGTCGTGATCGACGACTTGGCGATCTCGCCCCAGTGGGCGACGGGGTCCACCGCGACCTGCGGCGCGTTGCCGCCGTCGATGACGACGTTGCCGCGCGGATGCTCGATGAAGTACCAGGGCGTCGGCGCCGTGACGCGGTCGTCGCCCGGCCAGCCGAGCCGGAAGTTGCGCAGCGGCAGGTCCGTGCTGCCGCCGTCGAAGATGTGCAGCCGCATCAGTGCGCCACCCCGGGCGGCGCGACGATGCTCAACGTCAGGCCGCCGTCGATGACGAGGCCCTCGCCGGTGATGTAGGAGGCGGCGTCGGAGAGCAGCCAGACGACGGCCGCGGCGACCTCCTCCGGCGAGCACACCCGCTGCGCCGGCACCCGGGCGCGCGTGCGCCGGGCCATCTCCTCGGGCGGGATGCCGTCCGCCATCGGCGTCTGCACGAACCCCGGGCAGACCGCGTTGACCCGGATGCCCAGCGCGGCGGTCTCGATCGCTGCCTCCTTCGTGAGCCCGAGCACCCCGTGCTTGGACGTGTTGTACGGGCTGGAGTCGGGGGCGGCCATGAAGCCGACCGACGACGACGTGTTGACGATCGCCCCGGACCCCTGGGGGCGCATGACCTGCAGCTCGTGCTTGAGGCAGAGCCAGACGCCCTTGAGGTTCACGCCGATGACGCGGTCCCAGTCCGCCTCGGGCAGCGTGTCGATGCGATGACCCGACGCGGGGACGCCGGCGTTGTTGTGCGCGAAGTCCAGGCGCCCGCGCCGCTCGGCGATGCCGGCGACCAGCGCATGGACCTCGTCCTCCCGCGCGACGTCGCAGCGCACGAAGTCCGCCTCGCCGCCCGCGGCACGGACGAGCTCGACGGTCTCGTGCCCCGCGGGCTCGTCGACGTCGGCGACCGCGACGTACGCGCCATCCGACCCCAGCGCCACCGCCGTCGCCCGGCCGATGCCCGATCCCGCTCCGGTGACCAGTCCTGCCCTGCCCTCCATGGATCTCCCCTCGACGGTCCTCACGCCCCGGTGCTGCCGAGCTGTGCCGACAGGTCCCGGGCCGATGCGCTCAGCGCGGCCGTGATCTCGTTCTCGGTGCGCAGGACGGAGACGCGGGTGCCGACGACGGCCAGCGCGGCGACGATCTCCCCTGCCTGGAACACGGGCGCGGCGATCGCGGCGATGCCCTCGTTCGTGTCCGCGTACGTGACGCGCTCGTCGCGGATCCGCGTCGCCGCCGGTCCCGTCTCCTCCTCGAGGAACGCCCGGAACACGCGGCCCTGCGCGGACTCGCGCCTCAGGCGTGCGCCGGGCGAGATGACGATCCGGACCAGCTTGTCGGGACGGTCGGTCGCGCGGACCACGACCGGCGCGTCGCCGTCCCACACCGAGAGCACCACGGTCTGGCCGGTGGCCTCGGCGAGCCGGTCCATGTGCGGGCCGGCGAGCCGCTGGACGCCGAGCCCGGCCAGGGCGACGCTCGCCAGCTCGACGATGCGCGGCCCGAGCGCGTACGCGCCGTCGGAGACCCGCAGCAGCCCCGCCTGGCGCAGCGCGGTGACGTAGCGGTGCGCGGTCGCGCGCGTCAGCCCCGCGCGCTCTCCGATCTCGCGCAGCGACAGGGCGGGCTCCTCGCTCGTGAAGAGCCCGAGCAGACGGGCCGCGCGCTCGACCGACTGGTTGAGCGCCGGCTTGGCGTCGCTGCTCATGATGCAGGATGCTATCCCGCATGCTGATCAACCGGTCAACCCTCGGTCGCGTCGGGATCTGGGCTCGCGAGCTGCGCTTCGACCCCGACCCGGCGGCGATCGCCGACGCCGCTGCGGAGCTCGACGAACACGGCTGGGGCGCGCTGTGGATCCCGGACGCCGGCGGCGACATCTTCGGCGCGGTCGACGTCCTGCTCGACGCGACGCGGTCGGCGACGATCGCGACCGGCATCCTCAACATCTGGATGCAGGACCCCGAGGAGGTCGCCCGCGAGACGAACCGGCGGTGGGAGTCCGGGCGCTTCGTCCTGGGCCTCGGCGCGAGCCACGCGGCGCTGGTCGACCGCTACGCGAAGCCGTACTCGGCGATGCGCGAGTACCTCGACGCGCTCGACGCGGCCTCCCCGCCGGTGCCGGACGGCACGCGGCTGCTCGCCGCGCTGGGCCCGAAGATGGTCGCGCTCTCCGGGGACCGCGCCGCCGGCGCGCACCCGTACCTCGTGACCGTCGAGCACACCCGCGCCGCGCGCGAGGCCCTCGGCCCGGACGCCGTGCTGGCCCCCGAGCTCGGCGTCGTGCTGGACGCCGACGCCGCGCGGGGCCGCGACCGCGCCCGCGAGCACGTCGCCGACTACCTCGAGCTGCCGAACTACGCGAACAGCATCCGCCGCCTCGGCTTCGGCGAGGACGACCTGCGCGACGGCGGGAGCGACCGCCTGGTCGACGCCGTCGTCGCGGTCGGCGACGAGGAGGCGATCAGGGCGCGCGTCGAGGAGCACCTCGACGCGGGCGCCGACCACGTCTGCATCCAGGTGGTGGGGCCGATGGGCCAGCCGCTGCCGCGCGAGACGTGGCGGCGGCTGGCGCCGGTGCTGCTCTAGTGTCTGCACTAGGCGACGGTGGTCGCCGCGAGGTGCTCGTAGAGCGGGTAGCGGTCGGCGACCGCGGACACGCGCTCGGCCAGCTCTCCGCGGCGATCCCCGTAGGCGGGGGTCAGCGCGGTCGCCATGACCTGGCCGACCTCGGTGAAGTCCTCGGCCTGCAGGCCCCGCGTGGCGAGCGCGCTGGCGCCGACGCGCAGACCGCTCGTGACCATCGGCGGGCGCGGGTCGAACGGGACGGCGTTGCGGTTGACCGTGATGCCGATGTCGTGCAGGCGGTCCTCGGCCTCCTGGCCGTCGATCTCGCTCTCGCGGAGGTCAACGAGCGCGAGGTGGACGTCGGTGCCGCCGGTCAGGACGTTCACGCCGTGCCCGGCCCCCAGCAGCTCGGCCGCGACGGCCTGTGCCCCGGCGATCGTGCGCGCCTGGCGCTCGCGGAAGGCCTCGCTCATCGCGATGCGCAGCGCGACCGCCTTCGCCGCGATGATGTGCTCGAGCGGGCCGCCCTGCTGACCGGGGAAGACCGCGGAGTTGATCTTCTTCGCGTACTCCTCGCGGCAGAGGATGAGGCCGCCGCGGGCGCCGCCCAGCGTCTTGTGGACCGTCGTCGTGACGACGTCGGCGTAGGGCACCGGGCTGGGGTGCAGGCCGGCGGCGACGAGGCCGGCGAAGTGGGCCATGTCGACGACGAGGAGCGCGCCGACGCTGTCGGCGATCTCGCGGAAGCGGGGGAAGTCGAGCTGGCGCGGGTACGCCGACCACCCGGCGAGCAGCACCTTCGGGCGGCGCTCCTCGGCCATGGCCGCGACGACGTCCATGTCGATGACGCTCGTCTCGCGGTCGACCTCGTAGGCCGCGATGTCGTAGAGCCGCCCGGAGAAGTTGATCTTCATGCCGTGCGTGAGGTGCCCGCCGTGGGGCAGCGCGAGGCCCATGAGCGTGTCCCCCGGCTGCATGAGCGCGTGGAACGCGGCGGCGTTCGCCTGCGCGCCCGCGTGCGGCTGGACGTTGGCGTGCTCGGCGCCGAACAGCTCCTTCGCGCGGTCGATCGCGAGCTGCTCGACGACGTCGACGTGCTCGCAACCGCCGTAGTAGCGCTTGCCCGGGTATCCCTCGGCGTACTTGTTGGTGAGCACGGAGCCCTGCGCCTCCAGGACGGCCTGGGGCACGAAGTTCTCCGAGGCGATCATCTCCAGCGTGCGCTGCTGGCGCTCGAGCTCGAGGCGCACGGCATCCGCGACCTCCGGATCGACGTCGGCGAGCGGGCGGTTGAAGTAGTCGGAAGGGAGGTCGGACATGGCCCGCGAGGCTATCGGAGCGCGGCCGCGACCTCGTCGGCATCCATCGCCCCTTGGCGCACGATGCGCCAAGCGCCGTCGGCCTCGTAGGCGCGCAGATCGATGACCGTCGACGGCGTCCCCGGCAGCTCGCCGCCGTCGAGCAGCATGTCGGCGCCCTCGCGGATCGGCTCGGGCACGTCCTCCAGCCGCCGGGCGTCCGGGCCGCCCGCCCGGTTCGCGCTGGACTGCAGCACCGGCCAGCGCACGGCGCCGAGCGCCGCCGCGGGTGGCGGCAGCAGGGGCACGCGCAGACCGAGCGTCTCGGGATCGGGCCCGCACGCCAGCGCGAAGCGCCTGGCCGGGTTGGGCAGCAGGAGGGTCACGCCGCCGGGGAGCAGCGCGTCGAGGGCGACGCGGGTGCGGCGGCCGAGCTCGGGGAGCGCGGCGAGCGCGAGGTCGACGGAGAAGAACATGACGGCGGCGGGCTTGTCGGGCAACCGGCGCTTCAGGGCGTAGAGGCGCGCGACGGCGTCCGCCGAGCCGGGGTCGCAGGCGAGGCCGTACACCGTGTCGGCCGGGAACACCGCGACACCGCCGACGGCCATGCAGCGCTCGAACGTCTCGGCCTCGCGCGGCTCGATCATCGGCGTCCCACGATCACGCGCTCGATGCCGGCGAGATCGCGCCGCCGCTCGACGGTCGGCAGGCCCGCCGCACGCATGAGCTCGGCGACCTCGTCGGCCTGCCCCTGGCCGATCTCGAGCGCGACGAACGGCGCGCGGGCAGCGGCCTCGGGCACGAGACGGCGGACGACGTCGAGGCCGTCCGTGCCGGCGAACAGCGCGCCGGGCGGCTCGTGGCGGGCGATGTCGGGCGCCAGGCGCGCGCCGTCGGCGACGTAGGGCGGGTTGGAGAGGACGGCGTCGACCTCCCCCTCGACGGCGGCGAGCAGGTCGCCGCGGGCGAACGCCACGTCGAGGCCGAGGCGCTGGGCGTTGGCCTGCGCGACCGCCAGCGCGTCACCGGAGACGTCGGTCGCGAGCACGTCGAGGTCGGGGCGCTCGTGCTTGAGCGCGAGGCGCGATCGCCCCCGAGCCGGTCCCGACGTCGACGACGCGGGCGCCCTCGGGCAGCTCGAGGCCGACCTCCACGAGAAGCTCGGTCTCCGGGCGGGGGATCAGGACGCGGGGGTCGACCGCGAGGTCGATCCAGCGGAAGCCCTTCGTCCCCAGCAGGTAGGCGACCGGCTCGTGTCCGACCGCGCGCCGCTGGACGAGGTCGCGGAACGTGCGCACCGCGGGGCCGGCGACGGCGGCGTCGGTCGTCCACAGCGCCGTGCGGTCGACGCCCAGCGCGGCGGCGAGCAGCAGCTCCGCGTCGAGGCGCGCGGTCGGCGACCCGGACGCGGAGATGGCCACGACCGCCGAGTCGAGGGCGTCGCGCACCGGCACCCCAGCCATCGTTACCGGACGGCGTCCGCCTCGGCCTGGGCCTGGAGTGCCCTTCGGCGCTCGTCGGCCTGCAGCGCGGCGGTGAACTCGTCGAGCTCGCCGGCGAGCACGGCGTCGAGGTTGTGCTGCGTCAGCCCGATGCGGTGGTCGGTCACCCGGCGCTCGCCGTAGTTGTAGGTCCGGATCCGCTCGGAGCGGTCGCCCGTGCCCACCTGCGCCTGACGGTCGGCGGCGAGCTCGGCCTTCTGGCGGGCGACCTCCTGCTCGTACAGCCGCGCGCGCAGCACGCGCATGGCCTTCTCCCGGTTCTGCAGCTGGGACTTCTCGTCCTGCATCGAGACCACGAGGCCGGTCGGCTTGTGGGTGATGCGCACCGCGGAGTCGGTCGTGTTCACCGACTGGCCGCCGGGACCGGACGAGCGGTAGACGTCGATCTGGAGGTCGTTCCCATCCACCTGGACGTCGACCTCCTCGGCCTCCGGCAGCACCGAGACGGTTGCCGTCGACGTGTGGATGCGGCCCTGGGACTCGGTCGCCGGCACGCGCTGGACGCGGTGCGTCCCGCCCTCCCACTTGAAGACGGAGTAGGCGCCGTCGCCCTTGATCGCGAAGGTGTGGTCGCCGTCGGTGCTCTCCAGCACCTCGGTCTTGAAGCCGCGGCGGTCGGCGTAGCGGGTGAGCAGCCGGAAGAGGTCGCCGGCCCAGAGGTCGGCCTCCGCGCCGCCGGCGGCGCCCTGGACCTCGACGATGACGTCCTTGTCGTCGTTGGGGTCGCGCTCGACCATCGCGAGGCGGATCTCCTCCTCGAGGCGATCGATGTCGCCCCGGGCGTTCGCGAGGAGGTCGCGGACCTCGGCGTCGTCGCCGCTCTCCTCGAGCAGCTCGCGCGCGCCCGCCTCGTCGTCGATCGCGCGGCGCCACTCCTCGGCGAGCTTCGCGGCGGGCTCGAGCTGGCGGTACGCGCGACCGGCTGCGGCGTAGCGATCGCGGTCGGTGATGACCTGCGGATCGCCCATCTCGCGCTCGGCGTCGGCGAACCGCGCCTCGATCTGGTCGACCAGCTGCTCGATGACGGACATGCGCCCTCGAGGGTACCTCCGCCCGGCGTACGATCCGGCACATGCCCCACGTGCTGCCGCCCGGCTTCTCCGAGGCGAGCCTCCGATCGGTGCTGGCCGAGCTCGCCCGCGAGCTCGGGGACGCGTGGGTCGACGCGCCCGACGAGCCGTCGCCCGAGCACCTCGATCCGTTCGCCCTCGGCGACCCGCTGCGGTTCGCTCCCTCGGCGGTGGTCCGGCCCGGTTCGGTGGAGGAGATCCAGGCCGTCCTGCGGATCGCCAACGCCCATCGGCTCCCGCTGTGGACCGTCTCGCGCGGGCGCAACCTCGGCTACGGCGGCACCGCCCCGCGCGTCCGCGGCTCCGTCGTCCTGGAGCTCAGCCGGCTGAACCGCGTGCTCGAGGTGGACGAGGAGCTCGGCTACGCGCTGATCGAGCCCGGTGTCTCGTTCTTCGACCTCTACGAGCACCTGCGTTCCAACGGCCACCGGCTGTGGATGTCCGCGCCCGGCCTCGGATGGGGCAGCGTCGTCGGCAACGCGCTCGAGCGCGGCTTCGGCCAGGCGCCCTACGGCGAGCACTCGGCCGCCATCTGCGGGCTGGAGGTCGTGATGGCGGACGGCGACCTCGTCCGGACTGGCATGGGGTCGATCGGCGACGGCCGCGCGTGGCACGTCTACAAGGGCGGGTACGGGCCGTCGCTCGACGGGCTGTTCCTGCAGTCCAACTACGGCGTCGTCACGAAGATGGGCCTCTGGCTCATGCCGGAGCCGGAGTCCTTCCGCGCCTGCGAGGTCACGTTCGCGCGCGACGAGGACTTCGTCGCGATGATCGAGACCCTGCGCCCCCTGAAGGTGGGCGAGACGATCACCGGCAGCGCCCGCGCGGCGAACGCGGTCCGGGTCGCACAGGGCACGACCCAGCGCTCGCGGTGGTCCGACGACCCCGCCCCGTTGTCGCGCTCGACCATCCAGGCGATGGTCGACGAGCTCGGCATCGGCTGGTGGAACCTGCGCTTCGGGCTCTTCGGCCCCGATGCCGTCGTCGAGGCGCGCTACCGCATGGTGCAGGACGCGTTCGGCCGCATCCCGGGCGCGCGGGTCACGAGCCGCCGCTACGCCGGGGACGTCACCGAGGCCGAGATCGAGCCGGTGGACCGGCCGCAGGCCGGCATCCCGAGCATGATGTCCTACGCGATCCTCGACTGGCTGGAGGGCGAGACCGGGCACGTCGGGTTCTCGCCGCTGTCGCCGCTGCGGGGCGAGGACGCCGTCCGCCAGGTGCAGATGGTCCGGTCACGGGCGCTGGAGCACGGGTTCGACTACAGCGCGGGGCTGACCTGCGGGACGCGCTTCCTGAACCACATCTTCATGATCCTGTTCGACCCGACCGACGCCGAGCAGACCGATCGCGCGCGGGGGCTGTTCGAGGTGCTCGTCCGCGAGGGCGCCGCCTCCGGCTACGGCGAGTACCGGACGCACCTCGAGTTCATGGACCTCGTGGCCGAGCAGTACGACTTCCACGGCGGCTCGCAGCGCCGGCTGAACGAGACGATCAAGGACGCGCTCGATCCCAACGGGATCCTCTCGCCCGGCAAGCAGGGCATCTGGCCCCGCTCGGGTGACTACGCGACGACCTCCATGCCGATGCGCTCCTCCTCGGTCGCGTCCTCGGGCCGCTCGACGTCGAGCACCGCCTGAAGCGCGGCGATCGCGACGGCGAGCTGGGTCGCGTCCGGCTCGCGCGTCGTCAGGAGCTGCAGCTGCATGCCCGGCCACATGAGCACCTGCGCCCAGCGGTGGCTGCG
Organism: uncultured Solirubrobacterales bacterium; assembly: GCA_963757125.1. Classification (GTDB taxonomy): domain Bacteria; phylum Actinomycetota; class Thermoleophilia; order Solirubrobacterales; family Solirubrobacteraceae; genus CAVVSD01. The sequence goes on along the minus strand of CAVWQP010000009.1, from coordinate 125,209 downwards.
GTGGCGGCCGAAGAACTTGATGATCTCGAACGCGAGGCCGGCGACGATCGGGATCCCGACGATCCGCGAGAGGAACAGCCAGTACCACGCGGGCGTGCCGAGCGGCGCGAAGACCACGATGGCGACGAGCATCACGATGAGCAGGAAGCTCGTCCCGCAGCGGGGGTGCAGCCGCGAGAAGCGCTGCGCGTTCTCCGGCGTGAGGTCGAGCCCCGCCTCGTAGCAGGAGATCGTCTTGTGCTCCGCGCCGTGGTACTCGAAGACGCGGCGCAGCGCGTGCATCCGCGAGATGAGCCAGAGGTAGCCGAGGAAGATCGCGATCCGGATCAGCTTCTCGACGACGACGAAGACGATCGAGTTCGGCAGCGCATCCTTGAAGAGGCTCGTGATGCCGACCGGGATGAGGAAGAAGAGGCCGATCGCGAACGCGATCGACAGTCCGACCGTGCCCCACCAGGCGCCGCCGGCGATCTCCTTGTCGTCCTCGCCCAGCTGGGCGTTCGCGGACAGCGCGAGGGCCTCGTAGCCGATGCGCAGCGACTCCACGAGCGCGACGACGCCGCGCAGGACCGGCAGCCGCAGCAGCCGGTGGCGGCGCAGGACCGAGACGAGCGGGAAGCTCGTGATCTCGATCTCGCCCGTGGCGGCCTCCCCCGGCTCGAGGTTGCGGCCGGAGGCGACCTGCTCAGGACTGGGCTTGCGGACGGCGACGGCCCACGTCGACACGCCGCGCATCATCACTCCCTCGAGGACCGCCTGGCCCCCGATGGGTGCATCGCGCTGCGCGACGAGCGCCGCCTCCGCCCGCTCGCCCATCCGACCTGTCGGCTAGGTGCCGGGCTGGCGCTTGGCTGCGCGCCGCTTGAAGCGCTCGACGCGGCCACCCGTATCGACGATCCGCTGCTTGCCTGTGTAGAACGGATGGCAGTTCGAGCAGATCTCGACGTGGATCTCGGGCTGGGTCGAGCGCGTCGTGAACTCGTTGCCACACGTACAGCGCACGTGGGACACGACGTACTCGGGATGGATGCCGGTCTTCATGGTCCATCCAGTCTAGCTGTGTCGTGTGAGCCTCAGTCGCGGCTGGACGGACAGGCCGGGCCGACGACCGAGCCGGCCTCCGAGGACTCGTCGACCGCGTTGCCGTCGTCGATCGTCAGCTGCACCGGCTGGCCCGCCGAGCAGGCCGGGCCGGTCAGCTCGACGGTCGTCGCGGCGCCGGGCGCGAGCCCCCCGACCGTGGTGCTCGCCGCCGGCGCGCCGCCGACCGTCAGCGCGACCGCGAACGGCCCCGCGGCGGTGCGGCCGGTGTTGCGCACCGCGACGCGGTACGTGGCCGTGCCGTCCGCGGCGGGCACGACCTGCACCCGCCCGCCGACGAGGTCCGGACGCTGGTCGGGCTGCTTGCAGCTGCGGGTCGTCCTGCGCATCTCCGCGACCGTGCCGTCGGAGGCGTACCAGCGGAAGCGCACGACGGCGCGGTACTCGCCCGGCGCCGTGAGGCCGTGGACGTCCTTCGCGTAGACGAAGCCCGCCACGCCGGGTCGCGAGCGCTCCCAGCGGCCGAAGCTGGGCGCGGCGACCTTCTTCCAGATCCCGCCGTCGACGGTGCGCTGCTGGAGGTCGAAGCGGATCGCCATCCGCGCCGTGTCGTCGTTCCCCGGCATCGACGCGGTGAACACCGCGGTGCGCGCCGCGGGGTCGGTTCCCGTCTGGCAGGAGGACACGATCGCCCGGAGTTTCGGTGCATCGTCCGCCCGCGCGGCGGACGGGACGAGCAGGGGGGCGAGGACGGCGATGATGGAGGCGGCGCGGCGCATGGCCTCCACAGAACACCGCACCGCCCTCCAGGGTTTCGCTACCTGGCCGGTCGCATTGCGCTCGGCCAGATGCCGTGACGCCCCGGGGAGAGGATCCCGTTGGGGTCGACGGCGTCCTTGATCGTCTCGCAGAAGCGCCGGTAGGCGTGGTCGCCGAACCCGTACTGCTCCTGCGCGAGGTCCATGAACGACAGGTGCGCGCGGTACTCCCCGTAGCCCCGCCGGCCCGCCTCCGCGACCAGGCCGCGACACGCGTCGTAGGCGCGGGTCGTCATCTCCGGATCGGTGGTGTCGAACAGGACCATCGTCACCATGATCACGCTGCGCTCGTTGATCGTGAGCAGGCCCACGAGGAAGTCGAGGCCCGCCTCCTGCTCGAGATGGGTCCGCAGCATCGTGCGCACCTCGCGGATGTTCTCGGCCTTCAGCGGGACGACGGGCGAGAAGCCGATGTGGCCGCCCTCGGCCTGGTTGTACCAGCCCGTGATGTTGTTGACCTCGAGGTCCGGGATGCCGAACTGGATCTTGTCGCTGGACTGCGTGATCTGGTCGAACTCGCCGCGCAGGAACTTGCGCTCGGCGACGACCTGCGCGCCCGGGATGACCGAGAAGGCCTTGCGGATCTTCGCGAGCTTGAGGTCGACCATGTCCTCGTCGCCGTAGAGCGCGAAGCGGCCGGCCCAGCGGCCGACGTCCAGGTCGTGCGCGATGCGGTCGATGAGGCCGTCGTCGAGCGGCGCAGGATCGGTGGACCAGTCGGAGCGCGTGGCGAGGACCGAGGCCGAGATCAGCGTGTTGAAGATGTTGGGCACGCCGTCCATGACCCCGTCCATCATCAGGTCGCGGACGATCTCCAGCCCCTGGTCGATGTCCTCGTCGCGCCACAGCTTGAACGCCGCCGGCAGGTAGCACTGGGGGCGGCGCTGCAGCCAGATGCCCATCCGGGTGACGATCCCGAGGTTGGACTGCATGAACAGCGGGTCGAGCACCGGGCCGAGGCCGCGCTTGTAGGTGTGCCAGGCGGGGTTGCCCTCCATGGCGCCCATGCCGGTGCGCAGCAGCGACCCGTCGGCGAGCACCACCTCCATGCCGCAGACCATCCGGAAGTCCCGGCCGGGGTTCAGGTAGGTGACGCCGTTGTCGAGCGAGTTGCCGACCGCGCTCCCCCACCCGAGGTCGGGGATCGAGACCATGAGCTCGTGGCCGCCGGCCTCGAGCGCGTCGTGGATGTCGAACCAGCGGGCGCCGGGCTCGACGACCGCGTAGGCGAGGTCGTCGTCGATCTCCAGGACGCGGTTCATGTTGCGCAGCGAGACGATGACGCTGCCCCCGACCCGCGGGGCGGGGCCGCCGTAGCCGTTGTTGCGCCCGGTGGAGTGCGCCCAGAGCGGGATGCCGCGCTCGTTGGCGATGCGGACGACCGCCTGCACCTCCTCGGTCGTCGTCGGCATGACGATCGCCGACGCCGTGTGCGTGTCGTCGCCGGCGAGCCAGAACGGGTCGCGGAACTCGGCGATGTCCTCGTCGGAGGTCAGCACGGCTCCGGGGCCGAGCACGGCGGCGAACGCCTCCAGCGCCGGCGAGAGGGTCTCCTCGAGCATGATCAGGACCCTAACCGCGCGGACCTACGTCACCCGGTAGAGCGGGCCGTCGCCGCCCTCGGGCGGCGTCAGGCGCCCGCCCTTCGCCGTGATCGCCCCGCACTGCACGCAGTTCGTGTAGTTCACGATGAGGTCGACCTCGCCGGTCTCGGGCGCGTCGTCGGGGATCTCGTACACGCCGGCCGGGCACATCCAGCGCCAGGTCTCGGCCAGCACGCGCGGGACGCGGCGGCGCACGCGGATGTGGTTGGGCGCGTCGTCGCGGGTCGCGTTGCCCGTGATGTAGACGGAGGAGAGCTTGTCGAACGTCAGCTCGCCGTCGGGGCGCGGGTAGCTCGTGTCGCGGCCGCCCATGACGACCGGCTCGTCGGAGTCGCGGTGCGTCTCCCAGTGCCCGCCGGGGAACCGGCCCTTCGTCGCGACCATCGCGTTCGTGATCGCCCCGCCGAGGAAGAAGCCCCTGCGGAACGGCTGCTTCATGTTCCGCGAGCGGCGCAGGTCGCTCGTGATGAACGACTGGCCGATCGCCGCCCCGTAGCCGGAGAGGTCGGTCGAGCCCTGGCGCAGCGCGAGGACGATCTCGTCGGCGGCCATGATCCCGGCCGCCATCGCGTAGTGGACGCCCTTGAGCTCGGGGACGTTGACCATGCCGGCCGCGTCGCCGGCGATGACCATGCCGGGCGCGTGCAGCCGGGGCATCGCCCAGTAGCCGCCCTCGGGGATCGCCTTCGCGCCCCACGCGACGCGCTTGCCGCCGGCCAGGATCCGCCGGATGCGCGGGTGCGTCTTGAACTGCTGCAGGACGTCGTGGACCGAGAGCGTCGCGTCGCGGTGGTTCAGCCCCGCGACGAACCCGATCGACACGCGCGGCGGCTCGCCCTCGCGGTTCATCGGGTAGATCCACGAGCCGCCGAACTCGTTCCACTTCGCGCCCGTGCGCAACGGCCAGCCGAGGGTGTGGATGACGCGGTCCAGCGGCTCCGCGACCTCCCACACCTCCTTCACGCCCAGCGCCCACTCCTGCGGGTCGTTGCCGAGGCCGAACGCGCCGATCGCCGCGCCCGTGAGATGCCCCCACGTGCCCTCGGCGAGGACCGTGGCGCGCGCCACGAGGTCGGAGCCCGGCTCGAAGTTCGCGAGCTCCTCGCCGTCGCGGCCGCGACCCTTGTCGCCGGACCGCACGCCGCGCACCACGCCGTCCTCGACGAGCAGCCTGCTCGCGGAGGTCTCGGTCAGCAGGTACGCGCCCGCCTCCTCGGCCTTCTCGGCCAGCCAGCGCGACAGCTCGGCGACGGAGATGACGACGTTGCCGTGGTTCTTGAACGGCGGGGGCGTCGGGATCCGCAGCGACCGCGACCCGTTCGGCAGCAGGAGCACGGACTCGCGCTCGACGCGCTCGAAGCGCGGGTAGTCGGCGCCGGGGAACAGCTCGTCGATCGCCGTCGTGCGCATGATCGCGCCGGACAGGTTGTGCGCCCCGCACGCCTTGCCCTTCTCGACGAGCGCCACCGGCACCTCGCCGAGCGACTCGGCGAGATCGGGCTCCTCGGCGAGCCGCATCATCAGGCGGTTGGCGCAGGCCAGCCCGGCCGGGCCGCCGCCGACGATGACGACGCCGACCTCGATGCGTTCGTCCTCCGGGTCCGTCGGCGCGCCGATGAACTCCGTCGCCGGCCGGACGGGCGGCGGGTAGTCGCCGGGGACGACGCCGCCGCCGCGGCCACTACGAGCCCTTCTTGGCCTTGATGGCCTCGGTGAGCTTGGGGACGATCTTGTTGAGGTCCCCGACGATCCCGAGGTCGGAGAACTCGAAGATCGGGGCGTTGGCGTCCTTGTTGATCGCGACGATGTTCTCCGAGGACTGCATCCCGACCTTGTGCTGGATCGCGCCGGAGATGCCCGCCGCGAGGTAGAGCTTGGGCGCGACGGTCTTGCCCGTCTGCCCGATCTGCGCGGCGTACGGGTACCAGCCCGCGTCGACGACCGCGCGGGTCGCCGCGACGGCGCCGCCGAGCGCGCCGGCCAGGTCCTCGAGCGCCTCGAAGCCCTCCTTGTTGCCCAGCCCGCGGCCGCCGGCGACGAGCGACTTGGCGTCCTCGATGTTCACGTCGGCGCCGCGCTGCTCGCCGCGCTTGACCATCCGCGCGCGGGTCGAGAAGTCCGAGAGCTGGATGTCGAGGTCCTCGACCGCGGCTGTTCCGCCGCTCTCCTGCGCCTCGAAGGCGTTCAGGCGCCCGATGACGATGCCCTTGCCCTTGTAGCGCGACGTGGAGATCGACGAGTCGCCCAGGATCGGCCGCTCGGCGACGAGCTTGCCGTCCTCCACGGCGATGCCGGTGACCTCCATCGTCACGCCGCCGCCGACCCGCGCCGCGAGCCCGGCGCCGATCTCGAAGCCGAGCAGGCCGCCGCCGAAGACGGCGTAGTCGTAGCCGTGGTCGTTCATGAGCGTGCCCATGGCGTCGACCACCGGCTGGGCCAGGCCCTCGGGACCCTTCACGCGGTAGACCTTCGTCGCGCCGAACGCGCCGAGCGTGCCCAGCAGGTCGTCGGTCAGGTCGTCCCCGCCGACGAGGACCGCGTGGGCCTCGCCGCCCAGGTCCGAGGCCGCCTTCGCCGCGGCGGACACGGCGCCCAGGGAGTTCTTGTTGATCGCGCCGTCGTTGTGCAGCGCGTAGACGAGGACGTTCACTAGATCAGCTTCCTCTCGTCGAGCCAGGCGACGATCTGGTCGACCGTCGCGGACGTGTCCTCGTCCTCGATGATCGTGCCGCCCGCCTTGGCCGGCGGGGCCTTGAACTCGCCGCAGTCCACCTGCGAGCCCTCCGCGCCGACGCGCCCGGCGTCCAGGCCCGCGCCTGCGACGTCGAGCGTCTCCAGCGGCTTCTTCTTGGCGCCCATGATCGCCTTCAGCGACGGGTAGCGCGGCTCGTTGATCGCGTCGCCGACCGAGATGACGGCGGGGAGATCGACCTCGACGGTGTCGTAGCCGTACTCCGCCTGGCGCTCACAGGTGAGCGTGCCCTCGGCGACGTCCATCTTGATGACCTGCGTCAGCGACGGCATGCGCAGGTGCTCGGCCACGACCGCGCCGATCGTGTAGCACTCGCCGTCGTCGGACTGCTGGCCGAGCAGCACCAGGTCGGGGCTCTCGCGCTCGAGCACGCCGGCCAGCGCGTAGCCGGTCGCGGCGACGTCGGACCCCGACAGCGCGGGATCGGAGAGGTGCACGGAGCGGTCGGCGCCGAGCGAGACGGCCTTGTGCAGCGCGCGCACCGCGGTGTCGGGCCCCATCGTCACGGCGACGATCTCCTCGACGGGGACGACGCCACCCTCCTTGACCTGCATCGCGGCCTCGATCGCGTGCGTGTCATAGGGGTTCAGGTTGCGCTCGCCGCTGCGGTCCATGCGCCCGGTCTGCGGATCGATCCGCTTCTCGACCGCTGCGTCGGGGACCTCCTTGACGAGGACACAGATCTTCACGGGGACCTCCTGGGGGACAACACGTCGGCGATGCTATCGACTGATTCGTCAGTCAGCCCGGGCGGCAACGGCCTCGCGGATGAACGTGACGATGTCCTGCGTCTGCGCGCCCGGGGTGAACACCTCGGCGACGCCCAGCTCCTTGAGCTCGGGGATGTCGTCGGCCGGGATCGTGCCGCCCACGGTCACGACCACGTCGTGGATGTCCTGCTCGCGCAGCAGCTGGACGATCCGCGGCACCAGCGTCATGTGCGCTCCCGAGAGGATCGACAGCCCGACGGCGTCGGCGTCCTCCTGGATGACCGTCTCGACGATCTGCTCCGGCGTCTGGTGCAGGCCGGTGTAGATGACCTCCATCCCGGCGTCGCGCAGCGCACGGGCGATGATCTTCGCGCCGCGGTCGTGGCCGTCCAGGCCAGGCTTGGCGACGACGACCCGGATCTTCTGCGTGGTGGACACGGCCGCCCGGCATCGTATCTCCTGCATTCAGAGGACTTCACTAGGGTGCATCGCATGGCGCGGTTCGCCATGGGGGGCCCGGACATCGCGATCGACCTGGGTACCGCCAACACGCTGGTGTTCGTGGCCGGGCAGGGCATCGTCCTGCAGGAGCCCTCGGTCATCGCCATGGACGTCGACACCGGCGTCGTGCACGCCGTCGGCAGCGACGCGAAGCGGATGATCGGGCGCACGCCCGCGAACATCTCCGCCAGCCGCCCGCTGCGCCACGGCGTCATCGCGGACTTCGAGGTCGCCGAGGAGATGCTGCGCTACTTCATCCGGCGCGTGCACCGCGGCCGGTTCAGCGCGCCCCGCGTCGTCATGTGCGCTCCCTCCGGGATCACCGAGGTCGAGCAGCGCGCGGTCGACGAGGCGTGCCGTTCGGCCGGCGCCCGCCAGGTCCACCTCATCGAGGAGCCGCTCGCCGCGGCGATCGGCGCGGGCGTGGAGATCGAGGAGCCGACGGGGCAGATGGTCCTCGACATCGGCGGCGGCACCAGCGAGGTCGCGGTCCTGTCGCTCGGCGGGATCGTCGTGTCCCGCGCGGTGCGGGTCGGCGGCTACGAGTTCGACGACGCGGTCGCCGCGCACCTGCGCAACGAGCACCGCCTGGCGATCGGCGAGGGCAGCGCGGAGGAGGTCAAGCTGCGCATCGGCTCGGCCTGGCCGCTCGTGCCCGAGGAGGAGTTCGACGTCCGCGGTCGCGACCTGGCCTCCGGCCTGCCGCGCAACCTGACGCTGACGAGCGGCGAGGTGCGGTCGGCGCTCGCCGAGCCGGTCCAGCAGGTGGTCGACGCCGTCCACGAGACCCTCGAGCAGACCCCGCCCGAGCTCGCGGCCGACATCGCCACCACCGGCATCCTGCTCGCCGGCGGCGGCGCGCTGCTGCGCGGCCTCGACGAGCGGCTGCACGAGGAGACCGGGATGCAGGTGCGCATCGCGGCGTCCCCGTTGACGTGCGTGGTCGAGGGTGCGGGCAGGGCGCTCGGCGAGTTCGCCGCGCTCGTGCGGACCGGGCGCTTCGGGGCGACCGGGCTGCAACGACGTATGCCTGCCTGAGGGTCTTGCGAGGCGGAGGCGGCGGGCACTGCCGCCTCCGCTCGCTCGTCCCTGGATCCGGCGAGGCGGTCGTCCTGTCCGCCCCTTCCCATCCCTCTCTCTCGACCTATGGGCGTGACGTCGCGATGAACCGCGTTCACGTCGCGCGAACGCGCCCGTTCACCGGATGATCGCGACGCGGAGGCCCTCGATGGCCTCGGGTGCGCCGAACGCGCGCTCGGTCCAGGCTGCGACCGCAGCGCCGCCGTCGGCCATCCCAACCTCGACGCCCACGGCGTAGCCGCCGGAGCTGAGCGGGACGGGCGCCGACCACGGATCGCCCGGGCCGGCCGCCGCGATGGCGAGCCCGTAGTTCGGGCCGATCCCGAGCGGCGCGCCGCAGGCGGTCTGGAACACGATCGTCGCGATCCCCTTCGCGTCGAGCGCTGGGAACGCGAACGTCTTCGTCGCGTCGGCGGCGCCGCACGCCGCCACGACCTGCGGCTTGGCGAACCCGCCGTCGATCGACGGGCGGCGCGAGGCGAGGACGGAGGGGCGGTGCAGCGGCTCGTTGGCCGCCGCCTGCTCGAACGTCAGCAGCGCCGCGCCCTCGGCGTTGGCGACCAGCCGCGGCGGCCCGGCGAGGCGCCCGCCGCTGGCGACGACCCGCGGGCGGGGCGCCAGACCGCCGGCGATCCGCGCGACGAGCACGCGGCCCGCGTCGCCGCCCACGTTGCCGCCGCCGTCGCGCCAGGCGAGGGTCGCGCCGGTGCGGTCGCCGGCGATGTCGAAGTCGACGGCCGCGATCGGGGCCTGGCTGATCTCGCGGGCGCGGGTGAAACGCCCCAACCGGAGCGCCGAGGCCTGCAGCTCGGTCTCGCCGCCCGAGGGCCGCGCGCGCCAGGCGACGGCGCCCCGGCCGTCGGGGCCGAGCGCAGCCTGGGCCGCGGATGCCTGCGCGCAGGGGCCGGAGACCCGGACGGCCTTCCCGAACGGCCCGCCTGCCTTCGCCCGGGCAGCCCAGACGACGTTGCCGCAGCCCCGCCGGCCCGACCCGTCGAGCCAGGTGACGAGCACGCTGCCCTCGCCGCCGACGGCCACCGCCGGGTCACGCCCGCCCGTGGAGCCGGCGATCGCTGTCCCTCGCCCGAACGTGCCGCCCGCAGGCCGCCGTGAGACGACGATCGGCGTGCCGGAACGCTCCTCGTCGACCGCGCGCCAGACGATCGCCGCATCCCCGCGCCGCCCGACACCGAGCGCGACGTCGCGCGTGACGTCGGAGCGCAGGTCGGAGATCGGCTGCGGCGGGGAGAACGCGCCGCCCGGCGGCCGGACGCTCACCTGGACGGCGTCGACGTACGTCGTCGCGCCGCCCGAGCCCGTCGTCGGGGCGAAGCCGACCCAGGCGACGACGGCGCCGCCCTGGGCGTCGACCCCGAGATCCGGTGTGCTGATCGGGTTCGTGTCCAGCGTCGAGGCGGGCGGCTGCTGGGCCCGCGCCGCGCCGGCGCCACAGACTGCGATCAGCGCGAGCGCGAGCAGGCATGCACGCAAAGCACGCATGGACCACCGAAACCTACGCGAGTGCAGGGGTTGCGGTCATGCCTCGGCAACCTTTCCTACCCGGACGGGCGGGCGGCGTCGCCCAGCAGCGACCGCGCGATCACGAGCCGCTGGATCTCCGAGGTCCCCTCGTAGATCTCCGTGATCTTCGCGTCGCGGTAGAAGCGCTCGGCCGGGAAGCTCGTCGTGTACCCGTAGCCGCCGAGGACCTGGATCGCCTCGCCGGTCACCCGCCGCGCGACGCCGGAGGCGAACAGCTTGGCCTGCGCGCCCTCGACCTTGTGCGGCGCGCCCGCCTGCTTCGCGCGGGCGGCGCGCCAGACGAGCGCCCTGGCCGCCTCGACCTCGGTGCTCATGTCGGCGATCTTCTGCTGGATCGCGCCGTGCGCGGCGATCGGCACGCCGAACGTCTGGCGCTCCTTCGCGTAGGCGACCGCGACGTCCAGCGCGGCCTGCGCGATCCCGAGCGCCTGCGCCGCGATCCCGATGCGCCCGGTGTCCAGCGTCCCGAGGGCGATGCCCAGCCCGCGGCCCGGCTCGCCGAGCCTCTCGGCGGGCGTGTCGTCGAAGGTGAGGTCGGCCGTCGAGGAGGAGTGCAGGCCCATCTTGTCCTCCTCGCGAGCGATCGCCATGCCCTGCGCGCCGCGGCGTGCGAGGTAGGCCGAGATCCGGTCGTCGGCGTCGCGGGCGAAGACGAGGACGCTGTGCGCATGCCCGCCGTTCGTGACCCACTGCTTCGCGCCGGTGATGCGGTCGTCTGCGGCCCGGGTGCGGATGGCGCCCGCGTCCGAGCCGGCGCCCGACTCCGTGAGGGCGAACGCCGCGAGCTCGTGGCCCTGCGCGAGCGGCGGCACGACCCGCTCGGCCTGCTCGCGGGTGCCGTAGGCGACGATCGGCAGCGTCCCGGCGCTCGTGTGGACCGCGAGGGTCACCCCGAGGCCGGCGTCGCCGCGCGAGATCTCCTCGATGACGAGCACGTAGGAGAGGAAGTCCGCGCCCGCGCCGCCGAGATCCTCCGGGACGCAGACGCCCATGAGGCCGAGCTCGCCGAGCTGGTTGGCGACCTCGCGCGGGAAGCGCCGCTCGCGGTCCCAGTCGGCCGCGCGCGGGGCGACGATCTCGTCGGAGAACCGGCGCGCGAGGTCGCGGATCTCGCGCTGCTCGTCGGTGAGGTCCTCGAACATCAGCGGGCCGTCGAGAGGCGGATGCGAGCGGCGCCGCCCGCGGCCGCGGCGGCCGCGGTCACGGCGGCGGCGACCTTCAGGCGCCGCCCGAGCGTCTCGAAGCGCATGACCTCCCAGCCCTGCGCCCGCGCGACGAGCGCGAGCTCGCGGTCGGGGTTGACCGCGACCGGGTGCCCGACCGCGCGGAGCATCGGCAGGTCGGACCCGGAGTCCGAGTACGCCCAGGACGCCTCCAGGTCCAGGCCGCGGGCCTCGGCGAGCTCGCGCATCCGGACCGGCTTGCCCTCCCGGTAGCAGAACGGGCCGTCGAAGCCGCCCGTGTAGACGCCGTCGCGCGCCTCCAGCCGGGAGCCGGCGGCGCCGTCGAAGCCGAGGACATGCGCGAGCATGTCGGCGGTGCCCTGCGTCGCCGCGGTGCAGATGAAGACCGGGACCCCTGCGTCCTGGTGGCGGTAGGCGACGTCGAGCATCTGCGGGTACAGACGCGGAAGGACGCCGGACAGCACGAGCGGGGAGAGACGGTCGAGATCGGTGACCCTGCGGCCCTCGATCCAGGCGCCGACGCGGTCGCGGACCTTCTCGGTGCCCTCGTCGGTGGAGCCCTGGAGGCGGAACATGACGTTCGCCCAGGCGTCGGCCCACAGCTGCCTGCGGGGCAGGAGGCCGGATCGGTGTGCCGCACGCGCCCAGTGCATGCCGGACGAGCCGGCCATGAGCGTGCGGTCGAGGTCGAAGAACGCTGCTGCAGCCACGCCGGGCAGCCTACGTGGCGTCGGCGTCCGTGGGACGCCGTGGCACTAGCCTGCTCGCATGCTCGCGACCGCCACGCTGGCCCTCCCCGCGGACACGGAGTGCGACACCGTCGCCGTCGGCCTGTTCGAGGGCAAGGGCATCCCGCACGACATCGACGGCGCGATGCAGGCCCTGGTCGACAGCGGCGAGGCCCGCCCGTCGTTCCGCCACCTGGCCGTCACGCACGCGGCCGGGAAGCGCCTCATCGTGGTCGGCCTGGGCGACCGCGACGATCTGACGCCTGAGCGCCTGCGCGTCGCCGCCGCGTCCGTCCAGGACCGCGCGCGCGACCTCGGCGCCCGCAGCCTCTGCTGGGAGCTGCCCCACAAGGTCGGCGGCGAGCACGCAGCGGCGCTCGTGGAGGGCACGTCGCTCTCCGCCTACCGCTTCGACCGCTACAAGACGCCGTCGGCCGAGCCGCGCCCGCGACTGCACGACCTCGTGGTCGCCGCCCACGACGACCACGCGGAGACCGTGCGCCGCGCGCTCCTGGTGAGCGAGGCGGTCAACCGCGCACGCGACCTGCAGAACACGCCGCCCAACGACCTCACGCCCATGCGCCTCGGCGACGCGGCGCTCGCGCTGGCCGCCGAGCACGAGCACCTCGAGGGCGAGGTCGAGGGGCGCGAGGAGATCGAGGCGCGCGGCATGGGCTGCTTCGCGGCGGTCGGCCAGGGCAGCCACAACCCGCCCGCGCTCATCACGCTGCGCTACGACCCGCCCGGCGCGGTCGGCCCGGTCCTCGGGCTCGTCGGCAAGGCCGTGACGTTCGACACCGGCGGCATCTCGATCAAGTCAGCGAACAAGATGTCGGAGATGAAGTTCGACATGTCCGGCGGCGCGGCCGTGCTCGGCGCCGTCGACGCGATCGCCGGACTCGGGCTGCCGGTCCGCGTCGTCGCCGTCGTCGGCGCGACCGAGAACATGCCCGGCGGTCACGCGTTCCGCCCCGGCGACGTCCTGCGCGCGTCCAACGGCACGACGGTCGAGGTGCTCAACACCGACGCCGAGGGCCGGCTCGTCCTCGCCGACTGCCTCGCGCACGCCGTGATGCTCGGCGCCGAGCGGCTCGTGGACCTCGCGACGCTGACCGGATCGATCGTGTCCGCGCTCGGCGTCACGCACTGCGGCCTGTTCAGCGACGACGACGCGTGGGCGCAGGCGGTCGGGGACGCCGGCTCGCGGTCGGGCGAGCTGACGTGGCGGATGCCGCTGCACCCCGACTACGCCGACCTCCTCAAGAGCCAGACGGCCGACATCGTGAACGTCAACGAGGCGCGCAAGGCCGGATCGATCGTGGCCGCGGAGTTCCTGCGCAAGTTCACCGACGCCGTCCCGTGGGCCCATCTCGACATCGCCGGCACGGCCTTCGAGTCCGGCCGCCCCTACGCGCCGAAGGGCGGCAACGGGTTCGGCGTGCGGCTGCTGGTGGAGCTCGCGGAGTCGCTCGCCGCAGCCTGACCGAGTCCGGGTCATGACCGCGATCGCCGCCCCGTCCGAACAGGGAGGGTCCCGCACCGCGCTGGTGTCGATCGTCGCTGCGTGCGTGCTCGTGGCGCTCAAGCTGGGCACGGGCCTCGCCACCGGCAGCCTCGCGCTCGTCTCCGCGGGCATCGAGTCCAGCGGCGACGTCATCGCGGCCGTCCTCACCCTCATCGCGGTGCGGTTCGCCTCCCGCCCGGCCGACCGCGAGCACCCCTACGGCCACCGCCGCGCGGAGAACCTCGCGGCGCTCGGCGAGTCGGTGATCATCGCCGCGGCCGCGACGCTCGTCACGAGCGAGGCGATCCGCCGGCTCTTCGAGGAGAACCCGCACGTCGTGTCGACGAGCTGGTGGCTGTTCGCGGTCATCGCCGCCGCGATCGCGATCGACGTCGGCCGCATCGTGTCCTCGCGGCGCGCGGCGCGCCAGTACAACAGCCCGGCCTTCCGGTCGAACGTCGTGAACTTCGCGAGCGACCTCGCCGGCTCGATCGCCGTGCTCGCCGGGCTCGGCCTCGTCGCCATCGGCTACGACCACGGCGACGCCCTCGCGGCCCTCGTCGTCGGCCTGCTCATCTTCGGCGCGGTCGGGCGGCTGGTGCTCGAGAACGCGCGCGTGCTCATGGACCGAACGCCCGAGGACGCGCGGACGGCCGCGCGCGAGGCGGTCGAGGCGCTCGAGCCGGAGATCGAGCTGCGGCGGCTGCGCCTGCGCGAGTCGGGCGGGCGCTACTTCGCCGACGTCGTCGTCGCGGTGACGCCGGGGCGGGCGGTCGCGGCCGGCCACGCCGCGGCGGACGGCGTCGAGTCGGCGATCCAGTCGGTGCTGCCCGCCGCCGACGTCGTCGTGCACGTCGAGCCGCGCTCCCGCGGCCTGGATCTGCGCGAGCGCGTCCTGGCCGCCGCGATGGCCGAGCCGCGGGTCGCCGAGGCGCACGACATCCAGATCTTCCCGTCGGGCGACCGCGCGACCGTGTCCCTGCACCTCAAGTTCGCCGAGGGGCTCGGGCTCGACGAGGCCCACGCCCTCAGCGAGCGCGTCGAGGAGACGATCGCGGCCGACGACGAGGTGGAGTCGGTCGAGACGCACCTCGAGCCGCTCGAGCGCCCGGTGCCGCAGCGGCGCGCGTCGGCCGCCGAGCTCGCCAGCCGGGAGGCGCCGCTGCGCGCCCTCGTGACGCAGCGCCTCGGGGAGCCGCCGCGCGAGCTGCGCGTCGTGGCCACGGACACGGGCCCGGTGCTGTTCCTCACCATCGCCGTCGCGGCGGACCTCTCGCTCGAGGACGCGCACGGCGTCGCGTCCGAGCTGGAGGAGGCGCTGCGCGCGCAGCAGGGCGACCTCGCCGAGGTCGTCGTGCACACCGAGCCTGCCTGATGCGGCTCGTCGCGCTCTTCGCGCTGCTCTTCGCGGCGTACGCCGCCACGCTCGCCCTGCCCGGGCGCGGGAGCGACGACCGCTCCGCGCGCGAGGCGCGCTACCTCATGGTGGCCACGTCCCTGCACGAGGACGGCGACCTGGCTGTCGCCGACGAGTACCGCGACCGTGCCTATCGCGAGTTCCACCACGGGGTCCTCCGCCCGCCGTCGGAACCGCACGCGGGGCGGCTGCTGGAGGGCGTCGGCATCGGGCTCCCGCTGCTGGCCGCGCCGCTGCTCGGCCTCGGAGGGGTGACGGCGGTCGCGCTGCTGTGCGCGGCGGCGATGGCGCTCGCGATGACCCTCGGCGCGGTCCTCGCCCGGCGGATCGTGCCCGACCCGTGGGCGACCGGCGCCGCGCTCGCCGTCGGGCTGTCGCCGCCGGCGCTCGGCGCCGCAGCCGCGATCGGGCCCGAGCCGCTGGGTGCGGCGCTGCTCGCGGGCGCGGCGGTGTGCGCCCTGCGCATCCGCGACGCGGACCCCAACCCGCCGCTGTGGCTCGCGATCGTGGCGGCGCTCCAGCTCGCGGTGCTCCCGTGGCTGAACGCCGAGCTGGTCCTCGCCGGGCTCGTGGTGCTCGCGGCGACCGTGCGCTGGATGATGGGTTCCGGCCGCAGGCTGCAGGGGCTCGTCGCGGCGGAGATCGTGGTGTTCTCGGCGATCGTCTACGTCAGCGTCAACGAGCGGCTCTACGGCGGCATCGTGCCGCAGGTCGTCCTCGCCGGGCCGGCCACCGGCGCGGAAGGGGTCGTCGAGCACGTCGAGCGCGTCACGCGGCTCGTGACGCTGTGGGGCGATCCGGCGAGTGGGCTGCTCGCCTGGGCGCCCGTGCTCGGCCTGGCGTTCCTCGCGCTGTGGCTGCTCTGGCGGTCGCGGCACGAGCGTCTCGCGCTCGCCGTGCCCGGCCAGCGCGACGCGGAGGTCGCGGCGACGCTCTGCGCGCTCGTCTGCGGCGCGCAGCTCCTCGACGCCTCGTTCCTCGCCCGGGCCGAGCACGGAGCATGGTTCCCGGGGCTGCATCTCGTGGCCGCGCTGCCGTTCGCCTGCGCGCTGTGCGCGTGGGGCCTGCGCCGGGCGCCGCGAGCCGGGCTCGCCCTCGCCGCGCTGACCGCTGTGATCGCCGCGTGGCTGGTCGTCGCGGTCGCGAGGGGCTCGACCGGGCTCGCGCCGCCGGACCTCCCGGCCTGGCTCGGGATCCTCGCCGTCGCGGCCTCCGTCGGGACCGTCGTGGCGGTCGCGGCGACGCGCCGCGACTGACGCTGGCCGGTCGCGCATACTCAAGGGATGGCGACGCGTGTCACGAGCACCCGCCTCGTCGGGCGCACGGGAGAGCTGGCCGAGCTCGAGGCCGCGCTCCAGGAGGCCGCCGACGGGCGCCCGTCGCTGGCGTTCCTGGCCGGCGAGTCGGGCGTGGGCAAGAGCCGGCTCCTGGCCGAGCTGGAGCGCCGCGCGCGCGAGAGGGGCGCGACCGTGCTCGGCGGCGACGCCATCGAGCTCGGCGAGGGCGAGCTCCCGTATGCGCCGCTCGTCGGCGCGCTGCGCCCGCTGGCCCGCAGCGACGACGCCGTCCTCGGCGAGCTGAGCCCGGCCAACCGGGCCGAGCTCGCGACGCTGCTGCCCGAGCTCGCGCGGCGCGACGACACCCCGGCGGTCTCGGGCACCGACGACGAGCGCGGCTCGGCCCAGCGGCGGCTCTTCGAGGCGCTCCTCTCGCTGCTCGAGCGCCTCGGCCGGCAGGGTCCCGTGGTGCTCGCGCTCGAGGACGTCCACTGGGCGGACCGCTCGACCCGCGCGTTCCTGGCCTTCCTGGCCCGCAGCCTGTGCGACGAGCCCGTGCTCGTCGTCCTCACCTACCGCTCCGACGAGCTCCATCGCCGGCATCCGCTGCGACCGCTGCTCGCCGAGCTCGAGCGCGCGCCCCGCGCCCGGCGGATCGAGCTCGCCCGCTTCGACCGCGACGAGCTCGCCGAGCAGCTCGAGGACATCCTCGGCGCGCCGCCGGCGGCGGACCTCGTCGACCGCCTGCTCGAGCGCAGCGAGGGCAACCCGCTCTTCGCCGAGGAGCTCCTGGCCTCCGGCCTGGACGGCCGCGGCGGCCTGCCCCCCACCCTCCGCGACGCGCTCATGGTCCGCGTCGAGCGGCTGCCCGACACCGCGCAGGAGGCGCTGCGGCTGCTGGCCGCCGGGCGCAGGCTCGACCACCAGCTGCTGGAGGACGCCAGCGGCCTGGAGCCGCGCGAGCTGCGCGAGGCGCTGCGCGTCGCCGTCGAGAGCCACATCGCGGTCGTGGACGACGAGGGCTGGCAGACGTTCCGCCACGCGCTCCTGCGCGAGGTCATCGTCGACGACCTGCTCCCCGGCGAGCGCTCCGCGCTGCACCTCTCCCTCGCGCACGCCTTCGAGCGCCGCTTCGCCGAGGGGCCGCGCGGCGCATGGGTCGCGGCGCGCATCGCCGAGCACTACCGCGCCGCTGGCGACCAGCCCGCCGAGCTCGCGGCCGCCGTGCAGGCGGCGGAGCGCGCCGACGACGTGCGGGCGCACGGCGAGGCCGCCGCGCTGCTCGAGCGCGCCCTGGAGCTCTGGGACCGCGTGCCCGACGCCGAGGAGCACGCCGGCGTCTCGCGCGTCGACCTCCTGCTGCGGTCCGCCCGCGACCACTACCGCGCGAGCGACGATGCCCGCGCCGTGACGCTCATGGAGCAGGCGCTGGCGGAGATCGACGAGGAGGCAGAGCCGCGGCGCGCCTCGGAGGTCCTCGGCGACCTCGCCACGATGCGCTGGACCCTCGGCCGCGGCGAGGCCGCCCGCGAGACGCTCGCGCATGCGCTCGAGCTGCTCCCGGAGGACGAGCAGAGCAGGGAGCGGGCGAAGCTGCTCGTCGACCAGGTCCGCTTCTCGATGCTCCAGGGCCGCTACCGGCAGACCCGGGAGACGGCCGCGGACGCGCTCGCCGCGATCGACGCCGCGGGCGCCGACGACCTCTACGCACCCGTCCTCAACCGCCTCGGCGTCGCGCTCATGTGCGACGGCGAGCCCGAGCTCGGGGCCAAGACGCTGCGCGACGCGCTCGACCTCGCCCGTGAGGCCGGCCTCCCGGCCGCGATGGCCGTGACGTACGCGAACCTCGCCGACGGGCTGCACGTCGTCGGCCGCAGCCGCGAGGCGCTCGAGGTGACCCACGAGGGGCTCGCCGAGCTCCCCGACCCGACGGCCCGGACCGCGACGTGGCTGCGAGCGCAGGCGGGCACGATCGCCTTCGACCTCGGCGACTGGGAGGAGGCGCAGCGCCGCATCCTGCGCCCGGTGCCCGCAGCCGGCATCCACCGCGTCAACGCGCTCATGCGCGAGGCGGAGCTCGAGCTCGCCCGCGGGGGCGACACGGCGCGCGCCCGGCTGCTGCTCGACGAGACGGGCGAGCTCGTCGCCACGACGCTCGAGCCGCAGTTCATCGGCGGCGTCGGCGCGCTGCAGGGCGAGCTGGAGCGCCGTGAGGGCAACCTGGACGCGGCGCGCGAGGTCGTCGAGGCGGCGCTCGACCGGCTGGAGTTCTGCACCGAGGACGTCCGCTTCCTCTCCCAGGTCGCCGCGACGGGCGCCGCCATCGAGGCCGACGCGGCCGAGCGGGCGCGCGACGTCGGCGACGACGCTGCGCGCGACGACGCGCTGGCACGCCTCGAGCCGCTCCTGCTGCGCGTCGAGGCCGCCGCCGTCGACGGCCGTCCCATGGAGGCCGGGAACCTCGCCACGGCGAACGCCGAGGCGACGCGCGGGCGCGGCGAGCCCGACCCCGCCGCCTGGGCCGCCGCCGCTGAGGCGTGGGCAGCAGCGTTGCGCCCGTACCCCGAGGCGCAGGCGCGCCAGCGCGAGGCCGAGGCCCACGTCGCGGCCGGCGACCGCGAGGCGGCCGCCGTCGCCGCCGGCGCCGCCCTCGCGACGGCGCGCGACCTCGGGTCGGAGTGGCTCGCGACGGAGGCCGAGGGGCTCATCGCCCGCGCCCGCCTGCGCGTCGACCAGGCCGACGACGAGCCGCAGCCCAGCGCGGCGCCGTCGTCGGAGGAGCCGTTCGGGCTGACGCCCCGCGAGCGCCAGGTCCTCGTCCTGGTCGCCCGCGGCGCGACGAACCGCGAGATCGGCGCGGAGCTCTACATGGCCGAGAAGACCGCGAGCGTCCACGTCTCGCGGATCCTGGCCAAGCTCGACGTCCGCAGCCGCACGGAGGCCGCTGCGGTCGCGCACCGCAACGGCCTCGCGGAGCTGGTCCCCTCCTAGAGCGCGGCCTTGATCACGGCGCCCGCCTCGGCGAGCGCCCGGTTGCCCGCCTCGATGAGGTTCGGCAGCGTGAAGAACGCGTGGATCTGGTCGTCGTAGCGCACGACCGTCACCGGCACGCCGGCCCCCTCGAGCTTCGCCGCGTACGCCTCACCCTCTGCGAACAGCGGGTCGTTGCCCGCCAGGAGGACCCACGCCGGCGGCAGGCCCTCGTGGCTCGCCGCTCGCAGCGGAGCGGCGTCCGGATGGACGCGATCGGCCGCGTCGGGGGCGTAGTGGTCCCAGAACCAGGCCATGTCCGGCGTGTTCAGGATGAAGTGCGTCTCCTGGAACTTCGCGTAGTGCTCCGACGTCAGGTCGCTGTCGACCACCGGGTAGATCAGGACCTGCAGCGCGATCTCCGGACCGCCCTCGCGCGCCCGCAGCGACACGACCGCCGCGAGGTTGCCGCCCGCGCTGTCGCCGGCGACGACGATCGGACCGCCGAACTCCTTCGCCGCCCACTCGGTCGCCGCGTAGGAGTCGTCGGCGGCCGCCGGGAAGCGATGCTCCGGCGCGAGCCGGTAGTCGACGCTCACGACGCGCGCCCCGGACTCGTTCGCCAGGTTGCGCACGGCCGCGTCCCAGGTGTCGAGGTCGCCGATGACCCAGCCGCCCCCGTGGAAGTACACGACGGTCCCGGGCGGGTTCGCCACCGGCTCGTAGACCCGTGCCGGGATCACGCCGGCGGGGCCGGGGATCTCCACGTCGCGCACCGTCTCGATGTCGGGCCCGGCGCCTGTCAGCTCGGCCAGGATCGCCGGGAGTCCGCGCGCCTCCTCCGGGGTCATCGCGGTGAGCGGCGGACCGCCCGCCTCGGCCATCATGTCCAGCAGCTTCTGCGCCTGCGCGTCGATCGCCAACGTCGCTCCTCCTCCTCGTGGGCCGCAGATCATGCCCGACGGCCGCGCTACGCGATGGCGAGGAAGAGATACCGGCAGAGGCTGAAGAAGTAGTCGCGCCCGAGCGTGGTGAGGTCGAGCGCCCAGGCGTCGGCCTCTTCGCGCGTCAGGCCGTGCTCCGCGACGTACGTCCCGATGACGTCGATCTGGCCCGCGCTGAAGGTCTCCGTGTCGTAGCCGGCGTTGAGGATCGTCACGACCGAGCGCTCCCGCACGACGAACCCCGCGTCCTCGAGGAGGCCGCTCAACCTGCGCGGGAGATCGGGATGGACGAGGTGCGCCTCCCAGGCGGCGAGCACGCGGCGCATGCGCTCCGGGTCCCGCGAGTGCCAGACGATCGAGTCCCAGTCGGTGTCGAGGACGAGCAGCCGCCCACCGGGGCGCAGCACGCGCCGCGCCTCGGCGAGCGCGGCAGGCATGTCGGCCACGTACTCGTAGACCTGCGTGCTCGCCACGGCGTCGAAGCTCGCGTCGGCGAACGGCATCGCGAGCGCGTCCGCCTCGGCGTACTCCGGCGACGGCGCCCCCGGCGGCGGCGGTCGCCCGCGCGCGAGCGCCAGCATGCTCGGGCTGATGTCGACCCCGTGGACGCTGCCGCGCGGAGCGACGACCGCCGCCATCTCGCACGCGAGCATCCCGGGGCCGGAGCCGATGTCGAGCACCCGTTCGCCGGGTCGCAGCCGCAGCGCCTCGATGACCGCCCGGCGCTGGCCGACGACGTCCGCGGTCCGGTAGACCGCCTCCAGCCGCCGCGACCAGGCGTCGTCGAACTCGAGCATCGCCTCAGGAGTGCAGCGCCACCGGCGCGTGCGCGGGCCGACCGCTCCACAGCTCGCCGGACGCCATCTCCGCACCTGCCGCGAGCGCCCTGAGCTTCGCGAACGTCACCTTCGGATCGACCGGCATGAGCGCCGCCATCGTCGCGAAGCCGCAGTCCGAGCCGCCGACCACGTTCTCGCGGCCGACGAGCTTGGCGAAGTCCAGCAGGCGCCGCGCGACGAGCTCGGGGTGCTCGACGTAGTTCGTCGTCGAGTCGATCACGCCGGGGATGAGCACCTTGCCGTCCGGGAGCGAGATGTCCTCGAAGACCTGCCACTCGTGCTCGTGGCGCGGGTTCGCCGCCTCGAAGGAGATCGCCGACGGCCGCGCGGCGAACACGATGTCGAGGATGTCCCCGAGCGGGACGTCGTGGTCGTGCGGTCCCTCGTAGTTGCCCCAGCAGAGGTGGATGCGCATGTCCTCGGCGGGGATGTCGCGCGTCGCCTCGTTGAGGACCTCGACGTTCTCGGCGACCGTGCGGCGCCAGTCCTCCAGCGACGCGTCGGGGAACTCGATGTGCCGGCCCATGGCGAGGTCCGGGCAGTCGATCTGCAGGACGAAGCCGGCGGCGTGGATGGCGTCGTACTCCTCCTTCATCGCCGTCGCGAGCGCCTGGAGGTACTCCGAGCGGGTCGCGTAGTGCTGGTTCTCCAGGAACAGCGCGATGACGCCGGGCGACGCGGCGCTCATGAACACGTCGTGCGGCGAGGACGCGTCCGCCGCCGCGCGGAGGTTGGCGATGTCCGCCTCGAGCGGCCCCCGGTCGGCGTAGGAGATGTCCCCGACGCAGGCCGGGGTGACGATGAGCTCGGTGACGTTGTCGAAGCCGGTCGCGTGCGCCCACTCCGGGTAGTCGCGCACGTCCTGGATCGTGCCCATCCGCCCCGTGCCGCCGAAGCCGCTCAGGCGCTCGGTGACGTACGTCGAGTAGCCGACCTTGCCCGCCTCGCCGTCGTTGACGACGTCGATGCCCGCGTCCACCTGCCACTGCACGACCCCCGCGACCGCATCGCGCACCTGCTCGGCGAACGCCGCCGGGTCCGGACGCGTGCCGCGCTCGAGCGCGGACAGCGTCTCCACGAGCGCCGCAGGTCGCGGCAGGCTGCCGGTGTGCGTGGTGAGGATCCGCTCGGTCGAGCGCTGCATGTGACTGCCCCCTGTCCTAGAACGTCATGTCGACCGGTCTGCCGAGCAGGGCCGCCCCCGCCCGCGTGATGGCGTTGTCGTTCAGCGCCGCGTGCTGGGTGATGGTGTGGATGTCGCGCAGCATCCGCTGCAGCGGCGCCCCGTCGTAGATCCCCGCCGCGCCGTTGACCTGGAAGCAGGTGTCGACGACGTCCCGCGCCGTCCCGGCGATCCACCCTGCGGTCGCCCACGTGCGCACCGCCAGCGCGAGGAAGTCCTCGCCGTAGCCGTCGCGCTCCAGCCGCGACGCCTCGGCGTACAGGAGCGTGCGCGCTGCGCGCAGCGCGATCTCGGCGCGGCCGAGCCGATGCTGGACGACGGGCGTGTCGGCGAGCGACGCGCGCATGTTGAGGCGCACCCGCGAGCCGGCGCGGTCGACGACCTCGTCGAGCGCCGCGCGGGCGATCCCCACGGCGACGGTCCCGATGTGACAGATGAAGTCGATGATCGGGAACGGCGAGACGCCCTCGATCGACGGGCGCCCGAAGTAGATGTCGAACGTCCGCTCGTCGGGCACGAACGTCTCCGCGAGGGAGAAGTGCTGGCTGCCCGTGCCGCGCAGGCCGAGCACCCGCCACGTGTCCTCGATGTCCGTCTGCCCCGCGTCGACGAGCATCGCGAGGGTCGCCGGGCTGCCGTCGGGCCGCTGCTCCGGCACGCCGTCGCGCACGACGACGCAGTTGCCGAACAGGAGGTCCCAGCGCTGGCAGCCGCTGGCGAACGGCCAGCGACCGTGCACGCGGTAGCCGCCCTCGACGACGTGCGCCTCGCCGAGCGGGACGAAGGAGCCGCCGACGGTGACGTCCGGGCCTCCGGCGTAGAGGGCCTCGTACGTCGCGCGCGGCAGGAGGGACAGCAGCTGCGGCGACTCCGCGCCGATCATCGTCGTCCAGCCCGTGGCGCCGTCGGCGACGGCGATCGCCTCCAGGACCTCCATGCTGCGCACCAGGCCGATCTGCCCGCCGCCGTGCGACGCCGGCGTGAGCATGCGGAACACACCGGCCGACCGCAGCTGCTCCGCGAGGTCCGCGGGAAGGCACCGTGCCGCCTCGATCTCGTCCGCGCGGGCGCGGATCGAAGGCGTGAGGCCGTTGACGGCGTCGAGGACGTCGCCCGGCGTCTCCGTCGCCAGACCCATCACGCCGGCGATTGTTCTCCGCCGGCTCCCGGCGGTCAAGCGATGTCCTTGGCCTCCTGGCGCTCCAGCAGTGTCGCCGCCGCCGATGCCGGGTCGACCCGGCGCGCGACCACCTCGTCCAGCAGCCGCGCGAACTCCGGATCCTCGTCGAGCCCCGCCTCCAGGCGCCGCCGCAGGCGCGAGGCGGCGAGCGCGACGATCTCCGCGCGCAGATTGCGGCGGCGCCGCTCCGAGAGCGTCCCCTGCTCCACGATGTGCGCCCGGTGCTCGGCGATCGTCTCGACGAGCTCGTCGACGCCCTCGCCCTTCACCGCCTCCGTGGTGATGACCGGCACCGTCCAGTCGCGGGCCGGCGCGAGGCTCAGGATGCTCTTGATCTCGCGCACCATCGTGTCCGTGAGCGGGTGGTCGCGCTTGTTGACGACGATGACGTCCGGGATCTCCATGATCCCCGCCTTCAGCGCCTGGATCGAGTCGCCGGAGCCGGGCATGAGGACGAGCACGACGGTGTCGGCGTGGTCGATGACGTCGACCTCCGCCTGGCCCACGCCGACGGTCTCCAGGTACACGTCGTCGCGGCCGGCCGCGTCCATGAGCAGCGCGGCCTGCAGCGTCGCCTCGCTCAGGCCGCCGAGGGCGCCCCGGTTGGCCATGCTGCGGATGAAGACGCCGGGGTCGAGGAAGTGCTCGGTCAGGCGGATGCGGTCGCCGAGCAGCGCGCCCTGGGTGAACGGGGAGCTCGGGTCGATGGAGAGGACGGCGACGCTGCGATCGGCGGCGCGGCGCCGGGTGATGAGCGCGCCGATGAGCGTCGACTTGCCCGCGCCGGGCGCGCCGGTGATGCCGACGACGGCGGCGTTGCCGGTCTGCGGATAGACCTCGCGCACGAGAGCCCAGCCGCGCGGGTCGTCGTCCTCGACGAGCGAGATGCCGCGGGCGAGCGCGCGGCGGTCGCCGCCGAGGAGTCGCTGCGCGAGGGTGCCCTCCTGCGGCATCGCCGCATCATGGCAAGCGCGCCGAAGTAGGGTTCGCCGCGTGGAGCCAGTGCTGTCCCCGCCCGCTCCGCGGACGCTCCCGCCGATCGTGCGGGAGGCGCCGCCACCGTTGCGCGGCGGCCCTCTCGGCCTCCTGCGCTGGCTGCGGACGCACGGGATGCTCGACCACCGCTACGCGCGGCTCGCGCTGCGCTGGCTGTGGCTGAAGGTGCGCTGGCGCGGGCGGCTCGTGACCGACGGCCTGTGCTTCGTCGCCCCTGGCGTGCAGTTCGAGATCGGCCGCGATGCGCGGGTCGTGCTCGGCCGGTGGTCGTGGATCGGCCACGGGACGAAGATCCGCGCCCACGAGGGCGAGGTCGTCATCGGGGCCAAGTCGGTGCTCGGCCAGGAGTGCACCATCTCCTGCTACCAGCACGTCTCGATCGGCCGCGAGTGCATCGTCGCCGACCGCGCGATGCTCATCGACTTCGACCACGGCGTGGTCGAGACCGACCGGCCGATCCGCGAGCAGGGCATCTACAAGCGCGACGTCCGCATCGGGCACAACGTCTGGGTCGGCTACGGCGCAAGCTTCCTGCGCGGCGTGACCGTGGGCGACAACTGCGTCGTGGGGACCTACGCGGTCGTCACGAAGGACGTCCCCGCGAACGCCGTGGTTGCCGGCGTACCGGCGCGGGTGCTGCGGATGCGACCCGCGCCGAAGCGCCTGCGCTGGGGCTGACGGTCAGCCGCAGACCGGCCAGGGCGCGGTGCCGCGCTGCGCGAGCAGCTGCGCCGCGCGGGCGTCCTGCTCGGCCTCGGGTGCCGCCGCGGGATCGCCGCTGCCGCCGATGTGCTGCCAGGTCTGGCGGTCGAACTGGTACTTGCCGCGGTACTGGCCCGTGGGCGAGATTGCCGTCGGGTCGCCGCCGGACTCGCAGTCGGCGATCTTCTCGAGCGTCGCGGCCTGCGACGGCGTCGGCGCCGCAGGCGTGTCCGTGGCCGGCACGTCCTCCGCGTCCGTTGTCGTCTCGGCCGTGTCGGACGCCTCCTCACCGCCGTTGGAGTCCGCGTTCGCCTGCGCGGGTGGGCCGTCCTGGTCGTCGTACGAGACGCCGAGCGACTGGAGCGTCGACTGGCCCAGCTGGCCGTCGACCGCCAGGCCCTTCGAGCGCTGGTAGCGGCGGATGGCGCGCTTCGTCTTCGGGCCGACGACGCCGTCGGCCTTCACGGCGAGCGCGCGCTGTGCCTGCTTGACGGTGGTGGGCGGGAGCTTGTCGGTGTCGCCGGGCGCGGCGAGCGCGCCGCCGGCGGTGAGTGCGAAGACCCCGGCGACCGCGAGTGCCGCGCGCCGTCCCCGGAGCAGTCGGCGGCGCCGCAGGGCGGCGCCGCGGCGCTCTCGTGAGGCGCGCAGCGAACGCCGCGCGTCGATGGTCAGCTGATCTGCTTCGGACTGCAACGGAACCCCTTCGGTCTCTGAAGGCCTACGGGGTTAGCTGTCGGGCTCGCGCTGAGACTGCGCTACGCCGGGCACATGCCGGCGATTCGCCCCTGGAACCACGTCGGTTCCGCTGGGTCCCCCGCTCCCCGGCCGCACGCGGCGACGGGGACTCGGCTTCTCGATGTCAGCCCGGGAGACTAGACGGTCTCCGGACGGAATCCGGTTCGGTGTCCGCTGGCGGACGGGGAAGGCGGGCGCCGCTCCGGTGGGGAGCGGCGCCCAGCTTTCCGATCCCACCGGCCGGGCAAGACGGTGGGGGCGCGGGCCGCGCAGGGGGCCCAGGTGGGTTGTCGGAGGGGGGTCTGCGGGGGTGCAGCAGTGGGCGTTATTCCTCGACGAACGGTCGATCTACGACGCCGGCTCGACGGGGCGGTGCTCGCTGCTGACGGTTGTGACGGGAAGACCCAGGTGCGTGAGCCGGTGGGCGAGGTCCACGTGCAGCCAGCTCTGGATGCGGTGCGGGGTCGTCAGCAGGATGATCTCGTCGTACGCGCCGCCGGCGATGAGCGTCTCCTCGACGGCGTCCATGGGGTCGTGGCGGATCGAGACCGCCCCGTCGACCGGGCAGCCGGCCGCCTCCTCGATGAGCGGGAGGTTCTCCGAGAGGACCTTGGCGGCCTCGGCGACCTTCTCGTGGCGCTCCGGGTGCAGCGGGTGCCACTCGGCCGGAGCGGGATTCGGCACGAGGACGTGGAACTCGCACGGCCCGCGCGCGGCGCGGCCCCGGATCCCGTCCAGCAGCGCAGGCGTCGCGTCGACCTGCTCGGTCACGACGAGGATGCGTGCGGCGTCGGGCGAATCGGTGACGGTCAACGTGAGCCCATGGTCCTCCGCGCGGCATGACGAGCACCTGAATGCGTCAGCGCAACACGGCCACCAGATCCAGCGACCGCTCCAGCTCCCCGCCCCGCAGCGCGAAGTCCCGCGCCCCGATCGCCGGCACGAACCGGTCGTAGAACGGCTTCGTGACGCGCAGCGCCTTGTGGACCCGGTCCCACCCCACCCGCAGCGCCAGCTCGTGCACCCGCAGCATCCGCGCGTGGAAGACGCCCAGGATCTCGACGCTCCCGAAGTGCGCCGCGCACAGCGCCCGGAACTCCTCCGGGCGATACTCGCGGACGTGCCACGGGTTGTCGGACCGCTCCGCGCCCTCCGGCGCGAGCGTCAGCACGTTCGGGCGTGGACACGTACGCCACGCCGCCCGGCCGCAGCTGCGAGCGGATGTGGTCGAGCACGGCGCCGGGGTCGGCGACGTGCTCGATCGTCTGCAGGAAGACCACGGCGTCGCACGGCTCGATGAACGTCTCCGCGATGTCGCGCCGGAACGCGACCCGCGGATAGCGCAGCCGCGCGTGCTCGTACGCCTCCGGGTTCGGCTCGATCCCGACGACGGACCTGGCGGCACCGGCCAGCACGTCGGCCCCGTAGCCCTCGCCGCTGGCGAGATCGACGACGTGCATCCCGCCCACGCGCGCGGCGATCCACTCGTAGACGACGAGGTGGCGCCGGTACCAGTAGTTCTCCTCCGGGACGTCCGGCAGCGTGCGCTCGCCGTCCAGCGTCAGCGGCGGGACCCCGGGCGGCTGATCGCGCTGGACGAAGGCCACGGCCGCGGGACGGTAGCGTCCCGCCGAATGGGTCAGCACGAGACGGTCTTCACCATGGAGGCGACGCCGATCAAGTTCGGCCCCGGCTCCGTCGCCGACGCCGGCTGGGAGCTCAAGCGGCTCGGGGTCACGCGCGCGATGCTCTGCAGCGATCCCGGGGTCGTCGCGACCGGGATCACCGACGGCGTCGTCGAGAGCATCCGGGCCGAGGGCATCGAGGTCGACGTCTTCACGGACATCCGGGTCGAGCCGTCCGACGAGTCCTTCCAGGTCGCGGCCGACGCCGCGGTCGCGGGCGGCTACGACGGCTTCGTGGGCGTCGGCGGCGGCTCGAGCCTCGACACCGCGAAGGTCGCCGACCTCATCGCCACGCACGGCGGCGAGATCATCGACTACGTCAACGCGCCCGTCGGCGGCGGGCGCAAGCCGCCGAGCCCGCTCATGCCGCTGCTCGCCATCCCGACGACCGCCGGCACGGGGTCGGAGGCGACGACGGTCGCGATCCTCGACATCCCGAGCCAGCGCGCCAAGAGCGGCATCTCGCACCGCTACCTGCGCCCCGCCCAGGGCATCGTCGACCCCGAGCTGACCCGCTCCTGCGACCCGCGCGTCATCGCCTCCGCGGGCCTGGACGTCGTCTGCCACGCCGCCGAGTCCTACCTCGCGCGCCCGTTCGACCAGCGCGACGCGCCGGCGACCCCGGACGACCGCCCGCCCTACCAGGGCTCCAACCCGATCACCGACATCTGGTCGGGCAAGGCGCTCGAGTTCGGCGGCGCGTACCTGCGCCGCGCCGTCGCCGACAACGACGACGTCGAGGCGCGCGGCCAGATGATGCTCGGCGCGACGCTCGCCGGGATCGGCTTCGGCGCCGCCGGCTGCCACGTCCCGCACGCGTGCTCCTACGGGATCGCGTCCGTCAAGCACGAGTGGATGCCGCCCGGCTACCCGGACGACCATCCGTTCGTCCCGCACGGCTTCTCGGTCATCGTCACGGCCCCGGCCGTGTTCCGCCGCACGTTCGACGCCGCGCCGGAGCGCCACCTCGAGGTCGCGTCGCTGCTGCTGGGCGAGGACGCGTCCGACGGCGACGCGGAGACGCTGCCCGCCGCACTCATCAGCCTCATGCAGGACATCGACGTCCCGAACGGCGTCGCGGCGTTCGGCTACGGCGAGGACGACATCGACGACCTCGTCTCCAGCGCGATGAAGCAGCAGCGCCTGCTCGTCCTGTCGCCCGTCGAGGTGGGTCCCAACGACCTGGCCGCGATCCTCCGCGAGTCGATGGCGAACTGGTAGTGCCCGAGCCGCGCGCGATCCTCGCCGAGCTCACGCCCCTCGAGGGCAGCACGGTCGTCGACGTCGGCTGCGGCGACGGCGACCTCGTGCGCTGGCTCGCCGGGAAGGGCGCCCACGTGATCGGCGTCGAGGTGGGCGAGGAGCCGCTCGCCGCGGCGCGCGCCGCGGTCCCCGTGGCCGACGAGCGCTACGAGCAGGGCGGTGGCGAGGAGCTCCCGGTCCCCGATGCGAGCGCGGACGTCGTGACGTTCATCCAGAGCCTGCACCACGTCCCCGTCGAGCTCATGGATCAGGCGCTGGCCGAGGCGGCACGGGTCCTGCGACCCGGCGGCTTCGTGTTCGTGCAGGAGCCGCTGGCGGAGGGCGAGCAGTTCGAGGTCCTGCAGCCGCTCGACGACGAGACGCACGTCCGTACGCAGGCGCAGCTCGCGCTCGGGCGCCTCCCGTCGACGCTGCGCTCCGAGCAGTCGATCACGCTCGGCCTGCGGGTCCGCCACGACAGCTTCGAGGCGCTGCGCGACCGCGTCCTCATGAACGACGCGGAGCGCACCGCGCGCTACCCCGAGGTGGAGGAGGAGCTGCGCGCGCGGTTCGGACGGCTGGCGACGCCCGCGGACGGTGCGTTCATCCTGCGCCAGCCGACGAAGATCGACGTGCTCCGCAGGTCGTGATCGGGCCGCGGCTGCACGCGGCGCTCGACGGGAGGCTGGACGGCGAGCTGCGCACCGACGCGATGTCGCGCTCACTCTGGGCGACGGACGCGTCGATCTACCGCCGCGACCCGGTCGGCGTCGTGCTCGCGCGATCGGAGGCCGACGTGCGGCGCGCGATCGGCGCCGCCCGGGCGACCGGCGTGCCCGTCACCGCCCGCGGCACCGGTACGAGCCTCGCGGGCGAGGCGACGTCGCCGGGCCTCGTGCTCGACACGAGCGCGATGGACCGGCTGCTCGACCTCGACGCCGGCGCCGCCCGCGCCCGCGTCGAGCCGGGGCTCATCCAGGCCCACCTCAACGCCCACGCCGCCCCGCACGGGCTGATCTTCGGCGCCGACACGTCCACGTCGGCCATCGCGACGCTCGGCGGGATGATCGGCAACGACTCCGCCGGGATGCGCTCGATCGTCTATGGGCGCACCCGCGACCAGGTGCTCGGCCTGCGCTGCGTCCTCAGCGACGGCGCGACGGTCGACCTCGCGCCGATGCCGCGCGCGGAGGCGATCCGCAGGGCGCAGGGCGGCGACCGCCTCGCCGGGCTCCTGCGGACGGGCCTGGAGCTCGCCGACCGCTACGGCGACGAGGTCCGCCGCCGCTACCCGGACATCCTGCGCCGCGTCTCCGGCTACGGCCTCGACGCGCTGCTGGACCCCGACACGCTGGACCTCGCGCGCCTGGTCTGCGGCAGCGAGGGCACGCTCGCCGTCACGACCCGCGCCGACGTCCGCCTGCACCCGCTGCCGCCCGTCCGCGGGATGGCGTCGCTGCAGTTCCCGACCCTCGCCGCGGCGGCGCGCGCGACGCCGCTCGTCCTGCGCGAGGGCCCGAGCGCCGTCGAGCTGCTCGACCACGTCGCGATCGACCACGCCCGCGCGAACCGCTTCTGGCGTGACAGCACCGCGTTCGTGCACGGCGATCCCGCCGCCCTGCTGCTCGTCGAGTGGAGCGGGACGGCGGAGGAGGTCGCCGAGCGGCTCGCGGCGGCGGACGCGATCGGCCGCGACGTCGGTGCCGACCACGTCACGCTGCTGCCGGACGCCGCCGACCAGGCGCAGACCGTGCGCCTGCGCGCGTCGATCCTCCCGCTGCTGCTCGGCCGCTCGGACACGACGAAGCCCGTCGCGTTCGTCGAGGACGCCGCCGTGGGACCGGACCGGCTCGAGGAGTTCGTCGTGCGCTTCGAGGAGCTGCTGGAGGGCGAGCGGACGTGGGCCTGCTTCTACGGGCACGCGTCGGTCGGCTGCCTCCACATCCGCCCGGCGCTGGACACGCGCGAGCCGGGCGACGTCGCCCGGATGCGCCGCATCGCCGAGCGCGTCGCCGACCTCGTCATCGAGCTCGGCGGGTCGCTGTCGGGCGAGCACGGCGACGGCCTGTCGCGCTCGGAGTTCCTCGAGCGGATGTACGGGCCGGAGCTCATCCGCGCCTTCGTCGAGCTCAAGGCGGCCTGGGACCCGGACGGCCTGCTGAACCCGGGCGTCATCGTCCGTCCCGCGCGCATGGACACCGACCTGCGGGTCAGCCCCGAGCGCCACGGCGGCGCGGTGCCGACGAAGCTCGACTTCGGCCGCCAGGGGTCGTTCATCAGCGCGATCGAGCTGTGCAACGGCACGGCGCAGTGCCGCAAGATCGGCACGGGCTCGATGTGCCCCTCGTACATGGTCACGCGCGACGAGCGCGACACGACGCGCGCCCGCGCCAACGCCCTGCGCTCCGTCCTCGACGGCTCGCTGCCGGCGTCCGAGCTCACCGGCGAGGCGATGCACGAGGTCATGGACCTCTGCGTCGGCTGCAAGGCGTGCGTGAGCGAGTGCCCGTCCGGCGTCGACGTCGCCTCCATGAAGATCGAGGTGCTCGCCCAGAGCGGCGCGGAGCACGGTTTCTCCCTGCGCCAGCGGGCGGCGGGATCGATGCGGCGCAGCCTCGCGCTCGCCGGCCGCGCGCCGGGCCTGGTGAACGCCGTCGGCGCGACCCGGCTCGCCCGCCGCGCGGCAGAGACGTTCGGCGGCATCGACCGGCGTCGGCGGCTGCCGCGGGTGGCACAGAGCACGTTCGCGGAGCGCTTCGGCGCGCTGCCCCAAGGCGACGGCCGCGAGGTCGCGCTCTTCAACGACACGTGGACGAACCACCAGCGCCCCGACATCGGCGAGGCCGCCGTCCGCGTGCTCGCCGCCGCCGGCGCACGCGTGCTGCTCCCCCAGGTCGTCTGCTGCGGGCGCACGATGCTCAGCGAGGGCCTCGTCGACGACGCCCGCCGCAACGCCGCCCGCAACCTGGAGCTCCTCGACCCGCTCGCACAGCGAGGCATCCCGCTGGCCGGGCTGGAGCCGAGCTGCATCCTCACGATCCGCGACGACTACGCGCGGCTGCTGCCCGATGACCCGCGCGTCGAGCGCGTCGCCGCCGCGACGCGCCTGTTCGAGGAGGCGCTGCTCGAGCTCGACCCGCCGGAGCTGACGCCCGGCGGCCCGGTCGTCCTGCACGCCCACTGCCACCAGAAGGCGCTCGTCGGCGCGGGGCCGACGGTCCGCGCGCTCGAGCTCGCGCCGGGGACGACCGTGCAGACGCTCGACAGCGGCTGCTGCGGCATGGCCGGCCTGTTCGGCTACGAGCGCGAGCACTACGACGTCTCCATGCGCATGGGCGAGCGCGTCCTGTTCCCGGCGGTCCGCGCCGCGGAGGGCGACGTCGTCGCGCCCGGCACCTCCTGCCGCGAGCAGATCCACGACGGGACGGGCCGCGAGGCGCTCCATCCTGCCCAGTGGCTAGCTCGTAGGCTGGCCTGACACATGACCGAGACGCCCCCCCGGCCCCGGCGCCGGCCCAAGATCACCACCGTGCTCGAGACGGAGCACCTGAGTCCGCACCTCATCCGCGTGGTCGTCGGCGGCGAGGACCTGGACGGATTCGGCGTCGGCGAGTTCACCGACCACTACGTCAAGCTGCACATCCCTCCGCCCGGCGCCGAGTACGACGCGCCGTTCGACACCGAGGAGGTGAAGGAGCGCTACCCGCGCGAGCAGTGGCCGCGCGTGCGCACCTACACCGTCCGCGACTGGGACGCCGAGCAGCGGCGCCTCACGATCGACTTCGTCGTGCACGGCGACGAGGGCGTCGCAGGCCCCTGGGCGGCCGGTGCGAAGCCCGGCGACGTCCTGCAGCTCATGGGCCCCGGCGGCGGCTACACGCCGAATCCCGACGCCGCCTGGCACCTCATGGTCGGCGATCTCGCCGCCGTCCCGGCCATCGCGGCGGCGCTGCAGCGCGTCCCGGCCGGCGCGCCCGTCCACGTGATCATCGAGGTCCCCGGAACGGAGGACGAGCTCGCGCTCGAGACGCCCGGCGACCTGCACCTCACGTGGCTGCACGGCGACGGCACCGGCGATGCGCTGGCGGTCGCCGTCCGCGACCTGGACTTCCCGGCCGGCGACGTCCACGCGTTCGTGCACGGCGAGGCCGCCGTCACCCGCGAGATCCGCCGGCACCTCGTCCTCGATCGCGGCATCCCGCGCGGGGAGCTGTCCGCGTCCGGCTACTGGAAGGCCGGCCGCGACGACGAGGCCTGGCGCGCCGAGAAGGCGGACTTCAACCGGGCCGCCGACGCAGAGCTCGAGCCGCCTGAGGCCTAGGGAGAGGGACCCCACAGGCGAAGCTGTCCCGTCTTCGCCTGTGGGGTGATCCCTCGGGCCCTGCTCGACACGTTCCGATGTCCCCGAGGTGGTTCCGCCACCAGCAGCTGGGTCAGGGCCACTGTTGGTCGGCTGTCCGCCTGGCCGAGCGCATACACGGGGGGAGCGGGAGGAGAGGTCGCTGTCCGTGACTCGAAGGGGCTTCTCAGAACGTGGTGAGAAGGCTAGGCCCGCGACCGCCCCGGGGTGATCGACAGACGGGAGGAAGATCGGGAGGGGATTCTCGCCCGACGGTCGAGGACGTGCGGAACCGTGCTAGGGACCTTCCTAGACTGCAGGTCGTGGCCGAGGAGCTCGTCCGGGACTTCCCGCTGTTCCCCCTCGGGATCGTCGCGCTCCCGCACGAGTACGTGCCGTTGCACATCTTCGAGGAGCGCTACCGGACGATGATCGGCGAGGTCCTCGAGAGCGACTCGGAGTTCGGGATCATCTGGCAGGCCGACGACGAGACGAAGCCCGTCGGCTGCGCGTGCATCATCACCGAGGTCCTCGAGCGCATGGACGACGGGCGGATGAACATCGTCACGCGCGGGACCCGCCCGTTCCGCCTCGTCAACGAGCAGGACGACCTCCCGTACCCGGCAGGGACGGTCGCGTTCCTCGACGACGCCGAGGAGGAGCCGGACTTCGATGCCGCCGCCTCGGCCCGCGACGCCTACGCGGAGCTCGTCGAGCAGGCGACCGACAACCGCCTCGCTCCCGAGGAGCTCGGCGCCATGGACGCGTACGCGATGGCCGCGACCGTCGACTTCGGCCTCGACGCGAAGCAGGGCCTGCTCGACCTGCGCTCGGAGAACGCCCGGCTGCGCCTGGTCCTGCGGCTCTTCCGCGCCGCGACGAAGCGCCTGGACTTCATCGAGCGCGCGCAGGCCCGCGCACGCTCCAACGGCAAGGTGCGCTTCGGGTAGTCAACGCATGTCCGAGTTCGCTCGGGCGGCGAACAGGAGATGGTTCGGAGGGTGTCCCGCCCCGACGACCCGAGCCCCACGGCAGCAGAGCGTCGTCAGGAGATCCAGGTCCACCGCTCCGGTCCCGGGCGCTACGTGCTGCGGGTGGGCGACGAGGTCCGCGCGTGCACGGAGCGCGACCTCCCCGATGCGCTGCGCCAGTCGCTCGGCCTCGGCATGGAGGACGCGATCGCGCTCGCCAAGACGCTGCGCGCCGACGCCCGTCGCGCCTAGCGCACCAGGCCGCACTCGCTGCGCGCGAGATCGCGCACGAGACGCACGATGTGCGGCAGGACGGTCGGGCTCGTGTTGCGGTCCACGAACCTGACGGTCCCCCACTCCGACCGCACCTTGAAGGCGAAGATCCCCGCCTTCTCCTTCGGGATGTCCGACTGCTTCACGGTCTCGAGGTCCGTCGCGATCGCGCGGCCCTCGAGCACCTGCGCGCTGGAGATCTCGTGCTCCTTGCCGCCGTTGCAGCGCACGCTCCCGTCCGAGACGAGCATCTCCAGCTTCGCGCCCGGCACCGAGCCGGTGCGGTTGGCGACGAAGAGGTCCGCGGGCGGGCCGCCGCACCCGGCGACGCCGACGGCGAGCAGCACGAGGACGACGAGGCGCCTCATGCCGACGCGACCGCGCCGCCGCGGCGCGGGTCACCGGCGCCGGTGACCGCGCCGGTGGCGCTGTCGCGCACCACGGCCTGCACACCTCCGAAGAACAGGTTGCGGCTCCGGAAGGCGACGATCTCGCGGTCGGTGAGCTCCTCGACGGGCACGCCGGGCTCGGCGTAGACGAGGCCGTCCTCGAAGTGCGCGCGGGGGGCTTCGACCGCCGCGCGGGCATCGAGCCCGTGGTCGACGACGCCGACGATCGTCTGCAGCAGCGCGCTGCGGATCCGGTTGGACCCGGCGCTTCCGACGACGAGCTCCACCTCGTCGCCCCGCAGGACGACCGTGGGGGCCATCATCGACGGCATCCGCCGGCCGGGTGGCGCCGTGTGGAAGCCCAGCGGGCTGAGGTCCTCCTCGCCCATGATGTTGTTGACGTGGACGCCCGTGCCCGGGACCACGACACCAGAGCCCTCCCCGTTCGTGCAGGTCACCGACGCGGCGCGCCCCTCGCCGTCCACGACGGAGATGTGCGTCGTCCCGCCGAGCCGCGAGGGCAGGAAGCGCTCGAGGAACCCGGGCTCGGCGAGGCCCTCGACGAACTCGTCGGTGCGTGCCTCCTGGGCGGTCGCCATCGCGTCCACGATGTCGGCGGTGCGCGGCGGGCCCGGCGTGCGGTCGAGCAGGCCCAGCGCGAGGGCGAGGAGCGTCCCCCCTGCGGACGGCGGTGGGTTCGTGAGCACCGTGTCGCCACGGTAGGAGACCCGCGCCGGGCTGCGGGGCAGCGCCTCGTAGGCGGCGAGGTCGTCGGCGGTCAGCAGCCCGCCGCGCTCGCCGACCAGCGCGACGATCGCCGCCGCGATGTCCCCGGTGTAGAAGGGCGCCGCGCCGTCGGCGCCGAGGCGCGCGATCGCGTCGCCCAGCTCGGGCAGCGCCAGGCGCTCGCCGGCCTGCGGCGGGCGCCCGCCGGGGAGGAACGTCGCCGCGCCCTCCGGCGAGCTCAGCGCGATCCCGGCCAGGATGCGGAACAGCTGCGCCTGGACGGGCGTGACCACGACGCCGTCGCGGGCCAGCGCGGCGGCCGGGGCGGCGAGGTCCGCGAGCGCCATCGACCCCCAGCGCTGCATCGCCGCCTCGACGCCCGCGGGCGAGCCGTACGTGCCGCACGAGGCGGCGCCGACGTGGAACGCCTGCTCGGTCTCGCCGTCGAAGTCCACGAGGACCTCGACGAGCGGCGAGGGATCGCGGCGGGCGCCGAAGCCCGGCGCGGCGACGAAGAAGTCCAGGAGCGTCGGCTCCCAGCCCGGGCCGGCGACGAGCAGATACCCGCCCGCGCCCGGACCCGTGAGCAGCGGCTCCGCGACCCAGGAGGTCAGCATCGCCGCGACCGCCGCGTCGACCGCGTTGCCGCCGTCGGCCAGGACACGCGCCCCGGCCGCGGCGGTCACCTCGTGCCCGGCGGCGACGATGCCGCCCGACATCACCGTCTTGGCATGAACTCCGGCACTTCGAGCGCCGGGGCCGGACGGCGCTCGGCCGGCCGCGGACGCCGCTCCACGCGGGGCTCGCCCTCCGGCTCGCGGAGGCGCGACTGCGACACGGCCGACGGGCGGCGTGTCCCCTCGTCGCCGGCGTAGCCCGTCGCCACGACGGTCACCCACACGGCGTCGGTCAGCGACTCGTCGACGAGTGCGCCGAAGATGATGTTGGCGTCCGGATGCGCGGCGGCCGACACCGCCTTCGCGGCCTCGTTGACCTCCCACAGGGAGATGTCGTGCCCGCCGGTGATGGAGAGCAGGATCTTGCGCGCGCCCTCCATGCTCGTCTCGAGCAGCGGGGACGACACGGCGGCCTCGGCGGCCTCGATCGCGCGCCGCTCGCCGGTGCCCATGCCGATGCCGAGCAGGGCGTTGCCGGCCTCGGACATGATCGTGCGGACGTCCGCGAAGTCCAGGTTGATGAGGCCCGGGAGCGTCACGAGGTCCGAGATGCCCTGGACGCCCTGGCGCAGGACGTCGTCGGCGACGCGGAACGCCTCGACCATCGACGTCTGGCGGTCGAGCACCGACAGCAGCCGGTTGTTCGGCACGACGATGAGCGTGTCGACCTCGTCGCGCAGCGCGGCGATGCCTGCGTCCGCGGTCTCGCGGCGGCGGCTGCCCTCGAAGCCGAACGGCTTCGTGACGATGCCGACCGTCAGCGCGCCCAGGTCGCGTGCCACGCGGGCCACGACCGGCGCTGCGCCGGTACCGGTGCCGCCGCCCTCGCCCGCGGCCACGAACACCATGTCCGAGCCCTTGAGCAGGTTCTTGATGTGGTCGATGTCGTCCGTCGCCGCGGAGCGGCCGACGTCGGGGTCCGACCCGGAGCCGAGCCCGCGGGTGATCGCGTCGCCGATGTGCAGCGTGCGGTCGGCTGTCGAGCCGTGCAGGGACTGGACGTCCGTGTTGACCGCGAGGAACTCGACGCCGGTGATGCCGGCCTCGACCATGCGGTTGACGGCGTTGACGCCGCCGCCACCCACGCCGACGACGCGCAGCACCGGCGCCCCGGCGAATGCGGGCTCCGGCTCGGCAGGCGCCCAGGAGCGCACCTCGGGCTCGTGGAATTCGGGCTCGCGCTCCACCGGTCGCTCCATGATGTCGTCGGGGATGTCGGCGGAGAACGCGTGTCGGAGCCGTTCCTGCGGCGACGGGACCCGAGGCTCCTCGCGGGGCGGCTCGGGCTTGGGGGCGGGAGCCGCCTCCTCCGTCTTCCTGAAGAGATCTGCCAAGGGGCCTTCGCGCATGCTTGCTCGCTTACCGGTTGCCATGGGCCAGCACCTCCTTCGCGAGGTCGCGATATGCCTGCGCGGCCTTCCCGGCCGGATCGTACTTGAGCACGGACATCCCCTTCACGGGAGCCTCTGCGAAACGGACGGTCTTGCGGATGCGCGATGCGAACACTCGATCACCGAAGTTCTCCTCGAGGATCTCGATCGCCTCCTTCGCATGCAACGTCCGCGTGTCGACCAGCGTCGGCAGGATCCCCTCGATCTCGACGTCGGGGTTCAGGTTCTCGCGGATCATGTGCAGCGTGTTCTGGAGCTGGATGAGCCCGCGCATGGAGAGGTACTCGCACTGCACGGGGACGATCACCTTGTTCGCCGCCGTCAGCGCGTTGATCGTCAGCAACCCGAGACTCGGGGGCGTGTCGATCAGGATGAAGTCGTAGTCCTCGCGGACCGGCGCGAGCGCCTTCTGCAGCGAGCGCTCGCGGCCGATCATGGTCGACATCGCGATCTCCGCGCCTGCGAGGTCGATGCTGGCGCAGGCGACGTCCACCTCGCGGCGCTTGATGACGTCGCGCATCGGGGTCTTGTGGACGAGGACGTCGTACATCGACAGGTCGAGGGTGTCCGGATCGATGCCCTGCGACATCGTCAGGTTGCCCTGCGGGTCCATGTCGACGCACAGCACCCGGTTTCCCGTCTCCGCGAACGCGGCGGCCAGGTTGAGGGTCGTCGTCGTCTTGGCGACGCCGCCCTTCTGGTTCGCGAACGCGATGGTCTTTGCCTGGGGCTTGGGGGTTTGCGCCTGCACGCTGTGCGTATTCGCAGGGGATTCGCCGAATCCTCCACGCGTACTGTGCCGTGCGGATCGGACGGCAGAAGCGCGACGGCCGC
The DNA here is from genome assembly GCA_963757125.1 of uncultured Solirubrobacterales bacterium. Lineage (GTDB taxonomy): Bacteria > Actinomycetota > Thermoleophilia > Solirubrobacterales > Solirubrobacteraceae > CAVVSD01. The sequence goes on along the minus strand of CAVWQP010000009.1, from coordinate 86,975 downwards.
CGCCCGAAGGGGCGACGGCCGTCGATGCGACTGCGGATGAGCCGGTGATGGCCTAGTCCGAGGTCCTCCGGCGGAGCACGACGCCGGTGCCTGCGACCGTCAGGCCGAGCAGGCCGAGCCACCAGGCGTTCAGACCGGTGAACGGCAGCTCGCCGGCCGAGGCCTCCTGGGTCGGGCCCGGCGCGGCGGTCGCCGCGGGGGTCGTGGTCTCCTCCGAGGGAGTGGCCTCGGACGTGTCGCCCTCGACGTCGCCCTCGTCCGGGGTGGCCTCGTTCTCACCCTGGCCTGCGGTGGGGACGTTCTCGCCCTGGACCGTCTGTGCGACGGGCGTCGGCGTCGCCGGCGTCACGGCGGGCGTGACGGGGGCGGCCGGCGTCACCGGGCTCGGCGAGCAGCCCGCGGGCATGCCGCCCGGGGTCGTCGCTGGGCCGGTCGGGGTGCCGGTCGTGCCGGGCGGGCACACCGGGAGCGCGGCGCAGCCCTCGGGCATGCCGCTCGGGCCCGTCGGGCCGGTCGGGGTGCCGGTCGTGCCGGGCGGGCACACGGCGGGCGGGGCGCAGCCCTCGGGCATGCCGCCAGGCGTCGTCGCGGGACCCGTCGGGGTTCCGGTCGTGCCAGGCGGGCACACAGGCGGCGCGGTGCAGCCCTCGGGCATGCCACCAGGCGTCGTCGCGGGACCCGTCGGGGTTCCGGTGCTGCCGGGCGGACAGACGGGCGGCGTCGGGGTCTCCGTGCAACCCGGGGGCATGCCACCGGGCGTCGTGACGGGACCCGTCGGCGTGCCGGTCGAGCCGGGCGGGCACGTCGTCGGCGTGGTGCATGCCGACGGCGAGGTGCCGGGCGTGCCGGGGGCGCCGGGGACGCCCTGCGTGCCGGGTGTCTCGGTGGGACCGCAGACGGGCGGCGGCGTCACGCACCCGGGGGAGCCGGGCGGCGAGAACTCGATGCCCGGGACCTCCGCCTCCTGACCACACGGCCCATGCGGCGAGACGAACTCGGGCGTGTCAGGGGTGGCGGTGCTCGGCGAGCTCGACGTCTCGGAGGACGGCGTGCTCGGCGCGGGTGTCGTGTCCGGAGCCGGGCTCGTGGCCGGCGTCGGTGCCGGGGTGGGAGCAGGCGCCGGTGCAGGCGCGGGCGCCGGTGCAGGCGCCGGGGTGGTCTCCGGCTGCGGTGTCGCAGGAGCGGGCGGCGTCGCCGGCGTCGCCGGCGCGGGTGGCGCAGGCGTCGTCGACGTGTCCGCGGGCGGCTGCTCGCCAGACCAGGTCTTCGAAGAGGTCTGCTCGGGAGATGATGGCGTCGTCGTCGTGCTCTGCTGCCAGGACTGCGACGACTCGGTTCCCTCGGGGGTGTCCCCCGTGGGATGTGCCAGCGAGTTCGTCACTCCGGCGGACAGAAGCCAGGCGAACGTGAGTGCCATCGCCATGCCCAGCAGGAGCGACATCCTCCTCACCGGCACAGGGCTGACATGGGACCGCAACTGGGTCCTCCTTCCGGTCGCGATAGTGGGGATCCTTCCCCCTGCCCCGCGTCCACGGGGCGAATGCAGGAAAAGGCAGTGCACCAACCAGTGCACCCGTCACGCGTGTGGAACGCTACGGAACTTGCCAGTTGGATGCGGCGTCGGACGTAGTTATACGAGGCGCACTTCCCCGCACGCGCCACAAACCCTGCATGACCTCCTCACAGGAAACCCCCGAGAACACGCTGAATCCGCGAGGCTGCAAGCGGCTACGCGCCGACCACCCACCCATTCGGGTAGTTTTGGGATTGCAGAGCGCCCAGATGCGACTCTCACCCTCAGCCTGACATGGAGAGTCTGCTCGCCCACCGCCTCATCGTGGTCACCGGGAAGGGCGGCGTGGGCAAGACGACGGTCGCTGCGGCGATCGGGCTGGAGGCCGCTCGCCGCGGGCGCCGGACCATGGTGGCCGAGGTCGCGCGGCGCACCGATGTCGCCGGGGTGCTCGACGCGGCGCACACCGGCGACGGCGCGGTGGAGACCGAGCTCGCGCCCGGCCTGTTCCACGTCTCCGTCGACCCCGAGCAGGCGATGGAGGAGTACCTCCGCGACCAGCTGCCGTCCGCCGCCGCCGGGCTGCTGAACCGCAGCCGCCTGTTCGGGCTCCTCGCGGCGGCCACGCCGGGGCTGCGCGAGCTGCTCACCGTCGGCAAGCTCTGGGAGCTCGCGCAGCTCGACCGTCGCACCCCGGGCGCGACGTCCTACGACCTCGTGATCGTCGACGCGCCCGCCACCGGGCACGGCGTCGCGGTGCTCAGCGCGCCGCGCGCGTTCGCCGGCGCGGCGCACACGGGTCCGGTCGCGCGCCAGGCGTCGATCATCCACGCGACGCTCAGCGACCCGGAGGTCACGGCGATCGTCGCGGTCGCCCGCGCCGAGGAGCTCGCGGTGACGGAGACGCTCGCGCTGCAGGCCGCCCTGCGCGACAGCCTCGACGCCGAGCTCGACGCGATCGTCGTCAACGCCCTGGCTCCCGACCGCTTCACCCCCGCCGACGCGCGGCGGCTCGAGGAGCATCCCGGCGGGCCGGGCGTCCAGCGGGCCCTCGTCGCGCACGCACGAGCGCGCAGGCAGCGCGCCCAGCTCGCACGCCTCACGCGGGCGACCGGACACCGCGCGCTGCGGCTGCACGCCCAGGCCGTCGCGACGCCCGACCTCGCCGCACTGGCCGACGAGCTGGCCGGGCAGCTCGCATGAACCTCTCCGGCAAGCGCGTCGTGATCGTCGCCGGCTCGGGCGGCGTCGGGAAGACGACGACATCCGCCGCCCTCGCGCTCGGGCTCGCGGCGGACGGCAAGCGGGTCGCGGTCGTGACGATCGACCCGGCCCGCAGGCTCGCGACGGCGCTCGGGCTCGAGGAGCTCGGCAACGAGCCGCACCGCGTCGAGACCGTCGACCTCGCCGGGGAGCTCTGGGCGATGCAGCTCGACGCGAAGCGCACGTTCGACGATCTCATCGAGCTGCTGGCGCCGAACGAGAGCGCCGCGCGCGAGGTCCTGGGCAACCGCATCTACCGCGAGCTGTCCGGTGCGATGACCGGCTCGCAGGAGTTCACCGCCGTCGCCAAGCTCTACGAGCTGCACCGCGACCCGCGGTGGGACGTCGTCGTCCTCGACACGCCACCCTCGCGCAACGCGCTGGACTTCCTCGACGCGCCCGACCGCCTGACCGGCTTCCTCGACGGCCGTGCGCTGCAGGCGATCCTCGCCCCGACGGGGCTCGCGGCGCGCGTCATCGGCCGCGGGACGGGCGTCGTCTTCTCCGTCCTCAGCAGGCTGACCGGGATCGACCTGCTCGACGACCTCTCGGTCTTCTTCCGCTCGCTGAGCGGTCTCATCGACGGGTTCCGCCGCCGGGCCGCCGGCGTCAAGGAGCTGCTGGGCGACCCCGACACGACGTTCCTGCTCGTCACGAGCCCGGAGCGCGAGCCGGTCGAGGAGGCGATCTTCTTCCACGGCCGTCTCGAGGCCGCGGGGATGCCGTTCGGGGGGATCATCGTCAACCGCGTACACCGCGCCCCGGAGACCGACCCGGAGGTCGCGCGGACCGAGCTGGCCGGGGAGCTCGGGGAGCGCCTCGCCGGCAAGGTCGCCGACACGCTGCGCGACGTCGAGGTGCTCGCCCGCCGCGACGCCGACGCCATCGAGCACGTCAAGCGCGAGCTCGGCGTCGAGGACCCAGTCCTGGTCCCGCTCCTGGACCAGGACGTGTACGACCTGGAGGGGCTAGCTCGTCTCGAGCGCTGCCTGCGCGACGAGCCGGTCGGCTAGGCCGCGCAGATCGGCGTCGAGGTGCCCGCAGAGGACGTCGCGCAGCAGCGCGCGGAGGTGGTCGCCCATCCGGGTGACGAGCACGTCGGTGCCATCGGGGCCGCCGGCCAGGCCGCCGATCGCCGAGCGCTCGAGCGCGACCGCCTGGGCGACCTCGGCCACGATCGCCCCGTGCCCGCCTGGTTCCGCGCACAGCGCCGCGAGCCGGCCGCCGAGACGGGCGCTCGCCGTGCCCTCGGGCTCGAGCAGCGCCCGCAGCGCGAGCAGGATGTCCGTGAGCGCCTCGAGCGGCTCGGCGCGGTCGCGGGCCATGCCGTAGCGGTCCAGCGCCCAGCCGACCTCCGCCGTGCGGGCGGCGCGCCGGTCCACGAGCGAGCAGAACGCGCGCAGCTCATCCTCGGCCGTCGCCGGGACAGCCAGCAGACCGCGTGCGCGGCCGCCGCCCTGCATGCCGGTGACCGTCCACGGCCCGGTGCCTGTCCGGGTCCACGCGACGCCGCCCAGCGCGGGCGACGGGCTGTCGAAGAGCCGCAGCGCGCGCACCATCCGCTCCAGGCGCCGGATCGCGGTCGCGTGCGCACCCGGCGCGCCGGGACGCTCGGGGTGGGCGACGACCGCGAGGACGCCGCGCTCCGCGGTGATCCGCAGCGCATCGCGTGGAGCGTCGGCGAGCGCATCGGGAGCCATGAGGCTCAGCCCGTCGCCGAGCGGCACCTCGCGCGAGCCGATGGCGACGCCCAGCAGCGGCGCGACGACGACGCACTCCGCCCCGCCCTCGTGCAGCGCGGCCGCGAGCTCGCGCCACGCGCGGTCGAAGCGCTCCTGGGTGAGGACGAACTCGTCGGCGTCGCTGAAGATCCGTGAGACGAACACGCGCAGCGTGAGGTCCGCGCGGCTGCGCGGCTCGGTCGGCACCTTCGTCTCGCCCTGCGCGCGCAGGTACTCGCCGACGCCGTCCTCGAACTCCAGCGCCCGCGCCGCGGCCGGGTACGCCGGTACCCGCGTCAGCAGGCTCGCGCGCTCGGCGACGAAGCGATCGGTCAGGGGCCGGTAGCAGTACAGCGGCGTGTCGCGGCGGCGGCCGCGCTCCTCCACGACCTCGAACGGCACCTCGACGCCGTCGGCGATCACGGAGGCGAGCTGCCAGGTGGCCTCCTCGGCGAAGCTCGCGAGCGCGGTGTGCAGGTGGCGATGGCGCATCGGCACGAGGCCGGTTCGCCGCGGCGGCGCCGCGCTCCTGCACGCGCAAGCGCGCTGTCAGTCCCTGCGCAGCGCGGAGCCCTCGATCTGCAGCAGCCGATCGCGGTCGGTCGCGTGATCGACCTGGAGCGTGACGTGCTCGATCCCGAACTGCTCGAGGAGCAGCGTCTGCAGCTCCCGGCGGCGGGCGTGGCAGTCCTCGTCGGGCGCGACGACGACGTGCGCGGCGAGGGCCGGGAAGCCGGTCGTGACCTCCCAGAGGTGCAGGTCGTGGACCTCGACGACCCCGGTCTGCGCCGCGAGCGACCGGCCGACCTTCTCCGGGTCGATGCCGACAGGCGCTCCCTCGAGCAGCACCCGTGCGGAGTCGCGCAGCAGCCGCCAGCCCGAGCGCAGCATGAGCGCGACGACGAACAGGGCGGCGATCGGGTCCGCCAGGCGCCAGCCCGCGACGACGATGATCACGCCGGCGATGACGGAGGCGATCGAGCCGAAGAGGTCGGCGAGGACGTGGGCGCGGGCGCCCTCGATGTTCAGGCTGCGGCGCTCGGCGCGCGACAGCGCCCACGCGGCGGCGATGTTCACCACGGCGCCGGCCGCGCCGATGACGATGACGATCCCGCCCTCGACATCGGGCGGGTCGGCCAGGCGGCCGATCGCGCTGATCGCGAGCACGCCGGCCAGGACGAGGAGCGCGGCGCCGTTGATCTGGGCGCTCAGGACCTCCGCGCGGCCCAGGCCGAACGTGAACGCCCCGCGGGCCGGCCGCGCCGCCAGCGAGGCCGCCACGAGCGCGAGGCCGAGCGCGCCGGCGTCCGTGACCATGTGCGCGGCGTCGGAGAGCAGCGCCAGCGATCCGGCGACGAGGCCGCCGACGACCTCGACGACCATGAACGACGCGATGAGCCCGAGCGCGATCCAGAGCCAGCGGCGGTCGGCGTCGGGGTCGATCCGGCCGTGCGCGTGGCCGTGGTCGTCGTGGTCGTGCGCGTGATCGTGCACGACGTCGAGCCTACGGGCTAGACGGGGGCGAGACCGCCGCTGTCCGCGGTGCGGCGGACGGCGCGGACGAAGACCTGCGGCGAGCGGCCCGTGTCGCCCGCCTTCGCCGTGAAGCGGTACAGGCCGGGCGTGCGAAGCCGGATGCGGCCGCTGTACGTGCCGTTGCGCACGTTCATCTTCACGCGGCGCTGGAACTTGAACTGGTTGTTGCCGCCCGCGCGCTCGACGACGACCTGCACCGCGCCCGACTGGTCGGTCTTCCCGCTCAGCAGGATGCTGTTGCCGGCGCGGATGCGCTTCGTCGCGGCCCTGGCGGTGACGACGGGCGCGTCGGACCGGGCGACCGGCGGCGTGGGCGGCGTCGCCGAGGGCGGCGGGGCGACGCGCTGGGCCGCGATCCGCAGCGCCGGCAGCTGCGCGTAGAGCGACTCGCCGGGGCAGGTCGTCTCGTCGCCGTCGCGGTGCCCGGCGATCCGCTCGAACGTCACCGGCGTCCCCGACGGGTAGCGGTTCAGCGGGCCGCCGGCGGACTGCACCGCGATCTGGCCGGTGGGCGTGACGCCGTGCAGCGCGAGCTTCCAGCCGATGAGGATCGCGAGGGCGCCGAGCGTCATGTCCCCGACCGGCACCGCCTCGTGCGTGCCGATGACGGCGACGCCCGTGCTGTGGGCGTTGTAGCCCTGCGCCTGCGCTCCGATGACGGCCTGGTCGACGCCGCCCGCGCGGCCCTCGAACACCTGCCCGAAGCGGTCGACGAGGAAGTTGTAGCCGATGTCGTTCCAGCCGTTGGCGTCGCGGTGGTAGCGGCAGATCCCGAGGACGATCCCCGGGGAGTCCGCCGGTCCGTACTCGTTCGCGCTGACCGTGTGGTGGACGAAGGCCATCTCCACGACGCCGTAGTCCGGCGCCGAGCGCGGCGGGATGCCGTCGGCGCCCCAGGCGGCGCGCGGGGTGATCGGGAACGGCGCGGCGGTCTGCGCGACCTTGGCGACGGGCTCGCCCTTGCCGTCGACGCCGACCGCGTGCACGTGCAGCCCGGCAAGGCTGCCGCTCGCCCGGACCTGGAGCTCGTCGACCTTGCCGAGCCACACCGGGTCCGTCGCCCGTCGGGCGGTCTCGCCGTCGGGGGCGTGGCCGTCGCCGGCGTGCAGGTGCATCCAGCGGCTCCACTCCCCGCCACGGCGGCGACCACGCAGCTCGGCGGCTCTCGGGCCGGTTCCCTCGCCCCAGGCGAGGCCGGCGAGCGAGACGCGCCGCGGGGCGCGCAGGACGGGGCTCGTCGACCAGCCGCCGGCGGCGACCGCCGCGCCGTCCCGAGCGAGCGGGATGCGCACGCTCTCGGCGGTGAGCGGCCTGCGCGTGGCCGCGAACGCGGGCGCGCCGTCGCGCAGGAGGACGCCGCCGGCGCCCGCGAGGGCCGCCAGCTCGAGCAGTCGGCGCCGGGTCACTTTGTCCTGCACTGCCATGTCTTCGACAAACCGTGTCAGGTCCATGAGTTGTGCACCGCACCTGCATGACCTCGCCCGCGGCACGTCGGGGATACCCTCCGCGCGTGCCCAGCATCTTCAGCCGCATCGTGGCCGGCGAGATCCCGGCTCACCGCCTGCGCGAGGACGACCGCTTCCTCGCCTTCCTCGACGTGCGCCCGATCCGTCCGGGCCACTCGCTGGTGATCCCCAAGGAGGAGATCGACCACTTCTTCGACCTCCCCGACGACATGCTCGCGGACCTCATGGTGTTCGCGAAGCCGGTCGCGAACGCGATCCGCGAGGTGACCGGCGCGGCCCGGGTCGGGTGCGCGGTGGTGGGCGTCGAGGTGCCCCACGCGCACCTGCACCTGACGCCGATCGACTCCGTCGGCGACCTGGACTTCCGACGGGCGTCGGAGGCCGATCAGGATGATCTGGCGGCGATGGCGGAGAGGATCCGGGCGGTGTTGGGGCCCGCGGCGTAGCTCCGCGCGACCGCTGGTCGGCGGGCTCGGCCGCGTCCGGGCAGCTCATCGAGGGCGGACGGGAGCGGGTGGGAGATCAAGCCCTCCCCGCCCCCTCTTGCGGAGCGCTAGCCAGTGGCTAGCACCAGTGCTAGCCACCTGCGAGCGATTCCGAGAGACACCCGCGAGGCTGGAGCGAGCGGCTCCGCCTCGAAACGCCGGGCCGAGCGGGGCTCTACCCCGAGCGCCGCCGAGCCCGCAGGATGACGTCGTGCCCGGTGAGGTCCAGCCCGAGCCGATCCGCGAGCCCTTCGAACGCCGCCTCGAGCTCCCCGTCCTCGAACGCCTCCACCGACCCGTCGTCGAACACGACGTGGTGGTGATGGTCGCCCGACGGGTCGACCGGCTCGTAGCGCGCGACGCCCTCGCCGGCGTCGAATCGCCGGACGAGCCCGAACTCGTGCAGGGTCTCCAGCGCGCGGTACACGGTCGCCGTGCTCGCCGAGTGGTGCTCGTCGCCGCGGAGCGCGTCGACGATCTCCTGTGCGGTCACCAGGCAGCGCTGACGCGCCAGGTGCTCCACGACCGCGCGGCGGCCCGCGGTCGCGCGCAGCCCCGCGCCTTGCAGCACGGCGTCGGTGTGCTCCAGCCAGTCGCGGTCGCAGTCGTGCTCGGCCACGCCGAGAAGGCTACGCGGCGGCGACTGCCGCAGGCTCGGTCGCGCACTCCGCGCCGAGCCACATCTCCCCGTAGTCCCGCATCGACTCGATGATCGGCAGCAGCGCCTCGCCCTTCTCGGTGAGGGCGTACTCGACGCGCGGGGGGACCTCGGCGTACGTGGTGCGCCGCACGATCCCCTCCTCCTCGAGCGCCCGCAGGCGCAGCGACAGGGTGCGTGGGCTGATCCCGGCGAGCGAGCGCTCCAGCTCGCAGAAGCGCGAGTTGCCCTCGGACAGGTCGCGCACGAGCAGGAGCGTCCACTTGCCGCAGACGATGTCGGCGGTCGCGCAGACGGGGCAATTGGGATCCATCGCCCCTTACTTTACTTGGTGAAGTCCCGGGGCGTCAGGCGGCGGCGCGGATGTCCGCCACGTCGTCCATCGTCGTCCCGCGGCGACCGTCCGCCGCCAGCAGCAGCTTGAAGTCGTGCGGGCTCGTCGCGGCGCGGACCGCCTCCTCGACGCTGATGCGGCCTTCCTTGACGTGCGTGAAGAGCGCCTGGTCGAAGGTCTGCATCCCGTAGAAGCCGCCGTCGGCGACGACCTCGCCCAGCTTGCCGGTCTGCGCGGGGTCCATGATGAAGTCTCGGACGCGGCCCGTCATGCGCATGACCTCGCAGGTCGCGACGCGGCCGCCGTCCTTCGCGCGGACCAGCCGCTGGGAGATGACGCCCTTCAGCGTGCCGGCGACCATCGCGCGGACCTGCGAATGCATGTGCGGGGGGAAGACGTCGATGATGCGGTTGACCGTCTCGGCGGCGTCGACGCTGTGCACCGTCGACAGCACGAGGTGGCCGGTCTCCGCCGCGCTCAGCGCGGTGTGCACCGTCTCCTCGTCGCGCATCTCGCCGATGAGGATCACGTCGGGGTCCTGACGCAGCACGCGGCGCAGGGCGCGGCCGAAGGACTTGGTGTCCTGGCCGACCTCGCGCTGGTTGATGCTGGAGCGCTTGTCGCGGTGCAGGAACTCGATCGGATCCTCGACCGTCACGATGTGGCGCGCAAAGCGCTCGTTCATGTGGTCGATCATCGCGGCGAGCGTCGTGGACTTGCCCGAGCCGGTCGTGCCGGTCACGAGGATGATCCCGCGCTCCTCCTCCGCGAGGTCGCGGATGACCGCCGGCAGGGCGAGCTCGTCGATCGTCTTGATGCCGAACGGGATCGCGCGGGCCACGATGGCGATCGAGCCGCGCTGGCGGAAGGCGTTGATCCGGAATCGGGCGATGCCGGTCAGCACGTAGGAGAAGTCGACCTCACCCTCCTCCATGAACTCCTCGCGCTTCGCGGTCTCCTTCAGGAGCGCCGCCAGGGCGTCGTCCGTATCGGCCGGGCTCAAGTTCTCTGCACCCGGGTCGATTGCTTGAAGGAGCCCGTCGACTCGAATGAGCGGGCGGTTACCGGCCTTGATGTGCAGGTCGGAACCACCGCGTGCGATCAGTGCGTGGAGTGCCTCGTTGACGTCGAACACACCGCGGCTATCGGTGCACGGCGCCCCCACCTCGATCACAGGGGTCCAGGAGTGGACGCCCGTCCGGGATACGCGGCTACCGGCCGCGAGAGCCCGGCGACAGGTAGACGACTGCGGCCATCATCACGAGCGTGCCCGCGCCGTAGGTGAACAGCGACGCGACGGAGTCGTGCTCGCCGATCATCGACTGGCCGAAGAGCAGTGCGCCGAGGACGACGAAGCTGCCGGCGAGCGTGCCGAGCAGGATCGGCTTGGCGCGGTCGCGCAGGAACTCGCCGCGAATGAGGCTCGCCAGCAGGCCGACGACGATGGCCGCCTCGGCGAGCGCGATGACCACCCACGCGACCCCGACCCCGGGGAACGTGTCCATGACGCTGCCGGCGAAGGCCTTCTGGATGCCGGCCGGAGCATCGAGGTTGCCGCCGACGATCTTCTCGTAGGCGCCGTAGTACCAGAGGGCACCCTGCATCAGGTAGATGCCGGCGATCGAGAGCCAGTACGTCGGGCCCGTGACGAGGGAGGCGGAACGGGCGACGCCGGGCGCTGCGGACGCAGCGTCGCGGGTCGCGAACCGCGGCTCGGTGATGGTGGGAGTAGCCATGCAGGCAGTCTCGCCTGGATGGCCCCGCGCCCCATCCGGGTCCCCCCGCGCCTCGCGGGGGGCGAACTACGCGCCGTTCGTCAGGCCACGTCGCGGAGCTTCTGGGCCTCCGCGAGCGACTGCAGCTTCTTGAGCGACTGGTTCTCGATCTGGCGGATGCGCTCGCGCGTCACGTTGAACGTGCGGCCCACCTCGTCGAGCGTGCGGGGATGCTCCCCGCCGAGTCCGTAGCGGAGCTCGAGCACGCGGCGCTCGCGGTAGGAGAGGTTCTCCAGCGCCTCGCGCAGCGCCTCCTTCGTGAGGATCTCCGCGGCGCGCTCGTACGGCGACTCGGCGCGCTCGTCGGCGATGAACTGGCCGAACTCGGACTCCTCCTCGTCACCCACCGGCTTCTCGAGCGAGACCGGGGCCTGCGCGGAGCGCTTGATCGAGTCGACCTCCTCGGGGTCGATCCCGGTGACCTCGGCGATCTCGTCGGCGGTGGGCTCGCGGCCCAGCTCGGTGACGAGCTTGCGCTCGGCGCGGCCGATCTTGTTGAGCTTCTCGACCACGTGCACCGGGATGCGGATCGTGCGCGCCTTGTCGGCGAGCGCGCGTGCGATCGCCTGGCGGATCCACCAGGTGGCGTAGGTCGAGAACTTGAAGCCCTTGCGGTAGTCGAACTTCTCCGCAGCACGCACGAGCCCGAGCGTGCCCTCCTGGATGAGGTCCAGGAACGGGAGCCCCTGGTTGCGGTAGTTCTTCGCGATCGAGACGACGAGGCGCAGGTTCGACTCGACCATCTTCTGCTTCGCGTCGAGATCGCCGCGCTCGATGCGCTTCGCGAGGTCGACCTCCTCCTGCGCCGTCAGCAGCCGGACCTTCCCGATGTCCTTCAGGAACAGCTGAAGGGAGTCGGTGGTCATGTCGGGCCGGAAGTCGATCTGCGTGCGCGCCTTGCGCCCGCGCCGCTTGTCCGGCGCCCGCTCGACCTCACTGGCGGCGCGTGCCGCCGGATCGATCTCCTCCACGAGCTCGATCTCCGAACGCTCGAGGAACGAGTGGAGCTCCTCGACGTCGGCCTCGTCGAGATCGATCTCGGACACGGCGGCGGCGATCTCGGCGTACGTCAGCACGCCGGTCTGCGAGCCCTTCGCGACCAGTCCCTTGATCTCTTCGAGTTCCTGCAGTTCCACTACTGACATCTCATTCGCTTTCGCGTTGGACGCCGAGACGCTCGTAGGTCGCCCGGCCAGTTGCTCTCGACGAAGGACGCTTGTGACCTGAAGGTAGCTGCTGCCCCCCAGCCCGTGTCGCAAACGTAGTCGTGATGGTAGGTGCTCGGTGATGCCCCGGCAATGCGGTGCGTACCTGCGTTGCAGATTTCGGCACGACTTGACCCCGAGTGGAGTGCGATGATGCGGTCGTGGCCGATGAATCCGACGAGCGCGAGGTCCTCACCAACCTGCCGCGGACCCGTCCGGCACGTCGCAGCACGCGCCGAACGACCGCCGCATCTGAGCCGAAGCCCAAGCGGGCTCCGGCCAAGCCGAAGCCGAAGCCGAGGCCCAAGGTGACCGAGGCGGCTGCTCCACCGCCCCCGCCGTTGCCGCCCGCGCCCACGCGCGAGGCGCACCGATCGCCGCTGGCCGACGTGGCCGTCGCGGGGATCGAGCTCACGGGCGCGCTGTTCCACTTCGGGATCAGCCTCACGCGGGCCGTCCTCAGCGCGACGCTCGGGCGCGTCCCGCGGCCGTAGCTCACGCGGTCCCCGCCTCGAGCACGACCGCGTCGCCCGTCGCGACGCGCCCCGGCATGACGGTCGTGCCGTAGACGCCGGCGCACGCGTCGCGCTGCTGCGCGACGGCCCGCAGGACGGCGGCGTCGCGCTCGTCCGTGTCGGGATCGATGTTGATCATCACGCAGCGCTTGTCGCGCTGGTCCACGCGCATCCGCAGCTCGCCGATGCGCAGGACCGACCCCACCCAGCCGTCCTCGGGGAACGGCTCGTCGCCGGCCGGCTCGATCACGAGGTTCGGACGGAAGCGACGGGAGTCCAGCTGCGTGCCCACGAGGCCGGACAGCCCGCCGATCGTCATGGTCGTCATGAGCGACAGCGGGGCGATGTCGGGGATGCCGCGGTTCTGCCTGATGACGCGGACGCCAGGCCCGATGCGCTCGGCCAGCCGCTCGTCCGCGACGTCGAGCTCCTCGCCCTCGGGGGTGCGCACCGTCGTCGGCGAGTCGTCGGGCCGGCCGGGGTCCGTGAACCACGTCCGGAAGTGCCGGAGCTCGGGTCGCTCGCGGATCGTCAGCCAGGGGAACGAGCTGCTGGTGAGCCCGTCGCGGACGAACGCCCAGCGCCGGTCTCCCTCGACCCCGTGCCAGGACACGAACGCCTCGTCCAGGGGCTGGCCACCCATCGACTTCACCGGGTAGCGCCAGAGCTCCGAGACACGCCCGACCTGCACGGACGGGAGTGTATGCTCCGCGCCCTCAGCCGAGCTCCCGGACGTCCGGCGTCCAGGAGGCGGGGGAACCACTTGCGGGACGGGCAACCGTCCCGCGGGGGCGAATCGACACCTCGACGTGTCGTAGCGCTTGGAGGCGCGAGCCCGTCAGCTCACCCCGTAGGCCGAACGCACCGGTCCACATCACGTATGCACGATCCGCGCCTCCGCGACATCGCGACCCTGCGCAGCCTGCTCGCACGAGCTGGGGCCGTCGCCCTGCTCGCGCTGGCGGTGCCGGCGGCCGCGCACGCCGACGGCAGCGGCGGCGTGTCGCCGACCGACACGCCGGCGGTGCCCGTCACCCCCGTGCCCGCCGGCGGCCCGCTCCTGCCCGCCCCGGTCGACCTCGGCGGACGGATCGGCGCGATGGTCGGGATGCCGGTGACGCTGTCCGGGAACTTCCCCGGCGGAGCCGGCCGCGTCGTGGCCGTGCAGCGCCAGGACGCGAAGCGCGGATGGGTGACGGTCGCGGGCACGACCGCCGGCGCCGACGGGAGCTTCTCCGCGGTGTGGACCCTCGACCGCGTCGGGCTGTTCGCGATGCGCGCGGTCCTCGCCGGGTCCGGCGCCGTCCAGGCCAGCGCGGCCCAGACGCCGCTCATCGCGGTCACGGGCTACCGCTCCGCGAAGGCGACCTTCTTCGGCCCCGGGCTGTTCGGCAACCGCACCGCCTGCGGCCAGCGGCTCACCCGCAGCCTGCGCGGCATCGCCCACCGCTCGCTGCCCTGCGGCAGCATCGTCGAGCTCGTCTACAAGGGGCACATCCTGCGCGCGCCCGTCGTCGACCGCGGCCCGTTCGCGCGCGGCATCCGCTACGACCTCACGCAGGCCACCGCCCGCGACCTCGGCTTCACGACGACCGACGTCATCGGCGCGGCGCAGGTCGCCTCGCCGCCCGCGGCTCAGGGTTCCAGGTAGGCGACGAGGCGGTTCGTCAGCGCCGTCAGGGACGGCGCCGGCTCCTCGATCGCCAGCGGCCGGTCGGCCAGCATCGCCGCGACCCGGCCGCCCTCCTCGGGCACCTCGCGCGCAGCGAGACCCACGGCCACCTGGGCGGCGCGGCGCGTCGCGCGCGGATCCAGCGTCCAGATCGCCTCGAAGCGGCGCTCGCCGTCGTCGGCGGGCTCGGCGGCCGGGTGCTCCCAGCCCAGCAGGCACGCGGAGTAGCCGGGGGCGTCGATGATGACGGCCCACTCGTTGGCGAGCGCGTCCTGCGGGCCGACCGGCACCTCGATCGGACCGATCTCCGGGATGCGCGGCTCTGCGAAGTCGGCGAAGACGAACGCCGCGTCCGCGAGCGACGCGAGGCGCTGGTAGCGGCGCTCGACGTGGCGGTAGAAGCGCTCGCGCTGGAAGGCGCCGAACAGGACGGGCGCCGCGGCGTGCGCGAGCGCCTCGTGCTCGATGGCCCGGCTCAGGGCGATGAGCGTCGACTTGCGCAGGATCTGGGGGCGGGCGTCGTGGCCGGCCTCGGCGACGGCGGCGTAGATCGAGGGACGGCCCGCGAGCGACCCGGTCTCCCGCGCGCGCTGGATGGCCGCGGGGACGGAGAGCCCCCGGCGGCGCAGCGCCGCGACCCGCTTGAGCGCGTCGACGTCCTCGGTGGAGTAGCGGCGGTAGCCCGAGGCCGTGCGGTCGGGCACGGGGAACCCGTAGCGCTGCTCCCACATGCGGATCGTCCCGGCCGCGATGCCGGTCTGCTCCGCAACGTCGCTGATCGCGAGACTCACCGGAGGAGGATACGGCCGCCTGAGGTCCACGGGTCAATCGCGCCCGTCCCGGGGTACGTACCCCTGGTGTGAGCACTCACGTCCCGCGACGCATCCTTCTCACGGGCGCCACCGGCTACGTCGGCGGCAGCCTCCTTCCGATCCTGCTCGAGGACGGTCATCACGTGCGTGCACTCGCGCGCGACGAGGGTCGCGCGCGCGCTTCGCTGCCCGACGAGGTCGAGGTCGCCGAGGGCGACGTCGTCGACGGCACCGGCCTCGTGGAGGCGCTCGACGGCATCGGGGTCGCCTATTACCTCGTGCACTCGATGGGGCGCGGGAGCGGCTCGGACGACGAGTTCGCGAAGCGCGACCGTCGTGCGGCGGAGAACTTCGGCAGTGCGGCCGCGGAGGCCGGCGTCGAGCGCGTGATCTACCTCGGCGGCCTGGAGGGCCTGACCGGCGGCGACAAGTCCGAGCACCTGCGCAGCCGCGAGGAGGTCGCGGAGATCCTCGCGCAGCACGTGACGACGATCCACGTCCGCGCGGCGATGGTCATCGGCAGCGAGTCGGCGTCCTTCGTGATGCTGCGCTCGCTCGTCCATCGACTGCCCGTCATGGTCGTCCCGCGCTGGCTGGACACCCGAACGCAGCCGGTCGCGATCGACGACGTGACGCGGACCCTCGCGGCGCTGGCCGACCTCCCCGACCCGCCGTCGGAGGTGCAACTGGGCGGCGCGGACGTCCTCTCCTACCGCGAGATGATGGAGAGCTACGCGCGCGTCAGCGGCCGGCGCAAGCCGCTCGTCGTCCGCGTCCCGGTGCTGTCGCCTCGGCTGTCGTCCTACTGGGTGGGGCTCGTGACACCCGTGGAGATGGGCCTCGTGAAGCCGCTCATCGACGGCATGACCTCCGAGATGGTGGTCAAGGAACCGCCGCCCCCGGGCCTCAACGACGATCCGCTCGGCTTCGACGACGCGGTGCGCAGCGCGCTCGACCTCACGTAGCCTCGTCGCATGCGAGTCCTCGGAGCCTTCGCTGCCCTCATCGCCGTGGTCGCGGGGCTGTTCGCCGCCGCCCGGCGACTGCTCAACCGCCCCAAGCGCGTCGGCGTCGCGGTCATCGTGGATCCCGAGGACCACACCACCGTCGACGCCGAGGGGGGCGTGCACTCCGTCCAGGCGGCGGACCTGACGCTGCCGCTCGACGTCGTCGAGGGCATCTGGGACCCCCACCACCTCGAGCGCCTGGCTCGCACGTACTGGCGGTTCCTCACGCGCGCGACCCTCGGGATCGTGCGCGTGAAGTACACCGAGACCGGTCGCTACATCGTCGTGCTGACCAAGCCGTTCACGCTGCTCAGCTTCCACGCGCCCGAGTACGAGATGGACGACGAGGTCGGCATCGTGCGCTGGCGCATCCGCAAGGGCCTGCTCGTCGCGCAGGAGGGACGCGAGGGCGACGGGTACCTGGAGATCGAGGTGCGCCGCTGCGAGCGCGTCGACACCGACCGCTTGCGCCTGCACGTCCGGGTCGAGGTCGCGAACTTCTACCCCTGGCTCGTGTCGGGGATCGCGCTCTGGTTCTACCAGGCGACGCAGTCACGCATCCACGTGATCGTCACGCACGGCTTCCTGCGGTCGCTCGCGCGCCTGGACCTGGCGGAGTCGCGCGTGCGGCGCTTCCCGGCCCAGGCCGTGGACGACCTGCCCGATCCCGAGCGCGAGGCCGACCGGACCAGCCGGTTCGTCAGCCGTACCGCTCGCCGGTGACCGCGCGCAGCTTCGAGCGGTCGTGCGACGCGTGGACGCGGCGCACGGTGCCGGAGCGCGACCGCATGACGAGCGACTCGGTCGAGGCGCCCTTGGAGCCCTGGTAGCGCACGCCCTGCAGGACGTCGCCGTCGGTCACGCCGGTGGCGGAGAAGAAGCAGTGGTCGGAGCGCACGAGGTCGTTCGTCGTGAGCTGCAGGTCGAGGTCGTAGCCGGCGTCCAGCGCGGCCTTGCGCTCCTCGTCGTCGCGCGGCCACAGCCGCCCCACGAGCTCGCCCCCGGTGCACTTGATCGCGGCGGCGGAGATGACGCCCTCCGGCGTGCCGCCGATGCCGTAGAGGAGGTCGACCGGCGAGCGGTCGGACACCGCGAGCAGCGCGCCGGAGACGTCGCCGTCGGAGATGAGGCGCACGCGCGCGCCGCAGGCGCGGATCTCGGCGATGGCCGGCTCGTGGCGGGGGCGGTCGAGCATGACGACCATCACGTCGCCGATCTCGACGCCGCGCCGCCCGGCGACGAGCGCGAGCGTCTCCTTGAGCGGGCGGTCGAGGTCGAGGAGGTCCACGATGTCGTCGGCCCCGGCGATCTTCTCCATGTAGACGCAGGGTCCGGGATCGAACATCGATCCCCGCTCGGCCAGTGCGATGACGGACAGCGCGTTGGGCATCCCCTTCGCGCACAGCGTCGTCCCCTCGAGCGGGTCGACGGCGATGTCGACCTGCGGCGGCGAGCCGTCGCCGATCTGCTCGCCGTTGTAGAGCATCGGCGCCTCGTCCTTCTCGCCCTCGCCGATGACGACGACGCCGTCCATGCGCACGGTGTCCAGCACCAGGCGCATCGCGTCGACAGCGGCCTGATCGGCCGACTCCTTCTCGCCGCGCCCGACCCAGCGGGCTGCTGCGAGCGCCGCGGCCTCGGTGACGCGGACGAGCTCGAGCGCCAGGTTGCGGTCGGGACGCTCGGGGTTGTCGTCCTGCCGGTCGAAGACGCCGTGCTCGGTGGTGCTCATCGGCGGACCCTAACCCACGGCCTTCGGCGAGGCGGCGGCCCTCAGGACGATCCTCGTCTCGGTCTGCGCGGCGCCCGCCTCGCCGCGGATCGCGCGGACCGTCGCGTCCAGGTCGTCGGCGTCGCGGCACGCCACGCGCACGTGGTAGTCGAAGCGGCCGGTGACGAACGCGACCTCGCGGACGGCAGGCAATGCGGTCACGAAGGCCTCGAACGTGTCCGGCTGGGTGCCCGCGAGCAGGCGGACGTCGATGAACGCGTCGAGGCCCCGCCCGACGCTGCCGAGGTCCACGGTCGCCGTGAAGCCGGTGATGATCCCGGCGCGCTCGAGCCGGCGGACCCGGTCGGCCGCGCCGTGCGGGCTGAGGCCCACCTCGGCGCCCAGACTCGCGAACGGCGTCCTTCCGTTTCGGACGAGCGCGTTGATGATCCTGAAGTCGATGTCGTCCAGCGCTGCGGATTGCACAGTCGTACCGCGTGTCGGTTGTGCGGACTGGCCGCCAGCGCGCATCCTACGGCTGAGGACCACACCCGAGCACCCAGGAGCGAGCCATGCGCGTCGGCGTCCCGACCGAGATCAAGACGGATGAGTACCGCGTCGCGCTGACGCCCGCCGGGGTCCGGGAGCTGTCCGATGCCGGCCACGAGGTGGTCGTGCAGGCGGGCGCCGGGACGGGCTCCGGCATCACCGACGACGACTACACCGCCCAGGGCGCCACGATCCTGCCCGACGCGGACGCCGTCTTCGCGCAGGCCGACCTCATCGTGAAGGTCAAGGAGCCGCAGCCGGTCGAGGTCGCGCGCCTCGAGCCGCGCCACACCCTCTTCACCTACCTGCACCTCGCGCCCGACCCCGAGCTGACGCAGGGCCTCATCGCCTCCGGCGCGACGTGCATCGCCTACGAGACCGTCACGGACCCCGCCGGCCGACTGCCGCTGCTCGCGCCGATGAGCGAGGTCGCGGGCAAGATCGCGACCCAGGCCGGCGCGTTCATGCTCGAGCGCCCGCTCGGCGGTCGTGGACTCCTGCTCGGCGGCGTCGCAGGCGTCGCAGCGGGCAAGGTGCTCGTCATCGGCGGCGGCGTCTCCGGCACCCAGGCGGCGCACGTCGCGATCGGCATCGGCGCGGAGGTCTACGTCGCCGACCGCAACATCGACCGCCTGCGCCAGCTCGACGCCGAGCTCGCCGGGCGAGCGTCGACGGTCTTCGCCTCCACGCTCGCGATCGAGCAGCTCCTGCCGGAGATGGACCTCGTCATCGGCGCCGTCCTCGTGCGCGGCGCGAAGGCGCCGCGCGTGGTCACGCGCGCGCAGCTCGCGCTCATGAAGCGCAACGCGGTGCTCGTCGACATCTCCATCGACCAGGGCGGCTGCTTCGAGACGTCGCGGCCCACGACGCACACCGACCCGACCTACGAGGTCGACGGCGTGACCCACTACTGCGTCGCGAACATGCCGGGCGCGGTGCCGATCACGAGCACCTACGCGCTGACGAACTCGACGATGCCCTACGTCCTCAAGCTCGCGGCGCAGGGACCGGCCGCGGCGCTCGGCGCGGACCCGGGCTTCCTCGCCGGCCTGAACGTCTGCGGCGGGCACCTCACCTACGAGCCGGTCGCCCGCGACCAGGGCCTGGAGTGGACGGACCCGATGGAGGCGCTCGGCGCGCTCAGCGCCGCCTAGCGGATCGACGCGGCGAGCCGTCGGACCTCGTCGAGGTCCCACGGCCCCTGCGCCGTGAGGCGCAGCCACAGCTCGCCTGAGCGCCAGAGGAGCTCGTGCACCGGCCGCAGCGACGGCTCCGCCTCGCCGAGCGGCGCGAACCGGTGCGCGTAGCCGTCGAGCGCCTCGGGCTCGGGCAGACCGCGGTCCGGCGGCTCGGACGGACCCGCCCACAGCGCCAGGCGCCCGGGGCCGCCGCGCGTGTCGTCCAGGTTCCACTCGACCTCCACCCCGCCGCCCTCCGTCGCGACCACCTCGACCCAGCGGCCGAGCGGCAGCGGCAGCGACGGGAGCGGCATCGGGCGACCGAGACGCTCGTCGGCGGCGGCGATCCCCTCCAGCGGCTCGCGATCCACGGGGCGAAGTGTGCCCACCCCATAGCCTCCGTGCACGATGGAGATCCGCCGACTGTTCCCGGACGCGGGGACCCTCGAGGCCGCACGGGCGCTGGACGACCTGCGCCTGGGCGACGCGGCGCCGGACGACCGCCCCTACGTCGTGGCCAACATGGTGGCCTCCGCCGACGGGCGCGCGACGCTCGACGGGGCATCAGCCGGGCTGAGCGGGCCGGCCGACCGCGCGCTGTTCCACGCACTGCGCGGCCAGATCGACGCCGTGCTCGCCGGCACCGGCACCCTGCGCGCCGAGCGCTACCGGCGGCTCATCCTCCAGCCCGAGCGCCGCGAGGAGCGACGCGCCCGCGGGCTGGCGCCCGACCCGCTCGCGGTCGTGCTCTCGCGGTCAGGCGACCTGCCCGACATCGAGCTGCTCACGGATCCCGAGCAGCCACGGGCGGTCTTCACCGGCGACGACGCCGACCCGGCGTCGGCGCTGCGCCGCGTCCGCCAGGAGCACGGTGTGCGCAGCCTGCTGTGCGAGGGCGGTCCGACACTGCTCGGATCCCTGTTCGCCGCCGGACTCGTCGACGAGCTGTTCCTCGCCCTGTCCCCCGTGGTGGTCGGAGGCGACGGCCCCAGGACGGTGGTGGGACCTCCACTTCTCCCGCCCGTCACACTGGAGCTGGTGCACCTGCTCGAGCATGACGACATGCTGTTCACGCGCTATCGGATAGGACTTCCCCGTGGCTGAGCGACTCATCGGTGTGGACGTCGGCGGCACGAAGGTCGCCGTCGCGGTCCTCGAGGGGTCGGGGTTGGCGGAGGTCGGCAGCTGGCCGACCGACTCCGACAACGAGGAGGAGCTCCTCGAGCAGTTCGTCACCGCCATCCGCGCGGCGGGTGCCGCGAACGCCGTCGGGATCGCCGTTCCCAGCGCGGTCGACTTCGCCACCGGCACCGCCCGCTTCAGCGTGAACATCCCGCTCGCCGGCGTGCCGCTCCGCGACCTCCTGCGCGAGCGGCTCGGCATCCCGGTCTACGTCGACAACGACGCCAACTGCGCGGCGCTCGCCGAGGCCTACGCGGACGATCGCTCCCTCGTCGCCCGCCATCTCGTGATGCTCACGGTCGGGACCGGCATCGGCGGCGGCATCGTGATCGACGGGCGCATCTACCGCGGCGCGTCCGGCGCGGCCGCAGAGCTCGGGCACCAGATCGTCGCCGCGGACCTCTCGGCCGGCGCGCCCGCCGCGCAGCCGCGTCCGCCCCAGCCCGCGTCCCTCGAGGCGCTCGGCGCCGGCCGCGGGCTGCACGCGCTCGCGCAGGAGCGCGGCCTGGAGAACGGCGAGGAGGCGGTCAAGCTCGCCCACGAGGGCGACGAGCGCGCGCTGGAGTGCCTGCGCATCCTCGGCGAGCGGGTCGGCATCGGCGTCGCCAACGCCATCAACACCTTCGACCCCGACATGGTCGTCCTGGGCGGCGGGATCTCCGCCGCCGCCGGCGATCTGCTGCTGGAGCCGGCGCGGCGCGTGGCCCAGGCCTACGTCATGCCGGGGGTCGGGACGGCGACGCGCATCACCCTCGCGCGGTACGCGAACAAGGCCGGCATGCGCGGAGCCGCGCTGCTCGCAGGGCACGAGCTGGCCTCGGAGCAGGGGGAGGACGCGCGGCGCCACGTCGCCGCTGGGTAGGCCACCACGCAATCGGCACGGTCGGGTCGGCGTGCACGAGACACTTCAGACACAGCTTCAGGAGGTTCCTCAGTGCAGATCGGCTTCGTCGGCCTAGGCCGCATGGGCGGAAACATGGTGGCTCGCATCCACCGCGACTCGGAGCACCGGGTCGTGGCGACCGACCACAGCCAGCAGAACATCGAGAAGGCGGAGGGCTCCGGCGCCACGGGCGTGGGCTCGCTCGCGGACCTCGTGGCGCAGCTGGAGCCGCCCCGCACGGTCTGGCTCATGGTCCCGGCCGGCGAGCCGACCCAGAGCACGATCGACGCGCTCACCGACCTGCTGGAGCCGGGCGACACCATCGTCGACGGCGGCAACTCGAAGTGGACCGACGACATCGCGCGGGCCGAGGCTCTGGCGCCGAAGGGCATCCACTACGTCGACGTCGGGACGAGCGGCGGCGTGTGGGGCCTGCAGGTCGGCTACTGCATGATGGTCGGAGGTCCCGACGAGGCCGTGGAGCGCCTCGCCCCGATCCTCGACGTCCTCGCTCCTCCCGTCGAGGAGGAGAGCACCGCCGTCCTCGGGGAGCGCGGCTGGGCGCACTTCGGCCCGCCCGGCGCGGGCCACTACGTGAAGATGGTCCACAACGGGGTCGAGTACGGCCTCATGCAGGCCTACGCCGAGGGCTTCGACATCTTCGACAAGAGCGACTTCGACCTGGACAACGCCAAGATCGCGCACCTCTGGCAGCAGGGGTCCGTCGTGCGGTCGTGGCTGAACTCGCTCGCCGCCCGGGCCTTCGAGCAGCACGGCAACGACCTGGGGGACCTCTCGGGCTTCACCGAGGACTCCGGCGAGGGCCGCTGGACCATCGAGGACGCCATGGAGAAGGACGTGCCGACACCCGTGATCACCGCATCCCTGCACGCGCGCTTCTACTCGCGCCGCGACGGCGACTACACCCACCGGGTGCTCGCCGCCCTGCGCGAGCAGTTCGGCGGCCACGCGATCCAGAAGCACGCCGAGTAGACGATGAGCGCAGCGACCCCCCAGCAGGAGAACCCGCTGGCCGCCGGCCTCGAGCGGCTCCCGGTCCACCCGACCGCCATCACGATCTTCGGCGCCACCGGCGATCTCGCCCAGCGCAAGCTGCTCCCGGCGCTCTACAACCTCGCCCACGACGGCGCGCTCCCCGAGCGCTTCAACCTCATCGGCACGTCGCGCTCGGATCACTCCGACGACGAGTTCCGCGAGATGGCCGCCGACGCGATCCGCCGGTACTCGCGCCGCACGCCCGACGAGCGGGTGCTCACCCGCCTGCTCGCCGAGGTCCGCTACGTCGCCGGATCGTTCGACGACCCGACGGTCTACACGCGGCTCGGCGAGGTCCTCGGCGAGTTCGACGCCGAGGGCGGCGACCCGCTGAACCGCACCTTCTACCTGTCGACCGCGCCCGCGTTCTTCCCGGTGATCATCGAGGCGCTCGGCAAGGCCGGGCTCAACCACCTCGACGAGACCGACGTGCGCGTCGTCATCGAGAAGCCGTTCGGCACGAGCCTCGCGGAGGCGGAGGAGCTCAACCGCCGCGTGCTGAGCGTCTTCGAGGAGCGCCAGGTCTTCCGCATCGACCACTACCTGGGCAAGGAGACCGTCCAGAACGTCCTGGCGTTCCGCTTCGCCAACGGGCTCTTCGAGCCGCTCTGGAACCGCAACTACATCGACCACGTCCAGATCACCGCGGCCGAGGACATCGGCATCGGCAGCCGCGCGAGCTACTACGACAGCGCCGGCGCGGTGCGCGACCTCGTGCAGAACCACATGCTCCAGCTCCTGTGCCTGCTCTGCATGGAGCCGCCGGTGATGTTCACGGCCGACGAGGTCCGCGACGAGAAGGTGAAGGTGCTCCGCGCGATCACGCCTCCGACGGTCGAGGAGGTGCCGGAGATGTCGGTCCGCGCCCAGTACACCGCGGGCACCGTCGGCGGCGAGGACGCCGTGGGCTACCACGAGGAGGAGGGCGTCCCGTCGGACTCGACGACGGAGACCTTCGCGGCGCTGCGCCTCGAGGTCGACAACTGGCGCTGGGCGGGCGTCCCGATGTACCTGCGGACGGCCAAGCGCATGGCCCGCAAGGTCACCGAGATCGCCGTCGTCCTCAAGCCGGTCCCGCACCTCGGCTTCCAGCAGGACGGCACGCAGGACGTGCGGCCGAACCAGCTCGTCATGACCGTGCAGCCCAACGAGGGGGTGTCGCTCTCGCTCGGCGCGAAGGTGCCCGGCACCCGGATGCGGATCCGCCCCGTGAACATGGAGTTCCTGTACGGGACCGCGTTCATGTCGGAGTCGCCGGAGGCCTACGAGCGACTCATCCTCGACGTCATGCGCGGCGACGCGACGCTCTTCACGCGCAACGACGAGGCCGAGGCGCAGTGGCGCATCATCGACCCGGTCGAGCAGGCGTGGGCGGCGGGCCTCGCGCCGCCGACGACCTACGAGGCGGGCACCCAGGGACCGGAGGAGGCCGGCAGGATCCTCCTGGGCGACGACGTCTGGCGAGCCGTCTGATGGCGATCGCCGAGCGCACCGACAACGTCTGGAGCGAGCGCGACACGACGCCGTCGGCGATCGAGGAGGCGATGCGCGACCTCATCTCGGAGCGACACGCGGAGAGCTCCGGGTTCGTCGTCGCGCGTGCGCTGAACCTCGTCTGCATCGTCGATCGCGAGTGGAGCGGCGAGATCGCCAACCGCCTGCGCGGAATCGGGCGCTTCCACGCGTCGCGCACGATCGTCTGCGCGTACGAGCCCGACCGCACGACGCTCGACGCGACGGCGAACATCGCGACCACCGGCACGCCGGAGCAGGGCGAGTTCGCGCTCATGCGCGAGACGATCGTCGTCAACGTCGGCCCCGAGCACCTCAAGCACCTCGACCGGATCGTCGACCCGCTCGTCGTCACCGACGTGCCGACGGTCATCTGGTCGCCGCACGGGCACCCCGAGGCCGTCGACGCGCTCCTGTCGATCGCCCAGGTCGTGCTCCTGGACTCCGTCGACGACCCCGACCCGCGCGCCGCGCTCGAGCGCGTCTGCCAGCTCGCGGCGCGGGCCTACGTCGTCGACCTCGCCTGGCTGCGCACGACGCCGTGGCGCGAGCGCATCGCGGGTGCGTTCGACCCGCCGAACCGCCGTCCCGAGCTCGGCACGATCTCGTCGGTGACCGCGCAGATCCGCGAGGGCTCGGAGGTCTCCGGCCTCCTCCTGCTCGGCTGGATGACCGCGCGCCTCGGCTGGCGCCCCGGCGCGCTGACGTCGCGCCAGGGCACGATGCGCGGCCGCGCGCGGGCACGGCGCGGGGAGGTCGAGATCGAGCTGCAGACCACCGCGCAGATGCAGGTGCCCGGCCTCGCCGGCATCGACATCAGGACCGCGTCGGGGACCGGGGTGTCCCTGGAGCGCGGGACCGGCGGGCTCACCGCCAGACGGACGGAGCGCGACGGCACGCAGCGGACCTGGACGGTCCTCGGGCGCGTCGCGCGGCGAACCCGGGATCCTCGGGGAGGGGCTGCGCCAGGCGCTCGTGCGCGACCCCACCTTCGACGACGCCCTGACCGCGGCGAGGGAGCTGGCATGAGGCAGATCACCGGCGAGGTGATGCAGGGCGGCTCGCCGTTCCCGCCGATCGCGGACTACGCGTTCC
Source organism: uncultured Solirubrobacterales bacterium (assembly GCA_963757125.1). Classification (GTDB taxonomy): domain Bacteria; phylum Actinomycetota; class Thermoleophilia; order Solirubrobacterales; family Solirubrobacteraceae; genus CAVVSD01. The sequence goes on along the minus strand of CAVWQP010000009.1, from coordinate 61,847 downwards.
TGTCGGATTGCGAGACGTGCGCGCTCGTCGCGCCGAGCGGCAACATCGAGTGGATGTGCCTGCCCCGCTTCGACGGGGCGAGCGTGTTCGGCGCGATGCTCGACCGCGAGGCCGGCGGGTTCCTCCTGGCGCCCCTGGACCACAAGGTCCCCAACGGCCGCCGCTACGTCCCCGGCACGAACATCCTCGAGACGACCTGGGGCACGAAGACCGGCTGGATCATCGTCCGCGACGTCCTCCTCGTGGGCCCGTGGCGCCACACCCAGGACCGCTCGAAGACCCACCGGCGCTCCCCCACCGACTACGACGCCGAGCACGTCCTCCTGCGGACGATGCGCTGCGTCAACGGGACGGTGGAGATGCACCTGGAGTGCGAGCCGGTGCTCGGCTACGGCACGCAGCAGGTGACCTGGGACTACACCGGCGCCGGCTACAACGCCGGGCGGGCGACGTCCGAGGGCAGCGACGTCGAGATCGTCCTCACCACCGACCTGAACCTCGGCTTCGAGGCGTCCCGCGCCCGCGCGCGGCGGACGATGCGCGACGGCGACACCGCGTACTGCGCGCTGACGTGGAACAACGCGCAGGCGCCCCAGGACTACGACGAGGCCTACAAGCGCGTCGTGCGCACCGCGGACTACTGGCACGAGTGGCTCGCGCACGGCGACTTCCCCGACCACCCCTGGCGGCCGTTCCTGCAGCGCTCGGCGCTGACCCTCAAGGGGCTGTCGTACGCGCCGACGGGCGCGATGGTCGCAGCGGCCACCACGTCCCTGCCCGAGACGCCTCGCGGCGAGCGCAACTGGGACTACCGCTACTCGTGGATCCGCGACTCCACGTTCATGCTCTGGGGCCTCTACACCCTCGGCTTCGACTGGGAGGCCAACGACTTCTTCTACTTCATCGCCGACGTCGCCGGCGGCGACCACGACCTCCAGATCATGTACGGCATCGGGGGCGAGCGGCTGCTCGAGGAGTCGGTGCTCGACCACCTCGACGGCTACGAGGGCGCCAAGCCGGTGAGGATCGGCAACGGCGCGTACGCGCACCGCCAGCACGACGTCTGGGGGACGATCCTCGACTCGTTCTACCTGCACACGAAGTCGCGGGACGGCCTGCCGGACCGCTTCTGGCCGATCCTCTGCAAGCAGGTCGAGATGGCGATCACGCACTGGCGCGAGCCGGACCGCGGGATCTGGGAGGTGCGCGGCGAGCCCAAGCACTTCACCTCCTCGAAGGTCATGTGCTGGGTCGCCTGCGACCGCGGGGCGCGCCTGGCGCGCATGCGCGAGGAGCCCGAGCAGGCCGAGCGCTGGCAGGCCGCCGCGGACGAGATCCACGCCGACGTCCTCGAGCACGGCGTCGACGAGCGCGGCGTCTTCGTGCAGCACTACGAGACCACCGCGCTCGACGCCTCGCTCCTGCTGCTGCCGCTCGTGCGGTTCCTGCCGCCCGAGGACTCGCGCATCCGCGCGACCGTCATGGCGATCTCCGACGAGCTGACCGTCGACGGCCTCGTGCTGCGCTACAAGACCGAGGAGACCGACGACGGCCTGGCCGGCGAGGAGGGGACCTTCGCGATCTGCTCCTTCTGGCTGGTCAGCGCGCTCGCCGAGATCGGCGAGTCGTCGCTGGCGCGCGAGCTGTGCGAGCGGATGCTGAGCTTCGCGAGCCCGCTGCTGCTCTACGCGGAGGAGATCGACCCGCGCTCCGGACGCCACCTCGGGAACTTCCCGCAGGCGTTCACGCACCTCGCGCTCATCAACGCCGTCATGCACGTCATCCGCGCCGACTCCGAGCTCGCCGCGAACCAGGCGCCGCTCACGGTGCTCGAGGACCCGGGAACCGCTGCAGAGGAGGCGTCGTGACCAGACCGGTCGTGACCGTCGCGCCCGACGGCGAGGCCGTCGCCAGGCGCGCCGCGGACGTGATGGCCAACCACATCAACGACGCCCGCACGCGGTCGGCCGACGTCCACATCGCGCTGTCCGGCGGCTCGACGCCGCGGCGCGCGTACGAGCTGCTCGCGGACATGCAGGGCAGCTGGGGGCAGGTGCACCTCTGGCTCGCGGACGAGCGCTGCGTCCCCGAGGACGACCCGGAGTCCAACACGCTGATGCTCCACGAGACGCTGCTGGACCGGCTGCGCGCGCAGGACGGCCCCCACCTGCACCACGTGCGCGGCGACCTCGGCCCCGAGGACGCGGCGTGGATCTACGGCTGCGACGTCGTGCGAGCGATGGGTGAGAAGCCGATGTTCGACATGATCCTCCTCGGCATGGGTCCCGACGGTCACACCGCGTCGCTGTTCCCCGGACATCCGGAGGCGGAATCCGAGGCCGCTCCGGTCATCGGCGTACGGGACAGCCCCAAGCCGCCGCCGGAGCGCATCTCGCTGACGATGCCGGTGCTGCGCCGCGCGCGCTTCACGCTGCTGCTCGTCACGGGCGAGGACAAGGCCGACGCGCTCGCCAAGGTGCGCGCCGGGGACACGTCGATCCCGACGGGCCGGCTCGGCGACGGGCTCGACGAGATCGTCTGCGATCCGGCGGCCGCACGTGGCTGAGATCGTCCTCCTCCGCCACGCCGAGACCGAGTGGTCCAAGGCGGGCAAGCACACGGGACGCACCGACATCCCGTTGACCGACGACGGCCGCGAGCACGCGAGGAAGGCCGCGGAGCGTCTCGCCGGGCGCACGTTCGCGCTCGTGCTCAGCAGCCCGCTGGTGCGCGCCACGGAGACCGCGAAGATCGCGGGGCTTCAGCCCGAGCTCGACGACGACCTCATGGAGTGGGACTACGGGGCCTACGAGGGCCGCACGACGAAGGAGATCCGCGTCGACCGCCCGGACTGGGACCTCTGGAGCCAGGGTGTCCCCGAGGGCGAGTCGCCCGACGACGTCGCGGCCCGGGCCGACCGCGTGATCGCCCGCGCGGCCGCAGCGAAGGGCGACGTGTGCCTCGTCGCCCACGGGCACCTGCTGCGCGTGCTCGGCGCGCGCTGGGTCGAGCAGCCGCCCGCGTTCGGCGCCCGCCTGTGGCTGGGCACGGCGGCGATCTGCGTGCTGGGCCGGCAGCGCGGGGTGCGCGCGCTGCTCGGCTGGAACTACACCTAGCGGGCTACTCGCCGCCCTGCAGGCGGCGGCCCGCGGCGGCGTAGGCCTCGGCGATGTCGCGCGTGAAGTTCGCCTGGGCCGTCGCCATCGTCGTGACCCAGTCCCAGGGGCTCGACTTGCCGGCCTCCTCCTGCACGTCCGCCACCGTCTTCAGGAGCTGCTGGTAGCTCTGCAGGTAGGTCTCGCCCGAGCGCTTGCTCGCCTCGATGATCTGCTCGTTGAGCTGGCGGACCTGCTCGGCGAGCTCCTCCATCCCGGCCGGCGTGTCGCCGGCGGCCTTCTTGGGTTGCGGGCTCATGGCGCAGTTCTACCCCCTGACGGTGGCGACCAGCAGCCCGGCGAGCGCGTCCGCCGCCCGCGCCACGCCGGCGTCGGGCACCGGCCGGTAGCGCGCACCGGACGTCCACGCCGCGGCGACCGCGTCGGCGAGCGCGTCCGGCGTCGCCTGCGCCCACGGCAGCCACGCCCGCGCGCCGTGGCGGTCGAGGCGGTGGCGCACGTGGACCTGCTGCTCGAAGTGGTCGTCGAGGGGGACGCTGACGAACGGTCGGCCCGCGGCGACGAGCTCCATCGTCGTCGCCAGGCCGCCCTGGACGAGCGCGACGTCGCAGGCGGCGGCGAGGCGATGGGCCTCGTGGACGTAGCCGCGGACCTCGAGCCCGTCGGCGTCCGGCAGCAGGCCGGGATCGAGCCGCGGGCCCGCCAGGGCGACCATGCGCAGCCGCGGGATCCGCGCCCGGAGCGCCGGCAGCGCGGCCGCCGCGCGCCGCAGCAGCGCGCCGCCGGTCCCCGATCCGCCGACGGCGACGAGGCACACGACGTCGTCCTCGGCCCAGCCCTCGGCGGCGCGGTCTCCCCCTCGCGGCGCGGTCACGTACCCGACCGGCTGCAGATGGGCCTCGGTCCACGCCCGGACCGACGGGAGCCCCGGCCCAAGCGACGCATCGACCAGGTCGCCGGGTTCCCCGAGGTACAGCGCGACGTCGCGCACACGCGGCGCCCGCTCGACGCGGTCGATCATCGCGGCGTTCTCCTCCGCGCACAGCGCGGCCTCCCGCTCCCCGCCCGCCGGCATGGGCAGCCAGCCGACGAAGTCGGTGAGCCACGCGAACGGCGCGGTCTTCAGCTCAGGGTTCTCGTGCAGGAAGACGTCGAGCTCCCACGCCTCGTCGCCGATCCAGAGGTCGTAGCGCGTGTCGCGCACGACGTCGGCGAACAGCATGAAGTTCGCGCAGAGGATCTCGTCCATCCGGCGGATCGCCTCGAACGCGTTCAGGCGGTGCTCGCCGCTCTCCGCGTCGATGTGGCCGGCCTCGGAGGCGAGCGCGGCGCTCGCCGGGTGGATCGTCTCGCCGCGCGCCTCCAGCAGCGACGTCACCGGCTCCTGCGCGAGCCACTCGACGACCAGGCCCGGCACGCGGCGGCGCAGCTCGTCGGCGATCCGCACGTCGCGCCAGGCGTGCCCCAGCCCGATCGGGGACGAGACGACGAGCGCCCGTCGCGGCCGGGACGCCGGCCGCGTCCACCGCGCGGGCAGGCTGGGCCCGCAGGCGACGTCGCGCAGGAGGAGGTTCACCCCGACCGGGTCGCGGACGTTCGTGAGATGCCCCGAGTCCTCGAGGAGGACGAGCCGGCCGCCGGTGAGCTCGGCCACGCGGGCGCCGCGCTCCGCGGGCACCATCTCGTCCGCGCTCCCCTGGACCACCACGACGGGGCAGCGCACCGCGCGGCACAGCGCCTCCGCCTCCTCGCGGTCCGCGACGCCCTGCTCGCCGCGGGTCATCGCGAGGAGCTCCGGCGTGGTGTCCAGCCCCCACGCGACGCCGTCCTCGAGCGCCTTCGTCGAGTGCGGCTCGGGGAGCCCCTGTGCGAAGAAGAACTCCAGGAAGCCCCGGAAGTCCCGCTGCCAGTACTCGGGGTCGTCCTTGTCCCAGCCGCGATCGCGCCACGCCGGCTCGTCGGTCAGGTGCGGCACCGCGGGGCCGAGCGCGACCACCGACCGCACCCGGTCGGGGTGGGTCGCCGCGAGCTCGAGCGCGTAGCGGGCGCCGCGCGAGAGCCCGACGGCGACGACCGCGCCGACGCCGAGGTGATCGAGGATCGCGACCGCGTCGGCGATCGTCTCGGGGTCGGCATACGCGCGCGGGTCGGCGGGCGCGTCGGACAGGCCGCTGCCGCGGGCGTCGAACGTCACGACGCGCGCGTGGCGCGCCAGGTAGGGGATCTGGAGCTTCCACACGCGCGAGTGCACGATCGTCCAGGACGGCAGCAGCAGCACGACCGGCTCGCCGCTGCCGTAGGACTCCCACCAGATGCGCACGCCGTCGCGCTCGAGGTGCCCCTCGGCGTCCGGCGTGCGCGCCGGCGTCCCGGTGTCCGTCCGCCCCACCCGCCGACCCTAACCGGCTACGGGCGCGCCTCGTACACGTGGTTGAACGGCGTCTCGGCGACCCGGCGGAAGCGCGTGAACCCGCCCGCCTCGACGACGTCGCGGATGCGCGCCTCGCCGGCCTGGGCGCCCAGGGCCAGCCCGACCTCCTGCGACAGCGACGCCGGGGTGCACAGCAGCGTCGAGAACCCGTAGTACGCGCGCCCGACCGGGTTGAGGTTGTCCTCCACGCGGTCGCCGGCGGCGGGCTCGACGATCATCCACGTGCCGTCCGGCGCGACGATCTCGCGCACGTGGCGGGCGGCGCCGACGGGGTCGCCCATGTCGTGCAGGCAGTCGAACATCGTGATCAGGTCGTAGCCGCTGCCCGGGTGGTCGGCGGCCGTCGTCGCCCGGAAGTCGACCCGGTCGCCCACGCCGGCCTCGCGGGCGCGGTCGCGCGCGGTCTCGATCGAGCCCGCGTGGTAGTCCGAGCCGGTGAACGTGGCGGTGGGGAACGACTGCGCCATGAGGATCGTCGAGGCGCCATGCCCGCAGCCGATGTCGGCGACGGCCCCGCCCGCTTCGAGCTTGCCGACCACGCCGTCGAGGGCGGGCAGCCAGGCCGGGACGAGGCTCGCGTGGTAGCCGGGCCGGAAGAACCGCTCGCAGCCCTCGAACACGTCGTGGGAGTGCTCGTGCCAGCCCACGCCCGCGCCGGACCTCGCGGCCTCGGTGATGCGGGGCGAGTCGGACACCGCCCCGAGGGCGATCTGGAAGACGCCGGGGAGGTAGGCGGGGCTGTCGGCGTCCGTCATCGCGACCGCCTGCTCGGGCGGGAGCGTGTACCGGCCGCTGCCGGGGTCGTACTCGACGTAGCCGCCGGCCGCCTGGTTGTTGAGCCACTCGCGGGCGTAGCGCTCCGCCACGCCGGTCGCGGCGGCGAGCTCGCCGGGATCGAGCGGCCCCGCGCCCGCCATGGCGCGGTAGAGGCCGAGCTTGTCGCCCATGACGACGAGCGCGGCGTTGAGCGTGGCCCCGACCTCCTCGACGGCGCGGAAGACGAACGCGTTGAGCTTGTCGGGGTCGAGGGCGGGGGCGGGCTGGACGGCGGACATGGGGGACCTCCGGGGGATCGGTGTCTGCGGAGGCCGAGCATCCGGCGCCGGGGCCGGGCTCGCATCAGGGGGCCCACCTAGTCATGCTGGCGCGGTGCTGCTGGGCCGCGACTCGGAGCAGCGTCGGCTCGATCGCCTCGTCGCCGACGCACGGGCGGGCACGAGCGGCGTCCTCGCCCTCGTCGGGGAGGTCGGCATCGGCAAGACCGCGCTCCTCGACGCCGCCGCCGGGCGCGCCGACGGGATGCGGGTGCTGCGCGCGCGAGGCGTGGAGTCCGAGGCGGCCGTGCCGTTCGCCGGCCTGCTGGAGCTGCTGCGCCCGGCGCTCGGCGAGCTCGCGCGGATCCCACGGCCCCAGGCGGCGGCGCTCGGCGGGGCGCTGGCGCTGCGGCCGGGCAGCGGGGGCGACCGCTTCGCCGTCGGTGCGGCGACCCTGAGCCTGCTCGCCGCGCAGGCGGAGATCGCGCCGACGCTCGTGCTCGTCGACGACGCGCACTGGCTCGACGACTCGAGCGCGGACGCGCTGCGCTTCGCGCTGCGGCGGCTGCTCGCCGACCCGATCGCCGTCGTCCTCGCCGTGCGGGCCGGGGAGCCGTCGCTGCTGGACGGCAGCGACCTGCCGGTCCTGACGCTCGGCGGGCTCGACCGCGCGGCCTCGGGCGCGCTGCTCGCGCGGCGCGGCACGACGCCCGCCGTCGACGTCCTCCACGCGGCGACCGCCGGCAACCCGCTCGCGCTGCTCGAGCTCGCGGCGCGGGCCGACGACGTCGCGGCCGTCGGCCCGGCGCCGCTGCCCGAGCGCCTCGCCGAGGCGTTCGGCGGCCGCGTGGACTCGCTGCCCGCGGAGACGCGTGCGGCGCTCCTGGTCGCGGCCGCGGGCGACGACGGCGACCTCGCGGTCCTCGCCCGCGCCGGGGCGCCCGCCGACGCGCTCGCCGTCGCCGAGGCTGCCGGCCTCGTGCGGCTGGGGGCCGGGCGCGTCGAGTTCCACCACCCGCTCGTGCGCTCGGCCGTCTACGCGCGGGCCGACCCGGGCGACCGCCGGGCGGCCCATCGGGCGCTCGCCGCGGCGCTGCCCGACCGCGATGCCGACCGGCGCGCCTGGCACCTCGCGGCCGCCGCGGTCGGGCCCGACGAGGGGGCGGCCGCCGCGCTCGCGCAGGCCGCCGCGCGCGCCGGCGCACGGCGGGCGCACGCCGTCGCCGCCGCCGCGTTCGAGCGGGCGGCGCGGCTCTCGGCCGGCGACGCCGCACGCGCGGACCTGCTGCTGCGCGGCGCCGAGGAGGCCTGGCTGGCGGGCGCCCACGACCGCGCAGCCGCGCTGGCCGAAGAGGTCGAGGCGCTCGTCCCCGACACGCGCTCCGCCGTGCGCGCCGCGTACCTGCGCGGCGAGGTCGTCGCCCGGCGCGGCCCGCTCCCCCGCGCACTGGCGACCCTCGCCGACGCCGCGGCCCGGGCGGAGGCGATGGACGAGGCGGAGCTCGCCGTCGACGTCCACTGCGAGTCCGTCAGCGCCGGCTACTACGCGGCGGACGCCCGCGCGATGGGAGCCGCCGCCGACCGCGTCGCCGCGCTCCTGGTCCAGGTCCCCGGCGACCGCCCGACCTTCCTGGCCAACAGCGCGCTCGGCATGGCGCGCATCTGGGCCGGGCGCGTCGAGGAGGGCACGACCGCGCTGCGCACCGCCGTGGCGACGCTCGAGCGCGCGCCGCAGCTGCGCGACGACCCGTCGCTGCAGAGCTGGACGCTCATCGCGCCCCTGTGGCTGCGCGACGCGGCGAGCGGCCGCGAGCTGGCCGACGCGATGCTCGTCGCCGCGCGCGAGCAGGCCGCGCTCGGCTCGCTCCCGCATCTCCTGTTCCTCGTCGCACGCGACCACGCGACGTCGGACCGCTGGAGCCAGGCGGCGGTCGGCTACGACGAGTCGGCCGGCATCGCCCGCGAGCTGCGCCAGGCACGCGACCTCGCGGCCGCGCTGGCCGGGCTCGCCTGGCTCGAGGCGCGCCAGGGCCGGGCCGACGCCTGCCGCGCGCACGCGGCGGAGGCGCTGGAGCTGTGCGCGCAGCTCGGCGGCCGGACGCACGAGCTGTGGTCGCTGTGGGCGCTCGGCGAGCTCGAGCTGGCGCTGGGCAACCCCGCCCGCGCGCTCGGCCACCTCGTCCAGGTCCGCGAGCTGCTCGACGCGCTCGAGCTGGAGGACGCGGACCTGTCGCCGGGGCCCGAGCTCGTCGAGCTGCACCTCCGCCTCGGCGACACGGACGCCGCCGCCGCGGCCCTGGCGGCGTTCGCGGTCGAGGCCGAGCGCAAGGCGCGGCCCTGGAGCCTGGCCCGGCTGGCCCGAGCGCGCGGCCAGGCGGCCGCCGATCCCGAGCTCGACGAGCACTTCGGCGAGGCGCTGCGCCTACACGCGCAGACGCCCGACGGCTACGAGACGGCGCGGACCCGCCTGGCGTACGGCGCGCGGCTGCGGCGGGCGCGGCGCCGCGTCGACGCCCGCGAGCAGCTCGAGCTCGCGCTGCGGCACTTCGAGGACCTCGGCGCCTCACCGTGGGCCGACGCGGCCGGGGCGGAGCTCGCCGCCACCGGGGTCGCGGCGCGGCGCCGCGACCCGAGCACGCTCGACGACCTCACCCCGCAGGAGCGCCACATCGCCCAGCTCCTCGCCGGCGGCCGCACGACGCGCGAGACCGCCGCGGCGGTCTTCCTCAGCCCGAAGACCGTCGAGTACCACCTGCGCAGCATCTACCGCAAGCTCGGCATCCACGACCGCGAGGCGCTCGCGGAGGCGCTACCCGCGGACGAGTAGGACCGCGCACGCCGCGTGGTCCAGGACGAAGCGCTCGGCGTGCCCGACGCTCTTCGGGCCCAGGTGGTCCGGCTCGCCGCCGCGGGCGAGGACGAGCAGGTCGGCGTCCCGAGCCACCTCGAGGACCTCGTCCTCCGCGCGCCCCCGCCGTGCGGTCCGCGTCGCGGCGCGGCCGAGACGCTCGGCGGCGTCGGCCAGCAGCCCCTCCGCCTCCTCCTCCGACGCTGTGGACACCGGGTCGGGAGTTCGGACCCACCCGGCCGATGCGGATGGCGGCCGAGCAGCCCGCGGCGCCCGGCGCGCACGAACGTCTCGGCATCGAACGCGACGTGCAGCAACTCGATCTCGGCGTCCGGCGGCAGCAGGGCCGCGGCGGCATCGACCGTCGCCTCCCACGTCGCCTCGAGGATCCACACGACCGCGCGCACGCCGACGCTCATCCTCCCACCTGCAGCCCTGCCCACAAGAGCACGACCGCGACGACGACGCCCGCGGGCACCGTCAGCAGGCCGAGCCGCACGAACTCCGGCAGCGACGTCCCCTCGTCCTCGTTGTGCAGCACCCGGCGCCACAGCAGCGTCGCCAGCGAGCCCGTGTACGTGAGGTTCGGGCCCACGTTCACGCCGACCAGCACCGCGAGCACCGCGCCCTCGCCGCCCGCGGCCGCGGCGACGGGCACGAGCACGAGCGTCGCCGGCAGGTTGTTCACGAGGTTGGCCAGCACCGCCGCCACGGCGGCGGTCAGCAGGAGCTGCGGCAGCGCCTCGCCCGACGGCAGCAGTGCCTGGACCGCGTCCGTCAGGCCGTTCGCCGCGGCCGCCGCGACGATCACGCCGAGCGCGAGGACGAACGCCACGAACTCCGGCGACGCCGCTCGTGCGACCTCGACCGGCTTCGCGCGCACCCGCAGCGACAGTGCGACCGCACCGGCGACCGCGACCCACAGCGGCGCGATCCCGGCCACCGAGCTGAGGCAGAACCCGGCGAGCGTCAGCGCCAGGACCGCGAGCGCGAAGCGCGGCAGCGGCGTGCGCTCCACGTCGGGCCGGTGCCCCGCGCTGCGCAGGTCGGCGCGGAACGTCCGCCGCAGCACCGCCCACTCCACCGCGATCACGCCGGCCCACGGCGCCGCCATGAGCGCGGCGAAGCGCGCGAACGAGAGCCCGCTCGCGTGGAACGCCAGCAGGTTCGTGAGATTCGAGACCGGCAGCAGCAGCGAGGCCGAGTTCGCCAGGTGCGCGCTCGCGTAGACGTGCGGGCGCGGCGCCGTGCGCAGCCGCAGCGCCGTGGCGAGCACGACGGGCGTCAGCAGCAGAACGGTGGCGTCGAGGCTGAGCACCGCGGTCACGACGGCGGCGACGCCGAACACGAGCGCCAGCAGCCGCGAGGGACTGCCGCGCGACCCGGCCGCCAGCCACGTCCCGAGCGCGTCGAAGAGACCTGCGCGCCTGCAGGCCTCCGCGAGCACGAGCAGCGCCGCCAGGAAGGCGGCGGTCGGGGCGAGGTCGCCGAGCGCGTCCCACGCCTGCGACGGCGAGAGCGCGCCGAGCGCCACGAGGAGGCCGGCCCCGAGCACGGCGATGACCGCCTCCGACGCCCACCGGGCGTCGGACACGGCGGCGGCCAGCGTCCCCGCGAGGACGAGGAGGGCGAGGATCAGGGCGAGTGCGTCGGGCACTGCCGGCGGCTAGACCGCCACGAGCTGCGCCCCCTTGGCCAGCGCCTCGAGCTTGGCCCACGCGATCTGCTGGTGCACGCGGCCGCCGAGGCCGCAGTCGGTCGCCGCGATGACGCGGTCCGGGCCGACGATCCGCGCGAAGCGCTCGATGCGGTCGGCGACGAGCTGCGGGTGCTCGATGACGTTGGTCGCGTGCCCGACCACGCCGGGCACGAGGATCACGTCGTCGGGGATGTCGATGTCCTGCCAGACGCGCCACTCGTGCTCGTGGCGGGCGTTGGCCGCCTCGAAGGAGTACGAGCCCGCCTCGACCTTCACGAGCAGGTCGACGATGTTCTTGAGCTCCATGTCCGTGGAGTGCGGACCGTGCCACGACCCCCAGCAGCAGTGGAAGCGCACGAGCTCGCGCGGGATGCCGCGCAGTGCGTGGTTCAGCGCCTCGACGCGCACGTCCGTGAACTTGCGGTACTCGTCGAGCGTCGGCTCGACGGAGAACTGGTCCCAGCTCTCGGCGAAGGACGGCTCGTCGATCTGGACGATGATGCCCGCGTTGGTGATCGCGAGGTACTCCTCGCGCATCGCCTCCGCGCACGCGAGGACGAACTCCTCGTCCGTCTTGTAATGCGTGTTGCCGATCCGCGAGCAGCTCGCCGGGCCGATCGAGCACATGAACGCCTCGTCGGTGCCCGTCGCCTCCATCGCCTTCTTGAGGTTGGCGATGTCGCGCTCGACGTCGGCATACCCCGTGTAGGTCAACGGGCCGTCGCAGACGGGGAGCTTGAAGGCGTCCTGCATCGACTCCTCGCCCGACCGGATCGACGCCATGATCCCGACCTCGGGCTCGAAGTACGCGTCGGCGAACGCCTTCCAGTCGCGACGGTCCATCAGCGTGCCGATCTTGATCGTCGACGACGGATCGGCCACCGGGATCTGCGTCATGTCGGTCAGGAGGCCCAAGCCGCCGAGGCGCCCGAAGATGTAGCTCCACCAGGCGCCGTAGTCGACCTTCTGCCCCATCGCGTGGCCGTACTCGCCGTCGTTGGGGAGGTCGATGCCGAGCTCACGCTGACGACGGACCACGTCCACCGTCGCGTCCTGCAGCTCCTGCGCGTAGGCCGCGTCGTCGATGCCCTCGCCCGCCGCTCGGCGGCGGTTGAGGTCGAGGAGGTCGTCCGGCCGCGGAAGGCTGCCGGCGTGGCTCGTCTTGATCGTCATCGCCGGATCGTCGCAGGCGACGGCACCGCCTAGGCGCGGGCCCCCTCGGGCAGCCGTGGGAGGCGTGGGTAGGCTCCCCCCGATGAGCGTCGCCGAGGATCTCGCCGCGGTCCGCGCCCGCACGCTGGCCCTCGTGGAACCGCTCTCCACCGAGGACCTCGAGCGCCAGATCGATCCGCTGATGAGCCCGCTCGTCTGGGATCTCGCGCACATCGCGGCGTACGAGGACCTGTGGCTCGTGCACCGCTACGGCGGCCGTGAGCTGCTCCACGGAGAGCTCGCGGCGGTCTACGACGCGTTCGAGACGCCGCGCAGCGTGCGGGGCCAGATCGAGCTGCTCGACCACGATGGCGCGCTCGAATACCTCGGCCAGGTCAGACAACGGACACTCGAGGTCCTCGACGAGCGCGGCCCCGACGGGGTGCTGCACGAGCTCGTCCTGCGCCACGAGCTGCAGCACACCGAGACGATGCTGCAGGCGATGCGCCTCGGCGGCCTCGCGGTGCCCGAGCTCGACGGGCCGCCGCGCATGACGGCGCCCGACGGCTGGGTCGACGTCCCCGCCGGCGAGCTGCTCATGGGCTCCGAGAACGGCGGCTTCGCCTACGACAACGAGCTCCCGCGCCACGCACGGCAGGTCGACGGCTTCCGCATCTCCCGGCGGCCGGTGTCGGTCGCCGAGCTCACGGGCGACGGCGATCCCGACACGCCCGCGGTGCACGTCTCCTGGGACGACGCGGACGCCTACGCCCGCGCGCGCGGGGCGCGCCTGCCGACCGAGGCCGAGTGGGAGCACGCGGCCCGGCTCGGGCTGCTGGGCGACACCGGTCTCGTCTGGGAGTGGACCTCCACGGAGTTCACCGGGTACCCCGGCTTCGTCGCCCACCCCTATCCCGAGTACTCCGAGGTCTTCTTCGACTCGGGCTACCGCGTCCTGCGCGGCGGCGCCTGGACCACGCATCCGCGCGTCGCCGGCCCCTCCTTCCGCAACTGGGACCTCCCCCAGCGGCGACAGATCTTCGCGGGCCTGAGGCTCGTAGAAGGGCAACGATGACGACCACCGCCGTGCAGATCACCTCCCGCCTCGGTCCAGGGGACGAGCGCACCCTCGCCGAGGACGTCCTGGACGGCCTCACGCGCCCGGCGAAGGAGCTGCCCTCCAAGCACTTCTACGACGCCCGCGGCTCCGAGCTGTTCGAGCGGATCACCGAGGTGCCGGAGTACTACCCGACGCGCACCGAGCGCTGGATCCTCGAGGCGATCGCCGGGCAGATCGCCGAGCACACCGGCGCGGTCGAGCTGGTCGAGCTCGGCGCGGGCTACGCGACGAAGACCCGCGTGCTGCTCGACGCGATGGCCGCGAACGGGACGCTGCGCAGCTACGTGCCGCTCGACGTCTCCGAGGCGACGGTCCTGGCCTCGGCCGCCGAGCTCGTCGAGGAGTACCCGGGCATCCAGGTGCACGGCGTGATCGGGGACTTCGAGCGCCATCTCGACGCGCTCCCCGAGCCGACCGGCCCGCGGATCGTCGCGCTGCTCGGCGGCACCGTCGGCAACTTCCTCCCCGGCGCCCGGCGTCGCTTCCTGCGCTCGGTCCGCCGCCAGCTCGGCCCCGACGACCGGCTGCTGCTCGGCACCGACCTCGTGAAGGACCCCCGGATCATCGAGGCCGCCTACGACGACAGCCAGGGCGTCACCGCAGCGTTCAACCTCAACATCCTCACCGTCTGCAACCGCGAGCTGAGGGCCGACTTCGACGTCGACCTCTTCGAGCACGTCGCCTTCTACCACCGGCGCCACCAGTGGATCGAGATGCGCCTGCGGGCGGTCGACCATTGCACCGTCGACCTCAAGGGCATCGACCTGCAGGTCGCGTTCGCCGCGCGCGAGGAGATGCGCACGGAGCTGAGCGTGAAGTTCACGCGCGAGCGCCTGGAGGCCGACCTGCAGTCCGCCGGGCTGTGGCTGGACAGCTTCCACACCGACCCGGAGCGGCTGTTCGCGGTGTCGCTCTGGCGCCCGGAGTCCTAGTAGGCCGAGGCGGGCTCGGGTTCGGCCTCCGGCTCGCCCCAGCTGCGCATGCGCCGGCGCAGCGCCGCGTAGGCGGGCAGCCCGGGGATCGCGGGCAGGTAGGACGAGATGACCTGGTAGGTCACGACGGAGACGAGCGTCAGCTCGAGGCTGACGCCGCAGGCCACGAACGCGCCGGTCATCCCGCCCTCGGTCCCGCCCACGCCGCCGGGCAGCGGGAGCAGGTTGCCGAGCTGCCCGAGGAAGTAGCAGAGGATCACGATCCCGACCGCGGGCGGGTCGCCGAACGCGCGGAAGGACGCCCACAGCGTCGCGATGTCCCCTGCCCACCATGCGAGCGACCCGAGCAGCGACGCGGGCCGGTCGCGCACGATCTCGAGCGCCTCCGAGATCGCCTCGCGTGCGTCGCGCAGGATCGGGACGTCGAGGTGGACGACGAACATGAGCGCGACCGCGGCGGTCACGAAGGTCCCGACCGCGAGCGCCGTGATCCCGAGGGCCTGCGGGACGTCCCCCACCCCGGCGATGACGACGATGCCGCCGACGATGAGCGACCCCATGTACGTCGTGTAGAGCACGACGAGGAAGGCGAACAGCCGCCGGGCGGCGACCCGGTTGGGCATGCCGGCGCGGTGCAGCACCCACGCGGTGAACGCGATCCCGCCCGCCCCGCCCGCGGACAGGAGCCGCGTCGCGACGACGCCCGCCAGCGTGAGCTCGATGCTCGCCGGCACGTCCAGGCGCGGAGCGAGCGGCGAGTGGATGATCCGGACGAGCACCACGTAGCCGGCGAAGGACGCGATCTCGCACGCCGCCGCGATCGCCAGCCACAGCGGGTCGCCGTTCTCGATGCGCTCGAGCAGCCCCTCGAGCTCGTCGTGGTGCGCCACGAGCAGCGCGGCCACGACCGCGATGACCGCGCCGAGGACCACCAGCTCGACCAGCCGCCGGTGGCGCTTGAGCGCACGGAACCAGGAGTCGCGTTGCGCGATCGCGACGCTGGCGAGCAGCACGACGACGATCGCCGCCCCCGCCACCAGGACGGCGTTGCGGCCGGTGATCACCCGTACACGCTGATCTCGACGAGGTTGGCGTCCGGGTCGCGGAAGTACACGCTCGTCATGGAGCCCAGCGCGCCGGCGCGCGCGACCGGCCCCACCTCGATCTCGACGCCCGCTGCACGCAGCTCCGCCTCGACGTCCTCGATCGTCCCCTCGGCGACGAGGCAGATGTCCTCGCTGCCGAGCGTCGGGACGGCCGCCTTCAGCGGCGGGAGGTCGTTGACCTCCGGGTGGAGGTTCAGCTTGCAGTCGCCGAAGTGCACCGCGTGGCGGTCGCCCGTCACGACGTGGCGCATGCCGAGCACGCGCACGTAGAACGCGATCGTCGCGTCCATGTCGGCGACGGTCAGCACGACGTGGTCGATGCGGCGCAGGTCCATGGCTAGGCCAGCTCCTTCCCGGCGAGCCGGGCGTGCGCGGCCACGCCGGCGACGTAGTCGGCGAACGACCCCGTCCCCAGCGACTGCGGCCCGTCGCACAGCGCCACCTCGGGGTGGTCGTGGACCTCCACGATGATCCCGTCCGCCCCCACCGCGGCGGCCGCGCGGCTCAGCGGCTCGACGAGGCGACGGTCGCCCGCGGCGTGGCTGGGATCGACGATGACGGGCAGGTGGGTGTGCAGCTTGAGCCAGGGGATCGCGCCGAGGTCGAGCGTGAAGCGCGTGGCCGTCTCGAACGTGCGGATGCCGCGCTCGCAGAGCACGACGCGCTCCTCGCCCTCCTTGAGGACGTAGTCCGCCGCCTGCAGCAGCTCCTCGAGGCTCGACGACAGGCCGCGCTTGAGCAGCACCGGCTTGCCCAGGCGCCCGGCGACCTCCAGCAGCGCGTAGTTCTGCATGTTGCGCGCGCCGATCTGGACGACGTCGGCGTGCTCGGCGATCGCGTCGGCGTGCTGCGCGTCGAGCAGCTCGGTCACGACCGGGAGGCCGGTGACCTCGCGCGCGACGGAGAGGATCTCCAGCGCCTCGACGCCGAGGCCCTTGAACGCGAACGGCGACGTCCGCGGCTTGAACGCGCCGCCGCGAAGCATCGATGCGCCTGCCTCGTGCACGACGCGCGCGACGGCGAGCGTCTGCTCCCGCGACTCCACGGTGCACGGGCCGGCGATGAGGCAGAACGTGTCCCCGCCTCCGATCCGGCGCCCAGCGAGCTCGAACGCGGTCGGGCCCTGGTGGAACAGCTCGGAGGACGCGAGCTTGTACGGCCGCGAGATCGGGACGACGCGGTCCACGCCGGGCATCCCCTCCAGCCCGAGCTCGCGCACGCCCTCCGGATCGCCGATCGCGCCGATCGCCGTCGTCAGCTCGCCGGGCATGACGACGACGTGCACGCCGGTCGTCGCGAGGCGCTCGCGGACGGCCTCGATCTCCGCTTCGCCCGCCCCCGGTGTCATGACGATCATCACCGCCGGGGGATGCTACGCCGGGTGCTGGCCGTACCCCGGGCCGGGAGCTGACTCGGAGGCCCGTCGACCGCCGACGCGCGACCTTTCCTGACATGCGCCAGACGAGTCACAACCCGGTCCTGATGCCGGTCACGCGCTTCGACCGCGAGCGGCTCGCCGGCGCGTTCGAGCGGATGAGCCGCCAGTCCCGCTACCAGCGGTTCCTGCACCCGAAGCCGACGCTCAGCGACGCCGAGCTGACCTACTTCACGGACATCGACCACCGCACGCACGACGCGATCGCAGCGGTCGACCCCGTCGACGGCTCGTTCGTCGGCGTCGCCCGCTACGCCGTGCTCGACGAGCGCGTCATGTCGGCCGACCTCGCGTTCTTCGTCGTCGACGACTGGCAGGGCCACGGCGTCGCCACGACGCTCCTGCGGACGCTGCTGCCGCGCGCGGAGGCCAACGGCATCAACAGCCTCATCGCCCTCACGCTGCACGACAACGCGCCGGCCCGCGCCCTGCTGCGCGGCCTGGGCTTCCGCAAGGTCGGCGCCAGCCACGGCGTCGCCGAGCTGACCCTGTCGCTGCACAGCCCGCTGGCGCTGGCGGCATAGTCATGCCGCTCGCGACGAACCCCCGCCTCGTCGTCCGGGCCGTCTCGGCCGACGACGCGAGCCTGCTGGAGGGCCTCGGCCCGCAGGCGCGCAGCCTGCGCTTCGACGGGCGCGTGACGCTCGCGGCCGTCGATCCCCGCGACGGCTCGATCGCCGGGGTCGCGCAGTACGCGCCCGGCGGCGACGGCACCTCCGACGTCACGTTCGCGATCGCCGAGGAGTGGCAGCGCCGCGGCGTCGGCGCGATGCTCGCGCTCGCCCTGCTGCGGCGTGCATCCGCCGACCGTCGCCGCAGGATCGTCGCGGCGTTCCGGCCGCGCCGGCGACCGGCTCTCGCGATCTAGAGGCCGAGCTCGCGGACGCCGAGCTCGTCCGCGCCCAGGTGGTGCGCGAGCTCGTGGCGGACCGTGATGGTCACCTGCTCGCGCAGGAGATCCGGGTCGTGCCCGAAGTCGCGGCGCAGCGTGTCGCGGAAGATGAGGATCTTGTCCGGGATGTCGTCGCGGGCGACGCCGTCGCCGTGGTAGAGCCCGTAGGCGCGGTGCTTGCGCCCGCCGTCGGAGATCACGACCGCGACGTTGCGGCCGAGCGCGCGCTGGAGGAGGTCGGGCAGCTCGTCGAGCGCCTCGCGCACGAGCTCCTCGAAGTCCTCGTCGTCGAGCGGGTCGAGCTCTGCGAACTCCATCTCGTCGGGCTCCGCGGCGGTGCCGTCGCGGGCGAGGCGCTCCGCGCGCTCCACGACGCGCTCGAAGTCCTCCTCGCTCTCGGGCTCCTGCCAGCCGGCCATCCGCACGCCGACGGCGCCCATCGCGCCGCCGATGCCGAAGATGAGCAGCACGAGGAACGCGGCGCCCTGGATGAGCCGGATCGGCGTCGAGTCGCTGAACCCGGCCAGCGCGGCGATGACCGCCAGGCCGGCCGACAGCGCGACGGCCGCCGACAGCAGGATGCGCTTGCGTCACAGGGTCCTCGCGATCACGACGCGCTGGATCTCGTTCGTGCCCTCGTAGATCTGCGTGATCTTCGCGTCGCGCATCATCCGCTCCACCGGGTACTCGCTGACGTAGCCGTAGCCGCCCAGGACCTGCACCGCCTCGACCGTCACGGCCATCGCGGTGTCGCTCGCGAAGAGCTTCGCCATCGCCGAGAACTTGCCGAGGTCGCGCTCGCCGCGGTCGGCCTTCGCGCACGCCTTGTAGAGCAGCTCGCGCGCCGCGGCGGTGCGCGTCTCCATGTCGGCGAGCTTGAACTGCATCCCCTGGAACGACCCGATCGGCTGCCCGAACTGGCGGCGCTCCTTCGCGTAGGCGACGGCGTAGTCGGTCGCGCCCTGCGCGATGCCGAGCGCCTGCGCCGCGACGCCGAGCCGCGAGTGGTCGAGCGTCGACAGCGCGACGGACAGGCCCTTGCCCTCGGTGCCGATGAGGTTGTCGGCGGGGATGCGCACGTCGTCGAAGATCGGCTGGCCGGTCGGCGAGCCCTCGGATGCCGAGCTTGTGCTCGAGCTTGCCGACGCTGAAGCCGGGCCGGTCGGACTCGACGACGAAGGCGCTGAGCCGGCGCGACTCGGGGTCGGTCACGGCGAACACGACGTAGAAGTCGGCGATCCCGAGGTTCGAGATCCAGTTCTTCGTGCCGGTGATGACCCACTCGTCGCCGTCGCGGACCGCGCGGGTCGTCATGCCGGCGGGGTCGGACCCGGCCTCGGGCTCGGACAGCGCGAACGCGGGCGCGAGCTCGCCGGTCGCGCAGCGCGGCAGGAAGCGCTCCTGCAGCTCCGGCGAGCCGTGCAGCCGGATCGGCAGCGTGCCGAGGTCCTGCAGCATGAGGATGAGCGCCGTCGACGCGCACGCTTTCGCGATCTCCTCGATCGCGATGTTCAGCATGAGCGCGCCGGTCCCGGTGCCGCCGTGCTCCTCGGAGAACGGCAGACCGAGGAGGTCGTGCTCGGCGAAGAGCTTGCGGAGATCCCAGGGGTACTCGGCCTTCGCGTCGATCTCCGCCGCGCGGGGCGCGACGCGCTCTTGGGCGATCTGGCGGATCGCATCGCGGAACTCGGTGAACTCCGGCGGGAGGTCGTACAGATCGACGGGCACGGTCGACGCCATGGGCGAAGCGTACCGGCGCGGCGTGCCCCGCCGGACGGGCGGGTACGCCCCGCGCCGACATGACGATCATCGGCCTGCACCACTCGCACGAGCAGATCGCGCCCAGCGTGCTGCTGGAGGTCGCCCGCGCGTGCGAGGCCGCCGGGTTCGGGGGCGGCATGTCCTCCGACCACTTCTCTCCCTGGAGCGCGCGCCAGGGAGAGTCGGGCTTCGCCTGGTCGTGGCTCGCCGCCGCCATGGCGACGACCTCGTTGCCGTTCGGCGTCGTGAACGCGCCCGGCCAGCGCTACCACCCCGCGATCATCGCGCAGGCGGCGGCGACGATCTGCGAGATGTTCCCGCGGCGGCTGTGGATCGCCCTGGGCAGCGGCGAGGCCTCCAACGAGCACATCACGGGCGAGCGTTGGCCGGACAAACCCACGCGCAACGCCCGGCTGCGCGAATGCGTCGACGTCATGCGTGCGCTGTTCGCGGGCGAGGAGGTCACGCACCACGGTCTCGTGCACGTCGACCGTGCCCGGCTGTGGACGCTGCCCGCCGAGCCGCCGCCGCTCGTCGGCGCCGCGGTGAGCGAGCCGACCGCCCGTTGGCTGGCCGGCTGGTCGGACGGCCTGGCGACGATCTGCCAGGCGCGCGAGACCATGCAGCGCGTCATCGGCGGCTGGCGCGACGCCGGAGGCGAGGGACGGCTCGTCATCCAGGTGCATGTGAGCTGGGCGCCGACCGACGAGGAGGCGCTCGCGATCGCGCACGACCAATGGCGCACGAACGTCTTCAGCCCGCCGATCCCGTGGGATCTCGACAGCGCCGAGGCGTTCGACGAGGCCGCACGCCACGTCCGCCCGGAGGACATGCGCGCCTCGGTGCTCGTCACGAGCGACCTCGGGCAGCTCTCCGCCTGGCTGCACGAGCTGCTCGCGTTCGAGCCCGACGAGCTCTACGTCCACCACGTCGGCCGCGAACAGGGGCCGTTCATCGACGCGTTCGCGGAGCACGTCCTGCCGGGGCTGGCCGGATGAAGAGCAAGGCGACCAGCGACGTCTGGTGGAAGAACGCGGTCCTCTACTGCCTGCCGGTGCAGTGCTTCCTGGACGCCGACGGAGACGGTCGCGGTGACCTGTCGGGTCTCACCGACCGGCTCGACTACCTGTCCGGCATCGGCGTCACGTGCCTCTGGCTCATGCCGTTCCATCCCTCCCCCGGGCGCGACGACGGCTACGACATCAGCGACTTCTACGGCGTCCAGCCCGATCTCGGCACGCACGGCGACTTCGCCGAGATGCTGCGCACGGCGCGCGACCGGGGCATCCGCGTGATCGCCGATCTGGTGATGAACCACACCTCCGACCAGCACCCGTGGTTCCAGGCCGCACGTGCCGACCGCGACTCGCCCTACCGCGACTTCTACGTCTGGGTGGACGAGAAGCCCGAGGAGAAGCCGGGGGACATCGTGTTCCCCGACCAGGAGAGCTCCAACTGGACGTGGGACGACGAGGCGGGCCAGTACTACCTGCACCGCTTCTACTCGTTCCAGCCCGACCTCAACGTCGCCAACCCCGAGGTCCGCGACGAGATCGCCCAGGTCGTCGGCTTCTGGCTCGACCAGGGGCTCGCCGGGTTCCGCGTCGACGCGGTGCCGTTCATGCTCGAGCCGATGGGCATGCCGGAGGGCGCGCTGCAGGACCCGCACGAGCTCCTGCGCGACCTGCGCCGTTTCCTGTCGCGGCGCGCGGGCGAGGCGATCCTCATGGGCGAGGTCAACCTCGCGCCGCGGCAGCAGCGCGAGTTCTTCGGCGACGAGGACGGCGACGAGCTGCACATGGTCCTGAGCTTCAGCGTCAACCAGGCGCTGTTCCTCGCGCTCGCGACCGAGCGGGCAGCGCCGCTGGCCGACGCCCTGCGCGCGCTCACGCCGATCCCCGAGGACGCGCAGTGGGCCAACTTCGTGCGCAACCACGACGAGCTCACGCTGGACAAGCTCGGCGACTCGGAGCGCGCCGAGGTCTTCGCGGCGTTCGGTCCCGAGGAACGCCATCAGCTCTACGGGCGCGGCCTGCGCCGGCGACTGCCCACGATGCTCGGCGGCGACCCGGACCGCATCCGTCTCGCCTACAGCATCGCGTTCTCGCTGCCGGGGACGCCCGTGCTCTTCTACGGCGAGGAGATCGGCATGGCCGAGAACCTCGAGCTCGAGGGCCGCATGAGCGTGCGCAGCCCGATGCAGTGGGCGCCCGAACGCCACGAGGGCTTCACGACCGCCGACGAGCCGTTCCGCCCGCTCGCCGAAGACCCGGGCGACATCAACGTCGCACGACAGCGGCGCGACCCGCAGTCCCTCCTCAGCTGGTTCGAGCGGCTCATCCGGCGGCGCAAGGAGTGCCCGGAGCTGGGCTGGGGCGCGTGCACGCTGCTCGACACGGGCGAGGCCTCCGTCTTCGCTCACCGCAGCGACTGGGAGACCTCGACGATCGTCGCGGTCCACAACCTCGCCGACCGACCCGTGGACTGCGAGCTGGCGATCGAGGACGCCGGACCGGATGCGGTGCTCGTGGACCTGTTCGACCACGACGAGCGGGCGATCGGCCAGGACGGTCGCGTTGCCGTGCAACTCGGCCGCTACGGCGCCCGCTGGTACCGGCTGCGGCGCGCCGGTCAGCGGATCGCGCCTTAGACCACCTGGTCATCGAGAGCACCCGATGCCTGCGCCCGGGTGTACGTTCGAGCATGGCCCCGAGCACGACGGACACCAGAGAGCTCGAGGCGCTGCGGCGGCACTGCTTCGGCATCGCGTACCGGATGCTCGGCAGCGTCTCGGAGGCCGAGGACGTCGCGCAGGAGACGCTCCTGCGACTGACACGCCAGAACGGCTCGATCGACGAGCCGGCCGCCTGGACGACCACGGTCGCGACGCGGCTCTCGATCAACGTGCTCACGTCGGCGCGCGCCCGTCGCGAGTCCTATGTCGGGCCGTGGCTGCCCGAGCCGCTGCTCGGGGACCCGGTGCCCGGGCCTCACGCGCAGGCTGAGCTCGCGGACTCGCTGTCGCTGGCCCTGCTCGTGCTCATGGAGCGGCTCACCCCGGTCGAGCGGGCGGCGTACCTGCTGCGCGAGGTGTTCGGGTACGAATACGTGGACATCGCCGCGATCATCGAGCGGACCGAGGCCAACGCGCGCCAGCTCGTGACGCGGGCGCGCAAGCATCTCGAGGCCGGGCGCCCGCGCTTCGACCCCGACGAGGCAGCGCGCGACGCGCTGCTCGAGCGGTTCCTCGCAGCCGCCGAGGAGGGCGACCTGGAGGCGCTCGAGGAGCTGCTCGCCAAGGATGCCGTCCTCTACGCCGACCACGGCGGCAAGGCGATGGCCCCGGAGGAGCCGATCCTCGGCGCCGCGCTCATCGCGCGCTTCATGGCCACCGTCGCGGGGCTCGCACGCTCCGGCGACATGGAGACACGGCTCGTGCGGGTCAACGGCCAGCCCGGCCGCGTTGTGCGAGGGCCGGACGACGCCGAGATCCGGGTCCTGAGCGTGCTCACCGTGGACGTCGTCGATGGCCGGATCCAGACGGTGCGCGTCGTGCGCAACCCGGACAAGCTCGCTCATCTCTGACCTGTCACAGGACGGCCGGCTGCGCTGTCAGACCTCCGAACAGCCGAACACGACAGGAGGAACCACATGTCGACCGTCACCGTCCAGCCCTTCTCCGGCCTCTACCGCGCCCAGGCCGCGCCCTCGAGCTTCGCCTTCGCGGTCCGCCACTCCGGCGTCTTCTGGTTCCGAGGCTCGCTCTCCGACGTCGAGGCGACGCTGCACGCCGAGGGCGACGCGCTCGTCCTGGAGGGCTCGGCGGGCGTCGAGTCCATCTCGATCGTCGCCCCGGCCGCCATGCGGGCGAGCGTCCTCGGCCCGGCGTTCTTCGACGCCGAGCAGCATCCCCGCATCACGTTCCGCTCGACCGACGTCCGTCTGGCCGAGGACGGCCGGGCGGAGGTGGACGGCGAGCTCACGATCCGGGGCGTGACGCGGCCGATCACCGCCGGCGGTCACTACGCGGCGCCTCGGATGGCCGGCTTCGGCGAGGTCGCCGGGCTGCAGCTGCGGACGAACTTCGACCGCCGCGAGTTCGGCTTCGACTGGCAGGCGGAGCTGCCGGGCGGCGGGAACGCGGTCGGTTGGGACGTCGAGGTCGACATCGACCTGCTGCTCATGCCCGAGGTCACCGACCCTTCGGCGTGAGCAACCCCCGGTCGAACCCCACCGCCACCGCCGCGGCCCGGTCGTTGACGCCGAGCTTCGCGTAGATGTGGAGCAGGTGGGTCTTCACCGTCGCCTCGCTGATGAAGAGGCGCTTCGCCGCCTCCCGGTTCGTCGTGCCGCGGGCGACGAGCCCGAGGATCTCCAGCTCGCGTGGGCTCAGGTCGTCGGGCACGTCGTTCGACGGCCGGCGGACCCGGCCCAGCACCCGGCTGGCGACCGACGGCGAGAGGACCGACTCGCCGCGCGCCGCGGCGCGCACGGCCCGCAGGAGCTCGGTGCGCGGCGCGTCCTTGAGCAGGTAGCCCGTCGCGCCGGCCTGGATCGCGGGCAGCACGTCGGCGTCGGTGTCGTAGGTCGTGAGCACCAGGACCCGGGCGGCGAGCCCGCGGCGGGCGATCTCGGCGATCGCGCCGAGGCCGTCGGTGCCGGGCATCCGCAGGTCCATGAGCACGACGTCGGGACCGAGGCGCTCCGCGAGGTCGACCGCCTGCGCACCGTCGGCCGCCTGGCCGAGGACCTCGAAGCCCGGGTCGCTCTCGAAGATGCCGCTGAGCCCGTCGCGCACGACCGGGTGGTCGTCGGCGATCACGAGCCGGATCGGTGCGTCGCTCATGTCGGCACGCTCACGGAGATCGCGGTCCCGCCGCCCGGCTCGGACTCGATGGCGAGCGTGCCGTGGATGAGGCCGACCCGCTGGCGCATCCCGAGCAGGCCGAACCCGCCGTCGTCGTGACCCTCGCCGTAGCCGTTGACGTGGAAGCCGACGCCGTCGTCGCGCACGTCCAGGGTGACGACGTCGTCCATGTAGGAGAGCGTGAGCCCGACGCGCTCGGCGGAGGCGTGCTTGGCGACGTTCGCGAGCGCCTCCTGCGCCGCCCGAAGCAGCGTCACCTCGACGTCGGGAGGCAGCGACCGCGTCTCGCCGGTCGTCGTGACGTCCGCGCGGACGCCCTGCAGCTCGCTCCAGCGCCGGGCCTCGGCCGCCAGGGCGTCGGCGAGCCGCGCGTCCTCCAGCGGCTCGGGCCGCATCGCGTGCACGGACCGCCGGGCGGCGGTCAGGCTCTCGCGCGCGAGGTCACGGGCGGCGTCGACGTGCCGGCGCCAGTCGCCGTCGTCGCGCGCCTGCTCGGCAGCCTCGAGCTGCGTGATGATCCCGGCGAGCCCCTGCGCGAGCGTGTCGTGCAGCTCGCGCGCCATGCGCTGGCGCTCGTCGACGACGCCGTCCTCGCGCGCCCGCGCGACGAGCTGCTCCTGCAGCGCCTCGTTCTCGCGCAGCGTCGCCTCCAGCTCCTCCACGAGCTGCGCCCGCCGCTGGTGGCCCTGCTCGCCGACGTACGCGAAGAACATGATCGCGCTCGCCACTCCGACGTTCACGATGATGATGAGCGCGTAGATGACGATCGAGCCCGCGCTGCCGGTGGGCAGGCCGCCGTTCTGCGAGGTGGCCGTGACGAGGGCGACCAGCGCCACGCCGACCGGCCACACGCGCTCCGGCAGCAGCACGACGGCGAAGTAGCCGGTGAACGTGAAGAACCCGTACCAGGGGGCGATGATCACGAGCGCCGCCATGAGCGGGATCAGGCCCGCGAAGTACACGACCATGAGCCGCGGGCGCTCGCGCCAGTCGCGGTGCAGCACGGTCCACCACAGCATCCAGGCCGCCGTCGCCACCGAGACGACGCTGAGGACCCAGAGCGGGGCGTTCGTGTCGGCCTCGCCGATGAGGAACGAGACGGCGAGGCAGATCGCGAGGAGGACGAACGGCAGCGTGCCGAGGACGCCCGCCTCGCGTTGCTCCCACTCCTCGAACCGCGATCCCTTCATGCTCGGCGTCACTCCCAGCGGAAGAGCCTAGTCGCCAGCAGCGAGCCCGCCACCGCGTAGGCGAGCAGCACGAGCAGGTGCTTCGCCTCGGGGAAGCTGCCCGCCATCGCCTCCTGCAGCGACGCCACGGCCGCGCCCACCGGCGTCCAGTCGCTGACGGCGCGGAGCGTGTCGCCCATCGCCGCGCGCGGGATCCACAGGCCGGCGAAGAACATGAGCGGGAACCAGACGAGGGTGCCGATGACGTTCGCCGTCCGCGCGGTCGGCGCGACGGAGGCGATGCACAGCCCGAAGGCGAAGACGGCGGCCCCGGTCAGCACGAACGCGAGCGCGAAGCCCAGCCCCTGACCGGGCAGGGAGACGTCGAAGGCGAGGTCCGCCACGACGAGGACGATGATCACGGCGCCGACCGCGACGACGGTGTTCACGCCGATCTGCGCGGCGAGCAGGCGCCAGGGCGGGACCGGGGTCGTGCGCAGGCGCTTGAGGACGCCGCGCTCGCGGTAGGTCGCCATCGCCGTGGGCAGCACGCTGATCCCGAGCATCGACAGGTTGAACGCGATGAGGATCGGCACGTAGGTCGCGATGAGGCTGATGCCGCCGAGATCGGTGTCCGGGCCGCTGGACGCGAGGCCCATGACCACGAGCAGCGCGAGCGGGAACGCGAAGCCGAACGCGAGCACGAGCGGCTCGCGGCGCAGCAGGCGCCATTCGGTCGCGGCGAGACGGGCGGTGGCGGTCATGCTGCCTCCTCGGCGGTGACGGGGACGCGGCCCGTCAGGGCGACGAACGCGTCCTCCAGGGTGGCCTGCTCCACGCGCAGGCGCTCGGGGAAGATGCCCTCGCGGGCGAGTGCCGCGGTGACCGCGGCGAGGACGTCGGCGCTGCCCGGCGACGACGACCTCGTCGCCCTCGCGCCGGACCTCGGTGACCTGCGGCAGGTCGGCGAGGAGCCGGTCGTCCACGTCGGGCCGCGGCACGAAGCGCAGCACCTGGCCCGCCTGCACCGCGGAGACGAGCTCGCCCGGCGTGCCGAGCGCGACGACGCGACCGGTGTCGACGACGGCGACGCGGTCGCAGAGGCGCTCGGCCTCCTCCATGGAGTGCGTGACGAGCATGATCGTGACGCCGCGCTCGCGGACGCGCTCGATGAGCGCCCAGGTGTCGCGGCGGGCGGCGGGGTCCAGCCCCGTCGTCAGCTCGTCGAGCACCGCGACCTGCGGGTTGCCGACGAGCGACAGCGCGATCGAGAGCTTCTGGCGCTGGCCGCCGGAGAGCTTGGCGAACGGGCGGTCCTCCAGCCCGTCGAGCCCCAGCGCGGCGGCGAGCTCGCGGGTGTCGGCCGGCGCCCGGTAGAAGGACGCGAACAGGTCGAGGGCCTCGCCGACGCGCAGCCGGTCGGGCAGCTCGGCCTCCTGCAGCTGCGCGCCGACGAGCTCGCGCAGCGCGGCGGGGTCCGTCGCGCGGGTCGTGCCCGAGGACGTGGACGGTCCCGCCGTCGCGCTCCCGGAGCCCCTCGATGCACTCCACGGTTGTGGTCTTGCCGGCGCCGTTGGGGCCGAGGATCCCGAAGATCTCGCCCTCCTCGACGGCGAACGACACGTCCTGGACGGCCACGTGCTCCCCGTAGCGCTTGTGCAGGTTGTCGACCTCGATGACGCTCATGGGTGGAGCGTGCTCCCCGCGCCCCATCCGCACATCGCCCAGCTGGTCAGACTTGACCATCCACCAGATGGTTGACCCATCGGTAGTGTCGGCGTCCCGTGACGATCGCGCCCCAGGACAAGGACCTCCTCTGGTTCCTCGCCGAGGGGACGGCAGGAACGGTCGGCGAGGAGTTCTTCCAGCGCCTCGTCGAGCACACCGCGCTGGCGTTCCGCGCCGACGTCGCGTTCGTCGCCGAGATCGTCCCCGAGGACCGAGAGTACGCGCGGTTCCTGGCCTGCTGGGAGGGCGGCAGGCTCGCCCCGTCGCTGGAGTACTGCCTCGAGGGAACGCCCTGCGCCGAGGTCAGCGAGAGCGATCTGGTCTCCTACCCGGTCGGCGTGCGCGAGCGCTTCCCGGACGACGACATGGTCATCGAGATGGGTCTCGACGGCTACCTCGCCGTGCCGCTGCGCGGCTTCGACGGCAACCACCTCGGCCACCTCGGCGTGCTGTCCAAGACGCCGCTGTACCCGGACGAGGAGAAGCTCGCCGCCCTGCGCATCTTCGCCGCGCGCGCCGCCGCCGAGCTCGAGGGCCGCCGCCACGAGGCGCGGCTGCGCTCGCTCGTCGACGAGCAGGCCGCGCTGCGGCGCGTCGCCACGCTCGTCGCGGCCGAGGCGCCGCAGCAGGAGGTCCTCGACTCCGTCGTGCACGAGGTGGCCGAGCTGCTGCGGACCGACACGTCGGGCCTGCTGCGCCTCGACGGCGACCAGGTGACGATCGTGTCCGGGAAGTCCTCCGACGACGAGGCACCCGTGCCGGTCGGGCTCACCGCCCACATCGACCGCTTCTCCGCCACGAAGGACGCACTGCTCGGCGGGCGGCCCGCGCGGTCCGACGCGTCACGCCTCGGCTCCGAGGAGCGCACCCCGGAGCTGCGCAAGCTCGCCCTGCAGTCGGCGGTCGCGGCGCCGATCACCGTCGCGGGCCGGGTCTGGGGCGCGATCGCGATCGCACGGCGCAGCCAGGAGCCCCTGCCGGCGACGACCGAGACGCGCCTCGGCGACTTCGCGGAGCTCGCCGCACAGGCCATCTCCAACGCCGAGGCCCGCGAGCAGCTCGCCGCCTCGCGCGCCCGCATCGTCCAGGCCGGCGACCAGGAGCGGCGCCGCATCGAGCGCAACCTCCACGACGGCGCGCAGCAGCGGCTCGTGGCGCTGGCGCTCTCGCTGCGCATGGCGCAGACGGCGCTCGCCGACGACCCGCGCGCCACGGACCTGCTCTCGCAGGCATCGGGTGAGCTGCAGCTCACGCTGGAGGAGCTGCGCGAGCTCGCCCGCGGCATCCACCCCGCCGTGCTCAGCGACCGCGGCCTCGCCGCAGCGGTCGAGGCGCTGGCCGGGCGGTGCGCCGTGCCCGTCGACCTCGAGCTCCCGCAGGAGCGCCTGGCCGAGCAGGTCGAAGCGACCGCCTACTACCTCGTCGCCGAGTCGCTGACGAACATCGCCAAGTACGCCCAGGCGACCGAGGCGAGCGTCAGCGTGCGCCGCGAGGGCGACTGCCTGCACGTCGAGGTCCGCGACGACGGCGTCGGCGGTGCCGACATCGAGGGCGGGACGGGCCTGCGCGGTCTCTCCGACCGCGTCGAGGCCCTCCACGGGACGCTGCGGATCGAGAGCCCGGCCGGGGCCGGGACGCTCGTCGCCGCGACGATCCCGCTCGACGACTAGCGACGGCGCAGGTCGGCGGCGACCAGCGCGGCCGCGCGAGCGAGCACGGGGTTCGCGTCGGCCTTGTGGGCCTTGCGCGGGCGCCTGCCCTTGCTGACGACGAGGCGGACGGTGCCGCGTACGGTCGACGTGCCGACGACGCGGCCGCGCTTCACGGAGGCGGAGTACGCGCGCTGCACGACGGTGCCGACCGTGCAGCCGTGGGCGCGCACGCGCGCCCGGGCCCGCCGGATCGTCATGCCCTTCGTGCGCGGCACGGTGCACGCGGCGGCGCCGGGCGACTGGGCGGTGTAGAGGTCCGTGCGCTTCGTGGCCGCGGCGGCGGCCGACCAGGTCACCGGCAGCGTGATCGCGCCGGCGTCGGGGGCGAAGTCGAAGAGGACGTCGTCGTCGGTGACGCGGATCGAGCCGAGCATGAGGCGCGTCGTCGTGCCCGAGGCGACGGGCAGCGCGTCGACGCTCGCCGAGAAGCCGCCGTTGCCGACGGCGGTGCCGACCGGCGTCGTCTCGTCGAAGACGAAGGTCTCGCCGTTCCAGACGCCGCGCACCGGCGGGGAGACGGACGTACCGAGCCCGACCGTCACGATCGCGACGTCGGCGCCGCCCATCGCCGCGGCCCCCGTGGCGGGGTTGCCGTCGGAGTCGATGTACACGAAGACGCCGTCGCCGTCGGCGAGCGGAGCCGCGATCCCGGGATCGACGACGTAGTGGCAGCTCGCGTCCACGGAGACCTTGACCGTCGTGATCTCGGGCGCCAGGCCGAGGTCGCCGTCCACCGGATCGGTGTAGGCGGTGGCCGACGGCGTGGAGCTCGTGCAGGCGGCGTTCGCGCTGGCGGCGGGGGCGAGCAGGACGGCGGCGACGACGACCGCGAGCAGGCTGATCCGGGACATGTCCTGAAGCTACGGACGGGGTGCTCGTGCCACCAGCGGGGTTCTGGCAGCGACGCCGTGCGAGATCTCGCACCCCGATTAGAGTCCGCCCCGATGGAGGAGATCGTCGACTACGAGCGCGACGGGCACGTCGGGGTCATCACCCTGAACCGGCCCGATCGCCTGAACGCCATCGACGCCGCGGTCAACCGCGGGCTCGTCGACGCGGTGCGGCGCCTCGACGCCGATCCCGACGCGCGCGTCGGCGTGCTGCGCGGCGCGGGGCGGGCGTTCTGCGCGGGCGCGGACCTCGCGACGGTCGCCGAGGGCGAGGGCGAGAGCCTGGGCGACGCCGAGGACTCCTTCGCCGGCTTCGTGAGCATGGCCCGGGCCACGCCGATCGTCGCGTCGGTGCACGGCTACGCGCTCGCCGGCGGCCTGGAGCTCGCGCTCGCGTGCGACGTCGTCGTCGCCGCGGCCGGGACGCAGTTCGGCCTGCCCGAGGTCACGCGCGGGCTCGTCGCGGCGGCCGGCGGCGCCATCCGCCTGCCCCGGCTCGTGCCGGAGAAGCGCGCGCTGGAGATCATCCTCACCGGGCGGCGCTTCGACGCCGCCGAGGCGTTCGCGCTCGGGCTCGTCAGCCGCGTCGTCCCCGACGACGAGCTCCCTGCCGCGACGCGCGAGCTCGCCGGCGCGATCGCCGCGAACGCGCCCGCGGCGGTCCGCGAGAGCCTCGCCCTCGTGCGCGGCACGCGCGGGCTGACGGAGGCGGAGGCCTGGGAGCACAGCGCCACCGCGTGGCGGACCGTGCTCGCGACCGCGGACGCGCGCGAGGGCGCGCAGGCGTTCCTCGAGCGCCGCGAGCCGCGCTGGAGCGGCACGTGACCGTCGGCGACGTCCTGCGCCGCGCGGCGGAGCGCGTGCCGGACCGGCTCGGGCTCGTCGACGCCAACACGCCCGACGGTCCGCGCTGGACGTTCGCGGAGCTGCTCGCCGAATGCGAGCTCGTCGCCCGCGCGCTGCTGTCGCGCTTCGAGCCGGGCGAGCGCGTCGCCGCCTGCATCCCCAACCGGCCCGAGCTCGTGCTCCTGCAGTTCGGCACCGCGCTCGCCGGCCTGACGCTCGTCCCGGTCAACCCCCTGCTGCGGCGCGGCGAGCTCGGCTTCGTCCTGCGCCAGTCGGGCGCCGCCGGGATCCTCGTCGCCGAGGAGCACCGCGGGCACCGTCTGGCCGAGTCGGTCGCGGCGCTGGCGCCGGAGCTGCCGCTGCTGCGCGAGACGATCGTGCCCGGCGACGGGTGGGAGGCGTTGCGCGCCGACGCGGGCGAGGCCGCGCTCCCTGCCGTCGACCCGGACGCGCTCGGCCAGGTCCAGTACACGTCGGGGACGACCGGGCACCCCAAGGGCGTGCTCATCACGCATCGCGCGATGGTGCTGACCGCGGAGGCGTTCGCCGCGCGCGAGGAGGTCTCCGACGGCGCGGCGTGGATCAACCCGATGCCGCTCTTCCACACCGCGGGCAACGTCCTCGGGACGCTCGGCGCCGCCTGGGCGTGCGCGCCGCACGTCGTGCTCGCGTTCACCGCGGAGCGCACGCTCGCCGCGATGGCCGAGCACCGCCCCGGGATGGTCTCGGCGGCGCCGACGCTCCTGCACGCGATGCTCGAGCACCCCGGCTTCGCGGACCTCGACACGGAGGCCGTCGAGGTCGTCATGACCGGGGGCTCGACGGTGGAGCCGTCGTTCGTGCGCCGCGTCGAGGCGTTCTTCGGCGCGAAGCTCAGCATCACGTTCGGCATGACCGAGACGTGCGGCGCGGCGATGGTGACGTCGCCCAGCGACGCGCAGGCCGACCGCGAGACGACGGTCGGGCGGCCGCTGCCGCACACGGAGGTGCGGATCGCCGAGACGGGCGAGCTGTGCCTGCGCGGCCCACGCGTGACACGGGGCTACAACGACCTGCCGGAGGAGACCGCCCGGGCGATCGACGCCGACGGCTGGCTGCACACCGGCGATCTCGCGTCGATGGACGACCGCGGCTACGTCCGCGTCGAGGGGCGCCTGAAGGACATGATCAAGCGCGGCGGCGAGAACATCGCGCCCGCGGAGGTCGAGGCGTGCCTGGCCGAGCATCCCGCCGTCGCCGAGGCGGCCGTCGTCGGGCTCCCGGACGACCGCTGGGGCGAGGTGGTCGTCGCGTACGTGAGGCCCAGCGCGGCGGCCCCCGACGTCGACGAGCTCGTCGCGCACTGCCGCGAGCACCTGGCGTCGTTCAAGCTCCCCCGGCGCTGGGCGTTCGTCGAGGAGATGCCGCTGACGGCGTCGGGCAAGATCCGGCGCACCGAGCTGCGCGAGCGGGCCGCCGCGGACCCCGACGCGCTCATCAGCGCGTCTTGACCGAGCGCGGGCGCCTCGACGCGGCGACGGCGGACCTCGACCCGCCGCTCGCGCTGCTGGACCTCGACGCGTTCGACGCCAACGCCGCGGACATGGAGCGGCGCGCGGGCGGCACGCCGATCCGCCTGGCGACGAAGTCGGTCCGGTGCGTCGACCTCACCCGCCGGGCACTCGCCCGCCCCGGGTTCGCCGGGGTCCTGGCCTTCACGCTGCCCGAGGCGCTCTGGCTGCACGGGCTCGGCGTGAGCGACGACCTCCTCGTCGCCTACCCCACCGTCGACCGCGGCGCCCTCGCCCGGCTCGCCGCGGACCCGGCCGCGGCGGCCGCCATCACGCTCATCGTCGACGACACCGCGCAGCTCGACCTGCTGCCCGCCGGCGCGACGATCGGGGTCTGCCTGGAGCTCGACGCGAGCTGGCGCCCGCACCCGCGGGTGCACGTCGGCGTGCGGCGCTCCCCGGTCCACACGGCGAGCGCTGCGGTCGCGCTCGCCTCGGCGATCGCCGCGCGGCCGGGGGTCGAGCTCGTCGGCGTGATGGCCTACGAGGCGCAGATCGCGGGCGTCGGGAACCGCCGCGCCGCCGTCGCCGCGATGCAGCGTGCGTCCCTGGGCGAGCTCGCCGAGCGCCGCGCGGAGGCCGTCGCCGCCGTGTCCGAGATCGCACCGCTGCGCTTCGTGAACGCAGGCGGGACCGGATCGCTCGAGCGCGTCGCAGGCGATCCCGACGTCACCGAGCTCTCCGCCGGCTCGGGTCTCCTGGGGCCGGCCCTGTTCGATGGCTACCGGGCGTTCCGGCCGCGGCCCGCGGCGCTGTTCGCCTTGCCCGTCGTCCGGCGTCCCGCGCCCGACGTCGTCACGGTCCTCGGCGGCGGCTACGTGGCGTCCGGCCCGCCCGGCCGCGACCGCCTCCCGTCGGTGCACGAGCCCGCCGGGCTGCGGCTCCTGCGGGCCGAGGGCGCCGGCGAGGTGCAGACGCCGCTGCGCGGTCCGGCGGCCCGTGGGCTGCGGGTCGGCGACCGCGTCTGGATGCGCCACGCGAAGGCCGGAGAGCTGTGCGAGCGCTTCGACGCACTCCACCTGCTCGCCGGGGATAGTCTCGTCGGCATCGCGGCGACCTATCGCGGCCAGGGACAGACGTTCCTCTGAGCGGGTAGGCAACACGCGACCGCGTGCACGAAAGGAGCTTCGAGATGGCGAAGACCGCGATCCTCGCGACCGCGCGTACCCCGTTCGGCAAGATGGGCGGGGCATTCAAGTCAGTCGACGCCACCGAGCTCGGGGGAACCGCGATCCGCGGAGCGCTGGAGCGGGCCGAGGTGTCACCCGAGCAGGTGCAGGGCGTCGTGATGGGTCAGGTGCTGCAGGCCGGCCAGGGGCAGGTCCCCTCCCGCCAGGCGCAGATCAAGGGCGGCATCCCCAAGGAGGTGCCGTCGGAGACCGTCAACAAGGTCTGCGCGTCCGGCATCCGCGCCGTCGGGATCATCGACCAGGCGATCCGCGCCGGGGACCTCGAGGTCGGCGTCGCCGGTGGCATGGAGTCCATGTCCAGCGCGCCGTACCTGCTGCCCGGGGCGCGCTTCGGCTTCCGCATGGGCGACGTCAAGTCGCTCGACGCGATGATGCACGACGGCCTCACGAACCCGTTCACCGGCAAGGGCATGGGCGCGGAGGCGGACGCCGTCGCGGCCGAGTTCGAGATGACCCGCGCCGACATGGACGCCTTCGCGCTGCGCAGCCACCGCCTCGCGATCCAGGCGACCGACGAGGGGCGCCTGCCGGAGGAGATCGTCCCGGTGACCGTCAAGTCCCGCAAGAGCGAGGACGTGGTCGAGATCGACGAGGCGCCGCGTCGTGACGCGACGCTGGAGAAGCTCGCGTCGCTCAAGGGCGCCTTCAACCCCGACGGGACGCACACCGCGGGCAACAGCCCGGGCGTCAACGACGGCGCCGGCGCGCTCGTGCTGTCCTCCGACGAGTGGGCGAAGGCCAACGGCCGCGAGGTGCTCGCGACGATCCTCGGCCAGGCCGCCGTCGCGGACGACTACGCGTACCTCGCCCGCACCCCGGCGAACGCGGCGAAGCTCGCGCTCGACCGGCTCGGCATCGACCCGGCGGACATCGACCTCTGGGAGATCAACGAGGCGTTCGCGTCCGTCGCCCTGAACTCGATGCGGATGCTCGGCGTGACCGAGGACAAGGTCAACGTCAACGGCGGGGCGATCGCGCTCGGCCACCCGATCGGCGCCAGCGGCGCGCGCATCCTCGCGAGCCTCGTGCACGAGCTGCGCAGGCGCGGCGGCGGGGTCGGCGTGGCGGCGATCTGCTCGGGCGGCGGCCAGGGGGACGCGGTCGTGGTGGAGGTCAACGGGGCCTAGGCCGGGGGTGCGGGTGGCCACACCCCCCTTCGCCGGGAGGCCGTAACGAACCGGGGGCCTGATGGGACGAGTATGCGTCGCACAGAACACACCCCCTCCGGTTCCCCCAAGACCGCAGACCCCACCTCCAGACCGACCACTCCTCCCCGCCGGTCGCAGGTTGGGTACAGGGCCGTCGCGCGTTCCCCCGCGCGGCGGCCCTTCCTCTTTCTAGGACAGAACTGTTCTGTTCGCCGCCTGTCGGTGTAGATTGACCTGCGTGACCAGCCCGCGATCAGGCGTCAAGCCGCGCGAGCGCGTCCTCGACGCGGCGCAGGAGCTCTTCCACGCCCAGGGCGTCGACGCCGTGGGCGTCGACACGATCTCCGAGCGGTCCGGGGTCTCCAAGAGCACGCTGTACCGGCACTTCCCGAGCAAGGCCGAGCTCGTCGCGGCGTACCTGCAGCGCCATCACGAGCGTCGCATCCAGGAGTGGGTCGACGCGCTCGGGACGCCCGAGCAGACGCCTCGGGACCGCCTGCTGGGCCTGTTCGACTGGCTCGAGGAGTGGTTCGCCAGCCGGGAGTTCCGCGGCTGCCGGTTCATCAACACCCGCACCCAGCTGCCGGATCCCACGCATCCGGCGCACGCGATCCCGCAGCAGCACAAGGAGGAGATCCGGCTGCTGCTCTCCGAGATCGCGCGCGAGGGCGGGGCGACGGACGCGTCCGAGGTCGGCCACGAGCTGATCCTCCTCGTCGACGGCGCCGTCGTGCACGCCCTCCTGGAGGGCACCGCGACGCCGGCGCGGCGCGCGCGGTCGCTCGCCGCGCTCACGCTGGACGCGCACGGCCTCACCGCCTGAACAGAACAGAACCGTTCTGTTCGATCTCTGGTAGCATCGGCCTCGCCGGCCGGGGAGGCCGGTGCCCAGCGACAGGAGGAGAGCCGCATGAGCGCCACCGCCACACGACCCGCGGGAGCGCTGCTCGTGGGCAGCATCCCGCTCGACGACACCGACGCGGTCCTGACCACAGCCGCGGCGCACCTCGGCACCCACCTTCGCCGCATCCCGGACGGCGAGACCGGCACCCGCACGATCTGGGTCACCTGGCAGCAGGGCGTGTTCGCGGAGCACCCCGACCTGGAGGAGGAGCCCGTGCCGGAGGGCCAGTACGCGCCCTTCCCGCGCTACCGGGCCCGCGCAGGCGTCGACCCGGCCGCGGTCCGCTTCGGGAGCCTCGGCTACGCGCGGTTCGCGATCGAGTCCTACGAGCGCTTCGCGGCGCTCAAGCGCGACGGTGCGATCCCCGCCCACATCCGCTTCCAGATCAGCCTCCCCACGCCGCTCGCGCCGCTGAACAACTTCGCGGCGGTCGATCAGCGGGCCGCGCTGGAGCCCGCCTACGAGGACGCGATGCTGCGCGAGGTCGACGCCATCGCGGACGCGCTCCCGCATGACCAGATCGCGATCCAGTGGGACATCGCGTTCGAGATGGGCTTCGTGGAAGGCATCCCGCACCCGATGTTCACGGCCTGGTTCGACGACCCGCTGGGCGGCAGCGTCGCCCGCATCGCCAGGGCGGGCGAGCGCGTGCCCGACGACATCGAGATCGGCCATCACCTCTGCTACGGCGACTTCGGCCACGAGCACTTCCTCCAGCCGAAGGACGCCGGGCGGCTCGTCGAGATGGCCAACGCGATCCACGCCGCGACGTCCCGGCCGATCGCGTGGATGCACCTGCCGGTCCCGCGCGACCGCGCCGACGCGGCGTTCTACGCGCCGCTGGCCGAGCTCCGGCTGCACCCGGAGACGGAGCTGTACCTCGGGCTCGTCCACCTCACGGACGGCGAGGAGGGGACGCGCGCACGGATCGCCGCCGCCCAGGAGTTCACGACCTCGTTCGGCGTCGCGACCGAGTGCGGGTTCGGCCGCCGCCCGGCCGACACCGTCGCGCCGCTGCTGGACCTGCACGCCGCCGTCGCGGACCCCGTCGTCTGATCCACACGAGAGGAGCGATCACCACATGACCGATCTCGAGGGCCACGTCCAGAGCCTCCACCACATCACCGTCGGCGTCGCCGGCGCCCAGGACGACGTCAGCTTCGTCCAGGACGTGCTCGGCCAGCGGTTCCTGAAGGCGACGGTGCTGTTCGACGGGCGCCGCCCCGTCTACCACCTCTACTACGGCGACCGCATCGGCCGCGGCGGCACGATCTTCACGACGTTCCCGTGGCGCAAGATCGGCCTGAAGGGGCGCAAGGGCTCCGGGCAGATCAAGCGCACGGTCTTCAGCGTCCCCGAGGACTCGGTCTCCTGGTGGGAGGGGCACCTGAAGGAGCACGGCACGACGATCGACGGCGCCGGCGAGCGCTTCGGCCAGCGCTACGTGCAGTTCCAGCACCCCAGCGGCCTCGAGCTCGAGGTCATCGGCGCCGCCGACGACCGCGAGGCGTGGACCGGCAGCGGCGTCACCGAGCCGGGCAACGCGATCCGCGGCCTGCACAGCGTGACCCTCGGCCTGCTGGAGACGCAGAACACGAAGGAGTTCCTCGAGCTCCTGGGCTTCCGCCAGACGGGCGAGGACGGCGCGACGGTCCGCATGGAGGTCGGCGAGGGCGGCTCGAGCCGCACGATCGACCTGACCGCGCAGCCCGACGTCCCGCCGGGCACGTGGACGCACGCGAGCGGCATCCACCACCACGTCGCCCTCGCGACCGACAGCGAGGCGCACCAGCTCGCCGTCAAGGACTACCTGGAGGGCGACGGCTACGTCGACGTCTCCGAGCAGAAGGACCGCTTCTACTTCAAGTCGATCTACGTCCGCAGCCCCGGCGGCGTGCTCATCGAGGTCGCGACGCCGTCCAACTACCTGCGCGACGAGCCGGAGTCCGAGCTCGGCAGCCACATGATGTACCCGCCGTGGCTCGAGCACCACCGCGGCGAGTGGGACCCGCAGCTCGAGCCGATCGAGCTCGTGACCCCGGCCGTCTCCGCCTAGCGGCGGTGGCCGCGTTCACCTACGAGCCGGCCGGCGGACGGGTCGTCTTCGGGGCGGGCGCGAGTCGATCGCGCCTGGCTCCGGAGCTCGACCGCCTCGGGGCACGGCGCGTCCTGCTCATCGCGGACCGGCCGTTCGAGCCCCACGGCGTCCCGCTGGCCGGCACGTTCGCCGGCGCGCGGGCGCACGTCCCGGCCGAGGTCGCCGCGGCGGCGCGCGAGGCCGCGGTCCGACGCCCGCGCGGACTGGCTGCTGTGCGTCGGCGGCGGCTCGGTGACCGGCGCCGGGAAGGCGGTCGCGCTGGAGACCGGGCTGCCGATCGCGGCGGTGCCGACGACCTACGCCGGCTCGGAGATGACGCCGATCTACGGGATCACCGACGGACGGCGCAAGGTCACGGGCACGTCGGCGGCCGTGGTCCCGCGGCTCGTCGTGTACGACCCGGACCTCCTCGCGAGCCTGCCCGCGCCCCTCGCGGCCGCGAGCGCCATGAACGCGATGGCCCACGCCGTCGAGGCCCTCTACGGACCGGGCGCGAACCCCCTGACGTCGCTCGTCGCCGAGGGCGCGATCCGGACGCTCGCCGAGGGCCTCGGATCCGGCGACCCGGCGGTCCTGCTGCGGGGCGCGTTCCTCGCGGGGTCCGCGCTCGCCGTCGCGGGCACCGGGCTGCACCACCGGATCTGCCACGTGCTCGGCGGGGCGTACGACCTGCCGCACGCCGAGCTCCACGCGGTCGTGCTGCCACATGCGGTGGCGCTGCTGGAGGACGACCATCCGGCCGAGATGGCCTGCGTGGCGAACGCGCTGGGTGCGACCGACGCCGCGCCGGCGCTGCACGCGCTGCTCGCGGGTCTGCCGGGGGCCCACTCGCTCGCGGAGATCGGGCTCCGCGAGGACGAGCTCGACGACGCCGCGGCGTTGCTCGAGGAGGAGCTCGGGCTCGACGCGCGCGAGCTCCTGGCCGCCGCGCACAGCGGGCGACCGCCCGCGGTCAGGACCGCCTGAACAGCAGCGTCGCGCCGGCCCCGGCGACGAGGAAGTACGTCGTCGTGCTCACGAGGGCGGCCGCCGCGAAGGCCAGGGCACCGTCGATCGCATGGGCGACGAGCGCCGCCAGCGCGAAGCCGGTGATCGCCGCGAGGCCGCTGGCCAGCCCGGTCCGCCAGGGCGCGACATCCACCCCGGCTCCGTCGCCGACGTGTCCGGCGATGGCCGCGACCGAGGTGAACCCGACGATCGCCCCGACGAGGAACAGCAGCGCCGCCTTCGTCGTCGGCGGGCCGTGCGTGTCGATGAGCGCGCCGGCGCCGGCGACGTTCATCGCCGTGTAGCCGTAGGGCACGCTCGCACGCGCGACGTTGTGCCCGAGCGCACGGCGGTAGCCCTGCGAGGTCATCCCGTTGAATGCGCGGTCGGCATGACCGCGCATTCAACCTGAGATCGCTACATCTCCATCCCGCCGTTGACCGCCCAGACCTGTCCGGTGATGTACGACGAGTCGTCGTCGCACAGGAAGTGCACGACGCGCGCGATCTCCTCCGGCTCGCCGAGGCGGGCCAGCGGGATCTTGGCCTTGATGCCGTCGAGCACCTTCTCGGGCACCGTCGCGACCATGTCCGTGTTCACGAAGCCCGGGGCGACCGTGTTGACCGTGAGGCCGGGCCCGCCCTCGAGCTTGCCCGACTTCTTCAGCGCGTGGGCGGCCTCTCGCGCGAGGCTCATCGTCAGGCCGAACATGCCGGACTTCGACGACGCGTAGTTCGCCTGGCCGATGTTGCCCTGCTGGCCGATGATCGAGGAGATGTTCACGATCCGGCCGCTGCCGCGGTCGACCATGTGCTGCAGGGCCGGCTTGGCCATGTAGAAGGCGCCGGACAGGTTCACGCGGATGACCTTGTCCCAGTCCTCGAAGCTCATCTTGAGGACGGACTTGTCGCTCGTGATCCCCGCGTTGTTGATGAGGATGTCCAGGCGGCCGTGCTGGTCGATGACCTCGTGCACGACGCGCTCGCAGTCCTCCGGGTTGCCGACGTTGCCGCGGTGCACCGTGCCGTGCCGGTCGTCGGAGATGTCGATGTCCTTGATGAAGCGTGCGGCGGCCTCATCGTCGCGCGTGTAGCCGGCGGCGACGATCGCCCCGGCCTGCCCGAGGCTGCGCGAGATCGCGGCGCCGATGCCGCGGGTGCCGCCGGTCACGAGCGCGACCCGGCCTTCGAGCGCGCGGGGACCGGTGCCTGCTGCCTGTGGAGCTGCGTGGGCGGTGGTCATGCTTCCCCTCTTCTCTCCCCTCCCCAGGGGAGGTTCGCTTCAGGAGTCCGAGCGCTCGGCGAGCCAGCCGGCGATCTCGGGCCAGATGTCGGTTCGAGCCCTGGACCCTGCCATGAGGCCGATGTGGCCGCCAGGGCGGTCGAGGTGCTCGACGTCCGCGCTCGACACGAGGTCGAGCAGCGGCAAGGTTCCCTGCCGGGGCGCGATGTGGTCCGCGCCCGCGGTCACGACCAGCAGGTTCTGCTCGATGTTGCGCAGATCGACCCGCTCGCCGCGCAGGCGCATCGTGCCCGCGACGAGCTGGTTGCGCTGGTACATCGCCTCGATCCACTCGCGGTACGCGCGGCCGGCGAAGGGCGGGTTGTCGGCCACCCACTTCGCCATCGTCTGGTAGGCCTCGCGCCGCGCCGTCCCCTCCAGGACCTGGCCCCAGAGGGTCCGGTACGTCGTCCAGAAGTTCGTGACCGGCTTCATCATCTTGTTCATGACGTCGACGCCCGCGCCGGGGATGACCCCGAGCGTGTCGGCGACGTAGCCGGCGTCGAAGTCCGGTCGCCCGACCCACTTGGCGTAGAGCGAGCCGCTCGTGTCGACGGGCGTCGTGAGCAGGACGAGGTTGCGTGCCGGGCTGGCCGGGTCGATCGAGGCGTGCATCGCAGCCAGCGCACCGCCGATGCACCAGCCGACGAGGCTCAGCTCCTCCTGGCCGCTTTCGCGCAGGGTCTCGCGCATCGCCCAGGGCAGCGCGTCGCACACATAGGTGTCCAGGCCGACGTCGTGGTCCTCGTCGCCGGGCGCGCCCCAGTCGACGAGGAAGACGTCGTAGCCCTCGTCGAGCATGAACTCCACGAACGAGTTGCCCGGGCGCAGGTCGAAGATGTCGGGCCGGTTGATGAGCGCGAAGACCAGCAGGACGGGCACCGGCTTCGTACGCAGGTTGGAGCGGTAGCGGTAGAGCGTCGTCGTGCGGTGCGTCCAGACGACGTCCTTGGGCGACGTGCCGATCTTCGCGTCCCGCGTCGTGAGCAGGATGTTCGCGAAGTCGACCGCGGCGACCGGGGCGCGCGCGATCTGGGCCAGCGTCGGCGCCATCGCGGTCAGGCGCTCGTCTTGCGGCGCCGCGAGGACGTGGTGCCGCCGTTCGTGCCGGTGGGCTGGGCCGGGGGCTTCAGGGCCTCGAGCTGCTCGCCGAGCCGCTCGACCTCCTGCAGGACCAGCTCCAGCTTGTCCTCGGTCCGTGCGATCTGCCGTGCGAGCCGCGTGACGTCGGGTCGTCCGGCGATACGCAGGTTGCGCACCACGAGGTCGATCGCGCCGGTCGCGATCTGCGTCACGCCCATGACGTTCTCCGTCATGCGCACGAGCAGCGAGCCGAAGCTGTCGCGCGACACGAGGTCCTCCATGGCCCTGGCCATCTGGGTCTCCGCCTCGTTGTAGAGGCGCTGCACCTCGTCGGCCGGACTGGGTCGGTCCTCTGCCACGTTCACCTCGCTACCCGGGGTCGAGGCCACTCTATCCTCGCGACGTGGCCGAGGAACCTCCCAGCGCGCTCGGGGAGATCATCCGTCGCCAGCGCGAGCTGTCGGCGATGTCGATGCGCCAGTTCTCCGAGCTGGTCGGGATCTCCAATCCGTACCTCTCGCAGATCGAGCGCGGGCTGCGCGAGCCCTCCGAGCGGGTGCTCGAGTCGATCGCGACCGCGCTGCGCACGACGTCGGACTCGCTCTACCAGCAGGCCGGCATCGACGTCGACGAGCCGGCGGCCGAGGGTCCCACCGTGCCCGACGCGGTGAAGGCGGATCCGCGGCTGAACGCCGCCCAGCGGCGCGCGCTGCTCGCGGTGTACCAGGCCTTCGTGGAGGCGCCGCGACGGCGCCGCCCGGCCGAGCCCGAGTGACAGACCGACGTTCGGTGTATTGACTTCCGGGGCGTCGTCCGAAGAGGATGCGCCCCGATGCGCCACATTCTGGTTCTCTTCGCGGTGCTCGCGGGCCTCGCCTTCCCCGCCGCGGCATCCGCCGTCGTACGCGGCGCGAACGTCCCGGCCGGGGACGCACCGCTCGCCGTCGCCCTCCTCGCCGGAGCCTCGAGCTCGGCCGAGGACTGGCAGCGTGTGTTCTGCGGCGGCAGCCTCCTCGACGCCCGGACGGTCCTGACCGCGGCGCACTGCGCCGCCCGGATCCCGAACGGCGGCGCCGAGGTCCTCGCCGGGCGCACGAACCTCCTCGACACCGGCGGGCAGCGCGTGCGCGTCCTGTCGGTGGCGATCCATCCCGGCTTCGACGCCGCGACGTTCCGCAACGACGTCGCGGTCCTGCGGCTCGCGTCGCCCGTCGGCGGGGCGCCGGTGACGCTCGGCGCCGACCCGGCGCCCGGCACGTCCGCGACCGTGCTGGGCTGGGGCGCGCTCGCCGAGGGCCAGCGGACGCAGACCGCCTGGCTGCAGGCGGGGTCGGTCCCGGTGCTCGACGACGCGGGCTGCGTCGCGGCGCTGGCGCCGGGCTTCGACCCGGCGACGCAGCTGTGCGCCGGCGCCCCCGGCGTGAGCGCCGACGCCTGCCAGGGCGACAGCGGCGGCCCGCTGGTCGTCGGGTCCGTGCAGGTCGGCGTCATCTCCAACGGCCGCGGGTGCGGCCGGTCGCCGGGCATCTACACCCGGCTCGCCGCGCCGGGGATCGCGTCGTGGCTGGCGTCGGCGACGACGCCTTCGCCCTCGCCCCAGGTCGTGGCTTCCTCCGGCGGCCGGGCTCGGCTGCGCCAGCACCCCGTCGTCCAGGACGTCCGGCGCCTCGGGCCGAAGCGCTTCCAGATCAGCGGCTACGTCACGAACGCCACGCGGACGACCCGCGTGCACGTGCAGCGCCGGGTCGGGCACCACTGGGTCATGGTGCGCAGAGCCGCCAAGCTGACCGAGGGCGGTCGCTTCCGGGTCGTCGTCGAGGCGCCGCGGTGGCCGCGGCTGCGGGTCATGGTCGTCGGTAGCGGAGGCTCCCGCCCCGCCGCTCGACGGTGAGGTCGGCGAACGGGTTGCGAGGCCCGCGCGGGACCACTTCGTACAGCTCGTAGAGCTGCGGGAGGAAGACGCCCCAGTTGCCGATCTCCTCGGCGCAGTGCTTCGCCCAGACGAGCCCGTCCTCGGGCGTCTCGGGCTTGCGGGCGCCGATGGCCGACGAGCGCCCGGCGACGCCGGAGTCGGTCGGCGACCACTGGTGGACGCGATAGCCCATCGGGTCCGGCTGCTCGAGGCTCTCGGGCCCGAACCCCAGTCCGGCGACGATGACGCAGTGCGCGTGGGTGACGAGGTCCGCCACGGCGTCCGGCACCTCCGCCGGATCCTCGAAGCGGATGTAGAGGTTCTGGAACGTCCCGTCCGACCACGTCTGCGGCGCGAGGTGGACGCTGCCGACCGGGTCGCCGTCCTGCGGCGCGACCACCCAGGTGAGCGGCTCGTGCTCGGTGGGATGCCAGAGCACGAACCCCTTCTCCATGTTGCTCCAGAACCAGTCGATCATCCGCGCCGTGACGCCGTCGTGGCGCCAGTCGAGGTGGGTGCCGGTGGCGTCCTGGGTGACCTGGTGGTCCATCCGGCGCACTCAGACGCCGTCGAGCTCACGAGCGTCGGGTTGCGGCTGAGCGGCGGTGCCCTGCGCGTTGATCGCGTAGCTGGGACCAGGGGATGTTGCGCACCTGGTTGTACGTCGCCGTGTTGCCCGACCACGCCGTCCGCTCGCAGCCTGGCTCGACGCGGATGTTGCAGACTCGACGCGCGTCGTTCTCGTCGATGATCGAGGTCCCTATGTTCTTCGCGGCGTCCGCAGTAGCGACGGCGGGCGAATCGGGAGAGT
This sequence comes from uncultured Solirubrobacterales bacterium, assembly GCA_963757125.1. GTDB lineage: Bacteria > Actinomycetota > Thermoleophilia > Solirubrobacterales > Solirubrobacteraceae > CAVVSD01. The sequence continues at coordinate 18,145 of CAVWQP010000009.1, read as the reverse complement.
CCTACCGGCTTGGTCGCGCCCGGGCTTGGAAGGCTCATGTGCATGCCCTCGAGTCGCGGCTCGAGCTGCGGAGGTGCCGGCTCGTCGACTGCGACGTCCGCGGGCCACCACGCCCGGTGTGTGCCTCCGGGACCATCGACGCGCCGACTGCGTCGATCCGATGACGTGCGCGTCGCGGATACTCGCGACATGCGCACGACCTGCGTGCCGAGCAGCGACATGCTGACGTTGCACCCGCTGGCCCCCAGTCTCTTGGAGCGCGCCTGGCTGATCCGGGCGCACCCCGGATGTCGTTCGGATCCGCCTGCGCGCTCGTCGCTGGTTGAGACCGCTGCCGCTCCACCAGCAGTCATTCACATACCCCGTGCCCATCCCAGTCGTGCCGCCTGGGACGTGCCGCCCGAACGCGCCATCGGCAATGCCGCGTTACGTCGGAGAGATCGGCCGTTGACGCGTTGTAGTCGAGGATTCGCGACCTGCTTGGCCGCGTAGCTCGAAGACGCGACCGCTTCGTGATCTCGTCGAGCGCCGACATCGACGGGCCGGCTACAGGAACGTCCTCCGCGTTCGCCGTCGGTCGACGGTCGCTGCAGCCGTTGGGGACCGCGGCCCCACCGCCGCAGGTCGCTGCCCGGTCATGCACCGGCTCCACGGCAGGTCCGGTCGAGGTTCCACGCCCGGAAGTCAGCGCAGTCGCTCGGGTAGGTCCGGCACAGCCGCGACGAGATCGGCGAGCGGAGGCGCGGGCGGCCCCTGACGGTCCGATCGGCGCAGTGAAGATCGCCCTCGTTGATCCAGGTGTTGGACGAGCCGTCCGCCGCGCTTCAAGGCCGTCGCAAGCGCCTGGCCGGCCGTCGGGTTGACGTCGGCCTGCCGCCCCGACGCTCGCGGTCAGCGACGCTCGCGTATCGAAGCGCCACGTTCGCCGCGGTATCGGTCGCGTTCTTGAACGACGCCGGGCCAACGCTCGCCGGACCGTGAGTGCCCGTCGCCGGCTGCGAGTTCGCACAGCGCGGCGACCGGAGTGGTTGATGGCCGAGTCGTCGACGCGGCAGACGCCGATTCGCAGCACGTGCCGGCCGCGCGCTCCGTGCGATCGCAGTGGCAGCAGTCTCGAGGAGCACACGCCTTCGCCGACGAAGCACATGCGCTGCGAGCGGAATCGCACGATGCGCGCCGCGGTCCCGCACCAGGCGCCACGACACGGCGACGTCGCGAATCGGACCCGGAACACTCCGCCGCGCTAGCCGCGCGCGAAGGTCGACAGCTGCTTGCCGAGGACACGTCTGCCTGAGACGCGGTCCGCGACGACCGACCGGGACGCGTGACGCACGCGCGTGAGGTGACGTCGAACACAGCCACCGCCGACGTCCGCCTCGGCCGTCGACGCACGCAGCGCGCGGGACGAGGTAGGCCGACGCTCAGGGCTGGCGTAGCGCGGCAGGTCGGTGCAGATCGACGGGCGAGCGCGCGAGGCTTGCGAGCAGCAGACGGCACTTCATGCCCTCCGCGTCGGGACTGCGGCCTGCCCTCGATCAGCTTGCCTCGAGCAGTCGACGTGTGCTGCCGCCGAATGCGGCCGTCGCGTCGCGGCTTCTGGCTCCCGCTCACGGCCCTACGGCGCCGGGATCGCCCTCCTGCGCCGCGGCGTCGCGCGCCGCACGGTCGCCGGCTTCTTCGCCTTCGTCGGCTTCGACCGCTCCGCCACCCCCGTGAGGATCTCGGGCCAGTGGTCGCGCAGCGCCTCGGTGCCCATGAACAGGCCGAGGTGCCCGCCGCTCGTCACGCGGCGGACGACGTCCTTCGCAGGCGTGCCCGCGTGGTCGGCGATCGCGAAGACCTGCTCGGGCGGCGTGATGTGGTCGTCCGCGCCGCCCAGGAGGAACAGCGGCGCCGTGATGCGCCCGAGGTCCACCCGCTCGCCGCCGACCTCCAGCGTCCCGCCGACGAGCTCGTTGTCGCGGAACAGGTGCTCGACGATCCACAGGTAGAACGCGCCCGGGATGTCCTGCGTGAACTTGAACCAGTCCTCGAACGCCCGGTAGCGCTCGACGTGGTCGGCGTCGTCGAGGTGCGCCAGCAGCTCGAGCTGCTTGGAGACCTCGCTCTCCGGGCGGATCACGATGAAGCCGTTGAGCATGAACTCGCCCTTGAGCACGCCGTCGCCCATCGCGATGACCCGCTCGTAGAAGCCCATGTCCGGCCCAAGCGCCTGGACGTACGCGTGGATGACCGCGTCGCCCGCCCGGAAGTCGATCGGCGCGCCCGCGATCGTCAGCGTGTTGATGCGCTCCGGGTGCAGCGCCGCGTAGATCGTCGCGAGCCAGCCACCTTGGCAGTCGCCGATGAGGTTCACGGTCCCGCCGGCATCCCGCACGGCGCGGTCGACGACCTCGATGTAGTCCTCGACCGTCGCGTTCTTCGTCTCCTGCGTCGCGCCGATCCAGTCGAGGCTGAAGCAGCGCTCGAGCCCGGCCGCGCGGATGACGTTCATCTGGCTCTGCGTCGCGCTGTAGTCGACGATGCAGGAGCTGTGACCGGCCTGCGGCGGGAGGACGAGCGTCGGCACCACGTTCGCCCGGCTGCCGTCCGTGAAGTCGCGCAGGCGCGCGAGCGGCGTCTCCCAGACGACCTCGTTGGGCGAGGACCACGTCGGATCCCGGCGATCGGTCATCGTGTCGACCCAGCGCAGGAGGTCGCGGGTGATGGACCATGGGCCCTTCCCGCTGCTCCACGCGTGCGCCGAGTAGGCCGTCCAGCCCTGCAGGCCGGCGGTCCAGGCGTTCATCGCGCTGGGTAGGACGTGACCGCCGAGATCGGGACCGAAGGACTCGGCGGCAGGAGGACAGCTGGCAATCGACATGCACACCCTTCTTGACTGACTGACCAATCAGCGACGCGGCCGTCGTACCCGATATCGGAGAAACCTGACATGACCGACCCACAGGCACGTGCCGCGCTCGTCACCGGCGCCGGCAGCGGCATCGGACGAGCGATCACCCAGAAGCTGGTCGACGACGGGATGCAGGTCCTCGCCGTCGACCTCAAGCCCGACCCGGACGGTCCCGGCGAGGCGTTCGCGGCGGACCTCACGACGCGCGACGGCAACCGCGCCGCGGTCGACGCGGCGCTCGAGCGGTTCGGCCGCCTCGACGCGATCGTCCCCAACGCGGGCTTCCAGCACGTCTCCCCCGTCGCCGAGTTCCCCGAGGACCGATGGGACGCGCTGCTCTCGCTCCTCCTGACGAGCCCGTTCCTGCTGTCGAAGTACGCCTGGCCGGCGCTCGTGGAGTCCGGCGAGGGGCGCATCTGCGTCATCGCGTCGGTGCACGGCCTCGTCGCGTCGCCGTTCAAGGCCGGCTACATCTCCGCGAAGCACGGCGCCGTGGGGCTCGTGAAGACGCTGGCGCTGGAGGGCGCGGAGTTCGGCATCACCGCGACCGCGGTGTGCCCCGGCTTCGTCCGCACGCCGCTCGTGGAGGCCCAGATCACAGATCAGGCCAAGGCGCACGGGATCTCCGAGGAGCGCGTGCTGGAGGAGGTCATCACCGCCCCGCACGCGGTGAAGCGGCTCATCGAGCCCTCGGAGGTCGCCGACCTCGTCGCCTTCCTGCTCGGGCCGTCGGGACGGGCGTTCACCGGCGTCCCGGTCACGATGGACCTGGGCTGGACGGCGCGGTGACTCAGGCGCCGAGCACGCGCTCCAGGTGCACGTTGGCGAAGCGCCGGTCGGGGTCGACGCGGTCGCGCAGCGCCGCGAACGCCTCCCAGCCCGGATAGCGGGACCGCAGGTCGGCTGCCGTGAGGCCATGGCGCTTACCCCAGTGCGGGCGCCCGTCGTGGTGCAGCGCGATCGCCTGGACCTCGTCGAAGAACGGCTCCACCGGCATCCCGCGGAAGACGTGGGCGGAGATGTAGGCGGTCTCGCGCCCGTACGCCGGCGACAGCAGCGTGTCGTCGGCGGCGCCGAAGCGCAGCTCGAGCGGGAAGTTCACCGCGTGGCGGGTCGCCGCCGCGAGCATGTCGCGCACCGCCTGCGCCGCCGCGGCCTTCGGTACCGCCCACTCCGTCTCCGTGAACCGGACGTGGCGCGGGCTCGCGAAGACACGGTCGGAGCGATCGACGCGGACCTGCGACCCCGCCGCCCAGGTGGCGAAGCGGTTCAACGCCGGGATCCAGGCCGGCCGGGCGCGACCGACGCGGCTGACCGCCTCCAGCGCGCCGTTGGCCAGGACGATGTCCCGCGCGAACGCCGTCGCGCGCCCCGGCGGCTCGGGGACATCGTCCACGCGGGTGTTCGTCCGGGTGATCGCCTTCGACGCGTGCGGGAACACGAACAGCTCGAAGTGCTCGTTGGCCGCCGTGAGCTCGTCGAGCCGGGCCAGCGTCGTCGCCAGGTCGCGCGGCTCGTCGACGCCGCGCAGCGTGAAGGCGGGGACGCACCGCAGGGTCAGCGCCGTCACCACGCCGAGCGCGCCGAGGGCCAGCCGGGCCGCGTGCAGCTCGTCCGGCGCGTCCAGCGTGCGCTGCATCCCCGCGCCGTCGACGAGCTCGATGGACTCGATCTGCGCGTGCAGCGGCAGCAGGCGCGCACCCGTGCCGTGGGTGCCGGTCGCGACCGCCCCGGCGAGCGACTGGACGTCGACGTCGCCGAGGTTCGGCAGCGCGAGGCCGTGGCGGTCGAGCTCGTCGCTCAGGCGCCCCAGCCGGATGCCGGCCTGGACCCGGACGCTCGCCGTGCCGTCGTCCTGGCGGCGGACGTCGAGGATGCGGTCCATGGCGTCGAGTCGCAGCAGGACCCCGTCGGTCGCGACGAGCGGTGAGAAGGAATGCCCTGCGCCCGCGACCCGGATCGCCTCCGCCGCGCGGACCTCGGAGACGATCTCCTCGACCGTCGCAGGAGCGACGATCCGCCGCGGGCGACACGAGACGTCGCCCGCCCAGTTGCGCCAGCGTTCGCTCACCCGGTCGGGACGAGCTGGGTCCCGGCGCCGGCGAGCGCGCCGAACAGCGCGCCGAGGGCCGTGTCGCGCAGCTCCTCCAGCGAGACGTCCCGGTCGTGGGCCAGCCAGTCGAGGCAGACGCCGTCGAGGAACCACAGCCAGGCGTTGACCGCGGCTCGGGTCGCAGGCCGCTCGCCCTCGGACCCCAGGCCGTCCAGGATGCGCTGCGCCGTCGTCGCCCGCACGGCGCCGACCACCTCGCGCACCTCGGGGATGCCGCCGCTCTCGATGAGCCGCCGGTAGCCCTCGCCGTGGTCGGAGACCCATCGCAGGAACGCATCGAGGCTCGCCGTCACCTGCTCGACCGGCGGGAGCGTCGTATCGACGCCCTCGGTCCGGCGCTGCAGATCGTCGGCGGCCGCGGTCAGCGCGGTCTCGAACAGCTGGCGCTTGCTCGGGAAGTAGTGGTAGAGCAGCGCCTTGGAGATGCCGGCCTCGCGGGCGATGCGCGACATCGACAGCTCCTCGTAGCCGTGCGTCGCGAAGAGCTCGGTCGCGCGCGCGACGAGCTGCTCGCGACGCTCGTCGCTGTGGAGGCGGGCGTATGCGCGGCGGCCGACCATTCCCGCCAGCGTAATCGGGCTACGTTGATCCCATGACCGAGTTCGACGACGGCAGCGTGGACGTCACCACGGAGCAGGCGGCCGAGGCCCTGGCGGACGGCTCCGCGCAGGTCATCGACGTGCGCGAACCGCACGAGTGGGACGCGGGGCACATCGACGGCATGCGCCACGTGCCCGTGGGGCGCCTGCAGGCCGAGGCGGGCAGCATCGACCAGGACCGGCCCGTCGTGTTCTCGTGCAAGACCGGAGGGCGCTCGACGATGGCGGCGCAGGCGTTCCGCGCGGCCGGCTACCGGGCGTTCTCGGTCGACGGCGGCATCGAGAAGTGGGTGGCCGAGGGCCGCCCGATCGTGCCCGAGGGTGGACACGTGGCGTCACACTGATCGTGTGAGCACCTTCGTCCTCGTCCACGGTGGGTGGCACGGGGCGTGGTGCTGGTCGCGGGTCGTGCCGCTGCTGCAGGGTGAGGGCCATGAGGTCCTCGTCCCGGCGCTGACCGGGCTGGGCGAGCGGGCGCATCTCGCGACGCCGGAGGTCGACGTCAGCACCCACGTGCGGGAGCTCGTCGAGCTGCTCGAGACGTCCGATGCCTCGGACGTCGTGCTCGTCGGTCACAGCTACAGCGGGGTCGTCGTCACCGCCGTCGCCGCGGCGTTCCCCAAGCGGGTGTCCGACGTCGTCTACCTCGACGCGTTCGTCCCGGAGGAGGGGCGATCGATCTTCGACCTGCTGCCGCCCGAGCGCGTCGCGGTGTTCGAGGACGCGGCCCGTGAGCACGGCGACGGCTGGAACGTGCCGCTGCCGTGGGAGCGGGCGATCGCCGGCTGGGGCGTCACCGACCCGGCCGACGTGGCCTGGATGATGCCGCTGCTGACCCCGCAGCCGCTGGCGACGTTCCACGAGCGCGCGGGCGCCTGGGCGACGAAGCCCGGGGTCCGACGGACGTTCGTGCACTGCCTCGACAAGCCCGCCGGCGACTCGTTCGCGGGCTTCGCCGCACGGGCGGCGTCGGACCCGGACTGGCGGTTCCTGACGCTCGACGCGGGCCACGACGCGATGGTCGTCGCCCCCGCCGCCACGGCTGCGGCGCTGCTCTCGGTCGTCGCCTAGAAGAGGTCGAATGTGCCAGCGGGACGGCGGGTACGTTCGCTCGCATCCCGCCCTCGGGCGGCGCAAGAACGAACGGAGGATTCTGTGTACATCGGTATCGGCACCCTGCTGGTCATCGTCATCATCCTGCTGCTGATCCTGCTGCTGTAGAGCACCGAAGGCCCGCGCTGAGCGCGGGCCTTCTTCACGTCGCGGGGACTGTCGTGCGCTACAGCTTGGTGACGTTCACCGCCTTGGGCCCCTTGTCCCCGGTCTCCTCCTCATAGGAGACGCGGGCGCCCTCTGCGAGGGTGCGGTACCCGTCGGCGACGATGCCGGTGTGATGGACGAAGAGGTCGCGGGAGCCTTCGTCGGGCGTGATGAACCCGAAGCCCTTGTCGTCGCTGAACCACTTCACGGTGCCGGTGGCCATTTGAGAGCCAATCCTCCGGTTAGGTGTGCTGCGTACGCGGAGGATGGACCCTTCAGCTACGCCCGCACTTCTTGCGCCGGGAATGGTGCCCTGAGCCCTCCCCGGCCCTGACGTGCGGAACGTACCAGGACCCTTCAGGGAATTTGGGATTTCTCCGAGCGTGCACGCAGAACGCGTGCAGGCACGCCTGCGACCACGACTCCCGGCGGCACGTCCCCCGTCACGACCGCACCCGCAGCCACGATCGATCCGGTACCCACCGTGACGCCGTCGAGGACCACGGCGTGTGCACCGATCCACACGTTGTCCTCGATCCGCACGCCGCGATCCGTGGTCGATTGCTGGTTGATGGGGACCGCGAGTTCCGTGAAATTGTGATTCGACGGAACGACCACACAGTGAGCGGCAATCATCACGTTGTCTCCCACGACGAGGCCGCCATGCCCGTAGACGACCGCATACGGGCCGATGAAGCAGCCTTGGCCGATGTGGATCGACCCGCCCTGCGTGTGTAGGAGCGCTCCGTGTTCGATGCGAGTTCGCGCTCCGATCACAAGTTGCTCGCGGGGCCCTGACCACAGCCGCGCGTGGCGGTCGATGCGGACCTCTCGACCCTTGGCCAGGCCGGGGGCGCGGCGTTTCTCCACCAGGCTCTTGATCCTCGTCCTCACGAGAGCGACCCAGGCGCCGACGCCGTCAGCCAACGCGCTGCAACGCCACGTTCAGAGAGCGGCGGGCCATTCGAAAATCGGCCCGCTCGGCCAGGAACTCGTCCACCGCTCGACGACACCCGCCATAGTCGAAGTCGTCGGCGTCGAAACGAGGTAGCCGCCGACGCTCATCCGCGGTCCCAGACGTTCGATGCAGAACTTCACCGGGTCGTACCAGTCGCTGTCGATGTGCGCCAACGCGACAGCACCGGGCGGAAACAACGTGTCCTCGAACAATCCCTTGTGCAGCCTCGACGCGGCCGTATCCGACCGGCACTCCGAAGCGGGCGAAGCTCGCCCTCGACCCGTCGTAGAGGTCTGAGCGGTACCCGTAGTAGGTGCCGACGCCCCCGATCCCCCGCGACTCTCCCGCAGCGATCACCTCGTAGCGCTGGTGCGCCTCCGGCGGGTCGTCCTCACCCGGCGCCGGGGTCATTCCGAACACGTCGTAGCCATGAAATCTTCGGTCGGCGCCCATGAGACGCGCGAGCACGATCGCCGAGCCTCCGAGCGCGATGCCGGCCTCGACGAAGTCGCCGTGCACGCCGCGACGGACCACGTCCTGCGCACAGATCTCGAGCGTCGCAGGCGGTCCGCTGGCACCAGGTACGTGAGCCGCTCGTCGGCGACGCGCCGGCTCACGTCCGACAGCTGTCGGCGCGTACGCCGTCGATCGCCCACGATCGAGCAGGTTGTGAAGCACTGTTTCCCTCGCGCGAGTACATGGGCTGCCGATCGCCGACTTATGATCGGAGGCCGTGCAGAGCGACGGGCTCGATACTACGCAGCCCTCTGCTCGATCCTGATCGCCTTCGGGACGAGCTTGGTGACCGAAGTCGAAACGCGAGTCGCGTTCGACTCGACGCATTCGCCCGGCGCGCCGCAGCCTCGGTACCCCCGGGTGCGCGAGTGCTGGACGCAGGGGCAGGCGAAGGCGCATACCGCGCCCACTTCGCACAGACCCGCTACGAAGCGGCGGACTTCCAGCAGGTCGACAAGCCCTACGGTCAGCTCGACTACGTCTGCGATGTCGACAGCATTCCGGTCGAGGACGAGCGGTACGACCTGGTGCTCTGCACTCAGGTTCTGGAGCACCTTCCGGAGCCCGCTGACGTCCTGACAGAACTCCACCGCGTGCTGCGCGCTGGCGGGACGCTGTGGCTGACCAGGCCCCGTTGTACTTCCCGGAGCACGAGCAGCCATACGACTTCTATCGCTACACGTCGTTCGGTCTGGAGCACCGACTCACCCGGGCCGGGTTCGTGCTGGACTCTCTCGATTGGCTTGAGGGATACCTCGGCACTTTGTCGTTTCAGCTTGCGGCTGCCGCTCGCGCGCTACCTCGCAGGCCAGCGGCATACGGTGGAGGAGCGGTCGGCATCCTCAGTGCCGCGGCCGCGTGCCTGGCGCGCCCGTCTCCAGCGCTCCCGGCCGGACGACAAACCGCCTCGAGCTGCGGCATCGGTACACCGGGTTGCGGGGCCATCCGAAGAACTACGCGGTCGTCGACGCGCCGCGTTTACGCTCGTAGCAGCCGATGTTGGCGAACCACAACCGCGTCATACACGTCGCCACGACATATGGCGTGACGTCCGAAACCTTCGTCGTAGACGCAGTTCAGGCGACCGACGAGGCGGGATGGACCGCGTGGATCGCCGCGCTCAACGTAAAAACCGGGACCGCTTCCGGGTGCCGCCCGACGACCGGCTCCTGATAGCGAGCTTCTCGACTATGCGCCGGGCGCTCGACCGCGCGCGCGGCGCCTCGTATCCGGGTCGGTTCGCCGAGGCGCTCGCCGACCGAGCGGCATCCATCGGCGCTCGCGTCGTCCACGCTCACTTCGGCTGGTCGGCGCTTTACGCGCTGCCGCTCGCGAAGGCGATCGGACTGCCTCTGGTCTGCACGTTCCATGCATCCGACGTGACGGTCTTCCCAGAGCCCACAACAGCGTTTCAGCGCCCCAGTCAGCCGTACATACGCGGAGCTGTTCGACTACATGTCAGAAGCAATCGCTGTCTCGCGATTTACAGCCAGTGCGCTTGCTGAACTCGGCTGGCGAGGCGCGACCGAAATCGTCCCCGGCGGGCATCCGCGTCGATCGATTCCCGCTACGCCAAGGCATCCCTGCGCAGGAGCCTCGACGAGTCTCTTCGTCGGCAGGCTCGTCGAGCGAAAAGGTCTGGATGTACTGCTTCACGCGCTCGCCGAGATACGCGCGAAGGGAACCGATGTAGAGTTGACCGTGATCGGCGATGGGGGCGAACGACGCGCGTACGAAGCACTCTGCGCGCGACTCGAGCTTGATGCGCATGTCGACTTCGTCGGAAGCCGGGACTCGTCCGAGATCGCCTGCGCTCTCGCCCACTCACACCTTTTCGTGATGCCAAGTCGGACCCCCCCATGCCCTCAGGAGAGGCGGAGGGCTCGCCGGTCGTCATCAAAGAGGCGCTGGCGGTCGGGGTTCCAGTCGTCGCGACAAGGACGGGAGGAACGGAGGAGGTGCTCCCACCGAGTGTGCGCGACGAACTGGTACCAGAGCGACGACGCCTCGGCGCTCGCTGCCCAGATCGGGAGTGTGCTCTCGTCCCGTGCTCGTGGGAGCAGCGCGCGCGCGTCGGACGCGACTGGGTCGAGGCAGAGTTCGACTGGCGAACGCTCGCTGCGCGCACCGTGCGTCTCTATGAGCGCGTCGGCTCGAACCGGGATCGGAGCGCTTGACGCATCAGGTCCTCGGTTGCCAGTGCTGACTCACGCTCGGTTTCGACGGCAGCCGCGACGTCCGGCCAGAGCGTCGGCAGCGCGTCGAGGAACTGACCGATGTCCGCGGACAGCTCTTCTCCGGGCCGCACGTCCTCGAGGTCTTGGACCCAGGCCCCCAACCCGACTCGCTCAGCGAGCTCGCGCATCTTGAACTCGTAGGCGATCGGGAACACGGGCGTGCCGGCGACGAGCGCAAGGATCGCCATGTGCATGCGTGTCGCGAGCGCGAGGTCGAAGCTCGCCAGCAGCTCCATCAGCTCAGCGGGTCGGTGGAATGCACGATCGACGGTCACATGATCGACCACGTCGGCGGGCAACTGCTCTTGGATCGCCTCCGCCACGGCCGAGTCGTCCGTCCAGTACTCCGGGACGCCCTGGCAGGTCGACACGAATGTGACGTTGGCGCCGCGGTCGCGGACGAGCCATGTCACCGCCTCGGCCACGGCGTCGCGATAGGTCGCGTTCGCACGATCTGCTTCGCCGCGTGCGTACGGCCAGTTTCTCGCAGACACTGCGACGCTCAGCGACGCGACAGATCGACCGCCCGTCGGCGCGGCCAGACCAAAAGCAGCGTCGCCCGTGATGCGAACCGCTGTCGTTGACGCGCCGATCTCCTCGAGATGTCGGTGCGAGGGCTCGTCGCGAAGCAGGATGAGGTCGGCGTCGCGTGCCGTCTCGCGCATGAGTCGCCGGTTCCGTGGACGTCGGAACGGGCCGAGCGATTGCGTGAACAGGACGAGGGGCTTGCCAAGTTTGTGTGCGACCTTAGTTCGAGGAACTTCGCGTCGAGGGAATAGTTCTCGGTCAGGTAGGTCCCGCCCGTGCTCACGACGACATCCGCTTCGACGTATGCGCGCATCAAATCTCGCTCGCGCGAACTGAGCAGCAGGCGCGTCGCGACCGACCCTCCGCTTGCGATGCGGTCGGCGGCGAACCCGAGACGTGCGCGCCTAAAACGTCGCGCAAGTCGGCGCGCGCCTCGCGGGAGCCGATCGTCGGAACCTGTGTCAAGGGGTGGCTGACGGCGAAATCTGCGTACAGCCGCTGGGACACCTCGTGCGCGGTCGACCACGGTGACCTCGATATCCTCGTCGAGCGCGTCGCCCACGCGATCCAGCAAGCCGAAGGGATTGCGGCGTCGCCAGTGTTGGGAGGCGCCGTCGTGACGAGGACTCGCGCCATCACGCAACTGGTCGCGCGAGGCGTCGTGAGCCTGGGAAGAGGCGTCCCGCAGTCAACATCGTCACGGAACGCGTCCCGGAACAGCGAGCCGACGCCGGCGTACACCGCAAGTCCAACGGCGCCGACAACGATTGCGATGACGGGCGCCGGGCACGACACCTCGTCGAGCAGATGCACGAGCGGGAAGCCCACCGCCGCGATCCCGGCACCACCTGCGAGTGCGGGGACCACGTCGTTGCGCAGCGTCTCGACGATCCCTAGGCCGATCAGTCGCTGCACAACGTAGAGGAGGACCACGAGCGACAGCACCTTGGTGGCGACGACCGTGATGCAGACCACGGTCAGCCCGTCGAACGCCGAGATGGCGACCGCCGCGACGTACGCCACGAACGCGCAGACGTTGTACACGAGAAGCGTTCCGGTACGCCCGAGCGCAACCATCAGCGGGCCGGTGCCAGTCCCGATGCAAGCCACCATCCCGGCACCCACGAGGATCTGTGTCGGCGCGACCGCTTGCTCCCAGTTCGATCCGAACAACCACGGAATGATCACCGGCGCCAGGACCAGCAACAGGAACAGCAAAGGGAAGATGACGACCGCGTGAACTCTCACCATGCGTCCACGGACGCGCCGTAGGTGCGCGAGGTCCTCGGTTCGCGCGAAAACCGGAAGAGCGATCCGCAGCATTACGCCGCTGACTTTTCCCTGGTAGTCAACGCCCAACTGGAAAGCTCGCACGTAGTATCCAAGCTGCACTGCGGGCAGACGCGCCGCGAGGATCGCGTAGTCGATGTTCTGGGTCGCGAACGCAAAGAGCCCCGACGCGGTCACTGGCGCGCCGACCTTCGCGACCGCCTGCATGTGTTCCAGGTGCAACCCCGGCCTGTCACGCGGCGCGATCACCAGCAGGGTCGCGAGCGCGAAGAGCGCCGTGGCCAACCCGCCCAGCACTATCGCCTCGCCATCGAGGCCCGCGATCGCGGCGCAGATCGCGACCGTGGCGCCGGCAACGCTGCTCACGATGTCCACGATCGCGAGTCGTCGAAACTCGAGACGACGCTGCAGCCGAGCGATCCGGATCGCGGTGAGAGTGACGAGGAGCACGACCGGCGCCATCAGCGCCATCAGCTCCGCGGTCTCCTCACCGAACAACGAGGGGGCGATCAACTCGGAACCGGCAAACACGACCGCGGTCCCTACGATGCAACCCCCACGCCAGCAGGACCGCCCCACGGACATGCTCCGTCGCCAGCTCGCGGAACTGGACGATCGGAGTACCGACGCCCTGCAACGCCACGCCCTGAGCGATCTGACTCACCAGAAGCGCGACAGCGGCACGCCCGTAATCGGCGGGTGCCACGAAGTGCGCCACGACGACGACGGACATCAACGCGACGGACTCAGCGATGAGCCGTGACACGCCGATCCATCTGACGCCGTGAAGCGTCGCGGATGCGAGATCTGGAGCCGGCTCGTCGGACGAGACCTCCGCATGCGTCACGACGCACTCGCGGATCTGACCGAAGCGCGTACGAGTTCCAGTCGCGCGCCCACGACGGCTTGGCTGTAACGGGAGACGATCGTGGACCGCGCGGCAGCCCGAGGCGGTCCCCGTCCTCCGCCGCGGCGACGATGAGCTCTCGCAGCTGTCGGGAGTCCCCTACAGAGTGGAGAAGTCCGTCCTTGCCGTGAGTCACGACCTCAGCGATCGCCGGTATGTCACTTCCCACCACAGCGGTACCGGTTGACATCGCCTCAAGCAACGCCATCGGCAGCCCCTCATACGAGGAAGGTAGCGCGAAGACGGTGCAGGTATGGAGCTCCCGGATGATGTCCGTCTTGTCGCCGATATAGCCAGCGAAGTGGACCCTGTCGCCAACGCCCAGGCGGTCAGCCAGCTCGCGCAGCAGCTGTCGTCTGGACCGTTTCCAAGCACGCGAAGTCTCCACTCCGCCGGCAGTGTCTCCAGGGCGCGAATCGCGTTGGAGATTCGCTTCTGTACATCCAGGAGCCGCGCCACGACGAGGATGGAATTCTTCGCACGAGCCCCACCATCCGGCGACGGGGAAAACCGGTCGGCGTCGACGGCATTGGGGATCCGCTCGCCTTCGCCGCGATACAGAGCAACCTTGGATCGCTCGTGCTCGGTCTGGGTGATCAACCGGTACGCGCGGGGCATGCTGCGCCGCTTGAAGACCTTGATCTCCCTCTTGTCGGGCAGCCCCTGGTCGATGGCCGACGCCGGAAGGGTCAACGTGTCCGTCAACACGTCGAATCGACCGGTCCAGTACTCCTGGACGAGCAGCGCGTTTATGCCGTCGGTCCAGAATACCTGCCCGCAAGGGGCGAAGAAATGAGAGCGCGTTCACCACTTGCGCCAGGTACCGACCCCGGGGGTGAGCGCTTCAGGGTCGGCGCTCGAACGTACGGCGCGTCCGCGCCCGAGCGGTAAGAAGCGAACGGAGAAACCGTCGGGTGTCTCGTAGCGACCGGTGTGCTCCGTCGAGGCGATGTAGATGAGCGTCTCGATGTCTTGAGCGCGAAGCATCCGCGCGAAATCCCAGGACCGAATGATTTCGATAGTTCTGCAGATACTCCTGGACGGACAGGCGCATGTCCCGGCCGTAGAAGTCTTCGTAGCGCTCTGTTCCAGGAGCAGGGCCAGACGAGTGGGACTCAAGGCGCATGAACACTAGTCGAGGGCAGGGCAGACGTGTCCGCCCGCAGCCCGTTCCGCGAAGGACTACGATCCCCTCTCCTTGCCTGACGTTATGAGCATGCTGCGCGACGGAGTCGACAGGCTCCAGGTTCACCTCCGATCACGTCGCCAGGCGGACCCTCCGGCAAGCCCGGCTCGTCGACGAGTCAACGCGGTATTTCGTCGCAGGACTGGCAGGAGTCCCGGGAGTTCATCGATACAGCCTCGCCGGTCGTGAGCTGTTTCTCCGACACCCCGGCGACTCGTGGACATTCGTCGAACTATTCGTGCCCGCGTCTACGATCTTCCCGCCGAGATCCGCGCGCAGCTGCCGGCGGACGCCACCGTCGTCGATCTCGGCGCGAACATCGGGCTCTTCGGCGTGGCGATCCTCGAGCAGCTACAAGAGGCCACAGTGATCGGCTTCGAACCGGACCCTGCGAATCTGCACGTCCTGGTCATGAACCTGGCCCCTGAACTCGCGCATGGTTCGTACGTCATCAACCGCGCAGCCGCCGGCGTCAGCTGTGGCACTGCGGCGTTTCTCGCCGGCCGCGGAGGGCGATCGCGCATCCTCTCCGAGCGCACTCCTGGATCGATCGAGGTGCAGGTCCACGACGTCATGCCGATCGTCTCCAGTGCCGATCTCGTCAAGATCGATATCGAGGGAGGCGAGTGGGACATCCTCGCCGATGCGCGGCTTCACGGATGGCCCGACGGCGATAGCACTCGAGTACCACTCAAGTCGGGGTGCCCGTCCCCCCTCCAGCGGACCGGCACGCGACCCATCTCTCTCGTTAGCCAGTTCGAGATCGTCGCGCCGAGTCGTCCGTTTCCCCTAGACGAGTTCCAAGACACCCGGGGATGCTCTGGGCGATCCCGGCGCCCGTGAAGACCGTCCGGGCGTGGCCGCCCGGCGCTCGACGTGCGTCATCCTGGATCACGTGCTCCGGCGCCGCACGGCGGAGCTGCCGATCTCTGTTGTCATCCCAGCCTTTAACAGGCAGGACCTCCTGCCGCGCGCGCTGGCCGGGATCGGCGCGCAACATCCGGACCGCCCTGCCAGAGGTGATCGTCGTCGATGATGCGTCGACAGATCGCACAGCGGAGGTTGCGCGTTCACTCGGAGCGCGCGTCGTGATCCAACAGGAGAACGGAGGCGCGGCCGCCGCTCGCAACACCGGTATCGACGCGGCGACGCAGCCATCGATCGCACTGCTCGACTCCGACGACGAGTGGCTTCCCCATCATCTCTCCACGCTTTGGGCAGCGCGAGAACACCACGTCCTCATCACGGGCGCATCGCTGTCATGTGGGCCGCACGGAGAGGACGCCCTCGGCGGAGTCCTTCGCGGCGTCCCCGCGTGTGCGTCGCCAGCCAGCGTAGTGTTCCCGGAGAACCTGGTGTCATCCAGCGGCGTCCTCGTCCGCCGCGACGTGATGCTGGAGATCGGCGGGTACCGAACCGATCTCAGATTGGCGGAGGACTTCGACGTCTGGCTACGCGTTCTGGAGCGCGGCACCGGTGTGGCGCTTCCGACCGTCGTCTCGCTCTACCACCGCCACTCGGAGCAGAAGTCGACACGGATCGACGACGGGCGGGCGGCTCAACGGCGAGCGATCGACGCACGTGTCGAAAGCGACTGGTACTCCAAGACCCTCGTACGCCGCCGTGCGGTCGTCGACGACTGGGACGATCTGCGCGGCGGCCGACCTCGAGACTGTCGGGTCTGCGGCACGTCGCCGGCACCCCTGTCCGGCTCGCGGCGCTCGCGCAGCTGCTCCGTTGGCGCGGGCAACGTCGGCGTCGGAACTGCTCGATCGCTCGCGACGGCGGCCCCACCGTCGCGGTCTTGCGGGGGACGCCGGACGAGGTAGTCGTGATCGCCCGGTCGCGACCGACGATGGATCTTCGCGAGTATTCATGGCTGCGCTCAATGTCGATCCTCGCGCGAAGCCCGACGGCCAGGCGATCGTGACAGATCTCCCAGCCGCCGCGGCGGTGCGAGCGCTCGGCATCGATCCCGTACTCGCAACGACCCTCACGCATCGGACGACGCCACCGCCCGACTCGTCCATCAGTGCGCCACGCGACGCCCGGAATAGCCGCGCAGATCCATAGGCAGCACCTGGAGTTTTCCACGGGAAGGCTCTGAGGAGCTCCGATGACGACGGTCTGAAAGCCTCGGGCCACGGATCCGCCCTGAGGTTGGATGGGTCCTGTGCGTAGAGGGTGACGACTGGCGACCCGTCGCGGACATAGATGCCATACCGCTGTGCCGCGCGTGCGAGCATCGCGGTGAATCGAGGTAGCCCGAGAGATGTGACGTCGAGGCTTGGATCGAGCCGGAAACGTGCCCCCTGCGGGATGGCAGTCGGCGAGCGGACGTTGCCGTCCGATCGCCGGGCGGGCAATGCCCACACGGCGTACCGAGATCTCGGAATCGCCATCGCGAGCGCGTGGTTCATCTTCCCCCGCGCAAGATCCGCCTGCGTGATCATGCCGCCCGCGAGCGGAAGGCTGGTCGCCGTCGCGCCGGGCTGGATGCCACTGGGGTCATCAAGAACCCCGGGGTCCGTGACATCTGATTCATCCGCCCCGCCCCCATTGAGTCGTCCAACGACCGCCCGTTCGAGCGGCGCCGAAGAACTCCCACATGGTGTCGGTGGAAGGCTGCCATCGACGAGGTGCCGATCCGGTCCCCGCGGCAGGCTGCGCGCCGTCCGGAATCGGAACGCCTTCGGCGAGCATCGCGCTGATCCGGCTACCGAACGCAACGCGCGACCCCGTCAACGCCACCGGAACCCTTCGCTGCGTGGCCGACACGGTGTACACAGGCGCACTGAACTCGGTCGAGTTGATGGTTGGACGGAAGCCGCCGTCGTACCCAGCGCGAACATCCGCGACGAGTTGGGATACCAGCGTCGACGACAGCTTGTCCTTGCCGGCGTCGTGCGGGATGGGTGTGGTCCAGATCGAGGTCAGGCCGAAGAACCGCCCACATCGCGGCGGAACTGGAGGTAGGACGGTCGCCGACTGCGCGACGGTGCGCCCGTCGTCGTCACGCAGCGAAACAACGAGTTGACGAGACGCGCATGCGTTCGGCGTCGATTCGCATCCGGGACCACTGCGAGATGGAGGCGTTGCCATCCGGAGCGCGACACTCGGGCGTCTCGGGCAAGCCGCCACGGCGCCTCACCGGCTTGCGCGATCGTGGCGTGCACCGTTCCGTCGAACCCGGGCGGCACGTTGACCCGTGCCCGCATCGGGACCCGCTCACCGAGATCGAACTGGCTCGTCGCACCCGGACGATGCGGTCGGAGACGGCAATCCGGGGGAATTGCGTGGCACTCGTCGTCGTCGTCGCCGCCGTCGTCCTGGGCTTGTCCGAGTGTCCGCTGAGCACCACGCCGACGACCACAGCGGCTGCCACGGCGGCGACGGCGATCACGAGGTTGAGCGGGAGGCGACGTTGCAAGGTCACGGCGCCGCGCACGGAGTTCGTCACGGCGAGGGGCTGGGAGACGCGGATCGCGGAGAGGCGTCACGTAGGACCCAGCGAACGGTATTGGGTCAGGTATGCCGTGGAGTTCTCACGTCAGCCGGGCAGGGTTCCCGACCGCCGTCGCGCCCGCGGGGACATCGCGGAGGACGACGCTCATTGCGCCGATTCGCGCAGCGCGTCCGATCGTCACGCCGCCGAGGA
>CAVWQP010000008.1:0-13849 GCA_963757125.1 uncultured Solirubrobacterales bacterium | reverse complement strand
CCTCCCCCCGCAAACGGGGTAGAACTCACCTGATGACCCTGGTCACGCTGTCCGCGTCGTACGGCGCCGGTGGAAGCATCATCGGACCGGAGGTCGCGTCCGCCCTCGAGGTCCCCTTCGTCGACCGCGCCATCCCGGCCGCCGTGGCCCAGCGCCTCGCCGTCCCGCTCGACGAGGTCCTCGCGCGCGACGAGACGCAGGTCAGCCGGCTCGACCGGCTGCTGCGCGACTTCGCCCCCGCGGTGCAGGTCTACGCGGGCGGCGGCGCGATGATCCCGACCGCCTACGAGGACCAGGGCTACCGCGACGCGACCGAGCAGGTCATCCGGGAGTACGCCTCGCACGGCGAGGGCGTCATCCTCGGGCGCGCCGCGTCGGTCGTCCTGCTCGACGACCCGCGCGTCCTGCGCGTGCGGATCGACGGACCGGTCGAGGCGCGGATGGCGCAGGCGATGGCGGGCGAGGGGATCGACCGCAAGACGATCAAGCGTCGGATGAAGGAGACCGACGGCGCCCGCGACGCGTACATGCAGCACTTCTACCGTCGCGACTCGCACGACCCGTCGCTGTACCACCTGATGCTCGACACGACGGCGTTCTCGATCGACGCCGCCGTGACGATCATCGCGATGGCGGCGCGCGCGCACGCGGCCGCCATCGCCGGCGAGACCGACTAGCTGCTCACCGCGTACAGCGTCCCGGTACCGGCGGAGACCCCGTCGACCGCGGTGCCGTGCGCCTTCACCCAGGTCGTGATCGCGCTCGAGCCGCCACCGCCGGGGCCGCCGCCGCTCGAGTCCGAGAGCAGGACGTACTTCAGGTCGCCGTCGGCGACGAGCTTCGCGAGCCGGCTCACCGTCGGCGCCGGGTCCTGGCCGTTGAAGCCGCCGATCGTGACGACGGGCTCGCCCGTGTCGATGATGATCTGCGCCGTCGTCTGCGAACCCACGGCCGCCAGCAGGTACTTGGACGAGCCCTGGTGGGCCTGGAGGTAGGCGATCGCCTCGCTGCCGAGGCTGCCACCGCCGCCCATGCCGCCCGTGGGCCGCGTGCCGCTCGTCGGCTGCGTGCCGCCGCTCGGGCGAGTGCCCATGGCGCCTCGCCCATGCCGCCCATGCCGCCCATGCCGCCGACGCTCGACGGCCCGGCCAGGACGTTGTTGCCGCTGAGCGACTGCCCGACGCTGGCGAGGGAGTACGACACCGGGCCGGCGCCGACCGCGAACGCCGCCGCCACCGCGCCCGCGACGAGTAGCCCGCGGGCGCGCTGCAGGCGCAGCGCCGGCGACGCGAGGAGCGCGATCGCCGCCGCGACGGGGATCGCGGTGCGCAGCCGCTCCGAAAAGTCCGGGGTGCGCCCCAGCAGCTCGACCGCGAGCCACGCGGAGCCGGCGAGCGTGAGGTCGAGCACCGCGAGCCCGGCCCACGACCGCCGCGCCCAGCTCCCGAGCACCATGACCCCGCCACCGCACAGCGCGGCGACCGCGGGGGCCAGCGCGCTCACGTAGTACGGGTGGAAGATGCCCTTCTGGCTCGAGAACACGGCGACGTGCACGAGGGCCCACACGCCGAAGAGCACGAAGCCGGCCCGGCGCAGGTCGGTCCGCGGCGCGCTGCGCGTCGCCCACAGGCCGGCGACGAGGCCGACGCCGGCGAGCGGGAGCAGCCAGGCGATCTGGCCGCCGACCTGCTCGTTGAACATGCGCAGCAGACCCGGCACGCCGCCGAAGCTGCCGCCGCCACCGCCAACGCCGCCCTCGGCGCCGGTGAGGCGGCCGAAGCCGTTGTAGCCGAGGATGAGGTTCCACACCGACCCGTCCTCGCTGCCGCCGATGTACGGCGTCGATCCGGGCCACAGCGAGACGGCGACCGGCCAGGCGGCGCTCGCGACGAGCATCGCCACGCCGGCGAGCGCGAGCTGCTTCACGCGCGTGAGCAGCGCCGGCGGCCCGGCCAGCAGGTACGCGGCGGCGAGCGCCGGCACGACCATCCAGCCCTGGAGCATCTTCGTCATGAACGCCAGGCCGACGACGACGCCGCACAGCACGAGGTGCTTCGTCCGCCCGGACTCCAGCGCCCGCACGAGCAGGTAGCCGGAGACGACGAGCAGCAGGACGAGCAGCGCGTCCGGGTTGTTGACGCGGGCGATCGCGACCGTGACCGGCGTGATGGCCAGCGCGGCGGCGGCGATGAGGCCGGCCTGCGGCCCCATGACGCGCCGGACGGTCGCGAAGAGGGCGCCGACCGCGCCGATCGCGCACAGCGCCTGGGGGAGCAGGATCGCGAAGCTCGAGAAGCCGAGGACGCGCGCGGAGATGCCCATGAGCCACAGCGAGAGCGGCGGCTTGTCGACGGTGATGAAGCTCCCCGGGTCCAGGGAGCCGAAGAACCACGCCTTCCAACTCTCGCTGCCCGCGCGTGCGGCGGCGGCGTAGTACTCGTTGGAGTAGCCGTTGATCGTCAGGTTCCAGAGGCACAGCAGCGCCGCGGCGGCGAGGACGCCGAAGAGCGCGGGACGGACCCATGCAGGGTCCTCCGTGCGGCCGCGGACGAGGGAGCGCAGCGCGCCGGAGCGTGCGCGCGGGAGGGCGGGAGCGGAGGCGGTGGCGGACACGTCAGCTCGTCCCTCCCTGCGTCTGGCCCGACTGTGGAGGCCGGCCGCCACTCGGACGGGTGGCCTCCATCGCGGCCTGCACCTTGGCCTCCGTCACGCCGAGCGCCTTGGCGAGGCTCGCGGCCATGTCCTGCGGCGCGGAGCCCTGCGTGGGCCGCCCAGACTGCATCGCGGACCCGAGCTTGGCCTCGCTGACGCCGAGCTTGGCGGCGAGCGCGCTGAGGTCGGGGCCGCCCTGGCCCTGGCCAGGCGCGCCGGCGGGCGGGGTCTGCCCTTGCGAGCCCTGCTGGGTCGCCGACGCGATCGCGCCGAGTGCGGCGCCCGTCCTGCGGAGGGAGGGGGACATGCTGGGTTCGCTCTCTTTCGCTCGAGGGCGGGCTCCTGCCCGTCCGGTGGAGAGCATCGACACGGACCGCGAGTCCCCGCTGTGGAGATCCCTGGAGATTCCTGGGAAACGATGCCGACCTAGACTCGGCGCCATGGAGACCGGACTCGCCGTCTTCGCGACGCACGACGCACTCGATCCCGGGGGCATCGCGCGCCTGGTCGAGGAGCGCGGGCACGACGCGCTGTACTTCCCCGAGCACACGCACATCCCGGCCTCGCGGGAGACGCCGCACCCCAGCGGCCAGCCCCTACCGCGGCACTACATCCACACGTACGACCTCTTCGTCGCGATGACCGCCGCGGCGGCCGCGACGACGCGGCTGCGGATCGGCTCGGGCATCTGCCTGGTCATCGAGCGCGACCCGATCATCACCGCGAAGGAGGTCGCCAGCATCGACCACCTCTCCGGCGGGCGCGTGGAGTTCGGCGTCGGCGCGGGGTGGAACCGCGAGGAGATCGTCAACCACGGCGTCGACCCGCGGAAGCGCATGAAGGTCATGCGCGAGCGCATCGAGGCGATGAAGGAGATCTGGACGCAGGACGAGGCCAGCTACCACGGCGAGTTCGTGGACTTCGAGCGGATCTGGTCCTGGCCCAAGCCCGCCCAGTGGCCGCACCCGCCCGTGCTCGTCGGGGGCAACGGGCCGACCGTCCTCGACCGCGTGCTCGCCTACGGCGACGCGTGGATCCCCAACTACGGCTTCCCCGACGTCATGGACAAGATCGTCGAGCTGCGCGAGCGCTCCGACGGCCGCGAGATCCCGGTCATCGCGTTCGGCGTCCCCGCCGACCCGGCCAAGCTCGCCGAGCTGGAGGAGGCGGGCGTCAAGCGCGCGGTGCACTGGCTGCCGTCGACGACACGGGGGCCGATCGAGCGGGCGCTCGACCGCTTCGAGGACGCCCTCGCGGAGCTGCGCGGAGAGACCTGAGGATGACCGGGGACGAGGCGCGCCGGCGGTTCGCGGCGGCGCGCGTCGCCCGTCTCGCGACCGCGGACGCCGAGGGCGTGCCGCACGTCGTCCCGGTCGTCTTCGCCGTCGAGGGCGACACCGTCGTCGTCGCGGTCGACCACAAGCCGAAGCGCACGACGGCGCTGAAGCGCCTGGCGAACGTCCGCGCCAACCCGCGCGTCGCGCTGCTCGCCGACCACTACGCCGACGACGACTGGGACGCCCTGTGGTGGGTCCGGGCCGACGGCGCCGGAACCGTGCACGAGCCGGGCTCGCCAGCGGCCGCGCATGCCGTCGAGCTGCTCGCGGAGCGCTACCCGCAGCACCGGGCGCGACCGCCCGAGGGCCCCGTCCTCAGCGTCGCCGTGACGCGCTGGTCGGGCTGGTCGGCTCGATAGGATCCTCGCGCATGAGCGATGCCTCGCCGACGCGCTACATCTGGGCGCTGCTGAACGAGCACGGACTGCTCCCCGAGCTGGGGGACCGTTCGGTACGAGGCGGGTCGCCCGCCGTCACCTTCGAGGAGATCGTCGAGCGCGTCCGGGGCTGCCCCGCGTTCCCGATGACGCCGGCCCAGGTCGACGAGGCGCTGCACCAGGAGCTCTGGGACGGCCCCAGCGGGGACAACCCGGGGCGCATCATCCTCTAGTGCGGGCCGGGGACGCCGGGGGCGTCTACGTCGCACCGGAGGAGGTCGGCGAGCCGCTCGTCCTCGACGCGGACGAGCGCGCGATCCTCGGCGCGTGGGCCGACCGCCTCGTCCCCGGTGACGGGACCTGGCCGCCCGCGACCGCGACGCCCGTGGTCGGCTACATCGACGCGCTCATGGACCGCGCGCCCGCGATCGCGCCCGCGGTGCGGTCGGCGCTCGGGTGGCTCGCAGAGCGCGGATTCCTCGAGCTCGGGTCCGAGGAGCAGGTCGCGGCGCTGCGCGAGCTCGAAGCCGATCCGACGCTCGGGCCCGTGTTCTTCTCCGTGCTGGAGATGACGCTGGAGGCGTACTACCGCGACCCGGCCGTCGAGGCGGTGGTCGAGGCGCGGACGGGCTTCAGCTCGCGGCGGCCGATGGTGGGCACGCCGCTGCCGCCGTTCGATCCGGCGAGGCTGGACCGCGTGCGCGCCCTGCCTCCCCGGCACCGCTCCACGTGACCCAGGTCGCGGACGTCCTGGTCGTCGGCGGCGGCGCGGCGGGCGCCGCCCTCGCGTGGCGGCTGTCGCAGCACGGCGCGGACGTCCTGGTCCTCGAGCAGGGCGACTGGGTCCCCGACGACCACATCCCCAAGCGCCACGCCGACTGGCAGGTGCGCGCGCGGCGCTACTGGAGCCCGAGCGCGGCCCGGCGCGGGTGGCCGGCCGACTACCCGGTGCGCAACCTGGGCGCCAACCCCGTCGACGCGTTCGTCTACTCGGCGGTCGGCGGCAGCGCGACGGGCTGGGGTGGTGCGTTCTGGCGCTTCCTGCCGTCGGACTTCCGCGGCGCGACGCTCGACGGCTTCGGGCGCGACTGGCCCATCGGCTACGAGGACCTCGAGCGCTACTACGAGATCAACGAGGCCGAGATGGGCATGTCCGGCATCGCCGGGGACCCGACGGCACCGCCGACGCCCGAGGCGCCGCTGCCGCCCGTCTCCATGGGTGCGATGGGCGAGCGCTGGATCGACGGCTTCGAGCGGCTCGGCTGGTATTGGTGGGTGCAGCACCAGGCGATCGCGTCGCGCGACTATCGGGGCCGGCCGGCGTGCACGAACAACGGGCACTGCACGTACGGCTGCCCGACCGGCGCGCTGGCGACGCCCGCGAACACGTACTGGCCCGAGGCGCTGCGCGACGGCGTGCGGCTGCAGACGGGCGCGCGCGTTCGCGAGATCACCCTCGACACCCGCGGGCGCGCGGACGGCGTGCTCTACCACGCGGCCGACGGCTCGGTGCAACGCGCAACCGCCCCCGTGGTCGTGCTCGCCGGCAACGGGCTGGGAACGCCGCGGCTGCTGCTCATGTCGTCGTCGCCCGCCTTCCCCGACGGGCTGGCGAACTCCAGCGGCATGGTCGGCCGCAACCTCATGGTCCACGTGCAGACGACGGTCATCGGGCACTTCCCGGAGCGCACCGGCGCCGACCACGGGCCGTGGGGCGCGACGGCGACGACGCGGCACTTCTACGAGACCGACACGTCCCGCGACTTCAAGCGCGGGTTCATCATCACGGCGATGCGCGGGTTCGACCCGCTCGACACCGCGCTGCAGACGGCGGGCTGGGGCGAGGGGCACCACGCGGCGCTCGAGCACCACCTCAACCACGAGGCCGTGTGCTGGGTCTGCGGCGACGACGAGCCCGAGCCGCACAACCGCGTCGAGCTCGACCACGAGCGCGTGGACGGGTTCGGCCTGCCTGGCGTCGTGACGCACTACACGCTGTCGGAGAACTCGCGCCGCATCGGCGAGGCGGGGATCGAGAAGGCGACGGAGCTCTGCTTCGCGGCGGGCGCGGACTCCGTGCGGGTGCTCGGGTTCGACACGCTGCTGGGCTGGCACCTGCTGGGCACGGCCCGCATGGGCGCTGACCCAGACGACTCGGTCGTCGACGCCTGGAACCGCTGCCACGACGTCCCGAACCTGCTCGTCGTCGACGGGTCGGTGATGGCGACGGGCGCGTCCGTCAATCCGACCCACACGGTGCAGGCGCTCGCGCTGCGCGCGGCGGACGGGATCTGGGAGCGCCGGCGGGACGGGTGAGCTACATCCACATCCCGCCGTTCGGCGACAGGGTCTGCCCCGTGTAGAACGACCCGTCGTCGCTCGCCAGGAACAGGATCGTCCCCGCGAGCTCGCGGGCGCTCGCCATCCGGTTGATCGGCGCGAGGTCGATGACCTCCTGGCGCGCCTCGTCGGGGATCGAGTTGAGCATCGGCGTGTCGATCGCGCCCGGGCAGACGACGTTCACCCGGATGCCGTCCGCAGCGAGGCCGCCGGCCGCCGCGCGGGTGAGGCCGAGCACGCCCGCCTTCGACGCCGGGTAGTAGATGTTCAGCGGGTAGCCGACGAGCGCGGAGACGCTCGCGATGTTCACGATCGACCCGCCGCCCGCGGCCCGCATGAGCGGCACCGCCGCGCGCACCGTGTAGAAGCTGCCCGTCAGGTTGATCGCGACGACCTGGTCCCAGTCGTCGTCGGTGATGTCCAGCAGGAAGTGCGTGCTCGGGTCGATCTCGCCCTTCGGCCCGCTCACGCCGGCGGCGTTCACGAGCACGTCCAGGCGGCCGTGCTCGGACGACACGCGCTCGAACGCGGCGTTCACCTGCGCGCTGTCGGAGACGTCGACGACCTGCGTCGACACGCCGTCGATCCCACGGGCGGTCTCCTCGAGCCCGGCCTCGTCGATGTCGACCGCGACCACGGTCGCGCCCTCCTCGGCGAACCGCTGCGTCGTCGCACGGCCGATCCCCGATCCCCCGCCCGTGACCAGGGCGACCTTGTCCTTCAGCAGCATGTCCGTCTCCTCCGTCGAAGCCGACTGTCTATGCAGCGGCGCTCAGGCCGACCGCCGCGACCGCACGCTCGCGCGCCGGGCGCGCCTCGAGCCGCTCGACCCACGCCGCGATCGCAGGGAAGCCCTCCGCGTGCCCGAGCCCGACGATGTCGGAGGCGAGCGATCCCATGACCACGTCGGCGACGGTCAGTGAGTCGCCCACGAGGAACTCGCGACCGTCCAGCGCGCGCTCGACCACCTCGAGGCGTTCCTGCAGCAGCGCGCGCGCCGCCGTCATCGCCTCCGGGTCGGTCGTGCGGTGCGGCAGCAGCGGGAGGAACGCGGGCTCGATCTCGGTCATCGCGAACAGCACCCACTGGTAGACGAGCGCTCGGTCCCGCGATCCCGGCGGCGGGATCAGTCCCGCCTCCGGCACCAGGTCGGCGATGTGCATGCAGACCGCGGCGGACTCGTACAGCACGCCGTCGTCGTCCTCCAGCACCGGCACGCGGCCCAGCGGGTGGCGCTCGAGGTGCTCGGCGGCGCGCGTCTCGTCCATGCTCAGGCGGACGATCTCGAAGGAGATTCTGCCTCCTCCAGGGTCCAGGCGGCCCGCACTGGGCGGCCGGCCCTCGGTCGGTGGTAGAGGCGGATCACGGGCGGCAACCTACAGCTCACGCAGCCGCGGCAGCACGCGCTCCCCGATGTCACGCACGAGCCCGGGCGGGTCGTCGGTGCCCGGCACGAGCATCACCTTCTCGATGCCGACGCGCGCGTAGCCCTCCATCTCCTTGAGGAAGGCGTCGACGTCCTCCGACGGGTCGGTCATCGCGAGGATCGTGCGCTCGATCTCCGTCGGGTCGCGGCCCTCCGTCTCGCAGTGGCCGGCGAGCACCTCGAGCTTGTGCGCGACCTCGTCGTGGCCGGCGGGGAAGAGGTTGCAGGCGTCCGCGTAGCGGGCGACGAACCGCAGGGTCTTGCGCTCCCCGCTGCCTCCGATGAGGATCTTCGGACGCGGCGAGGAGATCGGCGCCGGGCGGCAGATCGTCTCCGCGAGCTGGAAGTGCTTGCCCTCGTAGGGGCCCTCGTCGTCGCTCCACATCTGGAGGCAGATCTGCAGCGTCTCCTCCAGGCGCTCGAACCGCTCGCCCATCGACGGGTACGGCACGCCGAGCCCGAGGTGCTCGCGCTCGTACCACGCCGCCCCGATGCCGAGCATGCCGCGGCCGCCGGAGAGGACGTCGAGCGTCGTCATCGTCTTGGCCAGGAGCCCCGGGTGGCGGTAGGTGACGCCGGTGACCAGCAGGCCCAGCGTCATGCGCTCGGTCTGGCCCGCGAGGAACCCGAGGGCCGTGTAGCCCTCCAGCATCGGCTCGAGCGCGCCCCCCAGCCCCTCGAGCTGGAAGAAGTGGTCCATGAGGGTGAAGTTCGTGCAGCCGATCTCCTCCGCCGCGCGGGCGGTATCGAGGAGGGTCGGCGCGGCGCGCTCGGCGCCGCCGGGGAGCGTGAAGTTCGCGTAGTGGATGCCAAGTTCCATGCGAAGGCATCTACCCGCCCTGCACCGGTACGAGCGCGGGCGGGACGCACCGGCGCCCCGCCCGCGGGTCCTCCCCATTGCCCCAGTCCGGTCGCGGCCGGTCACGCTGAGCTCGATGAGCCCGATCGGCTGAGCGCGGCGAGAGCCACGGCCGACGCGAAGGACCACCACTTGAGGGCGCGCTGACCCACGTGCTCGCGGACGGCGTCGGCCGCCGCGATGAGGATCATGACCGCGCCGCCCGCGACGAACAGCCACTGCAGGGTGCCGCCGGTCCAGACCTGGCCGGCGACCACGAGGCAGTCTGCCGTGAGCAGAAGTGCCAGCCGGGAGATGAAGTGCGTGCGCATCGCTGCGCTCCTCTCATCGTTGTCGGCGGGCGGCCGGTGCCGGGATCGGCCCCGGCGTCCGTCGGTCCCTTTTGATTGCACGCGCAGCTGCTGCACGCCCCGGCGGCGAGCTGCACGGACGCGATCTCCAGGACAAGCAGCTCGGCCTGCATCACCCGACCGCCAGCCACCACCTCCGCAAGCTCGCCGCGCGGGCATCTGGTCCGCGAGCAGCGCGGCCCGTACGGCTACTACCGGGTCGCCCCCGGTGCGCTGGAGGACCTCTGCCGCGTCCGTCGGCGGCGTAGCCTCCCGAGGCATGGCCATCCTCGTGACCGGCGCGACCGGCAACGTCGGCGGCGCGCTCGTGCGCGCCCTCCATGCCGACGGCGTGGACGGCGCGCGCTCGCCCGAGACCCGTCCAAGGCGTCGTTCCCCGACGGCGTCAGGACGATCGCCGGCGACCTCACCCGGCCCGCGGACTGGGCCGGCGCCCTCGAAGGCGTCGACGGCGTGTTCCTCCTTAGCGGCTACGACCGCATGACCCATCTGCTGTCCCTCGCGCGCGGCGCGGGGGTCCGCCGGGCCGTCCTCCTCTCCGGGAGCACCGTGGAGGGCAGCGACCTCGACAACGCGGTCGCGCGCTACCAGATGCAAGCCGAAGCCGACGTCCGCGCCTCCGGCCTGAAGTGGACGTTCCTGCGGCCGAACAGCTTCATGACCAACGCGCTGGACAGGGCCAGCAGGTCCGCGCCGGCGACGTCGTGCGCGCGCCGTTCGACGGCGTGCACGTCGCGACGATCGATCCCGCAGACATCGCGGCGGTCGCGGCGCACGCCCTCGTCGAGGGCGACCTCGGCGGCCGCGCACTGCGCCTGAGCGGGCCCGAGTCGCTCGCGCCGGCCGACCGCGTCCGCATCCTGGGCGAGGTCCCCGGGCGCGCGCTGCGCTACGACGCGCAGTCCGACTCGGAGGCCGCCGCGCAGACCTGCACGCCACGCTGCCCGCCGGCTACGCCAACGGTGCTCCCGAGCTTCTTCGCGCTTGGCACGCTCGACGAGTCCGTCGTGCAGCCGACGGTTCGCGACGTGCTCGGTCGCGAGCCGGCGACGTTCGCCGCGTGGGTGCGGGCGCACCGCGACGCGTTCGCCTGATCACATCCAGCGCGCGCGCCGCAGGCTCACGTAGAGGACGACGGCGGCGAGCGCCATGAGGGCGAGGCACAGGATGAAGCCGCCGTGCCAGCCGCTGCCCGGCACGGTCTGGAAGTGCTGCATTCAGAAGACCCCCGCGATGAGCGTCGGGACGGCGAGGATCACCTGGCCCAGCCCGAGATCTTGCGCAGCGACTGGTTCTGGCGGTGCGCGATGAGCGCGAGGTTCGCCTCCAGCACCGACGTCAGCCGGTCGCGCTGGGAGCCGATGTCCTCGTGCAGGAGCTTGAGCTCGTCGGCGACGTCGCGCAGGTAGCGCCGCATCGACTCCAGGCGTGCGTACGCCCCGTGCTCGATCGCGTCGAGGGGGCCGACCATCGGATGCACGGCGCGGTACAGGTGCGACAGCTGCTGGCGCAGGTCGAAGATCCGCCGCGTGGGATCGGAGTCGGTGTCGGAGAACACGTCGGCCTCGAGATCGATGAGGTCGTCGTCGAGCTGGTCCACGACGGGGCGGATGTCCCCGACGACCTTCGCGAGGATCGCCCACAGCACGGCGCCGACGCCGTGCACCAGCAGGTCGGGACGCGCCTCGAGCGCGGCGCGAGCGCTGCCCTGGGCATGCGCGCCACCCTTGCGACAGGTGACGCCGAAGTCGCGCCCGAGGAAGACGGCGAGCTCGCCGAAGTGCGCCCGCGCGTCGGAGCCGTAGTAGGCGGTCCGCAGGACCACGAAGTACACGTCGTCCGGATACGCCTCGAACTTCGGGCGGTCGTGACGCAGGAGGATGTCCCTCACGGCGACCTCGTGCAGGCCGAAGCGCGCCTGCAGCTCGAGCAACTCCTCACGGGAGGGGTCGACGAACGAGAGCCAGTCGAACCCGAGGTGGACGGCGTCGACCAGCACTCAGCCGGAGAGCGGCCCGAGCAGCTCCTGCAGGTCCGCGACGACCGCGTCGGCGCCGCCCTGGCGCAGCTCCTCGGGGGTCGCCGCGCCGCGGGCGACGGCGATCGCGAGCGTGCGCCCCGCCTGCGGCGCGGCGTCAGCCGTCGGGCCGACGTCCACCACGACGGCCCGCTCGGCCGTGACGCCGAGCTCCTCGAGCGCTTGGCGGAGCGTGCCTGCGGTGCGCGGACCCGACACGATCGACGTCGAAGCGGTCGCGCGATGCCGGCGAGCTCGAGCGCGCGCCTCGGCGCCCGCTCCCCGGAGGAGACGACCGCGATCCGCTTGCCCTCGGCGCGCAGCGCGGTCGATCCACGCGATCGAGCCCGGCAGCGGGCGGACGTCGCCGTAGCCGAGGTCGGCGAGCGACGCTCTCGAGCGAGAACATCGCCGCGTCGAACGTGTCGTGGTCGATGCGCGCGCGCAGCATGTCGAGCACGGTCGTGACCGGCCGCGGCCGCCCGGTGTCGACGATCGGTCGGCTCATTGCGTCATCACCCAGATGCCGCCGACGATCGCGGCGGCGAGCGCGGCGACGCACACGACCGTGATCACCGCGTCAGACGCCGACGCACCGCCCTGGCGCCGCCGCGCGCGTCGTCCTGCGCGCGCAGCGAGGCGCGACGACGGCGAGCGCCGGCGACGACACACGCCGAGGCCGAAGACGACCGAGACGTAGACCGCCTTGCCGAGCAGCGTCCCAGTCGACGAGTGCGCGATCATGCCGCCACCGGCTGCCGGCGCGGGCGTCGCGCCCGGGCCGAAGCCGGGTTCTCGGAGATCGTCTCCTCCGGCTCGACCGCCTGCGCGCGGTTCGCGCGCCAGAGCAAGAAGCAGCCGACCGCGAGCGCGACGCCGACGACGATCGGGCCCGACGCGCCGCCGCCGAGCAGCTCGATGATCGCGAAGACGAGCGCCGCCGACGGCGGCCGCGGCCGGCAGCGTCAGCAGCCAGCCGACGACGATCCGGCCGCGCGACGACCCAGTTGACGGCCGCGCCCGGCCGCCCGACGCCGGAGCCGGTGACCGCGCCGGAGACGACCTGCGTCGTCGAGAGCGGGTAGCCGGCGTGCGACGAGGCGAGGATGACCGTCGCGGCGACGGCCTCGGAGCCGAAGCCCTGCGGCGGGCGCACCTCGACGACCTTCGTGCCGAGCGTCTGGATGATCCGCCAGCCGCCGGTGTAGGTGCCGAGCGCGATCGCGGTCGCGCAGCTGACCACGACCCAGGTCGGCACGTCGAAGTCGTCGCCGCCCTTGAGGTAGCCGTTGGCGATCAGCGCGAGGCGAGATGACGCCCATCGTCTTCTGCGCGTCGTTCGTGCCGTGGGCGAGCGCGACCATCGACGACGACGCGACCTGCGCCCAGCGGAACTCGCGCTCGGCGCGCTCGCGCGCGAAGCGGCGGATGAGCCGGTAGACGAGGAAGACGCCGAGCGCGGCGATGAGGCCCGCGACGAGCGGCGAGGCGATCGCCGGGACGATGCACCTTCGAGATGATCCCGTCGACCTCGACCGCGGCGCTGCCCGGCGGCGACGAGCGTCGAGCCGACGACGCCGCCGATCAGCGCGTGCGACGACGACGACGGCAGCCCGAACCACCAGGTCGCGAGGTTCCAGGCGATCGCGCCGATGAGCCCGCCGAAGACGACCGTCGGGCGTGATCGACGTCGGCGTCGACGATCCCGCCCGCGACGGTCGCGGCGACCTTCAGCGAGATGAACGCGCCGACGAAGTTCAGGATCGCGGCGATCGTCGACCGCGACCTTGGGCTTGAGCGCGCCGGTGGCGATCGTCGTCGCCATCGCGTTGGCGGTGTCGTGGAAGCCGTTGGTGAAGTCGAACGCGAGCGCGGCGACGACCACCAGGACGAGGATGATGTCGCTGGACACGGTTCGCGAACCTAGATCGCGTTCCGGGCCGCGAACAGATGCGGCTACTGCATGTTCACACGTTCATGTGAGAGGATGGCCCGGATGCAGCTCGGCGCAGATCAACGTCGCCACCGCGAAGGAACCCCTGCACAGCCCGCGTCTCGCCGAGTTCGTCGGCGCGCTGGACGAGGTGAACGCCCTCGCCGACGCCGCGACCGGCTTCGTGTGGCGGCTGCAGACCGCGGACGGCGACGCGACGTCGATCCGGATCGATCCCGACCCGCTGGTCATCGTGAACATGTCGGTCTGGGAGTCCGCCGACGCACTGTGGGACTTCGTCTACTCGAGCGACCACCTGGCGGTGATGCGCCGCCGGCGCGAGTGGTTCCGTTCGCGCGTGTCCGCCCACATGGCGCTCTGGTGGGTGCCCGACGGGCATGTCCTCGGTGGAGGAGGGCATGGACCGCCTGGCGCTGCTCGAGCGCGACGGCTCGACGCCGCACGCGTTCACCTTCAAGCACGCCTTCGCGGAGACCGGCGAGCGGTCCTGCTGCGGGCGCCGCCCGGTCGCCTGCTGAGCTACAGGACGCCGGCCGC
>CAVWQP010000007.1:0-25427 GCA_963757125.1 uncultured Solirubrobacterales bacterium | reverse complement strand
GGGCTCCTTCCCGGCCGCCAGGGCAGCCTCGACGATCTGCTGTAGCCTGTGCAGCGGAGGAGTGCACGAGCGTGTCGCGGATGGGCCCCCGCCGGGCGCCGGATGGCGCGCGAGCAGTGCGGGTGAGTGACATGAAGGACGCCCTGGAAGCACATGCGGGCACTGGACGGCGCTTGTTTGGCCTGCATCGCCGCCGGGAGCGGGATAGAACCGTCGCCGTCGGCGAGCGACTCCACCGTGCGGACGGAGCGCCCCTCGACGTGGGCGAGCGGGACGAGGCACCACGTCGCGGGCTTGTCGTCGACGAGCACCGTGCAGCGCCGTAAAACCCCTCCTCGCACGCGACCTTCGTCCCGGCGAGGTGCAGCCGCTCGCGCAGCACCGTCGACAGCGGGGTGAGTGGGGCGCGTCGACGGTCCGCTCCTGCCCGTTGACCGTGAACGCGATCACGCCATCGCCTCGAGGGCGCGCGCGAGCAGCGTCGGGAGCACGTGAACCCGGTACCAGCCGGGTGCCTCGACGCCGTCGCGGGGCGTCAGCTCGCCGGCGTGCGCGCGGGCGGCGGCGACCGGGTCGCCGGTCTCCCCGGCGCCAGCGGCGCGGCGTCGCCTCGACCGAGCCGATCGCGACGCGCAGGCCGTCGTCGTCCTCCGCGAGGCTGGCGATCGCAACCGGGTAGTCGCCGGCCTTGCGCAGCGTCAGGCGCGCGTGCGCGGAGCGGCGCGGCACCGTCGCGGTCACGCCGGTGACGAGCGAGCCCGGCACCGGCCGCAGGTCCTCCAGCGCGACCTCCTCGGTGCCCGCGGTCGTCGCGACCGTCACGGTGGCGTCGAGCGCGAGCAGCGCCGGGACGAGGTCGGACGCCGGGAACGCCGCCGTCGCCACCGCGCCGCCGACGGTCGCGTGGGCGCGGACGGCCGGGTTCGCGGAGCGCGCGGCCGCGTCGTGCAGGCCGCGCAGCCGCGGCTCGCCGGCGAGCGCCGCGGCGATCTGCGCGTGCGTCGCACCCGCGCCGATCCGCACGGTCCCGTCGTCGATCGCGACCTCCCGCAGGCCGGGGATGCGGTCCAGCGAGACGTAGAGCGGCGGGTGCGCGTCTCCGCGCAGGGTCGCCCGCATGATCCAGGTGCCGCCCGCGAGCGGGGCCCCGTCGGTTCCCGCGGCCGCGAGCCGCTCGACCGCGTCCTCCGTCGAGTCGGCGAAGACGACGTCCGCGTTCAACGATCTCCCCAGCGCAGGTTGTTCGCGTAGTCGTCCTCGACGTACGCCTCGATGTCCTCGACGCTCATGTCGGCCAGCGCCATGTGGTCGCGCCAGATGCGGGCGGGGGGCGCGAGCCCGTCGCGCTCGGGCCAGGCCGACGGCTCCCAGAGCTTCGACCGGATGAACGCCTTCGCGCAGTGCAGGTACGCCTCGTCGGTCTCGACGACGATCGCGGCGATCGGCGGCTTGCGCCCGTTGCGGTAGCGCTCGAGGAGCTCGGGGTCGCGGGAGATCGTGGCCCGCCCGTTCACGCGGAGTGTCTCGCGCATGCCGGGGATCATGAACAGGAGCCCGATCCGCCCGGTGGCGACGATGTTGCGGACGGTGTCGAGCCGCCGATTGCCCGGCTCGTCGGGCAGCACGAGGGTGCCCGGGCCGACGACGTCGCAGAAGCCGGGGACACCACCCCGGGGGACGCGTCGCACGTCCCGTCGTCGCCGACCGTCGCGACGGCGACGAACGGCGAGAGCGCGATGAACGCCCTGCAGTGCTCGTCGAGGTGCGGGATCGCCTTGACCTTGACCGCCTCGTCGGGCGCGCCGTACAGCTCGGTGATCTCGTTCTGGCTGGTCACAAGGTGCTGCTGGGCGGTGCTCATGCTGCTCTCCCAGTCCCCGGATTGGCCTCATGACCGTACGCGATGCGCAGGAGTTGGCGGCTCGGCGTTCGTACACCCGCGGAGGCTCCGATTTCCGGTCTGGGCGCGTGGCCGCTCGGATGGTCTCATCGCCGGGGGCATGCATCGGATCACGCGCGGGAGGGCGCCTATCCGAAGCTCACACCCTGAGCCAGTGGGAGCTCGTCAGAGAAGTTGATCGTGTTCGTGGCGCGGCGCATGTATGCGCGCCATGCGTCCGAGCCCGACTCGCGCCCTCCGCCGGTTGTCTTCTCGCCACCGAAGGCCCCGCCGATCTCCGCGCCGGAGGTCCCGATGTTGACGTTCACGATCCCGCAGTCCGAGCCGTCCGCCGCGATGAACCGCTCCGCCTCGCGCTGGTCGCGCGTGAAGATGCTCGACGACAGGCCCTGCGGGACGCCGTTGTGCAGCGCGATGGCCTCGTCGAGCTCGCGGTACGTCATGACGTAGAGGATCGGCGCGAAGGTCTCGGTGCGCACGATCTCCGTCTGAGCCGGCATCCGCACGATCGCCGGCTCGACGTAGACAGCGTCCGGCGCGGTGTCGCGGCGCGCGCCCCCGACGACGATCTCGCCGCCGTCGGCGACGGCGCGGTGCAGCGCGGCGACCATCGCCTCGTGCGCGCGGACGTCGATGAGCGGCCCGACGAGCGTCCCGTCGTCGAACGGGTCGCCGACCTGCAGGGACCCGAAGATCTCCGCGAGCCGCCCGACGAGCGCGTCGGCGACGTCCTCGTGCACGATGAGCCGCCGCATCGACGTGCAGCGCTGGCCCGCGGTGCCCGCCGCCGCGAACGTGATCCCGCGCGCGGCGAGCTCGAGATCGGCCGAGGGCGCGACGACCGCCGCGTTGTTGCCGCCGAGCTCGAGCAGCGCCCGGCCGAAGCGCGCCGCGATCCTCGGCGCGACCGCCGCGCCCATCCGCTCCGAGCCGGTCGCGCTCAGGAGCGCGACATCCGGGCTGTCGACCAGCGCCTGCGCTGCATCGGCATCCGCGATCGCCAGGACGCTCAGGTCGGCCGGCGCGCCGCAGTCCGCGGCCGCCCGGTCGAGCAGCGCGCTGCACGCCATCGCCGTCAGCGCGCCCGCGGGCGACGGCTTCCACACGACGGTGTCGCCGCAGACGAGCGCGACCGCGGTGTTCCAGCTCCACACCGCCGCGGGGAAGTTGAAGGCGCTGATGACGCCCACGACGCCGAGTGGGTGCCACGTCTCCATGAGGCGGTGGCCCGGGCGCTCGGACGGCATCGTCCGGCCGTCGAGCTGGCGCGACAGGCCGACCGCGAAGTCGCAGACGTCGATCATCTCCTGGGCCTCGCCGAGCGCCTCGGAGCGGATCTTGCCCACCTCGATCGTGATGAGGTCGGCGATGTCGCCCTTGTGCTCGGTCAGGAGCTCGGCCCAGCGCTTCACGAGGGCACCGCGCACCGGCGCGGGCACGGCGCGCCATGCGTCGAACGCCTCGCGTGCCGCCGCCACGGCCGCCAGGACCCCGTCGCGATCGACGGACGCGACCGCGAACAGGTCCTCGCCGGTGATCGGCGAGCGGGCAGTGACCGATGGCGACGGGGCGTCATCGAGCTGCGCCCCGCAACGCCGCAGCGCGTCGCGGGCCCGCGTGCGCAGCTCCTCGGTGGACGTGGTCGTCAGCGTCATCCGGTCTCCTCAGACGATGTTGGCCTCGGCGATGGGCGATCGCTCCGCGAAGCGCTCGGCGCGCAGGGGCGCGACGTCGACGAACGGCTCGCGGCCGAGGACGAGGTCGGCGACGATCTCGCCGGTCGCCGGCGCCTGGCAGAAGCCGTGCCCCGAGAAGCCCGTCGCGTACAGGAACCGCCCCACGTCGGGCGACTCGCCGATGAGGGCGCTGGCGTCCGGCGTGTTCTCGTAGAGCCCGGCCCAGCCCTCCGTGATCGCGAGGTCCGCCAGCCCGGGCGCGCAGCGTCCGGCGGCCTTCCGCAACGCCGACTCCCAGGACGGCGCGTAGGAGGCGTCGAGGCCCGGCACCTCCGTGGGGTCCGACATGCCGAGCAGCAGCCCGTCGCCGGCGCCGTGGAAGTAGAAGGTGCTGCTGAAGTCGATGGTGAACGGCAGGTCCGGCGTCGAGAGCGGCGTCGGGCCGGTCAGCGCGATCTGGCGCCGCACGGGCGTGACGTCGAGTTCCACGCCCGCCATCGCTCCGATCTCGCGCGACCACGCGCCCGCGGCGCACACGACCGTCGACGTGCGCACGGTGCCCTGCGTCGTCCCCACGGACGCGATCTCGCCGCCGCGGACGTCGATGCCGGTCACGGCGCAGCCGGTCACGAACCGCGCGCCGCGCTGCCGCGCGTCGCCGGCGTACGCCCACGCGGCCTCCTGCGGGCGCGCGTGCCCGTCGATGGGGCACCAGGCCGCCGCGACGAACGCCGCGGGGTCGATAGCGGGGCAGCGCGCCCGCGCCTCGGCGGCGTCGAGCATGACGCTCGGGATGCCCACGTCGTTCTGCAGCGCGACGCCCGCCTCGAAGCGGGCGACGTCCGCTGCCTCGCGCAGGAGGAACAGGTAGCCGACGCGCCGGTGATCCATCTCCGCGCCGAGCTCGGCGTAGAGCTCGAGGCTCCGCAGGGCGAGCCGCGCGTTGAGACGGTCGGAGAACTGCGCCCGCAGGCCGCCGATCGGCTTGCCCGACGCCGCCGCGGCGAGGTCGCCGCGCTCGACGACCACGACGTCGGTGATCCCCGCCCGGGCGAGATGGAACGCGATGGCGGCCCCGACGATCCCGCCGCCGACCACGACGACCTGCGCGTCGGGAGGGAGCGTGTCGGCGGGCCGGGTCCGCACCGTCCTCCGGCGGGTGCGCCTCAGGCGGCGTCGGTCGGCGGCGACACGTACCGCTGCGGGGCCTGCTTGCGCGTGTCGCCGCGCTCGAACTCACTGCGCGCGCCGTGCAGTCCGGCGCCGCCGCGGTAGGCGGTGCTCGCGACGCGCTCCTCCGGCGTCCACGAGGCGTCCTCGAGCCAGGTCAGGATCGCCCCCGACCTGGAGCCCTCGGCCATGATGGCGGCGCGCTCGATGACCCTGCGCCCCGTGCGATTTGGGCGCGAGAGGCGCGACACGAGCGCGCTGATGTCCTCGTCGCGGGTCGGTTCGGGATCGGGGTCCACACGAAGATCGTACGTCACTCGGACATCGCGACCGAATCCTCGGCGCCCCAGTCGACGAGCGTCCGCGCGTAGAGCTCCGGATCGTGGCGGTGCATCGCGTGCGCCGAGTCCGGCACGTCGAGGAGCGCGAACTCCTGTCCGGCCCCGGTGACGAGCCGGCGGACGCCGCGGACCTGCTCCTCGGAGATCGCGCCCATGAGGCTGCCGGTCTCCGCGTCGATGTCGCGGTAGTGGTGCGTGAGCAGCATCGGCGTGCTCGCCGCCGCGAGCATGCGGGCGTGGTCGCAGCTCGAGGCGACCGTCCCGGTCCAGAACGCCCGTCCCCACTCGGGGTCGTACTCCTTCATGTTCTGCGGCGGCTCGTCCGGGCGCGCGGGGTCGGGCGGCGAGCCGAGGCGCATCGGCCCGAGGGCGCGCAGCATGTACCCGGGCAACTCGGTCGGGAACGCCGCCTGCATGCCGGCCCAGTCGCCGATCGACCACCCGTCGCCCAGCCACTTGTTGAACGTGGCGAAGACCGGGCCCGCCGACTGGCGGATCGAGTGCCCGCAGGCGGGATCGACCTCGGACGCGAAGAGCGGCGGGTCCTCGCAGACCACGCGGGTCACCTGCCCGGGCTTCGCGTAGGCGGAGAGCCAGGCCGCGAGGACGCCGCCGGAGGAGTTGCCGGCGGCGACCACCGGTCGCCCGACGACGAGGTCGATGAACCGGACGAGGTCGTTGCCCATGTTGTCGAGCGTGTAGCGACCCGGCGTGCGCGTCGAGCGGCCCTGGCCGCGCAGGTCGACGGCGAAGACCTGGAAGCGCTCCGCCAGCAGCGGCATGGCGTCCTCGTAGCCCCACCAGGACTCCGTCTGCGACGGGATGAGGAGCAGCGCCGGCAGCTCGGAGGAGCCGGTCGTCGCGTAGTTCATGCGGATCTCGCCCAGATCGACCTGCTGCTCCTCGAACGCGTGCGGCACGAAGATGTCGGCAGCCTCCGACGTGGTCATTCGCTCTCCCCTCGGACGACGGTCGGCGTAGGCTAGACGGGGTCGAGCGCGTCCATGTCCGCCTGCATCGGGGTCTGGACGTGCGCGTCGAAGAAACGGTCCCAGCGCCGGACCTCGAGCGCGGTCCGCGGGTCGCCGGGGATGAGCCGTGGCTGCTCGGCGGCGAAGGCGTCGACGTACTCCATGACGATCGAGGACTCGGGGAGCACCTCGCCGGCGTCGCGGTCGACGAGGACCGGCATCCCGCCCATCGGCCAGAGGCGGACGTGCTCGGCGCGGCCCTCCTCGCCCTCGACGAGGTGGCGCTCGAACGGCACGTCGAGCTCGTAGAGCGCGATGAGCGCCTTCTGGCAGTAGGACGCGAACGGATGGAGGTGCAGGACGAGCAGTCGCCGAGCCTAGGTCGGTCCGCACATGCGTGAATGTGCATATTGTTGCGGCGGTCCGACCGCAAATCCGGGGGAGTCACATGGAGATCCGTTCGACGCACGTGGGGAGCCTGATCCGGCCGCCGGAGCTTCTCGTGTT
The DNA here is from genome assembly GCA_963757125.1 of uncultured Solirubrobacterales bacterium. Taxonomy (GTDB): domain Bacteria; phylum Actinomycetota; class Thermoleophilia; order Solirubrobacterales; family Solirubrobacteraceae; genus CAVVSD01. Next base: position 18,862 of record CAVWQP010000007.1, on the reverse strand, counting down.
CGAGGCCGCGATGGGGCGCGGCGAGTCCTACGACGAGGCGGCCTACGCCGAGACGCTGCGCACGACGGTCGCCGACGTCGTCGCACGCCAGGACCAGGCCGGCATCGACATCGTGAGCGACGGCGAGTACGGCAAGGCCAACTGGATCAGCTACCTGTACGACCGCATCAGCGGCGTCGAGTCGCGCGCGATCCCCGCCGGCGAGACGCGCCTGCCGCCCAGCCGCGACCGCCTCGCGTTCCCGGGCGCGTACGCGCAGCACGACAAGGAGTTCGGCCGCGCCCTCCGTGAGGCCGAGGTGCCCATGCCGGCTCCGAGCGTGTGGGTCTGCACCGGTCCGGTGACCTACGACCGCACCGCGCTCGACCGCGACATCGACAACTTCAAGGCCGCGCTGCAGGGCAAGGACGTCGAGGGCTTCCTGCCCGTCGTCGCGCCGGCCAGCACGTACTGGCTGGAGAACGAGCACTACGGGACGGAGGAGGAGTTCGTCTACGCGCTCGCAGACGCCCTCGCGGTCGAGTACAACGCGATCGTCGACGCGGGGCTCATGCTCCAGGTCGACGACGCCGTGCTCATGCACGAGTGCGACTCGATCCTCGCCGAGGGCGGCTCGATCGAGGACTACCGCAAGTGGGCCCAGCTGCGGGTGGACGCGCTGAACCACGCGCTGAAGGGGATCCCGCCGGAGAAGGTCCGCTACCACATCTGCTGGGGCAGCTGGCACGGCCCGCACGCCTTCGACCCGCCGCTGGCCGACGTCGTCGACCTCGTCCTGCAGGTCGAGGCCGGGGCGTACGCGATGGAGCAGGCCAACCCGCGCCACGAGCACGAGTGGCACGTCTGGGAGGACGTCAAGCTGCCGGAGGGCCGCGTGCTCATCCCGGGCGTGGTCACGCACCACACGACGATCGTCGAGCACCCCGACCTCGTCGCGGACCGCCTGGTCCGGCTCGCCGAGGTCGTCGGCCCCGAGCACGTCATGGCGGGCACCGACTGCGGCTTCGCCCAGACGGCGTTCCTGCAGCGGGTGCACCCGGAGGTCCAGTGGGCGAAGCTCGAGGCGCTGGCCGAGGGCGCCCGGATCGCGAGCAACCGCCTGTCCTAGCTACTCGATGCGTCCCGCGGTCCGTCGCAACGCACGGGCCGCGGCGCGCATCAGCAGCACCGAGCCGCCGGTGAGCCCGGCGAACCCGAGGATCCACAGGGTCGTCTGCACCGCGTCGTTGCCGTCCGTCGCCGAGGCCGCGAACAGCACGATCGCGCCGGCGATCGCGCCGAGGCCGCCGGTCGCCGCGATGACGATGCGGTCGACCCAGTTGTCGACGACGTGGCGGCTCTCGCCGGCGAACAGCTCGGTCTGCACGCTGAGGCGGCCCGATCGCAGCTGGTTGGCGAGCGTCTCGACGTGCTCGGGCAGCGTCCGCAGCGACGGAAGCGCCCGCAGCGCCTCGCGCTGGAGGATCTCCTCCGGCGTGCCGATCGCGTCGCCGTGGTCGCTGAGGACGACCTCGCGGCTCGTCGCGGTGAGGCTGAAGCCGGGATCGATGAGGCGCAGGGTGCCCTCGATCGTCAGCAGCGAGCGCGCCAGCAGCGTGACCGACGACGGCGGGCGCATGCCGTGCCGGCGCATGACCGAGAGCACGTCGCGGATGAGCCGCGGGTCCATGCCGCCGGGGGAGTCGAGCTGGCCCAGCGCCACGCCCATGTCCGCCTCCAGGGCCCGGAGGTCGACCGCGCCGTCGTCGCCCGCGAGATCGCGCGCCGCGCGCGCGAGCAGCCCGGGCTCGTTCGTGGCCACGCCGAGCGCGATGCCGCGCAGGCCGTTCAGCGCGCGGGCGTCCAGGCGCCCGACCGACCCGAAGTCCAGCAGCCAGATCGTGCCCTCGGCGTCGATGAGCATGTTGCCCGGGTGCGGATCGGCGTGGAACAGCCCGTCGTCGAGGATCTGGCCGATGTAGGACGCGAGCACCCGGCGCGCGAGCTGGGGGCGGGGGACCGGCGACGCGTCCAGCGCCTCGGCCTCGCCGACCGACCTGCCCACCACCTCCTCCATGACGAGGATCCCGTCGGTCGAGAGCGTCGTGTACACGCGCGGCACCGAGATCCCGACGTCGCCTGCCCGGTTCTTGGCCAGCGCGGTGCCGACCTTGGCCTCGTGCAGGAACTCGAGCTCCTCCTGGAGGCCGCCGATGAGCTCCTCGGTCAGCCCGCGCAGCCCGATCGACCGCGCGGCCTCGACACGGCGCTCGAGGCGGTCGGAGATCATCCGCAGGACCGACGCGTCGCGCGCGACGACGTCCTCGATGCCCGGCCGCCGCACCTTGACGACGACCCGCGTCCCGTCGCGCAGCACCGCCCGGTGCGTCTGGCCGATCGACGCGGCGGCGAGCGGCTCCCACTCGAACGAGGCGAACGCCTGCTCGACCGGCTCTCCGAGCTCCTCCTCGATGGCGACGCGGACGTCGTCGGGCGGGACCGGCATCACGTCCGCGCGGAGCTTGGAGAGCTCGGTGGTCAGCGGCGCGGGGAGCACGTCGTTGCGCGTCGAGGCGATCTGCCCGAGCTTGACCATCATCCCGCCGGACTCCTCGAGCACGGTGCGGACGCGGTGGGTGAGGTCGGGCGAGTCGAGCGCGGCGCCCGTCGCGTAGCGCCAGTGCAGGAGGTTCGCGCGGCGCGCGTTGCCGATCACCTCGCGCAGCCGGCTGTAGGGCGCCAGCTCCGCCTTGAGGGAGCGGACCGGGTGCAGCCACCAGCGACCTCGCCTGCGCTTCGCGACCGGCGCGCCGCGCGTGAGCAGATCGATGCCGATCGCCACCGGCATCGCCGCCAGGACCCCGAAGAACACCACGAGCGCAGACGCGCCGAGCGCCTGACCGACGTTGTCGACGTGGACGGTGAGGCCCGAGCGCGGCGAGTCGTCGAGCGTGAAGGCCACCGCCGTGACGCCCGCGATCCAGCCGATCGTCCCGACGAGCGCGCCGCGCGCGTTGCCCAGCCGGATCCCGAGGAGCCGGCCGCTCGCCTTCCCGACCACGAGGACGAACAGGGCGAACAGGATGACTCCGAGCACGACGCGCACGGCGCCGAGTATGCAGGGATGGCCGACAGCCCCGCTCGCCGGGCTAGCATGCGCTCGTGGCCCGCCAGGACGACGCGCCCCTTCCCACCCTCCCTCCGCCGCATGTCGTCGAGTCGATCGCCGACGCCATGTTCGCCCTCTCGTCGACGAGCCGGGTGAACATCCTCATGCTCCTGCGCGAGCGCCCGTGCACGGTCGGCGAGCTGACCGACGCGACCGGGATGGAGCAGTCGGCGGTCTCGCACCAGCTGCGCGTCCTGCGCGAGCACCGGATCGTGAGCGTCGAGCGGATCGGTCGCCGCCGGCGCTATGCGCTCCACGACGAGGACGTCGCGGTGCTGGTGGACGCGGCGCTGCACCACGTCTCCGGCGGCTCGGCGGTGCGCCGGGCCGACGTCGGCTGACGGCGGTCGCCGCTCAGCCGCGGGTCGTCGCGTAGGACGCGGCTGCGTTGTGGCGCAGCGCGGCCTCCGCCGCGAGCTCCGGATCGCCGGAGCCGATCGCCTCGACGTACTCGCGGTGGACCTCGAGGTTCGCGGCGCCGTCGAACACGCCGCGGCCCGCCACGTCCTCGACCTCGCTCTCCGCGAAGCCCAGGAGCCCGTCGTACAGCGAGCGGGCGAAGTCGTTCGCGCACAGCGCGCTGATGCGGCGGTGCAGCGCCCAGTTCGCGCGCAGGTACCCGGCAGGATCGTCCACCCGGTCGGCCAGCGTCGCGAGCAGGGCGCGCAGCTCGCGCAGGTCGCGCGCCCGGTGGTTGCGCGCGGCGTCGGCCGCGATCAGCGGCTCGAGGGCGTGCCGCACCGCGAGCCCGTCCTTCACGGCGGTGCCGGAGTGCTTGAGGCCCAGGACCAGCTCGCTCAGCGCGAGCCAACCCGACGGATCGGAGACGAAGATCCCGCCGCCGGGGCCCCGCTTCGTCCGCACGAGCCCGCGGGTCTCCAACAGACGCAGCGCCTCGTTGACGGTCGTGGAGGCGACGCCGAACTCCTCCCGCAGATCGCTCTTCGTCCCCAGCCGTGTGCCCGCCGGCAGGCCCTCGTGCGCGATGCGCGCCTCGATCGTCTGCGCGAGCGCGCGCGGCAGCGGGATGCTCAGGTCCTCGAGCCTCACTGCGCTGCGCGTGCCGTCGGCGGACATCAGGGTGTTCAACTATACGTATCGAGTCGGTTGACAGCTATATGAACTAGCTGATTTAGTGGGTCACATGGAGCGGGAGATCGAGGTCGGCGGCGTCCCCACCCACGTCCACGAGACGGGCGACGGACCCACGGTGCTGCTGCTGCACGGCTCGGGCCCCGGCGTCTCCGCGTGGGCGAACTGGCGCCTCGTGCTGCCCGCGCTCGCAGGGTCGTTCCACGTCGTCGCGCACGATCAGCTCGGCTTCGGCAGGACCGGGCGCCCTGCGGACGGGAGCTACGGCCGCGCGGCCTGGACGCGTCACGCGCTCGCGCTGGTCGACGCGCTCGGCATCGAGCGTCTCCACGTCGTCGGCAACTCCATGGGTGGCGCGATCGCGCTCTCGATGGCGGCCGAGCGCCCGGAGCTCGTCGAGCGGCTCGTCCTCATGGGGACGACGGGCGTCGCGTTCGACCTGCCGCCCGGGCTCGACCAGGTCTGGGGCTACGAGCCCGGGCTCGAGGAGATGCGTCGTCTCGTGAGGCTGTTCGCGTACGACGACGACGCGGTCGCGACCGACGACCTCGTGACGCTCCGCTACGAGACGAGCCTCGAGCCGCACACCCGCGAGAGCTACGAGGCGATGTTCCCCGCGCCGCGCCAGCGCTGGGTCGACGACCTCGCGCTCGACGCGGCGACGCTCCGGAGCATCGCGCAGCCCACGCTGCTCATCCACGGCTACGAGGACGAGGTCATCCCGTTCGCGGCCTCGAGCCTGAAGGCGCTCGACCTGCTGCCCAACGCCGAGCTGCACGCGTTCCGCAACTGCGGGCACTGGGTCCAGATCGAGCAGACGAAGCGCTTCACGCGGGTCCTCGCGGACTTCCTCGAGGCCTAGGCACACACGAGGGGAGAGAGCATGTCGACCGCAGTCCCGCAGTCCCAGGCGACGACCGTCGAGCACGTCGAGGTCACGACGCCGCGCGTCCACAACCTCCATCACGTCGAGATCCTGACGCCCGAGATCGAGCGGTCGTTGGACTTCTTCACCCGCATCCTCGGCCTGGTCGAGACCGGTCGCGACGGCGGCTCGGTCTACCTGAAGGGCTTCGGCGAGTGGGGCTCGCACTCCACGATCCTCACCGAGTCCGACCGTCCCGGGCTCGGGCACATGGGCTGGCAGGTCGGCGAGCCCGACCAGGTCGAGACCTGGGCTCGCCACCTGGCGGCGAGCGGGCACGAGGTCGAGCGCGTCCCCGCCGGCTCCGAGCGCTGCCAGGGCGATGCGATCCGCTTCCGCACGCCGGCCGGTCACGCGATGGAGCTCTTCTACGAGTTCGATCGCTGCTCGCCGCTGAACCCGTCGCGGCTGCTCAACCAGCCCGAGCGCTACCTCGCGACCGGTGTCGGCGTCCGGCGCCTCGACCACATCAACCTCACCGCCGCCGACGTCGACGCCACGCGGGACTGGCTCGCGGGCGAGCTCGGCTTCCACCTTCGCGAGGCCGCCCGCAACCCGGACGGGTCCGACATCGGCGTCTGGATGTCGGTGACGTCGCAGGTGCACGACATCGCGGTGATGACGGACGCTGCGGGTGAGGCCGGGCGGCTGCACCACGTGGGGTACTCCGTCGACACGCCCGAAGGGATCCTGCGCGCCGCCGACATGTTCGCCGAGGAGGGCATCGTCTTCGACGCCGGCCCGGGGAAGCACGGGCTCACGCAGGCGTTCTTCGTCTACGTCTTCGAGCCCGGCGGCAACCGCATCGAGCTCTTCTCCGGCGGCTACGCGATCCACGGCCCCGACTGGCAGCCGGTGATCTGGAAGGGCGAGGACATCGCGCGCGCCATCGTCTGGTACGGCGCCGCGCTGCCCGAGTCGTTCTTCACGGTCGCGACGTGAGCGCGCCGGCCGCCGTCGACGCCGAGGCGCTCGCCCGTCGCCTCCTGCAGGCGGACATGACGGCCACGCCGATCGAGCCGCTCACGAGCGAGGTCAGCGATCTCACGATCGACGACGCCTATGCCGTGCAGCGGGCGGGACGCGCCATGCGCGTCGCCGTCGGGGGACGGGTCGCGGGCCACAAGATCGGGCTGACGAGCGAGGCGATCCAACGGCAGCTCGGCGTCGACCAGCCCGACTACGGCTACCTGCTCGCGTCGATGATCGTGGACGGCGGCGCGGCGATCCACGTCTCGGGTCTGATCGCCCCCCGCGTCGAGGGCGAGGTGGCGTTCATCCTCGGCGAGGCGCTCGCGGGCGACGGTGTGACCGCCGACGACGTGCTCGCATCGACCGCATCCGTCGCGCCGGCGCTGGAGGTCATCGACAGCCGCATCGCCGACTGGCGCATCCGGCTGCCCGACACGATCGCTGACAACGCGTCGTCGGCCGTCGCCGTGATCGGGGAGCCGCGCTCCCCCGACGGGATCGACCTGCCGGATCTGCGGATCACGCTGTCGGTCGGGGACGAGGTGGTCGAGGGCAGCGGCGCGGCCGTCCTTGGTCATCCCGCCACGTCCGTCGCGTGGCTCGTGCGCGCGCTGGCGCGGCACGGCGAGGGGCTCGCCGCGGGCGAGGTCGTGCTGTCCGGCGCGCTGGCACGGGCCGTCGACGTGGGCGCCGGGATCGCCGCGACCGCGGTCTTCGACGCGCTGCCGAGCGTCACCGCGACCTTCCGGTGACCCCCTAGCATCGGCTCGTGCCCGTCAACGCCCTCGTGAAGCTCTGATGGCGGTCGTCGAGGCGGTGTTCACGCCGCCGGCCGGGCGGCGCGCGGTGCTCGACCGGGCGCACGTCGGCGACGTCGAGGGCGCGTTCGGCACGCTGAGCGAGGCCGCGGTCCCGCCCGTGCGCGGGACCCGTGCCCGCCTTGCGGCGCTCGCCGCGGTCCTCGGTCCGGGTCTCGTCATCATGGCCGCCGACAACGACGCCGCCGGGCTCGGCCTGCTCGCGCGCGCGGGCGAGGAGCACGGCACCCGGCTGGTGTGGCTGCTCGTGGCGCTCGCGCCCGTCGTCTTCGTCACGCAGGAGCTCGTGCTGCGCCTGGGCGCGGTGACCGGCGCCGGGCACGCCCGGCTCATCATCGAGCGCTTCGGACGCCGCTGGGGGATGTTCGCGCTCGGCGACCTGCTCGCGCTCAACGCGCTGACGCTCGTCGCCGACTTCGTCGCGATCGCCTTCGCGCTGGGCTACTTCGGCGTGAGCCACCTGCTCGCCGCCCCGATCGGGGCGGCGCTGCTGCTCGGGCTCATGGCGACCGGCAGCTTCCGGGGCTGGGAGCGGATGATGTTCGTGCTCCTCGCCGCGACCGTCGCCGTCGTCCCGCTCCTGCTGCTCGTGCACGCCGGCGGCCATCACGCGGGCGTCGCGGCGCAGGCGCCCACGTCCAGCACGCTCGTGCTGGTCCTCGCGCTCGTCGGGACGACCGTCGCGCCCTGGCAGCTGTTCGTCCGGCAGTCCAACGTCGTCGACAAGCGGATCACGCCGCGCTGGCTCGGCTACGCGCGCGTCGACACGGCGATCGGGACCGTGGCCGCGCTCCTCGTGGCGGCCGGGGTGCTCGTGGCCTGCGCGTGGGCGTTCGGCGCGACGCCGCACGCCTTCAGCGACGCGGGCGGCGTCGCACCGGCGCTGCGCGCCGACCTCTCACCCGCGGCGGGGGCGATCTTCGCGGTGCTGCTCATCGACGCGGCGCTGCTCGGCGCCGCGGCGGTCGCGCTGTCGAGCTCCTACAGCGTCGGCGACGCGCTCGGCTTCCGCCACTCGCTGCACCGCGGCCCGCGCGAGGCGAGGACGTTCCACGCCGTCTACGCGGGCTTCGTCGCGCTGGGAGCCGCGGCCGTCCTCGTCCCCCACGTCCCGCTCGGGGCGCTCGTCACCGGCAGCCAGGCGCTCGCCGCGATCCTGCTGCCGAGCGCGACCGTCCTCCTGCTGCTGCTCGGCAACGACGCGGAGATCCTCGGCCCGTGGGTCAACCCGGCCTGGCTGAACGCGCTGGGCACGGTCGTCGTCAGCGCGATGCTGGGCCTCTCGACCGCCGTCATCGCCCACGCGATCGTCCCGGACGCCGAGGTGGCGGTCGGCGCGGTCGCGTTCGCGGCGCTGCTCGTCGCCGGGCTCGGCGCGGTCGTCGTCGAGCACGTCCGTAGGCCCCGCGCCGCGATGACGCGCGCGGAGCGGCTGACGTGGACCATGCCGCCGCTGGACCGCATCGCGCCGCCGCGGCGGTCGCGGGCCCGGCGGCTCGTGCTCGTCGGGTTGCGGGCGCAGATCGTCGTCGCGGCCTGCGCGCTGCTGGCCCGCGCGGCCGGCGTCCTGTAGCTCAGCAGGCGACCGGGCGGCGCCCGCGGCCGGACCGCTCGCCGGTCTCCGCGAAGGCGTGCTTGAACGTGAACGCCTGCGGCGTCGGGCCGTCGCGCTCGAGCAGCGCCAGGCGCTCCATGCCCTCCTCCACCGACGGCGTGTGCCCGTCGGGCACCCACCAGAGCGCCATGTGGGCCGACACGCGCGATCGGAACCACTCGCGCCGGCGGCGCATCACCGCCAGGTGGTCGCTCGAGTAGACGAAGTCCCACAGGGCGTCGGCGGACTCCCAGACCGACATGTTCACGATGACCAGCGGGTCGGGATCGATCCGGATCGACGTCGCGTCGCCGTCCGCGGTCTGCAGCCGCCACACGAAGCCGGTCGCGGCGTCGGCGAGGGCGTTCACCTCGTCAAGCGCGCCGACGAACTCGGCGAGACGCGGGCTGTGCAGGGGTTCCTTCGCGGTGGCGACGTTGATCTGGGCGAGCTGCATCCGGGCCATCCTCACATGAACGTGTGAACATGCAGTAGCCGCATCTGTTCGCGGCCCGGAACGCGATCTAGGTTCGCGAACCGTGTCCAGCGACATCATCCTCGTCCTGGTGGTCGTCGTCGCGCTCGCGTTCGACTTCACCAACGGCTTCCACGACACCGCCAACGCCATGGCGACGACGATCGCGACGGGCGCACTTCCGCCGAAGGTCGCCGTCGGCATCGCGGCGGTGCTCAACTTCGTCGGCGCGTTCATCTCCCTGAAGGTCGCGGCGACGGTCGCGGGTGGGATCGTGGACGCCGGCGCCATCACGCCGACGGTCGTCCTCGGCGGCCTCGTCGGCGCCATCGCATGGAACCTCACGACCTGGTGGTTCGGCCTGCCGTCGTCCTCGTCGCACGCCCTGATCGGCGGCGTCGTCGGCGCGACCCTGGTCGCCGCCGGGAGCTCCGCGATCGACGTCGAGGGCATCGTCTCCAAGGTGATCATCCCAGCGCTGCTGTCCCCGGTCCTCGCGGGCGTCGTCGCCGCGATCGGCGTGTACCTGATCTACCGGCTCATCAGGGGCTACGTGCAGGACCGCGCCGAGCGGGAGTTCCGCTGGGCGCAGGTCGCGTCGTCGTCGATGGTCGCGCTCGCGCACGGGACGAACGACGCGCAGAAGACGATGGGCATCATCTCGCTCGCCCTGATCGCGAACGGCTCGATCAAGGGCGGGGCCGACTTCGACGTGCCGACCTGGGTCGTGGTCTCCTGCGCGACCGCGATCGCGCTGGGCACCTACACCGGCGGCTGGCGCATCATCAAGACGCTCGGCACGAAGGTGGTGGAGGTCCGGCCGCCGCAGGGGTTCGGCTCGGAGGCCGTCGCCGCGACCGTCATCCTCGCCTCGTCGCACGTGGGCTACCCCCTGTCGACGACGCAGGTCGTGTCCGGCGCGGTCACCGGGTCCGGCGTCGGTCGCCCGGGCGCGAGGGTCAACTGGGCCGTCGCGGGCCGGATCGTCATCGGCTGGGTGCTGACGCTGCCGGCCGCGGCCGCCGCGTCGGGTCTCGTCTACGCCGTCATGGAGCTCTTCCCCAACGGCGACACGGGACCGATCGTCGTCTGCATCGCGCTCGCGATCGGCGGCTTCCTGCTCTGGCGCGCCAACAAGGCGCAGTCGGTGGAGCCGGAGGAGACCGTCTCGGAGCACCCGAGCTTCGGCCCGAGGGCGACGCCCGCGCCGGCAGAGCCGGTGGCCGCATGATCGCCACCATCGTCGAGTGGGACCTGCTCTGGGAGGCGGTCTACGTCTCGGTCATCGTCGGCATCGGCGTCGCGGTCATCGCCGCGATCGCCGTCCGGACCTCGCTGAGCGCCCAGGACGAGCGCGCGGCGGGCCAGGGCGGTGCGGCGACGCTGAACACCGGGATCACGGTCGTGTGCGTCGCCGCGCTCGCCGCGGCGATCATCGGCGGGATCTACCTCCTCACGCAATGACCGCCGATCTCGACACCGGGCGGACACGGCCCTTGACGACCGTTCTCGACATCCTCCGCACCCGCATCGACCACGACACGTTCGACGCGGCGATCTTCTCGCTCGAGAGCGTCCTCGCCGACCTGGGCTACGGAGACCTGCGGCCCCTTGCGGGGACGATCGCGTGGATCGACCGCCTGCGGTCCGAGGGCAAGTCGATCGCGGTCGACTACACCGGCAACCGGGCGGAGGAGCCGCTCGTGCTCGCCGGCGTGCGCGACCGCTTCGACGTGATCGTCTCGGGTCCGCGCACCGCAGACACCCTCCGCCATGTCCTCGAACAGCTGAACGTCGCGGCCGAGCGAGCCGTCGTGGTCGACGTCGTGCCCGACGGCATCATCGCCGCCAAGCAGGTGGGGGCGCACCTCGCGATCGCCCTGGCCCGCGGCCCGGCGACCCCGGAGCAGCTGCGTCGGGGCGGTGCCGACGCGATCGTCGCCGACCTGCAGGAGCTGCTCGGGCCGCTCTCCGGCTGAGTGCTGGTCGACGCCGTCCACCTCGGGTTCGACTGGCTCTCGTTCGTCGACCCCTCCCGTGAGGAGTTGCTCGAGCTGCAGGCGCGCTTCGGCCTGCACGAGGTCGCCGTCGAGGACATCCTCCTGCGTCACGACCGCCCGAAGTTCGAGGCGTATCCGGACGACGTGTACTTCGTGGTCCTGCGGACCGCCTACTACGGCTCCGACGCGCGGGCGCACTTCGGCGAGCTCGCCGTCTTCCTCGGGCGCGACTTCGTCGTCACCTGTCGCAAGGGTGGCGCGCATGCCCAGGGCAGCGCTCGCGCCGCGCTCGAGGCGCGTCCCGACCTGCTTGTGCACGGCGTCGGCGCCGTGCTGTGGGCGATCCTCGCGAAGGTCGTCGGGGACATCCGCCCCGTCGTGGACCAGCTCGACGACGACCTCATCGATCTCGAGGCCGACGTGTTCTCCGACACCGACTCCGATCCCACGCGGCGGATCTTCGACCTGCGCCAGCAGCTGTCGCACCTGTACCGCGCCGTGCATCCGATGGTCGGCCCCCTCGACGCGATCGAGCACGGGGCGTACGCACGCCTGGAGTCGATGCGGCCCTACCTGCGCGACGTCGCCGACGAGCTCAAGCTCCTGCACGAGGACATCGGCTCCCAGCGCGACCGGCTGACGTCGGTGCTGGAGGCGAACCTCGCGCTCATCGCGCACCGCCAGAACCAGTCGCTGCGCAAGATCTCGGGCTGGGCGGCCATCCTCGCCGTCCCGACGCTCATCGCGGGGGTCTTCGGGATGAACTTCCAGACCGTGCCGGGCAGCGGCTGGCACGGCGGCTTCATCCTGTGCCTCGCCCTCATGGCGCTCGCCGCCGTCGTCCTCTACGTGAGCCTGCGGCGCGCGCGCTGGATGTGATCAGGCGAACGCGTCGCGGTGCGCCCGCACCCACGCGGCGAACGTCGCCGGCTCGCGACCGAGCACGTCGCGAACCGTCGGCTGCACGACGGACTCGTCGAGCGTGCCGAGCGCGAAGAAGCTCAGGAACGCGTCGGCGTAGCCGGCGGGCAGCGTGGCGTGCATCTGCGCGGCGGCCTCCGAGTCGGACTGCGCGTCGTAGCGCAGCGCGCGCCCCAGGACCTCGCCCAGGATGCGGACGCGGTCGGCCGGCGCGAGCGACTCGGGCCCGCTCAGGCGCAGTGCGCGGCCGCCGAGGTCGCCCTCGACGAGGGCGTGCGCCGCGACCGCCGCGATGTCTGCGGGATCGATCGTCGCGACGTGCACGCCGTCGAACGGCGCGCGCACGACGTCGCCGGCGCGGACCTGCTCGGCCCAGTCCAGCGCGTTGGTCATGAAGCTGTTCGGCCGCAGGAACGTCCACTCCAGGCCGGAGGCGCGGACGTCGGCTTCGGCTTGCATCTGGTAGCGCGCGACCGCGTTGTCGAGGTCGCTGCCCTCCACGGTGCTCCCGGAGAGGAGGACGGCCCGGCGGACCCCCGCGCCGCGCGCGAGGGACAGCAGATCGGTCATGCGGTCGTAGCCGCTGAGGAGGAACACGCCGTCGACGCCTTCGAGGGCGCCGGCCCAGTCCGCGGGCCGGGTGAGGTCGCCGGCGATCGTCCTGACGCCGTCGGGGAACGACGCCTTGGACGGATCTCGGGCGAGCGCGCGCACGTCCACGCCGTCGGCATGGAGGGCGCTCACGAGCGCGCCGCCGACGTTGCCGGTCGCGCCGGTCACGAGGATGGCCATGCCTCGGGAGGCTAGGCCGCCGCCGAGCACGCGGCAGAGGTCCTCCAGCGCACCGGGGGCGACCCGGTAGTAGCCGTACGGGCCGCGCTGCTCGCGGACCAGGATGCCCGCGCGGACGAGCTTGCGGAGGTGGTGGCTGGCGGTCGGGTGATGCAGGCCGAGCTGCTCCTCCTGGAGATCGCGTCCGTGCAGCTCGCCGCCGGGGGCGTGCAGCAGCTGCGCGTGCAATCAAAAGGGACCGACGGACGCCGGGGCCGATCCCGGCACCGGCCGCCCGCCGACAACGATGAGAGGAGCGCAGCGATGCGCACGCACTTCATCTCCCGGCTGGCACTTCTGCTCACGGCAGGCTTCCTCGTGGTCGCCGGCCAGGTCTGGACCGGCGGCACCCTGCAGTGGCTGTTCGTCGCGGGCGGCGCGGTCATGATCCTCATCGCGGCGGCCGACGCCGTCCGCGAGCACGTGGGCCAGCGCGCCCTCAAGTGGTGGTCCTTCGCGTCGGCCGTGGCTCTCGCCGCGCTCAGCCGATCGGGCTCATCGAGCTCAGCGTGACCGGCCGCGACCGGACTGGGGCAATGGGGAGGACCCGCGGGCGGGGCGCCGGTGCGTCCCGCCCGCGCTCGTACCGGTGCAGGGCGGGTAGATGCCTTCGCATGGAACTTGGCATCCACTACGCGAACTTCACGCTCCCCGGCGGCGCCGAGCGCGCCGCGCCGACCCTCCTCGATACCGCCCGCGCGGCGGAGGAGATCGGCTGCACGAACTTCACCCTCATGGACCACTTCTTCCAGCTCGAGGGGCTGGGGGGCGCGCTCGAGCCGATGCTGGAGGGCTACACGGCCCTCGGGTTCCTCGCGGGCCAGACCGAGCGCATGACGCTGGGCCTGCTGGTCACCGGCGTCACCTACCGCCACCCGGGGCTCCTGGCCAAGACGATGACGACGCTCGACGTCCTCTCCGGCGGCCGCGGCATGCTCGGCATCGGGGCGGCGTGGTACGAGCGCGAGCACCTCGGGCTCGGCGTGCCGTACCCGTCGATGGGCGAGCGGTTCGAGCGCCTGGAGGAGACGCTGCAGATCTGCCTCCAGATGTGGAGCGACGACGAGGGCCCCTACGAGGGCAAGCACTTCCAGCTCGCGGAGACGATCTGCCGCCCGGCGCCGATCTCCTCGCCGCGTCCGAAGATCCTCATCGGCGGTAGCGGGGAGCGCAAGACGCTGCGGTTCGTCGCCCGCTACGCGGACGCCTGCAACCTCTTCCCCGCCGGCCACGACGAGGTCGCGCACAAGCTCGAGGTGCTTGCCGGCCACTGCGAGACGGAGGGCCGCGACCCGGCCGAGATCGAGCGCACGATCCTCGCGATGACCGACCCGTCGGAGGACGTCGACGCCTTCCTCAAGGAGATGGAGGGCTACGCGCGCGTCGGCATCGAGAAGGTGATGCTCGTGCCGGGCACCGACGACCCGCCCGGGCTCGTGCGTGACATCGGGGAGCGCGTGCTGCCGCGGCTGCGTGAGCTGTAGGTTGCCGCCCGTGATCCGCCTCTACCACCGACCGAGGGCCGGCCGCCCAGTGCGGGCCGCCTGGACCCTGGAGGAGGCGGGAGCCCCCTTCGAGATCGTCCGCCTGAGCATGGACGAGACGCGCGCCGCCGAGCACCTCGAGCGCCACCCGCTGGGCCGCGTGCCGGTGCTGGAGGACGACGACGGCGTGCTGTACGAGTCCGCCGCGGTCTGCATGCACATCGCCGACCTGGTGCCGGAGGCGGGACTGATCCCGCCGCCGGGATCGCGGGACCGAGCGCTCGTCTACCAGTGGGTGCTGTTCGCGATGACCGAGATCGAGCCCGCGTTCCTCCCGCTGCTGCCGCACCGCACGACCGACCCGGAGGCGATGACGGCGGCGCGCGCGCTGCTGCAGGAACGCCTCGAGGTGGTCGAGCGCGCGCTGGACGGTCGCGAGTTCCTCGTGGGCGACTCACTGACCGTCGCCGACGTGGTCATGGGATCGCTCGCCTCCGACATCGTCGGGCTCGGGCACGCGGAGGGCTTCCCTGCGATCGCGGCGTGGGTCGAGCGGCTCGAGGCGCGCCCGGCGCGCGAGCGTGCGGTCGCGGCGGTCGGCCTGAGCGCCGCTGCATAGACAGTCGGCTTCGACGGAGGAGAGGGACGGATGCTGCTGAAGGACAAGGTCGCCCTGGTCACGGGCGGGGGATCGGGGATCGGCCGTGCGACGACGCAGCGGTTCGCCGAGGAGGGCGCGACCGTGGTCGCGGTCGACATCGACGAGGCCGGGCTCGAGGAGACCGCCCGTGGGATCGACGGCGTGTCGACGCAGGTCGTCGACGTCTCCGACAGCGCGCAGGTGAACGCCGCGTTCGAGCGCGTGTCGTCCGAGCACGGCCGCCTGGACGTGCTCGTGAACGCCGCCGGCGTGAGCGGGCCGAAGGGCGAGATCGACCCGAGCACGCACTTCCTGTTGGACATCACCGACGACGACTGGGACCAGGTCGTCGCGATCAACCTGACGGGCAGCTTCTACACGGTGCGCGCGGCGGTCCCGCTCATGCGGGCCGCGGGCGGCGGGTCGATCGTGAACATCGCGAGCGTCTCCGCGCTCGTCGGCTACCCGCTGAACATCTACTACCCGGCGTCGAAGGCGGGCGTGCTCGGCCTCACCCGCGCGGCGGCCGGCGGCCTCGCTGCCGACGGCATCCGGGTGAACGTCGTCTGCCCGGGCGCGATCGACACCCCGATGCTCAACTCGATCCCCGACGAGGCGCGCCAGGAGGTCATCGACCTCGCGCCGATCAACCGGATGGCGAGCGCCCGCGAGCTCGCGGGGACGATCCTGTTCCTGGCGAGCGACGACGGGTCGTTCTACACGGGGCAGACCCTGTCGCCGAACGGCGGGATGTGGATGTAGCTCACCCGTCCCGCCGGCGCTCCCAGATCCCGTCCGCCGCGCGCAGCGCGAGCGCCTGCACCGTGTGGGTCGGGTTGACGGACGCGCCCGTCGCCATCACCGACCCGTCGACGACGAGCAGGTTCGGGACGTCGTGGCAGCGGTTCCAGGCGTCGACGACCGAGTCGTCTGGGTCAGCGCCCATGCGGGCCGTGCCCAGCAGGTGCCAGCCCAGCAGCGTGTCGAACCCGAGCACCCGCACGGAGTCCGCGCCCGCCGCGAAGCAGAGCTCCGTCGCCTTCTCGATCCCCGCCTCGCCGATGCGGCGCGAGTTCTCCGACAGCGTGTAGTGCGTCACGACGCCAGGCAGGCCGAACCCGTCCACGCGCTCGTGGTCGAGCTCGACGCGGTTGTGCGGCTCGGGCTCGTCGTCGCCGCAGACCCAGCACACGGCCTCGTGGTTGAGGTGGTGCTCGAGCGCCGCGTGGTGCCCCTCGCCCCAGCCCGCCGTCTGCAGCGCGGTGTCGAGCGGGTCGAACCCGCGCATCGCCGTGATGATGAACCCGCGCTTGAAGTCGCGGGACGTGTCGGTCTCGTAGAAGTGCCGCGTCGTCGCCGTCGCGCCCCACGGCCCGTGGTCGGCGCCGGTGCGCTCCGGGAAGTGCCCGATGACCGTCGTCTGCACGTGGACCATGAGGTTGCGGCCGACCATGCCGCTGGAGTTCGCCAGCCCGTCGGGGAAGGCGGGCGACGACGACATGAGCAGCAGCCGCGGCGTTCCCAGCCCGTTGCCGGCGAGCACGACCACGGGGGCGGTTGCGCGTTGCACCGAGCCGTCGGCCGCGTGGTAGAGCACGCCGTCCGCGCGCCCGCGGGTGTCGAGGGTGATCTCGCGAACGCGCGCGCCCGTCTGCAGCCGCACGCCGTCGCGCAGCGCCTCGGGCCAGTACGTGTTCGCGGGCGTCGCCAGCGCGCCGGTCGGGCAGCCGTACGTGCAGTGCCCGTTGTTCGTGCACGCCGGCCGGCCCCGGTAGTCGCGCGACGCGATCGCCTGGTGCTGCACCCACCAATACCAGCCGAGCCGCTCGAAGCCGTCGATCCAGCGCTCGCCCATCGCACCCATGGAGACGGGCGGCAGCGGCGCCTCGGGCGTCGGCGGTGCCGTCGGGTCCCCGGCGATGCCGGACATGCCCATCTCGGCCTCGTTGATCTCGTAGTAGCGCTCGAGGTCCTCGTAGCCGATGGGCCAGTCGCGCCCGAAGCCGTCGAGCGTCGCGCCGCGGAAGTCCGACGGCAGGAAGCGCCAGAACGCACCACCCCAGCCCGTCGCGCTGCCGCCGACCGCCGAGTAGACGAACGCGTCGACGGGGTTGGCGCCCAGGTTGCGCACCGGGTAGTCGGCCGGCCACCCGCGCCGGGCCGCGCTCGGGCTCCAGTAGCGCCGCGCGCGCACCTGCCAGTCGGCGTGGCGCTTGGGGATGTCGTCGTCGGGGACCCAGTCGCCCTGTTCGAGGACCAGGACGTCCGCGCCGTGCTGCGACAGCCGCCACGCGAGGGCGGCGCCCGCCGCGCCGCCGCCGACGACCAGGACGTCCGCGACCTGGGTCACGTGGAGCGGTGCCGGGGAGGCAGGGCGCGCACGCGGTCCAGCCGCGCCGGATCGAACGGCGGCAGCGGCGTGCCCACCATCGGCCGCCGCGAGCTGAAGCCCGTCCGCGCCTCGACCACCGCCTCGACGGCCGGATCGCGGTAGTACGCCTCCAGCGTCATCTCCAGCACCGAGAAGAACACGGGCCCGAGCGTCGGATCGGCTTCGAGCTCGCGCAGCGCCGCGACCTGCTCCTCGGACCCGAGCTCGAGGAATCCGCGCTCTGCGAGCCACCCGAGCGCCGACCGCACCGCGGGCGCGATCGCGGGCGCGCGGTCCATGAGCGCGTCGATGTAGCCGACCACGGGCGTCGCGGTCGCGGGCGGCCAGGTCCCGTCACCGGGAACGAGGCGGTCGGCCCACGCGCCGAGGATCGCGCGCTCGTCCGCGTCGAGGACGAGCGGCTCGCCGACCTCCTCCGGTGCGACGTAGACGCCCCCGGCGTCCCCGGCCCGCACTAGAGGATGATGCGCCCCGGGTTGTCCCCGCTGGGGCCGTCCCAGAGCTCCTGGTGCAGCGCCTCGTCGACCTGGGCCGGCGTCATCGGGAACGCGGGGCAGCCCCGGACGCGCTCGATGATCTCCTCGAAGGTGACGGCGGGCGACCCGCCTCGTACCGAACGGTCCCCCAGCTCGGGGAGCAGTCCGTGCTCGTTCAGCAGCGCCCAGATGTAGCGCGTCGGCGAGGCATCGCTCATGCGCGAGGATCCGATCGAGCCGACCAGCCGACCAGCGCGTCACGGCGACGCTGAGGACGGGGCCCTCGGGCGGTCGCGCCCGGTGCTGCGGGTAGCGCTCCGCGAGCAGCTCGACGGCATGCGCGGCCGCTGGCGAGCCCGGCTCGTGCACGGTCGGCGTCGTCGGCCCGGGCCCACCACAGGGCGTCCCAGTCGTCGTCGGCGTAGTGGTCGGCGAGCAGCGCGACGCGCGGGTTGGCGCGGACGTTCGCCAGGCGCTTCAGCGCCGTCGTGCGCTTCGGCTTGTGGTCGACCGCGACGACGACGGTGTCGCCCTCGACGGCGAAGACGACCGGGACGACGTGCGGCACGCCCTCGGCGTCCGCGGTCGCGAGACGCGCGACGCGCGCCGCCGCGAACCGCCGGTGGGCCTCGTCCCCGGTCATCCTCAGGTCTCTCCGCGCAGCTCCGCGAGGGCGTCCTCGAAGCGGTCGAGCGCCCGCTCGATCGGCCCCCGTGTCGTCGACGGCAGCCAGTGCACCGCGCGCTTGACGCCCGCCTCCTCCAGCTCGGCGAGCTTGGCCGGGTCGGCGGGGACGCCGAACGCGATGACCGGGATCTCGCGGCCGTCGGAGCGCTCGCGCAGCTCGACGATCTTGTCCATGACGTCGGGGAAGCCGTAGTTGGGGATCCACGCGTCGCCGTAGGCGAGCACGCGGTCGAGGACGGTCGGCCCGTTGCCCCCGACGAGCACGGGCGGGTGCGGCCACTGGGCGGGCTTGGGCCAGGACCAGATCCGCTCGAAGTCCACGAACTCGCCGTGGTAGCTGGCCTCGTCCTGCGTCCAGATCTCCTTCATCGCCTCGATGCGCTCGCGCATGACCTTCATGCGCTTCC
>CAVWQP010000006.1:0-502007 GCA_963757125.1 uncultured Solirubrobacterales bacterium | reverse complement strand
TGCGGCCCGAGCGGATCATGGAATTCCGGGGCGAGTGCTGCAAGCTCGCCCGCCATCGCGAGCCGATCCGGCAAACCCCTTCGCGCGTTTCGAAGACGTCGCCTCGAGCCAGGGCGGCCGCTCGAGCAGCTCCAGGACGAGACGGTCAGCGATCGGCCGGACCGGCTCCATGAGATCGGTCGCCAACGACCCGCGGTAGCGGACGTCGGCATGCATGATCCCCAGGCTGGGGTCGAACCCGACGATGTGCGCGGCGATCGTTGCCTCGACCTCGAGGATTGCGTAGGCGTAATTCAAGGCAGCGTGCACCGGCGTGATGGCCTTTCGGGCGCGCTTGGTATCGACGCGGGAGGTCCGCGGGCCAGCGGTGTGCCAGTGCTCCGGCACCCGCGCGGCGAAGACTGGTTCGAAGGTCGGGGCGAAGCGAGCGATGGTCTGCCAGTAGGTGCGGCCGGCCGAGGACCCGATCTCTCGCAGCCGGGCGAATGACAGCTCGGGGTCGAGTCGCCGAGCCCAGTCGCGGATGGTGTCGGCTACCGCGACCGCTCTGGTGTCCTTGACGCGGACGGTCGCCTTGAGGTGCGCGGGCTCCTCGGCGTGGTCGGCCTGGCGCTCGAGCTTGCAGCGCAGCGGCTCAACAATCGCACGGCGCCCGGTCTCCCTATCGGCTGCGAGAACTTGGGCTCGACGCGGAGGCCAACCTACGTTTGGTGCGCAGCGGCGCTCCTCGTTCCTCTGGCACTCGCGTGGCAGGGCCTAAAGCGACAGCAGGACGCTCGCGACGTGCTCGCCGACGCCCTACTCGCCGGAGCCGTCGACGCTCCCGTCGTCGACCGACTCAAGGCGCAGGTCGTCGCTCTGCGCCAGCGCGAACAGCTCGTGCAGGCTGCCGGTCAGGAAGAGCCCAAGGCGGAGAAGTGTTGGTAGCCGGCGGCGGACACCTACACGCCAACTTGCGTCCAGAGTTTGGGCTGTCCCAACCGCTGTCCCCGACCCTGCAGAAGTGGCCCCAGTGAACCCGACCGAGTCCGCCCGAAAACGCCCGTTTCACATAAAAGCCCTGCAAATCGGCACCTATCACAATCCGCGTGTCGGGGGTTCGAGTCCCTCCTCCGGCATCTCAGAAAGTCCTGCTACGGCGGGGCTTTCTGCGAAGTAGGGCCTGCCGGACACAGGCATCGTGCACCGAACGCGCTCGTTGCCCTGAGGGCTTGTGGCCCCAGCGCGTCCGGCCCGGCCGCAGCACCTGGGCGGCCGGCGCGCTGCTCGCGCCCCGGCGCTCGTGCGGCGCGCCTACGGGGCAGCGGCAGCTGACCCTTCACCTACGCCGCCCGCACACCTGGCGCTGGTGTCGGTCCCTCAACGGCGTTCGTATCGAGACAGCCGTCGGCCAAAGTTGTTCGGGAACGGCCGCGACTCGGGCAGGAGCACAGAGTGGATGCGTGGCCTTTAGGGCATTCGGTTCGCCCGGCCAGGCTTCCTTGGGCGCGGAGTGCTCTGGTCCTCTGAACGGGGACCTAGGAGCTCCGCGCCCTCCCGATTCACAGCCGCACGAGAGATGGGGCGGCGTAGACGCTGCTCTGATCCGTCAATCGCGCGAGCGCGCTTGCGCAGACCGTTGTGGCCTCGGCGTCGTCACTCGATTCTTCGAGCGATCGTTCGGCGACGACAAGTGCGGCATCCATCTGGTGGGCGCGATGCGTCCCGGGGCCGTCGCCCGATACAAGGAGGGCAGGCGACCGAGAGCCAGCACCAGGTCGAGGCCCCAACCCTCCGGCAGCGACCGTGCATCGTGCAGAGGCGGCCCCGGTCCGGGGCCGCCTCCGGCACGCTCGGGTGTGCCTGCGCTCACTCCTTCGAGCGCAGGGCCTCCGCGGGCGAGGCACGCAGCGCGAGCCGGGTGGCCACCGCGGCGGCCAGGAGGCCAAGCACCGCGGTGCCGGCCACGAGGCCACCGGCGAGCTGCGTCGGCACGACCAGCGGGAAGCCGGTCACGCCCCTGGGCACGCCCGCGACCGCGACCGCGACGATGGCCGCTGCCGCACCCAGCGCCGCCACGACGGTCGGCAGCATCTCCAGCGTCACCATGCGCGTGGCGTGCCCGGCCGTGCCGCCCAGCAGGCGTATGGTGGCCAGCTCGCCACGGCGCTCGGTCGTGGTCATCGCCGCCGTGTTCACCAGCGCGAGGGCCGCGAAGGCCGTGGCCAGGCCCACGACCAGCCACACGCCCCACGACCCGTCCACGTTGGACGCGTGGACGGTGTCCAGGTACGCGTCGCGGTCCAGCGGCTGCACCCCCGGGTGGCCGGCCGCGTAGCGCGACAGCGACTCCCCGGCGGTCCGCCCGCCCGCGACGAACAGCGCCGTGTCGGCCGCATTCACGGCGTGCCGCCGGACGACGGCCGGATCGAGCAACACGTCGCCCAGTCCTGCCGCTCGGTCGTAGATCGCCGCCACGCGAAGCGTCGCACCCGTCGTGTCCGCCATCCGGACGTCGATGGTGTCGCCGAGCCGCAGGTCACCGCCGTCGGCGAACACGCGGCTCACGGCGACGGCGTCGCCCCGGACGTCGCTGAGCGAACCCCGCACCACATCGGGAGCCAGCGTCGCCCTCGACCGCGTGGCGCTCAACCCCGCAGCCGGCCACGGACCCTGGTCGGCGAGCCCGCCCGCGACCGGGTGGATCTCGGTCGGCACGACGGCGGTCACGCCGTCGACGCCGGGCAGCCGCGAGATCGCGGCAGCGGTGCCCGCGGGGAGCGGCGCGCCGTCGGCGCCCATCACCACGTGCTCCGCGTCGACGCGCAGGCGCGTGACGTCCTCGGTGTGACGCTGGTTGCTGGACTCGACGATGCCCTGGGTGCCGGCGAGCATCGCGACGAGCACGATCGGCGTTGCCAGCGCGGCGGTGCGCCAGCGGTTCGCCGCCAGCCCCGTGCTCGCAAGCAGGCCCGTCGCGCCGAAGCGACGCAGCGGCGCTGCGAGCAGTGCGGCGGGGACCCCCAGCAGCCAACGTCCGAGCAGCCCCACGCCCATGGCGAGCAGGATCCCGCCGAGCACGGCGAACACCATCGCCCAGTAGCCCGAGAACAGCATCGACATCGCGACGCCGCCGCCCAGACATGCCAGCCCGCAGACCACCCGCACGACTCCCGGCCGCGGATGCTCGATGGCCACCTCGCGCAGGGCGTCGGCCGGCGGGATGCGCCCGGCGCGGCGAGCCGCAGCGGCCACCGCGACCTGGGCGATGAGGACCCCCATGGCGAGGGCCGCGACGAGCGGGACGGGCGAGTGCGACGGCGCGAACGCCGGTCCGACCTCGCCGCGATCCTCCAGGACGCGGACGATGAGGTTCGCGAGCGGCCGCCCTGCAAGCAGCCCGAGCGCGCCCGCGAGCAGGGACACGAGCAGCGCCTCGCCGGCGATGAGGCGCCGGATCTGGCGTGGCGTCGCGCCGAGCGCACGCAGCACGGCGGTCTCCCGCCGCCGCTGGGCGATCGCCAGCGCGAACGTCCCGGCGACCACGAACAGCGCGACCGCACCGGCGATGCCGCCCATCGCGCCGAAGATCGCGATGAGCCCCGCACGGTCCGCGGCGGTTGGGTCGCCTGCGTCGGCATCTGCGGCGTGCCGACGATCGAGGACCTCGGTCCCGCTGCCGAGACGCTTCGCCAGCCGGCTGCGCAGCGCGGCCGTCGGACGTGCCGGGGTCGGCGATGACGCCGACCGCGTTGACCCGCCCGGGAGCACCGGACAGCGCGCCGGCGACCGTCCGCGGGAAGAACACCGCGGCCTGGCTGCCGTCACCGGACGCCGCGAGCGTCGGCGAGGCCGCTGACGCGGTACCGCGCCTCGCCGGCGGGAGTGACGATCCGCAGCGTCGCGCCGACGCGCGTGCCGAGCCGGGCGTCGGCGACGACGTCCTGGCGGCCCGAGGGCGGACGGCCTGCGGTCAGGTGGTACGGCGTGAGCGCGGCGCTGTCCCATCCGTGACCGACCAACCGGTCCGCGCCGGGAGCCTCCAGGTGGTGGTCCTGGGCGTCCCATGCCCCTGCCGGGAAGGCGACGTCGCCCACGGCGCGGGCGACTCCCGGCACCGCGGCGGCGCGCGCCACCGCGGCCTCCGGCAGACGGGGGCCGGGCACGACGTCGACGCCCTCGGCGTCCTCGCCGTGGCCGATGGTCACGGTCGGGATCGGCGCGGACGACGGCGTCGGTGGCGGCGAGGCGCCCGGCGCCCGGCGGCCCGAGCGCGGCGGCCATGAGCAGGCCGGTCGCGGAGGCCAGCGTCACGGCGAGCCAGATCGCGACGAACGCGCCCGCCAGTGTGGCGCGGCGTGCCCGCAGGGTCTGCAGGGAGATGCGCAGCATGTCAGGCCCCCAGTCCGGTCAGGCGCTCGGCGACCTGCTCGGCCGTCGGAGCGTGGAGCTCGCCGGCGAGCCGACCGTCTGCCATGAACACCACGCGGTCGGCCCACGCCGCCGCGGACGGGTCGTGCGTGACCATCACGAGCGTCGCGCCGCTCTCGTCGATCGTCTCGCGCAGGAGCGCGAGCACGGCCCGGCCGGCGCGCGTGTCCAGCGCGCCGGTCGGCTCGTCGGCGAACACGACGTCCGGCTTGCCGACGAGGGCGCGAGCGATCGCCACCCGCTGCTGCTGGCCGCCCGAGAGCTGGGCGGGCCGATGACCGCGGCGCTCCTCGAGGCCGACGCGGTGCAGGACGTCGCGGACGACCGACCGTGGCAGACGTCTGCCCGCGAGCCGTGCCGGCAGCGCGACGTTCTGCTCGGCGGTCAGCGCGCCGAGCAGGTTGAAGGACTGGAAGACGAACCCGAGCCTCTCCCGGCGCAGTCGAGCGAGGGCCCGCTCGCCGAGGCCGCTCACCTCCTGCTCGCCGAGGTGCACCCGGCCCTGCGTCGGCCGATCCAGCCCTGCCGCCAGCTGCAGCAACGTCGACTTCCCGGAGCCCGAGGGCCCCATGATCGCGGTGAACGTCCCGCGGGCCATCGACAGCGTGACGCCGTCGAGTGCGCGGACCTGCCCGTCGCCGCGGCCGAAGACGCGCACGACGTCGTCGAGGTGCACCATCGCCGGGCGGTCGGCCTGGCTGGTTGTGGTGCGGGGGGATGGGGCGAGGCTGGTCATGAGGCGGCTCCTCAGGTGGGGTGGATCCAGCCTGCGTCTCAGGCGGTTCGAGCACAGCGGCCGATGTGCGTCATCGAGGGGGGCCAGGAGGACCAGCCGGGTCTGGGCCTTTGGGATGAGGACGGCGCCGCCCCGGCCTGGGAGGATGGCCTCGATGGGTCCATCGCCGCAGCCGCCGTCGACTCGTCCGGTGCCGGCCGCCGACCTCGCACTGACCGCGGTCGGCGTCCTGCTGGGGCTGCTCACCGTGGCCCTGCAGAGCGCCGCCGACGATGCGGCGTGGCGGGACGTCGACGCGCTGGCGGTCGCGCTCGTGCTCCTCATGACGCTCCCTGCCGCGACGTGCCGGCGCGCTCCCGTCGCGTCGGCCGTGGTGGCGCTGACCGCCGCGTTGAGCGCCGCCGCGTTGGGCTACCCGCCGACCTCGGGGTGGTTCTCGGCGCTGCTCATCGCGGCTGCCGCGGTCTATCTCACCGATCGCCGGCGTGCCGCCGCCCTGGCGACGTTTACGCTGGTCGGCGATGTCCTCGCGTCGATCGTCGCGGCGGACACGGTCGGGGAGCGGCTGAGCGTGTTCCAGCTCGTCGCCAACGTGTGCGTGATCGGCGTGCCGCTGCTGCTCGCGGACCTTCTGCGCGAGCAACGCCGGCTGCTCGCGCAGGTCCGCGACCAGAGCGGCCGCCTGGCGCAGTTGCGCGCCGCCGAGGCAGGCGAGGCCGCCGCCCGCGAGCGTGTGCGGATCGCCCGCGATGTCCACGACGTCGTCGGCAATCACCTCAGCGTGATCGCCGTGCAGGCGGGGGCGGGACGCAAGGTGCTCGAAAGGGACCCCGAGGAGGCGCGCGCGACCTTCGAGCGGATCGCGCAGATGGCGCGCGAGGCCCTGGCGCAGACGCGCGCGGCGGTCCGCGGCATGCGCGAGCCGGGCGACGAGGACGGCGCCGCCCCGGCGCTCGCCGATCTCGACACGTTGTTCGACGCCATCCGCGCCTCGGGCGTCGACGTGCGCGTCCTGCGCCGCCCGCCCGACGACGCGCTGACGGCGGACGCGCAGGCGGCGACGTTCCGGATCGTCCAGGAGGCGCTGACCAACGTCGCGCGCCACGCCCGGCCGCCGCGAGCCGCCGTGTCGATCCACCTCACGAACGGCGAGGCGTTCATCGACGTCAACGACGACGGCGCGCGCGTCACCCGGCCCGTCGGCAACGGCAGCGGCATCGCCGGGATGCGGGAGCGCGCCGCGCTCGCGGGCGGGCACCTCGACGCGGGCCCCAGCCCCGACGGCCTCGGCTGGCGCGTCCACGCCGTGCTGCCCGCGCGAGCGCCGGATGGGATCGGCGCAGGACCACCGCCATGACGGCGATCCGCGTGCTCCTCGCAGACGACCAGGCCCTCGTGCGCCGCGGGCTGCGGACGATCCTCGACGCCGAACCCGACATCGAGATCGTGGGGGACGCCGCCGACGGCGTCGAAGCAGTCGCCCTTGCGCACCGCCGCGGCGCGGATCTCGTCCTCATGGACATCCGCATGCCGCGCATGGATGGGCTCGCGGCGACGCGGCTCCTGACCCATCCCGCGACCGGCACGCCGATCGACGTGCTCGTGGTCACGACGTTCGACCACGACGAGGTGGTCTTCGCCGCGCTCCGCGCCGGCGCCGCCGGCTTCCTGCTGAAGTCCGCCGAGCCGGAGGCGCTGGTGGACGCCGTGCGGACGGTCGCGCGCGGCCAAGGCCTCATCTCGCCCGAGGTCACGCGGCGGCTCATCACCGAGTTCGCGGGGAGCGCGCCGCAGCCGCAGATGGACCCGCGCGTCGACGCCCTGACCCCGCGGGAGCGCGAGGTGCTGCTGCTCATGGCGCGCGGTCTCTCCAACGCGGACGTCGGCCGCGAGCTCGTCCTCGAACCGAGCACGGTCAAGAAGCACGTCGCCAACGTGCTGTCGAAGCTCGACATCCGCAGCCGCGCGCAGGCCGTGGTCTTCGCCTACGAGCACGGGCTCGCGCGCCCCGGCGGCTGAGCGTGGGCGACGAGCCGGCGCCGGTGTGCCGATCCGCGTCGCGGATGGCCGCGCGGATGTGTCCTCCCCCGCGTGCTTGCGGTGGCGCGGCGGTCGCCGTACCTGCAGGCGTTGGTCGTGATGTCCGTCGTCGCCGCGTTCGGCGTACTGAGCGCCTTGCTGGGCAGGGCGAATCGAGGCGAGGTCGGCCGTTATGGCTTCCAGGTCGGGCAGGTCCCGTGGCCCGAGGCGCTGCCCGCCGGTGCGCTGCGCGACTCGGCCGAGCAGGTGCACATCTTGGCCGAGCGGGGTGAACCCCGGCGACGTGGACGCGCTCGTCCGCGCCTACGGCTTCCCGCCGGAGGACGCGGCGAGCCGCAGCACGCGCGCCGGGCTCGTCCGCGCGTCGCCGCCCGTCGGCCGGAAGGTCACCGCGAGCGCGAGCCTGAGCCGCTCGTGCCCCCGGCCGACGAGGTCGCGGGCGCGCTTCGTCGGCGTCGCCCGCAGCGTCACCGTCGTCGCGTTGCGGATCCCCGCGGCGCCCGTCGCGAACGACCACGTCCGGCCGTTGCGCCGGATCGTCACGACCCCGCGCAGCCTGCCCGCCGCCCGCACCTTGACCCGCAGCGTGACCGTGCCGTCGCGCCGCACCCGCACGCTGCCGACGGTGAACCGGTTGTCCGGCCTCACGCGGGCCCCGGGGCTCCGGGGCGCGTCACCGGACACGACCTGCCCACGAACCACCGGCCTGCTCGTGACGGACGGCCGCGTCGGCGAGCCGGGCTGCGCGCCCGGCTCCTCGGTGCCTGGCGACGACGGCGGCGCGGACGGGCCGACCTGCCGCACCCGGCCGTTGCCGGTGTCCCCGACCACGTAGAGCGCGCCGCGCGTCGCGGTGACCGCCCGCGGCGCGTTCAGCTGCGTGTGCTGCGCGTCGCGGCCGTCGCCGTTGTAGCCGCCCGTGCCGGCGACGCCCGCGATGTCGTCGATCACCGTTCCGGACGCCGGGTCGTAGGCCCGGATGAGGTGGTTGCCCGTGTCCGCGAAGACGACGAGCCCGTCCAGCGTCACCGAGAGGCTCCCCGGCCGGTTGACCTGCACCCCGGTCGCGGGCGAGGCGGACCCGCCGTTGTAGCCGCTGGTCCCCGTGCCGACGACCGGCGTCATCGTGTGCGCGGTGACGTTCACCTCGAGCAGGTAGTCCGGGTCGTTCGCCGCGGCCCAGATCGTCCCTGACGCGTCGCCGGTCACGCTCACGACGTCGTAGGCGCCGCTCGCGACCGTCGCGATCGTCCCGTCGAGCCCCACGCGCCGGACGCCGCGCGTGCCGTCGGCGATGTAGATCTGGCCCGCGGGGTCGACCCACACGCCCTGCGGGTCGGCGAGCTGCGCGGCGACGGCACTCCCGCCGTCCCCGCAGCCGGCCGTCCCCGTGCACGCCTGGCCGGTGCCGGCGACGGTGGAGATGGTCCCGTTCGGGGCGATGCGCCGCACCCGCAGGAGCGCCGGATCGGCGATGTACAGCGAGCCGTCCAGCCCCACGGCCAGGCCGGTCGGGCTGTTGAGCGTCGCGGCCGTCGCGGGGCCGCCGTCACCGCAGGGCGCGGCCGGGGTCGTGCAGCGCGCCCCTGCAGACCCGGCGATCGTCGACGGCGTGGGCCCGGCGTTCGGGTCCACGAGCCCGATCGTCCCGTTCGCGAACGCGGCGTAGGTCCCGTCCGTCCCCACCGCGCTCGACCACGTGGCGGGTGACGCGGGCGCGAGGGCGAGCGGACCGGCGGCGGCGCTCCCCGCGTCGAACAGGGTGGTCGTGTTCGTCGGGCACGCGCCCAGCGCCGCCGCCGAGCAGCTCGTCGGCAGCGTGAGCGTCGCGTCGGGCGTCATGAAGCCCGCGCAGCCGGTCGCCGGGTCGGGCCGCCGGTTGTCCGGGCAGTTCGCCACGGCGGTCCACGCCGCGGGGGACACGTCCGTCGGGGAGTAGGCGACCGGCCCGTAGTCCTCCGCCGTGCCGAGCGCGAGCGGCCAGTCGAACTGGCCGGGGTTGACGTCGGCCTCGCACAGCGCCTCGAGCGGGTCGCCGCAGAACAGCCAGGCCCGCGCGAACTGCGCGTTCGTGAACGACCCGCCGCCGAACTGCGCGCCCGGGAGGTAGGCGCCGATCGCGTTGACGTCATCCATGGTCGCCGACGTGAAGTCGCAGAAGATGCACTGCGCGAGGCTGAAGTTCGCGCCCGTGAGGTCGGCGCCCGTGAAGCTGAGGCCGGCGCCGCTGCCGTCGGTGTTCCCGGCGAGCACCGCGCCGACGAAGCTCGCTCCCTGCAGGTTGCGCACGCCCGAGAACGCGGTCGCCTCGCTGTAGATGTGCGCGCCGTTGAAGCTCGTGCCCCTGGCGATCGCCGAGTCGAAGCTCGTCCCGTTGGCGAGCACGTCGACGAACGACGCGTTCGTGAGGTCCGCTCCTTGGAAGGTCGCACCGCTGATCGTCGCCCCGATGAAGTCGGCGTCCTGCAGCACGGTCGAGGCCGAGTTGAACTGCGCACCTGTGAGGTTCGCCTGCACGAACGAGGCGTCGTTCCCGGTGAGGTTGAACCTGAAGGTGGCGTTGCTGAGGTCGGCCAGGTCGAAGGTCGAGCCCCGCAGGTTCGCGTAGTTGAGGTTCGCGCCCGAGAGGTCGGCCGGGAACCCCGAGAAGCGCGACCCGGAGAACTGGAAGCCTTCGAGGTTCGCGCCCTTCAGGGCGTCGGCGCTCCCCGGCGTGACGACGTAGTTCGCGCCGCCGAGGGGGAAGGCCGGTGCGTCGGCCGTGACCGCGAAGTCCGCGAGGGTCGTCATCGGCACGGTCGAGCCGGGGAACACGTTCACCTCGCAGCCCGCCGAGTCGATGTCCGCCGGCACCACGGTCAGTCCTGCGCCGAGCAGATCGGTGTCCGTGAACGTCGTGCAGGTCGAGCCCGTGATCTCCGACAGGGAGCCGAACCGCACGTCGTCCAGGACCGGCGGCACGTCCGTCACGAGCGACGTGAGCTGGGCTGCGCGGAGGTCGGCGCCTGAGAAGACGGTCCCGCTCACGTTCGTGCGGTTCAGCGTCGCCCCGCCGAGGTGTGCGCCGCTGAGGTCGGCGCCGCTCAGGTTGCCGTTCATCGTCGCGCCCGGGAGCTGCGCGTCGCTGAGGTCCCAGCCGCTGAAGTCGCCCTGGAGCGTCGCGCCATCCATCTGCGCACCGCTCAGGCTGTGCGTGTAGGCGGTGTCCGCGACCGCGGCGGGCGGCGTGAACGTCGTGTCGGCGGGGAACGCGCAGCCTGCGCACCCGCCGGAGACCTGCAGGAGCGCCTGCGGCGTCGTGAGGGTCGCGCTCGTCGGCGCGAAGCCCGGATCGCCGGGGAACAGGACCGGCGCGGGGCCGCCGGCTGGGGTGGTCTGGCCGCCCCAGGCTGACGTGCGGGTGCCGTCGGTCAGCGACACCGCGGTCCCGGGCGAGACCGCGATCGACGTCGGCGACGCCATGACCTGCGCCGAGCCGGTGCCGCCGCAGGACGCGTCGCCCGCCCAGCTCGTGCCCGGCCCGAGCACCACGGTGTTCGTGCCCGTGGCCCCGGTGCGGTGGAATACCGCGCCTCCGGTCGGCGCGGGAGGCGCCGTCGCGACGTTCAGGCACACCGCCTCCGTCTGCGGGGTGAGCGCGACGGCGGTCGGCCCGCACCGCGTCTCCGGGTCGGTGCCGCATCCGGGCCCGGCGAGCGCCTCGGAGGAGATGAACGTGTCGTCCGCGCCGGAGCCGTCGATGTTCGCCCGCCCGATCGACCCTCCGCCGCACGGCCCGGGCGGTTGCGGGACGTAGTCGCAGTGGTAGTCGTGGGCCCACCAGACGTGCCCGTAGTCGACGTACAGCCCGCGCAGGTTGTCGTAGGCACCGTCGGACGGGTCGAAGACGTTCGGGATCCAGCTCGGATCGGGGTTCGAGCCGTCGATGTTGGCTCGCCCGATGCTCCCGTTCGCGTTGTCGGGCCAGTAGACGTGCTCCGAGTCCACCGCGACACCGGCGGTCAGCCCGGTCGGCATCCACCCCCAGACGGCGCCCGTGCCGTCGATGTTCGCCCGCCCGATGCCGCCCGGCGCGCCCCAGTAGACGTGCTGCTGGTCGACGGCCAGCGCCTCGAAGTAGTTGCCGCTCGGCGCGCCCGTGCTCGTGATGAAGTTCGGGACGAGGTTCGCCCCGCTGATGTCGACCCGGCTGACGCGGGAGAAGCTCCCGATGTAGATGTGGCCGCTGTCGATCGCCAGCGAGCTCGCAGCGCTCGTCAGCTGCACGAGCGGTTGCGGCGTGCCCGTGCCGTCGACCCGTGCGCGCATGAGGGTCGCGCCGACGCCGTAGTAGACGTAGGTCGCATCGGCCACCGAGGCCGTGCCGCCGTTGTACGTCAGGCCCGTGAGGAACCGCTGGTTCACGTCCGTGCCGTCGTCATGCGCCCGTCCGAGGGTGTGGGGCCCGGCGTTGTCCCAGAAGACGTAGCGCGGCGCCGCCTGGGCGCTCGTCACCAGGACCGCCGACAGCAGCCCGAGGGCGATCGTCACCAGCAGGGTGCGGCGGGCGGCGCTCACTGGCGGCTCCGGGTGCTTGTCGCGTTGACGGGGTCGAACACGCTGAGCGACGGCTCGACCACGCCGAGGGCGGGATCGGTGTGCGGTGCGCCCGTCTGCGTGTCGGCGAGCGCGTCGTAGTCGCCGGCGTAGATGCTGCGCCAGTAGTCGACGGCGAGGTGCGGGACGTTCACGCCGGTGCTCCCGGTGTTCAGCACCGCGCCCTGCGGCGTGAGGACGTCCACGCCGTAGTCGGTCGTCTCGGACCCGTCGCCCGTGTAGAAGAGGAGGTAGATCTGGTTGGCGCCGTCGACGGCCAGGTCGAGGTACGTGCGGCCCTTCGTCAGCGCGAGCCGGTACTCCGTCGCGGCCGAACCGCCGGAGCCGAAGTACGTGACCGGGTGGCCGTTGAGGTCGAACGCGGAGAGCTGCGGCGCCCCGGGCTCGAGGACGAGCACGGTGCCGGGGTTCGTGACCGCGACCGCGGTCGGCGAGCGCAGCAGGCCGATCTGCACGCCGGAGCCGCCCGTGTACGACGCGGTCGGCGGGATCGACGCGCTCGCCGGCAGCAGCGTGCCGATGCGGCCGCTGTCGGTGTTCACCGTCACCACCTTGCCTGAGGAGTGCAGCGTCGCGGCCGACACCTCCAGCGGGAAGTCCCCGATCGACGTCGTGGGGTCCCACGCCGGCGCGCCCGTCGTGGGGTCCAGCGTGACGGCGCGGACGTGGTAGGCCGTCGTGCTCGGGTCGGGGTCGAGCAGGACGTGGTTGCCCCGACTCGTCTTCGTCGTGAAGGGATCGAGCAGGAGGAAGGGACGCCGCGCCCAGCCCTGGGCCGTGGCGGGGCCGAGTTGGATCGACGCGCCGGCCGTCGGCACCCCGCGGAGGTAGAACTCGTCGCCCTGCTCCCACACGACGGCGGCCGCGCCGGCCAGCGTGGAGACCGCCACGCCGGCGACCTGCTGGACCCCGGCGTCCGCCTGGGTGCCGTCGACCGTGATGGCGTCCGACCACGTCCAGCCGCCGGCCGCCGAGTTCCAGCCGGTCGTGTCGTCGCGCGTGAAGCGCGTCGTCGCGGTGATGGGCACGGCGATCTGGCTGAAGGTGATGGGGACGGCGGCGGGCGGGTCGGTCGGGTCGTTGTTCGTGAACGGCGCGGAGACGCCGGTCCCGACCTGGTTGCCGGTGGCGTCGAGCAGCACGAAGCTCCAGACGATCTGACTGCCCCCGAACGGCGCGGTCACGTCGACGGGAAGGGGCGCCGTGCGTATCTGCTCGTCCTTCGTTGACCGTGCCGGTGACCGGCGCGAGGACCGCGGCGCCGTCGACCTTCGCCTCCAGCCGCCAGTTCGTCGCGGTCCGCGGAAACGAGGAGGCCTGATTCGGGTCGTAGGACATGGTGATCGTCGCCGCGTAGGTCAGCGACACCTCGTTCTCGATGACCCACGGCGCGACCGCGGACTCGGCACTGATCTCCGCCAGCGTCGCGACGTCGCCGATGATGTCCAGGAGCTCGAGGATCTCGCCGATGATCGGGATCGCGTCCATGACCTTGTCGGCGCCCGCCTGCCCGAAGAAGCACGCCCCGACCGACGACCAGGCCTTCGCGGTCTTCTCGCTGAACAGGATCTGCGGGATCGCCGTGGCCAGCGGTAGCAGGAGGGTGAAGATGTTGAGCGCGTTGGCCTGCCGGTCGGCCGTGCCGCTCGCGACCTCGATCCCGACTGCCTCCGCGATCGGGATCCCGAGGTACATGGTGGTGTCGACGATCGCCGACCCGAACTGCTCCATGAGCGTCTTGGTCGCGGGCTCGATCTCGTCCTCGATCAGGGCGCCGTCGATGTCCGATGCGAGGCAGAACGCCGTCACGCCGATCGTGACGATCCCCGTGATGAGCGCGGGGCACGTGCACTCCGCGGGGGCGATCCGGGACGGCTCGTAGGCGTCGGCCGGCCACCACTGGCGCCAGCCGGCGCCCTGCGGGTCGCTGCCGAGGCCGCAGAGCAGGATGCGCGCGGTGTGGGCGCCCTCGGGGTAGTCGAGCGTGACCTGGGTGTAGTTCGTGTTCCAGAGCGGGATCCCGAGGATCGTGCTGACCTCCGAGAGCAGCCCGACGGACTTGCAGTTCGCGGTGTCGGGCCACGTCGGGTTCGCGTTGACCGACAGGTTCTCGTTGTCCGATCCCAGATACTGGACGTAGATCCACATCCAGCGGACCCAGTTGTTGTAGATCTCCAGCGGGACCTGGCCGTTCGAGTACGTGCCCGAGGGAACGATCTGGGTCCCGTAGTTCATGCCGGGGTTCTTGACCCGGATGTCGATGCCGCCGCCCTGGGGCTCGCCGGTGTACGGCGTGGACTGGGGGAGCACGCCCTGCGGCTGCTTCCACGTCGCGGTCGCTGCGCTCGGAGTCTTCTCGAGCGGCCCGTCGAGCACGGCCCCCAGCGACGCAGTGTCGCGCGTGGTGGTGATCGCCGCGGTGACCGCGGACGTCAGGAGCTGCTGGAACGTGGGGTCGTCGGAGAAGGTGTAGACCGCGAGGGGGCGGCTGTCCGTCGACGGGTCCGGGCCGACCACGATCTGCACCTGCTCGCCGTCCTGCATCACGGGGACGTTGGTCTGGTACGTGCCCATCGCGGTGATCTGCTCGCCGAGGCTGACGACGGGCCGGACCCGCGCCAGCAGCGACTGCGTGATCCCGCTCGCCGTCGGGTCGACCGTCGCGACGTGCGGGTGGACCGAGACCACGGTGGCCGCGGTCGACGTCCCGTCGGAGACCGTTGCGAGCTGGGCGACGTGCTGTGCGGAGGTGATGTCCCGGGGCTTGAGGCCGAGGGGGCGCAGCCGCGCGCTGGAGACGAGCGGCCGGTACGAGCCGTGCAGCCGGCGGGACGTCCGGGCCAGCCCCAGCATCGTCGCCTTGGGAACGTGCGTGTGCTGCGCGACGACGACCTCCTTGCCGCGGTGGCGGCCGCGGACGGTCAGGACCATCGCCCGGTCGCCCGGCAGCTCGATGTCGGGCACGTGGTGTGTGAGCGCGCCCAGGTCCGCCTTGGCCCAGAGCCCGCCTTCGCCGGCCAACGCGCGGCGCGACGCCTGCGTGTGGCGCGCGAGCGGGAGCCGCTGGCCGTGGCCGTGCAGCGTCAGGTGCGTCACGCCGCGGGCGTGCCCGAGGCGGAAGTGCACGTGGACGTGCTCGGGCGCCTTGCGCTTCGGCTTGGCCTTGGCCTGCGCGGCGGGCGCGAGCTGCGACCCGAGCCCGAGCGCCATGGCCGAGCCGAGCCCGGCCTTCAGGATCCAGCGGCGGCCGACCGGGGTCGCCCAGAGCGCTGCGAAGAGCTCGCGATCGTCGTCGGCCGCCTCCATGCGGGGGCGACCCTCGCACGGTCGGAAGTCGCCCGTCAACGACCGTTTTCAGGTGCTTCGACGTGGCCCCGATGCACCTGGTTGCGGATGCACCGCGGCTCGCTCCGCGGACCTCCTCACGAGCAGGTCACCTTCGTCGCGTTCCCGGACGCAGCCGGTCGCGTCTGGCTAGACGAACCAGTAGGCCGGGGCGCGGCCGAGCTCGTAGGTGAGGTCGCGGTTGCGTTCGCCGATCTGCTCGGCGGGGATCCCGGCGACGATCGTGAAGGGCGCTACGTCCTTGGTCACGATCGAGCCGGCGGCGACGACCGCCCCCTCGCCGATCGTGACGCCAGGGAGCACCGTGCAGCGGAAGCTCAGCCACGCGCGGTCCTCGACGACCACCGGGCCGCCTTTCGTCCCGAAGTCTGCGGCCTGCGGATCGTGCTGCAGCGTCCAGATCGCGACCTCGCTGGAGAGGTTCACGTTGCGGCCGATCGTGATGCCCTCGCGCCCATCGAGGATCGCGTTCAGGCCGATGACCGATCCATCGCCGATCGTGATCCTGCCGGGATCACGGATCTCCATACCACCGTAGATGTGGGCCTCCCTGCCGACGGTCAGCCCCATGAGGCCGTACAACGCCGCCCGCAAGGACGCGGACGGAAGCCGTCCGACGGCCATGGTGAGAAGCAGCGATCCGCCGGCGCTCGCCGGGTAGCTGCGATCGCGGGCGCGAGAGAGCACGGGCTTGAGTCCCAATGCCTCGGCGAGGTGTTTCGCGCGCCGCACGGTTGCGCCCGAGTCCCCTAGACCGCGGTCGGAGGCCCCAACAGAGCGACCTGGTACGGCATGTCGGTGGACACGGTTGTCCTCCTGAACTTGGCCTGGCCTTCGGATGGACAAGCCTAGACCTGGGCTGCAGGACGGTACAGACCCGGCCTTCGGCATGGCCGAACCTCTACGGTCCGTCCCATGACCAGGGATGTCGCGGCGCGCGCACGGGCGTGGCGCCATGGCTTTCACGCCGCGGCCTGCGACGTGCTGGAGCCGTGGGCGCACGGCACGGTCGTCCGAGCCACGCGCTACGAGGGCTATTGGGACCTCAACGTCGTACGGGTCGAGGACGAGCCCGGGATGACCGTCGGCGAGCTGATCGCGTTCACCGACGACGCGCTCGCCGGGCTGCCGCACCGGCGCATCGACTTCGAGCAGATCAGCGCCGGCGACGAGGCGAGAGCCGGCTTCGAGGCGCTGGGCTGGAGGACGTTGCGGCTCCTCTATCTGCGTCACGAGTCACCGCCGCCGCCCGCCCCGGAGATCGTCGTCGAGCAGGTGCCCTACGACGCGGTGTACGGGCTCCGTGCCTCCTGGAGCCACGAGGACCTCCCGGGCCAGGACCCGACCGCCTTCATCGCCGAGGCTCGCGAGGTGGCGATGCGCCGCGACGTGCAGGTCCTGGCCGTGCACGAGGGCGGCGCGCCGATCGCGTACACCCAGATCGAACGCGAGGGATCCGCGGCCGAGATCACCCAGGTCTACGTCCACCCCGATCACCGGGGCGGTGGACGCGGCACCGCCCTGACACGGGCGGCGATCGCGGCGGCGGGTGACGTCGACGACCTGTGGATCGTCGCGGACGACGAGGACCGCCCCAAGGAGCTCTACGCGCGCCTCGGCTTCCGCCCGGCCTGGACGGCCATGGAGCTCACCCGGCTCCCTCTTGCCTGATCGGCAACAGGTTTTGTCAATCTCGGCTCCACGATCCACAATGGATCCATGCAGAAGAACGCACCCCCGTTCGAGCCGCCGGCCTGGGACGAGCGCTACACCGGTACAGGGTCGATCTGGAGCGGCAATCCCAACGCGCAGCTCGCCGCTGAGGCGTCGCGCCTGACCCCGGGCACCGCGCTCGACGTCGGCTGCGGCGAGGGCGGTGACGTCATCTGGCTCGCGCAGCAGGGCTGGCGGGCGACCGGCGCCGACTTCTCCGCCAACGGCCTGGAACGCGCGGCCCGGCACGCCGAGGACGCCGGGGTCGCCGACCGCGTCGACTGGTGGCAGGTCGACGCCCGCACCTTCGCGGCGGACGGCCGCTCCTACGACCTCGTCACGACCCACTTCCTGCATCCGCCGGACGGCGGGATCGTGGACGTGACCAGGCGGCTGTGCGAGGCCGTCGCGCCCGGCGGGCACCTCCTCGTCGTCGGCCACGCGCCTGGCGAGGCGTTCACCCACCTCAGCGAGGGCCACCGCGGGGCGATGTGGCTCGCGGAGGATCTGCTGCCGGCGCTGTGGCGACGGCTTCGAGCCCCTGGTGGTCGAGCAGCGCCCCCGGACGGTGACGCGCAACGGGAAGACGATGGAGGTCGAGGACGCCACGCTGCTCGCGCGCCGGACCGCCTAGCGTCCGGACCCGCTCGCAGCCACGAAGACGTGCGCGACGGCTCCGCCGCTGAAGACCGTGGTGCTCGTCGGCTCGAGGGTGAGCGGTGCGGTGAAGAGCCGCTCGCCCGCGCCCAGGACGACTGGATGGGTGACGAGGCGGTACTCGTCGATCAAGCCGGTCTCGACCAGCGATCGGGCGAACCGCACCCCGCCGTGGGCGAGCAGGTATCCGTCCGAGCGCTCCTGCTTGAGCCGCGTGATGGCTGCGGTCAGGTCCCCGCCGGCGATCGTCGTCTCAGGCCAGTCGGCGGACGCGAGCGAGCCCGAGAACACGACCTTGGGGATCTCGTTCATCGGCTTGGCGAACGGCCCGGCGGCGCCGGGCCAGAAGCTAGCCCACCCCGCATAGGTGGTGGCACCGATGAGATGCGCGCCGGCGTTGCTCAGGGTCTCGAGTATCCAGCCGGCGCCGTCCTCGGAGCGTCCCGCAGCGACCCAGTCGCTGCTCCCGTCGAGTGGTGCGACGAAGCCGTCGAGCGAGACGGACATCTTCAGGACCAACGAGGCCATGCGGTGCTTCCTTCCCGGGATGGATGACACCAGCATCCCTCTCAGGGGTGAATGACGGTCCGGCGATGGAGAGATCCTCGGCGCGGCGCAACGGCGTGCCCAGACACCCATGGTGTGGTCGGCCCGCCCGCGGTCATAGCCCGCCGCGACGAGCTAGGCCCGCCGCGCGAGCAGCGCTGCGAGCGGCCGCGTGTTGAGGATGTCGCCGGCCGTCGCCCACCCGCGGCGCGCCGTGCGGACGGCGAGCTCCATGTGCTCCAGCCCGGCGACCGAGTGCGCATCCGTCGAGCACACGATCTGCACCCCGCCGCGCAGCGCGTCGCGCACGTGCGCGCCGCTGAGGTCCAGTCGCGCCGGGAGGCCGTTGACCTCGAGCGCGACGCCGCGCT
This sequence comes from uncultured Solirubrobacterales bacterium, assembly GCA_963757125.1. Taxonomy (GTDB): domain Bacteria; phylum Actinomycetota; class Thermoleophilia; order Solirubrobacterales; family Solirubrobacteraceae; genus CAVVSD01. The sequence goes on along the minus strand of CAVWQP010000006.1, from coordinate 483,593 downwards.
CCACCGCGAGTGCGTAGATGCGGTCGAGGTCCAATGCGTTCTCCGGCCGGCGGGTGATGAGCCGGCCCGTCGGATGGCTCAGGCACCGCACGTGGGGATTGGCCATCGCCTCCTCGACGCGCCGCGTCATCGCCTCGCGCGGCATCCGCTGGCCGCCGTGGACGCTCGCCTGCACCCAGTCCAGCCCGGCCAGGACGTCGTCGGACAGGTCGAGGCGCCCGTCGGCCAGGATGTCGCACTCGATCCCGTGCAGCACGCGGAAGGGCGCGAGCGCCTCGTTGGCGGCGGCGACCTCCTCCGCCTGACGGCGGACGTCGTCGGCGGCGAGCCCGCGGACCGCGCCGACGGCCGGCGTGTGGTCGCAGATCGCCAGGTACTCGTAGCCGCGGTCGCGCGCCGCGCGGGCCATCTCCTCGATCGTCGACCGGCCATCCGACCACGTGCTGTGGCAGTGCAGGTCGCCCCGGATGTCGCCGAGCTCGAGCAGCCCGGTCGGGACGGCGTCGAGCGGCTCCTCGCGCAGCTCCGGCGGGCACCACGCGAGCCCCAGCGCGCGATACACCGCGGCCTCGTCGGCGCCGTCGGGCAACGGCTCGAGCGCGGCGACGTACGCCGGCACGCCGGTCGCCCGGATCAGCGCGGTGCCGAGCCGCTCCGGCTCCGTGACGACGAGCTCGATGGGCACGCCCTCCACGGTGAGGCCGACGGCGCCGGTCTCGCGCTGCTCGATCACGGCGACGATCTGCGGCAACGCCGCGAAGCGCGCCAGCGCTGCCGCCGGATCGGCCGGGGCGCAGACGACGGCGAGCAGCTCGCACGCGTCGCGCCAGCGGCGCACGTCGCCCGCGACCTCCCCGTCCATCGCGCCCGCGATGGCGTCCACGAGCTCGCGCGCCTGGGAGAGCAGCAGCGCGCGCCGGGGCCGGTCCTCCCGTGCGAGCGCGTCGAGCAGCCGGGCCTCCGTCTGCGGTCCGACGCCCGGGACGTCCTGCAGCCGCCCCGCCGCGGCGGCCTCGCGGAGCTCGTCAGGCGTGCTGACGCCCAGCGCACGGGCGATCTCGATCGAGCGCCGAGCGGTCAGTCCGAGATACCGGCCCAGGCCGACGAGGCCCGGCGCCAGCTCGCGCTCGAGCTCGACCAGCTCGGCGATCTCCCCCGTCTCCACCAGCTCGCGCAGCCGGGCCTCGATCCCGGGGCCGATCCCGCGCAGCCGGCGGACCTGCCCGGTCCGGACGAGGTCGGCGACGGCGGACGGCGCGTCGCGGATCGTGTCGGCGGCCCGGCGGTAGGCGCGCGTCGTGTACGGGTTCGCGTCCGCGAGCTCCAGCAGCGACGCCAGCGCCTCCAGGCGATCGGCGATGTCCCCGTTGTCCACGTGCGGGAGTCTTCCTCACGCGTACTCTGCAGGCCGTGTGGCCACCGGAAGCCGTCGTGTTCCTCCGCGAGCTGGAGGCGAACAACGACCGAGCCTGGTTCAAGGCGAACCGCCGGCGCTACGACGCGTATCTCGTCGAACCGGCGCGCGAGCTCGCCGAGACGCTCGCCGACCTCGGCGAGCCGTACTTCTTCCGCCCGTACAACGACACGCGGTTCCACATGCGACCGCCGCTGAAGGAGCACCTGGGCGTCGCGATCGGCTACGGCGGCGCCGGCGGCTACTACGTCGAGCTCTCACTCGACGGCCTGCTCGTCGCCGCCGGCCTGCACAGGCCCGCGGCCGACCAGCTCGGACGCTTCCGCGCCGCCATCGACAGCCGCCGCGCCGCCGGGTTCGAGCGCGCCGTGAAGACGGCCGGCGCCGCCGGCCTCGCGCTCGCCGATCCCGAGCTGAAGCGCGCGCCGCGCGGCTATCCGATCGATCACCCGCGGATCGACCGGCTGCGGCTGAAGGAGCTCACGCTGCACCGCCGGCACGAGCTCGAGCCGTGGGTGCACGACCCGGAGTGCGACACGCGGATCCGCGCCGAGCTCGACGCAGCGACGCCGTTCATCCGCTGGCTGGCCGACCACGTCGGGCCGTCGCAGCGAGAGGCGTAAGCGGCGTCAGTCGTCCAGGCGGGCGCGGAGGTCGTCGAACTCGGCGCCCGTCACCAGGCCCTGCTCGTGAAGCCGCGTCAGCGCCTGGAGGTCGGCGGCGCGATCTCCCGACCGCGGCAACGGCGCTCCGTAGGGACGCGGCGCGCCCGTCGGGTACGCGTGGCCGACCGTCCGCTCGGCCCATTGCCCGCCCTGCCGTCCTGCGATGCGCGTGAACACCGTGTCGGTGCTGCCGGTGAACGCCGCCGTCCGCATCATCGAGCTGAGCAACACCATGGAGCGACCGTAGCGGTTCACGGCGGCCGCCGCCGGGCACCAGACCGACCATGACCTCCACGGTGAACATGCTGCTCCTCCACGGCGGGACACCGCGTGATCTCGAGGCCCGCCGGCAGCTGGCGGCTGCATTGCCGGGCGCGACCGTCGGCGCGGCCGACGAGGTCGGCACCTTCGAGGTGACGGTCGAGGCCGACGACCAGGAGACCGCGCTCGATCAGGTCTGGAACGCCGTCGCCGCCTCGGGAACCGACGACCACATCGTGTTCCTCGAGCACCCCGACCTCCCCGAGCACTGGCGGCGGCGCAGCCGCGCGAGCTCCTAGGACCGGGAAGGATCGCCGGCGGGCTGCGTCTCTCTGTGCAGCGGCCCGCCGCCCCGGCGGGCCAAGGACGACCGCGCCACCAGAGGCGCGGAAGGAGGCTCGCATGTCTGCGATCCACCGGAGCACCACGCTCGACGTCCGCTGGAGGTGGTGGCCGACCCGCTGCCTGGGTGTGCTGGGCGCGCTCGCCGCGACCGTCGCGGTCGCCCTGGCCGGCGCGGGAGTCGCCGGCGCGACCGGGCACCCCGGCACGGCCGCGTTCACGCAACGCAACCTGGTGTCCGACATCCCGGGCGTCGCGCGCATCACCGACCCCAACCTCGTCAACCCGTGGGGGCTGTCGGCGGGGCCCGCCACGCCGTTGTGGGTCGCCGACAACGGCACGGACGTGTCCACCCTGTACTCGGGCGGCGTCCGTGGAAGCATCCCCATGATCGCGCCGCTCGTCGTCGGGATCCCCGGTGGCGCGCCGACGGGCACGGTGTACAACCCGACCACGGGCTTCGCGGTGGGTGGCGCAGCCGCCCGGTTCATCTTCGATTCGGAGGCCGGACAGATCACCGCGTGGCACCCCGGGCTCGGCACGCAGGCGCAGACGGTCGCTGCGACGCCGCACGCGATCTACAAGGGGCTGGCCCTCGCGGCCACGCCCAAGGGCGCGTGGCTCTACGCCGCTGACTTCCACGGCGGGAAGATCGATGTCTTCGACGACCGCTTCGGCCCCGTGCACCTCAAGCCGGGAGCGTTCGCCGATCACGCCCTGCCGGCGGGCTTCGCGCCCTTCAACGTGCAGGAGCTCGGCGGGTCGATCTACGTCACCTACGCGAAGCAGGACGCCGACGCCGAGGACGAGGTGCCCGGGGCAGGTCTCGGCTACGTCGACGTGTTCGATCCGTCCGGGCACCTGCTCAGGCGCCTGATCTCCGGCGGCGCCCTGAACGCGCCCTGGGGGCTCGCGATCGCGCCGGCGGGATTCGGCGGCCTCGACGGCGCGCTGCTCGTCGGCAACTTCGGCGACGGCGCGATCAACGCATATGACGTCGGGACGGGCGCGTCCCGCGGGGCGTTGACGAACGAGGACGGCAACCCGATCCGCATCGACGGACTGTGGGCGCTGCGGTTCGGCAACGGCGTGTTCGGCACGCCGCGGTCGCTGGTGTTCACGGCGGGGATCGCGGACGAGGCGCACGGGCTGCTCGGGACGATCGTCCCGGCAGGCAGCGGCGAGTAGCCGGGCGAGGTGGTGGCGAGGCTCCCGCCTAGCTGCAGTCCAACGACGCGAAGGTCTGCTGGTACGACGTCCCGAGCTGCTGCAGCGCGGTGACGAGCGAGGCCTTCGCGTCGGACGCCGTGACCGAGCTCACGACCTGGGCGGCGGTGTCCTTGACGGCGGCCTTGAACTCCTTGTTGGCCGCCTCCAGCTCGCTGCGACGCTCGCCGCTCAGATTGCCCTGCGCGCTCGAGATCGTGTCGAGGTCCTTCGTGATCGCGGCGATGCTCGTCGTGATGGCTCCCCGGGAGACCGTCGACGGGGTGAGTGCCTTGAGCTCGTCGACCTGCTTGCCGATGTCGTCGCGGGCGTTGCAGACCGTTGTCTGCGCGGACGCGGCGTCGCCGGTGGACGCGCCCGTGCTCGCCGGCGTGTCGTCGGAGGAGCTGCCGCACGCGCCCAGCGCGAGGGCGATCGTCACGGCGGCGATGGCGAGCAGCGCGGATCTCACATCATGAAACCTAGGCCTGCCGCGGACGGGCCGCATCGCCCGGAACGGATGATCCGCTCGTCAGCGGCGCAGCGCGCGAGCCAGCCCGCGCGCCTCGATGCGCAGGGCCTCGAGCTCGACCGTGTCCCGCTCCGCCGTCAGCGCCCGCTCGGACTCGGCCGCGTGCCGGGCCACGAGCTCGGCCATCGCGGCCTGCTCGTCGCGGTCGGCCGCGGCGCGCGCGTCGGCCATCGCCTCCGCGGCAGCGGCGGTGTCGAGCGCGTGCAGGCTGGTGAGGAGGGTCGCGGTGAGCGCGTAGTCGTCGCCCGCCGGGCGCGTGATGCGCCACAGCCCGACGGTCCCGTCGTCCGCCTCGGAGGCCCAGACTGCGTAGCGCGGGTACGGGCGGGTCTCGTCGGCGTCGGCGCGCAGCACGCGCCACGCCTCGCGGACCGTCGCCTGCGCGCGGGCCGCGGAGCTCAGCCGAGGCGGCGTGGCGCGCCGCGTGAGCTTCGCGGCGGTCGCGACCGCGAGGGCGCAGGCGAAGATCAGCAGCGGGTTGACCGGCCTCCCCCACCCGTACAGCACCGCGCAGGAGCCGGCCACGACGAGGACGAAGGTGGACACCCGCAACGCCGGCTGCGCCGTCAGCAGCAGGGCACGCCGACGGTCGCGCGCGCCGATGATCCGCTGCGCGCGAAGCTCCGCGCGGTCACCGGGATCGGCAAGGACCTCGACGCTCACAGGGGAAGCGTACGTGCGGCGCGCGCCGCACGCCACGGTTGCGGACGTCAGTACGACCCGGTCACCGCGGCGATGAGCGCGGCGATGGTCGCCTCGCCGGTGTCCGGGGCGCTCACGACGAGCCGCAGATGGCGCCGGCCGTCGACGACGGCCGAGCTGAGGTGGAACCGGCCGTCGGCGAGCAGGCGGTCGCGGATCGCCAGCTGGCCCGCGTCGTCGGACGGGACGTGGCGGAAGCAGACGATCGTGCTCTCCGGCTCGTAGGGCACCTCGAGGTCGGGGTGCTCGCCGAGCATGCGCGCGGCGGTGGTCGCCATGTCGTGACGCGCCTCGATCGCCTCCGCGACCGCGGCCTCGCCGCGGAACCCGAGCTCGAGCAGCACCTTGACCCCGAGCGGCGCCTTCGTGCACTCCACCGCCAGCTCGAGGCGGTCCTCGCCGGCCGCGTCGTCCTCGTAGAAGAGGTAGGACGCGTGCTGCTGGAACGCCGCGCGCAGCGTCCCCTTGCGGCGCACGAGCACGGCCGCGCAGAGGCCGGCGACGGCCATCTGCTTGTGCGCGTCCCAGATGACGGAGTCGGCCTGCTCGATGCCGTCCAGGCGCTCGCGCAGCCGCGGCGAGAGCAGCGCCGAGCCGCCGTGCGCGGCGTCGACGTGGAACCAGACGCCCCGCTCGCGACACCACGCGCCGATCGTGCGCAGGTCGTCGTGCAGGCCGGTGCTCGTGGCGCAGGCGGCGGCGACGAGGGCGAGCGGACGGCGCCCGTCGTCGAGGACGCGTTGCAGGACGCCGTCGAGCGTGGTCGGCTCGATGCGACCGAGCGCGTCGGACGGCAATTCGACGATCGCCCGCTCTCCGAGGCCGGCGATCGCGGCGGCGCGGCTCACGGAGTAGTGCGCCGACGCGGGGGCGAAGAGGACGAGGTCGCCCGGGGTGCCGTCGACCCAGGCCTCCGGCGCCGCGTGCGCCCGGGCGGCGAGCAGCGCGGTGAGGTTGGCGAGCGACCCGCCGTGCGTCAGCACGCCCTCCCCGCCGGCGAGGCCGGCGCGCTCGAGCATCCACTCGACGACCACGCCCTCGGCGGCGGACGCGGCGGCGCCCATCTCCGCGATGCCCATGGGGTTGTTGATGACGCCGTGGACGAGGTCGCCGAGCGCGCCCGGGCTGTCGGGCACGGTCACCTGGTGCGCGAGCGAGCCGGGATGGTGCAGGTGCACCCCGCGGTCGAGGTACGCCCGCAGGAACTCCGGCCAGCTCGCGGCGTCCAGACCGCCCTCGCGCAGGAGTCGCGCCAGGTCGAGGTCGCGCGCGATGTCGGCCATCGGCGGGCGGACCGTCGCGGCGCCCTCGCCGCGCTGGGAGGCGGCCACGTGCTCGGCGAGGAGGTCGACCGTGACGTGCGCCGCCTCGGCGTACGCGGCGGGATCGAAGCGGGCGGGCATCGAGACATGATGGCGCGCGCGCCCTCGGCAAGCGGCGCGCCCGGCGTCGACCAGACCTACTCTCCGGTGCAATGTCCCGTGTACGCCTTCCTGCCCTGGTCGTGGTCGCGGCCCTGGGCCTCCCCGCCGCGGCGCACGCCGCCGTCGTCCCCGCAAACGGCAACTGGGGCTTGGTGAACCGCAACATCATCGGGGCGGCCACGGCGCAGGTCCGGACGGGCCCGTTCACCCCGCCGTACGGCCCCGGCAGCATCAACTTCCTCGTGCCGTCGGCCGCCGACAAGATGGCGTACGGCAACGAGGTCGACTTCGTCGGCATCCCGCTCGCGTCCGTGACGACGCTCGGGTTCTCGGTCTTCACGACCGGCGAGAACGCCGCCATCAACCCGACCAACCTCCCCAACCTCGGGATCGAGATCGACCCGACCGGACCGGCGACCAGCACCGGGATCAACTACACGACGATGGTCAACGTCTCCACCGCGGCGCCGGTGAACGTGTGGAGCGCCGTCAACGCGTCCGCGGGCATGTGGTACCTGACCGGTAGCGCGGGCACCGCGTCCGGATGCAACCAGGTGACCTACTGCACGCTCGCGCAGGTCAAGACCTACTACCCGAACGCGAGCCTGCTCGCGGTGCAGATCACCAAGGGTCGCGACTACGCCTGGAACGGCGCCGTCGACGGCGTCGTCGTGAACGACACGGTCTACGACCTGGCCCCCAGCTCGGCGCCGATCACCCCGACGGGCACGCCAAGCACGCCGGGAACCTCAGGGACCACGCCGGTCGGGGGCACGGGCACGTCGGGCGCGAGCAGCGGCACGGTGCGCTGCGTGTCCACGCGCTCGGTCACGCTGCGCCGTCTCAAGAACGCCCGCCGCAGCACCGCGACCTACGTCGACCGCAACGGGCGCCGGCGGACGGTGACGCTGAGCCGCAAGGGGACGCGCATCTCCTTCAGCGGCAGGTCGGTCACGAAGGGCGCGGTGACCGTCGTGCACGTCCGCGACACGGTCGGGAGCAAGTCGAAGACCCGCACGGTGCGGCGCACCCTCTGTTAGCCGGCGAGGGAGATCGCCAGCCCTTCCAGCGCGTCCATCTGGTCCTGCATCCCGCCCTCCATGCCGGAGTCGATGATCGCGTCGCGGATCTCCTTGCTCACGGCCTGCACGAGCAGCTCGAGTCGCGTCCGCCCGTCCTCCTCGGTGAAGGTCACGATGTTGATCACGGCGTCCTCGGACGGACCGGGCATCCCCTCGAACACCTCGGTCGTCACGATGCGCTCCTCGGGGACGATCTCCCGGTACGTGCCGTGGAAGGCGACCTCGAACTCGCCGTGGGCGAGCATCACGTAGCGCCACGTCCCGCCGACCCGCAGGTCGATCTCGACGAGCGTCATCTCGCCCCGGCCGCCGCTCCACCAGCGCGTGACCAGCTCCGGCGTCGTCCACGCCCTCCACACCAGGTGCTTCGGCGCATCGAACTCCCGCGTGATGAGGATCTGCTCATCGGTCGGGGTCGTCATCGTGGCTGTCCCGCTCGTCGGCACCGGCATCTCCTTCCTCCTTCTCGAGGTCCTCGAGCACCGCGTCCAGCTCGGCGAACCGCTCGGTCCACAGCTGCTCGTAGCTCTTCACCCAGTCGTGGATGGGCTTCAGCGCGAGGCCGTTGATGCTGTAGAGCCGCTGCCGGCCCTCCTCGCGCACGTCGACGGCCCCGACCTCGCGCAGGACCCGCAGGTGCTTGGACACCTGCGGCTGGGCGAGCCCCAGCTCCTCCACGAGGTCGTTCACGGGCCGCTCGCCACCCGCGAGCACGTCCAGGATCTGCCGCCGCCGTGGCTCGGCGACGGCGTTGAACGTGTCCGCGGTGGTCGCTGCCCGTGCCATCGCCGTCATCGTATACCCATATCGGTATACGTCAAGCCGAAGAGAAGGCGCGCCCGAGGGCGCGCCTTCGTCCTGCCTGCTGCTCGGAGGGCTAGGCGGTGGCCTTCGGCCCCAGCGCCGCGCCGAGCGCGCCGAGCTTCTGGCCCAGCTCCTCGATCGGCCGGCCGCTCGCCGGCGGCGTGACCGTCACGGGCTTGCCGACGTCCTTGAACTGGACCGAGAAGGCGATCTTGCCGCCGCCCGGGACGCCCTTCAGCTCCGTCTCCGCCGCGACGCGACGCAGGGTGCCGTCGGACTTCGCGACGTCGAGGGTGAAGCTCGGGTCGCTGAGGAACTTCTCGACCTGCGCGATGTCGGGCGACCCTTCCAGGGCCTTCGCGGCCTGCGGGTCGGCGGCCGCCGACTGCTTCGCGATGTCCGTGAAGCCCTTCAGCGCCTTCGCGAGATCCATGCGACCGGTGACGCGGGTCACGGCCTCGCCGTCGAGGTCCGCGTCCTCCTGCGTGCTCGTGTCGGGGAACCAGCTCTTCATCTGCGCCATGAGCGTCGCGACGTCCGGCGTCGTGCCCTTGCCGGACTTCGACTGCGCCTTGAGCTGCGCGATCTTGTCCGCGCCCACCTCGTAGGTCACGCCCTCGTACTCGACGAACGCGTTGTCCTTCGTGGAGATGATCCGCGCCGTCATCGGCTGCGGGCCCATGCCCTCGACCTTCAGGGTCATGTCGGCGTCGGGGAGCTCCTGCTTGCCGTTGCTCTTGTACGGCCCGGTGAGGCTGACGCCCATCGCGCCCATCGGGGTCTGCGCGGTCAGGGACATCGAGACCGTCGCGCTGTCGATCGGGTGGTCGAAGGCCGACTGGACGACCGCCGCCTCCTTGCCACCGCAGCCGAGCGCGACGAGCATCGCCGACGCCACGGCGAGTGCTCCGATCATCGTTCTCCAGGTCCTGCGCGGCATCCAAGCCCTCCCGTTGCTCACCCGTTCTTGGGCATACAGGGTGTCACGGTAGCCAGCGGCTGGGCGCCGAGTGGACGCCTGGTCTAGGGCGAGACCTCCTCGGAGCGTCAGAGTGCTTCGAGGTACCGGGCGATCTCCCAGTCGGTGACCGCGGTCGCCGCGGCGTCGACCTCGGCGCGCTTCATCGCGAGGAAGTAGCCGACGAAGTCCTCGCCCAGCCACTCGCGCGCGGTCGCGCTCCCCTCGAGCGCGGCGATCGCCTCCGGCAGGGACCGCGGGAGCGTCCGGACATCGCCCGGGGCCATGGCGTAGACGTCCTGGCCCGTCGGCTCCGGCGCCGTGGCCCCGCGCGCGATCCCGTCGAGCCCGGAGCCCAGCGCGGCGGCGACGGCGAGGTACGGGTTGACGTCGCCGCCGGGCTGGCGGTGCTCGACGCGGGTTCCTCCCTCCCCCTCGCTGATCGCGCGCACGCCGACCGAGCGGTTGTCGATCCCCCAGGTCGCCGTCGTGCCCGCCCAGGAGTACCCGGTGAAGCGCCGGTAGGAGTTGATCGTGGGCGCCATCACCGCGGTGAGACCGGGCATCGCGTCGAGCGTCCCGGCGACGAAGCTGCGCAGCGTCGAGGACAGCCCGCCCGCGTCGTGGGGGTCGTGGAAGACGCCCCTGCCGTCCTCGTCGGTGAGGCTCATGTGGATGTGGCACGAGTTGCCGGCCCACTCGTTGCTGGGCTTCGCCATGAACGTCGCGACGAGCTCCTGCTGCGCGGCCAGCTCCTTCACCGCGGACTTGAAGAGGAACGCGTCGTCCGCCGCCTCGAGCGCCGGGCGATGCCGCAGCGTGATCTCGAACTGGCCGGGCCCGGTCTCGGGGTTGCACGCCTCCACCGGGAGGCCGTAGGCGAGCATGTTCTCCCGGATGAGGCGGCCGACCGGCTCCTGCCGCGAGCCCATCGCGACGCCGTACGTGCTGGACCGCTCGGTCAGCGGCACGAGCTCGGCGGGACGGCGCGTCAGCAGCGATCCGGACGTCTCGCGCAGGAGGTAGAACTCGAGCTCCAGCGCGCAGCGCGGCTCGAAGCCCATCGCCCGCGCGCGCTCGACGACGCGGCGCAGGATCTCGCGCGGCGCGATCGGGATCGGCGCGCCGTCCTGCCCGCGCCAGTCGCACAGCATGAGCGCCGTCCGGTGGTGCCACGGGACGATCCGCAGCGTCGACGGATCGGGCACGCCGAGGATGTCCGGGTAGCCGTTGCGCTCGGTCGGGAAGTAGCCGACGTGCCCCTCGGGACGCTCGACGAGCGCGGACTCGTCGAGGTGCAGGACCCAGAAGACGTCGCAGAGCGCGACGCCGTGCGCCAGCAGCCGCGCGAGCTGGCCGATCGGGACGCGCTTGCCGCGCATGACGCCGTGCGTGTCCGCGCCCGCGAGCACGACCGTCTCGATGCCCTGGTCGGTCAGGCCGTTGACGACGCTCACGGCGTCCGCCGCCGGTGCCAGCTCGCTCATGCCCTCCGCCCCGTCGTCGCCTCCGCCTCGCGCGTGCCGAGCACGAAGCCCTCGTAGCCGCGCGCCGCGACCTCGTCGCATTCTCGCCGGTAGGCGCCGCATCCCGCGACGTAGGGCATGAACACGCGCGGCTTGCCCGGGATGTTCGCCCCGACGTACCAGGAGGTCGCCTCGGGGTAGAGCGTCGCGTCCGCGAGGGCGGCGACGTGCTCGACCCAGGCGTCCTGCGCGTCCTCGCCGGCCTCGATCGACGCGACGCCGCGCTCGCGGAGATGCGCGATGCAGTCGGCGATCCAGTCCACGTGCTGCTCGATCGAGACGACCATGTTGCTGAGCACGGACGGGCTGCCGGGGCCGGTCACCATGAACATGTTCGGGAAGCCCGCCGTCGTCAGCCCGAGCAGCGTCCGCGGGCCGCCTGCCCAGGCGTCGCGCAGCGCGAGGCCGTCGCGGCCGCGGATGTCGATCTCCAGCAGCGCGCCGGTCATCGCGTCGAAGCCGATCGCGAAGACGATGACGTCGACCGGGTGCTCGGCGTCGGCGGTCGCGACGCCCCGGGCCGTGATCGCCTCGATCGGCGAGCGGCGGACGTCCACGAGCTCGACGTCGTCACGGTTGTAGGTCTCGAAGTAGCCGATGTCGACGCAGGTGCGCTTCGTGCCGATCGTGTGCGACGGGCACAGCGCCTCGGCGACGATCGGGTCGCGGACGACCTCGCGGATCTTCGAGCGCGCGAACTCCTGCGCGGTGCGGTTCGCGTCGGCTTCGGTGAACAGGTCGGTGAACGCGTTGGAGAGCGCGTTGATGCCGCCGCGCCGCCAGCCCGTCTCGTAGGCCGCGCGGCGCTCCTCCGGCGTGGCGTCGAGCGCCGCGCGCTCGGGCGGCGCGATCGGCACGCCCGCGTCGCTCTCGCGGGCGCGGCGGCGGCGCTCGTCGTAGCCGGCCACCGCCTCGCGCAGCTCTGCCGGATCGAGCGGGCGGTTCACCGCGGGCATCGAGTAGTTGGGCGTGCGCTGGAAGACCACGAGGTGCTCGGCCTGCTCCGCGATCCGCGGGATCGCCTGGATGCCGGTCGAGCCGGTCCCGATGACGGCGACGCGCCTGCCGCGCAGATCGACGCCCTCCCGCGGCCAGCGGGCGGTGTGGTACCAGTCGCCCTCGAAGTCATCCAGCCCGGCGAAGTCCGGGCGCTTGACCGCCGTGAGGTTGCCGACGGCCAGGACGAGGTGCTGCGCGGTGAGCGTGTCTCCGGCGTCGGTCGCGACGGCCCAGTGCCCGTCCTCCCAGGTCGCGGCAGTCACCGTGGTGCCGAGCCGGATGTCGCCGCGCAGGTCGAACCGGTCCGCGACGTGCTCGAGGTAGCGCAGGATCTCCGGCTGCGTGGCGTAGCGCTCGGTCCACTCCCACTCCTCGAGCAGCTCGCGCGAGAACGCGTAGCAGTAGTCGATGCTCTCGATGTCGCAGCGCGCGCCCGGGTAGCGGTTCCAGTACCACGTGCCGCCGACGCCGGAGCCGCGCTCGATGACGACGGCCGAGAGGCCCAGCTCGCGCAGCCGGTGGAGGGTGTAGAGGCCCGAGAAGCCGGCGCCCACGACGATCGCGTCGACGTCGGTCACCTCGGCTCCTCGGCGAGCGCGGCGACGAACGCGCCGCGCACCTCCGCCGGGGTCCACGGCTCGGGCGACAACGCGAGGAAGGGATCGGCGGTCGCGAGGTCGGTCAGGGCGTCGACGTGCGACTCGTCGACGCCGATCGAGCGCAGGACCGGGAAGCGCAGGTCGTCGAGGAGACCGCGCACGCCGCGCACGGCCCGCGAGCCGTCCGCCGTCCCGTCGGCCGGGACGCCGAGCGCGTCGGCCACGCGCTCGAGCTGCTCCGGGACGAAGCGGCGCTCGCGCTCGAGCGTCTGCACGAGCACGACGCCGATCGTGAGCCCGTGCGGCGCGTGGAACATCCCGCCGATCGCCTGGCCGAGCGAGTGCTCGGCGGTGCAGTCGGCGATGTTCATCGTCAGCCCGGCCATGAGGCTGCCGCAGGCCATCTCCGAGCGGGCGGTCGCGTCGGAGCCGTCGCGGTGGGCCGCGACGAGCGAGCGGCCGATGAGCCGGATCGCCTCCAGCGCGATCGCGTCGCCGATCGGTGTGCGGACGGTGGCGATCATGCCCGCGATGGCCTGGGCGAGCGCGTCGATGCCCGTCTGCGCGGTCGCGTCGGGCGGGACGGAGTACGTGAGGACCGGGTCGACGACGGCGTCCTGCGCGCGCAGCGCCGGCGCCGCGATGCCGCCCTTGCGGCCGGTGGCGGGATCGGTGACGACCGCGCCGCCGGAGACCTCCGAGCCCGTCCCCGCCGTCGTCGGGACGGCGATGAGCGGGACGATCGGATGCGGGTACGGCGCCTCCAGGTCCTGGAAGCGCACGTGTTCCTGCGCGCAGACGCGCGCGGCCTTCGCGGTGTCGATCACCGAGCCGCCGCCGAGCGCGACGATCGCGTGCGGCCGCGACCGCGACACGGCCGCTGCCGCGGCGTCGACGACGTCGCCGGTCGGCTCGCCCGGCGCCTTGTCGAAGCGGTCGACCTCGAGGTCCGCGCGCCGCAGCGCGAGGACGGCGTCGGCGACGGCGTCGTTGCGCTCCTCGAGACCCTCGTCGATGACGAGCAGCACGCGGCGGGCGCCGTGCGACGCGGCGATGCCGCCGAGCTCGAGCGCGGCGCCCTCGCCGAAACGGACCCGGACGGGCAGGTGGTTGGCGAAGGGAGCGATCGTCACAGAGACACCTTTGGTCTGCGATGCATACCATAGGCCCGTGGGCAACGTCTCGGAGCCTGTTCGCCTGCTTGCAGCCCACGAGGTCGTGGCCGACCGCCTGCGGCGGTCGATCGCCCTCGGCGAGGTCGTGGCGGGCGAGCGCCTCCCCGCCGAGCGGACCCTCGCGGCGAACCTCGGGGTGTCGCGTCTGACCGTGCGCGAGGCGCTGCGGGTCCTGCAGGAGGAAGGCGCGCTCGTCACCCGCCGCGGCCCCGCGGGCGGCGCGTTCGTGACCGAGCGACCGCGCGGGCTGGAGCTCGCGCACGTCGTCGAGATCTTCGAGTACCGGCTTGCGGTCGAGACGACGGCGGCGCAGCTGGCGGCCGAGCGCCGGTCCGAGGAGGACCTGACGCGCCTCGCCGAGTGCGGTCGCGCGCTCCGCGCGAGCGGCGACGCCGGCGAGTTCCGGCGGGCGGACTCCGCCTTCCATCTCGCGGTCGCCGATGCGAGCGGCAACGCGATGCTCCGCAGCTCGATCGAGGACGCGCGGGCTGCGATGTTCGACAGCTTCGACACGCACCCGTTCCGCGTCCTGCGCGACGCGACCGCCCGCGGCGCACGACGCGGTCGCGCTCCGATCGAGGCGGGCGACGGCGCGGCCGCGGCGGCGGCGATGGCCGAGCACCTGCGCGACGCGCGGGACGAGGTGCTCGCGGTGCTGCGCGACCGCGGCTAGCGACTCAACCTCGCGCGCCCCGGCGCCGACACGTCTCATGTGAACGACACCGCCCTCGAGCAGCTCATCGAGCGCCTCGGGGGCAGCGAGGGGCCCACCGCCGCGGTGGCCGACATCGTCCTCGCTGCCGCCGAGGGCGCCGACAACCTCGACGCGCATCTCACGGGCGCGCCCTCCACCATCCCGCGCGACCTCGTCGCCTCCGTGCCCGCGCAGACGCCGGCGCGCGTCTACCTCGACCAGATCGCCGTCGAGAACTTCCGTGGCATCGGACCGCAGGCACGCCTCCCCCTCACCGCCGGGCCGGGGTTGACGCTCGTCGTCGGGCGCAACGGATCCCGGGAAGTCGAGCTTCGCGGAAGGGCTCGAGATGCTGCTCACCGGGGCGAACCTCCGCTGGGAGGAGCGCACCCGCGTGTGGCGCGAGGGCTGGCGCAACCTCCACGGCGACGGTCCGACCGTCCTCTCCGCGCGCTTCCGAGTCGACGGCGAGAAGCAGCCGTTGGAGCTCCGGCGGACGTGGGCCGCCGACGCTTCGCTCGACGGCGGCGAGCCCATCGCGGCAGCGGTGCGCGTGCTTCGTGGGATGCCCTCGGCTGGGACGCCGCGCTCGCGCAGTTCCGCCCGCTGCTCTCCTACAACGAGCTCGGAACGATGTTCTCCGAGCGCGCCGCCGCCCTCTACGAGGCGCTCTCGGCGGTGCTGGGACTCGAGGAGTTCGACGACCTTTCAGCCACCCTCCGCGCCGCCCGCCTCGATCGCGAGAAGAGCGGCAAGACGGAGAAGCTCGAGCGCAAGGCGCTCATCGTGACGATCGCCGCGACAGAGGGAGACCGCGCTGCCACAATCGCCCCGCTGCTCGCGAAGATGCGACCGGACGTCGACGCGATCGAGGCCGCGGCGGCCGGCGCGTTCGAGACCGACGAGGACGGCCGGCTGCACGCGCTCGCCGCGCTTCCGTTACCAGACGACGCGGCGATCGACTCGGCGTTCGCCGCGCTGTCGCGAGCGCTCGAGGACGTCCGGCGTCTCGAGGCCACGGACGCAGACCGCCTCGAGGCGCTCGCTCGCCTGCTCGACGAGGCCGTGGGCTTCCACCAGCAGCACGGCGAGGAGGCCACCTGTCCCGTCTGCGGAACGACCGACGTCCTCGACACGGGATGGCTCATCCGCTCGCAGGCGGAGATCGAGGAGCTCCGCCGACGCAGCGAGGATCTGCGGGTTGCGCGACTTGCCGTTGGCGCGGCGCAGCATGCCATCGACGCGCTGTTCCCTGCGATCCTCGGTTCCGTCGACGACGACGGTGTCCGTGCTGCATGGGCGCGCTGGTCGGCCGTGGCGCGCGAGGGCGACGACGGCCGGGATGCGGCGTTCGGCGTGCTCGCCACCGCAGCCTCGGCGCGCGAGGCGGCGGAACACGAGGCGGAGCGACGGCAGTCCGCCTGGGGGCCGATCCAGGCCGACGTGGCTTCCTGGGTCGCGACCGCCAGACGGGCCGAACACGACAAGGAGACGGTCGTCACGCTCAAGGGCGCGGAGGTATGGATGGCCGCCTGCACCGCCGCGCTTCGTCGCGAGCGGCTCCTTCCGATCGTCGAGTCCGCGCAGGCCAACTGGGCGGAGCTCCGGCACGAGAGCAACGTCGCCCTCGGGGACGTCGAGCTGCGCAAGGAGGGCAACCGCCGCTACGCGTCGTTCGATGTCAGCGTCGATGGGAGCGCGTCGTCCGCGTTCGGCGTCATGAGCCAGGGCGAGCTGTCGGCGTTGGCCGTCAGCATCTTCCTGCCTCGGGCGTCGCTGCCGGAGAGCCCGTTCGGCTTCATGGTCATCGACGACCCCGTCCAGTCGATGGACCCGGCCAAGGTCGACGGTCTCGCACGCGTGCTGGCCCGCGCCGCCGAGACCCGCCAGGTCGTCGTGTTCACCCACGACGAGCGGCTGCCCGAGGCCGTCCGGCGGCTGGACATCGACGCGCGCATCATGAACGTCCACCGCCGCGCCTCGTCGAAGGTCGAGGTCGTCGCCGGCCGCCCGCCGAGCGACCGCTACGTCGGCGAGGCGTTCGCGTTCGCCAAGACCGAGGACGTCTCCGACGAGGTCCGTGCACGCGTGGTGCCGGGGCTGTGCCGCAGCGCCATCGAGGCGGCATGCGCCGCGCGCATCCGTCGTCGTCTCATCGACTCCGGGACGCCCCATGCCCGCGTCGAGGAGCTCCTGGCCGAGAAGACGTCCTTGAACTCCTGGCTCGCAGGGGCCTTCGAGCTCTCCACGGCGCAGGGCATCGAGATCACGGACCGCGTTCGGCAGCTCGGCGGCGAGGACGCCGTGACGACGGTCGCCACGGTGAAGCGGGGCTCGCACCGACTGCTCGCAGTGGACGGCTGGACCCTCGCCGAAGGCACCAGGGAGCTCGTCCGAGCACTGGAGCCGGCGTGCTGACGCCCCGCGACCTGCTGGCCGAGGCGCGGAGGATGCTCGATGAGCCGAGCCCCGGGACCGCTGCCATATGGCCGCGTGCTGCCGCCCTGCTCGCACGACAGGCGATCGAGGAGTCGCTCGAGAGCTACTGGGCGGTGCGCGCTCCAGGCGTGCAGCGCCTGAACATGCGCGCCCAGCTCGGCTGCCTGGGCGTCTACCTCGAGCCCGCTTCGCTGGCGCACGAGGTGGCCTTCACGTGGCACGCGCTGTCCCGCGCGACGCACCACCACCCGTACGACCTCGACCCGACCCGCGAAGAGCTCGACTCGCTCATCAGCGCAGCGGAGCGACTCGTCGACGCCGTGACCCCGCGGGAGGCGGTGGCGCTCAGCCCGTGATCTCCATCCGCGTGATCCGCCCGCCCGCCGTCTCGAACACGAACGCCCCACCGCCGTTGTAGCCCTCGCCGGAGACGCTCACGCCGACCGTCGTGCGGTCGACGTCGCGGTCCACGCTGGTCACCCCGATGCGGCTGTGCACCCCGATGTTCTCGTTGGCGTTCCAGGTCGCGATCTCGTCGTGGCCCGTGAACGTCCGGCCCCAGTCGACGAGGACCGCGTCCTCGGCGAAGGCATCCACGAACGCGGTGGAGTCCTCGGCGTTCGTCGCGTCGAACATCGCCCGGATGGGCGGGTCGAGCCTGCTCATCGCATCCGCCATACAGGGAATGATGCATCGATCATGGGTCATCGCGACAGGACGTTCGTCAGCTACGCGGCCGAGGATGCGAGCGCGTGGTGGGAGATGCGCGCGTGGCCGGAGGAGCAGCGCATCCCGTTCGACTTCGAGGACGCCTACGACCTGCACGCGAAGGGCGACACGAACCGCGACGTCATCCGCCGGCGCCTCCGCGAGCGCATGGGGCGCAGCCGCCAGGCCATCGTGCTGGTCGGCCAGCGCTCACGGGCGGTCGCCGACAACCAGCGCAACTACTTCTTCTACGAGCTCGACGTCCTCACGAAGCTCGGGATGCCGATCGTCGTCGTCAACCTCAACGGCGTCCGCCGGGTCGACCGGGCGCACCTGCCCCAGCCGCTCGCCGGCCGGTACACGATCAACGTCTCGTTCGAGCCGAAGATCGTCCGGCACGCGCTCGACACGTTCGTCGCCGGGTACGCGGCGGCGAAGGCCACGCAGACCGGCCCGCACGTCTACGAGGCGCACGTCTACGCCGAGCTCGGCATCTGAGCGCCGCCCAGCGGCGACGACAGGATCCAGCGCGACCCCTTCCGCAGCAGCTCGACCCGCACCGGACCGGCGACGTCGAGCTCGCACGGCGCGGGCAGCTCGCGCACCGCGCCGCCGGGGGTGACGATCCGCGCGACGGTGCCCTCCGGCGCAGCCACGGACAACCGCCCGTCCGCGTACTCGATGCGGGCGTCGAGCGGATCGCCCAGCGGCGGGACGACGATCGACGTGCGGCCAGCGCGCAACGCGGCGAGCACCGCCGCGCGGTCGGCGTCGTCGTCGCCCGTGAACGGCGCGTCGAGCGCGAGCTCGGTCTGCACGAGCCCCATCCACCGGTCGTGGGGCATGATCGAGCGCACCCGGCCGCGGACCCGGACGCCGCGCGCGTGGGCGTCCTGGCCGCCGAGGCCGGCGAGCACGTCGCCCGCTGCGGTCAGCGCGTCCCACTCGCGGAGATGGCGCTCCGGCGGCCCGGCGAGCGCCGTGCGCAGCGGATTGCGCATGTCCCGCACCGCCTCCCCGGCGGTCCGCCACCCCTCCGACACGTCGGTCGTGAGGCTCCACACCTCGATCCCGGCCAGCGCCGGATGCCGGAACGTCCCCCACGCGTGCGCGGGCGCGACGCGCGTGGAGATCGCGGACCCGAGCGAGAACGGGTGCGCCGCGTAGCCGAAGCCGCCCGCGGCGGCGACGGCGTCGAGGATCTCGCGCTCGTCGCGCCCCCGGTGCGGGACGACCTCGTCGGTCCCGAACACGAGCAGATGACCACCGCGTGGCGAGACCTCGTGCCCGACGACGACGAGGACGTCGTCGCCCCACCCGTCCTGGCCCGCGTCCCGCGCGCCGAGCGTGTCGTGGTCGGTGAGCAGCACGACCCGGGCGCCGGCGTCCCGCGCCGCGGCGCGCAGCTCGGGCAGCGTCGCGCTGCCGTCGGAGTGCGTGGAGTGCACGTGGGCCACACATCGCACCCGCTCGTATCCTGCGGCCGATGCGTTCACGGCGTCTCGCCGCCGTGGCGGCGCTGCTCCTCGCGGCCGTCGCCGCCATCCTGCTGCTCCCGCGCGACACGGACACGTGGCTCGGTCTCGTGGCGGCCGCCGGCGTCTGGGCGCCGCTGCTGTTCGTCGCCGCCTGGGTCCCTGCGACCTGCCTGCTGTTCCCCGGACCCGTGCTGTACGTGCTCGCCGTCGCGCTGTTCGGGCCGGCGGGCATCGCGCTGTGCCTCGTCGGCAGCCCGCTGGGCGCCCTCGCCGCGTTCGCGATCGCGCGCCGGCTGGCACCAGCGTCGCTCGCCGATCGGCTGCCGGACCGGGCCCGCGCCGTCGCCGACCGGCTCGAGCGCAGCGGCCCCTGGGGCATCGCGCTCGTCCGCAGCGCGCCCGGCCTCCCCGCCTGCGCCTTCAACTACGCGTGCGGTGTCGCGCGCGTGCGCCCTCGAGCGTTCGTCGTCGGGATCGCCGTCGGCGCCTCGCCGCGGATCGTCCTCTACGGCGTCCTCGGCGGCGCGGCCCTCAACGGCAACCCGATCGTCGCCGTCGTCGGCGCGGCCGGCATCGTCGCCTCGCTCGGCGTCGCCTGGGGCCACCGTCGTCTCCGGCTCGCCTGAGAGCTCCACCCGCCGCGTCCCGGTGTCGGTCCGCGCCAGGCGCGCCAGCAGGTAGCCGCCCACCGCGGCGCCGACGAGGCCCAGAACCACGGGCCGGCGGATCAGGGTGCGCAGTTCGCGGGCGAGGTCCATCGCCCGCGAAACGCTAGCTGCCCTCCGCCGCCTCGGCCGAGAGGGGCTCGGCGATGTCCTCCAGGGACTCCTGCTCGGCGTCGACGCCGAGGATGCCCCTCACCGCGGCGATGAACATGAGCCCGGCGGCGATGAGGAAGCCGATCATGACGCCGGTGGCCTTCGTCCCCAGCAGCTGGCCGAACACGATCGGGCCGACGGTGCCGCCGATGCCCGTCGAGATCGCGTAGAAGAACGCGATCGCCATCGCGCGCGTCTCCAGCGGGAAGATCTCGCTGACCGTCAGGTAGCCGGCCGACGCCGCAGCGGACGCGACGAAGAACACGGCGGACAGCAGCGCGATGTAGCCCCAGATGCCGAGCGCCTCCTGCCCGACGAGGATCGCGAGCACGACCAGGCCTGCAGCCGACGCCGCGTAGCAGGCGGTGATCATGATCCGCCGCCCCACGGTGTCGAACAGGCGGCCGAGCAGCAGCGCGCCGGCGAGTTCGCGAGCGAGGTCGAGGTAGGCGGGCGCGGAGGAGTCCGAGACGTCGAACTGGCTCGCGAGGATGAGCGTGCGAGCTGAACAGCACCGCGTGGGGAGGAACGCCTGCGTCGACAGCACGCGAAGGCGAGCCAGCGCGCCGCGGGTAGCGCCCGAAGACCGCGCCATCTGCCGGAAGGCAGCGTTCGCGCGCGACTGACGATCAGTGCGCATCGGTCCCGGAGGCCATCGCGACGGCCTCCGGGATCGTCGTCGCCATCCGCGGCCGGCCGGACTCGTCGGCCTCGCGCAGGATGTCGCGCGACCTGGCCGACGTCGCGGGCCATGACGAACCCGATGCCGTCGCGCTGCAGCTCGTCGGCGACCTCCGCCAGCATCCGGGCCGCCGTGACGTCGATCGACGGCACCGACTCGGCGTCGAGGACCACGCCGGTCACGCCCCAGCAGCTTGGGGACCTGGCCGATCATGATCGTCAGCGCGAGCCCCACGATGAAGCCCTTGATCACGGGCTCGGAGATGAAGCTGGCCAGGAAGCCGAGCCGCAGGATGCCCGCGAGGAGCGCCGCGATTCCGGTCGTGATGGCGAGCGCCGCGGTCATCGCCACGAACTTGTCGCCGCTCGGCGCGACGAGGTCGCCGACGGTCGCCGCCGAGAGCGCCGCGGTCGCCGACATCGGCCCGACGATGAGGTGCGCGAGCTGCCGAACGCGGCGTAGAGGATCAGCGCGGCCGGCGCGGCGTGCAGGCCGACGACGGGCGAGACGCCCGCGATCGACGCGTAGGCCAGCGACTCGGGCACGAGGACGGCCCAGACGGTGAGGCCGGCCATGAGGTCGCCGCGCAGCCACCGGCGGTCGTAGCCCCGCAGCGACGAGAACACGTGCGGCAATGTGCCGCCTCGGCGGGTGACGCCACCTCATCCCGTCCGGGCGATGACGGGTACCCCGCGCGTCCCCGAGCATCGCCGTCATGAAGGAAGCGATCGGGCAGGTCCTGTCCCTGGGCGTGGGCGTCGCGGTGAGCCCCATCCCGATCATCGCCGTGGTGCTCATGCTCGCCACCCCGCGCGCCCGGTCCAACGGGCCGGCGTTCGTCCTGGGGTGGGTCATCGGGCTCGCAGTCGTGGGGACGATCGTGCTGCTCGCGTCGAGCGGCGCGGACGCATCCTCCGACGGTGAGCCGGCCACCTGGGTCAGCGTGCTCAAGCTCGTCCTCGGCGCGCTGCTGCTGCTGCTCGGGGTCCACGGCTGGCGCGGGCGGCCGCGCCGCGGCGACCACGATGCCACGCTGCCCACCTGGATGCAGACGATCGACGGGTTCGGCACGCCGAAGGCGCTCGCGCTGGGCGGCCTGCTCTCCGGCGTGAACCCGAAGAACCTCCTCCTGACAGTCGCCGCGGCCGCCGCGATCGCCCAGACCGGCATCGACACGGGCGAGCAGGCCGTCGCGCTCGCGATCTTCGTGCTCGTCGCCACGGTCGGCGTGGCTGCGCCGGTCGTCGTGTACTTCGCGCTCGGCAGCCGCTCGCGCGAGACGCTCGACGGCATGAAGGCGTGGATGGCGGCCAACAACGCGGCGATCATGGCCGTGCTCATGCTCGTCATCGGCACCAAGCTGCTCGGGGACGGGATCGCCGGCCTGTGACAGCACCGGAGCGTTCGGAGACGCTCGGCGACCGGGTCGAGCGGGCGATCGAGAACCGCGCCGACACGCCCGGCGAGATCGAGCGCGCGGTCGAGCCTCCGCGCAGACGGATCGTGAAGTCGGCGATGTGGCTCGCCGTCACCGGGATCTCGCTCTACCTCGTGTTCCCGAGCATCGTCGAGGTCTTCGGCTCCTGGCGGCAGATCACGCGCTTCTCGATCCCCTGGCTGGCGCTCATGGCCGGGCTCCAGCTCGCGTCGTTCGCGTGTCTGTGGGCGCTGCAGCACGTCGCGCTGCGGGCTCGGCAGTGGCGCCCGGTCATCACCTCGCAGCTCGCGGGCAACGCGCTGTCGAAGATCGCGCCGGGCGGCGGCGCGCTCGGCGCAGCGCTGCAGTACCGGATCCTCGTGCAGGCCGGACTGCCGACGGGCTCCACCGTCGCGGCGCTGACCGCCGCGAACCTCCTGGTCTTCGCCGTCGTGCTGGCGCTTCCGATCCTCGCGATCCCGGCGCTGTTCCGGGGCTCGGTCGATCGCACGCTGCTGGAGACCACGATCGCCGGCCTGGCCGTCTTCGCGGTGCTGGTCGGCATCGGCGCGGTGCTCCTGACCACGGACGGGCCGCTGCGCTGGATCGGCCGCACCGTGCAGCGCGTGCGCAACGCGTTGCGGCGCAAGGCCGAGCCGCTGCACGGCCTGCCGTCGCGGCTGTTGCGCGAGCGCGACCGCATCCTCGCGACGCTCGGGCCCAAGTGGAAGCGCGCGCTCGCGGCGACCGCCGGGAAGTGGCTCTTCGACTTCGGCACGCTCCTGGCCGCCCTCGCGGCGATCGGCTCGCACCCCCGGCCCGGGCTCGCCCTCCTGGCGTTCTGCGGCGCGCAGGTCCTGGCGCAGATCCCGGTGACGCCGGGCGGCCTGGGCTTCGTCGAGGCGGGCCTCACCGCGATGCTCGCGCTCGCGGGCGTGTCGCCGGGCGACGCCGTCCTCGCGACGTTCGCCTACCGGCTGTTCTCCTACTGGCTGCCGCTGCCGTTCGGGCTCGGGGGCTGGGCGCTAGCGCCCAAGACCGGAGCTCAGGAGGCGTAGATCCCGGGCGCGGTCGACGGCGTCCCGGCGGCGGGCGACGTCGAGCTTGCGGTAGATGCTGCGCAGGTGCGTCTTGACCGTGTTCGTGGTGACGAACAGCTCCGAGGCGATCTCGCGGTTGGAGAGCGTCGTCGGGAGGTAGCGGAGGATCGCCTGCTCGCGGTCGCTGAGCGGCTCGAGCAGCGGCGTGACGGGTCGCCGCGCCGGGAGACGGTCCTCGAACGCCGCGATGAGCTCGCCGACGATCGCGCGGTGCGCGGTGCCCGAGCGGATCTGCGCGCGCAGCAGGTTCTCCATCCGTCGTCCCGCCTCGATGAACGGCCAGCGGTGGCCGCTGCGCTCGCAGTCCTCCAGCGCCTCCTCGACCGCACGCGACGCGGCAGCGGTGTCGCGCGTCTCGTCGTGGGCGATCGCGAGCGTCACCCGCGCCTCGACGGCCGTCCCGCTGTAGATGGCCGGCGACGCCTGGGTGAGCACCCCGACCGCCGCGGCGGGATCGCCCTCGGCGAGGAGGATCCGCGCCTCGGTCACCGCCACGATCGGCCAGGGCTCGCCGGCGACCTCCGCCAGCCGCTGCCGCGCTCCGTCCAGGTCGCCCATGACCGCGAGCACCCGGGCGCGCGTGCAGGCGATCATCGCCCGCTCGAACGGCGCGCTCGCCCCACCACGATGGATCACCTCGAAGCGCTCGAGCTCGTGCAGGGCGCCCTCGGGCCTGCCGTTGGCCGCGTGGACGCGCGCGGCGATGATCGCGACGACGAACGCGGTCTGGCGGAGGTCGGCGTTCGCGAGCGCGTCGCGCGCGCGGCCCAGGTGCTCTTCGGCGTCGTCGGGCCGCAGCTCGGACAGCAGTGCGGCCGCAGCGAGCGTCGCGTGCGCGCCCGCCGTCTGCGGGATCGCGATCCAGCCGCGTCCCTCGGCCAGCGCGACCGCCTCCCTGGCGATCGCGACGCTCCGCTCGGGCCCGACGTCGATCTGCTCGAGGAGCGACAGATGCCCCAGCGCCCCGACGGCGACGTAGTCGAGTCCGATCGCCCGCGCGAGCGCGATCGCCTCCTGCAGCTCGGCCCGCGCGCGGTCGAAGCGGTAGGCCCACAGCGCCGTCTCCCCCAGCTTGCCGTGGACGAGCGCGCGCCGGGCGTCGTCGGGCCAGCCGCCGTGGCTCGCCGCCTGCTCCAGCAGCGTGTCGGCAGCGCTGAGCGCCGCGTCGAAGTCGCCCTCCCTGCGCGCCAGGTACAGCCGCGCGAGCGCCATCGTCTCGAGGTACGCGCGGCGCCGGGCGTCGGGCAGAGCACCCTCGGCGCACTCGGCGCGGTCGAGGTGCCGCCGCGCGGACGCGGTGTCGCCGGCGTCCAGCGCCGTGCAGGCCATGGCCGCCGCGAGCTCCGCGTCGCGCTCCAGCCGGTCCACGGGGATCGCGTCGACGAGGCCGCGCAGCGCGTCGCTCTGGCCCCGCACGAAGAGGTCGAACCAGTGCCGGGCGGCGAGCTCGGTGCCGAGATCCCAGTCCTGCGCCTGGACCGCGTGGCCGAGCGCCTGCTCCTGCTCCCCGTGGCTCGCGTACCAGTGCGCCGCGCGGCGGTGCAACACCGCGAGCTCGTCTCCGAGCTCGCTGCGGGCGCGCATCCGCAGGAGCTTCGCGAACAGGCGGTGGTAGCGGTACCACTCGCGGCGCGAGTCCAGGCCGATGACGAACCCGTTCGTGAGCTCGAGCGTCGCCAGCGCGTCGGCGCCCGCGTCCTCGTCGGTGAGCGCGTCCGCCAGGTCGCCGCAGATGCGGTCGACGATCGACGTCCGCAGGAGGAAGCGCCTGAGGCGTGGCGGCTGACGATCGAGGACCTCCGCCAGCAGGTAGTCGCCGACCGCGCGGTCGTCGCCGGCGAACTCCTCGACGAAGCGCTCCGGGTCCTCGCGGTCCTTGAGGCTCAGCGCGGCCAGCCGCAGGCCGGCACCCCAGCCCTCGGTGCGGGCGCAGAGCGTGCCGACGAGCTCGGGCGTCAGCGTGACGCCGTGCGTCGCCAGCAGCGCGGCGGCCTCGTCCTCGGTGAACGCCAGGTCGGCGACGCGGATCTCGACGAGCTGCCCGCGGACGCGCATGAGGTGCAGCGGGAGCGAGGGGTCGGCGCGGGTGCTGAGCACCAGGCGCACCGTCGACGGGGCGTGCAGGAGCAGGAAGGCCAGCTGCGAGAGGCACTCGCGCGAGCGGACGAGATGGAGGTCGTCGAGCACGAGCACGACCGGGTCGTCGAGCTCGGCCAGCGCGTTGACCAGCAGCGGCATGAAGCTGCGCCGCGACTCGCGGACCGGCGGCGCGAGCGCGTCGAGCGCGGAGCCCTCCCGCACGACGCCGGCCGCACGCAGCGCCGCGAGCACGGTCCCCCAGAAGCGGCCCGGCTCGTCGTCGCCGACGCCGAGGGAGACCCAGGCCGGCCGGGGAAGGCCGTCGCGACCGAGCTCCGCGGTGAGCAGCGACGTCTTGCCGCTCCCGGCGGGCGCGCACACGAGCGTCGTGAAGCCGTCGATGCCGTCGCGCAGGAGGCGCGCGAGCCTCGGCCGCGGCACGATCCCCGCGGGGGTCGCAGGCATGGCGACCTGGGTGAGGAGGAGCGGCGCAGGGCCCCCGACGGACATCGGCCCGCACCGTACAGCGTGCTTGTCCGGCGTGTCCACGCCAGGTTCCGGGCGATCCGGCCTACCTGGCGTCCTCCGACGGAAGGCGGCGGATCTCGACGAGCTCGAGCCCGAGGTCCTGCAGCTGGGCCAGGACGTCCTGCAGGTCCTCCTGGGCGTCGAGGGCACCGCTGAGGACCGTCTCGACCGGCGCGACGTCGGCGCGGAGGCCGAGCTCGGTTGCCAGGTGCTCGTCGACGCGACCACGGACCCGGATCTCGTAGCTCAGCGCCATGAGCCGCAATCCTGCGCTTCGGAAGGGTCATCGGCCATCACCCTGGTGGGATGAGACGCGGTCATGCGCGGCCCGCGTACCGTGGGGCGCAGCATGGAGCGCAGCGTCGTCAGCGCCTTCGATCCCGACGCCGGTGACCGCGCGCCGGTCGCGCTCGGGCGCGTCGCGGCGGAGGTGCTCGCCGCCAGGCTGCTCGTGGTGGTCGTCCACCCGGGCGGCAGCGTCCCCGAGCGGTTCGCGCGCCTCGAGCACGCGACTGAGCGCGCAGGGGTCCTCGCCGGGATGCGCGCGACGCTGCCCGGCGCAGGCATCGAGGTGCGCGAGCTCGACGCGCCGTCCCCGTCCGCCGGGCTCCACGCGGTGATGGCGGCGGAGCGGCCCGTGCTGGCCGTGCTCGGCTCCTCGCGCGCGGGCGCGCACGGCAACGTCACGCTGGGCCGGACGAGCGAGCGGGTCGTCGACGGCGCCCCCTGTGCGGTCGCGGTCGCGCCGAAGGAGCACGCGTCGCGGCCGCTGGCGCGGATCGCGGTCGCGGTCCTGCCGTCGCCCGAGGGCCGCGAGGCCCTGCGCGCCGCCACCCGGCTCGCGGCGGCGGCCGGCGCCGCGCTGCACGTCGTCATGGTCCTCGCGGGCACACCCGGCGTCGACGAGGCCCGCGAGATCGCGCGCGAGATCGCCCCGGAGGCGGCGAGCCCGCCGGACGCGCGCGACGCGTCCTCGATCCTGGGCCCGGCCATCGCCGCCGCGACCGGCGGGTCCGGCGTGGACACCAGCGTGCTCGTCGGCGACCCCGTCGAGGCGCTCCTGCGCGCGTCCGAGGACGCCGACGTGCTGCTGCTCGGCTCGCGCGCCTACGGTCCGGCCGACGCGGTCGGCATCGGCGGTGTCGCGCGGCGCATCCTCGACGGCGCCCGCTGCCCCGTCGTCATCGTCCCGCGAGGAGAGTCCGTCGATGTCTGAGACGCAGGCGCCGCCCCGGGCGGGGATGACCTGGATCGCGCCGGGCGCGTTCCTCATGGGCAGCGAGGACTTCTATCCCGAGGAGCGCCCGGTCCGGCGCGTCGAGGTCGCCGGCTTCTGGATCGACACGCAGCCGGTGACCGTCGCCGCGTTCCGGCGCTTCGTCCGCGCGACCGGCCACGTCACCCTGGCCGAGCGCGTCCCCGAGGCCGCCGACTACCCGGACGCCGATCCCGAGATGCTGGTCCCCGGCTCGCTCGTCTTCCAGCCCACGCGCGGCCCGGTGCCGCTCGACGACTGGAAGCGCTGGTGGGACTACGTGCCCGGCGCGTCCTGGCGCAGCCCGGAGGGACCGGGCAGCGACACGTACACGCGGGCGCGCCACCCCGTCGTGCACATCGCCCACGAGGACGCCGTGGCCTACGCCGAGTGGGCGGGCGCGGCGCTGCCGACCGAGGCCGAGTGGGAGTACGCGGCGCGCGGCGGACTGGAGGGCGCGACGTACGCCTGGGGCGAGGAGCCCGACCCGCGGATGGCGAACACCTGGCAGGGCGAGTTCCCCTGGCGCGGCCACCGCGGCACCTCCCCCGTCGGCACCTTCCCCGTCAACGGCTACGGCCTGCACGACATGACGGGCAACGTCTGGGAGTGGACCACCGACGGCTTCGACGCGGAGGTCGCGGCCTGCCACGGGGAGCCCGGCGAGCACATCCCGCGGCGCGTCATCAAGGGCGGCTCGCACCTCTGCGCGCCGACGTACTGCCTGCGCTACCGCCCGGCGGCACGACAGGGCGAGGCCGTGGACTCCTCGACGAGCCACCTCGGCTTCCGCTGCATCGTGCGTCCCTGACCGATCAGAGCGGCGGCGGCGCCGGCCGGTCCGTGTTGCGGCTGGAGACGTAGAGCGCGAGCGAGATCAGGAACCCGAGCACGCCGACGATCATGAGGATCGTCCCCACGACCTGGATGTCGATCCCCGACACCGTCGCGGTGACCGCCCAGTGCAGGATCGCGCCGACGGCGATGAGGAACAGGCTGACGCCGAGGCTCATGAGGCACCCGGGAGACGGCGGACGGAGACGAGCTCGAGCCCGTGGGCGTGCAGCGCGTCGAGCACGCCGTGCAGCGCCGGTCGGTCCCGCAACGTCCCTCGCAGGACGGTGTCGGCAGGCGCGACCGATGCCGTCAGTCCCAGTCGCTGCGCCTCGTCGATCCGTACCGGACCGCGGACGTGGATCTCCACGCGGGGGCTCATGCCCTCATGCTCCTTCGCTCGGGTGCAGGGGGAACTCTCGCCGTACCCGGTGTGAACGGTCATCGCCCGAACGGGATGAGGCGACGTCATCTCCGCGACACCGGCGGTCCGACCGGCCCAGCAACCATGCTTCACGGCCCGTGACCGTCCCACCGACAGGACCGCCACAGCGCGTCGAGGTCTCCATCTCCGTCCGAACGGTGATGCTGCTGCTCGGGATCGCCGTGCTGGTCGCGCTCGCGCTGATCTCCCTCGGGAGCCTGATCTCGATCTTCCTGGCGGCCGTGCTCGCCCTGGGACTCGACCCCGTGGTCGGCGCCCTCGTCAAGCGCGGCTGGAAGCGTGGCCGCGCCGCGCTCGTCGTCCTCGCGGCGGTGTTCGCCTCGGTGTTCGCGCTCGTCCTCGTCACCGCGGGGCCGGTGTGGGATCAGATCAAGGAGTTCGCCCAGGCGCTGCCGACCTACTGGGACGAGCTGCAGCAGACCGACTGGTTCCAGAGCGTGACGAGCGCTGCGAACTTCGACGACAAGGTCCGCGACGCCCTGAAGGACTTCGCGGGGGCCCTGCCCGACACGGCGACGACGATCCTCGGGATCGCCGGCGGCATCTTCGGCTCGATCCTGTCGCTCGTGACGCTGACGTTCCTCTGCCTGTTCCTGCTCATGGAGCGGCCGGCGATCACCGACTGGCTCTTCGGCTTCACCCCGCGGCACGCGGAGGAGCGCTGGCGTCCGGTGGTGGAGAACTCGATCACCGCCGTGTCCTCGTCGCTCATCGGCAACGTCGCGATCTCCTTCGTCGCAGCGACCGTCGCGGGATTGTCGGCGTGGGCGTTCGGGCTGCCCTTCCCCCTGGTGCTCGCCGTCATCACCGGCCTGCTCGACCTGATCCCGCAGGTCGGGGCGACGGTCGCCGCGGTGATCCTCGTGGCGGTCGCGCTCACCGTCAGCACCGAGGCGGCGATCGCGATGCTGATCATCCAGCTCGTCTACCAGCAGGTCGAGAACTACATCGTGTACCCGATCGTGTACCGGGAGGCCGTGGAGCTCTCGCCGCTCACGACGATCGTCTCCGTGCTCATAGCCAGTTCCTTGCTGGGCGTGGTCGGCGCGATCCTGGCCGTGCCGTTCGCCGCCGTCATCAAGATCGCGCTGCGCGAGGCCGGGGCGCCGCGCCGCGCCCGGATGGCCGCCGAGCGCGACCCCGGCCCGGGGCAGGTCCAGGTGTGACGGCAGGACCGCTGAGCCGGTTGGAGGGGCTCGGTCCGATCGGGTCGGTCATCCGGTTCGGGCGGGACTGGTTCGCGCGGTTCATCCACGTCCAGGGATTCGACCGTGCCATGGCGATCGCCGCCTACGGCTATTCGGCCCTCATCCCCCTGCTCATCGTCTACGCGTCGGTCCTGCCCAGCGACCGGTCCTTCGCGGACTCGATCATCGAGCGCTTCGACCTCACGGGCGCCTCGGCCGACACCGTGCGCCAGGCGTTCGCCTCCAACGACATGGTGAACTCGAGCGTCACGGTGCTGGGGGTCCTGCTGCTGCTCGTGTCCGCCCTGTCCTTCGCGCGCGGCATGCAGCGCCTCTACGAGCTGGTCTTCGGCCTGCCGACCCTCGGTCTGCGCAACACGAAGTGGGCCCTCGCCTGGCTCGCCGTGATCTGCGTGATCGTCGCCGTGCGCCCGGCGATCCTGAGCGGCGTCGGCGGAGTGCTGGACACGATCTGCTCGCTCGTGTTCTCGGGCGCGCTGTGGCTCGCGACCCCCTACCTGCTCCTGGGCCGGCGGCTGCACTGGCAGCGGCTCGCGCCTGCCGCGGTGCTGTCCACGATCGGGATGACCGGCGTCGGGGTCTGGTCGATCCTCTTCATGCCCCACATCCTCGCCTCGTCGTCGCAGGAGTTCGGGGTGATCGGCATCGGCTTCGCGCTGCTGACGTGGCTCGTCGCCGTCGCGATCGTGCTCGTCATCGCCGCGTCGGGGGGCGCGATCATCGCCGAGCGCGTCGACGCCCACCGAGCACGCGCGTGACCCGCCGGATCACCTGGCTCGGACACGCGACCCTGCTGCTCGAGCTGGGCGGCGCGCGGCTGCTCACCGACCCGGTGCTGCGCGACCGGGTCGCGCATCTGCGCCGGCACGCCCCGACGCCGGCCGACCCCGGGCGGGTCGACGCCGTGCTCGTCTCGCACTCGCACCACGACCACCTCGACCGCCCGTCGCTGCGGCGCCTCGCCGGTGCCCGGACCACCGCGGTCGTGCCGGCCGGCGCCGCCGGGCTGCTGCAGCGCATGGGCTACGGCGAGCTGCGCGAGGTCACCGCGGGCGACAGCGTCGACGTCGCGGGCACGACCGTCCGCGTCGTGGAGGCCTGGCACGACGGTCGCCGGCGGCCGGGAGCGAAGCCGGCCGCCACGGTCGGCTACCTGGCCGATCGGGTGTGGTTCGCGGGCGACACCGAGCTGCACCCGCGGATGGAGCTGCTGCGGGGCGAGGTCGACGTCGCGCTCGTCCCGATCTGGGGCTGGGGCCCGTCGCTCGGGCCCGGGCACCTCGATCCCGACGAGGCGGCGAAGGCGGTCGCGCTCGTGCAGCCCGAGATCGCCGTGCCCATCCACTGGGGGACCTTCCTGCCGATCGGCCTGCACGGGCGCCACGGCGGCGCGATGGGCGACCCGCCGGTGCGGTTCGCCGCTCAGGTCGCCTCGGTCGCGCCGGCGACGCGCGTCGTGACGCTCGCACCCGGCGAGTCGCTGTCCGCATAGCCCGGCTCACCGCGGCCGTCAGCCGCGCGGCGCGCTCGTGAGGAACGTCGCCGACATGTCCTCGTCCCCATGCTGCCGCGCGCCCTCCTCCATCCTCGCGCGGATCGCCCCGATCAGCGGCAGGTCCAGCCCGGCGGCCGCCGCCGCGTCCTCGGCCAGGCGCGCGTCCTTCGCGGCGAGCGCGAGACTGAACGACGGCTCGAAGTCGCGCCGGATCATCGCCGCGCCCTTCATCTGAAGGTACGGCGCGTCCAGTGCGCCCCCGGCCAGCAGGTCGAGGACCTGGGTGGGATCGACGCCGAGGCCCTCGGCCAGCGCGAGCGTCTCCGCCGCGCCCTCCACCACGACGACGAGCCATGTGTTGAGGACGACCTTCGCGCGGCTCGCGGTGCCGGCCTCGCCGGTCCACACGGTCTTCCGGCCGACGGCGTCGAACAGCGGCTGCACGCGGTCACGGACGCCGGACGGCCCGGCGGCGAGGACCACGAGCTCGCCCGCCTCGGCCGGCGCCTTCGTCCCCATCACGGGCGCGTCGACGAGGACGAGGCCACCGCGCTCCGCCAGCTCGGCGCAGGCGGCCATGCCGTCGATGCCGACCGTGCTCATCTGCAGCCACACCGTGCCCGGAGCCGCGATGCCGTCGATCGCGGAGAGGACCGCCTCGGCGTCGGAGAGCATCGTCACGACGACCGTCGCGCCGTCGGCTGCCTCGGCGGGCGTCGCGCAGATCACCGCGCCGTCGCCGGCGAGGTCCTGCGCCTTCTCCGGGGTGCGGTTCCAGGCGCGGACGGCGAACCCCGCGCGGGCGATGTTGCGCGCCATCCCCTTGCCCATCGCGCCGCCCGCCCCGAGGACCGCGACCGTCTCCGCGGTCATCCCGACACCCCGGCACGCTCGCGCACCAGGGCGTCGACCGCGGCGTCCCACGTCGCGGCGACGCGCTCGGCTGCGACGCGCTCCTCGGCCAGGATGCGGCCGGCGAGCTCGGCGGTCGCCGTGTCGCCCGCGCGCCGGGCGGTGCGGCCCAGCAGCTCGTAGGCACCGCACTCGAGCGCCTCGAAGGCGTAGGCGAAGCCGGCGAGCTTCACGGGCGTGTCGGGCTGGACGCCGAAGAACGCGCCCAGGTTCAGCGCTCCGCCGCGCAGCGCGAGCGCCTGCATGCGTCCCGGCGAGCCGCCGAGCTCCCCCAGTCGCTCATCGACCTCGCGCTGATGCTCGCGGGACTGCTCGAGGTGCTCGCGGAACACCGTCGCGAGCTCGTCGAAGCCCGCGATCGCCGGCCCGGCCTCGAGGAGCTGGATCGCCTGGGCCTCCAAGGCGTGGGCGTCGCGGAGGTACGTCACGATCTCCCCCGCGGTCGCCTCCGCGTCCTTGGCCCGCAGCGACGCGTCCACAGCGATGTCCCATCGCTCCGCGACGCGGTCGGCCATCGCCCGCTCGTCGGCGCCGATGCGCCTCGCGACGTCGGCGACCTGGTCGTCGCCGGCACGGTCGGCGACACGGCGCAGCAGCTCATAGGCCGCGAGCTCCATGTGCTCGTAGGAGTACGCGTGCATCGCCAGCTTGCCCGGCGCGTCCGGGTTCAGGCGGGCGAACAGCACCATCCCCCAACCACCGACGCGACCGGCCGTGTCCTTCACGACCGACGGCCTGGCGCCGCGTCGCTCGAGCTGCTCGCGCACCAGCAGCTCGTGCCCTGCGGTCTCGTCGAAATGGTCGTGGAAGATCGCCGCCAGCGAGCGGTCGCCGGCGACGCGGGGAGCGAGGCGCATCTGCTCCAGCGCCTGCAGCTCGATCGCGTGCACGTCGGTGAGATGGGACGTGAGCTGATCGTCGATGTCGTGCGGAGGCATGGCGTGGACCTACCCGGCCTCGGGGGTACGGTGCGCCTCATGACCGCGCACGCCACCCCGACGCTGACGAGTCTCGCCTCGGGCGCCGGCTGCGGCTGCAAGCTTGCCGCCGCCGACATCCTGCCCATCGTGAGCGGGCTCCCGGTGACCGACGACCCGCGGCTGCTCGTCGGCTCCGTCACGAGCGACGACGCCGCCGTCCTCCAGCTCCGCGACGGCCTCGCCCTCGTGCAGACCGTCGACTTCTTCACCCCGCTCGTCGACGACCCCTACGACTTCGGCCGCATCGCCGCGGCCAACGCGCTCTCCGACGTCTACGCGATGGGCGGCACGCCGCTGACGCGCGCTGAACCTCGTCGCCTTCCCGCTCGAGCTGCTCGGCCCCGACGTGCTGCGCGAGATCCTGCGCGGCGGGCTCGACGTCGTGACGGCGGCGGGCGCGCTCGGTCGTCGGCGGCCACTCGATCAACGACGACGAGCCGAAGTACGGCCTCGCCGTGACCGGCCTCGTCGACCCGGCGCAGATGACGACGAACGCGGCGGGCCGCCCCGGCGACGTGCTCGTCCTGACCAAGCCGCTGGGCGTCGGCGCGATCGTCACGGCCCGCAAGCGCGGCGCCGCCGGCGACGACGTGCTCGCCGCGCGGCGTCGAGACGATGACCGAGCTGAACGCCGACGCCGCGGCCGCCGCGCGGACGGCGGGCGCGCACGCGATGACCGACGTCACCGGCTTCGGGCTGCTCGGGCACCTGCATCACCTGGCCCGCGAGAGCGGCCTCGCGGCGAGGTCGACGCCG
This sequence comes from uncultured Solirubrobacterales bacterium, assembly GCA_963757125.1. GTDB lineage: Bacteria > Actinomycetota > Thermoleophilia > Solirubrobacterales > Solirubrobacteraceae > CAVVSD01. The sequence continues at coordinate 450,076 of CAVWQP010000006.1, read as the reverse complement.
CGGCCGTGCCGGCGATCGACGGGCGTCGAGGCCATCCTGAGCGACGAGCGCGGCGTCTCCGGCGGCAGCCGCCGCAACGCCGAGTGGGCCGCGGGTTTCACCGTCGTCGCCGACGGCGTCCCCGCCTGGCGGCAGCGGCCTCGTCACCGACGCGACGACCTCCGGCGGGCTGCTCATGCGCCGCCGACCCGATCGCCGCCGAGGCGCTGCCGGGGCCGATCATCGGCCGGCTCGGGGACGGCCCGCCGGGCACGATCAGCGGTGCTATGACCTCCCTCGTCCACCGGGAGCGGCCCGGGGCCGGTGCCCCGAACGGCCTTCAAAGCCGTCGGCGGCGCGCCTGCCGCGTCGGGAAGGTTCGACTCCTTCGCCGCTCCGTCCCCGACCGCCCGATGAGCGCGCCGCTCGTCCTCGGCACGGCCGGGCACGTCGATCACGGCAAGACGACGCTCGTCAGGCCCTGACGGGGCCGACACCGATCGCCTGCCGGAGGAGCAGCGAGCGCGGCTCTGACGATCGCGCTCGGCTACGCGCTGCTCGAGCTGCCGTCGGGCCGGCGCCTGTCCGTCGTCGACGTGCCCGGGCACGAGCGGTTCGTGCGCACGATGGTCGCGGGGGCGACCGGGCATCGACCTCTTCCTGCTCGTCGTCGCGGCCGACGACGGCGTGATGCCGCAGACGCTCGAGCACCTCGCGGTGCTGCGCGCGCTCGGCGTGCGCGACGGCGTCGTCGCGATCACGAAGGCCGACGTGGCCGATCCCGGCCCGGGCGGCCGGCGAGGTGCACGAGCTGCTCCGGCGACGTCGCGATCGTCCCCTGCGACGCCCGCGCCGGCACGGGGACGGACGCGCTCGTCGCGGCGCTGGACGGTGTCGCCGCGACGCTCACGCCGCGCGCGGGACGCCCGGGCCCGCCGGTGCTGCACGTCGACCGCTCGTTCACCGTCGACGGGCGCGGCGCGGTCGTCACGGGCACCCTCTGGTCCGGCGCGCTGCACGAGGGCGACCGGATCACCGTGCTGCCCGGCGGCACCGATGCCCGGATCCGCGGGCTCGAGGTCCACGGCGCGCCGGTCGCCACGCGCGGAGGCCGGCCAGCGGGTCGCGGTGAACCTCGCGGGCGTGCGCAGCCGCGAGGTCGCACGGGGCGACGTCCTGAGCGCGGGCCGGGCCGTGGCCGCCGACGACCGTGCTCGACTGCCGCCTGGACGTGCGCGACGCCGAGCACGGACGAGCGCGTGCAGGTCCACCACGGCACGCGCCACAGCGCGGCGCGCATCGCGCACCTGCGCGACGACCTCTGGCAGCTGCGCCTCGAGGCCCCGGTGCTCGCCCGCGACGGCGACCACCTCGTCATCCGCCGCCACGCGCCGCCCGACACCCTCGGCGGCGGCGTCGTCCTCGACGCCGCCGCGCGCCGGCACGGGCCCGGCGCGCCGGCCACCGACCGTCTCGTCCGCCTGCGCGACGGCCTGCCGGAGCCCGAGCGCGCCCGTGGAACCGGCGCCCGCGCCGGTCGCGCCCGAGCCGCCGCCGACGGCGTCCGGACTGCTCGACCGCCTGCGCGACGCGGGCGTCACCATGCTCTCCGAGGCGCAGATCGACGACGCGGAGGCGCTGCGGGCGCTGCGCGATGCGGGTGTCGCCGTCCGCGTGAGCGGTCGCCTCTACGCGCACGCGCGACACCGTCGCCGAGGTCCGCGGGCGGATCGTCGCGCTCCTGGCGCAGCGCGGATCGCTGAGCGTCGCGGAGCTGCGCGACGAGCTCGGGACGTCGCGCAAGTCCGCCGTGGCGTTCCTCGAGCTGCTCGACCGCGAGCGCGTCACGCGCCGCGGCTGCCGACGACCGCCGCACGCTCGCGGCACGGACCGTGCCGGCGCCATGAGCGACCTGCGAGCACTGCCCGCGGTCGACAGGCTGGCGGCCGACGTCTCCGCCGCGAACCCGGGGCTCACGCAGGCCGAGGCGATCGCGGCCGCGCGCGACGTCCTCGCCGCCCGCCGCCGCGAGCTGCTGGCCGGCGCCGACGGGGACGTGGACCTCGTGGAGCGGGCCGCCGAGGCGCTGCGCCCGAGCCTGCGCCCGGTCGTCAACGCCACGGGCGTCCTCATCCACACGAACCTCGGCCGCGCGCCGCTGGCGACGGCGGCCGTCGACGCGCTCGCCCGGGCCGCCCGCGGCTACCACGAACCTCGAGCTCGACCTCGACACCGGCCGCCGCGGCGGGCGCGACGAGCACGCCGGGCGGCTGCTGCGCGAGCTGACCGGCGCCCAGGACGCGCTCGTGGTGAACAACGGCGCCGCCGCCGCGCTGCTGGCGGCCGCGGCGCTCGCCGGACCGGGACGCGGCATCGCGGTGTCGCGCGGCCAGCTCGTGGAGATCGGCGGCGGCTTCCGGATCCCCGACGTCGTGCGCCAGGCCGGGCGCGCGGCTCGTGGAGGTCGGCACGACGAACAGGACCCGGCTCGCCGACTACGCCGCGGTCGTCGCGTCCGGCGAGGCGGACGTCGTCCTCCGCGTGCACCAGTCGAACTTCCGCACCGTGGGCTTCGTGGCCGAGGTCGGCGTCGCCCGAGCTGTGCACGCTCGGCGTCCCCGTCGTCGACGACGCCGGCTCCGGGGCCCTGGCCTCGCTGCCCGAGCTGGCCGACGAGCCCGACGTGGCTGCCTCCGTCGCGGCCGGCGCCGCCGTCGTCTGCTTCAGCGGCGACAAGCTCCTCGGCGGCCCGCAGGCGGGGATCCTCGTGGGCACGACCGAGGCCGTCGCAGCGTGCCGCCGCCATCCGCTCGCTCGGGCGATGCGCGTGGGGCGCCTCCCGCTCGCCGCGCTGGCCGCCACGCTCGCGCTGTACCGCGACCCGGCCCGCGCCCTGCGGGAGATCCCGGTGCTCGCCATGCTCGCCGCCCGGCCCGACGACCTCGCCCGCCGCGCCGACGCCCTGGCGAGCGCGACCGACGGTGGCGTCGTCGCGTCCGTCGCGCGGGTCGGCGGGGGCGCCCTGCCGCTCCTGGATCTGCACGGCCCCGCCGTCTCGCTACCCGACGACCCCGAGCCCCTGGCCCGCGCGCTGCGACTCGGCGATCCGGCCGTCGTGGCGCGCATCGCGGACGGCCGCCTGCTGCTCGACCCGCGGACGCTGCGCGACGACGAGATCGGCGTCGTCGCGGCCGCGGTTGCCGCGGCACGTCTGAGGATTCGCGACGGCGCAGCGGGGTAGTCGCGGCGAGATGGCGCCGCGCTCCCCCCGCATCCCGCCGCTCCTGCGTCAGCTCGTCGGCGACGACCGGCTCGGGCTCGGCAGCGCGGTGCGGTCGCGACGCTCGGCGGAGCTGCGGCCGCGCACCGCAGAGGCCGATCGCGTCGTCGAGTCGGTCTGCCCGTTCTGCGCGGTCGGCTGCGGGCAGCGCATCTACGTGCGCGACGAGAAGGTGACGCACATCGAGGGCGACCCGGACTCGCCGATCTCGCGCGGGCGCCTGTGCCCGCGCGGGTCCTCGTCGCTCTCCCTGGTGAACTCCCCCACCCGCGCGACGAAGGCGCTGTACCGCGCGCCCCACGCGACCGACTTCGAGGAGATCGACCTCGAGCAGGCGGTCGACATGATCGCCGACCGGGTCATCGCGACGCGCGACCGCACATGGGAGGACGCCGACCCGGACGGTCATCCGCTGCGCCGCACGCTGGGCTTCGCGCACCTCGGCGGCGCCACGCTCGACAACGAGGAGAACTACCTCATCAAGAAGGGGTTCACGGCGCTGGGCGCGGTGGCCATCGAGAACCAGGCCCGCATATGACACTCGAGCACGGTCCCCGGTCTGGGGACCTCGTTCGGGCGCGGAGGCGCCACCACGTTCCAGCAGGACCTCGCGAACGCCGACTGCATCGTGATCGAGGGGTCGAACATGGCCGAGTGCCATCCGGTCGGGTTCCAGTGGGTCATGGAGGCCCGTGAGCGGGGCGCGACGATCATCCACGTCGACCCGCGCTTCACCCGGACGAGCGCGGTCGCCGACGAGCACGTCGCGATCCGCGTGGGCACCGACATCGCGTTCCTCGGCGCGCTGATCAACCACGTGCTGGAGGGCGACCACTGGTTCCGCGAGTACGTCCTCGCCTACACGAACGCGTCGACGCTCGTCGACGAGGACTACGAGGACTCCGAGGACCTCGACGGCGTCTTCTCCGGCTGGGACCCCGAGACCCGGACCTACGACCCGTCCGCCTGGGGCTACGAGGGCGTGCGCATGCAGGCCGCGGCCGGCGAGCGCGAGCAGGGCATGGAACCGGAGGGCGGCGAGCGCTCCCACGGCGCGCACGGCTCCGGGCTCTCGAGCCGCTCGCCGCAGACCGACCCGACGCTCGAGCATCCGCGCTGCGTCTTCCAGGTGCTGCGGCGCCACTTCGCGCGCTACACCCCCGAGCTCGTCGAGGAGGTCTGCGGGATCCCGCCCGAGCAGTTCGCGCGCGTGGCCGACGCCCTGGTGCGCAACTCGGGACGCGAGCGCACCTCCGCGTTCGTCTACTCGGTCGGCTGGACGCACCACACGGTGGGCACGCAGTACATCCGCGCCGCCTCGATCCTGCAGCTGCTGCTGGGCAACATCGGGCGCCCGGGCGGCGGGATCATGGCGCTGCGCGGGCACGCGTCGATCCAGGGGTCGACGGACATCCCGACGCTCTACAACATCCTCCCCGGCTACCTGCCGATGCCGATGGCGGCGGCCGACGTCGACCTCGACGACTACCTGGAGAACAACACGCCGCCGGGCGGCTACTGGGGCCACACCCGCGAGTACATGGTGAGCCTGCTCAAGGCGTGGTGGGGCGACGCGGCGACACCCGAGAACGAGATGGGGTTCGACCTCCTCCCCCGCATCGACGGCGACCACTCGATCTACCCCATGGTCATGGGCATGCGCGACGGCGACGTCGAGGGCTTCTTCGTCATGGGCGAGAACCCGGCCGTCGGCTCGGCCAACTCCAAGCTGCACCGGCTCGGCATGGCGAACCTCCAGTGGCTCGTGGTGCGCGACCTCCAGCTCGTCGAGTCGGCGACGTTCTGGAAGGACGGGCCCGAGATCGCGACCGGCGAGCTGCGCACCGAGGACATCGGGACCGAGGTGTTCTTCCTGCCCGCCGCTGCGCACACCGAGAAGGCGGGCTCGTTCACGAACACGCAGCGCCTGCTGCAGTGGCGCACGAAGGCGGTCGAGCCGCCGGGCGACGCGCGGTCCGAGCTGCACTTCATGTACCACCTGATCCGTCGCATCCGGGAGAAGCTCGCGCACTCCACGGACCCCCGGGACCGGGCGCTCCTGGACCTGACCTGGGACCTCCCCACCGAGGGCCCGACCGAGGAGCCCGACGCCGCGAGGGTGCTGCGCGAGATCTCCGGGTTCCGCATCGCCGAGGACGAGGCCGTGTCGGGCTACACGGAGCTCAAGGGCGACGGATCGACGGCCTGCGGATGCTGGATCTACTCCGGCGTGTACGCGGACGAGGTCAACCAGGCGGCCCGTCGCAGGCCGGGCGGCGAGCAGAGCTGGGTCGCGCCCGACTGGGGCTGGGCGTGGCCGATGAACCGGCGCATCCTCTACAACCGCGCGTCCGCCGACCCGGACGGCGCGCCGTGGAGCGAGCGCAAGAAGCTCGTGTGGTGGGACGCCGGACAGGGCACCTGGACGGGCGACGACGTGCCCGACTTCACGGCCGACAAGCCGCCGGACTACGTGCCGCCGCCGGGCGCCACGGCCGAGGCCGCGCTGCGCGGGGACGAGCCGTTCATCCTGCAGGCGGACGGCAGGGGCTGGCTGTACGTGCCGAGCGGCCTGCTCGACGGGCCGCTGCCCGTCCACTACGAGCCCCACGAGTCGCCGGTCCGCAACCGCCTGCACCCCGGCGTCCAGGCCAGCCCGACGCGCCAGGTGTTCGCCCGGCCCGACAACCCGTACAACCCGACCGCCGGCGAACCGGGCGCCGACGTGTTCCCGTTCGCGCTCATGACGTACCGGATCGCCGAGCACCACACGGCCGGCGGCATGTCGCGCTTCCTGCCCCACCTCGCCGAGCTCGCCCCGGCGATGTTCATCGAGGTCTCCCCGGAGCTGGCCGCGCTGCGCGGCCTGGAGCACCGCGGGTGGGCGACCGTGGTCACGACGCGGACGGCGATCGAGGGGCGGGTGCTCGTGACCGAGCGCCTGCGGGGCGAGGGGCTCGTCCACACGGTGGGGCTGCCGTACCACTGGGGGACCAGCGGGCTCGCGACCGGTGACTCCGCGAACGACCTGCTGCCGCTCGTGCTCGACCGCAACGTGCACATCTCCGAGTTCAAGGCCTCGACGTGCGACGTCCGGCCCGGCCGCCGCCCGCAGGGGCCGGCGCTGCTCGAGCTCGTGTCCGAGTACCGCCGCCGCGCCGGCGTGGAGGAGCGATGACGACACCCCGCGTGGGCTTCTTCACCGATACGTCGCTGTGCATCGGCTGCAAGGCGTGCGAGGTCGCCTGCAAGGAGTGGAACGAGGTCCCCGAGGACGGCCTGGACTTCCTCGGGCTGTCGATGGACAACACGGGCGCGCTGGGCTCCGACACGTGGCGCCACGTCGCGTTCGTCGAGCAGCAGGTGCCCGTCGAGGACGCGGCGGAGGGCCTGCGCTGGCTCATGTCCTCCGACGTCTGCAAGCACTGCACGCACGCCGCGTGCCTGGAGGTCTGCCCCACCGGCTCGCTGTTCCGCACGGAGTTCGGCAGCGTGGTCGTGCAGCCGGACATCTGCAACGGCTGCGGCTACTGCGTCCCGGCGTGCCCGTTCGGCGTGCTCGACCGGCGCGAGGAGGACGGCCGGGTCTGGAAGTGCACGCTCTGCTACGACCGCCTCGAGGGCGGCCAGGAGCCCGCCTGCGCGAAGGCGTGCCCGACGAACTCGATCCAGTTCGGCCCGCTGGACGACCTGCGCGAGCACGCGAAGCACCGCGTGATCGAGCTGCACGAGCGCGGCGAGGAGTCCGCGCGGCTGTACCTCGACGACCCGGAGGACGGGGTCGGCGGGGCGGGCGCGTTCTTCCTCCTGCTCGACGACCCGGAGGTCTACGGCCTCCCGCCCGATCCGGTCGACGCGACGCGCGACCTCGGCGAGACGTGGCGCGCGACGGCGGGCGCAGCGGCCGCGCTGCTGGCGGGCGTCGCCGGCGCGCTGCTCTGGGGCCGGCGGTGAGCTACTACGGCCGGCCGGTCCTCAAGCGGCCGGTCTGGACCTGGGAGATCCCCGTCTACTTCTTCGTCGGCGGCCTCGCCGGCGCGTGCGGCCCGATCGCGGCGGGCGCGCGGCTGACCGGCAACGACGAGCTCGCGCGGCGCGCCGCCGCGCTGGCGCTCGCGGGCGTGGGCGTCTCGCCGCTGCTGCTCATCAGCGACCTGGGACGCCCCGAGCGGTTCGTGAACATGCTGCGCGTCTTCAAGCCGACGTCGCCGATGAGCGTCGGCACGTGGATCCTCAGCACGTACGCGCCGGCGGCCGGGGTCGCCGCCGGCTGGCAGCTGCTGGGGTTCCCGGGACCGCGCGCGGGCGTGCCGGCGCAGGCGCTGGCGGCCGTGACCGGCCCGCTGCTCTCGACCTACACGGCGGCGCTCATCGCGAACACGGCGGTGCCGGTCTGGCACGACGCGCGCCGGGAGCTGCCGTTCGTGTTCGCCTCGTCGTCCGCGGCGGCGGCCGGTGGCGCGCTCACCGCGCTCACGCCGCGCGGGTCGGCGGGCGCCGCCCGCGCGCTGGGTGTGGCCGGCGCGGCGGCTGAGCTCGGGCTGGTGGAGCTCATGCGGCGCAGGCTGGACGCGCGCATCGAGCGCTCCTACGGGCACGACGCCGCGCGCCGCCCGCTGCGCAGCGCGCGTGCGGCGACGGTGGCGGGTGCCCTGCTCACCGGGGCGCTCGGGCGCCGGTCGCGCGCCGCGGCCGTCGCCGGCGGGCTCGCGCTGTGCGCCGGCTCCGCGCTCACGCGCTGGGCGATCTTCCAGGCGGGCGTGGCGTCGGCCGGCGATCCGGAGCAGACCGTAGGTCCCCAACGTGATCGGTTGGCCGCGACGGGCGGCGGGTGAGCGCTTCCGCAGCTTCGCTCACCCTCGGCATCATCTACTTCACGGTGATGACGATGGGCGCACTCACGGTGAAGTCCCGGCGGAGGGCTGGCGGCCCGCGGGCTGGAGCCCTGAGCAGGTGAAGGACCGCAAGCTGGTCACGACCGGGAACGTCACCGCCGCGAACGCCATCCGCACCCTGCAGTTCTGGCTCCTGTGGGTCGTCCTGTTCTGCAACGTGACGGCGGGGATCGGCATCCTCGAGCAGGCCTCGCCGATGATCCAGGACCACTTCGACACGGTGAGCGCCGCCGCGGCCGCGGGCTTCGTCGGCCTGCTGTCGCTGTGCAACATGAGCGGCCGCCTCGTCTTGGTCCTCGACGTCCGACGGGGCCGTCCTGTACTGCCTCGCGTGACGCCGAGACCGCGGGCGTCGCAAGGTTTTCTATCGCACGACAGGAGGGCTGACCGATGCGCGACGACATCCGATTCGCCGAGGCGCGCGCGATCGCGCTGTGGATCCTCGTCCTGGCCGGCCTCGCCTACGGGGTCGTGATGACGCTCTCCAAGGTGGTGGACCTCTTTGCCGCCTGACTCGAGCCGAGGTGCGTCACGACGGCCTCGGTCGTCGTGACGTCGCCGTACTTCGCGTCGATGTCGAACAGCGAGGTCATGTGCGAGAGCGGCGCGCGGTCGCCCACGGCGTCCTCGACCACGATCGTGTGCAGGCCGTAGGAGCAGGCGTCGACGGCGCTCGCGCGGACGCACCCGCTCGTCGTGCACCCGGTGATGATCAGGGTGTCGACGCCGCGGCTCGTGAGACGGCTGACGAGGTCGGTGCCGAAGAAGCACGAGGCGTACTTCTTCACGAGCAGCATGTCGCCCGGCTGGCGCTCCAGGCGCTCGTCGACCTCGACCCACTCCGAGCCCTCGACGAGCCACTCGTTGTTGGGCACCTTGAGCTGCCAGCGGCCCGCCTCCTCCAGCCCGGCGTCGTAGGAGACGGTGCTGAGGATCACGGGCGCGCCGGCCGCGCGGGCCGCCTCGAGGATCCGGCGCGTGTTGGCGACCTGCGCGTCGAGGTTCGAGGCGAGCGGGCAGCGCTCGTCGGTGAACCCGCGGATGAGGTCGACGACGAGCACCGCCGGGCGCTCGCCGAAGCCCATCCGCCCGCCGAACCCGCGCGCCGTGAGGCGCTCGTGCATCTCGGCGAGGTGCTCGGTGGCGAGGCGTTCGAGGTCGCTCATGTGTCCTCCCGAGTGGCGATGTAGTGGTCGGCGATCGCGTCGCTCGTCGTCACCCAGACCTCGTCGCGCTCGCTGATCTCCTGCAGCGCGCGTGCCAGGTACCGGTGCCGCGAGGGCGTGTTGATGACGAACGGGTGCACGGGCAGCGCCATGACGCGCCCGTTGTCGGGGTCGCTGTCCTCGATGAGCTGGTCGAGGGTGTCGATGACGGCGCGGACGTAGTCGTCGCCGGACAGGTTGCGGCCCACGAACAGGGTGATGTCGTTGATGTCCATCGAGTACGGGACGGAGATCATGCCGGGCACGTTGAGCGGGAAGGGCTGGTCGTCGTTGCACCAGTCCATGACGTACGTGTAGCCCAGCTCCGCGAGAAGCGCCGGGGTGTTGAGCGTCTCGGTGAGCGCCGGGCCGAGCCAGCCCTTCGGGCTCGTCCCCGTCGCGTTCTGCACCTCGGTGTGCATCTCGCGCAGGAACGCGCGCTCCTCGTGGATGTCCATCCCGGCCTGCATGATCGAGTTGGTCTTGCCGTGGCCGAGCCACGCCCAGCCCCGCTGCACGCCCGCGTCGATGATCTGCGGGTAGTGGCGGCAGACCTCGGAGTTGAGGTTGACGCTCGCGGGCATCCCGAGCCGGTCGAGCAGGTCGATCATGCGCCAGATGCCGACACGGACGCCGTAGTCGCGCCACCCGTAGTTCAGGGCGTCGGGGACCAGGCCCACCGTGACGCCCGTGGTGCTCGTCGCGGGCATGTCGAGCCGGAAGTGCTCGATGTTCATGACGAGGTGGAACGCGACCGTCTTGCCGTCCGGCCAGCGCAGCGGCGGCCGCTCGGTGATCGGGCTGTAGTCGTAGAGCTCCTGGTCCATGGGTCAGCCGACGCTCTTGGCCATGACGTCGGCGGGCATCTGCAGCGGGCGCTCGTAGGAGATGTCGCTGCGGTCCCAGGTGCCCTTCACGTACTCGAGCTGCGCCGGTGTGCCGAAGACGGTGCCCTTCGTCTCGTAGAAGAAGTCGAGGACGAGCCGGCGGACCACGATGCGCCATTCGCCGTCGCGCTTCTCGAGGCGGTCGACGTAGCGTCCGCCGCCCACCCAGAGGTTCTCCTCGTCCTTGAGGCGGTGCACCCACTGGCAGTAGCTCTCGGTGTGCGCGACATCGCCGTCGATCTCGCAGTTGTGCGTCGTGATCTGGTGCAGGTGGGCGTTGGTGTGCCCGTGGCACGGGCCGTTCGCCCATGCGACGAACGCCTCGCGTCCGCCGACCCAGGGACCGTGGTTGTCGACGGCGTCCTCGTGGAACACGCTGCGCAGCACGTCGTCGTCGTGGCGGTCGAGCCCACGCGCGTAGCGGTTGACCACGTCCTGGATCGCCAGGCGATCCAGGAGGTACTGCAGCTTCTCGTCCATACCCGGGATGGTGCCACCGCTCAGCCCAGCACCTCGTACACGTCGCTCGCAGGCATGGCCAGGGCGCGCTCGGCGGTGGCGAGCTTGACGACGTCCAGGCGCGCCTCCTCGGCCGCGGTGCGGTGCTCGACGCGGGCCAGATCGATGAGCTCGTCGGGGACGGAGCCGGCGCGGGCGCCGAGCGTGAGAGCCCGGTCGCGATACGCGAGGCGGAAGACGAAGCGCTCCAGCGTCCGCCCGCGCTCCGGACGGGCGAGCGACGGGTCGAGCTCGAAGCGCCCGTCGGTGACCGCGCGGGTCGCCAGCTCGATCGCGTCGCGCGCGCCGGGGCCACCGAACGCCGTCGCGATCGCGATCTCCCGCCGCTGGCACGGGGCCGCCGGGTCGAGCAGCGGCAGCGCGCGCTGGAGCAGCTTGAAGCCGTGCGCGACGCCCCCGGGCGAGCCGTGGCCGTGGAAGCGCAGCATGTCGTCGTAGGTGAAGCGGATCTCACGCCCGCGCTCGGCGAGCGTGATCGCCTCAGCCATCGGGGACCGTCGAGTCGACGAGCTCGGCGACGTCGGCCAGCTCGTCGACCCGCCACGACAGCTCGAGCGCGTCCTCGGCCTGCTCGGCGGTGACCGCCAGCGTCGCCTGGTCGCGGAACTTCGCGCTGAGCTGGTCGTCGGTGAGCGGGCGCTGCAGGTTGCCCAGCGATGCCGTGAGGCGCTTCTCCAGGACGCGGCCGTCGGTGAGCTCGAGCTCGACGTGGACGCCGTCCTCGGTGACGGTCGGATCGTCGGCCTCGCGGGTCGCGCGCTCGCGGACGGACTTGACGTCGCGGTCGTTGACGGCCTCGTCGGTGTACTCGCGCAGCCCGGCGCGGCCGCGGACGAGCCCGACCGCGGCCCCGTGGACCACGGAGAACTTGCCCTCCAGGCCGGTGTGGATGTCGGTCTTGCCGCAGAGGTCGATGACGAGCGGTGCGACGTGCAGGCGCAGCGCGGCGACGTCGCCGGGGGCGATGCCGTGCTCGTCGTGCAGCTGGATGCACGCGTCGATTGCGGGATGGTTGACGATCCCGCACGGGAACGGCTTGTACGTGTTGACGTGCAGCTCCCACGACGCGCCGAGGCCGTCGGTCACCTTGCTCAGGTCGTACTCGGCGGAGGTCACCGGCGCCCAGCCGCGCGGACCCTCGATGCCGTGGGCGCCGCTCGTGAAGCCCTTCTGCGCCAGCAGCGCGGCGGCGTAGCCGTTCTGCGCGGCGCGGCCCGGGTGCAGCGCCTTGCCCATCGACCCGAACTGCTCGCGCACGCCCGCGGCCTGGGTCCCGGCGAGGCCGATCGCCCAGATCATCTGCTCCTGCGTCAGGTCCAGGAGCGTGCCGATCGCGATCGCGGCGCCGAACACGCCGACGCTGCCGGTGCTGTGCCAGCCGGCCGTGTAGTGCGACGGGTACGTGGCGTTGCCCAGCCGCGACGTGGCCTCGAAGCCGAGCACGAACGCGTGGACGAGGTCGCGGCCGGAGACGCGGTTCGCGCTCGCGTACGCCAGCAGGGCGGAGGCGACCGGCGAGCTGGCGTGGATGTAGTTGCGCGGCAGCGTGTCGTCGAAGTCCTCGACGTGCGACGTGATGCCGTTCAGCAGCGCGGCGTGCAGCGGATCCGCGCGTTCCGGTCGGCCGAGCACGGCCGCGTCGGGCGGGCCGAACATCGCGCCGAGCGCATCGATCGTGATGTCGACCGCCGGGTGTCGCGCGCCACCGAGCGCGCAGCCGACGATGTTGACCAGCGCGCGCCGAGCCTCGTGCACCACGTCGGCCGGGATGTCATCCGGCCGGCTGGCGACGAGCCAGCCGGCGAGGTCCTCCGTCGTCCCCATGGTGGGATTGGATCATGGGGACGGTTTCGGCGCCCCGCTCGTCACTCCCCCAGCGACCGCCACAGATGCGCAGCCGCATACGACCGGTACGGCGTCCAGCGCAACGCGAGCGCCACGGTCTCCGGCTGGGTCGGGGCCGTCGCCAGGCCCTCCAGCCGCCCGAGTGCCGTCCGCAGGCCGACGTCGCCGGCCGGGAACACGTCGGGGCGGCGCAGCTCGTGCAACAGGAACATCTGCGCCGACCACGGGCCGATCCCGCGCAGCTCGACCAGCCGCGCCTGCGCCTCGTCGTCGGCGAGGTGGTCCAGGCCGTCGGGGTCGAAGTCCCCGGCCACGACGGCCGCTCCCAGCTCGCGCAGCGCGCGCGACTTCGCCCCCGACATCCCCACGCCGCGCAGCTCCTCGTCGGTGGCGGCGGCGAGCGCGGGCGCGCTCACCCGCCCGCCGAGCAGCGTCAGGAACCGCCCCCAGATCGCGAGCGCCGCGACGACGCTGATCTGCTGCGCGGTGATGTGCAGCGCCAGGCCGCCGAGGCGGTCGCCGGCCTCGAGCGGGATCCCGTCCCACACGTAGGGGTCGACCGGCCCGTGCCGCGCCGCGAGGGCGGCCATCGGGCCGCCCACGGCCAGGAGATGCGCGTGGGCGGCCTCGGCCTCGGTCACGTGGCTACGCGGCGACCGGCGCGCCGAGCTCCGCCCGGACGCGCTTGGCGGCGCGCGACAGCGCCCGCAGCTTCTCGTGGGCGCACGAAGCGCGGCAGCGCCTTCAGCCCGCAGTCGGTCGTGAGGTAGACGCGCTCCGCCGGGACGACGTCGAGCACCTTGTGGATCCGCTCGACGATCTCGTCGTCGGTCTCGATGTAGAGGCTGCGGATGTCGATGACGCCGACCTGCACCTCGCGGTCGTCGTCGAGCTCCTTCAGCGCGCCGACGTCCGCCATGTCGCGCAGCGCGAAGTCGAGCGCGAACTGCTCGACGTTCACGGCCTGCCAGCGCTCGAGCACCCGCGGGAGCGCGTCCTCGACGGTGCGGAACGTGTTGCCGTACCCGGCGCCGAGGCAGCAGTGCCACGCGATCTTCGCGTCGACGCCCTCGATCCAGGCGTTGAGCACGTCGATGACCCAGCCCGCGTCGTCGTCCCACGCGAGCATCCACGCGCCGAGGTCCTCGATCTGGATGAAGTCCGCGCCGCGCGCCGCGAGGTCCTTGAGGTCGGCGTTGAAGATCGGCACGAGGTCCTCGGCGAGTTGGCGCGGCGAGTCGTAGCGCGAGCCCGGGACCTTCAGATCGACGTGGTACGTGAGGTTCGGCGGGCCCGCGCCGACGGACACCTTCAGCGGCCGGTCGGTCAGCGAGCGGGCGACCTCGTACATCTCCCCCAGCCGCGCCGGGATCCCCTGGCTCACCTCGCCGGTGACCGCGGTGCCGCCCCAGTCGTGCATCCACGCCGCCTGGCTGAGATCGGACTGGTCGCCCGACTCCTCGATGCCCCTCGCGATCGGGTTGGGGAGCTTCGCCTTGGAGAAGCCGCCGAGGCGCTCGTACCAGTACCAGACGAAGGATCCGATCGCCCCGCCGTACTGGTCGAAGTGCATCTGGCCGTCGGTCACGATGTCGAGACCGGCGTCCTCCTGGTCGGTGATGACGGCGTTCGTCGCGTCCTTCCAGGCCTGGAAGTTCTCCTCGAGCTTCCACCACTCCAGGAGGTCGCGCCCCTCGACGTTGTACTTCTCGAACCACCGGGGCTTGGGGTAGGAGCCGATCATCGTCGTCGGCAGGATCGTGTCCGTCACCTTCGTCGGCATGGTGCGTGTCCTCCTAGTCGTCGAGCATCGCCACGGCGCGGACGGGCGAGCCGTGTCCGCCCCGGATGCGCAGGGGGAAGCCGAAGAACCGGAACCGCCGGCCCACGACCTCCCCGAGGTTCGCCAGGTTCTCGTAGTGCGTGATGCCGCTCTCGCGGCTGAAGAGGTGGACCGGGTAGATGCGGTCGGCCGGGTTGTCGGGACTCGGGGAGTCGACGCCGAACACCTTCGGGCGCCGCTCGCGCAGCCAGTCCGCTGCGCTCTGGTCGAGCCCGGGGTACTGCGTCGTGTACTCCTGCGTGCCGCCGTAGCGCTCGGCCGACCCGGTGCGCAGCAGCAGCACGTCGCCCTCGATGAGCTCGACCGCCGACTCCTGCAGCGCGCTCTCCAGGTGCTCCGCGGTGACGTACTCGCGCGGCGCGACGCCCGACACGTCGAGGCACGTCCCCTCGCCGCAGAACTGCCCGAGGTCCATCTGGTCGATCGTCGGCGCGCCCGGACTCGGGTCCAGATGGCTCAGCGCGTCGACGTGCGTCGGCCCGTGATCGCAGAACGTGACGCCCAGGCTCTGGTAGGCGAAATCGCTGTCGAAGTTGGGCGCGGTGTCGGCGAACGTGTGGTGTTGCCAGACCTTCGTCTCGAGATGCCCGGCGTACACCGGCATGCCCTCGTAGATCTCCTGTGAGAGATCGATGATCCTCATCCGGTCCTCCTGGATCGTGCCCTTGGCGACAGTGTTGCATACGTATGCCAGATCCGTGTGCGAGTCTCCCGGAATGCGCGATCGGCCGCCCACGAGCCACGACGTCGCCCGCGCCGCGGGCGTCTCGCAGCCGACGGTGTCGCGCGCGCTGCGCGGCGACCCGCGGGTCACGCAGGCCACCCGCGACCGCATCGCGCAGGTCGCGCAGGAGCTCGGCTACGTCGCCAGCCACCGGGGCCGCAGCCTCTCGACGCGGCGCACGGATCGCATCGGCGTCGTCGTCGAGGACCTCGACAACCCCTTCTACCTCGAGCTGCTCGACGAGCTGCACGACCAGCTCGAGCGCGCGGACGTGCGGATGATCGTCTTCACGCCGCGCCACGACGACCCCGAGGGCCTGGCGCGGCTCGTCGACGGCTCCATCGACGGCGTCGTGCTGACGACGACGTTCCTCGACTCACCGCTCCCCGGTCTGCTGCGCGACCGCGGGTTCCCCTTCGTGCTGCTCAACCGCATCGTCGACGAGCCGGGCGTGGCGACCTGCTCCGTCGACAACGCCAGCGGCGGCCGCCTCATCGCCGAGGCGATCCTCGCCGAGGGACACCGCGACATCGGCGCCGTGTTCGGCCCGGCGGAGACGAGCACGGGCCGCGATCGCGAGCGCGGGGTGCGAGCTGCCCTCGAGGCAGCGGGCGTCGAGCTGCCCGCCGCGCGCACGCGTCGCGGGTCCTACACGTACGAGTCCGGCCACGCCGCGGCGCTCCAGCTGCTCGAGGGCGACGACCGGCCGACGGCGGTCTTCTGCGGCAACGACGTCATCGCGCTCGGCGCGCTCAACGCCTGCCATCGCCTCGGGCTGCGGGTGCCGGACGACGTCAGCGTCGTCGGCTTCGACGACATCGGGATGGCCGGCTGGGACGTCTACCGGCTGACGACGGTCCGCCAGGACCTGCGGCGGATGGCGCAGATCGCGGTCGAGACGGTGCTCGAGTCGGTCGTCGAGCCGGACCGGGCGCCGGAGCGGATCGTGCTGCCGCCGGTCATGGTGCGGCGGGCGACGCTGGGGCCGCCGCGCCCGGCCTGAACGCGTCCGGGTTCGCCAGCACGTAGGCGTCGACCGACTCCGCCTCGGCGCCGGTCAGGCGGAGGACGCCGTCCCCGACGAGGTCGAGCTCGCCGAGCGCGATCGCGCGCGAGCCCCGCATGCGGATGCCGGTCTTCCACTCGGGACCCACGTCCGTGGGCTCCTCCTCGGGGAGGTACGCGAACGACGTGCCGAGCAGCTCGCCGGCGCGCGCCGCGGACTCCTCCAGCGTCGGCGCGTCGGGGCCGGTGAGGTCGTAGGTCTCCCCCACCTCGGCGGCGCCCGCCATCGCGGCGGCGAGGGCGCGGGAGCAGTCCGCGCGGCTCACCCAGCCGACGCGCCCGGACGGGCCGCGCACGATCCCGTCGACGAAGAACGCCTCGAGGTTGAAGTGGTAGTAGCTCGTGCGCAGGATGCTGAACGGCACGCCGCTGGCGAACAGATCGCGCTCGGTGTCGGCGTGCGATCGCGCGTGGCCGAAGGCGGCGTCCGGGCTCGCGTTGACGAACGAGAGGTAGACGAGGTGCCCGACCTCGGCGTCGGACGCGGCGTCGATGAACGCGCGGTGCAGCCGCACGCGCTCGTCGTGCCCCGTCCAGGCGGACACGAGGAAGACGCGGTCGCCGCGGCGCAGCGTCGCGCGCAGCGCGTCGCCGTCGTCGAGCCCCGTCGCCACGACCGTCTCGACCCCCTCGATCGCGGGCGCACGCACCGGGTCGCGGACGATCTGGCAGAGGTCGTGCCCGGCCGCGGCGAGCTCGGCGATCGCCGCGCCACCGACGTGTCCGGTCGTCCCCGTCATCACGATGCGCGTCATGGGGCGCGCATCGTACGCGCCTAGGTCCAGGTGTCGCCCGTCCAGCCGTCGATGTCGTAGTCGGACATGCACTGGTCGACCATCTCCTGGCAGGCCGCGAGCGTCCCGCCCCGCTTCCCGAATCGCAGCGCGTCGAGCCGGACGAGCTCGGCGCTGCCGCCGTAGTTGCGCTCGTACCACTCGTGGCGCGCGCCGAACTCGCTGCCCATCGCGTCCCAGATCAGCTTGAAGAGCTTCACGCGCTCCTCGGCCGAGCCGCTCGATCCGCGGTAGAAGCGGTCGATGATCGGCCGCAGCTCCGGGTTCTTCATGTCCTCCACGCTCGACGGGACGAGCAGCGGGCTGCCGCCCAGGATCTGGGCCGCGACCTCGTTGAAGCGCGGCGCGGCGATGCTGCCGAACAGCCGCACGAGCATCGAGACGTCGGCGTTGGGAACGATGCTCTCGCCGGGGCCCGGGCGGGTGTCGTGGCACAGCGCGGTCGTGATCGACCACATGAGGCTGCGCCAGCCGAACAGCTCGCCGAGCTCGGCCTGCACGCCGCGGAAGCCGTCGGTGCCGTTGGTCTCCAGCGCGCGCGAGATGAGCCCGGTCATGAAGTCGAGCTTCACGGCCAGGCGCGTGCCGGCCTGGAGCGTGTAGCGGTTGAGGAACCCGGACTGCGCGTAGAAGCCGGTCGCCTTCTCGACGTCGCGGTAGACGAGGACGTTCTCCCAGGGGATGAACGCGTTGTCGAAGACGATGACCGCGTCGTTCTCGTCGAAGCGGCTGGAGAGCGGGTGGTCGAACGGCGAGTCGGCGGTCGCCTCGTAGGAGCGGCGGGACAGCAGCTTCTGGCCCGGCGTGTCGAGCGGGGCGATGAAGACGAGCGCGTAGTCCTCGGCCTTGCCCTTCTCGAGCTGGGTCGCGCTGTTCTGGGCGACGAACGTCGCGTGCGTGAGCGCGGAGCCCGTCGCGAGCATCTTCGCGCCGCTGACCACCATGCCGTCGTCGCGCTCCTTCACGACGTGCACGAAGACGTCCTCCATGTCGTGCACGGGCTTGGAGCGGTCGATCGGCGGGTTGATGAGCACGTGGTTGAGGAACAGCGCGCTCTCCGCGTACTTGCGGTACCAGTGCTCGGCGCTGCCGGAGAACGGCCCGTACCACTCGGGATCGGCACCGAGTCCGGCCATGAACGACGCCTTGTAGTCGGGCGAGCGACCCATGAAGCCGTAGGACATGCGCGACCAGATCGCGAGCGCCTCGCGCGCGTCGACGAGGTCCTGCGACGAGTAGGCGGGCGCGAAGAACTTGTGCGTCAGGATGCCGCGCCGATCCGTCGTCAGCATGTCGTTGGCGGGGTCGTGCAGCGCGTCGTAGAGGCGCGCGACGGAGCGGGTGGCGTTGCGGAACGCGGGGTGCTCGGTGACGTCGGCGACCTTCTCGCCGCCGATCCAGATCTCTCGGCCGTCTCTCAGGCTCTCCAGGTACTCCTCGCCGGTGAGCGGCTTGTCGAGTGCCGGTGTCGTCATCTCACTCCTCATTCCGTCTGACAGAACGGTAGACACGTCCGTTCTGCTGATGGTAACGTGAGCTCATGGGGTCTGCCAAGGGGAATGGCGCCGCAATCGCCGCCGCGGTCTTCGACGGTGAGCGCTATCGGCACGTCATCGGGCACTTCGCCACGGGGGTGACCGTCATCACCTCCCGCCACGACGAGACCGACCACGGCGCGACCGCCAGCGCGGTGTCCTCCGTCTCGCTCGATCCGCCCTCGCTGCTCGTCTGCCTGAACCGCGCGACGGCGACCGAGACCGCCGTCCGGGAGAGCGGGACGTTCGTCGTGAACATCCTCCGCGAGGACCAGGGCGAGCTCGCCATGCGCTTCGCCGGACGGCACGGCGAGAAGTTCGCAGGCCTGGAGGTCGACAGGACCGACGGCGGCGATCCGATCCTCGCCGGAGCGCTGGCGCACATCGAGTGCCGCGTGCGCGAGACGGTCACCGGCGGCACCCACACCGTGTTCATCGGCGAGGTGCAGCGCGCGGAGGCGGCGGCGGGCGACCCGCTCGCCTACTTCCGCGGGCGCTTTGGCCGGCTCGCGCCGGAGCTCGATCTCGCCGACCTCTGCGAGGAGACCTTCGCCGCGCGCGCGGCGATCGAGCTGGGCGTCGTCGAGACGACCGTCGGTCGCGTCGGCGAGGAGGCGCTCGCCGAGCTGCGCGCGCGGATGGAGGCGACCCAGGGCCTCATCGCCGACGGGTGCTTCACGGACGTCGCGCGCTGGGCCGAGGTCAACGCGGCGTTCCACGAGGCACATGTGGCGCTCGCGGGGTCGGAGCCCCTCACGGAGTCCTACCGGCGGCTCGGCGTCGCCGGTCTCATCCTGCGTACCTACTCGGGCGGCACGCACGCCGATCCGGAGCTGGCGCAGGACCACCGCCGCCTCGTGGAAGCCTACGAGCGCGGAGATGTCGAAGGGGCGCGGCAGGCGGTGCGCGAGCACGCCGACCGCGCCGCGCGAAGCCAGCGGGCGGCGATCGCCGCCGGGGAGGAGGCGCGATGAGCGCCACGCAGTCAAGGGCCGACGACCTGCGCGAGGCCAGGCACCCCGTCTACAGCGACCGCAAGCTGCGGTTGGGGACGTTCTCGTCGAATCTCAGCTACGGCTGCGCGATCTCGACGATCGACGGGACCCTGAAGGCCGACTGGCCGAGCACGTCCTCGCTCGCCGCGATGAGCGACGCGATGGACTTCGAGGCCCTCGTCCCCGTCGGCCGCTGGCGCGGCTTCGGCGGGCCGACCGACTTCAACGGCGAGGGCTTCGAGTGCTTCACCTGGGCGGCCGCGACCGGCGCCCAGACGAAGAGCGCGGGCCTCTTCGCAACGTCGCACGTCCCGACGATCCACCCGATCCTCGCGGCGAAGCAGGGGATGACGGTCGACCACATCTCCGGCGGGCGCTTCGCGCTCAACGTCGTGACCGGCTGGCACAAGCCCGAGATCGAGATGTTCGGCGCGCCGATGCTCGAGCACGACGAGCGCTACGCGCTCGCGGCGGAGTGGCTGCACATCATCCGCGAGATGTGGACGGCGGAGGAGCCCTTCGACTTCGAGGGCAAGTACTACAAGGTCGAGGGCGCGGTCTGCCGCCCCCACCCGCTGCAGAAGCCGCACCCCGTGATCATGAACGCGGGCGGGTCGGAGGCCGGCCGCCACTTCGCCGCCAAGGAGTGCGACGTCGCGTTCGTCATCCCCGACGCGCACGACGCCGACAGCATGCGCGCCCGCGTCGACCACTACCGCCGGCTCGCACGCGAGGAGTACGGCCGCGAGCTGCAGGTGTGGAGCTACGCCTACGTCGTGCAGGGCGACACCGAGCAGGACGCCAAGGACTACCTGCACCGCTACGTCGACGAGCTCGGCGACTGGGAGGCAGCGGACAACCTCGTCAGCACGATGGGGATGAACGCCCAGACGCTCCCGGCCGACGTCCTGCAGGACATGAAGCGCCACTTCATCGCGGGCTGGGGCGGCTACCCGGTCATCGGCACGGCCGAGCAGGTCGTCGAGCAGCTCGGCGTCATCTCGGACGCGGGCTTCGACGGATGTCTGCTGTCATGGCCGCGGTACATCGACGACATGCGGAAGTTCCAGGAGGAGACGTATCCCATGCTGATCCAGGCAGGGCTCCGATGAGCACGACCACGCGGGCGGACGAGCTCCGCGAGGCCAAGCACCCGGTCTACTCCGACCGGGCGCTGCGCCTGGGGACGTTCGGCACGAACCTGCAGCAGGGCGCGGCGATCACGTCGATCGACGGCGCCCTGGAGGCGACCTGGCCCAGCACCCTGGAGCTCGCGCAGATCGGCGACCGGATGGGGTTCGAGGCACTGGTCTCCGTCGGTCGCTGGCGCGGCTTCGGCGGTTCGACGGACTTCAACGGCGCCGGCTTCGAGCCGTTCACCTGGGCCGCCGGGATCGGCGCGTCCACGACCACGTCGGGCGTCTTCTCGACGTCGCACGTCCCCACGATCCACCCGATCCTCGCCGCGAAGCAGGCGATGACGATCGACCACGTGACGAACGGGCGCTTCGCGCTCAACGTCGTCACCGGCTGGCACACGGCCGAGATCGAGATGTTCGGCGCGCCGCTGCTGCCGCACGACGAGCGCTACGAGGTCGCGCGCGAGTGGCTGCACATCATCCGCGAGATGTGGACGGCGGAGGAGCCCTTCGACTTCGAGGGCAAGTACTACAAGGTGGAAGGCGCCGTCTGCCGCCCCCACCCGGTGCAGCGCCCCCACCCGGTCATCATGAACGCGGGCGGCTCGGAGGCCGGCCGCCACTTCGGCGCCAGGGAGTGCGACGTCGCGTTCGTCCTGCCGAGCGCGCACGACTTCGACTCGCTCAAGAAGCTCGTCGCCGACTACCGGGCGCTGGCCAAGAACGAGTACGGGCGCGAGATCTCCGTCTGGGGCAACGCGTACATCGTGCAGGGCGACACCGAGCAGGACGCCAAGGACTACCTGCACTCCTACGTCCACGACTACGGCGACTGGGACGCGGTCGAGAACCTCGTCCAGACGTTCGGCATCAACTCCCAGTCCCTGCCCCCCGAGGTCGCGCTGGGGATGAAGGAGCACTTCATCGCCGGCTGGGGCGGCATCCCGATCGTGGGCACCGCGGAGCAGATCGTCGAGAGCCTCGGGATGCTCGTGCGTGCCGGGTTCGACGGGATCCTGCTCTCCTGGGCCCGCTACATCGAGGACATGAAGCGCTTCGAGGAGGAGGTTCACCCCTTGCTGATCCAGGCAGGTCTTCGCTGATGGCAGCAGCCAACGCCGTCCAGCCCGACACGACGCGCTCCCGGGAGGTCGCCGCGCGCGTCGCCGACCATCCGTGGGCCGTCCGCATCGGCGCCGACGAGATCGCCGGCGACTCCGCCGGCTGGGAGACGACGAACCCGTCCACCGGCGAGCACCTCGCGACGGTCCCCGCCGCGACGCCCGCCGACGTGGACGCCGCCGTCCGCGCCGGCCACGCCGCGTTCGAGGAGTGGCGCGACGTCGCGCCGCGCGAGCGCGCGAAGCGCATCCGTGCGTGGGCCGACCTCGTCGCCGAGCACACCGACGAGCTGGCCGAGCTCGACGCGCTCGACGCCGGGCTGCCGATGCACGCCGGGCGCTTCGACGTCGCCAACGCCGTCGAGTCGATGCACCTCGCCGCCGACTGGGCCATGGAGCTCAAGGGGACGACGATCCCCTCGACCGCCGACCACCTGCACTACACGGTGCGCGAGCCGTACGGGGTCGTCGGCCGCGTCATCGCCTACAACCACCCGCTCATGTTCGCGACGCGCGCTGCGACGCCGCTCATCGCGGGCAACGCGTGCATCGTGAAGACGCCCGACCAGGCGCCGCTCTCCGGCCTGCGGCTCGCGGAGCTCGCCGCCGAGGTGCTGCCGCCCGGCCTGCTGACCGTCCTGGCCGGGTCCGGCCCGGTCGTCGGCGACGCGATGTCCCGCCATCCGGCGATCCGCCGCATCGCCTTCACCGGCAGCGTGCGCACCGGCCTGGCGATCCAGGGTGCCGCGGCCGCCTCGGGCGTCGTGAAGTCGATCTCGCTGGAGCTCGGCGGGAAGAACCCGTGCATCGTCTACCCGGACGCCGACCTCGAGCGGGCCGCGCACTGGGCGATGATCGGCATGAACCTCACGATGACGAGCGGGCAGTCCTGCGGTTCGACGTCGCGTCTGGTCGTGCACGAGTCGGTCGCCGACGAGGTCGTCGAGCGTGTCCGCGCGTCCTTCGAGGCGTTGACGATCGGCGACCCGCTCGCCGAGGGCACGCAGATGGGCCCGGTCATCTCCGACGTCCACCGCGACCGCGTGCTCGCGCACATCCAGAGCGCGCGCGACTCGGGCGCGACGATCCTCGCCGGTGGCGGGGCCCCGGAGGGCCTGGACCGCGGCTGGTTCGTGGCTCCGACGCTCATCACCGACGTGCGCCAGGACATGCCGATCGCCAACAACGAGGTCTTCGGCCCGGTCCTGTCGGTCGTGACGTGGCGCGACGAGGAGGAGGCCCTGGCGATCGCCAACGCGGTCGAGTACGGCCTCACCGCGAGCATCTTCACGCGCGATCTCGCACGGGCGCACCGGATGGCGCGGCGCGTCGACGCGGGGTTCGTCTGGTTCAACGAGACGGCCGCGCACTACCTCGGCGTCCCGTTCGGCGGCTTCAAGAACTCCGGCGTCGGGCGCGAGGAGGATCTCTCGGAGGTCCTCACGTTCACGCAGGTCAAGACGGTCAACGTCGCGCTCGACGCGTGACGGACGCAGCGGAGATCCGGCGCCAGATCGTCCTGGCCTGCCGCGTGCTCTACGGCAACGGGCACGACGACTACGTCTGGGGGCACCCGTCGGTGCGCGACCCCGACGGCCGCGGCATCTGGATGAAGGGCTCGGGGCTCGGGTTCGAGGAGGTGGAGCCCGAGAACGTCCTGCTCGTCGGCTGGGACGGCGAGGTCCTCGACGGCGAGGGCCCGCGCCACGTCGAGTGGCCGATCCACAGCGAGGTCATGCTCGCGCGGCCCGACGTCGGGTCCGTCGTGCACTCGCACCCGCCGCACTCCATCGCGCTCGGCGCGGCGGGCTGCGAGCTGCAGCCGGTGTCGCACGCCGGCACGCTGTTCGTGCCGCCGAAGGTGCCGCACTACACCCGCACGGCGGATCTCATCGTCACCCGCGACATGGGCATCGACGTCGCGAACGGGCTCGGCGACGCGCGGGCGCTGCTGCTCGTCAACCACGGCATCGTCGCGGTCGGCGAGGACCTCCCGTCGGCGATCTGCGCGGCCGTCCTGCTGGAGAAGGCCGCCCACCAGCAGCTGCTCGTCGAGGGCTTCGGCGGCGCCAAGCGCTGGTCCGACGACGAGGAGGCGCTCGCGAAGCGCGGGAACGTCTGGTCGCCGAAGCACCTGCAGTCGCTGTGGGACTACCTCGTGAGGAGGCTCGACGCATGACCCTGCGCGTGGACAACGTCGGCTCCATGCTCCGCCCGCCGGAGCTCGTGGACGCCGTGGCCCGCCACGAGGTGGGCGACCTGTCCGACGACGGCCTGCGCGCCATCGAGGACGCCGCCGTTCGCGACGTCGTCGCCGAGCAGGAGCGCCACGATCTCCCGATCGTCGTGGACGGCGAGTTCCGCCGGCTGAACTTCATGCAGAGCTTCACCGACGTCGCGGGCTTCGACACCTGGATGGACCGCCACCGCGCGGCCCGCGAGGCGCGCAAGCTCGCGACGACGGAGGGCGGCGTCGTCACGGCGCCGTCGGCGCTCGCGCTCACGCCGGCGACCGAGCCGCTGCGCCTGCGCCGCAGCCAGCCGCTCGACGAGTTCACGTTCGCCCAGTCGCTCACCCGGCGGCCGGTGAAGGTCTCGCTCATCGGCCCCGACCGCATCTACCAGGCCTACGACTCCGGCCGCGAGGTCTACGCGGATGACCAGGCGTTCCTCGACGCAGTCGTCGCCGTCCAGCGCGAGATGGTCGACGAGCTGGCGAAGGCGGGCTGCGGCTACGTCCACATGGACGCGCCAGGCTTCACCGCCTACGTCGACCCGCCGTCGCTGGAGCGGTTCCGCGACCGCGGGCGCGATCCCGAGACGATGATGCGCGCGACGGTCGCGGCCGAGAACGCGGTCATCGAGGGCTTCGACGGCGTCACGTTCGGCATCCACCTCTGCCGCGGCAACGAGCAGAGCCACTGGCACCGCGAGGGCCACTACGACGCGATCGCGGAGGAGCTGTTCGGGACGCTGCGCCACGAGCGGCTGCTCCTCGAGTACGACACGGAGCGGGCGGGTGGCTTCGAGCCGCTGCGCTTCGTGCGCCCCGGCGCGATCGCGGTGCTCGGCCTCATCACGACGAAGTCGGGCGAGCTCGAGGACCGCGACGACCTGCTGCGGCGCATCGAGGAGGCGTCGCGCTACCTACCGGTCGAGCAGCTCGCGCTCAGCCCGCAGTGCGGCTTCGCCTCCGGCGTGGAGGGCAACGACCTCACGCCGGACGAGCAGTGGGGCAAGCTCGACCTCATGCTGGAGGTCTCCCGGGACGTGTGGGGCTAGGCGTTGCGCTTCAGGAGATCAGTAGGTCCCACCCGCGCTCAGGGCTTCGCGCGCTCGGAGGCGGCGCGCGCGTGACGCCGAGCAGCGGCCTCGGCCTTCAGCTGCGCCGACGCCGCAATGAACTCGACGGACCGCTCCGCCGGAGTCTTGCGCTTGGGTCGCCCACCGAATCCTGTGTTGGGTCGATCAGCCATTTCTCGTGCTCCTCCTGCCTGGGGTGCAGGGCGGCGCGGAGGCGCTTGTAGGCGACGACTGCGGGCGCTCGACACTGCTCGAGTCGAGCGTCACCGCCCGACCTGTCGTCATCCAGGGTACCGCCCCCGGTCACGGCGCCGACAGCGCACGAAGCAGGCGTGCGCCGACCGCCTGGGCGCGACGGGTCGTCGCCTCGGCGATCTCCGGCGCTCGCTCGGGCCGCAGGCGCTCGGCGGGCAGCGACACCGTGATGGACGACCGCGTGATGCCGGAGGGCTCGGGGATCGCGACGGCGACGGCGGACAGGCCGTCCTCGCTCTCCTCGTAGTTCGTCGCCCAGCCGCGCTGGCCGACCTGCCGGATCTCCTCGCGGACCACCGCAGGGTCCTCCATCGAGCGCGGAGTGAGGCCGGCGGGCAGCGCGTCGAGGTACTCCTCCAGCGCGTCGTGCGGCAGCTCGGCCAGGATCACTTTGCCCGCAGCCGTGCAGTGGGCGGGCATCGTCATCCCCGTGCGCGAGCCCACGCGGACGGCGCGGTTGGACTCCACGGAGTCGACGAACAGGATGTGCGTGCCCTCGAGGAGCACGAGGTGCACCGTCTCCCCCAGCTCGTCGCGGAGCGCCTCGAGCTCCGGACGTGCGGCGGCGCGCACGTCGAGGTTGCGCAGCGCCGCGAGGCCGACCTCGAGCATCCTCCGGCCGGGGCCGTAGGTCTTCGTGAATGGGTCCTGGCGGACGAAGCCCTCCGACAGCAGCGTCGCCAGCATGCGGTGCGCCGTCGAGCGCGCCACACCGAGCTCCTCGGCCGCCGCCGAGACGCTGACCGACCCTCGCTCGGCAACGAGCGTCAGCAGCCTCAGCGCGCGGCCGACGGATTCGATCGGGTAGGCGGGAGCGTCGCTTTCGATGCCGCAACCGTACCCGCCGCCGACCCTCGACCGGCCGTGGCGGCGGCACGCCCGGAGGGCGTCGGGCTCGCGGCCGCGCGCGAGGTCCCGGTAGGCGGCGAGGAACGTCTGCTGCAGCGCGTCGTCCGCCTCGTCGGTCGAGCCGACCATCGACCGGCAGAAGGCGAGCAGCGCACGGTGATGGCGCTCGAAGAGCACCTCGAAGGCGCGATCGGAGCCCTCGCGCACGTGCGCCGCGAGGCGACCGTCCGACGCGAGTCCGTCCGACGAGCGCCGACGCGCCAACCCGATGCGGCCGTCCAACCTCAGGCGTGCGTCCGCACCCTCTCCACCGACCGCTGGACGACAAGGAGGTTCGCCGGATCCCGGCAACTCGTACGCGGCGGGAAACCGCGAAGGGGACGGGTCGGGAGGCGCGGACGAACGGATCCGCCGCGCCTGAGGGGGGAAGTGTCGGCGGGGCGCAGCGTGGGGCGCGCCCCGCCGTCGCCGCATAGGGTGCCGGGGTGCCCCGCAACCTGCACCTGACGCTCGCATGCTCGGACTACGACCGCACCCGCGCGCTGCGCGACGGGCGCGTGACGGCCGACGGCGTGGAGCTGAACTACCTGCCACTGAAGATCGAGGAGACCTTCTTCCGGATGCTGCGCCACCGGGAGTTCGACGTCGCGGAGATGTCGATGTCCTCCTACGTCGTGTCGCTCGTGTCCGAGGACCCCTGGCTCGTCGCGATACCCGTGTATCCGTCGCGGTCCTTCCGCCACGCGCACGTCGCGGTGCGCCGCGATCGGATCACCGAGCCGTCCGACCTGCCCGGGAAGGTCGTCGGCACCCCGGAGTTCCAGCTCACGGCGTGCGTGTGGGTCCGCGGCATCCTGGCCGACCACCACGGCGTGCCGGTCGAGAGCGTGCGCTACCGGACCGCCGGCCTGGAGACGCCCAACCGGCCGGAGAAGCTCAAGCTGGACCTGCCGCCGGAGATCGACATCGCGCCGCTCGACAAGGGCATTTCGCTGTCCGACGCGCTCGCCCGCGGCGAGATCGATGCGATCCAGGCGCCGCGCGAGCCGTCCTCGCTCCTGCGTGGCGAGCCGGACGTCGGGCGCCTGTGGCCGGACTTCCGCCCCGTCGAGGAGGCGTACCTGGCGGAGACCGGGATCTTCCCGATCATGCACGTGATCGTCCTGCGCCGTGAGCTCCACGAGCGCCATCCGTGGCTCGCGGGGTCGCTGCAGAAGGCGTTCACGCAGTCGCGCGACCTCGCGTACGCCGCGCTGGAGGACGTCGGGGCGCTCACGACCTCGCTGCCCTGGCAGCAGGCGGAGGTCGCGCGGACGCGCGAGCTGCTCGGCGACGACTGGTGGTCCTACGGCCTGGAGGCCAACCGTCACGTCCTCGACACGTTCCTGCGCTACCACCACGACCAGGGGCTCTCGCACCGGCGCGTGACGCCGGACGAGCTGTTCGCTCCCAGCGCCCTGGAAGCGTTCGCGATCTAGGAGGATCAGGGCACATGAGCGGGTTGGACACCACGGCGCTGGCGCGACTGCGGACCGCCGTCGAGAGCGACATCGAGCTGGGCCGCTACGACGGCGCGGTCGTGCTGGTCGCCCGCGACGGCGAGGTCGGGATGCTGGAGGCGATCGGG
Source organism: uncultured Solirubrobacterales bacterium (assembly GCA_963757125.1). Taxonomy (GTDB): domain Bacteria; phylum Actinomycetota; class Thermoleophilia; order Solirubrobacterales; family Solirubrobacteraceae; genus CAVVSD01. The sequence goes on along the minus strand of CAVWQP010000006.1, from coordinate 422,216 downwards.
TCGTCGGACCGTGACGCGGGCCGACCCGCGCGCACCGACGACGTGTTCCGGGTGCTGTCGGTCACGAAGGCGCTCACGAACGTGCTCGTGCTGGCGGCGATCGAACGCGGTCACTTCGCGCTGACCTCCAAGGTCGCCGACGTCATCCCGGAGTTCCTCGGATCCGACCGCTTCCGCGGACGCGCCAAGGCCGGCGTGACCGTGAAGCACCTGCTCACCCACAGCGCGGCGCTCCCCAGCACGCCCTATCCGCTGCCGCCGCTGGAGCTGGGCGATCTGGCTGCCACCGTCGCGGCGATCTGCGAGCTGGACCTCACGGGGACGCCGGGGGCCGGCGTCAACTACTCGCCCGCGCTGAACCATGCGCTCCTCGGCGAGATGGTCCGTCGCACCATGGGCGGTGGTCGCCGTCTCCGGGAGGTGCTGCGCGAGGAGCTCGTCGAGCCGCTGGGCATGACGAGCACCGCGCTGGGAGCCCCGAGGGCGTGGGCCGAGCGGATCGTCCCGCTGCGAGCGCGGTTCGCGCCCGGCGCCTGGCTGGGTCCCGAGGACATCGAGATCATGAACGAGGCCGTCCACGAGGACGCCGAGATGCCGTGGGTGGGATCGGTCTCCTCTGTCGCCGACCTGTTTCGCCTGGCCGAGATGATCCGCCGCGGCGGCGAGCTGGACGGCGTGCGCATCCTGTCGCCGGCGATCATCGACCGGGCGACGACGCTGCAGACCGGCGACGCCCTGAACGACCTCTACACCGCCCTGGCGAACGCGGAGGGCTGGGAGCCCGCGCCGGCCAACGTCGGGCTGGGCTTCATGCTGCGTGGCGAGGGCATCTACCACCATTTCTTCGGGACGCTCGCCTCGCCGCGGACGTTCGGGAACTTCGGCGCCGGATCGTCGCTGTTCTGGGTCGACCCCGAGAAGGACCTGACGTTCGTCTGCCTGACCGCGGGCGTGATGGAGGAGGCTTCGAACATCCTCCGGTTCCAGCGCTTGTCGGACATGGCGCACGCCGCGGCCGTCTGATCGCGCTCGGCCCGGGGCGGCTAGTCCGGCGGCGCCAGCGCGTCGACCAGCACGCCGCCGAGGGTCATCCAGTTCGCCCTGGCGGCCGATGCTGCGCCCGACGCGTCCCCGGTCGCGGCGCGCGTGATGAGCGCCTCGTGCTGCGCGACCGAGCGCTCCCCGGGCAGGAGCGAGTGACAGCACCTGCACTCGACGGCCAGCAGCCGCGGCGTGAGCCGGTCGAGCACGTTGGAGATCTCCGGGTTGCCGCAGGAGTCGACGAACACCTCGTGCAGCTGCTCGTCGGCCTTGTAGGCGGCCGTCCCATCGCCTCGGCGCAGCGCCTCCGAGAAGGCGTCGTTCGCCCCGTGCAGCGTCGCGATCGCCGTCCGCCCCAGCCGCGGCACCGCGAGCTCGGTCGCGAGCCCGTGCACCGCCGCGAGCAGCGGGACCACCTCGTGGACGTCGCGGACGGTCAGCGTCGCGACCCGCGTGTAGCGCTGCGCGGCCATCTCGACGAGGCCCTCGTCGGCCAGGCGGCGAAGCGCGTCGCGCACCGGCGTGCGGCTGACGCCGAGCCAGGCGCACAGCTCCTCGTCGTGCAGCACCTCGCCGGACGCGAGCGTGCCATCCACGATCGCCTCTCGCAGCTTGTCGTAGGCGGTGTCCCGGAGGAGGTGCCTGTCGACCGGGTCCCGACGGTCCGGAACTGGCATATCAGATGCCAGTAGACCACGTCACCAGCTTCGTTGCCAATCGCACCTCGGCTCTGTAGACCGCTCGGTATCGCAGTGGGTCGACCCGGGGAGGGACCGCCCGATGTGCCTTGCCATACCCGGCCGCATCCTGGAGGTCGTCGACGAGGTCAACCGCCTCGCGATGGTCGATGTCGCAGGCGTCCGCCGCACCGTGAACATCGGCCTCCTCGACGACGCCGGGGTCGGCGACTGGGTCCTCATCCACGTGGGATTCGCGCTTTCCAAGGTGGATGAGGAGGAGGCGCAGGAGACGCTGTCGCTGCTCCAGGGCATGGGCGAGGACTTCGAGACCGAGCTCGAAGAGCTCAAGGCGAGCGTCATCGAATGACCTCCTGCCACTGCATCACCTGCTCGGACGAGGGCACCCCGATGACGGTCGTGCGCATCGACGCCGAGCGCGCGCTCGCGCTGTGCGAGAGCGAAGATGGCGCACGCGCGTCCGTGGAGATCGCGCTCGTCGAGCCGGTCGCCGACGGCGACCGCCTGCTCGTGCACGCCGGGACCGCGCTGGTGCACCTGTGAGGTTCGTCGACGAGTTCCGCGACCCCGAGCTCGGCCGGGTGCTGGCGGGCGAGATCCTCGGCGTCGTCGAGCCCGGCCGCCACTACAAGGTGATGGAGGTCTGCGGCGGCCACACCCACTCGATCTACAAGTACGGCGTCGACGACCTGCTGCCGGCGAACGTCGAGCTCGTCCACGGCCCCGGCTGCCCGGTCTGCGTCATCCCGATGGGCCGCGTCGACGACGCGATCGCGATGGCCCACGAGCCCGGCGTGATCTTCACCTGCTTCGGCGACATGATGCGGGTCCCCGGCTCGCACGGCACGCTCACCGACGCCAGCGCCGAGGGCGCCGACGTGCGGATGGTCTACTCGCCGCTGGACGCGCTGCGGATCGCGAAGGAGAACCCCGACCGCGACGTCGTGTTCTTCGCGATCGGGTTCGAGACGACGGCCCCGTCGACCGCGCTGACCCTCAAGCGCGCCAAGGCGGAGGGCGTCGCGAACTTCCTCTGCTTCTGCAACCACGTGACGATCGTGCCGCCGCTGCGGGCGCTGCTCGAGTCGCCCGACCTGCGCCTCGACGGCTTCATCGGCCCGGGCCACGTCTCGACCGTCGTCGGCGCGCGACCGCTGGAGTTCATCCCCGCCGACCACGGCAAGCCGGTCGTGGTGAGCGGGTTCGAGCCGGTCGACATCCTGCAGTCGGTCCTCATGATCCTGCGGCAGCTCCAGGAGGGCCGCTGCGAGGTCGAGAACCAGTACAAGCGCGTCGTGCCCTACGAGGGCAACCTCGCCGCGCTGAAGGTCATGGGCGAGGTCTTCGAGCTGCGCCCGCACTTCGAGTGGCGCGGGCTCGGGTTCATCTCCCACAGCGGGCTGAAGCTCAGCGAGGCCTACGCGGACCTCGACGCCGAGCGCCGCTACACGATCCCCAACGTCCGCATCGCCGACCCGAAGGCGTGCCAGTGCGGCGAGGTGCTCAAGGGCGTCATCAAGCCGTTCGAGTGCAAGGTCTTCGGTACGGCGTGCACGCCGGAGCGCCCGATCGGCACGTGCATGGTCTCCAGCGAGGGCGCCTGCGCCGCCTACTACAACTACGGGCGCTTCGCCCGGGAGCGGGAAGTTGTCTAGCGCCGACGCCGTCAGCGAACGGGAAGCGAAGATCCTCGGGATCATCGAGACGGCGCGCGCGAAGCGGCACAAGTTCCGCGACGAGCGCATCACCACCGCCCACGGCGCCGGCGGCAAGGCCACCGCGTCGCTCATCGAGGGCCTCCTGCTCCCCGCGTTCTCCAACCCTGCGCTCGACGCGCTCGGCGACGCGGGGACGGTGACGATCGACGGCACCGACATCGCGATGACGTCGGACAGCTTCGTCGTCAAGCCGCTGCGGTTCCCCGGCGGCTCGATCGGCGAGCTCGCGGTGAACGGCACCGCGAACGACCTCGCGATGGCCGGTGCGCGGCCGCAGGCGATGACGCTCGCGCTCATCCTCGAGGAGGGCCTGCCGGCCGACGTGCTGCGGGGCGAGGTCGAGGCGATCGCGGCGGCGGCGCGGGCGGCGGACGTGAGCATCGTCGGCGGCGACACGAAGGTCGTCGGCCGCGGCCAGGCCGACGGCATGTACCTGTGCACGACCGGCATCGGCCGCATCGACCCGCGCGCGGCGCTCTCCCCCGCGGCGCTGCGGCCGGGCGACCGGATCATCGTCAGCGGGCCGATCGGCCTGCACGGCACCGCGATCATGCTCGCGCGCGGGGAGTTCGAGCTGGGCGCCGAGGTCGAGTCCGACACGCGGCCGATGTGGCCCGCGGTCGACGCGATGCTCGAGGAGGCCGGCCCCGGCCTGCGGTGCCTGCGCGACGCGACACGCGGCGGCGTGGCGTCCGTCCTGAACGAGCTCGCGCGCGCCTCCGGCGTGGCGATGCTCGTCCGCGAGGCGGCCGTGCCGGTGCCGCCCGTCGTCGCCGGAGCGGCGGAGCTGCTCGGCATCGACCCCATGCACGTCGCCAACGAGGGCGTGCTCGTCGCGTTCGCGGACCCCGATCACGCCGACGCGGCGCTCGCTGCGCTGCGCGCGGTCGACGGGTTCGGCGACGCGTCGGAGATCGGCGAGGTGCGGACCGAGCCACCCGGCGTGGTCCTCGTGGAGACGGCCTTCGGAGGCCGGCGGGTCATGGACCAGCTCGTGGGCGACCCGCTGCCCCGGATCTGCTGAGAGAGAGGAGCGACGTGATGGCGACGTTCGAGATCTCACCCAACCAGGCGACGACGGAGGCGGTGGAGGCACACGTCCTGTGGATCACCGTCGGCCTGTCCTGCGAGGGCGACAGCGTGGCCATGACGTCGGCCACGAACCCCAGCCTCGAGGACATCATCACGGGGAACATCCCCGGGATGCCCAAGGTCGTCATCCACAACCAGGTGATCGCCTACGAGGTCGGGCAGGAGTACATCCAGGCCTGGTTCGACGCGGAGCAGGGCAAGCTCGATCCCTTCGTCCTGGTCATCGAGGGCTCGCTCGGCAACGAGAAGATCAACGGCGACGGCTACTGGACGGGCTTCGGGGTCAACCCCTCCAACGGGCAGCCCATCACCGTCAACGAGTGGGTCGACCGGCTCGCCGACAAGGCCGCGGCGGTCGTCGCGGTCGGGACGTGCGCGACGTACGGCGGCATCCCGGCGATGAAGAACAACCCGACCGGCGCGATGGGCGTCCGCGACTACCTGGGCTGGAACTGGAAGTCCAAGGCCGGCATCCCGATCGTGAACATCCCGGGCTGCCCCGCCCAGCCGGACAACATGACCGAGACGCTCGTGCACCTCGTGTTCGCGCTGGCCGGCATGGCGCCGGTGCCCGAGCTCGACGATGCGGGCCGCCCGGTGACGCTGTTCGGCCGCACCGCCCACGAGAGCTGCAACCGCGCCGCCTTCTACGAGTCGGGCAACTTCGCCACCGAGTACGGCGACGACCACCGCTGCCTGGTGAAGCTCGGCTGCAAGGGCCCGGTCGTGAAGTGCAACGTCCCGCTGCGCGGGTGGCAGAGCCACATGGGCGGCTGCCCGAACGTCGGCGGCATCTGCATGGCGTGCACGATGCCGGGCTTCCCCGACAAGTACATGCCGTTCATGGACGAGGACCCGAACGGCAAGCGGTCCTCGCAGGTGGCGAAGTTCACCTACGGGCCGATCCTGCGCTGGGCGCGAGGGCAGTCGATCAAGCGCAAGTACGACAAGGAGCCGGCGTGGCGGCACAACCGCGCCGAGCTGACCACCGGCTACCAGAAGCGCTGGTGAGGAGCACACATGGCGCTCGCAGAGACTCCCAAGGAGCAGAAGGTCACCGTCAAGCAGATGTCGTGGGATCCGGTCACCCGGATCGTCGGCTCGCTGGGCATCCACACGGAGATCGACTTCACCAACCAGCAGGTGCTGAAGTGCTGGTCGACGTCGATGCTGTTCCGCGGCTTCGACATCTTCATGAAGGGCATCGACCCGCGCGACGCGCACTTCATCACCAGTCGCATCTGCGGCATCTGCGGTGACAACCACTGCACCTGCTCGTGCCTGAACCAGAACATGGCGTACTCGGTGAAGCCGCCGAAGCTCGGCGACTTCGCGTTCAACCTCGCCGAGTCCGCCGACTTCATGTTCGACCACGCGATCTACAACGACTGCATGGCGAACGTGGACTACAGCGAGCAGATGGTGAAGGAGACCAACCCGGCCGTCCTCGCGAAGGCCGAGAACACGCCGGCGCCGCACGCCGACGCCCACGGCTACAAGACGATCGCCGACATCATGCGCGCGCTGAACGCGTTCACCGGCGAGTTCTACCTCGAGACGCTGCAGGTGGCGCGCTACACGCGCGAGATGTACTGCCTGTTCGGCGGGCGCCACACGCACCCGTCGACGATCCTGCCGGGCGGCTGCAGCGCGAACATCACCCAGCAGACGTGCACGGAGTACTACGTGCGCCTCATGCGCTACATCGACTACTGCAAGCGCACCGTGCCCATGCACGACGACCTCTACGACTTCTTCTACGAGGCGCTGCCGGGGTACGAGCGGGTCGGGTTCCGCGAGACCGATCTCGTGTGCTGGGGCTGCTTCGACGACCCCGACCACGTCGACTACGACTACAGGAACATGACGACCTGGGGCCGGCACCGGTACGTGACGCCGGGCCTGGTCTTCGGCGGCGAGCTCATCACCACCGACCTCGTCGAGATCAACCTCGCGATCCGCATCATGCTGGGCTCGTCGTACTTCGACGACTGGACGAACGAGGAGACGTTCGTCTCGCAGGACCCGCTGGGCAACCCGATCGACAAGCGCCACCCGTGGAACAAGGTGACGCTGCCCAAGCCGCAGGCGCGCGACTTCGCCGACAAGTACTCGTGGGTCGCCTCGCCGCGGATGGAGGACAAGCGCACCGGCAAGTTCATCGCCAACGACACCGGCGGCGGCCCGTTCGCCCGTCAGTGGGTGACGGCGAAGGCCGGGCTCGTCGACTTCGGCTACGTGAAGGCCACCGGCGAGAGCATCAAGATGGTCCTGCCGAAGACGGGGTTCCAGCCCGAGATGGAGCTCGAGTGGAAGATCCCGCCCTGGTCCAACGCGATCGAGCGCCAGCGCGCGCGGTCCTACCACCAGGCGTACTCGGCGCTCGTGGCCCTGCACAACCTCGAGCGGGCGCTCGTGGAGATCCGCGCCGGCCGCACGAAGAGCTGGAGCGACTTCACGGTGCCGGACGAGGCCATCAGCGTCGGCTTCCACGAGGCGGCGCGCGGCGTGCTCTCGCACCACATGGTCATCCGCGACGGCAAGATCGCCAACTACCAGCCGTACCCGCCGACGCCGTGGAACGGCAACCCGCGCGACTCCTACGGGACGCCGGGCCCCTACGAGGACGCGGTGCAGAACACGCCGATCTTCGAGGAGAACGGGCCCGACGACTTCAAGGGCGTCGACATCATGCGGGCCGTCCACTCGTTCGACCCGTGCCTGCCGTGCGGGGTCCACATGTACCCGACGACCGGCAAGGGGAAGGTCCGCAAGGTGGTGCACACCCCGACCGGTATGTGCTGATGGGCGACCTGGCCGAGCGCCCGCACGAGCTCCCGCCCGAGGCGGAGGAGCTCGTCGGGCTCTACGGCGAGGGCCTCGAGCGGATCTTCGCGGCGCTCGACGAGGAGACCGTCGCGCGGCTCGCCGCGGACGAGGTCGTCGCCGGCCTCATGCTCGCCCACGGCCTGTATCCCGTCAGCCTCGAGCAGCGCGTGGCCGAGGCGCTGGACACCGTGCGGCCGTACATGGAGTCCCACGGCGGCGACGTCGAGCTGCTCGGCGTCGCCGACGGCGTCGCGCGGCTGCGCCTGAGCGGGTCGTGCAGCGGTTGCGGGGCGTCGCAGACGACGATGGAGCACGCCATCGAGGCGGCGCTGCAGGAGCACGCGCCGGATCTCCTGGGCATCGACGTCGAGGGCGTCGTGGAGTCCGCGCCCGCACGACCGAAGCCCGCGCCGGACGCGGAGTGGGTGGAGCTCGAGGGGGTTGCGGGGCTGTCGCGCGGCGCGGTGACCGGCACCGACGTCGGGATCGTCGTCGCGAACGTGGCGGGGACGCTGCTCGCCTACCACGACCGCTGCGCCGCCTGCCCCGGGCCGCTGGCCGACGGGATGCTGCTCGGCGGGACGCTGGCCTGCGCGCACTGCGGCGCCCGGTTCGACCTGCCGCGGGCCGGCCGCGACGCCGACGGCGGGCCGCTGCAGCTCGAGCCCGTGCCGCTGCTGCGCAACGGCGGCCCGGTGCGCGTCGCGCTGCCGCCGCGGGCGACGCCGAGCGGGACGTGCGAGTTGTGCCCGATCGGCATCGGCGAGGACCACCGGCACCTGCTGCACCTCGTCGAGCGGCGGATCATCTGCGTCTGCGAGACGTGCTGGTCGACGCGGTCGGGCGACCCGGAGTTCCGCCCGACGGGCTCGCGGACGCTCGTGCTCGACGACTTCGACATGACCGACGAGGTCTGGCAGTCGTTCGGCATCCCGATCGGGCTGACGTTCCTCATGCGCTCGAGCGTCAGCGGCGGGGTCGTCGCCCTCTACCCGAGCCCGGCGGGTGCGACGGAGTCCGAGCTCGACCTCGGCGCCTGGGACGCGCTGTGCGCGGCCAACCCGGTCCTCGACCGCCTCGAGCCCGACGCCGAGGCCCTCGTGGTCGACCGCACGACGCCCGACCGGGTGTACGCGATCGTCCCCGTCGACCAGGCGTACAAGCTCGTCGGGCTCGTGAAGGAGCGCTGGGAGGGCATCAGCGGCGGGCGCGGCGTCCAGGAGGCGGTCGCCGAGTACTTCGAGGCGCTGGTGTGACGGTCGAGGCCCTCCCCCGTCTCGATCCGGAGTTCTCGATCCTCGGGGTCGAGCCGGTCGCCCACGCGGCCGCCCCGACGCTGCGCTTCCACGCCCACGTCGACGATCCGACGGGGCGCGAGATCCACACGATCGCGCTCACGACGCAGATCCAGATCGACCCGGCCCGCCGCTCCTACGACGCGGACGCCCACGAGCGGCTCGTCGAGCTCTTCGGGCCGCCCGAGCGCTGGGCGTCCACGACCGAGGTGCTGCGCTGGGCGCACGTGTCGGCGCTCGTTCCCGGGTTCACGGGCGCGACGTCGTTCGCCATCGACGTCCCCTGCACGTACGACCTCGAGGTCGCCGCGAGCAAGTACTTCTACTCGCTGTCCGGCGGCGAGGTCCCGCTCTCCTTCCTCTTCAACGGGATGGTGCTCTACAGCGGCGAGGGCGACCGGCTGCAGGTCGCGCAGGTTCCCTGGAGCTGCACCGCGCGGTGGCGCATGCCCGTGGACGCCTGGAAGGACGTGATCGCCGCGTACTACCCCGGCGGCGGCTGGGTGCGGGTGCACACGGACACCCTCGACGCGCTCTCCGCGCGCAAGGCCGCGGGCGGTCACCACAGCTACGACAGCGTGATCGGAGAGCTCCTCGGACCATGAGCCACCTCGACGAGCTCGTGGACACCCTGCTGTGGGAGGGCCACCAGCTCTACCCCTACACGCCCGGCGCGACGAAGAACGCGACGCCGACGCCCTTCGGGATCGTGTACCCGCCCGCGTACGCCGCCGGCAGCCCGCACACGCACGAACGGGTGAAGCTGCAGTGCGTCGCGGTCGGGGCCGAGGGGTTCACGGCGAGCGTGCACTGCCTCGTCGCCGGGACGCCGCACCGGATCGACTTCGACGAGCCCGGCGAGACCGACGTCGAGCTCGGCCCCGTGTCCGCGCACGCGTGGCTGGGGACCGAGGACTTCGGCGGCCTGCACCGCGTGACCGTCGCGGTGGAGAACACGACGGAGGTCGCCGCCGGCCTGGACCGGACCACCGCGATGGCGTCGTCGCTGCTGTCCACCCACGTCGTCGTGCGCTGCGCGGCCGGCGGGCGCTTCGCCTCCCCCATCAGCCCCGAGGAGGACCTCGCGACCGCCGTCATGACGTGCGCGAACGTGAACATCTTCCCCGTCCTCGCCAGCCCGGAGGACGACGCGGTGCTCGGCGCGGCGATCATGCTGCCCGACCACCCGCAGCTCGCGCCGGAGAGCCGCGGCAGCCTGTTCGACTCCACCGAGATCGAGGAGGCGCTGCTCCTGCACGTCCTCGCGCTCAGCGACGACGAGCGCGGCCAGATCGCCGAGGCCGACCCGGCCGTGCGGGCGATGATCGAGCGCGCGGTCAGCGCCACGCCCGAGGACATCATGGCGCTGCACGGGCGCGTCACGGTCACCGATCCGGTCGCCGAGGCCGACTCGGAGATCCGCGGCGAGCAGGTCATCGAGGTCGAGGGGCGGCGATTCGCGCGCGGCGGGCACGTCGTGCTGCGCCCCGAGCGCAACCGCAACGCCCAGGACCACCTGCTCGAGGGGCGCAGCGCGACGATCGAGCGCATCTACGTCGACTACGACGACCAGGTCCACCTCTGCGTGACCGTCGACGACGACCCCGGCCAGGACATCATGCGCGACATCGGCCGGTACCTGTACTTCAAGCCGAGTGAGGTCGAGGCCTGATGTTCGAGAAGCAGATCCTCGTCGCCGGCGTCGGCAACGCCTGGCTGCAGGACGACGCGTTCGGCGGCGAGTGCGCGCGGCGCCTCGAGGCCCGCGGGGTGCCGGAGGGCGTGACCGTCATGGACTTCGGGACCGGCGGGCTGGACCTCGCCTACGAGCTCATGCGCGGCTACGACGCGCTCGTGCTGCTCGACGCGTCGCGGCAGGGCGGCGAGCCCGGGACCCTCTACGTCGTCGAGCCCGACATGGCGGAGTTCGAGGCGGAGATCGCCGACGGCGAGGTCATCAACCCGCACGCCATGGACCCCGCGACGGTGCTGCGGTTCGTCAGCGCGATCGGCGGGTTCTCCGGCAAGGTCGTCGTCATCGGGTGCGAGCCGGGCGAGGTCGACGACGTCGGGCTCGGCCTGACGCCGCCGGTCGAGGGCGCCGTGGACCGCGCGCTGGAGCTCGTCCGCGAGACGCTCACGGAGCTGCGCGGCGACGCCGCCTACCAGGCCTGATGCACGAGTTCTCGATCGCGTCCGCCGTCGTCGACACCGCGGTGCGCCACGCCGGCGGGCGCCGCGTGACGGTCGTGACCGTGCGCTGCGGGCGCCTGCGGCAGGTGGTGCCCGACTCGCTGGAGTTCGCGTTCGGGATCCTCTCGCGCGAGACCGCGTGCGAGGGCGCGCGGCTGGAGCAGGAGCTCGTGCCCGCGCGGCTGCGCTGCGGCGCGTGCGAGCACGAGTTCGAGATCGACCTCCCCGTGTTCCGGTGCGCCGCGTGCGCGAGCACCGACGTCGAGGTGCTCACGGGCGAGGAGCTCGAGGTGGAGTCGATCGAGGTGTCCGAGGAGGCGTCATGCATCGCGTGAGGGTCCGGGTCGTCGAGGATGCGCTCGACGCCAACAACACGATCGCGCGGGCCAACCGCGACGACTTCGACCGCCACGGCGTCACCGTCGTGAACGTCATGAGCGCGCCGGGGGCCGGCAAGACCACGATCCTCGAGCGCATCCTGCGCGACGGCATCGGCGACCTGCGCGTCGGGGTGCTGGAGGGCGACGTGCAGGGGTCGCTGGACGCCGACCGACTCGCGCACCTGCACGTGCCCGTGACGCAGCTCAACACGGGCAGCGGCTTCGGCGGCGAGTGCCATCTCGACGCGAACATGGTCCGCTCCGCCCTGCCGTCCGTGCCCCTCGACGAGATCGATCTGCTCATCGTCGAGAACGTCGGCAACCTCGTCTGCCCCGCCGAGTTCCACATCGGCGAGGACGCGCGGATCATGGTCGCCTCCGTCGCCGAGGGCGACGACAAGCCGGGCAAGTACCCGCTCATGTTCCGCACCTGCGAGCTCGTGGTGGTGAACAAGATCGACCTGCTCGAGCACGTCGACTTCTCGATGGACCGCTTCGACGGCTTCCTCGACGCGGTGCATCCCGGCGTCGACCGCATGCGGATGAGCGCGCGGACCGGCGAGGGCGTCGACGCGCTGCGCGACTGGCTCGCGCGGCTGCCCGACCGGGCGGCGGCGCCCGCCTGATGGGCGCCGCGGCGGCGATCGACGAGCGCGTCGCCTGCGGCGAGCGGTTCTTCGCCGCCGAGCACGAGGGTCTCGCCCGGTTCTGCCACGCGATGGCCGAGCGCTTCGCGCGCGGCGGGCGGCTCGTCGCGTTCGGTTGCACGCCGGCGGACTCCAGCGACGTGCGCCACGTCGCCGTGGAGTTCGTGCACCCGGTCATCGTCGGCAAGCGCGCGCTGCCCGCGCTCGGCGTGCCGTGCGCGGACGCCGCGCTGCTCGTCGGCGCCGACGACATCGCGATGGCGTTCGGCTCGGGCGCGGAGGTCGAGGCGGCCGTCCGCGCGTCGCGTGCGGCCGGGGCGCTGACGATCGCGTTCGCCGCCGTGGGCGCCGAGTACGAGCTGCGCGTGCCGACGGACGACCCGTTCATCGCGCAGGAGCAGGTCGAGACCGCCTACCACGTGCTCTGGGAGCTCGTGCACGTCTTCTTCGAGCACCGCGGGCTGCTCGCCGGTCGCGACGAGGGGCCGCGGCACGACACGGGCGCCTCGTCGTTCCTCTATCCGTTCCTCAGCGAGTCCGAGCACGACCTCGATGCCGTGCTCGCCGACGTCGCGGGGTCCGTCCTGGCGAAGGCGGGCGAGGCGGCGGCGCTGCGTGCCGCGACGCTGGGCGATGGTCGCGAGGTGCTCGAGGCGGCGGCAAGGTCGCTGCGGGCCTGCGTCGACGGCGGCGGCCACGTGCTCGCGCTCGGCAACGGCGGCTCGGCCACGGACGCGATGGACGCGGTCGCCGACCTGCGTCGCCCTCCCCCGCCGCTGCCGCCGCGTCCCGCGATCGACCTCGCCGAGGACCCGTCGATCCTCACCGCGGTCGCCAACGACGTGGGCGTCGGCTCGATGTTCGCGCGGCAGGTGATCGCGTACGGACGGCCGGGCGACGCGCTGCTGGCGTTCTCCACCAGCGGCGGCTCGGAGAACGTGCTCGCCGCGCTCGCGCAGGCGCGGCGCGACGGGCTCGTGACGATCGCCTTCGTCGGCTACGGCGGCGGCCGGATCCTCGAGGACGAGCTGGCCGACCACGTCGTCGTCACCCGCTCGGAGCACATCCCCCGCATCCAGGAGGCCCAGGCGAGCGCGTGGCATGTGCTGCGCGGGCTCATGGAGGGGCCGTGAACGGCGGCGAGGTCCTGCATTCGGCGCTGCGCGGGGCGATCGCCGCTGCCGCCATGACGGGCATGCGCACGCTGACCGTGAGCCTCGGGCTCGTCGAGCAGCCGCCGCCGCAGGCGATCGCAGAGCGCGGTGGCCTGCTGGAGAAGGTCACGCCCGACCGGCGCCGCGCGGCGATCGAGCTCGCGCACTGGGCGTACGGCGCGCAGGGCGGCGCGCTCTTCGGGATGCTGCCCGAGGCGCTGCGGCGCATGCCGTGGGCCGGGCCGCTGTACGGGCTGGGGCTGTGGGCCGGCTTCGAGCTCGGGATCGCCCCGGTGCTGGGGCTCCCGCACGCGAAGGAGCCGCGCCCGGCCGAGCGGGTGGCGCTCGCCGCCGACCACGCGCTCTACGGCCTGGTCCTGTCCGAGACGCGCAGCCGGCCGCGCCGATGAGCGTGCACACGGCCATCCGCCGTGTGCGCGTCCGGGTGGAGGGCGTCGTGCAGGGCGTCGGGTTCCGCCCGTTCGTGCACCGGACCGCCGCTGCGTACGGGCTCGCCGGGTTCGTCCGCAACGACGCCCGCGGCGTCGAGATCGAGGCGGAGGGCAGCGCCGAGGCGGTCGACCGGTTCCTCGCCGCGCTGCGCGACGAGGCGCCGCCGCTCGCCGTCGTCGAGGCCGTGCGGGCGGTCGACGTCGACCCGCGCGGGGAGGCGGGCTTCACGATCGCCGCGTCGGGGTCCGGTGCGCCGTCGGCACTCGTCACGGCGGACGCCGCGACGTGCGCGGACTGCCTCGCGGAGCTGCGCGATCCGGGCGACCGGCGCTTCCGCTACCCGTTCGTGAACTGCACGAACTGCGGCCCGCGGTTCACGATCGTGCGCGGCGTCCCGTACGACCGCCCGCTCACGACGATGGCGGGGTTCGCGATGTGCCCCGCCTGCCAGGCGGAGTACGACGACCCGTCCGACCGTCGCTTCCACGCGCAGCCCAACGCGTGCCCGGTCTGCGGACCGCGGGTGCGGCTGGTCGGCGACGCGCCCGCCGGCCGCGACGACGTGGAGCGCGCCGCGCGAGCCCTGGCGGCCGGGGCGATCGTCGCCGTGAAGGGGATCGGCGGCTTCCATCTCGCGTGCCGTGCCGACGACGGCCCAGCGGTCGCGCGGCTGCGTGCACGCAAGCACCGCGAGGACCGCCCGTTCGCGCTCATGGCGGCGGACGTCGCGGCGGCGCGGGCGCTCGTGGCGCTCGGCGACGCGGACGTGGCGCTGCTGACGTCGCCGGCCCGGCCGATCGTGCTGGCCCCGCGGGCCGTGGGCGCGGCGGTCGCCGACGGGGTCGCGCCCGGCATGGCGGAGCTGGGCGTGATGCTCCCCTACGCGCCGCTGCACCACCTGCTGCTCGGCGACGCCGGCGGGGCGCTCGTGATGACGAGCGGCAACGTGAGCGACGAGCCGATCGCGTTCGCCGACGACGACGCGCTGGAGCGGCTCGCCGGGATCGCCGACCTGTTCCTGCTGCACGACCGGCCGATCGAGACCCGGGTCGACGACTCGGTCGCGCGCGTCGTGCGCGGGCGACCCACGGTGCTGCGCCGCTCACGCGGCCTCGTCCCGGCCGCCGTCGGGCTGCCGGTGCCGTGCGCGCGGCCGGTGCTGGCCTGCGGGGCCGAGCTGAAGAGCACGTTCTGCCTGGCCCGCGACGGGCGCGCATGGGTCGGCCACCACATCGGCGACCTGCGCAACGCCGAGACGCTCACGTCGTTCCGCGAGGGGATCGCGCACTTCGAGCGGCTGTTCGACGTGCGGCCGGAGGTCGTCGCCCACGACCTGCACCCGCAGTACCTGTCGACGGCCTACGCGCTGGAGCGCGACGGCGTGGAGATCGTCGGCGTGCAGCACCACCACGCGCACCTCGCCGCGTGCCTGGCCGAGCACCGCGTCACGGCGCCCGCGGTCGGCGCGATCTACGACGGGACCGGCCACGGCACGGACGGGACCGCCTGGGGCGGCGAGATCCTGCTCGGCGACCTGCGCTCCTTCTCGCGGATCGACCATCTCCCCGCCGTCCGCCTGCCCGGCGGTGACCGGGCGGTGCGCGAGCCGTGGCGGATGGCGTGCGCGTGGCTCGTCGCGGCGCGCGGCGAGATCCCGGCGATCCCGCTCGCGCTTGCGCGGCCACGTCGCTCCGGAGCGCTGGGACGCCGTCGCGCGCATGGCGCTCGGCGGGTTCGCGGCGCCGGAGACGACGAGCATGGGGCGCCTGTTCGACGCGGTCGCGGCGCTGTGCGGCGTGCGGCCGTTCGTGACCTACGAGGGCCAGGCGGCGATCGAGCTCGAGGCGCTCGCCGACGTCGCGGAGCGAGGCGCGTACGCCGGCGACGCGGTGTCGTGGATCGTGGCGGTCGCGGCCGACATGGGCGCCGGGGTCCCAGTCTCCGTGGTGTCGGCGCGCTTCCACCGAGCGGTCGCGGAGTGGACCGCGGCGGCGTGCGCGGCCGCCGACACGGAGCGCGTCGTGTTGTCCGGCGGCGTGTTCCAGAACCGCCTGCTGCTGACCTGGACGGCCGAGCGGCTGGAGGCGCTCGGCCACACCGTCCTGACCCCGGAGCGCCTACCCGCCAACGACGGCGGGGTCTCCTACGGCCAGGCCGCGGTCGCCGCGGCGCGGATGGGCTAGCCCTGCCGCTGGATCTCCTGCACCGCCCAGGCGTTGCCGTCGGGATCGCTGAAGAACACGAAGCGGCCCCAGGGGAACTCCTGGACATCGCTCACGTCGACCCCGCGCCCGGAGAGCTCCGCGTGCGCGGTCTCGATGTCCTCGACCACGAGCTGCATGCCCTTCACGGAGCCCGGCTCGGCATCCGTGATCCCGTCGCCGATCGTGATCGAGCACCCGGACCCCGGCGGGGTGAGCTGGATGAAGCGCATCTCGTCGCTCACGCGGTGGTCGTGGTCGGCGTTGAAGCCGGCCTTGTCGACGTAGAAGGCCTTCGCGCGGTCCGCGTCGGTCACCGGGATCGCGACCAGCTCGAGCTTGTAGTCCATGGGGCGACGCTACCCGCGCGTCAAGGCGGTCAGTTCAGCGCGGCGACCCCCTCGACCCCGAGGACGATCTGCCCGCGCGCCTCGTAGGCGACGTCGTTGACCATGCCGTGCTGCGCGCCCGCGACGACGTCGCGCATGCACCGCTCGATCACGTTGCCGGTGTACAGCGACCTCGCGCCCGCGTAGCGGAACATCGTCCGGCAGACGTCCATGCCCGTCTCCGTCGCGAACACCGACGCGCAGCGCAGCTTCGTCTGGATGTCCGCATCGGACGCGTCGCCCGCCTCGGCCAGCGCCCACGCCTCCTCGTTCACCGCCACGAGCTGGTTGTGCGCGGCGGAGAGCGCGGTCTCGGCGCGGCCGAGGTCGTACTGGAAGACCCCGCGTGCTGCGACGCCCTGCGGGACGATGTACCCGCGCGACTTCGTCTTCGCCAGCTCGGCCATCTCGTCGAGCGCCCGCCGCGCGACGCCGAGCGCGTAGGACCCGTGCTCCATCGCGAACAGCCCCGGGATCGCGATGCGCAGCAGCGCGCCGCCGCGCTCGGGCGGCGCGAACGGGTTGAACGTGTGGTGCTGTGGCACGAAGAGGTCGGTGACCGAGATGTCCTGGCTCCCGGTGCCGCGCAGCGCGTTGACCTTCCAGTTGTCGTGGAGCGTCACGTCCTCGGGCTGGAAGAAGAACCCGAGCACCGGCGGATCGTGCTCGCCCTCGATGACGGCGTTGCCCGCGAAGCGCTCGGCGTGCGCGCTGCCGCTCCCAAAGCCCCACCGGCCGGTCACGCGGAAGCCGCCGTCGACCGGCACGGCCGTCGCGCTCGGCACGACGCCGCCGACGACGCGCGGCAGGCGCCCGTCCACGAGGAACGCGTCGAGCGCGCTGTCCTGCAGCCAGCCGCTGATCATCGCGAGCGTCCCGGCGCCGACGAACAGCGTCCACCCCGCGCTGCTGTCGATCCGCGAGACCTCCTCGAAGACGTCGATCTGGGTCATCGGATCCGCCTCGAACCCGCCGAGCTCCCGCGGCGCCTTCATGCGGAACAGCCCGCTGTCGTGCATCGCGCGCCAGCCGCGCTCGGGGTAGAAGCCGGACGCCTCCGCCTCGTCCGCGCAGCCGGCCAGGGTGTCCCGGACCTCCTCGACCGCACCCATGAGGCGCGCGTGCGTCCCCGAGCGGTCGTAGGCACCGGCGGTGGTCGTTGTGCTCGCCATCGGTCTCTCCTCCTCGTCTCGCCACGACGAGCATGCCCGATCGCTTGACATGTGACCTTTTGGTCACCTATCTTGGACGCCATGACCGACGACGACCGCGTCTTCAAGGCACTCGCGGATCCCACGCGTCGGCACCTGCTCGACCGGCTCTTCGTGCGTGACGGCCGCACGCTCACGGAGCTGGAGTCCGAGCTCGAGATGACCCGCTTCGGCGTGATGAAGCACCTCAAGGTGCTCCAGGACGCGGGGCTGGTCGTCGCACGGCGCCAGGGCCGGGAGAAGCTGCACTTCCTGAACCCGGTGCCCATCCGCCTGATCCACGACCGGTGGATCGACAAGTACACCGAGCGCCAGGTCTCGGCGCTCGTGGACCTCAAGAGCGAGCTGGAGGAGACGGCATGAGCGCCGCAACCGACGTGGACGTGACGACGACGCAGGTCTACCGCGTCTACATCAAGGCCGCGCCCCAGGCGATCTGGGACGCGATCACGCAGCCCGAGTGGACCGAGAGGTACGGCTACGGCGGCCGCGGCGAGTACGAGCTGCGGCCGGGCGGCACGTACATCGCCTACACGAGCGCAGCGATGCGCGAGCAGGGCGCTCCCGACGTCGCCATCCGCGGCGAGGTCCTCGAGGCCGATCCCCCGCGCAAGCTCGTCCAGACCTGGCAGATGGTCATGGACGCGTCGATGGAGGCCCAGGGCGCGACGCGCCTGACCTACGAGATCGACGAGCTCCCGGACGGGACCTCACGCCTGACCGTCGTCCACGACCTCACCGGCGCGCCGGTGCTCGCCGGCCTCATGCGCGGCGACATGGAGGGCCAGGGCGCAGGCGGCGGCTGGAGCTGGGTCCTCAGCACCCTCAAGACCCTGCTGGAGACGGGCGAGGAGCTCGGGCAGCGCTAGCCCGCGGACGCGTTGCGCAGCGCCTCGGCGACGAGCCCGAGGTCGCTGCGCAGATCCGCGCGGGCCCGCTCGCGTGTGTCATGGTCGGGCATCCGCAGGATGCCGACGGATGCGCGGTCGCTGTCGCGACCGGCGCGAGGTCGGACTCCAGCGACGCCCCGCGCGCCTCGCCCAGCTTGAAGCCCGAGCCGAGCAGCGCCTTGCCGGCGGTCGCGCCCAGCAGCACGAGCACCTCGGGCCGCACCGCGGCCAGCTCGGATCGCAGCCACGTAGAGCTCGCCGCGGTCGATCCCCGCGTCGTCCTCGGACCCTCGCCGAAGACGGTCTGCATCGGCGGGGCTACCCCGTGGGGCCGCCGGGCAGCCGGCGCGAGACGGCGGAGAGCACGGTCGGCGCGGCGCCGGGGTTGTGGATCGCGTACAGGTTCATGCCCTGCAGCCACATGATCGCCCCGGCGGGAAACCGGCGGCGGATGCCCGCCCGGCACTCCAGCTCGACCTCGCCGGACTCGACGACGACCAGCGCGTCGTCCCACTCCTCCTCGATGAACGGACGCGTGCAACCGGGCTGCAGCGTGACTCCGCGCAGGCGGAACCGCGACGGCAGCGGACCGTCGAGGAAGGTGAGGCGCTCTGGCCCCGGATCGTGTCCCACGGCCTTTGGACGTCCCGGAGCCCCGGAACTCATCGGTCGGTGGTCAGGCGGCGAGCGCCCGCGCGTCGTCCTCACGCGCGAGCGCGCGTGCGAGTGCGAGCACGACGGCCGGGTCGAACTGCGTGCCCGCGTTGCGCACGAGCTCGGCGAGCGCGTCTGCCTCGCGCATCGCCGGGCGCCAGGGGCGGTCGCTCGTCATCGCCTCGAACGCGTCGAACGCGAACACGACGCGCGCGCCGAGCGGGATCGCCTCGCCCGCGAGACCGTCCGGGTACCCGCCGCCGTCCCACCGCTCGTGGCTCGAGCGGATGAGCCGCGCGACCGGCGCCAGCGCGGGCGCGGCGCCGGCGATGCGCTCGCCCACGAGCGTGTGCGTGTGGACGAACTCGAGCTCGGCGGCGTCGAGCGGGCCCGGCTTCGCCAGGATCTCCGCCGGCACGGCGAGCTTGCCGACGTCGTGCAGCCGCGCGGCATGGTGGACGTGCGCGACGCCCTCCTCGTCCATGCCGAGCTCCCGCGCGGTGCGCTCGGCGAGCCGCGCGATGCGGTCGTCGCCGAGCGCTCCGGGCTCGCGCTCCCGGGCCGCCGCGGCGAGCACGTCGGCCGCCTGCTGCAACGAGGAGCTCCGCGCGCTGCGCTTGGACGCGTACATGCGCTCGTCGGCGGTGCGCAGGACCGCGGACGCCGTCGTCCTCCCCGGCTCGGCGATGACGTGCCCACCCGCCGCGCCGACCGTGAAGCCGTCGCCCTGCTCCGTCAGCGCCTGATGCGCCCGCGCCAGGAGCAGCCCGTGCTCCACGCCGGCGTCGACGACCGCGAGGACGCAGAACTCGTCGCCGCCCATCCGGTACGCGCGGGCGGCCGGCGCGGCGACGTCGCGCAGCCGCGTGCCGAGCCGCTCCAGGAGGGCGTCGCCCGCGGGGTGACCGAAGCGGTCGTTGTAGTCCTTGAAGCCGTTGAGGTCGTACAGCGCGAGCAGCACCCGGCGCTCCCGTGACGTCGTGTCGAGGGCGGTCTTCAGGTCGCCGGTGAGCGCGCGATGGTTGCCCAGGCCGGTGACCGGGTCGGTCAGCGCCTGCAGGCTCGCGGCGCGCACGAGGCGCCGGTTCTGCGCGTCGGTGAGCATGAGCCTCCCGAACACGGACAGGACGCCCGCGACCGCCAGGCCGATCGAGATCGGGTGGGCGTCGTCGGCGATGCCGAGCACCGCGACGAGCGTGAGCGACCCGCCGCCCCACAGCACGGGCCACACGATCGGGGCGCGGTCGGTCGTCATGCGCCGCTCGGCGGGCTCCGCGTAGCTGAGCCACATCGACCACGCCAGGCACAGCGCGGCGACCGCCCAGCCCGCCTCGAGGAGCGAGCCGTCCGTGTAGGAGCCCGACCACGACAGGTTGAGGTAGATGCCGTCGCTCACCGCCATCGCGACGAGCGCGACGCACATCGCGGCCCAGGACCGCTGCATGCGCCCCCGCGTCGCGACGATCGCGCCGACGACGAGCGCCAGCAGCAGCGTGTCCCCGATCGGGTAGGCGAGGTTGACGAGCAGCTCCTGCATGCTGCCGCCGCGGCTGCCCTCCAGCGCGGGCTCGACGAAGAAGTACGCGGCCGCCGACGCGACGCCGAGCGACGCGACCCAGCCGTCGGCCCACAGCGTCGCGAGCGTGCCGGTCGCACGCCGGCGCAGGAGCAGGACGAGCGCAGGGATCGCGAGCGCGTAGAACGCGAGGTAGAGCGCGTCCGCGGGCGAGACGCCCGGCAGGTCGGCGAGCTCCCACCACGCGTCGCCGGCCTCCCACAGGATCATCGCCCCCGCCAGCAGTCCCCAGACCGCGCGGTCCTGCCCGACGAAGGCGCGCGTCGCCGCGAGGACGCAGGCACCGCCCATCACGGTGAAGTAGAGGACGTCCTGCGGCGTGCCCTCCCCGCTGCCCGTCGCGAGCAGCCCGACGTACGCGGCGAGCGGCACGAGGAGCGCCGCGAAGGCGCACCTGACCGGTGCGGGCAGACGGGTGGGGTGCACGAGGTTCTCATCGGCAGCGTCACCCCGCAGAACCCTGAGAGCTCGACGAGTGTTCGGCTCCTCCTACCGTGTCGGGCGATGCGCGTCGCCACCCACCCAGGCAACTTCCACGCCGACGACGTCTTCGCGATCGCCGTCCTCGGCCTCGTGCACGGGCCGCTCGACGTCGTCCGCACCCGCGACGCGGAGGCGCAGGACGCCGCCGACCTGCGCGTCGACGTCGGAGGCCGCTCCGACCCCGCGACCGGCGACTTCGACCACCACCAGAAGGGCGGCGCGGGCGAACGGCCCAACGGGATCCGCTACGCGAGCCTCGGGCTCGTCTGGCGCGCCCACGGCGAGGCGCTCGCGGGCGGCCCCGAGGCCGCGATGGCGATCGACGAGCGCATCGTGCAGGGCATCGACGCCAACGACACGGGCCAGACCATCGCGCAGGCGCTGATCGACGACATCCGGCCGATGTCGGTGAGCGGCGTCGTCGCCGCCATGAACCCCGTCTGGGACGAGCACCTCGACCCCGCCGAGGAGGACGCGCGCTTCGCGGAGGCCGTCGCGATGGCGACCCGCATCCTGGAGCGCGAGCTCGCCGGCGCCGCGGCGTTCGCCCGCGCGCAGCAGCTCGTCCGCGACGCGATCGGCCGTGCGTCCGATCCGCGGATCATCGAGCTCGACCGCAACATGCCGTGGCGCGAGACCGTCGTGACGCAGGCTCCCGACGCGCTCTACGTCATGTACCCCAAGTCCGACGGCTGGGGCATGCAGGCCGTGCCGCAGGAGCTCGGCACATTCGCAAACCGCCGCGACCTCCCGGCCGCGTGGGCCGGCCTGTCCGGCGATGAGCTGGCCGCGGCCAGCGGCGTCCCCGACGCCGTGTTCTGCCACACGGCCCGCTTCTACGTCTCGGCCGGCAGCCGCGAGGGCATCACCGAGCTCGCCCGGCGCGCGCTGGAGACCGAGGGGTAACGGCAGCAGCACCGGGGTAGCGCCCCCGGGATGGGAGCGCTGTTCCTGAACTGCACACTGAAGCCCTCGCCCCAGGAGTCCGACACCGACCGGCTGGCGAGCGTCGCCAAGCGCGTCCTCGAGCGGATGGACGCGAAGCTGTCGGAGATCGACTACCGCCACGAGAATCTGCTCGCCACGGCGCGGGCCCTCGCCGCCTCCCCCATCCCGGCGCCGCCGTCGTGAAGGTCGTCATCACCGGCGCGACGGGCAACGTGGGCACGAGCCTGCTCGCCGCGCTGCGCACGGAGACGGCGGTCGAGGAGATCGTGGGGATCGCCCGCCGCCCGGCAGGCATCGACGAGCCCCGCGTCCGGTTCGTGACCGCGGACATCGCCCATGACGACCTCGACCCGATCTTCCGCGGCGCCGACGCGGTCGTGCACCTCGCGTGGCTCATCCAGCCGTCGCGGGACGACCGGCAGCTGCACGCGGTGAACGTCGACGGCAGCCGCCGCGTCTTCGAGGCCGCCGCGCGGGCGGGGGTCAAGGCGCTCGTGCACGCATCGTCGGTCGGCACCTACGCGCCGGGGCCGAAGGACCGCGCGGTCGACGAGTCGTGGCCCCACACCGGCATCCCGACCCTCTTCTACTCGCGCCACAAGGCCGAGTGCGAGCGGCTGTTGGACATCATGGAGCGCGAGCACCCGGCGATGCGGATCGTCCGCCTGCGCCCAGGCCTCATCTTCAAGCGCGAGGCCGCGACCGGCATCCGGCGGCTGTTCGCCGGCCCGTTCCTCCCCGGCGCGCTGCTGCGCAAGGAGCTCATCCCGGTCGTGCCCGACGTGCCGCGCCTGCGCTTCCAGGCCGTCCACTCGCTCGACGTGGGCGAGGCCTACCGCCTCGCCGTCGTGGGCGACGCCCGCGGGCCGTTCAACGTCGCCGCGGAGCCCGTCATCGACCCCGAGGTGCTGGGCGAGCTGCTCGGCGCCCGGCGCGTCCCGGTGCGCGGCGGCGTGCTGCGCACCGCCGCGGACCTCACCTGGAAGCTGCGCCTCCAGCCCGCACCCGCCGGCTGGATCGACCTCGCCCTGGGCGTGCCGATCATGGATCTCACGCGGGCGCGGACCGAGCTGGGCTGGACGCCGCGCCACAGCGCCACGGACGCGCTGAGCGAGCTGCTGGAGGGACTGCGCGACGGCGCGGACTACCCCACGCCGCCGCTCGCCTCCGGCACCGGTGGCCCCGCGCGCCTGCGCGAGGTGCTCACCGGCATCGGCGGTCGCTAGGACCTCAGGGCTTGAACAGCACCTTGAAGGCGCCGTCCTCCTTCTTCTGGAACATGTCGTAGGCCTGCGGCGCCTCCTCGAGGGGCACGTGGTGCGTCGCGAAGCTCTCCAGGCCGAGCGGGTCGGCGTCGTCGGTCACGATCGGCATGAGGTCGTCGACCCAGCGGCGCACGTTCGCCTGCCCCATGCGGAACGTCAGCTGCTTGTCGAACATCTGGATCATCGGCATCGGGTCGATCGCGCCGCCGTAGACGCCGGAGATCGAGACGGTGCCGCCGCGGCGGCAGAGGTCGATCGCCGCGTGCAGGGCGCTCAGGCGGTCGATCGCGGCCTTCTGGATGACCGGCTGGGCGATCTTGTCGGGCAGGAGCGCCGAGAGGCGGTGCGCCAGGCGGCCGATCGGCGCACCGTGCGCCTCCATGCCGACCGCGTCGATGACCCCGTGCGTGCCGCGGCCGCCCGTGAGCTCGCGGACCTGATCGGGGAGGTCGCCGCCCAGCGACTCGACGTCGAGCGTCTGCACACCGTGCGACGCCGCGCGGGCCAGGCGCTCGGGGACGAGGTCGACGCCGATGACCTGCTCGATGCCGAGGTGCTGGGCGATCCGGCACGCCATCTCGCCGATCGGGCCGAGCCCGAGGACGAGCAGGCTCCCGCCGTCGGGCACGTCGGCGTACTTGACCGCCTGGTAGGCGGTCGGGCAGCACGTCGGAGAGGAGCACGAAGCGGTCGTCCGGCGGGCCCTCGGGCACCTTGATCGGGCCGTAGTGCGCCTGCGGGACGCGCAGCAGCTCGGCCTGCCCGCCCGCCACCTGGCCGTAGAGCTTCGTGTAGCCCAGCAGCGAGGCGCCGGTGCCGTACTCGCGGACCTGCGTCGTCTCGCACTGCGACTGGAAGCCGGTCCCGCACATCTCGCAGTGGCCGCAGGAGATGTTGAACGGGACGACCACGCGGTCGCCGGGGGCGATGTCCGTCACCTCGGACCCGACGGCCTCGACGATCCCCATGGGCTCGTGGCCCAGGATGTCGCCGGGATCGATGAACGCGCCGAGGACCTCGTAGAGGTGGAGGTCGGAGCCGCACAGACCGGTCGTCGTCACGCGGATGATCGCGTCGGTGGGTTCCTGGATGGTGGGGTCGGGGACCGTGTCGACGCGGACGTCGTGGGTGCCCTGCCATGTCAAAGCTCTCATCGCCTTCGGCGTTACCCCTGCCTCAGGAAACTGATCTTCCCGCTTGTCTCGAGGATCGCGAATCTGACATCGGCGACCGATCCGATGCCCTGCTGGCGCGCCTCGGCACGCAGCTCCTCGCGCGTGACCCGCTGGCGACGGAGGTTGCGGTCGAGGATCTCGCCGTCGGCGACGAGGACGATCGGGCTGCCCTCGAGGAGCGGGCGCAGGGCGCGGATCCGGAAGCTCGCGTACGCGGTGACCACCGTCAGCACCGCGAGCGTCGCGATGACGATGGTCGCACCCGTGAGCGAGTAGTCGCTCTGCGTCACGCCCTGCTGGACGAGGTCGCCGATGACGACGAGCAGGATGAGGTCGAACGGCTCCATGGAGCTGAGCTCGCGTCGCCCCACCGCCCGGGTGACGGCGAGGATGAGGAAGAAGACGAACGCGGCGCGGAGGACGAGGTCCATGGCTGCTCACCTCACGGAAGGACTGTGATGTCGCGGCGGATGGCCGCGATCGGACGGCCGCCGTCGCGCAGCTCGACGTCGAGCGGGCGCTTGCCGGGGTCGTTCGGGTCGACCTGCATCTGGATCCAGACCGTCATGGCGTCCCCGGGTTCCAGGCGGCCGTAGGTCAACGCCACGCGGCTGCCCTTCGCCGGCGCCTCGTCGGTCGCGGCCGGCTCGATGGTGTTCACCTGCATGCCCTCGAACCAGCCTCGCGCCAGCACGAGCTGCGGGTCCGCGACGGCGCGGGTCGCGACGACCCGGATGCGGCCCTGCAGCAGCAGGCCGCCGCGCGCCGTCGTCGGCGCGTCGAGGGTCAGTGTCGCGGACGGCGCCGCCGCCCGCGAGGTGGTCGGCTCCTGGCCGAACACGTTGAGCAACGCCAGGACGAGGAGGCCGGCGAGGACGCACATCGCGACGCGACGGGCGACGAGTCCGCGCCCCCCGGTGTCGTGTGGCAACTCCCTGAAGAGCTCCGTCATGCGGATTCCGGTATCCGGGTAGCGCCCGGCGCATGCGCATCGGTGTGTTCCTCTCCAGCGAGGAGTTCGGCCCTCGCGAGCTCGTCGATCTGGCAGTCCGCGCCGAGCAGGCCGGCTTCAGTGGCCTGTGGATCTCCGACCACTTCCACCCGTGGAACGACGAGCAGGGTCACAGCCCGTTCGTCTGGTCGGTGATCGGGGCGATCTCCCAGGCCACCGATCTGCCGGTCGGCACGGGCGTCACCTGCCCGACGATCCGCATCCATCCCGCGGTCGTCGCCCAGGCGGCGGCGACGAGCGCGGTCATGCTCGAGGGACGCTTCACGTTCGGCGTCGGCAGCGGCGAGGCGCTCAACGAGCACATCCTCGGCGATGCCTGGCCAGGCGCGGACGAGCGCCTGGAGATGCTCGAGGAGGCCGTCGAGGTCATGCGCGCGCTGTGGACCGGCGACGTCGTCGACCACCGCGGGACGCACTACCGCGTCCAATCCGCCCGGATCTACGACCTGCCCGACGAGCCGCCGCCGGTGATCGTCTCCGGATTCGGTCCCAAGGCGGTGAAGCTGGCGGCAAGGATCGGCGACGGGTTCGCCACCGTGTCGCCCGACGCCGAGTCGATAGGCCTCTATCGCTCCGAGGGCGGCAAGGGCCCCGTCCAGGCCGGCGCGAAGGTGTGCTTCGGCCCCGACGAGGCGGAGGCGCGTAGGACCGCCCACCGGCTGTGGCCCAATGCCGGACTGCCGGGCGAGCTGGCGCAGGTCCTGCCCACCGTCGCGCACTTCGAGCAGGCCTCGCAGCTCGTGCCCGAGGAGGCGATGGACTCCATGCCGCTCGGCCCGGACCTCGAGCGCCACTACGAGGGGCTGAAGGAGTTCGCCGACGCCGGCGTCGACGAGCTCTACGTGCAGCAGATCGGCCCCGACCAGGACGCGTTCTTCGACGAGTGGGCGCAGGACATCCTGCCCCGCTTCCACGACGACAGCAGGAGGGCCTGATGGCCGAACTGACCCCGTTGGACGAGAAGCTCGGTGAGGTGCTCGGCCTCGCGCAGGCGGCGCAGGATGCGACGAAGCAGGTCAGCGGCATGGAGGACGCCGAGGACTTCGAGGAGCAGTTGGAGCGCATGCGTGCCGAGGCCGAGGAGACCGAACGGCGCACCGACGGGCTCGTCGACGGCATCGACGGGAAGAAGACGGCGATCCGCGAGAAGGCCCGCGAGACGAAGTCCGAGGCCGTCGACATGATGAAGACCTACCTCGCCGGCGAGGACGAGGCGCTCGACGGCTTCGAGTTCCTCTCGATGGCCGAGGCCGGCGAGCTGTGCCACTGGGAGATCGTCCAGACGATGGCCGACACGCTCTCGCTCGACGACGTCTCGGAGCTGGCCGACTGGGCGGTCGAGGTGCAGCGCGGACACATCGAGACGGTCCGGGCCGCCTCGCTCGAGCTGGCCCAGCAGGAGGTCGGGTGACCACATGCCCCCACGCGGTGTGAAGCCGGGCACGAAGCGGGCCCGCCAGTACGAGGAGATCAAGAAGTCCGAGCGCGACCAGGGCGCCAGCGAGTCGCGCGCCGAGGAGATCGCAGCGAGGACCGTCAACAAGGCGAAGGCCCGCAGCGGCGAGTCGCGCACGCGGTCGAAGACGTCCACGAACGACATGTCCTCGGGCAGGCGCGGCGGGCAGCGCTCGGGCACGAACCGGCCCAAGGGCCGCACCCGCGACCAGCTCTACGAGGAGGCCAAGCACCTCGGCGTCGACGGCCGCTCCAAGATGAACAAGGAGCAGCTGCGCAAGGCGGTCGATGCGAAGAAGTAGCCCCTAGGCGCGCGGGGGGAGGTCGCCGCCGGGCATCGGCTCGGCGCCCTCCGCCAGGCGCTTCAGCCTGCGCAGCGACTCCGCGTTGCGCAGGCGGATCAGCGGGTCCACGAGCGGGTTCATCGTGATCTTGCTGCGAAGGTCGGCCGGCACCTCCTCCATGACGACGTGGGTGCCGGACGCCTGCGGCGACAGACGCAGCGTCACGTACGCGACGGTCAGCGGACGCGCCTGGACACGCATCCGCAGCATCGCCGGACGGGTCGACGCGAGCACCGTCGTGACGTCACGCAGGAGCGGCAGCGGCCCGAAGCCCTGGGTGTGCTCGAACACGGATCCGGGCGCGGGCCACGTCGGGTCGGCCGCGTGGATCGCGCGCGAGCCCACCACCCAACGGCCGTAGGAGCGCGGGTCCGACAGCACGTCGAACACGCGCTCGGGCGGGACGGACATCTCGATCTCGTTGACGGCCATGGTGTCCCGGTCTGCCCGATACCGTGGCGCGTCATGTCATCGAGCAAGCCGGAAGTCACCGTCCCGACCGATCAGCCGCCCTCCTACCAGCTCGAGCTGGAGGACATCACCGTCGGCGACGGCGACGAGGCGGTCGCAGGCAAGGTCGTCGAGGTCCACTACGTCGGCGTGTCGTGGAAGAACGGCGAGCAGTTCGACGCGTCCTGGGACCGGGGCGACACCTTCAAGTTCGGCCTCGGCAAGGGCCAGGTCATCGCAGGCTGGGACCAGGGCGTCGAGGGGATGAAGGTCGGCGGCCGCCGCCGCATCACGATCCCGCCGCAGCTCGCCTACGGCAAGCGCGGCGCCGGCGGCGTCATCGGCCCCGACGAGACGCTCGTCTTCGTCGTCGATCTCATGGGAGTGCGCTAGGCACAACTGCGGCTGCTCGCCGTAGGCTGGTCCCCGTGAAGTGGGAGCTGCTCGACGGGCTGGCCGACACGGAGGTCCAGGCGCTGCTGAGCATCGCCCGGCGCAGGAAGTTCGCGCGCGGCGAGGTCGTCTTCCACGAGGACGACCCGGCCGACACGCTGCACCTCGTCGACAAGGGGCGCTTCGCGGTGCGCGTCGCGACGCCGCTGGGCGACACGGCGATCCTCTCGATCCTCGGGCCGGGCGACATGTTCGGCGAGCTGTCGCTGCTGGGCGACGCCGACGCGCGGCGCAGCGCGACCGTCGCGGCGCTGGAGGCAGGCGAGACCCGCTCGGTGCACCGCCTGGACTTCGAGCGGCTGCGCAGCACCCATCCGGAGACCGCCGCCGTCCTCATCTCGATCCTGTCCGGACAGGTGCGGCAGCTCTCCCGGCACCTCCTCGAGGCGCTCTACGTGCCGGCCGACAAGCGCGTCCTGCGCCGCCTGCTGGAGCTCGGCCGGCTCTACGCCGACGGCGACACGACCGTCGTCCCC
The DNA here is from genome assembly GCA_963757125.1 of uncultured Solirubrobacterales bacterium. GTDB lineage: Bacteria > Actinomycetota > Thermoleophilia > Solirubrobacterales > Solirubrobacteraceae > CAVVSD01. Next base: position 393,734 of record CAVWQP010000006.1, on the reverse strand, counting down.
CTCACGCAGGAGGACCTCGCGGACCTGGCGGGCACGTCGCGCGCCACGGTCAACCGGGTCCTGCGGGAGGAGGAGGCCCGCGGCACCGTGAAGCTGGGCAGGGGCCGGACGACGGTGCTGGACGCCGAGGCCTTGGCCCGCCGCGGGCGCTAGCCGACCCGGGACGCACTGTGCGTCCCGGCCGAGGATCTCGTCTCGGCCGGGACGCCGGCGCTGCGGGGGCGCGAGGCCCCGGTGGCGGTGTGGACGCTCGCTACTTCCGGATCGTGAGGTTCCGGCGGGAGACGCCCTGGTTGCCGGCGGCGTCACGCGCGGTGGCGGTGATCCGCACGGGCAGGCGGCGGTGGTTGCGGACCTTGCGCTGCGCGGAGCTCGACAGGAGCACCCGGACCTGCTGGCGCTGCCCGCCGGCGAGCCGGAACTGCTTCGCGCCGACCGAGCGGCCCTTCGAGCTCAGCGACACGCGGCCGGCGCACAGGCGCTCGTTCGTCGGGCAGGTGACGCGGAGGGTCACGCGGCCGGTGCTGCTCATCCGCGAGGACACGGCGCCGACCCGCACGATCGGGGCGACGGTGTCACGCGGCGCCTCGGAGCGGGCCAGGACCCGCAGCTGCTGCGTCTCGACGTCCTGGGAGCCCTGGGCGTCCGTGATCCGCAGGTGCGTCGTCACGACGCCGGGCGCGTTGTAGGCGCGGGAGGCGACGGGGCGGGCGCCGGTGTCCGTCTCGAACGTGCCGTTGCCGTCGAGGTCCCACTCGAACCGCGAGATCGGCTCGGTGCGGATCGACGGCGCGCCGTCGAAGACGACCTGCTCACCGGCGAGCGCGGGGCGCGGCGAGGCGTTGAACGCGGCGTCGGGGGCCGGGTGCACCGTGACCGTCGTCTGGGCCACGCCGGCGGCGTTGAAGATGTCGGTCACCTTGACGCGGACGGTCTTCGGGCCGACGGTCGCGAACGGCGCCTGCACGGTCTGGCTCGTGCCGGTGTTCGTCTCGTACGTGCCGTTGCCGTCGAGGTCCCACTCGTACCTGGCGATGCCGTTGTCGTCGGTGGAGCCGGCGGCGGACAGCGTGCTCGCCTTGCCGACCGTGATGTTCTGCGGCGTCGCCGCGATCTTCGCGACCGGCGCGCGGTGGATCTTCAGGGACTTCGTGGCGGTGGCCGTCTTGTTGCCGTTGTCGATGACGCGGACCTTGACGAGGAAGTCGCCGGGCTGGGTGTAGCTGCGGCTGATCTTCGGCGTGGTCGTGGTCTTCTCGAACGTGCCGTTGCCGTCGAGGTCCCAGAGGTACTTGGAGATCGACCCGTCGGGGTCGCTGGAGCCGGAGGCGTCGAAGCTGATCGCGTTGCGGTTCAGGACGTTGTCCAGGCCGCCGACCGGCACCCTGGCGCTGATCGCGGCGACCTGGAGCTCGGGGCTCACGAGCCCGGGGTTCGGGGTCACGTTCAGCGCGGCGATCGGCGCCTGGTTCGGCGGCGGCGGGGGCGGGTTGTTCGGGTCGGTGTTGGGGATCGCGAGGGCGCTGCCGGCGGTGCCGAACAGGATCGCGGCGGTGAGAGGAAGGACTGCGGTGCGGCGGGTGGGACGGACCATCCGGGGCCTCCAGGGGGTGCGTTGCGGTGCTGGAGGTCATGCTGAGGCCGCGGCCCGCCGCGGAATATGCGCCCTGAGCGGCTCCTTCTGTCACGGTCGTGACACTCATGATCGAGATCCAGGGACCCGCCACCGCCCTCGCCGACCAGCCGCTCGCCCTGCGCGCCCGTGGCGCGGGGCCCGACGCCGAGCTCACGTGGCACGCCCGGATGCGCGACGACGACGGCCTCGTGTGGCGCGCCCGCGCCGAGAGATCCGAGGACCTGCCCGGCGCCTGGCGGGGCAAGGCCGACCGTGCGGCGCTCGCGTCGCTGCGCCCGCTGCGGATCGAGGTCCGCGTGGAGAGCGCCGACGGCCAGGCGGCGTCGCGGACGGTGACGCGGCTGCTCGTCGGCGAGGGCGTGCGCGTCCGCCGCTGGCGCGACGGGCCCGTCGCCACGCTGCACCTTCCGGCCGGGACGCCGAGCGCGACACTGCTGGTCGACGGCGCCGCCGGCGTCGCGCCGGCGCTGCTCGCCTCCCACGGCGTGCTCGTGCTCGCCGTGACGAGCGGCGACCTCGACGTCGCGGGCGAGCGCCTGGCGGCGGTGCCGGGCGCTCAGGACGTCGAGACGCTGGCGGCGGCGGATCTCCCGGTCCCGCCCGGTCTGCCCGGCGGAGACCCCGGCGCGTGGGCGTCCCTGCTGGCCCGATTGTGTGCGCCGGAACGCTGATCCACCCGGCTATCGTGGCCCGCGCCCAGATGTCCCACACACCGACGTGACAACGACAGCCCGGCCCCGCGGCCTCTACGCGACCGACGTCGGCAAGAAGTACGTCATGGCGGTCTCCGGGATCGTCCTCATGCTCTTCGTCCTCGGCCACATGGTCGGGAACCTCAAGATCTACCTGGGCGCGGACGCGCTGAACACGTACTCGCACTGGCTGCGCGACGTCGGCGAGCCCGCCGTCCCGCGCGAGGTCCTGCTCTGGATCGTGCGCATCGTGCTGCTCGTCGCGGTCGTCGCGCACATCGACTCCGCTGCGCGGCTGGCGCGCTCCAGCCGGCGCGCGCGGCCGGTCGGCTACGAGGCCAGCCGCGAGTACGCCGCGGCGGACTTCGCCAGCCGCACGATGCGCTGGACCGGGCCGATCATCGCCCTCTTCGTGGTCTTCCACCTGCTCGACCTGACGTGGGGCACGGCGAACCCGGACTTCCACTCGGGGGATCCGTACGCGAACGTCATCGCGAGCTTCCAGCGCGTGCCGGTCGCGATCGTCTACGTCGTCGCGAACCTCGCGCTGGCGGTGCACCTGTACCACGGCTCGTGGAGCCTCTTCCAGACCATGGGCTGGACGTGGCCGCGACACAACGAGTGGCGCCGGTACTTCGCGATCGCGTTCGCGACGATCATCGCGATCGGGAACGTCTCGTTCCCCATCGCGGTCGTAACAGGGGTGGTGAGCTGATGATCGACCTCGAGGCGAACATCCCACCTGGTCCGATCCAGGAGGCGTGGGACAACCACCGCTTCAACGTCCGGCTGGTCAACGCGGCGAACAAGCGGCGCTTCCACGTCATCGTCGTCGGGACCGGCCTGGCGGGCGCGTCGGCGGCCGCGACGCTCGGCGAGCTCGGGTACCGGGTGAGCGCGTTCACGTTCCACGACTCGCCGCGGCGCGCGCACTCGATCGCGGCCCAGGGCGGGATCAACGCGGCCAAGAACTACCGCAACGACGGCGACAGCCCGTTCCGGCTCTTCTACGACACGATCAAGGGCGGCGACTACCGCTCGCGCGAGGCGAACGTCTACCGGCTCGCGCAGATCTCGAACAACATCATCGACCAGTGCGCCGCGCAGGGCGTGCCGTTCGCGCGCGAGTACGGCGGCCTGCTCGACAACCGCTCCTTCGGCGGCGCCCAGGTGTCGCGGACGTTCTACGCGCGTGGGCAGACCGGCCAGCAGCTCCTGCTCGGCGCCTACCAGGCGCTCTCGCGGCAGATCGACGCCGGCACGGTGACGATGCACACCCGCACGGAGCTCCTCGACGTCGTCGTCGCCGACGGCCATGCGAGCGGGATCGTCACGCGCGACCTCCTCACCGGCGAGATCCGCACCCACGCCGCGCACGCGGTGGTCCTCGCCACGGGCGGCTACTCCAACGTCTTCTTCCTCTCGACGAACGCCCGCAACTCCAACGCGACCGCCATCTGGCGCGCGCACCGGCAGGGCGCGGCGTTCGCGAACCCGTGCTTCACGCAGATCCACCCGACGTGCATCCCGCAGTCGGAGGGCTTCCAGAGCAAGTTGACGCTCATGAGCGAGTCGCTGCGCAACGACGGGCGGATCTGGGTCCCGCTGCACGGCGGCGAGCGCGCGCCCGACCAGATCCCCGAGGGCGAGCGGGACTACTTCCTCGAGCGCCGCTACCCCGCGTTCGGCAACCTCGTCCCCCGCGACGTCGCCTCGCGCGCGGCCAAGGGGATGATCGACGAGGAGCTCGGCGTCGGCGCCCGCCGCAACGGCGTCTACCTCGACTTCGCCCACGCGATCGACCGGCTCGGCGCCGAGGTCATCAAGGCCCGCTACGGGAACCTCTTCGAGATGTACGAGCGCATCAGCGGCGAGGACCCCTACCGCGTCCCGATGCGCATCTACCCCGCCCCCCACTACACGATGGGCGGGCTCTGGGTCGACTACAACCTCATGACGACCATCCCCGGGCTCTACGCGATCGGGGAGGCGAACTTCTCCGACCACGGCGCCAACCGCCTCGGGGCCAGCGCGCTCATGCAGGGCCTCGCCGACGGCTACTTCGTCCTGCCCGTGACGATCGGCGACCACCTCGCCCCCATGCTCGGCCGCGACGAGCCGACGACGGACCACCCGGCGTTCGCCCAGGCCGAGGCGCAGGTGCGCCAGCGGGTCAACCGGCTGCTGTCGATCCGCGGCTCGCGCTCGGTCGACTGGTTCCACCGCGAGCTCGGCCGGATCACCTGGGAGAACTGCGGGATGGCCCGCAACGGGGCCGGCCTGCAGCAGGCGATCCACGAGATCCGCGCCCTGCGCGAGGAGTTCGACACCGACGTGCGCGTGCCGGGCGAGGGCGAGTCGCTGAACCAGTCGCTGGAGAAGGCGGGACGGGTGGAGGACTTCTTCGAGCTCGCCGAGCTCATGTGCATCGACGCGCTGCACCGCGAGGAGTCCTGCGGCGGGCACTTCCGCGAGGAGCACCAGACGCCCGACAACGAGGCGCTGCGCGACGACGAGCGCTTCGCCTACGTCGCCGCCTGGGAGCACACCGGCGGCGTGCCCGAGCTGCACCGCGAGGAGCTCGAGTTCCAGTACGTCCAGCCGGCGCAGAGGAGCTACAAGTGAGGCTGACGCTGCGCGTGTGGCGGCAGGCGGGGCCGGAGGCCGAGGGCTTCTTCGAGGAGCACCTCGTCGAGGACGCGACGCCCGAGATGTCGTTCCTGGAGATGCTCGATCTCCTCAACGAGCGCCTGACGCTCGAGGACAAGGAGCCGATCGCGTTCGAGAGCGACTGCCGCGAGGGCATCTGCGGCACGTGCGGGCTCATGATCAACGGGCAGGCGCACGGACCGCAGCGCGGCACCGCGACGTGCCAGCTGTACTGCCGCAAGTTCTCCGACGGCGACGTCATCACCATCGAGCCGTGGCGCTCGGCCGGCTTCCCGCTGATCAAGGACCTCGTCGTCGACCGCTCGTCGTTCGATCTCGTCATCGCGGCCGGCGGCTACATCTCCGTCTCCACCGGCAGCGCGCCGGACGCGAACCTGTCGCTCGTCCCGAAGGAGGCGGCCGACCTGGCGATGGACGCCGCGGCGTGCATCGGCTGCGGGGCGTGCGTGGCGGCATGCCCCAACGGCGCCGGTCAGCTGTTCACCGCGGCGAAGCTCGCGCATCTCAACCTGCTTCCGCAGGGTCAGCCGGAGCGCGGCAGGCGCACGATCCGGATGGTCGACGAGATGGAGCAGCACTTCGGCTCGTGCACGAACCACCGTGAGTGCGAGGCGCAGTGCCCGAAGGTGATCTCGATCGACTTCATCGCCATGATGAACCGCGACTACCGCAAGGCGCGTCGCAAGGAGAGATCGTGAACCTGAAGCAGATCGACAGGCTGGTGGAGGCCGTGCCCGAGAGCATCGAGGAGAAGTCGCGCAGGCGGCTGGACGGCTACGCGGCCGTCGCCCGGCGCTGCGAGGAGCGCATCATGGCGCTGCGCGGCGACCTCGAGCGCGCGCTGCGCGGGGCGGGCGACGTGGCCCACGACGGCGGTGATCTCGAGGCCGTGTCGGACACGGCGCTCTCGCTGCTCGTCGAGCTGGACTCGCTGGAACGCGTGCAGCCGCGCATCGACGCGTGGCTGCGGGTGTCGGTCGGCGCGCTGTCCGACGAGGTGCAGATGGGGCCGGTGGGCGAGGGCCCGATCTGATGGTCACGGTCCTGCGGCTGCTGCTGCGGGGCACCGATCCGGAGTCGGTCGCGGCCGCGCTGGCCGCCGAGGCGGACGGGATCTGGGAGGGCGTGGCCGGCGAGCCGGGCGCGCGCCTGCGGGTCCTGGCGCTGCAGCCCGGCGTCGCGGAGCGCACGCCGCACGCGCAGGTCATGCGGGGCGTGCCGTTCGAGGCGGCGCTGGAGATCGGCATCGAGGATGCGCCGCTGACGCGGATCATCGAGACCGCCGACGGACTCGGCGAGCGGCTCGGGCCGGTCGTCGATCTCGGCGCGTCCTACGCGCTCGCCGGCCGCGAGTACGTCTTCTCCCCCGGGGACACCGACACCGTGCTGTTCGTGGTCATCGGGCGCGACCTCTCGCTCGGCTTCGAGGATCACCACCGCCACTGGCTGAACCGCCACGGCTGGCTCGTGAAGCCGGGCGCCGACGCATCCGGGACCGGCTACCGGCAGTTCCACGCCGACCCGAAGGCGAGCTCGTTCGCGGCCAGGAGGTCGGGCCTCGGCCGCCACGAGTTCGAGGGGATCGCGGTGGCGTGCTACCCGGACGCGGATGGGTATCTGCGCGTCATGAGCAACGCCGACCGGCTCGCGCCGATCCTCGAGGACGAGCGGCGCTTCATCGACATGGAGACGTCATCGCCCGGCCTGTACTCGACCGTCCTGCGCCGCGACGCCGCGTAGCGCGATGCTCACGGACGGCATCGCCGAGCTGACGCTCGAGGTCTGCGACACGGACCTGCTCGAGCGCTTCTACGTCGACGTGCTCGGGCTCGACGTGCTCTCGCGCGAGGACGACCGGGTGTGGCTGGCGTGCGGCGAGCGCACCCGCCTGGGGCTGTGGCTGCCGGGCGAGAAGGAGTTCGGCGACGAGGGCGGCCGCCACGTGCACTTCGCGTTCTCGGCGGCGCCGGGGTGCCTCGACGAGCTGGCCGAGCGCCTGACGACCCACGGCGTCGAGCACCGCGGGCCCGTCGAGCACGACGGCGGCGACCGCTCGCTCTACCTCGAGGACCCCGAGGGCAACGTCGTCGAGGTCTGGGACTTCTTCGAACGCGGGAAGCGCGTCGGGGATCTCTAGGCAGCCGCCGCTGCCGTGGGGATGGCGTTGTCGATGAGGACGACCGCGATGGCGGCGGCGGTGGAGAAGGTCTCGGTGTCGAGGACCCGGCTGCGGGCCGAAGCGCCGTCCAGGAGCAACGCGAGTTGTTCGCCGAGCTGCTCGGGGTCGGTGGCGCCGGCCTCGCGAGCGGTGTCGGTGAGCCGCGTCGCAAACGCCTTCTTGTAGGCGCGGGCGTGTACGCGCGCCGGGTGGCCCGGGTCGTTGATTTCGACGGCCGCCGCGATGAACGGGCACAGCGGCGCGTGGATGTCGAAGGCGGCGAGAAGTCGTTCGCGGGGTGTGAGGTCGGCGCGGTCGAACACCTCGGGCAGGATGTCGGGATCGAATCGCCGCAGGTCTTCGGCGATCAACTCGTCCTTGCCCGTGAAGTGCTGGTAGAGCGTGCGCTTGGACACCTCGGCCACCGCGCAGAGCTCGTCCATGCCGGTGCGGTTGATGCCTTGGTCGCGGAACAGCTGTCGTGAAGCGCTGAGGATCCGCTCTCGTGCGCCCCTGCCGCGGCGCAGGCCCTGCGGCCCCTTCTCCAACTCCGTCATGGGCCCAGCGTAGCTCAGGCGGTACCGATCGGTGTGCATAGCCGGCATCCCGGTCGACCCGGTGCTACGTTAAGCACTCAGACCGGTGTACATAGCATCGGGGCCGTCAACGAACGGAGTGCCCGTGGGAAAGCTCGATGGCAAGGTCGCGGTGATCACAGGTGCGACAAGCGGCATGGCGTTGGCCGGTGCCAGGTTGTTCGCTGACGAAGGGGCTCACGTGTTCATCTCGGGCCGTCGGCAGGACGCGCTGGACGAAGCGGTGGAGCTGATCGGGCGAGGCGTGACCGGCGTGCAGGCTGATTCAGCCGACCTCGGCGATCTGGACCGTCTGTTCGAGACGGTCAAGCAGGAGAAGGGCGCGGTCGACGTGCTGTGGGCGAGTGCCGGGATGGGCGAGCAGAGCAGGCTCGGCGAGATGACCGAGGAGCACTTCGATGCCATCTTCTCGCTGAACGCGCGCGGCACGCTGTTCACGGTCCAGAAGGCGCTGCCGCTGTTCAACGATGGCGGCTCGATCTTCATGACCGGGTCGAACGCGTCGCTCAGGGGCTACCCCAACTGGAGTGTGTACGCAGCGAGCAAGGCCGTGCTGCCCGCCTACGCACGGGTGTGGGTGTCCGAGCTGAGAGACCGGAGGATTCGGGTCAACGTGCTGACCCCCGGCCAGGTCGCCACGCCAGTTCTCGAAGAGGTGATGGACGAGGAGATGAAGGCGCAGTTCGAATCCGTGATCCCGCGGAGGGAGATGGGCCGCCCTGAGGAGATCGCGTCGGCCGCGTTGTTCCTCGCCTCAGACGACTCGAGCTATGTCAATGGCATGGAGCTGGTCGTCGACGGCGGCACCACAGTGATCTGAACGGAGGATGACCATGAATATCGCGACACTGGGCCGCGGGACCATCGGCGGAACGCTCGCGCGGCTCTGGGCGCAAGCGGGGCACGACGTGACGACGCTCGGGCGTGACGGCGGCGACGTCAGCGACGCCGACGTCGTTCTGGTGGCCGTGCTCAGCGAGGCGGTGCCCGACGCGCTCGCTCGGGTGACCGGACTCGAGGGCAAGGTCGTTCTCGACGCCACCAACCGAATGGCTGCCGCACCTCCCGCCGGCTATGCGTCGATCGCCGAGTACATCAAGGCGCAGACAGGCGGGCCGACAGCGAAGGTCTTCAACCTGAACTTCGGAGCGCTGCTGGAGCAGGCAGCTGAGACCGCGCCGAAGCCGGGCAATATCTGGGTGGGCGACGAGGGCGCTCGCGTCGCCGTCGAGCAGCTCACCCGTGGCATCGGCATGGAGCCGCTCCACGCCGGCCCACTCGAGCTCGCGTCCGCAGCGGAGACATTCGCGGTCATGCTCGTGAACATCGTCCGCGACCTCGACCAAGGGCTCCTGTACTACCGATTCGCACCGCCTGAATCCTTCTGACTAGGCCGCCGCCACGTCGAGCGCCGGGTAGTCCGTGTAGCCCTCCGCCCCACCGCCGTAGAACGTCTCGCGGACCGGTTCGTTCAGCGGCGCGCCCTCGGCCAGGCGGCGCGGGAGGTCCGGGTTGGCCAGGAAGCGGCGGCCGTACGCGACGAGGTCGATGCGGCCGTCGCGGATCAGGTCGTCCGCGCCCTCGACGTCGAACTCCTCCGTGAAGCCCGCGTTGGCCATGAGCGTGCCGGGATACAGCCGCCTCGCCTGCTCCAGGGACGAGTAGCCCGTGAACGGCTCCGTCTCCATGACGTGGACGTACATGAGATCCCGCGGGGCGAGGGCGCGCAGCAGCGCGTCGTAGGTCGCCTCCGGGTCGGCCTCGTCGATGCCGTTGAACTCGTGGCCGGGCGAGAGCCGGATCGCGACGCGGCGCTCGCCGATCGCGTCCGCGACCGCGTCGACCGTCTCGACGACGAAGCGGATCCGGCCGGCGACGTCGTCGCCGTAGCCGTCGGTGCGGAGGTTCGTGTTCGAGCTCAGGAACTGGTGCAGCAGGTAGCCGTTGGCGGCGTGAAGCTCGACCCCGTCGGCGCCGGCCGCCACGGCCCGCCGCGCCGCCTGGACGTACGTGTCGCGCACCTCGGCGAGCTCGCCCGTCGCGATCTCGCGCGGCGTCACGTAGTCGAGGTCTCCGACCGGCGTGCGCACCGTGCCCTCGTGGCGCAGCGCGGACGGCGCGATCGGCGTCACGCCACCGGTGTAGACCGGGTGCGCGACGCGCCCGCAGTGCATGAGCTGTATGACGAGCTTCGCGTCACCCGCGGCGTGGACCGCGTCGGCGACCCTCGTCCACCCCTCCTGCTGCACGTCGTCGTGGAGCCCGGCGATGTCGAGGTACCCCTGCCCCACCGGATCAGGATGCGTCCCCTCGGTGACGAGGATCGCGGCGCTCGCCCGCTGCGCGTAGTACGTCGCGTTGAGCTCGCCGGGGATCGTCGCCGGCGCCCGGTTGCGCGTCAGCGGCGCCATCGCGATCCGGTGCGGGAGGCGCAGGCCGCCTCGCTCGTAGGGCTCGAAGAGGTGCGCGAACGCCATGACCGGGAATCTAGCGGTCCGTTGCGGCTGCAATCATCCGCGCCGTGCGCGAGGCCGTCATGCCGCAGCGGCGGCTCATCGTGCTGCTGGGTTCCATCGTCGCGATCGGCCCTCTGTCGATCGATACGTACCTGCCTGCGTTCCCGTCGATGTCGCGGTCGCTCGACGCGAGCGCCTCGGCGGTCCAGCTCACGCTCACGGCCTGCCTCGCCGGCCTCGCACTCGGACAGCTCTTCGCGGGCCCGCTCAGCGACCGCCTCGGGCGCCGCCGGCCGATCCTCGTCGGGCTCTCCTGCTACGTCGTCGCGTCGCTGCTCTGCGCGGTCGCGCCGGACGTCCTCACGCTCACCGGGTTCCGGTTCGTGCAGGGCTTCGCGGGCGCGGCGGGCCTCGTCATCGCGCAGGCGGTCGTGCGCGACCTGCACTCCGGCGTCGCGGCGGTGCGGCTGTTCTCGTCGCTCATGCTCATCATCGGCGTCGCCCCGATCCTCGCGCCCGTCCTCGGCGGGCAGATCCTCGAGCTGACGTCGTGGCGGGGGATCTTCGTGGCCCTCGCGGTCATCGCGGCCGTGGTGCTCCTGGCGGTCGTGCTGCGCCTCCCGGAGACGCTGGCGCCCGAGCGCCGCGACACCCGCGGCCTGCGCGGCACGCTGCGGACGCTGCGCAGCCTGCTCGGCAGAAGGGACTTCATGGGCTACGCGGTGGCCTCGAGCCTCTCGTTCGCCACCGTCTTCGCGTACGTCTCCGGCTCGTCGTTCGTCCTGCAGGACATCTACGGGCTGTCGCCGCAGCAGTACAGCGTGGTGTTCGGCTTCAACGGGATCGGGCTCATCATCTCCAGCAGGATCAACTCCCGGATCGCGGGCCGGATCGACTCCGAGGTGATCCTGCGCCGGGCGATGCTCGCCACCGCCACGGCGTCGCTCGTGCTCCTGGCGGTCATCCTGAGCGACAGCCTGGGAGCATGGGCGGTGATGGTGCCTCTGTTCGTCATCGTGTCCTCGTTCGCGTTCGCGCTGCCGAACGCGACGGCGCTCGCCCTCGCCGACCACCCCGAGGTCGCCGGCGTCGCGTCGGCGCTGCTCGGCCTCATCCAGTTCATCTCCGGCGCCGCGGTCGCGCCGCTCGTCGGCATCGCGGGGACGGACACCGCGCTGCCGATGGGGATCGTGATGTCCGCGCTGGGCGTCGCCGGGGTGGCCGCGACGCGAATCCTCCTTCCGACGCGCGTCGCCGTGAGCGCCGCATGACGCTCCTCACGCTCGCCGCCAGTTACGGCGCCGGAGGCAGCCGCATCGCGCCGGCCGTCGCGGAGCGCCTCGGCGTGCCACTGCTCGATCGCGCGCGTCCGGTGCTCGCCGCCGAGCTCGACGAGCTGCTCGTCGCCCAGGAGACCACCGAGCCCCCGGGCCCGCCGCGGCTGTCGGCCGCCGCCGCGCTGGGGCTGTGCTGGGGCACCCCGGCGGGTATCACCTTCGACGCCTTGCTCCCCGACGACGAAGAGAAGCGCGCCACCGAGCAGGCCGTGCGTGCGCGGGCGGACACCGGCGAGGGCGTCATCCTCGGCCGCGCCGCCACGGTGCTGCTCCGCGACGACCCGCGCGTCCTGCACGTCCGCCTCGACGGGCCGGTGGAGCGCCGCGTGCGCCGCGCCGCCGAGCTGGAGGACATCAGCGAGGAGGAGGCCCGCCGCCGCCTGGAGCTCACCGACCGCGCGCGCTACGCCTACGTCGACACGCTCTACGGCGTCGACCCCGGCGCCCCCGGGCTCTACAGCCTCATCGTGGACGCGACGGCGATGTCGCTCGACGACTGCGCGGAGCTCGTCGAGCACGCCGCGCGGTCGTGGCAGGAGCGGCGCAGCACGTGAGCGTCCCGATCATCCTCGACTGCGACCCCGGCCACGACGATGCGTTCGCGATCCTCCTCGCGGCCGGCAGCCCGCTCGCCGACCTGCGGGCGATCACGACGGTCGGCGGCAACGGCACCCTCGAGGCGGTCACTCAGAACGCGCTGAAGGTCTGCACGCTGGCCGGCATCCGCGACGTGCCGGTCGCCGCCGGCGCGGCGGGCCCGCTGCGCGGCGAGCTGCACACGGCCGCCGACGTCCACGGCGAGAGCGGCCTCGACGGCCCCGACCTCCCCGACGCCGACGTCGAGCTGGACCCGCGGCCGGCGATCGAGCTCATGGCCGACGTGCTGCGCGAGGCCGACGAGCCGGTCACGCTCGTCCCCACCGGCCCGCTGACGAACGTCGCCGACCTGCTGACCACGGCTCCCGACGTGCACGAGCGGATCGCCGGGATCGTGTGGATGGGCGGCGCGCGCGGGCGCGGCAACCGCACTCCGTACGCGGAGTTCAACGCGTGGGTCGACCCCGAGGCGGCGGAGATCGTCGTCGCGAGCGGCGTGCCGTTCACGCTCGTCGGCCTGCAGCTCACCCACCAGGCGCTGGCGACGCCCGAGGTCGTGGAGCGCATCCGCGGCGTGGGCGGGCAGCTCGCCGTCGTCGCCGCGGACTGGCTCGGCTACTTCAGCTCGACCTACCGCGAGATCTGGGGCTTCGACGCGCCGCTGCACGACCCGTGCGCCCTCGCGCTCGCGCTCGATCCGACGCTCGCGACCTTCGAGGAGGCGTTCCTCGCGATCGAGACGCAGGGCCGCTGGACCCGGGGCGCGACCGTCGTCGACCCCTTCGGCCGCCTCGGCCACCCGGCGAACGCGCGCGTCGCGCTCGAGCTCGACGTCGAGCGCTTCTGGGCGATGCTCGTCGCGGCGATCGGCGCGGTCGGCGCAGTCGCCTGATGATCGCCGTCGTAGGGTCGGTCAACCTCGACATCCTCATCGGCGTCGAGCGCCATCCGGCGCCGGGCGAGACCGTGCTCGGCGGCGACCGGACCGACCTGCCCGGCGGCAAGGGCGCCAACCAGGCCGTCGCTGCCGCACGGCTCGGCCAGAGGCGTCGCGATCGTCGGCCGGGTGGGCGCCGATGCCGCCGGTCAGCGCCTGCGCGACGGGCTGCGGGCGGAGGGCGTGGACGTCGGGCACCTGCGCGAGGACCCCGACGCCCGGTCCGGTGTCGCGCTCATCGCCGTCGCGCCGGACGGGGAGAACACGATCATCGTCAGCCCCGGCGCCAACGGCCGCGTCGGTCCCGAGGACGTCGATGCAGCGTCCGGTCTCCTCGCCGACGCCGCCGTGACGCTCGTGCAGCTCGAGATCCCCCAGGACGCCGTGCGCGCAGCCGCCCGGGCGGCGGGCGGGACGCTCGTGCTGAACCCCGCGCCCGCGCGGGTGCTCGATGCCGACGTGCTCGGGCGCGTCGACGTCCTCGTGCCCAACCGCGGCGAGCTCGAGCTCCTGGCCGGCCCCGGCGATCCCGCCGACGCGGCCCGCAGGCTGGCCGGTCCGGGCGCGATCGTCGTGACCCTCGGTGCCGACGGCGTGCTCGTCGTCGAGGACGACCGCGCCGAGCACGTCCCGGCGCACCCGGTCGACGTCGTGGACACCACGGGCGCGGGCGACGCCTTCTGCGGTGCGCTGGCCGACGCACTCGCCCGCGGCGCGACCGTCGTCGAGGCCGCCCGCTGGGGCGTCGCCGCCGCCGCGCTGAGCGTGACGCGCAACGGCGCGCAGGAGGGCATGCCGACCGCGGAGATGGTCCGGCAACTATAGTTGCCGCGTGGACACCGCGCGCGATCTCAACCGGCGCCTCGGCCGCACGCTGCGGGCCCACCGCCTCGCGCACGGGTCCTCGCTGACCGAGCTCGCGAAGGCGTCGGGGCTGTCGAAGACGATCCTCGGGCGCATCGAGGGCGGCGAGGGCAACCCGTCGATCGAGACGCTGTGGCGCATCTCGCAGGCGCTCGCCCTCCCGCTCGGAGCGCTCCTGGAGGACGAGGGCCGCCCCAACGCGCGCGTCATCCGGGCACGGTCGGGGGAGCAGGTCCGCGCGGAGTCGGGCATGACGGGCTGGCTCGTCCACGCCGACGGCCGCGACCACCGCACCGAGCTCTACGACCTCGAGTACCCGAAGGGCACCGACCATCGCAGCGACCCCCACCTCCCGGGGACGGAGGAGGTCATCGTCTGCGTCAAGGGGCGCATCCGGGTCGGCCCGGCGGGCGAGGAGGCCGAGCTCGGGCCGGGCGACGCCATCCTCTTCGCAGCCGACGCCCCGCACTCCTACGAGGCGCTGCGCGACACCCGCGTCCTGTGCTGGATGCTCTACGCCGCCGGCACATGAACCGCCGCTCGGACCTCGTCGCACCGGTGCTCGCCGGCTGCGTGACAGCGCTCGTCGGCTTCTCCGGGTCGTTCCCGGTCGTGCTGGCGGGGCTGCACGCCGTGGGCGCCGACCGCGAGGAGGCGACGTCCGGCCTACTCGCGCTCTGCGTCGGCGCCGGGGTCGTGGCGATCCTCATGAGCCGCCGCACCCGGATGCCGGTGGCGATGGCCTGGTCGACACCGGGCGCGGCACTGCTCGTGTCGACGGGCGCGCCGAGCGGCGGGTTCGCGGCCGCGGTCGGCGCCTTCCTGGTCTGCGGCGGGCTCATCGTCCTCAGCGGGCTGTGGGGCGCGCTGGGCCGGGCGATCGCCTCGATCCCGCCGGCGCTGGCGAGCGCGATGCTCGCCGGCGTCCTGCTGCCGATCTGCGTCGGCCCGGTCCGCGCCGTCGTCGAGATCCCGTGGCTCGCGGTGCCGGTCGTGGTCGTGTGGGCGGTGCTGACGCGCGTCTCACGGCCGTGGGCGGCGCCGGGCGCGATCGTCGCCGCGATCGTCGCGGTGGTGATCGACGGGCCGGGTGATCTGTCGGGCGTCAGCGTGCTGCCGTCGGCGCACCTCGTCTCGCCCGTCTTCGAGCCCGCCGCGATCGTGGGCATCGCGCTGCCGCTGTTCATCGTCACGATGGCGTCGCAGAACATCGCCGGGATGGGCGTGCTCGCGAGCTTCGGCTACCGCCCGCCGTTTGCGCCGATCCTCAGGACAACGGGGATCGCGACGCTCATCGCGGCGCCGTTCGGCGGCCACGCCGTCAACCTCGCCGCGATCTCCGCCGCGCTCGCCGCGGGCCCCGACGCCCACCCGGACCGGGACCGTCGCTGGATCGCGGCGGCCGTCGCCGGCGGCGGACTCATCGCGCTCGGACTGTGCGCCGGGCTGGCGACCGCCCTTGTCGCGGCGTCGCCGGCCGCGCTCGTCGACACGGTCGCGGGCCTGGCGCTCGTCGGCGCGCTGGCAGGGGCGCTGACGTCCGCGCTCGCCGACGAGGCCCGCCGCGACGCCGCGGTCGTGACGTTCGTCGTCAGCGCGTCCGGCATCACGCTCGCGTCGATCAGCGCGTCGTTCTGGGGCCTCGTGGCCGGGATCGCGTTCCTGGCGCTGGGTCGGCTGCGAGGCTAGGTCGCGCGGCCCGCGTGGTGCGGGATGCCGTCGTCCGGGAGCGGCTCCCAGACCGCGGCGTCGGCCACGAACTGCCGGAACGCCGGGCGGATACCCGGGTCGCCGTCCAGCGCGCCGAGGCGCACCCCGGTGATCGTGCCGTCCGGCGTGCGGCCCATGACGCTCGACCCGCACAGGACGCAGAACGTCTTGCCCATGCCGCCCTCCGGGAACCAGTCGCGCAGGTGCTCCTCGCCCGAGACGACGCGCACGGAGCCCGGCGCGACGCGGCCCGTCGCGCCCGCGGCGGCGCCGGTGCGCTTCTGGCAGCGCGTGCAGTGGCAGTAGAGGGCGGTCGTCAGCGGCTCGTCGACCTCGAAGCGGACGGCCCCGCAGCCGCAGCCGCCGGTCAGGGGAAGCTCTCCAGGCATGGCCGGGACGCTACACGCGGAGCCGGTGACGCCGGTTGACGGCGATGAACACGAGGAGCAGCACGATGCCGAGGATGAGCACGAGCAGCGCGTTGACCAGCACCCCCCCGTAGCCGTGCTCACCGACGTCGACGAACTTGTACGGGTACCAGTCGGTGATCGCGCCCCAGATGAGCACCCACACGAGGTAGCCGATCGGCCAGACGAGCGCGGGCCCGATCAGTCTGCGCGACCTCGCCGCCCATGGCCCCAGGAAGAGCCACGCGAGCACGGTGAGCGGCGGCGAGATGTAGTGCAGGAGCACGCTCGCGGTCCCGACGTCCGCGCCGTCGGGCGCGAGGATCGTCGCGAAGATGATGCCCGTCACCGTGATCCCGAGCAGCGCGTCGAGGTGCAGCAGCACGAAACGCACGCCATGGGCCGCGCCCGCCGCGAGCGTCGCCGCCGCGAGGAAGACGAGGATGTTGCTCTCGATCGTGAAGTAGGTGAAGAACCTCACGATCCGCTCGGGGTGCGACGTCGCGACGTCCGACGTCATCGAGTTCACGAAGTTCATGACCAGCCCGACCCCGGACACGAGCGCCAGCACGAGGTAGACGGCGCGCCGTATCGGGTCGGTCTCCATCGCGGAGGCTGTTTCTACAGCATCGCGCCCCCGTAGCATCCGGCCCCCGGACCAGCGGAGGAGAGATCGCATGAGTGAAGTCGTCGTCGTGGTGACGCTGCGCGCCAAGCCCGGCAAGGACGAGGAGATGCGCGCGGCCCTCACCGCCGGCTCGCCCGAGACGCACACCGAGGACGGCTGCCTCGTCTACGCCATGCACCAGCGCGTCGACGACCCGCTCGAGTTCGCCATCGTCGAGTGCTGGGCCTCGCAGGAGCACCTCGACACGCACCTCGGCCTCGCGAAGGTCAAGGACATGATCGGCACGCTCGACGGGCTCGCCGACGGGCAGCCGGCGTTCGGCATCTACAGGACGCTCGTCGCCGGCGACCCGGAGAAGGGCGCGCTCGCCAGGGCATGATCTTCTACGAGCCCCACCGCCGCGACCGCTCGCTCCTGCCGCACGACCCCTTCAAGGCGATCATCGCCCCGCGCCCGGTCGGGTGGATCTCGACGACGAGTCCCGACGGGGCGGTGAACCTCGCGCCCTACAGCTTCTTCAACGCCGTCTGCGAGGCGCCGATCATGCTCGCGTTCTCGAGCCAGGGCCCGAAGCACTCGGCGACGTTCGCGGGCGCGGCGCAGGAGTTCGTCTGGAACCTCGCGACGTGGGACCTGCGCGAGCACATGAACGACTCCTCCGCGCCACTGCCGCACGGCGAGAGCGAGTTCGAGCACGCGGGCCTGGAGATGGCCGAGTCGCGGATCGTGGCGGCACCGCGGGTGGCCGCGAGCCCGTGCTCGATGGAGTGCAAGGTCGTCCAGACGCTCGAGCTGCGCGACCTCGACGGGCGCGAGGTCGACCAGTACCTCGTCATCGGCCAGGTCGTCGGCGTGCACCTCGATCCGCGCTACGTCGTCGACGGTCAGGTCGACACGGCCGCGCTGCGCCCGGTCGCGCGCTGCGGCTACCTCGGCGAGTACGCCGTCGTGGAGAGCCTCTTCCACATGGGGCGCCCCCGCGGTGCCGAGCCGCCCGGCTTCTGAGACCCTGACCGGATGGACGTCGCCATCGCAGGAGCGCACGGTCAGATCGCCCGCCGGCTCACGCGGCTGCTCGCCGCCCGGGGCGACCGCGTCCGCGGGCTCATCCGCAACCCAGACCACGCCGACGACGTGCGCGCGGACGGCGCCGAGCCGGTGCTGCTCGACCTCGAGACGGCCGGCCCCGATCAGGTCGCCGCCGCGATCGACGGCGCGGACGCCGTCGTGTTCGCTGCCGGCGCGGGCCCCGGGAGCGGCGCCGCGCGGAAGATGACGGTCGACCGCGACGGGGCGGTCGCGCTCGTCCGCGCCGCGGACGCCGCCGGCGTGGGCCGCTACGTCATCGTCAGCTCCGTCGGCGCCGAGTCGCCGCCCGACGGCGAAGACGTCTTCAGCGTCTACGTGCGGGCCAAGGCGGAGGCCGATCAGGCGGTCATGGCCAGCGACCTGGCCTGGACCGTCGTGCGCCCCGGGCCGCTCACCGACGCCCCGGGAACGGGGACCGTGCGCCTGGACACCGATCCGTTCCGCGACGACGTGACGCGCGACGACGTCGCGCAGGTGATCGCGGCGACGCTCGCCGAGCCGCGGTCCGCAGGGCTGATCCTGTACGTGGCCGACGGCGACGTGCCGGTGGAGGAGGCGCTCGCCGCAACCCTGGGGTGAATGGGTAGGACGACGCTCATGGCGCTCGCCCACGACCACCTGACAGCCGACGGTCCTCGCGTCGCGCTGCTCCACGCCGGGGTCGCGGACCGCCGCGTCTGGCGCGACGTCGCGCCGGAGCTGCACGCGCTCGGCGCCGACGTCCTGACCCTCGACCGGCGCGGGTTCGGCGAGACGCCGGCCGGCGACGAGACCTTCCGCCACGTCGACGACCTGCTCGCCATGCTCGACGGCCCGACGTGGCTCGTGGGCAACTCGATGGGCGGCGCGCTCGCCCTCGATGCGGCGCTGCTCGCGCCCGAGCAGGTGGCCGGGCTCGTGCTCATCGCCCCGGCGGTCAGCGGCGCGCCCGAGGGCTCCCTGGAGAGCCTGGACCAGGACACGGCACGGATCATCCAGGCGATCATGGCGGCCGACGAGGCCGGCGACCTCGACGCGGTCAACCGCCACGAGGCGCACCTGTGGCTCGACGGGCCGTCGTCGCCCGAGGGCCGCGTCGGGGGCGACGCGCGCGAGCTGGCGCTGGACATGAACGCGATCGCCCTGCGCTCCGGCGCGGGAGAGGACGCGGGCGGCAGCGGCGTCGACGCCTGGTCGCGCCTGGAGGAGATCCGCGCGCCGGCGACGATCGCGTGGGGCGAGCTCGACGAGCCGGACGCAGCGGTCGTCGGCCACGAGCTCGAACGGCGCCTCGGCGACGCCCGCGCGGCGGTCGTCCTGCCCGGGGTCGCGCACCTGCCGTCGCTCGAGCGCCCAGACCTCGTGGTCGACCTCATCGCCGATGCGATGGGACTGCGGCGCTGATCTACACGCGCCACGATGCACGTACTCCCTGCGTGACATCCGAACGAGGGACAGCGTGAAGATCGCGATCGTCGGCGCCGGCGTCTCCGGCCTCGTCGTCGCGCACCGCCTGCACGAACGCCACGAGGTGACGGTGTTCGAGGAGGCGCCGCGCGTCGGCGGCCACACGAACACGGTGCGCGTCGATCTCGCCGATGCGACCCACCAGGTCGACACCGGCTTCATCGTCCACAACGACCGCAACTACCCCCGCTTCGAGGCGCTGATGGCCAAGCTCGGGGTGCAGACGCAGCCGTCCGTCATGACGTTCGGCGTCGCCGACACGCGCGGCGACTTCGAGTACTGCAGCGCATCGGCGAACGGCCTGTTCGCGAACCGCGCGCACCTCGTGCAGCCGTGGTTCCATCGCATGGTCGCCGAGATCCCGCGCTTCCAGCGCGAGGCACGGGCACTCATCGACGACGTCGCGGCCGACGGCGTGTCGCTCGGCGACTGGCTGCACGAGCGCCGCTACTCCCCCGCGTTCATCGAGCGGCTCATCGTCCCCCAGGCGTCCGCCGTCTGGTCGGCCGACCCGCGGGAGATGTGGCGCTTCCCGGCCCGCTTCCTCGCGCGCTTCTTCCACAACCACGGGATGCTCGGGCTGCGCGACCGCCCGCAGTGGCGCACGGTCGCCGGCGGCTCGCAGGTCTACGTCGATGCGCTCGTGCGCCCGTGGCGCGACCGCATCCGCGTCGGCACGCCGGTCACGGAGATCCAGCGCCATGACGACCACGTCGCGGTGCGCCCGCGGGGCGGCGACCTCGAGCGCTTCGACGAGGTCGTCCTCGCGGTGCACTCCGACCAGGCCCTGCGCATGCTCGCCGATGCGAACGGCCCCGAGCGCGAGCTCCTCGGCGCGATCCCGTACCAGCTCAACGAGGCCGTGCTGCACACCGACCGCACGCTGCTCCCGCGGCGCCGCCGGGCCTGGGCGAGCTGGAACTACCACCTGCTCGACGACCCGCCGTCCTGCACGACCGTCACGTACCACATGAACTCGCTGCAGGCCCTGTCCTCCGACGAGCAGCTGTGCGTGACGCTGAACCGCACCGAGGCGATCGACCCGAACCGCATCCTGGGCACGTTCAGCTACGCGCACCCGGTCTACACGGCCGACGGGATGCTCGCGCAGGAGCGCCACGGCGAGATCAGCGGGCGCAACCGGACGCACTTCTGCGGCGCCTACTGGGGCTGGGGCTTCCACGAGGACGGCGTCGTCAGCGGCGAGCGCGTCGCCGATGCGCTGGAGGCGCGCGCAGCGTGACGGCCAGCGCCCTCTACGTGGGCACGATCCGCCATCGCCGCGTCCGCGACCGGGCGACCGAGTTCCGCCACGGGCTCGCGCTCGCCTACGTCGACCTCGACGAGCTGCCGTCGCTGCTCGGCGGCCGGCTCGTCGCGCCCGGCCCCGGCGTCGTGCGCTTCCGCCGCTCGGACTACCTCGGACGCGACACGGTGCCGCTCGCGGACTCGGTGCGCGCGCTCGTCGCCGAGCGCCTCGGCGCACCGCCGACGGGACCGATCCGCCTGCTCACGCAGCTGCGCACGCTCGGTCACTGCTTCAACCCGGTGTCGTTCTACTACTGCTTCGACGAGTCCGAGCGGCTGCAGGCGCTCGTCGCCGAGGTCACCAACACGCCGTGGGGCGAGCGGCACGCGTACGTCATCCCGGCTGGCGCGGAGCGGATAATCCAGGGTGGTATGGACAAGGCATTGCACGTCTCGCCGTTCATGGAGATGGACCAGCGCTACGAGGTCAGGGCGACTCCGCCCGCCGCGACGCTGTCCGTCCACATCTCGTCGCACCAGGAGGGCGAGCGCGCGTTCGATGCGACGCTCGCGCTCGAGCGACGCGAGCTGACCTCGCGCACGCTCGCGGAGTCGACCGTGCGTCACCCCGCCAGCACGCTGCGGACGCTGGTCCTCATCTACGGCCACGCAGTCGGGCTCTGGCTGCGCCGGGTCCCGCTCGTCGCCCACCCGGGACGCGGATGACCGAGCGCACCGCACGCCGGATCGCGCTGACCCTCCTGCGCAGGATCCACGTCGGCCGGCTCACGATCGTCGAGGGCGAGTGCCGCACCGTCATCGGCGAGGGCGCCCCGCAGGCCACGATCGTGGTCCGCTCGCCCCGGACGTGGCGCGAGGTCCTGCGCGGTGGCCTGGGCCTCGGCGAGTCCTACGCCGACGGCCTCTGGGACACCCCGGACCTCACCGCGGTCATCGAGCTCGCCGCGCGGAACATGGGCGGCATCGACGAGCTGCGCCGTCGTCTGTCGCCGGTCCGCGAGCCCTACCAGCGCGGCCGTCAGCTCCTCACGCGCAACACGCCGCAACGCGCCCGCGAGGGGATCCACGCCCACTACGACCTGGGCAACGACCTCTTCTCGGCGATCCTGGACCCGACGATGACCTACTCGTGCGCCGTCTTCGAGCGTCGCGACCAGTCGCTGCAGGAGGCGCAGGAGGCCAAGCTCGAGCGCATGTGCCGCAAGCTCGACATCGGCGAGGGCGACCGCGTGCTGGAGATCGGCACCGGCTGGGGCAGCTTCGCGGTGCACGCCGCACGGACCCGGGGGTGCCACGTCACGACGACGACGATCTCCGACGAACAGCACGCGCTCGCCGTCAAGCGGGTCGCGGACGCCGGCCTCTCCGATCGCGTCACGGTGTTGCACCAGGACTACCGCGAGCTGGAGGGGACGTTCGACAAGCTCGTCTCGATCGAGATGATCGAGGCGGTCGGGTGGAAGGACTTCGGGACGTTCTTCGACGTCTGCGCGCGGCGGCTGGAGGCCAACGGCGCGATGGCCCTGCAGGCCATCACCGTCGACGACCGGCTCTACGACGTCGAGAAGGCGTCGCGGACCTTCATCCGCAAGCACATCTTCCCCGACGGCTGCCTGCCGTCGATCGAGGTCATCGCCCGCGCGGTCGCCCGCCACTCCGACCTGCGGATGGTCGCCCTCGAGGACATCACGGCGCACTACCCGGAGACGCTGCGGCGGTGGCGGGAGAACCTCGACGCCAACGCCGAACTGCTCGCGCAGCGCGGCTACGACGAGCGCTTCCAGCGGATCTGGCGTCTCTACCTGTGCTGGTGCGAGGCCGGGTTCGACGCACGGCGCATCTCCGACGTGCAGATCGTCCTCGGCAAGCCGGCGTGGCACGGCGCCGTGCCCGTCGAGGACCAGATCGCCGGGACCGCGCTGCACGGCGAGGCGGCCGGGTAGGGCCACGGGATGCCGACGAAAGCACGTACCGCCGCCGCGCTCATCTGCGGCGCGCGGATCGCCTACGCCGTGGGGCTCATCACGGCGCCGACCCAGCTCACGACGAAGTGGTTCGGCGCGCAGGCGTTCCAACCCACGACGCAGATCCCGCTGCGCGGGCTCGCGGTGCGCGAGCTCGGGCTCGCCACCGGCGGCCTGCTCGCGTCTCTGAGCGGGGCGCCGGTGCGCCCGTGGCTCCTCGCGCAGATCGCCGGCGACCTCTCCGACATCCTCGCGAGCGTGTGGGGCCGCAACGGCATCCCGCCGGCCGCGGTGGGCGCGGTCACGGCCGTCGGCGGCGCCTCCGCGGCGATCACGGCGGGCGCGGCGGCGGCGGTCGACTCCTAGTGCTGTCGTACGAGCGACGGGGCTCGGGCCCCGTGCTCGTGCTGCTGCACACGCTGGGCAGCGACCACACGATGTGGGACCCGGTCGTCCCGTTGCTGGAGGGCGAGCGGACCGTCGTCGCGGTCGACATGCCCGGGTTCGGCGGCTCGGCCGCGCTGGACGGCGGCGAGCCGGTCACGCCCGGCCGCCTGGCCGCCGCGGTGGTCCAGGCCCTCGCGGCCGACGGCATCGAGCACCCGCACGTCGCCGGCAACTCGCTCGGCGGCTGGGTCGCGCTGGAGACGGCGCTGGCCGGCGCCGCGCGGTCGGTCACGGCGATCGCCCCGGCGGGCCTGTGGCCGCGCCCGCTGGCGCCCCGCCGCGACCTCGCGAGGCAGACCGCGCGCGCCGCGCTGCCCGCGCTGAACGTCCTGCTGCGCAGCGATCATCTGCGCCGACTGGCGATGGCCGGGACGACCGCCCATCCCGAGCGCGTCCCGCCCGCCGCGGTCGAGCACCTCGTGCGCTCCTACGCGAGCGCGCCGGGCTTCGCGGACGTCAACCGCGCGATGCGCGCGTCGCGCTTCGAGCGCCTGGCCGAGATCACCGTGCCGGTGACGCTCGGCTGGCCCGAGCACGACCGCCTCGTCTCGCGGCCGCGCGACCTGCCGCCGACGGTCCGCAACGTCCCGCTGCCCGGGTGCGGGCACCTGCCGACGTACGACGACCCGGGTGCTGTGGCTCGGTTGTTGCTGGAGGGGAGCGCGGGCTAGTCGGTTCGGCGGTACGCCGCGATGCACGAACGGCTCACCGAGGAGGGTCAGGCAGTGGCTGGGGTGCCAGCGCGTGTGGACTCGCCGAGATGCGCAACGGCGCGCCGACGATTGGTCGGGTTCACCCGATCGTTGCTGACTCGTGCACGCATGGCGTGAACAACTCAGCACTCGTGGCCACCGCCCACCTCCATCCGCCCTCGATGGGCAGTCCGGAACGGGCTAGAGCTTCACCAGCATCTTCCCCGTGTTGCCGCCACGCAGCAGGTCGATGAAGGCCTGCGGCGCGTTCTCCAGCCCCTCGACGATCGTCTCGCGCACGACGATCGACCCGTCGGCCACCAGCGGCGCGACCTCGCGGACGAACGCCTCCTGCAGGTCCTCGTGGTCGCGGACCAGGAAGCCGCGGATCGTCAGGCGCTTGCCCACCGTCAGCGAGATGTTCCGCGGGCCCGGCTGCGGGGTGTTGTAGCCCGCGATCGAGCCGCACATCGCGATGCGCCCGTGCAGTCGCATCGCGCCGATCGCCGCCTCGAGGTGCTCGGCGCCGACGTTGTCGAAGTAGACGTCGATGCCGTCGGGCGCGGCCTGCTCCAGCAGCTCGGCCACCGGGCCGTCGTGGTAGTCGAACGCGGCGTCCAGGCCCATCTCGCCCACGAGCAGCTCGACCTTCTCCGGCGACCCCGCACTGCCGATGACGGTGTGGCCGCGGTGCTTGGCCAGCTGGGCCGCCATCGAGCCGACCGCACCCGCGGCGCCCGACACGAAGACGACGTCGCCCTCGCGCAGGTCGGCGAGATGCAGCCCCGCGTAGGCCGTGAGGCCCGGCATCCCGAGCGCGCCGAGCGCGTAGTGCACCGGGGCGGCGCCGGTGTCGAAGGGCTCGGCCGCGCCCGGGCCGAGGATCGCGTGCTCGCGCCAGCCGGCGAAGTGGCGCACGAGGTCGCCCTCGGCAAAGCGCGGATCGCCCGACGCGAGGACCTCTCCGATCGCCCCGCCCTCCAGCGGCGCGCCGACCCGGAACGGCTCGACGTAGCTCTTCGCGTCGCGCATACGCCCGCGCATGTACGGGTCGACCGACATCCACGTCGTGCGGACGAGCAGCTCGCCGTCGCCGGGGTCGGGCAGGTCGGTCTCGACGAGGTCGAAGTCGGACGGCTTCGGCTCGCCCTCGGGGCGTGCGGCGAGGTGGATCTCTCGGGTGCGCTGCGGCATGGCTCCACCATAGGCTCGCGGCCGTCAACCGAGACGGACCACGGAGGAGACGGAATGGCGCTCTTGGGCTTCGGCCAGCCGCAGACGGGGATCATGCAGATGGCGTACGTCGTCGAGGACATCGATGCCGCGATGCGCACGTGGGTCGACGAGCTCAAGGTCGGACCGTGGTTCCTGCTGCCGAGCTTCAAGGGCGTCGAGCCGAGCTACCGCGGCGGTCCCGCCGAGTCGGACGTCGCCCTGGCCATGGCCTACGCCGGGCACATGACGATCGAGCTCATCCAGCCGCACGACGACGAGCCGTCGGTGTACCGGGAGTGGATCGAGCAGCACGGCTACGGCTTCCACCACTTCGGGGTCGGGTCGGTGGACTACGACACCGATCTCCAGCGCCATCTCGACGCCGGTCACGACCTCGTCTTCGAGGCGAAGGTCCCGACCGGCGGCCGGGTCGCGTACGTCGACACGACCGCAGAGCTGCCCGGCTACGTGGAGCTCATCGAGCTCGACGACCTCACCGACCAGGTGTTCACGCGGTTCTACGCCGCCTCGCTGGCGTGGGACGGCAAGGACCCGATCCGGTCGTTCGTGGGCGGCTAGCGAGGACGCCGCGGTGCGGCCGGCGGATGTGCTGCGTGGGATGCGCGCCGCTCGCGGGCGGGCGCTGCGTGCCGGCGTCAGCGTGCTCGTGCCGCTCCTGGCGGGCTGGGCGGCGGGGCGGCTGGACCTCGGCGTCGTCGCGTCGGTGGGCGCGTTCGCCGGCTTCTCCGCCTGGGATGAGCCCTACCGGCGGCGGGCGCGCGTCGTCGCGGGGACGGGCGCCGCACTCACGCTGGCGGTCGCACTCGGGACGTGGGCGGCCGGATCCGACGCGCTCGCCGCGATCGTCGGTGGCGTGCTGGTGGCGGCCGCGGCCTACGTTGCGCTGGCCTACGAGCTGCCGCCGCCGCGCGCGTACTTCGTGGCGCTGGCCTACCTGCTGGCGACGGGCATGCCGCCGTCGCCGGCCGGCGAGCGCGTGCTGTGGGTCGCCGGCGGCGCAGCGTTCGCGTGGCTCGTGTCGATGGCGGGCGCGATCACGTGGCGGACCCGGCCGGAGGAGCTGGCCGTCGCGCGCGCGTACGACGCGGTCGCCGGGCTGCTCGACGCGATCGGCACGGCGGACGCCCCGCAGCGCGAGCACGACGCCGTGCTCGCGGTCCGCACCGCGCACAGCGCCGTCCGCCACAGCGGCGGCGCCGAGCGCGCCGGCGTCGCACGCTGCGCGACCGCGCGGTCGCCGCCGAGGCGCTCCTCGAGGCAGCCATCGCCCACGAGGTCCAGGGACGACGGCCGCCGCCGGGATGGTCCGCGGCCGTCCGCGACCTCGGCGCCGGCCGCGCGCCAGAGTGCCGGACGACGCCGGCGCTCGATCGCGACAGCCCGCTCGGCAGGCTCGCGCGAGCCGTGCGCGAGGCCGCCGCGCACCGCGCGGGCCAGGGCGACGACCGAGCCGTGGGCGCGGAGGCGCATGGGCTGGGAGGCGCTGCGCGCGGCCGGCGGGCGATCCTCCCTCGCGCCGGTCGCAGCGGCACGCATCGGCATCGCACTCGCGGCGGGCGTCGCGATCGGGCGGCTCATCGGCCTCGAGCACGGCTACTGGGTCGGCCTGACCGCCGCCGCCGTCCTGCAGGCCACGAACGTCACGCTCGTGCGCCGGCGCGCGGCGCAGCGCGCCGCAGGCACCGGGCTCGGCGTCCTGCTCGCCGCCGGCGTCCTCGCGCTCGACCCCGGCACCGCGACTCACGATCGCGGCGATCGTCGCGCTGCAGACGATCGCCGAGCTGCTGGTCGGCATGCACTACGGCATCGCGGTCGTGTTCCTCACGTCGTTGCCGCTGCTGCTCATCCATCTCGCCGGCGCGACGGCCTCGGGCGCCGCGCTCGCAGGCGCCCGCCTGATCGACACCGTCATCGGGTGCGCGGTCGGCGTGTTGGCTGGGGTCCTGCTCTGGCCGGGCGCGGCGCGCAACCGGCTACCCGCGGCCCAGGCAGCGGCGATCGACCGGGTCGGCGACCTCCTGCAGGCGAGCTACCGCCCCGGTGCCGGGCCGGGACCGGCGCTGCACCGCGCTGCGGCGCGATCTGCGCACCGCGCTCGTGACCATGCGGGCCGTGCAGCGCGACGCCCTCGGCGACGCGGGTCAACGCGATCCCCACGCCGACCGCCGCTGGCCGACCACGGTGGCGATCCAGCGACTCGCCTACCTCGCGCTGTCGGCGCGCGTCGGCCGCGTCGTGCTCGCCGAGGAGCGCCTGGCCGCGCTCGACACCGCGGTCCGAGAGCTCGCGGACGACCTGCGCTCCGGCGTCCCGCGGACGACGTGTCGGTCCCGCCGCTGGCCGAGCTGCCGCACACCGAAGCGCAGATCGCACGGCTGCGTCGACGAGCTGACGGAGGCCGGGCCGCTAGGCGTGGAAGGCCGCGAGCCGCTCGCCCTCCTCCTCGAGGGCGCGGCGGTCGGCGGCGTCGAGACGCCGGAACGGCGCGAGCGCGATGCGCCCGTCCTCGTGACGCCAGGTTCCCGCGACCTGGCCGTCGACGAGGAAGGTCGGGAACGACTGCGGGGCCTTCGTCGTGAAGATGCGGGGCCGGTCGTCCTCCCGGATGATCAGCGCCCGCCGGGCGTGCGCGAGCAGGGTCGCGTCCCAGGTCGGCAGGAACCGGACCGGCGCCGGCAGATCCGGGTCGGGCAGCGGTGCACGCGGCAGATCGAGGAGCTCGGCGCCGTCCTCGGCCCGGAAGCGCCGCGTCCCGACGCGCTCGACGACCGCCCGCGCGACCGCGGGCGGAAGCCCGGCCCAGTCGGCGAACTCGGCGGCGGTCGCCGGCCCGAACGCGCCGAGGTAGCGACGCGCGAGCAGCTCGACCGAGGCCTCCCTCTGCGCATCGCACGGCCCGGCCCAGCGCTCCGCGTCGGCGAACAGATCCGCCCTGCGGCGCTCCCACGTCCCCGACGGCGGCGCGCGGACGAGGTCGACCCAGAGGCCGATCCCCTCGAAGCGCTCCTTGCCGACGACCTCCACGATCGCCTTGCGCGGCATCGGGTCGTCGCCGAGGCGGTCCCGCAGCCGCGCGGCCGCGCGCTCCATCTCGGCCTCCGAGAACGCGCCGCGCCGGCTCCGCAGCCACCACGCCCGCCGTGCCTCCCGGACGGCGACGGCGAACGGCCACCAGTCGCGGCGGGAGACGAGGTGGATCGTCGACCGCAGGAGCGTCCCCTGGACCACCGTCCTGCGCTCCAGCGCCCGGGTGAGGGCGTCGCGCTGCAGCCCCTCCGTCCGCGACCAGAGCCCGATGTACATCGACGGCGCGTACTGCGCCTGCAGACCGCCCATCCGCTCGAGCACCCGCGAGATCGGCTCGCGGCTGGGCTCGAGCAGCCGCTGGCGCGCGAGGACCGCGCGGTTCAGCTCGCGGGACGTGAGGACCCGCTCGGTCAACGGACGACGCGAGCGGCCCCGTCAGGGCTGTGCATCGGCGCACTCCGGGCAGAGCCCTGCGATCGGGAAGTGCGTGAAGTTCGCGGCGAAGCCCGTCTCCGCCCGGATGAGGTCGCGGACCGCGTCGAGCCGGCTGGGGTCGACGGACATGACCTTGCCGCAGCGGTCGCAGAGGAGGTGCTCGCGCGCGCCGTCGCGCGTCAGCGCGTAGAGCCCGGGCCCGTGGCCCAGGTGGACGTGGCGGACGAGGCCGACCTCCTCCAGCGTCTCCAGGTTGCGGTAGACGGACGCGAGGTCCGACGACGGCAGGCGCCCGTCGAGGCCGCTCGCGACCCGCTCCGCGGTGAGCGGCTCGCCGGCCTGGAACATCGCCTCGAGCACGATCCGCCTCGCGGCGGAGACCCGCAGCCCGGAACCGCGGAGGACGGCGAGGGCCTCGTCGAGGTCCGTCGCGGGGACGGGCGGAGCGGCGCTGTGCGACCGGCTCACGGCGGCATCGTACACCGGCCCCGTCGCGCGTCTAGGATCGTCGGACGCCATCTTGGGAGGAGAGCGCATGACCGTCCAGGACCCCGGCACGCGGAGCTTCGAGCCGCCGGATCCCGAACTCACGCCGGACGAGCTGGTGGCCAGGGCGGCGGCGCTGCGCGACGTGCTCCGCGAGCGCCAGGACGAATGCGACGGCCTCGGGCGGCTCCCGGACTCCACGCTGCGCGACTACATCGACGCGGGGTTCTGGCGCACGGTGCAGCCGCGGCGCTTCGGCGGCTACGAGTTCGACCTCGACACGTTCCTGCGCATCACGATGGAGCTGTCACGGGGCTGCCCGTCCAGCGGCTGGGTGTTCGGTCTCACCGCCGCGCACAACCTGATCGTCGGGAACTTCGAGGAGCTGGGCCAGATCGAGCTCTTCGGCGACGGGGACTTCCGCTGCCCGCTCTCCGCCCTCCCCGCCCCGGCCAAGCGCGTCGACGGTGGCTACCGCGTGTCCGGCTGGTGGGACTACTCGTCCGGCTGCGACGTCGCGACCCACTTCATCGGCGGCGCCATCGTGACCGAGCCGTCGGGTGAGATCGACACCCGGTGGGTCTGCTTCCGCCGCGACCAGTTCGAGATCATCGACAACTGGGACACGCTCGGGATGCGCGGCACCGGCTCGCGCCGCGTCGTGGTGCAGGACCTGTTCGTGCCCGAGCGCCACACCGTCCCGTCGCCCAACCCGTTCCGGCCCGTCGTCGAGCTCCCCGGCCGCGACGTCCACGCGAACCCCATGTTCCGCGGTCCGCTCGCGTCGCTGCTGATCTCCGAGCCCGCCGCCGTGTGCGTCGGCATCGCCCACGCGGCGGTCGACGCCTACATGGAGATCCTCACGACGAAGCACCAGTGGGGCCCGATGTCGCCGCTGCGGTCCGAGGTCGGCGTGTTCCAGCGCCTCCTGGGCGAGGCGACCGCGTACCTCGACACCGCCGAGGCCGCGCTGCACCACGTCGCACGGCTCTGGACGGACCACGCCGAGCGCGCGGCCGAGACGGGCGTCGCCGCCACCGACGAGGACGACCGCCGGCTCATCCTCGTCGAGCAGCAGATCATCGAGCTCGCGACGAAGGTCGTGGACCTCGTCTTCCGCACGAGCGGCTCGAGCGCCTCGAACCGCGGCCAGCGGATCGAGCGCTACTTCCGCGACATCAACATGGTCCGGACCCACATCACGCTCCAGTCGGAGCGGACGTGGGAGAACGTCGGGCGCCTCCGGCTCGGGCTCACCCCGGAGATGCCCTTCTAGGACCTCAGGCGGCTACGGCGGCCTTGGCTGCCTTGGACGCCTTCGCGGCGGCGCGCGCCCGGCGCTCCTCGCGGCGGGCGGCGCGCTTCGCGGCGACGCGGATGTCGCCCGCGCGCTGCGCGACGGTGAGCGCGAGCTCCCCGCTGGGGCGGAACGGGTCGGCGAGGACCCAGGAGCCGTGGACCTCGGCGGCGGCCCAGATCTCGCCGGTGACCTCGGCGACGATCACGTCGCCCGACAGCTGCGGGTGGGAGTCGAGGGCGGCCAGCTTGGCCAGGGCCTGCGTGTCGTCGGCGTTCGCGCGACGGATGGTGACGGTCTCCGGCCAGGCACCGGTGGTTGCCACCGGAGCGAGCTTCCGCGACCAGATGTTGCGTGAATGGCTCATGGGTGGCATCTTTACCCATGCCTTTGGTGCCGACTAGAGCCAATCCATGAGCCAATCGCTGACCGCAGAGCACCTGTTGAACCTGATGGCAGGTTGGGAGTCGCGTCGCGGCCCCCGCTACCTCGCCCTCGCCGACGCGATCCAGGAGACCGTCCACCGCGAGGAGCTCGAGGACGGCACGCGCCTGCCGCCCGAGCGCGCGCTCGCGACCCTCGCCCAGATCGGCCGGGGCACCGTCGTCGCCGCGTACGCCGAGCTGTCCGAGCGCGGCGTCGTCGAGCGCCGCCAGGGCAGCGGGACGCGACTGACGACCGGCGTCGCGCCGAGCGGCGCGCGGACGCTGCGCGCCTCGCTCTTCGGCCGCGCGGTGCAGGACGACGACGGCCTCATCGACCTGTCGTTCGGCGCCCCCTGGTACGACGAGCACTCCGCGCCGCTGGCCGGGAGCGCGACCGACGCGATCACCGCCGGCGCCCCGGTGCGCGGCTACGCGCCCATGGGCCTCCCCGGGCTGCGCTCGGCGATCGCGGACCGGCTGACGGCCTCCGGCACGCCGACGACGGACCGCCAGGTCGTCGTGACGACCGGCTCGCAGGGCGCGATCCAGCTCGTGACCACGGCGCTCGTCCGCCGCGGCGACCGCGTCGTCGTCGAGGCCCCGACCTACCCGGGCGCGATGGAGCTGTTCTCACGCGCGGGGGCCGTCGTCGTCGCCGTCCGCCGCGACCACGCGGGCCCGCGGCCCGACGACCTCGCCAGGGCGCTGGGCGGCCCCGGCGCGGCGCTCGTCTTCCTCGTCCCGACCTGCGCGTATCCGACGGGCGCGATCGTCCACGAGCACCGCCGGCGCGAGATCCTCGCGACGTGCGCGGAGCACGACGTGCTCGTCGTGGAGGACCAGACGCCGGCCGACCTCGTCTTCGACGCCCCCGCCCCGCCGTCGCTCGTCTCCATGGCACCGGACCGCGTCGTCGCGCTGGGCTCGTTCTCCAAGGTGCTGTGGGGCGGGCTGCGCACCGGCTGGCTGCGAGCTGACCCCGGGCTCGTACTCCGGCTCGGCAGGCTCAAGGCGGCGCAGGATCTCGGCAGCGGCATGCTCGACCAGGTCGCGGTGCTGCGCGCGCTGCCGGGCTACGACGACGCGGCGGTCGCCCGCCGCGTGCAGGCCCGGGAGCGCTACGAGGTCCTGGCCGAGGCGCTGCGCGACGAGATCCCCGAGTGGGAGTTCGAGGAGCCCAAGGGCGGCTGGTCGCTGTGGGTGAAGCTGCCGCTGCCCGTCGCCGACGAGATGTGCGCCGCCGCCGCCCGCCGCGGCGTGGCGATCGCGACGGGCTCGAACACCGCGCCCGACGACCTCTTCCTCGATCACGTCCGCCTGTGCTTCCCGGCGGAGCCGCACCTGCTCCAGGAGGCGGTGCGGCGCATGCGGCTGGCGTGGGAGGACGTCCAGAGCGCGGACGTCCTCACCGCCGCCGTCTAGCGGACGCGGAAGGTCCAGGTGTCCTGCTTGCGGTCGCCGTCCTCGAACCGCACCCGCCAGGTGACGCGGTACGACCCCGCGGCCAGCGGGGACCGCAGCACCATCCGCAGGTACGTGTCCCGCGAGACGAGACCCTGCTCGCGAGGCGTGATCGTCCGGCCCGACGCGGTCGTCAGCGTGAGTGTGCCCGTGACGATCGGGCCCTCGAAGCGGAGGCCGACGACCTTCACCGGCGTGCTCACCGTCGCGCCCTTGCCCGGCACGAACCGCTCCACGTCGGTGTGCCCCCACGCGGTGCCCGCGCCCAGCGCGAGCACCGCCGCGACGGCCAGCGCCGCGACGGTGCCGGCGCGCCTCATGCGGCCTGCGCGGACCCGTTGCTGCGCGGGCGCCGGGTGATGACGAGCGCCGCCGCCGCGGCGACGAGGCCGATGCCGCCGACGATGAGCGCGATGACGCCGATGGTGTCGCTGCCGCCGTCGGCCGGGCGCGCCGGCGCGGCCGGCGGTGCGGGGACCGCGGAGCCGGAGGAGCCCGCCGCTGCCGCCGTGACGGTCACGTGCGGCGCCGGGTGCTCGGAGTCCGCCGCGCCGATCCAGCGCACGACGTCGCCGTTGCTGTAGGTCTGGATCGCCTTGAACAGCAGGGTCTTGCCCGCGGCGTTCTCCGGGATCTGCACGGACAGCGGGAAGTCCATGAACTGGTCGGCGCCGATCTTCCCGAGGCCGCTCCCGCTGCCGGTCCACGTGATCGTCTTCACGCCCTCGGTGATCGGGCCGTCGTCCGTCTGGACGGGCGTGGCGAGCTTCGCCCGCGTCACCTTGACCCGCCAGTCCGCCCTGGGCTCGTAGGACGCCGAGGCGAAGCCGTCGGGGAACTGCAGCTGCAGCTTCACCGTCGAGGCGTTGGACTGCTCGTTGGGGACGCGGACGTCGAGCTTGGTGAACGCGCCCGCGGTGCTCGTGTTCGGGTTGATGGTGACGTGCGCGGACGCGGCGGCCGGGATGGCGAGCGCGGCGACGGCGGTGAGTGCCGCGATCGCGGTGGTGGTGCGTGACATGGCTGAGGTGCTCCTGGTTCGGTCGAAGTGGTCGGTCTGTGGGATCAGGCGACCACGACGGGCGGGGCACGACCGGCGAGGGCGAGCGCGAGCAGGACGCCTCCGCGGGGGCGGTGGCGACGCAGTGCGCGGGGCAGCGGGCGACGGGCCTCCCGGCGCCGGTCCGCCCGCGGCAGGCGACGCTCGAGGACGCGCGCCAGGGCGCCCGACCCCGGGTAGCGACCGAACGCGAGCAGCACCGCGAGCAGCAGCGCCGGCGCGAGGAGGAGCAGGACGGTCACCGGATCGGCACCTTGAGCTTGGTCTCGTACTCGTCGAAGGCCGACACGCGGTCCGTGACCGTCACGCGCCAGTCACCGGCGGGGGCGAACTGCGCGTCCGTGACGATCCAGTGCCCGGGACCGCCCGGGCTGACCGTCGCGTGCAGCGGCCCGATCCCCTTCGACGGCAGCTCCATGTCGACGCGTAGCTCCTTGGACCCCGTGAACGGCGCCCCTGTCCGCCCGTCGAGCAGGTAGATGTGCATCTCGTTCGGCCCGACCTGCGCCGGGTCGATCGTGATCTGCAGCCGCTGCGGGCCGATCGGGACGTCGGCCGAGTATGGCCCCGCGGGCGCGCTCGTCGCGCCGGCAACCGCCCGCGGCGGCGGGGAGCCGACGAGGACGGCCGTCGCCGCGAGGACTCCGCAGAGCAGGATGACCTCGGCGCGCAGCGCGCGCCGCAGCAGGACGCCGGCGCCGCCGGGCGCCTCGCCTCCGGCGGCATGCGAGCGCAGCGCCGGGATGATGCGCCGCCGCTGGGTCGCGCCGAGCCCCACCAGCACGCCGAACAGTCCGATCTTCACCAGCAGCGAGCGCCCGAAGCCGGTGTCGGCGAACGGCGCGAGGCTCCAGTCGAGGTGGATCGCGGCCTGCACGCCACCGGTGATCGCGAGCGCCACGACCGACCAGAGCGCGATCGGCGAGAACCGCGCGAGCACCCCCGCGAGCAGCCGCGTGCGGGCGGCGGGCTCGAGGCGCCGCGTCCCGGCCGGCACGGCGAGCAGGAGCGTCACGATGCCGCCGATCCACAGCGCGGTGGCCGCCACGTGGACGATGTCCAGCGGCGCGAGCACGGCGACCGGGCTCTGCGTCGTCGCGTGGCCGGCGAGCGCCGGGCCCGCGACGATCGCGGCCGCGGGCACGGCGGCCAGCGCCGCGACGACGCGCGACGGCCGCCTCCACAGGAGGGCGAGCGCCGCCGCCAGCGCGACCCACGCGACGAACCGGATCCCGAGCCACAGCCCGGTCCGGGTGCCGAGCACCTCGCGCACGACGGACGGGTCGAGCGCGGTCCACGCCGACGTCTCGCCCGCGACGGCTGCCTGCAGCACGACGGTCGCGGCGCCGGCGACGATCCCGAGCACCACGCCGAGACCGACGAGACGGGCCAGCCTGGCCTCGAACGCCGCGCCCGCCGGCGCCAGGGCGGTCTCGCCGCGCACGGCGGGCCGCCAGCAGAAGGCCAGGAACGCCACCCCGCCGAGCGCGATGGAGATGGCCAGGTAGCCGAGCCCGCGGGCGATGCCCAGCGCGGCGCGGCTCACCGGGCCGGCCGACGTGCCCTGCAGGAGCGTCTCGACGCTCTCCGGCGGGGCGGCGGACTCGCCGACCTGGAAGGTCAGGCCGCCCGAGACCGGGTGGCCGTCGGCGGAGACGACGCGGTAGGTCGCCGTGTAGGCGCCCTGCGGCAGCGACGCCGGGAGCGACACGGCGAGCTCCGAGCTCTTGCCGCCCGGCCGACGCAGCGGCCCCGTCGTGACCTGCTTCCCCTTGCCGTCGAACACGCGCAGCGCGCCGAAGGCGGCCTCGACGGGCTCGTCGAAGCCGAGCGCCACCTCGTTCGGCGGCGTCTCCAGCACGGCGCCTCGCTCCGGGTGAGGTCTGCTCGAGCGTCGCGTGCGCGCCGGCAGCGGGCGCGAGCGCGCCGAGCGCCGTCGCGGCGATCGCGAGCACGACCCCCAGGCGGGCGCCGCGTCTCACCAGGCCTCCGCGGACTCCGTCGGCGCCCGCTCGCCGCGCGAGCGGCGCCGGCGCACGATGACGACGAACGCGATCGACACGAGCACGAGCCCGCCCAGTCCGGCGATCGCGCCGACCGGCATGCCGCCGGCCGCGTCCTTGCCGCGCCACCACAGCGTCCCCGTGATGGCCGTCGGCTTCGCGTCGCCCACCTGCACCGGGACCGACCAGTTGAAGACCCTGGTCCGGACGTTCTGGTCGGTCACCTTCTCGGGGACGGTCCCCGGGCTCATCCAGTGGATGCGGTGGTCGTGCGTCTCGTAGCGGTTGTCGCCCTCGATGGTCTTCCAGACCGGCGCCGCCTTCGCGTCCGCGGTCTTGGGGA
The DNA here is from genome assembly GCA_963757125.1 of uncultured Solirubrobacterales bacterium. Lineage (GTDB taxonomy): Bacteria > Actinomycetota > Thermoleophilia > Solirubrobacterales > Solirubrobacteraceae > CAVVSD01. Next base: position 358,366 of record CAVWQP010000006.1, on the reverse strand, counting down.
CCGTCGCGTTCGCGTACGGGTCGTTGTTGAGGTACGTCGCGGGCGAGCGCTGGTTGACCTGGACCGTGCCGTCGGGCAGCAGCCGCGCGTAGGGCTCGTTCTCGTAGCCCTCCAGCGTCACCGTCTTGCCGGTGCGGTTCTGGAGCAGCAGCCGGTCCCCGTAGTTGAGGACCTGCACCTTCAGGCCGGGCACCCCGGTGCCGGTGAGCACCGAGTCGAAGCGTGGATCGCCCTGGTGGGCCATCGCGGGTGCGGCGAACGCGCAGGCAACAACGGCCAGCACGATCACCGCGATCGTCGTGCGGCGCATGCCGCCTCCTCGTCGTCGCGGGTCGGGAACGCGCCGCCGGACGTGTGCGGGCGGCGCTAGCTGAGCTGCGCGAGGACCGGCGGAGGCCGGACGGCCAGCGACGTGGCGAGCAGACGCCCGCCGCGGGGGACGAGGACGCCGGGTGCGCGAAGCGGCGCCGAGGTGCGGCGCGCCCGTGCGACGGTGTGGCCGGCGGCCGCGCACGCGGCCGCGAGGCGGCCGATCTGCTCCTCGCCCAGGTACCGGCCCGCGAGCAGCGGGGCGAGGAGGGCGAGCAGCGGTGCCGCCAGCAGCGCCTCGGTGCCCGCGTGGTGCACGAGCAGGGCGAGCACGAGCAGCGCCGCGAAGGCGAGAACGACCAGGAGGCGGCGGTCGCGGGGGCGCATCGTCGGTAGAAGGATGGGCCATCGGGTCGCGCGCGGCAACCGGCTTCCCGTCCAGGCGCACTCGCGCCACATCTGCGGCATCGACCCGTTAGGGTGGCCTAACGCCGTGCGATGACCGCGACCGCCACCGACGTCACCACCTCCATCGCGCCGCGCCGCGTGACGCGCACCGCAGGGATCAGCCTCGCGGTCGCGGCGCTCGTCGCGGTCGCGCTCCTCAGCCTCGCGATCGGCGCGAAGGCGATCCCGCTGTCGACGGTGATCGACAGCCTGCTGCACCCGTCCGACACGCAGGACTCCGTGATCATCACGGACCTCCGCGTGCCGCGGACGATCCTCGGCCTGCTCGTCGGCGCCGCGCTCGGGCTGGCGGGCGCGCTCATGCAGGCCCTGACGCGCAACCCACTCGCCGATCCCGGCCTGCTCGGCGTGAACGCCGGCGCGGCCGCCGCGGTCATCGTGGCCATCGCGCTCCTCGGGCTCACGGGCATCACGGCGTACGTGTGGTTCGCGTTCCTCGGCGCCGCGATCGCGTCCGTCGTCGTCTACGCGATCGGGACCGGTGGCCGCGGCGCCGCGACCCCCGCCCGGCTCGCCCTCGCGGGCACCGCGATCACGGCGGCGCTCACCGCCTTCACCTACGCGGTCGCCCTCAGCGACCCGGACATGCTGCAGCGCTTCAACCAGTGGAACGTCGGCTCGCTCGCCGGGCGCGACACCGACACGGTCTGGAGGGTCGCCCCGTTCCTCATCGCCGGGATCGTGCTCGCGCTCCTGCTCACCCGGTCGCTCAACGCGCTGGCGCTCGGCGACGACACCGCGCGGGCGCTCGGCGCGAACGTCGGCCGGACGCGCATCGCCGGCGCCGTCGCGATCACGCTGCTGTGCGGCGCGGCCACGGCCGCCGCCGGCCCGATCGTGTTCGTCGGCCTGACCATCCCCTACGTCGCCCGCGCGATCGTGGGACCCGACCAGCGGTGGGTCCTGCCCTACTCCGCGCTGCTCGGGCCGGTGCTGCTGCTCGGCGCGGACGTCGTCGGCCGCGTCGTCGCGCGCCCGGGCGAGCTCGAGGTCGGGATCGTCACGGCGATGCTCGGCGCGCCCGTCTTCATCGCGCTCGTGCGGCGGCGGAGGATCGCGCAGCTGTGACCGCGCTCGTCCTGCGCACCCGGGGCGGCGGGTTCTCCGTCCGCGTCCCCATGCGGCCCGTGCTCGTCGGCGCGGGCCTGGCGCTGGTGACGGCGGCGCTCGCGGTCGTCGCGATCGGCATCGGCGACTACCCCGTGTCGCCCGGCGAGGTGATCGACACGCTGCTCGGCGGGGGCTCGCGGGCGACGTCGTTCATCATCGAGACGCTGCGGCTCCCGCGCGTGCTGTGCGCCGTCCTCGTCGGCATCGCGCTGGGGATCTCGGGCGCGATGTTCCAGAGCCTGACGAACAACCCGCTCGGCAGCCCGGACATCGTCGGCTTCACGACCGGCTCGGCCGTCGGCGCGCTCGTCGTCATCACGGTGCTCGGCGGGTCCGGCCTGCAGGTCTCCGCCGGGGCGCTGGCCGGAGGCCTCATCACGGCCGTGCTCGTCTACGGGCTCGCGTTCAAGCGCGGTGTCTCCGGCTACCGCCTCATCCTCATCGGGATCGGCATCAGCGCGCTCGCGATGGCGGCGATCGACTACCTCCTGACACGGGCGCGCATCGAGGAGGCGGTCGCCGCGACGGTGTGGCTCGTCGGCAGCCTGAACGGCCGCGGATGGGACCAGGTCCGCCCCCTCGCGGGCGCGCTCGTCGTGCTCGTGCCCGCCGCGCTGCTGCTCTCCCGGCCGCTGCGCCTGCTCGAGATGGGCGACGACGCGGCCCGTGCGCTCGGGCTGCGGGTCGAGCCCGCGCGGGTCGCGATCGTGCTCGTCGCCGTTGCGCTCGTGGCCGTGGCGACGACCGCCGCCGGGCCGATCGCCTTCGTCGCCCTCGCCGCGCCGCAGCTCGCGCGCCGGCTCGCGCTGCTCCCCAACCCGGGCATCGCGACCTCGGCGCTCATGGGCGCGGCGCTCGTGCTGGCCAGCGACATCGCGGCGCAGCGCCTGATGCCGACCCAGCTGCCGGTCGGGCTCATGACCGGCGTGACCGGCGGCGTGTACCTGGCCTGGCTGCTCGTCGCCGAACGCAAGCGAGGACGCGCATGACCGACACTCCCCCACCGCCGCTCGACGCGCGCGGCGTCACGCTCGCGTACGACAAGCACGTCGTCGTCGAGGGGCTCGACGTGCGCATCGACCAGGGCGAGTTCGTCGCGATCGTGGGGCCGAACGCGTGCGGCAAGTCGACGCTGCTGCGCGCGCTCGCGCGGATGCTGCACCCGAAGGAGGGGACGGTCCTCCTCGACGGCGAGCTCATCCGGTCGCTGCCGTCCAAGCAGGTCGCGCGACGGCTCGGACTGCTGCCGCAGAGCTCCATCGCGCCCGACGGCATCACCGTCAACGACCTCGTCGCGCGCGGCCGCCACCCCCACCAGCGGCTGCTGCGGCAGTGGTCGCGCGACGACGAGCGCGCCGTCGCGGAGGCGCTCGCGTCGACGAACACGACCGACCTCGCGGGCCGGTTCGTGGACGAGCTGTCCGGCGGCCAGCGCCAGCGCGTGTGGCTCGCGATGGCGCTCGCGCAGGAGACGGGGATCCTCCTGCTCGACGAGCCGACCACGTTCCTCGACATCGCCCACCAGGTCGAGGTCCTGGACCTCTGCGCGAACCTCCACGAGCAGGGCCGCACGCTCGTCATGGTCCTGCACGACCTCAACCAGGCGTGCCGCTACGCGACCCGGATCCTGGCGATGCGCGACGGCGTCCTCGTCGCGGAGGGCGCGCCCGGCGATGTCGTCAACGCCGAGCTCGTGCACGACGTGTTCGGCCTCGAGTGCCGGGTGATCCCGGATCCGGAGACGGGCACGCCGCTCGTCGTCCCCGCGGCACGCCGCGCCGTCGCGGCGGCGCCGGTCACGTAGGGCGCTCGGCCTCGTTCATGCTCGCCTTCGCCTCGAGGATCTGCCGGATGGCCGGTGCCGGCACGTCCTGGTCGAACCGGATCTGCATCGTCCCCTTGCCGAGCTTGTAGCCCGCGGCTTCGAGCGCCGCGCGGTCCTCGGCCTCCAGCACGTCGGACCCGAACCCGAAGCTGACATGGCTCGTGTACGCCGCGAACCCGCCGAACTCGCCGTGATGCTTGTAGAACGGCACGCCGTAGCTGATGCCCTCCTCCACGTCGGGGACGGTCGACCGGATGAGCTCGCGCAGCTCCTCGAGGATCGGACGGGCGTTCGGGTCCGCCGCGGCGATGTACGCGTCGACGTCCTCGGGTATCGCGTTCTTGGCCATGCCCGGACCGTACGGGTTGGTCACGCCGGTGTCAGCAGCAGGGCGGTCACGACGGGGCGGGATTCGGGTGCCGGCTGGTCGACGCTCGAGTACGGACGGTTGAGCAGGTGCCCGTGATGGATCAGCGTCGCCGACCCGCCTCCGTCGAGGTTGATGGCGTCGCGCGCGCCGAGGCTGATGAGCAGCCGCGCGAGCTCGTCCAGCCCGAGCCCGGCGTCGACGCCCGTCCGGCGCCCGTCGCAGCAGACGGCGAGGAGCTCGCCGTCGGTCAGGCCGAGCGCGCACCGCGGGTGGCGCCCCACGGTGATGTCCGAGTCGAACTGCCCCGCGCCGGCCGAGAAGCCCTCGACGTCGTCGTCGCCGTCCACGAGCGACCGGCCGTCGGACACGAGCAGCGGGCCGGCCTGGACCAGGTCGCCCGCCGGTTCGGACGGCAGCTCGGATCGCCGGGCCAGGCGGACCGTCCCGTCCACGTGCACGCATGCGCGCGCCGGACCCCAGGGCTCGGCGACGGGCTCGTGCGCCAGTCTCCGGCCGCCGGTGACGACCTCGCCCAGCGGCCGGTCCGGCTCGCGCAGGAAGAACCCGGCGACGATCGCCTCGGGTTCGCGGTTGGCGGAGCACCATCGATCGAGCTGGACGGGTTCGGGGAAGCACGCCACGCGCACGGTCGTCCCCTCCAGCGGATGGCGGGTGACGTAGACGGTCGTGTCGCCTGCATCGCGCGTGCGGAAGCGCAACAGCTCGTAGGCGATCGGCATGGAGGCAGTCTCGCGCAATGTGCTCGACTGGCGAGGAACGAGAGGAGACGCCGTGTCCGCGACCGTGCTGTACACGTCCATGACCTTCGACGGGTTCATCGCCGGGCCGAACGAGGGGCCCGGCAACGGACTCGGCGACGGCGGGGACCGCCTGCACGAGTGGGCCCTCGGCGGCCCGGGCGGCTGGAGCGGCGACCACCGTCCTCTTCGGTCAGGGACGCAGGCTGTTCGACGGCCTGCCGGCCGAGCAGGTCGAGCTCGAGCGCACCCGCGTCCTCGAAGGCGAGGGCGGCGTCACCCACATGCGCTACCGCGTCCGCCGCTAGTCGACGATCTTCCAGAAGGAGTCCTTGCGACTGATCTTCCCGTCGACGAACTCGAACAGATCGCACCCGCGCACCTCGATGCGCTCGCCGCTCGGCTGCGTCCCACGGATCGTCCACTCCGAGACGCCCCGGTCACCAGAGAGCCAGTGGCGATCGTCGCCGTAGTGGACGTCGGGAATCCCCTCGAACCGGGACCGGATGCCCTCCCTGACCTCGTCCTTGCCCACCAGCCGGCGACCCCCGGGCCCGGGGCCTCGCGGCATGTCCATGACGCAGTCCTCGGCGAAGAAGGACATGATCAGGTCCACATCGTGTGCGTTGAACGCGTCGAGAACGTCCTGCAATACCGACACGGCGAGCTTCGCGCTGGGCATGGCGGCGTCTCCTCGTCGGGAGCGCCGAGCCTATGAGAAACCCCGAGCACGGCGCGCTCTCGGCCTTCGACAGCGCGCCCGTCTGGCTCAACTCCGAGCCGCTCACCGTCGACGGGCTCCGCGGCAGCGCCGTCCTCGTCGACGTCTGGACGTACTCGTGCGTCAACTGGCTGCGCACGCTGCCGTACGTCAGGGCGTGGCACGAGCGCTATCGCGATCGCGGGCTCGTCGTCGTGGGCGTGCACGCGCCCGAGTTCGGCTTCGAGCACGACCTCGGCAACGTGCGCCGCGCCCTGGCCGCGCTCGACGTCGGCTACCCCGTGGTCATCGACAACGACTTCGCGATCTGGCGGTCGCTCGACAACCACTACTGGCCTGCCGTCTACCTCTTCGACGGAGAGGGTCGCGTCCGGTTCCAGCACTTCGGCGAGGAGGCCTACGAGGAGACCGAACGGGCGATCCAGCAGCTCCTCGGCGTGGACGAGGGGCTCGTCGACGTCGACACCGGAGGTCTCGCCGAGGCGGCCGACTGGGCTGCGCTGCGATCCCCAGAGACGTACCTGGGTTCCGCACGCGGCGAGCGTGACGGCGAGTGGTCCCTCGCCGGCGAGTGGTCGGTGGAGGAGGAGGCCGCCGTGCTCGACGGAGCCACGGGCTCGATCTCCTGCCGCTTCGAGGCGCGCGACGTCAACCTGGTGCTCGCACCACCCGACTCCGGTGAGCCGGTCCGCTGCTCCGTGCGCCTCGACGGCGAGCCGCCCGGCGCCGCCCACGGGCTCGACGTCGACGAGCGCGGCGAGGGCACGGTGTCCGAGCCGCGGCTGTACCAGCTCGTCCGCCGGCGAGAGCGCGTCCACCCGGGGACCTTCGAGATCGCGTTCGACGGCCCGGGTGTCCGGGCATACGTCTTCACCTTCGGCTGAGCCGGCGACGCGCCTCGTCGCGTTCTGCGCGACCCTGCCGTCTCCCCCGTGCCGCCCGCCCCCGCCTCCCGCACCGTGCGCCGCGCCACCCGCGCGGTGTACGCCGTCTTCATCCTCAGCGGCTTCGCGTTCGCCAGCTGGGCGTCGCGCATCCCGTCGATCCGCGACGCGCTCGAGCTCTCCCCGCGCTCGCTCGGCCTCGTGCTCCTGGCGATCGCGCTCGGATCGGTCCTCTCGATGCCGCTGGCCGGCGTGGTCGTCGGACGGCTCGGCACGGCCCGCACGGTTGCCGTCATGGCGCTGGTCGCGGCGGCCGGGCTCGCAACGGCGGGGCTCGGCTATCCGGTCGGCGTCGCGATCGTGCTCGTGGGGCTGTTCGCGCTGGGTGTCGGCAACGGCACCTGGGACGTCGCCATGAACGTCGAGGGCTCGGCGGTCGAGCAGGAGCTGGGGCGGGCGATCATGCCGCGCTTCCACGCGGGGTTCAGCGTCGGCACGGTGACCGGAGCGCTGATCGGCGCGGCGATGGTGGCGCTCGGCGTCTCCGCGACCGTCCACCTCGTGGCCGTCGCGGGGATCGTGGCGGTCGCCGTGCCCGTGGCGGTGCGCGACTTCCTGCCCGACGATCCGGCGCCCGCCGAGGAGGGTGAGGGCCGCAACCCGCTCAAGGCGTGGACCGAGCCGCGCACGGTGCTCATCGGCGTGTTCGTGTTCGCCGCCGCGTTCACCGAGGGGACGGGCAACGACTGGCTCGGCGTGGCGATGATCGACGGGTACGGCGCGGCGGCCGCGCTGGGCGCGCTGACGTTCGCCATCTTCCTCTCGGCGATGACGCTCGGCCGCTGGTTCGGCCCCGGCGTGATCGACCGCCACGGGCGCGTGCTGACGGTCCGCATCTTCGCCGTGCTCGCGCTCGTGGGCCTCGCGCTGGTGGTCTGGGGCTCGGCGCTCCCGGTGGCGATGGCGGGCGCGGCGCTGTGGGGGCTCGGCACGGCGCTCGGCTTCCCCGTCGGGATGAGCGCGGCGGGCGACGACCCCGCGCACGCCCCGGCGAGGGTCAGCGTGGTGGCCACGATCGGCTACATCGCCTTCCTCGCGGGCCCGCCGCTGATCGGGTTCCTCGGCGAGCACACCGGCACGCTGCACGCGCTGACCGTCACCGCGGGGCTCGTCGCCCTCGGGCTCATGATCTCGGGCGTGCTGCGGCCGCTAGGGTCCGCGCCATGACGACCAAGGCTGCCTTCACGACGGACGAATGGGATCTGGTCCGCTCGGGTCCCCCTGCCGCCGGGATGATGGTCATCGCCGCCAGCCACGGCGGGATGATCCGCGAGACGTTCGAGATGGCGAAGGTGTACGCCGACGCGCGGGGCCAGCACGGCGACAGCGAGCTCCTCGACGAGCTCGTCGCGGCGAAGCCCGAACGCGACCACACCAAGGCCCGCTCGTTCGAGGAGCTCAAGGAGAACAGCGTCCGGCTGCTCGGCGAGATCATCGAGCTCCTCAACGCGAAGGCGACGCCGGAGGAGGTCGCGGACTACCGCGCGTTCATCCTCACCCTCACCGAGCGCGTGGCGAAGCGCCACAAGGAGGACGGCGTCGAGGTCAGCCCCGCCGAGCAAGGGGCCATCGACGACGTGCGTGCGGCGCTCGGCTAGCGCGGTTTCGCGTACTCCTCGGCGCCGCTGAAGTCGATCGCGACGTACTGCTCGTCGCCGACGACCCAGGCGTCGTGTCCCGGGGGATGTGGCTCGCGTCGCCCGTCCCGATGTCCATCTCGTCGCCGTTGTCCATCAGCACGTGGAGCCGGCCGGACACGCAGTAGCCGACGTGATTGACCTGGCAGCTGTCGCCGCCGACGACCGGCTTCACGCACTCCGACCACCGCCAGCCGGGCTGGAACGTCGTGCGCATCATCGTCGCAGCGTCGAGGCGGACCACCTCGACGACGCCCTTGTCGATCGGCCGGGTCTCATCCGGCTGTGCGAGCGACCTGCGCTGGAGCTGTGCCATGGCCTGTCCTCTCTCGGACGCTGGCGCGCTCCCGCTATCGCCGTCGCGAGCGTAGTCGAAGCCGCAGGGCGTCCGCAACCAGCGCGGACGTCCGCTAGTTCCCCCTGAGCACCTGCTGCCGGTTGCCGGTCGCCGGGTCGCGCGGGATGCCGAACGTCTCCGCCGCCAGCTCGCGGTAGGCGAAGTCGCGCAGCTGCGTGTTGCGGTGTCCGGCGATCATCGCCATGTCGCGGAACATCCGCTGCATCCGCTCGCCGTCGCGGGTCGAGCTCGAGCCGGCGGTGCGCCAGATGTTCTGCTCCATCGCCTCCCAGGCGAAGATGTAGGCCTCCCGCGCGATCGCCCCGACGAGGTGGTCGTCGCCGTAGCTGAACGGGATGCCCTTGTCGGCCGCGCGCTCGCACAGCTCCATGTGCATGTCCGCCGCGCGGTACATCGCGGCCTGGGCCATCGAGAGCTTCGCCTTCGCGGCGCCGAAGTAGCGCTGGAAGTCCGGGTCGTGGAAGCGCGGCATGAAGGGCGGCAGCGGCGTCTGCTTCGCGCGCAGCTCGTTCTCGAGCTGGTCCAGGGCGTTGAAGCCGGCCCCGATGATCGCCGCGCCGAGCGACATCGTGAACGGGCCGAGCGACCGCCCGAGGTACATGGGGTTGCCGTGCAGCCGGTAGCCCTCGGTGCCGTCGTCGCTGGCCATGTCGACCATGAACGCGCCCTCGATCGCCCAGTGCGCCGGGATCGTCCCGCCGTCGAAGGTGATGCTGTGCGAGCCCGAGCCCTTCAGGCCGATCGTGTGGCCCCAGTCGTCCTGCATCTCCCAGACGCCCCTGGGCGCGTAGAAGAGCAGCAGCGGCCCGGGCGGCCCGCCCGGCTGCTCGCCGGGGGTCAGCGCCTGCCCCATGTAGTGCGTCGAGTAGGGGATGCCCGAGCAGTAGGAGACCCTGCCGGTCAGCGACCAGCCGTCGCCCGTCGGCTCGGCGAACCCGATCGGCGCCGCGACGGACGCGGCGCGGAAGTCGCCGTCGCCGAAGATCTCGGTCTGCGCCTGCTCGGGCCACCACGAGCCGAGCTGCAGCGCGTGCCCGGAGGCGAGGCCCATGCACCATGCGGTCGACGGGCACCCGCGGGCCGTCTCGAGCATGAGGCGCATCATCGCCGGGACGTCGAACTCGTAGCCGCCGTAGCGCCGCGGGATGTAGAGCCGGTAGAAGCCCGCGCGCTGGAACTCCTCGTGCATCTCCTGCGAGTAGTACGTGCGCTCCTCGGTCGCCGCCTGCTCCTCGATGAGCTTCGGGCGCAGCGCGATCGCGCGGTCGATGAGGGTCTGCGGCGTGACGCCGATCTCGGGATGCGTGGCTGTCATGTGAAGGTCGGGGCCTCCGGCGGGATGTTCTCGGTGATCCAACGCAGTCTGCCCTTGGCGGCCTGCTCCGCCGCCTCCGGATGGGTGAGTACGTAGAAGCGCCGCTCGCGGATCGCCTGCACGACGAGCTCGGCGACGTCGGCGGGCGGCATCCCGTTCTTCGCTCCCATCGTCGTGAGCTCGATGAGCTGCGCGCGCGACGGGTGGTCCAGCGACGACGGGACGTGGTCGGGGCGGTTGCGTTCCGACCACGGCATCTGGGTCGCGATCATCCCGGGGCACAGCACGGAGACGCCGATCCGCTCGTTGCCGGCGGCGAGCTCGTGGAAGAGCTCCTCGCTGATGCCGACGACCGCGTGCTTCGCCGCGACGTAGGGCGCCGCGGTGAGGAAGTAGGAGTCCAGGCCGGCGATCGACGACGTGTTGACGATGTGGCCGTCCGGCGCGTGCTCACGCAGCAGCGGCAGGAACGTCTTGATGCCGTAGATCGTCCCGAGCAGGTCGACGCCGAGCACCCAGTCCCACGTCTCGGCGGGGATGTCGGCGAACGTCGCGCCGCTCTCGACGCCGGCGTTGTTGCACACCACGTGCACCGCGCCGAACGCGTCGATCGTGCGGGCGGCCAGCGCCTCGACCTCCTCGAGCCGCGACACGTCGGTCCGCACCCCGACGACGTCGCCGCCGGCCTCCTGGAGCTCGGAGACCGCGGTCTCCAGGGCGCCGGCCTCGACGTCGGCCAGGACGACCTTCATCCCCTCCTGCACGAAGCGCTCCGCGAACGCGCGGCCCATGCCGCTGGCCGCGCCCGTGACGACCGCGACCTTCCCCTCCAGCTGCTCCACCTGCTCCTCCTCCGGTTCCGATGCGAGGACGCCATCCTCTCATCCGAAGGGATGAGAGACGCCCCCCGGTCGGTCCCGGCGGCCGACGACGGCGCGCCTCGCAGGGACGAAGGTCTTTCCCATGACCTCCACCCTCGCCATCGAGACCCACGGGCTCGGCAAGCGCTTCGGTGAGCGGACGGCGCTCGAGTCGATCGACCTCGAGGTCCCGCGCGGGCACGCGTTCGGGTTCCTCGGGCCCAACGGCGCGGGCAAGACCACGCTCATCCGCATGCTCCTCGGCCTCGCGCGGCCGACGTCCGGGCAGATCCGCCTGCTCGGCCACGACCTCCCGGACGGCCGCGCCGCCGCCCTCGCCCGCGTCGGGGCGATCATCGAGGAGCCCCGCTTCCACCCGCACCTCACGGGCGCCGAGAACCTCCACGTCCACGCCGCGGCGCGCGATCGCGCGGCGCACGACCGCGTCGACGGCGCGCTGGAGCGCGTGGGCCTCGCCCGGCGCGGCGGCGACCGCGTCGGCACCTACTCGCTCGGCATGCGCCAGCGGCTGGGCATCGCGCGCTGCCTGCTGTGCGACCCGCTGCTGCTCATCCTCGACGAGCCGGTCAACGGCCTGGACCCGGCGGGCATCCTCGAGTTCCGCCACCTCATCCGCGGTCTCGTCGACGAGGGGCGCACGGTCCTGCTCTCCTCGCACCTGCTCGACGAGGTGCAGAAGACGTGCGACAGCGCGGCGATCGTCGACCAGGGGCGCGTCGTCGTCCAGGGCTCGATCGCGGAGCTCACGGGCCACGGTGAGCGCACGATCGACGTCGACGTCAGCTCGCCCGTCCAGGCCGCCCGGATCGCCGGTGGCGTGGACGGCGTCGCGCGCACCACCGTCGGCCCCGAGGGCGTCCGCGTGACGCTGCGGCAGGACGCCGCGCCGGACCGCGCGATGGTCACGGCACTGCTGCGCCGGATGCTCGACGAGGACCTCGCCGTCGAGAGCATCGCCCCGGTCTCCGAGTCGCTCGAGGACCTGTTCCTGACCATGACCACCCGTCTCGAGGAGCGTGTCTGATGCGCCTGATCGGAGCCGAGATCCTGAAGCTGCGCCGCCGGCGCGGCATGGTCGCCGTGTGCGCCCTGCTGACCGTCGGGGCGATGGCGATCCTCTCCGCCGTGTTCGCCGTGCTGGGCAGCGATGGGCACTTCGACGACGCCATCGGCGTCCTCTCGATGACCGCGGCCGTCGTCGGCGTCATCATCGGCGCGACCGCCGGTGGCGCCGACATCGAGGCGGGCGTCTTCCGCGACCTGGCGGCCACCGGGCGCTCGCGGATCGAGCTGCTGCTCGTCCGGGTGCCGGGCGCGTGGGCGCTGCTCGCGCCGCTGCTGCTCGCCGCGGTCGCGATCCCCGTCGTCATCGCAACGCCGGACGCCGGGACGATCGTGGGCAGCCTCGCGTCCGTGCTCGCCGCGGGCGCGGTGACGTCGACGGTCTGCGTCGGGCTCGCCGCGCTGACGGGCTCGCGCGGCATCGTCATCGGCATCGCCCTGGCCTTCCAGCTCGGGGTCTCGCCGCTGCTGGCCCAGATCGGCGCACTCGGCGATGCTCGCCTGGCCATCCCGCAGATCGCCGTGTCGCGCCTCTCGGACGCCGCGGGGCTCACGGCGGAGATGAGCATCGGGCTCGCGGTCGCCATCCTCGTCGCCTGGTCGGTCGCCGCGCTGGCCGCCGGCGCCTGGCGGACGACGACCCAGGAGATCTAGGGTCCGCTCCATGCGCGCACCGGCTCTCGCGCTGGCCCTGCTGCTGGCGGCCGGCCTGGCCATCCCGCTGGACACGCCGTACGCGCTCATCGCGCTCGTCCCCCTGTTCGTCCTCGCACGCGAGGGCGGCACGGCAGCCGGCGCGGTGGGCGCGCTCGCGATCGTGGTCGTCTCGGTGCTGCATGACGTCATCTGGGGAACCGAGCTGCTCGCCGCCGAGGTCATCGCGACGGCCGCGCTCGCCGCGGCGGTCGCGATCGGCGGGCTCTACGCCGGCGCCCGCCGCGGGCATGCGGCGCGCGAGCGCGAGCTGCTCGCGGCGCAGTCCGCGGCCGACGAGCGGCTGCGCATCGCCCGCGAGCTGCACGACGCCGTCGGCCATGAGGTCTCGCTCATGGTCGTGCAGGTGCAGGCGCTCGGCGCGACCACACCGGACATCCGCGAGGAGACGGAGTCGATCGCGGGCCACGGCCGCCGCGCCATGGCGGAGATGCACCGGACGCTTTCGCTGCTGCGCGGCGCGGACGACCCCGCCGAGCTCGACCCGACCCCGGGGCTCGACGGGCTCGACGACGTGGTCGACCGCGCGCGTGCTGCGGGCCTGCAGGTCTCGCTGACGGTCGAGGGCGCCCCGCGCCCCCTGGCTCCCGCGCTCGAGCTGTCCGCGTACCGCATCGTCCAGGAGGCGGTGACGAACGCCGTCCGCCACGCGGGCCGCGCGGCGGCGACGATCACCCTGCGCTACGAGCCCGCCGGCCTGGCGATCGACGTCGTCGACGACGGCAGCGGCGAGTCGTCGGCCCCCACCGGCGGCCACGGGCTCACCGGGATGCGCGAGCGCGTGGCGCTCTTCGGCGGCGCGTTCACCGCGGGGCCGGCGCCCGGCGGCGGGTTCGCCGTCCACGCGAGCCTCCCCTACGAGTCATGAGCCGCATCCGCGTCCTCATCGCCGACGACCAGCCGCTCATGCGCACGGGGTTCCGGACCGTCCTGGAGGCGACCGGCCGCATCGAGGTCATCGCGGAGGCGGGCACCGGCGAGGAGGCCGTCGCGCTCACCGAGCGCCTCGACCCCGACGTCGTGCTCATGGACATCCGCATGCCGGGGATGGACGGCATCGAGGCGACCCGCCGCCTGCCGCGCCACCGGATCCTCGTCCTCACGACGTTCGGCATGGACGAGTACATCGTCGGCGCGCTGCGCGCGGGCGCCAGCGGCTTCCTGCTCAAGGACGCCGCGGCGGCCGACCTCGTCGCAGCCGTCCAGGCCGTCGCCGACGGCGACGCGGTGCTCGCCCCCGCCGTCACGCGGCGGCTGCTGACGCAGGTCGCCAGGCGGCTGCCCGCGGCGGTCGAGCGCGACGGCGACGGGCTCTCGGAGCTCACCGCGCGCGAGCGCGAGGTGCTCGGCCTCGTCGCCGGCGGGCTGTCCAACGCGGAGATCGCCGAGGCCCTCGTCGTCTCCGAGCCGACGGTGAAGACGCACGTCTCCCACGTCCTGTCCAAGCTCGGCCTGCGCGACCGCGTGCAGGCGGTCATCTACGCGTACGAGAACGGCCTCGTCTCACCGTAGGGCGGCGGCCTCCTGCTCGGCCTCGGGGAGCACGTCGTGGTCGTAGAGCCAGTGCCGGAAGCGCTCGGAGTCCGCCATCTCCCGGTCGCGCTCGTCGAGGTCGTCGTACTCGGAGTCGTAGCGCCGGCCCTCGCCGCGCGCGCCGGACTGGATCGCGTCCGTCCGGGCCTTGCGGATCCGCTCGTAGGCCAGCAGCGCCCGCTCGGCGTCGTCGGGCGTCGCCGCGAGGAGCGCCGCGAGCGCCATGCCGTCCTCGATCGACTGGTTCGCCCCCTGGCCGAGGTGCGGCAGCATCGGATGCGCGGCGTCGCCGAGCAGCGTGAGGCGCCCCGACGTCCAGCGCCGCAGCGGCTCGCGGTCGTGCAGCGCCGAGCGGAACGTGTGCCCCACGTGCGACAGCAGCTCGCCGACCGGCGCGTCCCAGCCCTCGAACTCGCCCGCGAGCACCGCGGGATCGCCCGGCGCCGACCACGACTCGCGCATGACGTCGTCGGCCGGGACGAAGCCGACGAAGTTCAGCAGCGTGTCGCCGCGCACCGGATAGACGAGGAAGTGGCGCGCCTCCCCCATCCACAGCAGGCTGGCCTCGCACGGCCAATCGGGCAGGACGGCACGCGGGACGAGGCCGCGGTAGGCCACCGAGCCGGAGGGGACCGGGGTCGACGGCTCGACCACGTGCCCCTGGAGCACGGAGTGGATGCCGTCGGCGCCGACGGCAACGTCCGCCTCCGCCGTCGCGCCGTTGGCGAACGTCAGCCGCACGCCGTCGGCGTCCTGCTCGACGCCGGTGCAGCGGTGGCCGGGGACGACGGTGCCGCCCGGCAGCGACCCGGCGAGGATCTCGATGAGGTCCGCGCGGTGCATCCCGTAGATGCGGCCCTTGCCGCTGGAGTCCGAGCTGACGCGGCCCGCGATCGGCGTGCCGTCGTCGCGGAAGAACGCCGAGTTCGGCCCGATGAGCGCGCCGGCGTCCTCGACCGCCGGCAGGAGCCCGAAGCGCTCGAGCTGGCGGAGGCTGTTCGGGGTCATGAAGACGCCTGCGCCGATCTCGCCGAGCGCCGCCGCCTGCTCGTACACGCGGACGTCGATCCCGCGGTCCAGGAGGGCACCGGCGCAGAACAACCCACCGATCCCTCCGCCTACGATGGCCACGCGTAGGTCACTCATGTCCCGAAGCGTATCGCTGGAAAGAACCCATGTCAGATAGCGGAACACCGATCGCCGTCACCGGCGCGACGGGGCAGCTCGGCCGGCTCGTCGTCCGACATCTCGCCGACCTCGGCGCGCCCATGCGCCTGCTGGTCCGCGACCCCGCCCGCGCGCCGGAGATCGCGGGCGCCGAGGTCGTGGCCGCCGACTACGCGCACCCGGACACGCTCCGCGCGGCGCTCGACGGCGTGCGGACGGTGTTCCTCGTCTCCGCGCACGAGGCGGCCGACCGGATGGACCTCCACCGCAGCGTCGTGGCGACGGTCGCCGAGGCCGGCGTCGAGCGCGTCGTCTACACCTCGTTCCTCGGCGCGTCTCCCCAGGCCTCGTTCTCCTTCGCCCGCGACCACGCGCTCACGGAGCGCGCGATCCGCGAGGCCGGCCTGCAGCTCACCGCCCTTCGCGACGGCATGTACGGCGAGTACGCGCCGCTGCTCGTCGAGGACGGCGTCATCCGCGGACCCGCCGCGGACGGTCGCGTCGCCTGGGTCGCCCGGGAGGACATCGCCCGCGTCGCCGCGACCGTGCTGACGACCGACGGGCACGAGGGGCAGATCTACGACGTGACCGGGCCGGAGGCGATCACGCTCGCCGAGACGGCGGAGGTCCTCGCCGAGGTCAGCGGGCGTCCCGTGCGCTACGAGGAGGAGACCGTCGAGCAGGCGAGGGCCTCGCGGTCGTACGCTGAGGACTGGGAGATCGACGGATGGGTCGGGACGTACGTCGGCATCGCCACCGGCGAGATGGGCGTCACGAGCCACTCCGTGGAGCTCCTGACCGGCCGCCGGCCCTGGACCCTCCGCGAGCTGCTGCACGCCGAGCCCGAGCTCATCGCCCCGCTGACGAAGGACGCATAGCGCCATGGCAACCATCACCACCACCACGGTCCGCGACGCGACGTTCGACGTCCTGCGCGAGCGCGGCCTCACCACCATCTTCGCCAACCCGGGATCGACGGAGATCCAGCTGCTCTCCGGGCTGCCCGAGGACCTGCGCTTCGTGCTGGCGCTCCACGAGGCCTCGGTCGTCGGACTGGCGACCGGTCTCGCGCTCGCGACGAACGAGCCCGCGCTCGCGATCCTGCACACGACGGCCGGGCTGGGCAACGCGGTCGCGGCGCTCGCGACCGCACGCGTGAACCGCGCGCCGCTCGTCGTCATCGTCGGGCAGCAGGACCGCCGCCACCTCGCGACGCAGCCGTTCCTCGCCGGGCGGCTCGAGGGCCTCGCCGGCGAGTACCCCGTGTCCGTGGAGCAGCCCGTCCGCGCCCAGGACGTGCCGGGCGCCATCTCCCGCGCCTACCACGCAGCCCGCACGCACCGCGGGCCGGCGCTCGTGATCGTGCCGATGGACGACTGGATCGCGATCGCCGACGACGACCTGCAGGTCGCCGCGCCCAAGCGGCTGCGGTACGCGACGCAGGCCGACCCCGCCGCGGTCGAGGAGCTCGTCGCGCTGCTCGAGGACGCCGAGAGCCCGGCGCTCGTCGTCGGCTCGGGCGCGGACGACCCGGAGACGTGGGCCGCGCTCGTGACGCTCGCCGAGAAGCTCGTGGCGCCGGTGTGGCAGGAGGCGTTCACCGCCCGCGCCGGCTTCCCCCAGGACCATCCGCTGTTCGCCGGGTTCCTCTCCCACGCGCGCGACGGGCTGCGCTCGCAGCTCGCCGGCCACGACGTGATCCTGAGCGTCGGCGCGCCCGTCTTCCGTCAGTACGCGTACGTCCCCGGCCCGCTGCTGCCCGACGGCGCGACCATCGGCCTCATCACCGACGACGCCGACGAGGCGCACCGCAGCCCAGCGGACATCGCGCTGCTCGCCCCGCCCGCCTCCGCGTGCCGCCTGCTCGCCGAGCGCGTCTCCGCGCGCGACGCGCAGCCGCCCGCCTCGCAGGTCGTCCCTCCGGCGCCCGCCCCGCCCGCGCCGGGCGAGCCGATGATCGCCGGTCACGTCCTCGCGGCCCTGGCCGAGCGCCTGCCCGCCGACGCGGTCGTGCTCGAGGAGTCGCCCTCGAACCGGCCCGAGCTGCAGACGCGCCTGCACGCCCGCGAGTCGATGGGCTTCGTCAGCGCCGCCATGGGCGGCCTGGGCTTCGGGCTGCCCGCCGCGGCGGGCCTGCGCATGGGCCTGCCGGACCGGCCGGTCGTCGCGATCCTGGGCGACGGCGCCTCGCTGTACGCCATCCAGGGCGCCTGGACCGCGGCCCGCGAGGGGATCGGGGTCCTCTGGGTCATCATGGCCAACGGCCGCTACGCGGTCATGGACCGCCTCGCCGAGATGGAGGGCGCCCACGGTCCCTGGCCGGCGTTCGAGGAGGTCGACGTCGCGGCGATCGCGCGCGGCTTCGGCTGCCCCGCGCAGCGCATCTCCGACCACGACGAGCTCCTGCGCGTCCTCGACGACGTGATCCCGACCCTGGCGCAGCGGCGCGAGCCCCTGCTGCTGTCGGTCGACATCGCGCCTTAGCACCACTCAAGCGCAGTGGACGAATTGCCGATGAGCCGGGCATGGACCGGCCCATCGAGCCCTACCTCGTTCCGCCGCGCGAGCGCCGCCTGCACGCACCGCACGGGCGCCGGTCCACCGACGTCCGATCGCATCTGCGCGAGGGCGTCACGGGCTGCCGGATCGTGGAGCTCCCGCGCGTCACGGACCCGCGAGGGAACCTGACCTTCATCGAGGCCGGCGCCCAGGTCCCGTTCAGCTTCGACCGCGTCTACTACCTCTACGACGTCCCCGGCGGCGAGTCGCGCGGCGGCCACGCGCACCGCCAGCTCGAGCAGCTGGTCATCGCGGCCTCGGGCAGCTTCGACGTGATCGTCGACGACGGGACCAATCGCGAGCGCTTCTTCCTGAACCGCTCCTACTACGGCCTGTACATCCCGCGCATGGTGTGGCGCGAGCTGGACGACTTCTCCTCCGGGAGCGTCTGCCTCGTGGTGGCGTCGGACCCCTACGACGAGGCCGACTACTACCGGGACTACGACGAGTTCGCCACCGCCGCCGACGCCGAGCGCGACGGGAGGGCCGCGTGAGCGCGACGATGAGCGCGCCGACCGTCCCCTTCCTGGACCTCGCCGCGGCGAACGCCGAGGTGCGCGAGGAGCTCACGGCGGCGGCCGCGAAGGTCATCGCCGCCGAGCGCGTGCTGCTCGGCCCCTCGGTCGCAGGGTTCGAGGCGAGCTTCGCGTCCTACGTCGGCGCCGACCACGCCATCGGCGTGGGCAACGGCCTCGACGCCCTCACGCTGGGCCTGCGGGCGCTCGGCGTGACGACGGGCGACGAGGTCATCGTCCCGTCGCACACCTTCATCGCCACCTGGCTCGCCGTCACCGCTGCGGGCGCCGTCCCGGTCCCGGCGGAGGTCCGCCCGGAGACCGGCAACATCGACCCCGCGGCCGTCGAGGCGGCGGTCACGCCGCGCACCGCCGCGGTCGTCCCGGTCCATCTCTACGGCGCGCCGGCCGAGATGGACGCGGTGATCGACGTCGCTCGCCGGCACGGGCTCGCCGTGCTCGACGACGCCGCGCAGGCCCACGGCGCCCGCCTGGACGGGCGGCGGCTCGGCGCGCTGGCGCACGCGACCGCGTGGAGCTTCTACCCCGGCAAGAACCTCGGCGCCCTGGGCGACGCGGGCGCGGTGACCACGAACGACCCGGACGTCGCACGCCGCGTGCGCTCCCTGCGCAACTACGGCTCGACGCTGAAGTACGTGCACGACGAGCCCGGCGTCAACAGCCGCCTGGACGAGATCCAGGCAGCGATGCTCTCCGTCAAGCTCGCCCATCTCGACGCCTGGAACGAGCGGCGCGCGGCGGTGGCGGCGCGCTACGCCGACGGGCTGGCCGGCTGCGACCTCGCCCTGCCCGAGACGATGGCCGGGACCGATCCCGTGTGGCACCTGTACGTCGTCCGTACGCCGCGCCGCGACGCGCTGCGCGCGCACCTGCAGGCCCACGGCGTCCACACGCTCGTGCACTACCCCATCCCCCCGCACCGCCAGGACGCATTCGCCGGCACGCCGGCCGCCCGGCGCGACCTGCCCGTGGCCGACCTCCTCGCCGGCGAGGTGCTGAGCCTCCCGATGGGCCCGCATCTCACCGTCCCCCAGCAGGACGTCGTCATCGAGGCCGTGCGGTCCTTCCGGCCATGAGCGCTCCGCTCGTCAGCGTCCTCATCCCGACCTACAACGGCGCGCGCTTCCTCGCGGAGACGCTCGAGTCCGCCCGGATCCAGACGCACGCCGAGATCGAGATCCTCGTCGGCGACGACGCCTCGACCGACGACACCCCCGCGATCCTCGAGCGCGCCGCGGCCGCCGATCCGCGCATCCGGGTGATCCGCCACGCGGAGAACGTCGGCGCGTTCGACAACCCGATCATCCTGCTCGAGCAGGCTCGGGGCACCTACGTGAAGTACCTGCTGCACGACGACCTCCTGGAGCCGGAGTGCATCGCCACGCTCGTGTCGGCGATGGAAGCCGATCCGGGCGCGCGGCTGGCGTTCTCGCGTCGCACCCAGATCGACGAGCGCGGCCGCGGGCTCCCGGAGGAGCCCCACCTCACCGCGCTCTCGGACGGCCCGGGGACGTTCGACGCCACCGAGTTCGCCGACCGCAACCTGGAGCTGGGCGTCAACCTCATCGGCGAGCTGACCGCCGTGCTCTTCCGCCGGGCCGACGTCCCCGACCCTCGTTCGCTGTGGCACGTCAACGGCTATCGGCTGGCCGCCAACGGCGACTTCGCGCTGTGGCTCTCGCTCCTCGCGCAGGGGCCGCGGGCGTTCTACACGCCCCGGGCGCTGAGCCACTTCCGCCGCCACCGCGAGCAGCGCTCCATGAACACCCGCATCCGGGCCTACGGCCTGCGCGACTGGCCCGCCCTCATCGACTGGGCGACCGGCGCCGGCCTGCTCGTGCGCCCCGACCAGGAGCGGCGCGCGCTGGCCGCGGTCGTCCGCAACATCGGCACCCAGCGCGACGCCCTCGTCACGAACCCGCACTCCCCCGCGGTGCTCGAGACGCTCTACCTCGTCACCGCGCGGCTGCTCGAGCTCGGCGGAGCCGTCTCCCGGCCGGACGGGACGCGCACGCTCGTCGAACGCGCCCACGGCGCCGAGGTGCGCGGGGCGCTGGCCGTCGAGCTCGACACGCTGCCCTGGCGCGCGCCGGGCGCGGTCGCGGCCCCCGCGCTCGATGCGGGCGAGATCGCCGACACGGTCCAGGCGCTGCGTGAGGTGCCCGCCGACAGGCTCGTGATCGCGGTCGCGCCGGGCGACGTCGACGCCGCCGTGCCGCTCATCGAGGCGGCGCTCTCCAGCGGGACCGACGTGGACGTCGACCTCGTGCCGTGCGCGGAGCCCGCGACCCTGCTGAAGCCCGGCTGGATGGCCGTGGCCCCCGAGGGCCGGGCGTGGGCCGCCGAGGCCCAGTGGGTGCACCGGGTCGCTACGCGAGCGCCCGTGCCGTAGCCAGCCCCTGCACGACGTGCTCGTTGAGCGTGTCGGCGCCGAACACGTTCGCTCCGCCGATGACGATCGCGTCGAGATCCAGTTCGGCGAACCGCTCCTGCGCGGCCTCGAACAGGCGGACGCTCTCGGCCGTCGGAGCGGTGAACGTGGGCCCCGCGAAGGCGGCGATCGGCTCGATCGCGGCGCCCTCGCGGACGATCCCGACCGCCTCCAGACCGCGGCGCACCGCGCCGGGCACGTGGCTCTCGGGCAGGTCGTGGCGCAGCTCCACGCACAGGATGCGCGAGCCGTCGTGGCGTTCACCCGGGGTGATGCGGAAGGCGTCGAGCGACGGCTCGACGACGTGGACGAAGCCCGGGAGGGTCAGCAGGTCGTCCTCGGCGACCTCGGCCCACGCCAGCGACGAGTGCACGCGCCGCGGCGCGTGGGCGATGCCCGCTGCTGCGAAGAGCTCGGCAGGCGCCGCCGCCAGCACCGGGCGCGGCGCGACGATCTCCCCCCGGCCGGCGAGCCGCAGGCGGACGCCGCCGGGCGCCGCGGACAGCGACTCGATCCGCTCGTAGTCGCGGATCGTCACGGACGCCTGCTCGCGCAGCCGGGCCAGCAGCCGATGGACGATCTCGCCCGTGCCGCCCGGCGCGATCGTGTGCAGGGGCCGCTGCGGCCGGAACGCCGGCTGCGCGCCGGACGCGACCTCCTGCACGGTCCGCGGCCAGAACAGCGGCACCCAGAGCCGGCGCCGCAGGGCGACGGGCACGTCGGTGGCGCCCTCGGGGCGCACCTTCGCGCAGAACGGCGCGATGAGCCGCTCGTGGAGCGTCCGCCCGTGGTGGGTCAGCGACGCGTCCTCGAACGTCGTGCTCCAGAGCTCGGCCTCGTGCGCGCCGTCGAGGATGCCCGCCGGCCCCAGCCGGGCCACGGCCTCGGCGGCCTCGGCCGCGATGGCGTCCAGCTCGCCGGCGTCGAGCAGCTCGCGGATCGGCTCGAGGTCGGTGCGCAGCAGCACCTCCGGGTCCGACGCGGCCGTTGACGGCCATGGCCGGCGGGTCGATCTCGACGACCGCGTCCTCGCCGACGAGCTCGCCGACCCAGTCGCGCACGAGGCCCGTCCACGGCCGGTGCCCGTGGTCGCCGGGGCGGTAGTCCTCGATCGGCGGCGGCTCGCCGAGGCCCTCGTAGTGCAGCTCGAGGACGCGCATCCCGCGCTCGAGGCGCCGTCCCTCGCGCTCCACCGGCATGAAGCCCCCGCCCACGCCCCGGGACGGGAGCAGGAGCAGGACCGGCCGCCCCTCGCGGGCCAGCGCGTCGGCCGTGACGAGGGCGGACAGCGTGCCGCCGACGACGACGGCGGCGGCGTCCGTCACGCGTCGAGGACGAAGATCGAGTAGTTCAGGCCGCCGTGCTCCGGGAAGCGCCACGCGACGCGGTCGAGGCCGTCGATGACCTCGTCGGGGAGCTCGGCGAGCTGGGCGTTGGTGAGCGGCTTGAGCATCACGGGCTCGCGATGGATGCAGAGCAGCCCCGCCTGCGCGGCGAGCGCCTCGAACCCGGCCTGGTCGAAGATCTCCTTCGTCGCCAGGTTCTGCCCGCGGTCGCTCAGCGCGTCGGGCCGCTCGATGAGGCCCATCTCGATCGCGACGAGGCGGTGCACCGACGCCGGGTTCGTCACCGTCGTGTGGACGAGGCCGCCGGGCGCGAGGAACGACTCGAACCGGCGGAGGAACCCGACCGGATCCGGGAGCTCGTTGACGATGTGCGCCGCGACGACGTGGTTGTACGGGCCGGGCGGATCGACCTCCATGACGTCGGCGTCGAGGAACGTCGCATTGGGGAGCTCGCGCGCACGGGCGCGCTCGAGGTAGGCGGGCACCCGCTCCACCGCGTCGATCGTGACGTCCGCCTGCGCCATGAACGAGGTCATGAGGCCCGTCGCGCAGCCCAGCTCGAGGACGCGGTCGCCGGGACGGAACCAGCGGCGGATGCGCTGGGCGGTCAGCCGCGTGAAGTGCCGGTCGAAGTCGGTGTCGGGGTCGTAGATCGCCGAGTAGTCGTGGCTCATGGGCGCGGCGACCGTACCAACACGAGCCGGGTGCCCGCGACAGCACCGAGGCTGCGCTTGAAGTGCACGAGCCCCGGGTTGGGCGAGCCGTCCTTCTCGCTCGACGGCCCGAGGTCGAGGATGCGCGCGCCGCGCCCCAGCGCACGCTCCACGAGGCGGTAGGCGAGGAGGTTCATCGGCGAGCGCGACAGGTCGTGGCCGTGGTCGCCCCATGCCACGAGGAGGTCGACGTCGGGCAGGACGTCGTAGACGAGCGCCGCGGCGATCGGCTCGTCCCCGTGCGTCAGGAGGTACGCGTGGATGCGCCCGGGGAACGCCGCACGGGCGCGCTGCAGGTAGTCGAGCGGGAGGCCGGGCGGGCGGCCGTGGGCGGCGCGGTTGGCGGCCAAGACCTCGTGGCAGGCGGCGAGGTCCGCGTCGTCCTGCGCCTCGCGGAGGTCCAGCGGCCCGCGCAGGTCCTGGCGCAGCGCGTGCGCGCGCTTCTTCTTCAGCGAGCCGGCGTAGTCCTCGGCCGTCCCGAACGGCGCGAGGTCGAGGTGCTGGTTGACGTCGCAGTGCTCGACGCCGAAGCCGAGGTGCATGAGCAGGTACTGCACGACCGGCTCGGCGGGCGAGTAGCACGAGGGCCGCGCCTTCACCCGCTGGGTGGTCGCGCCGGCCTCGTCGAGCGCCGCGACCGCTGTCTCGAGCAGCGTCTGGACCTCCGGCAGCGTCGGGTCCGCCGCGTCGAGGTCGGGACCGCCGAAGGGCGCGTGGTACCCGGACTCGAAGACGCCGTCGCGCAGGACGCCGTCGAGCGCACCGACGCCCTCGAGCTCGTTGCGCCACCGGTGCTCAGGCGGGACCTCGTTGAGGTCGTGGAAGCGCGGGTCGCAGAAGATCAGCGGCACGGCCCCGGACCCTAGA
Source organism: uncultured Solirubrobacterales bacterium (assembly GCA_963757125.1). Taxonomy (GTDB): domain Bacteria; phylum Actinomycetota; class Thermoleophilia; order Solirubrobacterales; family Solirubrobacteraceae; genus CAVVSD01. The sequence continues at coordinate 334,742 of CAVWQP010000006.1, read as the reverse complement.
CCCGGGTCGCCGTCCACTTGCGCCGGAACGCCGCGTCGGCGGCCTGCCAGGCGGCGGCGTCGCCGTAGCCGCCCTTCGTGTGGTGGAACACGTTCAGCGGCGCCGTCACGACGCGATTCCCGGCCTTGCGCGCCTGGAAGCAGAGGTCCATGTCGTAGGCGTGGAAGCCGGTGAAGGTCCCGGTGTCGCAGCGCAGCTCGCGCACGGCCCAGGGCGAGAGCACGAGCAGGAGGCCGTCGAGGGCGTCGACGTCGCGGTCGAGCTGGTCGCCCTCCACGATGCCGCGGGTCTCGGCGGCACGCCCGGCGATCTCACCCTCCCACCACGCCAGTCCGGTGACGCCGCGTGCGCCGACGGGGCCGGCGATCGCGACCGACGGGTCGGCGAGCGCGGTGCGCACGCGGGTGCAGAAGTCGTCGTCGAGCAGCTCGCAGTCCTCGTGCATGAGCACGAGCGCCTCGAGGTCGTCGTAGCCGGCGAAGTGCTCGAGCGCCTCGTTGTAGGCCTCGTGGATCGAGCGGTCGGTCTCCAGCTCGGCGAAGACCGATCCCGGCTCCATCGCGCGGTGCAGTCCGGGGGCGGCGAAGCGCGACAGCTTCTCCTGGGAGGCGACGCAGGCGGCGAACGCGATCACGTCAGTGTGATCGGCGCGACGGCCGTGGCGCTTGAGCCGTGAGAGGTGTGGGACGCTGTCGGGCGCGTGACGTCCTCGCTCCCGTTCGACCCGATCGACGAGGCCGCCCGTCAGTGGCGGTCACGCTGGGGCGACGACCCGGTCCCGGCGATGGCGGCGGTGACCTCGGTCATGCGCGTCGAGCAGATCCTCATGGCGCGGCTCAACGCGCTGCTGCGCCCGTTCGACCTGAACTTCCCGCGCTACGAGGCGCTGATGCTGCTGCACTTCAGCCGCCGCGGCGGCCTGCCGCTCGGGAAGATGGGCGACCGGCTCCAGGTCCACCGGACGAGCGTGACGAACATCGTCGACGGGCTGGAGCGGACGGGCCTGGTGCGCCGGACCGCGCACGCGAAGGACCGCCGGTCGACTCTTGCCGAGATCACCGAGCGCGGGCGCGAGGTGGCGGAGGCGGCGACGGCGGTGCTGCACGACGCGCGGTTCGGGACGGCGCCGCTGGGCGACTCGGACCTCGACGCGCTGACCGCGCTGCTCCGGGGGTTGCGGGAGGGCGAGGGGTAGCTCCGCTCAGTGCGCGTGATGCCCCGGCGCCGGCGCCACGTCCAACGCCGGGTTGCGGTCGAAGAAGCCCACCGGCTTCAGCCAGAACGACACCGTGTCCACCGGCATCACCGGCCAGTCCTCCGGGCGGGTCACGTGGTGGATGCCGAAGACGTACCAGAGGACCACGTCTGTGTCCTGGATCGGGCGGTCCGCCGCGGTCCAGGCCGGGAGCCCGAGGTCGGACGTCGCCTGCACCACCATCTCGCCGCAGGGCCAGCGCTCCTCGCGCGCGTAGGGCGTCACCCACAGCGTGTGCGCGAGCACGCCCGCGCGCTGCAGGACCGGTGAGGACGGGTCGAGCATCGGCGGGATCGCGTCGCCCGGCACGAGCTTGTAGCCGACGGGAGGTCCCGAGCCCGTTGCGCGACCGCTCGTTGACGACCTTCCACGACCGCTGCGTCGCCCAGTCGTAGTCCTGGCGCCCCTCGGACTCGGTCCGCAGCGGCGACGAGCGCTGCACGATCGCCAGCCCATGCGGGTTCTCGGGCCCGACCGGCAGCGCCTCGGACTCGCTGGCCACCACGGTGTTCTCCTCGCCGTCGGCGTCGAGGTCCAGCCGCGCGACGATGAAGTGCTGGTGCGTCGGCGCGTACGTGCGCTCGTCGACGAGCGTCCCGTACGGCGGCTGCTCGCCGGCGAAGTGCGTCGTCACCATGATCCCGGTCGCCCGGACCTCGCACTCGATGGAGCCGTCCTCATAGAAGCGCCAGTAGACGAGGTACTCGTAGTTGGCGACCGTCGCGTGGAAGGACACGACGAGCCGCCGCTGGCGCCTGACCTCCGCGCCCGCCTCCTCGTCGACGTGCTTCCAGAGCACCCCGGAGTCCTCCTCGTGGATGCAGATCGCGTTCGGGATGTCGTACGGCTCGCCCTGGGAGTCGTGCAGCGTCGCGTCGAGGTAGGCGATCTCCCCGAGGCAGTCGCACCCGAGCTCCAGGCCGGTCGTCATGAAGCCCATCCCCCACTCGCCGACGTCGAACGCCGTGCGGCGCTGGTGGTCGGTCGTGGGGTCGCGGTACGGGACGACCATCTCGGCGAAGGACAGGCGGTGCGCGACGCTGCGCACGCGGTCGCCGTCGTCCCAGCCGACGGTGTGCAGGACGAGCCCCTCACGCCCGTTGAAGCCGACGCGCAGCGACCAGCGCCCCCACCGCAGCAGGTTGCCGTCCAGCGTGAACGAGGCGCCCTGAGGCTGGCTGACCTCGTAGGGCCGCAGGTCGTCGCGCACCGTCAGCCCGGGCACGAGCTTGGCGACGTACTCGCCCATCGGCTCCGGCTCGTCGATCGCCCCGTCGTCCTCGATCTCGACGAGCTCGAGCGTGTCCATGTCGACGATGAGATGCAGGCCCGTCACCGGGTTCGCGTAGGGGTTCGCGCCGTGCTCCGCGCGGCGCCACACGTCCGCCCACCCGAGCCTGCGGGTCTGGTGCTCCTCGGGCAGCAGGTGGGCACCGAACGCCCAGGTGTCGATGAGGACGAGGTCGAGGTCGGTGATGCCGCGCGCGGCCAGGACCTCCTGCACCCGCGGGTCCTTGCGCAGCGCGACGTCGGCCTCGTGGTACTCGTCGATCGTCACGTTCGGCTGCGCGCCCGGCTGCGCCTCGAACGCCGTGACCCGGTCGTCGTCGATCGCCACGACCGCGCGATAGGCCATGTGCTCCGTGCGGTTCCAGAGGTGCACGACGCTCTCCCGCGGCGGCCGCTCCGCGCCGTCGCGCAGCGTCGCCTTCTCCGGCTCGTGGAGGTCGATGAGCGTGATGCGCCACCCGTCCCCCACGCCGTGCTCGCGCCGCAGCGCTGCGGCGACCAGGCGGATCTCCTCGGCGGACAGCGGATCGAGCGGATGCGGGGTCATGCGGGGATCTAATCCGGTTTGCGCGTGGACAAGCCGCGCGGCGTCTGCCAGATTCAGATGATCGGACGTCCGACTATCTCATCCGGCGTACCGCTCGACACGCTCTCCGGCGTGCCGCTGAAGGCCCTCTACACCGAGGAGGACCTCCCGTCGCCCGACGCCATCGGGCGACCCGGCGAGTTCCCCTACACCCGCGGCGTCTACGAGTCGATGTACCGCGGCCGGCTGTGGACGATGCGGCAGTTCGCGGGCTTCGGCACCGCGGAGGAGACCAACGAGCGCTTCCACTACCTGCTCGACCACGGGCAGACCGGGCTGTCGACCGCGTTCGACATGCCCTCCCTCATGGGCCACGACTCCGACCACCCGATGTCGCTGGGCGAGGTCGGCCGCGAGGGCGTCGCCATCGACGTGCTCGACGACATGGAGCGCCTCTTCCAGGGGATCGACGTCGGCGAGGTGAGCGTCTCCATGACGATCAACGCGCCCGCGGCGATGATGCTCGCGTTCTACGTCGTCGCGGCCGAGAACGCCGGCGTGCCGGCGGAGCGGCTGAGCGGCACGATCCAGGCCGACATCCTCAAGGAGTACATCGCCCAGAAGGAGTGGTGCTTCCCGATCGACCCGGCCATGCGCCTCCTGGGCGACATGATCGAGTGGTCCTCCGAGCAGCTCCCGCGCTGGCACCCCGTCTCGATCTCCGGCTACCACATCCGCGAGGCCGGCTCGACCGCGGCGCAGGAGCTGGCGTTCACGCTCAAGGACGGCTTCACCTACGTGGAGCAGGCGATCGAGCGCGGCATCGACGTCGACGCCTTCGCGCCCCGGCTGTCCTTCTTCTTCAACGCGCAGATCGACTTCTTCGAGGAGATCGCCAAGCTCCGCGCCGCGCGCCGGATCTGGGCGCGTGAGATGCGCGACACGTACGGCGCGAAGAACGAGCGCTCGCTGCTCATGCGCACCCACGTGCAGACGGCCGGCGTGTCGCTCACCGCGCAGCAGCCGCTGAACAACATCATCCGCACGACGATCGAGGCGCTCGCGGGCGTGCTCGGCGGCGCGCAGTCGCTGCACACGAACTCCTACGACGAGGCGCTCGCCCTCCCGACCGAGGACGCCGTGCGCATCGCGCTGCGCACGCAGCAGATCGTGGCCCACGAGTCCGGCGTCGCGTCGACCGCCGATCCGCTCGGCGGGTCGTACTTCGTCGAGGCGCTCACCGACGAGCTCGAGGCCCAGGCCTACGACTACTTCCGCCGCATCGACGATCTCGGCGGCATGGTCGACGCCGTGAAGCAGAGCTACCCGCAGCGCGAGATCGCCGACGCCGCGTTCGAGCTGCAGTCGAAGATCGACCACGGCGACCGCGTCGTCGTCGGCGTCAACCGCCACGTCCACGAGGACGAGACGCCCCTGCCGATCCTCCGCATCGACCCCGCGCTGGAGCGCAAGCAGATCGACCGCCTGCAGGCCGCGCGTGCGCGCCGCGACGGCGCCGCGGTCGAGACGACGCTCACCGCGCTGCGCGAGGACGCGGCGCACGACCGCCGCAACCTCATGCCCGCGCTCCTCGCGTGCACCCGCGCGCACGCGACCGAGGGCGAGATGGTGCGTGCGCTGCAGGACGTGTGGGGCTCCTACCGCGAGACGCCCGTCTTCTAGGGATGGAGACCGAGGGCCGGCTCGACGTCCCGGGCGGCCGGGTCTGGTACCGGCGGCTGGGAGCGGGCGACGCGACGCCGCTGCTCATGCTCCACGGCGGGCCCGGCGCGGGCAGCGACTACATCGCCCCGCTCGGCGAGGCGCTCGCCGCCGACCGGCCGGTCGTGTTCTGGGACCAGCTGGGCTGCGGGCGCTCCGACGCGCCCGACGACACCTCGCTGTGGACGCTGGACCGCTTCGTCGCCGAGGTCGACGCGGTCCGCGACGCGCTCGGCCTCGACCGCATCGACCTCTTCGGCCAGTCCTGGGGCGGCTGGCTGGCGATCGAGTACATGACGCGCGGGACGACCGGCGTCGAGCGTCTCGTCCTCGCGTCGACCTCGGCGAGCACCCGGGAGTTCACCGACGCGGCCCGGCTGCTCATCGAGGCGCTCCCCGAGCCGCACCGCACGACCCTCATCGAGGGCGGCGAGCGCGGCGCGTACGACACGCCGGAGTACGAGGCGGCGATGACCGAGTTCTACCGGCGCCACCTCTGCCGCATGGACCCGTGGCCCGACGCGCTGCAGGCGAGCATCGCCAACCTCGACGGCAACGCGGTGTACGCCTACATGAACGGCCCCACCGAGTTCGACGTCATCGGCACGCTCGTGGGCTGGGACCGCACCGCGGACCTCGGCCGCATCGACGTGCCGACGCTCATCACCGTCGGCCGCCACGACGAGATCCCGCCGTCCTGCGCCGAGACGCTGCGCGCCGGCATCCCGGACGCGCAGGTCGTCGTCCTCGAGCACAGCGGGCACATCTCCCACCTCGAGGAGCCGGAGACGTACCTGCGCGCGATGCGCGCGTTCCTCTCCGGCTAGGCCGCCACGGCGGCGCTCCACTGCTCGTCGATCGCGGCCTCGGCGGCGGCGAGGCTCTCCGCCGCGAGCGGCTTGAGGTCGGCCATCGCCGGGGTGACGTCGGCGAGCGTGAGCTCGGCGACGATGAAGCGCGGCTCGAGGCCGGTGAGGCTCAGGCCATGCGGAAGCCAGGGCTCCGCGTGGTCCCAGCCGTGGCGCGGGGTGTCGGGGCCGTAGCCGCCGCCGCGCGCGCCGAGGACGAGCATGTCGCGGCCGCCGAGCAGGCCCTCGTGCGTCTCCGGGTCGATCGAGAGGCCGTAGGCGATGAGATGGTCGACCCAGGACTTCACGGCGCTGGGCGGGCCGAAGTTGTAGAGCGGCAGGCCGAGCAGGATCGTGTCCGCGTCGCGGATCTCCCCCACCAGCTCCTGCGAGAGCCGCCACGACTCGGCCTGCTCGGGGGTGTGCTCGTCGGGCGCCACCATCCGCGCCCCGACGGTCCGTGCATCGACGTGCGGCAGCGGGTCCGCGCCCAGGTCGCGGTACGTGACGGTGCCGCCGGGATGCGCGGCGAGCCAGCGCTCCGCGGCGCGGGCGGTCAGGCGGCGGCTGATCGAGCGCTCGCCCTGGATGCTGGAGTCGATGTGGAGAAGATGCATTGGTGTGATCCTTCGCAACTCGTTTGTGTAACGCCAATGAGTTGTAGCACAAGAATGATTGTGCGCGAGCCCTACACTTGGACCGTGGCCATCGAGCACTCCGCATGCACCAGGGCGTCGGGGCCGCTCCTCGACCACCTCGCACGCCTCAACCGGGCTCGCGCCGAGTCCGCGCTCGTGCCGCTCGGCCTCCGCCCGCGCCACCTCATCGCGCTGACGGTCCTGCGCGACCACGGCGGGATGACGCAGCAGGCGCTCGCCGCCGCGCTGCAGGTCGACCGCACGAATCTCGTGGGCCTGCTCAACGAGCTCGAGGACGACGGGCTCATCGCCCGCACGCGATCGACCGAGGACCGCAGGCGCCACCTCGTCGCGCTGACCGACGCCGGCGCCGCGCGCCTCGGCCAAGCCGAGACTGTGCTCGCCGAGGTCGAGGACCAGGTGCTGAGCGCCCTCGACCACGACCAGCGCGTCGCGCTCTACGCGCTGCTGCAGCAGGCCACCGCCGGCCACGTCGGCGACTGCGGCGCCGCCGCGGCCGACCCCGGCTGCTAGGCCACCAGCGCATCCAGCGCGTCGAAGGCGGCGGTCCATCCCGCCTCTGCAGGCGCGCGGCCCGCGGGAGGGTGCGGCGAGTCGCTGAACGTCATGCGCGTCCTGTCCCCGTGCGCATGCAGCTCCACGCGCACGAACGTCGGCTCGGGCATCCCCATCGCGGGCATCGGGTCCGAGCGCAGGACGATGAGCTCGGGCTCGACGAGCTCGAGCACGTCGTAGCCGATCGTCATCTCGCCGCCGTCGCCCCGGACCATCGTGAGCTCGAAGCGACCTCCGACCCGCAGGTCGATGCGGACCCGATCGCGCGGCGTCTCGACGCCGGCCGGCCCGAACCATGCGGCGATCTCGCCGGGGTCCGTCCACGCTCGGAAGACCCGCTCGCGCGGCGCATCGAAGATGCGCGTGATCAGGATCGCGTCGTCACTCATCCCGTCCTCCCTCCCGGCGCAGGTGCGCGTCCAGCCGGTCCATCCGCGCCTCCCACGTCCGCTTGCGTGACCCGATCCACGCCGCCGCCTCGTCGAGCGGGTCGGCCTGCAGCCGGCTCGGCCTCCACTGCGCCTCCTGGCTGCGCACGATGAGCCCCGCGCGCTCCAGCACCTTCAGGTGCCGGGAGATCGCCGGCAGGCTCACGGGGAACGGCTCTGCGAGCTCGCCCACCGTCGCCTCGCCCTCGGCGAGGCGCGTCAGGATCGAACGGCGCGTCGGGTCCGCGAGCGCCGCGAAGGTGAGGCTGAGCTGGTCGGCTCTGCATTTCACGAGTTGGTTAAATACAGGACCATTGAACACGCCTCGGCCCCGGAGCGCAAGGTCGGCTAGCGCGTCAGGACGTCGAGGAGGCCGGGGAAGCGCTCCTCGAGATCGTCGCGCCGCAGGCCGATGAGGCGCTGGGCGCCGACGGCGCGGGTGCGCGTCACGCCGGCCTCGCGCAGGAGGCGCAGGTGGTAGGACGCCGTCGACGTGGGTAGGTCGAGAGCGTCGGACAACTCGCTGCACGCGCGCTCGCGGCCATCGGCCAGCAGGCGCACGATGTCGAGCCGCAGGGGATCGCCGACAGTCCGCATCACGGTGGCCAGATCGATCGCCGTCGCAGGCGGATGCGGGATGCGATCGCGGCCGACGGTCGGGGTTGCCATGGGGGGCATGCTACAACTGTTGGAGACTTCCAAGAGTTTGGAACTATTGAACATGCCGAGCATCCGCCTCTCCCAACGCCAGTCCTACGGCCTCGTCGCCGGCGTCATCGCGCTCTCACTGATCGCCTCGGGCACGCCGTCGCCGCTGTACGAGAGCTACCGCGAGCTCTGGGGCTTCTCCCCTGTCGTCCTGACGCTCATCTACGCGACGTACGCGTTCGGCGTCCTGGCTGCGCTGCTGCTCGCCGGCAGCGTGTCCGACCGCGTCGGGCGGCGGCCCGTCCTCCTCGTCGCGCTCGCCGTGCTCATGGGCACGACGATCATCTTCATGAGCGCCGGGTCCGTCGCCTGGCTGTTCGTCGCCCGCGGCATCCAGGGCGTCGCGACCGGGCTCGCGCTCGGCGCCGCCAGCGCCGCGCTGCTGGATCTGCACCCGCGTCGCGACCCGGCGTCGGCGGGCCTCACGAACGGCGTCGCCAGCGCCGCCGGCATGGGCATCGGCGTCCTGCTGAGCGCGACGCTCGTCCAGCTCGCCCCCGCCCCACGCGTCCTCCCCTACGTCGCCGTCCTCATCCTCTTCACGATCGCCTTCCTCGGCGCGCTGGTCATGCAGGAGCCCGTCGAGCACCGCAGCCGGCTCACCCTCACGCCCCAGCGCCCGCACGTGCCGCCCGAGCTCCGGCGCACGTTCGGCCTCGCGGCGCTCGGCGTCCTGTCGTCCTGGTCGATCGGCGGCCTGTTCCTCTCCCTCGGCCCGGAGCTCAGCGCGACGCTCTTCCACAGCTCCAACCACCTGGTCGCGGGCGTCGGCGTCTTCGTGCTCGCCGCCTCGGGAGCGACCGCGCAGCTCGTCTTCGGCCGCACGGCGCCGTGGCTCGGCGCGGCGGCCGGCTCGGTCGCGCTCGCCGTCGGGCTGCTGCTCATCGTCACCTCCGCCGCCGAGGACTCCACCGCCCTGTTCCTGGCCGGCGGCGTGGTCGCCGGCGCGGGGTTCGGCGTGGCGTTCCTCGGGGCGCTGCGGACGCTGTCCGCCGCGATCCCGAACGAGCACCGCGCCCAGGTGATGTCCGCCCTGTACGTGGTCGCCTACCTCTCCATCTCGGTGCCGGCGATCATCGCGGGGATCCTCGTGACCGAGTTCGGGCTCATCACGACGTTCGAGATCTTCGGCAGCGTCGTCGCAGCGATCGCGCTGCTCGTCGCCTACGGCGCGTGGACGACGCGGCCGGTCGACGCGACTCAGGCCCAGTCGAGCCGGCGCATCGTCGCGACGGCGCGGGCCTCGGTCGGCGAGCAGCCGTAGACGGCGCGGAACGCCCGGCTGAACCGGGCGGGGTCGCTGAAGCCCCAGCGCGCCGCCAGCGCGGAGATCGTCAGGGCGGCGAACTCCGGATCGGCGAGGTCGCGGCGCGCACCCTCCAGGCGCCGCGACCGGATCCACGCGGAGACGGTCGTCCCCTCGGGCTGGAACAGCTTGTGGAGGTAGCGCGTGGAGATGAAGTGCGCCTTGGCGATCCGCTCGGGCCCGAGGTCGGGCTCGCGCAGGTGCAGGTCGATGTGGTCCTTGATGCGCTGCAGGAGCCCGTCGGCGCGCGCGACCGAGCGCGGCAGGGCGCGCGCCTGCGCCTGGCGCTCGCCGTGCAGCGCGCGCACGAGGCCGACGATGGCGTCGGCGAGCACCGGGTCCTCGGGGTCGATGCTGCCGTCGTGCAGCCCGGCGGCGATGCCGATGAAGAACGGCCCGGCGACCTGCGGCAGCCCACCGTCGCCGCCGAGCCGCAGCGCGGTGCGCCCCCGGACGCGGTCGGCGTCCTCGCCCAGCATCGCCAGCGGCACCGTGAACGCGAGGATCTCGAAGCGTCCCGTGGCCTGCGCGACGAAGGGCCGCGACCAGTCGAAGCTCGTGATGTCGCCCGCCCGCAGGCGGCTCGAGCGGCCGCCCTGCGCCGCGAGCAGCGTGCCGCGGGTGAGCAGGTTGAGATGGAGCCGCTGCGGGTCCAGCAGCGCGACGTCGGCCGCCGTGCGCTGCACCCGGTTGGCGTCGCCCGCCACGCGGAAGACCTCGATCGGCCCGAGGTGGTGCCCCAGGATCCGCCCCGAGAACGGCCGCTCCACGAGCGAGCGGACGCCGACCGGACCGAGCAGGCGCGCCGTGCCGGCAGCCCAGAAGGCCGACCGCTTCGCCGGCGCGACCTCGCTCGTGTCCAGCTGCACCGTCATCGCGCGCCGGCGTCCTCCCGCATGTGCGCCGGCCAGATGCCGGACTTCCCGGGGGACAGGATGCCGTTCGGGTCCAGTGCGTCCTTGATCCGCTCGTTGAAGCGGCGGTACGCGTGGTCGTTGAAGCCGTACTGGTCGGAGGCCAGGTCCATGAAGTCGATGTGGGCGCGGTACTCGCCGTAGCCGCGCCTGCCCGCCTCCTCCACCAGCCGCCGCGACAGCGCGTAGGCCCGCTCGCTCTGCGCCTGGTCCTTGAGGTCGAACAGGATGAGCGTCACGTGCGCGAAGCTGCGCCCGTTGATCGGGCAGATGCCGGCGAAGTAGTCGAGCCCCGCCTCCTCCATCATCGGGCGCATGAGGTCGCGGACCGCGAGTGCGTCGCGGCCGGTGAGCGGCGCGACCGGCGAGAAGCCGACGTGGCCGCCCTCCTCCCCGCCGTACCAGGCGGTCATGGCGTTGATGCCGAGGTTCGGGATGCCGGCCTGGACCTGCTCGTGCGCGTCGAGCGTCGGCCACGCCTCCGGGCCGTGCTTCGTCCCCCAGACCGCGCCGCCGGGGATCGCGGTCTCGAACGCGTCCTTGATCTTCGCGAAGCGGTGGTCGACGACCGCCTCGTCGCCGTAGAGGGCGAAGCGCATGGTCCAGCGGCCGCAGCCGAGCTCGTCGGCCATCCGCTGGAGCGTCTCCTCCGGGATCGCGCCGTCGCCGTCCCACCAGTCGGTGCGCTTCGACATGACCGAGGCGGCGCCGACGACGTTGCCGATCTGCGGCACCATCCGGATCGTCCCGTCGAGCATGAGCCGGCGCAGCGTGTCGACGAGCGGGCCGAGGTCGTCGTCGTTCGGCGCCCGCAGCCACAGCGGCATGTAGATCTCGGGCTCGGGCATGAGCCAGTAGCCCATCTTCGTGACGATCCCGAAGTTGCTCTGCATGAACATCTGGTCCGGCGTCGGGCCCAGGCCGCGCTTGTAGCAGTGCCAGGCCCGGTTGCCCTCCATCGCCCCCATGCCCGTGCGCATCACGGTGCCGTCGGCGAGGACGACCTCCATCCCGCACTGCGCCTGCTGGTCGACGCCGTAGGGCATGTAGCTCATGCCGTGGTCCAGCGTGTTGCCCACCACCGAGCCCCAGCCGAGATCGGGGATCGAGACGCTCAGCTTGTGGCCGCCGGCCTGGATCGCCTCGTACAGGTCGAACCAGCGCACGCCCGGCTCCACGACCGCGTAGCCCAGCTCCTCGTTGATCTCCAGCACCCGGTTCATGTTCCGCAGCGACACGATGACCGAGCCGCTCACGCGCGGCGCGGGGCCGCCGTAGCCGTTGTTGCGACCCTGACCGTGGGTCCACAGCGGCACGCGCTGCTCGTTGGCGATCGCGAGGATCGCCTGGATCTCCTCGACGGTCGTCGGCATGAGGACAGCCGACGCGGCGTAGTCGTCGGAGCTCTCGTGCTGGAACGGATCGCGCCACTCGCGGAGGGCCTCCGGCGCCGTGATCACCTTGTCCGCGCCGAGTGCCGCGGTGAAGGCGTCGACGGCACTGGGCAGCGTGGCGCTCATGAATACGTCTCTCCTCATCTCATGACGTGGCAAACTCGTACATCGTCAGACAACTGCGAGAGGGACGCTACGTGAAGACTCCAACGTTCGGGCTGTTCGACCACATCGAGGGCATTCCCGGGGACTCGCCCACCAAGATCTTCAAGGATCGGCTGGACTTCATCCGCACGGCCGACCAGGCCGGGTTCCGGAGCTTCCACCTCGCCGAGCACCACGGCACGGACCTCTCGATGGCTCCGAACCAGGACGTCTTCATCGCGGCGGCGTCCCAGATCACCGAGAACATCCGTCTTGGCCCGATGGTCAAGCTGCTGCCGATGCATCATCCGGTGCAGGTCGTCGAGGACCTCTGCGTCCTGGACCACCTGACGAACGGCCGCCTGGACTACGGCGTCGGCCGTGGCGCGGTCCCGGTGGAGCACGCGTGGCACGGCGGCGACTTCCGCACGGCGCGCGAGCGCTTCGTCGACTACCTCGGGATCATCGCCGAGGCGCTGCGCAACGGCGAGGTCTCCAGCGAGAACAGCGAGTTCCTCGACTTCCCGCCGATGCCGCTGACGACCGGCCCGCTCCAGGACCCGATCCCGTTCTGGTACCCGGGCAACCCCACGACGGCCGGCCGCTACGGCATGAACCTCATGTGGCCCGGTCCGATCTCGCAGGAGGCCTACGACGCCTACCTCGAGGCGTGGGAGAAGTACAAGGGCGAGCGCATCCGGCTGGACGGCCCGAACTCCGAGCCGACCGTCGCCACCACGATGATGGTCGCGCTGGACAAGGACGAGGACAAGGCGCTCGAGATCGCGCGCCGCGGCATGACGGGCCTGCAGCGCCGCACGTTCGCGACGCACCGGTTCGATGCCCTCATCATCGACGAGGACGAGCAGGAGGCGGCGCTCGCGCCGCTCAAGGCGATCCAGGCGGGTCTCGAGGGCGCGATCGCCTTCGGTGCCGGCACGCCGTCCCAGCTCGCCGAGCGCATGGCCGCGTTCCTCGAGCCGGGTCTCGTCGACCACGTCGTCCTCATGGTCCCGGCCGGCGACATGACGATGACCGAGTCGCGCAACACGCTCGAGATGTTCGCGACCGAGGTGAAGCCGCAGCTGGAGATGCAGCCGGCGTAGGCGGTACAGCGAGGGCGATCAGGCGATGCGGACCGCTCGCCTGATCGTCAGCGTGCCGTGCGTCGCCGCGTCGGTCACCGTGACGACGATCCGTCCGCGGCGCAGCGGCTTGTGCCACGTGTGCCGGCCGGCGACCGAGAGCACGGCGCCACGGACCGTCACGGTGCCGGTGCCTCCCGTGCCGTCGCCCCAGTCGATCCGCGCACGGTACCGCTGGAGCACCGGTACGGCCTGGGTCACTGTGGTCCGCGCGACGCTGCCGGTGAACCGCACACCGGTCCGCCAGCGCAGACGCTGTCGCATGGTCCGGGTGCCGGTGTCGACGACCTCCACCTGGTTGTGCGAGTCCGTCGTGGTAATGCCCGTCCGGGTGTTCGTCGACGAGACGACGACGGGGTAGCTGCCGGCGCGCGCGTAGCTGTGCGACCCGGAGATGTGCCAGCTCGCACCGTCCGCGACGACCGTCGCCGCCGAGCTCGACCCGTCGCCCCACGCGATCGTGGACGTGATCACGTCGCCGGGCGCGTCGCAGCCCGGTTGGCCGGTGGACGTCTCGAGCTCGACCGGTAGCCCGACGGCTGCCGGGATGACCCGCAGGTACGCCGGCGTGATCGGATTCGCACAGTCGGCCTGGGCCGCGGGCGCGCAGACCAGCAGCGCGAGCCCGGCGGCGAGCAGCGCGCGCCTCACGCGGTCTTGACGAGGTCGCGCGCATGGGTCGATGGCCCAGCGCGCGGCAAGCTCCTCGAGCTGGTCGTCCACCGACCACCGGTCCGGCTCCGCCGGGCCGTCGTGGTCGGGCGAGGCGCCCTTCAGCACCATCGAGCCGGTGTTGTCGCCGATGGCCCGCAGCTCCTCGACCTCCTCGGCCGAGAGCACGACCTCCTCCGGGACCGCCGCGAGCTCCGCGCGCTTCGCCTCGATCGTCTTCCCGTCGCCAGGCTCCTGGATGAGCGTCGGCGCGACGCACTCCACCGGTTGCTGCGCGAGGTCCCATGCGCACGAGAGCTGCAGCGGCGTCAGGCCGTGGCGCTCGGCGATCGGGCGCATCCGCTCCAGGCGCGCGCGACCGGACTCGATCCAGCCGTCGGGCCGGAACAGGCGGTGGTCGGACTCCGCGAAGGCATGGCCGGGGCGGACGTCGTCCCAGAAGAGCCCGCCGTAGTCGACGACGCGGCAGATCACCCGCACGCCGTGCCGGCGCGCCGCGGGCAGCACGAGCTGGCCGGGCCACGGCTCCATCGGGTTGAGGATCACCATCGCCCAGTCGATGATCTCGCCGAAGCGCTCCAGGCAGTCGATGACGTCGAGCGTGAAGCCGTTCGCCGGGCCGGGCGCGACGCCGAGCGCGTGGACGAGGCCCTCCTGGCGCAGGGCCGCCATCCCCTCCCACACCTCCGGGCTGCTGTAGCCGGTGCGGTCGGGGTTGTGGAGCAGCAGGACGTCGAACGCAGAGGCGCCGATGCGCTCGAGCGAGCGCTCCGTCGCCATCCGCAGGTAGTCCGCGTACGCGTCCGGCCCTCGCAGCTCTGGGTCCGTGAAGCGCGGGTAGCCCTTCGAGCCCCTGCGGGTCCCCTCGTAGAAGTCGTGGCCGACGGCGCCGACGAGCGAGTAGCTCTCGCTCGGGACGCCCTGCAGTGCGCGGCCGAGCAGCAGGTCCGCCTCCCCGGCGCCGTACGCGTCGGCGGTGATGACCGTGTCGATCCCGTCGCCGGGACGCAGCAGCGTCTCGAGGCGCTCATCGCTCAAGGCCTCGCCGAAGTGCATGAAGCGCCCGCCGCTCCAGGTTCCCAGGGCTGTATGGCTCGGCTGCATCGCGAAGAAGGGTACGCTGCGCTGGACGCCCATTCCCCCCGACCGCCCGCCCATGGTCACCCGGTGATGGACACATGCCCGATGGGGCGCGGCCGCGTGCTCTGCCAAGCTGACTCGCAGCCGCCCACCCGGGTAGGGACACCCGGTGCGGACGGACCCGCCCCCATGGAGAACTCAGTGAGCGCGAGCACCAACCCGCGCGCCATCCTCGATGGCGCCGACCCCCTGGCCCTCGATCTCGAGGCCGCTGCAGACAGCATCGCCGAACAGATCCGCGAGTCGCTACGCACGCTCGGACGGCGTGGCGTAGTCGTCGCGACGTCCGGCGGCATCGACTCGAGCGTCTCGGCCGCCCTGGCCGTGCGTGCCGTCGGCCCGAAGCGCGTGCAGCTCCTGCGCCTGCCGGAGCGTGACATCCCGGGCAACGAGTCCTCCGACCTCGGACTCATGCTCGCGAACCACCTCGGCGCCCCCACCGCGGAGGAGAACATCTCCGCCGCCCTCGAGGGCATGGGCTGCTACCGCTGGCGCGACGAGGCGATCCGCATGGTCGTGCCGGAGTACCAGCCCGAGTGGAAGCACAAGATCGTCCGCTCGGCCCCGACCGGCGGCATCGTCGTCTTCTCGCTCGTCGTCGAGAAGCCGGACGGCACGCAGGAGACGCACCGCTTCCCGTCCGAGGCCTACCGCCTCATCATCGCGGCGACGAACATGAAGCAGCGCGTGCGCAAGCTCATGGAGTACTCGTACGCCGACAAGCTGCACTACGCCGTCATCGGCACGCCCAACCTGCTCGAGTTCGACCAGGGCTTCTTCGTGAAGGGCGGCGACGGCCTGGCCGACATCAAGCCGATCGCCGGCCTCTACAAGTCGCAGGTGTACGCGATGGCGCGTCACCTCGGGCTGCCCGATCCGATCGCCAGCCGTCAGCCCACGACGGAGACGTTCTCCATCCCGCAGACGCAGGAGGAGTTCTACTTCGGCCATCCGTACGACCGGATGGACCTGCTCGTGTGGGGCGAGAAGAACGACGTGCCCGCCGCCGAGCTCGCTCCGCTGACCGACATCGACGCCGATGGCGTCGAGGCCGCGTACGCGCAGATCCAGCGGGTCCGCGACGCCACGGCCTACCTCCACGCCTACGCGATCACGATCGAGCCGAGCGAGGCCGGCTGACATGTGCGGCATCGCCGGCATCGTGCGCCCGGATGGCGCGCGGCCGGTGGAGGAGATCGCCCTGCGCAGGATGGCGCGGGCGGTCCGCCACCGCGGGCCCGACGGGTTCGGACTGGCGCTCGGTCAGAGCGCCGGCTTCGTCTCCACACGTCTGGCCATCTTCGACATCCAGCACGGCTGGCAGCCGATGCAGTCGGACGCGGGCGGGACGCTCATCGTCTACAACGGCGAGGTCTTCAACCACCCCGAGCTGCGCGCAGAGCTCGCACGTGACGGGATCAACCTGGAGACCACGAGCGACACCGAGGTCGTGCTCCGCCTGCTGGAGCGCGACGGTCTCGCCGCGCTCGACAAGCTGAACGGCCAGTTCGCGTTCGCCTGGTGGGAGCCGGGCCCGCGCCGGCTGACGCTGGTCCGCGACCGCTTCGGCATCCACCCGCTGCACTGGACGCTGCTCGACGACGGCACGATCGTCTTCGGCTCGGAGGCCAAGGCGCTGTTCGCCTCCGGCGAGGTCGCGGCCGAGCCGGACCTCGGCGGCATCGACGACGTCTTCACGACCTGGGCCCCGCGCGCGCCGCGCTCGGCGTTCCGCGGCGTGAACATGCTCCCGCCCGGCCAGCTCATCGTCTGGGAGGGCGGCAGGATCGTCGCCGAGCGGACGTGGTGGAAGCCGGACTACACGCCTCGCACGGAAGAGGCAGGCGACATCGAGCCGATCATGCGCTCGAGCGTCGAGCTGCGCCTGCGCGCGGACGTGCCCGTCGGCACGTACCTGTCGGGCGGGCTGGACTCCAGCCTCACGACGGCGCTGGCGAAGGAGGCCTCCGACCACCAGCTGCGCACGTTCTCGGTCGCGTTCAAGGACCCGCACTACGACGAGCGCGCGCATCAGCACGAGGTCGCGGAGAAGCTCGGGACCGACCACCACGTCGTGGACGTCGGCCCGGAGGAGATCGCCGGCGCGTTCCCCGATGTCGTGTGGCACGCCGAGACCCCGCTCATCCGCACCGCCCCGGTGCCGCTGTACCTGCTCGCCAAGGCGACGCGGGAGCAGGGCATCACGGTCGTGGCGACGGGCGAGGGCGCGGACGAGCTGTACTGGGGCTACGACCTCTTCAAGGAGGTCGTCGCGCGCAACGCGGCCATGGCGAACCCCGACGACGCGGTGGAGATCTTCTCCGAGCTCTACCCGTACTTCGAGGCCACCGGCGCCGCCCGTGGGCCCGCCTGGGCGAAGTTCTTCCTCGAGGCCGGCCCGGCCGACGATCCGCTGTTCTCCCACCAGACCCGCGTGGCGGCGACGGCCGGCGTCAAGGCGTTCTACGCCGACGACGTCACCCAGCTCACCGCCGCGGAGGATCGCCTGGAGGAGCTGCGCGCGTCACTGCCGCCGGAGTTCGCCGGCTGGAGCCCGCTGGAGAAGGCGGCGTACCTCGAGGTCACGACCCTCCTGGGCCCGTACCTGCTCGGTCCGCAGTCGGACCGCGTGGCGATGGCCCACGGCGTCGAGGCGCGCTACCCGTTCCTCGATCACCGGATCTTCGAGCACTCGGTCCGTCTGCAGCCCGATGGGAAGCTCCAGGGCCTGCACGACAAGATCGCGGTGCGCGACCTCGCCCGCACGGTGCTGCCTGACGGCATCGCCGCGCGGACGAAGCAGCCGTACCGAGCCCCGCAGGCGGCGCCCTTCTTCGAGGGCAACCCGCCGGAGTGGGTCGACGAGCTTCTCTCCCCAGGGATGCTCGACGCGACGGGGCTCTTCGACCCAGCGAAGGTCGCTGGTCTCGTGCGGCGGTGCCGCGCGGGCCGGGCGACCGGATACCGCGAGGGCATGGCCCTCGTCGGGGTTCTGTCCACGCAGGTGTGGCATGAGCGGTTCTGCGGCCCGCACGCCGACGTCTTCCCGCCCGAAGAGGGCGAGCCGCAGGTCTTCATCAAGCAAGGAATCGATCAGGCACTGGAGCGTGTGTAAGTCATGTCGAACGTGGAGCAGACCGCGGGCACTGGGACGAAGGCGGAGATCCGCGCTTACGTCGAGGAGAACTTCCTGTACATGCACCCCGGCATGGAGGTGTCCGACACGGACAACCTCATGGCGCTGGGCGTGATGGACTCGCTGAGCTTCGTGGAGCTCGTCGAGGAGGTCCAGGAGCGGTACGGGATCAGCGTCCAGGACGTGGAGATCACCGAGGAGAACTTCGGCTCCATCGGCGCCCTGGCCGCGTACATCGAGGGCAAGAAGGCCTAGCCATGAACGCCCGGACCCTCTCCGACGATCTGCGCGCCAGCGCGGCGCGCAGCGCCGATCGCACGGCCGTCGTCTACGGAGATCGGCGGCTCACGTACGCCGAGCTCGACCGTGCGGTCGACGGGTTCGCGGCCGGCCTTCGGCAGCTCGGCGTGCGACGCGGGGACCGCGTCGCCGTCGTGCTCGCCAACGGCGTGGAGACGGCGATCGCGATCTACGGCGCACTGCGCGCCGGCGCGGCGTTCACGCCGCTGAACGCGACCGCCAAGGAGGAGAAGCTCGCGTACCTGCTCGAGCACTCGGGCTCGGTCGTCGCCGTCTGCGATGCGCGCAACGCGCATCTCGTGCAGAACGCGGCGATCCGCGCGCCGGGGCTGAAGCACGTCGTGGGCGTCGGCGGTCGCATCGGCGACACGCCGTCGCTGGAGGAGCTCGTCGAGACGCCGGCCGATCGCGCCGGATGCCTATCCGCAGACGATGGACGTCGACCTGGCGTCGATCATCTACACGTCGGGCTCGACCGGGGTGCCCAAGGGCGTCGCGTTCCTGCACCGCAACATGGGCTTCGTCTCGGACTCGATCATCGAGTACCTGGGCCTGCACGGCGAGGACCGCATCCTGTGCGTCCTCCCGCTCTCGCACACGTACGGGCTCTACCACCTGATCATGGCGATGCGCGTGGGCGCGACGATCGTGCTCGAGCGCGGCGTCACGTTCCCGGGCAAGGTCGTCCAGGCGATCGTGAACGAGGAGATCACGGTCCTCCCCGGCGTGCCGACGGTCTGGCAGGTGCTCATCAACCTCGACGGCCTCGCCGAGCGCGAGCTGCCGCATCTGAGGTTGCTCACGAACGCCGGCGCGGCGCTGTCCGTCGCCCGCGTGGCGGCGGTCCGCAAGGTCTTCGGCAACGCGGTGCTGTTCTCGATGTACGGGCAGACCGAGTGCAAGCGGGTGTGCTACCTCCCGCCCGAGCAGCTCGACCTCCGCCCCGGCTCCGTGGGCGTCGCGATCCCCGGCACCGAGGTGTGGATCGAGGACGAGCACGGCGAGCCGGTGGCCACCGGCGAGGTCGGAGAGCTGATCATCCGCGGCGACCACGTCATGCAGGGCTACTGGAACGACGCGGACGCGACGGCGAAGAAGCTCAAGCCCGGCCACTGGCCCGGCGACCGCGTGCTGCGTTCCGGCGACCTCTTCCGGCAGGACGAGGAGGGGTTCCTGTACTTCGTGGGCCGCAGCGACGACATCATCAAGTCTCGCGGCGAGAAGGTGGCTCCCAAGGAGGTCGAGGAGGTGCTCTACCTGTACGAAGGCGTCCGTGAGGCCGCCGTCGTCGGAGTGGAGGACGACCTGCTCGGCCAGGCCATCGTCGCCCATGTCTCCGCAGAGGAGGGCGTGGAGCTGGATCCGAAGCTCCTGCGCCGACACTGCGCCGAGCGGCTGGAGGACTTCATGGTCCCCGGCAAGGTCGTCATCCACGACGACCTCCCGAAGACGGACAACGGGAAGCTCGACAAGCTCGCCCTGGCTGCGATGCGCGACCTACCGGTCGCCGCTCGCTGAGAGCCCAGGCGACGAGGTAGGCCGGGCGGCGGGCGGGCCGCCCGGCCCAACCTCGACAAGAGAAGCACATCTGAAGCACCGGTAGCCTCGCGCCATGGCCACGACGCGAGTGATGCGGACCGACTTCCCGGACCTCGCCGACGAGGTCATGTTCCCGCGGCTGTCCGACGCGAAGATCGAGTGGCTGGCCGAGCAGGGCGAGCGCCGCAGCTTCGCCGCCGGCGAGATCCTCTACGAGCACGCGCAGCGCGATGCGCCGTTCTACGTCATCGATCGCGGCCTCGTCGAGCTGGTGGATCGCAAGCCGGGCAAGAACGTCCACGTCGCGCAGGTCGACGCGCGCACGCTGCTGGGCGACATCGCCGCGTTCACCGGCGAGCCGACGCTGAGCGCGGCCGTCGCCGTGGAGCCCACGGACGTCATCGCCTTCGACCGCGCGGGCCTGCGCTCGATGATGGCGCGGTGGCCCGAGCTCGGCGAGCACCTCTTCGCCACGATGCTGGCGCGCCGCCGCTGGCACGAGGAGGGCGGCCACGGCGTCATGCGGCTCATCGCGGCGCGGGGCTCGCGGCGCGCGTTCGACGTCCGCGACCTCCTCGAGCGCAACCTCCTCCCCGTCCACTGGTACGACGTCGACACCGACGACGAGAGCGCCGAGATGCTGCGCTGGCTGGACATCCCCGTCGAGGAGACACCGGTCCTCGTCCATGCGACGCAGGTCATGCGCAACCCGTCGGCGGCGCAGGTCGCACGGTCGCTGGGTCTGCGTGCGGAGGTCGACGGCAGGCGCTTCGACCTCGTCGTCCTCGGCGGAGGGCCGGCGGGCCTCGCCGCCGCCGTGTACGGCGGCTCGGAGGGGCTGAGCACGTTCGTGGCGGAGGCCTGGGCGCCGGGCGGCCAGGCGGGGACGAGCACGCGCATCGAGAACTACCTCGGCTTCCCCGCCGGCGTGTCGGGCGTCGAGCTGACGCGCAACGCCACGCTGCAGGCGCGCCGCTTCGATGCCGTCCTGTCGAGCTTCCACCGCGTCGTCGAGCTGGCCGATGGCCCCGAGAGCCTCGTCCGCGTCGATCTCGACGACGGGCAGCACGTCCTCGCGCGATCCGTCGTCATGGCGACGGGCGCGCGCTGGCGCGAGCTGGGCGCCGAGGGCATGGAGCGCTTCCGCGGCGCCGGCGTCTACCACTGGGCGATGGCGACCGACGCGGAGCGCTGCCGGGGCGAGGACGTCATCGTCGTCGGCGGCGGGAACTCCGCCGGCCAGGCCGCGGTGCACCTCTCGCACCTCGCGCGCAGCGTCCGCGTCGTCGTGCGCGGCACCGCGCTGAAGTCGACGATGTCGCAGTACCTCGTCGATCGCATCGAGCGCACGCCGAACATCGAGGTCATGACCGAGACGGAGGTGGCCGCCGTCCACGGCAAGGCGGCGCTGGACACCGTCAGCCTCCGCGACCGTCGCGACGGCAGCACGGAGCAGGTGGCCGCGACGGCCGTCTTCGTGATGATCGGCGCGGAGCCGTGCACCGAGGCGGCGGGCGGCATGCTCGCGCTCGACACGGCCGGCTACCTGCTGTGCGGATCGACGGCGGCGACGTGCAGCGGCCACCTCGCGTGGCCGCTGGCCGACCGCGAGCCGCACCTCCTCGAGACGGTCCGGCCCGGCGTGTTCGCCGCGGGCGACGTGCGCACGGGCGCGACGAACCGCGTCGCGGGCGCCGTCGGCGACGGCGCGCTGGCGGTCCGCTTCGTGCACGACGTGCTGCGCGGTTGACGTCCGGGTAGGTGCGGGGAGGTGCCAGACCACGATCTCCCCGAGCTCCTGGAGCTCATGCTGCTCATCCGCGAGTTCGAGCCGGAGGCCGAGCGCCAGTACAAGAAGGCGCGCATCGGCGGCTACTGCCATCTCGCGACCGGCCAGGAGGCCGCGACCGTCGGCGCCGTGTCCGCGCTGCAGGACGACGACTACCTCCTCGCCTCCTACCGCGACCACGGCCTGGCCCTCGCGCGCGGCGTGAGCGCACGGGCGGTCATGGCCGAGCTGTTCGGACGCGTCGACGGCTGCGCCCACGGCCGCGGCGGGTCCATGCACCTGCTCGACGTCGGCCGCAACTTCCTCGGCGGCTGGGGCATCGTCGGCGGGCAGATGCCCGTCGCGACCGGCGTCGCGCTCTCCATCGCGCGCGGCGACGCCGAGCAGGCGGTGCTCTGCGAGCTGGGCGACGGCGCGACGAACATCGGCGCGTGGCACGAGTCGCTGAACCTCGCCGGCGTCTGGCGGCTGCCGATCGTCTTCCTCGTCATGAACAACGTCTACGGCATGGGCACGAGCGTCGAGCGCGCGTCGGCCGAGCCGGAGCTCTACAAGCGCGCCGCGTCGTACCGGATGCGCGGCGAGCGCGTCGACGGCAACGACCTCGAGGCGGTCATCGAGGCCTCCGAGGAGCTGCTCGCCAACGCGCGCCGCGACCGCGAGCCCGCCGTCCTCGAGCTCATGACGTACCGCTACCGCGGCCACTCGGTCGCCGACGCCGGGCTCGCCTACCGCACGAAGGACGAGATCTCCGAGCACCGCGCCGAGGACGACCCGATCGAGCTGCTCGGCCGCAAGCTCGTCGAGCGCGAGCTCCTCGACGAGGACCGCCTCGAGGAGCTCCGGGCGGCGGCCAAGGAGACGGTGAAGGACGCGGTCGCGTTCGCCGAGGACAGCGACGCGCCCGACGTCGACTCGCTCGCCGAGCACGTCTACGGGGACCCGGGCTACCAGGAGCAGTTCGCGCGGATGCGGCCGGGCAGCCCGTTCGGGGAGACGACCCTGGTCTTCGAGCGGGGGCTCACGTCTTGAGCGACGAGACGAAGACGATGACCTACCGCGAGGCGCTGCGCCTCGCGCTCGCCGAGGAGCTGCGGCGCGACGAGCGCGTCTTCCTCATGGGCGAGGAGGTCGGCGTCTTCGAGGGCTCCTACAAGGTGACCGCGGGGCTGCTCGACGAGTTCGGCGATGACCGCATCCGCGACACGCCGATCTCCGAGGAGGGGTTCGTCGGGGCGGCGGTCGGCGCGGCGATGGCCGGGCAGCGGCCGGTCGTCGAGATCATGACGCTGAACTTCATCCTCATCGCGATGGACCAGATCGTGAACCACGCGGCGAAGATCCGGTACATGTTCGGCGGCGAGGCCGGCTGCCCGCTCGTCATCCGCACGCCCAACGGCGCCGGCAACCAGCTCACCGCGCAGCACTCGCAGAGCTTCGAGGGCTGGTTCGCCCACGTGCCCGGGCTCAAGGTCGTCGCGCCGTCGAACCCGCGCGACGCGAAGGGGCTGCTGAAGGCCGCGATCCGCGACGAGGACCCGGTGCTCGTCATCGAGAACCTCCCGATCTACAAGGAGAAGGGCGAGGTCCCGCTCGACGAGGACTTCACCACCCCGATCGGGCGCGCGGAGATCGCGCGCGAGGGGACCGACCTGACGATCGTCTCGCACTCCTACGCGACCGTCCGCGCGCTGAAGGTGGCCGAGCAGCTGGCCTCCGAGCACGAGATCGAGGCGGAGGTCGTCGACCTGCGCTCGCTGCGCCCGCTCGACGTGGAGACGGTCGCCGAGTCCGTCGCCCGGACCAACCGCGTGCTGTGCGTCGAGGAGGGCTGGCCGAGCTACGGCGTGACGGCGGAGATCGCTGCGCGCGTGCAGCACGCGTGCTTCGACGACCTCGACGCGCCGGTCGAGCGCGTCGGGATGGCCGAGGTCCCGATGCCGTACGCGAAGAACCTCGAGAACGCGACGCTGCCGGGCGAGGACAAGGTCCTCGCCGCGGCGCTCGCGACGCTCGACATGGGGCCGCGGAAGTAACGTTCCCGCGCGTCGTCGGACGCACGGGTCATGACCGACTCACCCACGCCTCGCGACGAGGCCGACAGCGACGTCCTGCTGGTGGCCAACCGCACCTGCCCGTGCCCCGATGTCCTCGACGCCGTCCGCGAGCGCGCGGGTGCGACGGGACGGGTGCACGTCGTCGCGCCCGCGCTGAACAGCCGTCTGCGGCACCTCGTCTCCGACATCGACCCGGCGATCGAGGCGGCGCAGGTCCGGCTCGACGTCGCGCTCGAGCAGCTGCGGGGCTCCGGGGTGGCCGCGACGGGCGAGATCGGCGACAGCGACCCTCTCACCGCCGTGGACGACGTCCTGCGTGGCTTCGCAGCGGGCGAGATCGTCGTCTCGACCTACCCCAAGGGCGAGTCGAACTGGCTGGAGCGCGACCTCCCCGGACGGCTCGCCGACCGGTTCGAGCGGCCGGTGACACACCTCGTGTCGCGCTACGGGCTCGTCGAGAGCTGAGCTACTCGCCGGTGGCGACCGGGCGGTCGGGGTCCGACGCCCACGCCGACCAGGAGCCCGGGTACAGCACAGCGTCGTACCCGGCGAGCTGCAGCGCGACGATGTCCTGCACGGCGGAGATCCCCGAGCCGCAGTAGGCGCCGACCTCGACGCCGTCGCGGACGCCCAGCGCCTCGTAGCGGGCCTTGAGCTCCGCCGGCGGCAGGTAGCGGCCGTCGGGGCCGAGGTTCCCGGTCGCGGGCGCGTTGCGCGCGCCCGGGATGTGGCCCGGGACGCGGTCGTACGGCTCGATCTCGCCGCGGAAGCGCTCGGGCGCCCGGGCGTCGAGCAGCACGCCGTCGTGCGCGAGGGCCGCGGCCTCGTCGGGGCCGAGCGTCGGCATGCCGCCGCCGGTCAGCACGATGTCGCCGGGCGCGGTGATCACCTCGCCGGTCTCCAGCTCGCCCTGCCAGGCGGGCAGGCCGCCGTCGAGGATCCGCACGTCCTCCACGCCGCCCCACCGCAGTGTCCACCACGCGCGGGCGGCGCCGAGGCCCGAGCCGCCGTCGTAGACGACCACGCGGTCGCCGTCGTTCAGCCCCCAGCCGCGCGCGGCGGCCTGCAGCTCGCGCAGCCCGGGGAGCGGGTGACGGCCCTCCTCGGGCGGGCCGTGGGAGGAGAGGTCGGCGTCGAGGTCGACGAACACCGCGCCGGGAAGGTGGCCCTCGAGGTAGGCGGGACGGCCGTTCGGACCGCCGAGCTCCCAGCGGACGTCGAGCAGCCGCGCGCCCGCCGGCAGCGCGTCGGCCGCCGCCAGGACCGTCATCGCTCGGCCCAGGCCGCCACGAGCTGGCGCGCGATGGCCTCGCGCGGCGGCAGCCAGAAGTCGATGCCCGCGGGCGGCTCGCGCTGCTCCGGGGTCCACGGGATGTCGGGCGCGGCGTGCGCGGTGACGATCTCCTCGCGCGAGAACCAGCGGACCGCCTCGAGCTCCGCGTCGCGCGTGGTCGGCTCCCCGCCCGCGTACGTCGCGTGGAAGCCGAGCATGAGGTTCGCGGGGAACGGCCACGGCTGGCTGGAGATGTAGGTCACGTCGGAGACGGCGACGCCGGACTCCTCGTCGACCTCGCGCGCGACGGCCTCCTCGAGCGACTCGCCCGGCTCGACGAACCCGGCGAGGCACGACCAGCGCTTCGCCGGCCAGATCGCCTGGCGGCCCATGAGCGCGCGGTCCTCCCCGTCGGTGACGAGCACGATGATCACCGGGTCGGTCCGCGGATGGTGCTGGTGACCGTGGGCGGTGCAGACCATGAGGTGGCCGGCCTCCGCCTGGCGGTTGGGCGAGCCGCAGACGCCGCAGAACCGCGAGCGCCGCTGCCACTCGGTGAGCGCGGTGGCGTAGGCGAGCAGCGCGGCGTCGGCGCCCGGCAGTGCCGCCGAGGTCTCGCGCAGCCCGGCGACGCGCGTCCCCGGCGGGCGGTCGATCTCGTCGAGGCCGATCACGAAGATCGGCGTGTCGCCCTGGAGGCCGAGCAGCGTCGGCGTGTCGTCCAGCGTCGGCGACAGCAGCGCGGCGGCCGGCTCGTCGCCGTCCACCACGAGGACTCCCTCGCGGCCGACGACGACGGCGCGAGCGGCAGGATCGGTCAGGCGTGCGCGGACCCAGTCCTCGTCGGCGCGGTGCTCGCCGACCCGGTCCAGCGTCCCTCCGGCGAACGTGTTGGCGCCCATCGCTCCGGGACCTTACAACCGCCCAGTCCCCAGCTAGGGTTCGGGCCGTGCAGCCCTCCATCGACGTCTTCGGCATCTCGCTGAAGACCTTCGGGATCTTCTTCGCGCTGAACTTCATCGCCTGGGGCATGGTCACCGCCCGGCGCCTGAAGGAGCTCGGCCGGCCGGAGGAGTGGGCGTACGAGATGGTGCTCGTCGCGGTCGCCGGCGGGCTGATCGGGGCGAAGCTCTACTACGTCATCCAGCACGGGGCCGACTTCACGTTCTCCGGCCTCGTCAGCGGGTCGGGGCTCGTCTGGTACGGCGGGCTCCTCGGCGGCGTGGTCTTCATGCTCGTCTGGGCGCAGTGGCGCGGCTTCCGGAACCTGTACCTCGCCGACATCGCCGGGATCTGCATCCCGCTCGGGTACGCGATCGGCCGGATCGGCTGCCAGGTGTCGGGCGACGGCGACTACGGGACGGCGTCGAGCCTGCCGTGGGCGATGGCGTACCCGGACGGCACGGTCCCGACGACGACCGAGGTCCACCCCACGCCGATCTACGAGACGTTCGCGATGGGCATCCTGGCGCTGGGCCTGTGGCACCTGCGCGACCGCGTGCGCCCCGGTGTGATCTTCGCCCTGTACCTCGTGCTCGGAGGGTTGGAGCGGTTCCTCGTGGAGTTCATCCGCCGCAACGGCGACTCGTTCGCCGGGCTCACCGCGGCGCAGCTGTGGAGCGTGGCGATGATGATCGGCGGGCTCGCGTGGATCGCCGTGGTCGCGCGGCGCGACGGGCTCGGCGCCGGGCGTCAGCCGGCGATGGCGTAGGCGCGCTGCGGCCCTACGGCAGCTCGTAGCCGGCCAGGTCCAGGCAGACCACGCAGTACGGCCACGGCGGGTTCCAAGGCCATCCCGTGACATCTTTGCCGCACAGGGCCGTGTCCGGGTCCTCGTCGGTGACGATGTGGCATATCTTCTCGCCGTCCCCCGAGGGGCCGTTCACGCGTTCGCGCGTCGGGTTGCGAGCCGGCGACGCCATACCGTGCAGGTGTATCGGATCGCACCTGGTCCCGCCAAGGGTTCGGGTACCCTAACGCGATGTTTGCACGGTCTGGGATGCTGCAGGACATGAGGAGTTTCGGACGATGAGCGACACGACGCCGAGCGGCAGCAGGAGTGACCACCTCCGGGCGTCGCCCCCGCTCCTGCCCATCGCGTCGCTCGACAAGCTGACGCGGGTGCACCACCTGGTGCCCGTCGCGATCTACGTGCCCGCGATCCTCGTGCTGCTCGTGCTCGGCATCGGCCGCACGTCGGTGCTCGGCGCGGCCGGCCTCTTCGCGGCCGGCTACCTCATGTGGACGCTCGCCGAGTACTGGATCCATCGGGTCGTCTTCCACTTCGAGCCCGAGGACGGCTGGGGCGCGAAGGTGCACTTCCTCATCCACGGCGTGCACCACGAGCACCCGAACGACCCGCTGCGGCTCGTCATGCCGCCGCTGGCTTCGCTCCCGCTCGCGATCGCGTTCGCGCTGGCGTACCGCTGGGTCTTCGGCGCGGAGATGTGGATGCCGGTGACAGCCGGGTTCCTCGCCGGCTACGTCATCTACGACGAGCTGCACTACCTGCTGCACCACTACGTGCCGACGAACCCGATCGGCAGGCGTCTGCGCGAGCTGCACATGCGACACCACTTCCAGGACGACACGCGGGGCTTCGGCATCAGCGCGCCGTACTGGGACAGGGTGTTCCGGACGAACGTCCGCACGAAGCGCCGCTAGCGCCCCGTCAGACTGAGGGCGTGCCCGAGCGCCCCACCCCAGAGCCGACGCGCCTGCTCGCGCCGGAGGCGTTCCGGCTGTTCCTCGTCGAGGTGCTGATGTCGACCGTGCCCTTCGCGGCGGTCGTCATCGCGCTCGCGATCCTCCTCGTCGGCGGGGCCCTCGGGTTCGCGATCACCGCGGTGGCCGTCCTGGCGGTGATCGTCGCGGCGGCCGTGGTGCCCCGGCTGCGGATGGCCCGCTTCCGCTTCGAGGTCCGCGAGGACGAGATCGACCTGCGCCACGGCATCGTCATCGAGACGCGCACGCTCGTCCCGATGGTCCGGGTGCAGCACGTCGACACGCGCCGCACGCCCGTGTCGCGCTACTTCGGCCTCGCCGCCGTCGCCTTCCACACGGCGGCCGGGGCGACCGAGATCCCCGCGCTGCGCGAGGCCGACGCCGCGGCCATCCGCGACCGGATCGCAGACCTCGCGCTGCAGCCGGAGGTTCTGTAGCGGTGGAGGGGCCCGCGGCGGTCGTCCCCGAGCCGCTGCGCACACCGCGGCGCATGCACGCAGGCGGCATCCTCATCGAGGCCCTGCGCAGCCTGCGCGAGATGGGGATCCCGCTCATCATCGCCATCGTCGTCGGCGCCGGGGCGGGCAACGCGCGCGGCCTTCTCTACGGCGTCGCCGGCCTGGTGCTCGTCGTCGTCACCGGCCTCGTGCGCTGGTACACGACCTCCTGGTCGCTGGACGGGAACGCGCTCCACCTCCGCACCGGGCTGCTGTCGCGCAACGAGAAGGTCATCCCCCGCGAGCGGATCTCCTCGCTCGACACGACCCAGGGCCCGCTGCAGCGCGTGTTCGGCGTGCTCGAGCTGCGCGTGCAGACGCCGGGCGGCGGCCGCCACGCGGAGATCGTGCTGCGGGCCGTGTCGCGCCGCGACGCGGAGACGCTGCGCCGCGCCCTCGGGCACGCGGCCGAGGCCGCGCCGACACCCGACGCCCGGCTGCGCCTCACGCCGGGCACGCTCCTCGTCGCCGCGCTCACCGCGCCGCAGCTCGGCGTGCTCCTGCCCATCGCCGGCGGCATCGCCGCCGCGGGGCAGGACGTCATGGGCAACGTGTCGCGCCAGACGTTCGACGGCCTCCCGGACACCGTCGGCCAGTGGCTGCTCGTCGGGGCGGGCGTCGTCGCCCTCGCGTGGCTGCTGTCGATCGCGGGGGCGGTCGTGACGTTCGCCGGGTTCGAGGTCGTCCGCGACGGCGATCGCCTGCGCACCCGCAGCGGGCTGTTCGCGCGGCGCGCGGCGACGCTCCCGCTCAGCCGCGTGCAGGGCGTGCGCATGGTCGAGGGGCTGCTGCGCGAGCCGTTCGGGCTCGCGACCCTCCGGGTCGAGACCGCGGGCTACGCCGGCCAGGGCGCCGTGACGCAGACGCTGTTCCCGCTCGTGCGCCGCCGCGACGCCGCCGCGGTGATCGAGCGCCTCGTGCCCGCGCTCGCCGGCTCGCTGGACGCGCTGGAGCCGGCGCCCGCCCGCGCGCGCCGGTCGTACCTCATCGGCCTCATGCTGCCGGCGGTCGCCGTCTGCGTCCTGATCGCGATCGTCTGGCGCGAGGCCTGGCCCGCGATCCCCGTGCTCCTCGTGCTCGCCGCGGGACTCGGCGAGCTGCGCTTCCGCGCGGCGGGCTGGCGCCTGGACGACGGGCGCGTCGTGCTGCGCTCTCGCCACGTCGGGCGTTCGACGCTCGTGGCGAGCACCCGCCGCCTGCAGGAGCACGGCACGCGCCAGACGCCCCTGCAGCGCCGCAGGCGCCTGGCGGACGTCACCGTCGCCGTCGGCTCGCGTCGCCGCGCGCGGGTGCGCCACCTCGAGGCGTCGACGGCCCACAGGCTGCTGGGTCTCCTGCGGCCTTCCTAGACTCCTGGGGTGCAAACGTTCTGGCGGCTGCTCGGGTTCCTGCGGCCCTTCCGGAGCGGCGTCATCTGGTCGCTCGTGCTGGCCGGGGCCGCGACCGGAGGGACCGTTGCGATTCCTGCCCTCACGGGCATGGCCGTCGACGCGATCCAGGGTGGGGACAGCAGCAGGCTCCGGTTGCTCGGGCTGCTCATCGCCGTCGCCGGCCTCGCGCGGTGGGTCCTCAGCGTCGCGCGGCGACTCGTCGCCGGGCGGGTCTCGCTCAGCGTCGAGCTGCTGCTGCGGCAGACGCTCTACGACCATCTGCAGTCGCTGGAGCTCGGGTTCTTCGACCGCCAGCAGACCGGGCAGCTCATGTCGCGGGCCACCGTCGACCTGCAGTCCGTGCGCTTCTTCCTCGGCTACGGGCTCGTCTGGATCCTGCAGGCGGCGCTCACCATCTCCTTCACCGCGGTCGCGATGATCGTCATCGATCCGATCCTCGCGATCATCGCGTTGAGCCCGGTCCCCTTCGTCGTCTGGGTGTCGGCCCGCTACGGGCAGCGCTCACGACCCGCGCTGCAGGAGGTGCAGCAGCGCATCGCGGAGCTGACGGCGAACGCCGAGGAGGACATCGGCGGCGTCCGCGTCGTGAAGTCCTTCGCGCAGGAGAACCGCCGCTACGCGAACTTCGAGCGGTCCGCCAGCCGCGTGTTCAGCCAGCAGATGGTGTCGACCAAGATCGCCGCGTTCTACAACCCGCTCATCGGCTTCCTCCCCCAGATCGGCCTCGCGTTGCTGCTCATCGTCGGCGGGCGCCAGGTCATCAACGGGAACACCTCGCTCGGCGACTTCACCGCCTTCTACACCTACCTGCTCGCGCTCCTCGGCCCGATGCGCTCGCTGGGCATCTCGCTCGGTCTCGCCCAGCGCGCGACGGCGTCGGGCGCCCGGCTGTTCCAGATCCTCGACCGCGCGCCCGAGCTCGTCGCGCCGGCCGATGCGCCGCCTCTGCCCGTCGGAGCGGGCGACGTGCGCCTGGACCACGTCACCCTGCGCTACGAGGACGCCACCGCGGAGGCGCTGCACGACGTCAGCCTGCACGTGCAGGCCGGCACGACGCTGGCGCTCGTCGGCGGCACCGGCTCGGGCAAGACGTCGCTCGTCGCCCTCCTCGCGCGCCTCTACGACCCCACCGAGGGCACGATCCGCATCGACGGCGCCGACGTCCGCGGGGTCGACCTCCGCTCGCTGCGCGGCCAGATCGCGATCGTCGACGACAACCCGTTCCTGTTCTCGGCGAGCGTCAGGGACAACATCGCCTACGCGCGCCCGGATGCGACCGACGAGGACGTCGAGCTCGCGGCCCGCCGCGCCCAGGCGCACGAGTTCATCGCGCGGCTGCCCGACGGCTACGCGACGCGCATCGGCGAGCGCGGGCTCACGCTCAGCGGCGGTCAGCGACAGCGCGTCGCCATCGCCCGCGCGCTCGTCGCCGATCCCCGGATCCTCGTGCTGGACGACGCGACGTCATCGGTCGACGCGTCCACCGAGCAGCACATCAAGGAGGCGCTCCGCGAGGCGATGGCCGGGCGCACCACGTTCATCATCGCCCACCGGCTGTCCACCATCGCGCTGGCAGACGAGATCGCGGTGCTCGAAGACGGACGTCTCGTCGCCAAGGGCACGCACGACGAGCTGCTGCAGACCGACTCGCTGTACCGCGAGATCGTCGAGAAGGGCCTGCCCGACCAGGTCTTCCTCACGCGCAACCCGGCCGAGCGCCAGGCGGCGGGGCTGTGACCGCCACGCAGGACATCCGCCGCCGGATCCGCGAGAGCGGCGGCCGCGGCCGCAAGGTCCGCGCTCTGCTGGAGATGCTGCGGCCGTATCGGGGGCGCGCGATCCTGGCGGTGATCGCGATGACCGCGGCGACCGCGGCGTCGCTGGCGCCGGCGCCGCTGGCCAAGACGGCGATCGACTCCGGCATCATCGCGAAGGACCTCTCGACGCTGGACCTCGTGGTCGTCGCGTTCGTCATCAGCGCGATCGTCTACTGGGGCGCGAGCTACGCGCAGACGTTCCTCGTCAACTGGGTCGGCGAGCGCGCACTGCGCGACCTGCGGATGCGGATCTTCGGGCACCTGCAGGCGATGCCCGTCGGCTTCTTCGAGACGCGTCAGACCGGCGTGCTCATCTCGCGCATGACGAACGACGTGCAGGCGCTGGACTCGCTCGTCACCGACTCGGTGGTGACGCTCTTCACCTCGACGCTGACGCTGCTGGGCACGATCGTGATCCTTCTCCTGCTCGACGTGCAGCTCGCGCTGCTGACGTTCCTCATCATCCCCGTGGTCGGGCTCGCGTCGTTCGTCTTCCGGGTCATCTCGACGGACGCGTACCGCCGCACGCGCGAGACGATCGGCGCGATCACCGCCTACCTGCAGGAGACGCTGTCGGGGATCCGCGTCGTGCGCACGTTCGGCCAGGAGCCGCGCCACAAGGCCGAGTTCGCCTCCCTGAACGAGGCCAACCGCGACGCGAACATGACGACGGTCAACCTCAACGCCGCGTACTTCCCCGCCGTCGAGCTCATGGGCGCGCTCGCGACGGTCGCCGTCGTGCTCTACGGCGGCAACCAGGCGATCCAGGGCGAGGTCTCGATCGGCGTCCTCGTCGCGTTCGTCGCCGCGTTGAACGGCTTCTTCGACCCGATCCAGCAGCTGTCGCAGGTCTACACGACGTACCAGTCCGGCATGGCGGCGCTCGACAAGATCTTCGAGCTGCTCGCCGTCGAGGCCGACCTCGTCGACAACCCGGACGCGATCGAGCTGCCGCGGGTGCGCGGCGCGCTGGAGTTCCGCGACGTGTCGTTCCGCTACGGCGACGGCGCCTACGCGCTCCGGGACATCTCCCTGTCGGTGCCGCCCGGGCAGACGGTCGCGCTCGTGGGATCCACCGGCGCGGGCAAGTCGACGTTCGCCAAGCTCGTGGCGCGCTTCTACGACCCGACCGAGGGCGCCGTGCTCGTCGACGGGCACGACCTGCGCGACGTCACGCAGGCGTCGCTGCGCGAGCAGCTCGGCGTCGTGCCGCAGGAGGGCTTCCTCTTCAGCGGGACGATCAGGGAGAACATCGCGTTCGGCCGGCCGGACGCGACGCTGGAGGAGGTCAGGACGGCGGCTCGCGCGGTCGGCGCGGACGAGCTCATCTCCGCGCTCTCCGACGGCTACGAGACCCAGGTCGGCGAGCGCGGCGTGTCTCTGAGCGCCGGCCAGCGCCAGCTCATCGGCTTCGCCCGCGCGCTCGTCTCCGACCCCCGCCTGCTCATCTTCGACGAGGCGACGTCGAACGTGGACCTGCGCACCGAGGACCGCATCGAGGCCGGCCTGCGGCGCCTGCTCGCCAACCGCACCGCGATCGTCATCGCCCACCGCCTGTCGACCATCCGCCAGGCCGGGCGCATCGTCGTCATGGAGCACGGCCGGATCGTCGAGCAGGGAACGCACGAAGAGCTGCTCGCGGCGCAGGGCGCCTACTGGCGCCTGTACCGCGACTGGAACCAGCAGGCGGGCTGACCGGAGCTAGGATCCCTCCCGTGCTGGCCGACCTCGACGACGCCCGCGAGGCCCTCGACTACTGGGAGACGCGCGCGACGCGCCTGCCGCGGCTCGCGGTGCGGGACCGCCGCGAGGCGCGCGAGATGGCGGTCCGCAGCCGCGCCTGGGTCACCGAGGCCGAGCGCGACGCCTACGGACGCGGCCTGCCCGGCGCGCTGCTGCTCATGGCGACCGAGATGCGCCTGCCCGAGCCCGCCCGCCACACCGGCCGGCAGGTCGCCCGCCGGGCGCGGCAGGTGGCGATCCTCATCGTCGTGGCGGTGCTCACGGTCCTGGCCGCGACGACGATCGCCGTCGTGGCGCTCATCGTGGCCCTGCTCGGCGCGCTCTAGCGCTCAGACGCCGCGGACGGAGCGGAACCGCTCGTCCGACAGGCTGCGGAGCATGTCCGCGACGACGGCCATCCGCTCGGCCGCCGCGAGCAGCTCGGGGGCCGTCCGCACGACCGGGACGCCCGCCTCCCGGTCGCGCCGGACGTCCTCGATGGCCTGGATCTGCCAATCGCGCCACTGGCGCAGCGCGCCGACGAGCGCCCCCTCGTCCCGGACGTGCACGACGAACGAATCCCTCGGATCGTCCGTGTGCCAGCCGAGGTCGTCGAGAAGCCAGAACGCACACTCCACCCGCCGCCGTCGGGCGGACTGCTCCTCCGGATCCTCCGGATCGAGCTTGAACCCGTCGGCCGCCCAGTCGCCGAGCTCGAGATCGATGACGAGTCGCTGCAGCACGCTGCGCTGTGTGCGGTCGAGCGCCAGCGACCGCACCCCGCTCTCGGACTCGATCCTCCCATCGGTCCTCGGTCGGGGGCGCACATGCATACCGTGCCCTCCATCGTGGCGAAAGGCACTCGGACATTCGCCTAGCGCCGATGCGCCGGGTTATGGTGCCGTGTCCGCCTTCACGGGATCGCCGAAGCCGTGGTCCTGCATGAACCGTCCCGCCCCGACGGCGAGTGCCGCGCAGCCCACGGCCCACGCCGCGATGACCCAGACGAACACGTGGGGCGACATGACGGTGTGCAGGCGGTGCAGCGCGAAGGTCGCGATGAGCAGCAGGACGCGCACCGCACCGCCGACCCTGTTGCCGGGCGCGAGGAAGACGCGGGTCCCGAGCAGGTAGATGCCCAGCCCGACCGAGGCGAGCGTGTAGGCGATCGACGGCGGGTCCTCCTCGAGCAGCAGCCCGAGACCAGCGGCCATCAGGAGCAGCGCGAAGCACGGCAGCATGTGCCCGACGGCGAAGATCGCCCGCGCCATCGTCGGCGAGCCGCCGGACGCCTCGAGCACCCGCAGGTTGATGTCGGCGGCCGCGTCGAAGTACAGCCACCACAGCGCCGCCGCGAAGATCATCGCCGCGACGAGCGCGGCCCAGCCGTCGAACGTCGCGACGTGCCCGTCGATCGCGGCCTGCCCCGCCTCGACCACGACCTCGCCGAGCAGGATGATGACGAACGCCCCGAACCGCTCAGCGAAGTGGTGCGGATCGAGGGCCTCGTCCGCGTCGGTCGGCCGGAACGCCTCCCAGTCACGCGTGCGGCCCCGCTCGCGGGCCACGGTGCGGTCCTCGTGCAGCAGCGCGCTCGACTCGCCGGCGATGGCGATCCCCCACAGCACGTAGCGCCACGGCTCCGGAACCCAGATCGAGACCGTGAAGAGCACGGCGGACCCCAGCATCGCCTGCACGATGCGCCGGCGGAGGGCCTCCCGTCCCTGCCCGGTGATCACGTGCGCGCAGGCGAGCACGATGCGCGCAGCCGCGAGGCTGAGCGCGAAGGCCGTGCTGTCCCCCACCGACGCCGGGGCGATCGCGACGGCGGCCACGCCGACCGGGACGCTGCCGGCCAGGAACAGGAGCCGCTCGCGCGGTACGTCCGCCCCGAGCCGGTTGTAGAGGACCGCGAAGCCGATCCAGGTCCACCACAGGGCGACGAACAGGCCGAGCGCGACCCAAACGCTGTGCAGCTCCGGCTCGTCGACGATCACCTCGGCGAGCTGGCTCACGGCCAACACGAACACGAGGTCGACGTAGAGCTCGACCCAGGAGACCCGCTTGCCCGACTCGGCCGCGGCCACTACGCCATCACGGCTCGACGACGAGCTTCACCCCCGGCGAGCTCGTCTGTCGCTTCCAGGCGTCTGCCACGCCGTCCAGCGGGATGCGCTCGACCTCGACCTCCAGGCGGCCGGCGTTGGCGTGCTCCGCCATCGTCTCGTAGGCCGCGCGCTTGTCCTCCGGCGGCACCCCGAAGATCGTCATGCCGAGCACGTCGAGCGTCTTGCCGCGGACGAGCGCCGACGGCACGACGGCGGTCGCACCGGCGGACTGCCCGATCTGCACGAGCCGGCCGCGCACGTTCATCGCGTCGAGCGCGGCGACTGCGGGCTCGCCCCACACCGGGTCGACCACGACGTCCACCCCACCGCCCCCCGCCTCGCGGAACGCGGTCGCGAGGTCATCGACGGCGCCGATCTGGACGGTGGCGTCGGCGCCCTGCTGGAGCGCGCGGTCGAGGCGCTCCTCGGAGCGCGCTGCGGCGACGACCCGGCCCGCGCCCAGCAGCTTGGCCGCCTGCACCGCGACCTGCCCGACGACGCCGCCGGCGCCCAGCACGAGGACCGTCTCCCCCTGGCGCAGCTGCGCGCGGAAGTCGAGCGCGAGCCACGCGGCGAGGCCGGAGATGCCGAGCACGACCGCGAGGCCCGGATCCAGCCCTTCCGGGCACGCGTAGGTCAGCTCCGGGTCGATCAGGGCCCGCTCGGCGAACGACCCGTAGGGCGCGACCGGCGTGTCGAAGTACACGGTGCGCCCGTCGGCCAGCCGGGCGATCCCCTCCGTGCCCACGACGCTGGGCAGCGGCGGGTTGCCACCGTAGAAGTGGCCGGACGCCTTGAGGATGTCGACCGGGTTCAGGCCGGCGGCGAGGACGTCGACGACCTCCTGCCCGTCGCCGGGCCGCGGGTCGTCGAACTCGCCGATCTCGGGCGGCTGCCCGAACTCCCTGAGGATCGCTGCGCGCATCCGCGGGACCCTAGACCACGGGCGGCGGATCGCCCTCCACGCTCGCGGGCAGCGTCGGATCCCACTCGCACACGATGCACGCGTGGCGGAACGCGGAGCGCGCGAACTCCACCGCGTCCGCGTGCGGGTCGGCGGCCGTGCGCACGTCCTCCTGGTCGAGGATGAACTCGCCCAGCTCGCCGTCCCAGTGCGCCGCCGCCGGCGACAGCGTCGCGGTCTCGAAGCCGACGCGCGCGGGGTGCGCGTACGCGTAGAAGGCGGCCTTGCCGTACCGCGCGTCGCCCGGCCACCATCCGACGGCGACCTCCTGGGCGTCCATCGCGTTGCGCATGATGAAGTCGCTCGCCGGCGGGTCGGCGGGCGCGCCGGAGAACAGGTTCACCGCGAGGTCGAACGAGCCCCACCATGCGTTCACGGGCGTCGAGCGGCCGCGGTACGGCGCGCGGAACTCCGCGAGCACGAGGGCGGCCCGCGTCGCCGCCGCGAAGTACGTCGCGACCTGCGCAGGGTCGTAGGTCGCGTGCTCCTCGTCCTCGTCGAAGGGGGCGGTCCACGGGACCTCCTGCGGGTTCATCGCGATCTCGAACCTCCCCGCCAGCATGTGCAGCGCGCCGAGCAGCTCGCGCGTGACCTCGCCCACCGACCGGTCGGGGCCCAGCACGATCCGCACCGACCTGCCGTCGCTGTGCTCGGCCACGGCCTGGTGCGCCTGCAGATCCAGCGCCACGACGAACGCGCCCGACCCGTCGGGTGCCCGCAGCGGCGGCGTCTCCCAGCCCCGCGCGGTGAGCCGCAGCGCCGCGTGCTGCAGCTGCGGCTCGGGCGGCGCCAGCGCCACGCAGAGCTTGCCGAGCACCTGCGTGTGCGCGTGGAGCGTGTCGCACGTGGCGCTCCAGTCCTCGTAGGCGAGGGACGGCCAGGAAGTTGGCATGAACGGACGCTAGCGCGGGCACGATGCGGCCAGCTCAACGGGAGGAGACCCTCATGGGTGCAGGGGGACGCAGGGCCGTGCTCGTGGCGGCGGCTGCCGCCGTCATCGCGACCGCCGCGGGCGGCGTGGTCGTCGCCGGCACGGGAGCGACGGACGACGCCGCGCTGCGGCCCGCGCGCGGCGGGCCGGACCAGGGCATCGAGAAGCGCGTCGATGCGCTCGTCGGGCAGATGACGCTGAAGGAGAAGCTCGCCCAGCTCCAGCTCCTCGCCGACAACCAGGTCACCGACGAGGACGCGCGCGACGGCGTCGGCGGCGTCTTCAGCCTGACCGACCCGGAGAAGATCGCGCACCTGCAGAAGGTGGCGATGACCGAGTCGCGCCTGAAGATCCCGATCCTCTTCGCCTACGACACGATCCACGGGTACCGGACCACGTTCCCGATCCCGCTCGCGCAGGCGAGCAGCTTCGACCCGGACGTCGCGACGACGGACCTCACGGTCGCCGCGCGTGAGACCGCCGCGGTTGGCATCAAGCAGATCTACGCGCCGATGGTCGACGTCTCGCACGAGCCCCGCTGGGGCCGCATCGCCGAGGGCGCCGGCGAGGATCCCTACCTCGGATCGGTCATGTCGGCCGCGCGCGTGAAGGCGGCGCAGGGCACCGACTACGCCGCCGACGACAAGGTCGTCGCGAGCGCGAAGCACTTCGCCGCCTACGGCCAGCCCGAGGGCGGCCGCGACTACAACACGACCGACATCTCCGAATCGCGCCTCTGGAACCTCTACCTGCCGCCGTTCCAGGCCGCGGTGCAGGCCGGCGCGGACACGGCGATGTGCGGCTTCAACGCGGTGAGCGGCATCCCCGCCTGCGCGGACGACCACCTCATGAACGACATCCTGAAGCACCGCTGGGGCTTCGACGGGTTCGTCGAGAGCGACTACACAGCCGTCGCCGAGCTGCGGGCATGCCCGGCCAAGACGCCCGACGAGGGCCCGTGCGGGCACGGCGTCGCCGCCGACGGCCCGGACGCGGCGCGCGTGGCGTTCAACGCCGGCGTCGACTCCGAGATGGTCAGCACCTACGCCCGCGACTACGGCGAGAAGCTCGTCGCCGACGGCAAGCTGCCGATGTCCCGGGTCGACGACGCCGTGCGCCGGATCCTGCGCGTCAAGCTGCGCGCCGGGCTGTTCGAGAAGCCCTACGCGGACCTCGCGCAGATCCCCGCGCGCACGATGACGCCGCAGGACGTGGCGGCCGCACGCCAGACGGCCGGCCGCTCGATGGTGCTGCTGAAGAACGACGGCAACGCCCTCCCGCTGTCGACGGACCTGTCGTCGATCGCCGTCGTCGGCGCGCTCGGCGCGTCGAAGGCCGATCCGCTCGGCCCCTGGGCGGGCAAGGGCGAGGCGGACGACGTCGTGACCGTCGTGGACGGCATCAAGGCCGCCGTCCCGAGCGCGAACGTCACCTTCGCGCAGGGCTGCGACGTGAAGTGCGAGACCGACGCCGGGTTCGGCGAGGCGGCCGCCGCGGCGAGCGCCGCGCAGGCCACCGTCGTCGTCCTCGGCGAGTCGGCGGACATGAGCGGCGAGGCCGCGGCGCGCAGCGACATCGGCCTGCCCGGCCGGCAGGAGGAGCTCCTGCAGGCGATCAAGGCCACGGGCAAGCCGTTCGTCGTCGTGCTCATGAACGGCCGCCCGCTGACCCTCGGCGACGTCGACGCAGCATCGCCGGCGATCCTCGAGTCGTGGTTCGGCGGCATCCAGTCCGGCAACGCGATCGCCGACGTCCTGTTCGGCAAGGTCAACCCCGGCGGCAAGCTGCCGGTGACCTTCCCGCGCACCGTCGGCCAGGTGCCGATCTACTACAACCACGAGCCGACCGGCCGCCCGTGTGACACGACGCAGAAGTACAACTCGCGCTACCTCGAGCTGCCGTGCACCCCGCAGTACGCGTTCGGGTACGGCCTCAGCTACACGACGTTCGCGGTGGGCGACCTGCGCCTGAGCTCGTCGACGCTGAAGCCCGACGGCAGCGTGCTCGCGTCGGTCGACGTCAAGAACACCGGCGCGCGGGCGGGCGACGACGTCGTCCAGCTGTACCTGCACGACCCGGTCGCGAGCATGACCCAGCCGGTCCGCCGCCTGCGCGGGTTCCAGCGCGTGACGCTCGCCCCCGGCGAGACGAAGACGGTCACGTTCCGGATCGACAAGGGCGACGTCGGCTTCTACGACAACGCCGGGAAGTTCCGCGTCGAGCCGGGGACGATCGACCTCTACGCGGGCGACAGCTCGACCGCGGAGCTCACCGCGTCGCTGCAGGTCACGCCGTGAGGCGGTGAACGACGACGGACTCGCCGTGTGCGCCCCGACCATGACCGTCGGGGCGCATGCCGAGCTTCTCGGCCACCCGGGCCGACGCGGCGTTGCCGGGCTGGATCAGGGAGACGAGTGACGTGATGCCGAGCGCGTCGAAGGCCTGGTCGCGCACGGCGACGGCGCCCTCGGTGGCGAAGCCCTTCCCCCACGCCGCGCGGCGCAGGCGCCAGCCGATCTCGGTGTCCCCGCCCGCCACGCTGCGCCCCGGCACGACCGCGAGCCCGACGAACCCCAGGTACTCGCCGTCCTCGCGCGAGATCGCCGAGCGCAGGCCGCTGCCGTGCCGCGTCCAGTGCGACTGGATGATCGCGAAGCTGCGCTCCGACGTGCCGTGGTCGAGCGGCCGCCCCGTGCCGATGTAGCGCATGACCTCCGGATCGGCGCACAGGAGCGCGAACGCCTCGAGATCGGCGTCCCGGGGGCGCCGGAGGATGAGGCGCTCGGTCACGAGTGCGTCGGTCGAGGTCGCGGTCACATCGGGCATTGTGGTGCACGGCTCCGCCGCGCGCAGCCTCGGCTATCCTGCTGGTCGCCCAGTGCGGGGTGGT
Source organism: uncultured Solirubrobacterales bacterium (assembly GCA_963757125.1). Taxonomy (GTDB): domain Bacteria; phylum Actinomycetota; class Thermoleophilia; order Solirubrobacterales; family Solirubrobacteraceae; genus CAVVSD01. Next base: position 294,898 of record CAVWQP010000006.1, on the reverse strand, counting down.
GTAATTGGCAACACGGCTGTCTCTGGAACAGTTATTCGGGGTTCGAGTCCCTGCCCCGCAGCTCCTCGAAGGTCGTCTTCCCACTTGCTGTTGACCGTGACGACCACGCGCAGGCCGGCGACGGATCTCGGCTACCTGCTGCACAAGCACCCCGACCGGGTGCAGTCCTTCAGCCTCCCCTTCGGGACGGCGCACGTGCTGTACCCCGAGGCGAGCGAGGAGCGGTGCACGGCGGCGCTGCTGCTCGAGGTCGACCCGGTCGGGCTCGTGCGGCGCGGGCGCGGCACGACCGGCTTCGCCCTGGCCGAGTACGTCAACGACCGGCCGTACGTCGCGTCCTCGTTCCTGTCGGTCGCCATGGTGAAGGTCTTCAAGAGCGCGATGGCGGGGACGTGCAAGGAGCGCCCCGAGCTCGCCGCGTCGTCGATCCCGCTGGAGGCGTCGCTCCCCGTGGTGCCCACCCGGGGCGGGGAGGACCTCGTGCGCCGCCTGTTCGAGCCGCTCGGCTACCGCGTCGAGACCGCGGCGCTCTCCGGGCGCCACCTGTCGCTCCGGCTGGCCGGCGAGCTGCGGCTGGCCGACCTGCTCAACCACCTGTACGTCCTCCTGCCGGTGCTCGACGACGACAAGCACTACTGGGTCGACCAGTCCGAGATCGACAAGCTCATGCGGCGTGGCGAAGGCTGGCTCGCCGCGCACCCGGAGCGTGACCTCATCGTCCGGCGCTACGTCAAGCACCAGCGGGCGCTGGTCGGCCCGGCGCTGGCGCACCTCGAGGAGGCGATGCCCTCGCCCGCACCGGAGGACGAGGACGAGGGCGAGCGGGCGCTCGAGGAGCGCGTCTCGCTGCGCGATCAGCGGCTGGGCTCCGTGGAGTCGGTGCTCAAGGCGTCCGGCGCGCGCCGCGTCCTCGACCTCGGCTGCGGGGCCGGAGCGCTGCTGGAGCGCCTCGCCCGCGACGGCTACGACGAGATCGTCGGCGTCGACGTGTCGATCCGCGCGCTCGAGCAGGCGGCGCGGCGGCTGAAGCTCGACCTGCTGCCGGACGACCGGCGCCAGCGCATCAAGCTGCTGCAGAGCGCGTTGACCTACCGGGACCGCAGGCTGGCGGGCTACGACGCGGCCGTGCTCGTCGAGGTCATCGAGCACCTCGACCCGCCGCGCCTCGCGGCCGCGGAGCGCAACGTCTTCGGGTTCGCCCGGCCGTCGACGGTCGTCGTCACGACGCCGAACGGCGAGTACAACGTGCGCTGGGCGGGACTCGGCCCCGGCCGGTTCCGCCACCCCGACCACCGCTTCGAGTGGACGCGCGGCGAGTTCGCGGGCTGGGCACGGGCCGTCGCGGACCGGCACGGGTACCGCGTGCGCCATCTGCCCATCGGTCCCGAGGACGCGGAGGTCGGGTCGCCGACGCAGATGGCGGTGTTCGAGCGGTGAGGATCGAGCTTCCCGATCCGAGCCTCGTCGTCCTGGTCGGCGCGACCGGCTCGGGCAAGAGCTCGTTCGCGGCGCGCCACTTCAGGCCGACCGAGGTCATCTCGTCCGACGCCTGCCGCGGCCTCGTCGCCGACGACGAGAACGACCAGGCGGCGACCGAGGACGCGTTCGCGGTGCTGCGCTTCATCGCGGGCACGCGGCTGACCCGGGGCCGGCTGACCGTGGTGGACGCCACGAACGTGCAGCGCGAGGCGCGCAAGCCGCTCGTGGCGCTCGCCCGGGAGCACGACCTGTTCCCGGTCGCCGTCGTGCTCGACATGCCCGAGGCGGTCTGCCTGGGGCGCAACCGCGACCGCCCCGACCGCGACTTCGGCCCGCATGTCGTCAAGCGCCAGCGGTCGCAGCTCGCCCGCTCCCTGAAGGGCCTGCAGCGCGAAGGGTTCCGCCGCGTCTGGGTGCTGCGCTCCCCTGAGGAGGCCGAGAGCGTCGAGATCGCCCGCGCCCCGCTGTGGACGGACAGGCGCGCCGAGCACGGCCCGTTCGACATCATCGGCGACGTCCACGGCTGTCACGCCGAGCTCGTCGCGCTGCTCGGCAGGCTCGGCTACGCGGTCGGCGACGACGGGGTGACCGTCACGCCGCCGCACGGGCGCCGCGCGGTGTTCGTCGGCGACTACGTCGACCGCGGGCCCGACTCGCCGGGTGTCCTGCGCCTCGTCATGGGCATGGCGGAGGCCGGCACGGCGCTCTGCCTGCCGGGCAACCACGACATCAAGCTCGTCCGCAAGCTCAAGGGCCGCGACGTCAAGCTCACGCACGGGCTCGCCGAGACCGTCGAGCAGCTCGCCGGGGAGCCGGAGGAGTTCCGCGTGGCCGCGCGCGCGTTCCTCGAGGGGCTCGTGAGCCACGTCGTGCTCGACGACGGCCGGCTCGTCGTCGCCCACGCGGGGATGAAGGAGAGCTACCAGGGACGGTCCTCCGGACGGGTGCGCGACTTCGCGCTGTTCGGCGAGACCACCGGAGAGACCGACGAGTTCGGGCTGCCCGTGCGCGGCGAGTGGGCGGCCGACTACCGCGGCGCGGCGGCGGTCGTCCACGGGCACACGCCGGTCGCCGAGCCCGAGTGGCTGAACGACACGATCAACATCGACACCGGCTGCGTGTTCGGCGGCAGGCTCACCGCGCTGCGCTGGCCCGAGCGCGAGCTGGTCGCCGTCCCTGCCGAGCGCACGTACTACGAGCCCGCCAAGCCGTTCCTCCCGCCCGAGGAGGAGCAGCGGCCCGCCTTCCTGCTCGACGTCGAGGACGTCGCCGGGAAGCGCATCGTCGAGACGAGGCTGGCGCGGACCGTCACCGTGCGCGAGGAGAACGCCGCCGCGGCGATCGAGGTCATGAGCCGCTTCGCCATCGACCCGCGCTGGCTGGTCCACCTGCCGCCCGCGATGTCGCCCACGGCGACGTCGAAGCGGCCGGACGTGCTCGAGCACCCGGAGGACGCGTTCGCCGAGTTCCGCGCCGACGGCGTCCCGACGGTGATCTGCGAGGAGAAGCACATGGGCTCGCGCGCCATCGCCGTCGTCTGCCGCGACCCCGGCGTCGCGCGCGACCGCTTCGGCGTCGACACCGGCGAGTCCGGCGCGCTCTTCACACGGACCGGCCGGCCGTTCCTCGACGACCGCGACGACACCGAGGCCGTCCTCGGCCGCATCCGCGCCGCCGCCGACGCGGCCGGGCTGTGGGACGAGCTCGGCTCCGACTGGGTCGTCCTGGACTGCGAGCTGCTGCCCTGGTCGGCCAAGGCGATGGGCCTCATCGACGATCAGTACGCCGCCGTGGGCGCCGCCGCCGGCGCGGGCCTGCACGCAGCCGTGGGCGCGCTCGAGCAGGCGGCCGCGCGCGGCCTCGCCGTCGACGCGCTGCTCGATCGCCAGCGACGGCGCATCGAGCACGTCGACCGCTACACCGAGGCCTACGGCCGCTACGTCTGGCCGGTCGGCGGCGTCGCCGATCTGCGACTGGCGCCGTTCCACGTGCTCGCCGCCGAGAGCGGCGTCTTCGCCGATCGCGACCACATCTGGCACCTCGATCGCTGCGACGCGCTCGTCGCCGCCGATCCCGAGTGGTTCCGGCGCACGGACCGACGCGTGGTCGACGTCACCGACCCGGCGAGCCAGGAGGATGCGGTGACGTGGTGGGAGACGCTCACCGGGGCCGGCGGCGAGGGCATGGTCATCAAGCCGATGGCCTTCGTCGCCCGCGGCCGCCGGGGTCTCGCCCAGCCCGGCGTCAAGTGCCGCGGACGCGAGTACCTGCGCATCGTCTACGGCCCCGAGTACGCCGACCCGACGCAGATCGAGCGGCTCCGCGGCCGCGGCCTGGGCCGCAAGCGGTCGCTCGCCGCCCGCGAGTTCGGCCTGGGCATCGAGGCGCTCGAGCGCTTCGTGCGCCGCGAGCCGCTGTACCGCGTGCACGAGTGCGTGTTCGCGGTGCTCGCCCTCGAGAGCGAACCGGTCGACCCGCGGCTCTAGCTCATCCGTCGGTCCGGACCTCCGACCGGTCGTCGGACCACAGGGTGTGGAACGTGCCGGGCTTGTCGATCCGGCCGTAGGTGTGCGCGCCGAAGAAGTCGCGCTGGGCCTGGATGAGCGAGGCGGGCAGGCGCTCGGAGGCGAGCGAGTCGTAGTACGCCAGCGCCGACGAGAACCCCGGCACGGGGACCCCCGACTGCACCGCGGTCGCGACGATCCGCCGCCACGCCGCCTCGCCGTCGCGGATCACGTCGGCGAAGTAGGGGTCCTCGAGCAGCGTCGCCGGCTGCGTGTCGCGCTCGTACGCCTCGACGATCCGGTTCAGGAACCGGGCCCGGATGATGCAGCCGCCGCGCCAGATCTTGGCGATGTTCCCGAGGTGGATGTCCCAGTCGTACTCCTCGGCGCCCGCGATGATCGCGTCGAAGCCCTGCGCGTAGGCGACGACCTTCGACGCGTACAGGGCCGCCCGTACGTCGTCCTCGAAGCCGTCGCCCGCCGTGCCGAGCTCCGGACGCGTGTCAACGACGCCGCGCACCGCCTCGCGCTGCGCGGGCTTGCTGGAGACGGCGCGCGCGAAGACCGCCTCGGCGATGCCGCCGACGGGGATCCCGAGGCCCACCGCGTTCTGCACCGTCCACACCCCGGTCCCCTTCGACCCGGCCTGGTCGAGGATGACGTCGACGAGCGGCTCACCCGTCTCGGCGTCGCGGTGACGCAGCACCTCGGCGGTGATCTCGATGAGGTAGGACTCGAGGTCGCCCTCGTTCCACGCGGCGAAGATGTCGGCGATCGCGTCGGTGTCGTGCCCGCCGACGCGGCGCAGCAGGTCGTAGGACTCGCCGATGAGCTGCATGTCGGCGTACTCGATGCCGTTGTGGATCATCTTCACGAAGTGCCCCGCGCCGTCGGTGCCGACGTGGGTGACGCAGGGCTCGCCCTCCGCGACCGCCGCGATCGACGCGAGGATCGGGCCCAGCGTCTCGTAGGCCTCGGCGGACCCGCCGGGCATGATCGACGGGCCGTTCAGCGCGCCCTCCTCGCCGCCGGAGATCCCGGCGCCGACGAAGTTCAGCCCGCGCTCGCGCAGCGCGCCCTCGCGGCGGATCGTGTCGTGGAAGTTGGCGTTGCCGCCGTCCACGATGATGTCGCCCTCCTCGAAGCGGTCCGCGAGCTGCTCGATGACCGCGTCGGTCCCGGCGCCGGCCTGGACCATGATGATCGCGGTGCGCGGGCGCGAGAGCGATGCGACGAAGTCGTCGATGTCCTCGCCGGCCACGAAGCCGGCCTCCGGATGCTCGTCGACGAGCCGTCGGATCCGCTCGGGCGACCGGTTGTGGATCGCGACCGTGTTGCCCTCCCGGCCGGCGAGGTTCCGGGCGAGGTTGGCGCCCATCACCGCCAGCCCGACCACGCCGATGTTCGCTGCCCCGTCATCGCTCATGACCGTCTCCTTGCCCGCGGACCGGATCGACTCACACGCAGTACGCTGCGAAGCATGATCGGCGCCATCATCCTCGGCCTCGTCGCAGGCTTCATCGGCAAGGCCCTGATGCCCGGGAAGGATCCCGGCGGCTTCTTCGTCACGATCCTGATCGGCCTCGCCGGCTCCGTCGTCGGCTTCCTCATCTTCACCGAGCTGCTCGGCATCGGCGACGACCAGATCTTCGACCTCGGCGGCCTCATCGGCGCCATCATCGGCGTGATGATCCTGCTCGGGATCTACCGTGCCGTCGTCGCACGTCGCGGCGGCGTCGCGGGCCGCGGCGTCTGAGTCTCAGCGCGCGCCGTTGGGCGCGAACTGGGCGGTGATGTCCTCCTCGAGCCCCGGATCGAGCACGATGAGGACCTCGTCGCCGACGTTGATGACGGTGTCGGCCTTCGGGACGAACCCGCCGCCCCCGCGCGGGAGCACGGAGATCACCAGCGACCCGTCGGGCAGCCCGAGCTCGGAGACCTTGCGGCCCTCGGCGGGCGCGCCCTGGACGACCTCCACCTCGATGATCTCGAGCTGCTCGTCGGGCAGGTCGAGGAGGTGGACCAGGCCGTGGCCGGGCACCTCGTGCTCGATGAGGTTCAGGATCAGGTCCGTCGCGCTGACCGCCGGCACGATCCCGAGCAGCTTGAAGTGCTGGAGGTTCCGCGGGTTGTTGCAGCGAGCGATGATCCGGTCGCAGAGGTACTTCTCCTTCGCGACCTGGCAGATGAGGATGTTGTCCTCGTCGTCGCCGGTGACGGCCACCACGAGGTCGGCGCGCTGGATACCCGCGCGTTCGAGCACCCAGAGCTCGGTGCCGTCGCCGTACTGGACGGCGTGCTCGAGCTCCTGCTCGATGCGCAGGTAGAGCGAGCGGTCGCCCTCGATGAGGGTGACCTCGTGGCCCTTGGCGATGAGCTCGCGCGTGAGGTTGAGGCCGACCTTGCCGCCGCCGACGATGAGGACGTACATCTAGGAGGCCGCCCCGAGGACGTCCTCGAGCTCCGCGATCGCGGACTTCGTCGGGCAGATCGTGTGGAGCCCCTGCTGGGAGTACCAGTCCGACCGCGCGGGGTCGAGCACGCGGACGATGACCTTCGGCACGTTGAAGCGCCGCTGCGCGAGCTGGGCGATCACGAGGTTCGTGTTGTCCCCGTCGGTGGAGGCGATGAACACGTCGGCCTCGCCGATCCCCGCCGCCTCGAGCGCCTCGACCTCCAGCGCCGTGCCGACGGTGAAGCGGCCGCCGCCGTCCTCCCAGGAGGTGTCCATGCCGACCTCGAGGCGCTCGTGCGAGAGCGGGTCCTCGTCCAGGATGGAGACGTCGTGACCTGCGAGGAGCGCGGAGCGTGCGACCGCGGAACCGACGCGGCCCGCCCCGACGATGAGGACCATCATGCGGCGGGACAATAGCGAGCGGGCGCTCAGGTGCTGCTGCCCTCGGCGGCCTCCAGCGGGCGCGCGTCCTCGCGCGCCGGCGCCGTGAGGATCACGCGGCACGGCGCCTTGCTGAGCACGTACTTCGTGACCTCGCCGACGAAGTTCTCCATCGGGCTGCCGCGGCCGCCCAGCCGGCCGCCCCCGCGGATGCGCGACGGCTCCTCCGCGCCGAGCACGATGACCTCGACGCCGCGCCGGCGCGCCTCCTCGACGATCGCGTGGCCGGCCTGGCGTGCGCGGACCGTCGCGGTCGCCACCTCCACGCCCTCGTACTCCTCCCCCACCGCCTTCGCGCGGCGCAGCGCTGCGCGGGCCTGGTCGAGCTGCGCGTCGGGCAGCCGGGCGTCGATCGGCAGCGACATCGGGACCTCGAACACCCAGAGCGCCTCGATCGTCGCGCCCTCGCCCTCGGCCTCGTCGGCGTGCTCGTCCGCGGCCAGGCGCCCGGCGGTCTGGACGATGTCGTCGTCGAGCGACGTGCCGAGGATCGGGACGAGGATCGACCCGTACGACGTGCGGTCGGCCTCCCGCCGCAGCGCGGCCTCCGGCACGACGACGCGCCGGAACACCGGCTTGCCGTCGGAGATCCGGTAGACGACGTACATCACGATCCCGAACGCCATCCACGCGAGGCCGACGTAGCGCGCGCCCTCGTGCAGGATGCCGAGCGAGACGAACGCGCAGGCCGAGACGATGGCGCCGAGCAGCGCAGGGAGCGCGAGCGATCCGTTCCCCATCGGGATCGACAGCGGCATCTTGTACGGGCGGGGGCGGTCGGGCTCGCTGAAGCGCAGCTTGAGGATCGAGAGGTGCGCGATCAGGAACGCGACGAGCGCGCCGAACGCGTAGATGCCGACGAGGAAGTCGAGGTCCTCGGGCGAGACGAGCGCCCCGGCCAGGGCCGCTGCGATCCCGATGACCATGAACGGCGTCGACCGCGTGCCGTGCAGCCGCCCGAGCGCGCTGGGGATCTGCCGGTTCGTGGCCAGCGAGTACGCCAGGCGCGAGAGCCCGAGCATCGCCGAGTTCGCGGCGGCGATGAGCGTCACCGTGGCCAGCAGGGCGACGACGTACTTCAGGCCCTCCGCGAGCCAGTGCGGCTGCAGTGCCTCCGCCACCCCGACGACCGGGCGCTCGATGAACTCGGGCGACGCGAGCTCCGTCTTGCCGTTCACGACGGGCAGCACGGAGATCGCGGCGAGCGCGATGCCGGTGTAGGCGATGACGACGCAGAACGCCGCGCTGGACACCAGCCGCTTGAGCCCGCGGCGACCCACGGCGACCTCGCCCGCCAGCCCGGACGCCGACTCCAGGCCGGTGAACGCCACCGTCCCGGCCGTCAGGGCGAAGATGAAGTCCTTCCACGTCGGCGCCGTGCCGAGGTGGATCGACGCCGTGAGCTGGTCGATGTTCAGCGCCGCGATGAGCCCCACGACGACGATGAGCAGCTGCAGCGCCAGGTCCGCCGTCACGAGCGCCGCGATCCGCTTCCACCGCGTCACCGCGAAGCCCATGATGTTGCGCACCGCGACGTAGACGATGATCGCGAACGCGATCACCAGCTCGACCGCGCCCGACCCCGCCGCGCCCCAGAACGTCGCGAGGTAGTTCGTCGCCGAGAGCGAGGCGATCGCGATGAGGATGAGGAAGTCGAGGAGGATCGCCCAGCCCGCGACGAAGCTCCACAGCTCGTTGAACGCGTAGCGGGCGAACACCGTCGCCCCGCCGCGGTCCTGGTGCAGCGACGCGCCCTCGACGTAGGTCATCGTCGTGAGGACGAAGAACAGCCCGGCGACGAGGTAGACGACCGGCGTGAGTCCGAGGGCGTGGTCGGCGACGACCCCGAGCGAGAAGTAGATCGCGCTCGCGACCGACGTGTAGATGATCGAGAAGATGATCGGCGCGCCCAGCGCACGCCGGAACACGCCGTGCTGCTGCGGCCGCTGGGGCTGCGGCGGCGATGCCATCTAGCGCGGACTCCGCTCGAGCCGCAGCCGCATGATCCCGGCGAGCAGGAACAGCACGCCGAGGATCGTTCCCAGCGAGATCGGCCCGCCACCACCGGCGAACGTCAGCACGAGCAGCAGCACGCCGATGACGACCATGATCGCCGACAGGATCCGCGTCGCCGTGCGGTGGACGTCACGCGGGTCTGGCACGACCGGAGAGCGTACGGCCGAGGCCGTCGCCGGTCGAGGGACCGGCCTCGATGATGACGCGCGCGGGCCGTTCGGCCAGGACGGTCTCGACCGTCTTGCCGAACGTGGTGGTGCCCGTGCGGGGCGGCAGCGGCAGGACGATCGCCCGCGCGCGGATCTGCTTGGCCTCCTCGACGATGACGCGGCCCGCCTGGCCGGCGCGCACCTTCGTCCAGCGGCCGCTCACGCGCCGTCCGAAGTGCACCCGGGCCTGCTCGATGATGCCCTGGGCCGTCATCTCCTGGTCGGGCAGCTGGGCGTCGATGGGCGACGAGTTCGGCACCGTGATGGTCACGAGGATGTAGATCCCGCGGCGGCGTCGCGCTGCCAGCCGCGCGGCGGTCGCGACCGTCGAGCGGTTGAAGTTCCCGACGTCGAACGCGACGAGCACCGACTGGTACTCCGCCTCGTGCTCGACGACGGGCCGCGGGACGGCGACCTTCGTGGTCGTCGTCAGGTCGAGCCCCTGATGCCGGCGGTACAGGATGTAGACGCCGATGCCGAACACGAGCCACACGACGCCGCAGATCGCGACCGCGGGATGCAGCACGGTGACGACGACGAACGCCGCGAACGTGGCGAGCCCGCCGAACACGGAGGAGCCGGGGATGTCGTGCCCGCGGATCTTCACGTTGAACGGCGCGCGGTACGGCCGCGGGTGGTCGGGATCGATGATCCGCAATCGGACGACCGAGATGTGCGCGATCGTGAACGACAGCATCGCGCCGAACGCGTAGAGGTTGCCCAGGAACGTGGCCTCGCCGGGCAGCAGGATGAGCATCGCGGCGACGCCGAAGATGATGATCCCGACCCAGGGCGTGCCGTACTTCGGGTGCAGGCGGCGCAATCGGTCGGGCAGCTGCCGGTAGATGCCCATCGAGTAGACGAGCCGCGAGACCCCGATGATCCCCGCGTTCGTCGCGAGGAACAGGATCGTGGCGGCGAGGAGGCCGACGTACAGCTCGGCCGGTCCCTGCAGGAACCCGAGGTCGATCGACTTCACGACGCCGAGGATCGGGTCGCCCGCGTAGCCGCCCTGGTCCTCCGGGAGGCCCAGCAGCGTGACGTACTCGCCGCGCGACGCGTCGAACGTCACCGGCAGCGCGCTCAGCGCGACGGACGGGAGCGTGAAGTAGATGGCGAACACGGCGATCTGCACGCGGTTGATCGCCGCGGGGATCGTCTTGCCCTCGTCCTTGGCCTCCTCGGCCATGTTCGAGATCGTCTCGATGCCGGTGTAGGCGATCATGCCGACGGGGACCGCCAGCAGGAACTGCGTCCACGTCGGCGCGGTGCCGAGATCGACGTTCTGCACGAGCGTCGACGGCGAGAGCACGAGGAAGGCGCCGAGCAGGACGAGCAGCACCTGCGTGAGGAAGTCGACGACGGCCAGCGCGATGTTCAGGCCGGCGGACTCCTTCGCGCCGAACACGTTGATGGCGCAGAGGATCGCGATGACGATCGCGCCGACGATGATGTCCCCCGGCGCGGAGCGCAGCGGCTCCCAGAACAGCCCGCCGATGTAGTGCGGGACGAAGTACGCCGAGATGGCGATCGTCACCGTGTAGTTGAGCATCTGCGCCCAGGCCGCGAAGAACGAGACGAACTCGTTGAACGCCCTGCGCGCGAAGCTCGACGAGCCGCCCGCCTCCGGGAACATCGCCGTCGCCTCGGCGTACGTCGCGGCGGTGCAGAAGAAGAACACCCCGGTGATGAGGAAGACGACCGGGGTGAGACCCAGCGCGTAGCTCGCGACGAGGCCGAGCGCGTAGTAGATCGACGACCCGACGTTGCCGTAGGCCGTCGAGAAGAGGGCGTTGACCCCCAGGACGCGCTGGAGGCCGTGCAGTCGGCGTTCGGCCATGTGGTACCGACGGCGGAGTCTAGAGTTGTTATTCGCGGCCGAACGCCCACCGCGCCCAGAGGAAACCGGCGAGCGCGATACCGGCGCACCACGCGACGGCGACGACCCCCTCCCCGCCGACGTGGGTCCCGAGCAGGAGCGCGCGCAGCGTCTCGGTGATCGGGGTGAACGGCTGGTGCTCGGCGAACGCCCGCAGGCCGGCGGGCATCGAGTCCGTCGGCACGACGGCGGAGCCGAGGAACGGCAGGAACAGCAGCGGCAACGGTGCGTTGCTCGCGTTCTCGACCGTCTTCGCCGTGAGGCCAAGAGCCGCGGAGAACCAGGTCAGGGCGAACGTCAGGAGGGCCAGCAGCCCGGCCGCTCCGAACCACCCGACAGGGCCGGCCCCGGGCCTGAACCCGATCGCGATCGCGATGACGACGACCACCGCGATGCTCACCAGCGTCTGGAGCATGCTGCCGATGACGTGCCCGGTCAGCACCGACGAGCGTGAGATCGCCATCGTGCGAAAGCGCCCCATGATCCCCTCGGTCATGTCCGAGCACACCGCGACGGCCGTGGCGACGGCGCCCGACATCGCTGCCATGAGCAGGACCCCGGGCACGACGTAGTCGACGTAGCCGCCGCCGGCGGCCGTCGTGCCGATGCCGGCGCCGAGCGCTCCGCCGAACGCGTAGGTGAACAGCAGCAGCACGACGACCGGCATCCCGATCGTCGACAGCGTCATCGAGGGGTAGCGCAGCGCGTGCCTGAGGTTGCGGCGCAGCATGGTCGCCGAGTCCCCGGCGGCGAGGGCGAGCGCGGTCATGTGAGGGCCTCCGTGGTAGCGCCGGTGAGCGCGAGGAACACGTCGTCGAGGTCGGCGGCGCCGGGGACGAGCTCCTTGAGCTCGCCGGCCGTGCCGTGGGCGATGAGCCTGCCGCGGTCCAGCACGCCGATCCGGTCGGCCAGCGCCTCGGCCTCCTCCAGGTGCTGGGTCGTCAGCAGCACGGTCGTGCCGCCGGCGACGAGCTCGCGGACCACCGCCCACGTCTCCCGACGGCTGCGCGGGTCCAGGCCGGTCGTCGGCTCGTCGAGGAAGATGACCTGGGGATCGCCCATGAGGGTCATCGCGATGTCCAGCCGGCGCCGCATGCCGCCGGAGTAGGTCGAAGCGAGCTTGCGCCGGGCCTCGCCGAGGCCGAAGCGCTCGAGCAGCTCCGCCGTCCGCCGACGGCCCTCGGTGCGCCCGAGGTGGTGCAGATCGGCCATCAGGACGAGGTTCTCCTCGCCGGTGAGGAGGCCGTCGACGGCGGCGAACTGCCCGGTCACGCCGATCGCAGCGCGTACGGCGTCGGGCTCGCGGGCGATGTCGTGGCCGGCGACGCGGGCGGTCCCCTCGTCGGGCCGGATGAGCGTGGTGAGGATGCTGACCAGCGTCGTCTTCCCGGCGCCGTTGGGCCCGAGCAGGGCGAAGATCGTGCCCTCCTCGACGTCGAGGTCGACGCCGTCGAGCACGACGTGGTCGCCGTAGGAGCGACGCAGGCCTCGTGCATGGATCGCCATCACGGCCTCCGGATGGCGATGTCGCCCATCGCGGTGCGGGCGCGGATCTTCACGCGCTGCTCGGCGCCGCCCGGCTCGCCCGATGGCTCGAGGTCGTTGTGGACGTGGCCGGCGACGGCGCTGACGTCGAGGTGCGCCGCCGTCCCCTCCCGGATGCCGACCTCGAGGTCGCCCATGGCCGTCTCGAGCACGACCGACCCACGCGCGACCTCGCGCAGGCGGACATCCCCGTTGGCGGACTTGGCCACGGTGGTGCCGCGAGCGAGGTCGACCACGATCGCGCCGTTTGCGGAGTTGACGCGCAGGTCGCCGCCGGCGACGCCGACCCAGGTGTCGCCGTTGGAGTTCTTGACGACGGCGCTGCCGTCGACCTCGCGCAGGCGCACGTCGCCCGACGCCGTCGTGATCTCGACGCTGCCGGTGGCGTGGTCGACGGTGATGTCGCCCGTGCCGCTCTTCACGCTGATCGAGCCGGCCATGTCGAGGCGGACGTGGCCGACGCCGGTGCGGATCCGGACGGCGCCGAGCGTGCCGTCGCAGGCGAAGTCGGCGGACCCCGCGGCGCCGTGGAGACCGGAGCCGGCCGGGACCTCCAGCGTGACGTCGACGGACCCGCCGCCGCGGCGGCTCAGCCACGAGCGCAGCTTCGGGCCCTTGACGATGAGATGGCCGTTGGCGTGGTGCACGCGCGTGAGCTCGGCGGCCTTGCGGTCCTCGTCGTCCGACGCGTCGCTGGGGCGCACCTCCACGACGGCGTCGCGCCGGTCGGCGGCGACGACGCGGACGTCGCCCATGGCGATGTCGATGTGGAGCTCGACGGGCTTCGCGGTGTCGAAGGTCGGCATCAGCTCACCCATCCCTTGTAGGACTGACCGATGCGGCCACCGCGCGGGCGGGGCCGGGGCTCGTCGCCGTCCTGCGCGAGCGCGGCGGCGGCGACGCGGACGAGCCAGGCGTTGACCGACAGGCGCTCGGCGGCTGCCGCCTGCTCGATGCCGTTCTTGAGCTGCTCCGGCAGCCGGAGGTTGATGCGCACCATGGCGCCGTCCTCGGCGTCGGGCGCGATCGCGGTGGGCGGCGCTGCCGCGGGCTCGAAGCCGGGCTCGGGCTCGGCGGCGGCCGGCGTCACGACGAAGTCGGGCTCGCCGGAGCGCAGGCGCAGCTCGACGGAGCCGGGCGCCATCTCGCGCGTGATCTCGTCCGCGGCCGCCGAGAGCGCCTCGAGGAGCATGAGCCGCACGGCCGGCTCGAGCGGCGCGGTCAGCCGCTCGGCGAGCCTACGGGCGTCATCCCCACCGGCCTCGGCGGCGACGGACAGCTCGCCGCGCAGGTTGGTGACGTACTGCGTGAGGTCCATGGCACCAGTATGGCACCACTTTGGCTCACGCGCAATGCCATGCTGACGCCGCCCGGTGCCAGAACGGCTCCGGGCGGCACCAGAGGCTGTCTAGGCGATCAGCGGGATGATCAGGATGGCGACGATGTTCGCCACCTTGATCATGGGGTTGATCGCCGGGCCGGCGGTGTCCTTGTAGGGATCGCCGACGGTGTCGCCGGTGATCGCCGCGGCGTGGGCCTCGGACCCCTTGCCGCCGAACGCGCCGTCCTCGATGAGCTTCTTCGCGTTGTCCCACGCGCCGCCGCCGGCGGTCATGGAGACGGCGAGGAAGAGGCCGACCACGATGACGCCGATGAGCATGCCGCCGAGCGCCTTGTAGGACAGGACGCCGACGACGACCGTGAACACGATCGGGATGAGCGACGGGATGATCATCTCGCGCTGCGCGGAGCGCGTGACGATGTCGACGGCCCGGGCGTAGTCGGGCAGGTCGGTGCCCTCCATGATCCCCGGCTTCTCGCGGAACTGGCGGCGCACCTCCTCGACGACGGCGCCGCCGGCGCGGCCGACAGCCTCCATCGAGAGCGCGGCGAACAGGTAGACCATGAGGCCGCCGATGAGCAGGCCGATCAACACGTCCGGATCGTCGATCTGGAACGAGACGACATGGCCCAGCTCGTCCTGCAGCTCGATGCGGAACGCCGCGAACAGCACGAGCGCCGCGAGCACGGCCGAGCCGATCGCGTAGCCCTTGGTGACGGCCTTCGTCGTGTTGCCGACCGCGTCGAGCGGGTCGGTGACGTTGCGGACGTCCTCGGGCATGTCCGCCATCTCGGCGATGCCGCCGGCGTTGTCCGTGATCGGGCCGAACGCGTCGAGCGCGACGATGAGTCCGCAGAGCGACAGCTGGCCCATGACCGCGACGCCGATGCCGTAGATCCCGGCCAGCTCGTTCGCGGCGAGGATGCCGAGCGCGAGCACGAGCGCGGGGAGCGCCGTGGCCTGCATGCCCTGGGCGAGGCCCTGGATGATGTTCGTCGCGTGACCCGTCTGCGAGGCGCGCGCCGTGGACTTCACGGGCGCGAAGCGCGTCGACGTGTAGTAGTCGGTGATGACGAACAGCAGCGCGGTGACCGCGAGGCCGACGAGGGAGCAGAGCCACAGCTCCGTGGCCGACGGGCACAGGACGGCGAGCTCGCCGGCGCGCGGCCGGATGTCGCCCATGAGCCAATGGGTGATCGGCAGGAACGCGGTCGGCGGCGATGACGCCCGAGACGACCAGCCCCTGGTACAGCGCCCGCTCGACGTTGACGCCGCGCACCGCGTACGTGCCGATGATCGACGCGATGATCGCGACGCCGCCGATGATGAGCGGGTACAGGGCGACGTTCGTGGCGTCCAGCCGCGAGAACGACAGGTAGCCGAGCAGCATGACCGCCACGGCGGTCACGGCGTAGGTCTCGAACAGGTCGGCCGCCATGCCGGCGCAGTCGCCGACGTTGTCGCCGACGTTGTCGGCGATGACCGCCGGGTTGCGCGGGTCGTCCTCCGGGATGCCGGCCTCGATCTTGCCCACGAGGTCGGCGCCGACGTCGGCGCCCTTCGTGAAGATGCCGCCGCCGAGTCGGGCGAACACCGAGATCAGCGAGCCGCCGAAGCCCAGGCCGACGAGGGCCTTGATGGCCTTCTCCTGGTTGACGTCGAAGATCCAGGTCAGGACGCCGTAGTAGGCCGCGACGCCGAAGAGCGCCAGGCCGACGACGAGCAGGCCGGTGATCGCGCCGCCGCGGAAGGCGGCGGACAGCGCCGCCGAGATGCCATCCCGGCCGGCCTCGGCCACGCGCGCGTTCGCGCGGACGGAGACGTTCATCCCGATGAAGCCCGCTGCCGCGGACGCGAAGCCGCCGATGGCGAAGCCGATCGCGACCTCGATGTTCTGCAGCGGGATGAGGATGATGAACAGGACGACGCCGACGACGGCGATCGTGAGGTACTGCCGGCGAAGATAGGCCTGTGCGCCCTCCTGGACGGCGCGCGAGATGGCCACCATGCGCTCGTTGCCCGGCGACAGAGCCAGCAGGCTCCGCGTCGTGACGACGCCGTACACAAGCGCAAGACCGGCGCACACGAGGGCGACGACGACCCCGTGGTCGGTCAGGAAATCACTCAAGGGTTCCTCCGCGAAGTTTCTTCAGATGGGGGTCGCGCCCGTGCCGACCCGGCATACGGGCAGGACACACGACCCCCCAAGGGCCGCGGGATTCTATAGGCGCGAGCCGACGGAGGCGTCGCGGGGCGCTACTGCCCCGGGATCCAGAGCCGTCCGGACCCCTGCGCCGACCCCGGACCACCCTCGGGAGCCGGCGGCTCCGGCGGGGTGTCACCGGCCGGCGGGACGGGCCCGCCGCGGGTCTGCGCGTACGCCATCTGCAGCTGGGAGAGGATGTCGCGCACCTGCGAGGCCTCCGCGCCGAGCGCGGGCTCGACGAGCGGCATGAGCGCGCGCGCTCCCTCGATCGCCAGCCGCAGCTGCTCCGGGTCGCGCTCGTCCTCGGTGCCGGGCGCGAGGCCCGCCTTGCGCCCGCCCAGGTTGAGAAGCGACACGACCGTCTGGAGGAGGACGTCCTCGACCCGCAGCCGCTTGAGCTCCGCCTCGTAGGCGGCGCGCAGCTCCTCCTCGTTCGGTTCCTGGGTGCTCATTGCCTCACCTCCGCGGCCGGACCGTACGTCTCGGCCGTCTCGCGAACGGTGGAAGCGTAGACCTCCCGGAGGTCTGCGCCCGCGGCGCGGGCTGCCATCTGACGCTGGGAGCCGTTCGGCCGCTCGCCGATGCGCGGCGCGTCGATGCCCAGCTCCGCCCGGATCGGCGCCGTCCAGTCCGCCAGCGCCTCCACGGCGGCGGCGGCGGGGATCTCGATCCCCGCGTCGAGGTCGAGGAGGTTGCCGTCCATCCCGTGGCGCACCGCGCGCCAGAGGTTCTCCTCGATGAGTCGCGGCGCGGGGTCCTCGAACGGGACCCCCTCCTCGACGTCGCGCGCGGCCTGCGCGACGCACGCCACGATGAGCGCGGCGAGCGCCTCGGACTCGCCTGCGCTGCTCTGCGCGTCGCAGATGCGCACCTCGACGGTGCCGTAGGTGAAGTGCGGCCGGACGGACCACCAGACCTGCGTGTACTCGACGATCGAGCGCGTCCGCACGAGCAGATCGATGTAGTCGCGGTACGCCGCCCAGGAGCCGTAGGCGTCCGGCACGCCGCAGCGCGGGAACGTGCGCGTGAACGTCATCGTCCGCGCCGAGTGCACGCCGGCGTCGCGGCCGTCCACGAACGGCGAGTTGGCCGAGTACGCGAGCAGCGCGGGCAGCACCGGGCGCATCCGGTCGGCCGTGCGCACGGCCCGGTCGGCGCCCTGGACGCCCACGTGCACGTGCAGGGAGAACGTGTTGTTGCGGCGCGCCGCGTAGCCGAGACCCTCGACGACGCGGCGGTAGTGCTCGGTGTCGATGTTGTGCTGCTCGCGGTAGTCGGCCCAGGGATGCGTGGCCGTTGCGCCGAGCGCGATGCCGCGCGAGCCGGCGAGCATGAACAGCCGGCGGCGCAGGTCGCGCTGGCGTGCGATCGCGTCGTGCACGTCGTCGCCGCGGCCCGAGACGATCTCCAGCTCGCTCGAGATCAGCTCGCCGGTGATCTGCGCGTGGAGGATCGGATCCTCCTGCGCCGCGGCGTCGCGCAGCTCCTCGAAGCGCGGCACCATGTCGAGCGTCGCGGGGTCGAGGAGCGCGAACTCCTCCTCCAGGCCGACGGTGAAGTCCGTCGACGCTTCGAACGTCGCCCGCGCACGCGCGGTATCCGGGGGAACGCCCATCCCGTGGCGGATCAGGTCAGGTAGAAGTACAGCGCGTAGAGAAGGTCCACCGCAGGCGACGACGTGTGCACGGTGACCTCCGGCGGAACCTGCAGCAGGGCCTCGGAGTAGTTGAAGATGATCTTCACGCCCGCCGCGACGAGGTCGTCGGCGAGCCCCTGCGCCGCGTGACCCGGGACCGCCAGCACGCCGACGACGATGTCCTCGTCCTCGACGATCGCGGGCAGGTCGTCGACGGACCGCACCACGACGGTGCCGACGTTCTCGCCGATCTTCTCCGGATCGGAGTCGAAGATCGCGACGACCCGGAAGCCGTGGTCGGCGAAGATGTCGCTCGAGGCGATCGCGCGGCCGAGATGGCCGGCGCCGAACAGCGCGATGTTGTGCTGCCCCGCGGTCCGCAGGATCTTGCGGATCTGCGAGACGAGCGAGTCGACGTTGTAGCCGACGCCCCGCTTGCCGAACTTGCCGAAGCCCGACAGGTCGCGCCGGATCTGCGTCGAGTTGACGTGCGTGTAGTCGCTGAGCTCCTGGGAGGAGATCGTCTCCTTGCCCATCTTCTTGGCCTGCGTGAGCACCTGCAGGTAGCGCGACAGCCTGGCGGCGACCCCCAGCGAGAGGCGCTCGGCGACCCCGTCGTCCGGGGCGCCGTTGGGGTGTGAGATCACATCGCCACCGATCATCGTTCCGTCACTCTACGTGGTCGGCCGGTCCGTTCAGTCGAGCTCTCAGGGTCCCTTCGTCCACGAAGTGCTCGAACAGCTCCTCGCCGTCGAGCGTCACCACCGGTATGCGCTCCAGCAGGCGGGCGTGCAGCGCGTCGTCGCCCTCGATGTCGACCTCCGTGAACGGCGCGCCGACCCGCAGGAGGATCTCGCGGGCGTCGTCGCAGAGGTGGCAGCCGGGGCGGCCGTAGAGGACGAGCCGCCCGCTCACGCCCGTGCGCGGGGTGCCGTGGCGTACGCCTCGAGGTCGAGGTAGCCGGGGAACGGCACGGCCTCCACCCAGCGCGCCGCGGAGGCGATCATCGCCGCGTTGTCGGTGCACAGCTCCATCGGCGGGACGGACACCTCGACCCCCAGCTCGCGCACCCTCGCGCGCAGCGGGCCGTTGGCCGCGACGCCGCCGCCGAGGGCCAGCCGCCGCAGGCCGGTCTCGCGCAGCGCGCGGGCGCAGCGGTCCACGAGCGCCTCGACGATCGCGTGCTGGTAGCTCGCTGCGAGGTCGGCCCTGCGGCGCGCCGCCTCCTCCTCGCCGAGGTCGCGCACCGCGTAGAGCAGCGCCGTCTTCACCCCCGAGAACGACATGTCCAGGCCGGCGACGCCCTTCGCCGTCGGGAAGGCGAACGCGGCCGGGTCACCCTCCTCGGCCAGTCGCTGCAGTGGCGGGCCGCCGGGGAACGGCAGCCCGAGCAGGCGCGCGCCCTTGTCGATCGCCTCGCCCGCGGCGTCGTCGAGCGTGCTGCCGAGCACCTCGTAGCGGTCGTGGGTGTCGACGCGCGTGAGCAGCGTGTGCCCGCCGGAGGCGATGAGGCACAGGAACGGCGGCTCCAGCGGCCCGTCGCCCAGGCGCAGGAAGTTCGCGGCGACGTGGCCCTGCAGGTGGTCGACGGCGGCCAGCGGGAGGCCGCGCGCGGCGGCCAGCGCCTTCGCCGTCGCGACGCCGACGAGCAGCGCGCCGGCGAGCCCGGGCCCGGTCGTGACGGCGACGAGGTCGGCGTCGTCGAGCGTGGCGCCCGCGCGGCGCAGCGCGTCGTCGACGACCGCGTTGGCCAGCTCGAGGTGATGGCGGGAGGCGACCTCGGGCACCACGCCGCCGTAGAGGTCGTGGACGCCCTGCGAGGAGACGACGTTCGAGCGCACCTCGCCGTCGTGCGTCACGACGGCCGCGCAGGTGTCGTCGCAGCTCGTCTCGATCGCCAGGATCACGGGCCGAACGCCACGGGACCGGCGTTGGGCACGTCGTCCATGCGCCCCTGGAGCGTCGCCGGGGTGCGCCACATGATGAGCGCGTCCTCGCCGTTGTCCTGGTAGTAGCGGCGCCGCAGCCCGGCGGACCGGAAGCCGAGCCCCTGGTACAGCGCGATCGCCGGCGCGTTGGACTGGCGGACCTCGAGCGTGAGTCGCGGCTCGGGCTCCTCGATCCGCTCGAGCAGCCCCTCGAGCAGGCTCGTCGCGATGCCCATCCGCCGCGCGTCGGGGTCGACGGCGACGTTCATGACGTGCCAGACGGTGTCGTAGCGGGAGCAGATGACGTAGCCGCGGATGCGGTCCTCGACGAGGGCGGCGAGGTGGATGCCGCTGGGCTTGGAGACCTCGAGGACGAACATCGCGAGCGACCACGGCGTGCCGAACGTGCGGCGCTCGATGGCCATGACGTTCGGGAGGTCGGCGTACGTGAGTCGCCGGAGCGGGTGGATCCCGGCCATCAACCCCCGCCCGCCCGGCGGACCATCACAGCGTCCGGCGCCCGGACGTAGACCGGCAGGACGTCCTCGCGCGGGCTCGCTCCGGCCGCCCGGGCCAGGCGGCAGGTCGCCGCGGCAGAGATGCGATGGGCGGGGTCGATGTCCGGCAAGACCGTGGCTCCTGCGCGTTCGAGCGCGTCCCGGAATCGTACCGCCCCGTCTCCCGCGGCCAGCCAGGCCCCGCCGCCCGCCGGGGGCGCGAGCCGCTCGAGCGCCTCGGGCGCGAGCGCGGCCGGCGCCAGCACCTCCTCGCCCTCGCGGAAGCCCGCGACGAACGCCTCGCCGCGGCGCGCGTCGACGACCGCGAGCACGTCGCGCCCCTCGACGCCCGCGGCGAGCGCGGCGAGCGAGGACACGCCGGCCAGGGCCGTGCCGCCCGCCTGCGCGAGCGCCCGGGCGGTGGCGACGCCGATGCGCACGCCGGTGAACGTCCCCGGCCCGACGCCGACGCCGAGCAGCTCGACGTCGGGGAAGCCGAGCCCCGCGTCGCCCAGCAGCCGCGCCGCGAGCGGCAGCAGCTGCGTCGCGTGACCGGGACGCTCGCCCGGCGCCGGGTCGTGCACGACCTCCCGGGGCGCCTCGGCGTCGTCGACCTGCAACGCCACGGCGGTACGTGGCGTCGCGGTGTCGAAGGCGAGGACGATCATGCGCCGATGGCCACGGAGCGGCGGTCGCCGCCCGCGTGCGCGAGGCGGACGTGCACCTTCGGCGCGCGGGTGAGCGGGAGCTCGCCGCCCATCTCCGGCCACTCCACGAACGTGATCCGCGCCGCGGTGGCCTCGTCGGCCAGCAGCGCCTCGTCCTCCTCGTCGGGCTCGCCCGCGAGGCGGTGCAGGTCGAGATGCGAGATCTCGACGCCGTCGCCCTCGTAGCGGCGCGCGATCGTGAAGGTCGGGCTCGTGACCGGGCCGGTCACGCCGAGCGCGCGCAGCGCGCCGCGCACGAACGTGGTCTTGCCCGCACCGAGCTCGCCGGACAGCAGCACGACGTCGCCCGGGCGCAGCTCGCGGGCGAGCTCGGCGCCGAGCGCCTCGGTCTCGGCTGCGGACGCGGTCTGCTCAGCGGGGGACGCCATCGGCGGTACGGCGCCGGAGCGCCAGGCCCGCCGCGAGCAGCACGCCTCCACCGGCCGCGATGAGACCGGCGTCGGCCCCGGTGCGCGGCAGCGCCGGCGCGGCCGGAGTGACGCTCGGCGCGGGGGCGGCGGCGCCGGAGTCGGCCTGCGGCGCGGCCTCCTGGGCGGGCGCGCTCTCCTGCGGAGCGGGAGCGGTCTGGGTCTGCGCGGGCTGGTCGTCCCCGAAGGGGTCCTGGTACTGATCGTCGCCGGCCCCGCCCGCGAGCGCGGACGCGGGGAAGGCGAGGGCGAGGGCGCAGGTCAACGGAAGCAGTCGGCGGGCGCGTTTCACGACGTGGACTGTAGGGATCGACCATCTACGCTGCCGCCGTGCGGTCGATGCAGCAGCGCATCGCCGGCAGCGAGACGGCCAAGGCGGCGGGCCTGGCCGTCGCGGCGCTGGCGGCCAATGCCGTCGCCGTCGTGGTGACGGTGGTCTTCACGCGCCTGCTCGGCGACGAGGACTACGGCGCACTGGCCGCGCTGATGTCGACGTTCACGATCCTCGCGGTCGCGGGATCGTCGCTGCAGGTCGCCGTCGCGCGCGACACGGCGCTGGGCCGGCTCGGCGGCGCGGCGTCGGCGGCCCAGGCCCTGCGCGCGTGGACGCGGACGCTGCTCGTCGTGCTCGTCGGCGTCGCGATCGCCTCGGCGCTGATGCGCGAGGGGATCGCCGGCCTCGTGGGCGTGCGCGAGGAGCCGTGGGCCGCCGCGTGCGTGCCGCCCACCGGCGTGCTGTGGCTGCTGCTCTCCCTCCAGCGCGGCGTCCTGCAGGGCATCGGCGCGTACGGGCCCGTCGGCTGGTCGGTCGTGTCCGAGGCGGTCGGGCGGCTCGTCGCCGGATGCCTGCTCGTCGTGCTCGGGGCCGGCGTCGCGGGCGCGTACCTCGGCACGCCGCTCGCGATGGCGGCGACGTCCGTCGCGCTCGCGCAGGTGGTCCACCGCCGGGCGGCCGCGGACCGCAGTCCGATCGTCAAGGCGCGCGCGCACGAGCTGCGGACGCTCGTCGTCGCGGGCTGGGCGCCGATCGTCGGGCTCCTGCTGCTGGCGGCGCTGCAGAACGTCGACGTGATCATGGCCAAGCGCGAGATGACCGCCTCGGATGCCGGCGCCTACGCCGCCGCGGTCGTGGCGGCCAAGCTCGTCGTCTGGGTCGCGATCGGGATCGGGCTGCACCTGCTCCCGGAGGCGACGCGGCGGGTCGCGGCGGGCGTCGACCCGCGACCGGTCCTCCTGCGCGCGCTCGGGCTGCTGGCGATCGTCGCGGTGCCGTCGCTCATCGTCTTCACGGTCGCGCCCGAGACCCTGCTGCGCGTCGCGTTCGGCGAGGAGTTCGTCAGCGCGGCGGACGCGCTCCCCATCCTCGGCCTGGCGATGACGCTCCTGGCCGTGTCGACGCTCGCCGTGCAGTACATGCTCGCGCTGCACAGGACGGCGTTCCTCTACGCCCTGGCGGTCGCGGCGATCGCCGAGCCGCTGCTGCTGAGCGGCGGCGACGCCGAGATGCGGGCGTTCGCGGAGATCGTGCTCGCCGTCCAGGCCGCCGCGGCGGTCGCGTGTCTCGGGCTGGCCCTGCGGGCGCGCCCGGCGCGGGCGGCCGTGGTGGCCGCGCCCGAGCGCTGGGAGCCGATCGCGGACGCGCCCGATCCGCAGCCGGTGCGGACCAGCGACTAGCCGCGGGCGGCGGAGAAGCGCCCGTAGGCGCCGCCCATGAAGACCAGGCTGTCGCCCTCGCGCAGGCCGAGGGCCTCCACGCGTGCGACGACGATCGTGTGGTCGCCGCCGTCGTGCTCGGCCTCGAGCGTGCAGTCCAGCCAGCCGATCGCGGCGTCCAGGATCGGCAGGCCCGACGGGGCGGGATGGTGCGCGGTGCCCTCGAAGCGGTCGACGTCGCGCGCGGCGAACCGGCGCGAGATCTCCTCGGACTCGTGGTCGAGGATGTTCAGCACCAGGCGACCTGCAGGCCGCATCCGCGGCCAGGTCGACGACGCCCGCGCCGGGCAGAACGCGACGAGCGGCGGATCCAGCGACACCGAGATGAACGAGTTCAGCGCCATGCCCTGCCGCCCGCCCCCGTGCTCGGTCGTCACGACCATCACGCCCGTCGGGTACCGGCCCAGGACCCTGCGGAAGTGCGCCGCCTCGGTGGGCGACAGGTGCTCGGGAGGCGGGTTCGCGGCGTCGGACACCCGATCAGGCCCCGATCGACATGAGCGCGTGCTCGATGGGGCTGTGGCGACGGCGCCCGTTGCCCGGCAGCAGGACCTCGTCGGCCGTGACGAACGGCGCCGACAGCTCGGTCGCCAGCGCGCGCAGCTGGGCGGTCGTGGCGACGTCGCCGTCCGGCGCGAGGATGTGGCAGAGGGTCGCCGCCTGCCATGCGCCGGCCTCGCGGCACAGCGTGATGGCCGCGGCCGCCGGGGTCGGGATCTGCTCGGCGAGCGGCGTCACGACGGGGATGTGACCGGGGCACACGAGCTCCTGCGCGCCGGCTGCGGGGCTGGCGGCGACGCGCAGGGTCCGCGCGCGGTCGGCCGCCGAGATGCCGGTGCCGACGCCCTCGCGCGCCTCGACCGACAGCAGCTGGTGCTCGTCGAGCGTCCGGGAGCGGGCGCCCGGGCGGTGCGGGGTGTGACGGTGGGCGAGGACCTGCAGCTCGAGGCAGCGGCGCATGGGCAGCGCAAGGCGGACGAGGCCGCCGCCGTGACGGGCCATCGTCGCCACCGACTCCGGGGTCGCGTACCGCGCGGCGGTCAGCAGGTTCCCGGTCCCGGGGCCGTCGGCCCCCGGAGCGAGAACCACCATCCCGCCCTGCGCGAGCGCGCGGCGAGCCGCCTCCAGACGACCCTCGACGCTCTCCTGCTTCATCTGACCCCCTCGATTCCCCTGCTCAGGCACCGGTCCCGATGAGAAGCCGTCGCACGGCGGCGACCTCATCATCGTTGATCTGGTGCTCCGGATCATCATGGATCGCGAGCTCCACCCTCGCGCCGGCCTCACGCAGCAGCTCGGCCGTCCGCTCGACGCGGGGGACGGGCACCCAGCTGTCGTCGACGTGGCCGGTCAGGAGCACCGGCATGCCGTCCAACGGGGGCGGCGCGTGCAGCTCCTCCTCGGTCCCGAACAGGCCGCCGGTCAGGATCGCGGCGCCCGCGTAGGGGCGGGGCTCGCGCTCGAGCATCTCGGCGACGAGGCACGCGCCCTGCGAGAACCCCGCGAGCGCGACGCGCTCGACGGGAACCCCGCCGTCCTCGGCGAGCGCGACGGCGGCTGCGATGCGCGCCAGAGCGTCACCCAGCCAGGGCTCGTTGTCCTCGGTGCGGTCGAAGAAGCGGTTGGGGTACCAGGAGCCGCTCGCGGCCGACGGCAGGACGTACGCGGCGCGCGGGAGGTCGAGCTGCCAGACGAGGTTCTCGAGCATCCAGCGCGGATCCTGGTCGCGCCCGTGGACCACGACGACGGCGATCGAGGCGGTCTCCAGCGGCTCGCCTGCGACGACGGTTCCTGTCGCGGAACGGGGGTTCGCCGGACTCAGGCCCATCGCTCTCAGAGGCTCCCGCTGGTCTGTGCGCCAAGCGCACACGTGTACGTCATGCGAACAATAGCTGTGGGCGGAAAACCCTGTCAAGACCAGGGTTCGAGTGTATAACCTGAGATCGTCCGGGCTCGGTACAGCTGTGCGCACAGCGCACGCGTCGGAGAGGAGGGGAAGAGCAGTGCCCAGCGTCTTCGACGACATCCAGTTCTACCTCTTCAACCACCACCACTACATCGACGTCCCGGAGAACGCCGACGACTACGAGTCGGTCTGGGTGGATCTCCCCAACGCGCTCTTCGATCCCGAGCGCGGCCACGCGCTCTACCAGCGCTTCGCCCGCGAGCTGCGCCTCGGCGAGGCACTCGGCTTCGACGCCATCGCGCTGAACGAGCACCACAACACGCACTACAGCCTCATGCCGGCGACGAGCGTGCGCGCCGCCTACATGGTCGCGCAGACCGAGCGCGTCAAGCTCATGGTCGCCGGGGTGCCGATCAACCTGTCGTGGCCGAGCCGCGTGGCCGAGGAGTACGCGATGCTCGACGTCATGTCGGGCGGCCGCATGGAGTTCGGCTTCCCGCTCGGCACGGGCATGGAGTACTGGTCCAACGCCGCCCAGCTGAACCCCGCCACGTCACGCGCGCGCTTCCGCGAGGGGCTCGAGGTCATCAAGCAGGCCTGGACCGCCCCCGGCCCGAGCCGCTACGACGGCGAGTTCTACAACTACCGCTACCTCAACACGTTCCCGCAGCCGTTCCAGAAGCCCCACCCGAAGATGTACATCGTGGGCTCCGGCAGCGAGGAGACGGTGCAGCTCGCCGTCGAGTTCGAGACGGGCTACTCGGTGGTGTTCGTGCCGATCCGCCAGCAGCTCGAGGCGTTCGGCGAGTTCCGGCGGCTGACCGAGGAGGCGGGGCGCGAGACCAAGCCCGAGGACGTCGTCATCACGAACATCGTCTACGTCGCCGACACGGACGCCGACGCGGTGCGCGAGGCCAAGCCGCACATCGAGCAGTTCTTCTCCTGGTTCCACCGCGTGCCGCCGAAGTACCTCCTGCCGCCGGGCTACGTCTCGACGGAGGAGTACCTGCGCCGGGTGTCGTCGACGGCACTGGCCGAGGGCACGAAGGCGACGTGGGACGACATGGTCGCCATCGGGCGCATCGCCTGCGGGTCGCCCGACACGGTCGCCGACCTGCTCTCGCACTGGGCCGAGGAGGCGGGCACGAGCAGGCTGCTCGTCACCCTCTCGATCGGGGACATGCCGGAGTGGAAGGCCGTCAAGAACATGACGCTCTTCGCCGAGGAGGTCATCCCGCGGATGCGCGCCCGCGGGTCCGGACGCGCGTCGGACACCGTCGCAGCGGTGAGCCGGTGAGCGCCTCCTTCACGCAGCGCACCCTGGACGTCAACGGCATCGAGACGGTGGTGCTCGAAGCCGGCAGCGGCGAGCCGCTCGTCTTCCTCCACGGCGCGGGCACGATCACGGGCTTCGACAGCCTGCTGCCGCTCGCCGAGCGCTTCCGCCTCATCGTCCCCCACCACCCCGGCTTCGGGCTCTCCGCCGACGACCCGACGGTCGGGCGCATCGAGGACTACGCGCGCCACTACCTCGACGTGTTCGACCTCATGGGCATCCGCGAGCTGTCGCTCGTGGGCCATTCGATGGGCGGCTACCTCGCGGCGACGCTCGCGATCGACGGCACCGAGCGCGTGCGCCGACTCGTGCTCGCCGCGCCGCTCGGGCTGCGCGTCCCCGAGCACCCGACGCAGGACATCTTCACCATCCCGGGCGACCAGTTCCTGGAGCACCTCTCCGCGGACCTGTCGATCTTCGAGGGCAAGGTGCCCGATCCCCCCACGCCCGAGTTCCTCGCGCACAGCTTCCGCGAGACGACGTCGGCGGCCCGCATCCTGTGGGAGCGGCCCTACGACACGCGGCTGCCGCGCTGGCTGCACCGTCTCACGATGCCGACCCTGCTCCTCTGGGGCGACGCCGACCGGATCATCCCGGTCGAGCAGATCGATGTGTGGGCCGACCACGTCCGGGGGGCGGAGCGCAGGATCCTCCCCGGGGTCGGCCACCTCCTGTTCGACGAGTCCGCGGACGCCGTGACGGCGGTCGGGGACTTCGTGGGAGAGGAGCTCACCGTCTGAGGACGGGCGCGCCGCGGACGGTTCCCGCCGGGGGGTCGGGTGCCGTCCGCTTCCGCCCAGACGCTCAGCCGGGCAGCGGCGCGACGCCTTCGGGCGTCGCAGCCGCACCGGCCCTCACGTGACCGTGCGCGATCGAGCCCTTCACGTCGCAGCAATCCTCGCCCTCGCGTGCCCGACGGCGCTCGCGTTCGCCAGTGGCGGCTACTTCGACGAGGCACGCCTCGTCGCGCTCATCGGCGCCTGGGCGCTCGTGCTCGCGGCGGTCGCGCTCGGCGCGCCCGTGCCGCGGCGGCGGGCGGCGTGGGTCGCGCTCGGCGCGCTGGCGGCGTTCACGGCGTGGGTGGCGATCGCGGGGGGCTGGGCGCAGCTCGCGGCCACCGCCCGCGCCGATCTCGAGCGCGACGTCCTGTACCTCGGCGCGCTGACGGCCGCCGTCCTCCTGCTCGGCGGCGTCCGGTGGCTCGTCGAGCCCGTGCTCGCGGCCGGGACGGTCATCGTCGTCGGCTACGCGCTGGCGGGCCGGCTGGTCCCCGGGATCGTCGAGCTCTCGGCGACCGCGTCGGCGGGCGGCCGGCTCGACCAGCCGCTGACGTACTGGAACGCGATGGGCGCGCTCGCCGCGCTGGGCGTCGTGCTGACCGTGCGGCTCGCCGGCGAGCCGCTGCGGCCGCGGGCGCTGCGGATCGCGGCGGCGGCCGGTGCCGTGCCGCTGACGGTCGGGCTGCTGCTCACGTTCAGCCGCGGGGCGCTGCTCGCCGCGGCGGTCGGCGTCGTGCTCGTCGTGCTCCTGGCGCCGACGGCCTCCCAGCTGCGCGCCGCCGCGTGCGCGCTCGTGCCGGGTGCGGTGGCGGCGTTCGTCGCGAACCGCTCCGACGCGGTCCGCGAGCTCGAGGGAGGTCTCACGACGCGCGAGCACCAGGGCCTCGTCGTCCTCGCGGCGCTCGTCGTGCTCACCGTGCTCGCCGCGGCCCTGCAGTGGTGGGCGATCGGCCGGCCGCAGCGCACGTGGCCCGTCGTGCCCGCGCGCCGCCTCGCCGCGCTCGCGGTCGTCGCCGCACTCGTCCTCGTGCCGGTCGTCACCGCGCTGGCCGGCTCGGGAGGTGGCGACAAGGCCGGCTTCGGCGCGACCACGTCGCGGCTGGGCTCGGCGAGCTCGAACCGCGCCGACTACTGGCGCGTGGCCTGGGAGGCGGCGGGCGACCAGCCGCTGCGCGGCCTGGGGCCGGGCGGGTTCGGTCCCGTCTGGCTGCGCGAGCGCCCGTACCCCGAGGCGGTGAAGGACGCCCACTCGCTCCCGCTGGAGACGCTCACGGAGCTGGGGGTCGTCGGCCTGGTGCTGCTGCTGGCCCTGGTCGGGGCCGTGGCGGTCGGCGCGCGGGACGCGCTGCGCGCGGACGCGGCGCTGGCGGCCGGGCCGACGGCTGCGGTGGCGACGTGGTTCGTCCACGCCGCGATCGACTGGGACTGGGAGATGCCGGCGCTCACGCTGGTCGCGGTCGCGTGCGCCGGGCTGCTGCTCAGCGACGCTGCAACGCGTTCGCGAGCGGGTTGAGCTCCCGCGCGCGCTCGCGCGCCCGGGTCGCGCCCGCCCCATCGCCGCCGGCCGCCCGGACGCCGGCCACCGCCAGCCAGCTGATGTAGTCGTCGGGCTGGCGCCGCACCGCCGCGTCCGCGAGGCGCTTCGCGTCGGCCGTCCTGCCCGCCTTCACGAGCGCGACGCTGCCGGTCGCGAGGGGCAGCGCACCGTGGCAGTCGGCGAGCAGCGCGTCGACGGAACCGACCGGATCCGCCTGGGCGTTCTCGCACGCGTGCGTCTCCCCCAGCCGGACGATCCCGAACGCGATGGCGGCTACGGCGACCACAGATATGACGATGCGCTGAACCACGTTCTGGGAAGCATGCCGGGTCCTAGACTGGATGGCATGAGCACGCAGAAGATCGAGAAGTCCGACGCCGAGTGGCGCGAGAGCCTCTCACCCGCCCAGTACGAGGTGCTGCGTCGTCAGGCCACCGAGGCGCCCTGGACCGGTCCGTTCCTGACCGAGAAGGGCGACGGGGTCTACCGCTGCGCCGGCTGCGGCGCCGAGCTCTTCCGCTCCGACGCCAAGTTCGACTCCGGCAGCGGCTGGCCCAGCTTCACCGAGCCCGCCATCGCCGAGGCCGTCGAGCTGCGTGAGGACCACAGCCACGGGATGACCCGTGTCGAGGTCGTCTGTCGCGCCTGCGACGGCCACCTCGGGCACGTCTTCCCCGACGGCCCTGGCCCCAGCGGCGAGCGCTACTGCATCAACGGGTGCGCACTGGAGCTCGACCGCAGCGAGTAGCTGAGTCGAGCGGCCGGGCGCCTGGACGGTCGTAAGCCCGTCCAGGCGACCCTGGCCCAGACCCGCGGGCCGCCGATGCCGGAGGTGATGCTCGCGGACCCCCGCCTGTCCCTCCCCCTTCGCCGCGCGTGGGCCGTGTTCGCCACGGTCGTCGCGGCGTACCTCGTCGTGCTCGGGGTGGGCTGGGCGACGGACGGCCTCGTCCTGCCGATCGACGTGCACGAGGGGGTGCAGTTCCTCCTCATGCTGAACGCGGCGGTCCTCGTCCTCTGGCGGGCCGTCAGCCTCCGGGAGGCCCGCGCGGCCTGGCTCGCGCTCGGCCTCGGCCTGGCCGCGTGGACAGCGGGCCGGCTCGTCGCGACGCTCGCGTCGCCGACCGGCGAGGAGCTGCCGTTCCCGTCGGCCTCGGACGCGGGCCTGATCTTGTTCTACGTCGGCCAGTACGTGGCGTTCTTCCTGCTGGCCCGCTCCGGACTGCACCGGATCCCGCGCGCCGCGTGGCTGGACGGCGCGGTCGGCATCCTGCTGCTCGGCGCGGTCGGCGCGCACTGGGTGTTCACGCCGCTCCTGGATGCCGGCGGCACCGCCTCGGCGGCTGCCGTGACCATCGCGTTCCCCGCCGCGGACGTCGTGCTGCTGGCACTCGTGATCTGCGTCGTCGTGCTGCACGGCGGCCACCCTGGCGGCGTCTGGTGGCGGATCGCCGGCGGCGTGACGCTGACCGCGCTCGGCGACGCGGTCTTCGCGCTGGGTTCCACCGACGGCACCGCGCCGGGCACGACGACCGGGCCGCTCGCCATCGTGTTCAGCATGGGCGCCGCCTGCCTCGTCGCGGCGGCGCTGCGGCCCACGCAACGCCCGCGGCAGCGCGCGCTCAGCGGCTGGCCCGCTCTGGCGGTGCCGGTCGTCCTGTTCGGCGTCGTGCTGGCCCTGCTCGTGCTCGACACGCTCGGCACCCTCACGCCCGTGGCGATGGCGCTGCTGACCGCCGCGATCGGGCTCATCGGCGTGCGCGCCGCGATCGCGTTCCGCGAGAACGTCGCCCTGGCCGACAGCCGCCGCCAGGCGCTGACCGACGAGCTCACGGGCCTCCCCAACCGCCGCAGCGCCTACGCCGAGCTCGACGCGCGGTGCGAGGCGGGCCCCGTGACCGCCCTGATGATCGACCTCGACCGCTTCAAGGAGCTCAACGACACGCTCGGCCACCACGCCGGCGACGACGCGCTCGTCGCGGTGGCGCAGCGCCTCGGCCGCGCGCTGGGCGACGACGGCACGCTGAGCCGCCTCGGCGGCGACGAGTTCGCGGTCGTGCTCCGATCCGGAGCGACCGAGTCCGACGGCCTGGCCGTCGCGCGGCGCCTGCTCGACGCGCTCGACGAGCCGCTGTGCCTGGACGACCTGCTCCTGCCGGTCCGGGCGAGCATCGGCGTCGCCGGCACCGACTCGGGCGGGCGCGAGGAGATCCTGCGCCACGCCGACGTCGCGATGTACCACGCCAAGGCCAACCGCAACGGGGTCGAGGTCTACGCGCCCGAGCGCGACGGCCACAGCCGCGAGCGACTTGCGCTGGCGGCCGAGCTGCAGGCCGCGATCACGGATGGCGAGCTCGTCCTGCACTTCCAGCCCAAGGCGTGCCTGCGCACCGGCCGGATCCTCGGCGCGGAGGCCCTCGTGCGCTGGGAGCATCCCGAGCGCGGCCTCGTCCCGCCCGCCGAGTTCGTGCCGCTCGTCGAGCGCTCCGGCCTCGGCCGGCTGCTGACGCTCGAGGTGATCGACCAGGCGCTGCGGGCCGAGCGCGCGTGGCGCGAGGACGGGCTGCACGTCCCCGTGGCGGTGAACACGTCCGCCGGGACGCTGCTCGACGTGCGCTTCCCGGACGACGTCGCCGAGCTGCTGGAGCGCTGGGACGCCCCCGAGGGCGTGCTCGGTCTCGAGCTCACCGAGGAGACGATCATGACGGACCCCGAGCGCGCCCAGGACGTGCTCGCGCGGCTGTCCGAGCTGAGCATCGACCTCTCGCTCGACGACTTCGGCACCGGCTACTCGTCGCTCGGCATGCTCAAGCGCCTCCCGGTGCGCGAGCTGAAGATCGACCGCTCCTTCATCACCGATCTCCTCGACGACGCCGGCGACGCTGCGATCGTCCGCTCGACGGTCGAGCTCGCGCACAACCTCGACCTGCGGGTCGTCGCCGAGGGCGTCGAGTCCGCGGAGGCGTGGGAGCTGCTCGCCTCGTGGGGCTGCGACGTCGCGCAGGGCTACCACCTCAGCCCGCCGCTGCCCGACCTGGACTTCCGGGCGCTCCTCGCTGGGCGACCGCGTCTAGCGCACGTTGTCCGGATGCCCTCCGGCGCGCGGGCCGCGCCAGGGCAGGTCGGGCACCACGTCCTCGACGCGGACGCGCGTCACCGCGCGCAGATCGCGGCGCGCGCGCAGCGCGCCCGGCAGCAGCGGAACCGCGTCCGCCAGCCCGCCCGCGTGCTCGCCCAGCCGGCCGCCGCGCGCGGCGTGCCACAGCCACGCCGCCTGGCGGTAGGCGACGGGGCCGGCCCAGCGCGCGGGGAAGTGACGCGCGACGAGCAGCAGCGTGTTGCGTGCGACGAGCCGACCGACCGGCCGGCGCAGCGCCGCCGAGGACCCCTGCCCGGCGTGGCGGGCGACCGCGGGCTCGTACGCGCAGCGCCAGCCGGCGG
This sequence comes from uncultured Solirubrobacterales bacterium, assembly GCA_963757125.1. Classification (GTDB taxonomy): domain Bacteria; phylum Actinomycetota; class Thermoleophilia; order Solirubrobacterales; family Solirubrobacteraceae; genus CAVVSD01. The sequence continues at coordinate 262,914 of CAVWQP010000006.1, read as the reverse complement.
TGCGCAGCCGCAGCCCCAGGTCGACGTCCTCCAGGTAGGCGAAGAACGACTCCTCGAAGCCGCCGGCGTCGAGCACGGCCTGTCGCCGGTACAGCGCCGCCCCGGCGCACGCCGCGAAGACGTCGCCGGGCTCGTCGTACGCGCCGGTGTCGCGGCGGCCGTGGCCGCGCTGCTCGCAGACGCCGTCGCGGCGCAGCACGTCGCCGCAGTCGTCGAGGAGCCCCGGATCGTCCAGCGCGACCATCTTCGTCGCCACCGCGGCGACATCGGGCTCGAGCCGCCGCACCGTCCGCGCGAGCCAGTCCGGCGTGAGGACCACGTCGGTGTTCACGAGCGCCACGGCGTCCGCATCGGCCGCCGCCGCGATCCCCCGGTTGGCCGCCGCGGCGAAGCCGACGTTGCGGCTCAGCTCGAGGACCTCCGCTCCCTCCGCACGAGCGACGTCGGCGGAGCCGTCGCCGGATGCGTCGTCGACGACGAGCACCCGGTCGGCCGGGCGGGTCTGCTCGCGCACCGACGCCAGCAGCCCCGGCAGCCAGCGACGCCCGTCCCGGCACGGGACGACGACGGCGACGCGCACCCGCTCAGTCCCGGGCGCCGCGCCGCTGCGGCGTGCTGCGCGAGCGGGCGTGGCCGCGGGTGTCCGCGTGAGGCCGCGGCGCGCGCCTCGCGTCCGCGACGACCTCGGCGATCCCCTCCGCGAAGCGCGCGACCCCGAAGCGCTCGGCGTTCGCGACGCACGCCTGCGGGTCGACGGCGCGATCGTCGAACGCGAGGACGGCCGCCACGAGGGCGTCCGGATCGGGCTCGTCGAAGAACGCGCCCGTCACGCCCTCGACGAGCGTCTCGCGCACGCCGCCCGCGCGCAGCGCGATGACGGGCCGGCCCGCTGCCTGCGCCTCGATCGCGGCGATCCCGAACTCCTCGGTCGCGGTGACGACGAGCGCGCGGCAGGACGCGAGGCGCGCGGCGACCTCCGCGTCGCCGATCCGGCCGGCGAACCGCACGGTCGGCCCCGCCATGCGCCGGAGACGCCGCGCATCGGGCCCGTCGCCGATCACGGTGAGCGGCCGGTTCATGCGCGTGAACGCCTGCACCGCGAGATCCAGGCGCTTGTGGGCCATGAGCTCGGCGAGCACGACGTAGTCGTCGCCCGGCGTCCCCGGCGCGAAGCGCTCGGTCTGCACGGGCGGGTAGAGGACCGTCGCCTCGCGTCCGAAGTAGTGCGCGATCCGCGACTTCGTCGTCTCCGAGTTCGCCACGTAGCGGTCGACGCGCTGGGCCGCGATCCAGTCCCACTCGCGCCAGCGGCGGAAGATGACCGACAGCGCCGCGCGGCTCGGGGCGGCGCGGCCCGCCAGCGCCTGCTCGCGGGCGTTCCAGGCGTAGCGGAACGGGTTGTGGCAGTAGCAGACGTGGACCGCGTGGTCGCCGGTGATGACGCCGTGCGCCCAGGCGCTCGAGGAGGACACGACGAGGTCGTAGCTCTCGAGGTCGAGCGCCTCCATCGCGTACGGGTACAGCGGCAGCAGCGCGCGGAACGTCCTCGCGGTCGGCCGCACCCGCTGCAGGAACGACGTGTTGACGTTCCTGTGCGCGAACCTGCCCTCCGTCCCCTCCTCGTCGTAGACCGCCGTGAACACGTCCGCGTCGGGGAACAGGTCGCAGAGCACGAGGAACACGCGCTCGGCACCCCGCAGATCCAGGAGGAAGTCGTGGACGAGAGCCACGCGTGGTCCGGCTGCCCCCGTCATGGGCGGGCAAGCTACCGTGCCGCCCTCGTGCCCGCACTCCTGCTCGCCATCCTCGTCGCGCTGCTGCTCGCCCCGAGCGCCCAGGCCGCTCCCCGTGAGGTCCCTGAGGGCTTCATGGGCGTGATGGCCGACGGTCCCCTCGTCGACCAGGGGATCACCGACATCTCGCGCGAGGGCACGCTCATGCAGCAGAACGGCGTCGAGGCGATCCGGATCGTCATCTACTGGGCCGACCTGCAGCCGACGCGCGACGGCCCGATCGACTGGGCGGGCACCGACCGCGTCGTCGCGATGGCGGCGGCGAACCACCTCAGGATCCTGCCCGTCGTCATCCGCGCGCCCGCGTGGGACCGGGAGGACCCGGCGAAGATCGCCTCGCCCCCGCGCGGCGACGCCGCCTACACGGCGTTCCTGACCGCGCTCGTCGCGCGCTACGGGCCGCAGGGGACGTTCTGGGCGGCTCGGCCCGACCTCCCGCGCAACCCCCAGCGCCAGTGGCAGATCTGGAACGAGCCGAACATCGACACGTACTGGGAGTCGCCGCGGCCCTTCGCGAAGCGCTACGTGAAGCTCCTGCAGGCCTCCTACCGCGCGCTCAAGGCCGCCGACCCCGGCTCGGAGGTCGTGCTCGCCGGATTCGCCAACTTCTCGTGGCGCGCGCTCGCGGACGCCTACCGCGCCGGCGCGCGGCGCTGGTTCGACACGGCGGCCGTCCACCCGTTCAGCGGCCGCCTGTCGAACGTCCTGAAGATCGTGCGGCTGAACCGCGAGGCGATGGCCCGCTACGACGACCGCCGCAAGGGCCTCATCATCTCCGAGCTCACGTGGCCGTCGGCCAAGGGCAAGACGAAGAACACGATCGGCTTCGAGACGACGGAGGCGGGCCAGGCGTCCCGGCTGCGCAACGCCTACGCGGCCCTGCTGCGCATCCGCCAGAGCGCCCGGATCCGGCAGATCTTCTGGTACACGTGGCTCTCGGCCGACCGCGACTCGCCGAACTCGTTCTCGTGGTCGGGCCTGCGCAAGCTCGGTCCTCCCGGCACCGATGCGCCGGTCGACAAGCCGGCCCTCGCCGAGTACCGGAGGGTTGCGCTCCGGGTGGAAGGACGGTCTGATTAGGGGCATGTCCGCCCCTGTCCTCACCGCAGACGACGCCACGCCCTGGGATCACCAGGCTGACGTCGTCGTCATCGGCACCGGCATCGCCGGCTGCTCGACCGCCGTCCACTGCCTCGACGCCGGCCTGTCCGTCGTCATGGTCGAGAAGTCCGGCGACGGCGGCGGGACGAGCGCGAAGGCCGCGGGCGGGATGATGATCCCCGCCAACCACTTCCTGCAGGCCCTCGGCGAGGACGATCCGCGCGAGGACTTCATCCGCTTCCTCGCCCGGGTCGGCCGGCCGCTGCTCTACGACGCCGCCGACCCGCAGTTCGGGCTCCCGGAGTGGGAGCACCGGATCATCGAGGCCTACTACGACAACGCCGCGGCGTCGCTCGAGCGGCTCGTGGAGCTGGGCGCGATGCAGGTGGGCCACCAGCCCGACTGGCCGAGCTACAACGAGCTGCCCGAGGACAAGCGGCGCTTCGGCCGGGTCATCTTCTCCGTCGACGACGCCGGCGAGATCGTCGTCGGCCGCGTCGCGATCGGGCGGCTCCTCGAGTGGATCACGAGCCACGGCGGGACGCTGCTGACCGAGCATCCGGCCCAGAGCGTGTTCGTCGACGAGTCGGGGCGCGTGGTGGGCGTGCTGGCCGACCACGACGGCGAGGAGGTCCGCGTCCGCGGCGACCGGGCGGTCGTGTTCGCGAGCGGTGGCTTCACGCACAGCGAGCGCTGGGCGCGGGAGTACCTCAACGGGATGTACGTCGGCGGCTGCGCGGCGCGCACGAGCGAGGGCGACATCATCCCCGTCGCCAAGGCGCTCGGGCTCCCGCTGCTGCACATGCACTCGGCGTGGGGCGCGCCGGTCGTGCTCGAGCAGGCGCTCGACGAGGACCCGGCGCTCATCGCGAACTTCTCGCTCATCGGCGACAGCGTCTTCAGCGTGAACAAGTACGGGCGCCGCGCCTGCAACGAGAAGACGACGTACAACGACCGCACGCAGTCGCACTTCGCCTGGGACCCTGCCCGGGCCGAGTACCCCAACTTCCTCCAGTTCGCGATCCTCGACGAGCGCGCGCGGTCGCGCTTCGCCCGCGGCGACGCGCCGATGGACCACCAGGCGGGCAACTTCATCCCGCCGGTGGGCCAGGAGTCGAAGTACCTCCTGCGCGCCGACACGCTCGAGGAGCTCGTCGACCTCCTGCGGGAACGTCTCGCCACGTTCTCCGGCCGCGTCGGCGGCGTGGAGCTCGCCGACGACTTCCTCGAGCAGCTCCGCGCGACGATCGAGCGCTTCGACGGGTACGCCCGGAGCGGCGCCGACCCGGAGTTCCACCGCGGCGAGTCGGCGATCGAGCTGCTCATGCACGGCGGCCGGGCCGACGACAACGACCTGCCGAACGAGACGATGTACCCCCTCGCCGCCGAGGGCCCCTACTACGCGACGATCCTCGCGCCGGGGTCCATCGAGACGAAGGGCGGGCCGAAGGTCAACCCGTCGATGCAGATCCTCGACGGTCTCGACGTGCCGGTGCCCGGGCTGTACGGGGTGGGCAACTGCGTCGCGTCCGCGTCGGGCCAGGCGTACTGGTCCGGCGGGTCCACCTGGGGCCCGTACGTGGGGTTCGGCCTCGTGGCGGCGCGGAGCATCGCCGGCGACCGCGTCCCGGCCGCGGCATGATCAAGGTCGTCTGGGTCGCGCGGCTCCGCGCGGATCGCCCCCGCGAGGAGATGCGCGCGTACTGGACGGAGACCCACGGCCCGCTGGGCCTGAAGGTCGGCTCGATGCGCAGCTACGTCCAGAACCACGTCGTGGGCGCGATCGGCGCGCAGGGCGAGAGCACCGCGGACGTCGCGTTCGACGGCTACTCGGTGCACGAGTACGACGACCGGGCGGCGTTCGAGGCGGCGCTCGCGTCGCAGGAGTTCGCCGACATCGGCGTGGACGGCGCGAACGTCTTCGAGATGGACTCCATGGACGGGATGAGCGGCGTGCTCGAGGAGCGCGTGATGCGCGACGGGCCGCGCAGCCCGTACAAGGTCGTCTGGTTCGCGAAGTTCCGCGAGGGGATGCCGCGCGAGGAGGCGGTCGCGCACTGGCGCGACGTCCACGCGCCGATCGCGCTGCGCGCGCCGGGCATCGACCGCTACGTGCAGAACCTCGCGGTGGCGTCGATGGACCTCGAGGGCATCATCGACGAGCTGCCGGCGTTCGACGGGTTCTCCGAGTGCTGGTACGCCGACCGCGACGCCTACCTGCGGTCGCAGGAGTCGGAGGCGTGGGACGAGCTCGCCGCCGACGGCTTCAACTTCCTGCGGATGGACGCGCTCGAGGGCATGAGCGCCGTGCTGGAGGAGCGCGTCATCCGCTGACGTCGTACTCCGCCGCGTTGCGGACGATCCCCCTTGCGAGGAAGTCCGCGCGCGGCGGCGCGAAGACGTCGACGAGCCACGACCCGCCGTCGCCCGTGTCCTGCGAGGTGTGCTCGACGCCCGCGGGGATGATCGTCACGCTCGGCGCGCCGCAGCGCAGGTGCGCATCCGGCCGCCACGTGCCGCTGTCGGGCGCCCACGGGTAGCGCAGGTGGTGGATCCAGGTGCCCTCGAGCACGACCGACCCCTGCTCGAGGTCGTCGTGCCAGTGGGGTGACAGCCGGGCGGGGTCGCGCCGCCGGGTGCGCGGCCCGAAGACGTTGATCATGAGGTCGCCGGAGCGGAAGACGCGCATCTCCCCCTCGCCGGCCGGGTGGTCGGCGAGCGCGTGGATGCGGGTGCCCGGGCCGATGACCGGCGGCCCGAGGGGCGTCACCGCCTCTGGGTGGTCGCGGTATGCGTCGGCGTTGACGCTGTCGCGCGCGACGTCACGGGCGCGCGTCGTCACGACGCGGACGACGCGGCCGTCGCCGTCGGGCTCGATGACGCTGTCGCCCGGCTCGACGATCACCAGGGCGTCCGCCGGAGCCTGCACGATCCCCGAGGCGGTCTCGATGCGCGCGCCGGTCCCGACGAGCATCGCGAGGTGCTCGTCGGGCAGGCCGGTCAGCGCGAGGCGGTCACCGCCCCGCACGGCCTGGCACGCGATGGCGAAGTTCGCCGCGCGGATCCACGCCCTGTCGGCGGGGTCCACGAGCGTGGCCCACGGCGGCTGGACGGCCGCGACGGCCACCTAACCGACGGCCACGTCCACGGTCTTGCGCAGCTCCTCCAGGATCGGCTCCGCGCCGCCGGGGCGCACGTGGCCGAAGCCGAGCACCGCGCGCGCGGCGCCCGCCTGCGCGTAGGCCTCGATCTCGGCCGGATCGGTCGCCACGCCGGCGACGTGCACCGGCACACCGGGGTTCTCGGACGTGAACGCGGCGACGCGCTCGAGGATCCCCGGCGCGTTGATCGGAGCCCAGCCGTCGGCATAGGCGAGCGCGCGCTCCTCCGAGCCCGGCGAGTTGCCGCCGTAGATCAGCGGGACGCCGCCCTGCTGCACGGGCTTGGGCCAGGACCAGATGTCGTCGAAGTTCACGAACTCGCCGTGGAAGGACGCGACGTCGTTGTCGAAGATCGCGCGCATCGCGAGCATCTTCTCCCGCACGATGTCGTAGCGGCGATCCGGGTCGACGCCGTGGTTGCGCATCTCCTCGATGTTCCAGCCGTGGCCGACGATGAGGGCCAGGCGGCCGCCCGAGAGGTAGTCGAGGCTGGCGGCCTCCTTGGCGGTGGTGATCGCGTCGCGCTGCGCGAGCTGCAGGATCGACGAGCTGACCTTCAGCCGGGTCGTCGCGAGGGCCGCCGTGTTCAGCGCGATGAAGAGGTCCAGCGTGCGCGTGTAGCCCTCGGGCAGATCGCCGCCCGGGTACGGCGACTCGCGGCTCGAAGGGACGTGCGTGTGCTCGCCGATCGCGAGCGCATCGAAGCCCGCGTCCTCGATGAGCCTCGCCATCTCGTCGGGTCGCAGCGTCTCGTCGGTGCAGACCCCGTACAGACCGATCTCCATGTGCTCCCTCTCTCGGTTCGAAGGGGAACCTACAGACTCATGACATTGTCGACATTATCGATATGCAGATGCATGCATCTCACCCGACGGCGGTCGCGACGGTGCGCTGCATCTCCTCCAGACCCCGCTCGATGTCGCCCTCGCGGGCGGATTCGAGCATGAGGACGGCGCGGCTCGTGCCGGCGCTCGCATGCTCCTCGATGGCGGCGGCATCGGTCGCGACGCCGAATGCGACGACCGGCATGTCGTGCCCCGCCGCCCGGAACGCGCGGACGCGCTCGGGGATGTCCGGGAGCGCGATCGGCCCCCACCCGTCGCCGTACTCCAGCGCGCGCTCCTCGGAGCCCGGCGAGTTGCCGCCGAAGAACATGGGCACGCCGCCGGGCTGCACCGGCTTGGGCCACGACCAGATGCGGTCGAAGTTCACGAAGTCGCCGTGGAACGTCGCCTCGTCGTTGCGCCAGATCTCGCGCATGGCGAGCATCCGCTCGCGGACGAGGTCGTAGCGCGTCTCGATGTCGACGCCGTGGTTGCGCATCTCCTCGATGTTCCAGCCGTGGCCGACGATGAGGTCGACCCGCCCATCCGAGAGCACGTCGATGCTCGCGAGCGCCTTCGCGGTCGTGATCGGCTCGCGCTGTGCCACCTGGATGATCCCCGAGGACACCCGCAGCCGGGTCGTGCCGAGCGCCGCGGTGTTCAGCGCGACGAGCAGGTCCCAGGTCCGCAGGTAGTCGGGCGGCAGGTCGCCTCCCGGGAACGGCGTCTCCCGGCTCGCCGGGATGTGCGAGTGCTCGCCGAAGTGGATCGCATCCAGGCCGGCGTCCTCGATGAGCTTCGCGACCACGTCCGGCCGCAGCGTCTCGTCCGTGCAGACCGCATACACACCGATCTCCATCACGTCCTCCTCGTGGTCAGGCGCGAATGTACAGGCGCCTGACAACCCCGTCGACCTCTGTCGCGGTGCGCGCCCACGAGAAGCCGGCCGCGCGCACGAGGCCCGCGGCGACGAGGTGGTCGTCGCCGATCGCCGCCTCGACGGCCTCGGTGATCGCCGCGTGGTCGGAGGGGTCGACGAGCAGCGCGGCGCCCGCGCACGTCTCGGGGAGCGCCCCGCGGTCGGATGCCACGACCGGGACGCCCGACGCCATCGCCTCCAGCACCGGCAGGCCGAAGCCCTCGTGCAGGCTCGGGAGCACGAAGGCCGCGGCACCGGCGTAGAGCCCGGGCAGCAGCGCCTCGGGCACGAGACCGAGCGCGCGGACGGCGCCCGCCGGCGTCTCCTCGGCGAACTGCGGCCGTGTGCCGCCCGCGGCGACGAGGTCGATGCCGAGCTCGCCCAGCCGCTTCGCCGCCGGCTCCAGCGCGGCGAGGTTCTTGCGCGGCAGGCGGCTGGCGACGGTCAGGACGTAGGGCCGCGGGAGGTCGAGGGCCGCGCGTGCGGGCGCGGGGTCGACGCCGGGATGCAGCCGGTCGTGGTCGACGCCCCCGGCGACGACGGTCACGCGGGCCGGATCCGCACCCGCCAGCTCGACGAGCTCGGCCCGCGAGAACTCGGATACGGTCACGACGTGGCGCGCGCGGCGGACGACGACGGGCAGCACCGCCCGCTGCCAGGCGGCGTACGCGCCGGAGTACCAGGACGGCTCGCGCAGCGCGGCGGCGTCGTGGACCACGACGACGTTGCGACGCAGCGCCACCGGCGCGGTGTTGGCCGGATGCAGGACCAGCGGCGCGCGGCGCGCGATCGCGACCGCGGGCAGGACGGCCTGCTCCCATGCATGCCCGGCGCGGTGCGCAAGCGCGCCCGGCGGCCGCACGACGGCGTAGCGCTCGGGTGCGAGCGCCGGCAGCCGCGCGGCGAGCTCGCGCGCCCAGCGCTCGACGCCGCCCGGTTCGGGCCGGACGGCCGCCCGGCCGTTGATGAGCACGCGCGCCACGGCCGAGCATCTTCGTGCACGCGCCGATGAGGGTCGGCGTCGACGCGCGCCACCTCGACGCCGGGCGCGGCATCGCGGTGTACCTGCAGGGCATGCTCGGCGCGCTGACCGAGGACGAGCTGTCGCTCCTGGTGCCCGGCCGGGCGCCCCTCGGGCCTGCCGCGCGCGAGCTGGCCGCGCGGCCGGACGTGCGTGTCGTCCGCACGCGCGCGCCCGGCCGCGCCGTGCACGGTGCGGCCGCGCTGACCGGCGTGCCGACCGTCGCCCATCTGCTCGGCGGCGATCTGGACGTGGTCTGGATCCCCGCGCTCGCCCCGGTCGCACCCGGTGACGTGCCGTACGTCGTCACGGTCCACGACCGCTCGTTCGAGGAGCGTCCCGGCGACTTCACCCCCTACGAGCGGCTGTGGCACGCCGCGGCGCGCCCACGGCGGCTCGCGACGCGCGCCGGTCGCGTCGTGACGGACACCGCGGCCATGCGCGACGAGCTGCGCGCGGCCTGGGGGCTCGAGGGCGCGGTCGTCGTCGCCCCGGGCCTGCGGCCGGTCGCGCCCCGCGACGTGCCGGATGCCGAGTACGTGCTGTTCGTCGGCGCGCTCGAGCCGCGCAAGGACCCGGTGGCGCTGGCCCGCGCAGCCTCCAGCGCAGGCGTCGCAGCGTGGTTCGCCGGCACCGGACGGCTCGCGGACGACGTGCAGGCGGCAGGGGGCCGGCTGCTCGGCCGGGTCTCCGACGCTGAGCTCGACGGGCTCCTGGCGGGGGCGCTCGCGCTCGTCCTGCCCTCCCATCTCGAGGGCTTCGGGTTCCCGCCGCTGGAGGCCGCCCTGTGCGGGACGCCGAGCATCGTGAGCGACCTCCCGGTGCTCCGCGAGACGCTCGGCGACGACGGCGCCCTGTTCGTGGCGCCGGGCGACGACTCGGCGCTCGGGGCGGCCATCGGGCGGCTGCGCGACGACGACGCGCTCCGGGGCGCGATCGCCGAGCAGGCGTTCGCGCGCGCCCGCGCCCACACGTGGGAGCGCGCGGCCCGCGAGCTGCGCGCCGTCCTGGCCGAGGTGGCGGCGTGAACGCGACGCTGCTCGTCGTCCTGCACGACTCCGAGCCCGACCTCGAGGTCCTCCTGCGCTCGATCGAGCGCCATCTCCCCACCGCGCCGGAGCTCGTCGTCGTCGACTCCGGCTCCTCCGACGGCGGCGCCGCGCTCGCGGAGCGCCACGGCGCGCGGGTCGTGCGCCTGCCCGGCAACCCCGGATTCGGCGCCGCGAACGTCGCCGGGCTCGAGCACGTCCGGACGCCGGTCACGGTCCTCCTCAACCCCGACGTCGAGCTGCTGGACGACGGCCTGGGCCGGCTGGTCGACCTGGCCGCCGCGCGCGACGCGCTCGTGGTCCCGCGGCTGCTGAACGCCGACGGCTCCGTCCAGCGCAGCGCGCACCCCGAGCCGGGGACGGCCCGCGCGCTCCTGCCGGCGCTCGTGCACCCCCGGCTGCTGCCGCGGCGGCTGCGGCTGGAAGCCGATCCGTGGCGGTCCGACACGCCCCGGCGCGTCGGCTGGGCGATCGCAGCGGTCGTGGCGGCGCGGACCGACACGCTGCGCCGGCTGGGGCCGTTCGACCCCGATGCGTTCCTGTTCTTCGAGGACCTCGAGCTGTGCCTGCGGGCGGCCGCCGCCGGCGTGCCCACCGAGCTGCGCCCCGAGATCGCGCTGCGCCACGCGGGCGGCCACAGCACCCGCCCGGCCTACGACGGCGAGCCCCACGAGCTGCTCGCGCGCAGGCGCCGGGAGGTCGTCGGCGCGCGCCTCGGTCGTCGCGCGCTCGCGCTCGACGACCTCGCGCAGGGCGTCACGTTCGCGTCGCGGGCGCTCGCGCACCGTGGCCGGGATCGCGAACGCGCGCAGCTGCGGGCCCTGATCCACGCGCGTCGCACCCCTGTTACATTCATGTAACAGTGGCCTCCGTCGTCGACCCCCGCATCCTCCCCGGCGCCCGCCGCGCGATCGAGCTGCACGGCTGGCAGGACGCCACCCTCGAGCGGATCGCCGCCGAGGCCGGCACGTCGCGCATGACGCTGCACCGCCGCGGCATCACGCGCGAGGCGATCCTCGCCGCCCTCGCCGCGAGCCTCGAGGACCAGTACCGCGACGCGCTGTGGCCCGCGCTCACCGCGCCGGGCACCGGGCGCGCCCGCCTCGAGCAGGCGCTGGAGGCCCTGTGCGCCGTGGCGGACGAGAACCTCGCGCTCATGGCGGCGCTCGGCGACCGCCCGCGCGACGCGATCTTCCACGAGCCGCCGAGCGACGGCGGCCTCACGCGCGCGACGTTCACCGAGCCCGTGGAGCGCATCCTGCGCGACGGCGCCGCCGACGGCTCGCTGCGCGCCTTCGAGGATCCGGCCGAGACGGCGACGGTCCTCTTCAACCTCATCGGCTGGACCTACCGCCACCTGCGCACCGGCCACGGCTGGACGGCCGAGCGCGCCGAGCGCGGCGTCCTCTCCATCGCGCTCGAGGGCCTGACGTCGTCGTGAATGGCGAAGACTTCGTCTTCGCTGGCGAGAACGTCGCTGGGCGACGTTCTCGCGAGCGGGCGGGCAGCTCATGACCGCTGTGGATCTCGACCGGGGGCTCCTCGCCCGCCTCTCGTGCGGCCACGCCGCGGCTGACCTCTGCCAGGGCGCCGTGCCCGCGCTCATCCCGTTCTTCGTGATCCAGCGCCACTGGTCCTACGCCGCGGCGGGCCTCCTCGTCCTCGCGATGACCGTCGGCTCGTCGATCATCCAGCCCGTGTTCGGCGCCGTCGCCGACCGCCTGGAGATCCGCTGGCTCATGCCCGGCGGCGTCCTGCTCGCCGGCATCGGGATCTCGCTCGCGGGCGTCGTGAGCTCCTACGCGCTGACCGTCTTCGTCGTCGCGATCAGCGGCCTCGGCGTCGCCGCGTTCCACCCCGAGGGCGCGCGCTACGCCAACCACGCCTCCGGCTCGCGGCGCGGCACGGGCATGAGCTTCTTCTCGGTCGGCGGCAACGTCGGCTTCGCGCTCGGGCCGATCTTCGTCACGCCGCTCGTCCTCGTGTTCGGCCTGAGCGGCACGCTCGCGCTGATCGTGCTGCCCGCGATCGTGTCCGTGATGCTGTTCCGGTCGCTGCCGCGCATGCACGCGATGGCGAGGACGGCAGTCGGGCGGGCCGCGCAGAGTGCCGACCAGCCCGAGGACGACTGGAACGCCTTCACGCGCCTCGGCGGCGTGATCTCCCTGCGCTCCGGCGTCTACTTCGGCCTGCAGTCGTTCGTCCCGCTCTGGTTCGTCCACCAGCTCGGCTCCACGGAGGCCGCGGGCAACACGGCGCTGACCGCGATGCTCGTCGCGGGCGCGATCGGCACGCTGGTCGGCGGCCGGCTCGTGGATCGCATCGGCCGCCGCGCCGTCCTCGTCGGATCGCTGGCGGTGCAGCTGCCGCTGCTGCTGGCGTTCGTCGTGTCCGGCAGCGTGCTCGCGGGCGTGCTGCTCGCCGGCGTCGGCTTCGTCACGATCATGAGCTTCAGCGTCACCGTCGTCATGGGCCAGGAGTACCTGCCCCGGCGGCTGGGGCTCGCCTCCGGCGTCACGCTCGGCGCCGCGATCGGCGTCGGCGGTGTCGCGGCGGTGCTGCTCGGCGTCCTGGCCGACGCCGCCGGGCTCGGCGCGGTCATGTGGACGATCGCCCTGCTGCCGATCCCCAGCCTGCTGCTCGCGCTGACCCTGCCGCTCACGCCGCAGGAGCGCGTGCGCGACGAGGCCGTCAAGCCCTCCTCGCGCAGCGCCCCGGTCGCGGCCCGGACCTCGGCCTAGGCAGCGAGCCAGGCGTCGAAGTCCGTCGCCCCCAGCCGGGCGCCGGCGCCGGGCGTGAGGGAGTGATCGTCGAGCTCGGTGCCGAAGTAGCGCGCGTGCGGGTCGCCGATCACCGTGCGCCCGTCGCCGTCGGCCGCGAGCACGCGGCGCACGAGCACATCCATCCCGATCGGCTCGGGCCCGCCGATCTCGACCGTGCCGTTCACGGGGTCGGCCACTGCCGCCTCGGTCACGGCGGCCGCGACGTCGCGCGCCGCGATCGGCTGCAGGTTCGCCGACGGCAGGCGGACCGTGTCCCCCTCCGTGCCCGCGTCGGCGATCGCGCGGAGGAACTCGAAGAACTGCGTGGCGCGGACGATCGTGTACGGCACGCCCGATGCCTCGATGAGCTCCTCCTGCGCGACCTTCGCGCGCAGATACCCGCTGTCCGGCAGCCGCTCGGCGCCGACGATCGTCAGGGCGACGTGGTGGCGCACGCCGGCGGAGGGCTCGGCGGCGAGCAGGTTGGTCCCCGCGGTGCGGAAGAACTCCATGACGGCGTCGTCCTCGAACGACGGCGAGTTGGCGACGTCGACGACGACGTCGGCGCCCGCGAGCGCCTCGGCGAGACCTGCCCCGGTGATGGTGTCGACGCCCGTGCTCGGCGCGGCGGCGACCGCCTCGTGTCCGCGGGCCTGGAGGTTCGCGACGACCTGGCTGCCGATGAGGCCGGTGCCTCCGATGACGACGATCCTCATGATGTGCTCCTTCTCGGACATATCTTGTCCGAGATCATCTCGGATGAGTCTTGTCCGAGTCAAGTACGCTGCTGCGGATGAAGCTGTCGGGAGGCGTGGAGTGGGCGTTGCACTGCTGTGTGGTGCTGTCGTCGGCCGACGGTGCCCCGGTGCCGGCGGCGAAGCTCGCTGAGCTGCACGACGTCTCGGCCACGTACCTCGCCAAGCACCTGCAGGCGCTGTCGCGCGCGGGGATCGTGCGCTCCGTGCAGGGCCACGCCGGCGGCTACACGCTCACCCGCGAGCCCGCGTCGATCACCGTCCTCGACGTCGTGGAGGCCGTCGACGGCGACCGCCCCACCTTCGTCTGCACCGAGATCCGCCAGCGCGGCCCGCTCGCGACGCCACCGGAGGCGTGCACGAAGCCGTGCGCGATCCACCGGGCGATGATGGCCGCCGACCAGGCGTGGCGGGGCGCGCTGCGGGAGATCACGCTCGCGGACCTCGCGAGCGCGGTCGGCGACGACTACGGTCCCGGCGCCCTGGCCGGGATCGGGACCTGGCTGGCCGCGTCCTAGGCGACGAGGCGCAGCGTCGCCGGGACGCTGCCGCGGTCGCCGACGACCTCGATGATCGCCTCGACGACCTGCGGGTCGAACTGGGTGCCCGAGCAGGAGCGGAGCTCCTCGATCGCCTCCGGGAGCGACATCGCGGCCCGGTAGGAGCGGTTCGTCGTCATGGCGCTGAAGGCGTCCGACGCGCAGATGATGCGCGAGGCGAGCGGGATCGCCGTCCCCACGAGGCCGTCCGGGTATCCGCCGCCGTCCCAGCGCTCGTGGTGGCCGCGGACGATGATGCCGACCTCGCCCAGGACGCCGCCGATCCGGTCGAGCATCTCCTGCCCGTCGGCCGGGTGGCGCTTGACGATCTCCCACTCCTCAGCGGTCAGCTTGCCGGGCTTGTTGATGATCGCGTCGGGGACGCGGATCTTGCCGACGTCGTGCAGGAGCGCGCCGAACTCGAGGTTGCGCTGGTCGCGCGCGTCGAGGCCGATGTGCGTGCCGACGCCGAGCGCGAGGGCGACGACGCCGCTCGTGTGCTCGCCGCCGGTGTAGGCGTCGTCGGCCACGAGCAGCTCGCCCATGAGCAGCGCGGTGCCGCGGTACGCGTCGCTGAGCTCGATCGTGTGCTGGATGCGCTGCTCGCGCTCGCGGCCGAGGACGGCCAGCAGCCCGATGAGCGGCATGAGCATGAGCAGCGGGAGCACGCCGCCGGGCGTCGCGAGCGCGGCCAGGAGGCCGATCGGCGCGAGTGCGACGTCGACGAGGACGCTGAAGCCGAGGATGCGCAGCTGCAGGTCGGGCGGGACGCCGGAGCCGAGCCACTCGCGCAGCGTGGCGACCACGACGTCGACGACGACCTGCGCGGCGAACGCCAGCAGGTACAGCCACCACAGGTCGAGGCTCGCCTCCGGGCTGCCCGCCGCGGCGAGCACCACCGCGGGACCGACGACGTGCCACGCGTCCCCGAGCGTGAGCAGCGAGTGGTCCGGGTGCATACGGCCGGAGACGTAGTCGGGGACGCGGTCCAGCAGCGCCGCGAAGACGACCGCGATCACGGCGACCCAGGGCGGGAGCGTGAGCAGCATGACGACGAGCACCGGCTGCGTCGGGCCGGCGATCCCTCCGCCGACGCGGAACTCCACGCGCCGGGCGGCGATGTAGGCGACGATGCCGACGACGAGGTTCAGCGGGGCGGGCAGCGGCGCGCCGGTCCAGATGGCGAGGCCGGCGACCGCGAGGACGAGCGCGAGCCCGACGAACGCCTCGACGAAGCGCTCACGCGCGGGTAGACGCGCCACGGCGCGGGGCGCCGCGTCGCGCATGAGCTGCTCGACGATCGGGTGGTCCTCGACGTTCACGATCCCTCCCCCGGGTGATCGGCCACGGCCGGAGGACACCGCAACGGGCGGACTGGATGTCGGACACCTGGCCATGAGGTGCCTGATGACGTTCAGATCGGGAACGGGCGGCCGATGGGTTCTCCAGCGGCCCAACACGGATGCGACCGCTCGTACGTCAAGGAGGACGATGCACACCAAGATGAACACCCGGCTGCTCCGCCTGGCCCTTGCAGGGGCCGCAGCGCTCGCAGCCATCGCGCCCGCCTCGGCGAGCGCGGCTTCCGGAGGGCTCCTGGGTGGAACCCTCAAGGCCGTCACCGGCGCCGTCAGCCAGAGCACCACGGCCTGCGACGCGGGCGCCGTCACGGCGAAGACCTTCGCGCCCTGGCTCGACCAGTCCAACTACAAGCCCGCCCCCGGCGGCGACTTCGAGGCCGGCTCACCGGCCTGGACCCTGACCGGCGGCGCGAGGATCGTCGACGGCAACGCCTCGCAGCAGGTCGGCGGCGCCGGCGACCACTCGTCGCTCCAGCTCGCACCGGGCGCCAGCGCCACGAGCCCCGCCTCGTGCGTGGGCCTCGCCGAGCCGACGATCCGCATGTTCGCGACGGGTCCTGTCACGGGCCTCGTGCTCGTCCAGGCGGTCTACAACGGCGTCGGACTGCCCGCGGGCGTCGCCACCGGCGGCGCGTGGTCTCCCACGCTGCCGATGCTCACGGGCCTCGGCCTCCTGGGCAAGCAGTTCTCGATCCGGGTCACGAACATCGGCGTGAGCACCATGCGCGTCGACGACGTCTACATCGACCCGTACCGCCGCGGCTAGGGGCTAGAACAGACCGAGCTGCTCGGCCCCGGGGTCCTCATGGTCCTCGGGGTCGCCTGCGTTCTCGAGGAGATCGGGCTCGATCTCGCGCTCGGGCTGATCGGGCTCGGGCAGCTCCAGCAGTCCCGGGAGCCGCGCGAAGTCCTCGCGCAGCGTGTCCTGCAGCGAGCGCGTGTAGAGCGCGGCCGCGGGATGGTGGATCGGGTACAGCCGCACCGCGCGCGTGCCGACGATCCGGATCTCGGGGCGGCCGTGCAGGCGCGTGATCCCCGTCGGATCCGCGCGCAGCAGCTTCGTCGAGAAGTTGCCCAGCGTGCAGATGACCTTCGGGCGGATGAGCTGGACCTGCCGGAACAGGTACTCCTGGCAGTTCTCGATCTCCACCGGCGCGGGGTCGCGGTTGCCGGGCGGGCGGCACTTGAGGACGTTGGCGATGAAGACGTCGTCGCGCTGCAGGCCGACGCCGGCCAGCAGCTCCTCGAGCATCTTCCCCGCTGCGCCGACGAACGGCAGGCCGCGCTCGTCCTCGCGCGCACCGGGCGCCTCCCCCACGAACATGAGGTCCGCGTCGGCGTTCCCGGCGCCGAAGACGACCTGCGTTCGGGTCGCGGCGAGCTGCGGGCAGCGCGTGCAGCCCCGCGCCTCCGTGAAGACCTCCTTGAGCTCCTCGCGACGGGTCTCGGTGGTCACCATCGCCGCGATGGTAGACAGGCCGGACGTCGCGATCGGCGCGCGCGCCGTGCGAGGCCGCTCGTTGCGTACATCCGGCCAGGACGGGTAGGGAACGCGGTATCCTGAACGGCGGCCATCACCCGCCTCCGGGGATGGACCAGCAGGACCCGACCGAAGTCGTTCAAGACCGCGACCGGCACCCCGCCGAAGGGGGCTGGACCGAGATGAGCATCGACACCGACGTAGGCTGCCCCGCCGGCTGCGCCATCATCGGCGCAGGGCGTGCGGGCACCGCTCTCGCCGCCGCGCTGCGCGCCGCCGGCATCGCCGTCGAAGGCCCGCTCGGGCGCGGTGAGATCCCCACGACCGATGGGCCCGTGCTGCTGTGCGTCCCGGACGCGCAGATCGCCGTCGCCGCCGCCACGCTGCGGCCCGGCCGCCTGGTCGGCCACACCTCGGGCGCGACGACGCTCGACGTCCTCACCGACGCCGGGCACGAGGCCTTCTCGCTGCACCCGCTCATGACGATCCCGCCCGGCGCGGGTGCGGCGCAGCTCGCCGGCGCCCCCGCGGCGGTGGCGGGCTCGACGCCCCGTGCGTTGCGCATGGCGCACGCACTGGCCCACGCCGCGGGCCTCGATCCGATCGACATCGCCGACGCCGACCGGGCCGCGTACCACGCGGCCGCCTCGATCGCCGCGAACCTGCTCGTCACGCTCCAGGACGGCGCCGAGCGCCTCCTGGCCACCGCGGGCGCCGACCGCGCGGCGCTCGTGCCGCTCGTCCGCGCCGCCGTCGAGGCCTGGGCCCAGGACGGCGGCGAGCGCGCGCTGACCGGCCCGATCGCCCGCGGCGACCACGAGACGGTCGCCCGGCAGCGGGCCGCGGTCGCCGAGCGCACCCCCGACCTCGTCGAGGTCTTCGACGCGCTCGCCGCGGCGACGGCCCGCCTGGCCGCCCGCGACGAGGCGGTGGCGGCATGAGGACGATTCGCACCGTCCCCGAGCTGCGCGAGGCCCTCGCCGGCCCGCGCCACGCCGGGGAGTCGATCGGCCTCGTCCCGACGATGGGCGCGCTGCACGCCGGGCACGCCGAGCTGCTGCGGCGCGCGCGCGCGGAGAACGATCGCGTCGTCATGTCGCTCTTCGTCAACCCGACCCAGTTCGACGAGGCCGCCGACCTCGCCGCCTACCCCCGGACGGAGGCCGCCGACGCCGCGATCGCCGAGGCGGCGGGCGTGGACATCGTGTTCGCGCCGGCGCCGGAGGACGTCTACCCCGCCGGCTTCGCGACGACGGTCACGGTGGCCGGTCCCGCGCGCGGGTTCGAGGGCGACCACCGCGGATCGGTCCACTTCGAGGGCGTCGCGACCGTCGTGCTGAAGCTGCTGAACATGGCCGCGCCGGACGTCGCGTACTTCGGCCAGAAGGACGGCCAGCAGCTCGCCGTCATCCGGCGGATGGTGCGCGACCTCGACGTCCCCGTGCGCATCGAGGCGGTCGAGACCGTGCGCGAGCCCGACGGCCTGGCGCTCTCGAGCCGCAACGTCCGGCTGCGGGCCGACGACCGCGAGCGGGCCCTCGCGCTGCACGCCGCGCTTCGCGCCGCGAGCGACACCGTGGCCGGCGGCACGCGCGATGCGACGGCCGTCGTCGCCGCCGCGCGCGCCGCGATGTCCCCCTACGCCGTCGACCCCGAGTACCTCGCGGTCGTCGACGCCGACAGCTTCACCGAGCTCGGCGAGATCGATCGCCGGGCGCTCATCACCGTCGCCGCCCGCGTGGGCGACGTGCGACTCATCGACAACCACCCATTGATTCCGAACGGGAGCGTCAGCTGATGTCCTCTCTCCCCGAGATCCTCGACACCCGGCCCATGACCCTCCCGCGCCTGATGGACAAGCGCGAGGCGGGCGAGCCGATCGTGATGGTCACCGCCTACGACTTCCCGTCCGCACGGGCGGCCGAGCGCGCCGGCGTCGACGTCGTCCTCGTCGGCGACAGCGCGGCCAACACCGTGCTCGGCTACGAGTCCACCGTGCCGATCTCCGTGGACGAGCTGCTCATGCTCGCCGCGGCGGTGCGTCGTGGCCTGCGCACGCCGCTGCTCGTCGGCGACCTGCCGTTCGGGTCGTACGAGATCTCCGACGCCCAGGCGATCGCGACCGCGCAGCGCTTCGTGAAGGAGGCGGGCTGCGACGCGATCAAGCTCGAGGGCGGCGGAGTGAACGCCGAGCGGGCCCGCGCGATCGTCCGCGCCGGCATCCCCGTCATGGGCCACGTCGGCCTCACCCCGCAGACCGCCACGGCGCTCGGCGGCTGGCGCGCACAGGGCCGCACGGCCGACCGCGCGCTCGAGCTGGCCCAGGACGCGCTGGACCTGCAGGACGCCGGCTGCTTCTCGATCGTCTTCGAGGCGATCCCGTCCGAGGTCGCAGCGGTCATCTCCTCGAAGATGCAGGTGCCGGTCATCGGCATCGGCGCCGGTCCGGCGGTCGACGGCCAGGTGCTCGTGTTCCACGACCTGCTCGGGATCCGCGAGGGCCACGGCGCCAGGTTCGTGAAGCGCTACGCCGACCTCCTCGACGACATGGTCGACGGCGTCGCGGCGTACGCGGCGGACGTGCGCAGCCGCGCCTACCCGGGGCCCGAGCACGCCTACTCCGTGGACGGCGAGGAGCTGAGCGCGTTCCGCGCGGCGGTGGAGGAGCTCGCAGGCTGATGTGCAGGGGGACATAGGTCCGCGCGGCGGCCGGGGATCCCGGTCTCGATCGGGCACAGTGGGCGCGTGCTGTCCCGACTCCGCCTGATCTCACTCGCCGCCTGCGCCGCCGCGCTGGCCCTCCCCTCCCTCGCCTCCGCCGAGGTCTCACGCGCCGTGAGCCCCGGCGAGTCGCTCTGGTCGATCGCGAGCGCGAACGGCCTGCAGCCCGGCACGCTGGCCGCCTACAACGGCCTCGCGGCCGACCACCAGCTCATCATCGGCTCGACGATCCGCATCCCCGCGCGGGCGGAGGCCGGCACGGCCCAGGCGGCCGCAGCCCCAGCCGCGTCGGGCAGCGCTCCGGAGGCGATGGGCGGCTACACCGTCCGCGTCGGCGACACGCTGTCGGGCCTCGCAGCCCAGGCGGGCGTCCCGACGACCGTGATGGCGCAGATGAACGGGCTCGACCCGGACGCCTTCCTCCTCGCCGGGACCGTCCTCAAGCTGCCGACCGGCGCGCCCGCCCCGGCGCGGTCGGCCCAGCCGGCCCCCGCGACGGTCGTCGCGAACGCGAGCCCGGACCCGACGCCCGTGCGCCTCGACGGCGGACAGGTCTCGAGCATCGCCGCCCAGCACGGCGCGCCGGCGAGCCTCGCCGCGGCCATCGGCTGGCAGGAGAGCGGCTTCAACAACTCCATGGTCTCCTCCGCCAACGCACGCGGGGTCATGCAGGTCATGCCGGGCACCTGGGACTACGTCCAGCAGTACCTGACGACGCAGAAGCTCAACCCGGACTCGGCCGAGGACAACGTCCGCGCCGGCTCGCTGTACCTGGCGCACCTGCTGCGCGACACCGGCGGCGACGAGCGTCTCGCCACCGCCGGCTACTACCAGGGCCTCGCCTCCGTGCGGAAGATCGGCCTGCTGCCCGAGACCGAGCAGTACGTGGACAACGTGATGGCGCTGCGGTCCCGCTTCGGCGGCTAACCCAGCTTGTAGCGAAGCACGACGTCGGAGTTGTTGGTCTGGCCGAGGTTGTGCGAGGTGCCGCTGCCGGTGATGCCCTTGAAGTCTCCGGTCCCGTACCAGGCGGTGAAGGCCTCGTCCTCGCCCGTGGTCCGCACGAGGATGAGGCTGCCGCCGATGGCGACCTCGGTCGCGCACGTCGCGGTGTCGGGCGCGGTGAACGTGCACCGGGTGTGATCGGTGCCGACAGGACGCTCGCTGTGGCGGCGATGGTCGCCGCGGTACACGTCGCCCGACGCGTCCAGGATGTCTCCCACCGCGGGCGCACCCTGCTTGGGCGTGCCGTCGGCAGAGGCGAGGTGCACGTCGGTCGTCTTCTCGAAGAAGCGCAGCGTCTTCGTCTGACCGGCGTGGGCGGGGGTGGCGACGGCGGCCGTGGCGGCGATCGCGAGGGCGCCGGCGAGCAGCCGGCGAGCGTTGGTGCGGAGCGGCGTGATCATGCTGCAAACGCTAGATTTCCGGCGGCCTCAGGTCATCAGGACCAGCACCGGTCCTGAGGGCTGTCGGACTCGGTGCTAGCTCTGAGCGCGCAGGTAGGCCAGCACGGCCATGACGCGCCTGTGGTCGTCGGAGCTGACCGACAGGCCGAGCTTCATGAGGATCGACCGGACGTGCGTCTCGACGGTCTTCTCCGTGAGCCACAGCCGCGTGGCGATGCCCGCGTTCGTCCTGCCCTCGGCCATGAGCGAGAGGACCTCGCGCTCGCGCGGAGACAGCTCGGCCAGCGGGTCGACCGCCCCCTGCGTCGAGAGCAGCCGGCTCACGACCTGCGGGTCGAGCGCCGAGCCGCCCTCGCTGACGCGGCGCGCGGCGTCGAGGAAGTCGTCGACGTCGAGCACGCGGTCCTTGAGCAGGTAGCCGAATCCGCCCCCGGCGGCGACGAGCTCGACGACGTGGCGGGTCTCGATGTGCTGCGAGAGCACGAGCACCGCCGTCTCCGGGTGCGTGCGCCGGATCGTCGCGGCGGCCTGCGTGCCCTCGTCGTCGTAGTCGGGCGGCATCCGGACGTCGACGATGGCGAGATCCGGCTCGTGCTCGGCGACGAGCGCCAGAAGAACGTCGGCGTCCCCGGCGCGCCCGACGACGTCGTGCCCGGCGTCCTCGAGCAGGCCGGCGAGCCCCTCGCGGAGCAGCACGGTGTCCTCGGCGATGACTACGCGCACGGGAACTCCGCCGCGACCCGCGTCCCGGCGCCCGGTGGGCTCTCGATGACCAGGCGCCCGCCCTGGGCCGCGACGCGGTCGGCCAGGCCAGCGAGGCCCGTGCCGCCGTTCGCCGCCGCGCCGCCGACCCCGTCGTCGGCTACGAGGAGGTGCAGGATGCCGTCCCGCTGGTCGGTCCGCAGCTGGACCTGGGTGGCGGAGGCGTGCTTGACGGCGTTCGTGAGCGCCTCGCACGCGACGTAGTACGCGGCGGCCTCGACCTCCGGTGGCGCGCGGTGCGCCACCGCGTCCAGCGCGACGGGCACGCCCGCGCCGCGGGCGAGGTCGGCGAGCGCAGCGCGCAGGCCCTGGTCCAGCCGCGGCGGGCGCAGGCCGGCGGCGATCGTGCGCAGGTCCGTGATCGCGGCGACGACCTCGTCCACCGCCGCGTCGAGCGCGGGCACGAGCGTCCGCGCCTCGGGCGGCAGCGAGCGCTGCAGGCGGCGCAGCACGATGCCCAGGGTGACGAGGCGCTGCTGCGCGCCGTCGTGCAGGTCGCGCTCCAGGCGGCGGCGCTCCTCCACACCCGCCTGGACGATGCGCGCCCGCGAGGACTCGACCTCCTCGAGCTGGAGGCGCACCTCCACGCGCAGGCAGGCGATCTCGACCGCGACGGCCGCGGCGTCGAGGACGCCGTGCAGGAGATCCGCCTTGGCCAGGAGGTTCGGGTCGTGGAGCAGCACGCCGACCTGCCGGTGGTCGCGGCCGATCGGCGTGTGCGCGCGGCCGTCCTCGGGGACCGCGTCGAGCGTGTGACCGCGGCGGTCGGCCCATGCGCCCGACGCCGGCAGGAGGTAGACGACCTCTGCGCTCGGGTCGCGCAGCGCCGCGGCGATCTCGGTCGCGACGTCCTCCGGCTCGGCGTGCCCGGCGCGGACCTCGTCGAGGAACGCGCGCAGCCGGCGCGTCCCCTCGTAGCGCGCGCGGGAGAAGCGCCAGTCGACGAACGCCTGCAGCCGCCTGCGCAGCGGGCCGAACGCGAGCGCGACGACGAGCGTGGCCAGCGACGCGCGGACCGCGGAGCTGCCGCCGAAGACGACGCCGGCCACGAGGACGACGATCCCGTAGGAGGCGGCCAGGGCGATCGTCAGCGCGCCGTAGACCAGCGTGCGGTTGATGAGCCGCTCGATCCCGTACAGGCCGTGGCGGGTGACCGCGACGCCCACGGCCACCGCGAGCCAGACGTACAGCAGCAGGAGCCAGACGAAGCCGACGTCGTCGGAGTCGCTGCCGAACAGGCCCATGATCCAGCCGCTCGACAGCCACAGCGGCACGAGGAACGCGCCGTAGCTCAGCCACAGCATCTGCAGACGGCGCTCGCCGGTCGAGCGGCGCTTGCGCCACCAGACGGCGGCCGCGCCCGCGAACAGCCCGCCGAGCAGCCCGGCCCAGCAGATCCAGAAGACCGTGAGCCCGAACGCCCCCTCGAAGGTCACCGGCATCGGGCTCAGGACGTCGTCGAACGGGTCGGAGAGGTGCTTCGCGAACGGGAGCAGCCCGAGCACGCCCGTCGCGGCGACGAGCGTGATGCGCCAGGGGATGCGCCAACGCGGTCCCGGCAGCCGGCCGTCGGGGAAGAGGTAGGCGAGCGCGAGCGGCCAGAGGAACAGCACGGGCCACTCGCCGGCGAGCACCCGGATCCAGCGTCCCGCCGTCGAGGTCCGATCGCGATCCAGCAGCAGCGCGCTGACCTGGTCGGCGCACATCACGACGCCAACCGACAGCGCGCCGAGCAGCAGGATCCAGGCCACGCGCTCACCCGGGCGCCGCCACGCCACGAGCACGCCGACCCCAGCGGGGGCGGCGACCGCGGCGAACAGGAAGGGCGCGAGCTCGACGTGGTCGGCACCGGCGATCGCGGCGGCGACGAGCGCACCTGAGATCGCGAGGATCGCGAGCACGGCGATGATGGGCGCGGCGGTGCGCATGGGGCGATCCTCGCCCACCCGGAGGGCGTTTGGCTACAGGGCTGACACTGAACTATGCGGGGGCGATGCTGCGCACGACCCGCGCCGGCGCGCCGGCCGCGATCGAGAACGGCGGCACGTCCTGCGTGACCACGCTGTTGGCACCGATCACGCAGCGCTCGCCGATCGTGACGCCACTGGTGACGACGACGTTGGCGCCGAGCCAGCAGTTCGCCCCGATCCGCGTCGGCCCCTTCGTGGTGAAGCCCTGCCAGGTGATCGGGATGCGCGGATCGTCGTAGCGGTGGCTCGCATCCGTCACGAAGCAGCCGTTGGCGAGCATGCAGTGGTCGCCGATCTCCACGAGGTCCATCGAGGCGATCATCACGCCGAGGTTCAGGAAGCAGCCCTCGCCGATGACGACCCGCGCCTCGTCAGGGGCCGTGATCCACACGCCCGGCTCGAGCAGCGTCCCCGCCCCGATCTCCAGGCGCCCCTCCTCGAAGCACTCGAGCAGGTTGCCGTGCACCGGCATGCGCACGAACGCCTCGCGGCGCAGGAACTCCACGTGCAGGCGCGCGCGGTTCCACGGCAGCGTGTTGCGCTCGTACCAGCGCCACTTCTGCCACCAGAGCACCGCCTTGCGCCGGTCCATCACCACACGTCAGTCGATCGCGCGCCCGATGAACTTCCGGACGCCGATGGTGCCCAGCACGCCGATGGAGACCGTCAGCCCGAGCACGATCCAGCCCGACCCGAGATGCGGAGCGTCCGTCAGCGACGCGCGCATCCCCTCGCTCACGTAGGTCAGCGGGTTGAAGAGCGTCACGACCTGGAACCAGCGCAGCGAGTCCAGCGACTGCCATGGGTAGAACGTCGCGCCCGTGAACAGGAGCGGCGTCAGCACGACGGCGAAGACGACGTTGATCTTGTTCGCCGGCACCGCGGTCCCCATGACGAGGCCGATCGACGCGCCGGCGAAGCCGCCCGCGACGAGCAGGAGCACGAACGTCCACCACGTCGCGTCGGACAGCTGCAGGCCCCCGGGCAGGACCAGCTCGCCGAGGGGCAGGATGACCAGGCCGGCGATGATGCCGCGGACCGCGGCCCACACCATCTTCTGCACGCCGACGAGGCTCGCCGGGATCGGCGCGAGCAGGCGGTCCTCGATCTCCTTCGTGAAGGAGAACTCGATGACGAGCGACAGCGCGACGCCCTGCAGCGCCGTGAGCACGAGCGTCAGCCCGAGCACGCCGGGCAGCAGCGCCTCGCCGTAGTTCGGGCCGGCGGCGCCGATCTCGGGCAGCACGCGGCCGAAGATGAACAGGTAGAAGAGCGGCGCGATGAGCGACTGCGCCAGGAAGCCCCACGGATCGCGGCGCAGCGTGGCGAACGCGTCGCGCTGGCACAGCGCGAGGAACGACCGCACGGTCGCCGCCCTGACGTCCAGCCGAGGTGGCTCGGGCGCGAGGCTCACCGCAGATCCCTCCCCGTGAGGTGCACGAAGACGTCCTCCAGGCTGCCCTCCAGGCGCCGCAGCTCGAGCATCTCCCCGCCCGAGTCGCGCACCGCATCGACGACCGCCGCGGGATCGACGCCGTCGCCGTAGATCCGGATCTGGCGGCGACCGTCGGCGGTCCCGGCGACCTCGACCTCGCCGAACGAGCCGAGCGCGCCTTCGGCGTCCGCCATGCCGGTCGCCACGACCTCCACCCCACCCGCGCCCGGGAGCAGACGCCGCAGGCCCGACGGCGTGTCGAGCGCGACGATCGTGCCGTGGTCGACGATCGCGATGTTGTCGCACAGGCGGTCGGCCTCGACCATGTCGTGCGTCGTCAGCAGGATCGTCGTCCCCGCCTCGCGCAGCTCCTCGATGCGGTCCCAGAGGAAGAGCCGCGACTGGGGATCGAGGCCGGTCGTGGGCTCGTCGAGGAAGAGGACCTGCGGACGGTGCATGAGCGCGCGAGCGATGAGCAGGCGCTGGGCCATGCCGCCGGAGAGGTTGTTGACGTCCTCGTCCTCGCGGCCCTCGAGGCCGAGGGCCTTCATCACCTCCAGCGCGCGCTTGCGGCGCTCCGCGCGCCCGTAGCCGAAGTAGGCCGCGTGGAACGTGAGGTTCTCGATCGCCTTGAGCTGCCGGTCGAGGTTCGGCCGCTGCGGCACGACGGCGATGCGCTGCTTCACGGCCACCGGGTCCGCCTGGACGTCGATGCCGTCGATCGCGACGTAGCCGGACGTCGGGCGCACGCGCGTCGTCAGCGCGCCGATCGTCGTGGTCTTGCCCGCGCCGTTCGGGCCCAGGAGCCCGAACACCTCTCCGCGCCGCGCCTCGAAGCTGATGCCCGCGACCGCCTCGGGCGCCTTCGGCGCGTAGCGCTTGCGCAGCTCGACGACCTCGATCACGCGGCTGCGGCGACCTTCGGTGCTCGCTTCTTCCCGCGCGTCGCGCGCGGCGCCGCCGGCGTCACGAGCTCGGCCAGGAACCCGCCTGTGGCCGACCCCGGCGTCCCGGCGACCTCCTCCGGCGTCCCGGCCGCCACGAGCGTGCCGCCCTCGTCGCCGCCCTCCGGACCCATGTCGATGATCCGGTCGGCGGTCTTGATGACGTCGAGGTTGTGCTCGATGACCACGACGCTGTTGCCGGCGTCGACGAGCCGGTGCAGGACCTCCAGCAGCCGCTCGGTGTCCGCGAAGTGCAGCCCGGTCGTCGGCTCGTCGAGGATGTACAGCGTCTGCCCCGTCGCGATCTTCGAGAGCTCCGTCGCCAGCTTGATGCGCTGCGCCTCGCCGCCCGACAGCGTCGTCGCCGGCTGGCCGAGCCGGATGTAGCCGAGGCCGACGTCGTTGAGCGTCTCCAGCCGGCGCCGGATCTTCGGGATGTGCGCGAAGAACTCCAGCGCCTCCTCGACCGGCATGTCGAGCACGTCGGCGATCGAGCGGCCCTTGAAGCGCACCTCGAGCGTCTCGCGGTTGTAGCGCTTGCCGTGGCACTGCTCGCACGGCACGTACACGTCGGGCAGGAAGTGCATCTCGATCTTGATCTGGCCGTCGCCGCGGCAGACCTCGCAGCGCCCGCCCTTCACGTTGAACGAGAAGCGACCCGCCTTGTACCCGCGCGCCCGCGCCTCCTGCGTCTTGCTGAAGAGGTCGCGGATGACGTCGAAGAGCCCCGTGTACGTCGCGGGGTTCGATCGCGGCGTGCGCCCGATCGGCGACTGGTCGACCTGGATGATCTTGTCCAGCTCGTCGAGACCCCGGAGCGTCTTGTGCGCCCCCGGTCGCGACCGCGCGCGGTGCAGGCGGTTGGCCGCCGCCTTGTAGAGGATGTCGTTGACGATCGTCGACTTGCCCGAGCCCGAGACGCCGGTCACGCACGTCAGGACGCCGAGCGGCACGCGGATGTCGATGTTCTTCAGGTTGTTCTGCCGCGCGCCGACGATCTCCACCCAGCCGGTCGGCTTGCGCCGCTTCTCCGGCACCGGGATCGACCGCTTCCCCGACAGGAACTGCCCGGTGAGCGACTCCGCGACCGCCTCGACCTCCGACGCCGTGCCGTGCGCGACGATCCGCCCGCCGTGCTCGCCCGCGCCCGGGCCGAGGTCGACGAGGTCGTCGGCCGCGCGCATCGTCTGCTCGTCGTGCTCGACGACGAGCACCGTGTTGCCCAGGTCGCGCAGGCGCTCGAGCGTCCCGATGAGCTTCGAGTTGTCCCGCTGATGGAGGCCGATCGACGGCTCGTCGAGCACGTACAGGACCCCGACGAGCGCCGAGCCGATCTGCGTCGCCAGCCGGATCCGCTGCGCCTCGCCGCCGGACAGCGTGGCGGCGCCGCGGTCCATCGACAGGTAGCCGATGCCCACGTCGTCCAGGAACCGCAGCCGCTCGTCGATCTCGCGCAGGATGAGCCGCGCGATGTGACGGTCGGTCTCCGACAGCTCCAGCTCGTCGACCCACGTGCGCGCGCGCCGCACGCTCAGCCCCGTGAACTCGTGGATCGCCATCCCCGACACGAGCACCGAACGCGACTCCGGCCGCAGCCGCGAGCCGTGGCACTCCGGGCACGGTCGGACCGACATGTACTCCTCGATCTTCTCCCGCGAGAACTCCGAGTCGGTCTCCTTGTAGCGCCGCTCGAGGTTGGGGACGATCCCCTCGAATCGCGTCTGGTACGTCCGCGTCCGCCCGTAGCGGTTGCGGTACGTGACCTTCACCCGCTCGCCCGCCGTCCCGTACATGTACAGGTCGCGCTCGGCCTCGGGCAGCTTGCGCCACGGCGTGTCGAGGTCGACGCCGTAGGTCTCGGCGATCGCCTCGGTCAGCTGCTCGTAGTAGTTCGCCGCGCTGTTCGCCCACGGCAGCAGCGCGCCCGCGTTGATCGAGAGATCCGGGTCCGGCACGACGAGCTCCGGGTCGATCTCCATCTGCGTGCCCAGGCCGGTGCAGCGCGTGCACGCGCCGTGCGGCGAGTTGAACGAGAAGATCCGTGGCTCGAGCTCGGGCATCGACGTGCCGCAGCGCAGGCAGGCGAAGCGCTCGGAGAACAGCATCGTGCGCTCCTCCCCGTTGCCGTCCCGGTCCGGCAGCACCTGGATCTCGACGAGCCCGTCGGCCAGGCCGACCGCCGCCTCGACCGACTCCGTCAGCCGCTTGCGGACCTCGGCGCGCATGACGAGGCGGTCGACGACGACCGCGATGTCGTGCTTGTAGCGCTTGTCGAGCTCGATCGACTCCTCGAGCATCCGCAGCTCGCCGTTGACGAGCGCGCGGGAGTAGCCGTCGCCCCGCAGCTCCTCGAAGAGCTTGCCGTACTCGCCCTTGCGGCCGCGCACGACGGGCGCGAGCACCATGAACCGGCCGCCCTCGGGGATGTCGTCGAGCACGCGGTCGACGATCTGCTCGACCGACTGCCCCTCGATCGGCGCGCCGCAGACGTGGCAGTGCGGCTTGCCGACGCGCGACCACAGCAGACGCAGGTAGTCGTAGATCTCCGTGACGGTGCCGACGGTCGACCGCGGGTTGCGCGACGTCGTCTTCTGATCGATCGAGATCGCCGGCGACAGCCCCTCGATGGAGTCGACGTCCGGCTTGTCCATCTGCCCGAGGAACTGCCGCGCGTACGCGCTGAGCGACTCGACGTAGCGGCGCTGCCCCTCGGCGTAGATCGTGTCGAAAGCCAGCGAGGACTTGCCGGATCCGGACAGGCCGGTTATGACCACCAGCGCGTCGCGCGGCAGCTCGAGGGAGACGTTCTTGAGGTTGTGCTCCCGGGCCCCCGAGACCACGATCTTCGACTGGTTCGCCATGCACACACCAGTCTAGGAGTGCGAACGGACGTTCGCGTCGGGCGAAGTTCGCAACGTGCGTAGGATCCCGGCATGACCGCGCGTCTCGTCGGCATCAACCACGTCGCGCTCGAGGTCGAGGACATCGAGCAGGCCCTGGAGTTCTACGGCTCGCTGTTCGAGATCTCCCTCCGCGGGCGTGGTCCCAGCATGGCCTTCATCGACATGGGCGACCAGTTCATCGCGCTCTCACGCGGCCGCAGGCAGCCGGCGGACGAGGACCGTCACTTCGGCCTCGTCGTGGACGACCGCGAGGCGGTCCGCGCCGCGCTGCGCGATCGCGGGATCCCCGTCGCGCCCGAGGGATCCGTGGACTTCTCGGATCCCTGGGGCAACCACATCCAGGTCGTGGACTACCGCGACATCCAGTTCTCCAAGACCCCCGCCGCGCTGCGCGCGGTGGGCGGCGAGGAGCTCGTCAAGCGCCCCGAGGCCCGCCGCGAGATGTCCGCGAAGGGCCTGCTGGACAGCTAGCGGCCGCGATAGATCTCGTCGAGCAGCGCGGCGCGCTCGGCGGTGGGGTACAGGTCGGCGAGGTACGCGTCGGTGGCCTCGCGCGGCTGCCCGCCGTCGGCCATGTTCAGCGCGACGAGCCTGGCGCTCTCGCGCGCCTCCTGGCCGGCCGGCTGGGTCGTCGCGGTGCTCCAGGCGGGGGCGGCGACCGGCGTCTGCGTGAGCCACCCGGTGCGGTGGTCGGTCGCCGGGACCTCGCGGCCGAAGCGCGACTCCGCCGGGGCGGGCGGTGCGGTCTGCGCGGCGACCTCGTCCTCGGCGATCGGGTCGAACGCCATCGTGTCCTGCGGGTCGAACGTCGGCTCGGACTCCGCGGTGCGCAGCCCGGGCTCCGCCAGGTTCCCCTCGAGCGCCTCGACCTCGGTCAGGAGGCCGTCGAGCCGCTCGCGCAGCGAGCGCGAGGCAGCCGCCAGCGCCTGGACCTGCACGCGCGCACGGGCGAGCGCCTGGTCGGCGTCGTCCTGGACGCGGGACGCGTCGTCCCACGCGCGGCGCTCGATCTCGGCCGCGCTCGCCTCGGCGGCGTCGAGGATCGACTGCACGTGCGCACTCGTCGTGGCGCCGACGCTCACGGGGCGCTCGATGCCGTCGAGCTGCTGCGCGATCTCGTCGAGGTGGCGATCGACCGCGATGCGGTCGTAGCCGCGTCGCGACATCGGGAAGTCGGTCCGGATGACCGACTGGCGATCGAGAGCCATGTGCTTCGCCGTCCTTGCCGGGGGTGCTGGAACCGCCGGAAGGTAACGCGGATCGGTCTCCGCGCCTGCAAGACACGGTTCACAAATGCCCTGCTAAGGCAGACGAACCGCGTCGCCGTCGCGGACGACGAGCCCGTCGCGCGCGAGGCCCGCGAGCGCGCGCTCGGTCCGTTCCTCCCCGAGTCCGGCCGGGACCGGCTCCCCCGCCGCGAGCGCCGCCACGATGCGCCCGCGGGCGAACCGGTCGGTGTCCTCGAAGCGCTGCCGCGCGGCGCCCCGCGGGACCGGGGCGGCGACCGCGCCCGCCGACGGGCACAGCCACGCAACCGGGCAGACCTCGCAGCGCGCGCGGCGCGCGGTGCAGATCGTCGCGCCGAGATCCATCATCGCGTGGTTGAACGACGCGGCGCGGCCCTCCGGCACGAGCGCCGCGGGCTCGGCGCCGAGCCGGCCGCTCACGCGGGCGACGTTGACGTCGACGGCCGCGACCTGCTCGTCGAACGCGAACGACGCCACGGCCGCCGCCGTGTACGGCCCCACCCCGGGGAGCGCGCGGAGCCCGGACGCCGTCGCCGGCCACCCGTCGCGCGCGACCGCGACGCACGCGTCACGCAGACGCAGCGCGCGGCGGTTGTAGCCGAGCCCGACCCACTCGCGCAGCACGTCGGCGGCCGACGCGGCGGCGAGCGCGGCTGCGTCCGGCCAGCGCTCGAGCCAGGCCTCGTAGCGCGGGATCACGCGCGCCACCTGGGTCTGCTGCAGCATGACCTCGGAGACGAGCACCGCGTAGGGATCGCGGGTCCGGCGCCACGGCAGATCGCGGCCCTGCTCGTCGTACCAGCGCAGCAGCGCGTCGGTCACGTCGCCCATCGATCTGGATGCTATATGACGCCCTATACAGTCCTGGGAGTCCCGTCTCTGCTGGAGGAGAACCAGTGTCCGCACGCACCAAGCCGCCCTTCCGGGCCGACCATGTCGGCAGCCTCCTGCGCCCGCCGGAGCTCCTCCAGGCGCGTGCCGACCACAAGGCGGGCGCGCTCGACGACGCCGGGCTGCGCGCCGTGGAGGACGAGGCGATCAAGGACGTCGTGAAGCTCCAGGAGGACCTCGGCATCGGTGCGATCACCGACGGCGAGCTGCGCCGCGGCTCCTGGCACATGGACTTCGTCTACGAGCTCGACGGCGTCACGCGGGCCACGGACGACATGCACATCCAGTTCAAGAACCCTGACGGCGTCATCGAGTTCACGCCCGCCGCGCTGACCGTCGACGGGCGGATCGGCCTCAGCAAGACGATCTTCGGCGACGCATTCGCCTACCTGCAGTCGGTCGTGACGAAGGGCATGCCCAAGCTCACGATCCCGTCCCCCAGCATGGTCCACTACCGCGGCGGCCGCGCCGCGGTCGACGAGACCGTCTACCCCGACCTCGAGCAGTTCTGGACCGATCTCGGCGACGCGTACGCCGACGAGGTCCAGCGGCTGTACGACATGGGCTGCCGCTACCTGCAGTTCGACGACACGAGCCTCGCCTACCTCAACGATCCCAAGCAGCGCCGGGAGATGGCGCAGAAGGGCGCGGACCCCGACCACCAGCACGAGATCTACATCTCGACCATCAACCGCGCGCTCGCGAACAAGCCGGCGGACATGACGGTGACGACGCACATGTGCCGCGGCAACCACCAGTCGTCGTGGGTGGCCGAGGGCGGCTACGACTTCGTCGCCGAGGCGCTGTTCAACGACCTCGACATCGACGGCTACTTCATGGAGTGGGACGACGAGCGCTCCGGCGACTTCGAGCCGCTGCGCTTCGTGCCCAAGGGCAAGACGATCGTGCTGGGCCTCGTCACCTCCAAGCGCCCCGAGCTCGAGAGCAAGGACGACGTGAAGCGGCGCATCGAGGAGGCCGCGAAGCACGTCGATCTCGACCAGCTCTGCCTCTCGCCCCAGTGCGGCTTCGCATCCACGGAGAAGGGCAACGCCCTCACGGTCGAGCAGGAGGCCGCGAAGCTGCGCCTCGTGATCGAGGTCGCCGACGAGGTCTGGGGCTAGACGGCCGCGGACGCGGCGACCCAGCGCCCATGCTCGGCCAGGTGGGCGAGCACGGCCTCGGCCGGGATCGGGCGCTGCAGCAGGTAGCCCTGGCCGAACGGGCAGCCGAGCTCGAGCACCGTGCGCATCTGCGCCTCGGTCTCGATCCCCTCGGCGACGACCTGCAGGTCGAGCAGGCCGCCGAGCTCCACGATCATCTCGGTGAGCGCCCGCGTGCGGGCGTCCTCGAGCCCGGCGACGAAGGACCGGTCGATCTTCAGCCGGTCCATCGGGAAGCTGCGCAGCGAGTTCAGCGACGAGTAGCCCGTGCCGAAGTCGTCGACGGCCAGGCCGACGCCGAACTCGCGCAGCTCTGCCATGCGGGCGACGGCGAGGTCGACGTCGCTCATGATCGCGCTCTCGGTGAGCTCGAGGATGAGGTCGCAGGGGCGGATGCCAGAGGCGCGGACGGCCTCGCGGACGTCGTCCACCAACCCGTCGGACGCCAGCTGGCGCGCGGACACGTTCACGGACACGCGCAGCGGGCTCCCGACGACGCAGGCCTCGTGGAACACGGCCGCCTGGCGGCAGGCCTCGAAGAGCAGGTCGCGGCCGAGCGGCACGATGAGGCCGGTCTCCTCCGCGAGCGGGATGAACTCGGCCGGTGAGACAGGCCCGCGCTCGGGGTGCGTCCAGCGGGCGAGCGACTCGTACGCGCGGATCTCGCCGCTGCGGAGGTCGACCACCGGCTGGTAGACGAGCGTGATCTCGCCCTCGGCGATGGCGCGGGCGAGATCGACCTTGAGCTCGAGGCGCGCGACCGCCGCGGCGTGCATCGCCGGCTCGTAGATCGCGTAGGCGCCCTTCCCGCGGTCCTTGGCCAGGTACATCGCGGCGTCGGCGTCGCGCAGGAGCGCGTCGGCCGTGTCGCGCCCGTCGACCGCGAACGCGATGCCGAGGCTGCCCGTGGGCTCGACGGTCCGCCCGGCGACGTCGAGCGGCTCGGCCAGCGCCTCGAGGATCCGCTCGGCGACCGTGATCGCCTGGCTCTCGTCGGAGAGGTCGTCGATGAGCACCGCGAACTCGTCGCCGCCCAGCCGCGTCGCGGTGTCGCAGCTGCGGATGCAGCTGTCCAGGCGCCGCGCGACCTCCTGGAGGACGGCGTCGCCCTCGGCATGGCCGAGCGTGTCGTTGACGTTCTTGAAGTCGTCGAGGTCGAGGAAGATGACCGCGAGCGGCGCGCCGCTGCGCCGGCGGCGCGCCAGCGCCTGCTCGACCCGGTCGCGCAGCAGCATGCGGTTCGGAAGGCCGGTGAGCGTGTCGTGGCTCGCCTGGTGCAGGAGGCGGCGCTCGAGCGCCTTGCGGTCGCTGACGTCGCGCGTGTTGAGGACGATGCCCTCGACCGCGCCGTCGCCGATGAGGTTCGTCGCCAGCGTCTCGACGTCGATCCAGCTGCCGCGCGCGTCGCGGACGCGGTACTCGACCTCGCCCGACGAGCCCGGCCCGAGGTCGGCGAGGAACCACTGCAGCCCGGGCTGGTCGTCGGGGTGGACGAACTCCCACCAGTCCATGCCCTGTGCGCCCGCCTCGTCCAGGCCGACGAGCCGCAGCGCGGCGGGGCTGATGTAGAGGACGACGCCGTCGGCGTCGACGATGCTCACGACGTCGGAGGAGTTGCGCACGAGCGAGCCCAACCGCGCCTCGAACCGGTCGCGGAGGTTGGACTCGGTCAGCGCCTCGTGCTCGCGGACGAGGTCCGCGATCCGCAGCAGCACGAGCAGGAAGATGACGCCGGACGCGATGCTGATCACCACGTGGCTCGGCCGGTGCAGGACGGCCTGGGCGATCGTCACGAACGGGGCGACGAGGCTCGCGACGGCGAACACCGCGAGCCGCGCGCGCGTCAGTCCCGTCCCGGAGCGCTCGGCGGGCACGGTGAGCAGCCGCATCGAAGGATGCAGGGCAGCGCCCGCGAGCAGGACGCAGAAGGCACCCCAGGCGACGCTGTCCGGACCGGCGACACCGTGGCCGCCGTGCAGTGAGGACCACAGGAACAGGAGGTGGCTGGCGACGAGGCCGGCGATCGCCCCGGTGAGCAGCAGCGCGGACCGGCCCGCGCGACGCCCGCCCAGCATGAGCAGCGAGCCGGTCGCGACGAGCACCACGTCGATCACGCCGACGACAGGCGCCGACGCCCGCGGCAGACCGCTCGCGGTCGCGGCGGTCGCGTACGGCCCGATGAGGTACAGCCAGGTCACCGCGGCGAACGCGAGCGTGATGATCGCCGCGTCGATCGTGGCGGCGCGCGCGACGCCGCCCTGCCGGCGGACGAGCCCGGCGAACGCGCCGACGAGCGCGACCTCACCGAGGATGTACAGCGGCATCAGCGCCGCGATGCCGGTCCATCCCGTGATCCCGCAGGCGGTGAGCGCGGCGGCCATGAGCACCCAGGGCCAGCGCGGCGACGGCCCGTACAGGCGCACGCCGACGCACACGGCGATCGCTGCGAGGGTCGTGAGTGCTGGCGCGATGAGGCCCATCACCTGAGTGATCGACCGTCCCCGCGCCACCTGGAGCGCACGGGCGTCGGGCCGGACTCAGGTGCTAGTACGGACTAGGCGGGCGCCTCGTTGGAGGTCGCCTCGCGGACCTCCCGGCGCAGATCGCGGATCTCGTCGCGGACCCGCGCCGCGTACTCGAAGCGCAGATCCTCGGCAGCCGCGAGCATCTCCTCCTCGAGCTCCGCGATCGTCTTCTCGAGCTCGGTGAGCGTCATCGGCTCCTCGGTCCCGCGCTGGCGGCGCTTGCGGCCGCGCTTGCCGGGGACCTTGGACTCCTGGTTCAGGAAGTCCGCGATGTCCGAGATGCCCTTGACGATCGTCTGCGCGGTGATCCCGTGCTCCTCGTTGTAGGCGACCTGGATCGCGCGGCGGCGATCGGTCTCCTCCAGCGCCGCCTTCATCGCCGCGGTCTCCTTGTCGGCGTACATGATCACCGTGCCCTCGACGTTGCGGGCCGCGCGCCCGATCGTCTGGATGAGCGACGTCTCACCGCGGAGGAAGCCCTCCTTGTCCGCGTCGAGGATCGCGACGAGCGACACCTCGGGGAGGTCGAGGCCCTCGCGGAGCAGGTTCACGCCGACGAGCACGTCGTACTCGCCGAGGCGCAGCTGGCGGATGATCTGGATGCGCTCCAGCGTGTCGATCTCCGAGTGCAGGTAGCGCACCCGGAAGCCCATCTCGAGCAGGTAGTCGGTGAGGTCCTCGCTCATCTTCTTCGTGAGCGTGGTGACCAGGGTCCGCTCCTCGCGATCGACGCGCTTGCGGATCTCGTTCATGAGATCGTCGATCTGGTTGCGCGTCTCGCGCACGTCGACCATCGGATCGACGACGCCGGTCGGGCGCACGATCTGCTCGACGATGGTCTGCGAGCGGGTCCGCTCCCACTGGCCGGGCGTCGCCGACACGAGGACGAGCTGGGGCGTGATCGACATGAACTCGTCGAACGTCTGCGGCCGGTTGTCGAGGGCCGACGGGAGCCGGAACCCGTAGTCGACCAGCGTCTGCTTGCGCGACCGGTCGCCCTCGTACATGCCACCGATCTGCGGCACCGTCTGGTGGGACTCGTCGAGGAAGCAGACGAAGTCGTCGGGGAAGTAGTCGAGCAGGCAGTACGGCCGCGAGCCGGGCGGACGGCCGTCGAGGATGCGCGAGTAGTTCTCGATGCCGTTGCAGAACCCGACCTCGCGCAGCATCTCCATGTCGTACTGGGTGCGCTGGCGCAGGCGGTGCGACTCCAGGAGCTTGCCCTCGGCCTCGAGCTTGGCGGTCTGCTCGTTGAGCTCCTCGCCGATCTCCTGGACCGACCGGTCGATCATGCCCTCCTTGACGTTGTAGTGCGTCGCGGGCCAGATCGCGATGTGCTCGAGGTCGTCCTCGATCAGCTCGCCGGTGAGGGGGTCGAAGTGCTGGAGGCGCTCGACGTCGTCGCCGAACAGCGTCGCGCGGTAGGCGGTCTCCGCGTAGGCGGGGAAGATCTCCAGGGTCTCGCCGCGCACGCGGAACGTCCCGCGGCTGAGCGCCTGGTCGTTGCGCGTGTACTGGATGGAGACGAGCTTGCGCAGCAGCGCGTCGCGGTCGACCTCGTCGCCGCGGCGCAGGATCTGCATGTTCATGTCGTACGTCTCCGGCGAGCCGAGGCCGAAGATGCACGAGACGGACGCGACGATGAGGACGTCCCTGCGCGCGAAGAGCGCGGCCGTCGCGGCGTGGCGCAGGCGGTCGACCTCCTCGTTGATCGCGGAGTCCTTCTCGATGTAGAGGTCCCGGCTCGGGACGTACGCCTCCGGCTGGTAGTAGTCGTAGTACGAGACGAAGTACTCGACCGCGTTGTCGGGGAAGAAGGTCCGGAACTCGTTGCAGAGCTGGGCCGCGAGCGTCTTGTTGTGCGCCATGACGAGCGCGGGGCGCTGCAGCTCCTGGACGACGCCGGCCATCGTCATCGTCTTGCCGGTGCCCGTCGCGCCGAGCAACGTGGTGGCCCGGTCGCCGCGGCGCACGGCTTCGGCGATGTCGAGGATCGCCTGCGGCTGGTCGGCGGTCGGTGTGTAGGCGCTGTCGAGTCGGAAGTCCGGCATGGACCCTCTGAGGTTAGGGGCTAGACCGGCGCATTCATGAGCGCGTCGGCGGCGGCGTCGATCGCGCGCTCCTCGTCCGGCGTGAGGCCGCGCAGCGGCGCCCGGACGTCACCCGAGATCGCGACGCCGCGGCGCTGCAGCACGCGCTTGAGGCCCGGCATGTTGGGCGCGACGGCGAGCGCCTTGCGTGCCGCGGCGAGGGCCTCGCCGCCCTCGGGCGTCGGGTCGGCGACGACGCCGGCGACGAGCTCCGGGAGCGCGGTCGCGAGGCCACTGACCGCGCCCGTCGCGCCGGCCGCCATGGCCCGCGGGATGAGCGGCTCGGAGCCGACGAAGACGTCGAGGCCGAGCCCGAGGTACGGCTCGACCTCCTCGAAGGAGCGGTCGGAGACCTTCATCCCGCTGAGCGAGGGGTGCGCGTCGCGCAGCCGCACGACGACCGCGGGCGGGACGACGTACCCCGTCCGGTCGCGGAACTCGTAGAGGTAGGCCGGCGTCGGCGCGCACGCGGCGATGACGGCGTCGAAGTGCGCCTCGAGCTCGGCCGCGTCGAAGGCGAAGTACGGCGGGCCGATGACCGCCACGGCCGCCGCACCGGCCTGGGCGGCGTGCTCGGCCAGCGCGACCGCCTCGGCGGTCGTCTGCGCGCCCGCGTGCACGGCGACCTGGATCCCGTCGGGCACCGCGTCGAGCCACGCCTCGGCGAGCGCGCGGCGCTCGTCCGTGCCGAGCAGGAAGCCCTCCCCTGTCGTGCCCGCCACGAGGACGCCGTCGCATCCGCCGGCGGCGACGAACGCCGCGAGACCCTCGATCGCGCCCTCGTCGAGACGGGTCCCTCCGTCGCGCAGCGGCGTCACGACTGCGGCCACCGTTCCGTGCAGCGTCATGTCCGCGAACATAGCCACTGCACCAAGCCGATCAACGCGGTCGGAATTCCTGTCAGAGTTGCCTGATGCGGATGGGCGACGAGCTGCTCGCCCGGCTCGAGCGCCGGCTCGACAACGTCGTCTACCGGCTCGGGCTCGCGTCGACGCGGGCGCAGGCCCGCCAGTTCGTGACGCACCGCCACGTGCTGGTGAACGGCCGCCTCGTGACCATCCCCTCCTTCCTCGTCGACGAGGGCCACGTCGTCGCGCTGCGCACGAGCAGCCCGGTCGAGCCGCTGGCGCGCGGCGCGACCGAGACGGTCTCGGCGATCCCGGCGTGGCTCGAGGCCGACTTCGACACGCTGACCGGCCGCATCCTGCGCCGCCCGGCGCGCGGCGACGTCACCGCGCCCGTCGACGTGCAGCTCATCGTCGAGTTCTACTCGCGGCTGTGACCGGCGGCTGCGCGGCCGAGGAGGTCCTGCTCGACATCGCCGACCGCGTCGCGCGGCCGGCGGCGTCGATGGTGTCCGCGCGCGCCCGTCTCGCGCTGCTCGCGCTGCTGCGCGAGCGTCTGCCCTCCCCCGGTCCGGTCCTGCTGCCCGCCGCTCTGCGGTCGGGGCGGGCGCATCCGCTGGCGGCCGCGGCCGCCGGTGTCGCGGTGGCGCAGCGGGCCGGGATGGCGATCGACGTCGTCGGCAACGGCGATCGCGTGTGGCTCGCGCACGGGGACGGCGGCTGCACGCTGGTCGTCGACCCGGGCGCGCCGGACCGCCCGTTCGAGGGTGGCCTGCTGGGCGTCGACCTGGACTGGCGCTGCGCGCACGAGCTCGCGGCGCTGACGCTCGGGGTCGTGGCGGAGCGCGCCGCGCGCTCGTCGGACCTCGACCTCGCGCTGCGCGTGGTCCGCGCGCGGATGACGCTGCCGGTGGAGCACGGCGAGATCGCCGCTCTGCGGGCTCGTCTGAACTGAGGCTGGAGCTGACGGCCCACCGGGGGCGGACGGGGAGTGGGCGCGGGCGCCGGCGTGCCGAGCCCCTTCCGGAAAACCGCTAGCCAGTGGCTAGCACGAGCGCTAGCCACTGTCTAGCGCTCGCGCGACACGAGCGGCGGGCCGGCCCCGCCGCCCGGTCGAGCAGCCTCGTCCCGCGCGGCCGCCGTGCTGTCTAGGCCTCCGTCCAGAGCCGTGCGAGGTGCACGACGACCGCCGCGGCGGCCGCCATGTCCTGCACCGACGCCCACTCGCGCACCGAGTGGAACTCGTGGCCGCCCGCGAAGATGTTCGGCGTCGGCAGGCCCTTCGCGCTCAGCATGGAGCCGTCGGTGCCGCCGCGGATCGGGTTGCGGACCGGCTCGATGCCCTCGGCGCGGATCGCCTGCTCGGCCTTCGTGACGACCTCCGGGAACGCGTCGAGGTAGGTGCGCATGTTCGGGTACTGGCGGCGCGCGTCGAACTCCATGCTCGCCCGCGGCTCGGTGGCCATGACCTCGTCCGCGGTGTGGCGCAGCAGCTCCACGTGCTCGTCGAGGAGGCCGTCGTCGAAGTCGCGGACGATGAACTCCAGCGTCGCCCGCGCGGGCGTCGCCGTCATCTCGAAGAGGTGGATGAAGCCCTCGCGGCCCGACGTCGTCTCCGGCGTCAGGCGGTCGGACGGGAGCGCCGTGAGGATGCGCGCGGCCAGGCGCCCGGCGTGCACGAGCTGGCCGGTGGCGAAGCCGGGATGGACGTCGACGCCCTCGATGCGGATCGTCACCGCCGCGGCCGTGAACGTCTCGTCCTGCAGCTCGCCGAGGCTCGAGCCGTCCAGCGTGTAGGCGCAGGCGGCCCCGAAGCCCTCGATGTCGAAGAGCGACGCGCCCTCCCCGATCTCCTCGTCGGGCGTGAATCCCACCCGCAGCGTCGGCCGCGGCAGCTCGGGGTGCGCGGCCAGGTGCGCGACGGCGGTGACGATCTCGGCGACGCCTGCCTTGTCGTCGGCGCCCAGGAGCGTGTCCCCGCTGGACGTGATGATGTCGTGGCCGGCGCGGCCGCCAAGCTCGCGCAGGTCGGCCGGGTCCAGCACGGTGCCGCCCTTCGGCAGCTCGATC
The DNA here is from genome assembly GCA_963757125.1 of uncultured Solirubrobacterales bacterium. Lineage (GTDB taxonomy): Bacteria > Actinomycetota > Thermoleophilia > Solirubrobacterales > Solirubrobacteraceae > CAVVSD01. Next base: position 223,177 of record CAVWQP010000006.1, on the reverse strand, counting down.
CGGCCGCCGTCGTAGTCGCGGTGCACGATCGGCTCGACCGGCGTGCCCGGCGCATCCGGGCTCGTGTCGACGTGGGCGATGAGGCCGATGACCGGTGCGCCGTCGACGTTGCCGGGCAGCGTGGCGGTCACGTAGCCGTTGTCGTCCTGGACGGCGTCCTCCAGGCCGGCCTCCCGCAGCTCCTCGACCAGGATGCGCCCGAGCTCGAGCTGGCCCGGCGTCGACGGGCTCTGCGTGCGGCTGCGGCCCGCCTGCGTGTCGATGCGCGCATAGCGGACGAAGCGGTCCAGGAGGCCGGGCGCGAGCTCGGCGGCCAGGTCGGAGGTCGCGGGAGGCATGCGACCCACGGTACGTGCCCTTGATCCGCCGGCGCACCCAGGTCTAGGCTCGCCGGAGCCGACGCCTGCCCAATTGGAAGGAAGGGGTCCGAGATGCAGGGCTACAAGAAGCTGTTCGTGGTCGGTCTCGCGCTGGTCGTCATGGCCGCCACAGCGAGCGTGGCGACCGCCGGCTGGACACACCCGGCCGCTCCCCCGGCCGCGGACCCGCTGACCGGCTTCCCCGACACGATCAACCAGGTCGATCTCTCCGGCTACCAGATCGTGACGAGCTACCCGCTCGGCTTCGACGCCGGCAACACGTTCCAGCAGGACTACCACGCCGACGGCACCTTCACGGCTGTCCCGCTGGAGGGGCCGTTCGTGGGCCAGCCGCCGACGAGCGCCCGCTACATCGCGCTCCCGGTCGGCCACAACCAGATCATGCTCGTCTGGCTCTTCGCCGACGGCACGCACAACTCGTTCGTCATGAACTTCAAGACGCACATCGTGTCGGTCGTGACGGCGGGGCCCGACGGAGCGCCGAGCCTCGGCACGGTGCGGATCACGAGGGTGGGCGACCACCCGATTCCGTGATGTAGCCAGCGGACGCTAGAGCCCGAGCTCGCGCCGGTACTGCTTGCGGTAGTCGGCGCGGGCATCGAGCACCCGCTTGACGTACTCGCGCGTCTCGGCGAACGGCACGCGCTGCAGCGTGAACGCCGTGTCCGCGACGTGCGCCTCCTGCAGCCACTTGTCGACGTTGCCCTCTCCGCCGTTGTAGGCGCACAGCGCGAGGACCTCGTTGCCGTCGTAACGGTCCAGCAGGTAGCGCAGGTACCACGCGCCGTAGGAGATGTTGATCTGCGGCGTCGCCAGGTCGCCCTGCTCGAACTTCGTCCCGCCGGACTTCTGCGCGATGTAGTCCGCGGTCGCCGGAGTGATCTGCATGAGCCCGCGCGCGCCCGCGTGCGACGTCGCGTCGCGGAAGCGCGACTCGGCGTAGATGATGCCCGCGACGAGCGAGGGATCCAGGCCCTTGTCGGCCGACTGCTGGCGGATGATGTCCTCGTGACGCAGCGGGAGCGCGAGCTCCTGCACCGCCTTCTCCGCGTTGGGCAGCAGGGTGATCGCGGCGAGGGCGGCCACGCCGGCGACGACGAGCAGCGCGACGATCCGGCGCCGGCGGACGGTCCGCCTGCGCGCAGCGCTCGTCCGGCGCCCGGAGGCGCTCGAACGGGATCGTGTGGCTGCGTTCGTGCTCATCCGCCCATCAGTCTGCCGAGCACGGACGACAACTCGTGCTCGAGGTCCTCGACACTCCCATGGTTACGCACCACGTACGTCGCGCGCGAGGCCTTCTCCTCCTGCGACAGCTGTCGCGCCGCCCGTTCGTCGACCGCCGCATGCCCTCGTGCGGCCGCGCGCTCGGCCCGTACGGCCTCGTCCGCGATGACCGCGATCGTCGCGTCGTAGCGCGACTCGAGTCCCGCTTCGAACAGCAGCGGCGTCTCCACGACGGCCGCGGCGGGCGCCGGATCGCGCCCTGAGACCTCCGCGTACCAGGAGGCGACCCGATCGCCCACGAGCGGCCACAGCAGGCCCTCGAGCCACGCGCGCTCGTCGGGGGCGGCGAAGACGTGCCGCGCGATGGCGGGCCGGTCGACCACGCCCCCGGGCGCGACCTCGGGCCCCCACCGCTCCACGACGGCGTCGCGGACGTCGCCGGAGGCGTACAGCTCGTGCACGACCGCGTCCGTGGACAGGGTCGCCGCGCCCAGGCGCTCGAGCGCGTGCAGCGCGGTGGACTTGCCGGCCCCGAGCCCGCCGGTCAGCCCGACGAACGGGACCCGCGAACGGGAGACCACCGGGGGACCCGCCTCCGGTGGCCCTTAGGACCTTTGGACCGGACTGCGGCGAGGGCCACCTCCGGCACCCCTCGTCGCGGGTCCGGCCATCTCAGGCCGTGGGCTCCTCGTCCTCTGCCTCGGCGACGGGCTCGTCGGCGCCGTCGGGCTCGTCGGCGGCGTCGACCTCGTCGGCCTCGCCCTGCGAATCGGCCTCGACGTCGGCGTCGACCTCGGCCTCAGCCTCGGCCTCGACCTCCGCGGAGGGCTCCTCGTCCTCGACGACCGGAGCGTCCTCGACCACAGCGCTGGCCTCGGGCGGCGTCGCGTCCTCGGCGAACACGTCGTCGCTCAGGCCGAGCTCCGGCAGGTCGTCCAGGTCGCCCGCGTCCACTGCGACACCGCCCTCGGCGGCGCGGGTGGCGGACGGGAGGATCTGGTCCTCGACGCGCTTGACGGACAGCGACAGCCGGCGGCGCTCGGAGTCGATCTCGAGGATCTTCACCTTCACGTCGTCGCCCGGGCTGACGATCTCACGCGGGTTCTCCACGTGGTGCGGGGCGAGCTCGGAGATGTGCACGAGGCCCTCGACGCCGTCCAGGATCTCCACGAAGGCGCCGAACGTCACGACCTTCGTGACCGTGCCCTCGAGCTCGTCGCCCACGTTGTACGTGTCGACGACGCGCTGCCACGGGTCCTCCTGGGTCTGCTTGAGGCCCAGGGAGATGCGCTGGCGCTCCCGGTCGATGTCGAGCACCTTGACCTGCACGGTGCTGCCGATCGCCAGGATCTCGCTCGGGTGGTTGACGTGCGACCACGAGAGCTCGGAGATGTGGATGAGGCCGTCGATGCCGTTGAGGTCGACGAAGGCGCCGAAGTCGACGATGTTGGAGATCGTGCCCTCCACGACCATGCCCGGCTGCAGGCGGTCGAGGATCTCCTGGCGCTGCTCCTTGCGCTCCTCCTCCAGCACCGCGCGGCGCGAGAGGACGACGTTGTTGCGGGAGCGATTGAGCTCTATGACCTTGCACTCGATCTTCGTACCGAGGTACTCGTCGAGGTTCGGGACACGCCGGATGTCGACGAGCGAGGCGGGCAGGAAGCCGCGCACCCCGAGGTCGATGATCAGGCCGCCCTTGACGACCTCGATGACGCTGCCCTCGACGGGCTCCCCGGACTCCGCTGCGGCCTCGATGCGACGCCATGCCTTCTCGAAGCGCGCACGCTTCTTCGACATGATGAGGCGACCGTCCTGGTCCTCCTTGGTGAGGACGAGGGCGTCGACCTCCTCGCCCATCTCGACCTCATCGTGCGGGTCGACGTTCTTGCGGATCGAGAGCTCGTTGGAGGGGATGACCCCCTCGCTCTTGTACCCGATGTCGACGAGGACCTCGTCGTTGTCGATGCGCACGACGAGCCCGGTGACGACGTCGCCCTCTTCGAAGAGGGACAGGGTCGCGTCGTAGTTCGGGACGATGCGACCGTCGATCTCGAGCAGCAGGCCGTCACTTCCCTCGACGACCTTCGCGCCTTCGACGCTTGACGTTGGTTCGGTGGTGACTGACATTTCAGGCCAGAGGTTAGCGCCTCGCCGTTCTTTCTATCCTGCGCTGCCCATGCCGATCAGGGCCACCAAGCGAGGGGTTCAGCGGACCCCGCTCGACGCCGACGCGGACGTCGTCGTCTGCGGCGCCAGCTTCGCCGGTCTCACGGTGGCCCGCGAGCTCGCCGGCCAGGGCCGCATCCTCATGGTCGATCGCTACGAGGTCGGCGAGCGTCAGACCTCCGCATGCGCCGCGCCGACCGAGTGGCTCGAGCATCTCGGGCTGGCCGCCTCGATCCAGCAGACGTTCGGTGACCTCGTCGTCCACGCGCGCGACCGGACGTTCCGCTGGGAGCTGCCGTTCACGTTCTCCACCTTCGACTACCGGCGCCTGTGCCAGCTCCTGCTCGACGGCTGCGACGCCCGGTTCGAGACCGCGAAGGTCGACGGCCGGACGGGCGACGTCGTCCACACGGACCGCGGCGATCTGCGCGCCCCGCTCATCGTCGACGCGCTCGGCTGGCGCCGCGTGCTCGACAACGACGAGCGCATCCAGCCGCCCGAGGCGCGCCTCTCGCGCGGCCTGGAGATCCACCCGCACGCCGCCGGGCCGGATCTCGAGCTGTGGCTGGACCCCCGCTACGTCCGCGCCGGGTACTCCTGGTCGTTCCCCGCGGACGCCGAGCTGCGGGTCGGCGTCGGCTCGTTCGACCCGCGCGACCACGTGCGCGAGCCGACGGAGCGCCTCGCCGCCGCCGTGGGCGTCCCGGCCGAGCGCTGGCAGGGCAACTGGATCCCGCACCAGATCCGGCCGGCGACGGGCGACGGCATCTTCTTCGTCGGCGACAGCGCCGGGCACTGCCTTCCCGCGACCGCCGAGGGCATCCGCCCCGCGTTCCACTTCGCGCTCGCGCTCGGCCGCGAGCTGCGCGGCGTGCTCGCGGGCGAGCAGACGCGCGAGCAGGCGCTGGCGCGCTACGCCGCGTTCTCCGACGCGCACCGCTGGAAGTACGACGCGCTCCTGCGCGCGCAGGACGCCGTCGGCAAGCTGAACCCGCGCCCGCGTGGGATGCGCCACGCCGTCACGGCGCTGTCGCAGCCGCGCCTGCTGACCTGGATGTTCCGCCACTACCTGAACATCTGCCCGCCCGAGGCGGCCGCCGCGGCCGCCGGGGCACACGGCGGCTACGGGCGAGCGGTCTCCGCCGCGGCTGCGTAGGGCCGCACCCGCAGGATCGCCCGCGCCTCGTCCGGCGTGGCGATCGGGCGGCCGATCTCGCCCGCCAGACGGGCGACACGCTCGACGAGCTGGCGATTGCTCACCGCGAGCTCGCCCCGGTGGTACATGACGTTGTCCTCCAGGCCCGTCCGCACGTGGCCGCCGGAGGCGAGCGCGACGAGGTTCATCGGCAGTTGCGCGCGCCCGATGCCGCAGACGCCCCATGTCGCGTCGGCCGGCAGCATCCCCCGCATGAGGGCGACCTGCGCGAGCGTCGCGGGAGCGCCCCCGCGGACGCCGAGCACGAACTGGAAGTGCAGCGGCTCGTGCAGGACGCCGGCGGCGATGAGGTCGAGCGCGTTCTGCACGTGCGAGGCGTCGAAGCACTCGATCTCGGGCGCGACGTCGTTGCGGGCGAACGCCGCCGCCATGTCCTCCAGGAACGGCCTGCCGTTCTCGAAGACCCAGTTGTTGAAGTTCGTCGAGCCGCAGTCGAACGAGCCCATCTCGGGCGCCAGGTCGAGGCACTCGTAGCGCTCGGCGCCCACGAACGTCCCGCCGCCCGAACCGGTGCTGAGGTTCAGGACGGCGTCGCAGCCCCGCTCGCGGATGCCGTCGACGAGCCTCGCGAAGCGCTCCCTCGCGAACGACGGGCGGCCGTCGTCGTCGCGGGCGTGCAGGTGGATGACGGCGGCGCCCGCCTCCCAGGCCTCGACCGACGAGGAGACGATCTCCTCGGTGCTCATCGGCACGTGCGGCGTCACGGAGCGGTCCGTGATCGAGCCGGTGACGGCTGCGCAGATGACGACCGGGGCTGTGCTCACCAGGGACTTCCTCTCTCGAGTGCTGTTCCGTCCGGACCGGCTTGCATCCTCCTCCGTCCCCGGCATACCGGGGGCGTGGTGGTCAGCGAAGTCCGGTCCGATCCCGGCGCTGTCCCGCAACGGTAAGGCCCCCGACTCTCCAGGGGGACGAGCCCGGTCGACTGCCCTCCACGCGACACCACTGGTGACGTCCTCGGAAGAAGGAACGGACATGCAGGAGACGTACACGATCGGCCCCAGGACCTTCGTCCTCGATCGCGCGAAGGCGCAGGAGGCGCTCGCCGCGAAGCGCGTCGTCGGCGGCCGCGAGACGATGACGTTCAACCTCCTGCCGCTGCGCTACGGCTGGGCCTACGAGCTCTACCGCGCGATGAAGGCCAACCACTGGGAGCCCGAGGACGTGCCGATGCAGCGCGACCTCGAGCAGTGGCGCGATCCCGCGGCGCTGAGCGAGATCGACCGCTGGATCGTCCGGATGGGCATCGGCTACTTCAGCGCCGCCGAGGGCATCGTGGGCGACAACGTCATCCACGTCGTCCGCGAGCTCGTCACCGCTTCCGAGCTCAAGCTCGTCCTCGGCCGCCACGCGCACGAGGAGAACATCCACGCCGACTCGCTGCTCTACATGATCTCCTCGCTGGGGATCGACCCGCACGAGTGCGAGGCGATGTTCGACGGCATCCCGACGATCGTCGCCAAGAACCGCTTCGTCACGGAGATCTCGCGTGATCTGCGGCGCGACCTCGACATGCGCGAGACGGAGGCCAAGCGCCTCCTCGCGCGCAACATCTTCGCCTTCGGGCAGTGCATGGAGGGCACGCAGTTCTACGGCCTGTTCGGGATGATCCTGTCGCTCTACCGGCAGGGGAAGCTGCCTGGGATCGGGACGATGTTCCGCTACACGCTGCGGGACGAGTCCAACCACATCGAGGTCTTCCGGCGCCTGCTGCTCGAGCTCGCCGCGGAGGAGCCCGAGGTCTGGACGCCGGCGTTCCGCGAGGAGCTGCGCGAGCTCATGGCCGAGGCTGTGGAGCTCGAGCAGCGCTTCATCGAGGACTGCCTGCCGGTGGAGGGCGTCGGCCTGAACGCGACCGAGTTCTCGACGTACATCGACTTCATCGCCGACCGCCGCCTCGAGGGCCTCGGCCTGGCGCCGCTGCACGGCGGGCTGGAGAACCCCCTGCCCTGGCTGGCGGAGCTCATGGACGTCCGCCGCGAGCAGAACTTCTTCGAAGGCCGGGTCACCGAGTACCAGCAGGCCGCCGCGCTGGCCGCCGTCGCCGACGAGGAGCTCTAGACATGCTCGACTTCCCCGAGATCCTGCAGGACCTCGAGCTCAAGCGCGCGGCCGCACTGCCGCGCGAGGAGCGTCCAACGATCGACGTGACCGCCGCGCTCGCGGTCGAGATGCCCGACGTCCAGCTCGACGACGGCGGCCCGCTGACCGCAGCCCACGTGGCCGACGTCGTCGCGGGCGCGCTGTCGGCGCTCGCGCTCGCCCACGGCGAGGCGGAGGCCAACACGGCCGCCGCCCGCGGCACGGTCGGCGCGACCACCGCCTCCGTCGCGCGGCGGCTGCAGGACGCCCGCCGGATCACCGTCCACGACCTCTCCTCGATCGTCGAGGCCGTGCTCATCGAGGCCGGCCAGTACGACATCGCCCGCGCGCTGGTGCTCGACCGCGTCCCGGCGCCGCTGTCGCCCGCGCCCGACGCTCCGCGCCTCATCCGCCGCACGGGCGACGTCGCGGCATGGGACCCGCGCAAGATCGAGGTCGCCATCCGCACCGCGTTCCTGTCGCTGGAGGCGGATCCCGCGCCCGCCGGCGGGCTCGCCGCGCGGGTCGACGAGCGCGCCCGCGGCCTCGGCCTGCTGTACGTCCCGATCGAGACGGTCCAGGACATCGTCCAGGAGGAGCTCGTCCTCGGCGGCCACATGCGCGTCGCCGAGCGCTACATCGTGTACCGCGCCGAGCGCGCCCTGCTGCGGGCGCGGGAGGAGCCGCGCGCCGCGCCGGTCGCGGAGGCCGACGACCTGCGGCGGCGCATCGCGTTCGCGTCGATCGGGCTCGACCTGGGGATGGACGCCGACGAGCTCGCGCAGGAGCTGCGCCGGTCCACCCACGCGGGCATGCACGACGAGGACCTGCGCCGGCTCGTCGTGCTCAACGCGAAGGCGCTCGTCGAGCGCGACAGCGAGCTGTCGCGGTTCGCGGGGCGCATCCTCCTGACGTACGTGTACGAGGAGACGCTGGGCTGGGACGTCCGCGGCGATGACGTCGCCGGTCTGCGCGACGCGCACGTCCGCGGCCTGCGGCCCACGTTCGAGCACGGCGTCGAGATCGGCCGGATCGACCCGCGGCTGCTCGAGTACGACCTCGAGCGGCTCGCCGCCGCGCTCGACCCGTCGGCCGATCTCGACTTCGACTTCCTCGGGCTGCAGACGCTGTACGACCGCTACCTCATCTGCGACAAGACCGGTGCGGAGACCCGGCGGCTGGAGGCACCGCAGATCTTCTGGCTGCGCGTCGCGATGGGCGTCTGCCTGGCCGAGCCGGAGGCCGAGCGGACGGACCGTGCCATCGCGCTCTACGCCATGTACAAGAGCCGCCGCTTCTGCTCGTCGACGCCGACCCTGTTCAACGCGGGGACGAACCACTCGCAGCTGAGCTCCTGCTACCTCTACTACATCTCCGACACCCTCTCCTCGATCGTCGGGAGGGGCATCGCGGAGAACGCCATGTGCTCGAAGTGGGCGGGCGGGCTGGGCGGCTCGTGGACGGCCGTGCGCGGCACGGGCTCGCACATCGAGTCCACGAACGGCGAGAGCCAGGGCGTCGTGCCGTTCCTGAAGATGCACAACGACCAGCTCGTGGCCGTCAACCAGGGCGGCAAGCGGGCGGGCTCCGGCTGCGCGTACCTCGAGGTCTGGCACAACGACATCCGCGAGTTCCTCGAGCTGCGGCGCAACACGGGTGACGAGCGCCGCCGCACCCACGACATGAACACGGCCTGCTGGGTGCCCGACCTCTTCATGCAGCGCGTGGAGGCGCGCGGTGGGTGGACGCTGTTCCGCTCCAGCGACGTCCCCGACCTCCACGACCTCTACGGCCAGGCGTTCGCGGCTCGCTACGAGGAGTACGAGGCGCGCGTGGCCGCCGGGGAGATGCACGGCGAGGTGATGCCGGCGATCGAGCTGTGGAAGTCGATGCTGCGGATGCTCTTCGAGACCGGGCACCCGTGGATCACGTTCAAGGACCCGTGCAACGTCCGCAGCCCGCAGGACCACGCGGGCGTCGTGCACTCCTCCAACCTCTGCACGGAGATCACGCTGAACACGAGCGTCGAGGAGACCGCGGTCTGCAACCTCGGCTCGGTCGTGCTCGACGAGCACCTCACGCCCGACGGCGATCTGGACCACCCGAAGCTCCGCGAGACGGTGCGCGTCGCCGTGCGGGCGCTGGACGACGTGATCGACGTCAACTTCTACCCCACCGAGCCGGCGCGGACGGCGAACATGCGCCACCGCCCGGTGGGCCTCGGCGTCATGGGCCTGCAGTACGCGCTGTACGCGAAGCGCCTGGCGTTCGGGTCGGAGGAGGCGCTGGCGTTCGGCGACGAGGCGATGGAGGCCGTCGCCTTCTACGCCTACGAGGCGTCGAGCGACCTGGCGGCCGAGCGCGGGCGCTACGCGTCGTACGAGGGCTCGAAGTGGGACCGCGGGCTCCTGCCGCCCGACACGGTCGACCTCCTGGCGCGGGAGCGCGGCGAGGAGATCGAGGTGCCGCGGGGCGGCGTGCTGGACTGGGAGCCGCTGCGGGCCCGGATCGCGCGCCAGGGCATGCGCAACTCCAACGTGCTGGCGATCGCGCCGACCGCGACGATCGCCAACATCATGGGCACGTCGCCATGCATCGAGCCGATGTACAAGAACGTCTTCGCGAAGTCGAACCTGTCGGGCGACTTCATGGTGCTCAACCCGCACCTCGTCGCCGACCTGAAGGCGGCGGGGCTGTGGAGCCGGGAGATGGCGACCCGGCTGAAGGCGGTCGACGGCGACCTCGAGCTGGTCGACGGGGTGCCCGTGGAGCTCGTCGAGCGCTACCGGACGGCGTTCGGGATCGACACCCGCTGGCTCATCGACGCCGCGGCGCGGCGCGCGAAGTGGATCGACCAGTCGCAGTCGCTGAACCTGTTCCTCGCGCAGCCGGACCTCAAGGCGATGAGCCACATGTACCGGCGTGCGTGGCGCTCCGGGCTCAAGACGACGTACTACCTGCGGACGCTCGGAGCCTCGCGCATCGAGGGCCCGACGGTGTCGCGCGTCGCCGCGGACGCGTGCTCGATCGAGGCCGCGCGTAACGGCGAGGAATGCGAGGCCTGCCAGTAGCCGTGCAGCGCGCCGCCGGCGCCGCCCTCGGCCCGGCGAACGTGCCGGGGGCGGCGCTCGCGGTCGTCGAGGACGGCGAGGTCGCGTGGGTGAGCGCCGTCGGTGCCGTGACACCGGACGCACGCTTCCAGGCGGGGTCGGTGTCCAAGGCGCTCGCCACGGTCGGCGTGCTGCAGCTCGCGGCGCGGACCGGCGCCGACCTCGACGCGCCGCTCGTGCCGTCGCTCGGCGGCTGGCACCCGCCAGGGGCGCCTCCCGGCATGGAGGACGGGATCACGCTGCGCCGCGTCCTGAGCCACACCGCCGGCATCGGCGTCCCGGCCTACCCGGGCGAGCCGCCCGGCGCCCCGCTGCCGAGCACGACTGACCTGATGGCCGCCGTGCGCCTCGTCGCACCGCCCGGTCGCGGCTTCCGCTACTCCGGCGGCAGCTTCACGGTGGCCCAGCACTGGGCCGAGCTCGTCACGGGCGAGCCGTTCGGCCCGTGGATGGACAGGGAGGTGCTCCGGGCTCTCGGCATGGTGGCCAGCACGTTCGACCAGGCCCCCTCCCCCTCCGACGCCGCCCCGCACGACGCCGACGGCGCTCCGATGCCCGCCTACCGCCATGCCGCCTTGGCGGCAGCCGGGCTGCTCACCACGGCGGAGGATCTCGGGCGGTTCGGCGCGGCGATCGCGACCGGCGCGGTCCCCGGCGGGATGACCGAGCCCGCCCCGGCGACGGACGGCCGCTACGGCCTCGGCCTGGAGCTCGGCGCGCTCGGCCCGGGCCTCGCCGGCCACTCCGGGCAGAACCGCGGCTGGCGGGCGCTCGTCGCGGTCCGGCGCGACGACGGGCGCGGGATCGTCGTGCTCGCGAACGGCGAGGGAGGTGACGCGGTCCGCTCGGCGGCACTCGCCGAGTTGGTTGCATGACGCTACCCACTCGTCTAGGTTGCCGGGGATGTCGCAGCCGACCAGCCCGTGGCGCGGGTTCGCGTTCATCTCCATCGCGATCTTCATCGCGAGCCTCGACCTCTTCATCGTCAACATCGCGTTCCCCGCGATCGGCGAGGACTTCCCCGAGGCGTCGGTGTCCGGGCTGTCGTGGATCCTCAGCGCGTACGCGATCGTCTTCGCGGCGCTCCTCGTGCCGTTCGGCAAGCTGGGCGACCTCGTCGGGCGGCTGCGCGTGTTCCGCGCCGGCCTCGCCGTGTTCACCCTCGGCTCCGCGCTGTGCGCGCTCGCGCCGTCGGCCGAGATGCTCGTCGCCGCGCGCGTCATCCAGGCCGCGGGTGCGGCGGCGCTGACGCCGACGTCGCTGGGGCTCGTCCTCCCCAGCTTCCCGGCGGAGCGCCGCTCGGCCGTCATCGGCGCGTGGGCCGCGCTCGGCGGCGTCGGCGCCGCCATGGGTCCGCCGCTCGGGGGTCTGCTCGTCGAGCTGAGCTGGCACTGGATCTTCGTCATCAACGTGCCGCTCGGGCTGCTGTGCCTCGCGTTCGTCGGCCGGTACTTCACGGAGATCCGCGACCCGTCCGGGCGCCTCCCCGACGGCATCGGCGCCGTGCTCGCCGTGGCGTGCGTCGGGCTGCTGGCGCTCGGGATCGCGCAGGGCCCGGACTGGGGCTGGGACTGGCGGGTCCTGGGGTGCCTGGCCGGCGCGGTCGTGGCCGGCGCGATGCTGGTCGCGCGCTCCCGGCGCCACCTCGAGCCGGTCCTGGCGCTCGACCTGCTCCGCTCGCCGACGTTCTCGCTCGCGAGCCTCGCGACGTTCCTCTTCTTCGCCGGCTTCGCCGGGCTGCTGCTGGGCAACGTGCTCTTCCTCACCGGCGTGTGGGGCTACTCGTCGCTGCAGGCCGGTCTGGCGTTCGCGCCGGGGCCGATGCTCGCTGCGACCTCCGCGGCGCTGTCCGGCCGCCTGGCCGACCGCATCGGGTCGCCCGCGCTCCTCGGCGTGCCCGGCGGCATCCTCTTCGCGCTCGGCGCCTCGTTCTACCTGCGCCTCCCGGCCGACCCGCACTACCTGAGCCACTTCCTCCCCGGCTCGATCATGACCGGCATCGGCGTCGGCCTGAGCCTCCCGGCGCTGACCGGGTCGGCGCTGCTCGCCGTGCCGGGGCCCGCGCTGGCGACCGGCGTGGCGACGAGCACGGCGTTCCGGCAGATCGGCGGCGCGCTCGGCGTCGCGACGTTCGTCGCCGTGCACGGCACGCCGGGGCCGGGCGAGGTGCTCGCCGCGTTCGACCGCAGCTTCCTGCTCGTCGCCGGCTGCGGGCTCGCCGCGGCGGTCGTGCTGGCGATCCTGACGCTGCGGCTGCGCGCGACGCGCTACGCGGGGGCGCCGGCCGGTGCGCGCCCCGCCTCCACCGGCGCGCCTGCCAGCTGACCGCCCGGGCAGTCCGCCGCGATGCAGGGCTTCGCGGGGGTCCGGACCCCGATGAGCGCGACGACGCCGCCCAGCGCGACGAGGCACGCGGCGATCTCCAGGCCCTTCCGGAAGGCCGACTCCGACGCCGCGCTCGTCGCCTCCTTCAGCTGCGCGCGCTCGGGCGCCGGCAGCGACGGCGCGTCGACGGTGCCGAGCGAACGCTGACGCGCCTGCGTGACGATCGCCGCCGTCTGGCTGATCCATGCGGACGCCCTCCAGGTGCTGGTCGAGCGCGGAGGAGAACTGCGCGGCGACCACCGCGCCGATCGCCGCGGTCGCGAGCAGCCCCGCCACGCGCGCGATCGCGTTGTTGACCGCCGAGGCGATGCCGGCGTTGCCCTCGTCGGCGTCCGCGAGCACGGCGGCCGTCAGCGGCGCCACGGTCATCGACAGCCCCAGCGAGAAGATCAGCAGCGGCGGGAGCACGTCGGTCAGGAACGTCGGGTCCGACGACAGACGCGAGAGCCACAGGATGCCGCTCGCCGCGACGAGCGGCCCGAAGCCCATGAGCGGGCGCGGGCCGATCCGGTCGGCGAGCGCGCCGAAGCGACGTGAGAGCAGGAACATCACGACGGAGCTCGGGACCGTCGCCAGGCCGGCCTCGATCGCGTCGTAGCCGGCGACCTGCTGCAGGAAGAGCACGAGCAGGAAGAACACGACGCCGAGCCCCGCGTACATCGCGAACGTCAGCAGGTTGCCCACCGCGAAATTGCGGCGCCGGAAGAGGTTGAGGTCCAGCATCGGGTGCGGCGCGTACGCCTCCCAGAACACGAAGGCCACCAGCAGCGCGACGCCGATGACCGCCGCGCCGAAGACGAGCGGATCGCCCCACCCGCGCAGCGGCTGCTCGATGAGCGCGAGCACCGGGCCCGCCAGCCCGAGCGCGCACAACACGGCGCCGACGACGTCGACCCGCGCGCCCGGCTTCGGGGTGCGACCGACCTCGATCCGGCTCGCCAGCGTGAGCGTCATGAGGACGAAGGGCACGTTGATGGCGAAGATCGCCCGCCACGACAGCGCGTCGACGAGCCACCCGCCGATGAGCGGGCCGATGACGAACGCGATCCCGCTCCACGCCGTCCACGATCCGATCGCCGCGCCACGCTCCTCGCGCGGGAACGCCGCCACGATGAGCGCGAGCGACCCCGGCGTCAGCAGCGCGCCGAACGCGCCCTGCAGCGCCCGGCCGAGGACGAGCACGCCGATCGTCGGCGCGACGGCGCAGATGATCGACACCGCCCCGAACCCTCCGACCCCGACCATGAAGACGCGCCGCTCCCCGAACAGATCGCCCAGCGACCCGCCGATGAGGATGAGCGAGCCGAGCATGAGCAGGTAGGCGTTGACCACCCACTGCTGGCCGGCGAGGCCACCGCCGAGGGACTCCTCGATCGACGGCAGCGCGACGTTCACGACGGTCGAGTCCACGCCCACCACGAAGGTCCCGCTGATCGCGGCGAGGAGCGTGATCCGTTGCGACCGCGTCATTTGGCGTCCAGCCAGGTCCTCCCGACCCCCACGTCGACGACGAGCGGGGGCTCGTGGTCCCAGACACCGACCATCGCGGCGACGATGTCCTCCCGGACGGCCTCGACCGCGTCCGGCGGCCCCTCGAAGAGCAGCTCGTCGTGCACGGTGAGGATCTGCCGCACGGGCGTGCCGCGCACGACCTCGTGAGCCCGGACCATCGCGAGCTTGAGGACGTCGGCGGCGGTGCCCTGGATCGGGCTGTTGACCGCCAGGCGCTCGCCGAGCGTCCGGACGCCCCAGTTGCGCGCCTTGAGCTCGGGGATCTGCCGCCGCCGTCCCCAGAGGGTCGTGACGTAGCCGTCCTCGGTGCCCTTCGCGATCATCGCCTCGATGTAGGCCCGCACCGCGGGGAAGCGGTCGAGGTAGGCGTCGATGATCGCCTTGGCCTCCTCGCGCGGGATGCCGAGGCGGTCCGCCAGGCCGTAGTCGCTGAGGCCGTAGACGATGCCGTAGTTGATCATCTTCGCCTGGGAGCGCTGGCCGACGGTGAGCTGGTCGGGCGGCGTGCGGAAGACCTGCGACGCGGTCGCGGTGTGCACGTCCTCGCCCTTGACGAAGATCTCCTTCAGCACGGGCTCGTCCGCGATGTGCGCGAGCACGCGCAGCTCGATCTGGGAGTAGTCGGCACTGAGCAGGACGTTGCCCGGCGCGGCCTCGAAGCAGCCGCGGATCTCCTGGCCGAGCTCCGTGCGGATCGGGACGTTCTGCATGTTCGGGTTCGTGCTCGCGAGCCGGCCGGTGATGGCGACCGCCTGCAGGAACGTCGTGTGGATGCGGCCCTCGGCGTCGGTGAGCTGCGGCAGGACGCTGAAGTAGGTCTTGTCGAGCTGGTTGAGCTCGCGCCAGCGCTCGATCTTGGGGATGATCTCGTGCTCGTCGCGGATCGCCTGCAGCACGCGCGCGTCCGTGGAGAACCCGGTCTTGCCGCGGCGCTTGCGCGACAGCCCGAGCTTCTCGAACAGGATCTCCCCGAGCTGCTGGGGCGAGCCGAGGACGAACTCGGTCCCCGCGAGATCCCACACCTCGGCCTCGAGCGTGCGGATCTCCGCGCGCACGCGCTCGGTGATCTCGGCGAGGCGCTCGACGTCGAGCCGCACCCCGGCGCGCTCCATGTCGCGCAGGATGCCGACGAGCGGGAGCTCGATGTCGTCCATGAGGCCCTGGAGGTCCCGGTCGGCGAGCTGCTCGCGCTGCCAGTCCGCGAGCGCGGCGGTGAGCACCGCGTCGCGCGCGACGGGGTCCTCGATGTCGGCCGCGAGGCCCCGCTCCTCCACGAGCTCGCGGAACGGGTAGCCGCGGCGGGCCGGCTCGAGCAGGTACGCCCCGAGCAGGGTGTCGTGGACGAGCTTCGGCGGCACCTCGTCGAGCGACTTCGCGTCGTGGGCGACGACCGGCCGGTCGCCGACGGCGCGCACGACATCGGCCGGGCCGCCCGCCTCGCCGGTCAGGACGACCTCGTCGCAGGCGGCGCCGAAGCGCCAGGGGCCGTCGACGCCGAACAGCTCGCCCTCCGGGACCTCCGGCGGTGCGACGGCGAGCGTCAGCTCCTCGAGCGGCAGCGCGCTGAGGTCGATGAGCGTGCCCGCGCGGACCTCGGCGCCGACCGTGGTGGTCGGCACGCTCGCCGGCGCGGCCTCGTCCTCGCCGAGGACCTCCTCCAGGCGGCGCAGCGGGTCGCGCAGCTCGAACTCGCGGAAGACGTCGCGCAGCCGCGACCGGTCGGGCGCCGTCGACGCCTCGGCGGTGACGTCGACGTCCACCGGGATGTCGCGGCGGATCGTCGCCAGCTCCTTCGACACGCGTGCGAGGTCGGCGTTCTCGGCGAGGTTCTGCTTGCGCTTGGCGCCCGAGATGTCGTCGATGTGCGCGAGCACGCTCTCGAGGTCGCCCCACTGCTGCAGGAGCTGCGACGCCGTCTTGTCGCCGATCCCGGGGACGCCGGGGATGTTGTCGCTCGTGTCCCCCTTGAGGCCGTAGAAGTCGGGGATGAGCTCGGGCGGGATGCCGTAGCGCTCGACGACCGCCTCGTGGTCGTACATCTTCGTCTCGGTGATCCCGCGGCTCGTCGCCATGACCTTCACGACGCCGTCCGGATCGATGAGCTGGAAGGCGTCGCGGTCCCCGGTGACGATGATCGTCGGGATCGGCGGAATCCGCCTCGCGCGCTCGCTCGGCGATCGACGCGATGACGTCGTCGGCCTCGAAGCCGTCGACGTGGACGTTGCGGTAGCCGAAGGCCTCCACGAGCGGCTCGAAGTGCGGCCACTGCTCGCCGAGCAGGGTCGGGCGCTTTGCGCGGCCCGCCTTGTACTCGGAGTAGACCTCCTTGCGGCCGGACGACCCGGCGTCCCAGACCACGACGGTCGGCTTCGTCCCGTGCTCGGTGAGGATCTTCACGAGCATCGACGCGAAGCCGAAGATCGCGTTGGTCGGGAACCCCGTCGACGTCGCGATCGACTCGGGCAGGGCGAAGAACGCCCGGTACACGAGCGAGTTGCCGTCGATGAGGAAGAGCTCGTCGGGACGCGATGCCATCGCGCGGTGGACCCTAGTGCCTCCTTCTTCGTACCGTCCCCGAGCGAGCGAGCGAGACGGAGGGCTGGGCATGCGGGTGACGCTGACGGGCGCGACGGGTGGCATCGGACGGGGGCTGGCGGAGGTTCTCGTCAGCCGCGGCGACGAGGTGACCGCCCTCACCCGCAGCCCCGACGGTGCCGCCGCGCGCCTGCCGCAGGGGGTCACCGCGGTCGGCTGGGATCCCGTCGCGGGGCCCGCCCCTGCCGACGCGCTCGCCGGCCGCGACGCGGTCGTCAACCTCGCGGGCGAGAACGTCGCGCAGCGCTGGACCTCCGAGGTCAAGCAGCGCATCCGCGCGTCGCGCGAGCTCGGCACCCGCAACCTCGTCGAGGGCCTGCGGAGCGCCGAGCCGCGGCCCGCAGCGCTCGTCTCCGGGTCCGCGTCCGGCTACTACGGCGCCCACGGCGACGAGCGCGTCGGCGAGGACGCCCCGGCCGGCGACGACTTCCTGGCCGCCGTCTCCGTGGCCTGGGAGCGCGAGGCGCTCGAAGCCGAAGGGCTCGGGATGCGCGTGGCGATCGTGCGGACCGGCATCGTCCTCGACGCCGACTCGGGCGCGCTGGCCACGATGCTCACGCCGTTCAAGCTCGGCGTCGGCGGCCCGGTCGCAGGCGGCGGGCAGTACATGCCGTGGATCCACCGCGACGACGAGATCGGCCTGCTGCTCGCCGCGCTCGACAACCCGGGGTTCTCCGGGGCGGTCAACGGCTCGGCGCCCGAGCCCGCGACGAACCGCGACTTCTCGCGCGCGCTCGGGCGGGCGCTGCACCGCCCCGCGTTCGCCCCGATCCCCGCCGCCGCCATCAAGCTCCTCTACGGCGACATGGCCCAGATCGTCGTGAAGGGCGTCCGGATGGTGCCCGATCGCGCGGCCGAGCTGGGCTACACGTTCCGCCATCCCGACCTCGACGAGGCTCTGGCTTCGACGCTGCGCTAACGCCCGGAGACAGCCGCGCCCGAGCCCGCGCGGGCGAGCCTCCACGGCGAGGCGCCCTCGGCGCCCGACAGCGTGAACGTCCACGTCTCCTGCCAGCGCCGGGCGCGGCTGCGGTCGCCCTCCAGGACCGCGAGCGTGTCGCGGTCCTCGCGGTACCGGACGCCGCTCACGTCGACGTGGACCTCCAGCTCGGCGGGCCGGGCGTGCACGTCGCACCGCGTGATCGCGACCGCGCCGACGCGGGCGCCGCGGACGACGATGCGGCTGGTGCGGCCCGTGTCGCCGCCGTAGAGCAGCACGTCGACCGCCGCCGGATCGGCGATCGCCAGCAGTTCCTCGTCTGAGCCGTCGACAGCGCCGAGCCACGCGTCGACGGCGCGGCGCACCGCCGTCTCGAGCACGTCGGACGCGAAGCGCCCGTCGACGAGCGCGGCGTCCTGCGCCTGCATGAGCGCGTCGCCCTCGTAGTCGACGCTCAGCAGGTCGGCGACGCGGTCGTCGTCGACCTTGTCCGCCTCGGCGATCTCGAAGACCGCCTCGTCGCGGACGCGCTCGTCGTAGGCGGGCGTCGCGACCAGGTCGGAGGTCAGGTTGTGCTCGCCCTCCTTGGGCCCCTCGATGGACTGCAGGCACCACGCGCCGTCGCGCTTGCCGAGGGTCCAGTACTCGTGCACGACCGCCTTCTCGTCGCCCTCGGCGTCGTCGGTGCGCATGAGCCGCCCACTCTGGGACTCCACGTAGTCGAGCAGCGTCGCCTGCATGAGCACGACGACGCGGTCGTCGTCGTCGGCGGTGCGGTTCACGAGGCCGACCTGGTGGACCTCGAGCACCTGGACGTCGACGACGTTGCGCTGGCCGCGCGAGGCGAAGTCGTCGAGCCGGCGGTCCCACTCGGCCATGAGGTCGGGGAAGACCAGCCGGCGCAGCTGCTCGCGGTCGTCACGGGACCACGCGTCCTGCACGGCGAGGTAGAGCTCACGGGCGCGCGCCGCGACCTCGGCCGGGTCGAACGCCGGGTCGTCCTCTGCGGCCTCGGCTGCCGCAGCCTGCACGGCGCGCAGCCGCTCGAGCGACGCCTTCGCGTAGGCCTGGTCGCGCTGGTGGGCCTTCCGCAGCGCCGGAAGGATCACGAAGAACACGATGATCGCGATGATGATGAGGATCCAGGCGCCGCCGCCTCCTCCGCTGCCGCCCCCGGCGAAGCCGCCACCGCCACCGCCGGAGAAGCCACCGCCACCGCCTCCGCCGCCGAAGCCACCGCCGCCTCCGCCGCCGAAGCCGCTGCTGCCGCCGCCGGCGGACGCCTGCGCGGTCGCCGCGAGCGTCAGGAGCAGCAGGGTCGCTAGACGCCCTGCTTGCCCCGCCCGACGGGCCCCAGCACGCGCCAGTCCGAACCTTCGCGGGCCGGCAGGAACAGCATGATCACGACGCCGATCAACAGCGTCAGCATTCCGAGCCCCAGGCCCAGCCTGATGCCGTAGCCCTTGCGCTCGGAGAGGTAGGAGGCGGCGTACGAACACAACAACCAACCGTAGAGCAGCCACAGCGATGTGGCTCCGATGTCGGCGAGGATCGTCATCCGCCCAGGTACGCCTTCTGCACCTCGGGGTCCTCCTTGAGGGCCGCGGAATCGTTGGACAGCACGACCTTGCCGGTCTCCAGCACGTAGCCGCGCTGCGAGACGCCGAGCGCGAAGTTCGCGTTCTGCTCGACGAGCAGGATCGTCGTCCCCTGCCGATTGATCTCGGCGATCGTGTCGTAGATGCGCTCCGTGAGGATCGGCGAGATCCCCATCGACGGCTCGTCCAGGAGCAGCAGGCGAGGCCGCGCCATGAGCGCGCGCCCGATCGCGAGCATCTGCTGCTCGCCGCCGGACATCGTGCCCGCCTTCTGGCGCTCGCGCTCCTGCAGGCGCGGGAACAGCTCGAAGACGCGGTCGAGGTCCTCGCTCACGCTCTTGTCCCGCCGCAGGTAGGCGCCCATGTCGAGGTTCTCGCGCACGGTCATGCGCGGGAAGCACTTGCGTCCCTCCGGCGACTGCGAGATCCCGAGCTGGACGATGTCCTGCGGCGCGGTGCGCGTGATCTCCTTGCCCTCGAAGACGACCTGCCCCTGGCGGGCGGGCGTGAGGCCGGAGATCGAGCGCAGCGTCGTGGACTTGCCGGCGCCGTTGGAGCCGATGAGCGTCACGCACTCGCCCTCCTCGACGACGAGGGTCACACCCTTCAGGGCCTCGATGTTCCCGTAGTACGTGTGGATCTCGGTGAGCTCGAGCATCGGCACTACGGCGTCTCCTGACTGGCCTGCTTGCCGAGGTACGCCTCGATGACCTGGGGGTTCGTCCGGATCTCCTGCGGGCCGCCCTCGGCGATCTTCTCGCCGTGGTCGAGCACGGTGATGTGCTGGGACACGCCCATGATCACCTTCATGTCGTGCTCGATGAGCAGGATCGCCAGGCCACGGTCGTCGCGCAGCTTCTGCATGAGCTGGGTGAGCTCGTCGGACTCCTGCGGGTTCATGCCCGCGGTCGGCTCGTCGAGGAGGAGCAGCTTGGGATCCGAGGAGAGCGCGCGCGCGATCTCCACCCGGCGCTGGTCGCCGTAGGAGAGGTTGATCGCGAGCTGGTCGTGCAGGCGCCCGCGGATGCCCACGTACTCGAGCGCCTCCGCGGCGTGCTCGCGCACGTACTTCTCCTCGTGGCGCACCGGCGGCGTCCGGAAGATCGAGCCGAACAGGCCCGCCTTCATGCGGCTGTGCTGACCGATCATGACGTTCTCGAGCGCCGACATCGTGCCGAAGAGGCGGATGTTCTGGAACGTCCGGGCGATGCCCAGCTTCATGATCTTGTCCGGCCGCCCGGCGGTGATGTTGGCCCCCTGGAAGGAGACGCGGCCGAGCGTCGGCTTGTAGAGCCCGGTGAGGATGTTGAAGAACGTCGTCTTCCCCGCCCCGTTGGGCCCGATGATCGACACGATCGAGCGCTCGGGGATCGAGAAGGTCACGTCGTCCACGGCGGTCAGGCCGCCGAAGCGCTTCGTGACGCCCGCGGCCTCGAGGAGGAGATCCGTCACGGCAGCCTCGATTCGAAGACCGCATCGTCGACTCCGATGTCCTCCACCAGCTCCATCTTCCGCCGTCGCTCCGGTATCAGCCCCTCGGGCCGCAGGATCATCATGATCACCAGCAGGAACCCGAAGATGCCGAACGACAGCTCGGTGAGGTCGAAGTCCAGCCCGATGTCGCCCGGCAGGCTGTTGAAGACGTCGGGGATCAGGTAGTTGTTGATCACCGAGAGCACGATCGCGCCGACGACGACGCCCCAGATCGATCCCAGCCCGCCCAGGATCACCATGGCGAGCACGAAGATGGAGAACGAGAACTGGAACTGGTCGGCGTTCACCGTGTTGAGGTAGGACGCGAGGAACGCGCCGGACAGCCCGCCGAACGCCGCGCCGGTGCCGTAGGCCATCAGCTTCGTCTTCACCATCGGGATGCCCATGCTCGAGGCCGCGACCTCGTCCTCGCGCAGGGCGATCCACGCGCGCCCGAGCCGCGAGTCGCGCAGCCGGAAGTTCACGAACAGCACGATGAACACCAGCACGAGCGCGACGTAGAACCACGGTCGGAGCTCGAGCGACGTGAAGCGGTCGATCCCGGGCAGGTCGATCTTGTCCACCGGCGTGATGCCCTGGCGACCGGCGGTCAGCGAGGTCCCGAAGCCGTGGATCTCGTCACCGTTGATCGCGATGCGGCCGATGATCTCGCCGAAGGCGAGCGTCACGATCGCGATGTAGTCGCCGCGCAGCCGCAGCGTCGGCAGGCCGATGATGATCCCGGCGAGCGTGGTCGCGCAGACCGCGAGCACGCAGATGATGAGGAAGTTGACGTGGATGCCGGGCAGGGTCGCCGCGGGTCCCGTCACGAGGATGTGGATGCCGTCGCCGCCGCCGGCGTTCGCGTGGAACGACGAGCCGAAGTAGCCCATCGTGTAGGCCCCGATCGCGAAGAACGCGACGTAGCCCAGGTCCAGCAGGCCGGCGAAGCCGACGATGATGTTCAGGCCCAGCGCCATCACCACGTAGGCCGCGGCGAGGACGAGGTTGTTCATCACGTTGCCACCGGAATCGATGAACAGCGGGATGATGATCGCGGCGGCGACGGCGGCCGCCGTGAGGCCCATCCGCACGCCCTTCGGCACGCGGCTGGTGCCAGGAGGCGGCGCGGTGGACGACTCCGGGATGGCGGCGGCGCTCATCCGGCCTCCCTCGTCTCCTCACCCAGCAGCCCGGACGGCCGGAACACCATGATGAGGATCAGATAACCGAACACGACGGCGGGCGTCCACTCCGTCCCGATCCGGTTGTCGGAGATCTGCTGGATGAAGCCGATGATGAGCCCGCCCAGCACGGCTCCCCGGATGTTGCCGATGCCGCCCATGACGGCCGCGGTGAACGCGATGAGCCCGGCGGTGAAGCCCTGGAAGTACCAGATGGTCGTCTGGAACAGGGCGTAGATGAGGCCGCCCGCGCCGGCCAGCATGCCGCCGATGAGGAAGGTCAGGCTGATCGTCGTGTCGACGTTGATGCCCATGAGGCGCGCCGCGTCGGGCTCCTGCGCGGTGGCGCGCATCGCCTTGCCCAGCCGGCTGCGGGCGATGAACGTCGTCATGAGGAAGACAAGCGGGAACGTGACGCCGACGGCGAGGACGTCGCCGTTCGTGATCGGCACGCCGAAGATGGTGACCAGCACGTGCTGGGAGTCGATGAGGTCGTCGATGCTCTGCGGCGAGCCTCCGCGCCAGAGCAGCCCGACGTTCTGCAGGATGAAGGAGAAGCCGACCGCCGTGATCAGCGGCGCGAGCTTCGGCGCTGCGCGGAGTGGTCGATAGCCGACCTTCTCCAACAGGACGTTGAGCGTCCCACAGGCAACCATCGCCACGATGAGCGTGGCCAGCAGTCCCAGGATGAGCCCGCCCGCGCCGGTCGCCGAGGTGAGACCAAGCGTGGCGAACAGCGAGACCGAGACGAACGAGCCGATCATGAAGACCTCGCCATGGGCGAAGTTGATGAGCTCGATGATGCCGTAGACGAGCGTGTAGCCGATGGCCACCAGGGCCCAGATGGAGCCGTTGGAGAGACCGTCGACGAGGTTCTCGCCGATGCGCGTGAGGTTCCCGTCCTGCGTGAGATCCGTGATCGCGTAGTAGAGCGGGAGCGCCACGAGGGCGATGATGAGCCCGTACCGGCTCAGGAACGCCCTGATCGCCCGGATCGCCTTCGGGCTGGACGCAGGGAGGCTTGCTGCTGTCATTGGGATGGATCGGGCCGGAGGGCGGGCCTGCAGGATGCAGGCCCGCCCGCCAGAGCGTCGATCAGGTCTGCGCCTTGACCGTCTTGTCGAACGTCAGCTCGCCGTTGTCGATCTTGTAGACGCCGTAGTCCGTGAGGGACGTATCGCCGTTCTTGTCGATCGAGTACGTGCCGAGCACGCTCTTGCGATCCTTCGTGGCGAACAGCGCCTCGAGGATCTTCTGCTTGTCGCCCGAGCCTGCGCGCTTGATGGAGTCGAGCGCGAGGTTCATCGCCTCGTAGCCGTAGATCGCGTACGGATCGGGCGTCTTGTCGCCGTACTTCTCGCCGTACTGCTTGAAGAACTGCTGACCCTCCGGCGGGTACTTGTCCGGGGCCAGGGTGGCGACCGTCAGCGTGGTCTTCGCGCCGACGCTGGCGGGGATGCCGCCCTCCTTGGGATCGGTGAACGCGGCCTCGGCCACGCCGTCCGGCCCGTAGAGCTTGGCGTCCGGGATCGCCGCAGAGAAGTCCTTGAAGATCTGCGCGGCGTTGTTGGAGGTCGTGCCCGAGAACGCGAAGCAGTCGACGCCGTCACCCTTGGCCTTCGAGGCCAGGGAGCGGTAGTTGGCCGCCTTCGGGTCGATGCCCTCGTTGAAGTCGATCTTCAGGCCCTGGGTCTTCGCGGAGGATTCGATGTTCCTCGCGAGACCGGCGCCGTAGACCTCCTTGTCGTTCGCGATCGCGACGTTCGTGCAGCCGTCCTCCTTCATGATCGTCGCGAGCGCGGCGCCCTGGATGGTGTCCTTGGGCACGATGCGCGTGTACGTGCGAGTTCCGGCCGGGTAGTACTTGTCCGGCTCGCCCTTGTCCGCGCCGGCCGCGTCGGACGTGAGGCCGACGGCCGTGTTGGACGGCGAGATCTGCGGGACCCCGCCCTCGTTGAGGATCGGGATCGACACCGCGGAGGCGCCGGAGTTGAACTCGCCGATGTAGACGGCGGTCTTGTCGTCCTGAGCTGCCTTGCGCGCGTTCGCCGAGGTGAGCTCCGGCGTCCAGTTGCCTGCCTGCGCGGACGCGTCGCTCAGCGACGTGTACTTGACCGTGAAGTCGCCGGCCTTGCCGCCGGCCTGCTCCAGCGCGAGCTTCGCGCCGTTGACGAGCGCCGTCGACTGGCCGCGCTGCGCACCCTCCAGCGGAAGGCTGGAGTAGATGTGCAGCTCGCCGCCGCCGGAGGAATCGCTGCTGCCTCCGCCGCCGCCGCTGCTGCTGTCGTCACTGCCGCACGCGGCGACGCCGGTGGCTGCAGCCGCTACGACGCAGCCGACGGTGATGAATCTGTGGAACCGCAAAGTGGTGCCCCTCCCGAGGGTCGTACCTAGAAGCGCGCGTGATCCTACAGGGCAGATTCGTTTATGCGAGGGGCGTGATATGCCACGCCGACCATCGGACGATCAGGTTCCGACCGGCGGGCGGATGACAGGGCGTCAGGTGGAGGGACGCGCTTCGCGCACGTACGCGAGGCGCCCGGCCCGGACACGCCAGATGCCGTAGCGCCTGATCGTGCTGTCGCCGGTCGGCAGCACCGACCAGGTGCCGAGGGCGGTGTCGCGCTCGCGGAGCGTGAAGTACGCCTTGGTGATCGCTGCGCGGTCGTTGCCCTTGACGCCCGCGGCCTTCACGGCGTCCATGAAGGCGTGCATGGCCTCGTAGCTGAAAACCGCCTCTGGCACTGGCTTCCGGCCGTAGGCGCGGTCGAACGCCGCCCCGAAGCGCGCCGCCTTGGGCGGCAGGTCGTCGAGCGGGAGCGCGGGGCTCGTCAGCAGCAGCCGTCGCGCCGTCCCGGGCTCGATCGCGGCGGCGAGCGAGGCGTCGGCGAGGCCGTCCGGCGCGAAGAGCGCGAGATCGGGATCGGCCGCGTGCAGGGCGTCGAGGACCGTCGCGCCGCCCTTCGTCGTGGTCCCCGCGTACAGCGCCGCGTCCGCGCCGGACCCGGCGACATCCTGTGCGATCCCTGACTGGTCCTTGTCGTCGGCGTCGACCGCCTTCGTCTCCACGACGTCGATCCCGGCCGCGTGGGCGCGTTGCTCCACGAGACCCGCTATCCCGAGCGCCTCGAGCTCGCCGTCCTGGAGGATCGCGAGGCGGCGGACGCCCTGCTCGCGCATCGTCTCGACGAGGGCGTCGGCCTGGATGTCGTCCGCCGGCGCGATGCGCCCGAACGACCGGACCCCGGACGGATAGAAGCGATCCGGCTCACCGCGCCCGGCCGGTCGCGTCAGCCCGACGTAGCCCGTCGTCGGGCCGATCTGCAGCACGCCGGCCTCGTTGAGCAGCGGCAGGGACAGCGCCGTCGCGCCCGACCCGCTGTCGCCGATGTAGCCCATGATGTTGCGGTCGGCGATCGCCCGCCGGGCGTTCGTCACGACCTGGTCGGCGCCCCAGTGTCCGGTGTCCGGGTCGGTGTCGTCGAGGGAGACGACGTTGACGGTGAACGGTCCCACCATGCCCCCCGCCTGCTCGAGCGCGAGCTTCACGGCGTCGGCGCCGTCCTGGGCGGCCTGGCGGCTGTCTCCCTGGAGCGTGCCGCTCGTGTAGACGGTCAGGATCAGGCTGCCGGTCGTCGTGTCCTCGGCCGGCTGGCCGCAGCCGAGGAGCCCCACGGCTCCCAGCAGCACGACGACAGCGGTGCAGAGGACGACGACCCGGCGACGCACGGCTGCGGGGTCGGGTTAGCGACCCAGGCCCGCGAGGCCGAGCGGTCCGCTCACGTCAGGACCTCTGGTTCCCCGGCAGGAACGGCATCACGATGCGGGTGCCGGCTGCCAGCAGCACGATGAGCGTCGTCAGCAGGAAGGCGTCGAACGACTTGACGCCGAGCGCCCACAGCACGATCCAGACCACGAGACCTGCGGTCAGGGAGAAGATGAAGCCCATGGGTCAACCCTACCCACCCTGCGTGACGGTGGGCTCGCCGACGTCGAGCAGGTCCCATCGGCGCTGCAGCTCGCCCGGAGCGGGCAGCTCCGATCGGTCCATCTCGAGGCCCGCGACGTAGCCGTCGAAGATCGCGTGGTCCAGGCCGCGCGGCGCGAGGCAGTCCCCCAGCCGCAGGTGCTCCCCGTCCAGGGCGCGGTGCAGCGCGTCCTCCGCGCGGCGCTGCGTGACGAGGACCACCGTCCCCACGTCGCCGACCGGGTGGTCGGCGCCCGTGTAGAGGTTGTACGCGGCGACCCGCCCGCCCCGGACGGAGCGCACCCAGGTGTTGAGGTGGACCGTGATCGGCTCCGCGAGCACCCGGGCGTAGATCACGGGGTGCTCGAGCGTCGGCACGGTGTCGGGGAAGAGCATCGGGCGCGTCGTGATGTGCTCGACCGGGTGCCCCGCCGCCAGCAGCAGCTCGGTCACGGATGCCGCGTAGCGCCCGCCGTCGTCGTCGAGGACCGCGACCGGGCCGGGCGCGGGCTGCGCGCCCTCGAGCACGTCCCAGCCCGTGAGGACGTGCGGCTCGCCGACGCCGTCGAGCTCGTGGACGCCCGCGTTCCAGGTCGAGAAGCCACGACGGTCCGGCCGTGCGCCGGTGGCGAGCAGGACCCGGTCGGCGCCGTGCGCGCGCACGGCGGCCGCGTCCAGCTCGGTCCCGAGCCGGACGTCGACGCCGCGGCGGTCGAGCTCGGCCTCGAGGTCGCCGACGAGCAGGCCGATGTCCTCGCGGCCGGGTGCCCGCAGGAGCAGGTTGACCTGACCGCCGAGCCGGTCTGCACGCTCGACCAGTACCACCGTGTGGCCGCGCCTCGCGAGCGTCGCTGCGGCCTTCATGCCGGCAGGGCCGCCGCCGACGACGAGCCACGAGCGGCGTTCACGCGCCGGCCGCCGGTAGGGGCGGAAGACGGACTCGCGGCCCGCGTCGGGGTTCACGGTGCAGTGGATCGGCGAGGCGCGCATGAGGTTCGTGAAGCAACCCTGGTTCGCGCGGATGCAGTGCGTGATCTCCTCCTCGCGACCGGAGCGCACCTTCTCCACCCACGCCGGCTCGGCGAGCTGCTCGCGCGTCAGGGCCACGACGTCCGCATGGCCGGCCGCGAGGATCGAGTCGACCTGCTCCGGACGGCGGAATCCCGCCGACGAGGAACACCGGCGTCCCCTCGACGGCCGCGCGGAACCGCCCGCTGGACTCGGCGAGCCAGCCGTCGGGCGGGCCGCCCACCGGCGGGACGCTGAGCGAGAACGCGTGGTAGCCGGGACCGCTGAGGTTGAAGAAGTCGACCCGGGAGGTCGCGGCCAGCTCGCGGCCGATGCCGATCACCTCGTCGAGCTCCATGCCGCCGGGGAAGAAGTCGCCGAGGCTCATGCGAACGCCGACGGTGAAGTCGGCGCCGACACGCTCGCGAACGGCCCGCAGCACGCGGCCGGCGAGCCGCGCGCGGTTGGCCACGCTGCCTCCGTACTCGTCGTCCCGGTGGTTGTAGAGGGGCGAGAAGAACTGGTGCAGGAGGTAGCCGTGGGCCATGAGGATCTCGACGCCGTCGTAGCCGCCCTCGCGGATGAGCTCGGCCGCGCGGGCCCAGTTCTCCTCCAGGGCGACCATGTCGGCCTCCTCCATGGGGCGCGGGACCTTGCCGTGGGTCGGCGCGGGGACGTCGGAGGCGCTGATGAGCTCGTGGAGCTCGTCGATCCCATCCGTCGGGCTGTTCACGCCGAAGTGGTTGGTCTGGGCGAAGATCTTCGTGTCGTAGCGGTGGACCGCCTCCGTGATCCGCCGGTCCGCCTCGGTGATCCCGTCGACGTAACCCGACGCGAACGCCGCGGGCGCGAGGGTGCTCGCGTCGATGCCCCGACCGCCGGCGATGATGAGCCCGAGGCCGCCCTGGGCGCGCTCGAGGTAGTAGGCGAGGTCCCGGGGCGACTCGACGCCGTAGTCGGCGTAGCCCTTGGAGTGGGCCGTCTGCATGATCCGGTTCGGGAGCACGACCTCCCCCACCTGCAGCGGCTCGAACATCGCCCTCATCGGCTCTCCCCTCGTCAACCGTGTGGTTGAAGGGGGATGCTAGAGGCTACGCCCGCAAGGCCTCCGAGAACCCCGCCACCAGATCCCGGACCGCCGAGGGCGACTCCGGCGACTCCGCCACCGCCCGCACCAGCCGCGACCCGATGATCACGCCGTCGGCGCCCGCGTCGGCCGCCGCGGCGGCCTGGTCCGGCGTCCCGATCCCGAAGCCCAGCGCCACCGGCACCGACGTGCACGCGTGCGCGCGGGCCAGGATCGGCGCGAACGCGTCGCGCCCCGCCGTCCGCTCGCCGGTCGTGCCGGTCACGGAGACGGTGTAGAGGAAGCCGCGGGCCTGCGCACCGATCTTCGCGAGGCGCTCGTCGGGGCTCGTCGGCGCGGCGAGTGGGACCAGCGCGAGGCCGGCCGCGTCGCACGCCTCGAGCACCTCTCCGGACTCCTCCAGCGGCAGGTCGGGCACGATGAGCCCGCTCGCGCCCGCGTCGACGGCCCGCTGCGCGAAGACCTCCGGCCCCCGCGCGAGGACGAGGTTCGTGTAACACATGAGCACCACCGGGACGCGAGGCGCGATCGCCTCGCAGACCCCCAGCACGCCGCTCAGCGTCGCGCCTGCGCGCAGCGCGTCGGTGCCCGCCGCGTGGATGACCGGGCCGTCGGCCAGCGGGTCGGAGAACGGCACGCCGAGCTCGACGAGATCCGCCCCGCCGTCCGCGTACGCGAAGCCGACCTCCTTGGACCCCTCGATCGTCGGGAAGCCGCCCATGAGGTACGGCATGAGGGCCGCGCGTCCGGGCGCCGTGGCGAATGCCCGGCCGATCGCGTCCGTCTCAGTCGCCGCCACGGGCCAGCACCTCCGCGAGGTCCTTGTCGCCCCTGCCCGAGCAGCACAGGAGATCCATCGTCGAGCCCCCGCCGTCCTCGTGGACGGCGTAGTGGAGCGCGTGGGAGGTCTCGAGCGCAGGGATGATCCCCTCCAGCCGGGCGACCTCGCGGAACGCGGCGTCGGCCTGCTCGTCGCTCACCGCGACGTAGGACGCGCGCCCCGAGTCGCGCAGCCACGCGTGCTCGGGTCCTGTCCCCGGGTAGTCGAGCCCGGCCGAGACGGAGTGCGCCTCGGTGATCTGACCGTCCTCGTCCTGCATGACGGCGGAGAGCGCCCCGTGCAGCACGCCCGCCCGGCCGCCCACGGTGAGCGGTGCGCCGTGGCGTCCCGTCTCGATGCCCTCGCCCGCGGCCTCGACGCCGACGAGCCGCACGTCCGGGTCGTCGACGAAGGCGGCGAACGTCCCCATCGCGTTGGAGCCGCCCCCGACGCACGCGATGACCCGGTCCGGCAGCCGTCCCGTGCGCTCCAGGAGCGCCGCGCGCGCCTCGTCGCCGATGACGCGCTGGAGGTCGCGCACGAGCGCGGGGTACGGCGCGGGCCCGACGACCGAGCCGATGATGTAGTGGGTGGACGCGACGTTCGTGACCCAGTCGCGGATCGCCTCCGACGTCGCCTCCTTCAGCGTCTTGCTGCCGGCCTCGACCGGCACGACCGTCGCACCGAGCAGCCGCATGCGCTCGACGTTGGGCGCCTGGCGCCGCGTGTCCTCGCTGCCCATGTAGACGACGCACTCGAGGTCGAGGAGCGCCGCGGCCGTCGCGCTGGCGACGCCGTGCTGGCCCGCCCCCGTCTCGGCGATGACGCGCCCCTTGCCCATCCTCCGCGCGAGCAGCGCCTGGCCGAGGGCGTTGTTGAGCTTGTGCGACCCCGTGTGCATGAGGTCCTCGCGCTTGAGCCACAGCTCGCGGCCGGCGATCTCGGACAGGCGCTCGGCGAGGTACAGCGGCGTCGGGCGCCCGCAGTAGTCGCGCAGCAGCACCTCGAGCTCGGCGCGGTAGCCGGGGTCGTCGCGCGTCGCGATCCACTGCGCCTCGAGCTCGGCGAGCGCCGGCATCAGCGTCTCGGGGACGTACTGCCCGCCGTAGGGCCCGTAGCGATGTGGGACGCCTGCCTCGACCTTGCTCATGCCGTCACCTCGGACTCGTTCTCCTCCGCGACCGGGTCGGGCGCAGCCAGCTCCACAGCGGCGTTGAACGCGCCGACGAGCTCGGGATCCTTCACGCCGGGCGAGCTCTCGGTCCCGCTCGCGACGTCGACCGCCCAGGGACCCACGGCCTCGATCGCCTCGCCGACGTTCTCCGGCGTGAGACCGCCGGCGAGGATGAGCGGCGGGCCGCCGCGCGGCAGCGCCCGCACCATCTCCCAGCCGAAGGACTCGCCTCCGCCGCCGTCGAGCAGGTGGAAGTCGGTGTGGAAGGGCTCCAGGCCGCTGACGTCGCCGAGATCGCGCACGCGCACCGCCTTGATGACCTTCGCGCCCGTCCGCCGCGCGACCTCGCCGCAGAACGACGGGCCCTCGTCGCCGTGGAGCTGCACCATCGTGAGTCCCAGGACGTCGGCCATCTCGACCACGCGCGCGAGGCGCTCGTTGACGAACACCCCTGTCAGCTCGACCTTGCGCCGCATCGCGCGGGTGATGCGGCCGGCCTCCTCCAGCGAGCACCTCCGGGCCGAGTCCGGCCAGAGGATCATCCCCAGCGCCCAGGCGCCCGCGTCCACGCAGAGCTCGGCGTCGTGGAGGGAGGTGATCCCGCAGTGCTTGATACGGACGGAGGACATGCCTCCGACGCTAGTGCACGAGCGCTACAGCGTGTCGTGCCCGACGAGCCCGCGGACGGCGTCCGCCATGTCGGTCGCGCGCATCAGCGCCTCGCCGACGAGGACCGCGTCGACGCCGACGCGCTCGAGGTCGTCGAGCTGGTCGCGGCTGTGGATGCCCGACTCGGACACCACCGTCTTGCCCGCTGGGACCTCGGAGAGCAGCTCGTACGTGCGGTCGAGGTCGACGGAGAAGTCCGTGAGGTCGCGGTTGTTGATGCCGATCACGTCGGCGTCGATCGCCTCCAGCGCGAGCTCGAGCTCACGCTCGTCGTGCACCTCCACGAGCACGTCGAGGTCGAGCGCCTGCGCCTCGCCGTACAGGTCGGTCAGATCGCCGACGGACAGCGCGGCGCAGATGAGCAGGAGCGCGTCGGCACCGGCCGCCGCGGTCTCGTAGACCTGGTAGACGTCGACGATGAAGTCCTTGCGCAGCACCGGCAGATGGCAGCTCTCGCGGGCCTCGCGGAGGTCGTCGAGCGATCCTCCGAAGTGAGCGCCCTCCGTGAGGATCGAGACGGCCGCCGCGCCGCCCAGCTCGTAGGCCTGCACGACGTCGCTGACCGTCGCGCCCTCGCGGATCGTCCCCGCGGACGGCGACCGGCGCTTGTGCTCGGCGATGAGCGACACGCCCGTGCGCGTCAGCGCCTCCGAGAACGGCCGATCGTCGCGGTGCGCCAGCGCCTGCTCCAGCTCGCGCAGCGGCACGGATGCCTGACGGCGCCGCACCTCGTCGCGGGTGCTCTCGACGATGCGCTCGAGGACGTTGCCGTTCATCCGTGCTTGCCAGCCTCCGCCAGTTCGTTCGTCACCGCGATGAGCCGCTCGAGGGTCTGCGCCGCCGAGCCGTCCGAGATCGCCTCGCGCGCGGCCGTGACGCCCGCCGCGAAGTCGGGCACGCCGCCGCCCGCGTAGATCGCGGCGCCGGCGTTCAGCACCGCGAGATCCGTCCTGGGGCCGTCCTCGCCGACGAGGATGGCGCGCGTGATCCGCGCGTTGACCGCGGGATCGCCTCCCGCCGTCGCTTGCGGGTCTGTGGTGGTGGGGAGACCCACGTCCTCGGGGCTGACCGTGTAGGAGTCGATCTTGGTGCCGTTGACCTCGACCACCTGGGTGGGAGCGGCGATGCTCAGCTCGTCCAGGCCGTCCGTCGAGGATACGACCAACGCACGGTCCACGCCGAGCTGTGCCAGTGCCCCCGCCATCGTCTCGACGTACCCGGCGTCGGAGACTCCGATCAGCTGACGCCTCGCTCCGGCCGGATTCGTCAGGGGTCCCAGGAAGTTGAAGATGGTGCGGACGGCCAGCGAGCGGCGCACCGGGATGACATGCCGGGTCGCACCGTGATGTGCGGGAGCGAACATGAACCCGAAGCCCACCTCGTCCAGGCAGCGCCCGACCTGCTTCGGATCGAGGTCGATCCGCACGCCCAGCGCCTCGAGGACGTCGGCCGAGCCGGAGAGCCCGGTCGCGGTGCGGTTGCCGTGCTTGGCCATCGCGCAGCCTGCGCCCGCCGCGATGAGCGCCGCGGTCGTGGAGACGTTGAACGAGGGCCGCCCGCCGCCGGTGCCCGCGGTGTCGACGAGGTCGCGCCGGCTCGTCGTGACGGGTGCCGCGAGCTCGCGCATCGTGAAGGCGAGCCCGGCGATCTCCTCGCGCGTCTCCCCCTTCGTCCGCAGGCCGATGAGCAGGCCCGCGATCTGCGCCTCCTCGGCCTCGCCGGCCATGATCACGGCGAGGACGTCGGACGCCTCCTGCGCGCTGAGGTCGCGGCCGGACGCGACCGAGTCCAGGGCCTTCGTGAGGACGGCGCTCATGTCGCTCCCCGCGCGAGGAAGTTGCGCAGCATCGTCGCGCCCTCCGGCGTCAGCACGGACTCGGGATGGAACTGGACGCCCTCCGCCGGCAGCTCGCGGTGGCGGATGCCCATGAGGACGCCCCCGCCCTCGGCGCTGACCTCGAACCCGTCGGGCAGCGACTCGGCGTCGACGACGAGCGAGTGGTAGCGCCCCACCGTGACCTGCCGCGGCAGGCCCGCGAAGAGCGAGCGCCCGTCGTGGGTGATCTCGGTCGTCTTGCCGTGCACGGGCTCGTGGCGGACGACGTCGCCGCCGAACGCCTGCGCCATCGACTGGTGCCCGAGGCAGACGCCGAGCGTCGGCACCCCCGCCTCCGGGAACCGGCGGACGACCTCGAGCGAGATCCCCGCCTCGTTCGGCGTGCACGGGCCCGGGCTCACGACGACGCGATCGGGCTCGCGTGCGAGCAGGTCGTCGACGTCGGCGCGATCGTTGCGCACGACGTCCAGCTCCGCCCCCAGCTCGCCCAGCATCTGGACCAGGTTGTAGGTGAAGGAGTCGTAGTTGTCGATCACGAGGACCTTCACGGCCATTGCTGCTGCTCCTCGGCGAGGGCGATCGCCCGCAGCACGGCGCGCGACTTCGCACGCGACTCCTCGAACTCGTAGGCGGGCTTGGCGTCCGCGACCGTCCCGCCGCCGGCCTGGATGTGCGCGACGCCGTCCTTCACCACGACGGTGCGGATGTGGATGCAGGTGTCGAGGTCTCCGGCGTAGGACAGCCAGCCGATCGCGCCGCCGTAGCCGCCGCGCTTGACGGGCTCGAGCTCGTCGATGATCTGCATCGCGCGCACCTTCGGCGCCCCCGACAGCGTCCCCGCGGGCAGGATCGAGCGCAGCGCGTCCATCGCCCCGACCTCCTCGCGCAGCGTGCCCGAGACATTGGAGACGATGTGCATGACGTGCGAGTACGTCTCGACGCCCATGAACGTGTCGACCTTGACCGTCCCGTACTCGCAGACGCGGCCCAGGTCGTTGCGGCCGAGGTCGACGAGCATGACGTGCTCGGCGCGCTCCTTGGGGTCGGCGAGCAGCTCGTCGGCGATCCGGGCATCGTCCTCCGGCGTCGCGCCGCGGGGCCGGGTGCCGGCGATCGGGCGCGTCGACGCGTGCCGGCCGCTCACCGTCAGGAGCGGCTCGGGGCTCGCGCCGGCGATGTGGAAGTCGCCGAAGTCGAGGTAGTACATGTACGGGCTCGGGTTCACCGTGCGCAGCCCGCGGTACACGCTGAACGGGTGGATGCCGAGCTCCGCCGTCCAGCGCTGGGACGGGACCACCTGGAAGATGTCGCCGGCGTGGGCGTACTCGACGATCCGCTCGACCATGCCCTCGAACTGCTCGCGCGGCATGTTGGACTCGAAGCGCGCGGGGTCGGCGAGCTCGCGCGTGCCGAAGTCGGGCACCGGTCCGGCGAGCAGGCGCCGCGCCTTGTCGATCGTCGCCAGCGCGTCGGAGTAGCTCTGCTCGATGCCGTCCTCCGGATACGCGTTCACGATGATCGTGAGCGTGTGCAGGAGGTGGTCGAAGACGACGAGGATGTCGCTGAGCATGAGCGCGAGATCCGGCAGCCCGACGGGGTCCGGGTTCGGGTCGCCCAGCGGCTCGACGGTGCGCACGAGGTCGTAGCCGAAGAGCCCGACCGCACCGCCCGCGAACGGCGGGCCGTCGGCCAGCGGCGCCTGCGAGTAGCGCTTGACCTCCGCCTCGGCGATCGCGTAGGGGTCGCCGCCGTCGCCCAGAGACCAACGCAGCACCTTGCGCGGGCGCACCCCGATGAACGAGTAGCGGCCCATGCGCTGGCCCTGCTCGGCCGATTCGAGGAGGAACGCCGGGGTCTCCGGATTTCTTCCGCGCAGCTTGAGGAACGCCGAGACGGGCGTCTCGGTGTCGGCGATGAAGGTGTGACGCAGCGGGATGAGGTTGTGGTCGCGCGCGAGCTCGCGCGCCTCCTCCAGGCTCGGCCGGACGGCCGGCGCGGCTGCGTCAGCGGCGACGGCCAAGCAGGACCTCCTCGGCGTCCGCGAGATCGCGGCCGCGACTGCGCAGCAGGACCGTCAGGTGGTAGAGGACGTCGGCGGCCTCCTCGTCGACGCGGTCGTCGGTCTCCTCGCGTGCGGCGCGCGACACCTCCTCCGCCTCCTCCATGACCTTCTCGCCGATGAACGGCGGGTCGTCGAGCAGCTGGACGGTGTAGGAGCCCTCGGGACGCTCGCGCTGGCGGTCGGCCAACGTGCGCTCGAGGTCGGGCAGCGCCTCGTGCGGCGCGCGGACGCTCGGCCTCGCCGTTGTGGAAGCACGTCCGCTCGCCCGTGTGGCACGCGGGCCCGGCCGGCTCGACGAGGGCGAGCAGGGCGTCGCCGTCGCAGTCCATGCGCAGCGCGCGGACCTTCTGCACGTTGCCGGACGTCGCGCCCTTGTGCCAGAGCTCGTCGCGGCTGCGGCTCCAGAGATGCAGCTCTCCGGTCTCGCGGGTGCGGTCGATCGCCTCGGAGTTCGCGTACGCGAGGGTGAGGACCTCGCCGCTGGCCCAGTCCTGGATCACGACGGGTACCAGCCCGCGGTCGTCGAAGCGGATCTCCATGGTCGTCGAAGTCTAGGCAGCGGGTTAGGCTCGCGGCATGACCGATCCCGCAGGTCTCGCGCGCGAGCTGGCCGAGGCGGGCGTCGCCGGCCTCACGATCGTCTGGGCCGACAACAACGGCATCCCCCGATCGCGGACCGTGCCCGTCCAGGCGGTCGAGTCGACCGCCCGCCGCGGCGTGGGCGCGACCCCGCTGCTGGCGGTCTTCGACACCCACGACGCGATCACGTACGCGTACGAGGGCCTGTCGACCCCGTCGGGCGACGTGCGCCACATCCCCGTCCTCGACCGCGCCGTCCCGCTCGCCGGCCAGCCGTCGCTCGCGTGGGCTCCCTCGCGCGTCGTCGACGCCGACGGCGCGCCGTGGGCGCTCGATCCGCGCGGCGCGCTGGAGGGGCAGCTCGCGGCCGCCGCCGAGGCCGGCCTCGAGGTGACCGCGGGGTTCGAGATCGAGTTCTTCGTCGGGCTCGACGAGGACGAGCCGGTCCCCGCGCATCGCGGTCCCGCCTACAGCCCGCACGCGCTGCTGCAGGTCGACGAGCTCGTCACCGACCTGCTGCGCGACGTCGACTCCAACGGCCTGACGATCGGTCAGCTCCACGCCGAGTACGGCCTGGCGCAGGTCGAGCTGAGCCTCGCCGCCACCGACCCGATGAACGCGGCCGACGACCAGATGCTCGCCCGCCAGACGATCCACGCGGCCGCGCGGTCCAACGGCCTGCGCGCCAGCTTCGCGCCGCTCATCACGTCGGCGGGCGTCGGGCAGGGCTGGCACCTGCACACGTCCGTGGCGCGCAACGGGCGCAACCTGCTGAACCTGGACCCCGCCCACCCATCGGGCGAGGGCGCGAGCTGGATCGCGGGGCTGCTGCGGGAGCTGCCGGCGATCACGGCCGTGACGACGCCGAGCGTGCCGTCGCAGATCCGGCTGCGGCCGGGCTACTTCGCCGGCGCGTACGCGTTCTGGGGCGTCGAGAATCGCGAGGCGGCCCTGCGCTACGTGCCGGGCGGGGAGCTGCTCGGGGCGGACGCTGCGAACATCGAGCTGAAGGCGTGCGACGCGTCGGCCAACCCGTACCTCGCGCTCGCCGCCGTCATCGCATCCGGCCTGGCGGGCATCGCCGACGGCCTCCCGCTGCCCGACCCGATCGACGAGGACCCGGGCGGCTGGACGGACGAGGAGCGCGCAGCGGCGGGCGTCCGGCCGCTCCCGACGGACCTCGCGGCGCAGGAGGCGGCGCTCCTGGCGCCCGGCCCGGTCGCGGGCGCGCTCGGGCCCGAGCGCATCGGCGCGTTCCTCGCCGCCCGGCGCAGCGACGCCGCATGGGCCGCCGACAAGGACCTCGACGAGATCGTCGCTGCGCACCTGTGGCGCTACTGACCGAGCAGCGGGCGGACCTGCCGCAGTGTGACGAGCTCTGCGGCGTGTTCTGGGCGGCCAACGCCCTGCGCGCCTCCGGGTTCGCGGTCACGCAGGAAGGGGCGGCGCTCGTCGCCGGGAGCGTCCTGTCGCCGCCGGGCGGCCCGTCGTCGCTCCCGCCCGGCGAGGGCGGCCGCGCGCCGGTGGTCGAGCTGCCGGTCGGCGAGCCGTCGGGGACGTCGGCCCACGGCGTCGCACGCGCGATCGAGGAGCTCTCCGACGGGCGGCTGTCTGCGGTCCCGGCGTCGGGGCCGTTCACGGCCGGCGCGCTCCTGGCGCTCCTCGACGGCATCGACGCCGTCGCC
Source organism: uncultured Solirubrobacterales bacterium (assembly GCA_963757125.1). Lineage (GTDB taxonomy): Bacteria > Actinomycetota > Thermoleophilia > Solirubrobacterales > Solirubrobacteraceae > CAVVSD01. The sequence goes on along the minus strand of CAVWQP010000006.1, from coordinate 186,424 downwards.
GTCATCGCGAACGTCGACACCGCCCCGCTGTGGGCGCCGACGGTGACCGACGCGGAGGTCGAGCGCTACGTGGCATCCGGGGACGACGACGGTCCCGACAACGACTGGCAGGTCGGCCACTTCGTCGCGATCACCGGGGTCGACGGGCGGCTCGTGCGGATCGCCGACAGCTACGCCTCCCGCGCGACCCACGTCCAGCCGGCCGAGCGCGTGGCGGCCGCGCTGCAGGGCCGCGGCGTGCTCGTCGTGACGACCGAGCCCGAGGCGACACGCGCACGCGTCGAGGCCGTGGGCCTGCAGCCCGCGCTCTGGGACAACGGCTCGCCCCAGCCCGGCTAGCGGACCGACTCGGTGCCGGCGAGCCCGGTGCGCACCGGCCCGTCCCCGACGGCGACGGCGCGCTGGAAGATCGGCGTGTTGCACGAGATGCCGACGCGGCCCCGGGCGTCGACGGCGATCAGCCCGATGTCGCCCTGCACGACCGCGCAGGCGTCCTCCACTGCGCGCTGGATCGGCAGACCGGCGAGACGCATCCCCGCGGCGACCTCGTGCGCGGCGACCGCCTCCATGATCCGCTCCCCGGTGCCGGTCGCCGAGACGGCGCAGACGCGGTCGTTCGCGTAGAGCCCGCCGCCGACGAGCGGCGAGTCGCCGACCCGGCCCTGCATCTTGCCCGCGATCCCGCCGGTCGACGTCCCGGCCGCCAGGTGTCCGTCCAGGTCCATGACGACGGCGCCGACGGTGTCGCCCTCCAGGGTCCAGATCCCGGGCTGGGGATCCCCGAACGCGGGCTCGGGCTCCTCGCCGGCCTCGCGGGCGGCGAGCTGCTTGCGGCGGTGGTCGGTGAGCAGCAGTTCGAGCTCCACGCGCGGGAAGCCGTTCTCCTCGGCGAAGCGCATCGCGCCCTCGCCGGCCAGCATGCCGTGGCGGCCCTCCTCCAGCAGCGCGCGGGCGACCCGGATCGGGTTCGTCTGGCCGCACAGCGCGGCGACTGCCCCCGCCCGGCGGCGGCGACCGTCCATGACGGCCGCGTCGTGCTCGATGTCGCCGTCCGCGGTGAGCACCGCGCCCCGACCGGCGTTGAAGAGCTCGTCGTTCTCGAGGACGGCGACGGACTCGACGACCGCGTCGACGGCGCTGCCGCCCGCGAACAGGGCGCTGCGCCCGGCTTCGACGGCGCGCGCGAGGCCCTCCTTCAGCCCGGGGGCGAGATCGGGTCTGATCACGCCGCCGCCCGCACCACCGTGGACGACGACGATCGGACCCGAGACGGGGATCGCGAGCGACATGCGGGTCAGCCTAGGGCGGCGAAGCGCGGGTGCGCCTGATCCAGATACCAGCCGAAGGCGCGGTCGGCGACCCGGCGGCGCCCGACGATCCGCAGCGCTGCGGTCAGCACGCGCGGGGGCAGCGCCGGGACGAGCCGCTGCAGCGCGAGCGCACAGCCGAACGGCCGGGCGTGGCGCGCCGAGAACGCGCCGTAGCGCTCGAGCGCCTCGTCCCGCGTCGCACGGCCCTCGACGACCGCCCGCAGCTCGCGCCCGCACGCGATCCCGAAGTAGAACGCGGTCCGGATCCCCTCGCCCGACAGCGGGAAGCAGTGCCCGGCGGCGTCGCCGACGAAGAACACGCCGTCGCCCGTCGCGGGGCGCAGGCGGTGCGGGAACCAGTTGCCCTGGTAGCGCGCGGGCTCGTGGCCCTCGCGCTCGGCCAGGTGCACCGTGGCGTCCTTCACGTGCTGCCGCGGCTCGTAGGACCCGACGCCGACCCGGACCTCCTTGCCCGCCGGCACGGACCAGCCGTAGCCGCGGCGGACGAGGTCGCGCTCGACCCAGACGTGCAGCTCGTCGGAGTCCACGGCGTCGTGCGGGTGCACCTCCAGCCCGCGCGAGAGCGGCGCGTCGGGCGGCTGGAAGACGCCCCCGGCGTCGAGGACGCGCCGCCAGCCCAGTGCGTCGACCACGATCGGGGCGCGCAGGACGCCGCGGTCGGTCGCGACGCCGCCGTCCACCCGGCCGCGGACGAGCGCGGTCTCGAAGCGGGCGTCGGTCTGGGCGTGCAGGAGGCGGCACAGCTCGCGGTAGTCGAAGGCCGACCAGCTCCACGGCAGGCGGCAGCGGACGCTGCCGTGCGGGGTCGTGAAGCGCATGCAGGGCAGCTCGCTGCGGATCGCGTCGGAGACCCCCATCGCGTGCAGCCAGTCCGTCGGCGCGGCGCACGCGCTCGTCGCGCGCTCGCCGACCTCGTACCGGTCGAGCAGCACGACCCGAGCACCGCTGCCCGCGAGCTCGCGCGCGACGGCGAGCCCGGCGAACGACGCGCCGCAGACGAGGACGTCCGCCTCGGTCCCGTCGAGCGACGTGCGCTCGTCACCTCGGGCGGTGGCGCGGCGGGTCATGTCGCGCGCGCGGCGCCGATCACCGCGCTCGCGAGCTCCAGCGGACCGAGCGCGGTCCGCCGCCCGAGGACGTCGAAGCCGATGCGCTCGACACGGTCCAGGACCCGCTCGTAGATCGCGCCCGCGACGCGCATCGCGGTGCGCATCTCGGGGCGCACGGCGCCGATGACCGACCTGGTGTCGGCGAACAGGGCGCGGGCCCGCGCGGCCTCGGAGCCGATGCGTTCCCGGAACGCGTCGCTGGCGCGCTGCTCGGCGAGGTCGTCCTCGCCCAGCCCCGGGAGGTAGATGCGGTCCATCTCCCAGTCCTCGCGGACGTCGCGGATGAAGTTCGTGAGCTGGAAGGCGACGCCGAGTGCCGCGACCGTCTCGCGGTCCGCCTCCGGCGCGCCGAGCAGCGGCGCCATGATGCGGCCGACGGCGGCGGCGCTGCCGTTCATGTAGGCGTCGAGGGCGGCACGGTCGGCCATGCGCACGCGGTCGCAGTCGACGCGCATCGAGTTCATGTAGACGCGCAGCTCGGAGAGGGGCAGGTCGTAACGCTGTCCCGCGTGGACGAGCGCGGCGATGGTCGGGTGCCCGGAGTGCCCATCGCGCAGGCCGCGATCCAGCTCGAGCTCCCATGCGTCGAGCTGGGCGCGCCGCACCGGCCCGGCGCCGGGTGCGTCGACGATGTCGTCGGCCCCGCGCACGAACCCATAGAGCGCGTGGACCGCGGGGCGGACGTCGCCGGGCAGCCGCCGGGTGGCGATGAAGAACGTCGGATCCCGACGGAGCTGCAGCGCCGCACAGCGGCGATAGGCCGCGCGAACGTCCGTGTCCAGGGCTCCGTGCACCGCGCTAGCAGCCTACGGATCGGCGCCGACGCGGATGACCGTCCGAGAGCGTCGGCGACGAGGCGCGTGCGGCGCGCACCGTGAGCTCGACCCCGTCCTCCGTGCCCAGACCGCGGACGTCGCGCAGGACGAGCGCCGAGAGGAAGGCAGGCTGAGGAACGACGAAGGCCCGTGCGTCCGCCGACGCACGGGCCTCCATCGTGTGGATGTCCCCTCGCTCACAGGAGCGAGTATGCGCAGGCTGCGACCGGGTCCAGGAGGCTTGATCCGTGATCTGCGGACCTTCCTCTGTGTGACCTCAACCGTGGCGACCTTCGGGGCGTCCCTCAACACCCGTCTGGGGCTCATCCTTGAGCCGGTCTCGCCTGTCCCTCCTGTTGTCGGCCGCGGCTGGAAGAGCGCTGAGCGGAGTGGACAGGCGTCCTATTCGCCTAGCATCGGCGCGATGGGTGAGAGCCGGACGCTCACGCTGCCCGACGGCCGGACGGTGACCGCGCAGCACAGCGCGTTGCGCGACACATGGTTCGTGGAGGTCGAGGGCGCCGACCACCCCTGGCGAGGCAGGATCCTCAGCGAGCTGCTGACGGCGGTCGTGCTCGACGGACACCCGCTCAAAGCGTGGATCGGTGACGCGGTCGAGCAGCTCGTCGGCGAGGACACGCCGCTCGGCCGCCGCTATCCGTGCCCGTGCTGCAGCTGCCTGACCCTCGAGGCGCGGCCGCCCGGCACGCGCACCGCCTGCCCGGTCTGCGCCTGGCAGGACGACGAGCTGCAGTTCGAGGACCCGCGTTGGGAGGGCGGCGCGAACGGCGTGTCGCTGCGCCAGGCACGCCGTAACCATCGGCGCGTGGGTGCGAGCGAACTGCGCCACCTGCCGGACGTCCGGCCGCCGCTCCCTGACGAGCGACCCGACACCGAGACACCGGGCGCCGACAGCGTGGCCGCGTTCGGAGCGCCGGTGGTCGTCGTCACGCGTGGGGCGCCGAGCCGGCCGTACCTGACAGGCAGCTCCGGGCTCCCACCCGACGTCAGCAGCGTCCACCTGGACTACGGGCACCCGTTCGGACGGGTGCAGCTGCGCACGTCGACGACGAAGTACCGCGGCGACGACCGGACCATCCGCCTCCAGGCGCAGACGGAGTTCGGCAACGTCTGGAACATCGTCCGCGACCCGGCGGTGCGGCCGCCCGAGCCACCGGTCACATGGCGCCCCTACTGGGTCACGTTCGAGGTCGACCAGAGCCCGCCGGACCCGGAGCGGGAGCGCGAGATCGACGAGAGGTCGCAGCGCCGGAAGCGGTCGATCGCAGCCGCGATCGGCCGCTCGACGAAGGGCTGGTCCACGATCGACGTCGACGGCACCCAGCACCGCGCGTATCTGATCGTCCACCCCAAGCTGTTCTCGGTCGCCGTCGAGACGCCCGACGGCGGGCTGGCGGTCGTCGCGGGCCGCGGCATCACGCTCGACGAGCTCGAGCTGTCGCTGAGACGGGACGCCGTAGCGCTGCTCGACGGAGCGCCCGACCCGTGGGACGACGGCTGACCGCTACTCGATGCCCAGCCGGTCCAGCATGCGGTCGTCGCCGCGCCAGCCGCGCCGCACGCGCACCGACAGCTCGAGGTGCACCCGGGTCCCCAGCTCCTTCGCGAGCTCGCGCCGCGCAGCCGTCCCGACCGCCTTGATCATCCGCCCGCCGGAGCCGATGAGGATGCCCTTCTGGGAGTCCGTCTCCACCCACACGAGTGCGCGGATGACCGTCAGGTCCTCGCGCGGCTCCTCGATCTCCTCCACGATCACCTCGACCGAGTGCGGCACCTCCTGGAACGTCCGCCGCAGCACCTGCTCGCGCACGAGCTCGGCGAGGTGCACCTCCAGCACCTGGTCGCTGGAGTCCTCCTCGGGGAAGAAGAACGGCCCCTCCGGCAGCATCTCGCCGAGGCGCTCCGTCAGCGCGACGACGCCGCTGCCCGTCCGCGCCGAGATCGGGAACACGTCCTCGCCGACGTCGAGCTCGGCGGCGGCCTCCAGCGCGATCATGGTTCGCGACCGGTTGAGCCGGTCGATCTTGTTGACCGCGATGACCACCGGCAGCTTCGCCTCGCGCAGGAGCGCGGCGAGGAACCGGTCGCCCGGGCCGACGCCCTCCTCGCCGTTGATGATGAGCAGCGCGACGTCGGAGTCGGCGAGCTCGCGCTCGACCCGCGACTGCATGCGCTGCGTGAGCGCGTCGCGGGGGCGCTGCACGCCGGGCAGGTCGACGAGCACGAGCTGACGATCGGGCGTCGTCGCGACGCCGCGGATGGCCCGGCGGGTCGTCTGCGGCTTGTCGGAGACGATCGCGACCTTGCGCCCGACGATGCTGTTGACGAGCGTCGACTTGCCGACGTTCGGCCGGCCGGCCAGCGCGACGAATCCAGAGCGGCTCACGTGCTCATTCCCATGCGAGGAGCTCGCGCTGGAGCGCGAGCATCTCGCCGTCGTCGGTCTCGTGGTCCATGCCCGTCAGGTGCAGGGCCCCGTGGACGATGGCCTCGCGGAGGTCGGTCGTGTGCGGCGGGCAGATCACGATGTCCCCCAGCTCGCGCGGGACGCCGTCGCCCAGCGGCTCGTTCCCGTCGATCGGGAAGCTCAGGACGTCGGTCGGCCCCTGCTTGCCGCGGTGCTCGGCGTTGAGCTCGGCGATCCGGTCCGCGCCCACGAACGCGATCGCGACGTGACCCTCGTGCACGCCGGCCGACGCCAGCGCGATCGCCACCAGCCGCTCGATCTCCGCCGGGAGCGGAGCATCGGGCGCGGGGACCTCGCCGACGACCTCGACCTCAAGCACGCCGGCGCTCGGCCGCACGCAGCTCCGGGGCCTGACGAGCGGCGTGCTCGTCGTAGGCCTCGACGATGCGCTGCACCAAGCGGTGGCGAACGACGTCCTCGCCCCCGAACCGGATGAACTCGATGCCCTCGATCCCCTCGAGGATCTCCGAGACGGTGATGAGCCCGGACTTCTGATCCTTCGGGAGGTCGATCTGCGTGATGTCACCGGTGACGACCATCTTCGAGTTGAACCCGAGCCGGGTCATGATCATCTTCATCTGCTCGGGCGTGGTGTTCTGCGCCTCGTCGAGGATGATGAAGGAGTCGTTCAGAGTTCTTCCACGCATGAATGCCAGCGGCGCGACCTCGATCTGCCCGCGCTCCAGCGCCTGGGCGACGCGCTCGGCGTCGAGCATGTCGTGCAGGGCGTCGAACAGCGGCCGCAGGTACGGATCGATCTTCGCCATGAGGTCGCCGGGCAGGAAGCCCAGGCGCTCGCCGGCCTCGACGGCCGGGCGGGTGAGGATGATCCGGTTGACCTCGCGGCGGCTCAGCGCGGCGGCGGCCAGCGCGACGGCCAGGAACGTCTTGCCCGTGCCCGCCGGGCCGATGCCGAACGTGATCGTCTCGCGCCGGATGGCGTCGACGTAGCGCTTCTGGTTGACCGTCTTCGGCGCGACCTTGCGCGAGCGGTGACGCCACACGACGTCGTCGAGGATCTCCGCGGGCGACGCGTGCTGGTCGAGCGCGCGGGTGACCGCCGTGATCGTCCCTGGGGCGATCTCGTGGCCCTGCTCGATGAGCTCGGACAGCTCCTCCACGACGGTCGTCGCGGCCTCCACCGCCGCCTCGTCGCCGTCGAGGGTGATGACGTTGCCCCTGAGGAAGACGTCGCAGTCGACGTGGCCCTCGAGCGCCCGGAGCACCGAGTCGCCGGAGCCGGCCAGCTCGCGCGCCGTCGCGTCTGAAAGCTCGATCTGCCTACGCACCCAGCGCCTCCCGGACCTGCGTGGACACGCGCTTGCCGTCCGCGCGCCCCGCGACCTCGCCCATCGCGACCTTCATGACCGCGCCCATGTCGCGCGGCGAGCTCGCGCCGGCGGCCTTGACCGCCGCCGCGACGATCGCGCGCAGCTCCTCGTCGGACAGCTCCGCGGGGAGGTAGTCCTCGATCACGCGCGCCTCCGCCTCCTCGCCGTCGGCGAGCTCGGGGCGGCCGCCCTCACGGAAGGCAGACGCTGCGTCGAGGCGGCGCTTGCGCTCGCGGCGCAGCACGGCGACCTCGTCGCCCGTCCCTTCCTTCTGGTCCTTCTGCAGCTCGGACAGGATCAGCCGCAGCGCCGAGACGCGTTCGCGCTCCCTTGCCTTCATCGCGACGGCGACGTCCTGCTTCACCTGGTCGGTGATCGTCATCTCACTACCAGGATAGGACCGGCTCAGACGTCGTCGTCGTCGCCGACGAGCCTCCCGGCGTGCAGGCCCAGCTCGGAGTGGTCGCGACCGAACAGGAGCCCGATGTTCCAGTCGGTCAGCAACCGCGCCCGGCGGCCCCAGCCGGGCATGAGCGCCAGGTGGTAGGTCCGGGCGAGCAGCCAGGCCTTGCGGCCGCGCCAGCGGATGCCGACGGTCTCGGCCACGGCCTTGCCGCGCCCCATGTCGACGAACACACCGAGGGTCTTGTAGTCGAAGCGCTTCGGCTTGCCCGCTCCCATGGCCGCGGCGACGTTGCGCCCGACCGTCTTGCCCTGGCGGACGGCGTGCTGCGCGGTCGGCGGCGACGGTTGCTGGAACTTCTTCGCGGGATCGGGGACCGAGGCGGCGTCGCCGATCGCCCAGACGTTGCCGTGGCCCTGCACCTGCAGGAACTCGTCGGTGACGATCCGGCCGCGGTCGCTCAGCGGCAGCCCGAGCTTCGCGACGACGGGGTGCGGCTTGACGCCTGCCGTCCAGACGAGCGTGCGGGTGGGGACGACCTCGCCGTCGGAGAGCGTCGCGGCCGTCTCCGTGAGCGACTCGAGCGTCGTCTCGATGCGGAACTCCATCCCGCGCGCGCGCAGCTCGCGCATCGCGAACTCCGCGAGCCCCTCGGAGATCTCCGGCATGACACGCCCGGTCGCCTCGACGAGGACGAAGCGCATGCCCGACACGCGACAGCGCGGATAGCGGTCGAGGAGGTCGGCGGCGAAGTCCTGCAGCTCGGCGATGCCCTCCAGCCCGGCGTAGCCGGCCCCGACGAAGACGTAGTTGAGGTACTGCTTGCGCCGCTCGAGGTCGTCGATCGTCTCTGCGATCTCCAGGTTGCGGACGAGACGGTCGCGCAGCCCGATCGCATCGGCCAGCGACTTGAACCCGAGCGCGTGCTCGGCCAGCCCGGGCACGGGGAGCGTCCGGCTGACGGAGCCGACGCTGACCACGAGGTGGTCGTAGCCGATCTCCTCGATCGACCCCTCGACCGACCGCGCGGTCACGACGTTGCGCGACGGGTCCGCGCCGACGACGTGCCCGAGTCGAAGGTCGACGCTCTCGGGCAGCGCGTCGCGCAGCGGGACGACGACGTGCCGGGGCTCCAGCGAGCCGCCACCCGCCCCGGGCAGCAGCGGCGTGTAGAGCATGAAGTTCGTGTCGGTCAACAGCGTGACGCTCACGCTGTGGGGCGGCATCGACCGCACCAGGGAGCTCGCGGCGTAGAAACCGCCGAATCCACCACCAGCTATGACGACGCGCCAGGCCATTGGGGCGATTGTGCCCCTCCCGGCAACTCCCAACCTCGCTACTGGGCCATCGCGCCCGCGTCGACCGGCATCGCGACGCCCGTCACGAACGACGCGCGATCGGAGATGAGCCAGGTCACGACCTCGCCCACCTCCTCGGGCTGCCCGATGCGCTTGATCGCCTGCGGCGCCATGAGCTCGAGCTGCCGCTCGGGCGGCAGCGACGTGATCATCGCGGTGCCGATCGCGGCCGGACAGACGCAGTTCACGCGGATCTCGTGCTCGGCGCACTCGATCGCGGCCGCCTTCGTCAGCCCGACGACGGCGTGCTTGCTGGCGATGTACGCGGCGAGCGAGGGGACGGCCATGAGACCGGCGAGCGAGGCGGTGTTCACGATCGCGCCGTGGCCGCCCTGGGCCACCATGCGGTCGATCTGGTGGCGCAACCCGAGCCAGACGCCCTTGACGTTGACGTTCATGACCGCGTCCCACTCGGGTTCGGTCGTGCCGGTGACCGTGGCCTGCAGCTCGATGCCGGCGTTGTTGTGCGCGAAGTCCAGGCGCCCGAACGCCTCGACCGTCGCGTCGACGACGGCCTTCGCGTCGGCGTCGACCGTCACATCGCCCGGGACGAACCGCGCGGTGCCACCCGCCTCGGTGATCAGCCGGACGGTCTCCTCCCCGTCCTTGGCGCGCGCGGGCAGGTCGGTGACGATGACGTTGGCGCCCTCGCGCGCCAAGGCGATCGCGGTCGCCCGGCCGATGCCGCCCGCCGAGCCGGTCACCAGACCGCTCTTCCCCTCAACCAGCCCCGCCATCGATCCTCCTCTTTTCAGCCGCACGGTCGCGGCGCGGCGATCGTAGTCGACGGCCTCCGTGCAAGCGGTCGTGCAAGAACACCATCAGGAACATGGTCTGCTGTGCGGCCGTAGAATCCCGCGGAATGCAGGGAAGCCGCACGCTGTCGCCTGTCTGGGCGGCGGCGGCCAGAGACTGAAAGAGAGGAGCGCGACTCATGCCGACGCTGCAGGACGTCGAGGGTTGGAAGGGCCGTACTGTCGTCGACCCCGACGGCGACAAGGTCGGCACCCTGGAGGAGTTCTACCTGGACCGCCAGAGCGGTGACCCGACATGGGCCGCCATCAGGACCGGGCTGTTCGGGACGCACACGAGCCTCGCTCCCCTCGACGGCGCTGCCGTCTCGGGCAACGACGTGCAGCTCGGCTACTCGAAGTCCGCGGTGAAGGATGCGCCGCGGCCCGAGGTCGAGGGCGAGCTGACCAGGGACGAGGAGCGTCGCCTCTTCGATCACTACGGCGCCGCCAAGGCCGCCGCGCAGCCGGAGCCGACTCCCGAGCCGGAGCCCGAGCCCACGCCGGTCCCCGAGACGGTCTCCCCCGGTCCCGAGCACCCGCTCGGCGCCGTCGAGACGCAGACCGTCACGCCCGAGCCGCCCGCGCCGGAGCCGGAGCCCGTGGCCCCCGAGCCGGAGCCCGAGCCCGAGCCCGAGCCGGTCCTGACCGATCCCCCCGCACCCGAGCCAGAGCCGGAGCCCGTGCCCACCCCCAGCTTCTCCTCAGCCCCCGAGCCCACGGAGCCCGAGCCCGTGCCGACCTCCGCCGAGCCCGAGCTCGAGTCCCCGCCCGCCCCGACGCCGGTGCTCGCCGAGCGCCCGCGCGAGCAGGCCCTCGAGCGCTTCAGCGAGGGTTGGCTCATCGACGGCACCCTCGTGCAGCCGCGCCGTGCGCGCCTGCGCCGCTACGTCATCACCGAGGAGCTCGTCCTGGAGCAGGACGGCACCGAGTCCAGCCGCATCGTGGGCAAGGAGCCGTACCCGGACGACCCCGAGGAGTCCTAGGCCGCTGACTGGGCGAGCAGCAGCGCCGCCCAGTCACCCTCCTCCAGCCGCGCGCGCTCCTGCAGACCGGTGCGCGCGGCCAGCGCCGCCGAGACCTCGTCGGCCTCGGCGCGCAGCAGTCCGCTGGCGATGATGTGCTCGGGCGCCGGGCCGTCGAACCCGGCCCGCGCCACCGCCAGCAGCAGCGGCCGCAGCAGGTTGGCGGCCACGGTCGGCGCGGTCGGCGCCGGCCCGTCGCGCAGCAGGTCGAAGCGCCGGGAGCTCACCTGGGTGCCGTTGACCTCGGCGTTCTCGATCGTCGCGGCGACCGACAGCGGGTCGAAGTCGACGCCCTCGACCGGCGTCCACCCGAGACGGGCCGCGGCGATGGCCAGCACGCCCGAGCCGCAGCCGAGGTCCATGAACGGGCCGGCCGGCTCGAGGTCGAGCAGCAGCTCGAGGCAGAGCTTCGTCGTCGGATGTGCGCCGGTGCCGAACGCCTGCGCGGGATCGATGACGAGGTCGATGACCGCCGGGTCCTCCGGCGGCGGCGACCACGGCGGGCGCACGAGCATCCGCCCGGCGATCTCCACGGGGACGTGGAAGGCCCGCCAGCGGTCGGCCCAGTCGTCGGCGACCTGCTCGGTGACGACCTCGACGAGCGCGGCGCCCGCCGCGGCCTGCAGCGCGTGCAGCTCCGGCAGCTCGCCCTCGGCGCCGTAGACGCCGTACTCGATCGTGTCGGGCCCGAGCTCGCGCTCCTCGACGCCCTGCGGCACGAGCTCGAGCAGCTCGGCGAGGACGAGGTCCGCGTCGGCCTTCGCGACGCGGATGCCGAGCCTGATCAAACCCGCAGGGCCCGCTTGAGCTTCGAGACGAGGCCCTCGTCCTGGCGGAGGTTGTCCTCGTGGAGCGTCGCGGCGAGCTGCTCGACGATCTCGCGCTGCTCGCGCGACAGCTTGCGCGGGATGACGACGTTGACGATCGCGCGGAGGTCCCCGCGGCGGCCGGGGCGCCGCAGCACCGGCATGCCCTGCCCGCGCAGCGTGATGGTCTCGCCCGGCTGCGTCCCGGCGTCGAGACCGACCTCCTGGGCGCCGTCGAGCGTCGGGACGCTGATGCGCGCGCCGAGCGCGGCGACGGTCGCGGGGACGTCGACCACGGTGACGAGGTCGTCCCCGTCGCGGACGAAGCGCTCGTCCTCGGCGACGTTGACGAGCACGTAGAGGTCGCCGGACTGCGCACCGGCCTCGCCGGCGTGGCCGTGGCCGCTCAGGCGGATGCGCTGCCCGTCGGCGATGCCGGCCGGGACGTCGACGCGCAGCGTGCGCTCGCTGACCTCGCGGCCGCGGCCGTCGCAGCGCTCGCACGGCTGGGTGGGACGCTTGCCGTCACCGCCGCAGACGTCGCAGTCGACGGTCCGCATGACCTGGCCGAAGGGCGTGCGGCTGACGCCGCGCAGGACGCCGTTGCCGCCGCAGCGCTCGCAGGTGACGATCGGGGTGCCCGGCTCGGCGCCGTTGCCGTGGCAGCGCTCGCAGCGGTCGACCGCCTCGTAGGAGACGTCGATCGCGGCGCCGCGGGCGGCGTCGGCGAGGCTGACGTCGAGCGCGACCGCGACGTCGCCGCCCGGTGCGGGCCCGGTGCGCCCGCCGCCGCCGAAGAACGCCTCGAAGAGGTCCGAGACGGAGCCGAACGCGTCGAAGTTCGGCGCCCGGCCGCCGTTGCGCAGGCCCTCGTGGCCGTAGCGGTCGTAGACCTGGCGGCGCTCGGCGTCGGAGAGGATCTCGTAGGCCTCGGCGGCCTCCTTGAACTTCTCCTCGGCCTGCGGGTCGTGGGCGTTGACGTCCGGGTGCAGCTCGCGCGCGAGCTTGCGGAAGGCCTTCTTGACCTGCACCTCGTCCGCGTCGCGCGGGACGCCGAGGACCTCATAGGCATCTCGCGGCATGAGCGGCGCTCAGCCCTCGTCGTACACGTCGGCGATGAATCGCGACAGCTGCCGTGCGGCCTCGCGCACGGTGCCGATCGCCTGGCCGTAGTCCATGCGGACGGGGCCGATGAGCGACACGGTGCCCAGCGCACGCTGCGGCAGGCCGTAGTTCGCAGCGACGAGCGCGAGCGAGCGCAGCGCCGGCGCCTCGTTCTCGGCGCCGATGCGCACGAGGACGTCGCGGCTGCCCAGGGCGGTGCGCAGCAGGCCGAGCAGCGCCATGCGCTCCTCGAGCATCTGCATGAGCTCGTTGATCTGCGAGAGGTCCTGGAAGCGGTGCTCGCGCAGCAGGCGCGCGGCGCCCTCGACGTAGAGCGTGTCGTGCGCGGTCGCGGCCAGCTCGGTGAACGCCGGAGCGAGCTCGCCGAGGAACGTCTCCTCGCTCTTGCTCAGGTCCGGCGGCAGCAGCCTGGCGTGGAGCATGCGCGAGCCGAGGCCGAGCCCGACGAGGCGCTCGTTGAGGTACTCCGCCGCCCACTTGACGACCCCCGGGTCGACGGGGGCCGCGAACGTCGACATGTGCTTCGTGACGCCCCCCGTGGAGGTGATGACCACGGTCATGACGACCTGCGGCTGCAGCTGGAGCACCTCGACATGGCGGATGGTCGCCGTGTCCACGGGCGGCGCGGAGACGATCGCCAGCAGGTTCGTGACCTGCGACAGCGTCTCGGTCGTGACGCGCATCGCCTCGTCGAGCTCGCGGCGGACGAGGTCCAGCTCGAACGGGTTGCCCACGGTCGCGGGGAGCAGCTTGTCGACGAAGTAGCGGAAGCCGGCGTCGGTCGGGACGCGACCCGCCGAGGTGTGCGGATGGGCGAGCAGGCCGTGCTCCTCGAGCAGGGCGAGCTCGTTGCGGATCGTCGACGGGCCGGCGGTGAGCTCCGGGTCGGCGCTGAGCACCTTGGAGCCCACGGGCGCCTCGGTCTGCTGGTAGCAGACGACGACCTTGCTGAGGATGAGCTCCTGTCGCGGCGACAGCACGACATCGAGTCTAGAGGCGCTACAGGCGCAGATCCGCTTCGCCGCCGCGCACGATCGCCTTGCCGTCCTGCTCGGCGCGGACGTCGACCTTCGCGAGGCCGTCCCCCACCTCGGCGACCTTCCCCGTGACCGTGATCTCGCGGTCCGGAAGCGCCATGCCGCGGAACGTCACGTCGAGGCGCTCGAGGCTGTGCGGGCCGCCGCCCGCGTCGGTGAGCGCCCGCGCGACCTGCGCCATCGTCCAGAGCCCGTGCAGGATGCGCCCGGGCAGCCCGACCCTCTGCGCGAACTCGTCGTCGACGTGGATCGGGTTGAAGTCGCCCGACGCACCGGCGTAGCGCACCGGCGTGAGCTTGTCGGCGGTGACCTTGAGCTCGGGGATCGGGTCGCCCGCGTTCACGACGCCGCCTCCCGGACGATGTCGGTCCACAGCCCGACGCAGACGGTCTCGTCGCGCTGGTTCGTGGAGACGGACTCGAAGACGTAGAAGGCCATCCCCGCCCGCGTGCTGACGTCCTTGAGCGTCACGGACGTCGTGATCTCGTCACCGGCGATGACGAGCGGCCCCCAGCGGAACTCCTGGCTGCCGTGCAGCAGACGGTCGAACTCGATGCCCAGCTCGGGGTCGAACATCGCGGCGCCGATCGACGACGAGCAGTAGACGACGGCGAACATCGGCGGTGCGACGAGGTCGTCGTAGCCGTGGTTGCGTGCGACCTGGAGATCGTGGTGCAGCGGGTTCGTCTCGCCGACGGCGAGCGCGTACTCGCGGATCTTCTCGCGGCCGACCGCGTAGAGCCCGGGGGCGAAGCTCTTGCCGATGAGCGTGGTGTCGGGCATGGCGGCGGGAGCGTACCCGCGAGGTCGCCATCACGATCCGGCGATGAGCATCGACAGGTCCAGCCGGGCAACCCGCTCCGGGTCGGCCAGGATGTCGATCGCCACGATCCGGCCGCCCCTGATCGTGAAGCCGCCGACCGAGAACGGGACGCCGTCGCGCGTGGAGACGGCGCCCGCGGCGCCGTTGACCCGCGCAGGCACGACGACGAGGCCGACCTGCGACCACATCCGCGCCTGCCCGGCCACCGCCTCCGCCCCGCGGACCTCGCGCGGCAGACCGGGGAACGCGGCGCCGACGTCCGCGCGCAGCACGACGTCGGGGTCGAGCACGGCGAGCAGCGCCTCGAAGTCGCCCTCGCGCGCCGCCGCGAAGAACGCGTCGACCACCTTGCGCTGCGCGTCGAGGTCGGCGTCGGGCGACGCGTGCCCGCCCTGGACGCGGCGGCGCGCACGGCTGGCGAGTTGGCGCGCGGCATCCGGGGAGCGGTCGACGATCGGCGCGATCTCGTCGTAGGGCACCGCGAACATGTCGTGCAGCACGAACGCCAGGCGCTCGGCGGGGCTGAGCGTCTCGAGGACGACGAGCAGCGCCAGCCCGACGGCGTCGGAGAGCAGCGCCTCGTGCTCCGGGTCCGTCCCGTCCGCGCGATCGACGATCGGGTCGGGCAGGACGACGTCGAGCGGCTCCTCGCGGTGCGTGCGACGCGACCGCAGCATGTTCAGCGACACGCGGGCCACGACGGTCGTCAGCCACGCGTCGAGGTGCTCGATCGCGCCCGCGTCGGTGCGGCGCAGGCGCAGCCATGCCTCCTGGACGGCGTCGTCCGCCTCGCTCAGCGAGCCCAGCATCCGGTAGGCCACGGCCCGCAGCCGGGTCCTCTGCTCCTCGAATCGCTCTGTCAGGGGGTCCTGTCGGTCCATCCGTCACGTTCCTCCGTCGCGTCGTGTCTACGTGACGGACCCGCGAACCGCGGGCGATGTGACACAGAAGGAGATCACCATGCGAATTCTCGTCGCAGGCGCCAGCGGCGCGATCGGCACCCGGCTCGTCGCGCAGCTCGTCGACCACGGGCACGAGGTCGTCGGCACCCACCGCAGCCCGGCCAACGCCGCCCGCGTCAGCGCCCTCGGGGCGGTGCCGGTGCAGCTCGACCTGCTCGACCCGGCCGCCGTGCGCGCCGTCGTCCGCGCGGCCGCACCGGACGCGATCGTCCACCAGGCGACCGCGCTGTCGGACATGACCGACTTCAAGCACTTCGACCGCAGCTTCGCGCAGACGAACCGGCTGCGGACGGAGGGCACCGACACGCTGCTCGCCGCCGCGCGGGAGGCGGGCGTGCGGCGCTTCGTCGCCCAGAGCTTCGCCAGCGCCCGCTACGAGCGCGCCGGCGGGCCCGTGAAGACCGAGGACGACCCGCTCGATCCCAACCCGGTCGCGGCGATGCGCGAGAGCGACGCGGCGATGCGCCACCTCGACCGGCGGTCACGGAGGCCGGCGGCATCGCGCTGCGCTACGGCGGCTTCTACGGCGCGGCGAACGACGGGATGGTCGAGCCGGTCCGCAAGCGGATGTTCCCGATCGTCGGCGACGGCGGTGGCGTGATGTCGTTCATCCACCTGGACGACGCGGCTGCGGCGACCGTCCTCGCCCTCGACCACGACGGCGGCGGCATCTTCAACATCGTCGACGACGACCCCGCGCCCACCCGCGAGTGGCTCCCGGTCCTCGCGGAGGTCCTGGGCGCGAAGCCGCCGCGCCACGTCCCGCGCTGGCTGGCGAAGCTCGCCGCGGGCGAGGCGGCGGTGATGCTGGGGACCGTGTCGCGCGGCGCGTCCAACGCGAAGGCCCGGCGCGAGCTGGGCTGGGAGCCGCGGTACCCGAGCTGGCGCGAGGGGTTCGTGGCGGCCTACGCGCCCACCGAGCAGGCTCCGTCAGTCCGCCTGCGAGAGGTCGCCTGACCCGTCGAGGTGCTTCGTCAGCGACGGGTCGCCGTGGTACTCGACGTCGCCGGAGCCGTCGACGCTCACGTCCAGCCGGTCGTCGGCGCGGACGTCGGCGTCGCCGGATTCCGCCGACGGCCACCTTCGCCACCCGGGCGCTAGGTCGCCGAGGTTCGCGTCGCCCGAGCCGTCCATGTCGACCCGCAGGCGGCCGGCCGCGCCCTGCAGGGAGATGTCGGCCGAGCCGTCCGAGCGGACGTCGAACGCGTCGGCGTCGATGCCGTCGGCGGTGACGTCACCGGAGCCGGAGGCGTCGATGCCCGACAGCCGGGGGACCGAGGCCTCGACGACCGGATCGGGGTCGCCGATGCCGTGATGCTCGAAGGTGATGCGCAGCGTGCCGTCGCGGACCGACGTGTGGATGTCGCCGACGACCTTCTCGCCGGCGCGGGCGCGGACGCGCTGCGGCTCGCCGACGTGGACCCGGACGTCGACGGAGTCGGGGTTGTCGATGCGGGTGAAGGCGGCGACGTCGCGCGTCTGCGAGGTGCGCGGGCCGTCGTCGTCGATGGCGCAGCCGGTGACCGCGACGGCGACGGCGGTGGCGGCAGCTGCGAGGAGGAGGACGCGGCGTGGAGGGGACATGCTGCGACGCTACGTCCGGCCCCGCGCGGCGGCACTGGGGACAGCGGCCGGGTCGTCCGGGGGCTCTCCCCCGGATGCTCGCGCCGATGTGGGACGCTCCCCGCATGCCGTGGGTCCCCGAGCTGTTCAGCGCGCCGGTGCTCCAGCAGTTCCTGGACAAGCAGCAGCGGGACACGATCGTCGACGTCCCGTTCTTCGACGGGCTGATCGCCGGCGACACGGATGCGCTCGTGGAGTCGTTCGCCGGCGAGCCCGAGGTGCACCACCCGGTGCGCGGGCGCATCAAGGGCGTGGAGGCGTTCACCGCGTTCGTCGCCGAGATGAGCGCGTGGTACGCGGAGCGCGACGTCGTCGTCGAGGACGTCGAGCGCGTCGTCCTGCGCACCCATGGGTTCGAGGAGGTCCTCCTGCACGTCGACGGCGACGGCGGGCGGGTCGAGGTGCCTTTCGCGCTCGTCGCCGACCACCCGGCGGGCGAGCGGATCCAGGAGCTGCGGCTCTACTGATCGACCGTGCCGCTGACCGGCCGCCACAGCGCACGGCCGCCGCTGCTGCAGCCCGACCCCGACCTGCACCCCGCGGACGTCGTCGGCGAGTACCAGCGGGCGCTCGCGGCGGGCGACCTCGACGCGGTCGTCGCCGCGTTCGAGCCGGACGGCTACGCCCGCGCGCCGACGGGCGCCGCGTTCCACGGCACGGACGGCGGTCCGCGCCTTCTTCGAGCGGCTCTTCTCCAACGGCGGCGGCATCCCGCTCGAGCACTGCACGGTCGTCGACGACGGCCGGGCGTGCGCGCTGGAGTACAACGTCGTCCGCTGGGGCCGGACCGAGATGCCGCCGCAGCCCGGGGTCGCCGTCTACGTCCGGGGGCCGAGCGGGAAGCTCGCCGCGGCCCGGATCTACGACGACGCCGAGCCGCCGCTCGATCCTCGCGAGTAGCCGTGGAAGGGCGAGCGGTCGCCCGCGTCCCACGCGTCGCGCAGCCCTGGCGTGCTCAGGTCCCAGTCGGGCCGGATCTCGCGCGTGACCTCGCGCAGGTCGTGCCAGAGGTCGACGGTCGACGGGCGGCCCCAGAACCAGTAGCCGTTGTAGATGCGGTGGATGACCAGGCCCGGCCTCAGCACGAGCGTGTGCGGGATCATCGGGTCGTTCTCGGGGTCGGTGTACTCCTGGATCTCGAGGTCCTTCTGGACGATGCGCTCCGGGTCGGAGAGGAACGGCCACTGCGCGCCGACCGACGCGCGGAACTCCTGGGACGTGTGATGCACGTCGGTCGAGATCGTGGCGACCTGCGTGTAGGCGACCGCGATCTTCGGATAGAGCGCGGCGAGCTCGAGGTGCTGCTGATGCTCCTTCGGGCAGTAGTGGCCGCGGGCGAGCGTGAGGATCAGCGGGTCGTCGCCCTGGATCTCGCTGAGCCGCCGCGGGACGCTGTCCTGATCGGGCAGCTCGTAGTCCGGGAACGTCGCCGCCGGGGACCATGTCGGAGCGCATGACGCGGCTCTCCCTCACCCGGCGAGCAGGCTGCTGCCCGCCGTCGATGTCGTAGGTCGCGCCCGGTCAGCGCGGTGTTGGTCATGAGGTGCACCGCCAGGGCGGCGACGTCGGCCGGCCCCACGACGCGCCCGATCGGGAGCGTCGCGCGGAGCTCGTCGCGGCGCGCCTCGCAGCCCGTCGCCGAGGAGCGACGCCGACAGCGGCGTGTCGACGAACCCGGCGGCGATGAGGTTGACGCGGACCGGCGCGACCTCGAGCGCCAGGCTGGCGGTCAGGGCCGGGAGCGCCGCGGTCATCGCCGAGACGAGACCGACGCCCTTGGACGGGCTGCGCCCGCCCGTGCCGCCCATGAACACGAGCGTGCCGCCCGGCCGGACCTTGCGGCGCGCCGTGGCGGGCGACGCCGACCATCAGCATCGGGTGCTGCTGGAGCGCGCGGCGCGCCTCGTCGAAGTCCATCTCGGCCAGCGGCGCGTAGTACGGGCCGCCGGCGGTGACCATCACGTGGTCGATGGGCCCGTCGAGGCCGCGCGAAGAAGGCCTCGACGGCCGCCGAGTCGTTCGCGTCGAACGCCGCGGTGCCCGACGCGCCGAGCTCGCTGCCGCGCTCTCCAGCCGGTCGGGATCGCGGCCGGCCAGGATGACGTCGGCCCCCTCGGCCCGTGCCTGCCGGGCGGTCTCCAGCCCGATGCCGGCGCTGCCGCCGATCACGACGACGGTCTGCCCGCGCAGCTGCGGCTCGATGGTCACTCGTCTCGCCTCCTGTCAGCCCGCCATGGGCGGGCCGGCGCCGACCGGCTTGTGCGCCGCCGCGATCTCCTGGCGCAGCGCCTTCAGCGCCGCGACGTAGATCTCCGAGAACGTCGGGAACGGCTGGATCGTGTCGGCCAGGACGTCGAGCGGGACGTGGGCGCGGATCGCGAGCGTGGCCTGCTGCAGCCACTCGCCCGCCTCGGGACCGAGCGCGTAGGCGCCGGTCAGCCGCTCGCCGTCGCTGAGGAGCGTCAGGAAGCCGTTGCTCTCGGCGTATGCGCGCGTGTAGGTCGCGGTCTTCGCGACCTCCGACAGCGGGACCATCGCGCTGAAGCGGCCGGCGTCGGCGCCCACCGCGGCGGCCTGCGGATCGGTGTAGACGACGCGCGGAACGGCCTCGTAGTTGGCCTTGCGCGGCTCCCCGAGGATGTTCGCGGCGACCACGTCGCCCTGGTACTTGCCGACGTGGGTCAGCGGCCAGAGGCCGTTGACGTCCCCGATCGCCCAGAGCTGCTCGCCCGCGCGCAGGTGCGCGTCGACCGGGACGCCGTGGGCGTCCGGCTCGACCCCGACGGTCTCGAGCCCGATCCCGCGCACCCGCGGTCGCCGGCCGGTGGCGACGAGCAGCCGGTCGCCGCGCAGCTCGCGCCCGTCGTCGAGCTCGAGGACGTAGTCCTCGCCGTCGCGGCGCGCGGCCGTCGCGTTGGCCGACAGCACGAGCTCGATGCCCTCGCGGCGCAGCACCTCGCCGAGCGCCTCGCCCAGCGGCGCCGGCTCCCGCGCCGAGCACGTGGCTCGGACCATGTCGACGATCACGACCTCGCCGCCGAGCCGGCGCACCGCCTGCGCCATCTCCACGCCGACCGGCCCGCCGCCCAGGATGAGCAGGCGGCGCGGGACGGCCTTCATGGCGGTCGCCTCGCGGTTGGTCCAGACGCCCTCGAGCTCGCGCAGGCCCGGCACCGGCGGGACCACCGGATCGGCGCCGTTCGCGAGGACGACGTGGTCGGCGGTGTGGCGCACGCCGTCGACCTCGACGACGCCCGGGCCGGCGAGCCGGCCGGTGCCGCGCAGCAGGTCGATGCCGTTGTCGGCCAGCCAGCGCTCCTGGCCGGCGTCGGAGTAGTCGGAGACCATGAAGTCGCGCCAGGCGAGCGCCGCCTCGACGTCGACCTCGGCGGTCGCGGCCGCCTCGCGCGCCCCGTGGACCGCCTCGCCCGGCCGCAGCAGCGTCTTCGACGGGATGCACGCCCAGTACGAGCACTCCCCGCCGACGAGCTCGCGCTCGACGACGGCCACGCGCAGGCCGCCCTCGGCCAGCGCGCCCGCGCAGTGCTCGCCCGGCGAGCCGCCGCCGAGCACGATCACGTCGTAGTCGCTGTTCATGTCGGCAGCTCCTCGCCGGCGCGCTCGCGCACCATGTACAGCGCGTACCAGTCCGGCCAGTTCGCGTCGGCCTCGCCGGTCCGCTCCTCGTGCTTGCCGTGTGCCGCGGCCGCCCGCCTGCAGGGCCTCCGCGAGATCCTCGACCGACTCGTACGTCGTCGCCATCGGCCGTCTCCTCTCAGCGGCCCGGGAGCCGGGTCTTGATCTCCTGGAGCAGCCAGCCGTTGCCGTCCGGATCGCTGAAGGCGGCGAACGAGCCGTAGTCGGCGTGCTCCGGCGCCGGCCCGCTCACGCGGCCCTCGGTCCCGGCGTGATGGAAGATCCCGGTCACGTCGTGGAACGGCTCGCTGACGTCGACCCCGCGCGCGACCAGGTCGGCGCGGGCCGCGTCGATGTCGTAGACCGAGAGCTGCAGACCCTCGGACGAGCCGGGCGCGGCCGCCGTGACGCCCGTCGCCGAAGATGATCGAGCAGCCGGAGCCCGGGGGCGTGAGCTGCACCACCCGGTAGCCGTCGTCCACGGCGAGGTCGGCGTCGAGCCGCCAGCCCAGCGACTCGTAGAAGCGCCTTCGCCCGGTCGACGTCCGAGACCGGCACGACCACGACCTCGAGCCGCATCTCGCCCGGCTTCACCGGCGGGCTGCCGGTCGCGTTGTCGCTGCTCACGTCGACGCTGCTCATGTTGTCCCCCATCGATCGGTGGCGCTGTCGCGTGAATGCTTTTTCATCATCGCTCGTCGAGTCAAGGCACGAGAACAGCGTCTTGTCGATCCGCGCGCCGCTGGGCACCGGCATCGACCGCACGACGCCCTCCCGCACGAACCCCGCCCGCTCGAGGACGCGCTCGGACGCGACGTTGCCGACGTTCACGTACGCGGCGACCCTGATCACGCCGAGCGAGAACGCGTGCTCGGCCAGCAGCCGCGCGATGCGCGTCGCGTGCCCGCGGCGGCGGGCCGCCGGAAGCACCCAATAGCCGATCTCGATGATCGAGCGCTCGGCGTCGAGGTGGTGCAGCGTGCCGCCGCCGACGCAGTCGCCGGACCGCGGGTCGAGCGCGATCAGCGGCAGCAGCCGGCCGCTCGCGGCGAGCGCGGGGAGCTGCGGCAGCATCGCGAGCATCTGTGGGCGATCGAAGTCGGGGAGGTTGCCGGCCTCGCGCAGCTCGGGGTCGGCGAACGAGGGCAGGAGCGCATCGACGTCGTCCACGACCGGCATGCGGAGCAGCACCGTCCCGTCCGTGATGCCCGCGTCGGGCAGCGTGAGCTGCGGCGTCATGCCCACGAGAGTCCCACCGGTGTGCAACCGATGAGGCGCGACGTCGCGCCGGGCCGCCTCAGGCCGCGACGATCTCGCCGTCGCGGAGCGCGATCGCGACCGCCTGCACGCGCGTGCTCGCCTCGAGCTTGCGCATCGTGTTGCGAAGGTGGGTGCGCACCGTCTCCGGTGAGAGGTACATCGCCGTCGCGATCTGCTCGCCGGTCTCGCCGTCCGAGAGTCGCTGGAGGATCTCGCGCTCGCGTGAGGTCGTCCTCGGCCGCCGGGCGCGGTGCACGCCCAGGAGGCGCTGGACCGTGGGATCCACGAACACGTCTCCGCGTGCCACCGCCTGAATCG
The DNA here is from genome assembly GCA_963757125.1 of uncultured Solirubrobacterales bacterium. Lineage (GTDB taxonomy): Bacteria > Actinomycetota > Thermoleophilia > Solirubrobacterales > Solirubrobacteraceae > CAVVSD01. The sequence continues at coordinate 164,183 of CAVWQP010000006.1, read as the reverse complement.
CCCGTACGAGGATCTCGGCGTCGCTCGTCTTCATGACGAACCCCCGTGCTCCGCAGGCGGACGCGGCGTCGAGCTGCGCCGCGTCGATGCTCCCGGTGTGGATGACCACCCCGACCGTCGCATCGCCAGAGCTGAGCGCGCGCGCCACCTCGATGCCGTCGCCCTCCCGCAGGGCAAGATCGACGACGGCGACATCGGGCGCGCGTGACGCCGCCAACCGCAAGCCGCCGGCCGCGTCCTCCGCGACCCCCGCGATGTCGAAGCCCCGGCTTCGCAGCAGCATCTCCAGACCTGTGCGCACCGCCAGGTGGTCCTCGATGATGAGCACCGTGATGGGAGCCTCGACGGGCGTCACGGCGTGAGCACCCGGCGGCGCTCCCATGCGCGCTCGAGCGCATCCAGCAGCGTCTGGCGCGTGAACGGCTTGCGCAGGATCTCGGCGCCGGACTCGACGCGACCGAGCTGCTCGCTGAAGCCGGACATCATCACGGTCGGCAGGCCCGGGCGATCGATGCCGGTGCGGCGCACGAGCTCGACGCCGGACATGCCGGGCATGACGACGTCGGTGAGGAGGAGGTCGATGTCGTCGGTGGCCATGAGCGCGAGGGCCGCGGTCGCATCCGCGACGGCGATCGGGACATAGCCGGCCTCTGCGAGGATCCTCTCCGCGACATCCCGGACGCCGTCCTCGTCGTCCACGAGCAGCACGCGGCGGTCGTTCCCCCCGGGCGTGGCATCGTGCTCGTTCGGTCCCGTCGGCCGCCCCGGCACCGCAGCGTCGGCCACCAGCGGCAGGGTGATCGTGAGGCAGGTCCCGGAGCCGACGCGCGAGTCCAGCGTGATCACACCGCCTGCGCCCTCGACGATGCCGTACACCATCGACAGTCCGAGACCCGTCCCTGAGCCCTTCTCCTTGGTGGTGTAGAAGGGCTCGAAGACCCGGTCGGCGATCTCGTCGGGAATGCCGATCCCGGTGTCGGTGACGGTGATCTCCGCGACGGGCTCGGCGCCGTCGTCCTCCCGTCGGCGTGCGGCGACCGTCAGCAACCCGCCGTCGGGCATCGCGTCGCGTGCGTTGATGACGAGGTTCATGACCGCCTGATCCACCTGTCCTGGATCGGCGTCGATCCACAGCGGGACCGCCGACACGTCCGCGGCGAGGACGATGTTCGACACCATGACGCGCTCGAGCAGCCGGTGCGTGTCACGCACCAGGCGCGCCGACGTCGAAGACCTCCGTGCGGGCGACGTCCCTGCGGCTGAACAGGAGAAGCTGGTTCGTGAGATCGCGCGCTCGCTCGGCCGCCGTGCGCAGCTGACGGACGTCGGCACGCACTGCGCCCAGGTCCTTGCCGTCCTCGGCGAACTGCGCGTAGTTGAGGATCACGGCGAGCAGGTTGTTGAAGTCGTGCGCGATGCCGCCGGCGAACTGGCCTACGGTCTCCATGCGCTGCGTCTGGTTGAGCCGATCCTCGAGCGCGACACGCTCGGCGTCGCGTCGATTGCGGTTCGTCATGTCGCGAAGGACGACGAGATGCCCGCCGGGGAAGATGTTGTCCGTGGTCGTGTACTGCACGTCGCGCACGCCGCCGTCACCAGGACGCGTGATGGTCGTGGCGCCGCTGACGTTGTCGTCGTCGCCGTCGCCGCGGAGCCTGGCCACGAACCGGTCGGTCACCGACGCGTCCATGACGTCGCTGAGCCGGAGCCTCAGCAGGTCGTCCCTCTCGATCCCGAAGAGGGTGCACGCCGCGGGGTTCACGTCGATCTGGCGCTGATCGTCGTCGGTGACGAGCATGGCCTCCTGGGCATGGTCGAAGACCGCCCGGAACCGGCGCTCGCGCTCGAGCAGATCCTGCTCGGCCTCCTTGCGCTCGCTGATGTCGGTCACCATCGCGAGCGTGCCGGCCGCCGCGCCGCGCGCGTCCGTCTGTTGCGCGGTGGACAGGCTGGCCCAGAACACGCTTCCGTCGTCCCGGCGCAGGCGCACCTCACGCGTCGCCGCCGTCGGACCCACGTCCTCCAGACAGAGCTGGGCCTGTGGGTGGTCCTGCGCGTCCACCAGATCGCGCCACGGCCGCCCGAGCATCCGCTCCGCGCTGCGGCCGAACATGGAGGCCATGCGAGCGTTCACGAACGTCGTCGTCCCTTCCGGCTCGAGCAGCCACACCCCCTCGCCCGCGGTCTCGACCATTCCGCGGTACCTGTCCTCGCTCTCGCGCAGCGCCCTCTCCGCGGCCTTCGTGCTGCCGATGTCCCGCGAGACGACGGACCCTGCGACGACGTCCCCGTCGTCGTCGGTCACCGGCGCGACGCTGATCGACACGTCGAGGACCGACCCGCTGCGCGTCGTCCGTCTCGTGGCATACGGCCAGGTGACCCGCCCCTCGCGCAGCTCGCCGAGAACGTGCTCCTGCTCCTCCCGCTGCTCGTCGGGGATCAGCAGGGCGACGTTGCGACCGATGATCTCCTCCGCTCCGTACCCGTACTGCGCCGCGGCGCCAGGGCTCCATGTGGTGATGACCCCGGCGGTGTCCTGGAGGTACATCGCGTCAGGGCTGTTCTCGACGATGGCCGCGAGCCTCGCCTGCGTGATCTCTGCGGCCTTGCGCTCCGTGATGTCCTGGACCTGGAGGAAGATGTGGACGGGCTGGCCGAGTCCGTCTCGGATCAGTGACAGCTCGAGGGCGACGGGAACCTCATGGCCCCCGCTGTGCCGGTACGTCGTCTCGTCGCGGAGTGATTCGGTCTCGCCGGTGGCGACGCGCGTGAAGCCCGCCATCGCCCGGGCCCGCTCCGCCGGCAGCACGATCTCGGAGAGATCGTGACCCAGCAGCTCGTCCGGCTGCATCCCGAGCATCCCTTCCAACGCCGGGTTGACGAGGCGCGCGGATCCATCGAGATGGACGATCGCCATGCCGGTACCGGATGCCGCGATCGCGCCCTGCAGGAGACGCTGAGAGGTCCGTAGCTGATCGGCGACCCGTCTGCGCTCGATCGCGTGGCGCAACACCCGGACGAACATGTCCCCGGAGAGCTGGCTCTTCGTCAGGTAGTCCTCGGCACCGGCGCGGATGGCTTCGAGCCCGTCGCGGCGCTCGTCGCCCTGCTCGGTGAGCACGACGACGGGCACGGCGGGAGCGGCGTCCTGCAGTGTGACGACGATCTCGATGCCTTCGGCATCCGGGAGGCCGAGGTCCGCGATGATGCAGGTCGGTGCGAGCTCCGCGAGGTGCTCGAGCGCGGCGGCGAGGGTCGGGACCACGACCATCGAGAACCGCCCGCCGGCCAACGTGAGGCCTTCGCGCACGAAGACGGCATCGTCGGGGTTGTCCTCCACCAGGAGGATGGACCCCTCGTCGGAGCCGTTCACGTGGGCCTGTCAGGGGCGGCGCCCGAACGCCGGAGTCCCAGGATGGGCGTGACGTCCGGCATGCCTGCTCTCCCAACCTCGGCGGTTCGGTCACACGACGTGCGATCGATGGAGCGCCAGCGTCCCGACGATACACCGTGCTTCCCGACGAGGCGTCACGTTGCCACTACCGCTTTGCAGTATGCGTCGCGCTATGCGGGATCCGATCACAGGGGTATGAGATTCCGGAAGCAGGCATCGTCGCGGGCGTACACCGGCCGTCCCAAGGACGTCCACCGCGTCCTGATCGTCGACCACGACGTCCATCGAGGACGCGTCGCCGTCTGCGCGCTGTCGCCGGCCGACACCCTCTGGGTCCTCGGGTCCGACGACGCGATGACGGCGCTCGCCGAGGACGAGCCGGACCTCGTCGTCATCGGCGTCACGGCCGGCCACGGCCGCCGCTCGCTGATCGAGCACGTCGCCGCGACGTACCCGGGCCTGCCGCTCCTCGTCCTGAGCGATCGCCCGGGCCGGACCCCGTTCTGCAACCTGGTGGCCCCACATACGTGTGCGTGTGACCGCACCTGGTGCCGCCACGTCATCTCGGCAGCGGCACGCAGCATCGCCGGACCGGTGTGCGACTGGAGCGCGCACGGCGCGCGCCGCCGCTGACCGAGGGCGTGGACGCGTGCAGACCTGCGAGATCAGCGGGCCGCGAGCAGCTCGCCGCCGCGGGCCTGCAGGACGTATTCGTGGGCGAGCGTAGGCCGTGCGAGCAGGAATCCCTGCGCGTGGCAGGAGAGGCCGGCAGGCGCGAGCTCGCGCAGGTCGTCCAGCTGGGCCTGGGTCTCGACGCCCTCGGCGACGACCTCCAGCCGCAACGCGTGGCCCATCTCCAGGATCGCCTTGACGATCGCGCGGGATGGGCAGTCGGTCCCGAGGTGCGCGATGAACGACTGGTCGATCTTGAGCACATCCAGGGGAAGCTCCTGCAGGCGACTCAGCGACGACAGGCCCGTGCCGAAGTCGTCGAGGATGAGCCGGACGCCGAGCCCGCGCAACTCCGTCACGCAGTCCTCGGCGTAGTCGCCCCCGTCCATGAGCACGCTCTCCGTGATCTCGAGGCCGAGCAGGCCGGGGTCGATGCCCGTCATCTGCAGGACCCTCTGGACCTGCTGCGGGAAGTCGCGGCTCATCAGCTGACGGAGCGACACGTTGACGGCGATGCCGCGTTCGGGCGCGTCGCCGGAGCGCTGCCAGCCGGCGAGCTGTGAGCACGCCTCCTCCAGCACCCACGCACCGACCTCCAGAATGAGCCCGCTGTCCTCGGCGACGGGGATGAACCGTCCGGGCGCGATCAGGCCGAGTGCGGGGTCTCGCCATCTGACGAGGGCCTCCACGCTCGTCCATGCGGTCGTCGTCAAGTCGACGACCGGCTGATAGTGGAGTTCCAGGTGACCCTCGGCGAGCGCCCTGCGCAGCCCGCTCTCGAGGGTCAGGCGCTCGATCGCCGCGACCCGCATGCGGTCGTCGAACAGCGCGACGCCCCGTCCCGTGCGCTTGGCGCGATACATGGCGGAATCGGCGTTGCGCAGCAGATCCGCGACGTCCTCGTCGACGCCGTCGGCCATGGCGATGCCGATCGAGGCCCGCAGGACGTGCTCGTGTTCGCCGAGGCGGACCGGATGGCCGAGCACCGACCTCATGCGCTCGGCGATCGCCTCGGCGACGGCGAACGACGCGACGTGCGCCGCGACGACGAACTCGTCGCCTGCGAAACGCGCGAGCACGTCTCCGTGGCGCACGGCGTGGGCCAGCCGCTTCGCGGCGACCCGCAGCAGGCGATCGCCCTCCTGGTGGCCCAGGGAGTCGTTGATCACCTTGAAGTCGTCGAGGTCGAGGAACAGCACGGCAAGCTGGTGGTCGGCCCGGTCCGTCTCGCCGATCTTCCTGCCGAGTTCCCGCTCGAACAGGACGCGGTTGGCGAGGCCGGTCAGCGGGTCGTGGGTCGCGCGATGCTCGGCCTCCATGCGGAGGCGATAGCCGTCCGTGACCTCCAGGAACGAGACCACCACCGCGGCGCGACCACGCTCGAAGACCTCGTCGATCGGCGCCGAGTTCACTCGGATCCACCGCGTCGAGCCGTCCCGCGACGGCACACCTGCGGGCGCCGACCTGACCGGCCGTCCGTCACGCAGCGTCTGGTTCCACGCGAGGTCGGGCTCCGGAATCGGCGTCCCGTCCTCGCTCACCATCGGCCCGAGCCCGATCATGGAGCCGACGATCTCGTGCGGCGGCGCGTCCAGCATGGCGGCGGCACTGGGATTGCAGGTCAGGACTCGTCCCGCGGCGTCGAGCGTCACGACTCCCTCCGGGAGTGCGTCCACCACGGCCAGGCCACGGTCGGGCGTCGACAGCGTCATGCTCAGGTCATCGGTATCGCCCGAGGCGAAGGCGATACCGCATTCCGGTCGATCTGATCGTCCCCGTGCCGACCAGGAGAGGAGCGACGACGATGCCCGACGACGACCCACGCACGAGGCTCGAGCCCCTGATCGGCGAGTGGACCATGGAGGTGGACCTCCCGGGCTCGGTGCAGGGCACCGCCTCGTTCGAGTGGGTGCTGGGCGACCGGTACGTGCTGCAGCGCTCCGAGGTGCCCCTGTCCGACGTCCCCGACGGCATGTGCCTGCTGGCGCCCGCCGGCGACGCCTTCACGCAGCACTACTACGACTCCCGCGGCGTCGTGCGCCTCTACGACATGCAGCTGCGCGACGGGCTCTGGACGCTCGAGCGGACGAAGCCCGACTTCTCGCCGCTGAGCTTCTGGCAGCGCTTCGAGGGCCGCTTCTCCGACGACGGCGACACGATCGACGCGCGCTGGGAGTCGTCGCAGGACGAGGGACGCACCTGGGAGCTCGACTTCACGCTGACCCACCGGCGCAAGCGCTGACCTACGCGTCGCCCACGAGCTTCGTCAGGAAGGCCGGCATGCGGCCGGCGCCGAAGTCGAAGAAGCGCGCCCAGGCCGGCTCGATGGAGATGCGCGCCATCTGGTCGTAGAGCGACCCGACCTGACTCTCGAACTCCGTCGCCTGTTCTGCGCCCATGACCTTCGTCGCCGCCGCGATGTACTCGCCGGGGACGCCGTCGACGATCTCCACGTTCGCGAGCCCACGCACCAGGAGCGCCTTCGCCTCCGTCGGCGTGTCGCCGGCATCGATCGTCACCGCGACGTGAGGGCGCGACGACAGCGCCTTCACCTTGGGCGCGGTCGCCGCCGTGCAGACGACGATCCGGCTCCCGTTCCAGAGGAACCCGATCGGGATCACTCGCGGGAAGCCGTCCGATCCGTCGTAGGCGAGCCGGAGCAGCGTCGCCGACTCGAGCAGGTTCCGTGCTCCGGGATGCTCGAGCTCCTGGGTGATCTCCTGCGGCTTCATGACCTCTCCTCTCTCTCCGGGTTCGTCAGCTGTGGAGCGCGGCGGCCCGCGCGCGGGCGGCCTGGCGGACCAGGTGGTCGCGCTCGGCGACGTTCGTCGCGCGCCGGGCGGCCTCCGCGAATGCGCACGCGGCAGCGGGCAGGTCGCCGTCGAGCTCGTGCAGGTGGGCTCGCACGGCGTGCCACCGATGCCGATCGCCGAGCACCTCGCGCAGCCGATCGGTCTCCTGCAGCCCCGCGGCGGGACCCACGACATGGCCGACCGCGACCGCGCGGCCGAGCACGGCGGCGGGGTCCTGGCGGACCGCGTCGTCGGTGAGCGCGACGAGGTCGTCGTACCAGGCGAGGATCTGCGGCCAGTCGGTCTCCTCGGCGCTTGCCGCATCGTCGTGCAGGGCGGCGATGGCGGCCTCGATCTGGTAGCGCCCGGGGCGCTGGACAGCCAGCGCCGATTGCAGGACGCGCACGCCCTCGGCGATCTCGCGCGTGTCCCACAGGCCGCGGTCCTGCCGGTCGAGCGTGACGATGCGACCCTGCGAGTCGAATCGCGCCGGGAGGCGGGCGTGGTTGAGGAGCATGAGCGCGAGCAGCCCGCGCGCCTCCGGTTCCCCGGTGGCGAGGGTGAGCTGACGGGCGAGCCGGATCGCCTCGCGCGTCAGGTCCACCCGGTCGGAGTGACCGGCCGTGTAGACGAGGTAGAGCACGCGCAGCACGACGGCGAGGTCGCCGGGCTGGTCCAGGCGGCGCTGCCGCAGAGCGCGCTTGGCGCGGCTGATCCGCTGCGCCATCGTCGCCTCCGGCACGTAGAAGGCGTCGGCGATCTCCCGTGTGGTGAGGCCGCCGACGGCGCGCAGCGTCAGCGCCACCTGGGAGGCGGGCGCGAGGTCGGGGTGGCAGCAGCAGAAGAGCAGGAACAGCGTGTCATCGCCCTCGTTGGTCGACGCCGGCTGCGGCTCGGGCTGCGTCGCCTCCTCGCGCCGGTGGCGAGCGGCCTCGCTCCGGCGGGCGTCGACCAGCCGCCGCGTCGCGACCGTCGCCAGCCACGCGTCCGGGTCGCGCGGCAGGTGCTCGGGCCAGACCCGCAGCGCCTCGAGCAGCGCCTCCTGCAGCGCATCCTCGGCGGCGTCGAAGTCCTCGCCGCGCCGGACCAGGCCCGCGAGCACCCGAGGGACGAGTGCCCGCAGCGCGCCCTCCTCGATCACGCCGCGTCGGTCGGCCGAGGACGCTCCCACATGATCTCCCGGACGTCGATCCACTCGTACAGCGGCTCTCCTCCCGGGCCGGGCTCGGAGGAGACGTACGCCGCGAGCTCGACGGCCCGCTCGTGCGAATCGACGTCGATCATCCACCAGCCGCCGACCAGGTCGCCGGTCTCGGGATGCGGGCCGTCGGTCGTGACGGGCGCGGCGTCCGGGCCGCCGTAGCGCACCCAGGTCTGCGCCGGCGCGAGTGCCCGCGCGTCGACGTACTCGCCGTTCTCCTCCAGCAGCTCGCTGACGTGATGCTGGAAGGCCATGTGCGCCTCCACGTCCTCGGGGGCCCACTTGTCGATCGGGGGCACGGCTCGGTGCGGCTCCGGGCCGCCGCGATAGTGCTTGAGCAGCAGGTACTTCGGCATCGGGGTCTCCTGGTGTCCGTGGGCCGCGCCTGTCGAGGCCCTTCACCCCGTGAGCGGAGCCGGTCGGAGCTTCTCGACATGGAACCACTCATCTACCGTCCCCAGGGGGCGACAGCCCGAGCCGCGAGACCGCGCCTCGGCGCGTGATCGCTCTCCGGGGCACCCCCGGGGGACCTGCAACACCGACGCAGTGCATCGCGTGCGCCTTGCGGCTCGAACCGCCGGCCCGCGCACGCACGACAGGAGCAGTCGGGCTGTCGCCCCATCTACCATCGCGATCCGGATGTCCGCCGGATCCCGCCGACGAGAGCTCGGCGCCGCGCTCGCGGCCGCCTTCCTCGCCGGCGCGTGGACGGAGACGGCGATGGTGCGCCGCGGCGGCGACGTGCTGTCCCCGCGCCCGCGCTGGCTGCGGCCGGTCGTGCGCCGGACCCTCGAGGCGTACCCGCGCCCACCGGCCGACCGCCCGCGCGAGCTCGCCTCCTACATCGAGCTGACGCTGAAGCGCTTCGCGGGACGGCCGCACGTCGTGCGCTGGCGCGACTTCGCGCCGGAGATGGGCCGGATGCCGTGGCACACGCCGCGGATCGCGACGCCGGGCGAGCTCGCCGACCTCCTGGAGCTCGACGCCGGCGGGCTCATGTGGCTCGCGGACGCCCGCGGCCTCGAGCGCGACACGCCCCACCGCCGCCTGCGCAACTACACCTACCGCTGGCAGCCGCGCCCGGACGGCCCGCCGCGGCCGATCGCCCGGCCGAAACTGCGGTTGAAGGAGATCCAGCGCTGGATCCTCCACGAGATCCTCGACCACATCCCGCAGCACGACGCCGCCCACGGCTTCGTCCCCGGCCGCTCCGTCCGCACCCATGCGGCGCTGCACGTCGGCCGGGCGACCGTCGTGCGGCTCGACCTCGAGGACTTCTTCGCGAGCGTCCCCGCGGCACGCGTCTTCGGCATCTTCCGCACCGCCGGGTACCCCGAGGCCGTCGCGCACGTGCTGACCGCGCTGTGCGTCACGGTGGTCCCGGCGACGGAGTGGGCGCGGATCCCGCGGCCGAGCGATCCGCGCCAGGTGCAGCGCCACGCCCGTCTCGGGCGCCGCCTCGCGACGCCCCACCTCCCCCAGGGCGCCCCGACCTCGCCCGCCCTGGCCTCGCTCGCAGCCCTCGGCCTGGATCGCCGGCTCGCCGCGCTCGCGCCGACGCTTCTCGCCGGCTACTCGCGCTACGCCGACGACCTGACGTTCTCCGGCGGTGCCGACCTCCCGGCCGGGACGCTCGCGCGGGTCGTCGCGGAGGTCGCGCGCGACGAGGGCTTCCGCGTCGCGCCCGGCAAGACCGGCGTCCGGCGCCACAACGAGCGCCAGCTCGTCTGCGGCGTCGTGGTCAACGAGCGCCTCAACGTCCCGCGCCCCGAGTACGACCGTCTCAAGGCGATCCTGCACGACGCGGCGCGCCACGGCCCGGCGGCCGCCAACCGCGACGACCTGCCCGACTTCCGCGCGCACCTGCTTGGGCGCATCGCCTGGGTGGGCCAGCTGCACCCGGCGCGCGGCGAGCGGCTGCGGGCGCGCTTCGACGCGATCGCCTGGTGAGCGCAGCTCAGACGGTGGCCAGCCGCTGCAGCTGGCGGGCGGCGGCCTCGCGATGGGCGCGCCGCGGGGACCTTGCGAGCCGGGTCAGCGACCGGCGCACGGCGTCGACGTCGACCGCGGCGCCCTCGCGCAGCCGGTCGCGGACGTAGGCGTCGACGGGCCGGGCGCCGCGCCGCCGGTTGCACGACCGGCAGGCAAGCAGCGCGTTCTCCTGCGTCATGTGACCGCCGCGCGAGCGCGGCACGACGTGGTCGAGCGTCAGGTCGCGCCGCCAGAGCTCGCGGCCGCACCAGACGCACTCCGGGCCGTCGCGCTCGATGAGCTGCTCGACGTCGACCTCCACCCGTCCCAGGATATCCCGGCACCCCTGAGTGGCCGGACGCCTCAGCCTGAGGCGGGTCGCATCGCGCTGCACGCGACGAACACCGCCGTCACCGCGATGAACCCCGCCGCGACGAGATACGACGTCCGGTACCCGTCGACGAGCGACCCGCTGTGCCGGGTCGTGCTCGCGGCGATCGTGGCCAGCACCGCGAGGAAGATCGCGCCGCCGACCTGCTGGGCCGTCGGGATGAGCCCGCCCGCAAGGCCACGGTCCACCGCCGTCACGGCGCTCGTCATGCCGACCGAGACCGCCGGGAACACGAGCGCGCCGCCGAAGGGGGTGAGGATCAGCCCGGGCAGCACCTGCGTGAGGTAGGCGCTGTCGTCGGTCAGGCGGCTGAGGACGAGCTGGCCCGCCGCGAGCGACACGAGGCCGGCGAGCATCGTCGTCTTCACGCCGAGCCGGGCGATCGCCCGGCGGCTGACGAGCGTGGAGCCGACCACGAGCGTCGCCGGCGCCGGCACGAGGGCCACCGCCGCCTGGATCTCGCTGTAGCCCAGGACTCGCTGCAGGTACAGAGCGACGAAGTACGCGTAGGCGGCGAACACCCCACCGACCACGAGCATCACCACGAACGACACACGGCGGATGCCCACCGCCAGGAACGAGAACGGCAGCATCGGTGCCGCGACCGTCCGTTCGATCACGACGAAGGCGACCGCGAACACCACGAAGATGCCGAACGCGAGGAGCGACCCCGTCGACGCGAACCCGTGCTGCTCGCCATTGCTGAGCCCGAAGATGAGGGCGCCGATCGCGATCGTCACCGTGGTCGCCCCGAGCGCGTCGAGCTTGCGGCTCCGGTCGCCGGGCACCTCGGGCAGGACGCGCCGCGCAACGGGAAGCAGCACCGCGATCACCGGGATGTTCACGAGGAAGATCGACCGCCAACCGAGGTACTGCGTGAGGACGCCGCCCGCGACGATGCCGCTCACTCCGCCGGCCGCCGTCGCCGCCGTCCACAGGCCGAGCGCCCGTGTGCGCGCCGGCCCGTCGGCGTAGATCGCGGTGAGCATCGCGATGATCGACGGCGCCATCAGCGCCGCGCCGATGCCCTGCACGAACCGTGCGGCCACGAGCATCACAGGCGACGACGCGAGCCCGCAGGCCACCGACGCGGCACCGAACAGCCACAGACCGCCGAGCAGCAGCCTGCGCCGGCCGAGGACGTCTCCCAGCCGGCCGCCGAGGAGCAGGAGCGAACCGAACGAGAGCGCGTAGCCGGTCACGACCCACTGCAGGCTCACGGCGCTGAAGTGCAGCTCGCCCGCGATGGTCCGCAGCGCGATGTTCACGATGCTGAAGTCGAGCTGCAGGACGAACTGCGCGACGCACAGCAGCAGGAGCGGCGACGCACCGGCGCGGCCGGCGTCCGCTCCGCGAGCGGTGAGCGAGCGCGTGCGCTCGACGATGGGTGTCAACAGGCTCCTGGCACGCGCGGCGACGGGTCGGTCGTTCCACGGTAGGAGGCCCCCGCGCGGCGTATCGTCTGCAGTCGCAATGGGACGGGGCGTCCCTGGCGGGACCGATCGCACGCAGGTTCGGCTGGCGGAGCTGGTGGCCGCCCTGTCGCTCGGCATCGATCTCGGGTTCGGCCAGCCGTCGGAGCACGTGCTGCGCCAATGCCGGATCGCCCTCCGGCTGGCCGATGCCATCGGGCTCGACCCGCAGGAGCGCGCCGTCGTCTACTACACCGCGCTGATCGTCAACGTCGGCTGTCACACCGATGCGCACGAGCAGGCGAAGTGGTTCGGCGACGACCTCGCGTTGAAGGCGACCAAGTACGACCACGACCCGCGCAGCATCCGGATGGCCGCGAAGAGCATGCGCCTCCTGGGCTCGGGGCACCCGCCGCTGCACCGGTTCCGGCTCGGCCTCGAGTTCGCGCTGTCCGGCCATCGCGAGGTCGACGACATGGTCGCCCACCACGCCCGGATCGCGCGCGCCATGGCACAGCAGCTCGAGCTTCCCGACGGGGTCGCCGAGGCCGTCGGCACCGCCTACGAGCGCTGGGACGGGCGCGGCTGGCCCGGCGACCTGCAGGGCGAGGCGATCCCGCTCGCGTCCCGTGTCGCACACATCGCCGAGTACGTCGAGGTCGCCAACCGCATGGGCGGCGCGGAGGCGGCCCGGCAGCTCGTGCGGGAGCGCCGCGGCGGCGACTTCGACCCGAGGCTGGCCGCGGTGGTCGAGGCCGAGGCCGACGTCATCCTGTCGGGGCTGGACGGCACCGACGCGTGGGATCCCGTGATCGACGCCGAGCCCGAACTCGCCGTGACGCTCGGGGGTGAGGCGTTCGACGCCGCGCTGACCGCGATCGGCAGCTTCGTCGACCTGAAGTCGCCGTACTTCCTGGGCCACGGCCGCGCGGTCGCCGAGCTCGCCGCCGTCGCCGGCGCCGCATCGGGCCTGGCACCGCTCGACGTCCGGGCATTGCGCCGCGCCGGACTGGTCCACGGGCTCGGGCGTCTCGGCGTCTCCAACGCGATCCTCGACAAGCCCGGACCCCTGGGCACCGGGGAATGGGAGCGCGTCCGCCTCCAGCCCTACCTGACCGACCGCATGCTGCGGCAGTCGGTCGCGCTCGCACCCGTGGCACGGATCGCCGTGCAGCACCGCGAGCGCATCGACGGCTCCGGCTATCCGCGCGGGCTGTCGGGCGCCGGGATGGGCCGCGAGGCGCGGATCCTCGCCGCCGCGGACGCCTACCAGGCGATGCGCGAGCCGCGGCCGCACCGCGCCGAGCGCTCGGCGCCGGACGCGGCGCGCGAGCTGCGCGCCGACGTCCGCGCCGGCCGTCACGACGCCGAGGCCGTCGAGGCCGTGCTCGGCGCCGCGGGCCACCGCGTCCCCCGGCGCCGGGAGGGCCCGGCCGGTCTGACGCCGCGCGAGGTCGAGGTCCTACGGCTCGTCGCGCGCGGTCAGTCCAACCGACAGGTTGCGGAGCGACTGGTCATCACGCCGAAGACCGTCGGCAACCACGTCGAGCACATCTACGCGAAGATCGGCGCCTCCAGCCGCGCCGGCGCGAGCCTGTTCGCGATGCAGCACGGCCTGCTGCCCGAGGAGGAGTTCCCCGCGGGCGTCCCGGCGTGAGGCGATCACCCGGGCTGCATGGCCTGCATGTTGCGCATCATGACCTCCTCGGTCACGCGCAACTCCGCCGTGGGGCTGAACATGATGACCTCGGTGCCCGGCTCGCGGATGAGCGGAGCATGGCCCGGCGGCGTGTAGAAGGCGTCTCCCGCCCGGAAGACCTCCTCGCCGTCGGCGGAGCGGAAGGCCATCTCGCCGGCGACCACATAGCCCCAGTGCGGACACTGGCAGCGGTCGTCCTGGAGTCCCTTCAGCAGCGGCGTGCCGTCGATCTCCGCGCTGAACGACGTGAAGTTCACGGTGTAGCCGTCCAGCTCGTCGAACCGGTCGGTCACGGGGCCGAACTCACCACCCTGGGTCGCGGTGTCCTTCGAGACCTTCGGCATCGCCATCGCCTCCTTCGTCGCGTCGTTGCGGCACGCTAGATCGAGACGACGGTGTCCGGCATGAGGCGTTCGCCTCATCTTCAGGCGAGCAATGGGGCGAGCCTTGCCTCGAGCGCCGAGCGGGGCAGGGCGCCGACCACGCGGTCGACCTCCTCCCCGTCGCGCATCGCGACGAGCAGCGGGATCGACTGCGCCCGGTAGCGCGCCGCGAGCTCGGGGTTCGCGTCGACGTCCACCTTGACGATCTTCAGCCGCCCCGCCTGGCGGGTCGCGAGGTCCTCCAGCACCGGCGAGATCATCCGGCACGGGCCGCACCACTCCGCCCAGAAGTCGACGACGACGGGCACGGAGGCCTTGGTCTCGTCCGCGAAGGAGCCGGTGTCGGCGTCGACGACCCACGGCAGATCCTGCTTGCAGCTCGCGCACCGGGGGTGACCGGTCGCGACGGCGCCGACGCGGTTGCGCGTCTCGCAGTTCGGGCAGCGGATGATCGTGGCCATAGCGAGGTGCATCATCCCATGAGCGACCCGTTCGACCTCCAGCGCTTCGTCGACGCCCAGGATCGCGGCGGCACCTACGACGGCGCGCTCGCGGAGCTGCGCGCCGGGCGCAAGGCGAGCCACTGGATGTGGTTCGTGTTCCCCCAGATCGCCGGGCTGGGCAACAGCCCGATGGCGCAGCGCTACGCGATCTCCTCGCTCGACGAGGCCCGCGCATACCTCGCCCACCCGGTGCTGGGCAATCGCCTGCGCGAGTCAGCGCGCGCCCTGACGGGGCTCGACACCCGCAGCCCTGAGGAGGTCATGGGCGGGATCGACGCGCTGAAGCTGCGGTCCTCGATGACGCTGTTCCTGCGCGCGGCGCCCGACGAGCCGCTCTTCGCTCAGGTGCTCGACCAGTACTTCGGCGGGGCCGCCGACGACGCGACGGACGCCCGCCTGTGACGCCCTACCTCATCGCCACCCGCCGGTACCGCCAGACCGCGAGGGGGGCGAAGATCACCACGATCCCGACGGCCCAGATCAGCCCGATCCAGATCTGGTTGTCGATCGGGGTCCCGACGAACAGGTGGCGCAGCGAGTCGACCCACAGCGAGATCGGGTTGATGTCGGCCGCGAACGTCTTCAGCGGCTCGGGCATCGAGTCCGGCGGGACGAACGCGCTCGAGATGAACGTCAGCGGGAACAGCCAGATGAAGCTCGCCTGCTGGGCCGCCTCCACGGTGGACACGCCCATCGCGATCACGGCCGACAGCCACGAGAAGGCGAACCCCACCAGCGTCAGCAGCGCGAAGCCCGCGACGACGTCGCCGACGCTCGTGCTGAAGCGGAACCCGACGAGGTAGCCCACGAGGATCATCACGACGACCTGGAACCAGTTCGTCACGACATCGGCGACCGTCCGCCCCGCCAGGACGGCCGAGCGAGCCATCGGCAGCGACCGGAACCGGTCGGTCAGGCCCTTCTGCAGATCGTCGGCGATGCCGACGCCGGTGACGGTGCTGCCGAAGGCGATCGACTGCACGAGGATGCCGGGGATCAGGAAGTCGACGTAGGACACGCCCGGCGTGCTGATCGCGCCGCCGAAGACGTAGCGGAACAGCAGCACGAACATGACCGGCTGGATCGTGAAGCCGAGCAGCAGCTCCGGGCTGCGTGGGACGCGGCGCAGGCTGCGCTTCGCGATCACCATCGTGTCGGCGAGGCCCCAGCGCAGCTTGGCGCCGAAGCCCTCGGCGACGACGGGCTGCTGCCCGGCGGGGATGGTCGTCGCGGCCATCAGCTCGCCTCCGCCTCGGCCTGCTCGCCCTCGGCCGCCTCTTCGGCGGCATGGCCGGTGAGCGAGAGGAACACGTCGTCGAGGGTGGGCCGGTGGACCTCGAGGTCCTCGAGCTCCACGCCGGCCTCGTCGAGCCGCCGCACGGCCTCCGCGAGGACACCGGGCCGGGTGCGCACCGGCACGCGGATCGTGCGCCCCTCGAAGTCGACCCCACCCACCCCTCCCGGCCCGTCGGCCATCGGCGCGAGCGCCTCGAGCGCGCGGTCGCGGTCGGCGGTCTCCCCGAGGACGACCTCGATGCGCTCCCCGCCGAACTGGTCCTTGAGCTCGTCGGACGTGCCCTCGGCGATCACGCGGCCGTGGTCGATGACCGCGATCTGGTCGGCCAGGTGGTCGGCCTCCTCGAGGTACTGCGTCGTCAGGAGGACCGTGGTGCCCTCCCCCACGAGCTCGGTGATCATGTCCCACATCCCCAGTCGGGAGCGGGGGTCGAGGCCCGTGGTCGGCTCGTCGAGGAAGAGGATCGGCGGCCGTGCGACCAGCGCGCCGGCGAGATCCAGGCGGCGGCGCATGCCGCCCGAGTAGGTCTTCGCGAGCCGGTCGCCGGCGTCGGAGAGCTCGAAGCGCTCGAGCAGCTCGCGCGCCCGGTCGGTCGCCCCGCTCCTGCTCAGGTGGTAGAGCCGCCCGACCATCTCGAGGTTCTCGAAGCCGGTGAGGTTCTCGTCGATCGCCGCGTACTGCCCGGCGAGGCCGATACGGGCGCGCAGGAGCGTCGCGTCACGCACGACGTCCAGCCCGCCGACCTCGGCACGCCCGCTGTCGGGCACGAGCAAGGTGGTCAGGATGCGGACGCACGTGGTCTTGCCGGCTCCGTTGGGGCCGAGCAGCCCGAACACCGTGCCGTGTGGGATCGCGAGGTCGACGCCGTCGAGCGCCAGCACCTCGCCATAGGACTTCTTCAGCCCCTCCGTGAGGATGGCTGTCTCGCGTACCTCGGACATCTCCATCGACCGTACTCACGCTGCAACGAGCCGGGCCGAGGCTGGCGCGACTTGCACAGGTGTGGCATCCTGGGGGTCGTGCGCATCCTCGGCACAACTCCCCTGATCGCCGCCTGCTGAGCGAGCGCGGCACCCGCCGCGCCCACCGAGCAGGTCGCTACGAGCCCGATATGGCTCGCTCGCGAGGACCACCGCCCTCGCACGAGATCGATCCAGGAGAACTCCGTTGCACCCTGAGTTACTCGCCCTCGGATGGACCGAGAGCATGTCCCACCAGCTGTCCGCGGGCCTGGAACCCGCTCGCGTCACCGCCGTCCACCGCGGGCGTGTCGCCGTGTGCGGTCCCGAGGGGACCCGTCAGGCGCCGGTCGCCGGCACCCTGCTGCACGAGGGCGATGCGCCGGTCGTCGGCGACTGGGTCGGCGTCGAGCCGGGCGGCGCGGTCCGCGAGGTGCTGCCGCGCCTCGGCGTCCTGCGCCGGTCCGACGGTCCCCGCATCGAGGTCATGGCCGCGAACGTCGACCTCGGCCTCATCGTCACGTCTGCCAACGGCGACCTGAACCTCCGCCGGCTCGAGCGCTTCGTCGCGCTCGTGCGCGACGGCGGCGTCCCCGCGTGCATCCTGCTCACGAAGGCCGACCTCGTCGTCGACCCGGACGGGCAGGCCGCGGAGCTCCGGGCGGAGCTCGGGACGCCGGTGCTCGTGGTCAGCGCCCGGACCGGCGCCGGCATCGAGGACCTGGCGGCGCGGCTGCCCCGGCGGGCGACCACGGCGCTCATCGGCAGCTCGGGCGTCGGCAAGTCGACGCTCGTCAACACCCTGCTCGGCGAGGAGCGCCAGAAGACGCTGCCGATCCGCGAGCACGACGCCCGCGGGCGCCACGCCACGACGCACCGCGAGCTGTTCGCGCTGCCCGGCGGCGCGCTGCTGGTCGACACGCCCGGCGTGCGGCTCGCGGCGCTCGCGGGCGACGACGGCCTCCACGGCACGTTCGGCGATGTCGACAACCTCGCGGAGCGTTGCCGCTTCGCCGACTGCGGCCACGGCGTGGAGCCGGGCTGCGCGGTGCAGGACGCCATCGCCGCCGGCGACCTGGCGGAGGGACGGCTCGACGCGATGCGGCGCCTCGAGCGCGAGACGCATGCGGCCAGGCGGCCGCACGACAAGCGGTTCGCGCGGCGCGGCTAGAGGCCGTCGGGATGCCGCGCCACGAACCCGGACGACGGGCGGGGCTCCGCGCGCCAGCGCGGACCCTTCCCGCCCCGTCCGGACGTGTCGAAGCGCAGGCCCGCGACCACGACGTACGCGTGGCTCGGGTTCGTGTAGACGGTGATCCACCGTCCACGCCCTGACTCACCCCAGGTCTTCAGCGCCCGCGAATCCAACGGGTCGTCGAGCGCCCCGATGGCGTTGAGGACCTTCGAGACAGCACCGGAGCAGTCGTAGCCGGTGTCCTCGAAGGACCCGTGGCCGCCACCCCATTTGTACGGAAGACCGACGATCGCGTTGGCGGCGGTCACCGCGGCGAGGATCGCCGCAGGCGCTGCCGTCGGAGCCAGCGCCTGCACGCCGGCGAGCCGTGCGATCTCCCCATCGACCGCTGCGGCCACCGGCGTGCCTGGCGCTACACCCCCCACGGGCGGCGGCTGCTGCGGCGTCGCCCCCGGCGCCGCAGCCACCGTTCCGTCGTCGCCAACCAAGGCTGCCGCGCCCCCCGGTCCCTGGGCGGAGGCCGGAGCGGCTGAGGCGACGATGAACACCGCCGCCGCGCCGAGTGCAATCGGCAGGGAACGGAGCCGGAGCACTGGGCGGGCGACGAACACACTGCGCAGCATCGGTGACGGCCGCAGACTCTCCAATGGGCCGACCGGCCATACTTCCGGCCCACCCCGGGGTGGGCCGATCGGCCTAGGGGTCTGTCCGCGCAGGCGGCGTCGCGTGAGGATCGCCGCCAGCCCCGGCGGCACGCGGCCGTCGGTCGAGATCCACGAGCCGGCGAGGATCAGCAGCAGCCCCACGATCGCCCCGGGACCCGGGCGCTCGTCGAGCACCGCGACGCCCAGCGCGAGCGCCACGACCGGCGCCACGTAGGTGATGACGATCGCCCGCCCGGGGCCGACCTCGGCCACCAGGACGCTGTAGACGAGGAACGCCAGCGCGGTGCAGAGCAGCCCGAGCACCGCGATCGACGCCCACGCCGTGCCGGTCAGCGGAGCATCGGGCGGATCCACGATCGCGAACGGCGTCAGCACGACCGCCGCGATGCCGAGGCTCGCGCCCATCGCGGCGCGGGCGTCCATCCCGCCCAGCCGCAGCCGCATGATCATCGGCCCGGCCGCATAGCCCGCGGCGGCACAGAGGATCGCGAGCCCGCCGAGCAGCTCGTCGGTGCTGCCGGTGACGTCGAGGCCCATGAGCGTGACGACGCCGGCGAAGCCGAGCACGAGGCCCATCGACCGCCTGCGCGACACGCGCTCGGACGGCGCGACGAGGAACGCGAGGAGCGCCACGAGCAGCGGCGCGGCGGCGATGATGATCGCCGCCAGCGAGGAGTCGACGTGCTGCTCGCCGATGGCGATGAGCGGGAACGGCAGCGTGATCTCGACGATCGCGAAGAGCAGGATCCAGCGCCATCCCCCCGCGAGCGACCCCAGCGTCCCAGCGCGCCACGCGAGCGCCAGCAGCACCACGGCGGCGATGACGATGCGCGCCCAGGCGAGGAAGATCGGGGGCACGCCGTCGTCGACGGCCAGCTTGATGAACAGATACGGGATGCCCCACAGCGTCGCCATCGCGGCGAACGCTGCCCACGCCCGGGGGCTCAATCCCCGAGCTCGAGCACCGCCAGGAAGGCTTCCTGCGGCACGTCGATCCGACCCACGGACTTCATGCGCTTCTTCCCCTCCTTCTGCTTCTCCAGCAGCTTGCGCTTGCGGCTGATGTCACCGCCGTAGCACTTCGCGATCACGTCCTTGCGGAAGGCCTTGACCGTCTCGCGCGCGATGACGTTCTGGCCGATCGCCGCCTGGATCGGCACGTCGTACTGCTGGCGCGGGATGCGCTGGCGCAGCTTCTCGGCCAGCGTGCGGCCGCGGTCGTAGGCCTTCTCGCGGTGCACGACCATGCTCAGGGCGTCGACGGCCTCGCCGGCGAGCAGCACGTCGAGCTTGACCATGTCGGAGGGCTTCAGGCCGATGAGCTCGTAGTCCAGCGACGCGTAGCCGCGCGTCCGCGACTTCAGCTGGTCGAAGAAGTCCAGGACGATCTCGGCGAGCGGCAGGTCGTAGGTGATCTGCACCCGCTCGGCGCTCAGGTAGTTCATCCCCTGGTGGTCGCCGCGGCGCTCCTGGCAGAGCTCCATGATCTGCCCGATGTAGCCCTTCGGCGCGACGATCGAGGCGCGGATGTACGGCTCGCGGATCTCCTCGATCCGGGCCGGGTCGGGCATCGAGCTCGGCGAGTGCACCTCGAGGACGTCGCCGTTGGTGAGCGTGACCTGGAAC
Organism: uncultured Solirubrobacterales bacterium; assembly: GCA_963757125.1. Taxonomy (GTDB): domain Bacteria; phylum Actinomycetota; class Thermoleophilia; order Solirubrobacterales; family Solirubrobacteraceae; genus CAVVSD01. The sequence goes on along the minus strand of CAVWQP010000006.1, from coordinate 144,023 downwards.
GCCACCGACGGCATCGTCGCCATGAGCTCGAGGTCGTACTCGCGCTCGAGGCGCTCGCGGACGATGTCCATGTGCAGCAGGCCGAGGAAGCCGCAGCGGAAGCCGAAGCCGAGCGCGTCGGAGGTCTCCGGCTCCCACGACAGCGCCGCGTCGTTGAGCGACAGCTTCTCGAGGGCGTCGCGGAGGTCCGGGTAGTCGTCGGAGTCGATCGGGAACAGGCCGCAGAACACCATCGGCTTGACCTCGCGGTAGCCGGGCAGCGGCTCGCTCGCCGGCTTGACCTTCGTCGTGAGCGTGTCGCCGACGCGCAGCTTCGTGACGTCCTTGATGCCGGTGATGACGTAGCCCACCTCGCCCGCGCCGAGCTGCTCGACCGGGGTCATCGCGGGCGTGAAGAACCCGATGTCGTCGATGTCCGCCTCGGTGGCGTTCTGCATCGCCCGGATCGCCTCGCCCTTGCGGAACACCCCGTCGACGACGCGGATGTACGCGATGACGCCCCGGTACTGGTCGAACTCGGAGTCGAAGATGAGCGCGCGGGCCGGAGCGTCCGGGTCCCCGTCCGGCGGCGGGACGCGCGCGACGAGCTGCTCGAGCACCTCGACCACGCCCTCGCCGGTCTTGCCGGAGATGTGGCGGATGTTCTCCTGCGGCTCGCCGATGAGCTCGGCCACCTCCGCGCCGACCTCGTCGGGCATCGCGCCCGGCAGGTCGATCTTGTTCAGGCAGGGGATGAGCTCGAGGCCGGCGTCGATCGCGAGGTACGTGTTGGCGACGGTCTGCGCCTCGACGCCCTGGGAGGCGTCCACGACGAGCAGCGCGCCCTCGCACGCCGCGAGGCTGCGGCTCACCTCGTAGGTGAAGTCGACGTGCCCGGGCGTGTCGATGAGCTGCAGCTGGTAGGTCTCGCCGTCGCGCGCCTCGTAGAACACGCGCACCGCCTGGGCCTTGATCGTGATCCCGCGCTCGCGCTCGAGGTCCATGGAGTCCAGGAGCTGGTCGCGCATCATCCGCGGGTCGACCGTCTTGGTCATCTCGAGGATGCGGTCGGCCAGCGTCGACTTGCCGTGGTCGATGTGGGCGATGATCGAGAAGTTCCGGATGTGCGCCTGGTCTGCCATGTCGGCTCTCCAGGCTAGGGGCTGGCAGCGGTGCCCTGCACCAGCCAGCTGACCAGCCCCGGCATGCCGTCGCGCTCGTGCACGGCGCGCTGGCGGCCGGCGCCCCCGCCGTCGGCGACGAGCCGGTGGATCCCCTCCAGCTCGGCCTCGCAGCCGAGCTCGCGCGCATGCGGTCCGGCGAGCGCGAGCGCCTCGGTGAGCACGGCGCCGACCGGCCGCAGGGCGCCCTCGGCGTCTGGCAGCGAGCCGTCCACGCCGTAGCGCGCCGCGCGGTACATCGCCTCGTCGAGCAGCTCCTCCGCCGGCGCGGCGACCTCGGGCGCGTCCGCCTCGTGCCTGGCGAGCGCGTGCACGAGCGCGGCGAGCGCCGCGGTGTCCTCGAGGCTCGTCTGCGTGTCCATCGTGCGCACCTCGACCGTCCCCAGCCGGGGGTGCGGGCGGATCTTCCACCAGAAGAACGTGTAGTCCGGGAGCTCCGTGGCGCGGACGAGGCGCTCGCTCATCTCGAGCCACTCGTCGTAGTCGCGCAGCGCACGCGGGACGCCCGTGCGCACCCAGGCGCGCATGGCGAGCACGCGGGCCGACTGCACGCCCGCGTCGCGGTCGTGGCGGAACGGCGAGTTGGCCGCGAGCGCCTGCAGGAGCGGCAGGTGGCGGCGCAGCCCGTTGAACGCACGGATCGCGGTCTCGGGGTCGGGCATGCCGATGTGGACGTGCATCCCGGCGACGGGCGTGGCCGCGGCGTCGCCGAGCAGGTCGCGGATGCGCCGGTAGCGCGCCTTCGGGGTGATCTCCGCCTCGCCGCTCCCGTCGCGCGGCTGCAGGCCGCAGCCGATCGGGGAGGCGCCGGTCGCGACGATCGCCGCGCGCAGCTCCCCGAGCGCGCGCACCGCCTCGGCGACGGTCCCGACCACCGGCGTGGCGATCTCAACCTCGCATGCGTGCAGCTCCGACGCCGTGTCGCCGGGGAGGCCGTCCGGCAGGCGCTCGAGGACCTCCTCCCCCGTCTCCGCCGGGCGCCCGTCGCGCGGATCGACGAGGAGCAGCTCCTCCTCGACGCCGAGCGAGAACGGGTCGCCGTCGCCGAAGTGGTGATCACCCACGAACCGACCCTCCAAGACGCGCGAGAACGTCGCCCTGCGACGTTCTCGACAGCGAAGACGCAGTCTTCGCCCTCATGCGAGGCGCTCCCGCACGAGGCGGGCGATCCGCTCGGCCTCGGGGACGCGCAGCGCGAGCACGATCCCCGCGTAGACCGCCAGCCCGGAGGCGACGCCCAGCCCGACGGAGCAGACCTGCGCGGGCAGCGAGCGGCCGAGGATGTCGTCCAGCGCCCACCAGACCGCGTAGGACACGATGCTCAGCGCCACGGCGGCCGCGAGCATCCGCCCGATCGCGCGCAGCGTGCGGCCCGCCTCCAGCCGTCCGTGCAGCTCGATGCGCAGGAGGCGCGCCTGCAGCACCGTCATGGCGAACGTCGACACCACGGTGCCGATGACGATCCCCGCGATCCCGAGCGGTCCAGCGAGCGCGATCGAGATCGCCACGTTGAGGACGAGCACGATGCCCGACAGACGCGTGACGAGCCACGGGCGCTGCAGGCTGAAGAACGTGCGCGTCAGCAGCAGGTTCACGCCCGAGAACGGCAGCGAGAACGAGAACCACAGCAGCGCCGTCGAGACCTCGTCGGTCGACGACGCGTTGAACGCCCCGCGCTGGTAGACGAGCCGCGTGATGGGCACCGCGAGCACGAGCGTGATCGCCGCGCACGGGATGAGCAGCAGGAACGACCCCGCGCATGCCCGTGGCGAGCAGGGAGCGCACCCCGTCGAGGTCGCCACGGCTGACGAACCGGCTCAACGCGGGGAACAGCACGGTCGCCACCGCGACGCTGAACATGCCCTGCGGCAGCATGTAGAGGCGGAACGCCGCGTCGATCGCCCGCGGCGCGCTCTCCGACACGGTGAAGCCGATCGTCGAGTCGATGACCTGACCGAAGTTGATGAGCCCGAGGCCGACGGTCACCGGCAGCATGAGCAGCAGCACCTGCTTCAGCCGCGGGTCGCGCAGGTTGATCGAGCGACTGAAGTGGAAGTCCAGCCGCCGCAGCACCGGGAGGACCATGAGCAGCTGGATGACGGTGCCGCCGACGATCCCGAGCGCGTACGCGTAGAGCTGCTCGTCGCCCTCGAACATGCCGTGCGTCGCGACGAGCACGCCGATGATCACGACGTTCCAGACGAGCGGCGAGATCGCCGGGATCGCGAAGTGGTCGTAGGAGTTGAGGATCCCGACCACGAGCCCGTTCACGCCCAGCAGCAGCACGATCGGGAACAGGACCTGCGACAGCCCCGTCGCGAGGGCGTCGAGCGTCGGCGTGTCCACCAGCAGCGGCATGAGCCACGGCGCGATGAGGATGAACAGCACCGTGATCGAGCCCAGGCCGCCGACGATCACCGCCGCGAGCGTCGACGCGAGCAGGAACGCGTCGCGCCGCTTCTCCTTCACGAGGAGGTCGGTGAAGACCGGGACGAACGCCGCGCTCAGCGCGGAGTCCGCGAACAGGTTGCGGACCAGGTTCGGCACCTGGAACGCGACCGTGAACGCCGAGAACGCACCGCTCGTGCCGAAGTAGCTCGATGCGACGATCTCGCGGACGAGCCCCGCGACCCGGGACAGACCCGTTGCCACGGAGAAGATCGCCGTGTTGCGGGCGATCCGGTCGCCGCCTGCTGGGCGAGTCTCGGACGCCACGGGGTGCTACTCTAAGCGCCGCCGCGGCTGTTGCTCCGCGGCCTTTTCACGTCATGGCCAACATCGCATCCCAGAAGAAGCGCATTGCGCGCACCGAGCGTGAGCGGCTCGAGAACCGCCGCTACACCTCCACGATCAAGACGTACTTCCGTCGCCTGGAGACCGCTGTCTCCGGCGGTGACGACACGGTTGCCGACGCGGAGCACCGCGCGCTCGTGAGCGTCATCGACAAGGGCGTCAAGCGCGGCGCGCTGCATCGCAACACCGGCGCGCGCAAGAAGGCCCGCGCCGCCCGCGTGCGCGCCGGCTCCTCGGACTAGGCGGCACCCGCCGCCACGGCGGCACGGCGAAGGGGCATCGCGCTCGGCGCCGTCCGGGTCGCCCACGCCTTGCGGTCGATCAGGACCAATCCGGTGGCGACCATGACCCACGCGACGGTGTAGGCCACCGTCAGCCGGTTCGACGCCAGCCCCACGAAGCCGAGCGCTCCGAGCTTGATCGTCCCCTCCGCCGAGTGCGCGAGGATCGTGGTGAAGACGTTGCCGTCGGTCCGCAGGTAGAGCCACGTGTAGACGAAGGTCACGGCGACCGTGGCGACGAGGAAGAGGGCGGGCATGTGCTCCGCCGGCAGGAACACGAGCGGCGCGTGCCAGAGGGCGACCAGCGCACCGAGGATCATGCTCGCGCGGAGAGGGGATCGGCCGGCCAGGAGCTGCGGGAGCGCGTAGCCGCGCCAGCCGGGCTCCTCACCCAGCGGGCCATCGAGCGGATCGATCAGCCGCAGCGCGCCGAACGCGAGCACGAGGTACCAGGGTCCCAGTCCGCGGAGCGCCGCCGGGGGTGCGCCGGCGGCGAGCGTCACGCCGATCGCGACGGCGGCGACGCCGAGCGGCACCGCGACGGCGACGACGTACCAGCGACCGATCCCCCGGCGGGGGAGCATGCGGCGCCCCAGCGCGCGCAGGCCCGGCCGGCCGTCGACGCAGCCGATGACGATGCACGCCGCGAGCAGCGGTCCGAACGGCAGGAATCCCCCCAATGGCACAGCCCACCACGACAGTGCGAAGGCGAGCACGAAGAAGCTGACGAGCGGGTTACGGGTGACGATCGAGCGCATTGCGGACCTCCGCGTCGGGGTTCGGGACGACGCGTCGCAACGTACGTCCGGGACAGGCCCCGCGGCGTCGTCGGATCGTCGCGTCCCGATCGGTGCGTGAGGCGCGCTCCGCGGGCTGGTTCCTCGTCCGATCCGATGAGCCGGCCTCGTCAGTTCGGATGAGGTCGCGGGGCGCCGTCCGGACTAGATTCGCCCGATGCGACACCGCGTCACGAGCGCTCCGTGGGAGCTGATCATCCCTGTGCTCGTGCTCGCAGCCGGAGCGCAGCTGGAGATCGTGTCGCGGTCGCTCGAGGGCTCCAGGCCTCTCCTCGTCGTCATCGCACTCGTCTACTCGCTCGCCCTGCTCGGTGCCACGCGCCTCCCGCTCGTCGCCGTCGCCATCGCGTTCAGCGCGCTCGGGCTCATGGCCCTGGTCGCACGGAGCGCGACGAACGAGGCGGCGGCGCCGATGTTCGCGGGGCTCGCGGGTGCCTTCCTCGTCGCACGGTACGGAACGGGCCGGCAGCCCCTCGCGGGCCTGGCCATCGCCCTCGTGACGCTGGTGCTCGTGGCCCGCGACCAGCCGAGTGCGGCGGGCGCGTTCGCCACGTTCGCCATCACGGCGGTGCTCGTGGCGGTGACGTGGGGCACCGGCGTCGCCCTGAACAGGCGCGAACAGCGCGCGGAGCACGCCGAGAGCCGCGCCGAGCACGCGGAGGCGGAGCGCGAGGCGACCGCGCGGCTCGCCGTCGCCGAGGAGCGGGCTCGCATCGCGCGCGAGCTCCACGACATCGTCGCCCACTCCGTGAGCGTCATGGTCCTCAAGGCAGGAGCCGTCCGCCATCGGCTGCCCGACACGCTCCCGACCGACAAGGAGGCGCTGCGCGACGTCGAGGCGGCCGGCCGCGAAGCGCTGACCGAGATGCGGCGACTGCTCGGTGCCATGCGGTCCGACGAGGACCACGCCGAGCGCGCGCCGCAGCCGAGCATCGACGGCGTCCGCCGCCTGGTCGACGACGTGAGCCGTGCCGGACTGGCCGCGAACCTCGGCATCGACGGCCGGCCTCGGCCGCTGTCGCGCGGGATCGAGCTGTCTGCGTACCGCATCGTGCAGGAAGGGCTGACGAACGCGCTCCGGCACGCCAAGGCGCAACGCGTCGACGTCCATCTCCACTACGGCGACGATGCGCTCTCCATCGAGGTACGCGACGACGGGCGCACGACTGACGCGGACGGCGAACCGGGCCATGGGCTCATCGGGGTGCGAGAGCGGGTGAAGGTGTATGGGGGGGAGATGAGCGCCGGCCGTGGGGCCGACGGCGGGTTCGTGCTCCGATCCAGCCTTCCGATCGGCGCGGGCGGGCGATGACCGTCCGCGTGCTCGTCGCCGACGACCAGGCCATGGTCCGCGCGGGGTTCCGGCTGCTCCTGGCCGAGGAGCGCGACATCGAGGTGGTCGCAGAGGCGATCAACGGCCTGGAGGCCGTCGCCAAGGCCGAGCGCTTCCAGCCGGATCTGATCCTCATGGACATCCGGATGCCCGAGCTCGACGGCCTCGAGGCGACCCGCCGCGTCCTCGCCGGCCGGCCCGACGCGCGCGTGCTGATCCTGACCACGTTCGACCTCGACGAGTACGTCTACGAGGCCCTCCGATCCGGCGCCAGCGGGTTCCTGCTCAAGGACGAGCCACCCGAGCAGCTCATCGCCGGCGTGCGGACCGTCGCCTCGGGCGACGGCCTGCTCTCCCCGTCCGTCACGACCCGGGTCATCCGCGAGTTCGCGCGTGGTCGCCAGGGGCGGCCACGGCCCGAGTTCGACGAGCTCACCGGTCGCGAGCTCGACGTCTTCCGCCTGCTCGTACGCGGGCTCTCGAACGCCGAGATCGCCGGCGAGCTCCACCTCAGCGACACGACGGTCAAGACCCACGTGACCCACGTGCTGCGCAAGCTCGACATCCGCGACCGGGTGCACGCGGTCGTGCTCGCCTACGAGAGTGGCTTCCTCCAGCCCGGCGAGGGCTGAGTCAAGAGCCGGAGCCCGCGATCGCAGCGATCGCGCGAAGTCCGACCGTGTCGTCGGACAGCTCGCTCGCGCCACGGGTGTCCAGCTCGAGGTCGGCGAGCACCTCGACCGCGTGCCGCAGCGTGTCCACGTCCGTGGCCCGCGCCTCGGCGATCCTGCGGTCCGTCATCCAGGGCGACCCCTTGATCGACTTCTTCACGTCGGCCGACGACTCCCCCGCCTCCAGTCGCTGGGCGATGGCGAGAACGTCGCGGACGCGTCGCGCCATGAGCGGCACGAGGCGCGGCATCGACTCGCCCTGCGCCCGCAGCTCGAGGAACGCGGTCGTGGCGCGCCGGCCGTCGCCCCCGACGAGCGCGTCGACGAGCGACCAGACCTGACGCTCGGAGCTGTGCGCGGCGGCGTCCTCGACGTCCTCGAGCGAGATGTGCGCGTCGGCTCCGTGCTCGATGGCGAGCTTCTCGACCTCGCGCAGCAGCCGCTGCTGGCGGTCGCCGACCTGACCGACGAGCGCCTGGGCCGCGTCGCGGTCGAGCGTGACGCCGAGCCGCGTGGCCTCGCCCTGCAGCCACTTGGGCAGCTCCCGCGCCTTCATCGTGGCCTCCTCGCGGACGTCGCCGCCCGCAGCCTTCACCGCCTCGACGAGCGCCTTCGGCGCCTTGTAGCGGCCCTCCTCGCGCGCGAAGAACGCGATCGTCGTGTCCGGCGGCACGTCGGCCAGCGCAGGGACGAGGTGCTTCTTGACGTCGGCCTCGCCGAAGCGCTCCACGCCGTCGACCACGACGACGCGATGGCCCATGGCGAACGTCATCGCGGCGAGCGCAGCGGCGGCGGCCTCGGGCGTGGACTCGTCGCCGGTCAGGACGTCGACGCCGGCGGCGCCGCCCTCGCGCTCGCCGAGCGCGCGCAGGTTCGCCCGGCGCTCGGCGATCCGACCGTGGTCGTCGCCGTGGATGAGGTAGGCGGGCTTGAGTGACGGCACCGGGCCGCAGCGTATCGTCGCCTCCCCTGGTCACCACGACGCCCCCATCGCGCGCCACGCCGCTGCTGGCGGTTCTCGGCGTGCTCTCGATGTTCGGGCCGCTGACGACCGACCTGTACCTCCCCGGGCTGCCGGACGTCGCGGACGAGCTCGGGACCTCGGAGTCGCAGGTCCAGCTCACGCTCACCGCGTGCCTGATCGGTCTGGCGCTCGGGCAGGCGATCGTCGGGCCCGTGAGCGACACGCTGGGTCGCAGGCGCCCGCTGCTCATCGGACTCGGGCTGTTCGTGCTCGCCTCGCTCGGCTGCGCCGTGTCCCCGTCGATCCTCGTGCTCGACCTGCTGCGCCTCGTGCAGGGCCTGTGCGGCGCGGCGGGCATCGTCCTCGCCCGCGCGATCGTGCGCGACCGCTGGTCGGGCCTGGAGGCAGCGCGGATCTACGCCGGGCTCATGACGGCCCTGTCGCTCGGGCCGATCCTCGCGCCCACGATCGGCGGCGGCCTGCTGCACCTCACCGACTGGCGGGGGCTGTTCGTCGTCCTCGCCGGCTGGGGCGTCGCGCTGCTCGTCGGTGCCGCGATCTGGGTCCCCGAGACGCTCCCGGCGTCTGGGCGCCGGCCGGCGGGACTGGGCCGGACGCTGCGCGTCATGCGACAGCTCCTGGGCGACCGGGTCTTCACCGGCTACACGGTCGGCGCGGGCCTCTCCTTCGGCGCGCTGTTCTCCTACATCGCCGGTTCGTCGTTCGTCTTCCAGGACGTCTACGGCGTCTCGCCGCAGATCTACGCGCTGCTCTTCGGGCTCAACGGCGTCGCGCTGCTCGGAGCCAGCGTCACCAACCACCGCCTGCAGGAGCGCGTCGGCCCCGTGAAGCTCCTCCGCGCCGGGATGCTCACCATGCTCGCGGGCGGCGCGCTGGTCGTCCTCGCGGTGGTGGCCGACGCCGGCCTGGCGGCCCTCGTCGCCGCGCTCTTCGTCGCCGTCGCCGGTATCGGGTTCGTGCCCTCCAACGGCGTCGCGCTCGCCCTCGAGCACCACGGCGCCGACGCGGGCACCGCGTCGGCGCTCATCGGCGTCGTGCAGTTCACGATCGGCGGCCTGGCGGCCCCGCTGCCCGGCATCGCGGGCGCGACGGCGCTGCCGATGGCGCTGGGCGTGCTCGGCTTCGCCGTCGCAGCGCTCGTCACCGTCCGCGTGGTGGTGGGCTCAGACCGCGTCGAACACGCCGGCGAGCCGGCGTAGGACGCCCGCCGCGGCGAGTACCTCGTCGTCGGGCAGGTCCGCGAGCGCCGCGTCGAGGCGCGACTGCCACTTCGCCTGCGCCTCCGCGAGCTTCTCGCGGCCCTCGTCGGTGAGCGAGACGACGACGCAGCGGCGGTCGTCCTCGGCGCGGCGGCGCGTCGCGATCCCGCGCTCCTCGAGCGAGTCGAGCAGCGCGGTCACCGTCGCCGGGTTCAGGTCGGCCGCCTTGGCCAGCGCGCCGGCGGTCGCCGTCTCTCCCTCCGAGCGGCCGAGCGCGATGAGCGCCCGGACCTCGGAGAACGACAGGCCGTGCGGGCCGCGGCGGTCGCGGCCGCGCAGGCGCCGCTCCGCCCCCAGCAGCTCGCTCACCGACTGGCGCAGCTCGTCGATGACCTCCGTGCGATCGGAGGCGGGAGGGGCGCTCATCGCGAGCCTCCGAGCGCCGGGACGGCACCGGCGGGGACCGTCTCCGGGACGGGCGCCCGCTTCGCCTGCCGCTCGACCCGGGCCAGGATGATCACCGGCACGAGCGCGGCGACGGCGACGGCCATCACCCACCAGTAGGTGTTCCCGAAGGCGCTGGCGGCACCTGCGGCGGTCTGCGGATTGGCATCGATCCCCCGCTGGAGCACGACGGTGAAGATCGCCGTGCCGATCGACCCGCCGACGCGCTGCAGCACCGTGAGCTGCGGCGACGCGTGGGCGACCTGGTCGCGGCGCAGCACGCTGAACGCGGCGGTCATCGAGGGCATCATCGACATGCCGATGCCGAAGCCGCGGAAGATCATCGCCGTGCCGATGAGCCAGTAGGACGTCTCGGCGCCGATGAAGACGAACGGCAGCGTGGCGATCGCCGTGACGATCACGCCGAAGAGCGCGGTGACGCCGCCGCCGACGCGCTCGGTGACGCGGCCGGAGAGCGCCATCGCGAACGCGGCGCCCACGCCCTGCGGCATGAGCAGCAGGCCGGTGTGGACGGCGTCCTGGCCGCGGACGGTCTGGAAGTACAGCGGCATGAGGATCATCGCGCCGAACAGCGCGGCGCCGAGGCAGAACGTCGTGAACGCCGCCGCGGCGAACGCCCTGTTGGAGAACAGGCGGATGTCGAGCAACGGCTCGGGGATGCGCAGCGAGCGGATGAGGAACGTGGCGACGAGCGCGATGCCGCCGATGAGCGGGACGAGCACGTGCGGGGACGCGATCGTGCCGGTCGTGCCGGTCTCGGCGAGACCGTAGGTGACCCCGACGAGGCCGGTCGCGATGAGCCCCAGGCCCAGCGCGTCGAGCTTGCCGGCGTGCTCGGGCTCGTCGGCCGGGAGCAGCCTGCGGCCGAGTGCCACGGCGATGATGCCGATCGGGATGTTGACGAAGAAGATCCACTCCCAGCCGGCGTGCTCGATGAGCAGGCCGCCGATGGTGGGGCCGAAGACCGGGGCGAGGATGATCGGGACGCCGATCATGCTCATGAGCCGCGGCAGGGCGCGCGGGCCGGCCGCCTTCACGAGGATGATCTGGCCGACGGGCAGCACGAGGCCGCCGCCGATGCCCTGCAGGACCCGGAAGAAGATGAGCGACTCGATGTTCCACGCGAAGCCGCACAGGAGCGACCCGATCGTGAACAGCACGATCGACGTCATGTAGACGCGTCGTGCACCGAAGCGGTTGGCAGCCCACCCGGTGATCGGGAGGACGGCGGCGATGGCGAGCAGGTAGCCGGTGACCACCCACTGGACCTGGTCCAGCGGGGCGTGCAGGTCCACCGAGAGCGACTGCAGCGCGACGTTGACGATCGTCGTGTCGAGCACCGACATGATCGCGCCGAGGATCACGACGATCGCGATGCGCTTGACGTGGCGTGGGATGACGACGGGGTCGGCTGCGGCGGAGGAGGTGGCGTTCATACGGACGGGAAGATTCTTTCGTAGACCAATGTTTTGATACCAAAATATCAGTACACGACACCCGCCCGGACGTTTCACCGCCGCCGCCGTCCGGCCTGGGCGGCATCATGCGGCTCCTCGCGGTCCCGCATCGGGAGCGGGGACCGCGTGTTCGACCCCCTGATGGCCCCCCACATCCGCTTGACTCCTCGTCGCATCGCCGGGCTCGTCGCCCTGGGCGGATGCCTCCTCGCGGCGCTCGCCGGCGCGCCGTCCGCGCTGGCCCAGTGCCCCGGCGCCCAGCCCGCGTGCGTCTACTCCGCGGCGTCGCAGGTCGGCCAGAGCGCCGGTGGCGTGCTGCGCTTCCCCCAGGCGATCGCGATCGGGCCCGACGGCAACGTCTACGTCGGCGACCAGGGCTCGCACGTCGTCCAGGTCTTCACGCCGCAGGGCCAGTTCCTCCGCACCGTCGGCGCCGCCGGCCAGCGTCCCGGCGAGCTGAGCGCGGTCGGCGCGCTCGCCGTGGCCGACGACGGCTCGCTCATCGTCGCCGACGGGCGCAACCGCATCGACCGGTTCAACCCGGGTGGCGGGCTGATGAACAGCTGGGGCTCGACGGGCAGCGGCGTCGGCCAGTTCCTCTTCGGCGGCGGCCGGGGCAACGACGCGGGCGCGGGCGGCGGGCTCGCGACGTCGAACGGCCTCCTCTACGTCGCCGACTCGGGCAACAACCGCATCCAGCGCTTCACGGTGGAGGGCACGCAGGCGTCGGTGATCCTGCCGCCCGGCACGCTCTCGCACCCGAAGGGCCTGGCCGTGAAGGGCACGCGGCTGTACATCGCCGACGACCAGCGCCACCGCATCCTCGTGACGGACACGGGCGGCAAGGTCATCCGCAGCTTCGGCGGGTCGGGCACCGGGCCGGGCCAGCTCAACTTCCCCTACGGCGTCGCGGTCGACCCCGCAGGGCGCATCTTCGTCGCCGACAACCTCAACCACCGGATCCTGCGCTTCAGCACCGCGTCGACCGGCTACGCGTACAAGGCGCGGTGGGGCTCGTACGGCCGTGGCCCGGGGCAGCTCGCGTTCGTGCGCGGGATCGCGACGGACCGCTCGGGCAACGTCTACGTCGCCAACACGGGCGACGACCGCGTCGACGTCTTCGACCTCAACGGGCGGCTGCTGCGCTCCTTCGGGACGTCCGGGCCGCGCGGAGGGGCAGTTCAACACCCCGTCCGGCGTCGCCGCGGACTCCAACGGCATCCGCGCCGTGACCGACGCCGTCAACGGCCGGGTGGAGTTCCTCGGGCCCGACGGGACGATCATCAGCTCGATGGGCTCCCCCAACCCGGGCCCCACGATCCTTCCGCGGCCGGTCGCCGTGGCCTTCGATGTCCCCGGCAACATCTACGTGCTCGACCAGCGCCGGGCGACGATCGTCGTCTTCAGCCGGGCGACGGGCCTGCCGGTGCGCACGATCGGCACCCAGGGCTCCGGCCCCGGCCAGATGCTCGACCCGTCGGGCATCGCGCTCGACGGCGCGGGCAACATCTACGTCGCCGACAGCGGCAACGACCGGATCGTGCGCTTCACCGGGGCGGGCAACTACCTCGGCGCGATCACGCAGACGGGCCGCGGCCTGCGCGGCGTCGCCGTGACGCCCGACGGCAGCCGCATCTACACCTCGGTCGGCAACTTCATCCGCATCTGGTCGCCGGACGGCAGCGAGATCGACTCGTTCGGCGGATCGGGGCGCAACCTCGGCAAGCTCAACACCCCGGCCCAGCTGACGCTCGACCAGGCCGGCAACGTCTGGGTCGCCGACCGCGGCAACAACCGCGTGCAGCAGTTCGGGCCCGACGGCGAGCGCCTCGCGACGGTCGGCGAGCGCGGGACGGGCACCGGGCAGTTCACGCGCCCGACCGGCGTGAGCGTCGACTGCCGGGGCACGCTGACCGTGACGGACTCCGACAACAACCGCGTCCAGCAGTTCACGCTCGCCGCACCGGTGACGCCCCCGGGCTCGCTCTGCGCGGCCCTGCCGCTGCCCGCGCGCCCGGCGCCGCCGAAGCTGCCGGCGGGGCCGGTGCCCGACGGCCCGCAGGTCGACCTCCGTGCGCTGCGGACGACGCGGATCCTCAGCTCGAGGACGCTGCCGGTCCGCGTCGGCTGCGACACGGGCTGCCAGCTGACGCTCCGCGTGAGCCTCACGCCCCGTTCGCGTCCGGCGAAGGGCCACAAGCGGGTCACGGTGAACCTCCGCCCGATCGCCCTCACGCTGCAGGCGGGGCAGGATCGCCTGCTGCGCCCACAGGTCAGTCGCGCGCAGGCGCGCCAGCTGACGCGGGCGCTGCGCGGTCGCAAGGGCCTGACGGCAACGGTGTCCGTGTCGGCCGCGGCGGCGGCAGGCGCCCCCACCACCGTGTCGCGCGACTACCAGGCGACCGGTTGACCGGGCCGGACGGTACGGTTGCGCCGCCCGCCACGGGGGGCGTGACTGTGTCATCGGGGGAAGGCGGAAGCGTGAGGACGCGGAGCAGGTTCGCGCTGGGCGGGTTGGCAGCGGTCGCGGCATGCGGCGCCATCGCATGCAGCGCCGGGGCGCAGACGACGACGGCGACGGTCGGGGCGTTCCCCATGCCGGGTGTGCAGTCGGCCTCGCCGGAGACGCAGATCAGCCTCCGCGGCGCGCCGCCGGCGCAGCTGGGCGCCGTCACGGTGAGCGGCTCGGAGTCCGGCAACCACACCGGCACCCTGCGTCCCCACTCCGACGGCAACGGCGCGAGCTTCGTGCTCGACAAGCCGCTGCGCGGCGGCGAGACCGTGAGCGTCAAGACCGATCTCACGATCCCGGGCGCGCGCAACGGCGACTACACGTTCAAGACCGTGTCGCGGCCGAGCAAGGGCCTCGGCAGCGGCGGCGGCAAGCCGAACCTCCAGCTGCTGCAGGAGCTGACCGGCCAGGTCGGCACGCCGCCCAAGGGCTCGCTGCCGCGCTACCGCTCCCGCCCCGACCTGCGTCCGCCCGAGGTCCAGGTCTTCCACACGCAGGCGGACACGCCGGGCTTCGTCTTCATCGCTCCGAAGAAGGTCTTCGGCGCGAAGACCCGCGCCGGCCTGCAGAGCGGCCCGATGATCGTCGACAACAACGGCCGGCCGGTCTGGTTCGCCCAGAACGACGCCGGCAACGTGACCGACTTCCGCGTCCAGCAGCTCGACGGGCAGCCGGTGCTCACCTGGTGGCAGGGCCGCGCGGTGCTCGGCACGGGCGAAGGCGTCGTGCAGGTCGTCGACAGCTCCTACCGGCCCGTGCAGACGATCCACGGCGGCAACGGCTACAACCTCGACTTCCACGAGACGACGATCACGCCGCAGGGCACGCTCCTGGGCATCGTCTACAACCCCGTGCGCAGGGACCTGCGCTTCATGGGCGGTCCGAAGGAGGCCCGGGTCATCGACTCGGTCATCCAGGAGATCGACATCAAGACCGGGCTCGTGATGTGGGAGTGGCACAGCCTCGGGACGATCGGGCTCGGCGAGAGCCACGCCCCGATCCCCGGCGGCGCGGACCCGCTCTACGACTACGTCCACGCCAACTCGGTGAACCTGACGCCCGACGGCAAGATCCTCGTCTCCGGCCGCGAGCTGTGGGCCGGCGTGGAGCTCGACCGGACGACCGGCCAGCTCGAGGCGCGCATCGGCGGCAAGAAGAGCACGTACCGCATGGTCGGCGCGGCGCAGTTCGCCTACCAGCACGACATCCAGATGCCGACACCGGGCGTCGTCCGGATCTTCGACAACGAGGCCGCGCCGCGGGTGCGCAGCGCGTCGCGCGCGCTGTTCCTCAAGCTCGACGACTCGGCGAAGACGGCGACCGTCACGCGTGCGCAGGTCCACAAGCCCAACACGCTGCTCGCGGGCACGCAGGGCAACGTCCAGGGGCTCGACGACGCGGGGAACATCTTCGTCGGCTGGGGCTCGCAGGGCTACTTCACGCAGTTCGCGCCCGACGGCACGACGATCTTCGACGCACGGATCGCGCGCGGGCAGGACACCTACCGCGCCTACCGGTTCCCGTGGGTCGGGACGCCGGCGGCGCAGCCGTCGGTCGCGTCGACCTCGGCCGGGCGCAACGTCTACGCCAGCTGGAACGGCGCGACGCAGGTCGCGCGCTGGCAGGTGCTGGCCGGCGCGACGGCAGACGCCCTGGCACCGGCGACCTCGGCGCCGCGGACGGGCTTCGAGACCCGCATCCGCACGGATGGGGCCGCGTTCGTGGCCGTGCAGGCGCTGGACGCCGCGGGCGCGGTGCTCGGGACGTCCAAGGCGATCAGCACCGGCTGATGAGTCTGCGGGACGGTCCGCGTCGCGATCACGCGACGCGGACCGCTTCCTGCAGCGCCATGTGGGCGCGGACCGCGGCGGTGAGCCCGTCGCGCGGGAATCGCCGTGTCCGCAGGGCGTCGGCGAACCCGCGGACCGCCTCGCCCGCGTCCGGGGGCGGCCCGACCCAGCGCTCCGGCTCCCCATGCTCGCCGTGCAGCTCGAGGACGCCGCCGCGGAGGACCGCCGTGCCGTTGCCGCCGGCGACGGTGAGCTCGAACCCGCCGGGCCGGACGGCCCAGCTGGCCTTGACGCTCATCGGGACGCCGGCCCAGCGGCCCAGGCCCGTGCCGCCGACGGCGTCGAGCGCGACGCCGGCGAGCCGCGGCGGCTCGTCCGGCGCGAGCACGGCGAGGGCGTCGAGCAGATGCAGCGCGAGGTCGCCGAACCCGCCGACCCCGGCCCGCGCCGGGTCCTCCATCCACGCCGTCGGGCCGTCGAACATCCCGTTGAGCGCCCCGCCGTGCGTGAACGTCGCGTCGACGCCCGCGAGTCGGCCCAGCAGCCGCTCGCGCAGCACGCCGGCGAGCCGCTCCAGCGCGGGCAGGCGCCGCAGGAAGAGCGCGGCCATGGCCGGGGTCCGGGTCCGCTCGATCTCGCGCGCGAGGCGCTGACCGTCGGTCGCGGAGAGTGCGATGGGCTTCTCCACGAGCAGCGGGCGGCCGGCCTGCGCGGCGCGGAGGCTCAGCGCGGGACGCTGGTCGGTCGGCGCGCAGATCACGACCGCGTGCGCGCGGCGGATCGCGGTGTCGACGTTGCGCACCGCGGCGCCGCCGAGCACCGACGGCACCGCGCCGGGGTCCTCGTCCCAGGCGGCGACGAGCCGGAGATCGGGTTCGGACGCGACGACGCCGAGCACGTCCGGGACGTGCGGATGCGCGCAGCCGAGCAGGGCGACGTCGATCGGCACGCGTCAGGCGTTGACGGGCTGCCCCGCGACCTCGTCCCAGGCCTGCTGCAGGGCCTGCAGCAGGACCTCGGAGGGCTGCGCGCCCGAGACGCCGTACTTGCGGCCGAGGACGAAGAACGGGACGCCGCGGATGCCGATCTGGGTCGCCGCGCGCTCGTCGGCACGCACCGCGTCCGCGTAGCGCTCGCCCTCGAGCACGTCGCGGACCTCCTCGGCCGGGAGCCCGGCCTCGACGGCCAGGCGCTGCAACGTCTCGCGATCGCCGATCGCCTCGCGCTCGCTGAAGTACGCGTGCATGAGGCGCTCCATCGCCGCGTCGCCGAGCCGGTGCTCGGCGGCGAGGTGGATGAGGCGGTGCGCGTCGAACGTGTTGCCGCCGCGCGACTCGGCGAGGTCGTAGGTGAGGCCGTCCTGGGCGGCGAGGGTGGTGATCTCGGCCTGGCGGCCCGCGGCCTCCTCGACCGACATGCCGTACTTCTCGGCGAGCCGCTCGGCCGACTTGCCCTCGGCGACCGGCGGCGCGTCGGGGTCGAGTTCGAAGCTGTGCCAGAGGACGGTGACGTCGTCGCGGTGCTCGAACTGCTCGAGCGCCTCCTCGAAGCGTCGCTTGCCGATGTAGCACCAGGGGCACACGACGTCCGACCAGATGTCGACGGTGAGCTCGGCCATGATCAGGCCGCCGCCGAGGTCTGCGCCTCGTCCCAGGTCTGCTGCAGCGCCTGGAGGAGGACCTCGGTGGGCTGGGCGCCGGACAGGCCGTACTTGCGGCCCAGCACGAAGAACGGGACGCCGCGCACCCCGATCTGCCGCGCGGCCTCCTCGTCGGCGCGGACCGCGGTGGCGTAGCGGTCGCCGTCGAGCACGTCGCGGACGTCGTCGGGGTCCAGGCCCGCCTCGACGGCGAGGCGCTCGAGCGTCTCGCGCTCGCCGGTCGCCTCGGCCTCGCAGTGCTGGGCGCTGAAGAACCGCTCGTGGACCGACTCGCCGAGGCCCTTCTCGGCGGCCAGGTGGATGAGGCGGTGGGCGTCGAAGCTGTTGCCGCCGCGCGCGTCGGCGACGTTGTACGTCAGGCCCTCCGCCGCCGCGGTCTCGGTTATGCCGACGAGGCGACTCTCGGCCTCCTCGATGCTCGTGCCGTACTTCTCGGCGAGCATCTCGGCGGTCCGCTGCGGGTTGACCGCGGGGGCCGCCGGATCGAGCTCGAAGCTGTGCCACAGGACGGTGACGTCGTCGCGGTGCTCGAACTGCTCGAGCGCCGCCTCCAGGCGGCGCTTGCCGATGTAGCACCAGCCGCACACGACGTCCGACCAGATGTCCACGGTGAGGGGAGCCATGCGGTCCACTCTAGGCCCGCACGGCTCCCGTTCCCGTCAGGCGACGCTCGGCATCCCCTGCGCAGGTGCCTCCGAGCCCGCCGCGGCGGGCTGGCGGCGCAGGACCGTCACCGACACGATGGCGGCGACGACGAGCAGCCCTGCGGCGACGAGGTAGGCCAGGTGGAAGCCGCCGTTCAGGGCCGCCGCCTGCGACGCGCCCGCCGCCGCGAGGTCCTCCGTGCGGCCCGACGCGAGGGTCGCGAGCACGGCGAGGCCGATCGCGCCGCCGACCTGGGTCGTCGTGTTCACGAGGCCGGACGCGATGCCGGCGTCCGCGGGCGTCGCGCCCGACATCGCGAGCATCATGATCGCCGGCGTCGACAGGCCGGTGCCGATGCCGAGCAGGATCGTCACGGGCAGGATGTGCTCGGCGAAGCTGCCGCCCACCGGGGCGCGGGCGAACAGCGCCAGGCCTGCCGCGATGAACAGGAGGCTGGGCGCCAGGACGCGCTGCGGGCCGAACCGGGTCACGAGCCGGCCGGCGACGCCGAGCGACAGGCCGGCCATGACGATCGTGCTGGGCAGGAACGCGAGGCCGACCTCGAGGGCGTCGTAGCCCAGGATCTGCTGCAGGTACAGCGCGCCCAGGAAGAACACGCCGAACATCCCGACGACGACGAACGCCATGATGATGTTCGCGCCGGTCGCGTCGCGCGAGTGGAAGAGCCGCAGCGGCATGAGCGGGTTGGCGATCCGCGCCTGGCGGGCGACGAACGTCGCGAGCAGCGCAAGCGCGATGGCGCCGAGGAGCAGCGTGCGCGTGGCGCCCCAGCCGTGCTCGGGGACCTGCAGGATCGCGTAGACGCCGAGCATGAGGCCCGCCGTCAGGAGCACGGCGCCGGGGACATCGGCGCCCGCGCGCAGGCCGAGGCCGGGGCGGTCCTCGACGAGGCGCAGCGTGCCGAACGCGACCGCGACGCCGATCGGCAGGTTCACGAGGAAGATCCAGTGCCAGCTGATCGCGTCGGTCAGGATGCCGCCCGCCAGCAGCCCGATCGACCCGCCGGCGGAGGCCACGAACGCGTACACGCCGAGCGCCTTCGCCTGGTCGCGCGGGTCGGGGAACATCGTGACGATCATCCCGAGGACGACGGCCGAGGTGAGCGCGCCGCCGACGCCCTGGACGAAACGGGAGACGACGAGCATCGCTTCGTTCTGCGACAGCGCGCAGGCGAGCGAGGCGACGGTGAAGATGGTCAGCCCGGTCAGGAACACGCGCCGGGGGCCGACGAGGTCGCCGAGGCGCCCGGCGAGCAGCAGCAGCCCGCCGAAGGCGATGAGATAAGCGTTGACGACCCAGGCGAGGTTGCTCTGGGAGAACCCGAGGTCCTCCTGGATCGACGGCAGCGCGACGTTCACGATCGTCGCGTCGAGCACGATCATGAGCGTTCCGGCGCACAGGACGTAGAGCGCGAGCCACCGGCTGCGGTCGGTCGATGCGGCGGTGGGCGTTGCGGTGGCGGTCATCGTCGGCTCCTCGTCGGTGGGTTGCGGATAGGACGAGACTCCCTCGGGCAACTCATCGGCCGCCGACCGGTGACGCGCCTACTCGAGCAGCGGCAGCTCCGTCGCGTTCTCCTCCTCCCAGTGCTTGATGGCCGCGGTGAAGTCCGCGTCCGGCCCCTCGGCTGCGAGCGCGTCGGCCCACAGCTCCTCGGTGAGCCGGCACATCGGCGCGACGCTGTCGGTCGCGTCGACGAGATCGCGCGCCAGCGCGATGTCCTTGACCATCAGGCGCATCGCGAAGCCGACCCCGAAGCGCCTGCGGAGGACGTGCGGCTCCATGGTGAACTGGGTGTTGAAGCTCGCGCCGGTCGAGGCGTTCAGCGCCGCGAGGACGTCCTCGGGCCGCAGCCCGAACCGCGCGCCGACGATGAGCGCCTCGGAGGTGGCGGCGAAGGACGCCGCGGCGACGAAGTTGTTCAGCGCCTTCGCCGCGTGCCCGGCCCCCAGGCCGCCGGTGCGCAGGATCCGCTCCCCCAGCGCGTCGAGCACCGGCCGCACCAGCTCGACCGCCTCGTCGTCGTCGCCACCGACAAGGATCGCCAGCGTCCCGGTCTCCGCCTTCGCGACGCCGCCGGACACGGGCGCGTCGACGAGGGTCACGCCACGGTCGGCGAGCGCCGCCCCGAGCTCCCGCGTCCCGACCGGGGCCGAGGAGCTCATGTCGATCGCGACGGTGCCGGGGCGCAGCGCACTGCTGACCTCCCCGTCGCCGAGCAGCACCGCGCGCACGTCGTCGCCGGTGGGCAGCATCGTGATCACGGCATCGAGCGCGTCGAACGCGGCGGCATCGGGCGCCATCTCGGCGGCCAGCAGCGCCTGGCGGCCCGGATCCGCGTCGCGCACGCGGACGTCGAAGCCGGCTCGCGCGAGGTTGCGCGCCATCGGCGCACCCATGTTGCCGAGGCCGACGAATCCGATGCGGCGTATCGGTGTCATCGGCGCAGTCTTGCGCCGTCAAGGCGTCGACGGGTGCCGGGCGTTCTCCACGGCGATGGTCGCGGCGGTCGCGAGCGCCAGGCCCGCGACGAGGGTCAGCAGCGTCGGATACGACGCCCACGCGTGGGCGCGCGTGAGGAGGTACGGCGCGGCGAACCCCAGATACGTCAGCGCGTAGTAGACCGACGTGGCACGGGCGAGCTCCACCGGCGAGGCGAGCCGCTGCACCTCGATGAGGCCGGCGACGAGGCACAGGCCGTACGCGCCGCCCAGCACCAGGCTGGTCGGCACGAGGACCCAGTCCCGTCCCTCGAGCGTCACGACGCCCAGGCCGAGCCCGGCCGCGAGCGTCACGAGGCCGGCGCAGCCGAGGACGATCGGCGAGAGCCCCAGCCGCCGGGCGACGGGCTGCACGACGGCACCGGTGAGCGCCGTGATCGCGGCGAGCGCCGCCGCCAGGACGATCCCGTGGGCGCGGTCCCCGACCCCGGTGACGGTCGGGAGCAGCGCGAAGGCGATGACCGGCGCGGCGAACGCCCACGGCGCGAGCGGCACGACGATCCACCGGAAGCGCGGATGGCTGCGGATCGCCAGGCGCGCTCGGCGCCCGGATGGCGCCGCCGGCACCGCCGGCCGGATCGCGTCGGCGGGAGCGCGGCGCAGCAGCTCGAGGACGACGACCATGAGCAGCAGGTGCGGCACGTAGGGCAGCACCGTCGGCGCGGGCGCCCACTGCGCGATCATCCCCGCCACGAGCGGCCCCAGTCCGAAGCCCGCGCTCATCGCCGCCGCCGTCCGCGACGCCGCCGACGCCCCGACGCCGGCCGCCAGGGACGTCTCCCGAAGCCACGTCGTCGCGGCACTGAAGACCGCTCCGCTCACGATGCCCGCGAGCAGGCGGCCGGCGAACAGCGCGACGATCGTCTGCCCGCCGAACATCAGCAGGACGGTGGCGAGCACCGACAACGCAGCCGCGGGCAGCACGACGGCCCGGCGCCCGATGCGGTCGGACAGGGGGCCGCCGATGAGCAGACCGGGGATCAACCCGATGGCGTAGACGCCGAACATCGCCTCGGTCGTCGCCTCGCCGACCCCGAGATCGCTGTGGTAGACGAGCAGCAGCGGCGCGAACTGGTTGGCCCCCCACCCCACCCCGAACAGCGCCGCGGTGGCCGCCGTCAGCGCGGCGCGGCGCGCGTCGCCGACCGCGGGCGACGGCATCACCGCGGTCACTGCGCTGCTCGGTTGGGGTGACCCGTCGCGTCCAAGGTGTCGGCCGAACTCGTGACTGCGCAGGGAACCTACGCGTCGTGGCACGTCGGTGCCGGCGCGCGCGCACCACGGGATACGATCGGCGCGCATGACCGAGCCACGGACCGACATCGCGCGGGCGGCCGTCCTGCGCGGCCCCCGCGAGATCGCCGAGGACGAGGCAGGCGACTCGGTCGCCGACCTCTACTCCCGCCTGCGCGAGCTCCTGGGGGTGCCATTCGTCCCGACGGTCTTCCGCATGCTCGCGGTGCACGAGAGCTACCTCGCAGCCGTCGTGGAAGCAGCGTCGGCCACGCCGGCCGACCGGCGGGCGACCTACGCGCGCCGCGGCGTCGAGCTGGCGGCCGACGTCGCGCGGCAGCTCGAGCCCCGGCCGGTGAGCGCCGGTGCGGAGACCGACTCCATCCAGGCCGTCATCGAGCGCTACAACGTCGCCAACCCGGCGGGCATGCTCATCCTCGCCGCGCTGGCCGACGGACTCGAGCCTGCGCGCGTGCTCGAGGCGCCGCTGCCCGACCGCGCGGGCCGATCGCTCCTCGACGACGTCCTCCTGTGCCACGGCGGGGTCACGGTGCCCGGCCTCTGGCGCGAGCTGGCGCACGGCTGGCCCGACGTCGCCGAACGCGCGTGGACGGACATCAGAACGCTCGCACAGACCCCGCGCTTCGCGAGCGGCCGCGAGGAGCTGGTGGCGCTCGCCGCTGAGGCGCTTCCCGCGACGGCGTTCCCGCGGGCCGACGGCGATCCCGAGCATCGAACGCATCGTCGCCTGGTTCGCGCGAACCATCCCGACGATGGTGCTCGAGATCGAGTGTCTGCGGCTCGCGCTCGGCTCGACCGAGCACGCTCTCCTGCGCCGCGGCGGCGCGCCCCAGGCGTGGGAGCACGTCGGTCCCGGCCAGGCGGATCAGGTCGGCGGACTGATCGGCCGGCATCGGGAACAGCGCGACGGAGTCCGCGCCGGCATCCCGTAGGCGCCGGATCTGGGCGACGCAGTCGGTGGGCGTGCCGACGACCGCCAGATCGCGCAGCCACTCGTCGGGCATCTCGGCCGCGATCCGCTCGGGCCCGCCCTCGTTGAGCGCCGCCAGCTCCTCGCGGATCCCGTAGACCTCGATGAGCTTGCTCTCCGCGAGCACCGAGAGGTAGAACGCCATCGTCGGACGCAGTGCCGCGAGCGCCCGGTCGGCGTTGTGGTCGACCGAGAACATCGCGAAGCAGGCCAGCCGGTGGCGTTCGTCGCGGCGTGGGTCCGCACCCCCGGCAACCTGCGCCCGCATCCAGCGGAGGTACGCGGTGCTCGCGAAGATCGACGCGATGATGCCGTCCGCGATTCTGCCCGCCAGGCGCAGCAGCTTGGGCCCGATCACACCAACGTAGATCGGCACGTCGGACGTCGCCGGGTGCGTCAGCTGGACGTCGTCGAACAGGAAGCTCCTTCCCGGTCCGTGTCACCGACTCGCCGGCGAGGAGCTCGCGCAGTCCGGTGACGCACTCCTCGAGCGCCGCGAGCTGCGACGCGGGGTAGATGCCCATCTGCCGCACCCAGGCGGGCTGACCGATCCCGACGCCGATCGTCAGACGCCCAGGGTGGATGCGGGCGAGCACCGAGCACTCGATCGCGAGCACCGCGGGGTGACGGGCCATGCAGGACACGATGCCCAAGCCGATCCGGACGCGCTCGGTCGCCGCCAGCACGGTCGCGGCGCTCGCAATGCCCCCGTTGAAGAAGTAGTCCTCGGGCAGCCAGAGCTCGTCGAAGCCCAGCTGCTCGCCGAGGCGCGCGAGCCGGACGAGGTCCTCCGGCGGGATCTCGTTGCCCAGAACCAGTCCGACGTCCGGCGACCGCGAGCCCGGCACCGGCTACGCCTCCACGTGCGACTGGCCGCGGACCGGCAGCGCGACGCGCTCAGGCATCTGAGATCCTCGACCAGTCAGCGCGCGCCGGCGCCGGCGTCTACGCGACGGACTCGACGAGCGCTCTCGGTCAGGCGGTTGCATCGACTGCGCGAACCTACCGACCAGTCTCCTCTATCCGCATGCCGTCGCGCGAGACGTGCAGCCGTACGGTGCCGTCGCGGTCGGTGCGCCGCACCACCGGCACGGCCGCCCGCAGCGCCGCCAGCGTGCTCGGCGCCGGGTGCCCGTACGTGTTGCGCCCGACCGGGATCACCGCGACCTGCGGCCGCAGGCGCTCGAGGACCGCGGGCAACCCCGGATCCGAGCTCCCGTGGTGCGGGACCTTCATCGCCTCCACCGCCGGCAGGTCGATCCGCCGCAGCACCTCGGACTCGGCGTCCGCGCTGAGCAGCAGGTCGAACGCGCCGTCGGAGACGTGCAGCACCGTCGCGCGGAGGTTCGGGTCGGCATCGTGCCCCGCCGTGCGCGACCGCGGCGGCCACAGCACGCGCGCCGTGATCGGCCCGGCACGCACGGTCTGACCGACGTCGCTGGCGACCCGCGCGACCCGCCGCGCCCGCGCCTCGGCCGCCGCCGCGCGCAGCCCCGTCGTGCGCTGGGTCAGCTCCCCGCCGTCGAGCACCTCGCCGACCGGCACGGCCCGCAACACCGCCGCCGCCCCGCCGTCGTGGTCGGCCGACGCATGCGTCAAGACGAGGAGGTCCAGCCGCCGCGCGCCGGCCTCGCGGAGCCTGCGCACGATCGGGCCGTCCGGCCTCCCGGTGTCGACGAGCACCGCGTGCTCCCCGTGCTGGATCAGCGTCGCGTCTCCCTGGCCGACGTCCAGGAACGACACCACCAGTCCGTCCGGTGGGCCCGGGCCCCGCGCGCGGGCCGCTCCCACCCCCAGCGCCAGGACGACCGTCAGCGCGGCCGCGAGCCTGGTCCGCCGCGTCGTCCGGCGCAGCCGCGGCGCCCATCGGCCCCGCGCACCGACGAAGGCGCCCGCCATCAGCGCATAGGCCGCCACCGCGCCAAGCGGCGTCAGAGCGAACGACGCCTCCGCGCCTGGCATCCGCGCCGCGATCCGCGCCAGCCACGCCAGGTAGCCGAGCGGCGGGCCGGCGAGCCAGGCCGGGAGCCACGCGAGCGGGGGCGCCACCTGTCCCAGCGTCGCCGCGATCGCGCCGAGCCACATCACGGGGGCCACGACCGGCGCGGCGAGCAGATTCGCGCCGACCGACACCACGGACAGGCGCCCGAAGTGCAGGGCGACGAGCGGCGCGGTGCCCACGGTCGCCGCGATCGTGAGCGCCAGCGCCTCGGCGACCGGCCGCGGCATCGCTCTTCGAAGCGACAGCGCGAGTGCGGGTCCGACCGCCAGCAGCGACACGACGGCGGCGAAGCTGAGCTGCCAGCCGACGTCGGCCAGCGCATACGGGTTCAGGGTCAACGTCGCCGCCGCGGCCAGCAGCAGCGCGTACCAGCGCGACGACGGCCGTCCGACGAGCATCGCCAGCAGCGCTGCGGCGCCCATGACACCGGCACGCTGGATCGACGGGCCTCCACCGGCCAGTGGCACGTACGCCGCCACCGCTGCCATCGCGAGCAGCAGCCGTCCTGTGAGACCGACGCCGGCGGCCGTGGCGACGCCGAGCACGAGCGCGGCGAGCAGCGCGACGTTCGTCCCGCTCGCCGCGAGCAGATGGGCGAGACCGCTCGTGCGGAAGTCCTCGCGGACGTCGTCGGCGAGCGCGTCGTCCTGCCCGAGCACCATCCCCCGGCCGAGTGCCGCAGAGCCCGGCGGCAGGGCACTCGACAGCGCCTGCTCCGCGCGGCGCCGCACACCGTCGAGCGCGCCGGCCACGCCGCCTCGTCGCCGCCCCGTCGGCTCGAGCCGGTCGACCGAGATCTGCGCGTGGGCGCCGCGACGCCGCTCGTACTCGTCGGCGGGCCCGAGCGCCAGCATCCGGCCGCGGACCCGGACCTCGGTGCCCGTCGGCGACCGCGGCCACCGCGCCCGCACCCCGCCGTGCGACGCGAGGCGCAGCACCACCCGCTCGCCGTTGGCCAGTTCCGCCGGAGCGAGCACCGTCCCCCACGCCTTGCGCTCCGGCGGCTCCAGGACCGTCGCCGTCATATGCACCTGGCGGCCGATGAGCGGCGTCAGCGTCGTCCCGTCGATCGCATCCATCCGCGCGTGTGCGACGAGCGCCCCGACCGCGAGCGCGACCACGATGCCTGCACCCAGCACCGCGGCGGTCGGCGGTCCGCCACGCACCCAGAGCGCGAGCCACGGGCTCGCGCCCGCCACCGCGAGGGCCGCCGCGATCGCCGCCACCGGCCAGCCGCCGGGCGCCGCCGCCCCCAGCGCCAGCCCCGCGACGAGCCCTCCCAGCAGGAGATGCCGGGGATGGCGCCGCGCGTCGTCGATCCACGCCCTCACACCGTCACCAGGTCGCGCAGCGCCTCGAGGCGCACCTCGCCGATCCCGGGCACGTCGCCGAGCTCCTCGACCGAGCCGAAGCCACCGTGCTGCTCGCGGAAGGCCAGGATCTTCGCCGCCGTCGCCGGGCCGACGCCCGCGAGCGTGTCGAGCTGCTCGGGCGTCGCGGTGTTGAGGTTGACCTTCGCCGGGGTCGCCGAGGTCGATGTCGTCCCGGCCGCGCTCCCTGTCGGCGCGCGGATCGGCACGAGCACCTGCCTGCCGTCCTCCACGACCGCGGCGAGGTTCACCGCGGACAGATCGGCGCGCCGGGCCGGGCCGCCGGCACGCCGCACCGCGTCGTCGACGCGCTCGCCGCGGCGCAGCCGGTAGACGCCCGGATGCTGCACCGCACCGGCCACGTGCACGGTGACCTGGCCGCCCTCCGTCCCGGTGGCCGCGGCCGCGGGCTGCACCGGCAGCGTGGCGGCAGGTGGCGCACCAGAGCCCGCGCCCCCGCCCAACCCGCGCACGCCGATGACGACGACCGCAAGGACGACCGCTGCCAGGAGCGCGACGCGACGGGGATCGAGATCGGGCACGGGCCGGACGCTAAGCAGCGGCCCGTCACGGATCAGCACGCAGGTGTGACAACTCGCGCGCGGCCCAGCGCCGAATCAGACTCGCGATTCCCGATCAGATATCGGGACTACACTGATCGGAGCCATGGCGAACCCGATCGGCTTCCCCCGCACCGTCAACGAGAAGGCCGCCCGCACGGTGGCCGCGGGCGTCGTGGTCCTCGCCATCGTCACGGCCGCGACCGGCGCGTTCTGGCTGACGATCCCGCTCGCCTACGGCTTCTGGGCGCGCGTGCTCACCGGCCCGCGCCTCTCCCCGCTCGGCCAACTCGCGACGCGCGTCATCGCACCCCGGCTCGGCGCACCGAAGATCGTCCCCGGCCCCCCGAAGCGCTTCGCGCAGGCCATGGGCGCCGCCATGTCGACCGCAGCCCTCGTGCTCGGCCTCGTCCTCGGTCTCGACACGGCGGCGACGGTCGTCCTGCTCGTGCTCGCCGCCGCCGCGTCGCTCGAGGCCTTCGCCGGGCTCTGCCTCGGCTGCGAGATCTTCCGGCTGGGCATGCGCGCGGGGCTCGTCCCCGAGACGGTCTGCCTCGAGTGCGCCGACATCTGGTCGCGCGGGCGCGCGAGCGCCTGAGCTACCGGACGACGACGTTCACGAGCCGGCCCGGGACGACGATCGTCTTCACGACCTGCTTGCCGTCCACGTGCGCGAGCACGTTGGGCGCCGCGAGCGCCAGCTCGATGAGCTCGTCCTTGTCCGCTGCCGCCGGGGCCAGCAGGCGGTCGCGCACCTTCCCGTTCACCTGACACACCAGCTCGAACGTCTCGGTCTCCAGGAACACGGGATCGGCGGTCGGCCAGGGCTGCTCCCACACGCGGTCGCCGGTGAGGAGGTCGTAAGCGTCGGCCGACGCGTGCGGCGCGAAGGGGGACAGCAGCGAGGCCGCGGTCGCCAGCGCGAAACGCACCACCCCGGGCTGGGCCTCGCCGCGCTTGGCCGGCGTGACCTCGTTGACGAGCTCCATGACCGCTGCGATCGCGGTGTTGAACGCGAAGCGCCCCGCGAGATCGGCGGTGACCTTGTCGATCGCCCAGTGCGCCTTGCGCATGATCCGCAGCGCGTCGGCGTTGAGCTCGGCCATCGCCGGGACGGGCTCGTCTGGCAGCTCGTCTGCGGCCTCGGCGGCCGTCCGCCACAGGCGACCGAGGAAGCGATGCATGCCCTCGACGCCGTCGTCGGACCACCCGGCGTCCTGGTCCGGCGGGCCCATGAAGAGGATGTAGCAGCGGGCCGTGTCCGCGCCGAAACGTTCCACGATCGGCGCAGGTGAAACAACATTGCCACGAGACTTCGACATCTTCTCCGTATGGCCCGTGCGCGGGTTCAGGTAGTTGACCATCCCCTGCGTGAACAGCGCCTGGAACGGCTCATTGACGTCGAGCAGCCCGAGGTCCGTCAGGGCCTTGCAGAAGAAGCGGGCGTAGAGGAGATGGAGGATCGCGTGCTCGACACCGCCGATGTACTGGTCGACCGGCATCCACATGTCGATCGCCGCCGGGTCCCACGGGGCCTCGTCGTTCAGCGCGTCGCAGTAGCGCAGGAAGTACCAGGACGAGTCGACGAACGTGTCCATCGTGTCCGTCTCGCGCTTCGCCGGCCCCCCGCACGTCGGGCAGGTGACGTTGACCCAGTCCTCGGCCGCCGCCAACGGCGAACGGCCCTTGGGCTTGTAGTCCTGAACGTCGGGCAGCGGCACCGGCAGCTGGTCCTCGGGGACCGGCACGAGTCCGTCGCGCTCGCAGTGGATGATCGGGATCGGGCAGCCCCAGTAGCGCTGGCGGGAGATCAGCCAGTCGCGCAGGCGGTAGTTGATCGACGCGTGCCCGCGCCCCTGGTCCTCGAGCCACGCGACGATCCGCGTCAGCGCCTCGCGGTTCCCCAGGCCGTCGAACTCGGGGTCCGAGTTCACCAGCGGCCCGTCGCCGGTGTAGGGCAGCTCGTCGCCGCCCTCCACGACCCGCTCGATCGGCAGCCCGTACGCCTGCGGCGAACGCGAAGTCGCGCTCGTCGTGCGCGGGCACCGCCATGAGGGCGCCGGTGCCGTACTCCATGAGCACGTAGTCGGAGACGTAGATGGGCAGCTCGCGGCCGTTGACCGGGTTGGTCACGGTCCGCCCCAGGAAGACGCCGGTCTTCGGGCGCGCGGCGTCGCCGCGCTCCTCGCGGTCCTCGGCCACGACACCGTTGATGTAGGCGCGCGCCTCCTCCTCGTAGGGCGTGCCGGCGGCGAGCCGCAGGACGTCCGGGTGCTCGGGCGCGAGGACGAAGAACGTCGCGCCGAACAGCGTGTCGGGCCGCGTGGTGAAGACCGGGTAGTCGACGCCGAGCTCCTCGCAACGGAACGTGACCTCGGCACCCTCCGAGCGCCCGATCCAGTTGCGCTGCATCCGCTTGACGTGCTCGGGCCAGTCGATCGTGTCGAGGTCGGCGACGAGGCGGTCCGCGTAGTCGGTGATGCGGAAGAACCACTGCTCGAGCTGACGGATCTCCACGAGCGCGCCGGAGCGCTCGCCGCGCCCGTCGATGACCTGCTCGTTGGCCAGGACGGTCTCCTCGACCGGGTCCCAGTTGACCGCGGACTCCTTGCGATAGGCGAGGCCGTGCTTGAAGAGCTGCAGGAAGATCCACTGCGTCCAGCGGTAGTAGCGCGGCTCGTGCGTGCCGAACTCGCGCGTCCAGTCGATCGAGATGCCCCACTCGCGGAACTGCCGCTGGAAGGAGGCGATCGCCTCCTCCGTCGACTCGCGCGGATGCTGGCCGGTGCGGATCGCGTGGTTCTCCGCGGGCAGGCCGAACGCGTCGTAGCCCATCGGGTGAAGCACCCGGCGGCCGGTGCGCCGGTGGAAGTGCGCGACGGCGTCGCCGACGGAGTAGACCTTCAGGTGCCCGATGTGCGGCTCGCCGCTGGGGTACGGCAGCATCTCGAGCACGTAGGACTTCGGCCGTGGGTCGTCGGAGTCGTTGGCGACCTCCCAGGTGTGCTCGTCCGCCCACACCTTCTGCCAGCGGGGCTCGATCTCGGACGGGTCATAGCGGTGGTCGGCCATCTCGGCGGAGAGGATACGAGCGCGGCGCGTCCGACATCGTGCGGGCGCTCGCGCCCACCCGCAGGCCCGTCGGCGACCCGGTGTTACCATGGGATTCGACCGCTCGGGGCTATAGCTCAGCTGGGAGAGCGCCTGCATGGCATGCAGGAGGTCGACGGTTCGAGCCCGTCTAGCTCCACTTCACGAAACGCCCGGGAGACCGGGCGTTTCTGCGCCGAGGGAGAGTGCGATGACGCCGAAGTTCTCGGTCGTGGAGTTCACCACGCCCGGCCTGTCGTTCGCCGAGGACCTCGAGGTGTTCGCCGCCGCGGGCGCCGACGGCATCTGCGTCTGCGAGTCCAAGCTGTCCGCCGACGGCGACGACGCCGAGGCGCTGGCCCTGCTGCGCGACAGCGGCCTGAGGACGTCGAGCTTCTTCCCGTCCTGCGCGACGCTGCTGCCGACGCCGCACAGCCCCGGGGCGGACACGGCCGAGGAGCGCATCGCCGACGTCGAGACCGCCATTCCCCGTGGCGCGGCGTTCGGCGCGGAGTGGTGCAACCTGACGCCCGGGCCGTACGGCGCGCTGGAGCCTGGCCGGGGCCGTGCGCTCGTCGTCGACGGGATCCGGCGCATCGCACGCGTGGCTGCCGAGCACGACATGAAGGTCGGCGTCGAGCTGATGCATCCGACGCTGTTCGAGGACTTCTCGTTCATCACCACGATCCCGGAGGTCGTCGCGCTCATCGAGGACGTGGGCGAGCCGAACGTCGGGATCGCGCTCGACGCCTGGCACATCGGCGACGGGCCCGAGGTGGCCGGGCAGATCACCGAGCAGGCCGATCGCATCCTGGCGTTCCACCTCGACGACCGCCGCGACCCGACGCGCAGCTGGTGCGACCGCGTCCTGCCCGGCGACGGGACGGTCGACCTCGTCGGCGCGATCCGGGCCCTGGAGGACGCGGGCTTCGACGGCTGGTACGAGCTCGAGGTGGTCTCCGACGACGGCCGCGTCGAGCACGACTTCCCCGACTCGCTGTGGCGCATCGACCCGTCCGAGCTGATCACTGCCGGCCGCGAGAAGTTCCTCCGGATCTGGGAGGAGGCGCGGGCGGGCGCGGCGCACTGAGCGCCGCGCCGCCATGCCGCTCAGCGCAGGCGCGGGAACAGCCCGAGCGCCGTGCCCTGCAGTACCGCGCTCAGCTCCGCGTCGCTCAGCAGGTCCGTCTCGGCGAGGGCCTTCACGTTCGCCTGGATCGCCCGGGATGCCGCCGAACGGGAAGTCCGTGCCGAACAGCAGCCTCGAGGCGTCGACGAGGTTCAGCAGCGCCGCGATGTGCCGTGGGAACGGGAAGCCCGCGCCCACCTCGTAGTACAGCCGTCCGAGCGCCGCGATCACGTCGATCGCGCCCGGCTCCTGGCCGCCAACCCCGAACAGCGTCGCGAAGCCCGCGAGCCGGTCGGCGAGCACGGGCAGCGCCGCGCCCGCATGCGGCACGATGAGACGCACGTCCGGGTACCGCTCGAGGGTCCCGCCGAGGACGAGGTCCGCGACCGCGCGCGTCGTGTCGATGAGGAACTCCATCATCGGGCG
This sequence comes from uncultured Solirubrobacterales bacterium, assembly GCA_963757125.1. Taxonomy (GTDB): domain Bacteria; phylum Actinomycetota; class Thermoleophilia; order Solirubrobacterales; family Solirubrobacteraceae; genus CAVVSD01. The sequence goes on along the minus strand of CAVWQP010000006.1, from coordinate 112,952 downwards.
CGGGTAGCCGAGCGAGGTCGCCTCCCAGCACGCAGGCGACGTCGGGTGGATGAAGACGACCGCCTTGCGGCGGTGCAGCTCGGCCCAGAGCGGCTCGTAGCGGTCGTCGCCGAGGTACACGCCGCCGACGTTCGTGAGCAGCGCGATCCCGTCGGCCTGCAGCCGGTCGAGCGCGTACGCGACCTCGGTGAGCGCGGCGTCGACGTCCGGTACCGGCAGGGACGCGAAGAGCCCGAAGCGACCCGGGTGGTCGCGCACCGTCGCGGCACCCGCCTCGTTCACCCGGCGCGCCCACGCGACGGGGTCCTCGCCGAACGCGACGCCCGGCGACGAGACGGACAGCATCGCCGTCCGGATGCCGACCTGGTCGAGCATCGCGAGGTCGCTCGGGACTCCAGGTCGGCAGGATCGGGAAGCCGTCGGGCTGCGCCTGGCCGTTGGCGATCAGCGCCTCCCGGTACCCCGGCGGCAGGAAGTGCGCGTGCACGTCGATCTTCGGCGGCAGCCCGTGACGCCGGACCGCCGCGGCGTGCGCGTGCCCCGTGTGCGCGCCGGCGCTCTGGGCGCCCGCGAGCGGCCCCCCGACCCCGACGGCAGCCGCCGCTCCGGCCGCGCCGCGCACGAACTGCCGGCGCGCGAACTCGTTGCCCCGACCCTGACCTTCACCCATGACGGCCTCCCCAGCCCGCTCGGTGGAGCGGCGAACCGTATCCCCGGCGGACGGCCCCGCGCGTCACGTCGCCGGCCGCACGAGCCGGTACACGACGTGGTCGGGTGGATCGACCGGGTTGTCCGGCTCCAGCGGCCCCTCCGCGATCCGGGTGAACCCCGCGCGTTCGAGCGCACGCCAGGAGGCGCGGTTGCCCGCGGCGACCGGCACCAGGACGTCATGCGCGGCCGGATACGCGACCCAGCTCTCCGCGACGAACGCCCCGATCATCGCGCCGCCCGCGCCACGGCCCCGGGCAGCGGGGTCGCCGATGAGGTAGTCGATGCTGAGCGCGCCGGGCGGCACCTCGCACAGCTTCGAGAGCTCCTCGACGTACTCGGCGTACGCGCCGATCGGATAGCGCTGGATGAACCCGACCGGCTCGCCGTCGAGCTGCGCGACGAACATCTCCGTGGCGTCCCCGCCGTCGACGCTCGTCCCGAAGTCGCGCTCGATCGCCTCCGGCGAGACGTCGTGGTTCCACCACCGCGCGACGCGCGGCTCGGCCAGCCAGGTCGCGAGTCGCCCGAAGTCGTCGCGGCGCAGTGGGCGGAACGTGATCGGCCCGTGCCCCATCGAGGGCGCGGACCATAACGCGAGCGCCGCCGCCGATTCACCCCTTGCGGGTGATTCCACGTCCCCTTCCGGCCCGAGATGCTCGCTCCATGAGCGACACCGTCGCAGCCGCGGCGCCCCTCCTCGCGCAGCAAGGGCTCGTCGAGCTGCTCGGGCTCGTGAAGGACGCCGACAGCGTCGAGCTGAAGCTGAGCGTCGACGCGAGCCGGCAGCGCTCGGCCGTCGAGACGCTCGGTCTGGACCCGCTCGAGGCGCAGGTCCGCCTCGTGCACTTCTTCGACACGCCCGACCTCACGCTCGAACGCGCCGGCGTCGTCGTGCGCGCACGCCGCGTGCAGGGCAAGGGCGACGACACGGTGATCAAGCTCCGTCCGGTCCGGCCGACCGACCTCCCGAAGCGCCTGCGCCGGCAACCCGACTTCGGCGTCGAGGTCGACGCCATGACGACCGGCTTCGTCTGCTCGGGGTCGTTCAAGGGCATCGCGCAGGAGCCGATCCGCGAGTCGCGGGAGCGCGGGGCGCCGCTGCGCAAGCTCTTCTCGAAGGAGCAGCGCGCGTTCTACGCCGAGCACGCGCCGGACGGCATCCAGCTCGACGACCTGATCGAGCTCGGCCCGATCTTCGTCCTCAAGATGAAGGGCACCCCGCCCGCGTACGGGCGCAAGCTCGTCGTCGAGCTCTGGCTGTATCCCGACGGCGATCGGATCCTGGAGATCTCGACGAAGTGCGCGCCGTCCGAGGCGTTCCAGGTCGCCGCCGAGACGCGCGCGTTCCTCGGCGAGCGCGGCATCGCGGCCGCCGAGAACCAGCAGACGAAGACGCGCAAGGCGCTGTCGTTCTTCTCAGACCAGCTGAAGGAGGCAAGTGATGCGGTGTGAGCTGTACACGGACGCGGGCGGGAAGCACCGCTGGCGCATGGTCTCGAGCAACGGGCAGACGACGGCGTCCTCGGGTGAGGCCTTCTCGTCCGCCGGCAGCGCCAGGACGGCGGCGAAGAACTTCGTCGCCAAGTGCGGCACATGGGACTTCGAGGTCTACTCCGACAAGAGCGGCAACCACCGCTGGCGCGCGGTGTCGAGCAACGGCCAGACGGTCGCGTCCTCGGGTCAGGGCTTCTCGACGCGCTCCAACGCGCGGCGCGCGGCCTTCAACGTGCGCGACAAGGGCGGAGCGGCCGCCGTCAGCTGATGCGACGTCCCGCCGGCATCGCGGCGGCCGCCGCCCTCGCGCTGCTCGTCGCCGCGCCTGGAGCCGCGGCGTCCAAGCGCCCCACCAGCAGCCAGGCCGCGGCCATCACCCGGGCCGTCCAGACGTCGACCGTCGGTGGCATCAACCGGGTGCCCCGCAACCGCTACGTCGTCTCCCACCGGCGCATCAGCACGGTGGAGAAGTCCTGGGCCTACGCGCAGATCCAGCCGCGCAAGCGGTTCCAGAGCACGTTCCAGAGCGCCTATGTGATGCTCGTCAACCCCGCCGGCACGCGGACGTGGGCCGTCGTCGACCTCGGGTCGGCCCAGGTCGGCTGCGGCGTCGTCCCGACGGCCGTGATCTCCGACCTCCTCGGCGGTGACTCCGGGTGCCCACCGGAGGACGATCCGTCGGCGCTGACCCGCACCGCGCAGTCAGCGCCGGTCTCCGCGTCTGGCAGCACCGTCGTCCTGCAGGCAGCCATCACGACCGCGGGACAGCTGCAGGTCCGCCTCGCCGTGCCGGGGACGACCGGTGAGACCGTCCTCGCGCAGACGACCGCCACGATCCCCGACGCGGTGAGCGACGCGTCGAAGGCCGGCCTGCAGGTGACGCTCTCCGCGAACGGCACCGGCACAGTCGCCGTGCTGGGACCGAAGAACGCCAGCCAACCCGACGCGGTCCAGTTCGACCTCCAGTGGAGCATCGACGGCACGCCGTCGATCCAGATCACCCACACGGGGACCTGAGTCAGGCCGTCGCGCAGGTCCGGTAGGTCCGCGTGATGCGCAGCGTTCGGCCGGTGTCGGTCCTCGCCACGACGCGCACGCGGTAGCGGCCCGCGGGCAGGCCGCGCAGGTCGACGAGCACGCGGCGCGGCCGGCGGAAGGACTGGCTGCGACCGCGGACCGTGACGATCGCGGACGTGATCGTCGCCCCACGCGGCCGGTCGAGCCGCATCGAGATCCGGCGTCGGCTCACGCAGGTGCCGCCGGCCTGCGGCTGCGGTGAGCCCGTGCCGGCAGACAGGGTCGCCGCCGCGGCGGGGAAGACCTCGTCCGCGGGTCGCGCGGAGAGCGCGCAGACGATCGCCGCGGCGACCAGGCGGATGGGTCATCCATCCGGATCAACGAGCTGCTCCCAGGTCCTCCCGCTGCGCACGCTCTCCGGGCGCTCGGCGACCACGTCGGTGCCCGGCCGCGCGTCGTCGTCGCGGGCCTTGACGAGCACCCACTGCTTCCCGCCGGTCCGCGTCAGGCCGAAGCGTCCCGCGAGCTTGGAGCCGCGCAGGGTGAACGAGAGGTGGTCGCCGTCGTCGCGGAGCTCCTCGATCTCCCCCTCGTCCCAGACGATGACCGCCCCGCTGCCGCGCCGCGACCCCTCGTGCACGCCCTCGAACTCACCCGCCTCCAGCGAGTGGTCGGCGACCTCGACGGCGAGGCGCCGGACGGCGGGATCCAGCGACGGGCCCTTGGGCACCGCCCACGACCGCAGGACGCCGTCCGTCTGCAGCCGCAGATCGAAGTGCAGCGTCGTCGCGTCGTGCTGCTGGACGACGAAGCGGCGCGCCATCTACCCCTGGGCGGGTCCCTCGAACAGCTTGCCGGCGAGGATGCGCTCCGCCATCGCGGCCGACTCGGCGCGGTAGGTGTTGCCGTCGACGAACTCGATCACCGGATACGAGCGTTGGCCGGAGATGCGCTCGAGGTCGTCGCGCTTGCCCTTGCGCGCCGGGCCCTTCGCGATCGTGTAGGCGATCCCCTGATCGTCGAGCGCCTTCTGGACCATCCAGCACGCGTGACCGCCGAACTTGAGCCACGTCGCATGGCACCGGTGCAGGATGATCGCCATCGCCGCACCCTAACCCGCAAGGAGCCACACATGGATCTGCAGCTCGACGACAAGGTCGCGGTCGTGACCGGCGCCGGCAAGGGCATCGGCCTGGCGATCGTCCAGGGTCTCGCCGACGAGGGCGCGCTGGTCGTCGCCGGCTCGCGGAGCACCGCGACGCTCGACGGCCTGGACCGGGTCACCGGGGTCGCGGTCGACCTCGCGGCGCCCGGCGGAGCCGCGGAGCTGGTCGAGCGCGCGGTCGCCGAGCACGGGCGCGTCGACGTGCTCGTCAACAACGTCGGCGCGGTCCGGCTGCGGCTCGACGGCTTCCTCGGGACGAGCGACGAGGAGTTCGCGTGGGCGATGGAGATGAACTTCTTCATCGCGCTGCGGGCGACGCGGGCCGTCCTGCCGCACATGATCGAGCAGGGGGGCGGCGCGATCGTGAACGTCGCGTCGGTCAACGCGTTCTTCCAGCCCGACGCCGGCACCGTGGACTACGGGCCGGCGAAGGCGGCGCTCGTGAACCTCAGCAAGACGCTGGCCCAGGAGTTCGGGCCGAAGGGCATCCACGTGAACTGCATCTCCCCCGGCCCGGTCGCCACCGACCTGTGGCTCGGCGAGGGTGGCGTCGCCGACACCGTCGCCAAGACCGCCGGGATCGACGCCGACACGGCGCGCGAGCAGGTGGTCGCGAGCATCGGCGGGTTCGCGACGGGCCGGTTCACGACGCCGGAGGAGGTCGCGACGCTCGCCGTGCTGCTCGCCTCGGGCCGCACCGCGAACGTCACCGGCTCCAACTACGTCATCGACGGCGGGCTCATCAAGACGACGTGACGCCCGTGTAGGCGGCCGTCGTGCGATCGGCCGCGGCGCGCGCCTCGTCCTCCGGCGTGCCCGCGGCGACGCTGGCCTCGCGCCAGCCCTCGCTGCTGCCGCGCAGGAACGCGATGCCCTCCTCGGATGCCGTCCAGGCGGCGGCCGTCTCGGGCGTGACGCCCTCGCCGGACGCGAGGTGCTGGCCGAGCCCGAAGAACCCGCCGTCCCAGCCGACGCCGACCGCGCCGGGGCCGAACTGCGCCCAGCGCTCCTCGTCGACGTGGGCGACGTGCTCGAGCTCCAGGCGCGTGCGCTCCTCGCTCTCGGGGACGAGGCGCAGCTGGACCCAGCTCACGTCGCCGCCGAACTCCCACGTCGCGTCGACGCTGCGCGGCGGATCGCAGCGCTCGATCGTCCCGCCGGCGTTGCCCTCGAACTGGTAGCGCCCGCCGAGCCGCAGGTCGCCGCTGACCGGGAGGAACCAGCGCGGGATGCGCTCCGCGTTCGTGCACGCGTCCCACAGGTCGTCGAGCGTCGTGGGGTAGCTGCGGCTCACGGTGACCACCCGCGCCTCGCCGGCCTCGAGCGTCCGCGTCCCGACGGTGCGTCGGATCGCGTTGATCTCCTCGGTCACGTCGATCATCCGGAGGTCCTCCTCTGTCGCTTGCCGCGCGCGATCTCGGTGTCGAGCGCGTCGAGGTGCGGCGTCCAGAACCGGCGGAAGCGCCCGAGCCAGTCGTCGACGGCGCGCAGCGGCTCGGCGCTCACCGCGTACAGGCGTCGGGCGCCCTCGGGCCGGACGGTCGCGAAGCCGCCCTCGCGCAGCACCCGCAGGTGCTGCGACACGGCCGGCTGGGAGATGCCGAACTCGTCGGAGATGACGTCGCAGACGCCGCCGGAGGTCATCTCGCCGTCGGCGAGGAGCTCCAGGATGCGGCGGCGGACGGGATCGCCGAGGACGTCGAACGCGTGCACGCCGGGCATCGTATCAACCTCGACTTATATAAGCGCTCAGCGAAGGCCGAGATCGGCGCGGGTCAGCCGCCAGCCGCTGAAGCGGCGGTTCGTCATCGAGGCGTAGAAGTCGTCGGCGATCGAGAGGAGGTCGAGCCGCTCGCCTCCCGCGGCCTGCAGCGCATCGGCGAGCAGCCGTCGCCCGATCCCTCGCCTCCGCGACTCCCGCGAAACGACGAGCGTCGACAGGTGCGCCTGGATGGCGCCGTCGCTCTGCACCTGGACGATGCCCACCACGCGGTCGTCGTCCAGCGCCACGAGCGACGTGACGCCGGGTGCGCGAAGCGCCGCGCAGGTCCGCATCGGGTCGCGCGTGTACGACGGCCACAGCTCGGCCGCGAAGAGGGCGATCACACCGGGCCGATGCTCCGGCGCATAGGGGACGATGCGCATGGTCACGACGGCGATCGCGCCTAGCCTGCCACGGTGCCGCGTGCGTGCACGTGCGACCCGGCACACAGTCGGGGCATACTGGTCGCAGAGGAAACGAACGAGGACGGAAGGCGCAGATGAGCACGACAGCAACGAGGACGATCCGGCACCGGATCGGCGGCGAGGAGACGTCCGGCAGCTCGTCTCGCACCTCGATCGTCTGGGACCCGGCGACCGGGCAGGCCCAGGCGGAGGTCGTGCTCGCCGAGCCCGCGGACGTCGACGCGGCGGTCGGCGCCGCGAAGGCCGCGTTCCCCGCGTGGAGCGAGACGTCGATCAGCCGCCGCGCGAAGGTCATGTTCGCGTTCCGCAACCTGCTCGAGGCGCACACCGACGAGCTGGCGCGGATCATCGCCAGCGAGCACGGCAAGGTCGTCGAGGACGCCAAGGGCGAGATCATGCGCGGCATGGAGGTCGCCGAGTTCGCGTGCGGCATCCCGCAGCTGCTCAAGGGCGAGTACTCCGACCAGATCTCGTCCGACGTCGACTCGTTCTCCTTCCGCCAGCCGCTGGGCGTCTGCGTCGGCATCACGCCGTTCAACTTCCCGATGATGGTCCCGCTGTGGATGCACCCGCTGGCCATCGCCACGGGCAACACGTTCGTCCTCAAGCCCTCCGAGCGCGACCCGTCGGCGTCGAACCTCGTCGCCGAGCTGTACGCCGAGGCCGGGCTGCCCGACGGCGTCTTCAACGTCGTGCACGGCGACAAGGTCGCCGTCGACGCCCTGCTCGACCATCCCGACGTCGCCGCGATCTCGTTCGTCGGCTCCACGCCGATCGCGAAGTACATCCACGAGCGCGGCAGCGCGAACGGCAAGCGCGTCCAGGCGCTGGGCGGCGCGAAGAACCACGCGATCGTCCTCCCCGACGCGGATCTGGACTTCGCCGCCGACCAGCTCACCGCGGCCGGCTTCGGCTCCGCCGGCCAGCGCTGCATGGCGATCGCGATCGCCGTGGCGGTGGGCGACGCCGCCGACCCGCTCGTCGAGAAGCTGCGCGAGCGCGCCGAGGCCATCAAGGTCGGCCCGGGCCTCGACCCGACGTCGGAGATGGGCCCGGTCGTGACGCCGGAGGCCAAGGACCGCGTCACGGGCTATATCGGCAACGGCGTCGAGGCCGGCGCGACCGCGGTGGTCGACGGCCGCGAGCTCGATGTCGAGGGCGGCGGGTTCTTCGTCGGCCCGACGCTGTTCGACAACGTCGGGACCGAGATGGACATCTACACCGACGAGATCTTCGGTCCCGTGCTGGGCGTCATCCGCGTCGAGACGCTCGACGACGCGATCGACCTCATCAACTCCAACTCGTACGCGAACGGCACCGCGATCTTCACGACGAACGGCAGCGCCGCGCGCATCTTCCAGCGCCGGATCGAGGTCGGGATGGTCGGCATCAACGTGCCGATCCCGGTCCCGATGGCGTTCCACACGTTCGGCGGCTGGAAGTCCTCGCTCTTCGGCGAGCGCGGCGTCCACGGGCCCGACGGCGTGAAGTTCTACACGCGCGGCAAGGTCGTCACCGCCCGCTGGCCGAAGGACGCGGCCGAGCAGGCGGTCCACCTGCACTTCCCGACGGCGAACTGAGGACGCTCAGCGCCAGGCGGCGCAGCGCGGGGACGCGGGTCAGCAGCGGCAGCGCGTACCCGTGCAGCGGCCCGCGCCCGCGGGGAAGCTGCACGGCGCGGATTTCTCCGAGCATCGCGGCGAAGCGCTGCTCGTCCTCACGCGTGAGGCCCCACAGCCAGGGCGGCGGCCGGTAGCCGTCGCCCGTCGACAGCTCGCCGCGCCGACTGCGCTCGCTGAGCCACTCGGGCACTGCGTCGAAGACCAGCCCCGCGCCGGGGAGCCGGCGCACGATCTCCCCGACGAGCGCGCTCACCTCGTCGCGCTCGAAGTACATGAACAGGCCCTGCGCCGTGATGAGCACCCCGCGCGACGGGTCGATCTGCTCCATCCACGCGGGGTCGAAGGCCGAGATGGCGACCGCTCGCTGCCGCGCCACGGCGGGCAGGAGGCGCTCGCGCAGCTCGACGACCTCCGGGAGGTCGACGGTCAACCAGGCGAGACGCCCGTTGTCGATCCGCCAGAACCCAGTCTCGAGGCCCTCGCCGAGCGCGACAACCGTGCCGTCGGGGTGCGTCGCGAGGAAGCGCTGCACCTCCCGGTCGAACGTGCGCGCCCGCAGCGCCTGCCACTCCCCGAGGCCACCGTCGCCGAAGCGGTCCTCGAACGGGTAGTCGATTCGGTCGACGAGCTCGACCGCGAGCGGGTCGTGCAGCACGGCATCGGCCCGCCGGGCCTCGGTCGCCCGCTGGTAGAGCGTCCACAGCAACGTCTCCGGGACGCCGGTGAGCTCGACCTCGGCCACCACGGCCTGCGCGGGTCGGTCAGGCGGTGCCGACCGCGCGGGCCGGGACCTCGCCCCAGAGCTGCTCGAGGCGGTAGAAGTCCCGGGCTTCCGGCGTGAAGACGTGCACGACGACGTCGAGGTAGTCCATGAGGACCCAGCGCGACTCCGTGCAGGCCCTCGACGCGCCGCGGCAGCATGCCGTGGTCGTCCTTGAGGCCCTGGTGGATGCCGTCGTGGATCGCCTTGACCTGCCGCTCGGTGTTGCCGGAGCAGATGAGGAAGTAGTCGGTGTAGCCGACGGCGTCGCGCACCGCGAGCTCGACGATGTCGATCGCCTTCTTGTCGTCGGCGAGCTCGGTGATGATCTCGACGAGCTGCTCGGAGGAGAGCTCCGTCATGCCACCACCGTCCGCGCGTAGAGCCCGCGCGAGGCGATGTGGTCGGCGACCGCGTCGGGCACGAGGTAGCGGATCGTCCGGCCCGCGGCCACGCGGCGGCGGATCTCGGAGGATGAGATGTCCATTCGGGGCATGTCGAAGAAGTCCAAGCGCTCGGTCACGTTCTCGCCGTACTCGGCGGTCAGCCGCTCGATGACATCGCGGCGAAGGGCTCCGGAGCGCTCTGCGATCGCGAGCTTGGAGAGCTCGAGGACCGCGCGCGGGTCCTTCCACGTCGGAAGGCTCACGGCCATGTCGCCGCCCACGATGAAGATCAGCTCGTGCTCCGGATGTCGTGCATGCAGCTCCCGCAGGGTATCGACCGTGAAGGACGCGCCGCCACGATCGAGTTCGAGGCGCGACACCTCCAGGCGCGCGTCGGCCGCCACCGCGAGCTCGCACAGCTCCAGCCGCACCTCCGGGCCCGGATCCTCGGGGACCTCCTTGTGCGGCGGCGAGAAGACCGGCATGAGGATGACGCGGTCGAGCCCGAGCTGGTCCGCCGCCTCCGACGCGCAGAGCAGGTGCGCGAGATGCGGGGGGTTGAACGTGCCGCCGAGGATCGCGACGCGCACTACCTGATGTGGCCGTCGCCCTCGACCACGTACTTCGTCGTGCAGAGCTCGCGCACCCCGATGGGGCCGCGTGCATGCAGCTTCTGCGTCGAGTTGCCGATCTCGGCGCCCATGCCGAACTCGCCGCCGTCGGTGAACCGCGTCGACGCGTTGACGTAGACGCAGGCGGCGTCGACGCCGCGCTCGAACGCCCGCGCCGCGGCCGTGTCGCGCGTCACGATCGCCTCGCTGTGCCCGGAGCCGTGGCGGTTGACGTGCTCGATCGCCTCGGTCGCGGAGTCGACGATGCCGACGGCGAGCACGAGCGCGAGGAACTCCTCGTCCCAGTCGGAGTCGATCGCGTCGCGCAGATGCCCGCGCAGGCCCGGCTCGGCCAGCGCACGGGTGCGGCCGTCGACGCGCAGCTCGACGCCGGAGTCGTGCAGCGCGCGCAGCGCCCGCGGGAGGAAGGCCGGCGCGGCGTCGGCGTGCACGAGCAGCGTCTCGGCGGCGTTGCAGACGCCGGGGCGCTGCGTCTTGGCGTTGACGATGATGCGCACCGCGTCGTCGAGGTCCGCCGTCGCGTCGACGTAGACGTGGCAGTTGCCCGAGGCCGCGTAGATGACCGGGACCGTCGCGACCTCCTTCAGCGCGTTCTTCAGGCCCTCGCCGCCGCGCGGGAAGATGAGGTCGACGACGCCGTCCTGCGTCGCCAGCTCGCGCAGCTCCTCGCGCCCGCCGCCGGCGACGAGCCCGATCGCGGCGGCCGGGATGCCGACCGAGGCGATCGCGTCGGCCGCGACGGAGCTCAGGACCGCGTTGGAGCGCATCGCGGAGGACGAGCCGCGCAGCACGACGGCGTTGCCGGACTTCAGGCACAGCGACGCGGCGTCGATCGTGACGTTCGGCCGCGCCTCGTAGACGACGGCGACGACGCCGAACGGGACGCGGACCTTGCGGACGTCCAGCCCGTTGGGGAGCCGCCTGCCGTCGACGACCTCCCCGACCGGGTCGGGCAGCGCGGCGATCGCGCGGGTGCCGTCGGCGATCGCGGCGATCCGGGCGGGGTCGAGCGCGAGCCGGTCGAGCAGCGCGTCGCTCAGCCCGGCCTCGCGGCCGGCGACGAGGTCGGCGGCGTTGGCCTCGAGGATCTCGCCCTCGCGGGCGATGAGCGCGTCGGCGATGGCGAGCAGCGCGGCGTCGCGCGTGTCGGTGTCCAGGCCTGCGAGGACACGGGAGGCGTCGCGCGCCGCGAGGCAGACGTCGGCGACGGTCTGCTGGGCGAGTGCCATGGCGTGAGTCTAGGCGAGCACGAAGTAGTCCCGGTGCACGGCTTCCTCCGTCGCGCGCGGGAGCAGATCGCGCACCTCGGCGCTCTTCATGCCCTTCACCTGGCGCAGCTCGTCGGCCGTGTAGTTCGAGATCCCCTTCCCGATCACGTGGCCGTCGTGCGCGACCTCGATCGCGTCGCCGACGTCGAAGCGGCCCTCGACCGCGACGATCCCGACGGGCAGCAGCGACGTGCCGCCCTCGCGCAGCGCGCGGGCGGCGCCGGCGTCGACCCGCACCGTGCCGTGGGGCGACTTGGCGTAGCGCAGCCAGAGCTTGAACGACGAGTAGCGGCTCTCCCGCGCCGGGAACGCCGTGCCCTCCCGCTCGCCGTCCAGCGCCCGCCCCAGGGCGTCGGGGCGCAGGCCGTTGGCGATGACCGTCGCGATCCCGCCCGCCGTGGCCATCTCGGCGGCGACGACCTTCGAGCGCATCCCGCCGGAGCCCAGCGGCGAGGTGGCGTGGCCGATCTGCATCCCCTCGAGCGCCTCGAAGTCGGAGACCTCCTCCACGAGCGCCGCGCCTGCGTCCGAGCGCGGGTCGCCGGTGTAGAGGCCGTCGGTGTCGGTGAGCAGGACGAGCCGATCGGCGCCGATCAGCACCGCCACCTGCGCGGCGAGGAAGTCGTTGTCGCCGAAGGAGATCTCGTCGGTGGTCGTCGTGTCGTTCTCGTTGATGACCGGCACGACGCCGAGGTCGAGGAGCCGGCGCAGGGTCTGGCGCGCGTTGAGGTAGTGCGTCCGCGCGCTCATGTCGAAGAACGTGAGCAGCACCTGCGCCGTCATCACACCGCGCTCGCGCAGCAGCCCGTCGTAGACCGCGTAGAGCTTGCCCTGCCCCACCGCGCTGGCCGCCTGCAGGTCCTCGACCGCGGTCGGGCGCACCGCGAAGCGCATGAGGTACATGCCACGCGCGATGGCCCCGCTCGTGACGATGACCATCTCGTCGCCCGCCGCGCGGCGCCGGGCGACCTCCTCGCAGACGCGCCCGACGACGTCCACGCGCAGCGCGCCGTCGTCGTGGGCGACGATGGACGAGCCGAGCTTGACGACGAGGCGCGCCACCTAGTGGTCCCTCAGCGAGCGACCTGCGAGCCGCCCACGATCGCGTCCTCGCCGTTCGGGAAGCGGACCCAGGCCTTGTTCGTGCCGTCGTAGTCGGGCGCCCAGAGGACGAGCGTCGCGGGATCGCCCCGGACCGTGCACTCCTCGTCGCCCTCGGGATCGCGACCGGTCCAGACGCGGAAGAACGGGTTGCTCTCGCGCTCCTCCGCCACGGTCGTCGGCAGCGTGTGGCCGGGGTGGATGACGGTCTCCGGCGGCAGCGCGAGCAGGCGCTCCACGGACGCCTTGAGGTCCGCGTAGCCGGTCGCGCCGGGCGCGAGGGTGCCGCCCACCGTGCCCTTGAAGAGCACGTCGGCGGTGAAGACGTCGGTGCCGTTGACGAGGAACGCGAGGTGCCCGGGCGCGTGCCCCGGCGTGAACAGCGCCTCGACGTCGAGGCCGCCGAAGCTCACCGTCTCGTTGTCGGTCAGCGTGCGGTCGACGCCGTCGACCTCGCGCGCGGTGAGCTCGTGGGCCAGGATCGGCGCCCCGAACTCCTCCGAGAGCCGCTCGAGCCCCGCGAGGTGGTCGTGGTGGTGGTGCGTGAGCAGGACCGCGGCGATCTGCAGGTCGTTGTCGCGCGCCGCCTTGATGAGCGGCTCCACGTTGTCGTTGCCGTCGATGAACACGCCCGTGCCGCCAGGCTCGTCGTAGACGAGATAGGCGTTGGAGAGCCAATCGGGATGCTCGGTTCGCTCGATGTTCATGAGTAGGCGATCACGCTCCGGATGCCGTCCTGGTGGTGCATGAGGTCGAAGCCCCGGTTCACGTCGTCCAGCGTGATCCGGTGCGAGAGGAAGGAGTCCACGTCGATGTCGCCCGCGAGGTAGCGGTCGACGAGCAGCGGGACCTGGTCGCGGCCCTTCACGCCGCCGAACGAGGCCCCCATCACCTTACGGCCGGTGATGAGGAAGCGCGGGACGATGTCGAGGGTCTCGCCCTTGCCGGCGACGCCGGTGACGCAGCAGGTCCCCCACCCCATCCGGGCCGACTCGACGGCCTGGCGCATGACGCCGACCAGGCCGGTCGCCTCGAACGTGAAGTCCGCGCCGAAGCCGTCGGTCTCCTCGAGGACGCGGTCGACCGTGTCGTCCCCGCCGATCCAGGTGTCCGTGGCGCCGTGCCGCCTGGCGAGGGCGAGGCGGTCCTCGGACAGGTCGACGACGATGATGCGCGCGGCGCCCTGCAGTCGCGAGCCGGCGACGGCGCCGAGGCCGACCATGCCCGCGCCGAACACGACGACGGTGCTGCCCTCCTCGACCTGGGCGCGGTACATCGCCGCGCCGAGCCCGGTCGACAGGCCGCACGCGAAGAGGCACGCGGCCTCCAACGATGCCTCGGGCGAGACCTTCGCCAGCGCGATCTCCGGCATGACGGTCGCCTCGGCGAACGTCGAGCAGCCCATGAAGTGGCGCAGCTGCTCGCCGTCGCGCGACAGGCGCGTCGTGCCGTCGGGGAGGTAGCCCTTGCCCTGCTGCTCGCGGATCGCGAGGCAGATGTTCGTCTTGCCGCTGCGGCAGTTGACGCACTCGCGGCACTGGGGCGAGAAGAGGGTCACGACGTGGTCGCCGACCGCCACCGAGCCCACGCCGTCGCCGATCGCCTCCACGACACCCGCGCCCTCGTGGCCGAGCACGCACGGGGAGTAGCCGCTCGGGTCGACGCCGGAGGCGGTGTACATGTCGGTGTGGCAGACGCCGCATGCAGCGAGGCGCACGAGGACCTCACCCGGGCCTGGGCCGGCGAGGTCGACGTCCTGGACCACGAGCGGCTCGCCGAAGCGCTCGAGGACGGCGGCACGGATCTTCATCCCGAGGCATGTTGCCACGCGCCTACCCTGGCGGACGTGCGGGTGCCCGCGGACGCGATCGGACGAGCGCTCGGTCGCGATGTGGTCGACCTGCGGCCGGTGTCCGGCGGCGATCTGAACGAGGCCTACGCCGCGCGGCTCGCCGACGGCTCGGAGGTGTTCGTGAAGACCCGCGCGGGTGCGGCGCCGGGCGAGTTCGCGGGCGAGGCGGAGGGACTGCGCTGGCTGGCCTCCGCGGGGGCGCTGCGCGTCGCCGAGCCGCTCGCGGTCGGCGAGGACTGGCTCGCGCTGCGGTGGATCGAGCGCGGCCGTCTCGACGACGCGGGCGAGGAGGAGCTCGGGCGCGGCCTGGCCGCGCTGCATCGCGCGGGCGCGCCGTCGTTCGGCGGGTCCCGGCCGCTGCGCCTCGGGCCGCTCGAGCTCCCGAACGACCCGACGGAGGACTGGGGTTCGTTCTACGCGACGCGGCGCCTGGAGCCGCTCGCCGGCCGGGCCGGCCTCGCCGCCGTCGTCGAGCGCGTGTGTGCGCGGATCGACGCGCTCACCGGGCCGACGGAGCCTCCATCGCGGCTACACGGCGACCTCTGGAGCGGCAACGTCCTCGCGGGCGCGGACGGGCGGCCGTGGCTCATCGATCCGGCCGCCTACGGCGGGCACCGCGAGGTCGACCTGGCGATGCTCGCGCTGTTCGGGACGCCGTCGGCGCGGACGCTCGCCGCCTACGACGAGGTGTGGCCGCGGGCCGACGGGCACGAGGAGCGGGTCGCGCTCTACCAGCTGTTCCCGCTGCTCGTGCACGCGGTGCTGTTCGGGGGTGGCTACGCGGCCTCGGCCGAGGCCGCGGCGCGCCGCTACACGTGAGCGGGCTGCGCGGCGGTGACGACGTTGATCGTCTCGTGGATCCGCACGCTGGGCTCGGGCTGGTCGGCCATGAGCGGCATGACCTTCTGCATCCAGGCCTCCAGGTGCGCCTCGTCCTCCCAGACGTCGACGACGAGACCGCCGCCGTCGCCCGTGCCGGCGGCCGCATGGGAGATGAGCCCGGGCGTCCAGTCGGCGGGGCTGGAGAACATGCGTCCCCCGTTGAGCTCGTCGGAGACACGCGCGTACTCGGCCTTCATGTCGAGGCCCTCGGTGGCGGGCCACTCGAGTATGGCGACGATGGGCATGGTGCCCTCCTCGATGGGTGGGGCGCCTCCCTCTGGCGAACCTACTCCCCTGCCTAGGACGGATCCAGCTCGAACACGACGCCCGCGATCTCGACGTCGTCGCCCGGCTCGAAGCCCGCGTCCTCCAGCGCGCGAAGCACGCCCATCCGCGACAGGCGTGCCTCGACGTGCGCCATGGCCTCCTCGTTCTCGAGGTCGTGGCGCATGAGCAGCCGCTCGACGGGCTCGCCGCTGACGACGAACAGCCCGTCGTCCCGGCGGTGCACCTCGAACTCGCGGTGCGCGGCGGGCCGGAACGTCCGGTGCTCCGCGAGCCCCTCCACGGCGAGCGCCGCCGCGGCCTGCGGCACGGGCTCGGTCAGCGGGACGCGGCGGGCGAGCTCGCGGGCGAGGTCGTCGAGGCCCTGGCCCGTCGCGCTGGACGTGATGAGCACCGGGACGTCCTCGCCGAGGCGCTCGCGCCACTCCGCGGCGGCCTCCTCCGCGCGCTCGGGCGTCACCAGATCGGCCTTCGACAGCGCGAGGAGCCGCGGCAGCGCCGCGAGCCGCGGGTCGTGGGCCGCGAGCTCGGCCTCGATCGTCGCGTGGTTGTCGGTGGGGTCGGAGCCGTCGAGCGGCCCGAGGTCCAGGACGTGCACGAGCAGCCGGGTGCGCTCGACGTGCGCGAGGAAGTCGTGGCCGAGCCCCGCGCCCTCGCTGGCGCCCTCGATGAGCCCGGGGATGTCGGCGATGACCAGCTGGCGCTCCGCGGTGTCGAGCGTCCCGAGCACCGGCTCGAGCGTCGTGAAGGGGTAGTCGGCCACCTTCGGCGCGGCGCGCGTGATCCGCGAGAGCAGCGACGACTTGCCGGCGTTGGGCAGCCCCACGAGCCCGACGTCGGCCAGCAGCTTGAGCTGCAGCTCGATCCAGCTCTCCTCCCCCGGCAGCCCGCGCTCGGCGAACCGCGGCGCCTGCCGCGTCGAGGTGGCGAAGCGCTTGTTGCCGCGACCACCGGCGCCGCCCTTGGCGACGACGATGCGCGTCCCCGGCACGACGAGGTCGTGGACCGTCCCGTCCTCGAGCGTGACCTGCGTGCCGGGCGGCACGCCGACCTCGAGCGTCTCCCCGTCCGCGCCGATCCGGTTGGAGCCCTCGCCGTGCCGGGCGCGCGGCGCCTTGAAGTGCGCGCGCCGCCGGAACGCCTGCAGGTCGCGCAGCGAGTCGTCGCAGACGAGCTCGACCGAGCCGCCGTGGCCGCCGTCGCCGCCGTCCGGCCCGCCGAGGGGGACGTGCGCCTCGCGGCGGAAGCTCGAGACGCCGTCGCCGCCCCGCCCTCCCTGCACGAAGATCCGTGCGCGATCGGCGAGCATCAGGTGGTCGGCTCCGTGGCCGTCGTGCCCGGGTGCGCGTGGTCCGTGGATGCCGGGCGACGCGCGGCGGATCGGCACAGTGACAGCGTCACGGGAAGCCGGCCACCTACACGACCTCGAGCTCGGCGGGCTCGGGCTGGCGCGCCTGGACGACCTCGCCCTCGCGGGCCGGGCCCGCGCGGACGAGTGTCGCGGCGATGACCAGCGCCACGAAGGACGCGGCGGAGCCGACGACCAGCGCGGCGTGCACCGAGCCGGTCTCGGTGCCGTTGCCGATGATGGCGCCCAGGATCGCGATGCCGAGCACGCCACCGACCTGGCGCGACGAGTTGAGGACCGCGGTGCCGACGCCGACGAGATCCGGCGGCGCGGAGATCGCGACCACGATGTTCAGCCCCGGCACGACCAGGCCGCCGGCGATGCCGGCGACGAGCAGGCCGGTCAGCGCCACGATGACCTCGAGGTCGCCGTCGGCGAAGATGAGGATCAGCGGGGCGATCGCGTTGCCGAGCATGCCGAGCGCCAGTGGCGCCCGCGGCCCGACGCGCGCGGTCCACTTGCCGACGAGCAAGGCCGCGACGAGCGTGCCGAACGGCGCGGGCAGGAACATGAGCGCCGTCTCCAACGGGGAGTAGCCCCACTGGCGCTGGAAGTACAGCGACAGGATGAACATCTGCGCGTAGGCGGTGAAGTTGAACAGCAGGCCGAGCCCGGCGACGACCGACACCTCGCGCGCGGCGAAGAGCCGCCGCGGCAGCAGCGGTTCTCGCCCGGTCCGCTGCAGCACGACGAAGCCGATCCCCGAGGTGAGGGCCACGAGCGCGGCGCCGAGGACGAGCGGCTCCGTCCAGCCCGTGTTGGCGCCCTCGATGAGCGCGAACGTCAGGGTCGCGAGCGTGACGACGCCGAGCGCGACGCCGAGCAGGCCTGGCACGCGCACCGCGCGCGGGATGCTCGGCGGCACGTGGATGCGGACCATCCCGACGACCACCATGCTCGCGATGAGGTTGACGGCGAAGACCGCGCGCCAGCCGCTCGCCGCGATGAGGATCCCGCCGATGACCGGGCCGATGCCGAAGCCGAGCGCCATCCCGATCGACGTGAGCGCGACCGCGCGGGTGCGCTCGCCCGGGTCGGGATAGGCCTCGCGCACGAGCGCGATCGCCGACGGCGTGATGACGGCCGCGCCCGCGCCCGCGACGACCTGGCCGAGGATGACGATGGCGAGCACCGGCGCGACCGCGGCGATCGCGGCGCCGCTCGCGAAGATGGCCGTCCCGAGCAGCAGGACCCGCCGCGCGCCGAGCCCGTCGGCGAGCGCGCCGGCGGGCAGCAGCAGGCTGGCGAACGCGATCGCGTAGCCGTTCGCACACCACTGCAGGCCCGCGGTGCCGCCGCCCAGCGCCGTGCCGATCGTCGGCAGCGCCACGTTCATCATCGCCGTGTTCAGCAGCGTCAGCGACAGCGCGATCGATGCAGCGAGGAGCGACCAGTGCGGCGCCCGGGCAGATCCGGGCAGGGTCAGGGGCTCCGCTGCCATCGACGTGCCACGTTAGCCTCACCGCGGTTCGACACGACCGGGGAGAGCACATGGCGGGAATCGCGGATCTGGACGGCAAGGTTGCGGTGGTCACCGGCGGCGCCTCGGGCATCGGGCTGGGCATCGCCCGCCGCCTGGCCGCGGCGGGCGCGCAGCTGGTGATCGGCGACGTCGAGGTGGCGGCGCTGCACCGAGCCGCCGACGACCTCGGCGCGCTCGCCGTCCAGACCGACGTCCGCGACCGCAGCAGCGTCCAGGCCCTCGCCGACGCGGCGGTGCAGCGCTTCGGCACCGTCAACATCGTCGTCAACAACGCGGGCGTCGGCCCCTTCGGGCGCATCGCCGACCTCACCGAGGCCGACTGGCGCTGGATCATCGACGTGAACCTCTGGGGCGTCGTCCACGGCACCGGCGTCTTCCTGCCGATCCTGCAGGACGCGCCCGGCGGCGGGCACTTCGTCAACACCGCCTCGATGGCCGGCTTGCGCCCCGGCCCGAACCTCGGCGCCTACACCGTCACGAAGTACGGCGTCGTCGCGCTGACCGAGACGCTCGCGATCGAGCTCGCCGAGGACGGCTCGCAGGTCGGGGTGACCGTGCTGCTGCCCGGCCCGGTGCACACGAACATCGGCACGAGCACGCGCAACCGCCCACAGGGCCTGGAGGGCGCGCTCGCCGACGCGGACCTGCCGATGGTCGAGCACCGCACGTGGATGCAGCCCGACGAGGTCGGCGACATCGTCGTCGCGGCGATCCGCAACAACGACCTCTACGCCGTGACGCACCCCGCGATGTTCCCACCGGTCCAGACGCGCTTCGAGCGGATCACCGAGGCGTTCGAGCGCGCGTCGGCGACGAACACCTAGACCAACGCGATCGGGCGGATCGGCGAGCCCGTCCCCCCACGCAGCTTGAGCGGCAGGCAGACGAACGCGAACTCGCGGACGCCGTCGGCCGCGAGGCCCTCGAGGTTCAGCGACTCGACGATGAGGATGCCCGCGCGCACGATGAGGACTGTGTGCCCGGGCAGCGTCCCCAGGTCGGGGTCGTCGATGCCGGGGACGTCCCACGCCAGGTTGTCCGCGCCGACGGCCACCGGCCGATGCCCGGCGAGCCAGCGCGACCCGTCCGGCGCCACGCCCGGCCCCGCCTCGTAGCGCGGGCGGTCGTCCCAGTGCGCGCCGGAGCCGGTGCGCACGAGCACGACGTCGCCCTCCCGCAGCTCGACCCCCTCGGCGGCTGCCGCCAGCTCCTCGGCCGACACCGCGTGCCCCGGCTCGAGCTCCCGCCCCACGGCAGCCGGGACGTCGAGCAGGACGCCCCGCGCGATGACCGGCGCGATCGTGTCGACGCCCAGCTCGGTGAAGCCGTACGGCGTCTGCACGGTCGCGTCGACCTGCACCCCGCCGAACAGCCGCAGGTCCTCCGCCTGATGGCAGAGCGCGTCCATGTGCGTCCCCGAGTGCTCGGCCATGACGAGCAGGGCCGACGCGCTCGTCCGGCGCTCCCCCAGGCCGGCCTCGTGGCGGCGGTGCAGATGCAGCAGCACGCCGGGCTCGTGCGCGGGGAACGTCGGAGCGCCCGCGTAGCGCGGCTGCTCGAGGTCGTACACGCGGGCCGCGGCCAGCGTGGCGAGGAGGTCGGTGACGCTCATCAGGTCCTATACGATCCGGCGCGGGGGCGCCGTCCACGCGGGTCACCTTCGCACGATCTCGAGACGGAGGATGGGATGACAGACAGCGACGTGTTCGAGCGCGGGGTGGCTCGCCGTCAGAAGATGTTCGGCCCCAACGGCACCAAGCCGCTGGACAACGCCGACGACTTCAACCGGGACTTCGAGGAGCTGGTCACGAGCCACTGCTTCGGCGACGTCTGGGACCGGGAGGGCCTCACGCAGCGAGAGCGCAGCCTGTTGACGTGCGCGATGCTCGTCTCGCTGAACCGCGGGCCACAGCTGCGCGGCCACGTCGTCGGCGCGATCTCCAACGGCGTGACGAAGGACGAGTTCCGCGAGATGCTCATCCACGCGAGCCTGTACGCAGGCATCCCGGCGGCCGTCGAGGGCTTCCGCATCGCGGCCGAGGTCTTCGCGGAGCAGGGTCAGTGAGCGCCGGGGAGCGCACCAAGGTCGGCTTCGTCGGCCTGGGCACCATGGGCTGGCCGATGAGCGCGAACATCGCGCGGGCCGGCTTCGACGTCGTCGGCATCGACGCCGACCCGGAGCTCGCCAAGCGCTGGGCGGCGGAGCACGGCCAGACCGCGGCGAGCGGCCCGGAGGACTTCGCCGACGTCGGCGTCGTCGTCACGATGCTGCCCAACGGCGCGATCGTGCGCCAGGCGATCCTCGACGGCGGCATCGCGGACGCGCTGCCCGACGGCGCGGTCGTGATGGACATGAGCTCGGCCGAGCCCTCGGCGACGCTCTCGCTCGCGCCCGAGCTCGAGTCGCGCGGCGTCGGCCTCGTCGACGCGCCGGTCTCCGGCGCGCGGCCGAAGGCCATCGACGGCACGCTGACGATCATGCTCGGCGGCGAGGACGAGGCCGCCATCGACAAGGTGACGCCGGTCCTCGAGACCATGAGCGCGAACATCTTCCGGACCGGCCCGCTCGGGTCCGGCCACGCGATGAAGGCGCTGAACAACTACGTCGGCGGCGCCGGGTTCGTGGCGGCCTGCGAGGCGCTGGTCGTGGGGACGAAGTTCGGGCTGGACCCGGCCGTGATGATCGACATCATCAACGTCTCGACCGGGCGCAACTTCACGACCCAGGTGGCGGCGCCGACCGAGATCCTCCCGCGCCGGTTCGCCTCCGGCTTCTCCCTCGCGCTGTTCACGAAGGACATCGGCATCGCCGCGGACCTCGCCGACGAGCTCGACGTGGACGCACCGGTGTCGCGGCTCGTGTTCGACCGGATGAAGGGCGCGCTGGACCAGCTCGACAACGTGGTCGACCACAGCATGGCCCTCACGATCTGGGAGCAGGCAGCGGGCGTCACGGTCGCGCCGCACGAGCGCACGGGCTAGCCGCGGTGCGCTTCGGCGTCTTCGACCACATGGACCGCTCGGTCCCCGACCTCGGGCGCCAGTACGAGGACCGTCTCGTGCTGGCCGAGGCCTACGACCGGGCGGGCTTCCACGCGTACCACCTCGCCGAGCACCACGGGACGCCGCTCGGCCTGGCGCCGTCGCCGAGCGTGTTCCTGGCGGCCGTCGCGCAGCGCACCACGCGGCTGCGCCTCGGCCCGCTCGTCTACACGCTCGCGCTGTACAACCCGGTGCGCCTCGCCGAGGAGGTCTGCATGCTGGACGCGCTCAGCGGCGGGCGCCTCGAGCTGGGCGTCGGGCGCGGGATCTCGCCGATCGAGCTGCGGATGCTGGGGGTCGATCCCGACGAGGCCCCGAGCATGTACGCCGAGCGGCTGGAGATCCTGCTCCGGGCGCTCTCCTCGGAACGGCTGGACTTCCAGGGCCAGTACCACGTCCTGACCGACGCGCGGATGGAGCTGCGTCCCGTGCAGCGCCCGCATCCGCCGCTCTGGTACGGCATCGGGCGCAAGGAGTCGGCGCCGCGCGTCGCACGCGAGGGCATGAACGCCGTGTGCAACGGGCCCGCCGAGCAGGTCCGCGCGATCATCGACGCGTACCGCGCGGCGTGGGCCGACGAGGGGCGCGCGCCGGAGGACCTGCCGCTCCTGGGCCGCAGCCACCACGTCGTGATCGCCGACACGGACGCCGAGGCGCTCGACGCAGCACGGCCCGCCTACCGGGAGTGGTTCGCGAGCCTCGACTTCCTCTGGAAGGAGTACGGCACCCGCGTCCCGCTGCCGCTCCCGGCCGACCCCGACGAGGCGGTGGCGGGCGGCATCTGCATCGCCGGCTCGCCGTCGACCGTGCGCGACCGGCTGCTCGACGAATGCGACCGCGCCGGCGTGAACTACATGCTCGGGCGCTTCGCGTTCGGCGGCCTGCCGTTGGAGGCGTCGCTGCGGTCCGTCGAGCTGTTCGAACGCGAGATCGCCCCCGCGTTCGCGGATCGTGCTGCCGTATGATCGCCTGACAATCAGGAGGGAGAAACCGCCGATGTCCGCAACGACGGTCGATGTGCCGACGTCCGACTACGACCCCTTCACCGAGGAGGCGATCCTCGACGCGCATCGCTACGACGGCGCCTTGCGCGACATCGCCCCCGCGGTGTACCTCGAGCGCTACGACGTCTGGGCCGTCGCGCGCTTCAGGGACGTCCACGCGATCCTCCCGGACCACGAGCACTTCACCTCGACGGACCGGCCGTTCTTCGACCCGAAGGCGATCCGCCCCGCCATCCTGCTGACCGAGGACCCTCCCGAGCACACCCGTACCCGCTCGGTGATCATGCGCTCGCTCTCGGCGCCGGCGCTACGCAAGATGCAGGAGGACTTCGACCGCGCGGCCGTCGCGCTCGTCGACCGGCTGCTCGAGAGCGGCGGGGTCGTCGACGGCCACCTCGACATCGCCTCCGCGTACGTCCTGCAGGTCTTCCCGGACATCCTCGGCCTCTCCAAGGAGGGCCGCCACCACCTGCTGCGCTTCGGGGACGCCGCGTTCAACGCGTTCGGCCCCGCGAACGAGATCCAGCGCCGCGGCATGGAGCGCGCCGCGGACGCGATCGCCTGGGTCGACCGCTCCGTGAAGCGCGACGCCGTCGACCCCGATGGCCTCGGCGGGCAGATGTTCAAGGCGGCGGACACCGGCGAGATCACCGAGGAGGAGGCCGAGCTGCTCGTCCGCACGCTCTTCGCCGCGGGCTCGGACACGACGATCTACGGCATCGGCAGCATGGTCCGGGCGTTCTCGGAGCACCCCGGCGAGTACGACAAGGTCCGCGCGGAGCCCAAGCTCGTGCGCAACGCGTTCGAGGAGGTCCTGCGCTACGACTCGCCCTCGCGCTTCGGCGGGCGCGCGACGAAGGACGTCACCGAGCTCGACGGCGTGACGCTGCCGGCCGGCGCGCGGATCATGGTCATGTTCCTCGCCGCGGGGCGCGACCCGCGCAGGTGGGAGAACGCCGACACCTTCGACGTCACGCGCAAGGTCGTCGGGCACATCAACCTCGGCTACGGCATCCACGCGTGCGCCGGGCAGGCGCTCGCGCGCATCGAGGGCCAGGCGATCCTCAACGCGCTCACCGCCAAGGTGAAGGCCATCGAGCCCGCCGGCGAGGCCGAGCGCGCCGTGAACTTCCAGGCGCACGGCCACGAGCACATCCCCGTCCGGCTGATCCCCGCCTAGACCTGGGACGGCGGGATCGGGTGGACCGGGTCGTGCTCCTTGGGCACGATCACGATCGGCACCTGTGACCGCAGCGCGTCCTTCGCGGCGCGCTTGCGCAGCGCGACCGACGCCGCGAGCCCGACCACGGCGGATGCCGACGCGATCGCCGGGACCCACACCGCCCCGACGGGCGGCAGGGCGCGGCGGGCCGCGTAGGACGCGCCCGCATCGACCGCGTCGGCCAGCGCGCAGGTCGCGACCCAGCGCGGGCCGATCTGCGGGTGGTCGACGGTGTGCAGCGCGATCCCGCCCAGGACGAGGTCGCGGACGCCGACGCACCGCGTGAGCACCTCGCCGGCGGGGCCGTGATCGCCGACCCAGGCGCGCGAGGTGCGCCCAGGGGCCAGCAGCAGCGCGAACCCCGCAGCGACGCGACCGGCGGCGATGGCCCGGCCGGCGTGCAACGCCCAGCCGCCCGACGCCGCCATGCCGGACCTACTCCGTGGAGACCGGCGCCACCGAGACGACGCGTCCGCGCCGCCCCGTCTGGAACACCAGGGTGCCCGCGTCCGTCGCGAAGAGCGTGTGGTCGCGGCCGATGCCGACGCCGTCGCCGGGACGGAAGACCGTCCCGCGCTGGCGGACGATGATCTCGCCGCCGGTGACGACCTCGCCCGCGAACATCTTCACGCCGAGGCGCTTGGCGTTCGAGTCGCGCCCGTTGCGCGAGGAACCGAGACCCTTCTTATGAGCCATTGGAGATCTCCGTGATCCGGATCCGCGTGAGCTCCTGGCGGTGGCCCGCCGTGCGCTTGTAGCCGCGCTTGGGCTTGAACTTGAACACGCGGATCTTCTTGCCGCGCTCGTGCCCGACGATCTCGGCGCGCACGGCGACCTTCGACAGGCCATCGCGGTCGAAGACGGTGTCCGACGAGCTGAGCAGCAGCGGCTGCAGGTCGACGGTCGACCCGGCCTCCGAGGCCAGGCGCTCGACCAGGAGCGTCTGCCCCTGCTGCACGCGGTACTGCTTGCCGCCGGTCTTGACGATTGCGTAATCCATGAGGTCTTTTCTAGGAATCCTGTGCCGCGGCGCTGTCGGCCGTGGCGCGCGAACGGCGCCGTTGGCCCCTTCGGCCGCGGCGCCGAGTCCCGGAGTGTACGTCATCGACCCCGGAAGCCCGACAGGACGCTCCCTTCCCAGCGCCGGAACCGCCGCTCGGCGAACAGCCACACGCCGTCCGGGGCGACGAGAACGTCCTCCGTGTACCCCAGCCACGGCAGGAACGTCGCGCCGGACGAGTGCAGCTGGGCCGCCAGACCGAACGCCGTCACGCGACAGCGTGCCCCGTCGCGCACGACGCGGTTGTGCCCGCTCCAGTGCTGCCGGCCGCGGAAGTCCGGATCGTCGCGCGCCGCCTCGGCGAACCGGCGCGCAGCGCCGGCGCCCTCGAAGCGGCCGGTCTGGACGTCGTCGATCACCGCGTCCTCGGTGTAGAGCTCGGCGACGCCGTCCACGTCGGCGGTGTCCAATGCCCAGGCGTGCCGGGCATAGAGCTCCTCGATCTGCACGCGCTCCTCGACGCTGAACCCTTCCTCCATCGCCTGGATCATATGCTTGGACTCTCATGCCACCGCTGACGCTCGAGGACCGATTCCTCATCCGCGAGCTCCAGGCCCGCTACTCCTGGGCCACCGGGACCGCGGACGTCGAGGCGTTCGGTGAGCTCTTCGCGCCAAACGCGCGCGTCACCGAGCTGGGCCGCGAGTTCCCGCCGGGACCCGAAGGCGCCCGGCAGTTCCTGCGCGACTGGCTCGATCGGCCCGGCAGCACGGCCGGCCGCCAGCACTGGATGCACAACCGGGTGTTCGACGGCGACGGCGAGCGTTGCACCGTCCGCTCCTTCGTCCTGGTCCCGCACATGAACCCGGTCGGCACGGCGTCCGTGCTCATCGGCTTCGTCGGCCACTGCCGCGACACGTTCGTGAAGATCGACGGCGCGTGGCGCTACGAGGAGCGGACCGTCGAGCGCTGGGAGGGCGAGGTGCTCGACGGCTTCCCCGACTTCGGGCCGGTCGCATGACGCCAGGCCCGCTGACGGTGGAGGACCGCATCGCGATCGACGACCTGTTCGCCGCGTACGCGTGGAGCGCGGACCGGGGCCGGATGGAGCCGTTCCTCGCCCTGTTCACCCACGACGCGCGGATCGTCGATCCCGTGTACGGGCCCTACGAGGGACCGGACCGGGCCGGCCCCAGGCGGTTCCTCGAGCTCATGCACGAGAACCACACCTTCCCCGGGCGCCAGCACTGGGTCGGGCAGCTGCTCCTCGAGGGCGACACCGAGCGCTGCGCCGCGCGGTCCTTCGTGATGGTGACCTCGCTGCACAGGACCGGAGCCACGAACGTCCATCTCGTGGCCTGGTACCAGGACGTCCTGCTCAAGGTCGACGGCAGCTGGTTGATCTCCGAGCGGGTGATCCGGCCGTGGCGCGGTGACGTCCTGCAGCGATTCCCCGAGCTGGCCGGGCCGCAGTGACGCCACCGCGAGCCACCTAGGACTCCGGCGGCGCCCCGGCGTCGGCCGTGGCGCGTGAGCGCCGCCGCCCGCCTCGGCGCCCGCGCCGCCGGGCCGCGGGCTGGCCGTCATCGCTGTCCTTGGCCACCCCGGGCTGCCCTGCTGAGCCCGTCGGGTCGACGAGGACCGCGGTCGCGGACGTGCGCCCGGCCTGCTCGATGCGCACGAGGCGCTTCTCCCCCACGAGCGGCCCCGCGCCCGCGACGGAGACGATGTAGCCGTCGATCTTCGCGACCGCGTCGTCGACGTCGTACATGTGCGGCTCGACGATGTGCACGAGCACCTCGTCGCCCTCGCGGAACGGCACCGCGCGCTCCTCGACCTCGCCGCGGGCGCCCTCCATCGTGACCGCGAAGTGGTCGAGCGGCAGGCCCTCGGAGCCCTCGAAGTGGAAGGTGCGGCCGGTCCCCTCCTCCAGCGCGTGCAGCACGCGCGCGCCGTTGCCGGTGAACTGCGCGCTCACGCGCGGGTTCATCTGCACGAGGAACGCCTCGACGTCCTTGGGCGCCTCGTTGCCGAGGTCGCGCATCCGGCGCTCGAAGTCGATGGCGATCGTCTCCTCGGAGCGGATGACGCCGTCGCCGTCGCAGGTCGGGCAGGGCCGGGAGATGATCTCGCGCACGCCCTCGGTGACGTTCTGGCGCGTCATCTCGACGAGGCCGAGCTTGGAGATCTCGGCGGTGAACGTCTTCGTGCGGTCCTCCTCCAGCGAGGTCCGCAGCACCTTCATGACCGCGTCGCGGTTGCGCGCGCGGGCCATGTCGATGAAGTCGATGACGATGATGCCGCCGATGTCGCGCAGGCGCAGCTCGTTGACGACCGCCTCGGCCGCCTCGAGGTTCGTCTTGAGGATCGTGTCCTCCAGGCGCGCCTGCTTGCCGCGGCCGACGAACGAGCCGGAGTTGACGTCGATGACCGTCAGCGCCTCGGCGTAGTCGATCATGAGGTAGCCGCCGCTGGGCAGGTCGACGCGCCGGCCCATGAGGCCGTCGATGACCTTCTCGACGCCGTAGGCCTCGAAGAGCGGGGTCTTGGCGTCCTCGTAGAGCTCGACGCGGTCGACGAGCTCCGGCGCGGTGCGGGTGAAGAAGGAGACCAGGCGGTGGTGCTGCTTCTCGTCGTCGACGAGCGCGCGCTCGAAGTCGGCGGAGAAGATGTCGCGCACGACGCGGACGGAGAGGTCTGCCTCCTGGAACACCATCTCCGGGGCGACCGTGTCCTCCACCCGCTTGTGGAGCACCTCGTTGAGCTTGAAGAGGTACTGCAGCTCGCGCTCGAAGTCCTCGCGCGTGGCGCCCTGCGCCGCGGTGCGGATGATCGCGCCGCCGCCGGCGAGGTCGAGCTCCTTCGCCTCGCGCCGCAGGCGGGCGCGCTCCTTGTCGTCGAGGCGCTTGGACACCCCGACGCCCTCGCCCGTGGGCGCGTAGACCATGTAGCGCCCGGCGATGGTGAGCTCCATCGACAGGCGGGCGCCCTTCGTCTTCAGCGGGTCCTTGACGACCTGCACGACGATCTCCTGGCCGGGCTTGAGCAGGTCGGTGATCTTCTTGCCGCCCTCCTTGCCCCGGCCGCGCCGCGGCGTCTCGACGCCCGGCAGCACGATCTCGTCGACGTGGAGGAAGCCGTTCTTGTCGAGGCCGATGTCGACGAACGCGGCCTCCAGCCCGGGCAGGACGTTGTCGACCTTGCCCTTGTAGATGTTCCCGACGATGGAGCGGTTGCCCCGTCGCTCGAGGTACAGCTCGGCGACGCGGAAGCCGGGGGCCGGGTCCTTCTTCCGGCCGCGGGCGGCCGGGCGCCTTCTTCGGGTCCGGCTGTCCTGTCGCTTCCAGCAGCGCCACGCGGGTCTCCCCGCGATCGACGCTCACAAGCACTTGCTTACGCATTTGGTGGTTGGGTCCTTCAGGTAGCGGTGATGCGTCCCTTGTGGGACGCCGCCGCGCGGCCCTGCGCGTAGATCGACTGCAGCAGGCCGACGGCGATGAGAGTGGTCAGGACCGAGGAGCCTCCGTAGGACATCAGTGGGAGAGGGATACCCGTGATGGGCATGATCCCGATGTTCATCCCGACGTTCACGAACACCTGAAACATGAGCATTGCGACGATTCCTGCCGCAAGCAAGGCTCCATAGAGGTTCTTGGACATCGTGAGGATCCTCAGACCCCTCCATATGAGGAGGGCGTAGAGGGAGAGCACGAGCGCCGCACCGACGAAGCCCCAGCGCTCGCCGATGACGGCGAACACGAAGTCGGTGTGGTGCTCGGGCAGGAAGTTGAGACGGGTCTGCGTGGCGCCCACGCCGCGGCCGGTCTTCTGGCCGGCGCCGATCGCGATGCCGGCCTGGTTCTGCTGGTACCCGGCGTCGCCGGGATCACCCGAGGGGTGCAGGAACGAGGTGAGGCGCTCGACCTGGTAGTCGTGCAGCACGGTGACGCCGGTGACCGGCGCCAGCACGAGCGCGAGCGCGACGGCGCCCGCCGTGAGGGCAGCGAGCCCGGCGAAGTGCTTCCAGGATGTTCCGGCCGCGAAGAGGACAGCAAGGACGATCACGATGTAGACGAGCGCGGACCCGAGGTCCGGCTGGATCATCACCATCGCGGCCGGCACGAGCGCCAGCAGGACGATGATCGCCGTCGTGTCGCGCTCGCGCAGCCTGCGCGAGCGGTCGACGACGAAGCCCGCCAGCGCGACGACGAGCAGCACCTTGCCGAGCTCGGACGGCTGGATCTGGAAGAAGGGGAGGTCGATCGCGCGCCGCGAGCCGCGCGCGACCGAGCCGAAGCCCAGGACGGCGAGGATCAGGACGAGCATGAACCCGTAGACGACGTACTTCAGCTCGCGCAGCCGGGAGTAGTCCAGGCGGCTGATGACGACGAGGACCACCGCCCCGACGGCGAAGAAGATCGCCTGCCGGGTGAGGTAGTACGTCGGCGAGCCGGGGATGTCGTCCTGCGTGGAGATGCCGATCGCGGCGAGCGAGATCGCAGCCAGGCCCAGCGTCGCCACGATGAGCAGCGGGTCCAGCGGCAGGCGCAGGACGCCGCGCAGCGGGGCCGGGACCGCGGTGGGGGCCTGGACGGTGTTCACCGCGTGCTCGACTCCCCGCGGACGAACTTCTTCTCGACCCCGAAGTGCTGCGAGAGGATGAGCCGCGTGATCGGGGCGGCGGCCTCGGCGCCGAAGCAGCCGCACTCCTCGACGGTGGTCGCGACGACGATCGGGCTGCGCCCGCGGCCGCCGGGGACGTACGCCGCGTACCACGACGTGTCCGGCTTGCCGGTGCGCTGGGCGGTGCCGGTCTTGCCGTAGACGGGCAGGTCCTTGGGCCAGTCGGAGAACACGTCGTGCGACGTGCCGCCGTCCTCCATCGCTGCCGCCTTGAGCCCGTTCATGATCACCGAGCGAGCGTTCTCGTCGATCTTGATGCGGCGGGCCGGCGCGCGCTCGATGCGCTGGATGAGCTCGCCGGACTGGTTCTCGACCTCCAGGCCGACGTGCGGCGTGGGCGACGCGCCCGTCGGTCGCCAGCGTCGAGTAGGCGACGGCGAGCTGCAGCGGCGTGGCCTGCAGGTCGCCCTGGCCGATGGCCAGGTTGACGTTGTCGCCCGTGTTCCAGCCGCGCATGTCGGAGATCCCGCAGGAGGCGACCTTGCGCTTCTTGCGGCACTTCAGCTCCTCCTCGCCGACGAGCTTGCGCCACGCGCGGTCGGGGACGACGCCGTCGGCCTCCGACGGGAGGTCGATGCCCGTGTCGTGGCCGAAGCCGAGCTCGCGGGCGTACTTCTGGAGCAGCTGGCCCTTCTTCGCGTCCAGGTTCTGGCCCAGGAGGTAGAAGTAGACGTCGGAGGAGACCTTGATCGCCTGCTGCATGTCGACCGAGCCGTTGGGCTCGCTCTTGGCGTTGCAGAACTTGCGGTCGCCGATCTCGACGCAGCCGTTGTCCTCGACGCGCGTGGCCGGCGCGATCGTGCCGCTCTGCATGCCCGCGAGCGCCGTGACGACCTTGAACGTCGACCCTGTGGAGTACAGGCCGTTCGTCGCGCGGTTGAACAGCGGGGAGCCCGCCTGCTCGCCGAAGAGCGCGTCGTAGCGCTCCTGCGTGATCGGCTTCGTCAGCAGGTTGGGGTCGAAGGACGGATAGGAGCCCATCCCGAGGATCTCGCCGTTGTCGGGGTTCATCGCCACGAACGCAGCCGGCTGCCCACCCGGGTTGCCCTGGCCGGTGAGCGCCTCCTGCCCCTCGCGCTGCAGCGCGAGGTCGAGCGACAGCTTGAGGCGCTGCCCGGCCTTCGGCGCCACCTCGCGCAGCTCGCCCTTCGGGTTGCCGAGGGCGTCGACCTGGATCTCGCGCGAGCCGTCGGTGCCGCGCAGGTAGCGGTCGTACTGGTACTCGAGGCCGCCCTGCCCCACGACGGTGCCCTGCTTGACCCCGCGGAAGTGCTTCCACTTGAGCTGCTTGAGCTGGATCTCCCCGACGGTGCCCAGCATCTGGGCGGCGAGCGTCGTGCGCGGGTACTGGCGCAGGTAGACCTGCTCGACGGTCACGCTCGGGAAGAGCGTCTGGCGCTCCTGCACGTAGTTCATGACCGAGCGCGGGACGTCGGTCTCCACCCGGATCGGCGCGTACGGCACCTGGGCGAGCGACTGGATGATGCGCCGCTGGATCTCGGTCGCCGTGGTGTCCTCGAGCACGCCCGCGAGGCGCCGCAGGCGATCGCGCAGCTCCTGGGTCGGGATGTCGGGGATCTTCGTCGGCTCGCCCTTGAAGCCCGTCGGGCGCAGGGAGCGCTGGGTCATCC
The DNA here is from genome assembly GCA_963757125.1 of uncultured Solirubrobacterales bacterium. Classification (GTDB taxonomy): domain Bacteria; phylum Actinomycetota; class Thermoleophilia; order Solirubrobacterales; family Solirubrobacteraceae; genus CAVVSD01. Next base: position 82,117 of record CAVWQP010000006.1, on the reverse strand, counting down.
GCTGGCCCCAGGTCGCGGCTGCCTCGCGCTCCGCGTCGGGCAGGCCGGCGGGGCTGATCTCGACGACGATCGCCCGGCGGTTCGTGACGATCGTCTCGCCGTTGCGGTCGACGACGTCGCCGCGCGGCGCCTGGATGCGCTCCTGGCGGACCTGGTTGTCGTTCGCCTCGGCGAGGTACTGGTCGCCGGACAGCACCTGCAGGTACCAGAGCCGGAAGAAGACGATCGCGAAGAGCGCGAGCGCGATCCCGCCCAGGAGGGCGACCCGCCAGGCGAGCTGGGGGCTGATCGGCGGGCGACGATCTCCGACGGGATCGATCATGAGAGCGAGGTCCGCCTCGACCCCTGCGTGCGCAGGCCCTGCTGCAGCGGCGAGAGGGCCGCGGAGGAGGACTGGCGGCGCCGCCCCCGCGGCTGCTGGGGCAGCGAGCGCGAGAGCCAGCGCCGCGCGATGGCGTAGACGGGCAGGGCGAGCAGGGTGTTGAGGATGAGGGTCGCCAGCAGCTGGCGCAGCAGCACGCCGCTGACCGGCGCGCTGACGTCCAGCAGGAACTGGATGATCGAGTAGGAGACCGACATGGTGACGGTCGCCGCGGCGCCCGCCAGCAGCGGGAGGAGCGAGGACTCCGTGTCTGCGGGGCCGTCGCGCAGCCGCCCGGCGAAGTAGCCGATGCCGACGAGGATGAGCGACGTCACGCCCAGGGTCTGGAGGAGCGAGACGTCGAGGAACAGCCCGAGGCCGAAGCCGAAGGACGCGCCGACGAGCCCGCCACAGAGCAGGCCGATGCTCATGACCGCGAGCGGCGCGAGGTCGGCGGTGCCCCCCGCGACGGGGAACTGGGACACGAAGGTGACCTGGACGATCCCGATCACGATGCCGAAGACGACGATCCGTGCGACGAGCCCCTTCACGACTCCGCCCCCGGGACCTTCGTCAGCACCTGGACCTCGTCGAGGCGCCGCAGGTCGGCGAACGGCCGCAGCTTGACCTCCTGCGTGTCCGAGCCCGGGTTCTCGACGGTCGTCACGGTCCCGATCGGCAGCCCCTCCGGGAACAGCGACGGGTACTTGCTCTCGATCGTCCCGCGTGTCACGACCCGGTCGCCGACCGCGATGCGCCCGCCGCCGGTCAGGCTGAACGTGAGCGACCCCGGGTTGCCGGCGCTGGAGGGCAGCACGATGCCGGGCACGCGCCCGACGATCGTCCGCCCCGACACGCCCGACGTGTGGTCGGTGATGAGCGTCACGACGGAGGCCGAGCGCGTCGTCTGCGACACGGTGCCGACGAGGCCGTTCTCGTCGAGCACGGGCATCCCGTCGCGCAGGCCGTCCGAGGAGCCCTTGTCGATCTTCACCGTCGCGTACCAGACGGTCGAGGACTGCGCGAAGACGCGCGCGCCCACCGGGCCGTAGGCACCGATGCCGAGGCTCTGGTTGAGGTTCAGCTGGCGGCGGAGCAGCTCGTTCTCGCTCTGGGCGTCCTGGGACTTCAGGACCTCCTGGCGGAGCTGGTCGCGCTCGGCGGTGACGTCGGCGAGCTTGCCCTTCGCGGTGAAGGTGTCGCCGACCCACGCGAACAGGTCGCGCACCGGCTTCAGGGCGCGGCTCGCGCCCTCCTGCACCGGGTTGAGGACCTCGCTGAAGCCGCGCTGCACGGAGCCGACCGCGCCCCCGTCACCCCCGAACGACGCCGTGAGCAGGATCAGGGAGCAGGCGACGAGCAGTCCCAGGACCACTCGGCGCCGCCTGACCGTCTTGGAGTCGTACATGGGCTATCGGCGGCGGGCGCGATTCCTGTTCGTCTTGTTCGTGCGGTGGATGACCTCGAACTCCTCCAGGGATCGCCCGGAGCCGACTGCGACGCAGGTCAATGGGGACTCGGCGAGGTGCGCGGGCATCTGTGTCTCCTCGCGCAGCCGCTCGTCGAGTCCCTGCAGCAGTGAGCCGCCACCCGCAAGCATGATCCCTCGGTCCATGATGTCGGACGAGAGCTCGGGTGGCGTGCGGTCGAGGGTCTCCTTGACCGCATCGATGATCTGTGTGACCGGCTCCTCGAGCGCCTGACGGATCTCCTCACTCGTGAGGACGATCGTCTTGGGCAGCCCGGAGACCATGTCGCGCCCGCGGATCTCCGCCTGGACCTCTTCGTCCATGGGGAACGCGGAGCCGATCTCCAACTTGACTTCCTCGGCCGTCTGCTGGCCGATGAGCAGCTTGTACTCGCGCTTGGCGTAATTGATGATCGCCTCGTCCAGCTCGTCGCCGCCGACGCGGATCGACTGGGAGACGACGATGCCGCCGAGCGAGATCACTGCGACCTCGCTCGTGCCTCCGCCGATGTCCACCACCATCGAGCCCGTGGGCTCGCCGACGGGCAGGCCCGCGCCGATCGCAGCAGCCATCGGCTCCTCGATCAGGTACGCCTGACGGGCGCCGGCCGACAGCGCGGCCTCTTCGACGGCCCGCTTCTCGACGCCGGTCACCCCGGAGGGAACACAGATGACGACGCGTGGATGCGCCCATCGGTTCTGGTGGACCTTCTGGATGAAGTGCCGGAGCATCTCCTCCGTCACGTCGAAGTCGGCGATGACGCCGTCCTTCAGCGGGCGGATGGCCGAGATCGTCCCCGGCGTGCGGCCCAGCATGCGCTTCGCCTCGATGCCAACGGCATGGACCTCGCCCGTCCGCGAGTCGATCGCGACGACGCTCGGCTCGGAGAGCACGATGCCGCGACCGCGTACGTACACGAGCGTGTTGGCCGTGCCGAGATCGACCGCCATGTCGCGGCCGCCGAACCCTGTGAGGTAGGAGAAGAAGCCCATTGATACGGAGGGGGCGGTGGGGGCCAGAAAATCCCTGCAGGTCGGCGATTGCCGGGCGACCGGCGAACGACCCCCGCCGAGGCGCCAGTCTAGTGGACGACCACCAGATCGGGCAGGAGCGCAAGCAGGAGCCCCACCGGGAGTCCGACGACGTTGGAGTGCTCCCCGTCGATCCGGGTCACGAGGGCCTGTCCGGCGCCCTGCACGGCGTAGCCGCCGGCACGTCCACGCCACTCCTCCAGGCCGACGTACCAGGTGAGCCAGGCGTCGTCGAGCTCGCGGAACGTGACCTCGGTGACGGCCGTCGCCGTGCGCGGCTCGCCCGCGTCCTCGATGACGGTCATGCCGCTGACGACCTCGTGCGTCCTGCCGCCCAGGCGCCGCAGCGTCGCACGCGCCTGCGGCGCGTCACGCGGCTTGCCGAAGATCCGGTCGTCGAGCGCGACGACCGTGTCCACGCCGAGGACGACCGCCCCGGCGCGTGCGACGGCCTGCGCCTTGCGCAGTGAGTTGAGCTCGGCGACGGAGTGCGGCTCGCCGGCGGCGTACTCCTCGATGTCCGCCGGCTCGACCGTGAACGCCACGCCGAGCTGCTCGAGGATCGTCCGCCGCTGCGGCGAGCTCGACGCCAGGACTAGGGGAAGAACAGGGAGGCCTCGCGCTCGGCGGACTCGTCGGAGTCCGACCCGTGGACCATGTTCTGACCGACCTCGAGGGCGAAGTCGCCGCGGATCGAGCCGGTCGCGGCCTCGAGCGGGTTCGTCGAGCCGATGATCTGCCGGGCGGCCTTCACGGCCTCGTGGCCCTCGAGGACCATCGCGACGAGCGGGCCGGAGGTGATGAACTCGACGAGCTCGCCGAAGAAGGGCTTGCCCTCGTGCTCGGCGTAGTGCTGCATCGCGAGGTCCTGCTCGAGCGTGCGCTGCTCCAGGGCGACGATGCGCAGGCCCTTGCGCTCGAAGCGGGCGATGATCTCGCCGGTCAGGCCGCGCGCGAACGCGTCCGGCTTGACCAGGATCAGGGTCCGGGACACTTGGTTTCTCCTCTGGCGGTTAGTCGAACGCGGAGCGCTGCTCGACCGTCTGCTGCTCCAGCCGCTGGCGGCGGCGCGGAGCGCCGACCTGCTGCTCGAGACGACCGATGGTCGCCTGGAGCTGACGCTGCGACTCGAGCACCTCGCCCAGGACCCGGACGAGCGCCTCGGAGGCGTCGATCGATGCCTCGCGCTCGTACACGTCGTCCAGGAACTCCGGGGGCCGCACGATCGCGTAGACGATGCAGCCCAGGAACGGGAAGACGATGGCCGCGAGCGTGGCGCAGCCGACGAGCAGCGGGTCCCCGATCCTCCGCCGGGCGTCGCTCCAGGTCCAGTAGACGAGGGCGAGCCACAGGATCACGAGGAAGAGGATCGCGAGGTTGATGGCCAGGTTCAGACCATCTGACGTGATGCCGAAGACGGCGAGCATGCTCCGTAGAGGCTAGAGGACGTGGGGGATCTGGGGTCCGATGGCGCCTGATTCGCCGTGCGGGCGCCCCCTCCTTCAGTGGCACGGGGATGGATCCTGGGTGCATGAGCACGAGCCGCTACATGACGATCGCGACCGCCGACGCCGACGGGACGCCGTGGGTCACGCCGGTGTGGTTCGCGCCCGACGGCCCCGATGGGCTGCTCTGGGTCTCCGACCCCGGCGCGCGCCACTCGCGCAACATCGACGTGCGGCCGCGCGTCGCGATCGTGATCTACGACTCCCGGGTGGAGCCCGCGCAGGCGCAGGGGCTGTACCTCACCGCGGACGCGGCACGCACCGATCCGGCGTCGATCGCTGCGTTCTCGCGGGAATCCGTCGCGCAGGGACTCGCCGCGTGGTCCGTCGAGGACGTCACCGGCGATGCGCGCCACCGGCTCTACCGGGCGACGATCCTCGAGCGCTGGGAGCTGGGTCCAGGCGACCGCAGGATCCCACTCGCCGGCTAGAGGAACAGCCGCCCGAACAGGTAGCCGAGCGCGAAGAACACGAGCACGACGAGCGCCACAGCGACGGCGGCGAACGCGATGAGCGCCAGATCGGACGGGCCGTCACGACGCACGCCGCGACCTCCCACACACCGCGAGGAGCTTGCTCCTCGCAATCGAAGACGGAGTCTTCGACCGTCTCAGAACGTCGCCCCTCTCCGACCGGGTGGGCGGAGGAGGTCGGCGATGAGGTAGATGGAGCCGGTCGCGAGCACGACCCCGTCCTCCCCCGCGAGCTCCTTCGCGAGCGCGAGGGCGCGCCGGGGATCGCCCTCCACGTGCGTCGTCCGCCCGGCGAGCGACGACAGCGCCTCCGCGGGCACCGCGCGCGGGTTCGCGTTGGAGGTGACCACGACGTCGTCGCAGAGCGGCAGCAGCGAGGAGAGCATCGTGGCGGCGTCCTTGTCGTCGAGCACGCTCACGACCGCCACGAGCCGGCGGCCGGCCAGCCACTCCGGCAGCGACGCGGCGAGCGCCGCGATCCCGTCCGCGTTGTGCGCGCCGTCGAGCAGGACCGTGGGGTGCTCCGCGACGACCTGGAAGCGCCCGGGCACGAGCGTCGCGGCGGCGGCATCGCGCACGGCCGTCTCGTCGAGCGGCCCGATGAGCGCCTCGGCGGCGGCGCGCGCCGTCGCGAAGTTCCGCCTCTGGAACGCGCCCTGGGCGAGCAGCGGCACGCCGGCGTCGGGCGGCGCGTGCACCAGCGTGGCGCCGAGCCGCTCCGCCGTGTCGTGGGCCAGGGCCTCCGCGTCCGGGTCGAGCCCCGATCCGACGACGAGCGTCGCGCCGGCGTCGACGACCGCGAGCTTCTCCCCCGCGATCTCCCGGACGGTCGAGCCGAGCAGGCGCGTGTGGTCGAGCGCGACGTTCGTCAGCACGTCGACCTCGGCGGTCAGCACGTTCGTGGCGTCCAGCCGGCCACCGAGGCCCGCCTCGACGACCGCGACGTCCACGCCCTCCTCGGCGAGCGCGAGGAACGCGACGGCCGTCAGGGCCTCGAACTGCGTGACCCGGTCGTCGGCCTCGGCGTCGGCGTCGAGCGCGTCGGCCTCCGCCTTCACACGGCCGCACGCCTCCGCGAACGCGTCGTCGCCGATGTCGGCGCCCCCGAGGAGGATCCGCTCCGTGAACGACACGAGGTGCGGCGACAGGTACGCGCCCGTGCGCAGCCCGTGGCGCGCGAGGATCGCCGCGGTCATCCGGGTCGTGGAGGACTTGCCGTTCGTGCCCACGACGTGGACGGCCCGGAAGCGCTCCTGCGGGTCGCCCAGCGCGGCCGTCAGGCGGCGCATCCGGTGCAGCCCGAAGCGCATCCCGAGCTGCTCGAGCCCGAGGAGCCAGTCCTCCGCGTCCTGCGCGGACCACACGCGCGGTCGCGTCACGCCCTAGAGCTCCTCGAGCTCGGCCCTGAACCGGGCGAGCTTGTCGCGCTCGGCGTCCACCACCTGCGGCGGCGCCTTGGCGACGAAGCCGTCGTTGGCGAGCTTGCGCTCGGCGCGCTCGATCTCGCCGCGCAGCTCCGCCCGGCGCGCCTCGAGGCGGCGCTCGGCGGCGCCCAGGTCGACGTCGGGGCTCGGGAGCACGCCGATCGTCCCGCCGGGGACGGCGATGCCCGCAACCGGCTCGGTCCCGTTCCCGGCCAGCTCGACGCGTGCGAGGCCGGCGATCGTCGCGCCCGTCGCCTCGTAGCCCGCGTCCGGCAGCCGGATCGGCACGACGGCACCGGGCCGGACCTCGCAGCGGTCGCGCCAGCCGCGCAGCGCGGTCACCGCGGCGATCGCGCGGCCCACCTGCTCCTCGGCCTCGGGATCGCGCGACGAGCCGCCGGCGGCGGGGGCGAGCGTGGCCGCGAGCAGGCCGTCCTCCCCGAGCATCCCCCACAGCTCCTCGGTGACGAACGGGATGATCGGGTGCGCGAGCATGAGCGTCTCGCGCAGGACGTGGCGCAGCGTGGCGGCCAGGTCCGCGCGCCCGGCCGGATCGTCCTCCGCGTACAGGCGCGGCTTGACCATCTCGAGGTACCAGTCGCAGAGGTCCCCGTAGATGTAGTCGTAGAGCCCGAGGGCGGCCTTCGCGAAGTCGAAGTCGTCGATGCGCGTGCGCATCGTGTCCTTCGCCGCGTCGCAGCCGCGAGAGGATCCAGCGGTCCTCAATGAGACCATCCCCACCCACCCGCGGCTCCGGCGCGATGTCCTCGTCGCCGATCTGCAGCAGCGCGAAGCGGGTGGCGTTGAAGAGCTTGTTCACCAGCGCCTGGCCCTGCGCGATCTTCTCCTCGCTGAAGCGCACGTCCTGGCTGGAGGACATCGCGAGCAGGCCGAAGCGCACCGCATCGGCGCCGTACGCGGGGAAGTCCCCGCCCTGGGCGAACGCCGCGGGGCGCGGGCCGCCGTCCATGAGCGCGAGCGGGTCGACGCCGGTGCCGAGCGACTTGCTCATCCGGCGGCCGTCGGGCGCCTGGATGACCGAGTGGATGTACACGTCGGCGAAAGGGATCTCGCCCGTGAAGCGCAGGCCGAGCATGACCATGCGCGCGACCCAGAGGAAGAGGATGTCGCGGGCCGTCGAGAGCACGTCGGTCGGGTGGAACGCGCGCAGCTCCGGCGTGTCCTCGGGCCAGCCGAGCGTCGCGAACGGCCACAGGCCCGACGAGAACCACGTGTCGAGCACGTCGGGATCGCGCTCCCAGCCCTCGCCCTCAGGGGGCTCGGTGCCCACGTAGCGCTCCTCGCCGCGGTACCAGACCGGGATCTGATGGCCCCACCAGAGCTGGCGGGAGATGCACCAGGGCCGGATCTCGTCGAGCCAGTCGAGATAGCGGCGCCGCTGGGACTCCGGGTGGATGCGGATGCGCCCCGAGCGCACGGCCTCCGCCGCGGGCGCGGCGAGCTCGTCCATGCGCATGAACCACTGCAGCGAGATGAGCGGCTCGACCCGCTCGCCCGAGCGCTGCGAGTACGGCACGGTGTGCACGTAGTCCTCGACGCCCCGGATGGCGCCCTGCGCCTCGAGGGCGGCGACGACCGCCACGCGGGCCTCGTCCACGGTCAGGCCGGCGAACTCGCCGGCGGCCTCGGTCATGCGGCCGTCCTCGCCGATGACGGAGATCTCCTCCAGCCCGTGCCGCCGGCCGATCTCGAAGTCGTTGGGATCGTGGCCGGGCGTGATCTTCAGGCAGCCGGTGCCGAAGTCGGTCTTCACGTAGTCGTCGGCGATGATCGGCAGGCGCCGCCCGACGAGCGGGAGCACCACCTCGCGCCCGACGAGGTCGCGGAAGCGATCGTCGTCCGGGTGCACGGCGACCGCCGAGTCGGCCAGCATCGTCTCCGGCCGCACCGTGGCGACCACCACCTCGCCGCTGCCGTCGGCCAGCGGATAGGCGATCGAGTACAGCGGGTCGACGACGCCCTCGCGGTCCTCCACCTCGAGGTCGGAGATCGCCGAGCGCAGGCCCGGGTCCCAGTTGACCATGTAGGTGTCGCGGTAGATGAGGCCCTGCTCGTAGAGGTCGACGAAGACCTTCAGGACCGCGCGGACGTAGCCCTCGTCCATCGTGAAGCGCTCGTCGTCGTAGTCGAGCTGCGCGCCGAGGCGCTTGAACTGCTCGATGATCTGGCCGCCGAACTCCTCGCGCCAGCTCCACACGGCCTCGCTGAACGCCTCGCGGCCGAGCTCCTCCCGGGTCGTGCCCTGCGCCTCCAGGCGCTTCTCGACCTGCCGCTGCGTCGCGATGCCCGCGTGGTCGGTGCCGAGGATCCACTTCGTGCGCTGCCCGCGCATGCGGTGCGTGCGGATGAGCGCGTCCTGGATCGTCCCGTTCAGCGCGTGGCCCATGTGCAGCGCGCCGGTGACGTTCGGCGGCGGGACCGCGATCGAGAAGTTCTCGTCCGGCGTGCCGGCGGGCTCGGGATGGTGCAGGCCCGCCTCGAGCCAGCGCTCGACGATGCGCGGCTCGACGTCGGACGGCTCGAAGCGCGTCCTGGTGTGGAGATCGGTCATTTGTGCAGGCTCCGCAGCGTGATGAGATCCCGGCCGAGACCGCTCAGGTCGACCTTGCGCACGATCGCGAGCAGATCGCTGCGCTCCTGCGCCGACATCCGGTGTGGCGGCACGCGCACGAGGCGGCCGAGGCGGCGGCGGTCGTGCGGGCTCAGATCGTCCCGCAGATGGGCCCAGATCAGCTGGCCCGTGCGGAACACGAGCAGCCAGGGAATGCGTCGCACGCTCGTCAGGCGGGCGGGGACTCGGGACATGCCGTGAGCTTAGAGCGCGGCTACCGGCGAGCGGCTGCGAGGTGCTGCTGGCCCTTGCGCACGACGTAGCTGCGGCCGGAGCGCGCCTCGCGCACGACGACGGACCCGGAGTAGACGGTGGTCGTCGTGCCCGCGCAGGTGTCGGTCACCCGCCAGGTCGTGCCGCGGACGGTCGCCACGCTGTTGAGCCCGCGGGTGCGGAACTTGCCGCCGCGGTCGCTCGCCCAGAGCGAGCGGCGGGGCTTGCGCTTCTTGGTCGCGGCGCTCTGCGCGCGCCCGCAGGTGCTGAAGTCCTCACCCTTCAGGACGAACTCGGTGATGCCGGAGCCGTCCTTCGCCTGGCGGATCTCGAACTTCGCGCCCCGCAGCACGACGTCCTGCGTCGTGTTGTCCGACGTCTGCGCGATGAGACGCACGCTGCCCGCGGTCGCGTCGACCATGCTGCCCACGGGGACCGGGGTGCCGGCCTCCAGCGAGGCGTACTCGTCGGTTCCCGCCTGCTTGACGGTGACGTCGCCGCTCTCGGGACCGAGCACGACGGCCTCGCCCTGCTGGGCGTCGCTCGGGTCCGGCGGAGCGGTCTCGACCGTCTGCGCCGGCTCGAGCTGCGCGCCCTGCGCATCGGGGTCCGGGGGCCTCGGCGGGTTGGGGTCGGGCGACGTCGTGAACCCGACGCCGGGGCTGACGACCGGGTCGCCGGCGCCCGTCACGACGACGCGCACGAAGTACGTCGTCGCCGGCAGCAGGCCGGTGAGCGTGCCGCCGACCGTGGTCGGGCCGGTGTCGACGCCGATCGCGATCGGGTCGCTGCTCGTGCTGTAGGTGTCGTCGGTCCCCCACTCGAGGTGGTAGGAGCCCACGTCACCCGGCGGCTGCGCCAGCGCGGTGACCTGCGCGGTCGTCGGGGTGACGTCGAAGACCGTCGGTGTCGGATCGGTGCCCTGCGCGAGAGCGGCCGCGGCGACGCCCAGGCACAGGCAGACGCCGGTGAGCAGCGCCGCGAGTGCCTTCGACCGCATCGACGCCCTAGGCGCTCTGCGCCGCGGGCGCGTCGCCGTCGTCCTCGTCCGGCGTCGCCTCGGTGACGAGGGTCGGCGGGACCGAGCGCTCCACCGTCTCCTTCGTGACGACGCACTTGCGGACGTCACGGCGGGACGGCAGCTCGAACTGCACCTCGAGGAGGATCTCCTCGATGATCGACCGCAGTCCGCGGGCGCCGGTCTCGCGTACGAGGGCCTTGTCGGCCACGGAGACCATCGCGTCGTCGGAGAAGACGAGCTCGATGCCGTCGAACTGGAAGAAACGCTGGAACTGCTTCACGAGCGCATTACGCGGCTCCGTGAGGATCCGGATCAGGTCGTCGCGGCTGAGCTGGTGGACCGCGCTCATGACCGGCAGGCGGCCGATGAACTCCGGGATGAGCCCGTAGTTCACGAGGTCCTCCGGCAGGCACTGCTCGAAGACCTCGCCCTTGTCGCGCTGCGCCTTCGTCTCGATCGTCGCGCCGAAGCCGACGCCCTTGGAGCCGATGCGCCGCTCGATGACCTTGTCGAGGTTCGCGAAGGCGCCGCCGCAGATGAACAGGACGTTCGTCGTGTCGATCGACAGGAACTCCTGGTGCGGGTGCTTGCGGCCGCCCTGGGGCGGGACCGACGCGGTCGTGCCCTCGAGGATCTTCAGGAGCGCCTGCTGGACGCCCTCGCCGGACACGTCGCGCGTGATCGACGGGTTGTCCGCCTTGCGGGCGATCTTGTCGACCTCGTCGATGTAGATGATGCCCGTCTCGGCCTTCTTGACGTCGTAGTCGGCGGCCTGGATGAGCTTCAGCAGGATGTTCTCGACGTCCTCGCCGACGTAGCCGGCCTCGGTGAGCGCCGTGGCGTCGGCGATCGCGAACGGGACGTTGAGGATCTTGGCGAGCGTCTGCGCGAGCAGCGTCTTGCCGCAGCCGGTCGGCCCGAGCAGCAGGATGTTCGACTTCTGCAGCTCGATGTCGGCGTCCTCGGCCTGCATCATCTGCACGCGCTTGTAGTGGTTGTAGACCGCCACGGAGAGCGTGCGCTTCGCATCGTCCTGCCCGACGACGTACTCGTCGAGGACCCCGTAGATCTCACGGGGCTTCGGCAGGTTCTCGAGATCGAACGTCGGAGGAGCGGTGAGCTCCTCGTCGATGATCTCGTTGCAGAGGTCGATGCACTCGTCGCAGATGTAGACCCCGGGGCCCGCGATGAGCTTCTTCACCTGCCGCTGCGACTTGCCACAGAACGAGCAGAGGAGCTGCTCGTTGGAGTCGGTGGGCCTCGCCATGGGTTCGGTCCTCCCCGGGTCCTCGTCTGCTAGTGCTCGTGGATCACGCGGTCGATGATGCCGTACTCCGTGGCCTCTTCCGAGGACATGAAGTAGTCGCGCTCCGTGTCACCGCGGACCTTGTCATAGGTCTGCCCGGTGTGCTGCGCGATGATCTCGTCGAGGCGCCGGCGGATGTCGATGATCTCCTTCGCGTGGATCTCGATGTCCGTCGCCTGGCCCTGGAAGCCGGAGGAGACCTGGTGGATCAGGATCTTCGCGTTGGGGAGCGCCATGCGCTTGCCCGCCGCGCCGCCCGCCAGGAGCAGCGCGCCCATCGACATGGCGATGCCGACGCAGATGGTCTGCACGTCGGGCTTGATGAACTGCATCGTGTCGTAGATGGCGAGGCCCGCGTAGACCGAGCCACCCGGCGAGTTGATGTACAGCGAGATGTCCTTGTCGGGGTCCTCGCTCTCCAGGTGGAGGAGCTGGGCCACGATCAGGTTGGCGATCTGATCGTCCACGGGTGTCCCCAGGAAGATGATGCGCTCGTTCAGGAGGCGGGAGTAGATGTCGAAGGCGCGCTCGCCTCGCGACGTCTGCTCGACCACCATGGGGACAAGTGGGCTCATGGTCCTCGCTTAGGTTCTCGTGTGGTCGCCTCAGTCCTGCCGGGCGGAGCCTAGCAACCGGTCCCAGAGCGCCTGCCCTGTCCATCGGGTCTCGGCGCTCGGAGCTTGAGGGGCTATCCGTCCGCTTCGGCGGGCTAGGAGCCCGGGGTCCAGAGCTCGGAGGACTTCTCCTCCGGCTCGCCCTTCTCGGGCGTCCAGATCTTCTCGCGCGCCGCGGCCTGCTCGAGCGGGATCGGCTTGGCCGAGTCCGCGACGACGTCGATCGCCTTGCGCGCGAGGACCTCCTCGCGGACGTCGTCCAGGCGGCCCGCGGACTTCAGCCGGTCCAGGACCTTCTTCGGCGTCGTGCCCTCCCGCTGGGCGGTCGGCGCGAGCGCGTCGAGGATCTCCTCGTCGCTGGCCTCCAGGCTCTCCGCCTCGATGATCGCGGCGACGACGGCCTCGCGCCGCAGCTGCTGCTCGGCGTCGGGGCGCGCCTCGGACAGGAGGTCCTCCTCCGTGCGACCGGCGATCCGCAGGTACGCGTCCTTGTCGATCCCCTGGTGCGACAGCGAGTGCAGCATGCGGTCCCAGAGCTCCCCCGCGCGCGCGTCCACCAGCGCGTCGGGCACCTCGACGGTCGCGCCGGTGACGGCGGCGTCCAGCGCGGCCTCGCGGAACTCGCCCGCGATGCGCCGCTCCTCGCCCTCGCGCAGCCGCGTCCCGATGTCCTCGCGCAGCTCGTCGATCGTGTCGAAGCCCGCCTCCTCGGCGAGCGCGTCGTCGACCTCCGGGAGCTGCTTCGCCTTGACCTCCTTGACGGAGACGGCGAACTCGGCGTCCTTCCCGGCGAGGTGCTCGGCGCCGTAGTCCTCCGGGAACGTCACCTTGACCGTGACGTCGTCGTCGGCGTTCGCGCCCTTGAGCTGGTCCTCGAAGCCGGGGATGAGGCGGCCGGCGCCCAGCTCGATGAGCTGGTCGCGCCCCTCGCCGCCGTCGAACGGCACGCCGTCGATGGAGCCGACGTAGTCGACGGTCAGGAAGTCGCCCTCCTCGGCCGGGCGCTCGACGGCGTCGAGCCTGGCGAGGCGGTCGCGCAGCGTGTCGATCTCGCGATCGATGGCCTCGTCGGCGGCCTCCGGCTCGGCGCGGCCGACCTCGAGGTCGCGGTACGGGCCGAGCTCCGCCTTGGGGCGCACGCCGACCTCGATCGAGAAGGTGAGGGGCTCGCCGCGCGCGGGCAGGTCGCCCACGTCGAGCGACGGCTCGCCGACGGGCGCGATGCCGGCGGCGTCGACGGCGTCGACGTACCACTGCGGCAGGAAGCCGCGGACGGCCTCGTCGAGGACGGCGTCGCGGCCGATCCTCTGGATGACGACGGGGGTCGGGACCTTCCCCTTGCGGAAGCCCGGGATGCGGAGGTCACGCCCGAGCTGGCGGGCGGCGCGGTCGAGCGATCGCTCGACCTCGGCGGAGGCCACTTCCGCCTCGACGCGGACGCGCGACTCCGGCAGCTCGGTGACGGTGGCGCTGACGGCGGTTTCGGCCATGGGGCGGACACGTTACAAGGGGTGCATGCACACGCGCCGCTCCCCGATCACCGTCGCCTCCGCATGGATCGTCACCGGCCCGCTCGGTCACTTCTGGAGCGGGCTCGGCGACGTCCTGGCCCTCACGGGCGCGTGGGTGCGGGCGCGCATCCGCGCGCGCCCGCGATCCCGTTGACCTGTCTCAGCAGGTGATGGTCAGGTGCACGTTCGTGTCGGCAGCGGCCGGCACGCCGGTCGTCGCGTCGTCCACGAACGTCCGGACCTGCATGTGCGTCGCGTCCACGGGGACGACCGTCGCGGTCGCCGCCGTCGCGCTCTGCGCCGTCGCCGCGAAGGCGCAGGCGCTGATGGTCTCCGACGCGGTCACCGTGTAGACGCCGGTCGAGGTGTGCGCGACCGAGGTGACGCCGCGGCCCTCGGCGAGCCCGCCGGTGGCGCCGTTGATGACGGCGAACTTGTTCGCCGACGTGACGGCTGCGGTGGACGCCGCGGTCTGGATCTGCGACGCGCTCTGGCCGTCGACCTGGTCGGCGTTCAGGCCGGTGGCGACGCCGGTCGCGTTCGTCGTGAACGGCGCGGCGTTCTTGTTGGACGACGTGATGCTGCCGACCTGGTTGCCGCCGTTGGCGTTGAACGAGAACGCCTGGCCGTTGGCCAGGTTCGTCGCGCGCACGCACGTGTTCGACGCCGTGTTCGTCGCACGGCAGCCGTAGATGGCACCACCGCCGTCATCGGACTTGTTGGACTGACGCGTGCCGTAGCCCGACAGGTTGGAGATGATCTGCGTCTCCTGCGTGTACGCCTGCGACTCGTTGTTCGACGGGTTGCGGGCGCCGCCGTTCACCGGCTTGCCCTCGCCGGCACCCAGTGCGAGCGGCGCCGCGACGAGCACGGACGTGACCACGCACCCTGCCAGCAGGTACTTCCCGGGGTTGCGCATGCGCATGACCTCTCCTACCTCCATGGTGTTTGGGGGGACACTGCAGGGCTGCAACTCGGGACGCTGCAAGATGTTGCGCGAACTCTCCGGCTGCACGAATTCCGTCACGGTCGGAATACGCTGCATCCGTGATCGTCGACTGCGCCCACTACACGACCGAGGGGCGCCGCGAGGACGCTCCGCTGTCGATGCCCGAGGCGGCCGACCGCCTCGGTGGCGAGGGGTTCGTGTGGCTCGCGCTCCGCGATCCGAGCGAGGAGGAGCTCACGGAGGTGGCCGAGCGCTTCGACCTCCCACCGCTCGCGGTCGAGGACGCGCACGAGTCCCACCAGCGCCCCAAGATCGAGGACTACGACGACGACTGGTTCGTCGTCCTGAAGGCCGCGACCTACGACCACGCGAGCGAGACCGTCGAGTTCGACGAGATCCAGATGTTCGCCGGGCCGAGCTTCGCCGTCGTCATCCGCGGCGGCGCCACGAACCACCTCGAGGGCGCCCGCAAGCGCCTCGCCGACCGCCCGCACCTCCTCGCGGAGGGCCCGATCGCCGTCGTCTGGGCGGTGCTCGACACCGTCGTCGACGACTACGAGCCCGTCCTCGACGGACTGGAGGGCGACCTCGAGAACCTGGAGAGGGCGATCTTCGAGGAGGGGCGCGACCAGACGCAGCGCATCTACTTCCTGCGCCGCGAGCACGGCCGCTTCTTCCGCGCCGTGCAACCGCTCCTCAACGCGCTGCAGGAGCTCGGCCGAGACACCTCCAAGCCCGAGACGACGAGCCCGATGCGCCAGTACTTCCGCGACGTGAGCGATCACCTCCAGCGCCTGCAGGAGGAGCTGAGCATGTCGCGCGACGCGCTCGACGGCGCCCTGAACGCGAACCTCGGCGCGATCTCCGTGCGGCAGAACGACATCGTGCGCAAGGTCTCCGGGTGGGCGGCGATCGGGATCGTGCCCACGCTCATCGCGAGCATCTACGGCATGAACTTCCAGCACATGCCGGAGCTGCGCTGGGTCATCGGCTATCCGGCCGTGATCGCCCTCATGGCCGTGCTGTCCTTCACGCTCTGGCACTTCCTCCACAAATGGGGATGGCTCTAGGTAGGTAGGGTCGCGTCGTGAAACGCCTCCTGGTCGCAGGATCGTCAGTCGCCGCGGGCGCGCTCGTCGTGCTCGCCGTCGCCGCTCCCTCATCGCAGGGCGCAGGTCAGAGCTGCAGCGTCGTCCAGCCGCCGCAGGGCTCGACGAGGGTGAGCGCGCCGAACGGCGTCACCCTCATCAAGCCTCCCTCCTCGGTCCCCGCCGGCACGCAGCTCGTCATGGGCGCCAAGTATCCGAGCAGCAGCCCGTACAAGAGCGTCTACGCGTTCATCTCGTCCAGCCGCGGCGGCTCGTCGATCGGTGAGAAGTTCCTCACCGGCTCCGGCAGCAGCCTGCGCTGCGCGACGATCGGCCAGCCGGTCCCGGCGGGCGCGACCCGCTACGTCACCTACCAGCTCGTCCCGAAGAAGCAGGGCGGCAAGCGGACGAAGATCGTCTACCAGGTGACGGCCCAGGCCGCGACGACCACGAACACGACCACCACCCCGACGCCCTGATCACACGGCAGTCGTGAACTGCGCCTCCTCCGTCGACCCGGTCAGGGCGGTGGTGGAGGCCATCCCGCCCGCGATCACCTGCGCGATGTCGTCGAAGTAGCCGGCGCCGACCTCGCGCTGGTGGCGCGTGGCGGTGTAGCCGCGGTCCTCGGAGCCGAACTCGCGCTGCTGCAGCTCGGAGTACGCGGCCATGCCGCGATCGCGGTACCCGTGGGCGAGGTCGAACATCGAGTGCGACAGCGCGTGGAAGCCGGCCAGCGTCACGAACTGGAAGCGGTAGCCCATCGTCGCGAGCTCGTCCTGGAACGCGCGGATCTCGTCCTCGGGGAGCTTGGCGCGCCAGTTGAACGACGGTGAGCAGTTGTAGGCCAGCAGCTTGCCGGGGAAGCGCTCGTGGATCGCGTCGGCGAACCTGCGCGCGTCGTCGAGGTCCGGGGTCTTGGTCTCGCACCAGATGAGGTCGGCGAACGGGGCGTAGGCCAGGCCGCGCGCGATCGCCTGGTCGAGGCCCGCGTGCGTCTTGTGGAAGCCCTCGGCGGTGCGCTCGCCGGTGAGGAACTCCGCGTCGGCGGGGTCGACGTCGCTCGTGATCATGTCCGCCGCCTCGGCGTCGGTCCGCGCGAGCAGGATCGTCGGGACCCCGAGCACGTCGGCGGCGAGCCGCGCGGCGATGAGGTTGCGGACGGCCTGCGCGGTCGGCAGGAGCACCTTGCCACCCATGTGCCCGCACTTCTTCTCCGACGCGAGCTGGTCCTCGAAGTGCACGCCCGCGGCGCCCGCCTCGATCATCGCCTTCATGAGCTCGAAGACGTTCAGCGCGCCGCCGAAGCCGGCCTCGGCGTCGGCGACGATCGGCGCGAACCAGTCCGTCTCGTCATGCCCCTCGGCGTGGTGGATCTGGTCGGCGCGGGTCAGCGCCTGGTTGATGCGCCGCACGACGTGGGGCACGCTGTCGGCCGGGTACAGGCTCTGGTCCGGGTACATCTGGCCGGCGAGGTTCGCGTCGGCGGCGACCTGCCAGCCCGAGAGGTAGATCGCCTCCAGGCCGGCCTTGACCTGCTGGACCGCCTGGTTGCCGGTCATCGCCCCGAGCGACCGCACGCCCTCCGGGCGGTGGATGAGCTCCCACAGCCGCTCGGCGCCACGCCGCGCGAGCGTGTGCTCGACGTGGACCGAGCCGCGGAGGCGCTCGACGTCCTCGCCGGTGTAGGGCCGGTCGATCCCGCACCAGCGGTCGGCGTGCCGAGAACGGGCCGGGGCTCCGTCCCCGTGAAGCCAGCGGCTGTTGCCATTCGTGCCCATGCACCCACTCAGATGACCCACGGTGTCGCTCCTCACGCCGTTTCTTGTACCGGTTGGTCGGTACAGCTGCAAACTTGTACCAGATGTTCGGTATGGATTTCCACTCCCCTGCCACAATGGATGCGGTGGCGACGACCGGACCGGTACGGGAGGGCTCACGCAGGCGCTACGAGGAGCGCCGCGACTCGGTCATCGACGCCGCCGCCCGGGTGTTCGCGAAGCAGGGCTATGACGCGACGACCATCGACGACCTCGTGGCCGCGACGGGCCTGCAGCGCGGCGGGCTCTACCACTACATCGGCGGCAAGCAGGATCTGCTCATCGCCATCCACGAGCGCTTCCTCGAGCCGCTGCTGCAGCAGGCCCGCGAGATCGCCGCGCAGGACCTCGAGCCCGAGCCGGCGCTGCGTGCGCTGGCGGCCGCGCTCATGGACAACATCCACCACTACCGCGACCAGGTCACGGTCTTCTTCCACGAGTGGCGGACGATCGAGGGCGACGAGCGCTGGAGTCAGGTCCGCCGTGAGCGCCGCGAGTTCGAGACGATCATCGCCGACGTCCTGGAGCGCGGGCGCGCCGCGGGGCAGTTCCGGTTCGCCGACGGGCGCATCGCGCTGCTCGGCTTCCTCGGGATGATCAACTACGCGCCGCAGTGGTACGAGCCGCGCGGGCGGATGAGCCACCTGGCCATCGCCGAGCAGTTCTGCGACATCTTCCTGCGGGGGATCGCGGCCTAGGGCCAGCGCTGGGCTGCGTCGCGGAGCGCGCGACGCGCGCCCGCCGACAGCTCCTCCACGAACGCCCCGGCCGACACGTCGCGCGTGAGGGCGTGCGCCTGCCCGGCCCAGAGGTGCAGCAGGTCGGGGTCGTTGCGGTCGCGCGCCGCGGCGCGCAGCGGTGCCGTGATGTGGTGGACGTCGGGATAGGCCGACGGGGCGTCGGCGGAGTGCTCGAGCAGGAACCGGTTGGCGATCCCGCGGGCCGTGCGCCCCGTGAACGCCCGCGTCAGTGCGGTCGGCTCCTCGGTCCCCAGCGCGGCGCGGTGCAGCGGCGACGTCCCGGCCTCGCGCGAGCGCAGGAACGCCGTCCCGAGCGCGGCGGCGGACGCACCGGCCGCGAGCACCGCGGCCACGCCGGCGCCGGTCGCGATGCCGCCGGCGGCGATCATCGGCAGGTCGACCTGCGCGCGGACGAGCTGCAGGAGCGCGAGCAGCCCGATGTCGCCCGGCGCCGCATCGTCGAAGCTCCCGCGGTGCGCGCCCGCCTCGACGCCCTGCACCACCAGGGCGTCGGCGCCCGCGCGCGCCGCCGTCCGCGCCTCTGCCGGCGTCGTGACCGTCACCCACGTCTCCGCTCCGGCGTCGCGCAGCTCCGCGACCACCTCACGCGCCGGGCAGCCGAAGGCGAACGACACGACCGGCACCCGCTCGCGGGCGACGAGCTCGAGCTTCGCCTCCCAGGCGTCGTCGTCGTGCTTCGCGCGGCCCAGCGTGATCCCGATCCGCGAGGCCTCCTCCCCCAGCCGGGCCGCGAAGCGCTCGACCTCCCCCGGATCGCTGTCGCCCGGCGGCGCGAAGATGTTCACCCCGAAGGGCCGCGCCGTGAGCGAGCGGATCGCCGCGATCTCCTCGCGCACCGCCTCCGGCGTCTTGTAGCCGGCGGCGAGGAACCCGAGGCCGCCGGCCTCGCCGACCGCCGCCGCGAGCGCGGGCGTCGAGGCGCCGCCCGCCATGGGCGCCGCGACGATCGGATGCCCGAGCTCGATCACGCCCCCGTGGCCGGCAGCTGGTCGGAGGGGAAGCCGAGGTGGAGCATCGCGAGCGTCTGCGAGAGCAGCTCGTACTGCGACGGCGTGTTGTGCGACCAGTACGTGCCGAGGTCGCGGACGTAGCGCTGCATCCGCTGGCCGTCGCGCGACGCGCTGGAGCCCGCCGACTGGAACAGGTCCTGCACGGCGGCGTACACCGACCGCGCGGCCTGCGTGGCGACGACGGCGATCCGGTGGTCGTCCAGCGAGCTGTAGGGCACGCCGTCCTCCATCCCCCGCCGGCACAGCTCGGTCCACTCCTCCGCCATGTGCAGCACGGCGGCCTCGGCCATGTGGATCTGGGCCATCCCCATGCCCAGGTGCCGCTGGTAGTCGGCGTGCTGGTAGCGGAGCATCTTCGGGCCCCAGGTCGTCTGCCGGGACGTGATGATCCTCTCGTACTCGTCCAGCACTGCGCGCCCGGCGCCGACGACGACCGCGGTCAGCTCGCACATGAACAGCCCCAGTGAGCGCCCGGCGTACATCGGGTTGCCGTGGAGCAGGTAGCCCGGCGTGGGCTCGTCGACGTCGACGTCGACCATGACCAGCTCGTGCAGGCAGAACAGCTCGTCGACGAAGCCGCCGTCGAAGCGGACGCTGTGCGACGCGGAGCCCTTCAGGCCGAGGGAGTCGCCCCAGTCGTCGAGCATCTTCCAGGAGGAGCGCGGCGCGACGAACAGCATCGGCTTCGTCTCGCCCGGGACCATCGTCTGGCCCATGAAGTGCGTCGACCACGCGATGCCCGACGAGTACGGCCAGGTGCCGGTCAGATGCCAGCCGCCGTCGACGGGGACGGCCTCGCCGACCGGGGCGCCGAAGGAGGCCGCGAAGAAGTGGTCGCTCAGCAGCGCCGTCTGCGCCTCCTCGGGATAGAGGCTCGCGAGCAGGAGGGTGTGGCCGTTGGGCAGGCACAGCGACCAGCCGGTGGACGGGCAGCCGCGGGCGACCTCGATCATCACCTTGAGGTAGCTCGCGAAGTCCAGCTCGAAGCCGCCGAAGCGCCGCGGCGTCAGCAGGCGGTAGAACCCGGCGTCGAGGAAGTCGCGGTGGGTCGCCTCCGGGTAGCACGCGAGACGCTCGGTCTCCGCCTGGCGCTCGATGAGCGCAGGGCGCAGCGCCTCGGCGCGGGCCAGCAGGTCCTGTGGGGTCTCGACGGCAGCGCTCATGCCGGCCACGGTACGTGTCCCGCGGGCGGGGTTCTTGCCCGAGCCGGACGGATAGCCTGCGTGGCCGGGAGATGAGCGTCGTCATCGACACCGGGGAGGTTCCGCCGGGCGAGCGCTTCGACCTGTGGGCGGACGCGACGCCGCGGGTCTTCGAGCCGCTCTCGGTCCGGCCGCGCGGCGACACGCCCTTCGAGGGCCGTGTTGCGCGTCATCCCCTCGGTCCGCTCACCCTCTACCGGCTGCGGGCGGATCCCTCCAGGGTCACGCGCTCGCGCGCGATGATCGGCGCGAGCGACCCAGAGTGGGTGCAGGTGTCGCTGCTGCTGGCGGGCCGCTGCGTCGTCGAGCAGGATGGGCGCCGCTCGGTGCTGTCGGCGGGCGACTTCGCCAGCTGGGCGTCGTCGCGCCCCTACGCCGTCGACGCCCACACGCAGCACGACCTCCTCGTGACGTACTGCCCCGAGCCGCTGTTACGCGGCAGCCGGATCAGCGGGCGGACCGCCACGACGATCTCCGGGGCACAGGGCGCGGGCCCGCTCCTGCGCCGCTACCTGCGCACGCTGCTGGCCGACCTGGGGTCGGCCTCGCCTCCGGCACCGGGTCTCGCCGACGGCCTGCTCGAGCTCGTCGGCGCCCTCTACGACGGCACGGCCGTCGTCCCGCGCGCGCCCGACGCGCTGCGCACGCTCGTCCGCGGGCACATCGACGAGCACCTCGGCGACCCGGCGCTCGACCCCGAGTCGATCGCGGCGGCGCACTTCATCTCCCGCCGCCACCTCGACCGGCTGTTCGCGGATGGCGAGCGGACGATCGCGGAGACGATCCGCGACCGCCGGCTGGAGCGCTGCCGGCGCGACCTGGAGGATCCGCGGCGTGCGGGCGACTCGGTCCTCGACATCGCGATGCGCTGGGGGTTCGTGAGCCCGGCGCACTTCAGCCGCGCCTTCCGGGCGGCCTACGGCATGGCCCCGCGCGAGGCCCGTCAGAAACGCCCGGGGGCCCGCCTCCGGCGGCTGTTACGGCCTTCGAGGCGGCCGCGCCGCCCGGCCACCGTCGCCACCCCTAGACGAAGATGCGCCCGCCGTCGACGACGATCGTCTGACCGGTCACGTAGCCGGCGCCGTCGCCCGCGAGCCACAGCGCGGCGCCGACGACGTCCTCCGGCTGCGCGGGGCGCTTGAGCGACCCGCGGTCGAGCGCGTAGGTCTCGGGGTCGCGGCCCTCCTCGGCGAACAGCTCACGGCTCGCCTCGGTCAGCGTGAAGCCGGGGGCGATGACGTTCACCCGGACCCCGAGGGGGCCCGCCTCGCGC
The DNA here is from genome assembly GCA_963757125.1 of uncultured Solirubrobacterales bacterium. GTDB lineage: Bacteria > Actinomycetota > Thermoleophilia > Solirubrobacterales > Solirubrobacteraceae > CAVVSD01. The sequence goes on along the minus strand of CAVWQP010000006.1, from coordinate 60,454 downwards.
GCCATCGATCGGGTGAGCGCGATGACCGCGCCCTTCGACGCCACGTAGTGCGCGAACCCGGCGGACCCGTTGATCGCGGTGGTCGACGCGATGTTCACGATCGATCCCGCGCCCTGCTCGCGCATCACCGGCAGGCAGGCGGACGCGCACAGCCACGTGCCCTTGACGTTCACGGCCATGACGCGGTCCCACTCGCCCTCGTCGAGCTCGAAGAACGCGCCGCGCCGCAGGCCCGCGTAGAGGCCCGCGTTGTTCACGAGCACGTCGACGCCGCCGAGCTGGGCGACCATGTCGCCCACGGCGTCGCGCACGGACCGGGCGTCCGCGACGTCGAGGGCGACGCCGATGGCGCCGCCGCCCGCGAGGCGGGCGGTCTCGACCGCGGCGGCAGCGTCGAGGTCGGCCGCGGCGACCACGTCGCCCTGCGCGGCGAACGCGAGCGCGAACGCGCGGCCGAGCCCGCGCCCCGCGCCCGTCACCAGGACGCGCAACGGGACTCCGCGAGCGTCTCGCGGGCCAGCTCGCGGCCCGCGTCGGTGAGCAGCCAGGTGTCGATGCGCGACTCCACGAAGTCCATGAAGTCCTCCGGGGTGCGGTCCATCCACCCGCAGCAGATGCGGACGCCGCTCTCCGTGTAGCGCCAGAGCTTGTCGGCGTCCTTCATGAGCGCGTCCTCGAGCGACAGCGCCTCCGTGCGCGAGTCGTGCCCGTCGATGATCTCCTGGATGCGCACGGTCCGCTCGGCGTCGTAGCCGACCTGCGCGAGGATCTCCCCCGCGATCCGCGCGCCCTCGATCTCGTGCCGGCGGGTGATGTCGGGCTCCCACCCGACCGGCGCGCCGGCGAGGCCCTTGAGGTGGTCCTCCTCGGGCACGAGGAAGTAGCCGCAGTCGTGCAGCAGGACCGCCGGGAGGACGATGTCGGCGTCGGCCTCCGGGTGCGCCTCGAGCAGCCGCTGCGCCAGCGCGTAGGCACCGGGGACGTGCACCTCGTTGGACCGCGTCTGCCAGTACGGCTCGGCCAGCGCGTAGATCTCGTCGTAGGTGCTCATGCGAGGAGGTCCGCCTTGAGGATCGCCCTGCTCTGGGCGAGGTCGCGCGCGCCGATCTCCCGCGCCGCGTCGGTGAACAGCGCCTCGCGCACCTGGCGCTCGAGGCGCGCGGCGTACTGCCCGGGGGTCATGGAGAACCAGTCGCAGCTCACGCTCAGGCCGGTGACCGAGTAGCGCCACAGCTTGTCGGCGTCCTTCACGAGCTCGTCGTTGCGCGACAGCGCGTGCACGCGCGAGTCGTGGCCGTCGATGATCGTCACGACCTCCTCGACGACCGCCGGGTCCCACGCGCCGCCGAGCGCATCGGCGGCGAGCCGGGCACCCTCCTTCTCGTGCAGGATCCGCACATCGGAGGACAGGTCAACCTCCTGGTCGCCCGTCGCGAAGCCCTCCCGGAAGATGCGCTCCTCGTCGATCACGGCCCAGCCGGTGTCGTGGAACATGATCGCGAGCAGCACGACGTCCGCATCGGCCTCCGGGTGGCGCTCGAGCAGGCGCTCGGCGTACCAGAAGGACAGCGGGATGTGGACGTCGTTCTTGCGCGCGCGCATGTACGGCCGCGCTGCGGCCCAGGCGGTGGCATAGCGGTCGGTCAAGACAGGATGGAGACGGTGCCCGCGTCGCCGTCGACCACCACGCGGTCGCCGGTCTGGATGTTGACGGTCGCCGATCCCGCGCCGGTGACCGCCGGCAGCCCGTACTCGCGGCAGATGATCGCCGCGTGGCTCATCATCCCGCCGATGTCCGTGACGACCGCCCCCAGGCGGTCGAACACGGGCCCCCAGCTCGGCGCCGTCACGCGGGTGACGAGGATCTCGCCGTCCTGGACGGCCGCGAGGTCCGCGGTGTCCATCACGACGCGCGCGATCCCCTCGGCCCGGCCGGGCGAGGCCGCCATGCCGGTCAGCTCGTCGCTGTCCTCCGATCCCGACAGCCACGCGCCCACGCGCTCGGTCGTGATGCCGAACAACATGATCGTGAACGGCTCGGTGATGACGGCGGGCGGCTCGTTCATCGCCGGGGGCGGCGTCTTCGCCGACAGCCCGGCGACGATCTCCTTGCGGCGGGCGATGATCGCCGGCCAGTGGAACTGGCCCATCGTGTCGGCGCCGACGGCCCAGCCGTTGCCGAGGTCGAACAGCGCCGTGGGGACCTCGTCGCGGCGCAGGTAGAAGATGTCGTCGGCGTCGTCCCAGAACCCCGCGTCGGCGAACACCTGGCCGAGCTTGCGGATGTGGCGCCAGAACAGCGACATCGACCAGTGCTCGATGTAGAAGTTGTGGTTCTCGACGTACGGGAACACCATCCGCGACAGCCCGAGCTTCTCGTCGAACGCCGCGCGCGTCTCGTCGTCGGGCAGCAGGGCGCGGTACTCGCCGGTGATCCGCTCGCGCTCGGCGGCGATCTGCTCGGTCGGCCGCGCGATGTCCTGACCCTCCTGCACGCGCGCGACGTAGTCGCGCACGAAACCCAGCGGGATGTCGGGGTGGTCGAGCCACACCTTGTCGTCGCTGTACATGCCGCTGCCGGAGGAGAAGTTGAACCACGGGACCTTCGCGGCCTCCCAGGCGGCGACCCACTCCTCCCCGCGGGGCGCGGCGGCGACGGCCGCGAGCGCCTCGTCGACGGTGCCGCGCGACAGCGGGCCGGCGACGTCGAGCTCGACCGCGAGGCGCGCGAGCTTCTTGAGCTCGTCGTCGGGCTTGAACAGGTCGACCTCGATGCCCTGCACCATCTTCGCGATGCCGAGGTCGGAGATCCCCGGGAACGCCTCCTTGCAGAACCCGAAGAAGTCCAGGTAGGCGACGTAGCCGAGGTTCAGGAACTCGAAGTGGTACTGGAACGCGCGGTAGGCGAGCTCGACCGCGCGGTTGTAGTTCTCGGTGAGCGTGAGATGCGGGTCGTGCCCGGCGCCGCCGACGATGTCCTCCATCGCGACCCGGTCGGGCAGCGGCTCGAAGGTCAGCGCCTCGAGCTCTCCGATCATCTCCTTGATCTTGCGGTCCCAGTTCTCCAGGAGCGCGGGCCAGTTGGCGAAGTAGTGCCCGGCGCGCTCGAGGAACTCGGGCACGCGCGCGGCGATCTCCTCCTCCGGGACGCCCACCGGGCTCATGTAGAGGTAGCCGTTGTGGACGCGGTAGTCGATCCCGTTCGCGGGCGGGATCACCCAGTGGCGCGTGTTGTATTGGCCGAGGCACCGACAGGCGAACTCCACCGTGATCGTGTCGAACGGCTTGAAGACGCGAGGCCAGTGCTGGAGGTCGGCGAACCAGAACTTCGCCTCCTCGACGTCGCGGCGGTCCTCGCGGAAGTGCAGGTAGTAGGGGTAGAGCTCCTTCCAGCCCTCCGCCTCCTCCGGCGCCGGATCGTCGTAGGGGCTGACGAACCGTTCAGCGGGCTGCGTCGTCATCGGTCGCTCCTCTCGCGGCCAGCGGACTGATCAGGGTGCTCACCAGGCTCTGCATGCCGAACGTCGGCTTGAGACTGCTCGGCCGCTCCTGCGGGCGGCGACTCCACACCGTCTCGGGGCGGCTCTGCAGCAGGACGACCGTCGGCCCGTTCGGCGCTGCGGCGCCGTCGACCGCCCACTCGATGTCCTGCGGCACGCCGAGGTGCTGCTCGGCGCGCTTGGCCAGCGCGGCGACCTCCTTGGCCTCGGCGCCGCTCAGCGCCGGCAGGGCGCGGCGCTCCTCCTCGACCTCCAGCTCGGTGACGCAGCCCGCGGCGAGGTCGGCGACGAGCTCGGTCTCCTTGCTGCCGATCGTCGTCGAGACCACGTCGAGCACGACCTTGTCGACGAGCAGGTTGTCCGGTGTCACCGTCCCGCTCACGACGCTCTCGCCGAGCCCGAAGCTCGCCTCGATCGCGATCTTCGAGCGGTCCCCGTTGGCCGGGTTCAGCGTCATCGCGACGCCCGCGGCGCGCGCCTGCACCATCCGCTGGACGGCGACGCCCATCTCGACGTCGTCGTGCGCGATCCCGCGATCCACGCGGTAGGCGATCGAGCGTGCCGAGAACAGGCTGCCCCAGCAGCGGCGGACGTTGTCGAGGACCGCGTCGGCGCCGACGACCCACAGGTACGTGTCCTGCTGGCCCGCGAAGGAGTCCTCGGCGCCGTCCTCCGCCGTCGCGCTGGAGCGCACCGCGACGGGGACGTCGTCGCCCAGCCCCGCGTAGGCATCGCGGATCGCGTCCGCGACATCGGCCGGGAGGGGCGTGGTCTCCACGAGGAGGCGCAACCGGGCGGCCGCGGCCTCCAGCGCCGTCACGTCGTCGGTGTCGAGCGTGGCGAGGTCGCGCGAGATGCGCCCGGCGACGTCGCTGCCGAGCGTCTCGCGGAACGCGCCGGTCGTGACCGCGAAGCCGTCGGGGACCGGGAACCCGGCCTGCAGCATCGTGCCGAGGCTCGCGGCCTTGCCGCCCACCCGCGCGACCTCCGCGCTGCCGCAGCGGTCGAAGGCGAGGACGTGGTCCGACGCCGCGCGGCGCTCCACGAGCACCTGGGTGGGCGCTCGGAACGTCGTGTTCGGGGGGTACTCGAAGACCTGGTCCTCGACGATGTGCAGATCCGGCATCCGCCGCGTGAGCTCGCGCAGGACGACCTGGGCCTCCAGCCGCGCGAGCGGCGCGCCGACGCAGAAGTGGATGCCGAGCCCGAAGGCCAGGTGGTTGCGTGCGTTCGGGCGGTTGAGGTCGATGACCTCCGGGTGCTCGAACGTCGTCTCGTCGTGGTTCGCCGAGCCGAGCATGAGCAGTACCCGCGAGCCCTCGGGGAGGTCGACCTCGCCGACGCGCGTCGCCTTCTTCGTCAGGCGCCGCCAGGCGAACACCGGCGTGCTGATGCGCAGCATCTCCTCGACGCCCGCCGGGACGAGCTCGGGATCGGCGCAGATGTCCTCCCAGCGCCCGCGCTGGATGAGCAGGTCCTTGAGGCCGCCGGCGAGCAGGGAGCTCGTCGTCTCGTGGCCGGCGGTGAGCTGCGAGTAGACGAGGCCGCCCATCTCCTCGATCGAGAGCGAGTGGTCGCCGTCCTGGTAGATGCGGGCGAGGTCGGAGGGCAGGTCGTCGCGCGGGTCGTCGAAGCGCGACTGCACGAGCTCCAGGCAGTAGCGCCAGTAGCGCACGAGGTTGTGCGCGTGCTCCTTCTGCTCCTCGATCGAGAGGTCGCCGAAGGTGAGCGCGACCCGGCTGGCCGCCCACCGCTTGACGTCGGCGACGTCCTCGTCGGGCACGCCGAGGAGGCGGAAGATGACGAGCGCCGGCAGCTCGTAGGTCAGCGACGAGACGAGGTCGAACGGCTGGGTGTCGTCGATCTCGTCGAGCATGCGCGTGGCGATCTCGAGGATCTGCGGCTCGAGCACGGCGACGCGGCGTGGCGTGAACGCCTTCTTGATGAAGCCGCGCAGGCGGGTGTGATCTGGGGGCTGGCGCGCGCTGAGCCCTGAGTAGGCGGTGAACTCGCCGTCGTCGAGGATCGCCTGGATCTCGGGCGGGCGGGGCTTGTACGTCGCCTGGGTGTTCTCCGACGAGAACGTCGCGGGGTCCTTGAAGATCGCCCGGATGTCGTCGTGGCGCGTCACGACCCAGAAGCCGAGCTCCTCGCTGAAGAAGACCGGCTGCTCCCGGCGGGCGCGCTCGAGGAAGTCGAACGGCTCCTCCAGGTCGAACGGCCTGAAGTCCGCTGCCACGTCATGCATCGGGCACCCCCGTGTGGGGGCAGCCGCAGGCGCTGCCGCGCCGGCTCTCTCCACCATGGGGCGACCGTACGAGGTGGGGCGCGGGCTATCAACAGTGAGTTGACGATCGCTGTGATCGGCTTCGCCTATCATGCGGCGATGGAGCTGCGGCAGCTGCGGTCGTTCGTCGTGCTCGCGGAGGAGCTGCACTTCCGCCGCGCCGCCGAACGTCTCGGCATCGCGCAGCCGAGCCTGAGCCAGCAGCTGCGCCGGCTGGAGGCCTCGCTGGGCGTGCGGCTCCTGGAGCGCGACCGGCGGCGCGTCGCCCTGACGCCCGCGGGCGCCGCGCTGCTCGAGGAGGCGCGCGGCGTCCTGGTCGCGGCGGACCGCGCGGCCGACGCCGCCCGCGGCGCCGCCGCCGGCGAGCGCGGACGGCTGCGGCTGAACCTCACGCGCTCGCTCACGGGCGGACTGGCCGGCGAGATCGTGGAGCGCTTCCGCGCGCAGCATCCGGGCGTCGACCTCGAGCTCGACGTGGGCACGTCGACGCTGAACGCCGTCGCGCTGCGCGAGGACATGATCGACGTCGCGTTCGTCCGGCCGCCGCTCGTCGACGACGGCATCGAGGTCGTCGAGCTGGGGCGCGAGCCGATGGTGGTGGTCGTGCCGACGCGCCATCCGCTCGCGCGGCGGCGCGCGATCCGCCCCGAGGACGTCATCGGCGAGCCGCTCGTCTGGTGGCCGGAGGGGCACGCGCCCGCGCCGTGGCGGCAGATGATCGCCGAGGTCTACGGCGAGGACGAGGCCGACTGGCCACCGGTCGCTCGGGCCGAGCCCGAGGAGGAGCGCATCGTCACGGCCGTCGCGTCCGGCAGCGGGATCTCGTTCATCGGGCTGGAGCGCTCGCGCAGCCTGCGCGTGCCCGGCGCCGTCTACCGGCGGTTCGCGCCGCCGGAGCCGACGATGGGCATCGCGCTGGCCTGGCGGCGCGGTGCGGAGACGCCCGCGCTGCAACGCCTCCGCGAGGTCGCGGCGGACGCCGCGGCGGCGCGCGCTACGCAGCCACCGCGTCGACGCGCGACAGCACCTCGGTCTTCGCCAGCCCCGGCACGATCACGCCGCTGAGGTCGCGCTTCTCGTCCGACGCGTGAAGGGCGTCGTTGATGTCGTCCAGCGCGTACTTCGTCGTGACGATCGGCTCGGCGGTGACGATGCCCTCCTCCATCATGCGGATGAAGCGGGGCAGGTCGGCGCGCATGCGCACGTTGCCGTTCTGCGTGGAGATGATCGCGCGGCTCTGGACGGAGATCGCGACCTGCGGCAGCGTGACCTCGGCGTCCGCCTTCTGGACGCTCGACAGCACGACCGTGCCCGCGCGGCGGGACATCATCACCGCGTCGCGGGTCGCCGACACCAGCGTCGCGGCCTCCATGACGACGTCGGCGCCCCGCCCCTCCGTGAGGGCCTGGACGGCGGCGATCGAGTCCTCGGCGCCCGGGTCGACGACGTGGGTGGCGCCGAGCGTGCCGGCGAGCTCGCGGCGGTAGGCGATCGGGTCGACGGCGATGATCTTGCGGGCGCCCGCGACCTTCGCGGCCTGGACCATCCACTGGCCGAGGTGGCCGAGGCCGACGACCGCGACGCTCTGGCCCGGCTGGACCTTGGCGACGTGGAAGATCGAGCCGAGGCCCGTCGTGATGCCGCAGCCCAGGCAGCCGAGCCACTCGTCGGGCAGATCGGACTCGATCGCCCAGACCTGGTTGGCGGTCACGTTCATCATCTCGGAGTAGCCGCCGACGTTGCCCGCGGCGTTCACGACGTCGCCGTTGGGGCGCTCCGCGACGTCCGGCCAGACGCCGCCGCGGTCGAAGGTCTCCGAGCACTGGTCGGGCCGGCCGATGGAGCAGTAGAAGCAGACGTTGCACTCCGACGTCCCCGGGACGATGACCCGGTCGCCCACCTTCAGGCCGGTGACGTTCGCGCCCACCTCCTCGACGTAGCCCATGGAGGCGTGCCCCAGGACCGTCGGCGGGACCTTCGACAGCTCGCCGCGCCAGTTCACGCAGTCGGTGGAGCAGAACGGCGACGCTCCAGTCCGCACGAGCACGCGGCCGGGTGACGGCGCGTAGTACTCGATGTCCTCCACCACGAACGGCTGCTTGGCCTCCACCATCAGCGCTGCGCGCATGCCATCTCCCCCTCGCTGCCCGGCCCGAGTCGTCGGATCATCTCGTACGACAATATCCGCGGGGATGACCCGACTTCCTCTCGTCGAGGGCGATGCCCCCGATCCGATCACCGCCGAGGTGTTCGCGACGTCGATCAGCGAGGGCCGACAGCCCATCGCGCTGTACCGCGTCCTCGCCAACAACCCCGTGATGCTGCGCTCCTACGCACAGCTCGCGAAGACGCTGCGCTACGACGCAGCGACCCCGCGCGCGCTGCGCGAGCTCATGATCCTGCGCATCGCGCAGCTCTGCGGCTCCGAGTACGAGTGGCAGCACCACCGCAAGATGGCCGCCGACGCGGGCGTGCCGGACGAGAAGGTGGAGGCGCTGGGCGAGGCGGCGACGAGCCCGGTGTTCGACGACGCCGAGCGCGCGGCGGTGCGCCTCGCGGAGGAGCAGCACGTGTTCGGGGTGACCGACGAGACGATGGCCGCGCTGCGCCGCGCGGTCGGGGACGCCGCCGCGGTGGAGCTGTCCCTCATGGGCGCGTTCTACGAGGCGGTCGCGCGGATGCTGCAGGCGTTCGCGGTCGAGGTCGAGCCAGGTCAGACGCTCTATCCGCCGGTGCGCTGAGAACCGGCGCACGCGCCCTGCGCGCGGGCATAGGTTTGCGCCCGCACGTGTTGCGGCCCCTCGCCGCTCGGCGTGCTCGTCCTCGGCGTGACCGCGGCGGCCGCTGCCCTGGCCGCCGCGGACGCGACCGCGGCGCTGTCCGCGCGCTGACGGTCCTCGCGCACGAAGTGATCTGCGCGGGAAGTACGTGCCGAAGCACCACGAAGCGGCATGTCTGTCCCATCCGCACGCACCCACGCCGGTCCCCGGTCGCGCCTCTCGGCCCTGGCCATCGCCGGCGCGTGCGCGGCAGCACTCGTGGTCGCGGGCCCCGCCTCGGCTGACCTGCTGCCGGACGGGGGCGCCGTGGACGCCGCGACGCAGCCGGTGCAGCAGGCCGCGGCTCCGGTCGAGCAGGCCGCCGCGCCGGTCTCCGACGCTGCCGCGCCCGTGGTCGAGGCCGCCAAGCCGGTCACCCAGGCTGTCGAGCAGACGGCCAAGCCGGTCACGGACGCCGTCGAGCAGACCGCCAAGCCCGTCACCGACACCGTGGCGAAGGCCGCCGCACCGGTCACCCGGGCCGCCGCGCCGGTCGCGGAGCAGGCCGCGACGGCCGTCCAGCAGACCGCGGCGCCCGTCACCGAGGCGGTCGCGAAGGTCGCGCAGCCCGTCGAGCAGCCCGCCGCGCCGGTCACGCATGCCGTGCAGCAGACCGCCGCACCGGTCGCCGACACCGTCGCGAAGACCACCGCGCCGGTCACGCGCGCCGTCCATCAGACGACCGCACCGGCCAGCGCCGGGACCGCGGAGCCGACCCCGCGCGCCGAGCAGGAGCCCACAGCACCGGTCGCGCAGGCCACGCCGCACGTCGCCGCGCGACCGACCCCGTCGACGTCCGAGCGCTCCCACCGGCGCGCCCAGCCCCCGGTCGCGTCTCGCGCCCGGGCGTCGACGCACACCGTCGCCCCTGGACCCGTCGCCGCCCGCGTGCCCGCGCCCTCGCTCGTGCAGCACCGCGTCGACGCGCCGCGCACGCCGTCGACGGGCTGCCGCCCGCACCACCGCGCCCACGCCGCAGCCGGCCCCGCACGCGCCCACCGCCGGGACCGCATCTGCCACCTCGGGCGCCGCCGCAGCAGGCGCCGGCGCTGCGCTGCTCGTCGCGCTCCTCGCCCTCATCGCTCCCGCCGTCACCCGCCGCATCCGCGACGCGGCCGCCCTCGCGCGGCCCGCGCCGCCGCTCTGGCTGCTCGAACGCCCCGGCTGACCCCCTCGTCCCGGAACGCCCACCGCGGTCGCCCACACGGCGCCCGCCGCAGCACCCGAGACGAACTTCGAGGGGGACCTCATGAGACGATGGACGCCGGCGCTCGCCGGCGCCGTGCTCGCACTGGCGACGATGGGCCTGACCGCCTCCGCCGCACACGCAGACGGGCACACCGGCAGCACGACGGGTACCACGACACGCGCCGACTGGTCCGCAGGGACGGTCCAGCGCGGCACCGGCTACAGCACGCCCGGAGGCTCGCGCCGCGTGCGCGAGCTGCAGCGGCGGCTGCGGCGCAGCGGCCTGAACCCGGGGCCGGTCGACGGCCTGTACGGCCCGCGCACCGAACGTGCGGTCCGGCGCTTCCAGGCGCGCCGCGAGCTGACGACCGACGCGGTCGTCGGCCCGCGGACGCTGCACGTGCTGCGGACGACCACCAGGCTCGGCCCGCCGACGCAGCCGACCGCCACGACGCGCCCCGCACCACCTCCGGTTCCGACCGCGCTGCCCGCGCCCCGCGTGGCGCCCGCAGCGATGCCGGGGGAGCCGGCGCTGCCCGTCGGCACGCTCATCGCCGTGCTGGCGGTGCTCGGACTCGGCGCGGTGATCGGCGGCTACGTCCGCACGGGCGGCCGCATCCGCCCGCGGGAATCCGCGCGATGATCGCCACCACGGTCAGCATCGTGCTCGCGGATCCCGATGCGCTCGCCCGCCGCTCGATCCGCGCCGCGCTCGGCGACGCCGCCGGCATCGCCGTCGTCGCCGAGGCGACCCACGCCCGGGAGGCGGTGGAGCTCGCGCGCTACCACCGCCCGGACGTCCTGGTCGCCGAGGCGGCCCAGCCCGACCTCGACGCCGACGACCTGTGCGTGCGCATCGCGGCGCAGGCACCGGGGACGCGCGTCGTCCTGCTGTGCGCGCACGAGGACCACGAGGTCGCCGTCCGCTGCCTGCGCGCTGGCGCCGTCGGCTACCTCGCCAAGGCCGCGGACCTCGACTCGCTCGCCCGCGTGCTGCGCGGGGTCAGCGACGGCGAGGCGGCCGTCTCACGGCAGCTCACGATGGCGCTCGTCGAGGCGCTGCGCGACGTGCCCGAGACCGGCTGGCGGCCCGTCCACAGCCGGCTGACCGCCCGCGAGTGGGAGATCGTCGACCTCCTCGACGGCGGCGAGTCGACCGACGGCATCGCCGAGCGCCTCGTCCTCGCGCCGGCGACGGTCTACAGCCACATCAAGAACGTCATGGGCAAGCTCGAGGTGCACTCGCGCGACGACGCGGTGCACGCGGCGATGCGCCTGCGTCGGGAGGAGGCCACCCTGACCGTCTAGAGGACGATCGAGGCGGTCTCCGTCCGACGGCTGTGCGATGCGGATCTCGGCGACGGCACACCGTCACCGAGATCCAGCTAGGCCGTGGCGTCGGCCGCCGCGGCCTCGCCGAGGTAGCTCGACAGCAGCAGCTCGTGGTTGCCGCGCAGCTCAGCCGCCGACTTGTGCAGCGTCACCCGCCCGTGCGAGAGCACGTACGCGCGATCCGCGACGTCCAGCGCGAGCCCGACGTGCTGCTCGACGAGCAGCACCGCGCAGCCCTCCTGCGTGGCGTAGTCGCGCACGACCGGCAGCAGCCGCTCGACGATGACCGGCGCGAGGCCGAGGCTCAGCTCGTCCAGCAGCAGGAGCTTCGGCTTGCGGACGAGCGCACGACCGACCGCGAGCATCTGCTGCTCGCCGCCGGACAGCAGACCCGTCCGGCGGTCCGCGAGATCACGGAGCGCGGGGAAGTAGTCGTACGCCGCGTTGGCGTCGAGGGTCTCCCCGCGCGCGCCCAGCTTGAAGTGCTCGGCGACCGTCAGGCCGTAGAAGATGCCGCGACCCTCGGGCACGTGCGCGACGCCCATGCGGGCGACCGCACTCGCGCTGATGCTCGCGGTGTCCACGCCGTCGACCGTGATCGTGCCCTCCATCGGATGCACGATCCCGGAGATGGCTCGCAGCGTGGTCGTCTTGCCGGCGCCGTTGGCGCCGAGCAGCGCCACGACCTCGCCCGGCGCCACGCTGAGCGTCAGGTCGCGCACGACCGGCGCGCCGTCGTAGCCCGCGTGCAGGCCGTCGATCTCCAGGGTCCCGCCGCTCACTGGCCCGCTCCCGCGTCCGCTGCGGCGGCCTGGACCTCGTCCGCGACCTCCGCACTCGCCCCGCCGAGGTACGCCTCGACGACCTTCGGGTCACGCGTGACCACCTCAGGTGTGCCCCGCGCGATGACCTTGCCGAACTCGAGCACCACGACCTGGTCGCAGATCGACAGCACGAGCCCCATGTCGTGGTCGATGAGCAGCATCGCGGTCCCGCTGTCGACGATCTGCCGCAGTCGGCGCCCGAGCTCCTCGCTCTCCGAGGTGTCCAGGCCGGCGGCGGGCTCGTCGAGGCAGACCACGTGGGGCTGCGCCGCCAGCGCGCGCGCCACGCCGACCAGCTTGCGCTGGCCCTGCGTGAGCTCGCCCGGGAGCACGTCGGCCCACTCGTCCAGCTGCAGGCGCGTCAGCGCCGACGTCACGCGCTCGTCCTCGTCGTTGGTCCCGCGGAAGATGTCGCGGAGCGTGTCGCGCCACGACGCCCGGCGGGCGGCCACCATGAGGTTCTCGCGCACGGTCAGGTCGTCGAACAGCTCGGCGGCCTGCCACGTGCGCGTGAGTCCGCGATGGGCACGATCGGCCGGCGCCATGCCGGTGATGTCCGTGCCCTCGAGGATCACGCTGCCCGTGCTGGGCACGAACCCCGAGATCGCGTCGATGAACGTCGTCTTGCCTGCGCCGTTCGGGCCGATCAGCCCGACGAGCTGACCCTCGTCGACCTTCAGGTCGACGTCGCTGAGGGCGTGCACGCCGCCGAAGCGGACGGACAGCCCTCCTGTCTCGAGCAGTGTGCTCATCGCTGGGCGCCCCCTGCCGCCGAGGCGGCGACCCCGCCGCCGCCGCTCGATGCCTCCGCCGCCGCGAGCTGTTGCCTCGCCTTCTCGGCGGCCTTCGCCTTCTTCTTCTGGTACTGCGATCCCGCGACGCCGTCGGGGAAGAACACGAGGTTCAGGATCAGCGTGACGCCGCCGATGAGCAGCGTCCACGTGCCGGAGATGCCGATCACGTCCTGCGTGAAGTGCGAGAACAGGCCCTCGGACGCGATGAGGCCGCCGAACACCGCGCCGGACACCATCGTGATGCCGCCGACGTAGGCGAACGCCACGAACCCGAGCGCGATGAGGATGCCGAACCGGTCGGCGCTCACCGAGCCGAGCGTGTAGGCGTAGCGTCACGCCGCCGACGCCGGCGATGAACGACGAGATGCCGAACGCCGCGAACTTCGTGTTGCGCACGCTCACGCCCGCGGCGGCGGCGGCGCGCTCGTTGGAGCGGACGGCCAGCATCCGCTGACCGAGTCCGCTGATGCGCAGGCGCGCCACGAACAGGCCCGTCAGCACGACCACGGCCAGGATGCAGAAGCCGAGCACCGGGCTCGGGATGCTGCCGTCGAGGCCGCGGAACCCGTTGCGGGAGCCGAAGTCGAAGCCGAACAGCATCGGCTCGGGCACCGGCGAGCCGGTCGACCCCGCGCCGAACGTGTTGCTCGCGAAGCCGAACTGCTCGATGGCGACCGCGGCCGCCAACGTCACCACCGCCAACGACACACCTCGCACGCGCAACGCGGAGACGCCGGCGATGAAGCCCAGGATGGTCGCCACCGCGATGCCCGCGATCGCGCCGATCGGGAAGTCGATCCCCAGGTCGGTGGCGAAGTGCGAGACCGTGAAGCCCGCCGCGCCGGCCAGGGCGACCTGCGCGAGCGACACCTGCCCGACGTAGCCGGTGATGACGACGAACGACAGGCAGATGACGATGCCGGCCATCGTGATGACCAGCGCGTTCCGGTAGTCGAACGGCAGCACGATGAGCGCGACGACGCCGACGACGATCGCGATGCGCCGTCGGACGGAACAGCCGCTCGGGCCGCGGGGCCTCCGGGCAGGCCCTGCTCGACGATCTCACCGCGCGTCGGCAGGCTCGAGCCACGCCACCACAGCGCGATGACGATGATGACGAACGTCACCAGCGCGCTGACGCCGGGCAGGGCCGCGCCCTGGTCGGTCGGGAACCAGCTCTGCGTCGAGAAGTAGTAGATCAGCGACTGCACGACGCCGATGGCCAGGCCCGCGACGCACGTGATCGCGAACGACGTGAAGCGCGCGAACAGCACGGCGCCGAGCGCGGGCACCACCTGCAGCGTCAGCGTCGTGGAGTCCAGCTGGGCCAGCGACGACGCCAGGATGCCCACGAAGCCGGCGACGAGCGTCGCCAGGATCGTGTTCATGAGCGCGAGCCGGTTCGGCGACAGACCCGCGAGCAGGGCGTTGGCCTCGCTCTCGGACGCCGCGCGCGTGGCCAGGCCGAAGCGCGTGTACTTGTACAGCGCCCAGCAGGATCGCCGCGATGACGATGACGATGCCCGTCAGCCAGAAGCGATCGGCGGGGATGGCGGCGCCCGCCACCTCGACGATGTTGTGCGGCAGCAGGCCGGGCGCGTCACGGCCCGCCGTGCCGTAGATGAGGACGATCGAGGCCTGGGCGGTGAGCAGGATGCCCAGCGACGCGACGAGCTTCGCCAGCGGCGAAGCGTTGCGCAACGGACGGAACACGCCGTACTCGCAGGCGATGCCCAGCGCGAGGGTCATGATCAGGCCGACGATGGCCGCGGGCCAGACCGCCAGCTCGATGCCGAAGAAGCCGCCCGTGTTGAGCGTGAAGAAGAGATAGCCCGCCACCATCGAGATGGCGCCCGTGGCCAGGTTGATGACGCCCGAGCCGCGGTAGGTGAGCACGATCCCGAGACCGATGCCGGCGATCAGCGCGCCGGTCCCGAGCCCGAGGAGTGCGAAGAGGATGATCTGGTCCATGTGTGTCTCAGGATGTGGCGGGAGGGCCGCCGCGGACGCGACGGCCCTCCTGCCGGTCAATCCTTACGGCGAGACCTGCCAACCGCCGGCGGGCTCGAACTGGCCCTTGCCCTTGTAGGTGTAGAACTTCGTCTGGTCGTTGCAGATACCCGGAGCCTCGGGGTACTTGCCGCACTGAATCGTCGGCGCGCCCCAGGCCTGCGGGCCCTTGAAGGCCTTGGCCTGCTCCGGATCGTCTGCTCGGAGATGTTGTCCGGCCCGATCTTGTTCATCCACTGGAAGATGGTGAGCATCTCGTGGAAGGTCGTCGGGATCCAGACGTCCTGCGAGTACTGCGGAGGAGCACCCATCTCCTTGGTCATCTTGGCGTAGGCCTGCGCCGTCGGGTCAGCCATGTCGCTGGCCAGGGTCGACGCGATGCCGTACGTCCACTGCGGGAAGTCGCCGATCGCCTTGGAGACCTGCTCGTTGATGCACAGCGGCTCCGACACGACGGGCGTCGTGATCTTCAGCGACTGCAGCGCCTTGTAGAGGTTGACGCAGCCCTTCGGATCCGAGTTCGGATGATCACGTCCGCCGTCTGAGCACCTGCTGCCGTCAGCGGGCCGACGAGGTCGGTCGCGTTCGGGTTCCAGGCGACGCTCTTGGTCTCCATGCCCAGCTTCTTGGAGCCATCGACGATCGCCTGCGAGCTCTCGTTGATGCCGGGGAGCTCGGGCCAGACGACCGAGACCTTCTTGGCCCCGACGACCTTCGACGCGTACGTGGCGAACGGGCCGGAGACCCGGATGCCGTCGCCGAACAGGCCGTAGCCGTTCTTGTTCTTCGCGTCGGCAGCGCCGATCGCGACGCTGGTGACCATCGGCTTCGTGCCGTTGACCGTGGCGACCAGGGACTGGTCGCCGATCGCGACCGCGCCCATGGCGATGACCTTGACGTCCTTGTTGTTGACCATCTTCTGGCCGCAGGTCTGACCCTGCTCCTCGGACGTCGAGGTGAAGCACTTGAACAGCTTGACGGGGTGACCGCCGATGCCGCCCAGCTTCTCGTTGAGGTACTTGACCGCGAGGTCGGCGCCCTTGGTGGAGCCCGGGCCGACGTCGGTCGGGCCGCCCTCCTGGTTCACCCAGCCGATGGTGATCGGCGCCTTGCTGCTGTCTGCAGCCCCGCTGGACTTCGCGCCGACGTAGTCGGCGTAGTCGCTGACGCCGGCGCTGACCGTCTGGTCGCCCGACTTGGCTGCATCCTTCGCCGTGGTTGTCGCACCACCTGAGGTGCCACCCGACGAGCTGTCGCTGCTGCTGTCATCGCTGCCACAACCGGCGGCGACGCCGATCACGAGCAGCGCCGCGAACAGAGCGAACAGCACCCGAAGGCGCGGCACCCCGCTGCGCTTGCTCTCCACCTTTTCCTGCACGGACAGCCTCCTCCCCTTGGACTTCATGATCTGCGCGCCTCCCGCGCATCCGCGCAGGCGGCGCGTACCCGCAGCGCCTGCACGTCCCCATCTGCATACGACTTCACATCAATCCCCTTGCGCACTGCCGGCGAGCCGGCGGCACCCCGATCGATCCTGCGCTGCTCGCGCTCGGATCGCATCGGTGATCTCCACAACGGCGAGCACCTTTGCACGCCTGTACGACGATCTTTGTTACGCGCGTAGGAAGTTCCCTGTCGATCACGTGACGTCGGTCCCCTAGCGAGGGGCGACGCCGCCCGTCACACAAGCGATCAGACCATCACGCGGGACCGCAGAGCGACCACGGGACGACGATGTCCCTGGTGGATCCTCTCTCTCGTGCCCGCCGCCTGCGCTCCTCGTGCCGGGGCGAAACCTCCTCCTCGTGTGCGTAATGTGCACATTGCGATCGGCGGTGTCAAGCCGGTCTCAGGAGAAGCAGCGGTCCGACGCGATGCGCGCGCCCTCCGCGAGCACGGCCAGCTTCGCCCAGACCACGTCCGGATCGACCGCGGCCTGCCCGACCCACGTGCCGTAGCCGCAGTCGCTGCCCGCCACGACGTTCTCCGGCCCCACGAGCCTCGCGTAGCGCTCGATGCGCTGCGCGACGAGCTCGGGATGCTCGATGAAGTTCGCCTTCGACTCCAGGACCCCTGGGATCAGGACCTTCCCCTCGGGCAGCTCCAGGTTCTCGAACATCGCGAACTCGTGCGCATGGCGCGGGTTCGCCGCCTCGAAGGAGATCCCGGCCGGCCGCGCCTCGAACACGATGTCGACGATGTCGGAGAACGGCACGTCGTGGTGGTGCGGGCCCTCGTAGTTGCCCCAGCAGACGTGCATGCGCAGCTGCTCGGCCGGGATGTCGCGCAGGGCGTGGTTCATCGCCGCCACGTTCTCCCGCGCGTGCGCGCGGAAGCCGTCGAGATCGTCGCCCGCGAACTGGATGTGGCGACCCATCGCCAGGTCCGGGCAGTCGAGCTGCAGCACGAGTCCCGCCGCGGCCACCGCGTCGTACTCCTCCTTCATCGCGTCCGCGATGGCGTAGAGGTACTCCTCGCGCGTGGCGTAGTGGTCGTTGCGGAAGAAGAGCGCGATCACGCCGGGCGACGCCGCCGAGAGGAACCCCATGCCCTTCCGGCCGTCGAGCGCGTCGACGAGGTTGCGGGCATCGGTCCGGGGCGCCTCGTGGTCGACGACGACGATGTCGTCGGTGCACGCCGGCGTCTTGCGCCGCGAGCGCCCGGGATCGCCGAAGACCTTGTCGCGCAGCACCGGGAACTCCGTGAGGTCCTGGTACGTGAGCGGCTGGCTCGTGCCGTTGAAGCCGCCCAGGCGGTCCTTCACGTAGGTCGCGTAGCTCGGCTTGCTCATCTCGCCGTCGTTGACGACGTCCACGCCCGCATCGACCTGGCGCTCGACGATCTCCGCGACGGCGGAGCGCACGCGCTCGGCGAGGGCGCCCGGATCGATCGGGACGCCCTCCTCCTTCGCGAACATCGTCTTGATGAGGTCGTCGGGCCGCGGGAGGCTGCCGGTGTGGGTCGTGAGGAAGCGGTCCGTGCTGCGCTGCATCAGCGGATCCCCTCCAGCAGCCCGAAGTGGACCTGCGAGTACATCCCGGCGAGCAGGTCGTACTGCTGGGAGAAGTGACTGCGGATGATCGACATGTCGCGCCAGTGGCGCTGCATGCGCTGGCCGTCCTTCGTGGGCGTCGAGCCGCACGTGCGCCACAGCATGTCCATCGCCTCGACGCACTGCCGGTTGGCGTGCTGCGCCTGCATGAACAGCCGCAGGTCGTCCTCGTGCGTGAACGGCTCCCCGCCGTTCATCGCGCGCTCGCAGTGCTCGTGGTACTGGCGGGCGCCCTGGAGCACCGCGCCCTCCGCGGCCGCGATCATGCCGCTCGCCATGCCGTACATCCGCTGGTACTCCGGGTGCTGGTGGCGAGGCACGAACGGCGGCGCGAACGTCTGCTTCGTCGTGATGAGGTGCTCGTACTCGTCGAGCGCCGCCTTCACGAGCCCGATCGAGATCGAGATGAGCTCGAGGTCGAAGAAGCCGGCGGCGCGGCCGGAGTACATGGCGTTGCCGTGGATCTCCCAGCCCGGCGGGCGGTCGTCGGGCCAGACCGGCGCCATGAGGTTCGTGTCGATGACCCAGCCCTCGGGCACGACGCAGTCCACGCGGATCGAGTTGGACCCGCTGCCGCGGAGGCCGAGCATCCCGGACCAGTCGTCGAGGACCTCGTAGCCCTCGCGGGGCACGACGGCGTAGCCCGGCATCGGCGGATCCCCGGGGAGCAGCACGACGGGCAGGAAGTGCGTGCTGTGCGGGGCGCCGGAGCAGTAGTCCCACGTGCCCTGCACGTGCCAGCCGCCGTCGACCGGCGTCGCCTTGCCGGTCGCCGCCGCCCGCGAGGGCGCGCGGAAGTCGCCGTCGGGGCCGAAGCACTCGATCTGCGTGCGCTCGCCGAACAGCGCGGCCAGCTGCATGGGATGGCCGCCGATGAGGGCGAGACCCCACGCCGACGACACGCAGCCGCGGGCCACCTCGGTGACCACGCGGTACCAGCTCTCGACGTCGAACTCGTAGCCGCCGAACCGCCGCGGCTGCAGCGTCCGGTAGAAGCCCGCGTCGAGGAACTCGCGGACGATCTCCGGGCCCGCGTGGCCGCGCTCCTCCGTCGCCGCCTGCTCCTGCCGGAGCAGCTCGCGCAGGGCGCGGGCCCGCGCGAGCATGTCACCGGGCGTGAGCTCCGGCTCGGGGACCGGGATCTCGATCCCGGCGCTGATGTCTGTCATGACCGCCTGGGGCGCCTAGCCGGCCACGCCGGTCTTGGCGCCGTTGGCCGCGACCGTCTCGTCGCTGCCCTCGGGCACCACGGCCGTCGTCTTCGCCGGCTTCTTGCGCGCCTTCGCCTTCCCGCGCGGGCGCGGGTTGACGATCTGCACGAGCTCGCGCTCGAGCTTCTCGCGCAGCGGCTCGGTGCGCGGCGAGAGGGACAGGCGGTTGCCCAGGTCCTCCATCTTCTCGTCGAGCGTGAAGCCGGGGCCCGAGGTGCACATCTCGACGCGGCCGCCGGGCGACATCGAGTAGCACGAGTCGAAGAAGTAGTGGTCGAAGACGCGCGTCCACGGCGTGGGGCCCGTGTCGGCGTAGTCGCGCCACTCCTGCGTGTCGTCCTGCGTGCCGCAGCCGAGGGCGATGTGGTGCCACACGCCGACGTGCATGTCGTTGCTCGGACGGCCGGACTTCGGGCTGAAGTACCAGCGCGCCTCGCCCTCGGAGCCCTTCAGACGGAGGCGATCGCCGTCCTGCTCGAAGCCGAGGTGCTTGCAGAAGGGCAGCGTCTCCTCGAGCGTCGAGTACGTGCGCACGCCCTCGATGCCGCGGATGCGGTGCTCGGCGGGGATGTCGTCCGCGTCGGCCGTGAGCGGCTTGTCGGGCGTGTCGGAGACCATGAGCTCGACGTCGTGGCCCTCCGGATCGCGGAAGACGAGCGAGTCGGGCTGCGTCGGGTCGAGGCGCAGCATCTCGTTGAAGACCTGGTTGGCGATGAGACGGTCCATCCACCACTCGAGCGAGTCGTAGGACGCGACGCGCAGCACGAGGCGATGGATGTCGCCGTCGCCCGGGACGCCCTTGGGCATCTCGTTGAACTCGAGGAACGTCACGACGCTCCCCGGATGCCCCTCCTCGTCACCGAAGTAGGTGTGGTAACGGAAGGTGGTCTCGAAGTTCAGGGTGTTCTTGACGAACCGCATGCCCATCACGCGGCACCAGAAGTCCACGTTGCCGATCACGTCGGCGGTGACTCCGGTGAAGTGGTGCGGACCCTTGAGCGGCGGCGGCTTCTTCGGCATCAGGCTCTTCTCCTCCTCGGCAGAACACGTAATGTGCACATTCCATCAGCCGGTTGTCAAGTCGGCCGCCTCGCGCCGGAAGTCGCTCGGCGACTGTCCGTAGGCGGTGCGGAACGCCCGGCTGAAGTGGGACTTGCTCACGAAGCCCCATCGCGATGCGATCTCGTAGATCGACTCATCCGACAGCGAGCGGTCGACGAGGTCCCGGCGTGCCCGCTCGAGCCTGCGGGTGCGGATCGTCTCCCAGACGCTCTCCCCCTCGTCCTCGAACAGCCGGTACAGGTAGCTGCGCGAGATGAAGTGCTCGCGGGCGATCGCCGCCGGCGCCAGCTCCGGATCGGGCAGGCGGGCGTCGATGTGCTCCTTGATCTGCGCGCGCAGGACGTCGGAGCTGCGCTCGGGCGCCGCGGCGTCCGGATCGCGTTGGGCGAGCGCTGCGCGCACGAGGTCGATGAGCCCCTCGGAGAGGTGCCCGACGCTGTCCGGCGGCACCGTGCCGTCCTGCATCCCGCTCAGCAGGCCGAGCAGGTACTGGCGCACGATCGCGCCGACGCCGGCCTCGCCGTCGACGGCGAGCGCCGTGCGGCTGCACACGAGGTCGGCGTGCGGCCGAAGCAGCATCGTCGGGACGTAGACCATGAGGCACTCGAAGTCCGTCTGGCCCTCGATCGCGTACGGCACGGACGACTGCCACGAGATGAGCCCGCCGGGCCCGACGACCGACGAGCGACCGTCCTGGGAGATCCGCACCCGGCCGCTGAGCTGGAGCATGAGCTGGACGTGCTCGGGGTCGTCGGCGCGGATGAGATCCGACGTCCGATCGGCGCTCGACGCCGCCGCCGTCATGTGCCACATGCCGAGCGATCCGAGGCCGTAGTGCTCCAGCCGGCCGGCGAACGGGCGCGTGGGCGACGAGACGACCATCGGCTCGAAGACCCGCAGCGACACCTCGTTCCAGAGGTCGAACCGCTCCTCCGGGGGCACGACGGCGGTGTCGACGACGACAGCCACCGCTCCGATGCTAACGCTCGCCGTTGCGCAGGCGCGCGGGCCAGATGCCCTGCTTGCCGGGCGACAGGATCCCGTTGGGGTCGAGCGCGTCCTTGATCTTCTCGTTGAACCTGCGGTACGCGTGGTCGTTGAAGCCGTACTGCTCGGTCGCGAGGTCCATGAAGTCCAGGTGCGCGCGGTACTCCCCGTAGCCGCGCTTGGCCGCCTCGACCACGAGGCGGGTGCACGCGTCGTACGCGGTCTGCACCTGCGCCTCGTCCTTCATGTCGAAGATCACCATCGTCACGTGCACGAACGACCGCGCGCTCAGCGTGCTGATGCCGGCGATGTAGTCCAGCCCCGCCTCCTCCAGCGTGTCGCGCATGAGGTCGCGGATCTCCAGCGCGTCGCGGCCGGTGAGCGGCGCGATCGGGCTGAAGCCGATGTGGCCGCCCTCCTCGCCGCCGTACCAGGCGGTCATGTTGTTCCAGTCCAGCGACGGGGCGCCGCCCTGGATGCGCTCGGCGGGGTGCTCGAGGTTCGGGATGTCCGCGGGGTCGTGCTTCGTGCCCCAGACCTTCGCGCCGGGGATCGCGCCCTCGAACGCCGCCTTGATCTTCGCGAACTTGTGGTCGGCGACCGCGTCGTCCTCGTAGAGCGCGAAGCGCATCGTCCAGCGGCCGATGTCGAGCCCCTTCGTCATCGCCTCGATCGCCTCGTCGGGCATGACGCCTACGCCGTCGTACCACTCGCCCCTGGTCGAGAGCACCGCGCCGAGCAGGAGCGAGTTCATGATCTGCGGGACCATCCGGATCGTCCCGTCGAGCATGAGCGTGCGCAGCGTGTCGATGAGCGGCGCGATGTCGTCGTCGCGGGGCACCGTCAGCCAGAGGGGCATGTACACCTCGGGCTTGGGCATCAGCCAGACGCCCATCTTCGTGACGATGCCGAAGTTGGACTGCATGAACATCTGGTCGGGCGTCGGGCCCAGGCCGCGCTTGTAGCAGTGCCAGGCCTTGTTGCCCTCCATCGCCCCCATGCCCGTGCGCATGAGCGTGCCGTCCGCCAGGACGACCTCCATGCCGCACTGCATCTGGAAGTCCAGCCCGTAGGGCAGGTAGGTGCCGCCGTGCTCGAGCGTGTTGCCGACGACGCTGCCCCAGCCGAGGTCGGCGATCGACAGCATGTAGCTCGCGCCCTGCGCCTCGATCGCCTCGTAGAGGTCGAACCAGCGCACCCCCGGCTCCACGACCGCGTAGCCCAGCTCCTCGTTGATCTCGAGGACCTGGTTCATGTTGCGCAGGGAGACGATCACGCAGCCCTTGACGCGCGGGGCGGGGCCGCCGTAGCCGTTGTTGCGGCCCTGCCCGTGCGTCCACACCGGGACCCCGCGCTCGTTCGCGATGCGCAGGATCCCCTGGATCTCCTCGACGGTCGTCGGCATCACGACCGCCGACGCCGTGTACTCCTCGCTCGACGCGTGCTGGAACGGATCGCGGAACTCCCGGAGCTCGGCCTCGCCGAGCAGGACCTTGTCTGGACCCAGCTCGGCCGTCAGCGCCTCCAGCGCGCCATCGAGCTCTGCTGCGGTGATGCCGGGCGGAACGGGCCGGGTCCAGACGGTGCTCATGCGGGGACGGCTCCCAGGTTCTTGGATGCGATCTTGGCGCCCTCGGCGAGGGCCTCCAGCTTCGCCCACTGGATCGTGGGGTGCACGCGGCGCAGGTACGGACCCTGGGCGAAGCCACAGTCCGTGCTGCCGATGACGCGCTCCGGGCCGACGATGCGCGCGATGCGCTCGATGCGCTCGGCGACCAGCTCGGGGTGCTCGACGACGTTCGTGGCGTGGCTGATCACGCCAGGGGCGAGGACGAGCCCGTCGGGCAGGTCGATGTCCTCCCAGACGCGCCACTCGTGCTCGTGGCGCGGGTTGGCGTTCTCGAACAGGATCGTCCCCGCGTTGACCTGGAGGATGAGATCCAGGACGTCGCGCAGCGGCACGTCGTTGGTGTGCGGGCCGTTCCAGCTGCCCCAGCAGACGTGGTAGCGGACCTTCTCCTTCGGCAGCCCCTCGAGCGCGAGGTTCACCGAGTCGATCTGCGCCTGGCCCCAGGCGAGCCAGTCCTCCTTGGTCCCCGGGGGCACCATGATGTCGTACATGAAGGGGATGAACGCGTCGTCGACCTGCACGTTCAGGCCGGAGTCGACGACCGCCTTGTACTCCTCGCCCATCGCCTTGGCGACCGCCTTCAGCGCGGCCTCGCTCGAGCCGTAGTGCTCGTCGATGAGGGTCGGGAAGCACGACGCCGGCGCGACGGTGGGCAGGAAGCCCTCCTCGACGCCCTCGGCCTCCATGGCGGCCTTCAGGTTGGCGATGTCGCGCTGGATCTCCGCGCCGCCCTCGTAGGTGATCTCACCGACCGCCGCGAACTCGCCGCCGGGGTTCTCGAAGTCCTGCTCGGTCGGGAAGTACTCCGCGTAGAACTCCGCGAAGCGCTCCCAGTCCGTCGCCACCATCGGCATCTCGGCGAACGTCTCGCCTGACGGCGGGCGCACCTCGATGCCACCGAGGCGCTTGGCGACGTAGTAGTTCCAGGAGGACTTGCCGAACTCGCCGTCGCTGACGATGTCGACCCCCGCCTCCTTCTGCCGGCGCACGACCTCGCGCACGCCCTTCTCCAGCGCTGCCTGGCGCTCGGCCGGATCGACCGCCTCGCCCTTGTCGAGCCTGCGCATGATCGCGACCACGTCATCGGGCCGGATCAGGCTGCCCACGTGCGTCGTCTTGATGCGGATGTCACCCATCGGATCGCTCCTCTCGCGTCGAACCCAGCGACCCTAGGTGCGCGCGCGGGCCGGTCGTTGCCCGCGCGCCCACAACCCGTTGCCCCGGTGCCTCCATCTACCGGACGGCCGCGCCCACCTCGGCGCGCACGGCCTCGGCACCGGCGACGAGCGCCTGCAGCTTCGCGTAGGCGGCCTCGCGCGGGAGGTACTTCATGCCGCAGTCCGGCGCGACGACGAGCTCCTGCGGCGTCTTGTGCGGCAGGGCGCGCCGGATCCGCTCCGCGACCGTCGCGGGCGACTCGACGTCGGCCGTGTCCAGCGCGAGCACGCCGAGGATGATCGACTTGCCCTCGAGCTGCTCGAGCACCGCGAGATCGAGGTCGGACTGGGCCGTCTCGATCGAGATCTGGTTCAGCGGGCTCGCCGCCAGCTCGGGGAGGAAGTGGTAGGCGTGGGTGGTGCGCCCCTTGCCCATGAACGACGGGTAGCCGAAGCAGATGTGCAGCGCGGTCGTGCCGTCCACGCCGTCCAGCGCGCGGCGCAGCGTCTCGATGCCGAAGCTCCGGGCCTGCTCGACGCGGGCCTCCATCCACGGCTCGTCGAGCTGGACGATGTCGGCGCCGGCCGCGAACAGGTCGGCGACCTCCTCGCGGACCGCGTCGGCGAACGCGTACGCGCGCTCCTCCTCGCTGCCGTAGTGCTCGTCCTGCGCCTGCTGGGACATCGTGAACGGGCCGGGGACCGTGATCTTGATGGTGCGGTCGGTGTTCGCCCGCAGGAACTCCACGTCCTCCACGAGGATCTGCTCGCGGCGGCGGACCGGGCCGGTGACGCGCGGCACCGGCATCGGGTTGCCGAGGCGGTCGGGCATCGAGCCGGGGTTGTCGGCGTCGATGCCGTCGAGCGCGAGCGCGAAGCGGTTGGAGTAGCTCTCACGGCGGATCTCGCCGTCGGTGATGATGTCCAGCCCCGCGCGCTCCTGGTCGCGGATCGCGAGGAGCGTCGCGTCGTCCTGGGCGTCCTTCAGGTAGGCCGGATCGATGCGCCACAGGTCGGTCGCGCGCACGCGCGGCGGGAGCCGGGCCGCGAGCTTCTCGCGGTCGATGAGCCACTCGGGCTGCGGGTAGGAGCCGACGAGCGTCGTCGGCAGGAGCGGCAGGGGATCAGGCACGGGGTGTCTCCTCCTGGGTGTGCGACGTCATGTCAGGCGCGGGGCGATGCCCTGGACCACGCCGAGCGCGACGAGGTCCTGCGGGCGCAACCGCATCCGCTCGGCGACCGCCGGAACCTCGTCCGGCGGCAGCTTGAGGATGGCGGCGGCCGACTCCGGCCCGATGACCGCGAAGTAGCCGTCGGGGGCGATCCACAGCTCGGTGTGCGACGCGAGCGCGAGCGCGCCCCCCGATCCGCCCTCGCCGATCACGAGGCTCGTGACCGGCACGCGGGCGGCGGCGACGGCGGCGAACGCGTCGGCGATGGCCGGGCCGATGGCGGCGCCCTCGGCGGCGTCGTCGTTCGCGGCGCCCGGCGTGTCGATGAGCGTGAGGACCGGGATGCCGAGCCGGTCGGCCAGGCGCACGATGCGCGCCGCGGTCCGGAACCCGGCCGGCGTGTTGGCCCCGCCGGTCTGGGCCGCGAAGGCGATCGGCGCGCCCGCGCGGCGGCCGAAGCCGCAGAGCATCCCCGGGTCGTTTCCGCCGGCGCGGTCGCCCGCGAGGCCGACGCGGACGTCGAAGTACTCGTCGAGGTAGGCCTCCGCGCGGGAGCGCTGCGACGCGCGAGCGCGCTGGACGGCGTCCCAGCCGTCGGACGGGAGGCCGGACTCGCCGAGCGCCGTCGGCACGTCCGCGGGCGGCAGCTCGCCGCGATCCGGCACGAGCAGGCCCAGCAGCGTCGCGAGCGTCAGCGCGAGCTCGTCGCGCGGGACGACGAGGTCGACCTGACCGGACTCGACCGTGTCCTGGATCGTCGCCTTGGCGCCGCCCTCGCGCACGCGGTGCCCGGCGAAGGCGGCGGTCGCCTCGGGCACGGCGAGGATCACGTCGGCGCCCGCGGCGATCGACGCCCACGCGCCGCCCGTCGTCGGGCCCATGAGGATGGCGACGTGCGGGACGCCGGCGGCGGCGAGCACCTGGTTGGCGGCGGCGATGCGCTGCATCTGCACGAGCGCCTTCATGCCCTCCTGCATGCGGCAGCCGCCGGACGAGTGCAGCGACACGACGGGCAGGCCGGCGGCGGCGGCGCGGCGGAAGGCGTTGGCGATCTTCAGCCCGCCGGCCTCGCTCATCGAGCCGCCCATGAAGGCGAAGTCGAACGCGACGAGCACCGCGCGGGTCGCCCCGACGCGGCCCTCCGCGCTCACGACCGACTCGAGCTCCCCCGAGCGCTCGCGTGCGCGCGTGAGCTGTGCGTCGTAGCCGGGCCAGTCCAGCGGGTCGGTGGAGACGAGATCCGCGTCGTGCTCGACGAGCTCGTCGGCGAGCTGCGCCAGCGTGGCGCGGGCGCCGGTGGCGGTCCCGGCGACGGCGTCAGCGCGCATCGGACTCGAGCCTCCGCGCGACGTGCTCGACCGTCTGGCGCAGGTGGTGGCGGACGGCGCCGGCCGCGCGCTCCGCGTCGCCCTCCTGGCAGGCGGCGAGGATCTCCCGGTGCTCGGCGTCGAGCCGCTCGGACGGGAAGTCGACCTTCGCGTAGATGTGCAGGTAGGCGCTGGACGCGTCGCGCAGCGTCTCGATCATGTCCACGAGGCGCGGGCGGCCGGCGAGCTCGTACAGCTCCGAGTGGAACCGCAGGTTGAGCTCGAGGTACCGCTCGACGCCGGGCCCGGCCGCCATCTCGTCGAGCATGGCGGCAAGCTGCTCGCCGCGCGCCGGGTCGAACCGCTCTGCCGCGCGCTCCGCGGCGAGCGCCTCGAGCGCCGCGCGGATCTCGTAGTGCTCGCGGAGACCCTCGACGGTGGGGACGAACACGACGGCGCCGCGCTGCGGGTGCAGGCGGACGAGCCCCTCCGACTGCAGCGCCGCCAGTGCCTCGCGCACGGGCGTCGTGCTCACGCCGAAGCGCTGTGCGAGCTCCACCTGGCGCAGCCGGGTGCCGGACTCCAGCTGACCCGAGACGATGTCCTCGCGAAGGCTCGCTGCGACCGATGCCGAGACCGTGCGGTGCATGCCCAGGGCACCAAGCATCCCCTCCTCCATGCACTCATGTTGCACATTCGACATTGCCGCGTCTAGGTTGACAGGCACAGCGTCGCGGGGGAGCGACGCCGGACCGAGGGGGGAGACATGACGCTGCACGCCGATCACATCGGCAGTCTGCTGCGGCCGCCTGAGCTTCTGGAGGCGCGAGCGGCGCACGACCGAGGCGATCTGGGCGACGAGGCACTCGAGCGCGCGGAGGACGACGCCATCATCGCCGCGCTCGAGGTCCAACGCGGCGCCGGCCTGCAGATCTTCAGCGACGGCGAGTACCGGCGCAGCTGGTTCGCCGGCGGGCTCCCGTCGGTCATCGACGGGCTCGTCGACAACGACGAGGCCATCTCCCTGCAGTGGGAGGGCGCCGGGAGCAGCGCGGCGACGAAGGTCACGACCGAGGTCAAGCTCGGGACGAGCCGCGCCGCGCGTCGGCTCAGCACCACGGGACGGATCGCCGAGAAGGAGGTCACGTTCCTGCGCGAGCACTCCCCCGGCCCGTTCAAGGCGACGATGACCGGGGCGCTGCACTTCGTGCGCGACTGGTACCGGCCCGGCGCGACCGACGCCTATCCCGACACCACCTCGATGATCGATCACATCGTCGAGATGATGGCCGACGAGGTCGCCCAGCTGTCCCAGGAGGGCATCTCCTACATGCAGCTGGACTCGCTGCTCTACGTCATCCCCGCGCCCGCGGCGATGCTGAGCGACGAGGGTCTCTCGCGCGAGGCGATCCTCGACGCGATGATCGACGCCGACAACGCCGTCCTCGCGCCCGCGCGCGCGGCCGGGATCACGACGGCGCTGCACATGTGCCGCGGGAACAACCGCAGCTCGTGGATCGCGGCCGGCGACTCCTACGAGTCCACCGCCGAGCAGGCGTTCAGCCGCCTCGACGTGGACCGGCTCCTGCTCGAGTACGACACCGAGCGCGCCGGCGGCTTCGCCCCGCTGCGCTTCGTGCCCGACTCGACCACCGTCGTGCTGGGTCTGATCTCGTCGAAGTTCCCGGAGCTGGAGTCCCGCGACGGACTGCTCGCGCGCATCGAGCAGGCGACCGAGTTCGTGCCGATCGAGCGGCTCGGGCTGAGCCCTCAGTGCGGGTTCGCCTCCACGGCGCCCGGCAACCTCATCACCTGGGACGATCAGCGCCGCAAGCTGGAGCTCGTGGTGTCCGTCGCCGACGAGGTCTGGGGAAGATCGTGACCGCGACCTCGGGCATACTCGGCCGATGAGCTCCACGCTCGAGCCGGGCCTCGACGGCCCCCGGACGATCTCCGGTGCCGTCGCCGCCAGGCTCCGACAGGAGATCGTCGCCGGCGAGCTTCCCGCGGGCCAGCGCCTGCGACAGGTGGAGATCGCGCGACGCCTCGGCGTCAGCACGACGCCGGTCCGCGAAGCGCTCGCCGCCCTGCAGCGGGAGGGGCTCGTCGCTCTCCACCCGCAGCGCGGCGCTGTCGTGTTCCTGCCGTCGGTCGACGACCTGCGCGAGCACTACGAGATCCGGATCGCCCTCGAGGAGCTCGCGGCGGGCAAGGCGGCCGAGCGGTTCGAGCCCGACTGGGCCGCCCCGCTCGAGGCGCTGCTCGAGGAGATGCGCACGGGGCCGCCCGCCGAGGCCTACCTCGAGCTCAACCAGCGCTTCCACTCCGAGCTGTACGCACGCTCGGGGCGTGACCGGCTGGTGGAGATGATCGCCGGGCTGCGGGACGCGTCCAGCGCGTACCTGAACATCTTCCGGGCCACGGACGACTTCCCGGTCGAGCACCTCGACGTCGAGCACCACGAGATCCTGCAGGCGTGCGTGG
The DNA here is from genome assembly GCA_963757125.1 of uncultured Solirubrobacterales bacterium. Lineage (GTDB taxonomy): Bacteria > Actinomycetota > Thermoleophilia > Solirubrobacterales > Solirubrobacteraceae > CAVVSD01. Next base: position 31,638 of record CAVWQP010000006.1, on the reverse strand, counting down.
CCAACGAGCCGGCGCGCGCCTCCAAGGCGGTCCGCGATCACCTCACGCGCACCGTCGACCGCGTCGCCGAGCGCCTCGAGCGCGACGCGCAGGACTGACGTCCCAACCCGAACGCCTCAGGAGGAGAGACCGATGGCACGCATCCAGACCACACACGTGGGGAGCCTCGTCCGCCCCGACGAGCTCATCGCATTCCTGCGCCAGTTCGACAAGAAGGACCCCGCCTACGACGAGGCCGCCCACATGGAGTGCCTCGCACGCTCCGTCCAGGGCGTCGTCGCCAAGCAGAAGGAGGTCGGCGTCGACATCGTCAGCGACGGCGAGTACGGCAAGTCGGCGTGGAACTACTACGTCTACGAGCGGCTCGGCGGCATCGAGCTGCGGCTGCACCCGCCCGGCGAGGCGAACTTCGCCAGCGTGAACGAGAACCCGACCGACTGGGCCCGGTTCCACGAGTTCTACGCCGAGTACTTCGCGAAGGAGCAGGACTACGAGTCGCCCGGCGGCGACTGGGCCTGCGTCGGCGAGGTGACGTACACGGGCGGCGACGCGATCAACCGCGACATCGCCAACCTCAAGGCGGCGATGGCGGCCAACGGCGTCACCGAGGGCTTCCTCCCGGTCGTCGCGCCGGCGAGCTGCTTCCCGAACCTCATCGACGAGCACTACGGCTCCGAGAACGCCGCGCTCATGGGCATCGCCGAGGCGCTGCGCGAGGAGTACAAGGCGATCGTCGACGCCGGGCTGTACGTGCAGATCGACGACGCGTACATCCCGTTCATGTACGACGTCATCGTGCCTCCGGGGACGATGGCGGACTACAAGGCGTGGGCGCAGCCGCGCATCGACGCCCTGAACCACGCGCTCGAGGGCATCCCCGAGGACCGCGTCCGCTACCACGTCTGCTGGGGCTCGTGGAACGGCCCGCACACGGGCGACATCGCGCTGAAGGACGTCCTCGACCTCATGTTCCAGGTCAAGGCGAAGACGTTCCTGTTCGAGAACGCCAACCCGCGCCACGAGCACGAGTGGCGGGTGTGGGAGGACACGGAGCTGCCCGCAGGGAAGATCCTCGCGCCCGGCGTCATCAGCCATGCGACGAACGTCGTCGAGCACCCCGAGCTCGTCGCGGAGCGGATCGAGCGCATCGCACGGCTGGTCGGGCCGGAGAACGTCATCGCCAGCACCGACTGCGGCTTCGCGCAGGGGCCGTACCTCCAGCGCGTCCACGAGTCGATCCAGTGGGCGAAGCTCGACTCCCTGGCGCAGGGAGCCAAGATCGCGTCGGGCGCCCTGGCGGCGGTCTGAGCGCGATGCGGGCGGCGGTCTTCGTCGAGCAGGACGCGCCGTTCGTCGTCGAGGACGTGCAGCTGCACCCGTGCGCCGACGACGAGGTCGTCGTGCGCACGGGCGGCGCGGCGTTCTGCATCACCGACTGCCACATGCAGCACGGGCACCTGCCTGTCGTGCCGCCCGCGATCCTCGGCCACAGCGCGGTCGGCGTGGTCGAGCAGGCCGGCGCGCACGTCGAGCGCGTCCGCGTCGGGGAGCGGGTGATCGTCCCGGCGACGCCGGAGTGCGGCCGCTGCTACTTCTGCCTGCGGCACCGCTCCGACCAGTGCGTGCGCCTCGTCGGCGCGCCGCCGCGGTTCGTCGGGACGCGCGCGGACGGCACCGAGGTGCGCGCGGGCGGCACGGCGACGTATGCGGAACAGATCAAGATCCCGGAGGTGTTCGCGTTCGGCGTGGACTCCGACCTGCCCGACGAGCAGCTCGCGCTCATGGGGTGCGGGGTCGTGTCGGGGCTGGGCGCGGTCATGCGCGTGGCCGAGGTGCAGCCGGGCTCGTCCGTGGTCGTCGTCGGCTGCGGGCATCTCGGGCTCTGGATGATCCAGGGGGCGCGCGTCGCCGGCGCGGCGCAGGTCATCGCCGTCGAGCCGCTGCCCGAACGGCGGGCGCTCGCCGCCGAGCTCGGAGCGACGGACCTCGTCGACCCCGCCGACGGCGACGCGATCGAGCAGGTGCGGGCGCTCACCGGCGGGCGTGGCGCCGACTACGCGCTCGAGGCCGCGGGCCGCATCGACGCCATGGAGCAGGCGTTCCACATGGCGCGCAACGCCGGGACCGTCGTCTACACCGGCGTGGAGACGATGGCGTCGACGATCACGTTCCCCGCGGTGATGCTCGCGCTGCGCGGCCGGACCGTGCGCAGCTGCCAGAGCGGCAACACGTGGATGAGCCGCGACATCCCGCTCTTCGCGCGGATGATCGAGCAGGGCCGCGTGGATCCGCTGCCGGTGATCAGCCGGACGTACGCGCTCGACGAGATCAACGACGCCGCGCTCGCCTCCGAGCAGCGGCGTGACCTGACCGGCGTGGTGCTCCCGAACGGATAGCGATGCGCGACGAGGTCGGCGCGCTGGCGAGGGCCGAGGCGCAGGGGCGCTGGCAGGCGCGGCGTGGGGTCCTCAACGCGCTCGATGCGACCCCGCCCGGGAGCGTGTGGTGGCGGGCGGTCAACGAGCGGCTGCTGCGCGACGGGTGCGAGACCGTCTCGCTGCTCGGCGGGCCGGCCGGCGAGCCGTCGTCGCAGTCCGTGCGCCTGTGGCTGACGTTCGGCGCCGAGCCCACCGGCCGCAACTGGTACCGCGCGCACAACGCGAGCATCGTCGCCGGGTACCTCGAGCACCGCGATCTCGCGGACGCGGAGAGCGCGCCGGAGCGGTTCTTCATGAACGTCGCGCTCGTGCGCGTGCTCTACGCGCACGCGCTCGTCGGGGCGCCGCGGCTCGCGCTGGGACGGCTTTCGCCGCTCGGACGCGTGCTCGGCGATCCACGGGTCGGGATGGCGGGCGCGTTCCTGTCGCTGCGCCGCGTGCTCCCGGACCGCTTCCGCTTGCCCGCGACGTGGACCGCTACGTCGCCGAGGAGCAGCGCCTGGGACGGATGCTCGACTACGCCGTGATCGTGCCCAGGCTGCAGGCGCTCTACGAGTGGTCCGCCGTCGAGCTCGCCGAGCCGCGCCTGCTCGAGCTCGTGCGCGCCGGCAGCCCGATCTACGCATGGCCGTACGAGCAGCGCCACGTCTGGCACTCCGGGCCGATGCCGTTCGCCGCCCGCCTGCTCGGACGTGTGACCCGCCCGGTGCCCGTCGGCTAGATTGTCAGACAATGGCGGGCATCGAGGAGACCACCGGGACGCTGTATCCCGTTCCGGAGCCGGACCTGACACCCGAGCAGCTCATCGGTCGGGCCCGCGCGATGCGCGAGCGGCTCATCGAGGAGGCGCCGCTCGGCGAGGCGCGCGGCGGCTACTCCGAGGAGCTGCACGAGGAGTTCACGCGCGCGGGGTTCTACCGCGCCCTGCAGCCGCGCCGGTACGGCGGCTACGAGTTCGGCCTCGACACCTTCATCAAGCTCATCACCGAGATCTCGCACGGCGACGCCGCGACCGGCTGGTCGCTGTGCCTGGCGACGGATCACATCTGGCACATCGCCTCCTGGTTCTCCCAGCGCGCGCAGGACGAGCTCTTCGCCCCCGACGGGCACTTCTGCGCGCCGCACCGCGCGGCGCCGACCGGGACGGCGACGCCGGTCGACGGCGGCTACCACGTGCAGGGCAAGTGGGACTACTGCTCGGGCGTCACGCACTCCACGCACTTCATCGCGACGGCCATCGGCCCGAACCCCCACGACCCGGACGCGCCGCCGATGCCGCTCGCGTGCGTCATCCCGAGCGGCGAGTACACGATCCTCGACGACTGGGGCGGCGGCCAGCAGCTCGGGCTCCAGGGCACCGGGTCGAACTCGGTCGAGGTGACGGGCACGTTCGTGCCGACGCACCTCGTCGAGCCGTACGAGTGGAAGAACTTCGAGATGCCCGCCGAGGGCACCCCCGGCTACCAGCTGCACCACAACCCGCTGTACCTGGGTCGCTCGACGACGATCTACTACGGCGGTCTCGGCGCCCCGATGGTGGGCGCGGCGAAGGCGGCGCTCGACGAGTACGAGAAGATCATCCGCGCCCGCCCGACGCTGCTGCCGCCGAAGACGATGCGCTACGAGAGCCCGGACTACCAGCGCTGGTTCGGCGAGGCGTGGGTGCTGATGAACTCGGCCGAGGCGCTGCTCGACGCGTCGGCGACGCAGTACATGGACGCCGCGCGGCGCTGGGAGCAGGGCGAGCCGTTCACCGTCGCCGACGACTCGCGCATCCGCGGGATCGCGATGCACGCGGGCAAGATCGCCTTCGACGCGATCGACATCCTCTTCCGGACGAGCGGCAGCTCGGCGACCCGCCGCGGCTCGCGCCTGGGCCGCTGCTACCGCGACGGCTCGGTCTACAAGACCCACATCGGCGCCCAGTACGACCTGCACTACGTGGCGGACGCCAAGGTGCACTTCGGGCTGCCGGCGAAGATCTAGGGGGCGGCGGCCCGGGGGCAAGTGGTGGGGTGGGTCACCACCCACCCCCGTCCGCCCTCGATGAGCTGTCCGAGCCCCGCCCGCCGCGCCACCAGACGCCACGAGCGGGGCTCCGGCCCTAAGCCGCCGCCAGCGCCGCCTCGGGCACGTCGACCGACGGCGCCTCAGCCGCGCGGACGCCGCGGATGAGGACGGCCGCGGCGATCGCGCCCACGAACGCCAGCGCGCCGCCGACCCAGAGGGCGTCGTGCAGGCCCGAGACGTACTCGGTCGCCGAGCCGCCTCCGAGCGCCGCCTGCGCGGGCACGAGCGCGCCGAGGCCCGCCACGCCGATCGCGATCCCGGCCTGGCGGAACGTGTCGTTCACGCCGGCGGCGAGGCCGCTCTGCTCGATCGGGGCCGACCCGAGCGCGACCGCGGTGACCGCGGGGTTGAAGAGCCCGGTGCCGACGGCGGCGACGAGGAAGCCGGGCAGCAGGGCCGTCCAGGAGCTGTCGGTCCCGGCGATCGTCATGAGGCCCATGCCGATCGCGACGAGCGCCAGCCCGCCGGCGACCATGACGCGGGCGGAGATCTTCTCGCCCAACGCGCTCGTCGCGCCCGAGACCAGGAAGATCACGATCGTCGCGGGCAGGTAGACCAGGCCGGCCTCGATCGCGGACAGCCCGAGCACCTGCTGCAGGTACAGCGTGAGGTACAGGAAGATCGCGAAGAACGTGGCCGAGATCGCGAGCGCCGCGACCTGCGCGCCGGCGAAGTTCGGGTTGCGGAACAGCCCGAGCGGGAGCATCGGCTCCTCGACGCGATGCTCGATGACGACGAACGCGACGAGCAGGACCGCGGCGGCGGCCAGGGCGGCCACGATCGGCGTGCTCCCCCACCCCTCCTCGTTGCCGCGCAGCAGCGCGAGCACGAGCAGGAACAGGCCGGAGCCCAGGGCGACCTGGCCCGGGACGTCGACGCGACGGGCGCGCGGATCGCGCGACTCCCGCACGTGCACGCGGGTGATCCAGATGCAGGCGATGCCGAGCGGGATGTTCACGAGGAAGATCCACTGCCAGTCCAGGCCGCTGGTGAGCGCGCCACCGACGAGCGGGCCGATGGCGAACGCGGCGCCGATCGTCGCGCCGTAGGCGGCCAGTGCACCGGCGCGCTCCTTCGCGCCCGGGAAGGCGTCGGCGAGGATCGCGAGGGAGACGGCGAACATGATCGCGGCGCCGACGCCCTGGACGGCGCGCGCGGCGACGAGCGCGTCGATCCCGGTGGAGGCGGCGCACGCCGCGGAGGCGAGGGTGAACAACGCCAGGCCGGCGGTGAAGAGCCGGCGACGACCGAAGCGGTCGGCCAGCGAGCCGAAGGTGAGCACGGTCGCGGCAAGTGCGAGCGTGTACGCGTCGACGACCCACTGCAGGCCGCCGAGGCCCGCGTCGAGATCCTCCGCGATGCGGGAGAGCGCCGTGTTGACGACCGCGATGTCGAGCATGAGCATCGCGGTGGCGGCGCAGACGACGGTGAGGGTCCAGTGTCGTTGGGTCATCCGTCGAACCTCCCCGACCCGGTGGGGAGCGGCCATGGGGGTAACCGCACCGGAAAGGTGCGTCGGGCTCCCGTCTTCAGCGCGGGACGCGCGGCGGGATGCCGGCACGGGCGGCGAAGCCGTCGAACAGCCGCTCCGCGCGCTGCGCCGCACCCGGCGCCTGCTCCTCCGACAGCTCGCGCAGCCCGGCGACCGTCTGTCCCGTCTCGCCGAGCCGGGACGTCGGCGACGTCGCCCAGACCTCGACGATGTCGGGCGTCACCTCGGGGTGGAACTGCACGGCCAGGTGCCGCCGGAGGCAGAACGCCTGCGTCCCCGCGGCGTTGCTCGCCAGCTCGTACGCGAGCGGCGGGGGCGTGAGGCCGTCCTCGTGCCAGGCCAACCAGGGGCCGGACGGGATGCGCTCCGCGTCGGACGTCTCGACCTCGATCCAGCCGATCTCCGGCGCGGCGAGGCGGTGGACCGAGCCGCCGAGCGCCGCGGCGATGGCCTGCGCGCCGAAGCAGATCCCGAGCGCGGGCAGGCAGGCGGCGTCGGCCGCGCGGAGCCAGTCGAGCACGCCCGGCGCCCACGGCGGCAGGTCGGCCGCCAGCGACTTGCCCGACCCGAGCACGACCGCGAAGGCGTGCCTGCTCGGCGTCGGGCGGCGGCAGCGGCCCGTCGTCGACCGCGATGACGTCCAGCGCGATGCCTCGCGCCTCGGCCCAACCCTCCAGAAGTCCCGCCGGAGCCGTGGCCTGCATCCGCAGCACGACACCGCGCAGCTCGTCCTGCGACACGCCGTCCATCCTAGAGCCGCGAGCTCATCCGGGACATGAGCGCCGCCTCCTCGAGGTCCAGGCGCGAGAGGTACTCGCGCACCGCCTCGTCGTCGAGGCTGCCCGCGTCGCGCTCCTCGACGACCTGCCGGCGCTGCGCGGCGATCACGTCGCGCATGAGTCCGCCGACGATCCCCACCGCGTCGCGCGCGTCGATCTCCGCCGCGGCGCTCGCCATGTCGCGCGCGCGCCGGACGCGCTCCTCCGCGCGGTGCAGGATCGCCTCGTCGACGCCGTCGGGCGGCGACGCCAGGAAGTCCCGGTACACGTCGGTGGCGGCATCGCGCGCGACGATCGCGACGTCCTCCTCGCGCTCGGCGCGCCGCGCCTCCTCGTCCGGGTCCGTGACGCCGAGCCTCGCGATGACCCAGGGCAGCGTCGCGCCCTGCACGAGCAGCGTCCCGACCGCGACGAGGAACGCGATCGCCTGGATCTCCGGGCGGCCCGGGAACGGGGAGCCGTCCGGGAGCGTCGCCGGGATCGCGGCCGCCGCGGCGAGCGTGACCACGCCGCGCATGCCGGTCCACGAGATCACCGCGCCCTCCTGCCACGAGAGCGGCTCGGGTGGCACGATCGGCGCCTTGCCGTGCGCCTCGCGGCGGGCATTGCGCCGCTGGAGCCACGCCGGCCCGGTGGCGGCCGCGCCGACGAGATGCCCCACCCCGACCCGGCCGAAGATGAGCAGCGGCCGGATGGCCATGACGGCCGCCAGCACGACGAGCCCGCCGAGGAACACCGACCACACCGACGCTGCCGCGTCCTGCAGATCCTCGATCACGAACCGCAGCTGCAGGCCGACGTAGGCGAAGACGAACGCCTCGAGCAGGACGACGAGCGCGTCCCACACCTGGCGCTCCTGCATGCGCGTCTCGTAGCCGAAGCGCGCGGCCCGCGTGCCCACGACGAACCCGGCCGCCACAACCGCGATGACGCCCGACGCCTCGAGGTGCTCCGCGCAGAGATATGCGGCGAACGGCAGGACGAGCCCCAGCACCGTCTCCAGCCCCGGGTTGCGCAGGCGCCCGCGGACGTGGACGGCGGCGACCGCGAGGCCCACGCCGACGGCCGTCCCCACCCCCGCGCCGTAGAGGAAGAGCAGGATCGGCCCGTCGATGAACGAGTGGGCGCCGGTCACGGACGCGACGGCGACCGTGAACAACGTGAGCGCCGCCGCGTCGTTCACGAGGCTCTCACCGGTCAGCAGCGTGAGGACGTTGCGGCGCAGCCCGAGCTCCCGGCCGATGGCCAGGGCGCTCACGGCGTCGGGCGGGGCGATCGCCGCGCCGAGCACGATCGCCGTGCTCATCGTCAGCGCCGGCACGACGCCGGCGGCGACCGCACCCGCCGCGAAGGCGGTCGCGACCACGAGCAGCACGCCGAGCCGCAGGATCGGCACCAGGAGCCGCACGAACGAGGTGAACGAGAACGCCAGCGCCGTCGAGTAGATGAGCGGCGGGACGAGGACCGAGAGGATGATGTCCGGCTCCAGCTCGAGCCTCGGGGTGCCCGGGATGAACGATGCGGCGCACGCCAGGACGGTGATCACGAGCGGCGGTTGCAGCTCTCGTCGGCGCGCGTAGGCGGTCACCACGATCGCGCCGAGCACGACCAGGACGAGCTGGACGCCGTTCATGCGCGGGGACCGTAACCCGCGGGGGCGATAGCGTGCGCCGCGCGATGACCGAGCCGGAGGACCGCAACTGGGGCCCGCGGACACGTGCGATCCACGCGGGCGCGCGACCCGATCCCACGACCGGCGCACGCGCCGTGCCGATCTACCAGACGACGTCGTTCGTCTTCGAGGACCCGGCGGACGCCGCCGACCTCTTCGCGCTGCAGAAGTTCGGGAACATCTACACGCGCCTGAGCAACCCGACCGTCGCGGCGTTCGAGGAGCGCGTCGCGAGCCTGGAGGGTGGGATCGGCGCAGTCGCGACCAGCAGCGGGCAGGCGGCCGAGACGCTGCTGTTCACCTCGCTGGCGAGCGCCGGCGACCACATCGTCTCCAGCTCCGCGCTGTACGGCGGGACGTACACGCTGCTCGACGTGACCCTCCGCCGCCTCGGGATCGAGACGACGTTCGTCCCGCCCGACGACCCGGCGGCGTTCGAGGCAGCGGTGCAGCCGGGCCGCACGAAGCTCCTCTACACGGAGATCATCGCCAACCCGGCGGGGACGATCGCCGACATCGCGTCGCTCGGCGCGATCGCCCGCGCGGCCGGCGTGCCGCTGGCGATCGACGCGACGCTCGCCTCGCCGTACCTCTGCCGGCCGCTCGACCACGGCGCGGACGTCGTCCTGCACTCCGCGACGAAGTTCCTCGGCGGCCACGGCACCTCGATCGGCGGCGTCGTCGTGGACTCCGGCAGGTTCCCCTGGGACAACGGCAACTTCCCGGTGATGACCGAGCCGGTCGCCACCTACGGCAACCTGCGCTACTGGGACAACTTCGGCGAGTACGGGTTCTGCACGAAGCTGCGCGTCGAAGGGCTGCGCAACCTCGGCGGGGTCCTCTCCCCCTTCAACGCGTTCCTCCTGCTGCACGGCATGGAGACGCTGCCGCTGCGGATGGACGCGCACGTCGCCAACGCCCAGGCGGTCGCGGAGTGGCTGGCGGCCGACGATCGCGTGAGCTGGGTGCGCTACGCCGGGCTGCCCGACGACCCCGGTCACGACCTGGCCGCGCGCTACCTGCCGAAGGGCCCGGGCGCCGTGTTCTCGTTCGGCCTGCGCGGTGGGCGCGCGGCGGGCGAGGCGTTCATCGAGGGCGTCGACCTGTGCTCGCACCTCGCGAACGTCGGGGACACGCGGACGCTCGTCATCCACCCGGCGTCGACGACGCACCGCCAGCTCTCCGAGGACGCGCTGCAGGCCGCGGGCGTGCTCCCCGAGCTCGTGCGCCTCAGCGTCGGGCTCGAGGACCTCGACGACATCCTCTTCGACCTGGATCGCGGCCTCGCCGCGGCGACGTCCGATGCCTGACGCCTGGGAGCCGCCCAGCGCAGCGGTGCGGCGGCGGATCCTGCGCGAGGCGCGGACGATCGCGGTCGTCGGCGCCTCCGCCAATCCCGCCCGCGCGAGCAACTTCGTCCTGACGTACCTCGCGTCCTCCAGCGCGGACTACGAGATCTGGCCCATCACGCCGCGCGGGGGCGAGATCCTCGGCATGCAGACCTATCCGTCGCTGGCGGACCTGCCCGGCACACCGGACATCGTCGACGTCTTCCGCCGCGAGTCCGAGCTGCCCGGCGTCGCGCGGGAGGCCGTCGCCGTGGGCGCGGGGACGCTGTGGATGCAGCTCGGGCTGCACAGCGACGAGGCCGTGCAGATCGCCCACGACGCCGGTCTGGAGGTCGTGTCGAACCGGTGCCTGAAGATCGAGCACGCGCGGTTCGCGGGCGGGCTGCACCTCCAGGGCTTCGACACCGGCGTCATCTCGTCGCGCAGGAGCCGGGGCTGACCAGCTCGGTCCGGCTCTTCGACGCGGACACCCCGCTCGTGCTGGAGTCCGGCGCGACGCTCGCGCCCGTCGACGTCGCCTACGCGACCTACGGCACGCTCGACGCCGACGCCGGCAACGCGGTGCTCATCTGCCACGCGCTGACCGGCGACGCCGACGCGGCCGACTGGTGGAGCACGCTCGTCGGCCCCGGCCGGGCGGTCGACACCGACCGCTTCTACGTCGTCTGCGCGAACCTGCTCGGCGGCTGCCAGGGCACGACCGGACCGTCGTCGATCGACCCCGGGACGGGCGAGCCGTACGGCCTCGACTTCCCGCTCTTCACGGTCCGCGACCTCAACACGGTCCACCGCGCGCTGCTGCGCACGCTCGGCGTGCAGCGGCTGCACGCGGCGGTGGGCGGCTCGCTCGGCGGGATGCAGGCGCTGCAGTGGGCGCTCGACGCGCCGGAGGAGATCGAGCGGGCGGCGGTCATCTGCGCCAGCGCGCGGCTGAGCGCGCAGAACATCGGCTTCTCCACCGTCGGCCGCGCAGCGATCCTGCGCGACCCCGCGTTCGCCGAGGGCGCGCCGAACGGGCTCTCGGTGGCGCGGATGATGGCCCACATCACCTACCTCTCCGAGGAGGGGATGCGGCGCAAGTTCGACCGTGCGCGGCGAAGGCCCGGGCCCATGACGCTGGCCTCGGACTTCGAGGTCGAGCACTACCTCGACCACCAGGCCGAGATCTTCCTCGCCCGCTTCGACCCGCTCACCTACATCTACCTCTCGCGGACGATGGACTACTTCGAGCCGTTCGCGGAGCCGATCGCAGGCCCGCCGTCCACCGACGTCCTGCTCGTCTCCTTCGACACCGACTGGCGCTTCGGCAGCGAGCACTCCCGCCACATCGCCGCCGAGCTGCGCGCGCTCGGTGCCGAGCCGAGCCACGTCGAGATCGCCTCGCCGTGGGGGCACGACTCCTTCCTCATGGACATCCCCGCCTACCACGAGGCGGTCGCGGGCCTGCTCAGCGGCTGAGCCCGCCGACCCACCCTGCGACGAGCGCGTTGAAGCGCTCGGGCTCCTCCCACATCGGGCAGTGGCCGCTGTCCTCGAAGACGTGCAGCTCGCTCGACGGGAGGTTCTCGGCGAGCCACGTCCCCGACGCCTGCTTGATGACGCCCTCGTCGGTGCCCCAGACGAGCAGGTGCGGGAGGGCGAGCGACGGGATGATCGGGCGCAGGTCGCGCAGCGTCTGGTCGGCGAGGATGACCGCGCCGGCGTTGGGGTCGATGCCGCAGATCGCGTCCACCATCGCCGCCTGCTCCGCCTCGCTCGGCAGCGTCTTGAACATCTCGCGCACGAAGTCGGCGAAGAAGCCGCGGAAGTCCGTCTGCGCGGCCTCCAGGTACGTCCCGAGCTCCAGCGGCGCGACCATGCCGTTCGGCCAGTCGGGCTGCGTCAGATCGGACGGGCCCTGGGAGATGATCACGACGCCCGCGAGCCGCGGGTCCTCGGCGAACTGCCGCTGGTACTCCCAGGCCACGAGCGACCCCATCGACCACCCGACGAGCACCGCGTCCTCGAGATCGAGGTGCTCGATGAGCGCGCGGACGTCGCGCGCGTACTGCGCGATGCTGTGGCCGCCCTCGCTCGACGGCGACGCGCCGTGCCCCCGGAAGTCGAGCGCGACGACGCGGTGGGCGGCCGCGAGCGCGTCGATGTTGCGCCCGAAGAAGTGGCGCGACATGCAGACGCCGTGCAGCAGCACGAGCGGGCGGCCGGAGCCCACGTCCGTGACGGCCACGGTCGCCCCGGTGGAAAGCCCGATCAGGTTCTCGATCATCCCCGTACCATCTCTCACCGTGACCATCGCCGTCCAAGCGCACGATGAGGTCCTCGGCGCGGCACGCGAGGTGGCGGCCGAGATCGCGCCGCGAGCGGACCTCCACGACCGCGAGGGGAGCTTCTCGCAGGAGAACATCGACGCGCTGTGGCGCGCCGGCATCGGGAGCCTCAGCCTCCCCGAGGCCCACGGCGGGCCGGGCGCGAACCTGCGCACGACCGCCGCCGCGGTGCGCGCCGTCGCCGCCGGCGACGCCTCCACCGCGCTCGTCTGGGTGATGCACCTCATCTACCTGCAGGTGCTGGCCGACGACTCCTTCGGCGTCGACCCGGCCGTCCGCGCCCGGGTGTTCGCCTCCGCCCTGGCCGGCCCGGCGCTCATCAACGCGCTGCGCGTCGAGCCCGAGCTCGGCACGCCGGCGCGTGGCGGCGTCCCAGCGACCCGCGCGGTCCCGACCGAGGACGGCTTCCGGGTCACCGGGCGCAAGATCTTCTCCACCGGCAGCTACGGCCTGAAGTGGATGATCGTCTGGGCGGCGACGACCGAGGACGACCCCGCCGGGCAGCGCAGCGGGCCGTTCCTCGTGCCCGCCGACGCACCGGGCATCACGATCGTCGAGACATGGGACCACCTGGGGATGCGCGCCTCGGCGAGCCACGACGTCGTCTTCGAGGACACCCCGATCCCGCTCGACCACGCCGCTGCGCTGCTGCCCGCGGGCGCGTTCGACCCCGGCCTGCGCACGGCGCACGTCATGGGCTGGATGATCGTGCTCCTGCTCTCGGTCTACGACGGGGTCGCGCAGGCGGCGCGCGACTGGCTCATCGGCTACCTCAACGAGCGCACGCCGACGAACCTCGGCGCGCCGCTGGCATCGCTGCCGCGGTTCCAGGCGGCGGTCGGCGAGATCGACGCCCTGCTGCACGCCAACGAGCGCCTGCTGGGCTCGCTGGCCGACGACCTCGACGCCGGTGGCGAGGCCGCCGAGCGCGCCGGCCGCGACACCGGGCTGGCGAAGGTCGTCGTCGCCCGCAACGTCATCGCGGTCACCGAGCAGGCCGTCGCGCTCATCGGCAACGCCGGGCTGACCCGCCACAACCCGCTGCAGCGCCACCTGCGCGACGCGCTGTGCAGCCGCATCCACAGCCCGCAGGACGACACGATCCTGACGAACGCCGGCCGCGCCGCGCTCGAACGAGGAGGTTGACCGTGCCCGTCGAGTTCATCGGCATGATCGGCGCCAAGCCCGGGTCGGAGACGGACGTCCGGCGCGGCCCGGCGATCGACCACGGCTACCTGCGCGATTTCGCCCGGGCGCACGACGAGGCCGGCTTCGACCGCGTCCTCATCGGCTACGGGTCCTCGCAGCCCGACGGCCTGCAGGTCGCCGCCTACGCGGCGCACCACACCGAGCGCCTCACCTTCCTCATCGCCCACCGTCCCGGGTTCGTCGCCCCGACGGTGGCGGCGCGCGCGTTCGCGACGCTCGACCAGCTGACGCTCGGCCGCATCGCCGTGCACGTCATCTCCGGCGGCAACGACGCCGAGCAGCGCCGCGACGGCGACACGCTGCCCAAGGACGAGCGCTACGCGCGCACGGACGAGTACCTCCAGATCCTCGACCGGGCCTGGCGGTCGGAGGCGCCGTTCGACTTCGCAGGCCGGTACTACGCGTTCGAGGACTTCGTCAGCGAGGCCCGCCCGTACCAGCAGCCGCGCATCCCCCTCTACTTCGGCGGCGCCTCGGTGCCGGCGATCGACGTCGGGCGCCCGCCACGCCGACGTGTTCGCGCTCTGGGGCGAGCCGCTGGCGGAGACCGCGGAGCAGATCGCCAAGGTGCGCGCCGCCGCGGAGGCCGCGGGCCGCGACGAGCCGCCGCGCATCAGCGTGTCCTTCCGCCCGATCCTGGGCGACACGGACGAGGAGGCGTGGGAGCGCGCGCACCGCATCCTCGAGGTCGCGGAGGCGAACCTCGACGTCGCGCGGGCCATCGGCAAGCGCTTCGGCCTCGCGAACGGGGCTCCCGAGAACGCCGGGTCCCAGCGGCTGCTGGCGGCGGCCGAGCGCGGCGAGCTGCACGATCGTGCGCTGTGGACGCCGATCGCCAAGGCCGTCGGCGCCTACGGCAACACGACCGCGCTCGTCGGGTCGCCCGAGACCGTCGCGCAGGCGCTGCTGGACTACGTCGACATCGGCGTCACCACGCTGCTCATCCGCGGGTTCGACCCGCTGGAGGACGCCGTCGACTACGGACGGCGCCTGCTCCCGCTCGTGCGGCAGGAGGTCGCACGCCGGGACTCGGTCGCAGTCGCGTAGGCCATAGCCTGCGCGCGTGAGCGAGACGAAGAGCACCGGCGAGGCGATGGTGGGCGCGCTCGTGCGCGAGGGCGTCGACACCGTCTTCGGCATCCCTGGCGCGCAGACCTACGAGCTGTTCGACGCCCTCGGCCGCGCATCCGACCAGATCCGCGTCCTGGCGCCGCGCCACGAGCAGGCCGCGTCCTACATGGCCTTCGGCTACGCGAGGTCGACCGGGCGCACCGGCGTGTACTCGGTCGTGCCGGGCCCCGGCGTCCTGAACTCCTCGGCGGGCCTGTGCACCGCCTACGGCGCCAGCGCGCCCGTCGTCTGCCTGACGAGCGAGGTCCCCACGCCCTACATCGGCGTCGGCCTCGGGCATCTCCACGAGCTGCCCGACCAGCTGGCGACGCTGCGCACGCTCACGAAGTGGGCCGCGCAGATCGGCCACCCCACCGAGGCGCCGGAGCTCGTCACCGAGGCCCTGCGGCGCGCCGCATCGGGCCGGCCGCGCCCGGTCGCGGTGCAGGCGCCCTGGGACGTCCTCACGATGCGCGCCGACGTGGCCGACGATGCGGGCGACGGCGCGGTCGGAGAGGGCACTCCGGCGATCGACGAGAACGCCGTGGACCGGCTCGCGGACATGCTCGCCGGCGCGCGGCGCCCGCTCATCATGGTCGGCAGCGGGGCGCAGCACGCGTCGGCCGAGGTCCTGGCGCTCGCGGAGCACCTGCAGGCGCCCGTGGTCCCCTTCCGGTCGGGCCGCGGGATCGTCTCCTCCGACCACCACCTCGGCATGACCTGCGGCGAGGGGTACGACCTCTACGCGGAGACCGACGTCGTCCTCGGCATCGGGTCGCGGATGGAGCTCCTGTGGTTCCGCTGGGGTCCGCGCCGCGACGGGCTGAAGGTCGCGACGATCGACATCGACCCGCGCCAGCCGACGCTCCTCGGAGCCTCGCTGGGCGTCACGGGCGACGCCGCGGTCGCGACGCGGATGCTCACCGAGGCGCTCGTCGCGCGCACCGACCCGCGGCCGTCGCGCGCGGAGGAGCTCGCGGCGGTCAAGGCGAGGACCGCCGCGCAGATCGCCGAGATCACGCCGCACGCGCAGTTCCTCGGCGCGATCCGCGACGTCCTCCCCCGCGACGGCTTCTTCGTCGAGGAGATCTGCCAGGCCGGCTTCGCCGCGACGTACGCGCTGCCGATCTACGAGCCGCGCACGTACGTGTCCGGCGGCCACCAGGGGACGCTCGGCTTCGGGTTCCCGACGTCGCTCGGCGTCAAGGTCGCCAACCCGGATCGCGCGGTCGTGTCGGTCACCGGCGACGGCGGGTTCCAGTTCGGCCTCCAGGAGCTCGCGACGGCCGTGCAGGAGCGGATCGGCGTCGTGACCGTGTTGTTCGACAACAACGCGTACGGCAACGTCCTGCGCGACCAGCAGCGCATCTACGGCCGCGAGGTCGCCTCCCGCCTGCACAATCCGGACTGGCTGCGGCTGGCCGAGTCCTACGGCGTCGCCGCAGCAAGCGCCACGACGCCCGAGGAACTGCGGTCCGCGCTCGACGACGCCCTGTCCGCCGACGCCCCGGCGCTCATCCACGTGCCCGTGGATCCCGCGACCGAGCGGTCCCCGTGGCCGCTGCTGATGCCCGCCGGGCAGTAACCCGAGCCCAACACGGGCGGCAGTTCTAAGGACGCCTGACCTGTGCTACGTTCGCCGACGGGAGCGCGTGCCGGGTGGGGACCCGGTGGCGCATGACGGGAGGAGAAGGGTGTGATGCACCGGTTCAAGCCGGTCACGTTCGGCGTTCTTTCGGCGCTCGTGATAGCGCTTACAGCCTGTGGTGGCGGCGGCGGAAACGCGGCCGACGACAGCTCCGGGAACACCGGAGCGGACAACCCGCCGGCCGCGAAGAGCGGCGGCGAGATCACCGTCCTGGAGGACTCCGGCTTCGCGGGCGCGTGGCCCGCCGGCCTCGATCCGGCGACCAACACGAACGGCGCCGCGAACCAGCCGATGATGGACACGATCTACGGGCAGCTGTTCAAGCTCGTGGAGGGCGGGAAGATCGAGGGCGAGCTCGCCGAGAGCTCGACGCTGTCCTCCGACGGCAAGACGTTCACCATCAAGCTGCGCCCGGGCGTGAAGTTCACCGACGGCAGCCCGTTCGACGCCGAGACGGTCAAGTGGAACTTCGACCGCTCGCTCGCGTCGCCGTGCACGTGCAACCCGAAGAGCAGCTGGCCGAAGCTCGAGAACCCGGCGGTGACGACGTCGGGGACCGACACGGTGGAGATCCACTTCACCGCGCCGTTCGCGGCGATCAGCCGGTCGTTCATCTCGGCGAACCTGAACTGGATCGCGTCGAAGACGTCCTTCGACAAGATGGGCGAGAAGGCGTTCAAGCAGAAGCCGGTCGGGGCGGGCCCGTTCACGGTCGTGTCCAACAGCCCGAGCAACCAGCTCGTGGTCCAGAAGAACCCCGGCTACTTCCGCCAGGGCCACCCGTACCTGGACAAGGTCACCTTCAAGTCGATCGGTGGCGACCAGGCGGCCTACCAGGCCCTCCAGGCCGGCCAGGCGGACGCGTACGAGGGCATGTCGACCCCGGCGCTCGTCGACCAGGCGTCCAAGCAGTCCAACCTGACGACGACGCAGATGCTGTCGACGTCGCCCTACGTCATCCAGCTCAACACCAGCAAGCCGCCGTTCAACGACCAGAAGGCCCGCGACGCCGTCTACTACGCGACGGACACCGAGGCGATCCGCAAGGGCCTGTTCAACAACCGCTACCCGACGTCGCAGACGTTCACGGGCCCCGGCGGCCTCTTCTACAAGCCGACCGTTCCGGGGTACAAGACGTTCGACCTGGCGAAGGCCAAGCAGCTCGTCTCCGAGATGGGCGGCATGCAGGTCACGCTCGGCACGATCAACGTGCTCGTCGCCAAGCAGACGACGGAGGCCCTGCAGAGCCAGTGGGCGAAGGCGGGGATCAAGACGAAGATCGAGTCCTACGACCTGGCCGGTCTCATCAAGGCGTTCGGCGGCCCGTGGCAGTCGATGCTGCAGACGGCCGGCGCATGGGATCCGGCGATCGGCGTCGGCGTCGGGTTCCGCTTCAACTCGCACTCGCCGTTCACCGGCGTGAAGGATCCGGCGCTCGACAAGCTGCTCGCCGAGGGATCGGGCACGCTCGACGAGGCCAAGCGCCAGACGATCTACGACGAGGCGGGCAAGCTGATCAGCGACAAGTCCTACGCCCCGTTCATGTTCGCGTTCGCGCCGGCGAACCTCGCGGTCAAGGGCGTCTACGGCCCAGGCCTGACGACGAAGCTGCCCGCGGTCGCGGTGAACCCGCCGGTCAGCTGGCCTGACGTCTACAAGACGAGCGGCACCGGCCAGTGACGGCAAGCCCGACGCTCGCACCGTCCCGGCGGGACAGCACGCCCGGCGTGCTGTCCTCGCCGGCGGTGCGGCTGATCGGCCGGCGCCTGCTGGCAGCGATCCCCGTCCTGTGGGGCGTGACGCTGCTGACGTTCATCGTCGTGCAGGCGCTGCCCGGCAGCGCGGCCCAGCAGCTCCTGGGCCCCAACGCGACCCCGGAGCAGGTCCAGCAGCTCGAGGCCCAGCTGGGCACCGACCGGTCGATGATCGTCCGCTACCTCGACTGGCTCGGCGGGGTCCTGACCGGCGACCTGGGCTCGTCGCTCTCCGACGGCCGCGCGGTGACCGAGGTCATCGGCAGCGCGCTGGGCGTCACCGCCGAGCTCGTGCTGCTCGCGCTCGTCGTGTCGCTCGCGCTGACCGTGCCGATCGCGCTGCTCGCGGCGCGCAGGCCGGGCGGCGTCGTCGACCGGATCAGCATGGCCGTGAGCATGGTCGGGCTCTCGATCGCCAACTACGTGCTGGCGCTCGTGCTCGTGTGGGTGTTCGCCGTCCAGCTGGCGGTGCTGCCGGCGATCGGCTTCGTGCCGATCGGCGACGGCATCCTCGACAACCTGCGCTCGCTCGTGCTGCCGGCGATCGCGATCGGCTTCCCCCTCTTCTGCTTCTACACGCGGCTCCTGCGCGCGGACATCCTCGAGCAGATGCAGGGGCAGGACTACGTCACGACGGCGCGGGCGAAGGGCATCGGGCCGTGGCGGGTCCTCACGCGGCACGCGTTCCGCAACTCGCTGTTCGGCCTGCTGACGATCGTCGGGCTGAACCTGGGCACGCTCATCGGAGCGACGGTGATCATCGAGCAGATCTTCGCCCTGCCCGGTGTCGGCCGTGAGCTCCTGCAGGCGATCTCCAACCGCAACATCCCGGTGATCGAGGGGATCGTCCTCGTCTTCGCCGTCGTGGTCGTCGTGGCGAACCTCATCACCGACCTGCTCTACGCCGTCCTCGACCCGCGTGTGCGCCATGGCAGCACCTGACACCGCAGCACCCCTCGAGCTCGCCGGCGCCGCCGCGGAGCCGGTCCGGCGCCGCAGCCACCTGACGGAGTCGCTCGAGCTCCGGATCCCGATCGCGATCATCGTGTTCATGGTCGTGCTCTGCTTCCTGGGCCCGACGATCCTGGGGCTGCCCGCACCGATCGGCGGGGACATCCTGAACTCGAACCTGCCGATGTTCTCGGCGGGCCACCTGTTCGGCACCGACGCGGTCGGCAACGACATCCTGTCCCGGCTGCTGCACGGCGGTCAGGCGTCGCTGGAGATCGCGTTCGCCGTGAACCTCATCGGGCTCGTGATCGGCGGAAGCCTCGGCGCGCTCGCCGCGTACTGGGGCGGGCGCCTGGACCCGATCATCATGCGCCTGCTCGACGTGCTCATCGCGTTTCCGTCGCTCGTCCTGGCGCTCGCGATCGCCCAGAGCCTCGGCCCGAGCAAGATCAACACGATCTTCGCGCTCGCGTTCTTCTCCGTCGCGGCGTTCGCGCGGATCTCGCGCGCGGCGACGCTGCAGCTGCGCGAGCAGACGTTCATGACGGCCGCGCGGCTGTCCGGCACGCCGGCGTGGCGGACGCTGCTGCGCCACATCGCGCCGAACATCCTCCCCGGGCTCGTGACGTTCGCCCTGCTCGGGATGGGGATCATCATCGTGCTGGAGGGGGCGCTGAGCTTCCTCGGCCTCGGCGTGCCGCCGCCCGCTCCGAGCTGGGGGAACATGATCTCGACCGGCCAGCAGACGCTCTCGGCCTCGCCGCGGGACGTCCTGCTGCCGAGCGCGTTCCTGTTCGTCACCGTCCTGGCGTTCAACCTCCTCGGCGACGCCCTGCGCTCGCGCTGGAGCGTCCGATGACCGCGCTGCTGCAGGTCTCCGATCTCCGCGTGCGCTTCGAGGCGCCCCGCGGCGCGCCGGTGCAGGCCGTCGCGGGGCTGACCTACGAGCTCGACGCGGGCCGGACGCTCGCGATCATCGGCGAGTCGGGCTC
Organism: uncultured Solirubrobacterales bacterium; assembly: GCA_963757125.1. GTDB lineage: Bacteria > Actinomycetota > Thermoleophilia > Solirubrobacterales > Solirubrobacteraceae > CAVVSD01. The sequence continues at coordinate 11,847 of CAVWQP010000006.1, read as the reverse complement.
GGGCAAGACGGTCAGCTCGCGGGCCATCATGGGGCTGCTGCCCGACTACGCGCGGGTCACCGGGTCCGCGCGGCTGGACGGCACGGAGCTCATCGGGCTGGACGACGCCGAGATGCGCCGCCACCGCGGGGCCGACGTCGCGATGGTCTTCCAGGATCCGGCCCGTTCGCTGAACCCGACGATGCGGGTCGGGACCCAGATCACCGAGGCGGTCACCGCGCACGCGGACCTGAACAAGGCGGCCGCACGCGAGCGGGCGCTCGAGCTGCTGGGGCTCGTCCGGCTGCCGGCGGCCGAGCAGCGCTTCGGCGAGTACCCCCATCAGCTGTCGGGCGGCATGCGCCAGCGGGTCATGATCGCCATCGCGCTGGCAGCCCAGCCCCGGCTGCTCATCGCCGACGAGGCGACGACCGCGCTCGACGTCACGACGCAGGCGCAGATCATGGAGCTGCTGCTCGAGCTGCAGGAGAAGCTCGGGATGGCGCTCGTGATGATCAGCCACGACCTCGGGCTGGCCGCGAGCTTCGCCGACGAGGTGATCGTCATGTACGCCGGCCGCGCGGTCGAGCAGGCGCCGACGCGCGAGCTGTTCCGCAACGTGCGCATGCCCTACACGAAGGCCCTGCTGGAGGCGATCCCGCGGCTCGAGCGCCCGCCGCACACGATGCTGCCCGTCGTGCCGGGCCGGCCGCCGGACCTCACGTCGCTCGGGGCCGGCTGCCCGTTCGAGCCGCGCTGTCCCAACGCGCAGGAGGACTGCCGCGAGACCGCGCCGCCGCTGACCGAGCACGAGCCGTCGCATCGCTACGCCTGCTGGCATCCGGTGCGCGACCCGGCGGAGGTGGCCGCGAGATGAGCACGAACGGAGGGCCGCTGCTGGAGGCACGGGGGCTCGTGCAGGAGTTCACCGTGCGCGGCCGCGGCGGCGTGAAGGGCGGCGTCGTGCACGCCGTCTCCGACGTGTCGTTCGAGGTCCGCCCCGGCGAGACGCTGGGGATCGTCGGCGAGACCGGGTCGGGCAAGTCGACGCTCGCGCGCTCGGTGCTGCAGGCGCCGCCGCCGAAGGACGGATCGGTGATGTTCCGCGGCAGCCAGCTCGTCGGGCTGAAGCGAGGCGAGCTGCTCGAGGCGCGCCGGCACATGCAGATGGTGTTCCAGGACCCGTTCGGCTCGCTCGATCCGACGTGGCGGGTCTCCGAGCTCGTCGAGGAGCCGCTCGTCGCCCACCGCATCGGCTCGCGCACGAGCCGCCGCGAGCGGGTTCGCGAGGTCCTCGACCTCGTCGGGATGGATCCCGACGTCTACGGCCGCCGGCGCCCGCGCCAGCTGTCGGGCGGTCAGGCGCAGCGCGTCGCGATCGCCCGGGCGCTGACGCTCGACCCCGCGCTCATCATCTGCGACGAGGCCGTGTCGTCGCTCGACGTGCTCATCCAGGCCCAGGTGCTGAACCTCTTCGAGCGCCTGCGGGTCGAGCTCGGGCTCTCGTACCTGTTCATCGCGCACGACCTCGCTCTGGTCAAGCAGGTCTCCGACCGCGTGGGCGTCATGTACCTGGGCAAGCTCGTCGAGGTCGGGCCGGCGGAGGCGCTGTACCGCGCGCCGCGCCACCCGTACACGGTCGCGCTGCTGGACTCGATCCCGAGCCCGGACCCGTTCGCGCCGAAGGCGAAGGCGCACGCCGCGATCAGCGGCGAGCCCCCCTCCCCCGTCGACCCGCCGAGCGGCTGCCGGTTCCGCACGCGGTGCCCGCGGGCGCAGGCCGTCTGCGCGGAGCAGGAGCCGCCGCTGGCCACGATGGCCGACGATCATCAGGTCGCCTGTCACTTCCCGGTGACCCCCTAGCCTGGCTCGTCAGTGCACGACATCGCTCTCTCGTTCGACAACGGCCCCGATCCCTCAACGACCCCGAAGGTCCTCGACGTCCTCGCCGCCCGCGAGATCCCCGCGCTGTTCTGCGTGCTCGGGGAGCGGCTGGCGCGGCCGGAGCTGCGCCGGCTCACCGAGCGCGCGCACGCCGAGGGCCACTGGATCGCCAACCACACGTACACGCACTCCGTGCCGCTCGGGCGCGTGGACGACGCGGACCGCGTCCGCCGCGAGATCGACCTCACCCAGGAGCTGCTGGGCGACCTCGCGCATCCCGACAGGCTGTTCCGCCCCTTCGGCGGCGGCGGGAACCTCGACGAGCGGCTGCTGAACCCAGTCGCGGTCGACCACCTCGTGAAGGGCGGCTACACGGTCGTGACCTGGAACGCGGTGCCGGGCGACTGGAAGGATCCGGAGGGCTGGCTGCCCGTGGCGGTCGACCAGTGCCGCGCGTCCGAGCACGCGCTGCTCGTGCTCCACGACCTCCCGACGGGCGCGATGGCGCACCTCGAGCGCTTCCTGGACATCGCCGCCGACGAGGGCGCGCGTTTCGTCCGCGACCTCCCCGAGAGCTGCGTCCCGATCCGCCGCGGCGAGGTGACGGGCTCGCTCGAAGGCCTCGTGTCGGCGGCAGGCTCCGCCGCCTGAGCCATACTCCGGCGTCATGTCCCGGGTTGCGGCGCTCCGCAGGAACTCCCTCGTGGAGCTGGTGTTCATCGTCGCGATCGCGATCTTCCTCGCGCTCGCCGTGCAGGCGTACGCGATCAAGCCGTACCGGATCCCGAGCGGGTCCATGGAGCCGACGCTCGACGTCGGCGAGCGCGTGCTCGTCCAGCGCGTGACGACCCGGCTGGGCGCCGACCCGAAGGTCGGCAACATCATCGTCTTCCACCCGCCGGCCGGCGCGGACGGCATCCCCGCGCAGTGCGGCGCGCCGGCCCGTGACGGTCAGCCCTGCTCGAAGCCGACGAAGAACCACTCCGACCAGACCTTCATCAAGCGCGTCGTCGCCGTCGGCGGCGACACCGTTGCGGTGCGCAACGGGCTGGCGATCGTCAACGGCCGCACGCAGCCCGCGCCGTTCGCGGCGGCCTGCGCCGGGGGCGACGGCTGCAACATGACGAAACCCATCACCGTGCCGAAGGGCAGCGTGTTCCTCATGGGCGACAACCGCGGCAACTCCGACGACAGCCGCTACTGGGGGCCGGTGCCCGACGACTGGGTGATCGGCAAGGCCTTCGCGACGTACTGGCCGCCGAGCCGCATCGGCATCCGCTAGGCCGTCGAGAAGCTCACGGTGAAGCGCGCCCCGCCGAGGGGCGAGTCGCCCACGGCGACGCGCACGCCGTGGTGGCGTGCCTGCTGGTCGACGAGCGCGAGGCCCAGGCCCGAGCCCGGCCGGTCGGTGCCGTCGATGCGGGCGAAGGGCTCGAAGATCCGCGCGCGCTGCTCCTCCGGGACGCCGCCGCCGTCGTCGTCGACGTGCAGCACCGGCCCGTCGTCGAGCGACACGCGGACCCTCCCGCCGTCGCGCCCGTGGACGGCCGCGTTCTCGACGAGGTTGTCCACGAGCATCCGCAGGCCGGGCTCCCAGCCGCGGACCGCCACCGCCGTCTCCGGGAGGTCCGCGTCGATCGCGACGCCCGGATGGCGCGCCGCGGCGGCGACGACGGCCGCGTCGGCGACCTCGGCGAGGTCGACCGCGGAGTGCTCGGCCTCCGGCGCGTCGCCCCGCGCGAGCGCCTGCAGGCCGTCGAGCAGGTCGACCATCCGCCGCTGCTCCGTGGCCGCGTCGCCCAGCATCTCCGCACGCCGGCCGTCGGGCAGCTCGGGGTGGCGGCGCAGCGCGTCGAGCGTCGCCTGCACGCTCGTGAGGGGCGTGCGCAGCTCGTGGCCCGCGTCGGCGGCGAAGCGGCGGGTTGCGGCAAGCGCGCGCTCGCGGTCGGCCGTGGAGCGCCCGAGCCGCTCGAGCATCGCGTTGAGGCTCGCGGCGAGCGACCGGAGCTCCGCCGGGCCGGTGTCGTCCGGCACGCGGCGATCGAGGTCCTCGTCGTCGGCGATGCTCGAGGCGAGCGTGCGCAGCCGCCGCACCGGCCGCAGGACGAGCTCGGCCGCCAGCCACGTCCCCACCGCCGCGAGGAGCAGCGCCAGCGCGCCGAGCCCGACCAGGCGGCGGTCGAGATCCGCCTGGCGGCTCTCGAGCGACCCGAGCCCGGAGACGACCTCCAGCCGGGCGATCCCCTCCAGGTCGGGGTCGCGCAGCGTCGTCGTGTACGCGCGGTAGCGCTGCCCGCCGCTCTCGAACGTCTCCAGCCCGCGGTGCAGCCGCGGACGGCGCGGCGGCGGCGCGCCGGTGTCGAGCAACACCGTGGGCCCGACGACGAGGCGCAGCGACGTCGCCGTGGCCTCCAGCGCGGCGTCGAGGCGGCGATCGTTCTCGGGCAGGCCGTTCTGCACGGCGTCGAGCGCCGTCGCCTCCGAGAGCTGCGCGGTGCGCTCGAGACGGTCGTCGAACGCGGCCCGCTCGGACGAGTCGACGTAGCGCGACACGAGCACGCCCGCCGCGGTCAGCACCGCGGCGAGGACGAGCACCACGCCGAGCGTGAGGCGACCCCGGAGGCTCTTCATGCTCGCTCAGGCTCGCAGGACGAACCCGATCCCGCGCACGGTGTGCAGTACGCGCGGCTCCCCGCCCGCCTCGAGCTTGCGCCGCAGGTAGCCGACGAAGACGTCGGCGACGTTCGTCCCCGGGTCGAACGTGTAGCCCCAGACCTCCTCGTGCAGCCGCGGCCGGTCGAGCACCTCGCCGGGGTTGCGCATGAGCAGCGCCAGGAGGTCGAACTCCCGGGCGGTGAGCTCGAGGTCGCGCTCGCCGCGGTGCGCGCTGCGTCCGCGGGGGTCGAGGCGCAGGTCGCCCGCGCGCAGGACCTCGCCGGTGCCCGCCGGGCGGCGACGCAGCAGCGCGTGCAGCCGAGCGGCGACCTCCTCGAGCGCGAACGGCTTGACGACGTAGTCGTCCGCGCCGCCCTGCAGGGCGCTCACGCGGTCGTCGACCTGGTCGCGCGCCGACAGCACGCACACCGGCACGGGGTCGCCGCGCTCGCGCAGCTGCCGCAGCACCTCGGTGCCGTCGAGGTCGGGCATGGCGAGGTCGAGGAGGATCGCCGCCGGCCGGACGCGCTCGGCCGCCTCCAGCGCCGCGCGGCCCCCCGACGCGCCGACGATGCGGAAGCCCTCGAGCTCGAGGCCCGCGGTCACGGTCCTGCGGATCGCGGCGTCGTCGTCGACGAGGAGGACGAGCGGCGCCGCCTCGTCCTCAGCCACGCTCCACGACCTCGCAGTCGCCGCCGACCTGGTCGATCTCGTCGGCGATCACGCGGTCGCGGCCCGGGCCGCACGAGATCCGGTCGCGCACGCCGTCGCGCGCCCGGATGACGTCGTTGCCGGCCCCGCCGATGAGGATGTCGGCGCCGGCGCCCCCGTTGAGACGGTCGTTCCCCGCGCCCCCGAGCAGCGTGTCGCCGCCGGGCCCGCCGAAGAGGCGGTCCTTGCCCGCATCGCCGAACAGGGCGTCGGCGCCCGCGCGGCCGTAGAGGATGTCGTCCCCCGCGCGGCCGCGGATCCGGTCGTCCGCCCTGCTCCCCACGAGCCGGTCGGCGCCGTCGGTCCCGACGAGGTCGGCCGCGTGCGCGACCGCCGGGACGACGCCGGCGAGGACCACGACGAGCAGGAGTGCGATGCGGCGACGCATCCCCGCAGGATGGCGGACGGGCGCGTGCGCGCGCGGCGCTCTCACGGACTCCTCATGGTGCGTGAGAGGTCCTTGAGACGGGGGTGGGACACCCCCGGGTCGGCGGTGATCCTCATCGGCATGCACGTACGCAAAGTCGCGCTGGGGGCATTCGTCGCTCTCGCAGCGCTGCCCGCGAGCAACGCGCTCGCGGCCACCATCACCGGAGGCCCCGGCAACGAGCGGCTTCGGGGCACGAACGCCCCTGACGTCATCGACGGCAACGCGGGCAACGACCGCATCCTCGGCCGCGGTGGCAACGACCAGCTCGTCGGAGGCCTCGGCAACGACCGGGTCTTCGGCGGGTTGGGCAACGACGCGATCTCGGGCGTCCAGGGCAACGACGTCCTCGTCGGCGGTCCAGGGGACGACACGGTCGTCGGGGACGCACCCGGCCGCGGCGACATGACCTCCTTCGATCGCATCTTCGGCGGCCAGGGCAACGACACGCTGCGCGGCGGGGACTCCCGCGACCGCATCGCGGGCGGCCCCGGCAACGACAACGCCGCGGGCAACGGCGGCAACGATCTCATGGCCGGCGGCCAGGGCGACGACGTTCAGGACGGCGGCGCCGGCAACGACGTCATCTTCGCCAACCGCGGCGTCGACACGTCGATCGGCGGCGACGGGAACGACGTGCTCTGGGCCATGGCCCGGGCCGACGTCACCGGCCCCGGCGACCAGGTCGGAGACACCCTCGACGGCGGGAACGGCAACGACGTCTTCCGCACCCGCGACGGCGAGGTCGACCGCATCACCTGCGGCGCCGGCGACGACAAGGCGTTCCTCGATGGGTTCGACGTCATCACGGATGCGACGGCGGACAACCCCAACGGCTCGTGCGAGCACGTCGCCCGCAAGGCGCCAAACCCGCGCGACTCGGCCCCCGAGGACTCCGAGGAGGCTCCGGCGGAGCCCAGCCCCTCGGTCTGAGGTGACGTCATGGGGCGTGGCGCAACGGATAGCGTCACGCCCCATGGCCAGGATCATTCTCTTCGGCGCACGCGGCAGGCTCGGGCACCTTCTCATCCCCGAGGCTCTCGACCGCGGCCACGAGGTCACCGCCGTCACCCGTGACGGCTCCGGTATCGAGCCCGCCGATCGCCTCAGCATCGTCGTCGGCGAGATCTCCGACCCGGCGGGCGTCGCCTCGCTCGCGGCGGGGCACGACGCCGCCATCAGCGCGATCGGCCCCCGCGAGGGCGATCCGCACGAGAAGCTCTCCGAGGACTTCCAGACGCTGCTCGCCGGGCTGGCCGAGGCGGGCGTCCCGCGGGTCGTCATCGTCGGCGGCGCCGGCTCGTCGGAGGTGGCGCCGGGTCAGCTGCTCATCGACCAGCCCGACTTCCCCGAGTTCGCCAAGCCCACGGCGTCGAAGGCGGTCACCGCCCTCAAGAAGCTGCGCACGACGGAGACGCCGGTCGACTGGGCCTTCATGAGCCCGGCGGCCTTCTTCGACCCGGACGGGCCGCGGACCGGGACCTACCGCACCGGGACCGACAACCTCATCGCAGACGACGAGGGCAGCTACCTGTCCTACGCCGACGGCGCGATCGTGGTGCTCGACGAGGTCGAGCAGGCCAACCACCACTTCGCACGGTTCACCGCCGGGCGCTGAGGGGCTCCGCCTCGACGACGCTCCCGGCCGCCACGACGTCCCCGCCCGCGGGCAGGCGCAGCATCGCGCCCGCGCGGGCGAGGCCGGACAGCGCGCCGCCGCGGCGGCTCTGGGGGACGCCGTGCGGGATGCCGTCGGCGCCCGGCTCGAGCACGAGCGGGACGACGACCTCCGAGTCTCGGCGCGGGTGCAGCTCGGACGTCACGCGGACGCGGAGCGTGAGCGGCGGGCGCCGTCGCGCCGACAGCCGGTCGAGCAGCGGCAGCACGAAGCGCTCCAGCGTGAGCGCGGCGCTCACCGGATAGCCGGGGACGCCGACGACCGCGCGCGACCCGACGGCGCCGAGCAGCACCGGGTGCGCGGGGCGCAGGGCGACGCGCCGCACCGCGAGGGTCCCGCAGCGCTCGAGGACGACCGCGGTGTGGTCGCGCGTGCCCCTCGAGGAGCCGGCGAGCACGAGGACGACGCGGTACGTCTCCACGGCGGAGCGGACCGCCACCTCCAGCGCGACCGGGTCGTCGCGGACCACGCCGAGCACGTGCGCCGGGATGCCCTCCTCGCGCAGCCGCGCGGCGAGCATGACGCTGTTGGAGTCGACGATCTCGCCCGGCTCCAGCCGCGCGCCGGGCACCCGCAGCTCGTCGCCGGTGGGGATGATCGCGACCGGGACCTGGACGCGCACGGGCAGCGCGGCGTGACCGACCGCCGCGGCCAGGGCGAGGTCGTACGGGCCGAGGCGCGCACCGGCCTCGATGACGACGGTGCCCGCCTCGACGTCCTCGCCGGCGGGACGCACGTGCGCGCCCGACGCGACGACGTGCCGGACGAGGACGCCGTCCGGGTCCGGGGCGATCTCCTCCACGGGGACGACCGCGTCCCAGGGCTCGTCGATCGCCTCCCCCGTGTCGATGGTGGCGTACTCGCCGGTCCCCAGCACGACCGGCGCGAACGCCGTCGCCGCGGACTGCACGGCGATCCCGTCCATCGCCGCGCAGCGGTGCGGCGGGTTGGGGTGCAGCGCCTCGACGTCGGCCGCCGCGACCCGGCCGAGCGCGTCGGCGAGCGCGACGCGCTCGACCGCGGCGGGCTCCAGGGCGCCGGACCGGTCGAGCAGCGCGATCCACTCCGCGAGCGCGACCTCGGGCGCAGGGTCGTTACGCGGGGCGGTCATCCGGGCAAGGCTCGCGCATGGAGACCGACAGAACGCATGACGAGCAGGAGCTCGACCGCGAGGAACGCGCCGAGGGCGCCGCCGCCGCGGACCCCCGCAAGGACGCGAAGCGCGGCCCCGAGGGCCGCCATCCCGGCGGCCAGCCCCGTCGCGAGGAGGAGGAGCAGGCCGCCGGCGAGGACTGACGGGTCAGGAGGCCGTCGTGAGCGCCGGGCGCTCCGACGGCACCTCCGGCATCGGGCGCACGTCGACCGCCACGACCTTGTACTCGGGGCACGACGTGTTGACGTCGGCCGACTGGCCGATGAGCACGTTGGTCCGCACCTCCGGGAAGTGGAACGCCGTGAAGACGTGCCCCGGGACGATCTTGTCGGTGATGCGCGCCTCGACCTCGATGCGGCCGGTGGGGCTGCGCACCGAGACGGTGTCGCCGTCCTTGATCCACAGTCGCTCGGCGTCCTCGGGGTGGAGCTCCATCCACTCGCGGTCGAGCAGCTCGAGGTTCGCCGTGCGGCGGGTCATCGAGCCGGAGTTGTAGTGCTGGAGGCGCCGGCCCGTGACGAGGATCATCGGGAACTCGTCGTCGGCCTCGGTGCCGGGCGGCTTGTAGGGCAGTGCCGCGAGCTGGGCCTTGCCGCCGGGGAGCGTGAACTCCTCCTCGTACAGGATCGGCGAGTCCGTGCCGTCCGCCGCGACGGGCCACATGAGGCCCTTGCGCCCGAGGCGCTCGTAGCTCACGCCCGCGAGGTCGGGCGTCAGCGCCGCGATCTCGTCGAGGACGTCCCACGGCGTCTCGTAGCCCATCGGGTGGCCGAGCGCCGCCGAGACCGTGGTGAGGATCTCGAAGTCCGTCTTCGCGCCGCCGGGCGGGGTGATCGCCGGCTTGACGATCTGCATCCGACGCTCGGCGTTGATGAACGTCCCTTCCTTCTCCAGGAAGGCGGACGCGGGCAGGACCACGTCGGCGAACTTCGTCGTCTCCGTCTCGAAGATGTCCTGGCAGACGAGGAACTCGAGCGACTCGAGCGCCTTGACGACGTGGTGCGTGTCCGGATCGGTCTGCGCGACGTCCTCGCCGAAGATGTACATCGCCTTGAGGTCGCCGGCGACCGCCGCATCGAACATCTGCGGGATCGTGTAGCCCTTGTCCCGCGACAGCGGGACGCCCCACGCCTCCTCGAAGGAGCGCGCGACCTCGTCGTCGCCGACCGAGCGGTACATCGTGTACGTGTCGGGCAGGGCGCCCATGTCGGACGAGCCCTGGACGTTGTTCTGCCCGCGCAGCGGCAGTAGCGCGGCGCCCGGGCGACCGATGTTGCCGGTCATGAGGGCGAGGTTGCAGATGAGGCGCACGACCTCGGAGCCGTAGCGATGCTCGGTGACCCCCAGGCCCCACGAGATGCAGGCGTTCTCGGCCTCGGCGTAGATGTGCGCCGCGCGCTCGAGGTCCGCGGCCGGGATGCCGGAGATCCGCTCGACCTCCTGCGGCGTGTACTCCTCGATCATCTCCTCGACCTCGGGCCAGCCCTCGGTGCGGCCGTGCAGGTAGTCGAGGTCCATGAGGCCGTCGCGGTGCACGACGTGCGCGAGCCCGTGCATGACGGCCGCGTTCGTGCCCGGGCGCGGCTGCAGGTGCAGCACGCCGTACTCGCACAGCTCGATGCGGCGCGGGTCGATGACGACGAGCTTCAGGCCGCGCAGCGTGGCCTGCTTGATCCGCGCGCCGACGACGGGGTGGCCCTCCGTCGGGTTCGCGCCCATGAGGATCGCGGCGTCCGCGTGGTCGAAGTCGGTGAAGTTGCCCGTGGCGCCTGAGAGGCCCAGCGACTTGCGCATGGCGAACGACGTCGGCGAGTGGCAGACGCGCGAGCAGTTGTCGATGTTGTTCGTGCCGAGCGCCCCGCGCATGAGGCGCTGCATGACGTAGCAGTCCTCGTTCGTGGCCCGCGAGGACGCGAGGCCCGCGATGGCGTCGCCGCCATGCGAGTCCTTGATGCGGCCGAGCTCGGTGACGATCCGGTGGATCGCCTCCTCCCAGGTGGCGACGCGGAAGTCGCCGTTCTCCTTGATGAGCGGCGCGGTCAGGCGGTTGCGATGCCGCGAGAACTGGTGCGCGAACCGGCCCTTCAGGCAGGTGTGACCCTCGTTTGCGGGACCGTCGAGCGCAGGCGAGATCGAGACGATCTTGCCGTTGCGCGTATGCGTCTCCAGGCGGCATCCGACGCCGCAGTAGCCGCAGGTGGTCGTGGTCTCGTGGTCGAAGCGTTCGGTCATCGTTGGCCTCACCTCGTGGGTTCGGACTCGAGCATGTTCAAGAGTGTGATCTCGGTGATCGCGTCGGTGGGACAGGAGTCCGCGCAGGCTCCGCAGGAGACGCAGGTGGAGTCCCGGAAGCCGCTGTCCAGCCCGGCGGTGATGTTCGCGGCGAAGCCGCGGCCGGTGGCCGTGAGCGCGAACGCGCCCTGGACCTCGTCGCACGCGCGCACGCAGCGACCGCACGAGATGCAGAGCTCGTGCTGGAACGCCAGGTAGGGATGGCGCTCGTCGTGCGCCTCCTCGTGCTGGACGCCGGGCCAGCGCAGGGCGTCGCCGTCGACGCCGAGCATCTCGGCCATCTGCGCGAGCTCCGTGTGCGGCTCGGGCGCGCGCGGGAGCTCGGACAGCACGAGCTCGACCACGGCGGCGGCGACGCGGCGCGCCTTGGGGTCGCGCGTGGAGACCTCCATGCCGTCGCGCACCGGCGTGGTGCAGGAGGCGATCGGGCCGGGCGCCCCCTCGACGCCGACGAGGCAGACGCGGCAGGCGCCGAACGGGGCCTGCCGGTCGTCGAAGCAGAGCGTCGGGATCTCGGCGCCCGCGATGCGCGCGGCCTCCAGAACGGTCGTGCCGTCCACGACCTCGACCTCGGTGCCGTCGACCGTGAGCGTGGGCATCAGGCGAGACCGAGTTCGTCGGGGAAGTGCTCGATGAGGCTGCGGATCGGCGCGGGCATGCCGCCGCCGTGCGCGCACAGGCTGCCGGCCTCGAGCGTCTCCAGCAGATCCTCCAGGCGCTCGCGCGACACCGGCGCGCCGTTCACGAACATCTCGTGCGCCCTGCGCAGGCCGATGCGGCACGGGAAGCACTTGCCGCAGCTCTCCGCCGCGCCGAAGTGCAGGAGGTGCTTGGCGACCCCGCGCATGTCCGTCTCATCGTCGAAGGCGACGATCCCGCCGTGGCCGACCATGCAGCCCTCGGCGGCGAGCGCGTCGAAGTCGAAGAGCGTGTCGAGCTTCCAGCCGGGCAGGATGCCCGCCAGCGGGCCGCCGATCTGCAGCGCCTTGATCGTGCGGCCGTCGACGAGGCCGCCGGCGACCTCCTCGCACAGCTCGCGCAGCGTCATGCCGAACGGCACCTCGTACA
>CAVWQP010000005.1:0-426731 GCA_963757125.1 uncultured Solirubrobacterales bacterium | reverse complement strand
CCACATCCACGTGAGCTGGGCGGATCCCCACAAGGTGCGCGAGTTCGTCGTCGTCGGCAGCGATCGCCGCATCGCCTTCAACGACCTCGACGTCGTCGAACGCGTACGGGTATTCGACCGTGGCGTCAAGGCCGACCCGGACGACGAGCCGACGACCTTCGGTGAGCACCACCTCCAGATCCGCGAGGGCGACATCACGAGCCCGGTCGTGGCCGGGACGGAGCCGCTGAAGCACCTCACGGGCCACTTCCTGCACTGCGTCCGCCGTGGCGATCGCCCGCAGACGTCCGGGCGGGACGGGCGCGATGTGGTGGCCGTGATGCAGGCGGTCGAGCAGTCGCGCGCGAACAACGGCGCGCCCGTCACCGTGGAGCACGGATCCGACGCACGACTGGAGCAGGAAGTTGCCGGTCCCGTTCGTTGACCTTGCGATCCAGCAGCGCGCCCTGGAGGGCGAGCTGCAGGATGCGTTCCGGATCGCTCTCTCGCGGACCGACTGGATCCTGGGCGCGGAGGTCGAGGCGTTCGAGCAGGACTTCGCCGCGTACTGCGACGTGCCCTACGCCATCGGCGTCGACTCGGGGCTGTCGGCCCTGGAGCTCGTGCTGCGGGCGGCGGGCGTCGGTCCGGGCGACGAGGTCATCACTGCGGCGAACACGTTCATCGCGACGGTGCTCGCCATCTCGCACGCCGGTGCGACGCCCGTCCTCGTCGACGTCGATCCCGAGACCCACGCGCTCGACCCGGACCAGGTCGCCGCAGCGATCACCCCGAGGACGGCGGCCATCGTGCCGGTCCACCTGTACGGACACCCGGCGGAGATGGACGCGATCATGTCGATCGCCGAGGCCAACGGGCTGCTCGTCGTCGAAGACGCTGCCCAGGCGCACGGTGCGCGGTATCGCGGTCGCCGTGCCGGCTCGCTCGGACACGCCGCGGCGTTCAGCTTCTACCCCGCGAAGAACCTCGGGGCGTTCGGCGAAGGTGGCGCGATCGTCACCGCCGACGAACGGCTGCGCGACGCGCTCCATGTGCTGCGCAACTACGGCCAGCGCGAGAAGTACGTCCACGTCGAGAAGGGGTTCAACCGACGCCTCGACACCCTGCAGGCGGCGCTCCTACGGATCAAGCTGCGCCACCTCGACGCGTGGGCCGGCCTCCGCCGCTGCCACGCGGACCTCTTGGGGCGCTGCTCGCCGACGTCGACCTGATCGCACCGGCCGCGGCGGATCACGTCGAGGCGGTCTGGCATCTCTACGTGGTGCGTGTCGAACGCCGTGACGAGATGCGGGCCGCGCTCGGCGCAGAGGGCATCCAGACCGGCATCCACTACCCCATCCCGATCCATCTGCAGCCTGCGTACGCGGAGCTCGGCCTCGGTCCCGGCAGCTTCCCGGTCACGGAACGGATCGCCGGCGAGCTGCTGTCGCTGCCGATGTACCCCGAGCTCACGCGCGAGCTCGTCGAGGAGGTCGTCGACGCCGTCACACGGACGGTCGCGTCGACCGGGACGACGGAGATCGCGGCCGGGCGGTGAGCGCGGCGCAGCCCATGGCCCGGGTCGACGCGCTGCGCGGCCTCCCGCGTGGCGCGCGGCTGCCGCGCCGGACCGAGGTCGTTCTCGTGCTCGTCGCGGGGTCGATGGCCGGAGCGATCGCGGGGGCCTCGGCGACGTCGAGCCCGTTCATGATCGGCCTCGCGTCGGCCGCCCTCGCGCTGCCCGCGGCTGCTGCGCTGTTCGGGAGCGTGCGCCGGCTCCTGATCGCCCTCGTCGTCATCGACATACCGCTGCAGTTCGACGTGAATCCGGGCTATCGCGACGATGTGGCGGCGCTCAGTGCCCTCAGCGGCTGGACGCTCTCCCTGACGACCGTCGCGATCGTGGGGCTCTACCTGGCGTGGGCGGCACGGCTGCTCGTCGGACGCGACGCGCGCGACTGGCGGCCCCGGCTGAGGGCCGCCGCGATCCCGCTCGTGTTCCTGGCGCTCCTGGTGCTGTCGCTGCGGGTCGCGCAGGACAGCACGCTGGCCGGCTTCGAGATCAACATGTTCGCGCAGCTCACGCTGCTGCTCGTCTACCTCGCGAGCACGGTGCGGAGCCGCGGCGACGTCTCCCTCATCGTCACCGCGCTTCTCGCGGGGTTGTGCCTGGAGAGCCTCGTCGCGCTGCTCATGTTCGCGACGGGGGCTGATCTGCGCCCGGGCCATCACGCCGTGACGACGGGCACCGGGGCGGTCGCCCTCACCTCCGCGCCCGATCCGGGACGCCTGGCGGGCACCTTCGGGGCGCCCAACGCGGCCGGCAGCTACTTCGCGTTCATGGTCCCGCTGGCGATCGCCATCTTCATGAGCTCCGTCCCGAAGGGGCTGCGGCGGCTCGCGCTCGCGGGCTGTGTGCTCGGGTTGATCGCCCTCGGGCTGACGCTCTCACGTGGCGGCTGGATCGCCTTCGTCGTCGCCATGTTCGTCGTGGTGCTGGGCTCGCGCGGGTCGAGCCGCCGGCGGCTGTCGCGCCGCGCCCGTGTCACAGCGGCGGTGGTGGTCGTCGTCGTGCTGATCCCGCTGTCCGGCTTGATCGTGGGGCGGCTGCTCGGCGACGACCATGGCGCCGCATCGGGTCGCGTGCCGCTCATAGAGATCTCCCTGAACATGATCCGCGACCATCCGCTGTTCGGGCTCGGGGCGAACAACTTCATCGTCGCGCTGCCGCATTACACCGGCCCCGAGTTCTCCTCGGACTGGCTCAACGTCGTCCACAACCGCTACCTGCTGATCTGGACGGAGGCGGGCATCGGCGCGCTCGTCGCCTTCGTCCTGTTCCTCCTGACGACCGTGCGCAACGGATGGCGCGCCCGCCACCATCCGGACCCGCTCGTGTCCGGAGCGGCGATCGGGCTGGCCGCAGCCGTGGCGGGCATGGCCGTGCACATGAACTTCGACATCTTCCTGGCGCGACCGCCGAACCAAGCGCTCTGGATCGCCGGAGGTGTCCTCGCGGCACCCGTGATGAAGGTGGCGGGCAGGGGGATCCGGCGATGACCGACCTGTCCGTCGTCATCATCACGAAGAACCAGGTCTGGAACGTGGACCGGCTCCTGGGCTCCGTGCTCCGGGAGATAGAGGACGTTCCCACTGCGGACGTCCTGCTCGTCGACTCCGGCTCGGAGGACGGCACCCCGGAGCGGGCCGCGCAGCATCCGATCGGGGTGCTGCGTCTGCTTCCCGACCAGCCCTTGACGGCTGCGCTCGGCCGGTGGGTCGGAGGCCGCGAGACCACCGGCGACCTCGTGCTGTTCCTCGACGGCGACATGGAGCTCTGTCCGGGCTGGCTCGGCCGTGCGCTGCGGACGCTGGACGAGCGGCCCGACGTGGCCGCGGTGGCGGGAACCGTCGTCGATGTGCCGGTGCGCACGCCCGGCACGACCGGGCACTGGCCCGAAGACGTCGTGGCGGCGTGGCGCAGGGAGCCAGTTCCGAGGGAGATCACGAACACCGGCGGCGCGGCGCTGCATCGGCGCAGCGTGCTCGCGGCGACCGGCTCCTTCCACCCCTTCCTGCGCTCCGAGGAGGAGCCGGAGCTGTGCCTGCGCATCCGCGATGCCGGACATCGCGTGCTGCACCTCGACACGCCCATCGCGTTGCACTACTCGACGCCCGCGCGCACGGTCGGGACCCTGCTGGCGCGGCGTCGGCGCCGCCTCTACGAGGGCATGGGCCAGGTCATCCGCCAACACGTCGGCACGCCGCTCGGGCGGACGTACCTCCGCGAGCGCGGCTACGGAATCGCCCCGGGACTCGGGCTGCTCGCCGGTGCCGGTGCGCTTGCGACCGGCGTCGGCGCGCGCCGCTGGTGGCCCTTCGCGCTCTGGGCGACCGCCCTCACGAGCACGGTCGGCATCCATGCGGCCCGCAGGCGCAGCGTGGGTGACGCGGTGTTCAGCCTCGTGCAGCGCGCGTGCATCGTCGAGGGGACGGTCCGCGGGTTCCTCAGCGAGCCGGCGCCGCCCGAATCCCATCCCGCGCGCTTCGAGGTTGTGCAGCGCATCCCGGTCGGAGTCAGTACCACCACTCACCGTCGAGCACCGTGAAGCCACTCGACCGCAATGCCACCAGGAGATCGGGGTCGTTCGCATGGATCATGTGACGGCCGCCCGCCCCGATGGCGCAACGGTGATGACGCAGCGCTTCCACGAGATGCGACTCGACGCGTCCGGTCACGACCGCCGCCCCCTGCGCCGCGGCGACCACGAAGAGCTCCCCGAGCACGGTCTCGGCGTCGGCGGGCCGGCACAGCAGCTGCAGGACCCTGCACGTCCCGCCGCGTTCCAGGCGGCACACGAACCAGCCCACGACGCGGCCACGGCGGCGGACGACGCGGCGCAGGATCTCGGCAGCCGGGGACGCAGTCCTCGCGACCTCGCCGAGGAGCCACTCGAGGTAGGCGGCGTCGCGGAGCGGCACGACGCGCGCGCGGGAGGTGACCGAACCAGCCTCGCCGACGAACGTCGCCCCATCGAGGATCTCGACCGTCGGCACGGGGATGTCTCCCCACGTCGAGGTGACCAGCTTCCGGGGCGCGAGCGCGTGCAGCGGCAGCGCCATCACCGGCAGCAGCGCGCGGACGTCGTCCCGCCGGACCGCGGCCGTCGCGGCGCGACCGAGCCAGCGCATCGGCCCGAGCGGCTGCATCCAAGCGAGCGAGCGGAGCGGATCGGCCTCGCCGCGCAACGTCTGCCAGATCCGGCGCACCGTGGCGTTCGCGGTGTCCGTGATCGTCGCGTCCTGCGGCCCTCGGAGCAGCTCGCGCAGGAGGAGCGGGCCTGCCATGGAACCCCGGCTGCTCGGCTCGACCGCGAGGTGCGCCGCGCACACGATGCGGATCGGCGCGCCGTCGAAGGTCGCCCGCAGCGCGTTCGCGGCGATGAAGCCGCCGATGGCGCCGTCGTCCGAGCAGGCGACGAGCGAGGGGAGCGTGGGATTCCGCCCACGGGCTCTCCACGAGCGTCGCCTGCAAGAAGCGATGCCAGCCCTGCGCGGACCACGAGCCGGGGAACGCCACGGTCAGCAGCTCGGCGACGCGCGGCAGGTCTCCGTCCTCGAGTCGGCGGACCGACGTCATGGACCGGAGGATCGTTGATCGTCAACGCCGACGACTTCGGGTTGAGCCCGCGCGTGAACGATGCCATCGCCCGGGCCTTCGTCGAAGGCCTCATCTCGAGCACGACGATCATGGCGAACATGCCGGCCTTCGCGGAGGCCTCCGCGATCGCCCGGGAGCGCGGGCTGCTCGACCACGTCGGCGCCCACCTGGTCCTCACCGAGGGCGATCCGCTCACCGACACGATGCGCCGCTGCGGTCGCTTCTGCGATGCCGATGGGCGGTTCACGTTCTGGCGTCACCAGGACCGGGCGGTGTGGCTCTCGCACGGCGAGCGGCTTGCCGTCGCCGGCGAGCTGCGCGCGCAGATCGCGCGGTGCCGGGAATCCGGTCTGCCCGTGACGCACATCGACACCCATCACAACGTGCACAACCAGCCGGGCATCGCCCCGCTGGTGCTGGAGTTGGCACGCGAGCTCGGCGTGCCTGCCGTCCGCGTCCTCGAGAACACCACGACCGAGCCGAGCCTGCGCAATCGACTCAGCGTCCGGTTCTTCAACGGGCGCCTGCGTCGTGCAGGGCTGGCGCGGACGCGGTATTTCGGCTCGGTGCGAGCCCATCGCGCGCTCGCGGCACGGGGTGCCGGGCCGCGCGAGCTCGACGACTTCGAGGTGGTGACGCACCCGGCACTCGACGAGCGCGGCGAGCTCGTGGACGCGCTCGAGCCGACCGCTTCGCTCCGTCAGCTGATGGACGGGCTGCCCGGCCTGGCGAGCGCCGAGTCGTACGCAGGTGCGCGCTTGCGGTGACCGCGGCACAGCGGCTCAGGTCTTGCCGAGGTCCGTCGCCGCGGGGCGCGCGGGGACAGGCGGCCGGCGGCGCGTCCTCGCTGCGAGCAGCAGGCTGCGGTCCTCGGCGTTGATCGCGCCGGTCGCGAGGGCTGCCGGGACGTACACGAGCGCCGCTGCGAAGAGCGCGACGGGGGTGGGCACGCGATCCAGGAGGATCCATGCGGTCGCCGCCGTGACGGCAGCCGGAGGCAGGAACGGCCACGCCAGGGCGAGCACGCGCTCCGGCGCTCCGGCGCGACCCGTCGCGCGTGCGAGCAGCCACCAGTTCAGGCCCGCGGTCGCGGCGCCCGCGATGCCGGCGCCGACCGCGGACAGGGGGATGATGAGGACGATCCCCAGCCCCACGCGGGTGACCGCCATCGCCGACTGGATGACGACGTTCTCGCGCTGCCCGTCGCGCGCGACCAGCGAGCGCCAGAACACGGCGCCGAGGGAGAAGAACACGATGTTGAGCGCGAGCAGGCGCAGAACCGTCGCCGCCGTCTCGAAGCCGTCGCCGAAGAGAAGTCGGACGATGTCGTCCGCCCCGACCAGCAGACAGGCGGCCAGGGGCAGCGAGTACGCGAGCATCGCCCGCACCGCGATGCGCTGCCATCTGGCGAACACGTCCTCGGCGGTGCGGAAAGCCCCGCTCAGCACGGGGAACACGTTGATCATGAAGACGTCCGGCAGCAGGAGCCCGAGCTCCGCGATGCGCATGCCGGCACTGAAGAGCCCGACCTCTCGCGGCGTCGCCAGCAGGGAGAGGATCACGATCTCGGGCCGTGAGAACAGCGCGGCGATCGCCGAGGAGGCAGCGAACAGCCGTACCTCCTTGACGAGCTGCCAGGCCAGCTGCGTGCTGAGCCGGACCCAGAGCCGCGCGATGAACGCGTTGATGAGGACGAAGTAGACGACGCACACGCAGGCCTCGATCGCGACGAAGACCCGCAGGAGCTCGACGACATCGGCGCCGCCGGCGAGCATCCACGCGGCGATCGCGACGTACGTGCAGGACGCGATGAGCCGGGTGAAGGTCTCGTACGCGACCTTGCCGTGGGCGACGAACACGCCCTCCTGGATCATGTTCAGGACCTTCGGAACGATCGCGAGCAGGATCACCGCGACCGCTGCGCGCATCTCCGCCGTGTAGCCGATGTGCGCGACGACGATCTCGGCCAGCACCGTGAGGCCCGCTGCGACGATCGCCGCGACGATGCTGAGGTGGACCGTGTAGCTCGCGGTGCGCGACCCGTCGCGGCTGATCTCCCGAACGAGGTAGTTCGTCGCGCCCGCCTCGCCGGCCGTCGAGATCAGCGCGTAGATCGCCCAGCCCGTCGCGTAGATGCCGAGCCCATCGACGCCGAGATGCGCCGTAACCAGGATCGCCATGACGAAGCCCGTGGCACGCTCGAGGATCTTCGAGACCATGAGCACCGCGCTGTTGCGCAGCACCCGCCCCGCGGAGCCGAGGGATGCGCTCACGGCGCCGGCACGCTCCCCAGGGGATGCTCGGCACCGCAGGACGTGCACCCGTCACCTGCGAGCCGTTGCCCGCAGCGGCAGACGAAGCCCGATGGCCGCGCCGGATTGCCCTTCACGAGCGTGTGGGGGGCGACGTCGCGCGTCACCACCGCACCGGCCGCGACGAACGCGAACTCGCCGATGGTGACGCCGGCCACGACGACGGCGCCGGCGCCGATCGTCGCGCCGCGACGGACGTTGGTCGGTGCGAGCCAGGAGTCGCTGTCGTACCGGCTGCCGGCGAGCCCTGAGCGTGGGGAGCGTGGCGCGAGATCGTTCGTGAACACCACGGCCGGCCCGACGAACACGTCATCGGCGAGCGTGACGCCGGCCCAGACGCTCGTCCCGTTCTTCACGGTCACGCGGTCCTGGATGACCGCGCCGGACTCGACGTAGCAATGGCCGCCGATGTTGCAGTCCCTGCCGACGCTGGCGCCCTCGAGGACATGCGCGAACGCCCAGACGCGGGTGCCCGCGCCCAGGTCCTCGCACTCCACGAGGGCGCTCGGGTGGATCATGTCCGCGGCACGACCGCCGCGTCGGCGTGCGCCACCGGGTCGCGGGGCCGGGGAGCGGCCGCGGGGAGGAGATCCTCGTAGACCCGCAGCAGCGGCGGCACCGAGTAGCGCCAGGCCAGGCTCTCCTCGACGCGGCGGCGCCCTGCCTCGCCCATCTCGCGGCGCCGTTCCGGATCGCCGGCGAGCAGGGCGAGCGCGGAGGCGAACGCACGCGGGTCGTTCGGCGGCACGTACAGCGCGCTCTCGCCGGCGCTGAACCTGGTCTCGGGAAGGTCGTACGCGACGATCGGGCGCTCCAGCGCCATGTACTCCATGACCTTGATCATCGTGCAGCGGTCGTTATAGGCGTTGGACGGAATCCGTGACCGTGCAGACGTCGACGATGCCGAGCCGCGGCGGCAGCTCCTCGACCGGGACGCGCCCGACGAACACGACGTGATCGGCGAGCCCGAGGTCGGCCGCGAGTTGGCGGGTGTCGTCGAGTGCCGGGCCGTCCCCGAACAGCACGCACCGCGCATCGACCAGGCCGTGGTCGTCCACGAGGTGACGCATGGCGAGCATCAGGTGATCCAGGCCGTCGTGGTGCCCCGTCGTGCCGGCCCAACCCACGGTGAAGGGGGCTCCCGGCTCCGGCGTCGCGAACGGATCGCGACGCACGCGGTCGGGGTCCGGGCCATTGCGCACGATGGCGATCCGCGACGGGTCGACACCGCAGCGCTCCACCTCCACCTTCCGGTGGGAGCTGTTCGTCGTCACGACGCGATCCGCGATCCGGCAGGACAGCCATTCGAGGCCCATCAGCGCCCGGCGCACGATCGCGCGTCCCCCGTCGGCGGTGTTGGCGCCGTAGAGCTCCGGCGCCAGGTCGTGATGGTCGAACACGACCGGCCGGCCGGCGAGCTTGAACAGCGCAGCGACCAGGGCGAGCGTGTCGGGCGGGTTGTGGACGTGGACGGCGTCGACGCGCTGCCGCAGCGCGACGCGGATCGCAAGCCCGAGACAGGCGACGGTGACCCAGATCGTCTCGAGGATGTGGCCCACGAAGCTCGTCGCCTCGGGCGGCTCGCGGAAACGGCGCACGACGACACCGTCGATGGTCTCGGTCTGACGCCGGCCGGCGCGACCCTGGGCTACCACGACGACCTCGTAGCCGGCCGCGACGAGGCTGACCGCCTCGGCCAGTACGCGCGTGTCCGTCTCGTACCTGGTGTTGCCGAGCAGCATGAGGATGCGCGGCGCGCGCGTGGGGCTTCGAGGGATCAGTTCGCACCTCGGCGGTTCATCACGACGAACACGGTCCGCAGCAGCAGCTTGATGTCGCCCCACAGACTCCAGTTCGTCACGTACAGGTAGTCGAGCTTGAGCATCTCGTCGAATGGGATCGTCGTGCGGCCCAACACCTGCCACAGGCCGGTGATTCCCGGCGTGAGATCGAGCCGGCGACGGCCCCATCCGTTGATCTGCGCATCCGTGTCGAGCGGCATCGGGCGGGGGCCGACGAGGCTCATCTCACCGCGCAGGACGTTCCAGAGCTGCGGGAGCTCGTCGATGCTCGTCTTGCGAAGGACGCGTCCGACGCGGGTCACGCGGGGGTCGTGGTCGAGTAGCAGCCACGCGGAGTGCGCGCTACGCGCCCGCAGCGCGGCCAGCTGCGCCTCTGCGTCCGTGCCCATCGTCCTGAGCTTGAACACGCGGAAGGGACGGTCGCGGCGGCCCCTGCGGTCCTGACCGAAGAAGACAGGTCCCTTCGAGTCGAGCTTGATGGCGAGCGCGACGAACGGGAGCAGCGGGAGCGCCAGCAGGAGAGCGCTGAAGGACACGAGGACGTCGAGCGTGCGCTTCATGGCCCACGACGACCGCGAGAACCGGACCGGGTTCAGTCCCAGGAGGGTGACGCCCTCGAGGTCGTCGACCTCCGTCGAGGGGCCGAGCGCATCGACGAGGGACGGCAGCACGCTCACCTTCACACGGGCATGGTTGGCCTCGCGCACCAGATCGGTCATGTGCTGCCCGTCGAGCGCGGTGGACGCCATGATCACGCGCTCGACGTCGTTCGCCAGGCAGGCCGACCGTAGGCTCGCAGTGGTCCCGAGGTGCTCGAGGCCCTCCTCTGGAGGGCGGGCCATGCGTGCATCGTCGAGGAAGCCGACCGGATGCAGCCGCAGGTACGAGCACGACCTGATCTTGCGCAGGAGGAGTTGCGCGGCCTCGCCGCCGCCGACGATCAGCACACGCTCCGGCGGGAGCGCGCGGCGTGTCAGGTTCCGCACGACCGTCCGCGCGGCGAGGACCGCGACGAGGTTCAAGCCGAAGAACAGCGCTGCCTGACCCAGGACTGGGCGCTCCGCCGGGACGAGCTTGAGATACGCCCACATGCCGAGGGTCCCGATCAGCACGGCGTGGAACACCTGCGGCACGTCGTCGAGGGTGGAATGGCCGAGACGCTTGCTGTCGCGCTCGTACAGGCCGTAGAGCCGGAACAGCGCGAGCAGGGCGGCCACGTATGCCAGCGCCCAGAGCACCTGGCCCGCCGCGCGACCGTCGGGGTCCGCGAGCGCGAGCGACGCGATCGTGCACAGCCCGAGCACCGCGGCGTCGGTGGCGATCAGCAGTCGTCGCGTGAGGGTGGAACGGGTCGGGAGCCTGCTCGTCACCGCGCCGGCGATGCCGGAGGCCAGTGTCGCCGCGGGGGGGACCGGGTGCGGGATGTGCGGCGGCGGCTCGAGATCGGCCGCTGCGACCGCGGCAGCGTCGCCCACGTGCGACTCCACGGACGACCGCGAGGCGGCCATCGTGTCCGTCGGCTGGACGTCTTGGGCCATCGTCCCCAGGACGGCGGCGCCCGCCTGAACCTTCCATGGCATGAATCGGGTCGCTCGACCGTCTTGGGGGTGTGTTGCGAAATCACCTGACTCGGCACGGCATGCGCACCATGCGGGTGATGCGACCGGTCATCGAGGCGTCGTATGACCGACTCGACGAGCTCGTCCGCGCGCTGCCCGAGGCGCCGGCCCAGTGGGTCGCACGCGCCGAGGAGCTGCCGCAGCTGCACCGGGCGCTCGTCTGGCTGTCCGAACGAGGGGGATCGCCGGGGCGCGAGCACATCGACGATGCCCTGCGCGAGGCGGGCCTCGTGCCCGACGAGGATCGTCAGCGGATGCTGCGGCTCTTGCAGGAGCGGCACGACGAGCGCGAGGAACGGCGGCGGTGAGGTTGATCGCGTCACCCTCCCCGGCGTAGGGTTGAGTCATGGGAACGGATTCGGCCGTGATCGGAAAGGAACGGCAGGACGCCGATGTCGTCGCTCGCTGCCGCAGGGGCGAGGATGGCGCGTGGCAGGAGCTCGTCCGCCGTTTCTCCCCGTACGTGTACGCCATCACGGTTCGCGCGTATCGCCTGAGCGAAGAGGACGCCGAGGACGTCTTCCAGGAAGTCTTCCTCCGCACCTGGGAGCACCTGGGGGAGCTGCGAAACGATGCGGCCATCCGGCCGTGGATCGGCCAGCTCACGCGGCGCCTGACCATCGATCGCCTGCGCGGCAACACTCGGGAGCGTGACCGCGTGCAGCACGAGGCGATCGCCGAGGACCGGCACGATCCGTTCGCCCAGGTCGATGAGGCGATCGTCGTGCATCAGGCGATCGCGCGGCTGCCGATCGGGCAGCGCGAGATTGTCGAGCGGTTCTTCGTGCGCGGCGAGAGCCAGGCCGGGATCGCGACCGCGCTCGGCATCGCCGAGGGCACCGTCGCCAGCCGTGTCTGCCGCGCGCGACAGCGCCTCCGCGTGCAGCTCGCGCACTGACGCGGCGGGGCACACTCCCCGCATGACCTCGCTCATCGGGCTCGACATCGGCACGACGTCGGTGAAGGGCATCGCCGTCGCTCCCGACGGTGAGGTCCTCGCCGTCGCGCACGCCGACTACCCGCTGTCGATCCCCCGGCCGGGCTGGGCCGAGCAGGACCCCGAGGACTGGTGGCGTGCGACCCAGGAGGTGCTGACGGCGCTCGGCCGCGACGACGCGGCCGGGATCGGCCTCAGCGGGCAGATGCACGGGCTCGTCGCCCTCGACGCGTCGGACGCCGTCATCCGCCCGGCGATCCTCTGGAACGACGGCCGCACGGGCGCGGAGTGCGAGGAGATCGAGGCCACGCTCGGCCTCGACCGCCTCGTCGCGCTGACCGGCAACCGCGCGCTGCCCGGCTTCACCGCCCCCAAGCTGCTCTGGCTGCGCCGCCACGAGCCCGAGTCCTACGCGCGCATCGCCCACGTGATGCTGCCGAAGGACTACGTGCGGCTCCGCCTCTGCGGCGAGCGTGCGACGGACGTCGCCGACGCCTCGGGGACGCTCCTGCTCGACGTCGCGCACCGCGCCTGGAGCTCGGAGGTGCTCGAGGCGCTGGAGCTCGACCGGGCGTGGCTGCCGGAGGTCGTGGAGTCGCCGACGCGCACGGGGGAGACCTCCGACGGCATCCCGATCGCGGCCGGCGCGGGCGACCAGGCCGCCGGCGCGCTCGGCGTGGGCGTCGACCGCCCGGGCCCGCTGTCGGTGGTGCTCGGGACGTCGGGCGTCGTCTTCGCCGCCCAGGACGCCTACGGCGCCGACCCCGAGGGGCGCGTCCACGCGTTCTGCCACGCGATCCCCGAGACGTGGCACGCGATGGGCGTGATGCTCTCGGCCGCCGGCGCGCTGGCCTGGCTGCGCGACGTCGCCGCCCCCGGCACGGACTTCGAGACGCTGGTCGCCTCCGCGGAGGGCTGGGAGCCGGGCGCCGAGGGCCTCACGTTCCTGCCCTACCTGGCCGGCGAGCGCACGCCGCACGCCGACCCGGACGCGCGCGGCGCGTTCGCGGGCCTGTCGCTGCGCCACGATCGCGGCGCGCTCGTGCGGGCGGTCCTCGAGGGCGTCGCCTACGGCCTGCGCGACAGCCTGGACCTGCTGCGCGACGTCGGGGCGCCCGCCGAGATCGGCCGCGTCTCCGGCGGCGGGGCGCGCAGCGACCTGTGGCTGCGGATCGTCGCCTCGGTGCTCGAGCTGCCGCTCCAGCGCGTCGCGGTGCAGGAGGGTGCGGCGTACGGCGCGGCGCTGCTCGGCGGCGTCGCGGGCGGCGTGTTCGCCGATCCGTCGGAGGCCGTGGCCGCCTGCGTGCGGCCCGGCGAGGTGATCGAGCCGGACCCCGCATGGACCGGCATCTACGCCGAGGGGCGCGAGCGGTTCCGCGCGCTGTATCCGGCGCTCAGGTCCGCGGCCGCGGCCGGAGTATCCTGACCGGGGACCATGTCTGTCCCGCATCTGGAGAACCGCCCCTGCGGTGGGCGCTACGGCGACATCGTGCAGGCGATCGGCAACACGCCGCTCGTCGAGCTCAAGCGCATGTCACCGAAGCCCGGCGTCCGCATCTGGGCGAAGCTCGAGTCGCACAACCCCACGGGGTCCGTCAAGGACCGCGTGGCGCGCGCCCTCATCGAGGATGCCGAGGAGCGCGGGCTGATCAGACCCGGCCAGACGATCCTCGAACCGACGTCGGGGAACACCGGGATCTCGCTCGCGATGATCTGCCGGCGCAAGGGATACGCACTCAAGGTTGTCATGCCCGACAACGTCACCCCTGAGCGCACGCAGCTCCTCGAGATGTACGGCGCCCAGATCACCTACAGCCCAGGCGACCAGGGCTCCAACGGAGCGGTCGCGATGGCGCTGGAGATGGCGGAGTCGGATCCCAGCTACTACATGCCGTACCAGTACGGCAATCCGGCCAACCCGCAGGCCCACTACGACGGCACCGCGCCCGAGATCCTCCGGGAGCTCGACGGCGAGGTGGCCGCGTTCGTGGCGGGGCTCGGCACCGGCGGAACGCTCATGGGCAATGGGCGCCGCTTCAAGGAGGAGCTCGGCGACGCGGTGAAGATCGTGGCTGCCGAGCCGATGCAGGGCGAGCCGGTCCAGGGACTGCGGTCCCTCGACGACGGCTTCATCCCCCCGATCATCGACCTCTCGGTGCTCGACCGGAAGATCTTCGTCACCAACCGCGACGCCATCCTGTGGACGCGGAGGCTCCTCGACGAGGAGGGTGTGTTCGCGGGCGTCAGCTCGGGGGCGATCCTGAAAGTGGCAACGCGCATCGCGGAGGAGATGGACAGCGGCAACGTCGTCTTCATCGTCTGCGATGACGGCTGGAAGTACCTGTCGTCCGGGATCTACACCCGCCCGGTCGACGAGATCGCGAACCTGGATTCCACCGTCTGGTGGTGAGAGGAAGGCATCATGCCCTTCAACGTCGGCCCACTCGAGCTCATCATCGTGCTCGCCATCGCACTCATCGTCCTCGGCCCGAAGAAGCTGCCGGAGTTCGGCAAGTCCATCGGTTCGGGCATGCGTGAGTTCAAGGACTCGCTGACCACGAGCACCAACCATGACGACGACGAGGATCCCGTCCGGGCCAAGCCCTGAGGATCTCGCGTGCGTTGCTCGACCTGATCGTCGAGCACGCTCAGCGCGACGCCCCCAACGAGTGCTGCGGCCTCGTCTCCTCGCGGGACGGGGAGGCGGTGGGCGTCCATCCGGCCGAGAACCTCGCGGCGAGTCCGCTTCGCTTCGAGGTGGACGGTCCCGTGCTGTTCCGGATGCTCGACGAGATCGAGGACGGCGGCGCGGAGCTCGGCGCGATCTACCACTCGCACACGCGCTCGGAGCCGTATCCGTCGCAGACGGACGTGAACTTCTCCGGCGGCTGGCCGGGCGTGGAGTGGATCATCGTCGGCCTCTCGAAGACGGCCGACCCGGTCGTGCGGTCCTACCTCATCGACGCCGGCGAGGTCCGCGAGGTTGAGCTCGTCATCGGATGACCCCTGGGAGAACGACCCGCTCCGTCAGCGCGTGCGGAAGATCAAGCCGCAGCTCAGCGAGGGGCAGCTCGTCCGCGTCATCGGCGCGTCCAACCAGGCCGAGGCCGAGATGATCCAGGGGATGCTCCTGGAGGAGGGCGTGCCCTCGCTCCTGCGTCGCGCGCGCGGCGCCGACGTCCCCGACTTCCTCGCCGCCGGCCGCCGCGACGTGCTCGTGCCCGCGTCCGGCCTGCTCACGGCGCGCGAGGTGCTGCTGCAGGCCGAGATGATCTCCGAGACGCCCGCGTCGCCCACGGCCGCGGGGCGTGTCCTCGCGGGACTGCTCGCGGCCGTCCTGCTCGTCGGCGTCATCGTCTGGATCGGCGCCGAGCTGCTCGGTTAGACGGCGCGCCGCGCGCGGAGCGCGACGGCGAGCTCGAAGCGGCGGTCCGGATCCTCGAGGCGGTCGATGCGCTCGCGCAGCTGCCCCAGCCGGTAGCGCACGGTCTGCGGGTGGATGTCCAGCGCCTGGGCGACCGCCTCCACCCGGCCCTGGTGGTCGAGCCACGCCTCCAGCGTCTCGGTGAGCTTCGCCCGGGTGGACTCCGGCCCCTCGTCGAGCGGCGCGAGCACCCGGTCGGCGAGCTCGGCGCCGAGCCTGCGGTCCGCGGCGAGCAGCAGGTCGGCCAGGTGCTCCTCCGCCTGCACGAACGACCCAGGGACGACCTCGAGCGCGAGACGTGCCCGCGCCAGCGACACCGAGGCCTGCACCCAGCCGAGCTCGGGCCCGAGCGCGCCGCGGCGCTCCCCGAGCGCCAGGCCGACCTGCGCGAGGCGTCCCGGCGCGTGCACGTCGGGGACGAACGCGACGGTCTGACCGTCCAGGCGCGCGGCGACGACGTCGGCGCCGATGCGCCCGGCCAGCCGCTCGGAGGCCTCCTCGCTGACCAGCGCCGCCATGCGGTTCGGGAGCGCCCATCCCGCGGCATCGGCGGCGGCGCGGACCTCGTCCTCGTCGATCGGCTCGCGCACGAGCGCGCGGATGAGCGCCCTGCGCAGCCGCTGCGTCTCGCCCGCCTGCACGGACTGCTCGGCCGCGTAGCCCTCGGCGGCCTCCGCGCTCAGCCCGTCGATGTAGGCGAAGACCGACTCGCCCAGGGAGTACAGCTCCGTCGCGGGGACGCCGGCCTCGACGCCGGCGGCGACGAAGCGCCGCCACGCGATCCGCGCGCCGATCCGGTACGCCGCGAGCAGCACGTCGAGCCCGCGGCCCTGCCGGAACTCCCCGCGGCCGAGGCCGATGTTGACCTGGCGGTCGACGGCGTCGGCGCGCCCCGGATCGGAGAGGACGTCGGCGAAACGGCGCAGCGCGCGCTCGACGCCGTCGCGGATCACCTGCTCGTACGGGCCGGCGAACGCGTCGTCGTACGCGGGCAGCTCGGCACGGATCGCGGCCACGATCTCGTCCGCCGTCTCGGGCAGGACGGGCCTCAACACGTCCGCGATGCACGTCTGGGCGCCCATGTTGTCAGCAACCTACAACGGATCGGTCGATCCGCTGACCCAAGCCGACAAGAGGCGACGCGATTTGCGCCCTAGCCTCAATTCCATGTCGCGCACGAACCAAGTCGTGAACCTGCTGGCGGTCGTGATCCCGCCTGTCGCCTTCCTCCTGACGGTGCTCTTCTTCTGGAACGAGCTCATCGGCCCGACCGACATCATCGTCATGGTCGTCATGTACCTGCTGACGGGCTTCGGCATCACGGTGGGCTTCCACCGGCTGTTCACGCACCGATCGTTCGCGACGAAGCGCTGGCTCGAGTACACGTTCGCGGGGCTGGGCCAGATGGCGGTCCAGGGTCCGGTCGTCCACTGGGTGGCCGACCACCGCAAGCACCATGCGCACTCCGACGAGGAGGGCGACCCGCACTCCCCGCATCTCGTGGGCGACGGCATCATGGGCGTGCTGCGCGGGCTCTTCCACGCGCACGTCGGCTGGCTGTTCAACGAGCAGGGGCGTGCCGACCGCAGGAAGTACGCCAAGGACCTCATGGACGATCCGGGGCTCAAGCGGGTCTCGAAGGCGTTCCCCTGGTTCGTGCTGCTGACGCTGCTGATCCCCGCCGCGATCGCCTACGGGATCGAGGGGACCGCCGTCGCGGCGCTGGGCGGCTTCGTCTGGGGCGGCCTCGTGCGCGTGTTCTTCCTGCACCACATCACGTGGAGCATCAACTCCGTGTGCCACTTCACGGGCCGTCAGCGCTTCGACATCGAGGACGAGTCGCGCAACGTGTTCTGGCTCGCGCTGCCGTCGCTGGGCGAGGCGTGGCACCACAACCACCACGCGTTCCCGCGCTCGGCGATGCACGGCCTGAAGCGCTGGGAGCTGGACCCGTCCGCCGCCCTCATCCGCACGCTGCGGCGTCTCGGGCTGGCCTGGAACGTCGTCGAGATCAGCGCGGACCGTCAGGCGCAGAAGCTCAAGGGCGCCGCACAGCAGGCCGCGGAGGCCGCGACGCCGGCCGAGAAGGACCTCACCGCCGTCTAGGCGGGCGCGAGGCGCAGCGCGCGGTCCGAGCGGTGACCGCGCGCCGTCGGGTCAGACCAGGGCAGGCAGGGCGCCGTCGCAGATCGCGGTGATCTCCTCGGCGGCCCGGTAGAACTCGTCGTCGCTGAGCACCGGCGTCCCCTCGAAGGGGAGCTCGCGCTGCAGCTGCAGCCAGGAGCGACAGCCGCCGTACTCGTCGCGCACCTTGACGGTCACCGGCCGCGGGATGCGGTAGGTGCGCAGCAAGAGCACGTGCAGCGGGTGCTGGCGCTTCCATCGAAGTCGCTTCTCGCAGTAGTCGGTGCTCCACACGTAGTACGGACTCAGTGCGTCGATCGCACGTGGATCCGTCACGGTGAAGTGACCCGCGACCTCAGCCCATGCGCGGATCCGCACACGCTCGGGCTGAGCGATCCCTCCGTCCTGAGTCAGCGCGTGGAGGGGAGGTTCCCCGTCTGCCCAGACGCCCTCCTCGAGGGCTCTGCGCAGCTCCGGCACGTGGGACTCGCGTACCAGATCGTTGCGCTGATGATCGAACGTGGGATACAGGAAGAACTGGTCGTGCTGGACGGTGAAGTGACGTTCGGCCTCACGAATCCCACCCTTGCGCAAGGTGACGAGCTGCTCACCTTCTGCAAGGGCGCGGACGGTGACCGCCCACTCCTTGAAGGCTGTTGGCATAGGTCGAGAGGGACTGTCGTTGACGTGAAACGTCCCGCTCCTCGGGTTCTCCTGCTACCCGGGACGGGACGTTCGGCACGCTATCGGACAAACCCGAAAAACCCAAGCGCTCTCACAACGTTCGTCCGGCGAGCCCCTCCACGACCTCGAGGACGGAGATGAAGTCGTCGTCCGCGTGGCCCCGGCCCATGGCGGCCGTGAGCATCTCCCGGCTGGCCGCCGCGGCGGGGAACGGAACGCCCGCGGCCTGACCCTCCTCGAGCGCCAGGCGCACGTCCTTCAGCATGTGCTCGGTCTTGAAGAGCGTCGTGTAGTCGTGGTTGCGCATCGGCTCGGCCTTGAGGTTCAGCATCGCCGAGCCGGCCGAGCCGTTCCGCATGACCTCGACGAGCGCGCCGACGTCGACGCCGACCGCGCTGCCCACGACGAGCGCCTGGGCCAGCGTGCTGGCGTTCGTCGCCGACACCGCGTTGCTGATCACCTTGACCGTCTGGCCGTGGGAGAGCGGGCCGACGTGGAGGATGATCTCGCCCATCGCCTCGAAGACCGGTCGTGCGCGGGCGAAGTCCTCGTCGGAGCCGCCGGCCATGATCGTGAGCGTGCCGTCGGTCGCCTTCGGCGTCGAGCCCGTGACCGGCGCGTCGACGAAGGCGATGCCGCGCTCGGTGAGCTGCTCGCCGATGGCGCGCGTGTCGCCGGGGGCGATCGTCGACATGTCGATGCAGAGCAGCCCCTCGGAGGCGCCGGCGACGACGCCGTTCTCGCCGAGGAGGACCTCGGTCACCTGCGGGCCGTCCACGACCATCGTGATGACGATGTCGCTCGCACGGGCGACGTCGGCGGGCGTCGCGACCGCATCACCGCCGTGCTTCTCCACCCAGGCCTCGGCCTTGCCGGCCGTCCGGGTGGTGACGGTGAGGGGGAAGCCCGCGCGAGCGAGGTTCTCCGCCATGAGGGAGCCCATGATCCCGAGCCCGATGAACCCCACGCGGGGGGTGTCCGTGCCAGTCATGGGCGCGGAATCTACGCTGCCAGCTCGAGCGCCTCCGCGTCCTCGGTCTCGGCGAGATGCTGATGCGACGGGCAGTAGCCGTTGTGCGGCAGCGGCATCCGCTGGCACGGGGTGCCCCGCCGGGTCGTCGCACGGCACTCGAGCGCGTTGCCGTAGGCGTCCACGCCGTGGATCGGCTGGCGGGCCAGCCACTCGTCGGCGCAGCCGAGATAGCACGCGACGACGCTCCAGACGCGCGTCTGAGAACGCATCGGGAAGTTGGAGCGGACGTCGTTGAACAGCGTGCGAACAGGTCGCTTGAAGTAATGGCGATCCGTCGCCATCCGCTCGATCGTGCGCTCGCAGGCCTCGAGAACCGCTGTGTGCGCGCGCTGCGCGCTCTCTCCTGGGAGTGGGCGGATGTCCGAAGCCAGCTCGCGATAGATAGCGCGGCTGAACTGGTACATGGCGATTGCCTCCTGCGTTCGCCCCCCCAAGGGTCAAGCACAACTCTTCCACGCTCTACGTGCCCTAACCATCCGAAAGATTGACTTGGCGTTAAGGCAGGGGTTGGCGCGGAGCAACTGCACAGCTTTTGTGTGCAAAGCCCACGCAGAAGCTCCGGAGGCGCGTCAGGCCCAGGTGGCGAGGATGGGGCGATCGTCGGCGCCGACGACGGCGTGACGCCCGTCCAGCGCCGGATCCAGGGCCGGGAAGTCCGATCTGGCGTGCGCTCCGCGGCTCTCCTCGCGCTGCAGCGCGCAGGTCGCGATGAGCCGTGCGAGTGGGCTCGGGTCGTCGAGCAGGCGACGCAGCCCCTCCGCGTCGCGCACGAGCCCGGCGTCGCGCCAGAGCGCGTCGCGGGTCTCCGCGCTGGGCGTCACGAGCGGCTCGGCGATCGCGGGCGCGGGGGCGCCGGGCGGCACCGCCGGCTCGCCGAGCGCGGCGGCGGCTGCCCGGGCGCCGAAGACGAAGCACTCGCTCAGGCTGTTGGACGCGAGGCGGTTGGCGCCGTGCAGGCCCGTGCAGGCCGTCTCACCGACGGCGAGCAGCCCCGGCACGGTGCTGCGCGCGTCGAGGTCGGTGACGACGCCGCCCATCATGTAGTGCGCCGCGGGCGACACCGGGATGAGCTCGGTCGTCGGATCGACGCCGTTCTCCTGCAGCGCCTCGACGACGTTCGGGAACCGCGCGGGGTCGACGTTGCGCATGTCGAGTCCGACCGAACGTGCCCCCGTCTCGGTCAGGACGGTGACAATGGCCCGCGCGACCTCGTCGCGCGGCGCCAGCTCGTCGACGAAGCGCTCGCCGTCGGGACCGTGCAGCGTGGCCCCCTCGCCGCGGATCGCCTCCGTGACCAGGAAGCCCTCGCGGTGCGGGACGCCGATGACGGCGGTCGGGTGGAACTGCAGGAACTCGAGGTCGGCGAGGTCGGCGCCCGCCGCGTGCGCGAGCCCGAGGCCGATCCCGAGCGACCCCGGCGGGTTCGTCGTCCGCGACCAGAGCGCCGCGGCGCCCCCGGTGGCGAGCACGGTCCCGCGCGACAGGACGGCGCGGCCGTCCTCGAGGACGACGCCGAGACAGCGGTCCTCCGGCGCGTGCAGCGCAGCGGCGCGCGCCCGCTCGAGCACGGTGATGCCCGGATGCCCGGCGGCCAGGGCGGAGAGGTCGCGGACGATGCGCCGGCCCGTCGCGCTGCCACCGGCGTGGGCGACCCGGCGCTTCGTGTGGCCGCCCTCGAGGCCGAGCGAGAGTCCACCATCGGCGTCGACGTCGAAGCGGACGCCGAGCTCGAGCAGGTCGCGGACCTTGTCCGGCGCCTCGTCGACGAGCACCCGCGCCGCGGACGGGCGCACGGCGCCGCGACCCGCGATCTCGGTGTCGCGCAGATGCTGCTCGGGCGAGTCGTCCTCCGCGAGCGCGGCCGCCAGACCGCCCTGGGCCCAGTAGCTGGCGGTGGCCGCCAGCGGCGTCGCGCTGACGAGCGCGACCCGCGCACCGGTCCGCGCCGCGCACAGCGCGGTGTAGAGGCCGGCGGCCCCTGCTCCGACGACGGTCACGTCGGCGGCGATGGACGAGGCGGGCGCCGTCATGCGCCGGGTACCGTAACGCGATGCCCGCGCCGGTCCTCCTCCGCCACGCGTCGTCCGTCGACCACGACCCCGGGCCGCATCCGGAGCAGCCGGCGCGCATCGTCGCCATCGAGCGCGAGCTCGTGCGCCGCGGCCCGGCGCTCGGCTGGGAGTCGCGCGACTCCTCCGACGCCCCGCGCGAGGTGCTCGAGACGATCCATCCGGCCGAGTACGTGGCGTTCATCGAGCAGCTCTGCCGGGACGGCGGCGGGCAGATCGACCTCGACACGGCGGTCAGCACCGGGTCCTGGACGGCGGCGTGCCACGGCGTGGGCGGCGCGTGCGACGTCGTCGACCTCCTGCTCGGCGGCGACGGGCCGTCCGCCGCGGCGTCGGCGCATCGCCCGCCCGGCCATCACGCCGAGCGCGATCGTGCGATGGGCTTCTGCCTGTTCGCGAACATCGCGATCGCCGCGCAGCGGGCGCTCGACGTCCACGGCCTCCAGCGCGTGCTCATCGTCGACTGGGACGTCCACCACGGCAACGGGACGAACGACATCTTCCACGGCACCGACGGGGTGCTGTTCGCGTCGATCCACGGATCCCCGCTGTACCCGGGGACCGGTCCGGCGAGCGACGTCGGCTCCGGGCGCGGCGAGGGCTACACGGTGAACATGCCCGTGCCGCCGGGGTCCGGGGACGAGACGTGGGTCTCGCTCGTCGAGCACGTCGTGCGGCCGCTCGCACGCGCCTACGACCCGGAGCTGATCCTCGTGTCGGCGGGGTTCGACGCGCACGCCGACGACCCGCTCGCGAGCTGCAGGGTGAGCGATGCGGGGTTCGCGGCGATGGCGGCGTCGGCGCGGTCGCTGGCCGAGGAGGTCGGCGCGCCGCTGGGGATCGTGCTCGAGGGCGGCTACGACCTCGACTCGCTGGCGCGGTGCTTCGCGGACACGCTCGAGGTCGTGGGCGGCGCGACGGCGCCCGGCGCGCCGGACGTGCCCGTGCACCCGCTGGCGACCGAGGCGCTCGCGCGGCTCGTCACGCGCTGGCCCGCCCTCAGCGGGCTGTAGCCGCCTACGGCGTCGTGGTCGTGGGGGTCGTCGTCGTCGGGGTCGTCGTCGGCGCGGCCGGGGTCGTCCCGGTCGGCGGCGTCGTCTGACCCGGGACCGTCGTCGGCGGGGGCGGCACGGTCGCGGTCGTCGGGACCGTGGTGGTGCCGGTCGGCGGCGTCGTCGCCACGGAGCTCGTGACCGCGGGCGTCGTCGGGACCGGCGGTGCGGCCCCCTCGGCGGGGGCGGGCGTCGCGGTGCTCGCCTGCGCGGGCGGGGCGTCCTTCGTCAGCTGCACGAAGGCGACGGCCAGCGCGGCGCCGGCGAGGGCGACGACGACCGCGAGCAGCGCGGCCGGGATGTGCCAGTTCGGCGTCGGCGCGAGCCGCGTCCGCGCCGGGGCCCCGCACTCCAGGCACCAGTCCTGGTCCTCGTGCAGCGGCGCGCCGCAGCGGGGGCAGGTCGTCGGCCGCGGATCGGACGGCTCGGGGGCGCTCATCACCCGTCGAGGGCGCGGCGGCGATCGGACCCGTCGTCGTCCGCGTCGTCCTGGGGCGGCAGGACCTGGGTCGCGTCCTCGCGGGTCTCGTCGCCGTCGGTCGTCTCGTCGCCGAACGGCGCCGGCTCGTCGGGACCCTGGTCGGCTCGCGGCGGCGGGGGCGTGTGGGGCTCGTCGGCGGCGGGCGGGAGCTGCGGGCGGGGCGGCACGAGCTGGGCGGGGACGCCGTCGCCGACCTCGGAGACGGGCTGGGGCCCGTGGAGCGCGAGGCCGCAGGAGGAGCAGAAGCGCGCGTCGCTGCTGTGCAGGGCGCCGCAGCGGGGGCACGAGGCGATGCCCGCCTCGCGCAGCTCGGTGACCTCGTGGCGGTCCTCGAGCACGCGCTCGAGTGCTCGCAGCTCGGTGTCGACGTCGTAGAGCGCGTGGATCTTCGCGTCGACGAGGTCGGGGCGGTCGCGCTCGAAGCGCCGGAGGTCGAAGACGAGGCCGCCGAGGTCGCGGAAGCCCAGCTCGCGGGCCCGGCGCAGGTAGCGCAGGCGGCGGCGCATCGCGCCGCGGGAGCGGAAGCTCGGGGTGGGGCCGGCCGTCGCCTCGCCCGGATCGACGTCGCCCTCGGGGGGCGCCGTGGTGTCCTGGCCGCGCTGCTCGTCGTCGGTGGACTCGAGCTGCGGCTCGTCGTCGGGGTCGGGGTCGCGCCGGCGGAAGATGCGCTGCAGGACGCGGGTCATGTTGGGCGGGCGCGCAGCCGTCGATGGCCGCCGTCCGGTCGCGGCAGGCTATCAGCGGGTTCGGGATGCATTCACGGGGTCGAACGGGCGCGGCGGTGCGGGGTTGCGGGCTTGTGGCTGAGTCGTCACAGACACGACACACCCTCGTCTGGTTCCGTTGCGCCGTTCGGCGGAGCATCGGCGCATCACCTGAAAACGACCTGGAGGTCGATGTCGATGCTGGTCCGGATGATGCGCCGTGAGGACGGCCAGGGCACCGTGGAGTACGTGGGGATCATGCTGCTGCTCGCGACGGTGCTCACCGCCGTCGTGGCGGCCGCGAGTGGTAAGGACTTCAACCTGGCCACGACGATCGTGAACGAGGTCAAGCAGGCGATCAGCGGCGTCGGTGGGAAGTAGGCGGCGTCGCCCGGGAGCGGCGGGGCCGTCTGAGAGACTGGCCCCGTGCCCTCCGAAGGCGATCCCCGCACGCGCCCGATCGGCGTGTTCGACTCCGGCGTCGGCGGTCTCACCGTCCTGCACGAGCTGCTCGTGGCGCTGCCGCACGAGAACTTCCTGTACCTCGGCGACACGGCGCGCTTCCCGTACGGGACGCGTCCCGCCGCGGAGCTCGAGGCCTTCTCGATGGACGTCGCCGGCGCGCTGCTGGCGCGGCGGGCCAAGATGATCGTGGTCGCCTGCAACTCCGCCACGGCGGCGGCGATGCCCGCGCTGCGGCGGCGCATGATGGAGACGACGCTGGGCG
Organism: uncultured Solirubrobacterales bacterium; assembly: GCA_963757125.1. Taxonomy (GTDB): domain Bacteria; phylum Actinomycetota; class Thermoleophilia; order Solirubrobacterales; family Solirubrobacteraceae; genus CAVVSD01. The sequence continues at coordinate 402,623 of CAVWQP010000005.1, read as the reverse complement.
TGGACGTGCTCGGCGTCGTCCGGCCCGAGGCGGTGCAGGCCGCGGCGGCGACGCGGACGGGGCGGATCGGGCTGCTCGCCACGCCGACGACCGTCGGCAGCGGCGCGTACGCCGAGGCGCTCGCGAGCGTCGACCCGCACGTGTCGCTGACGTCGGTCGCGTGCCCCGATCTCGCGCCGGTCATCCAGGGCGGGTTCCCGTTCGACGCCGGGCTCGTCGAGACGGTGCGCGGCTACTGCCGCCCGCTCCGGGAGGCGGACGTCGACACGGTGATCCTCGGCTGCACGCACTACCCCCTCGTCCGCCCGATGCTCCAGCGGATGCTGGGTCCAGGCGTCGGGCTCGTGACGTCCGGCGCGGCGCTCGCCCGGCAGGTCGGCCACGCGCTCGCGGGCCGGGGCCTCGCGCACCCGGGGGAGGCCGATCGCGAGGGCGACTACCGGTTCCTCACGACCGGGGACGTCGAGTCCTTCCGCGCCCTGGGCACGCGGTTCCTCCAGATGCCCCTGGGCGAGATCGAGCACGTCGACCTCGCCGCCGGAGTGGCCGCGTGACGCCGGCCAGGAGGGACCGTGGTAGTCGTACGACCGCGGGCCCGACGGCCTGCGCCCGACGCGCATCGACCCCGGCTTCGTCCCGACCGCCGCGGGCTCGGCTCTCATCACCCAGGGGGAGACGCGGGTGATCTGCACCGCGTCCGTCACCGAGTCCGTCCCGCGGTGGATGACAGGTCGCGGGACCGGATGGGTCACGGCCGAGTACGGGATGCTCCCGGCGTCGACCGGCCAGCGCAGGGAGCGCGATGCCACGCGCGGTCGTCCGGACGGTCGCACGATCGAGATCCAGCGGCTCATCGGGCGCTCGATCCGCGGGGTCGTGGACTTCGCGGCGCTCGGCGAGCGCACGATCCACCTCGACTGCGACGTGCTGACCGCCGACGGCGGCACCCGGTGCGCGTCGATCACGGGCGCGCAGGTGGCGTTCGAACTGGCGTGTGCGGCGCTCATCGCCGACGGCCGGCTCGACCGCTCGCCGGTGAGCGGGAGCGTGGCCGCGATCTCGTGCGGGATCGTCGGCGGGGTCCCGCTGCTCGACCTCGACTACTCCGAGGACTCGACCGCCGAGGTCGACGCGAACGTCGTCATGACCGGCGACGGCGGCCTCGTCGAGGTCCAGGCCACGGCCGAGCGCACGCCGCTCTCCCGGGCGCACCTCGACGACCTGCTCGCGCTCGCAGCCGGGGGGATCGAGGAGCTGCGGGGCGTGCAGACGCAGGCGGTGGCGGGCCCGTGAAGCTGGTCCTCGCGTCGCGCAACGCCCACAAGGCGCGCGAGTTCGGCGTGCTGCTGGCGCCGCACGAGCTCGTGCCGCTGCCGGCCGACGTCGAGCTCCCGCCGGAGACGGGGGAGACGTTCGAGGCGATCGCGATCGTGAAGGCGCGCACCGCCGCGGCGGCCACGGGCCTGCCCGCCGTGGGCGACGACTCGGGCATCGAGGCCGCGGCGCTCGACGGCCGCCCGGGCGTGCGCTCGGCTCGCTACGCCGGCGAGACGGCGACGGATGGGGAGAACCTGGCGAAGCTGCTCCGCGAGGCCCCGGCGGGCAGCGCGCTGGCCTACGTCTGCGCGCTCGCCTACGCGGCGCCCGACGGCACCGAGCACGTGGTCGTCGGGCGGTGCACGGGCACCCTCGCGGCGGAACCGCGCGGGGACGGCGGGTTCGGCTACGACCCCGCGTTCCTGCCGGACGACATCGCCGACGGCCGCACCATGGCCGAGCTGTCGGCGGAGGAGAAGGACGCGATCAGCCACCGCGGCCGCGCGGCCAGGGAGCTGCAGGCGCTGCTCAGCGCAGGTTGATCGCCGCGCTCGCGGCGACGGCAAGCGACAGCACGGCATAGCCGGTGTAGTCGCTGAAGAACAGGCAGATGGCGGCGATCACGAACACGGCGACGGTCGTGATCCAGGCGATGCGGCCGACGGACACGACCACATCGTGGCGGATCGACTCGACGATCGGTCTGCGGGGGCGAATCCGGCCCCGGGGTCCCCTATGCACCGTATGAGTGCACAGGAGACCTCGCTCTCGCGGCTCGCGAGTCAGCAGCACGGCGTGGTGTCGCGAAGCGATCTCGCGGCGCTCGGCTTCCATCGCCGGCAGATCGAGCGGCGCGCAGCCGACGGACGGCTCGTGCGTGTGCATCGAGGCGTGTACGCGGTAGGGCATGCGGCCCTGAGCCGCGAGGGCCGCTGGATGGCGGCGGTGTTGGCGTGCGGCGCGGGGGCTGTCCTCAGCCATCGCAGCGCGGCGGTCTGCTGGCGCTGCACGGACCGCCCGGACCTCGTGCCGCACGTGACCGCGCCGCATCGCCTGCGGCCCGCGGGAGTGGTGGCGCACCGGGGCCGGCTCGCGCCGGCGGACATGACGGTGCGCAACGGCATCCCCGTGACGTCGCCGGCGCGAACGCTGGTCGACCTGGCGCAGGTCCTCGGCGAGGAGGACCTGGAGCGGGTCGTGCGCGAGGCGCAGTTCCGCGGGCTGTTCGACCCTCAGGCCGTCCGCGACGCCCTGCAGCGACGCCCGAGCGCCGCCCTGCGGCAGCTCCTCGACGACCGCAACCCGAGCCAGTCGAAGCTCGAGGACAGGTTCCTGCGCCTGTGCCGCCGCCACGGCATCCCGAAGCCGCAGGCGCAGGTCCGCGGCGGCCGCCGTCGCCCGGATTTCGTCTGGCCTGACGCGCGCCTCATCGTCGAGGTCGACTCCTGGCAGGCGCACGGCACCCAGCACGCGTTCCAGGCCGACCGGGCCCTCTCCAACGCCGTCCAGCTCGCCGGCTGGACCATCCTGCGCTTCACGTACGCGGACGTCACCCGACGCCCGACCCACGTCGCCGCGCAGCTCCGCCAGGCGCTCGGTCTGACTCCCTAGACGAGCCGTTCGGACGCGGTCGAGCCCGTAGGCACGAGCCCGAGCGGAGCGCCTCCAGGCGCCGACCCCGCTGCTAGCGTCGCGCCGATGAGCTTCGGCGACCGCCTCGCCGCCCAGGTCGCCGCCCGCGAGAGCCAGATCGTCCTCGGGATCGATCCCGACCCTGCCCGTCTGTGGCCCGACGCGGCCGGTGCGGTCCCGGCATCCGGCACCCCCGCGGAGCTCGCCGCGGCGGCCGTCACCGCACACTGCGCGGCGCTCATCGACGCGGCCGCCCCCGCATGCGTGGCGTGCAAGCCGCAGCTCGCCTGCTTCGAGCGCCTCGGCGCCCCTGGCTGGACCGCGCTGGCCGCCACCGTCGCCCACGCGCGCGACGCCGGCCTGCTCGTGATCCTCGACGCCAAGCGCGGCGACATCGACGTCTCCGCCGCCGCCTACGCCCAGGGGCTCCTGGGCTCCACCCCGACGCCGTTCGGCGAGGTCGAGGGCCTGCGCGGCGACGCCGTCACGGTCAACCCGCTGCTGGGCCGCGACTCGCTCGCGCCGTTCGTCGACGCCGCCCGCGCGAACGACGCCGGGCTGTTCGTCCTCGTGCGCACCTCGAACCCGGGTGCGGCCGACGTCCAGGACCTGCCCGTCGGCGACGGGACGGTCCACGAGCGCCTCGCGGCGATCGTGGGCGACCTCGGCGAGCCGGGCGCGTCGGGCATCGCGGACGTCGGCGCCGTCGCCGGGGCGACCGCGCCGGAGCACCTCGCGCGCCTGCGCGAGCTCATGCCGGCGGCGCCCTTCCTGCTGCCGGGCATCGGCGCACAGGGGGGTCGCGTGAGCGATCTCGCCGCGGCGTTCGCGCCCGGCCGGGCGGGCGGCCTCGTCAGCGCGTCGCGCAGCATCGCGCGGGCACACGAGGCCGATTCCGAGCACGCGCGACCGGCCGACGCGGCGCGCGCGGAGGCCGAGCGTCTGCGGGCCGCTGCATGGTCGCTGTCGTGACGCCCCGGCCGCCATCCCCGGACGTATGCTCCCGGCCTGATGACGTTCAGTCGTCCCGCGCGCGTGCTGGCGCCTCTCGTCCTGCTGGCCTGTGCGGCCGCGGTGCTGCTCGTCGTCCAGAAGACGCTGAAGGACGATCCGTCGCCCTCGTCGGCGACGACCATCACGACCACGACCACCCGCACGACGAAGGTCAGCACGAAGAAGACCTACCGCGTGCGCTCGGGCGACACGCTCGGTGCGATCTCGGTGCGCGTGGACGTGCCGGTCGACCAGCTGCTCAAGCTGAACCCGGACGTCGACCCGCAGAGCCTGCGGGCGGGTCAGCGGCTTCGTCTGCGCGAGTGATCCGCGCCGCGCTCGCCGCGGCCCTCCTCGTCGCATGTCTCGTCGCGCCGTCCGTCGCGGCGGCCCAGTCGGGCCCGCAGCTGCGCGGCGCGAAGTCCGCGATCGTCATCGAGGCGAGCACCGGCCAGGCCGCCTACAAGCGCGACGCGGGGGACCGTCGTCAGATCGCCTCGACGACGAAGATGATGACCGCCCTCGTGACGCTCCAGCACGCGGACCTCGACGACGTGTTCCGTGCCTCGAGCTACCGGCCGGCGCCGATCGAGTCGCAGATCGGGCTGAAGCCCGGCGAGCGCATGTCCGTGCGCGACCTCATGCGCGGCCTGCTCCTCCCGAGCGGCAACGACGCCGCGATGGCGCTCGCGGTCGGCGTGTCGGGCTCCCGCAACGCGTTCGTGCGCGCGATGAACACCGACGCGCAGCAGCTCGGCCTGCGCGACACCCACTTCGCGAACCCGATCGGGCTCGACGCGCCCACGAACTACTCGACCGCCGCCGACCTGGCGAAGCTCGCGGTGGTGCTGCGGCGCAACGACTTCGCGCGGGAGACGATGGACCGCCGGCGCGCGACCCTGCAGACCGGCTCGCGCGAGCGCACCGTCGTCAACCGCAACACGCTCGTCCAGGAGTACCCGTGGGTCAACGGGGTGAAGACGGGCCACACGAACTCCGCGGGCTACCTGCTCGTCGGATCGGCGACCCGCAACGGCGTCACGGTGGTGAGCGTCGTCATGGGGGAGCCCAGCGAGGCGGCCCGCGACGCGGACTCGCTGACGCTCCTGCGCTACGGCCTCAGCAGCTTCTCGCAGGGGACCGGGCTGCGGAAGGGCGCGGTGCTCGCCAGGCCCAAGCTCGCGTACCGCGACGAGCACGTCGACCTCGTCGCCTCGTCGGGGGTCCAGGCGATCGTGCGCCGCGGCCAGCGGTTCACCGTCTCGGTCCAGGACGTCCCGGCCGAGCTGCGCGGGCCGATCCCCGCCGGGGCCCGGATCGGCACCGCGGTCGTGCGCGTCGGCGGGCGGGTCGTCGGGCGCGTCCCGCTCCTCACGGCGACCCCGGTCAGCACGGCTTCCGTCGCCGACCGCTTCAAGGACGCGAACGGCCCCGTGATCGTCGCCGTGGTCATCGCGTTGCTCGCGGTCGGTAGCCTGCTGTTCATGGGCCTGCGCCGGAGGGCAGCGCGGCGACGCCGGGCGGTACGGCGTCGGGAGAGGAGGGCGGCGTGATCATCACGGTGACCCTGAACGCGGCCATCGACAAGTCGCTGTCGGTGCCCAACTTCCGTCTCGGTCGGCGCCATCGCACCGTCGAGCAGCAGACGCTCGCGGGCGGCAAGGGCGTCAACGTCGCGCGCACGCTGAAGACGCTCGGCGCCCCCGTCATCGCGACGGGCCTCGCCGGCGGCCCGACCGGCACGCGCATCGTCGAGCAGCTCACCGAGGAGTCGATCCTCAACGACTTCGTCCGCATCCGCGAGGAATCGCGCACGAACACCGCCGTGCACGACCCGACGACAGGTCAGCAGACGGAGATCAACGAGCGCGGCCCCGCGGTCACCGAGCGCGAGATCGAGCTGTTCCGGGACAAGCTGATGTACCTGTCGGGCGGCGCGGAGCTCGTCGTCTTCGCAGGCTCCCTCCCGCGCGGCGTCGGCCCCGATCTGTACTTCGACCTCATCCGGATGGTGGCGAAGGCGGGCATCACGACCGTCGTCGACACCGACGGCGAGCCGCTGCGCCATGCCGTGCGCGCGGAGCCGCACGTCATCTCGCCGAACATCCTCGAGGCCGAGGAGCTCGTCGGCCACGAGTTCAACGACGACGAGGACATGGTCATCGCGGTCCGCGAGATGCGCGGCCTGGGCGCGCGCGAGGCGATCATGACGACCCCCGACGGCTGCTTCGCGACGGTCCTCGAGGACGGCGAGCCGACGCTCTACCGCGTCCGGATCGAGCCGCGCGAGACGGTCGCGACGGTCGGCGCGGGCGACGCGTTCCTCGCCGGCTACGTCGCCGCGCGCTACGCCGGCGCGGCGCCCGCCGAATGCCTGCGGCAGGGCGTCGCCTGCGGCGCGGAGTCCACCCAGCGGCTGGGGGCCGGGCTCGTCGATCCCTCGACGATCGGGCGGCTCGTCAGCGAGACGCAGGTGGAGCGTGTGACGGTCCCGGCCGAGGTGTCATAACCGGGCGCCTCAGAGCGCTAGCGTGTGAGGCGCTTCCCGTCCGCCCTCGCACCTAGGATGCTCCAATGGAGATTGAGATCGGCCGCGGCAAGAAGGCACGCCGCGCTTATGGATTCGACGACATCGCGATCGTTCCTTCTCGGCGCACGCGCGACCCCGACGACGTCGACATCTCCTGGAAGCTCGGCGACTACCGCTTCGAGATCCCGCTGCTCGCCTCGGCGATGGACGGTGTCGTCTCGCCGGCCACGGCCGGGATCGTCGGCCGCCTCGGCGGCCTCGGCGTCCTGAACCTCGAGGGCATCTGGACGCGATACGAGGATCCCGAGTCGCTGCTGGAGCGCATCGCCGGCCTGCCCAAGGACGAGGCGACGCGTGAGATGCAGGAGATCTACCGCGAGCCGATCAAGCCCGAGCTCATCGCGCAGCGCATCGCCGAGATCAAGGCCGAGGGCGTCGTCGTGTCGGCGTCGCTCACGCCGCAGCGCGTCCGCTCCTACTACGAGCTCGCGCTCGACGCGGGGCTCGACATCCTGGTCATCCAGGGGACGGTCGTGTCGGCGGAGCACGTGTCGGAGACGACCGAGCCGCTGAACCTCAAGGAGTTCATCCGCGAGGTCGACGTCCCCGTCGTCGTCGGCGGCTGTGCCTCCTACTCGACCGGCCTGCACCTCATGCGCACCGGCGCGGCGGGCGTCCTCGTGGGCGTCGGCCCGGGCGCCGCGTGCACGACGCGCGGCGTGCTCGGCATCGGCGTCCCGCAGGCGACGGCGATCGCCGACGTCGCGGCCGCCCGCTCGCAGCACATGCTCGAGACCGGTGAGTACGTGAAGGTCATCGCCGACGGCGGCATGCGCACCGGCGGCGACGTCTCCAAGGCGATCGCCTGTGGCGCCGACGCGGTCATGGTCGGCTCCCCGCTCGCGCGGGCCTACGAGGCGCCCGGCCACGGCTACCACTGGGGCATGGCGACGTTCCACGCCTCGCTGCCCCGCGGCGCCCGCGTGCAGACGGTGCAGAACGGGACCATCGAGGAGATCCTCTCCGGCCCCGCGCACGAGAACGACGGCACGTTCAACCTCATGGGCGCGCTGCGGACCTCGATGGCGACCTGCGGCTACAAGGACATCGCGGAGTTCAACCGCGCGGAGCTCATGATCGCCCCCTCGCTGCAGACCGAGGGCAAGGCGCTGCAGACGGCGCAGGGCGTCGGGATGGGCGCGCGCGGCTCGAGCCGGGCCGCACCGGCCGGCAACGGATCGTCCGCGGACCGCACCCCGGCCGGCGTCAGCGCCAACTAGCCCGCGGTGAGCACCGAGGGCCTCGTCACCGCCGCGACCGCGGCGACAGAGCTCGTCGACGAGGACCCTCGGGACGTCGCGCAGCCGACCTCGGTCGACGAGGTCGTCGTCCTCGACTACGGCGGGCAGTACTCGCAGCTCATCGCGCGACGCGTCCGCGAGTGCGGCGTGTACTCCGAGCTGCTGCCGCACCACGTCGGCGCCGAGGAGGTCCGGCGGCGCAAGCCGAAGGGCCTGATCCTCTCCGGCGGCCCCGCCTCGGTGTACGCCGACGGTGCGCCGCGCCTGGAGCCCGAGCTCCTCGAGCTCGGCATCCCGGTGCTGGGCATCTGCTACGGCATGCAGCTGCTCGCGCGGGAGCTCGGCGGTCGCGTCGAGGGCGCGGAGGTGGGCGAGTTCGGCCGATCGGAATTGACCGTGCGCAGCACGGGGCGCCTGCTCGCCGGGACGCCGGACACGCAGAAGTGCTGGATGTCGCATCGCGACACGGTCTTCACGGCTCCGCCCGGGTTCGACGCACTCGCGTCGTCCACGAGCTCCCCCGTCGCGGCGCTCGAGAGCAACGAGCGCGGCATCTACGGCATCCAGTTCCACCCCGAGGTCGTGCACACGCCATACGGGCAGACGATCCTGACCACGTTCCTCCGCGACATCTGCGGCTGCGACATGGCCTGGAGCGCCGCCTCGATCGTCGAGGAGCAGATCGCGCGCATCCGCTCGCAGGTGGGCACCGGGAAGGTGATCTGCGGGCTGTCCGGCGGCGTCGACTCGAGCGTCGCCGCCGTGCTCGTCCACCGCGCGATCGGGGCCCAGCTGACGTGCGTGTTCGTCGACCACGGGCTCATGCGCAAGAACGAGGGCGAGCAGGTCATCTCCGCCTTCCGCGACGAGTTCGGCATCCCGCTCGTGGCGGTCGACGCCGAGGAGCGCTTCCTGAACCGCCTGGCCGGCGTCACCGACCCCGAGGCCAAGCGCAAGGCGATCGGCTCGGAGTTCATCCGCGTCTTCGAGGAGGAGGCCGCGAAGCTCGGCGACGCGAACTACCTCGTGCAGGGGACGCTGTACTCCGACGTCATCGAGTCCGGCGGCGGCACCGGGACGGCGACGATCAAGTCGCACCACAACGTGGGCGGCCTGCCCGACGACCTGCAGTTCGAGCTCGTCGAGCCGCTGCGGATGCTGTTCAAGGACGAGGTCCGCGCCGTGGGCGCCGAGCTGGGCATGCCCGAGAAGCTCGTGTGGCGCCAGCCGTTCCCAGGTCCCGGCCTCGCGATCCGCATCGTCGGCGGGCAGGCGACGAAGGAGCGCCTGGACCTCCTGCGCGAGTGCGACCACATCCTCCAGGACGAGATCCGCAAGGCCGGGCTGTACCGCGACCTGTGGCAGTCCTTCTGCGTCCTGCCCGACATCCGCACCGTCGGCGTGCAGGGGGACGAGCGCACCTACGGCAACGTCGTCGTCATCCGCGCGGTCACGTCCGACGACGCGATGACCGCCGACTGGGCGCGCCTGCCCTACGACCTGCTCGAGCAGATCGCGTCGCGCATGATCAACGAGCTGCGCGACGTCAACCGGGTGACCCTCGACATCACGTCGAAGCCCCCGGGGACCATCGAATGGGAATGAGCTGAACCCGCTCGACCTCCTCGACCTGGACGACGACCTCGCGCCGGAGGAGCTCGCCGTCCGCGAGCGGGTCGCGTCGTGGGCCGCGGAGCGCGTCGCGCCCCGCATCGCCGAGCTGTACGAGCGCGGGGAGTGGGATCGGTCGCTGGTGCGCGAGCTCGGCGACCTCGGGGCGCTGGGGATGCATCTGGAGGGCTACGGCTGCCCGGGCGGCAGCGCCGTCCAGTACGGCCTGGCCTGCACCGAGCTCGAGGCCGTCGACAGCGGGCTGCGCACGTTCGTGTCCGTGCAGGGCTCGCTGGCGATGAAGGCGATCCACGCCTTCGGCTCCGAGGAGCAGAAGGAGCGCTGGCTGCCGGAGCTGGCCGGCGGCGAGGCGATCGGCTGCTTCGGGCTGACCGAGCCCAGCGCCGGCTCGGACCCGTCGAGCATGCTGACCACCGCGCGGCGGGAAGGCGGCGGCTGGATCCTCGACGGCGCCAAGCGGTGGATCGGCATGGGCTCCATCGCCGACGTCGCGGTCGTCTGGGCACGTGCCGAGGACGGCGTGCGCGGGTTCCTCGTCGAGCGCGGGACGCCCGGCTTCACCGCCGAGGACATCACCGACAAGCTGTCCCTGCGCGCCTCGCTGCAGTCCGAGCTGCGCTTCGACGGCGTCCGCCTCGGCGAGGACGCTCTGCTGCCCGGCGCGCGCGGCCTGCGTGGCCCCTTCACGTGCCTCGCGGAGGCCCGCTACGGGATCGTGTGGGGCGTCACCGGCGCTGCACGCGACTGCCTGGCCCGCGCACTCGAGCACGCCGGCGAGCGCGAGCAGTTCGGCCGCCCCATCGCCGCCTTCCAGCTCACCCAGGCCAAGCTGACCGAGATGGCCGTCGCGCTGGCCCACGCCCAGCTGCTGGCGCTGCGCCTGGGCCGCCTGAAGGATGCCGGGCGGCTGCGGCCGGAGCAGATCAGCGTCGGGAAGCTCGACAACGTCCGGGCCGCCGTCGACATCGCGCGCACGGCGCGAACGATCCTCGGCGGCGAGGGCGTGCGGGCGGCCAACGCGATCATGCGCCACATGGCGAATCTCGAGGCCGTCTCGACCTACGAGGGCACAGCCGAGGTCCACACGCTGATCATCGGGTCGGCCCTGACGGGCCATCGCGCCTTCGCCTGACAGGGGTCCACGGCGGACCGCGGCGCCGGATGTCCTATCCTGACGACCGCGCCGCGTCCGCCGCGGTTCTTTTCTCACGCCATGAAGACCTACGTCGCCACCCCACTTGACCGCGAGCGCAACTGGCTCGTCGTGGACGCCAACGGCCAGACACTCGGCCGGCTCGCCACGCAGATCGCCGACGCGCTGCGCGGGAAGCGCAAGCCCGAGTACACGCCGCACGTCGACACCGGCGACTTCGTCGTCGTCGTCAACGCCGAGAAGATCTCGGTGACCGGCAACAAGCGGGCGGAGAAGCTCTACCACCGCCACTCCGGTTATCCCGGCGGGCTGAAGTCGCGCACCCTCAACGACATGCTCGAGCGCCGGCCCGAGGAGGTCATCCGCCTCGCAGTGAAGGGGATGCTCCCCCGCAACCGGCTCGCTCGCAAGCAGATCACCAAGCTCAAGGTGTACGCCGGCCCCGACCATCCCCACGCCGCGCAGAAGCCGCAACCGATGGAGATCGAAAGCACGTGACGGACGAGACGCCGACGCCCGAGGACGAGACCCCGCGCGACGAGGAGCAGGCTGCCGAGAGCGCCGCTCCCGAGGCCGCAGGCGACGCCGAGGAGCCGACCGCAGCGCCCGAGCCCGAGCCCGTCGCGGAGGCCGAGCCCGCCGCTGAGGCCGAGGCAGAGCCCGCCGCTGAGGCCGAGCCAGAGCCCGCTGCAGAGGCTGAGGCCGAGCCGGCCGCAGAGGCCGAGGCCGAGGGCCGACACCGAGTCGGACGACGAGGAGGAGACTCCTCGCGTCAAGCCGGCCATCCCCGGCGCCGATCTCGAGGTCGACATCGTCGAGGAGGGCGCCGATCCGCTCGCGGACCGCGACCTGGAGGCCGAGCTGGCCGCCGAGGCCGCTGCCGAGGAGGAGGCGCAGCAGCCGATCGCCAGCGTGGCGATCGACCTCGCCGCCGACGCGCGCTACCGCGCCACCGGCAAGCGCAAGACGGCCGTCGCCCGCGTGATCCTCAAGCCCGGCACGGGCGTGTACGAGATCAACGGCAAGACGCTCGTCGAGTACTTCCCGCGGCCCACGCTGCGGCGCAACATCAGCCAGCCGCTCGAGGCCGTCGGCTTCGAGGAGCGCATGGACGTCATCGCCCGCATGCACGGCGGCGGCGTCTCCGCACAGGCGGGCGCGCTGCGCCACGGCATCTCGCGCGCGCTGCTGGAGGCCGATCCGAACCTCCGCGGCGAGCTCAAGAAGCGCGGCTTCCTCACGCGTGACGCGCGTGCCAAGGAGCGCAAGAAGGCCGGCCTGAAGAAGGCCCGCAAGCGGCCGCAGTTCTCGAAGCGCTAAGCGGCTCCGAGACCCAACGCATGGCTCGGAGGCTGTTCGGCACGGATGGCGTCCGCGGCGTCGCCGGTGAGCTGCTCACCGCGGAACTCGCCCTCGCGCTGGGCCGGGCGGCCGTCGAGCAGATCGGAGCGGAGCACCCCAGGGTGCTCCTCATCCGCGACACCCGCGAGTCGGGCGAGATGCTCGAGGCCGCGCTCGCGGCGGGCGTCGCGTCCGCCGGGGGCGACGTGTTCCTCGGCGGGGTCCTGCCGACGCCGGGCGCGCCGCTGCTGATCGCGACGCGCGGGTTCGACCTCGCGGCCGTCATCAGCGCGTCGCACAACCCGTACCGCGACAACGGCATCAAGTTCTTCGGCGCCGACGGCTACAAGCTGTCCGACGCGACGGAGAAGGCGATCGAGGATCGCCTGGATGGCCCGCCGCTCCCGCCGCCGCGCATCGGCCGCATCGACCGCATCCGCGGGACCGACAGCGAGTACCTCGCCGCGATCGCCGACCGCTTCGGGACGCTCGACCTGTCGGGCACGAAGGTCCTGCTGGACTGCGCGAACGGCGCGACGTTCAACGTCGCCCCCGCGATCTTCCGCCGGCTGCGCGCGCAGGTGACCGTCCTGAACGACGAGCCCGACGGGCGCAACATCAACGAGGGCTCGGGCTCCACGCACGTCGAGTCGCTCGCGGCCCCGATGCGCGAGGGCGGCCACGACATCGGCTTCGCCTTCGACGGCGACGGCGACCGCGTGCTCGCGATGGACCGCAACGGCGTCGTCGTCGACGGGGACGAGCTCATCGCCCTCGCCGCCCTGCACCTGCGTGCCGGCGGCAGGCTGCCCGGCAACGGCGTCGCGGTGACCGTCATGACGAACTACGGCTTCCACACGGCGATGCGCGACGCGGACATCGAGGTCGCGACGACGGCCGTCGGCGACCGCTACGTGCTCGAGGAGCTGCGCCGGCGCGGCTGGGCGCTCGGCGGCGAGCAGTCCGGCCACATCATCGATCTCGGCTTCAACCGCTCCGGCGACGGCATCGCCGCGGCGCTGCTCACCCTCGAGGCGCTCGCCGGAGGCGATCTCGCCGAGCGGCACGCGATGCAGCGCCTGCCGCAGCGGCTCGTGAACGTCCCCGTCGCCGACCGGGACGCCGCGATGGAGTCCGACGAGCTGGCCGAGGCGGTCGCGCGCGAGAGCGCAGCCCTGGAGGGCCGCGGGCGGGTGCTCGTGCGCCCCAGCGGCACGGAGCAGCTCGTCCGCGTCATGGTCGAGGCGCCGACGGAGGACGAGGCGGACGACACGTGCGCGCGCCTCGTCGACGTCGTGCGCCACGCATCGGGCGGATAGCCCGGCCAACGGACGGATATCCCCTCCATGCAGAGGGGGGTCGTTGCTAGGGTCGAAGCCCGCCCCGTAGGGCCACAGACGGCCCCTGCGCTCGTCCACGGAGGATCAAGACACCATGTGCGGCATCGTTGGCTACGTAGGACGTCGGCAGGCGCGCGAGCTCCTGCTCGCGGGCCTCCAGAAGCTGGAGTATCGCGGATATGACTCGGCCGGCATCTCGGTCCTGAGCGGCGACGCCCTCGAGTCCGTCCGCGCGGTCGGCAACCTCGCCAACCTGCACGCCGCGATGGCCGAGCAGGAGGAGCTCGCCGTGGGCGCGGGCGCGACCATCGCCGCCGCGGACACCGCGAGCACGGGCGTCGGCCACACGCGCTGGGCCACCCACGGCCGCGTGACGGAGCGCAACGCGCACCCGCACACCGACACCGCCGATCGCGTGCACGTCGTCGTGAACGGCATCGTCGAGAACTACCTGACCCTCAAGGCCCGCCTCATGGACCAGGGGTCCGTCTTCTCCTCGGACACCGACGCCGAGGTCATCGCCCATCTCGTCGCGCACCACATGGCGCTCGGCACGCTCGAGGAGGCCGTCCGCGCCGCCTACGCCGAGCTCGAGGGCCATTTCGCGTTCGTCGCGATGAGCCTCGACGACCCCGACGTCCTCGTCGGCGCCCGCAAGGAGTGCCCGCTGGTCATCGGCCGCGGCGACGGCGAGCAGTTCATCGCCTCCGCGATCCCCGCCTTCCTCGCCGAGACGCGCCGCGTCCAGATCATCGAGAACGGCGAGATCGTCGTCGTGCGCCCCGACGGCGTCGCCTTCATGACCCCGGCGGGCGAGCCGATCGAGCGCGAGGTCACCGAGGTCGACTGGGACGAGGAGACGGCCGAGAAGGCCGGCTACGAGACCTTCATGCTCAAGGAGATCCACGAGCAGCCCGACGCGGTCGCCGAGACGATCGCGGGCCGCGCGGTCCGCGAGGACGGGATCGACCTGGCCGACGACATCGACGAGGCGATGCTGCGCGACGCGAAGCGCATCGTGATCGTCGCCTGCGGCACGAGCTACCACGCCGGTCTGGTCGGCCGCTACGCCATCGAGGAGTGGGCGCGCCTGCCCGTCGAGATGGACATCGCCTCCGAGTACCGCTACCGCAACCCGGTGGTCGGTCCCGGCGACCTCGTCATCGGCATCACGCAGTCGGGCGAGACGGCCGACACCCTCGCCGCCATGCGGCTCGCGAGCGAGCGCGGCGCGACCGTCCTCGCGGTGACGAACGTCATGGGCTCGCAGGCCACGCGCGACGCCGACGGCGTCCTCTACACGCGTGCCGGCCTCGAGATCGGCGTCGCGGCCACGAAGACCTTCGTCTGCCAGGTCACGGTCATGTACCTGCTGGCCCTGCGGCTCGGCGAGCTGCGCGGGACGCTGGACGTCGAGCGCCGCCGCACCCTGGTCGCGGACCTCAAGCACATGCCGCACGCGCTGTCGGAGCTGCTGGAGTCGGTCGAGGAGGGCGTGCAGCGGATCGCCGACCGCCACAGCACGGACGACTTCTTCCTCTACCTCGGGCGCCACGTCGGCCTGCCGATCGCGCTCGAGGGCGCGCTGAAGCTCAAGGAGATCTCCTACATCGCGACCGATGCCTACGCGGCGGGCGAGATGAAGCACGGGCCGATCGCGCTGCTGGACGAGCGCACCCCGGTCGTGACCGTCGCGACCAACTCGCCGGTGCTGGAGAAGGTCGTCTCGAACATGCAGGAGGTCCGCGCCCGCGGCGCCCACGTCATCGCGGTGGCGACCGAGGGCAACGTCTCCATCGGCGAGCACGCCGAGGAGGTCCTGCGCGTGCCGGAGACCGACTGGACGCTGCAGCCGCTCCTCGCGGTCATCCCGCTGCAGATGCTGGCCTACGCGATCGCCCGCCGTCGGGGGCTGAACGTGGACCAGCCGCGCAACCTGGCGAAGACCGTAACGGTCGAGTAATAGCCTGCGCGCGATGCGCGTGGGCCTCGACCTTCTGGAGATCGACCGGCTCGAGCAGGCGCTGGAGCG
This sequence comes from uncultured Solirubrobacterales bacterium, assembly GCA_963757125.1. Lineage (GTDB taxonomy): Bacteria > Actinomycetota > Thermoleophilia > Solirubrobacterales > Solirubrobacteraceae > CAVVSD01. Next base: position 387,352 of record CAVWQP010000005.1, on the reverse strand, counting down.
CCGGCCCGGGCTGGCCGACCGGCTGTTCACGGACGGGGAGCGCGCCTACGCCTCGGGCAAGGCGCGCCCCGCCCAGCATCTCGCGGCGCGGTTCTGCGCGAAGGAGGCGGTCGCGAAGGCGCTGCGCCTCGAGGCCTGGAGCTGGCAGGACATCGAGGTGACAGGGCAGGACGAGGGCATCGGCATCACGCTGCACGGCGCCCTGGCCGAGCGCGCGGCCGACGTCCAGATCAGCCTCACCCACTCGCGGGGGATGGCCGGCGCCGTGGCGGTCATCGCCGACGGCTGCGCCGTCGGTCGCGAGAACGTCGCAGAGCGACCTTCTCGCAGCGCTGGAGACGGCTCATGACCGCTCTCCCGGACTGGGCCGATCCGCTGTTCGACGCGGACGCGATGCGCGCGACCGACCGCTGGGCGATCGAGGAGCGCGGCGTCCCCTCGCTGCAGCTCATGGAGCGCGCCGGGGAGGGCCTCGCCGGGCTCGTGTGGGAGGTCGCGCCGACGGGGCCGGTCGCGATCGTCTGCGGCAAGGGCAACAACGGCGGCGACGGCCTCGTCGCCGCCCGGCTCCTGCACCGCGGCGGGCGGGTCGTCCGCGTCCTGCTCGTCGCGCCGCCGGAGGAGCTGCAGGGCGACGCCGCCGCGAACCTCCGTGCTCTGCCGGTGGAGACCGAGCCGTTCGCGCCCGAGCGCCTCGAGGGCGTCGCCGCGATCGTCGACGCGGTCCTCGGCACGGGCGTGACCGGTGCCCCGCGCGAGCCCGCTGCATCCGTCCTCGACGGCCATCGACGCCGCGGACGCGCCGGTCATCGCGGCGGACGTCCCCAGCGGCGTCGACGCGTCGACCGGCGAGGTCGGCGGCGCGGCAGTGCACGCGACCGCGACCGCCACGTTCGCCGCTGCCAAGCCGGGGCTGTGGATCAGCCCGGGCAAGGAGCACGCCGGCCGCGTCGTGGTCGTCGACATCGGCATGCCGGAGGGCGCGCCCGCCGAGCCCGCCGCCGGGCTCATCGGCCCCTCGATCCTGGAGCTCGTCCCGCGCCGCACGCGGGCGGGCACGAAGTTCACGTCCGGTCACGTCATCGTCGCGGGCGGGTCGCGCGGGCTCACGGGCGCCCCGACCCTCGCGGCGCTCGGCGCGATGCGGGCGGGCGCGGGCTACGTCACCGTGCTCGTCCCGGGCTCCGAGCAGCCCATCCTCGCCATCAAGCTCACGGAGGCGATGACGCGCGCGCTCCCCGACCGCGCCGGGCACCACGTCGCCCACGGCGCCGACGCGGTCGTCGAGGCCACCGGCCGCGGTGGCGCGCTCGTCCTCGGTCCGGGAATCGGCCGTGAGGACGAGGCACAGGAGTTCGCGCGCCAGGCCGCGGCCCGGGCGGAGGTGGCGCTCGTGCTCGACGCTGACGGCCTCAACGCCCACGCCGCCGCGCTGGAGTCGCTCGCGCGCCGCGACGCGCCGACCGTCCTGACGCCCCACGCGGGCGAGCTGGGGCGGCTCCTGGACATCGAGAGCGACGCCGTCGAGAGCTCGCGCCTGCGCCACGCGCGCGAGGCGGCGCAGCGCGCCCAGGCGATCGTCGTGCTCAAGGGCGACGACACGATCGTCGCGGCGCCGGACGGCCGTGCGGTCGTGAACCCGCTGAGCGCCCCGATGCTGGCGACCGCGGGCACGGGCGACGTGCTCGGGGGCGTCATCGGCGCGCTGCTGGCGAAGGGCATGGAGCCGTTCGCGGCCGCGGCCGCCGGCGTGCGCCTGCACGCGGCCGCCGGGCGGCTGGCCGGCGAGCGCGTGGGGCCGGACGGCGTCATCGCCGGTGACGTGGCCGAGGCACTGCCCGGGGTACTCGCGCTCACCCGATGACGGCTCGCGCGATCGCACGGGTCGATCTCGGCGCCATCCAGGCCAACACGGCGCGGATGCGGCGCGAGTTGCAGCGAGCCGAGCTGTGCGCGGTCGTCAAGGCCGACGGCTACGGCCACGGCGCCGTCCCGGCCGCCCGCGCGGCGCTCGCGGGCGGGGCGACGTGGCTCGCCGTCGCCGCGGCGCACGAGGCGCGCGAGCTGCGCGACGCGGGTATCGCGGACGTGCCGGTCCTCGTGCTCGGTGCGCTCACGCCCGGCGAGCTGGACGTGGCGCTCGCCGCGCGCGCGGACGTCGTCGCCTGGCGCGAGGAGCTCGTCGACGCGGTGGCCGCTCGCGGCGGCGGACGGGTGCACGTGAAGCTCGACACGGGGATGGGCCGGCTCGGGACCCGCGACCCCGCGCAGGCGCTGCGGGTCGCGGCCGCAGCTGCGGCCGCGCCGGGCGTCGACCTCGTCGGCGCGATGACGCACTTCGCCACCGCCGACGAGCCCGGCGACGCGTTCTTCGGCGAGCAGCTCGCGCGGTTCACGCCGTGGGCGGCGGACATGCGCGCGGCGCACCCCGGCATCGTCGTCCACGCCGCCAACAGCGCGGCGACGCTGCGCGACCCCGCGAGCCACTTCGACCTCGTCCGCGCCGGCGTGGCGCTCTACGGCCTGGACCCGTTCGGCGAGGACCCGCGTCCCCGCGACCTGCGAGCCGCGCTGGAGCTGTCGTCCTGGGTGGCGGCCGTGAAGCCGATCGCGCCCGGCGAGAGCGCCGGCTACGGCAGGCGGTTCGTCGCGGAGCGCCCCACCCACCTCGCGACCGTGCCGATCGGGTACGGCGACGGGTTCCGCCGCGCCTTCACGAACAACGCCGACGTGCTCGTCCGCGGGCGGCGCCTGCCGCTCGTCGGCACGGTGAGCATGGACAACATCACGCTCGACGCCGGCGCGGAGGCGGCCGCCGCGGTGGGCGACCGGGCGGTGCTCATCGGCGAGCAGGGCGGCGAGCGGATCACGGCCGAGGAGCTCGCGCGCCGCCTGGGCACGATCAACTACGAGATCACCTGCGAGCTGCTGCCGCGGGTCCCGCGCAGCCATGGCTGAGCGGCGCGCGGTCGTCGCCGCCGCGCTCACGGACGAGCCCGCGTGGATCGTCGGCGGCGCCGTCCGCGACCGCCTGCTCGGCCGCCCGGTCGACGACCTGGACCTCGTCGTCGACGGCGACGCCCGGGCCGCCACGAAGCGCGTCGCGAAGGCCGTGGGCGGTCCGATGTTCTCGCTGTCGCAGGAGTTCGGCGCGTGGCGGGTCCTGTCGCCCGACCGGAGCTGGCGCGTCGACCTCAGCCCGATCCACGGCGGCTCGCTGGACGCGGACCTGCGGCTGCGCGACCTCACCGTCAACGCGATCGCCGAGCCGCTCGCGGGCGGCGACCTCGTCGACCCCACCGGGGGCCTGGCGGACCTCGACGCGCGGATGCTGCGGATGGCCGGTCCGGGCTCGTTCGAGGACGACCCGCTGCGGGTCGTACGGGTCGCGCGCCTGGCGCTCGCCCTCGGCTTCGCGATCGACCCCGCCACAGCGGACGCTGCGCGCGCGGCCGCGGGTGGGCTCGACCGGGTCTCCGGCGAGCGGATCTTCGCCGAGCTCAATCTCCTGCTCGCGAACGACGCAGCACCCGCCGGCATCGGGCTGCTGAACGACGTCGGCGCGCTCGGCGTCGTGCTGCCGGAGATCTCCGCGCTCGACGGCGTCGAGCAGAACCGCTACCACGACCGCGACGTCCTCGGCCACACGCTCGAGGTGCTCGAGGAGGCGATCGGCCTCGAGCGCGACCCGGGCCCGGTGCTCGGCGCCGAGCACGCCGACGCGCTGCGCGCCGTCCTCGCCGAGCCGCTCGCCGACGGCCTGCCCCGCTCGATGGGCCTGCGCTGGGGCGCGCTGCTGCACGACGCCGCCAAGCCCGCGACGCGGGTCATGCGCGACGACGGCGAGGTCGGCGGCTTCCCCGGCCACGACGTCCAGGGCGCGGATCTCGCCCGCGACGTCCTCAGCCGGCTGAAGGCGAGCGAGCGCCTGCGGGCGCACGTCGCGGCGCTGACCCGCCACCACCTGCGCCTCGGCTTCCTCGTGCACAGCCGGCCGCTCGACGCGCACGACCTGTACGACTACCTCACGACGACCGAGCCGGTCGAGGTCGACGTCACGCTGCTCTCCGTCGCCGACCGCCTCGCCACGCGCGGCCGCAAGTCCGAGGAGGCGATCGAGCGCCACGTCGAGCTCGCCCGCGAGGTCCTGCCCGCCATCCTGGCCTGGCGGGCCGCCGGCGGGCGCCCGGCGCCGCTGCTGCGCGGCGACGCGCTGGCCAGACGCCTCGGCGTCGATCCCGGGCCGGAGCTCGGGCGGCTGCTGCGCGCCCTGTCGGAGGCCCAGTACGCCGGCGAGGTCACGACGCCCGACGAGGCCGTCGATCTCGCGCGGAGCCTGCTCAGCGCGTCCTGAGCCGCTGGACGACGCCGAGCACCACGCCGACGGCGTCGCGCACGGAGCGGAAGTCGACGTTGTCCGGCGTGTCGGTCGGCGCGTGGTAGTTCGTGGGGACGAGCCACTCGTTCACCGAGCCGAGCCCGGCGACGCGGAAGCCCTGCCGCAGCGGGATGAGCGCGTCGGTCGCGAACGTGAAGCGCAGCCCACGGCGGACGTGGACGCCCGCGTCCCGTGCCGCGCCCTCGACGAGGTCCTTCGTCGCCGCGTCGTAGTCGCGCATCCTCAGGAAGCCCTCGCCCTCGATGAGCACGAGCTCCGGCGAGCCGACGGTGTCGAGGCAGAGGAACGTCGTGCGCTCGCGGTCCAGCTCGCCGAAGTGCCGCCTGGCGAAGGCGAGCATGCCGTCCTGGTTGGCCTCCTCCGAGCCCGTCGACAGCAGCACGATCCGCAGGCCGCCGGGCGCCTCGCCGCCGAGCTGGCGCGCGACCTCGAGCAGCACCGCGACGCCGGTGAGGTTGTCGTTGGCGCCCGGCACGACCGGCTGGCGCGACATGTGGGCCATGAGCCCGGCCGAGACGGCGGAGATCGCGGTGCCCGCCGCCGTCATCCCGCGCCGGCCGAGCAGGGCGCCGAGCGCGACGAGCGCCGGGCCGGCAACGACGCCGCCCATGAGCGGCGGCCAGCGGTCGAGGTGGTCGTGCAGCCAGGGCGCGCGCTCGAAGACGAGCTTCGGGACGACGGGGTCGAAGACGAAGCTCGAGCGGGCCGCGTCGTGGTGGGCGAAGACGACGAGCGTGTGCGCCGCGTCGGGCGCCCCGAGTTCGCCCACGACGTTCCACGTCGTGCGCTGGGGGAGCCGGGAGCGCAGCCAGCGCGCCGGGCCGCCCTGGAGGTCCTCGGCCATCACGCCCGTCGCGACGGCGCCGACGAGCCCGGCGGCGCGCACGCCGCGCAGGACGGCGATCCCCGCCAGCGCGGACGCAGCCGCGGGGACGCCCATCGGGGCGAAGTAGCCGCCGTGGACGCGCTCCTCCTCGATGCGCGTCCGCGCGCCGAGATCGCGCAGCGCGTCGGCGATCCAGACGGCCGCCTGGCGCTCGCCGTCGGAGCCCGGAGGGCGCTCGATCGCGGCGAGATGCGCGACAGCGGCCCTGAGGTCCACGTCGCTGCCTGCCGCCGGCGTCACGAGCCCGAGCCTATAGGCTCCCGCGATGCCGTCCGCCCATCACGGCGACGTCGAGATCCACTGGTTCCGGGCCGGAGACGAGGCCGGCGAGCCGATCGTGCTCATCGCCGGTCTGAGCGGCACGCACCGCGACTGGCACCGCCTCGTGCCCTACCTCGAGGGGTCCGACGTCGTGCTCTTCGACAACCGCGGCACCGGGCTGTCATCGCCGGTGAGCGGGCTGCTGTCGATGGACGACATGGTCGCCGACGTCGTCGCGGTGATGGACGCCGCGGGCGTGGAGTCGGCGCACGTCCACGGCATCTCGATGGGCGGGATGATCGCCCAGCACCTCGCGCTCGATCACCCCGAGCGCGTCCGCTCGCTCGTGCTCAGCGCCACCACGCCGGGCGGGATGCTGGACAAGCCGCCGTGGCGGATGCTCGCCGCCACCGCCCTGCGTCCCGTGCTGGGCGCTCGCCGCACGTGGCCCTGGGTCGCGCCGATGATCTACGCCGAGCGCACCCGGCTCGGCACGCCGGAGCGCGTGAAGGACGACCTGCGGATGCGCAGCGAGCAGGCGACGAGCCCCCGGACGACCGTCGCCCAGATCGCCGCCATCGCGCGGCACGAGAGCCGCGGCCGTCTCCACGAGCTCGCGGGGGTCCCGGTCACCGTCGTCCACGGCGACCTCGACCTGCTGGTCCCCCTGTCCCACGGCCGGGCCCTCGTCGAGGGCATCCCCGGCGCACAGCTCGTCGTGCTGGAGGGCAGCGCCCACGTGCTCCCCACCGACGACGAGCACGGGTTCGCGGCCACCGTGCGCGAGCATCTCCGTCACGCAGTCCACGAGAGGAGCGCGGCCTGATGACCGATTCGCAGCTCTGGCATCCCTTCGCCGACATGTCCCACGTCCGCAGCGCCGAGTTGGTGCTCGACCGCGGTGAGGACGTCTGGATCTGGGACACGGACGGCAACCGCTACCTCGACGCGACGGCGAGCCTCTGGTACGCCAACGTCGGCCACGGGCGCCAGGAGATCGTCGACGCCGCCGCGAAGCAGATGGGGCGCCTGGAGGCGTACTCGGCGTTCGGCGACTTCACGACCGAGGTCGCGACGGAGCTCGCGGGCCGGCTGTCGGAGCTCGCGCCGATGGAGGACACGAAGATCTTCCTCGCGTCGGGCGGCGGCGACGCCATCGACACGGCCGCCAAGCTCGCACGGCGCTACTGGCAGGCGGTCGGCGAGCCGCAGCGCGTGCACCTCATCAGCCGCATCCACGGCTACCACGGCACCCACGGGTACGGGACGAGCCTCGCCGGCATCGAGGCGAACCGCGCCGGGTTCGGCGTGTTCGACCCCGCGACGAGCTCCGTGCCCCACGACGACGTCGCCGCGCTGGCCGCGGCGTTCGAGCGCATGGGGCCGGAGAACATCGCCGCGTTCTTCTGCGAGCCGGTCATCGGCGCGGGCGGCGTCTTCCCGCCGGCGCCCGGCTACATCGAGGCCTGCGCGGCGCTGTGCGAGGAGGCCGGCGTGCTGTTCGTCGCCGACTGCGTCATCTGCGGCTTCGGGCGGCTGGGCTCGTGGTGGGGCGTCGAGCGGTTCGGCCTCGAGCCGGACATGATCACCTTCGCCAAGGGCGTCACGAGCGGCTACCTGCCGCTCGGAGGCGTCGCCGTCAGCGGCCGCGTCGCCGAGCCGTTCTGGGACGGCGACGGCGCGCCGATCTTCCGCCACGGGGCGACGTACTCCGCGCACGCGACGTGCTGCGCCGCGGGGCTGGCCAACCTCGACATCCTCGAGCGCGAGGGCCTCATCCCGCGCGGCGAGGAGCTCGAGGGCGACCTGCTGTCCGCCCTGGCGCCGCTGGCGACCGACCCGTCGGTCTCCGAGGTGCGCGGCGGCACGGGGCTGCTCGCGGCCGTCGGCATCCGCCAGGAGGTCCTGTCGGCACGCCCGGACGCACCGTTCCTCGTCGCCGCCGGCGCCCGCGACGCGGGCGTCCTGGTCCGCGCGCAGGGGGCGGGCGTCGCGGTCTCGCCGCCCCTGACGATCCAGCCGGAGCACCTGTCGCAGATCGCCGACGGGATCGCCGCGGGCCTGGCGCGGCTGACCGAGGTGGCGGGCGCGGTCTGACAGACCGGTTGCACGAATAGCTGCATCGCTACTTCCGGCACATTCTGGTGTTCAATGGCTCCGACATGACTCGACGCCTTCTCGCCGGAGCACTCCTCGCAGCGGGCCTTGCCGTCGCTCTACCCGCCACGGCAGATGCTCGGCTGGAGGAGATCGGCAAGCTCGAACGCGGGGTGCAGGGCTCCTGCCCCCGCACCTGCCTCGCAATCCCGCGCACGACTGGCTACCAGGCCAAGATCGGCCCGAACCGCGAGGCCTACACGATCCCCCGCGACGGCCGGATCGTCGCCTGGACGGTCTCGCTGGGCAAGCCGGGGCCCAACCAGACGAAGTTCTTCAACGAGCGCCTCGGCGGTGAGTCGCAGGCCGCGCTCGCGATCCTCCAGCCCGGGGAGAAGCTCACCCACACCGTCGTCGCCAAGGCGCCGATGATGAAGCTCCAGCAGTGGTTCGGCATGTACGTGCAGTTCCCGCTCGAGGAGTCGATCCCCGTGAAGAAGGGGCAGCTGCTCGCGCTGTCCGTGCCCACGTGGGCGCCCGCGCTGCAGGTGAACCTCGGCGGGGACACCTCGTGGCGCTCGAGCCGCCCCAAGGGCTCCTGCAACGACACCGCGGAGCAGTCGGCGCTGGTCGGCGACACCGACAGCGCCCAGTTCTACTGCCTGTACCGCACGGCGCGCCTGACGTACTCGGCGACGCTCGTCTCCACCCCGTAGGCGATCGGGGCGCCCTGCGGGGCGCCCCTGCTCAGCACGCTCCGGGGTTCTGCTTGCAGAAGTCGTTGAACTCGGCGCCGCCCGTGCCGCCGGAGCTCGTGGTCTGCGCGGGCTGCTGCTGGGCCTGCGTCTGCGCGGGCGGTGAGCTCTGGGGCGCGGCGCCACCGGCAGCCGAGTCGGGCTGCTGGGCCTGCGACTGCGCCGGGGCCTGCTGCTGCGCGGGGGCCTGCTGGGCGGGCGCCTGTGCGGTCGTGTCCGTCGCGGTCGTCGACGTCGTGCTCGTCGACGTCGTGGACGTCGTGGACGCAGCGTCCTCGGTGGGCGTCGTGCCGGTCGGCACGGTCAGCACCGGGACGGTCTTCGGGACGTCCACCGACACGGAGGAGCCTCCGCAGGCACCGGCGGCGAGCCCGACCACCGCGACCGCGGCGATCGTCAGCCGACGGCGAGCGGTGCCAGGCGACGGCCGCAGTTGGGACAGTCGTTGAGGTCTCGCTGACAGAGCTGGTCGCACCATGGGCAGAACCGCAGGTTCTCGACAGCCCACGGCAGCGTGGACTTCGACGGGGCCAGGGGAAGGACCTTCCCGACGACCTCGAGAGGCGCGCCTGTCTCCGGATCGACCGGCACGTTGTCCGGCTCGGCCTCGCGGATCATCTCGCGCCCCGTCGAGGGCACACGGAAGCGGTAGCGCTGCTTCGTCACGGGGGGAACCCTACCAAGCCGTCCCGCGCGAACCGGCGGGGCAGGCCGGGGTCAGGATGGGCGCCGGCGGGGTCGTCCAGGTCGATGTCGCCGCTGGAAACGCCGCGCTCGAGGATCCGGACGATCGCGGGATCGAACTGCGTCCCGGCCTCCGAGCGGACGCGCTCGTACGCGACCGAGGCGGGCAGCGCGTCGCGGTACCGGCGCATGGCCGTCATCGCCTCCAGCGCGTCGCAGACGGAGAAGATCCGGGCGACGAGCGGGATGTCGTCCGCGCTCAGGCCCTGCGGGTAGCCGCCGCCGTCCCAGCGCTCGTGGTGGTAGAGGACGACGTCCACGACGACCTCCGACAGCCCGAGCGGGCGCACGACCCGCGCGCCGATCTGCGGATGCCGGCGCATGATCTCCCACTCGTCCTCCGTGAGGGGGCCGGGCTTGGAGAGGATGTCCTCGGGCACGCCGATCTTGCCGACGTCGTGCAGGAGGCAGCCGAAGAGGAACTCCTCGGTGCGGCCGATCTCGGGGTCGACGATCTCGGCGAGCTGCGTCGCCAGGCGGCTCACGCGGCGCAGGTGGCGGCTCGTGACCGAGTCCTTCGCCTCGACGGCCGCGGCGAGGCTCTCGATGACCGCGCGGTCGCGGCGGCGCGACTCGGCGAGCAGGACGGCGTAGAGGTCGATCGTGGGCCGGACGACGTCGACGTCGATGAGCCCGCGGCCCTCCGCGGCCGCCGCGACGGCGGCGCGCACGTCGTCCTGGTCGGCGTCGCGCAGCATGACCGACGCCGCGCCGGCGTCGAGGACGCTGCGGACGAGCTGCGGCTCGGCCGACGCCGCGATCGCCAGGACCCCAGCCCGGGGCCAGCGCAGCACGGCCTTCGCGACCGCCGAGATGGCGATGTCGCTGTCCAGCGGAGACGTGTCCAGGACCACGAGGTGCGGATCAGGGCCGTCGTGCTCGCTGTCGGAATGGTCGATGCGGCCGACCGGGATCAGGGTCGGGTCATCACGGACTGCGGTTCTCAACGACTGCAGTCCGAGGCCCTCGGTTCCGATCAGCAGGAGATTCCTGCCGTCCGCCCGCTCGGTCATTCATCCCTATGGTGTCGTGCCCTGGGTGCCCAGGTCAACCTTGGAAAGCGCTTGTTCAACGTCGACATCCTCATCTTCCACGGCTATCTGCTCCGCGGTACCGGCTCCAATGTGTACAACGCACGACTGACCGCATCGATGTCCTCTCTCGGTGCACGAATTCACCTCTTCTGTCAGGACCGTGCGGCCGATACGCTCGACTTCGTCGACGCGGTCGGTGACTGGGATTCCGGTGCGTTGAGCGTGCGTACGCTGCGAGAGCCGGTTCGGGTCACCACGTACCGCCCGCCGATCGGCCGGCTGCTGCCCGTGTACGTCGAGGATCGCTACGAGGGATTCGACGCGAAGCGCTTCGCGGACTGCACGGACGAGGAGATCGAGGAGTACCTCGCGCGCAACGTGGCGGCGGTCCGCGAGGTGGTCGAGATCGCCCAACCGGATGTCGCGCTCGCCAACCATCTCGTCATGGGCCCCGTGGTCCTGGCCCGCGCGCTGGACGACGTGCCCTACACGGCGAAGATCCACGGCAGCGCCCTCGAGTACACCGTGAAGCCCGACATGGAGCGCTTCGGGCCGTGGGCGCGCGAGGGCCTCGCGCGTGCGCGCGGGATCCTCGTGGGGTCGCGGCACACGGCCGAGAGCCTGTGGGCCGCGATGGAGGACGACACCATCCCTCCGCGCACCCGGCTCGGGCCGCCCGGGGTCGACGTGCGCCAGTTCCGCCCGCACCCGCCGGAGGAGGCGCAGGCCGCCGTGCGCGAGCTCGCGCGCGGCCTCGCCGCGCTGCCGGTCGAGGTCGCCGCCGAGGGCGACGGCTTCGCGCGCGACAACGCGGCCGCCGCAGCCGCGATCGCCGGGCTGAACCCCGGCGAGGACCGGCTCATCGCCTTCGTGGGCAAGCTCCTGGCCGCGAAGGGCGTGGACCTGCTCGCCGCGGCGTTCCCGCTCGTCCTGGCCGTCGAGCCGCGGGCGAAGCTCGTCATCGTCGGCTTCGGCGAGTTCCGCGACGGCCTGCTGCGGCTCCTGGCCCTGCTGGCGACCGGCGACCTGGCCGGCGCGCGGGAGTTCGCCGAGCGCGGCGGGGAGCGCGGGCCGCTCAACCACCTGCGCGCGTTCCTCGACGAGCTGGAGTCCTCCGACGACCGCGACGCCTACCTGGCCGCCGCGGCGCGCCTGCCCGAGCGCTGCGTGCTGACCGGGCGCCTGGAGCACCCCGAGCTGGCCGAGCTGCTGCCGGCGTGCGAGGCGCAGGTCGTGTCCTCGACGTTCCCCGAGGCGTTCGGGATGGTCGCCGCCGAGGCCGCGGCCTGCGGCATCCTGCCCGTGAGCGCGGCGCACTCCGGCCTGGCCGAGGTCACCCGGGCGCTCGCGGCGGCGGTCCCGGAGCAGGCGCGGCCGTGGCTCGACTTCCAGGTGGGCGACGGAGCCGTCCGCGACCTCGCGGCGTCGCTCATCGACTGGCTGCAGGCACCGGAGGACGTGCGCAAGGCGACCCGCGCCGGGATCGTCGAGGTCGTGCGGGAGAAGTACTCGTGGGAAGGGCTCGCGCGGACCGTCGTCGCGTCCGCGCGCGGCGAGCTTTCCGAGCTGGAGCCCGTCACGTAGGCTCGGGGCATGGCCCCGATCTCACGCGGCTTCCGCCGCCGCCACCCCGACGACGGCCAATCCGGCCGGCTTCCGCCCGGCCAGTACCTCGAGCGCGACTTCCCCGTGCTCTCCGCGGGCCCCACGCCCCGCCCGGACCTCTCCTCCTGGAGCTTCTCGATCGGCGGCGAGATCGACGAAGGACGCTCCTGGTCGTGGGACGAGTTCCAGGAGCTCCCGCGCGAGACGGTCACGAAGGACATCCACTGCGTCACGAAGTGGTCGAAGTTCGACACGACCTGGGAGGGCGTCTCGCTCGACGTCCTGCTCGACGGCGTGGAGACCGAGGCCGGCTTCCTGACCGCGTTCTGCGACGGCGGCTACACGACGAACCTGCCGCTCGACGACGTGACCGACGGCAAGGCCTGGGTCGCCTACACCTACGACGGCGAGCCGCTGGACCCCGAGCACGGTGGCCCGGCCCGCCTCCTGGTGCCGCACCTGTACTTCTGGAAGAGCGCCAAGTGGGTCCGGGGACTCAAGCTCACGATCGAGGACGAGCTCGGGTTCTGGGAGCAGCTCGGCTACCACGAGCGGGGCGACCCCTGGCGCGAGCAGCGGTACGCGGGGGACTGACATCGCCGCCGTCCCCCGTCGGATCCCGTGGCGCGTGGGCCGGCTGGCCTCGCGACGCCAGGAGACGCCGACCGCCCACACCTTCGTCATCGACGTGCCCGACTGGCCCGGCCACCGTGCCGGCCAGCACGTCGACGTCCGCCTGACCGGCGAGGACGGCTACCAGGCGCAGCGCAGCTACTCGATCGCGACGCCGGCCGACGACGAGCGCATCGAGCTGACGATCGAGGTGCTGCCCGACGGCGAGGTGTCCGGGTACCTGGGGGAGGAGCTGCGCGAGGGCGACGAGATCGAGCTGCGCGGTCCGATCGGCGGCTGGTTCGCGTGGGGACCGCAGGACGGCGGGCCGCTGCTGCTGGTCGCCGGCGGGTCCGGGGTGGTGCCGCTCGCGGCGATGGTGCGCGACCGCGCCCGTGAGGGATCAGACGTCCGCGCGCAGCTCATCCTGTCCGCGCGGACGGAGGCCGACGTCTTCTACCGCGACGAGCTGCGGGGCCTCGCCGTGGACGATCCGGGGCTCGATCTGCAGCTCACGCTGACGCGCGAGCGCAGCCCGGCGTGGACGGGTCGCAGGGGGCGCGTGGACCGCGCACTGCTCGAGGAGCTCGCGATCGCGGCGGCCGACCGGCCACACGCGTTCGTGTGCGGCCCCACCGCGTTCGTGGAGGCCGTCGCGGATGCCCTGGTGGACCTCGGCCACGCCGCCGAGCTGGTCCGGACCGAGCGCTTCGGGCCGTCCGGTGCGTGAAGAGCACCTGGGCACGCCCAGCATCCCGTCCGCTGTGTAGAGTCCGGCCCGATGGGGAGACTCCGGTTCAGGGCGCAGCACGTCGCGAGCGTGCTGATCGGGGCGGCGCTGATCGGCGCGGTCGGGGCGTGCGGCAGCGAGTCCAAGGACCGTGACGTCGTCGCCGGCAAGCAGGAGTTCGTCAAGAACTGCGGCGCGTGCCACACACTTGCCCGTGCGGGCACCAAGGGCACCGTGGGCCCGGACCTCGACAACGCCTTCCAGGCGTCGCTCAAGGACGGGCTGGGGCGCAACACCGTCGAGGGCGTCGTGCACGACCAGATCATGAACCCGGCCCGCCTGCCGAAGAACGATCCGGTCTACATGCCCCCGAAGATCGTGACCGGGGACAAGGCGAAGAACGTCGCCGCCTACGTCGCGCAAGTCGCCGCGGCCGGCGGCAAGGACACGGGTCGTCTCGCCGAGGCGGTGAAGTCGCCCTCCAGCAACAAGCCGGTCGACGCGAAGGACGGCGTCCTCGACATGCCCGCCGATCCCAACGGCCAGCTCGCGTACGTCTCCAAGCAGGCCACCGCGCCGGCCGGCCAGCTCGAGATCGACTCCAAGAACGACGCGAACATCCCGCACGACATCGCGATCGAGGGCAACGGGGTCAACGAGAAGGGCGAGGAGGTCAGCGGCGGCGGGGTCTCCAAGATCTCGGTGGACCTCAAGCCCGGCACCTACACGTACTACTGCACCCTCCCCGGCCACCGTGCGGGTGGCATGGAGGGCAAGCTCACCGTCAAGTGACGGTCGCGCTCGTCGCGGGTGCGACGCGCGGCGCCGGCCGCGGCATCGCGGTCGGCCTCGGGGAGGCGGGTGCGACGGTGTACGTCACCGGCCGCACGACGCGCGAGCGCCGGTCGGAGTACGACCGGCCCGAGACGATCGAGGAGACCGCGGAGCGCGTCACGGCGGCGGGTGGGACCGGCATCGCGGTGCCGACCGACCACCTCGAGCCGGAGCAGGTCGCCGCGCTCGTCGCGCGCATCGACGCCGAGCAGGGGCGACTCGACGTCCTCGTCAACGACATCTGGGGCGGCGAGCAGCTCATGGAGTGGGACACGCCGATCTGGGAGCACGACCTCCAGGCCGGCCTGCGGCTGCTGCGCCTCGCCGTCGACACGCACCTCATCACGAGCCACCACGCGCTGCCGCTGCTGCTGCGCGAGCCGGGCGGCCTGCTCGTCGAGGTCACCGACGGCACGCGCGAGTACAACGCGACGCGCTACCGGCTCTCGGTCTTCTACGACCTCGCGAAGGAGGCCGTGAACCGGATCGCCTGGTCGCAGGCGCAGGAGCTCGGCCCGCGCGGCGCGACCGCCCTGGCGATCACGCCGGGGTGGATGCGGTCGGAGATGATGCTCGAGCACTACGGCGTGCGGGAGGAGAACTGGCGCGACGGCTGCGCGGTGCAGCCGCACTTCTGCATCTCCGAGTCGCCGCTGTACGTGGGCCGGGCGGTGGCGGCGCTGGCCGCCGATCCCGGCCGCGCCCGCTGGAACGGCGCGTCGACGTCGAGCGGCGCGCTGGCGCAGGAGTACGGCTTCACCGACGTCGACGGCACCCGTCCGGATGCCTGGCGCTACATCGTCGAGCACAGGGAGCGCGGGCTCCCGGCGGACGACACGGGCTACCGCTAGGAGGCGGGCGCCTCCTACCAGCCCAGGGTGCCGGCACCGCCCTTGAAGGGGCCGACGAGATCGCGCGTGATCCAGCCCCCGTAGAAGTCGCCCTCCTGGGCGGTGACGCGCTCGTCGCCGAGCCAGGCGGCGTCCACGCGGCCCGGGTAGAAGCTGACGTGCCGCGCGAGCGCCTCGTAGCCCTTCCAGGGGTCCGGATAGGTCCAGGCGACCTGGCGGCGACGGTCCTCGCCGACGACGACGTCCAGGTAGTTCGCGCGGCCCTTGAACTCGCAGGTCGTCCCGCGCGCGTCGGACGCGACGAGGAGGTCCTGGCGGACGTCGTCCGCCGGGATGTACAGCGTCGGCGGGTGGCTGGTCTCCAGCACGTACAGCGCCGCCGCCGAGTCGGCGACGACGACGCCGGCGACCTCGACGCGCACGCGCCGCTCGCACGCGACGATCGCGGGGGGCCGTGGGAAGTCCCAGACGTCCTGCACACCTTCTCTACGCAGCGGCGCCGGATTCCGTTCACTGCGGGTGTCTAGAACACCGCACGAACGACCAGCAGCACGACGACGAGCACGGCCACGATGGCCGTCACCCAGAGCAGGAGCTCGAACATCCCCTGCTCGGAGCGGACGGGGTCCTTGATGCGCACTAGAGGATGTAGATCGTCGCGTACACGACGACCCACATGATGTCGACGAAGTGCCAGTAGATCCCGGGCACCTCGACGCCATGGTGGTGCTCGGCCGAGAAGTGCCCGCGGAAGGTCCGCACCACGACCGTCAGCAGCAGGCACAGGCCGACGAACACGTGGGCGCCGTGCAGACCCGTGAGGCCGTAGAAGATCGACGCCTGGGCCAGATCCGACGGCGCGAAGCCGATGTGGATGTACTCGTTGATCTGGATGAACAGGAACGTCAGGCCGAGCAGGAAGGTCAGCACGATGCCGGCCTTCAGCCCTGCTCGGTTGCCGTTCTTGATCGACGTCTGCGCCCAGTGCATCGTCAGCGACGAGCTGAGCAGGATCGCGGTGTTCACGCCCGCGACTGCGACCGGCAGCTCGAAGCCGTCGACGGGGAACCACTGGTCCCCGTTCACCACCCGGATGAAGAAGTAGGCGGTGAAGAAGGCCCCGAAGACCATGACCTCGCTGATGATGAACAGCAGCATCCCGAGGTACTGGGGGTCCACGCGGGAGCTGCGGTTCGCCTCCGGCGGACCGTGGTGCTCGTGCTCGTGGTCGTCGGCGTGCGAGTGGGGGAGGGCTGCGGCTTCCATCTGGTCTGCGATCAGACTGCCGTCTCGGCGGCGCCACGTTCGGCGACGACGTGCTCGATGTCGATGTTCGACGCCTTGCGCACGCGCGCGATGAGATCCTGGCGCAACCAGCCGGAGCGCTCCTCGGGCAGCGTCGAGATGACGACCGAGTTCACGGTGTAGAACTGCAGGGCGTTCATGGTCGCGACGTACGGGTCGGGATCGCCGATCATGCCCGCCGCGAGCAGGCCCTCCGAGCGCATCCGGTCCAGCAGGTTGCCGAGCCGCGCGCGGGCCGCTGCGGTCGGGTTGCGCTCGTCGTTGTCCAGCGGCACGACGACGATGAACACGTCGTTGCCCTGGGCCGCCTCGTTCTTCTCCCGCAGGCGCTCGAGCAGCTGGTCGGTGCCCGCCGTGCGGTTCGCGATGACGAGCGTGACCTCGAAGTCCAGGCCCTCGTCGGCGATGTCGGTCACGACGTGGTCGACCGGGAGCCCGGTCGCGTCGCGGACGCGCTCGATGAGGTCGCGCTTGAGCCAGCCCGAGCTCGTCGCCGGCAGCGTCGAGATGATGATCTGGTCGATCCCGCCGTCGCCGACGGCGTCCATCGTCGCCGTGTACGGATCGGGGTCCCCGACCTCGCCGTCGACCTGCATCCCCTCACGGGCCATGTACGACCGCGCGAGGTCCAGGCGCACCTGCGCGGCGTCGAGCACGGCGTCGTCGTAGATGACCAGGCCCGACCGCGGGCGGCTGCGCGGGATGACGAGGCGGAAGCGCGTGCGACGGATTCCGCCTGCGCGCGCGCACGCACGTCCGCGAGGAGGTTTCCGCCGCCGATGGTTTCGTTCGCTACGACGAGGATCGTGGGCATCTGTCACTCCCTGTCTTGCTGCGGCGCTGTCGTCGGCTCCGGCGGGCTGCGCGACCTCCGCACCCTTGCGGAACACGGCGTGCACCGCGCCCGGGACGCCGTACTCGTAGGGACCGCCCACGACGGTGGGCACGCTGTCGAAGTTGAAGATCGGGGGCGGCGAGGACACCTGCCACTCGATCGTGAGCGCCCGCCACGGGTTCGCGACCGCGCGCGGCCCGCCCTTCCACGAGACGACCATGTTGTAGAGGAAGACGAGCGTGCTCAGCCCGACGCCGAAGCTCGCGAGCGAGATGACCAGGTTCCAGTCGGCGAACTGGGCGAGTAGTCGGCGACGCGGCGCGGCATGCCCTCGATCCCGATGAGGTGCATCGGCGCGAACGTCAGGTTGAAGAAGACGAACGTGGTCCAGAAGTGGATCTTGCCGAGCGTCTCGTCGTACATCCGGCCCGTCATCTTCGGGAACCAGTAGTAGACGCCGGCGAAGATCGTGAACAGCGATCCGCCGAAGAGCACGTAGTGGATGTGGGCGACGATGAAGTACGTGTCGCTCACGTGGATCGTGAACGGGATGATCGCGAGCATCACGCCCGAGATCCCGCCGCACACGAACATCGTGATGAAGCCGAGCGCGAAGAGCATCGGCGTGTCGATCTTCAGCACGCCCCGCCACAGCGTCGCCAGCCACGAGAAGATCTTGATGCCGGTCGGCACGGCGATGATCGCGGTCGTGACCATCATCGGTATGCGGATCCAGCTCTGCATGCCCGAGACGAACATGTGGTGCGCCCAGACGGTGAACCCGAGGACCACGATCGCGAGCAGCGAGAACGCCATCATGCGATAGCCGAAGACGGGTTTGCGCGACTTCACCGCCAGGACCTCGCTGATGATCCCGAAGCCCGGCAGCATCATGATGTAGACGGCCGGGTGCGAGTAGAACCAGAAGACGTGCTGGTACATCAGCACGTCGCCGCCCTTGGCCGCGTCGAAGAAGTTGAAGCCCAGCGCGCGCTCGAGCAGGACGAAGAACTGCGACGCGGCGATGAACGGCGTGGCGATGACGACGAGCAGCGACGTCGAGAAGTTCGCCCACACGAGCAGCGGCATCCGGAAGAAGCTCATCCCCGGCGCACGCATCGTGATGATCGTCACCAGGAAGTTCAGCGCCGTCGCGATCGAGGACGCGCCGGCGAACTGCACGCGATGCTGAAGTAAGCCTGGCCGATTGGCTGCGTCGTCGACAACGGCGCGTACGCGGTCCAGCCCGCGGCGAACGAGCCGCCGGGCGCCAGGAACGAGAGCAGTCATCAGCGCGCCGGCGGTCGGCAGCATCCAGAACGACAGCGCGTTGAGCCGCGGGAACGCCATGTCCGGCGCGCCGATCATGAGCGGCAGCACGTAGTTCGCCAGCCCGGCGAAGACCGGGATGATGAACAGGAAGATCAGCAGCGACGCATGGACGCTGAAGAGCCCGTTGTACGTCTCCGCGTCGACGAACTGGCGCCCCGGCTGGGCGAGCTCCGCGCGCATGAGCATCGCGATCAGCCCGCCGACGAACAGGAAGAAGAACGAGGTCACGACGTACTGCGTGCCGATGACCTTGTGGTCGGTGTTGACCTTGAAGTAGTCCTTCCACGAGTACGCGCCGTGGTTGGCGTGGTCCTCGGGGCGCGTCTTGCGCCCGACCGCCCAGTACAGCCAGTAGTCGAAGCAGCCGATGCCGCCCAGGAACGTCAGCGGGCAGGCGAAGCAGCGCGACCTGCAGGACGGTCTCGCCCTTGACGAGCGGATCCCAGCCGTAGAGGCCGCGGAGGACGATCGTGATCGCGAAGGCGAACGCGATGCCGATGACGATCCACAGCGCGGCCCGATACCACCCCGGCGCCCTGAGACTCACAGCCATCTAGCCCTCCCCTCCGTCCATCATCCGCCCGTTGCCTTCTGGAGGTAGGACACGAGTGCGTCCTGCTCCGCCGCCGACAACGTCTGTCCAAAGTTAGAGGGCATGATGCCCTTGTTGTAGCCCTGTGTCACCTGGCGCATCGGGGTCCACGATCGACTGCTTGATGAAGTTGGCGTCGCGCCCCTTGAGGCCCTTGTCGAGATCGGGGCCGGTGCTCGCGCTCGTGCCCGCGTCGGCCAGGGTGTGGCAGGCGCCGCAAGCGGTCGAGGTGCCGTTGCCCTGGGTGAAGAGCGTCTTGCCGTCGGGCGCGGCGCCGCCGCCGCCGGTCGTGGGCGGCGGTGCGGTGAGCTTCTGCATGAAGGCGTCGTACTTGGCGGCCGAGACGACGTGCGCCGTCGAGCGCATCACCGAATGCCCGAGGCCGCAGAGCTCTGCACAGACGACGGGGTAGTTGCCGATCCGGTTGGGGGTGACGCGGTAGTCCGTCGTGATGCCGGGGACGGCGTCGATCTTCATGCGGAACGCCGGGACCCAGAAGTCGTGGATGACGTCCTTGGCCTTCACGAAGAACCGGACCGGCTGGTTCTCCTTGAGGTAGAGCTGGTTCGACAGGACGGGCTTCTTGCCGGCACCCTGCGGATACTCGAACGTCCAGGCGAACTGCTGGCCGTAGACGTTGATCCGCTGCTCGCCGGCCTTCGCCTCCTCGAGGTCCGTCAGCGTCACGTACGCGTAGGTGCAGAGGGCGACGAGGACGATCGCGGGGATCGCGGTCCAGATCACCTCGAGGCGCGTGTTGCCGTGGATCGGCGGCCCGTCGGCGAGCTCCTCGCCCGGCCGCATGCGGAACTTCCACACGGAGAAGAGGACGACGACCGTCACGAGGACGAACACCGGCACCGAGACGATGATCAGGACGTCGTACAGCGTGTCGATCTTCTCGGCCTGGGTCGACGCGGGCGTCGGGAACCAGTTGATGATGAGCCCGAGCGCGATGCCGAGCGCAGATGCGATCGCCCCGATGATGATCATCTGGGCGATGGAGGCCTGCCCCTTCGGGCGAACCTCCTCGGGGGACTTCGTTCTGGCCCCCTCCCGCGTGGTCTCCTCCTCCGCCATGGGCCCGGGAGAATACGGATCCGAGCCGATGGACGACACCGTGGGTGGTCCGCGGCCGCGGACCACCTGCCGCCGGAGCGGTGCTAGGCGGCCGCGGAGCGCACGGGAACGTCCGCGCGCGTGAAGCGATGCGTCGAGCGGAAGGCTGACGGAGCCGCGCCATGATGGCGCCGGAACGCCTTCGCGAACTGGGCGGGCTGCCGGTAGCCGACGCGATGTGCGACCTCGCGGACCGTGAGTCCGCGGCTCGTCAGGAGCTCGCCGGCGCGCTCCATGCGCACCGCCGTCAGGTGCTCCCGGAACGTGGTGTGCCCGATCTCGGCGTACGCGCGCTGCAGCTGCCTGCGGGACGACGCGACGCGACGCGCGATGTCGTCGAGCGACAGGTCCGCGCCGAATTCGGATTCGACGATCGCAGTCGCGTCCTCGAAGAGCGCGGTGCGGTGTCGGATTGTGGCGGGTCTCTGGATAGGCATCTGATTCTGGTACGTCGTCCGGACGTCCGGTAGATGATCGTGACGCCCTTGTGCTTCCCCAGTTGGCGCAACTGCACTCGCGAATCCGCGATCGCGAACGTTCAACGTTCGTTCCAAACAGCCTTCACACCAGTTCGAAGGCGCGCCGGCGGCGCCCCCGTGCGACGCCCCGCGGGGCGGCTAGTGGTGGTGCTCGGAGGGGAGGTGCTGGAACTCGCGACGGGCGTCGCGGATCCAGACGATGAGGGTGCAGAGCGCGAGGATGCCGCCCGCGATGATCAGGATCGGCGTCGTCGTGACGCCGATGAGCAGCATGGTGACGCCGACCGTCAGCAGCAGCGGCTGCAGGCTCGGCCCCGGGAGGTGGATCTCCTCGCCGACGGGCGGGACGTTGTCGCGCTCGGGCTCGCTCATGACACGTAGATGACCGCGGCCACGAACGTCATGCCGAACATGACGAGGCAGACGGCGCCCGCGATGAGCGCGGTTCGGATGTTCCGGCGTGCGAGACGGCGATCCATGAGCGGGGAATCCTAGAGCTTCGCGTCGACGACCATCGCCACGAAGAGCGCGGCGAGGTAGGCGAGGGAGTAGAGGTAGAGCTGCAGGGCGGAGCGGCGGTCGGCGCGGCGGTAGAGCACGACCGCGCCGGCGATGAAGACCGCGCCGAGGACGATCGAGCAGGCGAGGTAGATCTCGCCGAAGCCGCCGGCGCAGAACGGCAGCTGCGTCACGCCGTAGAGCAGCACGGAGTACAGGAGGATCTGCCGGCGCGTCTCGCGCTCGCCGCGCACCACCGGCATCATCGGCACGCCCACCGCGGCGTACTCGTCCTTCATGAGCAGCGACAGCGCCCAGAAGTGCGGCGGCGTCCAGAAGAAGACGATCGCGAACAGGTAGATCGACGTGCCGGTGATCTCGCCCGTGACGGCCGCCCAGCCGACGAGCGGGGGCACGGCGCCCGCGGCGCCGCCGATGACGATGTTCTGCACCGTCCTGCGCTTGAGCCAGAGCGTGTAGACGAGCGTGTAGCCCAGGAACCCCGCCAGCGCCAGCACGGCGCTCAGGAGGTTCACGACGGTGGACAGCAGCAGGAACGACAGCGCGGCCAGGGCGATGCCGAACCACAGCGCCGCGGCGGGTGCGACCCGGCCCGACGGCACCGGCCGGTCGGCCGTGCGCGCCATCCGGGCGTCGATGTCGCGGTCGTAGTAGTGGTTGACCGCGCCCGCGCCGCCGGCCGCGAGGTACCCGCCGACGACGGTCACCAGGACGAGGCCGATCGACGGGTCGCCGGCGACGTACATCGTCGTCACCGTCGTGAGCAGCAGCAGCGACTGGACCTTCGGCTTGGTCAGCGAGACGTAGTCGCTGACCACCTGCCGGATCGCCGTGAGCCTCGTCGGGCGCGGCGTCGCGACAGTGGCGGGACCGACGGACATCTACCCGCCTGGTTGCATGGCCGATTCGGGAGCCGGCTGCGCGAGCTGCTCGGTCCGTCCCGTCGACCGCTCGATCTCGCGGCGGATGTCCTTCATCGGCTCGACCGACCGCACGCGCGGCACGACGTCGAAGTTGTTGACCGGCGGCGGCGACTCGGTGAACCACTCGAGCGTGTTCGCCTTCCACGGGTCGGGGCCGGCCTTCGGGCCCTTGCGCAGCGAGATGTAGACGTTCAGGAGCGTGACGCCGATGCCGAGCGCGAGGATGAAGGAGCCGATCGTGGAGATCAGGTTGTAGAGCTCGAGGTGGCCGACATCGGGGTACTCGTACACGCGGCGCGGCATCCCGTCCATCCCGATCGAGTGCTGGATCAGGAACGTGACGGTGAAGCCGATCCACATGAGCGCGCACGAGATCTTCCCGAGGCCCTCGCCCAGCATCCGGCCCGTGATCTTCGGGAACCAGTAGTAGAGACCGGCGAAGATCGTGAAGACCGCGCCGCCGACGAGCACGTAGTGGAAGTGCGCGACCACGAAGTACGTGTCCGTGAGCTGCCAGTCGACGGGGAAGACGGCGAGGATCACGCCGGAGATGCCGCCGATGACGAAGAGCGAGATGAAGCTCACGCCGAAGAGCAGCGGCGTCCGGAACTCGATGGTTCCTCGCCACAGCGTCGCCAACCAGTTGAAGATCTTCACGCCGGTCGGTATCGCGATCAGGAAGGAGCTGATCATGAAGAAGATCAGGACCACCGTCGGACTCGGCGTCGCGAACATGTGGTGCGCCCACACGAGCAGGCCGAGGAACGCGATGACCACGGTCGCGGCCGCGATCGCCTTGTAGCCGAAGATCGGCTTGCGGGCGAAGACGGGCAGCACCTCGGAGATCACCCCGAACCCGGGCAGCACCATGATGTAGACCTCGGGATGCCCGAAGAACCAGAACAGGTGTTGCCAGAGCAACGGGTCGCCCTGGGTGTCGTAGAAGTGCGTCCCGAAGTGTCTGTCGGTCAGCAGCAGCGTCACGGCGCCGGCGATCACCGGCAGCGCCAGGATCAGCAGGATCGCGTAGACGAGGATCGTCCACACGAACAGCGGCAGGCGGCCCCAGCCCATGCCGGGCGCGCGCATGTTCGCGATCGTCGCGTAGAAGTTGATCGCGCCGATGATCGAGGAGATGCCGGTGAGGTGGACGAGGAAGATCCACGCGTCGACGCCGCCGCTGGGTGAGTACGCGTCCGTCGAGAGCGGCGTGTACGCGGTCCAGCCCATCTCGGGCGGGGACCAGAACAGCGAGGCGTAGAAGACGAGGCCGCCGGCGAGGAAGAACCAGTACGACAGGGCGTTGAGCTTCGGGAACGCCATGTCGCGCGCGCCGATCATGAGCGGCACGAGGTAGTTGCCGAACCCGGCCCAGACGGGCACGACGAACAGGAAGATCATCGTCGTCCCGTGCATCGTGAACAGCGCGTTGTACGTCTGGGGCGAGAGGAGCGTGTTGTCCGCCTGCCCCAGCTGCAGGCGCATGAGCAGCGCCTCGACCCCGCCCAGCACGAAGAAGACGAAGGTCGTGACCAGGTACATGATCCCGATCTTCTTGTGATCGGTCGTGGTCACCCAGGAGGTCCAGCCCCTCGGCTCCCGCTCGACGCCGTGCGCCGTGATCTGCGGGGCCGGGCGGAGCGCCCTCCGGACTGTCGTCGTGTCAGCTGCTGCCATGGGGTCTCAGTGGGTCCTTCACGGGTTCTGGCCGGCGTCGACCTGCTTGCGCTGCACGGCCGCGGCGTCGTCGGAGGCCTTGATCTGGGCCTTCTCGTCGCTGAGCCACTTGTCGAACTCGGCCGGCGTGACGGCCTTGACCGCCGCGATCATGTTCGCGTGGTTGCGCCCGCAGAGCTCGGCGCACTGGCCGCGGAACGTGGTGCCCGCCTTGTCGGCCGGGATCTTGAACCACGTGTAGTTCGTGTGCTTCGGGATCGCGTCGAACTTGCCGCCGAGCTGCGGGATCCACCAGGAGTGCGCGACGTCCTGCGAGCGGATCTTCAGCGTCACCGTGACGCCGACCGGCACGACCATCTCCTCGTAGGTGAAGACGTTGTTCAGCGGGTTGTTGTCGCCGTCCGCGTACGTGTAGCGCCAGACGTACTGCTGGCCGTTGACGTTGATCGCCAGCGACTTGCCGTTCGGCGGCAGCTTCTCCCGGTCGGAGATCGCGACGCCGCTCGTGATCCCGGCCGTGCTCGCCGCTGCGGCGTCGGAGTTCGGCGGGTTGCGGATCGTGGGCAGCGTCGCGAACGTGAAGATCGCGATGAAGACGAGGATGACCGCGGCGCCCACGGTCCAGCCGATCTCGAGCTGGGTGTTGCCGTGGATCTGCGCGGCGACCGCGCCCTTGCGTGCGCGGTACTTGATGAGCGAGTAGATCAGCACGCCCTCGACCCCGACGAAGATGATCACGCCGAGGCCGAAGACCAGCCAGTAGAGCGTGCGGATCGCATCGGCGTTCTTCGAGCCGCCCGCCTCGGGTGCGAGCAGGCCGGCGGAGGCGGCGCTCGTGAGCACGAGCATGCCGACGAGCGCGAGCGGGACGGCGATCGCGAGACGGCGGCGGAAGGCGGGGGGTCGGGGAGTACCCATGGCGCGGCCAGGCATCTTAGTGGTGGAGGGGGAGGGCATGACGCGTGGCGACGCCACGTCGCTACCTTGCGAGTGGTGGCGCGCCCCGTCGTCGGCATCCCTACCCCGGTCGAGCACGCGGCATGGGCCCGCGTGTGGGAGATGGACGCGGCCGTCGTGGGGATGACCTACGTCGAGGCCGTCCAGCGCGCGGGCGGGGTTGCGACGCTCCTGCCGCCCGATGCGCATCTCATCGCGCACCCGGACGAGGCGCTCGACCACCTCGACGCGCTCCTGCTCGCCGGAGGCGCGGATCTCGCGCCGGAGACCTACGGAGCCGAGCCCCATCCGCTGTCGGTCAGCGCGGCCGGACTGCGCGATGCGTTCGAGCTGGCCCTCGTGTCCGCCGCCGTCGCGCGCGACATGCCGGTGCTCGGCGTGTGCCGCGGCATGCAGGTCCTCAACGTGGCCCGCGGCGGCACGCTGCACCAGCACGTCCCCGAGCTCATCGGCCACGAGGACCACCGGCGGATCCCTGGCACGTTCGGCGACCACGACGTCCGCCTCGTCCCCGGATCGCTCGCCGCGCGTGCGGCCGGCGGTGTTCGCATCCCGACGAAGTCCCACCATCACCAGGCGGTCGACCGGATCGGCGACGGCCTGCAGGTGACCGGCTGGGCGACGGAGGACGACCTGCCCGAGGCGATCGAGCTGCCCAGCGCGCGCTACGCGCTGGGCGTGCAGTGGCATCCCGAGGCGGATGCCACGAGCGTGGTGATCGACTCGCTCGTCGACGAGGCGCGCTCGCGCGCGCTCGCGGCCTGACCGAGGAGGAGATCGCCGCGGTCGCCCGCGCACGCGGGTACCCGTGGCACGCCGTGGCGCCGGACCCGGCGGCGCCGGCGGACGTGGATGCGGCGATCGCGGCCGGCGCCGTGGGCGTGGTCGCGTACGGCTCCAACGCGTCGCCCGTCGTCCTGCGCCGCAAGCTCGGCGAGCGCGCCGCCGCTGCGGTGCTCGCCACGCCGGTCGTCCTGACCGACACCGACGTCGTCTTCTCCGCGCACGTGTCGCGGCACGGCGCGATCCCGGCGACGATCGTGCCGTGGCCGGGCGCCGAGGTGGACGCGTGGCTGCTCGCCGTGCCGGCCGGCGCGATCGCCGCGCTCGACGCCACCGAGCCCAACTACGTGCGCGAGGACCTCGCCTACGTGTCGCGCCACGGGCCGCTGCGGATCGGCGGACAGCCGGTCGCGCTCGCCGATGTCCCCGCGCGCGGGCGCACGTTGCGCGCGCTCACCGAGGCGGAGATGCTGGAGCAGGTCCGCGAGCGGCTCGCGTCGAACATCACGCCGGACCTCTTCGTGCTGGCGCAGATCGGAGACGAGAGCATCCGCGCCGCGCGGTCCGCGGCGTTGCGCCGGGGCCTGTAGGGAACCCTGAACAGGGATGAGCTCGACGAACAGCCATCCGGATCATCCGGATCAGGAGGCCCGGCGCCGCGACCTCGAGGAGGAGGCGCCCCGACTCGAGTTCACCCGGCGCCACGTCGTCCTGCTCCTGCTGTTCGTCGTCGCGACGCTCGCGTTCCTCTACTACGTCCTGCCGCAGATCGCCGGGCTCGAGGACACGTGGGAGCGCATCGAGCGCGGCGGCGACCCGGTCTGGCTGTTCGTCGCGCTCGTGATGACGATCGCGTCGTTCGGGGGCTACATCGTCCTCTTCAACGCCGTCTTCGTGCGCCCGGGATCGCCGATCGACCTGCGGGCGAGCTACCAGATCACGATGGCGAGCCTGGCGGCGACCCGCGTGTTCGGTGCGGGCGGCGTCGGCGGCATCGCGCTCACCGCCTGGGCGCTGCGCCGCTCGGGGATGCCGCGCCGCGAGGTCGCCGACCAGACGCTGGCGTTCCTCATCCTCCAGTACTCGATCTACACGGTCTCGCTCGTGGTGCTCGGCCTCGGGCTGCGCACGGGGATCCTGCCCGGGCCAGCGCCGTTCGCCGTGACGGTCGTGCCGGCGATCTTCGGGGGGATCGCGATCCTCATCGCGCTGGCGCTCGCGCTCGTCCCGACGGATCTGCAGCGGCGGCTGGACACCTTCGTCGCGCGGGGCGGGCGCCTCGCGCGCGTCGCGCAGCGCCTCGCGAACGCGCCTGCGGCGTTCTCGGCCGGCATGCGGTCGGCGCTCGACCACGTCCGCCGCAACGATCCGGCTCTCGCGGGCGCGCTCGTGTTCTGGCTCTGCAACATCGGGACCCTGTGGGCGTCGTTCCACGCGTTCGGCCACGCGCCGTCGATCTGGGTCATCGCGATGGGCTTCTGGGTCGGCATGCTCGGCAACCTGCTCCCGCTCCCGGGCGGGGTCGGCGGCGTGGACGGCGCGATGATCGGGGCGTTCTCGGCGTTCGGCGTGGACTTCGGGCTGGCGACCGTCGCGGTGCTCGTCTACCGGGCGTTCGCGTTCTGGCTGCCGACGATCCCGGGGCTCATCGCCTACTTCCAGCTGCGCAAGACCGTGCGGCGCTGGGGCGACCAGCGGCACGAGCGCGAGCTCGCACCTGCCAGTGTGTGATCTGAGTCGAAGTCGCTATACTTTCTGAAGTGACCACCGAGACCGATCGCATCGAAGACGTCGTCATCGTCGGCAGCGGGCCGGCCGGGTACACCGCCGCGCTCTACACGTCGCGCGCGAACCTGCAGCCGCTGCTCGTCGAGGGCTTCATCTGGGGCGGCCTGCTCCAGCAGACGACCGATGTCGAGAACTACCCCGGCTTCCCCACCGGGATCATGGGCCCCGCGCTCATGCAGCACATGCGCGACCAGGCCGAGCGCTTCGGCACGCGCTTCATCACGGACCTCGCGACGAAGATCGACTTCGGCGCCGAGCCGGGTGACCTGCACACCGTCTGGGTCGGCGACGAGGCGCACCGCACCCGCACCGTCATCCTCGCGATGGGTGCCGAGCACAAGAAGCTCGGCGTGCCCGGCGAGGAGGAGCTGAGCGGCCGCGGCATCTCCTACTGCGCCACCTGCGACGCCGCGTTCTTCAAGGACCGTCCGATCATCGTGGTCGGCGGTGGCGACAGCGCGATGGAGGAGGCGATCTTCCTCGCGAAGTTCGGCTCCAAGGTCAGCGTCGTGCATCGTCGCGACGAGTTCCGCGCCTCGAAGATCATGCTCGAGCGCGCGAAGTCGACCGAGAACCTCGAGCTGCTGACGCCGTTCGTCGTGGAGGAGTTCCTGCCGCCGGGCGAGGGTCACGACCTCCCGTTCGCGCGGCTGCGCAACGCCGAGACCGGCGAGGAGCGCGTGCTCGAGGGCACCGCGGCGTTCATCGCGATCGGCCACGAGCCCCAGTCGGAGATCGTCCAGGGCCTCGTCGACACCGACGACGAGGGCTACGTGAAGACGGACGCTCCGTCGACGCGGACGAACCGCCCGGGCGTCTTCGCGGCCGGCGACCTCGTCGACCACACCTACCGCCAGGCCATCACGGCCGCCGGTTCCGGCTGTCAGGCGGCGCTCGACGCGGAGTGGTACCTGCGCGACACGCCCCAGGTCCACCCGGAGCACCCGCTTCCCGACGTGGATCTGGCCGAGGCGCAGTACGCGCCGATGGCCAAGCCCTAGCGACGCTCCTCGGCCGCGACGTAGCGGTCGAGCGCGCGGCGCCCGGCCCGCCGGTCGCCCAGCCGCAGCCTCCCCACGGCCTGCCGGGCCGCGAGGCGGTCCATGTAGAAGCGACGCATCGCGTCGGGGTCGCCGCGCCGCTCCGCCCGGAGGCGCGCGGACGCCATGAAGGCCTCGATGGCCTCGAGCACTCCCACGATCCGCCGCTGCGGGCATCGCGCGACGAGGGACAGCAGAGCCGCGCGTGCCCGTTCGATCTCCGCGTCGACCTCGCGCGCGGTGACGGCGTGCCGCATGTGCAACTCCTACCAGAGGCAGGCGTCCCGGACACGCAGAGGGCCGGCTGATGCCGGCCCTCTGAACAGCTGTGTGGGTGGGGGTGGTGTCTACTCGCGGGCGCCGGCAAGCGGCCCGCAGGCGGCGACGTCGTCGACGAGCGCGCGCGCACGCTCCGGCGTCCACCGGTCGGCTTCGACGAGGCGCTCGGCGAGATCCTCGACCTCCGTCAGTGCCTCGTATCCATCCTCCTCGAAGAGCATGGCATCCGCGGCTCTGCGGATGATCTCCTGCTCGTCGGGGAGGAGCTTCGCCGGGCCCAGGTCATCCAGCGTCTTCACGACGCGGCCGTAAGCCAGGGCGCGATCCGCATTCGGGGTCATATATCGAGGGTACGGGCCGCACCGGCGAACGGACCGTTGTGCGGGCGTTACGGAAGTGCGATCGGTCACATGCCGGGGGTACGCACGCCCTCGAGCTCGAGCAGCTGCTGCTTGCGGTGCAGCCCACCCGTGTAGCCGTGGAGCGTCCCGTTGCGGGCGAGCACGCGATGGCACGGGACGACGATCGGGATCGGGTTGGAGCCCAGCGCGCCGCCCGCGGCACGGGCTGCGCCCGGCGAGCCGGCCTCGGCCGCGATCTCGCCGTAGGTGCTCGTCGCGCCGAACGGGATCCGTGCCGTCGCGGCGAGGATCTTCCGTGCGAACGGCCTCGCGAGCGTGAGGTCGAGCTCGAGGTCGAAGTCCTGGCGCGTCCCCGCGAAGTACTCGTCGAGCTCGCGCCGCACGCGGTCGAGCTTCGCCGGGGCGAGCAGGACGCGCGGCGAGATCTCGGCGGCGATGCGCTCGAGCAGCGGGTCGGCGCCGCCGTGGAGGTCCTCGTAGCCGAGGCACGCCAGGCCGCGCTCGGTGCCGGCGGCGATCATCGTCCCGACCGGCGAGTCGACGAACGCGTAGGAGACGTCGGCGGGGGCGGTGGCGGCGAAGCGCGCCAGCGCGGCCGTCGGGTCGGCGGTCGGGGGCGTGAGTCGGGTCATGGAACGAGCTCCTTGCGAAGGGCCTTCAGTCCGTCGGCGGCTGCGCGGCGCGAGGCGTCCTCGCTGCAGCCCAGGATCGCGGCGATGTCTCGGTGCGGCAGGTCGGCCGCGTAGCGCAGCGTGAGGACCGCCCGCTGCCGGGGAGGCAGCTCGCGGACGGGATCCCAGTCCGACGCGTCGGGCGGCTCGGGCGCCGCCCGCTCCTCCACGTCGCCCACCGGCACCGGCCTGCGGGCGCGGGCCCGGTGGACGTCGGTCGCCTTGCGGTGCGCGATCGTGAACAGCCAGGCGCGCAGGTTGTCCGCGTGGGCGAGGTCGGGGTACGCGCGGAGCGCGCTCAGGAACGTCTCCTGGAACGCGTCGTCCGCGTCCTCACGGCCGACCGCGCCGACGAGGAAGCGCAGCACGTCGCCCGCGTGGGCGTCGAGCAGTCGCTGGAAGGGCGGCGGGGTCATCGAGGGCAAACGCTGCACGGCGCCGGAACGTGAGGTCAGCCGTGGAACGTCCTGTCCTCGTGCAGCATCGCGCCGAGCAGCGGCGCGAGCCCGTAGCGGTCGGTACCGGTGCCCTCGGCCAGGCCGTCGATGACCCGCACGACGTGCTCGATGCCCATCGCATCCGCCCATGCGAGCGGGCCGCGCGGGTGGTTGAGGCCCAGCTCCATCCCCTCGTCGACGTCCTGCGCCCTGCCGACGCCCTCCGCGATCGCGAAGCCCGCCTCGTTCACGAGCGACGCGACGATCCGCGCCAGGACGAGCCCCGGCGCGTCGCCGACCCACGCGACGTGCAGCCCGAGCGTCCGCGCGAAGCGCTCTGCGGCGGCGACCGTCGCATCGGACGAGCCGGCGCCGCGGGTCAGCTCCAGCAGGCCGCCGGCGCGCAGCGGCGGGACCGCGGAGAAGCCGACCGCCGGGCCGCCGAGCTCCTGCGCGGCGAGCGAGCCCTCGGCGCACAGGAGCATGCGCGGCGCGCCCTGCAGCGGCTCGGACTCGTCGCCGCCCGCGTCGATCGCGATGAACGGCACCTCGCCGTCCACGTCGCCGGGCGCCGCGACGCGCCAGCCCGCGTCCCGCGCGAGCTGCGCCAGCTCGATCGCGACCGGCAGCTCGCCCGCGATGACGACGAGCCCGTCGCCCCCGCCGGGCTCCGGCGCGGTCTCCTCCCCGCGCGGCACGGGCCGCCCGTCGGGGTACTCGTACCAGCCGCGCCCCGCCTTGCGGCCGAGATGGCCGGCGTCGACCTTGCGGCGCTGCAGCGGCGACGGCCGCCACCGCGGCTCGTTGAAGCTCTGCTCGAAGAACGAGCACGCGATCTCCAGGCCGACATCGACGCCGACGAGGTCCATGAGCTCGAACGGCCCCATGCGGAAGCCGCCGCCGAGCCTGCAGATGCGGTCGACCTCCTCAGGCGTCGCCAGCCCCTCGTGGACGATGCGCAGCGCCTCGAGCGAGAACGGGCGGTTGCACCGGTTCACGAGGAACCCGATCCCGTCGGCGACCTCCACGACGCGGCGGCCCATCGCCTCGGCCGCCGCGCGGGCGACGGCGACGGACTCGGGCGACGTGTCGACGCCCGCCACGACCTCGACGAGCCGCATGACCGGCGGCGGGTTGAAGAAGTGCATCCCGACGACGCGCTCGGGCGAGCCCGACGCCGCGCCGACCGCGGTCACCGGCAGCGACGAGGTGTTCGTGGCCAGGACGGCCCCGGTGTGGCCGGCGAGCTCGCGCAGCAGCTCGCCCTTGAGCTCCAGTCGCTCGGGCGCAGCCTCGATGATGAGGTCGCAGGCCTCGAGCTCCTCGAGCGCGTCGACCGGGCGCAGGCGCTCGCGCGCGCCTTCCACCTCGCGCTTCGCCCACGACGCCTCCATGCGCGCGACGCCACGTTCCAGGGCCTCGGGCACCGGGTCGTGCAGCACGGTCTCGAGCCCCGACTGCGCGGCGAGCTGGGCGATCCCGGCCCCCATCGTCCCGGCACCGACGACGCCGACGATGCGGGGTGCCGTCATGGCCGTGACCCTACACTCGGCCGGTGCGCGCGCTGATCGTGGGCGGCGGCCGTCGGGGCCTGAGGCTCGCCGAGGAGCTCACCGGCGAGGGCCACGCCGTGCGCGTCGTCAGCCGCACGGAGGCGCGCGATCCAGACATCCTCGCGATCGGCGCCGAGCCCTGGCGCGGCGACCCCGACCGCGTCGGCACGCTGCGCTACGCGCTGGACAACGTGACGCTGCTCCTGTGGCTGCTCGGCACCGCGACGGGCGACCCGGAGCAGGTCGCCGCGCTGCACGGATCGCGCCTGGAGATGATGCTCGAGCGGACCGTCGACACCACGGTGCGCGGGGTCGTCTACGAGGCCTCCGGCCCGCTGCCGGACGACGTGTTCGCCTCGGGGATCCGGGAGATGGTGCGGGCCAACGAGCGCAACGAGGTGCCCTTCGCGCTGCTCGAGGCCGACCCGCAGGACACCGACGCCTGGCTCGCCGCGGCACGCGCGGCGATCACGTCCTTGCTCGGCCCTCGCGGTTAGAGTCCCGCTGCGTGACGGAGCATGCAAGGGACGTGCTGGTCGACACCGACTGGGTCGCCGAGCACCTCGACGACCCGTCGATCCGCATCGTCGAGGTCGACGAGAACCGCTCGCTCTACGGGGAGGGTCACATCCCTGGAGCCATCGGTTTCGACTGGCAGGACGACCTCCAGGACCGGGTGCGGCGCAGCTTCCTCGGGCCAGAGGACTTCGGCGCGCTGCTCGGGTCGCGGGGGATCTCCGACGACCACACGATCGTGCTCTACGGCGATCGCAACAACTGGTTCGCGGCCTACACGTACTGGTACCTGAAGTACTACGGCCACGACGCCGTGCGGCTCATGGACGGGCCGCGCGAGAAGTGGATCGCGGAGGGGAGGCCGACGTCGCCCGACGTGCCCTCCTATCCGCCCGCGACGTTCACCGCCAAGCCGGGCGACGCCGCGATCCGCGCGCTGCGCGACGAGGTCATCGCCGCCGTCGGGACGAACCGCAGGCTGGTCGACGTCCGCTCGCCCCAGGAGTTCTCGGGCGAGATCATCGCCGCGGCGGGCTACGAGCACGAGGGCGCGCAGCGGGGCGGCCACATCCCGGGCGCCGCGTCCGTGCCGTGGGCCCAGGCGGTCAAGGAGGACGGCAGCTTCAAGTCCAGGGAGGACCTCGAGGCGCTCTACACCGCCAAGGGCGTCCTCACCGGCGACCCGATCATCGCCTACTGCCGGATCGGGGAGCGCTCGGCGCACACGTGGTTCGTGCTGCACGAGCTGCTCGGACACGACGACGTCAAGAACTACGACGGCTCGTGGACCGAGTGGGGCAACCTCGTCGACGTGCCGATCGAGCGGTCGTAGTGCCCTAGCCGGGCAGGCTGACTGCGCCGATGCGCTCGAGCAGATCGGTGAGCATCCGGGCGGTCGCGCCCCAGATGAACGCCTCGCCCACGATGTAGACGTCGGTGCGCAGCGGGATTCCGCGGCGGACGATCCGCTGCCGGCCGTAGCCCTCGCGCAGCTCGGTCAGCGACGGCTCGATGACCTCCTCGACCTCGCGCGGCGAGAGCACCCACTCCTTGCCGGGGTCGATGAGGCCGACGAAGGGGTAGATCGCGTAGCCGGTCGCCAGCGTCGGCACCGGCTTGAGCGCGCCGAGCAGCTCGACGTCGGCCCGGGGGAGGCCGACCTCCTCCTCCGCCTCGCGCAGCGCCGTCGTGCGCAGGTCCTCGCCCGGATCCTGACGGCCGCCGGGGAACGCGACCTCGCCCGCGTGCCGGCGCATGTCGTCCGGCCTGCGGGTCAGGACCGCGTGCAGGTCGCCGTCCTGGAGGTACAGCGGGACGAGGACCGCGGCGTCGGTGCGGCCGTGGACGTCGAGGCCGAGCGCCTCCTCGGGTTCGAGCAGGACGGCGCCGAGCGCGCCGGCGAGGTCCTCGCGCGTGCTCAGGAGGGGGCCAGGGCGAGGCGCTCGACGCGTTCGTCGAACATGACCTCGCCGTCGAGCGTCCGGTGCACGGGGCACTTCGCGGCGATGATCTTCAGCTTCGCGACCTGGTCGTCGCTCAGCCCGGGCGGGAAGCGCAGGACGAGCGAGAACCGGGTGGGGCAGCCACGCTCGGCGGGCGTGTACTCGCAGACGACCTCGAGGTCGCCGATGTCCCACCTCTTGCGGTCGGCGTACATCTCCATCGTCACGGCCGTGCAGGAGGCGAGGCTGGCGGCGAGCAGCTCCTGCGGGCTGGGGCCGGTGTCGTCGCCGCCCTTGTCTCCCGGCTCATCGACACCCATGCGGTGATCCCGCACCTTGACGATGTGACGGAAGGCCTGGACTCGCTGGGCAGATGCACGCATGGTCCCTCGATGGTAGCTCGCGTCAGCGCGGATCATCCAGCGGGTTGAACAGCATCCCGGTGATGACCTTCGGGAAGAAGTACGTCGACTTCGGCGGCATGCTCACGCCCTCCGCCGCGACGGCCCTGACCTGCGTCACCGGCGTCGGCCGCAGGAAGAAGCCGAGGTCGTACTCGCCGCGGGTCACGAGGTCGATGCCGTCCTGCGCCGAGCGGGCGTACCCGAGGCCGTGGAGCTCGGAGATGTCCTCCTCCGTCAGGCCCAGCGGACCGGTCAGGAGGAGCGCCTCGACGATCGCCGTGTCGAGGTGGCGGTAGGGCTCGGGCATGCCGTCGAGGACCGCGTCTGCGATCGCCTGGTCCTTCAGCGTGAGGCGGAACGGCTGCTTGAAGTGCGCGTCGAGGTAGCCCATGACGAGCGGCCCGTCGCTCTCGGGCGGCGCCAGCTCCTCGAGCGTCGTGGGCTCGAGGTCGAAGTTCTCCCGCAGCACGTTGGCGAGGGCCTCCTGGGTGCCGGGCGTCGTGCCCTGCACGAGGCGATGTGTCGGGAAGACCGTGAGGCCCTCGTCCTCGAGCGCGACGAGGCACATGAGCACGTAGCGGTGGTCGCCCTCGCCGCCGATCTCGTCCGCGTACACCCGCGCGGTCTCGTAGCGGTGGTGCCCGTCGGCGATGAGCAGCTCGGCGTCGGCCAGCGCGTCGTGGACCGCCTCGAGGGCGCCGGGGTCGGTGACCCGGTGCAGCGTGTGGAGCGTCCCGTCCTCGTCGGTCGCCTCGCCCCAGGGCGCGCCGCCCATGTGCGGCTCCAGGGCGCTCCACGCGGCGCCGTCCGGATCGCTGTAGAGCGAGAAGATCGGCGAGAGGTTCGCGCGCGTCGCGCGCGTGAGGCGCAGCCGGTCCTCCTTCGGGCCCGGGTGCGTGCGCTCGTGCGGACGGATCCGGCCCGGGCCGTAGTCCTCCACGCGGACGCGCGCGAGGAACCCCTTGCGGGTGAGCTTGCGGCCGTCCGGGGCGGTGTAGTCCTGCACGAGCGCCCAGATCGCGGGCTCGGGATCGCGCACGACGGCGCCCTCGGCCATCCATGCCTTCAGCGTCTCGGCGGCGGTCTCGTAGGGGGTGTCGCCCTGGGGGAGGTCGATCGCGACGACGTTGTGCGGCGACCGGGCCTGCAGCGCCTCGCGCGCCGGCGGGTCGATCACGTCGTAGGGGGGCGCGACGAGGTCCTGGAGAGGACCGGCGACGGCCTGGTCGTAGTGCAGTGCGCGCAGGGGCTGGACGTCGGCCATGTCGGCCGAACGCTACCCGCCCGGACCGGCGGTTCAGCCGCGGCGGCCGAACTGGTTCGCGTAGGTCGCCGCGCCCGAGGCGGCGGTGGCGCCGGCGACCGGCGCGCCGAGCGCGATCCCCATGCCCATCTCGCGGAACCCCGCGTTGAGGATGTTGGCCCGGTGGGGCGGGCTGGCCATCCAGCCGGCGACGATCTGGCCGGGCGTGGCGAGCGTGCCGGTGCCCCAGGCGAGGTTCTCGCCGATCTCCCAGCCGCGGGCCTGCGCGAGGTAGCGGGTGTCGTCCTTGATGCGCTCGGTGAGCGTCTCGCCGCTGGGGGACACGTGCGCGAAGAACTCGCGGCGGACCATGTCGCGGGCGTAGGCCGTCGCGGACGACTGCAGCGTGCCGTTCGTGCGCAGCATGCGCAGGCCGCGCTTCGTGCGCTCGCGGTTGATGAGGCAGACGGTGGCGTCGCGTGCGTCGTCGAGCGTCCGGGCGGTCGGGACCGCGGCCGCGCCCGGGCAGGTCTGCGTTCCCGCGGAGGCGGTCCCGGTGGGGAGCGCCACGAGCGCGAGCAGAGCGCCGAGGAGGATGCGGAACGGCATCTTCATCACACCGGTTCTCGGCAGGTGCGGCCCGCGATTCAGGCCGCGACCCCCGATCTGGACGCGAGTTCGACTGCCCTCGTTCCGGCGTGGCGTACGCTCCTCGGGCTACGGGGCGTAGCTCAGCTTGGTCAGAGCGCCGCGTTTGGGGCGCGGAGGTCCCCGGTTCAAATCCGGGCGCCCCGATGGCGGGACCCCTGCATGTAGCGGGGGTTTCGCGCTGGTCTGGGGGGCGACGAGGTCCTGTCAGGGTCCCGAGCCTCCAACCTCGTAGCCCTGGTCGTGATGCGCGACAGCGACCAGAAGCTCGGCATCGATCCGCGCGGCTTCCAGTCCGACGAGGCCGCGCCCCCCGACCCGATCGTGGGCGGAGGCTGAGCACCGTACAGCCGCGCCGTCGCCGGCCACGACCCTCACGGCGGCGCCGCGGTGCAGCCGTGGAACCTCCTCGCCCGCACCGAGCTCGGCGATGAGCGCCTCGCGCTCGGAAGCCCGAGCGGCCGTGTCCTTGCGGTGCGCCAGCACCCGAGCGACGACTTCCTCCTGGAATGGCCGGAAGACCCGCCTGGCGCTGGCGCCTAGTGGAATACCGGCGTAGAGGGGACCCCGCTTCTCGTTCACTACGACAGTCGACCGCAACGCTGCTGCCGCTGTCGTCTGTGCCTCGAAGCGGCGGCGCGGTGAGCCGTCGTTCCGTTGGCCGCCGGCTGCCCGGGTCGTCCGGAGCGAAGGTCGGAAGTTTGACGCGGCTGCCGCGTCCACGAACTACTCGTGCAGCATCGGCGCGTAGGAGATCCCGACGATCACGCCTTCCAGCGATTGCAGGCGCGCCACCGTCTGACCCCACGGCTCCTCGCGCGCGGGATGCAGAAGCTCGTAGCCGGCCTGGAGCAACTCGTCTGCCGCCGCGCTGACCGCGGCCACGTCGGCGACATCGAACTCGATGCTGACCTGAGGAACCGGCCGCTCAGCTGGCCATTGCGCGGTCCCGAAGCAAGCCTCGGCCGCCTGCGCCAGTGGCCACACGCCGAAGCTCTTGCACCCGCGGATCTGCTCGCTGTGGTGGTACCCATCGCTGCCGCGGCCCTCGAGCGGCAGACCCAGAGTGTCGACGTACAGCTTTCGGCTCGCTGGCGGGTCCGGCGCGATCACCGCTACGGTCGCCAGAAACTCGATCTCCACAGCAGCCTCCTCGAATCGTGTCGCTCAATGATGGAGGCAGGAACCCGCGTCCATCGCTGCTGCTTTCACCTGGAGACGAGCGCGGAGCAACGATGCGCGGCCACCGCTCCTTGTGCCTCAAAGCAGCAGCGGCCCAGCGCGTCGGTGCCGGCGTCAGCCGTCGTCCGCCTGAGGGCGGGCGTGACGTCGCCTTGTGGTTCAGGATCTCGTCAGGCTCGCGCGCTTAGCGTGGTGGGATGCCAATGCGCAGCGTCCGGATCCTGGCCGCGCTGTTCGCCGTCGGGATGGCCTACTCGACGCAAGCCGCGGGCGCGGGCGCGGGCGCGGCCATGGTGTTCCGCGGTTCGGGCACGTGTTCCTGATCGTCGGGGAGAACACGAGCTATGAGCAGATCACGCCCGCGCACGCCCCGTTTCTGACCGGGACCGTCAAAGCTCAGGGCGCGTGGCTCACGAACACCCATTCGTTCGTGAAGTCGAGCTCACTGGGCCAGTACATCGCCATGGTCTCCGGGCAGTACACCGCGTGCGAGGCCGACAACCACCTGCCCGACCACTGCCATCAGCGCGTCCCGAACCTCTTCTCCCAGCTCACGGCGACCGGACGCCGCTGGCGCGACTACGAGCAGTCGATGCCGAACGCCTGCAACCCCGTCGACGGCGGGGCCGCCTGGGCGCGCAACATCTACTCCGCCCACCACAACCCAGCCCTCTACTTCACGCAGATCCAGGGCGGCCGCGTCGACGAGGCGATCACGCCTTCAGCGCCATGTCGCAGCTTCGACCTGCCGATGGGGACCACGGCCCCCGACGACACCTCGTTCTTCGACCATGACCTTGCCTCCGGCAACCTCGGCAGCCTCAACGTCATCGTCCCCAACGACTGCGCCGACGGCCACGACCCCTGCGGCACACGTGACCGCATCCGCCAGTTCGACGACTTCCTCGCAAGCGAGATCCCGAAGATCCAGGCCTCACCCGCGTTCGGACGGGACGGTGTCGTCTTCATCACCTGGGACGAGGGCTCGGACCCGCCCTATCGCCCAGCCCACATCCTGACCGCGATTCTCGGACCACAGGTACGAGGCGGCGCCGTCGACCGGCAACGTCACGACCACTACGGACTCGAGCGCACGCTCGCAATCGGCCTGGGCCTGGCGCCGCTCGCCCACGCCCGGACAGCCACGCCGATCACCACGATCTGGCACTGACCGCGCATTGCCCTTGAAGCGAGGCGGCACTCGTTCGCGCGCCGAACGGCGCCGCGCTCCGACCGGCCCGACGCGCTGTCTCAGGCGGTCGACGCCGGAGGCATGGCTCGTGCTCTCGGCGGGCGTGGTCGGGCTCTTCGGCGTCGTCCTGGGCGCCACTGTCGCGAGCGGGAGGTGGCTGGCGACGGCGGAGCGGCCGGACGGCTCGACGGCGTTCGACCGCTCCGTCACATCATGGATGCTCGACCATCGCGCGTCGGGCGCCACGTTCGTCGCGCGCGCCTTCTCTGCGGTCGGGAGTCAGAAGGCGCTCGTTCCGATCGTTGCCGTCGTGGGCCTGGTCTTGGTACGGCAACGAGCGTGGCGCTCGCTCGGGCTACTCGGTATCGCCTGGGGCGGGGCGATCGTGCTCTACAAACTGGCCAAGCACGCCGTGGGTAGACCGCGTCCGCCGGCCGACCTGTGGTTGATGCACGTCGGCGGGAAGGCGTTTCCGTCGGGGCACACGTGCCTGCTTGCCACCGGGGTGGGTTGTCCCGGATCTACTTGCGGCGTCCACTGGGCGACGGATGTCATAGCCGGTTGGGGCGCGGCCGCGCTCTGGGTCACCGCTCTGCTCTGGCTCTTCGATCGAGTGCGTCCGCTTCCCAGTCGCGACGAGCGCGGCCCCGCCTCGCGGCGCGGTCCACCTCAGACCCGCCTGGCGAACCTTGGGACCCCGGCCACGATTGAACAGTGCGATGGGGCACCGCGACATCACGACCACGCGGCGCCACGCCCACGACGCGCCCGGCCTCGAGGACGGCGGGCTCGTCGAGCGCGCGTTCGCAGGGTCCCGTTGTGGTAGGGCCGAAAGGCAGCGAGCTTCGCCCCGTCGGTTCCCCTACCGCCCCGCGCGCCAGGCGGCGTGCTCGCGCCCGAGCGGGGTCCGGGGGCCCAGCCCTGCCCGCAGCTCCTCCGCGAGCCCCTGCCAGTCGGCCGCCGCGCGCAGGTCGCACAGCGCCGAGAAGACCATGTTCTCCATCCGCCGCAGCAGCAGCGCTTCGGGCGGGACGTCGAAGCCGCGGACCATGGTGAGCCACTCCGGGCCCAGGCCCATCGCACGCTCGGCGAGGTCGGCCGCGTAGTCGCCGCTCAGCCGGAAGGGCTGCTCGACCTCCCACATCCACTCGCCCGTGAGCAGCATGTAGCGCTTGAGCAGCTTCTCGTCGACGGCGCCCTTCAGGTAGCCCAGGTCGCGGAACGACGCGGCGATCGCGCCGGCGTCCTGCGCGTCGAGCGCCCGGTAGATGCGCGCCTCGCGGTCGACGTAGCCGCGCTCGAGCGAGCGGACGAGGCCGAAGTCCAGCGCGACGAGCCGCCCGTCGGCCTTGTTGCGCATGAGGTTGCCGGGGTGCGGGTCGCCGAGGGCGAGGTCCATCTCCCGCGCCGTTGCGAAGAAGAAGCGGAACATCGTCTCGCCCAGGCGGTCGCGCTCGGCGTCCCCGAGCTCCTTCATGACCGCGAAGACCTCGCCGTCGATCCAGTCGGAGACGAGGACGCGGCGGGTGGAGAGCTCGGTGTCCACGCTCGGGACGAGGACGTGCGGGTGGTCGCGCCAGTGGCGCGCGACACGCCGGCCGTTCTGCGCCTCGAGCTCGTAGTCGAGCTCCTCGGAGACGCGCTCGCGCAGCTCGTCGACGAGCGCCTTGCCGTCGAGGCCGGGGCTGAGCCGCTTGATGAGCGGGACGAGCGCGCGGGCGGCGCGCAGATCGGCGTCGACCGCCTCCACGATGCCGGGGTACTGGACCTTGATCGCGACGTCGCGGCCGTCCTTCGTCACGCCGCGGTGGACCTGGCCGATGGAGGCTGCCGCGATCGCCTCGGGATCGAGCTCGGCGAGCACGCGCGACGGCGGCTCGCCCCAGTCCTCGCGCATGACGCGCTCGACGTCCTTGAACGCGACCCGCGGCGCCTGGTCGCGCAGCACCGCCAGCTTCTCCTTCAGGCGCTCGCGGTCCTCGGGCTCGAGGTTGGGGAGATCGACCGTCGAGAGGACCTGGCCGAACTTCATGGCCGCGCCCTTCATGCGGCCGAGCTGCTCGACGACCTCCTCGGCGATCTTTGCGTAGCGCCTGCTCTGCGCCGCGCGGCGGCGCTGATCGTCGCGCCCGCGATCGGCGATGCGCCCGCCGGCGGCGCGGGCGCCCTGTCCGGCCACGAGCGCGCCGATGCGCGCCGACCGGCCGATCCTCGAGGTGGGGGGTCGTCGTTCGGCCACGACTGACCTACGCGCCCGATCGTGTGTGGGATCCACCTCTGTGATCGGTCGCTCACGACGCTAGGATCGGCCGATGGCATCCGTAGCCCCGCGCGGCCGCTTGCAGGGGAAGGTCGCGCTCATCACCGGCACGGCCGGTGGACAGGGCCGCGCCGCGGCGTTGGCGTTCGCCCGCGAGGGTGCGCTGGTCGTCGGCTGCGACGTCAAGGAGGCCGAGAGCCTCGAGACCGTCGCGATGGTGCAGGCCGCCGGAGGCACGATGACGTCCATGGAGCCCGTCGACCTCGGTGACTCCGCGACGGCGCGCGCCTGGATCGACGAGGCCGCGGCCGTGCACGGCGGCATCGACGTCCTCTACAACAACGCGTCCGCGGCGCGCTTCCAGCCGTTCGCGGAGACGACCGACGACGACTGGCACTTCTCGGTCCGCAACGAGCTGGACCTCGTGTTCTTCGCGTGCAGTGCGGCGTGGCCGCACCTCGTCGCCCGCGGTCGCGGCTCGATCATCAACACCGGGTCGATCTCGGGCATGAGCTCGCTGCCGGCGACGCCGGGGAACTTCGCGCACGCCGCGGTGAAGGGCGCGGTCATCGCGATGACGCGCGAGCTCGCGCTCGAGGGCGGCCGCGTCGGCATCCGGGCGAACTCGATCAGCCCGGGGATGATCGAGAGCCCCGCGACGGCTCCCGCGCTGGCGGCCGATCCGTCGTTCCGCCAGAACCACCTCGACGCGATCATGCTGCCGCGCACCGGCCTCCCGGAGGACGTGGCGGAGGCGGCGGTGTACCTCGCGTCGGACGAGAGCGGCTGGGTCACGGGGTCGAACCTCGTGGTCGACGGCGGCTTCATCGCGAAGTAGTGCACATCGCGCATAACCATTAGCCTGATCGTCATGCCCGACCTCGAGTTCCGTGCCCGCACGCGTCTCGTGACCGGCCTCGGGTGCGTCGAGCGCCGGCTCGGCGACGAGCTCCGCGCGCTGGACGCCGGGACGATCGCGGTCGTCGCCGACCGGGGCTTCGCCGACGCCGGGCTGCTCGACGCGGTGCTCGCGCCCGTCTCCGGGGTGGACCTGCGGGTGTGCGCGCTCATCGGCGTCGACCCGGACCTCGCCGAGGCGGAGGCCGCCGCCCTGGCGGCGGAGGAGGCGGGCGCCGACGCCGTCCTCGCGGTCGGTGGCGGGAGCGCGCTGTGCGCCGCGAAGGCGGTGGCGATGCGGCTGCGCAACCCGGCGCCGCTGGACGCGTACGAGGGCCGCGACCGGCTGCCGTCGCTGCCCGCGCCGACGGTCGCGATCCCGACGACGGCGGGCTCCGGCAGCGAGGTGTCGACCGTCGTCGTCCTCCACGACGCCAACCGGGCGCAGCACCTCGTCGTGCGCGGCCGCGGCTACGAGCCGGACGTCGCGCTGCTCGACGGCAGCCTCCTGCGCACGCTCCCCGAGCCGCCGCTCGTGCAGGCGGCGCTCGACGCCCTGAGCCACGCGCTCGAGGCGCTCTGGGCGCACGGCGCCACGCGCTTCACCGACACGCTCGCCCTCGCCGCGGCGGCCGACATCCGCGCGGCGCTCCCGCGCGCCATCGCACGCGAGGACGACGCGATGCAGACGCTCATGGAGGCCAGCGCGATGGCGAACCTCGCCTGCGGCAACGCCGGGCTGGGCCTCGTCCACGCCCTGACCTCGGCGCCCGACGTGCACCTGCCGCACGGCTACCAGAACGGGGTGCTGCTCCCGCACGTCGCGGCGTTCAACCGCCCCGCCCTCGACGGCCCTGCCGCCGGCGCGCTCGACGGCCTCGACGAGCTGTACGCGACGATCGGGTTCGACGCGCGCTTCGCGCCCGGCGAGGTCAGCGCCGCGGACGCCGAGCTCATGGTCACCGCCGCGCTCGGCAACCCGTTCCGCGAGAACAACCGCCGCCGCGCAGACGCGGACGAGCTGCGCGAGCTCATGGCCGTCGCGGGGGCGCGATGATCGTCGGCGGCTTCGGCGTGCCCCACACGCCGCACTACCCCTCGATCGTCGCCGGCGGAGGTACCGGCGCGGAGGAGATCGTCGCGCTCTACGGCGAGGTGCGCACGCGCCTGGAGGCGGCCGAGCCGGACGTGATCGTCTTCCTCACGAGCGACCACTACAACCTCTTCTGGGAGACGTGCATCCCGATCTTCAGCATCGCGGTCGCGCCGTCCGCGTGGGGGGCTAGCGACTACGACACGATCCCGCGGCGCGAGCTGACGATCGCGTCCGACCTCGCGGTCCACGTGCAGCGCCATCTCGTCCGGGGCGGCTTCGACGTCGGCAAGAGCCAGGAGCTCGAGCTCGACCACACGATCGTCGCGCCGATGCACTTCCTCGCGCCGGACGTCGACATCCCGATCGTCCCGGTGTTCGTCAGCGCGCTCATCCCGCCGCTGCCGACGGCCGCGCGCTGCCACGCGTTCGGGCGCGCGCTGCGCGCTGGCGCTGGACGACGCCGACGCGGGCCGCGTCGCGATCGTGACGAGCGGCAGCTTCTCGCTGGAGATCGCCGGCCCGCGCACGGCGGACGGCAACCACGTCGGCGTGCCCGACCCCGCGTGGATGGACCGGGTGCTCGAGCTGCTCGCCGCGGGCGACCTGGACACGCTCGTCGCCGAGGCGACCGAGGAGCAGCTCTGGGCCGCGGGCAACGCCGGCGGCGAGACGTTGCTGTGGATCGCGATGCTCGCCGCCGCCGGCGGCGGCAAGCCCGACTTCCTCGAGGCGCAGCGGGCGGCCGGCCACGGCTACGGGGCGTGGGTGTGAGCGTCTACGCGGTGAACAAGGTCTGCCGCCGGCTCGTGCACGAGCCCGAGCTGCGCGAGGCGCTCGCGTCGGAGGCGACGGCCGAGGCGGCGCTGCGGGCCGCGACGCCGCCGCTCAGCGACGCGGAGGTCGCGGCCCTGCTGGCGGGCGACGTCGGCACCCTCTCGCGCGCCGGCTGCAACCACTTCCTCATGAGCCAGATCGGGCGGTTCGGGCTCTTCGGGCTCGACCTCAAGGAGGAGGCCGCGCGGGTGCGGGCGGCGCACCGGTGACCGACGCCGATACGCTGGGCCATAGCGATATGGCTATGGAGACCCAGGCCGCGCCCGGCTTCGACAATCGCATCTCCCTGCAGAAGCTCGAGGTGTTCTGCCTCGTCGTGGAGCTGGGAGGGATCGGTCGCGCCGCCGACCACCTCGGCGTCTCGCAGCCCGTCGTCACTGCGCACATGCGCACGCTGCAGGAGCGGGTGGGGACGAAGCTCATCTACCGCGAAGGGCAGCGCCTGCACCTCACGGAGACGGGCGAGGCCGTGCACGAGTGGGCGAAGGACGTCCTGACCCGTGGCCGCGAGGTCGCCCGGCAGGTCCAGGGGCTGGCGGACGGCGCCACCGGCACGGCCGTCGTCATCGCGAGCATGTCGGTCGGCAGCTACATGCTGCCCGAGGTCGTCAGCGCGTTCGCGCGCGAGCGCCCGCGGGCGTCGATCACGCTGCTGGTGTCGGACTCCGAGGACGCCAAGGCGGCGCTCGAGCACGGCGGCGCGGACTTCGCGGTCATGACGAGCGACTCCGAGATGAGCTCCTCGACGCTCGTCGCCGAGCCCGTGTGCGACCACGAGCTCATCCTCGTCGCGTCGCCCGACGACACCGACGTGGGCGACGTCGTCGCGATCGAGGACCTGTCGAGCCTGCGCTACGTCTGCTCGCCCGGGACCCGTCCGCGCCGGCGCCTCGTCGACGCCGCGCTGGAGACGATCGGCGTCCGGGACCGCCGCATCGCGATCCAGCTCGGCCATCCCGAGGCGCTCAAGCGCGCGACCGCCTCCGGCATCGGCGTGTGCCTCGTGCTGCGCTCGTCGGTCGTCTCCGAGCTGGAGCACGGGACGCTGCGCGAGGTGGCCA
Organism: uncultured Solirubrobacterales bacterium; assembly: GCA_963757125.1. Lineage (GTDB taxonomy): Bacteria > Actinomycetota > Thermoleophilia > Solirubrobacterales > Solirubrobacteraceae > CAVVSD01. The sequence goes on along the minus strand of CAVWQP010000005.1, from coordinate 343,118 downwards.
TCGAGGGCGCGCGGCTCACGGTGCCGATCGTGATCGTCCAGCGCGCCGACAAGCGGTTCTCGCCGCTGCAGGACGTGCTGCGGGCGACGATCCGCGAGACGCTCGTCGAGCGCTACGCGGCCTGAGCCACGAGGCGGCGGCCAGCTCCGCCCTCGGCCACCGAGGCGACGACGGCACGCGCGGACACGAGATCGGCCTGGACGTCGAAGCTGCCCGAGGCGAGCCGGTCCACGGACTCCTCGAGGTACCCGACGAGGGTGAGGTAGAGGCTCTGGAGTGGGGCGTTGTGGCTGACCTTCGCGACGCGGCGGCGCAGCGACATGCGCAGCGCGAGGTACGCCACGCGGTCGTCGGTCTTGGCCTCCATCTGGCCGAGCAGCTTCCGCATCGCCGCGACGTCCGCCTTCGTGCGGCGAGCGGCGGCGTCCCCATGGACGAGCGGCTCGAGCGCGTCGAGGACGTCGACCGCGTCGTCGAGGCTGTCGGGACCCCAGTCGAAGCCCAGCGCGAGCTGCCCGCGCGTGGTGCGCGCGGACGGCGCGGCGACGAAGACGCCGCCGCCGGGACCCGGGCGCGCGGTGATGAGGCCGCGGAGCTCGAGGAGGCGGACCGCCTCGTTGACGGTGGCGACCGCGACGCCGAAGCGCTCGCGCAGATCGCCCTTCGTGCCGAGCCGATCGCCCTGCGCGTACGTGCCTCCCGCGATCTCACGCTCGAGCTCGCGGGCGATCGCCTCCGCGCGGGAGACCCGCGATGCCAGCAGGGAGGTTCCGTCGGCGGGCATAGCCATATGCATCTAACCACATTGCCAGAAGGATGACCACAATCAACATATGCTTCTCCGATGACAGCGCGAGCCACTCCGCCGTTCCGCGCCGACCACGTGGGGAGCCTCCTGCGGCCCCCGTCCCTGCTGTCCGCGCGCGACGCGCACGCCGCAGGGACGCTGACCGACGACGAGCTGCGCGCCGCCGAGGACGCCGCGATCGCCGACGCCGTGCGGATGCAGGAGTCGGTCGGGCTGCGCGCCGCGACCGACGGCGAGTACCGGCGCGCCTCGTGGATGACGGACTTCGCCTACCAGCTCGCCGGCGTGCGCCCGACGGGCAGCATCGCCAGCCCCGCGCCGGCCGGCGGGCGCCTCGACCTCTCGCCGCGCACCGGCGCGTCGCTCATGCAGGTCGACGGACCGATCGCCCTCGACCACGTCATCTTCGGCGACGACCTGCGGACGCTGCAGGCTCTCGTGACCACGGCGACCCCGAAGCTCACGATCCCGTCGCCGTCGATGATCCACTTCCGCAGCGGCCGCGACGTGATCGACGAGGACGCCTACCCCGACCTCGACGCGTTCTGGGACGACCTCGTCGGCGCGTACCGGGCCGAGGTCGCGGGCCTGGTCGAGCATGGGCTGCACCTACCTCCAGCTCGACGACGTCAGCCTCGCGTACGTCAACGACCCCGCCCAGCGCGAGCGCCTGGCACGCATCGGCGGCGACCCCGATCACCAGCACGAGACGTACGTCGCGCAGATGAACCGCGTGCTGGAGGGCCGCCCGGACGGGCTGACCGTCACGACGCACCTCTGCCGCGGCAACCTGCGCTCGTCCTGGATGGCGGAGGGCAGCTACGACTTCGTGGCCGAGGCGCTGTTCTCCGGCCTGGAGGTGGACGGCTTCTTCCTCGAGTACGACGACGAGCGCTCCGGCGGCTTCGAGCCGCTGCGCTTCGTGCCGCGCGACAAGGTCGTCGTGCTCGGCCTCGTCACGACGAAGACCGGCGCGCTGGAGCGCAAGGACGACCTCAAGCGCCGCGTGGAGGACGCCTCGCGCTTCATCGACGTCGACCAGCTGTGCCTCTCGCCGCAGTGCGGCTTCGCCTCCGTGGCCGAGGGCAACAAGCTGACCTACGACGACCAGACGGCGAAGCTGCGCCTCGTCGTCGAGACGGCCGAGGAGATCTGGGGCTGACGCTCAGACGCGGGTGAGCCCGCCGTCGACCGGCAGGGTCTGGCCCGTGATGAACGCCGAGTCGTCGGAGGCGAAGAACGAGATCGCGCCGACGAGGTCGTCGGGCTCCTGCGTGCGCTTGATCGCCTGCAGCTCGCGCGTGAAGTCGAACCAGCCGAGCGGCCCCTGCGGGCCGGCCTCGGTGCCCTTCGTGCGGACGAGCGACGGGGCGACCGAGTTGACCGTCACGCCGGCGTCGCCGACCTCCGTCGCGAGCGCGCGGACGAAGCCGATGACGCCGCCCTTGCTCGTCGTGTAGGCGACGAACTGAGGCGTGCCGGTGTGGAACGTCGTGGAGGACACGGCGATGACCCGCCCCCAGCCGTTCTCGACCATCCCGGGGACGAACGCCTTGGAGAGGTGGAAGAGCGAGTCGACGTTGACCGCGAGGACCCGCCGCCAGTCCTCCCACTCGAGCTCGGCGAACGGGATCACGGGGTAGATGCCGGCGCTCGCGACGAGCACGTCGCAGCGGCCGAAGCGCTCCCGCACGGCGTCCGCGAACGCGCCGACGCTCTCGCGCGAGGAGATGTCGCACTCCATCCCGAAGCTCTCGCCGCCCGCGTCGGCGATGAGGCGCTCGGTCTCGTCCGACGGCTGCAGGTCGGCGATCGCGACCCGGTGGCCGTCGCGCGCGAGCCGCAGCGCGAACGCCTGCCCGATGCTCTGCGCGCCGCCCGTGACGACCGCGACCCTGCCCGCTGCGTCCCGCTGCATCGGTCAGCCCTCGCCGAGCCAGCGGTCGGCCTCGGCGTAGAACGGCTCGAGGAGGTCGGGGCGGTCGTCGCCGAGCTCGTCCTGGCCGATCTCGTAGCCCCGCAGGCCGATCGTGTAGGCCCAGATCCGGTACGACGGGCGCAGCCCGCGCAGCGCGTCCCAGTCGATGGGGACCTCCTCGCCCGGCCGCACGGGGACGATCGTGTCCTTGTGGTAGATCCCGTCGAAGCTGGCCAGTCGCCAGCCGTCCGGCGTGCGCACGAGCCGCGAGAAGAAGCGGCAGTACTGGGTCATGTCGACCTCGACGCCGTGGACGACGCTGCGGTTGAGGATCTGCGCGTGGCTCTCGCACGTCGCCCGGTCCCCGTTGATGCGGATGTCGGTCGGCGCGATGAGGTGGATGCTCTCGCGCCCGCGCTGCGCCATGTCGCGCGACGCCTCCGCGAACTCCCGCCCGGTGCCCTCGAACCAGGTCGTCTTCACGCGCGAGTCCTCGACGTAGTCGTCGGCCAGCTCGTCCCAGCGGCGACGGTCGCGGTGGAAGCGCTCGAGGCGGATCAGGTCGGCGATCGCAGCCCGGTCCTCCTCGGCGCTGGGGCCTGCCGAGCGCAGGTCGTCGCCATCGGAAATGAGTCGAACCATCTGATTGAATCTAAGCCAGCTGTCGGCGGGCGTCAACGCGCGGGGCCAGGACCGGAGGAGAGATGGGTTACCGAATCGGCGTGGACATCGGGGGCACGTTCACGGACTGCGTCGTGGTCGACGCGGCGGGCCGGCGCAGCGTCGCGAAGTCGCTCTCGACCCACGGCTCGCTGGCCGACGGCGTGCTCAGCGCCGTCGCCGTGAACGCCGAGGGCCTCGGGCTCACGCGCGCCGAGCTCCTGCGCGACACGGACCTGTTCGTACACGGCACGACCGTGGCGACGAACGCCGTGCTGACCCGCAACGGCGCGCGCACCGGCCTCATCACGACCCGCGGGCACGAGGACGCGATCATCATCGGCAAGGTCTACGCGAAGCGGGCGGGCCTCCCCGAGCGCGACCTCGTGCACTCCTCGCGCCTGGAGAAGCCGGTGCCGATCATCCCCCGGGAGCTGATCCGGGGCGTCGCCGAGCGCGTCGACGTCGACGGCGACGTCGTCGTGGAGCTGCGCGAGGACGAGGCGATCCGCGCGATCGACGAGCTCGTCGCCGAGGGCGTGGAGTCGATCGCCGTGAGCTTCCTGTGGTCGTTCGTGAACGACGCGCACGAGCGTCGGGTCGGGGAGCTGCTGGCCGAGCGCGCGCCCGGCGTGCGGGTGACGCTGTCCAGCCAGATCGCGCCCGTGCTCGGCGAGTACGAGCGCACCGCGACGACCGCGGTCAACGCGTACGTCGCGCCGAAGGTCGTCGGCTACCTCGACGACCTCGAGCAGCGCCTGCGCGAGGAGGGGCTGCGCGACCCGCTGCTCGTCATGCAGGCCAGCGGCGGCCTGACCTCCGTGGAGGACGCCGCGCGCCGGCCGATCCTCACCCTCGACTCGGGCCCGACGGGCGGCATCCTCGGATGCCAGTACCTGGGCCGGCTGTACGGCGAGGAGAACGTGATCTGCACCGACGTCGGCGGCACGTCCTTCGACGTCGGGCTCATCCTGCGCGGCGAGGTCCCGACGGACCCCGAGCCGGTCGTCTCGCAGTACGTCATGCGCATCCCGAAGGTCTCCGTGCAGTCGATCGGCGCCGGCGGCGGGTCGCTGGCCTGGCTCGACGAGGGCGGGCTCCTGCGCGTCGGCCCGCAGAGCGCGGGCTCCCGGCCCGGGCCCGCGTGCTACGGCCAGGGCGGGACCGAGCCGACGGTGACCGACGCGGACCTCGTGCTCGGCTACCTCAACCCCGCCGCGTTCCTCGGCGGGCGGATGGAGTTGCGCCGCGACCTCGCGCTCGAGGCGCTCGCGAAGCTCGGCGGGCCGCTGGGGATGGAGCCCGAGGAGGTCGCGATCGGGGTCTTCCGGATCATCAACGCCCACATGGGCGACCTCATCCGCAAGTCGACGATCGAGCAGGGCCACGACCCGCGCGAATGCGTGCTCGTCGCCTACGGCGGCGCCGGTCCGACCCACGCCGCCTTCTACGGCCACGACATCGGGTCGAAGGCGATCCTCGTCCTCGCCGACTCGACCGCGTTCTCGGCCGAGGGCATGCTCACCTGCGACATCACCCATACCGAGCAGGCCTCGCACCAGCTGATGACGCCGCTCGATGGGGAGGACCTCGCGGCGATGACCGGCCACTTCTCGGCGCTGGAGTCCCGCGTGCTCGACCAGTTCGCCAGCGAGGGCGTCCCCGGAGACGAACGTCGCGCTGGCGCGGACCCTCGGCGTCCGCTACCGGCTGCAGGTCCACACGCTCGACGTGGACGTCGACCCCGGCGCGCTCGACGAGCGCACGCCGGAGCTCCTGCGCGCGCGCTTCGCCGAGCGCTATCGCCATCTCTACGGCGAGGGCGCGCTGCTCAGCGGCGGGGCGCTGGAGTTCGAGCTGCACAGCGTCGTCGGCACCCGCGCGCTGGAGCCGGTCCCGTTCGACGCGCGCGAGCTGGGCGACGCCGACGCCTCGGCGGCGCTGACCGGCGAGCGCGAGGCGTACTTCGAGCCCGAGGGGTTCCGCTCCACGCCCGTCTACGACGGCCACGCGCTGCGCCCGGGCAACCTCGTCCCCGGCCCGGCGATCGTGCAGCGGATGGGCGACAGCGTCGTCGTCCCACCCGACTACGAGGCGCTCGTCGACGGCTACCTCACCTTGCGGCTCGCGCCGACCGCGGCGTCGGCCAGTCCCGCCGTCCACACCGGCGTGGAGGTGGTCCGATGACCCTCGACCCCGTGACCTTCGAGGTCATCCGCCACCGCCTCTGGGCGATCAACGACGACCAGGCGATGATCGCGGCGCGGCTGTCCGGCTCGCCCGTCGTCTACGAGGCGCTCGACTTCAACGCCGCGCTCATGACCGGCGACGGGCGCGGCCTGTACGCGGGCATCTACATCATCCAGCACGCCTCGACGATCGACGTCTTCGTCCAGAAGGTGCTCGAGGAGTGGGGCCCGGAGGGCATGCGCGAGGGCGACATGTTCTTCACCAACGACCCGTGGTGGGGCGCGCTGCACGCCAACGACGGCATCCTCGCGAGCCCGATCTACTGGGAGGGCGAGATCGTCGCGTGGGCGGGCATCGTCATGCACGACAACGACGTCGGCAGCCCCGTCCCCGGCAGCTTCGTCGTCGGGTCCGAGGACCGCTTCGGCGAGGCGCCGCTGTTCCCCGGGATGAAGATGGTCGAGGACTTCGAGCTGCGGGCCGACATCGAGCGCGCCTACCTGCGCAACCACCGCACGCCCGAGCTCAACGCGCTGAACCTCCGCGCGCGCCTCGCCTCGATGCGGATCACCCATCGGCGCATCCATGAGCTCATCGAGCAGTACGGCCTGGAGGCGTTCCAGGCCTCGCAGGAGGAGATCATCGACTACGTCGAGCGGGTCGTCCGCAAGCGCCTGCGCGACATGCCCGACGGCTCGTGGGCGGACCAGATCTATCACGACCACGACGGCCGCAACGCCGTGATGTACCCCATGCGCTGCAAGGTGACGAAGACCGACGACCGCCTCGTCGTCGACATGACCGGCACCGCGCCGCAGGCGCCGGGCGCGATCAACTGCGCGCGGCCCGCGATGGAGGGCGCGGTGCTCGGGGTCTTCCTGACCTTCCTCTGCTACGACCTGCCGTGGGCGGTCGACGCGGGCCGGCGGATCATCGAGATCGTCTCCGAGGAGGGGACGCTCAACAACGCCGTCAGCCCCGCCGGGGTGAGCATGGCGTCGATCATGACGACGCTCTCGACGCAGGACGTCGTCGCCAACGCCTTCGCGAAGATGCTCATGGCCTCCGACGAGCTGGGGACCGAGGCGCAGGCGTGCTGGTCGCCCGGCATCAACTGCCCGGTCATGGCGGGGCTCGACCGCCACGGCGAGCCGTTCGCGCACGTCTTCATGGACTGCTGCGGCGGCGGCGGGGGCGCGCGGACGTTCACCGACGGGATCGACACCGGCGGGATCCTGCACTCGATGTCGTCGACGATCCCGAACGCGGAGACGACCGAGAGCCGCTCGCCGGTGCTGCAGGTCTACCGGCGCGAGCGCCGCGACAGCGGCGGCCACGGGCGCTTCCGCGGCGGTGTCGGCATCGAGTTCGGGATGCTCCCGCACAAGAACCCGATCCCGATCGTCTCCGTGACGCTCGCATCCGGCGTCTCGCAGCCGGAGGGCCACGGGCTCTCGGGCGGCTCGCCGGCGTCGGCGAAGAGCAACGTCGTCTTCCGCTCCTCCAACGTGCCCGAGCTGTTCGCGGCCGGGGTCATCCCGGACTCGACCGACGGCGTGACCGGCACGCAGACCGACGTCCTGCAGGCGAAGGACCACACCCTGCTGGGCGAGGGCGACTTCCTCGTCACGGTCGTCTCCGGTGGCGGTGGGTACGGCGATCCGCTGCGGCGCGACCCCGCCCTCGTCGAACGCGACCTGCGCCACGGGCTCGTCTCCGAGGCGATCGCGCGCTCGATCTACGGCGTGGTCGCCGGCGATGCGGTCGCGACGGCCGAGGCGCGCGACGCGATCCGCGCCGAGCGCCTGCGCGACGGGCGGCCGGTGGCCGAGGGCGTCGGCGGCGGGACGGTCGAGGGGACGCTCCTGCACCGGGTCTCGGACACGGTCGAGGCCGTGGAGGGCGACGGCGGGCGCGCGCTGCGCTGCACGGAGTGCGGCCACCGCCTCGGCGACTACGGCGACGACCACAAGCAGGGGACGCTCGTGCGCGAGCTGCCCATCACCGCCACCAGCGAGCTCAACGCGCTCGGGCGCGTCGACGAGATGGTCCTGCGCGAGTTCTGCTGCCCCGGCTGCGGGACGTCGGTCGCGATGGACGTGCAGCTCGCCGAGGAGCCCGTGCTCGAGGAGTCGCACTTCGGGGCGACGTGAGAGGCGAACCCGACTACGTGCGCATCTGGGCGGACGACGATGGCGAGTCGCACTTCGAGGACGTCCACCTGGAGACCACCGAGCAGCCCTTCCCGGGAGGGACGTCGCGGGTCGCGCTCTCCGACCGGATCCCGGTCGCCGACCTCGAGTTCCGTCGCGTGCTCGAAGAGGCCTCCTACGTCGTGCCCCACAACGCGCCGGAACCGCTGTTCATCGTGACCCTGACGGGACGGATCGAGGTCGAGGTGTCTGACGGCGAGGTGCGGCGGTTCGGCCCCGGCGACGTATGCCTCGTCGAGGACACGCACGGCAAGGGACACATCACGCGCGCCCTGGACCCGGGGCCCCGGGCGACGCTGCTCGCACGGCCCACGACCGTGGGCGGCACGTGATGCGAGCCGCCGTACTGCGCGCGCCTGGGGCATTGCGGATCGAGGAGCTGCGCGACCCGCGGCCGGGGCCGGGCGAGGTGCTCGTCCGCGTGGCCGCCTGCGGGGTGTGCCACAGCGACCTGCACGTCATCAAGGGCGAGTCGCCGTCGAAGCTGCCGGTCGTGCCCGGGCACGAGATGGCGGGGACGATCGCCGAGCTGGGGGAGGGCGTCGACGGTCCCGCGCCCGGGACCCGGGTCGTCGCCCCGTTCATCCTGCCCTGCGGGCGCTGCGCGCGGTGCGCCGCCGGGCGCGACGACTTCTGCGAGGCGTTCTGGTCGCTCAACCGCGCCCAGGGCACGCTCTACGACGGGACGACCCGCCTCTATGCGCCCGACGGCTCCCCGGTCTGGATGGCGGGCCCGAGCGCCCTTGCCGAGCTGTGCGTCCTGCCGGCGACGAGCGTGTTCCCGATCCCCGACGCCATGGCCCTGGAGGAGGCCGCGCCGCTCGGCTGCGCGGCGTTCACCGCCTACGGCGCGCTCGTGCACGCCGGGGCGCTGCAGGCGGGCGAGCGGGTCGCGGTCGTCGCGGTCGGCGGCGTCGGCGTGAACCTCGTGCAGCTCGCGCGGGTGCTCGGCGCGGCGCAGGTCATCGCCGTCGACGTCTCCGAGGAGAAGCTCGCCCTCGCGCGGCAGATGGGCGCGACCGACACGATCGACGGCTCGCGCGAGGACGTCCGCGCACGCGTGCTCGAGCTGACCGACGGCGAGGGGGTCGAGCTGGCGTTCGAGGCGCTCGGCCGCCCGGCCACGATCCGCCAGGCGCTCGAGCTCGTGGGGCTCGGCGGGCGGGCGGTGGTGATCGGGGTGAGCGCGCTCGGCGAGCTGACGCCGATCGAGTCGAACCTGCTCGTGCGCCGGCAGCTGCGGCTCGTCGGCTCCTACGGCGCGCGCAGCCGCGCGGACATGCCGAGGCTCCTGGAGCTCGCGGCCGACGGCCGCATCAGCCTGGGCGACACGATCAGCCGCGAGGTGGGCCTCGACGAGGCCGCCGCGACGTTCGACGCGCTCGATCGCGGCGAGGTGGTCGGCCGGGCGGTCGTGCGGATGTAGTGGTCCCGCGGTCAGTGGTCGTGCAGGTGCATCCGCTCGCCGTGCGGGCCGAGGATCGCGATGAGCTCGACCGGCCCCTCGACCGCGCCGAACCAGTGCGGGGTCTGGGTGCTGAACTCGACCGTCTCGCCCGGCTCGACCGTGAAGTCCTGGTCGCCGAGGCGCAGCCACATCCGCCCGGCGAGGACGTAGATCCAGTCGTGGCCGTCGTGGACGCCGAGGTCCGCGGGCGGGACGCGGCGCTCCGCGCTGATCACGATCTTGAACGCGTGCAGCCCGCCCGCCGGGCCCTTGTGGGTCAGCGGCCACATCGTCATGCCGTCGAAGTGCCGCGGCCGGCTGCGGACCCGGGGGTCCTCCTCGGGCTGCGGACGCAGCAGCTCGTCGGTCGAGACGCCGAGTGCCTCGGCCAGGCCGGAGAGGTGGTCGAGCGCGAGCCGGCGCTTGCCGGACTCCAGGCGACTGAGCGTCGAGACGTCCAGGCCGGCGCGCGTCGCGACGGCCTCGAGCGTCAGGCCGCGCTCGGTGCGCAGCTCGCGCAGGCGCCGGCGGACGCGCCCGTCGACGGATTCGTTTGCCTGCATGGCAAATGAGATTGCCACTTCGTTGCGGGCAGTGCAACGCTCGGGACATGGACTTCACCTGGGACTGCATCGTCGTCGGCGGCGGTGCCGCCGGGCTGAGCGCGGCGCTCGTGCTCGGCCGCGCGCGGCAGCGGACGCTGCTCGTCGACGCCGGCGAGCAGAGCAACCTCCCTGCGCACGGCATCGGCGGCCTGCTCGGGTTCGACGGTCGCCCGCCGGCGGAGCTCTACGCCGCGGGCCGCGCGGAGAGCGCACGCGCCGGGTCCTCCTCGCGACCGGCATGCGCTACGAGCCGCCCGCGCTCGACGGCGTCGAGGAGCTCTGGGGCGGCACGGTCTTCCACTGCCCCTTCTGCCACGGGTGGGAGGTCCGCGACCGTCGCCTGGCCGTGCTCGGCAACGGCGAGGTCGGCACCCACCAGGCGCTGCTGCTGCGCGGCTGGAGCGACGACGTCGTGCTCCTCACCGACGGGCCGCCCGAGGGCGTCGAGGCGGTCGAGGCGGCGGGGATCCCGATCGACGCCCGCCCGGTGTCGGGGCTCGTCGCCCGCGACGGGCTGATGGTGTTCGCGCCGATGCGCCAGCGCAGCGGGCTCGCCGAGATGCTCGGCGCGACGTCCGAGGGCAACCCGATGGTCGTCGACCCCGTCGCGATCGACGAGATGGGGATGACCGGCGCGCCGGGGATCTCCGCCGCGGGCGACGTCACCGGGCGCCCGCCGCAGGTGGCGACGGCCATCGCCGCCGGGTCGCTCGCGGCCGCGATGATCGTGAGGGACCTGCTGACTGGTTAGCTGCCCGGCGTGTCGCTGTGGCGCATCCCGGGTCTGCGCGCGCTCGCGCTGGTCAGCGTGCTCGCGTTCGCGAGCTTCTTCCTGACGCTCTCGTCGCTGCCGCTCTGGGCGGTCGACGGCGGGGCGTCGGTCGGCTCGGCGGGGTTGGTCACCACGGCGCTGCTCGCGGCGACGGTCGCCTGCCAGCTCATGGTCCCGCTCGCCGAGCGGCGCCTCGGGCTCCCGCGGCTGCTGGCGATCGGGCTCGTCGCGCTCGGCCTGCCGACGCCGCTGTACCTCGTCTCCCAGGACCTCGGCTGGCTGGCCGCCGTGTCGGCGGTCCGCGGCATCGGGTTCGCGATCCTGACCGTGGTCGGCGCCTCGCTCGCGGCGACGCTCGCGCCGCCCGAGCGCCGCGGCGAGGCGATCGGGCTCTACGGCGTCGCCGTCGCGGTCCCCCAGCTGGTGTGCGTCCCCGGCGGCGCGAGCCTCGCTCTCGGCGGGCGCTTCGACGTGGTCGCGATCCTGGCGATGGTGCCGCTGCTCGCGCTGCCACTCGTCCGCCGTTTCCGGGGGATCGAGACGGCGGGCGAGCCGCAGCGGTCCGGCGGCCGTGAGGCGCTGCGGGCGGTGCTGCCGGCCTGCCTGGTCCTGGCCGTCGTGACCGCGGTCGGCGGCGGCCTCGTCACGTTCCTCCCCGTCGAGCGGCCGGACGGCGCGGTGGCGGGGCTCGCGCTGCTGGTGTTCGGCGTCGTCGCTGCACTCGGCCGCTGGCGGGCCGGGCACATCGTCGACCGGACGGGCAGCACCCGCGTCCTGCTCCCGGTCGCGCTCGTGCTGTCCGCCGCCGGCATCGCGCTCGTCGCCGCCGGGCTGAGCTCCGACGCGGCCGGGCTCGTCGTGGGCGGAGCGGCGATCGCGGGCGCCGGCTACGGCAGCGTGCAGAACCTGACGCTCGTCGCCGCGCTCGCCCGTGCCGGCCTGGCGCGCGCGAGCACCGCCAGCGCGACGTGGAACGCGTCGTTCGACACGGGGACCGCGCTCGGCGCCTGGGCGGTCGGGGCGATCGCGGCGGCCGGGGCGGGGCTCGCGGCGACCTACTTCGGCTGCGCCCTGCTGATCCTGCTCGTCATTCCCCTGGGTGCGGTTGCGGGGGCTCCTCGCGAGCGATCCCCCGCCGGCCGCGCTCGACCAGGATCGCCACGATGATCGACGTCACCGCCGGGACGAAGGCCATGCCGAAGAGCATCACGAGCGTCGCGATGATGCGGCCCCCGGCGGTCTCCGGCACGTCGTCGCCGTAGCCGACGGTCGACACCGTCTGGATCGACCACCAGCACGCATCGCCGAACGTCTTGAACGTCTGCGGCTCGACGAGCCACTCCACGAGCGCGGCGAGGAGGGTGAAGATCGCGAACACCACGATGATCAACGCGATCGCGCGGATGATCGTCACGTGCGTCGCGAACCGGATCAGTCGCGGCCGCTGAGGCTCCATCCCAGCCCCCGGTCAGCCCTTGGACGCCTTCTTCCCGCCGCGATAGCGACGACGGGAGGCGAACGCGCCGATCGCGGCCCCGGCCAGGAACGACACGCCGATCACGACGATCAGCGGTGTCTCCCAGGTGCCGAGGAGCCAGTTCACCTTCACCTCGTGCCGGTTGATGACGGCGAACACGACCGCAAGCCCGCCGAGGATCGCCGCGGCGATCAGGCGGCTGCGGTCCTTGCGGGAGCCGCTCTTCGGCGGCGTCCCGCTGCTGCTCTTGCGGGTGTCGGTCGGCGTGGAGATGGTGCCCATCATCGCGCAGGTCGGGTGACCGGGCCTCACCCGGTCGGGATGGAACCGGCGGTGTGGCACATTGGGGTCCATGGAAGGTGCCAGCAGCCGCCGCGGGTTCCTGCGCAGCCTCATGCGCGAGTCGGCCAAGAGCGCGTCCGAGGCGAGCCGCCTGCTCAACGTCCCGGGGCTCCCGATGCCGCCGCTCCGGCCGCCGCCCCCGGCGGAGCCGGCCAGGCCCCGGCACGATCCCGACTTCGACCGCGCGTGCGCCGCGTCGGGCACCGTCACGATCGACGAGCTGCGCGGCCTCGCCGCCGAGCACGGCCTGGGGGACCACGTCGACGCGATCGCGGAGCTCGCGCGCCACTCGGTGCGCCTGACCTCGCCCACGCTCCAGGACGACCCGGTCGGCAGCTGGCTGTTCGAGCCGACCGAGGGCCTCCTGGACGAGTCGGTGTGGCCGCTGTGGGAGGGCGAGCGCCTGACGCTCGTCGCCCAGCTGGACCTGACCGATCCCGCGCTGCGCGACATCGACCTGCCGCTGCCCATCGCCGGGCGGCTGCTCGTCCTCTGGGCGGCCGTCCAGGCGCCGTCCGGGCAGCTGGCCGCGCACGCCGGCGCCGCCCGCGTGCTGCACGTCCCCACGCCCGGCGGCGCCTCGCCGGCGACGCGGCTCTCCGTCGAGCTGACGCTGCCCCGCGTCTGGGCGGCGCCGGTCCAGGCGCTCGGCCTCGACCCGGTCGAGCACGACGGCTACCTCAAGCTGCGCCGCAGGATCGCCACGATGCAGGGGGTCGAGCTCGACGACGGCTTCGGCCGGCCGATCGCCTACCACCGGTTCCTCGGCTACCCGAACGAGACCGGCGGGCTGATGCCCGTGACGTGCGAGCTGACGGCCTCGGGCCGCGACGCGACGGACCTCGGCACCGCCGACGACGACGTCGGCGCGCGCGCCGGCCGCTGGCGGCTCCTGGCCCAGCTCACGGCGGGCGCGGAGGGGCCGTGGAACCTCGGCGGCGACGCCGGGCGCCTCTACGTCTGGATCACCGCCGAGGACCTGCGGGGCGGCGACTTCTCGCGGGTCCGGGCCATCGCCCAGCCCGGCGTGTAGTGGCCTAGTCGCCGTCGAGGAGGGTGCGCAGCGCGCGCAGCAGCGACGCCGGCGCGAACGGCTTCTCCAGGAACGCGCTGCCCGGCGGCAGGTTCGCGCGGTCGCGGAGCGCGTCGGCCGTGTAGCCCGACAGGAACAGGGTGCGGGGGCGCCCGTCGACGACGATGCGCTCGGCGAGCTCCGGGCCGGACAGGCCGGGCATGATCACGTCGGTCACGAGCGCGTCGACGGGTTCGTCGAGGCCCGCGGCGATCTCCAGCGCCTCGGCCCCGCCGGGCGCCGAGAGCACGGTGTAGCCGGCGTCGCCGAGGATGCGCCCGACCATGAACCGCAGCGCGTCCTCGTCCTCGCACAGCAGGATCGACTCGGTGCCCTCGAGCTCGTCGGGCTCGGACGGCGCGTCGGACATCGGGGTCGCCGCGCCGTCCGCCGCCGGGATGAGCACGCGGAACGTCGCCCCGAGCCCAGGCTCGGAGTAGACGTGGATCCGGCCACCCGCCTGGGTGACGATCCCGTGGGCGGTGGCCAGGCCGAGCCCCGTGCCGCGACCCTGCTCCTTCGTCGTGTAGAAGGGCTCGAAGACGTGGTCGGCCACCTCCGGGTCGATCCCGCCCCCGGTGTCCGTGACCGTCAGGCAGACGACGGGCTGGTCGAGCTCGAGCATCCGCGTCTCCATGGTCAGCGTGCCCCCGTCGGGCATCGCGTCGCGGGCATTCGTCGCGAGGTTGACGATGACCTGCTCCAGCTGGCCCGCGTCGGCCAGGACGGGCTCGAGACCACCGTCGTGCACGACGGAGATCGTGATGTGCTCGCCGATGAGCCGTCCGAGCATCGGCACGACGCCGTCGAGGACATCGGCGAGGTCGATGAGCACCGGGTTCGCCGCGCGCTGGCGCGAGAAGGCGAGGAGCTGGCCGGTGAGCTCGGTCGCCCGGCGCGCGGCGCGGTCGATCTCCTCGAGCTCGGTGGACTCGCGGTCGTCCTCGGCGCGGAGCAGCGCCGCGTAGCCGGAGATGACCGTCAGCAGATTGTTGAAGTCGTGCGCGACGCCGCCCGCGAGGCGCCCGACCGCCTCCATGCGCCGCGCCTGCTCCAGCTGCTCCTCGAGGCGCCGCTGCTCGGTGACGTCGCGGACGATGAACGCCGCCGCGTGGACGGTCCCGTGCGCGTCGCGGACGGGGAAGCCGGTGACGGTCGCCGCGAACGTCGCGCCGTCCCGCCGGCGCCCGCGCTCCGCCTCGTCCTCGAAGGCGTCGCCGGCGGCGACGCCGCGCATGAGCTCGATGTGCCTGCGGCGCCGTCCCTCCTCGACGAACATGTCAGCTGCCGGCCTGCCGATCGCCTCCTCGTCGGGCCAGCCGAACATCCGCGCCGCCCCGGGGTTCCAGGAGACGATCGTCCCGTCGAGCCCGAGCCCGATGATCGCGTCGCGCGAGGAGTCGACGACCGCCGCGAGCCAGCGCTGCTGCTCCTGCGCCTTGCGCTGCTCGGTGACGTCGCGCGCGATCGCCGCGATCCCGGTGATCTCACCGTCGTCGTCGTGGATCGGGCCGATCGTGTTCGCGAGGACGAAGTCCCGGCCCGTGCCGTCGAGTCGGGGCGCCTCGTAGGCGAGTGTCTCGCCCGCGCCCGCACGGCGGACGATCTCGGCGCGCCGGGCGCGCGCGGACTCGTCCGCGCCGACCGCGTCGAGGACCGACGTGCCGATCGAGTCCGGGGCCAGCCCGAACATCGCGGCGGCCGCCGTGTTGAAGTCGGTGATCCGGCCCTCGAGGTCCATGGCGATGACGGCGTCGCTCGTCGATCGGACGATTGCCGCCAGGCGCGTGCGCTCCGCCTCCGCGCGCAGCGACTCGGTCACGTCGCGCGCCGTCGTCGAGACGCCGATCGCGCGGCCGTCCTCGTCGCGGATGGGCGCCATCGTGAGCGACACCTGCACGCGCGAGCCGTCCCGGCGCAGCCGCTCGGTCAGCACGCCCTGGACGGGCTCGTCGGCGAGTGCGCGCCGCAGCAGGACCCGCTCCTCCTCGGCGCGATCGGGCGGGATGATGATGCTCCACACCGGGCGGCCGATCGCCTCCTCCGCGGTGTGCCCGAACAGTCGCTCCGCCGCGGGGTTCCAGTCGGTGATGACGCCGTCGAGGTCCTTCGCGAGGATCGCGTCCTGCGAGCCGCTGACGATCGCGGCGAGGCGCCGCAGGGCCCGCAGCCCGTCCGGTTCGCCCGTCAAGTCGCCACGCTCCGACACGATCCAGGAAGATTCGCGCCTTCTGCCGTACCACGAGGAGGTTGCATGCGGGTCGAGCACGATGGCGTCGGACTCAACGTCGAGGTCGAGGGCGCGGAGGAGGGCCCGGTCGTGGCGTTCCTCCACGGCGTCTCCGGCAGCTCACGCACGTACGGCTGGCTCCCGCCGGAGATCACGGACGGGCGGAGGATCGTCCGGATCGATCTGCGCGGGCACGGCGACTCCGACCACGCGTCGGGAACCTACCTGCTGCACACCTACGGGGAGGACGTCGCCGCGATCCTGCGCGCGGTGGGCGGCGGCCCCGCGGTCGTCGTCGGTCACTCGCTGGGCGGGAGTACGGGCTGGTGGCTGGCGCAGAACGAGCCCGAGCTGCTCTCGGGCGCGTTCCTCGAGGACCCGCCGCTCTACATGGGCGAGCCCGCCGAGCACGCCGACAACCCGGCAGCGGCCATGTTCCCCGCCATCCGCGACAACGCGATCGCGATGCGCGAGGAGGGGCTGGACGACGACGCGGCCGCGGCGCGGCTCGCGGCGGCGCCGATGGGCGAGGGCGTCACGATGGGCGACCTCATGATGGCCGACGGCATCCTCGCCCGCGCGCACGCGCACCTCGTCATGGACCCGGAGGTCCTGACGATGGCCGCCGACAACAGGACGCTGGGCGAGACCGACGTCGATGCACCGGTCGGCGTGCCCGTCCTCATCCTCGCAGCGGGCGTCCAGCCGGCCTTCAAGCCCGAGCACGAGGAGCGGATGAAGGCGACGCACCCGGACGTCACCGTCGTCCGCGTGGCGGGCGCCGGCCACGGCATCCACGACGAGAAGGCGCACCGGGCGGACTACGTCGAGCAGCTCACCGCGTTCCTCGCGCAGCACGCCCCGGTGGGCGCGAGGGCCTAGCTGCGTCGGGGCCGGCCGGAGCGATCCGGCCGGCCCGTCCGCCTCACCTGCCGTAGGTCAGCTCGTGGTCGGCCGCGTCGACCGACGAGAACCGCACGGTGCGCCGGATGCGGACCTTCTCCACGACCGTGCCGGGCGCCGTGGTCGCCGAGCCCTGGAACCGGTACCGGAGGCGGTACGTGCCGGGGCTCGAGAGCGTGAAGCGCTTGGTGAAGGAGCCGTTGCGGATCCGCACCGTCCCCAGCGTGCGGTACTTCGCGTTGCCGCTCCAGCGCTTCGCCACCGCGATGCGCACCCCGCCGCGCGTGTCCTCCTCCCGGAGGCGGACACGCAGCCGGTAGCTCGGCCCGCGCGAGTCGGGGAAGCTCGACGTCGAGAAGTCGAACGGCGCGTACACCCGCAGCGCGAGCGGCGCGGTCCACGGCGTCGCGGCGCCGCCGTACACGCGGGCACGCGCGACGACGCTGTACTTCCCGGGCTCGGAGAACCGGATCGGGACGGTCGCGGTGGCGGCGTCGACGTACGCGTTCTGCGACGGGCCGACGAGGCCGCCGTCGGGGGCGAGGGCCGGGTTGCCCGAGTACAGGACGTCGTACGTGTCGGCGCCGGGGTTGCCGGTGACGGGGAGTCGATGCTCGATCGTCGCGAACTCGCCCGGCTGACGGGTGAGCAGCGGCGTGTTCGGGTCCGTCGCGATCGCGACGCCCGCGCCGATCGCGAAGGTCAGCGAGCCCGTCGTCGGCGTGTCGGTGCAGAGCAGCGTCGTGTAGATCGCGACGTAGACGGTGTAGACGCCGTTGCCCTGGTAGTTGACGGTGCGCGGCGTCGGCGAGCTCAGGCAGGTCGCCGACGCGGCCGAGATCCCGTTCGGGCCGATGACCTGCACGGTGTAGGACCGCTCGGTCGTGCCGTTGATGCCGACCGCGAGCTGCGGCGACATGTTGCGGATCGTCTGGCCGCTCAGCGCCTGCGGCACCCCGTCGTCGCCGGTGATCGACAACGTCGCCGCGTTCGCGCTCGCGGGCACCGCGAGTGCTCCGAACGTCAGCGCCGCCAGCGCCAGCCTGCTCTTCCGTGAACGCACTGCTGTCCTCCTGTCCTGGTTCCCGCCAAGCGCGCGTACCCTACAAACCGCCCGCCCCCGTAGCTCAGCTGGATAGAGCGGCGGCCTTCTAAGCCGCGGGTCGCAGGTTCGAGTCCTGCCGGGGGCGCTACTGGGAACCCCCCGGGTGCCGGGAAGTTTCGAGTCGCGCGAGCGCTTCGTGAGAACTTCGTGAGGTCGCGCGCGCCTGGCGCGATCGGACTCGCGGGTCACGCGTCCAGCTCCGCCCGCAGCTCGGCGTCGTGCTCGCCCGGCCACGGCGCCGGGCGCGCGAGCCCGCCCGGGGTGCGATCGAAGCGCGGCACCACCCCCGCCTGGCGCAGCCCGTCGCGCTCGACGTAGCTGCCGCGGGCGGCCATGTGCGGATCGTCGAACACCTCGTCGAGCGACCGGACGCGGGCGAAGCAGACGTCGGCCCCGGCGAGCTCGCGCTCCCAGTCCTCGGCCGTCCGCGACGCGAAGACCGACGCCAGGACGTCGCTCAGGGTCGCCCAGCGGTCCCGGTCCCACTGCGGCCAGGCCGCGGGGTCCAGGCCGAGGCGCTCGAGCAGCTGCGCGTAGAACTTCGGCTCGTACGCGCCGACGGCGACGAACGTGCCGTCCGCCGTCGCGTAGGCGCGGTACCAGGGCGCGGCGCCCTGCAGCCAGTTGCTCCCGCGCTCCCGCGCCCAGCGCCCGATCGCGCGCTCCTGCCACGCGAAGTTCATGAGCGACGCGACACCGTCGACCATCGCCACGTCGACCACCTGACCGCGACCGGACCGCTCGCGCTCGAGCAGCGCCGCCGCGATCCCGAACGCGAGCAGCATCCCGCCGCCGCCGAAGTCGGCGACGAGGTTCAACGGGACGACCGGCACGTCGCCGGGAGGCCCGATCGCGTGCAGGGCGCCCGCGGCGGCGATGTAGTCGATGTCGTGCCCGGCGTCGCCGGCGCGCGGCCCGTCCTGGCCCCAGCCCGTCATCCGCGCGACCACGAGGCGGGGGTTGCGGGCGAGCAGCACGTCGGGACCCAGGCCCAGGCGCTCGAGCACCCCGGGGCGGTACGGGTCGACGAGGACGTCGGCGCCGTCGACGAGCCGCAGGGCGACCTCGCGGTCGCCGTCGTCCTTGAGGTCGAGGGCGACCGAACGCCGCCCGCGATTGAGCAGCGTGCGGCGGGCGGCGTCGCGATCCGGGTCGCCGTCCGGCGGGCGGTCGACGCGGACGACGTCGGCGCCGAGGTCAGCGAGCAACATCGCGCCGTGCTGGGACGGCCCGAGGCCCGCGAGCTCGACCACTCGGACGCCGTGGAACGGACCGCCGACGCTCATCCATCCGACGATCCCACATCGCCGGACCGGGAGGTCGCCTCCCGAGCGGTTAGTCTTCCCGCGCCGTGCACCTGTTCGTCGGCGAGGTCCGAAGTCCGCTCCGGGGCGAGATAGCCGTCCCCAGCTCCAAGTACCACGCGCACCGCGCGCTCATGCTCGCGTCGCTCGCCCCTGGGGAGACCCGCATCATCGGCGCCTCCGGGGCCCGCCACGTCCGCTCGACCATCGAGGTCCTGCGGGGCCTCGGCACCCGGATCGAGCAGGACGAGACCGGCTTCGTCGTCAACGGCGGCCCGTACCGCCCGCGCCGCAACTCGGTGTCCGTCGGCAGCTCGGGCACCACCCTCTACTTCATGATCGGCCTCGCGGCGCTCGCCGACGCGCCCGTGACGCTGACCGGGCAGAAGTACTTCCAGCGCCGCCCGGTCGGGCCGCTGCTCGGCGCGCTCGCACAGCTCGGGGTGCGCCTGGAGTCGCAGGACGCCAGGCCGCCGATCACCGTCCAGCCCTCGCGCCCCACCGGCGGGCACGTGCGGATCTCCGGGACGCTGTCGCAGTGGATCTCCGGGCTGCTGCTGCTGGCGCCCTTCGCCACGCGGCCGACGGTCGTCGAGGTCGACGGGGTCCTCAACGAGCAGCCCTACGTCGAGCTGACCGTGCGGATGATGCGGGACTTCGGCCTGGAGGTCGGGGTCTCCGACGACTGGCGGCGCTTCGAGATCGAGCCCGGCCAGGAGGCGCAGGCGACGGAGATCGTCCTGCCGCCGGACATCGGCTCGGCGGCGTTCGGGCTCGCCGCCAGCGCGCTGCATCCCTCCGACGTCCTCTTCCGGGGGATGCGCACGACGCTCGGCACCGAGATCGACCATCCCGAGGCGCACGTCCTCGACGTGCTCACCGAGATGGGCCTGCCGATGGAGCTCGACGAGGAGGCCGGCGGGGTGCGCGTGCGCCACGACGGCATCGAGCTGCGCGGCGTGCGCGTCGACTGCCGGCCGATGCCCGACATGCTGCCGATCCTCGCGACGCTCGGGTCCTTCGCGACCGGCCGGACCGTGTTCGAGAACGTCGAGCACGTCCGCCTCAAGGAGTCCGACCGCGTCGTCTCCATGCTGCAGCTCAACCGGATGGGCGGCGACGTCGAGCTCATCGGGGACACGCTCGTCATCGACGGCGTGCGGCGCATGACCGGCGCCGCGCTGTCGAGCTACAACGACCACCGCGTCGAGATGGCGCTCGCGATCGCGGCGTCGCGCGCCGAGGGCCCGAGCAGCCTGACGTACCCCAACGCGCACCGGATCTCCTATCCCGCGTTCGTCGACGACATGACGGCGATCGGGATCCCGATGGAGGTCGCGCGAGCGCAGCGAGCGCCGCCCCGCCGGCGACGAGCTGCAGATCGAGTCCGTCGCGATCGACCAGGCGGCGGAGATCCCGATCCCCGAGTGGGTGCGCCGCTGGGCGCGCGAGCGCCCGACCGAGACCGCGATCGTCGACGTCCGGGCCGACGGGACGCGCGCGTGGAGCTGGAGCGCGCTGGACGAGGCCGCCGACCGGACGGCGACGCTCCTGCTGCGCCTCGGCGTGCAGCCGGGCGAGGCGGTCGCCTACCAGCTGCCGAACTGGGGCGAGTTCGTCGTGCTGACGATCGCGACGCTGCGCATCGGCGCCGTGTGCTGCCCGCTCATGCCGATCTTCGGGCGCCGCGAGGTGTCCCACGCGCTGCGCCGCTCGAAGGCGCGCGTGTTCGTCGTGCCCGAGCGCTTCCGCGGGCGCGACCACCTGTCCGAGACCCAGGTCCTGCTCGCCGACGAGGAGGGCCTCGCCGTCGAGCACGTGCTCGTGGCGGGCGCCGGCGAGCACGTCGACCTGCTGTCGCGCACCGGCATGCAGTGGCACGACCTCGCGACGGCGAGCGAGCAGGAGAAGGCCGACCCCGAGGCGATCGCCGCCCGCGCGCCGAAGCCCGACGCGATCGCCCAGCTGCTGTTCACGTCGGGCACCACCGGCGAGCCCAAGGGCGTCCTGCACCGCTTCGACGCGCTCACGCGCGCGGCGGCCATGGAGATCGAGCACCTGCGGCTCGGCCGCGACGACGTCCTGTTCATCCCCTCACCGCTCGCCCACCAGACCGGGTTCCTCTACGGGATGTGGGAGGCGTTCGTGCTCGGCGCGACGCAGCTCCTGCAGGACGTGTGGGAGCCGGTGCGCGCCGCGCGGGCGCTGCGCGCGTGGGGCGCCTCGTTCGTGCAGGCCGCGACGCCGTTCCTCACCGACCTCGTCCGGGTCGTGGAGGAGGGCGAGCCGCGACCGCGGGCCCTGCGCATCTTCGTCGTCACCGGCGCCGCGGTTCCGCGCGCGCTCGCGGAGCACGCGACGTCGGTCCTCGACACGGCGGTCCTCGGCGCCTGGGGCTCGACGGAGTCCTGCCTGGGCACGCTCGCGGCGCCCAGCGACGAGCCCGCGAAGCGCTGGGGCACCGACGGGCGCGCGCTCGCCGGGACCCAGATCCGCATCACGGACGAGGAAGGGGCCGTGCTCGGCGCCGGCGAGGAGGGCAACTTCGAGGTCTTCAGCCGCTGCCTGTTCGAGGGCTACCTCGACCGCCCGGACCTCACGGCCGCCGCGCTGACGCCCGACGGCTGGTACCGGTCGGGCGACCTCGCCACGATCGACAGCGACGGCTTCCTGCAGATCCGCGGGCGGATCACGGACGTCGTCAACCGGGGCGGCGAGAAGGTGCCCGTCGCCGAGATCGAGCAGCTGCTGCATCGCCACCCGGGCGTCGAGGACGTCGCCATCGTGGCGATGCCCGACCCGCGGCTGGGCGAGCGCGCGTGCGCGTTCCTGGTGGGCGCCGACGTCCCCGACCTCCCCGCGGTGCGGGAGTACCTCAACGAGCTCGGCGTCGCGCGCCAGTACTGGCCCGAGCGGATCGAGCCCATCGAGGTGCTCCCCCGCAACGCCAGCGGCAAGATCCAGAAGTTCCTGCTGCGCGAGCTCGCCGCCGGGCTGAAGCCGTCCACCCTGAAGGAGTCCGTCCGATGACCCAGCCCGCCGCCGTCTCAGGACGGGTGGACGAAGAGGCGTTCGTCTCGTTGAAGGACGAGATCGCGGCCTACGTCGCCAACGAGGGCGAGGAGTGGACGCGGCGCATCGAGGAGGAGCGCGCGGTGCCGCCCGGGCTGCGCGACGAGCTGCAGGCCCGCGGCTACCTGTCGATCGCCGCCCCGGAGGAGTACGGCGGCCGCGGGATCCCGTTCTCGCGCTGGCTCGAGCTCCTCGAGCTCTTCTCCATGTCGCACGCGTCGCTGCGCATGATCGTCCACGTCGCCAACGGCGTCTGGCGCGCGGTCGACCAGTTCGCCACGCCCGAGCAGCGCGAGCGCTTCGTGCTCCCGGCGGTCAACGGCGACGGCGTCGTCGCCTTCACGCTCACCGAGCCGACCGCCGGCACCGGCGCCGACCTGCGCTGCTCCGTGCGCCGCGAGGGCGACACGTACCTCCTCAGCGGCGAGAAGCACCTCATCACCTTCGGCCTGACCTGCGACCGCTGGCTCCTGTTCGCGCGCATGGAGGGCACGACCGGCAGCGACGGGACGGTCGCGCTCATGGTCGACCGCGACAGCCCGAACGTGCAGGCGGTGGACATGGGCGAGTCGCTCGGCGTCCGCGGCACCGATCACGCGCACCTCGTGTTCGACGGCACGCCGGTCCCGGTCGAGAACCGCCTCGGCGAGGAGGGACGCGGCCTCGAGGTCGCCTTCGGCGGCTTCCTGACCCCGAGCCGCATCGCGGTGGGGATGACCTGCGTCGGGCTGGCGCGCAGGGCGCAGGAGCTGGCGATCGAGCACGCCCGCGAGCGCGTCACGTTCGGCAAGCCGCTGGCCGCGCGCCAGGCGATCGCCTTCTCGCTGGCCGAGAACGCCGCCGACATCGAGGCCGCCCGCCAGCTCGTGCTGTACGGCGCGCGCGAGTGGGAGGCGGGCTCGCCCGACTCCGCCGTGCTGTCCTCGATGGCGAAGCTGACCGCGGTGGACATGCTCACCCGCGTCACCGACAAGGCGCTGCAGGTGCACGGCGGCGTCGGCTTCTGGGCGTCGAGCCCGATCGAGCGCGTCTACCGCGACGCGCGCGCCCAGCGCTTCGAGGAGGGCACGAACGAGATCCAGAAGACGATCATCGCGCGCACCATCCTCGCCGGGCCGAACGCATGACCGGCTTCGCGGCCGGGAAGGTCGCCGTCATCACCGGCAGCTCGCGCGGCATCGGGCGCGCGCTGGCCGTCCGGCTCGCGGGCGAGGGCGCGTCCGTCGTCATCAACTTCAAGCGCAACGCGGACCTCGCCGAGGAGGCCGTCGCGGCGGTGGGGGAGGCCGGCGGCCAGGCGATCGCCGTGCAGGCCGACATGGAGGACCCGGCCGAGATCGAGCGCCTCTTCGCCGAGGCGCGCGACGCCTACGGGAAGGTCGACTACTTCGTCGCCAACGCGGCCGCCGCCGCCTTCAAGCCGATCGAGCAGCTCAAGGTCCACCACCTGGACCGCACGTACGCGATGAACGTCCGCGCCTTCGTCCTCGGCGCGCAGCAGGCCGTGTCGCTCATGGGCGACGGCGGGCGGATCGTCGTCCTCTCGAGCTACGGCAGCATCCGCGCCTACCCGACCTACGCCGCGCTGGGCGCGGCGAAGGCGGCGCTCGAGGCGTACGTCCGCTACATGGCCGTGGAGTTCGGGCCGCGCGGCATCAACGTCAACGCCGTCAACGGCGGCATCATCGAGTCGGACTCCTCGGACTACTTCTACGGGGTCGAGGGGATGCCGCCGCTCGACACCGTGCTGCCGAAGATCCCCAAGCGCCGGATGGGCACGGTGCAGGAGGTCGCGGACTGCATCTGGTTCCTGCTGCACCCCGCCTCGGAGTACGTCACCGGCCAGACGCTGGTCGTCGACGGCGGGCTGAGCATCGTCGCGCCGCCGTTCCACGACGACGCGACGGGTCCCCTGGTCCTGCCCGGCACGACCGGGGATGCCTGACCCGGCCGCGGCGGCGCGCTACCCCCATGCGCTGCGGCCCGGTGCGATCGGCGCGCTGGGGCTGCCGCACCGGATCGTCATGGGGTCGATGCATCTGGGGTCGGAGTCCGACCCGACCGGCGACGCGCTCGCCGCGTTCTACGCCGAGCGCGCCCGGGGCGGCGCGGGCCTGATCGTCACGGGCGGCGCCGCGGTCTCGCGCGAGGGCGCCGGCGGGCGCAGCTACGCGTTCGTCAACGAGGAGGGGAGCCGGGAGGTCCTGGCGTCCGCGCCGCCCGCTGTGCACGAGGCGGGCGGGCTGATCGCGCTGCAGCTGTTCCACGCGGGGCGCTACGCGTTCGAGGAGTCCTTCGGCCTGCAGCCGGTCGCGCCGTCGGCGGTCGCCAGCCGGTTCAACCGCGAGACGCCGCGCGCGCTGGACGACGAGGGCATCGTCGGCATCCTCGACGCCTTCGCCGAGGGCGCCCGCCACGCGCAGGCGCTCGGCTACGACGCGGTGGAGGTCATGGGGTCGGAGGGCTACCTCGTCGACCAGTTCCTGTCGCCGCTCACGAACCTCCGCGACGACGACTGGGGCGGCGACGCGGCGCGGCGGCGGCGCTTCGGCGTCGAGGTCGCGCGCGCGATCCGCGCGGCGGTCGGCGGCTCGTTCCCGCTCATCTTCCGGATCACCGGCCAGGACCTCATGCCGGGATCGACGACGCTCGAGGAGGTCCTCGCGTTCGCGGCCGAGCTGGCCGGCGCGGGCGTCGATGCGCTGAACATCGGCGTCGGATGGCACGAGTCGCCCGCGCCGACGGTGCAGGGCGCCGTGGCCGAGGGGGCGTTCTTCCCGCGTGCCGAGGAGATCAAGGCAGCGGTCGGGGAGCTGCCGGTGATCGCGGGCAACCGCATCGCGAGCATGGAGACGGCGGAGCGGCTGCTGCGCGACACCGAGGTCGACCTCGTCTCGATGGCGCGGCCGTTCCTCGCCGACGCCGAGCTCGTCGGCAGGGCCCGGGACGGCCGGCCGGTCAACCCGTGCATCGCCTGCAACCAGGCCTGCATCGACCGGTCCATCTACGACCTGCGGGTGTCCTGCATGGTCAACCCGCGCGCCGGCCGCGAGACCGAGCCCGTGCCCGCGGGCTCGTCGCGGCGGATCGCGGTGATCGGCGGCGGCCCGGCCGGCATGGAGGCCGCGCGGGCGCTCGCCGGGCTCGGCGCCCAGGTCGTCCTCTTCGAGGCCGACGACGAGCTGGGCGGCCAGTTCCGCCTGGCGCGGCTCGTGCCGGGCAAGGAGATGTTCGACGGCACGATCCGGTACTTCACGGCCGAGCTGGACCGCCTCGGCGTCGACGTCCGGCTCGGGCGGCGGCTCGGCGAGGGCGACGCGGACGAGCTCGCGGGCTTCGACGGCGCCGTCCTCGCGACGGGGGTCCGTCCGCGGGAGGTCGACGTGCCCGGCCGCGACCTGCCGCACGTCGTTCCCTACGCGCGGGCGCTCGTCGACGGCGTGCCCGGCGACGCCGTGGCGATCGTCGGCGCGGGCGGCATCGGCGTCGACGTCGCGCACCGCCTGGCCCACGAGGGCGGTCCCGCGATCACGCTCATGCGGCGCGGCGGCCGCATCGGCGAGGGGATCGGGCGCTCGACCCGGTGGGTCGCGCTCGACGCGCTGCGCCGCGCCGGCGTCCGGACGTTGACCGGCGTCGAGTACGTCGCGATCGAGCCGGGCGGGCTGCGGATCGGCGACGAGACCATCCCAGCCGACAGCGTCGTCATCGCCGCCGGGCAGGAGCGCGAGGACGCCCTGGCGGGCCTGCTCGAGCGGCTCGGGCTGGAGCACGTCGTCGTCGGGGGCGCCCGCCACGCGGGCGAGCTGGACGCGGTGCGCGCGTTCGCAGAGGGGCGCGAGGCGGCGCTGGCCCTCGCCTAGGCGGCCATCTCGAAGCGCCCGAAGGACCCGCGGAAGTACGCGAGCGGGCTGCCCGTCCCGATGCCGGTCGCGTCGACCTCGGCCAGCAGCACGGTGTGCGTCGCGGCGTCGACCGGGTCGACGACGGTGCACTGCAGGTGCGCGAGGGCGTCGGCGAGCAACGGGACGCCGTCCAGGCCCTCCGTCACGGCGACGCCGGCGAACTTGTCGGGGGCCCGCGTCGCGAACTGCATCGCGAGCGCGGCCTGGTCCTCGGCGAGGACGTTCACGGCGAAGCGCCGCGTGGCGACGACGGCGTCGCGGGTCGCGAGGCTCCGGTTCAGGCAGACGAGGAGCATCGGCGGATCCAGCGACAAGGAGGTGACGGCGCTGGCGGTCACGCCGTAGCGACGGCCCTCGTGCAGCGTCGTGATCACGGCGACTCCGGTGGTGAAGTGCCCCGCGGCCTCTCGGTATGTATCTGTTCCCATCACGCCGCGGATGGTGTCGAGAGGTGCGTGAACCACGCCGAAACGTGCGCAGCGCTGCGCGGCCTTACGCTTGGCGCCCCAGGAGGAGGAGCGCCGGTGTCGTCCGCCGTGATCCAGAGCAAGCTGGCGGTGCCCCCGCTGGGCGAGCGCCTCGCCGCCCGGCCGCGGGTCAGCGGGCTCGTCGCGGAGCTGCTCGAGCGTCACCCGCTCGTCCTGGTCACGGCGACCGCCGGCGCGGGCAAGACAACGGCGGTGGTGCAGGCGGCGGCGCTCCTGGACCGCCCGACCGCGTGGCTGACGCTCGACGACACGGACGCGGCGCCCGGCCGGCTGCTGACCTACCTCGAGGCGGCCCTCGCGCGCCGCGCACCGGCCGCGAGCGACGTCGCGACGAACGCCCTCGCCGCACGCATCCCGCACGCGGAGGCGGCGGGGCTGCTCGCCGAGGCGGCGGCGGGCGTGCCGATGCTGCTCGTGGTGGACGGGCTCGAGCGACTCGCCGGCCACGACGCCGCGCTCGCGGTGATCGGGGCGCTCGTGCGCTACGCGCCCCCGACGCTGGGGATCGCGCTGCTGAGCCGCTCGGACGTCGGCGTCGACCTCGGCGACCGCGGCGCGGTCGGCAGCGTCGCGACCGTGGGTGAGGCGGCGCTCGCCTTCACGCCGGAGGAGGCCGCGGAGGCGCTCGAGCGCGCCGGACGTGAGGGCGTCGACCCCGCACGGGCCGTCGCCGACACCGGCGGTTGGGTCACCGGCGTGCTCTTCGAGGCGTGGCGGTCGGCCGACCACGTCCAGGGCGTCGGCGGCGAGGCCGACCCGCTGCACGGCTACCTCGCCACGCAGATCCTGTCGCGCCTGACCCCGGCCGAGCGCGAGCTGCTGGAGGTGACCTCCATGCTCGACGAGGTCACCGCCGAGCGGGCGGAGGCGCTCGGCATCGCCGGCGCAGGGGAGCTCCTTGTCGGCCTGCGCGCCCGCCATCTCCCGGTGGCCTGGGAGCAGGACCGCCGCTGCATGCGCCCGCACCCGCGCTTCCGCGAGTACCTCGTGGAGCGCCTCGGGCGGCGGCCGGCGACCGAGGTCAGGGCGCTGCGCCGGGCGCACGGCGAGCTGCTGGTCACCGAAGGGCACCACGAGGAGGCCGCCGACGAGCTGCTGCGGGCGGGCGCGCGCGACGAGGCGCTCGCGCCGGCCGAGCAGGCCATCCGCCGCGTCGTCGAGCGGCTGGACTTCGCGGTCGCCGAAGGATGGCTGCAGGAGCTCGAGCCCATCGCCGGGACCTCGGACCGTCTCACCTCCGCGGAGCTCATGCTGGCGATCTCCCTCGAGGACTTCCGCCGCGGCGCGCTGATCGCCGACCGGCTCGCGCTCGCGGGGGAGCGCGACCGCCTCGCCCGGTCCTCGCCGCTGAGCGGCAGCATGATGGCCTGGTGTCTCTGGCACGTGGGGCGCATCGACGATGCGAGCGAGGTCATCGCGATGACGCCGAGCAGCCCCGAGGCCGACGTCGTCCGCTATCTCCTGCGCCTCGTCCACCACGACCCGGACGGCGAGCCGGAGCCCCCGCCGCCGACGAGCGGGGGGCCGCTCGACGCGCTCATCATGCGCGTGCACTACGCCCACGGGCGCCTGCCCGACGTCAGCCACGCGCCGGAGTCCTCCTGGGTCGCGGCGGTCGACACGCCGTGGCGCATCGGCGCGCTGCGGGCGATGGGCAGGACCGAGCAGGCGCTCGAGCTCTACGCGGCGACGCCGCCCGACACCTGGTCGCCGGCGTGGACGCACGGGATCGTCGGCGCCGAGCTCATGATCGACCTCGGCGACCTCGACCAGGCGCGCCGTGTGCTCGCCCAGGGCCGGGCGCTCATCCACGCGACGGGCTCGATCGTCTTCGAGATGCTCAACCGCCTCATCGAGGCGAAGCTCGAGCTGCGCCTCGCGCACGACCCGGTCGCCGCGCTCGCGATCCTCGACGCGCTCGACCGCGAGGGCGACGCACGGCGCTACGACTTCATCGAGGAGCAGCTGGAGACCTGGCGCGGCCTGGCGCTGCTGCTCAGCAGCCCCGACGCGGACGCCGTCGAGCCGCTCGCGCGCGCCGTCGAGAGCATGCAGCGGTCGGGGCGGATCCTCGAGCTGCCGACCGCGGCCGCGCTGCTCGCCGAGGCGCACTGGCGGCGCGGCGACGAGGACGCCGCCGACCGCGCGGCCGACCTCGCGCTCGACGCCGCGACCCGCCAGGGCTCCAACCACCACCTGCTCCTCGCGCTGGCCGACTTCCCCGCGGTCGTCGCGCGGCGCCTGGACGCCGAGGCGTCGAACGACTCGGCCTGGCACGCGATCGGCCGGGCGCTCATGGTCGGCGGCGTCGTGCTCGACGCCAGCCCGGCGACCCGGGTCCGCGTGGTCGAGCTCGGCCGGCCGGCGATCGAGGTCGACGGCCGCGAGGTCCGCCCGCGGATCGCGAAGAGCGTCGCCCTGCTCGCGTACCTCGCCGCGGCACCGGGGCAGGAGGCCGAGCGTTCCGAGCTGCTCGACGCGCTGTTCGGCGGGCGCGCCGACGACTCAGCCCGCTCCTACCTGCGCCAGGCCGTCTACCGGCTCCGCGAGGTGCTCCCCGAGGGCGTGGGTCCTGCGTTCGACGGCGGCACGCTGCGCTTCGGCGGGCCCGTGTCGCTGTCGGGCGACGCCGCCCGGGCCGAGTCGCTGCTCGCCGAGGCGTCGCGCCTGCAGGGCGAGGATCGCCTCGCGGTGCTGCTCGACGCGCTGGCCCTGCTCGACCGGGGCGAGTACCTCGAGGGCGTCGACGCCCCGTGGGTCGCAGAGCGCCGGGAGCACCTCGGCGGGCTGCGCGCGGACGCGCGGCTCGACGCCGCGCGCCTGGCCTACGAGGCGGGCCGCTACACGGAGGCGGGCGAGCTCGCGGAGGCCGCGCTCGGCGAGGACCCCTTCCGCGAGAGCGCGTGGCGGCTGCGGATGCAGGTCGCGGGCATCGTCGGCGACGAGGACGGCGTCATCGCGGCGTACCGGGGGTGCGCCGACGCCCTGGACACGCTGGGCGCCCGGCCGTCGGACGCCACCCGGAGCCTGCTCGAGAGCCTCCGTCGCTGACCGCGGTTTCGGGGCCGTTAACGCCGCGCGGAGGACCCTCTCGGCATCGACCGGAGGAGAGAGACGGCATGAGGACAGGCCAGGAGTACCTGGAGTCGCTGCGCGACGGGCGCCGGGTGTACGTCGGCGGCGAGCTGATCGAGGACGTCACGACGCACCCGAAGACCCGCGGCTACGCCGAGCAGATCGCGCGCTACTACGACCTGCACCTCGAGCCCGAGCACTCCGACGTGCTGACGTACGTCGACGACGACGGCAACCGCCAGTCGATGCACTGGTTCCTCCCGCGCTCCAAGGAGGACGTGCAGCGCCGCCGCGCGTACCACGAGTTCTGGTTCCGCCAGTTCAAGGGCGGCATCTTCACCCGCCCGCCGGCGGGCATGAACGTCGTCATGTACGCGCAGGCCGACGATCCCAAGCCGTGGGCGGAGAACTCGGTCTTCAAGGGCCCGCACCGCGACCTGAGCGGCAACATCGAGGCGCAGTGGGCGCGCGTGACGCGCGACGACGTCGCGATCTCCCCGATGTTCCTCGACGTCCAGTACGACCGCGGCCGCGACGACGCCATGGGCGAGACGCCGATGCTGGCGATCCAGGAGGAGACCGACGAGGGCATCGTCGTCCGGGGCTGGAAGGCGATCGGCACGACGATCCCGTTCGTCAACGAGCTGCTCATCGGCAACCTCTGGCGCCCGGGCCAGACCCCCGAGCAGACCATCTACGCGCTCGTCCCGGTCAACACGCCCGGCGTCTCGATCGTCGCCCGCGAGTCGCGCGCTCAGCCCGACGCCGACCCCTACGACCGCCCGCTCGCCACGATCGGCGACGAGCTCGACGGGATGGTCTACTTCGACGACGTCCTCATCCCCTGGGACCAGGTCCAGCACGTCGGCAACCCGGACCACGCCAAGTGGTACCCCCAGCGCCAGTTCGACTGGGTGCACCTCGAGACCCAGATCCGCCACTGCGTGCACGCGGAGCTCATGGTCGGCCTCGCGCTGCTGCTCACCGAGGCGCTCGGCACGAACAAGAGCCCGGTCGTGCAGTCGCAGCTCGCCGACCTCGTCCGCTTCCGCGAGACGTGCCGCGCGTTCATGATCTCGGCCGAGGAGACCGGGTTCCACACCGCGGGCGGGCTCTACAAGCCGAACAACATCTTCGTCGACTTCGGCCGCGCGCACTACCTCGAGCACCAGCACGAGATGGTGAACATCCTCATCGACTTCTGCGGCCGCGGCGTGGTGCTGCAGCCGACGAAGCGCGAGCTCGACGACCCGTACATCGGCCCGAAGCTCAAGGAGGCGCTGAAGGGCTCGCACATGAGCGCGACGGACCGGATCAGCATCTTCCGGCAGATCAGCGAGCGCTACCTCACCGAGTGGGGCGCCCGCCACGAGATGTTCGAGAAGTTCAACGGGACGCCGCTGTACCTCATCAAGCTGCTGACGATGCAGCGGATGGAGTACCAGGTGGATGGGCCGCTCACGCAGCTCGCCCGCGACGTGCTGGGCTTCGGCGACGCCGAGGAGCTCGCGCGGCGCGCGGAGGAGGCCGACCTGGCCAACGCGAACTACGCGAACGTCCGCTACCAGCCGGAGTACGCCCGCGAGCAGGACGTGCAGCAGGGCTACTACGCCTCGCGATGAGTCTCGGCGGCCGCCGGCGTCCTATCGGGCATGAGCATGAACTTCGTGCTGGTGCCCGGCGCCGGCGGTGACGCCCACTACTGGGACCTGGTGGCCCCGATCCTCCGCGACGCCGGCCACCGGGTGATCGCGCCCGACCTGCCCGGGCCCGACGACGCGGCCGGGCTGGAGGAGTACGCCGACGCGATCGTCGCGGCGGCCGGCGACGTCGACGCCATCGTCCTCGTCGCGCAGTCGATGGGCGCCTTCTCCGCCCCCATCGCGGCCGGACGGCTGGACGTCGAGCGGATGATCCTCGTCGCCCCGATGATCCCTGCGCCCGGCGACACGCCGGGCACGTGGTGGTCGTCGACGGGGCAGGACGCGGCGTCGCGCGAGGCGGCGATCGCGGAGGGCCGCGACCCCGACGCGCCGTTCGACGTGCGCGAGACGTTCTTCCACGACGTGCCCGAGCCCGTCGTCGAGGACCTCTTCGCGCGCGGCGAGCGCCCCGAGTCGGGCAGGGCGTTCGAGGACACGTGGCCGCTCGCCGCCTGGCCGGACCTGCCGACGCGCGTCATCGCCGGGCGCCGCGACCGCCTGTTCCCGCTGCCGTTCATGCAGCGGGTCTCGCGCGACCGCCTCGGCGTCGAGCCCGACATCGTGGACAGCGGCCATCTCCCGGCGCTGAGCGTCCCGGAGCAGCTCGCTGGACAACTCAGGGTTTAGTCATGCCATAATCACCGACGTGCCACGACTCAGTCGCCGTCGACTCCTGCTCTGCTCCCTCCCGACCCTCGGCCTCGGGGGCGCTGCGGTCCGCGCGACGGCCGAGGCTGCGAACGGGCACGGTGCGCACACCGCCGCCGCTGCCGATGCGCACGCGGGGCACGCCGCATTCCGCGACGGCGGGATGGTCGAGCCCGGCGGCAACGGCTTCGACCCCCACGAGATCCTCCGCGACTTCGACTGGGGCACGACCCGCCGGCTGCCGTCCGGGCGCGTCGTGCGCGAGTGGGAGCTCTACGCGTCCGATCGCGAGGTCGAGGTCATGCCGGGCGTGCGGTTCGCGGCCTGGACCTACAACGACCGCATCCCCGGACCGACGCTGCGCGCCCGCGAGGGCGAGCTGCTGCGGATCTCGTTCATCAACGCGTCCACCCACCCGCACACGATCCACTTCCACGGGATCCACCCGTCGGAGCAGGACGGCGTTCCGGGCCTGGGCGCGGGCGAGCTGGCGCCGGGGCAGAAGACCGTCTACGAGTTCGACGCCCTGCCCGCCGGGCTGCACCTGTACCACTGCCACGTCCGGCCGCTGGCGGAGCACATCGCCAAGGGCCTGTACGGGGCGTTCATCATCGATCCGAAGGACGGCCGCCCGGAGGCCGACGAGATGGTGATGGTCATGAACGGGTTCGACACGAACTTCGACCGCGCCAACGAGGTCTACGCCGCCAACACGATCGGCTTCGCCTACATGCACCAGCCGATCGCCGTGCGCCGCGACCAGCTCGTGCGGCTCTACGTCGTGAACGTCCTCGAGTACGACCTCATCAACTCGTTCCACCTGCACGGCAACTTCTTCGACGTCTTCCCGACCGGCACGGGCTCGACCCCGACCGAGCACACCGACACCGTCATGTTCTGCCAGGGTCAGCGGGCGATCCTCGAGTGGCGCTTCGCGTATCCGGGGCGCTACATGTTCCACGCCCACCAGTCGGAGTTCACCGAGCTGGGCTGGCAGGGCTTCTTCGAGGTCGCGTGATGCCGCGCTGGCTGCTCGGGGTCGCGCCGCTCGCGCTCATCGTCGTCGGCCTGGCCGCGTTCGCGCTGCTCGACGGGCCCGGGCTGGGGGAGCGTCGCGGGCCTCCGGTCGAGGAGCTCGCGGTCGAGCAGACCGTGCTGCGGCCGGGCGTCATCGAGCTGACCGTCCGCAACGACGGCGCCGATCCCGTGACGGTGGCCCAGGCCCAGGTCAACGACGCGTTCGTGCAGTTCAGCGGCGCGGACGAGCCGATCGCGCGCCTGGACACCGCGACCGTGCGGCTGCAGCAGCCGTGGGTCGAGGGGGAGGCCTACGAGGCGGTGCTGCTGACGTCCGCGGGCGGGACGATCGCGCACGAGATCCCCGTCGCGGTCGAGACGCCCGACGTCGACGCGTCGTTCTTCGGGCTCATGGCGCTGCTCGGGATCTACGTCGGCGTCATCCCGATCGCGCTGGGGATGCTGTGGCTGCCCTGGGTGCGGCGCATCCCGAGGACGTGGCTGCGGGTCGTGATGGCCATCACGATCGGGTTGCTGGCCTTCCTCGCGATCGACGCGACCCTGGAGGGCATCGAGCTGGCGGCCGAGGGCTCGCAGGCGTTCGGCGGTCCCGCGCTCGTGTTCGTCGGCGCGCTCGTGTCCTACCTGCTGCTGGCCGGCGTGTCGTCGTGGCTGCAGTCCCGCCAGGCGCGCGCGTCGGGCGGGTCGCTCGCCATGCTCATCGCGATCGGCATCGGCCTGCACAACCTCGGCGAGGGCGTCGCGATCGGGTCCGCCTACACCGCAGGGGCGCTCGCGCTCGGCGCGTTCCTCGTCATCGGGTTCGCGCTGCACAACACGACGGAGGGCCTGGCGATCGTCGCGCCGATCGCGCACGAGCGGATGACGGTCGGGCGGCTCGCGCTGCTCGGCCTGGTGGCGGGCGCGCCCGCCGTCCTGGGCGCCTGGATCGGCGCCGCGGCGTTCAACCGGTCGATCGCGGCGTTCCTGTTCGGCTTCGGCGCAGGGGCGATCGTCCAGGTCATCGTGCAGCTCGCGCCGTCGGTCCGCGACGAGCAGGGGCGGACGCTGCATCCGGCGGCGGTCGGCGGTCTGCTCGCCGGGATCGCCATCATGTTCACGACAGGGCTCCTGGTAACCCTGTAGCCGACACATGGCAGCACAGTCCCGACACTCCGACGCGATCGAGAACTACGCGAAGGCGATCTACGCCATCGGGCGGCGCACCGGCGGCCCCGTCTCGACGAACGACCTCGCCGAGCGCCTGTCGGTCACCGCTGCGTCCGTGTCGGCGATGAGCAAGAAGCTCGCCGACCGCGGGCTCGTCGAGCACGTGCCCTACCGCGGCGTCGTGCTGACGGACGAGGGGGAGAAGGTGGCGCTCGAGGTGCTCCGGCACCACCGGCTCCTGGAGCTCTACCTCGCCGAGCACCTCGGCGTGCCGTGGGACCGCGTCCACGACGAGGCCGAGGCGCTCGAGCACGTCATCTCCGAGGACCTCGAGGCCCGGATCGCGGCGAAGCTCGGCAATCCGACGCACGACCCGCACGGCGACCCGATCCCCGACGCGGACCTGCGCATCGTCGAGGAGAAGACCCGCAGCCTCGCCGAGCTGGATCCCGGCGACCGCGGCGAGTTCGTCCGGGTGTCTGACACCGATCCCGAGAAGCTCCGTTACCTCGACGAGCGCGGCGTCTCGCTGGGGGACACCTTCGAGGTCCTCGAGCGCCAGCCGTTCGGCGGGCCGCTCACCGTGCGCTTCGGCACGCGAAGCCACGTCCTCGGGGGCGGGCTGGCCGACGCGATGCGCGTCGTCCTGGAATAGGCCTACGGCAACGCCGACGGCCTGGAGCTCCGGGACATCGACCGGCCCGCGATCGGCCGCGAGGACGTCCTCGTGCAGGTCGCCGCGGCCGGCGTCGATCGTGGCGTCTGGCACGTCATGACAGGCCTGCCGTACCCGATACGGATCGCCGGCTACGGGCTCCGTGCACCGAAGACGCCGGTCCCGGGCGTGGACGTGGCCGGCGTGGTGGACGCGGTCGGCGAGGGCGTGACCAGGTTCCGCGTCGGCGACGAGGTGTTCGGGTTCGCCAAGGGCGCCTTCGCCGAGTACGCGCGTGCGCCGGAGAGCAAGCTGGCCCACAAGCCGGTCAACGTCACCGCCCAGCAGTCGGCCGTACTCGCCGTCTCCGGGCTCGCCGCGTTGCAGGCCCTGCGCGATCACGCGAAGGTCCAGGAGGGGCAGAGCGTGCTGGTCATCGGTGCGTCGGGCGGCGTGGGTACCTACGCCGTGCAGCTCGCCCGCCGGTTCGGGGCGGAGGTCACGGCCGTGTGCAGCACGTCCAAGGTCGAGATGGTCAGGTCCCTCGGCGCCCGCCGCGTCATCGACTACACGGAGCGCGACTTCGCCGAGGGCGGCGAGCGCTACGACGCGACCCTCGACATCGGCGGCACCGACCGGCAGGTCCGCGCGCTCGTGCTCTCGCGCTTCGTCGGTCAGACGTTGACGACCTTCCTCGCGCGCGAGAACGCCGACGACCTGATCGCCCTCGCAGCACTCGTCGAATCCGGGAGCATCGCGCCGGTCATCGACCGGACGTATCCGCTCGCCGAGGCCCCCGATGCGATCCGGTACGTCGAGGAGGGTCGCGCCCGCGGGAAGGTCGTCGTCGCGATCTGATTCGCGGCTAGGAGGGCTCCCAGGCGGGCAGGCCGGCCGCCCGCGCGAGGGCGCGCGCCCACCGCTCCGCCAGCGCGTCCAGGGCGGCGTCGCCCGCAGGCAGCACGAGCTCGCCGTCGAGCAGGAGCCGATGGTCGTCGAGCAGCTCGTCGATGTGCAGGACGTCGGTGAGGTCGGTCCACTCGATCATGAGGTCCGTGGCGCCGCGGATCTCGAGCTGGACGAGCGCGCGGCCGGTCGCGTCGAGGCCGTGCAGCGTCCCGGAGATCGTCCGCAGCAGCGGGAGGAGCACCTCGTCGACGAGGACGCTCGTGGCGACGGTGCCGTCGCGCTGGCGGCGCTCGGCGAGCCGGGCCGCCACGACGCCGCCGGCGTCGATCGCGAGGTCGGCGAAGATCGGGGCCTCGCCGCGCTCCGCAGTGACGTAGATGCCGCGCGTGCGGCCCTCGACGGTCGTGGCGACGCGGTGCGCGACCGCGTCGGGGTCCACGAGCAGCGGGATCGCCTGCGAGGCGGCGAGGTCGGCTCCCTCCTGCGTGAGCACCTTCGCCGCGAGCGTCCGGGTGATCGTGACCGGCGTCGCGCGCACGATGAGCTCGAGCGGAGCGTCGTGGCCCATGTGGTCGGGGTCGAGGATCGGGGCGTCCCCGGGCAGGCGCTCCGGCGTGCGCATCGCCTCCTCGACGAGCGGGAGTCCGCGCAGGCGCGCCGCTGCGGCGGCGGTGCCGGCCTCGCCTCGCGCGACGAGCGCCCGCAGCGCGTCGTCGCCGGCCGGCTCGGTGCCGTCGTGCCCGCGCACGAGCACGCGGCCGCTGGACGTGAGGTGCGGCGTGTCGCCCGACGCGGCGACGCGGATGACCCGGACGTGCCGGCCGCCGACCTCGACGGTGGCCGACGCGTGGGGCGCCGGCGGGTCGACCGCGAGATCGGGTTCCGGGTCCCCCTCCACGAGCACCCAGCCTCCGAGGGTGTTGGCCAGCGACGCGACGGCGGCGGCCGCGCGCGGCGGCCCGGCGCGCTCGACGAGCAGCGAGTCGCCCGAGGCGACCAACCGCTCGACGAGCGAGGGATCGGAGAGGAGCTGTGTCAGCGAGAGGGTCCGCAGGTTCACGGTGCGAGACCGTAGCCGACCGAGGTTTCCTACGAGACCTCCCGCCGGATGATGCGCACCAGGCCGATCGCGAACGGGACGGCCACCCAGAGCGCGACGGCGGTCGCCAGGTGCGCCCAGCCGATGCCCGAGATGTCGAACTCCGACAGGTCGTTCGTGGAGGGCCCGAGGTCGAGCCACTTCGCGACGTCGTCCATGCCCGGGATGATCGACGTGAGGATGCCCCAGATCGTCGGCAGCACGAAGTACAGGACGATCGCGGGGGCGCTGGCGAGGAACACCATGCCGAACGCGATGCCGCCCAGCGTGCCGATGAGCTGCAGGAGGAACGACTCGCCGATCGCCGTCAGGGACATCGACCACGTGCCGGTGCCGAAGACGACCGAGCCGATGATCGTCCCGATGACGGCGAACAGCAGCGCGAGCACCACGGCCATCGCGGAGATCACCACGGCGGCGAGCACCTTGGCGAGCACCACCCGTGAACGCTTCGTCACGAGGGCGAACGTCGTCAACGCCGTCCGCTGGGACCACTCGCTCGTCACGCACAGGATCGCGAGGACGGGGAGCAGGACGGAGCACGGCAGCTGCGCGACCGAGAAGGCCTCCTGCAGCGTGCGCTGGCTCTCGTCGCCGAGCGCCATGCGCAGGACCGCCGCCGCGAGCGTCGCCGCCACGATGACGAACAGCAGCCAGAAGCCGGCGCGCGTGTCGGTCATCTTGCGCAGCTCGACGTAGGTGAGCCGGGCGAGCGGGGGGCGCGGCAGCGAGAGCGGCGCGGCCGCCGGGGTCGTCGCGACGGCGCTCATGCCGCCACCTCCTCACGGGGGGTCGAGGTCAGGGTGAGGAAGAGCTCCTCCAGGCCGCCGGAGTCGGCGGCCGTCAGCTCGGTGAGCACGATGCCCCCGGCCGCGGCGACGCGGCCGACGGCCTCCCCGCTCGCGTCGACGATCAGCGCGCCGTCACGGGTGCGGCTGACCTCCAGGCCGATCTCGGCGAGCGCCCGCTCGAGCGCGTCCGGATCCAGCGTTCGCACCCGGGTGCCGGAGGCCGCCAGCAGCTCCTCCTTGGCGCCGTCGGCGACGATCTTGCCGCTGCCGATCACGACGAGCCGGTCCGCCGTCGCCTCGACCTCGTGCAGCAGGTGCGAGGAGAGCAGGACGGTGCCGCCGCGGTCGGCGAAGTCGCGCAGGAGGCCGCGCATCCAGAAGATGCCCTCGGGGTCCAGGCCGTTGGCAGGCTCGTCGAGGATGAGGACCTGCGGGTCGCCGAGGAGCGCGTGCGCGATCCCGAGGCGCTGGCGCATGCCCAGCGAGTAGTTGCCGACGCGCTTGCGCGCCGCCGACTTCGAGAGCCCGACGTAGTCGAGCAGCTCGGGGACCCTGGCGCTGGGCGCACCGATGGTGATCGCCGCGAGCGACAGCACCTCCTCGCCGGTGCGTCCGGCGTGCAGCGCGGACGCGTCGAGGAGCACGCCGACGCACAGACCCGGGTTCGGCAGGCGGCGGTAGTCCGTGTCCAGCACGCTGGCCGAGCCCCCGCTGGGGGGCGTCAGCCCGACGATCATGCGCAGCGTCGTGGACTTGCCGGCCCCGTTCGGTCCCAGGAACCCGGTCACGGTGCCGGGATCGCAGCGGAAGGAGACGCCGTCCACCGCCGTGTGCTCTCCGTAGCGCTTCGTGAGGTTCTCGACTTCGATCATGGTCCTCAGGATGGTGATCGCGACGCTGCGTGGCATCGGTCGACCGGCCATCCCGCATCGACCAAGGTCGATGGTGCCGTCGACCGTGGTCGCTGGCCGCGCCCGTCCCGCGGTCGTACCGTCCCCTGCGTGAGCACGGCGGATCTCGAGCACCCAACGCTGCTTCCGTCGGTCCTGCTGGGCGACCTGCGCGACGGCTCGCGGCCCGGGCGGTCCACGCGCGACTGGCTCGTCGACCTGACCGCGTTCCTGATCGCTGTCGTGCTCGGCGGAGCGTTGTTCGCCTTCGCCGCCGACGCGGAGAACCCGCCCGAGTGGCTCATGGCGCTCGACTTCGTCGCGGGCTTCGCCGCCTGCTGCGGGCTGTGGGTGCGCCGCCGCTGGCCGGTCGGGCTCGCGCTGGCCATCGGGCCGGTGACCCTGTTCTCGTCGATGGCGGGCGTCGCGTCGTGCATCGCGCTCTTCACGGTCGCCGTGCACCGGCCGACGCGCACCGTCCTGTGGATCGCGGCGCTGTACCTGGCGGCGGTGCCCGTCTACACGCTCCTTCGGCCCACGGACGACTCCTTCTGGGTGAGCGCGGTCGTCGGCATCCTCATCACCGGCGGCCTCATCGCCTGGGGCATGTTCGTCCGCGCCCGCCGCCAGCTCGTGTACTCCCTGCGCGACAGGGCGCAGCGCGCCGAGGCCGAGCAGGAGCTGCGGATCGCGCAGGCGCGGCGGATGGAGCGCGACCGCATCGCGCGCGAGATGCACGACGTGCTCGCCCACCGCATCTCGCTCGTCAGCCTCCACGCGGGCGCGCTGGAGTACTCCGGTGCGTCCTCGCCGGAGGACGTGTCGCGCGCCGCGGGCGTCATCCGGGGCGCGGCGCACCAGGCGCTGGACGACCTGCGCGAGGTCATCGGGGTGCTGCGCGAGGACGGCGAGCCGGGCGCGGCGCCCGAGCGCCCCCAGCCCACGATCGCCGATCTCGGCGCGCTCCTGGAGGAGTCGCGCGAGGCGGGCATGCGCGTGCGCGGCGATCTCGCGGTCGCCGACGGCGTGCCGACGAGCGTCGGCCGCAACGCGTACCGCGTCGTCCAGGAGGGCCTCACGAACGCGCGCAAGCACGCGCCGGGCTGCGCCGTCGACGTGACGGTCACCGGAGCGCCCGGCGACGGCCTGACGATCGAGGTGCGCAACCCGCTGCCCGTCGGGGGGCTCGCCGCCCAGATCCCGGGCGCGGGGACGGGGATCGTCGGCCTGACGGAACGGGTCGCGCTCGGGAGCGGGCGCCTCGAGCACGGCCCGTGCGACGGCGAGTGGCGCCTGTGGGCGTGGCTTCCCTGGCCGGCGTCCTGATGCCGATCCGCGTGCTCATCGTCGACGACGACGCGCTCGTCCGCGCCGGCCTCACGATGATCCTCAACGCGACCGAGGACGTCCGCGTCGTCGCAGAGGTCGCCGACGGCAGCGAGGTGCTCCCGGCCGTGGACGCCTACGCTCCCGACGTCGTGCTCATGGACATCCGCATGCCGAGGGTGGACGGGCTCGCCGCGACCGAGGCGCTCACCGCGCGCGACGCCGCGCCGGAGATCATCGTCCTCACGACGTTCGACGCCGACGAGTTCGTCCTGCGCGCGCTGCGCTCGGGCGCGAGCGGGTTCCTCCTGAAGGACACGCC
The DNA here is from genome assembly GCA_963757125.1 of uncultured Solirubrobacterales bacterium. Classification (GTDB taxonomy): domain Bacteria; phylum Actinomycetota; class Thermoleophilia; order Solirubrobacterales; family Solirubrobacteraceae; genus CAVVSD01. The sequence continues at coordinate 303,002 of CAVWQP010000005.1, read as the reverse complement.
GCCCGCCGACATCGTGCAGGCGATCCGGCTCGTCGTCGCGGGCGAGGCGATGCTGTCGCCCGGCGTGACGCGGCGGCTCATCGGCCATGTCGCGGAGACCGGCGCCGCGTCACGGCGCGCGAACGCGCAGGAGCTGCTCGGCCGGCTGACCGACCGCGAGCGCGAGGTCGCCGTGGCGATCGGGCGCGGCAGCTCGAACGCGGAGATCGCCGAGGAGCTGTTCATGAGCGTGGCCACCGTCAAGGCACACGTCACGCGGCTGCTCACGAAGCTCGAGGTCGCCAACCGGGTGCAGATCGCGCTCCTCGCGCACGACGCGGGTGGCTGACGGCGACGCGCTGCGCGCGGCCTTCGACGAGCCGTCCTCTCCGACGGTCGGGATCGAGGAGGAGGTCATGCTCCTCGATCCGGCGACGCTCGACCTCGCGCCGCGCAGCGTCGAGCTGCTCGGCCGCTTCGGCGGCGACCCGCGCTTCGCGCTCGAGCTGCCCGCGTCGCACCTCGAGATCGTCGTCGGGCCCGCCGCGACGGTCGGGGAGGCGATCGCGGCGCTCGCCCGCGGCCGTCTCGACCTCGCCGCCGGGGTCGGCGGCGACGTCCTGCTCGCAGGGGCCGGGCTGCACCCGTTCGCGGCCGAGGAGGGCGAGCTCAACACCGGGCCGCGCTACGACCGCACGGTCGCCGAGCACGGGCGCATGGCGTCCAGGCAGCTCGTGTGCGCCGTGCAGGTCCACGTCGCGATCCGCGGCGCCGAGCGGGCGCTCGCGGTCCACGACGCGATGCGCTCCTACCTGCCCGAGCTCGGCGCGCTGGCCGCCAACGCGCCGTTCCTCGGCGGCCGGGACACCGGGCTCGCCTCGGCGCGGCCGCCGGTCAACGGGCTGCTCCCGCGGCAGGGCATCCCACCCGCGCTGGGATCGTGGGACGTGCTCGCCGACGCGCTGGCCTGGATCGGCGACGCGAGCCGCTGGTGGTGGGAGCTGCGCCCGCACCCGCAGCACGGCACCCTCGAGGTCCGCGTCCCCGACACGCAGGCGACGGTCGCCGACACCGCCGCGGTCGCCGCCGTCTCGCAGGCGCTCGCGGTCCGGCTCGCGGAGCGCTTCGACGACGGCGAGCCGCTGCCCGTGCACGAGACCTGGCGCATCGAGGAGAACCGCCGCCGCGCCTACGGAGACGGGGTGGAGGGCTCGCTGCGCGACCTCGACACGGGCGAGATCATGCCGACCCGAACGCGGCTGCACGCTCTCATCGATGAGCTGGAGCCGACGGCCGAGCGGCTCGGATGCGCCGCCGAGCTGGCCTCCGCGCGACGGCTCGTGGAGCGCAACGGCGCGATGGAGCAGCGCGCGGCCGGGGACCCGCGACGCGCGACCGAGTGGCTGGCCGCCCGGTTCCTCGACGGGTTGACCGGCCGATAGCCTCGAGGGCGATGTCGGAGCATGGGCACCCGGAGCTGCGTGCGTCCGACGCGGAGCGCGAGCGGACCGCCGACCAGCTGCGCCATGCCGCCGGCGAGGGCCGGCTCACGATCGAGGAGCTCGACGAGCGCCTGAACGCCGCCTACGCGGCACGTACGCGCGGCGAGCTCGAGCGGCTCGTGGGCGACGTCGCCGTGCCGGTCACCACGACCGGCGACTCGGGCCTGACCGTCAAGCGCAGCGGCGACGAGGGCACGCGGCACCTCATCTCGATCATGGGCGGGACGGACCGCAAGGGCTGGTGGCGGGTCGGCAGGCGGTGCCTGTCGCTGAACATCATGGGCGGCGCCGATCTCGACCTCAACGACGCCGAGCTGGCCGACGACGTGGTCGAGCTCACCGTGTTCTCGCTCATGGGCGGCGCGGACATCCACGTCCCCGACGGGCTGAACGTCGAGGTCACGGACATCGCGTTCATGGGCGGCAACGACGTCACGCTCGGCAACCCGTCGCCGACACCGGGCGGGCCGACGCTGCGCCTGAGGCTCATCTCGATCATGGGCGGCACCGACGTCAAGCGCGGGCGCAAGCTGTCGCGCAGGGAGCGTCGCGCGCAGCGCGAGATCCACCGCGGCCACCGTCTCTAGGCTGCGGGCGGTCTCCTTGGCCTCGGCCTTCGTCTGCGTGCTCGTCCGCGGGGCGTAGGCCACCAGGCCGCGGTCGGTGAGGTCGCGCAGCAGCGACGGCGCGAGCTCGATGAACTCGTCGAGCAGCTCCGGATCGAAGTGGGTCCCTCGCCCGTCGCGCAGCTCGTCGAGCGCGGCGTCCAGCGTCCACGCGTCCTTGTAGGTGCGCGCGGACATGAGCGCGTCGAACACGTCGACGATCGCGCAGATCCGGCCCGGCACCGGGATCTCCTCGCCGCGCAGGCCGTTCGGGTACCCGCTGCCGTCGAAGCGCTCGTGGTGCGTGAGGGCGATCTCCTCGGCCATCTGCAGCAGCGGCGACGTCGAGCCGGACAGGATGCCCGCGCCGATCGTCGTGTGGGTCTGCATGAGCGTGCGCTCGGACTGCTCGAGGCGACCCGGCTTGAGCAGGATGCGGTCCGGGATGCCGATCTTGCCGACGTCGTGCATCGCGCTGGCCTGCTGGAGCAGGTCGGCTTCGGTCACCGACATGCCGTGCGCCATCCCCAGGGCGCGCGAGAGGTGCCCGATGCGCTGGATGTGCAGGCCGGTCTCCCCGTCGCGGGCCTCCGCCGCCTGGCCGAGCCGGTGCACGACGTCCAGCTGCGTGGAGCGCAGCTCGGCGGTGCGCTCGCGGACGCGCTCCTCGAGGACCTCGTTGAGCTGCGCGACGCGCGCGCGCTCCCAGTTCGCCAGCGCGTAGGAGGCGACGATCGCCGTGATCGTCGCGACGGCCAGCGCGGTCAGCGGCGCGGTCAGCGGAAGGATGAGCCCGGCGCCCCACGCGAAGTACGCGATGAGCGCGTAGATCGCCGCGAGCGCCAGCGAGCCGGCCACGGCGAGCACGAGTCGCGCGCGGGCGGCGAGGACCGCCGGGGCCAGGCCTCCGAGCAGCACGATGAGGATGCCGAGCCAGAGCGGGGCGGGGGCGAGCGGGTTGTCGTTCAGCGCCGTCCAGATCGCGTTGGCCTGCACCTCGGGGCCGGCCATGAGCTCGGCCGACATCGGCGTGGCGTGGCGGTCCTGCAGGCTGGGCGCGGAGGCGCCGACGACCACGATCTTCCCGCGCACGTCCGCGGGGTCGAACCTGCCCTTCTCCACGTCGATGAACGACAGGGTCGGGAAGGACTCCGGGACGCCCTGGTAGTCGATCCAGGCCTCGCCGTCGTGGAAGCGCTTGGGCACCTTGCCGGTCGCCGACCTGACGGCCTGGACCGCGAGGCTCGGGACGGGGCCGACCGCCTCGTAGTACTTGCGGATCACCCCGCCGGTGTCGGTCGGCAGGTTCGCCATCCCGACGAGCGCCTTGGCGGCGTCGGTGTTCTCCTCGCCGCCGAGGACCTTCGTGTCGCCCTTCGCGTCGACCTCGGTCGCGGCGAGGACCGTGCCCGGCATGCGCGAGACGGCGTCGAACAGGGCGAGGTCCTCCTTGTTCTCCGTCGGCTCGGTGAACTGCACGTCGTAGACGACGGTCTTCGCGCCCGCGCGGCGCAGCCGGTCGATGACCTCCGCGTGGCGGCTGCGCTTGAACGGCCAGACCTCGTCGTTGGGCGGGTCGAACGTCTTGGAGTCGATCGCCACGACCGCGATCTGGCTCTGCGACCCGTCGGCCTGCAGGCGAGAGCGGGCGTCGAGCGTCTGATCCTCGAGCGAGTCCCCGACGCTCGTCAGCAGCATGACGAGGCCGACCGCCACCCCGAGGATCGGGGCGAGCGCGAACGTGCGAAGGCCAGGCCGGCTCCGCACGGACCTAGTGCTTGTTCCGGGCCAGGTAGCTGTGGCCCTTGCGGACCGTGACGGTGCGCTTGCGGACGGAGTCGCGGACGCTCACCTGGCCGCTGGAGACGGTCACCAGGGTGCCGTCGCAGCGGTCGGTCGTGCGCCAGACGGTGCCACGCACGGTCGCCGTCGCGTTGCGGCCGCGGGTGCGGAACTTGCCGCGCCGGTCGCTGCCCCAGAGGGTGTTCGTACGCCGCTTCTTCGTCGCCGCGGAGCTGGCCTGCGAGCAGGTCAGCCGCCCGCGCAGCTCGAGCGTCGTCATGCCATGGAGGCTACGCGACTTCGACTGGTTGACCTTGAAGAAGCCGCCCCAGAACCGGCCCGACTGCGTCGTGTTGCCCGGCAGCGCCGAGATGAGCGAGACCTTGCCGTTGCGTACGTCGAACGTGGAGCCGACCGGCACCTTGCTCGTGCCGCGCAGGACGTAGGAGCGTCCGGAGCCCGGGAGCGTGACGCGCACCGTGCCCGTCGGCGTGACCACGACGGTCTTGCCCAGCTGCGGCACCGGCGGTGCAGGCGCGGCGACGGCCTTCGGCGGCGGCGCGGGGTCAGCGGTCAGGTGGCCGACCCGGCCGCCGTCGTAGGCGGTGAACCAGATCGAGCCGTCCGTGGAGGCCGCGACGCCGCGCGGCCCGGCGCCCGCGCTGAGCGGGATCGTCGTGATCGTGCCGTCGAGGCCGACGCGCGCGAGGGCGTTGGCGCCGTAGGCGGCGACGTAGAGGTTGCCGTCGGCGCCCGCGGCGATGCCGCGCGGGTCGGCGCCGTCGGGCAGGCCCATGGCGAACCGCGTGACCGCGCCCGCCGTCGTGACCCGCAGGATCGCGCCGTGGCCGCCGCTCTCGGTCACCCAGAGGTTGCCGTCCGCGCCGGTCACGAGGTCGTACGGGCGGTCCAGACCGCCGGCGACCGGCCAGGTCAGCGTGCCGTCGGCGGCGATGCGGCCGATGCGTCCGCTGCCAGATGCGGTGAACCACATCGCGCCGTCGGGACCGACCGTGATGCTCATCGGCTGGGTGCCGCTGGGCAGCGTGATGTCGGTGTGCGCGGCGTTGGGCGAGCTGGCCGGGTCGATGCGCCCGATGACGTTGCAGTCGAGCTTGGAGAACCAGATGCCGCCGTCCCGCGCGGTCGCCACGCCGGTGGGCTGGCAGCCGGGGCCGAAGATCCAGGTCGAGATCGGGCCGAGCGTCGTGGTCGCCGACGCGCGGCCGAGGCGGTCGGACGTGCCGCCGGTGAACCAGAGGCCGCCGCCGAGGTCGAACGTCGCGTCGACGAGGCTGGGGTAGCCGTTCGCGGGGAACCGCGCGATGGAGCCGTCAGAGGCGACGCGGTCGATGGTCGCGCCGCCGTCCTCGAGCACCCACATGGCGCCGTCGGGCGCCTGCGCGATGCCGGAGGGATGCGAGCCGGAGGGGAGCGCGTACTCGGTGACGGCGGCGCTGGCAGCGGCCGGAAGAGCGAGCAGCGCGATCGCCGCTAGCACGATGACGAGACGGCGCATCGATCCAGTATGGGTCAGTTGGAGGGTTCGTGGTGCCACTTCGTGCGATAACGCGCCAGCCGGTCGGATCTTGCACGGGAGTGATTCCATTTCTCGGACTGGTCCGAAACCTCCAATGACAGCAGTTCCTCCGGATCCGAGTCGATCGGATGATGCGCAAGGATGGCGCCTCGGCGGTGGGCAGGCGACCTACTCCACCGGGTGGCGAAACTGGACGAGAGTTGGAGCCGGACGGGCAGGCCTCCGCGCCGGTACACTCGGCTCCGCACGGTGGGCGTAGCTCAGCTGGTAGAGCTCCTGGTTGTGGTCCAGGCGGTCGGGGGTTCGAGTCCCCTCGCTCACCCCTTGTAGTTCCGGGAGATATCGATGGACGGGGACCTGACACTGGGGTCCCGTGGTACCAATTTGGTACCAAGTTCTCCGCGGGTGACGGGCCTGCGGCCCCGCTGATGAGGCGTGGCGATGGCTAGCGCCTCAGCCTCCCGCCGCTCCCACGGGACCGGTTCGCTGCTCCTCTGGAGCGACGCCAACGGGCGCGCGCACTGGTACGGCAAGTGGCGACGAGGCGGCCGACAGGTCAAGCGCAAGCTCGGGCCAAAGCGCGCCTCGGGCACGAGCCACGGTCTCACGCGCGCGCAGGCCGAGCGCGAGCTGCGCAGGGTCATGGACGAGGTCGCCGCGGACCCCGTCGTCGAGGAGCTCTCGCTGGACGAGGCCGGGCGCCGGCACGTCGATCGCCTCGAGCTGCTGGGGCGCAAGCGCCGAAGCTCACGTCACTGCGCAGGCACGACGACCGGCTTGATGACCTCACCACGATTGACAGCGCGCAGCGCTGCCGTAGCGCCCTCCAGCCCGACGGGCGCGTCGAACATGCGATTCCAGTCGAAGCTGTGGCGGCGGTGGCGGAGGAACTCGAGCGCCCTCGCGAGGTCCGCGATGTCGCCGTTCATCGAGCCCAGCACGCGCAGTTCACCGCGCATGACCGCGTGCATCGGGATCGGCTCGGCCCCGGCGCCGGCGATGCCGACCGCGACGGAGGTCCCTTTGCGGGCGGTCATGAGCACGCCTTCTCGGGCCGAGGTGGGTCCGCCCGCCAGGTCCAGCACGAGCTCGGCGCCGAGACCGTCGGTCAGCTCGCGCACGCGTGCGATGCGGTCGTCGGGGTTGGGCGCGTCGTGCAGCGAGATGGTTGTGTCGGCGCCCCATGCCCTCGCAACCGCGAGCCGGGCGGCAGACGCGTCGATCGTGATGACCGTCGCAGCTCCCGCGGATCGGGCGTACGCCGTCGCGAGCAGCCCGAGCGGGCCGGCGCCTTGGACGACGACCTTCGCGCCGGGCGTGATGCCGCCGGCCGTGGCGAACGCGCGTAGCGTCGTCTTGCCTGCGCATGCGGCGGCGGCCGCCCAGGCGTCCTCGACGTCGTCGGGGACGAGAAGTCGTTGCGCGCCGGGGCGGACGTACACGTGCTCCGAGAGGCCGCCCACGGCGAACGGCGACCGGTCCGCGCGCTGGGAGAACCCCATGCCGCGGCGCTCGCACATCACCGTCTCGCCCAGCACAGTGCACGCGTAGCAGTGGCCGCAGACCGCTTCGGACCAGACGATGCGGTCGCCGACCGATATCTCGCGGCCGAGCGCGTCGCGGGTCTCGTCGCGGTCGATCGCGCAGACGCGACCGACCATCTCGTGGCCGTGGATCATCGGCAGCACGACATCGACCACGCCCGCGAGGCGTCCGTCCCACAGGTGCGCATCCGTTCCGCACAGCGTCGTGCACGCGATGCGCACGACCGTTGCGCCCGGCTCGAGGTCCGATGGCAGCGGGACGTGCTCGAGCACGAGTGGCGCGCCGTACTCGTGCATGACCGCGGCTCGGGTGCTCGCGGGGATCGTGCCCGTGACGCGTGTCATTGCAGGAGCTGCCCGCCGTCGACCGGTACGACGGTGCCCGTGATGTGACCCGCCGCATCGGAGACCAGCAGCAGGACGATGGGCACGAGGTCCTCGGGGCGTGCGAGCCGCCGCAACGGTATCCGCGCTTCCCACGCCTGCCTGGCCGCGGTGTCATCGGTCAGGCGACGGGTCATCGGCGTCTCGACGGGCCCCGGAGCCACCGCGTTCACCCGGATGCCGTGCGGCGCCAGCTCCAGGGCCGCCGAGCGCGTCAGCGCGTTGACCGCGGCTTTCGTCGCCTCGTAGTGGCCGAGACCGGGCGTGGGCTGGCAGGCCCCGATCGAGCTGATGTTCACGATGGCTCCGCCGCGGCGACTCGCGATCATCCGTCGCGCCACCACCTGGATGACCACGAACGTGCCACGCAGGTTGACGGCGATCACCCGGTCGAGCGTGTCGAGAGGCAGGTCGACGAGCGGGCCGCTGCCGCCGGCGATCCCGGCGCTGTTGACGAGGATGTCGGGATCGCCGACGCGCGCCGCAGCATGCAGCAGCGCGCGCTCGACCGACTCCGCGGACGAGACGTCGGCTTCGAATGCCACAGCGTCCAGGTCGGTCGCGATGCGCTCCGCGGCGTCGATGTTGCGGTCGAGGAGCACGACGCGAGCCTCCTCGGTCGCGAGCGCACGCGCGATCGCCTCGCCGATGCCGCTCGCGCCGCCCGTGACCACGGCGACACGGTCAACCAACGACATCGCGGTCCATCCAGAGATCGGCGACCCGATCGCGGATGACGTCGCCGTGGCGCTCGAGGACGTCCAGCGCGCCGAGGTCGTCCTCGAGCTGTTGGACGCTCGTCGCGCCGAACAGCACACTCACCGTCGCGGACTGCGTGAGGCAGAACGCGATCGCTAGCTGCGCGGGCGTCGCGCCGAGCTCGGCAGCGACCTCCGCCACCCTCGGGGCCGCCGCGCGGATCGCCTCGCGAATCCCGCCGGGATCGGCACCGATCGCACGCTCCGGCTGCAGTTTGCCGACGAGGATGCCGCCCTCGAAGACGTCAGATGCCTGCAGGCCGATGCCGATCTCCTGGAAGAGGTCACGGAAGGCGTCGCTCTCCGCCATGCGGCGCCGGCAGACGCTGTACTTCAGCTGCGCGAACTGCGGACCGGGCATGCCTTCGTGCTCGGCGAACTCGTGGACGCGGCGGATGTGCCTCGCCGACCAGTTGTTGACGCCCCAGCACCCGAGTCGTCCATCCCGCACCAGCTCTGCCAGCTCCGACACGACGGCCTCGAGGTCCAGCCCGTCCACGCGGACGTCGCCGAGGACCGCGATATCCGCGTACTCGGTGCCCACGCGGTCGAGTGCCATGTCGAGCTGCTCCCTGAACGACTGCCGGGGCCAGACGTCGAGCCAGAGCTTCTCGCACAGCACGAGCTCGTCGCGTCCGATGCCGGCGTGCTGCACGAGCCGGCCGAAGATGACGTCCGTGAACGAGTGATACGTGGAGCGGCTGGGGTCGGGCGCGAACTTCCCGTAGACGCCGACGTCGAACAGGTTGATGCCGGCGTCGACCGCCCGGCGAAGAAGCTCCGCGCCGTCGTGGAAGTCCATGCGGTCGTAGGTGTGCCACGACCCCAGCGAGAGGACGGACACCTCCGGGCCGGCTGGGCCTGCTTTCCGCCTAGGGACGCTCGCAGCATGCGTCATACGTAGCTCCTGGATGTGTGATCGTGGGTCAGGGAACCGGTGCGGGAATCGCTAACGTGGCGCGCCTGTCGCCCGCCAGCAAGCAGCAGATGGTCTACGAGCTCATTCGGGAGCGCATCGTCGAGGGTGCCTACTTGCCCGGCCACCGGATCGTGCTGGACGCGATCATCCGCGAGCTGAAGGTGAGCCCGATGCCTGTCCGCGAAGCGATACGGCGTCTGGAGGCCGAAGGCTGGGTCGACTACAAGCGCCATCAGGGCGCGACGGTGGCGCGGCGCGACGTGACCTCGTGGGCGTCGGAGATGGCGACGCTCGCGGTGCTCGAGGGGTACGCCACAGCGCTCGGATCGAGGACGTTCGACGCCGACGACTACCGCCACCTGCGGGAGCTGAACGCGCAGATCCGCGACGCGATCCAGCGCCTCGACGTCCCCGCCGTGGTCGAGCTCGACCGCAGATTCCACGAGTACCTCTACGACCACTGCCCCAATCCGCACACGCGTGCAGTCGTCACCAGCTCGGGTGAGCGGCTCGGGACACAGCGCGATGGACTGCTGCACCGCGTGCCGCCGCGCGGCATGGTCGCCGTCGAGGAGCACGAGCACCTCGTGGCGATGCTGGAAGCCGAGGAGCATCCCCGGGAGATCGAGCACTTCGTTCGCCACCATCGCCTCAACGATGTGGCGTGGGTGGAGCAGCATCAACCGGCGCTCACCCGTGCCGTCGGCCAGGCGTCTGCTGGCATCGCGTGAGGCTCGTCGCGCCGGGGCGCGGGCGGGGTCAGCCAGTTCGCCGGCCCCCGCCGTTCGCACCTCGGTCAGCCCTTGTTCACGTCGTGCGTGGCCTCGTACTCGCGCACGTACTTCAGGTCCGGGTATGAGTCCGGGATGTCTGTGCACCCCTCGGCCTCGACCATCTTGCCGTCCTTTGGCGTCACCATGCGGTCGGTGTTGTTCGGGACGTGCAGCTTCATCTTCTGGAAGTACCAGGGCTTGCAGAGGATGTCGGTCTTGTAGTTCTTGATGTTCAGGAGGGCCTTGTTGATGCCTTCCTTGGTGAGCTGGTCCTCGGGCAGCTTGAGGACGTTGTCGGTGAACATCTTGGCGGCGACGAAGCCCATCTGGCCGAAGCTGCCGATCGGGTTGTCGGGCGAGTACTTCTTGTTCACGGCGCGATAGAGCTGCATGTCGGGACCGTTGGAGTCCAGCAGCGCCAGCTCGGCGTTGATGAAGATCTTGTTGTCCCACTGCGAGCCCAGGGCGTCGGGCACCGAGGTGTCGTTCAGCGGCGTCGACGACGCCCACTTGACCTTGTCGATCAAGCCCTGCTGCGCAGCAGCCTGCAACACCTTGACACCCTCCGGCGGGGTGAAGTCCAGCACCACGCCGCCACCGTCGCCGGCCTGGGCCGTGATGGCCTGGGCGAGCGACGAGGGATCGGACACCGGCACGCTCTCGAGGCGGCTGACAGTCTTCAGGCCCTTCTCCTTGGCGTAGGACAGGGCGATCTGGTTGACCGCGGCGCCGCCGGGCTGCTTCGGCGTCACCATGACGATCGTGCCCTTGGCGCCGAGCTTGTCGATGGCGTAGCGCACGGCCCCGAGGCTCGAATAGCCCGGGCCCATGTTCAGCGCGGCGATGTTCGGCGTGTTGAAGCACTCGTTTGGGACGCCGGCCACGATCGGGTAGAAGCCGTTCTTCTCGTAGTAGCCGCTGTTGACGGTGCAGTCGAGGATCGAGAACCCGGCGACGAACGCGTCGACCTTGTCGGACTCCGCCAGCTTGGTGGCCAGCGAGCCGACCTGCTGCGGATCGGTGCTGTGCTCCTCGACGATGAAGTCGACGGGGTGGCCGTTGATGCCGCCGTTGTCGTTGACGCACGTGAAGTACGCCGCCGCGGCGTCGGAGCCGTCGGTGAAGTCGATGCCCGGAACCTTGGTCACGATCGAACCGACCTTGATCGGCGTTCCCGTCGCCTTCTTGCCGTTCGCCAGCCCGCACTTGGTCGCGGTCGGCGTGGTCCCGCCCGCCTCTTTGGCGCTGCCTCCTCCGCCATCGTCGTCGCCGCAGCCGGCGACCACAACCGACAGCGCAGCCAACGCGCACAGCAGGCGCAGCGGTCTCCCGAACCCCATCACTCGCAGCCTCCTCACATCTCCGCGCTGGGCAAACCAGATCGTATACGAAGACGCACGCGATCATCTATTGAGATCTTCTGGTGATTTTTCGTAGGATCATGCCTCGACGGCCGTGACGTCGCCGGATCACGAAAGGAGCCACCTTTGTCGCACCGCGAGCGCAACCGCCGGGTCGTCCGCGACTTCTACGAGCTGGCGTTCGAGCAGAAGCGCCCGACGGAGGCGGCCGAGCGGTACTTCGGCGAGCCGTACATCCAGCACAACCCCTTCGTCGCCGACGGCATCGAAGGCTTCAAGACGTTCTTCGAGAACAGCACCCAGCGACGCAACGAGGACTACCAGCAGCGCATCCTGCGGATCGTCGCCGACGAGGAGCTCGTCGCCGTTCACGCGACGATCCATCGCTCCGCCGACGATCGCGGCATCGTGCTGGTCGACATCTTCCGGCTGGAGGACGACAAGATCGTCGAGCACTGGGACGTCTACAAGGACATCCCCGACCCAGCGGGCATCCCGCACGAAAACGGCGTCCTGTGACGAGCCAGGCCGAGACCAACCGCCAGGTCATCGAGGAGTTCTACGACCTCGCCTTCGTCCAAAAGCGCCCGCGCGAGGCAGCGGCACGCCACATCGGTGAGACGTACACCCAGCACAATTCGTTCGTCCCCGACGGCGTGGACGCGTTCATCGAGCACTTCGAGCACTCGCAGGCGCACAAGTCACCGCACTACAGGCAGCGCCCGCTTCGCTTCGTCGTCGATGAGGATCACGTCGCCGTGCACGTGATGATCAACCGAGCCGAGGACGACCCAGGCATCGTGCTCGTCGACATCTTCCGGCTCCAGGACGGCAAGATCGTCGAACACTGGGACGTAGGCATGCCGATCCCCGACCCCGCCACGGTGCCACACGACAACGGCGTCATCTAGTGGAGTACCCGGCAACGTTTGCCGGGTTGACGTAGCAAGGCTCGCGGCGGTCGTTGTCGAATCCTCGCGTCGAGATGGCTCGGCGCGAGGGGGCAGACTTGGCGGTCAGGGTGCTGTTGCGCGAGATCACCAACGAGGAGGGCAACCGGCTGTTGCGGATTGTGCGTCGGGGTCGGTGGTGACGTGGCGCCGCGCGCAGATCGTGCTCTTGGCGGCGTAGGCGATGGTCGGCGTGTCGAACTCCCTGAGCGCCTCGAGCACCGAGTCGGCGAGCGGCGCCTGCGCCGGATGGGTCACGGTCATCTCCTGGGTCGTCGGGGCGGCCGGAGTATCGCGGTCGGCACACTGTGGGCAGCACGGATGCCTCGATCGCCGGTGATCGGCGATCCTCATCGGTGCCGTCGTCGAATCGAGGGGAGATCACCGCATGCGCACGACCGCGCACCCGCCTGTCGCCGCAGGCGACATCGAGAAGCTGAGGTCCGCGCTGGTTGCCGCGCTGGGCGCAGAGGCGGTGACCGACGACGCCGACGCGTTGGTCGAGTTCCGCGATCCGTACTGGGTCCGCGGCTCGGACGACTTCGACGCGTCTCTGGCCGTCGCGCCGACGAGCACCGAGCAGGTGCAGCAGGTCGTGCGGCTCGCCAACGAGCACGGCGTCCCGCTGTGGTCGTTCGGGCAGGGCCGCAACAACACGTACGGTGGCCCGGCACCGCGTGTGCGCGGCTCGGTGATCGTCAACCTGCGCGAGATGAACCGGGTGCTCGAGGTCAACGAGGAGCTCTGCTACGCGGTGGTCGAGCCGGGGGTGCGCTTCTTCGACCTGCACGACGCGTTGCTCGAGGCGGGCGGCCGGTGCTGGCCGTCGATCCCCGATCTGGGGTGGGGCAGCGTCGTGGGCAACACGCTGGACTACGGCCGCGGCTACACCCCGTACGGCGACCATCCCGCCAATGTATGCGGCATGGAGGTCGTGCTGCCCGACGGCGAGGTGCTGCGCACGGGCATGGGCGGTCAGACCGACAACGCCGTCTGGCACGCCTACCAGTACTCCTTCGGCCCGTCGCTGGACCGCATCTTCATGCAGAGCAACTTCGGGATCGTCACGAGCATGGGCGTCTGGCTCATGCCGTCGCCCGACGTGCTGCTGTCGTGCGGCGCCGTGTGGGAGGGGGACGAGGCGCTCGCCGCGATGGCCGACGCCCTGCGCGCGCTCATGCTCGAGGGCGTGCTGCACAACTACCCGATCATGGGCCGCGGGCTGAACATCGGCATCGACGGCGCGCCCGCCATCGACCCCTCCGACCCGACGTGGCGGCTGCGCTTCGCACTCTACGGTCGCCGCGAGCGCGTCGACCTCGACTGGTCGATCATCGAGCGCACCCTGACCGCGATCCCGGGCGTCGAGCTCTACCGCCGCGAGTTCGGGCGTGACCGCGAGGGGATCACCGACCACAACGACTCCGTCCAGGCCGGGCTGCCCGACATGCAGCTCATGGACCTCTTCAAGACGCCCTACGGCGAGGACACCGGGCACCTCGACTTCTCGGTGGTCGGCCCGCTGACCGGTGCGGACGTGGTCGAGACCTTCCACCTCGTGCGCGATCTGTACGAGCGCAACGGTCAGTCCTACATCGGCGGCCTGCTTGTCTCCCCGCGCAACGTCCTGCACATCACGAGCATGTTCTTCGACCCCAAGGACGAGGAGCAGACCCGCGCCGTCTACGCCGCCTACGAGGACATGGTGGTCGAGCTCGGCAGGCGCAACAAGATCCCCTACCGCACGAACATCCACCACATGGATCTCGTGGCCGAGCAGCTGGACTTCAACGACCACATCCAGATGCGCACGAACGAGCGCATCAAGGACGCCCTGGACCCCAACGGGATCCTCTCGCCGGGCAAGCAGGGCATCTGGCCGGCGCGCATGCGCGCCTGAGGGCAGACAGCCGACCGGCCGAGCCCGCTGGCGTGTCGCCGGCTGCGGGCCCCACGCTCGCCGTGGGGCCCGCGCGTCGCGACGGCGCTAGCCCTTGTTGACGTCGTGCGTGGCCTCGTACTCACGCACGTACTTCAGGTCCGGGTAGCTGTCGGGGATGTCGGTGCAGCCCTCGGCCTCGACCATCTTGCCGTCCTTCGGCGTCACCGTACGGTCGGTGTTGTTCGGAACGTGCTTGTCCATCTTCTGGAAGTACCAGGGCTTGCACAGCACGTCGGTCTTGTAGTTCTTGATGTCCAGGATGGCCTTGTTGATGCCTTCCTTGTTGAGCTGGTCCTCGGGCAGCTTGCGGACCGTGTCGGTGAACATCTTCGCCGCCACAAAGCCCATCTGACCGAACGAGCCGATCGGGTTGTCGGGCGAGTACTGCTTGTTCACGGCGCGGTATAGCTGCATGTCCGGCCCGTTGGAGTCCAGCAGCGCCAGCTCGGCGTTGATGAACATCTTGCCCTCCCACGGCTTGCCGACCGCGTCGGGCACCGAGGTGTCGTTCAGCGGCGTGGAGGAGCCCCAGTGAACCTTGTCAATGACGCCCTGCTGCGCTGCCGCCTGCATGATCTTCACGCCCTCCGGCGGGGTGAAGTCCAGCACCACACCGCCGCCGTCACCGGCCTGCGAGACAAGCGCCTGCACGAGCGACGCCGGATCGGAGATCGGCACGTTCTCCAGTCGGCTGACCGCCTTCAGGCCCTTCTGCTTGGCGTAGGTCAGCGCGCCCTCGTTGATGGCCGCGGCCCCCGGCTGCTTGGGCGTCACCATGACCAGCGTGCCCTTGGCGCCGGCCGTATCGATGACGTAGCGCACTGCGCCCAGGCTGGAGTACAGCGGCCCCATGTTCAGCGCGGCGATGTTCGGCGTGTTGAAGCACTCGTTCGGCACGCCGGCCACGATCGGGTAGAAATCGTTCTTCTCGTAGTAGCCGTGGTTGACCGTGCAGTCCAGGATCGAGAACCCGGCCACGAACGCGTCGACCTTGTCGGACTCCGCCAGCTTCGTGGCCAGCGAGGCGACCTGCTGCGGGTCGGAGCCGTGCGTCTCGACGATGAAGTCGACCGGATGGCCCTTGATGCCGCCGTTGTCGTTGACGCACTTGAAGTACGCCGCAGCGGCATCCGAGCCGTCGGTGAAGTCGATGCCCGGGATCTTGGTCGTGATCGAGCCGAGCTTGATCGGCGTTCCCGTGGCCTTCTTGCCCGCGGCGTCGGGACCGCACTGCGACGTCGACGCCGTCTCCCCGCCGGCCTGCTTGGCGGCGGTGCCGCCACCGCCCGACGAGCCGCTGTTGTCGCTGCCGCACCCGGTCACGGCGAGCCCGAGTGCAGCGACGGTGAGCAGGAGCGCTCGCAGCGCCCTGGTTGAGACCCTCACAGCAACCTCCTCCGACCATCCGTTGACGGCCGTGACGCGTGCCTCACGTTCTGAGCGATCACGCGCGGAGCGTCCTCCCGAAGGCCCGCGACGGGACAGCCGGAACAGCGGCAACGCATCACGTTGCCGATTCCGCGCAACGCTACATGACCCATGAGCATCGGGTGACGCGTTCCTCGTCGTGCACCAGGCTCGGGTGTGCGGGCGCCGCCGTCCGCGGGAGCGCCGCGACTGCCCCGGGTCGTCAGTTGGTGATGGGGGCCGGCGCGGCTGGGAGTCGCACCGTCACGCAGAGCCCTACGGCCTCCCGGGGCTTGACCACGAGGGCGCCGTCGTGCGCTCGGGCGATGCTCTTCACGATCGCCAGGCCGAGGCCGACGCCCGCGTGGTTCGCTGGACACCGACAGCGCGGCGTGGAAGGCCGCCATCGCCGCGTGCAAGGACCTGGAGCCGTCGGGCTTCACCGGCCATACGCGCAGCAGCGAGCAGCAGAAGGCCGCCCTCGAGTTCGCGCGGTGCATCCGCGACCACGGTGTGACGGACTTCCCGGATCCCGCCCCGGGCGCGCCGCTGGTCGACACGAGACGCATCCCGTCGGCCGCGTCGAGCGGCGGCATGAGCACCCTCAACGCCGCGATGCGCCAATGCGCCCGCTCCTCCGCCCGGCTGGGCGTGACGCGCCCGTGAGCCGGAGGGCATGGACCGTGGCCGCGGGGGTCATCCTGGTCGCCGTCACCGCCGGCGTGGTCGTGACGTCCGGTGGGGAGGGGCGACCCCGGCGGCGACCCAGGCACCCGCGAACACGGCGAAGGTGCAGCGAGGGGCGCTGTCGGCTTCCCTCTCGGTGAACGGGACCCTGACCTAGCGCGCACGGGCGGACGGCTCGCCGTACCCGGTGATCAACCGGGCCCGCGGGACGTACACCGAGCTGCCCGAGGCGGGCGACCGGGTGGGCTGCGGCGACGTCCTGTACCGGGTCGACGAGCGCCCGGTGCTGCTGCTGTGCGGCACGGTCCCGGCCTACCGCGACCTGCACATCGGCGACGAGGGCACCGACGTCCGTCAGCTCAATCGGAACCTGCGCAGGCTCGGCTACCACGTCGGCACCGCCGTCGCGTTCACCTGGAGGACGCGGAGGGCGCTCCGCACCTCGGCGCCGAGAATCGTCGACTTCTCACGGTTGACGAAAGGAGGCACCGGCGATGGCCGGAGCCAAGAGCATGACTGCCGCCGAGGTCGTCGAAGTGCTGCGCAGCCAGGAGGGCGCTGATCTGTTCCGCGAGTCGCTGCGCTGGCTGGTCGGCGAGCTGATGGAGGCCGAGGTGTCTGATCTGATCGGCGCGCAGCTGGGTGAGCGGACCGAGGACCGCGCGACGTATCGCAGCGGCTATCGGCCGCGACGGTGGGACACACGGGCCGGGGAGATCGAGCTGCAGATCCCGAAGATCCGTCAGGGCTCGTACTTCCCGTCGTTCCTGGAGCCGCGGCGGCGCTAGGAGCAGGCGCGGCTCAGCGTGGTCCAGCAGGCCCATGTCTGCCGCGTCTCCACGCGCCGGGTCGATCAGCTCGTCGAGAGCCTCGGGCTGCGGATCTCAAAGAGCGAGGTGAGCCGGATCTGCGCCGGACTGGATGAGCAGGTCGAGGCGTTCCGCATCCGTCCGCTCGAAGCTGACTATCCGTACCCGTTTCTCGATGCCAAGGTCGAGAAGGTCCGGGCCGGCGGCCGCGTCGTCCCCAAGGCTCTGGTCATCGCGCATGGCGTCCACGAGACCGGCCGCCGCGAGATCCTCTCCCTCGACGTCGGCGAGGCGGAGACCGAGGCGTTCTGGACCGACTTTCTCCGCGGGCTCGTCGCGCGCGGGCTGACCGGCGTCCGCCTGGCCATCAGCGACGCGCACGCGGGCTGAAGGCGGCGATCGCCAAGGTGCTCGGCGCCTGCTGGCAGCGCTACCGTGCACTTCCTCAGAGACCTCAAAGGCCACGCGCGCAAGGACCAGCACGACGTCCTCGGCGCGCTGAGACGTCCGATCTTCAACGCCGCCGACGGCGCCGAAGCGAGCGCCCGGCTCGGACGCCGCCGCGGTCCTGCAGGCGGTGGCGCCGTGACGCGTTGTGCTCATCGGCGGTCTCGCACTCGCCGGCGTCTACCTGCTCGTCCTGACCAGCCTCGCTCCGGGCGGCGTGGCCACGGCTGTCGTCCTCGGGCTCGGCGTCGCCTTCGCATTGCGCCCGACGACGGCCGCGGCGACGCTGAGCGTCCGTCCCTCGCCGCGTCGATCGCGACCCGCGAAGCGGAGATCATCACAAGCGCCGCGCTCGTCATCCTCTTCGTGCTCGTCACGTCGCCGCTGTCTGGGCACGCGATCGCGCAGGCGGCTTCCCTGCGCGCTCGCCGCCGTGAAGGCCGGCCCGGACCAGGCCACGGCGACGATCAGCCATCGGCGGGGTCGCCCAGGACGGGGTCGTAGAACCCGCGAGTGCTCTTGCTGCGACGGCAGCACGCCGGTGGAGAGGCGAGGTCCCCTTGACGAGGGTTCTACGTCGCGATGGCGACGAGCGGCTCTTCCGCATGTGGGCCGGCGACGACGACGGGTCGATCGGCGCGCCGTACGACGCCCGCCGAGACGGATCCCAGGAGCGCCGCCTTCAGCGCATTTCGCCCACGGCTGCCGACGACGATGAGTGGCGCGGCGCGCTCATGCGCCGCGAGCAGCAGCTGCTCCACGGGATCACCGTGTTCGACCACGAAGGTGACGTCGAGACGCTGCGCAACGCCACGTGTCGCCTCCGCTGCGCAGGCACGGGCGGCTGCATGCAGCTCACGCGCGAGTGCCTCATCCGCCTGGAGACCGGACTGACCCTGGGCCCCGACGTGCATCAGCACCAGCTCCCGGGCCAGCCGTACCGCGAGCCCCGCGGCGTGCCGTGCCGCTCGCAGGCTGTGATCTGATCCGTCGTACGCCGCGAGAACGGGGCCCGCGCCGTGCATCTCGGCGTTGTCGGTCACGACGACGACTGGACATCGCGCCGCGACGGCCAGCTGTGCAGACAGGCTGCCGCCCATGATGCGTTCGACCGGCGTGCGTGCCCCCGAGCCGGTGACCAGCAACCGCGCGTCGTTGTCGTCCACGACACGGAGGATCTCGGGCTCGGGGCGACCTTCGGCGAAGACGGTGGTGTACGCGACATCGCCCAGGAACTCGGCCGTGCGTGCGAGGGCGCGATGTGCGAGCCCGCGCTCGTGCTGCTCGATGTCCTCCGTGCTCAGCAAGCGGTCCAGCTCGCGCGTGGGAGGCGCCGGCACCATCATGGGATCGAAGACGTGCGTCAGCACGACCTGAGCGTCGAGCGCCTCTGCGAGCCCTCGTGACACTCGCGCGACGTGATGCGCTCGGCGCGACCTGTCGACGGCGCACACGATCATGGTCGGACTCGGCATCGCGCCATGGTGTCAGTCGTCCACGTGCAACACCAGGCGGGTCGCATCGGGGGCAAGGACACGCACGACGCTAGTGTGCGCCGCAGCTCGTGACGAAGAACATCGTCATCGCTGTCGACGTGGGAGCGCGCACGGGGGACGCACTGGCACTGGGACGCCGGCTCGCCGAGTGCACCCATGCTCCCACGAGGATCGTGACGGTGCTCGCGCACGGAGACTTCACCGACCCTGCGGCGCCGGAGATGGCCTGTTTGCGCGAGCAGGCGCGCGCGACGATCGCGCAGCGAGCGCGCGAGACGGGGTTGGACGACGCGGCCGCAGACGTCGTGCCGGGCAACTCCGCGGCTCGCGAGCTGCAGCACGTCAGCGAGCGGCCGGACACCGGGCTCATCGTCGTGGGCTCGACCCAGCGCGGACCGATCGGCCGCCTGCTCATCGGTGGCGTGGGTGAGCGCCTTCTCGCCGGCGGGGCGTGCCCCGTCGCCATCGCACCTCGCGGTTACGGGGACGAGTCGCCCGGGCCGCTCGCGCGAGTCGGAGTCGGGCTCGACGGCTCGGAGGAGGCGCAGCAGGCGCTGCAGGCGGCGGTCGCGCTGGCGGAGAGCTCAGGCGCCGAGTTGCGCGTCATCACGGCCTGTCAGGCCCTGGCCTTCGGGGGTGTGACGCCGTCGGCGCTTGTGAGCACGTCCGCCAACGACGCCATGCGCACGGAGTTGCGAGCCGCCCACGAGGGGGCGCTGGAGGCTGCGCGCGAGCGCGTCGAGGTGAGCGGTCTGTTCGCCGACGGCACAGGGGACGAGGTCCTGCTGACGGAGACCGCCGAGCTGGACCTGCTCGTCGTGGGCTCGCGCGCGTACGGGCCGATCGGGGCGGTTCTGATGGGAAGCACGACGGCTGTGCTCGCCAGGTCCGCGGCGTGCCCGATCCTGGTCACGCCACGCGGGACGCGGTTCGACCTCCTCGGCTAGCTTTCGCCGCGAAGGCATCAGGTCGTGGCGGGTCAGGGATCGCGAAGTCCTCGTGCCGTCAGTCCCGCGGCGGCACCCGCACCGTGACCTCGGTCCCGCTTCGCGGGCCGGACGTGACGCGCATCGTCGCGCCGATGAGCATCGCGCGCTCGCGCATGCCACGGATGCCGTAGGACGACCCTCGACGATCGACGTCAAATCCGACGCCGTCGTCACGCACGACAAGGAGAACCGCATCGTCATCCGCACGCGAGAGCGTCAGCTCGGCGGTTGTCGCATGGGCGTGCCGAGCGATGTTGGTCAGCGCCTCCTGTGCGACGCGGTAGATGACGAGCTCGTCCTGGGCGGTCAGCGGCAGATCCTGCTCGACGGTGCGCGCGACGCGCAACCCGGTCTGGCGAGCGAAGAGGTCCGTCAGCGCCAGCAGCGCGCTCGGCAGCCCGAGTTCCTCCAGCGCCTCCGGCCGCAAGCGCTGTGCGATGCGGCGAACGTCCTCTGCGCCGCTGCGCGCCGTCTCGCGTAGCTCGTCGAGCTCGTCGCGAAGGCTGTCGGGCGCGGCGGCGAAGAAGCTCTCGATCTGCAAGAGCATGGCCGTCAGGGTCTGACCCACCTCGTCGTGCAGCTCGCGCGCGATCCTCTGACGCTCGCCCTCCTGCACGGAGAGCGCCATCTCCGTGCTCGCACGCTGCTCGGCTTCGAGGCGTTCCAACATCGCGTTGAACGCGGCCGCGAGCCGGCGCACGTCGCTTCCTGCATCAGGAAACTCGACCCGGCGGCCGGGCTCGAGCGCATCGATCCGATCCATGATGTGGATCAACGACTGCAGCGGCTGCAGCGTGTGTCTCAGGAAGGCGGAATTGATCGCCAGGATCGTCATGAGGCCGGCCAGCAGGATGAGGAGCTGGTCGAACGCGATCGGCACTGACACGGTGACCGGCGCGATCGCCAGCAGCACCGTCGCGGTGCCGAGGACGACCGCGTCGGCCACGAAGACGCGCCAGAACAACGGCAACGAGCGGAACCGGCCGCGAGCTCTCTTCCTCATTCGCCTCCTGGCGTCGGGCCCTGAGGCCTCACCCGAGTCGGCGAGATGCTGGTCCGGGCCCGACGTCGGCTGACCTCGGGACGACATGGACCAACGATAGGCACAGCCGTTGGGGGCCAGACGTGCGAGCGTCAGCGCCGCACCCGAGCCCGGGGCGATGGCGTTCACGGTCCGCTGTGTTCGACGTGCATCGGCTGCGTCTCGATGTGGTGCAACTTGGTGGTGAGGCAGGCGAGTAGCTCGCGATGGGACGCGCAGAACGCACGTACTCCTTCTCGCTCCAGATCTGCGGTGACTGCGGTCAGATCGATGCCGGCGTGCTCCAGCCTCGCAAGGATGGTCGCGTCTACATCGCTCGCGACGGCAGTGCGGGCGTGTTCTCCGTGGTCGGCGAAGGCGCGCAGGGTCGCCTCTGGCATCGTGTTCACGACGTCCGGCATGATGAGCTGCTCGACGTAGAGGAGATCGGAATACGCCGGATTCTTCGTGCCCGTGCTGGCCCACAACGGCCGCTGCGTGCGGGCGCCGGCCTCGCGCAGTAAGCGCCAGCGCGCATCACTGAATCGATCGCGATAGCGCGTGTAGGCATGGCGGGCGTTGACGATGGCGACGCGGCCGGCCAGGGGGGATTCCTCGCTGAGCAGCGCATCGATCTTGCTGTCGACGCGCGACACGAAGAATGAGGCAACAGAGGAGATCGAGTCGACTGGGTCGCCGGTGCGCACGCGGTGCTCGATGCCGGCGATGTACGCATCGATCACCTGCTCGTAGCGCGCCACGGAGAACAGCAGCGTCACGTTGACGTTGATGCCGCGGGCGGTGAGCTCCTCGATCGCCGGGACACCGGCGTCGGTTCCCGGCACCTTGATCATGACGTTGGGCCGGGCCAACCGGTTCCACAGATCGACGGCCTGCGCAACGGTGCCCACGCTGTCGTCGGCAAGATCCGGCGTGCACTCGAAGGAGACGAATCCGTCGTGGCCATCGCTCAGGTCGTACGTCGGACGCAGGAGATCAGCGGCGCGACGGACGTCGTCGAGCGCGAGCTCGAAGAACAGCTCCTGAGGGTCGCGTAGGCCGGAGGCGGCCGCGACTCGCAACTGGTCGTCGTAGCAGTCGGAGCCCGTGATGGCCCGCGCGAAGATCGTGGGGTTGGAGGTCGCGCCGGTCACGGCGCTCTCGGCGATGAGCGTCGCGAACGTGCCGCTGTCCAGGAGCTCGCGTGAGAGCGTGTCGAGCCAGATCGACACGCCCGCATCGTGCAGTGACCGCAGGCGGTTCATGCGAGGCCACGCGACGGCGCGTCGGCGAGTCGATCGAGCGGGACGTCGGGGTCGGCGAGGCGCCGGTCCTCCACGGTCGCGCCCGACGCGATGAGCGCCCGAATCGGATCCGTGACGCCCCACACGTTCACGTTCATGCCCGCGACCACCCGGTCATCGGCCAGCCAGAAGGCGATGAACTCACGGCTCGCTGCATCGCCACGGAAGACGACGCGATCCCAGCTACGAGCGAAACCGGAGTACTCCATGCCTACGTCGTACTGGTCGGAGAAGAAGTACGGCAGTCGCGTGTACGCGTCTGCCAGGCCGAGCATGTTGCGCGCTGCCGCCGGCCCCTGGTGCAGGGCGTTCGACCAGTGCTCGACGCGGACACGGCCACCGATGTGCGGATGCGCAGCATTCGCGACGTCGCCGGCGGCGAACACTCCTGGTTGGCTCGATTGCAGGTACTTGTCGACGAGCACGCCGTCGTCGACGGTGATGCCGGCCTGCGCTGCGAGTCGGGTGCGCGCCCGGGCGCCGACACCGACGACCGCGAGGTCGCACGCGATCTCGCGACCGTCGCGCGTCCGTACGCCCTCGACGGCCTCGCCTCCGAGGAACGCGTCGACGGTGGTCCCCATGAGCATGGTCACGCCGTGGTCGCTGTGCAGGTCGTGGTACACCGCACCGACGGCGCGGCCGAGCACGCGCTCGAGCGGCACGGACATCGGATCGATGACGGTGACCGCGAGCCCCAGCTCGCGCGCCGATGCGGCGACCTCGGAGCCGATCCAACCGGCACCGACCACGACGACAGCGCCTCTGCGTCCGAACCGCTCGCGCAGAGCATCCGCGTCCGCCTTGTTGCGGAGGTACAGGACCCCGTCCAGGTCGCCGCCCGGGATGCTGAGCCGGAAGGGCTCCGCGCCTGTGGCGAGCAACAGCCGGTCGTACTGCAGTCGCGCTCCGTCGTCGAGCGTGACATCGCGGGTCGACGTGTCGAGTCTCACCGCCGTGCGGCCGAGAACGAGCTCGATGCCGTGATCGTCGTAGAAGCCGCGATCGTGCACGAACAGTTTGCCGGCCGCGACGTCGCCGCGGAGGTAGCCCTTCGAAAGCGGTGGGCGCTCGTACGGGCGCTCCTGCTCGTCGCCGAGCAGGACCACACGCCCGTCGAAGCCTTCGGCGCGCAGCGTCTCCGCAGCCTTGGCGCCGGCCAGACTGGCGCCGACGATCACGAACGTGTCTGTGGCTGATCGGGAGTGCGGCTCTGATGTCACCAGCCCAGACTCCACGTCTGTGCGTCTGCATGTCATGGGGTCGCCGGTGTACTTCTGTGCGCACGCTGAGCCCACGTATCGCGTGCCGCCCTTGCGAGCGCACGTCTCCCAGGCTGGTGTCGCTCGTGAGCTCGAGGAGCCCGGGCATGAGCGTGAGCCCGGACGCACCAAGCATGCGCTCCCGCGTTCGGACGTGCGCCACGGACGACCTGTCAGATCAGACCGGTGGACCGTTCCGGCCGGTAGGGGTGGCGCGGTTCGGCCGCGAGTGGGAGAGTGGTCTTGGTCATCCGGATCGGAGGTATGCGATGCAAGCGGACCGCGAAGACCTGCCCGACTTTGCCCGCGGATCGCGCAAGCAGCCGCGGCAGAAGGGCGGCGCCGACTTCGCACGCGGCGAGCGCGCCGGTGAGCGCGACGAAGAGCTCGGGCCCGATTTCGCCCGCGGTGAGCGCGCCGGCGAACGCGACCCGGCCACGAAGCCCGATTTCGCCCGCGGCAAGCGAGCGCCGAAGGAGGACGCCGACTAGCAGGCACACACCCAGCACAGGTCCCCGCGTCGCGCATCGCCAGGCACCTACGCTGAGGGACGAGCGACGATGACGTTCGACCTGCGCGCCAAGCGCGTCTATGACCCGGCCGAGGTGGACGACGGGTATCGCGTCCTGATCGACCACGTGTGGCCGCGCGGCGTCTCCCGCGAGCGCGCGCGTCTCGACGCCTGGGCTCGCGAACTGGCGCCGAGTGACGAGCTGCGGACCTGGTTCGACCACGACCCTGCCCGGTTCGCCGAGTTTCGCGCACGCTACCGCGGCGAGATCGCCGAGAAAGCCGAACGCATGGAGGAGCTCCGTCGACGCGCAGCGAGCGGCCCAGTGACGATCGTCTACGCCGCTCGCGATCGAGAACACAACAATGCGGTCGTGGTGTGCGAGTTGCTGCGCGAAGCTTGAGACGCGTGGTGTCAGCCCGTCTGCGAAGGAGCCGTCTTGTTGCTGGTCGGCATCGCCCGCGAAAGCTCCCGGTCCCGGAGGCGCGCAGGCCGTCCGCCCGCGTAGGTTCCGATCAGCGCGTAGGGAGCGCGCCAGGCCGGCGCCAGCCACGCGTCCATGTGGCGCAGCACGATGTCCAACGCTCGTCGGCGACGTGCCGGAACCGATCGACCGCGTCGGTCAGCCAGGCGTCCGCGACGAACAACGGCCGCTGCGTCGCTCGACCTCGTCGAGATACGAGCTGAGGTAGGCGGCGGCGACCTTGGAGGGCGGCGACCAGGACGCGCGGTTGGAGACGGTGGGGCTGCTGTCGCAAGCTTCGCCGGTGGCCGTCGCGCGTAGGTAGATCACCCCGCGCCCCGTGTGCAGCCCCGCCCGCAGCGTGGGTGAGAACGGCTTCTCCACGACGGCCGCACCGGCCCCGGCGGCGATCGACTGCGCAGCAGCATCGGCTTGCTGGGCCGCGATGCCGGCTTGCTTCAGCGGGAAGCTCGTCGCGTCCCCGGCGGCCCATATGTCGGACGCGCCGCGCACCTGGCCGTGCTCGTCGACGGGCACGAAGCCCATTGCGTCGGTCGGGAGACCGCGAATGACCGGAGCCTCGAGGATCGGAACCGCGACCATGCGCTGGGCACGCACGATCGCGTCGCCGTCGTGCATCAACACGTGGCCGCTGCGGACATCGGCCACGTTCGTGGCCGTCCGCACAGTGATTCCCGACTCCTGCAACAGATGGCGGACCACATCGCTCGCCGGGGTACCGAACATGCCGAGCGGCTCCTGCTCCGGTGTGATGAGAGTCAGGTCGACATCGAGGCACTGGCTGTACGCCCGCTCGGCGGTCATGAGCGCCAGCTCGTAGAGCGGCAATGGCCATGTCACTCCCGGCGGCACGATGAAGGCGATGCTCTGGCAGTAACCGCCCTCCAGATCCTGGATCAGACCGTGCACGGCCTCGGTGTCCTGCGGGCCGCGCAGAGTCGCTCCGCTGGAGAAGGCGGACTGTCGCCGTGCGCCGACCGCCACGAGGAGCGAGTCGTAGGACGTCTGTCGGCCGCTGCGCGTCGTCACCCGGTGCTCCTGCTGACCGACGTGCGCCAGCGCGTCACGGACGTAGACGGTGCCGTGCGCGGTGCACAGGTCTGGAAGGGAATAGCTCCGGGGAGCAGGTCCGCCGAAGGCGTCCTGCACGCTTCGCGCACGCAACGAGAAACGCTCGTCCGGGGACAGGACCGTGATGGCGACACGGTCGAGTGCGAGATCCCGAAGAGCCAGCATCGCCTCGAGCCCGCCCACGCCGCCGCCGGCAATGAGGACGCGATGACGGTGACGTGCTCCCCGTGCCGCGCGACGGCCGGGCACGGAGGTTGCATCTGCTCGGCCACATTCGGACGAGGTGGAGGCGAGGCGGTGGGAGCGCATGACCCGACGTTGACTTCAGCGGCTGCCTGATGGCATGGACTGCGGGCTGCATCATGCACCCAGGACCACCGCGCCATCGAAGGCCGCCCTGGTCCGGATCAGACCGAGGGTGGCACGAAGGTCCAGCAATTGCGTTGTCGTCCGTTCCGCAAGCCGGCCACCCCGGACCGGTGCGCTCTCCGAGCGCTCGATCCGAGGAGGACATGAGTCCCACCGGCCGTTCGTCGAAGACGCAAGCTCACTGGCGAGCGATCCGATGAGATATTGCGCTCAGCTATGTCGAGGTGAGTCCGGGTCCCACGTCCAGGTAGCCGGCGCATCGCTCGCCGGGAACGACCACTCGCTCAGCTCGTCGACGGTTACCGGGTGCGTCGCCGGGCTTTTCGGCTGCAGCCGGGCGGGTACCGGTTCGTCGCTCTGCGGCTCGGTGGGAGATCGGTCATCCATGGACGAGACGATCCACCGAAGCTGCCGCGCATCCCATCGGGAACGCGACAGAAGGCCCAGGCACTCGGCGGCCGCAGCCCCGGGTCGGACAGCTCGACGCGGACGGACGCGTGGCCTTGTCGCGTGCCAAGGAGCTGGAGTCACGCATGGAACGGCCGGAAAGGGTTGCCTCGGCGCGCATTGCGGGTCAGCTGCACGCCGGTACGAAGGGACGGGTGGCGCCGCAACCTTTGCGGCATCACGACCGGCGCCGACTCATCATGCCAGAGAGAACAATGCGCATGCACTCGATCGTGAGGGCTGCGAGGGCGATCGATCCATGCGGTGACGACTGCACCGAGAGCGTTGCCGCAAGCCATGACCGCCTCCGGTGCGGCGCAGTCGAGCGTTCCGGCGGGCTACGGGATCATGCTTCGGCGCTGCGGCATTCCGCGCGAGACGGATCGCAATGGGGCCACGAAGCAACGATGTGGGGCCAAGGCACCATGTTCGGAGCGCCGGTTGAGCGCAATGCTCCGACGATGTCCTGCTCATGTCGCCGCGTCCTCCGGTGTGCCCTCCTGACGTTCCTGATCGCCGCGGGCGTTGCGTTCCTCCTTCCGGGCAGCGGAGCGGACGGCGCCGCCTGGGCGCTGCTCGTACTGGCGCTTGCGTGCATCACGGCCTTCGCCAGCACGTCCGAGCCGACCCGACGTCCCTCGCCGGCACATCGACCGACAGACGCGTCGCAACGGCGCATGGTGCGACGGAGGAGACCAACGTGATCGGCGCGTCGCGGGCATGACGGTGTCCATCGGAGACCCCGCGGCGAGCGACCGGCGGGATACGTGGCCCGGCAGCTTCAGGTCAGACCGAGTGCGAGCATCGCGCGCGCGACGCGCGTGAACCCCACGATGTTCGCCCCCGCGAGGTAGTCGCCCCGCAGTCCGTACTCCGTAGCGGCGTCACGGCAGTCGCTGTGGATCTTGCGCATGATGGAGCGTAGGCGCTGCTCGGTGTAGTCGAAGGTCCAGGAATCGCGTGACGCGTTCTGCTGCATCTCGAGCGCGCTGGTCGCCACGCCGCCGGCGTTCGCTGCCTTCCCGGGGGCGAAGGCCACGCCCGCGGCTCGAAACGCTCGGATGGCACTCGGCGTGCACGGCATGTTGGCGCCCTCCCCGACCGCTGTGAGCCCATTGGCGATGAGGTGCTCGGCGTCCGTGCCCGTCAGCTCGTTCTGCGTGGCGCACGGCAGTGCGACGGCGCACTGAACGTCCCAGACGGTCGCGTCGGGCACGAACCGGGCGCGACTATCGCAGCGTTCGGCGTACGCCTCGAGCGAGCCGCGCTCGGACTGCTTCACCTGCTTGAGCAGCGACACATCGATCCCTGCGTCGTCGTGGACGTAGCCGGTCGAATCAGAGCACGCGACGACTCGACCACCGAGTTGCTGGACCTTCTCGATCGCGTGGATCGCGACATTGCCCGCTCCGGAGACGACCACCGTTGCTCCGTCGAAGCCACCTCCGTCGGCCGCCAGCATCTCCTCGACGAAGTAGGCGCAGCCGTAGCCGGTGGCCTCCCGCCGCACGTGAGCTCCGCCCCATCCCAGACCCTTGCCGGTCAGCACGCCGGACTCGAAGCGGTTCGTGATGCGCTTGTACTGGCCGAAGAGATAGCCGAGCTCGCGCTCCCCGACGCCGATGTCCCCGGCGGGCACGTCGGTGTGCTCGCCGAGGTGGCGCCACAACTCGGTCATGAACGACTGGCAGAAGCGCATGATCTCGGCGTCCGAGCGGCCCTTCGGGTCGAAATCGGCTCCTCCCTTGGCGCCGCCCAGCGGCATGCCGGTCAGCGCGTTCTTGAAAACCTGCTGGAACCCGAGGAACTTCACGACGCCGAGGTCCACGGAGGGGTGGAACCGCAACCCGCCCTTGTAGGGCCCCAGCGCGCTATTGAACTCCACGCGAAAGCCGCGCTCGACGTGCACTTCGCCACGGTCGTCGGTCCACGGAACCCGGAAGATGATCTGGCGCTCGGGCTCGGCGATCCGCTCCATCAGCTTCCCCCGGACGAACTCCGGGTGCTTCGCGACCACCGGCCCGAGCGTCTCCAATACCTCCTGGACGGCTTGCTGGAACTCCGGCTCGGCGGGGTTGCGGCGCAGTACCGCGTCACGCACTGCCTCGAGCTTCTCGTCCACGCGGCCGCCCGACACCGCGTCATCCATGGGCGATCATCTCCTGCGCCCTCGCACACCAGACGCCGGACCTGCGGGAGCGAGCGGTGAAGCTGAGACTGCTCTCCATCGGAGTCTCCTCGATGCGTTCGGTCCGCCGGTGACAGCGGACATGGGAGCCGGTGACCCGACCATCCCGCATCGTCTCCGATGTCGGCTGCCAGTCCATGGGCCGACGCGTGCAGCCGCCGCCCGTCGCGACCCCATGCAGGTCCGGCACGCCTGCCGTGGGGTCGCGACGGCACAAGGATGGATCATCGGGCCCATACACCGACGGGACCTGCGCAGGCAGTGTGTGGTGGACACGACATCTTCGCCCACGGTGGCTGAGAAGAACTCTTCGACGCATGAGAAACGAGAAAGCCTTGGTCCAGGGAGCCCCTAGCCGTCAATGCCTCGATTCCGTCGTGAACCGCTCCGTCGAGACGGTGCGGCAGGGGCGTCGCCAGGTCAGCCTCGACGGGCCATTCCCCCGTCGACGACGTCGGCGGTCCGTGATCATCGCGGGCGGCGGAGTCGCGGCGCTGGAAACATTGCTGGGGCTGCGCGCGCTCGGCGCCGACGTCGATGTGACCCTCGTCGCGCCCGGGCCGCAGTTCGTAAATCGCTCCATGTCCAGCCGTCAGCCGTTCGCCGTCAAGCGCGTACGCGGGCTGCATCTCGAACGAGTTGCAGCGGATGTCGACGCGCATTGGCACCGCGGGTCCGTCGACCGCATCGACCGCCACCGACGCCACGTGGTCACGACGGAGGGTGTCGAACTCACCTACGACGCGCTCGTGCTCGCAGTCGGCGCCCGCCCCGAGCGTGCGTGGGACTGCGACCGGGTGTTGACGTATCACGACGGTCGCGATGCCTCGAGCTTTCGACTGCTGCTCCGGCGCCTTCGCGATGGCAGCGCCCGCAGGGTGGCATTCGTGCGCCCGCCCGGTCCGACGTGGCCCGTGCTCCTGTATGACCTCGCGCTCATGACCGCGATGGACTGCGTCACTCAAGGGTGCTCCGACGCCCAACTCAGCATCGTGACGCCGGAACGCGCGCCGCTCGCCGTCTTCGGGACTCGCGCCAGTGCCGAGGTCGGTCGGCTGCTCGAGGAGCATGGCATCGCACTGCACGCGGGCAGCTACGCGGCGCCGGGACCTGGAGGCTCGCTGAGGGTCCGTCCGGGCGATCGGCGTTTCGCGGTCGATCGCATCGTCACCCAGCCTCGCCTCGCAGGACCACGACTGCGTGGCGTCCCGTGTGATCGCGACGGGTTCATCCACACCGACGCATTCGGACGGGTGGACAGTCTGGACGGCGTGTTCGCGGCGGGGGATGCCACGTCCTTTCCGGTCAAGCACGGAGGTCTGGCTGCCCAGCAGGCCGATGCCGTCGCCGAGGTGATAGCTGCCGCGGCGGGTGTCGAGATCGAGCCGAAGCCGTTCCGCCCGATGTTGCGCGGGGTGCTCCCGGCGGGGGACACCGCGCGCTTCATGCGCGCGGATATCAGTGGTGGTGGTGGCGACGACTCGACCGTGTCGCGCGAGCCGATGTGGGCGCCGGCGAACAAGGTGTACGGGCGCTACCTCTCCCCGTATCTCAGCCGTCAGGTCGGCGACGCCGCAGACGTCCTGGAGCCGTACCTGCACCAGACTCGGGTGCGGTCCGCAGGCCTCGCTGGCTGATATTTTCCCCATCGTGCGTGTACAAACTTCCGTGACGTCGGGCGTCCAGTGCGCGGTCGACGCGCGCGACGCACCGGCGGAGCGGACCGCGCCCGACGATGAGAACGGCGTGACGTCGCGCGTCACCAGCGCGGTCATCGCGGACGCGTCGGCCTCTGTCGCTGTGTCGGGTGTGCTGATCGTCGCGGGAGGGCTGGTGGCGGCCTTCAACAGCGCGGCGCCCTTCGATCACGGCTCATGGATCGCGGCGTATCTCGTGCTCGTGGGTGGCGTGGCGCAGCTGGTGCTCAGCGCTGGTGGTCTCGCGCTGCCGGCGCCCGTGTGCTCGAGGTGGCTGAGACGAGCGCAGCTCGCGCTGTGGAACGTCGGCATCGCGATCGTCGCGGTTGGCGTCTTCACCGACGTCCCCGCCGTCGTCGTGGCCGGCAGCGTGGTCGTTCTCGGGGCGCTGGCGGCCTTCGCGTACGGCGCCGGCCCGAGGCGCCCCCAGGCGGCCGGTCGCGTGACGCTCTACCGGCTCGTGGTCATGGTGCTCGCGATCAGCGTCGTCATCGGCAGCGTGTTGGCAGGCGCGACGCCCGGGAGCTGAGCCGCGCGTCCGCTGCGAGGCGCGACTGCGGCCTGGTCTCGGCGGAGAACGCGATCAGCACGTCTCGCCGTCGCAGGCCGGTCTGATCGGCTGGGCGCCGACGGCGTGCAGGCCCGTGGCAAACGCGCATCCGCGTCAGCGGCGCCCGCTGAGCCGGGGGACGCGGGGCGCGTGCAGGTTGCCGGAGAACACGAACAGGACCGCGGCGAAGGACAGCGCCGTCATCGCGAAGTGCACGCCCATCAGGAGGGCGAGCGCCCACCACGTGTCGATGGCGGCGGCGGCGAGAAGGCCGAGCACCACGACGAGCATCGCGATCGTGAAGACGCCCAGCAGGGTCAGGAGCCGGTCCGAGTCGTCACCGGGCCGCTCGGCGGCTTCCGCCGCAGGCGGCGGCCCGATGGACAAGAGCCGCCGGCGGTCCTCATAGGCGGCCGGATGGGCTGTCTGGGCACCGATCATGAGCATCGACTTCGGATCGAGTTTACACAACAACACTTGGAAAAACCGGCGGGATCTGTATTTTGACCAGTGATGGTGGATAAAATCTCGTGCAGCGGGCCGGCTGGGTGTCGCCGCGAGCGTCGCGTGGCGATCGTCGCTGCGTGCGCCGTCTTGCTGTTCACCGAGATGACTGCCGAGAAGGCATGGGCGGGCGCGCTGTTGCCGGAGCGGGGCGGCTCGCCCAACGCGGACCGGATTGCGTCGCTGTACACGATGGTGCTGGTGCTCGCCGCGCTGGTCTTCTTCGGCGTGGTGATGGCGCTCGTGTACGCGTTGCTGCGCTACGGGGAGCGGCGCAGCCCCGTCGCGGCGCAGATACGGGGGAACAACCGTCTGGAGATCGGCTGGACGGTCGCCGCCGCCGGGTTGATCGTGGTGCTGGCCGTCTTCTCGCTGACCAAGCTGCACGCGATCGACCACCCCGACCCCGCCGCGGCCAGTCCAGCCGCCATCCACGCCGGCGTCGTGCCCGCAGGAGGCAGCAAGCCGTTGCGCGTCGATGTCGTGGGCCAGCAGTACATCTGGCAGTACCGCTATCCCGGCGGCGCCTACTCCTACGGGGAGCTGGTCGCACCGGTCGGTGTCACGGTCGAGCTGCACATCACCTCGCGCGACGTCGCGCACTCGTGGTGGATCCCGAAGCTGGGCGGCAAGTTCGACGCGATCCCCGGCTACGTCAACCACACGTGGTTCCGGCTGCAGCGACCCGCTGTCTACCGCGGCCAGTGCGCCGAGCTGTGCGGTCGCAACCACGCAGACATGCTCGCGCGGGTCCGCGGCGTCTCCCCGGCCCAGTACGTCGCGTGGCTGACGAGGCAGAAGCAGTCGATCCAGGCTGCTGGCGCGGAGGCCCTCACACCGCCGATCCCCGGCGAGGGTGGCTAGAACCGCGATGTCCGCCGTCGAGCAGACAACGGGTGCTCGCACGGCGGCGGCACACGCGGAGATCATCGCCAACCGCGTCGATGCGCGGCCCGAGGGGTGGGTCGACTGGGTCAGGACCACCGATCACAAGCGCATCGGGATCCTCTACGTGACCACCGCCTTCGCGTTCATGATGCTGGGCGGTGTCGAGGCGCTGCTGATGCGCAGTCAGCTCGCCGAGCCGGACAACACCCTGCTGACGCCGCAGATCTACAACCAGGTGTTGACGATGCACGGCACGACGATGGTCTTCCTCGTCGTCATGCCGGTGTGGGCGGGCTTGGCCAACTACATCGTCCCGCTGCAGATCGGCGCGCGCGACATGGCCTTCCCACGGCTGAACGCGCTGTCCTACTGGCTGTATCTCGCCGGCGGCATCGTGTTCTACGCAGCCGTGTTCTTCTCGCCGCCGGAGGCCGGCTGGACCTCGTACACGCCGCTGTCGACCGGCCCGTACATCCCGGGCAACGGGACGGACGCCTGGATCTTCCTGATCCATCTGACCGGGCTGAGCTCGATCCTCGGCGCGCTGAACATCACCGTCACGATCGCGAACATGCGCGCGCCCGGCATGGGGTGGAGTCGGCTGCCGTTGTTCTGCTGGTCGCTGTTGGCGCAGGCGTTCATGATCATGCTCACGCTCCCGGTGATCGCGGGCACGGTCACGCTGATGCTCACCGACCGGCACTTCGGCACCTGCTTCTTCGCACCCAGCTGCGGCGGCTCGGCGCTGCTGTACCAGCATCTGTTCTGGTTCTTCGGGCACCCCGAGGTCTACATCATGATCCTGCCCGCGTTCGGGGTGATCTCCGAGGTGCTGCCGGTCTTCGCGCGCAAGCCGATCTTCGGCTACAAGGCGATCGCCGCGTCGAGCATCGGCATCGCGTTCCTGTCGACGCTCGTGTGGGCGCACCACATGTTCGCGACGCCGCTGACGACCGTCGTGCTCGCCTTCTTCATGCTCTCCTCTATGGCGATCGCCGTCCCCACGGGTGTGAAGGTCCTCAACTGGATCGCCACGCTGTTCCGCGGCTCGATCAGTGCCCGCACCCCGCTGTACTTCGCCGCCGGGTTCCTCGTCCTCTTCACCCTCGGCGGCATCACGGGCGTGATGCTGGCCATCTTCCCGATCGACCGCCAGGTCACCGACACCTACTTCGTCGTCGCGCACTTCCACTTCGTGCTCGTCGCCGGAGCCGTCTCCGGGGTGATGGCCGCGCTGTACTACTGGTTCCCGAAGATGACGGGCCGGATGCTGTCCGAGGGCGCCGGCAAGCTCTCGTTCTGGCTGCAGTTCGTCGGCTTCCTGGCGACGTTCCTCATCCAGCACTCCCTCGGCCTGTCGGGGATGCCGCGCCGCGTCTACACCTACCGAGCCGACACCGGATGGGGGCTGGACAACCTGATCTCCACCGTCGGCGCGTTCATCCTCGCCGCCGGCGTCATCATCACGATCCTGAACGTGCTGTGGAGCTTGCGGCGCGGCCCTGCCGCAGGCCCGGATCCGTGGAAGGCAAACACCCTGGAGTGGTTCACGACCTCCCCGCCGCCGCCGCACAACTTCGACGTCATCCCGCGGGTGCGGTCCGTCGAACCGCTGCGCGACATCCGCCACCGCATCGCGTCCCAAACCGCACCGGACGGAACGTCGTGAGCGACGACACGCTGCTGATCGTGGTGCTCGCGGGGATGCACCTCGCACTGCTGGGCGCCGGCGTCGTGATGATGCTCGTGCTGGTCGCGCCTGACGCGCGGGGAAGCGGACCAGGCGATCGTGGGGGAGGCGACTGGAATCCCGACCCGCCACCAGGACCGTCGCGAGGCGGGCCGCGCTCACCGACGCCGGGCCCGCGCCTTTGCGTCTGCGGGGGCCCCGACCGCTCCCGCGTCGGCGGGCGCGTCCGCGCCGCCCCTGGCATGCCCCGGGCCGGGCGCGGCCAGATCGTGTGACACCACGTCCCTGACCTGAGGGACTGCGTCACGCAGGATCGTCGAGCGCCAGCGCCAGGGCCATGAGCTCGGCCGCCGGCATGCTGGCCTCGATGAGCGGGAACAGCTCGCGCTCCTCGAGCCGGACGTGCGCTGACAGCCGCTCGCCCAGGTCGTGCAGCGTCTCGAGGTCGGCGGATGAGTCGGCGGCGACGACACTCGCACGCTGGCGGATAGCGACGTGGTCGCCGAGGGCACACAGCACGAGCCGGTGGTGCGCGTCGCCGTATGCGGCGTAGGCAGGCAGCAGGATCTCCTCCTCGCGCCGGAAATGCGTGCGGCCGTGCTCGATCCAGTACGCCATGAAGCGCGATCGGGCGTCGGCCGCACTGTCGGCGTCGGCACGGCGCAGATGCTGGGCGACGAAGAGCGCCTGATGGTGATCGCGCGAGAGTGAGACGAGCGCAGCGCTGCGCTTCACGGCCGGTCTGCCTCCGCCATCTGCCGTTCCGCGGCCTGAGTCGCGATCCGGCCGCGCACCTCGATCAGGCAGCCGGCCGTGTCGGGATTCCTGGGCTCGAAGCCCACGAGCTTGGTCTTGGGGTCGATCGCGTCGAGCATTCCGCGAGTGATGCCTCGGTGCAGCGCGCAGACCACCGTCTGACGCTCGTGGACCGCTTGGCGATAGGGGCAGTTGCGCAGGCGATACGTCAGCCGGTCGCCGACTACGGGTTCGCGCTCTGGTTGGAATCCAAGCGATGTCAGGGCGTCATGCAACTGGCTGCTCGCCCGTGGCCTCAGCATCGCGGGCGGGCAGCTCGCGGCCGATCTGCCGTCCGGTCGCCTCGACTTCGCGAACACCTGGTGCGGCCGTCGGCCAGCGACCGCACCAGCCAGACGGCCAGCTCGGCATAGCCCGTGGGGGAATGGCCTCCGGGCAGCGCCTCCGGACTGATCAACCAGCTGTCGCGTGGCCGGCCACGCGACAGGCGCTCGCGTTCGCGTCGCACCAGCCCGGCGTCCTGCAGACGCTCGAGGTGTGCGCGCACCCCGTTCGGATGCAGGCCGAGTCGCTCGGCCAGCTCGATGGTCGGCGCCGGGCGGCGCAGTTCGCCGAGTAAGGCGAACAATCGCGCCCGCGTCGGCTGTGCCAGCGCGTCGTCTGACTGCGTCGGCGCGTCCACCGCCAGCAGCTTTGCACAGTCATGGCTAGGAAAACGAGACGTCGCGCTCGGCGCCCCGGATGCGGGTGGTGTCAGTCCGGCCCCTTCGTGCGCAAGCGGTGGACGCGCGAGTAGCGGTCGTGGAGAACCAGCGCGACACCATCGAGATCGGCCAGCTCTCGAGCAGCGCGCTCAGCCTCGGTGGCGCTCTCGTGTTCGGAACGCGCCTCGCGCTCGTCGCCGCGGCGGACGGTCCATCGGCCGGTGGCGCCCGGTTCGATATGGATGGGGGATACCGGCATTGGTGCCTCCGGTCAGTCGATCTGAGCGACACCCGCTCTCGCGGCTCGCCCGTTGTGGTGGGCTCCGGGAAACACCGAGCCGATCACATCGAGTGGTATCGGGAGCAGCATCGGTCGACCCCTCGCCCCTGCCGACCTCCGCGTGCGCCTGCAGATAGCACAGCTGCAATGCGGCCGGATTGACAGACAGCAGCTCGGCGCTGCGTCGTGCTGTGCGTGAACATCGTCCCCTTCCGTAGGCGGTCGCGGGTTGCGCATCTTGTCCTCGCTCGCCGGGGGTCTACCGACTCCTCGGCACGAGGTTCCGCGACCCATCGTTGCGGAGGGCCGGCCCTTGGCACATGGGTCCGTGTGTGCATCTCGCTGTCATGGGGAGGGTCAACCCGCGAGGGTGTCGCGGGACCGCCCTGGAGGGCCTGGCGCAGATGGGGCGAGGGCTGCATGGTGAGCAGCGCGGTGGCGACCGATCCTCTTCGTTCTGGCGCCGACGTTCTGACGGCGTCCTTGTCACCCAGGAACGGAGCGACAATGTCAATCGCCATCGGCGGGCCTGATGTCATCACGCCCGAGGGATACCAGCGGCTCACGGCAGAGCTCGAACACCTCAAGACGGTCTCGCGGCGGGAGGTCGCAGGGGCGCTGCGTCATGTGCGAGAGAACGGGGGCCAACGCGGAGAGAACACCGCGGTCGCGGATGCGCTCGAGGACGCCGCAGCGCTCGAGCGCCGCATCGAGGAGCTGAGCGCTGTGCTTGCTCGGAGCCAGATCGCGGCTCCGCCCCCGGCTGGCGTCGTCGGCATCGGGCAGCGCGTCAGGGTCCGTCTCGCGCCGGGTGCAACGCCGATGAGCTGCCAGCTTGTCGGCGCCGCCGAGTTCGAGCCGGCCGCGGGCCGGATCTCAGTCGAGTCACCCGTCGGACAGGCGCTGGTGGGCCGACGGGTTGGTGACCGCGTGGAGGTCGAAACCCCGGGCGGGGATCGCACGATCGAGGTGCTTGATGTCGGTGCACACGCGTAGCCGGCGGACATACCCGGAGCGTTCGGCGTGTGAGATCGTGCCCGCGCCCGGAATGGAGCACGGACCCCATCACGCACAGCCTCGGTGTGGCGGACCATCGTTGGCGATGATCCGTCTCGCCGTGCTCGATGACCACCCAGCGGTGCTCGGCGGCCTGCAGCGGTTGGCCGAGCGTGCACCCGATCTGCAGCCGGTCGCCTTCGTGGAGACCGAAGCTGCCTTGCGACATGCGCTCGACCAGCGGTCGGCTGACGTCGTGATCGTCGACTACGACCTCGCCCGCGGAGATGGTCTCGCGGTGTGTCAGCGACTCAAGCAACGCTCCCCAGGTCTGCGCGTGGTGGTCTACTCGGCCTACGCGGGGTCGGCGCTCGCGGTCGCTGCGCGGGCTGCGGGAGCCGACGGGCTGGTCGGCAAGAGCGACCCGGTCGCGGACCTGCTCGCCTCCGTCCGACGCGTGGCGCAGGGTGACACGCTGCTTCCGGAGATCCGGCACGACGCGCAGCACGCGGCGATGAGCCGTCTTGATGAGGATGACCTCGCAGTTGGGGCGATGCTGCTGGTCAGCACGACTCACGAGGTGATCGCGGAGACGCTCAACGTCGGACAGGACGAGGTGGAGTGGCGTGCGCGCAGGATCGTCGCCCGGATGCGTCCCACCGGTGCGCCGTTCACCGGTCTCAGTGCGCGAGACACCGGAGCGAGCTGATCTGAGGCGGCCGCAGCCGGTCGCGCCCAGTGTCCGGTCCGCCACCTCAGGTGCTCAGAGCGCGAGCCGACCTGTCGAGGGATCCAGTCCCGCGACGCAGTTGTCCACGGCTGCGGCCAAGTCATCGGCCGGTGCGCCTCCGCGGTAGATCGGGCTCGAGGGGTCACCCACAAGCAGGCGTAGTTGCGCGAGCACGGCTATGGGCACTGGCGCCGGGGCTTGGATGTGAGCGGCAAGCGTGAGGAGACATTCGCGCTGTCCGAGGATCGCGTGACGACGAAGTCGAATGCAGCGCGTTGCCGGCTCGGGCCGTGGGCTCTCCGCAATCGTCACGATCTTCTCGAGCGCCTCGGCCAGCCCGCGTCGGGTTCGGAGCGCGCTGAGCTGCGTCGCGCGTATCAGGAGCTCTGCATCGCTCCAGGGATCGACGCCCGAAGCCAGTGCAACGTCGAGCCGCGATCGATGCAGCCGGGCGCGGAGCCGGGCCAGCTTGCGACCGACGACGGTGACCGGAAGCAGAGCGACTGCTCGTGTGGGTGGTGTTCCATCCGCCATACGACAAGGCTCTCGCGGCCTGGCGTCGGAGGAGATGGGGTTCTCACTCCATTTGTCCAGTCGGCAGCAACCGGCGTGCGCGTCAAGGCTCCACGAGTCCGCGGCGGATCGCATAACGCGTCAACTCCACGCGGTCCGTCATGCCGAGCTTCTCGAGGATGTTCGCGCGATGGCGCTCGACGGTCTTCTTGCTGATCACGAGCAACGATGCGATCTCGTCGTTCGTATGCGCCTCGGCGATGAGCTTCACGATCTCCTGCTCGCGTGGGGTAAGAGGGTCGGTGCGCGTCGATTCGCCGCGTCGTGCCCGTTCGAGATGCTCGCGGATGAGCGCCCGGACGGCACCCGGATACAAGAACGGCTCACCGCGCATCGCCGCCCGACAGGCCTCGACGAGGTCGCGGTCGACCCCCGTCTTCAGCACGTAGCCTGACGCACCGGCCCGCAGGGCCTCGAACAGGTACTCATCGTTCTCGTGCATGGAGAGGATCAGCACGCGGACCCGGGGATCGCGGTGCGTGATCTCTCGAGCGGCCTGCAAGCCGGTCATGCGTGGCATCGAAACATCGAGGATCGCCAGGTCCACGTTCCCCGACAGTGCGAGCGTTACCGCCTCGGCTCCGTCGCTGGCCGAGGCCGTGACCTCGAAGTCCGGTTGCTGGCCCAGTACGCCAACCAGCCCCCGCAGGACGATGGGATGGTCGTCGGCGACGAGCACACGGGTCTTCAGCGGGACGCTCATTGCAGTGGCATCCGGCCGTGTGCGATCTCGTCGCACGCACGACGTGAAGCCCAACGATCGGCAGAGCACGTTCGCGCGCACATAAGCGTGACGATGGCACGCGAAGTCATCCGTCGGCAATGGAGTCTTGGCTGCATTCGTACGTCGTGCGGCTTGCCTCAGGCCTGGCCGGTGCGCGATCCCCCGGTGGGATCAAGGCCCGCGTCAGCAGGACGGGGCACGATGGGCCGGTCCGTGCCGCGAGTCGTCTGGCACATCGACGACCGATGCCGCCGCGGTGTCGGCAGCCGGGGGCTTGGGCTCGCCGGGGGCGGCTACGGGGACGTCGGCTGGATCGAGGAGCAGTTCCGAGGAGGTCGGGTGACGCCGAGATCGGCTGCGGTTTGTTCACCTCGAGGCTGCAGGAAGCGCCGGGCACGCTCGATGCCGCCCTGCGCCTTCAACCTCTGGCGGTGCACTGTCCCCTCCAGCGAGCCGCGCCCGCTCGCACCCGCGGTACGGACGCGGGAGTGCCGCTGTTCTGTCAATTCCAGAGGCGCCCGCGACGCTGCGCAGGCGCTTGAGGCCGGCGCAGACGTCATCGTCGCGCAGGGCGCCGAGGCCGGCGGGCACGGCGATCGGCGCGCGACACTTCACGCTCGTGCCAGAGGTCGCCGTCCTGATCGGTCATCGCTCGCCGGACACGCTGCTTCGCGCCGGGGGCAGCGTGCCGATGGACGCGGGCACGCGGATACTGTCGCTGGTGTGCTGGCGGCGCAGCCGCTGGACCTCGAGCTCCTGGCGTGCGAGGCGCTCGACCCTGATGACCACGCGCCGCATGACGACATGTACCAACGTGGTACCAATCTGTCGGGAAGCGCCAACACACCACAAGAAGGGAAAGCACGTGGGCACGGGCGATCTGCCCCTTCTGGAGCTACACGGAGCGGTTGTGGTCCAGGCGGTCGGGGGTTCGAGTCCCCTCGCTCCCCCCTTGTAGTTCCGGGAGATTTCGATGGACGGGCCCTTCCGTCTCTGGTACCAGTTTGGTCCGCGGGGCTGGAGCTCGCGGCCCCGCTGTTGAGGCGTGCCGATGGCTAGCGCGTCGCCCTCTCGCCTCTCCCACGTCACCGGTTCGCTGCTCCTCTGGAGCGACGCCAACGGTCGCGGACACTGGACGGCAAGTGGCGGCAAGACGGCCGCCAGGTCAAGCGAAAGCTCGGCGTCAAACGCACATCCGGCACCCGCGACGGTCTCACGCGCGCGCGGGCCGAGCGCGAGCTGCGCCGGGTCATGGACGAAGTCGCCGTCGAGCCTGCCTGGAGAGCTCTCCTTGGAGGAGGCCGGGCGCCGGCACGTCGATCGCCTCGAGCTGCTCGGTCGCAAGCGCTCGACGCTCATGGACTACCGCTCGACGCTGCGCGTGCACCCGGTGCCATTCTTCGGCGACGTCCCGATCGCGACGATCATTGCGGGGCAGATCGAGCGCTACCTCACCGTGAAGCTGCGCGCCGGCCGCGCGCCGAAGAGCATCCGCAACGACCTCGGGCTGCTCTACGGCGTCCTCGGGTTCGCGGAGAAGCGCGGCTGGATCGCGAGCAACCTGTGCAAGCACGTCGAGCTGCCGCGTGCGGGCAGGCACGACGACGGCGACATCCGCTACCTGGGTCCCGAGGAGGTCGAGGCGCTCTGTCGCGCCGTGCCCGACGCGATCTCGGCGCCACCGAGCGGCTGCTGTATCGGACGGCCGCGATGACCGGGCTGCGTCAGGGTGAGCTGCTCGCGCTGCGCTGGCGCGACGTCGACTGGCCGGCGGCCCGCGTTCGCGTGCGTCGCAGCCTCGTGCGCGGCGAGTTCGGCACGCCCAAGTCACGCCGGGCGTCGCGCTCCGTGCCGCTGGCCGACGCCCTCGCCGCGGCGCTCGACGCGCAGCAACCGCGTACCCAGGCGAGGACCACCTCGTCTTCGCGCATCCGCATCTGGGCAAGCCGATCGACCGGTCCAAGCTGCTGAAGCGCTGCAAGGCCGCCGTTCGTCGGGCCGGCAAGAGGGGTACGCCTGGCACCGCCAGGCAGGCACGGACCCATCGCGCCAGCTCCGCCCGCCGCAGGAGGTGCGGTTCGCAGTGACCTTCAGGGCCTGCCTCTCGTCCGAGGCGCTGGCACTCGAGGTGGTCCTGGTCCCGCGACGCCGACGCGATATGCGTGACACTGACTCACCCGGGGCGTCTGGGGCGCCGGGCCAGGGTGCGCTCAGTGGACCGCGAGGTAGCTCTCCAAGACCACCGGCTCGGCGGTCAGCAAGGGCTCGCGGACGGGCTCGCCCGGATACTCGCTGGCCTCGAAGAACCACCGTCGACTTGCCGGGAGGCCCCACAGCTGCGAGCGACGCACGTCCGACAGGTCCCAGCGCAGCGGGGGCTCCTCGAGATCGATGAACTGGTAGTGGCTGGTGAACAGCTCGATCCGATGCCCGTCCGGATCTCGGAGGTACAGGAACACGGCGTTGCTGATGCCGTGCCGGCCCGGCCCGCGATCGATCTGGTCGCCCTCCCCCAGGCTCCCGGCGACGTCCGCGGCATGCATGAGCGCCGAGACGTCCGGGACGCAGTAGGCGAAGTGATGCATCCGGGGCCCGCGACCGTTGGTGACGACGAGATCGTGGGTGTTGCCCTTCACCTCCGTCCACACGCCCCACAGCTCGTCCGTGCCGTCCTTCGCCGTGTACTCGGTGAGCCGGAAACCCAGCTCGCCGTAGAAGTCCGCCGCCGTCTGCACGTCGTGCGTCACCAGCTGGAAGTGGTCGATGCGCTGCGGACGTGCGGATCTGTGCTCAGAGAACGCCTGATAGCGACGGTCGACCACATCCATGGACGCCGTG
Source organism: uncultured Solirubrobacterales bacterium (assembly GCA_963757125.1). Lineage (GTDB taxonomy): Bacteria > Actinomycetota > Thermoleophilia > Solirubrobacterales > Solirubrobacteraceae > CAVVSD01. The sequence continues at coordinate 261,541 of CAVWQP010000005.1, read as the reverse complement.
AGCTCGACGTGCTGCCCGACCGGGTCGACGTAGCGCAGCGTCGCGCCCTGGTACGGAACGTCCACGCGTTCCACGGTCAGCCCACGCCCCTCCAACGACGCATGCGCGCGCGCGATGTCAGCTGGTTCGCGCACCCGGAAGCCGACCTGCTCGCACACGGCGTCGCCGGTCGTCGCGCGAAGCACGAGGCTGTGGTGCGCGACCTCCTCCAGTCCTCGCAGCCAGGCGATGTCAGTGGACTGGTCCGTCACCACCAAGCCGGCGACGTCGCGGTAGAAGGCGACGCTGGCATCTAGGTCGCGCACGGACAGGACGGCATGACTCGCCCGCGTGACGAGGAAGTCTGGATCTCGATTCCACTGCGGTAGCACCCTCGCCTCCCAGGCCGATCGTGGTCAAATGGGCGGTGCACGCCGGGTCACGACGGTCGCACGCGCGAAGCGCGCTCGAGCGCCTCCTTATGTCCCGATGCGGACGCTGTAAAGCGCGTTCGAGCGCGGTGGCAGAGGCGTGGCCTCGACGGTTCGGCGCGACGCCGCCTGCTCTGGACGCGCGGTACTCACAGCCAGCGCGCTTCCCAGAGTCCGGATCGCGTGCAGACACCTATCAGAAAGAAGGCGGGCGTTCGTACCCCTCAGCCGGCCGCCAGGCGTCCCAGTGCTCTTGCAAACGGTCGTTCTTGACTCGGAAGATGTCGATGAGCATCCCGTTCTTCCGGATCTCCTGCCGAACGACGAGGTCGCCGTCGCCGACGATGTTCACCTCCAGCGTGCCGTCGGCGGCGAGATCGCCGGTCAGAGGGAGGGGGATGACCTCGGTGAAGAACCGCTTCACGCCCTCCCGTCCCTGGCCCGCGAGCGGGTTGTGCTGGACGTAGTCCTCGGCGACGAGCTCGTCGATGACATCCAGGTTGTCGCCAGGCCCGTACGGGACCTCCCGAAAGAACCGTTCAACGAGCTTCTTGTTCCGTTCGACTTCTTCGATGTCCACGCTCTTCTCCCTTGCCGACACTCTGTGCTCACCCGACATGCCTGACGTCACTGCCGCTTGTTGCAACGCCTCACCAGACGACGTCGAGTCGTTCCAGGAAGCGGAAGTGGGTCTGGCTGAGGTTCCACGGCGGCTTCTCGTCGACGAGTCGTATGTTCGGCAGACGGTCGAAGACCATCGGCAGCAGGATCCCCAGCCCCATCCGTGCGAGTCCGGCGCCGAGGCAGAAATGCGTTCCGAACCCGAACGAGAGGTGCTGCTTGCTCTCGCGGCAGATGTCGAAGCGATCAGGATCCTCGAACACCTCCGGATCCCGGTTGGGACCGTCGACGTACACGGTCGCGACCTCGCCCTTGGGAATCGTCACGCCGCCGAGCTCGACGTCCTCGGCCGCCATGCGAGGCAGCAGCATGGTGCCGATCGAGACGTAGCGCAGGACCTCCTCGATCGCGGCCGGCCACAGGCTCGGGTCCTCTCGCAGCTTCGCCAGCTGCTCCGGATGCCGCAGAAGCATCCACATCACCGTCTCGACCGTATTCGCCGTCGAATCGAAGGACGCCCCGAGGATCTCGTGGGCGAAGCCGACGAGCTCCACCTCCGAGAGGCGCGAGCCATCCTCCTCGGCATTGACCATCAGGCTGAACAGGCCGTCGGTGGGGTGTTCGCGGAGCCTGGTCGCCAGCGCGGCCACGTACTCGGCGAACTCGTACGTCGCCTCGGTCGCCTGTCGCACGCCCTCCTCGCTCTCGATGCCCACCAGCAGGGGCAGCATGCGCTCCTGCCATGACTCCCAGAGAACGTGGTCGGCGTAGGGCACGCCGAGCATGAACGAGGCCAGCTGCTGGCTGAACGGGTAGCCGAGCTCGCGAGTGGCATCCATCGCGCCCTTCGGCTCGAGCTCGTCGAGCAGGTTGGTCGCGATCTCCTCCATCGTCGTCCGCCACCGCTTGACCGCGGCCGGCGTGAACGCGGGCGCGGCCAGGTTGCGCAGCCTGCGATGCGCCGCCCCATCGCTCATCGTGGGCCGGCCGCTCAGGTGGTACTCCAACACCTGCGGGTCGATGGTCCCGGCGTGCTGCTCGGTAAATGCCCGGCGGCTCCACCGCTCCCCGTCCTTCAGGATCGCGAGGGCGTCGGCGTGCCGCGTCACGAGCCAGACCCCGATGTCGGTGCGCAGCACCGGTGCGACCGCGCGCACGCGATGCAAGAACGGCGCTCCCTCCATCCGCAGGGCCGGGTCGTTGATGAACGCGAGTGCCTCCGCGCTGAGATCTTCAAGCGTGTCGGCCGTGTGTGTGCTCACGTGCCCTCCCTCGCTGAACGCGTGCGCGTGATGCGCGACGCTACGTCGCGTTTACGTTTATCAGACGCTACGCATCGCGTCCACCCGACTGCGCCTGGGTGGTAGCGGGGACCTGATGGGCGACGTCTCCCAGAACTGATACGGTGCGTTCCGTATCCGGTCCAGGCAGCGGAGGAGGCGGTTATGGCCAGTCGGGCGAGTAGTGACCTGTTGCTCGTGGGGAGCCTTCCGGCGTCGACGACGGAGGAGGCGCTGCGCGCGGGCGGCGAGCTCTTCGGGGACCTGGTCTTCGCGCTGCCGGACGGTGAGACAGGGCCACGGGTGCTCTGGGCCGCCTACGAGGGGTTCCACCTGCTCGCGCCGCATCCGGACATCGAGACGGTCGTCCCGTCTGCCCAGCCCCCTCGGCATGTCGGCGAGATCGCGGTCCTGGCCGTTCGCGACGGCGTGGAGGAGCTGCACTTCGACCGGTGGCCGCGGATCGATGACGCGATCGAGTCCTATGGCGTGTTCAAGGGGCTGCGCGACGAGGGCGTGATCCCGGCACACGTGCGCTTCCAGGTCTCGCTCCCATTCGTCCTCAGCGGCACCCCGACGTTCCAGAAGAACTTCGTGCACGACCATCCGATCGTCGCGGCCGCCTACGAGGAGCTGTTCACGCGCGAGATCCAGCGGCTGACGACGGCGATCCCGCCGGACGACCTGGCGCTGCAGTGGGACGTCTGCTGGGAGGTGCAGGACCTCGAAGGCGTCATCTCCTGGATGGACGGCGACGCGTGGGATCGCTTCGCCGGCCCCGTGACGCGGCTGACGCGACTCATCCCCGAGGAGGCGCTCGTCGGCTACCACCTCTGCTACGGCACCTTCGGGGGCTGGCCGATGTACGAGGCCCGCGACATGGGGCTGATGGTCAAGATGGCGAACTACGCCGTCGGGCACTCCGGGCGCCAGGTCGACTTCCTGCACCTCGCCGGCCCGCGGAACCTGCGCAGCGAGGACGAGCGCTTCTACGAGCCGCTGCTCGGTCTCAACGTGCCCGACACACGCGTCTACCTGGGGATCATCCTGCCCATCGACGGCGCGGAGGGACTGCGGCGCCGGCATGCCACCGCGGCGAAGTACCTGGACGACTTCGGCATCGCCATGTACTGCGGTTTCGGCCGCCAGCCGGGGCAGGACGGCATGGAGACCATGCGTGAGCACCGAGAGGTCGTGCAGTCGCTGCGCGAGAGCCGCCCCGCCGCCGCCGTGCACGGGGCCCAGCATGGCTGAGTATCGGAAGGAGGAGGCGCGTGCGTGGGCGCGCGAGCACTTGGTGGGGTGCTCGGCGGTCACGATCCCGACGTTCACCTCTGATCTCAAACGGCTCAACGAGGCCGCGATCCGCCATGACGTCGAGCGCGCGATCGAGCACGGCTTCACCTACACGCTGGTGATGACGGAGACGGCGATCACGCCCGAGGAGGCCGGCCGCTTCACGGCGATCGCCCGCGAGACCGCCGGCGGGCGACTGCGGCTCTTCGCGCACACCGCGTTCGGGACCCTGGACGACAACCTCGAGGCGCTGCGCCTGGCGGAACGCGAGGGGGCGGACCTCGTGCTGTTGTCCTACCCGCCGCAGTTCTGGCCGACCACCGAGCAGGAGGTCTACGACTGGACGCGCGCGATCTGCGACGCGACCGACCTCGGGGTGATGCTCTTCGGGCTGCCCGCGTGGGGCTTCGAGCGCATCCACCCGGCCGGCATGTCGGTGTCGTTCGTCCGCCACGTCCTCGACACGATCCCCAACATCGTCGCCATCAAGGCCGAGCAGGGGAACCCGCTCGTGGCCGGGACGTGCGAGATGTACTACCACTTCCGCGACGAGGTGGTGATCAGCTGCCCCATCGAGGCGGACGCGATCCCGCTGTTGGGGGTCATGGACATGCAGTTCTCCGGGACCAGCAACACCCAGTGGATGAGCGACTGGTACCCACGCACCTTCGAGCTGGCGCGAACCGGGCACTACCCGGAGGCGATGGAGCGCTACTGGCAGACGCAGCCGGCACGCCTGGCGACCATGGCCGCCATGCAGTCCTACATCGGCGGCACCACCGTCCTGAACCGCACGATGTGGAAGTACCAGGACTGGCTCGCGGGCTACAACGGCGGCCCGCTGCGAGCCCCGGCCGCGCGCATCCCCGACCGCTTCATGAAGCAGTTCCGCGCCGCGCTGCACGCGTCCGGCCTGCCCGTCACGGACGACCCGGACAGCGAGTACATGACCGGGCGCAACCCTGCGTAGGCGTCGATGACGCTGGTCCTCTCCGACGCGGAGGTTCGTGAGGCGTGCGACATGCGTGTCCTCATCGACGTCATCGAGCAGGCCATCGCGATCGAGGCCCGCGGTGGCGTGCAGATCGTGCCGCGGATCAACTTCGGGGTCGAGAACGGGTTCTTCCGCCTCATGCCCGCGGTCATCGAGGAGCTCGACGTGATGGGCGTGAAGGTGTTCGACGCCAAGTTCCCGCAGGCGCGGTACCTCATCGCAACGTTCACGCCTTCGACGGGTGAGCTCGACTGCCTGATCGACGCGGCGTACCTGACGGCCGCGCGCACCGGCGCCACGACGGGGGTGGCCACGCGCTGGATGACGTCGCAGGACGGCTGCGGCGAGGTCGGCGTGATCGGCTCCGGGCTGGAGGCCCGGACGAACCTCGAAGCCGTCCTCGCCGTCCGCGAGGTCCAACGGGTGAAGGTCTTCAGCCGCAATGCCGAGCGGCGCGAGCGGTTCGCTCGCGAGGTCGCCGAGGCGTTCGGCGTGCCCGTCGTGGCGGTCGACTCGCCGGCCGAGGCGGCCGACGCACCGTGCGTCATCGCCGCCACGAACACCGGCGCGGGCGGCCCGGTGGCGCTCGAGGGCGCCTGGCTGCGCGACGACGCGCATCTGAACACGATCGGCGCGACGGCGCCCGTCCTGCGCGAGGTCGACGCAGCCACCTTCGGGCGCGCCACCACGATCGTCCTCGACACCGAGCACGCCGACGAGGAGTGCGGCGACATCATGGCGGCGAAGAGGGAGGCGACGTGGGACGCGGCGCGCGTGACCACGCTCGCCGACCTGGTCGGCTCAGGCGAGCCGGTTCAACGCAAGGGCCTGACGGTCTTCAAGTCCGTCGGCACCGCTGTCCAGGATCTCGCCGCGGCAGCCGCTGTGGCCCGGGTCGCGCGCGAGCGCGGGCTCGGTCGCGAGCTCGACGTCCTCAGCCCGAAGATGTTCTGAGCCCATCGGCGCCGGCGGCTCACCTCACACCCCGCCCGGGATCACGGATCGAGGAGCTTCGCGAGCGCCGTGGGGTTCTCGATGTGCGCGTTGTGCCCGCAGCCTGCGACGACGCGGGCCCCGGGGTCGAAGTGCCGAAGCCGTTCCACGTGAACCATCGTGTCCAACTCGCCGCAGGCAAGCCGCACCGAAGCGGTGGCCGACAGCATCAGGGCCCGCAGCGGCGGCGCACCGATCGATGCCGCACGCGGGTCCGCTGCGACTCGGAATCCGGCCCGAGCCGACCGCACCCCGCGAGCGAGCAGCGGCGGGTCCGACGCCGCCGCGAGACCGACGCCGGCAAGCCGGACGAAGCGCGCCTCGGCTTCGTCGTGGCTGTCGTACCACTTGACCTGGCGGTCGCGCGTGCCGGCCGCGGCCGCGAGCTCCTCCTCGGTCCAGTCGATCTTCACGCCGACCGCAAGCACGTGCGCGACCGGGATGCCGAACCAGCCGGTCGCCAGCATCAGCGCGACCACGCCGCCCATCGAGTGCCCGACCACCGTCACCGGCGCGGAAACGCGGCCGATCGCGCTCGCGACCTGCGCGGCGACCACGCCGAACGAGTACTCGGGCAGCGGATCGGACAGCCCGTGCCCCGGGAGGTCGATGAGCATGCGACGACCGGGCCAGTCGCCGGCAACGACGGCATCGAATGGCTCCCATACGCCGGCGGTGGCGTTGAGCCCGTGCAGCAGCACGAGCAGCGGGTCACCCGCGCCGCGGACCTCGAGCCAAACTCCTGCCTGACGCAATGACGTGCCCCCTCCCGCGTGGCCGGCTGTCCGTCGGGACGCGCGCGTCGGGCCGATGGTGGACAGCGCGTTGCCCAGTAAAGTATACGCTTCGTCTCGTATCGGTTCGCCATGGCGCCCGCGGCCGGCGCCGTCGAGGAGGAGCCACGCATGAAGCGCAGCGAGGATCGGATCCTGACCAGCCATTCGGGCAGCCTCTTCGTCCCGCCCACCGACGATCACATGCAGTCGGCGCATCCCGCCGAGATCGCGCCGGACGACACGGCTCGACGGCAGCAGGCGATCGGTGCGGGCGTGCGGGCGATCGTCGACAAGCAGGTCGAGGTGGGTCTCGACGTCATCAACAACGGCGACCTGAACGCCGGCGTGACGCTGCGCACGATCCCGAGCATGTTCGACGGCCTGGAGCAGCGGCCTCCCGCCGGGCATGACGCGCTCAAGGGCGTCCCCGACGAGGACATGGAGACGTACGCCGAGTACTACGAGGCACACCCGTACATGCCCTTCGACCCCGGGCCGATCGCCGCCACCGGCCCGATCGGCACGCGGGGGCTCGACCTGCTGCAGTGGGACCTCGCGACGCTCAAGGCGGCGGCCGAGGGCAAGCGACACGAGGAGCTCTTCTACTGCTTCCTCTCGCCGGGCTGGCTGACGCGCTGGATCATCGACGAGCACTACGGCTCCGAGCAGCAGCTCCTGCTCGCGCTGGCCGAGGCCGTGAAGCCCTACTACCGGGCGGTGGTGGATGCCGGGCTGATCCTGCAGATCGACAGCCCGGACCTCGTCGACGAGTGGACGTGGGACCGGTGGACCGACCTGGCCGCGTACCGCAAGGACCTCGAGTGGCGGATCGAGGTGCTGCGTGACACGATCGAGGGGCTGCCCGAGGAGCAGATCCGGTTGCACTTCTGCTGGGGCAGCTGGAGGGGCCCGCACAGCGTCGCACTGCCGCTGGAGGAGGTCCTGGACCTCATCTACGCGTTCCCGGCGCAGTGCTACTCGATCGAGGCCGCCAAGGCCAACCACACGCACGAATGGCGGGCGTTCGAGCGCCACCCGCTCCCGGACGGGAGGTTCGTCATGCCGGGGGTGATCGACCACACCACGCCCCTGATCGAGCATCCGCAGGTGATCGCCGATCGCCTCGTGACCTACGCGAAGGTCGTCGGCAAGGAGAACGTCATGGCCGGCACCGACTGCGGCATGCGCATCGACTCGCGCGTCGAGTGGACCAAGCTCCGGCGACTCGTGGAGGGCGCGCAGCTCGCCACCCGCGAGCTGTTCGGCTGAGCGCCCGTCACGCCGGGCCGGGCGCGAGCGGCACCGTGCCCGCCGAGCGACCGCCTTCGGATCCGGCGTCGACGAGGAAGTCGGCGCCGGTGACGAACCGGCTCTCGTCGGACGCGAGGTACAGCGCGCAGTAGGCGATGTCGATGGACTCGATCGTGACCGGCATCAGGTGGACCGAGTGCACGATCCAGTCCCGGACGTGATCGGGCATGTCGCGCGTCGCGGGGGTGTCGACGAAGCCGGGCGAGATGGCGTTGACGCGGACGCGATGCGGCGCGCCCTCGGTCGCGAGCTGCCGGGTCAGTCCGAGGACCCCCGCCTTGGCTGCACCGTGCGCCACCATCCCGAGCGGGATGCCGAACGAGCCGTTGCTGGACGCGGTGTTGATGACGCTTCCGCCGCCGTCGAGCAGCGCGGGCCACGCGGCCGACGTCACCGTGAAGACGATCTCGAGCTCGTTGACCACGGTGAAGCGCCACTGGTCGAGCGTCAGCTCGGCGAAGGGCGCGATCGCGGGTGCCGAGGCGTTGTTGTACAGGACGTCGATGCCGCCGAGCGTCTCGATCGCGCGCTCGACCCATGTGCGTGCTGCATCGGGATCGGCGAGATCGACGTCGTGCCCCTCCGCCGACAGCCCCTGGGCGGACAGCGCAGCGGCGGTGGCGGCCGCGGCGCCCGGCTGCAGGTCGCATCCGATCACGCGCGCGCCGTGCCTGGCGAACAGCTCCTGGGCGACAGCTCCCTGCCCCCTGCCGGTGCCGGTGATCAGGACGCGTTTGTCCGCCAGCCTCCGATCGCGCGGATCGAAGGGGCCGGGGATGGGCTGCTCGGTCATGGGTTCCACCTCGAGGGCTCGTCCCTCGCCGTTCCGTGCCCTCGAAGTGGGGCCGCCGACCAGCCAATGATACGCTACGTCCCGTTTGTCTCGTAGGCGACGCGGAATTCGGGCGCCACTGGAGGAGTGATGAGTCGTCAGCCGGACTACGACGTTGCGATCGTCGGCTGCGGGCCGGTCGGGGAGGTCCTGTCGATCGTCCTCGGTCAGCATGGCGTGCGCAGCGTGGCCCTCGAGCGGGAGACCGGCATCTACAGCACGCCGCGGGCGGTCGCCATGGACGACGAGGTGATGCGTCTCTACCAGGGCATGGGGCTGGCCGACCGGATGGGCGCGGTCCTGACTCGCATGACGGGCGCCGAGTTCTTCAACGAAGCCGGTCAGCTCCTCATGGGAGGCGGCCACAGCGACAACACCGACCAGGGGTGGGGGGAGACCTACCTGTTCCACCAGCCGCAGGTGGAGGACATCCTCTGCCGGCGGATGGCCGAGCTCGGTGCGGAGGTGCGCTACGGAACCGAGGTGACGGCGATCGAGCAGTCCCCCGACGCCGTGCGGCTCGGCTGCCGCGCCGTCGACACCGGCGAGGAGGGGAGCGTCACCGCCCGCTACGTCGTCGGCTGCGACGGTGCGACGTCGTTCACGCGCCCGGCCATCGGCGCGACCTGGGAGCAGCTGGCCCCCAGCCAGCTCTGGCTCGTGATCGACGTGCTCGAGAAGCGCGACCTCGGGCTTCCGGAGGCGCTCGTGGGCTACTGCTGGACGTCGCGCCCGCACATCTACGTGCCCAAGGGTCACGGACGCCACCGCTGGGAGATCATGCTGCTCGAGAGCGACGACGAGGACCAGATCGCGTCGAGCGAGGGCGTCTGGCCGCTGCTCGGGCGTTTCGTCGCACCCGAGGACGTGGAGCTCGAGCGCGCTGCCGTCTACAACTTCCGCTCCCTGCTGGCGCTGCCGTGGCGGCGCGACCGGATCTTCCTGGCGGGCGACGCCGCGCACCTCCAGCCTCCGTTGCACGGCCAAGGGCTGTGCTCCGGCATCCGCGACGCGGTCAACCTCGGGTGGAAGCTGGCCGCGGTGCTGCATGGACGGGCGCGCGAGGACCTGCTGGACACCTACGAGCCGGAGCGGCGGGCGCACGCCGCGGCATGGATCCACATCGCCACGGAGATCTCGCAGATGATGAACACGCTCGATCCCGAGGTGGCCGCCAAGCGCGACGCGTACATGCTGGCGAACCCGGAGCCACCGGGCACGCCGACGCCGCCGCTCGGTCCCGGTCTGCACGGCGACGACGTGGGCGAGCGCTCGCCGGCGGTCCGCTCGGCGCAGGCTGTCCTGGCGGACGGGACACGCCTCGACGACATCACGGGCTGGCGCTTCCTCGTCGCGGCCGACCCTGCGCTCCTGGCCGAGCTCCCGGCGGCGGATCGGGTGCTCCTCGAGGACGAGGAGCTCATGCACGTCTTCAGCGAGCCACTGGAGGAGGTGCGGCGGCTGCTCGAGCGGCACGGCTCACCGCGCGCGCTGGTCGTTCGTCCCGATCGCTACCTGCTCGGGACGGCGAACGACGCCGAGGGTCTGCACGAGCTGCTCGGCCGCTGGCGTGCCTACGCCGTCGAGACGATCCCGACGGCGGGCTGAGGGGAGGCCGTGAAGCCGCCGACGGCACCGATCGTGCAGGTTGAGAGTGACCGCATCACCGTCAGCCGCCTGGGCCATCTGGGGCTGACGGCGACCGATCTCGACGCGGCGATCGACTTCTACGCCGGCGTGCTCGGACTCGAGGTGTCCGACCGCCTCGTCTACCCCGAGAACCGCCCGGTCGCCGAAGGCGTCTGGTTGCGCTGCGGGACCGATCACCACTGCGTCTCGATCTTCCGCCCCCGCGATCCGGCAGCGGGCGCACGGGCAGCCGGAGTGCATCACCTGGCGTTCGAGCTCGCGTCCTTCGACGATCTGCTGCACGCCTATCGCGCCGTGAAGCGGCGCGGGCTCCCAGTCGAGGCCCGCCTGGGCGGGCCGGGTTGGCAACTCCGGTTCTACACGAGCGATCCCGACGGCAACACGGTGGAGCTGTACTGGGATCAGGACCAGATCGGCTGGGACGGACGCAGTCGGCCATTCGTGCCGATCGAGTACGACCTGGACCTCGAGCGCTTCGACCTCGAGTCCTACCTGCGCCGGAAGCTCGCGTCGGTTCGCGGCACTCAGACGCGGACGAGGAGAGGCACGTGAGCCCACAGATCCGGGCCGACCACATCGGCAGTCTGCAACGACCGAAGGCGCTGCTCGAGGAGGTGCATCGCACCTACGAGCCCGGCCACACGGCGTTGCTGGCCGAGGAGCGGGCCAAGGATCTCACGCGCTTGCGCGACCTCGAGGACGATGCCATCCGTCGGGTGGTGGCGAGGCAGGAATCGATCGGGCTCGAGGTCGTGACCGACGGGGAGTTCCGTCGCCTCATGTACTTCAACTCGTTCTTCGACGCAGTCGACGGCCTGGCCCCGAGTCAGAGCTCGTTGCAGTTCCGCGGCGACGACGGCAGCATCGTCGAGCACGAGGGACCGGTCGCCATCAGGGGCCGGGTCACCAAGATCGACAGCCCGGCCGCCCGTGAGGCCGCCTTCGTGCGCGGACTGACGGACCGGGTCGTGAAGGTGTCGTTCCCGACGGCGTCCTTCCTGGTCGCCAGCGCGGCGGTCGGATCAGGCTTCGCCGGCTACGAATCGCCCGACGATGCGGCGGAGAGCCTGGTCGGCGTCCTGCGCAGCCTCGTGGACGATGCGATCGCGGCCGGCGCCACGTACGTGCAGTTCGATGTCTCCGGGTACATGATGCTGTCGGCGTCGCCGCTCGGTCAGGTCGTGCGGGCGAAGGGAATCGATCTCGACGCGCTGCTCGAGCGCATGCTCGAAGCGGACCGGCGCGTCGTGGAGGGGCTGTCCGACGAGGTCGTCACCTGCCTGCACCAATGCCGTGGCAACTACGCCTCGCGGTATCTGACCCCGCACGACCATCTCGGTGAGCTCGGCGAGGCGTTCTTCGCGCTGCCGTACAAGCGCTTCACGCTGGAGTGGGACGGCCACGTCGAGCGGACGGCCGCCGACTACGCCGCGCTCGAACGGGTCCCGCCCGGTGGTCCGACGGTCGTGCTCGGCGTCGTCAGCACCCGTCACTCCGAGCTCGAGTCGCCCGAGGGCATCCTGGCCACGGTCGAGCGGGCCTCGCAGCACATCCCGATCGAGCAGCTGGCGATCTCGCCGCAGTGCGGCTTCGCCTCCGCGCTGACGACCGGCCACGACGACCGGCCAGACGGCAACGTCATCGACCACGAGGCTCAGTGGCGCAAGCTCGAGCTTCTCGTCGGGACCGCGGAGCGGATCTGGGGATGACGCCGCGGGTGGCGCGAAGCAGCAGATAGCTGTACGATACGCACCGTTTCGTTCGGAGGAGATTCTCATGCCGCATCGACCGTTGTCCATGCTGTCGCACGTCGAGTTGCTGACGCACAAGCCCGAGGAGTCCGTCGCGTTCGCGCGGGACATCCTGGGGCTCGACGTCGTCGGGGAGGAGGGCGACTCCGTCTACCTGCGCTGCTGGGGCGACTACTACGCCTACAGCCTCGTCCTGACCGCCGCCGCAGAGCCGGCGCTGGGCCACGCGGCCTTCCGGTCCTGGAACGCCGAGCAGCTCGACGCCGCCGTCGCTTCGGTGGAGGCTGCGGGCGTCCAGGGCGAGTGGATCGACTCGTCGTTCGGCCACGGCCGCGCCTATCGGTACATCGGCCCGGGCGGGCACCCCGAGGAGCTCTTCTGGGAGGTCGATCGCGCCATCGTGCCCCCCGGCGAGGAATCGCCGTTCCCGGAGCGGCCGCAACGCGCGCCGTCGCGGGGCATCGGCGTGCGCATCCTGGACCACGTCACCGTGACCGCTCCGGACGTCCGGGCCGCGACGGTCTGGCACGGCGACGTCTTGGACTTCCGGGTCATGGGCGGCGTCTCCCAGGGAGGGGACTCCCCCTGGTTCCTCGGCCTGGCGAGCTGCAACGAGAAGTCCCACGACTTCGGCTTCATCCTGGACCGTGAGGGCAAGGCGGGTCGTCTGCACCACGTCGCGTTCTGGGTCGAGACGAACCATGACGTCACGCAGGGCGCGACGTTCCTCATCGAACATGGCCACGACGTCGACTTCGGGCCCGGCCAGCACGGCATCGGCGAGCAGAACTACCTGTACTTCCGTGACCCGGCGGGCCTGCGCTACGAGCTCAACTCGGGCGGCTACCGCAACTACGTGCCCGACTGGGAGCCCGTCGTCTGGCGCTTCGAGGAGGGGCCCAACAACACCTACCGGACGGAGATCGGCCTCCCCGCGGTGTACATGGCGGAGATCCCGCCTGGCATGGTGGGTCGCAGCGACGAGATGATCGAGGGCATCATCGCGAAGGGCTGAACGCGATGGGCGCCCGGGACCCGAGGCGTCTGTCCGCTCGCGAGCGCGGCGCTAGCCGGACGGGACCTGGCTCAGGTCGTAGGTCTGATTGGGCTCCAGATCGAGGTACGGGTAGCGGGCGATGGTCGCGCGGACGTCCTTGATGGCGGCGCCGAAGTCGCCCCACCGGACGGTGACCTCGGTGCCGATCTCCGCCAGTCCGCGATCGATCACGCAGTGCGAGATGACCTCGCGGTAGTAGTAGCTGTAGATCGTGCCCGAGGAGATGCCGACCGGGGCCCCGTCCTTCAGGACGTGATCGGCGTGGGCGTGGACGCCTCGCGAGTGCGGGTGCGTGGGGAGGTCCAGCGTCTTGTACTCCTCGCCGGGACGGAGCAGGGAGGCGTAGATGTCGATGACGTCCTCCGGGTTCCACCGCAGCGTGACGATCGTCCGCTTGGGGTCGGCAACCTCCGCCTCGAGTGCCTCGCGCCCGATGAAGTCGTGGTCGAAGCGAGCCGCGCGGTGCCAACCCAGTTCGACCGGCGTGCGGTAGCGCGCGCGCATGTCCGAGGGATCCACGCTGCCGGAGACCAGCACGGCGACGTCGTGGGCGGGGGCGAACTGCGCGTAGCCGGGGTCCTCGTTGGCGGCGAACATGAACGTCCACGCGAGCTGCGGGAAGCCCCCCTCGACGTGGTTGACCATGTAGGTCCGCCAGCCGAGACGTTGGATGCCGAGATCCGCGCCGGCACGGAGGACGGCGTCGTAGACCTCGGGCCCCTCTGCGATCGGACCACGGAGCTCGTAGGCGAGCGTTCCCGACATCCCGATCCGGCAGATCTCGGTCGTCTTCCCATCGACGCTCGTGGGACGGAAGCCGAGGAAGCCGACGTCGTGCAGGTTCTCGCCGGTCGCGCGTTCGAGCGTCTGCAGCGAGGTTGGACCGGCGATCTGGAACAGGTAGATGTCGTCGACTGCGAACTGCACGTCGAACTGCGATCTCGTTGCCTGGTAGAGGGCCCATGGGGGGACCGCGAACATGCGGAACCGATCCTCGGCATCACGCTGCACCAGGGCATGCGCGGCCACAAATCCTTCGTCGGTGAGCATGATCGCGTGCTTGGCGGTGCCGTCCGGGAACCGCGAGAAGTCGTTGATGCAGATGCTCGAGAGGAAGTCGGCCGCCTGCCGGCCCGTGAACGTGAACTGAGCAGGTCCCGAGAGGCCGGCGTGGATGTAGCAGCCGGTCTTCCACGACATGCTCTCCGGCTTCCAGCCGTCGAACTCCCATGCCTGCAGGCGCCCGAATGGGCGGACGAGCATCCGCAGATCGGCGTAGAGGGGGTGCGCCAGGGTGGCGTCGAACGTCGGTTCCGTCATCTGAGGACCGTCCCATCCTGTCGCGGCTACGATACGTCTCGTATTACTACCACCAACCGGCCAGTCGGTCCACAACACCGCGTATCGTTTGCGTCATGGCCAACAGAAGTGAGACGAGTCGGCTATCGATCCTGGACGCGACGCTGCGTCTGCTCGACGATGAGGAGACGACCGTGAAGTCGCTCAGCATCGAGGCGATCGCGAAGGAAGCAGGCGTGGGGAAGACGACGATCTACCGCTGGTGGCCGAGCAAGGCAGCGGTGGTCATCGACGCCTTCATGGAGAACCATCTCCTGCACACGGCGGTTCGGGAGGATGTCCCGGTCAGAGAGGCCCTCGCGACCCACCTGCGCTCGCTCATCAGCCAATACGCGGGCAAGCCCGGCCGGCTGGTGTCGCAGATCCTGGCGGAGAGCCAGTACGACGCTGAGGTTCGCGCGATGTTCCGCGAGCGGTTCTTCGACGACCGGTACTGGACGATCGTCCGTCTCGTCGAGCGCGGCATCGAGAGCGGAGAGCTGTCGCCGGACGTCGATCCGCGGATCCTGAGCGAGATGATCTACGCGCCGGTCTACCACCGGCTCCTGATCGGCCACCGGCCACTCGACGATCAGCTCGCCGACGATCTCATCGCGACGGCGCTGGGGTTCCCGGCGGTCGCGCCCCGCGGGCGTTCGAGCGGCAAGATCCGCGCCGCGAGCTGATCAGCCGCGGGGATCTGCCACGCAGGTGTTGCGCTGCCGGCCGAGCCCGGTGATGGTCCCCTCGACCACGTCGCCCGGGCGCAGCCAGCGGTTGTCGTGGTGTCCCGCGTTGCCGGCGGGGGAGCCGGTCAGGAGCAGGTCACCGGGATGCAGGTCGAGAACGCTGGACGCGTACGCAACGAGCTCCTCGATGCCGTAGATCATGTCGTCGACGGTCTCGTCCTGCATGGCCTCGCCGTTCACGCGCAGCGTGATGCGTAGCTCGCGGTAATCCGGGACGAACTCGGTGGGGACGAGGTATGGGCCCG
This sequence comes from uncultured Solirubrobacterales bacterium, assembly GCA_963757125.1. Lineage (GTDB taxonomy): Bacteria > Actinomycetota > Thermoleophilia > Solirubrobacterales > Solirubrobacteraceae > CAVVSD01. The sequence continues at coordinate 246,238 of CAVWQP010000005.1, read as the reverse complement.
TCGGGAAGAAGGACGGCCTGCACTTCGACAGCAGCAGGTCGGTCATCGGGAAGCCCGGGCGGACGAGCAGGTCGCGCGTGCTGACGTCGTTGCTGATCGTGTAGCCGGCCACGTACTCCATCGCGTCCCCCGCCGGGACGTTCGAGGCGTGCCGGCCGATGACGACGGCAAGCTCGAGCTCCCAGTCGTGCTGAACCCCGGGGCCCCACAGGACGATGTCGTCCTGTGCGCCGCACATCGCGGCCGACGGGGCGCAGAAGACGTAGGGCGTGCCGGACTCGGCGCGCTCGCGGACGCTCTCCTCGGCGGCCGCGCGCAGCAGATCGTCGCTGCGCCGCTCGTCCGGGTTGCTCTTCGCGGCGCTGAACATGATCTGCCGGACGTGCTTGGTGTAGTTCGCGCCGGCACAGAACACCTGGGCGCTCGCGACGGGCGGGTGCTGCCGCAGCTCGTCGAGCGGTCGCAGGCCGGCGGGCTCCGACCGGCGCAGCGCATGCAGTCGGTCCAGCGACCGGCTCCAGTCCGCAAGCATCCCCAGCGTCGTGACCTCGGATCCGAGGGCCGGTCGCAGGTCGAGGACGGCGTCGTCGATGACGAGACCAGGGAACGGCGCGCCGTCGTCGCCGGAGAACGTCCCCAACCCGAACACATCAGCACCGGTCGTCATCTGCTGGGTGCCGAGCCCGCCGGCGCCACGCCCTCCGGGGGCGGGATGACCGGCGTCTCCTGCGCGACGACGCGCTCCGGCACTGCTCCTGCTGCGCGGCCGCGGGTGCCCAGACGCTGCCTGGCCTGCTCCGGCGTTGCGGGCTCGAGCTGGAGCTCCCGGGCGATGCGGACGACGCGCTCCACGAGATGGGCGTTGTCCCTGGCCAGCTCCGTTCGGCTGTACCGGACGTTGTCCTCCAGCCCGACCCGGACGTTGAGACCCATTGCAAGGCCGATCGTCGTCAGCGGAAGCTGCGCGCGGCCGATGGCGATCACGTCGATGTTGGCCCCGGCCGGCGTCCGGCGCACCATGTCGGCGAGGTTCTGCCACGTTCCACGCGCCCCGCCCTGCGATGCGGTCCCGAGGACCAAGCCGATGTTGAGTGGCTGGGGGGCGAGGCCCCCGTCGATCAGCCGCTCGAGCTCCTCGAGCATGGTGATGTTGTAGATCTCGTACTCGGGGACGACCCGGCGGGCCATCATCTCGCGCGCGTACCACTCGATCTGCGGGCGGGGGTTCGCGAGCATCATGGGCGTGCCGTCAGGGGCGAAGAACAGCACGAAGCCCATGTTCAGCGAGCACATCTCCGGGCTGAGCAGTGCGGTGCTGATCCGCTGCTCGTAGGTCTGGTCGAGCCCGCCGCCCGTGGTGAGCTGGATGACCGCGTCGGTCTCCGTGCACAGCCGGGTGTGGATCTCGCGGTAGACCTCGATGTCGGCGGTGTTGCTGCCGTCCGGGTCGCGGGCGTGGATGTGCAGCACGGCTGCGCCCGCCTCCCACGCCCGGATGCCCTGCTCGACGATCTCGTCCGGCTGCTCCGGGAGGCTCGGCCAGTCGACCTTGCTGTGATAGCCGCCGGTCAGCGCGCACGTGATGATCGGCGCGAGAGGGTCACGGGCCATCGTCGACTCCGTCGATCAGGACGAATGCCATGCGCGCCGGCTGGTCCGTCCGATTCGCCCATGCGTGCGAGGTCCCGCGCTGGATGAGCACGTCGCCCGGCAGCATGCGGGTCTCGTCTTCGTCGAGCAGCGCCCAGATCTCGCCTTCCAGGCAGATGGCGAAGTCCAACGTGGGCGTCTTGTGGAACCAGAAGTGCTTCTCGAAGCTCGCCGGCGGCACCCCGTTGCGTGGATCGTCTCCTCGGTTGATGTGGTCGAACATCTCGCCGATGTCGACGCCGTCGTACGCGCTGTCAGGAGGGAAGTCCGCGATGCGCAGCAGCACGCCGCCCTCGGGCGGCCCCATGGCCGCCTTCAGGTCGGCGGGGGCGGCGTCCTCGTTGCCCGCGTTCGACGCCGGCACGCGATTGGTCACCCACATCACGCTGGCGACGTTCTCGGGCAGGCTCGGAGGCGACACGACGTTGGGCGCCGGCCCGTCGCTGACGATGATCGAGCGGCCGCGCGCATCGTGGCCGGTGACGATCCGCCGGGGTCGCGGCCGCTGCGTCGAGACCTGCTCGTCGGCGCGCTGTGCAGGGCCTGCCACGTCAGACCGCCGCCTCGGTCTCGAAGGGGTTCGGCTTCGGCGTCGGCCACCACGGGTACTGCTCGATGGTCGCGGAGAAGGTGTTGCGCAGCGTGCCGATGCCCTCGACGGTCAGCTCCACGACGTCCCCGGGATTGAGGCTGCGCCCGAGCTCGGCTCCCGACCCGTGACCGACCGTGCCCGAGCCGATGATGTCTCCCGGCTGGAGTCCGTCCGCGATCGACACGTACGCGAGCAGTTCGGCCGGCGTCCAGAACATCCCCGTCGGGTCGCCGACCGACCAGCGTTCACCGTTCACGGACGCCGAGAACGCGAGCTCCGGGATCGGCGGGAGCTCGTCGATCGTCGTGATCCATGGCCCGATCCCATACGCGAAGTCCTTGGCGTGCTGCGGGCCCATGAGCATCCCCATCTCGCGTCCCTGGACGTCGCGGATGCTGAAGTCGTTGAAGATCGTCAACCCGAACACGCATGCCTCCGCCTGCTCCGGCGTGAGGTTGCGGCCGGGCCGTCCCACGACGATCCCGATCTCCAGCTCGTAGTCGATCTGCTGTCCGATGGACGGGTACGGGACCTCGGCCTCGTGGCCGTACACGGTTGCGGTCGACCCCTTGAAGTACCCAGGCGTCTCGAAGAACTGCGGATTCGGAGGCCCCACGACCTTCGCGATCTGCTTCATGTGGACCGGGAAGGTCATCGAGTCGCGGATCACGGGCGGGTCCAGCGCGGCCGCCCAGCGCACGTCCTCGAACGACAGCGACGCGTCATCCGGCGCTTCGCGGTCCGCCGCCGCGGCCGCCTCCACGAAGGCGCCGCCGAGCGCGATCGCGTCAGACATGCTGGAAGGGAAGAGCGCTCCGGCGAGGCGGCGCGCCCCGGCGTCCGACGCCCCGTCGCGGCGGAGCCTTGCGGCTTGTGCCGTTGCGAGGTCGACGACCCGCTGCTCGTCGGGATGCACGGCCACCACTCGGGCCACCGGCCCATCGGGACCGTCCTTCCAGATGCGTCCGAGCTTCATGGCTTCCTCCCTTGCCCATGTTGATACGCCGCGTTTCGTATCGTACACAAGACGGGCGGATGACGCGCGACCGGTCCCCGTTGGCGCATCGACATTGCCGTCAAGGTGGCAAACAAGTACGATACGGTGCGTTTCAGTTTCCGGACTTCGGGGGAGGGATCGCTGGTGCGTGCGGTAACAACAGCGGGACGGCTCTTGGCGGCTGCCATCACGGTGGTAGCGCTCGGCGCGGGTGTGGGCGCTTGTGGCAGCAACGACAGCGGAGGCGGAGGAGGCGGCACGAGTACCGCGGCCGCGGGGAGCGCAACGGCCTCTGCGCCGAAGTGCGGCCTCGGCAACGGCCAGAAGGCGTCAGGTACGCCGATCAAGCTCGGCGCCATCGCGACGAAGCAGCCCGGCGCGGACTTCACGCAGGTCCCGGGCATGGCGAAGGCCTACTTCGACTGCGTCAACGACAACGGCGGCATCAACGGCCGACCGGTCCAGTACATCACCGAGACCGAGCAGACCAACCCGCAGCAGGTCGTGTCGCTCGTCACGAAGATGTGGGAGAACGAGAAGGTCCTCGGCTTCGTGGGCAACATGAGCTTCCTGGATTGCCCCGTCAACCAGCAGTTCTACGCCAAGAACAACATCTACGCGATCGTCGCCGGCGTGTCGCGCCAGTGCTTCGAGCAGCCGAACGTCGCCCCGGTGAACATGGGGCCGAACTACTCGTCGCTCGGCGCGGCGCAGGCGCTCGTCAGCCAGGGCGCGAAGTCGCTCGTGGCGATGACCGGCAAGGTACCGGGCGCCGACTACAACAACGAGGGTGTGCTCAAGCTCGCCAAGAAGCTCGGCATCCCCGGCAAGAGCTTCCTGGAGCCATCGCCGATCAACGACGGCGCGGCGGTCGCGCTGCAGCTCGTCGAGGCAGCCGGCGACGGCGGGGGTGTGGTGTTCGCCGACCAGGGCACCGAGGTGCTCAAGGTCCTGAAGGGTGCCGAGCAGCAGGGCTTGATCGACCGGGTCAAGTGGGGTTGCGCGACGACGTGCAACGACGCGTCGCTCGCGAAGGCGCTCGGTCCGGCATGGAACGGGAAGCTCGCCGTCAATGCGGAGCTCAACCTGGTCGACACCAACGGCCCGGACATGCAGCTCTACCGGCAGGTCAACGAGAAGTACGCGCCGAGCATCCCGGCGGGCAGCTTGGGGCAGATGGGGTTCCTCATCGCCCGCCTTGCCACGCAGGCGCTGCTCGAACAGCCCGAGAAGGACTACACGCAGACGACCGTCAATGAGGCCCTCCGGGGCATCAAGCCGGTCACGACCGACCTGCTCTGCAAGCCGTGGTACTTCGGCACGGGCGACATCCACGTGCCGAACAACACCGATTGGACGATCACCGCGCAGGACGGCAAGTTCGTCAAGAAGGGCGACTGCGCGCCGATCGAGGCCCTTCCCGGGCAACAAGCTCGCCGAGGTCCGCGCGTACGAGAAGGAACAAGGCATCGGATGAGCACGACGGGCACTCGGGCGGTCCGCCGGCCGAGTGCCCGTCGTACTGCGAAGGAGGGAAGCCCTTGCGGCTGATCGCGTTGGAGGAGCACTACCGCTTGCCGTCGCTCGAGAGCTCCGAGGCAGTGTTGGCGTTCCAGAGGGATGCGGGATTCAGCTCCGACTCGCCGATGGGCCGCCGGATGGCCAAGCTGTCGGAATTGGGCGAGCAGCGGCTCGACGACATGGACGCCGCCGGGATCGACATGCAAGTGCTCTCCCACTCCCATCCGACGCCGGCGGAGTTCCCTCCCGACGAGGCGGTCGAGCTGGCACGCGCCGCGAACGACCTCGCCGCGCGCGCGGTCGCCGCGCATCCCGATCGCTTCGTGGCGTTCGCGACCCTCCCGATGTCGGCGCCGCAGGCTGCGGCGGACGAGCTCGAGCGCTCCGTCTCCGAGCTCGGCTTCCGCGGCGCGCTCGTGAACGGCCACACGGACGGACGCTTCTTCGATGACCGCTCGCTGTGGCCGGTCCTCGAGCGCGCGCAGCGCCTGGACGTGCCGATCTACCTGCACCCGGTCGAGCCGCCGGAGGCCGTGCGGCGGGCGTATTACGAGGGTCTGCCGGGGCCCGCGGGGAAGATGCTGTCGGCCGCCGGATGGGGCTGGCACGTCGACACGGGGATGCACGTGCTGCGCATGGTGCTCGGAGGCGTGTTCGACGAGTTCCCGCGCCTGCAGCTCATCGTCGGGCACATGGGCGAGGCCCTGCCGTTCATGCTCGCGCGGTCCTCGCAGATCCTGCGTCCCGCGCTGGACAAGCCGCTCGAGCAGTACGTCGAGGAGCACCTGCACTTCACGACGAGCGGGATGTTCACCTATCCGCCGTTCCTCTGCCTGCTGCTCGTCGTCGGCGCCGACAGGGTGATGTTCGCCGTCGACTATCCCTACAGCGACAACGAGGAGGGACGCGCGTTCATGCTCGGCGCGCCGATCAGCGAGGCCGACAAGGAGAAGATCGCGTACGGCAACGCCGAGCGGCTGCTCAGGATCGGCGCGCACGCGGGTGGCTGAGGTGCGAGCGATCACGATCGAGGAGCACTTCTGGACCGAGGACCTGTCCCGGGTCGCCGCGCCGGAGATCAAGGCATCTCCTCCTCGATGAGCTGCTGCTGGACCTGGGCGAGAAGCGACTCGCCGAGATGGACGCCAACGCCATCGACGTCCAGGTGATCGGGCACACGGTCCCGGCCGCGCAGGGATTGCGTGGAGCCGACGCGATCCGGCTGAGCCGCCAGGCCAACGACGCGCTCGCGGTGGCCGTGCGCGCACATCCGACGCGCTTCGCGGGCTGGGCGACGTTGCCGACGGATGACGCGCACGCCGCCGTGGAAGAGCTCGAGCGTGCCGTCGGCGAGCTCGGCTTCGTCGGCGCCATGGTCAACAGCACACTGGGGACGAACGGCGTCTTCCTCGACGACCCGCAGTTCGACCCGCTGTTCGCAGCACTCGAGCGGCTCGACGTGCCTCTGTACCTGCATCCCGGCTTCCCGCCCCCCGTCCTGCGCGAGCTGCTGTACAGCGACCTGCCAGAGCCGAGTTGCCTCAGCCTCGCAGCGGGGGCGTGGGGCTGGCATTCGGAGGTCGCGCTGCATCTCCTGCGGCTGGTGCTGGCCGGCGTGTTCGAGCGGTATCCGAACCTGCGCGTCGTCATCGGGCACGGAGGCGAGATGCTGCCGTTCATGCTGCAGCGGATCGATGACTTCCTGGCTCCCGAGCGCGGCACCGGCCTGCAGGACGTGCCGTCCGCGTACCTGCTCAGGAACGTATGGATCACGACCAGCGCGATGACCGCCCTGCCTCCGGTGATGTGTGCGTTGCAGGTGTTCGGTGTCGACCGCGTGCTGTTCAGCGTCGACTACCCCTACACGCCGATCGCGGACTGTCGCGCGATGCTCGACGCGCTTCCGATCAGTCCCGCGGACAAGGCGAAGGTGGCAGTCGGCAACGCCGCGGCGCTGCTCGGGCTCGACGCGTGGTCGTCGAGCGGCGAGCCTCGCTGACGATACGGTACGATCCGTCTCGCTTCATATCGGAGGGGATTAGATGAACGTGGACACGCATGCCGCCGACACGCTGCTCGAGCCGTTCTCCATCAACGAGCTGCCGGTCGCCAACCGCATCGTGATGGGCCCGATGGCGGTGCTCGCGCCGGATCCCGACGGCCGGCCGAGCGAGCAGACCATCGCGTTCCTCTCCGCGCGCGCGAAGGGTGGCGTGGGGATGATCATCCTCGGAGGGACGACCGGAACTCGTCGCGCGTCCGCGGAAGCGCCGGTCAAGGCCGTGGTGCGCTTGGAGGAGGAGCGCTTCAGCCCCGATCTCGAGAGGTTGACCGGTGCCGTGCACGCCCACGGGACGTCGATCATCGCGCAGCTGACCGCGGGCTTCGGGACGATGGCCAAGCCGTCGGACGACTGGCCGCTCATCGCAGCGAGCCCCAGGAATGTCGTGATTCGGCGTGATCAGTTCCCGCGGGGCATCCCGGTGCCCGCAGATCGCGTCACGGCCATGCCGCGCGAGGCGACCATTGAGGAGATCCACGAGCTGCAGCGCGAGCTGGCAGCGACCGCGTCGCGTTGCCAGCGCGTCGGCTTCGACGGGGTCGAGATCGCGGCGCACATGAGCTACTTCCTGGCGTCGTTCCTGTCGTCGCGCAAGAACATCCGCAGCGACGACTACGGAGGCAGCATCGAGAACCGCGCCCGTGTGCTCGTCGACATCGTGCGCCTCATTCGCGAGCAGGTCGGACCCTCGTTCCCCATCGGCCTGCGCCTCAGCGCCAACGAGCACGTCGACGGCGGCCAGGGTCCCGAGGAGTACGCGGCGATCGCACAGGTCGTCGAGCGCGAGGGCCTGGATTACGTCGCGCTCAGCGACGGCAACTACGAGTCGATGTACCGCAGCGCGCCGGCCACCGACGCACCGGCGGTCGAGCACGGGGAGGCCCAGGTGTTCCGGGCGGCGCTGTCGTGCCCGTTGATCGTGGGGAGCACCCACGACCCGCGTCGCGCCGGCCAGGTTGTGGCCGACGGTCACGCCGACGCGGTGATGTTCGTCCGTCCGATGATCGCCGACCCCGAGTACGCCAACAAGATCCGCGACGGTCGGCTCGAGGAGATCGTGCGCTGCGAGCGTGACAACGTCTGCATGCGCCGCATGATCATGGGCATGCCGATCCGCTGCCCCGTCAACCCGCGCATGGGCCGCGAGAGCCGACCGCCCGGCAAGCACCCGCCGATCGAACGCCTCATCAAGGCGCCCATCGAGCAGGCCCTGCTGACCGCCACCGGCTCGGAGCGCATCATGAGCCTGGTGGGGAAGGTCTCGAGGAAGTAGGCCGGCGACAGACACGCGGCGCATGCCGCCGCCTGTCAGGCGTCCAGAACCTCTGGGGTGATCGGCGTCGGCTCGACGCCGCCGATGCCAAGCTGTCCACCGTCCACGACGAAGTCGGAGGCCGTGACCCACGACGACTCGTCGGAGGCCAGGTAGAGCGCGAGGTAGACGACGTCCTCCGGTCTGCCGAGGCGCCCGAGGGGCATCGGCATCGGGGGGAACCAGCCTTGGGCAGCGGCAGCACGGAACCCCGGCGTCACGATCAGTCCTGGGCTGATCGAGTTCGCGCGAATCCGGTGGCCGCAGCCCTCGGCCGCGAACTGGCGCGTCATCGCGATGACCCCGCCCTTGGTGGCCGCATGGGGAGAGCCCGGTGTGCCGGCCGATCCGACGTGACCGGCGACCGAGGCCGTGTTGATGATCGACCCTCCGCCGCGCCGGACGAGGTGCGGCCAGGCCGCCTTCGTGGTCCACACGATGAGGTCGAGCTCATTGCGGACGGTGAACCTCCAGTCCTCGGGGTCGACGTCGCCGACGAACCCGGGCCTCAGCGCGCTGGCGTTGTTGTAGAGGATGTCGATTCCACCGGTCTCGGCGATGCCCCGTTCGACCCACGCACGCGCAGCGTCGGCGTCGCTGAGGTCGACCGAGCCGAACGAGCTCATCTCGCCGCCGGCCTCACGCACCATCGCGGCCGTCTCCCGGTCGCGCTCGCCGTCCACGTCGCACCCGACGATGCGAGCGCCTTCGGCGGCGAACATCCGCGCCGCCTCGCGCCCCTGCCCGCCCGCCGTTCCAGTGATGAATGCGATCTTCGCCGCGAGTCGACCGGGACGGTTCGCTGCCATTGCCCACCCTCCAAGACCTCGGACCTCGTCGCGGGCCACCCGCCTGGTGGGTGGTGCGCTCTCGAGCAAAACGATACGATCCGGCGCGTTTCTGGTCAAGCTCGCCACGTTGCAGTCCGAGCCGCGTGTCGGCATCACGCGGAGACGCGAAGAGGGGGGAGTTGCGGTGACGGTCTCGGAGACGTTCCAGGGCCAAGTCTGGCGGAGGGGCGAAGAGGGATATGAGGACGCGCGGCGCGCGGCGGTCTGGCAGGAACGGAAGTTCGAGCGCTACCCGGACGTCATCGCTCGCCCCGCCAACGACGCGGACGTCGTGGACGCCGTGCGCTACGCGCGGCGGGAGGGTCTGAAGGTCAAAGCCCGCGGTGGCGGGCACAGCCACACCGGATCGGCGCTGCGCGATGGCCTGATGATCGACTTCACCGACCTCCGGGAGTTCACGATCGATCCGCAGACGCGTACGGGCACGGTGACCCCCAGCGTCTGGAGCTCCGAGTTCGGCGCCGCGGCCTGGGAGCACGGGCTGTTCTTCCCGGGCGGCCATTGCCCCGACGTCGGCATGGGCGGCTACCTGCTCCAGGGTGGCTTCGGCTGGAACGGACGTACGCTCGGCATGGCCTGCTCGAGCGTGCGTGCGATCGACGTGGTGACCGCCGAGGGTGAGCTGATCCACTGCGACGACACCGCCAACAGCGACTACCTGTGGGCGGCCCGCGGCGCCGGGCCGGGCTTCTTCGGCATCGTGACCAGGTACCACCTCGATCTGCACCCGGCGCCGAAGGCGATGCAGGCCAGCGTCTACGTGTATCCGTTGGACGTGCTGGAAGAGCTTCTGCCGTGGTTCCTCGAGACGGGCGCGGGTCTGCCCCGGCCGGTCGAGGCCTTCATGATGGGCGCCTGGACGCCCGACGCCGACGAGCCGGTGCTGGTCATCTTCGTGGTCTCGTACTACGACGGCGAGGAGGAGGGCCGCGCCGCCCTCTCGCCGTTCGAGGCATCTCCCGTGATCGATCGCGCGCTGGTCCGCACGTTCGCCAGGCCGACGACGTACTCCGGGCTCTACGAGCTCATCGATGAACCTCCGCAGAGCCGCTACCACTGCGACGGGATGTGGACGGACACGCCGCCCGAGACGCTCGGCCCGCAGCTCTACGAGTTGTTCCGGACCCTGCCGCCGCCCAAGAGCACCCTGTTCATCTTCCCCTGGCGCGAGGCGCATGTGCACAACGGCGCCTTCTCGCTGCAGGCGGGGCTCTACGTGTCCCCGTACGCCACCTGGGACGATCCTGCCCAGGACGATCGCTGCAGCGAGTGGGTGATCGAGCAGATGAAGCGACTCGAGCCGTTCTCCGTGGGCATCCAGCTCGCCGATGAGAACCTCATCAACCGTCCGGCGCCGTTCATGTCCCCCGAGAACCTGCAGCGGCTCGAGCGGCTACGCGCGATCTACGACCCAGACGGCCTCTTTCACAGCTACCTGGCCTGACTCCGGAAGACGGCGCACCGTCTACGGGCCGTCAGGACTCCCTGCCGGCCGGTGCGGCGCGGCGGGCGACGTTGGATCGGGTCCGAGCCGCGGCCGACGGCGTGCTCGCACACGGCGCCGACGAAGAGTGGACGATCAAGGAGCGTGCGAAGATGCGCGCGGACGTCTCCATGGCGCTGCAGCTGGCCCGCGAGTCCGTGCAGGTGCTGTTCGAGAACAGCGGCGCCAACCGGGATCCAGGACGACATCGTCGTCCACGTCTTCGGGATCTACGGCCGGGTGCTGACCGGCGGGGAACCGCTCACGCCGCTGCTCTGACGCACGGCGCACGGCCCAGTACGCGCGGGCGGCCATAGCCCACCGCGCGACTTTAGGTGCACCGCAGCGGGTCCACACGGCGCGACATCGTCGTAGGAGTGCTGCACGGCGCCGCCGGCGGACGCACGTCCAAGTGCGAGTCCGTGAGCAGCGGCGGTACCAACGTGGTACCAGTCACGTCAGAAGCGGGAGCACACCAGAAGAAGGGAAAGCGGCGTATGCAGCGCGAAAGCCCCCTTCTGGAGCTACACGGAAGCGGTTGTGGTCCAGGCGGTCGGGGGTTCGAGTCCCCTCGCTCACCCCTTGTAGTTCCGGGAGATGTCCTGGGACCCGCGCGCCTCAGGATGAACGTCGCGGTGCGGAGTCGACCGATGTCGTGAAGCACACCGACGCACTCCCTGCGGCGCGCTGCGAGGATCGGCACCAATGAGCGACTTCACAGGGCGCGTGGCCCTCGTCACCGGAGCGGGGTCCGGCATCGGTGCGGCCACGGCTGCCGAGCTCGCGAGCTGCGGCGCGTCGGTCATCGTGGCCGACGTCGACCTCGCCCGCGCAGAGCGGGTGGCCGCGGCGATCGGTGACACCGCAGCGCCGTTCGAGCACGACATCGCCGACGCGGCGCAGGCGCAGGCCGCGGTCGCGTTCGCCGTCGAGCGCTTTGGCCGGCTGGACCACGCGGTCAACAACGCAGCCATCACGGGCGAGTACGCGATGATCGTGGACACCGATCCGGAGCTGTGGGCGCGGGTCATCGAGACGAACGTCACCGGCACCTACCGCAACCTTCGCGCGCAGCTCACCCACCTCTTGAGGCAGCGATCGGGGTCCATCGTGAACACCGGCTCGATCACGTCGGTCAACGGCCAAGTCGGCACGTCGGCCTACAACGCCAGCAAGCATGCGCTGGCCGGGCTGACCAAGACCGCGGCGCTCGAGGCGGCCGAGACAGGGGTCCGGGTCAACGCGGTCGCGCCCGGCTACGTGCGTACACCGCTGCTCGACGACGTCTTCACCGAAGAGGACTGGGCCGCCGCCGCCGCCCAGCATCCACTCGGCCGTGTGGCGACGCCGGATGAGATCGCGGGGTTCATCGTCTACCTGCTGTCCGACCGCGCGGCGTTCATCACCGGCTCGATCCAGCTCATCGACGGCGGGTTCTCGGCACGCTGAACCGGTCGCGTGCGAGGGGGTCGGAGGAGAGACCCAGAACGGGACGCCCGATCGTGCTCATCCAGACTCCTTGCGTCGTGATCCAGCCGACCGCACGCCGCGCTCGAGTCTGCGCCAGGCGTGATGGCGACCCCTGACCAAGGGTCTCACCGTCTCCCCGGGCGGTTCTTGCCGCTTCTCGCACAGAAACCTGCGGACGACGATCGTTGTCGCGTGCGCGGAGGGTCCGCCGGCGGCATGCTCCGGAGCATGACGCGCATTGCGATCACGGGAGCGTCGGGCAAGTTCGGCCGGCAGGTAGCTCAGCGTCTCCTGGAACGGGTCGATCCGAGCGATCTGATCCTCATCACGCGGCGACCGGCTGCGCTCCGGGATCTCACGGACCGTGGGGTCGATGTCCGCGCCGGCGACTTCGACCGCCCGGACTCCCTGCCCTCTGCCTTCGCCGGTGCCGACCGAGCGCTGATCATCAGCACGCTGAGCGTCGGCAGACGTCACGAGCAGCACGGGGCGGCGATCACGGCGGCCGCAGCTGCGGGGGTCCGCCACGTCGTATACACCTCGAGTGGCGGCATCCATCCGGACAACCCCGCGATCGTGATCCCAGATCACCTCCGGACCGAGGAGACGCTCAAGGGCAGCGGTCTCGCGTGGACGATCCTCCGGGACAGCCTGTACGCCGAGTCGGTCGTCCTGAAGATGGCGCCGCGAGCGCTCGGCAGCGGGCGGTGGCTGGCCGCGACGGGCGAAGGACGCCTTGCGCCGGTGTCGCAGGCCGACTGCGTCGAGGTCGCCGCGTGTGTGCTCACGGCCGATGGTCATGAGGACCGCACGTACGAGCTGACGGGCCCCGAGCTCGTCTCCATGCGCGACGTCGCGCACCTCGCCTCCGAGCTGACCGGTCGCCATCTGAAGTACGTGCCGATCGACGACGCCACCTTCGACGGACTGCTCGCCGATGCGGGCATCCCGTTCGAGTACTCCGAGGGGATGAGCACGCCGAGCCAGGGGGCGGCCTCGCGACGCGACATCACGAGCTATGAGCGTGGCATCCGGGAGGGCTACTTCGCCGTGCTGTCCGAGGACGTGGCCGGCGTCCTCGGGCGACCGCCGCGTTCGCTGCGCAGCGTGTTCCTGGAGCACATGGACGCGCTCGTGGCCGCATGAGGATCACGCCCGTCGACACGGTGGCATGCCAGCTGGGCGAGGGACCGGTGTGGGACGCGCGCGACCAGGCGTTGTGGTTCGTGGACATCTTCGGGCAGCGCGTGCATCGTCACTCGCCGCGCGACGGCACCACACGCAGTTGGGAGATGCCGGCCAAGGTCGGGGCGGTCGCTCCCTGCCGGGACCGCGGCGCGGTCGTCGCGCTGGCCGATGGCATCCACGCCCTCGACCTCGCCGGCGGCGCCACGACGCCGGTGGCGGTCATCGAGGATCTGCCGGCAGGGGTGGCGCTGAACGACGGTAAGGTCGACCGCCGCGGCCGCTTCGTCGTGGGGACGATCGACACGACGATCGCGGCGCCGCTCGGGCAGTTCCTCTCCCTCCAGACGGGAGAGCTCCGGGTCATCGCCGACGGCTTCACCGTGGGCAACGGACCGTGCTGGTCGCCGGACGACCGGGTGCTCTACCTCGCCGACAGCTTCGCGCACCGGATCTACGCATACGACTACGACATCGAGACCGGCGACGTCGGCGACCGCCGGGTCTTCGCGGAGACGGAGGAGCTCGGCGGCATCCCCGACGGAGCGACCGTCGACGAGGAGGGCATGGTGTGGGTCGCGATCTGTGAGGGCGCGAAGATCGTGGCGTTCTCGCCGGATGGTGAGGTGCGACGCGTGATCGAGATGCCGGTGTCCCACCCCTCGAGCGTGACGTTCGGCGGCCCGGGCCTCGACCTGCTGTACGTCACCAGCATCGACCCGGCTGCGCTTGGCAAGGCGTCGGAGCCGGGCGGCGGGATGACCTACGTCATCGAGGATGTCGGAGCTCGCGGACTCGAGGAGACCCGGTACGCGCCGTAGTGCTGCGACGGTCCGCGGTCACCCACCATTGAAGATCTCGCAAGGAACCCAGATCACCCGAGCGGTACCGACGTGGCATCAATACGCACAGCAGCTCGACTCGGCGCGGACAGGGATGGAGGAACGAGACATGACACAGGGCGACGGCACCGCACGGATCCCCGCCGGCACGAGGGTCGACGACGTCGTCGCCGAGGTGCTGCGACGCGAGGGCGTGGAGGTGCTGTTCTGCTACCCGCTGAACTCGATCATCGAGGCCGCCGCGCGCGCCGGGATCCGCCCGATCGTGGTCCGCCAGGAACGCGTCGGCCTGCACATGGCCGACGCGCTCAGCCGCGTCACGTCCGGCGAGCGGATCGGCGTGTTCGCGATGCAGAACGGGCCAGGCACCGAGAACGCGTTCGGCGGGGTCGCGCAGGCGTACGGGGAGTCGGTGCCGATCGTCGTCCTCCCGGCCGGCTACGACACGAGCGTCGCGTTCACGCCGCGCAACTTCAACGCGTACCTCAACTTCCAGCACGTCACGAAGGCCGCCGAGCACGTCGGCCAGGCGGCGAACGCGCCGGCGGCGCTGCGGCGCGCGTTCACCCAGGTCCGCAACGGCCGCCCGGGCCCCGTCCTCGTCGAGCTGCCTCAGGACGTGCTGGCGCAGCCGCTCCCGGCGGATGCCGCATACGAGCCGGCCCCGGTGACCAGGTCAGCCCCTGACCCGGCCGCGGTCGACGTCGCAGCGGCCGCGCTCGTCGCCGCCGACCGCCCGGTCATCTACGCCGGCCAGGGCGTGCACTACGCGAAGGCGTGGCCGGAGCTGCTGGCGCTCGCCGAGCTGCTGGAGGCCGCGGTCACGACCAGCCTCGGAGGCAAGAGCGCGTTCCCCGAGACCCACCCGCTGTCACTCGGCACGGGCGGCCGCACGTACCCGAAGCCGGTGATCGACTTCCTCTGGGACTGCGACGTGCTGTTCGGCGTCGGGTGCTCGTTCGGCGCGACGCCCTTCGGTGTGCCGTTCCCGAGCGACAAGACGGTCATCCACTCCACCCTGGACCCCGGCGACCTGAACAAGGACCTCCCGGTCCGGCACGCTCTCGTCGGCGACGCGAAGCTGACCCTCGCGATGCTGATCGAGGCGGTGCGAGACCGGCTCGGCGGTATGCCGCGCGGACGGGGCGAGACGGTCGCCGCCGAGATCGCGCGCGGCAGGGAGGCGTGGCTGCAGGACTGGCGTGCGAAGCTCGACGACGACTCGAGCCCGCTGAGCCCGTACCGCGTGCTGCGCGATCTGCAGGCGACGGTCGACGTCGCGAACACGATCATCACCCACGATGCGGGCAGCCCGCGCGACCAGCTCTCGCCGTTCTGGCGGTGCACGACGCCGCTGTCGTACCTCGGGTGGGGGAAGACCACCCAGCTGGGCTACGGGCTCGGGCTCGCGATGGGCGCCAAGATCGCCGCGCCGGAAAAGCTCTGCATCAACGTCTGGGGCGACTCCGCGATCGGCTTCACCGGCATGGACTTCGAGACCGCCGTCCGCGAGCGGATCCCCATCCTCTCCATCATGCTCAACAACTTCTCCATGGCGATGGAGCTGCCGGTCATGCCCGTGTCCACCGAGCGTTTCCGGTCGACGGACATCAGCGGCGACTACGCGATGCTGGCGAGAGCCCTGGGGGGCTACGGCGAGCGGGTGACCGAACCGGGCGAGATCGTGCCCGCGATCCGCCGGGGCATCGAGCAGACGCAGGCGGGGACGCCCGCGCTGCTCGAGTTCATCACCCAGAAGGAGCTCGGGCTCTCGCTCTACCCGAGGTAGGAGGACACCTCAGGGCACGAGGACGATCTTCCCGCGCGTGTGGCGCCGCTCGAGCTCCGCGTAGGCGTCGCGGACGCGGTCGAGTGGGTACGTCGCGGCGATCGGGACCTCCAGCTCGCCGGCGGCGACGAGGCCGGCGAGCTCGGCCAGGACCTCGGCCGAGGAGCCCTGCGCGTTGCCCTCGACGTGGATGCCGTCACGGGCCTCGGGCGGGATGATCGTGTTGACGCGGTCGGGCGCGACGCCGAGCTCGCCGAGCGCGAGGTCGAGGTAGCCGCCGAACGTGTCGACGAACGCGTCGACGCCGTCGGGTGCCTGCTCGCGGATGCGCTCGGCGACGCCGTCGCCGTAGGCCACTCCGATCACGCCGTGACTGCGCAGCCAGTCGTGGTTGGCGGCGCCGGCCAGGCCGATGACCCGCGCGCCGGTGCGCTGCGCGAGCTGGACCGTGAGCGATCCGACGCCACCCGCGGCGCCGGTGATCACGACGGTCTCGCCGGGCTGCGGGGCGACCGCGCGCACACAGGCCCAGGCGGTCGTCCCGGCCACGAACAGCCCGCCGGCGACCTCCCACGGAACCTCGGGTGGCTTGGCCGTGAGCTGCGTCGCCTCCGTCACGACGAGCTCGGCCTGGCTGGCGCGCTCGTCGGTCCAGCCGATGACCTCGTCCCCGGGCGACCAGCCCGTGACCGCGTCGCCGACCGCCTCGACCACGCCGGCGAGGTCGCTGCCCTGGCCGGAGGGGAAGCTCGCCGGCCACATCGCGTGGAAGACACCACGTCGGATGGTGGCCTCGCCGGGGTTGATCCCGGCCGCCTTCACGCGCACGAGCACCTGGCCGGGACCGGGTGTGGGATCAGGGACGTCCACGACGTCGAGGACGTCGAGCTCACCGTAGTCGTCGTATCGGACCGCATTGGACATGGCGTGCAGTTCATCGTGTGGCGGAGCATCACACCATGCTGGAACCGCGGCGATCCATGTGCGATCGTCTCACGCGATGGACGTGCTCACCGATCTTCTGCAGCGCTCCCGCGCACGCGGGGCGGCGTTCTCGCACTCGACGGTCCGCGGCGCCTGGGGCATCACGTACCCGCCCTCCTTCGGGATCGCGGTGCACGGGATCGTCGACGGCGAGGCGCACCTCTGGGCAGGCGATCCGGCGGTGGCCCGGCGTGTGCTGCCCGGCGACTTCGTGCTCGTCCGCGGGACCGTCGAGCACCACATGGGGCATGAGCCCGGCGCCGCATGCCGGCCGATGTCGGCGATCGATGCGTCCGGGGCCGAGGGTGCGGCGTCGCGCAAGCTGACGATCGACGACCGCGGGAGCGGGCCGGGCGCGGTGTTCTTCTGCGGCGCGTACCGGTTCGAGGGCGACCTGTGCGCGCCGCTGCTCGACGGCCTGCCCGAGGTGATCCAGCTGCGGCCGAAGGTCGGCTCCAGCCTGCGCGCGACGATGGACATCCTCGGCGCCGAGCTGCTGCAGGCCGCGCCGGGCCAGCAGGCGCTGCTGGACCGGTTGCTCGACGTCGCGCTCGTGCAGGTGCTGCGCGAGCAGTTCGCGTCCGACGTCGGCGCTGCCCCGGCCTGGTTCCGCGCGATGGACGACCCAGCGGTCGGCGCCGCGCTGCGCGCGCTGCACAGCGACCCGCAGCGACCGTGGACGGTCGCCGCGCTGGCGGCCGAGGCGTCCCTGTCGCGCGCGACGTTCGCGCGGCGCTTCGGCGAGCTGCTGGGCATGGCGCCGCTCGCGTACCTGACGGACTGGCGGATGGCGCTCGCCCGCGAGCAGCTGCGCGACGGTGACGCGGGCCTCGCGGCGATCGCCCGATCGCTGGGCTATGCGTCGGAGTTCTCGTTCGCCGCGGCCTTCAAGCGCCACGCGGGGATCGCGCCCGGCCGCTGGCGCGCCGCCGCGCGGGCCTGAGTCACGATCGCGCATGGGGCACCATGCGACGATGCGGTGGTGACGGTCGCCCTGCGCGAGCCCCTCGAGGGCCGGATCGCCCCCGGACACGAAGCGCTGCTCGTCCGCGGAGAGGCGGACGCTTTCGCCCTCGTCGGCCGCTGGTCGGGAGGAGGCGGGCTCGTCGGCTCGCGGCCGGTGCGGCGCGCGGCGCCGACCGCAGACCCCTTCGCCACGATCGCGGCTGCGGGCGATCCGCCGCGCGACGCCGAGGAGGGCTTCGTCGGCGGCGGGTGGTTCGGCTATCTGGGCTATGCGATCACCGAGGGTCCGGCTCTGCGGCCGCGGCGCCTGCCGCCGTTCGCGCTCGCGTACTACGACCATCTTCTGCGCCTCGACCCCGAGGGACGCTGGTGGTTCGAGGCGCTGTGGACGCCAGAGCGCGACGCGGTCCTGCGCGCGCGCCGCGACGAGTTCGCCGCCCGCCTTGCCGCGGCATCGTCGCTGGAACCGGGCGACACGAGCACGGCCGAGTGGCGCATGACGCCGTCGCCCGCCGGTCACGCGCGGGCTGTCGCGGCGGCGCGCGAGCGCATCGTCAACGGCGATCTCTACCAGGCCAACGTCGCGACGCGCCTGGAGTCGACGCTCACCGGCGAGCCGGTCGATCTCTTCGCGCGGGTCGTGGCCCGCTTGGCGCCGGATCGCGCGGCGTTCCTCCAGGGCGCCTGGGGCGCGATCGCGAGCCTGTCGCCCGAGTTGTTCCTCGAGCGCCACGGCGACGAGGTGTCCAGCCGGCCGATCAAGGGCACCCGTCGCCGGGGCCCGGGTGTCGGCGACGACGCTCGCGCCGAGTTGGCGGCGAGCGAGAAGGACCGCGCGGAGAACGTCATGATCGTCGACCTCGTCCGAAACGACCTCGGGCGCATCGCGCGCTACGGCACCGTGCACGTGCCGGAGCTCATGTCCGTGGAAGCGCATCCAGGTGTGTGGCACCTCGTGTCGGAGGTCGCGGCGGTCCGTCGCCAGGGAACCGATGACGCCGACCTGCTGCGCGCCGCCTTCCCGCCCGGCTCCGTCACCGGCGCGCCGAAGATCGCCGCCGTGGAGGTGATCGACGAGCTGGAGTCCAGCCCGCGGGAGATCTTCACCGGCGCCATCGGGTTCGCGTCCCCGGCCGCGGGGCTCGAGCTCAGCGTCGTCATCCGCACCTTCGAGATGCACGATGGGCGCATCTGGCTCGACGTCGGCGGTGGCATCGTGGCCGACTCCGATCCCGACGCGGAGGCCGTCGAGGCACTGACCAAGGCACGTCCACTCATGGAATCGATCGGCGCGAGCACGCCGTCGTTCGTGACCGGGAGCGCTCCCCAGCCGCTGCGGCTGTCAGCGCGCGCGGCGCGGCGCCCCGACGCTCGCGGCGGTCTGCTGGAGACGATCAAGGTCGTGGGTGGCGCGCCCGTCCTCGGAGAGCTGCACCTCGCGCGTCTCGAGGCCTCGATGCGCGAGCTCTACGGGATGGCGCTCCCGGCGATGATCGACCGCGAGATGGCGGAGGCCGCGGCCGGCGCCGGGCGTCTGCGGCTGCTGGCGGATCGCGATGGCCGGGTCGTCCTCGACCCGGGGCCGGCCGTCGCAGCCGTCACGGCCGAGGCGATCGAGCCCGTCACGGTCCCGGGCGGGCTCGGTGCTCACAAGTGGCGCGACCGACGCTGGATCGACGCGCTCGCGGACGCGGTCGCCCCGGCACACCCGTTGCTCGTCGACCTCGACGGCCTCGTGCTCGAGGCGGGCGCTGCGGCGGTCCTGGCCGTCATCGGCGGAACGCTCGTCGCGCCGCCGCTCGACGGCCGGATCCTTCCGAGCGTCACGAGGACCGTCGCGCTGCGACGCGCCCGGGCGGCCGGCGTCCCGGTCGCCATCCGGCCCTTGCTGCTGGACGAGATGAGCTCGGCGAGCGAGGTCATCCTGGCCAGCGCGCTGCGCGGCATCCGGGCGTGTGGTGCGTCCGGCCCGGTCACAACGGCGATCGCGGACCGGGCTCCGGTCGCGCCGGCTCCGTGGGCGGCGTCCAGGTGACGGGCATGCTGAGCCGCAGCGGCAGCATCGCCAGCGGTGCGAAGTTCAGGGGCTGGTCGGGGACGATGCGCAGATCGGGGAGTCGCTCGAAGAGCACGCGCAGCCCGATCTGCGCCTCGACGCGGGCGAGCGGCGAGCCTTCGCACGCGTGGCGTCCCTTGCTGAACGCGAAGTGGTCGGCCGGATCGGGCCGATGGATGTCGAAGCGCTCCGGCTCGGCGTACGCGGCGGGATCGTTGGAGGCACTCGCCAGCGAGAACCAGACCCAGTCGCCCTCGGGGATCGTCACGCCCGCGATCTCGACGTCACGGGTGGCGCGGCGTGACACGAACGGCGCGGACGGGCGCCGGCGCAGGGCCTCCTCGACGACCCGGACCCACAGGCCGGGATCGGCGATCGCCTCGGCGACCTGATCGGGGTGCTCGGTGAGGAACATGACCGCGTTGCAGATGAGCTGCGCCGTCGTGTCCGTCCCCGCCGCCGCGATCTCCGTCACGTGCAGCGCGATCCACTCGGTGCTGAGCACCGGCCGGCCGTCGGCGTCCCTGGCCCTCGCCATCACGGAGATCACGTCGCTGCCGTCGCCGTCGCGTCGCTCTTCGACGATCTCCCGCAGCCGCTCGTGCGCCGCTGCGTAGCGGTCCCACACCTCGGTGACCTCGTTCTCCGGAATGGGCTCCTGCGCGGCGGCGAGCACCCGGAAGCTGTCGAAGCGGATGCCGCGAAACCACGCCTCGTCACGCGCCGGCAGGTCGAGGAGGGCGCAGATGGTCTGCGTCGTGAGCTCGAGCGCGTAGACGTTCATCAGATCGCAGGAGCCGACGGCCGCGAAGTCGTCGATCAGCCGGTGCGCCCGCTCGGTGATCTCCGGCCTCAGCGCCTCCATGTGCCCGCGCGTGAACCCCCGCTGCACGACCTTGCGGCGGACGGTGTGGTCGGGCGGGTCGAGCGAGACGATGCCCTGCACGAGCAGCTCCGGTGCGATCCGGTGGCGATACGCCGGGGGCACGGCGCCGGGGTCGAAGTTGCCGACGTTGGAGAACGTGGCGAAGTCGCCGATCCAGCGCTCGACGTCCTCGCGCCGCGACACGATCCACCGCGCGATCGGCTCGTAGAAGAACACGGGAGACTCGTCGCGGACGGTCGCGAAGAGACCTGCGGGGTCCGTGAAGCTCGCCTCGCCGATGAGGTCGAAGCCGGCCGGCGCGGCCGGGCGCGAGGTGTCCGGCATCAGCTCGGCGCCAGCGTGGCGGTGTCGACGTCGCTGTTGCGCGGGTCGGTCAGATACGGGAAGCGCTCGACGGTGGCGCGGACGTCCTTGATGCGCCCGCCGTGGTCGCCCCACTGGACGACGACCTCGTTGCCGATCTCGGCCTGGTCGACGTCGAGGCAGGCGTGGGACAGGACCTCGCGGTAGTAGTAGCTGTAGATGGTGCCGGAGGACCAGCCGATCGACGCGCCGTCCTTGAGCAGGTGGTCGGCGTGGCTGTTCATGCCCTCCGTCCACGGCGGTGAGGTGGGGAGGTCGATGGTCTTGTACTCCTCGCCGGGTTGCAGCAGGGAGGCGTAGATGTCGACGACGTCGTCGGGGTTCCAGCGCAGCGTGGCGATCGTCCGCTTCGGGTTCGCGACCTCGGCCTCGAGCGCGGCGCGGCCGACGAAGTCGTGGTCGAACTTCACCGCGCGCTGCCAGCCGACCTCCACCGGGGTGCGCAGGCGTGCCCGCACGTCGGCGGGGTCGACGCTGCCGGAGATGTTGACGGGCGGGCTGAACCCGCTGGCAGCCACCATCCCCATGTAGCCGGGATCGAGGTCGGCGGCGCTGTAGAACTGCCAGTTCATCTGGGGGAAGCCGCCCTCGACGTGGTTGACGAGGTACGTCTTCCAGCCGAGGCGCTGGATGCCGAGGTCCTTGCCCGCCTTGACCACGGCGTCGTAGATGTCCGGGCCGTCGGCGAGCGGGCCACGCAGCTCGTAGGCGAGGTTGCCCGACATGCCGATGCGGCCGACCTCGACGGTCGTCCCGTTGATCTTCGCCCCGCGGAAGCGAAGGAAGGCGATGTCGCGGAGGCTCTCGCCGGTCGCGCGCTCCAACGTCTCCAGCGATGTGGGCCCGGCGATCTGGAAGAGGTAGGCGGGGCTGGGGTCGATCTCGACGTCGTAGCGGCCGCCCGAGCTCATGAGCTTGTAGTGCGGCCAGGGCTGGCCGGCGTAGAAGCGGTACTCGTGCTCGTCGTTGCGCTGCAGGATCGCGTGGGCGGTCATCAGGCCGTCCTCGTTGCAGTAGATCCCGTGCTTCATCGACCCGACCGGGAAGTTCTCGAGGCTGTTGACGAGGATCGAGGAGAAGAACTCCTTGACGTCGGGGCCGCGGAAGATCGTCTGCTGGCGCGACAGGCCGCCGTGGATGTAGCAGCCGGTCTTCCAGGACATGCTCTCGGGCTTCCAGCCCTCGAACTCCCACCCCCACAGCTGGCCCGCGAGGTTCATGTGCAGGCTGGGTTCGTCGTAGTACGGCAGACCACGCAGGTCCGCGAACGGGGACAGGCTCATGCTCCGCACACTCTCCAGACGTCGTTCGGCTCGCTTCCCTGGCCCGGACCATATACGGTTGACGCGTCAGTCGACAACTGTCGTTCGAAAGCGAGAGGGATGATCCAAGGATGAGGGCCGGGTTGGTCACCGGCGCGGCGAGCGGCATCGGTCGCGCGTCGGCGATCGCCTTCGCGGCCACGGGCGCCTCGGTCGTCGTCAGCGACCTCGAGTCCCAGCGCGAGGGTGGGGAGGAGACGGTCAGCCGGATCGCGGCAGCCGGCGGCACGGCGACGTTCGTGACCTGCGACGTCGCGGTGGCGCAGGAGTGCCAGGCGCTGGTCGACGCGACGCTCGAGCACTACGGGCGGTTGGACTTCGCGCACAACAACGCGGGCATCGACCACTCCGCGCTCATCGTGGACACCGATGACGCCGACTTCGAGCGCGTCCTGCGCGTGAACCTGTGGGGCGTGTGGTCCGGGATGAAGGCGCAGATCCCGGCGATGATCGAGGGGGGTGGGGGAGCGATCGTCAACACGTCCTCGCTCGCGGGCGTCATCGGGGCGCCGACGCTAGGCGCATACGTCGCCAGCAAGCACGCCGTGCTCGGCCTGACGAAGACGGCGGCGAAGGAGCACGCGGCGCAGAACATCCGCGTCAACGCGATCTGCCCGGCGGCGGTGCGCACGGGCATCACCGACAAGCTGCCGCCGGAGATCCACGACGTCCTTCCGGAGATCCAGGCGATCAAGCGCTACGCGGAGCCGGAGGAGATCGCAGCCGCGGTCGTGTGGCTCTGCTCGGACGCGGCGTCGTTCGTCACCGGGGTCGCCATGCCAGTCGACGGAGGAGCCACCGCATGACCATCCAGCACACCGCACGCGGCCTGGACGCCGAGCGCCTCCGGCGGCTGAGGTCCCGCGTCGAGCAGGACATCGAGGAGGGGCGCTACGACGGCGCGGTCGTCATCGTGGCCCGCCACGGAGAGGTCGGCCTGCACGAGGCGATCGGCTTCGCGCACCGCGAGACCGGACGCGCGGCGCAGCACGACGACGTGTTCCGCATCTTCTCCATGACGAAGGCGTTCACGAACGCGCTCGTGCTCAACGCCGTCGACCGCGGACTGCTCGCGCTCACCACACCGATCGCCGATGTGGTCCCGGAGTTCCTGGGCACGGACCGCTTTCGCGGCATGCACAAGCCGCGTGTGACGATCGCAGACCTGCTGACGCATCGCGCAGCGCTCGTGCCCACACCCACGCCGGTGCCCTACGAGCAGCTCGGCGACCTGTCTGCCGTGATCACCGCGATCGGCGAGCTGGATCTCATCGGTGAGCCGGGCGACCGGGTGCAGTACTCGCCGGCGCTCGCCCATGCGCTGCTCGGCGAGGGGGTGCGGCGTGTCCATGGCGCGGGCAGCTTCCGCGAGGTCCTCGACCGTGAGCTGCTCGA
Source organism: uncultured Solirubrobacterales bacterium (assembly GCA_963757125.1). Taxonomy (GTDB): domain Bacteria; phylum Actinomycetota; class Thermoleophilia; order Solirubrobacterales; family Solirubrobacteraceae; genus CAVVSD01. Next base: position 222,512 of record CAVWQP010000005.1, on the reverse strand, counting down.
GCCGCTCGGGATGACCAGCACGCGGCTCGGTGCCCCGAAGGCGTGGGCGGACCGCCTGGTGCCCGTCGTGGCGCGCTTCCCCGCGGGTGGCTGGCTCGGCCCGGAGGACATCGAGGTGATGAACGACATCATCGACGAGGACGCCGAGATGCCGTGGGTGGGATGCGTCTCCTCCGCGGAGGACGTCTTCCGTTTCACCGAGATGATCCGCCGGGGCGGCGAGCTCGACGGCGCACGGGTTCTCTCACCCGGGATCCTCGACCTGGCGACGCGCAACCAGACCGGCGACGCGCCGAACGAGCTGTACAAGATGCTCTACACGGCGATGGGCTGGGACGTGCCGCCGGCGTCCGTGGGCCTCGGGTTCATGCTGCGCGGGGAGGGGATCTTCGTCGAGCCCTTCGGGACGCTGTCGACGCCGCGGACGCACGGCAATTTCGGCGCCGGCTCGTCGCAGTTCTGGATCGATCCGGAGCGCGACCTCACGTTCGTCTGCCTCACATCCGGTGTCATGGAGGAATCGGCGAACCTGCAGCGCTTCCAGCGCCTCTCCGACCTCGCCCAGGCCGCCGTCGTGGCGGCCTAGACTCGCTGCGATGGCCGACTCCGCAGCGAGCGAGCGCCGCCGCCGGCGTCCGGAGCCGGCCGGTCGTGGGACGCTGCGCGACGAGCAGCGCAGGCTCACGCGGCGGCGGCTCGCGGACGCCGCGCTCGAGCTCTTCGAGGAGGTCGGCTATGCCTCGGCGACCGCGGACGGCATCGCCAAACGCGCGGGGGCGAACCGCGCGACGTTCTACCTGCACTACGGCGGCAAGGCCGACGTCGTCCTCGCGCTCATGGACGGGATGCACGACGACGTCATCGCGACGGTCGCACCCGTCGGCGCGCTCGAGGCTCCGACGTTCGACGACGTCCGGGCCTGGCTGGCGCGAGTCCTGTCGTTCTTCGAGGCCAACCGCGCCCTCGTCGACGCCCACCACCAGGCGATCCCTGTCGAGCCGAACGTCGCCCGCCGCTGGTGGCAGGGCCTGGAGCAGATGGTCGACGCGATGCCTCGCCTCTGGGAGCACCTGTCGGGCGAGGAGCGCGAACGTCAGCGCGTCCGCGTGGTGTCGAAGCTGGTCGGACTCGAGCGCATGTGCTGGTTCGTCGTCATCGGCCATGCGCCGGTGGACCGCGATCTCGTCCTGGACGGGCTGGCGGACGAGTGGCTCGCGCTGCTGCGCAGCGTCTGATTCGTCGGTCGGTGGGTCAGGCGCCGGGCGACGCCCGGCCGATGGCACCCTCCAGCGTGAGGATCCGCCGCGCGATCGCGACCGTCGCCGCGTACGTCGAATCCATGCCGTAGTAGGAGAGCCCTCGCGCGCCGAGCGTGCGCGCCTGCGTGTACGGCGTGTCGGAGGCGTAGTGGATGATCCCGAGGTCGATCGGGAGCTTGGCGAAGTTCACCGCCTCGCCGGTCGGGTGACGATCGACGTCGGCGATCTCGTAGACCGCGTTGCAGAAGGGCCCGGCCTCCATCTCGACGACGGTGAAGGCCTCCCGGTAGTAGAGGTCGAGGTACTCGCGGTTCTGCAGGAACGTCGACTTCACCGTGACTGCCCGCTGGTTGTCGAGCCCCGATCCGAACAGGAGGTAGGGCGCGATGTCCTCGACCGAGAAGGCGTTGTCCAGCCAGTACGTCGACCGCGAGTGCTCGTCGAAGATGACGCTGGACAGCATCACGTCGCCGACCGCTGCGTTCAGCGTCGCTGCCTTGCCCAGCACATAGACGCCGCGGAGGGTGTCGGACGCGGTCGTGATCTCGCGCAGGATGTTGTACGCGGCGAGGCCGAGCGGGTACTCGATGTTGACGATGACGCCTTCGGCGCCGGCCAGCGCTGCGGGGTCGACGTCACTCAGCCGGGAGTCGAACAGCTCGGGTCGCAGGCGCTCGAGCGGCATGACCTGGGCGCTCACCCGGAGCGCGGTCTCGCTCGAGAGATGGGTCACGCCCGTCGCACGCTCCTCGGCGCTGCGGGGCTCCAGCGCATCCCGCCCGGCGTAGTAGAGGAAGTTCTCCCACGACCCGCGTGCCCGCCCCTCGCGGAAGCGCCCGAGCTCGTCGCGCAGGTCCTGCGGTCCGACACGGTCGATCCAGCGGACCACCTCGTCCTCGTGCGTGCGCGGGAGACCGCTGAGGAGGTTCGCCAGGGAGTGGGTGTTCGAGGAGACGAGGTACAGCGGGCGGTCGGCGACACCCAGATCGGCGAGCATCCGCTGCACCGGCGTCCACCAGCGTCGTGTGATCCGCGCGTAGCCGACCGCGCTGCCCCCGAGCATCCGGATGCGCAGGTCGAGGGAGGCGTCGCGCACCTCCGCGAGCGTCGCGCCCAGCGCGTCGAGCAGCCGGTCCCAGTCGTCCTCGGTGCCGCCGAGCGTCCTGGCACACGTCGCGGCGTCGGCGTCGGCGTCGACATGCGGCGCGGTGATCAGCAGCCGGTGCAGCTTGTTCCACTCGAGCTGGTACGCGACGAGCGTCGGGACGAGGTCGTCGAGGTCCGAGCCGCTCGCGAGCAGGACCGCGAGCGTCCCCGCGTCGTCGGCGAACCACCGGCGCCGCCTCGCCGGCGCCTCGCGTGGCTCCCACTCGATGATCTGCATCCCGGCGCGCGAGAACTGCACCGCCTCCTGCCCGAGGACGACGCGTCGCGCGGTGTAGACGTCGGCCGGCAGGCGGCGGCAGGCGTAGATGAGCGCCCCGAGGTCGATGTCGTCGGACGCGGCCAGCCCGTGCAGGCTCGAGCCCATCGCGCGGTGAACCGGCTCGAGCACGCGCAGCCACGTCTCACCCGAGGACCGGAGCAGCGTCGTGTACGTCCGGTGGTACAGCTCGACGTCGTCGGACGGCGGCCGGGCGTCGCCATCGGCCGGGGATGCGGAGCGGATGTGGGGGACGCCCACGGAAGCGAGTATGGACCACCTCGCCACTCGCGACCCCCACTGCTCGTACCGTGCGACCCATGAGCACGATCGAGGTCAGCGCGGAGGAGCTCGTCGCCCGCGCAGCGGCGATGCGCGACGAGCTCCGCGAGCGTCAGGCCGAGACCGAGGAGCGCAGCTTCTACGCGGAGGACACGCACCTGGCGTTCCGCGAGGCGGGCTTCTACCGGATCCTGCAGCCTCGGGCCGTGGGCGGCCTGGAGCTCGACCTCGAGGTCTACTACCGGGTCGTCATCGAGCTCAGCCGCGGGTGCCCGTCGACGGGGTGGTGCTTCTGCCTCGGCGGCGCGCACGTCCTGCAGCTCGCGGCGTTCTTCTCCGAGCGCGCGCAGGCGGACGTCATCGGACCGGAGGGGCACTTCGTCGCCGCGTCGCGGGACATGCCGTCGGGGGTCGTCGAGCGCGTCGGCGACGGCTGGCGCGTCACCGGGACGTGGAACTACTGCTCCGGCGCGCCGTGGTCGACGCACTTCATCGCCCGCGCGCGCATCGGCCACGAGCCGGACGCGCAGCTCGCGCTCGTCGCGATCCCCCGCGACGGCTGGCGCATGCTCGACGACTGGCACGGGATCCTCGGGATGCGCGGGACGGGGTCGCACTCGATCGAGGTGCCGGGGGTGGTCGTGCCCGACCACTTCGTCGTCGCCGACGATCCGTTCGACGCAGGCGAGGACGACCGCACCGTCGTCGAGGTCGCCTACGGCAACCCGCTCTACCACCCGCAGCACCTCAACTTCTTCCACGGGGAGATCGGCGCGATCATGAGCGGCGTCGCCGCCGCGACGGTCGACGAGTACGAGCGCATCACGCTGGCGAAGCGGACCTACGACCCGCTGCCGCCCGGGCCGCGCTGGGCGGCGCCCGACTACCAGCGCCCGCTCGGCATCGGCGCGGCGAAGGCGCAGGCGGCGCGCGAGATCGTCCTCGGCACCGCGCGGCGCCACATCGAGCTCGCGCGGCGCGACGCCGAGGGTGGCGGGCGCTACCGCCTCGACGAGGACCTCCTCCTGGAGTCCATGCACGGGCAGGCGGCGAGCATGGCCTTCGACGCCATCGAGCTCCTCGTGCGGATGAGCGGCTCCTCGCACGCAGTGCGCGCGGGGCAACGGATGGAGCGCTACATGCGCGACGCGCTCGTCTACCGCAGCCACCAACAGGGGTACGCCATCGAGATGATGGCCACCCGGTTGGGCGCCACCCGCCTCGAGCACCTCCGTTCGGCGTGAAGGTCGTCGGCTACGCCGCCGAGCTGCGCATGCGGCCCGGCGAGTCCATCGGCTTCCACGTCTCGAGCACCGAGGAGAGCTACACGTCGCGGATCGTGCGCCTCCTGCACGGCGACGACAACCCCGCCGGCCCGGGCTTCAAGGCGCCGGCGGTGACGGAGGCGACCCGCCGTCCCGGCGCGGTGCAGGAGATCCGGCCCGGCTCGAGCGTGCGCGTCCCCAACCCGGCCGGGTTGGAGCTGCCCGCGGGATGCACGCTGGAGTCGTGGGTCCTTCCCACGCTGCACGTGCCCGAGGCGCAGGCGATCGCGCTCGGCGACGGCCCCGCGCTCCTGCTGCGCGACGGCGTCCCGGCGTTGCGCGTGGGCGGCGCCGAGCTCCTCGCGGACACCGTCCTGCGCGTCGGCGTCTGGTACCGGCTCGTTGCGGACTTCGTGGCCGAGGGGCCGGCGTCGCTCACGGTGACGCCGCACGATGCGCTCTCCGGCGGGGAGGAGGTGCGGGCGTCGGGGATGCTTGCTCCGTGGACGGGCGTCGCGCGCGGAGATCTCGTGCTCGGCGCCGGGTTCAACGGCAAGCTCGAGGCCCCGCGCGTTCTCGTCGGGGGGGAGGTCGTGGCGGCGTGGGACTTCTCCCGCGACATCGGCTCCTCCCGCGTCACCGACACCGTCGGGCCGTGGCACGGCGAGACCGTCCAGCGCCCGATGCGCGCGGCGACCGGGCGTGGCTGGGACGGCACGGAGGTCGACTGGCGCCGTGCTCCCGAGCAGTACGCGGCGATCCACTTCCACGACGACGACCTCGACGACGCGGGATGGGATGTGTCGTTCACGTGGACGGTGCCGGCGGACATGCCGAGCGGCGTGTACGCCGCCCACCTCCAGGCGGGCGGCGACGAGGACTTCGTCCCATTCGTCGTCCGGCCGCGCACCGGCGCGCCGACCGCGCGGATCGCGCTGCTGCTGCCCACGTTCAGCTACCTCGCCTACGCGAACGAGCATCTGCTCGCCGGCGAGGCGGGCAGGACGCTGGCTGCGATCGACGGCTGGGAGATCGACTACCCCAAGCAGCCGCAGGACGTCTATTCGCTCGGGAATCGGCTGCTGAGCATGTACGACAGGCACAGCGACGGCTCGGGCGTCTGCTACTCGTCCTACCGGCGGCCGCTCATGAACATGCGGCCCAAGTACCTGTGCCCGCCGGTGCACGACGGCAAGGGAGGCCCGCACCAGCTCAACGCCGATCTCCACCTCGTCGACTGGCTGCACGAGACGAGCCGCGAGGTCGACGTCATCACCGACGAGGACCTGCACGAGGACGGCGCGGAGCTGCTGTCGTCCTACCGCGTCGTGCTCACCGGCACGCACTGCGAGTACTGGTCGGCGGAGATGCTCTCGGGCGCGAAGGCCTACCTGGCCGGCGGCGGGCGGCTCATGTACCTGGGCGGCAACGGCATGTACTGGGTCACCGCCCGCGATCCCGAGCGCGGGCACACGATCGAGATCCGGCGGCTCGGCCCGTCGACGCGCGCGTGGGAGCCCGCGCCGGGGGAGGGGCACCTGTCGACCACCGGCGAGCTGGGCGGGCTGTGGCGCTACCGGGCACACCCGCCGCAGGCCTGGCTCGGCGTTGGGTACACCGGGCAGGGCAACGGCGAGGGGCGCCCGTACGCCCGGGTGTCGCGCGACCCAGAGCACGACTGGGTCTTCGCGGGCGTCGGCGAGGATGAGCTCATCGGCGACCTCCCGTCGCTCGTGATCGGCTACGGCGCGGCCGGCTTCGAGATCGACCGGCACGATCCGGCCGTGGGCTCTCCAGCCGGCTCGGTCGTGCTGGCGACGGCGTCGGGCTTCTCCGACAGCTACCAGGCCTGCAGCGAGGAGGTCCTGGTCTCCGACTCCCGCCAGGGCGGCACGGTGAACGACCGCGTCCGCTCGGACCTGGTCCTGCTCGACCATCCCGGCGGCGGGCGCGTGTTCTCCGTGGGCTCGATCGCGTGGTGCGGATGCCTGTCGGCCAACGGCTACGAGAACACCGTCGCCCGGGTCACCGGGAACGTGCTCGACGAGTTCCTGCGCTGAGCGCGGCCCGAACCGCGACCGGGCGACAGGGGACCTGTCTCCAGTCGTTCGCTACTCGGGCGGGTGGAGCTCCTTCGGCACGAACGTCAACCGGTCGAGACGGAGGCTGTCTCTGTCACGAAGGGCGTCGAGCAGGGCGTCCTCGCCGAGGTCGCGCAGTATCTGGTCGAGGGCGTCGGCGACGAGCGCGCGGAAGCGGACGTCATCATCGGTGTCACCGCTGGACAGGCCGGCGTCGCGACGTACGTCGTCGCGCACCAACAGGTGCCCGGGTGCGCAGTCGCCACCGATGATCTCGATGCGCCACCAGGCTGCGGCGCCTCAGGCCTCGACTCACGGTCATGCCTGCGCCCTCCCTCGGATCACGTTCCGACCGCGCACGACCGCGACCGCACGCCGGCTCATGACCGCGAAGACGATCGCCCAGGACGCGAGTGCGATCCAGACCCAGACGCGCGCGAAGGTCGTGATCGCTCCGGCGTGGGCGACGGCGCCGACGACGAAGCTGCTCGCCGCGTACATCCCGAGCGGGAACACGGTCGACCATCGACGCGCGTCGTACCCGGGCCGCGGCCACCGTGCCTCCGCGAACAGGAGCACCAGGAGCCACAGCATCGACAGGATCCAGAGCACCACGGCGATGTCCTCGAGCGGACTCCCACGGCCTCCGAGGATGCCGAGCGCCGACGCGGCGATGGCGATCCTGGCGGCCGCGAGGGATGAGATCCCGAGTGCGCCACCCGTGATCCAGTGGTCGCCGCGGCCGACGACGAGCTGATGGAGGTCGAAGCGCGCGATGACGAACACGTAGAGCCCGAGCCCGAGCCCGAACGGCACGAGCGCGGCGATCAGCAGCCAGCGCGCGTGCTCGGACGTCGCGAGCGTGGCAGCGAGCACCGCGAGCGACTCGGCTGAGACCGCCAGCAGCAGCGACACGCCCACGGTGGGCGACTTCCAGCCGGCCAGCACCGGTCCCAGCAGCGCGACCCACAGCACGAACGCGATGACCAGCATCGCGCCTCCCGCCCATGCCCACCCCAGCGTCGTCAGCCGGGTGCCGAGCACGGCCGTCGCCACAGGGGCTGTGAGCGCCCCCGGTGTGCGCGCGTCGGCCCGGAAGCGCGCAGGGTCGCGCGCGGCGCGCAGCGGGAGCAGGAGGGCGAGCGTCACCCAGATCGCCGCGGCGATCGCGAGGACGACGCGCGAGAGCGTCTCGTGCCCGTCGAGCGACAGCGCGATCGAGACGATCGCGGTGCCCATCACCTCGGACCCGGCGGCCGGTGGGATCGAGTCGAGGGTGCGCCCCAGCACACCCGCGGTCATCGGCTTCTCAGCGACCGTTGGACGCGCCGGCCGTCGCGACCGCCGCCGCGCGCGAGTGCACGCCGAGCTTGCGGTACAGGCGCTTGAGCGCCTGGTGCACCGCGTGCTCGCTCACGCCACGCAGCGAGGCGATCTCGCGGTTGCGCAGCCCCTCCCCGAGCAGGCGCAGCAGCTCCTGCTCGCGGGCGGTCAGGCCCGCGGTGACCGGCTCGCGCTCGCAGCGCGCGAGGGAGACGGACGCCTGGCCGGCGAGGGCGAGCGCCGCGAGCTGGTCCTGCGCCGTGAAGCAGGGCGCGCCCTCGGGGCGGACGAGGTTCAGCGAGCCGGCCACGCCGTGCTCGCCGAACAGCGGCACGATGAGGATGCGGCCCATGCCCCAGCGCGCGCAGACCGTCGGCTCGGGGCCCGAGTCGCGTTCGGTCACGGCCGTGCGGCGGCGGACGAGGTGATCCATGAGCGGGTCGTCCGCACGGCCGAAGCGCTCGTACTCGCTGAGGAACCGGTCGGGCAGGTCGCTCGCCATCGTGCGCGTGGGTTGCAGGTCGCCGTCGAGCAGGTACGCAGCCTGCCCACGCGATGCGACGACGCGCGAGGCGAGCGAGACCGTCGTGTGCAGCACGTCGTCGGGGGTCCGCGCGTCGGCGAGGGCGGTCGCGATGATCCCGAGCACGCGGGCAGCTTCGCGCGCGGGCACGCAGATGTCCACGTTCGGGTACTGGCCAGGAGGCGCCGGGCGGGCGAGTATCGCTGCATGTACCTCATGATCGAAGCGTGGACACCGAAGGCCGCGTGGCTGGCACTCGGCGAGGAGGAGCGCGCCGGCTACGTGGCCGCCGTCGGCGAGGGCGTCGCCGCGCTGGCCGCGCAGGGCGTGAGCTCGCTGGGATGGGGCCTGGTCGACGACGCGTCGCGCGGCACCGACCACGTGGCCTTCGCGGTGTGGGAGTGCGGCTCGCGTGAGGGCTGCGACGCGCTGCGGTCGGCGATCGCCGCGGCCGGCTGGTACACGTACTTCGACCAGGTGGACTTCGCCGGTGAGGCCGGCCCGGCCGAGGCCGTCCTGCGCCACCACATCGAGCTGGCGGCGGCATGACCCCGCTGCCGCCGGACACGCGGCTGTGCAGCGACGCGACCGAGCTCGTCCGCGAGGCGAGCTCCGAGCTCCTGTTCAACCACTGCCTGCGCAGCTGGTACTTCGCTGCGCTGCTGGCCGAGCGCCACGCCGTCGCCCATGACGCCGAGGTGCTCTACCTCGGCACGATCATGCACGACATCGGCCTCGTCCGCGGTCTGCGCGAGCCCGTGCGCTTCGAGGTCACGGGCGCGAACCATGCGCGCGCCGAGCTGACCGAGCGCGGCCTGGAGCCCGTGCGGGCCGCGATCGTCTGGGACCTCATCGCGCTGCACACCTCCGTCGGGATCGCCGAGCACGCGGGGCCGGAGGTCGCGTTGGGCCACATGGGGATCAGCGTCGACGTCGTCGGCCGCTGGGTCGAGGACATCACGGCGGAGGAGCTCGAGACGGTGCTCGAGGTCGCCCCGCGGTCCGGCTTCGACGAGGGCTTCCTGCCGCTCATCGCCGAGCACGTCGCCGCCAACCCGCACGTGAGCCTCTTCAACTTCATGGACGACATCGGCCGCGTCCACTGCCCGGGCCACGTCTCGCCGGACTTCACCGAGATCTTCGCCGCCAACCCGCTGGTGGCGCGATGAGCACGGGCTGGGTCGCCGACGAGCTGCTGTTCTGGCACGACACCGGCAATGGAGCGCACTTCGTGCCGTCCGGCCTGTGGGTCGAGCCGATGCCGCACGCCGACTCACCGGCGACGAAGCGTCGCTTCTGGGCGCTCGTCGAGCGCAGCGGACTGGGCGCCCAGCTGACGCGGCTCCCGCCGCAACCGGCGACCGAGGCGGACCTCCTGCGCCTCCACACGCCTGCGTACGTCGAGAAGGTGCGGGCCCTCAGCGACGCGAACGGGGGCGAGGCCGGGATCGACACCATGCTCGGGCGCGGGTCCTTCGAGATCGCGCTGCTGTCGGCCGGCGCCGCGTACCGCGCGGTCGACGCGGTGCTGCGCGGCGAGGTCGACAACGCCTACGCGCTCTGCCGGCCGGCGGGACACCATGCGCTCCCGGACCTCGGCATCGGGATGTGCGTCTTCGCGAACGTCGCGCTGGCCATCCTTCGCGCGCGCGAGGAACACGGTGTCGAGCGGGTCGCGGTCGTCGACTGGGACGTGCACCACGGCAACGGCACGCAGGCGGCGTTCTACGAGGACCCGTCGGTGCTGACGATCTCGCTGCACCAGGACGACTGGCTGCCGCCCGACTCAGGCCATGTCACGGAGAACGGCGTGGGCGCCGGGGCGGGCGCCGCGCTGAACGTGCCGCTGCCCGCCGGCTCCGGCTGGGGCGCGTACCGGGCGGCGATGGAGCGCGTGGTCGTCCCTGCCATCGAGCGGTTCAGCCCCGACCTCGTGGTCGTCGCGTCCGGCCTGGACGCCGCCGGCTTCGACCCGCTCGCCCGCATGCTGCTGCACAGCGAGGCCTACCGCGCCATGACGGCGATGCTGCTCGAGGCGTCCGGCGGGCGCCTGGCGATGTGCCACGAGGGCGGCTACGACGCGGCGTACGTCCCGTTCTGTGGGCTGGCGATCCTCGAAGGGCTCTCCGGCATCCGCACGGACTGCGTGGATCCGTTCCTCGGCATCCTGCAACGGGGTCCGGGCGAGGTGCTGCAGCCGCACCAGGACACCGCCGTCGCCGCTGCGGAAGCACTCCTCGACCGTGTTCCGCGGCCATGACGGACGGCAGGCTCAACGGCTTCGACCTCGACGTGATCGCCACGCTGCAGGGCTGCATCCGCACGGACCCCGAGCGCGCGCGTCCGCTGTACGGCACGACGGTGCGCTGGCTCGGCGGCCAGCGCTCCGAGAGCGTGCTGCCGGACGGGACGCGTCTGCACGCCGACGAGCCGGTGGAGTGCTCGGGAGCGGGGTCGGCACCGACTCCGGAGGACTACCTGCTGTCGGCGGTGGGCAGCTGCCTGACCGCGGCGTGGGTCGGCGCGCTCACCACGCGCGGCATCGCGATCAGGACCCTGGAGGTCGACGTCCGGGGCCGGGTGAACTTCGCCGGCGCCTACCTCCTCGACGGCACGCCCTCTGGCTTCGAGTCGATCGAGATCGACGTCCGGCTCGACGCGGATGCCGACCCGGCGACGCTGGAGGAGCTCTCGCCGGAGGTGCTCAGGATGTCGATCATCCCGGACACGATCGCCCGTCCCGTCCCGATCTCGGTGCACCTGCGGTGATCGATTCCCGCATCGACACCGGCGCGGCGAAACTGCACGTCCAGCAGGCGGGCGCGGGGGCGCCTGCGCTCGTGTTCCTGCACTACTGGGGCGGGTCGGCCCGGACGTGGCATCCGGTGATCGCCCGCCTCGCGCCCTCGGCGCACTGCGTGGCGATCGACCACCGCGGGTGGGGCACGTCGAGCGCGCCTGCACACGGATACGCGACGGCCGACCTCGCGGACGACGCCCTGGCCGTCATCTCCGACCTCGGCCTCGACGACTACATCGTCGTGGGGCACAGCATGGGCGGGAAGGTCGCGCAGCTGCTCGCCACGCGCCGCCCGCTCGGGCTGCGCGGCCTGGTGCTCGTCGCCCCGGCTCCGGCCAGGCCGGCGGTCGTCCCCGAGGCCGTCCTCGCGGGGATGCGGGCCGCCTACGCGAGCCGCGAGTCCGTCATCGCGACCCTCGATGGCGTCCTGCGCCATGCGCCGCTCGACGACGCGCTGCGCGAGCAGGTCATCGAGGACAGCCTCGCCGGCGCGCCGGCGGCCAAGGAGGCGTGGCCCGCACACACGATGGGCGAGGACGTGTCCGACGGACTCGACCGCATCGAGGTCCCCGTCCTGGTCCTCACCGGCGAGCACGACCGCGTCGAGCCGGCGGAGCTGATGCGCAGCCACGTCGTCGCCCACATCCCCGGCGCGACGCTCGAGGTGGTCCCAGGGAGCGGCCACCTGATGCCGCTCGAGCGGCCCGACGAGCTGAGCGCGCGCATCGCCGTGTTCCGCCGCCTGAGCGCTAGCCGCGACCGTCCACCCCGCGGAGGAACGCCCTGAGCGCGTCGGCGAGTCGCTCCGGCGCCTCCATCGCGGCGCAGTGCCCGATGCCGTCCAGGGAGCACGACGTCACGTCGGTCGCGACCTGGCGCATCGTGGCGGGCGTGAAGTCGCCTGATCCGCCGCCGACCGCGAGCACGGGCATCTCGAGCTTCTCGGCCGCCAGCGCCCGGATCTTCTCCGCCTCCGTCAGTGCCGACCGGTACAGGCCGGCGGCGCCGGCGAAGCCGTCGGGGCGCGCGTAGGTGCGGGCGCTCGTCGATGTCGGCCTCGGTGAACGCGTCGGGCGTCGCGTTGAGCGAGGGGATCGCGTCGTCGGCGATGGAGCGCCTCGAACCCGAACCCGGCAAGGCCGGTCTCGATCGCCGTGTACCTGCGGATGAGCTCGGGGTGCGTGGCGGCGACGCGGAACGTCGTGGGCCCGCTGATGTCCTGGCCCGTGATGTGGACCGGGCCGAGGTCCAGGTGGGCGATGAGGGCGGCGAGGTCCCTCGGTCCCGTTGACGCAGGCTCGCTCCATCGCCGCCCTCCTCCTTTTCGACAGCCGCCGGATCCCGCGGGGCGGACCTCGCGCTGCTGCTGCTCGGCGGTTTCGAGCTCGGGCGCCGGCTGCCGCGGCGGGGCGCGTTCGTGACCCTTCCGTCCTTCAGGGACGCACAAGAGGTCTACGAGATCCGGGCCGCGCTCGAGGCGCTTGCCGCGCGACGGTTCGTGGAGCACGCCGACGCCTCCCAGCGAGCGCTGCTGCGAGCCGCCTTCGACGAGCTCGAGCGCGCGACGACCGCCGGCGGCGACACCGTCGCGTTGCTGACCGCGAAGGACGGGTTCTACGAGGTGCTGATCGACGGACGGAGAACCGCACGTTGCGTCCGGTGCTCACCGGGCTGCACGCTCGCATCCGCGCCCTCCGCGGGCGGTTCCTGACGAGTCCAGGCCGGCCCGAGCGTGCGCTCGAGGAGGTCTGGGCGATCGTGACGGCGATCGAGGCGGGCGACGCCGACGGAGCGGCCAGGGCGGTGGAAGAGCATCTCGCCAGCGCGATCGACGCCGGTGTGCTGACGCAGGAAGCCGACGCGACGCCCGAGAGCTGGACGAGGCTGCCGGCGCTCTAGCTCGTCGCCAGGTGAGCGACGACCGCGTCCGTCGTCATCACGTCGGCGTACTTCTGCCCGAGATCGAAGAGGTTTGCCTGGTGCACGGTCGGCGTGCGGTCGTAGACCGCGTCGGCCGGCACCACGCAGCGGAAGTTGTAGGAGAACGCGTCGACGACCGTGCCGCGCACGCAGCCGCTCGTCGTGCAGCCGCTCACCACGAGCGTGTCGATCCCGAGGCCGATGAGGTAGCTGGCCAGCGGCGTTCCGAAGAACGCGCTCGGGTGCTTCTTGGGCAGCAGCAGGTCGCCGGGCTGCGGCGCCACCTCGTCGGGGAACAGGTAGCCGCGGTCGGGCACGTCCATGATCCCGGGGACCTTCTGGCCGAGCGTCCCGCCGCGGTCCTCGGCGAGCTTCGGCGCGACGTGCGGATAGAGGATCGGCAGGTCCGCCGCCCGGAACGCCGCGATGAGCCTCTGGATGTGGGGGACCGCCGCCCAGCCCACCTCGCCGCAGGACGTCGTGTAGTCCTCGAGCGAGTCGTAGAACGGCTTCGGGCTGTCGCCGATCGTGCGGTACTGCACGTCGATGACCAGGAGCCCGGGCCGATCGCCGAAGCCCGACGGCTTGCCGAACCCCGCGCGCTCGTAGCGCTCCTCGTCGTCGGCGCTGATGACGTCGCCCCAGGGGCGGTCGGGCGTGGCGGTCATGCGGGGCCTCCTCCTCCGGACGGTGGGACGGCGCTGTGCGGTCGCGGGAGGTAGCGGCCGCCGGGATCGCCGGTGATGCCGCCGCCGGCGGTGTAGACCGTGCGCCCGCGCAGCAGGGTGCGCTCGACGCGCGCCTCGGTGCGCACGCCCTCCCACGGCGTGAAGCCGGCGGCCGACAGCTCGGTCTCGGCGTCGATCGTGGCGCCGGCGGTCAGGTCCACGACCACGAGGTCGGCGTCGGCTCCCGCCCGGATCACGCCCTTGCGGTCGCCGAGCCCGAACGTGCGCGCCGGGCGCGTCGCGACCAGGTCGACGATGCGCTCGAGCGGCAGCCCGCGCCGCAGGTGGCCCTCGGTGAGCACGAGCGGGAGCAGCTGCTGCAGTCCCGGGAAGCCGGGGGAGGCCTTGACGAGGCCACCGTCCTTGAAGCGGCCGGAGCGCGGGACGTGGTCGGAGCCGATCGTGTCGACCTCCCCGGCGGCGATCGCCGCCCACAGCGCCTCGCGGTCGGCGGGCGGACGCAGCGGCGGGTTCACCTTGCCGTGGACGCCGACGTCGCTGTCGGTGCCGAGCGTGAGGTAGTGGGTGCAGGTCTCGATCGAGATCGCCGGGTGGTGGATGCGGACGGCGCGCAGCACCGCGAGCGACCGCGCGTTCGTGACGTGCACGGCGTGGAGGCCGGCGCCGGCGAGCGTGGCGAGGAAGCCGATGCGCGCGAGCGCCTCGGCCTCGACGTAGTCCGGGCGGCTGCGGTCCCAGAGCTCGACGGGCGAGCCGTCCCCGTCGAGCACGCCGCGCCGGGCGAGCAGCTTGATGAGATCGGCGTTCTCGGCGTGCGGGTTGACGAGCGCTCCGCTCGCGGCGGCCGCCTCGAGCAGCTCGAGCAGGAACCCGTCGTCGTTGCCGGGCAGGCCGAGCCGCTCGCCCTCGTCGGTCCGGAAGTTCATGAAGAACTTGAACGAGCTGACGCCGAGGTCGGCGACGTAGCGCGGTACCGCCTCGAGCTGCTCGCGCGTGCTGATGCAGCAGTGGAAGCCGAAGTCGATCAGCGCGTCGGCTTCCATCGCCGTGCGGGCGATCGGGAGGACCTCGTCGTACGGCTCGGGCGACATGAGGTACGCGACGAGCGTCGTGACGCCGCCCGCGGCGGCAGCCGCGGTCTCGGGGCGCACGTCCTCGGGCGTGCGCGGGAGCGTGATGTCGGAGCCGAGGTGGACGTGGGCGTCGACGACCCCGGGGAGCACGTGGCGTCCGGTCACGTCGAGCGTCTCGGCCGCCGGCGCGGCGGCGCCAGGGGCGATGACGCCGGCGATCCGGCCGTCGTCGACGAGGACGTCCGCGCGCTGCGGGCCGTCCGGGAGGACGACGGTGCCGCCGACGAGCCGCAGGTCGCTCATGGTGTCGCGTACCGCGCCTCGAGCGCGTCGAACGCAGGCTTGCCGACCGCGGCCTGGCGCTCGTCCCAGGTGGCCATCACGCTCGTCAGCCCGGCGCTCGAGCCGGTCTCGCGGAGCTCGGCGTACGCGTCGCCGACCGCGCGCTGAGCGCAGCGCAGCGCAGCGTTGGCGTAGAGGACGATCGCGTAGCCCAGCGTCCCGAGCGCCTCGAGCTCGAGCAGCGGCGTCGTCCCGCCCTCGACCATGTTCGCGACGAGCGGTGCGTCGATCGCGGCGGCGACGGCGCGCAGCTCGTCGGTCGAGGTCGGCGCCTCCACGAAGATCACGTCGGCGCCCACCGCGCGGTAGCGCTCGGCGCGCTCCAGCGCAGCCTCGAGGCCGTGGGTCGCGCGCGCGTCCGTCCGCGCGATGATCAGCGTGTCGTCGCTGCGCCGCGCCTCGAGCGCCGCCCGCAGCTTGAGCTCCATCTCGTCGGCGTCGATCACCGCCTTGCCGGCGAAGTGCCCGCACTTCTTCGGCATGACCTGGTCCTCGAGCTGGATCGCATCCGCCCCGGCGCGCTCCAGCCGGCGCACCGCGTGCGTCACGTTCACGGCGTTGCCGAACCCGGTGTCGGCGTCGACGACGAGCGCGGCGCCGACCACGTCGTCGATCGTCTCGACGTGGTCGACCAGCGCGTCGAGCGTGACGAGTCCGATGTCCGGCACGCCGAACCGGGCGTTGGCCAGACCGGCGCCCGTGAGGTAGATCGCGTCGAACCCGGCAGCCTCGGCGAGTCGCGCGCTCAGCGCGTCATACACACCGGGCAACAGCAGCGGGGCGCCGCGG
Organism: uncultured Solirubrobacterales bacterium; assembly: GCA_963757125.1. GTDB lineage: Bacteria > Actinomycetota > Thermoleophilia > Solirubrobacterales > Solirubrobacteraceae > CAVVSD01. The sequence goes on along the minus strand of CAVWQP010000005.1, from coordinate 206,743 downwards.
TCGCGGGCGGTCACAACACGGTCCCCGAGGGTCGTCGCCACGATCGTCACCCAAGCACCAACGTCGCGAACTGTCAACAGTTGACCATATGATGCGGCGATGGACGGCGGCGCGGTGATCCCCCGACGTGGCAACTCGTTCAGCGACCGCGTCGAGCGTGCCCTCCGCGACCGGATCCTGCACGGCGACATCGCGCCCGGCGAGCGCCTGAACGAGGTCGAGATCGCCGGGGAGCTCGGGGTGAGCCGCGGCCCGATCCGCGAGGCCCTCCAGCGGTTGGCGAGCGACGGGCTCGTCGAGCTGCAGGCCCACCGCGGCGCGTTCGTGCGGCGGCTGGGACCCGAACAGGTCGGCGACCTCTTCGAGGTGCGTCTGGCGCTCGAGACGACCGCCGCGCGTCTCGCCGCGCAGCGGGCGACCGACGCACAGCGGGCCGGCCTCGACGCGCTGGTGCGCGCCGGTGCCGAGCCGGTCGGCCACGCCGACGTGCGCTTCCAGGGCGCACGCGACCTCCACGCCCGCATCGCCGAGGCGACGGGGAACCCCGCGCTCGTCGTGCACCTGACCCTGGTCAACCAGGAGCTACGCCTGTTGCGGACCCGCTCGGGCGAGGTGCCCGCACGCGCCGAGCACGCGGTCGCCGAGCACGCCGAGATCGTCGCCGCGGTGCGCGCCGGCGACGCGGACGGCGCCGCCGCGGCGATGGAGGCCCACCTGCGCAGCGCGCTGGCGCACGTGCTCTCCGCGATGGAAGGCTGACCCGCTCAGACGGTGGTCGCGAGCCCGGCCGTCTCGGCGAAGGCGGTGAGCTCGCGGGGGATGTCGGGTCCCATCGGGCCGTAGAGGATGCCCTTGACGCCTTGGGCCTGGATCGCGTCGAGGTTGTGGCGGATCTCGTCACGGGTGCCGGTTCCGGTGGAGCGGTGGATGAGGTCGGCGCTGACCAGGGGTCGTTCGAGGTCGGTCACCTCGATGAGGTGCCCGCGGTGCGTCTCGAGGTGGCGGCGGTCCTCGGGGAACGCCGTCATCTGCTCCTCGTAGGCCGCCCATTCGGGCGTGCCGGCCAGCACGCCCTGACCGCCGATGTGCAGCTGGAACGTCGCCGCGGGTCCGGCGGCATCGATGACGCGCTCAGAGCTCATGGGTTCGCCGGCGTCCAGGACGGTCCCGTAGTAGAGGATCATCCAGTCGCTCATGTCCTCCGCGCCGGTGTTGGCGGTGTGGTGGGCGAGGTTGGTGACCACGCCGTCCGCGCTGCGCGCGGCGACGGCGTAGGCCTTGGGGCCGTGCGCGGCGACGAGGATCGGCGGCTGTTGGGGCAGCTTCACCCCGGCCAGCGCGCCGTAGCGCAGCCCGACGATCGCGCCGTCCCACTCGATGTCCTCGCCGCGCAGCAGCGCCTTGAGCCCCAGGACGTAGGCCTCGACCTCCGCCCACCGCGCCGGGCCCTTGCCCAGCATGAGCTGGCTGGTGAACCCCGACCCCACCACCACGTCGACGCGATCAGGCGCCAGCGTGCACAGCGTCGCGATCGCACCGGCGTTGGCGACGAGATGCCGCAGCCGCGGCGTGATCGCCGCCACCCCGATGCGGATCCGCGACGTGCGCTCCGCTGTGCGCGCCAGCGTCATCCACGGATCAGCCAGAAAGGCGGGCGAGTCATACACATACGCGCAGCCGTAGCCCAGCTCCTCCGCCACGCGCACGTGCTCCGGCGTCTCCATCGTCGGCGGAAACAGACACCCGATCTCCATCGTTCTCTCCTCCGTTCACATGGGTGACGCGGCGCGCGGGACACGCGCCGTGAGGTTCTCGATGCACACGGTCATGAGCTCGCGGAGGACTGTGGTCTGCTCGCTGTCCAGATCCCCGAGCATCTGCTCCTCGATCCCCGCCGCAGCCTCGTCGGCCTGGAGCAGGAGCAGCTCGCCGTCGTCCGTGAGGTGGATGCGCAGGATGCGCTGGTTGCTCGGGTCGGTCCGCCGCTCGACGAGACCGTCGCGGATGAACGCGGTGACCATGACCTGCATCGACTGCGGAGTCACGAACGCGCGCCGCGCAAGTTGGGCGGAGGAGAGACCGGGCTGCGCGCGGAGGATGCTGAGCGCGGCGTATTGCGGGGTCGTCATCCCGTGGGATCCGAGCTCGAGATCGAGGTTCCGGCGTACCGCCGACTCGAGGCGCTTGACGAGATACGTCGCGCGAGGCTCGGTGCTCATGGGTCGAAACGTATCAGAGCCTCTGATATAGATGTCAGAATCTCTGACACGCATCGTGACCACCGGAGGATCCAGGGATGACCGACGACGACAGGCAGCCGTGGGGCGACACCGTGCTCGTGGAGTTCGAGGAGGACGGGGTCGCCGTCGTCACGCTGAACCGCCCGGCGAAGCGCAACGCGATGAACCCCACGCTGAACCGCGAGATGTCCGCGACGCTGGAGCACCTCGAGTCCGACGATCGCTGTGCCGTCGTCGTGCTGACCGGGGCGGGGGAGTCCTTCTCGGCCGGCATGGACCTGCGGGAGTACTTCCGCGAGACGGACGGCAAGTCGAGAGCGGTCCAGCACAAGGTCCGCGACGAGGGCACCGACTGGCAGTACCGCAGGCTCTTCCACTACACGAAGCCGACGATCGCGATGGTCAACGGCTGGTGTTTCGGCGGCGCCTTCGTGCCGATGGTCTCGTGCGACCTGGCCATCGCCTCCGAGGATGCGGTCTTCGGGATCTCCGAGGTGAACTGGGGGGTGACGCCGGGCAATCTCGTGATCCGCACGCTGGCCGAGACGATCCCGACGCGGGACGCCATGTACTTCGTCATGACCGGTGAGCACTTCGACGGCCGCCGGGCGAGCGAGATGCGGCTCGTCAACGAGGCCGTCCCGGCGGATCAGCTCCGCGATCGCACGCTCGCCGTCGCCCGGAGGGTCTCGGCGCTGAGCCGATGGGTGGTCCGCGGCGCGAAGATGGGCGTCCGCCACACCCGGCACATGCCGTGGGACGTGGCCGAGGACTACCTCTACGCCAAGCACGACCAGGCGATCCTCTTCGACGCCGACGCGCGGGAGCAGGGCATCTCCGAGTTCCTGGACGCGAAGACCTACCGCCCCGGGCTCGGCACCTACGACCGGAGCTGACGGTGGAGCGCCTCTACGCGTCGTGCGACGCGCTCGACTACGAGGCCCTGCTCACGCCGGAGGAGCGTGCGGAGCTGGGCAAGCTGCGCGAGTTCCTGGAGACGGAGGCGCGACCGCTGCTCGACGACCACTGGGAGCGCGGCGAGTTCCCGGCCGGGATCATCCGGCCGATGGCGGCGCTCGACCTGATCTCCCCGCCGTCGCTCACGGCGGACGGCGCGGTGCCGCGGTCGTTGTACGAGGGCTTCCGGAATTTCGAGCTGGCACGGACCGACGCCTCGATCGCCACGTGGTACAACGGCCAATCGGGCCTCTTCCGCACCACGATCCTGCGCGGCGGCAGCGAGGAGCAGGTCGCGCGCTGGCTGCCGCTGGTCGACTCGTTCGAGATGGCGGGCGCCTTCGCCCTGACCGAGCCGGACCACGGCTCGGACATCGCCGGCGGGCTGAGGACGTCGGCCACCCGCGACGGGGACCGGTGGCGCATCGACGGCGTGAAGCGCTGGATCGGCAGCGTCGCGCTCGCGGACCACGTCGCGGTCATGGCGCGGGACGTCGCGGACGGCGCCGTCAAGGCGTTCCTCGTCCGCACGGACGCGCCGGGCGTCGCGCTCACGCCGATCCGCGGCAAGACGTCGTTGCGCATGGTGCAGAACTCCGACGTCGTCCTGGACGGTGTCGAGGTGGACGACGAGTTCCGCCTCGCGCGGATCAACTCGTTCGCCGACGTCGCGGACCTCCTGCGCGCGATGCGCTCCGGCGTCGCCTGGTTCGCCGCGGGCGTGCAGGCCGGCGCCTACGAGGCCGCCCTGCGCTACGCCGGCGAGCGCGAGCAGTTCGGCCGCCCGCTGTCGGGGTTCCAGCTGATCCAGGACAAGCTGGTCGGCATGCTGGGCAACCTCACCGCGTCCCTGGGCATGGTCGTCCGCGTCTCCCAGCAGCAGGACCGTGGCGTCTTCCGCGACCAGGACTCCGCGCTGGCGAAGGCGTGGACCTCCTCACGGATGCGCGAGACCGTCGCCGCAGCGCGCGAGATCGCCGGGGGCAACGGGATCCTCCTCGAGCACGACGTCGCCCGCTTCTTCGTCGACGCCGAGTCGATCTACACCTACGAGGGGACGCGCGACATCAACACGCTGGTCGTCGGTCGCGCGGTCACGGGGCGCAGTGCCTTCGTCGGCTGAGCCGGGCGTCGCGGTCGTCGGCGCCGGCATCGGTGGCGTGGCTGCCGCCGCGTTCCTGCATCGGGCCGGCCTGCCCGTGACCGTGTACGAGCAGGCGTCCGCGCTGAAGGAGGTGGGCGCGGGGCTGGTGGTGGCGCCCAACGCCGCGCGGCTCGTGCGGCGGCTGGGCGTCATGGACGCGTTCCTCGAGCGAGCGGTCGTGCTGGAGACCGGCTGGGAGTTCCGGCGGTGGGCCGACGGGCGGATCCTGTCGGCCGAGAACCTCGTCGAGGCGTGCGAGCGCCTCTACCGCGAAGAGACGTACACCGTCCACCGCGCCGACCTGCTGGCTGCCCTGCTCGCGGCCGTCCCGGAGGGAGCGATCCGGCTGGGCATGGAATGCACGTCGGTCGACGTCCATGCCGACGGTGTCGAGCTCTCGTTCGCCGACGGACGCCGCGTCGATGCGGACGTGGTCATCGGCGCCGACGGCGTGCACTCGATGGTGCGCGGAGCGGTGACGACGCCGTCACCGCCCGAGTACTCCGGCCTCAGCGCGTTCCGGGCGCTCGTCCCCGCCGATCGTGCGCCGGACTTCGCGCGCCGGCGTGCGCAGACCCTGTGGATCGGCCCCGGGCATCACCTGGTCCACTACCCCGTGTCCGCGGAGCAGGCGGTGAACCTCGTCGCCTTCGCCCCCGCCGGCGAGTTCACGGAGGAGTCGTGGAGCGCGACGGCGACCGTCGACGAGCTCCTGGCCGAGTTCGACGGGTGGGATCCGCGGCTGACGGAGCTCATCGAGGCCGCCGCCACGCCGGGGCGCTGGGCGCTGCTGGATCGCAGGCCGCTCGCACGTTGGACCCGCGGCCGCGTCGCACTCCTCGGCGACGCGGCGCATCCGATGTTCCCGTTCTTCGCTCAGGGCGCGGCCCAGGCCATGGAGGACGCAGCGGTGCTGGCCGCGTGCCTCGCGGACGACCGTGGCGACCCGGGCCGGGCGCTCGAGCGCTACGCGTCGCTGCGCATCCCGAGGGCGACGCGGGTGCAGGACGCCAGCCACGGTCGCGCGACGGCCAACCACCTTCCGGACGGCCCCGAGCAGATCGCGCGCGACGCCGCGCTCGCGGCGGCGGACCCGCTGGTCGGGAGCGGCTGGCTCTACGGGTACGACGCCGCGGCGGACTGTGGATCGCACCGATGCGATCCGCCCGGCCCGCCGTGAGACTGCCGGCGATGAGCACCGAACCCCTGCTGCCCATGGGAACGATCGGGGCGGTCCCCGCGTACCCGGACGTCCCCACCTACTCCACGGTCTTCGGCAACTTCCACGTCTGGGAGGGCGACGGCTGGCAGCAGGAGTCGATGTCCTGGAAGACCAGCTGCTACGTCGCCGCCAATCTCACCGGGCCGATGCAGGCGACCTACCGCGGCCCGGGCGCCCAGGAGCTGCTCTCGAGGCTGAGCATCAACGACGTCCACACCTGGCCGATCGGCACGTCGAAGCACCTGGTCATGCCCGACGAGCACGGCCTGGTCGCCAACCACGGCCTGGCGATCCGGGACGCCGAGGAGTCGTTCCGCCAGTTGGCGAGCCTCCCGTGGCCGATCTTCCAGGCTCCTCGGATGGGTCTCGACGTGGAGATCTCCGTCGACGAGATCTTCATCCTGCAGATCGCCGGGCCGACCTCGATCCAGGTCATCGAGCGCCTGCTCGGCACGAGCCTGCGCGACCTCGACTTCCTCGCGGTGCGCGACATCTCGATCGCGGGCACCGACGTGGAGCTGGACCTGGAGCTGTCCCGCATCGGCATGGTCGGGACGCTCGCCTACGAGATCCGCGGGCCCCTGGCGGCCGGTCCCGCCGTCTACGACGCGGTGTACCGCGCCGGCCAGGACTTCGGCATCAAGCGCCTGGGCTGGCGGACGTACGCCGTCAACCACACGGAAGGCGGCTTCCCTCAGGTCAACTGCACGTTCCTGCCGTCCGCGGTCGCCGACGAGGGCTTCGCCCAGCAGTTCGCGGGCATGCTCAACACGAACCACACCGGCAGCATCGACCCGGCCGACGCGCGGGCGCGGTTCCGCACGCCGCAGGAGGTCAACTGGGCCTGGATGGCCAGGTTCGACCACGACTTCCTCGGGCGCGAGGCGGTCGAGGCCGAGGCGGCCGACCCGAAGCGCAAGACCGTGATCCTGCGCTGGAACCACGAGGACATCCTCGACGTGTTCGCCTCCCAGTTCGAGCCGGGCGAGGAGTACAAGTACATCGAGTTCCCCTGCGCGCCACAGCAGCTGGCCGGTGGGCACGCCGACCTGGTGACGAAGGGCGACGAGCCCGTCGGCGTCTCCTCGGCTGCGGTCTACAGCTACTACTACCGCGAGATGCTCTCGCAGTGCGCGATCGACCTCGAGCAGTCCGAGATCGGCACAGAGGTGGTCCTGCACTGGGGCGACCACGGCAGGCGCATCAAGGAGATCCGCGCGACGGTCGAGCGGTTCCCGTACATCGACCTGCCCAGCAACAGGGGATACGACCTCAGCGACGTGCCGTCGGGCGTGGCGAGCGACTGACGATCACAGCGCGAGGCGCAGGGGAGCCTCGAGCAGGCTGCGGATCTGCGACAGCAGTCGTGCGGCGTCGGCGCCGTAGAGGATGCGGTGGTCGCAGGTCAGCGTGAGCGTCATGACCTGCTGGTCCACGATCCGCCCGTCGACCCGGGCCAGCACCTCGCGCAGCGAGCCGACGCCCAGGATCGCCGCCTGCGGCGGGTTGATGACCGGCGTGATCGCCGTCATGCCGAACATGCCCAGGTTCGACACCGTGAACGTGCCGCCCGAGAGGTCCTCCGGACGCACCCGGCCGTCGCGGGCGTCGCCGGCGAGCCGCCGCACGGTCCGCGCGATCTCGCCGACGGACTTCCCGTCGGCGTCGAAGACCGTCGGGACGATGAGCGCGTCCTCCGCGGCGACCGCGACGCCCACGTTCACCCGCCCGTGGTGGACGAAGTCGCCGTCGACGTAGCTGCTGTTGGCGCGTGGGTTCGCGCGCAGCGCCAGCGCCGCCGCCTTGACGATGAAGTCGTTGAGCGAGGGGGCGACGTCCCCCTCGTCGGCCTGCTCGCGCACCTGCGCGCGGAGGGCGACGACCGCGTCCATCGCGACCTCGGTCTGCACCTGGAACTCGGGCACCGACGACTTCGCCTCGACCATGCGCCGCGCGATGAGCGCCTGGAGTCGCGTCGGTCGGGTGACCGTGGGGGTGCCACGGGAGGAGTCGGCCGCATCGCGCGGCGCGGGCGCAGGCGCGGATGGGGCGTCGCCGTTCGTGCTGGGCTGCGGAGCGGCGATCCCGGCGGCGTGGAGGACGTCGCGCCGTGTGATCCGGCCGCGCGGGCCGGTGCCGGCCAGCGCGGCGAGCGAGACGCCGTGCGCCCGGGCCACGCGATGGGCGAGCGGCGTCGCGACGGCCGGCGACTCGCGCCGCACGGGTGCCGGCGCGGACGTGGGCGTCGGCGCGGGCGCGGGCGCGGGCCCGACAACGGCATCGCCGACCTGGCTGACGAGGGGGCCGATACGCGCGATCGTCTCGCCGACGGCGAGCGTGGCGCCCTCGGGGGCCGCGACCTCGAGGATCCCCTCGGCCTCGGCCTGGTGGGTCACCGTCGCCTTGTCGGTCTCGATCTCGACGAGGTCCTCGCCCTTGGCGACCGGCTGTCCGTCGTCGATGAGCCAGCTGAGGATCGTCCCGTGCTCCATCGCATCCGCGAGCCGGGGCATCTTGATGTCGGTCATGGGCGCCTTCAGGTCAGGAGGTCGATGGCCGCGCCGACGATCGTGTCGACGTCGATGCCGAAGGCGCGGTAGAGGTCGAGCACGTCGCCGGACTGACCGAAGTCGTCGACGCCGAGGTTCGCTGCCGCGGCTCCGGCCACGCCCGCGAGGAAGGACAGGGTGTGCGGGTGGCCGTCCATGACCGTGACGATCGGCGCGGTGCGATCGGAGGGGAACAGCGTCTCCAGGATCTCGTCGTCGGCCTCCGTCAGCCCCTGCCGCGCCTGCGCGGCGCGGAAGACGAGGTCCGGCGAGGTGAGGCACAGCACGTCGGTCGGGATGCCCGCGCCGTCCAGCTCGTCGGCGGCGGCCAGGACCTCGGGCATCATGACCCCGACGCCGACGAGGGTGACGCGTGGCGCGCCTCCGGCCCGGCGCAGCGCGTACCCGCCGGCCAGCACGTCGCGGCGACGACGCTCGCGCAGCTCGGGGTCGTCCGGGAGCGCCGCCTGGGACTGCTCGAGGGGACGGGTGCTGAGGCGGAAGTAGGCGGACGTGCCGTCCGGCTTGCCGAGGCGACTCGAGGGCGTGGAGGAGCGTCCACTCGAGGTCCTGCCCGAAGGCGGGCTCCCACGCCACGCACCGAGGCTGCTCGAGGCCGACGGACGGCGTGATGATCGACTGGTGGGCGCCGCCCTCGGGCGCGAGCGTCACGCCGGAGGGTGTGCCGACGAGGATCGACTGCCCGCCCGCGTAGATGCCGAACGACCACGGCTCCAGCGCGCGGTTCACGAACGGGTCGTACATCGTCCCGATCGGGAACAGCGGCTGCCCGTCCCGCGACCACGTCGCACCGAGCTCGCCCAGCAGCCCGACGAGGTTGCCCTCCGCGATCCCGAGCTCGATGTGCTGCCCGTGCTCGGACTGCCGCCAGCGGACGAGCGTGTCGCTGTCGTCCGCGAACCAGTCGATGCGCTCGCCGAGGTTCCAGACGCCGGCGCGGTTGATCCAGCCGCCGAGGTTCGTCGACGACGCGACGTCCGGGCTCACCGTGACGACGTGCCGGGTCACCTCGGGCGCGGTGTGCGCGAGGTCGACGAAGAACCGCCCGAACGCCTGCTGCGTCGACGCCGCGCCCTGGTGATCGCGCCCGACGTCCACCGGGACCGCCGGGGCGGGACGCACCTTCACGTCCGGCCGCCGCAGACGGGCCGCCGTGTCGCGGCAGAACGCGTCCTCCGGCAGAGCCGTCCTCGAACCGCTCCCAGGGGTTGGCCGGATCGACGCCGAAGCGGACGGCGAGCTGCTCCCACTGCTCGGTGGTCAGCAGCGCGGAGTGGTTGGCCGGGTGCCCCTCCGTCGGGAGGTTCCAGGCCTTGATCGTGTACGCGAACACCACCGACGGCCGGTCGGTCACCAGGTCGGCGGCGCGGAACGCCTCCAGCAGATCGGCGAGGTCGTGACCGCCGAGGTCGCGGACCGCCCTGCGCAGCTGTGCGTCGTCGAGGTCGGCGACGACGCGGTCGATGTCCTTGCGCATGCGCCCGTCCCCGCGCAGCCGTCCGCGGAGCTCCTCGTCGGATGAGCGGAGGAGCCGCTGGTACTCCTCGTTCGTCATCGAGTCGATCCGCCGTCGCAGCGAGCCGCCGCCGGGGCGCTCGAACAGCTCGCGGAGGATCCGGCCGTACTTCACGACGATGGTCTGCCAGCCCGCGGCCTTGAACATCGCGCCGATCCGTCCGGCGGCGATGTCCGGGACGACGCGGTCCAGCGACTGGCGGTTGAGATCGACGATCCACAGCGTCTCGCCCAGCTGCGGCACCATCGGGTCGATCAGGGCCTCCCAGATCGCACCCTCGTCGAGCTCCGCGTCGCCGACCAGCGCGACCTGGCGCCCACCCTGGGGGACGTCGAAGTGGCCGGCCACGTAGCGGTGCGCCAGCCCGCTCCACAGCGTCGCGGTCGCGCCGATGCCGACGGAGCCGGTCGAGAAGTCGACCGGGTCGGGGTCCTTGATCCGGCTGGGGTAGCTCTGCAGCCCGCCGAACGCGCGCAGCTCGGTCAGGTACGACGCGTCGAGACGGCCGAGCAGGTAGTTGATCGCGTGCAGCACCGGCGCCGCGTGCGGCTTCACCGAGACCCTGTCCGGCCCCCGCAGGAACGCGAAGTACAGCGCCGACATGATGCTCACCATCGAGGCCGACGAGGCCTGGTGGCCGCCGACCTTCACCCCAGACGGCGTCTCGCGAACCTTGTTCGCGTGATGGACGATGCTCGTGGCGAGCCAGAGCACGCGGCGCTGCACGGCATCGAGGACCTCGATCGAGGGCGTGCTCTCGTCGTGCGCTGTCGAGGGTGCGGCGGCGCTCATGCGCCGACGATGCCTGACCGTGCGCTCGGACGCCACGGAAACGCAATCACGAGCCCATTCACGCAAGACCGTGCACTTCGAGGACCCGTTCGGTAGCGTTTCTTGCGTGTCACCGTCAGTTGATGTCGATGGGATCGATCACCAGATCCTCGACCTCCTCCAGTCCGACGCGCGCCGCACGCTGGCCGACATCGGCTCACACGTGAGCCTGTCGGCGTCCGCGGTCAAGCGCCGGATCGACCGCCTCGAGGCGAGCGGCGTCATCGCCGGCTACCGCGCCGTGGTCGACCAGTCCAAGCTGGGCCAGCAGCTCGAGGCGTTCGCCGAGCTCACCTTCGCGGGGGACACGAAGGTGGCCGACATCGCCAGCTCCGCCGAGGGGCTCCCGGGCGTGCAGGCCGTGTTCACGACCGCCGGCGATCCGGACGCGCTCGTCTGGATCCGCGTCAGGGACATGGCCGACCTGACGCGGGTGATCGACCTCCTGCGCCGGAGCGGGCGTGTGACGTCCACGAAGACGCTCATGGTGCTCGACACCTGGACCGGCGGCTCGACGTCGAGCTGACCCGCCTGGGGTCAGTGGATCTCGGCGCTCTTCGCCATCGCGGCGCGGAGCTTGTCCAGCGTGAAGTCCGCTGACGTCGCGACGTCGAGGATCACCGCTTCGCGCCGCATCAGCAGGTCGCACGCCGCGGGCAGCTCGTCGGCGACCTCGTGCGGGACGACGATCGCGCCGTGGGCGTCGGCGTGGATGAGGTCGCCGGGTCGCACGGACATGCCGGCGACCGTGACGGGCTCGTCGAAGCTCTGCAGGTGCACCCACGCGTGGGAGGGGGCGATGGAGCCGGCGAGGGCCTGGAAGCCGGGCGCCCACTGCGGGATGTCGCGGATCGCGCCGTCGGTGATGACGCCGAGGCAGCCGAGGGCCCTGTGGATCGTGCTGTTGACCTCGCCCCAGAAGCAGCCGTGGCCGACGTTCGCTCCGTCGAGGTCCTGGATGACGCTGATCGTCGGTCCGGCACCCGTGCCGACGTACTCGTAGTACGCGGCCTGCCGGTCGCGCGCGCCCGGCGTCGGGCGGGCTCGCGGCGCGGATCGTCGCCGTGCGGGCATAGCCGACGATGGGCGGCAGATCGGGGAACGGGCAGACCAACGGCTTGACGGTGTAGCCGTGCAGGCGTCGCTCGGGTGCGACGATCTCCATCGCGTTGCAGATGGTCGGCGTGTCGAAGGCGCGCAGCGCCTCGAGCACGGAATCGGGCAGCGGATCGGTCACGCGCGGGAGTATCCCCGGCGACGACGTCTCGAGAGGGAGGACGAAGGATGAGCGGTCGTGTGACGAGTGAGCTGCTCCTGGTCGGCAGTCTGCCGGTCGGGTCGACCGAGGAGGCCTTCCGCCAGGGCGCGGAGCTGTTCGGCGACCTGGTGTTCGCGCTCCCCGACGGCGAGACCGGGCCGCGTGTCGCCTGGGTGAGCTACGAGCGCGAGCGCCTCGCCCGGCCGAACCCCGCCATCGAGGTGGTGGAGGAGACGGCGTCGCCCACCGGGCTGCCGCGGCACGCGTACGAGACGCCGATCTTCTCGGTCCGGGACGGCGCCGAGGTGCGGTTCGACCGGTGGCCCAGGATCGACGACGCGATCGAGTCCTACGGGGTCTTCGCGCGCCTGCGCGACGAGGGAGTCATCCCCGCGGGCCTGCGGTTCCAGGTCGGGCTTCCGTTCCCCACCAGCGCGCTCAACGCGTTCAAGGCCGATTTCGCGTCGGACTACGCGGCGGCGGAGCCGGCGTTCGAGGATCTCGTCGCTCGCGAGCTCGGGCGCCTGCTGGAGGCGATCCCGCCACAGGATCTCGCGCTGCAGTGGGACGTCTGTTACGAGGTGCTCGACATGGAGGGCGTCGTCGCCTGGTTCTCCGGTGACGCCTGGGAGCGCTTCGCGGGCCCGGTCGCGCGGCTGACGTCGCAGATCCCGGAGGACGTCCTGGTGGGGTATCACCTCTGCTACGGCACGTTCCCGGAGTGGCCGATGTACGAGGCGCGCGACATGGGCGTCATCGTCCGGATGGCGAACCATGCGGTCGCAGAGTCCGGCCGGCGCGTGGACTGGCTGCACCTCGCGGGCCCCCGGTACCTGCGCAGCGAGGACGAGCGCTTCTTCGCCCCGCTGGCCGACCTGGAGCCGCGCGACGCCCGGGTGTTCCTGGGGATCGTCCTGCCGGTCGACGGCGTCCCGGGGCTCGCGCGCAGGCATCGGACGGCGTCGCGGTTCATCGACGACTTCGGCGTGGCGATGTACTGCGGGTTCGGGCGCCAGCCGGGCCGCGACGGGCGCGAGACGATGGAGGACCACCGCGACGCCGCGCTGTCGGTGCGTTAGCCGCTACGCGATCTACGCTTCTCGTGTGCTGACCTTTCCGACCGACCTCGGAACCTGCGGCATCCGCTGGTCGGAGGCCGGTGTGACGAGCATCGTCATGCCGCGCTCCGGTGGGCTCGGCGACGACGCGGTCGCCGGCGCCGTCCCGGAGGTGGTCGTCGCCGCGGTCGAGGGCATCACCGCGCTCCTGGCGGGCGAGCACCGCGATCTCCAGGACGTGGTCCTGGACTGGGGCGGGGTCGACCCGTTCCACCGGCGCGTCCTCGAGGCGACGCGCGCGGTGGGCCCGGGTTGCATCACCTCCTACGGGGAGCTGGCGCGGCAGATCGGCGCGCCGGGTGCGGCGCGCGCCGTCGGCACCGCGCTCGGCAACAACCCGTGGCCGATCGTCGTGCCGTGCCACCGGGTCCTGGCGTCCGACGGCGCGCTCACGGGCTTCTCGGCGCCCGGCGGCGTCGCCACGAAGCGACGGATGCTCGAGATCGAACGGGCGCCGGGCTTCCTGCAACAGGCCCTGTTCGCCTAGCTCGGTGGTCCGGGCGGGACCAGAGGTCGCCAGCGACACGAGCAAGTCGCAGCTCTACCACCACTTCGCCGACAAGGGCGAGCTGGACATGGCGATCGACCACGTCAAGAGCCTCGCGCCCGAGGCGTAGCGGGCGCAGGACGTTCGGCCAGCGCGGGGCCGATCCCCTCCCGGGCCGGCGCGGACGGACGATCACCGGTGTGTGCGTCTCCCGCTCGCGATCGGCACCCTCGTCGCCGCGCTCGCCTTCCCCGCCGTCGCGGCGGCGGACGACACGATCGTGGTCAAGCGCGTCCCCGGGCTCGACCGCGCCGAGCGCGCGGACCTCCGCGCGGACGCGGGCGTGCGGCTCGAGTCGATCCTGCCGCTCCGCGACACCGAGGTGGTCGTCGCGAAGGACGGCGACGCCGAGGGTGCGATCGCCGCGCTCGAGGCGGACGCCGACGTCGTCTACGCCGAGCCGGACATCGCCGTCTTCCCGGCCACGGTCGACCCGCTGTTCAGCAGCCAGTGGGGGTTGCAGAACACCGGGCAGACGATCTCCACGCCGGGCACGCCGGACGCCGACATCGACGCGCCGGAGGCGTGGGCGATCACGCGCGGCGCCGGGGCGACCGTCGCGGTCGTGGACGCCGGGATCGAGGTCGCGCACCCCGACCTCGACGGCCAGATCTGGAGCAACCCCGGCGAGACCGGAGGGGGGCGGGAGTCCAACGGGATCGACGACGATCACAACGGCCACGTCGACGACTGGCGCGGCTGGGACTTCGTCGGCAACGACAACACCATCGAGACGCAGGGCAACTTCCACGGGACGCACGTGGCGGGCACGATCGCAGCGGAGACCGACAACGGCACCGGCGTTGCCGGCGTCGCGCCGGAAGCGAAGCTGCTGCCGGTCAAGATCTTCGGCGCTCCGAACTCCACCGCGTCGTCGACGACCATTGCCCTGGCGTTCGCGTACGCGGGCTCGCTCGGGGTCGACGTCGTGAACGCGTCGCTCGGCGGCCTGGGAACGTCGCAGCTCGTCACCGACGTGATGAACGCGTACCCGAACACGCTCTTCGTCGTGTCGGCGGGCAACGACAGCGCGGACGCGGCCCAGTACATGCCGTGCAACTCGACGGCGGCGAACGTCGTGTGCGTCGGGGCGAGCACCAACGCGGACGAGCCCGCGGACTTCTCGAACGTGAGCGCGACCGCGGTCGACCTCTTCGCCCCCGGCGCGAACGTGCTGTCGACCGGGCTGAACGGCAACTTCTCCTGGGCGAGCGGCACGTCGATGGCCGCGCCGCACGTCAGCGGTGCCGCGGCGCTGCTGGCCGCGAAGGCGCCGACCGCGACGGCCGTGCAGGAGCGCGTCGCGCTGCTGTCCTCGGTCGACCCGAAGGCGCCGTTCGCCGGGCTGTCCGTCACGGGCGGGCGGCTGAACGCAGCAGACGCGCTCGCCGCGCTGCCGGCCGCCCAGGCCCCTGCGCCGTCGCCCGCTGCCACGCCGGACCCGACGCCCCCCGTACCGCCGGGCCGCACGCCCGCGGCCGCGGCCGCGGCCGCGACCGTGCGGTCGCTGCGCGTCCTGGGAACCGTCACGTCGCGGCGGCCGGCGAAGGTCGCCTACGCGCTCAGCGCCGACACGCCCGTCACGGCGGTGATCCGCTGCGCCGGCGCCCGCTCGTGCACCTTCCGGGTGCACCTCTCCGGCACCGCGCGGGGCTTCGATCTGAGCCGCCGCCAGGGCGGCAGGCGGCTGGCGGCGGGCCGGTACACGCTGACGGTGTCGACGCCCGGCGGCTCGACGCGCCGCGCCGGCTTCGCCGTGCGGTAGACACTGCCGGGATGCCGGCTCTCACGATCGACGCCGTGCTCGCCGTCCCGGCGACCGGCGCGTACTTCGCCGACGACCAGGCCGCGATCAAGGCCGGCGCGCTGCGTGACGGCCTGGCGTACCCAGGCGTCCCCGTCACGCCGGGCTTCGACGCGATCCGCGCCCCGGCCGAGGCGGTCAGCGTCCTCCTCGTCCTGAGCGACGGGCACGTCGCGCACGGCGACTGCGTGAGCGTCCAGTACGCAGGGGTCGGCGGCCGGGAGCCACGGCTGCGCGCGACGGCGCTGGCCGCGCTGCTCGAGCGCGAGGTCGCGCCGCGGCTCACCGGCCGGCCGGTGACGTCCTTCCGCGACGCCGCGGATGTCGACGGGTTCGGCGCCGCGGCTGCCTACGGGCTGTCGCAGGCGCTCCTGGACGCGGCCGCGCACCGCGCCGGGCGCACGATGGCGGACGTCGTCGCGGACGAGTGGGGCCTGGAGCGGCCGACGCGGCCCGTCCCGGTGTTCGCGCAGACCGGCGAGGAGCGCGAGGCGAACGTCGACACGATGATCCTCAAGGAGGTCGACTCGCTCCCGCACGGACTCATCAACGACCGCGCGCTCGTGGGAGCCGATGGCGAGGCGCTCGTCGGGTACGTGCGCTGGGTGCGCGAGCGCGTCGAGCGCCTCCGGACGAGACCCGACTACGCGCCGATCCTGCACTTCGACGTCTACGGGATGCTCGGCGTCGTGACCGGGGACGACCTGGCGCGCGTGGCGGACATCCTGGCCGCGATGGGGGAGGCGGCCGCGCCGCTCGCGCTGCGCGTCGAGCACCCCGTCGACGCGGGGTCGCGGGAGGGGCAGATCCGGGCGCTGGCCGACCTGCGCGAGCGCATGGCGAGCCGCACGCCGCACGTGCAGCTCGTGGCCGACGAGTGGGCGAACACCGTCGAGGACATCCGCGCGTTCAACCGCGCGGGCGCTGCCGACGTCGTCCAGATCAAGGCCCCCGACCTCGGGTCGGTGCACCACGTCGTCGACGCGGTCATCGACTGCAAGGCCCACGGCGTCGTCGCCCACCTGGGCGGCTCGTGCTGCGAGACCGAGCGCACGGCCCAGGTCTCGGCCCACCTGGCCCTCGGCGCCGGGGCCGACCAGCTCCTGGCGAAGCCCGGCATGGGCGTCGGCGAGGGGCTGTCGATCGTCCGCAACGAGATGGCGCGGGCGCTCGCGCTGAGCGCCTATACGATCGTCGCGCCAACCGCTGATGAGCGAGGAGATCGATGAGCGACTACGCCGTCGTCAACCCGGCGACCGGGGAGACCCTGCAGACGTACCCCACGATCACCGACGCCGAGCTGGCGGACGCGATCGGGCGCGCTGACGCGGCGCACCGCGCGTGGGGGTCGAGCACCGTCGAGGAGCGCGCCGGGCTGCTGAGGACCCTGGCCGGCCTCTACAACGACCAGGCCCAGCGACTCGGCGAGATCATCGTGCGCGAGATGGGCAAGCCGATCGAGCAGGCCGTCGGCGAGGTGGAGTTCAGCGCGGCGATCTACGAGTACTACGCCGACAACGCGGCGTCGCTGATGGCCGACGAGGCGATCGAGCCCGCCGAGGGCGGCGGCACGGCGGTCGTGCGACGCAGCTCCTACGGGCTCCTGCTCGGGATCATGCCGTGGAACTACCCCTACTACCAGGTGGCCCGCTTCGCCGGCCCGAACCTGGTGATCGGGAACACCATCCTCCTCAAGCACGCGCCGCAGTGCCCGGAGTCGGCGGCCGCGATGGAGGAGCTGTTCCACGAGGCCGGCTTCCCGCAGGACGCCTACATCAACATCTACGCGACGAACGACCAGATCGCCGAGGTCATCGCCGATCCGCGCGTGCGCGGGGTGTCGCTGACGGGCTCCGAGCGCGCGGGCGCCGCCGTCGCCGAGATCGCCGGACGCAACCTCAAGAAGGTCGTCCTCGAGCTCGGCGGATCGGACCCCTTCCTCCTCCTGAGCACGGACGACCTCGACTCGGCCGTGGAGTCCGCCGTCGGCGCGCGCCTGGAGAACTCCGGGCAGGCCTGCAACGCGGCCAAGCGCTTCATCGTCGTCGACGACCTCTACGACGCGTTCCTGGAGAAGTTCACCGCCGCGCTCACCGCGTCGGCGCCGGCCGACCCGACGGCCGAGGGCACGACCGTGGGGCCGCTCTCCTCGGCGCTGGCCGCCGAGCGCCTGGAGGAGCAGGTCCAGCGCGCGGTCGCACAGGGCGCGAAGCTCTCCGGTGGCGGGCGCGAGGGCAACTTCTTCGCGGCCGGCGTCCTCACCGGCATCACGCCCGACAACGACGCCTACCACGAGGAGCTGTTCGGCCCCGTCGCGTCGGTGTACCGCGTCGCCTCGGAGGACGAGGCCGTCGAGCTGGCCAACGACACGCCGTTCGGCCTGGGCTCCTACGTGTTCACGACCGACGACGAGCAGGCGCTGCGCGTCGCCGACAAGATCGACGCCGGCATGGTGTTCGTCAACGCCGTCGGCGCCGAAGGCGCGGAGCTGCCGTTCGGCGGCGTGAAGCGCTCGGGCTTCGGCCGCGAGCTCGGCAAGTTCGGGGCCGACGAGTTCGTCAACAAGAAGCTGATCCGGATCGCGCCCGGCTGAGCGCGGCGCTCAGCGATCCGCGGAGCGGAGGTACGCGACGACCGCCCGGATGAGCTCGTCCACGAGCTCGCCCCAGGTCCGCTCAGCGTCCGATTCGAAGGTGGGTCCGTACATGACGTGGCGGCCCAGGACGTCGTAGACCATGCGGTAGGAGATGTCGGTGGCCAGCTCGGGGTTCGCGTGCCCGATCTCGCCGCGGTGCGCGAGAAGGGTGGCCTTGAAGGCACGACCGACCGCCTGGCTGGCCTCCGATCCCTGCGCCGCGATCCGCGCGTCGACGGGGCCGCGGAGCATGAACGCGCGCAGCAGCTCGCGCTCGCTGTCGGTCGAGTCGGCCAGGCGCCGGACCGCGCGCTCGACGCCGCTGCGCAGGTCCGCTGCGGCGTCCGGGATCGCGGGCGGCGTGAGCCGCTCGAGCAGGCGCCGGTGGATCTCGTAGACGAGTGCGTCCTTGCTCTCGAAGCGCCCGTAGACCGAGCCGACCGACACCTTGGCCTTGCGGCTCACCTCGCCGATCGTGAAGCCGTCGTAGCCCCTGTCGGCCAGGACGCGCGCGCCCGCACGGAGGATCCGCTCGAGCGACTCGCGGCTCCGGCGCTGCTGGGGCGGGCGGAGCCCGGTGTGTCCTCCCGGCATCGCAGGTCATCCTAGGTCGGCGAAGATGAATCCGAGCTAGCATTCGGATCAGGGGCCGCGCGAAGAGGAGAGGACCACCGATGAAGATCGCACGGATCGAGCACGATGGCGTGCCGGTCACCGCCGTCGTCGAGGCGGGCGCAGCACGCCTCCTGCCGGGCATCGACGTGCTCGACCTGCTCACCGTCTCTGCCACCGAGCGCGATGCGATGGCCGGCCGGGCCACCGAGGAGATCGCGATCGACGGCGCGCGTCTGCTGTCACCGATCCTTCCGACCTCGATCCGCGACTTCTCGGTCTTCGAACGCCACGTCGAGGGCGCGGCGATGCTGTTCGGAGGGCCCGACGCGACGGCTCCCGAGGCGTGGGCCGAGCGCCCGGCGTTCTACTTCTCCAACCCGAGCGCGCCGAGCGGCCCGGGGGACGAGATCGCGGTGCCGCCCGACTGCGAGGCGCTCGACCTCGAGCTGGAGGTCGTCGCGATCGTCGGCAGACCGGGGCGCAACATCCCGCTCGCGGACGCGGGCTCGTACATCGTGGGGTACACGATCTTCAACGACTGGTCGGCGCGCGACATCGCAGGCCGCGAGCTCCGGATGCCGCTCGGCTTCCACAAGGCCAAGGACTTCGACAACACCTTCGGCCCGTGGATCGTCACGCCGGACGAGCTGGAACCGCACCGCGACGGCGGCCGACTGGATCTGTCGCTGCAGGCGTCCATCAACGGCGAGCCGCTCGGCGAGCCCGACACGCTGAGCAGCATGGCGTGGAGCTTCGAGGAGCTCCTCGCGTTCAGCGCCCACGGTGCGTCGATCCAGGCCGGGGACGTCATCGGGTGCGGCACGTGCGGGAACGGGTGCCTGATGGAGCTGTGGGGCCGCAACCAGAGCTGGACGACTCCTCCGCCGCTGCAGCCCGGCGACGTGGTCACGCTCGAGGTGGAGGGCATCGGGACGTTGACGAACACGATCGTCAGTCAGGACCTGCCCGACCTCGGGCTCGGCCCGGCACGCGCGTAGCCGCGGTGCGGATCGAGCGCGACATCGCGGTCGCGACGCGCGACGGCACGCCGATCGTCGTGGACGTGTTCCGCCCCGACGGCGACGAGCCTGTCCCGGTCATCGCAGGTATCAGCCCCTACGGCAAGGACCTCCACTGGCCCGAGCGCTTCCCGCTCTACGAGCTCGTCGAGCAGGGCGAGCACATGGTGTGGGAGACGCCGAATCCCGACTGGTGGGTCCCGCGTGGCTACGCGCTGGTGCGCGCGGACACCCGCGGCACCGGCAAGTCGCCCGGCGACCTCGACCTCTTCGGCCCGAGGGACGCCGAGGACTTCTACGACGTCATCGAATGGTCGGCCGCGCAGCCGTGGTCGACGGGGAAGGTCGCGGCGAGCGGCATCTCCTGGTACGCGATGATGGCCTGGCGCGTCGCCGCGCTGCAGCCGCCGCATCTCGCCGCGGTGATCGCGTGGGAGGGGCTGACGGACTTCTACCGCGAGGCGGCGCGTCAGGGTGGCTTGTACACGCGCGGCTTCATCGAGCTCTGGTGGGGGCTGCAGGTCGAGCCGCAGCGCAACGGCGCCGCCGGTGCCGACTGGCGCGAGGAGCTTCCGCAGCACCCGCTGCTCGACGCCTACCACGAGGCGCGCACCACCGATCTGAGCCGGGTCGCGGCCCCGCTGCTGTCCGCCGGGAACTGGGGCGCCCTGCACCTGCATCTCCGGGGGAACATCGAGGGCTGGCTCGGCGCGGCGTCCGAGCACAAGTGGCTCGTGGTCCACACGGGCACCCACGTCGATCCGTTCTACTCCGACTGGGGCAAGGACCTGCAGCTGCGGTTCCTCGACCGCTTCCTCAAGGGGCAGGAGGACCGGATGGACGGCGTCGCGCCGGTGCGGCTGGCCGTCCGTCAGGGGCGCACGTCGACGTGGCGCGATGCGGACGCCTGGCCGTTGCCGGCGACCCGGTGGCGCGAGCTGCATCTCGGTGACGGGACGCTGTCGTGGGAGGCGACTGCGCCGGGGTCGACGGCGTTCCCCGCGAGCTTCGAGACGGTGCCGAGCGAGGGGCCGCTGGAGCTGACCGGCCCGGTCGCACTGCGGCTGTGGGTGACGGCGGAGACCGACGACCTCGACGTGTTCGCGCGGCTGCAGCACGTCGGCGCGGACGGCGCGGCGATCCCCGCGGTCGGGCCCCAGGGCGGCCCGATGCCGATGGCGCTCGGCTGGCTGCGAGCGTCGCACCGCGAGCTCGACCAAGAGCGCTCCCTCCCCTATCGCCCCGTGCACGCTCACCGCCGTGCGCTGCCGCTCGTGCCCGGCGAGCCGACGCTGCTGGAGGTCGAGATCTGGCCGACGAGCATCACGCTCGCGCCCGGCGACCGGCTGCGGCTGGAGCTCCTGGACGCCGACGACGACCTCGCGCCCCTGACGCACGACCATCACCCGCCCTCCGGGGCGGCGATCCACCTCGGCGGCGAGCACGGCTCGCATCTGCTGGTGCCCGTCATCCCGTCCACGGAGGAGGAGCAGTCATGACCGAGCCGCTCGTGATCGTCGCGGCGGTGAACGGCGGCATGCAGCGCAGCCGCGACGGCGCGTTCGTGCCGGAGACACCCGAGGAGATCGCCGAGGACGCGCGGCTGTGCCGCGAGGCCGGCGCTGCGATCGTCCACGTGCACGCGCGCGACGACGAGGGCCGCAACACCGGCGACGTCGAGGTCTACGCCGACGTCATCCGGCGGATCCGGGAACGCACCGACATCCTCGTGCAGACGACGAACGGCATCGGCGTGCGGCGCGATCCGGGGACGGGCGAGCTGGTCTGGCCGACGGACGACGAGCGCCTCGCGCTCGTGAACCTGGACCCCAGCCCCGACCTCTACGGCGTCGCCGCGGGCACGACCGACTTCTGGCACCCCGAGGGGGGCTACCCGACCGAGACGGCCTACGTCAACTCGCCGGAGTACCTGAAGGAGACCATCCGAGCGGTCTACGCGAAGCCTTCGACGCTCGAGTACGAGATCGTCGACGTCCATGCCGTGGGACGGCTCGCGCGGTTCGCGGACGAGGGCGTCTTCGATCGCGACGCGCCGTACGTGTGGCTGCTGTACGGCACCGGCATCAGCGACGCGCCGCACGAACCCGAGTACCTGAGCTTCCTGCGCAACCTCGGGCGGAGTCGATTCCCGAACGCCGTGTGGGGCGTGCTCGGCGCCGGACGATCGAACTTCACCTGGGCGACGCTCGGGATCTCGATGGGCTGCACGACGGCGCGGCTCGGGTTCGAGGACGGCCTGTACCTGGCCGACGGGCGTGTCGCGGAACGCAACCACCACCTCGTCGAGGAGCTGGTGCGGATCGCGGCGATCTTCGGACGCCGGCCGGCGACGCCGCAGGAGGCGCGGGAGATCATGGGTCTGGACCGCAGCGCATGATCCAGCCAAGATGCGCCGGATGACCGGCCCTCCCGAGGTGCAGCTGGAGTACGCGTTCACCATCACGCTCGAGTTCGGTGACATCGAGACGCTCCCCGACCTGACCCGTGGGTTCGCGCGCGGCGCCCTGTACCTGAAGGGCGGCGAGGTGAGCGGCCCCCGGCTCAACGGGCGCGTGCTCGGCGGCAGCGGCGGCGACTGGGCGGAGTTCCGGCCCGACGGGACCGTCGCCACCGATGCTCGCTACATGATCGAGGCGGACGACGGCACGCACATCCTCATGCGCAACCGGGGCTTCCTCTGGGGCCGCACGCCCGACGTCATGCCGCGGATGCGCGAGTGGATGTTCGGCGACGGCCCCCAGGTCGACGACGCCGAGTTCTACCTCCGCGCCGCGCCGAGCTTCGAGGTCGGCCCGGGGCCGCACGACTGGCTGACGCGTCACGTGATCGTGGGGATCGGCAGCCGCCAGCGGCTCGGCAACACCTTCCGCTACCACGCCGTGCTCTGACCATGGACTACGACCGCTACATCGACGACTTCAACCGCAACGACGAGCGCGCGATGGTCGAGCGCTGGTTCACCGACGACCTCGTCGTCGAGGTGCCGGGCCTCGTCATCCGCGGCCGCGAGGACTGGGTCGGCTTCCTGGAGCACTCGCACGCCGGCGGCGTCCACGAGACGCTGCGGCCGGTCGAGGTGGTCCAGCACGCCGACCGCATCCTCGCCGAGGTCGACATCTCCTTCGTCACGGCGGACGGCCGCCCGGACTTCCCGCTCGCCCCGCTGCCGCCGGGCGTCGAGACGACCTTCAAGTTCTTCGCCGTCTACCACCTCCGCGGGGAGCAGATCGCCCACCTCAAGCTCGGGTTCTGGCCCGAGCCCGTCTCGTGACGATCGTCGTCACGGGCGCCTCCGGCGATCTCGGCCGTCGCGTCACGGAGGAGCTGCTCGCACGCGTGCCCGCGGACGAGCTCGTGCTCGTGTCGCGCACGCCCGACGGCCTCGCGGCCGGGGTCGAGGCACGGTTCGGGGACTTCGACGATCCGGAAGGACTGCGTCAGGCGTTCCGCGGCGGGGACCGGCTGCTGCTCATCAGCTCGGTGGTGACCGGGCCGCGCCGCGTGGAGCAGCACCGGGCCGCGATCGCGGCCGCGGAGTCCGCCGGCGTCGAGCACATCGCCTACACGTCCCTGGTCGGGGTGGACGAGGCCAACCCGGCCGCGGTCGCGGCCGACCACCTCGCGACCGAGCGCGCGCTCGCGGACGCCCGGCCCGAGGTCACGCTCCTGCGGCACTCCTGGTACGGCGACGTCATCGCGCACGCCCTCGCGCCGATGGCGGTGCGATCGGGACGCTGGACGATCAACACGGGGGAGGGGAAGGTCGCCCCGATCGCCAAGGCCGACGCCGCCGCCGCGGCCGCCGTGGTCCTCACGACGGACGGGCACCGCGGCAGGACCTACGACATCACGGGCCCGGAGCTCGTCACGGTCGGCGACCTCGCTGCGATCGCCTCCGAGCTGACGGGACGTCCCGTCGAGCACGACGACGTGGACGACGACACGATGCGCGACATCTTCCTCGCGGCGGGCGTGGATCGGCCGGGCGACCTCGTCTCCTTCGGCCGGGCGATCCGGGAGGGCTGGTTCGCCGTGCCCACCGGCGACGTGGAGGCGCTCACCGGCCGCCCCGGCCGCACGATGCGCGAGCTGCTGGAGGAGTCGCTCGGCTGACCGTGGCTCAGAACGCGGTGCTGCGCATCGGCGCCGGCCGCACGGCCGGCGTACCGAAGTGGGCGGCGCGCAGTCGCAGCTCGACGACCCGCCAGAGCGCCTCGATCACGATGCGCGAGCTCATCTTCGAGTCGCCGGCCTCGCGGTCGCGGAAGCGGATCGGCACCTCGCGGACGGTCGCGCCTGAGCGCACCGAGCGGTAGGTGACCTCGACCTGGAAGCCGAAGCCGGCCGTCTCGAAGCCCTCGCGGACGAGGCGCTCGAGCAGCTCGCGCCGGAAGCACTTGAAGCCGCCGGTGAGGTCCCTGACCGGGAGGCCGAGGACGGTGCGGGCGTACCAGGAGCCGCCGCGGCTGAGCGCTCGGCGGCAGAGGCCCCAGTTCTCGACGCCGCCGCCGGCGACGTAGCGGGAGCCGAGCACGAGGTCGGCCTCCGCGGCGGCCTCGATGAGGGCCGGGATGTGCTTCGGGTCGTGCGAGAGATCGGCGTCCATCTGGATGACGAGCTCGGCGCCACCGGCGAGGGCGTGGGCGAACCCGGCCGCGTAGGCGCGCCCGAGACCGTTCTTCTCGGTGCGATGGAGGACCCGGACCTGCTCGAGCTCGGCGGCGAGCCCGTCGGCGATGTCGCCGGTTCCGTCGGGCGAGGAGTCATCGACGATGAGCACCCGGTGCTCGCCGGCGGCCGCGGCCAGCTGCGGCAGCACCGCATGGACGAAGCGCTCGATGTTCGCGGCCTCGTTGTAGGTGGGGACGACGAGCCAGGTGGTGGGCGCAGTGGCGTGACCGCGCGTCGTGCGCTGCTCGGTGGCGGGCGCCCGGTCGGCGAACGCCCAGACCCGGTTGCCGGCGAAGCTCAGCGGCATCGCCGCGGCGATCGAGGCGGGCTGCGCGGCGAGCTCGGGGACGCCGGCGGTCCCGATGAGGAGCTCGACGACCGCCAGCGCGAAGAGGCAGGCGCCGATGCTGACCGCTGCGAAGCGCGCGGCCTGGGGCGCCGGCGCTGCGCCGCCGGCACCGAAGGTCCAATGGCGGTTGCATGCGAAGTTGCTGGCCATCGCGATGACGAAGGCGGCGGTCGCGGCGACCAGGTGGTGTGCGCCGAGCGCGAGCGCGGCGGCGAAGACGACGACGTTGATCGCGAAGCCCGTGGCGCCCACGAGGCTGAAGCGGATGAGCTGGGCGAGCTGATTGCGGGTCGTCGATGTCATGGCAGCAGCCTCGCGCGGGACGGAGACCGCGACTACCGCCCCAAGGGCTTCACCTCGACCCCTGCGGTGTTGACCTACCCCACCCTTGGTGGGGGTGGTGCGCCGGCTACAGGGTCGAGAGCGCGTTCAGCGCGACGACCATGGCGACAGCGAGCACCGCCAGGAAGCCGAGCGCGACGACCCAGCGCAGCGCCTCGCCGCGATGCCCGACGGCGTCGGCCGTGTCCGCCTCGGCGGCGACAGGCTCGAACGCGCGCGACAGGCCGGGCATGGCCGCAGGGGGCGCCGCCCGCCCGGAGGCGACGACCGACTCGGGGTTCGCCCTGCGCTGCTCGCCGGCGGCTACCAGCGCCGCCTCCCCGAGATCGCCCGCCGAGGCGAAGCGCTCGCTCGGATCCTTGGCCATCGCGCGCTTGACGACGTCGTCGAGGCCGCGCGGCAGCGCAGGACGTCGGGAGAGCGGGGACGGCGGCGGCTCGTTGATGTGCGCGAGCAGCGGGTTCTCGCGCGACTCCGAGTAGGGCGCCTCGCCGGTGATCGCCTCGTAGAGCAGGCAGCCGAGTGCGTACACGTCGCTGCGGGCGTCCACACGGTCCTCGAGGATCTGCTCCGGCGCGACGTACTCGGCACGGGCGACGATCGAGCCCTGACGCGTCAGCCCGCCGGCCTCGTCGGCGCGCTTGGCGAGGCCGAAGTCGCTGAGGTAGACGTGGTCGCCTCGCGCGAGCAGCACGTTGGCCGGCTTGACGTCGCGGTGCACCATGCCGCGCGCGTGGGCGGCATCCAGCGCGCCCCCGACCTGGCGGATGATCCGTGCGGCGCGGGCCGGCTCCAGCGCGCCGTCGGCGGCCAGCAGTGCACGCAGGTCGGTGCCCTCGACGAGCCGCATCGTGATGTAGAGCACCCCGTCCTCCTCGCCGGCGTCGAGGATCGGGATGACGTTCGGGTGGTCGATGGACGCGGCGGCCATCGATTCGCGGCGGAAGCGCTCGCGGAAGCGAGCCTCGCCGGAGTGCTCGGGCCGGATCACCTTGAGGGCGACGTCTCGTTGGAGCGCGAGCTCGTCCGCTCGGTGCACGACGCCCATGTCGCCGAAGCCGATGACCTCCTCGACGCGGCAGCCGGCGAAGACGGCCCCGACCGGGAGCGCGTCGGCAGGCGCCGCCGGCGTCGACGGGGCCGGTCGCGCCGCAGGTATGGGGATCGCCGCCGGGCGCGGCGGCGCGGGCGGCGCGGGCGGCGGGGTGGCGGGCTCCACCGACCGCTCGCCTCCGGTCAGCTCCAGTGTCGTGCGGCCCATGCGCACGACATCACCCGGCTCGAGGATCCGTGGCTCGCTCAGGCGCGCGGCGTTGACGTAGGTCCCGTTGGCGGACCCGAGGTCCTCCACCACGATCCGACCCGCCTCGCGGAACACGCGGGCGTGCTTGCGCGAGAGCTCGGGATCGTCGCCGAGCCGTCCGTCGCCGCTCTCGGCGCGCCCGATCACCATCTCCTGGTCGAGGGTCAGCCGCTTGCCCTTGGCGAGGCCCTCGACCACGACCAGCTCCTCGGGGATCGGGACGTGGGTGACGGCAGGCGAGGCGACCTGGGTCGGCTCGGGGATGTGCCCGTCGGCGTCCGTGATCGCGAGCTCGGTGGTCCCGAGGCGCAGGGTGTCGCCCACCTGGAGCACGCGCACACCCTCGAGGCGCTCCCCGTTCACGAAGGTCCCGTTCGACGAGCCCAGATCCTCGATGGTCAGCTCGCCGTCCGGCCCGCGCGCGAGCCGCGCGTGACGGCGCGAGAGCTCGGGGTCGTCGCCGAGCCGCCCGTCGGCCTCGGTGGCCGCGCGCCCGATGAGCAGCTCACCGTCGACCGCGAACCGCGTGTCCGGTGTCATCCCTACCAAGACGCGCAGGTGCTCGTCCGCCATTCTGGGGCCGACCCTACGTCACCAGGGCGGCGGCCGCCAGCCGTAGACTCGGGCTGTGCGAGCGTGTCCGAGCTGCGGCGCAGACGCGCCCGATGGAGCACGGTTCTGCTCGGCCTGCGGGCGCGCGCTGGCGAGCGGGCCTCGGCCGCAGGCGCTCCGCAAGATCGTGACGGTCGTCTTCTGCGACCTCTGCGACTCGACCGAGCTCGGAGAGCGCCTGGATCCCGAGACGCTGCGGCACGTGATCGGGTCGTACTTCGGCGCGATGAGCGGCGTCCTCGAGCGCTACGAGGGCGCCATCGAGAAGTTCATCGGCGACGCCGTCATGGCCGTGTTCACCGTACCGGCGGTGCGGGAGGACGACGCGCTGCGCGCGGTGCGGGCCGCGGCCGACATGCGCGCGGCGCTCACCGAGCTCAACGTGGAGCTGGACCGGCGCTACGGGGTGACGCTCCAGACGCACACCGGCGTCAACACGGGTCAGGTGATCGCCGGCGACCCTGCGCGCGGCGGGGGCTTCGTCAGCGGGGACGCCGTCAACGTCGCCGCTCGCCTCCAGCAGGCGGCGACGCCCGGGGAGATCCTCATCGGCGAGCGGACGCTCGAGCTGGTGAGCCAGGCCGTCACCGTCGAGCCGGTCCCGCCGTTGGAGCTCAAGGGCAAGAGCCGGCCGGTCCGTGCCTTCAGGCTGCTCGAGGTCGACGTGGCGCCGGGGGTCGGCGGGCGGGGGCTGAGCTCGCCGCTCGTCGGCCGCGACCGCGAGCTGCAGCGTCTCCAGGCTGCCTTCCAGGGGACGATCGACCGCCACAGCGGCGAGCTGCTCACGATCGTCGGCCCCGCCGGCGTCGGCAAGTCGCGGCTCGCCATCGACTTCGCGGAGTCCGTCCGCGAGCAGGCCGCGGTCGCGGTCGGGCGCTGCCTGTCCTACGGCGAGGGGCTCGCGTCCTGGCCGCTGCGCGAGGTCCTCACGGCGATCGCGGGCAGCGCCGACGGCGCCGGCCCCGACGAGGTGCGGTCCGGGCTCGCGCACGTGCTGGAGGGCGACGAGGACGCGGCTGTGATCGTGGAGCGCGTCGCGGGCGCTGTGGGGTGGTCGGAGTCGGCCGCCACGCCGCTGGAGACCTCCTCGGCGTTCGGACGCATGTTGGCGGCGGCCGCGTCCGAGCGTCCGCTGGTGGTCCTCCTCGAGGACGTCCACTGGGCGGAGCCCGTCCTCCTCGACCTGATCGAGCACGTCGCCGCGTCGCTGGAGGACGTGCCGGTGCTCATCGTCGCGCTGGCCCGACCCGACCTCCTCGACGTCAGGCCCGGCTTCGGCGGCGACGCACCGCGACTGGAGCTGGAGCCGCTCGGCGGCGACGACAGCGGCCTGCTCGTCGAGCACCTGCTCGGGGACGGCGGCGTGACTGCGGGACTGACGCAGATGGTGTTCGCGCGCGCCGAGGGCAATCCGCTGTTCGTCGAGGAGCTCGTGCGCATGCTCGTCGACGAGCGTCAGCTGGAGCTCGACGACTCGGGCCTCTCCGCCGTGCGCCCGTCGCCGCTCTCGCTGCCGCCGACCATCCATGCGCTGCTCGCCGCCCGCGTCGACCGCCTCGAGCCGGGCGAGCGTGCGGTGCTCGACGCCGGCGCGGTGATCGACAGCTCGTTCGGCCGCGGCGCCCTGCTCGCGCTGGTCGACGAGGGCGACCCCGAGGTACTCGACGCGCAGCTGCAGGCACTCGTGCGCAGGCAGCTGATCGCGGCCGACGGCGGGCGCCCCTCGGGCGATCCGACCTTCAGCTTCACCCAGGCGCTGGTTCGCGACGTCGCCTACGAGGGCATGCTCAAGGCGCGTCGCGCCGATCTCCACGCGCGCTACGCCGACTGGCTGGAGCGCACCGCCGGTGATCGGGTGGGGGAGTACGACGAGATCCTCGGCTACCACCTCGAGTGCGCGCACCGTTACGCGTCCGAGCTCGGCCCGGTCGACGAGCGCGCCCGCGAGCTCGGCGCCCGCGCCGCGGCTCGGCTCGGCTCGTCCGGCGGACGCGCGCTCGCGCGCGGCGACGTGCGGTCCGCCATGAGCCTGCTCGAGCGGGCCGTCGCGCTGCTCGACGCCGACGATCCGGCCCGGCGCGACCTCATGATCAAGCTCGGCGTCGCGCTGGCCGAGGGCCGCGCGGGTGCGTTCGTGGTCTTCCACGACGCGGGCGGCGGGCAGCACGTCGTCGAGCTCAGGCACGCGCTGACGATCGGGCGCCGGACCGACAACGACGTCGCGCTCCCCTGGGACGAGGAGGTCTCCCGCCGCCACGCGCGCATCGTCACCCAGGGGGAGGCCTGGGAGCTGGTCGACGACGCCTCGCGCAACGGCTCCTACCTGAACGGCGCGCGGATCACCGGGCAGAGCCCGTTGAACGACGGCGACGTCCTGCGCTTCGGCGACACCGTGGTGCTGTTCCGCGCGCCGGCCGCCGCGCCGACCCGCGCGACCGTGCTCCCGAGGAGGACCGTGCAGGGATAATGGCCGACGTGACCGCCTCCGACCTGCAGGCGCGCCTGGCCGCCGAGCGCACCGGTCATCCGTTCCTGGTCTACCACGACGGCGAGCAGCGCCAGCGCCTGTTCGCGCTGGAGGAGGACGTCGACCAGGTCTCGATCGGGCGACGGGAGCTGGCGGACGTGGTGCTCGACTGGGACGACCAGGTGTCGCGGCTGCATGCGCTGCTGGAGCGCGTCGACGTGGACTGGACAGTCGTCGACGACGGCCTGTCGCGCAACGGCACGTACGTGAACGGCGAGCGCATCCACGGCCGGCGCCGGCTCGTCGACGGGGACACGCTCGTCATAGGCTCCACGGCCTTGACCTTCCACTCGCCCACGGCCGAGGTCCAGGCCGGGACCGCGATCGCGACCGACAGCCCGGTCTCCGTCGCGCTGTCGGACACGCAGCGCCGCGTCCTCGTCGTGCTCTGCCGTCCGTACAAGGACAGCGCCGCCTTCGCCAGCCCGGCGACCAACCAGCAGATCGCCGAGGAGCTCTTCCTGTCCGTGGACGCCGTCAAGACGCACCTGCGGGTGCTGTTCGCGAAGTTCGGCATCGAGCAGCTGCCGCAGAACCAGAAGCGCACCCGCCTCGTCGAGCGCGCGTTCAACAGCGGCGCGATCACCGGGCGCGACCTGTAGTGCTCGCACCGGGCTCCAGCATCGCCGGGTACGTCGTCGAGCGCCCCGTCGGCTCCGCCGGGCTCTACAAGGCGAGCCAGGTGCGCCTCGACCGGCCTGTCGCGCTCAAGGTCATCGACGCCGACGCTGCGCAGAACCCCCTCGAGCGCGAGCGGATGCGGCGCGAGGCCCGGACGCTGGCGGCGCTGGACCACCCCAACGTCGTCCCCCTCTACGGGGCCGGCGAGGAGGACGGCGCGGTGTTCATCGCCACGCGCTGGATCGACGGGATCGAGCTGGGCGACCTCATCCGCCGCGACCACCCGATGCGGCCGCGACGCTCGGCGCGCCTTGCCGCGCAGATCGCGTCGGCGCTCGAGGTGGCCCACGAGCAGGACCTGCTGCACCGCAACATCAAGCCGTCGAACGTCATCGTCACGGCGGAGGACCACGTCTACCTCACGGACTTCGGGCTCACCAAGCGTGCGGAGTCCCTGTCGGGCTTCACGCGGTCCGGGCAGATGCTCGGCACCATCGAGTACGTGGCGCCCGAGCAGATCGAGGGTGGCGACACCGGTCCGTTCGGCGACGTGTACAGCCTGGCCTGCGTGCTCTACGAGATGCTCGCCGGCTTCCCGCCGTTCGCGCGGGAGAGCGGCGAGACGCGCAAGATGTGGGCGCACCTCAACGCCCCGCCGCCGTCGATCCGAGAGCAGCGGCCCGACGTACCCGAAGCGCTCGACGAGGTGATTCGCCGGGGAATGGCGAAGCGGTCGGCCGACCGGCCGTCGGCCGCGGTGTTCGGGGCGGCTGCGCTGCGTGCGGCGGGCGAGACGACCTGACGACGCGCTACTTGCAGTCGAGCGCGTGGGTGTCGAGCATCATCCGCCCGAGCGCGACCCACGCGGCGCCGTAGTACGTCGGGTTGCCGCGGTCGAGCCCCGCCGCGGCGTCCAGGAGCCTCTCCTTGTCGGCGGTCTGACCGGCGGCGTCGGCCGCCGCCGCCGCCGCGACGAGCGCCACGGGGTGCTGCGTCTTGCCCGCGGGCTTGCCGCTGGGCGTCCACTCGACCGGGATGTCGGCGGGCGGGCGGCCCTCGAACGCCGGCCAGGCGCGCGCGGCGAGCTTGCGTCCCTCCGGCGACGGATCCTCCGCGTAGCGGACGAGCGTCCGCACCGCGTCGAAGCCGTACGCCGGATCTGCGGTGGGGTCCGCGGGCGGCCCGCTCGCGACCGGCTTGGCGTCCTTGATCACGGCCCAGTCGGGCGGCAGGTCGCCGCGGTCGGGCATGAGACGGTCGACCGCCTGCTGCGAGCTCGCGGCCAGGGCGCTCCAGCGGGCATCGCCGGTGGCGTTCCCGAGCGCCGCGTACGTGGCGGGCGAGAAGTAGCTGGGGTTGAAGATGACCTTCGGCGTCCTGGCCCACGGGCCGGCCACCAGCAGCGGCTCGTCCGCGACCTTGGTCGTCTCGCTGGTCAGGATCGCATCGCTGAGCTTGATCGCCTCGTTGCGCAGCCCCGGGCGGTCGAAGCGGCAGGACGCCGTGAGCAGCGCGCGCGATGCATCCAGGTCGGCGTCGGACGCCGGTTTGGGGTCGACGATCTTGCCGTTCTTCCACAGGAAGGCGATGAGCCCGTCCTCGCCGCGCAGGTGCTCCTTGGTCCAGTCCCAGATCAGGTCGAAGCGCTTCTCGTCGCCGATTGCGGCGGCGAGCAGCATCCCGTAGGCCTGCCCCTCGCCGACGGTGTCGTTGTCCTGGTCGGTGCGGGCGACGCGGCCGTTGGACTTCACGTACGTGTCGAGGAAGTGCTTCGCGGCCACCTCGGGCGCACCGGCGACGGCCTCGCCGGGGGTGGTGGCCGTAGACGTCGCCGAGGACGCCGAGCTGGAGGAGGATCCCGAGCCGGCGCGCCCGCCCGTCACGAAGTACAGGGCGACGCACGCCAGCGCGACGCCCAGCGCCATCATCAGCCGCTCACGGACGGTGCGGCTCAGGCCGTCACCCCCACGAGCTCCGGCGACTCCGGGTTCTCGACCCGCGGCTTCGCGAGCGCGGGCCAGCATCCGGTCAGGAGGATCGAGATGTGCACGGCGGCGAAGCAGACGTTGTTGATCGTCGCCGCGTCCCGGTTGCGCGCGAGCCCGTAGATGCTCGCGAGCACGAGGATCCCGACGACGACGAGCGCCGGCATGACCGCGGCGGGCTGGCGCGCCCCCGCGCCCACCTTGGGCGTCACGACGAACGAGCCCTCCTTGCGGAGCACCGTGTAGATCGTCGAGAGGATGTGGATCCAGAAGTTCGCGGCGGCGAGGGCGAACGCGGCGAACGTGTACGAGCCGGCGCCGGCGAGCGCGACCGTCGTGAGGGCGACGGCGAAGTACGGCGCGAAGTGCAACAGGAACTCGGGCGCCGTGATGCCGGCGATCGGCTGACCACCCCCGATCAGCCGGACGACCGGGAAGCTCATGTAGATCAGCACCGTCCAGCCGGACAGGAAGTACGACGCCGACAGCACGTACTGGACCTTGAGCTTGAACGGCAGCCTCGCGCGCAGCGCGCGTGGGAGACCGGACAGGCACCCGCGCGCCCAGCGTTGCTGCTGGGAGACGTACGCGGCCATGTCCTCCGGGCCGAGGCCGCGGGACAGCACCTCGGGCACGTAGACCGACTTCCAGCCCAGCTCGTGCAGCCAGATGGACAGCTCGTAGTCCTCGGTGAGCGAGTTGGTCGGGAACCCGCCGACGCTCACGAACGCCTCGCGCCGGAACAGCACGTTGGTGCCGCAGCAGAAGACGGCGTCGAGGCCGTCCTTGCCGCGCGCGATCGCGCCGAAGAAGAGCGCCTGCTGCGACCACGATGCCGCCGCGATGCGGCTCGAGTCACCGTTGGCGTAGTACTGCGGGGTCTGGACGAACGCGACCTTCGGATCGTCCATCCAGCCGAGCGTCCACTCGAGGAACGCCGGATCGGCCACGTGGTCGGAGTCGAACACCGCGATGAACTCCGCGTCCGTCACCGTCATCGCGTTGTTGATGTTGCCGGCCTTCGCCCCCGTGTGCTCGTCGCGGCGGATGTAGCCGACGCCGTGACGCGCCGCCAGGTCGCGCATGTCGTCGTCGTTGCCGTCGTCGAGCACCCAGACGCGCACCTCGGCGCCGCGCAGGCCCGCCGCGGCGGCGACGGTCAGGTCGACGATCTCGACCGGCTCCTTGTACACGGGCACGAACACGTCGACGGCCACGCGGCGGGTCGGCGGCCTGGCCTCGCGGACGCGCTCGTTCGAGCACGTCCACCAGAAGCCGAACGCCTGGATCGTGTTGAAGATCTCCGCGGCGATCAGCAGCCCGTACAGGTACGGCGTGCCGACCCGGTCAGGGTTCAGCAGCCAGCCGAAGTACCAGACGGCGGCCGGGAGGGCGAAGATCAGCATGATCCGCACCCGCGTGCGGACGTCGACCGACGTCGGCACGGGCTGCCAGGTCACCTGTCGTAGCCGGACGTCCCACGGGCGGCTGCTCATCGGAACTCCCACACCTCCGTCTGCGCAGTATGGAACTTCCGCAGCAGTCGCCGGTTGAACTCCATCTGGCCGACGACCTTGTTCGTGCGGTCGAAGAACTGCTTGTTGTCCTGGAACGAGGCGAGCACGAACACCGGGCTCCCGTCACGTCGCGGTGGTGCGCCCTTGCTCAGCGGGCGGCTCGGGATGTCGGGCGCGTAGTACTCCAGCACGTACTTCATGTCGGGGGGTTCGTACACGAGCAGGCTGCGCGGCCCGGCGTCCGCCTTGATCTCCTTGAGCGCGCCCCGGAAGTCGTACAGGCGCGGGTTGCCGTCGTTCGTCTGCTGGTCCCACAACCCGAGCAGCAACGTGAGGACCACGACCCCCGCAGCGGCGAGGCGCGCCCCCGGACGCCGGATCCAGCCTGTGATGAGCCGCGCGATCACCAGGAACAGCAGTGGCACCGCGACGAGGAAGTAGCGGACCTCGAACAGCTCCCGATCGAACAGCGCGACGATGATCAGGATCACGATCGGGACGAACGCGGCCGCCCCGAGGATCATCGTCGCGCGCGAGCCGCCCCGGCCGAGGAGCAGCAGGGACAGCAGCAGGAGCAGCGGCCAGGCCGCCGAGAGCAGCTGGGTGATGCTGTCCGGGTGGTAGCCCCAGAGCGCCCAGGCCACGTTGGAGACGACCGCGTAGAACGAGAGCCCGTCGAAGGTGCCCGCGGGCGAGCCGGCCGCGCCGACCGTCGAGGTGTACTGCTTGTGGGCGAAGGTGATGAGCGGTATCAGCTGCATCACGAGCACCACGAGCGAATACGCGAAGCCGAGGGCCAGCGGCCGGAACGGCTCCTGCGCGCGCCGTTTCTGGAGCAGGACGCCGAGCCAGATCACCTGCTGGATGACGATCAGCAGCAGACCGAAGTAGTGCGACCACAGCAGCGCCGCCGTCGCGAGGATGTAGAGCGCCCAGTTGAGCATGCTCGGGTTGCGGATCGCGCGCAGCTGGGTCAGCAGCGCGAGCAGCCCGAAGAGCGTCACGAAGGCGTACATCCGGGCTTCCTGCGCGTACCAGATGAGCAGCGGCGACACGGTGCCGAACGCGGCGGCGACGAGGCCGGTGCGGCGGTCGTACAGCTCGCGCCCGAGGAGGTAGAGCGCGGGGATCACGAGCGTCCCGGCGATGATCGACGGCAGCCGGACGGCCAGCTCCCCGTCGCCCAGCACCTTCA
The DNA here is from genome assembly GCA_963757125.1 of uncultured Solirubrobacterales bacterium. Classification (GTDB taxonomy): domain Bacteria; phylum Actinomycetota; class Thermoleophilia; order Solirubrobacterales; family Solirubrobacteraceae; genus CAVVSD01. The sequence goes on along the minus strand of CAVWQP010000005.1, from coordinate 172,124 downwards.
CGGTGGCCCAGAGCACGATGTAGTGCAGCGGCGGATGACGGTCGCCGTACTGCAGGTTCAGCATCATGTCGTGCAGGCTCAGGTTGGCGTCGTGGATGCTGATCGCCTCGTCGAGCCAGATGCCGCGCGGGACCGCCAGCCGCAACGCGAGCCCGACGGCCGTGCAGGCCGCGAGCACCAGGAGGGCGGTCTTCATCGCCGTGTCGGGCTCCCCGCGCGTGGGCAGCCGCCCACGCGGACCGAAGAGCTCGGCCTCACGTGCTCCTCGGAGGTGCCGCCACAGTGAGTTCATCGTCCGCGGCCGCCTCGCCGTCGAGCGACTCTAACCCCGGAGGGCGTCGGCACTCAAGGGTCAGGATCTCGGTAGGCTCGGGAGGTGACGGAGGTAAGCGTGGACTTCCTGGCGGACCTCGGGCGACTGGCCCTGTTCGCCGACCTGCCGGCGAGCGAGCTCGAGGCCATCGCCGACCGCTGCGACGAGCGGTCCTTCGCGTCCGGCGAGTGGATCATCCGGCAGGGCGATCCCCGGTCGGACGTCTACCTCATCGTCGACGGCGAGGTCGTCGTCGTGATCGACGACGAGGACCGGCGCCTCTTGTCGAAGGGGTCGTTCTTCGGCGAGGTGTCCGTGCTGCTGGGCGAGGAGGCGACCGCGTCGATCCTCACGCGCACGCCGCTCCGGTGCCTCGTCGTGCCCGGCGCTGAGCTCGAGGCCTTCCTGCTCGCGCACCCGGTCGTGATGTACCGCATCCTCAAGGCCGAGGCCCGCCGGCTCGCCACCGCCTCCGAGTGGCCGACGTGAGCGAGGCACAGTCCGGCGTGCTCCCCGGCTATCTGCCGATCGCCGAGCACGGCGTCATCGGCGACCTCCACACGGCCGCGCTCGTCGGGACCGACGGCACCATCGACTGGTACTGCTGCCCGCACTTCGACTCGCCCAGCGTCTTCGCGGCGATCCTGGACCGCGGCCGCGGCGGCTACTACCGGATCGCCCCGACGGCCGAGGACTGGACGCCCAAGCAGCTCTACTTCCCGGACACCAACGTCCTGATCACCCGCTTCCTGACGCGCGACGGCGTCGGCGAGGTCCAGGACTTCATGCCGATCCACCACTCGCCCGGAAGCGTGTTCCGCCATCGGCTCGTCCGGCGCGTGCTCGGCGTGCGGGGCCAGCTGACGTTCCGCGTCGAGGTCGAGCCGCGCTTCAACTACGGGCGCGACCCGCACACGGTCGTCTTCCACGAGAACGGCGCCGTCTTCCGGTCGGCGGGCATCTCGATGTCGCTGGAGACGGCCACGCCGTTGCGGCCCAGCGCGGACGGCGTGACGTGCGAGATCACCCTCGCGGCCGGCGAGAGCGCGACGTTCGTGCTCGAGCGCGTCGAGGACGACTACGTGCCGCGGCCGTACTCCGAGGACGAGACGCGCGAGGCGTTCGACAGGACCATCGAGTACTGGCGCAACTGGCTCGCCAAGTCGCGCTACCAGGGCCGCTGGCGCGAGATGGTTCATCGCTCGGCGCTGACGCTGAAGCTCCTGACGTTCCTGCCCACCGGCGGCATCGTCGCGGCGCCCACGACCAGCCTGCCGGAGCAACTCGGCGGTGGTCGCAACTGGGACTACCGGTACACCTGGATCCGCGACGCCGCGTTCTCGCTGTACGCGCTGCTGCGGCTCGGGTTCACGGAGGAGGCCGCGGCGTTCATGGAGTGGCTGCGCGGGCGCTTCGGCGAGAACCGCACCGGGGCGCTCGGGCCGCTGCAGATCATGTACGGCATCGACGGTCGCGCCGAGCTGACGGAGGAGGTCCTCGACCACTTCGAGGGCCACCGCGGATCGGCGCCGGTGCGGATCGGCAACGGGGCGGCGGACCAGCTCCAGCTCGACATCTACGGAGAGCTCATCGACTCCCTGTGGTTCTACAGCCGCAACGCGTCGCCGATCGACCACGACTCGTGGGTCGATCTCAGCCGCGTCGTCGAGTGGCTCTGCGAGAACTGGGACCAGGCCGACGAGGGGATCTGGGAGCAGCGCTCGGGGCGCCAGCACTACACGTACTCGCGCCTCATGTCGTGGGTCGCGTTGGAGCGCGCGGTGAAGATGGCGCTCGACCGGGGCCTGCCGGCAGATCTGGCGCGATGGCAGTCGTCGCGCGACCAGATCTACCACCAGATCATGACCCGGGGGTGGCACCCGGAGCGCCAGGCCTTCGTGCAGCACTACGACACGGAGTTCCTGGACGCGGCCGTCCTGCTCATGCCGCTGGTGGGCTTCGTCGCCCCCACGGACAAGCGGTGGCTGGCGACGCTCGACGCGATGTCCCAGGAGCTCGTCTCGGACAGCCTCGTCTACCGCTACAACGTCGAGGCCTCACCCGACGGGCTCGAGGGCGACGAGGGCACGTTCTCGATCTGCACGTTCTGGTACGTCGAGGCGCTCGCGCGATCCGGCCGCGTGGACGAGGCGCGGCTCGCGTTCGAGAAGATGCTCACGTACGCGAACCACCTCGGGCTGTACTCGGAGGAGATCGGCCCGACCGGCGAGGCGCTCGGCAACTTCCCGCAGGCGTTCACGCACCTCGCGCTGATCAGCGCGGCGTTCTACCTCGATCGCGCGCTGGGCTAGTACCGACCCCCACAAGTACGTGCGATAGCCGGTGCGTGCCGGTACTAGCGGATCACCCGAAGTCGTCGAGGACGAACGTGTCCTGCGTCGAGTCGACGTGGCCGGCGGCTGAGGCTCCGCCGATCGCGTAGAGCGAGTCGTTGAGCGTCGTCACGGCGATGCCGTGACGGCCCTCGGGGAGCGGCGAGAGCTGCGACCAGCGACGCGTCTTGACGTTGTAGGACTGCACCGCGTCGGAGACGGTCGTCGGGCCCTCGCCGCCGACCGACACGACGCGGCCGGCCACGAACGACACGCCCACGCTGCCGACCGGCTTCGGCATCGGGTCCAGGGCGGTCCAGGTGTCGGCAGCCGGGTCGTAGCGCTCGAAGGAGTCGAGGTTCTTGGACGCCGACAGCTCGCGCCCGCCGACGGCGTACAGGTAGCGGCCGTCGGACGCCGCGCCGAGGTGCTCGCGCGGGGTGGGGATGGGCGCCGCCTCGGTCCACTCGGCCCCGTCGAACACCTCCGTGTCCGGCACGAGCTTGCCGTCGGCCTGGCCGCCGACAACGATGATCTTGCCGTCGACCACCGCTGCGGCAGCCGCCGCCCGCGCGTGGTTGAGCGGCGGTAGCTGCTCCCACTTGTCGCCGGTCAGCGCGTAGACGCGGTCGGAGACCCCGGACGTCAGCCCGTCGTCGCCGGGCACGAAGCCGCCGATCACGACCGCGTCACCCTTGTAGTTGACGGCGGCGGCGTGGTTGACCGGCTCGGGGAGCTTCGGTCCCGTCGTCCAGGTGTTGATCGCACGGTCGTAGGCCGCGGTCGCGGCCGTGGGCTTCTCGCCGTCGCCGATCCCGCCGAAGATCCACGCCCGCCCGCCGATGTCGGTCGCCGCCGCGTACTGGACCTTCGCGGGAGCATCGGCGACCTTGCGCCACTTGACGTCGACCCTCGCCGGTGACGCATCCCCGCCCGAGAGGTCGAGGATCTCCGCCTTGTCGGTCGACCCGACGTGTCCGGGCTCCGTCGCGCCGCCGATCGCGTAGACCGTGTTCCCGAGCGCCGTGACCGCCGCGCCGTGCACCGCGGTCTCCAGCGACGGGAGGTCCGACCAGGTGTCGTTCTTGATGTCGTAGCCGAACGTCTTGTCGGACACGGTCGTCGTGCCCTCGCCGCCGACGGTGATGATGCGACCGCCGGCGTACGTGACACCGACGCTGCCCTGGGGGTCTGGCTCGCCCTTGAGCTTGGTCCAGCGGTTCGACTCGGGGTCGTAGCGCTCGAGCGCCTCGGAGTTCTTGTCGGCTCCCAGCGCGCGTCCGCCGACGGCGTAGACGTAGCGGCCGTCGGACGCCGCACCCAGGTGCTCGCGCGGGGTCGGGATGTCGGCCTTGTCGGTCCACCGCTTGCCGTCGAAGACCTCGGTCTGGGGCACGAGCTTGCCCTTCGCCTGGCCGCCGACGACGACGATCTTGTCGCCCACGACAGCGGCCGCCGCCGCGGCGCGCGCATGGTTCAGCGATGGGAGTCGCTCCCATGTGCCCTCGCGCAGCGCGTACACGCCGTCGGACTGGTCCGACGTCAGCTCGGCGCCGGGGATGAAGCCGCCGATGACGACGGCCTGGCCCTTGTAGGTCACGGCCGAGAAGTGGTGCAGGGGCACGGGCAGGCCGGGCCCGGTCGACCACTCGTTCGTCTCCGGATCGAAGGACTTCGTGGTGGTGCTCGACGTCTTGGACGCGATGCCGCCGAACATCCAGACCTTGCCGCCGACCGCCGTCGCCGCGGCGTACTGACGCCGGAACGGCACGTCTGAGATCGGCTGCCAGGCGAGGCCCTCCGGGAGCTTGGTCGCGACCACGGCCGGCGCCGGCGTCGACGTGTCGGAGCTGTCGCCGCGCGTGAGCAGGAAGGCCGCGGCTGCGACGACGATCACGCCCACGAGCCCGAGGGCGATCAGGAGGCGCGACCGCCCGCCGTGCTGGGCCGGCCGCCCGGGGCCGCGCGGCGGCACGGCGGCGGCCCGCTCGCTCGGCGGGGGAGTCGGCGGCGGTGGTGGGGTCTGGTCGGCGATCGGCGGCTGCTGGTGCGTCGAGGGCCAGTCGAACACCGGTGCGCTCATCGGCGCCGGGGTCGTCTCGTTCAGCGGCGCGTCGGGCACCGGCGCCCCTGCCCGCGTCGGCTCCGCGAGAAAGACGTCGTGCTCGCCGACCGACGGCGCGTCCGCGCCCGCGGCACGCGTGGCCTGCAGGCCGGCGGAGCCCAGATCGGCGCGCTGCTCGGCGGCGGCAGCGTCCACGGCGAGGGCCATCTCCGAGGCACGTGCGAACCGGTCCTCGGGCTCCTTGGCCGTCGCGCGTGCGACGACGTCGTCGAAGGCCTGGACGAGATCGTCACGCTTGGTGCTGGGCAGCGGGCATGGGTCCTGGACGTGCGCCCAGAGCTTGGCCATGTCGTTGTCCTTCGGGTACGCCACCTCCCCGGTGAGCATCTCGTAGAGCACGCAGCCCAGCGAGTAGATGTCGGCGCGCCCATCGACCGTCCCGGCCCGGATCTGCTCGGGCGCGACGTAGTCCGGCGTGCCGACCCAGGCGCCGGTGCGCGTCAGGCTGCCCTGCGACCCGAGCCGCTTGGTGAGGCCGAAGTCGGTCAGGTAGACGTGCTCGTTCTCGCCTGTGCCGCTGAGCAGGATGTTGGCCGGCTTGACGTCGCGATGCACCAGGCCGCTCTCGTGCGCGGCGTCGAGTGCCGAGGCCACCGCCGTCATGATGCGCTGCACGCGGTCGAGGCTGAGCTGACCGCCGTTGATCACGTGACGCAGGTTCGTGCCGGGCACGAAGCGCATCGCCAGGTAGAGGACGCCGCGATACTCGCCGCCGCGATGGATGGGGACGATGTTCGGATGCTCGAGCGATGCCGCGAGCCGTGCCTCCGCCTTGAAGCGTCGGACCGCGTCCGGGTTCTGCGTGTGCTCCGGCGCGATGATCTTCAGCGCGACCGTCCGGCTGAGGTCCTCGTCGGTCGCGCGGTAGACGACTCCCATCCCGCCGCGATCGAGCATGCCGTCGATGCGGTAGCCCGCGAAGAGCGTCCCCGGCTCGAGGCTCGTCAAGCGCTCAACGGCTTCATCCATGATTCGCGCTCTCGTCGGCGCCATCCCAGGCCATGCGTCATGGTACGTCCACCCGAACCGCCGGTAAAGGCGGCACGGTCAGCCGGGCCGGGAGATCCCGACCCCTCAGAGGGTGTTCCAGAGCCGCAGGCCCGCGTGAGGTTCGAGGTACTGCGCGGCGTGTTTGCTGGTCTTTTGGTGCGGTGCGCCGAGCCTGGCGGTCGGCTGCGCCTTCGCGGCGCGTGGGTGTGGCGGATCGCTCGCGTCTATCCCCAGGGGTGGGGAGCGCATAACGGAGAGACCCGCTGTGCGGGTCTCTCCTCCCCTCTCGAGCCTCCGGGTGGTCAGAGGACCGTCGTCCTCACCGGTGGCTTCACCGAGCTAAGCGTCCCCGTGCTCGGTGTCCTACCGCCCATGCGCGGCTTGTGCGGAATGATACGCGCACTGGCCACGCTGCGACGCGCCAACTTCCGGGGTCACCCGCCTACTTGCCGAGCAGCGCGCAGACCGCCTTGGCCTGCACGGCGCGGAGCTGGCGGAGCAGCGCGCCCTTCGGCGCGGGGATGTTCAGGCTCGTGGTGACCGAGCGGGTGCCGTCGGCGGTGGCGGCGGCCCACTGCACGTAGCCGGGGAAGTTCCCGGTGTGGCCGTAGACGACGCCGCAGCTCGTCGTGTAGCGGAAGAGCGCGAGGCCGGCGGCGTTCGTGCCCGGACCGGCTGGGCTCGAGGACCCGGGGACGAACTTCATCTGCTCCGCCTGCTGCGCGGCGCCGAAGAACTTCAGGCCGAGGTCGGCGCGGATGAACGCGGAGAGGTCGGTGGGGGTCGAGACGATCGCGCCGGACGCCCATGCCCCGCTCGGGCTCAGGAACCGCGTCACGTCGTTCGGGTCGGTGTGGGGATTGACCACGTACCCGTGGATGTAAGGCGCGGGCAGCGAGATGCGACGCGTGGGGAAGCTCGTCTGCGTGAGGTTCGCGGGCCCGAAGACGATGTTCTCGAGCAGGGTCGGGTACGGCGTGCCGCTCACCGTCTCGGCGATGAGGCCGACGACGATGTTGTCGGTGTTGGAGTACTCGTACTTCGAGCCCGGCGTGAACTCGAGCGGGGACTTGCGCACCCAGTCGATGATCTCGGTGGGCGCGACGTAGCCCTGCGGGTCATCGGTCGCCTGCTTCACGAAGGCGTCGGACTGCGTGTAGTCCGGGAGGCCGCTCGTGTGGTTGAGCATCTGCCGGACGGTCACCGCCGCCCATGCCTTGGGCAGGTCGGGGCGCCGCTGGCCGATCGTGTCGTCGAGGCCGAGCCGGCCCTCCTGGACGAGGTGCAGCGCGACCGCGCCGCTGAACGCCTTCGCGATGCTCGCGATCCGCATGTGCTGCGTGGCCGTCGGCGCGCCGCGGCGCTCGATGTCGGACCGGCCCGCGCTCAGCGTCGTGAGCTTCCCGTCGCGGTACAGCGTCGCGATCGCGCCCGGAGGTCCGCCGTCGGCGGCCACGAGCCCTCGCAGCCCGCGCTGCACCTCGGCGTCGGTCGTGGCGGCTCGACCGATGGCCGGCGCGAGCAGGAGCGCCATGAGCACGGAGACGAACGGGAGGGAGAGGCGGACACGACGCGACATACGCGCTCCTAGGACGGGCTGGACCGTAGGCGCCGAGCCTCGCGCATCGGCGCCGCGCGTGCAGGGGACCTGGGTCCCTTGTTGGCGCGTGGGCTGTCCTGGGACGCTGGCGCACCATGAGACGACTTCCGGTTGCCGCTGCCGTGATCACGCTGGCGTGCGTCGCCGCCTCGACCGCTCAGGCGGGGCCGGTCACGCCGGTGCCCGGCCTGCCGGCCGATGCGCTGACCGTCATGAACCAGCCCGCCTACGCGTCGGCCCAGTGGTTCGTCTCGGTCCGCGACCTCGCCACCGGCGCCTCGGTCGTCTCGCTGAAGTCGAACGAGCTGGCGGAGCCCGGCTCGGTCGTCAAGACGTACAGCATCGGTGCGGGGTGGCAGCTCTTCGGCCCGGACAGCCGCGTGGTGACGCCGGTGAAGCGCACCGGGACGATGTCCGGCAGCACGCTGGACGGGAACCTCATCCTCGTCGGCCAGGGCGACATGACGATGGACGGCCGGACGAAGCCCGACGGCACCGTCGACTTCGCGAACCTCGACCACAACGACGCCAACCTGCTCCCCGGCGCGACGCTCACGCCCGAGAACCCGCTGACCGGCCTGAACAAGCTGGCCGAGCAGGTGCGACGGTCCGGGATCCGGCGGGTGTCGGGGAACGTGATCGTCGACGACCGGCTGTGGAAGACGTTCCAGCTCGCCGGCGAGCCCATCACCCCGATCGTCGTCAACCAGAACCTCATCGACTTCACCACGAAGCCCGGGAGGCCGGGCCAGACCGCGTCCACGACGATGCGGCCGAAGGTCGCACCGTGGAAGGTCACCAGCGAGGTGAAGACGGTCGCCGCCGGCAAGCCGTCGCAGATCAAGGTCTCCTCGCCGTCCTACGGCAAGGTCGTCCTGTCGGGCACGATCGCCGCCGACTCCGACCCGGCTCTCAACACCTACGCGTTCGCCGATCCCGCCCGCTACGCCCGGACGGCGTTCATCGAGGCGCTGCAGCGGGCCGGCGTGACGGTCACGGCCAACCCGACGGCGAGCAACCCGGCGGATGGGCTGCCGCGCACGTCGACGGTGACCGGGCTGCGGGCCGTGGCCCGCCTGCGGTCGCTCCCGCTGAAGGAAGAGGCCAAGTACGTGCTGAAGGTCAGCTACAACCGCGGCGCCCAGACGATGATCTGCCGGGTGGCAGTGGCCGCGGGCAGCACCGACTGCGACGCCGGGATGCCGAAGGCGGCCGCGGTCTGGCGGAAGGCCGGCCTGGACACCACGGGCGCCGTGCTCGTCGATGGCTCCGGCCTGAGCGGCAACCTCATCACGATGGACAACGAGGTGCAGCTCCAGACGATCATGAACGCGCGCCCCGACGTTGCCGCGTGGCAGGCGGCGCTGCCGATCCTCGGCGTGGACGGCTCGCTCGCGCAGGTGCAGGCGGGCGGTCCCGCGACCGGCAAGGTCTTCGCGAAGACCGGGTCGCTCGGCGCGCCGGACTTCTTCAACGACAGGTTCCTCCTGCCCACGAAGGCGCTCGGCGGCTACATGGACACGAAGGGGGGCCGGCGGTTCGCGTTCGCGATCGTCGTCACCAACTCCGTGTTCGGCGAGCTCGCGGGCGTGCTCGAGGCCAACGACGACGTCGGCAAGGTCGCCGCGACCATCCAGCAGGCCTACTGAGGCCGAGCCAGCGCCTGGCGCAGGTCGGCGACGAGGTCGCCGGCATCCTCGATGCCGACGGACAGGCGCACCAGATCGGGCGGGACCGCCGCGTCGGAGCCCTCGACGGACTGGTGCGTCATCGCCTGCGGCACCTCGATGAGCGACTCCACGCCGCCCAGCGACTCGGCCAGCGTGAACAGCCGCGTGCGCTCTGCGATGCCGGTCGCGTCGCCGTGGCGGAAGCTGACCATGCCGCTGAAGCCGGGCCACCGCACGGCCGAGACGCCCTCGGCCTCGTGCAGGTGGGCGACGACCGCCGCGGCGTTCTCGGCGTGCGCGCGCATCCGCAGCGCGAGCGTGCGCAGGCCGCGGTGGGTCAGGAAGGCGTCGAACGGGCCAGGGACCGCCCCGATGGAGTTCTGGACGAAGCGCACGGCCTCGTGGTGGTCCTCGGCCGCCGTGATCACCGCGCCGCCGACGGTGTCGGAGTGGCCGGCGAGGTACTTCGTCGCCGAGTGCACGACGGCGTCCGCGCCGAGCTCCAGCGGGCGCTGGTTGATCGGCGTGGCGAACGTGTTGTCGACGGCGACGAACGCCCCGCCCGACCGGGCGACCACGCCCGCGATGTCGACGACGTTCAGCAGCGGGTTCGTCGGCGTCTCCACCCAGATGAGCCGGGTGTCCTCGCGGACCGCGGCGGCCAGCGCGTCGAGGTCGGTCTGGTCGACCATCGTGTACTCCAGGCCCCACCTGGCCAGCACCTTGTCCACGAGCCGGAACGTGCCGCCGTACAGGTCGCCGGGGATGATCACGTGGTCGCCCGCCGAGCAGATCGCGGTCAGCAGGGCGTGGGTCGCGGCCATCCCGCTGGAGAACGACGTCCCGTGGCCGCCCTCCAGCGTTCCCAGCGCGCGCTCGAGCGCCGCGCGCGTCGGGTTCGCGCTGCGCGCGTAGTCGTAGTCCTCGACGTACTCGCCGACCCGCGGCTGGCGGAACGTCGAGGTCTGGTGGATCGCAGGGATGACCGAGCCGTAGGTCGGGTCGGGGTCCAGGCCGGCGTGCACCACCTGGGTGGCGAGGGCGTCGCGGTCGGGCTCGATCACGCCGCGAGGGACTCCAGGAGATCGGCGCGCGTGAGGATGCCCGCCGCCTGGCCGTCGCGGGTGACGAGCAGCGCCTGGCGGTCGCCGGACAGCAGCTCGACGGCGTCGCGCACGGGCGCCTCGACCGAGACGACGGGGAACGGCGGCTCCATCACGTCGACGATCGGCGCGCCCAGCACGTCCGGGTCGGTGACGGCGTGCTTGAGGACGCCGCGCTCGCCGATCGACCCGACGACCGCGTGCTCGTCGCGGGCGGAGACGACCGGGAGCTGCGAGACCCGGTGCTCGTGCAGGAGGGAGACGGCCTCGCGGACGGTCTGGTCGCTGCGGACGGTGACGAGCGCCGGGATCGTGTCGTCGTGCTTGCGCAGCAGGACGTCGCCGACGGACACCTCGCCGGTGCGCTCGAGGAAGCCGTACTCGGTCATCCACGCGTCGGAGTAGATCTTGCTGAGGTAGGAGCGCCCGCCGTCGGGCAGGATCACCGCGATCATCGCCTCCGGATCGTCGATCTCGGCGGCGATCTCGAGCGCCGCGTGCACCGCGAGGCCGCAGGAGCCGCCGGTCAGGATGCCCTCGGTCGTCGCGAGGCGGCGCGTGGTCAGGAAGGAGTCGCGGTCGGTCACGCGGATCCAGCGGTCCACGACCGACGGGTCGAACGTCGTCGGCCAGAAGTCCTCGCCGACGCCCTCGACCATGTAGCCCTTCACGTCGTCGGAGGTCGGCGCGGTGTAGATCGAGCCGGCCGGGTCCGCGCCGATGACCACGAGGTCGGGATTGCGCTCCTTCAGGTAGCGCGCGGTGCCGGTGATCGTGCCGCCGGTCCCGACGCCGACGACGAGGTGCGTGATCCGCCCGCCGCTCTGCTCCCACAGCTCGGGCCCGGTGGAGCCGTAGTGGGCCGCCGGGTTGGCGGGGTTGCGGTACTGGTCGGGCTTGAACGCGCCTGGGATCTCCGTCGCCAGCCGGTCGGAGACCGAGTAGTAGGACTCCGGCGACTCCGGCTCGACCTGCGTCGGGCACAGGACGACCTTGGCCCCGTAGGCGCGGAGGAGGTCGATCTTCTCGCGCGACACCTTGTCCGGCATGACCGCGATCGCCTGGTAGCCCTTCAGCCGGGCGGCGATCGCGAGGCCCGTGCCGGTGTTGCCCGACGTCGGCTCGACGATCGTCCCGCCCGGTCGCAGGTGCCCGTCGCGCTCGGCGGCCTCGATGAGGGCGACGGCGACGCGGTCCTTGATCGAGCCGCCCGGGTTCAGCGACTCGACCTTCGCGACGAGCTGCGGGGTGAGCTCAGCCCCGAGGCGGCTGAGCCGGACGAGCGGCGTGTCGCCGATGGCGTCGAGGATCGAGTCCTTGATGTCGGCGGTCGACACGCGCGACAGCGTATGCCTTGTCAGGTCTCGTCGCGCAGCGATCCGATGCCGAGCGACCCGGTCGCAGGCGCCTCGGTGGGCGGCGCGTCCGACGGCGGCTGGGTGAGCTCGTCGAGCATGCCCGCCGTGGGGACGAAGAACGTCGTGCCCGTCATCGCCGTGGAGAAGTCCAGCAGGCGGTCGTAGGAGCCGGGCGGCGCGCCGACGAACATCCGCTCGAGCATCCGCTCGATCACCCAGAGGCGCCCGGAGTAGCCGATGAAGTACGTGCCGAACTCGCCCGCGCCGGGGCGTCCGAACGGCATGTTGTCGCGGAGGATCGCCAGCTCGCCGCCCTCGCCGTCCTCGATCGTCGCAAGCGACTTGTGGGACTTGCGCGGCTTGTCGTCGTCGTCGATCTCGACGTTGTCGAGCTTCGTGCGCCCCATGATCGCCTCCTGCTCCTCGGTCGACAGGGCCGCCCAGGCGGTCATGTCGTGCAGGTACTTCTGGACGACGACGTAGCTGCCGCCCGCGAAGTCCGGGTCGGCGTCCTCGCCGATGAGGGCCGCATCTGGCAGCTCGGCGCCCGTCGGGTTGGCGGTGCCGTCGACGAACCCGAGCAGGTCGCGGGCGTCGAAGTAGCGGAAGCCCGACGTCTCGTCGACGACCGCTGCGGCGTCGCCGAGGACGTCGAGGAGCTGGCGCTCGAACTCGAAGGTCATGTCCTCGCGCTCGGCGCGGATGTGGAACAGCAGGTCGCCGGGCGTCGACGGCGCCGTGTGCACCGGTCCGTGGATGGGCGCGAACGCGTGCAGGTCCAGCGGGCGGTGCCCGGGGGAGAGGCGGTCCCACAGAGCGCGCCCGATGCCGACGATGCACGAGAGCCGCCCGTTGAGGTCACGGAAGCCGACGTTCTTGACGAGATCGCCGATCGCGCCGAGCGCGTCGCGGACCCCTGCGAGGTCCTCCTCGCCCTTGCCCGCCGACATGACGAGGAAGATCGCCGAGCGCGACAGCGGCGCGTCGACGCTCTGCGCATCGATCGGGACCCGCTCCCATGCGCCGTCGCTCATCGTCACTCCCGTTCCGTCGCGACCGTCACGCCCGCGGCGCGCTCCCACACCGTGAGCGCCATCGTCGTGTCGGCGGTCGGCTCGAGCTGCTCGAGCGCGGCCCGCAGGCGTCCGACGACCATGCTCGCGGTCGGCGCCTCGACGTCGAGCTGGCGGGCGAGGTCGTCGGCGATGCCGACGTCCTTGGCGAGCAGCGCGAGCGCGAAGCCCGACGCGAAGCGCCGCGTGACGATCTCCGCCGGCCCGATGAGCTGCGACGTGAAGTTCACGCCGCTCGACGCGTTCATGACGTCGAGCATCACGGCCGGGTCCAGGCCCACCTTGGCACCGACGACGAGCGCCTCGCACGTGGCGACGAACCCCGTGCCGGTGATGAAGTTGTTGAGCCCCTTCATCGCGTGGCCGGAGCCGAGCGGTCCGGTCCGGAAGATCCGCTCGCTCATCGTCTCGATGACCGGCGTGGCGCGCGCGATCGCGGCCTCGTCCTCGCCGCCGAGCATGATCGTGAGCGTCGCGTCGATCGCGCGCGTCAGCGCTCCCGACACCGGCGCGTCGAGCAGCGTGACGCCGCGCTCGGCCAGCTCGGGGGCGAGCGACAGGGTCTCCCAGGGCTCGGAGGAGCTCATGTCGACGACGACCGCGCCGTCGGGGAGCGCGTCCGCGACGCCGCCGTCGAGGACCGCGTTGCGCACGACCTTGCCGTTGGGGAGCATCGTCACGACGACCGGGACGTCGGCGAACGCCTCGGGCCCGTCGGCGGCCGTGCCGCCGTGCTCGCTCGCCCAGGCCTGGGCGCGAGCCGCGTCCGTGTCGAGGCCGACGACGTGGTGGCCGGCGCGCGCGATGTTCGCCGCCATCGGCCAGCCCATGGTGCCGAGGCCGATGAAGCCGACGGTGGAGGTCATGCGGGCAGCATCGCGCATCAATACCCATAGGGGGTATGCTCAAAGCCATGCACGCCGCCCACACCCACCACATGCCGACGTCCGGGCGCGCGCTCACGTCCGTTGCCATCTCCGCCACGCTGCACTGCCTCACGGGCTGCGCGATCGGCGAGATCCTCGGCATGGCGATCGGCACCGCGCTCGGCTTCTCGAACTGGGGCACCGTCGTCCTGGCGACCGGCCTCGCGTTCCTCTTCGGCTACAGCCTCACCAGCCTGCCGCTGCTGCGGGCCGGGTTCGCGCTGGCCGCGGTCATCCCGATCGCGCTGGCCTCGGACACGTTCTCGATCGCCGTCATGGAGCTCGTCGACAACGCGGTCGTGGTCGCGGTCCCGGGCGCGATCGACGCCGGGCTCGGGACGTGGCTGTTCTGGGGCTCGCTCAGCTTCGCGCTCTCGGTCGCCTTCGTCGCCGCCGTCCCGGTCAACCGCTGGCTCATCGCGCGAGGCAAGGGCCACGCCGTCGTGCACGAGACCGGCGTCCACGGCGGGCCGCCGCCGCGCCTCGTCGGCGCCGTCGTCGCCGTCGGGTTCGTCTTCGGCGTCGCCGTCCTGCTGGCCGAGGCGTGAGAATCCGAGGGGTGCTCCGCACCGCCACGACCGCCGACCTGCCCGAGCTGAGCGCCATCAAGTCGGAGGTCTCGCGCCGCGCCTACGGCGGGCTCATGACCGAGCAGCAGCTCGCGTGGTGGCTCGAGCTCGGCTGTTCGCAGGAGCGCTTCGCGCCGCACCTCGACGACCCGTGCTCGACGGTGCTCGTCGACGACGAGGCGCGCGCGGTGGGGACCGTCACGTTCGCCGAGGCGGCGTACATCTCCGACGTGTACGTCGAGCGCCCTGGGCGCGGCGGGGGACGGCGGATGGTCGACGGGCTGCTGTCCCTGGCCCGCGAGCGCGGGCTCGCGCAGGCCGAGTGCTCGGTCATGGGCTGGAGCGCGGACGCGATGGTGTTCTGGACGCGCATGGGCTTCACGCGCGGGCGCTTCCTGACCCGGCCGTCCTTCGACCCTGACGGCCTCATGCGCCGCGACGGCTGGATGCAGTCGCAGCACTTCGCGACGACGTACGTCGGCTACGTGCTCGCGCTCTGAGCGCCGTCGAGGCGCGCCAGGGCGGCCTCGCGCGCCGCGCGCATCTCCTCGACGCCGTCGAACCCGGAGCGCTCCCGCCACACCGTCGCGAGCCACTCGGGCGAGCCCGCCGCGATCTCCTCCCAGCGCTGCGGGAGCGCGACGGAGTCGTCGTAGACGACCTCCTCGCCCCGCTGCTCGAACACGTACGCCGGCCCGACCACGTACAGCACCCGGGTCGTGGCGTCCCCCGGGTTGACGAGCTGCAGGAACGTCCCCGGCTCGACGAGCGCGGCCTGATCGGGCCCGAGGTGGACGGTGTAGGGGTCACGCGACGGGTTCCGCATCCGGATGTCGAGCGTCCCCTCGAGCACCATCGTCACCTGGGTGCTGAGCGGGTGCACGTGGACCGTCGAGGGCTGGCCGGGGCGGATCTTGCCCATGGCGAGGCTGAACGCGCCCAGCAGCTCCGAGTCCAGGCCGCTGTTGACGTCCTTCGCGTTCAGGAACGGCGAGAGCCACGTCGTGTCCGGGACCTGCAACCAGTCGATGGCCTTGAAGACCTGCTGCATGGCGTGTTCCTCCTGCGGCCCAGACTGGACCTCGCCCGAGCCCGGGTCAAGCGGCCCAGGCCACGTCCAGCCGCGCCGGCCCGCGGAACACCCACCCGCGATAGGGCACGTCGCCGGCCGCGAGGCGGACGCCGCGCAGCGCGAGCAGGGCCGGCAGCGCGGCCCGCGCCACCTGCTGGCGCGCGACGTACGCGCCCGGGCAGACGTGCGGCCCGCGCGAGAAGGCGAGGTGCTTCGTCGTGGCGCGGCGCAGGTCGAAGCGGTCCGGATCCTCCCAGTGGCGCTCGTCGCGGTTGGCCGACGCGATGAGCACGCCGATCCGCGTCCCGGCCTCGAGCTGCACGCCTGCGAGCTCGGTGTCCTCCTGCACGACGCGCGGGAACATCCCGATCGGCGAGATCCAGCGCAGGCTCTCCTCGGTCGCCTTGCCGAGGTTCTCGGGGTCCTCGCGCACGAGCGCCTCCTGCTCGGGGTCGGCGAGCAGCGCGTGCAGCGCCGTGGCGATGACGTCGCGCGGCTCGTTGAGGCCGCCGGAGATGAACAGCTTGACGTTCGCGCGGATCTCGTCGTCGCTCAGCGTCCCGGCGTCGACGAGCGCGCGCAGCACGGTGCCGTCCTCCGCGGTGTCCCACGCGGCGTCGATCGCCGCGTCGACGAGCCGGTTGCCGCGCTCGCAGCGCTCCCACGTGTCGCGGTCGTCGCCGTAGTTGCCGATCCCGTCGATGAACGCCTGCGACGCGAACTCCAGGTCGGCGTCGCCCGCCGTGTCCAGGCCGAGCAGCAGCTTGAGGGTGCGTGCGGCGAACGGCCCGGCGAAGTCGCCGAGCACGTCCATGCGCCCACGGTCGCGCAGCGGGCGCAGCAGCGCGTCGGCCTCGCGCTCGAACATGTCGCCCCAGCGATCGGCGAACCCGCGGAAGCGCAGCGGCGACTGCGCGGGCGCTCGCAGCCGCGCGTGCTCCTCGCCGTCGACGCGGAGCATCGTCCGGCCCATGGCGCGCGTCATGAGCGACGGGTCCTCGCGCGCGGTGATCTCGGTGCGGTCGTCGAGCGCGACGACGTCCTCCCAGCGCGGCACGACGTACCGCCCGGCCGCCTCGAGCCACACGCACGCGCCCTCGTCGCGCAGCCGGCGGTACGTGGGGTACGGGTCGCGCGAGAGCTCGTCGCGCGTCGCGGTGGCGCCCGACCCGGCGTGGCTCATGGTCCGAGCCTACGCCCCCGAGACGGGGTCGAGCGAGAAGCCTTCCGGCGAGCGGAGATCCTGCTACCCGGATGTGCATGACGCGCCTCCGTTGATGGTGAGAGGGAGGACCGGCGCTCACACGCGTCGCGAACCTACATCGGGGCCGCTTTGCCGTCCACCAAAACTGTCAGACAACGATCAGAGTCCCGGAGTCTCGGCGGCGCCGGGCCCGGAGGCCCGGCGCCGCCCGTCGGCTATCCCTCTCCCGACGCCGCGTACTGCTCGCCGAGGAAGTTGCTCGGGACCGGGGCGATGTTGAAGCAGTCCTCCTTCTGCACGAACTTGTGGTCCTGCGGCACGATCGTGCGGTCCGCGTAGTTGGACAGGTACTGCTTACCGCCCCAGGACCACGGCTTGCAGAGGATGTCGGTCTGGTAGTCCTTCGTGTCCTTGAAGGCCTGGTTGACCGAGTCCTTCGTGACGTCGCCCTTGATGCCCAGCAGGGCCTTGGTGGCGATCGTCGCCGCCACATAGCCCATCTGGCTGAACGAGCCCACCTGCACGTTGGGTGCGTACTGCTTGATCACCGCTCGCCAGTTCAGCGTGTCGGGCCCCGTGGTGTCGACGAGGTTGAGCTCGGCGTTGATGCCGAGCTTGTCGTTCCACGCCGGCCCGAGCGCCTGGGAGATCGAGGCATCGTTGCACGGCGTCGCGCAGGCCCACTTGACCTTGTCGATCAGGCCCTGCTGCTCGGCGCCCTGCAGGATCTTCAGCGCCTCTGGCGCCGTGTAGGTGAGCACCACGCCACCGCCATCGCCCGCCAGCTGGCTGAGCTTCAGCGCCAGCGCCGCGCCGTCGTTGATCGGCAACTGCTCGAGGGTCGCCTTGCCCGGGATGTTGTTCTGCTTGGCCAGCTCGCTCGACCCCGAGGTTGTTGAAGTCCCCGCCGGGAAGCTTCCCGGTCGACGCGACGAGCCCCTTCACCTTCTGGCGGACGAGGTACTGCGCCGCGCCGAGCGCGGAGAAGTACGGGCCCATGTTCACGTTGCGGACGTTCGTCCCGAAGTAGCACTCACGGGCGATGCCGGCCGCGATGACGTAGATGTCGTTCTGCTCGTAGTACTTGTGGTTGACGTCGCAGTCGATGATGCTCGAGCTGCCGGCCAGGCCGAGCACCTTGTCCTGCTCGAACAGCTTGGTCGCCAGCGACGCGACCTGCTGCGGGTTGGTCTGCTCGGTCTCCGCGATGTACTGCATGGGCCGGCCGTTGATGCCGCCGTTGTCGTTGACGCAGTCGAACACGGCCTTCGCCGTCTTGGTGATGTCCGTGAAGTCGACACCCGGCTGCTTGGTGATGATGGCGCCGATCTTGATGGCCTCGCCCGAGGCCTTCTCGCCGTTGCCCATTCCGCACTTCGGCGCCACGGCGTTCGCGGTCGTCGACTCTCCGCCGCCTCCGCCGCCACCCCCGGAATCGCTCGAATCGTCGCTTCCACAAGCTCCGACAGCGAGGGCGAGCGCGAACGCCGCCATCGCCGCCAGCACACGTGGGCCGGCAGGATTGAACCTCGTACGCAACGGACCCTCCCCAGAGTCAGACGAGATAGGACTTCGTCCGACCGTACAGACAACGGACTATTGACCGCAACCAATTGTTCCGGTCACCGGAACGTCCGGGGTGCGGCGTTCTCACAGGGCGGTCTAGGCTCGCGCCCGAGGAGAGGAGACCGACGTGTCCAATGCATCACGTCCCGCCCCGCCCCGCGCGGACCACGTGGGAAGCCTGCTGCGCCCGGCCGATCTGTACGCGGAGATCGAGCGCGTCTACGCGCCGCAGCACACCGCGCTGCTCGCCGAGGAGCGCGAGCAGGATCTGAGCCACCTCCACGAGCTGGAGGACGCCTGCATCCGCAGCGCCGTCGAGCGCCAGCTCGACATCGGCCTGGAGGTCGTGACCGACGGCGAGTTCCGCCGCTTCATGTTCACGGGCTCCTTCTACGACAGCATCGACGGGCTGCAGGTCGGCGGCGACGGTGTCCCGTTCTTCGACGCCGACGGCAACGAGCTGCGCTACCAGGGCCTGCCCGTGGTCAACCGCCGCCTGCGCAAGATCGACAGCCCGGCCGTGCGCGAGACCGAGTTCCTGCGGTCGATCACCGACGCCCGCTTCAAGGTGACGTTCCCCTGCGGATCGTTCTTCGAGCTGCCCTTCGTCTACAAGAACGGCGTCACGGAGAACGTGTACGAGAGCCACGAGGAGCTCGTCGGGCACATGATGTCGATCCAGCGCGAGCAGATCGACGAGGCGGTCGCGGCCGGCCTGAAGTACGTCCAGCTCGACTACCCGCTGTACCCGATGCTGCTCGACGAGCAGTACCTGGGCATCTTCGCCGCGATGGACGGGTCGACGTTCGACTCGCTCATGGACCGCTGCATCGCGGCGGACCGGGCGATCATCGAGGGCCTGCCCGACGACGTGACCCGCGCGATCCACCTCTGCCGCGGGAACTGGAAGTCGCGCCACATGGTCTCCGGCTCGCTCGAGCCCGTCGCGGAGCGGTTCTTCACCGAGCTGCCCTACGACGCGTTCTTCATCGAGTGGGAGGACATCAGCCGCGAGGGCGGCTACGAGGCGCTGCGCCAGGTGCCGAAGGGGCCGATCGTCTACCTCGGGATCGTCAACACGAAGGTCCCCGAGGTCGAGTCCGCCGACTCGCTCGTGCGCAAGATCGAGAGCGCGACGCAGTACATCGACGTGTCGCAGCTCGCGATCTCGCCGCAGTGCGGGTTCGCCTCGACGATGCACGGCAACGAGCTCGACGAGGACTCGCAGTGGCGCAAGCTGGAGGAGATGGTCAAGGCGGCGGAGATCGTCTGGGGCCGGTCGGCGGTCACGACCAGCGCTTGACGACGACCGACTTCTGATCCGTGTAGTGGTCGAAGGCCTCGGAGCCGTGCTCCTTGCCGTACCCGCTCGCGCCGACGCCGCCGAACGGCAGCTCGTCGTAGACCTTGGTCGGTGAGTTGATCCACGTGTAGCCGGCGTCGATCTCCGCGGCCGCGCGCTCCGCGCGGTCGAGGTCCGTGGTCCACACCGAGGAGCCGAGGCCGAACGGCGAGTCGTTCGCGAGCCGCAACGCCTCGTCGAAGTCCCGCACGCGCCAGATCGGCAGGGCGGGGCCGAAGACCTCCTCCCGCGCCATCGGGGAGTCGTGCGGCGGATCGACCACGACCGTCGGCTCGTGGAACCATCCGCCCGCCAGCGCGGGATCGTCCGGGCGCCCGCCCCCGGCGACCACCTCGCCGCCGCCGGCCAGCGTCCGCGCGATCTGGTCCTCCATGATCGCCCGCTGGCGCTCCGTGTGCATCGGGCCGAGCTGCGACGTCTCGTCCGCCCCGAGCCCGATGCGCAGCCGCGAGGCCTTCGCCGCGATCGCCTCGATGACCTCGTCCGCCACCGACCCGAGCACGTAGACGCGCTTGATCGCCAGGCACGCCTGTCCGCAGTTGTAGAAGCGGCCCATCGCGGCGGCGCTCGCGGCTCTCGCGAGATCGGCGTCGTCGCAGATGATCATCGGGTCCGACCCGCCGAGCTCGAGCGTCAACCGCTTGCAGCCCCTCGCGGCGAGCGTCATGACCCGCTCGCCGGTCGCCGTCGACCCCGTGAAGCCGATCTTGCGCGTCAGCGGGTGCGTGATGAGCGCCTCGCCCGCCTCCGGTCCGGTGCCGGTGACGACGTTCAGCACGCCGGGCGGCAGGCCGGCCTCGGTGAGGATCTCAGCGAGTCGCAGTGTCGTGAACGGCGTCGTGTCGGCCGGCTTGGCGACGACCGTGTTGCCGGTGACGAGGGCGGGGCCGAGCTTGTTGGCGAGCAGCGTCGTCGGGAAGTTCCAGGGGACGATCGCCGCCACGACGCCGAACGGCTTGCGCAGGACGCGACCGTCGACGCCGGGGTCGAGCCCGTGCACGTAGGCGGCTCTGACCTCCTTGGCGAGCCCGGCGTGGTGCTCGAGCGTCTCGGCCGCCTTGTGCAGCTCCAGCCGCGCCTCGCGCAGCGTCTTGCCCTGCTCGGCGACGAGCAGCGGGACGAGCTCGGAGACGTGCGCGTGCAGCGCCTCCGCGCCGGCCGCGACGACCTTTCCCCGCGCGGCGTAGCCCAGTGTTCGCCACTGCAGGAACGCCTCGTGCGCGGAGCGCACCGCGCGGTCGACCTCGTCAGCGCCGGCGCGGGTCACGTGCCCGACGAGCCGGCCGTCGCCGGGGTGCGTGATGGTGAGCGTCGCGTCACCGATCGGCTGCACGGCGCCGTCGAGGAAGACTCCCCGTTCGAGGACAGCGTGGTTTCGCCCTCCGGTCCTCGCAAGCTCGGACCTCCGGTCGACGTCAGACTTCATGTCCCGCTGAACTCCGGCGCGCGCTTCTCGCTGAACGCGGCGAGACCCTCGGCGGCGTCCTTCGAGCGGAACAGGTCCTCGATGAGCTCGCGCTCGAGCTCCAGCCCGCCGTCGAGGTCGCGCTCCATGCCCTCGTGGACGGCGCGCTTGATGTGGGCGATCGCCAGCGGCGGGCCCGCCGCGAGCTTGGCGATGTGGTCCTCGAACTCCTCCACGGTGGCGAACACCCCGCCCACGAGGCCGAGGCGCAGAGCCTCGTCCGGGCCGACCTGCCGGCCGGTGAGCAGCAGCTCCAGCGCCGGCCCGGGAGCGATGATCCGGGGAAGGCGCTGGGTGCCGCCGTTCCCGGGCAGCAGGCCGAGCGTCACCTCCGGGGTGCCGAGCCGGTAGGAGCCCTCGGCGGCGTAGCGCAGGTCGCAGGCCAATGCCAGCTCCAGTCCGCCGCCGAGCGCGTGCCCGGCGATCCAGGCGACGAACAGCTTGGGCGACCGGGCGATGCTCGCGAGCGCCTCGTGGGCGAGCCGGATCATGTCCATGTTCGCGTCGAGGTCGTTCGCCAGGAACCGCTTGACGTCCGCGCCCGCGCTGAAGAACCGCTCGCTCGCGCTGCGCAGCACCACGACGCGGACGCCCGCGTCCGCGCTCGCCGTGCCGATCGCGTCGGCCAGCTCGCGCATGAGCTCGATGTCGTAGGAGTTCGCGGGCGGGTTGTCGAGGGTGATCGTGCCGATCGCGCCATCGGCCGCGTAGGTGACGGGCATCAGGCGAGGCCTCCGACGACGACGCTCTTGAGCTCGACGTAGCTGTCCATCGCCTCCAGGCCGTGCTCCTTGCCGAACCCGGAGTCCTTCATCCCGCCGAACGGCAGCTCGTCGTAGCCGTAGTGGATCTGGTTCACCCAGGTCATGCCGGCGTCGATCTCCTGCGCGGCGCGGTGGATCCTGCGCACGTCGTGCGTCCAGATCGACGAGCCCAGGCCGTAGGACGTGTCGTTCGCCCGGCGCAGCGCGTCGTCGAAGTCCGTGTACGGGAACACCGGGAGCACCGGGCCGAAGACCTCCTCGCGCACGAGCCGCGAGTCCTCGCCGGGGTTGGCGACGACCGCGGGTTCCAGGAACCAGCCTCGGTCGTGGCCGTCGGTCCCGCCGCCGACGAGCAGCTCGCCGCCCTTCGCGACGCCGTCCTCGAGCTGGTCGACGAGCTCGTCGCGGCCCGCCCGCGTGTGGATCGGGCCCATCCGCAGCCGGGGCTTCTCGGCCTTCACGGTGCCGTCGCCCGGCTCGTACCGCGCGACGCGGTCGACGAGCCCGCCCACGAAGTCGTCGTACACCGATGCGTGCACGTAGACGCGCTTGCACCCGAGGCAGGCCTGGCCCGCGTTCCAGTAGCGGCCGATGATGACCGCCTTGACCGCGGCGTCGACGTCGGCGTCCTCGCAGACGATCACGGGGTCCGAGCCGCCGAGCTCCAGCGACAGCCGCTTCATCTGCGGCGCGCCGATCGCCGCCACATGGCGCCCGACCTCCGTCGAGCCCGTGAACGCGACGCGGCGGACGTCCGGGTGGCCGACGAGCGCGTCGCCGATGACCGAGCCGCGGCCCGTGACGACGTTGAGCACCCCGTCGGGGACGCCGGCCTCCGCGAAGATGCGGGCGACCTCGAGCGTGGCCAGCGGCGTCGTGGCCGCGGGCTTGGCCACGACCGTGTTGCCCATCGCCAGAGCGGGTGCGACCTTCGTGCCGAGCAGCGTCAGGGGGAAGTTGTACGGCGTGATCGCGACGCAGACGCCCATCGGGCGGCGGACGACCTGCCCGTACGCCGGGCCGAAGGTCGACGGCAGGCTCTGGTAGGTCCCCGTGACCTTCGTGGCGGCCTCGGCGTAGTAGCGCACGCCATGCGCGAGGTGCGTGACCTCGCCGCGCGCCTCCGCGAGCGGCTTGCCCTGCTCGGAGGTCAGCACGGCGGCGACGTCGGCCGCGCGCTCCTCGATGAGATCGGCGGCCCGGGCCAGGACGTGCGCCCGCGCCTCCGCATCCGTCGCCGACCAGTCCGCGAACGCCCGGCCGGCGGTCGCGACCGCCAGGTCGACGTCGGCGGCGTCTGCGCTGGGGACGGTGCCGACGACCTCCTCGGTCGCCGGGTTGACGACCTCGATCTCCTGGCTGGACGTGGCCCCACGCCATTCGCCGCCGATGAGCATCTCGGGCACGTCAGTCTCCTCTGGTCGTCGAACGTGATCGGGTCATGGCAGGCCTGCCGCGAACTCGGCGATGCGCGCCACGACGGCGTCTGGGTGCTCCAGGTGCGGGCTGTGGCCGCCGGGTACGACCAGGCGCTGCGTCTCGCCGCGCGCCCGCGACTCGATGCGGTCGATCTGGTCGAGCGTGCCGTAGGGGTCGTCGGCGCCCTGGACGAGCAGCAGCGGCGCGGTGACCTCGCCGGCCTCGGCCTCGATGCTCCACCGTGGGAACGCGGGATCGAGCCAGACGTCGCACCAGCCCCAGAACGCGGCGTCGGGGTCGTCGTGATGGCGGGCCATGCGCTCCCGCAGACCGTCCGTCGCGTACGCCTCCCGCGTCCGCCGGATCGCCGCGAGGGTCATCTCCTCGACGACGACGTGCGGCGCGACGAGCACGACGGCGGTCACCGGCCGGTGCGCGGCGTGGACGAGGGCGATCGAGCCGCCGTCGCTGTGCCCGACCAGGATCGGCTCCGGCGCGTCCAGCCCGTCGAGCACAGCGGGGAGGACGTCGAGCGCCTCCTCGTGGAAGAACGCCGGAGTCCGCGGGGCGGCGGGCGGCTGCGACCGGCCGTGGCCGAACCGCGAGAACGCGACGACGCGCCGGCCGGTCGCCTCGGCGAGCGCGTGCGGGAAGCCGCGCCAGAGGCCGACCGAGCCGAGCCCCTCGTGCAGGAGGACGAGGGCCCGCAGGTCCGGATCGCCCTCCAGATCGAGCACCTCGATCTCCCGGTCGCCGGCGAGCCTCACGCCGGGCTCGACTCCATCCGCTCGCGGAGCCGGAAGCGCTGCACCTTGCCGGTCAGCGTGCGCGGCAGCTCGTCCACGAACTCCACGACGTGCGGGTACTCGTAGCGCCGCATGCGGTCCCGGCACCACTCGCGCAGCTCGTCCGGGAGATCCGTGCCCGGCTCGCCGTCGCACTCCACGAACGCCGCGATACGGCCCGTGTCGTCGACGGTGATCCCGATGACGCCGACCCCGAGCACGCGCGGGTGCTCCATGAGGACGTGCTCCATGTCGATGGGGGACACCCACAGGCCGCCGACCTTGAGCATGTCGTCGATGCGGCCGACGTAGGCGTAGGCGCCGTCGACGGTCCGCTCGTAGCGATCGCCCGTGGAGAACCACTCCCCGCGCATGCTGCGCTTCGTCTTCTCGTGCTGGTGCCAGTACATGGACGCGCACGAGTCGCCGCGCACCTCGAGCGCGCCGACGGCGGGCCCGTCGAGGACGCGCTCCTGGTCGTCGACGATCCGCAGGTCGTAGCCGGGGACGGGATGGCCGGTCGTGCCCGGCACGATCGCGCCCGGACGGTTGGAGCAGTAGATGTGCAGCATCTCGGTCGAGCCGATCCCGTCGATGATCTCCAGGCGGAACCGCTCCCCCCAGCGCCGGATGATCTCCGGCGACAACGCCTCGGCGGCGGACACGCACAGCCGGACGGAGTCGAGCGCGCCGTCGGCCGAGGCGTCGCGGGAGAGCGCGCCGTAGAGGGCGGGAACCGAGAAGAACACGGTCGGGCGTCGCTCGCGCAGCGTGCCGAGGAGGCGGTCGGGCGTCGGTCTGCCGCGCATGAGCACCGAGGTCGCCCCGAACCACAGCGGGAACGTGAGGCCGTTGCCCAGCCCGTACGCGTGATAGAGCTTCGTCGTCGAGAACGTCACGTCCTCGTCGCGCAGCGCCAGGACGTTGCGGGCGTAGCTCTCGCAGGTGATCTCGATGTCGTGCTGCAGGTGCACGACGCCCTTCGGCTTGCCCGTCGACCCCGAGCTGTACAGCCAGAACGCCATGTCGTCGCGGTGGGTCGCGGCGGGGTCGAGCCGGTCGTCCTGGGCCGCCATCCCGGCGTCCAGATCGACCACGCCGGGGCCGCCGGCGCCGCGCGCGAGGTAGACGACGTCCTCGTCGGCGAGCGCGGTGCGCACCGTCTCGAGCCGGTCCGCGTCGGTCACGACGAGCGAGGCGTAGGAGTCGCGGACGTAGTGGCGGAAGTTGTCGGCCCGGTCGAGCGGGCTGACGGGCACCGGGATCGCGCCGATGCGCATCGCCGCGAGGAAGACGACGGGGAAGACGGTCGTGTCGTCGAGGACGACCAGCACGCGGTCCTCGCGTCCGACACCGAGCTCGAGCAGCAGGCGCCCCGCGCGGTTGACCTCGGATGCCAGCGCGTCGTACGTCAGCGAGCGGTCCTCGGCGACGAACGCGATCTTCGGCCCCTTCGCCGCCGCGATCTGGCGGTCGACGATCGTGCTCGCGTTGTACCGCTCCGGCAGCGTGGCCGTGACGGACATCGATCTCTCCTCCTCACCGATGCTTGACCGCCTGCAGGGGTAGACTATACGTTGTCGTCCGTCAGTCAAGTGTCACACGTCGGCACCTGAGGACGAGGAGAGGGAGACCAATGCCGCCATCCGCGCCGGAGGTCGAGGAGCTCGCGACCCGGACCGAGGACGAGGTCCGCGAGCACCTCGCGCAGGGCAAGCTCGTCGAGGGCCTGCAGCACATGTCCCCCGAGTACCTGCGCGGGATCCGCCGCATCCTCACCGTGTCGGCCGACACCGAGCTCGTCAGCGCGCCGTCCTACCTCCGGGCGGCCCAGCACGCGCCGGCGCTCAACAACTACGGCTCCGCGATCTCGATCATCCAGGACGAGCTCGCGCACGCCCACATCGGCTACCGGCTGCTCGGCGACCTGGGCGTCGACATGAACCGGCTGATCTACGAGCGCGATGCCGCGGCGTTCAAGTACCCGTACGCCTTCGACGTCCCGCTCGACAACTGGGGCGAGCTCGTGCTCGCCAACGCGCTCTACGACCAGGCCGGGTTCGTCCTGCTCTCCGACGTCCACCGGTCGAGCACGTTCGGGCCCTGGAAGCGCGCGCTCGCCAAGGTCGACAAGGAGGAGACCTTCCACCTGCGTCACGGACGCACGTGGGTCAAGAAGCTCGCGGCCGACCCGGCGGAGAAGCCTCGGCTCCAGGCGTCGCTGGACTGGATGTTCATCCTCACGCTCGAGTGGTTCGGCCTGCCCGACGACCGCAAGCGCCACGGCATCCAGCTCGAGTACGGCTTCAAGGGGATGACGAACGACGAGCTGCGCCAGACGTGGATGGGCGAGGTCGTGCCCTTCGTGGAGGAGGTCGGCCTGCACGTCCCCGCGCATTGGGACGAGGGAGAGGAGCGGTGGGTCATCGACTGCCCGTTCCCTGCTCGCTTCGACGAGGAGCGCAAGCGGTGGCTGCTCGAGGACGGGCCGATCTCCTGGGAGGAGGTCATGATCCGCTGGAAGGGCCGCGGGCCGATGAACCAGGAGTACGTCGACCGTCTCCAGCGCGGGTATCGCGGACGGCTGGGGGTCGCCGCATGACCGGCCCGCTCACGCCGGCCCAGGAGGTCGAGGCGCGCCTGTGGACGGCCCTGCGCGACGTCGAGGACCCGGAGATCCCGGTCTCCGTCGTCGGCATGGGGCTCATCGTCTCGATCCGCTACCTGGAGGCCGAGCGGAGCGTCGACCTGGAGCTCACCTTCACCGCGATGGGATGTCCGGCCATGGACTTCATCGAGGACGACATCCGCGAGCGGCTGCTGCGTGAGCCCGATGTGGACGCGGTGCGCATCGAGGTCGTGTGGGACCCCGTGTGGACCCGCAGCCGCATCCGCGAGGACGCCCGCGAGACCATGCGCGGCCTGGGGATCGTCGCATGACCCTCGAGAGCCGCGACGCCGTCTGGGAGGTCTTCGCCCGCAAGGAGTACGCCGACCCGCTGCACCACGTCGGCACCGTGACGGAGGAGGACGAGGACCTGGCGGTCGTCTCCGCCCGCTCGATCTACGACGAGCAGCCGTGGATCGAGATGGTGATCGTCCCGCGCAGCGCCATCCGGGAGGCGATCAGGGCATGACGACCACCGCTCCGCCGACGACGGCCGAGGGGGCGATGATCTCCCTCGTCGGCTCGCTCGCCGACAACAAGGCCGCGCTGGGCCGCGCGTACGCCGACTGGGCGGTCAGTGCGCCCACCCTCGAGTCCGCCGTCGCCGCGGCGGCGATGGCCCAGGACGAGCTCGGCCACTCGCGCTCCACGTATCCCGTCCTCAAGGCACTCGGCGTCCACGACGCCGAGGTCGACGCCGGCCGCCGCCTGGCGCTCCTGGACGCGGGGCTGGTGGACTGGACCGCGTTCATCGCGGCCAACGTGCTCGTCGACGGGGTGCTGACGACGTTCGTCGCCGAGACGACCGAGAGCACCCTGACCCAGATGGCCCAGCGCGCGCGCAAGATCCTCCAGGAGGAGGGTTCGCACCGGGTCCACGCCGAGGCCTGGGCGCGGCGGCTGTGCCGGTCGGGGGATGCGCAGCGCGACCTGTTCGTGGCGCGGCTCGCCGAGGCCTGGGAACACGCCTCGCGCTGGGGCGGGCCCGCCGGCGATCCCGGGTTCGCCGCCGCCGTCGACGCCGGCCTCGTCGCCCACGACGCGACCCATCAGCGCGAGGAGGTGCGCTCCCGGGTCGTGGAGCTCCTCGCGCGCGAGGGGGTGTCGATCACGCTGCCCGAGCCGGTCGACTGGAGGGGCTGGGACCCCGACCGGCGGCGCTGGACGCCGTGAGCGGCGCGCCGATCTGCCCGTTCTGCGACGCCGGGGAGGTCGAGCGGGTCGGCCAGTGGGGCGGGCAGATGATCACCGCGCAATGGGTGTGCAACGCGTGCAACTCGCATTTCGAGGCGATCCGCGACGACTTCGACGACCCGCGCGATGATCAGGCCGCGCGGCGCTCGGCCTCGAGCGAGCCGAAGTAGTCCCGTGCGATCGTGCTCCATGCGTCGTGCCGCTCGGTGAAGAGATCGTGTGCGGGCTCGCGCGGCCAGGCGGCCGGGAGCATCTCCGCGGGGAGATCCGGGTCCAGGAACGGGAACTTGCGCCACTCGTGCACGAGCATCGTCTGGGCGGCGAAGACCGCCTCCGGCGTCCGCGGACGCCGGCGCGCGAAGTCGTCGATGAACGTCGTGTAGGCGGCGGACACCGCGTCGAGATCCCAGGCCTCCTCGACGATCTTGCGGGGATCACCCAGCGAGCCGAACTCCGCGCGCAGCGACAGGAGCTCCGCCGCCGAGCCCTCGCCCGACAGGCCGCGCAGCTCCTCCTCGCGCTCGGCGTGGGGGCTGATCCACAGCCCGCCGCCCAGCGAGCCGAAGCCGGCCCACGCGAGCTGCGTGCGCGCCTGATGGCGCACGTCGCGGCGCTCCTCCGGCACCCGGAGGACGACGACGAGCCAACGCCCGTCCCATTCCCAGGGCGATCCGAAGGCGTAGATCCGGCGCGCGCCCGACTCGAGCATCGCGCTCGTCTCCGCCGTGAGCTCCACCCGCGAGCGGCGGCCGACCCGTTCGGCCCGCAGCCACCCCGCGGTGACGCTCCGGGAGAGCGCCTGGCGGGCCGCCTGGGGCTTGTAGCCCAACGTCCCGAGGGCGTCGATCAGCGTCTCCTGCCACAGTGCGTCGCCCCGCGGCATGACGTACTCGCCCAGGACCGTGAGCAGCACCGAGCGCGCGGCCGGGGCACCCACGGACCGGCGTCGGAGCTGGTCGTTCATGCCGCTCGACCTTACACACGGAAACAGGCATGACCGACACCCAGAGAGCGCGCGTGACCATCGCCCGCCGCGTCGAGTGGATGGACACCGACGCGGCCGGCATCTACCACTGGACGACCGTGTTCCGCTTCGCGGAGGCCGCGGAGGCGGCGCTGCACGACGGGCTCGGGATCGCCGAGATCACGTTCGGCGCGACGCCGCGCGTCGCGGTGTCCGCGGAGTTCCAGCGGCCCC
Source organism: uncultured Solirubrobacterales bacterium (assembly GCA_963757125.1). Taxonomy (GTDB): domain Bacteria; phylum Actinomycetota; class Thermoleophilia; order Solirubrobacterales; family Solirubrobacteraceae; genus CAVVSD01. The sequence continues at coordinate 143,366 of CAVWQP010000005.1, read as the reverse complement.
TGCGGTTCTACGACCGCGTGGAGGTCGAGCTCGCCGTCGAGGCCGTCGGCCGCACGTCGATGCGCTACGCCGTCGTCATCGGCGCCGCGGAGGGCGTCGCCGCCACCGCGTCGATCACCGTCTGCCTCATCGATCGCACCACCCGCGAGGCCACGCCGTGGCCGGACGACGTCAGGCGGGCGCTGGAGACCGGGGGGACCGTGCCGCCGCCGTGATGACGGATGCGCCGGGCGGCTCCGCGAGCAGCCGCGCGACGTCCTGGGCGCGCAGGTCCAGCACCCGCCGCTGGTTGACGTAGCCCTTGTCCGTGATCTCCCCGCCGTCCAGGCTCGGGGGCGTCTCGAGCAGGAGGAGTCGCTCGATGCGACCCGCCGACCCTGCCCCGTCGTTCAGGGTCTCCAGCCCGCGCACGAGGTGGTCGCGCAGCCTGGGGTCGTCCAGCGGGAGGTCCTCGTCGGCGCCGCAGACCCTGCGCGCCTCGGCGGGGTCGACCCAGGCGAGCGCGGCGACGTAGTCGCCGTCGTGCCCGGCGATCACGGCATCGCGCAGCACGCCGGCGGCCGAGACGAGCGCGGTGCGCAGCCGTCCGACGGTGACCCACGTGCCGCTCGCCAGCTTGAAGTCCTCGCTGAGCCGGCCGTCGAACATGAGGCCCTGCGCAGGGTCGCCCTGGTCGACGAGCCGCGCGGCGTCGCCCGTGCGCAGGTAGCCCTCGTCGTCGAAGGCGGCCGCGGTCGCCTCCGGGTTGCGGTGGTAGCCGGGCGTGACGTTCGGGCCTCGCAGCCGGATCTCGTGCTTGTCGCCGGCGCGCGCGAGCTTGAGCGTGACGCCCGGCAGCGGGACGCCGATGCACCCGCAGCGCGCCGTGTCGAAGTGCGCGGTCGTCGCACCGGGGGCCGTCTCGGTCATGCCCCACGAGGCGGTGAGGGGGATGTCGTGGTCGCCGACGTCGTCGGCGACCGCCCGCAGCCGGGCCCACAGCGCCTCGGGCAGCGCGGCGGCCGCGTAGAACATGAAGCGCAGGCGGGAGAGGAAGCGCTCCGCGAACTCGCGGTCCGATTCCAGGCGCGGGACGAGGAGCGCGTACCCCGCCGGGACGTTGTAGTAGACGGTCGGCGGGTGCTCGCGCAGCGCGGCGACGGTGCGGTCGAACAGCTGCGGGACCGGCCTGCCGTCGTCGATGTGCAGCGTCCCGCCGAAGGCGATGACCTGGCCCAGGTTGTGGTTGCCGCCGAACGTGTGGCTCCACGGGAGCCAGTCCACGAGCACCGGGGGCTCCTCCCGCACGAACGGCCAGACCTGTCCCAGCGCCTGCTGGTTGGAGCACAGCATGCGGTGCGTCGTCAGCACGCCCTTCGGCAGGCCGGTCGAGCCCGAGGTGAACCCGATCTTGGCGACGGTGTCCGGGCCCAGCGCGGCGAGGGCCTCGTCGACCGCGCGGGTCGGCGCGGTCCGCACCAGCTCGCCGATGCCCACAGCCTGCGCAGGCACGTCGGGCCGGACGACCTCGAGCACGCGCGCGTACGCGTCGCCGTCGTCGGCGAACACGAGCCCGGGCGTGCACAGGTCCACGATCTCGCGCACCCGCGCGTGATCGCGGCTCAGGAGCGAGTAGGCCGTGCTCAGCGACACGATCGGCACGCCGGCGGTGAACGCGCCGAGCATGAGCACCAGGTGCTCGAGCGAGTTGCCCGACAGGACGACGAGCGGCCGGTCGAGTCCGAGCCCGCGATCGAGCAGGGACTGGGCGATCGCGTCCGCCTGCTCCCGCGCCTCGCCCCAGGTCAGCGAGGACCGGCCGCCGCCGCCGCCGGCTGGGTCGCCAGGACGCGCTCCGGATGGGCCGCGGCGCCGGCGCGGAAGAGGTGCGCCATGCTCGGCGCGTACGGGGCGAGGTCGTCGCCCTGCAGCACCACGGTCCCGTCGTCGCGAGCCTCGGCGCCGATGTGCGGCGGCGCGAAGACGGGCAGGCCGCCGCTGGTCATGGGGCGATCATGTCACCGCAGGTGGTCGGCCATGAAGGCGGCCGCGGCCCTGGCCGTGCGCTCCCGGTGGTTCGTGTAGACGGCGTAGTGACCCCCGGGCACGGCGAGCGTCTCGACGTTCCCGCCCGACGCGCGCACGGCGTCGCGGATGAGGTCGGAGGGGGTGACGGTGTCGTCCTCGGCCAGGACGACGAGCAGCGGGACCGCGACGCCGGGCATGCACGCCCCCGGCTCGTACGTCGCGTAGCGCTCCAGCGACCGGGCCGTGATCCGGTTGCGCCACGTGCGGCGGCGCTCCGGCGGCAGCTCGGCGTAGAAGCGCCATCGCTCCGCGTCGGGGTACTCGCCGTCCGGCGCGGGCGGAAGCTCGGCGGGGTCCACCGGATCGCCGCCGTCGCCGTCGAGGTCGCGCCCACCGGTGTCCGCCGCGGGCACGTACTCCGTCGCGGGCGGCGTCCGGCCGCGCCGCCGCGTCGCCTCCCCGCCGGAGATCGTCGGGACCTGGGCGACGGCCGCGCGCACCCGGCGGTCGTCCCTGGCGACGCACAGCACGTGGCCGCCGCTGTAGCTCGTGCCCCACACGCCGAGACGCCCGGCATCGACGTCGTCCATCCGCTCGGCCGCGTCGAGCGCGCTGCCGTAGTCGGCGATCTGCAGCGCCGGATCGATGTCCCCGCGCGGACCCTCGCTCGCCCCGAAGCCCCGGTGGTCGAACACGAGCGCGGCGATCCCGGCGTCGCGGAACGCGGCCGCGAAGTAGTCGAGGTTCATCTCCTTGACGGCCGCCCAGCCGTGGGCGAGCACGACCGTCGGCCACGGCGGATCGCCGGGCGGCGACACGAACCAGGCGTGCAGGCGCGCGCCCGGCGCGTCGATCCACAGCGAGCGCACGGCCGCGGCTCGCAGCGGAGCCGGCATCAGGCCCAGAGTCGCTCGGAGGCCAGGCGGGCGCCCTCGACCAGCGCCTCGAGCTTCGCCCAGATCAGCGTCGGGTGCACGCGGGTGATGTACGGCGTCTGGGCGAAGCCGCAGTCGGTGCTGGCGATGACGCGCTCACGCCCGACGAGCTCGGCGAGGCGCACGATCCGCTGCGCCACGAGCTCGGGATGCTCGAGGACGTTCGTCGCGTGGCTGATGAGCCCCGGGAGCAGCACCCGGTCGGCGGGCAGCTCGACGTCGCGCCACACCTCCCACTCGTGCTCGTGGCGCGGGTTGGCCTGCTCGAGCGCGTAGCCGCCGACCGGCACCTCGAGCACGAGGTCGACGATCTCGCGCAGCGGGACGTCCGTGCTGTGCGGGCCGTTCCAGCTCCCCCAGCACACGTGGTACCTGGAGCGCTCGGGCGGGATGCCGGCGAGCGCGCGCTTCAGCGCCTCGACGCGCAGCTCGGCCCAGGCGCGGTAGTCGCTCATGGTCGCCGGGGGGACCATGTTGTCGTACATCGTCGCCATGTAGGCGTCGTCGACCTGCACGTACAGGCCCGCGTCGACGACCGCCCGGTACTCCTCGTTGAGCGCGTCGGCGAGGGCGAAGATGAAGTCCTCGTCGCTGTCGTAGTGCTCGTCGATCCGGATCGGGACGGCGCTGGACGGCGCGACGACGGGGAGGAAGCCGTCCTCCACGCCGGCCGACGCCATGGCCGCCTTGAGGTCGCGGATGTCGCGCTGGAGCGCGGTCGCGCCGGTGTAGGTGATGGGGCCGACGCAGACGGACAGGCCGTGCTCGCGGACGCCGGAGGCGACGGGGTTGCGCCGGAAGTAGTCGGCGTAGAAGTCCGCGTAGGCGCGCCGGTCCTCGCCGAGGCGGGACGGGTCGCGCGGCCCCACGAGGTCGCTGGGCGGGAGGGGACGCTCCTCGAACCCGGCGAGCCGGTCGCGGATGTACCACGCCCAGGTCTGCGTCTTGCCGAACTCGCCGTCGCTCACGACGTCGATGCCGATCTCGTGCTGCTTGCGCACCACGTCGGCGACGGAGCGGCGCAGGCACTCGTCGAACGCCGCCTCGTCGAGCGCGTCGCCGTTCTCGTACGCGCGGAGGTACTCCTGGAGCTCGGGCGGGCGGGCGAGGCTGCCCACGTGCGTCACCCGGATGCGGTCGTCGTTGAACACGCCGCGATTCTCCTCACGGCGTGCGGTCGGCGGCCACCTCTGCGTTCCGCCGCGCGGAACCGGGGTCGATCTGCGCCACGTAGCCCGCGCGCAGCGCGGCCACGCTCGACGGCGGCGTGATCACGGTGACCGACCCGGATGTCGGCCGCGCGCGCGGGGCGGCGTAGCCCTCGTGCGTCCACGCGACGGCGGCGTCGCCGGTCAGCACGTGCGGCGTCCCGTCGAGCTCGACGAACACGCCGTCGGGGAGCTCGGCCGCGCTTGCCTCGTGCAGCCGCCGGCGGTGCGTGCCGCGGACGATGCGCTCGCCGTGCAGCACGCGGTTCATCTCCTTCGCGCTCGGCGTCGAGCCCGCCGCGTCGGTCCACGCCGCGCGGTAGCGGTCGTAGTCGCCGCGACGGCACAGCGCGCACGGGCGGTGCCCGGCGGCGAGCGACACGGCCTCGTCGTGGAAGAACAGCCAGGTCATGTGATGGGGGACCCACTGCTCGCGCCGCAGTCCCTTGTACTCCAGCGAGCACGTGACCCAGGAGTCGTGCTGGTGGAAGCGGACGACCTCGTGGCCCTCGTGCAGGATGCCGCGGTTCCCGGTGAAGGCGCCGCGCAGCGGGATCGCCACGAGCTCCCCGTACGGCGTGACGCGGTTGCGGGCGGGCGTCACCGGCGCCTCAGCGCGTCAGGATCCGGTCCAGCGTCACGGTCGGGTTGTCGCGCTCGAAGTACGCGAGGCCGTGCGCGGTCTGGAAGACCGCGAGCAGCGCGCCGTCCGGCGCGATCAGCACGTCGGCCAGGCTGCTGCGGCGCACCTGCTGCGCGCCCTCCTCGTCGGTGCGCCGGGCGACGGTCCACGGCGCCGGATCGAGCGTCACCAGCGCGCCGAACTCGTGCTCCAGGCGCTCCACGGCGACCTCGAACTGCAGCGGCCCGACGCCCGCGAGCACCGGGGCCGGATCGCGGCCCTGCCCGCGGCGCAGCACGTGCACGACGCCTTCCTCGCCGAGCTGCTGCAGGCCGCGATGGAACTGCTTGTGGCGGGAGGTGTCGCGGTTGCGCGCCGTGGCGAAGTGCTCCGGCGCGAGCGTGGGGATCGGCTCGAACCGCACGGGCGGGCCGTCGTACAGCGTGTCGCCGACGCGCAGCTCACCTGCGTTGACCGCCCCGACCACGTCGCCCGGGTAGGCGTCGTCGAGGACCACGCGCTCGTCGCCGAAGACGTGGTGGACGTGGGGCAGCGCGAACGGCTTCCCGGTGCGGGCGTTGGTCACCTTCATCCCGCGCTCGAAGCGCCCCGAGCACACGCGAAGGAAGGCGACGCGGTCGCGGTGCCTGGGGTCCATGTTGGCCTGGACCTTGAAGACGAGCGCCGAGAACGGCGCGTCGATCGGCCGCGGTCCGCCGTCGAGCGTCGCGCGAGGACGCGGCGCCGGGGCGAGGCGCTCGACGGCCTCCAGCAGCAGGCGCACGCCGAAGTTCGAGACCGCCGAGCCGAAGAAGACGGGCGTGCAGGCGCCGCGCGAGAACGCGTCGGCGTCGAACTGCGCGCCCGCGGCGTCCAGGAGCTCGAGCTCCTCCTGCGCGGTGCTCCACGCGTCGCCCTCGCGGGCGAGCGCCTGCTCCGGCGTCAGGATCTCCTCGGGTGCGGCCGTCGCTCCGCCCGGGGTGCGCGTGAATCGGTGGAACGCGCCCGTTGAGCGGTCGACGACCCCGCGGAAGTCGCCGGGGATCCCGACCGGCCAGGTCGCCGCGACCGGCGCGATGCCCAGCACGGACTCCACGTGGTCGAGCATCTCCAGTGGCTCCATGCCCGGCCGGTCGTACTTGTTGATGAACGTCAGCAGCGGGATGCCGCGGGCGCGCGCGACCTCGAAGAGCCGCAGCGTCTGCGGCTCGACGCCGCGCGCCGCGTCGAGCAGCATGACCGCCGCGTCGGCCGCGCTGAGCACGCGCAGCGTGTCCTCGGAGAAGTCGCGGTGGCCGGGGGTGTCGAGCAGGTTGAGCACGACCCCGTCGTGCTCGAAGCGCAGCACCGTGGACGAGACCGAGATCCCGCGGCGGCGCTCGATCTCCATGAAGTCCGACGTGGCGGCCCTGCGGGTGCGCTTGGCGCCGACGGCGCCGGCCTCGACGAGCTGCCCGCCGTACAGCAGGAGCTTCTCGGTCAGCGTGGTCTTGCCCGCGTCAGGGTGGGAGATGATCGCGAACGTGCGGCGGCGCGCCGCCTCGTTCAGGATCCGCTCCGCACCCGCCGGGATGGCGGCTACGTCGGTCATCGCGGGGTGTCTTCAGCCTAGCCCCGTGGCCGCGCGCTCGTAGAGCTGCCCGAACTCCTCGACGTGGCGGGTCATCGCCGCCTTTGCGGCGTCCGGGTCCCCGTCGGCGATGGCCGTCGCGATCGCGTCGAGATCGTGGGCCGCCCGGACGTGCAGCGCCTGGTCGGCGGTCGCCGCGATGAGCATCTCCACGCGCTCGACCGCGCGCAGCAGCCCGTGCATCACGGCGACCCGGACGCGGTTGCGGGAGGCGGCCGCGACGGCCTCGTGGAACTCGACGTCGATCGGGATGAGCTCGGGCCACGTCGTCGTGGCGTCCTCGGCGGCGACGCGGTAGCGCTCGGCGATGGCGCGCAGCTGCGCGGCCGTCTCGCCGGTCGCGCGGCGCGCGGCCCATGCGGCCGTCTCGCCCTCGAAGCTCGCGCGGAACTCGCGCAGCTCGCTCGCGGACGCGCCGCCGATGTTGATGAGCGCCGCGAGCGCCGCGCCGACGGTGTCGCCGCGCGGCTGCGCGACGAACGTGCCGCCGCCCTTGCCGACGCGGATCTCCAGCGCGCCGAGGACCTCCATGGCGCGCAGAGCCTCCCGCAGCGTCGGCCGGCTGACGCCGAGCAGCTCGGCCAGGTCGCGCTCGGTCGGGAGGCGCTGGCCGGGCTCGAAGTGGCCGTCGGCGATCGCCGCCTCGAGCTGGCCGACGACGACGTCGAAGGACCGCTCCCGCCGCACGGGTGTGAACGGCTCGCCGCGCGCCTGGGTCGCCACGCGGCCGACCCTAGCGACGGGGGTCGGCGGGACGACCCAGCCGCTGGTTGTGGACGCCGGCCATCCCGTACGCCCAGGCCGCCGCGTCGAAGTCGTCGGCCTTCGTGAACGAGACGAGCCAGTCCTCCGCGTCGCCGTCGACGACGACGAGGCACCGCTCCTCGTCCTCGACCACGCTGAGCGGGCGGTGGATCGCGGTGGCGGCCTTCACCCCGATCGAACCCGCCGGATGGGAAGGCGCACGGCGACGTTGCCGCCGTCGTCCACGTCGACCGCGTAGCGCCGCAGCCGGATGTGCGGATAGGCGAGGCACTGGCCGGTCGGCACGTGGTACTCGAGGCCGTGCCAGGGGCACACGATCACCTCGCCGTCGTGGACCCACTCGGTCTTCCAGCCCGTCGACTCCGTCGACCGCACCGAGCCGGTCACGATCCGGCCGGAGCACACCGGGCCGGTCTGGTGCGGGCAGATGTTCGGGAGGCCGTACAGCTCGCCGCGGATGTTGAACACGCCGATCTCCCGTCCGGCGACCTCGACCACCCGGTGCGTCCCGTCGGGGAAGTCCGCCCGCGCGCCGACGACGTGGCGCTCGTACCCAGCCGTGCTCACAGCGCGAGCCGGCGACCGCGGGCGTCGATGTTGAAGAAGCGCAGCGCGTTCTCGCCGAAGATCATGCGCCGCTGCTCGGGGGTCATCGGGACCTGATCGAGCTTGCTCGGGTGGTCGAAGTCGTGGTGCGGCCAGTCCGACGCGAACATCGTCGTGTCCCAGCCGTCGAAGAGGTCGATGAACTTCGCGATGTCCGCCATGTCCTCCGGCTCCTCGATGGGCTGGCTGGCCACGTACCACCGTTTGAGGTAGTGGCTCGGGCGCTCCGTCAGGAACGGGACGTCACGACGGCGCTCGAGGTACTCCTTGTCGAGGCGCTGCATGATGAACGGCATCCAGGAGACGCCGGCCTCGGCGAGCGCGATCCGCAGCTTCGGGAAGCGCACGGGCACGCCGGTCGTGACCATGTGCACCACGTTGGCCATGATCGAGAACGTGTGGCTGCACGTGTGGCGCCCCATCTCGGTGTCGAAGCCGTGGTTGTTGAAGGGGAAGACCGGGTGCGTGACGGTCACGCTGTGCAGCAGGACCGGGAGGTCCGCGGCCTCGGCGGCGGCGTAGATCGGGTCGTAGCGGCGGTGGCCCCACAGGGGGTCGATGCCCGCGCAGGGCAGGTAGACGCCGACGATCGCCGGGTGCCGGGCGTAGCGCTCGATCTCGCGGGCGGCCTCGTCGGGGTCGTGGTTGCAGGCGATGATGCACCCGAGCAGCCCGTGCTCGACGGACGCCCACTGGTCGACGAGCCACGCGTTGTAGGCCCGCGCGAGCGCGGCGGCGTACTCGGTCTGCGTCAGCACCGGCAGCTTGAGCAGGTGGTCGGGGAAGAGGATCCCGAGGTCGACGTGGATCTCGTCGAGCTCCTCGCGCATCTGCTCGGGCGAGTGCACCATGCGCGCGCCCTCGTGCGCCGTGGGGAACTTCGCCTGGTAGCTGCCGTCGGACACGCCGGGCGAGAACGACGGGATGTCGAGGTACGTCTCGCGCACGCCCGAGATGTTCTCCAGCGCGACCCGCCACGGCATGTCGCAGTACGGCACCAGCGCCGCGGGCGACTCGTGGACATGGACGTCGGCGTCCACGATGAGCAGGTCGGACAGCGGCTCGCGCGGCTGCGCCGCCGGTTGCTCGGAGATGGTCGCCACGGCGGGCTCCTCCTGCCGGCTCAGCCGGCGGTCTCGACGGAGATCGCCGACGCCGGGCACGACCGTGCCGCGCGCTGGAGCCGATCCAGGTCGTCCTCGATGGGCTGGGACACGTCCGCGACGCCGTCGTCGTCGAGGAAGAAGGTCTCCGGGGCGATGTGCACGCAGGTGCCCGAGCCGATGCAGAGCACGGGATCGACGGACACGTGCGGGCTCTCCCCAGAAGGCCAGATGGTCTGACCTTACAGATCCCGCGTCCTGCCGCGGCGCTACGGTGCGACCCGGATGACACGGAGCGTGGTGGTGGTCGGCGGCGGGATCGCGGGCCTGGGCGTCGCGCTCGGGCTGGTGCGCCGGGGCGTCGAGGTCACGGTCGTCGACAGCGGCACGAGCGGCGGCGGGGCGACGTACGGGAACGCCGGCTGGGTGTCGACCGCGCAGGCCGGGCCGCTGCCCGCGCCGGGCGTGATCGGCTACGGCGTCCGGTCGCTCGTCGACCCCGGCTCCGCGCTGCGGATCGTGCCGCGCGGCATCCCCACGATCGCGCCGTGGCTGGCGAGCTTCGCGCTGCACGCACGGCGCGGCCCCTACGAGCGCGGCGCCCGGGCGCTGAGCGCGCTCGGCGGCCGGTCGGTCGCGATGCTCGACGAGCTGGCCGCCGACGGCGTCCCCGACACGGGACGCGACACCGGGATGCTCGTCGTCGCCATGGGCCGCGCGGCCGTCGAGCACGCGCGCGAGGAGATGGAGCCGCTGGTCGCGGCGGGCGAGCCGCCGCCGGGCGAGATCCTCGACGCGGACGCGGTGCGGGCGCTCGAGCCGGTGCTCTCGCCCGCGGTGGCGGGCGGGTTCCTCGTCGACCGCCACCGCCAGGTCGATCCGTGGCCGCTGAGCCGCGCGCTCGTGGCGCATCTGGCCGGCCGGGGCGTGCGCTTCGTCGAGGGCGTCGCGGTGACGGCGGTGGACGCCGACGGGCCCGTCGTGCGCCTGCGGGCGGGGGACGAGGTCCTCGGTGCCGACGCCGTCGTCATCGCCACCGGCGCGCATGCCGGGGAGCTCGCGGCGCAGCTCGGCGTCCGCCTTCCGCTCGTCGGCGGTCGCGGCTGCTCGGTGGACGTCACGGGGACGGCCCCCATGACGCGCGCGGTCATGGTCGCCGACGCCCACGTCGCGCTCTCGCCGATCGGCGACCGGGTGCGCATCGCGGGGACGATGGAGCTTCCCGCGACGTCGAGCGTCGTGGACGAGGGCCGGGCCCGCGCGATGGTCGAGGTGGCGCGGCGCGCGACGACCGGCTGGTCGGGCGAGTCGCTGCCCTGGGCGGGACTGCGCCCGCTCGTCCCCGACGGGCTCCCGGTCGTCGACGCGCTCGGCCCGCGCGTCTTCGTGGCGACCGCCTACTCGATGCTGGGCATGACGGTCGGCCTGCCGGCGGGCGATGCGCTCGCCGAGCTCATCGACACCGGCTCGCGCCCTCCCGTGCTCGAGCCGTTCCGCGCGGATCGCAGGGCGCTGCACCTCACGAAGACCCGTCGCTCACCGTTCTCCTGACATGACCGCAACCCACACGATCATCGACACGCAGATCGGCGACCTCACGCTCGTCGCTGCGGGCGGCGTGCTCACCGGCGTCTACTACCCGGGCCACTGGACGAACCCCGACCGCACGGCGTTCGGCCCGCGCTCGGACGAGGGCTTCGACGAGGCCGAGCGACAGTTCGGCGAGTACCTCGCCGGCGAGCGCACGGCGTTCGAGCTGCGGACGTCCGCCACGGGCGACACGTTCCAGGGGCGCGTCTGGGCGCTGCTGAACCGCATCCCCTACGGCGAGACGACGACCTACGGCGAGCTCGCCCGTGAGCTGGGCGACCCCGCGCTCGCGCGGATGGTCGGACGCGCCGTGGGCAGCAACCCGCTGTCGGTCATCGTCCCCTGCCACCGGGTGGTCGGCAAGGACGGCAAGCTCACCGGCTACGCGGGCGGACTGGAGCGCAAGCGGTTCCTGCTCGAGCTCGAGGGCCTGCCGGTCGCGGCCGAGCCCGCCCGCCTGTTCTGAGGGTCAGCCCGGGATGCCGGGCGGCCCCACGATCTCGATCCCGAAGCTCGCGGCCAGCCGCGTCAGGCCCTCGACGTCGGGCGGCTCGGTCGGGGCCGGCGGGATCTCGAGCCGCTCGGCCGGGACGCCACCCGCGCGCATGAAGCCCTCGAAGCCGGCCGGCTCGGTCACGAGCAGGAAGCGGGCCTGGTCGGAGCTGACGATGAACGTGTGCGGGATGTCCCGCGGCCCGAAGACGAACGAGCCGGCCGGCGCGACGGTGACGGCACCGCCGACCCAGAACGTCAGCTCGCCCTCGAGGACGTAGAACCACTCGTCCTCGCGATGGTGGACGTGGAGCGGCGAGCCGGAGCCGTGGGGCGCCAGGTGCTCGACGACGGCGACCCTGCCGCCGGTCGTCTCGGCCGAGGACTTGATCGTGGCGAGCGCGCCGAGGAACCAGAGGGCCTCGCCCTCGCCGGGCCCGTGCGCGATGGGCGCGACCTGCGTTGCTGAATCGGTCATGGGCGGGACTCTCGCGACGTGGCCCGCGTCTGCACATCCCCGCCGCGGGGGATCTTTCGTTGCGCGCGCCTGCGCCACGTCCGTAGATTGCCTGGATGGCGGTGCAGTGGAGCTCGGACCGGCTGGTCCAGGAGATCACGGCGCTCGGCTCCCGCGGGCTGTCGCGCCGCGAGTACTTCGCCGAGCTCGCGCCGCGCCTGCGCCGGGGCATCGACAGCGACGCGACGTGCTGGCACACGCTGGATCCGCACACCCGGCTGCTGACGAGCGACGCGCCGGACGAGCTGGTCGCCGCGGGCATCTTCACCGAGGAGACCGTCGCGACCGCGGGCGAGCTGGTCGTGCGCAGCGAGTACATGGTCGACGACGTCAACGCGTTCGCCGACCTCGCGCGCCGCAGGACGCCGGTCGGGATCCTCGACCACGACACCGGGGGCGACCCGCAGCGCAGCGCGCGGTACCGCGACGTGCTCGCGCCGGCCGGCATCCCACACGAGCTGCGCGCGGCGTTCGTCGCGCGCGGCCGCACGTGGGGCGCCGTGCACATCGCGCGCCGCACGTCGAGCGGGCCGTTCACCAAGCAGGACGCGGCGGTGCTCGCGCGGGTCACCGGCGCGATCGCGACCGGCATCCGCGCGTCGCTGCGCTTCGACGCCGCGCGCCGTGCAGACGGCGCCGAGCCGCCGGGCCTCGTCGTGCTCGGGCCGGGCGACGAGGTGGAGCTCGTCACGCCGCCCGCGCGCGAGCTGCTCGACGCCATGCGGGCCCGGGTCGGCGCCCCCGACCACGTGCCGTCGGCGATCGTCGGCCTCGCGGCGTTCGCACGGCGTGGCACGCCGGAGGGCAACGTCGTCACGGTGCCCGCGGACGGCGGCTGGATCACGCTGCACGCGTCGCTGCCCGACGGGCCGGCGTCGGGTCGCGTGGCGATCGTCATCGAGCGCTCCGTGAGCCGCCAGTCCGCGCTCCTGCGGCTGGAGGTGCACGGCGCGAGCGCCCGCGAGCGCGAGGTCGCCACGCTGCTCGCGCGCGGCCTGGGCACGACGGAGATCGCGGAGGCGCTCGTGGTCTCCCCGCACACCGTGCAGGATCACGTGAAGAGCCTCTTCGAGAAGCTCGGCGTCGCGTCGCGCCAGGAGCTCGTCGCCCGGGTGTTCCTCGAGGAGTACCTCCCCGAGGTGCTCGGCGGCACGCCGCTCGCGTCGACCGGGCGCTTCGAGGCGGCGTAGGGTCGCTCGATGCGCAACCTCCTACGCAGGTCGTCCGCGTGCGCGTTGCTCGCCGCCGGCACCTGCCTCGCACCGCGGCGGCCCCGGCCCTCGCGGGCATGATGCTCCCGTACGGCGCCGCCGCACCGGGCGCGACCCTGCACGCCGGACAGGCTGCGTTCGTCCTGCTCGACGTGAGCTTCCCGGCCTCGGCGAAGCTCCCCAAGGCGATCACGCACCGCCTCACGGTCGTGATGACGCCGGCCGACCCGAGCGCCGCGACGACCTACGAGACGGCGCCGAGCGACGTCGGTCAGCGCGACGCCGTCGTCGTGGCCCCGCCGCTGCGGGGGGACGGCTGGGTCGTCGGCAACGGATGCTGCGACGCGTTCACGGCGCACCGTGGCGCCGTGCTGCCGGTCAACGGCGCGCTGCACGTCGCCGAGCGCTTCGCGATCGACTTCGTCCAGCTCGACGACAACGGGCTGCTGTTCGACGGTCCGGCGACCTCGTTCGACAGCTACGACTTCTTCGGCGATCCGGTGATGTCGGCGACGGCGGGCAACGTTCCCCGAGGGCATCACCGCTGCGCAGGCCGGCGGCAACCACGTGGTCGTCGCGATGGGCAAGGGCCGCTTCGCCTTCTACGCCCATCTGCAGCCCGGGAGCGTCAGGGTGGAGACCGGCGACACCGTGAAGCCCGGCCAGGTCCTCGGGCTGCTGGGCAACAGCGGCAACTCCGACGCCCCGCACCTGCACTTCCACATCATGGACGGGCCGCGGCCGCTGTCGTCCAACGGCCTGCCGTACCGGTTCAGCAGCTTCACCTCGGATGGCACGCTCACGAACCTCGCGGAGATCAGCGCGGGGCAGAAGGCGGTCGTGTCGGACAAGCTGAAGGGCTCCTTCGAGGACGAGCTGCCGCTCGACCTGCAGGTGATCGGCTTCGGCTGATACTCATCCGCGCATGACCGATCTCGCCGCCTTCAGCGGCGCGTTCGCCGACCTGCCGAGGGAGCTCATGCCCGAGCTGTCCCTCAGCAGGTCGGCCGTGCGCACGGACGACGCTCTCGTCGTCTTCAACTGGGTCGACCCACCGGTCACCCTGCCGCTCCACGACCATCCGTTCGACCAGCTGGCCCTGATCCTCGCGGGCCGGTGCGTCATGCGGGTGGACGAGGAGGAACATCCCCTCGGGCCAGGAGGGTTCGTCTACATCCCCGCGGGCGCGATGCACGGCCTGGAGGCCGTCGGTTCCGAGCCGGTGCTCAACGTCGACGTGTTCTCGCCGGCGCGCGAGGACTACCTGCACCTGGCCGAGGAGCAACCGCGGGGCTGACGCCGTGACGAACCTGCGCCGCCTCGAGTACTTCCTCGCCGTGGCGCGCGAGCGCAACTTCACCCGCGCCGCCGAGCGGCTGCACGTCGCGCAGCCCGCGCTGAGCCGGCAGATCCGCGAGCTCGAGCGCGAGCTCGGGACCGAGCTGATCCACCGGACGACGCACGACTTCGAGCTGACCGACGCGGGGGCGCTGCTGCTCGCCCGCGGCCCGGAGCTGCTCGCCTCCGCCGACGCGCTGTGGCGCAGCGTGCGCGCCCACGGCAGCGGCGAGCACGGCGACGTCGTGGTGGCCTACGGCGCGAGCGCGAGCTACGACACCGCGCCGCGCCTGCTGGAGGCGCTGGCGCGCGACCAGCCCGGCATCGCGATCGAGACGGAGGTGCGCGCGGCGGCGGAGATCGTCGCCGCCGTGCAGGACGGCTCGGTGGATCTCGGGCTCGTGCGCTGCCCGCCGGACGCGCCGGGCCTGGAGCGCCGCACCGTGCGCGCCGACCGCCAGGGCCTGCTCATGCGCCACGACCACCCGCTCGCCGACACGGCCACGGTCCGGCTCACCGACCTGTCCGAGGAGCCGCTCCTGCTGCACCCGAGGGACGCGAACCCCGGGCACTACGACGCCGTGCTCGCGCTGTGCCGCGAGCAGGACGTCGAGCCGCACGTCGTCCTCCGGAGCCTCGTCTTCGACCTCAGCCAGGCGCCGGTCGTGCACGGCGACGCGGTCGCCATCGTCGGCGAGTCGTCGTGCGTCGGTCTGCCCGCCGAGCTCGCGTGGCGGCCGCTCACACCGGCCCGGAGCCTGGGGATCGACCTCGTCGCACGCCGTCACGATCGCTCGCCGGCGGTGGACCGGCTGCTCGACGCCGCGGGCCGCATCTCGGGCGAGCTCGGCTGGGTCTGACGTCATGCCGAAGCGGTCTTTGCGCCGCGGCGACCCGGGTCTACGTTCGGCCCATGGACGACAGCAAGACGGTGGCCCGGCGCTACGTCGCCGCGGTGCAGGCAGGTGACGAGGCGGCCCTCCGCGGCATGTTCGCCGAGGACGCATCCTGGACGCTGGCGGCGGGCGACCTGCCGATCTCCGGCGTCTGGGCGGGCCGCGACCGCATCCTCGACGACTTCCTCGCCACGGCGATGGCGCACTACGAGCCGGGGTCGGTGTCGTTGGAGGTGACCGGGCTGATCGCCGAGGACGACCGGGTCGTGCTGCAGTGGACGAGCCGGGCGCGCACGCGCGAGGGCCGCCCCTACGAGAACGACTGCATCGGCGTCTTCACGATCCGCGACGGCCGGATCCAGTCCGTGCGCGAGTACATGGACACGCGCTACGCGGGCGAGGTGGCGTTCGGATGAGCCTGCGGATCTTCCTCGCCGGCGGCAGCGGCGTGATCGGCCGCCGGATCATCCCGCTGCTGGCCGGCGACGGGCACGTGGTCGCGGGGATGACGCGCTCGCCCGCGAAGGCCGCGGAGCTCGAGGCGCTGGGAGCGCAGCCGGTCGTGTGCGACGTCTTCGACGCCGGCGCGCTCCGCGACGCGGTGGCCGCCTTCGCGCCCGACCTCGTGATGCACCAGCTCACCGACCTGCCCGACGACGCCGCGCTGATCGCCGAGCACGGCGCGCGCAACGACCGCGTGCGCAGCGAGGGGACGCGCAACCTCGTCGCCGCCGCGCAGGCCGCGGGCGCGACGCGGATCTCCGCCCAGAGCATCGCCTGGGAGGTGCCCGCCGACCGCGCACCGACGATCGCCGAGCACGAGCGCATGGTCCTCGACGCGGGCGGCGTCGTGCTGCGCTACGGGCAGTTCTACGGCCCCGGCACGTACTACGAGGACGAGCCGCCCGGGCCGCCGCGCATCGAGATCGACGACGCGGCGCGCCGCACGGTCGAGCTGCTCGACGCGCCCACCGGCGTCGTCGAGATCGTCGAGTAGCCGCCGTGTACGGTCCGCCGATGCTTCCCGACGCCCTGACCACGCCCGCCGCCGAGATCGCCGAGAAGCTCGGCGCCGTGGGCCAGACCCTCGCTGTCGCGGAGTCCTCCGCGGGCGGGCTCATCTCCGCCACGCTGCTCTCGGTCCCGGGCGCGTCGCGCTACTACCGCGGTGGCTTCGTCACCTACACGCACGACGGCACCCGCGCCGCGCTCGCGGACGCGACCGACCTCGAGCCGGGCGACCGCGGCGCGTGCGAGCAGTTCGCGCGCTTCCTCGCCTCCGCGGCGAGGGGCAAGCTGTCCGCCGACTGGTCGGTGAGCGAGACCGGGGCCTCGGGGCCGACGGGCAACCGCTACGGGGACCCCGCCGGCCACGCGTGGGTCGCCGTCGCCGGCCCGGACGGGCTCGTGCGCACCGAGCACATCCTCACCGGCTCGGACGACCGGCCGGCGAACATGGAGCTGTTCGCGGCCGCGGCGCTCGGCCTCCTGCTCAGCACGCTGACCTGACGGCGGTCCCGGAGTTTCACCGGGCCGGTCGCCGGTTAGCTCCAAGGGATGCCACCCATCGACGCACCATCCGTCCCCCTCAGCCAGGTCGGGCGGGCCGCGCACGACCTCGGCGTCGCCGGCCTGCTCGGCGGCAACCTGTTCGGTCGCCTGGCCCTGCACCCGAGCGTCACGGAGATCTCCGACGAGGCCGAGCGCGGCAAGGTCGTCAACGCCGCGTGGCGCAGGTACGGGACGATCAACTCGCTCGGACTGGCGGCGGTCGTCCTCGGCTGGGTCGGCGCGCGCAGCGACGAGGCCGCGGACCGGCGCCTGTCGCCGGAGGAGCGCACGCTCGCGCGGGCCAAGGACGCGCTGGTGGGCGTCGTCGCGCTGGCGGGCGTCGCCTCCGCCGTCCAGGGCGTGCGCTTCGCGCGCAAGGCGCCCGGCGGCGCGGTGCCGCTCCGCGACGGCGACCACGCCGCGGACGGCGCGAGCGACGACGCCCGCCGCGCGAAGCGGCGTCTCAACGTCCTGGGCGCCGCGTCGCTGCTCGCCGAGGCGGGCCTCGTCGGGGTGAACGCGGCGCTCGACCAGCGCGCGTTCCGCCGCCCGCCGGCGCGCCGCCTCGTACCCCGCCTGGGCCGCGTGTGACGCGCGTGACAACATCCGCTCCGCACCCGTCCCCCGCCTGAGAGCGAGCATCAATGGGATTCGACCAGTACCACGAGCCACCAGAAGAGCTCTCGCAGGAGACCCGGACCATGGCGCGGATGTTCGCCTCGATGACCGAGGAGGCGGAGGCGATCAACTGGTACGAGCAGCGCCTCGCCATCGAGCAGGATCCGGATGCGCGGAAGATCATCGAGGACGCCCGTCACGAGGAGTACAAGCACTTCGCGATGGACTTCGAGTTCCTGCTGCGCAAGCGCCCGGAGTGGCGGGCGATCGCCGAGGGGGTCCTCTTCCGGTCCGGCGACATCACGGAGAACGCCGACGCGGCCGAGGAGGGCGCCGAGGTGGGCGGGGACGAGGGCGGGTCGTCGGACGGCTCGCTGGGCATCGGCGACCTGAGGAGTGCGTCATGAGTCATCTGCTGCGCGCGCATGCGCCGATCACCGAGGACGGCTGGCAGGACATCGACGACGAGGCCCGCGCGCGCGTGACGCCCGGCCTCGCGGCGCGCCGCACCGTCGACTTCCGCGGCCCGCACGGCTGGGAGAAGTCGGCGGTCAGCCTCGGCCGCGTGGGCGACCGCGACTCCGAGAACGGCGTGGAGATCGCGACCCGCCTCGTGCAGCCGCTGGCGGAGCTCCGCGCCCCGTTCAGCGTGGACGTCTCCGAGCTGCGCGCGTTCGACCGCGGCGCCGAGGACGTGGACTACGACGACCTCGACCGCGCCGCGCGGTCGATCGTCATCGCCGAGAACACGACGGTCTTCCACGGCAACGCCGTGGCCGGGATCACCGGGATCACGGAGGCCACGCCGCACGATCCGCTGTCGCACGACGGGCGGCCCGAGACCCTGCCGTCGCTCGTCGCCTCCGGGGTCGACGATCTCATGCGTGCCGGGGTCGAAGGACCGTTCGCGCTCGTGCTGAGCGCCGACGCGTGGATCCTCGTCTCCGGCGCGTCCGAGCACGGCTTCCCGCTGCGCCCGCACATCGCGCAGATCATCGAGGGCCCGATCGTCTGGGCCCCCGGGGTGAGCGGCGCGGTCCTGCTGAGCATGCGGGGCGGCGACTTCCTGCTCGACGTCGGCCAGGACCTCGCCGTCGGCTACCTGACGCACGACATCGAGCAGGTCGACCTGTACCTGGAGGAGTCGCTGACGTTCCGCGTGGTGAGCCCGGAGGCCGCCGTCGCGATCGACGTGGCGCTCAGCTCTGTCTGAGCAGGTGCAGCCCTGACAGGGGCCCGCCGTCGACCTGGGTCAGCCGCCCGCCCTCGCGCAGCGGCCCCAGGTCGACCGGCGCGAACCCGAAGCCGCTGACCGTCTCGTCGAAGAGGCGCTTGGCCTCGAGGTCGTCGCCGGCGTAGAAGACGACCTGGCGCCCCTCTTCGTGGACCGGGTCGGCGGCGATGGCCCTCGCGTACATGGCGTTGAACGCCTTGATGACGCGGGAGCCGGGGATGAGCGACTGCACCCACTCGCTGCCCGTCCGCACGCCGGAGTTCTCCACGACCATCCCGGGGCCGAACTGGTTCGTCGCGTCGATGACGATGCGCCCGTCCTTGCGCGGCAGGCCCGCGACCGACTCCTCGACGGCGCTCCACGGCACGGCGAGCAGGACGAGGTCCGCGTCCGCGGCCTCCTCCACGGTCCCCGCCGATGCGCCCGGGCCGAGCTCCTCGACGACGCCCGTCAGGCTGTCCGGCCCCCGGCTGTTGCTGAGCACGACCTCGTGGCCCGCCTTGAGCGCCTGCCCTGCGACGGCCTGTCCGATGGATCCTGCTCCGATCGTTCCTATGCGCATGCATAGAACGTAGCGTGGGATTGCACGGCAAGTCGTCAGACGTTAGACATCTCCGGGTCAACCGGCCTGGAGGCGAGGGATGCACGTCATCGGGATCGACGTCGGGTCGCAGAGCGTCAAGGCGCTGCTCACCGACGAGAGCGGCGCCGTGCTCGCGACGGCGAGCGCGCCGCTGACGATGGCGCACCCGCACGACGGCTGGGCCGAGCAGGACCCGGCGTCGTGGGAGGTCGCGATCGCGGCGTCGGTGCGCGAGGCGTGCGAGCAGGCCGGGGTGTCCGGCGCCGACATCCGGATGCTCGGGCTCGCCTGTCAGGTCGACGGGCTCGTCGCGCTCGGCGACGACCTGCGCCCGCTGCGGCCCGCGATCATCTGGCTCGACCGCCGCGCCGGCCGCCAGACCGACGCGCTCGCCGCCGCCGCAGGCGCGGAGGCGCTGACGGCGCGGACCGGGCTGCAGCCGGACTCCTCGCACACCGCGCCGAAGGCGATGTGGCTGCGCGACGAGGAGCCCGAGCACTACCGCGCCGCCCGCTGGCTCGCGCCCGTCGGCGGCCACCTCACCGGCTGGCTCACCGGCGAGGTCGTCCAGGACCACGCGAACGCCTCGTCGACGCTCGTCTACGACGTGCACACCCGCGGCTGGAACGACGAGCTCGTCGGCCACGCGGGGCTCGACGCGGACAAGCTGCCGCCGATCCGCGCCTCGCACGAGATCGCGGGCAGCCTGCGACCCGAGGCGGCGGAGGCGATCGGGCTGTCGACGGCGTGCGAGGTCGTCGTCGGCACCGGCGACGAGCACGCGGCGGCGCTCGGCGCCGGCGCCCTCGGGCCGGGGATCGTCGTCGACGTCACCGGGACCGCCGAGCCGGTCGCGGTCCCGGCCGACACGGCGGTCATCGACGACGAGGGCCTCGTCGAGACGCACGCGCACGCGGCCGACGGCGTCCTGCTCGTCGAGAACCCCGGCTTCGTCTCGGGCGGGAGCACGCGCTGGCTCGCCGAGACCCAGCGGATCTCCCAGGCGGAGGTCTTCGCGCTCGCCGCCGAGGCGCCGCCCGGTGCCGCGGGCGTGCTCTTCGTCCCCGCGCTGTCGGGCTCGATGGCGCCCCGGTGGAACGACCGCATGCGCGGCGCGTTCGCCGGGCTGGCGATGAACCACGGCGGCGAGCACCTCGCGCGGGCGGTGCTCGAGGGCTGCACGTACGCGCTGCGCGACATCGTCGACCGGTTCGGCGCGCTCGGGATCGGCGGCGACGAGATCCGCGTCGTCGGCGGGGGCGCCCGCTCGTCGCTGTGGATGCAGATCAAGGCCGACGTCACGGGCTTCCCCGTCCGATCGGTGCAGGGCGACGCGGCGACGAGCGCGGGCGCCGCGATGCTCGCCGGCCTCGCGGCGGGCAACTTCGCCGACCTCGAGGCCGCGGCGGAGGCCACCGTGCGCCTGGCCGACGAGCCGGTGCTGCCGGACCCCGCGACCGCCGACGTCTACGCGGACGCGTACGGCCGCTACCGGCGGCTGTTCGACGCGACCGAGCAGGCGCTGACGTGACCGCGTCCGCACCTGCGGTCGCGCGCGACATCGGCGCACTGCGCGCCCGCTTCGCCGCGGACGAGGCCCTGCGCCCGATCGGGCTCGGCGGCGTCCTGCTCGGCGCCGGCGTGCTCGAGGAGCTGCCCGCCGTGGTGGAGGAGGTCCGCGGCGCGGACGGGGACGTCGTGGTCCTCGCCGACCGGCGGCCGATGACGGTGAAGGCCGACGTGCTCGGGCTCCTCGACGCACGCCGCGTCGACATCGGCGACGAGAGCTTCCACCCGCACGCCGACGCCGCGACGATCGACGCGGCGGTCGCCGCGACCGACGGTGCCGGCGTCGTCGTGAGCGTCGGCTCGGGCACGGTGACCGACATCGGCAAGGCGGTGTGCGCGCGGCTGGACGTCCCGCACGTCGTCGTCCAGACCGCGGCGAGCGTCAACGGGTTCGCAGACGGCGAGTCGGTGCTGCTCGTGGACGGCGTGAAGCGCACGACGACGACCCGCTGGCCCGATCGGCTCGTCGTCGACACCGGCGTCCTCGCGGACGCTCCGCTCGCACTGAACCAGGCCGGCCTCGGCGACCTGCTGGCGACCTACACGGCGCCCGCTGACTGGCTCCTGGCGCGGTTCGTCGCACAGGACGGCTCCTACGCGCAGGCGGTCGTCGACCTCGCGCGCGAGCACGTCGATGCCGCCGTCGCCGCCGCGCCCGGCATCCGCGCGGCGCAGCCCGCGGCGCTCGAGGACCTCGCCGCGGCACTGACCCTGAGCGGCGTGTCGATGGGCGTCGCGGGACGGACGGCGCCGGGCTCGGGCATGGAGCACACGGTCAGCCACCTGCTGGAGATGGCCGATCCCGCGTCCACCGCGCTGCACGGCGCGAAGGTGGGGATCCTCTCCGTCCTCGCCGCGCTGCTGTGGGAGCGCGTGCGCGAGGCGGCCCCGGGCGCGACGCTGCGGCCGCCGGACGCCGCGTCGATGGAGCAGCGCGTCCGCGATGCGTTCGCGAGCGTCGACCCGGGCGGGGCGATGGGGGAGGAGTGCTGGAGCGACTACGCGCGCAAGCAGGCGCGCTGGGACGCGATGCCCGACGTCCCGGCCGGCTGGGCCGCGTTCGACGCCGAGGTCGGGCCGCTGCTCGCCCCGGCCGAGCGCCTGGCCGGCGCGCTGGCCGCCTCCGGGGCACCGCTGCGGCTGTCCGAGCTCGGCATCGACGCCGAGACCGCGCGCTGGGCGCTGCTGCACTGCCACCTCATGCGCGACCGCTTCACCGTCGCCGACCTCGCGTTCCTGCTCGGCATCTGGGAGGCGGGCGACGTCGAGGCGCTGCTGGACGACGCCGCGCGGATCGGGGTCGGCCTGTGACCGAGGTGCCCGCGTTCGACGGCTACGCCCTGGACCTCGACGGCACCGTCTACCTCGGCGACGACCTCCTGCCGGGCGCTGGCGAGGCGATCGCCGCCCTGCGCGCCGCGGGCGCCCGGATCGTCTTCGTGACGAACAAGCCGCTGGAGACCGCAGCCGACTACGCGGCCAAGCTCACCCGGCTCGGCGTGCCGGCCGAACCGGGGGACGTCGTGACCGCGGTCGACGCGCTCGTGCGCTACCTCCACGATCGTCATCCGGGGCGTGCGGTCCTGCCCGTCGCCGAGGAGGCGGTGATCGCGCGGCTGCGCGAGGAGGGGTTCCCGATCGCGGGCCCGGAGGAGGCCGACGTCGTCGTCGTCTCCTTCGACCGGACGTTCGACTACGCGAAGCTGCACGCCGCCTACCGGGCGGTCCGCGAGCGCGGCGCCGCGATCGTCGCGACGAACCCCGATCCCTACTGCCCGACGCCCGACGGCGGCCTGCCGGACTGCGCGGCGATGCTCGCGGCGATCGAGGCGTGCACGGGCGCGCGCGCCGAGGCGATCGTCGGCAAGCCCAGCGAGCACATGGCCGCGGCGTTCCTGGACCGGCTCGGCGTCGACCCGTCGCGCGCGGCGGTGGTCGGCGACCGGCTCGCCACCGACGTCGCGATGGGCCGTCACATCGGCGCCGCCGGGATCCTGGTCCTCAGCGGCGCGACCCGCGCCGAGGACGTCGACGGCGCCGACATCCGCCCGGACCACGTGGTCTCCGGGATCCACGAGCTGGTCCCGGGAGGACCTCTCCCATGATCGAGTTCGTCTTCATGCTGACCCGCGACGACGTCACCGTCGCCGACGCGCCGGAGGTCCTCGCCGGGCTGCGCGACACGGGGCTGCGCTACGTGGGGTTCAAGGACATCGGCCCGCCGCCCGAGGTGCTGCGCGACGTCACGGCCGCCGCGCACGAGGCGGGCATGGAGGTCATGCTCGAGGTCGTCTCCACGAGCCGCGAGGACGAGCTGCGCTCCGTGCGCGCGGCCCTGGACATCGGCGTCGACTGGGTCCTGGGCGGCACGAACGCCGAGGACGGCGCGGCCGTTCTCGCGGGTTCCGCGGTGCGCTACTGCCCGTTCCCCGGCACGATCACGGGGCATCCGAGCGTCCTGTCGGGCGATGTCGAGGAGATCGCTGCCGACGCGGCCCGGCTCACCGCGATCGACGGCGTCCACGGCGTGGACCTGCTCGCGTACCGGCACGCGACCGCCGACGTCGGCGCGCTCACGCGCGCGGTGGCCGACGCCGTCGACGGCCCGGTGATCGCCGCCGGATCCGTCGCGACGCTCGAGCAGATCGGCGTCCTCGAGGCGGCAGGCGCGTGGGGGTTCACGATCGGCAGCGCGATCTTCGAGGAGCGTCTGCCCGGCGGCCCGTCGGTGGCGGGCCAGGTGCGCGCCGTCCTGGCCGCGGCGGGATGACGACGATGCGCCGGCGCACGTCGCGGGTGGACGAGGTCCGCGAGGGGCTGCTGGCCGAGCTCGGGACGCTCGAGCGCGGGGCGAAGCTGCCCAACGAGCAGGCGCTCGCGGAGCGCTTCGCGGTGAGCCGGGCGACGGTGCGCGAGGCCGTCCTGGGGCTCATCGAGGCGGGGTACGTGACCCGGCGCCACGGCGCGGGCACGTTCGTCGCCGATCCGCCGCGGGGCCGTCACGCGCTGGACTCGACCGTCTCCTACACGGCGATGATCCGCGAGGCGGGCATGCAGCCGGGCGAGCGGGTGCTCGCGAAGGAGGCGCGCGAGCCGACCGCCGGCGAGCGCGACGCGCTCGAGATGCCCGACGGCGAGCTGGTCGTCGAGGTCCAGCGGCTGCGGCTCGCGGACGGGCGCCCCGTGATCCTGTCGCGCGACCGCATCCCCGAGGGGCTCCTCGGCGACGCCGACCTCGACGGCTCGCTCTACGTCGTCCTCGAGTGGAGCGGGCATCGCGTGGTGCGGGCGAGCGCGCGCCTCGTCCCGGTCGTCGCCGACGACGGTCTGGCGGGCGTCCTGGACGTCGCGCCGGGCGCGCCGCTGCTCCACATCGACCAGACCGACCGCGATGCAGCCGGCCGGCCGGTGATGCTCTCGGAGGAGTGGCACGTGGCCGACGCCTTCGAGCTCATCGTGAACCGTCGCGCGTAGGATGCAGACCGTGGGGGCGTACCTGCCGCTTGCGGATGCTGCACTGGACCTGTCGCGCTGGCAGTTCGCGCTGACGACCATCTACCACTTCATCTTCGTCCCGCTGACGATCGGGCTGGCGTACACGCTCGCGGTCATGCAGACGATCTGGTGGCGGACGGGCGACGAGCAGTGGCTCCGGCTCACCCGGTTCTTCGGCAAGCTCTTCCTCATCAACTTCGCCATCGGGGTCGCGACGGGCCTCGTGCAGGAGTTCCAGTTCGGCATGAACTGGTCGGAGTACTCGCGGTTCGTCGGCGACGTCTTCGGCGCGCCGCTCGCGATGGAGGGGCTGTTCGCGTTCTTCCTGGAGGCGACCTTCATCGGCCTCTGGGTGTTCGGCTGGAACCGCCTCAAACCACGCATCCACCTGGCGACGATCTGGCTCGTCGCCATCGGGACGACGCTGTCGGCGTACTTCATCCTCGCGGCGAACGCCTGGATGCAGCAGCCCGTCGGCTACGAGATGGTGGACGGGCACGCGCAGATGACGAACGTCTTCGCCGTCCTGTTCAACGAGACCGCGCTGCTCGCGTTCTTCCACACGGTGACCGCCGCGGCGGTGACGTCGAGCCTGTTCGTCCTGGGCGTCTGCGCGTTCCACATCCGGCGCGGGCAGGACGTCGCCGCGTTCACCCGCGCGGCCAAGGTCGGCGCGGCGATCGCGGTGCCGGCGACGCTGCTCGTCTTCCTCATCGGCGACGAGTTCATGCGGAACATGTACGAGCGTCAGCCGATGAAGGTCGCGGCGGCGGAGGCGCTGTTCGACACCGGCGACAAGGTCGGGCTGTCGCTCTTCGCGGTCGCGCCGCTGGAGGCGAACCCGGGCGACACGACGATCAACATCCAGATCCCGTACCTGCTGTCGATCCTCGCCACGAACACCTTCGACGGCCAGGTCACCGGGATCGACCAGATCCAGAAGCAGTACGAGCAGCGCTACGGCCCAGGCGACTACGTGCCGCCCGTCGGCGTCGTGTACTGGGGCTTCCGCGGGATGGTCTACATCGGCGGGCTCATGCTGGTCCTCTCGCTGTGGGCGGGATGGTTGGCGTGGCGGGACAAGCTGCACACCTCGAAGCTCTTCCTGAAGGTCGCGATCTGGTCGATACCGCTCCCGTTCCTCGCGAACACCGCGGGCTGGGTGTACACGGAGGTCGGGCGACAACCCTGGGTGGTGCAGGGCCTGCAGAAGACGGCCGACGGCGTCAGCGTCGCGGTGCCGACGTGGCAGATCGCCACGGGCCTCATCGCGTTCATCACCGTCTACGCGATCCTCATCGTGATCGAGATCTGGCTCATGCGCCGCTACGCGCGCCGCCTGCCCGATCCCGCCCGCGAGGAGGCCGAGCAGAGCGGCCCGATCCCGGCGATGAGCTACTGAGATGGACCAGTTCCAGCTCGACCTCCCGACGTTCTGGTTCCTCGTCCTCGCCTTCTTCTGGGTCGGCTACTTCGTCCTGGAGGGCTTCGACTTCGGCGTCGGGATGCTGCTCGGCGTCCTCGGTCGCGACAACACGGACCGCCGCGTCCTCATCAACACGATCGGCCCGCACTGGGACGGCAACGAGGTCTGGCTCGTCGTCGCCGGCGCCGGGACGTTCGCCGCGTTCCCCGTCTGGTACGCGACGCTGTTCAGCTCCTACTTCCTCCCGCTGCTGCTCATCGTCATCGCGCTCGTCGTACGCGCGGTCGCGTTCGAGTACCGCGGCAAGCACTCCGGCGCGCGGTGGACCGCCAACTGGGACCGGGCGATCATGGTCTGCAGCCTGCTGCCCGCCCTGCTGTGGGGCGTCGCGCTCTCCGGGCTGCTCAACGGCATCCCGATCGACGGCGACCAGCAGTTCGCCGGCAACCTCCTCGACCTCGTGCAGCCGTACACGCTGCTCGGCGGGCTGACGACGCTCTCGCTGTGCCTGCTCAACGGCTCGGTCTTCCTCGGCATGAAGACCGAGGACGACCTGCGCGAGCGCGCCCGCGCCTTCTCCGCGCGCTTCGCGCCCGTGGTCGTCGTGCTCGTCACGGCGTTCACCGCGTGGACGGCGTGGGGCGTCGAGGGCGAGATCATCCCCAACCTGCTCATGCTCGTCGCGGTGACCGGCGCGTTCGGCGCGATGGTCCTCACCACCGGCCGCCAGAACGAGGGCTGGACCTTCGTCGTGCTCGCCCTGACGATCGCGTGCCTCATCGGCAGCCTGTTCGTGCAGCTCTATCCGAACGTCATGGTCTCGACGCTCGCGGGGAACAGCATCTCGGTCGAGGACGCCGCGTCCGGCACCTACACGCTGACGATCATGACCATCGTCGCGATCCTCGTGTTCCCGGTCGTCCTCGCCTACCAGGCGGTGAGCTACTACGTGTTCCGCGCCCGCGTCGGGCGTGCGCAGTTCGAGGGGGTCGCGCAGGCGATCAGCACCGTGGCGGACAAGATCGGGATCACGGAGGACGATCCGCCGCAGTCCAAGGTCGACTCGCCCCGCGAGTGAGAGGCCTCGACCGACGGCTCCTGCAGCGCGCCAGGGCGGTCCGCACGGCGCTCATGGCCGACGCGGTGCTCGGCGTGCTCGGCGCCGTGCTCGTGCTCGCGCAGGCGACGCTGCTGGCGAGCATCATCGCCCGGGCCTGGGGCGGCGCGGACCTCGCGTCGCTGCGGGGCGAGATCGCGGCGCTCGTCGCGGTCGTCGCCGCGCGGGCGGCGCTGGCCTGGGGGTTCGAGGTCGTCGGGCGCCGGGCCGCGGCGTCGGTCCTGAGCGACCTGCGCATGGCGCTCGTGCGCCGCCGGCTGCACGACGCCCCTGCCGCATTGGACGGCGTGCAGAGCGGCGAGGTCGCGGCCGCCGCGGTGGGCGGCGTCGAGGCGCTCGAGGCGTGGTTCGCGAAGTACCTGCCGCAGGTCGTGCTGGCCTGCGTCGTCCCGCTGGCGGTGATCGCCTGGTCGGCGCCGATCGACCTCACGAGCGCGATCATCATGCTCGCGACGCTGCCGCTCGTGCCCGTGTTCATGGTCCTCGTCGGCTGGTACACGGAGCGGCGCACGTCGGAGCGCTACGCCGCCCTCGTGCGGCTGTCGACGCACTTCCTCGACGTCGTCCGCGGGCTGCCGACGCTACGTGCGTTCAACCGCGGCGCGGCGCAGACGCAGCGCATCGCCGAGGTCTCCGACGACTACCGCCAGGCGACGATGGCGACGCTGCGCGTCTCGTTCCTCTCCGGCGCCGTGCTCGACCTCGCCGCGACGCTGGGCGTCGCGCTCATCGCGGTGACCGTCGGCGTGCGGCTGGTCGAGGGCGACCTCGGGCTGGAGGCCGGGCTCACCGTGCTCATCCTGGCCCCCGAGCTGTACGCACCGCTGCGGGCGCTCGGCGCGCAGTACCACGCCAGCGCCGACGGGATGGCGGTCGCCGACCGGATCCTCGACCTGCTCGACGAGCCGGCGGCCGTGACGTCCGCCGGCGACCGGCCGGCGCCGGACCTGCGCGCGGTGGCGCTGCGCCTCGAGGACGTGTCCTTCGCCTACCCGGCGCGCGCGGGCGACGTGCTGCGGGGCGCGGATCTCGAGCTGCGCCCCGGCGAGCGCGTCGCGATCGTGGGGCCCAGCGGGGCGGGCAAGTCGACGATCGCGTCGCTGCTGTTGCGGCTCGCGGAGCCGATCGGCGGCCGGGTCCTGGGCGGCGAGGTCGACGCGCGGGACACCGACGCCGACGCGTGGCGCGCGCAGCTCGCCTGGGTGCCGCAGCGGCCGACCATCCTGCGCGGGACGGTCGCGGACAACATCCGGCTCGGCGCCCCGGACCTCCCCGACGACGCGGTGCGCCGCGCGGCCGTGGCGGCAGGGGCGGACGCGTTCGTGACCGCGCTCCCGGAGGGGTACGCGACGGTCGTCGGGGAGGGCGGGCGCGCGCTCTCCGCCGGTCAGGCGCAGCGGCTCGCGCTGGCCCGCGCCCTCGCGCGCGACGCCGCGGTGCTCGTCCTCGACGAGCCGACGGCGAACCTCGACGCCGAGAGCGGCGCACTCGTCGCCGAGGCGATCCGGCGCCTGCCGCGCGACCGGACCGTGCTGCTCATCGCCCACGACCGTGGGCTCACGCGGGGCATGGACCGCGTCGTCGAGCTGCGCGACGGGCGCCTCGTGGCCGAGGTCGGGGCGCGATGAGGGACGGGACGCTGCGCCGCCTGCTCGCCCTCGCCGATGCGCCGCGGGCGCGGCTCGCGCTGGCGGTCGCCCTCGGGGCGCTCGCCGTGATCCTCGGGATCGGGCTGCTCGCGCTGTCCGGGTACCTCATCAGCCGCGCGGCGGAGCAGCCGCCGGTGCTGTCGCTGACGGTGGCGATCGTGTTCGTGCGCTTCTTCGGCGTCGCGCGCCCGCTGGCGCGCTATCTCGAGCGCATCACGTCGCACGACGTGGCGTTCCGGACGCTCGGCACGCTGCGCGCCCGGCTGTTCGCCCGCATCGAGCCGCTCGCGCCGGCGGGGCTCGCGAGCTTCCGGCGCGGCGACCTGCTCAGCCGCATGGTCGCCGACGTCGACGCGCTGCAGGACCTCTACCTGCGGGGGATCCTGCCGCCGCTCGTCGCGGTGCTCGCCGGCGCGGTCGCGGTCGGGGCGAGCGCGGCGTTCGTGCCCGCTGCGGCCGTGGTGCTGCTCGTCGGGCTGCTCGTGCAGGGCCTCCTCGTCCCCTCACTCGCGGCGCGACTCACGCGCGGCGCCGGCAGCCGCCAGGCAGCCGCCCGCGCGCAGCTGAGCGCCGAGCTCGTCGAGACGCTGCGCGCCGCGCCCGAGCTGGTCGCCTACGGCGCGGGCAACGACCGCGTGCGCCGCATCGCCGAGGCCGACCGCGAGCTGGACCGCGTCGCGCGGCGCGACACGCTGGCCGCGGGCGCCGCGGAGGCGCTCGGCGTCCTCGTGGCGGGCCTCACCGTGGCCGGCGTCACCGCGGTCGCCGTCGCCGCCCACGACGCGGGCACCCTGGACCGCGTGCTGATCGCGCTCCTGTCGCTGCTGGCGATGGCCTCGTTCGAGGGGGTGCAGCCGCTGCCGGAGGCGGCGCGCCGCCTGACGGGCGTCCTGGCCGCGGGACGGCGGATCCTGGATCTGACCGACCGCGAGCCGGCGGTCCGCGATCCCGATGTCCCGCTCCCGGCGCCGCCGCGTGCGGCGGAGCTGGCGCTCGAGGGCGTCCGCGCGCGCTACGCCGCGGACGAGCCAGCCGTCCTCGACGGCGTCGACCTCCGGCTCGCCCCGGGCCGGCACGTCGCGCTGCGCGGACCGTCGGGCGCCGGCAAGACGACGGTCGTGAACCTCCTGCTGCGCTTCATGGACCCCGAGCGCGGGCGGGTCACGCTTGCGGGCGCCGACGTCCGCGACTTCGCGCAGGCCGACGTCCGCCGCCACGTCGCGGTGTGCGGCCAGGACGCCCACCTGTTCGCGTCGAGCATCCACGAGAACGTGCGCCTCGCGCGCCCGTCGGCGACCGAGGCCGAGATCGGCCTCGCGCTGCGCCGCGCCGGGCTCGCGGACTGGATCGCGACGCTGCCCGACGGAGCCGCGACGATGGTCGGCGAGGAGGGCGCGCAGCTGTCGGGCGGCCAGCGCCAGCGCATCGCGCTGGCCCGCGCGCTCCTGGCGGACGCGCCCGTCCTCGTCCTCGACGAGCCGGCGGCGCACCTCGACGAGGAGACCGCCCGGCAGGTCATCGACGACGCGATGGACGCCGCGGCCGATCGTGCCGTCCTGCTCATCACCCACCGCGGCGAGGGCCTCGCGCGGTGCCATGAAGTGGTCGAGTTGGGTTAGAGGCCCATCTCGCGCCAGACGAGGCGTCCGGGGATGTCCATCCCGAACGTGTCCGGGTCGGTGCCGAGCGCCTCGGCCGACTCCAGGGCGACGCGCTGCACGGCGACGGTCAGCGGGAAGATCGACAGCGGCTCGCCGAGCGCGGTCTCGCGGACCCGGGTCACCGGGGTCCCGGTGCGCTCGGCGGCATCGGCCACCTGCTCGAGCCGCTCCGACCACGCGCCGCCGCCGTCGAGGCAGACGAGGTGGTCCGTGTCGCGCAGCGCGACCGACGGCCCGTGGAGGAGCTGCTCGACGCCGAGCCCCTCGCTGGCGACGTAGGACGTCTCGCGGATCTTCAGCGCGCCCTCGGCGGCCGTCCAGGCGTTGATCCCGCCGCCCGTGAACTCGATGAGACGCGCCGGCGGCGGCACCGGGTCGCGCTCCGCGCGGAACGCGTCCTCGACGGCACCGGGGACGTCGGCGACCGGGAGCTCGGCGCCGAGCGCGACGGCGAGCTGCGCCGTGCGCAGCAGCGCGCCGAGGTGGCTCGCCGTGTAGGCGGCGGAGCGCTCCTGCGCGACCGTGATGAGGTCGGCCTCCTCGATGCCCTCGCCGGAGATCTGGATCACGTCGAGGCCCCGCCCACGGGCGTCGGCGATGGCCTGCGCCGTGAACCGCTTGCGCGGCCCGGTGTGCGTGAACGCGAGGACCACCTCGGCACGCCCGGTCCCGTCGTCGCCGAGGACGACGTCGGCGGACTGCGCGGCGTCGGCGTCCAGCCCGGCCCTACGCAGCAGCGCAGCGGCCTGGTTCGCCGCGTGCCAGCTCGTCCCGGTGCCGAGCGTCAGGACGCGGCGGCCGCGGAGGCGCTCGGCGACCGGCCCGACGGCGCCGTCGTCCTCGAGCAGACGGGCGAGGGCCTCGGCCTGCCCGGCCATCGTCTCGCGCATCGCGCTGGTCATGCGGCCTCTCCCGTTCCCGTGGCGACCCCGAGCAGATCGTCGCGCGTCGCCAGCTTCACGCGGGGGCGCTCGCCCGCCTCGCCGGCCGCCAGCTCGTGGCGGTCGATCGCCGACCAGCCCGCGCCGGTCACCACGTCGTCGCGCCCCTGCAGGAGGTCCTCGACCGTCCCCTCCTCGACGGGCTCGTTCAGGCGCCCGGCGTGGAGGTCCTCGACGAGCGCGCGGACCGTCTCCTCGGCGTCGCGCTTGTTCGTGCCCAGGATCCCGGTGGGGCCGCGCTTGATCCAGCCGACGGCGTAGACGCCGCGGATCCCCTCGCCCGTCTCGAGGTCGAGGACGCGCCCGCGGTCGTTCGGCAGGACGTAGGAGCGCTCGTCGAACGGGACGTCGGGCAGCGGGACGGCCTGGTAGCCCACGGAACGCAGGACGAGCCCGCACGGGATCGTCTCCGTCGCCTCCGACACCGGCCGCGCCCGCAGCACGCCGCGTTCGTCGCGGGTGATCTCGTTCGTGACGACGTCGATGCCCTCGACGTGGTCCGTGCCCCGGATCGCCGCGGGCGAGCGCAGGAAGCGCAGCTCGATCGTCCTGCCGGCGGAACCATCGCGCCCGGCGGCCGCGTACTCCTGCAGGCGCTCGACGTTGCGCCGGGCGGTGAACGTGCCCTCCTCCGCGAGCCACTCCTCGGAGACGGGGTCGAGCTGCGCCTCGGCGGGCTCGACGACGACCTCGACGCCGGCCATCCGGCCCAGCTCGCGCAGCTCGGCGTTCGTGAACGCGGCCTGCGCCGGCCCACGGCGGCCGAGCACGATGACGCGGCGGACCGCGCTCTCGCGCAGCGCGGCGAGCGCGTGGTCGGCGACGTCGGTGCGCGCCAGCTCGTCGGGATCGCGCGTCAGCAGGCGGGCGACGTCCGCGGCGACGTTGCCGTTGCCGATGACGACGGCGGTCTCGTGCGAGAGGTCCGGCTCGAGGTCGCAGAAGTCGGGATGGCCGTTGTACCAGCCGACGAACGCGGTCGCGGGGAGGCTGCCGGGCAGCTCCTCGCCCGGGATGCCCAGCGAGCGGTCGGTCTGCGCGCCGACGGCGTAGACCACCGCGTGGTAGCGCCGCATGAGATCGGAGTGCGTGACGTCGGTGCCCACGGCGACGTTGCCGAAGAAGCGACAGCCGGTGCGGAAGATGGTGCGGTCGAACGTCTCGTCCAGGCGCTTGATCTCCTGGTGGTCGGGCGCCACGCCCGCCCGGAGGAGTCCCCAGGGCGTGGGCAGCCGCTCGATGAGGTCGATGTCGGCCCAGCTGCCGTGGCGGCGCAGCTGCGAGGCGGTGAACGCCCCGGCAGGGCCCGCGCCGACGATGGCGATGCGCGTGCGACTCATCCCACGACCGCCCGCTCGGCGAAGAAGAGCGCGTTCAGGTCGATCGAGTCCCCGTCCTTTGCGGGGACGCCGGCGCCGGGGTAGATCGCATCGACCGGGCAGGCCTCGACGCAGGCATCGCAGTCGATGCACTCCTCCGGGTCGATGTACAGCTGCTCGGCGGTCTCGAAGTCGGGATCCTCTGGCCGCGGGTGGATGCAGTCCACAGGGCAGACCTCGATGCAGGCGTCGTCCTTGACGCAGCTCCCGATGATCACGTAGGTCATGGCCCACGAAGGTAGGGGGTCCGGTGCCTCCCTTGCGGGTAGCCGCCGACTCCGTGCCGCTCGCAGCCGACATCGGGTTCTCGTTCGCCGACGCCTTCGCCATCGCGGTCGCCTTCGTCGGCATCGCCGTCTTCGCCGCGATCGGCGCGCTGTCGCACGAGCACGAGCGCGCGTTCTCGGCCAGCATCTTCTACCTGGGGTTCGGGCTCATCGCGGCGGCCGGCATCCACTTCCTCGGCATCCGCTGGCTCGACCCGTTCGCCGACAGCACGCTCTTCGAGCACGCGACGGAGCTCGCGGTGGTGGTCGCGCTGTTCGCGACCGGGCTGAAGCTCGAGCGCGAGCTGACGTTCCGGGGCTGGCGCAACGTCGCGCGCCTGCTGCTCGTGGCGATGCCGCTCACGATCGGGGCGATCGCGCTGTTCGGCTCGCTCGTGATGGGGCTCTCGCTCGGCGCGGCGATCGCGCTCGGCGCCTGCCTGGCGCCGACCGATCCGGTGCTCGCGGGCGACATCGGCGTCGGGCCGCCGGGCGACGAGGACGAGCGCGAGCCGAACTTCTCGATCACCGGTGAGGCCGGCCTCAACGACGGCCTCGCGTTCCCGTTCCTGCTGCTGGGAGTCGCGATCGCCGAGGGCGACGACCTCGTCGAGTGGGCGCTGGCCGACGTCCTCTACGGGATCGTCGCGGGGATCGCGATCGGGGGCGCGCTCGGCTACGGGATCGCCGCCCTGACCGTCCGCCTGCGCGACCGCGAGCTGCTCGCACGCGAGCTCGACGGGTGGGTCGCGATCGGGGCGGTGGCGGTCATCTACGGGGCGACGGAGATCGTCGGCGCCTACGGGTTCCTCGCCGCGTTCGCGGGCGGGATCGGCTTCCGCCGCTACGAGCACACGCACGAGCGCAACCGTGGCGTCCACGACGGCGCGGAGATCGTCGAGGACGTCGCCGAGCTGGCGCTCATCCTCGTGCTCGGATCCTGCGTGACGCTCACCGGGCTCGGCGTGCCCGGCGTCAGCGGCTGGATGCTCGTCCCGCTGCTGCTCCTCGTCATCCGCCCGGCGGCGGTGCTGCTGAGCCTCGTGCGCACGCGCGAGTCGCTGCGCGAGCGGGCGTTCGTCGGCTGGTTCGGCGTGCGCGGGATCGGCTCGCTGTTCTACGCGTCGGTGGTCATCGGGCTCGGCGCGTTCAGCGAGGGGGAGACGCGCGTCATCTTCTGGACCGTCGCCGTGGTGGTCATCGTCTCCATCGCCGTGCACGGGATCAGCGCCACGCCGCTCGCGCGGCGGTGGATCCCGGACGAGGGCTGATGGGCGTCGTCCTCACCTGGAACGTCCAGGGCCGCGTCCGCAGCATCGTCGAGCAGGCGACCGCGCTCGCCGGGCGGCGGTGCGACGTCGTCGCCCTGCAGGAGGTGCGGGCCAGCGCGCTGGCCGGGTGGAAGGCGGCGCTCGCGCACCTCGGCTACCCGCACGTGGCCGGCACGCTGCCGCCCGACGGCGCGCCGCGCGCGCCCGAGCGCCGCCTCGGCGTCGTCATCGCGAGCCGGACGCCGATCGAGCTCGTGCCGACGGCCGAGGTGCCGTGGCCCGAGCGCTACCTCGTCGCGCGCACGCTGCTCGACGGCGCGGTCGTCGAGGTGCACGACGTCCACGCGCCGATCAGCCAGAAGGCCGACCTGGTGAAGGTCCGCACGCTCGAGGCGGTCCACGCCGCGCTCGCGACCGCCTCCGACGTGCCGCGCGTGCTCGTCGGCGACCTCAACACGCCGCGCTACGAGTCACGCGAGGGGGACGTCCAGTCGTTCGCGCGCACGCGCACGGGCCGCATCCGCCCGTCGCACGGCGAGCGCCACGACCGCGCGGAGCTCCTGCTCGTCACCGGGCTCCGCGAGCACGGCTACGTCGACGCGTTCCGCGAGCTGCACGGCTACGGGCGCCGCGACCGCAGCTGGCTCTATCCGCACCGCAAGACGGGCTACCGGCTGGACCACATCATCGTGCGCGGGCTGGAGGTCGCGGCATGCGAGTACGAGCACGCGTGGCGCGACGCCGGCCTCAGCGATCACGCGGCGATGTGGGCGGATCTGAGAGTCCCAGCGGCTGCTGGTTCGCCCGGGTGAAGCGCTCCCTGTCCGTCGCGTCGATGAAGACCTCCGAGACCGCCGGCAGCCGGCGGCGCAGCTCGCGGTCGATCTCCGACGACACGTCCTCGATGCGCTCCGAGTCGACGCCCGCGGTGAGGTCGACCCGGGCCGCGACGAGCAGGCGGTCCGGCGCCAACGCCATCGTGAGGAGCTGCAGAACGTGCTCGACCTCCGGCGGCTCCCGCAGCACCTCGAGGATCGTCGCGCGCTCCTCCGGGGTGGCGGCGCGGCCGACGAGCAGCGAGCTGGCGTCGCGGGCGAGGAGGAACGCCGCGATCACGAGCATGGCCGCGACGATGAGCGCGGCGACGCCCTCGTAGGCCGACTCGCCGGTGATCTGGTGCAGCGCGACGCCCGCGATCGCGACGGCGTTGCCCGTCACCGCCGCGCTGTCCTCGAACAGCACGGTCTTCGTCGTCGGGTCGCGGGACGCCCGCAGGTGCACGTGCAGCGAGATGCCGCGCCCGCGGGCCTCGCCGCTCGTCTGCCGGAACGCCCGGATCAGCGAGATCCCCTCCGCCACGATCGCGACGGCGAGCACGATGTAGGCGATCCTGAAATCCGGGTCCTCGCCCTCGGTCAGTATCGCCTCGAGCCCCTGGTACAGCGAGAACCCGGCGCCCGCGACGAAGATGCCGATGGCGGCGACGAACGCCCACAGGAAGCGCTCCTGCCCGTAGCCGAAGGGGTGCTCGTCGTCGGGCTCGCGGACGGAGCGCTGCAGGCTCGTGAGCAGGAACCCCTGGTTGGCGGTGTCGGCGACCGAGTGCGCCGCCTCGGCGAGCAGCGCGCTCGATCCCGACACCACGCCGCCGATCGCCTTGGCGACCATGATCACCGCGTTCGCGGCGAGCGCGATGAGCACGGTGCGGCGGGATTCGCGGTCGGGGGGTGTGGAGGTGTCGCTCACCCCACGAGGCTGCCCGCCCGCGGCGAGGGCTAACGGCCGACCGTCGCGGCGGCGAGCTCGCGGCCGACGGCGCGGGCCTCCGCGTGCGCCCGCTCGACGCGCTCCTCGAGGTCCGGCGTGGGATACGTCGTGTGCAGCCGGACCTCGCGGACGTCGTCGATGCCCACGAACTCCAGCCAGCCGCGCAGGTAGGGCGAGGCGTCGTCGGTGCCGAACGACGGGGCCACGCCGGGCGACCACACGGCGCTCGTGTGGACGACGACCGCGCGCCGGCCGCCGAGCAGGCCGTGGTAGCCCTCGGCCGGGTCGAAGCCGAAGGCCAGGCCGGGCTGCGTCACGGTGTCGATGAAGAGCTTGAGCGCCCAGGGGAGGGCGTGGTTCCAGATCGGCGCCGCGATCACGACGAGATCGGCGGCCGCGAGGCGCTCCCAGACGGCGACGACGCCGTCCCACGCGTCCGTGTCCTCGCTCGGGACCGGCGCGCCGCCGATGACGGCCATCTTCGCCTCGGTCTGGCGCGCGGCGAACGGCGCGACGTCGGTGAACGCGTCGAGCCGGTCGACCTCGGCGCCGGGGTGCTCGGCGACGAAGGCCGCGACGACGCTGTCGGCGAGAGCGAGCGCGTAGGAGTCGCCGGCGCGGGGGGAGCCGCCGACGAGGAGGACGCGGGGGGCGGTGGCGGTGATGGGCATGGGGTCGTCTCCTGAGTTGCGGAACTGTGTTCCGGGAAACGTAGCACACTTGCGGAACAATGTTCCGCTACATTGTCCGCGATGCCCACGACCCACGCACGACAACGCGAGGCGGCGGCGCGCAACGAGGCGAAGATCCTCGACACGACCCGTGCGCTCCTGCGGGCGGACGACGCCGGCGCGGTCGACATCCGCGACATCGCCAGGGCGGCGGGCGTCGGGGTCGGGACCGTGTACCGCCGCTTCGGGGACAAGGCGGCGCTGCTGGCGTCCGTCATCGGGGCGGACGAGCAGCGGCTGCAGGACGCGCTGCTCTCCGGCCCGCCGCCGATCGGCCCTGGCGCGCCGCCCGCGGACCGCCTGGCCGCGTTCCTCGACGCGCTGGTGCGGCTCACGGAGGACAACCTCAACGTGCTGCTCGCGGTCGACACGGCGTCGGTGGGACGCGTCCACGTCGGCGCCTACCGGGCGTGGCGGCTCCACGTCGCGTACCTGCTGAGCGAGCTGCGCCCGGACCTCGCCGAGGTCGACCGCGGCTGGTTCGCCGACGCGCTGCTCGGCCCGCTCGACAGCGGCGTCTACGCCTTCGCCCGCCGCGACCAGGGAATGAGCGCGGAGGCGATCGCCGCGAACCTGCGGGCGTTGGCAGCCGCTATTGCGGCGCCATGACGAGGAGCGAGCTCTGCGCGGTGGCCAGGAGCCTGCCCTCGGCATCCCTGGCCTCGCCGTCGGCGAACGCGACGCGCCGCCCGGGCTTCGTCACGCGACCGGTGACCGTCACCGGCCCGGTGTCGACGGTGATGGCCCGCAGGTAGCTGACCTTGATCTCGATCGAGGTGTACGCGGTCCCCGCCGGCAGCGTGGTGTGCACGGCGCAGCCGACCGCCGAGTCCAGGAGTGTCGCGACGTAGCCGCCGTGCACGGTGCCGTTCGGGTTGAGGACGGACTCGTCGGGGATGCCGGTGAAGGTCACGTCGCCGTCGCCGACGGTGGTCAGCTCGAAGCCGAGCAACCGCGCCATGGGCGGCGCGGCGACGCGCCCGTCGCGGATCGCCTCGAGGTACTCGCGGCCCGAGAGGTCAGTCGGTACTGTCATGCAACGGACCTTATCGTCACGCCGGCGCGCGCAGCACCACGACGCAGTTCTGCCCGCCGAAGCCGAACGCGTTGGCGACCGCCGTCCGCACCGTGGCCGGCCGCGCGTGCAGCGGCACGAAGTCCAGGTCGCACGCGGGGTCGGGCGTGTCCAGGTTGACCGTCGGCGGCAGCATCCCGTCGCGCATCGCCAGCAGGCAGGCCATCGCCGACAGCGCGCCGGCCGCGCCGATGAGATGGCCGACCATCGACTTCGGCGAGCTCGCGGGGACGGCGTCGGCGGCGGCGCCGAACGCGGCGCGGATCGCGATCGTCTCGACGAGGTCGTTCGCGCGCGTGCCGGTGCCGTGGGCGCAGATGTAGTCGACGTCCTCGGGCGCCGTGCCGGTGCGCTCGAGCGCGAGGCGCAGCGCCGCCGCGGCCTGCGTCCCGCTGGGCTCGGGCGCGCTGATGTGGAACGCGTCGCTCGTCAACGCGCCACCCGCGACCGTGCCGTACGGGCGCGCGCCGCGGGCGCGGGCGTGCTCGGCGGACTCGACGACGAGGACGACCGCGCCCTCGCCGAACACGAAGCCGTCGCGGTCCAGGTCGAACGGGCGGCTTGCCTTCTCCGGCTCGTCGTTGCGCACCGACAGCGGTCCCATGTTCGCCAGCCCCGCGAACATCGCCTCGCTGATGCCGGCGTCGGTGCCACCGGCGACGACGACGTCGGCCTCGCCGGCCAGGATGAGCCGCCGGGCCTCCAGCAGCGCGTAGTTGCCGCTCGCACATGCCAGCGCGCTGGCGGTCACGGGCCCGTGCGCCCCGAGATCGATCGCCACCTCGCAGGCGGCCATGTTCGGGATCGTCGCGGGGACGTAGTAGGCGCTGACGTCGCGCGCGCCGCCTGCGCGCAGCGCGTCGATGTTGACCTGGGTCTCCGGCACGCCGCCGACGGCGTTGTTGATGACGACGCCGAGGTCGTCGGCCTCCTCCTCGACGTAGAGGCCGGCGTCGGCGACCGCCTCGCGCGCGGCGGCGACCGCGAGCTGCGAGAAGCGCGCCGAGCGGCGCGTGCGCTTGGGTCCGAGCAGCGCCTCGGGGTCGAAGCCGTGGACCTCGCCGGCGATCCGCACCGGCAGGGCGGAGGCGTCGAAGTGCGTGATCGGCCCGATCCCGGACCGTCCTGCGAGCAGTCCCTCCCACGTCGTCGGGGCATCGAGACCGAGCGGCGTGATCGCGCCGATCCCGGTGACGACGACGTCGTCCGTCATGGTCGTTGCAGAAGGCCCTCGTCGGCCTCCCTGCGGGCCTGCTCGCGCACCTGGTAGTGGACCTTCTTGCCCGTGGCGGTCACCGGCAGCGCGTCGACGAAGCGGTACGCGCGCGGTCGCTTGTACCCCGCGAGCATGGGGTGGGAGACGCAGTGGGCCTCGCAGGCCGCGGCGTCGACGCTCGGATCGGACCGCACGACGTAGGCCACGACGAGCTCGCCCCACCGCGCGTCGGGGACGCCGACGACCGCGGAGTCGGCGATCCCCGGGTGCTCGTTGAGGACGCTCTCGACCTGCGTCGGGTGCACGTTCTCCCCGCCGGAGATGATCATGTCGTCCTTGCGGCCGACGATCGTGACGTACTCGTCGGAGTCCCAGGTCGCGAGGTCGCCGATGTAGAGCCAGCCGTCGCGGAAGCGCGCCGCCTGCTCCTCGGGCTGGCCGACGTACGCGTAGCCCGACTTCACCGAGCGCACGACCACCTCGCCGACCTCCGTGCCGTCCTTCGCGACGTGGTCGTCCGGCGCGGCGGTGCGGTCCTCGTAGACGCGCACGACGGCGACGTCGTCGTCCGTGCACGCACGCCCGGCCGAGCCCGCGTGGTCGGGGAGGTCCGCGGGGCGCAGGAACGTGTTCCAGAACGCCTCGGTGGTCCCGTAGCCGTTGAAGATGCGGGCGGTGAGCAGCTCCTGGTAGCGCAGGCACGACGCGCGATCCAGCGGCGCGCCCATCGTGACGATGCCGTGCAGGCTCGACAGGTCGCGCGGGCGCGCCTGCTGCTCGGCGCTGAGCAGGGCGAGGTTCGTCGGGGCGCCGATGAGGAAGGTCAGCCCGTGCTCCTGGACCCAGTCGAGGACGACGGCGGGATCGAACGCGCGCAGCGGCACCGCCTCCGCGCCCACGTAGAAGACCGGGTTCGGACCGCCCGAGTAGAGCCCGCCGCGGTGGAACCACGGCGTCATGTTCAGCGTCCGGTCCTCGGGCGAGAGCGGGAAGTGCATGATCACGTCGTGCGCGGAGAGCACCTCGACGGCCGCGTTGAGGGACACGCCCTTCGGCAGGCCCGTCGTCCCCGACGTGTACAGCCGTGTCGTCTCGTCGTAGATCGTGGCGCCCGCCGGCGGCTCGGGCACCGCTCCGCCGCCGCTGAGCAGGTCGTCGAAGGACGACTCGCCCACGACGGCCAGCAGCGCCGGCCGGTGCTCCGCTCGAGCGAGGGCCTCCGACGCGAGCGTCGCCAGCGCCGCGTCGTACACGAAGGCGTGGGGGCGGCTGTCGTCGAGCACGTACGCGGTCTCACCCGACGACAGACGGAAGTTGATCGGCGACGCGACCGCTCCGAGGCGCTGTGCCGCGAGCCACAGCAGGGCGAACTCGGGGCAGTTGTAGAGCTGGAAGACGACGGCGTCGCCGGGACGCACGCCGGCGTCGGAGAGCCCCGCCGCGAGCCGGCCGACGTCGGCCCAGAGCTCGGCGTAGGTCCAGCGCCGCCCGCTCGCGGGATCGTGCAGCGCGGGACGTGAGGCGAACCGGTGGCTGTTGCGGTCCACGCCCGCGACGTAGGTGAAGTGATGCTCGAAGACCTCGCGGAAGGCCGTGGGGTCGTAGCGGTAGGTCACGTCGCTCACGCCGCGGGACGCTAGTCGAGTGGGGGTTATCGCACGCGGTACCCCAGGGTCGTGTCCCAGTGCAGGTCGGTCGCGTACGACGGGAGCGGTGCGTCGGCGTCGGAGGCCGGCACGCCCTTCTCCGTCGACGGCGGGCAGATCGCGATGTAGCGCGCGTAGCCGCCCAGGCCGCCCTTGAACTTGGGGAAGCCGAAGGAGACGAGGCAGCCCGTCGCCGGGACGCCCTCGAGGTTCGTCACGCCCTCGGCCTGCGCGTAGCCGTGGTGCATGAGCCAGGACTCGCCCTCGAGGGTCGGCGTGCTGTCGGTGTCGAGCGGCTCGTGGCCGTGGAACAGGATGTGGCGCTGGAGGTGCAGGAACTCCAGGGTGTCGAGTGCGACGCTCGGGAAGTTGCCGTCGGCGGCCAGCGCCTTGGCCGCGACCGGGTCGTCGGTCCAGCGCTTGGACCAGTCCGAGCGGACCATGACGACCGACCCCGCCGGGATGCGCCCGTGCTCGTGCTCCCACGCCTTCACGTCGGCCACGGTGAGGAAGTACTTCGGGTTGCGCGCCACCTGCTGGGACACGTCGATGACGACGAGCTTGCGGACCGAGTAGCTGCCCGGGATCTCGTCGATCGCGGCCTGCTCGGGCGCCCAGTGCGCCGGCGGGTCGAACTGCGTGCCGAACTGGTCGGTCGCGAGCGTGTAGGACGTCGCCTCGAAGCCGTCGTTCGCGTACGTGTAGGCCTGGCCCGTCGCCGGGTTCACGGCGGGCCGGAACACCGAGGGGCCGAAGCCCGACCACACCGGCATGTTCGGCGTGATCGTGTGCGTGAGGTCGATGTACTTCGCCCCGGCGAGCCCCTCGTCGTAGACCTTCCACAGGTCGCCGCCGCCCGTCGCGCCGGCGCTCGCCGGGACCCCGAGGGCCGCCGTCGCCACCGCGAGCACCGCCAGTCTCGTCCGCCTGCGCATGAGTCCCCTCCCCGGTCGGTTTGAGCACGTTGGTATCCGGCGGGGACCGGTCTCATTCCTGTCGGCGCAGCGGCTATGTTCCGCCGCGTGAGCGATCGCGAGATCCTCGAGTGGGCCGAGGTCGGCCCAGCGACGCGGGCGCTCGCCGAGGCCGTGCACGCCGACGGCTGGGAGCCCGAGGTGATCCTCGCCATCGCCCGCGGCGGCCTGCTCGTCGCCGGCGCACTCGGCTACGCCCTCGGGGTGAAGAACACCTGGACGATGAACGTCGAGTTCTACACCGGCGTCGACGAGCGGCTGGACCTGCCGATGATCCTGCCGCCCGTGCCCGACCTCGTCGACCTCGAGCATGCGCGCGTGCTCATCGCCGACGACGTCGCCGACACGGGCCTGACGCTGCAGACCGTCCAGGACTTCTGCGGTGAGCGGGTGGGCGAGGTCCGGACCGCCGTGCTCTACGAGAAGCCGCGGTCGGTCGTGAAGTGCGACTACGTCTGGCGCCGCACGGACAGCTGGATCGTGTTCCCATGGAGCGCCGAGCCGCCGGTCGGCGCGGCCGCAGGCACCGAGGCCTAACGGCCCATCCGCACCTGGCTCCACGGCCCCCCGCCGGCCGTCGTCGCGTCGGGGGCGAGCAGGACGATGAGGATGGCCACGACGGCGAGCGCCAGCAGGGCGACCGCCAGCCGCAGCCAGGGTGAGCGGAGGACGTCGGAGAGACGAGCGATCGGCATGGGTGGCACGATCGGCCGAGGCGGTTGCGCGGCGGCAACGCCGTGGCAACAGCCTCGGTAGCGTCACGCCATGCTGGTGCTGCGCCACGGCGACGACGGAGTGCGCGGCCCCAGGTGCCGGAGACGACGCCGTTCGGCTAGCTCTTCGCCGACGTCCGGCACGAACCCGACGCCCATCCGCGGCCGGACGCCGCCGAGGGCCTCGGCGCGCTGGGGGCCGCGATGGCCACTGCCGGCCCCGGCGCGAGCCCGAACTCGGTGATCCCCGCGGTCTACACCTACTGGGGTCAGTTCATCGATCACGACCTGACCGCGAACACCGACGCCGACCGCCCCGGCATCGCCCTCGACGATCGCCCGTCCCGCAGCACCCCGACGAGGTCGTCGTCGAAGTCTGCGCAACCTGCGGCGCCCGCGGCTGGACCTCGACAGCGTCTACGGCGACGGGCCGCACGGCGACGGACGCAGGTCTTCTACGACGGCCCGCGCCTGCGCGTCGGCCGGGTCGCGCAGGTCGGCCTGCGCGCCGATCCCACCCGCGAGGACGACGAGCGGGACCTGCCGCGCATCGGGCCCTGCTCGCCGACGGGCTCATCACGCAGGAGTCACTGCCGCTCGGCGCTCCGCGACGCCCCCTTCCGTCGGTCGCTCGCCTACATCGGCGACCTGCGCAACGACTCCAATCTCATCACCGCCCAGCTCCATGTCGGTACCTGCGCTTCCACAACCGCGTCGTGGAGCGCGTCCGCGCCGACACCCGCCCGGTTCGACATCGCCTGGCCGCCGACGACGCCGGCTGTTCGACGCCGCACGGCGCCTCGTCCGGCGCCACCACGAGTGGCTCGTGCTGCACGACTACCTCGAGCGCCTGACGATGCCGGGCACCGTCGAGACGTCTCGCCGAGCGCGCGTTGCGCTACCGCCCGCTCCCCGACGGCGAGGCGTGGATGCCGCTGGAGTTCGCCGCCGCGGCGTTCCGCTTCGGCCACTGCATGATCCGCGACTCCTACGACCTCAACCGCAACTACGGACGCGACGCTGACGAAGAGCGCGGTCGATCGACCGGCTCTTCCAGTACACGGGACGCGGCGCCGCGCGCCTGGCAGGAGGACCAGCGCCTCAGCGCGCCGCGCCGTTCGGGGCCGAGGCGACCGTGCTGCCGGCGGGACATGGTCTGGGAGGCCGATCGCCTGTGCGATCCAGCGCGGTGCGTTCGAGGGCCGGCATCGCGCGGCGGATCGACACACGCATCTCCGCGCCGCTCGGCAACTTGCCCAACCGCGGACTGGCGCCCGGGATTGAACCGTCGGCGACCTCCGGGGGCTGCTGCGCCAGCTCCCCAGCCGCAACCTGCTGCGGGGCTCCTGCTGAGCCTGCCGACGGGCCAGGCGGCGGCGGACGCGCTCGGCCTCCGACCGCTCACGGCGGACGAGTTGGACGAGAGGCCAAGGGCATCACCGCCGCCCTGGCGGCCGGCGGCTTCGTCGACCGCACGCCGCTGTGGTTCTACGTCCTGCGCGAGGCCGCCGTCCAGGCCGAGGGCAACCATCTCGGGCACGTCGGCAGCCGCATCGTCGCCGAGACGATCGTCGGCCTGCTGCTCGGCGACCCGGCCTCGCACCTCAACGACGACACGCCCTGGGATCCCTCCCAGGGCGTGACGCCTGCCCGACGGCCGCGCGATCCGGACGATCCGCGACTTCCTGCAGTTCACGGGCGTCCCCGCGTAGCCGCTCGGTCAGTGGCCGAGACCGACCGTGCCCTCCGACGGGCCGCCGTCGTAGCGCAGCGGGGTGCCCTTGCCGTGGACGGACGCCCGGCGCTCCGTGGTCTGCGCGCCGATCGAATCGACGTGGGCCGGCGCGGCGCCCACTCCCTGCGACGCCGCGCGGGCGGGGTCATCCGGGTTGGTGGCCAGCAGCACGACGGCGACGGCCAGCGCCGCGATGGCGAGCATCGCGACGGCCAGCAGTGCCTTCACGTGGCGGTAGTGGGAGCGAAGGACGACTGCGGGGTGCTGCTGCGGGATCGGGTGTCCCATGACTGCCTCCTGAAGCGGGGAGCGTTTCGGTGTGGAGCGCAGCCTCCGCCTCGCCGGTAGCGGCCCGGCAACAGCCCGGCAACAGCCATGGCGCGGGGGGTCCGGGGTCATGTACGGTCGGCCGAACCGCCCGCGAGACTCACCCGCCATGGACTTCCGCATCCTCGGACCACTCGAGGTCCTCGAAGGGGACCGGGCGTTGGCGCTCGGGGGCAGCCGGCAGCGCGCGCTGCTGGCAGTGCTGCTGCTGCACGCGAACGAGACGCT
This sequence comes from uncultured Solirubrobacterales bacterium, assembly GCA_963757125.1. Lineage (GTDB taxonomy): Bacteria > Actinomycetota > Thermoleophilia > Solirubrobacterales > Solirubrobacteraceae > CAVVSD01. The sequence goes on along the minus strand of CAVWQP010000005.1, from coordinate 99,274 downwards.
CAGCACGGACGCGCTGCTCGACGAGCTGTGGGCCCAGCGGCCGCCGGCGACGGCCGCGAAGACCGTCCAGGTCCACGTGTCGCGCCTGCGCAAGGCGCTCGCCGTCGACGGCCGGCCCGCGCCGATCGTCACGCGCGACCACGGCTACCGCCTGGAGGTCGAGCCCGAGCGGATCGACGCGCGGCGCTTCGAGCGGCTGGTCGCCGACGCGCGGGGCGATCTCGACGCCGGCGAGCCGCGCCGCGCGGCGGCGACGCTGGAGGAGGCGCGCGCCCTCTGGCGCGGACCGCCGCTCGCCGATCTCGCCTACGAGGCGTTCGCCCAGAGCGAGACCGCGCGCCTCGCCGACCTCCGGGTCGCGGCGACCGAGCTGCACGTCGAGGCGCGACTGGCGCTGGGCGCGCACGCCGAGGTGGTCGGGGAGCTCGAGGCGCTCATCGCCGAGCACCCGTACCGCGAGCGCCTCCGCGGCCAGCTCATGCTCGCGCTGTACCGGTCCGACCGCCAGGCCGAGGCGCTGCAGGCCTATCAGGACGCACGCCGCGCGCTCGTCGACGAGCTGGGCATCGAGCCGGGCGAGCGGCTGCGCGAGCTCGAGCGCGCGGTGCTGGCGCAGGATCCGGCGCTCGCGCTGCCGATCGCGCAGCCCGACCGGCCGTCCCCGACGCCGGCGCCGGCGGCAGCCCGGCGGGCCACGCGCAGGCTGGTGAGCGTCCTCGTCGCCGGCGTCGCACCGGACGACCCCGAGGCGCTCCACGCGCTGCTGGAGCGCTTCGCGGAGGTCGTCGGGCGCCACGGCGGCGAGGCCGAGGGGACGACGGGCGACGCGATCGTCGGCGTCTTCGGCCTCACGGAGCTGCACGAGGACGACGCGCAGCGCGCCGCGCGCGCTGCGCTGGAGATCCGCGACCTCGCGCCGGTCCGCGTCGGGCTCGACGCCGGCGAGGCGTTCGTCGGCGCCGATGCGCGGCGGGCGACCGGGGAGCCGTTCGCCGCCGCCGCGGCGCTGCAGGTGGCGGCGGCCGACGGGGAGATCCTCGCCGGGGCGCGGATCGCCGATCTGCTCGGCGCGCTCGACGGAGCTCGATGCCGGTCCGCCGGTCGCCGTCGCGCGGCGGCGAGCTGGCGTCGTCGCGCCTGCTGCGGCTGCGGACGGAGGACCCCGCGCCGGCGAGCGCGTTCGTCGGGCGCGACGCGGAGCTCGCGGCGCTGCGCGACGCATGGCGCCGCACGCGCGACGAGGGCGCGCTCGTCGCGGTGACGGTGACGGGACCCGCCGGCATCGGGAAGTCGCGCCTGGTCCGCGAGCTGCTGGACGACATCGGCGACGACGCGACGATCGCGATCGGGCGCTGCCTGTCCTACGGCGAGGACGTCGCCTACCGCCCGCTCGCCCAGATCGTGCGCCAGGTCGGCGGCGAGCAGCCCGAGGCCGGCGTCGCCGCGCTGCTCGACGGCGACGAGGCGCTCACGCGCCCGGTGCTGCGCGCGGTCGGCCTCGGCGACGGCGCGCCGGTGCAGGCCGACGAGACGTTCTGGGCGGTGCGGCGTCTGCTCGAGTCCGCGGCCGCCCGGCGGCCGCTCGTGCTCGCCGTCGACGACGTCCACTGGGCCGAGCCGACGTTCCTGGACCTCCTCGACTACGTCGGGTCCTTCTCCGGCGCGCACCCGATCCTCGTCCTGTGCCTCGGGCGCCCGGAGTTCGTCGAGATGCGTCCCGCGTGGTTCGCGCCGGGATCCGGTCGCTCCGTCGTCGCCCTCGAGCCGCTGGGGCACGACGAGGCGCTCGAGCTCGTCCGCGACGTGCCAGGCGCCGCCGGGATCGTCCGGCGCGCCGAGGGCAACCCGCTGTTCCTCGAGCAGCTCGTCGCGATGGGGCCCGACGATGAGGCCCTCCCGTCGAGCATCCAGGCGGTCCTCGCGACGCGCATCGAGCGCCTCGATCCCGACGAGCGCGACGTCCTCGAGCGCGCCTCCGTGGAGGGCGTGCGCTTCCACGTCGGTGGCTCGCACGCCGCGAGCCACCTCGCGTCGCTCGCGCGCAAGGGCCTCATCCGCGCCGATCGCTCGGGCCCGGACGCCTTCCGCTTCGAGCACGCGCTCATCCGGGACGCGGCGTACCTCGGCGTCCCGAAGGAGCGACGCGCCGGCCTTCACGAGGAGGCGGCCGCCGTGGCGGCGGAGGACGAGACGGTGGGCCATCACCTCGCGGAGGCGTGCCGTCTGCTGCGCGAGCTGGGGCGCGACGGTCCACGGGCGCACGAGCTCGCGGCGAGCGCGTCCGCGCGGCTCGAGGCCGCGGGCGAGGCCGCGCTGCGTCGCGGCGACGCACCGGCCGGGGCGCGACTGCTGGAGCGCGCCGCCGCGCTCGCGCCCGGGAGCCCCGAGCTGCTCCCGCGCCTCGGCGCCGCGCTGCTCGAGGCGGGCAGGCTCGCGGACGCCGACGACGCGATGACCCGCGCGATCGACGATCCGGCCGCCGACGACGAGCTCAAGGCGCGTGCGAGGGTCGAGCGCGCGCTCGTGCGCCTGCAGACCGGCGAGGACGGCGACCCCCCGGGCGCGGTGGCCGACGACGCGCTCGACGTCCTCGGCGACGGCGGCGACGACCTCGGCCGCGGGCGCGCCCTGTACCTGCGCGCGGTCCACGCCTGGATCGAGGGCCGCGCGGCCGCGGCGGACGACGACTGGGCCCGCGCGGCCGAGCACGCCGCGCGCGCGGGGGACGCGGTGACGACACTCGCCATCACCGGGTGGCGCGCGTCCGCCGCGCTGCACGGGCCGATGCCGGTCCCCGAGGCGATCGCGCGCTGCCGGTCGCTCGGCGAGGCGGTCGCCCACAGCCCGCTCGCCGTCGCCCGGACCCTGCACCCGCTCGCGGCGCTGCAGGCGATGGCGGGCGACCGCGACGAGGCGCTCGGCCTGATCAGGGACGCCGACGCCGTCCTCACCGAGGTCGGCGATCTGCGCTCCGCGATCGGTCAGGAGCCCGCGATGGTGGAGCTGCTCGCCGGGCTGCCGGACGCCGCCGAGGCCCGGCTGCGCGCGGGCTACGAGCAGCTCACGGCGATGGGCGAGAAGGCGCTGCTCGCCGACACGGCGGGCATGCTGGCGCGGGTCCTGCTCGACGGTCGGCGGCTCGCCGAGGCCGACGTGGTGTGCGCGGTCGCGCAGGACGCAGCCGCGGACGAGGACCTCACGGCCCAGATCGTGTGGCGCGGCGCGCGGGCGCGGCTGCTCGCCGACGGCGGACGCCTGGCGGAGGCCGAGGCGCTGGCCCGCGAAGGCGTCCGTCTCGCGGAGGACACCGACTTCCTCGTCTCGCGCGCGGACGCGCTTGCCGACCTCGGCACGGTGCTCGGGGCGGCCGGGCGGGAGGAGGAGGCCGACGCGGTCCTCGCGGAGGCCTCCGCGCTGTACGCACGGAAGGGCGATGTCGTGTCCGCCGCCCGCTGGCGGCGGGATCACCAGCGAAAGGGAGCGGTCCCATGGCGATGAAGGCGTTCGACACCGTGGTGCTCACGGGTGACGGCAAGGTGCGGGCGACGGGCCCGTTCGTGATCGAGGAGGGCTTCGCGCTGAAGCGGCTGAGCTTCATGCTGTCGCAGAAGGACGTGATGGTCGAAGGCGAGGGCAAGCTCGCCGGCGGCGGGAACTGGCACGGCGAGACGGACGCGGCAGGCCTCAAGGCGGGCGAGTACGTCTACGCGGTGGGCGTCGCGACGCTCGCGCACGAGGCGTGGCCGCCGGCGGTGCAGAACTTCACCTGGTGCGAGCAGGTCGAGGTCACGGGTGGGTGACGCATGACCACGGAGCTCGTCTCGGCGCTCATCGGGCTGGTCGTCGGGATCGTGGGGACCTACGTCAAGACCCTCCTCGACAACCGCGCCGCGGTGGGCGAGGAGCTCCGCGGCGCGCGCCTCGCGCCGTACCAGGAGCTCTGGAAGGACACGGTGCTCCTCGCGCATTGGCCGCGCTGGCCACTGACGCGAGGAGAGCTCCAAGGCCTCCACGAGCGGCTGCGCAGCTGGTACTTCGAGACCGGCGGGCTCTACCTCTCCGAGACGGCGCGTGCGCGCTACGGCGACGTGCAGGGGCTCATCGCCGCCGTGCTGCGGACCCCGGCCGACGACGCCGACCGGGTCGCCGAGAGCGACTACGACGACCTCATGGACACCTGCAGTGCGCTGCGGACCGCGATGACCGAGGACCTTGAGTCGCGCCGGCAGCGTTCGCTCTGGACGACGCTGCGACGCAGCCGCGCGCACGAGGCACAGGAACGTGCAGCGCAGGATCGGATCGCGGCGCGCGACTAAGATCCCGCCCCGTTTCCGACCTGGGGGATCCGGATGACCCGCGCCGTTCTCGCCGTCGTGCTCGCTGTGCTGCTGTCCGCCGCATCGCTCACCGCTGTCGCCGCCGCCGACGACCCTCCGACGGCGACCGCCGCGGCGAAGTGCTCGCTGGCCGGCAAGGACCGCAAGCTCGGCCCCACGTACGTCACGTCGCTGTCGACGACGGGCGTGAGCTGCGCGACGGGCGAGAGCGTCGTCAAGGCCTACTACCGCTGCCGCACCCGCAACGGCGGCAAGAAGGGCCGCTGCACGAGCCGCGTGCAGGGCTACAGCTGCACGGAGACCCGTGAGTCGATCCCGACGCAGTTCGACGCGAAGGTCCGCTGCCGCAAGGGCGACGACCGCGTGAACCACGACTACACGCAGTTCACCTGATCCGTTGATCCGCGCGCTCGGCGCAGGCGTCTTCGGGACGCTCCTGGCGGTGCTCGCCCTGGCGCCGTCCGCGTACGCCTGCGACGAGGGCACCAGGGTGCAGGCGGCGCACGGCGGCCCCTCCGGCGGCCGCGCGCCGCTGGTCATCGGCGACTCCACGATGATCTTCGCCGCGCCGGTGCTCGGCGGCCTCGGGCTCGAGGCCGACGCCCACGGCTGCCGCCCGTTCGCCGAGGGCGTGAGCATGCTCGCCGCGCGCAAGGCCAGCGGCACGCTGCCGCAGGTCGCGGTGCTCGCGCTCGGGGCGAACGGCGGCGCGTCGGCCGGCGCCATCAGCAGCGCGCTCGGCGTCATGGGCCCCGACCGCGTGCTGGGCCTGGTGACGCCGCGCAACATCGCGAGCGCCGCAGCAGCGATGCGCACGGCCGCCGCGCAGCACCCGACGCGGGTCCGCCTCATCGACTGGGTGTCGTTCAGCGCCGGGCACGACGGCTGGTTCGCCGGCGACGGCCTGCACGTCAGCCACGAGGGCGCGAGCGCCTACGCGCACCTCATCAAGGACGCCGTCGCGCCGCTCGCGTTCCCGCCCGTCGCCGACCTGAAGATGCCCGCGCGGGCGGCGGGGACGACGCGCTGCGGCGCCGTGCAGCGCGGCGGGCGCCGCTACCGGGTGTACGTCACGCTGCGCAAGGAGCGCATCTCCTGCGCGCGCGCCCGCACCCTCGCGCGCACGGGCGGCCTGCGGGTGCACGGCTGGCGCGTCTACGACTGGCAGGGGACCGGCAACGGCCCCTGGGACTGGGTGCTGGCGCGCGAGGACCACGAGGTCGTCGTCGGCCTCGTCGCCGCCTGACGCCCGGCTCAGACCCTCCGCAGCTTCTCCGGGTTGCGGACGGCGTCGATGCGCACGACGCGGCCGTCGCTGACGATGAACGACATCGCCGAGCGATGGCCGTCGCGGTGCGGCAGCATCAACCCGAGCTGCCCGTTGAGCCTGATCTCGGTCGGCTCGTGCGGGGACTTGCGCCCGAGCGCCACCCACGCGCGAGCGACCCGCTCGCCACCGCGCAGCGGTTTGCGCGCTGCGTTCGCGATGCCGCCACCGTCCGACGTCCAGATGACATCGGGGTCGAGCACCGCGACGAGCCCCTCGAGCTCCCCTTCGGCGATCGCCTGCGCGAACGCGCGCACGGCGCGATCGTGCTCGTCGCTCGAGGCCGCGAAGCGCGGGCCCTCCTGCGTGACGTGGCGGCGAGCGCGCGAGGCGAGCTGCCGGACCGCCTCCGGTGTGCGGCCGACCACCTCGGCGACCTCGCCGAACGGCACGTCGAACACGTCATGCAGCACGAACGCCGTGCGCTCCGCGGGCGAGAGCTGCTCGAGCACGGTCAGCAGCGCGTAGCTGACCGACTCGTCGAGCGTGACGCGATCCGCCGGGTCGTCGGACCCGAGCGGCTCCGGGAGCCACGGACCGACGTAGGTCTCGCGGCGCGAGCGGGCGGACCGCAGGCGATCGAGCGCCAGCCGGGCGACGACCGTCGTCAGCCAGCCGTCGAGGTTCTCGATCGCCTGCGCGTCCACGCGCTCCAGCCGCAGCCACGCCTCCTGCACGACGTCCTCCGCCTCGCCGAGGTCGCCCAGCTCGCTGTATGCGAGCCGGAGCAGGCGCGGGCGGGCCTCCGCGAAGCGCTCCGCGTCGGTCATGCGGCGATCCGGTCCCAGGTCTCCGTGCCCGCGCGCACCCGCGGCGCCCAGCCCGTCGCGTCGCGCAGCCGGCGGCTCGACACGCGCTGCGAGCGCGCCATCGGCCCGTCCTGCAGCGCCTGGGGCCGCAGGGCTTCGACGCCGGCGGCGGCGGCCAGCGCGGCGTCGATCTCGGCGTTCGTCGCCGGGTCGGCGTCGGCGACGTTGTACGTCCCCGCCGGCGCGCGCAGCGCTGCGGCGACGGCCGCCGCCGCGTCGTCGAGCGCGAGCGTCGGCCGGTACGCGCCGGGCGGTCCGACCGCGATCGAGGCGCCGCCGCGCGCGGCCTCCAGCGCGGCGAGCGTCGATCCGCTGTCGGCCCCGGTGAACAGCCCGAAGCGCAGCACGACGGTCTCGCCGTCGAACAGCTCGCGCGCGTTGCGCTCGGCGGTCAGCGCGGTCGTCGTCACGCCGCCGCCGGCGACCGGCGCGTCCTCGTCGAGCCAGGCGTCGCCGCCGTCGGCGTAGACGAACGCGATCGACTCCTGGACGAGCCGTCGCACGCCCGCGGCCTGGGCCGCGCGGGCGATCGTCGCCGACGCCTCCGTGCGGATGCGGTCGTTCTCGTCCCAGGCGGCCGGGTCCGCCATGCGATCGGCGCTCGGGATGTGCGTCAGCAGGTTCACGACGGCGTCCGCGCCGTCGAAGGCGCGGCGCAGGGACGCCTCGTCGAACACGTCGGCGTCGACGGCGCGCGCGCCGAGGGCCTCGAGCCGCTCGCGGCCGCGCGCGGAGCGCGTCACGCCCGTGACGCCATGGCCTGCGGCGAGCAGCTCGCGGACGGCGCGCTGCCCGATGACCCCTGTGGATCCGGTGATCACGATCTCGTTCATGCAAGGGTGACGACGTAGCCCGCGCGATCGTGACATCAGGGTCCGAAGTCGCGGTTCACCGCCCGCAGCACCGCCGTCGCCGCGACGCGGGCGCCCGCGTCGTTGAGGTGGACGCCGTCGGGCTCGCGGACGATCGTGTCGCGCCCGCCGACGCTCATCGCGGCCCGGTAGCGGCCGCCAGGCGTGAAGATCGCGCCCATGTCCAGCACGCGGACCTGCGCGCGGTAGGGCTCGGCGGCGACGGCGATCGCGGCGTTCACGGCACGGGAGATCTTCGCCCGCGCCGGGTCGCGCGGCTGCGGCAGCAGGAGCCAGTAGACCCGCGCCGCGCCGTTGCGGCGGTACACGTTCATCATCGACCGCGCGCGGAACGCGTACTGCGACGCCCACGCGCCTCCGCAGCACTCCGCCTCCCTGCCGCCGACCTCGATCGGGAAGCCCTCGTTCGCCCCGAGGAACATCACGACGGCGTCGGGGCGGTCCTTGCGCGTCTGCGCGACCGAGAGCTTGCCCCAGTCGAGCAGGTCGGACTTCGAGATGCCGGTCCCGAGCCGCGCGTCGCGGACGACGCGCACGCCGTCGCGACCGGCGAGGTCGCGCGCGAGCTCGGCGTCCAGCGGCTGGCTCAGCGAGTCGCCGGTCACCAGCAGCGTCTTCAGCGGGCCCGGCCGCGCAGGCTTCTCGCCGAGCGCGGCGGGATCGAACGCGTCGGGCGTGACCGGCGGCACGGCAGCCGCGTTGGCCCCGCCGCCGGCGAAGACGCTCGGCCCCGATCCGAGGTCCTCCTCGGACGAGAGCCCGCTGGTCAGGCGGCTCACCGCGTCGGCGAGCGGCAGCCGGTCGGCGACCCAGCCCGTCGGCTCGCCGACCGCGAGCACGACGGAGCGGACGATCCCGCTGTTCATCTCCTCGCCGGCCGACCGCACCGACGACCCCGCCAGGAGCACGAGCGCGACCGCCGCGAGCAGCACGCAGACGATCGCCTCACGCGCACCCGCGCGCCGCGCCGTGGGCGTTTCGTAGAGGGAGTTGTCGGGGACGCTCGTGTCGGTCATCTCAGAACTGGAAGTAGATGAACGGCGGGACGCCCTGGCTGGGGACCGTCGCGCCGACGAGCAGGATGACCGATGCGAGGCCCAGGCCGAGCGTCACGGGATGGCGGCGCTGGACCCAGCTGCGCACGCGCTGGCGCCAGTCGCGCGGCACGGCCTGCACGACGAACACCGCGAGCACCGCGAGCACGACCGGAGCGGTCCACAGCGTCGCCGCGCCCGGGTGCGCCAGTCGCGAGAGGAACTCCCCGACCGAGGCGAGGTCGGGCGAGCGGAAGAGGATCCAGCCGAGGACCACGAACTGCAGCACGACGAACCACCGCACCAGCTTCGGGATCCGCGCGAGCCGGCGCTCCCCGACCGCGTGCTCGAACGAGAGCCCCGCCCCGTGCATCGCTCCCCACAGCACGAAGGTCCACGCCGCGCCGTGCCACAGGCCGCCGAGCGTCATCGTGATCATGAGGTTCACGTACGTCCGCGCGCGTCCCTTCCGGTTGCCGCCGAGCGGGATGTAGAGGAAGTCGCGCAGGTAGCGCGAGAGCGTGATGTGCCAGCGGCGCCAGAAGTCGCGGAGGCTCAGCGCGATGTAGGGCCGGTCGAAGTTCTGCGGGAAGACGAACCCCATGAGCAGCGCCAGCCCGATCGCGATGTCCGTGTAGCCGGAGAAGTCGCAGTAGATCTGCGCGGCGTAGGCGTAGGCGGCGAGCACGACGTCCTGCGCGGAGTACGCCTGCGGGACGGCGAAGACCGGGTCGACGACCTCCCGCGCCAGGTAGTCGGCGATCGCCACCTTCTTGATGAGACCGACGGCGATGAGCGTCACCGCCGCGCCGACCGGGACGTGGGAGCGCTCGCGCGGCGTCGCGAGCTGGGGGATGAACTCGCGCGCCCGGACGATCGGCCCCGCCACGAGGTGGGGGAAGAAGGTCAGGTAGATCGCGAAGTCCAGCAGCGACGCCGGTGGGAGCAGCCTGCGCCGCACGTCGACGACGTACGAGATCGCCTGGAACGTGAAGAAGCTGACGCCGATCGGCAGCGCCAGGGAGAGCAGCGGCAGCGGCAGCCCGAGACCGACCGTGTCGAGCAGGTCGCCGATGTCCTCGACGAAGAAGCCGTAGTACTTGAAGACCCCGAGCACGCCGAGGTCGATGACGATCGCCGCGGCCAGAATCTGCTTGCTGCGCCGCGGGTCGTCGCGGGCGCGGTCGATGAGGCGCGCGGCGACCTGGTTGGCGATCGTGAGCGCCGCGAGCAGCGCGCAGAAGCGCCAGTTCGCGGCCGCGTAGAACACGTAGCTCGCCGTGAGGATGAACGGCTTCCACGCCCTCGGATGCGGCATGAGCGCCCACGAGGCCGTGAGCACCACGCAGAAGAAGATGGCGAACTGGACCGTGGGGAAGAGCACGACGGGCGCGTGACCCTAACCCCGTTCGCTCAACCTGTGCGCGTTGCAGCCGATCTCACAGGTGTGACATTCGTGCGCGTCGCGCTGCTCCTCGCCCTCGCCGCTCTCTCCACCGCCGTCGCCACCGGCTGTGCCGCCGACTCCTCCGCTCCCGCGAAGGCGAACGTGCGCGCGCCGGCCGAGCCGCCGCCCGCGTCCCCGTTCGTGACGATCGACAGCCCCGGCGACCGCGCGGTCACCGCCCGGCAGGACGCCGTCGGCATCCGCGCCATGGCCGACGTCGCCGGCCGCGGCAACGCCGGCGATCTCGTCCAGGTCAGCACCGGGTGCGACGACCCGCGCTGCGCCGCCGGCGCGCAGGTCGATCCGACGGGGCACTGGACCGTGAGCGTGCTCCTGAAGGCGACGAAGAGCTACCCACGCGTGCGCGTCACCGCCCAGACGGGCGCGCAGGTCGCGATCTCCCTCGCCCGCCTCGAGCTCCCGAAGGCGAAGACGGCGTCGCGCAGGCACACGCGGACGCGCGCCGCCCGCCGGGCCGCGAGCAGCACGACCCGGCCTGTCACCACCGCGCCCAACGCGACGAGCGCGTCCGCCGCACCGGCACCGTCCACGTCCCCCTCGAACCTCGCTCCGTCGCGCATGGTGGTCGTCGGGGACTCGCTCGCCGTGGGCATCCAGTCCCCGCTGACGACCGCGCTGAGCGGCTGGACGCTGAGCACGAACGCCCGCGTCGGCCGCCCGTTGGCCGAGGGGATGGGCATCGTCCGCGGCATGTCCGAGCGACCGCCCGTGCTCGCCATCAGCCTCTTCACGAACGACGCGCCCGGCGCGGTGGACACGCTGCGCTCGGCGGTCCGCGAGACCATCACGCGCCAGTCCGGTCACGGCTGCGTCGTCTGGGCGACGATCGTGCGGCCCGCCGTCGGAGGCGTGACCTACGCCCGCGCGAACCAGGCGCTCGCCGAGCTGGCCGCGGAGAACCCCTCCGTCATGAAGCTCGTCCCGTGGGCGCAGCAGGTCGCGGCGCACCCCGAGTGGCTCGGGTCCGACGGCGTGCACGCGACGCCCGCCGGCTACTCGGCACGCGCGCAGATGTACGCCGACGCCGCCCGCTCCTGCGTCTGATCAGCGCAGGCCGTCGCGCCGCATCGCGCGCACGACGAGCGACGCAGCGACCCGGTCCCCCGCAGGGGTGAGGTGGACGCCGTCGGCCTGGCGCAGCGCCTGGCGGAACCGGCCGCCGGGGCTGATCGCCGGGACGAGGTCGACGATCCGGACGGTCGCGGGGTAGGCCTGGGCCGCGCTCCGGAGGGCCTGGTTCACCGCCGTGAAGATCTGCGCGAACGCCGCGCGCCGTGGCTGGGGCAGGGTGAGCCAGTACACGCGGCCGGCGCCCGCCCGCGAGTACGCCGCCATCATCGACCGGGCCCGCGCGGCGTAGGCGTCGACCCAGGCCTGCGAGCAGCAGGGCTCCTGGCCGCCGCCCGGCTTGGGAAGGCCGAAGCCGTCGTTGGCGCCGAGGAAGACCACGGTCGCGTCCGGGCGCTGCGCCCGCGCCAGCCGGCGCGCCTGCGCGGGCCAGTTCAGCAGCGCCGGCTTCGTGATCCCCGTGCTGACGTGCGCGTCGCTGTGGAGATCGGCGCCGGACAGGCGGTCGCCCAGCGTGGTGTCGAGGACCTGCATCATCGAGTCGCCCGCCGCGAGCACGCGCAGGGAGCCCTCTCGGGCGCGGACCCGCAGCGCGACGCTCTGCGGTGGCGTCGACGGCGCGGTGAGCGTGATCGTCGCGGCCCCGGAGCGGACGGGCCACAGCCGCAGCTCGCGCGACCGCGCGCCGGGCGTCGCCGACGCGCACCCGACGTCGCGTCCCCGCATCCGCAGGCAGACGACCGTCTTTGCGCCCCCGACGCGCCACCGGTCGGTCACGCGCACGGTGGCGGCACGGCCGGCGCGGGCCGTCCGGGGCGCCCGCAGCGTGAAGCGGTCCGTACAGGGTGGGGTCGTGACCGTCGCGGCCGCCGTCGCACCGCCGCCGGCGGCCGTGATCGTGCGCGTCGTCGCGTCGCAGCGCCAGGGGGAGAGGTGCTGGACGAGGGCCGTGCCGTCCGCGCGGACGGTGACCGTGCGCAGCGGCTGCCCGGCCTCCGCGAGCGTCACACGGGTGCCGGGAGCGCCCGCGACGTGCACGGTGACCCACCCCGTCTCGGTGGCCTCGGCGGTGAGCGCCAGCGGTGGCGCCTGCGCCTGCGCGGCGCCTGCACCCACGAGCGTCGCCGCCACGGCGGCGAGGGCGATCGCGCGGCGGGCGGGCATCGGCGCAGGGTACGGGCTGGCGTCGCTAGACGAGCGCGGCGACCTCGACGAGGTCCCCCGCGACCGCGTCGGCGCCCGCCGTCAGCAGCTCCGCCGCGGAGTACCAGCCCGTCGTGACCGCGATGCAGCGCACCCCGTCGGCCTGCGCGCAGGCCACGTCCAGGGGCGTGTCGCCGACCACGACCGCCTCCTCGCGCGGCACGTTCCCCGCGCGCTGCCGCGCGATGCCGGGGAGCCGCGCGCGCAGCTCGTGGTCGGAGGCGAAGCCGCCGGGGACCCCGTCGAGCCAGCCGCCCAGGCCGGCCCGGCCGAGCTTCAGCCGCGCGATCGGCTCGAGGTTGCCGGTGACGAGCGCGAGCCGGTGCCCGGCGTCGCCGAACGCCCGCAGGCCGTCGTGGACGCCGGGGAGCACCGTGTCGGCCAGCGACCCCTCGCAGAGGCGCTCGTAGGCCCGCGCGGCCGACGCGCACAGCTCGTCCATCCGCTCGTCGACCTGAGCGGCGTCGATCGGCTCGCGGGAGAGCATGTCGCGCATGATCCAGCGGTCCGTGCGGCCGGCGACGTCGGTCGGCGGCGTGCTCGGGGCCGCGCCGAACACCTCATGGATCGCCGCCTCCAGCGAGCGCTGGTGGGCGTCGGTCGCGCCGCGGACGAGCGTCCCGTCGATGTCGAGCAGCAGCAGCACGGGAGCGAGCGTAGGAGCACCGGATCCTGAGAGGGTTGTCGCCATCGGGGGCTACGTAGGCCGAGACGGGCGAAATGCAGTACCGCCGTACTGAGGTCACGGGGTCCCGGGTGCAAGAGGCTGCGCAGCGTGGAATCGCTCAACGCCCATCGGACCCCCGGAGGAACCATGACCCGCCGCGCCACCACGTCGCTCGCAGCCGCACTCGCCACCGCACTGCTCGCCGTCGCCCTGCCCACCGCCGGTCATGCGCAGTCCGGCCCGACCGCCGGCGCGGCCGGGGTCGAGGCCACCGTCTCCATCGACAACTGCCAGATCAAGCGCAGCCGCAATGCCGGCGGCTTCACCTACTTCTACTGCGCGGTGACATCCGACACCATGGCCGGCGGCTCCGGCTCGGTGAAGTACTCGGTGAACCAGCCCGTCTACACGCCGGCCTCGGGCGGGTCGTGGAGCAAGAAGACCGGCACCGTGAGGGTCGGCGCGGGCGCGCAGATCCTCAACCTGAAGTTCGCGGTCCGCAACCGCTCGGTCGCGCAGGTGCGCAGCTCGCTGCGCGTGACCCTGAGCGATCCGCAGGGACTCAACATCGTCGACGGGACGGCCACGGCCGCTCCCGCCAACAGCTGACACCACCCACAATCGGAGGTCCATCCATGTCCGTCAGTCCCGCCCGCCGTCGGCGCCCCGTGCTCGCGGTCCTGTCCGTCGCCCTGGTCGCGAGCCTCGCGCTCTTCGCCGGCAGCGCCCACGCCGACGGCGTGGGCAGCAACCCGCAGATCCAGTGGCACGCCGCGTTCAGCTCCGGTCAGTCGACCGGACTCACCGCCGGCACGCCGATCGTCCTGAGCTACAGCAACCCGGCAGCCAACACGTCGGTTCGGCAGTTCTGCTGGAGCCCGGCACCGATCGACCGCCCCGCGTGCGGGACGTCGAACATGGGCGCGCCGGCCCAGGCAGGCGTGCAGACGATCACGGCGACCCTCGCCAACGGCCAGTCGGTGTCGACCCAGCTGCAGGTCGCGGACGCCAACACCGAGCTGCAGAACGGCGCCACCTACCAGCCGCCGGTGCTCTACACCTCGACGTGCGCGATCGCGCTCTCGGGCGACGCGAGCCTGAGCCAGGTCGTCGGGCAGCTCACCACCGGCCAGCAGGTCGGCGGCTACTACCAGCCGCGTCCCTCGGTCACGCAGGTGTTCGACTACTCGACCAACACCGCGGGCTTCATGCCCACGGCGTGCCTCGCCGGCGCAGCGGACGACATGGTGTCCTACCAGCGCACGGTCAAGCTGAAGTCCAACCACACCGGCACGTACCGGCTCAGCGTGCCGGACTCGTTCGACCCGATCACGGACGCGACGCCGCTCGCCTACCAGCTGTACCGCGGCAGCCAGGTCGGCTCGGGCATCGGCAACCCGATCTCGCTCACCCGCCCGGGCGGCCGCAAGGAGCCGTTCCTCGGCGCGACCGTGCTGCGGACGACGTACAGCAACCACACCGCGTCGATCACGATCAAGACCGGCCGGATCCGCAACCTGACGCTGCAGCTCACGGCCGTCGGCCAGGGCACCGGCGCCTGAGGTGACGGACGCCCGATGACGATCGACAGCGTCCCCCTCGTGGCCGTGGCGGCGGTGCTCGCACCGCTGATCACGGAGCTCCCCGGCGCCCGGGTCCTTCCCGTGGTCGTCGTGGAGCTGGCGCTGGGGATCCTCGCCGGGCCCGTGCTGCACCTGACCCACCCCGACACGCTCCTGGTCCAGCTCTCCGGGCTGGGCATGGCCTTCCTGTTCTTCATGGGAGGCATGGAGATCGACATCCGCCGGATCAGCGGCAGGCCCCTCGCGCTCGGCGCGGGGGGCTGGCTGCTGTCGCTGGGGCTCGCGGTCGTCGCCGCCGCGGTGCTGCGGCTCGCCGGCACCGACGTCCCGATCGAGTTCGTCGCCGCCGCGCTGTGCACGACCGCGCTCGGCACGCTCATGCCGATCATGCGCGACTCCGGCCTGCTGCCGACGCGGCTCGGGCGTCACGCGGTCGCCGCGGGCATGTGCGGCGAGCTGTTCCCGATCATCGTCATCTCCGTCGTGCTGACGAGCACCGCCGAGCGTGCGCTCACCGCCGTGCTGCTCGTCGTCTTCGCCCTCGTCATCGGCGCCTGCGCGATCGGCGCGCTGCGGCTGCGGCCCGCGTTCGCCGCCGACCTGCTCGCGCGAACGATGCACTCCACGTCGCAGCTGCCGGTCCGCGCCTGCATCCTGCTCCTCGTGATGCTGGTCTACCTCGCCACCGACTTCGGCCTGGATCTCGTCCTCGGCGCGTTCGCCGCCGGCATGGTCGTGCGCCTGGCGACGGGCACCGGCGAGGCCACGCATCTCCTCGAGCACAAGCTCGACGCGATCGGCTTCGGCTTCCTCATCCCAATCTTCTTCATCACGACCGGTCTCACCTTCGACCTCGACGGCCTGCTCGCCGATCCGGCCGCGATGGTGCTCGTGCCGGCCTTCCTCCTCGCGTTCCTCGCGGTGCGAGGTGCGCCGGTGCTGCTGTACCGCGCCGAGCTCGGCGGCCGCGAGCGCCTCGCCCTGGCGTTCTACTCGGCGACGACGCTGCCGCTCGTCGTCGCGATCACGACGATCGCCGTCGCGGGCGGGCACATGTCGACGCCGACGTCGGCGGCGCTCGTCGCGGCGGCGATGCTCTCCGTCGTCGTGTTCCCGATCGTCGCCATGCTGGTCCGCGGTCGCGATCCGGCCGTCGCGGTGCAGCCTGCCGTCTCGCTGGGCGCATGACCCTGCTCGCGGAGATCGTCAGCGTCGACCCGTTCGGCGACCGGCTGCGGCCCGGCCGCGGGGCGGGGACGGTCGTGCTCGTCGCGTTCCTCGTCGTCCTACCTCGCCATCCGTACGAGCGCGCGGCTGACGCGCAGCGTCTCGTGGTGGCCGGGTGGGGTGGAGACCGAGGGCGGGGTGCACCTGCACCACCTCGTCTGGGGCATCCTCCTCATGCTCTTCTGCGGCTTCCTGTCGTTCGCGGCGCCGCTGGACTCGCCGTGGTGGCATTTCATCGCGATCGGCTTCGGGATCGGCGCGGGCTTCACGCTGGACGAGTTCGCCCTGTGGGTGCATCTCGAGGACGTCTACTGGAGCGAGGCCGGGCGGATGTCCTTCGACGCCGTCGTCTGCACGTTCGCGTTCGCGGTGCTCGTCGTCCTCGGGACGCGCCCGTTCGGGCTCGACGAGCCGGCCTCGATCTGGGGCACGGCGGCCGCCGTGACCGTGATCCTGACGCTCGCGCTCACCTGCTTCGCGAAGGGCCGCGTGCTGCTCGGCGTCATCGGCGTGTTCATCCCGGTCGTCGCGTTCTTCGGAGCGGTGCGGCTCGCGCACCCCGCGTCGATCTGGGCGAAGCGCCGCTACGGCGACGCACGCATGGCCAAGGCGCAAGCACGCTTCGACCCCGACCGGCCGATGATGCGCGCCGGCCGGCGGCTCGGCGATCTCATCGCCGGGCGCCCCACCGACGAGATCGAGACACCCGAGGAGCCCTGATGCGGATCGCCGCTGCCCTGTTCGCCTGCGCCTGCGCGCTCATCCTCGCGGCGCCCGCCGCCCAGGCGGGGACGCCCACCGCGTGCCCGGCGACGTTCGACGTGCTCGCGGCGGACACGATCGGCACCTACGCCGTCCCCGCCGGCGCGTACCGGATCACGGTCCTCAACCCGAGCGGACTCAGCTGCGCGAACGCGTCGGATCTCCTGCGGCAGTTCCTGGAGGACTTCAACGGGACGCTCCCCGCGCCGTGGACGCTGAACGCGTCGACCGGCACGTTCTCCTCCGGCCCGGGCCAGGGCTTCTCGATCGCCCTCGCGGGCCCGCCGGCCGGCGGCGGAGGAGGGCAGAGCCCGGCGACCGGCGTGACGTGCCCGACGACGTTCAGCGTCCTGCACGACGACCACATCGGCTCGATGACGGTGCCCAAGGGCCCGTACGCGATCACCGTGCTGTCCTACGGCGCGCTGTCCTGCGGGCAGGCGTTCGACCGCTTCGCGCGGTTCCTGCAGGACTTCGACGGTGTGCTGCCGAGCCCGTGGACGCTCGACGCCACCACCGGCACCTTCCAGCGCGGCGGCGTGCGCTACGCCTTCCGCGTGTCGCCGGCGCCGGCGCCGATCCCCGCGACGGGTCCGACGCCGTCCCAGCAGCTCCCCGGCACCCAGTGCCCCGGCGTGTTCTCGGTGCGCCACGACGATCGCATCGGCGCGCTGCGTGTGCCGCAGGGCGATCTGCGGATCACCCGGCTCGGCTCCTCGTGCGCCGCGAGCGCGCGCCTGCTCGCGCAGTTCCTCCAGCGGCCCGACGGGCGGCTCCCGTCACCGTGGAAGCTCAACGTGCAGACGGGGACGTTCACGGGGACCGGCGGCAGCGGGTTCCGGATCAAGCCGGTGTGACGCGCCGCGGGCGGCCGTGCTCGTCCGTGTCGCCGGACTGGCTGGAGAACCGCGAGACGAACACGTCGAGGGCGCCGTCGGGCCGAAGCGTCATCGTGGCGCCGTCCTGCCAGATGGCGTTCTCGTCCGCCCACCGGCTGCCGTGGGGATCGCCCTGGTTCTGGTGCACGCTGTGCATGCCCAGGCCGGGGCGGAACGGCTCGCCGAACACCAGGACGCGGCGGCCCGGCTCGAGCATCGGCTCGAGCGCGGCCGTCGCCTCGACCTGGCTTCCGCTGCGCCAATCGCCGGCGCTCGCGATCGCGGGGAGGCGGTAGAGGTCGATCGCCCCCGACCGTGGCGACCGCTCGAGGTCGTGGAAGCCCGGCTCGTGGTCTGCCGAGGCGATCGCGTCGCGCGCCACCGTGAGCAGCTTCCACTCCACGCCGGTGTCGGAGTGCTTGCTGTCGACGTCGACCACGCAGCGGTAGGTCCCGCCGGGGGCGCGGACGCGCAGGTTGACGTGGAAGTACGGCCCCTCCTCGCCCGGCCGGTCGGGCGCGTGCCCGCGGAGCGTCCCGACGAGCACGCCGTAGCGATCGAGCGGCATCGCGCGGAAGTTACAGTCGCGCGGTGAGCCATACCTGGACCGTGCGGGCCGTCCGCTACGCCACCCGCGTGACGCCGAAGTCCGCGGTGTTCTACGAGTACGCGACGTTCGGCGAGCCCGACGTCCCGTACCGGACCGACTACTTCTTCTGGCTGCTCGACCGCCCGGAGGAGACGATCGTCGTCGACGTCGGGTTCGGCGCGGAGACCGCCGGGCGCATGGCGCGCGAGCTCGTCCGCGCCCCCGCGGAGGCGCTGCGCGACCTCGGCGTCGAGGCCGACCGCGTCGTGCTCACCCACCTGCACTGGGACCACACCGCCAACCTCGACCTGTTCGGGGACGCCGAGCTGCTCGTCCCCGCGGCCGAGCTCGACTTCTGGTCCGGGCCGCTGGGGTCGCACCCGCACTTCGCCTCGCACGCGCGGGCCGAGGACCTCGCGGAGATCGACCGCGCGCGGGCCCAGGGCCGCCTCACGCCGCTCGCGGCCGACGCCGACGTCGCGCCCGGCGTCCGGTCGATCACCGTCGGCGGCCATGCGGTGGGGCAGAGCGTCCTCGAGGTCCAGACGGCGGTCGGCCCGGTGATCCTCGCCTCCGACGCGTTCCACTTCTACGAGGAGTACGAGCTGCGCCGTCCGTTCGCGATCTGCGCGGACCTCGTCGGCGCGCTGCGCGCCTTCGACGTCCTGCGCGAGCTGTCGCGCGACGGCAGCGCGCCGATGCTCGCCGGCCACGATCCGCAGGTCATGGAGCGGTTCGCGCGCTCCGCGAGCGACCCGGCGGGCCTCACGGTGGAGGTGGGGGCGTGATCGTCGGGCTCGTCGGCGTCGGGACGATGGGGTCGCGCATGGCGACGCGGTTGCTCGACGCCGGCCACGCGCTGTGCCTGCACGACATCCGCCCGGAGGCGCTCGAGCCCTTCGTCGCGCGCGGGGCGGTCGCCGCCGGCTCG
This sequence comes from uncultured Solirubrobacterales bacterium, assembly GCA_963757125.1. Taxonomy (GTDB): domain Bacteria; phylum Actinomycetota; class Thermoleophilia; order Solirubrobacterales; family Solirubrobacteraceae; genus CAVVSD01. The sequence continues at coordinate 80,519 of CAVWQP010000005.1, read as the reverse complement.
GCGCGCGAGGTCGCCGATCGGGCCGAGGTCGTCCTCTCCAGCCTCCCGCGGCCCGAGACGGTCGCCGACGCGATCCTCGGCCCCGACGGCGTGCTCGCGGGGACGACGGTGCGCACGACGATCGACCTCTCGACGATCGGCGCCGACGCGGCCCGCGAGATCCACGCCGCCGCGGCCGCACGCGGGCTGCGGGCGCTCGACGCGCCGGTGAGCGGCGGCCCCCGCGGCGCCGAGCAGGGGACGCTCTGCATCATGGCCGCCGGCAGCCGCGAGGCGTTCGACGAGCACCGCGACCTGCTGGAGGTGCTCGGCTCCGAGCTCGTCTTCCTCGGCCCGGACCCCGGTCAGGGCCAGACGATGAAGGTGCTCAACAACATGGTCTGCGCGTCCACGCTGGCCGCCACGTTCGAGGCGATGGTCCTCGGGGCGAAGGCGGGGCTCGACGCGGACGCGATGCTGCGCGTGCTGCAGGTGTCCAGCGGCCGCAACTTCCACACCGAGGACAAGATCGGGCGCAACGTCCTGCCCGGGGACGTTCGACTACGGCTTCCAGCTCGGGCTCATGCTCAAGGACGTCGGGCTGTGCCTCGCGCTGGCCGACGAGCTGGGCGTGCCGATGCCGTCGTCGGAGGCGGTGCGCGGGCTCTACGAGGAGGCGGTGCGGCGCAGCGGCGAGACCGCCGACATCACCACGCTCATCGCGCCGCTGGAGGAGTGGGCGGGGGCCGAGGTCCGCAGCGCTACGCCGCGATGACCTCGCGCTCGAAGCGATCAACGACGTGGGCCGCGATCGCGAGCGAGGAGGTCGCGGCGGGGGAGGGGGCGTTGCGCACGTGCAGCGCCCGCTGGGTCGCCGAGAAGACGAAGTCGTCGACGAGGCTGCCGTCGCGCGCGACGGCCTGCGCGCGGACGCCGGCGAAGCCGCCGTCGAGGTCCTCGGTGCGCAGCTCGGGCACGTAGCGCGCCGCGCTGCGCGCCATCGCGGAGCGGCTGACCGCGTGGCGGAGCTCCTCGCGGGCCGCGCGGGGGAAGCGCGCCGCCATCCGCAGCGTCCCCGGCCAGCGCACCGTGCGCAGCACGTCGGCGGGACGCACGCGGGTGATCCGGTAGGCGTCCAGGGCGCCGACCGGGAGCGCCGTCGGCCCGATCGAGAGGTGCCCGTCGATGTGGCGGGTGAGGTGCACGCCGAGGAAGGGCAGCGCGGGATCGGGGACGGGGTAGATCATCCCCCGCACCAGCTCCTGGCGCTCGGGGCGCACGAGCAGGTACGCCCCGCGGAACGGGACGATCCGCGGATCGGGCGACGCGCCCGCGTCGACCGCGAGGCGATCCGACCAGGCGCCCGCGCAGAACAGCGCCGCTCCCGTCTCCAGCACGCCGTGGTCGTGGCCGATGAGCAGCCGGCGCCCCGCCGGCGTCACCGAGGTCACCTCGTGGCCGGTCGCGACCGTCGCGCCCGCGGCGGTCACGTCGCCGGCCAGCGCACGGGCGACCTGCGCGAAGTCGACGATCGCGGTGTGCGGCGAGTGCAGCGCGGCGACGCCGACCGCGGCCGGCTCGACCTCGGCGATCTCCTCGGCCCGCAGGCGCCGCACGCCGGGCACGCCGTTGCGGCTCGCGCGGTCCTCGAGGCCGGCGAGCCGGTCCAGGTCGGCCGGCGAGCTGGCCACGATGAGCTTGCCCGCCTCCCGGAGGGGGATCCCGCGGGCGTCGCAGTAGGTCCGCAGCAGCCCGACGCCCTCGCGGCACAGGCGCGCCTTCAGCGAGCCGGGGGCGTAGTAGATGCCGGCGTGGACGACGCCGCTGTTGTGCGACGTCTGGTGCGCCGCGACCTCGGCCTCCTTCTCCAGCAGGACGACCTTGCACCCCGGCCGGCGGCGCAGCAGCTCGGCCGCGCAGGCGAGCCCGAGGATCCCGCCGCCGACGACGGCGACGTCCGCCGTGGCGGGTGCAGAAGGCGTCATCCAGGCCAGGCTACGGCGGCGGGGCGCGTGTCCGCCAAGCCCCGCGCCACGCCGTCCGCGGCGCGGCGCACGGGGTCGGCGAGCCGCCGCAGCGCGCTCGCGTCGGAGATCCCGACGAGCGCGACGGACGCGTGGACCTCGCCGTCCACCACCACGGGCGACGCCACGCCGGAGGTCCCCATCCGCCACTCCTCGTGCGAGAACGCCACGCCGCACGCGCGGATCGCGGCGAGCTGCTCGCGCAGGAGGTTCGGCCGCACGACGGTGCGCCCCGTGAACGGGTGCAGCGGCTCCTCGCCCACCAGCGCGTCGAGCTCGTCCTCCGGCATGCCGGACAGCAGCGCCTTGCCGATCGCCGTCGCGTGCAGCGGCATGCTCGTCCCGCCCATCCGCGCGATCTGCGGCAGCTGGCCGCTGGAGACCTCCTCGACGATGAGCGCCCGGTCGCCGGACAGGATCGCGAGGTTCACGACCCAGCCGCTCTCCGTCGCCAGCGCGTGCAGGTAGGGCATCGCGATGACGCGCAGCTGGCGCAGCCGCGGGTTCATGCTGCCGAGCGCGAACAGGCGGGCGGCGACCTCGAAGCCCGCCGGGGAGTGGTTGAGCAGCCCGAGCTCCTCGAGCTTCCAGCAGACCCGGTGCAGCGTGGTCTTGGGCAGCCCGGTGCGGGACGCCAGCTCCGTGAGCGTCAGCGGACGGCTGCTCGCAGCGCAGTGCTCGAGCACCACCGACACGCGCTCGGCGACCGACCGGCCGCCCTCTCCCCTCCCGTGGCGCACCCCCTCATCCTGTGGCCGGGGGCACCGTTCGTCAAGATCGCCTCCATGAGCGAGCGCATCGAGGTCCCGATCCTGATCGTCGGCGGCGGCGCCTGCGGGCTGGCCAGCTCCGTGATGCTGTCGGACCTCGGCATCGATTCGCTGCTCGTGGAGCGTCACCCGACGACGGCGCTCCTGCCCAAGGCGCACATCATCAACCCGCGCTCGATGGAGATCCTCCACCTGCACGGCATGGCCGAGGAGGTCCTCCGCGAGGGCGCGCCGCCGGAGAACAACGCGTCGGCGCAGTGGTACACGAGCCTCGGCGGCGACGAGCCCTGGCACCGGCAGCAGGTCCACCGGGTCGACGCCTGGTCGGGCGGCGCGCTCACCGAGCAGTACGCGCGGATCACCCGCTGGCGCCACGGGAACCTCCCGCAGAAGCATCTCGAGCCCCTCCTGCGCCGCCACGCCGAGGCGCGCAATCCGGGCGGCGTGCGGTTCGCCACCGAGCTCGTCGACATCGGCCAGGACTCCGACGGCGTGGACGCCGTGATCCGCGACCTCGACACGGGCGCCGAGCAGGAGGTTCGCGCCGCGTACGCGATCGGCGCCGACGGGGGCAAGACGGTCGGCGACCGGCTGGGCATCGCGATGGACGGCCCGGAGCCCTTCGTCCACACCACGAGCGTCTACTTCCGCGCCGACCTGTCGCCCTACTTCGGCGACGACGACGCGTGCCTGCGCTTCATCGTGCGCCCGACGCCGGAGGGGACCTGGATGCGCACGGGATGCCTGCAGATGGGTCCGACGCACTGGGACCGGCACTCGGAGGAGTGGGTCGTGACGATCACGGCACCTCCGGGCAGCGACCAGGTCGAGCTCGACGCCGAGCAGGCGGCCGCCGGCGTCCGCGAGCGGCTGAACCTCCCGGACCTCGAGATCGAGGTGGTGCGCCACAGCGGTTGGAGCATCCAGGCCGTCGTCGCCGAGCGCTTCGCGGAGGGGAGAGTGTTCCTCGCCGGCGACGCCGCGCACCGCCACTCCCCCCACGGGGGCCTGGGGCTGAACACCGGCATGCAGGACGCGCACAACCTGACCTGGAAGCTCGCGGCCGTCCTGTCCGGGACGGCCGGGCCGGAGCTGCTGGACTCCTACGAGCCCGAGCGCCGGCCCGTCGGCATCCGCAACGTCGAGTTCGCGACGTCCGCGTTCTTCAACCACCTCGCCGTCGCCGGCGGGTTCGGCGTCCTGCCCAACGCGCCGGTCGGCCACAACCGCTCGGTGCTCGAGGCGCTGTTCTCGGACACGCTGGACGGCGCGTCGCGGCGGACCCGCCTGCACGAGTTCTTCGAGACGCTGCGCGTGGAGTTCCAGGCGGCGGACGTCGAGCTCGGCTTCGCGTACGGCGACAGCCCGGTCGTCGTGCCCGACGGCACGCCGGCCCCGCCGCGGGATCCGACCGGGCGCGAGCACGTCCAGGCGGCGCGGCCCGGCCATCGCCTCCCGCACGCGTGGTTCGACCAGGGAGCGCAGCGGGTGTCGACGCACGACCTCCTGCGCCCGGGGCGCTGGGTGCTGCTCGCGGGCGAAGCACGGCGGGGACTGGGTCGCCGCCGCGTCGGTCGTCGCCGGCGAGCGGGACCTGCCCCTCGATGCCTACCGCGCGGGCCCGGGCGGCGACCTGCAGGGCGGCGACGGCGCGTGGTACGCGCTGCGTGGGCACGACGCCGAGGGTGTCGTCCTCGTCCGCCCCGACGGGCACGTCGCCTACCGGTCGCACACCGGGGTCGCGGACGCGCCCGGGGCGCTGCGTGCCGCGCTGGACGTCGCGCTGGCGACCGCCGGCGTCCGGGCCTAGCCCAGGCGCGACGGGTCGGCGGCCAGGTCGGCCGTCGCGCGGACGGACCGGTCCACGTAGTGCAGGCCGACGTCGCTCGGCCGCGCGAGCAGCGGGCTGATCGCCTGCGTGTAGCGCTCGTACTCGCGCGTGCCGTAGTGCGCGCGCATCGAGGCCTCGTCGCGCCACCAGACGTCGAGGAGGAACTCGCCGTGCTCGGCGCCGAGCGGCACCGAGGCGCCGGCGCCCGTGCAGCCGTCTGCGTCACCGAGCGCCGCGACGTGCTCGGCGAGCACGTCGCGCAGCTCCCCAGCACGACCGGCGAGGCCGTGGATCTCCGCGCGGACGAGGATCGTCATCCCGAGATGGTGACATGCAGTGCCCACATGCCCCGCTCGCCCGCGATCGCCTGCCTGCTCGCGCTCGTCCTCGCGTTCGTCGCGCTGCCCGCGGGTGCGGCGCAGGCCGCGCCGGGGCGCATCCTCTCCACCGCCGACCGCGCGAGCTTCGCGCGCCTCGCATCGTCGCTCCGCGGCGCCGAGGGCCTCGCCGTCTCCGGTGTCGGGCGCGGGCAGACGGTCGAGCGCGTCGGGAGCCTGCGCAGCGCGGTCGCGTGGTCGACGAGCAAGGTCCCGGTTGCGATGGCGGTCCTCGCCGCGGGGCAGGGCGACGCGCACGCCTCCGATCTCACGCAGGCCATCACGGCGTCCGACAACGCCGCCGCGCTGCGGCTCTGGTCCGCGCTTCGGGGGCGGCGACGCCGCGGCGCAGGCGGCCGACGCCCAGTTGCGCACCGCGCAGCTCAAGGGCGGCTGGGGCCCGGGCTCGCAGCCGGGCGTCAGCGGCGGCTACCTCGACCGCCAGATGGGCGTCGTCACCGTCGGCGGCCGCAAGCTCGCCGTCGCGATCGCCAGCGCGCCGTCGGACGGCTCGCATACGACGGGGACGAGCAACCTCACCGCGATCGCCCGGTGGCTCGTCGCCCACGCCGACGCGAAGGGGCTGCCGCGGACGGCAGCCTGCGGTTAGAGTCGCGCGATGACCGGCCGCCGCCGCATCACGATCGCCGGCGCCGGGCCCGGCGGGATCTGCACCGCCGTCAAGCTCAAGCAGGCGGGGATCGAGGACTTCGTCCTGCTCGAGAAGTCCCACCGCCCGGGCGGCACCTGGGCGAAGAACCGCTACCCGGGCCTGTCGTGCGACGTGCCGTCGCTCGTCTACTCGTTCTCCTTCGAGCCGAAGGTCGACTGGTCGCGCCCGTTCGCGACACAGCCGGAGATCCTCGAGTACATGGCCCACGTGGTCGAGAAGTACGGCCTCGCGCCCCACATCCGGTACGGCACCGAGATCCGCGAGGCGCGCTGGGACGACGCGGAGGCGGCCTGGCGCATCGCGACGGGCGACGGCTGGACGACCTCCTCGGACGTCTTCATCACCGCGCTGGGCATGTTCAACAAGCTGCGCTGGCCGGACATCCGGGGCCTGGACGACTTCGCCGGTCCCACCGTCCACTCCGGCGCCTGGCCCGAGACCGGGCTCGACCTGCGCGGCAAGGCGGTTGCCGTCATCGGCAGCGCGGCGGCCGCGGTGCAGATGATCCCGGAGATCGCCGCGCAGGCCGCGCGGCTGGACGTGTACCAGCGCACGGCGAACTGGGTGTTCCCCAAGGACGACACGCCGTTCACGCCGGAGGAGATCGCCGCGCGCGTCGCCGACCCGTCGATCGCCGACCGCATGCGCGACGAGGCACTGGACTTCTTCGAGCGGCTCCTCACGTACGCGGATCGCGACCTCATCGCCGACCTCGAGGCGAAGGGCGCGGAGAACCTCGCGCAGGTGCGCGACCCGCAGCTGCGCGAGCGTCTGCGGCCGAAGCTCCCGTTCGGCGCGCAGCGGCCGCTGAACTCCGACGTCTACTACCCGGCGTTCAACGAGGACCACGTCACGCTGATCACCGACCCGATCGAGGCGATCACGGCACGCGGCGTCCGCACGACCGACGGCGCCGAGCGCCCCGTCGACGTCCTCGTGCTGGCGACCGGCTACGAGGCGAACCGCTTCCTCTCGGTCATCGACGTCGTCGGTCGCGACGGCCTCTACCTCGGGCGCGCCTGGGCCGACGGCCCCCACGCATATCGCGGCGTCTCCGTGGCCGGCTTCCCCAACCTCTTCATGCTCTACGGGCCGAACACGAACACGGGCTCGATCCTCACCATGCTCGAGCTGCAGGCCGACTACGTCCTCGACAAGCTCGCGCGGATGGAGCGCGAGGACCTCGACTGGCTCGAGGTCCGCGAGGACGTCATGGACGCGTACAACGTGACGCTGCAGGAGGGCATCGCGGAGGTCGCCGCCTGGCACGAGGTCGGCAGCCGCTACTACCGCCACGAGTCCGGCCGGATCGTGACCCAGTTCCCGGGGAACATGACCGCGTTCCGGACGATGCTCGAGACGCCGGACGACGATGCGTACGTCGGCGGCGCGGTGCAGGAGCCGGTCGCCGCAGCGGGCTGACGCGTTCCCGCGCAACATGCGGGCTTGCGTCTCCGCGGTCATGGGCAAACCCGTGAGCCGTGGAAGTCTCCCTGACGTTCGACGACGGGCCTGAGCCGCGCTGGACCGCGGAGGTGCTCGACGCCCTCGCGAGCGCAGGCGCGCGCGCGACCTTCTTCGTCCTCGCGGCGAAGGCCGTCCGCGAGCCCGGCCTCGTCGAGCGCACGCTGGCCGAGGGGCACGAGGTCCAGCTGCACGGCAACCGCCACCTCCGCCACACCGAGCACGACCGCGACACGATCGAGGGCGACACGGACGCGGCGCTCGCCCGCCTGGACCTCCTCGGCGTCCGGCCGTCGCTGTGGCGCCTGCCGTGGGGCCGCGCCGCGTCGTGGTCGGCGGCGATCGCGGCCGACCGCGGCCTGCGCATCGTCGGCTGGGACGCGGACACCCACGACTGGCGGGGAGACAGCGCCGCCACGATGCTCGACGCGGTCGCCGCCGACCTCCGCGACGGTTGCATCGTCCTCGCCCACGACGGGCTCGGGCCCGGCGCCCGGCGCGACGGCTGCGCCGAGACGGTCGCGCTCGTCGGCGACCTCGCGCGCCTCGCGGACGAGCGCGGTCTCGCGTGCGTGCCCGTGGGAGAGAACGGGGCGGTCGCCCGGTGACGTCGACCGCGGCGTTCACCGACGCGCTCGCCGTCGTCGCCCAGGGTGCGGCCGCGCGCGACCGCGAGCCGCACCCTGCCTTCCCCGCCGACGCCATCGGCGCCCTGGAGGACGCCGGCGTCCTCGCCGGGGGTCTCCCGTTCTCCGAGCAGCTCGTCGTCGTCCGCGACGTCGCGCGCGCCGACGCCGCCGTCGCCCGGATCGTCGACGGCCACCTCAACGCGGTCGAGCGCCTCGCCGTCCACGGCGAGGATCCGCTGCGTGAGCGGGAGCTGGCGGCGGTCGCCGAGGACCACCTGCGTCTGGGCGTCTGGGGCGCGGACCCGCGGCCCGGCGAGGGCGAGCCCGCGCGGATCCGCGACGGTGGGCTGCACGGGGTCAAGACGTTCTGCTCCGGCGCAGGCGGGCTGCAGCGGGCGATCGTCCTCGCGGGCGACCTCCTCGCGTACGTCGACCTCACCCGGGGGGCGCTCGTCGATCCGGACTGGTTCGCGGGCGCGGGGATGCGCGCCTCCGTGAGCCACCGCGTCGTCTTCGACGGCGCGCCCGTGCTCGCCGTGCTCGGCGCCCCGGGCGCGATCGCGCAGGAGCCGTGGTTCGCGCGCGACGCGGTCCGCACCGCGGCCACCTGGGCGGGCGCGGCCGACGCCGCGGCGGACGAGGCGGTCCGCCTGCTGGCCGCCCGGCCCGAGCCGAGCGACCTCGAGCGTCTGGCCGCCGGCCGCATCCGCGCCGAGCAGCGCACGATCGAGCTGTGGCTCGCCGACGGCGGGCGCCGCGGCGACGCCGGCACCCTGCGCCGCGAGGACGGCGCGTACCTGCGGCACGTCATCGCGACCGCCACCGCCCGCCTGCTCGACGAGGCGGCGCGGGCGTGCGGCTCGCACCCGTTCACGACCGGCGGCGGGCTGGACCGCGCGCGCCGCGACCTCGAGCTCTTCACCCTCCAGCACCGCCTCGACCCGATCGTCGCGCGCGCCGGAGCGGCCGCGCTGGAGGAGGCGCGGTGAGCGTCGACCCGGCGACGTTCGAGCGGATGTACCGCCACGAGGAGGACCCGTGGGGCTTCGGGACCTCGTCGTACGAGGCCGCGAAGTACGACGGGACGATCGCGGCGCTCGGCGACCGGCGGTTCCGCCGCGGCCTGGAGCTCGGCTGCTCGATCGGCGTGCTGACGGCGCGACTGGCCGAGCGCTGCGACGAGCTCGTCGCGCTGGACACGTCGGCGACGGCCGTCGAGCGGGCGCGCGAGCGCGTCGGCGACGACGTCGACCTGCGCGTCGCGACGCTGCCCGCCGAGCTGCCCGCCGGGCCGTTCGACCTCGTCGTCGCCAGCGAGGTCCTCTACTACTTCGCGCGCGACGTCCTCGACGGGCTGCTCGACGACCTCGAGGCCGCGCTGGAGCCCGGCGGCCTGCTGCTCGCGGTCCACTGGCGGCCGGCGACGCGGACGTACCCGCTGCGCGGCGACGAGGTCCACGCGATCCTCGCCGCGCGTCCCGCGCTGCGCGGGATCCACGCGGAGTCCCACGAGCTCTACCGGCTCGATGTCCTGGAGCGGACGTGAGCGATCCGATCCTCATCGTCGGCGGCGGGCCCGCCGCCCTCGCCGCGGCGCGCGGCTACCGCGACGCCGGGGGTGGCGCGCACGTCGTGCTCGTCACCGACGACGACCGCCCGCCGTACCGCCGGCCGGCGCTGAGCAAGGAGTTCCTGCGCGGCGAGCTCGAGGCGTCGGAGCTCGCGCTGGAGGAGCCCGGCTGGTACCCGGCCCACGACGTCGAGATCGTCCACGACCGCGTCGTCGGGCTCGATCCCGTCGCGCGCCGCGCGCGGACCGAGGGCGGCCGGGAGCTCGCGTACGAGGGCGCCGTCCTGGCCACCGGGGCGGAGCCCGTCCGTCCTGGGGTCGACGGCGCGGACGGCCCTGGCGTGCGCGTCCTGCGCACCGCTGCGAGCTCCGAGGACCTCGCGTCCGTGACGGGGCCGGAGACGCGGGTCGTGGTCGTCGGCGCGGGGTTCATCGGCTGCGAGGCGGCCGTCTCGCTGGCGCGCCGCGGGGCCCGCGTCACCCTCGTCGCGGACGAGAGCGTCCCGCAGGAGCGCCGTCTCGGCCCCGATGTCGGCGGGCGCATCGCCTCCTGGCTGCAGCAGGAGGGCGTCGAGCTGCTGCTCGGCGCGCCCATCGACGCGATCGACCCGGGCCCGGACGTCCTCGTGGGCGAGGTTCGCATCGCCGCGGACGTCGTCCTGCTCGGCTCGGGCGTCGAGCCCCGCGACGACCTCGCCCGCGGCGCCGGCCTCGCGCTCGGCCCGGACGGCCGCCACGTGGCGGTCGACGCGACGATGGCGACCTCCGCTCCTGGTCTGCGGGCGGCGGGCGACGTGACGTTCGCCGGGCACGCGCTCGCGGGCCGCGCGCTGCACGTGGAGCACTGGGGCGACGCGCTCGCGCACGGCGAGGTCGCGGGCCGCCGGCTCGCGGGGGACACCGAGGCGCAGTGGGACGGCGTGCCCGGCTTCTGGTCGACGATCGGGGACCGGACCCTGAAGTACGCGGCCTGGGGCGACGGATACGACAGCGTCGAGCTCGAGTCCGACGGCGAGGCGTTCACGGCGTGGTACCGCAAGGACGGTCGCCTCGTCGGCGTGCTCGCCCACGACCGCGACGAGGACTACGACGCGGGCACCGGGCGCATCGCCGCCGAGGTGGCGACGTGACCGCGACGGTCGGCTTCGTGCCGCTCGAGGCCTGCATCGTCGTGCCCGCGCGCGACGAGCAGGAGACGATCGCCGCCTGCCTCGCGGCGCTCGCGACGCAGACCGGGGTCGATCCGGCCGCCTACGAGGTCCTGCTCGTGCTCGACGCGTGCACCGACGCGACGGAGCAGGTGGCGGCGGAGGCCGTCGCCGAGCATCCGTGGCTGCGCCTGCGCCCGCTGCGGGGCAGGGGCGAGGGCGTCGGCGTCGCGCGCAAGCTCGGCATGGACCTCGCCGCCGGCACGCTGCTCGCGGCCGGTCGCGGCCGCGGCCTCATCGCCTCGACGGACGCCGACAGCGTCGTCGCGCCCGACTGGCTGCGCACGCAGCTCGACCTCGTCGCCGACGGCGCGGACGCGATCGGCGGCGCGATCGACCTCGCCGGCGAGCTCGAGGACGACCTCGTGCGCCGGCGGCTCGTGCGCGCGCAGCGCCGGATGGCGGCGATCCTCGTGCGCGACCCGGACGCGGAGCACCACCACTTCAGCGGCGCGTCGATGAGCGTGACCGCGGAGGCCTACGTGACCATCGGCGGCATCGAGCCGCTCGCCGCGCTGGAGGACGAGGCGCTCGAGCGGCAGGCTGATCGCGGCGGGGTTCGGCGTCGAGCGGCCCGCCGCGGTGCGGGTCAGCACGGCGCCGCGCCTGCAGGGCCGCGCGCCGCGCGGGCTCGCCGCCGACCTCGCCCTGGACCGCTGGCTCGAGCGCCGCACGTACAGCGCGGCCGAGTTCACCCTCGAGCGGCTGCTGGAGTGCAAGCGCGAGTCGGTGTCCGTGATCCTCCCCGCCAAGGAGTGCGCGCGGACGATCGGCCCGATCCTCGACCACGTCCTGACCCTGCGCGGCGCCGGGGTCGTCGACGAGGTCCTCGTCGTCGACGCCGCGTCCGACGACGGGACCGCTGACCTGGCGCTGGCGCTCGGCGCCGACGTCGCGCAGGAGGACGCGCTCCTGCCCGAGCACGGCCCGGCGCGCGGCAAGGGCGACGCGATGTGGCGCGGCCTCGCCGCGACGACCGGGGAGATCGTCGTCTTCATCGACGCGGACTCCAGCGACGTCGACGCGTCCTTCGCGCGCGGCGCCATCGGCCCGCTGATCTGCCACGACGACCTCGCGCTCGTGAAGGGCGCCTACCACCGGCCCTTCCGCCCCGAGCACGGGGAGCCGATCCCGCACGGCGGCGGCCGCGTGACCGAGCTCATGGCCCGCCCGCTGCTGAACCTCCGCGTGCCGGAGCTGGCCGGCTTCGCCCAGCCGCTGGCGGGGGAGATCGCCGCCCGCCGCTGGCTGCTGGAGCGCCTGAGCTTCCCGGTCGGCTACGGCGTGGAGATCGCGATGCTCATCGACGCGCTGCGCGAGGTCGGGCTCGACGCGATGGGCCAGGTCGATCTCGGCGAGCGGCGCAACCGCCACCAGACGCTGCGCGAGCTGGGGCCGATGGCGTACTCGGTGCTCGTCGCCGCCGAGCGCCGGCTCGGCGTCGACGTGGTCCCAGGGCCCTACGTGTTGCCGAGCGGCACGGGGACCGACGTCACCACGGTGGCAGTCGACGAGCGGCCCCCGCTCGCAGCTCGCTCGGCGAGCAGCCGAGATCCGCGCGCACCGCATGGCTGAAGCGCGAGGGGCTCGCGAACCCCCAGCGCGCCGCGATGGCGCTGATCGGCACGGCCGCGAGCGCGGGGTCCTGCAGGTCGTGCCGGGCACGCTCGAGCCGCCGGGCCCGCACCCACCGTGAGACCGTCACGCCCTCCGGCTCGAACAGCGCGTGCAGGTAGCGCGTCGAGATGAACTGCGAGCGCGCGATCGACTCCGGTCCGAGCGTCGGGTCGCCGAGGTGCTCGTCGATGTAGGCCTTGATGGCGCGTAGGTGGGCGGCCGGGAGGCTCTCGCGCGCCGCCGGGCGCACGGCGGGGGCGTAGAGGCCGCGGAGGAGCGCGAGCAGCGCGTCGGCGAGGTCCTGCTCGCCACCGCCGACCCCGCCGTGCTCGAGCTCGCCGACGAGCGCCTGGATGAGCGACGCGGTGAGCCGCCGGTCGGCGGTGTCGAGGGGGATGGGGTCGGCGCTGTGGTGCGCGATGCGATTCGCCTGGGGGCCGAGGAGCGCCTTGGGGACCGTCACGACGAGCTGGTCGAACGGCTCGTCGGCACGCAGCCGGAACGGCAGCGAGGAGTCGTACACCGACATGACCCCGGGCCCGACGTGGCTGGTCCGGTCCTCCTGACGCGCCCGCAGCCGGCCGCGCAGGAGGGTCGACACCGCGAAGAACTCGGGATCGGCGCAGACGATGCCGCGCCGGGTCCGGTCGAGGGTCAGCGGCCCGTGCCCCCGGACGCGGAACAGATCCAGGGGGCCGAGCGTGTACTGCGCCATCCACCCCGCGTAGGAGACGGCGGCGTCGAACGTCAGCTCGGACGGGAAGAAGAGGGCGGACGTCGTGGCCGACCACAGCTCCGTGCGCTCGTGTGGTGCGACCGTCGACGTGTCGATGACCAGACCCAACCGGACCGTCCTCCCACGCCCAGGGACGGGCGCCGGCGCGGATCGTAGCTAGCGGTTGTGTAGTCGGTGTTGCGACAGGAACGTGACGATCTCGGTGGAGGAGTCGGGTCCGCCGGGGTCGGTGTAGGAGCCCGCTGGGCTGCCGCCGAACCAGGCGTGGCCGCCGTCGCGCACGATGAGCGACACCGCCGCGAGCCTGCCGTCCGCCGTGCGGTGCTCGGTGCGCGTCACCCCGTCGCGCCGGCTCGGACGGCCGTGCTCGGTGACGTCGCCGGCGGCCAGGCGCGAGGCGATGAGCTGCTCCGCGTTGACGGGCGCGACCACGGTGTCCGCGTCGCCGTGGATCACGAGCAGCGGGACCGTCCCGATCGGCTCGGGGGAGCCGCCGCTGCGCATCGCGCCGAACGCCGAGCCCACATCGCGCGCGGCCCGATAGCCCAGGCCCGAGTGGACCGCCACCGCGGCGTAGAGCTCAGGGTGGGTCGCGGCCATGACCGCCGCCATCGCGCCGCCCGCGGACAGGCCGGCGACGTACACGCGCGACGGGTCGACCGCGACGTCGCCCATGACCGCGTGCGTGATCGCCGCGATGATCGCCGGCTCACCTGCGTCCGGTGCCTGGTCGGCGGGGGAGAACCAGTTCCAGTAGCCGCCCTGGTTGGCCTCGCGCGACTGCTCGGGGTAGACGACGAGGAAGCCGTGGCGTTCGGCGAGCTCGTTCATCCGCGTCCCCGCGGCGAAGTCCGCTGCCGACTGCGTGCCGCCGTGGAGCATGACGAGCAGGGGTGCGGGCTCGGTGCCCAATCCTGGGGGCACGAAGACCTGGTGACGGCGTGCGGCGGAGAGATCGCGGGACGACGCATCGGCCGCCGGCGCGCCGCCGACGCCGCCCTGCAGCAGAGACTGGCGGGTCATCGCGTGCGGGACGCGAGCGCCGCCTTCACCGCCCGGGGTGCCCGGAAGGCGCCGAGCACCTCGACCGACGCGATCGTCGCGGCCGCGAGCTCGGGCGTGACGTCGTCGTCGATGGTCGCGAGGCCGAGGACGCGCAGCTCGATCGTCTGCCCCGCGTCGCGCAGCGCCTCGAGGTCGGCGCGCGACAGGCGCTCGCTGCCGAGCACGAGCTCGCGGCGGGCGACGGTGCGCTCGACGGCGTCCGCCCGCGTCGCCAGCTGACGCCGGATCGCGGTGCGGATGAAGTCCGTGCGGTTGGTGAAGAACCCCTCGTCGACCAGCAGGTCGATCTCCCCGAGGTCCACGAGGCCGATGTTGATGGTGATCTTCTCCGTCTTCTCGACGTCGGGCATCCAATGGCCATCCTATGACCAGACGAGGGGATGGCGAGCGTCTACGTGCCGCGCCGAGCCAGAAACGCCGCGACGCGCTCGCGGTACGCAGGGTCCTCGCTGGCGGCCTGCTGCAGCTCGCGCTCGAGGTCGAGCTGCGCGGTGAGCGTGGAGGCACCGGCGGACTGCAGCAGGAACTTGGTCAGCTCGAGGGACCGGCCGGGGGTCGCCGCGAGCGCCTCCGCTCGCGCACGCGCCCGGTCGAGGAGCTCCTCGACGGGGACGATCTCGTCGGCGAGTCCGAGCGCGAGGGCCTCGTCGGCTCCCATCCGCCGCCCCGACGTCAGCCATGAGAACGCCCTCGCGTAGCCCAGCAGCGCCACGGTGAACCACGACGTGCCCGAGTCCGGGACGAGCCCGATCGCCGAGAACGCGGGGACGAAGGTCGCGCCCTCGGCCAGGAGGCGCACGTCGCACGCGAGCGCGAGTCCCATCCCGGCGCCCGCCGCGGCGCCGTTGACGGCGGCGATCACCGGCTTGTCGAGCGCACGCAGGGCGAGCAGGTTGGGGTTGTAGTACGTCCCGAGCCTGTGGCTCGGCCCCTTGGACTCGGGCGCGGTCGCCTCCTCGAGGTCCTGCCCGCCGCAGAACGCCCGCCCGGCGCCCGTGATGATGACCGCCCGGATCGCGGGATCTGCGGCCTCGCGCAGCGCCTCCGACAGCGCCTCGTTCATCTCGACGGTGAAGGCGTTGAGCGCCTCGGGGCGATGCAGCGTCAGCTCGAGGACGTCGCCGCGGCGGTCCACCCGGAGCGTGGCGCTCATCGCATGCCGTCCAGCATGAGGGTGGCGAGCGCGTCGGCCTCGCCGGCGACGTCGTGCTCGGGCGTGAGCCACTCGTAGGCCCAGTTGCCGAGCGACAGGAAGGTCAGGGCGGCGCGGACGGCGTCGAGGTCGCCGCGCAGCTCGCCCCCGGCGGACGCGTCCGCGAACAGCGCGCGGATGCGCTCCTCGTAGCGGTGGCGCTCGCGCAGGAACTCCTTGCGCGGGTCGCCCTCGAGGTAGCGCCACTCCTGCAGCCACACGCCCGCGACGTCGAGCTGCTCGCTCACGACGGCGAGGTGCGCGGCGAGCGCGAGGCGGATCCGCTCGGCCGGTGCGACGTCGGCGGGCACCGCGTCCTGCGCGGCGTGGAACGCCACGGCGCCGGCGAGCGCCGCCTCGGCCAGCAGGTCGTGCTTGCCGGAGATGTGGGAGTACACCGACGCCTTCTGGATGCCCAGCGCGCCGGCGAGGTCGCCGATCGACGTGCCGTGGTAGCCGCGGGCGGAGAACATCCGCGCCGCCTCCAGGGACAGGCGCTCCTTCGTGCTCATGTGCGCAGCGTCCGGCTGTGCCCGCGGAACTCCGCGATCCGGCGTGTCGTCGGACGGCCGCGCGCACGGTCACGTCGTAGATCCCGTTGCGGCCGTCGCGGGCGCGCTCGGTCGCGGTGGCCTCGAGCACGTCGCCCTCGTGGGCCGGCGCGAGGAACTCGATGTGCCCGGACCGCGCCACCGTCGCGGGGCCGTAGCCGTTGCACGCGTAGCCGAACGCGATGTCGGCGACCATGAACAGGTAGCCGCCGTGCGCGATCGCGTGGCCGTTGACCATGTCCTCGCGGACGGTCAGGCGGACGAGCGCGTGGCCTGGGCCGGACTCGACGATCTGCGCGCCGGCGGCCTGCGCGGCGTGGTCGCTCTCCCACATGAGACGAGAGACTACCGATCGGTCGGTAGGCGTGGTACCGTGACCGCGTCGAACGTCCTGGGGGAGGCCCGGAGATGCTGTGCGACGAGCCCGAAGCCGTGTTCGAGCGCCTGGTTGAGGAGGACGGTCGCGTCGAGCCACGCGACTGGATGCCCGATCCGTACCGCAAGACGCTCATCCGGCAGATCGCGCAGCACGCGCACTCCGAGATCATCGGGATGCAGCCCGAGGGCAACTGGATCACCCGCGCCCCGTCGCTGCGCCGCAAGGCGATCCTCATGGCGAAGGTCCAGGACGAGGCCGGCCACGGCCTGTACCTCTACTCCGCAGCGGAGACGCTCGGCGTCGACCGCGCCGAGCTCGAGGAGCTGCTCATCGCGGGCCGCCAGAAGTACTCCTCGATCTTCAACTACCCGACGCTCACGTGGGCCGACATGGGCGCGATCGGCTGGCTCGTCGACGGGGCGGCGATCACGAACCAGGTCCCGCTGACGCGCTGCTCCTACGGCCCGTACGCGCGGGCCATGGTGCGCATCTGCAAGGAGGAGTCCTTCCACCAGCGCCAGGGCTTCGAGATCCTCTGGACGCTGTCGCGCGGCACGCCCGAGCAGCACGCGATGGCCCAGGACGCCGTCGACCGCTGGTGGTGGCCGTCGATCCAGATGTTCGGGCCGCCCGACGACCAGTCGCCCAACTCGCAGGCCTCGATGGCGTGGCGGATCAAGCGCTTCTCCAACGACGACCTGCGCCAGAAGTTCATCGACATGTGCGTGCCCCAGGCCGAGGCGCTGGGCCTCACGCTGCCCGACCCCGACCTGCGCTGGAACGAGGAGCGCGGCCACTACGACTTCGGCGAGATCTCGTGGGACGAGTTCTTCGAGGTCGTGAAGGGGAACGGGCCGTGCAACCGCGAGCGCATCGCGCACCGGCGCGCGGCGCACGACGAGGGCGAGTGGGTGCGCGAGGCCGCCCGCGCCTACGCCGCGAAGCACGAGGAGACCCGTGTCTGAGCTCTGGGAGGTCTTCGTCCGCTCCCGTCGCGGGCTGTCGCACCAGCACGTCGGGTCGCTGCACGCGCCCGACGCGCGGATGGCGCTGCGCAACGCTCGCGACGTCTACACCCGCCGCGAGGAGGGCGTGTCGATCTGGGTCGTGCCCGCGAGCGAGGTCACCGCGTCGTCGCCGGACGAGAAGGACGCGTTCTTCGACCCCGCGGCCGACAAGCCGTACCGGCATCCCACGTTCTACGAGGTGCCCGACGAGGTGAAGCACCTGTGAACGACGCGGCCACGTATGCGCTGCGTCTCGGCGACGACGCGCTCGTGCTCGCGCAGCGCCTGAGCGAGTGGTCGGCCCGCGCGCCGGAGCTCGAGGAGGACCTCGCGCTCACGAACGTCGCGCTCGACCTGCTCGGCCAGGCGCGCCAGCTGCTGACGCGCGCCGGCGAGCTGGAGGGCGAGGGCCGCGACGAGGACGACCTCGCCTACCTGCGCGGCGACCGCGAGTTCCTCAACGCCCTGATCGTCGAGCAGCCCAACGGCGACTTCGCCCGCACGATCGCCCGCCAGCTCATGTTCTCGACGTATCAGCTCGCGCTGTACGACCGGCTGCGCGACTCGACCGACCCGGTCATCTCCGGGGTCGCCGAGAAGGCGGTCAAGGAGGTCGCCTACCACCGCGACCACGCGCGCGAGTGGACGCTGCGCCTCGGCGACGGCACGGAGGAGAGCCACCGCCGCATGCAGGAGGGCGTCGACTGGATGTGGCCGCTCGCCACCGAGCTGTTCGAGCACGACGCGCTCGCGGAGCGCCTCGTCGCGGAGGGGATCGCCGCCGACGCGCGCGAGCTGCGCCCGGCGTGGGAGCACTACGTCGGGGCGGTGCTCGAGGAGGCGACGCTCGCGATCCCCGAGACGAACTACGCCGCCACCGGCGGGCGCCGCGGCGAGCACTCCGAGGCGCTCGGCCACCTGCTCGCGGTCATGCAGTCGACGCACCGCGCCTACCCGGGGGCGACGTGGTGAGCCCTCGCGGCCATTGCGGTCGACTCTCGACTCGCGGCGAGCGCCTGCGCGAGCTGGTGGCCGAGGTGCCGGATCCCGGAGATCCCCGTCCTCACCATCGAGGACCTCGGGATCCTCCGCGACGTCTCCGACGACGCCGGGCGCCTGACGATCACGCTCACGCCGACGTACTCCGGCTGCCCGGCCATCGACCCGATCCGCGACGCGGTCGCGGGCTGCGCGGCGGACGCGGGGTTCGCCGACGTCGAGGTCGTGCTGCAGCTCAAGCCGGCGTGGACGACCGAGTGGATGAGCCAGGACGGCCGCCGCAAGCTGCGCGACTACGGCATCGCGCCGCCGTCGGACCGCGCGATCGGCTGCCCGCTCACGCAGCTGCGCGTCGCCTGCCCGCGCTGCGGCTCGCAGGACACGAAGCTCGTCACCCGCTTCGGCGCGACGCCCTGCCAGGCGCAGTACACGTGCCGCGACTGCCGCGAGCCGTTCGATCACTTCAAGGCGCACTGATGCGGGGGCCGCATCCCCTCGAGGTGACGCAGGTGCGTCCGCTCACCGACGAGTCGACCGCCGTCCACTTCGCTGTCCCGGACGACCTCGCCGAGGTCTTCGCCCACGAGGCGGGCCAGCACGTGACGATCGTGCGCGACGAGGACGGCGAGGAGGTCCGCCGCTCGTACTCGATCTGCGTGCCGGCGCGCAGCGGCGAGCTCGCCGTCGGCGTGCGCCATCTGCCGGGTGGGCGGTTCTCCGGCTTCGTCGCGGACGGGCTGCGCGCCGGCGACCTGCTCGACGTGCTGCCGCCCGCGGGGCGCTTCGGGCCCGAGATCACACCCGGTGTCAGCCGCCACCACGCGTTCGTCGCCGCCGGCAGCGGGATCACGCCGGTCATCTCGATCGTCGCGACCGTGCTCGCCGAGGAGCCCGGCAGCCGCTGCACGGTCGTCTACGGGAACCGCCGCACCGACACGATCATGTTCGTCGAGGAGCTCGAGGACCTCAAGAACCGGTACCCGACCCGCCTGCAGCTCGTCCACGTCCTGTCGCGCGAGTCCCAGTCGGTGCCGCTGCTGGAGGGGCGCCTGGACGCGGAGCGGCTCGGCGCGCTGCTCGACGCGCTGGTGCCGCCGGACACCGTCGACGAGTGGTACCTGTGCGGGCCGTTCGGGATGGTGCAGGACGCCCGGGCGCTCCTGCGCGAGCGCGGCGTGGCCTCCGAGCACATCCACCGCGAGCTGTTCCACGCCGACGCGGCCCCGGTCGCGGCGCCCGCCGCCGACGAGGCTCGCAACGGGGCCGCGACGGTCACGATCGTGCTCGACGGCCGCCGGTCGACGTTCCCGGTGGACGGCGGGTCGATCCTCGAGGCCGCGCTGCGCAACCGCCCCGACGCGCCCTACGCGTGCAAGGGCGGCGTCTGCGGGACGTGCCGGTGCCGGATCGTCGAGGGCGAGGTGGCGATGGACCACTCCTACGCCCTCGAGGAGGACGAGATCGAGGCGGGGGTGGTGCTCGCCTGTCAGTCGCATCCGCGATCGGAGAGGATCGTGCTCGACTTCGACGCTCGGTGATGGGGAGGAGGGGTCGGGATGGGTCGTGACGGGAGGCCGACGAGGACGTTCGGCGGCGTGCTGCGCCGCGGGCTGGTCGTGGGTGGGGAGCGCAGCGCCGTCGTCTGCGGCGACGTCCGCCTGACGCACCGCGAGCTGGCGGACCGCACCCGCCGGCTCGGCGACGCCCTCGCGCGCCAGGGCCTCGTGCCGGGCGACAGGGTCGCGGTGCTCGCCGGCAACTGCCATCGCTACCTCGAGCTGTACCTCGGGCTGCCGGCCGCGGGGCTCGTGATCGTGCCGATCAACGCGCGTCACGCCCCACCCGAGATCCGCTACGCGCTGCAGGACTCCGGCGCGCGCGTGCTGTTCGCCGACCGGCCCGTCGAGGGCATCGAGGACCTGGGCGTCCGCGTGATCGCGATGGGCGACGCGTACGAGGACCTGCTCGCCGGCGGCGAGCCCGTCCCGTGGCCGGACGACCGCGACGAGGACGATCTCGCCGGGATCTTCTACACCGGCGGGACGACCGGCTCGCCGAAGGGCGTGATGCTCACGCACGGCAACCTCATCGCCAACGCCTTCGCGTTCATGGCCTGCTGGCCGTTCACGCGCGGGACGAGCTGGCTCGTCGTCGCCCCGCTCTTCCACGCCGCCGGGACGATCGGCGCACTCGCCACGGTCTGGGCGGGGGGCGAGCACGTCGTCCTGGGCCCGTTCGACGCGGGGCGCTTCCTCGATCTCGTCGAGCGCGAGCGCGTGACCGCGACGCTCGTCGTGCCCGCGATGATGCAGGCGCTCGCGGCCGAGCAGTCCCGCGCGCCGCGCGACGTCTCGTCGCTGCGCTGGCTGAGCCACGGGTCCGCGCCCGCCGCGACCGAGCTGCTGCGCCGGACGCACGACGCCTTCGCGCACGCGGACCTCATGCACATCTACGGCGCGACGGAGACGTCGCCGATCGTGACGCTCCTCCCCGGCGAGCAGGACCTCCTGGACGGGCCGCGCGCGTCGTCCTGCGGGCAGGCCGCGGTGGGCGTCGAGGTGCGGACGGTGGACGCGATGACCGGGGAGCCGTGCGCGCCCGGCGAGGTCGGCGAGGTGCAGATCCGGGGCGAGAACGTCACCGCCGGCTACTGGGACAAGCCGGCCGAGACGCAGGCCGCGCTGCAGGACGGCTGGTACGTGTCCGGGGACCTGGGCCACCTCGACGAGGAGGGCTTCCTGTTCCTCGTCGACCGCTCGAAGGACATGATCGTGACGGGCGGGGAGAACGTCTACAGCGCCGAGGTGGAGGAGGCGCTGTACCGGCACCCGGCGGTCGCGGAGGCCGCGGTCATCGCGATCCCGCACGAGCGTTGGGGCGAGGCGGTCCACGCCGTCGTGACGGTCGCGAGCGGGACGACGGTGAGCGTCGAGGAGCTGACGACCCACTGCACCACGCTGATCGCCGGCTACAAGGTCCCGAAGTCGATGGACATCCGGGCCGATCCATTGCCCCGCACCGCCGTCGGGAAGATCCTCAAGCGCGATCTGCGCGAGCCCTACTGGGAGGGCCGCGAGACCCGGATCGCCTGAGGTTGCCTTGCTACCTTTCACACCCCATGTCCCTTGACACCGGGTCGGGCATACCGGAGTTCGCCCGACGCTCGGCCCGCATCACCGACGCCTATCGGTTCGCGCGCGACGCGCACGCCCTGGGCGTCACGACCATCGATCACCCCACCGCCGTCGCGGAGCTGCTGGCCGAGACGGGCTACCCCGAGCACGTCGTCGTCGCCGCACTGCTGCACGATGTCGTCGAGGACAGCCCCGGGAGCGCGGACGAGCTCGCCGAGCGCTTCGGGCCCGACGTCGCGCGCCTCGTCGCCCAGCTGACGGAGGACCCGGGCATCGACGCCTACGACGAGCGCAAGCGCGAGCTGCGCCGGCGCGCCGCGTCCGACGGGCACTCCGCGGCGTCGATCTTCACCGCCGACAAGCTCGCGAGCGCCCGCAAGCTCAACGCGTCCGGCGGCGTGCCCGACCCCCAGAAGCTCGAGCACTACGAGCGCACGGTGAACGTCGTGCGCCGCCATCATCCCGAGGTGCCGTTCCTGCCCGCGCTGGAGGACGAGCTCGCGCGGATGCGCGCCCGCGTGGGCTGACGCGCGGCGCTCTTGCCTGGGCGCGCACCGTTCTTGACCGTGGGTGTGCGATCCGCGCACGCCCGCTGGCGGGCGGGCCCCACAGTGATCACCTTCGCCGCACTGAGCACCGGCGCACGCGTCCTCCTCGGCGTCACCCAGGGCCGCTGAAAGCACCCACGGCGGTCGGGGCCAGTGTCCACTTCGCTGGGCGCCGGTGCTCAGGTATGTTGCGACGACGAGGGGCCGCGGTGACGGGTCTCTCGGGGGGAGGGCAGATGGGTCTGCTGATCGATACGTCGACGGTCCCGCCGGACCATCGGATCGAGGCGTGGTCCGATGTCACGGCGCGGTCCTACCATCCGGTCGGGATCAACTCGCTGGCCAGCCGGCCGTACGCCGGACGCATGGCTCGCTTCGAGCTCGGCACCATCTGGGCGTTCCTCGTGGCGGCCGACCCGAACACGGTGCTGCGCACCCCGCGGTGCATCGCGATGGGCGATCCTGAGAGGCTGGACTTCTACGTCATGCGCCGCGGGCGCTGCCGGATCAGCCAGGACGACCGCTCGAGCACCCTGGCGCCCGGCGACATGTCCTCGCTGGACTCCTCGCGGCCGTACGTCATGCGGGCGATGGAACCGTTCGAGCTCATCTCGTTCTCCTTGCCGAAGGTCATGCTCCGTGCGCACGCGGCGGCCGTGTGCAAGCGGACAGCGGTCCGGATCCCAGGCGACTCGAGCCTCCCGAGCCTCATGGCGCCGTTCCTCTGCGGCCTCGTCGATCGGCTCGACCACGGTGAGGTCGCCGAGCACCACGACGACCTCAGCGAGACCGTCTTCGGGCTCCTGCGGACGCTGGCGACCGACGGTGCCGGCCATGGACAGGCTGTGCCGTCGACCGCGCTGCGGCCGCGCATCAAGGCCTGGATCGAGGGCCACCTCGACGATCCCGGAATCGGCCCCGAGTCGATCGCGGCCGCGCACTACATCTCGGTGCGCTACCTGCACAAGCTCTTCGAGCCCGAGGGCGTGAGCGTCTCCGAGTGGGTCCGTCAGAAGCGCCTCGACCACTGCCAGCGCGACCTCCTCAACCCGGCGTTCGCCGACCAGACGATCGTGACCATCGCGAGCCGCTGGGGGCTCACGAACGGCGCGCACTTCAGCCGCCTGTTCCGGGCCACGTACGGCTGCTCGCCACGCGAGTACCGCGGCCGCACCGCAGTGCTCTAGCGCTCCGTCGCGCGCGCCGAGCATGTCGGCGCACTGTTGTTGACGGCGCGTGTACTGCCGGTGGGCGCGGCGATTGTGCGGAAGTACGGTCGCTCCCGCCGGGGCGCCACGCATCCCGGACGGAGCGGGAGAGCTGCACATGGAGAACGGCGTCACCACCTTCCCAACGCACGACGCGATGCGTCCCGGGGACCTCGCACGGCTCGTCGAGGAACGGGGTCACCGCTACCTGTTCTTCTCCGAGCACACGCACATCCCCGCGAGCCGCATCACGCCGTTCCCCGGCGGCGAGCCGCTCGAACGCAAGTACTGGAACACCTACGACGTGTTCGTCGCGCTCACCGCCGCGGCGATGGCGACGACGTCCCTGCGGGTCGGCAGCGGCATCTGCCTCATCGCACAGCGCGACCCGATCGTGACCGCGAAGGAGATCGCGAGCATCGACCACATGTCGGGCGGCCGCGTCGAGGTCGGCGTGGGCGCGGGGTGGAACCGCGAGGAGATGGAGAACCACGGCACGGATCCTCGGACCCGGTTCTCCCGTATGGCGGAGTCCGTCGAGGCGATGAAGGCGATCTGGACCCAGGACGAGGCGACCTACGACGGGCGCCACATCTCGTTCGATCGCATCTGGTCGTGGCCGAAGCCCGCGCAGCGTCCGCACCCGCCGGTGCTCGTCGGCGGCCTCGGTCCGACGGTGCTCGACCGCGTCCTGGCGTTCGGCGACGGATGGTTCCCGTTCCCGTACGACGGGCTGCTCGATCAGGTCGCCGAGCTGCGCCGCCGCGCGGCGGAGCAGGGCCGCACGGTGACCGTCGTCGTCGGCGGCGCTCCCACGGATCCCGGGACGCTCGAGCAGTACCTCGAGGCGGGGATCGACCGTGTGCTGTTCGAGATCCCCTCCGCCGGCCGCGGGCCCGTGGAGCAGGCGCTCGACACGGCGGAGACAGCGATGGCGAAGGCCTTCGGGACGTAGGTGAGAGGAGGAGTGGCCGTGCACAAGGTGGTGTGGTTCGTGCGGTTCCGGAAGGACCGCGACCGTGAGGAGATGGACCGCCGGTGGGCGAACGAGCACGCCGCGCTCTGCGTGGCGGTGCCTGGCGTGGAGCGCTACGTGCAGAACCCCGTGGTCACGACCGCGACGCTCGAGGGAGCCGTCGACGGGCCGCCGCCGTTCGACGGCTTCGCCGCGTTCTGGTGGAAGGACCGCGACGCGTACCTCGCGGCGCTCGAGTCGCCCGAGTGGCAGGCCGTGATGGACGACGGTCGCGAGATCTTCGACACCGAATGGACGCTCGACGGCAGGGGCGCGGAGATCGAGGAGCGCGTCGTGCGCGAGGGCCTTGGCTCGAAGGGCGACGGCGTCAGCACCCCGCCGAACGGTCCGATCAAGCTCATTGGCTTCCTGCAGTACCGCAGGGACATGGACCGCGAGGACGCCAACGCCTACTGGGCCGGGACGCATCGCGAGATCGCGGTGAAGATCACGCAGATCGGCCACTACACGCAGAACCATGCCATCCGTCCCGCGGCCGGCTCGGAGCGCCTGGCGTTCGACGGCTTCTCCGAGTCGTGGTACGCGGACCCCGGCGTCTACCAGGAGGCCATGGGATCGCCGGAGTGGGCCGCCCTCGGCGAGGACGGCGACAACCTCTTCGACATGAGCCTGTTCGAGTCGGCGATCGTCGAGGAGCGCGTCCTGAAGGGCTAGCGATGGTCAAGGTCATCTTCCTCATGAAGTTCCGCAAGGACCTCGACCCCGACGAGGTGCGGCGCTGGTGGCGCAACGACCACGGCGCGCTCGCGCTGCGCAACATGGGGATGCGCCGGTACGTCCAGAACCACTTCAAGGGACCGGTCGACGAGGAGTACGCGCAGGGCGGACTCGAGTTCGACGGGTGCGTCGAGGTGTGGTTCGACGACCTCGAGACCTGCCGGCGCACGCTGGCCAGCCCCGAGTGGCAGGCCCTCGATGCCGACGGGCCCAACGGGTTCGACATGGGCGCCGCGATGGGCGGCTTCGTGACCGAGCACGTCATGCGCTGGGACGCCGCGCCGGACCAACGCCCCTACACCGCGGCGGACTGACGCCGCCGGCCCGGCGATGGGCACGGACATCCTCGACCTCTGTGACGGCCGCCTCGTCGGGCTGCCCAGCCCGTACCGGCTCGACGGGCGCGTCACGACGCATGCGCACGACGCGCGCGGCTTCGCGCCCATGAACACCTACGTGCTTGTCGAGCACGAGTCCGCGCTGGTGGTCGAGGCCGGGCTCAGCGTCCACGAGGCCAGCCTGCTGCGGCGCCTGGCGGTCGTGCTCGAGGGCCGCAGCGAGATCGGGCTGTTCCCGCTGACGCTCACCGAGTTCCACTCCGTGTGCAACGCCCGGGCGATCATCGAGCGCTTCGGCGTCGGGACTCTGTACGGGCTGCGTCCCGACGTTGCGTCGTGGATCGACTTCCGCGGCGGCGGCGTCGAACGCCCGCTGGTTCGGACGATCGGCGTCCCGGGGGAGCAGCACGTCGAGGTCGGCGCGCGGCGCGTGCAGACCATGGAGGCGGTGCTGCGACTGCCGCCCACGGTCTGGCTCTACGACGCGTCGACGCGTGCGCTGTTCACGTCCGACGCGTTCACCCACGTGCGCCGGCCGTCGGAGGACGGGCCGTGGATCGTCGACGCGGGCGGGGACACGACGACGATGCAGGACGTCAGCGACCACCTCGCGCGTGGCCGGTTCTGGTGGCTGCAGGGCGCACAGGTCTCGCCGCTGCGACGCGCGCTCGCGTCGGTGTTCGAGCATCTCGACATCGAGGTGATCGCGCCGTCCTACGGCTGCGTGCTGCGCGGGCGCGACGTCGTAAGCCGTCACCACGAGCTTCTCCAGCAAGCGCTGCGGAGGCTCGGAGGGGGATGACGCCGGCACGCGAGCTCGCGCCCGGGATCTTCTGGCTCCCCGCCTGCCAGGAGCATGCGTACATGGGATCGCTGCTGCACAGCTGCAACTCGGTCTACCTCGTGATCGGCACCGCCTGCTCGCTGCTCGTGGAAGCCGGTCATCCTCGCGATCTCGACGCGATCGAGGAGGAGCTGTCGGTGCTCCTGCAGGCCGCCCCGGAGCTGCGCTACGTCTTCACCACGCACATCCAGACCGGCAGTGCGTCGGGGGCCGAGCGGTGGCTGCGACGCTGGCCGCGGGCCGAGCTGTGTGGCGACGTGCACGATCTGCACCTGGTGTTCCCGCGCCTGGAGCACCGCCTGCGCCCCCTCGAGGTGGGCGAGTCCCTCGACCTGGGGGGGACGGAGTTCATCGCCGTCGAGGCGGTCATCCGCGACCACGTGTCCTCCCTGTGGGGATACGACCGGCTACGGCGCGTGCTGTTCGCCGGGGAGGGCTTCGCCCACCACCACTGGCACGAGCTCGAGCACTGCGGGAAGCTGGCGGAGGAGACGATGGCCCTCGACCTGCCCGACATGACGGCCGTGTTCGCCGAGCTCACGCTGCCCTGGCCGCGCCTGACGGACATGGAGCCCTACATCAGGCGGCTCGACGAGCTCGTGTTGCGCGAGCTCGACGTCGCGCTCATCGCGCCGACGCACGGGCTGCCGATCTCCGATCCCCGCGCGACGCTGCCGCGGATCCGCGAGGGCCTACGCCTCGGCGGGCGCGCGTGACCGAGCTGCACCTGCGCGACGCGACCGGCCTGGCCCACGCCGTCCGGACGCGGGAGGTCTCGCCGGTCGAGGTGCTCGATGCGTTCCTCGACCGGATCGACCGGCTCGATCCCGCGCTGCACGCGTTCCGCACCGTCCCCGCGGACGAGGCGCGCCGGCACGCGCGCCGCGCCGAGGCGGCCGTGCTGGCCGGCGAGCCGCTGGGCGCGCTGCACGGCGTGCCGGTCGCCATCAAGGACCTCACGCCGACGCGCGGGATCGAGACGAGCTTCGGGTCCACCCTGTTCGCGGGGCACGTCCCCGACACGGACGCCATCGTCGTCGAGCGGACGCTCGCCGCCGGCGGGATCGTGATCGGCAAGACGATGACGTCGGAGTTCGGGCACGCGGCCTCGGCGAGCAACCCGGCGTTCGGCACCACCGTCAACCCGTGGGATCCGACGCGGTCGCCAGGCGGCTCGTCGGGCGGGTCGGCGGCCGCCGTCGCCGCGGCGCTCAGTCCGGTGGCGGAGGGGTCGGATGCCGGCGGCTCGATCCGCATCCCGGCGTCGTGTTGCGGGGTGCTCGGCCTCAAGCCGCAGCTCGGGCGCATCCCCGTCGAGACCGGGCGGACGTACTTCGAGACGCTCGCGTGCATCGGACCGCTCACCTGGACGACGCGCGACGCCGCGCTGCTCATGTCGGTGTGGGCCGGGCCGGACGAGCGCGATCCCAAGTCGCTGCCGGACACCGGCGAGGACTGGCTCGGCGCGCTCGACGGAGATCTCCCCGGGCTACGCGTCGCCTGGTCGCCCAGCCTGGGGCTGCCGGCGGACCCGGAGGTCGTGCGGATCGTCGGCGACGCGGCGCGCACCCTCGAGCGGCTGGGCTGCTCGGTCCAGGAGACCGACCTCGCGGCCGACGCCTCGCTCGTGCAGGTGCTCCATCGCCTGTGGGTCGGCCTGGAGGCGACGCTGTTCGGCGACAGCGTGGCCGAGCACGGGCCGCGGATGACCCCGGGCGTGCTGCGCGAGATCGAGCGCGGCCGGGCGCAGAGCGCGATCGACGTGTGGGAGGCGGAGATCGAGCGCAGCCGCTGGTACGACCGCGTCCGCGCGGTCCTCGACGAGCACGACGTCATCGTCTGTCCCACGAACGCCATCCCGCCGCCGCCGGCGGACACGGTCACCTACGGGCCGTCGGAGATCGACGGGCAGCCCGTCGACCCCAAGACGGGGTGGACGCTGGCCTATCCGTTCAACCTCACCACGCATCCGGCGATCTCCATCCCGTGCGGCACGACCGCCGACGGGCTGCCGGTCGGGATGCAGGTCGTCGCTCCGCGGTTCGGGGAGCGGACGCTGCTGCGCGTCGCGGCGCGCTTCGAGGACGCGGCGCCGTGGGGAACGCGCCGCCCGCTGTAGGACTTGTACCCCTGCGCACAGGACTTGCCAGGCAGGGCACAGCGGGTGCGCGGGCGCTTGCGCGCGTGGGACCTCTTCTGGTCCATTGGCGAGCGTGAACGGGTCCGCCTCCGCGGGCGCCTCGCGACGGCGCTGGCTGTCGTCGCTGACCGGCAGCCTGCTCTTCTCGACGCGGTTCGTGACGATCTGGGTCGCCACGATCGTCCTGCTCGTCGTGTGCCAGATCATCGCGCCCCAGACGCTCTCGAGCGATTCGATGAGCACGCTCCTGCCGCTCGCCACGATCACGGCGATCGCGGCCCTGGGCCAGATGCTCGTCGTGATGACCGGCGGCATCGACCTGTCGGTCGCCGGAACGATCTCGCTGTGCGCGAACGTCGTGGTCGGCGTCTCGCACGGGCAGAACGACCGCCTGCTGACCACGGTGCTCGTCGTCCTCGCGGTCGCCATCGTCATCGGCCTCGTCAACGGCGTCCTCATCGCGATCGTCGGGCTCAACCCGCTGATCGTCACGCTGGCCGTCGGGCTCGTCCTCGGCGGCGTCACCCAGTACTACCGGCTGGGGACGGCGAACGAGTCCGAGGTCCCCCCGGCGCTGTCCAACTGGGTCTTCGAGAAGCCGCTC
This sequence comes from uncultured Solirubrobacterales bacterium, assembly GCA_963757125.1. Taxonomy (GTDB): domain Bacteria; phylum Actinomycetota; class Thermoleophilia; order Solirubrobacterales; family Solirubrobacteraceae; genus CAVVSD01. Next base: position 51,879 of record CAVWQP010000005.1, on the reverse strand, counting down.
CTCGGGGTCAGCTGGGTGTTCTGGGCGGGGATCGTGTTCACGGTCCTGCTGGCGCTGCTGCTGCGCTCGACCCCGGCGGGCCGCCGCTTCCAGGCGGTGGGCGCCAACCCGCGCGCAGCATGGATCGCCGGGATCCACGTCAAGCGCAACGTCGTCGCCGCGTACGTCGGCTCGGCGATGTGCGCCGGCATCGCGGCGATCTTCCTGGCGGGCGTCATCAACAACCCGGGCACCGACCCGGGGCAGCCGTACCTGTTCGGCCCGATCGCGGCGGTCGTCCTCGCGGGCACGTCGCTCACCGGAGGTTTGTCGAGCGTGACGTCGACCTGGGTCGCGGCCTTCGCCCTGACGCTGCTCAACCAGATGCTGCGGGTCCTCGGGCTCAACACCGCCTTCCAGTTCATCGTCTTCGGCGGCGCGATCATCATCGGAATGGTCGTCTCCGGTGACCGCATCGCCGGGATCCTCGGCCGGCTCCTGCAGCGCCCGAGGTTCCGAACGCTTCTGGGGGAGGAGGCGCGGTGACGTCGGCCGTGACCCCCGGCAAGGTCCACCGATCGAAGGGGGAGCACGAGGTGCAGCACGATCCAGACAGGCCGGTGAGGCGTCGGTCGCTCGTCGCACTCGCCCTGATGCTCGTCGCGATGGTGTGCTTCGTCGCCGCCTGCGGTAGCGACAGCAGCGACTCCGCGAGCGGCGGCGGCGGGTCGGACACGACCGCCAAGAGCAAGGGCGACGTCGCGCCCGCCGGCAGTGCCGACAACCCCTTCGGCGCAAGCCTGGCCAACGGCACCTACGGCGAGAACTACAACCCGCCCAAGGAGGTCATCGACCAGTCGATCAACGGCCCCGACGCCCTCCCGAGCGACCCGATGCAGAAGGACATCGTGCTCGCCGGCATGGCCCGCGTGCCCGAGCAGGTCGATCAGGACAAGGCGATGGAGTGCTGGAAGAAGAACACCTGCGAGACCGGAACCGGCGGCAAGCTGACGGTCGGCCTGGCTGACGGCTTCGGCGGCAACGTCGCACGCCAGATCTTCAAGATGGAGTTCATCCTCCAGGCGCTGACGTACAAGGACATCGGCAAGATCGTCTACACCGACGCGAACCTGGACACGCAGAAGGCGATCTCGGACATGCGCAGCATGATCGCCCAGGGCGTCAACGTGATCGTCAGCTACCCGGACGCCGGCAAGGCCCTGCTGCCGGTCTACCGCCAGGCGACCCAGCGCAAGGTCCCGGTCGCGCTGTGGTCCAACGCGAACATCGGCAAGCCGGGCACGGACTACCTGACCTACAGCGGCCAGGACATCTGCTCGCTGGGCAAGTCGTACGCCGACATCATGAACAAGCAGCTGCCCGACGGCGGGCAGATCGCGTTCCTCGGCGGCACGCCGGGCAACACACAGTCCCCCGCCTGGCAGAAGTGCGAGCGGGAGGGGCTGAACCCCAACATCAAGGTCGTCGCGACCGCGGACACGAACTGGACGCGCCAGGGCGCGCTGCAGGCCATGTCCGGGATCCTGAGCAAGTACCCCGACCTCAAGGGCTTCAGCTACGACTACGGCGACGCCACCGTCGGCGCGATGCGTGCATTCAAGGCGGCCAACAAGCCGCTGAACGTCGTCGCCACGATCCAGTCCGACGACAACCCGCTGCTCTGCGCCTGGAAGAAGGAGGACAACCCCAACTTCAAGGTGTGGGTGCAGTCCGCGCTGTTCACGCAGGGACGGACCGCGCTGACGGCCTCGATGATGAAGGGGCAGGGGGCCCCGATCCCGTCGGAGATCATCTTCAAGCCGTCGCTGCGGCGGGTGGACGAGAGCTCCTGCTCATCGACCATCCCCGCGAACGGGTCGCCGTCCTCGACGGTCCCGGCGGACCTGCAGCAGAAGATGTTCGGCAAGTAGGAGAGATCCAGCGGTGTCGACCGATCCCGGATCCGTCTCGTCCGTCGTCCTCTCGCTGAAGGGGATCTCCAAGCGCTTCGGCGCGGTGCAGGCCCTGGACGACGTGAGCATGGAATGCCGCAGTGGAGAGATCCACGCGGTCGTGGGCGAGAACGGATCCGGGAAGTCGACGCTGCTGGGCATTGCCAGCGGCGTCCTCGCACCGGACGCAGGCGAGATCGAGATCGACGGCCGGCGCTTCGACACGGCGTCGGCCGGCGATGCCCAGGCGTACGGCCTCGGCATGGCGTACCAGACGTTCTCGGGCGTGCTCGAGCTGTCCGTCGCGGAGAACATCTTCATGTCCACGCCGAGCGCCTTGCGGCCGTCCTACGGCGCGATGGAGCGGTGGGCGGCGTCGGTCGTCGAACCGCACGACCTGCAGGTCGACGTGTCGGCGCCGATGGGCAGCCTTCCGCTGGCCAAGCGGCAGATGCTCGAGGTCGTCAAGACCCTGCAGTCCGATCCGAAGGTGCTCGTCATGGACGAGCCGACGACGTCGCTGGGCCCGCAGGAGGTCGAACGGCTGCACGCGCTCGTGCTCGACCTCGCGGCGCGCGGCGTCGGCGTCATCTACGTCAGCCACCGCCTCCCCGAGGTGCTGAGCGTCGTGCACCGCGTCACGGTGCTCCGCGACGGCGTCGGGCAGGGCACGTACGACGCCGTGGACATGCCCGAGGAGCGCCTCGTGGCGCTCATGATCGGGCGCCCGCTGGCGCAGGCCTTCCCGGACCGCGTGGGCGCCGTCGACGCGGAGGTCACACTGGACATCGACGCCCTGCAGGGCGACCGCTTCGGGCCGATCGACCTGAAGGTGCGCCGCGGCGAGATCCTGGGCGTCGCCGGCGCGGAGGGCAACGGGCAGCTCCCCTTCCTGCACGCGCTCGCGGGCGTCGAGCGGTCGGCGGGCACGGTCACGTGCGACGGGCGCAAGGTCGACGTCTCCGCGCCCCCGGGCCCGCTGCGGTCCGGCATCGTGCTGCTCAGTGGCGACCGCGGACGGGAGTCGGTGTTCACGGTCCTCGGCGTCAGGGCCAACGCCACGCTCCAGGTGCTCCGGCGCTTCACGCGCATGGGGTGGATCAGGCGCAGCGCGGAGCGCAACACCGTCGACGAGGTCGTCGAGCGGCTCCGCATCCGGACGGCGTCGATCGAGCAGCCGGTCCAGTTCCTGAGCGGCGGCAACCAGCAGAAGGTCGCGCTTGCCCGGCCGTTCCTGCGCGGCGATGTCAAGGTGATCATCGCCGTCGAGCCCACGCAGGGCGTCGACGTCGGATCCCGGTTCGACATCTACGAGGCGCTGCGCGCGAAGGCCGGCGAGGGCGTCTCGGTGCTCGTCAAGTCGAGCGACCCGATCGAGCTCTCCGGCATCTGCGACCGCGTGCTCGTCATGTCCCGCGGCCGCATCATCGAGGAGCTCGACGCATCCGAGCTCAACGAGAAGGCGATCGTCGAGGCGATGGTGGGATCGAAGGCCACGACGCGGCAGGAGGCGTCGCTGTGAAGCAGGGGTTCCGCGGCTGGGTGCCGCTTGCGCTGATGGTGCTGCTGATGGTGATCATCGGCGCCTACACGCAGTCGAAGGAGTCGTCGTTCCTGTCGGCGTTCAGCCTCCAGGGCCTGTTCATCGCGGCCATCCCGCTCGCGCTCGCCGCCATGGGGCAGACGAATGCGCTCATGGTCCGCTGCTTCGACGTGTCGATCGGAGCGCTCATCACGCTGGCGGTCGTCATCGCGTCGTTCACGATCCCGGACCCGTCCTCGTTCGGCGGGGTCATCCTCGGGATGCTCGCGGTCATCGGCGCCTGCCTGGTCGTCGGGCTCGCGAACATCGTCCTGACGAAGGTCCTCGGCCTCTCGTCGATCATCGCGACCCTCGCGACGTACTCGATCCTCACCGGCGTCGCCCTCTGGCTACGCCCGACGCCGGACGGATCGATCAGCCTCGACTTCGCGGACTTCATGCTCACGAGCATCGGCGGGCTCATGCCCGTCGGGTTCCTCGCGGTCGCGGCCGCGGCGATCCTCGGCGACGTGTGGCTCTACCGCACCGGTGGCGGCCTGACGACGCGGGCGGTCGGGCTCGACGAGACGTCGGCCGGTCGCCTGGGGGCGAAGGTCGGCTCGGTCTTCGTCCGCGCGCTCATCATCTCGTCGCTGGCGGCCGCGGCGGCGTCGTTCTTCCTGTCCTCCCAGGTGCTCGTCGGCGACCCGAACGTCGGCCTGTCCTACACGCTGACGAGCATCGCGGCCGCGGTGCTCGGCGGGGCGAGCCTGGCAGGCGGTCGTGGCTCGTACGTAGGTGCCGTCATCGGCGCCGTGTTCCTGACCGAGATCGTCGTGATCGTGCCGTTCATCGGCCTGCACAGCTCCTGGGCGCAGATGCTCATCGGCGCGCTGACACTGCTGGCGCTGACCTTCTACCAGGCGCCGCAGCTCCTCGCGCGGCTGCGCACGTCGCGCGCCGACATCACCGCGACGCCGCCGCGGGCAGAGACACCGACCGCGCAGGCGCCGGTCGCATGATGCCCTCGGGGGGATGACCGCCGCCGCCCCGATCGGGGCGGCGGGACCCTGGCTGCGCGTCGGGGGCCGGCGCTACCGCGTGATCCTGCCGAGCTGGCGGGATCCGCGGATGCATCTGGCGGCGGTCATCTGGTCGCTGCAGATCCTCGGGCAGACGGTCCTGGACTTCCGCGTCTCGCCCGCCCAGATCCTCCTGACGCTCGCGACCTGCGCCGTGCTCGACATGGCGTTCGAGTTCGGCAAGCGCAGCGTGATCATGTGGCCGGCGAGCGCGCTGCTGACGGCGAACGGCATCGCGTTCATCCTCCGCATCCCTGGGACCGAGCACGGCGATCTCTGGAGCCTGAACGGCTGGTGGATCTACGTCGCCGTGGGGGTCTTCGCGATCCTCACCAAGCACCTCATCCGCTACCGCGGGCGCCACATCTTCAACCCATCGAACGTGGCGCTCGTCGCGTGCTTCCTCATCCTCGGCGAGTCGCGCGCGGAGCCGCTGGACTTCTGGTGGGGGCCGATGCTCTCGTGGGTCGCGCTCGGCCTGGGGATCATCGTGCTGAACGGCCTCGTGATCCTCAGGCGTGTGGGCCTGCTCAGCGTCGCGATGGGGTTCTGGGCCGCGTTCGCGGCCGGGCTCGCCGTGATCTCGGTCGCCGATCACGGGATGACGGCGCGCTGGCACTTCGGGCCGCTCACGGGCTGGGCGTTCTGGTCGACGCTCGTGACCTCGCCCGAGGTCCTGCTGTTCATGTTCTTCATGATCACCGACCCGAAGACGGTCCCTCGCGGGCGCGTCGCGCGGGTCGCCTTCGCGGTGTGCGTCGGGCTGCTCGGCGCCCTGCTCATCGCGCCGCAGAAGACGGAGTTCGGCGCGAAGGTCGGGCTGCTCAGCGCACTGACGATCGCGTGCGCCGCGCGCCCGCTGCTCGAGCGCTTCCTGCCGTCGCCGGGCGAGGCGGGCGACCGGCTCGGCGCGGCGTTGAGCCACGTCGTCCCCCGCCGGGCGCTCGCGGCCGGTGCGCTGGTCGCCGCGCCCGCGCTGTACGTCGTGCTCCTGCTCCTCGCGGGCACACCGGCCCGGCTGGGCGGGGAGGCGCTGGCCGCGTCAGGCCCGCCGCCGTCCTCGCTGCCGCCGGTGACGGTGCTGCACGCGGACGACATCGCGTCGCAGATCGACCGCCCGCTGGCGTTGCGCGTCGCGGCGGACGCGATCGCCGACCTGAAGACCACGAACGACGCGCTGCGCCGACGCGACGTCGCGCTCGCCGAGCCCGCGGCGGCGGGTGCGTGGCTGGCCGACGTGCGCCGACGGGTCCGGCAGGCGACGGGGGGCGAGGAGATCGAGGCGGCGGCCCACCAGGTGCGGCGGATCCAGGTCGGGCTCGCGCGCAAGCCGGGCCAGGCGGCCCCGGCCGTCCTCGTGACGCTCGCCGGAACGATCAGACAGGCCTCCTACGGCACGTCCGCCACCCGTGCGCTGCGGACCTCGGCCGCAGCGCCGTGGTCGCAGACCTTCGAGATGGCGCGGGCGGAGACGCGCTACCGCATCGTCGCGCAGCGCAGCGCGGCCGACCACGCCGGCACCGCCGCACCGCGGGCGACGTCTCCGATCGGGGTCCGCCTCGCGCCGACCGGGCCGGACTCCGTGCCGCAGGGCGGCAGATTCGGCTTCCGCGTCACGCTGCGCAACCCCACGGACGCAGGAGCGGGCAGCAAGGTCGAGCTCACCCTCGTCGGCCCGGACGGCGTGACCGTCCCGTTCACGACCGCGGAGAAGCTCGTCCCCGGCGGCGGGACGGCGACGCTGACCTCCACCGTCGTCCCGGCGACCTGGTTCAAGCAGCTCGGCGACTACGAGATCGCGGCGACGGTCGACGGCCGCGCGGCGCCCGGGCGCCTGCGGTTCGCCGTGACACGCGCGCCGGTCGAGGTGCCGCGGCTCGACGACGTCACCGACGCGGCGGGCGTGCGGACGACGGTGCCCGCGCCCGCGTGCGGCACGTTCTCCAGCGGCGCGGCGTGGGGCGACGTCGACGGCGACGGCAACCTCGACCTCTTCGTCACCCGGCTGGGCAAGCCGGCGCGCCTGTACATGGGCGACGGGAAGGGGCACTTCTCCGAGCAGGGGGCGCGGCGCAGGGCCGACGTGCGCTTCGCGACGGGCGCGGCGTTCGCCGACTACGACGGCGACGGGCGCCCGGACCTGTTCGTCGCGCGCGCCGGTCATCCCAGCCTCCTGCTGCACAACGCGGGCGGGCACTTCACGGACGTCACGCGGCGGGCGGGCGTCTCCGTCGACGACAACGCCTCCGGCGGCGCCTGGGCCGACGTGGACGGCGACGGCGACCTCGACCTGTACGTCGCCAGCTACGCCACCTGCACCGGATCGTGGGACACCGGCCTCGACGAGCTCTCGAAGGTGCGCTACAGCGCCGGCCGCCTGTACCGCAACGACGGCGACGGCAGGTTCACCGACGTGACGTCCCGCCTGCGCGGCGGGACGCGCGGCGCCGCGTTCACCGCGGCCTGGTTTGACGCGAACGGCGACGGACGCCCCGACCTGTACCTCGCGAACGACTTCGTCGGCCAGAGCCCGGACTCCAACCGGCTGTGGCGCAACACGGGCGACGGACGCCTGCGGGACGTCTCGGAGGCGTCGGGGACCGCGCTGTTCATGAACACGATGGGCATCGGCGTCGGCGACGTCGACCGGGACGGCCGGCTGGACCTCGCCCTGTCGAACATCGGCGGCAACCGGCTGCTGCGCAACGCGGGGAACGGGACGTTCACCGACGTCGCCGGCGCGTACGGGGTCGCCCGGCCGTGGCAGCGTGTCGGACGCCCGTCGATCACCTGGGGGGTGGGGTTCGCCGACCTGAACCTCGACGGATGGGACGACCTGCTGTTCGCCGCCGGCAACATCAGCAAGCGGGCCGACGGCGGCCTCGGCCCGCAGCCCGACCAGCTGTTCGTCGGCGACGGCAGCGGCAAGCGGATGCTCGACGTGAGCGCGCCGAGCGGGGTGACCGACGCGGGCGACACGAAGGGCGCCGCGTTCGCCGACTACGACCGCGACGGCCGCATGGACGTCTTCCTGCTCGACCAGGGCGGCACGGGACGCCTGCTGCACAACGTCACGCCCCGCGGCAACGACCACTGGCTGGAGGTCGACCCGCGGGCCTGCGGCGTGCGCGTCGTCGTGCACATCGACGGCCAGCGGCCCATGACCGACGAGGTCGCCTGCGGCGGGACGAGCGTCGGCTCGGGCAGCCAGGCCGTCGCGCACTTCGGGCTCGGCCCGGCCACGCGGGTCGATCGTCTCGAGGTGCAGTGGGGGCCGCGGCGCACGACCGTGCTCCACGACGTCGCCGTCGACCGGCTCATGACCGTGAAGTCGCCGTAGAACCGAGAGGAGACCCCATGTTCAAGGTCGTCTGGATCGCACGCTTCCCCGAGGGGATGGCGAACGCCGACGCCCGGCGCCACTGGGCCGACGTGCACGGGCCGCTGTGCGCGTCGTCGTCGATCCCCCGGTACGTCCAGAGCCACGTGACGGGACCGCTGCCGTCGCTGGCCGGCGTCTCCGACGAGACGACGCACTTCGACGGCTACTCGGCCGGCTGGTGGCCAGACGAGGAGGCGTTCCGCGAGACGATGGGCTCGTCGGAGTGGGACGCGCTCGTCGTCGACGGCGACAACGTCTTCAACATGCCGTGGACCGACAGCATGAGCGCCCAGGTCGTCGAGCACACGATCGTCGAGGGGCCGATGAGCCCCTACAAGGTCGCGTGGGTCGTGAAGTTCAAGGAGGGGATGGACCGCGACGAGGCGAGCACCTACTGGCGCGAGCAGCACGGGCCGATCGTCGCCCACGTCGGCATCGACCGCTACGTCCAGAACCACGCGGTGAAGTCCGTGGGCGGCGACGGCAACGGCACCGCCCCGCTGCTCTTCGACGGCTACTCGGAGTGCTGGTTCCGCGACGAGGCGGCGTTCCTCGAGGCGCTGCGGACGCCGGAGTGGGACCGACTGCGCGAGGACGGCGAGAACGTCTTCGACATGTCGGTCATGTGGGGCGCCGCGCTGCACGAGCGCGTCGTGAAGAACGAGCCGGTGGTCCAGCCCGCCTGACGCCGGCTCACGCCGCGGGCGTCGCGGCCTCGTCCTCGACGCCCGCGCGCAGCTTCTCCAGCAGCGCGCCGAGCTGCTCGGCCTCCTCGTCGGTGAGGTGCGAGCGCAGGCGCCTGTCGTGCCGCATCGCGACCGCGCGCAGGCGATCGAACAGCGCGATCCCGTCGTCGGTCAGCTCGACGCGCTGCACGCGCCGGTTGGAGTCCTCGCGCCAGCGGCGCACGAGGCCCTGACGCTCGAGGGCGTTGAGGTGATGGGTGAGCGTGGCACCGGTCACGCCCATCGCCTTGGCCATCTCCGACTGTTGCCCCCACTGCTTCGAGCGGATGAGCAGCAGCACCTGCCACGCCGGCGCCGAGCTGCCCTCCGCGGCCATCGCGCTGTCGAACTCCTGGGCGAGCACGCGCGCGGTGCGGGTGAGCTGGAGGCCGATCGGTTGACGTGCCATGCGGCCAGGCTAGCAGATCGATCGACATCGAACGATTAGACATCGATCAGTTGTGGTACCTTCGTATCGCATCGAAGCGTTCGACGTCTAATCGTAGGAGCCGCCCGTCATGTCACCCCAGCCGTCGCACCGCCTGCGCATCGGCGATCGCGAGCGCACGGCCACCGCCGAGCGCCTCACGGCCCACGCCGCCGACGGGCGGCTGTCCGTCGAAGAGCTCGAGTCGCGCCTGGAGCGCGCGCACGCCGCCGTGTACGACGACGAGCTGCGCGCGGTCGAGGTGGACCTCCCGTCCGCCGCCCGGCCCGCGCGGCGCGAGCCGTGGCCCGCTCCGCCCTTCGTCGCCCTGCTCCTGCTGGGCGCGATCGCGGCCGTGGCGCTGACCGCGGTCGTCGGGCACCCGTTCTTCCCGCCCCTCGTCGCGGCCTTCGTGCTGTGGCGCTTCGCAGCGTTCCGCCACCCGATCCGAAGGAGCCAGCCGTGAGCACCCCTGTCTCCCACGCCGCCCCGGCCGTCGTGTCGCGCTCGATCTCGCTCCCGTTCGCGGCGATCGTCCTCGCGATGCTGCCGGCGGTCCTGGATCAGACGATCCTGGCCACGGCGCTGCCGACGATCGCCGGCGATCTCGGCCGGCTCACGGACGTGTCGTGGGTCGTGACCGCCTACGTCGTCGCCGCAGCGGCGACGACCCCGCTCTGGGGCAAGCTCGGCGACCGCTACGGCCGCAAGCGCCTCCTGGAGATCTCGCTGGCGACGTTCCTCGTCGGCTCCGCGCTCTGCGGCATCGCCCAGAGCATCACCATGCTCGTCGCCTCGCGCGCCCTGCAGGGCATCGCCGCGGGCGGGCTCATGACGCTCGCCATGGCGTCGGTCGGCGACCTCGTCGAGCCGCGCGAGCGGGGCCGCTACCAGGGCTACATCACGAGCACGTTCGCGGTCGCGACCGTCGCCGGGCCGCTCATCGGCGGGCTCCTCGTGGAGCACGTGAGCTGGCGCTGGGTCTTCTACGTGAACCTGCCGCTCGGCGTCGCCGCGCTCGCCGGGCTGCGCACGCGGCTGCCCGAGGGCGAGACCGAGCGGCCCGCGCACGGGCTCGACGTGGTCGGCGCCGTGCTGCTCGCCGGGGCGACCTGCGCGCTGCTCCTCGCCTGCATCTGGGGCGGCGGGCGCTACGCGTGGGACTCGGCCGAGATCGTCGGGCTGTTCGCGGCGGCTGTCGCGTTCGCCGTCGGCCTCGTCGTGCGCGAGCGCCGCGCCGGCGATCCGATCGTCCCGCTCGACCTCCTGCGCACCCGCGTGGTCGCGGTGGCGGGCGCGGCGTTCTTCTTCGTGACCGCGACGCTCTTCGCGATCACCGTCTTCGTGCCGCTGTTCCTGCAGGTGACGACCGGCGCGACCCCGACCCAGGCCGGGCTGCTGCTCGTGCCGATGATGCTCGGGATCACGCTGTCGACGAACCTCGCCGGGCGCGCGGTCTCGAAGACCGGGCGGCTCAAGCGCTTCCCGGTCGCGGGGCTGTCGCTCATGACCGGCGCGCTCGTCCTGCTGGCGATCGTCGTCGGCCACCCGTCGCAGGTGACGACGTCGATCGGCCTGGCCGTCTTCGGCCTCGGCTTCGGCATGACGGGCCAGATGCTCACCGTCGCGGTGCAGAACGGCGTCGACCGCCGCCGGCTCGGCGTCGCCATGGGGACGACCACGTTCCTGCGCGGCCTCGGCGGCGCCATCGGCGCCGCAGCCCTCGGCGCGATCTTCGCCGCGCGCGTCGGCACCGGCCCGGCGGACCGCGCCGACGTCATCGACGCCGTCCAGACCGTCTTCCTCGTCGCGGCGCCGCTGGCGGCGATCGCCCTGCTGATCGTCCTCGCGCTGCCCGAGACCACCACCGAGTGACCGGAGGTCCCCATGTCGCACCACGACACGCTCACGTCCCGCGTCCTGCTCGCCGGCGAGCCGGCGATCGGGGTGGTCGAGATCACGCTCCCGCGCGCCTGGGACGGACCGCCGCTGCACCACCACGACTTCGACGAGACGTTCCACGTCCTGGAGGGCGAGCTGACGCTGCTCGTCGGCGACGAGGTCGTGACCGCCGGCCCCGGCAGCACCACCGTCGCGCCGCGCGGCGTCCACCACACGGTCGCCAACGCGTCCGACGCACCGGCCCGGTACCTGCTCGTCTGCACGCCAGGCGGCTTCGAGCGCATGTTCTCCCGGCTGGAGGCGATGCGGCCCTACCCGGAGACCACGATGGTCGGCCCGACGGTCTTCGCGCACCTGGCGGAGCAGGGTTGCACCGGTCTGGCAGATTCCTGAGAGGCCGATGAGTTCCCCGAGGTCGGCTCGTCTGGGAGGACATGAGCGCGCAAGGAACACCCGCGATCGAGGCGCAGGGCCTCGTGAAGACGTTCGGCGACGTCCGTGCCGTCGACGGCGTCGATCTCACCGTTGCGGGGGGATCCGTCTACGGGGTCCTCGGCCCCAACGGCGCCGGCAAGACGACGACGATCCGCATGCTCGCGACGCTGCTGCGCCCCGACGGCGGGTCGGCGCGCGTCCTGGGTCACGACATCGTCGCCGAGGCCGAGCAGGTCCGCCGCGCCGTGAGCCTCACGGGTCAGCTGGCCTCCGTGGACGAGGACCTCACCGGCCGCGAGAACCTCATCCTGCTCGGGCTCCTGCTCGGCCTGCGCCGCGGCGCGGCGAAGACCCGGGCGGCCGAGCTGCTCGACGCGTTCGGCCTGGAGGAGGCAGCCGGGCGCCTCGTCAAGAACTTCTCGGGCGGCATGCGCCGGCGGCTGGACATCGCGGCGAGCATCGTCGTGACGCCGCGGCTCATGTTCCTCGACGAGCCGACGACCGGCCTGGACCCGCGGTCGCGCAACCAGGTCTGGGACATCGTCCGCGAGCTCCAGGAGGCGGGCACGACGATCCTGCTCTGCACCCAGTACCTCGACGAGGCCGACCAGCTCGCCGACCGGATCGCGGTCATCGACCACGGCACCGTGATCGCCGAGGGCACGCCGGGGCAGCTCAAGGCGTCGGTCGGCTCCGGTGCGCTGAAGGTCCGGCTGCTCGATCCCGAGCAGCGCCCCGCGGCCGAGGACGTGCTGCGTCGCGAGCTCGGCCACGTGAACCTCGAGCCCGACCCCGCGGCGCTCACCGCGACGTGCGCGGACGCCGACCGCGGCGCGCTCGCGGTGGCGGAGCTCGCGCGGTCGGGCGTGCGGGTGGCCGACTTCTCGCTCGGGCAGCCGAGCCTGGACGAGGTGTTCCTCGCGCTCACCGGTCACACGGCGGAGCAGACCGAGGACGCGGAGCTCGAGGAGGCGGCGGCATGACGACGCACGACGACGCGATCCGCAAGGCGCTGGGCTCGACGCCGCGCCCCGAGCCGGCGGGCCCGTTCGCCTCGGCGATGGCCTTCGCCTGGCGCGGGATGCTCAAGGTCAAGCACGTCCCCGAGCAGCTGCTCGACGTGACCATCACGCCGGTGATGTTCCTCCTGATGTTCACGTACATCTTCGGCGGCGCGATCGCCGGCTCGACCCAGGAGTACCTGCAGTACATCCTCCCGGGGACGCTCGTGATGTCGGTGCTGTTCACGACCGTCTACTCCGGCGTGGCGCTGAACACGGACCTCACGCGCGGCGTCGTGGACCGCATCCGGACGCTGCCGATCTGGCGCCCGTCGCCGCTCGTCGGCGCGCTCCTCGGGGATAGCGTGCGCTACCTCGTGGCGGGCACGGTGATCATCGTGCTGGGCCTCATCCTCGGCTTCGACCCCGAGGCCGGCGTCGGCGGCGTGGTCGCCGCGCTCGCGCTCGTCGTCGTGTTCGCGTTCGGCCTCTCGTGGGTCTTCACGACGCTCGGGCTCGTGATGCGCTCGCCGAACGCGGTGATGAACGCCGGCTTCATGGCGATCTTCCCGCTGACGTTCCTCTCGAACGTCTTCGTGGAGCCCGACACGCTGCCCGGCGCCCTGGAGTGGTTCGTGAACGTGAACCCGATCTCGATCCTCGCCGACGCGTCCCGCGGGCTCATGGCGGGCGACGCCCAGGCGAGCGACATCCTCATCAGCCTGGGCGTGGCGGCAGCGCTCACCGCGGTGTTCCTGCCGCTGACGACCAGGCTGTACCGCAGCCACTGAGGAGGACGCCGTAGCATCCCCCTGACCGGGGTCGTCACCGGCGAGGATGGGGAGGGGGGAGCACCACGTACAAGGTCGTCACCATGACGCGGTTCCGGCGCGACCTCACGCCCGGTGAGGCCCGCCGCTTCTGGGCCGAGGACTTCGCGTGGATGGCCCTGAACGTGCCCACCCTGCGGCACTACCTCCAGGACCACTGGCTGGGCGGCATCGACGGCGGCGGTCTGCGCGCGCTGCCGTTCGACGGCCACGCGGAGGCGTGGTACGACGACGCGGCCGCGTACGAGGAGACGGTCACGACGCCCCGCTGGCGCGCCCTGTTCGACCACGGCACCACGGTGTTCGACGCCTCCTCGATGGTGCACGGCATCGTCGACGAGCACGTGCTGCGCGACGGCCCGCGCAAGGCGGGTTCCGTCAAGGCGACCTGGACGGTGCAGCTGCGCGAGGACCTCGACACCGAGGAGGCCTGCTGCCGCTGGCTGGCCGACCACGGCCCGCTCGTGCTCAAGACGCCCGGCGTCGTGCGCTACGAGCAGAACCACGCGAGCAGGTTCGTCGCGCAGCCGTCGCCGGGCGCGCCGTTCTGCGGCCGCTTCCACGGGTTCTTCAGCCTGTGGTTCGCCTCGACGCGGGCGATGCACCAGGCGCTGGAGTCCGAGGAGTGGGCGCGGGCGTGCAGTGCGGTCCCGGGGTTCGCCGCGCCCGGCAGCGTGCGCGGCATCCGCGTCGTCGAGCACGTGAAGCGGTAGCGACCGCTAGGCGCCGACGGAGCGCCACAGCGTCACGTGCACCGCCGGACGGGCGCGGGCGGACATCGTCCCGACGCGACCGGCGGACATCGCCTGGGTCGCCTCGGGGGTCGTCGCGAAGCGCTGGAGCGTCAGCGCGATCGGCAGCGCGCGGTCCAGCCCCAGGGTGCTCGCGTGCCACAGCTCCGTCAGCGGCGTCCCCCGCACGTCGAGCGCGACGAGGGTGCGCCCGCGCACCTCGGCGAGGACCGAGTGGCTCAGCGTCAGCACGACGCCGTCGCCCGCCGCGGCCGCCGCGATCGCGGCCGCATGGCTCGCGTAGGCGCCGACGTCGCGCGGCGCCAGCCCGTTGCGCTCCCAGAAGTGGCCGACCCCGATCGACGGGTCGACGTCGGGCGGCCCGACGAGCCAGCGCTGCCCGCCGAGCTCCGACGGCGCGACGCCGCGGCGGCCGGCGAGCGGATGGGTCGGCGCCGCCACGACGACCCGGCGGCAGCGCAGGAACGGCACGCTGGCGATCGTCGCCGCGCGATCGAGGCCCGGGTGCGGGCCGAGGGTGATGTCGGCCCGCCGGTGCTCGAGCAGGTCGGCGAAGCTCGCGCCCGCCGCCGCCTCCACCGCGATCTCGAGGTTCTCGTCGCGCGCGCCGAACGCGTCGATGAGCGGGCCGATGTGCTCGCCGACGACGTCGGTCGTCGCCACCTGCACCCGGCGTGCCTGACCGGGCCCGTCCGGCACCGATCGGCGGGCCTGCTCGGCGAGGCCCAGGATCTCGCTCGCGAGGGCGGCGAGCCGCCGCCCGCCGGCGGTCAGGGCGATGCCCCGGCCCGACCGCACGAAGAGGTCGTCGCCGAGCTCCTTGCGCAGCGCGCTGACCGCGACGGAGACCGCCGGCTCAGTGACCTCGAGCTCGGCCGCAGCAGCCTTCACGGACCCGTGCCGGGCCACGAGGACGAAGGACTGCAGCTGCGCGAGCGTCACGCCGGACCCCCCTCATAAGCAATCGCTTAACAGCGATTGACGCGAGCACCCTAGCGAGGCGAGAGTCCGTGTCGCAGCATCGTCGAGAGGAGAGACATGCAAGTCCCGGCTCCGTTCGAGTACGAGCGTGCCACCAGCGTCGAGCACGCGCTCGACCTGTTGGCGCGGCTCGGACCCGACGCCCGACTGCTGGCCGGCGGGCACTCGCTCCTGCCGATGATGAAGCTGCGGCTCGCGACGCCGGAGCACCTGGTCGACATCGATGCGCTCGCCGAGGAGCTCGGGTACATCCGCGAGGAGGGCGGCGAGGTGCGCATCGGCGCGATGACGCGTCACCGCGCGATCCTCGAGTCCGAGCTGCTGGCGCGGCGCCTGGCGATCTTCACCGACGCCGAGCGCGTCATCGCCGACCCCGTCGTGCGCAACCGGGGCACGATCGGCGGGGCGCTCTGCCAGGCCGATCCGGCCGAGGACCTCTCCGCGGTGTGCGCCGCGGTCGACGCGCACGTCGTGATCCGCGGCCAGGGCGGGGAGCGCGTCGTGGGCATGCGCGAGTTCCATCGCGGCGCCTACGAGACGGCGGTCGACGACGGCGAGATGGTCACCGAGATCCGCGTCCCGCTGCACGCCGAGGCCGGGAGCGCCTACGAGAAGGTCGAGCGGCGCGTGGGCGACTGGGCCGTGGCCGCCGCCGGCGCCGCGGTCCGGCTGGAGGGCGGGGCGATCGCACAGGCCGGGATCGCGCTGGCCGCGGTCGGCTCCGAGGTGACGTCGCCCGACGCCGAGCAGGCGCTCGTCGGCAACGCGCCGTCGGAGGAGCTGTTCGAGGAGGCCGGACGGCTCGCCGCCGCGGCGACCGATCCCGTGACCGACCAGCGCGGGTCGGCCGAGTACAAGCGCCACGTGGCCGGTGAGCTCACCCGCCGCGCGCTGCGCCGGGCGACCGCGCGGGCACTGCGAGAGGAGAGCTGATGCAGGTCACGGTGTCGGTCAACGGTGAGGAGCACGCGCGCGACGTCGAGCCGCGGCTGCTGCTCGTGCACTTCCTGCGCGACGAGCTGGGCAAGACGGGCACGCACTGGGGTTGCGACACGTCCAACTGCGGGACGTGCGTCGTCCTCATGGACGGCGAGCCGGTGAAGTCGTGCACGCTGCTCACCGCGACGGCGGCGGGTCACGAGATCACGACCGTCGAGGGGCTCGAGCGCGACGGCGTCCTCGACCCGGTGCAGCAGGGCTTCCACGAGGAGCACGGGTTGCAGTGCGGCTTCTGCACGCCGGGCATGATGCTCACCGCCCGGGCGCTGCTGGACGCGAACCCCGACCCGACCGACATGGAGATCCGCGAGGCGATCTCGGGGCAGATCTGCCGCTGCACGGGCTACGCCACGATCGTCCGGTCGATCCGCTGGGCCGCCGAGCACCCCGCCGCCGAAGCAGCTGAGGAGGTGGCTGGCTGATGGCCACCATCGAGGACCGGCCGATCGGCTTCGGCCGCCTGAAGCGCAAGGAGGACGCGCGCTTCATCCGCGGCCAGGGCAAGTACGTCGACGACGTCCAGCTGCCCGGGATGCTGCACGGCGCCGTGCTGCGCAGCCCCGTCGCGCACGCGCGGATCGTGTCCATCGACACCTCCGCGGCCCTGCAGCACCCCAAGGTCCAGGCCGTCATCACCGGCAAGGACCTCGAGGGGCTCGGGCTCGCGTGGATGCCGACGCTGTCCGCGGACACGCAGGCGGTGCTCGCGACCGACAAGGTGCGCTTCCAGGGCCAGGAGGTCGCGTTCGTCATCGCCGACGACCGCTACTCCGCGCGCGACGCCCTCGAGCTCATCGACGTCGAGTACGACGTGCTGCCGGCGGTCGTCAACGCCCGCAAGGCGCTCGACGCCGACGCCCCGGTCATCCGCGACGACAAGGAGGGCCAGACGAACAACTTCATCTTCGACTGGGAGTCGGGCGACCGTGCGGCGACCGACGAGGTGTTCGCCAACGCCGACGTCGTCGTCGCCGAGGACATGCTGTACCCGCGCTCGCACCCGGCGCCGATGGAGACCTGTGGGTCGATCGCCGACTACGACAAGGTCGACGGCAGCCTCACGCTGTGGTGCACGACCCAGGCGCCGCACGCGCACCGCACGGTCTACGCGCTCGTCGCGGGGCTCCCGGAGCACAAGATCCGCGTGATCTCGCCGGACATCGGCGGCGGCTTCGGCAACAAGGTCGGCATCTACCCCGGCTACGTGTGCTCGGTCGTCGGCTCGATCGTCACCGGCAGGCCGGTGAAGTGGATGGAGGACCGCTCCGAGAACCTCATGGCGACGTCCTTCGCGCGCGACTACGTCATGCGCGGCGAGATCGCAGCGACGAAGGACGGGAAGATCCTCGGCGTCCGCGTGGACGTCATCGCCGACCACGGCGCGTTCAACGCCACGGCGCAGCCGACGAAGTACCCGGCCGGCTTCTTCCACGTGTTCACCGGGTCCTACGACCTGGCGGCCGCGCACTGCAGCGTCAAGGGCGTCTACACGAACAAGGCGCCCGGCGGCGTGGCGTACGCCTGCTCGTTCCGGATCACGGAGGCCGTGTACCTCGTCGAGCGCATGGTGGACGTGCTCGCGCACGAGCTCGACGCCGACCCGGTGGAGCTGCGGATGAAGAACCTCATCCGCCCGGACCAGTTCCCGTACGAGAACAAGACCGGCTGGACGTACGACTCCGGCGACTACGAGAACACCCTGCGCAAGGCGCTCGACATCGCCGGCTACGACGAGCTGCGCCGCGAGCAGGCGGAGAAGCGCGAGCGCGGTGAGCTCATGGGCATCGGCGTCGTGTTCTTCACCGAGGCGGTGGGCGCCGGGCCGCGCAAGCACATGGACATCCTCGGCCTGGGCATGGCCGACGCGGCCGAGCTGCGCGTCCATCCCACCGGCAAGGCGATGCTCGGCCTCAGCGTGCAGACGCAGGGTCAGGGCCACGAGACGACGTTCGCCCAGATCGTCGCCGAGGAGCTCGGCATCCCGCCGGAGGACATCGACGTCGTCCACGGCGACACCGACCGCACCCCGTTCGGCCTCGGCACGTACGGCTCGCGCTCCACGCCGGTGAGCGGCGCGGCGACCGCCATCGTCGCGCGCAAGGTCCGCGACAAGGCCCGGATCATCGCGTCGGCGATGCTCGAGGTCTCCGCCGAGGACCTCGAGTGGGAGAAGGGCCGCTGGTTCGTGAAGGGCGACCCGGAGAAGGGCGCGACGATCCAGGAGATCGCCATGGGCGCCCACGGCTCGGTCGAGCTGCCGGAGGGCGTCGAGGGCGGGCTGGACTCCGAGACCGTCTACAACCCGCCGAACCTGACGTTCCCGTTCGGGGCCTACATCTGCGTCGTCGACGTGGACCCGGGCACCGGCAAGGTGACGGTCAGGCGCTTCATCGCGGTCGACGACTGCGGCACGCGGATCAACCCGATCATCATCGAGGGCCAGGTCCACGGCGGGCTCACCGACGGCGTGGGCATGGCGCTCATGGAGCTCATCGCGTTCGACGAGGAGGGCAACTGCCTCGGCGGGTCGCTCATGGACTACCTCATCCCGACCGCCCTGGAGGTGCCCGACTGGGAGACGGACTTCACGGTCACCCCGTCGCCCCACCACCCGATCGGGGCGAAGGGCATCGGCGAGTCGGCGACCGTCGGGTCGCCGCCCACGATCGTCAACGCCGTCTGCGACGCGCTCAAGCCCTACGGCGTCCGGCACATGGACATGCCGTGCACGCCCTCCCGGGTGTGGGACGCCATGCAGGGGAAGGCGGCGCCACCGCAATGATCGCCGGGGCACTCGCCCGGACCGCGGAACGCCTGCGCGAAGGTGGGGAGCCGTACGTGCACGCGACGGTCGTGCGCGCGCAGCACCCCACCAGCGTGCACGCCGGCGACGCGGCGATCGTGCATCCGGACGGCACGGTCGACGGGTTCGTCGGCGGGCACTGCGCGCTGGAGTCGGTGCGCCTGCACGCCGAGCAGGTCCTGGCGACGGGCGAGCCGCTCCTGCTGCGGATCGTCCCCGAGCCCGAGGCGGAGGAGCCGCCCGAGGGCGTCGTCGTCGCCCACAACCCGTGCCTCTCGGGCGGCGCGTTCGAGGTGTTCCTCGAGCCCTGGCTGCCGGCGCCGCGACTGGTCGTGATCGGCGAGGCCCCGATGGCCAGGGCGCTCGCCGAGCTCGGCCGCGCGGCGGGCTACGAGGTCGTCGCCGACGCCGCGCCGCACCCCGGCGACGCGGCGGTCGTCGTCGCCTCCCACGGCGAGGGCGAGGAGCACGCGCTGACCGCGGCGCTCAGCGCCGGCGTCCCCTACGTCGCCCTCGTCGCGAGCCGCACGCGGGGCGAGTCGGTGCGGGCGTCGCTGGACGTGCCGGAGGACCTGCGCGAGCGCGTCCGGGTCCCCGCCGGGCTCGACATCGGCGCCCGGACGCCGGTGGAGGTCGCCGTCTCGATCCTGGCCCAGCTCATCGCCGAGCGCGCGCCGCATCCTGCCGCGGTCGAGCACGCGGCACACTGCCCCCATGGGCACTGAGGCCGTCGCAGGGCTGGTCCTGGCCGCAGGCGGCTCACGCCGCCTCGGCCGCCCCAAGCAGCTGCTGCCCTACGGCGGCGGCACGCTGCTCGACCACGTGCTCGGCACCGCGCGCGCATGCGGGTTCGACCAGCTCGTCTGCGTCCTCGGCGGGGCGTCGGAGGACGTGCGGGCGACGGTCGACCTGCGCGGCGCCGACGTCGTCGTCAACCGGGAGTTCGGCACCGGATGCTCGTCGTCGATCGCCGCGGCGCTGGGCACGGTGGACCCGCGGATCGACGTCCTCGTCCTCATGCTGGGCGACCAGCCGGGCGTGCGGCCGGAGACCATCGCGGCGCTGCTGGCCGGCCGCGGGGACGCGCCGCTCGCCGCCTGCCGCTACGAGAGCGGGCGCGGGCATCCGCTGGCGTTCGCGCGCAGCACGTTCGGCGACCTCGCGACGCTGCACGGCGACAAGGGCGTCTGGCGGCTCATGGACCGGTCCGACGTCGTGGAGGTCGTCGTCCCGGGCGCGGTCCCGCGCGACGTCGACACGTGGGCGGACTACGAAGCAGTGCTGGCGGATCTCGCGTGACGGACGCGATCCGCGACGCGGTCCCGGACGTCGAGACGCTGGTGGCCGGTCTCGCCGGCGTGGACTACCTCGCCGACGAAGGGCTCGCCACCGCGCTGTTCTTCGCGCTGCGCCTCCCGCAGCCGCTGCTCCTGGAGGGCGAGGCCGGGGTCGGCAAGACCGAGGCCGCCAAGTCGCTCGCCGCGTTCCTCGGCACCCCGCTGATCCGCCTGCAGTGCTACGAGGGGATCGACGCGGCCGAGGCGATCTACGAGTGGAACTACCCCCGCCAGCTGCTGCGGATCCGGATCGCGGAGGCCGCGGGCGGCGCGGTCGACGAGGGCGACCTCTTCTCGCCCGAGTACCTCATCGCACGGCCGCTGCTGCAGGCGATCCAGCACCCCGGCCCGCTGCCCGCGGTGCTCCTCGTCGATGAGCTGGACCGCGCGGACGACGACTTCGAGGCGTTCCTCCTCGAGCTGCTGGCCGAGGCCGCGATCACGATCCCGGAGATCGGGACGATCCGTGCGGCGAACCCGCCGATCGTCGTGCTCACGTCCAACCGCACGCGCGATCTGCACGACGCGCTCAAGCGGCGCTGCCTCTACCACTGGATCGACTACCCGGACGCGGTGCGCGAGGTCGCGATCGTGCGCCGCCGCGTCCCCGAGGCGGCTCTGACGCTGGCCGTCGACGTCGCCGCGGCGGTGCGCCGGCTGCGCGGGGAGGACCTGCAGAAGCCCCCGGGCGTCGCGGAGGCGATCGACTGGGTCGGCGCGCTGCGGCTCCTCGGCGTCGACCGGCTCGACGCGACAGCGGCGGACCGCACGCTCGGCGCGGTGCTCAAGTACCGCGAGGACCAGCAGGCGGCGCGCGAGCGCGGTCTCGAGCGGCTGGTGGGCACGCGCGATGTCTGAGCTCGTCGTCGACCTGCCCGCCGTCGCGAGCGCGCTCGGGCGCACGCTGCACGACGCCGGCGTGCCGTCGACGCCCGAGCACGCCGCGCGGTTCGCCCGCGCGGTCGCCCTGGCCCCGCCGGCCGACCGGGACCGCCTCTACTGGACGGCGCGCGCCGTGTTCGTCTCCCACCGCGACCAGGTCGACCGCTTCGACGCGGTCTTCGCCGGCGTCTTCGACGGCATGGACGACCCCGCCGGCCCCCGCGGCGACCCGAACGCGCCGCCGCTGCGGGGCGCGGAGGCGGGCGAGCGACGCGCGACGCCCGACGCCGCACCGCTGGGCGGGCCCTCGACCGGCGGCGCGCTGCCGCAGGCCGGCCTGCGCGAGGGCGCCGACCGCGACGACCCCCAGCGCGACGTGCCGATCGCGGCGGCCAGCGCCGACGAGCTCCTGCGCGACCGCGACTTCGCGGACCTGGACGCCGAGGAGCTGCTCGCGTTGCGCAGGCTCATGCGCGAGCTGGCGCTGGCGCCGCCGCCGCGGACGACGCGCAGAGCGCGGCGCCACCGCCGGGGTGACCGGCTGGACGTCCGCGCGACGCTGCGTGCGAGCCATCGGACCGGGGGCGACCCGGCACGCCGGATCATGCGGCGGCGCACGCGCGAGCCGCGACCGCTCGTCGTGCTGTGCGACGTCTCGGCGTCGATGGAGGCGTACACGCGCGCGTTCCTGCAGTTCCTGCACGCCGCCGTGGGCGGCGCCGACGCCGAGGCCTTCGTCTTCGCGACCCGCCTCACCCGGCTCACGCGCGCGCTGCGCGCGCGACAGCCCGACCTCGCCATCGAGCGCGCCGCCGCGCTCGCGCGCGACATGGCGGGCGGCACCCGGATCGGCGAGGCGCTGCGGACCTTCAACGACGAGTACGGCCGGCGCGGCATGGCCCGCGGCGCGGTCGTGGTCATCGTCTCCGACGGCTGGGAGCGTGGCGACCCCGAGGTGGTCGCCGAGCAGATGCGCCGGCTGCGGCGCCTCGCGCACCGCGTCGTCTGGGTGAACCCGCGCAAGGCGAGCCCGCGCTTCGAGCCCCTGGTCGGCGGCATGGCGGCCGCCATGCCGTCCGTCGATGCGTTCGTCAGCGGCCACAGCCTGCGTGCGCTGGAGGAGGTCGCCGCGGCGATCGCCGGCCACGAGATCGAGAGGAGCGACCCATGAAGTTCGAGAACGCCTTCGTCGTCCAGGCCCCGATCGACGAGGTCTACGCCGCGCTGCTGGACGTGGAGCGCGTCGCGCCGTGCATGCCCGGCGCCGAGGTCACCGAGAAGACGGGCGACGACGCCTACAAGGTCGCCATCAAGGTCAAGGTCGGACCGATGTCCATGACCTACAAGGGCGACGTCCAGATCGTCGAGCGCGACGACGCGACGAAGACCGCGACGCTGCGCGCGAAGGCGAAGGAGTCCCGCGGCCAGGGCACCGCCGACGCGCATGTGCACATGGCGCTCGCGGAGGAGGGCGACGGCACGCATGCCACGCTGGTGACGGACGTCGCGCTCGGCGGCCGCGTCGCTGCGATGGGTCGCGGCGTGATCGCCGACGTGTCCGCGCGCCTCGTCCAGACCTTCGCCGGCAACCTCGCCGCGATGCTGGAGGGCGGCACGGCCGAGGCGTCGTCCAACGGCGTCGCCGCCGCGGTCCCCGAGCCGGCGCGCGCCGGCACGGCCGCGAGTGCCTCCGCGCCCGCGGCGACCGCCGACCCCGCGACGGCCGCGCCGCCGGCGTCCGGGCCGACGCCCGGCGCCGAGCCGCCGCGCACGCCCGCACCGGAGGACGCGGGGCTGCCGGTGGGCGAGCTGGTCGCGAGCGTCGTCGCCGGCCGCCTGGCGGATCCGAAGTCGCGCGCCGCCGGGGCGGCGATCTTTGCGATGATCTGCCTCGTGATCGGCTACCTCGTGGGACGGGCCAGATGATCATCGCGCACATCGCGGGGATCCCGGTCGAGGAGAGCCTGCTGAGCCTCGGCCCCATCGGGCTGGTCGGCATCAGCGTCGCGGTGCGCTCGGTGCTGGCGAAGTTCCGCCGTGCGCCAGACGCTCCCTGAGTCGCCGTCGCGCGATTAGGCTCCATCCGTGGCCTCTCGAGCGGGAGGGAGCCAGCGGCGACCGATCGCCGGGGCGGGTGGCCTCAAGGACATCACCGAGGTCGCAGTCCGCCTGTTCGCGCAGCGGGGCTACAGCGCGACGGGGATGAAGGACATCGCTCGCGAGCTCGGCGTCCAGGCGCCGAGCCTCTACAACTACGTGGAGTCCAAGCGCCGGCTGCTCGACGTGCTGTGCCTGGAGGCGATGCGCGACATGCGCGACGCGCTGCGCGGCGGCATCGCCAGGGGGACCGACGTCGCGGACCGCGTGTTCCGCGGGATGGAGGCGCAGGTCCTCTTCCGGCTGCGCCGCCCGTACCACCTGCAGGTCGTGACGCGCGAGTCGCTGCACCTGGAGCCCAGCGTGCGCGAGGAGGTCCTGTCGCTGCGCGACGAGCAGCGCGGGATGTGGCGGGACGTCGTGCGCGCCGGCGTCGACCAGGGCCGGTTCACCGCGCCGTCGCCGGAGCTCGCCTCGCACCTGCTGCTGGAGATGTGCAGCTGGCTGCAGGTCATCCACTTCTCGCTGGAGGGCGGCATGCCCGAGGGTCAGCTCGTCGAGTGGTTCGGCGGCTTCGCCCTCGCGCTCCTGACGCCGCCCGTCGACTCGACGTAGACCCGCACGACCTCGCTCGTGACGAGGCCGGTCGTCGCGGTGACGTCCTCGACGACCGGGGCCCACCTGGCGACGTTCTCCGGCGTGTCGATCAGGATCGTCACGACCGGGACCCGGCGGCGCAGCTGCAGCAGCCGGTCGCCGTGGGGCTGGTGGTCGCCGTGGTAGCCCCAGACGCCGCGCAGGACCGTCGCGCCGGCGGCGCCGTCGCGGCGCAGACGTCCGATCAGGTCCTCGTGCTGGCCGGTGGCCTCCGACGTGTAGACGCTGACCTTCTGCCATCCGCCGCCGCGCTCGGGCAGCGCGGCGAGGGCCGCGCCGTCGCGGCGGCAGATGCGGACGCGTTCGAGCGTGGACTCGACCCCGTGCAGCTCCGCCAGCGCGGCGTTGATCCGGTCGGTCTCGCCGACGGAGACGACCATCACCGGGACGTCGCGGTTGTCCCCCACGAGGCGCGCGCGGCGGCGCACGCCGCGGACCGTGCCGTCGACGCCGAGCAGCGCCGTCGCCCCCGCGACGCCGTGGCGATGCAGCGTGGCCACGACCCCGCGCTGCTCGCCGCGCCGCGCGTACACGGTGAGCTTCGCGTGCTCGCCCGGCGCGGCGACGTCGCGCTCGGTCGTCGCGAGGCCGTGGAACGCCAGCGCCTCGATGTCGCGCAGTGCGGCCTCGATGCGCTCCCGCGCGTCCACCGCGACGGTGACGACCGGCAGGTCCTCCGACAGCGAGAGCAGTCGATCCGTCCGCAGGCGCTGGGCGGCGCCGAAGCCCGCCATGCCGCGCAGGACGACGCTCAGGTGCAGCTCGTGCCGCGCGAAGATCGCCGCGATCGCATCGGCCAGGAAGCCGCCGTCCGCACGGGCGCGCTCGCCGAAGTACACGGTGAGCTCGAGGCGCTCGCCGGTCACAGCGCACCGCCGATCCGCCGGCCCAGCCAGGCGACCGCGACGCCGGCGACGAGGCTCGCGAGCAGGTTCACGACGCCGAGGCGCAGCCGCCCGTCCTCCGCGAGCCGGTGGCTCTCGAGCATCCAGGTGCTGAACGTCGTGTAGGCACCCAGGAGGCCGACGCCCGCGATGCGGTAGGCGTTCTCGGAGAGCGTCGCCCCTGCCAGCACACCGAGCGCGAACGCGCCGGTCAGGTTCACCGCGAGCGTGCCCCACGGGAAGCTGCGCCCGACGCGCGCGGACACGGCGCCGTCGAGCAGGAACCGGCCGATGGCGCCGATGCCCCCGACGAGCCCGACGGCGATGACGACGAGCGGGCTCACCGCGCGCGGACGACGTTGGTCACGAGGGTCACGGCCGCGAAGCCGACGACGATGCTGGCCGCCGCGTACCCGAACGCCAGCCCGGTGTTGCCTGCATCGAGCATGTCGAGCAGCTCGACCTGCATCGTCGAGAAGGTCGTCAGCGCCCCGCAGAAGCCCGTGCCCAGCAGCGGACGGCGATAGGTGGACAGCGGGAGTCGCTCCTGCAGGCGGGTGACGACCCAGCCGAGCAGCATCGCGCCGGCGATGTTGACGGCGAACGTCGCCCAGGGCCACGTGTCCGGGTCGTGCGGGAGCCAGTCCTCGATCAGCGCGCGCAGCACCGCGCCCGCGAAGCCACCGGCGAAGATGGCCGCGATCTCGCGCCGGTCAACCCGCATGGGGCAGAGACTGCACGATCGGTGCGACGGCATCCTGCGCGGCCGCGAACGCGGGAAGGACGCGCGCGTACGCCGCCGCGGCACCGCGATCGGGCACCTCCGTGTGCGTGATCCGGACGAGGTCGGCGGCGGCGTCCAGCGAGTCGGCGATGCCGAGCGCGGTCATGCCGAGCAGCGCGGCGCCGAACCCCGAGCCCTCCGCGGAGGATGCGAAGCCGACGGGCCGATCGATCGCGGCCGCGAGGATCGCGCGCCAGAGGGCGCTGCGGGCGAACCCGCCCGTCGCGCGCACCGATCCCGTGGCGGGCTCGAGCGTCGCCAGCACGACCGCGAGCTGCAGGCACGTGCCCTCGATCGCGGCGCGGAGCAGGTGCGGCCGCCCGTGCGCGCGCGTGAGGCCGAGGTAGGCGCCGCGGGCTCCACCGAGCCACTCCGGCGCCCGCTCGCCGACGATGTGGGGGAGGAAGAGCAGGCCGTCGCTGCCCGCCGGAGCCTGCGCGGCGGCGTCGAGCAGCGCCTCGGGCGTGACGAGGTCGGGCGCGACCGCGTCGCGGAGCCACTCGAGCACGATCCCGCCGCCGTTCGTCGCACCGCCCGCGACCCAGCGGCCGGGGGCGAGGACGTAGCAGAACGTCCTGCCGGCGGGATCGACCCACGGCTCGTCGACGGCGGCGCGCACGGCTCCGCTCGTCCCGATCGAGCAGGCGACGTCCCCCGGCCGGATCGCGCCGAGCCCGAGGTTGGCGAGCGGCCCGTCCGCGCCGCCGACGACGACCGGCGTCCCCGCCGGAAGGCCGACGTCGGCGGTGAGGGGCACCGCGTGGGTGCCGTCGACGAGGCGCGGCAGGCGCTCCGCCGACAGCCCGGCGAGCGCGAGCGCCTCCTCGTCCCAATCCTCCGTGTGCAGGTTGCGCAGCCCGGTGCCGGAGGCCGTCCCGTGGTCGACGAGCAGCTCGCCCGTCAGCGCGTGCAGCACGAGCTCCTTGACGCCGCCCCACCAGCGCACCGACGCGAAGGTGTCCGGCTCGCGCTCGCGCCACCAGACGAGCTTCGCGAGCGGCGACATCGGGTGCATCGGCGTCCCGGTGCGGCGAGCGAGCACGGGGTCGCGCAGACGGGTCGCCTGCTCGGCGGCGCGGTCGTCGGCCCACGTGAGCAGCGGCGTCACCGGCGCGGCGTGCGCGTCGAGCCCCACCAGGCTGTGCATCGCGCCGCACAGCGCGAGCCCGGCGACGGGGCGGCCGGCCGATGCGACCGCCTGGCGGACCGCGTCGAGCGTCCCGGCGACGACCGCCTCGGGCTCGGTCGGCGTCGCGGTGCGGCCCTGACCGACGACCGTCCCGTCAGGGGTCACCGCGAGCGCCTTCGTGCCCGTCGTGCCGACGTCGACGCCGATGACGACCGGGTCCCGCATGCGCACAGTCAACAGGCTGGACGGGCTCGATAGCGTGGCGGGCGTGCCGCCCTCCGCCCGTCGTCCCGCCATCGTCGCCGTCGACGACGAGCCGGCCGTGCTCGCCGCCGTCGCCCGCGACCTGCGCAAGCGCTTCGGCGAGGAGTACCGGATCGTGCGCGCGCCGTCCGGCGCGGAGGCGCTCGAGACGCTGAGCGAGCTCCGCCGGCGGGGCGAGCAGGTCGCGCTCCTCATCGCCGACCAGCGCATGCCGGGGATGGAGGGCACGGAGTACCTGACGAAGGCCCGGACGATCTTCCCCGACGCGAAGCGCGTGCTCCTGACCGCCTACGCCGACACGGACGCTGCGATCGCCGCGATCAACAAGGCCTCGCTCGACTACTACCTCCTCAAGCCCTGGGACCCGCCGGAGGAGGAGCTCTACCCGGTCGTCGAGGACCTGCTCGGGGACTGGCAGGCCGGCTCGGTGCTCACGATCGGCGGGGTGCGCGTGATCGGCCACCGCTTCTCGAAGGAGTCCCACGACCTGCGCGACTTCCTGGCCCGCAACCGCATCCCGGGGCGGTTCCTCGACGTCGAGCGCGACGGCGAGGCGCGCGAGCTGCTCACCGTCGCGAACGTCGCCGACGACCGCCTGCCGGTCGCGCTCCTGGAGGACGGCTCGATCGTCGAGCGCCCGACGATCCTGGAGCTGGCCGAGCGCCTGGGCGTCACCGGCACACCGGCAGCCGACCACTACGACCTCGTCATCGTCGGCGGCGGGCCCGCCGGCCTGGCGGCCGCCGTCTACGGGGCGTCGGAGGGGCTCAAGACGGTGCTCGTCGAGCGCGAGGCGCCCGGGGGGCAGGCGGGCC
This sequence comes from uncultured Solirubrobacterales bacterium, assembly GCA_963757125.1. GTDB lineage: Bacteria > Actinomycetota > Thermoleophilia > Solirubrobacterales > Solirubrobacteraceae > CAVVSD01. Next base: position 24,258 of record CAVWQP010000005.1, on the reverse strand, counting down.
AGTCCAGCCGCATCGAGAACTACCTCGGCTTCCCGACCGGGCTCACGGGGTCGGACCTCGCCCGGCGCGCGACCGACCAGGCGCGCCGGCTCGGGGCCGAGCTGCTCACCGTCCGCGACGCCGAGGCGCTGCGCGTCGAGGGCGCCGGGCGCGTCGTCGCGCTCAGCGGCGGCGGCGAGCTGAGCGCGAACTGCGTGCTCGTGGCCTCCGGCGTGTCCTACCGCCAGCTCGACACCCCCGGGTTCCAGGAGCTCACGGGGGCCGGCATCTACTACGGCGCGGCGATGACCGAGGCCCGCTCCTGCCGCGACCAGCACGTCGTCGTCATCGGCGGCGCGAACTCCGCGGGACAGGCCGCGGTCTACTTCAGCGAGTACGCGCACCGGGTGACGATCCTCGTGCGGCGCACGCTCGAGGACTCGATGTCGCACTACCTCATCGAGCAGATCGGCAACCTGCCCAACATCGAGGTCCGCACGGGCACGACCGCGATCGCAGCGGAGGGCGACGGTCGCCTCTCCTCCCTGCGCGTGGAGGGGCCCGACGGTCAGGAGGACCTCCCGGCGGACGCCTGCTTCGTCTTCATCGGGGCGCGGCCGCGCACCGACTGGCTGCGCGACGTCATCGCGCGCGACGAGCGCGGCTTCATCCTCGCCGGCCTCGATGCGAAGGACGCGGGCTGGCCGCTGCCGCGCGAGCCCTACCTGCTGGAGACGACCGTGCCCGGCGTCTTCGTGGCCGGCGACGTGCGCGCGCGGTCGATCAAGCGCGTCGCGAGCGCGGTCGGGGAGGGCTCGATGTCCGTGTCGCTCGTCCACCAGTACCTGGTCGACGGATGACTGCCGCGACGATCGGCGACCTGCGCCCCGTCGATCTCTTCGATGAGCTCGACGACGGCGCGCTCGCCGAGTTCGCGGCGGCGACGGACGTGCACGACGTCGCGGCCGGGACGATCATCGCCGAGCAGGGGGTCGACGTCGCCGGGCTCCAGCTGCTGCTGGACGGCGATGCACGGTCGTTCATGATGGACGGCGACCGCGCCGACCCGGTCGGTCACCAGCACGCCCCGACGTGGATGGGAGCCATCGGCGCGCTCACCGGTGACCCGCTGCCGGTGCGGATGCAAGCCGAGAGCGACTGCCGGATCGGGCTCATCGAGTCCGAGGAGTTCCGCCGCCTCGCGCTCGCGCATCCGACCGTGCACCAGCGCGTGATGCGCCAGGTCGCGCCGGTCATCGGCCGGCTCACCGGCATCGAGCAGAACCGCGACCGGCTGGCGTCCCTCGGGGAGATGTCCGCGGGGCTCGCGCACGAGCTCAACAACCCGGCCGCGGCCGCGACGCGGGCGGCTGCACAGCTGCAGGAGACGATGGAGGTGGTGACGGGCGCGGTCGGCGCGTTCGTCGAGTCGGGGGTCGAGCGCGACGGCGCCGCGGTGCTCGTCGCCCTGCAGCGCGAGGCGCTCTCGAACATGGGCTCGCGCACGGCGCTCGACGCGCTGGACGCCGCCGACGCCGAGGACTCGCTGCTGGAGTGCCTCGAGGACCTCGGCGTCGCCGACGCATGGCGCTACGCCGAGTCGCTCGCCGCCGCTGGCGTCGACCAGGACTGGATCGAGCGCCTCATCGCCGCGGCCGGCCCGGGCCGCGATCCGGCGCTGCGCTGGGTCTCGGCGACGCTGACGGCTCAGTCGCTGGCCGCGGATCTGCAGGAGTCGACGCGCCGGATGTCGGCGCTCGTCGGCGCGATCAAGTCCTACACGTACATGGATCGCGGCGACCTCGTCGAGGTCGACATCCACGAGGGCATCGAGATGACGCTGATGGTGCTCGGGCACAAGCTCAAGCACACGCAGATCGAGATCGTCCGCGACTACGACCGCGAGCTGCCGCGCATGACCGTGCGCGGCTCCGAGCTCAACCAGGTGTGGACCAACCTGCTCGACAACGCGATCGACGCACTGGGCGAGCGGGGCACCATGACGATCACGACGTTGCGCGACGGCGGCTGCATCGAGGTGCACGTCGCCGACGACGGCCCCGGCATCCCGACCGAGCTGCACGACCGGATTTTCGACGCGTTCGTCACGACGAAGGAGGTCGGCAAGGGCACCGGCCTCGGCCTCGCGACCGCACGCCGGATCGTCGTCGACCGCCACGACGGCTCACTGACCGTCGAGTCGGAGCCGGGCCGGACGCTGTTCCGCGTCCGCCTCCCCATCGAGCAGACCTAGGAGGCCCCATGCCTGAGTGCACCCACCTCGACCACGTCCTCGTCACGCAGCTCCCCGAGTCGGTCGACGGCTGCGAGGAGTGCCTCCGCGACGGCACCCCGTGGCTGCACCTGCGCATCTGCCTGGAGTGCGGGCACGTCGGCTGCTGCGACGACTCGCCCAACAAGCACGCGACGAAGCACGCGGGGGAGACGCAGCACCCGATCATCCGGTCGCTCGAGCCGCGCGAGAACTGGTCCTGGTGCTTCCCCGACGAGCTGCTCATGCGGATCGACGCCGTGCAGGGCCAGACGCGCATCCCGCCGTCGCCGATGCTCGGAGGCTGACGTGGACGACCCGGTCCTGCAGCAGCGCTTCGCCGCCGGCTACGAGGAGCCTGCCGCGGTGGAGGAGCGCCTGGGCCGGGTGCTCCGCGCCGACACGCAGGAGATGCCGGCGGTGGTTCCCAGCGCCGAGCACCCGTCGTGGGAGCTGCTCATCGAGGGAGGCGCGGCCGCGGCCCCGGCCGCCGCGACGCCCGCAGGCGCGGTGCTCGACCTCACCGCGCACGTCGGCGCGGGACCGGTGCTCGTCGGCCGCGACCCCGGCTGCGCGATCGTCCTCGCCGACCCGACGGTCTCACGCCGCCACGCGCAGCTCGAGGTCGAGGCCGACGCCTGCCGCATCCGCGACCTCGGCTCGTCGAACGGCACCTACGCGAACGGCCGCGCGGTGACGTCGACGCGCCTGCACGAGGGCGACACCGTCACGTTCGGGCTGCACGTCGTGCAGCTGACCTGGTCCTGACGCTCAGGCGAGGACCGACGCGTCCTTCACGACGCCCTCCTCGAGGGCCGCGCCCCACAGCCCGGTGACGTCGAAGACCTTCGCCCCGACGACGTGGTTCTGCGTGTAGCGGTTGATGTCCAGCCCGTGGAAGATCGGCCCGTGGACGCTCCGCCAGTACTCGCGACCCTCCGCCCGCGTCATGCCGGGGAGGAAGCGCAGGACCCAGGCGGCCTTGTACGGGCCGCGCTCGCCCTCGATCTGCGGGACCTCCTCGATGTGCGCGCTCATGCCCCAGAGGAAGTCCTCGTCCCACAGCCCGTGTCCGTCCTCGACGAGGGCGGCCCACTCCTGCGTGCGCATCGACGCCTCGAACGCCTCGCGGTCGGCCCACCAGCCGCACGAGTAGCCGTCGAACTGCGGCTCCTCCTGGACGTAGCGCTCCAGCCCGGGCACCTCGGCGCACAGCGGGCCGTGGACGTCCGACCAGTGCCGGTGGCCCTCCTCCTTCGTCAGCGACGGCGGTTGCGCGGGGAGGCCGAGTTGCGGCGTCAGGCCGGCGAACCGGGATCGAGCACGAGCCGCACGCCGTAGTACGGCTGCCCGTCGGCGACGTACTCGCCCGTGAGGCGCCGCAACGAGTAGGTCGCCCCGTCGACCACGAGCGTTCGGCCGCCGTCGCGGACCTCCTCGACCAGGCTCTCGTCGGTCCGGCCGAGGTGCACCACCGCCACCGCCATGCCGACGTAGGGGGCGGGCCGGGTCTGGGCCACCGTCGCTAGGCCCCCGCGAGCGACAGGACGAGCGGGTGCAGCGGGCCGGCGCCCTTCATGCGCAGCTGCGCCCCGACGGTGGCCAGGGTCCAGCCCGAGAAGCGCAGGTCGTCGACGAGCAGCCCGGGGCCGCCCGGCGGCGGGCCGGTGATCCTGAACTGCCCGCGGACGTTGGCGACCTGCTGCGCGGAGTTCTCCATCTCGCGCTGCGGCGGGTTGTCGCCGGTCCGCTCCAGCACGTCCGCGTAGGGCACGTCGAGCGCCGCGGCGAGGCGGCGGGCGAAGTCGGGGACGAGGTCGCCGGAGCGCCGCGACGGGATCGCCGTGACCCACGCCGGCGCCGGGGACGGGTGCCAGCGCGCGACGAGGTCGGCGCACGCCTCCACGAGCTCGTCGGCGAACCGGCCGTCGCGCAGCCCCTCCCGCACGAGCACGTCCCACCCGCCGTCGCCGGAGCGCCCGAGCGCCCTGCCCTCCTGCAGCTGCTGCTCCAGGCCGATCTTCCGGCCCGGCGCGTCGGCGGTCCGCGGCGTCTGCTTGCGCACCGTCAACACGACGGGGCGGCTGCGGACGAGCGCGGTCGCGCGGCGGGCGAGCACGGCGTCGACCGGCGCGTCGAAGCGCGGCGCGGTGCACACGGCGCAGCGGCCGCACGGCTCCGCCTGCGGATCGTCGAGCTCGTCCTGCAGCGTCTGCATGAGGCAGCGCCCGTTGCTGCCGTACGCGAGCATCGCCGCCTGCTCGGCCCGGCGCAGCGCCGTGACCTGCTCGTAGCGCCCCGCGTCGTACTCCCACGGCTCGCCGGTCGCGGTCCAGCCGGAGCCCTCCCGGCGCACCGCGCCCTCGACGTCGAGGACCTTGAGCATCGCCTCGAGGCGCCCGCGGCCGAGGTTCACGTCGGCCTGCAGCGACGGGATGCTCACCGCGCCGCCCTCGCCGACGAGCTCGAGCACCCGCTCGACGAGGTCGCGCGGCGGGAACGCCGACTCGATGAAGAAGTCCTGGATCCGGCGGTCCTCGTGGCCGCGCAGCAGCACCGCGTGGGCCTCGGCGACGCCGCGGCCGGCACGGCCGACCTGCTGGTAGTACGCGATGGCCGACGACGGAGCCTGGAAGTGCACGACGAACCCGAGGTCCGGCTTGTCGTAGCCCATGCCCAGGGCACTCGTGGCGACGACGGCCTTCACCTCGTTGGCCAGCAGCCGGCGCTCGGCCTCGACGCGGTCCTCGTCGGTCACCTCGCCCGAGTAGGCGACGGCGCTGATCCCCTGGGTCTCCAGCCATTCCGCGACGAGCTCGGTGTCGCGCTTCGTGAGGCAGTAGACGATCCCCGAGCCGGGCATCTGCGGCAGCCACGTCGCCAGCCAGGCGAGGCGGTCGCCCGCCGCCGGGAGCGACACGACCTCCAGCCGCAGCGACGCGCGGGCCAGCGGCCCGCGGTAGACGGTGAGGCGGGACGGGTCGGCGCCGACCTCGAACTGCTCGCTCACGTCGGCGACGACGCGGTCGTTCGCGGTCGCGGTCGTGCCGAGCACCGCGACGTCGGGCGGCAGCGCGGCGAGCACGTCGCGGATCCGGCGGTAGTCGGGGCGGAAGTCGTGCCCCCAGTCCGACACGCAGTGCGCCTCGTCGACGACCAGCAGCCCGACCCGCTCGATGAACAGCGGCAGCATCCGCTCCCGGAACTGCGGGTTGTTGAGGCGCTCGGGGCTGATGAGCAGGAGGTCGACCTCGTCCGCCGCGAGCAGGTCGCGGACGCGGTCCCAGTCGTCGCGGTTCGTCGAGTTGACCGTCACCGCGCGGATCCCGAGGCGGCGGGCGGCGTCGATCTGGTTGCGCATGAGCGCGAGCAGCGGGGAGATGAGGACGGTCGGGCCGGCGCCGCGACGGCGCAGCAGCGACGTCGCGAGGAAGTAGACGGCGCTCTTGCCCCAGCCGGTGCGCTGCACGCAGAGGACGCGCCGGCGATCCTCGACGAGGTCGTTCACCGCCTCGAGCTGGTGCTCGCGGAACGTCGCGTCGGGACCGGCCAGCTCGCGCAGGAGCGCGAGGGCCTCGTCGCCGATCGGTTGGGTGGGAGCCACCATTCCGCCCTCCAGCGTAGGTACCTTGCCGGTCATGGCAGACACCTCCACCGCCCACGAGATCGCCGGCAGCCTCCGGACGCGCATCGACGCGCTCCGCGAGGAGCTCACCGGCTACCAGGCACTCCGCGACGAGCTCGACCGCCTCGAGGCGGCGCTCGACGCGCTCGATCCCGACGGGGACGCCGCGACGCCCGCCGCACAGATGTAGCGTCCGCGCGTGCTGCAGCTGCGCGTCTCCGGCGATGTGACGAGGTCGGTCGCCGTGGCGCGCAGGCTCCGCGAGATCCCCGGCGCGCGCAGCGTGCTCCGCGCGGAGGACGCCGACGGCGGCACCGCGCTCGTGACCGCCGACCTCGACACGGACGCGGCCGACCCGGCGCTGGAGGCGATGCGCGAGCTCGGCATCCCGTCCCCGGACATCCTGTTGCTGCGGCTGGAGTCGATCGGCCCCTCGGCGCATCTCGAGGGGATCACGAACGTCGTCTGGGCCGACCTGCTCAGCCAGGCCGGCAACAACGCCCGCCCGCTCGCGCGCTACCTCGTCCTCATGACGATCGCCGGGGTCATCGCGGCATTCGGCGTCATCGAGCACAACTCGATCCTCATCGTCGGGGCGATGGCCGTCAGCCCCGACATCCTCCCGATCACGGCGACCTGCACCGGGCTCGTCCTGCACCGCTGGCGGCTGGCATGGCGGGCGATGGCGACGCTCCAGCTCGGCCTGGTGGTGAGCTTCGCCGTGGCCGCCGTACTGACGCTCGTGCTGAACGGGCTCGGCCTGCTGCCGGACGGGTTCGAGATCGGCGAGGGCGGGCTGCAGGGCCTGTCGACGGTCAACATCTCCACGGTCTTCGTCGCCCTCGCCGCAGGGGTGGCCGGCATGCTCGCGCTCGAGACCCGTGCCAGCGCGGCGGTCGGCGTCGCGATCTCGGTGACGACGATCCCCGCCTCGGCCTACCTCGGGGTCGCGATCGGCGTGGGCGAGGCCTCGAAGGCCGCTGGTGCGCTGCTCGTCCTCGTCATCAACGTCGCGATGCTGATCGCCGGGGGCAGCGCGGCGCTCATCGTGCAGCGTCGGCTGGCGCGAGCACGATGAGCCGCTCGTCCGGCCCGGCCTGGAGACCCGAGTCGTCCGTCGCGACGCGGATGGCACCGTCCGGGCCGATCACGAAGAGCGCGAGCCCGTCGCCGTCCTCGCGTTCGACGAGCTGCCAGCCCTCCGTGACGTAGCGGTTCAGCTCGGCCGAGCTCGGGTCGCCGTCGGCGATGATGCCCGCCTCGCCGGGCACCGGGGCGAAGTCGCCGTGGTCGAGGTCGCTCGCCGCGCGGAACACGTGGCCGTGCCCCAGCTCGACGCGCAGCTCGGCGGCCGCGAGCGCGTTGAAGTCGTCGTTGCGCGAGAGGAGGAGGGCGTCGGTGATCTCCTCGAGCTCCGCCTCGCGGGTCAGCGCGCCGTGCATCATGCTGCCGCGGTCGGCCTCCAGCCCCATGGCCCGGGCGGCGGCCTGCTCGTCGGGGTTGCCGGCCCACAGCCGCACGCGGACCCCCGCGCGCTGCAGCGCGGCCGCCGCCTCGCGCGCGAACGGCCCGCCGCCGACGACGAGCACCGTCGTGCCGCGGGGGCCGGCGACGCCGAGCAGCCTCGCGACCGGCGCGGCGGTCAGCCCGTAGAGGACGACGGTGCAGAAGATCGCCACGAACGCGATCGGCAGCACGTCGTCGCCGCCCGGGATGCCCGCCTGGGTGAGCCCCAGGCCGAACGCGGAGGCGGTCGCACCGGCGACGATGCCGCGCGGCGCCATCCAGGCGATGAACGCGCGCTCGCGGAGCGTGAGGTCCGATCGCCACGTCGCGAGCGCCACGGCCAGCGGGCGGATCGACGAACGCCATCGCGGCGACGACGAGCAGCGCGCCCGGGAGCACGGACTCGACGGCCGACGGCGTCACCGAGGCGGCGATGAGGACGAAGAGGATCCCGATGAGCAGCTGGACCAGCGTCCCCTGGAACTCGAGCGTGAGCGACACGTCGATCCGGCGCTGGTTGGCGAGGATCATCCCCATGAGCGTCACGGCGACGAACCCGGCGTCGTCGCGTAGGAGGTCGGCCCCGACCAGCGCGGCCGTGACCATCATGAGCACCGCCGGCACCGCCTGCCGCGGCGCCGTGCGCTGCGTCTCTTCGAGCAGGAGCCACAGGATCGCGGCGGCGACGGCGCCGACCGCGGCGCCGATCGCGATGCTGGCCAGCATCTCGCCGGGTCGCCATCCGTGCTTGTCGGCCAGGACGGCGTGGAACACGACGACGCCGAGCAGCGCGCCGACGGGATCGACGAGCACGCCCTCCCACGTGACGAGCGACCGGATGCGCCCCGCCGGCCGGGCGTAGGCCAGCAGCGGCAGCACGACCGTGGGGCCCGACACGACGAGGATGGCGCCGAGGACGAGCGCGGCCTGGGTGCTCACGCCGTCGACGAGCAGCCAGACCGCGACCGCGACGCCGACGAACGTCACGAGGACGCCGACACCGACGAGCCGGCCGACGAGGAGGCGGATCCGCGGCTCGATCTCCTCCAGCGAGAGCCGCAGGCCGGCCTCGAAGAGGATCACGCCCACCGCGAGCGAGACGAACGGCTGGAAGATCTGGCCGAGCAGCACCTCCGGCTGCACGGTGTCGGTGAGGATCCCGGCGACGAAGCCCACCGGCAGCAGCACGACGATGGCCGGCAGCCCCGCGAGCCGCGCGACCAGCTGCGAGCCGATCGCCAGGACGACGACCAGCCCGAGCCCGAGGAGGACCTCGTCGGAGGAGAGGCCGCCCATCCGGCCTCAGCGGCTGAGCAGCTTCACGCTCGCCCAGATCCCGATGTCGACGATGAACGCGATGCCGACGACGATCCACTGCGCGCCGGCCACTGGCTCGGAGTTCACGCTCCACATGATCGCGTACGTCAACGTGGTGGTCGGCAGCAGCAGGAACCCGAGGACGCGGAGGGCGGTGCTGTCGATCGCCTTGCCGACGAGACCGCCGAAGATCCACATGCCGACCAGGATCAGCCGCGGCACCGACATGAGGAACAGCACCGTCAGCCAGCCCATGATGCGGACGGCGACGGAGGGTTCGCCCTTCCCGGGCGCAGGGATGGGTGTGATCAGCATGCGCGCAGCTTGAACGCGGCTCGCGAGAGCACGTTCATACGCATCGGGTGATGCTGCGAGGGCGCCGTCGGGGCGAGCATCGTCTGCGATGACCACCGCAGCGCAGCAGCCGGCGGACGTCTTCGTCTCCTTCGGCATCACCGGCGATCTCGCGAAGGTCATGACCTTCCGATCGCTCTACCGCCTCGAGCACCGGGGCCTCCTGACCTGTCCGATCGTCGGCGTGGCCGTCGACGACTGGTCCCTCGAAGACCTGCGTGCGCATGCGCGCAGCGCGATCGAGGGAACCGGGGAGTCGATCGACGAGGACGTGTTCGCGCGGTTCGCCGCGCGGCTGTCCTACGTCTCCGGCGACTTCTCCGATCCCGAGACGTTCGAGCGGCTCGCCAGGGTGCTCGACGGGAAGCGGAGCCCGGTCTACTACCTCGAGATCCCGCCGTTCCTGTTCGGCACCGTGGTGAAGGGGCTCGCGGGGGCCGGCCTCATCGAGAACGCCCGTGTCGTCGTCGAGAAGCCCTTCGGGCACGACCTCGCGTCCGCGCGGCAGCTCAACGACGACATGCACGAGCACCTCGACGAGTCCCAGCTGTACCGGATCGACCACTTCCTCGGGAAGATGGGCATCGCCGAGACGCTCTACCTGCGGTTCGCGAACACCCTGTTCGAGCCCGTCTGGAACCGCAGCCACGTGGCCTCGGTGCAGATCACGATGGCCGAGAGCTTCGGCGTCGCCGATCGCGGCCACTTCTACGACCCGGTCGGCGCCCTGCGCGACGTCGTCGTCAACCACCTCATGCAGGTCGTCGCCGCGGCCGCGATCGAGCCGCCCGCCGGCCGCGATCCGGCAGCGCTCAAGGACGCGCTGCACTCGCTGTTCCACGCGATGCCCGCCGCCGATCCCGCGCACTACGTCCGCGGCCAGTACGACGGCTACCGCGACATCGACGGGGTCAAGCCCGACTCCACGACCGAGACGTACGCCGCCATGCGGCTCGAGATCGACAACTGGCGCTGGACCGGCGTGCCGTTCTTCATCCGGACCGGCAAGCTGCTGCCGATCACCCAGACCGAGCTGCGGCTCGTGTTCCACACGCCGCCGAGGATGGGCTTCCACCGCCACGGGTCACGCGCGCCGGAGGCCGACCAGCTCGTGATCAAGCTCGACCCCACGACGGGTGTCCGGCTCCTCTTCGAGGCCCAGCGCGGCGACGACGTGGCGGAGCCCGAGCAGGTGCACATGGACCTCGAGTTCGCCGACCAGGGCGGCGAGGCGGCGACCCCGTACGAGGTCCTGCTCCACGCGGCGATGCTCGGCGACAGCACGCGCTTCAAGCGCCAGGACAGCGTCGAGGAGACGTGGCGGATCATGGACCCGCTCGTCGCCTCCCCGCCGCCGGTGCACTCCTACGAGCCCGGCTCGTGGGGTCCGCAGGCCGCGGACTCCGTCGTCGCGGGCCACGGACGCTGGCACGAGCCGTGGGTGGCGTCATGACCGCGCCCACCGAGCAGCGCTCCCCGAGCCTCATGCCGCTCTCGCCGTTCCCGCCGATCGCCGACTACGCGTTCCTGTCGGACTGCCACACGGCGGCCCTGGTCGCCCCGGACGGCTCGATCGACTGGCTCTGCGTCCCCAGCTTCGACGCGGCGAGCGTGTTCGGCACGCTCCTGGACCGCGGCGCGGGATCGTTCCGCTTCGGCCCCTTCGGCATCAACGCCCCCGCGGCGCGCTCCTACCTGCCGGGGACGAACGTCCTGACGACCACCTGGCACACGACGACCGGCTGGCTCGTGGTGCGCGACGCCCTCGTGATGGGCCCGAACCACCAGGAGGACACGATCACGCCGCACACACGGCCGCCGGCCGACGAGGACGCCGAGCACCTCCTCGTACGGACGGTCGAGTGCATCGAGGGGAGCGTCGAGCTCGAGCTCGTGTGCGAGCCGGTGTTCGACTACGGCCGCACCCCCGCCGAGTGGTCGCTCGTCGACGGCTCCCGTCAGGTCGCCGACGCGACCGGGGCCGGAACGACGATCCGCCTGCAGACCGACCTGTCCGTCGGCATCGAAGGCAATCGCGCGCGCGCCCGCCACGTGATGCGCAAGGGCGAGCGGGCGTACTGCTCGCTCTCGTGGGCGGAGGGACTCGCATCGCCGGCCGACGTGGACCAGGCCGACGCCGCGATCGTCGCGACGACGACGTTCTGGCGCGAGTGGCTCGATCGCGCACGCCTCCCCGACCATCGCTGGCGCGAGCCGATCCAGCGCTCGGCGCTGGCGATCAAGGGCCTCACCTACATGCCCACCGGTGCGACCGTCGCCGCTGCGACGACCTCACTGCCGGAGACCCCGGGCGGCGAGCGCAACTGGGACTACCGCTACACGTGGATGCGCGACTCGACGTTCACGCTGCAGGCGCTCCACTGGCTCAACCTCGACTGGGAGGCCGACGAGTTCATGCAGTTCGTCGCCGACCTGGAGCCCAACGCCGACGGCTCGCTGCAGATCATGTACGGCGTCGACGGCCGCCGGGACCTCACCGAGTCCACCCGCGACGAGCTCTCCGGCTACGAGGGCGCGCACCCGGTGCGCATCGGCAACGGCGCGTTCGACCAGCGCCAGAACGACGTGTTCGGGGCGGTGCTGGACTCGATCCTGCTCCACACCAGGCGCAGCCAGCGGCTGCCGCGGAGGCTGTGGCCGCTCGTGCAGTCCCAGGCCGAGGGGGCGACGCGTGTCTGGCGCGAGCCCGACCAGGGGATCTGGGAGGCGCGCGGCGCACCTCAGCACTACGTGTCCTCCAAGCTCATGTGCTGGATCGCGCTGGACCGCGCGGCCAAGCTCGCCGGCATCCGCGGCGCCCCCGATCTGCAGACGACGTGGGGTGAGCTGGCCGAGGAGATCCGCGCCGACATCCTCGAGCACGGCGTCGACGACCGCGGCGTCCTGCGGCAGCACTACGACACGGACGCGCTCGACGCGTCGACCCTGCTCGCGGCGCTGTTCGGGTTCCTGCCCGGCGACGACCCGCGGCTGCGCGCGAGCGTCCTGGCGATCGCGGACGAGCTGACCGAGGACGGCTTCGTCCTGCGCTACCGCACGGGGGAGACCGACGACGGGCTGTCGGGCAAGGAGGGGACGTTCCTCATCTGCTCGTTCTGGCTCGTCTCGGCCCTGGCGATCATCGGCGAGACGGCGCGGGCGCGCGACCTCATGGAGCGCCTCCTGCGCGAGGCCTCGCCGCTCGGCCTGTACGCGGAGGAGTTCGAGGTCGCGACGAGCCGTCACCTGGGCAACTTCCCGCAGGCCTTCTCGCACCTCGCGCTCATCGAGGCCGCGGGCCGGATCATCCTCGCCGAACGACTGGCGGAGCTCTCATGACGTCCTACGACGTGATCGTGATCGGCAGCGGCGCAGGCGGGGGGACGCTCGTGCGCCACCTCGCACCGTCCGGAAAGCGGATCCTGCTGCTCGAACGCGGCGACTGGCTGCGTCGCGAGCCGGCGAACTGGTCGGCCCACGACGTGTTCGTCGACGGTCGCTACACCAGTCAGGACACCTGGTACGACGAGCACGACAAGCCGTTCCAGCCACAGGTGCACTACTACGTCGGCGGGGCGACGAAGCTCTACGGCGCGGCGCTGTATCGGCTGCGCCAGGAGGACTTCGGCGAGCTTCGCCACCACGACGGCGTGTCGCCCGCCTGGCCGATCTCCTACGACGAGCTCGAGCCGTACTACACGCTCGCCGAGCAGCTCTACCACGTGCACGGCGCGCGCGGCGAGGACCCGACCGAGCCCCCGAGCAGCGCGCCCTACCCGCACCCGGCGGTGAGCCACGAGCCGCGCATCCAGCAGCTCTCCGACGACCTCGAGGCGATCGGGCGGACCCCGTTCCACGCCCCCTGCGGCGTCATGCTCAACGAGCTCGACATGCACGACAGCGCGTGCGTCCGCTGCGCGACGTGCGACGGCTTCCCGTGCCTCGTCCACGCGAAGTCCGACGCCGAGGTGCTCGGGGTGCGTCCCGCGCTCGAGCACGACAACGTCACGCTGCTCACCAACGCCCTGGCCGTGCGACTGGAGACCGATCCGGCCGGCACGTCGGTCACCGGCGTCGTCGTCGACCACGGCGGCGTCCAGGAGACCTACTCGGCCGACCTCGTCGTCGTCTCCTGCGGCGCCGCGAACAGCGCGAAGCTGCTGCTGGCGTCGGCGTCGGAGACGCATCCCAACGGCCTGGCCAACGGCTCCGACCAGGTCGGGCGCAACTACATGTTCCACAACAGCCAGGCCGTCCTGGCGCTCTCGAAGGAGCCGAACCCGACGGTCTTCCAGAAGACGCTCGGCCTGAACGACTTCTACTTCGGCACCGACGACGTCGACTACCCGCTCGGGAACATCCAGATGGTCGGGAAGTCCTCTGCGGAGATGTACCGCGGGGAGAAGCCGTTGGAGACCCGGCTCGCACCGGAGCGGACCCTCGACAACGTCGCCCGCCACGCCGTCGACTTCTGGCTGTCGACCGAGGACCTCCCGCGGGCGGACAACCGCGTGACGCTGCGCGACGACGGCAGCATCCGGATCGCGTACACGGAGAGCAACGAGGTCCCCAAGAAGCGGCTCATGCACGAGCTGAAGGGGATGCTCGGGCACCTCGGGATGCACCCCGACCACCTCATCCCGCGCCACGCCTACCTCAAGAACGAGATCCCGGTCGCCGGGGTCGCCCATCAGGCCGGCACCTGCCGCTTCGGCGCCGACCCGGCCGGCTCCGTCCTCGACACCGACTGCAAGGCGCACGAGGTCGACAACCTCTACGTCGTCGACACGAGCTGCTTCCCGAGCATCGGCGCCGTGAACCCGGCGCTGACCGCGATGGCGAACGGGCTGCGCGTCGGCGACCACCTCCTCGCGCGCATGGGCTGCGCGCGCAACCGGCACGAGTCGACCCATGTCGGGTGACGACCGGCTGCACGTCGTCATCCTGGGCGGCGGGTTCGGCGGCGTCGGCTGCGCGCGGGAGCTGGCCAAGCACGACGACGTGCGCGTGTCGCTCGTCGACCGCAACAACTACCACCAGTTCCAGCCGCTGCTCTACCAGGTGGCCACGTCCCAGCTCGCCCCGAGTGACATCGCCTACTCGCTGCGCAAGCTGTTCGTGGACGACCAGGACGTCGACATCGTGCTCGGCGAGGTCGACTCGCTGGACCTGGCCGGCCACGCCGTCACGACGACCGACGGTCACCGGATCGCCGGCGACGTCCTGGTGCTTGCCGCTGGATCGCGGCCGAACTTCTTCCGCACCGAGGGAGCGGAGGAGCACACGTTCCCGCTGTACTCGCTGGACGACGCGATCCGGCTGCGCTCGCGGATCCTCGGCATCTTCGAGGACGCCGACAACGACCCGTCGCTCATCGAGCAGGGCGCCCTCAACTTCGTGGTCGTCGGCGGCGGCCCGACCGGCGTGGAGCTCGCCGGAGCGCTCGCCGACCTCATCAACGAGACGATGACGAAGGAGTACCACCACCTCGCGGTGACGGCCGCGCAGGTGCACCTCGTCGACCATGGGACGACGCTGCTGGCGCCGTTCTCCGACCGCGCGCACGACTACGTCTCGAAGGTGCTCGAGCGCAAGAGCGTGCGTCTGCACCTCGGGGTCGCGGTGACGGAGGTCGGGCCCGGCCATGTCGCGCTCGGCGACGGCACGACGATCAGGACCCGCTGCGTCGTCTGGGGCGGGGGCATCATGGCGCCCGCCGTCACGGCGGACGACGGCCTGCCGCACGGGCGGGGAGGCCGGATCGACGTCCAGCCCGACCTGACCGTCGAGGGGCTGCCCGGCGTCTACGCCGTGGGGGACGTGGCGAACATCCCCGGCCCCGACGGCGGCGCGCTGCCCGGGCTCGGCTCCGTCGCGCTCCAGAGTGGCGCGTGGGCGGCGGACAACATCCGCGCCGTCGCGCGCGGCGATCACGCCAAGCCCTTCCACTACCACGACAAGGGCATCATGGCGATGATCGGCCGTGGCGCCGCCATCGCCGAGGTCGGCGCGCACCGCCACGAGCTGCACGGCGTCGTCGCGTTCTCCGCCTGGCTCGGCGTGCACTCGGCGCTCATGCTGGGCGTGCGCAACCGGATCGACGCGTTCGTCGCCTGGGGGTGGGACAACTTCTCCTCCTCACGCGGCCCGCAGGTGCTCGACCGAGCCGACGCCGCCCAGATCGACTGGGACGAGGACCGGGCGCCGTCGCCGTCGCCATGACGACGCTCGCCGTCACGACCGTCGACCTGGCACGGGCGCAGTTCGCGACGACCTCGCTGTACCACTTCCTGTTCGTGCCGCTGACGCTCGGGCTCACGCCGCTCGTCGCGATCATGCAGACGGCCTGGTACCGGACCGGCGTCGACGCGTGGCTGCGCCTGACGAAGTTCTTCGGGGCGCTGCTGCTCATCAACTTCGCCATCGGCGTCGCGACCGGGCTGGTGCAGGAGTTCCAGTTCGGCATGAACTGGTCGGTGTACTCGGCGTACGTCGGCGGCGTCTTCGGGGCGCCGCTGGCGATCGAGGGCCTCGCCGCGTTCTTCCTGGAGGCGACGTTCCTGGGCCTCTGGATCTTCGGGTGGGACCGGCTGTCCCCGCGCGTGCACCTGATGACGATCTGGCTCGTCGCGGCCGGCACGTGGATGTCGGCCTACTTCATCCTCGTCGCGAACTCGTGGATGCAGCACCCGGTCGGATCGAAGGTGGTCGACGGCGAGGCGCAGCTCACGAACGTCTGGGACCTGCTCACGAGCCGCTTCGCCCTGTACGCGTTCACGCACACGATGTTCGTCGGCGTCACGACCGGCGCGCTCGTGGTGCTCGGCGTCAGCTGCTGGCACCTCGCGCGCGGGCGCAACGTCGACGTGTTCCGCCGCGCGGCCGCGCTCGCGCTCATCGTCGCCGTGCCCGCGACGCTGGGGAACATGATCGTCGGCAGCCGGTTCGCGACCGCGAGCACCGACTACCAGCCGATGAAGATCGCGGCGGCGGAGGCGCTGTGGAACACGGAGCAGCCCGCGGCCTTCTCGCTGTTCCAGATCGGCGGCTTCTCCGTCGACGACCAGAAGCCGAGCTTCGACATCGAGGTCCCGCACCTGCTGTCGATCCTCGCCACGGGCACCTGGAGCGGCAAGGTCGAGGGACTCAACCCGCTCCAGCAGCAGGAGCAGGGCCAGTTCGGACCCGGCAACTACATGCCGCCCGTCGAGCCGGCGTACTGGGGCATGCGCGTGATGGCCTACATGGGCGGGCTCATGGTGCTCGTCGCGCTCGTCGGGGCGTGGCTGTACCGCACGAAGCGTCTCGAACGGGCCCGCTGGTTCCTGTGGACGGCGGTCGTGGCGACCGCGTTCCCGTTCATCGCGGCGATGGCCGGGTGGGTGCTCACCGAGGTCGGACGCCAGCCGTGGATCGTCTGGGGCCTCCTGAAGACGTCCGAGGCCAACTCGCCGAACGTCAGCTCGGCGACGCTCGGAATCAGCCTCGGCGTGTTCTTCGCGCTCTACGGGACGCTGGCCGTCGTCGACGTCGTCCTCATGCGGCGCTTCGCCCGGCTCGACCCGCCGTCCGCGCTGCCCAGCGAGGATCCCCCGGTGCCGGCGATGAGCTTCTGACATGACGCTCGCGACCGTCTGGTTCTGCCTGATCGGGGTCCTCTGGGCCGGCTACTTCCTGCTCGAGGGCTTCGACTTCGGCGTCGGGATACTGCTGCCCTGGGTGGGGCGCGACGAGCAGGACCGCAACGCGATGCTGGGCACGATCGGCCCGGTCTGGGACGGCAACGAGGTGTGGCTCGTCGTCGCCACCGGGGCGACGTTCGCCGCCTTCCCGGCGTGGTACGCGACGATGTTCTCCGCGCTGTACCTGGCGCTCCTGCTCATCCTCGTCTGCCTCATCGTCCGCGTCGTCTCCTTCGAGTGGCGCGAACGCAGCGCGAGTCCCCGTACGCGGCTGGCGTGGCAGTGGGCGAACACCGTCGGCAGCGTGGGGGCGCCCTTCCTCTGGGGCGTCGCGCTCGCGAACCTGCTCCACGGCCTCCCGCTGGACGACAAGGGCGTCTTCACCGGCACGTTCCTCGACCTCTTCAGCGGCTACACCGTCCTCGCCGGGCTCGCGACGGTGCTGCTGTTCGCGCTGCACGGCGCGACGTTCCTGACGTTGCGCACCCACGGCGACCTGGGCGCGCGCGCAGCCGCCGCGGCGCGGCGGCTCAGCCTGCCCGCCGCCATCGCCGTCGTCGCCTTCCTCGGATGGACGGTGGCCGTCGCGGTCGACACCAACGAGCGCGGCGTCGCCGGGCCGCTCGTGCCCGCGGTCGTCGGTGCCGTCGCCGTCGTCCTGTGCGCGGTGCTCGTGCGGAGCGGGCGCGTGGGGTGGGCGTTCGCGGCCACCGGCGTCGCCGCCGTGGCGACCGTAGCGACCCTGTTCACGGGCCTCTATCCGCGCGTGCTCGTGTCCGATCCCACCTTCGCCAACAGCCTGACGGTGACGGGCGCGGCGACCGAGCACTACGCGCTGACCGTCATCACGGTCGTCGGCGCGGTGCTGCTTCCCGTCGTCCTCCTCTACCAGGGGTGGACGTACCACGTCCTGCGCGCGCGCCTGGCAGGCGGCGGCTGAACCCGACGAAGGAACCGAACATGAGCGCCACGACAGACCCGCCCGAGGGTTCCCCCCGACCACGACCACGGCCGCCTCCGCGCCGCCGCGCAAGAAGGCGCACTTCGGCCGGCGGGCCGTCGTGTGGACGATCATCATCGTCGCATCCGTGCTGGGGGTCATCTCGATCCTCTCGTCCTGGGCCAACCAGCAGGCGCTCGACACGGCCAACTGGCGGCAGACGAGCGAGGAGATCATCCAGAACCCGAAGGTGGCTCCTGCACTCTCCGCCTTCGTCGTCGACCAGCTCTACTCCAACGTCGATCTCGCGGGGGAGCTGGGCGCGCAGCTCCCGCCGATCCTGAAGCCGCTCGCGGGTCCCGCCGTGTCCGCGCTGCGCGACCCGGCGACCAAGAACGTCCAGAAGCTGCTCGCGCGGCCGCGCTTCCAGGAGCGCTTCGTCAACGCGAGCGAGCTCGCGCACGAGAAGTTCATCAACGTCGTGAAGAACGAGACGGGTCACGGCATCTCGACCGGCGACGGCGTCGTGACGCTCGACACGACCCAGCTGATCAACGAGGTCGGGCAGAACCTCGGCGTCCCCCAGGCCGTCATGTCCAAGATCCCGGCGAACACGGGCGTGATCACGATCATGCGCTCCGACCAGCTCGGCGCGGCGCAGACCGCGGTCCAGGCCATCGGGGTCCTCGACGTGTGGCTCGCCCCGTTCGTGATCCTGCTGTTCGCGCTGGCGATCTACCTCGCGCGAGGGTTCCGGCGCGAGACGCTGCGCAACATCGGGTGGGCGTTCGTGCTCGTCGGCATCACCGTTCTCGTGCTGCGCAGGATCGGCGGCAACTACGTCGTCAACGAGCTGGTCGCCGCGCCGAACCGTCCGGTCATGCACGACGTCTGGCTCACCGTGACGTCCATCCTCGGCTCGATCGGGCGCGGGGTCGTGCTCTACGGCATCTTCGCGATCGTCGGCGCGGTGCTCGCCGGGCCGACCCGGGCGGCCACCGCGGTCCGGCGCTGGATGGCGCCGACGCTGAACTTCCGGCCGGGCATGGCGTGGGCCATCGCCGGCTTCCTCTACCTGCTCCTGGTGCTGTGGGGGCCGACGCACGAGCTGCACCAGCCCGCGTGGATCGTCATCCTTGCGGCGATGGTCGCATTCGGCGTCTACGCGCTGCGCAAGGAGACGCTGCGTGAGTTCCCCGACGCGCAGCCGGGCGGGTTCATCGCGAGCGCGCGGTCGACGTGGGACAGGCTGCGGGGTGACGGGTCACACGAGGACGAAGACACCGCCGTCATGGAGCTGACGCGCCTGGGTGAGATGCGCCAGCAGGGCCTCATCACCGACGACGAGTTCGCCCAGGCGAAGGCACGAGCACTCGCGTGACAGCGCAGGTCCCGAACATGGCGAGCAAGCGGTTCCTCGCGCTGCTCGTCCTGGCAGCCATCCTCGGCGTCATCGCCTCGCTCGCCGCGTGGTGCTTCCTCGAGCTCGTCCACCAGGCCAACGTCGGGGCCTACCAGTCGCTTCCGGACCTGTTCGGCTTCGACACCACGCCGCTGTGGTGGTCGATCCCGCTGCTCGCGATCGCGGGCGTGATCGTCGCGTTCGCGATCCACCGGATGCCCGGGCGGGGCGGTCATACGCCCGCCTTCGGGCTGAGCGCGGGACAGATCCTGCCCAATCAGCTGCCGGGCGTGATCCTGGCCGGGCTGGCCACGATCGGGCTCGGCGCGGTGCTCGGCCCGGAGGCGCCGCTCATCGCGCTCGGCGGCGGGCTCGGGCTCCTCGCCGCGCGCCTCGTGGGGAAGGACGCCCCGCCGGAGGTCGGTCAGATCCTCGCCGCCTCGGCGACGTTCGCGGCGCTCTCGCTCATCTTCGGGTCGCCGCTCATCGCCGCGATCATCCTCATCGAGGTGATCGGCCTCGGGGGCCCGCGGCTGACGACCATCCTCATCCCGGGACTGCTCGCGGCGGGCATCGGGTCGCTCGTCTCCATCGGGATGGGGTCGTTCACAGGCCTGAGCTCCAGCGCCTACGCGCTCGACCCCTTCGCGCTGCCCGCCTTCAACAAGCCCGACTTCGTGGACTTCCTCTGGACGATCCCGCTCGCGGCGGTCATCGCGCTCGGCACCGCGGTCATCTTCGGGGCGGCCAGGCCGCTCGTGCCGCTCATGGAACGGCGGGGATTCGTCGCGCTCCCGGCTGCCGGCGTTCTCATCGGGGTCCTGGCGCTCGTCTTCGCCGAGATCACCGACAAGCTGCCCGACGAGGTGCTGTTCTCCGGGCAAGACCAGGTGTCGGGGCTCATCACGAGCGCCGAGAGCTGGTCGCTCGGGGCGCTGGCGCTGCTCATCGTGCTCAAGGGCATCGGCTACGCGGTCTCGCTCGCCGGCTTCCGCGGCGGTCCGACGTTCCCCGCGATGTTCCTCGGCGTGGCCGCAGGCCTCATGGCCGCGCAGCTCCCCGGCTTCGAGACCACGCCGGCCGTCGCCGTCGGAGTCGGCGCCGCTGTGGTCGCCGTCCTGCGGATCCCGCTGTCCGCGGTCGTCCTCGCGGCGCTGCTCACGTCGACGACGGGGCTCGGGTCTTCGCCGCTCATCATCGTCGGCGTCGTCGTCGCCTACATCGTCACGCAGGCGGTGTCGCCGCGGGCGCCAGATCCGACTCCAGCTCCAGCGACGTGAACAGCGCGAGCAGCTCGGCGACGATCGGCGCGCGCTGCCCGTCCGTCGCCGTCACGATGCCGATCGTGTAGCGGACGTCGGGATCGACGAGCGGCAGGGCGCGCACGCCCTCGGGCAGCGGGTTCGCGGCGAGCCAGGTGTGGGCCGTGATGCCGGGCAGACCGGAGCGCGCGTGGGCGACCAGCGTCGAGACCGAGTTGGTCTCCACCGCCGGGTTGGGCTGGACGCCCGCCTTCGCGAAGGCGGCGTCGACGATCCGCCGGTGCTGCATGTCCGGCGTCAGGAGGCAGAGCGGCAGGGGCGCCGCGTCGCGCCAGGAGACCTCCTGCGCGTCGCGGAACGGGCCGGTCGCGTCGACCACGAGGAGCAGGTGCTCGCGCCACAGGGGCAGCGCGTCGACGCCCGGCAGGGGCTCGTTGTCGAGATAGGTGAGACCCGCGTCCAGCTCGCCGTGCGCGAGCCCGTGCGCGATCTGCCGCGACGTCATCGACTGCAGGCGGATCGTCACCTGCGGATGCCGCTCGCGGAAGCGGCGCGTCAGATGCGTCGAGGCGGGCAACGAGGTCGGGATCGCGCCGATCCGCAGCGCGCCCTCGAGGCCGCCCCGCAGCAGGCTCGCCTCCTGGGTCATGCCGTCGAGGTCGTTCAGCGTCCGGTGCGCCCAGACCAGGATCCGCTCGCCCTCGGGCGTGAAGCCCTCGAAGGTCCGCGACCGGCGGACGAGCGGGACCCCGAGCTCGCTCTCGAGACTGCGCAGCGCCGCCGAGAGGGTGGGCTGCGTGACGTGGCATCGTGCGGCCGCGCGCCCGAAGTGACGGTCACGGTCGAGCGCCGCCAGGTACTCGAGTTGCCGGAGGAACACGAGATCAGTTTTCCATAGACGCCGTCTATCGTGAGGTAGCCGGGATCACTTTGACCGCGATCCTCTCGACGGGGACGATGGGGAGCACGTGTCGAGAAATCTCGTAGAGCTGATCCGCCGCCACCACGCGGAAGGGGCGCCGACGGCGCTCGACGTGCTGAAAGAGGCGATGGACGCTCGCGGTGAGATCACCGACGACGATCGCCGCGTCGCTGCCGAGCGCTCGGGCCTGCCCGAGGCGACGGTCTACGGCGTCTCCACCTTCTACGACGACCTGCTCGCGCCGCGCGGCCGCCGCCACGTCCGCGTCTGCACCGGCACGGCGTGCTACGCCGCGACCGGCGACGCCCACGTCGACGAGATCCGCGACGGGCTCGGCCTGGCCCTCGGCGAGCGCTCGGCGGACGGCGACGTGTCCCTGGCCGAGACGGTCTGCCTGGGCTTCTGCCACCTGTCGCCCGCCGTCCGCGACGGCGACGTCATCGATGCAGGCCCCGGTGTCGTCGAGCGCGTCCTCGCGGGCACGTCGGTCGATGCCCCCGAGCCCGCGCCCGCGAGCGTCCTCGACGAGCCGGTGCTCACCCGGCGCGGCACCTACGCCGGCCTGCGCAGCGCGCTGGCGAACCAGACGCCCGAGGAGCTGCTCGAGGAGGTGGGGAAGGCGAACGTCCGCGGCCGCGGCGGCGCCGGCTTCCCCGCCGGGCAGAAGTGGGGCTTCACCCGCGCTGCCGAGGGCGAGACGAAGTTCATCGTCGCCAACGGCGACGAGGGGGACCCGGGCTCCTACATCGACAAGGTCCTCATGGAGGGCAACCCGGAGCTGCTCATCGAGGGCCTCGCCCTCGCGGGCTACGCGGTCGGCGCCGACCACGGCTTCGTCCTCGTGCGCTCCGAGTACCCGCTCTCCAAGCCGGCCCTCGACGACGCGATCGCCCGCGCGCACGAGCAGGGCCTGCTCGGCGAGGACATCCTCGGCAGTGGGTACTCCTTCGACGTGACCATCATCGAGGGTGCCGGCTCGTACGTCGTCGGCGAGGAGACAGCCCTGCTGAGCTGCCTGCAGGGGCTGCGCGGCACGGTCTCCGCCCGCCCGCCGTTCCCCGCCCAGCGCGGTGTGCACGGCATGCCGACGGTGGTCAACAACGTCGAGACGCTCTGCAACATCTCCTACATCGCCTCGCACGGAGCCGACGCCTACGCGCGGCTCAGCCCGGAGGGCGCGACGCAGGGCTCCAAGATGGTCTGCTTCAACGAGCGCTTCGCGAACCCGGGCGTGGTTCATGGCCCGATTATGGGGAGGTAGTTGCTCATAGTGTGCTGTCGATGTAAGTAGGTTCAGCGCGTCGCGAGGGTGGACGCAGCGGTGTGTTCAGGTTTGGCCGTGCCGCGCAGGTGCAGGTACGCGCCATAGAGCGCGTGTTCGCTGCCGAAGGCGCCGGCCTTGGTGACGATCGCGGGTCGCGCGGTGGCGCCGGGCCGCGCCACGGCGACGCCCGCTTCGATTTCCGCCAGCAGTTCGAGACTGCGGATGTTCGCGGCGCCGAGCATCGCCCGGGCGGTTTCGCCGCCGGTCGCTATCAGCCCGCCGAGGCGCCCGAAATGCGGGGCGACGAGCGCGGCGAGCATCGTCGAGAGATGCGCGCCTTCAGCTGGATCAAACGCTTCGTCACGGCCGATGCGCACGATCAGGTCCGCGTCTGCCTGCAATTGGGCGCCGATCCGGTCGAGCCATTCGCTCCAAGCGGCGTGGCGCTCGCCTTCGCGCAGCACGGCGGGCGGCACGACAAGTTCCGGGACGCCCGCGCGCTCGCGCAGCATAGCGCACTGGCGTTCGGAGACCGCCGACAGGCTGCCGACGAGGATCAGAATCGCGCCCGCTCGACCCGCTTCCGGCGAGGATGTCGCCGACGGTTGCGGCGCGGCATCGAAGAGATCGGGCAGCGCGGCGAGTTCGCGCGCGAGTCCGCCCGATCCGACCCAGAAAAACGGCTCGCTCATCGAAGCGGTGACTCGCGCGAGCACGCTCAGATCGGCGCTCGTTTCGGCATCGACGATCAACGCTTGCGCTGCGCCGTCGGCCGACGCGGCCGCCGCGATGCGTTCACGCAGCACCGCCCGATCGCCGCGCAGGGCATCGACGGAAAGCCGCTCCGTGCGCAAGCCCTCTGCTTCGAGCAGCGGCTGCAGGCCTGCGTTACGCCCGGCGTTTTCCAACTGCCACGTTTCCGTCGATTCGAGCGGCTCGCCGTGCACGAGCACGCGAGCGTCGCGCACCGTGCGGCCAGTCGCCGGAAACGCGGGTGCAACGATCGCGAGGCCCGCGAGCGGTTGCAGCGCCGCGACTTCGGCCGTCCAGTTGCCGCGCAAGGTCGAATCGATCTTCTTGTAGAGGCGCCGGCCGGGCGCGTGCAGCGCGTGCCATGCATCGGCGGTGCGCGCAGCCGCTTCGGACGGCGAGAGGCGTCGCGTGTCGGTATCGGCGGCGATGACCGTGGCGCTCGCGTCGGCGCCGGACGCGTCGAGCGTCACCACCGTGCGCCGCCCGGCGCCCGCGAAACCGATCGCGCAATCGGCGGCGCCCGAGAGATCGTCGGCGATGATCAGCATGCCCGTCGTTCTTCCTTCAGCCGCGCTCATTGCGTCGCCTCCCGTGTGATGCGCCGCTCCGCGACGCGCTTTGCCACCGCCGCCGTCAGGATCGGCGACACGATCGCCGTCACGACGACGCACGCGGCAACCAGCAGTGTCGCGCTCTTCGCGGCTTCCGCGTAGACCGGATTCGCCGCCGCGATCAGCGCGGGAACCGCCGCCGCGTTACCCGCCGTGTTCGCCGCGGCCATGCCCGCGACGCCGGTGCCGCCCGTCAGGCGATCGGTGAAATAGAGCGGAATGCCCGTCACGATCACGACCGCGAGGCCCAGCCCGATGCCGAGCAAGCCCGCCTGCCAGACCTTGTGCAGGTCGAGGCTGGCGCCGAGCGCGAGCGCGAAGAACGGGATCATCACCGGCACGGCACGCGCGAGAAAGTCGCGCATTTCG
>CAVWQP010000004.1:0-1681059 GCA_963757125.1 uncultured Solirubrobacterales bacterium | reverse complement strand
CGCGCGGACGTGATGCCGGTCCCGCCCGACGACGTCCGCGTCGCCATCGAGGAGGAGCTCGGAGAGCCGGTCGAGCAGGCGTTCGCCTCGTTCGAGTGGGAGCCGCTCGCCGCCGCGTCGATCGGCCAGACGCACCGGGCGGTGCTGCGCGACGGGACGCGGGTCGTCGTCAAGGTGCGGCGGCCGGGCATCGAGGACGTCGTCGCGCGCGACGCGTCGGTCCTGCGGATGATCTCCGACCGCCTCGAGCGCCGTGTCGAGGCCGCGCGGTCGATCGGGCTGCGCGGGCTGACCGAGGAGCTCATCGGCGGCCTCCAGGAGGAGCTCGAGTTCCTGCACGAGGCCAAGGTCGGCACCGCGCTGGCCAAGAACCGGGCAGGCGACGTCGGGATCTCGGTGCCGCGCGTGTACACGACGCTCTCGACCGACGGGATCCTCGTCATGGAGGAGGTGGTGGGCAGGTCGGTCGGCGAGGCCGAGGCGCTGGACGCGTCGCCGGTCCCCCGCCCCCAGCTCGCGCGCCGGGTGCTCGCGTCCTACATCGGCCAGATCCTCGACGACGGGCTGTTCCACGCCGATCCGCACCCGGGCAACATGCTCATCGACGCCGAGGGCACGATCTGGCTGCTGGACTTCGGGTCGGTCGGGCGCCTGGACGCCCGCGCGCTGAACGGCCTGCGCGGCATCGCGCTCGGCGTGGCCACGAACGAGCCCGGGCTGCTCGCGCGCGCGGCGCGCGATCTCG
Organism: uncultured Solirubrobacterales bacterium; assembly: GCA_963757125.1. GTDB lineage: Bacteria > Actinomycetota > Thermoleophilia > Solirubrobacterales > Solirubrobacteraceae > CAVVSD01. The sequence continues at coordinate 1,680,314 of CAVWQP010000004.1, read as the reverse complement.
CGGGCGACGACGGCGCGGTCGACCTCCGGGCCCTGGAGGCGGACATGGGCGTGGCGCTGGGCCAGCTCGACTCCCCCGGCGGCATGGACCCGCGGCTCATCCGCGACGTGCTCTCGGTCATGCGCCGGCACGGCATGCGCCCGCCGTCGTCGGTCACGCTGCTGGCGCGCTCGCTGCTGACGATCGAGGGCACCCTGCGCCTCATCGATCCCGGCTTCAGCCTCACCGCGACGAGCCGCGAGGTCGTCCTCAGCGACCACGGCGACGCGATCGGCACGCCGGAGGAGATCCTCCAGCGCGAGGCGCTGCGGGCGCTCCCGTCGCTGCGGACGCTGCCCGAGCACGTCGAGACGCTCGCCAACCAGCTGCGATCGGGCCGCCTCAGCGTGCAGACCGAGCTGTTCGCCGGCGAGAGCCGCCACGTCGTCGACAACTGGGTCGACCGCATCGTCATCGCGGCGACCGGCGGCCTCGGCGCGATCGCCGGCGCGATCGTGCTGTTCGCGGCCTCGGCGACGGACGGCAACGACGCGGTGCAGACGACCCTGTGGATCCTCGGGTTCGCCGGGCTCACCGGCGGCTCGGTGCTGCTGATGCGCGCCGCGGCCCGTGCGTTGCGACGGACCGCGGGACGCATCGAGTAGCTAGGACAGGCGGTTGCTCGCGATCCGGGCGCCCTCCGCCAGCGCCTCGAGCTTCGCCCACTGGACCTCCGGGTGCACCCGCTGCAGGAACGCCGTCTGGGCGAAGCCGCAGTCGGTGCCCGCCATGACGTGCTCGGGGCCGACGACCTCGGCGAGCCGGACCAGGCGGTCCGCGACGAGGTCGGGGTGCTCGACGATCGTCGTGTGGTGCGTGACCACGCCCGGGATGAGCACGCGGCCCTCCGGCAGCTTGACGTCCTCCCAGACGTGCCACTCGTGCTCGTGGCGCGGGTTGGCCTGCTCCATCGCGTACGCCCCGGCCTCGACCTGCAGGACGAGGTCGACGACGTCGGCCAGCGGCGGGTCGAAGGCGTGCGGGCCGTGCCAGCTGCCCCAGCAGATGTGGTAGCGGACCTTCTCCGGCGGGATCCCCTTCAGCGCGTGGTTCAGCGCGTCCACCCGCAGCTGGGCCCACTTGCGGTAGTCCTCGATCGAGCCGCCCTCGGCGAGGATCGAGTCGCACTCGTGCATGAGCACCGCATCGTCGACCTGGAGCATGAGCCCCGCGTCGACGATCGCGTTGTACTCCACCGCGAGGGCGTCTGCGAGCGCGTAGACGAACTCCTCCTCCGTCCCGTAGTGCTCGTTCTCCAGCCAGTACGTGCTCGCCGGCGCGACGACGGGCAGGAAGCCCTCGACGTCCTTGCCCTGCAGCGCGGCCTTGAAGTTGTCGATGTCGCGGTCGAGCGCGGTGCGGTCGTAGGTCACCGGACCGGTGCAGACCCACACGCTCGGCGCCGGCATGGGCACCTCGGCCTCACGGAGGGCGCGGCCGAACTCCTTGTCGTGCTGCGCGTACGCGCCCGGGAACGCGAGGCGGTCGCGGCTGGGCGGCAGACGCGTCTCGCCGGCGGGGATCGCGCGCGACTCGACGCCGCTGATGCGGTCGTACAGGTAGCTGATCCAGTTGGCCTTGCCGTACTCGCCGTCGCTGACGATGTCGATGCCGGCCTGGTCCTGGCGTGCGACGACGTCGGCGACCGTCGTGCGCAGCGTCTCGGCGTAGGCCGCCTCGTCGTAGGACTCGCCGCGCCCCATCGCGGCCTCGAACACGAGCAGCTCCGGCGGCCGGATCAGGCTCCCCACGTGCGTCGAACGGATCTCCATGTGACTCCCCCGGATTTGCGGTCGGACCGCCGCAACAATATGCACATTCACGCATGTGCGGACCGACCTAGGCTCGGCGGATGCTCGTCCTGCACCTCCACCCGTTCGCGTCCTACTGCCAGAAGGCGCTCATCGCGCTCTACGAGCTCGACGTGCCGTTCGAGCCCCACCTCGTCGAGGGCGAGGAGGGCCGCGCCGAGCACGTCCGCCTCTGGCCGATGGGCGGGATGCCGGTCCTCGTCGACCGCGACGCCGGCGAGGTGCTCCCCGAGTCCTCGATCGTCATGGAGTACGTCGACGCCTTCGCCGCCGAGCAGCCACGGCTCATCCCCGGCGACCCGCGGACCGCGCTCGAGGTCCGGCGCTGGGACCGTTTCTGCGACGCGCACGTCCAGACCCCGATGCAGGCGGACATGGACGCGCTCGACCCCGTCTAGCCTACGCCGACCGTCGTCCGAGGGGAGAGCGAATGACCACGTCGGAGGCTGCCGACATCTTCGTGCCGCACGCGTTCGAGGAGCAGCAGGTCGATCTGGGCGAGATCCGCATGAACTACGCGACGACCGGCTCCTCCGAGCTGCCGGCGCTGCTCCTCATCCCGTCGCAGACGGAGTCCTGGTGGGGCTACGAGGACGCCATGCCGCTGCTGGCGGAGCGCTTCCAGGTCTTCGCCGTCGACCTGCGCGGCCAGGGCCGCTCGACGCGCACGCCGGGCCGCTACACGCTCGACAACATGGGCAACGACCTCGTCCGGTTCATCGACCTCGTCGTCGGGCGACCGGTGGTCGCCGCCGGCAACTCCTCCGGCGGCGTCCTCGCGGCCTGGCTCTCCGCCTACGCGAAGCCCGGGCAGGTGACCCGCGTGGTCTGCGAGGACCCGCCGCTCTTCGCGTCCGAGGTCGATCCCGCCTGCGGGCACTCGATCCGCCAGTCGGCGGGCCCGGTCTTCGCCACGTTCAACAAGTGGCTGGGCGACGGGTGGTCGATCGGCGACTGGGCCGGCATGCAGGCCGCGTTCCCGACCGAGTTGCCCGGGTACATGCTGCGCGCCCTCGGGCCGATGCGCCTCGGCTCCCCGCCCGACCCCGCGCGCCCGGACGAGCCGCCGCAGAACATGAAGGAGTACGACCCCGAGTGGGGACGGGCGTTCTGGACCGGGACGGTCGCCTCGAGCTGCGACCACGCCCGCATGCTCGCGGCGGTGAGGACGCCGATGCTGCTCACGCACCACTACCGCGACATCGACGCGGAGACCGGCAGCCTCATGGGCGCGATCTCCGAGGAGCAGGTCCGCGGCGTCCGCCGGCTCGTCACCAGCGCCGGACAGGAGTTCGCGCTCCTCGATGTGCCGGACTCGGCGCACGCGATGCACCGCCACGATCCGGAGCTCTACGCGCGGACGCTCGTGGACTGGGGCGCCGACGATTCGGTCGCGACGGCCGAGTGACGTACGATCTTCGTGTGGACCCCGATGCCGAACCGACCCGCGACGAGGACATCAGCGCGCTCGTGTCGCGCCTCTCGCGCCCAAATCGCACGGGGCGCAGGGTCATCGAGCGCGCCGCCATCATGGCCGAGGGCTCCAGGTCGGGGGCGATCCTGACCTGGCTCGAGGACGCCTCGTGGACGCCGGAGGAGCGCGTCGCGAGCACCGCCTACCGCGGCGGCGCCGGACTGCACGGCGCGCGCAGTGAGTTCGAGCGCGGCGACACGCGCAAGCAGGCCCCGCAGCGGTACGTGTCGCCGCCGACCGACGCCGCCTGAGGCGCGCCCGCCGGACGACGGTGCGGACCCGGCCCGCCGACACGCTCCCGGCCGACGCGCAGGTCGTCGTGGTCGGCGGGGGGATCGTCGGGGCCGCCGTCGCGTTCCATCTCGCCCGGGCGGGGATCACCGACGTCGTGGTCGTCGAGCGCGACGACCTCGCCGCGGCGGCGTCGGGCAAGCCGATCGGCGGCCTGCGGGCGCAGTTCTCCGACCGGCTCAACGCGCGGCTCGCACTGCGGAGCCTCGAGCTCTACGCCGAGCTCGGCGCGGAGATGGATCACCGGCGCGTCGGCTACCTGTTCCTCCTGCGTGAGGCAGCGGACGTCGCCCGCTTCGAGGCGGGCGTCGCGCTGCAGAACGACGTGGGCATCCCGAGCGTCATGCTCGACGCCGGCGAGGCGCGGGCGCGCTGCCCCGCGATCGACCCCGCGGCGTTCGTCGCGGCGGCCTGGTGCCCCATCGACGGGCACGCGCGCCCGCAGGAGGCCGCGTGGGCGTACGCCGGCGACGCGCGGCAGCGCGGCGCGCGGTTCGTGACCGGCTGCGCCGTGACCGGCATCGACGTCCGCGGCGGCGAGATCGCGTCCGTGGGGACGACGCAGGGCACCGTGCGCACGTCGACGGTCGTGTGCGCCGCGGGCGCGTGGTCGCGCGAGATCGGAGCGATGGCGGGCGTGGAGCTCGACGTCACGCCCGTGCGGCGCCAGATCGCGCTGACCGGCCCGACGCCGCTCTCGACGCCGGACCTGCCGTTCACCATCGACTTCAGCAGCACCTTCTACTTCCACGGCGCAGGCGCCGGGCTGCTGCTCGGCATGTCGGACCCCACGGAGGCGCCGGGACTCGATGCCTCCTACGCGCCGTCCTGGGAGTCGGCGCTGCGGGAGGCCGCCGGACGCTGCGCGCCCGGGCTGGCGGACCTCGCGATCACGGAGGGCTGGGCCGGGCTCTACGAGAACACGCCGGACGCCAGCGCCCTCATCGGCGAGTCGCCCGACGTGGGGCGGTTCCTGTACGCGACGGGCTTCTCGGGGCACGGCTTCTGCCAGGCGCCGGCGACCGGCGAGATCGTCGCCGACCTCGTCCTCGGCCGCGAGCCGTTCGTCGACGTCGCGCCCCTGCGCGCCGAGCGCTTCGCGGAGCGGTCGCCCATCGCCGAGGCCAACATCGTCTGAGGAGACCGGATGACGCTGACGACCACGACCACCGAGGAGCTACGCACGCGGGCCCGCGACGCGCTGCGGCGTTGCGGGGCGCAGCTCGAGGACGCCCCGTCGCCATCCGTCACCGCCCGGTCGCCGATCACCGGCGAGGACCTGTTCGTGGTCGCGTCCGTCGATCGCGACGGGGTCCTGGCGGCCGTGGCGGCGGCGCGCGAGGCGTTCGACGCATGGCGCGCCGTGCCCGCACCCGTGCGCGGCTCCCTCGTGAAGCGCTGGGCCGAGCTGCTGACCGAGCACAAGGGCGACATCGCCGACCTCATCACGATCGAGGTGGGCAAGATCCGCTCCGAGGCGCTCGGCGAGGCGCAGGAGATGATCGACGTCTGCGACTTCGCGGTCGGCCTGTCGCGCCAGCTCGACGGCCGGACGATGCCGTCCGAGCGCCCGGGCCACCGCCTCATGGAGACGTGGCACCCACTCGGCGTCGTGGGCGTCATCAGCGCCTTCAACTTCCCCGCGGCGGTGTGGAGCTGGAACACCGCGGTCGCGCTCGTCTGCGGCGACACCGTCGTGTGGAAGCCGTCGCCCGCGGGGGCGCTGACGGCGATGGCGTGCAGCGCGCTGCTCGACCGGGCGGCGGCCGACTGCGGCGCGCCGGCCGACCTGAGCGTCCTGGCGATCGCGGATGCCGATGCAGCGCAGGCGCTGGTCGACAGCCCGGACGTCGCGCTCCTGAGCGCGACCGGCTCGGAGCGGATGGGCGCGGCGGTCGCGCCGAGGATCGCGGCGCGCTTCGGCCGGGCGCTGCTCGAGCTCGGCGGCAACAACGCGGCGGTCGTCGCGCCCTCGGCCGATCTCGAGCTCGCCGCGCGCGGGATCACGTTCGCGGCCGCGGGCACCGCGGGCCAGCGCTGCACGTCGATGCGGCGGCTCATCGTGCACGAGGACGTCGCCGACGCGCTCGTCGGGCGGCTCGCGGAGATCTTCGGGTCCCTGCAGGTCGGCGACCCGTTCGACGACGGGACGCTCGTCGGGCCGCTCATCGACGTCCGCGCGCACGAGGCGATGGTCGCCGCGCTGCACCGCGCGGTCGCCGACGGCGGCGAGATCGTCGTCGGGGGCGCGCGCCGCGACACCGCGCCGGACGCTGTCTACGTCGAGCCGGCGATCGTGCGGATGCCGGCTCAGACGGAGATCGTGCGCACCGAGACCTTCGCGCCGATCCTCTACGTCATGACGTACCGCGAGCTCGACGAGGCCATCGCGCTGCACAACGGCGTCCCGCAGGGCCTGTCGTCGAGCATCTTCACGCGCGACCAGCGCGAGGCGGAGCGGTTCATCGCGGCGGACGGCTCGGACTGCGGGATCGTGAACGTCAACATCGGGACCTCCGGCGCGGAGATCGGCGGGGCCTTCGGTGGCGAGAAGACAACCGGCGGAGGGCGCGAGTCGGGCTCGGACGCATGGCGCGCGTACATGCGCCGCGCCACGAACACGATCAACTTCTCCGACGAGCTCCCACTGGCTCAGGGTGTGAGCTTCGGATAGGCGCCCGGAAGCGCAGGGCGTACCAGGCATCGCCCGAGCCCGCGGGCTGCCAGCCCGAGGCGCGCAGATGGGTGGACAGCTCCGCCAGGTCGAGGCGCAGCGACGTCACGGCCGGGGGCGTGCCCTCGACGCGCCAGGTCGACGCCCGGGAGCGGGGCAGCTCGACGGCGTCGTCGTCGTCGCCGTCGATGCGGGCGAGCTCGAAGCACGCGCGCCGCCCGCCGTGACGCCAGACGACCTCGTACACCGGGCCGGCCGCGGTGCCCGCGACGCTCGCGACGACCTCGCGCGCGCCGCTCGCCGCGCGCGGGGCCGCCCCCGGCGCGCCCAGCCGGCCGCCGCGCCCGCCGCGACGACCACGAGGTCCCGGCGCCCGCGGCCACGAGCGGCGACGTCGGATCGCCGTCCCCGGTCCGGACGGACTCGTCGAGCTCGCCGCCCTGCGCCGGGCGGCCTGCGGCACCACGGGCGGCGTCTCCGTCCGGGTCGTCAGCGGGTAGTCGCGCCACAGCTCGGCGGGCGGGTCCGTGACCTGCGCCGTGGCCACGTCGGCGCCGGCCAGCGCGATGGCGAGGACGCCGAGGAGCGCCCTCCCGCGCGTGATCCGATGCATGCCCCCGGCGATGAGACCATCCGAGCGGCCACGCGCCCAGACCGGAAATCGGAGCCTCGGCGGGTGTACGAACGCCGAGCCGCCAACTCCTGCGCATCGCGTACGGTCATGAGGCCAATCCGGGGACTGGGAGAGCGAGCATGAGCACCGCCCAGCAGCACCTTGTGACCAGCCAGGACGAGATCACCGAGCTGTACGGCGCGCCCGACGAGGCGGTCAAGGTCAAGGCGATCCCGCACCTCGACGAGCACTGCAGGGCGTTCATCGCGCTCTCGCCGTTCGTCGCCGTCGCGACGGTCGGCGACGACGGGACGTGCGACGCGTCCCCCCGGGGTGGTGTCCCCGGCTTCTGCGACGTCGTCGGCCCGGGCACCCTCGTGCTGCCCGACGAGCCGGGCAACCGGCGGCTCGACACCGTCCGCAACATCGTCGCCACCGGGCGGATCGGGCTCCTGTTCATGATCCCCGGCATGCGCGAGACACTCCGCGTGAACGGGCGGGCCACGATCTCCCGCGACCCCGAGCTCCTCGAGCGCTACCGCAACGGGCGCAAGCCGCCGATCGCCGCGATCGTCGTCGAGACCGACGAGGCGTACCTGCACTGCGCGAAGGCGTTCATCCGGTCGAAGCTCTGGGAGCCGTCGGCCTGGCCCGAGCGCGACGGGCTCGCGCCCCCCGCCCGCATCTGGCGCGACCACATGGCGCTGGCGGACATGAGCGTGGAGGACATCGAGGCGTACGTCGAGGACGACTACGCGAACAACCTGCGCTGGGGAGATCGTTGAACGCGGACGTCGTCTTCGCCGAGTCGACGGAGGACGCGGTCGAGCGGCTCGCGGCCGCGGGAACCGACGGGGCCCCGCTCGCGGGCGGCACCTGGATCATGCGGGCGCCCCTGCGCGGCGACGCGCACCCGCCGCTCTACGTCTCGCTGGACCGCATCCCCGGCCTGCGGGAGGTCGCGATCGACGACGGGACCGTGCGGATCGGCGCGGGTGCGACGCACGCGCAGATCGCCGCGGCGCTCGCCGGCGAGCCGCGGCTGCGCGGCCTGCACGACGCGGCCGCGCGCTCCGCGAACCCGGCCGTCCGCGCCCACGCGACCGTCGGCGGCGCGGTGGCGACGGCGGCGTTCCCGGCGTCCGACCTCGTCCCGGCGCTGCTCGCGCTCGACGCCACCGTGACGGTCGCGACGACCGCGGGCACCGAGGAGGTCGCGCTGGAGGACCTGCGGCCGGTGCCGGGCTCGCTCGTCACCGGCGTGACCGCGACGGTGCCGCGCCGCTCCGCGCACGCGCGCCTGACGCTGCGCAAGGCCGGCGACTACCCGGTTGCGATCGCCAGCCTCGCGGAGGACGACGACGGCCTGCGCGTCGCGATCGGCTCGGTCGAGGCGACGCCGCGCCGCTGGCGCACGGTGGAGACCGGCGACCCGGTCGCCGCCGCCCGCGCGCACGCCGGCGAGCTGACGCCCCGCGACGGCGTCGAGGCACCCGGCTGGTACCGGGTTCACGTGCTCCCGACGCTGCTCGCGCGCGCCCTCGAGGCGATGGCGTGATCGCGTTCACGGTCAACGGGCAGGAGCGGACCGTCGACGCGCCCCCGCTCACCCCGCTGTCGACGGTGCTGCGCGAGCGCCTGCACCTGACGGGGACGAAGGTCGCGTGCGAGGAGGGGTTCTGCGGCGCCTGCACGGTGCTCGTCGACGACGAGCCCGCGACGTCGTGCCTCGTCCCGCTCGCCCACGTCGAGGGGCGCTCCGTCCGCACGGTGGAGTCGCTCGCCGACGGCGACGGTCTCTCCCCGCTGCAGGCGGCGATGCAGGCCAACGACGCCGTCCAGTGCGGCATGTGCTTCCCGGGCGTCCTCATGTCGCTCACCGCACTGCTCGCGCGCGATCCGGCGCCCGGCGAGGACGCCGTCCGAGACGCGCTCGTGGGCAACATCTGCCGCTGCACGGGCTACGAGCAGATCGTCGAGGCTGCCCTGGCGGCCGGGAAGGAGCCCCGATGAACGGGGAGCAGATCGGGCGCGATCTCCCGCGCCGCGACGCCGAGGACAAGCTGCGCGGCCGCACGCGCTACGCCGTCGACCGCGCCGAGGCGGGCATGCTCCACGGCGCGCTCGCCCGCGCCGACGTCCCCGCGGGGCGGATCACGCGCATCGACGTGAGCGCGGCCCTCGCGATGCCTGGGGTGCACGCGGTCGTCACCGAGGCGGACGCGCCCGGCCTGTACGGCGTCGGGATCGCCGACCACCCGCTCTTCGCGCGCGAGCACGTGCGCTTCCACGGCGAGCCGGTCGCCGCCGTCGCCGCCGAGACGCTCGAGCTCGCCCGGGCGGCGGCGGCCACGATCGTCGTGGAGACCGAGCCGCTCGAGGCGCATCTCACGATGGCCGAGGCGCTGGCGCCCGGCGCCCGCGACCTGCATCCCGGCTGGGAGGGCTACGAGGAGATCGTCGCCGGCGGCCTGCGTGCCGGCAACGTCGCCTGGGAGGCGACGGTCGTGCGCGGCGACACCGACGCGGCGTTCGCCCGCGACGACGTGACGGTCGTCGAGAGCGAGTTCGCCGTCGGGCGCCAGAACCAGGCGTCGCTCGAGCCGCGCGTCGCCATCGCGCGCTTCGAGGACGGGCGCCACGTCGTCGAGACCTCCACGCAGTACCCGTGGGCGGTGCGCAGCGCGATCGCGCGCCTGCTCGGGTGCGCGGACAGCGCGGTCCGCGTCGTCGTCCCGTCCGCCGTCGGCGGCGGCTTCGGGCAGAAGTACGAGGCGAGCATCGAGCCGTTCGCCGCGCTGCTCGCGCAGCGGACGGGCCTCCCGGTGAAGATGAGCTTCTCCCGCGAGGAGGAGATGCGCACGGCGCTCGCGCGCGAGAACGCCGAGATCCGCATCCGGTCCGCGGTGACCGCCGACGGCGAGATCGTCGGCCGTGAGGCGGTCGTGCTCATGGACTGCGGCGCCTACGGCGGCGAGCAGACCTTCCTCACGACGATGACCGCGCACACGCTCACCGGCAACTACCGCCTGGGCTCGGTGCGGCTCGTCAGCCGCGCGGTCTACACGAACACCGCGCCGACCGGCGCCTTCCGGGCCTGCAACGGCGTGTACTGCACGTTCGCCCTCGAACGCCACACGGACGAGATCTGCGACGCGCTGGGGATGGACCGCTGGGAGTTCCGCCGCCGCAACGTCCTCGGCGACGGCGACCTCGGCGCCACCGGCCAGGTCTTCGAAGGCGACGTCCTCGGTCCGATGCTCGAGCGGATGGAGGCGCTGCGCGGGCAGCGCCCGGCGCCGCCGGCCGACGGCCGCCTGCTGGGCACCTCGGTGACGGTCGGGACCTGGTTCATCTTCGTCGGCCCCTCGGCCGCGACGGTCAACCTCAACCCCGACGGGAGCGCGACCCTCATCACCGCGGGCGTGGAGATCGGCTCCGGCTCGCTCGTCCAGGCGCTGCCGCAGATCGTCGCCGACCGGCTCGGGATGCGCCCGGAGGACGTCGTCGTCAAGGCGGCGGACACGGATGCCGGCGGCTACGACATGGGCGTCGGCGGCGGGCGGACCACCGTCTCGCTCGGCTCGGCGAGCGCGATGGCGGGCGACGAGGTGCGCCGCAAGCTCCTCGACGCCGCCGCCGACATGCTCGAGGCGTCGCCGGAGGATCTCGAGCTGGCGGACGGGTTCGTCAGCGTCGTCGGCGCGCCCGCCAGCCGGGTCACCGTGCTGCAGGTCATCGCGCACGCGAACGCGACGTCGGGACCGATCTCCGGCACCGGCTCGTTCACCGCGCCCGGCGCCGGCGCGATGCCCGGCTGCGCCGCGGGGCACATGATCGAGGCGCTCGACCTGCCCGTCTTCGCCGTGCACGAGTGCGACGTGGCCGTCGATCCCGACACCGGTCACGTCGAGGTCCTCGACTACCGCGTCGTGCAGGACGTGGGCCGTGCGATCAACCCCCGCGCGATCCACGGGCAGATCCAGGGCGGCGTCGTGCAGGGCCTCGGCTACGCATTGCACGAGGAGCTGACGCTCGGCGCCGACGGGCGGTTGGCGCAGGCGGGCTTCGAGACCTACCGGCTGCCGCTCGCGGGCGACTCCGTGCCCGTGCGGATCGACCTGCACGAGGGCGCGCCGTCGATCGGCCCGTTGGGGGCGAAGGGCGCCGGCGAGGTCCCGATCCTCAACGTCGGCGCCGCGGTCGCCTGCGCGGTCGCGGACGCCATCGACCGGCCCGTCCATCGCCTGCCGCTCACGCCCGTCCGGGTGCTCGGACTGCTCGTCGGCGCCGAGGAGGACGTCAGCCTGCCCCACCTCGGGCCGTCGTGGCGCGACAACGTCCTGGGCGACCCGGATGCGCTGATCGCCGCGGCCTCGGGCTGACGCGTTGCTTCATTAGGATCGGCGGCATGGCGCAGAGCGAGAAGTCTCCGTCCGAGCTGATCGACGAACGCATCGAGGAGCTGGGTGACTGGCGCGGCGAGACGCTCGCCAGGCTCCGTGCGCTGATCAAGGAGGCGGAGCCGGACGTCGTCGAGGAGTGGAAGTGGCGCGGCGTCCCGACCTGGTACCACGAGGGCATGCTCTGCACGGGCGAGTCCTACAAGGCCGCCGTGAAGGTGACGTTCGCCAAGGGCGCCTCGCTGGAGGACCCGTCGGGCCTCTTCAACTCGAGCCTCGAGGGCAACGTCCGGCGCGCGATCGACTTCCACGAGGGCGACGCCATCGACGAGAAGGCGTTCAAGGCTCTCGTCCGCGAGGCCGTGGACCTCAACGGATCCAAGGAGCGCTGACTACACGACGTAGAGGAAGGTGTAGGCCGCGGACGGGCCGCTCTGCGTCCACTCCGCGAGGACGTAGCGGCACGTGCTGCCGTCGTCGGCCGTCGCATCGATCGTGGAGGGCGCTCGGCCCTCGACGATCTGGGTCTCGATGCGCTGCCCCTTCAGGGGCCCGTCATCGAGCTTCGCTGTGATGGTGGGCCCGCTCTCGTGATCGGAAGGGTGCGCCATGGCTGGAGGACCTCGGGTCGGGCGGAGGCGGAAGGACCCGCCACTCCCCGGCGAGGCTACTCCCTACCGACGTGCTCGACGGAGCCCGTCACCGCGTGGCGCACCTGGGCTGCGATGTCCTCCGCCTGCTCGACGGTGGTGTCGGGCGCGAAGGCCGTGCGGTCGATGCTGTCGACCACGCCGTCCTCGACGCCGTCGAGCCTGCGGAACCCGATGACCCATGTACGCGCCTATGCGCCTACCCCAGCTCGGCAGCGAGCGCCTCGACCCGGGCGCGGATGTCATCGCGGATCGCGCGGACCTCGTGGACGGGACGCCCGCTCGGATCGGGGAGGTCCCAGTCGATGTAGCGCCTGCCCGGGATGTAGGGGCAGGCGTCGCCGCAACCCATCGTGACCACGACGTCAGCCCATGCTGCGTCGGCGCGGTCGAGGCGGTGCGGGCGGCGGTCGGCGAGGTCGATGTCCAGCTCGCGCATCACCTCGACGACGGGCGGATGCACGGATCCCGTCGGGTCGGCCTCGCTGCCCGCGGAGCGCGCTTCGTGGCGCGCGCCGGCGACGCGCTCGAGGAGCGCCTGACTCATCTGGGATCGGCCCGCGTTGGCCTTGCAGACGAAGAGGACGTTCGCCACGGGATGTACGCTATTGCATCGATGAGCGTCGATCTAGTTCTGGCACCGAAGCGGAAGCGCCCCATCGGGGAGCCCTGCTGCGAGCCGCTCGTCCTGCCCGACGTCGGAGCGGACGACGCGATCCGCCTCGCGGACGTCGCCAAGGCCCTCGGCGACCCGGTGCGCATCCAGCTCGTCGACGTGCTGCGCAAGCACGCGGGCAAGGTCTGCGTGTGCGAGCTCCTGCCGCTCTTCGACATCGGGCAGTCGACGCTCTCGCACCACCTCAAGAAGCTCCGCGCCGCCGGTCTCGTCGACTCCGAGCGCCGCGGGCTGTGGGCGTACTACTACGTCAAGCCGGAGGCCCTCGCGCCGCTGGCAGCATGGATCGGAGACTGACGATGGAGAGCACCCGTGAGGCGGTCCGCGCCCGCTACGCCGCCGCCGCCGCGCGCGTCGCGGCCGGTGAGGAGCAGGCGTGCTGCGGACCGGAGTTCGGCGCCGGCCTCTACGCCGCCGAAGAGCGCGGCGCGCTTCCGGACACCGCCGTCCTCGCCTCCCTCGGCTGCGGCAACCCGACCGCGGTCGCCGAGCTGCACGAGGGCGAGACGGTGCTCGACCTCGGCTCCGGCGGCGGCATCGACGTCCTGCTCTCCGCTCGCCGCGTCGGCCCCACCGGCAAGGCCTACGGCCTGGATGAGCTCGACGAGATGCTCGCCCTCGCCCGCCGGAACCAGCTCGAGGCGGGCGTGGAGAACGTCGAGTGGCTCAAGGGCGACATCGAGGCGATCCCGCTCCCCGCCGACACCGTCGACGTGGTCATCTCCAACTGCGTCATCAACCTCGCCGGCGACAAAGGGCAGGTGCTCCGCGAGGCCGCCCGCGTCCTCAAGCCCGGCGGGCGCCTCGCCGTCTCCGACGTGATCGCCGACCCCGACATGGACGCCGCCACCAAGGCCGACATGGCCGCCTACACCGGCTGCATCGCCGGCGCGCTGACCCACGCGGAGTTCGCCGACGCGCTCACCGCCGCCGGCCTGACCGACATCGACATCACCGAGACGCACCGCGTCCACGAGAAGGCCGGATCGGCCATCGTCCGCGCACGCAAACCCGACACGGACTGCTGCGCCGCGGATGCGCAGGCGACGTGCTGCGAGCCCGCCGCCAAGGACGAGTGCTGCGGCTGCCCAGGCGACCGCGAGCGGCGGGTGCGGCTGCGCGTGACGCGGGTCAGGGCAACGACACGCCCGTGAGCCGCGCGAAGGCGTCGAGGAGGGCCTCCTGGAACGCCTCGTCGGCCACCGCCGGGTGGGTGTGGCGCGGCGCCTGGTGGTAGTACAGCGTGCCGCTCTGCAGCGCCTCCGGGTCGTCCGAGACGGCGAGCCAGACCTGGGTGACCGAGCCGGCGTCGAGGTCGTCCGGCGCGCCCTGCGCCGCCCATCTTCGTCGCCACCCAGCCCGGTGTGACCGAGGTCGAGACGATGTCCGGCCTCCTGCGGGCGATCGGCGGCGGCGAGCGTCGCGTCGAAGAGCTTGGAGTCCGCAGTACGCCTGCCTCCCGTCCCAAGCACGCTCGGTCCAGTCGAGGTCGTCGAGGTCCGTCCCGCCCTGCTCGTGCAGGCCGCTCGTGAGGTAGACGAGGCGCCCGGCCGGCTGCATGAGCGCCGTCAGCAGATAGGGCGCGAGCGCGTTGACGGCCAGGGTGCGGGCGTGCCCGTCCTCGGTCGGGCCGCGGTCCGGCTCGCGGAAGCCGATGCCCGCGTTGTGGATGACCGCGTCGAAGGTCCCGATCGCGTCGGCCTCCTCGGCCAGCCGCCGCACCTGGGCCGCGCTGGACAGGTCGGCCACGAGGACGTCGGCGAGGCCCGGCAGCTCGCGGCGGAGCCCGTCGGCCTTCTCCGTATTGCGTGCGTGGCCGACGACCCGGTGGCCGTCGTCGACGAGGCGGCGGGCGGCGTCGCGGCCGAGTCCGTCGTTCGAGCCGGTGATGAGGACGAGAGACATGGTCGATCAGGCTCCGGTCGTCAGCACGACGCGGAAGCGCGCGGCACCGCTCATCATCCGGGCGTACCCCTCGGCCGCCTGCTCGAGCGGGTAGATCTCGATCTGCGGATGGACGTCGGTCAGGACGCTGAAGCGCATCGTGTCCTCGGAGTCCTTCGACGTCCCCGACGCGTGCCCCACCACGGCGGTGCTGCCGGGGATGAGCGCGAACGGCGGGATCTGCATGGGCTCGGCCGACGCGCCGACGACGACCATCCGCCCCCGCGGCCGTAGGCCGCCGACCGCGGCGCTCATCGCGTCGGGTGCCGTCACCGTGGCGAGGATCGTCGTCGCGCCGCCGAGCTCCTGCAGCGCGGCCGCGACGTCGCTCGCCGTGGAATCGACGTAGTGGTGCGCGCCCAGCGCCAGCGCCTGGTCGCGCTTGTCGGTCCCGCGAGCGATGGCCACGGTCTCGAAGCCCATGCGCCTGGCGAACTGCACGCCGAGATGGCCGAGACCGCCGACGCCGAGGATCGCGACGAGGTCGCCCGCCCGTGCGCCGCTCTCGCGCAACGCGTTGAACGTGGTGATGCCGGCGCACAGCAGCGGCGCGGCCTCCTCGGCGGACAGGTCGTCGGGGATCGACGCCAGGGCGCCCGCCGGGACGACCACGTGATCGGCGTAGCCGCCGTCGTAGGCGATCCCCGGGACCTGGCCGTTGACGCAGCTGATCATGTCGCCGCGACGGCAGGGGTCGCAGTGCCCACAGTTCCCGCCGAACCAGCCGACGCCGACCCGCTGGCCGACCTCCCAGGGGACGACGCCGTCGCCGACGGCCTCGATGCGCCCGGCGATCTCGTGCCCGGGCACGATCGGGTACTCGATGGACGGCATCCCACCCTCGACGGTGAGCGAGTCGGAGTGGCAGACGCCGCATGCCTCGATGCGGACGAGGACCTCGCCGCGAGCGGGTCGCGGGACCTCGCGCTCGGAGAGCTGGAAGCCCTCGCCTGGGGCCGGGACCTGGACGACGCGTGACGTGCTCATTCCCGTGACGCTAGGGCCAGAACTCCTCGATCGGCTGAACCGCTCCGTCGCCGTCGTGGTGCTGGCCGACCGCGAGGTACTCGATGCCGTCCGGCCCGCCCTCCAGCGCCCGCGTGACGGTCGGGGCGACGCGGATGGCGTCCATCGGGCCGACCTCGACGATGTCGTCGTCGAGCTTGATGCGGCCCGAGCCGGAGAGGATCACGTAGACCTCCTCGGCCTCGTCGTGGCGGTGGGCGATGGCCTGGCGCCGACCGGGCTTGACGGCCATGAAGCTGACACCGGTCCGCACCGCGTCCAGGTCGGCCTGGGCGAACCGCATCACCTGCGTCGCGTCGACGCCTGCGTCCGGCGCGGCGTCGCGGACGTCGCGGAGGTTCTTGACGGTGTAGATGACGTCTCCTTGCGGTGGGTGGACCCTCGAGGTTGAACTACCCGATCAGGTCGATCGGCTGCCGGGTGAACCCGCGGCGCGCGGGGAACACGACGTGTATGAGGCAGAACCGTTCGAGGGCACGGTCGAGGCCCTGATGTTCGACTTCTACGGCACCGTCGTCGACATGCAGGGCGGCCTCGTCCGCGCCATCACGCCCTTCCTCGAGGCCAAGGGCTACGCGGGCAGGCCGAACGACGTCGTGACCTGGTGGCGGCGCACCCACTTCGAGAACTCGATGATCGATGCGCTGCTCCAGGGCGAGCACACGCCATACCGCGAGATCGGCCACCGCGCGGTGAACCAGACGCTCGACCGCGCCGGCGTCGAGCACACTCGCTCCGACGTCGAGCGCCTGGTGTCGGCCATCGAGTCCCTCGATCCCTTCCCGGACGTCATCGAGGCGCTCGCCTCGCTGCACGAGGACTACAGGCTGATCATCCTCTCCAACGGCGATCCGGACATGCTCGAGCGCGGCACGGCGCACGCGGGCTTCCCCTTCGACGACGTCATCTCGGTCGCTGCTGCCGGAAGCTTCAAGCCGCATGTCGCCACCTACCGGAAGGCGTGCGAGCTGACCGGCCTCGCGCCCCGCGAGGTCCTCTTCGTCGCCAACCACGAGTTCGACTGCGTCGGCGCGAAGTCGTTCGGCATGCGCACGGCGTTCGTCAACCGGCGGGACCGACCGTTCGGGGAGAAGCCCTACCTGCCCGACCTCACCGTCGCGGACTTCGCCGAGCTCGCCGCGGCGATGCGCGGCTAGCGCTCGTCGAGGACCCGCCACCATTCGTCGTGGGACGCGAAGGCGTACGGCACTCCGAGTGAATGCAGCGTCAGTGCTACTCGATCGTCCATTCCCCTCCTCGATCGTGCTCCACGCGCGTCATGGGCTGAGCAGGACGTAGCCGAAGGCCACGACCGCGAAGACCGTGATGAGCCCCGTGACGACGAAGCTCGCGACGAGGAGCGCGTGTCGGGCCCGTGGCCAGCGCCACAGCAGGCCGCCACGCAGGTAGCGCATCACAGCTTCTCTGCGCACTGCTCAGGCGGTGTTGCCGCTCTGCCTGCGGCGGTCGAGCCACCACGTCGCAGCGACCGCGATGAGCAGCATGAGCAGTAGCTCGAGCGGGCCGATGGCACCGAGAAAGCCGGTCAGGATCCCTAGGACGAACAAGGCGAACACGAAGACGACGATGTTCACGAGCGTGCGCACCGGACCAGGGTACGGACGGTGATCGCTCGAAGAAACCTGCGTGGACGTGGATACGACGGCCGAGCGATCCGGCGACGCGCTACGCGGTGACGGCGAGCCCGAGCCAGGCGACGGAGAGCGCCGTCGCGATCCAGAACCGCACGCGCGGCAAGCGGCCGCGCCACGCGCCGGCGAGCAGGCTCAGCGTCACCAGCAGCGCCACGCCGGGGATGATCCAGGCGGGCGTCCACTGCCACGAGTGGATCCAGCTGGCCCAGCCGCCGCTCCGGACCTCCGCGACGAGGTTGTCGTTGCAGCTCTCGTCGCAGCGCCAGCCGAGCGCCGCCCACATCCAGAGCAGGAACGACAGCAGCTCGACGAGCGCCCACGCGAGGACGCCGACGAGCTTCGCCGCGCGAGGTAGAGGCGTCGCGTCGCGCGCGCCGATCATGCCGGTGACTACGGCTGCGGGCCAAGGCGGTTGCGCGTGGTGGCCGAGTGTCCGAACGGCCCCACCCCGCGTCAGGCCACCTCCGGCTCCTCCGTGGCGCGCGAGTCGGTGAGCGTGAGCGCCCCGAACCCGGCGATCACGCCGACGAGCACCGCGAGCACCGCGTAGGTGATCCGCTCACCGTGGAAGAACGACGTCACCAGGTCGGTGCTCCACGTGCCGACGGGCAGCTGCGTGGTGACCAGCACGGCGATCATCGTGCCGACCACCGCGGTGCCGAAGCTGGTGCCGACCTCCTGCGCGGTGTCGTTGAGCGCCGCGCCGATCGAGGTGCGGTTGGCCGGCATCGCGTCCACGAGGGCGACGGCGCAGATCGTCATGACGGTGCGCAGCCCGATCGTCATGAGCACCATCGCGACGGCGATGGCGAGGTACCCGTGCTCGACGCCCCACGCGAGACCGGCCAGCCCGGCCGCCAGGAAGAGGGCGCCGATGAAGCAGGCGATGCGGTGCCCGAAGCGCTTCGCCAGACCCTCGGAGAGCGGCGTCGCGGCGATCATGGTGATGATGATCGGCAGGTTCGCCAGGCCGGCCTTCACAGGGCTCCAGCCGTAGGCGTACTGGAAGTGCAGCACCAGCCCGAACATCACGCTGGCCATGGCGATCGACGTCCCCGTCTGCGCGATGGCGGCGCCGCGGACGGTGCCGTTCGAGAAGAGGTCGAGATCCAGCATGGGCGACGCGCTGCGGCGCTCGTGCCACACGAAGGCGACGGCCGCGGCGACGGCACCGAGGATCGACGCGATCGTCGGTACCGAGAGCCAGCCGTGCTCGACGCCGCTGGTCAGCGAGAAGCAGGCCAGGCCGATCGTGGCGACGCTCAGCACGGCGCCCGGCAGGTCGAGCGCGTCGTCGGTCAGGTCCTCCGCGCGGTCGGCCGCGACGCCGAGCCAGACGCCGACGCAGGCGATGAGCGCGATCGGGGCGTTGATGACCAGCAGCCACTCCCAGCGGACGTGGGCCAGCGCGGTGCCGCCGAGCAGCGGCCCGAGGATGAACCCGGACATGCCGACGACGATCATCACGGTGACGGCGCGCATCCGCAGCGCCTTGTCGTCGAAGAGGCGGAACACGAGCGAGTTGGTGATCGGCGCCATGGCGGCGGCAGCGATGCCGAGCGCAGCGCGCAGCGCGATGAGCTCGCCGGCCGTCGTGACGAAGACGACGCACAGGCTCAGCAGCCCGAACACCGCGAGGCCGACGAGCAGGACGCGGCGGCGTCCCAGACGGTCGGCCACCGATCCGGCGGTGAGCAGAAGACCGCCGAACGTCAACGAGTACGCGCCGATGACCCACTGCAGCGCGGCCGTCCCGCTGCCGAGATCACGACCGATCGTGGGGAGCGCGATCGACAGCAGCGTGTTGTCGACCATCTCGACGAAGAAGGCCAGGCAGAGGGCGGCCAGCGGGATCCACGCCGCGCGCAGCGACGGATACGTGCGGGACGGGGTGCGCGGGAGAGCAGCTGTGGCGGTCGCGGTCATGGCCTCACCTTCGGCCACACCGCTCGCAGCGCCCTCACACGCCGCTCACACCGCGCTCACCTACACGAACAAAGGGGTGAGATCGCGGCGCTCGACGAGCGCGGCCATGTCCTCGTCGGACGGTCGCCGCTCGAAGCGCTCCGCCGCGTCGAGCACGCGGGGGAGGATCTCCACGTCGCCGGTCGTGAGCAGGAACGCCTCGGGTCGTCCGAGCACCCAGTGCGCCGCCAGATCGATGTCGGGCTGCTCGCGCAGCGGCTCGTACCACGTCGCGGCGGTCGCCGCGCGACCGTCCCAGCGACGCCACGACAGGCTCTTGATCGTCTGCAGCGCCACGCCCGCGCTCCGCGCAGACCCGGGCGAGCGCCTCGAACGTCGAGGCGTAGCGCTCGTCCTGCATCTGGACGAAGTTGTACGGGCACAGGACCGAGTCGAACGGGAAGCGCTCGAGGCTGCGCCGGTGCATCTCGGGCACCGACAGGCCGTGGCCGGTCACGCCGATGAACCGCACGAGCCCTTCCTCGCGCGCCTCGATCGCCGCCTCCAGCGCGCCGCCGGCGCCGAGCGCCGTCTCCCACTCGATGACGTCGGAGAGGTTGTGGAGCTGGATGGAGTCGACGTGGTCGACGCCGAGCCGCTCGAGGGAGCGCCGGATCTCCTCGCGCGCGGCGCGGTAGGTGCGTTCACCGGTCTTCGTCGCCAGGAAGAACTCGCCCGGGTGTCGGCGCAGCCAGGAGGCGATGCGCAGCTCCGCGTCGCCGTAGCGCGCCGCGACGTCGATGTGGTTCACGCCGTGCTCGAGCAGCAGCTCCAGCGCGCGGTCCGCGTCGTGCTTGGGGCAGCGCGCGAGCGCTGCGGCACCGAAGATCGCGCGGGACGACTCGTGCCCGGTCGTCCCGAAGGGTGCACGTTCGATCATCAGCTCGACACTACGCCGCGCGCGCGATCTGGGGCAGTCCCAGAGCCGACGGGGGACTCGAACCGCCGACCCCTTCATGACGAGGGCTGCCGGGCCGGGGAATGCGAAGTACGTCAGGGAACGTATCTCCGTCTCTCCCTCCATCTCGCGCGAAGTCGAGTCCACCTGTCATTCGGGGATCGCCGCTCGTTCCGCAGCTGAGGTATCTATCTCGTACCTCGACCGGCGCGGAGCGAGTCGATCGCGGTGAGCAGATCGTCCGCCGCCCTCTGCCAGGTCATCCCGATCGCCAGCGCGTCACGCAGGTCGACCGCGCGTGCGAACGCGGCATCGAGATCGAACAGCGTCCGATCGATGGCCCGACTCCAGGCGGCAGCGGCGTCGTCCGGTCTTCCGCGCGTCGGGACGACGAATCGGGTTTGCGCCTCGTTGCGCAGATGCTCTGCGATTCCGCTGGTATCGCTGACGAGGACCGGTATGGCCGCGCCGATCGCTTCCAGCGCCACGAGCCCGAACCCCTCATGGCGGGAGGGCATCACCAGCAGGCTGGCTCGAGCCAGGTCTGCCTCGAGCAACTCCTGGTCGGCAGTGTAGTCCCGGACCAGGACGTCGAGTCGGTGATCGGCCAGCTCGATCAGCTCGTCTCGCAGTGCAGCGGCTTCGGCCGCAGGAGAGCCTCTCACCACGAGCGTCGGAGGGCGCCCGTGGTCGAGTGGTCCGTAGTCGAGCGTCCCGAGCGCTCGGGCCGCCAGATCGAGTCCCTTGAGATAGCGATCCTCCGTGCGACCCAGCACGAGAACCTGTCGATCGTCGGGAATGTCCGAAGGACGGTCGCGGATGCCGAGCCCCGGAAGGATCCCGATGACGTCGGGAGCGGCTTGGACTCCCCGCAACATGGTGGCGGCCTTCCGCCGCAGGAGCGGTCCGACTCCGACGACGAGGGATGCCGAGCGTGCCAGTTGCCGCTCGGTCCAGTCGCGTGCTCCCGCAACCGTTGAGATGGGCTCCAGCGCTCGGTTCTTGAACCATTCGATCTCCTCGCCGACGGTGTGCACGAAGTGGACGCGCACCGCGCCGCGAAAGGCGTCTTCGCAAAGACTCAAGGCCGCCGGACCGGTGATGCGGCCATGACCGAGAACGACGTCGGGGATGAAGTCGCCGAGTTGCGGTCGCCGCATCAACCGCGCGCGGAGGTCGGCTCCGGGCGTCGGCGGCGCGACCACCAGAGCGACGCGCGCCTGCGCAGCACTCGCCCGGTCCGCCTCGTCGGCCTCCGGTACCAGGCAGCGCACGTCGCAGCCCGACGAGGCCAGGGCGATGCAGAGCTCGCGGTTGAACGTCGACAGCCCGCCATGTCGCGACAGCCATTCCGTTGCGATCGCCAGCACGCGCGGCGGCGGCCGCTCGTGCGCAGCCGCGGGGGACTCAAGGGGTGGTCCCCCCGCGCTGACATCAGCGACGATCAACGTCGTGCCGGCGAGCTGGTAGGACCTGACGACAACGTCGACGTCAGCCAGCGTGGCGGCATCGGCCAATCGCGCAGCCGTCGGCTCAGGTCGTCCGACGCCCACGATGCGCTGCACGGGGTCGTCCGGTGCGTCGAGCCTGTCGTCGACGCCGACGACCAGCAGGCCGCCGCCGCCATCGGCCAAGGCGCGGAGCGACCGCGTGAGCAGCCGCATCGGCGGCGGCTCCACGAACGACTTGAACTCGAGCGCCTCGTTCTCAGGCTGCGCGATGATCGAGAGCAGCTCGGCGGTGCTGAGGCGACCTCGGTGGCCAGTGTGATCGGCCGGTTGCACGTGTCGATCATCCCGACGTCCGCGAGCGGACTCTGCAATCGACCAACCAGCGGGCAGCGCTACACGAAGTTCAGCTCGCCTTCCCGCAGGAGCGGATCGCCCGCGAGCCTCCAGAGGGGAACCGCGTAGTTCCCGACCGCGAACCGCCCGCCGAAGTGCAGACCGATGACCTGGTGCGTCTCGAGGTCCACCAAGGGGGAGCCCGAGTTGCCGCCGAGCGTGGAGCAGTCGTGTTCGATCGCGGAGTACATGGTCGAGTAGCCGACCGTCCTGCCGGGCTGCAGGCGCTTCACGTCGTAGACGTCAGCGAAGATCTGGCGAAGCTGCTCCGGTTCGTTGCGGCGACTGTCCAGCGCCGGGTAGCCGACGACGTACACGTCGCGTCCGAGCAGGTCGCGTGGCTCGGAGGCGGCGACCGTGAGCGGGTCGGGCAGGACGCGCCCATCGGGTGACGCGCCCTGCACCCGCAGAAGCGCGAGGTCGTGCTTCTCGTGGAGCCCGATCACATCCGTGATCTCGAACTCCATGGACGTCGTGCTGCCGAGCTCCCCGAGGAAGTCGATCCGCGACGTCATGCCCTGCCGGAACGTCCACGTACGGCCCTGGCGGGCGCAGAACTCCTGCGCCACATGACGATTGGTCATGAGGGTCGTCGGCGCGACGAGCGACGCGGTGCCCACCCACTCGTAGTCGAGGTGGCCCTCGACCTCGACCCGCCCCGATCGGGCGATCACCTCGCGCACGCGGTCGCGGCATTGCGTCAGGCGCGACCACTCGTGCGGCGGTGTCCGGAAGTCGCCGTCCTGGATGAGGATCGCGGGGCGCCCCTCGAGCAGGATGACGGCCGTGAGCCCGAGACGCTCGCGATCGTCCAGGTCGTCCTCACGACCCTCGGCGAGCTTCGCGAGACCGTCGATGCCCGCGTTGACGATCCGTGCCCGTTCCCGGCGCGTGGCCTGGACCACCGGGTCGTCCGCGTCTCCCACCTCGAGCGTGTGAAGGGGCGCGGCGAAACGGTCCCTCCGGAGTCGCTCGGCGACCTCCCCCACGTCGCCGAAGACACGTCTGACCTCGTCGGCGAGGCCCGGGCTCAACGCGGCGCCTCGGCGCCCCGTCCACGGAGTTCGCTCACCGGCGCGCGCTCGTTGAGGACCTGATCAGCCCTGATGATGTGCATCACCGCGTTGATGAGCGCGAGGTGGGTGAACGCCTGCGGGAAGTTGCCCAGGTGGCGGCCGCTGTGCGGATCGATCTCCTCGGCGTACAGCAACAGCGGGCTCGCGTAGGAGAGCAGCTTCTCGCACAGCGTCGCGGGCGCGGTCCAGCTCGCCGATCTCGGCGAGCGCGGAGACGAGCCAGAAGGAGCAGATCGTGAACGTGCCCTCCTCGCCCGCCAACCCGTCGTCGGTCTCCTCCACGCGGTAGCGCAGCACCAGGCCGTCGATCGTCAGCTCGTCGGCGATCGCCAGAACGGTCGCGCGCACGCGGTCGTCCGGGGCGGCAGGAAACCGACGAGCGGGAGCAGAGCAGCGAGGCGTCGAGGGCGTCGGTGTCGTAGTGCTGCACGAAGACGCCGCGCGCGTCGGTGCCCGCGCTCGCAGATCTCCGTCGTGCATCTCCTCGGCGGCGGCACTCCAGCGCTCGGCGGCGTCGACGTCGCCGCGCAGTCGCGCCGAGCCGCGCCCCGCGGTCGGCGGCGACCCAGCAGAACACCTTCGAGGAGGTGAAGTGCTTGCGGCTCGCCGCGCACCTCCCAGATGCCGCGGTCCGGTTCACGCCAGTGCTCGAGCGCCGCGTCGACCTGGCGCGTGATCAGCGTCCAGAGGCGGTCGTCGAGGCGATCGCCCGGAGCGCGTGTGAAGTCGGACGGAGTCGAGCAGCACGCCCCAGACGTCGTGCTGCGCGTGGTGCCAGGCGTCGTTGCCGACCCGCACCGGACGGGCGCCTTCGTAGCCGCTGAGGTGATCGAGCGTCTCCTCGTCGAGCCGCCGCGCCCGTCGATGCCGTACATGATCTGCAGGTCCTCGTCCTCGACGCGGTCGGCGATGAAGTAGAAGAAGTCGCGTCGCCTCGCGGTCGAAGCCGAGCGTCGAGAGGCGCCCAGAGCATGAACGTCGAGTCGCGCAGCCAGCTGTAGCGGTAGTCCCAGTTGCGCTCGCCGCCGGGCGTCTCGGGCAGCGATGTCGTCGCCGCGGCGATCATCGCTCCGGTCGGCGCGTAGGTCAGGCCCTTGAGCGTGAGCGCGGACCGCTGCAGGTGGATCTGCCAGGGGTGGTCGGGGAAGCGGCCGCGGCTGATCCACTCGTGCCAGTAGGCCCGCGTCTCCGCGAGCCGTCGCTCCGGCGTCGTCGTAGGTCGCGGGCGGCGCGCGGCTCGCTCCATCCGAGCGCGCAGAACGCGTGCTGGCCGGCGCGCAGCGGTCTCCGCGCGCGCGCTCGCCGCCCTCGAACCCGAGCCGCAGATCGGTGCGCAGCCGCAGCGCCGGCTCGTCCCCTCCGCGTCGCAGACGGCGTCGCCGTAACCGTCGCCGACGTGGCGCCAGGTGCCTCGCTTGCGGCCGTAGTCGAACGCGGGCTCGCAGTCGATCTCGAGGTCGACGAAGCCGTCGAGGCAGCGGAAGGTGCGCAGCAGCACGTGCTCGGCCTCGTGGTCGCGCGGAGCGCGGACGTACCGGTGCGAGCGCTCCTCGTCGTGGCGCCAGGGGCCGATCAGGAGCACGTCGCGCACCTCGAGCCAGCCGGTCGGCGTGCCCCACGTCGTCTCCAGGATCATGGTGCCGGGCAGGTAGCGGCGGCCGGCCGGGACCGCCCGGTCGACGCGGGCCCGCGCGGAACCGCCCCGCATGCCGGTCGAGGATCGCCGCGAAGACGCTCGGCCCGTCCATCCGCGGCAGCGACAACCACTCGACGTTCCCGCTCGGCGCGACGAGCGCGCAGACCTCGCAGTCCGACAGCAGCGCGTAGTCGGCGATCGGCGGGAACGGGCTGCCGCCGAGCGAGATGTCACCGTCGAGGCCTTCGCGGCTCGGCAGCTCCAGCTCGACGGTGCGACGGTTGCGCTCGACGTCGAAGTCCATCCGGTCTCCTTCCGCTGCCGGAGGCGCTTCCATCATCTGCCCCTGACCCAGGGAAGTGCAAGTGCACGATCCCGCGACGATCCGCGTCGGAAGGTCCCCGACGCCCGTCACCTCCCGCTGGGCGTATCGTCGCGCCATGGAGACCGAGACCGACGGTGCCGCCACGCAGGCGTCCTCGCCCTGGCCGGCCCGTACCGGGGTCAGCCGCGCCGAGCTCGACCCGACCCGCTTCCTGGCTCGCAGCGCGACGCTGTACCCCGACCGCATCGCCGTCGTCCACGGCGAGCTGCGGCGGACGTACGCGGAGCTGGCCGAACGCGTGAACCGGCTCGTCTCGTCCCTGCGCCGGAACGGGATCGAGCAGCACGAGCGAATCGCGGCGCTGTGCCCGAACGTTCCCGAGCTGCTCGAGCTCCATCACGCGGTGCCGCAGGCGGGCGGCGTGCTCGTCGCCATCAACACGCGTCTGAGCCGCCGCGAGATCGCGCACATCCTGGAGCACTCCGGCGCTCGGCTGCTGTTCGTCGACGACGAGCTGGCTCCGCTCGTCGACGCCATCGACGGTCTGGAGGTCGTGCGGCTCGGGGAGGCGTACGAGCGGCTCGTCGCCCAAGGCGATCCGGCCGGCGTGCCGTCGCTGCTGCGCGACGAGGAGGAGCCGATCGCGATCGACTACACCTCGGGCACGACCGGCAGCCCGAAGGGTGTCGTCTACACCTACCGCGGCGCCTACCTGAACGCGCTCGGCGAGGTGATCGAGGCCGAGCTCGGCCATCACCCGGTCTATCTCTGGACGCTCCCGATGTTCCACTGCAACGGCTGGTGCTTCCCGTGGGCCGTGACCGCGGCGGGCGGCACGCACGTCTGCCTGCGCCAGGTCGATCCGGGACTCATCTGGCGGCTGTTCCGCGAGGAGGGCGTGACGCACTACAACGGCTCCCCGACGGTCCAGATCGCGCTCGTCAACCACCCTGACGCCGGCCCGCTGGATCGCTCGCTGACCGCCATGGTCGCGGCTGCGCCGCCGTCCCCGGCGCTCCTGGCTCGCATGGAGGAGCTCGGCATCCGCGTCGTCCACGTCTACGGGCTGACCGAGACGTACGGCCCGCACACGGTGCGTCGGGCGGAGGAGGTCTGGCACGCGCTGCCGGTCGAGGAGCGCGCTCGCCTGCTCTCCCGTCAGGGCTATGCCTACACGACCGCCGACCCGGTCCGCGTCGTCGATGAGGCGATGCGCGACGTCCCCCGCGACGGCGAGACGATGGGCGAGGTCGTCATGCGCGGCAACAACGTGATGTCGGGCTACTTCGACGACCCCGAGGTCACCGAGACGGCGTTCAGGGACGGCTGGTTCCACTCGGGCGACCTGGCGGTGTGGCATCCCGACGGCGCCATCGAGCTGCGTGACCGGGGCAAGGACGTGATCATCTCCGGCGGCGAGAACATCTCGTCCATCGAGGTCGAGCAGACGATCAGCGCGCACCCCGCGGTCCTCGAGTGCGCCGTCGTGGCGATCCCCGACGAGCGCTGGGGCGAGCGGCCGAAGGCCTTCGTGACGCTGAAGGAAGGCGCGAGTGCGACGGACGCCGAGATCAAGGCGTTCTGCCGCGACCGCCTCGCGCACTACAAGTGCCCGGACGCGATCGAGTTCCGCGCGCTCCCGAAGACCTCCACCGGCAAGGTGCAGAAGTTCGCGCTGCGCGAACCGGAGTGGTCCGGACGCACGCGGCGGATCAACTGAGAGACGGGCAGACCAGGCGAACCAGGTCGTGGCCGTCACCGTCCACACGTCCGACCGCGCCGAGCGTGCGGCCGTTCGTCGACGTTCTGGGGTCGGACCAGGTTCGCGTACCAGAACGACCACGTCTTCGTACGTCGAACTCTCGCTACAAGCGTCGTGGCCGGGCGGCTCTCGCATCGAACGGACAACAGCAGTCAGCCCGTCGCTGTCGGGCTTGACAGGCATGTGGGAGCGGCGACACCTCCGACTTGTGCCGCCAGACCCCTGGACCTCCAGCATCGCGACGCCCGTTCGGCGACGTCTATCGCGGCCGGGCTTGCCGCGTCAGTTGCCGGCCGCGATGATGCAGGTGGCTTTCGCGCGCCGCTCCCGCCCCCGAGCCGTCGCCAGCCCGCCGCGCTGGATCAGGTGTGCGCCCTGCCACGAGCAGCTAGGAGGGAGCGAGCATGCCACGGGTCGAGGTCGACGGGCTCACGATCAACTACGACGTACAGGGCGAGGGCGAGCCGCTGCTGCTGATTCCCTACCTGTCCGCCGACCACGCCTGCTACGCCTTCCAGTTGCCGGCCTACACCGAGCACTTCAGCTGTATCGCGATCGACCTTCCCGGCTCGGGCGAGAGCGACAAGCCCGCCGGGCCGTACTCGACCGAGGGCTACGCCGATCAGGTCGCCGCGTTCCTGGGCGCCATCGGGATCGAGCAGGCGCACGTCGCGGGCGTCTCCCTCGGGGCCGCCGTGGGCATGCACCTGGCCGCCCGCCACCCGGGCCGCGTGCGCTCGCTCTCGTTGCACAGCGCCTGGGACGCCAGCGACGCCTACCTCACGAGCGTCGTCCAGCTGTGGCGTGCGCTCGCCCGGTCGCTGCCGACCGTCGCGGACGTGATCATCCAGGGCATCTTCCCGCTGGCCTTCACGCCCGCGCTGTACGTCGAGCGGCCGGAGGTCGTAGACGCGCTGGCGGACTTCGTACGCAGCCGACCAGCACAGCCGGTGGACGCGTTCCTCGCCCAGACCGACGCGGCACTCGCGCACAACGCGAGTGCCGCGCTGCGCGAGATCGGGGTTCCGACGCTCATCACGTTCGGCGCGCGCGACCTCGTCTGCTCCACACGGTTCGCCGAGCCGCTCCAGAGCGGGATCGGCGGGAGTGAGCTGGTGGTCTTCGACGCGCTGTCGCACGCCGGGCTGCACCAGGACCCCGAGACGTTCAACCACGCGACGCTCGACTTCCTGCTGCGACAGCGATCATGACGCCCACGCGGTCACGCCGCGTTCGCGTCGGCACCAGCGCCATCACGACCACATGCTGCGCTTCGACCTTGCGCGCGATCGCTTCGCTGTTGCCGACAGGGAAGAATGGGTCACGGCGGCCGTGTACCACGGGCGCGGGGATCGCGAGCTCGGGCAGGCGCCTGCGCCAGCGCGGCTTGTAGTCGAGCTGGCGAACACCATGTCCATCTGGCATCGCACGCCGGGTCCGTGCCCGGCGTGCGGTCCGTAGCGTCGTCGAGGTGGCCCAGTGGCTGGGGGCACGCGCGATCCTGAGCGACACCGAGTGGCGGTCCGCGGAGGACGAGATCCGCGCCGCCCGCGGCGAGTTGGTACCCGCTCGGTACCTCGAGGCGACTGGGAGCCAGCGAAACCCCAGAGCCGACGGGGGGACTCGAACCCCCGACCCCTTCATTACGAGTGAAGTGCTCTACCAGCTGAGCTACGTCGGCGTTCCGGCTGCCTGTGGCAGCGCGGTGATCGTAGCGACCCCCGGACGGCGGCGATCCGGACGCCCGCGGCCAACCCCGGTCAGCGCCATGACCGTCCGCCGACCGCCTCCGCTCCACCGGGTAGGCGAGACGGTCCCGATGTTCTTCTTCTTCTCCAACCGCCTCGGCTGCCTCGGCTCGCTGCTGGTGTCGGCGATCGCGACGCTGCTGCTGCTCCTCGTCCTCGGCGTCATCGACCTCAACTGAGCGAAGGTGACGACCGGCGGCGTACTGACGACCTCCGGCGGCGGGTACGGCGGCGCCATGAATCTGATCGTGTACCTCATCGCGCTCGCCGTGTCCGGACTGGTCGTGGGCGCGCTTGCGCGCCTCGCGCTCCCGGGTCGCGACCCCATGAGCATCTTCCAGACGATGCTGGTCGGCATCGCCGGCTCGTTCGCGGCGGGCCTCGTGTCGCTGCTCATCTTCGACGGCCGCAGCGGCGGCGGCATCCTGCTGTCCGTCGTCTTCGCCGCCGGCATCGTCTACCTCGTGCGCCGCTCCCGTGGCGGCGGGCTCATGTCGCCGGGGACCGACCGGCGCCGCGGAGGCTTCGTCCGCTGACGCGCCCGCGCGACCCCGATCCCACCGGGGTCGCGCGGAAGGGCGTCAGCCGATCATCCGGGTCAGCTGCGCCTGGGACACGACGACGCTCGCCAGGCGCGGGTCGCGCACGCGCGCCTGCAGCACCCAGCTGCCGTTCACGCACTTGAACTTCGTCGTCCCGCCGTTCGGCGTGGTGACGGTGATCTCCGACCCCTCGGCGTAGGTGTCGGTGAACACCGCGCCGTTGGAGTCCTTGCCGGTGATCTTGCAGCCGGTCGGCGTACCCCCGTTGTTTCGGCGAGGGCGGCGAGACGGCGGGGGGCGCGGGGCATGACGGGCTCCTGACGGGGGGCTTGGTGACACCCGGATCGTCAGCGACCGGCGCCTCCGTGCCCACCACCCCAGGGTGTGGAATACATGACACCCCGCTCATGACTCGGCAACGATCCGCGGCCTCCCCGCGAACATCCCCGCCACGCCGATGAGCACCCACACGACGATGAAGAGGATCACCGGCGCGGTCCAGCCGTCCGTCGCGTCGTGCAGGAGCCCGACGACGAACGGGCCCGATGCCGCGAAGAGGTAGCCGAGCGACTGGGCCATGCCCGAGAGCGCCGCGGCGTCGGCCCCGTCGCGCGTGCGCATCACGAAGAACGCCAGCGACAGGCTCAGCGTGCACGCGCCGGCGATCCCGACGGCGATGGCCCACACGAGCGCGAGCCCGCCGGGCTCGATGAGCAGCCCGAACATCGCGAACAGCCCCAGCCCCGTGCTCACGAGCACCAGGCGCCGCTGGTCCGGGGCGCGCGCCGCGAGGACCGGGACCGCCATCGTCGCCAGCAGCCCCGCCGCCTGCAGGACGCCCATGAGCACGCCGGCCGTCGACGCCGCCACGCCGTCGTCCTGCAGCAGCTCCGGCAGCCAGGCGACGAGCACGTAGAACGCGAACGACTGCAGCCCCATGTAAGCCGTCACCTGCCAGGCGATGACCGAGCGGCGCATCCGCGTCGGTCGGTTGCGGCCCGACCCCGCAGCTCCGACAGGCGGCCGCGAGCGCAGGACGCGGGGGAGCCACAGGACGAGGCCCGCGACGACCGGGATCCCCCAGACCGCAAGCGCACCCTGCCAGCCGAGGCCGAGGTCGTCGGCCAGCGGCACGGAGATCGTCGACGCGATCGCCGCGAACGCGATCATGACCGTCACGTAGATGCTCGTGACCACCCCGATGCGGGTGGGCAGGTCGCGTTTGACCAGCGCGGGCAGCAGGACGTTGCCCGCCGCGATCGCCACGCCGAGCGTCGCGGTCCCGAGGAACGCCGCCCAGGTCGTCCCCGTCACCCGCAGGAGGATCCCCGCGAGCAGGAGCACGAGCGCGCCGCCCAGCGTGCGTTCGATCCCGATCTTCCGAGCCAGCGGCCCGGCCAACGGCGACGCGCCGGCGAAGGCCAGCACCGGCAGCGTCGTCAGCAGCCCCACCGCGGCGTTGGACAGGCCGAGGTCGGCACGGATGTCGGACACGATCGGTCCGACCGCCGTGATCGACGCGCGCAGGTTGATCGAGACGAGCGCGATGCCCGCCACGACCAGGAACGACCCCGATGGCGCCGCGGTGCGCGTCCGACCCAAGGACGCGACCGCTAGCGCGGCCTGCGACTCACCCGGCGAGCCCGCCGCGGTCGTCGTAGAACGTCGTGAAGAACTCGCGCTGACGGTCCTCGAGCAGCTCGGGGATCGCGTAGTTGTGCGCGAGGCGCGTGAAGTGCTCGGACTCGCCGTGCGCGCGGTAGCCCGCCTCGTCCACGTACTGCTCGTAGAAGAAGAAGAGCTGGGGATCCTCGACCGAGCGGTTCGCCTGGTAGAAGAGGATGCCGGGCTCGGCGCGGGACAGCGGGATCAGCTCGGCGATGACCTGCGCGAGCTTGTCCTCGCACCCCTCCTTGGCCCTCCAACGGGCCGCGACCACGTACGCCATTGCGCCTCCTGCGGGTTCGATGTCGAGCAGTCGATGATGCCCGACGACGACCTCTAGGCGGCGCGCGACCTCGGGGCGGTGTCCGTGCGCAGGGCTTTCACGACCGGGCCGGCGGGCGCGAACGCCTCGGCAGGCGCGGGACGGCCGTGGCGCCTGCCCTCCTCGAACGCGAGGTCGGAGACGAGCTGGCGCATCCGGCGCTCGCCGCCGAACTCGGCGCCCGTCGTCGTGGAGTAGCACGCGCAGGCGGCGAGCTTGCGCTGCAGCGCGTCGCCGGACACGACGACCGCGTCGTCGCCCGGCGTCGCGGGATCGTCGCCGTGGATGACGTGCGGCGTGTCGCGCCAGAGCGCGAGCGAGCCCCGCGCGAACCGCGCGACGGGCTCCGGATCGTCGTAGCGCCCGGGAAGCCCGAGCGCTCGCCGCAGCTGGCGGTGATCGACGTGGTCGCCGAGCGCCAGCGGCGCCAGCACGAGGTCGAACGAGCCGAGGATGTCGAGCGCCGCGCGCAGGTCGGGGGCGACGTCGTCGTCGTCGCGCATCGGGCCGGTGACCGACTCGTAGCCGCGCTCCTGGGCCTCGGCGAACGGCAGATGCACGAGACGTTGCACGCCGAGCCGCGCAGCCGCCTGCATGTCCTCGATCCGCCGCAGCGCCATCGTGTCGCCGCCGGCCGGTGCCATCGACGCGGTGAACGCCGTCACGAGCGTCACCCGATGCCCGTGCGCGATGAGCGTCGCGAGCGTGGCTCCCGCCGAGAACGCCGCATCGTCGAGATGCGGCGACACGGCCAGCACCTGGAGCTGGCCGGTCCCGGGGGATGCGGGGCGTGGGGGCTCGTCGAACGACATGTGCCCTTCAAACGCTTGTTCGTTCGCGAACTTGCGGATGGATCAGGGAGTGGACGAACGAACGACCCGCTTCCCCAGCACGGTCTACCCGGCTGCGGGACTACCGTCCCACGCCGTGGACCTCGCGCCCCTCACGACGCTGCGCCTCGGCGGGCCGGCGCGCTCCCTCGTGGAGGCGACGACCGAGGCGGAGCTGGTCCGCGCGGCGTCCGATCCGGCGACGCTCCTGCTCGCCGGCGGCAGCAACGTCGTCGTCGCCGATGCGGGTGTCGACGCCACGGTCGTCCGCGTCCTCACGCGGGGCGTCGCGGTCGACGACCGAGGCGACCACGTCGTCCTGCGCGCGGCCGCCGGGGAGCCGTGGGACGACCTCGTCGCGCGCTGCGTCGCCGACGGCCTCGTCGGCGTCGAGTGCCTCGCGGGCATCCCCGGGTCGACGGGCGCGACCCCGATCCAGAACGTCGGCGCGTACGGGCAGGAGGTCGCCGACACCGTCGTCGCGGTCCGTGTCCTCGATCGCGCGACCGGCGCCGTCGCCGAGCTCGCGCCCGCGGACTGCGGCTTCGGCTACCGGACCAGCGCGTTCAAGCGCAGCCCGGGCCGCTGGGCGGTCCTCGACGTCGCGCTGCGCCTGGAGCGGGGCAGCGAGAGCGCGCCGATCCGCTACTCCGAGCTGGCCCGCACGCTGGGCGTCGAGACCGGCGCCCGCGCGCCGCTCGCCGAGGCGCGCGAGGCCGTCCTCGAGCTGCGCCGCGGCAAGGGCATGGTGCTCGACCCCGGCGACCACGACACCTGGTCGGCCGGCTCGTTCTTCACGAACCCGTTCGTCGACGCCGGCGGAGCTTCCCGACGGCGCGCCCGCGTTCGCGCAGCCCGACGGGACGGTGAAGACGTCGGCGGCCTGGCTCATCGAGCGCGCGGGCTTCCGCCGCGGCTACGGCGACCCGGCGGGCATCGCGATCTCCTCGAAGCACACGCTCGCGCTCACGAACCGCGGCGCGGGCACCACGGCCGGGCTCGTCGCGCTGGCCCGGGAGATCGCCGACGGGGTCCGTGGGCGCTTCGGCGTGACGCTCGAGCCGGAGCCCGTGTTCGTGGGGG
Source organism: uncultured Solirubrobacterales bacterium (assembly GCA_963757125.1). Taxonomy (GTDB): domain Bacteria; phylum Actinomycetota; class Thermoleophilia; order Solirubrobacterales; family Solirubrobacteraceae; genus CAVVSD01. Next base: position 1,647,362 of record CAVWQP010000004.1, on the reverse strand, counting down.
TTGCGTGGTCAGGCTAACGCTGTTAGCCTAGACCCATGCACGCCACCGCCACCCACCTCGCGCCCTCGCCGCGCCGCCTGCTCGCCGGCGTCGCCGCCCTCGCGCTCCTCGCCGCCGCCGTCGTCGTGATCGCGGCGCAGGGGACCGGCCTCTGGCAGTTCTTCGCCTTCGGAGCCGCGCCGGACCTCGCCCTCCTGCTCGGCGCCGGCACCGGCCTCGCGAAGGGCCAGCTGCACCCGCGCGCCGTGGGGATCTACAACGGCCTGCACCGGGTCTGGGGCCCGCTGCTGCTCGCCGCCCTCGTCGCCGCGGGCGTCCTCGGGACCGGCTTCCTCGTCGGGGCGTTGGCCTGGGGCCTGCACATCGCGATCGACCGCGTCGCCGGATACGGGCTGCGCACGCCGGATGGCTTCGGGCGCTGAGCTGACGCCGCGCGCGCGGGAGATCGTCACCGCCGCGCGGGAGCTGCTGGAGGAGGAAGGACCCGAGGCGCTGTCGATGCGGCGCCTCGGAGAGCGCCTCGGCATCCGCGCGCCGTCGATCTACAAGCACCTCCCGGGCAAGGACGCCCTGGAGGCGGCGATGATCTCCGACGGGTTCGAGGAGTTCGCCGCGACGCTCGACGGGACGACGCTCGACGGGCTGGCGCGCGGCTACCGCGCGTTCGCCCGCGAGCATCCGCACCTCTACCGGCTCATGACCGCCGGCCCGCTCGACCGCGAGCTGCTCGTGCCGGGCGCCGAGGACCGCGCCGCGCTGCCCGCGCTCGAGGCCGCCGGCGGGGACCGCGATGCCGCGCGGGCCCTGTGGGCCTTCGCCCACGGGATGACGATCCTCGAGCTCGACGGCCGCTTCCCGCCGGGGGCCGACCTCGACGCCGCGTGGTCGCGGGGGCTGCGGGCGTTCGAAGCGCTCTAGGCTGCGGCGCCGTGACCGCCCCGACGTTCGACCTGCAGTCGCACTCCGTGCACTCCGACGGCGCGCTGACACCCGCCAGGGTCGTGGCGGCGGCGGCCGGCGCGGGCGTCGAGCTCCTCGCGCTGAGCGACCACGACACCGTCGACGGCGTCGCCGACGCGCAGGCCGCAGCGCGCGACCACGGGCTCCGGCTCGTCCCGGCCGTCGAGCTCTCGTCGGTCGACCCGCTCGGCGAGGACCTCCACATCCTCGGCTACGGGATCGATCCCGGCGACGCGCGGCTCGCCGAGCGTCTCGAGGCCTACCGCGCCGACCGGCGCGGGCGCATCGGTCGCATGGCCGACGCGATGGAGGAGCTGGGCTGGACGCTCGACCGCAGCGACTTCAGCGACCTCGAGTCGCCCGGCCGCCCGCATCTCGCGGCCGCGGCGTTCGGCCATCCCGCCAACGCCGAGCGGGTCGCCGAGGAGGGCCTCGCGGACTCCAGCGCGCTGCTCGTCGCCTATCTCATCCCGACCCGCCCCGCGTACCGGACCCGGACGATCCCGACCGTCGCCGACGCGATCACGACGATCCACGACGCGGGCGGCGTCGCGGTGTGGGCGCATCCGTTCTGGGACGTCGACGCCGAGCGGGAGGTCGAGGAGGCGCTGCGCCGCTTCGCCGCGGGCGGCATGGACGGCGTCGAGGCGTTCTACATCGAGCACGGCGAGCGCCAGACGACGCTGCTCTGCGATCTCGCCGACGAGCTCGGGCTCCTCACGACGGGCTCCGCGGACTTCCACGGGCCCGACCATCCGCACTTCTCGCGCTTCCGCGCGTTCGAGCTCTTCGGGCGCGAGCCGCGCCTCGGTCCGATCGCCGGCGCCTGAGGCTTGTCCCGCATGGCGGTCCGCTCGGGACAGACGGGCGATTGCATTAGGGATCCGCGGTCGGAGACGATGCGCGGGTGGACGCCGGCCCCGGCGCAGTCGCAGCCATCGCAGCGCCCTTCGGGCGCGATGTCGATGCCGCGCTGACGCGGATCGCGTCGACGGTCCGCGCCGCGCGCCGCGCCGGCGCGCGGCTCATCGTGTTCCCCGAGTCGGCGCTGGGCGGCTACCTCCTGGAGACCGAGCCCGGGATGCCTCCCGCGCCGGACATGCTCCCGCCGGCGCTGGACCCCTGCGGTCCGGAGATCGCTCGGCTGTCGCGGATCGCCGGCGACGCGGTCGTCTGCGTCGGATACAGCGAGGCCGGCTCGGCGGGCGAGCGCTACGCATCGGCCGTCTGCGTCTCCGGCGACGGCGTACTCGGCCGTCACCGCAAGGTGCACCTCCCGCCCGCCGAGCGCTTCGCGTACGCGCCCGGCGACGGCTTCGCCGCCTTCGACACGCCGATCGGCCGCGTCGGGATGCTGCTCTGCTACGACAAGCTCTTCCCCGAGGCGTCGCGGGCGCTGGCGCTCGACGGCGCAGAGGTCATCGCGTGCATGTCGGCCTGGTCGGCGGACCGCCGCCGGCCCGCGCCGGACCTGCGCGACGACCGCCAGACCCGGCACTTCGACGCCGTGGACTGCGTCCGGGCCATCGAGAACCAGGTCGTGTGGGTCTCGTCCAACCTCACGGGACCGTGGGGCGCACGGCGCTTCGTCGGCCGCTCGAAGGTCGTGGATCCCGACGGCGTGGTGCTCGCGGAGACGGGGCACGACGAGGGCGTCGCGCTCGCGCGGGTCGACCCCGCGGCGGCGATCGCCGAGACGCTGCTGGACATCGACCACCTCGGCGACCGCAGGCCGGCCGCCTACGGCGAACCTAGGCCAGCGTTCGCGCGAGCCGGATCGCCAGCGCCTCGAGCAGAAGCTCCTCCGACGGGTTGAGCTCGAAGGCGGAGCGCGCGTCGTCGACGTGCGCCTGCGCCGCCCGCAGGCGGTGCGCGCTGCGCCCGGCGGCGTCGTCGCGCAGGGCGTCGGCCCGGTCGCTGTGGGCGACGAGCTCGGGCGCCCCGTCCGCGACGCACGCGAGGTCGCGGAACCACAGCCCCACGAGCGCGAGGGCCTCGTCGAGCCCCGCGGTCTGCGCCCGGCGGTGGGCGCGCTTGGCGCGCTCCCCGGTCTCGCGCTCGATGCGCCTGCGCTCCTTCTTGGGCACGAGCTCCATCTCGTCGGCCCCGGCCGCCTCGACCTGGGCCTGCGCCCGCTCGCCGCGCGCACGGGCCTGCGCGAGCACCTCGATCCACGGGCGCGCGAGGAGGTTCCCGCTGACCGCGGACCGCGCGAACGCCTCCGCCCCCGCCCGCAGCGCCGGTCCCTCGCCGAGGGCGAGCGCGATGGCCCGATTGGCGTCCCCGAGCGCGAGGCGCGCGCAGGCCTGCGCCTGCTCGGGCGCGACGCCCTGACGGCCGAGGCGCTCCGCGAGCTCGTCGGTGCCGGGCGCGTCGAAGCGCACCGCCTGGCAGCGGCTGGCGATCGTCGGCAGCACGTCGCCGGGACGCGCCGTCAGGAGCACGAGGTGCACGTAGGACGCAGGCTCCTCGAGCGTCTTGAGCATCCGGTTGGCGGCCTGGTCGTTGAGCTCGTCGGCGTCCTCGATGACGAAGACGCGGCGCGACGCCTCGAACGGGGTCCGCGTCGCGGCGGCGACCACGGGCTCGTCGACGTCGCCGACGAGGATCCCGGCGGCGCTCGCCGGCGCGACCCACGTGAGGTCGGGATGGACGCCGTGCTCCACGCGGACGCGCGCGTTGTCGGGATCGCGCGAGCCGTCGGCGAGCAGCTCGGCGGCGAACGCGCGGGCCGCTGCCGCCTTCCCGCTGCCCGCGGGGCCGTGGAAGAGGTAGGCGTGCGAGGGGTTGCCGTCGGGCGGCAGGGCCGCGCCGAGGACGGCGCGGGCGTGGGGATGACGCTCGAGCGACGAGAGCATGGGCCGCCCAGGACTGTAGGGTCGCCGCCCGATGGCCGGCCGCCTGGTGACGATCGAGGGACTCGACGGCGCGGGCAAGACGACCCTCGCCGCCGGGCTCGTGTCCGCGCTCGCCGCGCGGGGGGTCGAGGCTGTCCTCCTGCGCGAGCCGGGGGGCGTCGCGCTGTCCGAGCGCATCCGCGCGCTCGTGAAGGATCCGGCGCTGCGGGTCGGCGGCGCGGCGGAGGCGCTGCTCTACGCGGCCGCGCGCGCCCAGCTCGTGGAGGAGCGGGTGCGCCCGCTGCTCGACGACGGCAGCTGGGTGCTGCTCGATCGCTTCGTCGACTCGTCGCTCGCCTACCAGGGCGCCGCGCGCGGGCTCGGGGTGGACCGCGTCCGCGAGCTCAACCGCTTCGCCACCGGTGGGCTGGTCCCCGACCGGACGCTGCTGCTCGCGCTCGATCCGGCTGCCGGTCGCGCGCGGCTCGCCGGACGGGGCGAGGAGCCCGATCGGCTCGAGGCGGAGGACGCGACGTTCTTCGCGCGCGTCGCGGCGGCGTACGCGGACCTCGCGCGCGAGGAGCCCGAGCGGATCCGGGTGCTCGACGCCGGCGGCGCCGAGCCCGAGGTGCTGGCCGCCGCGCTCGCGGCGCTCGACGACCTCCTGGCCTAGCGGGCGGCCGGTCCGGTCGAGTCGCGGACCACGAGCTGCACGGGCAGGACCCGGTTGCGCGGCCGCTTGCCCTGCAGCCGCGCGTGGAGCAGCTCGAACGCGGCGGCACCGAGGCCCTCCGGGTCCGTCGCGACGGTCGTGAGCGCCGGGAACGTCAGGCGCGTGAGGTCGAGGTTGTCGAAGCCGACGACGGACAGCTCACCGGGGACGTCGACGCCCTCCGCCTGCGCGGCAGCGAGCATCCCCGCCGCGATGACGTCGTCGTCGCAGAGGACGGCGGTCGTGTCCCCGCGGCGCGCGAGCCACTCGCGCGCGGCGTCGATCGTCGCCTTGGCCGTGAACCGGGTGTCGACGACGACCTGGTCGTCGGGGTCCTCGCCGTTGGCACGCAGGTGCTCGCGCCAGCGGACGTGGCGGCGGTCGAACGTCTCGCCCCGGATCGCCGAGCGCAGCAGCCCGATCCGGCGGTGCCCGAGCTCGTGCAGGTGCGCGAGGGCCTCGTCGGTGCCGGATTCGACGTCGAGGCGCACGTTCGGCAGCCCGAGGGCCTCGGACTCGACGACCACGACGGGCGGTGCCCCCGGGTCGCGCAGCGACGCCGGCGGATCGGCGGCGAAGAACACGAAGCCGTCGATCGCGCCGTGCTGGAGCGTCTCGATGGCCGTCTCGCCCCGGGTGCCGTAGTCGTCGTCGATGAGCACGACGACGTGGCCCGCCTCGCGCGCGGCGTTGTGCGCGCCGCGCAGCGTGAGGCCGAAGAACGGATGGGTGACGTCGGCGACGACGAGGCCGACGGTCGCCGAGATCCCCGAGCGCAGCGCGCGGGCCGCCGCGTGGGGCCGGTAGCCGAGCTCGCGGGCGGCGCGCTGGACCGCCTCGGCCGTCGCGTCGGAGATGCGGCCGGCCGCCTTGCCGGACAGCACGAGCGACACCGTCGTCTGCGACACGCCCGCGCGACGGGCGACGTCGACGCTCGTGACGCTCGGGCGGGTGCGTGGCTGGGAACCGGCGATTCCGCCCATGCAATCACTTCCCGCCTCGCAGACTTTGGTACTACGTAGTACGGTGTTACGTATGACAAGCATGAAGAGCTACCGAGGCCGGCGACTCGCGTCGGTCGGCGTGGCCGTCGCCCTGGCGACCGGCCTCGCCTCTGGGGCGCTCGCGGCCGGAGACGCCGGTCCGCAGACGACGAACGCCCCCCGCATCGCCGTCGTCGCGACGGTCGGCACCCCCGCCTCCGAGATCGCGCGCGCCACGGCCGCCGCACGCGCCGCCGCCGGAGCCCCCGGCGCCGAGGCCACGATCCGCCGCGCCGGCGGTCCGATGGACGCGCAGGCGCAGGCCGCGGCGCTGGCCGCCGGCGACTTCGCAGCGGTCGCGGGGGTCGGCGACGCGGGCCGGGCCGCGATCGGCCAGGCCCAGAGCGCCGCGATCGGCGCCGACATCCACTGGGTGCCGGTGCGCTAGCAGCGGACCGGCCCGCTGCTAGCGTGGCCGCCCGCGATGCGACGCCTCCTCCCCTGGCTGCTCGCCGCCGCGCTCGCCGCGCTCCTCGTGCCCGCGCTCGCGCCGGCACAGGCCGTCGATCCGGGCACGCCGACGACGATCGCGCCCGCCCCGACGGGCACGGCCCCGGCCCCTGCGCCGACGACGCCGGACACGTCCGCCACCGCCCCACCGGCGACCGCGACGACACCGGCCCCGACCTCCACGACGCCGCCGCCGACCACCGCCGCCGTCCCCCCACCCGCGACGGCGACGACGCCACCGCCCGCCGCCGCACAGCCCGCGCCGGCCACGACCACCACCGCCCCGGCCTCCGACGGCGGCGCGCCCAAGGGCCTCGTCGCGCTCGTCGTGCTCATCGCGCTGGTCGTCCTGCTCGCCCTGGCCTGGGCGATCGCCTGGTGGCAGGGCCTCGAGCCGCCCTGGTGGCCGCGCGTGCGCCACAGCCTCGCGGAGTTCGGCTGGCGCGCATCCGGCGCGTGGGCGGACTTCGCGGACTGGATGCGCTTCGGGCGGTAGAGCGCGGGGCGCTAGGTTCGCCCGATGCGCGACGATCTCCGAGCAGGTCATCCTCGTCACGGGCGCGACCGACGGCCTCGGCCGCGGCGTCGCAGCCGACCTCGCCTCCCGCGGCGCGACCGTCCTCCTCCACGGCCGCAGCCCCGAGCGCCTGGAGCGCACGCTCGCCGAGCTGCGCGACGAGACCGGCTCCGAGAAGTTCCGCACGTACCGCGCCGACTTCGCCTCGCTCGACGAGGTCCGGGCCATGGCCGCGGAGGTCGCGGCGAACGAGGAGCGCCTCGACGCGCTCGTCAACAACGCCGGCATCGGCTTCCTGCCCGAGCGCGAGTTCAGCCAGGACGGGGTCGAGCTCGTGCTCCAGGTCGACTACCTCGCCGGCTACCTGCTCACGCGCGAGCTGCTGCCGCTCCTCCGGTCGTCGGCGCCGTCGCGCATCGTGTTCGTCGCGTCGGCCGGCCAGGCGCCGATCGACTTCGACGACCCGATGATGGACACGGGCTACGACGCAGGGCGCGCGTACTGCCAGGCGAAGCTCGCGCAGATCAACCAGACGATGGACATGGCGGGGCGGCTCGACGGCGACGTCGCGGTCACCGCGCTGCACCCGTCGACGTTCATGCCGACGAAGATCCTCGGGCCGGGCATGGACCCGCGCAGCACGGTGCAGGAGGGCATCGACGCGACGGTCCGCCTCGTGGCCGATCCGGAGCTCGAGGGCGTGACGGGCGTGTACTTCAACGTGCAGGACGCGGCGCGGGCGATGGATCAGGCGTACGACCCGGACGCGCAGCGGCGTCTGCGGGAGCTCTCGGAGCAGCTCGTGGGGGCCTGACCGGGCCGGTTCCGTCCGACCCTCGCGCAAGCATCCTGCGCCCGGTGGCACTCCCACCGGGCGTGTGATCTCGGGGCCCAGCCCGGGAAGCGCGAAAAGCCCCGCAACGTGCGCGATTTCCGCGGCACCGTGGGCACATCCCACACCCCCGTTTCACCGGCAGACCCCGGTATCCTGAAGGAGCAGCATGACGCCTCCGACGCAGTCTCCCCTCACCACCGACGGTGTCGTCTCCGGAGAGGCGATGCGCATCCAGCGCCGCTTCACCCAGCCCGGCGTGCACCCGTTCGACACGGTCGACTGGGAAACGCGGACGGCGGCCGTCGGCTCCTTCCGCCAGGAGGGCGTCGAGTTCCCCGCGACCTGGTCGCAGAACTCGACCAACATCGTCTCCCAGAAGTACTTCCGCGGCCAGCTCGACTCGCCCGCGCGCGAGCGCTCGGTCAAGCAGATGATCAGCCGCGTCGCCGGCACGATCGCCGACTGGGGGCGCGGCCGCGGCTACTTCGCGACGTCCGAGGACGGCGACGCCTTCGAGGCGGAGCTCACCTTCATCCTGCTCCACCAGTACGCGGCCTTCAACTCGCCGGTCTGGTTCAACGTGGGGTTCGAGGAGCAGCCGCAGTGCTCGGCCTGCTTCATCCTGTCGGTGCAGGACGACATGGACTCGATCCTCGCCTGGAACACCAAGGAGGGCAAGATCTTCCGCGGTGGTTCGGGCTCGGGCATCAACCTCTCCCGCATCCGTGGTTCCGAGGAGCCGCTGAGCAAGGGCGGCACCGCCTCCGGCCCCGTGTCCTTCATGCGCGGCGCCGACTCCTGGGCGGGCACGATCAAGTCCGGCGGCAAGACGCGGCGCGCGGCGAAGATGGTCGTCCTCGACGTCGACCACCCGGACATCCAGCACTTCATCTGGTGCAAGGCCAAGGAGGAGGACAAGGCCGAGGCGCTCGGGCGCGCGGGCTTCGACATGTCCATCGACGGTGAGGGCTTCACGTCGATCCAGTACCAGAACGCCAACAACTCCGTCCGCGTGACCGACGCGTTCATGCACGCGGTCGAGAACGACGAGGAGTGGGAGCTCACCGCGCGCGTCGACGGCACCACGGTCAAGACGGTGCAGGCGCGCGAGCTCATGCGCGAGATCGCCGAGGCCGCGTGGCGCTGCGCCGATCCGGGTGTCCAGTACGACACGACGATCAACCAGTGGCACACGTCGCCGGCGTCGGGCCGCATCAACGCGTCGAACCCGTGCTCGGAGTACATGCACGTCGACGACTCGGCCTGCAACCTCGCGTCGCTGAACCTCATGAAGTTCCGCCGGGCCGACGGCACGTTCGACGTCGGGACGTTCGAGCACGCCGTCGACATCGTCCTGCTCGCGCAGGAGATCATCGTCGGCCCGTCGAGCTACCCCACCGAGGACATCGGCATCAACGCCCGCGCGTTCCGCCAGCTCGGCCTGGGCTACGCGAACCTCGGCGCGTTCCTCATGTCCAACGGCATGCCGTACGACTCGGACGCGGGTCGCGGCACGGCTGCGGCCATCACGGCGCTCATGACCGGCCGCGCCTACGCGCAGTCGGCGCGCATCGCCGCGGCGCTGGGGCCGTACGAGCGCTACGAGGAGAACCGCGAGCCGCACAACGCGGTCATGCGCATGCACCGCGACGCGTCCTACGCGATCCCGGACTCCACGCTCGAGGACGCACCGCTGCTCGAGGCGGCGCGCACCTCGTGGGAGGACGCCGTGACGATCGGCGAGCAGCACGGCTACCGCAACGCCCAGGCCACCGTCCTCGCGCCCACCGGCACGATCTCCTTCCTCATGGACTGCGACACGACCGGCATCGAGCCGGACTTCTCGCTCGTCAAGTTCAAGGAGCTCGTCGGCGGCGGGAACATGACGATCGTCAACGGCACGGTGCCGCTCGCGCTCGACACGCTCGGCTACCCGGGTGAGCAGATCGCGGAGATCGAGGCGCACATCAACGCCACGAACTCGATCGTCGAGGCGCCGCACCTCAAGCCCGAGCACCTGCCGGTGTTCGACGTCGCGGTCGGCCAGCGCGCGATCTCGCACCTCGGCCACATCAAGATGATGGGCGCGGTCCAGCCGTTCCTGTCGGGCGCGATCTCCAAGACGGTCAACATGCCCAACGACGTGACGGTCGACGACATCGCCGACGCGTACACGGAGGCGTGGCGGCTCGGCGTCAAGGCGCTGGCGATCTACCGCGACGGGTCCAAGACCGCGCAGGCGCTGCGCACCGACGCCCAGGACTTGGCGCCGGCCAAGCCGGGCGCGATCTTCACGCAGGCGGAGCTGGACGAGGCCGTCAACGAGGCCACCGCGCTGGCGACGGCGAACGCCACGGCCCAGGTCGCGGCGGAGACCGGGCCCGCCCGCAAGCGGATGCCGCGCGAGCGCCAGTCGCTCACGCACAAGTTCTCGATCGGCGGCCACGAGGGCTACATCACGGCCGGCATGTACCCGGACGGCACCGTCGGGGAGATCTTCCTCACCGACATCGGCAAGGAGGGCTCGACGCTGCGAGGGATGATGAACTCCTTCGCGACGGCGATCTCCATCTCGCTGCAGTACGGCGTGCCGCTGGAGACGCTCGTGCAGAAGTTCTCCTACATGCGCTTCGAGCCCGAGGGGATCACGCAGAACCCCGAGATCCCGTTCGCGAAGTCGATGCCCGACTACATCATGCGGTGGCTCGCGTCCCGGTTCCTGGACGTCGACACGCAGGAGGAGCTCGGCATCCTCACCAAGGAGGTCCGGGCGCGGAAGGCGGCGGAGGACGCCGCGACGTCCGCGACGTCGGACACCGCGGGCCCGACCAACGGCGGCAACGGCAACGGCGGCGCCCACGCGCCGACGAAGCCCGCCGACCCGGCGGTCCCGGGCTCGTCGCCCGGCATCCCGACGGTCGCCGGCTCCCAGCCGGGGACCACGCGCGCGGCCGCCGACGCGCTGACGGACTCGCCGCCGGTGCACCCGGCCCGCATGATGGGGCTGGACCTCGGCCCCGCCTGCAACCAGTGCGGCGGGATGATGCAGCGCACCGGATCGTGCTACACCTGCAGCAGCTGCGGCAACAACACCGGCTGCGGCTGATACCGCGCCCGAACACGCTGTGACGAGGGGCCGCCGACAGGCGGCCCTTCGTGCGTCAGGCGTCCGACGCGCGTTCGGCCAGCGCCGCCAGCTCCACGTCGAAGCGCTCGGGCGCCTCCCAGAACGGCGCGTGTCCGACCCCGTCGTACCAGGACGCCGTGGCGTTCGGGCAGCGTTCGAGCAGCTCCTGCGCCATGGCCGGGAGCACGATCGCGTCGTCGCGACCGTGCGTGACGAGCATCGGGACGATGGTCGCGGCGTACACGTCCGCGACATCGATCTCCCGGGCGCGGAGGGCCTCGCGGACCCGCGCCGGCACGATCATGTTCCAGGCGAGCGCGGTCTCCGTCTCGGCGGGTGTCCTCGGGCGCCGGGTGCACGCGGCGAGGAAGCGGCGCGTGGCCGCGATGTTCGCGAGCAGGTCCGCGCCGCACATGTCCACGACGTTCTCGAGCATGCCCGGCCCGATGCCGTCGTAGGGCGGGGCCATGCGCACCGAGGCACCGACGAGGGCGATCGCGCCGATCGCGTCCTCCCCGTACGCGCGGAGGTAGTCGGCCACGACGAACGCGCCGTACGACCAGCCGACGAGCACCGGGCGCCGCGCCGCGATCACCTCGAGGACCGCCGCGAGATCGTCCGCCCACACGTCGTCGTCGGTGTACCGCGCAGTCTCGGCGGGAGCGTCGGACCGACCGTGTCCGCGCAGATCGAACGTGATGAGGTGGAAGCGCTCCGCAAGCGTCCCGTTCAGCTGCTGCGCCCAGCAGAGGTCGCACTGCGACCAGCCGTGGACGAGGACGATGTCCTGAGCGTCCCGGCGGCCCCATTCGCGGACGTGCAGCCTGGTCCCGTCCGCGCTCGCGACCATGTGCGTGGCGACCGGCTCGGCGAGATCAGTGGTCATGGCGCCTCCCTTCCTGCTCGTTTGTCGCTGGGCGCGACGCTACGGCCGGGACCAGTGATCGCGCATCGGCGCGTACACCCATCTCCGGGCGCGGGGCGTGACGGGCACCACGCAGCGACCCGGCGAGTCAGTCGCGCGCGAGCGTGCCGTGTTCGGCGAAGCGCGCCGCCGCCGCCGCACGCCCGGCCTTCCCCGACACCCGGAGCTTCGCGTAGATGTTCGCCAGGTGGCGTTCCACCGTCCGGACGCTCAGACACAGCCGCTCGGCGACCGCGGCGTTCGTCAGCCCCTCGGCGACGAGCCCGAGCACCTCGAGCTCACGCGGGCTGAGCTCCTCCACGCCGACGTGCGAGCCGGCGGCGGCGTGCGGCCCGAGGAAGCCGTGCAGCTCCGCGACGCACTCCTCCCACGCCGGCTCGTCGAGCAGGATGTGGTTGGGCGAATCCAGCAGCGTCAGCCTCGCGCCCGGAACGAGCGAGGCGAGCAGGAGCCCCTCCTCGACCGGGACGACCCGGTCGCCGCGACAGTGGAGCACGAGCGTGCGGGCGCGGACCTGCGGCGCGAGCGCGGTGACGTCGAGGTCGCCGCGCGCGTCGATCAGCGACGCGGCGTACTGCGGCGAGGTCGTCGAGCGCAGCAGGTCCTCGAACCACTGCATCTGCTCCGTCGTGCCGTGCGGGAGGAACAGCATGCTGAACGTGCGGCGGAACGTGGGTTCCGGCGCGTCCCAGCCGGCCTGGATGGACGCGAGCAGCGCGCGCTCCTCGGTGGCCTGACCGCGAAGCTTGCGGCCGCGCGCGTAGCCGCCGTAGAGGACGAGGTCGGTGACACGGTCCGGATTGCGCGCCGCGTAGGCGATCGCGATCGCGGCGCCCTGCGAGATGCCCAGCAGCGCGAAGCGCTCCACGCCGCTGGCGTCGACGACGGCCTCGAGGTCTCCGACCCATGTCTCGAGCGTCGGCCTGCCCACGCCGCCGGCAGACAGACCACAGCCACGCTCGTCGTAGCGCACGACCGTGTTGCGCTCGCCGAGGCGCGCGAGCCAGTGACTCCACACCGGGCTCTCCCAGTCGCTGCCGAGGTGCGTGAGCCACGTCGCGACCCGCACGAGCGGTGGGCCGCGCCCATGCACCGCGTACCCGAGGCGGACGCCATCCGATGCGGTGCAGAAGCGGACCTCCTGCTTCACAGCGTCAGCCGTCGTCCGGAGATCTGGGGTCCTCGCCGGCGAGCCCTTCGCTGGTCGCGACCTCCCTGCGCAGCTCGGCCTGCTCGCGGCGGGCGTACGCATCGGTCCGCGCGTCTGCCTGCGACTCGCGGTCGAGGCGCAGGCGTTCGCGCTCGGCCGGGCTGCCCTCCCGCTCGTCGGCGATCCACTCGCGCTGGTCGGCGAGCCGCTCGCGGTCGTCCGCGATCCGGTCACGGGTGTCGGCGAGCCGGTCGCGCTCGTCGGCGCGATCGTCGCGGTCGCGGGAGACGCGGCCGCGGGCACGCAGCCGCTCGCGCTCCTCCTGCAGGGCGGCGCGCTCACGTGCGAGTGCGGCGCCCTGCCGCGCGAGGGCAGCGCTGCGGCGCTCGAGCTCAGCGCCTTCGACGTCGCCCTTCGCCTCGAACTGCCGCGCGGACGTCTCGTGCCGCGCCGCGGCCGCCTCGTACACCGAGGCGGTGTGCTCGTGACGCGCCGACGGCCGAGCCATGCCTCAGAGGCTAACCCTCTGGCGTCACGCACCCGCGCGCGGTGTTCAGGCCGTGGTGGTGGAGGATCCACGGGTCCGCGAGGGCGAGGACGCCCGCGGATCCTGCAAGGACCTCCCGCGCGGCGCGCTCGCGCCGGGGATCGCCGCTGGCGAGCGCGGCCCGGACCGCACAGAGGTCGTCGGCGGTGAGGGCGTCGTCCGTGCTGCGCTGGGCGCCGTAGGTGCCGGCGACGGCGGAGCTCGGGAGGGCCGCAGCCGCAGCGACGGCAGCGGCGGCGAGAAGGGCGGTGCGACGACGGGCGGCGATCATGGTGCGCCTCCGGTGGGGGTTGTCGTCGCGACCGTACGTCCGGCGATGGACCCGCCACATCGGGGGAACCCCCACGGTTTGAGCCTGGGCCGCCGTCATCGGCGAGGATGACGCGATGCAAGGCCTGATCACGGTCCCCGGACGCGAGGACGCGACGCACGTGGGCGACGTGCCGGAGCCCGCCGACGCGCAGGGAGCTGTCCTCGTGCGCCCGCTCGAGATCGGCGTCTGCGGCACCGACCGGGAGATCTCGGAGGGCCTGTTCGGCGTCGCGCCCGACGGCGAGGACCGGCTCGTGCTGGGCCACGAGCTGCTCGGGCGGGTCGAGCGCGACGCGCGGGACTTCGCACGCGGGGACCTCGTCACCGCCACCGTCCGCCGCTCCTGCGGTCACTGCGTCCCGTGCGCGCAGGGCGCGCCGGACTCCTGCGACACCGGGGACTACCTCGAGCGCGGGATCACGAGGCTGCACGGGTTCGCGGCCGAGCTCGTCCTCGAGGCGCCCGAGCACCTCGTCCCCGTCCCGGCGACGCTCGGGCGGCTCGGCGTGCTGGCCGAGCCGGCGTCCGTCTGCGAGCGCGCTCTGCGCCACGTGCGCGCGATCGGCGGCCGCCAGCCGTGGGGCCCGCGGCGCGCGCTCGTCATCGGCACGGGCGCGATCGGCATGCTCGCCACCTACCTCCTGCGGATGGAGGGTCTCGACGTCTGGGCCGCGGACCGCGCGGACGACGAGCACAAGCAGCGGCTGGTCGGGGCCTGCGGTGCGCGCTTCGTCGCGACCGACGACGCACCGCTGCGCGACCTCGCGGCCGACGTCGGCGGCTTCGACGTCGTGCTCGAGGCCGCGGGCGACGCCCAGGTCATGCTCGACGCCCTCGCGCTCCTGCGCCGCAACGGCGTCGCCTGCCTGCTCGGCATCGACGGGCGGCCGCGTGACGTGTCCATCGACGGGCGCGTGCTCGGCGTCGACGCGATCCTCGAGAACCGCGCGATCTTCGGCAGCGTGAACGCGAACCGCATCGACTGGTCGGCGGCCGTCGCGCACCTCGACGCCGCGCGCGCCCGCTGGCCGGAGGCGCTCGAGGCGTTCGTCGGGCTGCGCGTGCCGCTCGACGCGTACGCTGACGCCTTCGCGTACCGCGGCGTCAAGGCGACGCTGGAGCTGGAGGGGAGAGCATGAGATACCTGGTCACCGGCGCGCTCGGGGCGATCGGTGCGTGGACGGTCCGCGCGCTGCTTGATCGCGGGCACGACGTCGTCACGTTCGATCTCGGCGGCAGCGACCACCGGCTGCGCCTGGCCGTGACCGACGACGAGCTGGCCGGGCTCACCCGCGTCCAGGGCGACGTGACCGACCTCGAGCAGCTCACGGCCGTCATGGAGGCGCACGACATCGCCGGCGTCGTCCATCTCGCGGCGCTGCAGGTGCCGTTCGTCCGCGAGGACCCGGTCGCGGGCGCGAACGTGAACGTCACCGGCACCGTCAACGTCCTCGAGGCGGTGCGCCGCCGCGGCGACGGGATGGCGCCGGTCGTCTACGCGTCGTCGATCGCCGCCCTGCCCACGGAGCCCGGCGCGTACCCGGGCACGCTCTACGGCGTCTTCAAGCTCGCCAACGAGGGCACCGCCCGCCGCTACTTCGAGGACTACGGGGTCTCGTCGGTCGGGCTGCGCCCCCACACCGTCTACGGCCCCGGGCGCGACCAGGGCCTGACGTCCGCGCCGACGGCGGCGATGGTCGCCGCCGCGAAGGGCGAGGCGTTCACGATCCCGTTCGGCGGCGCGCTGCAGTTCCAGTACTCGGCGGACGCGGGCGAGGCGTTCGTCCGCGCGAGCGAGGCCGGCGGGCAGGGCGCCTCGGTGCACAACCTCGACGGTCCGGTCGTGACGGTCGAGGAGGTCATCGCGGCGATCGAGGCCGCCGCGCCCGAGGCGGCCGGGAAGATCACCACCGAGGGCGACCCGCTCCCGTTCCCGCCGTCGGTGGACTCGACGTCGTTCGAGGCGCTCGTCGGCGGACCGACCTCCCGGCCGTTCGCGGAGGGCGTCGCCCAGGCGATCGCCGCGTTCAGGTGAGCACGGCGCCGTCGGCCGCCGAGCCGACCGACGCGGCGTAGCGCGCGAAGACGCCGCCGGTGTAGCGCGGCGCGGGCGGGGTCCAGCCGGCCATGCGCCGCTCGAGCTCCGCGGGCTCGACCTCGACGTCGAGGCGGCCCGCGTCGAGGTCGATCGTCACGATGTCGCCGTCCCGGACGGCTGCGATGGGACCGCCCCGCGCGGCCTCCGGCGCGACGTGCCCGACCATGAGCCCGCGCGTCGCGCCCGAGAAGCGCCCGTCGGTCACCATCGCGACCGACTCCCCCAGCCCCGCGCCCACGACCGAGGACGTGACGCTGAGCATCTCGCGCATCCCCGGCCCGCCGGCGGGTCCCTCATACCGCAGCACGATGACCTCGCCCTCCTGCACGACGCCCGACCGCACCGCCTCCGAGCACGCCTGCTCGTCGTCGAACACCCGCGCCGGGCCGGTGTGCGAGCGACGCTGGGTCCCCGCCTGCTTGAGGACGGCCCCGTCCGGCGCGAGGCTGCCGCGCAGCGCGTAGAGCGAGCCGCGCGGCTTGAAGGAGCCGATGATCTCGCCGTCGGGCTCGGCCGCCTGCGCCGTCGCCTCGGCGAGCGTGCGCCCGTCGACCGTCGGCGCGTCGCCGTCGACGTGGCCGCCGCGGATGAGCTCGCGGATGAGCGTCGCGGTCCCGCCCGCGCGGTGCATGTCCTCGGCCGCCCAGGCACCGCCCGGCAGCAGGTCGGCGAGGACGGGTGTGCGGGCGCTGATGGCGGCGAGGTCGTCGAGCGTCAGCTCGACGCCGCCCTCACGCGCGATCGCCAGGAGGTGCAGGAAGCTGTTCGTCGAGCCGCCGCTGGCGACGATGCCGGCCATCGCGTTCTCCAGCGCGCGCCGGTCGAGGAAGCTGCGCGCCGTGACGCCGCGCTCCGCGAGCGACACGGCCAGGGTGCCGGCGCGCGCCGCGGCGGCGTCCTTCTCCTCCTCGTAGGCGGCCGGGATGAGGCCGTCCCCGACGAAGCCGAGACCGAGCATGTCGACGGCGATGGCCATGGAGTTCGCGGTGAAGTTCCCGGCGCAGTAGCCGGGGCCGGGGCACGCGGCGCGCTCGATCGAGTCGAGGTCCGAGCGCGACATCCGCCCGCGGCCGTGGGCGCCGACCGCCTCCCACACGTCCTGGATCGTGATCTCGCGACCCTGCCAGCGGCCGGCGAGCATCGGCCCCCCGGAGAGCACCACGGCCGGGCGGTCGACCCGCGCGAGCGCCATGAGCGCGGCCGGGACGGTCTTGTCGCAGCCGACGAGGCAGACGAGCGCGTCGAAGTCGTGCGCGTGGGTCATGAGCTCGATCGAGTCCGCGATGACCTCGCGCGAGACGAGCGACGCGCGCATCCCGGGCGTGCCCTGCGTCTGGTTGTCGGAGACGGCGATCGTGTTGAACACGAGCGGCACGCCGCCGGCCTCCTCCACCGCCGCCGACACGCCGTCGGCCAGGCGCCGGTGGTTGAGGTTGCAGGGCATCGTGCCCGTCCACGTCGACGCGATGCCCACGATCGGCCCGTCGAGGCGCTCCGGGTCGATGCCCATCGCCCGGAAGTGCGATCGCGCCGCGGCGCGATCGGCCCCCGCGCGCAGGTCGGCGCGCAGGCGGCGGGTGGTGGAGCCCTCGTCCATGCCCGGGTTCAGGCCTGCGCGACGGCGCGGTCGGCGAGCATCGCCTCGTACTCGCGCCGCTCGTCCTCGGTCGACGGATCGAGCCCGAACATCGCGCCCAGCATGTTCGAGCCGATCTTGAAGCAGACCCAGGCGCACAGCTCGACGATCTGCGCCTCGGTGAACTCCTCGCGCAGCGTCTCGAACGTCGCCGCGCCGATCGAGCGGTGGTCCTCCTTCGCGAGCTCCGCGAACGCGATCGCCAGCGACTCCTGGATGTCGGCCGGCTCGGTCGGGGGCGACCCGAAGGAGGCGCAGTAGCGGCAGCCGAGATCCGTCGCGAGCGCGCGGCGGACGTTCTCCTTCAGCGACACCGGCAGCGTCGATCCGGGACCCAGCAGCGTGTCGTCGAGCGCGTCCCAGGCCGCGCGGATCTCCGGCCGGTGGTCGAGGATCTGCGACGACGGGCCTGCTTCCACTCCTGTGGACGGGATGTGGGGCATGGGGACCTCTCGCGCTCGGGGAGCCACGGGTATATCAAGCGTGCTTCTCGCGCTGCGCGTCCGACGTCTTCGTCACCGCGTCGGCGATCGCCAGGCCCAGCGCCGCGACGATGAAGCAGACGATCACCACCACGCCGTGCCGGAACGCCGCGGCGAAGTCGCCGTGCGTCGCGTCCAGCTGCGAGTAGAAGACGCTGCCGGTGATCGCGATGCCGGCCGCCGAGCCGATCCGCTGCGCGGTCTGCAGCACGCCGCCCGCGCTCCCCGCGCGCTGGACGGGGACCTGCGAGAGCGACAGCGTCTGGTTGGGCGAGATGACGAACCCGCCGCCGAGACCCGCGATGAGGAGCGGCAGCGCGGTGTAGAGGGCGACGTCGGACCCTGGCTCCGCGCGGACCGCGAACAAGACGCCGACGAAGCCCACGATCACGGCGACGAGGCCGCCGGCGATGAGCTTGCGCCCGCGGCGCAGGACGCGGCGGCTGCCGAGCGACGAGGTGATCGCGCCGCCCAGCGCGAACGGCACGGCCGCCAGCCCCGCCTTCCACGCCGGGTAGTGCAGCCCGAGCTGCAGGTACTGCGTGAGGATGAAGAACGTGGCGGTGAAGCCTGCGAAGTAGATGAGCCCGATGCCCGCCCCGAGGACGTAGGAGCGGATCCGGAAGAGGTCGAGGTCGACGAGCGGCTCGTGTGTGCGGCCGTAGCGCCGCTCGTGCAGCAGCCACAGCACGAGCAGGACCGCCGCCAGCGGGAACAGCGCCAGGCGCAGCGGGCTGTCCCAGCTGCGCTGCTCGATGAAGGGGACGAGGATGCACACGACCGTCAGGCCGAGGAGCAGCACCCCGATCGGGTCCAGCTCGGTCCGCTTGTCCTCCTGTGGCTCGGGCGCGGGCAGGTAGCGCCGGGCGAGGACGAGCGCGAGCATCGCGACGGGGACGTTCACGAAGAAGACGGCGCGCCAGCCGTTTTCCTGCCCGAACAGGGCGATGAGCCCGCCGCCGAGCAGCGGCCCGATCGCCGTCGACAGCCCCACCGTCGTCCCGAAGAAGCCGAACGCCTTGCCCCGCTCCTCGCCACGGAACAGCGACTGGATGAAGCCGCTGACCTGCGGCGTGATGAGCCCGCCCGCGAAGCCCTGCAGCAGGCGCGAGAGGATGAGGACCATCGGCGACGGCGCCAGCCCGCAGGCCGCGCTGGCGAGCGCGAAGAGCGCGACGCCGGTCATGAAGACCGGCCGCCGGCCGCGTGCGTCGCCGACGCGTCCGGACGGCACGAGCAGCAGTCCCAGGGTCAGCGCGTAGCCCGAGACGATCCACTGCAGCTCGTTGGGCTCGGCGCCGAGCCCGTTCTCGATGCTCGGGAGCGCGGTGTTGACGATCGAGACGTCCAGCAGGGTCATGAACCCCGCCACGAGGCACACCGCGAGTGCCTTCCAGCGGCGGGGGTCCGGCTCGGTCTCTTCGCTCACTCGGCGGCCCCTACCCGCCGCCCATTCACCGGACGCTCACACCACATGGCGTCCCGACCGGGAGCCTCAGGTCCCTCAGCCAAACCGACACACGGAGGGTCCACTTGTCCAAGGGCACCCGGCGACTCCCACTCGCCATCGGCGGCGTGGGCGCTGCCATCGTCCTCGGCCTCGGCGGGGCATCGCTCGCCATAGGCGGAAAGCACGACGCCACGAAGGGCGTCAAGGCGAACCTCAGCACGAAGGCGCCGAAGAACGTCATCTACCTGCTCGGCGACGGCATGGGCGTCTCCGAGATCACGGCGGCGCGCTACTACCAGTACGGCGCGGGCGGCCGGATGAACGTCGATCGGCTCCCGTTCACCGGCTTCGACACGACGTGGTCGGTCAAGCCGGGCCCCGGCCCGAAGTACCTCCCCGACTACGACCCCGACTCCGCGTCGACCGGCACGATGTGGGCGACGGGCCAGAAGACCATCGACGAGCGGATCTCCCAGGGCCCGAGCACGGCGATCGACGTGCCCGGTGAGAACCTGCCGACGGTCCTCGAGCTCGCCCAGAAGGCGGGCAAGAAGACCGGCAACGTCTCCACGGCGGAGATCACCGACGCCACCCCTGCAGTCCTGGCCTCGCACATGTCGCTGCGCGGCTGCCAGGGCCCGGAGGACACGGCGGAGGACTGCAAGACCGAGACGAAGGCCGCGGGCGGTCTCGGCTCGATCGCCGAGCAGATGGTCGACCACAAGGCCGACGTGACTCTCGGCGGCGGCCTGGGCCGCTTCGAGCAGAAGACCGACGCCGGCCCGACCGTCGTCGACTACGCGAAGGGCCTGGGCTACGACGTCGTCGAGGACGCCGACGGGCTCGCCGCCGCCGACGGCTCGGAGCCGCTGCTCGGCCTCTTCAGTGCAGGCAACATGACGACCGAGTGGAAGGGCCCGCAGGCCGCGCTCGGCGACGGCACGCCGGCACAGAGGTGCGAGACCGGCCAGCGTCCGGCGAACGAGCCGAGCCTCTCGGCGATGACCACGAAGGCGCTCGAGCTGCTCGACGGGTCCGACAAGGGCTTCTTCCTGCAGGTCGAGGGCGCGTCGATCGACAAGCAGGACCACGCCGCCAGCGCGTGCGGCCAGATCGGCGAGACGATCGCGTTCGACGACGCCATCGGCGTCGCCATGGACTACCAGTCCAGCCACCCCGACACGCTCGTGGTGGTGACGGCCGATCACTCGCACACGAGCCAGATCGTCGCCGAGGACTCCGAGGGTGAGGGCAACCCGACGGGCTACTCGAACAACCTGACGACGGCCGACGGCCAGACGATGCGGGTGGCGTACGGCACCGCGGGCGGCACCCCCGCCGCGGCCGTGCCCCCGAGCCAGCAGCACACCGGCGCCGCGGTGCCCGTGTGGGCCGCCGGCCCGCAGGCCTCGGCGGTGCTGGGGACGAACGACCACACGGACAAGTTCGCCCTGCTGCAGGGCAAGGGCGAGTAGGACCGACGGCGGCGGACCGGATGGTTGCGACAGCAACCATCGCTACAGTGGTGGGTGGCGATGCGAACGTCACCCACCACACCCGCCACGCTGGACACGCAGGAGCTCCGCGCCTGGCGCGGGATGCTGCAGGTCCACGCCGCGGTCACGCGTGAGCTGGACGCGCAGATGCACCGCGAGCACGGGCTCTCCGTGTCCGCCTACGAGGTCCTCATGTTCCTCGCCGACGCCGAGGGCCACCGCCTGCGCATGGCCGACATCGCCGACCGCGTGCTGCTCAGCCGCAGCGGGCTGACGCGGCTCGTCGACCGCCTCGTCGCGCTCGAGTACGTGCGGCGCAACGCCTGCGTCGACGACGGCCGCGGCAGCTACGCGGAGCTCACCGAGACCGGCGCGGCGAAGCTGGAGGCCGCCCGGCGGACGCACCTCGCAGGCGTGCGCGAGTTCTTCCTCGAGCGCCTCGGCGACGAGGACCAGCGCGCGCTCGGCGACGCCTGGGACAAGGTGCTGCTCCCGTCAGAGCACCTTGGGCTTCCCGCCTGAGTAGAAGACCTGCAGCCCGAAGGTCCCCTCGTTGAGGAGCCACGGGCGGACCCGGAACGTACGGGCGCCCGACTGGTGCATGGGGTCGGACTCCGCGTACCCGCGGGCCTCCTCCATCGAGCCGGCGCGGTAGACGAACATGCCCTCGCCGCGCCACGACTGCTCGTCGTCGGTGGCGAGCGGCCCGGCGGCGAACATCGTCCCGTCCATCTCCAGGCGCGTCTGGTGCGCGACGTGCGGATCGAGCGTCTCCATGACCGGCCCGAGCCCGTCCGTCGGCTCGGAGAACACGACGTACAGCCGCTTGGCCAGCAGGTCGTGCGTCTCGGAGTACTCGACGAGCTCCTTCCACGGCATCTCGGTGCTCACCTTGGTCTGCCTCCTCGATCGGTGGTCGTCAAACTGTATGCAGAATTGGTCCGGTCGTCCAGATCAGGGCGCGAGAGCCGCACCCGCGCTGCGGATCTGTGTACAGTTCCGATACCAGCCACGTGGAGGAGGACCTCGTGCCGGACCGGAAGGCCCATCTCGTCGGAGCGCTCCCCGGCGACTCCCCGCAGGAGGCGCTCGACCTCGCGTACTCGACCGTCGGCCCCCACCTGCGATCCGTGCCCGACGGGGAGACGGGCGAGCGCCGCAAGTGGGTCATCGCCGTCTTCGACATGATGCGCCGCCACCCCGACGTGGCGGTCGCGAAGGACTTCGGCGGCACCTACGACACGTCCGCCGACGACCGGCACGTCGACCCGGCGGCGGGCGGCGGGAACTGGTCGGACTTCGACCACATCCCGCGGCTGAAGCTCAAGCGCCCGTGGAAGCGGCCACGCCCGGAGTTCATCGACGCGGGGATCCTCAGCTCGTTCGAGGCCGGCTACCCGGCGTTCCGGGAGGCCCGCGACCGCGCCGGCACCCCGGAGCAGTCCTTCCAGGTCGGCGCGCCCGGGGACTTCGACATGGCCGTGTGCTGCTTCGGCCCGCAGGTCGTGCTCAGCAAGCGGAGCTTCACGGACGCGATCGTCCGCGAGATCACGGACGTCCGGCGCCGGGCGGGCGACGACGTCGTCTTCCAGCTCGAGATCCCCTGGCAGCTCTACCCCGTCTCGGCGGTGCCCGAGCGCCTGCGCCCGGCCGCCGCCGGCTACTTCGCGCGGGCGATGGCACGCCTCGTGCGGCGCTGCCCGCCCGGGACGAGGTTCGGCATCCATCTCTGCCTCGGCGACATGCACCACCGCTCGGTCGTGCAGCTCGTCGACCTCGAGCCGGTGGTGCTCGTCGCCAACCGGATCGCGGAGAAGTGGCCGGCCGGCTACCCGCTCGAGTTCATGCACCTGCCGTTCGCGGCGGGCGAGGAGCCGCCGCCGCGCGAGGAGGCCTTCTACGAGCCGCTGCGCCGGCTGCGGCTCACGGGCGAGACGCGCATCATCGCGGGCTTCGTGCACGAGCGCCGCAGCCTCGAGGAGCAGCGGGCGCTGCTCGACCGCCTCGACGCACTCGTCGGGCGGCCCGTCGACGTGTCCAACAGCTGCGGCCTGGGCCGCCTGCCGCACGAGGACGCCGTGTACGACCTCGAGCAGGCCGCCGCGCTCATCGAGGCCTAGCCAGGGAAGACCGCGTCGGGCTCCTCGCCGCGGACGACGCTGCGGACCGCGCGCCGGACGAGCGCGGGCTCGCGGTCGGGTGCGATGAGGAGGATGAGCGTGATGACGTGACGCGCCAGGTGGCGCGCGAGCCGCGACGCCACGAGGTCGGGGTCCCGCGCCCGGCACGCGTCGAGGATCGCGGCGTGCTCGGAGGCGCCGGTCTCCCAGATGCTCGGCTGGCGCAGGTAGAGCTGGCGGTAGCGCTCGGAGTGGTCCCACAGCTCGTCGGTGAAGCGGCGCAGGCGCTCTGCTGCGCCGGCCATGAGACCGCGGTGGAACGCGCGGTGCGCCTCGGCCCAGATCGCCATGTCCTCGCCGGCCGAGGCGTCCATCCGCTCCAGCTCGTGCTCGAGCACGGCGACGTCGTCGTCGGTCATCCCGGCGACGGTGACCGACGCCGCGAACGTCTCGTTGAGGATCCGCATGACGTAGATCGCCTCGAGGTCGTCGACCGACAGGCCGGTCACGGTGACCATGCGGTTGCGCTCGGCCTCGATGAGCCCCTCGCGCTGCAGCAGGCGGATCGCCTCGCGCAGCGGCGTGCGGCTCACGCCGAGCTCGCCGGCCAGCTGGACCTGCGACATCCGGGTACCCGGCGGGATGCGGCCCTGGATGATCGCCGTGCGCAGCTCGTCGTAGAGCTGCTCCAGGCCCCCGCCGGCGTTGTCGGCCATGCCCCCGATCCTAGTTCCGTGGGCGCGGGCGCCATGTAGTTGCGGTCGCAATCATCTGATATAGTTGCGGTCGCAATCACTTCGACCGAGGATCGCCATGAAGCTCGAGGGCATGCACCACATCACGATGATCACCGGCGACGCGCAGGGGAACGTCGCGTTCTACGCCGACACGCTCGGCCTGCGGCTCGTGAAGAAGACGGTGAACTTCGACGCACCCGACGCCTACCACCTCTACTTCGGCGACGAGGCCGGCTCGCCCGGCTCGATCCTCACGTGGTTCGAGTTCGCCGGCGCGCGCCCCGGCCGCGCGGGCGCGGGGATGGTCCACACGATCCAGCTCGGCGTCGCCTCCGAGGCCGCCCTGGACTTCTGGGCCGCACGGCTCGCCGCGGCCGGACACGAGACAGCCCGCGGCGACGGCGCCCTGCGCTTCGCCGACCCCGACGGCCTCGCACTCGAGCTCGTCGTCGCCGACGACGGCAACCCGCCGCTGCGCGCCGCCCATCCCGACGTCCCGGCCGAGCACGCCATCCTCGGCGTCGAGGGTGCCCGCGCCTACGCCGCGCAGGCCCCGGCCGCCGACAGGGCGCTGCTGACCGAGACGCTGGGCTTCACCGAGACCGGTGAGGGCGAGTACCGCCTGCAGGGCGACGAGCGCCACTTCCACTGGGGCTACGACCCGGCCACCGAGGTCGGCATCCAGGGCTCCGGCACCGTGCACCACATCGCCTGGCACTCGCGCGACGACGACCACGTCGCGTGGCAGGAGCGCGCGCGGGCCGCGGGCATGCAGGTGACGCCCGTCATCGATCGCGACTACTTCGACGCGATCTACTTCCGCCAGCCGCAGGGCATCCTGTTCGAGATCGCGACGACCTCGCCCGGCTTCGCCGTCGACGAGGACCCGGAGCACCTCGGCGAGGCGCTGCGCCTCCCCCGCCAGCACGAGCACCTGCGTCCGCAGCTCGAGAAGCTGCTGCAGCCCGTCGTCAACCCCCGCAGCGCCCAGCGCGAGGAGGCCGCCCGATGACCGACCTGACCTACCTGGAGCGACCGGCCGACGGTCAGGCGACGGGCCTGCTCGTCCTCCATCACGGACGCGGGTCCGACGAGCGCGACCTGCTCGGCCTCGCGGACGTCCTCGATCCCGCCCGGCGGCTGCACGTCGTCACGCCGCGTGCGCCGCTGACGCTCGGCGGGCCGGGCTATCACTGGTACGTCGTGCCGCGGGTCGGCTACCCCGACCCGGACACGTTCCGCAGCGCCTACGCCGCGCTCGGGGCGTTCCACGACGAGCTGTGGCAGCGCACGGGGATCGGGCCGGAGGCGACCGTGTTCGGCGGCTTCTCGATGGGGTCGGTGATGAGCTACGCCCTCGGGCTCGGCCCCGATCGGCCGGCACCGGCGGGGATCCTCGCGTTCTCCGGGTTCGTCCCGATCGTGGAGGGCTGGCAGCCCGACCTCGCCGGCCGCACGGATCTGCGCGCGTTCATCGCGCACGGCCGGCGCGACCCGGTGATGGAGGTGGGCTTCGCGCGCCGCGCGAAGGAGCTCCTGGAGTCCGGCGGGCTCGACGTCGAGTACCACGAGTCCGACGCCGGGCACCACATCGACCCGGCCCACGTCCCGGCGGCGGTCGACTGGCTCGCCACGACGCTCGCACCCGTGTCCGCCTAGCCGAGGAGCTCCGAGCAGGTCGCGGCCGCGAACCAGGTCTCGAACTCCTCCGGCGTCCAGCCCCTGCCGGTGAGCAGGAGCCAGACGTCCGGGTGGTTGAGCGTCCAGAGGACGTCGGTCGCGCGGTCGGCGCCGAGGCCGGGTCGCAGCGCCCCCTTGGCGTCGATCGACGCGACCACGGCGCCCTGGTTCGCGTGGAAGTCGCTCTCGATCCGCGCCCACAGCGCGGCCGCGTCCGGGTCGACCCCGGCCGCGCTGCGGATGACGCCGAGCATCGCGCCGGCGCGCGACTTCACCCGGCGCGCGTTGCGCGCGTTGAGCCGCAGCTGCCGCTCGGGGTCGGGCTCGTCGAGGACCTCCTGGAACCACCCGCGCTCCCCCACCGGGCGCTCGTCCTCGTCGCCGCGCAGCAGGAGGTGCCAGAGCGCGCGCAGGACGCCGCTCTTCGTCTCGAACGCGGTGTAGACCGTCTTCGCCGAGACGTCGGCCTCCTCGGCGATCGCGGCGATCGTCGTCGCCACGTAGCCGTCGCGCTCGAAGCGCAGCCTGGCCGCGTCGAGGATCGCGCGCCGGGTCGCCTCGGCCTGCTCGCGGCGGCGCGGCGACTCGTACCGGCGACGGGACTTGACGGGCTCCGACATTTGACTACACTCGCACTGTATTCATTTTAGTCCAGCTGTGGTCAATCTCCGAGGAGGCTCGTCATGGAGCCCAGCAGCATGGTCGATCGGCAGGACGTCCGCGCCCGCGTCCACGGCATGTGGGCCGCGGTCGCGCCAGGCTGGGCCGAGCATGCCGCGGCCGTCGACGCGCGGACCGCGGGGCTCGCCGAGCGCCTGCTCGACCTGGCGTCCATCGCGCCCGGCGACCGGGTGCTCGAGCTGGCCTGCGGGCCGGGCGGCCTCGGCATCGCCGCCGCGCGCCGGGTCGACGGCATCGAGGTCGTGCTGTCCGACGTCGCGGCGCCCATGGTCGCGATCGCCGCCTCCCGCGCCGCCGGGCTGGCGAACGTGCGAGCCCGCGTCCTGGACCTCGAAGGGATCGACGAGCCCGACCGGTCGTTCGACGTCCTCCTGTGCCGGGAGGGACTCATGTTCGCCGCCGACCCGGAGCGCGCCGGGCGCGAGCTGCACCGCGTCGCACGGCCAGGAGCGCGCGTGGCCGTCTCCGTCTGGGGCCCGCATGAGCGCAACCCCTGGCTGGGCGTCGTCCTCGACGCGATGAGCGCGCAGCTCGGCGAGCCCGTCCCTCCGCCCGGCGTGCCCGGGCCGTTCTCGCTCGCCGACCCCGGGCGCCTCGCGGCGCTCCTCGTCGCCGCCGGCTTCGACGGCGTCGCGGTCGAGGAGCAGCCGGTGCCGCTGCGCGCGGCGTCCTTCGACGAGTGGTGGTCGCGCACGTCGACCATCGCCGGGCCGCTGGCGAAGCGCCTCGCCGCCATGCCGCCCCCGGCCGCGGCGGCGCTCGAGGCGAGCCTGCGCGAGGCCGTCGCGCCGTACGCGTCCGCGGACGGGATCGAGCTGCCGGGTCTCGCGCTCGTCGCGTCCGCGCGGCGCGGGGAGATCTGATCTGATCGACCCGACCCGAGTGCGACGAGCGTGTCCATCCTCGTCGACGGGCCGCTCGAGGTCACCGATGCGTCCTACGAGAACCACGTGGTGTTCACGGGGCCGTCGACCTTCACGGAGACCGGGACGCTGCGCTTCGACGGCGGCGAGATCGACGTCGACACCGTCGGGGAGGGCACGCTGAACCCGTCGCCCGAGGAGGGGCTTCTGCAGGGCGCCGTGGTCTGGACCGTCACGGCCGCCCGCGGGAGCATGGAGGGCGCACAGGGCCTCATCACGTCGAACTTCCTGCTCGACCCCGCGACCGGGCGGGTGGATGACCAGCAGGTCGCCGTGTTCTTCCTCCCGTAGCGGGTAGCGCTCTCTCAGACCGAGCGAGAGGAGACCGTCATGGGCGACGGAACCACCGACGACCTCAAGGGCCGCGCGAAGGAAGCGGCCGGCGACCTGACCGACGACGAGAGCCTCAAGAACGAGGGCCGCGTCGATCGCGGGCAGGGCAAGGTCAAGGACGCGGTCGACAAGACCGGCGACAAGCTGAAGGACGTCGTCAACCGCGACTGATCGTCTCGGCTCCGAACGCGTGCAGCTGCGCGATCCGGCCGTCCTCGACGTCGAGGAGCAGCAACCGGTGCGGCACCAGCCCGCCGTCCGTGCGCTCGTACAGCGCGACGGCGGGCTGGCGGTTGGCGGCCGACGGCATCGCGACGAGGTCGTGCCGCGCGGACACGCGCGCCATGAACGCGCCGATCGCCGCCGCACCGTGGATCGCCGGCTGCGGCGGCATCGTGATGACCGCGTCGTCGCGCAGCAGCGCCACGAGCGCCGCGATGTCCGCCTGCTCCCAGGCGTCGACGTAGCGGCGCAGCAGCTCGCGCTCGCCTGCCCGCGCCGGGGCGACCGGGCGGACGCCGAGCTCCCCCTCGATCGTCGCCCGCGCCCGCTGCAGCGCGCTGTTGGCCGCGGCGGGTGAGGTGTCGAGGAGACCGGCGACCTCGGCAGCCGACCAGCCGAGGACGTCGCGGAGGATGAGGACCGCGCGCTGCCGGCCCGGCAGCCACTGGATCGCGGTGAGGAACGCGAGCTCCATGCCCTCGCGCGCGGCGTAGCGCGCAGCGGGGTCGGCCAGCGGTCCCTCCGCCTCGTCGAGGCGCTCGTCGGGATACGGCTCCACGACTGGCTCGGCGCGCCTCGGCCGGCGCTCGAGCTCGTCGAGGCAGACGTTCGTGGCGATCCGGTACAGCCAGGTGTTGACCGCGGAGCGGCCCTCGAAGCGGTCGAGCGATCGCCAGGCGCGCAGAAGCGTCTCCTGGGCGGCGTCCTCGGCGTCGTGGACGGAGCCGAGCATCCGGTAGCAGTGCACCTCGAGCGTGCGGCGGTACGGCTCGACGAGGGCGCGGAACGCGGTGGCGTCGTCGGTGGAGGTGGTCATCGGCACTTGGACCGCCGCCGCGCCGCGAACTCATCGGTGACCTCGCGGCGGTCCGCGCCGTCCAACCACGCATGACCACGTCATCCTCGTCGCGCCGCTGGGTCCTCGGCCTGGCCGCCGTCGCCTCCTTCATGGTCGCGCTCGACACCCTCGTCGTCTCGACCGCCCTCACCACCATCCGCGCCGATCTCGGCGCGAGCATCGAAGAGCTCGAGTGGACGGTGAACGCCTACAACCTCAGCTTCGCCGTGCTGCTCATGACCGCGTCGGCGCTCGGCGACCGCTTCGGACGGCGACGACTGTTCGCCGGAGGCCTCGCCCTCTTCGCGCTCGCCTCCGCCGCGTGCGCCCTGGCGCCGACCGCCGGCTGGCTCATCGCCGCACGGACCGTGCAGGGCGCGGGCGCGGCGTTCGTCATGCCGCTCGCGCTCGCGCTCGTGAGCGCCGCGTTCCCCGCCGAGCGCCGCGGGTCGGCGATCGGCGCGCTGCAGGGCCTCACGGGCCTGGCGGTCGCGACCGGGCCGGTCATCGGCGGCGCGGTCGCCCAGGGCATCTCCTGGAGCTGGATCTTCTGGATCAACGTGCCGATCGGTCTCGCCGTCGTCCCCGTCGCGCTGGCGCGGATGCCCGAGAGCCGGGGCCGCGACCGCTCCCTCGACCTGCCCGGCCTCGTGCTCATCACGCTCGCGGCCGTCGGCGTCGTGTGGGGCCTCGTGCGCGGCAACCAGGCCGGTTGGGACAGCGCCGAGGTCGTCGGATCGCTCGCCGCCGGGCTGCTGCTGCTCGGCGCGTTCCTGTGGTGGGAGGCGCGGGCGCGGGCGCCGATGCTGCCGCTCGGGATGTTCCGCTCGCGCGCGTTCTCGGCCGGCAACGGCGCGATCTTCCTGACGTTCGCGTCGCTGTTCGGCGCCGTGTTCTTCCTCGCGCAGTTCCTGCAGTCCGGCCTCGGCGACGACGCCCTCGGCGCGGGCCTGCGGCTGCTGCCGTGGACGGCGACCCTGTTCTTCGTCGCGCCGATCGCCGGCGCGCTCGTCGACCGCTTCGGGGAGCGCCCGTTCCTCGCCGGCGGGCTGCTGCTGCAGGGCATCGGCCTGGGCTGGATCGCCCTCGTCGCCGATCCGGCGATGGACTACGTCCAGATGGTCCCCGCGCTCGTGATCGCCGGCTGCGGCGTGTCGATGGCGCTCCCGTCGGCGCAGAACGCCGTCATGGGCGCGGTCGCGCCGGAGGCGGTCGGGAAGGCGTCGGGCGTGAACAGCACGCTGCGCGAGCTGGGCGGCGTGTTCGGGATCGCGGTGGCGGTGGCGGCCTTCAGCGGCGCGGGCGGCTACGCGTCGGCGCAGGCGTTCACGGACGGCTTCACCGTCGCGATCGCCGTGGCGGCGGGGCTGTCGCTCGTCGGGGCGGTGGGCGGGGCGCTCCTGCCGGCGCGCGGGCGCCGGGCGGAGCTCACTCCGTCCGCCGCCGCAGCAGCGCCGTCGTGATCGCGACCCTCAGCCGCGCAGGGGCGTCGACGCGAGATCCTCGCGCAGCTCGACGATCGAGCTGAACACGGCGACGGCGCCGGCGTCGGTCAGCTCGGACTCGGAGAAGCCGCCGGTGAGCACCGCGACCGTCGGGACGCCGGCCTTCTCCGCCGCCTGCACGTCCCACGGCGTGTCGCCCACCATGACCGCGTCCTCGGTGCCCAGCTGCTCGAGCGCGGCGTGCACGAGATCGGGCTCGGGCTTCGTGCGCTCCACGTCGGCCGACGTCGTCCAGCCGTCGACGAGCTCGCGCGCGTCGAGCAGGTCGAGGTAGTGGTCGACCTCCTGCTCCTTCGCGGAGCTCGCGAGCACGACCTTGCGCCCGCCCGCCTTCAGGTCCTCGATGAGCTCGCGCGCGCCCTCGAGCACCGATGTGGTCTGGATGGTCGCGAGGTAGAGCGGGCCCTCGGCGGCGCGGATGTCGTCGCCGCAGCGCTCCTCGACCTCGTCTCCCGCCACCGCCGCGACGAGCTGGTCACCGCCCATGCCGATGTGGCGGTGGATCCGCCAGATCGGCAGCACGACGCCGTGCTGGCGGAACGCCATGTACCAGGACATCGCGTGCTGGTAGTTCGTGTCGACGAGCGTGCCGTCGATGTCGAGGATCGCTGCGGGGGGCATGGTGACATCGCGTACCCCGGCTACGCGCTGGCATGCGCGTCGTCGACGGTGATGACGACGATCGCGGTGTCGTCGCGCTGCGGCCCCGCCTGGAAGGCCGCGAGCGCCGCGTCGATGCGCGCGACGACGGCCGTGGGGTCGGCGGGCGCGCCGTCGAGGAGCGCGAGCAGCCGCTCGTCGCCGAAGCGCCCGTCGTCGCCGACGGTGTCGAGCACGCCGTCGGTGTAGAGGACGATCGTGTCGCCCCGCTGCAGGGGCGTGTCCGTCATCGGCCACTCGGCGTCCTCGAAGACCCCGGCGATCGGACCGGGCACGCCGAGCTCGCGTACGGCGCCGTCGCGGATGAGCAGCGGGAGCGGGTGGCCGGCCGAGAGCGACCCGAGCACCAGCTCTCCGCCGGTCCCGCGGTGCAGCCGGACCACCGCGAGCGTGCCGAGCGCGAGCTCCGGCTGCTCGGTCAGCGCGCGGTTGACCGCCGCGATCGCGGTCCCCTGGCCACCGGTGTGCTGGGCGACGGACCGCAGCGTGTAGCGCATGAGACCGGTCAGGGTCGCCGCGCGCGCCCCCTGGCCGGCCACGTCGCCGATGCAGACGGTCCAACCCGCATCGGTCTCGAAGGCGTCGTAGAAGTCGCCGCCGACGTCGTTGAGCTCCCCCGCCGGGCGGTACAGCGTCGCCGTCCGCAGCCCGGGCACCGCCGGCAGCTCCGGCGGCCGCAGGCCCTCCTGCAGCTCGCGCGTGATCTCGGCGCGCTCCTCCGACAGGCGGGCGTCGAGCACCGCGATCGCGGCCCGGCGGCCGAGCTCCTCGGTCAGCGCGCGGTCCTCGTCGGAGAACGACCACGCCCGGCCGAGCGTCAGCGTCCCGAGCTCGCCGCCGCCGGCGCGCAGCCCGACGACGAGCCGATCGTCGCCCGCGGCCGGCTCGCGCCCGGCGCTCGCCGCCGGGCCGTCGACGTCGACCGCGCACCACTCCGCCAGATCCGGGACGACGACCGCCGCGACGCCCGCGAGGCCCTGCTCGCGGTCCGGCGCGGCCGACAGCACCCTGGTCGCCTCGCCGAGGATCCGCTGGCGGACCTCCGCGTTCTTGACCTCCGTGACGTCCTCGATGACGTTGACGATCCGGTCCACGCCTCCGTCGCCGTCGCGCAGGACGCTGACCTTGTTGAGCAGCCAGCGCTCCTCCCCGGTCGCCACGACGACGTTGCGCACGAGCTTGGCCTCGGGGTGCTCCTCGCCCGCGAGCGCGCGGAACGCGGGCAGCTCGCGGTAGTCGTACGGGCTGCCCGCCTCGTCGTAGATGCGGTAGCGCGCCGCGATCGCGCCCGGCTCGCCGTTGACGACCTCCTCCGCGCTCGTCGCCCCGAGCAGGCGGACCGCCGCCTGGTTGGCGTAGACGGTGGTGCCGTCGGGGCCGTTCATCGTGACCGCCTCCTCGAGCGAGTCGAGGGCGGCGCTCATGATCGCCTCGCTGCGCGCGGCGGCACGGCTCAGGCCGGTGTTGTCGAGCACGATCGCGATCCGGCCCTGGACGAGCCCGGCGAACTCGAGGTCGGCCGGGGCGTAGCGCCGCCCCGAGCTGCCGATGATGAGCGAGAGCGCCCCGAACGGCGCGCCCCGCGTCGCGAGCGGGAGCGTGATGGCCGACCGGACGGCGAGCCCGCGCAGCTGTGCGAGATCCGCCTCGTCGGTCGCGAGCTCGCGCAGCATCTCGTCGCGCACCTCCTCGACGAACGCCGGCCTGCCCGTGGCGATCACCTGCTGCGTCCCCGGCAGGCTCGGATCGACGGGCGGGCGCCCGCGCAGCCAGCGCTCCGTCACCGCGGCACCGGGCCCGGCGACGCGCGCGCCGACGCGGCGGTCGAGGTCCTGGATCGAGAGATCGAGCGTGGCGACGTCCGCGTAGGCCGGCACGAGCAGGTCGAGCAGCGCCTCGGCGAGCTCGACGACGCCCCGCGAGCCACCGGTGAGGCCCGCCAGGTCGCGCAGGAGGTCCAGCTGCCGGCGGGTGGTGATCGCCGCCGCCCGCAGCAGCGACACGAGCACCGCGCTGACGCTCGACGCGGCGACCACGACGAGCGTCACGGTCCACGCCGCGTCCCAGTCGCCCCAGAGCCCGCTCAACGCGGCTGCGGCGACGCAGCAGGAGGCGACGACGATCGTGTCGCCGCGCTCCCCGAGGAAGCCGACCGCCAACGCGATGACGGCCAGGGCGCTGCCGAGCGCGACCCGCGATCCGACCGCGATGTCGAGGGCCACGATGACCGCGATCCCCAGCAGCCCGGCGGGCAGCAGCCGCGACCAGAGCGGCGGGGCCAGCGCGGATCGCACCCACAGCCTCATAGCCGGCCAACACTACGTGCCGGTGCGCCACGGCGACGAGCGTTAGCGTGCGATCGACCCTGGAGCGAGGAGAGCCGATGCCGGAGCAGCACCACCCCGACGTGCAACGCCTGCTGGACCGCCAGGCGATCTCCGACTGCGTCCACCGCTACTCGCGCGGCCTCGACCGCCACGACGACGCCATGGTCGCCTCCTGCTACTGGGACGACGCGGTCGATGAGCACGGCGCCTTCACCGGGAGCCCGCAGGAGTTCATCGCCTGGGCCAACGACCTGCACGCGACGTCGTTCCGCGGCCATCAGCACCACATCACCACGCAGACGGTCGAGATCGACGGCGACACCGCGCACGCCGAGAGCTACATCCTCGGCGTCCTCACGCGCAAGGGCGACGGCGAGGTCTCCGACATCGCGGGCGGGCGCTACCTCGACCGGCTCGAGCGCCGCGACGGCGAGTGGCGGATCGCGGCGCGCCGGGTGATCGTCGAGTGGTGCTGCGTCGTCGACGGGGCGGGCGCGCTGTTCGGGCCGCAGAACGGGTTCCCCGCCGCGCGCTGGGACCGCGCGGACATCTCCTACGACCGCCCGCTCGTGGCCGGGGCCTGAGATGGACGTCGAGGAGCTGATCGCGCGCGCGGAGATCACCGACGTCCTGCATCGCTACTGCCGCGCCGTGGACCGGCAGGACCCCGACCTGCTGCGCAGCGTCTACCACCCGGACGCGACCGACGACCACGGCGTCTACTCGGGCCCGGTCGACGGGCTCGTGGCGTTCATGCTCGGCGACGGCCTCGAGATGATCCACCACGCGATCTCGAACATCGTCATCGAGCGCGACGGCGACGTCGCGCGGGTCGAGTGCTACCTCGACGCCGTGCACCGCCGCGTGGACGACACGGGCAGCTGGGACGAGATGCTGAAGGCGCGCTACCTCGACCGCTTCGAGCGCCGCGGCGGCGAGTGGCGCATCGCGCACCGCCACGTCGTCTACGACTGGGGGCGCATCGAGCGCTCGACGCAGGGCTGGTGGGACACACTCCCCGGCAACTGGACCTTCGGATCGCGCGACCGCGACGACCCCGACTACACCGAGGGGCCGTGGCCCTGGCCACGGCCGCAGGAGGCCGCATGAACACGAGCACGAGCACCGGCACCGTCCAGGCGGTGATCCAGGCCGACCTGGAGTACGCGAAGGTCGGCGGGACGTCCCTGCGGCTGGACCTCTACACGCCGTCGGGCGCGCCGTCCGGGCTCCCGACGCTGCTGTACCTCCACGGCGGCGCCTGGGCGCTGGGCGACAAGTCCGACGCGGCGGTCGAGCGCCTCATGCCGATCGTCGCCAACGGGTTCGCGGTCGCGAGCGCGAACTACCGCCTCGTCCCGTCCGTGACCTACCCGGCGCCGATCCACGACGTGAAGGCCGCCGTGCGCTGGCTGCGCGCGAACGCCGGCGACCTCGGCCTCGATCCGGGGCGGATCGCGCTGGGCGGCGCGTCGGCCGGCGGGCACCTCGCGTCGCTCGCCGCGCTCACCACGGGCGACGCGGCGCTCGAGGGCGACGTCGGCGACCACGTCGGCGTCTCGAGCGCCGTCGGCGCGGTGGTCGCCTACTTCCCGGGCAGCGACTTCCTGCTCTCGGGCGGGCGCAACCCGCTGGAGACGATGATCCTCCCGCCGCCGCCGACCGCAGCGCTGCTCGGGCTCGACCGCATCGACGACGACCCTGGGCTCGCGCGGGCGGCGAGCCCGCGCCACCGGGTCCACGCGGCCGCGCCGCCGCACCTGATCCTCCACGGCGACCGCGACACGATGGTCAACCACGAGCAGAGCCGCGTGCTGCACGAGGCGCTGTCGGCCGTCGGCGCCTCGTCGACCTACGTGCTCATCGCGGGTGCCGGCCACGAGGGGCCGGAGTTCGTGACACCGGCGATCACCGCGACCGTCGCGGGGTTCCTGGGGGAGAAGCTCGGCTAGGCCGCCGGCGCGACCTCGACCGCGGTGTCCGAGAACGTCGGCGCCCGGCCGAGGTCGGCGAAGCGGTGCGCGGTCACGGAGTTGACCGTCGCGCCGCCCTCCGCCGAGCCGAGCCAGTAGCCCATCGGGCACACCACGACGCCCTGAGCGACGTCCTCGGAGACCTGCGCCAGCGCGCGCAGCTCCCCGCGCTCGCTGCGCACGGTCACGTGGTCGCCCTCGGAGATACCCCGTGGCGCGGCGTCGTCGGGGTGCAGGATCGCCTGGGGCTGCTCGTGCATGAGCCGCAGTTGGCGGTCGGCGTTGCCGTACGTCGAGTTGATGAAACCGTGCGCCTTCGGCGAGATCATCGTCAGCGGGAACGTGGCGCTGCGCGCCTCCGCCGGCTCGCGCCAGTGCGGGAGCGGGTCGACGGGCGCCCCCGACTGATGCTCGTCGTAGCCCTCGCGGAACACCGAGACGACGAAGTCGCCGCCCGCGGCCATCGACGCCTTGAGCTCGACGCGGCCCGACGGCGTCGGGAACCCGCCCTCCGCGTGCGGCGCGTACTCGTCGGGCGACGGGATGCTCAGCCGCGCCCAGCCCGTCTCCTTGAGCGACTCGAGCGTGATGCCCTCGAGCGACGGGTGCGACCAGTGCATCGCCTCCCGCAGCGCGTCCTCGTCGGACATCGCGAACTGCGGGTCGTCGAAGCCCATTCGCCGGGCGAGCCGGGCGAACATCTCCCGGTTGGAGACCGCCTCGCCGAGCGGTGCGACCGCCGGCAGGTTCAGCGTCAGGTACATCTGGCCCCACGAGAAGACGAGGTCGAGCTGCTCGACCTGCGTCGTGTTGGGCAGCACGATGTCCGCGTAGCGGGCGGTGTCGGTCATGAACTGCTCGCCGACGACGGTGAAGAGGTCCTCGCGCCCGAGGCCCGCGAGCGTGCGGCCCTGGTCGGAGGCGACGATCGCGGGGTTCGCGTTGTAGACGAACAGCCCCTTGACCGGCGGGTCGAGCTCGAGCTCGCCGGTGAGCGCCGCCCCGAGCTGCCACTGGTTGACGACCCGGGTCCCGGGACGGATCCAGTCCGGGCGGTGCATCGCGCGGATGTTCAGGGGGAACGCCCAGTGCGAGAGCTGCAGGATGCCGCCGCCGACCCGGCGCCATGCGCCGGTGAGCGCGGGCAGCGACGTGATGGCGCGCACCGCCTGCCCGCCCGTCTCGTGGCGCTCGACGGCCACGCCGACGCGGATGGCCGCCGGCTGCGAGGTCGCGTACTCCGTCGCGAGGCGCTCGATGTCCTCCGCCGGGACGCCGGTGATCTGCGCGACGCGCTCGGGCGGGTAGTCGGCGAGGCGCTCGGCCAGCTCGTCGAAGCCGACGGTGTGGTCGCGCACGTAGGCCTCGTCCACGAGCCCGTCGCGGACGATGACGTGCGCCATCCCGAGGGCGAGCGCGGCGTCGGTCCCCGGGCGGATCGCGATGTGCCAGTCGGCGCGCTTGGCGGTGCGCGTGCGCAGCGGGTCGATGACGACGACCTTCGCCCCGCGCTTGCGCGCCTCGGCCACGAACTTCCACATGTGGATGTTCGTGCTCATGAGGTTGCACGCCCAGATGACGATGTACCGCGAGTGCACGAAGCTCTCGGGGTCGATGCCCGCCGTCGGTCCGACGGTCATCAGGTAGGCAGTCGACGAGCCGGAGTCGCAGAACGTCCGCTCGCTCACGCTCGCGCCCACCCGGTGGAAGAACGGGTCGCCGACGGCGAGGCCGTTGAGCATCCCGAGGGCGCCGAGGTAGCTGTAGGGCAGGATCGCCTCGGAGCCGTGCTCCGCCGTGATCGCCGTGAAGCGCTCCGCGATCTCGTCGAGCGCGGCGTCCCAGGAGACCTCCTCGAAGCGGCCCTCGCCCTTGGCCCCGACGCGCCGCATCGGATGCAGGATCCGGTCGGGGCTGTTCACCCGGTGCTCGTAGTCGTGCACCTTCGGGCACAGCGCGCCCGCGGTGAACGGGTGGTCCGGGTCGCCCTTGACGCCGGTGACGACGCCGTCGGTGACCGTGACGAGCATCGCGCAGGTGTCGGGGCAGTCGTGCGGGCAGGCGCCGCGGACCACGTGCGTGCCGGTGGTGGCTGGGAGCATGTGGTCCGCGACGCTACCTGTGGTCTCAGGACCCGGTCAACGCCGGCGCTCGGTGAGGCGCCGTCCGTGGCACCGGGCGCAGCAGCAGCGCGAGGAGGCCCGCGGCGGCGAGGACGATCGCCTGGACGCGGAACGCGGCCTGGAACCCCTCGACCGCCGCGACCGCCGGCGCGGTCCCGTCCGCGACCGCGACCCCGGTCTGGTGCGTCGCGATCGTGACCATGACGGCGATGCCGAGGACCGCGCCGATCTGCTGGCACGTGGTCAGCAGCGCGGAGGCGCCGCCCCCGTCGCCCTCGCCGGCCCCGCCGGTCGCCGCGTTGATGAGCGGCACGAACGTCAGGCCGAGCCCGAACGCCGTCACGACCAGCGCCGGCAGCAGGTGCGCGGTGTACTCGCTCGTCGCCTCCAGCCCGCTCATGAGCCACAGCCCGGCGCCGCCGATGACCGGCCCGACGAGCAGCAGCCCGCGCGCCGAGCGGCCGTCCAGCGACTTCGCGACGACGCCGCTCGTCACCGCCATGACGAACGAGAACGGCAGGTAGGCGGCGCCGGTCTCCAGCGCGCCCCACCCCAGCACGATCTGCATGTAGAGGGTGAGGAAGAAGAACATCGCGAACAGCCCCGCCGCGCCGATGAGCATCATCGTGTTGGCCGCCAGAGTCGTCCGTGAGCGCAGCAGCTCGCGCGGGATGAGCGGCTCGGGCGAGCGCCGCTCGCGTAGGAACGCGCCGAACGCGAGGACGACCGCGACCGCGATGCCGCCCAGCGTCGGGGCCGAGAGCCACGCGTGCTGGTCGGTCCTGACCACGCTGAGGGTGAAGGCGAGCAGCGCCGCGGTCCCGAGCAGCGCGCCGAGGACGTCGGGGCGAGCGCGCGCCGCGTCCCTCGGCGGATCGGCCGGGACGACACGACGCACGAGCGGGATCACCACGAGGGCGACGGGGACGTTGATGAGGAAGACCCAGCGCCAGTCGAAGAGCTCGACGAGCGCGCCGCCGGCGAGGAGCCCGGTCGCGGCGCCGACGCCGGTCAGCGCCGCCCAGGCGCCCAGCGCCTGGGTGCGCTCGCGGCCGCCGGGGAACGTGGCCAGGAGGATGGACAGGGCGGCGGGCGAGAGGAACGCGCCGGCGAGACCTTGCACGCCGCGGGCCGCGACGAGGACGCCGGAGCTCGGGGCCAGGCCGCAGATCGCGGACGCCGTCGCGAACGCGCCGAGCGCGAACACGAGCACACGGCGCCGGCCGAGCAGGTCGGCGGCCTTGCCGCCGAGGAGGAGGAACCCGCCGAACGCCAGGAAGTAGGCGTTGGCGACCCAGGTCAGCCCGCTCTCCGAGAAGCCGAGATCGGCCTGGATGGAGGGCAGGGCGACGTTCACGATCGTGTCGTCGACGAGCAGCATGAACTGCCCGAGGCAGACGAGGACGAGGATCTGGAGGCTGCGGTCCTTCCGTGCTGGGGGCGACATGACTGGAGGACTCCTACGTTTGAAGAAGGTTCTTCTCCACTTGTAGAACTTTCTTCGCCGACCGTCAAGGCGGTCTGCCACACTGCCGCCATGGCAGCGCCCTCCAGACCCGCGACGGACCGCCGGACGGCGCTGCTCGACGCGGCGCTGCACGTCATCGGCACGCGCGGGCTGCGGGAGGCGACCCACCGCGCCGTCGAGACCGAGGCGGGGGTGCCGCACGGGTCGGTCACCTACTGGTTCGGCAACCGCGACGGGCTGCTGGCCGCGGCCGTGGAGCGGATGCGCGAGCTCGACGAGCACCGGGTGGCCGCGATGGCGCAGCAGCTCGTCATGGCGTTCGCGACGTCGGGCCTCGACGCCGTGATCGACGCCGTCGCGGAGGGCGGGGCCGCGATGTTCGAGTCCGACACGGTCGTCGTGATGGCGCGCTACGAGATGCTGCTCGCCGGCGCGCGCGACGAGGCGATCGGCCCGCTCATCCGCGAGTGCAGCCGCGCGTTCTGGGAGCTCGCCAAGCCGGTGGTGATCGCCGCGGGCTCACAGGACCCCGACGGCGACGCACGCGTCCTCATGGCCATGATCGACGGGCTGTTCTTCGACCAGCTCACGAAGGGCGAGCTCGACCCTGAGCTGCTGCGGCGGGGGATCCGCCAGGCCCTGCGCTCCGTCGCCCCTCAGGCCACGTAGGCGCGCACGACCTCCGCGGTCGCCGCGTCCGCCGGGAAGAACGACTCGATCGCGAGCTCCGCCACGGTGATGTCGACGGCGGTGCCGAACGTCGCGATCGTGGAGATGAACGACAGCTCTCCGTGCGGCGTCGCGAGCCGCAGCGGCACGCAGACGTCGCCGAGGTCCTCCGGCGCCACGGGCGGCGGCGGTGCCGGATAGCCGGCCAGCTCGTCGCGCAGCGACGCGAGCTGTGGGTCGCCCGTCGCCGCGATCTGCCGGTCGAGGCGTTCCAGCAGGTGCGCGCGCCAGACCGCGAGGTTCGCGATGTTCGGCGCCATGCCGCTGGGGTGCAGGCTGACCCGCAGGACGTTCACCGGCGGCGCGAGGAGCTCCGGGTCGACGCCCTCGAGCAGCAGCCCGATCCCGCGATTGCCCTGGATGAGCTCCCAGGTGCGGTCGACGACGGCCGCGGGATAGGGCTCGTGACCGCGCAGCACGAGGTCCAGCGCCGTCCGGACGGGCTCCATGTCGGGCGCCTCGAGATCGCGCTCGGCGTAGACCGGCGCGTAGCCGGCGGCCAGCAGCAGGCCGTTGCGGTCGCGCAGCGGGACGTCGAGCTGCTCGGCGAGGTGCAGCACCATCTCGGGCGACGGACGAGACCGCCCGGTCTCGACGAAGCTCACGTGCCGGGCCGACACACCGGCTTCCAGGGCGAGATCGAGCTGACTCAGGCGCCGCCGGCGGCGCCAGTCGCGCAGGAGGCTCCCGACACGCGCCGGGCTGGCGAGGTCCGTCATGCCGCGAACGTACCGCAGGGCCGAAGGACCAGTCCCTCCGGACGGACCTGTCTCGTCCGCGCGCGGGAATCCGTACATCGACCCGGCCCCGAGGCGGCTCCCACACCCCGCTTTCCGGGTACCTCCCACCCACCGATGGACATCTCCCTCCGGTCCGCGGACGTCACCCCGCACCCAGCACGCGATCGCCCGCGCCCGCTCATCGGACGGCACCGCGCGAGCTGGTGGCTGGCGGTGGCCGGCGCCGTGCTCGGGCTCATCGTCGTGGTGTGCCTCGCCGCCGCGGCCTACGGCGTGATCCGCACGGCGCAGATCCGCAACGACCTCGTCGACCGCCTCTATCCCGCCGAGACCGAGAACCTCCGGCTGACCGCGGCGCTCGTCGACGAGGAGACGGGCATCCGCGGGTACGCGGCGACCGGCGACCGCTCGTTCCTGGCGCCCTACACGGCCGGCCGCGCTCAGGAGCGCCAGGCGCTGTCCCGGCTCGTGGCGCTCGCGGGCGACACGCCCGGCGACGAGTCGCTCCCTGCCGACCTGGCGATCGTCCAGACGCGGGCCCGGGACTGGCGCACGCAGTACGCCGAGCCCGTCATCGCCGAGGTGCGCAGGAGACCCGGCGAGCCGACCGTGACGAACCGCGCGAGCGACGGCAAGGTGCTCTTCGACGCCGTCCGCGGCGCCCTCGCACGGCAGGAGGCGGGGATCCTGGCCGCGCGCACGCAGGGACGCGAGCGTCTCGCCGACGCCGTCCGCAACCTCGTGATCGCGCTCATCGTCATCGGCGTGGCGCTCGTGCTGTCCGCGATCGCCTTCGCCGTCGTCCTGCGCCGCGCGATCTCCGACCCGCTCGCGCGGCTGAGCGGAGACGTCCGGCAGGTGGCCCGCGGCGACCTGCGCCACGAGCTGAACGCGGGCGGCCCGGCAGACATCGTCGAGCTCGCCGACGACGTCGAGGTGATGCGCGACCGGATCGTCGACGAGCTCGCCGCCGTCGAGCGCGCGCGGACCCGCCTCGAGGCGCAGACCAGTACATCGAGTTCGCCGTCGACGGCGCCCAGCGCATGCAGGCGCTCATCTCCGACCTGCTCGCCTTCTCACGGGTCGGGCGCACTGAGTTCACGCCAGCGGCCGTCGATCTCGACGAGGCCGTGCGTCAGGCGCTCGACAACCTCACGGAGAGGGTCGCCGAGAAGGGCGCGACGATCGAGGTCGATCCGCTGCCGACGGTGATGGGCGAGCGGACGCTGCTCGCAGCCGTCTTCCAGAACCTCGTGGGCAACGCCGTGAAGTTCAGCGGCGACGCCCCGCCCGTCGTGCGAGTCGATGCGCGGCGCGACGGGAAGGAATGGGTCGTGAGCTGCCGGGACGAGGGCATCGGGATCGAGCCGCAGTACGCGGAGCGCGTCTTCGCGATCTTCCAGCGGCTGCACGCGAAGGAGACCTACGAGGGCACCGGCATCGGCCTCGCACTCACGCGCAAGATCGTCGAGCACCACGGCGGGCGCATCTGGCTCGACAC
This sequence comes from uncultured Solirubrobacterales bacterium, assembly GCA_963757125.1. GTDB lineage: Bacteria > Actinomycetota > Thermoleophilia > Solirubrobacterales > Solirubrobacteraceae > CAVVSD01. The sequence goes on along the minus strand of CAVWQP010000004.1, from coordinate 1,606,225 downwards.
GGAGGGGGAGCGCGGGACCACGTTCCGGTTTACGCTGCCGGTCGTGGAGGAGGTCGTCCGGTGACGCATCCCAGGCGAGAGCGCCGCGTGATCGACGTCCTGCTGGTCGAGGACGACCCCGGCGACGAGCTCATGATCCGTGAGGCGTTCGAGCACCACGACATCCGGCACACGCTGCACCACGTCCCCGACGGGGTCGAGGCGATGCGGTTCCTCCGGCAGGAGGACGGCTACGCGGCGTCACCGCGCCCCGACCTGGTCCTGCTCGACCTCAACCTGCCCCGGATGGACGGGCGCCAGGTGCTCCGTCAGGTCAAGGGCGATCCGGCGCTGCGGGCGATCCCGATCGTCGTGCTGACCACCTCGGACGCCGACGAGGACATCCTGCGCAGCTACGAGCTGCACGCGAACGCCTACGTCACGAAGCCCGTCGACTTCGACCACTTCATCGAGGTGGTGCGGATGACCGACGACTTCTTCGTGAACGTCGTGAAGCTGCCGCGTCGCGCCTAGCGACCGCGCACCGCCTCCAGGAAGCCGTCCAGGTTGTCCCACGGGATCATGTGGCCGGCTCCGGCGACGCCGCGCACCGCGGCACGCGGATTGGCCGCGATCACGTCGGCGAGCCCCGCCGGCGTCACCACCGGGCTCTCCTCGCCGTAGACGAACAGCAGCGGCTCGTCGAGCGCCGACCAGGACGCGAAGAAGTCCTCGTCGGAGAAGTGGCCCCAGGTCTCGACCACCGCATGCTCCGCGCACGTCGGGAGCCACTCGGCGCGCAGCTGCGCCTCGCGGTCGTCCCAGCCCGGATAGAACCGCCGCACGGCATCGGCGGTCGTCCCGGCGTAGGCCTCGTGCAGCTGCTCCCGGAAGCTCTCCAGGGGCGTGGGGTAGTCACCCCGCCCGGGCCCCGAGAGCGGGGGGTCGACGATGATCAGCGGCCCGACCTCCCCGGGCCACGCCGCGCCGAGCGCCGCCGCGATCCGTGCGCCCATCGAGTGCCCGAGCACGACCGGCCGCTCCAGGCCGAGCGCCCGGATGAGCCCGATCGCGTCCGCCACGTAGTCGGTCATCGCGTATCCGGACGGCGGCGCGTCCGAGAGCCCGCGACCGCGGATGTCCGGGATCACCACCCGCGCGCTGCCCGCGAGGCGCTCGGCGACGAACTCCCACGTGATGGCGGGGCTCGTGATGCCCGGGAGCACGACGACGACGGGCTCGCCGTCGCCGTACTCGAGGTACTGGAGCCCGACGCCGTCGACGTCGATGCGCCCACTGCGCCCGGAGGGCTCGCGCCGCATGCGCCCCGGCTCCTCCTACGCCCGCGCCGCCGACGGCGGTGCGAACTGGCTACGCGTCGCCTTGAGGTCGTCGATGACGAACTCGCCGTCGATGATCACCGGCTCGTCGTCGAGGTACATGCAGCAGTTGCGCATCGGGATGTCGATGTGGCACTGCGTGTCGTTGGACCCGCCCAGCTCCTGGTTGGGACCCGTGGAGAACAGCGTGTTGCCGTAGAACGCACGGCTCTCCATGCCGATCGAGCGGCGGTCGTTGGCCAGCCCGGACCAGCGCGCCTTCTCGTTGCAGCCCCAGCCGATGTGGGAGATGCCGTACGCCTTCTCGTCCTCGAAGCCCGCGATGTAGTCCCGCAGCAGCTCGGCGTCGAGGCCGCCGCGGATGTCCACCATCCGGCCCGCCTCGATCGTCACCTCCACCGGCGCGTCGACGAACTTCTTGAACGGCGTGATGATGATGTCCCCCGCGTCGATCACGACCTTCCCGTCGACGCCGTCGTCCGCCCCGCCGCTGAACAGGAAGCCGGAGGGCCAGTGGTCCCAGCGGCCCGGCTGGTCGGTGAAGCCGTACTCGGTCATGACGGGGTAGTCGCCCAGGCGATAGACGACGTCGCTGCCCGCGGCGTTGGTGAACCGCAGCGAGCGGGCCTTCGCGATGAGCTCCTCGCTCACCTCGACCCTGCGGCGCTGATCGGCGGTGGGGAACAGGCGGGAGAGGTTGTCGACCGGCTCGACGCACAGGAGCATCCGCGTCCCGCTCTCCTGGATCTCGAGCTGCTCCTTCGAGAACAGCAGGAACATCAGGTCGATCACGAGGTCGGCCCGCTTCAGGGAGTCCATGGCGGCGTCGTTGCCCGCCAGCGGCGTGGTCCCGACGGTCCACGCCCCCGCGTCGCCGAGCAGCGACGTCGACGCCTCCGGGAGCCGCACGTGGTACGTGTCGGCGCCGAGCTTGAGCGCCGCCGCCATGAAGGCGTCGGCGTAGTCGATCCGCTCGTGCAGCTGGGAGAGCACCGCCACGGTCTCGCCCTCGCGGACGCCGCACAGCTCGAGCTCCTTGACGCACATGTCGATGAACGACGGGGCTGCGCTCATGTCTCATCTCCGTTTCGCGAGGCGGCCGCGTCCTCTGCGGGGATCACGTCCGCGTCCTTGGCCTGGATATCGGACATCGAGCCCTCAGAGCGACGTGTCGTGGACGCTCTGGTCGTCGCTGGACAGCGACGGCGCCTCGATCCGCGCCCCGAACGCCTGCCCGCCGACGACCCGGCCGCGCAGCTCGCGCTTCGGCGCGTCGGCCAGGCCGATGAAGTGCCGGACCTCCTCCATGAACTGCCCGCGGTCGTACTCGCCGTAGAGGCGCTCCTTGAGGAACGGCACGTTGAGCGCGTTGGACTCCTCGAAGAGCTTGGACCGCGTCGCGTGCTCGCTCGCGGCCACGTCCCACACGAGGTTCATGACGAGGTTCTTGTCGCGCGCGCTCATGGTTCGCGTGTCGAGGAACCAGCTCAGCGGCTTGCCGAACGCCGCCTCGGTCTGGAGGTCTCCCTCGGTCCAGCGCAGGATCATCCCCTGGCCACAGATGTCCTGGAGGATGTGCAGGATCCGCGGGAGGTTGTCCAGCGCGTAGCTGCGGCCGGCGGTCACGACGTTCACGTCGGGCGTCATGACGCCGCCCTCGGACAGGTCCGCCAGCTCCTCGGCGGCGAGCTGCATCCCCTGCAGGATCTGGCTGTACTCGAGGATGTCGGCCACGCGCTGGCGCACGACCGCGACCTCGCCGAGCTCGAGGGTGTCGACGATGAGCTGCGCCAGGCCCGCGTAGAGCTCCGCCTTCGCGACGATGCGCGTGAACGTGTACCAGTGCTCCAGGCGCGCCCACACGTTGTAGAAGTTCACGCCGTGCAGCGAGCGCTTGTTGCGCGCCAGGATGCGCTCGCGCGGCACGAAGAGGCGGTCGAAGGCGACGATCGACTCGATCTCCTCGCCGCGCGAGGTCAGCGGATGGTCGTACGCGTCGGAGCCCGGGCGGTGCACCACCTCGCGCTGGAACATCCTCAGACCGGGCGAGTCGACCGGGACGTAGACCCAGAAGCTCTCCTCGTCCAGCGGCGGGTGGAAGCTCCCGATGATCATCTCGTTGGACTGCGGGACCGCGGTCCCGACGCCCTTCACGCCGCTGATGAAGATGCCGTCGCTCGTTCTCGTCGACGATCCGCGCCGTGGCCCGCTCGGGGGCCTGCGTCTCGGGCTTCGTGCCCGACGCGCGCGAGCGGTACCCCTGCGGGTCGACGATCGTCTCGCCGAGACGGATGTTGTTCTCCTCGTAGTGCCGCAGGAGCCAGTGGATGTTCTCGGCGTACTCGGGGCACTCGCGCTGGAACGACGGCAGCTCGGCCAGCATCCCGAGCGGCAGCGTCGCGATCATGTCGATCCCGCGGCCGACCGTCCCGAAGGACTGGCGCGCGACGTACTTGATGCCCTCGCGGCGGAAGCGCAGGTCGTCCTTGGTCCTCGGGATGAGGTACGACGAGGTGACGCGCGTGCCGTCGTCGCGCACGTACGTCAGGACGTTCTGCGCCTCGGGATCGAACTGGAGGTCGTAGATGTCGGCGATCTGGCGGATCCCGCCGGCCGTCGCCTCGTGGGTCGTGACGTCCTCGACGCGCTCGCCCTTGTAGAAGACGACGCGGTCGTCGCGGAGCGATTCGACGTACTGCTGCCCGGTGCGCAGCATCGTCTGGGTCTCGGTGCCGTCCTCGGTCGTGGCCACGGTGCCTCTCTCTCGTTATGCGTGGTGCGGTCTGAGTCGGTGGAACGAGCGCTCGTAGGGGATGAGCGGGCGCTCGCGGTCTCGCGGCCGAGGGAGACGAGCAGCAGCGGCGGGTCCATCGAGACCGAGCAGCAGGCGCTCACCGTCAGGCCCCATGGCTTGTCGTCGACGTGGCAGGTCACCATCACGACCCCTGCCGCCAGCCGCGACATCGCGGCACGGAAGCCCTCGGCGACGCCGGCGTGCATCTCGCCTGCGGCCATGCTCCTCCGGGCGCTAGCAGCGCCCGGGTCCCCCAGCCCCGCTCGGGGGCCATGTCCGCCGCACGGCGCAGGACGTCCTGCCAGTCCCCCCGCGCGATCGACGGCGGCACGAGCGTCCGCAGCGCGGCGCGCACTGCGCGCTCCTCGTGGGTGTCGTGCGGCTCGGCCATCACCCACAAGACGGCCCACGGCGGCTCCTTGTTTATCGCGCGCGAGCGAACCAGCGGCCGCCGGCTCGCCGCACGGCGAGCGGAAGCTCGAAGCACGCCGAGAGACGGGGACCGCTCAGCGTCCGCATGGCGTCGCCCTGATCGGTCACCCGGCCGCCGCGCAGCAGCAGCGCGTGCGTCGTCGAGGCGGGCAGCTCCTCGACGTGGTGGGTGACGGTCACCGTCGCGAGGCCGGGCTGGTCGCGCGCGACCGCGGCGAGCGCCTCGAGGAACGTCTCGCGCCCCGGGAGATCGAGCGCGGTGGTCGGCTCGTCGAACGTCAGGATCCGGGGCCGCCGGATCAGCGCGCGGGCGACGAGGACGCGCTGGCGCTCACCGCGTGAGCAGTCCTCGAAGCGACGGTCCAGGAACGCGGCGCACCCGAGCGTGCCGAGCAGCTCGAGCGCCCGGTCGCGCTCGTCCGCCGACGCGCGCCGCCCCTGCTCGGCGACCGAGCCGCCGACGCCGTTGAGGACGACGTCGATCGGCCGCATGCTGCGCGCGAACGGCTGCGGCGTCGCGTCGATCACACCCAGGTGGCGCCTGGGGTCGCGCATGCCCGGCGCGCCGAGCTCGGACCCCAGCACCGCGACGCTCCCCTGCGTCACCGGCACCTTGCCCGCCACGACGTCGAGCAGCGTCGACTTCCCGGCGCCGTTCGCGCCGAGGACGGCCCAGTGCTCCCCCTCGCGGACCCGCCACGTCACGTCCTGCAGGCGCGGCGGGCCGCCGTTCCCGGCGACCGCCACGCCGTCGAGCTCGAGGACCGGTGGCGCGTCGGCGCTCAAGCAGCCAGTTCGCTCAGGACCGGGGCCTTGCGGAGGCCCCGGTGAGCGCAGCTGAGCGTGGCGCTCACCGTGCCGACGCGGATCTCCAGCGCCTCCGCGATCTCGGCGTAGGACAGGTCGACGAAGTAGCGCAGGAACAGGACGAGCCGCTGCCGCTCGGGCAGGGCCGCGACGCACGCGCGGATGTCGCCGAGCGAGTCCTCCCACACGTCGCCGTCGACGGCGGCACGGTCCGGGACCTCGTCCACGAAGGTCAGGTTGCGCCGCGATCGGCGGAGGTCGCGAGCGACGTTGACGACCGTCCGCCAGAGCCATCCCTCCAGCGAGCCGTCGCCGCGGAAGTCGCGGTGACGGTGGATCGCCCGCGCGAAGCCGTCCTGCACGGCGTCGCGACCGAGCTCGGGGTCCCCCACGATCGCGCTCGCCACGCGATGGAACGCCGCGTAGCGCTCCGTGTACGCCGTCTCGATGTCCGCCATCAGCCCCGGCGGAGGATCGCACCTACGCATGCAGCGCAGCCTCCTGCCGGCCGGCCCTCGCCACCATCGTGCTGCTGCACGAGACGTCGGTGGAACCTGCGCATCCTCCGATCGGAGGATGCGGCCATCCATCGACCGCCCGAGCGCCGGTCCGTCACGCGCGGCGCGGTGTAGCGTGCCGTCATCGAGGCCTGGCGCGCCAAGAGCAGTGCGACGATCGCCGACGCGGCCTTCTTCGAGGCGGGCGTTCCCGCCGCGATCGTCCGCGTGCGTCCCGGCGAGCCAGGGGTCCTGCACGACGTCAACCGCGCCTTCTGCACGACGATCGGAGCCGAGGCGGGCGCGCTGCGCTGCTCGCCGGCGGGCGACGTCGTCGAGCAGGTCGACGAGGCGATCGACAGCCTGGTGCGGCGAGGGAGCCCGACCTCGATCTCCGCGTTGTGCACCGCGACCGACGGCCGCGCGAGGCGCATGCTCGTCCACCTGTCGCCGCTGGCCGACGAGGACGACTCCCGCCTCGTGCTGCTGCAGATCACCGAGGAGCCCGTGGCGCTGGAGACCGAGCGGGCGTTGCGCGAGAGCGAGAAGCGCGTTCAGGACCTCGTCGACAACGTCAACACGCTGATCTACATCAAGGCGACGGACGGCTCCTACATCCTCGTGAACCGCCACTTCGAGGAGATGTTCGGCATCAGCCGCTTCGACGCGCCGCTGTGCACGAACATCGACTTCTTCCCGCCGCACATCGCCGAGATCTACTCCGCGAACGACGCGAAGGTGCTCGGGACCGGCGTTCCGATGGAGTTCGAGGAGCCGCGCGCGGACGGCGGCGCCTGGCTGACGCTCAAGTTCCCGCTCTTCGACGTCGACGGCGACATCTACGCCGTCGGCGGCATCTCCACCGACATCAGCCTCCGCCGGCGCGAGGAGCTGCTCGCGCGGCGCGCGAAGGACGAGGCGGAGCGGGCCAACGAGGCCAAGAGCCAGTTCCTCTCCCGGATGAGCCACGAGCTCAGGACGCCGCTCAACTCGATCCTGGGCTTCGGCCAGCTGCTGCAGCTCCAGGTCCCGCCCGGTCCGAGGCGCGAGTCCGTCGACCGGATCGTGATGGCCGGCCGGCATCTGCTGGCGCTCATCAACGAGGTGCTCGAGATCTCGCGCATCGAGGCGCACGGCGCCAGGCACGAGGTCGAGCCGGTGGATGTCTGCCGCCCGTTGATCGACGCGGTGGAGCTGCTGCGCCCGCTCGCGGAGGAACGCCGGATCGACATCGTGCAGGACCTCCACGGCGGCCTGTACCGGTGCGTGCTCGCCGACCCGCAGCGGCTCACGCAGGTGCTGCTCAACGTCCTCTCCAACGCGATCAAGTACAACCGCGTCGGAGGCAGCGTGCGGATCTCGTTCCGCGACGTCCCGGGCGCCCGCCTGCGGCTCTGCATCGCGGACACCGGGTGCGGCATCCCGCCGGACTCCCTGGAGACGGTGTTCATGCCGTTCGAGCGGGTCGGGGCCGACCGGACGGCGACGGAGGGGACGGGGCTCGGGCTGACGCTCTCCAGGAGCCTGATCGAGGAGATGGGCGGGACGATCGGCATCGAGCGCTCCGACCCCGCCGAGGGAACCGTCTTCCACGTCGACCTCCCGCTGGCCGCCGCGGACACCGTGCCCGCGTCGGGGTACTTCGCGCTGCGCGACGCGGACCCGCTGGAGGCCGTCGGAGCCCTCAGCGGCACCGTGCTGTACGTCGAGGACAACCTGGCGAACCTCGACCTCATCAGCGGCCTCTTCGGGCGGGTCGGCGACGTCCAGGTTGTCTCCGCGGTGCAGGGTCGCGTCGGCATCGAGCTGGCGGCCCGTCACCACCCCGACCTCGTCCTCCTCGACCTCCACCTGCCGGACCTCGACGGCGACGAGGTGCTGCGGCGCCTGCGCGCCGATCCGCGCACCGCCGACATCCCGGTGATCGTGCTCTCGGCCGACGCCACCCGCGACCAGATCGAGCGCCTCAAGCTGGCCGGCGCGATCGACTACGTCACCAAGCCGATCGACGTCCCGGTCTTCCTGCGCGCGGTGAAGACCGCGCTCCACCGGTGACCGCTGTGGGCAAGCGCACGCGGCTGCTCGTGGCGGACGACCACCCGCTGTACCACGAGGGCGTGGCTCGCGCGGTCAGCACCGCCCCGTGGCTCGAGCTCGTCGCCCGGGTCGAGCTCGCCCGCGACGCGCTCGACGAGATCCGCCGCCTGAAGCCGGACGTGGCGCTCGTCGACCTGGGGCTGCCGGACCTGGACGGGATCGCCGTGCTCGAGCTGCTCAAGCCCGACGCGCTCGACACCCGCGTCGTGATCGTCTCCGCCTCCGAGGACCGCGCGATGGTCTACCGCGCGATCGCCGCGGGCGCGCGGGCGTACCTCTCCAAGGTGTCCAGCGCGAGCACGCTCCTGAGCACGATCGAGGCCGTGGCGCGCGGCGAGACCGTGATTCCACCCTCGATGCAGGCCGGGCTCGCGGAGGAGATCCGCGCCCGCCAGGCGACGGGCGACCAGCCCGTGCTCACCGCGCGTGAGCTGGAGGTCCTGCGCCTGACGGCCGAGGGCAAGTCCGCGCCGGAGATCGCCAAGGAGCTCGTCCTCGGCGTGACGACGGTGAAGACGCACCTCCACAACATCTACGGGAAGCTCGGGGTCTCCGACCGCGCGGCCGCGGTGGCCACGGCGATCCGGCGCGGGCTGCTCGGCTAGGTGCCCACGACGGCGGCCGCCGCGACGAGCACGGCGGCGGGCCCGACGACCCACGCGAGCGACCACGTCACCTCGCTGTCGAGCATCAGCAGCCCGACCACGAGCACGACCGCGGCGAGCACGATGAGCCCGCACGCGACCCAGGCGCGGGCGGACGAGGTCTGGGGTTCGGCGGGGGCGGCCACAGGCGGGCCGCTACTCTAGAGAGGCGGTCGACGACGTCGGCCGCGAGGCATGCTCGCTCAGGTCCCGCGTCAGACGTGGTTTCGGGTCAGCCGTCGCCTCCCGACAACGTCTGCGGCACGCATGCCGCGTAGGAGCCTTTTCCTTGCCCAAGCAGTCCTTCGCCGATCTCGGCGTGTCCGATGCCGTTGCGCGCGCACTCGCTGAGCGCGGCATCACAGAGCCTTTCGCAGTCCAGAGCCTGGTCGTCGCCGACATCCTCGCCGGCCACGACGTCCTCGTCGCGTCCCCCACGGGGTCCGGCAAGACGCTCGCCTTCGGCGTGCCGCTCGTCGACCGCCTCCAGGCGACGGCCAAGCGCCCCGCGGCGCTCGTCCTCGCCCCCACCCGCGAGCTCGCGACGCAGATCGTCGAGGAGACGCGGCACGTCGCCCACGCACGCGCGCTGAAGATCGCCGCGGTCTACGGCGGCGTCTCGCTCGAGCGCCAGGCCCGCGAGGCCGCCCAGGCGCACATCCTCGTCGCCACGCCCGGCCGCCTGGAGGACCTCCTCCAGCGTCGCGCGTTCTCGCTCGCCAACGTCAGCATCCTGGTGCTCGACGAGGCCGACCGCATGCTCGACATGGGCTTCCGGCCCGCCGTCGACCGCATCGTGTCCCAGGTCTCGCGCGACCGCCAGACCGTCTTCCTCTCGGCGACCCTCACCGGCGAGGCCGGCCGGATCGCCGCAGGAGTACACGACCGACGCCCGCGTGCATGAGCACCGGCCCGCGCCGGTGCCGGAGGCCGCCATCGACCACCGGTTCGTCGCCGTGCGCCACACCGAGCGCGTGGACGCGCTGCTCTCCGAGCTGCGCGCCGACCGCGACCTGGCGCTCGTCTTCGTCCGCACGAAGCGCGGCGCCGACCGGCTCGTCAAGCGGCTCGGGAGCCGCGGCGTCGAGGCCGTCGCCATGCACGGCGACAAGTCCCAGCGCCAGCGCGAGAAGGCCCTCGCCTCCTTCGAGGCCGGCCGCGTCGACACGCTGGTGGCGACCGACGTCGCCGCGCGCGGCATCGACGTCGACCGCATCTCCCACGTCATCAACTTCGACCCGCCCGAGGACCGCGACGCCTACACGCACCGCGTCGGGCGCACCGGCCGCGCCGGGCGCAGCGGCATCGGCATCACGCTGGTCGACCACGACCAGGCGCGCGAGGTCGGTCAGATCGCGCGGGCGCTGAAGCTCGACAGCGAGTTCGCCGAGAGCGGCCTCTCGGCCGGCGCGCCGCCCGCCAGCGCGCGGCAGCAGCAGCGTCGCGGCCAGGGCGGCAACCGCCGCCCGCGCCGCAGCCACGCCGGCAGCCGCTAGGCCGCCGGACCGTCCTGCCGGGCATCATCCCGGCATGGACTTCGAGGAGAGCGAGCGCGCCCGCGAGATGCGGGCGCGCCTGCAGGACTTCACGGACACGCACGTCCTCCCCGCCGAGGCCGTGTACGAGCGTCAGCTCGCCGAGTCCGGTGACCCGCACCACCAGCCGGCGGTCATGGAGGAGCTCAAGGCCACGGCCCGCGACCTCGGGCTCTGGAACCTCTTCCACCCGGACGAGCGCTGGGGCGCGGGGCTCTCCAACGTCGACTACGCGCCGCTCGCGGAGATCATGGGCCGCAGCCCGATCGGGCCGGAGGCGTGCAACTGCAACGCCCCGGACACGGGCAACATGGAGGTCCTGACGCAGTTCGGCACGCCCGAGCAGCAGGACCGCTGGCTGCGCCCCCTGCTCGACGGGGAGATCCGCTCGAGCTTCGCGATGACCGAGCCCGACGTCGCCAGCTCGGACGCGACGAACATCCAGATGCGCATCGAGCGCGACGGCGGCGAGTACGTCCTCAACGGCCGCAAGTGGTGGACGACCGGGGCGCTGCACCCGCACAACCGGATCCTCATCGTGATGGGCAAGACCGCGCCGGAGGCCCCGCGGCATCGCCAGCAGAGCATGGTGCTCGTCCCGCGCGACACGCCGGGCGTCACGGTCGAGCGCGGCCTGCCGGTCTTCGGCTACCAGGACCAGGACGGCCACGGCGAGGTCCTCTTCGAGGACGTCCGCGTGCCCGCCGAGAACCTCATCGCCGGCGAGGGCGACGGCTTCCTCATCAGCCAGGCCCGCCTCGGCCCCGGGCGCATCCACCACTGCATGCGGACGATCGGGGCCGCCGAGCGCGCCCTCGAGCTGCTCTGCGCCCGCGCGGCCGAGCGCGTGACGTTCGGCGAGCCGGTCGCGAGCCGCTCGAACATCCGCGACTGGATCGCCGAGGCGCGCATCGAGCTGGAGATGATCCGGCTGCTGACGCTGAAGACGGCCTGGCTCATGGACACGGTCGGCAACAAGCACGCGCGCACGGAGATCGCCGCCATCAAGGTCGCGGCGCCGGAGATCGCCCTGCGGATCATCGACCGGGCGATCCAGGTGCACGGCGGCGCCGGCGTCTCCGACGACTTCCCGCTCGCTCGGATGTGGGCGCACATCAGGACGCTGCGCCTGGCCGACGGGCCCGACGAGGTCCACAAGATGACGATCGCGCGCGGCGAGCTGCGCAAGCACAGCGGGAGCTGAGTCGGCTCTCAGGGAGGCCCCAGGGGCGCTTCAGGCGGCGTTCACCCCCCGGGGGGACCGTGTCGGTCAGATCAGCCAGACCGAACTCCCCGGAGGCCCCCTCAGATGCTGCTTCGCAAGTCCACCGCAACGCTCCTCGCCGGCGCCGCCGTCCTCGGCGGCGCAGTCGGCGGCGGTGCCGTCGTCGCGGTCGCGGACGGCGGGTCGTCGAGCACGACGACGACGATCACCGCACCCGCTGCAACCGGCGCCACGGCCTCCTCCGTCGCGACGACGAGCGGCACCGCCAGCGCCGTCTACCGCAACGCCTCCCCCAGCGTCGTCCAGATCACGGCGGTCACCACGGGCAGCTCGACCCAGGACGCGACGTCGCCGTTCGGCGGCGGCGGCCAGAGCTCCGCCGGCGAGGCGACCGGCACCGGCTTCGTCGTCGACTCCAAGGGCCTCATCGTCACGAACGAGCACGTCGTCGACGGCGCGAGCAAGCTCACCGTCACGCTCCAGGACGGCACCGACATCAAGGCGACGCTCGTCGGCAAGGACGCGACGACCGACCTCGCCCTCCTGCGCATCGACCCGGGCTCGCACAGCCTCCCCGCGCTGACGCTGAGCGACGACAGCGGCCTCACGATCGGCCAGGACGTCTACGCGATCGGCAGCCCCTACCAGCTGCAGGGCACGCTGACGACCGGCGTCATCTCCCAGCTGCACCGTCAGATCACCTCGCCGAACGGCTTCTCCATCTCCGACGCCATCCAGACCGACGCCGAGCTCAACCCCGGCAACTCCGGTGGCCCGCTGCTCAACGCCCAGGGTCAGGTCATCGGCGTCAACGCCCAGGTCTACGGCGGGTCGCAGAGCGCGACCGGCCAGACGACCGGCGGCACCGGCCTCGGCTTCGCGATCCCGTCGAGCACGGTGAAGCGGATCGTCGGGCAGCTCAGCGAGGGCGGCACGATCCAGCACGCGTACCTCGGCGTCGGCATCGCCGACGGGACGAGCGGCGCGAAGCTCGGCTCCGTCGCGGCGGACGGCCCGGCCGGCAAGGCGGGCCTGAAGGCCGGCGACGTCGTCACGAAGGTGGGCGACACGGAGGTCTCCAGCGGCGACGATCTCGCCTCCGCGATCTCGGGCCTCTCGCCCGGGCAGAAGGTCGCCGTGACGGTCACGCGCGACGGCTCGGCGAAGACCGTCCAGGTCACGCTCGGCAAGCAGCCCGCGGAGGCGACGAGCTAGCCGCTCAGGGTTTGCCATGGATTGCCGATCCAAGGGGGGCATGCGGTTGCATCGCCCCTCTCGGTCGTTCCTCGCCGGCATCGCGCTGGTCGCCGTCGCGGCGACGGGCGCGGGCGTCCTGACGTCCGGCACGCCGGCCGCCGCACGGACCACCGCGCGCATCGCCCCCGTGCCCTCGCCGCTCCCGGTCCCGCCGGTGCTGGAGATGGCCGCGCAGCGCCTCGAGCGCGCGCAGGCGGCGCAGGCCCGCACCGAGGAGCGCGCCGTGCGGACCGCCGCGAAGAAGCGCACCACGCGGCCGAAGGCCTCCACCCAGACCGTCGACCCCACCGCCATCGGCGAGCGCGCGTCGAAGTCCAGCGGCGCCGACGAGGCGCTCGTGACCGCCGACGTCCTCGACAACGGCATCGCGCTGCCGCCCTTCGACGCCCCCGCCGAGGTCCGGGCGATCATCGAGTCGGGCAACGCGATCGCCCGCACCCCCTACAAGTGGGGCGGCGGCCACGGCAAGTGGCAGGACACCGGCTACGACTGCTCGGGCTCGGTCTCCTTCGCGCTCGCCTCCGCAGGCCTGCTCGCGGGCCCCCTGGACTCCGGCCGGCTCATGAGCTGGGGCTCGCCGGGCAAGGGCAAGTGGGTCACCGTGTGGGCGAACGCCGGACACACCTTCCTCGAGGTCGCCGGCGTCCGCTTCGACACGGGCGGCACCCGGGTCACGGGCTCGCGCTGGCAGGCGACGGGCCGCAGCACGGCCGGGTTCGTCGCGCGCCATCCCGCCGGGCTCTAGCTCGAGCCGTCGCCGCCGCTCTCGTCCTCCGTCGGCTCGGTGTCGAGCCGCGTCCGGTTCGCCGTCGCCGAGCCCGTCCCCGGATCGATCTGCACGAGGTCGACCGCGAGCGGTGAGAACTCCGGCTTGATGCGGTAGGTCATCGCGGCGATCCCGATCGGCGAGCCGTCCTCCACGTTCGCCGCCCCGCCGCCGCCGACGGTGCCGCCGTTGATGACGGTCACGGACCCGATGCGATCGAGCCGCGCGTGGTGCGTGTGGCCGACGAAGAAGACGAGCGGCCTCGTCCTGGGCGGGTCGGCGCGCAGCTCGTCGAACGCGAGCTGGGCGACCGCCGGGTTGTGGACCATGATCGCGTCGACCTTGTCGCGGACGGTCTGGAACCACGTCTGGAACGCCGCCTGCTGCTGGACCGACGGCGTCCCGCCGTGGTCGCGGTAGCCCTCGTCCGAGCGGCGCTCGAGCGGGTCGTCGTAGCCCGCGACGCGCAGGCCCGCCTCCTTGACGACGACGGGGCCGTAGCTCCCGTCGGGCATGAGGCGGCCGCGGCGCGTGAGGACGACGGCGCCGGCGCGCGCGAGCCTGCCGTCGAGCGTGTCCGAGTCGTGGTTTCCGGCGACGTAGACGAACGGCCTGCCCGCGTGGACGATCCGGCCGATGAGGTCGGCCTCCAGCGGCGAGCCGGAGTCGCTGAGGTCGCCGACGAAGAACAGCGGCCCGCGATTGGCCGCCCGCTCGAGCGCGGGGATGGCGAGGACGTTCGTGTGCAGGTCCGAGGCGACGGTGAGCCGCGGAAGGCCGTCGAGCGGCTGCCGGCTCGCCGGATCGGAGACGAGGCGCGCCAGGCCGACGAGCTGCGTGTCGAGCTCGTCGTCGAGCCGCGTCGCGGAGAGCCGGAGCGTCTGCAGCGCCTGCAGCGCGCGCGGGATGTCCGGGCCGTTGGCGTAGTACTGCGGCTTGGGGTTCGTGCTGAGCGAGGGCGGCAGCAGCAGCGCGACGAGCAGCGTCGTGAGCAGCGCGGTGCCGCCGGCCACCGGGAGCGTGACCCGCAGGCGCAGGGGCGAGTACGGCCGCGCGGCGAGCGCCACCAGCCCGCCGAGCGCGAAGCCGGCGACCAGGATCGCCACGAGCAGGACGATGATGAAGTTGCGGACCGCGCGGGTCGCCTCGGTGCGGACGGCCGCGACGTCGAGGTTGCCCGCCTGCGCGACCCTGACGACTGCGTCGCGGTCCACCGACCGCACGTCGACCTTCAGCCGCACCGGCAGGCGGACGCCACGGAAGCGCACGCCCCAGTCGACGAGGGGCGCGTAGATGTCGAGCGCGCCACGATGCCCCGGATCGACGTCGAGGCGCACCGTCCCGACGGAGAGATTGCTCTCCGTCTGAACCGTCGCCAGAGCGCCGTAGGCGCCCCCGAGCGTGGCGACGACGACGGCTGTCAGAACGAGAGCCCGGCGCAACACGCGTCCCCAGGGTACGAGGACCGTGGCAAGCTCCGGGTCACATGCGCGTCCGAACCTCCGTCCTGACCATCGCGGCACTCGTCGTCGGCTTCGCTGTCCACGCCTCGTCGGCACACGCCGTCGTCGGCGGTTCGCCGGCCCTCATCACGAGCTATCCCTGGATGACGCAGCTGGAGCTGCAGGAGCACGGCACGAAGACGACCTTCTGCGGTGGGACGCTCGTCGCGCCGCGCGTGGTGCTGACCGCCGCGCACTGCCTCGTCGGCGTCGAGCCGGGCACGCGGGCCGTCTTCGGGCGACAGGCCTTCAAGGGCGGCGCGCTCGCGTACCGGAGGATCGTCGGCGTGTCCGTCGCCAAGCAGCGCCGCGCGGGCGAGCTCGCCGACCTCGCGCTGCTCTGGCTCGCGAAGGACGTGCCGATCACCCCGGTCGCGCTCGGCGACCCGTCCACGCCGCCGCCGCCGACCGGCCAGCCGGCGACGGTGCTCGGCTGGGGGATCACCGCGAGCGGCGGCCAGCCCGAGACCGGGCTGCGGATGGGGACCGAGGTCATCCGGTCCGTCGACGGCTGCCGCGGGGCCTACGCGAACAGGATCGGCGTCCCGAACATCGACCCCGCCCTGGACATCTGCGCCCGCCCCACAGCGCCGGGCGGAGCCTGCAGCGGCGACAGCGGCGGGCCGCTCGTCATCGGCGACGCCACGACCGGCCTCCGGCAGGTCGGGGTCGTCTCCTGGGGCGACAACCGCGACCGATGCCGCCGGCACGTCCCGACGATCTACATGCGCGTCGACCGCGGCGAGAGCCGCGAGTGGCTCGACCAGGAGCTGGCCGGCGGCAAGCCGGACCTGTCGGTGCGCCGCCTCCAGGCGATCCTGCGCGGCGGGTCGGACGCCGGGTAGCGCAGCAGCCGGGCGCGTTCGCGCAGGAGCGCCACGATCTCGGCGCTGCGGCGGAACGGGTCCGCGACGGCCGCGCCGTCCTCGAGCGCGAGCACGGCCCACGGCTCGTCGTCGACGAGCCCGATGAGGAGCGGACCGTCGGGGACGTCCGTCGAGTCCAGGGCGGCGAGGCGCCCGACCGCGAAGGTGTCCTCGGGGAGGGCGAGCCGGATCGTCACGCTGCGCATGCCGCCTCCACCAGGGTCTCGGCGATGCGCGCGCTGCCCGGCCGCTCCCCGAGCTCCGGGTGCCACTGCAGGCCCAGCGCGTACGGGTGGGACGGCACCTCCACCGCTTCGGGGAGCCCGTCCGCCGCGCGTGCGCTGATGCGAAGGCCTTCGCCGATGCGGCGCACCGCCTGGTGGTGCCAGGAGACGACCTCGTCGGAGTGACCCAGGGTGCGCCGGGCGATCGAGCCTGCCTCCGTGGCGACGCCGTGTGCCTCGGTGCGGTGCGCGCCGGCGTTGAGCCCCGCCTCGCCGATGTCCTGGTGCAGGTCGCCGCCGTACAGGACGTTGAGGAGCTGGGCGCCGCGGCAGACGCCGACGATCGGGATGCCGTCGCGCAGCGCCGTGCGCATCGCGGAGAGATCGCGGAGATCGCGGTGCAGGTCGGTCGGGCCGAGCCGCTCGCTGCGCGGCTGGCGGTAGAGGCGGGGATCGACGTCGTCGCTGCTGCCCGACAGGACGACCCCGTCGGCGCCGGTCATGTCGAGGCCGACCGTGGAGCGGTCGACGATGCGGACGCGGGCGCCGGCGCGCTCGAGCCAGGCGACGTAGCCCGCGGGCTCCTCGTTGCCCATGAGCAGGAGGATCGTCGGGCGCGGATCGTCGGCCCGCAGGTCGGCGAGCGCGAGGGCGAACGCGTCCCTGGCGCGCGCGACGCGCTTGCGCGCCGCGTCCTCGGAGATGTCGAGCACCTCGCCGAGCTCGCGCAGCGACAGCCCGGCCTCGTGACGCAGCAGGAGGACGAGCCGCTCGTGGGCGGTCAGCGTCGCGAGTGCCTCCCGGGCATCGGGCTCGGCGTCGCCCCGCCCGCCGGCGACCTCGCTCAGCGCCACCTCGTCGCGGCGGCGCCTGCGGCGCAGCTCGTCGAGAGCGAGGTTGGTCGTGGTCCGGTGCAGCCAGGCGCGCAGCGCCGGCGCCGGCATGTCGCGCGGGGCCGAGCGCCACGCGCGCGCCAGCGCCTCCTGGCGGAGGTCCTCGGCGGTCTGCGCGTCGCCCACCATGCGGGTCGCCCGCCAGGTGAGCGGGCCGATCTGCTCGGTGAGCACGGTCTCGAAGGTGATCGTCGTCATCGCACCCATTGAGACGTCCGAGCGCCCCGGGACCGGACAAGCGTAAGGCCGCTCTGCGGCCGTCGCCCGTCAGCCGGTGGCGGAGCGCGCCACCGAGCGGGCCTCCTGCGCCCGCGGGACGAGCCGTCCCGCCGCGGACGCCGCGAACAGGATCGACACCCAGATGAACGCCGCGAGGCACACGTGCACCCACACGATCTCCGACGGCAGCTTGGTGTTGTACTGGATGAGGCCGATCGTGCCCTGCGCCGCGATGAGGCAGCAGAGAAGCGTCATCGAGCGCAGCGCGCGGGCGTTCCCGCGCCGCCGCACGAGGATCCAGACGATGACCGCGGCGAACCCGAGGATCGTCGCCATCCGCCCGTGCTGGTGCACGACCCAGCTGAGCGTGTCGGTCCCGCGCCACTCCAGGCGGTCGATCACGTCGCCGGTGCCGGCGCCGCCCGCGTGGGGACCCGACGCCGTCGCCGCCGTGCCCAGGAACACCGTCGCCGCGCCGAGCGGCACGAGCGCCCGCACGGCCCAGACCGTCACCCGGTCGGTCGACCGCGGGCGGCTGCCCGGCTCGTGGCGCGAGCGCCAGAGCAGCGCGACGGCGGCGGTGAGCAGCAGCATCGACAGGATGTAGTGGCTCATGACGAAGCCGGGCGCGAGGTCGTACTTGACCGTGAAGCCGCCGAGCACCGCCTGACCGATGACGCCGAGCGGCAGCAGGAGGCCGATCACGGCCAGGTCCCGGCGGTACGGGCGGCGGCGGAACGCGAGCAGCCCTGCGGCCGCCGCCGTGATGCCGACGAGGCCCGACAGGACGCGGTTGCCGAACTCGATGAGCGCGTGCGTCTGCAGCGGCGGGGCGACGCCGCCACCGCACTGCGGCCAGTCCGGGCAGCCGAGGCCGGAGCCGGTCAGGCGGACGCCGGCGCCGGTCATGACGATGCCCATGAGCATGAACAGCGCCCAGAACGCGACCCGGGAGTACTGCTCGGGTGTCAGTGTCGGGATGCGACGCACGAGGACCGCCACAGGTTAGGCTGCGCGCCCCGATGGAGCGACTTCCCACGCGCCTGAATGGCCCAGTCCTGCTCGCACCGCCGGTCCACGGCGACGCACGCGGCTTCTTCACCGAGAGCTACCGCGTCGACCACTGGACGGCCGAGGGCGTCGATGCCGCCTTCGTGCAGGACAACCACTCGCGGTCCGGCCGCGGCGTCGTCCGCGGCATGCACGTGACGCTCGGCCCCGGCCAGGCGAAGCTCGTCCGCTGCGCCAGGGGCAAGATCTGGGACGTGGTCGTCGACGTCCGCACCGGATCACCGACGTTCGGCGAGTGGGAGGGGTTCGAGCTCGACGACGAGTCGATGCACCAGCTCTACGTCCCGCTGGGCTTCGCGCACGGCTTCTGCGTGCTGTCGGAGATCGCCGACGTCACCTACAAGGTGTCGTCGTACTACGACCCGGCGTACGAGCGCGGGTTCGCCTACGACGATCCCGACGTCGCCATCCCGTGGCCGTCGGACATCGAGCTGCAGGTGTCCGAGCGCGACCGCACCGCGCCGCCGCTGTCGGCGCTGCGGCCCGACCTGCCGTTCTGACCAGGAGTCCCGCGATGTTCATCGAGTCCCGCCCGCCCGACGATCCCGCCGAGGCGGCCGGGATCTACGACGCCGACCGCGCCACGTACGGCCATCTGCCGAACTTCACTCGGGCGTTCTCGCTGCGCCCGGGCGTCTACACCGCGTGGCGGGCTCTGAACGGCGCGATCAAGGCCGGGATGGACCCGCGGCGCTACGAGCTGGCGAGCGTCGCGGCGGCGCGGGCCATGCGCTGCTCGTACTGCATGCTCGCCCACGGGTCGGTGCTGGCCGGGACCCACATGTCCGTCGATGAGGTCCAGGCGATCGCGGAGGGCGACGTGGACGGCCTGGATCCGCTCGAGATCGCGGTGATGGAGCTGGCCGAGCGGATCGCGCTCGATGCGGCCGACATCACCCAGGACGACATCGACGAGCTGCGCGACCTCGGACTGCCGGACGAGGAGGTCCTCGACGTCGTGCTTGCGGCGGCCGCGCGCTGCTTCTTCGCGAAGGTGCTCGACGGCGTGGGCGCGCTGGCGGACGCGCGGTTCGCAGAGATGGAGCCCGGGCTGCGCGACGCGCTGGTGGTGGGCCGGCCGATCGAGGGCGGCTAGGCGGCCGTCCGCGCCACGACCGCGTAGTCGCGGTTCGTGTAGACGTCGGAGTCGAAGTCCCCCGACTCGACCGGGAACACCACGTCGCCCGACGAGAAGCCCGCCAGGCGGCAGTGCGCCAGCAGGACCTCCGGGAACACCGGGTGGTGGTGGGTCGTGTCCGTCCAGAAGGCCTTCAGGGCCGCCGGGTTGTGCGGGTTGACGGTCTCGAAGATCGCCATCCCGCCCGGCGCGAGCTTCTCCGCCGACAGCGTCAGCAGCTCCGTGAGCTGCTCGGCGCTCAGGTGCTCGACGACCTGCGCCGCGAACACGGCCGGGATCGTCCCGTCGTCGTATCCACGCAGCGCCGTGGCCGCGTCCGCCAGCTCGACGTCGTGGCCCTTCTCGCGGCACCGCTCGACCATCGTCGGGTCGAGGTCGACGCCCTTGCCCTTGATGCCCGCGTCGCGCAGCCCGTCGAGCAGCTCGCCGCGGCCGCAGCCGAGGTCGAGGACCCAGTCGCACTCGGCGAACATCTTCACGTAGCGCTCCTGCGCCTGCCGGAGGTCCTGCTCGTCGCCGCGGAAGATGTCCTCGAAGCCGCGGTAGCCCGTGGCGTCCAGGTGGGCGTCGCGGAAGCCCAGCGCGCGGCGCCCGGACTCGTCGACGTAGGAGATCGCGGGGTGCGTCGAGGCGGGCCGGGCCCTGACGCCCTCGAGCATCCGCGCGACCTCGTCGCCGTTCGCCGACGCGAAGCCCGACTGCCCGAAGACCCGGTCGAAGCGCTTGACCTGCGCATCCAGCCGGCGCAGCTCGGCCTGTGAGTCGACCACCTGGTCGCGCAGCAGCGTGTCCAGCTCGCGCAGCGCGTTCACGACGAACCCGTTGAGCTCGTCCTGGTGGTACGTGTACGGCCGCATCGCCGTGAGCAGCGCGCGCCGCGCCGCGCCCTTCGCGCCGCCGGTCTGCGCGGCGTCCTTCGTGGCGTCGAACGTCGCCTTCACGGCGGCCGTCTCCACGTAGGAGTGCGGCAGGCCGGGCGACGGCGCCGACGCGTCGGGCACGGCGGCCCGCCGGCGCGACAGCCCGCTGAGCCGTCGCAGCCTGGTGCGCGCCATCTCACCCACCGCATCGAGCGAGAAGTGCTGCGCGACGTCCATCCGCCCGCGCTCGGCGCGCGCGGACGCCTCCTCGCGCTCCTCCCAGACCCGCCGCATGAGCTCGGCCGCGTGGTCGATGTCGGGCTCGGCCCACGTCCCGTGCGCCGGGTAGTTCTCGCCCTCGGGGCCGACGAGCGTCTCCTCGTAGTCGACGAGCCACGAGTTCGCCGGGGTCATGAAGTCGACGTTGCCGCCGAAGCCCGTGCCGATGACCGGCTTGCCGAGCGCCATCGCCTCGCCGAGCGTGAGCCCGAAGCCCTCGGAGCGGTGCAGGGAGATGTAGGCGTCGCAGCGGTTGATGAGGTTCACGCGCTGCTGATCGGTCACGAACCGGTCGACGACCACGATGTCGTCCCGGCCGCCCGCGGCCGCCCGCAGCTGCGCGAGGCGGTCGGGCTTGTAGTCGCCGTTGAAGCTCTTGAGCAGCAGCCGCGGCCCCTCGTTCGGCTCGAACGCGCGGATGAACGCCCGCACGAGGCCCAGCGGGTTCTTGCGCTGCAGCGTCGACCAGAAGTCGAACAGGAAGAGGAACGTGAAGGCGTCGCCGCCGAGGGCGAAGCCGATGTCGTCGCCGCTGGGCTGCGGGATCTCGATCGGCAGGGGCACGCGGACGACCGGGCACGGCGCGGAGTGGCTGAGCAGGTCGGCGACGTAGCGCGAGTACACCCAGATCTCGTCGACGAGCGCGAACGCGGAGTCCCAGGACGCGGGGATCGCATCGGTCTCCCAGGCCCAGACGCCGATCGTGTAGCGGTCGCGGAACCGGTCGCGCCCGGCCTCGGCCACGAACTGCGGCAGCTCGGGCGCGTTGACGCACACGAGGTTGAACGGGAGCTCGCCCTCGTGCTCGAGGTCGGCGAAGTCGGTCGTCTTGACCTCCGCGCGGGTGCCGTCGTCGCTGTGCACCTCGGGCATCCGGAGGTCGACCGTCGTGGTCCGCACCGGGATGCCGCCCGCCTGGAGCGCGGCGACGTAGAGCCGCGCGGCCTGGCCGAGGCCGAGGCCGCCGCGCAGGTAGCCCGCGACGTCGACGCCGACGGTGGATGCGAGGCTGGACTGGGACGCGCTCATCGCGGGGGGAGGCTACGAGCCCTCGCGCTCGCGGCGCTGTCGGGCCAGCTCGGCGGCCAGCGACGACTGGGCGGCGGAGAGGCCACGCACCCGCTCGTCGAGCGTCTGCAGCGCCCGGAGGAGCTCCTCGTCCACGATCCGCTGGTGGACCGCGTAGGGCGCGAGCGCCCGCAGGACCGCGGCGCGCAGCGCTCCCCGCGCGCCGTCGGCCGCGCCCGGGCCGGGGCCGGTGCGCACCCGCGTCCGCGCGGCGCCGAGGTCGAGGCCGTCGACCGGGCCGCCGGCGGCGGCCACCGGCGCGCGCACGATCCGCGCCAGCCTGGCTGCCATCGCCGCGCCCGCCACGGCCGGGTCGTGGCCGTGCGACACGTCCTCCCGCGCCCGCGACGCCCGCCGCGCCGCCTCCTCGGGCGCATCGCGCACGGCGCGCAGCTGCGCGGCCGCGTGGCCGAGATCCGGCTCCGCCCATTCGCCGTCGGCCGGGTAGGGATCGTGTCCCGGGCCGATGCGGACCGGCCGGTGGTCGACGAGCCACGCGTTGAACGGCGTCAGGAAGTCGCGCGTCCCGCCGTAGTCGGTGGCCACGACCGGCACGCCGAGCAGCGCGGCCTCCGCGAGCGCGAGCCCGAAGCCCTCGGAGCGATGCACGGACAGCAGGCAGTCGAGCAGCCCGATGAGGGCGTTCTTCTCCGCCGCGGGCAGGTCGCGGTCGATGATGTGCACGTGCGGGTGCGCCGCGGCGGCGTCGAGCACGGCGCGGTGCGCGGCGGGATCCATGTCCGAGCGCAACGTCTTGACGACGAGCGCCGCGCCGTCGTGGGGCCCGAACGCGCGGGCGAACGCCTCGATCGCGCCGAGCGGGTTCTTGCGCGCGGCCACGCTGCCGTAGTCGAACGCGAGACCGGCGAGCCAGGCGTCCCTCGGCAGGCCGAGCGCCTCACGGCCGACCGGCGCGACGACGGGCTGCGCCACCGGGGTCGGCACGTGCACGACGGGCACCGGCGAGACGGCCGCGATCGCGTCGGCGACGAACCGCGTCCCCGCCCACACCTCGTCGAGCCCGTCGAACCCGCGCGCCCAGTGCGCGGGGAACGACGCGACCTCCCACCACCACATGCCCACGACGTGGCGCCCGTCGAACGGCTCGGGGCCGAGCTCGTCGCGCACGCCGGGCATCCCGTCCGGGTTGACGCAGACGAGCGTCACGGGATGCGGCGCAGGGTGCGGTCCGGGCGGCGCGGGCGCGCCGCGGCTCGAGACCGGCAGCTCGGCGACCGGCGTACCCGCCGACAGCAGCGCGCCGCGGACCTGCCGCGCGGCCTCGCCGACGCCCAGCGTCGCGCCCAGGTACCCAGCGAGGTTGACGCCGACGGTGCTCACGGTCGGGGATGATCCCAGGCGTGGTCTCTCTACCATCGCCCCGCCGCGCCCGCACCCGGCGACTCGCCGACAGCGTGCCCTTCTGGTTCCACTCGATCGACCTCGGTCAAGGCGTCGTCACGAACGGCCACAAGCCGCCCGAGACGCTGGCCCGGGAGCTCGACGCGGTCGGGCTGCCGGACGACCTCAGCGGGATGAGCGTCCTCGACATCGGCGGCTGGGACGGCTGGTTCGCGTTCGAGGCCGAGCGCCGCGGCGCGAGCAGGGTCGCGGTGCTCGACCACTACATGTGGGCGATCGACGTCCCCGCCCAGCAGGCGTACTGGCGCCGGTGCATGGACGAGGGCACGACGCCGCTGCCCTATCACGAGACCGACGTCTGGCATCCCGACACGATGCCGGGCCGCCGCGGCTTCGACGTCGCGCGCGAGGCGCTGGACAGCAAGGTCGAGGCGATCGCGGTCGACTTCATGACCGCCGATCTCGCCGACGTCGGCGTATGGGACCTCGTCCTCTACCTCGGCGTGCTCTACCACATCGAGGATCCGATGGCCGCCCTGCGGCGGGTCGGCGCGGTCACCGGCCGGCGGGCGGTCATCGAGACCGAGGCGGTCGTCGTCCCCGGCTACGAGCACGAGGCGCTGTGGCGCTTCTTCCCCGGCGCCGAGCTGAACGGCGACGTGTCGAACTGGTGGGCGCCGAACATGGCCGCGCTCGTCGGTGCGCTGGCGCCGGCCGGCTTCACGGGCACGGAGGTCGCGCTCGGTCCTTCGGCCGCGTTGCTGGAGCAGCCCGGCGGTCCCCACCACTTCCGGGCGGTCGTCCACGGTCTGAAGTGACGCCCGCATGCTCGCCTAGGCTCTGAAACGTGTCTCCCGCGCCTCCCGACGACGTGGCCGTCAGCGTCGACGGCGTCAGCAAGGCCTTCCGTCTCCCCCAGGAGCAGGTCCACACGCTGAAGGAGCGCGTCGTCCACCCGCTGCGGCGCCGGAGCTTCGATCGCCTGCACGCGCTGCGCGACGTGTCGCTCGAGGTCCGCACGGGCGAGTTCTTCGGCATCGTCGGGCGCAACGGCAGCGGCAAGAGCACCCTCATGAAGTGCCTCGCCGGCATCTACAGCGCGGACGCCGGCGAGATGTGGCTCCGCGGGCGCATGGCGCCGTTCATCGAGCTGGGGGTCGGGTTCAACCCCGACCTGACCGCGCACGACAACGTCCTCATCAACGCCGTCATGCTCGGCCTCACGCCCGACCAGGCGCGCGAGCGCTACGACGCGGTCCTCGACTTCGCCGAGCTGCGCGAGTTCCAGGACCTCAAGCTGAAGAACTACTCCTCGGGCATGCAGGTCCGGCTCGCCTTCGCGGTGATGGTGCACGTCGATGCCGATCTCCTGCTCATCGACGAGGTGCTCGCGGTGGGCGATGCCGCGTTCCAGCAGAAGTGCTACGACGTCCTCACGGACCTGCGCCGCGCCGGGCGCACGATCCTGCTCGTCACGCACGACATGGATCAGGTCCAGCGCTTCTGCGACCGCGCGATGCTGCTCGAACGCGGCGAGGTCGTCGCGATCGGCGGCGCCCGCGAGGTGGCGCGGCGCTACACCGAGCTGAACTTCGCGCCGCAGCGCGAGCTCACCGAGGCGGACCCGGACGAGGCCGGCGCAGCGCGCGGTCGGGCGCCGCGACGATCGTCGAGTGCTGGCCGCAGACCGGCGAGGGCGTGCGCACCGAGACGCTCGAGCAGGGGATCTCCGTCGCGATGTGCATGCGCGTGCGCTTCCTGGCCGAGACGGTCGACCCGGTGTTCGTCCTCACCCTCCGCGACGCGTACGGCCGCCCGATCTTCGGCGCCTCGACGGAGTGGGACGAGGCGCAGGGCCGCACGTTCGAGCCCGGCGAGCTGCTCGACGTCGCGCTGACCTTCGACAACTGGCTCGCCCCGGGTCGCTACGTGCTCGGCGGCGAGATCCGCCACCCCGGCAGCGGCCGGCGTGCGCTCGCCGTCGAGGACGAGGCGGCGAGCTTCATCGTCACCGGCTCGCGCAGCGGCGGCGGCGCCGTCGACATCCCGCACTCCTTCTACTACTTCCAGCGCGGCGAGCTGCTGGAGACGCCGGGCACATGAGCGACGTCGCCTACCGCGTCACCGGGCCGGCCGCGCCGTCCGACGACCCGCGGCGCTTCTGGCACCTGACCGTGACGCTCGCGCGGATGGACTGGAAGGTCCGGTTCTTCGGATCGGTCCTCGGCTACGTCTGGTCGCTCCTGCGGCCGCTGCTGCTCTTCGGGATCCTCTACCTCGTCTTCAGCGAGGTCGTCGGCGCGGGCGACGGCGTCGAGCACTACCCGATCGTGCTGCTCAGCGGCATGATGCTCTACTTCTTCTACGGCGAGGTGACGGGCGCCGCGACGACCTCGCTCGTCGACCGCGAGGCCCTCGTGCGCAAGGTCGGGTTCCCGCGCATGGTCGTCCCGCTCGCCGTGGCGCTCGTCGGCGCGTTCAACCTGGCGCTGAACCTCGTCGTGCTCGCGATCTTCCTCGTGCTGAACGGCGTGACGGCCCGCTGGACCTGGCTGCTCGTCCCGATCCCGATCCTGCTGGTCGGCGTCCTCGCCACCGGGACCGGGATGCTGCTCGCCGCGCTCTACGTGCGCTTCCGCGACATCAAGCCGATCTGGGAGGTCTTCCTCCAGGCGCTGTTCTACGCGACGCCGATCCTCTACCCGATCACGCTCGTGCAGGAGAAGTCCGAGCGCCTCGCCCACGTGATGATGGCCAGCCCTCTGGCGGCGCTCATCCAGGCGACGCGCCACCTGCTGCTGGGGAGCGACACGCCGTCGGCGGCCTCCGCGATCGGCGGCGCGGTGTACCTGCTCATCCCGGCCGCGATCCTCGTGATCGTGACGATCCTGGGCTTCGTCGTGTTCGAGCGCACCGCGCCGCACGCGGCGGAGGAGCTCTAGCGGGCGCCGCCCCGGCCATGATCCGCCCGAGGTTCTCCGGTGCGAAGAACTCGGGCGGCGCAAGCGTGCCCGCCATGACGCTCACGAAGTCGTCCATCGCCGCCTGGTTGCCCTGCATCGCGCCGAAGAGCGCCTGCATCTCGGCCTCGGGCGGCTCGAGCGTCGCGAAGTCGGCGGTGAGCCGGTACATCGGGAGCGACTCCTCGTCGCGGGCGCGCTGCCAGGCGCCCATCGCATCCTCGGAGCCGAACGCCGCCGCGAGCGCCTCCGCGTCGCGGAACGCGTCGGTGATCCCGAACGCCGTGATCGGGTGCTTGTGGTACCCGGCGTCGCCGACGAGCGCCCAGCCCGGACCGAACGGCGCCGCGGAAATAGCCGGGCAGGCCGCCGGTGCCCGTGAAGCGCGTCTCCCGCGTCGCGGCAGCGATCCGCTCCGCGAAGTCGGGCACGAGCTCGAAGGTCCGCATGTAGGTCCCCTCGACGTCCTTGCGGTTGACGTCGAACTCCGCCTGCGGCCAGCCCTGCACCACGCAGGTGAGGCCCTCGTTGGTCGGCAGCGCCGCCCACCCGCGGCCGTGCTCCCCGCGCACGTACGTCTCGAAGCCGTCCGTCGGGAGGCCGCTCCAGTAGGCGTAGTACAACGGGGCCAGCTGCGGGACCTCGTCGTACTGCACGGGCCGCACGGTCCGGGCGACGAGCGAGTTGCGCCCGTCCGCGCCGACCACCAACCGGCGCGCTCGGTGACGGTCCTCGCTTCGGATGCCGGTCACGCGACCGTCCTCGGCGAGGAGCTCGTCGATCGCGAAGCCCTCGCGCACCTCGGCTCCTCCGAGATACCCAGCGCCCGGCCCACCTGCTTGGTCTGCATGCCGCGCGCGATGAGCGCCAGCACCTCGGCCTCCCGCTCCGTGAGCCCCGCCGGCCGGTCGATCCGCGGCGCCCGCTGTCCGGCCGCCTCCAGCACTGCCGTGACGGCGTCGGGATCGAGGTGCCCGGCGCTCGCCTCCTCGACCAGCCGCCGTGCCGCGGTCGGCGCCGGGAGCGACTCCCGGTGCGGGCGTGGCTCGGTCATCGCGTGGTACGCGTCCGCCGCGGCCAGCACCCGCCCGCCGAGGCACACCCCGGCGCCAGACGCCCCGCGGTGGTATCCCGAGCCGTCGAGCCGCTCGTGGTGCGCACCGGCCACCTCGGCCAGCCCGGCGAGGAAGGGCGAACGCGAGAGCACGCGCTCGGACTGGTACGGGTGCAGCCGCACCTGCTCCCACTCGTCCATCGTCAACGGTCCCGCCTTCTCCCAGATGCGGGCGTGCACCGCGACGCGCCCGAGGTCGGCCAGGCGAGCCGCGGCGGCAGGCCCTCCGGCACCTCGTCGAGATCGACGAACTCGCCGGCGAGCCGCAGGAAGCGATCCACGTCGGCGGCGTTGCTGGCGATCCCGAGCGAGACCCGGACGGCGCCGCCCGAGGGCATGCCGATGTGCGCGATGAAGTCGTCGAGGATCGTGCCGTCGCCGAACTCGGCACCGGCGAGGGCGTCGCGTGAGAGCCCGAACGCGGCCTCGCCCGCTCCCGGGTTGCAGAAGCAGCCGGTCCGCAGCGAGATGTCGTGCTCCGCGGCGAGCAGGTCGACGAAGCGCTCGTCCACCACGCGCCCGTCCGGGTGCAGGAAGTTCAGCGCGATCGTCGCGCCGCGGCCGTCCCACGTCGCCGGGCCGTAGATCCGGGCCGCCGGCTCGCCGCCGGCGTGGCGCAGGCGCCCCAGCTCGCCGAGCAGCGACGTCCCGAGCGCCTCGACGCGCCGCGAGATCTCGTCGATCCCGATCCGGTCGACGTGGCGCAGCCCGATCTCGATCGCGGGGATGCCGAGGTAGTCGACCGTGCCGTCCTCGAACCGGGCGTGACCGGCGAGCGGCACGGCCAGGTCGCTCCCGACGCTCGCCGCGACGACGGTGCCGCCGCTGAACCAGGGGCGCTCCAGCCGCTCCAGCGCCTCGCGGCGCGCGAGCAGGGCGCCCAGGCCGGTCGGATAGCCGAACAGCTTGTAGAAGGAGACCGCGACGAAGTCCGGCGCCCACACCGACAGATCGAGCCGGTTCGTCGGCACGAACGCGGCGCCGTCGACCAGGACGTCCCAGCCCCGCTCCCGGGCCGCCGCGATCCACTCCAGCGGGTGCTTCACACCGGAGAAGTTGGACTGCGCCGGGTACGCGAACAGGCCGGGTCCGGTCGTCGTCGAGCAGGCTCGAGGAGCACGTCGTCGTCGACCCGCAGGTCAGGCGTCTCGAGCGGCACGTACGCGGTCGATGCGCCCTTCGCCCGGGCGAACTCGCGGATGCCGTTCACCGAGTTGTGGTTGTCGGCGGTCGCCAGGAACCGGCCCCCCGGCCCGAACGGATAGGCCTCGCCGACGAGGCGCAGGGCACCGCTGGCGTTCGCGGTGAAGATGCATTCGTACTCGCTCTCGGCCGCGCGGAAGAAGCGCAGCACGGCCGCGCGCGCCGCCTCCACGAGCGCCGTGGCGGCCGACGAGGTGGGGTTGGCCGAGTGCGGGTTGCCGAAGACGGTCTCGCGCAGCAGGCGCTGGTGCTCCTCGACCTGCGACGTCGCGTAGAGGCTCCCGCCGCAGTAGTCGAGGTAGACCTCGCCACGTGCGTCCAGGCGCGCGTACTCCGACGCGCGGAGCTCGTCGATCCCTCGCGAGGGTCGCGATCGCCATCGCGCTACTCCGTCCGGCACGCGCCGTGCGCGCACAGCTCGAAGTCGGGGTCCGCGCTCGCCCAGCCGCGGCGCACGGCCAGGCCTGCGATCTCGCACCCGACGCACAGGCCGAGGACGGACTCCAGCCACATGAACGTCAGGCAGACGAGGCAGATCGTCCTGGGCAGCAGGCCGCGGACGCCGCTGTTGATGACGACGGTCATCGAGAGGGACATCGCCAGCCCGATCGACCACGCGAACCGCTTCGGCTTCGCGGAGACCCACTCCGGCGGCCGGCCGTACGTCAGCGCCCGTGCGACGACGCCGACAGGGCTGTACCGCAGCCCGAGCGTCACGCGGACGAGGAACTCGACGGCGAAGAAGGCGGTGACGATCTGGAGCGGCAGGAACTGCTGCTCGAAGTTGGCGAACGCGAACGCGACGGCGCCGACCACCATCGTGAGGCCGGCCGCGGCGCGCACCTCGTGCTCGTCGAACACGGCGGCGTGCAGGCCCGGGATCCTCTGTCCGAATGTGAGCTCCATCGCGCTGCGATCGTCCCCGGCCGGGACGCCGCGCGCATCGTGGGGCGACCCACGATCTTTCGGGCTACGCCGCGGTGCGCCTGATCCAGAAGCCGCTGCCGCCGCCGGGCATCGCCGACGCCACCAGGGGGCGCAGCGCGTCGGCGCGGTCGCGGTGCAGCGCCGAGACCGAGAAGAGGATCTCGTAGCCCGGGTTCATCGCGAGGAACGCGTGGAGCAGGTACTGCTCGCTCCAGAAGAGCCCGAACTTCTCCGGCCACTGCCGCGGGTACTCGTACGGGATGAAGATGTCGTGGACGTGCACGATCACGCCCGGCTTCAGCCGCGGCAGGATCTGCAGCACGATGTGGTTGACGTCGCTGCCGAGCTTCACGACGTGCGTCGTGTCGACGAAGAGGACGTCGCCGCTCTCGAGCTCGTCGAACAGGCCGAGCGGGATGTCCTGCGCGGCGATCCGGTGCAGGCCGTCGAGACCGGGCAGGTCCGGCGTCGCGACGCCGGGGAACGGGTCGTAGGCGTCGACGCGGCAGGGATGACCCTCGGCGGCGTTCTCGCGCGCGGCCTGCGTGGAGACGAGCGTCGTGTGGCCGGAGCCCAGCTCGACGATGCGCTTGGGCTTGTGCGTGCGGACGACGCCGTACAGCGTCGTGGCGTCCAGCAGCGCGTACGACGGGTTCTCGGGCGAGTACCTGTCCGGGGCGAAGGGGACGACGACGCCCTTGTAGCGCTCGAGCTGGGCGTCCAGGTCCCAGTCGATGCCGGGGAGCCCGACCTCGCGGTCGAACGTGTCCGGCGGCAGCGTCGCGAGGTCCGGGATCGGCGAGTAGAACGTCTTGAGGACGACCTGGAAGCCGAGGCGCGAGGCCACCGATCGCAGCGCGCCGTAGGCGCGGATGGCCGCCGGGCTCTCGTAGAAGCGCCGGGCCCGGAGGAAGGCGCCGAGGTCCATGAGGGCGGAGAGGCTAGCGGGGCGCGAACCGACCCGTCAGCTAGGGTGACCCGCCGTTTGAGACCGCTGCCACGCACCCCGACGTTGCGCTGATGTTCCTGCACAGCTGGGTCCTGTTCCCGGTCGTCGCGTTCGTGCTGTGCGTGGGCTGCGGTCTGCTCGTCGATCGCATCTCCGGGCGGCCCCTGCCGGGCGCGCTGATCGCCCCGGTCGGCCTGGCGACGGTGGTCGTCATCGCGTCGTTCTTCACGTGGCCGAAGGCGACCGCGCCGCTCACCCCGTGGGCGCTCGCGGTGGCCGCGATCGCCGGCTACGTCGTCGGCTGGGGTCGGCTCCGGGTGTCGCTGCGCCGCTGGCGCCACGCGATCTGGCCCGGCGTCGCCGCCCTCCTCCCCGCGGGGATGATGTCGCTCCCGGTCCTCCTGACGGGGAAGGCCGGGTTCACCGGCTACGGGCGCATCGTCGACCTCGCCTACCAGATCGCCTGGGCCGGCTACCTGCAGACGGGCGGCCAGGGCAAGCCGGGCAACATCGGCTCGTCGTTCAACGTGATCGCCGACAAGCTCGCCGCGATCCACTACCCGGCGGGCGGTCAGGCGGCGCTCGGCGCCCTGTCGCGGGCCGCCGGGCATCGACGTCATCTGGGCCTGGCAGCCGTTCATGGCCGGGCTCGGCGCGGTGCTCGGTCTCGCGCTGTACGTCCTGCTCAAGCCCGCGATCGCCGACCCGCGGCTGCGCGCCGTCGCCGCCGGCGTCGCGGCGCAGCCGACGATCCTCTTCTCCTACGCGATGACGTCGGGCATCAAGGAGCTCGGCGGCGTGGCGCTCATCATCCTCGCGGCCGCGCTGCTCGTGCTGTACCCGCCGTCGGAGGGTGGTCTGCGGCGCGTCGTGCCGCTGTCGATCGCGCTCGCGGGCGCGGTGAGCGCCTTCAGCGTCGGCGCGATCCCGTGGATCGGGATGTTCGCGCTGCTCCTCTTCATCGCCGAGCTGGTGCGTGCCCACGCGCACCGCGTCCGCGTGGTCGGCATGTGGGTGTGGATGACGCTGCTGGCGGTGGTGCTCGGCCTGCCGGCGGTCGTCAGCGGCGTGACGATCGCCCAGATCGCGACCGCGGGCGGCCCCGAGGGCCTCGGCAACCTGGCCGCGGCCGTCCCCGCGTGGTCGGCGGCCGGCGTCTGGCTCACCCCGGACTACCGGTTCCCGATCGGCGACGGCGGCGCGGAGGTGCCGACGATCATCGGCATCGTCCTGGTCCTCGTGCTGGCGATCATCGGCCTCGTGTGGTCGGTGCGCCGGCGGCTGCTCGTCTACGTGGCGCTCGGCGTCGCAGGCGTCGTGGCCCTGGCCTACGTCGCCCGGGCGTCGGCGACCTGGTCGGACTTCAAGGCGATCACGGTCACCGCACCGTTCATCCTCACGCTCGGCTTCGTGGGCGCCGCCGCCGTCGGGATGTGGCGCCGCACGATCGGGATCGCGCTCGGCGGGCTCGTCGTGATCGGCGTCCTCGCCGGCAACCTCCTCTTCATCCACGGGACGAGCTTCGCGCCCTACGACCGCCTCCACGACCTCCAGCAGATCGCGGACAAGTACGACGGCCAGGGCCCGTCGCTGTACCCCGTGTTCGAGGAGTACAGCGAGTACCTCCTGCGCGACATGGAGGCATCGAGCCTCACGAACCCGGCGAACTTCGACCCGGGTTGGAACCCGGAGGCGCTGCCGGGCCTGCAGTTCGTCCGCGACATGGACGAGTACAAGCTCGACTACCTGAACTCGCTCGACACGATCGTGTTGCGCCGGGATCCGACCGCGAGCCGGCCGCCGGGCAACTGGCGCCTCGTCGAGACGACGCCGTTCCACGAGATCTGGAAGAAGATCCCGGGGGCGCCGCGGGTCGTCGACCACATCGGCTTCCGCGGCGACCCGAAGGCGCGCATGAAGGCGAAGAAGCCCCTCGAGCCGGCCTGCACGATGCTGCGCACCGCGCTGAAGGAGGCGGGCGACGACGTCGAGGTGCGCTACGCCGCCGCGCCGCAGCTCGTGCAGTTCTCCGACCCGAGCTTCGTGTCCCCCGGCTGGATCCCGCAGCCGCCGGACTACGTCACGCGCACGCCGGGCGAGATGAACGGCCAGGTCGAGCTGCCCGTCGACGGCGACTACACGGTCTACCTGCGCGGCTCGGTCGGCCGCCCGGTCAGCGTCAGCGTCGACGGCAAGAAGATCGGCACCGTGAAGTGGGAGGAGGCCTACCCCGGCAACTACATGCCGCTCGGCCTCCACAACCTGAAGGCGGGCATCCACGAGATCCACGTCGCGCGCGGCGGCGGCAGCCCGCTGCCGGGGACGGGCAACGAGATCGGCTCCGCGAGCACCACCGGGCTCGTCGGCCCGCTCGCCTTCCTGCCCAGCGGGCAGGAGAAGCTGATCACCGTGTCCAAGGCACGCGCCCAGGAGCTCTGCGAGGACGGCAAGACGCTCATGGACTGGATGGAGATCGTCGCATGAGCTCCGGCAGAGCCTCCGCTCATGCTGGCGAGAACGTCGGCAGAGCCTCCGTTCTCGGGTCTGCTTCGGACTCGGCGGCCGCCGCGTCGTGAGCATCGACCCCGGCTTCTGGAAGGGCCGCCGGGTGCTCGTCACCGGGCACACGGGGTTCAAGGGCGCGTGGCTGACGCTGTGGCTGGGCGCGATGGGCGCGGAGGTCGTCGGCCTGTCCGACGCCGTCCCGACGTCGCCGTCGCTGTTCGAGGCCGGCGGCGTGGCCGACGGCATCGCCGACCTGCGCGTCGACGTCCGCGACGCCGACGCGGTCGACCGTGCCTTCGCCGAGCACGAGCCCGAGGTCGTGATCCACATGGCCGCGCAGTCGCTCGTGCGCCGCTCCTACCGCGAACCACGCACGACCTACGGCACGAACGTCATGGGCACGGTGAACGTGCTCGAGGCGGCACGGTCGACGCCGTCCGTCGTGGCGATCGTGAACGTCACGAGCGACAAGAGCTACGAGAACGATCCGTCCCGCCCGCCCCGTGCGTTCGTGGAGAGCGACCCGATGGGCGGCCACGACCCCTACTCGAGCTCGAAGGGCGCGGCGGAGATCGTCGCCGCGGCCTACCTGCGCTCCTACGACCTCCCGCTCGCCTCCGCGCGCGCCGGGAACGTCATCGGCGGCGGTGACTTCTCCGAGGACCGCCTGCTCGCCGACATCGCCCGCCACGCGATGGGCGGCGCCCCGGCCCCGATCCGCAGCCCGCAGGCCGTGCGCCCGTGGCAGCACGTGCTGAACCCACTGTCGGGTTACCTGGAGCTCGCCCAGCGCCTGGCGAACGGCGAGGACGTCCGCGGCGCCTGGAACTTCGGCCCCGACCCGGGCGACGTGCAGACGGTCGGCTGGCTCGTCGAGCGGCTGACGGACCTGTGGCCGAGGGAGCTGCAGTGGGAGATCGACCCGGGCCCGCATCCGCACGAGGCCGGGCATCTCGCGCTGGACTCGACGAAGGCGCGCACGGAGCTCGGCTGGCGACCCGGCTGGGACCTCTCCCAGGCGCTGGAGGCGATCGTCGAGTGGTACGCCGTCTTCCTCGACGACCGCGAGGTGCGGACGGTCACGCTCGACCAGATCGAGCGCTTCTCTACCCTCTCGGCCCGATGACTGCGACCTGCCGATTCTGCGCCGCCCCGCTCGAGACGGTGTTCGCCGACCTCGGCATGTCGCCGATGGCGAACTCCTACCTGCCGCCGGAGCGCGGCAACGCCATGGAGCCGTTCTATCCGCTGAAGGCGTGGGTCTGCGGCGAGTGCAGGCTCGTGCAGCTCGAGGAGTACGAGACGCCCGACGAGATCTTCAGCGACTACGCGTACTTCTCGGCGTACTCGTCGAGCTGGCTCGAGCACTCCGAGCGCTACGTCGAGCTCATGATCGAGCGGTTCGGCTTCGACGGATCGAGCCAGGTCGTCGAGCTCGCCTCCAACGACGGCTACCTCCTGCAGTACTTCGTGCAGCGCGGCGTGCCGGTGCTCGGCATCGAGCCGGCCGCGAACGTCGCGCCCGCCGCGGAGGAGCGCGGGGTCCGCACGCTCGTGGAGTTCTTCGGCGTCGACACGGCGCGAGGGGTGGCGAGCGACCTCAAGGCCGACCTGCTGCTGGGCAACAACGTCCTGGCCCACGTCCCCGACCTCAACGACTTCGTCGGCGGGATGAAGATCCTGCTCGCCCAGGGCGGCGTGATCACGATGGAGTTCCCGCACCTGCTCCAGCTCATCGAGCTCGACCAGTTCGACACGATCTACCACGAGCACTTCTCGTACTTCTCGTTCCTGACCGTGTCGCGCGTGTTCGAGGCGCACGGCCTGCGGCTCTGGGACGTCGAGGAGATCCCCACGCACGGCGGGTC
This sequence comes from uncultured Solirubrobacterales bacterium, assembly GCA_963757125.1. Classification (GTDB taxonomy): domain Bacteria; phylum Actinomycetota; class Thermoleophilia; order Solirubrobacterales; family Solirubrobacteraceae; genus CAVVSD01. The sequence continues at coordinate 1,571,844 of CAVWQP010000004.1, read as the reverse complement.
GCTGCGCATCTACGGCTGCCACGCCGACGACGGCGAGAAGCCGCTCAGCGACCGCGCGGCGCGCCTCATGATGCGCGAGCGGCGCGCGGGCCTGGACGACATGGACGTGTACCGCGAGTTCGCCGAGCGGATGCAGGAGGACAAGCGGGCGATCCTGCAGTTCCTCATCGACCTCAAGGCGCAGGGCAAGTCGATCGCCGGCTACGGCGCGCCGGCCAAGGGCAACACCCTCCTGAACTTCTGCGGCATCCGCACCGACTTCCTCGACTACACGGTCGACGCGAACCCGCACAAGCAGGGCCACCTGCTCCCCGGGACGCACATCCCGATCCGCCCCGTCGAGGCGCTGCGCGAGACGCAGCCCGACGTCGTGCTGATCCTCCCCTGGAACCTGCGCGACGAGATCGTCGCCCAGCACGGCTACGTGCGCGAGTGGGGCGGGCAGTTCGCGGCGCGTGCCCCCCAGTTGCGCCTGCTCCCGTGAGACTGCGCGAAACCGGGTTGGACGGGCTGCTCGAGGTCCATCCCGAGCGCCACGCCGACGCCCGGGGGCACTTCGCGCGCACCTACGACGTCGAGCAGCTCGGGCCGATCGTGCAGATGAGCACGTCGTTCAACGTGCACGCCGGGACCCTGCGCGGCATGCATCTGCAGGCCGAGCCGCACGGCGAGGACAAGCTCGTGCGCTGCACGCGCGGCGCGGTCTTCGACGTGGCCGTCGACCTGCGCCCGGGCTCGCCGACGCTGCACGGCTGGCACGGGGTGCAGCTGAGCGCGGACAACGGCGTGGCGCTGTGGATCCCGCGCGGGTTCGCCCACGGCTTCCAGACGCTGACCGGCGACTCCGAGGTGCTCTACGCGATGTCCACCCCGTTCGTGGCCGGCAGCGGGCGCGGCGTGCGCTGGGACGACCCCGCCTTCGGCATCGCCTGGCCGGAGCCGCCGCCCGGCGGGCGGGTCATGAACGAGCGCGACGCGGGCTACCCGGACGTGTGAGCGGCGATCGCCGCGGCGTGGGCCTCCTCGAGGACCGCGGCGCCGGCCTGCGCGCCGAAGCGCCCCTCGATGAACGCCTGGGCGGCGCCCGCCATCCGGGCGCGCCGCGCCGGGTCGCCGAGCAGCGCGAGCACGGCGTCCGCGAACGCCTGCGGCGCATCGGCGAGGAGCACGTGCTCGCCGGCCGTCGCGTCGACGCCCTCGTTGGCGATCGTGCTCGTCACGACCGGCAGGCCCGACGCCATCGCGTCGATGTTCTTGGCGATGATCCCGCCGCCGACGCGCAGCGGTGAGACGAAGACGGTCGCACGGGCGAGGTAGGGCTCGAGGTCCTCGACGAACCCGGTGACCTCGATGCCGGGGTCCTCGCCGAGCGCGAGGACCTCGTCGGCGGGGGCCGCGCCCGCGATCGTGAGGCGCACGCCGGGGCGCCGCGCGCGGACCAGCGGGAGGACCTCGGCGCAGAACCAGGTGATCGCGTCGATGTTCGTGTCGCGGTTCATCGCGCCGACGAACAGCAGGTGGTCGTCGTCACGGGTCGCGCCCGAGAGCTTGTCCGCGTCGACGCCGACCGGGAACGGCAGGAACCGCACGTCGGTGTCCGGCTCCAGGGCGCGGATCTGGTCGCGGTCCTGCTCGGAGAGCGCGAGCACGACGTCGAACTTCGCGCAGATGCGGTGTTGCAGCAAGGTGATCGCGCGCAGCCCCAGCTCGCCGCGCACCCTTGCGGCCGTCCCCTCCGCCAGCCCCGCGCGACGCCGCGCGGGCTTCGTGAGCTCGTCGATCGCGACGTTCACGCGGCCGACGTCGCTCGTGCGGCGCATGCCCAGCCCGGTCTCGAGCCACTCGACGTGGACGACGTCGAAGTCGCCCTCGTCCTGGATGCGCTGCGCCATCCGGCCGAGGCGCACGTAGGAGCCGATGATCGTCGCGGCCGCGAGCGGGCCCTCGGGCCGCGCGAAGGTCAGCGTGTGCAGGCCCGCCAGCACGGGGCGCAGGGCGATCGCGGCGTCGCGCTCCTCGGGCTCCATGCGGGCGACGAGGGTGATGTCGTGGCGCTCCGCGAGGGCGGCCATCCACTGGAACTCACCGCGCCCGCCGGCGTGCCGCGCCTTGGGGTGCGGCAGGAAGGGGCTGACCCAGAGGATCCTCACTGTCGAGCCGCCCGCGGCACCGGCCGCTACGTTACGGCACCGCATGCCCGCCCTCCCCATCGCGATCTGCAACCTCTGCTCGGCGCCCGTCGTGCGCCTGCATCCCGGCGACGGCGGCGAGCGCTGCGTCCGCTGCCTGTCGACCTACCGCCACCGCTCCCTGGGCCGCGTCATCCAGGCCGAGGATCCCGATCCGTCGATCGCCATCTACGAGCTGTCGGCCACCGGCGCCCTGCACCGCTGGATGCAGGGGCGCTTCACGAACCTCACGGTCTCGGAGTTCTTCGACGACGCCGCGCCCGGGGAGGTCCGCGGCGACGTGCAGAACCAGGACGTCGAGCGCCTGACGTTCCCGGACGCGTCGTTCGACCTCGTCACGAGCACCGAGGTGTTCGAGCACGTGCCCGACGACGCGCAGGGCTTCCGCGAGGTGTTCCGCGTGCTCAGGCCCGGCGGCATGCACGCGTTCACCGTGCCGCTGGCCGACGTGCCCGCGACCGTCGAGCGGGCGCGACGGCTGGAGGACGGGACGATCGAGCACCTCACCGAGCCCGAGTACCACGGCGACCGCTACCGCGGCCTGGGGAAGGTGCTCGCGTTCCGCACGTACGGCCTGGACGTCGTCGACCGCATGGCCGCGGTCGGGTTCCACGCGTCGATCGCGCGGATCACGAGCCGCCGCAACGGCATCCCGCACGGGAAGGTGGTCGTGGGGCGCAAGCCGTCGTGACCGGCGCCCGCGTCACCGTGGGGATGCCGGTGAAGGACGGGGGCGAGGGGTTCGAGCGCCAGCTGCAGGCGATCCTCGGGCAGACCGCGCGCGACATCGAGGTCGTCGTCTCCGACAACGGCTCGAGCGACGGGACGGCCGCCGTCATCGCCGCCGCGGTCGCGGCCGACCCGCGGGTGCGCGCCCTGCGCCAGGACCCGCCGGTGGGCGTGTGGGACAACTTCCGCGCCGTGCTCGCCTCGGCCACCACGCCGTACTTCATGTGGGCGGCGGCGGACGACCTCGTCAACGCCGAGTACGTCGAGCGGACGGCGGCGGTGCTCGACGCGCGGCCCGACGTCGTCCTGGCGATCGCCGACACGGAGCTCGTCGCGGCCGACGGCACGCGCAAGCCGTCCCCCGGGTCGTTCGCGCTGGAGGGGAGCGAGCGCGAGAACGTCGCCGCGCTCCTGGAGGCGCCGATCGACAACTCGCGCGTCTACGGGCTGTTCCGCCGGGAGGCGCTCGTACGGGCGATCCCCGACGAGGAGTTCTTCGCGATGGACTGGGCGATCGCGATCGCGACGCTGCGCGAGGGTCACCACGCGGTCGCCGACGGGGCGACGCTCGTGCGCACGGACAGCGACACGGAGAAGTACCTGCGGCTCATCGAGGTCTACACGCCGCCCGGCCCCGCGCGGCTCGTCGGGCTCTGGCCCTTCACCCGCTACCTGCTGCGCCGCCTGCGCCCGCCGCTGTCGGCCGGCGCCGTCGTCAACCTCCTGCGCCTGAACGCCTGGGTGCACATGGCGTACTGCCGGTGGCGCCACCCGGCCTACGGGAACGTGGCCGAGCGCGTGGCGACCGCCGCCGAGGCCGTCCGGCTGCGCCTCACCACGCGGCCGGGCTGAGCGCATGGAGCGCGAGCCGCTCATCGCAGCGGACACCGACACCGCGCGGTCGGCGGTCGTCGTCGCGGCGAGCTACCTCGTCACCGCCTCGCTGGGCGGCATCCTCGCGGTGCTCATCGCCGTGGTCGCCGGTGAGGGGGCCAAGACGGACAGCTTCCTCGCCTCCTACTCCGTCTACCTCGTGTTCCTGCTGCTCGGCGCGACGCTGCGGGCGACGCTCATCCCGCTCATCGGCGCGACGGACAGCGACGCGGAGCTGCGCGAGCGCGCGGCCGACGCGGTCCGCCGGCTCGTCAGCGTCGCCCTGCTGCTGTGCGTCGGGCTCGCCGTCCTCGCCCCGGTCATCGCGCCGCTCCTGCGATCGGGACCGAACGCGGCCGTCGGCACCGCGGCGGAGAGCCTCGCGGTCCTCGCGATCGCCTCGTTCGGGCAGATCTGGTCGGCCGCCCTCGCGGCGACCCTCGCCGCCGCGCGCCGCTTCTACGCCAGCGCGGCGTTCTACGTCGTCGCGAGCGTGACGACGCTCGTCGTGGCCGTCGGGCTCATGCTGGCGGTGGGCGTCCTCGGCGCCGCGTTCGGCGTGCTGGCGGGCGCCGCGGTGCTGCTCGGCGGCCACCTGCTGTACCTGCGGCGGCTCGGGTTCTCCGCGCCCCCCGGTCCGAGGCTGCTGGCGAGCCCGGCGACGTGGCGCCTGGCCGGGCGTGCGGGGGCGAGCGCGTCCTGGCCGCTGGCCCAGCAGCTGCAGCTCACGATCGCCCTCGCCGCGCTCGCGACGCCGGTGGGCGCAGTGACGGCGTACACGTACGCCTTCTTCGTCGGGGCGATCCTCTACAACATCACCGGCGCGACGCTCGGGCTGGTGACGCTGCCGAGCCTCGTCGCCGACCTCGCGCGCCAGGGCCGCGAGACGGCGATGACCTACCTCGGGATCACCGCGCCGTTCGGCGCGTTCCTCTACGTGCCCCTCGCCGGCGCGTACGCCGCCTGTGGGTACCCGATCCTCGACGCGGTGCTGGGCGGCTCGTTGTCGGCGGAGACGCTGACGCTGCTCTGGGACGTCTCGCGGACGCTGCTCGTCATGTGTTTCGTGTGGACCGTCCTGACCGCCGTGAGCAACGCCGCGCTGTCCCTGCGGCTCCTGCGCGGCCTCACGCTGCTCTCCGCGACGGCGCTGGTCGTCCAGATCGTCGTGCAGAGCCTGCTGAGCGACCCGAGCGGGGAGACGGTCGCGATCGTGCACGCGTCGGTGGGGTCGGCGATGTTCCTCGCGCTGCTCGTCGTCGTGTTCCGCGAGCGCAGCGTCACGGCGTTCGCGAAGGTCGCGGCGACGTGCTGGCCCGTCGTGCCGCTCGGGCTGGTGTTCGTGCTCACGGCGCTGGTCGCCCCCAGCGGCGCGGCGGCGTCGTTCGGGCTCGCGCTGCTGTCCATCGTCGTCTACCTCGCGATCGGCGCGCTGACGTGGCCGAGCGTCGGCCGTCAGGCCTTCCGGCTGCTGCTGGCGCGCAGGTGACCGCTACTGTCCACGGCTCTTCGATGACCGACCGGACACCAGTCACCGACACCCCCTCGCGCTTCTGGACGAAGCTCGGCGCCGAGCACGAGCGTCTCCTGGCCGAGCACGGCGTGGAACGCGTCAAGCGCACCCAGGCGCTGCGCTACTTCACCTGGCGCTGGCGCCCCAGCCAGCTCAAGGACTCCGAGCAGCTGAAGTTCCTGCTGCGTCACACGACCCCCGAGGCCGTCTGGTCGGCGATGACGACCGCGATGCCGCTCGACGACGAGCTGTGGGACGGCACGGGCTTCTCGCGCGCCGAGCGCAGGGCCACCGTGGTCGCGACGCGCCTGCTGTGGGACTACGCCGAGCGCAACGGCGCGCGCGAGGTCCTCGACCTGCCCGAGCCCGAGATCGGCGCGCCCGCTGCCGATCCGCTACCGCGGCCGGCTGATCTCGCAGGACCTGGCGAACGGCGCGCTGGAGGCCGACGCGATCCACCGCGCGCTCGGCGGCACGTCGCCGAAGAGCATCGTGGAGGTCGGCGGCGGCTACGGGCGCACGGCCTACGCGCTGCTCTCGCGCTACCCCGAGGCGACGTACACGATCATCGACATCGAGCCCGCTCGGACCATCTCCCAGTGGTACCTGTCGCAGCTGTTCGCCCCCGAACGGCTGCGGTTCCTCTCCCCGGAGGAGGCGCTGGAGCTGCCCGCGGGGTCGTTCGACCTGGCGCTGTCGATCTCGTCGCTGCAGGAGATGACGCCCGAGCAGGTCGCCGACTACCTGCAGCTCTTCGACCGCACGACCGGCGGCGGCACCGTCTTCCTCAAGCAGTGGGTGACGTGGCGCAACCCGGACGACGAGGTCGAGCTGCGCTTCGACGACTACCCCTTCCCCGCCCGCTGGCAGAAGACCCTGTACGAGACCGCGCCGGTGCAGACGCGCTTCGTGCAGGCGGGCTGGCGCGTCCCGGCTTAGCGCAAGGAGGCGACGGTGCGCGCGACGCCCTCCTCGAGGGTGTCCGCTCGGCGTCCAGCCGACGTGCTCGCGCAGGCGGGTCACGTCGGCGATGAGCTCGCGCGGCTCGCGGGGGCGGGCCGGCAGCGCGCCGACGCGCAGGAGGTCGGGACGGCCGACCTCGGCGGCGACGAGCTCGGCGAGATGGCGCAGCTCGGTGCGCTCTCCGGATCCGATGTTCACGGCGCCGGTGTAGTCGCTGGCCGTCAGCGCGGCGAACGCGCGTCCCAGATCCTCGACCGTGAGCGTGTCGCGCAGCTGGCGGCCGTGCGTCATCGGGGCCTCCCGGCCCTCGAGCAGCGCCCGCGCGATCGAGGGCACGAGGCGCCCCTCGGGCTCGCCGGGGCCGAAGGAGAAGAAGATCCGTCCCCAGGCGAGCTCCACGCCCTCCTGCGCCGCGAGGCCGCGCGCGACCTCGTGCAGCCCGAGCTTGGCGGCGCCGTAGAGCGTCGCGGGCCGCAGCGGCGTGCGCCACTCCGAGAACGTCCCGCCCGGGACCCAGTCGTACTCCGCGCACGTGCCGGCGACGACGGCGCGGCGGCCGCCGTTGGAGGCGAACGCCTGCAGGAGCCGCAGGCTCGCGTCGACCCAGCGCAGGTTCTCCTGGGACGTCCAGAAGAGCCCGTGCTCCGTGTACCAGGCGAGATGGAGCAGGTGCGTGGGCTGCACCTGCGCGAGCAGCGCATCCGCGCCGCCGGGCGCGAGCAGGTCGACCCCCTGCGCGCGGCCCGCGGCATGGACCTCGAAACCCAGGGCCTCGAGGGGCCCGGTCACCTGGCGACCGACGTAGCCGGTCGCCCCGGTGACGAGAACCCTCAGGCGGTGGCCCTCAGGTAGCCGCCGGGCGCGACGCTGAGGACGAGGCGGTCGGAGAGCTCGGCGTCGACCTCGAAGCGCCTGCCGGCGTCGGTCTCCAGGTAGGCCTTCAGCGCGGTGCCCGGGTTGTCGTCGCGGTCCCACGGACGGTCGGGGAACGCGTCGCCCGGCATGTCCTCGACCACCGTGTCCATGACGGCGATGTAGCCGCCCTGCTTGACCATCGGCGCGTAGAGCTCGAGCTCGGCGAGGACGTGCTCGTGGGTGTGGTTGGAGTCGAGGATCACCATGACGTTCGCCGCGTCGCCGACGAGGTCCGAGACCTGGCCGACGATGCCCTCGTCGATCGAGGAGCCCTCGATCATCGTGATGCGCTTGAACATCGGGTGCTCCTCGATGGCGACCCGGTTGTGCGCGCGGATGTCGATGTCGACGCCGATGACGCGGCCGTCGCCGCCCAGCAGCTCGAGCATCGAGGAGGTGAAGATGAGCGAGCCGCCGTGGGCGATCCCGGTCTCGACGATGACGTCGGGCTTCGTCCTCCAGATGATCTCCTGGAGCGCCATGATGTCCTGCGGCCACTGGATCACGGGGCGACCCAGCCACGTGAAGTTGTAGGAGTAGCGGTACTCGCTGGCCTTGTCGAAGAGCCCGCGGCCGAGCCGCTGGATCTCGGGGTCGGCGGCCATGCCCGCGACGAGCGCGGGGTCCTTGGGGTCGTGGGGATCGGTCTGCGTCACGGCGGGCAGGCTAGCCGGATGGCAGGTCGCATACGGTGTGCGCGATGAAGGTGGTGATCCTGGCCGGGGGACTCGGCACGCGCCTGTCGGAGGAGACCGAGGTCCGGCCGAAGCCGATGGTCGAGGTCGGCGGCCGGCCGATCCTGTGGCACATCATGAAGCACTACGCGGGCCAGGGGTTCGGCGAGTTCTGCGTCGCGCTGGGCTACAAGGGCGACGTCATCAAGCGCTTCTTCGTCGATCTCGCGACGCTGCACGGCAGCATGACGGTCGACCTGTCCGACGGCTCGATCAGCCGTGCGGCGGAGGACCGCGAGGACTGGACCGTGCACCTCGTCGAGACCGGGCAGGACACGAACACCGGCGGGCGCGTCGGGCGGCTGCGCGACCGGCTCTCCGACGGCACGTTCATGCTCACGTACGGCGACGGCGTGGGGACCGTCGACCTCAACGCCCTCCTGGAGTTCCATCGCGCCCACGGCCGGCTGGCGACGGTGACCGCGGTGCGCCCGCCGTCGCGCTTCGGCGGCCTGGACTTCCGCGAGGACGGCGCGGTCCACTTCACCGAGAAGCCCCAGATGGGCGAGGGGTGGATCAACGGCGGCTTCATGGTGCTGGAGCCCCAGGTCCTCGACTACATCCCCGACGACGGGACGAGCTTCGAATCCGACACGCTGGAGCAGCTCGCGGCGGAGGACCAGCTGCGTGCGTTCACGCACGAGGGCTTCTGGCAGGCGATGGACACGCTGCGCGAGGTCCGGTTCCTGCGGTCGTTGTGGGACCGGGGCGAGGCGCCTTGGGTGACGTGGTGAGCTCCGGGCCGCCGCCGGGCTAGCCCGGGATCACCAGGCGCACCAGGCGCCAGTACGCCGACTGCAACGCCGAAGCCCCCGGGATCGCCTGGGCCGCCGCGAGGTTCGGCGAGTCCAGCGAGTCCGACAGGCCCGCAGCGAACGCAGACGCCGACACGGACCGCGTCGCCTGCACCTCCGCCCGCCGCGCCCACAGCACCGGCAGCTCCCGCACCACCGCCACCTGCGCCCGCAGCTTCGCCCGCAGCCACCCGCCACGCCACGCGAGCAGCAGCAGCACGACCTCGAACGCCAGCAGCGCCGGCGCGAGCGCCGCGAGGAGCGCCCCCGGGTACGCGCCGAGCACCGTCCACGCCCGGTTGCGCTCGAGCCAGAACCACTTGTAGTCGCCCTTCGTGAACGCGTAGTCGTGGACGACCTCCGCGGCCGGCGCGACGCCGCTGCCCCAGCCCGCGAGCCGCAGCCGCAGCCCGAGGTCGAGGTCCTCGCCGTACATGAAGTAGCGGGCGTCGAAGCCGCCGACCGCGTCCCACGCCTCGCGCCGGACCGCCATGGCCGCGCCCGACGGGAACCCGACGTCGTGGTCGCCGCGCGCCCGCGCGTCGGCGCCTGCCGAGTGCAGCCCGCCCGCCCAGCCGATCCCGAGCCAGTGGACGACGTTGCCGTCCGTGTTCACCTCCTGCCGCCCGGGCAGCGACACGAGCGCCTGCCAGGCGCCCCAGCGCGGGTGTGCGCCCGCCGCCGCCTTCAGCGCGTCGAGGAAGCCGGGCTCCGGCACCGCGTCCGGGTTCAGCAGGACGAGCAGCGGCGCGGACGTCGTCGCGGCGCCTGCGTTGCAGCCGCCGGCGAACCCGAGGTTCTCGCCCGGCTCGAGCACCGTCCCGCGCCCGTCGAGCGTGACGCGCGCCACCGCAGCCGTGTCGTCGCGCGACGCGCAGTCGACGACCACGACCTCGTCGTCCTCGCCCAGCTGGGGCAGCAGGGCGCCCAACGTGGCGGGCAGTGCGTCGGCGCTGTCGTGGCCGACGATGACGACGGCCGCTGCCGGCAAGCTCAGGGCAGCGAGCCGATCTCGGCGCGCGAGGTGCGCGCCGAGTGCTCGGCGGTCTCGGCCTCGCCGCTCTCGAGGACCTCGACGCGCTGCTGCAGGAGGCTGAGCTTCTGGGCCAGCACCTTGTTCTGGTCGGCCAGGCGCGAGATGACCAGCGAGAAGTGCAGCAGCAGCATGAGGACGAACGCGAGCGTCACCGCGAACAGCGCCGACGGCGCGTAGTAGATCCCCACCGCGGTGGAGACGGTGACGAGCAGGTCCTTCCACACGGCCAGGCCGAGCAGCACGACCGTCGAGCCAAGCCACAGCAGCGCGTAGCGCTCGAGCAGCCGCTTGCGCCGCACGAGCTCGAAGACGATGAAGAACAGGCCGCCGGCGACGACGATCGCGACCAGCTGGATGCGCAGGCCCATCTCCATGACTACAGGCCGTGCTCCGCCTGGACGGCGGCGGCGTCGCCGGCGTCGATCGCCGGGCGCGCGCGCAGCAGGCCGACGAACACGGCCAGCGTCACCTTGATCATGTAGTAGACGGACTGCGTCGAGCCGATCGACGAGCGGCCGGTGACCCGGGCCCGCATCCGGACGGGCACCTCGTCGCCCACCATGCGGTGCGCGTGGCTGAGGACGATCGCCTCGACCTCGGGGTAGTCGTGCGGGTAGTCGCGGGCGAAGAGCTCGATGCCGTGGCGGTCGGTCATCCGCAGGCCCGACGTGGGATCGGTGATCGGGCGGCCGACGACGCGCGACAGGATCCGGGAGAACATCCGGATGCCGATGCGCCGCGAGGCGGACGAGCGGTACCCGTCCTTGTCGGCCATGTCGATGAAGCGCGAGCCCGTGACCATGTTGAGGCTCGGGTCCGAGCGCAGGTGCTGCAGCAGCTCGGGGAGGTAGCGCGGATCGTGCTGCCCGTCGCCGTCGACCTGGACCGCGACCTGGTAGCCGTGCGACATCGCGTACTGGTAGCCGGACTGCACGGCGCCGCCGATCCCGAGGTTGAACGGCAGCTCCAGGACGGTCGCGCCGGCGCGGCGTGCGCAGCCCGCGGTGTCGTCGGTGGAGCCGTCGTCGACCACCAGGACATCGAAGTCCGGGGCGTGCACGTGCAACTCGGAGACCGTGGAGCCGATGGCCCCAGCCTCGTTGTACGCGGGAACGATGGCGAGAAGCTTCGTCATGCGTGGCTTGGAAGGACAACGGGCGATGGGCCGCCGAGTTGCGCCCCCGGAAAACCCGATGAGCCTAGCGGCCGGGCCGGGTGGGGCCTGGTCCGCTGGTACCGTGGCGCGCCGCCTGGCCCATGGGACTCTTCCTCGTCAGCTACCTGGCAGCGCCGCTCGTCCTGCTCGCGGCATCCGCCGGGGCGGGCCTGCTCGTGCGACGTCTCGCGCGGGGCGCGGTCGCGCCGGTGCTCGTCCTCCCCGCCGGCTTCGTGACGCTGCTCGCGGTGGGCACCTTCCTGACGGGGTTCTCCTGGAGCTTCACGGCGCACCTGAACTGGGTCGCGATCGTGCTGCTCGGCGTCGGCGGCCTCGCGTGGTGCCGCCACGACATCCGGCCGCTGCTGGGCGAGCGCGCCGCCTGGCTGTGGCCCGGCGTCGCGGCGCTCGGGGCGTTCCTCGCCGTGCTCGCGCCCGCGTTCCTCACCGGCCAGGCCACGTGGACCGGCTACGCGCGGATCGTCGACCTCGCGCTGCAGTTCGAATGGGCGACCTGGCTCACGACCCATGGTCGCGAGCTTCCCTTCCCGCGGCCGAGCTCCTACCTCGTCGTCATGTCGAAGACGGCGGTCACCGGGTACCCGGGCGCCGGGAACGCGGTCCTCGGGAGCATCGGGCAGCTGCTCGGCGTGTCGGCGTCGTGGACCTACCAGCCGCTCATGGCGTTCAGCGGCGGGATGCTGTCGCTCGGCATCTACGGACTGCTCGCGCGCATCGTGCCGTCGCGTGGGCTGCGCGCGCTCGCGGCGTTCGTCGCAGCGCAGCCGAGCACGCTGTACGGCTACGCGCTCGTCGGCGGCATCAAGGAGCTCACGACCGCGACGGCGCTCGTCTTCTGCGCGGCGATCGTCACGTCGCTGCGCCCGCGGGAGGACGGGGTCCGCGGGATCCTGCCGCTCGCGATCGGCGTCGCCGCCCTCATGGGCACGTTCTCGATCACCATCGGGCCCTGGCTGGCGGTCCTGCTGATCCTCGCGGTGCTGGCGACCGTCCTCGTGCGCCGGACCGGCACGTGGGTGCCCGGGATCGATTGGCTCGCGCTGCGGTCCTGGATCGGCGCGGGCGTGCTCGCGATCGCGCTCGCGGCGCCGATGATCTACTGGGCGACCCAGCTCGCGAAGGTCGCCGTCGCCGCGCAGGGCCCGGGCGCGACGGCCCTCATCGACCTCGGCAACCTCGCGGCGCCCGTGCCCGCCCGCGCCGCGCTCGGCGTCTGGATCAGCGGCGACTACCGCGTGCCGTCGCTCGGGGACACGAACGCGACGCTCCTCGGCGGCGTCGTCGTGGGCATCCTCGCGCTCGTCGGGCTCGCGTGGGCGGCGCACAAGCGCGACCGCGGCCTGCTCTTCGTCGGCATCGCCTCGGCCGTCGCGCTCCTGTACTTCACCCAGCGCACGGGGCCCTGGATCCAGCTCAAGGCGATCTGCGTCGTCGGTCCGGTGGCCCTCGCGCTCGCGTTCGCCGGGGTCGCCGCGATCCGCGGGGTGGGGCGCTTCGGCCAGCTCCCGAAGGCCGCGTCGTGGATGGCCGCGGGCGTGCTCACCGCCGTCGTGCTGGCGGGCAACGCGATGGCCTTCCACGACATCTCCCTCGCGCCGACGGACCGCATGCGCGACCTCGAGCGGGTCGGGGACAAGTTCGCCGGGCAGGGCCCGATGCTCTACCCGGCCCACGAGGAGTACGCCGAGTACTTCCTGCGCAAGGCCGACGGCAGCGCGTACGTGAACCCGGCCTCGGAGGGCTCCGGCTTCGTCGGCTTCCGCCCCGACGTGCTCGCGAAGGCGCCGCAGCCGTCGTTCGCCTTCGACCTCGACACCATGGACGTCCAGGGCATCGAGCGCTACCCGCTCGTCACCCAGCGCCGCGGACCCTTCTGGAGCCGCCCGCCGGTCAACTACAAGCTCGTCGACCGCTCACCGTTCACCGAGGTCTGGAAGCGGCAGGAGCGGGTGACCGTGCTGCAGCACGTGCCGGTACCGGGCACCGGTCCGGCCGGGGTGAAGGCCGAGTGCCAGGCGCTCGTGCGCAAGGCGCGCGTCGGGGGGCCGCGGGTCCAGGTGTCGTGGGCGGAGACCGGGAGGACGGCGATCGCCCATCTCGGGACCGGGACGACCGTGCCGACCTGGCGCAAGTCGAAGACCGACTACATCCAGATGTACGGCCCCGGCTTCCTGGAGACGACGATCGACGTGCCCGAGGCCGGGACGTACCGGGTGTGGGTGCAGGGCCCCAACCAGCGCCCCGTGAAGGTCACGATCGACGGCAGGCCCGCCGGGACGCTCGGGCGCACCTGGAGCTACCCGCAGGGCTGGACGCAGATCTCGACGATCGACGTCCCCGCAGGCCGGCACACGGTGCGGCTCGACCGGCGCGGCGGGCGGCCGCTGCCGGGCGACGGCGTCGGCGGCCAGCCGGTCGGGCCGCTCGTCCTCGAGCGCACCGGGACGCAGCGCGGCGTGGTCCACACCGCGCCGGCGTCCCAGGCCGCCGAGGTCTGCCGCAACGCCGAGAACTACGACTGGGTGGAGCTGACCCTGCGGTAGGCGGCGAGGACCGCGTCGAGCGATCCGGACACCGACAGCTCGCGTGCCTGGCGGGCGAACCACGCCGCCGTGCTCGCGCGCAGCGGCGCGGCCGCCCGGATCGCCGCGGCCAGCGCCTCGGGGGAGCCGTCGGGCGCGACGACGCCGTTGACCCCGTCGTCGACGAGCTCGACGGCGGCGTTGTCGGGCGCGGCGACGACGACGCTCGGGGTGCCGAGCCGCGCCGCCTCCACGACGACGAGCCCGTAGCCCTCGCGCACCGACGGCAGCAGCAGGCAGGTCGCGGTGGCCATCGCCTCGGCCACCTCGTCGGCGTCCACGAACCCCGGGACGTCGACACGGTCGCCCAGCCCGAGCCGGGCGACCTCGGCCCGGACCGCGTCGCGCTCGGGGCCGTCGCCGAGGATCCGCGCCCGGACGCCGGGGAGCATCGCGATCGCGGCGGGGATCGTCGCGGCGCGCTTCTCGGGGATGTGGCGACCGGCGAACACGACGGTCGGCGGGTCCGCGGCGGGGCGCGTCGCGGGGATGTCCGCCGCGTCGCCGCCCCAGAGCCCGCGCAGGCGCACGACCTCGCCGCGCAGGCCCTCGTCGCGCAGCCGGCGCTCGTGCAGCGCGCTGAAGACGAAGGCACGCGGCGTCAGCAGGACGCACAGCCGCTGCACGGCGTGGCCGATGCGGCCGCCCAGCGCGCCGAGGTACTCCTCCCAGTAGCCCTTCGACCAGACCTCGAACCAGTCGACCGCGAGCGGCACCCTCGCGCCGACGAGCGCCGCGCGGGCCGCGAGCAGCGAGAAGAACGGGAACGAGCACAGGTGCACCGCGTCATATGCGCGCCGGTGGCGCAGGAGGTGGCGCAGCACGCCGGCGCCGAAGCGCAGCGGCGGCCCGATCGCGCGGCGGCCCGCCTCGTCGTAGAGCGCGTCGGCGCGCGAGACGGCGACGACCCGGACGCCCGGGATCTGCGGCTCCTCGCCCGGCTCCCACTGCACCCGGGTCAGGTAGGTGACGTCGTGCCCCTCCGCCACGAGGCGCTCGGCGAGCGCCCGGTACCAGCGCTCGGCGCCGCCCACCGTCCACGGGAACAGGCAGTCGTAGGCGATGCAGACCCGCACGGCGCGCGAGCGTAGCCTGTGGCCCGCCCGTGACCGACCCCGTCCCCTCCTGCTGGATCTGCGGCGCCGATGCCGCGCCCGACACCCGCTACGCCGGGCTGCCGCTCGTGCGCTGCGGCGCCTGCGGGTTCGTGTTCGCGCCGGTCAGGTCGGCGGAGGAGCTGCACCGGCTCTACACGACGGACTACTTCGACGCCTATCCCGGCGGCCAGGCCTACGACGCCGACGAGGTCCAGCGCCGCCACGAGGCCACCGTCCGGATGAAGTGGCTGCGCTCCTACGCGACGGGCGGGCGCCTGCTGGAGATCGGCAGCGCGTCGGGCTGGTTCCTGGCCCAGGCGCGCGACGCGGGATTCGACGTCGAGGGCATCGAGCCGGCCGCCGACGTCGCGTTCGCGGCCACGGCCAGGTGGAACGTCCCCGTGCAGGCCGCGACGGCCGAGACCGCCTCCCTGCCGGAGGGCGAGCTGGACGTCGTCGTCGCGTGGCACGCGCTCGAGCACATCGCCATGCCCGCCGGCGTCCTGGAGCGCCTGCACGCGGCGCTGCGCCCGGGCGGCCTGCTCATGATCGAGGTGCCGAACGTCGAGAGCGCGGCGTCGCGGTCGCAGGGCGCCGGGTGGTTCCACCTCGATCTTGCGCACCACGTCGGGCACTACGCGCCGTCGACGCTCGCCGACCTCCTGCAACGCACCGGGTTCACGCCGATGCAGGTCGACACGTTCCCGACCGCCGGCTACCTGCGCCCCGACCTCGCGCGCAGCCCGCGGGCGATCGCGTGGCAGGCCAAGCAGGCGGTGCAGCACCGCGCCTCTCCGCGCGCCCCGCACCCGACGCGCCACGAGATGCTGCGCGCCATAGCGCGAGCGTGACCGAGCGCTTCCTCGCGGACGGCGCGAGCACCGCGCGCCAGTCCGCGGTCGTCGCCGCGAGCTTCCTGCTCGGCACCGCGCTCGGGGGGCTGCTCGGGCTCGTCATCGGCATCGTGCTCGGCGAGAGCGCCGCCACCGACAGCCTGCTGGCCGCCTACTCGCTCTACCTCGTCTTCGCGCTGTTCGGCGGCAACGTGCGCGTGGCGCTCGTGCCGCTCATCGGCGTCGGCGGGACCGACGCGGAGCTGCGCGGCCGCGCGGCCGACGCGGTCGGGCGGCTCTCCGCGGTCGCGGTCGTCCTGGCCGGGACGCTCGTCGTGCTCTCGCCGGCGCTCGGCGAGGCGCTGAACACCGGCGACCTGAAGACGGCGATCACGAGCCTGGCGATCCTCGCCGTCGCCTCAGGGCTGCAGGTCGCCGCGGCGAGCCAGGCCGCGGCGCTGGCCGCAGCGCTGCGGTTCGTGGCCAGCGCCGGGCTGTACGTGATCTCGTCGGCGGCGGCGCTCGTCCTGGCCACCGCGTTCATGCTCGCGTTCGGCGCCGTGGGCGCGGCGATCGGCGTCCTGGGCGGATCGGCCGTGCTGTACCTGGGGCACGTCGCGTACCTGCGGCGGCTGGGCGTGCACGCCGGCGTCGCGGTGGGGCAGCTCCGCGACCGTCGCACGTGGCGGATGGCCGGGGCGGCCGCGGGCGGGTCGGCGGTGCCGCTCGCGTCGCAGGCGATGCTGACGATCGCCCTCGCCGCCGTGGCGGGCGTCGTGGGCACCGTCACCGCGTACACCTACGGCTACTTCGTCGCGCTGCTGCTCGCGTCGGTGACGGCGGGGGCGATCGGCTTCACGTCGATGCCGGGGCTCGTCGGCGATCTCGGCTCCCGCGGTGCGGATGCGGCGCTGGGCTATCTGCGGACGTTCGCCGCACTGGGCGCGTTCCTCTACGTGCCGCTCGCGGCGGCGGTCGCCACGTTCGGCCGCCCGGTCATCGACCGGGCGCTCGCCGGGCCGCTGAGCGTCGAGACGCTCGACCTCATGTGGGACATCCTGCGGATCTTCCTGGTCATGGGCGTGTGCTTCGTGGTCCTGACGCCGGTCAACACGCTCGCGCTCTCCATGCAGCGGCTGCGCGCCTTCGTGTTCGCCGCGGTCGTCGCGGTCGTCGCGCAGCTCGTCATCGTCGTGCCGCTCGGCCGCACGGTCGGCCCGGAGGCGGTCGCGGTCGCCCACGCGACGATCGCCGTCGGGATGATCCTGCTCGTCGCCGTCGGCGTCTTCGGGCGCGGCATGCCGGCAGCGGTCGCGTCGGCGGTCGTGGCCGCGCTGCCGGCGATCGCCCTCGCCGTCGTCTTCCCGCTGCTCGGCCTCGTGGCGCCCGGACGGCTGGTTCGCGTCGATCTGCTTCTCGGTGATCGGGATCGGGCTGTACGTCGGGCTCGGCGCGCTGCTGTGGCCGGGCGTCGCACGGCCGATGCTGGCCGCCGTGCTCCGGCGCTAGAGGAGCGCCCGGACCGCCGCCGCGACCTCCGCGGGCCGCTCCTCGGGCACCATGTGCCCGCAGCCGTCGAGCAGCTCGGTGCGCGCGTCGTCGCCGTGGCGCTCGAGGCCGAGCGCGAGCCCGGTGCCGAGCGGGTCGCGGGTGCCCTGCAGCAGCCGCGTGGGCACCGACAGGCGCGGGACGCGGACGCGGCCCGCCTCGTGCAGCAGGAAGTCGCGGTACAGGCGGCTCGCGGCCTCCGCGCGGGCCGGCTCGCGGTAGCGCTCGCCGTAGGTCGCGTGCACCAGCCGCGGCACGACGTGCCGGATGATCCGGGGCCCGAGCACCGGAGCGGCCAGCGGCGGCTGGTAGGCGAACCGCGGCAGCGCGCGCAGCGTCGCCGCCCGCGTGGCCCAGGGATGCGCGATGCCCGTCGCGACGAGCGCGCGCCACCGCTCCGGCGCGCTCGTCACCGCGAGGAACCCGGCCCAGGCGCCCCAGTCGTGGCCGAGGAGGAGCGCGCGCTCGATGCCGAGGGCGTCGAGGAGCGCCGCCGCGTCCTCGGCGAGGCGCGCCTTGCGGAAGTCGCCGTCGGCCGGCGCGCCCGACCAGCCGAGCCCGCGCAGATCCATCGCCAGGAACCGGACCTCGGGCAGCAGCGCGACGACGCGCCGCCAGACCCACCAGTGGTGCGGGAAGCCGTGCAGGGCGACGACGGCGGGGCCGTCATGGCGGCCCGCGTGCGCGACGTGCACCCGCACGCCGGTGGCCAGTTCGTGGTCGCGGTGCACGACGCCGTCGAGCGCGGGCGGCTCCATGCGCGCACGCTACGGTCCCTGGCCGCGATGAGCGACGACCTCGCCTGCTGGACCTGCGGCACCACCGCCGTCCCCGACACGCGCTTCCCGAACCTCGGCTACGTCCGCTGCCCGGCGTGCGACCTCGTGTTCGCGCCGAGCTCGTCGCAGGAGCGCCTCCGCGAGCTCTACGGCGAGGCGTACTTCGAGGACTACGGCCTCGAGGGGGCCTACGACGCGGACGCCGACCAGCGTCGCCGCGAGGCGCAGGTCCGGGTGCGCTGGCTGCGCGAGACCGGGCCGCCGATCGGGCAGCTCCTGGAGATCGGGTGCGCGTCGGGCTGGTTCCTCGCCGAGGCGCGCGCGGTGGGCTACGAGGTCGTCGGCATCGAGCCCGCGGAGGAGATGGCCGTCGCCGCACGACGCCGCTCGGGCGCCGAGGTGCACGCGGCGATGCTCGAGGACGCGTCGCTGACCCCCGGGAGCTTCGACGTCGCCGTGGCGTGGCACGTGCTCGAGCACCTCGCCCAACCGCGCGACACGCTGACCGGGGTGCGCTCCGCGCTGCGCCCCGGCGGGCGACTGCTCCTCGAGCTGCCGAACATCGCCTCCCTGCGCGCCACGCGCCAGGGCGAGGACTGGTACGGGATGGAGCCGGCGCACCACGTCGCCCACTACTCGCCGCGGGCGCTCGACGCGCTCCTGCGCGCCTCGGGCTACGTCCCGGAGGTGGTCGAGAGCGTGCATCCGGGGACGCTGCTCGGCGGGCGCGAGGCGTTCGGGCCCCGCGGGCTGGCGTTCCATGCGAAGGAGACGCTGAGCGCGCGCGCCTGGATGCGCGCGCCGCACCCCTGGAAGTTCGACCTGCTCCGCGCTGTCGCGCGCGTTCCGTAGTGCTCGCGACGTATGTCGTCCCCAGCTGGGACGGCCTCGAGGTGCTGCGCGAGTGCCTCCGGGCTCTCGCGCTCCAGACCGTGGGCTGTGAGGTCGTCGTCGTCGACAACGGCTCGGTCGACGGGACCGTGCAGGCCGTCGCCGAGGAGTTCCCGGACGTCCTGCTCGTCCGGCTCGAGGAGAACGTCGGATTCGGGCGAGCGGTGAACCTCGGCGCCGAGCGTGCGACGGGCGAGGTCCTGCTCGTCGTGAACAACGACGCCGTCCCCGCGCCGGACTTCGCCGAGCGGATGGTCGCGCCGTTCGCGGATCCGGCCGTGGGCATGGCGGCGGGCGTCCTGACCCAGCGGCCGCATCCCGACCGCGTCGACTCGGCCGGCGTCGAGCTCGACGTCACCGTCGGGTCGTGGGACCTCGGGTGGAACGCGCCCGTCGCCTCCCTCGGGACGAGGACGCCCGCCGGGCCCTGCGGCGGCGCGGCCGCGTACCGCGCGAGCGCCTGGCGCGACGCCGGCGGCTTCGATCCCGCGCTCTTCGCCTACTGGGAGGACGTCGACCTCGCGCTGCGGCTCCGCCGCGCCGGCTGGGCGTCCGCCTTCGTGCCGGGCGCCCTCGCGCTGCACCGCCACGGCGCGACGCTCGGTGCCGCCACGCCGCTGCAGCGGCGCCTGGACGCGTTCGGCCGGGGCTTCGTCCTCGGCCGCCACGGTCGCGACGGGGTCGCCGCCGCGCTCCGGGTCGCCCTGCTCGACTGGCCGGTGCTCGCGTTCGACCTGCTTGTCGCCCGGCAGCCGGACGTGCTCCGCGAGCGGCGCCGGGGCCGTGCCGCCGGACGGGCGTCGCGGCTGGGCCCGCCCGACGCATCGCTGCTGACCGTGAGCTTCGCCGAGGCGCTGCGGCGGCGGTGGGCGTTCGTCGCGCGCCGCCTGCGCCGGGGGCGCCCGGCCCAGCAGCTCGAATAGATATTCCTTGACACGAATATGCGTCGTGAGGAATACTGCTCCTCGTGGACGCCGACACCCTCATCGCACTCGCCGAGCCGAGCCGCCTGCGCATCGTCGAGCTGCTCGCCACGCGGCCGCACACCGTCGGTGAGGTCGCCGCAGCGCTCGGCATGCGCCAGCCGCAGGTCTCCAAGCACCTGGGGACGCTGAGCCGCGCCGGGCTCGTGACGGTCCACCCGCTCGGGCAGCGCCGCGTCTGCGCGCTGGAGCGCGCCCGCCTGCTCGAGCTGCGCGACTGGCTCGACGGCCTCGCGCAGGACGAGCCGCAGCAGGCGGTCCTCGAGCAGTACCGCCGCGCGGTCGACGCCGAGACCGCCGCAGCGGCCGCCGATCCCGCCTGGGCCGAGGGTCGGACGCTGCGCTTCACCCGCAGCCTCCCCGCGCCGCCGGAGGCCGTCTGGTCGCACTGGACGACGCCGGCGCTCCTGGGCTGGTGGGCACCCGACGGCTTCGCCGTCGCCGACGCCGCCATCGAGCCGCGCGCGGGCGGGGCCGCGCGCCTCGTCCTCGCCGAGGGCGACGGCACGACCTTCGCCGCAACCGGGCACGTCACCGCCGCCACCGAGCCCCGGGCGCTCGACTTCGAGATGTCGCCGCTCGGCCCCGATGGCGACCCGCTCTTCACCGCCGCGTACGCCGTGCGGCTGGAGCCCGACCCCGACGGCACGCGGCTCGAGCTCGAGCTGCGCGTCCTGTCGTCGACCCCCGCGGCGGCGCCGGCCGTCGCGGGCCTGCGCCCCGGCTGGGAAGGGTCGCTCGACCGGCTCGTCCGAGCCCTGTCCTGACCACGAAGGAGGAAGCACCATGTCCGCGTTCCCCGAGCCCCACCCCAAGCTGCGCACCCTCGAGCCGATGGTCGGCCGCTGGCGCCTGCACGGCCGCACCGACGGCGCGCAGGAGGACAACATCTCCGGCACGATCGAGCTCGACTGGCTGCCGGGCGGGCACTTCCTGCGCCAGCACACGCTCATCGACTTCGCCGGGATGGTGCAGGTCGACGGCATCGAGCTCGTCGGCTACGAGCCGGAGACCGACTCGCTCGCGTCGCGGGTCTACTCCAACGTCGCCCCGATCCCCGTCCCGTACCACTGGGCGCTGGAGGGCAACGAGCTGACGATCCACATGGACGCCGGCGCCACGATGCGCGCGACGATCAGCGAGGACGGCCGCAGCTTCCAGGGCCGCTGGGCCCCGGACCCGGGCCACGAGAACGACCCCGGCATGGTCGCCTACGAGTTCGCCGGCTCACGGCTCGACTAGGGCCCGATCGCCCCACGCCATCCGCGCCAGGAACGCCTTCCGGCGCGGATCGGCGTCGTCGTACTGGCGCGTGCGGTTGTCGCGCACCAGGAGCTCCTCCTGGCGGCCCGAGCGGAACACGCGGGCCTCCGGCCAGTCCTCGACCTCGACGACCCCCTGCCGGGACACCATGACCGGGCGCAGGCCGCGGGCCTGCACCTGCCGCGTCAAGCCCTGCTTGCCGCTCTCCAGCGACTCGGCCCCCACCTTGCGGCGCCGTACGTCCCACACGAGCGAGCGGGCGAGGTCGGCCTCGATCGCCCACCCGTTCGTCCGGACGTGCGGGTTGGGGAACGGCTCGAACAGCCCGCGCCGGTGCAGCTTCAGGTGCGGCGGCGCCGCGCTGGCCGGGCTCTCCCAGGACGCCGTGCAGCCGGCGATGCCGACGCCGTCGCCGTCGAGCGCCGCGGACAGCGTCGCGAGCCAGCCGTCGGCGATCGGCTCGGCCCAGCCGTTGACGAACGCCACGCGGTCGCACTCCACGGCGTCGAGCGCACGCCGGTACGCGATGAGGTCCTGGACCCGGCCGTCGATGTGCACCTCCTCGTCGGCCTGCACGCCGAGCGCGTCGCGCACGCCCGAGACGTCGCCGCGGAACCCGTTGTAGACCGCCACGAACCGGTGCTCCACCCCCGGCTCGACCGCACGGTAGGCCGCGCCGAAGCGTGCGGCGGCCTCGGGCCCGAACGGGCCCCAGAGGAGATGCACCAGGCACAGCACCGGCATGGGGGGACCCTGCCACACTGCCCGCCGTGAGCGACCGCCCCGAGCACCTGTACCCCAGCCCGCACAAGGTCGCGGCGCTGCTGCCGCCGCCGGTGCGCGTCAGGCTCGTCTCGCTCCTCCCGGACCGCCAGGAGGTGCGGCGGGCGCGCGTCCGCCTCGCGCGCCGGTTCCTGCGCGGCGACGGCCTGGAGATCGGCGCCCTGCACCTCCCGCTGCCGATGCCCCGCGGCGCCCGCGCCCGGTACGTCGACCGCATGGACGAGCAGCAGCTCGTCAGCGAGTACCCCGAGCTCGAGGGCCACGACCTCGTCCACGTCGACGTGGTCGACGACGGCGAGCGGCTGTCCACGGTCCCCGACGCCTCGGTCGACTTCGTCGTCGCCAACCACTTCCTGGAGCACACCGAGGACCCGATCGGCACGCTCGCGCAGCACACGCGCGTCCTGCGCCCCGGCGGCGTCCTGTTCCTGGCCAACCCCGACCCGCGGGAGACGTTCGACCGCGACCGGCCGCTCACGACGATCGAGCACCTGGCCCGCGACCACCGCGACGGCCCCGAGATCTCACGCCAGGAGCACTACGACGAGTGGGTCCGCGTCGTGGAGCGCGCGCCGGAGCCCGAGGTCGCCGCCCGATCGGCCGCGCTGCGCGACGCGAGCTACTCGATCCACTTCCACGTCTGGACCCCGTCGGTGTTCGCCGAGCTGGTTCACCACTGCGCCCACGAGGAGGGCATCCCGCTCGGGCTCGAGGCCGTCGTCCCCGTCCGCCACGAGTTCATCACGGTGCTGCGAAAGTCCGCAGGCACCCGCTAGCCTCCCCGCGCCGAATGCCCAAGTCTGCACTCATCACCGGGATCACCGGCCAGGACGGCTCCTACCTCGCCGAGCTGCTGCTCGAGAGGGGGTACGAGGTCCACGGCATGGTCCGGCGGGCGTCGACGGAGAAGTTCGACCGCATCGAGCACCTCCGCGACCGCATCACGCTGCACCAGGGAGATCTGCTCGACCACCGGTCGCTCACCGACACCCTGCGGGCGTCCAAGCCCGAGGAGATCTACAACCTCGCCGCGATGTCGTTCGTCGCCGTCTCGTGGATCCAGCCCACGCTGACCGCCGAGTTCACCGGCGTCGGCGTCACGCGCCTCCTGGAGGCGATGCGCGAGGTCTGCCCCGAGGCCCGCTTCTACCAGGCGAGCTCCTCGGAGATGTTCGGCAAGGTCCGCGAGGTCCCGCAGACGGAGTCGACGCCGTTCTATCCGCGCTCGCCCTACGGCGTGGCGAAGGCCTACGGGCACTTCATCACCGTCAACTACCGCGAGTCCTACGACCTGCACGCGACGAGCGGGATCCTCTTCAACCACGAGTCGCCGCGACGCGGGCTCGAGTTCGTCACCCGCAAGGTCACGTGGCACGCCGCGGCGATCAGGCACGGCAAGCTCGACGAGCTCCGCCTCGGCAACCTCGACGCCCAGCGCGACTGGGGCTACGCCGCCGATTACGTCGAGGCGATGTACCTCATGCTGCAGCGCGACGAGCCCGAGGACTTCGTCATCGCGACCGGCAAGATGAACACCGTCCGCGACTGCGTGCAGATCGCCTTCGACGAGGCCGGCGTCCCGGACTGGGAGAAGCACGTCGTCATCGACCCGTCGTTCCTGCGGCCCGCGGAGGTCGACGAGCTCGTCGGCGACTCCACGAAGGCCAAGGACCTGCTCGGGTGGGAGCCGGGGACGAGCTTCGAGGAGCTCATCCGGCTCATGACCCGCGCGGACCTGGAGCTGCTCAAGCCGTGACGGCGCGGGCGCGGCTCACGCCGTGCTCCGATCCATCACGTAGAGCCGATTGCCGCCCGCGCCGCGCTGCGCCGGCTCAGCGGGCCGTAGCGCGGAGGGCGTCGAGATCGGCGGCGACCATGCCGCCGATCAGGTCCTCGAAGGAGATCTCGGGCTCCCAGCCCAGCGCCGTCCGCGCGTGCGACGGGTCGCCCACCGGCGGCGTCGCCTCCGGCGGGCGCACGAACGCCGGGTCCACGCGGACGTGGGCGGCCGGATCCAGCCCGACGTGGGCGAACGCGGCGGCGACGAGGTCGCCGACCGTCCGCCCGGCGCCGCTGGCGAACACGTAGTCGTCGGGCGTCTCGCGCTCGATCGCGAGGAGCTGGCCGCGGACGACGTCCTGCGCGGCGCTCCAGTCGCGCACGGCGTCCATCGAGCCGAGGGTGATCTCCTGCTCCAGCCCCAGCGCGATCGCCGCTGCGCCGCGGGTCACCTTGCGCGGCAGGAACCGCTCGGGCCGCCGCGGGGACTCGTGGTTGAACGTGATCGCGCTCGTCGCGTGCAGGCCGGCGCGGCGGTAGGCGCCGACGAGCCGGTGGGCGGCGAGCTTCGCCACGCCGTACGGCGACCACGGGCGCATCGGCGACGTCTCGCGCTGCGGCGACTCCCCGGCGTCCCCGAACACCTCGCTGGACGTCGCCACGAGCACGCGCATGCCGGTGCCCTCGGCCGCCGCGAGCAGGGTCGCCGTCGCGCCGGCGATCTCGGCGAGCGTCGTCGCCGGGTCCGCCCAGGAGGCGGGGACGAACGTCGGCGCCGCCAGGTGGAACAGCTCGTCGGGCGCGACGTCGGCGACGAGACGGCGCAGCCCGGCCGGGTCGGACAGATCGCCGCTCACGAGCGTCACCTCGTCCGCCACTGCCGCGAGGTTGGGCGCGTCGGCGCTCGGGTCGCGCACCATGCCCACGACCTCGCGGCCGGACGCGATCAGCAGCTCGGCGAGGTAGGACCCGTCCTGCCCGCTGACGCCCGTGATCAGCGCACGGCGCATCAGGCGAGGGCCCGGGCCGGCACGCCCGCGACCTTCCCGCCGTCGGGGACGTCGCGCGTCACGACGGCGCCGGACGCCACGACGGCGTCCGCGCCGATCCGGCACGGCCCGAGGACGAGGGCACGCGTGCCGATCCAGGCGCCCGGTCCGATCTCGACGTCCCTGCCGTCCGACGGGACGGCGCGCTGGCGCGCCTCGCGCGTCTCGGAGGCGTCGTGCGTGCCGGTCAGCACCGCCACCCCGTGGCCGAAGAACGCGTGCTCGCCGACGGTGATCGTGCCCGACTCGGTGTTGAAGAGCGCGTCGTTGACGTGCGCGGTCGGTGCGATGGTCAGACGGCCGGGCGGGCCCCAGACGCGGTGCTCGCGCAACGAGCGCTCCGCCACCAGGGCGGCCGTCTCCTCCCGCAGGACGGGCAGCCGCTCGTCCAGCGCGCGCCGCACCTCCGCGTCGACGATCGCCGGCAGGCGCGCCGCGACGACCCGGTCGACGACGCGGTGCACGCGCCGTCCCACCGCGTCACGGATCGGCGCGAGCCTGTCGGGGAGAGGCACGCGCGGCAGTCTACGAAGGGCGTCGAGTGCGACCTGCTTGACTCAAACCCCGCCCACCGGCCCCCAGCCACCCGCGCGGGTGTCGTCTTGCATGACAACCCGCGGATGAATCCGCGCGACTTCGACGGTGTACCGCCGTTAGCACCCTGCGATGACCATCCCCATCGACACCACGTCGCTCGACTTCGAGGAGCCCAGCGGGCGCTTCCTGCGCGCACCGGCCCCGCCGGAGGCGATCGACGTGCTCGGCGTCCCGGTCTCCGCCGTCGACTACGACGGCGCCCTGGACTGGATGGACGGGACGGTCGCCGCCCGCGGCAGCGGCTACGTCTGCGTCGCCGCGACCCACACCGTGATGGTCGCCCAGGAGGACCCCGAGACGATGGACGCCGTGCTCGGCGCCAGCCTCGTCGTCCCCGACGGCCAGCCGCTCGTCTGGGCGCTGCGCGCGCTCGGCCGCCCGCTGCCCGACCGCGTCTACGGCCCCGACCTCATGCTGCGCCACTGCGAGCGCGCAGCGGAGCAGGGCACCCGGATCTTCCTCTACGGCGGGCGCAACCAGGGCGCGCTCGTCCAGCTCACGCTGAACCTGCGCCGCCGCTTCCCCGGCCTCCGGGTCGTCGGCGGCTGCTCGCCGCCGTTCCGCGACCTCGACGACGCCGAGCTGGACACGATCGCCGACGAGATCAACCGCACCGGCGCCGACGTCGTGTGGGTCGGGATCGGCGTGCCGAAGCAGGAGAAGTGGATGGCCGCGATGCGCCGGCGCCTCGATGCGCCCGTCCTCGTGGGCGTCGGCGCCGCGTTCGACTTCCACGCCGGCCTCGTGCCCCAGGCGCCGGGCTGGATGCAGTCGTCGGGCCTGGAGTGGGCGTTCCGCCTCGCACAGGAGCCGCGCCGGCTGTGGCGGCGCTACCTGCGCTACAACCCGCGCTTCGTCGCGGGCTTCGTCTCGCAGTTGGCGCGCAGCCGTCGTGCCGGCGGCGACGACGGCTAGCCTCCCGGGCGTGTCCATCGACGTCTCCGTCATCGGCATCGGGCGGATCGGGCTGCCGCTGGCGCTCTCGTTCGCCGACCGTGGCCTGAACGTGCTCGGCGTCGATGCCGACCCCGACCGCCTGGCGGCCGTCGCCGAGGGCCGCATGCCCTTCGACGAGCCGGGGGCGCAGGAGGCGCTGGACCGCGTGCACGCCTCCGGCCGCCTCGCGCTGTCCGACTCGGTCGCCGACGCGGCGCGCGCCGAGAACATCGTCATCACGCTCGGGACGCCGTCGTTCTCGCACATCGAGATCGACATCCGCGACATCCGCTCGGCGCTCGACGACCTGCTGGCGCACCTGCGCCCGGGCCAGACGATCGTCCTCCGCTCCACCGTCGCGCCGGGCACGACCGACTTCGTCGCCGGCTACATCGCCAAGCACCTCGGCCTGCAGGTCGGCGAGGACGTGTTCGTCGCCCACGTGCCCGAGCGCATCGCGGCGGGGCGCTTCTTCGAGGAGATCGACACGCTCCCGTGCATCGTCGGCGGCGTGGGCGCCGGGTCGGGCGAGCGCGCCGCGCAGCTCTTCGAGACGTTCGGCGCGCCGATCACGCAGACCACGCCCGTCCAGGCCGAGCTCGCGAAGATCTGGACCAACATCCTGCGCTACACGACGTTCGCGCTGCCCAACCTCCTCATGATGGACTGCGAGCAGCACGGGGCGAACGTCTTCGACGTCATCGACCTCATCAACCGCGACTACCCCCGCGGCGGGATCGCGTCGCCGGGGCTCACCGCGGGGACCTGCCTGCGCAAGGACTTCGCCTTCTCCGAGGAGCGCTCGGCCGCGCCGGGGATGCTGCTCGCCGTCTCCCGCGTCAACGAGTCGGTGCCGCTCTTCCTCGTGGAGGGCATGAAGCGCCGCCTCGGCCCGCTGTCGGGCCGCAAGGTCGCCGTGCTCGGGCTCGCCTTCAAGGCCGACACCGACGACGAGCGCGACTCGCTGGCCCACAAGCTCATCCGGCTGCTCGAGCGCGAGCTGGCCGACGTCGCGATCCACGATCCCGAGGTGGCGACGCCGACGGGGTCCTTCGAGGACGCGGTGCGCGACGCCGACGCCGTCGTCGTGGCGACGAACCACACCGTCTTCCGCGGCCCGGGGCCGCTCGCCCGCATCACGGAGCTCGCGACGGGCGAGGCGCTCGTCGTCGACCCGTGGAACTGCTTCGGCGCAGCCCAGGTCTTCGGCTACGCCGCAGAAGTGCAGGCACTGACCGCGGCGTGACACGCGTCCTGGTCACCGGAGGCGCCGGCACGATCGGCGCCGCGGTCGTGCGCAGGCTCCTGCGCGACGGCGACTGGGACGTCCGCGTCTCCGACCAGCGCGCGGCGCCCGACTGGATGCGCGAGGGCGCGGAGATCCACCAGGGCGACCTGCGCGACCTCGCCCAGGCCCGGGAGGCGACCGCGGGCTGCACGCACGTCATCCACCTGGCGGCGATCGTCGGGGGCATCGCGAACTTCCACAAGCTCCCGCTGACCCTCAGCGAGGTCAACAGCGCGCTCTACGGCGGCGTCGTGCGCTCCGCGGTGCTCGAGGGCGTCGAGCGCTTCGTCTACGTCTCCTCCTCGATGGTCTTCGAGCGCGCGACGCAGTTCCCGACGACCGAGCAGCACGTCTGGGACTGTCCGTGGCCGCGCTCCGCCTACGGCTTCTCCAAGCTGGCGGGCGAGGTGTGGGTCCGTGCGGCGCACGACGAGGAGGGCCTGCCCTTCACGATCTGCCGCCCCTTCAACGCCTACGGGCCCGGCGAGATGCCCGAGGACGAGCCCGGGATCGCGCACATGGTCCCCGACGTCATCAAGAAGTGCCTGGCGCTCCCCGACGGCGCCCCGCTGCCGATCTTCGGCACCGGTGAGCAGACCCGGACGATCACGCACGTCGACGACATCGCCGACGGCGTCGTGACCGCGATGGGCCATCCCGCCGCGCTGAACGAGGACTTCAACGTCTCCGCGGGCGACGAGATGACCGTGGCCGAGATCGCCCGCGTCATCTGGGAGGAGTGCGGGAAGCCGCCGGGCGCGTTCAGGCTCGAGCACCTGCCCACGTTCGAGGTGGACGTGCAGCGGCGCTGGCCGAGCGTGGACAAGGCCCGCACGGTCCTGGGCTGGGAGGCGCAGATCGGCGTCCGCGAGGGCGTCGCGCAGACGATCGAGTGGCTGCGGACGCGGGTCTAGAATGCGGGCATGACGCTCGCAGGCCCCTCCAAGACCATCACCGTCGAGCCGGTCCAGCTGCCGCGACCGCAGCCGCTGCCCGAGCCGGAGCCCGCGAAGGCCCCGGTCCCGGCGTCCCCGACGCCGGCCTGACCCGCCGCTCGCTCAGACGGCGGCGAGCAGGCCGTCCATCTGCCCGATCGCCTGCTGCAGCCCGTCGTCCATGCCCATGGCGAGCAGCTGCTCCATCTGCTCGCGCGAGCCGAAGCGCGAGCTGAGCTGCATGCGGGTGCCACCGTCGCGCTCGGCCAGGGTGACGCGGATCGTCGTCGTCGGCATGGCGTCCGACGGCGTCCCGTCCGCGTCGGCGAAGCCGTCCTCGAACTCCAGCGAGCCCGGCGGGTCGACGGCCGTGATCAGCCACCACCCGCGATGGCGCTCGCCCTCGGGGCTCGTCATGTAGTAGGTCACCGTGCCGCCCGGCGTGAGGTCGTGCTCCTCCATCGTCGCCGGGTAGGTCGGCGGGCCCCACCAGCGCTCGAGCTGGCGCGGATCGGCCCACAGCTCCCACACCTGCTCGACGGGGATGCCGTCGAAGTCCGCGATCAGGGTGAGGGTCAGGTCCTCGGTGTCGCGGTCGACGCGGGTGACGCTCATGGCTCGTCCTTCCTCGTGGGGGTGTCCAGCAGGTCCGCCATCCGCCGGATGCGCCCGCGCCAGGTCTCCTCGAGCCCGTCGAGAGCCCGGTGCGCGAGGCCGATGGCCTCGACGTCGGTCCGCACGCGCTGCTCGCGCCCGTGGCGCTCCTTCGTGACCAGGCCGGCGCGCTCGAGCACCGCGACGTGCTTCTGCACCGCGGCGAAGCTCATCGGATACGCCTCGGCGAGGCCCGACACCGACGGCTCGCCGAGCGCGCAGCGACGCAGGATGTCGCGGCGGGTGGCGTCGGCGAGCGCGTGGAACAGGTCGTCGGCGAGCGCGTCGGTGGGCAGACCTACAACCATCTGGTTGTACGTTAGCGCGAACCGCCTCCCGGGGGTAGGCCGGAGCCATGACCAAGACGTTCGAGCAGGGCGACCGCGTGAGCTGGAACACCTCGCAGGGGACGACGCAGGGAAAGGTCGTGAAGCGGCTGACCAGCGACACGAAGATCGAGGAGCACCAGGTCCGGGCGTCGGAGGACGACCCGCAGTACCTCGTCGAGAGCGAGGGGACGGGCGCCCGCGCCGCCCACAAGCCGGACGCGCTGACGAAGCTGTGACCGGCGGTCAGGCCCGGGCGCGGTGCGCGAGCTCGACCGTCGCGCCACGCAGGTCCCCCGGCGCCCCACAGGGCTCGGCGAACCCCACGCGACCGGTGGCGACGCCGCGGGGCGTGTGGATCGTGAGATCCAGCCCGTAGCGGTCGGCGCCGGTGCACGTCGCGGCCGTCGCGTCGGGGTGGCCGGCCAGCGCGCGCGCCATGTCCAGCAACGCGTCCGCGTGGTCGTCGTTGAGATGCACCACCGCGCCCGCGGCCGACGAGGCCACCGGGTCGGGACCCGCGGCCGCGTAGTCCTCGGCGCTCGCCGACGCCATCCGCCCGTAGCCCCCGACCCATCGCACCCGCTCGACGCCGAGCACCCAGAGGTCGAAGTCGCCGAAGTCGACGTAGACGTCGCCCGACGGCACGCCCGCGACGTACGCCGCACGGGCGTCCGCGCCGCCCGGCCGGACCGCGCCGGCGAGCGTGACCCGCCCGGCGGCGAGCGGATCGGGGCCGTCGGCGGGAGCGACGACGAGCAGCGAGGCACGCGGATCGGCTTGGAGGTTGCGGCCGTGCTCGGCCAGGCGCGAGACGCACAGGACCGGGCTGCCGTCCGCCAGCGTCCCGTAGGCGACGAACGACGACCAGGGCGACCCGTCCTCCGAGAGCGACGCCAGCGCGCCCTGTCCCGTGCCTGCGAGCAGCGTGCGCGCCTCCTCGGCGGCGCTGCACCGCTGCGCGGGCTCCGCGGCGACGAGCGGCTGCGCGACCGACGGCCCGCCGCCCGGGACGTCGTGGTCGCTCACTGCGCCTGGCGGCGCAGGCCCAGGATGCTGAGCAGGAACGACGAGAAGAAGACCTGGACCCCCACGATGATGAGCGTCGCGCCCAGGACGGCCAGGCTCTCCTCGGAGAGGCTGCCGAACCCGCGGTCGGCCCAGATGGCGAAGACGACCGCGCACACCGTCAGGCCCAGCAGGATGATGAACCCGCCCAGGGCGAGCCCGTGCTCGAGCCGGAAGCGGTTGCGCATGCGGTCGAACCACGGATCGCGGTCGCCCATGAAGTACATGCCGTAGGCGTGGGCGCAGAGCCCGAGCGAGACGATCTGGGTCCCGACGACGAGCAGCAGGCTGCCGGCGATCATCGAGTGCAGGTAGAGCGGGCGGCCCACGATGTCGAGCCCGCCGAGCACAGCCGCCATGACGAGCACGCCGAGCGTCGCGAGGACGACACCGGGCCAGAGGAAGAGGTGCGTCGGGCTGTGGACGAGCAGGAAGCGCAGGTGGCGCCAGCCGTCCCGGAAGCTCGACAGCTTCGACTCGCCACCGCGCGGGTGGTAGGTGATCGGGAACTCGGAGATCCGCAGCTTCTCCTTGGAGGCGCGGATGACCATCTCCGAGGCGAACTCCATGCCCGGGGTGCGCAGATCGAGCTTCGGCAGGATGTCGCGCCGCAGGCCGCGCATGCCGCAGTGCGCGTCGCGCACGCCGGTGCGGAAGAAGAGGTTCAGGATCCCGGAGAGGATCGGGTTGCCGACGTACTGGTGCAGCCACGGCATCGCGCCGGGCTGGATGTTGTCCATCCGGTCGCCCATGACGAGCTCGGCGCCGCCGGCCAGCTCGTCCACGAACCGCGGGATGAGCTCGAATGGGTACGTGAGGTCGGCGTCGAGCATCACGATGTACTCGCCGCGGGCGTTGGCGAAGCCGGCGAGGTACGCGCTGCCGTAGCCGCGGCGCTCCTCGTGGATGACGCGGGCGCCCGCCGCGGCGGCCAGCTCTGGGCTGCCGTCGGTGGAGCCGTTGTCGGCGACCACGACCTCGCCGTTCAGGCCGTGCTCCTCGAGCACGGCGCGGGCGCGGGTGACGCACTCCTCGATGTTCTCGGCCTCGTTGAGGCACGGGATGACGACGGACACGACCGGGAGCGCCGCCTCTTGCGTGGCGGGCGCGTGGCGCTGTGCGCGTTCGATCGTGCTCATGGAGGTCTTGAGGTTCTCGGGTCCGGTGAAGGTTCCTGCGCTCGTCGCAACGAGCGGGCCGCCATGAGGTTGCGGTTCAGGCCGCCGCTCGTCTGTAGGCGGCGACCGTCGCGGCGGCGCAACGGTCCCAAGTGTAGGACGAAGCCCGTTCCAGTCCCTTCTGGCGCAGCGACGCGTGCAGCGCGTCGTCGCCCAGCAGGCGCTCGACGGCGCCCGCGACGGCCTCGGGATCGCGCGGATCCACGAGCAGCCCGGCATCCCCGACCACCTCGGGCAGGCTCGAGGTCGCCGAGGTCACGACCGGCGTGCCGCACGCCATCGCCTCCAGCGGCGGGAAGCCGTAGCCCTCGTGCAGCGAGGGGTACAGGAAACACCGCGCGCCGGCGAGGACGCCGACGAGGTCCTCGTCGCTGAGGAAGCCCGTGAGGACGACCCGCCCGCGGACCGCGCGGAGCTCCTCCTCGAACGCCTCGTTGCGCCACCCGCGCCCGCCGACGACCACGAGCGTCACGTCCTCGTCGAGCCGGGCGAACGCCCGCAGCGCCGTGACGAGGTTCTTGCGCGGCTCGAGCGTCCCCACGCAGGCGACGTAGGGGCCGTCGATCCCCAGCCGCGCCAGCAGCTCGGGCGTGGCCGGGGCGGGCCGGAAGCGCGGCTCGACGCCGTACGGCGTCACGACGATCCGCTCCGCCGGCACCCGCAGGTGCTCGGCGATGTCCCGTGCCGACGCCTGCGAGCCGGTCAGCACGACGGCGGCGCGGCGGGCGAGCGGCCCGGCCAGCGCCCGGAAGTTGGCCCGGATCGGCGCGGAGAACAGCTCCGGCGCGCTCAGGACGAGCACGTCGTGCATCGTGACCACGACCGGCACGCGCAGGCCCGGCTCCGGCGACACCGCGTAGCGCGGGTGGTGCAGGACGTCGAGGCGCGCGCGGCGCGCCGCCCGCGGGACCGCGAACGGGTACCAGGCGCCCTGCACGGCCGCCTGCAGCGCGATCCGCGCCGGCAGGGAGCGCGGGACGCGCCTGCCGGGCCACAGCTCGTGCAGCTCGACGTCCTCGCGCTCGCGCAGCGCCTGTCGCAGGGCGCTCGCGTACCGGTACTCGCCCGCACGGTTCAGGACGAGCGCGGCGGCGTCGAACCCGACGCGCATCCGCTCAGGCGTCGGCCGACGCCTCCCAGGTCAGCCGCAGGCCTTCGTCGATCCGCGTCGCGGCGCTCCAGCCGAGGAGCTCTCGGGCCCGTCCGGCGTGCAGGACCGAGCGCTGGATCTCGCCCAGACGACCGGGCTGGAAGTCGATCGGCGAGGTCGCGCCCGCGTGCGACTGCAGCAGCTCGGCGACGCGCAGCACGGAGGTCTCCTCCTCGGTGCCGAGGTTGATCGCGCCCGTGGCGTCGCCCTCGCCCGCGGTGGCGATCGCCTCGACGAGGTCGCCGACGTAGATGTAGTCGCGGGTCTGCTCGCCGTCGCCGAAGACCCGCAGGTCCTCCCCGCGACGCAGCCGCCCGCAGAAGATCGCGATGACGCCCGCCTCGCCGTGCACGTCCTGCCGGGGCCCGTAGACGTTGCCGAAGCGCAGCGCCACGGTCGACATGCCGTGCAGGCGCTCGTAGAGCCCGAGGTACTGCTCCGCGCACAGCTTGCTCGTGCCGTACGGCGCCATCGGGCGCGCCTCGGTGCCCTCGGGCGTGGGCATGACGTCGGTCTCCCCGTAGATCGCGCCGCCGGTGGAGGCGAACACGAAGCGGCGCACGCCGTTCAGGCGGCCCGTCTCGAGGAGGTTCGCCGTCGCCTCGACGTTCGTGCGCGCGTCGTAGGCCGGATCGCTGACCGAGATGCGGACGTCGATCTGCGCCGCGAGGTGGAAGACGACCTCCGGCTTCACGCTCGCGAGGAGCTCGCGCATCGCGTCGCCGTCGCGGATGTCCCCCTGATGCAGCGTGGCGCCCGCGGCCAGCGCGTCGGAGAGGTTGCTCTCCTTTCCGGAGGACAGATCGTCCACGACGTGGACCTCGTGGCCCCGCCCGAGGAGCTGGTCGACGAGGTTCGAGCCGATGAATCCGGCGCCGCCGGTCACGAGTGCGCGCATGGCGGCGAGTGTAAGCGCTGCCTCCGTTTCGCCCGCGGGTAGCCCGGGGTACCGCCCGCCCTACGATGCGCATGGCTCATACGTCGACGAACAAAGGGGGAGGCCCATGAGGCTTCCGGTGGTCCAGAAGAAGAAGAGGTCCAAGAAGGACCAGACGCTCGACACCGTCGCCTCGGTCGCGAAGGCGTGGGGCGAGTGGCAGCTCGCGAAGACCGCCACGAAGGCCGCGAAGAAGGCTCCGTGGAAGCTCGTCGCCGTGGCCACCGCGGGTGCCGCGGCCGTCGGCATCGGCGCGAAGAAGCTCCTGGGCGGTGGCGGCTCCGACACGCCCACCCCGCCCCCGCCGCCCGCCTACACGGGCCCCGTCCCCGATCCGAACGCGCCCGGCGCGGCGAAGGACGACGTCGTCGGCGCATCCCCGTCCGGTCCGGTGGCCCCGACCGACGTGACGCCGGACCCCGAGGCCCCCGCAACTCCCGACAAGTAGCCTCGTTGTAGGCCGACGACCGAAGGAGGAACTCCATGCTCAGCCCGACCATCGGCCGGGTCCTCAGCGCGGTAGGCGCCGTCGTCGTCGCCGTTGCACTCGTCCTGACCTGGTACCACATCGATCGCTCCGCCCTGCAGGGGACCACGGAGACGACCGGCTGGCAGACGTTCACCAACCTGCGCTGGTTGATCCTCGCGGGGGCGGCGTTCGTGCTCGTCACCGCCCTGCTCAAGCAGACGCGGCCGGTGCTCATCATGCGCACCGTCGTGGGCTGCGTGCTCGCGCTGCTCATCCTGCGCCGGATCGTCGATCCGCCTGACCTCGGGTTCCCGATCAGCGCCCAGATCGGCGTCTTCGTCGGCCTGCTCGGCGCGATCGCCGTGGCAGTCGGCGGGCTCGTCGACTCCGGTCGCGAGGTCGTGACCGCGCACCCCGAGATGGCCTTCTGGCGTCAGCCGGTCGGCGAGCTCGGGACCGGCCCCGACGGCGGCGAGCGCGCACGCCGTGTCCACCGCGTCGGCCCCTCGGGCAGCGGGGATGGCCACGGCGAGGTGGTCGACTCGACCGCCGAGGAGGTTCACTCGTAGACGGCCGCCAGCGCCGGGGCGACCGCCTCCGGCGCTGCGACGGCGCGCACGCGGGCCAGGCCGCGCTCCGCCGCCACGGTGTCCCCGAAACGGGCCCGGGCGGCGGCGGCCAGCGCCCGCGCGTCCCCTGGGGCGACGAGCGCGCCGTCGTCCGCCACGAGCTCACCCAGCGCGCCGATGCGGCTCGCGACGACCGGCACCCCGGCGGCCATCGCCTCCGCGGCGGCCAGCCCGAACGTCTCCTGGCTGCGCGACGGGACGAGCGCCACGCCCGCGTCCGCGCGCAGGCGCCCGAGCTCGTCGGCCGCGACGCGGCCCGCGAAGCGCACGTCGCCGCCGCCGGCGAGCGCCTCGAGGCGCTCCCGCTCGGGGCCGTCGCCCGCGATGACGAGCGGGATCCCCGCTGTACGGCAGGCCTCGATCGCGGTCTCGATGCCCTTCTCCGGCGCGAGACGCGAGGCGATGAGCGCATGGGCGCCGCCCGCCGCCGGGGCGTCCGCGAACTCGCGGACGACGTGACCCACGACGTGCACGTGCGCCGGCAGCGGCGCGCCCAGCTCGCGCAGCCGCGCCGCGGCGGCCTCGCTGGGCACGACGACCGCGTCGGCCTGGGCGACGAGCCTGCGCTGCCACAGCGCGAGCGAGATGCCGTAGGCGACCGCCTCGGGGCCGGTGCCCCTGCAGTTCAGGCGCACGCCGGGCGTCGTGTCGCGGCCGTGGCAGCGCGTGCAGTCCGCGCCGCGGGTGAAGCACGTCCCCACCGCGCAGACGAGCCGGTAGTTGTGCAGGTGCAGCACCGTGCGCGCGCCCGCCTCGCGTGCCGCGGCCAGCGCCCGCCAGCCGAGCGTGGGGTTGAGGTTGTGCGCGTGCACGACGCGTGCGCCGGTCGCGCGGACCGCGTCGGCGACGGCCTGTGGTCGCAGCCCGCCGCCGATGAGCCCCGCTGCCGCCGCGGCGCGGCCGACATCAGCCGAGTCGCGCTCCATGAGCGCCGTGCGCTCGCCGAGGTGCTCCTCGGCCAGCCAGCGCAGGTCGGACACGACGCGCTCCTCGCCGCCGGTCGTCCGGTACCTGTGATGGAGGAAGAGGATCATGTCTGACGTCAGCAGGCCATGATGCCCCGCGCCACCGTCATCATCCCGACCCAGCGCCGCGCGCAGTACCTCGACGTCGCCCTGGCGTCGATCCTGCCGCAGGCCGTCGCGCACGGCGTGGGCGTGCTCGTGGTGGACGACGGCGGCGACGCCGCCACCCAGGCGACGGCCGCGAGGCACGGCGCCGAGGTGCTCGTGCTCGAGCCCGCCCGAGGCCTGAACGCGGCGCGCAACGCGGCGGCCGCGCACGTGGACTCCGAGCTCCTGCTGTACGTCGACGACGACGTGCGGGTCCGGCCGGGCTGGCTCGCCGCGATGCTGGCGGCGCACGAGCGCGAGCCGCCCGACGTCGGCGTGCTGACCGGCCCGATCGTCGCCCGGATCGAGGACCACGCCTACCGGACCTGCGGCCGCGAGGGGATGCCGATCACGTTCCTCGACCTCGGCACCGAGGACACCGACGCGCCCCACGCCTGGGGCGCGAACATGACGGTCCGGCGCAGCGCGCTGGATCGGATCGGGCCGTTCGACGAGTCGCTCGGCCTCTACGGCGACGAGCAGGAGTGGCAGGCGCGGCTGCTCGCCGCGGGCGGGCGCATGCGCTACGTCGGGGCCGCCGCGCTCGAGCACCGCCGGGCGGGCGACGACGCGCGCCTGCGATCGCTGGCGCGCGCGGCCTGGTTCCGGGGCAGGGCCAGCCGCCGCTTCGACGGCGTGAAGGGATCGAGCCCGTCGCTCGCGGCCGAGCTGCGCGTCCTCGCGGGCTGCATCGCCCACGGGCCGCTGCGGCGCTGCATGAACGGGCCGGTCCTCGCCGCGCACTCCGCGGGACGCCTGCGCGAGGCGCTCGCGCCGGAGCCTCCGCCGGCGACGCCCGGCGTCGACGACTTCCTGGCCGGCCGCAGCGGCACCGTCGGCGGCCGCCGCGACGTCCTGCGCAGGCTGGCGGACGTCGCGCTGAGCGCCGAGGCGCTGCCGCGGCGCCTCCGCGCGGCCGAGGGCCCCGAGCGCCGGCGGATCCTCGTCGTCGGCATCCGCCGGCCCGGCAGGCTCATGGACGAGGCGGTCACCGAGCTGCTGCGCTCCCGCCACGAGGTGATCATCCGGATCGTCGACATCGACGAGCGCGGGAAGTTCGAGCGGCTGCGCGCGGAGCTCGACGCGCTCGCGGAGGACGTCGCGCTCGCCGACTGGCTGCTCATCATCGACGACGACGTCGAGCTGCCGCACGGCTTCCTCGACCGGTTCGTCTGCATCGCCGAGCGGGCGGGCCTGCGGCTGGCCCAGCCGGCCCACCGGCGCCGCTCGCACGCCGCGTGGCCGGTCACCCGGCGCCATCCGGGCCAGGACGTGCGCCGCACGCGGTTCGTCGAGATCGGCCCGGTGACCGCGCTGCACCGCGACACGTTCGCCGCGCTCCTGCCGTTCCCGCCCCTCAGCATGGGCTGGGGGCTCGACGTCCACTGGGGCGCCGTCGCGGCCGAGCACGGCTGGCCGGTGGGCGTCGTCGACGCCACGCCCGTCCGCCACACCGCCCCCGCGGCCGGCGGGTACGCCCGGGAGGCGCCGGTCGCCGAGGCGCGGGCGTTCCTCGCCGACCGCCCGTACGTGACGCGCGCCGAGGCCGCTTGGTCGGAACCGGTCCGATGAGGGTGGCGATCGTGTCGGAGTTCTATCCCCGGTCGACTGATCCGGTGCTGGGGGTCTGGGCGCATCGCCAGGCGATGGCTGCCAGAGACGCAGGGGCGGACGTGCGGGTGCTCGTCCTGCACCGCCCGATCCCACCGCTGCGCACGCTGCGCGAGGGGCCGCGCGCCGCAGCGGCCGCCGCGCGGGAGCTGCTGCGCCAGCCGCGGCGCGCGGAGCTCGACGGCCTGCAGGTCGAGTACGTCCCGTTCGTCTCGCCGCCGCGGCCGCGCAGCTACGGGACGTGGGGCTCCTACGCAGCGCCGTCGATCGGCATCGCGCTGCGCCGGCTGCGGCGCTCGTTCCCGTTCGACCTCGTGCACGCGCACAACGCGGTGCCGGCCGGCGAGGCCGTGCGGCGGGCGCGGATCTCCGCGCCGCTGGTCATCTCCGTCCACGGCGGCGACGTGTTCCACACCGGCCAGGGGTCGGACGCCGGTGCGAGCGCCGTGCGCGCGGCTCTCTCCTCCGCACGGCTCGTGCTGGCCAACAGCGCGGGCATCGAGCGGATGAGCCGCGCGATGGGGGCCGAGCGCACGCGGGTCGTGCGCCTGGGCGCCGACGTGCCGAACGGGCACATCGTGGCGGCGCGGGACCCGACCCTCGTGACGGTGGGCCACCTCGTCGCCCGCAAGCGCCACGCCGACGTCCTGCGGGCGATGTGGCTCCTGCGCGACCGCATGCCGGCGCTGCGCTACGTCGTCATCGGCGACGGCCCTGAGCGCGCGCCGCTCGCGCGCCTCGCCGAGGATCTCGGGCTGACCGACCAGATCGAGTTCACCGGCCAGCTGCCGCACACGGAGGCGCTCGCCCGCATGCGCCACGCCCACGTGTTCGTCCTG
This sequence comes from uncultured Solirubrobacterales bacterium, assembly GCA_963757125.1. GTDB lineage: Bacteria > Actinomycetota > Thermoleophilia > Solirubrobacterales > Solirubrobacteraceae > CAVVSD01. The sequence continues at coordinate 1,533,605 of CAVWQP010000004.1, read as the reverse complement.
CCGTCGACCGATGAGGCGTTCGGCGTCGCCTACGTCGAGGCGATGGCCAGCGGCATGCCGGCCGTCGGTGCGCTCGGCGAGCCGGGGCCCGAGGAGATCACCGGCGCTGGGGACGGGATGGTCCTCGTGCCGCCCGGCGACCCCGAGATGCTGGCCGGCGCGATCGAGGAGCTGTTCGCCGAGCCGCGCCGGCGCGCGGCCCTGGGCGCCCTGGCGCGGGCGACGGTGGAGCGCGCGTTCTCCTGGCGTGCCTGCGGGCAGGCGACGGTCGCCGCCTACGAGGACGCACTGGATTGAGTCGCCGGCCGGTCCTGTTCGTCACCAACCTGGTGGCGCCCGACCGCGTCGGGGCGTTCCAGGCGCTGCACGCGCGGTCCGGGATCGAGCTCGCGCTGTTCGGCGGGCGCTCCCACCACGCGACCGGCGCGGTGCTCGATCACGGCGTCCCCTCGCGGGAGGTGGAGCAGGCCGACGTCATGCGGCTGGCCGCGTCCGGGGACTACCGGGCCGTCGTCTGCGGCACCGCGGGCCGCGTCGCTCTCCCCGCCGCCTGGGCCGGCGCGCGGCGGGCCGGAGTCCCGTTCCTGCTCTGGAGCGCTCTGTGGGCGCATCCGCGCAGCGCCGCGCACGTCGCCGGGGCGGTCCTGCTGCGCACGCTGTACCGCGACGCCGATGCCGTCGTCGCGTACGGCCCGCACGTCGCCTCCTTCGCGCGGCGCAACGGCGCCCGCCGGATCGCGATCGCGCCGCAGGCCGTCGACGGGGCGTTCTGGTCCGCGCACCCGGACGGCCCGGCCTGGCGCCGCGGGGCGCAGTTCGCGGTCGCGTTCGTCGGGCGCGACGAGCCGGGCAAGGGGCTCGACGTCCTGCTCGACGCCTGGTCGCGGGTCGCGTCTCGCGCCGCCGTCGGCGGCCCTCGCGCTCGTCGGCGTGGACGGGATGCCCGGAGGGGTGGGTCCGCAACCACCCGCCTCGGTCCGCAACTTCCTGTCCACCGCGGACGTTGTGGTCGTACCGTCGCGACGGACCAGCACCTTCCGCGAGCCCTGGGGGCTCGTCGTCAACGAGGCCATGCACGCAGGCACACCCGTGATCGCCACCGACCAGGTCGGCGCCGCCGCCGGCGGCCTCGTCCGCAACGGCCGCAACGGCCTCGTCGTGCCGGCGGAGGATCCGGGCGCGCTGGCCGCTGCGCTGCGGCTGCTGCGCGACGATCCGGATCTCCGTGCGAGGCTCGCCGCCGCTGCGCGGGAGGACGTCGCCCCGTACACCTTCGGGGCCTGGGCGGACGGGTTCGCCCAGGTGCTGCCGCTAGCGTGACCCCGATGCGACTGCGTCTGTCCCTCGCGTTGCTCGTGATCCTGCTCGTCCCGACCGCCTCGGCCTGGGCCAGCGGACGCGACGTGCTGCGCGACTGCGCCGACGACGAGGTCCTGAGCAAGGCCTACACGCAGAAGGAGTACCGCGACGCCCTCAGCGAGCTCGCGACGGACAGCTCGGAGTACTCCGACTGCGAGAGCGTCATCCGCCGCGCCCAGCTCGAGCAGGCCGCGGGGCGCGACAAGAAGCAGTCCGGCGGCGGCGGCGCGACCACGACGCCGGGCGGCGGCACGTCGGCCGGCGGCGGCGGGACCACCGGCTCCAGCGGCGCGACGGCCGCACCGACGGACTCGACGCCGACCCCGGCGCCCGCCGCGCGCGGCACCGATCCGCTCGCCGCGCTGAACCCGGAGGAGCGCCTGGCGCTCGACGAGGCGCGCACCGGCGGCGGCGAGGGCATCCAGGGCTCCGGTCCGGCGGTCGTGCCCCCCGGCTCGTCGCGTGCACCGAACCTCACCGGCTCGAGCTCGCTGCCCGGTCCCATCACCGGGTTGCTCATCCTCCTCGCCGGCGCGCTGGTCATCGTGACCGGCGCCCGGGTGCGGACCCGTGTCCTGGGTCGCCGAACCGCCTAGTCCCGCGGTCGTCCCGTCGGGCACGGGCGAGACCCTCGTCATCCCGCCGGCCGAGCCGACCCCGCGCGACTCCCGCATCGACATCGCGGTCACGCTGCTCCTCACGGCGGCGCTGTGCGCGGTGTGCGCGATCGCCGACGGCGGCATGCGCCTCAGCGCGACGACGTCGACCGAGATCGGCATCCTCATCGCGTCCGGCGCGGTGGTCGCCGCGGCGCTCATCGCCGCCCCCGCGCGCGAGCGCCTGTACGGGGCGCTGCCGGTCGCGGCGATGCTCGTCCTCACGGCGATCGCCGCGTGGTCGGTGACGTGGGCGGTCAACCCGTCCGACGCGTGGATCGACGCGAACCGCCATCTCGCCTACTTCGCCGCGTTCGCGGCGGCCGTCGCGCTCGCGCATCTCGCCGGCCGCCGCTGGTCGGCGGTGCTGGGCGCGATCACGCTGAGCGCGGTCCTCATCTCCGGGTACGCGCTCATGACGAAGGTGCTGCCCGGGGTGCTGAACCCGGACGAGATCTACGCCCGCCTGCGCGAGCCGTTCGGCTACTGGAACTCCGTCGGGCTCGCCGCCGCGATGGGCCTGCCCGGGCTGCTGTGGCTCGGCGCCCGCCGGACGGGGCACGGCGCCCTGAACGCGCTCGCCGCGCCGGGGGTGACGCTCTGCGTCGCGACCATCCTCCTGGCCTACTCCGCGGGGCTCGCTGCTCGCCGCGGGGATCGGCGTGGCGCTGTGGTTCGCGATCGTGCCCCTGCGGCTGCGTGGCGCCGCGGTGCTCGCGCTCGGCGCGGTCGGAGGCGCCGTGGTGGCCGTCTGGACCTTCGGCCAGACCGGTCTCAGCGACGACCGCGTCGGCCTGGCGGCGCGCGAGGCGGCCGGCTACGAGCTGGGCGTCGCGCTCGCCGTCGTGCTCCTCGTCGTGCTCGCCCTGTCGCTCGCGATGACCTTCTGGGCCGCCGAGCACCCGCCGACCAAGGAGACGCGGCGCGAGGTGGGCGCGGTCATCCTCATCCTGCTCGCGCTCGCGCCGATCGCGGTCGTCACCGCGCTCGCGCTGTCCGATCGCGGGCTGGGCGGCTCCGTCTCGCACACGTGGCGGACGCTGACGGACCCGTCGGCGTCGCCGCCGCCGAACGACCCCGGCCGCCTCACCGCGGCCGGCAGCGTGCGCGCCAGATACTGGAACGAGTCCCTGAAGGCGTTCCGCGACCACCTCTGGCGCGGGGTCGGCGCGGGCGGCTACGCGACGGTGCGCCCGCGGTACCGCCAGGACGAGATCGACGTGCGCCACGCCCACGGCTACGTCATGCAGGTGGCGGCCGACCTCGGGATCATCGGGCTGGCCGCGTCGCTGGCGCTGCTGGCCTCGTGGCTGGCGTCCGCGCTCAGCGCGACGGGGCTGCGGCCGCGCGACCGGGGCATGCCGTTCACCCCCGAACGGGTCGCGCTCGTGTCCCTGTTCACGGTCGTCGTGATCTTCGGCGTGCACTCGTTCATCGACTTCACGTGGTTCGTCCCCGGCAATGCGCTGCCGGCGTTGCTGGCCGCGGGCTTCCTGGCGGGGCGGGGGCCGCTGGGAGCCGGGCAGCCGCTGGCGCTTCCGCTGCGCTGGCGGATCCACACCGGCCTGCGCGACCCCGCGCGCGTCACGGGCGCGGTCGCGGCGATCGCGCTCGCGCTCGTCGCCTCCTGGGCCGTGCTGGGACCGCAGCGGTCGGCGAACGCCGGGCAGGACGCGCTCGCGCTCCTCGACAAGGGCGACGTCAACGGAGCACGCCAGAAGGTGCAGGAGGCCCGCGACCTCAACCCGCTGACGGTCGAGCCGCTGTTCGAGCTCTCGGTGATCGAGCAGCGGGCGAACAACGACGTGGCCGCCCGTGCGGCGCTCGAGCAGGCGGTGCGGCTGCAGCCGGAGAACGCGCGGACGTGGCTGCGCCTCGCCGAGCTGGAGCTCTACGTGCTCGATCGCCCTGCGGTCGCGCTCGACGCGGTCCGGCCCGCGCTGTTCCTCGACCCGCGCGACGCGGAGACGATCGACACGTTCGTCAACGCTCGCCGGGCGGCTGCGGAGGCGAAGAAGAAGTAGCCCCGCGCGGCGGATGGATCCGCTCGCCGCGGGCCAGCATCGCCACGAACTTCGCGATCCGCCGGGCCCGCGTCTCCGGGCGCTTGGCGTCGTGGACGCGGTACAGGATCGCGTAGCGGTTGACGCTGTCGAGCTCGCCGAACTCGGCCTTTGCGCGCGGCTCGGCGTCGAGGGCCCGCTGGAGGTCGTCGGGGACCTGGATCCGGCTCGGCGAGTCGTACGCGGCGTCCCACCGCCCGTCGTCCTTGGCCCGCTGGACCTCGGCGAGCCCGGCCGGCCGCACGCGTCCCTTCGCGATGAGGCCCTCGACCTTCTCGCGGTTGATCTTCGACCACTTCGAGCGCGAGCGGCGCGGGGTGTAGCGCTGCAGGAAGGTCGTCTCGTCGCGGGGCCGGCGCTGCCCGTCGATCCAGCCGAAGCACAGGCACGCCTCGATCGCCTCCGCTCCGGTCACCGTCGGGATGCCGGAGGCCTTCTTGGCGATCCGGATCCACAGCCCGGGCTCGGTGCCGTGGTGGTCCTCCAGCCAGGCCTCGAACGCCGCCTGGTCCGGGAAGGCGAGCTCGGGGAGGTCGTCGGCCATCCCCGTGAGGTTACGGCCGCACGGCCACGCAGAGGATCGTGCTGCGCCGCAGCGCCGGGCGCGCCTCGACCACGTCGAACCCGAGGTCGTCGAGCAGCTCGGTCAGCGTCGCGGGCGAGAAGAAGCGGACGTGGTCGCCGCGCGGCTCGAAGTGCGCCGCGAAGCGCCGCCGGCTCAGCGCCAGGGCCAGCAGCCGCCCGGGTCCGTGGTGCGGCGTGCTCGCCAGCAGCACACCTCCCGGCCGCAGCACCCGGCGGACCTCCGACAGCCACGGCGCGAGGTCGACGACGTGCTCGAGCACCTCGCCCGCCCACGCGACGTCGAAGGCGGCGTCGTCGGCCGGGAGCGGCTCGCCCGGTGCCCACAGGCGCAGGTCCAGCGACGGGTCGCGCTCGGCGGCGCGCCGCAGCGGCTCACGGGCGACGTCGACGCCCACCGGCGCCGCGCCCGCCTCGCCCAGCGCCGAGGCGAACTCGCCGGCGCCGCAGCCCAGGTCGAGCACCCGCGCCCCGCGCTCGACGTGGCCGAGCAGCCAGTCGCGCCGGGGCGCGAAGTGCTCGGGGACGGCGCCGAGGGGGACCTGCTCCCAGATCGCCTCGGCGAGCTCGCTCATGTCGCCGGGCGCAGGGACCGGAGCTTCGCCCAGCCGCCGTAGCGCACGACGAGCAGCACGAGGCCGACGAGCGTGATCGGGACGAAGAGCACGAAGCGCAGCAGCAGCAGGTACGACAGCGCGGCCGAGGCGGTGCGGTCGAGGACGCGGGCGCCGAAGATGACCGCGGCGTCCATCGTGCCGGCGTAGCCGGGGCCGGAGGGGATCATCGCGAACATCGACGCGAGCGCCAGCAGGTAGCAGGCCTCCACCGCACCGAGGTCCAGCCCCGACGCCTCGCCGGTCGCCCACCAGACGGACGCCTCGAGCGCCCAGATGACGACCGTGGTGCCGAGCATCTCCGCGCCGTGGCGCCCGCGCAGGCGCGCGGTGGCCGCGATCATCGGCGCGACGAACGCCCACAGCCGCGCCAGGTGCCCGCGGCGGTGGGCGACGATGATCGCCGCCGCCGCCACGATCCCCGCGACGATGACGGCGCCCGCCACGAACCGCAGCCCGTTGCCCGAGGGCAGCCCCGCGTGGTCGACGACGCCGAACGTCAGCACGAGGAACGCCGTGCCGAGCACCGCGATGTCCAGCAGCCGCTCCGCCACGAGCGTGCCGATGACCGTGCGCGCGCCGGTGTCCGCGCGCGGCGCCATGAACACGACGCGGAACGCATCGCCCGCGCGAGCCGGGAGGACGTTGTTGCCCATGTAGCCGACCGCGGTCAGCGCGTAGGAGTCGGCCCGTTTCGGGTGCGCGCCGTTGTGGCGCAGGAGCGCCTGCCAGCGCTCGCCGCGCACGCAGGTCGCGACGCCGTAGAGCGCGATGGCGCCGGCGAGCGCCGCCCACCGCGCAGGCGTGTCCGGCAGCGTCGGAGGCTCCTGCCCGAGCGCCCACCAGACGACGCCGGCGAGCGACAGGACGGACACGATCGCCCCGAGGATCGCCATCCACGGCGGCTTGCGGTCGGAGCGTCCCTCGGATGTGGCCGGTTGACCCTGGGCTGGGGACGCCTGGACGTCGGCGCTCACGGGCCCTGACGCTAGTGGCTGAGCACGCCTGCGGCGGCCGTCGCCCGCGCCACGATGTCCAGGTACGCGGTCAGGTCGCCGGGATCCGCCTCGAGGATGATCCCGTCCGCACCCGCCGCCGCGGCGGCCAGCGCGAGGGGCGCGACGCGGTTCGGGCGGCCCGCCGCCGAGGGGTCGACGACGATCGGCAGGTGGGTGCGCTCCTTCAGGAGCGGGACCGCCGCGAAGTCCAGCGTCAGCTCGTACAGGCGCTCGAACGTGCGGATGCCGTGCTCGCAGAGGATGACGTTCGGGTTGCCCTCGACGAGCACGTACTCCGCGGCCGAGACGAGCTCGTCGACGGTGTTCGCGGTGCCACGCCGGAGGATCACCGGCCGGTTGAGCTGACCGAGCTCCTTCAGCAGCCGGTAGTTCTGCATGTGGTAGCCGGCGAGCTGCACGACGTCGACGGAGTCGCCCACCGCCTCGACGTCGGCGATGTCCGTGATCGGCGCGGCGACGGGCAGGCCGGTCTGCTCGCGCAGCGTGCTCAGGATCGAGATCTCGGTGCGCGACGGGCGGTCGTGCGGGTCGTCCTGCGATGTCGTGCCGTTGTGCAGCAGCGCCACGCCCGCGCCGGCGAACGCGCGGCCGATCTCCAGCGAGGCGTCCGGGCCGGTCGCGCGGGTCGGCCCGGCGAACACCGCGAACCGGCCGCCGCCGACCCCGGCGTCGCCGAGGGGGACGACCGTGCGCCGGTCCCGGGGCGCGGCGAGGGCGCGTTCCTCTGGGCTCATGCCGCGGAGGATGCCACGTGGCTACCCGCGCAGCCCATGCGCGCGTTCCCAGCCGCGGACGAGCGCGACCATGGCGCGGTTGACGGGCACCTCGATCCCCAGCGCGTCGGCGTGGCGGACGATCGCCCCGTTGAGCGTCTCGATCTCCGTGCGTCGCCCGGCCTCGACGTCCTGGAGCATCGACGGCCGTCCGTCGCCCGACGACGCCAGCACGGTCGTGTTCGTGTGGACGCAGTCCTCGAGGTCGAGGTCGTGCCCCAGCCCGGCGGCGACCGCGACCGCCTCGGTGGCGATGGCGCGCTGCAGGGCGAGGATCCCGTCGTCGGACGCCATCTGGCCGCCGGACATGCCGGTCAGCGCCGAGGTGCAGTTGCCCATGCAGTTGTTCGTGAGCTTCTTCCAGATGCGGGGCGCGACGGGGTCGAGCGCGTGCGCCGTCTGGCCGCCCTCGGTGAGCGCGGCCGCGAGCGGCGCCGCCGCGGCGACGTCGTCGCCCAGGAACGTCTCGCCGTGCATGTGGTGGCGGATGCGGCCGGGCGCGAGGACCGTCGCGCCCTGGTACGTCACGCCGGCCAGGACGCGCTCCGGGCCGAACGCCTCGCCGAGCACGTCGGCGCCGCCGATGCCGTTCTGCAGGGTCGCGACCACCGTCGCCGGTCCGACGAGCGGCGCGGCGAGCTCGGCCGCGGCGGCCGTGTCGTAGGTCTTCACGAGGACGAGGACGGCGTCGAACGTGCCGCGTCCTCGGGGATCCGCCGTGATCGCCACGGGCACCGCACGGTCCCCGAGCACGATGCCCTCGACCTCCACGGCGGCGACGACCGCCGGGTCGACGTCGACGAGCAGCACCTCGTGCCCGGCGCCGGCCAGGTGTGCGCCGAACAGGGAGCCCATCGCCCCCGCGCCCATGATCGCGATCTTCATCCCACTCTCTCCGTAGGGTGCGCGCGGAGCGTACGAAGGAGGGCGGAGCCATCGCAGCACGTGGGAACTGGGGTCGCTGGGGCGCGGAGGACGAGCGCGGGACGCTCAACCTCCTCACGCCGGACCTGGTGCTGGAGGCGGCGCGCAGCGTGCGCACCGGGAAGGTCTACGCGCTGGGCGCGCCGGTCGGGCGCGACGGCGTGCCCGTCTTCGGGTTCCGCCCCGGCCCGCAGCGCACCACGCTCTACGACGACCGCGACGCGATCGGCGACGTCATCGGCGCGCCCGCCGGCATCGGGTCCACCGAGGACGTCGTGTCGTTCCCGACGCACAACGCGACCCACATCGACGCGCTCTGCCACGTGCACGACGGCGACGTGATCTACAACGGCCATCCGCAGTCGGGCATGCGCCCGTTCAGCGGGGCGGAGCGCTGCGGCGTGCAGGAGATCGGCGGCTTCGCGGCGCGCGGCGTGCTCGTGGACCTGGTCGCGGAGCGCGGGGCGCCCCTCGACCCGGGTCAGGTCGTGACCGTCGCCGACGTCGAGCGCGCGCTCGCGCGCCAGGGCTGCGAGCTGCGGGCCGGCGACGCCGTCCTGCTGCGCACGGGCTGGCTCGAGGGCGTGCTCGCGGACCCCGGCGCCGGGGAGCCGGGCCCGCAACCGGGCATCGGCATGGAGCTCGCGAGGTGGCTCGGCGACCTCGATCCGTCCGCCGTCGGCGCCGACAACATGGCGGTCGAGGCGATCCCGCTGCCCGAGGGCGCGCTCGTGCCGCACGTTGAGCTGCTCGTCGACCGCGGCGTGCACCTCATGGAGAACCTCGTCCTGGACGGGCTCGCGGCCGACGGCTGCCACGAGTTCCTGCTGGTCGTCGCGCCGCTGCTGGTGACCGGCGCCACCGCGAGCCCCGTGAACCCGATCGCGATCGGCTAGACGCGCCACGACGCCTCGATGCCGCCGATGAGCGCGAGCGCCGCGCGGTGCAGCGGCGCGTCGGCCGCGTGGCGCTCGGCGGCGGCGACGACGGCGCCGTTGATGACCGCGACCTCCGTCGGTCGCCGCGCCTCGACGTCGAGCAGCATGGACGGCTTGCCGCCCCCGGTGCCCTTCGACGTCTCGGCCAGCCCAGCCGCCTTCGCGACGATCCCCGCCGCGTCGAGCTCGATCCCCTCCAGCGCCGCGACGGCCACCGCCTCGTCCACGAGCGCCGAGCAGAGCGCCCACGCGTCCGGCCGCGCGGCGACGCCCGGCAGCGACAGCCCGGTGATCGTCGGCACCGCCGAGTACGCGGCGTTGAAGACGAGCTTCTCCCAGATCTCCGGCCGCGCGTCCGCGAGCGCCGTCGCCTGCAGCCCGCCCGTGCGCAGCAGCGCGGCGACCGCCTCGGCCGCGTCCACGCCGCTCCCCGGGCGCCACGGCCCGAGCTGCGTCGGCCCGTTGGCGTAGTGGATCACCCGGTCGGGCGTCGGCGCGTTCGCCGCCTCGAACGTCACGCCGACGACGAGCCGCTCCGTGGGCACGTGCTCTGCCAGCAGCTCGCCGTGACCCCATCCGTTCTGCACCGTCGCGACGATCGTGTCCGGGCCGACGAGCGGCGCCGCCGCCCGCGCGGCCGCCGCGCCGTCGTACGCCTTCACGAACACGAGCAGCACGTCAGGACCCGGCGCGACGTCGGCGGGATCGAGCGTCGCGGCGAGCCGCAGGGCGTGCTCGGCGCCGCCGGGCTCGACGACGGTCACGCCGCCGTCCCCGAGCAGGTCCACGACCCGCGGGTTCGCCTCGAGCACCTCGACGTCGTGCCCGCCGCGGACGAGCGCCGCGGCGTAGGACGAGCCCATCGCCCCGCAGCCGACCACCACGACCCGCATCGTCAGACCAGGCTCGCCCGCGCCGCCTGGACCGCCGCGCGGGCGGCCGCGCCGATGTCCAGCGCGTCGAAGAAGATGAGCGTCACGTGCGAGCCCGCCTCCACGAGCGAGCGCAGCTCGCCGGGGGGACCTCCGAGGCCGACCGGCACGCCCGCGGCCCTTCCCGCGGCGACGATCCGCTCGATCGCCCCCTGCACCCTCGGGTGGCCTGTCTCGCCGATGACGCCGAGCCCGGCGGAGAGGTCCAGCGGCCCGACGATGATCGCGTCGAGCCCCGGCGTCGCCGCGATGTCGGCGACGTGCTCGACGCCCGCGGCGTCCTCGATCATCGCGAGCGTCGCGATGCTCGCGTTCGCCTCGTGCAGGTAGCCGGGGAGGTCGAGGCCGTAGCGCGTCGAGCGCCCCACGCCGATGCCGCGCTCGCCCTCGGGGGCGTAGCGCACGGCACGGACCGCGGCGGCCGCCTGCTCGCCGCTGGCCACGCCGGGCACCTGGATGCCGTCCACGCCGAGCTCCAAAGTCTGCTTGATGATCGTGGGGTCGTTCGCGGCGACCCGGACGATCGTGTGCGCGGGCGTCGCCGCGAGCGCCTCGACCACCGGACGCAGCGTCGCCAGCGTGAACGGGCCGTGCTCGGCGTCGACGACGACGTAGTCGAAGCCGGCGTTGCCGAGGAGCGTCGCCAGCCCGGGCTCGGGCAGCGACAGGATCGCCCCTGCGAGGGGGTCGGGTGACGCGAGACGGGCGCGCAGGCCCGCGAGCTCGGCGGCCATCAGTCCTTGCGCAGGCCGGCCTGCAGCAGCAGCGGCCGGACCGCCTCCGCGTAGGTCGCCAGCCCCTCGTCGTAGTCGTCCCAGGAGATGGCCAGACCGTCGAGCCCACCGTCGGCGGCGCGGACGAGCAGCTCGGCGACCTGCTCGGCCGTCCCCACGAACGGCATCGCGTTGAAGCCCGCCGCCATGCGGTCGATGCGCTGCTCGACGTCGATGACCTCGCCGCCCTTGCTCAGGCGCTCCCACATCTCGATGAGCCCGGCGGCGGCCTTGCGGTCCAGCCGCTCGCGGGTCACGTGGTGGTAGCGCCGCCAGGCCTCCTCCTCCGTGTCGGCGACGACGATGTACGCGCTGGAGTAGATCTCCACGTCGCGACCGGCGTGCTCGCGGGCGTCGGCCTTCGCGGCCGCCACGATCGCGGGCATCTCCTCGAGGCTCGGGAGATGGACGAAGTTGATGTCCGCGTGCTTTGCGGCGAACCGGCGGCCCAGCTCGCTCGTGCCCGCGCTCATGATCGGCGGCGCCGGCTGCTGCAGCGGCTTCGGTTCGGAGACGACCTCGCGGAGCTCGATGTAGTCGCCGTCGAAGTCGAACGGCTCGTGGTCCGTCCACGCGCGCCGGACGATCGTCATCCACTCCGCGGCGCGCCCGTAGCGGTCCTCGTGCGATGGGACCTCCATCCCGAGCATGTGGAACTCCTGCTCGTTGAACCCGGCGACGACGTTCAGCGAGAAACGCCCGCCCGAGACGTGATCGATGGTCGACGTCATGAGGGTCGCGGCGAGCGGGTGGTACTGCTGCATGTTCACGGTCGTGAACATGCTGATGCGCTCGGTGATCGCCGACAGCGCCGACGCCCAGGCCCAGGGCTCGAATGTCCGGTCGGCCGTGATCGGGCCGCCGCGCGCCGTGTACTTCCACCGGCCGAGTGGGATCATCCCGTCGATCCCGGCGCGATCCGCGGCCAGCGCGAGTCGCCGGGACTCCTCCCACGTCACCTTCGGAAGGGTCTCGGCGTCGGACATGCTCGTGCCGCGCGCGACGTTCGCGCAGAAGACCGCGAGCTTCAGCCGGTTGCGCGGGTCGCGCATCGGATTGCGCTCCGGTGGCACCGGCACGTCCAGGGGCGCCTGCTCCGTGGCGCTGTCGGTCATGGGCTCATCCTCCTCGGTGTCTCGGCACGTCATACCGGATGCGCTGTATGGTCGCCGCCGCGATGAGGGTCCTGGCAGAGGCGACGCCGGTGCTCGACCGGCACGATGTGCTGGGCGAGGGCCCGTCCTACGACGCGGCGAACGATCGCCTCGTCTGGTGCGACATCAACGGGCGGCGCATCCACGAGCTGCGCCGCGACGGCGACGGCTGGGTTGCCGGCGCCTCGTGGGAGATGCCCGATCTGCCCGGCGCGGTGGTGCCGCGCCGCGAGGGCGGCCTGCTCGCGATGGTCGGCCACGAGTTCTGCGTCCTGGGCGACGACGGCTCCCTGGAGCCGTTCGCCCGCCTGGACCTCCGCGGCGCCCCGACCCGCTTCAACGACTGCAAGGTCGACCCGCGCGGCCGGCTCCTGGCCGGGACGATGGTGTTCGACCTCTCGGAGCCCGGGCAGCTCGTGCGCCTGGACCCCGACGGCACGCTGACGCCGCTGCTCGGGGACGTGAAGCTCTCCAACGGCCTGGACTGGAGCCCCGACGGCGAGACCTTCTACTTCACGGACACGCCGACGCTGGGCATCGACGCCTTCGACTACGACCTCGACGCCGGCACGATCGCCAACCGCCGCCGGGTCGTGACGATCCCGCGCGGCGAGGGCGCCCCCGACGGGATGTGCGTCGACGACGAGGGCTGCCTCTGGACGGCGACGATCTTCAGCGGCCAGATCCGGCGCTACTCCCCGGACGGCGAGCTGCTCGGGGTCATCGACACGCCCGCCCACCAGGTCTCGAGCTGCACGTTCGTGCGCGACGAGCTGTTCATCACGACGATCGGCGAGGAGATCCCGCGCTTCCTGCCGCAGGACCTCGGGCTCGCCGAGGACCTCATCGACGCCGCGACGGCCAACCCGGACAACGGGCTGCTGCTGTCGTGCCGTCCCGGCGTCACGGGTCCCCCCGCGACGCCGTTCGGCTGAGTCTCAGACGGCCCCGCGGGGCTCGTCCACGACCTGGTTGCGCAGCGTGCCGATGCGCGGGATCGTGATCTCCACGACGTCGCCCTCCTCCAGGAACGCCGGGGGGTCCTGCTGCAGCCCGATGCCCGGCGGCGTGCCGGTGAGGATGACGTCGCCCGGATGGAGCGTCAGCACCGCGCTGACCTCCGCGACCAGCCGGTGGATGCCGACGAGCATCTCGCCCGCGCGGGCGCGCTGGCGCTCCTCGCCGTTGACCGTCGTCACGATCTCCAGCTCGTCGGGATCGCCCGCCTCGTCGGGCGTCACGATGGCCGGGCCCAGCGGCAGGAAGGCGTCGTGGCCCTTCCCGCGCAGCTGCTGCAGGAGCATCGCGGGCATGACGTCCGGGTTCTGCGCGTGGCCCGGGAACATGAGGTCGAACGCCGTCACGTCGCTGCCGATCGTGTAGCCGCCGATGTACGCCGGAGCGTCGGCCGCCGCGATGTGGCGGCCCGCGCGGCCGATGACCACCGCGAGCTCGGCCTCGTAGTCGAGCGTGCTCGTGGTCGCGGGGCGCACGATGCGGTCCTCCGGCCCGAGGAGCGACGTCACCGGCTTCGCGAACAGGATCGGCACCGGTGCGGGCGCGCCCTCTGGCGCCTGGCCGTAGTTGCGTCCGATGCCGACGACGTTCACCGGCCTGGGGACGGGCGGCCCGAGCCGGACGCCGGTCAGCGGCAGCCGCTCGGCGTCGCGCGACGCGACGAGCTCGTCGATCGCCGGGGCGATGTGCTCCCAGAGGCCGAGGACGGCGTTCATGTCGGGCACGGCGATGCCCAGCAGGCGCAGGAGCTGCGCCAGGGGCACGACCTCGTCGCCGTCGAGCACCGCGGGGAGCTCCCCGCCGCGGGGGCCGAAGCTGACGAGCCTCATGCCGGTCGGAGTCCTTGCATGCGCGGCATTAGACCACCGCCGGCCCGAAACGACCTGACACCCTGTGGGCATGACCGCTCCCCTCGTGCGCCACCGCGGCGCGCACGCCCTCGTCGTCCTGGACGACGGCCGCGAGGACGCCGTCGCCGTCGAGGACCCGCTGGAGATCCGCGTCGACGGCAAGCCGCTGTCGGTGACCATGCGGACGCCCGGCCACGACGAGGAGCTCGCCCTGGGCTTCCTGTTCGGCGAGGCGCTCATCGACGCGCCGCGCCCCGTCGACCCGGCCCCGGACCTCGCCGCCAACACCGTCGACGTCGCCGGCCCGCTGGCCCGCGATCCGGGCGCGCGCAGCTTCTACACGAGCTCGTCGTGCGGCGTCTGCGGCAAGGGCGCGCTCGAGGAGGTCGCCGTCGGAGCGCCCGTGCTCGACCCGGCAGCCGGGCCGCGCGTCCCCCGCGACGTCCTCATCGGCCTCCCGGACAAGCTCGTGCAGCCCACGTTCGAGCGCACCGGCGGCCTGCACGCGACGGGCCTGTTCACGGCCGCCGGCGAGCTCGTGCTCGTCCGGGAGGACGTCGGGCGCCACAACGCGATGGACAAGGTCGTCGGCCGGGCGCTGCTGGACGGCCGGATCCCGTTCGCCGGCCACGTCCTCTGCGTGAGCGGGCGCCTCTCGTTCGAGCTCGTGCAGAAGGCCGCCCGTGCCGGCGCGCCGATCCTCGTCGCGGTGGGCGCTCCCAGCTCGCTGGCGGTCGCGCTCGCCGCCGAGCAGGGCATCACGCTGTGCGGCTTCGCCCGCCGCGGGTCGATGAACGTCTACACCCACCCTGGGCGGGTGATCTAGCTCCGGGCAGGCGCGGGATCGGCCCGCTGCCGCAGGTGCAGCGCGTAGTCGATCCCCGACACGACCGTCGCGGCGACGGTCACGTACAGCAGTGCGTTGACCCAGGCCGCCCCCGGCACGGCGAGCAGCGCGACGAGCGCCGCGCACTGCAGGACCATCTTCGCCTTCCCCCAGATGCTGGCCGGGACGATGATCCCCTCGCGCTTGGCGTGCCAGCGCAGCAGCGTGACCGCGAGCTCACGGCCCAGCACGACGACGACGATCCACGTCGCGACCTGGTCGCTGACCGCGAGCGCGACGAGCGCGCCGCCGATGAGCAGCTTGTCGGCGATCGGGTCGGCGAGCTTCCCGAACGTGCTGACGACCTCCTGCCGGCGCGCGATCTGGCCGTCCGCGACGTCGGTCGCGGCGGCGAGGACGAAGATCGCAACGGCGAGCGCCGACCCGTCCGGATCCCTGGCGATCGCGAGCACCAGGAGCGGCACGAGCGCGATCCGGAAGACGGTCAGGACGTTGGGGACCTGCCGCCAGACCGACGCGGCGTCCGGGATGGCGAACCCCTGCGCGCTCAAGCCGTCGCCTCCTCACGCGGGCGGCGGCGCAGCGCGTCGCGGTTGCCCGTCAGGAGCGCGCCGACCACGACCGCGACGGCGCCGATGAGGAGGCCCGCCAGGTCGTCGAGCACGTAGTGCCAGCCGAAGTAGACCGTCGCGAGCATGGTCAGTCCGAAGAAGGTCCACAGCGCGATCCGCACGATGCGGGCGAGCCCGAGGAGATGGGCGATGAGCGCGGCCGAGAACGTGATCGACGCGTGCAGCGACGCGAACCCCGCGACGCTCTGCACGGCGTGGGTCACGGTCGGGTCGTTGATGACCTCCAACCGCTCGACCCAGAGCGCGTTCTGCAGCCGCGACACGCCGGTGGCGGGCAGGTCGGCGAACAGCTGCGGCGCGATGAACCACGGCCCCATGGTCGGGACGAGGTAGTAGCTCAGGGTCCCCAGCGTCCAGTTGATGCCGAGCGTCAGCACCCACCACAGACCGGGCAGCGGGTTGATCGAGACGATGAGCGACGCGCCGAGGGAGATCGGCACGAAGGCCAGGAAGAAGAGGTAGACGGTCGACAGGACCTGCGCCGAGATCCCCGTCCCGAGAAGCGTGTGCAGGATGTCGAACGGGTGCGTGCCGCCCAGCACGTCCTGCTCGAAGTTGAGCAGGTTGGAATCGAGGTCCTGGCTCGTGATGAGTGGCAGGAAGCTCTTGAGGTTCCGGTACGCCAGGTACGTCATGTAGAACGCGACGATCCCGAGCAGGACGATCGTCAGCCGCCGCCACGACCAGCGTTCGCGGACGAGCTCGGGCACCCCGGTCCGCAGCTCCGACCAGCGCCACCCGCGCCGCCGGATCGCGCGCGGGACGACGTCGATCGCCATGAAGAGCCCGATCGTCCCGAGCAGGAGCACGATGCGCCCGCCGAGGATCCCGTCGGCGTCCCGGAAGGGCAGGTCGTACGCCCGCGAGACCACGTACGTGATCACGAGCATGACCACGCCGAGGACCAGCGAGGGGATCAGCGCGAGGAAGCCCGCGCGCGCCAGCGTCTCCCTGCCGGCGGCGGTCTCGACGCCGTCTTCCCAGACGCCGGGATCTGCCGGATCGAGGCGTGCGGGGACGGACGGGAAGGATGAGGCCTCGGTGCTGATGGCCCGAGACTATGACCCAAGTGACGGGTGGGTGAACTTCCGGTGAGGATCCGGTGACCGGATCAAGCGGTCAGAAGGCGCCGCGCCTCGAGACGACCGCGGGCAGCGTCTTCACCAGGATCGTGAGATCGAGGAAGACCGACCAGCGCTCGAGGTAGAGGAAGTCGAGCCGCACGAGGTCGTCGAAGTCCAGCTCCGAGCGCCCGGAGACCTGCCACAGCCCGGTGAGGCCCGGGAGGACGAGGTAGCGCTTCTTGTGCCACGGCTCCAGGCGGTCGAAGTCGCGCTGGGGCAGCGGCCGCGGGCCGACGAGCGACATCTCGCCGCGCAGGACGTTCAACAGCTGGGGGAGCTCGTCGAGCGAGTAGCGGCGCAGGAACCGGCCGACCGGCGTCATCCGCGGGTCGTCGCGCATCTTGAACAGCGCGCCCGTCGCCTCGTTGAGCGACTCGAGGTCGGCCTGGCGCTGGTCGGCGTCGCGGTACATCGTGCGGAACTTCAGGCACGCGAACGGCTCGCCGCCGATCCCGGGGCGCATGGAGCGGTAGATGACCGGGCCGCGCGAGGACACGCGGATCGCTGCCGCCATGGCCAGCAGCAGCGGGCTGAGGACGACGAGCAGGAACGCGGAGACCACGAGGTCGAACGTCCGCTTGATCACGTAGTCGACGCCCTCGAAGACCGGCGGCTTGAGCTCGAAGAGCGGGACCGCCTCGCCGGCGACGAACTCGGCCCGGTGGATGAGCAGCTCCATCGTCGAGGGCGCGATCCGCACCCGGACGCCCTGCGCGTGGCACCGGTCGACGAGGAGGACCGCGTCGTCCTCCGGGAAGTCCGGATCCGCGACGATGACCTCGTCGATGCGGTGGCGGTCGATGACGGTGCCGAGGTCGTCCAGCGCGCCGAGCGACACGAGCCCGTTCGCCGGACGCGGCGTGAGCGAGATGAAGCCGACGACGCTGATCGCGGTGTGCGCGCTGTCCCGCAGCGCATGCGCGACCGCGTCGATGTGCGCGCCGGTGCCGACGAGCACCGCACGCCGCTGGTAGCCGGCCGCACGGAGGATCACGCCCGTGAGCCACTCGTAGGACCAGCGCAGCAGCGAGACGATCGCGATCGCGAAGATCAGCGAGCCGTAGAAGATGTAGTACGACGCGAACTCCTCGCCGTTCACGAGCGCGAAGGCCAGCGCGACGAGCGTGACCTGGAACAGCCCGGAGACGATCGACCGCAGACCCGGTCGCGAGCCGCGGTCCGCGTAGAGCCCCGAGCGCGCGAACAGCAGGACGGTCAGCAGGTACGCGAAGGCGACGATGTCCTGCGTCTGGTCGATCTGCGCGCGCGGGTCCCAGTGCTCCAGGAGCACCGACTTCACGCTGAGCGCGACGAAGATCGCGAGCCAGATCCCGACGAAGTCGAGCGCGGCGAGCGACAGCACGCGCGCGAGGTGCCGCAGCGTGCTCATCTTGAGCACGAACGCCAGTGCGGGCGGCCGCTTGCGGCGGACGTCCTGCGGGCTGAGCGCGAAGTCGAGCCCTCCGGTCTCCGGGTCCCGCTCTGGTGCTCGCTGGTCTTCTCGCGTCGTCGTCGGCATGTCGCCTAGGACGTCAACGACCCATCGCGCCCGATGTCGCGCAACTGCTCACCGCTGGCCGCCTCCGACGAGTGCCTCGGTACCGGCGAGGTCGATCGTCCGCGCGAGACCGTCCCGCAGGCTGACCTGCGGCTTCCAGGCCAGGAGCTTCTGGGCCAGCGTCGTGTCCGGCTGGCGGACCTGCGGGTCGTCGGTCGGCAGCGCCTCGTAGATGATCTCCGATCGCGACCCTGCCACCTCGATGACCGTCTCGGCGAGCTGCAGCAGGGTGTACTCGTCGGGGTTGCCGACGTTGACCGGGTGGTGCACGCCGGACTCCGACAGCGCGATGATCCCGCGGATGAGGTCGGAGACGTAGCAGAAGCTGCGCGTCTGGCTGCCGTCGCCGAACACCGTCAGCGGGCGGTCCTGCAGCGCCTGGCGCAGGAAGGTCGGGATCGCGCGGCCGTCGTGCGCGCGCATCCTCGGGCCGTAGGTGTTGAAGATCCTCACGATCGCCGTGTCGACGCCCTGCTGGCGGTGGTAGGCCATCGTCAGCGCCTCGGCGTAGCGCTTGGCCTCGTCGTAGACGCCGCGCGGGCCGATCGGGTTGACGTGGCCCCAGTAGCTCTCGGGCTGCGGGTGCACCTGCGGGTCGCCGTAGACCTCGCTGGTCGAGGCGATGAGGAAGCGGGCCCGGTGCTTCTTCGCCAGCCCGAGCGTGTGGTGGGTGCCGTAGGACCCGACCTTCAGCGTGTGCAGCGGCAGCCGCAGGTAGTCGATCGGGCTCGCGGGCGACGCGAGGTGGTACACGACGTCCACAGGCTCGTCGACGAAGTACGGCTCGATGATGTCGAGGTTGAGGTGGACGAACTCGGGCCGGCGGATGTGCGCGATGTTCGCGAGCGAGCCGGTCTCGAGGTTGTCCACGCAGATCACTCGGTGACCGCGGGACAGCAGTTCGTCACACAGGTGCGAGCCGAGGAATCCGGCACCGCCTGTGACCAGGCAAGTGGCCATATTGCGGGCAGTCTATGACGACGTGCGATTCGGGCCCTTGCGCGCTGTCTTCATCGCCTTCTTCGTGACGTCCGGCGACAGCTCGTAGACGAACCGCCCGGTCCGCTCGGCGAGCCCCTGCTGCTCGAGCCGCTTGAGCACGACGGGACACCGCTTGCAGCGGGGGCGGGACTTGCAGCAGCGCTTCTTCGTCTTCACGGCGATTCGGGCAGCCTAACCCCGTCCGGCGAGCGGTTAGGGTGCCGCCATGCCAGATCAGGCCTTCGTCGACCGGCTCCACGAGCAGATCGGCCACGAGTTCGCCGCGTCGCAGCAGTACGCGGCGGTCGCCGTCTACTACGAAGCCGAGACGCTCCCGCGTCTCGCGTCGTTCTTCTACCGGCAGGCGCTCGAGGAGCGCAACCACGCGATGATGATGGTGAAGTACCTCCTCGACGCCGATGTCGAGGCGCAGATCCCGGGCATCGGCGCGCCGCAGACCGCGTTCGCCGACGTCGTGGCGCCCGTCGCGCTCTCGCTCGAGCAGGAGAAGCGGGTGACGAGCCAGATCAACGCGCTGGCCAGCCTCGCCCGCGAGCAGGGCGACTACACCTCCGAGCAGTTCATGCAGTGGTTCATCAAGGAGCAGGTCGAGGAGGTCTCCTCGATGTCCGACCTGCTGCGCGTCGTCCAGCGCGCGAAGGACAACCCTCTGCTGGCCGAGGAGTTCCTCGCCCGCGAGACGATCGGCGACGGGGGCGAGGACCCGACGGCGCCCGAGGCGGCCGGCGGGGCGCTCTAGACGGCCTAGCCCTGGGTCGCGGTCTTCGGCTGGGTGCCGAGCCTGACCTTCATGGTCTCGCTGTCGCCGTCGCGCTGGACGACCACCTCGACGACGTCCCCGGGCTTGCGGGTCGCGATCCGCTCGGCGACGTCGTCCGCCGTCTTGACGGCCTGACCGCCGACCTTCGTGATGCGGTCGCCGGCGCGCACCCCGGCCTTCGCCGCGGGGCCGCCGCTGATGACCGCGGCGACCTGCGCCCCGCTGCCGTTGGACGTGCTCGCCGTCGAGACGCCGAGGTAGGCGCGCCGGATGGTGCCGCCGCGCTCGAGCTGCGGGATCGCCTGCTTGGCGGTGTCGATCGGGATCGCGAACCCGACGCCGCTGTTGGACTGCGACTCGGTCGCGATCTGCGCGTTGATGCCGATGACGGTGCCCTGCGCGTCGAGCAGCGGCCCGCCGGAGTTGCCGGGGTTGATGGCCGCGTCGGTCTGCAGCGCGCCTGAGATCTGGAAGCCGTTGGGCGACTGGATCGGGCGCCCGAGCGCCGAGATCACGCCGGTCGTCAGCGACCCCTGCAGCCCGAAGGGCGAGCCGATGGCGACGGCCGGCTGGCCGACCTGCACGGAGGCGGAGGTACCGAGGGCGAGCGGCTTGAGCCCGCCCTCGACCCCGGCCGGATCGACCTTCAGCACCGCGAGGTCGCTCGACGCGTCGGTGCCGGCGACCTTCGCCGAGATGAGGTCCTCGCTGTCGCCGATGCGCACCCGCACCGTGTCGGCGCCGGCCACGACGTGGTCGTTCGTGAGGATGTAGCCGCGCGTGTCGAGGACGAAGCCCGAGCCGGAGCCCGACTCGCCCTCCGCCCCCGTGCTCGTGGTGCGCGAGCTGGTCTGCACGTAGACGACGCCGTCGCGGACCTTGTTGTAGAGCGCGGAGACGTCGGTGGCCGAGCGCGTGGCGGTGGGAGCCGGGACGTCCTGGTCCGCGGTCGACGAGACCGTGACCGCGGAATCGCCGTCACCGTTGTCGAACGTGCCCGAGAGGGCGAGGACTGCGAAGACGGCGGCGACGACCCCCGCGCCGAGGAGCGCGCTCAGGAAGTTGCCCCGGGAACCGGAAGGCATGGGACCACAGTGCTGCGGGGCGCTCAATCCTCGGTAAATCCACCTCGCGTAGGCTCCAGGGCATGGCCACGGGAGAGCGGCGGACGGTCGCACCGATCGTGGGGCCCGAGGATCCGCGGCGGTTCACGGACTCCGGCATCGAGGTGCAGCCGATCTACACGGCGGAGGACCTCGGCGGCGAGCCCGAGCTGGGCGATCCCGGGGAGTTCCCCTTCACGCGCGGCCCGTACGCGGAGATGTACCGCCGGCGGGCGTGGACGATGCGCCAGTACGCGGGGTACGCGTCGGCGAAGGAGTCCAACGAGCGCTACAAGTACCTGCTCGCGCACGGCTCGACCGGCCTGTCGATGGCCTTCGACCTGCCGACGCAGCTGGGCCTGGACTCCGACGACCCCCGCTCGCTGGGGGAGGTGGGCCGCACCGGGGTCGCGATCGACACGATCGACGACATGCGCACCGCGTTCGACGGGATCCCGCTCGCGGAGGTCTCCACGTCGATGACGATCAACGCGCCGGCGGCGGTGCTGCTGATGCTCTACCAGCTCGTCGCCGAGGAGCAGGGCGTCGACCCGAAGCTGCTGCGCGGCACGACGCAGAACGACGTGCTCAAGGAGTACATCGCCCGCGGGAACTACATCTACCCGCCGGTCCCGTCGATGCGCCTGACGACCGACCTGTTCGCCTATTGCGCGCGCGAGCTGCCGAAGTGGAACACGATCTCGATCTCCGGCTACCACATGCGCGAGAAGGGCTCCTCGGCGGTGCAGGAGGTCGCCTTCACGCTGGCCAACGGGATCGCCTACGTGCAGGCCGCGCTGGACGCCGGGCTCTCCGTCGATGAGTTCGGCCCGCGGCTGGCGTTCTTCTTCAACGGCCACAACAACGTCTTCCAGGAGGTCGCGAAGTTCCGCGCCGCCCGGCGGATGTGGGCGCACATCATGCGCGACCGCTTCGGCGCGACCGACCCCAAGGCGCAGACGCTGCGCTTCCACACCCAGACCGGCGGCGTGACGCTGACCGCCCAGCAGCCGCAGAACAACATCGTGCGCGTCGCGCTGCAGGCGTTCGCCGCGGTGTGCGGCGGGACGCAGTCGCTGCACACCAACGGCTACGACGAGGCGCTCGCGCTGCCCTCCGAGCGCGCGGCCAAGCTCGCGCTCCGCACCCAGCAGGTCATCGCGCACGAGTCCGGCGCCACCGACGCCGTCGACCCGTTCGCGGGCAGCTACTTCGTCGAGGCGCTGACCGACGAGATCGAGGACGCCGCGAGCACCCTGATCGACCGCGTCGACCAGCTCGGCGGGAGCGTCGAGGCGCTCGGGTTCATCATCGGCGAGATCGACGAGTCCGCCTGGGGCTACAGCGAGCGCTACCGCACCGAGCAGGACGTCGTCGTCGGCGTCAACCGCTACGTCGAGGACGAGGCGGACGTCGAGGAGACCCTCAGGGTCGACCCGGCCAGCGAGCGCGCGCAGGTCGAGCGGCTGCAGGCCGTCAAGGCCGACCGCGACCCCGACGTCGTCCAGCGCCACCTCCAGGCGGTCCGCGCCGCCGCGGAGGGCACCGACAACCTGCTGCCCGTCCTGCGCGACGCGCTCCGCGACCGCTGCTCGGTCGGCGAGGTCTGCGGCGCGATGCGCGACGTCTTCGGGACGTATCGTCCGCCCGCATGATCGCGACCGTCACCTTCTACAACGTCGTCGTCTGGGTCCACGTGCTCGCCGTGGTCGTGGCCTTCGGCGGCGTCTTCGCCTATCCGCTGCTGGCCTCGTCGCTCGCACGGGCAGGCGCGCTCCCCGCGTTCCACAGCACGCAGGCCACGATCTGGTCGCGCGTGGTCACGCCGGCGATGGTCGTCGTGCTCCTGGCCGGGATCTACCTGGCGAGCGACGCCGACGTCTGGAGCGAGGGCTGGGTGTCCGGCGGCTTCGTCGGGCTCATCCTGCTGTTCGCGATCGCCGGCGTCTCGACGGGCTGGCAGCGCAAGGCCGCACAGCTCGCGACGACGTCGGACCCGGCCTACGACGACCTGGCGCGACGGCTGAACACCGCGGCCGCCGCGGCGATGGTCCTCGTGGTCGTCGTGCTGTTCCTGATGGTCGTCAAGCCCTGAGGAGAACGCACGGGGGCCCGCCTCGGGCGGCCATTACGACCTTCGTTGCGGCCGGGTCGTCAGGCCGCCGTCGGCACCCCTAGCCTCCGCGGGATACGCGCGACCACGCGCCACCCGCCGTCGGCGGTCGGGCCGGCGTCGACCGTGCCGCCGCACGCGTCGATGCGCTCCCGCAGGCCGCCGAGCCCGTTGCCCGTGCCCACGCCGTAGAGCTCGGGCTCGCCCGCCGTCGCGGCGTTGCGGACCTCGACGTCGATCGCGTCCTCGCCCCCGCGCAGGGTCACCGCGACGGCAGCACCCGCGGCGTAGCGCAGCGCGTTCGTCAGGCTCTCCTGCACGACGCGGTAGGCGGCCTCCGCCGTCGCGGCCGGGACCTCGTCGACCGTGCCCTCCAGGCGCAGCGTGACGTCCAGGCCGCTGCCGGCGGCGCGCGCGACCAGCTCCTCGACGAGCGCGAGATCCGGCGCGGGCCCGGCAGGCTCGTCGCCCAGGAGCGCGACGAGGCGCCCCATGTCGTCCTCCGCCTGCCTGGCGGCGTCGGCGATCACGTGGAACGTCTCCGTCGTGAGCTCGGGGTCGACGGCGGCGAGCCGCTGGCCCGCGCTGGCCTGCACGACCATGACGCTGATCGCGTGGGCGACGATGTCGTGCAGCTCGGCCGCGATCCGAGCCCGCTCGTAGCGGACGGACAGCTGCGCGTACGCCTCGCGCTCCTCCGCCAGCTCGGCGGCGCGCTCCTTCAGCCGCCGGGCGACGACCTCGTGCGCCCGCATCGCGCGGCCGGCACCCCAGAAGACGGCGGGGAACATGACCGTCGGGACCCAGTCGTCGGCGCTGAACGCGTGCGTGAGGTCGGCCGCGAAGAGCGCGACGACCGCCACCACGCCGGCGACGCGCCCCGCGTACAGCCCGATCCCGAAGCTCGCGATGAGCAGCAGGGCCATCGGGCCGTCGGCGATCGAACCGTCGATCCCCGCGAGCGTCGTGCCCGCCACGGCCAGCGCGAACCCGAGCATCGGGATGCCGCGCAGGACGCCGAGCGAGGCGCCGAGCAGCACGCCGCCGACGATCGCGGGCGTGCCGCCGGACTGCAGCGACGCGGTCCACCCGCCCAGCGCGGCCGCAGCGACGCCGACCGCCAGATCGAGCCGCCGGAGCCTCATGCCATCGCGATCGGCAGGTGCGCGATCGCCTCCGCGCGCCCCCCGCGGGTCTCGGCCTGCAGCGTGCCGCTGTGCAGCGCCGCGCGCTCGCGGGCGCGCTCGATCGCGGTCGCGGCGACCCCGCGGCGCGCGGCGGGCCCGGAGACCGTGATGTCGAGCGCGTCGGGCCCGAAGCCGACGGTGACGTTGACGTCGGGCGCGTCGTCGAGCGCATCGAGGAGATGCTCGACGATCCGGTAGGCCGAGAGCTCCACGCCGGCGGGCAGCGCGCGCGGGCTGCCGTCGACCGTCAAGCGCGCCTCTGCGCCCTTGGCCCGCAGGAGCATCGCTTCGAGGTGGGTGAGCGTCGGCTGCGGCGCCACGGAGTCGGTCTCGTCGGCGCTTCGCAGCACGCCGACCACGGCCCGCATCTCCTCCAGCGTCCGCCGGCTGCCGTGCTCGATGTCGAGCAGCGTGGCCGTGGCCTCGGCGCCCTGCTGCGACGCGCCGCGCTCGGCGAGCCTCGCGAGCTCCCCGAGGCGGCGCTGCAGCAGCTCGTCGAGGTCGGCCGACAGCCGCGCGCGGTCCATCGCGACCTCCATGCGCGCACGGTCGTCCCGCGCGTCGCGCAGCGCGGCGGTCTGCTCCTCGAGGCGCTCCACGTTGCGCCCGCGCATGTGGACGAGCCGCGCGATGATCCACACGCCGGTCAGGAGCACGCAGATGTAGACGCCCGCCTCGTCGAGCGGAGCGCTCGCGTCCCAGCCGAGCGTGAGGCACGCGCCGGCGAGCCCGAGGAGCCACCCCAGCGTCGCGCCGCGCCATCCGAGCCGGGCGCCGGCGGCGAAGAGCAGGAAGAACTCGATCGGGAACACGAGCCCGCAGCGCGTGTAGGTGCCGAACAGCGCGATGCTCAGGCCGATCGCCGCGATGAAGCCGCACAGGGCGCCGATCGGCGCCACCCGCCGCCACAGCAGCGTGAGCGGCACGAGCACGAGCACCGGCGTGAACAGCCACGGGGCCCCCTCGTCGGCGCTGACCGAGATCCCGAAGAACACGGCGAACGCCACGCCCGCGAGCGTGAGCAGCACGTCGAACCGGGTGATCGAGCGCCTGAGGGACGTCATCGTGCCAAGCATCTCCGAAACGCGTCAGGTGCGGGCCGGCTCGAGGACGACGGCCGGCTCGGCGGAGGCATGCGCGACGGCGCGCAGCGCCAGGCCGGCGGCCCAGGCGGCGGTCACGAGCACGCCCACGAAGACGCCGGCCTCGTCGAGCGGCGCGCTCTGGTCGAAGCCGAGCATGAGCAGCGCGGCGCCCAGGGCCAGCGCCCAGCCCGCGGTGGCGAGGCGCCACGGCAGACGCGCGGAGGCGGCGAACACGAGCAGGAAGTCGACGGGGAGGAACAGCCCGCAGCGCGTCATCGTCCCGAACAGCGCGGCGTGGATGCCGACGGCGGCGATGAGGCCGCCGAGCGCCTGCAGCGGGGCGACGCGCCGCCAGAGCAGCGTCATCGGGACGAGCGTGAAGAGCGGCACGGCGACCCAGGAGCCGCCCTCGTCGTCGATCGTCGCGATCATGAACGCGACGCTCAGCGCCACGAAGATCGCGGTCAGCAGAGCATCGAACAGGGTGATCGAGCGCTTGGGGGACGTCATCGAGCGGAGCATCTCGGCGGCCTTTCGGTGGGTGGACGGTGCAAGCCTCCGCCCCACGGCCGCCGCGGTCGTCACCCCCGCGGGTGATCGCCGGTCCCCCGCGCAGGTGACGCGGGTCCGCGAAGCCGACAAGATCCTTCCGGCATGCCCTTCGCCGCCGTCCTGCGCGTGGAACCGGCCCCCGAGGGAGCCGCGGATGCGCTGCGCGCGCACGGCGGCCTGGAGGCGTCGCGCGACATCGATGGCGTCACCGCGACGTTCCTGAGCGCCGCGGACGCGGTCGCCTGCGCGATCGACCTCGCGCGGGCCGGCGCCGAGCGGGTCGGCGTGGACGCGGGCGAGAACGACTTCGACGCCACGCTCGTCGCGACCCGCCTGGCCGAGGCGGCCGTCGCCGGCCAGGTGCTCGTCTCCGAGACGGTCCGCCTCCTGGCGGGCCAGGGCTCGCCGGCGCCGATGCGGGCCGCGGGCGCGCTGCGGCTGCGCGGCGTGGGCCAGCCCGTCGGGATGGCGGAGGTGCTGCACGGCGACGTCCCGGCCCCCGTGGCACCCCGCGAGGGTCCGATCACCGTCGCGATCGCCGACGACCAGGCGCTCCTCCGCGCGGGGTTCCGCGTGATCGTCGAGGCCGAGCCCGACATGACGGTCATCGGCGAGGCGGGCGACGGGCACGTGGCCGTCGACGTCGTCCGGCGCCTGCGGCCCGACGTCGTGCTCATGGACATCCGCATGCCCGAGCTCGACGGCCTGCGCGCCGCGGAGGCGATCCTGGGCGACGCGAGCCTCGCGACCGCGGTGCTCATGCTCACGACGTTCGACACGCGCGAGTACGTCTACGACGCCCTGCGCCTCGGCGCGAGCGGCTTCCTCCTCAAGGACGCGCCGGCCGCGCGGCTGCTGGACGCGATCCGCGTCGCGGCGGCGGGCGACGCGCTCCTGGAGCCCTCGATCACCCGCAGGCTCATCGAGCAGTTCGCCCGGGTGGCCGCGCCGGCCGGCGAGGACGGCCCGCCGGAGGCGGTCGCCTCGCTCACCGCCCGCGAGCTGGAGGTCCTGCGCCTGCTCGCGCGTGGCATGTCGAACGCCGAGATCGCCGCCGAGCTCGTCCTCGGCGAGCAGACGGTGAAGACCCACGTCGCGCGGATCCTCGCCAAGCTCGGCCTGCGCGACCGCGTGCAGGCCGTCGTCCTGGCCTACGAGACGGGGTTCGCAGGCCGCTGAATGCCCTGGTGGCGTGGCGGGAACACCCGTCCCACCACGAGTAGAGGGGCGGGGTCATGGAACTGTCGAGTCGGCGGATCTACTTCTTCGGTGCGCTCGGAGGGTTGCTCTTCGGCTACGACACCGGCGTCATCTCGGGCGCCATCCTGTTCATCAAGCAGGACTTCGATCTCTCGTCGTTCATGCAGGGCGCCGTCGTCGCGTCGCTGCTGCTCGGCGCGATGGTGGGTGCGGCCTTCGCAGGGCCGCTGTCGGACCGCCTCGGCCGCCGCAAGCTCATCATCGCGGCCGGCGTGATCTTCACGGTCGGCTCGATCGCCGCGGCCATCTCGCCGACGGTCGGCGTCCTGCTCGCGGCCAGGTTCGTCCTCGGCATCGCGGTCGGCTGCGCCGCGCTCGTCGTGCCGCTGTACCTCTCCGAGATCGCGCCCACCGAGATCCGCGGAGCGATCTCGTCGCTGAACCAGCTCATGATCGTGGGCGGCATCCTCGTCGCCTACCTCGTCAACGCCGTGCTCGCCTCCTCGGAGGCATGGCGCGTGATGGTGGGCCTCGCCGTCGTGCCCTCGCTCCTGCTGCTCGTCGGGATGATCTGGATGCCCGAGACGCCGCGCTTCCTCGTCCACGACGGCGAGGAGGACGAGGCGCGCGAGGTGCTCGAGGCGGTCCGCGAGGACGGCCACGAGGAGGAGCTCGAGGACATCCGCAAGGTCGAGGCCGAGGAGCAGGACGGCGGCCTGCGCGCGCTCGGCGCCGCCTGGGTGCGCCCGGCGCTGCTGATCGCGATCGGGCTGGCGGTCTTCCAGCAGCTCGTCGGGATCAACACGATCATCTACTACGCCCCGACGACGCTCACGAACGTCGGCTACTCCGACCAGTCGGCGATCTACGCGAACATCGTGATCGGCGTGCTGAACGTCGGGATGACGGTCCTGGCGATCCGGCTCGTCGACCGCATCGGCCGCAAGCCGCTGCTCCTCGCGGGGCTCGCAGGCATGGTCACCAGCCTCCTCGTGCTCGGCGTCTCGCTGTCGGTCATGGCCGAGCCGAAGTCGCCGAGCGATCCCGCCGCGATCATCACGCTCGTCTGCCTCGCGACGTTCATCGCGTCGTTCGCCGCCACGTGGGGCCCGGTCGTCTGGGTGATGCTGCCCGAGATCCTCCCGCTCAGCGTGCGCGGCGCCGCGCTCGGCGTCGCCGTGAGCCTGCAGTGGCTCGCGAACTTCGCCGTGTCGCAGTCGTTCCCGCCGATGGTCGACGCCTGGGGCGCGGGCACCGTCTTCCTCGGCTACGCCGCGATGGGGCTGATCGCCACCGCGTTCGTCCTGGCCTTCGTCACGGAGACGAAGGGCCGCAGCCTCGAGGAGATCGAGGGCGACCTGCAGGACGCGACGGGCATGGGCGACCGCCACACGCGCGAGTCGCCGGCGACTGCGCCGCGGTAGGCATGTTGCAGATCGACGTCGGCGCAGGAGACGACGGCCGCGGGGTCGAAGGGGCCCGCGACATGGATGAGCTGCAGGCCCAGCGACGTCTCGTGAAGTCTCCGCCCGAGTTGTGGGCGGAGATCTCCGACGAGGACGTCCTCCGTCACCACCTCGCGCCGTTCGGCGCCGTTCGCATCACCAGCCTCGAGCCAGAGAGCACCGTCGCCTGGGAGGGCGAACGCGCAAGCGGCACGGTGTCACTCGACTCGGCGGGCTGGGGGACGCGCGTGACGCTGACCGCGGTGCAGGCCGAGCCGTCGTGGGTGGATCCGCGACGCTGGGTCGCTCCCGAGGACGAGGCGTGGTCGGTCCCGCAGCCCGAGCCCGAGCCTGAGCCTGTCGCCGTGGAGGAGCCCGAGCCGGAGCCGGAGTCCGAGCCGGAGCCAGAGCCCGTCGCGATCGAGCCGCCGCGCCGCGGCTTCCTCGCGCGGCTGTTCCGTCGCCGGACCGCCGAGATCACGCCGCCCGCACCGCCTGCGCCGGCGCCGGACCCCGCGCCGCCGGTGCCGCGCCCCGACCCCAGCCCGACGCCGCCCATCGACCCGACGCCGCCGGCCCAGGACCCGTCCCCACCCGCCCCCACCATCGAGGCCGAGCTGCCCGTCGGCGAGGCGCTGCGGGTGCTCGAGGGCATGCTCGACCACCTGGGCGCCGCGCACCACAGGCCGTTCTCGCGCGGATAGCCGCCACGCAGACGCCCTAGGGTTGGCGCCTCGTCATGACGGAGCACCCACCCGAGACCTTCGAGGACCGCCTCGCCCAGCTGCAGGAGCTGCGCGAGGCCGCGGTCCACTCCGCGCCCGAGCAGGAGCGCAAGCAGCACGACCGCGGCAAGCTCACCGCGCGCGAGCGCGTCGAGCGGCTGCTGGACCCCGGCTCCTTCACGGAGCTGGACACGTTCGTCCGGCATCGCACGACGGACTTCGACATGCAGGGCAACCGGCCGTGGGGCGACGCGGTCGTCACCGGCCACGGGACGATCGAGGGGCGCCGCGTCTGCGTCTTCTCCCAGGACTTCACCGTCTTCGGCGGGTCGCTCGGCGAGGTCGTCGGCGAGAAGATCTGCAAGGTCATGGACCTCGCGGCCAGCATCGGCTGCCCGGTCATCGGCATCAACGACGGCGGCGGCGCGCGGATCCAGGAGGGCGTCGTGTCGCTCGGCGCCTACGCCGACATCTTCCTGCGCAACGTCCGGACGTCCGGCGTCGTGCCGCAGATCAGCCTCGTGATGGGGCCCTGCGCGGGCGGCGGCGTCTACTCACCGGCGATCACCGACTTCATCTTCATGGTGAAGGAGACGTCGTACATGTTCATCACGGGGCCCGACGTCATCCGGACCGTGACGGGCGAGGACGTCGACGCGGAGTCGCTGGGCGGGGCGATGGCGCACGCGACGAAGTCCGGCGTCGCGCACTTCGCCGCCGAGGACGAGGACGCGTGCCTGCAGGACGCCCGCTACCTCCTGTCGTTCCTGCCGCAGAACAACCTGGAGTCCGCGCCCCGCGTGCTGCCGTCCGACGAGCGCGACCGGATGGACCCCGAGCTCGACCACGTCGTGCCCGACAGCCCGAACCGCCCCTACGACATGCGCGACGCGATCCGCCGCATCGTCGACGACGGGGAGTTCATGGAGGTGCAGGAGCACCACGCGCGCAACATCGTCTGCGGCTTCGCGCGCCTCGACGGCCATGCCATCGGCGTCGTGGGCAACCAGCCCGCCCAGCTCGCCGGCGTGCTCGACATCGACGCGAGCGCGAAGGCTGCGCGGTTCGTTCGCACCTGCGACGCGTTCAACGTCCCGCTCGTGACGTTCGTGGACGTCCCCGGCTTCCTGCCCGGCACGAGCCAGGAGTGGGGCGGGATCATCCGCCACGGAGCGAAGCTGCTGTACGCCTACGCGGAGGCGACGGTTCCGAAGATCACCGTCATCACGCGCAAGGCCTACGGCGGCGCCTACGACGTCATGGCGTCCAAGCACCTGCGCGCGGACTACAACGTCGCGTGGCCGACCGCGGAGGTCGCGGTCATGGGCCCCGAGGGCGCGGTGAACATCGTCCACCGGCGGGCGCTGGCCGCGCACGACAGCCCCGACGAGCGCCGGGCGGAGCTCATCGATGACTACCGCGCGCGGTTCGCCAACCCCTACACCGCGGCCGAGCGTGGGTACCTGGACGACGTGATCGTCCCCCACGAGACCCGGCCGAAGCTCATCACCGCGCTCGAGACGCTGCTGACGAAGCGCGAGGCCTCGCCGCAGCGCAAGCACGGCAACATCCCCCTGTAGCGAAGCCTTCGGCTTACTCCTGGGCTGCGAGCTGCAGCGTGAACTCGAGCGTCACGTCGTCGGCGAGCGACGGGCCGCCGCCGGGCAGCGCGGGCGCCTCCCAGTTCACGCCGAAGTCCTGGCGCTTGATCGTCGTCTCGACGTCGAGCGCGACGCGGGTCCCGGCGTGCGTCTCGGAGGGGCCGATGAGCGTGCCCTTCGCGGTGATCGGCTTCGTGTTGTCGCGGATCGTGAGATCGCCCTCGATCGTCACGTCGCCGCCGGACTCCTTGAAGCCGGTCGACTTGAACGTGATCTCCGGGTACTGGTCGGCGGCGAAGAACTCGTCGCCCATGACGTGGCCGCGGAAGAAGTCGGGCTGGCGGATGGAGATGTTCTCGACCTTCGTGGCGCCCGTGAGGACGGGCTCGGAGCCCGTCGCGTCGAGCGTGCCCTCGAAGCCCTCGAAGTAGCCGCGGAAGAAGGCGATGCCGCCGTGGTGGACGCGGAAGCGCACGCTCGAGTGGACAGGATCGACTGCGTAGGTGCCGGAGAGAGGCATGGAGCTCCTTGGAAGCGGGGACAGGCAGCAACGCATGCTAGGGCAAGCTTTCTTCGGGCGTCCTCTAGCCTGGGGCGCCGTGCCGGAGACACCGAAGCTCGTCACGAAGCTCCAGGAGCGCAAGGAGCAGCACCTGCAGCGCTCGCGGATCGTGCGGGCGCTCTACGTGATGGTCGGCTTCACCGTGCTGCTCAGCGGCCTGGCGATGCTCGTGCTCCCCGGGCCGGCGTTCCTCGTGATCCCGATCGGCCTCGCGATCCTCGCGCTCGAGTTCACATGGGCGGAGACGATGCTCGAGCGCGCCATCGAGCAGGGCGAGAAGGCGAAGCAGCGGGCGACGGAGACGACGACGACGCAGCGCGTGCTGACCGGCGTGGCAGTGACGCTCGGCGCCGCCGCCGTCGCGGTCTGGGCGATGCTGGGCGACATCCCCGTCGCGCCCGTCTGAGCATGCCCAACCGCCGACCGCAGCTCCGGCTCGTCACCGCCGCATCGCCCGAGGAGGCCGCGGCGGTCGTCGCCGCGGTCGAGCGGTTCCTGCGCGACCACGCCCCGCCGGTCGAGCCGGCCGGCTCGCGCACGTCGCCTTGGACCCGCGCCGCGCGCCTGGAGGCCGCGGGCGCCGACGGCAGGTGGGTCGGCCCGGCGACCTGGGGCGACGCGCACCCCTGGGGCTAGATGCCTCATGCTCATGAGAATCATTCTTGATAGTTTCAGGCAGCATGCGCCCCCTCCTCGCCCTGGTCTGCGTCTCCGCGCTGGCGATAGCCCTCGCCGCCTGCGGTTCCGCTGACGACGACACCGGCGACGGGGGCCCGCGCGTGGTGGCCACCACGACGCAGCTCGCCGACATCGCGCGCAACATCGCCGGCGACCGCGCCTCGGTGACGGAGATCCTCACGCCGAACTCCGACCCGCACGACTACGAGCCGCGCCCGGGCGACGCACGCGCCCTCGCCGACGCCGGGCTCGTGCTGCAGTCGGGCGGCGACGTCGACGAGTGGCTCGGCGACCTCGTGAAGTCGGCGGGCGCCGACGCGCAGGTGGTCACCCTGATCGGCGACGTCCACCGCCGCACCGGCGAGGGCGGCGCGGTGGACCCCCACTGGTGGCAGGACCCGCGAAACGTGGAGATCGCGGTCCGGCGCATCCGCGACGCGCTGGCCCGGGTCGACGGCGGCGGGACCGCGACGTATGACGCGAACGCGGAGGCCTACCTCGGGCGGCTGGAGGCGCTCGACACCGCGATCGCGCGCTGCATGAACGGCATCCCGGCGGAGAAGCGCCGGCTCGTGACGAACCACGACGCGCTGGGCTACTTCGCGGACCGCTACGGCATCACCGTGGTCGGGGCGGTCATCCCGGCGCTGTCGACCGAGGCGCGCGCATCGGCGGGCGAGACCCGCGACCTCGTCGAGACGATCGAGCGCGAGCACGTCTCCACGATCTTCCCCGAGTCCTCGGTCAACCCGAAGCTCGAGAAGGCGATCGCCGGCGAGGCGGGCGCGAAGGTCGGCCCGGCGCTGTGGGCGGACTCGCTCGGCCCGAAGGACTCCACCGGATCGACCTACCTGACGTCGATGCGCTTCAACGCCGAGGCGATGGCGGAGGGCTTCACGGACGGCGCGACACGTTGCTCATTGCCCGCGTGACGCCCTGTTCACAAGCTGTTCACACGGCGTTCACCGGATTGGCCCATTCTCGCGTCCGTGGTCCGTCTGTCCCAGGTGTTCGTCCCGCAGGGCCGTGAGTTCTTCGACCTGTTCGAGGAATCCAGCGGCCTTCTCGTGCGGGCCGCGGAGCTCCTCGACGAGATGCTCCGCCACTTCCCCGAGCGCAAGGATCTCGCACGGGAGATCAAGGCCGTCGAGAACGACGCCGATCGCGTCACGCACGACGTCCTCCAGCGCCTGAACGCGACGTTCGTCACACCGATCGAGCGGGAGGACATCCTCCAGCTCGCGTCGGCCCTCGACGACGTCGTCGACTTCACCGAGGAGTCCGCCGACCTCCTCGTGCTCTACAAGATCGAGGCGCCGATGGACCAGGCCCAGGTCCTCGCGTCGATCCTGCTCGATGCCTGTCGCCAGATCGCCCAGGGGATGCCGCGGCTGCGCTCGTTCGACTCGATCGCGCACTACGTGGTCGAGATCCATCGCCTCGAGAACGACGGCGACCGGGTGGCGCGCGAGGCGGTGGCCTCCCTCTTCGAAGGCGGGATCGACCCGATGGTCGTGATCCGCTGGAAGGACATCTTCGACCGGCTCGAGGAGGCGATCGACGCGACGGAGCGCGTCGCGGACGTCCTCGAGGGCATCGTCATCAAGAACGCCTAGCGCGGCCCCGTGGACGGCGACCTCATCCTCGCCATCGTCGTCGTCACGGCGTTGGCGTTCGACTTCACCAACGGCTTCCACGACACGGCGAACGCCATCGCGACGACGGTGTCGACGCGGGCGATGTCGCCCCGCGCCGCGGTCCTCATGGCCGCGGTCCTGAACTTCGTCGGCGCGTTCATCTCGCTGCAGGTCGCTGCGACCGTCGCCGGCGGCATCGTCGACGCCGGCGCGATCACCACGACGGTCGTGTTCGCCGGGCTCATCGGCGCGATCGCCTGGAACCTCGCCACCTGGTGGGCCGGCCTGCCGTCGAGCTCGTCGCATGCGCTCATCGGCGGCGTGGCGGGCGCGGCGTTCGTGGCCGCAGGGCCCTCGGCGGTCAACGGGCAGGGCCTGATCGACAAGGTCATCGTGCCCGCGCTCGTCGCCCCGGTGCTCGCCTTCTGCGCCGCCGGGATCGCGATCCTCATCGCGTACCGCATCATCGGGCGCCTGCGGCCGGGACCGGTCGCCCGCGGCTACCGCTACGGGCAGCTCGTGTCGGGCTCGATGTTCGCGCTGGCGCACGGCACGAACGACGCGCAGAAGACGATGGGCATCATCACCCTCGCGCTCATCGCCCACGGCAACCTCCCGGCGACCGGGTTCGAGGTCCCGACGTGGGTCATCGTGACGTCGGCGACCGCGATCGCCCTCGGCACCTACATGGGCGGCTGGCGGATCATCCGCACGGTCGGCAGCCGCATCATCAAGATGGACTCCGCGCAGGGCTTCTCGGCGCAGGGGGCCGGCGCCGCGGTCGTCCTCACCGCGACGCACCTCGGCTTCCCGCTCTCGACGACCCACGTCATCTCGGGCGGCGTCATGGGCTCGGGCGCCGCGAAGCGGCTCTCCGCCGTGCGCTGGGGCGTCGCCGGCAACATCGCCGTCGCCTGGTGCCTCACGCTGCCGTGCTCGGCGGCGATCGGCGGGCTCGCGTACGGCGCCACGCGCATCTTCGGGACCGGCGCCCTCGGGCCGGTGGTCGTCGCGCTGTCCGTCATCGGGCTCATCGCGGCCGCCTTCGGCCGCCGCTCGCAGGAGCGCCATCCCCTGCCGACGGTCGAGGCATGATCGCCTCCGTCGCCGTCCAGGACCTGCTGGAGCTCGCGGGCGTGTCGCTCGTCGCGACGATCGCGCTGAGCCTCTCGGCGGCGGTGTGCGTGCTCGGCGTGACCCGTGCCACGGAGCTGCGCCGCAGCGGTCACTCCGTCGCGGCCGGCGGCTACGCCGCCCTCGCGCTCTCCGGCGTGCTCGTCGTCACCGCGGGCGTCGTCTTCGCGATCTTCGTCATCGTCAACGGGTAGCGTCGAGCAGCGAGCGCACGGTCGCGAGCAGCTCGGCCGACTCGAAGGGCTTCTCGAGGAACGCGCTCCCCACCGGCATGCTCGCGCGCCGGTCCACCGTCTCGGCGTTGAAGCCCGAGATGAGCAGGAGCGGTCGCACGCCGTTGCGCCGGGCGAGCTCGTCCGCGAGATCGAGGCCGGAGCCGCCGGGCATGACGACGTCGGTGACGAGCACGTCGTACGCGCCGTCGAGGCCGTCCGCGAGCGTGAGCGCATGTGCCGCGTCGACCGCCGCCGCGACCTGGTAGCCCGCACGCCCCAGCATCCGCTCCAGCAGCGCCCGCAACGGCGCCTCGTCCTCGCACAGCAGCACCGTCTCCGTGCCTCCGGCCACGGCAGCCGTCGAGGCCTCCGGCGCTGGGCTCGGCGAGGGCGCGTCGTCGGGCGCCGCGGGCAGGAACACGCGGAACGTCGATCCCCGCCCGAGCGTCGACTCGACGGCGATCCGGCCGCCCGCCTGCGTGACCGTCCCGTGCACGGACGCGAGGCCGAGCCCCGTCCCGTCGCCCATCTCCTTCGTCGTGAAGAACGGCTCGAAGATGTTCTCCAGCAGCTCGGGCGCGATGCCCGTGCCCGTGTCGGCGACCGTGATGCACGCATGGGGAGCCTCGTCCGGATGCACCGTCTCGGCGGTGATGCGCAGCGTCCCGCCGTCGGGCATCGCGTCGCGTGCGTTGATGGCGAGGTTCACGACGACCTGCTCGAGCTGCCCGCGGTCGGCGACGACGGGCACCACGTCCGCCTCGGCGCGGACGATGAGCTCCAGGTCGGCGCCGAGCAGCCGCTCGAGCATCGCCCGCACGCCGACGACGGTCTCGGCGACGTCGACGGTCGTCGGCGTCGCCGGGCGCTGCCGGGAGAACGCCAGGAGCTGGGACGTCAGCTCCGCCGCGCGGCGCGCCGCGCGCTGGACCTCCTCCACGGCATGGACGTTCGACTCGCCCTGCACCTCCCTGGCGAGGACGCCGGCGTAGCCGGTGATCACCGCCATGAGGTTGTTGAAGTCGTGCGCGATGCCGCCCGCGAGACGGCCGAGCGACTCCAGGCGCTGAGCCTGGCCGAGCTGCTCCGCCAGCCCCTTGGCCTCGGTCACGTCGCGGACGATCATCGCGGTCGCGGCGAGCTCGCCGCGCTCGTCCTGGACGGGGAACGCGGAGACGGCGTGGTGCGTCTGGGTCCCGTCGGCGCCGGTCGTCATCACCTCGACGTCCGCGATCGCCTCGCCGCGCGCGACCCGCTCCTCCAGCGCGAGCTCCGCGCCGCCCAGCCAGTCGGGCAGGACCTCCGCGAGCGGCCGCCCGATCACGTCTGCGAGACGCGCGCCGAATGCCGCCTCCGCTGCGCGGTTCCACGACAGGACGGTCCCGTCGGGGCGCGCGGCGATGATCGGATCGTGCGCCGACTCGACGACGGCGGCCATGTTGCGGCGCTGCTCCTCGTCGCGCCGCTCGCCCGTGACGTCGCGCCCGATCGCGGAGATCCCGACGACCTCCCCGCCCGCCCCCCGGATCGGCGCGAGCGTGAAGTCGATGGTCCGCTCCGTCCCGTCGGGCGCCAGCAGGAACGTGTCGAACGTCGCCGAGGCGCCGTGCAGGATGCTCAGGAGCTCCTCGCGCCGCTCGGGCGTGTCGGCGGTCCTGCGCGGATCGATGATGTCGCCGAGATAGCGCCCGACGTCCTCGTCGGTGAGCCCGAGGATGCGCCGCGCGGCACCGTTGAGGTCGGTCAGGCGGTAGCGGGTGTCGAGCGCGACGATGATGCTCGAGGACGACTCGAGGATCGCTTCGAGGCGCGCGTGGTCCGCCTCAGCGCCCCGGCCCATACCGCACGCCCTCGCCGGACATGCGCAGAGCCTACGTCGCGGCGCCGTATCCCACGCCGAGCCCGACCGGTGCCGGCACGCCGGCGCGCTGCTCGATGACCTCGCCGGCGTCGAGCACGAGGTCCTCGCGGAAGCGCGCGCCGACGAGCTGGACGCCGACCGGCAGGCCGCCGTACACGCCCGCGGACACCGAGAGCCCCGGCACGCCGAGGACGGGCAGCGCCATGCACGACCACTGAGCCGCCGCGAGGCGGATCGCGGTGGTGTCGGACTCGATGTCCTCGCCGTGCTCGAACGGCTGCTCGGTCGACACGGGCATGAGCAGCAGCGGGATCGCCCGCAGCACCTCACCGAGCTCGCGGATGACCGCGCCGCGCCGCTCGTAGCCGACGAGCAGGTCGGCCACCGACGGCTGCTCCGGCCACCACTGCGCCGCCACGGCGAGCTGCGTGCGCAGCGACCGCGCCGCGCCCTCGCCGCCGAGCTCGTCGATCGTCGGCAGGTCGCGGCGGTTGTCCTCGATCGTGAGCAGGTACCAGAGCCGGTACGCCTCGGCGAACAGCCCGAGGTCGACCTCCTCGACCGCGTACCCGGCATCGGTCAGCCACCCGGCCGCGGCGTCGAGCGCCTCCTCGACCACCGGGTCGGGCGCGACGACGCCGGGGTCGCGCAGCAGCCCGACGCGCCGCGGCGCCGCGGTCGTCGCGGGCGCCGCCCTGGGCACCGAGAACGGATCGCGCTCGCTGGGCCCGGCCATGGCGTCGAGGGCCACGCGCAGGTCCCCCACCGTCCTGGCCATCGGCCCGTCGACGGCCATGAGCTGCCAGGACACGCGGTCGGGTCCGCCCGCCTCGGCCGGCAGGCGCGGGATGATCCCGGGCGTCGGACGCAGCCCGGCGATGCCGCAGGCGTGGGCGGGGTAGCGGATCGAGCCGCCGTAGTCGTTGCCCTGGGCGAGGGCGACCATGCCGGAGGCCACCGCCGATCCGGCGCCGCCGCTGGAGCCGCCGGGCGTGCGGCCGTGGTGCCACGGGTTGTGGGTGCGGCCGTGCAGGTCGTTGTCGGCGCACCAGCGCATGGAGAAGGCCGGCGTGTTCGTGCGCGCCAGGAAGATGGCGCCGGCGGCGCGCAGGCGCTCGGTCGCCACCGCGTCGCGCGTGGCGATGCGCTCGGCCCACGCGCGCACGCCGTTCGTCGTCGCGTGCCCGATCTCGTCCGTGTTCGCCTTGATCGCGGTCGGGACGCCGTGGAGCGGGCCGATGGGCTCCCCTGCCGCCAGGCGGCGGTCGGCGGCGTCGGCGCTCGCCCGGGCCTCGTCGAGGTACAGCTCGGTGAACGCGTTCAGCGGCGGCGCGACCTCCTCGATCCGCAGGGCGTGGGCATCGAGGACCTCGCGTGCGGAGGCCTCGCCCGTGCGGACCAGGCGCGCGATCTCGGTCGCCGGCAGCTCCCAGAGCTCAGGCACGCCCGCGCACCAGCGCCGAGGTGACGTCGGCGAGCCGCCGACCCTGCTGGCGGGCGGCCTCCAACGCGGCGTCGTCGGGCGACGCCCCCTTGCGCGACACCCAGGAGGCGCCGTAGGGGTTGCCCAGCTCGTTGAACGCCGGCGCGGTGTATCCGACGGGCAGCACGATCGACCCCCAGTGGTAGAAGACGTTGTTCAGCGCGAGGATCGTCGACTCCAGGCCGCCGTGCCCGGTCGACGCGCTCGTGAAGCCGGTCGCGACCTTGTCGGCCAGCACGCCGCGGAACCACAGACCGCCGGTGGCGTCCAGGACGTTCTTGAGCTGGGCGGTCGGCCCGCCGAAGCGCGTCGGGGAGCCGAACGCGAACCCGTCGGCCCACTCGAGGTCGTCCATCTCGACCTCCTGCACCGCCGGCGCGACCTCGTCGACGTAGCGCTGCCAGCGCTCGTTGGCAGCGATGGCGTCGGCGGGCGCGGTCTCCGGCGCGCGCCGGACGCGCACCTCCGCCCCGGACTCCTCGGCTCCCTCGGCGAGCGCGTGGGCCATGGCGTGGACGTTCCCGGTGGCGGAGTGGAACACGACGGCGATCTTGGTCACCCCTTGTTTCTATCGCCTAGAGTCCCCGCCCGATGTTCGGCAAGGTGCTCGTGGCCAACCGTGGGGAGATCGCGGTGCGGATCATCCGGGCCCTGGAGGAGCTCGGGATCGCATCGATCGCCGTGTACTCCGAGATCGACCGCGACGCGCTGCACGCACGGCGCGCCGACGAGGCCTATCTCCTGGAGGGCGGCTACCTCGACGTCGAGCGGCTGCTGGAGGTCGTGCGCGAGTCCGGCGCCGAGGCGGTGCACCCCGGCTACGGGTTCCTGGCCGAGAACGCGTCCTTCGCGCAGGCGTGCGAGGACGCCGGCGTGGTGTTCATCGGGCCGCCCGCGTCGGCGATCGAGGCGATGGGGTCGAAGACCCGCGCGCGCGAGCTCATGCAGGCCGCCGGGGTGCCGATCGTGCCGGGCACCACCGACCCGGTCCCCGATCTGGACGCGGCGCGCACGACCGCCGACGAGATCGGCTACCCGGTGGCGGTGAAGGCCGCCGGCGGCGGCGGAGGCAAGGGCTTCCGCGTCGCCATGTCCGAGGACGAGCTGCAGGGCGCCTTCGAGGGCGCGGCCGGCGAGGGCGAGCGGTTCTTCTCCGACCCGACCGTCTACCTGGAGCGCTACCTGCCCGACCCGCGCCACGTCGAGGTGCAGGTCCTGGCCGACGCCCACGGCCACACCGTGCACCTGGGAGAGCGCGACTGCTCGATCCAGCGCCGCCACCAGAAGCTCATCGAGGAGTCCCCCGCGCCCGTCGTCGACGACGCGCTGCGCGAGCGCATCGGCAAGATCGCCACCGACGCCGCCGAGGCGGTCGGCTACCGCGGCGCCGGCACCATCGAGGGCCTGTTCCAGGACGGCGAGTACTTCTTCCTGGAGATGAACACCCGCGTCCAGGTCGAGCACTGCGTGACCGAGATGGTCACCGGCATCGACATCGTCAAGGAGGGCATCCGCGTCGCCGCCGGCGACCCCCTGTCGTTCAGCCAGGACGACGTCGTGCTGCGCGGCCACGCGATCGAGTGCCGCATCAACGCCGAGGACGCCGCCCGCAACTTCGCGCCCGCCCCCGGTCGCATCGGCGAGTACCGCGAGCCGTCCGGCCCCGGCGTGCGCGTGGACTCCGGCGTCACCGCCGGCGGGGAGATCTCGCCGTCCTACGACCCGATGATCGCCAAGCTCATCGTCTGGGACGCCGACCGCGAGCAGGCCACCGCCCGCATGCTCAGAGCCCTGGGCGAGTACGAGATCGAGGGCCTCACGACCCTCATCCCCTTCCACCGCGCGCTCATGGCCACCGAGCAGTGGGCCGACGCGCAGACCTGCCGCGACCTCATCGAGGACCCCGACTGGCTCGCGTCGACCGCCGGGGAGCCTGCGGCCGAGCCCGAGGAACCCACAGAGACGCTCGAGCAGGACTACACCGTCGAGGTGTCCGGCAGGCGCTTCGACGTCAAGGTCATCGGCCCCCCGCCCGCGGCCGGCGCGGTCAACGGGACCGCGGCGCGCAAGCCGCCCCGCCGCCAAGGCGGCAGCGGCGGCTCCGGCGCCGGCGGCGGCGACGCGCTCGTCTCCCCCATGCAGGGCACCGTCCTGCGCGTCGCGGTCGAGCAGGGCGCGACCGTCGAGGAGGGCGCGCTCATCGCGGTCGTCGAGGCGATGAAGATGGAGAACGAGATCACCGCCCACAAGCCCGGCACCGTCAGCGAGCTCCCCATCGAGGCCGGCGGCTCCGTCGCGACCGGCGACACCGTCGCCGTCATCACCGACCCCGCATGAGCGCCGCCTGGGTCGCGGGACCCGACGAGGCCCCGGCGGTCGCGGCCCTCATGGCGCAGTTCCGCGACCACCTCGGCTCGTCGTCGGAGCCCTCCGACGCGTCCGTGGAGCGCTCGGTGGCGCGGATCATGGCCGAGCCCGACAGCGAGTTCCTGCTCGCGGGCGACGGGCCGGCCGCCGTCCTGCAGCTGCGCTTCCGCTGGAGCGTGTGGAAGGACGCGCCCGACGCGTGGATCGAGGACCTGTTCGTCCGTGCCGACGCCCGTCGCGGCGGGCTGGGCGACGCGCTCGTGCGCCTGGCCTTCGAGCGCGCCCGCGCACGGGGCGCGCGCCGCATCGAGCTCGACTGCTTCGAGGACAACGCGCCCGCGCTCGCCCTGTACGAGCGCAACGGGTTCGACGCCCACAGCAAGGGCGCCGCGCGCTCCCTGCTGCTAGGCCGCCAGCTGTAGGAGCACCGGCGCGGGCGCCCAGGCCTCGCGCAGGGCGACGAACGCGTCGGCGTCCAGCGCCGTGCCCGCGTCCTTGCCGATGATGTCCAGCACGGCGTCCGGCGCGAGGCCGGCGCGGTAGGGGCGGTCGGCGCTCAGCGCCTCGGCGACGTCGGCGACCGCGAGCACGCGGGCGGACGGGCTGAGCTGCTCGGCGGTCAGGCCGAGGTGGTAGCCGCGGCCGTCGAGGCGCTCGTGGTGCGCGGCGGCCATCGCCGCGAGGTCCTGCAGCTGCTCGACCTGACCCAGGATGCGCGCCGTGAACTCCGGATGGCGGCGCATCTGCTTCCACTCGTCCTCGTCGAGCTTGCCGGGCTTGTCGAGGATGCGGCTGGAGACGCCGAGCTTGCCGATGTCGTGCAGGAGGCCGGCGCGACGCAGGTCGCGGACCTCGCGCGGCTCGAAGCCCAGGCGCTCGGCGATGAGCACCGCGAAGCGCGCGACGCCGTCGCTGTGCCGCGCGGTGTAGGGCGACTTCGCGTCGATGACGCGGGCGAACGCCTCGGCGACGCGGTCCATGCGGGTCTCGTCGGCGACGATGAGCCGGTCGCCCGGCTCGAGCGGCGCGAGCAGGGCGTGGAGGTCGCCCTCGCCGTCCAGGCCCTCCCAGAAGTCCGGTGCGCGCGCGGCCAGAGCGAGGTCCGCCACGAGCGACGGGTCGAACCAGGTCCCCGCGCGCGACTGCAGGACCTCGAGCGCGTGCTGCGCGCCGCCGCGGGTCAACTCGACCTCGAGGGCCTGGGCGATGCCCATGACGCGCGCCAGGAGCGGGATCTCCTCGCCGGCGATGCCGTCGGGGATGCCGCCGCCGTCCCAGTGCTCGTTGATCGACCGGATGCCGTCGACGCCACGCTCGTCGAGCCCGACCATGCGGGCGATGTCCGCGCCGCGGTCGCAGCGGATGGTGTTCAGCTCGCGGGCGCTGGAGGCGCCGTTGCGCAGCAGTCCGGCGAAGCGCCTGGCGCGCGCGACCGCCCCGCCGCCCGGCTCGGTGTTGCGGATCGCGTGGCCGAGGACGGCGATCGGCTTGCGGTGGTCGATCGCGCGGAGCGTGCTCTTGACCGCCTGGTCGTCGTGTCCGTAGAGCTCGGCGACCTGCGAGCCGATGCTCGAGCAGCCGCAGTCCTTCAGCAGCAGGGCGTAGAAGAGGGAGAAGCGCTCCTCCTCGCTCAGCCCGAGGTGCGCCGCGAGCCGCGTGCCGATCACGCAGGAGCGCGCGGCGTGGCCGGCGGGCTGCCCCTCGGTGATGTCCAGCGCGAACGAGAGCGCGCCGATGAGCTCGGAGAGGCGGAGGTCTTGCATGCCGCCCCTGTCATCGGCAGGGACGACTGTCTATGTACGCGCGACGTTCTGCTTGTGGACGCCCTGCTGAGCAGGACCGCGCCGCGCGAGCGGCAACGTGCCGTCCGGGAGCGCCTCGAGGTACGCGACGTCCTCGCGGAGGATCGCGGCCGCGCGGGCGCCCTCCATCACCGCGCCGTGCCCCGGCACGACGTGCGCCGCCTGCTCGACGAGCGGCTCGAGCCGCCGCAGCGTCGCGATGTAGGCGTCGCGCGAGCCGGTCTCGGAGAGCATCGGGATCTCGACCGGCGACAGGTAGTCGCCCACGACGAGGACCTGCGCCCACGGGATCCAGATCGCCATGCCGTCGGCCGTGTGGCCCTCGGTCGGGTGCAGCTCCAGCTCGGCGTCGCCCACCTCGAGATGCCCGGGCACCGGGAGCGGCTGGACCTGGCCGAGCGACAGCGGCGCCTTGCGCTCGACGTAGTGCTCGTCGTCGAACGCGCGCAGCTCGCGCTGGGCGGCGCCGGGCTCGGCGGTCAGCCGGGCCGCCGTCGTCTCGGCGCAGCCGAGGGCCGCGCCGGGGAACGCGAGGCGGCCGAGCAGGTGGTCCCAGTCGCCGTGGGTGACGAGCAGCCCCTTCGGGATGAACTGCGCCTGCTGCATGAGCGTCGGCAGCAGCTCGAGCTCGTCCGGGTACACGGGCGAGTCGATGACGAACGCCTCACCGCCGCTGCGCACGGCGGTGCACGTCGTCTGCCACACCTCGCTCGTCGCGACGAGGACGTCGGGGTGCAGCGAGATCGCGCGCACCGCGGCGCCTAGGCGCCGAGGAGCTTCGTGGCCTCGGACAGCGTGCTGACCTCGGCGTCGGGCGCCTTGCGGCCGGTCTCGAGGGCCTCGCCCGTCCGGTTGACCCAGATCACGGGCACCTTGAGCTTGCCGAGCGGCTCGACGTCGTGGTACTGGCTCGACGCGATGTGGACCCAGCCCTTCTTGTCGCCCTCGATCCGGCGCTGGAACTCCTTGAAGTGCGCGGGATCGGGCTTGTACGAGCGCACCTGCTGGGCGGTGACCACGAGGTCGAAGTCGGTGGGCAGGTGCCGGCGCGTGAGGCCGAGGAGCTTGTCGTCGATGTTCGAGATGAGCCCGGTCTCGTACGTCTTGGCGATCTTCGCGAGCTGGGCGTTCGTCTCCTTGAACGGCTTCCAGCGCGGGATCGAGTCGGGCAGGAACCCCGCGCGCGAGGGCTCGAGCGGCCACTCCAGGCGCTTGGCGATCTGGACCGCCGTCCGGCGCAGGACCTCGGCGTAGAGCTCGTAGGACCCGCTCTCTATGTCCTGCGAGATCTCGTGGAACATCGGGATCAGCTCGTCGCGATCGATGGTGAAGCCGTCGCGAGACGCCTCCGCCTTGAAGGCGTCGTAGATCCCGGTCTCCCAATCGATGAGAGTCCCGTAGACGTCGAACGTGACCCAGTTGACCTTCTTCGGCAGCGCCATGAGCGTTCGGCAGTGTAGGACAAGTAGAGTCAGCGGCCGCCTATGGACCTCCTCGAATACCAGGGCAAGCAGCTCTTTGCCCGCCATGACATCCCTGTCCCCACCGGCTCTCCCGCCACGACCGTCGAGCAGGCGGTAGCGGCTGCGGACGAGATCGGGTACCCCTGCGTCGTCAAGGCGCAGGTGCTGATCGGCGGCCGCGGCAAGGCCGGCGGCATCAAGCTCGCGAACGATCGCGCGGAGGCCGAAGCGGCCGCCAAGGCGATCCTCGGCATGGACATCCGCGGCTTCACGGTCCACGAGGTGTGGGTGGAGGAGGCCGGCGACATCGCGGCCGAGTACTACGCGTCGATCGTCTTCGACCGCAGCGCGCGCAAGCCGCTCGTGATGTTCTCGACGAAGGGCGGCGTGGAGATCGAGGAGGTCGCGGAGACCGACCCCGACGCGATCGCGACGCTGCACGTCGACCCGCTGCTGGGCTTCCAGGACTTCCACGCACGGCGACTCGCCTTCGACGCCGGCGTCGACGCCGACCTCGTGCGCCCGATCGGCGCGCTCCTCGCTCGCCTGTACGCGGCGTTCGTGGCCGAGGAGGCGATGCTCGTCGAGGTCAACCCGCTCATCGTGACCTCCGACCGACAGGTCCGCGCGCTCGACGCGAAGGTCACGCTGGACGACAACTCGCTGTTCCGCCACCCGGACAACGCCGCGCTGCGCAACCCGAGCAACGAGGATCCGCAGGAGCAGATGGCCAA
The DNA here is from genome assembly GCA_963757125.1 of uncultured Solirubrobacterales bacterium. Taxonomy (GTDB): domain Bacteria; phylum Actinomycetota; class Thermoleophilia; order Solirubrobacterales; family Solirubrobacteraceae; genus CAVVSD01. The sequence goes on along the minus strand of CAVWQP010000004.1, from coordinate 1,489,080 downwards.
GGAGCGCGGCCTCACGTACGTGAAGCTCGACGGGAACATCGGCATCCTCGGCAACGGCGCCGGGCTCGTCATGTCGACGCTCGACGTCGTCGCGCTCGCGGGCGGCAAGCCGGCGAACTTCCTCGACGCCGGCGGCGGTTCGCAGGCCGACGAGGTGACGAGCGCGGTCGAGGTCATCCTCGCCAACGAAGCCGTCACCGCGGTGCTCTTCAACATCTTCGGCGGGATCACCCGCTGCGACGAGGTCGCGCGCGGCCTCATCCAGGCCTTCGCGCAGGTGAAGCCGACCGTCCCCTTCGTCGTCCGGCTGGACGGCACGAACGACGTGGAGGGGCGCCAGCTGCTCGCAGACGCGGCGCTGCCCAACGTCCACGTGGAGGCGACGATGGACGCTGCGGCGGCCAAGGTCGTGGAGCTGGCGGCATGAGCATCCTGATCGACAAGGACACGAAGCTCGTCGTCTCGGGCATCACCGGGCGCGAGGGGACGTTCCACGCGCTGAACAACCGGCGCTACGGCACCCAGGTCGTCGGCGGCGTCACGCCGGGCAAGGGCGGCCAGGACGTCGAGGGCATCCCGGTCTTCAACACGTTCGAGGACGCCGTGAAGGACACGGGCGCGAACACGGCGATGATCTTCGTCCCGCCGCGGTTCGCCGCCGACTCGATCCTCGAGGCGGCCGACGCCGGCATCACCACGATCATCGCGATCACCGAGGGCATCCCCGCGCACGACGAGCTGCGCGTCGCGACGCACCTCGCGCGCACGCCCGGGCTGCGCCTCATCGGCCCGAACTGCCCCGGCGTCCTGTCGCCGGGCAAGGCCAACGTGGGCATCATCCCCGCCTCCTTCTTCAAGGAGGGCAACGTCGGCGTCGTGTCGCGCTCGGGCACGCTGACCTACCAGATCGGCAACGAGCTCGCCCAGAGCGGATTCGGCAACTCGTCGATCGTCGGCATCGGCGGCGACCCGATCCCGGGCACGACGTTCATCGACGTCCTCGCCCTGTTCCAGGAGGACCCGGAGACCGAGCTCATCGTGCTCTCGGGCGAGATCGGCGGCGACGCCGAAGAGCGCGCGGCCGAGTTCATCGAGGCCAACGTCACCAAGCCGGTCGTCGCCTACATCGCGGGCTTCTCCGCGCCTCCGGGCAAGACGATGGGCCACGCGGGCGCGATCATCTCCGGCTCGCAGGGCACGGCCGCGGCGAAGGCCGAGGCGCTCGAGGCGAAGGGCGTGAAGGTCGGCCGCACGCCGACCGAGGTCGCGCGCCTCGCCGTCGAGATCCTCGGCGGCTAGGTTCTAGGGCATGTCCCCGTCCGACCTCATCTCCTTCGCGCGCGGCGCGCCGTCCGCGGACATCATCGACCTCGACGGCCTCCGCGAGGCAGCTGGGAAGGCCTTCGAGGACGACCCGGCGGGCACGACCGCGTACGGCACAGCCATCGGCTACGTGCCGCTGCGCGCGTGGATCGCCGAGAAGCACGGCGTCGACGTGTCGCAGGTCATCGTCACGAACGGGTCGATGCAGGCCGACGCGTTCCTCTTCGACACGATCGTCGAGCCCGGGGACGCCGTCGTCGTGGAGCGCCCGACGTACGACCGGACGCTGCTCGGCCTGCGCCAGCGCGGCGCCGAGATCGTGCCGGTCGACCTCGAGCCCGACGGCATCGACGTCGACGCGCTGGCGAAGCTGCTCGAGGGCGGCCTGCGCCCGAAGCTCGCCCACATCATCCCCAACTTCCAGAACCCGGCCGGCTACACCCTCTCGCGCGAGAAGCGCGACCGGCTGCTGGAGCTCTCGCGCGAGTACGACTTCCTCGTCTTCGAGGACGACCCGTACGTCGAGCTGCGCTTCGCCGGTGCCACGCTGCCCACGATGCTCTCGCTCGACGAGTCCGACCACGTGGTCTACGCGTCGTCGTTCTCCAAGACCGTGTGCCCCGGCATCCGCGTCGGCTACCTCGTGGGCCCGACGGACGTCATCGCGAAGATCGTCTACCTCGCGACGAACACGTACATCTCGCCGAACATGGTCGCCCAGTCGATCGTGAACCAGTTCGTCCGCGGCGGGCGGATCCAGGGCTCGATCGAGACGGTGAAGAACGCGCTGCGCGAGCGCGCGTCGCGGCTCGGCGACGCGCTGCAGCGCGAGCTGCCGGAGGCGCGCTTCCAGCCGACCGAGGGCGGCTACTTCATGTGGGTCGACTTCCCGGACGACGTCGACGTCGACGCTGTGTTCACCGCGGCCGGCGAGCGCGGCGTCGCGTTCGTGAAGGGGTCGGACTTCCTGCTCGAGGGCGGAGAGCACAGCCTCCGCCTGGCCTACAGCGGCGTGACGCCGGAGCAGATCGACGAGGGCGTCAAGCGTCTCGCCGAGGCCGTGCACGCCGCGACCGGCGTGGCCCAGACGGCCTAGGCAGCCCGGCGCCGTCCGCAGGGATGGTCCTGCGCCGCGACCTTCGCGGCGCAGGTACGTTCCCCGCAACATGAATCCACGCCGCCTGCTCCCGATCGCCGTTCTTGCATGTGCCCTGGCCGCGGTCCCCGCGTCCGCGCAGGCGGCTCCCCCACCCAACGACGCCTTCGCCACCGCCCAGCCGCTCACGCTCGACGTGCCCGTGCAGGGCACCGTGGCCGACGCCACCGTCGAGGCCAACGAGCCCGCCCACGCGGGCGACCGGCGGTCGAAGAGCGTCTGGTACTCGTACACGTCGCCGACGGACGGGGCGGTGACGCTCGACGCGTGCGACGCGAACTTCGACGACGTCATCGCCACGTACACCGGCACCGCACTCAACGCGCTCACCGCCGGTCCCTCCGTCGACGATGCCTGCAACGATCTGGGCGCGAAGGTCAGCCTGCAGGTCAAGGCGGGCGTGACGGTGTGGATCGCGATCGCCGGCGTCGAGGGCGGCTCGGGGACGTTCACGGTCGTCGCGCACGCCGAGACCGTGCCGCCGAACGACGCGTTCGTCGACGCGATCGCGCTCAAGCCCGGCCGCGTGCAGGGCTCCAACACGCTCGCGACGCGCGAGCTCGGCGAGCCGGCCGTGGCCGAGGGCGGCGGCGGGTCGGTCTGGTACCGCTACCGCACGAACACGCGCCAGCGGGTCACGCTCGACACGTCGAACTCCAGCTTCGACACCGTGCTCGGCGTCTTCACCGGCGACCTCGGGACGCTGCGCAGGATCGCCAGTGACGACGACGGCGGCGTCGCCGACACGAGCCTGCTCTCGTTCACCGCGGTGCCGCGCCGGACCTACTGGATCCTCGTCGACGGGTTCGAGTCCGGGCGCGGCAGCTTCGAGCTCGGGCTGTCCGACGGCAGCATCGCCGGCTACGGCGTGACGCTCGCCGAGCCGCAGAGCACCGATCTCTCGACCGTCCTCGAGCGCGGGCTGCGCACGACGGTCGGCTGCCGCCGCGCATGCAGCCTGGAGCTGCAGGCCCGCGTGTCGCCGACGACGGCGCGCCGGATCGGCCTGCCGCGCAGCGCCGACGGGGTGCTGGCCCGGACGAGCGGCCGCCTGCGCGGCGACGGCAGCGACGTCGCCGCCGTCCTGCGGTTCTCCCGCGCGGCGCGGCGCGCCCTGAGCGACGACTCCTCGGTGACCGTCGTCGTGCGCGCCGAGCTGAAGGGCACCCGGTCGAGCAGCCGGTTCGTGACGCGCACGGTCAGACTGGCGGACGCCGCCTGAGCGAGGAGGGCCCCGAGCCGCTGACGGCGATCCGCGACGCGGGCAACGAGCTCGCGTTGCGCAAGCCGTCGCGGCGCGGCGGGGCCCACGAGCTCCGCGCGGGCGACGTCCTCGTCGCCCGCCTGGACGTGAGGTCCTCGCCGGGGATCGCCGTCGCGGAGGCGGCCGAGGCCACCTGGCGGCTGGACCGCGGGCGCGGGAAGCGGATCCGCGTGCTGTCGGGCGACGGGGCCGCCGAGGTGACGACGTTCCTGCGCGAGGGCATGGGCCGCCGCGGGTCGATGGAGCTCGACGGCCGTCGCTACGAGCTCGCGGCGCACGGATGGTGGAAGCCGCGCTGGGTCTGGACCTCGGACGCGACGGAGCTCGCCGAGCTCACGACGCGTCACACGTTCAAGGACGAGCGCGGGCGGGTCGCGCTCACCGCGGCCGGGCAGGCGTCACCGCACGCGGCGCTGCTCGCCCTGCTCGGCACCCACCTCGCGCTCCTCTCGGCGCGCGAGACGGCCGGGCGCTAGCGCCCGTAGCGGTCCTTGGAGATGACGAGCTGCTCGGGCAGCGCGACGCGCGGCGGCGGTGACGGGTCCGCGGTCACCGAGACCGTCTCGGCGAGATCGCGGTCGATCGTGCACTCCTGGCCGGTGTCGGCCGTCACGATCACCTCGCTGTCGTCGCGCGAGGTGACGACGCCGTGCATGCCGGGCTCCAGGCCCGTCGTCTTCAGGTAGTGCAGCAACTCCTCCGCCTCGTTCTCGAAGCGCAGGACCGTGACCGTCGCGCCCTCCTCGACGTCGGCGAGCGGCACGCCGTCGATCCGCGCGCCGGCGTGGATCGGGTGACCGTGGGGGCAGGTGCTGGCGTCGCCGATGGCGGCGAGCATCCGCTCCTCGAGGACCGGTGACATCGCGTGCTCGAGGCGCTCGGCCTCCTCGTGCACCTCGTCCCACGGGATGCCCAGGACGTCGGTGAGGAACCGCTCGATGAGGCGGTGGCGGCGCACGATCTCCTCCGCGTGCTCCAGCCCGCTGTCAGTGAAGCTGATCGCCTTGTCCCCCCCGCGCGTGATGTAGCCGTCGCGCTCGAGGCGCCCCACCATCTCGTGGACGGTCGGGGCCGAGAGCTGCATCGCTCGGGCGACGTTGGCTCCCGTCATGGGCAGCTTGGCCTCCTGCAGCCAGAACAGGGTCTGGAGGTATTCCTCTTCGGCAACGGTCGCACTTGCCATGCCCTGCAGCCTATCGATCCGGACCGGTCGCTCCGGCGCCGGACCCTCTACCGCGACATCGAGTGGTACTCCGTGTTCGGGAGCATCCCGGTCGCCATCGCCATGCGGTTCGTGAGGTTGTACATCGACGCGATCTCCGCGACGTCCCACGCCTCCTCCTCGGTGAGGCCGGCGTCGCGCAGGCTCTGCACGTCCTCCGGCTCGACCTCCCGCGGGCGCAGCGTGAGCTTCTCCGCGAAGGCGCAGATCGCGCGCCGACGGTCGTCGAGCCCCGCGCGCCTCCAGTCGAGCGTGATCCGGTCGCCCTGGATCGGGTCGCCGAGCGCCTCGCGCAGGGCCTGGCCGTGCGCGACGAGGCAGTAGAGGCAGCCGTTGGACTGGGAGACGACGACCGCGACCATCTCGCGGTCGGCGGCGGTCAGCCCCTCGGTCGGCTCGTGCAGCAGGCGGAAGTGCCCGAACCACGCGCTGAGGCGCTCCGGCCGGTAGGACCAGACGCGGAACACGTTCGGCACGAAGCCGAGCGCCTCGCGCGCCTTGCCGAACAGGCCCTGGATGCGCTCGGGCAGCTCGGTCTCGTCAGGGACCGGGAAGACGCTGCCGGTGTCGTTGTCAGCCATCATCGAACTCGCTTTCGTGGCCCTGCCCGGTCCGCGGCTTGGAGCCGAAGCCGCGCTGCAGGCCGCCGGTGCTCACGCCGGGCGGCGGGCCGCCGGGCTGCGGGTCCCCGGCGCGGCCGCGGTGCGTCGGGCGGTCCTTGTCGCGGCTGGGCTGCACCCGCTTGGGCTCGGAGTCCTGCTTTGGGAAGTGCGGCGGCCACGGAGCGTCCCCGAGGCCGCCCTCCTCGTCGCGGCGCGCCAGGTCGTGCAGGGCGTCGAGCGAGCCGGGCTGCGCGTCGATGTCGGCCGCCGGGTCGCCCTTCTCGCGGACGATGGCGGGGACGGTGTCGATGCGCAGGTCGCCCGGCTCGACGTCGGGGACGTCGTCCCACTCCAGCGCGCAGGACACGCGGGCGTCGGGTGTCGGGCGGATCGACCAGCACGACGCGACGGTGCGGTCGCGCGCGTTCTGGTTGTAGTCGACGAACACGCCGTGGCGCTCCTCCTTCCACCACTTGCTCGTCGCGAGGTCGGGCGCGCGGCGCTCGACCTCCCGCGCGAGCGCGAGCGCGGCCCGGCGCACCTCGACCGAGCTCCAGCGCGGCTCGATGCGGACGTTGACGTGGATGCCCTTCGAGCCCGACGTCTTCGGGTAGCCGCGCAGGCCGTGCTCGGCGAGGACGTCGCGGACGACCATCGCGGTGCGGCGGACGTCGTCCCATCCGACGCCGGGGGTCGGATCCAGGTCGACGCGCAGCTCGTCGGGATGCTCGAGGTCCTCCCGCCGCGCGGGCCACGGGTTGAAGTCGATGACGCCGAGGTTGACCGCCCAGACGAGGTGGGCGGCGTCGTTGGCGACGAGCTCCTCGGCGGTGCGCCCCGAGGGGAACCAGACCGTCGCGGTCTGCAGCCACTCGGGGATGTTCTTCGGCACGCGCTTCTGCCAGATGGGGTCCTCCATGATCCCGTTGACGAAGCGCTTCATGACCGTCGGGCGCTCGCGCACGTGGAGGAGCACGGCGTCGGAGAGCTCCAGGTAGTACTGCGCGACGTCGAGCTTCGTCCAACCGGGGCCGGGGAAGTAGACCTTGGCGGGGTTGGACATCCGGACCTCGCGCCCGGCGACCTCGATCATCGTGTGCTCGCCCTTGGCCACCCCGTCGGAAGCGTAACCTGCGCCACCCATGAGCCTGCCCCTGTCGCCCCCCGTCCCACCCCAGCTCGCGCGCCCACGGGCCAAGCTGCCCGAGGGCGAGGGCTGGGCCTACGAGCCGAAGTGGGACGGCTTCCGCGCGATCGCGTTCGTCGACGGCGGAGATGTGCACCTGCAGTCGCGCAACGGCCGCGACCTGACCCGCTACTTCCCCGAGCTCGCGTTCCCCGCGACACGCGTGGTCCTCGACGGCGAGATCGTGATCCACGGTCCCGACGGGCGCCAGCTCTTCAATGCCCTGGGGCAGCGCATCCACCCCGCCGCGTCGCGGGTGAAGATGCTGTCGGAGGAGACGCCGGCGCACTTCATCGCGTTCGATCTCCTCGCGCACGGCGACGACGTGCTGCTCGACCTGCCCTACGACGAGCGGCGCGCTGCGCTGGAGGCGTTCGTGGGCGGTCTCGACGACCCGACGTTCGAGCTCACCCCCGTGGTGCACGACCCGGCCGACGCCGAGGGCTGGCTGCGCGACGCCGAGGGCGTCATCGCCAAGGAGCGCGGCGCGCCCTACAAGCCCGGCGAGCGCACGGGCATGGTGAAGATCAAGCGCGTCCGGACGATCGACGCGGTCGTCCTGGGCTGGCGGCCGGGCAAGGCCGAGCGGACGGTCGGGTCGCTCATCCTCGGCCTGTACGACGAGGACGGCAAGATCCACGGCGTCGGGCCACACGAGCGGGTTCCGGGCGAAGGAGAAGCGCGAGCTCGTCGACCGCCTCGCGCCGTACGAGACCGGCGAGCGCGGCTCGGCGGACCCGTCCCGGTGGGCGAGCGACCGCGAGCTCGAGTGGATCGCGCTGCGCCCCGAGCTCGTCGTGGAGGTCTCCTTCGACCACGTGAGCGACGGGCGCATCCGGCACGGGACCAAGGTGCTGCGCTGGCGCGAGGACCGCGATCCGCGGTCCTGCCTGCTCGCCCAGCTCGACGGGTAGCGTGGCGCGGCCATGACGACCGACACGCGGCAGGTCCTCGTCGCGCCGGACTCCTTCAAGGGGACGTACACGGCGCAGCTCGTAGCCGCGGCGATCGGCCGCGGCCTGGAGGCGGCAGGGCTCGTCCCGCCCGACCTGTGCCCGGTCGCCGACGGCGGCGAGGGCACCTCGACGGTCCTCCTGACGCAGCTCGGCGGCGAGACCGCGGGGATCACCGCGCTCGACCCGCTCGGGCGCGAGCTCCAGGCCGGCTACGTCCTGCTCGAGGACGGCGGCACCGCGGTCGTCGAGGTCGCCGAGGCGTCCGGGCTCGCGCTCGTCGCCGAGCCCGAGCGCGACCCGATCGCAGCAACCTCCTACGGCACCGGCCAGCTCATCGCGGCCGCCGTCGCCGGCGGCGCGGAGGTCGTGCTCGTGTGCGTCGGCGGATCGGCGACGACCGACGGCGGCAAGGGCGCCATCGACGCGATCGAGGAGGGCGGCGGCATCGGGCGGGCGAAGCTCGTCTGCCTCTGCGACGTCCGCACGCCGTTCGAGCGCGCGCCCGTCGAGTTCGCGCCCGCAGAAGGGCGCCGACGCGGAGCAGATCCGCGAGCTCGAGGCACGCCAGCGCGAGCTCGCGCGGTCGTTCAAGCGCGACCCGACCGGCGTCCCGATGACCGGCGCCGCAGGCGGGCTGTCCGGCGGGCTGTGGGCGCAGTACTCGGCGAAGCTCGAGGCGGGAGCGCCGTTCGTGCTCGACGCGGTGGACTTCGCCGACCGCATGCGCGCGGCGCGCGCGGTCATCACCGGCGAGGGCCGGATGGACGACACGACGCTGCGCGGCAAGATCGCCGCCGAGGTCGCGACCCAGGCCCGCCAGGGCGGCGTGCCCTGCTACGCGGTCGTGGGGCAGAACGGCATGGACCCGTTCGGCCAGCGGCTGCTCGACATCCAGGAGATCGTCGAGGCGACGGACGTGGCGGAGCTCGAGGCGGCGGGGGAGCGGTTGGGCCGGTCGCTCTAGGGCGTCAGCGCCGGCTCGCGCCGCGCGTCGTCCTCGTGCACGAGCCGGGCGAGGGCGTGGCGGGATGCGATGCCGAGCTTCGTGAAGACCTTGTGCAGGTGGTACTCGATCGTGCGCACGCTGAGGAACAGCTGCGCCGCGATCTCCTTGTTCGTCGCCCCGTCGGCCACCAGGCGCGCGATGCCGAGCTCCTGCGGCGTCAGCTCGTCGAGCGCGCCGCTCAGGCCCCTCGGGCCCGCCTCGCCCGTCGCGCGCAGCTCGAGCCGCGCGCGATCGGCCCAGGGATGCGCGCCGAGCGCCTCGAAGACCGCGTGCGCCGCGCGCAGCTGCTCGCGCGCGTCCGCCCGGCGGCGCGAGCGGCGCAGCCACTCGCCGTAGACGAGCCGGGTGCGGGCGCCGTCGAACGGGAAGCGATCGCCGATCGCCTGCAGGGACGCCTCGAAGTGCGTCGCGGCGTCGTCGCCCTCGGCGAGCATGCCGCGCATCCGCTCGAGCGCGCTGCGCGTCCAATCGCTGCCGCTCGCTCGCGCCCACCCGGCGAACACCTCGGTCGCCGCGTGCGCGGTCTCCGGCCGGCCCGCCCGAGCCGCAGCCTCGACGAGATCCACCGAGGAGGTCAGGCGCACGAGCGGATGCGACACGCCCTTCCCGCCGTGCTGCACGGCCTCGAGATGCGCGAGGGCCTCCGCCGGGCGCCCGAGTCCCAGCTCGAGCCGACCGAGCGCCCACGCCGCGCGCGACGCCTGCAGCGCCACGCCACCGATCGGGCCCTCGACCGCGGACGCAGCGGCGGCCCGCGCTGCGTCCTCGCGGCCCCGGACCGCCTCGACGATCGCGAGCGTCACCGACGCGTGCCGCGCGCTGCGCTCCTGGCCGGTCGTGACGGCGAGGCGCAGCGCCTCCTCGACGAGCGCGCCGGCGCGCTGCACGTTTCCCAGCCACACCTCCATCGTCGCCAGCTGGCTGAGCGCGAACGGAAGCTCGCGCAGCCTGCCCTCCGTCTGGAGCCGCGTGACGACCCGTGCGAACCATGCGTGGCCCTCGACCGGCAGTCCGGCATGGACGGCTGCGAAGCCCGCCGCGATACCGAACCTGGAGCCGGCCTCGCCGGCGGCGTGGAGCGCCACGCGCAGGTCCGCGACCCCGGCGTCGAAGTCGTGGTCGAGCACCCGCGCCGCCCCCCGCAGCAGGTGCAGGAGCAACGTCGCGCCGGGGTCGCTGGTCGGCGCGACCTGCGCGCCGACGTGGTGCAGCTCCGCGGCCATCCCCGTCTCACCCAGCCACCAGGTCGCCTCCGCGGCGCGAGCAAGCATCTCGAGCGCGAAGGTGGGGTCGCGCCGTCCAAGACCGCCGGCCGCGTCGACGAACAGCTCGAACGCCTCGGCCGGCCGACCGAGCTCCAGTGCCAGATCGCCCCGCAGCAGACCCAGCGAGGCGCGCTCCTCGGGCCCGAGGAGCGGGAGCGCCTGGTCGAGCAGCGGCTCGACGCGCTCCACGCGTCCGGCGTCCCAGTTGCACTCGGCCGCGGCCGCGAGGCGGTGCGCCCGCTCCGCCGGCTCCGTCGTCAGCAGCGCGGCACGCTCCAGCGCCGCTGCCGCCGCCGCGTACGCACTGCGGTGCCGGGCGTCGGTGGCGAACGCCTCCAGCTCCGCCGCGAGGACAGGATCCGGGCCGTCGGCAGCGGCCGCGCGATGCCAGGTGCGACGCTCGCCGTCGAGGACGGCCGCGAGCGCGAGATGGGCGCGTCGCCGCGCGCCCGATCCGGCCGCGCCGTAGACCGCGGAGCGCACGAGCGGATGGCGCAGCGCGACGCGCATCCCCTCGATCCGGACGAGGCCGGTCGCCTCCAGCTCGTCGAGGGCGTCCGGATCCGTGCCGGCTTCGACCGCGGCGCGGGCGATCGTCGCACGATCCTGCGTGTCGTCGGCGGCGACGAGGAGCGCGAGCGCCTGAGCGTCGGGCCCGAGCCGGCGGACGGCGGCCAGGAACACCCGCTCGACCTCCTCGCCCACGGGGAGCGGGTCGGCCAGCGGTTCGCGGCCCGCGAGCTGCTCGGCGGTCAGGACGCGCGGCAGCTCGAGCAGCGCCAGGGGATTGCCGCCGGTCGCCGCGACCAGCCGGTCGCGGACCGCGGGCGCGATCGTCTCGCCCAGGAGCTCGGCGGCCGCGCCGGCCTCGAGACCACGCACGACGAGCTCCGGCAACCCGCCCGCCACCCGCTCGCGCGACGCGACGAGCAGCGCGACGCCGCCCGGCTCCAGGCGCCGCCCGGAGAAGACGATCGCATCGGCCGACGCGCGATCGAGCCACTGGGCGTCGTCGACGACGCAGAGCACGCCGGCCTCGCCGGCGGCCAGGCCGAGCAGCCCCTGGGTCGCGAGCGAGACGAGAAAGCGGTCCTCCACGCGCCCGGCGCGCAGGCCGAACGCGCATGCCAGCGCGTCCGCATGCGGCTCCGGCAGCCGGTCGAGCAGGCCGAGCACCGGATGCAGCAGCGCGTGCAGCCCGGCGTATGCCAGCTCACTCTCGGACTCGACGCCGGTCGCGCGCAGCACCTGGAGTTCGCCCGCGTCCGCGACGGCGTGCTCGAGCAGCGTGGACTTCCCGACGCCAGGCTCACCGCGGACGACCAGAGCGCCGCCGTCCGCCAGCAGCGCCCGGAGTCGCGCACGCTCCACCTCTCTCCCCAGCACGCCACCGATGCTACGGACTGTGGATCGCACCGATGCGCGGATCGCACCGGCTCTCGATGCTTGCGTCATGTACGCCGCCGAGCCGTTCACCCTCAGCCGGGCGTCCGAGCTGCGCGACATCCACCGCGCCCTCGAGACCCTCGGCGCGCAGAGCTGGGCCGACCGCGCCGACGAGCAGGCACTCGACCGCCTGTGGGAGGCCTTCGGGCGCGTCCAGCGCTACGTCGACACGGACGCGGGGACCGACCTCGTCCGGCTCGCGAAGGACGCGTTCTTCCGCGCGCTGTTCGAGGGCGCCGGGCGGTCCGTGGTACCCGAGTCGCTGCGACGAGTCGAGCACAGGATGCGCGTCGTCCGCTCGGCGTCACTGGCGACGCCGGGCCGTCCCACGGAGATGCTCGACGAGCTCGCGGCGATCCTCGCCGCCGCCACCGCCCGCGACACCGCGGCGCTGACGCGCGCATGCGCCGAGCACCTCGACCGGGAGTTCGCGAGCGGCGTCCGGGTGCTCAGCCGATGAGCTCCGCGGACACGACGGTCGCTCCTACGCGCGAGGAGATGATCGCGAGCGCGGTCGCGCTGCGGCCGCAGCTGGTCGCCGAGCAGGCGGCGACCGAGGCGCGGCGCTACTTCTCGCCGGAGCTGCACCAGGCGTTCCTCGACGCCGGCTTCTACGGCCTCTACATGCCGCGCCGCTACGGCGGCCACGAGCTCGACGTCGGCACGTTCGTGCGCGTCGTGAAGGAGATCGCGCGCGGCTGCGTGTCGACCGGCTGGTGCCTCGGACTGTCGATGAACCATGCGCTGCAGGTGGGCTCGTGGTGGCCGGCCTCGGCGCAGGACGCGATCTTCGCCGGCGGCGACTTCCGCTGCGGATCGGTCGCGGCCCCGGTGGGCACCGCGACGGAGGTCGACGGGGGCTGGCGGATCGACGGCCAGGTCGCGTTCGCGTCGGGCTCGCCGTATGCGACCTACTACCTCGGGCAGGTCCTCGCGCCGCAGCCCGACGGGCCGCCGAAGCTGCTCGCGTTCGTCGCGCCGCGCAGCGAGTGGGAGATGCTCGACGACTGGGGTGACCTCGTCGGCCTGAAGGGCAGCGGCTCGCACAGCCTGCGCTTCGACGACTGCCGCATCCCCGCCGACTGGGCGATCGAGGCCAACATGATCGACGTCGACGTCGAGGGCGGCACCCCGGGCTCCGAGCTGCACGGCAACCCGATGTACGCCGGGCGCGGGATGGCCATCTTCACCATGTCGCTCGCCGCCGTCATGGTCGGCGGCCTCTACAACGCGCTGGACGAGTACGAGCGGCTCATGCGCGAGAAGACGACGCCCACGCCGCCCTTCATCCCGCGGATCCAGGACGGCGCGTCCTACCAGCCGTGGTACGGGCGCGCGCGGACGCGCACCGCGATGCTCGAGGCCGCGCTGCACGACTGCGCCGCCCAGCACACGGAGCTCTGCCGGCGCACGGTCGAGGACGGCGTGGCCGAGACCTACGCCGACGACATGCTGCTCGGCGGTATCGCGCGCGAGGTCATGATCGGCGCCTGGGACGTCATGCAGGCCGACATCTGGCAGACCGTCGGCGCATCGGCGGCCCGCGACGATGCGCGCATCACGCGGGTGTTCCGCGACATGGCACTCGCGATCGCGCACCGCAACCCGCAGCAGCGCGGCTTCCTCTACGGCGAGATCGGGCGCGGGGCGCTCGGCGAGCCGACGCTCGGCCTCGGCTAGACGCCGATCGTCCGGGCGTCGACGTCGCTGTTGCGGTCCTCGCTGACGTACGGGTAGCGCTCGACGGTCGCGCGGACGTCCTTGATGCGCCTGCCGTGGTCGCCCCACTGCACGACGACCTCGTTGCCGATCTCGGCCTCGCCGATCTCGATCGTGCCGAGCGAGATCACCTGCCGGTAGAAGTAGCTGTAGATCGTGCCCGGAGGAGACGCCGATCGACCGGCCGTCCTTGAGGACGTGGTCCGCGTGGACGTTCATGCCCTCGCTCCACGGCGGCGAGGTCGGCAGGTCGATCGTCTTGTACTCCTCGCCGGGCTGCAGCAGCGAGGCGTAGATGTCGACGACGTCCTCCGGGTTCCAGCGCAGCGTCACGACTGTGCGCTTCGGGTCCGCGACCTCGGCCTCCAGCGCGGCGCGCCCGGTGAAGTCGTGGTCGAACTTCACCGCGCGCCCCCACCCGAGCTCGATCGGGTTGCGCAGACGCGCGCGGGCGTCGGCGGGGTCGACGCTGCCGGACACGTTGGACGGCGGCGTGAACCCGATCGCCTCGAGGAACGCCGTGTAGCCGGGATCGAGGTAGGCGGAGCTCCAGAAGGTCCACGTCATCTGCGGGAAGCCGCCCTCGACGTGGTTGACGAGATACGTCCGCCACCCGAGACGCTGGATCCCGAGGTCCTGGCCCGCCCTGAAGACGGCGTCGTAGATCTCGGGACCCTCCTCGATCGGGCCGCGCAGCTCGTACGCCAGGTTGCCGGACATGCCGATCCGCGCGACCTCGACGGTCGTGCCGTTGATCTTCGCGTTGCGGAAGCGCAGGAAGCCGATGTCGCGCAGGCTCTCTCCGGTCACCCGCTCGAGCATCTCCAGCGACGTGGGCCCCGCGATCTGGAAGAGGTACGCGGGCGTTGGGTCGATCTCCACGTCCCACTTCCCGGCCGACTTGGCGAGCTGGTAGTGCGGCCACGGGAACCCGGCGAAGAAGTGGTACTCGTGCTCGTCGTTGCGCTGGAGGATGGCCTGCGACGCGATGAGGCCCTCGTCGTTGCAGTAGATCGAGTGCTTCATGCTCCCGATCGGGAAGTTCTCGAAGCTGTTCACCGCGATCGAGGAGAAGAACTCCTTCACGTCGGGGCCGCGGAAGATCGTGCGGTTGTCGCACAGCCCGCCGTGGATGTAGCAGCCGGTCTTCCACGACATGCTCTCCGGCTTCCAGCCCTCGAACTCCCAGGCCCACAGACGGCCACCCAGGTTCAGATGCAGAGTCGGCTCGTCGTAGTACGGCAGGCCGTTGAGATCGGCAAAGGGGGACACGGTCATCTCTCGGTCACGCTCCAGCAGGTAGTCAGGTCCGTTTGCAGGGCGTCGCGCCCGGAGCTCGGGCGCGACGCAGCCGTCCGTCACCTGAAGTCGACGGTGTCCTTGCGGAGGTTGTCCGGGATCCCGATCCAGTCGCTGATCGTCTCGAACTTCCCGCCCTTGATCTGGAGGACCTTGGTCGAGACGTTCGGGGCGTTGCCACCCTGTGGACCGGCGGGGGCGTTGAAGCTGAACGGCTCGGCGAGCATCGTCGTCGAGTACTGCAGCTTCTTCAGCGCCGCGCCGACCGACTCGCGCGTGACCTCGCCCTGGATGCTCTTGAGCGCTTCGACGAAGGCCATCGCCGAGATGTAGCCCGCCGTCGAGAACTCGTCGAGGCCGACGTTGTTCTTCTTCATGAGATCGACGTAGGCCTGGTTGCGTGACGTCGTCTCGTGCCAGGGCTCCATCTGGGCGGAGAGCAGGAAGCCCTCGCCGCCGGCGCCGAGGCCCTTCAGCACCAGGTCGGAGTAGAGGCCGCTCGCGCCCATGAGCTTGAGCTTCAGACCCTGGCGCTTGACGGTCTGCAGCGCCTGGACGGTCTGCGTCGGGGTCAGGTTGGTGACCGCCGACTGGCACCCCGCGCGGTCCGCGGCAAGCACGGTGCTCGACGGGTTCGCCGTCTGGCTGATCGTCGTGTTCTGGTACGTGGGCTTGAGACCCATGCCGGCGAGCAACTTGTTCGCGCCGACGAACTGCGGGGCGAAGCCCGGGTAGTTGACCCCGATGATGCAGATCTTGGGGCCGATGTTCTCCGACGCCCACTTGCCCAGGACCGCGTTGGTGGTCGCCGGCGAGTTGCCGACGGACGCGTAGAAGGGCGTGCCGAAGCAGGCGCCGGCGATGCCGAGCCCGACCGAGTAGACCTTCGCCTGCGCGTAGAGCGGGTTGTTCACGGCGCAGTCGTAGGGCGAGTCGCCGCCGACGAACGCCACCACGCCGTCGCCGATGAGCTTGCGCGTCGCGGCCGTCGTGTTCTGCGGGTTGACGGCGTCGTTGATCGTCGTCACGTCGATCTTGTTGCCGTTCACGCCGCCCGCGGCGTTCACCTCGTCGAAGACCGCCTTGACCGCGCCGCGCGCGGTGACCGGGAAGGACACGACCCCGCCCTCGGTGACGATCTGTCCGACCTTGATGGTCTGCCCCCCGACGACCCTGCGTCGCCGGTGCTGCTCCCTCCACCGCCTCCTGAATCGTCGCTGCTGCCGCATCCCGCGGCCGCGAACAGGCAGCCGACAGCCGCCAGCGCGATCACGCGCCTCGTACCTCGCACCATGAACCCTCCTCCGGTTCTCACGACCGTCCGGAGCGCGTATGTTTACGTCGCTCAAGCAGACCGTGCGCTTGTCATACAAGCTTACGTAGGAGAACCTACGGACGGTCGGCCGCGTCTGTCAAGCCACCGGAGGAGGGTGTCCGCGCCGCATGTTCGAGTCCGCAGTCTCTGGCCTGATCACGGGATCGGCTGGAGCGCTCATAGGCCTGTGCCTCGTGCTGACGTACCGGATGGCGGGCGTGATCAACTTCGCGCAGGCGTCGTTCGGGACGTTCGGGGCGTTCACGATGCTCAAGCTCTACGACGCGGGCTGGGCCTACCTGCCCGCCGCCGTCGTCGGCCTCGGCACCGGCGCGGTCCTCTCGGTGGCGCTCGGCCTCGTGATGCTGCGCTTCTTCCCTGAGGCGTCGGTCGACACGAAGACCGGCGTGACCATCGGGATCCTCGTGACGATGCTCACGGCGGGCCTGCTGATCTTCGGCAACGACCCACACCAGTTCCCGGCGGTCCTCCCGAACGTGTCCGTGACGATCGGTGGCGTCGTGGTCCCGGGCCCGACGATCGCGGGCATCGTCCTCGCCGTCGTCCTGGCCGCCGGGCTCACCGCGTACCTGAACGGGACGCGGCGGGGCACGCAGATCCGGGCGGTGGCCTCACGCCCCGTGACCGCCGAGGTGCTCGGAATCCCCGTGCGGGGACTGACGATCGCGATCTGGGGCGCCGGCGGCACGATCACCGCCGCGGCGATGCTCATCATCGCGCCGTCGCAGGGCGGCCAGTACTACCAGATGTCGCTGCTCATCCTCTCCGGGCTCGCGGCCGCGCTGTGCGGGCTGTTCCGGTCGTTGCCTGCGACGGTCGCCGGCGGTCTGGTCATCGGGATCCTCGGTGGGCTGCTGACCGAGTCCAAGTCGTTGACGCCCTACGCGGACTCGGTCGCGTTCGTCCTGATCCTCGTGATCCTTCTCGTCAGCCAGCGCAAGGAGACGTGGGATGCGGTTCGCTGACGTCCTCGGCGCGGCCCGCACGCGGCTGCCGGTGATCGTCGCCGTCGCCGCCGGGCTTGTCGCGCTGGCCGTCCTGCCGTCGCTGCTGGAGTCGTACGCGTTGTTCCTCGTCACGAGCGCGGCGATCGCCACGTTCGTCGCGATGAGCATCGGCGTCGTCACCGGGCGCGCCGGGATGATGTCGCTGTGCCAGCTGAGCTTCGGCGCGATCGGGGCCTGGGCGGTCGCCTACCTCAACCTGCACGGCTGGACGCTGGCGACGCCGCTCATGGTGCTGCTGGGCGGCCTGGCCGCAGTGCCGGTCGGCATCGCGCTGGCGATCCCCGCGCTGCGCGTCCGCGGCATCAACCTCGCGATCATCACGCTCGGCTTCGCGGCGTTCGCGGAGGTCTTCTTCAGCCAGAACGACCTGCCGGGGACGAACGAGGGCCTGTTCTTCCCGCGGTCGGCTGCGTTTCTCAGCGACGAGAGCTTCTACTACATGACCTGCGGGCTCGTGCTCGCGGCGATGGTCGTGCTGTGGATCCTGGGACGACGGCCGGTCGGCGGCTCCTGGCTCGGCATCCGCCACAGCGAGCGCGCCGTCGCAGCGCTGGGCGTCAGCGTCGCGCGGGCGAAGATCACGTCGTTCGCGCTCAGCGCCTTCCTGGCCGGCATGGTCGGGGCGCTCCTCGTGGCGCAGAACGGGATCATCACGGTCGACTCGTTCCGCTCCACGCAGTCGCTCGTGGCGTTCGCGGTGGCGATCATGGTCGGCGCGCGCTATCCGGAGGGCGCGGTGCTGGCGGGGATCTTCGGGATCTTCGTGCCCGAGATCCTGCGCCAGCTCGGCGTGAACGAGGACTACGGGAACATCCTGTTCGGCCTCGGCATGATCGGTGCGCTGGCCGGAGGCGCGGGCATGGCCGAGGGCTGGCGCACGACGTACCGCAGACGCGCGGCGAAGCGCGAGGACGAGCGACCCCTCCCCGCCGCGACGACGGCGGGCGCCAGGACGGCGCCACCGCGCCCGGCGGGCGACGCGCGCGCTCCCCTTCGCCTCTCGGGGCTCACGGTGAGCTACGGCAGCGTCACCGCTCTCGACGGCGTCGACCTCGAGGTCGCACCGGGCACGGTCCATGCGCTCATCGGCCCCAACGGCGCGGGCAAGTCGACGCTGGTCGACGCGGTCACCGGGTTCATCTCGGGCTACGACGGCGAGATCTTCCTCGGCGACGCCCGGATCGACCGGCTCTCCGCCACCCGGCGGGCCCGGGCCGGCATCCGGCGCACGTTCCAGCAGGGTCTTGCCATCCCGACCCTCACGGTGCAGCGCTACATCGAGCTGTCGGCGCACCGCCGTCTGGGGCGCGGGGAGGTGGCCGACCTCATGGCCTTCCTGGACGGGCCGCCGCCCGGGCGCACGCTCGCCGACGTCGAGGTCGGCACGCGACGCATCGTCGAGGTCGCGGCGGGCCTGGCCGCCCGGCCGCGGATTCTGCTCCTCGACGAGCCGGGTGCCGGGCTGGCGACGGAGGAGTCGCTGCTGCTCGGCGCGCGGATGCTGGAGATCCCGGAGCGATTCGGGTGCTCGGTGCTGGTCATCGACCACGACATGGAGCTCGTCAAGACCGCGTGCTCGGCGATCACGGTGCTGGACTTCGGGCGCGTCATCGCCTCGGGGGACGCGGAGGAGGTGTTCGCCCACACCGCCGTCATCGACGCCTACCTGGGCGCGGAGGAGGCGAGTCTCTCCGATGCTTGAGCTTCGCGGGCTGCGCGTCGATCGCGGAGGGTTCCCGATCGTGCGCGGCGTCGACATGGAGGTCGCGCAGGGCGGGGTGACCGTTCTCCTGGGCCCGAACGGCGCCGGGAAGACGACCCTGCTCGAGGCGATCTCGGGTGTGATCCCCGCCGCGGCGGGCGCGATCATGCTGGACGGCGCAGACGTGACCCGGGCCTCACGGCGCCGGCGGGCGCTCGGCGGGCTGGCGCACGTCGAGCAGGGCCGGACGGTCTTCTCCGACCTCACGGTGCAGGAGAACCTGGAGACCGTGGCCGAGGGCGACCGGCTGGAGCGCGCGTTCGCGCTGTTCCCCGAGCTCGACAAGCGCCGCGACGTCCGCGCGGCGCTGTGCTCCGGCGGCGAGCAGCAGATGCTCGTCATCGCCCGCGCGCTCGCGACCGACCCGACGCTCGTCATGGTCGACGAGCTCTCGCTGGGCCTCGCGCCCGTCATCGTGAAGCGGCTCATGAAGGTGGTCCGCGAGATGGCCGACGCCGGCATCGGCATCCTGCTCGTCGAGCAGTACGCGTTCCAGGCGCTGGCGATCGGCGACAGCGCCTACGTCCTCAACCGCGGCGAGGTCGCGTTCTCCGGCAGCGCGCGTGAGCTCCACGCCGACCCCGCGAAGCTCCGCGAGGCGTACCTGCACGGCGAGCGCGCGGCGTCAGGCGCCTGAGGCGTCGAGCGCCTGCAGCGCCGCGAGGCCCGCGGCGCTCGCAGCTGCGACGTGCGCGTGCACCGCGGCGGCCGCGGCGTCTGCGTCGCGGCGCTCGGCGGCCTGCACGATCAGGCGCAGCTCGCCCAGCTCGGCGGCCGGCCGACCGGGCACGCCCAGCGACGCCGCGTCGAGCGCCCGCACGCGGGCGCGCAGGCCCTCCGTGATCGTGCGGACGGCGTCGTTGTCGCCTCCCTCGAGGACGACCTGGTACGCGTCGTCCTTCGAGCGCAGCAGCGCGCGGAAGTCGCCGCCCTCCCCCGTCTCGTTCTCGAACGCGGTGAGCGCCGCCCGCAGTCGGGAGACCTGCTCGTTGCTCGCCTTCTCGATGAACGCGCGCATCGCGAGCTCCTCGAGTGCGCGGCGCACCTCGTAGACCTCCGTCGCCTCCTTCAGCGAGGGGCTGGCGACGATGAGCCCGCGCTGCGGGATGCTCGTGACGAGACCCTCGGAGCCGAGCTCGCGCAGCACCTCGCGGATCGTCGTCCGCGAGACGCCGAGGTCCGCCATGAGCTCGCGCTCGATGAGGCGCTGGCCCGGCTTGTAGTGGAAGTCCAGGATCGCCTGGCGCAACACGACGAGCGCCTGCGAGCGAAGTGGCGCCGCGACCCGGCCGACGCGCAGCGACCGCTCGCCGCCGGGCGCATCGTCAGACCGTGGGATCGCCATCCGTCGGCACGATATCCGACCTCACGGCGCCGCCCGAGAGAGCCGCGAGACCCGCCTCGGACGCCAGGGCGATGTGGTGTGTCGTCGCCTGCGCGGCCGCGTCAGGGTCGCGACGCTCGATGGCCTGGACGATGAGCCGCAGCTCGGCGACCTCGGCGAGCGGCCGGCCGGGGACCGAGAGCGACGCGGCGTCGAGAGCGCGCACCCGCGCACGCAGTCCCTTCTGGATCGACTCCACCGAGCCGTTCTCGGCGCCGACGAGGACGATGTCGTAGGCGTCCTCCTTCGAACGCAGCAGCGCGAGGAGCCCGCCGCTGCCACCGACGGCCCGCTCGAACACGGTGAGCGCGTCACGCAGCTCGGCGACCTGCGCGTCGGTCGCGCGTTCGGCGAAGTAGCGGACCGCGAGCGCCTCGAGCGCCGCGCGCACCTCGTACACCTCCCGAGCCTGCTTCAGGGACGGAGTGACGACGGTGACGCCGCCTTGCGGGAGGCTCTCCACGAGCCCCTCGGCGCCGAGCTCGCGCAGCACCTCGCGGATCGTCGTCCGGGACACGCCGAGGTCCTCCATGAGCTCGCGCTCGAGGAGCCGCCGCCCGGGCTCGTAGTGGAAGTCGAGAATGGCCGCGCGCACGATCTCCAGCGCCTGCGAACGCAGCGGCGCGGCGACGCGACCGACCCGCAGCGAGCGCTTCGGAACGCCGTCGTGGTCGCCCCGGGGCGAGCTCATCGGAGGAGCTCGGCGACGGCCAGGAGCCGGGGGCCCGGCCGATCGCCGCCGACGACGATCGTGTCGGCGCTGCGCCCCTCGCACAGCTCCGCCAGCCGGCCATGCCCGGCGAGCAGCAGCAGCCCGGCCCCGGTCACGAGCTCACGCGCGCGAGACGCGACGGCGGCGGGAGGCGCCTCACCGGCGGGCACGACATCGGGGCGCAGCGGGCCGCCGCACGCTGCGCAGCGGGGACGCGGAAGGAGGTCGAGCAGGCAGCCGAGCGGCTCGTTGTAGGTGCACCGCGGACACACCGAGAGCTCGACGGAGCCGGCGAGCGTGACGACGTCGCGGACGCCGGCCTCGTCGTAGAGCACGTCGTCGGCGTCGGTGACGACGCCGCGTAGCCATCCGCCGTCCTGCAGCGCCCGCGCCGCGAGGTGGCCCGGACCGGGCGGGGCGGCGTGGATCGCCCGCATGCGCGGCCCGTAGACGTCCCAGTCGAGCGTGCCGGGGCGCGGGGGAATCCCGCTCTCCGCGGCGAGCGCCTCGCCGGCGAGCAGCGCGACGCTCCCCGCAGCGCGGACACGCGCAGCGATCTCCTCCGGCGACTCGCTCATCGTCCCACCACTGCTAAGTATGACTTACGGGCATCTTGTATGACGGTCTGTCGCGTTATACGCTCGCCGCCCGCAGTCAGCACCACGAGAGGAGAGGGTCGGCCTTGAGCGAGCCCGAGAAGGTCTTCGTCCATTCCCCGTACGTCCCGTACGACCCGGGCGTCGCGCTCTACGACACCGAGGGATGGAACGGCGGCGGCGACGCCGAGGCGTGGGAGTACACCGGCTGGCGCGACGAGGTCATGTCGTGGAAGGAGAGCTGCTACATCCACGGGCACCTCAACCCCTCGCCGACCTACGTCCTGCGGGGGCCGGACGCGCTGCGGTTCCTGACCGACTTCTGCGTCAACAGCTTCGCCAAGTTCCCGGTCGGCTCGTCGAAGCACGCGATCATGTGCAACGACCAGGGCAACATCATGGTCCACGGGATGCTGCTGCGCCTCGGAGACGAGGAGTTCATCTCCTACTGGCTGTCGCCATGGCTGCCCTACCTCCTCATGAAGCACGGCGAGGGCTACGACGTGCAGGGCGAGGACCTCACAGGGCAGGTCTTCCTCTTCCAGATCGCCGGCCCCCGCTCGCTCGAGGTCCTGGAGGCCGCGAGCGGCGACAACCTCCACGACATCCGCTTCCTTCGCCACCGGCCCAGCACGGTGGACGGGCGCGACGTCAACGTCATCCGGATCGGCATGGCCGGAACGCTCGCCTACGAACTGCACGGCGCCCTGGAGGACGCGTTGCCCGTGTACCGCAAGGTGCTCGAGGCCGGCGAGCAGTACGGGATCAAGCGCCTCGGCGTCCGTGCGTACATGCTCAATCACACCGAGGACGGATTCCCGCAGTCCTACTACCACTTCCCCGTCGCCTGGTGGCAGGACGAGGAGTTCCTCGGCTTCATGAAGCAGTTCGGCGGCCTCGCGCAGATCGGCATGCGGCTCCGCGGCAGCGTCGGCGACGACCTCGAGTCGCGCTACCGCACCCCGGTCGAGCTGGGCTGGGAGCACATGGTCAAGCTCGACCACGACTTCCCCGGCCGCGCCGTGCTGGAGCCGGAGGTCGCGAACCCCTCCCGGCGGCAGGTCACGCTCGTCTGGGACAAGGACGACGTCGTCGACGTCTACCGGTCCCAGTTCGAGCCGGGCGAGGCGTACATGCCGATGGACCACCCGAACCACTTCGGCTTCGAGGCCGGCGACGCCGAGCACCACCTGACGCTCTACGCCGACCACGTGCTGAACGCCGACGGCGACGTCGTCGGCCAGTCGTCCGGACGCGCGCAGAGCTGGTACTACCGCGAGATGCTCTCGCTCGCGACGATCGATACGGCGTACGCGGAACTCGGCACGGAGGTCTTCGTGCTCTGGGGCGAGCCCGGGACGCGCCAGAAGAAGATCCGCGCGGTGGTGTCGCGGTTCCCGTACCTGAACGAGAACCGCAACGAGGACGTGGACGTGGACACCATCCCGGTGGCCGCCGTCAGCGCCGCTCGGCCAGCTCCGTGACGACCGCCTCGTAGACCCCGGGGCCGTTGCTCTCCTCGGCGACGCGGACGTTGCCCAGGCCGCGGATCGCCTCGCCGAGGGTGGGGTCGTGCTCGAGGGCGTTGGCGACGAGCCAGAACGTGCCGACGACCGCGGCCGCGCCGAGGTCCTCGCGGGAGTCGCCGACGGCCACGACCTCGTCGGGCGCGTACCCGCGCGCGCGCATGTGCGCGGCGACCGCCCCGGCCTTGGAGGCGCCGCGCGGCAGCAGGTGGTAGCCGTGGAGCACGCCGACGTCCGGATCCAGCGTGCGGCTCGTGACGCCGAGCACGCCGTTGTCGACGAGCTTGAGGTGCTCGAAGCCGTGCTCGCCGAGCATGACGTCGGCGATGTCGGCGTCGATGTTCCCGCGGAGCACGTGCGTCACCTCGCGGCCGGTGTTCCACGGGTCGTGCTCCTCGAGCAGGCCGGCGAAGCGCTCGAGCAGCAGCGCGGGGGCTCCGGCCGCGGCGACCTGATCGTGGATCGTCGTCCCGTCCTCGTCCGGGAGCATGCCGTCGGCGAGCCACATCAGCTCGCCGTCGAGCACGAGCCCCGAGCCGATCTCGAACGCGTAGGACCGCTGGCCGAGCAGCCGCGCGGGCTCGGAGACCTGCGCGCGCCGGCGACCGGACATGAGGACGATCTCCACGTCGGCGCGCAGGCACGCCTCGACCGCGCGGACGCCCAGCATCGTCGCGACGCCGTCGCCGTCGTGCACGAGGGAGGCGCCGCGCCCGAGCAGCGTGCCGTCGAGGTCCGCGTAGAGGCATCGCACGGTCGGCAGCCTACGATGGCCAGGGATGTCCGCCGCCGCGCAGACCGAGCCGTGGGCTGACCTCCTGCAGGCCGGCCTGGACGACGGGCGCCTCGTGCGCCAGGCGTACGAGGGCGCGCGCGAGCCGTCGCTCGTCGCGATGCCCGACGAGCTGCACCCGGCACTGCGCGACGCGCTCGCCTCCACCGGCGTCGAGCAGCTGTACTCGCACCAGGCCGAGGCGCTGCAGAGCGCGTGGGACGGCCCGACGATCGTCACGACCGGCACCGCGTCGGGCAAGTCGCTGTGCTTCAACCTGCCGACGCTCGACGTGCTCTGCCGCGACGCCAAGGCGCGCGCGATCTACCTGTACCCCACGAAGGCGCTGGCCCAGGACCAGGCGCGCGCGATCTCCGAGCTCGGCCTCGGCAAGCGCGTGCGTCCCGCGATCTACGACGGCGACACGCCGCGCGACCAGCGCACCGCGATCCGACGGCGCTCGAACCTCATCCTCACGAACCCCGACATGCTCCACGTCGGGATCCTCCCGAACCACCACGCGTGGGCCGACGTGTTCGCGAACCTCGCGGTCGTCGTCGTCGACGAGGCGCACGTGTACCGCGGCGTGTTCGGCTCGCACGTCGCGAACGTCCTGCGGCGCCTGCGGCGCATCGCCTCCGCGTACGGGACCGAGCCGCGCATCCTGCTGGCCAGCGCGACGATCGCCAACCCGGTCGAGCTCGCCGAGCGGCTGACCGGCCTGGACGAGGTCGCGCTCGTGGACCGCGACGGCTCCCCCGGCGCTGCGCGCCAGATCGCCATGTGGAACCCGCCGCTGGAGGACGAGGCGCTCGGCAAGCGCGCATCGACGCTCGCGGAGGCCGCGTCGATCCTCGCCACGCTCGTGCGCGGCGGCGCGCGCACGATCTGCTTCATCAAGTCGCGCAAGGGCGTCGAGCTCGTCACGAAGATCGTGCGCGACATGCTCGATCCCGAGCTCGCCGAGCGCGTCGCCCCGTACCGCGCCGGCTACACGCCGCAGCAGCGCCGCGACCTCGAGGCGCGGCTCGTGAACGGCGAGCTGCACGCGGTCATCACGACCGACGCGCTCGAGCTCGGCATCGACATCGGCTCGCTGGACGCCGCGGTCGTGGCGACGTTCCCGGGCACCGTCGCCTCGCTGCGCCAGATGTGGGGCCGGGCCGGGCGGCGCGGGCGCGGGCTGGCGGTGTACGTCGCGGGCGAGGACGCGCTCGACCAGTTCTTCTGCCGCCACCCCGACGAGTTCCTGGACCGGCCGGTCGAGTCCGCGATCCTCGACTACGAGAACGAGGGCATCCACCTCTCGCACCTGCTCTGCGCGGCGCACGAGGGCCCGCTGTCGGGCGACGACGCCGAGACGCTCGGGCCGCGCTGGGAGGCGCACGCGCAGGCGCTCGTCTCCAGCGGCGACCTCGTCCGCCGGCGCGGGACCTACCTCCTGCGCCATCCCGAGGACTACCCCGCCGCGCGCGTGTCGCTGCGCTCGGCCAGCGCCGACTCCTTCGCGGTCATCGACGTCTCCTCAGGCGAGCTGCTCGGCAGCGTCGAGGCGGCGCGGGCGTTCTCGACCGTCCACGAGGGCGCGGTCTACCTGCACCTCGGGCGCTCCTACGTCGTGCGCGAGCTCGACCTCGGCGGGCGGCGCGCGCTCGTCGAGCCCCACGACGCCCACTGGTACACGCAGCCGAAGACCGAGACGCTGACGTGGATCGAGCAGGAGCTCGACGCGCGCGAGACGTGCGGTCTGACGCTGCGCTTCGGCCGCGTCAGCGTGACCGAGACCGTCATCGCCTACCAGCGCAAGAGCCTGCCCGACCACAACGTCGTCGACCTCGTGATGCTCGACCTCCCGGCGACGACGTTCGAGACGCAGGCGCTCTGGTACGAGCTCGACGACGAGCTGCTGTCCGACGTGTCCGCGATCGACCTCCTCGGCGCGCTGCACGCAGCGGAGCACAGCCAGATCGCCGTGCTCCCGCTCATCGCGATGTGCGACCGCTGGGACATCGGCGGCCTGTCGACGAACCTGCACCCGCAGACGGGGGTGCCCACGATCTTCATCTACGACGGCCATCCCGGCGGCGTCGGGATCACCCGCGTCGGGCACGGGCTGTTCGAGACGCTCGTCGCCGACGCGCACCGGCTCGTCAGCGAGTGCCCGTGCGAGTCGGGCTGCCCGTCGTGCGTGCAGTCGCCGAAATGCGGCAACCTCAACGAGCCGCTCTCCAAGGGCGGATCGGCCGCGTTGATGCGCCGCATGCTGGACCACTGACGGCGACCTTGCAGTCCTGCAGCTTCCCGAGGGGGAAGCTGTGCATCAGGCGCCTGCGGGAGGAAGTCCGCGATCGGGCGCCGACGCACTGGTCATGAGTCGCCGCCTCCGTGTCGCCGCAGCCGTGCTCTGCCTCGCCGGGATCCTCGGGGTCCCCGCCGCTGCGGATGCGGCATCGCGGCCGGTCGCGACGAGTCTCACCGTGTGGCCCCGCGCGGTGACGGCCGGGCAGGTGCCGGCGATCTCGCTGAAGATCGTGGAGCCCGGCGTCCGGACGGTCCGCGCCCGGCTCGTCGTCCTCTCGCAGCCGCGCCAGGACCCGGTCGCGCGCATCGACCTCGGCGCCGTCCGCACCGGGCGCCGGATGACCGCGGCCTGGCCGCAGGGCGTGGCGCTGCCCGCGGGTCGCTATCTCGTGCGCGTCCACGCGCAGGACGCGCAGGGGCACACGCTCGTGCGCCGCGCCCACACCTCGGGGCGACTCATCTTCACCGTGAACCCGGGGGCGGCCGCGGCGGCGCCTCCCGTCGGCTACGTGTTCCCGGTCGCCGGCCCCCACACGACCTGGCCCGCCGGCTCCGACGGCTCCTTCGGCGCCGGCCGCGTCGGCCACCAGCACGAGGGTCAGGACATCGCCGCGGCCGCCGGGACGCCGGTCGTCGCGCCGGTCGGCGGGACCGTGACCGCCGTGCGCTACCAGGCCGGCGGCGCCGGCTGGTACGTCGTCCTCGACGGCACCGACGGGCGCGACTACTTCTTCGCGCACTGCACGGCGGGATCGGTCGGCGTCGCGGCGGGCATGCCCGTTGCCGCCGGCACGCCGCTGTGCGGCGTCGGGATGACCGGCTCGGCCACCGGCCCCCATCTGCACTTCGAGATCTGGATGGTCGGCTGGCGCGTCCCGGGCGGGTATCCGATCGATCCGCTGCCGGACCTGCTCGCCTGGGGCGGGTAGCGTACGATTCGGACGCGCCGGGAACGCTTCACGCCGTCCACCGTCTGTTAGGCTTCCCTAACGATGGACGAGGGTCAGATGGAGCACACGCTCTGCGGCATGCCCGTCGCCGAGCTCGCCGACTTCCCCACCACCGGCTTCCGCGCGCGGACGCTCAGCCGCTTCCAGCGCGATCTGGGTGCGTGGCTGGATACGTCCGAGGGCCGCTTCGCGAGCTGGACCGCGGCCCGGCAGGTCGAAGAGCCCGTCAGCGGGCGCTGACGACCTTCGCCGCGCAGTCGGCGCACAGGCCACGCAGCACGACCTGGGACGCGTCGGGCCGGAACCCGGTCGCGAGCGCGGCCGCCAGCACGCCGGCGGTGTCGACCGGAGCGTCGACGTCGGCGATCGCGCCGCATCCGCGGCACACGAGATGGTGGTGCTCGTCGGTGCGCGGGTCGTAGACGACCGCGCCGCCCTCCGTCGCGACGCGACGGGCCAGGCCGAGCGCCTCGAGCAGATCGAGCGTGGCGTACACCGTCGGCAGCGAGACGCCGGGCATGCGGGCGCTGACCTCGGCGTGCACGTGCTCGGCGGTGACGTGCCGGTCGAGATCGGTGAGGACACGCGCGATCGCGAGCCGCTGCGGCGTGGCGCGCTGCCCGCGCTCGCGCAGCGCCGTGGCGAGGGCGCTCTCCCGTGTCTCGATCATGTGGTCCATTGTAACAACTCTTAGGCTCACCTCAGTGGTTGGTTATCTTGCATCTTTTGCTATAGTCGCCGCATGCCCCAGAAGACAAGCACCGCAAGCCCGGGCGTCGGGATCCTGTCCGAGTCGCAGGCAGCCAAGCGCGCCGAGATCATCGAACTGCTCACGCGCGCCTACTGGATGGAGGCGGAGACCGTCCTCTCCTACCTCGCCAACGCCGCCAACCTCGACGGCATCCGCGCCGAGGAGATCGCCGAGGCCCTCGACCAGGACGTCGAGGAGGAGCTCGGCCACGCGCGCAGGTTCGCCGGCCGCATCAAGGACCTGTACGGCACGCCTCCCGGCACGTTCGACATGGTCCACGAGCAGGCGTCCCTCCAGCCCGGTGATCCGACCGACGTCGTCGGCGTCATCCGCGGCGTGATCGAGGCCGAGGCCGGCGCGATCGAGCACTACAACCGCATCATCGAGGCCTGCGACGGCGTCGATTGGGCGACGCAGGACATGGTGATCGAGATCCTCCGCGACGAGGAGAACCACCTGCGCACCTTCGAGCGCTACCTCAAGGAGTTCGACTCCTAGACGCGTACCAGACTGCATGTGCGAGCATGGATCTCCGTTCCCACGGCGGGAGGAGAGCCCGTGCCGCACGCAGTCGAGCCGACCCTGGAGGAGAAGGTCCAGATCCTCTGGGACGAGCGGCAGATCACCGACGTCCTCCATCGCTACTCGCGCGGCTTCGACCGCTGCGACATGGAGATCGCCAAGAGCGCGTACTGGCCCGACGCGCTCGACGACCATCCCGGCTTCTGCGGGAACGCACACGCGATGTGCGACCACTTCGACCTCTACCACCGCGAGCTGTGGGCGTCGACGCAGCACCACATCGCGAACACGCGGATCGAGATCGACGGCGACACCGCGCACACCGAGAGCTACTGCTTCCTCGCGGCGAAGGCGAAGGAGACGCTCGAGCTCGTCGTCGTGGGCGGCCGCTACGTCCGGCGCCTGGAGCGGCGCGACGGTGAGTGGCGGATCGCGGCAGCCGTCCTCGTCGCCGACTGGAGCCTCGACCCGGAGACGACGATGGAGATGATCGCGACGGGCGCGACCGGCTCGCGCGATCGCGACGACGTCTCCTACGACCGCCCGCTCGAGGTCACCCGCGAGCGCACGGACGTCGTCGCCTCCTAGGTCCCCGCCAGGAGCACCGCCCGCACATGGCGTCGCGCCTGCGCGGGCGGCAGCGCGCCCGGCGGCAGCTCGACCACGAACGCGGTCGTGCCCGGGAACGTCGCGTTCTGCCAGCCGGTCGCGGTGCCGCGGAGGTCGGGCAGGAACGCGGCCCGCATCCGCGTGCGCCGGGCGTACGCGCGGACGACGGCGCGGTCGCCATCGCGCCGCGGCAGGTTCACGAGGTCCAGGTGCTGGTGGTAGTAGACGGTCACGTCGGGGCGCAGGCGCCGGACGAGCCGCTGCACCGCCTTCGTCTCCGGCTCGCTCGCGACCGACGGGCCGGGGTAGAAGACGTCGCCGCCCGTGCCCGGCCGCCAGCGGTCGGGGAAGTTGCGGTTGAGGTCGACGCCGTGCGCGTTGTGACGCGTGCCGGCGCGCTCGCCGTCGGGGTTGGCCGTCGCCACCGTCCAGACCTGGACGCCCGCCGGCGGCGGCGTGCGCCGAAGCAGGCGGATGACCGCGCGGCCGGCGCGCTCGTTGCCGTGGACGTCGCCGACGACGAGCACCGTGCGCGGTGCGTCGGCGGCCCCGGTGCGCACCGCCTGGATCGCCGTGCCGTGCACGGAGTGCCCGGCGAGAATCGTGGCTGCGGCGACCGCTGCGGCGACGACCGGCACGCCTACGCGGGCTGCGTGAGGACCGCTGCCTCCTCGGCCGCAGCGACCTCCCTGAGGTACTGGTGCACGAACGCGATCGCCATGCTGCCCTCCCCGACGGCCGCGGCGACGCGCTTGACCGGGCCGAACCGGACGTCGCCGCACGCGAACACGCCCGGCACGCTCGTCTCCAGCAGGTACGGATCGCGCGGCAGCGCCCAGCCGCCTCGGGCGTGCATGTCGGTGCCTGTGAGGATGAAGCCGCGCTCGTCGAGCGCGATCTCCGACGGCAGCCAGTCGGTCTGCGCGTCCGCGCCGATGAAGACGAACAGGCCGCCGGACTCGTGCCGCGTCGTCTCGCCGGTGTCGGCCGAGTGGACGTCCACCGCCTCCAGCGAGCGCTCGCCGTGCACCGCCGTCACCTTCGCGCCGAGCAGCGTCGCGATGTTCGTCCGGGTCGCGAGCTGGTCGACGAGGTAGCGCGACATGCTCTTCTCGAGACGGTCGCCCCGGCAGACGATCGTGACGCTGCGGGCGTGCGTGGAGAAGAACAGCGCAGCCTGGCCCGCCGAGTTGCCCGCGCCGATGATGTGGATGTCGATCCCGTGCGTGTTGGACGCCTCGCTGCGGGCCGCGCCGTAGGAGATGCCCTTCCCGGACAGCCGCTCCAGGCCGTCCATGTCGAGCTGGCGCCACGCGACCCCGGACGCGAGGATGATCGTCTTCGCGCGCAGCACGTCGCCCTCGTCGAGGTGGACCTGGCGCGTCGCGGGATCGATCCGCTCGATCGAGCGCGTGACGAGGATCTCCGCGCCGAGGCGCCGAGCCTGCTGCAGCGCGCGGCTGGCGAGCTCGTCCCCCGACACCCCGGACGGGAAGCCGAGGTAGTTCTCGATCCGCGAGGACGTGCCGGCCTGACCACCGGGAGCCTCGCGCTCGACGACGATCGTGCGCAGCCCCTCCGACGCCCCGTACACGGCGGCGGCCAGTCCCGCGGGACCGGCGCCGACGATCACGGTGTCGTACTCGGCGGCGGCCGGCTCCGTCCCCAGGCTCAGCAGCTCGGCGACCCGCCGCAGGCGCGGGCGGACCACGGTCTTGCCGTCGATGACGCGGATCGTCGGCAGGTCCGCGTCCGCCGGCATCGGCGCGCCCCACCGCTCCTCGGCGTCCGGTGCGTCGGGGGCGACCCACTCGAACGTGACCTGGTTGCGGTCGAGGAAGCGACGCAGGTCCGTGGTGTCGCTGTCCCAGCGATGGCCGACGACGATCGCCCGCGGCGGGCGCGGCTCTGCGGCGAGGCTCTGCAGCCCGCGCGCGCCGCTCATCCGGTGCGAGGCCAGCTTGCCCACGGCCGCGGCGACCTCGGGGACCACGGCAGCGATCTCGTGGTAGTCGCGCGCCTCGAGGCGCATGACGCGGGAGGGCTCGGCCGCGCGGAAGCCGACCGGGAACACCGTGCCGAGGACGATCGGCACCTCGCCGAAGATCTCGCCGGGGTTGCGGACGCCGACGACGCGTTCGATCCCGTCGATCTGCTGGACCGGCTCGATGCGGCCCTGAAGGACCGCGAACAGCGCGCGCTCGCCGCCCTGCGGAGCGGCGTACTCGCCCGCGACGAGGCTGATGTCGGCGGCCGCGCGCGAGAGACGCTCGCGCGCCGACGCATCGAGCCCGGCGAACAGTCCGATCTCGCCGATCTCCTCAGCCGTCACCATCGTCCGTCACCCCGCCGCTCGTCCGTTGCACTGTTTCCGCGCCAACCCTATCGGTGCTCGCCATCGTGGATGACGCGCCGCGGAACGGGGAATGAGCGCCCGGTGACCACTGCGTCGTCCGTGCCCGTCACCCGCGAGGAGGAGCTCGAGGGAGACGAGGCGCTCGAGACCCTCGCCCGCACGGGACGGCTGCGCCTCGCCCTCGATGCCGTCACGCGCTTCCGCGCCGCGGACGGCTTCAGTCACTCGCGCGCGCTCGCGTTCCAGATCACGCTGGCGATCCTGCCGGGGATCATCGCGGTGGTCGGCCTGGCTGCCGCGCTCGACGTCGACGCCTTCACCGCCGTGGTCCGCGACACGATCGCGCAACTCGCGCCCGGCGCCGTCGGCGACATCCTCACGGACGCACTGCGACAGGGGACGAGCGCCGCGCGGGCGGACTCCGGCGAGACGGCGCTCGTCGGCGGCGCGCTGGCCGCGGCGATCGCCGGCACCACGGCGATGGCGCAGGTCGAGCGGGGCGCGAACCGCATCTACGGCACGGAACGCGACCGCCCGTTCCTGCGCAAGTACCTGAACGCGGCGCTGCTCGCCGCGACCGCCGGCACCCTGGCCGTCGCGTCCGCCGCGCTGCTCGTCGGCGGGTCCGCGATCCGCTCGGCGCTCGAGTGGGGGGACACGTTCGACGCGGTGTGGTCGATCGCGCGCTGGCCTGTCGGTGCCGCCCTGACCATCGCTTCGGTCGCTCTGCTGTTCGAGCGGGCACCGCGGCGCCGTCAGCCCGAGGCGAGCTGGCTCGCGGTCGGCGCGGTCATCGCCGCCGTGCTGTGGCTCGTGTTCATGGCGGCGCTCACCGTCTACGTCGACGCGACGCGCAACTTCGGCGCCACCTACGGTCCGATCGCGGGCACCATCGGGCTCCTCCTCTGGGCGATGCTGAGCGCGGTCGCGCTGTTCGGCGGGCTCGCGGTCGCCGCGCAGCTCGAGGCGGTGCGCGCCGGCGTGCCGGCGCCGCGGGTCGAGCGCGACGAGAACATCCTCTAGCGCTGGGTCTCCTCGTCGAACGGCGGGCCGTCGGGCACCGGCTCGGAGCCTGCCACCCGGTCGGAGATCCGCGCGCCCTCGACGCGCTGCGCGCCGCCCGACCCGACGTCGGCGGGAGACGGGCCGGGCTCCAGCGGCTGGGACGACTCGCCGTCGGTGCGCTCGACGCGACCCTCCGTCGTCTCCTCGACGTCGGCCATGCGCTCGACCCGCGAGTCGCCGGAGGGACCCGAGTTCTCGAGCGTGTGCTTCCCCTGCTCGTCGGTCCCCGCCTCCGCCCGGGCGATGCTCTCCTCGACGTCGCGTCCGCTGCGCTCGTGTGCGGCGGAAGGATCTCGATCGGGCGATGTCATGGCGGCCTCCGTGAATCGGGACAGGTGCCTCGTCGGTGCGCTACCCGGTCATCCGAACGTGAACGCGTACGCCGACGTGCCGGGCGCGACCGCCAGATGCACCCGGTGCTCGCCGTCCTTCCCGAGGGCGACGAGGCGGTACAGCCGCTGGGTCGTCACGGCGATGCGGCGCGGGCGGCCGTCGTCGCGGGTCACGGTCACCGCGCCCGCGTGGCCGCGCGGCGGCGAGAGGACGAGGTAGACGTAGCGGGCCCGGACCGTGGCGTCGATCGTGGCGTTCGCGCCGGCCGTCGCAACCTGCGGGCCGATGGTCCACGTGCCGCCGAGCGCGAACCGGCTGAGCGGGATCTGCGCCGGCGCCGCGTACGTCCGCGTGCCCGCGGTCGGCGGCGTGCCGACGAAGCCCTGGGCGCGTTCGGTGCCGATGTAGGTCTCGGGACTCGTCATGTCCGACACGGGGGTCACGCCGTGCGGCTTCGCCACCGACGAGCCGACCTTCTCGCCGCGCTCGGCGAGGAGCGCGCGGATCGAGTTCTCGGTGTCGCCGTACTCGCCCTCGCCGACCGACGCGTGGCGGACCTTGCCCTGCGCGTCGATGAGGTACTCGGCGGGCCAGTACTGGTTGCCCCAGGCGTTCCAGGTCGCCAGGTCGTTGTCCTGGGCGACGGGGTAGCGGATGCCGTTCGCGGCGATCGCCCGCTCGACGTTGCCGGCCTCGTGCTCGAAGCCGAACTCCGGGCTGTGGACGCCGACGATCGTCAGCCCCTCCTTGCGGTAGCGCGCGTCCCACGCCTCGAGGTAGGGCAGCGTGCGGAGGCAGTTGATGCACGTGTAGGTCCAGAAGTCGACGAGCACGACCCGGCCGCGCAGCGACGCGAGCGTCAGCGGCTTGTCGCCCGGCGTGTTGAACCACCGCTGCGTGCCCGTGAAGGCGGGGGCGGTTCCCAGCACGGGGAGCCCGGACGACCCGGGCGTCGCCGCGAAGCGCGCGCGCCCGTGGAGGTCCTGCAGCTGCTCCTGCACCGCGTGCGACCGCTCGAGGCCGGCGGTCACGGTGATGTCGGAGGTGTGGCGGGCGAGCGCGGTCTCGAAGCGCGTGTCGAGGCCGATCGCGAGCAGGACGGCGGTCGCGAGCAGCACCGCCCCGAGCGCCTGCTGCACCCGCAGCGCTCCCGCCCGGCGCAGCGGCGCCAGCACGCGCCGGCCGCCGAGGGCGATCGCGAAGAGCACCGCCGCGGTGCCCACGGTGTAGCCGGCCGCGATCGCCACCGTCCGCCCCGTCGCCGCGGAGGCGGCGATGACCGCCGCGAGCACCGGTCCCGCGCACGGCGCGTAGACGAAGCCGAGCGCGGCGCCGACGAGCAGGCCGGAGCCGAAGCCGTCACCCATGCGCTTCGGGCCCAGGCGGCTGAGTCCGGCGAGCGGGCGGTCCAGGCGGTGCCCGACGGCCGGCACGATCGCCGCCACGCCGGCGACGGCCAGGACGACGATGCCGGCCCACCGCAGCTCCGAGCCGCCCAGCCCGATGTGGCGCAGCACGGTCGCGGTGAACGCGATGGTCAGCAGGAACGTCGCCGACAGTCCGATCACGACGCCGAGCGGCCGCGCACGCCCGGACGCGGCGGTCGCGGAGAGCAGCGCGGGCAGGACCGGGAGCGCGCAGGGGCTCAGCGCGGTCCCCGCGCCGACGGCCACTGCGATGAGGACGAACACGAGCATGCCGCAGGGACAGTGTTGCCGTCGCGGCGCATGTCGCACCATTACGAGTCGCGAACGCGGCACCATCCCTCGCCATGGACGAGATCGAGCACTACCTCAGCAACGTCACGCCGGGGCAGCGGGCGGAGTTCGGGCGCCTCCGCGGGCTCGTCCTCGAGGCCGCGCCCGGCGCCGAGGAGATCTTCAGCTACCGGATGCCGGGCTTCGCGCTCGGCGGCAAGACGCTGATCTGGGTCGGCGCGTTCAAGCGCCACATGAGCATCTTCCCCGGCACGATCCGGTTCACGGACGCCGACCCGCTCCCGGACGAGCGGGTCCGCGAGATCCTCCGCGAGCGACTCGCGGAGATCGGGCAGGCCTGAGGAACGGCACGCTACGATCTTCGGCCGCGGCGAGATAGCTCAGTTGGTAGAGCACACGACTGAAAATCGTGGTGTCCCCGGTTCGAGTCCGGGTCTCGCCATCGCCGAGAATCCCTTGTGCGGCCTGGGATTCTCGGCCGTCGGCGCTCTCGAGGCGCTGGCGCGTTCGCGGTGTCGTGCGAACGGATCTGCGAACAGGCCGTTCGCAGGACTCGCCGCGTCGATCCCCGCTCTCGGAGTGCCATGGATGGCGCAGAGAGCATCACGATCGCCCTGCCGGATGCGGTGCTCGACGTCATCGTCGAGCGAGCCGCGGCGCAGGTCGCGGCGCGTCTGCAGCCTGCTGCGGAGCCGTGGGTGGGCGTCGACGCGGTCGCCGCTCACCTCGCGTGCCGACGCCAGCGGGTCTACGACCTCGTCTGCCGGCGGCACGTCACCGGGATCCCGCACCGCAAGGAAGGCGCCCGGCTGCTGTTCAAGCTCTCGCAGATCGACCGCTGGATCGAGAGCGGAGGCGCCGCCTGAGCGCCGCCCCTCGCCCAGCACCGCCGCTTCGGCTCGTCTCGGTCCCGATCATCGGAGACCGACATGCCAGCGAAGAAGTCCAGCCACGTGAAGACGAGCGCGCCGGGCGTCTACCGCCGCGGCGACGGCTACGTCTACACGTATCGCGTGCGCGGCCGCCAGCGCTGGGGACGCGCCGCGTCGTTCGACGAGGCGCGCCGGCGCAAGCACCAGGCGGAGGCCGACGCCGAGCGCGGTGAGCTGCGCGACACCTCACGCGTCGCGCTTCGGCGAGTACGCGCGCGACTGGGTCGCCGGCTACCAGGGCCGGACGTCCCACGGGCTGCGCGAGTCGACGCGCAGCATGTACCGCGGGATGCTCGAGCAGCGGGTGATTCCGTACTTCGACGGGATGGTGCGGCTGCGGCTCGCGGAGATCGAGCCGCGCGACGTCAAGGCGTTCGTGCGCTGGATGGTCGAGCAGGACGATCCGCGCAACCCCGGGCGGCGGCTAGCGAAGTCGACGGTGCGTCAGCACGTCGCCGTGCTGCGCGCGATGCTCGGCGACGCGACCGAGGAAGGCCTGATCCGCTCCAACCCCGCCGCCGGCGTGCGCATCGCCGTGCCCGAGGGCGACGGGACCGGACGGCCGTCCCGAGCGACAAGCGCGCGATGACCATCGAGGAGCTCCAGCGACTCATGGCCGAGGTGCCCGAGCGCTGGCGGCTGTTCTTCGAGTTCCTCGCCCACACCGGGCTGCGGATCGGCGAGGCGAGCGAGGTGCGCTGGGGCCGTGATCTCGTGTTCGGCGATCGGCCGTACGTGAAGCTGCGCTGGCAGTTCGCCGACGGCCGCGTCTGCGAGCCCAAGAGCCGCTACGGCAAGCGCGACATCCCGCTCTCGCCCGGTCTGGCGCGCAAGCTGCGCGCCGTCGAGCCGCCGGACGTCGGACGGCGAGCTCGCTGTTCAGCTCCGCGCCGCGGCACCCGCCTCGACCGCCACAACCTCATGTACAAGGTGCTCGCGCCGGCCGCCCGCCGCGCCGGCGTGCCGTGGGTGACGCTGCACTCGTTCCGCCACACCTGCGCGTCGCTGCTCTTCGCGCCGGTCGAGCACGGCGGCGGCGGGAAGAACGCCAAGCAGGTCCAGGAGTGGCTCGGGCACCACTCGCCGGCGTACACGCTCAAGGAGTACGTCCACCTCGTCGACGCGGGCGTCGGCG
Source organism: uncultured Solirubrobacterales bacterium (assembly GCA_963757125.1). Classification (GTDB taxonomy): domain Bacteria; phylum Actinomycetota; class Thermoleophilia; order Solirubrobacterales; family Solirubrobacteraceae; genus CAVVSD01. Next base: position 1,452,869 of record CAVWQP010000004.1, on the reverse strand, counting down.
ACGCGGCGTTCCTCGACGAGCTCTTCACGTAGCGCGGCGCTCTGCCCTCGGACGGCGGCCTGGCGTGCCGCTGCCCTGTCCTCGCCGACCCAGCCCGGCTCCGCAGCGCCGCGGCAAGGGAAGCTCGCGCCACGGACGCCGGCGCATCGCGCGCCAGCGCCGAGGAGCGCACTGCGGCCAGCTCGCCGCGGGCCGAGACCGCGCTCGGGTCACCGAGGGGGAGACGGGGCTGGCGGCGATGCCGACGCTTGCGCGACGCTCGATGGCCGTGGCGGACGGCCGCGCCGACGCTCGGTCAGGGCGCCGCGAAGGTGGTCGCTGTCCCTCTCGCGACCCGTTCGTCGGTTGACATGGGTGGGCGGCCGCTCTCGTCCCGCCCCGGCTGGGATTCTCGCCCGTTCTCCGATCCCGACCACCCACTCACCCCTAAAGGGGCGATCGGGTGGTCGGGATCGGTTCAAGGGCTCAAGGAGCCGGGGCGGGACGAGAGCGGAAGGCGGTGCGGAGGATGATCGGGACGGGAGTCAGTGCTCAACGATGAGAAAGGTGAGAGAGATCGACAGGGGATAGGAGAAGCAGAGGAGCAAGCGCCAACGAAAGCCACAGTCGGGGTCGGCCGAGTGGCGGGGCCTTGGGCGGCGCAGCTCACGCGCGAGGTACGGCCCACGACGGCTGACGTGGGCTGTCTGCGGAGGCGGCGAGCTGCTTGATAGCTGACCAGCGGGTCCGAGATGCACATCGCCGGCTGCTGGCGCTGCGATCAGCTCACCATCGAGTGTCTGACGTGCCGCCGGTCGCGGTGATCTCGTCGCCCAGCGCCGCGATGCGTCCGCCATGAGGACGAGCAGCGGCTCGTACTCGAGAGTCGGGTCGTTCTGAACGGCCAGGAAGGCCCCGTCGAACACGCCGACCGCGAAGTCCACCAGCCGGTCGGCGACGAGCGTTGCTGTCGCTTCGCCATGTGACGCGTACGCGTCGCGGATCTGGTGGTGCAGCCGCTCGCGGCCCTGCGGCGAACGCGGACGATCGTGTCGTCGGTGCCGTCAGCGAGCAGCAGCAGGATGAAGAGGCGCAGGAAGTCCGGATCGCGGCCGATGCTGACGGCCGCCACCCGCAGCTGGCGCGCAGGCCTCCCGCGGTGTCGCCTTCTCGGGTACCGCGACGTCGTCGATCCCGGCGAAGAAGCGCTCGGCGCCTCGTTCCATGACCGCTCCAACACGCCCGCCTTTGAGGTGAAGTGCCGGTCGGGGTCGAGGAACTCGCCGGCAAGCCCGATCCTTGGCGATCCGCGAGATGCTCGCGCCGTCGTAGCCGGCGCTGCCATGAGCCGCGAGGCGGCGTCGAGGATCTCCTGCCGCGAGCGCTCCCCGAGCTCTTGGCGTTTGGTCAGCCGCTCGCTGGCTGCGTCACCGAGCAAGCGTACTTAATCTATCTGGAGCGCTCGTTACAGATGAATCGGAGGAGAGACCGATGACGGAGATCGAGGTGCCGGTGCTCATCGTCGGCGGAGGAGGCGCGGCCTCTCGGCGTCGATGCTGCTGTCCACGCAAGGCGTCGAGTCGCTGCTCGTCGAGCTCGCTGCCGTCGACGTCCGTGATGCCGAAGGCGCACGTGCTGCACCAGCGAACGATGGAGATCTTCCGCGAGGTCGGCGTGGCGGACGCCGTCTACGCCGCGGCTGTCCGCCCGAGCACATGAGCCACACCGCCTGGTACGTCGCCGGCGAGGACCCGGAGCGGTCGGCTCATCGCCAAGCTGGAGTGCTGGGGGGCGAGCTACACCGACCCCGGCCTGGTGGCCGCCAGCCCGTGCCGACAAGACCAACCTGCCGCAGATCCGCCTCGAGCCCCTGTTGCGGGCCCGTGCCGAGGAGCTCAACCCCGGCGGCGTGCGCTTCGGCCACGAGCTGCTGTCGCTCGAGCAGGACGACGACGGCGTCACGGCGACGATCCGCGACCGCGATGCGAGCGAGGAGTACACCGTCCGCGCCCGCTACCTGCTCAGCTGCGACGACGAGCCGCACCGTCGGGGCCAGGACAGCATGACGATGAAGGACCAGCGCGAACGTCATCGCTCCGTCAGCGTTCCACCTCTCCGACCTCTGCGCCGTCGATGGCGACGACGACGTCCTCGATCCGCTCGATCGTCCATCCGGCGCTGGGCAGACCGCTTCAGCGTGCTTCGTCCCGATGGGCCCCGAGCACTCAGTCACGCGCTCGGAGGAGTCGGTGCTTCCACATCGAACTTTCCCGTGCCCGAGAGCCGCTCTACGACGACGACGCGAAGTGCCGCGCATGCCGCTACACGACTGACCTGCCGAACTTCGATCCCGAGATCCCCGTCGTTGATCACGCGCTTCGTCGATCGAGGAACTGTCGCATCATTCGATCCAGTCGGACGCGTGTTCCCGTCCTCAGCAACGCCGCCCACCGCACCCGCCGACAGGCGGACTCGGTCTCAACAGCGCGTGCAGGATGCGTACAACCTGTGCTGAAGCTCGCGCATATGCTCGACTGCGAGCGGCAATAACCTGCTGACCACCTACAAGCCCCAGCGATTCCCGTCGATGCCACGAACACACAGTCGCGCCGTCGAGAACACCATGAACCACGTCGCGCTCATCCGAGCGATCGAGATCGACCCGAAGACGACCCGGCGATCAACGTCGAACGATCAGACTACTCTGGAGCGACGAGCGCCGACGGCGAGGCCGCTCCGGGAGGTCGCCCACCCCGTCATCACGAGCCAGTCGATCGAGTTCAACGAGCAGAACGTCGAGTTCGGCCATGCGTACGAGTCCTAGGCGATCGTGCCGGACGAGACCCCACTGGTGCCGCCGGTCGACGAGATCCGCATGTACGAGCCCAGCACGCGTCCAGGCTCGCCGCTCCCGCACGCATGGGTCGAGCGCACGGAACACGGTCGCGCTCCGCGATCTCGCTCCGTCGCGCGGGTTCATGCTCATCGCCGGCGAGGACGGGAAGAGTGGTGCGCGGCCGGCCCGCGACGTCGCGAGCGCGCTGGGACTCGACATGACAGCCGTGCGCATCGGGCACCTCGAAGGGACTCGCTCGACCCGCGCTGCGCCTCGCTTCGCCAGCGAGGCACTCGGGCGCACCGAGCGCGATCCTCCGTCCTGGCCCGACCGCGCCGTGGCCTGGCGCGCGCAGGTTGCAGCCGAGACCCGCGCGGCGTCCTCGACGGCGCTCTGCGACGCGTCCTGGCCGTCTGATGCGCGGGTTCATCGACGTCCATGCTCACCCCGTCACGCCGGAGTACCTCGAGGCCATGCGGGCCGCGGGGTCTCCGACGTGGACGAGTTCCGCTCCCGGAGTGGAGCGAGGAAGCCCACCTCGAGCTCCTCGACCGACACAGGATCTCCGCCGCGGTCCTGTCGTCTCGGCGCCGGGGATCTCGTTCGCATCCGGTCGGCAGGCCCGCGAGCTCGCCCGCCGCCTGAACGAAGCAGCCGCAGAGCGGCGCGCACGCACCAACAGACCGACTCGGTGCCTTCGCAGTCCTCACGCTCCCGGACGTCGAAGGAGCGCTCGACGAGATGGCCTACGCCCTCGATGAGCTCGAGCTCGATGGCGTCGGCCTGCTCACGAACATCAGCGGCATACCTCGGAGAGCCCTGCGTTCGACGCGATCTTCGCGAAGCCGAACAGCGCCGGGACAGTCATCTCCACCCACCCGTGGCGCCCGTCGGGTACGAGCGCTTCGCGGTCGGCTACGCCGCCCCAGCGCTGGAGTACCCCTTCGAAACCACGCGATGCTCGTCGATCTCGTTGCGTCCAGGACGCTGCGTCGCCATCCGTCGCTGAAGCTCATCGCCTCCCACGGCGGCAGGACCATCCGTTCCTCGCCGAACGGATCGCAGGGATCTCGCCGTACTTCAACCAGCTCGATCCCCCGATCACGCCGCCCGAGATCATCGATCAGCTCCGGCACATCTACTACGACTGCACCGCCATCGCCAACCGCGTCTCGCTGGAGAGCTACAGCGCTTTCGTGCCCGCGGACCGGCAGCTGTACGGCAGCGACGCGCCGTTCATGCCGGAGGCGTCGATTCCGCCATCACTCGGAGCCCTCACCGCGTTCTACGACGAGGCGACCTCGCGGCGCTGTGCCGCGGCAACGCCGACGCGCTGTTCCCGCATCTCGAAGGACAACCCGATGACGAACCACTCCGTCCTCAACGACGCGGCGCGAGCGCTGTTCGAGCCCGTCGTGCTCGGCACCCTGAGCACCATCAACCCGGACGGCAGTCCGCCGGTGCACCCTCGTCGCGGCATTCCTGGATGGCGACGAGCTCGTGCACTTCCACCGCGGCTGGTACCAGAAGCTGCGCAACATCGAGCGGAACCCGAAGGTCGCCTTCACCATGCGTCCCGCCGGCCGACGGGCTGGGAACACCAGGCGATCTGCAGCCGTACCTCGTCGTCCATGGCATCGCACGCATCCAGGTCGGCGACGCGGGACCGTGGTCCGATCGACTCCTCGACCTCGTCGAAGCCACCTTGCCGCCGGGAGCGTCCCTCGAGAGGCCGGAGATGCCCGCAGACGGCGGCTGACAACCCCACATCACGCCAACGAAGATCGTCGGGTCGTCCTGGATGTCCTAGGCCGAGCGTCTGTCCAGAGCTGGACCCACGCGTGCGCCCGACGCTCGGCGGCACGTTCATGCGAACATTCTGCGAACACAACAGCCCGAGACGACCCGAAACGCGAACGTCGACTCGGGAGCAAGAACAGCGCGTTTGCAGGACTATTTGCGTGCAGACGTAGACATCCGAAAGCGCCGAGGGTCACCTGAAAATCGTGGTGTCCCCGGTTCGAGTCCGGGTCTCGCCATGGGGGGGAGGCCTCGTGCCCTCGCACGGCCGTTCGCGCGGGACCCAGGCAGCCGAGGTCGTCGTCGCGGACTCGACCGGACCTGGGATCGTTGCCGTGTGATGACGTCCGGCACCGGGACCGCGGGAGCGGTCGATCTGTACTGGTTGCCACTCGGTGCCGGTGGCCATTTCGTTCGCCTCAACGGCCGCGTGTTCGAGGCGGCGGCGGCTCGCGCTGCGCGGCGACCGGTGTGCGACCTGTACCACTCGGCGCTCGAAGTCTGCGTCGCGCCGGCACGGTTCGTCATCGAGCAGGCACCGGTCCGTGACGCCCGCGGCGAGCAGCGCGGCGTCGTCGCCGAAGGCCCGGTCGGGACGCGCTGGGCGGCACGGTTTCGGATCTTCCGCTACGAGATACGGCGCTGGCGCGACGGGGAGATCCCCGACATCGACGAGGCTGTCGACAGCCCGCGCCGACTCAGCGATCAACGAGCCTGGGCACAGCGGGTGCTCGATCTCGTCCCGCAGGTGCCAACGCCCGTGTGGGGCCGCGATGAACTCGAGACCGGTGACATGTGGAACTCGAACTCCGTGACCGCCTGGCTGATCGCCCGCAGCGGAATCGACACCGACTCGATCCAGCCCCCGACAGCAGGACGTGCGCCGGGCTGGCAGGCCGGGCTCGTGGTTGCACGACGCGAGGAAGCAGAACTGCCGCCCGCGCCTATGCTGAGGTGACTCAGCCCGAGTCTTGATCTGAGTGGTCGCGCACCGCTTCCAGGCGCGCGTCTTGTGCCTCGATCTGATCGCGTTGCTGCGCGCTCACGAGCCCGAGCACCCGCTCACGTTGCAATACCGCGGCCTCGAGTTGATGCGTGACCCAGTGCTCGAACGGCTCGTCACCCCGAACCCGGTCGATGCGCTCGGCGAGACCGCTCGGAACGCGCGAGCGTCGACTGAATCTCGGCATACCAATGATGCTAGGCGGTAGGCAGCAACGCCGTATAACCAATCACCGCTGGCTGAGATGCACCTCGGGATGCGATCTCACCGCGCGCACTCGGGTCCAAATCTATCCAGCGAGAAGCCGGTCACGGCCAGCCTGCGCCTGCACGGGGGCGGACGCCACCGAGTTGCGACGGGATGACTCGTGCAGGAGGAAGAAGCGGATCATCTCGGCGGAGGCGTGCGGGCCTCTGGCGTCGGTGTAGGAACCGACGGGGTCGCCGCCGAACCATGCGTGACCGCCGCCGTGGACGGTCCACGACTCTGCGATCGGCGTACCGTCGATGTCGTTGTAGACCGTGCGGCGGTAACGGCCGTCGCCGTCGACCGTCGTCGGCTGATCGCGGGCGGTCACGTCGCCGGCCGCGAGCCGGGAGGCGATCAGCTTGTCGGCGTTGACCGGGGCCACGATCGTGTCCTGGTCGCCATGGAAGACGATCATCGGCACCGTGCTGGTCGCGGCCGGCGTGCCGCCTGTGCGCATGGCGGCGAAGGCCGATCCGACGTCGTGCGCGGCACCGTAGGCGATGCCGGAATGCACGCCGGCCGCGGCATACAGGTCGGGATAGGTCGCTGCCATGACGGCGGCCATCGCGCCGCCGGCGGAGAGCCCGGCGACGTACACGCGGGCAGGATCGACCGCGAGCTCATGCATGACCTGACGGGTGATGCCGGCGATGATCGACGGCTCGCCGGCACCGGCGCGCTGGTCGGATGGCTGAAACCAGTTCCAGTAGCCGCCGTGGTTGGCTGCGGAGGACTGCTCGGGGTAGGCGACCAGGAAGGTGTGCTGCTCGGCGAGCTCGTTCATGCGGGTGCCGGCCGCGAAGTCCGCGGCGTTCTGCTTGCCGCCATGGAGCATGACGACGAGTGGGACAGGGTCACCGGTGTAGCCGGTCGGGATGTAGAGGTCATAGCTACGCGTCCCGGCCGCCACGCTGTGGCTGAGGTGGCGGATCTCCCCGCCAGGGGCGGCGGCAGCGCTCGCTGCCGCGCCGGAACGCGACGATGGTGCGTGTCCCGGAAGCCCGGTCGAGCCGGCGCCCGGCAGGCCGGCCATGACGCCCTTCAGACCATCGAAGAGCTTCGCCCCTGCAGGCGCCGCGAAGGTCGATGCCGCCGGCCCTCGTCCGCCGGCGAGGCCGCGTTGCAGCAGTGAGGAGGCCTCCGTGAGCTGCCCGGCCTGCGTGAGACGCAGGGCCTCGGTCATGGTGGTGTTCGCGTCGGTAAGCATTGAAACCAGCCTAGCACCATCCCCCTGGATGGTAAGGGGAGTACTACCCGATCCTCGGCGGCGACGAGGAGCAGCGCGGCGGTTGAGCTGTACGTTGGCTGCATGGGCAAGCTCGTGCGCAGGACGCTCGAGGGCGACGAGGTCGTCGCCGAGTGGTCCGCTGAGGACCCTGAGTCCGTCCGCGCGGCGGCCGACGCGATGCGTCGCGAGGTCGACGCCGGCTACGCCGCGATGGAGGGCGGCGAGGGTCGCAACGAGCCGGTCGGCGAGCTCCCACCGGACGCCTCCGTCGTGATCCTCACGATGCCGATGGGCGGCGGCTGAAGCCAGGTATGGCCACGGCCGCGGGCATCGTCCTCGCCGGCGGGCGATCCTCCCGGATGGGCACGCCGAAGGCCGCGCTGGAGTGGCACGGTTCGACGCTGCTGCGCCGGATCGTGAGCATCGTCGACCGGTCGGTCGACGGGCCCGTCATCGTCGTGCGCGCGCCCGGCCAGGAACTGCCGGAGCTGCCATCGGACGTGGAGGTCGTCGAGGACGCCGAGGAGGGGCGCGGGCCCCTGCAGGGACTCGCCGCCGGGCTCGGCTCGGCGCGCGCGCACGCCGAGGTCGCCTACGTGACGTCCACCGACGTCCCGTTCCTGCATCCGATGTTCATCCGTCGCGTTCTTGCGGCGCTCCGCGAGGACGTCGACGTCGTCCTCCCCCACGTGGGTGGCTATCCCCAGCCGCTCGCGGCGGCCTACCGCGTCGAACTGGTCGACGTCGTCGAGCGCCTCATCGCCGAGGACCGGATGCGCCCGGCGTTCCTCTTCGAGGCGTGCCGGGTGACGCGTCTGGACGCAGCGGCCTTGCTCGAAGATCCGCTCCTCGCGGCACTCGACCCGGATCTCGACTCCGTGCTGAACCTCAACGAGCCCGGCGACTACGAGTCGGCGCGCGCACGCCCAGGACCGGACGTGACCGTCCGCCGCTTCGGCGTGCTGCGCCGGATGGGGTCCGACGTGCCCGATCCGGCGAACGTCGCGGCCGCGACGCTGGGCGAGGCAGCCGCGGGGGTCGGCCTGGCACTCGACGAGCACGTCATCGCCGCGCTGAACGGCGATCAGATCACGCGCGACGCCGAGACGCCGCTCGTCGCCGGCGACGCGGTCGCGCTCCTGTCGGCGGACGCCGGCGGCTGAGCCCTACCCTGAAGGCATGGCTCCGGGCGGCTACTTCGGTCGCGCCCTCGTCGTCGACGTGACGGACGCGACGACGGAGACTCTGCCCCTGCCCGACGAGATCCTGCGGGGCTACGTCGGCGGCGCCGGCCTCGGAGCCTGGCTCATGCATCGGCTCGCGCCGCCCGGGAGTCGATCCGCTCGGCCCCGACGCCCCGATCGCCTTCTGCTTCTCACCGCTCGTCGGCACGCCGCTGACGACGAGCGCGAAGTTCGCCGTCGTGGCCAAGTCACCGCTGACCGGCATGCTCAACGACGCGCTCGCGTCGAGCCACTTCGCGATCGCGGGCAAGCTCACGGGCAACGACGCGATCGTCGTCCGCGGCGCATGCGACGAGCCCTCGGTCCTGCTGATCGACGGCGACGGCGCGCGGCTCGAGCCCGCCGGCGACCTCTGGGGGCTCTCGGCGGCCGACGCGGAGACGCGGATGCGCGAGCGCCTCGGCAAGGCGTGGCGCGTCGCCTCGATCGGCCCGGCGGGCGAGCGCCTCGTGAAGTACGCGACCGTCTCCCACGACGGCCGCCACGCCGGTCGCGGCGGCCTCGGCGCGGTGCTCGGCTCCAAGCTCATCAAGGCGATCGCGGTCCGTCCGTCGATGAAGGTCGCACCGGCGGACCCACCGGCCGTGATGGCCGCGGCACGCGATCTGCGCGCCCGCTCGTTCGGTCCCGCGACCGCCAAGTACCGCGAGCTCGGCACGCTGGCCAACCTGCTCGCGTTCAACGCCATCGCCACGCTGCCGACCCGCAACTTCCAGGCCGCGACGTTCGCGGAGGCGCCGGCGCTCGCCGCGGAGGACCTGGCCGAGGCCCGCGGCGTCGCGCGCGACAGCTGCGCATCGTGCTCGATCGGCTGCGAGCACATCTACAAGGGCGCCGGCGGGCGCAAGACGCGCGTGGAGTACGAGAACGTGTTCGCGCTCGGCCCGATGTGCGCCGTGTCGGACCCGGATGCCGTGCTGGAGGCGAGCGGCCGCTGCGACGACCTCGGTCTCGACACCATCTCCGCCGGCGGGACGATCGCCTGGGCCATGGAGTGCGCCGAGCGTGGTCTGATCGACGCGCCGTGGCTGCGCTTCGGCGACGCGGACGCGCTGCTGCGCGCGATCGACGAGATCGGCGCGCGCGAGGGGCTCGGCGCGCTGCTGGCCGAGGGATCCCGCGCCGCGGCACGGGTCGTCGGCCAGGGCTCCGAGGCGTTCGCGCCGCAGGTGAAGGGCCTGGAGCTGCCCGGCTACGAGCCGCGGACCCTGCAGGCGATGGCGCTCGGGCTGGCGGTCAACGCGCGAGGCGCCGACCACAACCGCTCGGGCGCCTACGAGGCCGACCTGTCCGGGCGCTTCGACCGCCTCGAGGGCGGCGAGCCGCACGTCGCGGCTGCGATCGAGACCGAGGACCGCGCCGCGGTCATGGACTCGCTCATCCTCTGCAAGTTCCTGCGCGGCGTCTTCGAGGATCCCTTCCCGGAATGGGCGGCCCTGCTCGGCAGCGTGACCGGCTGGGACGTCGACGGCCCCGAGCTCGAGGCGACCGCGCGGCGCATCGTGCTCGCCAAGCGCGCGTTCAACGCGCGTGAGGGCTGGACGCGCTCGGACGACGGTCTGCCGGAGCGGCTGCTGACCGAGACGCTCGAGGTCTCCTCCGGTCGCGAGGCCGTGCTCACCCGCGAGCGACTCGATTCGATGATCGCGCGGTACTACGAGGCGCGTGGGCTCGACCCCTCGGGCCGGCTGGCCGAGGCCCAGACCGAGGACCTGCGGCTCGAGGCGCCGGCCCGTAACATGCATACGACCGATCTGGTCCACTGAACAGGAGGTGCGAGGCGCACCAATGGCCATCTCCACCCCCGCACCAACCGAGATCCGCACCGTCAGTCTCACGATCGACGGGCAGGACCTGACGGTCCCGGAAGGCACGACGATCTGGCAGGCCGCCAAGGACGCCGGCATCGAGATCCCCGTCCTGTGTCACGACGAGCGGTACGACCCCGTCGGCGTCTGCCGGATGTGCGTCGTCGACGTCGGTGCCCGCGTGTACGCGGCGTCGTGCGTGCGCCCGTGCGAGGACGGGATGGAGGTCAAGACCGACACGCCCGAGCTCGAGCGCAACCGTGCGCAGCTGACCGAGCTCCTGCTCGTCGACCAGCCGCCGATCGCCGAGGACCCCAAGGAGACGACGACCGCCGACAACGAGCTGCTCGTCCTCGTGCGCCGGTACGGCGTGCAGCAGGAGGAGACGCCGGTCCCGCGCGGCCTCGGCCGCGGCGAGGACCACTCCAACCCGGTCATCTCCGTCAACCACGACGCGTGCATCCTCTGCGACCGCTGCGTCCGCGCGTGCGACGACATCCAGGGCAACGACGTCATCGGCCGCGTCCTCAAGGGCTTCGAGACGCGCATCGCCTTCGACCTCGACGACCCGATGGGCGAGTCGTCCTGCGTGACCTGCGGCGAGTGCGTCGCCGCCTGCCCGACCGGCGCGCTGACCAACAAGCCGATCAACAACGTCCCGATCCGCCCGCGCGAGGAGCTGCGGCAGGTCGACACGGTCTGCCCGTACTGCGGCGTCGGCTGCGCCCTCACGTTCAACGTCGACGACGAGCGCGAGGAGATCGCGTACGCCGACGGCCGCCCGCAGCCGGGCTCGCACAGCCGTCTGTGCGTCAAGGGTCGCTACGGCTGGGACTACTCCTTCTCCGAGCAGCGCCTCGCGGTGCCGTTGATCCGGCGTGACTCGAGCTACCCGAAGGGCCCGCTGAGCACGGACGTGCGCGGCGAGAGCGGCGCCCGCGGCGGCAAGAAGAAGAAGCCCGGCGGGCTCGTCGACTACGACGAGGTCATGCCGCACTTCCGCGAGGCCACGTGGGAGGAGGCGCTGGACCTCGCCGCCTCGAAGCTCAAGCAGATCCACACGGAGAGCGGCCCCGGGTCGATCGCCGGGTTCGGCTCCGCGAAGTGCTCCAACGAGGAGGCCTACCTCTTCCAGAAGCTCATCCGCGCGGGCTTCGGCACGAACAACATCGACCACTGCACGCGCCTGTGCCACGCCTCGAGCGTCGCGGCGCTGTTCGAGGGCGTCGGCTCCGGCGCGGTGTCGACGACGTACGGCGACGTCATCAACGCCGACGTCGCGATCCTGGCCGGCACGAACACGACCGCGAACCACCCGGTGGCGTCGTCGTTCTTCAAGCAGGCGCGCCGCCGCGGCACGAAGCTCATCGTGGTCGACCCCCGCCGCGAGCGCATCGCCGACCACGCGGACGTCTACTGCCAGATCAAGCCCGGCACCGACGTCGCGTTCTACAACGGCGTCATGCACGAGGTCATCAAGCTCGGCCTCGTGGACCGCGAGTTCATCGCCTCGCGCACGTCGGGCTACGGCGCGCTGGCGAAGCTCCTGCGCGAGTACACGCCGGAGCGCGTCGAGCAGATCACGGGCATCGACGCCGACCAGATCCGCCTGGTCGCCCGCATCTGGGGCGAGGCCGGCGCCGGCGTCATCTACTGGGGCATGGGCATCTCGCAGCACACGACGGGCACCGACAACGCGCGCTGCCTCATCGCGATGTGCTCGATCACCGGCAACGTCGGCAAGCAGGGCGCCGGGCTGCACCCGCTGCGCGGGCAGAACAACGTGCAGGGCGCCTCGGACGCGGGCCTGATCCCGATGTTCTATCCCGACTACCAGCCGGTCGACGCCGAGGGCGTGCGCGAGCGCTTCGAGGAGAAGTGGGGCCGCGAGCTCGATCCCAACCGCGGGCTGACGGTCACCGAGATCGTCGGCGCGGCGCTGCACGGGAGCGTCCGCGGGATGTACATGATGGGCGAGAACCCGTTCCTCTCGGACCCGAACATCAACAAGGTCCGCAAGGCGCTGAGCTCGCTGGACTTCCTCGTCGTCCAGGACATCTTCCTGACCGAGACGGCCGAGTTCGCCGACGTGATCCTGCCGGCGACGACCTTCATGGAGAAGGACGGCACGTACACGAACACCGACCGTCGCGTGCAGCTGGGTCGCAAGGTGCTCGAGCCGCGCGGAGAGGCTCGTCCGGACTGGCAGATCATCCAGGACATCTCGAACCGCGTCGGCCTGCCGATGGACTACTCGCACCCGAGCGAGATCTTCGACGAGCTCGTGTCGGTGATGCCCAACTACGGCGGCCTGAGCTACGACAACCTGGGCCTCACCGGCAAGCTGTATCCGAACTCCGATCCGCTCCACAGCGACGGCACCGTCGTGCTCTTCGACGAGCGCTTCGGCACCGACGACGGGCTCGCGCACCTCGTACCCGCGGAGTGGTTGCCGGCGAAGGAGCTGCCGTCGGACGAGTACCCGTTCATCCTGAACACGGGCCGGCTGCTGGAGCACTGGCATACCGGGTCGATGACCCGACGGTCGTTCGCGCTCGACGCGATCCAGCCCGAGCCGCACGTGTTCATGAACCCGGGCGACGCCAAGGAGATGGGCGTCGCCGACGGCGACTTCGTCCGCATCAGCTCGCGTCGCGGGACGATCGAGACGCGGGTGCGGCTGTCGCACCGCGACACGCCCGGCACGTGCTTCATGCCGTTCCACTTCCGCGAGGCGGCGGCCAACCTCCTGACGATCGACGAGATCGACCCCACGGGCAAGATCCCCGAGTTCAAGTTCTGCGCGGTGCGCGTCGAGCGGGCCGGCGGCGCGTCGCTGCACGAGCCGGTGTCCGCGCGCGAGGGCGCCTGATGGCCACGCCCGGCATGCGCGTCCAGCCCAAGTACCCGGGGACGGAGGCACGCGCGGGCAAGTTCCCGGGCCCGAGCCTCATCCCGGCGCTCAACGCGATCCAGGCGCGGTGCGGATGGCTGCCGCGCGAGGAGCTCGTCACGCTCGCACGTGACGTGCGACGGCCGCTGTACGAGATCAGCGGGCTCATCACGTTCTACCCCCACTTCCGCACGACGCCGCCGAAGGCCGTCCAGCTCGCGGTCTGCCACGACCTCGCCTGCTGGCTGCACGACTCCGACGAGCGCATCGCCGAGACGAAGGCGCGCTACGGCGACGACGTGGAGATCGAGATCGTCGAGGTCTCCTGCCTCGGGCGCTGCGACATCGCCCCGGCCGCGGCGGTGGACGAGCGCCCGATCGCGCTCGCCGAGGCCGACGAGGTCGTCGCAGCGGCGCGCGCCGGCGAGCACCGCGAGGCGCCCGCGCTCGAGCGCAGCGGCGAGTCCCGGCCGAACGACCCCTACGCCGTCGGCGAGGAGCGCTACCGCGTGTTCCGCCGCGCCCTGGACGGCGAGCTGGGCTCCGACGAGATCATCGCCACGCTGAAGGACTCCGGCCTGCGCGGCATGGGCGGCGCCGGGTTCCCGACCGGCGTGAAGTGGGAGACCGTCGCCTCGCAGGAGCCCGAGCCCAAGTACACGATCTGCAACGCGGACGAGTCCGAGCCGGGCACCTTCAAGGATCGTCAGATCCTCGCCGAGCAGCCGCATCTCGTGCTCGAGGGCATGATGCTCGGGATGCTCGTGACCGGCTCGGAGGAGGGCTGGGTCTTCATCCGTCACGAGTACGGCCCCGAGGAGGAGGTGCTGCGCGAGGAGATCGAGGCGCTGCGCGCGCAGGGCCTGCTCGGCGATGACGTCGGCGGCACCGGGCGACGGCTGCAGATCGAGATCTTCACCTCGCCCGGGGGCTACATCCTCGGCGAGGAGTCGGCGCTCCTGGAGTGCATGGAGGGCCACCGAGGCGAGCCGCGCAACAAGCCGCCGTTCCCCGCGCTCTACGGACTCTGGGGCAAGCCGACGCTCATGAACTCCGTCGAGACCTTCGCCGACGTCCCCGTGATCCTCGAGCGCGGCGCCGACTGGTGGAAGGACCAGGGCATCAACGGCGCGACCGGGCTGAAGTTCTTCGCGATCTCGGGCCACGTCGAGCGGCCGGACGTCTACTGCGTGCCGGCAGGCTCGACGACGCGCGACCTCATCGAGCTGGCGGGCGGGGTCGCGGATGGGCGCGAGGTCGGGGCGATCCAGCCCGGCGGCGCATCGTCGAACTTCCTCGGCCCGCAGCACCTCGACGTGCCGTTGGACTGGAAGCCGCTGCAGGAGGCCGGCTCGATGCTCGGCTCCGGCGCGGTGATCGTCATGGCCGAGGGCACCGACCTGCTCGCCGCAAGCACGAACGTCCTGCGGTTCTTCCGCAACGAGTCGTGCGGCAAGTGCGTCCCCTGCCGGGCCGGCTCGACGAAGGCCCACGCCATCCTCAGCGACCTCGTCGCAGCGGGCAAGGGCGCCGACGACGTCCCGCAGAAGATCATCGAGCTCGAGGAGACGCTGCGGATGACGTCGATCTGCGGTCTCGGGCAGGTCGCGCTGGGTCCGGTGCTCAGCGTGCTCGGCATGGACCGCGGCGGCACCGAGGCGCGGGCCCACCCGAAGGACCGCGAGGACACCGAGACGTAGCCGCGCGCGTGACCGGTCCGGCGACCCACAAGGAGTTCTTCGCCGTCCGGACCGTTGCCGAGGTGCTCGCAGGCTTCCGGCCGGGACGGCGCACGCCGGTCGAGACGGTGGCGCTCGCGGACGCCCACGGGCGCGTGCCGGCCGAGCCGGTGGTGGCGCCGCACGACCTGCCCGGCTTCGCGCGCTCGACGGTCGACGGCTTCGCGGTGCGTGCATCCGACACGTACGGCGCCTCGGAAGGACTGCCGAGCCCGTTGGACGTCATCGGGGCCGTCGAGATGGGTCGCGTCCCTGCCATCTCAGCGGTCCTCGGCGGCGCGATCGCGATGCCGACGGGCGGCATGATCCCCGAGGGCGCGGACGCGGTCGTCATGGTCGAGTACACGCAGGAGGCGATGCCGGGGACGATCGAGGTCACGCGCCCGGTCGCGCCGGGCGACGGGATGGTCCGCGCCGACGAGGACGCGCGGGCGGGAGGCGAGCTGCTCGGCGCGGGGCGCCCGCTGCGCGCCCAGGACCTCGGGCTCCTGGCATCGGCCGGCGTCACCGAGGTGCGCGTCCACGCGCGCCCCCGGGTGGCGATCGTCTCCACCGGCGACGAGGTGGTCGACCCGTCGACCGCGACGCTCGAGGTCGGCCAGGTACGGGACGCGACGGCGCCCGCGCTCGCCGCACTCGTCCGCGACGCCGGCGGCGAGCCGGACCTGCGCGGCATCGTGCCGGACGACCATGCGGCGCTGGACAGCGCGATGCGCGATGCGGTTGCGTCCAGCGACGTGGTCGTCATCTCGGCCGGGTCGTCCGTGGGCGCGCGGGACGAGACCGCCGCGGTCGTCGCCGGACTCGGCGCTCCCGGGATCTGGGCGCACGGCATCGCGTTGCGTCCGGGCAAGCCGACGCTCCTGGCCGAGTGCGACGGCGTGCCCGTCATCGGTCTGCCCGGCAACCCTCGCTCCGCGCTCGTGGTGTTCCGCCTCGTCGGCATGCCGCTCGTGCGACTGGTCGGCGGCGTCACCCATCCGGCGCCGGAGCCGACCGTGCGCGCGCGGCTGGCGCGTGACGTGCCGTCCGCCTCGGGACGGATGGACGTCGTGCAGGTCGCGCTGCGCGACGGCGTGGCGACCCCGCTGTTCGGCGCGTCGGCGCTGCTCACCGTTCTCACGGATGCTGACGGCTACGTCCTCGTGCCCGACGACGCGACCGGGCTGCAGGGCGGCATCGAGGTCGACGTCAGGCTCTACACGTGATGTCGACGACGCCGTTCATCCACGACGTCCCCGCCGCCCAGGCCCTCGCCGCCTGGCGCGACGCCTGCGCCGCCGCCGGCTGCCCGCCCCGCGTCGAGGCCGTGCGTGTCGGGCTGCACGAGGCCGTCGGCCGCGTCACGGCGGAGCCGGTGTGGGCGACACGCTCCTCGCCGTCCTTCGACGCCTCGGCCATGGACGGCATCGCCGTGCTCGCAGCAGCGACCGTTGGGGCGAGCGAGAGCACGCCGATCGCGCTCGAACCTGGCGACTACGTCGTCGTCGACACCGGCGACCCGCTGCCCGACGGTTTCGACGCCGTGGTCATGCGCGAGCACGTGCACCTCGACGACGAGCGCAGGGCCGAGGTCCGCGGCGCCGTCCCGCCCTACCAGCACGTCCGCACGATCGGCGAGGACGTCAGCGCCACCGAGCTGCTCCTGCCCGAGGGCCATCGGCTGCGGCCGGTGGACGTCGCAGCAGCCGCCGCCGCGGGCGCCGTCGACGTGCTCGTCCGCCGCCGCCCCGTCGTCGCGGTCCTGCCGACCGGGGACGAGATCCGGCCGGTCGGCACCGATCCCGCGCCGGGCGTGATCCTCGACACGAACTCGCTCATGCTCGCGGCACAGGCCGAGGCGGCGGGCTGCGAGGCGTGGCGGAGCGAGATCCTCCCCGACGACCCCGACACGATCGCCGCCGCCGTGCGAGACGCCGCGACGCGCGCAGATCTCGTCGTGATCGGCGCGGGGTCGAGCGCCGGGCGAGACGACTACACGGCGAGCATCGTCGCGCGGCTGGGGACGCTGGCGGTCCACGGCGTGGCGGTGCGTCCCGGCCACCCGGTCGTCCTCGGGGTGGTCGACGGCACGCCCGTCCTCGGGGCGCCGGGCTACCCCGTCTCCGCTGCGCTGACGTTCGACATCTTCGCCGCCCCGCTGCTGTCGTCCCTGGAGGGCGCGGCGCCGGCCGAGCAGCCGCGGGCCCGGGCACGGGTGGCGCGCAAGCTCGCCTCACCGATGGGGATGGACGACTGGGTACGCGTGCGGCTCGGCCGGGTCGGCGACGACCTCGTCGCGACGCCGCTGCCGCGCGGCGCGGGCGTGCTGACCTCGCTCGTACGGGCCGACGGATTGCTCGTGGTACCCGCGGGACTGGAGGGCCACCACGCGGGCGAGGAGGTGGACGTCGCGCTCCTGCGCGGCGTCGCCGAGATCGACCGCACGATCCTCGCCGTCGGGTCGCACGATCTCGTGCTCGACCTCGCCGCGTCGGAGATCCGCGCCGCCGATCCGAGCGCGACGCTGGCCTCGTCCAACGTCGGGTCGCTCGGAGGCCTCGTCGCGTTGCGCGACGGGCTCTGCCACGTCGCCGGCTCGCACCTGCTCGACCCCGCCAGCGGCGAGTACACGCTGCCGTACATCGACCGCGTGCTGGACGGGCGCGACGTCGCCGTCGTCCGGCTCGTCCACCGCGAGCAGGGGCTCATCGTCGCCGACGGCAACCCGCTGGGGATCGCCGGGATCGACGATCTCGCGCGTCCCGACGTGCGCTACGTGAACCGCCAGCGCGGCGCGGGGACCCGCGTGCTGCTCGACCACGAGCTGGGGCGGCTGGGGATCGAACCCGACGCCGTGTCGGGCTACACCCGCGAGGAGCACACCCACCTCGCGGTCGCTGCGGCGATCGCCGCGGGCCGGGTCGACGCCGGGCTCGGCGTCATGGCCGCCGCCCGGGCGTTCGGCCTGGGCTTCGTCCCCGTGACCCGGGAGCCCTACGACCTCGTGCTGATGGCGGAGACGCTCGAGCAGTCCGTGATGGCTCCGCTGTGGACGCTGCTCGAGCAGCAGGCGTTCCGCGACGCCGTCGAGGCGCTCGGCGGTTACGGGGTCGAGGAGATGGGGCGCCGCATCCGCTGAGGATCAGGCGAGACGTCGTCGAGCTCGAACGGCGAGAACATCGTCATGAGCTCGGCGACGATCGGCGTGCGCTGACGGTCGGCGGCGGCGATCATCCCGATCGTGTGCTCGACGACGGGCTGCACGAGCGGGATGGCGCGCAGTCCGTCCGGGAGTGGGTTCGCGATCAGCCAGGTCTGAGCGGTGACACTGGGCAGGCCCGTCCGCGCGTGCGTGACGAGCGTCGAGACGGAGTTCGTCTCGAGAACCGGCCTCGGGCGCGCGCCCGCGAGAGCGAAGGCTGCATCGACGATCCGCCGATGCTGCATGTCCGGGGTGAGCAGGCCCAGGGGCAGGGTCGCGGCGTCGCGCCAGGTCACCTCGTCGGAGTCGTAGAAGGGAGAGGCGGCGTCGACGACGAGCCAGAGCCTCTCGCGCCAGAGCGGCAGCGTGTCCACGTCCGGGAGCGGTTCGTTGTCGAGGTAGGTCATTCCCGCGTCCAGTTCCCCATGCACGAGCGCGTGGAGGATCTGCCGGGATGTCAGCGACTGCAGGCGTATCCGAACGAGCGGGTGGTGTTCGCGGAAACGCTTGGTGAGGCGAGGCGACAGCGGGAGCGACGTGGGGATCGCGCCGATGCGCAACGCGCCTTCGAGGCCGCCGCGCAGGCGGCTCACCTCCTGACGTCAGGCCCTCCATCTCGTTGACCGCACGCTGCGCCCAGACGAGCACGCGCTCGCCCTCCGGCGTGAATCCCTCGAACGTCCGACTGCGCCGCACGAGGGGAACACCCAGCTCGGCCTCGAGGCGGCGGACGGCCTGCGACAGGGTCGGCTGGCCCACGTGGCACGCTGCGGCAGCTCGACCGAAGTGCCGCTCACGATCGAGGGCGATGAGGTACTCGAGCTGCCTCATGAACACGCCGCGAGTCTCCCACGGCCGCGCGGAAGTCGCGCGGTGACTCGCCGAAGGCGCGGCTGAAGCTGCGGCTGAAGTGAGCGGCGTTGGCAAAGCCCCAGCCCGAGGCGATGGCGAGGATCGATTCCGAGGCGAGCCGGGGGTCGGCGAGGTCGCGGCGGCAGCGGTCGAGCCGCTTGTTGCGGATGTACTGCCAGGTGCTGACGCCCTGCGCCTCGAAGAGCTTGTCGAGATAGCTCACGGAGATGAAGTGCCGGCGGGCGATGACCTCACGGCTGAGATCGGCGTCGCCCAGGTGCTCGTCGATGAACTGGGTCACCTGCAGCCACAGCACATGGGATCGACCCCGCTCCGAGCGCTCATCCGAGGCCGGTCCGTCGTGCAGGGCGTGCACCAGCGAGAGCAGCGCCTCCCCGAGACTGGCGCCGTCGGGGCGGATGGTCCCGCCTTCCAGGCCGCGGATCAGCTCGACGAGGAACGGGCGCAGCACCTGGCCGGCGCCGTCCCCCGCCGGGAACGCGGTGGCGGTGCGGCGCCGGGTGCGTTCGACGTGCGGGTGCAGCAGCGCCTGGGGCAGCGTGACGACGAGCATGTCGAACGGGGTGAGCGCCTGGAACTCGTAGGGCTCCCAGGAGCTGTAGCTGGTCAGGTCGCCGGGGTTGACCGCGGACGACCGGTCGTCCTGTGAGACGGTCGAGCGACCCCGCAGGAGCAAGGCGAGGTGGTAGGCGTCCGCGCCGTCCGCGCCGATGGTCCGAGGTGTGCGTCGGACCGTGGAGGCGTCGGCGGTGAACCGGCCGACGTAGGCGGCGCCGAGCTGGAACCAGGACAGGCGGCCGGTGAACGAGCCCGCGGAACGCGGGCGCATCTCGAGTGCCGGGAACAGGCGTCGGTGCGCGTCCGACCAGCGCTCGAAGCGCTCGGCATCGCCTGCTCCGGCTGTGTCGACGACAACGCCCACGGCAATGGCCTCCTCCTCGTCGTCGACTCTAGCGAGACCCGGGACCGCCGCACGCGACAGCCCCGCGAGGAGGAGGTGGGGTCAGTGCCAGAGGCGCTTGGTCGCCAGGTCGGCCCCCTGCACGAGGGCGTCGAGCTTGGCCCACGCGATCTGCGGATGGATGCGCCCGCCGAGGCCACAGTCGGTGGCGGCGACGACGTTCTCGCGACCGACGACCTCGGCGAAGCGCACGATCCGGTCAGCGACGAGCTGGGGATGCTCGACCACGTTGGTGGAGTGACTGACGACGCCGGGGACGAGCACCTTGCCCTCCGGCAGCTTGACCTCCTCCCAGACGCGCCACTCGTGCTCGTGGCGCACGTTGGCCGCCTCGAAGGAGTACGAGCCGGCGTTGACCTCGAGCATGAGCTCGGCCAGCTCGGCCATCGGTAGGTCGGTGGTGTGCGGGCCGTGCCAGCTGCCCCAGCACAGATGGAAGCGGATGCGCTCCGGCGGCAGATCGCGGATGGCGTGGTTGAGCGCCTCGACCAGCCGCCTCGTGTACCGGCGGTACTCCTCCGGCGTCGGCGCCGGCGTGATGCCGTCCCAGTTCTCCGCGATGGCCGGGTCGTCGAGCTGGAGCATGAGCCCGGCGTCGATGATCGCCTTGTACTCCTCGCGCATCGCCTCCGCGCACGCCCACAGCAGCTCGTCGTCGTCCTTGTAGAACGCGTTGCCGAAGCGCGCGCAGCTCGCAGGCGCCACCGAGTTCAGGAACCCGTCCTCCAGACCGGCCTCCTCCAGCGCCGCCTTGAAGTTGGCGATGTCCTGCTGCACCGCCTCCTGGCCGACGTACGTGATCGCGCTCGTCGCGACCGGCAGCGCGTCCGGGAACTCACCGAGCGTGATGCCGGCGCTGGGGTCCTCGTAGGCGTCCTGGAACGCCCGGTAGTCGCGGCGCTGCGGCAGCCCGGCACCCAGCTTCAGGTCATCAGGGCGCGGGCGCCGCGCGCTGATCGCCTCCTGGACGGGCTTGAGCTCGAGACCGTCCAGGCGCTGGAACACGTAGGTCCACCAGGCGGCGTAGTCGAGCTTGCCGCCCATCGCGTGCCCGTACTCACCGTCGTTGATGATGTCCAGACCCAGGTCGCGCTGCCGGCGGACGAGGTCCGCCACCGCGCCGCGCAGCTCGCCTTCGAAGGCCGAGGCGTCCGCGCCGTTGCCGCTGACCCGGGACCGCCAGGCCTCGAGGAGGGAGTCCGGGCGCGGCAGGCTGCCCGCGTGGCTGGTCAGGATCCGTTCGCTGCTCTTCGTCATCGCTTCCTCACTGATCGTCTCGCGCCACCCGATCACTCGGGCGGGCGCACCCACCCCGAGGCGGCGCTGAAGACGCCCTTGCCCTCGTAGTTGAAGAACTTGATCTGGTCGTTGCAGATCGCCGGCGCGTCGGCGTACTTGCCGCACTGGAGCGTCGGTGCGCCGAACGCCATCGGACCCTTGAACGCCTTGGCCTTGGCCGTGATCGCCTCGGAGGACAGCTTGTCCGCGCCGATCTGGTTCATCCACTGCGCGATGGTCAGGACCTGCGTGAACGCGATCGGGATCCAGACGTCGCCGGCCGCCTCCTTGACGCCGTACTGGTCGGCGACCTTCATGAACGCGACCGCCGCCGGGTCCTTCGTGTCGGTGGCCAGCGACGAGGCGATGCCGTACGTCCACTTCGGGAGGTCACCCAGGCCCTTGGCCACCTCGGCGTTCAGGCACAGGGGCTGCGAGACGACCGGCGTCTCGAGCTTCAGCGACGCGATCGTCTTGGCCAGGTTCACGCACGACTTCGGGTCCGCGTTCGGCATGAGGACGTCGGCGCTCTGCGCGCCCGCCGCGGTGAGCGGCCCCACCAGGTCGGTCGCGTTGGGGTTCCAGCTCACGCGCTTGACCGAGACGCCGGCGTCCTTGAGGCCCTGGACCATCGCGTTGGAGCCGGCCTCGATCCCCGGCTGCTGCGGGTAGACCACGGCGGCCGACTTGGCGTGCAGCACGTCACGCGCGTAGGTGCCGAACGGCGCCGACACGTGGATCGCGTCGCCGAAGAGGATGTAGCCGTTCTTGTTGGTCGGATCCGCCGGCCCGACGGCAACGCTGTAGACCATCGGCTTCTGCGCGTCGATGGTGGCGACGAGCGACTGACCGCCGATCGCGACCGCGCCGACCCCGACCACCTGCACGGCCCGGTCGTTGGCCAGCTTCTGACCGCACGTCTGCCCCTGCTCCTCCGTGGTGGAGGTGAAGCAGGTGTGCAGCGCCACCGGGTGCCCGTCGATGCCGCCGAGCTCCTCGTTGATGTACTTCACCGCCATCTCGGCGCCCTTGGTCGCGCCCGGGCCGACGTCGCTCGGGCCGCCCTGCTGGTTGACCCAGCCGATCACGATCGGCGACTTGCTCTTGTCCGCGGGCCCGGCCTTGCCGCCCGTGTACTTCAGGTAGTCGGTCACGCCGCTGCCGGCAGTCGCGTCACCGACCGTCGAGCCGGACGGTTGCGTGGACGTGCTCGAGGCGCCACCGGCGGACGCCGAGTCGCTGCTGTCGTCATCGCCGCAGGCCACGAGGGCCAGCGACAGGACGACCGCCAGCGCGGCGACGATCGCACCCACGGATCCACGAGATCCAGACCTCTGACTCATCGCTCCTCCTCCCCGGACATCCCGGCGGCGAACGCTAGGTCGGGGAGCCGGCCGCTTCTTCGCCGTTCTCACAGACCCCGTTGCGCAGAACCACACTCCGGCCGCCGGCGCCGGACGGCGACTTCACACGTTGAGTTCCGTCTGTCAGTGTGGGCCCGTGCCCTCGGGTCGATCCCTTCCGGCTCGGACTGGTCGCCGTCCCGGTCCGACCGACACGCGCGGCGAGATCCTCCGGGTCGCGCGTGAGTCGTTCGCGGAGACGGGCTACGGGGCGTCGTCGCTCCGGGGGATCGCGCGGACGGCCGGCGTCGACCCTGCACTGGTCGTCCACTTCTTCGGCTCGAAGGCGGGGCTGTTCATCGCGTCGATCGGGTGGCCTTTCACGCCCGATGAGGCGCGCGCCGTGGTGGCCGACGGGCCGCAACGCGTCGGCGAGAACCTGGCGGCGATGTTCATGAAGCACTGGGACGACGAGCGCGAGCGCAGCCCGATCCTGGCGATGCTGCACGTCGCCACGGGGGAGCCGGCGGGCGCCCGGATGATGCGCGAGTTCCTCGTGGAGTACATGCTCGAGCCGCTGGTCGAGACGATCGGCGGCGAGGACGCAGGCGTCCGCGCGGGCCTCATCGCCTCGCAGCTCATCGGCCTGGGGCTGACGCGCTATGTGCTCGGCTACGAACCGCTGGCGTCCGCGCCGTCGCCGCTCGTGACGAAGATCCTCGCCACGAGCATCCAGCGCGTGATCGACGAACCGCTGCCCTAAGCCACGACGGCCGTCAGCTCTCGCTGGTGGTCGAGCGGAGAGCCGGTCTTCGGTGGGATCGGCGGCTGACCGCGAAGGACATGTGCGGCGACCTGGACCAGGAGCGCCGCCAGGGCCCAGGCAGCGAGGATGAGGAGCGGTCCGAGGGTGCCGCCGCCGTCGAAGTAGACGCTGCCCTTCAGGGCCGTCAGCGCCGCGTGGCTCGGGAGGGCAGGCGCGACGCCGCGGTAGAAGTCCGGCACGAACTCCGGCCCGATCGCGCCGCCAGCCGCGGGCAGGCTGAAGAGCATGACGAACAGGGCGCTGAGCGCGATGCCCGGGGTCCCGATCCAGCGGACGAGCGCTGTCGTGATGAGCGAGACGACCGCCGCGAGCAGCGCGGCGATCCCGGCGACGGACCAGAAGCGGTCGCCCAACCCGTCGGCCACGAGCTCGGTCGCCGACGCCATGACGAGACCTGCGACCACCGAGAACGCGCCGATCAGCGCCAGGCGCACGCCGAGCGGCGTCGTGAGCGCGTGGCCGCCGGCGAAGAACAGCGTGATCCCGAAGACGAGGCTGCCGAGCGTGGTGCCCGCCACGACGAAGAACGCGGAGACGCCGCGGGCGTCGTGCTCCGGCAGCGGCGCGAGATCCTCGACGACGAGGCGCTGGTGCTCGGCCGCAGCCGCACCGCCGAATGCCGCGCGGAGCACGTTGGTCACGTTCACGCCGTCCCCACCGGCGAGGAGCAGGCGCGGGCCGGCGCTGCCGGGGACGAAGGCCCCGGCGATGTCCTGGGTGCGCACGGCGCTGCGCGCGTCGCGCTCGTTCGAGTAGCGGCGGACGTCGAACCCTCCAGGCACCGCCTGGGTCAGCTGGCCGGCGACCTGCGCCACGACGGGCGGCGCGCCGACGACGGCGATGCGCACGGCGTTCGGCTTGGGATCGTGCAGCGCCGACGTGAAGAAGGCGATGAAGGCGAACCCGACGACCAGGCCGATCCCCGCAGCGGCCAGCAGGCGTCGCAGCAGGAGCGGATGAGGGAGGCGGTTGCGCATGGTTCCTCCTGGTGATTCAACGTGTGGACTTCCATGCGCTGACTTTACACGTTGAATTCTGCCTGTCCACCGCCGCGGTTGACACGCAGGCGGGGAAGAATGTATCCATACAACGCAACCGTCGCCAATCGCCGTACTTGGAGACCGAGATGACTGACCTTCCCATCCTGCGGCGGGCCGACGACGGCTACGAGGAGGCCCGACAGGCGGCGATCTGGAACGGCAAGAAGCCCGACCGCTTCCCCGACGCGATCGTCGTCGCGCGCGACGAGGCGGACGTGGTCGCGGCGGTACGGCTGGCCAACGCGGAGGGATGGACGATCGGCATCCGCTCCGGGGGCCACGCCTGGTCCGCGACGGGGGTGCGTGACGGCGGGCTCCTGCTCGACCTGTCGTCGCTGGATCGATGGGAGATCGACCCGGCCGCGCGGACGGTCGCGGTCGGCCCGGGCGCCCGCAGTCAGGCGTTCTCGCGGGCGCTCGGGGAGCATGGCCTCTACTTCCCCACCGGGACGTGCTCCACCGTGGGGATCGGCGGCTACACGATCGGCGGCGGCGCGTCGTTCACCGGATGCATGGACGGACCGGCCTGCTATCGCCTGACGGCGATCGACGCGGTCACCGCCGAGGGCGAGCTGATCCACGCCGACGACGAGTCGCACCCTGACCTCATGTGGGCGGCGCGAGGGTCCGGGCCCGGGTTCTTCGCGGCGGTCACGCGCCTGCACCTCGAGGTCAGCCCGCTGCCCGCGGCGATGCGCACGAGCCTCTACGTGTACCCGGTGGACGTGCTTGGCGAGTTCCTCGAGTGGATCCTGCCTGTGACGCTCGCGGCCCCCGAGAACGTGTCGAACCTCTGGGCCGCGATCGAGAGCTTCCTCCCGTTCCACCAGGGAACGATCGTGGCCCACTTCCCGATCGCGTTCGCCGACACCGACGAGGAGGCCGACGCGCTGCTCGAGCCGTTCGAGCGCTCCCCGGTCCTCGATCGGGCACTCGTGCACCAGCCCCCGCACCCGTGGACATGGGACGACGGCTACGCGCAGGTCGATCAGCTCTACCCGAAGGGGTTCCGCTATCGGTCGGACGCGCTGTGGGTCAACGCGGAGGACGACGCGTTCCTCGAGCCTCTGGACCGGATCGTCCGATCGCTGCCGACATCGCACTCGCATGTCCTCTGGGCGCCGTGGAAGACGCGTGAGCACCCCAACGCCGCCTACTCCCTGCACACCCCGCTGAGCGTCCACGTCTACGGCGTCGGTGAGGAGCAGCACGAGGACGAGCAGCTCGACGCCTTCGTGCGCGATGCGATGCGCAGCCTCGAGCCGTACTCGATCCGCGGAGGCAAGGTCAACGACCACGACCTCGTCAGCTTCCCCAAGTACGTGCTCGGCCCGGAGGAGACGGAGCGCCTCAAGGAGCTCAAGGCGAGGTACGACCCCGACGGCCGCTTCCACAGCTATCTCGGCACCCCGGAGCCGGTGGCCTCATGACCGACGTGGGTCGGGTCCTCATCGTCGGTGGCGGCCCCGCCGGCATGACCGCGGCGATCGCGCTCGCGCGCGCCGGCATCGCAGCCGAGATCGTGGAGATCGAGGACGACTGGCGCCCGGCGGGCGTCGGGTTGCTCCTGCAGAGCCCGCCGCTGCGGGCGCTCAAGACGCTGGGGCTCTACGAAGGGTGCGTCGCCGCGGGCGAGCCCCACGCGGCGATCGATCTGTTCACCTCGCACGGGGATCCGGTCGGGACGTTCCCGCAGTTCAACGTCAACGAGCCCGAGGCCCCGCCTTCGGTGGCCATGTCGCGCGTGACGCTGCACGAGATCCTCGCCGACGCCCTGCGCGAGCTCGGCACGCCGGTGCGGACGGGCACGACCGTCGTGGGGCTCACGCAGGATCCCGACGGCGTCGACGTCGAGCTGACCGACGGCTCGCGCGACCGGTTCGATCTCGTCCTCGGCGCGGACGGGCTGCACTCGCGGATCCGCGACACCGTGCTGCCCGGCGGCCCGGAGCCGAGCTACACCGGTCAGGTGATCTGGCGCGGATCGTTCGACCGCCCGGCCGAGCTCGACGGGTACCGGATCCTCATCCATGGCCCGCACCGTCTCGGGCTCGTCCCGCTCTCGGCGACGACGGGGTACATCTGGATGCTCGACTCCACCATGCCCCTGGAGCGTCCACCGCGCGACGCGCTCGTGGACCTGTGGCAGGAGCGCCTGGCGAACTACCCGTCCCCCGTGCCCGCCATCGCAGCGCAGCTGCGCGAGCCCGATCGCGTGGACTTCCGCGCGCTGCAGACGCTGCTCCTCCCACCGCCCTGGCACAGCGGCCGGGTGGTGCTCGTCGGCGACGCAGCGCACGCGACCAGCCCGCAGCTGGCGTTCGGCATCGGCCTCGCGATCGAGGATGCCGTCGTCCTGACCGAGCTCCTGCTGTTCCGAGCTCGCGTTGGGCGATGCCCTGGAGACGTTCACCGAGCGCCGCTTCCCGCGCTGCCGGCTGGTCGTGGAGAACTCCCGCCAGCTCGGTGAGTGGGAGCAGCACCCCGACGCACCGGACGCCGATCCGATCACGCTCATCCGCGAGAGCATGTCGACCCTGGCACAGCCCATCTGACACCCGCGGGATCCGTAGGCTCGCGCCACGATGAAGCGACACGTCCTGATCCTCGGCGCCGGCTTCGCCGGGCTCGAACTGGCCACGCGACTCTCCGAGACGGTTCCGGACGCGGTCCGCATCACGTTGCTCGACCGCAACGACTCGTTCCACTTCGGCTTCTCCAAGCTCGAGGTGATGCTCGGCCGCGAGTCGGCCGACGCCGTCCGGATCCCGTACCGCGACATCTCCACCGACGGCGTCGAGTTCCGCCAGGAGCGGGTCCTCGAGATCGATCCGGTCGCGCGGCGGGTGTCCACCGACGCCGGCGTCCACGACGCCGACTTCCTGGTCGTGGCCATGGGCGCGGACTACGACATGGCGGCGACGCCCGGCTTCGAGGCGGGCGGCCACGAGTACTACACGATGGCCGGGGCCGAGCGTCTGCGCGACGCGCTGGCCGGGTTCGACGGCGGCCGCGTGCTCGTCTCGGTGCTCGGGGCGCCGTTCAAGTGTCCGCCGGCGCCGTTCGAGGGGTCGTTCCTCATGCACGAGCACTTCACGCTCCGGGGGATCCGTGACGACGTCCAGATGGCGACCACGTTCCCGATGCAGCGTCCGGTCCCGGTGACGGGTGAGGTCTCGCAGATGTTCCGCGACGCCCTGGCTGCGCGGGGCGTCGACGAGCATCCCCAGCAGCTGGTCACCAGCATCGACCCGGCAGCCCGTGTGGCGCATCTCAAGAGCGGCGAGACGATGCCGTACGACCTGTTCGTCGGGATCCCCGTCCACCGGGCACCCGACCCGCTGGCGGCCGCGGGACTCGCGGTCGACGGCTGGGTGCCCGTCGACCAGACGAACCTCCGGACGCGGTTCCCCAACGTCTACGCCCTCGGCGACGTCAGCTCCGGCCCGCGGACCGTCCCGAAGGCGGGCATCTTCGCCGAGTCGGCCGCGCTGGTCGTCGCCGACGACATCGCTGCGGAGATCTCCGGCGAGGCGCCACCCGCGCCGTACGAGGGGTGGGGCATCTGCTACGCCGAGTTCGGCGCCGGGCTCGTCAGCAAGGTGGAGGTCAACTTCCTGGGCGGCCCGTCCCCGGTGGCCGAGCGCAACGAGCCCTCGCTCGCGTACGCCGCCGAGAAGGCGGAGTTCGGCGCGACGCGCCGCGCGCGCTGGTTCGGGGGCTGATTCCGCGAACCCCGCGCGCGGCGCCGCACGTCAGGCGTCGCAGCGGCCGGCGAACGCCGCGCTGACCGGCTTGCCCTTGTGGCCGGCCTCGCGCATGATCCCCGGCACCTCCGGGTCGGTCACGAAGCTCTGCCAACCCTGCTCGTCCCAGTCGAAGAGCGCCCAGACCCGGTCGTCCTCGGAGGGGTCACGGAAGATCAGCACTCCCTTGGAGCCGTGCTCCCGGCGCTTGTCCGCGCCCTTGGTCGTGAAGATCTCCAGGAAGCGGTCGAAGTCCTCGACCTGCGTCGTTGCGAGCAGCATGTCCGTCTCTCCTTGATCGTGTGTCGGCCTGGCCCTCAGCGGGCCACGGCCGGGGTGCCGACGAGACGCTCCTGCGGGTCGATCGCACCGAGGTCGTGGACGACCTCGAACCGGCCGGCGCGCGCCTGGGCGATGTACATGTTCAGCCGGAGGTGGTGCTGACCCGGCGCCATGGCCGCCGGCCCGCCCGGGCCTTCGGCGAGCTCCGCGTGGTCGAGGGCGGCGATCACGTCGTCCTGCCGCAGCGTTCCGGCCTCGGCCACCGCGCCGGCCCAGAGCCGCAGGGCGCGGTACAGGCCGGAGCAGGCGCCGCCGCCCGTGAACGCCGCGTCGCCCGGGTACAGCGCGTCGTACTGCTCCAGGAGCTTGCGGCTGAAGGGATCCTCGACGCCCTGGTAGTAGTCGAGGCACCCGTAGAGCCCCTCGACGTGCTCCGCGGGAACCAGGTTCAGGAAGTTCTCGTCGAAGTACGTGCAGATGAGGTGCCCGCCGCCTCGCGAGAACCCGGCGTCGTACAGCTCTCCGAAGAACGGCGTCACCCCGGGCGGCACGATGGTGTTGAACACCGCGTCCGCGCCGCTGGCGACGATCCGCTCGACGGTGCCGCGGTAGTCCATGTGGTCGAGCGGGAAGTACTCCTCGCCGACGATCTCCCCGCCGTTGGCGGTGACCACCTCGTGGAGACGCGCGTTCATGACGCGCGGCCACACGTAGTCGGCGGACGGCAGATAGAACCGCCGCGCACCGGTCTCGCGCATCATCCACGGGATGAACGGGTCGACCTGCTGCGCCGGCACCGGGCCGGTGCAGAAGATGAGCGGATCGGACTCCTGCCCCTCGTACTGCTCGGGATAGATGTAGAGCGTCCTGCCCTCCACGACCGCCGGTCCCTTGATGGCCTGCCGCGTGGAGCTGTAGATGCCGCCGAGGACGACGTCGACGCGGTCCTCCTGGACGAGCTTCGTCGCGCAGGCGGCAGCGACGTCGTCGTCGGTCGCGCCGTCCTCCAGGCGCAGCTCCACCTGCCGGCCCAGGAGCCCGCCCCGGGCGTTGATGTCGCCGATGACCATCCTCGCGACGTTGGCGTTCGCGACGCCGACGAACGACAGCGGTCCGGACTGATCTGCGATGAGGCCGACCTTGATGGGGTCGCCGGTCATGTGCCCTCCTCCGCGTGGCGCTCGGCCTGCCGTTCGAAGAACGGCTGCAGCGGCGCCCTGGTTTCTGGCACGATGCTCGCGCCGCTCCGGGCCCCATTCATCGGGAGATCACCCCATCTTGGCTCCGCAACTCCGTCTTGCCGAGTTCGTCGCGACGCTCGCCCTTGCGCAGGACAACGCGTTCGGCCAGCCGCTGGAGTCGCAGCTGCGCTCGTGCCTGCTCGCCTCCTGGATCTGCGAGGCCGGGGCGTTCGAGCAGGAGGTCTGCGACGACGCCTACTGGGTCGCGCTGCTGCGCTACGTCGGGTGCACCGGCCACGCCCACGAGGTCGCGACCGTGTTCGGCGACGAGATCGCGATCCGCGCCCGGACGCTCGTCCACGACGCCGCCAACCCGGAGGAGGTCATCGGCGACGTCGTGGAGTTCGCGACCGCCGGGCGCTCCGACGCGGAGCGCGACGCCATCATCCGGACGCTGCAGGAGACCGCGCACGAGTGGGCGGTCCACAACTTCACCTCGGGCTGCGAGGTGGCCGACATGCTCGTCCAGCGGCTCGAGTTCGGCTCGGGGGTACGGGACGCGCTGGCGTGCACGTTCGAGCGCTGGAACGGCACCGGCTTCCCAGCTCATACGGCCGGCGAGGCCATCCCGCTCGCCATGCGCGTCGTGCACCTCAGCCACGACATGGAGGCGATCGGCCGCCTGTTCTCGCCCGAGCGCGCCCTGGAGGCCGCTCAGGATCGCCGCGACCGGACGTACGATCCGGCGCTCGCGGACCTGTTCATCGAGCACGGTCGCGCGTGGTTCGACAGGCTCCGCGAGCTCGAGCCGTGGGACGCCGTCCTGGCGCTCGAGCCCCAACCCCATCGGATGCTCGACGAGGAGGCGCTCGACCGGGCGCTGACCCTCGCCGCCGACTTCATCGACATGAAGTCGCCCTACATGGGCGGCCACAGTCGCCGCTGCGCGGAGCTGGCGACCGGCGGGGCGCGCGTCCTCGGGCAGTCCGAGGAGGCGGTCGCCACGCTGCGCCGGGCGGCGCTCGTGCACGACTTCGGCGCCACCGCGGTCTCCAACGCGATCTGGGACAAGCCGGGCCCGCTCACGCGGACGGAGTTCGACCGGGTCG
Organism: uncultured Solirubrobacterales bacterium; assembly: GCA_963757125.1. Lineage (GTDB taxonomy): Bacteria > Actinomycetota > Thermoleophilia > Solirubrobacterales > Solirubrobacteraceae > CAVVSD01. Next base: position 1,422,267 of record CAVWQP010000004.1, on the reverse strand, counting down.
AGCTCCACACGATGCTCACCGAGCAGATGCTCCGTCGCTCACCGGCGCTGGCGGTTCTGAACCCCGTGGCCTCGAGCCATCACGAGAAGTGCGATGGGTCGGGCTACCACACGCGCGGTCGGACCGACACGAGCGACGCGGCGGCGTGCGTGCTGGCCGCGACCGAGGTCTACGTGGGGATGACCACAGAGCGCGCCGACCGCCCCGCGTTCTCCGACGACGACGCCGCGGCCGAGCTGCGCCGTCTCGAGGCGGGCGGGATCCTCGAGCCGCGCGCGACCCGCGCCGTGCTCGTGGCCGCCGGCCACGGCGAGCCGGCGGGGCGCACGCGCAAGCGGCCGCACAACCCGGGCGGGCTGTCCCGGCGGGAGGTCGACGTCCTGCAGCTCGCCGCGCGAGGGCTCACCACGCGGGAGATCGGGGATCGGCTCGTCATCTCGCCCAAGACCGCCGACCGCCACATCCAGAACATCTACACCAAGATCAGCGTCTCGACCCGGGCCGCCGCGGCCCTCTGGGCGATGCAGCACGACGTCGTCAGCTGAGCGCGCGCGGTCGCGCATTAGCGCACGTCGCGCCGCGGGCGCTCCCACGCGGACCACAGCACCGCATAGCGCCCGCCCGCGGCCAGCAGCTCCTCGTGGGTGCCCGACTCGACCACCCGGCCGTGCTCCATCACGAGGATGCGGTCCGCCGTTCGGGCCTGCGTGAGGCGGTGCGCGACGACGAGCGCCGTGCGGTCGGCGAGCGCCCTGGCGGCCGCGTCCTCGAGGGCCCGTGCGCTCGCGCTGCCGGCCTCGGCGGTCGCCTCGTCGAGGACGGCGACCCCCGGGTCCCGCAGGACGAGCCGCGCGAGGGCGAGCTGCTGCGCCTGCGCGGGGTCGAGTGGATGGCCGCCGATGCCGACCACCGTCTCCAGCCCGTGGATGGCTCGATCGCGCGGTCGACGACGATGCCGATGACGACCGGCACGAGGATCTCGCACGTCTGGTGCGCGACGCCGCACACCGCCGACACGACGATCGGACGCCGCTCGTCGCGCAGACGCGGCGCAGCGCGGAGGACGGACGCCTACCTGCATGCGATTAGGTAACCCTAATCGAGGAGGAGACGTCACCCCCAGCCGGGGGCCAGCGGCACGCGGCGGGTCGCCACGGCTCGGCTGCCGTCGCGATAGGTGGCGGTGACCGTCAGCGTCCCCGCGACCGGGTGCCGCCCGAGCCAGCGATAGCGGCCCTCGTCGGGCGTCACCTTCAACGCCCCGTCGAGCAGCCCCGCCGGCTGCAGCATCGCCTGGTAGAGGCGGGGGCAGGACGACTCGGCGCCGCACCTGATGTGCGCGTCGCGCAGCGCGACCGACCGCCCACCGACGCTCGCGACGAGTCGCTGCGGCTCGGAGTCCAGCCAGACGGCGATGCCGATCCGGTCGCACGCGATGCTGTTCGCCTCCGGGCACGCCACTCCCATGCCCGGGTCCTTGGGCAACGCGAGCGCCGCCGGCGGGGGCACGACGGGAGCCGGGCGAACGCCGGCGCTCAGCTCCACGGCGACCGCCACCGCCACCGCCGCGACCAGCGCGGCCGCGACCAGCAGCCGGCGGCGCCGGGCGCGGCGCCACGCCTCGTCGAACAAGGCCCGCAGCCGGGCCGACGGGACGATCGGCGATGCCGTGCGGCCGAACATGAAGCTAGTATCACTAGCTTCATGCGACCCGTCAATCGCAGCTCGGCGGCGACCGTCGGCCTGACCGACCAGGCCGCCGCCGAGATCCGCCGCGCGATCGCGGACGGGGAGGCCGCCCCCGGTGAGCGCCTCCCGCCCGCGAAGGACATCGCAGCCGTGCTCGGGGTCAACCGCAACACGGTGCTGACCGCGCTGCGGATGCTGCGCGACGAGGGCCTGGTCGACTTCCGCCGCGGGCGCGGCGTGATCGTCGCCGGGACCCCCGCGCGCAGCGAGGTCGTCGAGCACGCCCGCGCGCTCGTCCGCTTCGCCCGCAGCCGCGGCTACGAGCGCGACGAGCTCGTGCAGATCATCCGCAGCGTGAGCTGACGACCGTTCCTACGGCGTGGCCGGCTTCGCCGGGCGGTTGGCCTCGAAGGCCTTCTGCACCGCGTCGGCGTCCTTGCCCAGCGCCTTGGCGATCGCCGCGTACATCGCGGACTCGCGCGCCTCGTGGTCGGCCTCGTGCGCCTTCTCGACGGCGTCGAGGGCGGCCTGCGCCTTCGCCTCGGTCACGGAGAACGTCTTCACGAGCGCCGCGACGAGCGCGGTGTCGTCGTGGTGCGACGGGCGGTTCGCGTCGAGGACCGCCTGCACGTCGGCCGTCGCGACGCCGAGCTCCTTCGCGATCGCGGCGGCGAAGTCGGTGCGCTGCGGCGGGTTGCCGTTCGGCGGCTGCGGCCGTGCGGCCTGGACCGCCTTCTGCAGGTCCGCCTCGCTCACGCCGAGGGTCTTGGCGACGGCCGCCAGGTCCATCCGCATCCCGCGGCCACCGCCGGGTCCGCCATGTCCGCGCCCACCGGCCGGACGCGTCTCGACGGCGGTCACGTCGAAGTCCTTGTCGACCTTGACCTCGACCTCGGTTCCGTCGGTCTTGCGGACGTGCGCCTCGTAGACGCCGCCGCGGTCGGTCTCGGACCTGATGACGGTGCCGGGCACCTTCGCCAGCGCCGCGGCCTCGACCTTGGCCTTCGTGTCACCGGTCAGCGCGGTCTCGCCGGCACCGGGTCCGCCGCCGCCCGGACCTCCCGGGGGCGCCTGCTGGTTCGTGGGAGCAGTCGGGGTCGTGGCCGACCCGTTGCCGGCCGCGTTGGCGATCGCCGCTCCGGCGGCGCCGGCGGCTGCAGTCGCGGCGATGATCGCCGTCAGTCTCGTCGGGAGCTGGGACATGGCGGCGGAGCCTGCCGATGCCCCTGTCACCTCGCCGTAACCACCGCCTCCCGCACGCGGGCGAGGAACTCCTCCGACAGCTCCGCGTCGTCGACGGCGCGCGAGAGGAGGAGCGCGCCGACCATCGAGCTGAGCGCGACGACGGCGTCCTCCCGGCTGCCGAGCATGTCCTCCAGGCGCGCGAGGTAGCCCCGGACGCCCGCACCGAACTGCGCGCGGATGCGCTCGTCGCCGCGCGCCGCGTCCGGCCCCAGGCCGGCGACGGCGCAGCCGTCCGCTGCGCCGTCGCGGTGCGCCGCCGAGAGGTAGAAGTCGGCGAACGCCGCCAGCGGGTCGCCGGCGCCGTCGAGCGCGTCGTCGGTGCGCCGCGCCGACGCGGCGAACGCGTGCTCGGCGGCCTCCGCGACGAGCTGGTCGCGCGAGCCGAAGTGCTTGTAGAAGCCGCCGTGCGTCAGCCCGGCTTCCCGCATGATCTCGGCGACCCCGGGCGCCTCCGTCCCCGACTCGCGCATCCGCGAGGCGGCGATCTCGACGATCCGCTCGTGGTTGGCCTTCTTCTCGTCCTGTGAGTGTCCCACGGTTTGGATGATACTCATCATCCTGATACGGTGGATGACGGTCGTCATCCAGTTTCGAAGGAGCGCGTCATGCAGATCCAGGGTTCCGTCGCACTCGTCACCGGCGCCAACCGCGGCATCGGCAGGGCCGTCGCCGAGGAGCTCCTCGAGCGCGGCGCGGCGAAGGTCTACGCGGCGGTGCGCGACCCCGCGACGGTCACGGACCCGCGCCTGGTGCCGGTCGCCTTCGACGTCACCGACGCAGCGGGCGTCGCCGCAGCGGCCAGGGAGCTCGACGACGTGCAGATCGTCGTCAACAACGCCGGCATCGCCCGCGCGTCGACGGCGCTCGCCGCCGACCTCGACGACGCGCGCGCGGAGCTCGAGACGAACTACCTCGGCGTCGTCTCGACGACGCAGGCGTTCGCCCCCGTGCTCGCCGCGAACGGCGGTGGCGCGTTCGTGAACCTGCTCTCCGTCGCGTCGTGGATCGGCTCGCCGCGCCTGGCGACGTACTCGGCGTCGAAGTCGGCCGCGTGGGGCTTCACGAACGCCGCGCGGGTCGAGCTGAAGCTCCAGGGCACCCAGGTCGTCGGCGTGCACGTCGGGTTCGTCGACACGGACCTCACGTCCGGCCTGGACGTCGACAAGGTCGAGCCGCAGGCGGTCGCGACGTCGGCGCTCGACGCGCTCGAGCGCGGGGACTCCGAGGCGGTCGTCGACGAGTTCAGCCGCACCGTGAAGGCGAACCTCCACGACGACCACACGCTGATCTACCCGGGCATCGAGGCCGAGTTCGCCGCGCTCGCCTGAGCCGGATCGCGGACCAGCTCCATCGTCGAGCAGTGCACGCCGCCGCCGTTGCGATGGATCTCGTCGTAGGCGACGGTGCGCACCTCGACGCCGGCGTCGCGCAGGCGGGCGGTGGTGACCGGGCTGCCCTCGGCCATGAGCACGCGGCGCGGCCCGAGCGCGAGCAGGTTCAGGCCCCAGAGCTCCCCCGGCCCGGCGTGCACGAGGTCGATCCCCATCGCGCCCAGGCGGGTGAGGAACGTGTACGGCAGGCCGCCGACGTCGGCGAGCGCGAGATCGACGTCGAGCATCGCCAGGTGCATGTCGAGGTGGATCGTGAAGCCCGGCAGCGGGACGACGACGAGCTCCCAGCCGATCCGCGCGAGCACGTCGCGCAGGGCGTCGGCGGCCTCGTCGTTGCAGCGGATCGAGGTGCCCAGCGCGGCGACGCCGTCGCGCAGCTTCACGAACGACCCGCCCTCGAGCGTCGCGGTACCGGTCATCGTCCCGAGCACCGGCATGCCCGCGCCGGCCACGACGCGTGAGAGGTCGGCCTCCTCCCCGCGGCGCATGAGCACCGCCATCCGGCCGACGATCGCGCCGCCCGGCACGGTCACGATCGGATCGCGGACGTAGACGGCCTTCGTGAACGCGTCGTCCATCGGGGGCGCGACGACGACGTCGACGCCCTCGTCCACGAGCGCGTGCACGAGGCCGCGGTGCTGCTCGGCCAGCCGGTCGAGATCCGGCGGGCGCCGGTCGGTCCAGTACCAGCGGCCGTCGGGGTCGACGAGCGCCTGCGCGTCCGCGTCCCACGCGTCGGCCCGGATCCGCGCGAGCCCGCGGCTCGGCGGGCGCACGAGCACGCTGCGCAGCACCCCCGTCTCGTCGTGCGCGCCCCAGCGGCGACCCCACACCTCCTCGAGCACGTCGTGGAACGCGGGCTCCGCCGCGGTCGCCATGCGGGTCTGGACGAGGTTGGAGGTCACGCGGGATTCATACCGCGCGGAGCATCAGACCAGTGGGACGCACGCGTGCACGACCGTGCCGCCGCCCTGCGCGTCCTCGACGCGCAGGCTGCCGTCGAGGGCGCCGACGCGGTCGGCCAGCCCGCGCAGGCCCGAGCCCGTGCCCAGGTCTGCGCCGCCGGCGCCGTCGTCGCGCACCTCGATGACGAGGCGCCGCCCGTCGATGTGCAGCGCCACCTCGGCGAGCGTCGCGCGCGCGTGGCGGACGACGTTCGTGAGCGCCTCGGAGACCACGAAGTAGGCGGCCGCCTCGAGCGGCTGCGCCAGGCGCCCGGGTAGGTCGACGAAGCAGGCTACCGGCAGTGGCGTCCGGCCCGCGAGCGCCTCGATCGCCGGCTCCAGCCCGTGATCGGTGAGCACGGCCGGATGGATCCCGCGCGCGAGCGACCGCAGCTCGGCCAGGCCGGCCCCTAGCTCCTCGATCCCCCGGTCCAGCGCAGCGGCTGCCTCCGAGCCGTCGGCGACCTGTGCCCGCGCGATGCGCAGGTGCAGCGCAGCGGCGACGAAGCGCTGCTGCGCTCCGTCGTGCAGATCGCGCTCGATACGGCGACGGACCTCGTCGGCCGCCGCGATCGCGCCGTCCGGCGCGCCGGGCCGGCGGCGGATGATGCGGGGACGCTCGGCCACGGTCATGCCGCACCCTCGGCGGGCTCGCGGGACTCCCACCACGTGCAGAGATCGTCGATGCCGCGCGCGAGGCCCCAGCGCGGCCGGAAGCCGAGCTCGCGGTCCGCCGTCCGCACGGCGACGGGGCGCTCGTCGTCGTACCCCGGAAGGCGCCCCGGCCCGAGCGAGATGTCGGCATCCGGGATCCGGTCGCGCAGCAGCGCGACGACGTGCGCGAGCGTCACCTGCTCGGCGCCCGTGATGTCGTAGACGTGGTCAGCGGGGCACGGCGCGTCCAGCGCGGCGACGGCGGCGCGCGCGACGTCATCGACGTGGACGGGACGCAGCACGTGGTCGGCGCCGGTCGCCAGGCGCAGCGAGCGCGACCCGATCGCGGCGTCGAAGACGTCCTGCAGGACGCCCGACCCCGCGTAGCCCGGCCCGTAGGGCTCGCCGACGCGGAGCGTGACGACGTCGAGCCCGTACCGGTGGACGTAGACCTGACCGGGCAGCTGACGCGCGCCGTCGCTGCGGGCGGCGGAGAAGGAGAGGACGACGGTCCGGCCGGTGAACCCGGCGAGGCGGACTGCCTCGAGAACGCGGGCGGCCCGTGGCACCTCGGCCGCGTGGACGATGCCGCGAACGTCCTGCTCGGCGATGGCATCCGCCAGACGGCGCAGGTCGTCGTGCCCGACAACCCGCTCGCGCCGCTCGCGCAGGCGCGCAGCGATCCGTCCTCCGATCGGCCCGTCCGCTCCGGTGACCAGCGTGCTCATGGGGTGCAGCTTGCGCGCGACCGGGGTGAGTCGTCCTCGTCCGCTGTCTCGCATCACCCGGGTGACCTTGGATACGCTCGCCCCGATGGGCGTCAGCCCACTGCTTCTGACGAAGATCGAGCCGCCGCGGATCCGCCCAGGGCACGTCCCGAGGCGCGAGCTCGTGGAGCGGCTCCGGCACGGCCTGCACCGCCGTCTCAACCTCGTCTCCGCGCCCGCGGGCTGGGGCAAGACGACGCTGCTCGCGGAGTGGCTCACCGCCGAGGACGAGATCTCGTTCGCGTGGCTGTCGCTCGACGAGGAGGACAACGACCCGGCGCGCTTCTGGACCTACGTCGCGGCGGCGCTGCGCCGCGCCGGCGTCGACGTGCCGGCCGCGTTCGAGTCCGCCGTCGCAGCCCCCGGCATCGCCATCGGCGACGCGGCCCTGCCGCTGCTGCTCAACGCGCTCGTGGCCTCGCCCCGGGAGCACGTGTTCGTGCTCGACGACTACCACGTCATCCGGGAGCCCGCGATCCACGAGGGTGTGCGGTTCGTGCTCGCCCACCTCCCCGTGTCGTCGCACCTCGTGATCGCGACGCGGGCCGACCCGCCCGTCGATCTCTCGCGCCTGCGCGCGAGGGGCGAGCTGGGCGAGGTGCTGACCGAGCAGCTGCGCTTCAACGACGCGGAGGCGGCGTCCCTGCTGAACGACTCGCTCTCGTTGGCCCTGCCCGCGGCGGACCTCGACGCGCTCCAGGCCAGGACGGAGGGGTGGGCGGCGGGGCTCTACCTGGCCGGCCTCTCCCTCCGCGACCGCCCCACCCCGGCGTTGCCCGAGGACCTCGGCTACGACCGGCATCTCGTCGACTACCTGGGGGACGAGGTCCTCTCCGCCCAGACGGCTGAGGCGCGCGCGTTCCTACTCGACACGTGCGTCCTCGACCGCTTCAACGCATCGCTGTGCGACGCCGTCCGCGACGAGGACAGGTCGAAGGCGCTCCTGGGCGACATCGAGCGGGCGAACCTGTTCCTCGTCCCGCTCGACGAGCGGCGCGCGTGGTTCCGCTACCACCACGTCTTCCGCGAGGTCCTGCGACGGGAGCTGCACGAGTCACGGTCCCAGGCGGACATCGCGGAGCTGCACGCCCGCGCCGGCGCGTGGGCGGCGGACGCGGGCGACGTCTCGACGGCCGTCACGCACCTGCTCGCGGCCGGCTCGGCCGAGGCGGCCGCCGACCTCATCGCTGCGTCCTGGAACGCGTGGCTGCAGACCGGGCGGAGCGCGACCGTCGCCCGGTGGCTGGACGCACTGCCGGAGGCCGTCGTCGAAGGCGATCCGCGGCTGTGTCTCGCGCGCGCCTGGCTGGCGCTCGACTCCGGCGAGCCCGCGGTCGCCGAGCGCTGGGCGGGCGCGACCGAGGCGGCGGAGGACGGGCGCCCGCTGCTGGAGGGCGGCGCGACGGTGGCGTCGAGCGTCGCGATGCTGCGCGCGACGCTCGCCTATCGGGCGGGCGACCTCGCCGCGGCCGAGACGGTGGGAGCGCGGGCGGTCGAGCTCGAGGCGGTGCCGGGATCGGCCTGGCGGGCCGTCGCGCTCGCCACGCTCGGCGCCGCGCGGTACTTCCGGGGGGCCCCGTCGGAGGAGGTCGCGCCGTTGCTCGAGCAGGCGATCGGCGCCGCGCAGGCCGGCGCCAACAGCATGGCCGTGCTGCGTGCCGAGGGAACGCTTGCGGCGATCGCTCTGGGCTCCGGCGACGTCGCCGCCGCGGGCCGCTGGGTCTCCGCCGCCGACGCCCTGCGGGAGCGCGAGTCGCTCGCGGAGTATTGGATGGGGTCGCTGGCGACAGCCGTCGCCGGACGTCTCGCCGCCGGCGCGGGCGAGCTCGAGCCCGCACAGGAGCTCCTGCGGCGCGCGGTCGTCCTCGCCCGGCGCGGCGCCGCCCGGCCGGAGGAGATCTACGCGCTCGCGGCGCTCGCGCCCGTCCAGGCGACGCTGGGCGACGCGGTCAGCGCCGCCGCGACCCTCCGCAGCGCACGGGTCGCGCTCCGCGAGTCGCCGAGCCCCGGCACCTTCGCCCATCTCGTCGACGACGCGGAGCGCAGGCTGCGGGGCAGGGCGGCGCCGACGCCCGGCGAGCAGGTGGACGAGCTGTCCACGCGCGAGATGTCGGTGCTCAGGCTGCTCGGGAGCGAGCTCTCGATCGCGGAGATCGGCGACGAGCTCTACATCTCGCGCAACACCGTGAAGACCCACGTGCGAGGCATCTACCGCAAGCTCGACGCGGACACGCGCGCGGCGGCGGTCGCCCGGGCGCGCGAGCTGCGCCTCCTCTGACTCAGCTCCCGACGACGACCACGCGTCTGCGCCGCGTGATCGCCCAGTACGTCGCAGCGCTCGTGAGCGGGCCGAGGGTCCAGGTCAGGTCGGCCCCCGCGAGCCACTCGCTGACGGGTCCCTGGAACACGGGGGCGTTCATCGTCAGCAGCGACACGACGACCCCGGCCAGCAGCGCGATCCAGGCTCCCGGCTGGAACCCGTGCCAACCCCAGTGCGCGCTGCGCGGGCTGACGTCGTGGATCTGTACGGGGTCATAACGCCAGCGGCGCATCAGCCCGTCCGTGATCCAGACCCCGGCGAACGGCCCGAGCCAGACCACCATGAGCGCCACGAAGTCGTGGAGCACCGACGTGAAGTCCCGCACGAACAGGACGTACAGGACGATCGCCGTCGACATCGCGGTGTCGAGCACGGTCGCCTGCCAGCGACGCAGCGGCAGTCCCATGGACTGCAGGCACAGTCCCGACGAGTAGTAGGCAACCCCGTTGTTGGCGATCGACCCGCCGGCGGCGGCCAGCACGTAGAGCACGAACAGCCAGCCCGGCACGAACGGCTCGACGCCTGCGATCGGGTCCGACATGTCCCCTCGAGAGGCGAGGAGGACACCCATCACGGAGAGGAGCAGCGCGATGAGCCCGCTGCCCAGCGCCACCGTCCACACGATCGCCCGCCCCGAGACCTCAGCCGGCAGGTAGCGGACGAAGTCGGGCGCGTTGAACAGGTAGGAGATGGGGCCAGAGGCGACCACGGCACCGCCCGCCAGGATGAGCGCGACCGTCTCCCAGGCGCCGACGCGCGCGCTCGACGTCGAGGACCACTCGACGCCGCCGATGGCGTAGGCGAGCACGAGCACCAGCACGAGCGTGAGCGTCACCGCGAAGACGCGCATGAGGTACACCAGCGTCGCGTGCCCGAAGACCGCGATGAGCGCCGACGCCCCGAGGACGAGCAGCGTCGCGAGGACCTTGCCGGCGGCGCCCGGGTCCTCCCACCCGAGCTCGGCCATGAGCGCCAGCAGCGCAAACACGCCGAAGATGCAGTTGATCGACTCGAAGGCCACGAGCGCTGCCCACGTGAGGACGCCGTTGGGGATGTTCCCGCGTGTGCCGAACGCCGCGCGGGTGAGCGTGAGCGTCGGCAGCCCAGAGCGCGCGCCGGCGATGGATGCGACGCCGACCGCGACGAACAGGCTCGTGCCGAGCACGACGGCGACGAGCGCCTGCCACACCTCGAGCCCCACCTCCAGCGCGATCACGCCGACGGTGACGAAGAACAGATTGGCGTTGGCGCCGACCCAGAACCAGGCGGTCTGCCGCAGCGTCATGCTGCGATCCGGTTCCGGGACATGGTCGAACCCGCGGCGCTCCACGCCGAACAGCGGGTTCGCGGGCTCGGCGCCCATCGCGTCAGATCACGGTGCCGCCGTTGGGCGACAGGACCTGACCGACGAAGTACCCGCCGTCATCGCCGGCGAGCAGCGCGACGCACGCGGCGACCTCGCTCGCCCGCCCCCACCGGCCGATCGGGATGTGGCCCGCCATCCACTCGTCGCTGTAGGCCTCGCCGCGGAGGAGCATCCCGGCCTCGATCGGCCCGGGCGCGACGCTGTTGACGCACACCCCCCGCGGCGCCAGCTCCCGCGCGAGGGACTTCGTGAGCGCGATGACGCCGCCCTTCGACGCCGCGTAGGCGGCGTAGCGCTCGAGCCCGCTCAGGCCGATCTCCGACGAGATCGTGACGACGCGCCCCCCACCCAGTGCGAGCAGGCCGGGCAGAGCGCGCCTGGATGACGTTCCAAGTTCCGGTGAGGTTGACGTCGAGCACGTGCTGCCAGTCGTCGGGGCCGACCGCCTCGCTCGGTCCGGTCCGCTGCACGCCCGCCGCAGTGACGATCACCTCGGGCGCCCCGAGCTCGGCCGCGACGCGCTCGACGAACGCTCCGACCGCCGGACGATCGAGGACGTCGAGCTCGACGTGCAGATCGCACGCCCCGCCTACCACGAGGTCGCAGCCCGCGACGGTGAAGCCGTCGTCCGCCAGCCGTCGCGCGATCGCCGCCCCGAGATCACCACCGGCACCCGAGACGATCGCCACCCGCTTGCGCACCTGACCTCCCGTTGGCCTCCGGCCGACCCTAACCGACGGCAGCTCACCCGGGTGAGATCGATCCCCGGCTGAGCACAGCTCACCCCACCTCCTCCGACGATCCGCCGCGATCACGACCCAAGGAGGACACGCCGTGCAACCCCGACGCAACATCGCAGCACGTGCAGGCCGCTGGAGCGCCCGGCACCGCAGGATCGCCGTCCTCGGATGGATCGCGTTCGTCGTGGCTGCCTTCATGGTCGGCGGCAATGTCGGGACGAAGATGATCGCGGCCGAGGAGAGCGCCGTTGGCGAATCCGGGAAGGCCGGCCGGGTCGTCGACAAGGCGTTCCCCGAGACCGTCGGCGAGGCGGTCCTCGTGTCCAGCCGCACCCTCGGTGCCGATGCTCCGGCGTTCCAGCGCACGGTCGCCGACGTGAGCGACCGGCTCCGGGCCACTCCGGGCGTCTCGGAGGTCGTCGACCCCTACACGACGCGTGCGGGTGGCATCTCCTCCGACGGCCACACCGCCATGGTCAGCTTCGACATCGACGGTGACAGCGACAGCGCCGCCGTCGGGAAGATCGTGGACGAGACGCTGCGCGAGACCGAAGGCCGCGCAGAAGGCGCATCCCGAGGTGCGCGTCGAGCAGTTCGGCGACGTCAGCTCCGAGGAGGCGTTCAACGAGATCTTCGAGCGCGATATGAAGAAGGCGGGCATGCCTCTCGCTGCCGCTGACGCTGGTGATCCTGCTGATCACCTTCGGGACGCTCCTCGCAGCCGGCATCCCGCTGCTGCTCGCGGTGACGGCGGTCGTGGCGACGATGGGCCTCGTCGGCCCGCTCAGCCACCTGTCGCCGGTGGAGGACTCGATCAACCACGTGATCCTGCTCATCGGCCTGGCCGTAGGCGTCGACTACGCGCTGTTCTACCTGCGCCGCGCCCGCGAGGAGCGAGCCGCCGGACGCAGTGCCGACGCCGCCCTGGAAGCGGCAGCCGCAACGTCCGGGCCGGGCGGTGCTCGTGTCCGGGTTCACCGTGATGACCGCCATGGCCGGCATGTACCTCGCCGGCGCGCCGACGTTCACGTCGTTCGCGACCGGGACGATCACGGTCGTCGCCGTCGCGATGGTCGGGTCGCTGACCGTCCTGCCCGCGCGTCATGTCGCTAGCTGGGCGACCGCCTCCACCGCAGGCCGCGTCCCCGGCCTGCGTCGGCGTCAAGCGCGGTGTCGCGCGCGCGTCGGCCTCTGGTCGCACATCGTCGACCGCGTCATGCGCCGGCCGCTGCTGTCGCGCGACCCTCGCGACCGCCGTCCTCGTGGCGCTCGCGATCCCGGCGACGCAGATGGACACCGGGACGCCGGCCCTCGAGGACTCGCTGCCCGCAGGACGAGCCCGTCGTGCAGACGTTCAACCGCCTCCGCGCCGCGTTCCCCGGCCGAGACGTCCGGCCTGACGGTCGTCGTCCAGGCGCCGACGACGTGACGGCGCCCGCGGTGATGCCGCGGCATCGGCGACCTCGCAGCGGGCCGCAGCGAGAACCGCAGCTCTTCACCGGGCGAGGCGTCGGACGATCGACGATCAGCCCCGATGCGAACGGTCGCGAAGGTCGACGCTGGAGATCGCCGGCGACGGCGCGGACCGCACGTCCAACGAGGCGCTCGACGTGGTCACGCGACGACGCTCGTGCCGGCCACGCTCGACGCAGGTGCCGGGCGTCGCAGGCCGACGTCGGCGGCCCGACCGCGGAGGAGCGTGACTTCAACGACACGATGACCGTCGAACCTGCCGCTCGTCTTCGGGTTCGTGCATGCTGGCCGCGTTCCTGCTGCTGCTGCTCACGTTCCGCTCGATCGTCGTCCCGATCAAGGCGATCGTCCTGAACCTGCTGTCGGTCGCTCGCGGCCTACGGGGTCCTCGTGCTCGTCTTCCAGCACGGCTGGTTCAAGGGCCTGCTCGGGTTCAGCCACACCGGCCCGATCATCGCCTGGCTGCCGCTGTTCCTGTTCGTCGTCCTGTTCGGCCTGTCGATGGACTACCACGTGTTCATCCTCAGCCGGGTCCGCGAGGCCGTCGACCGCGGCATGCGGACCGACGGACGCGGTGCCGTACGCGATCAAGAGCACGGCCGGCGTCGTGACGAGCGCCGCCATCGTGATGGTCGCCGTGTTCGCCATCTTCGGCTCGCTCTCGTTCATCGTGTTCAAGCAGCTCGGCGTCGGCCTCGCCTTCGCCGTCCTGCTCGACGCCACGCTCATCCGAGGCGTCCTGCTGCCGGCGACGCATGAAGCTCCTCGGCGAGCGCAACTGGTGGCTGCCGCGCAGCCTGCGCTGGCTCCCCGCGATCAAGCACGAGGGCGCCCCGGGCGCCTCCGCCGCGTAGCCCACGAATCCGCCCTGATCAGGAGAACGCCATGTCGCATGTCGACGTCCAGGACCTCGTGAAGCACTACGGCCCCGTCCACGCGGTGGACGGGCTGAGCTTCACCGTCCAGCACGGCAGCATCACCGGGTTCCTCGGCCCGAACGGGTCGGGGAAGACGACCACGTTGCGGGCGCTGCTCGGCCTGCTGACCCCCACATCCGGCTCCGCCACGATCGACGGACGCCCGTACCGGGCCCTGGCGAAGCCGATGCGGGAGGTCGGCGCGATGCTCGAGGCCGCCGCGCACCCGAGTCGCACGGCACGCAACCACCTGCGGATGATCGCCGCCGAGGCGAAGGTGCCCCGCAGCCGGGCCGACGAGCTGTTGCAGCTCGTGGAGCTGGACGGCGCGGCCGACCGGCGCTCCGGGGGGTTCTCCCTCGGCATGCGCCAGCGGCTCGGCCTCGCCGGGGCGCTCATGGGCGATCCGGCCCTGCTCGTGCTCGACGAGCCCTCCAACGGCCTCGACCCGGAGGGGATCCGCTGGCTGCGCGACTTCCTCCGCGCGCTGGCCGCCGAGGGGCGCACGATCCTCCTGTCCAGCCACGTACTGGCGGAGGTGGCCCAGACGGTCGACGACGTCGTCGTCATCGCCCACGGCCAGGTGGTGGCGCACGCGCCGCTGTCGCAGCTGACGGAGGGCGGGGCGACGAAGGTCCGCCTGCTCGCGGCGCAGCCGGACGCCCTCGAGGCCGCGCTGCTGGCACACGGCCTGGTCGCGTCCGATCGCGAGGGCGACGCGATGAGCGTCAGCGGCGCGACGCAGCGCGACGTCGCGCGGATCGCCCTCGACCACGGCGTTCTCGTGTACGAGCTCGCTGCGGCGCCCTCGAGCCTCGAGGACGCGTTCTTCGGGCTCACCCAGCAAGCAGAGGAGACTCTCCGATGACCGCTCTCGTCCACGCACAGCTCGTCGGGCTGCGCACCCTCCGCAGCACGTACCTCGTCGCGGGGATCTTGATCGCGGTGGTGGCGATCGTCACCGGCGTCACCATGCACGAGGCCGGGTCGGCCGACCTCCGGACCGAGTCGGACCTCCGCGACCCGATCGTGGCCGCCGCGGGCATCATGGGCGCCATCATCATGGCGGTCTTCGCGGCGACGCGCGTGGCCGGCGAGTACCGCCACGACACGATCGCCCAGCGGGTGCTCGCTGCCCCGCGGCGCGCTCGCCTCGTCGTCGCCTCGCTCGTCGTCCACGGGGCGTTCGCGGCAGTCGTGACCGGCGCCGCCTTCCTGGTCGGCGCAGCGCTCGCCGGTCCGATGCTCACGGGGAAGGGCCTGACGACCGGCCTGTCCGGCGGAGAGCTCTTGCACGTCGGCGCCGCGGTCGTCCTCGCGGGGTCGTCGTTCGGGCTGCTCGGCGTGAGCGTCGGGTTCCTCACGCGAAGCCCCGCGCCCGCCGTCGCGGCCGTGTTCGGTGTCTTCTTCGCCGAGCAGCTGCTCGGCGGCTGGCTCGGCGACGTGGGCGGCTATCTCCCGTTCGCGCTCCTGAACTCGCTGCTGGAGTTCGGGGGACCGCTGTCCGTCGGCCTCGCCGCCGTGGTGCTCACGGCAATCGCGATCGGGCTCGCGGTACTGGCGGCGGTGTACGCGGAGCGCCGCGACGTCGCCTGAGCCCCGCTCGTCGGCACCGGTACATTTGTACCGGTGCCCGCGACCGCCGACCTCACCAGCACGCGCATCGTCGACGGCGCGCTCGCCGTCATCGCGCGCGTCGGCCCCGACGGGCTGACGCACCGGCTCGTCGCGGCCGAGGCGGGCGTCTCGCTCGCGGCGACCACGCGCTGGTTCTCGTCGAAGGAGGAGATCGTCGAGGCGGCGTTCGTCCGCGCGGTCGACGAGGGCGTGGCCGCCATCGCGGCGCGCCGCTCCGAGCTCGGGCGCTGGACGCCGGACAGCGCGCCGATCGAGCTCGCCAGGTCGATCGAGCACGAGTGCACGACCGACCGCGAGCGCACGCTCGTCGGCTACGCGCTGTGGATCGAGGCGCAGCGGCGACCGCGGCTGCGCCCGCACGCCGAGCGCTGGACCGCCGCCTACGTCGAGCTGTACGCGCAGCTGCTGCGGTCGCTCGGCGCCACGCGCGACGTCGAGGACGGCGCGCGGCTCCTCACCGCCGCGATCGACGGGCTCGTCAGCCAGCAGCTCGCGGCCGAGTCGCCGCTCGACGTCCCCGAGGTCGCCCGGATCCTCGCGCCGCTGCTGCGGGCGTCATGACCGCGGGCGTCCGCCGCAGCCTCGCGCTCGCGCTCATCGCGCGGATCCCGATCGGGGCGCTGAGCCTGCTCATCGTCCTCGCCGTCCGCGACGCCGGCCACCCCTACGCGATCGCCGGTCTGGCCAGCGGCGCCTGCGCGCTCGGGATGGCCGTCAGCGCGCCGCTCATGGGACGCGCCGCCGACCGCCTGGGCCAGTCCGTCGTGCTGTACGCGTCGGCGGTCGCCACCGCGGTGTCCTTCGCCGCGTTCGCGGCGCTGCCGGACGCCGCGGCGCCGGCGGTCTACGCCGCCGTCGCGCTCACGTGCGGCCTCGCGCTGCCGCCGGTGTCGGCCTCCTCGCGGGTCGTGTGGGGACGGATGCTGGACCGGGAGGCGTTCGGGAGGATCGTCACGCTCGACGCCTCGCTGCAGGAGCTCGCCTTCCTCATCGGGCCGCTCGTGCTCGTGACCGCCGCGACCCTGGCGTCGCCGGACGCGGCGCTCGTGGCGACCGGGCTCGGCTGGGGCGCGGTCACGGCGGCGTTCGGCGCGCTGCCGGAGACGCGATCGGTCGGCGGGGCGCCCCGCGGCACGACGACGTCGATCCTCGGACCGATCACCGACCCCGGCGTGCGCACGCTGCTCGTCGTCGCGATCGCGCTCGGGTTCTGCATCGGGGCGACGGAGCTCGGCGTGGTCAACCTCGCCGAGACGCACGGCGCCCTCGGGCTCGTCGCGGTCCTGTACGGGCTGTGGAGCCTGGGCAGCCTCGCCGGCGGGCTGCTCTCGCTGCGCCGGCCGCCGCAGGACATCGTCCGGCGCGCGCAGGCCCTGCTCGTCGTGGTGTCCGTCGCGACCGCGGCCCTGGCGCTCGCCCAGGGGCCGCTGCCGCTCGCGATCCTGCTCGCCTTCGCGGGCGTCGCCAACGCGCCGCTGTTCGGCGCGCTCTACACGGTCATGGCGCGCATCGCGCCCGCCGGGACCGTCACCGAGGCCTACAGCCTGCAGACCGCGGGGCTCACCGTCGGCATCGCCGTCGGGGCCGCCGTCGGCGGCGCGATCGCGGGCGCCCACGGACCCAGCGGGGTCTTCCTCGTCGCCGCCGCCGGCATGCTCGTCGGCGTCGCCGTCCACGCGCTCAACACGAGCACCCTGCGCCCCGCCGCGGCGGCCGCCTGATGGAACTCGTCCTGCGCCTGAACGACCAGCAGCGCATCGTCGTCGACGAGATGCTCGCGCGCCCGGACACGCCGGACGGGCTCGACGCGCTCGTCGCCGTCGCGATCGCCCACGAGGCCGCGCGGCCGCCCGATCCGACCCGAGCCGCTCCGCGGCCCGCAGGCCGGCCGCCGACGCCGCGCGACCCGTCCGCGCGCATCGACGGGCTCGTGCCCGCGGGCACCGGGCGGGGCTTCGCCCTGCACGCGGGCGACACGCTGCGCGTGGAGCAGGTCGTCGACGGCCAGGGCGCCGACGTCAACGTGTTCGCCCTCGACGGCTCGGGCCGCCACTTCGACGCCGCCCGGACCCGCGCGAGCACCGGCCTGCGCCCGACGACGGGCGCCGTGCTCGTGTCGACGCCGCATGAGATCGCCCTCGCGGAGATCGTGGCCGACACCGCGGGCCCGCACGACCTCGGCTTCCCCGCCTGCAGTGCGGCCGAGTTCGCGGCGGTGACGGCGCAGGAGGACCACTCCAACTGCGTCGACCTCCAGCGCGAGACGCAGCGCCACTGGGGCCTGGAACCGGACCACGACCCGCTGAACCTCTGGCTGCCCACCGGCGTCCTGCCCGACGGGCGGCTGTGCTGGTGGCCGTGCGCGTGCCGCACCGGCGACCACGTCGACCTCCGCGCGCTGGCCGACGTGGTCGTCGTCGTCAACCCGTGCGCGAGCGACCTGTTCGGCAGCTCACCGTGGGAGCTCGGGCCGGTGCGCGTCATCGTGACCGGCGAGCGCGCCGACGCGCCCGCGACGCCCTCCGGCCCCGAGCCACAGTGGCGCTGGCGCGACCTCCCGGTCCGCGAGATCGCCGTGACGCTCCCCGACGCGTGCGCCGAGCCCCTCGCCGCGGCGCGCGAGCTCGGCTGGCTCGGTGCCACCGACGACGCGGTGGCCCGGGCGATGCTCCTGCGCTACTGGGAGTCGGCCGTGCTCGGGCTCGGCGACGTGTCGCGCTAGACGGTGGGCGCCACGGCCCGTCCTTGCCGGTGGCGTCGGGGCTGCCGGTCCGCGCCGTGCGAGCCGTCGTGCGAGGAGCGGGACGACGGGGACGAGGGCAGCCGCGAGGACGACGAGCAGCCAGCGGCTGGTCGCGTCGGTGCCCGACCCGACGACGTGCGCGAGCGCCAGGACGTAGGCGCCGAGCGTCAGGCGATGGATCGCCGCCCACCGGTTGCGGCCGATCCGGTCGCGGAGCCAGTACGACACCCCGAGCACGGCGATCATCCAGCCGGCGATCACGCCGAAGCCGGTCCAGACCGGCCGGTAGTCGAGCCGGAACGGCACGACGAGCGCGCCGGCGCTCGGGTGCAGCCACGGATCGAGCAGCAAGAAGACGCCGTGCGCCGCGATCGCCACGAGCGCGGTCAGCGCGACGTACTGGTGCGTCCGCCGCAGCGTGACCGCCATGCCCGGTCGTCGCCGCGCGCGCGTCGCCATCGCCAGGCCGAGCCCGATCGACGCGCTGACGAGCACGATCGCGATGATCCCCGCCGCCCGGGCCGCGATCCACCAGCCGTAGTCGAACGGATCCGGCGCCGCGGCGGTCATGCGGCCGCCCGGTGGGGGACGCGGACCGTGATCGGCGCCGGCGCGAGGCCGACGAGCCGCACTCGCTCCTCGCCCTCCAGGACGACGCCCCCGCCGATCGCACGGAGCAGCCGGATGGCGCCGGTCGCACCCGCGAGCAGCGCAGCCTTCGCATCGATCTCGGCGTCGACGGCGGTGGCGCCGAGCGCCGTGGCCGCGATCACGCCGGTCCACGCCGGCACACCGGTCGCGGGGTCGAGCAGGTGGTGACGCGGCGTCCCGTCGGGCGCGCGCCACAGCCGGACGTCCACTCCCGAGGTGGCGACGCCGCCGGCGCGCACCCGGATGCGCGTCGGTGCGCCTCCCCACGGTGAACGGACGTCCACCGTCCACGGCCGTTCGTCGACCTCGGACCCTCCCAGGGCGAGATCGCCGCCGCAGTCGACCGCGTAGCGCGCGGCGCTCGGCAGCAGGCGCGCGGCGGCGTCGGCCGCGAGTCCCTTGCCGATCCCGCCGAGGTCGATCCTCACTCCCGGCGGTCGGCTCACGGTCCGCAGGTCCGGCGCGACCGCGACGCCACGCCACGCCGCCGCCGGATCGGGGGCGGCGGGCCCTCGCGGCGGAGCGTCGCGCAGCGCCGCGCGCAGCCCGACCGCCGGCGTCCCGGCGCGGGACGCCGCGTAGCCCGCGCGTTCGAGTGCTCCGAGCAAGGTCGGGTCGACGAGTCCCCCGGTGCGCGCTGCGCCGCCGATCGCCGCGCGGACGGCCGCGCCCAGCTCGCGGGAGACGCGCCTGCTCGTGGCGCGATCCGCGTTCAGCCTGCTCAGCTCGCTGCGCGGGTCGAAGCGGGTGAGCCGGGCGGCGAGCGCGTCGATGCAGGAGCGTGCGCGACCGACCTCGGTCCGCGCGGCGCTCTCGGGGACGGCGTCGGGGAACTCCGCGAGGATCCGGGCGTTCACGCCCATCGTCCGGAACCGCTCGTCGACGACCAGCATCAGCCCGACGTCCCGGTCGACGGGTTCGCAGGCGCGTCCCGCGAGCCCTCCTCGTCCTCCTCGCCGAACAGGGTCCGACCGACGTCGAGCAGCACCCCGATGCCGTCCGCGACCTCGTCGTCCTCCCTGCGAGGCGCGACCTGCGCCGATGCGTCGGGCTGCCCGGCGCTCCTGACCGTCCCGAGTGCCGGATCGTCGCCGGTGGCCACGCGGACACCGAGGAAGCCGCAGAGGCCGACGAACGCGGCGGTCACACCGGCGGCCAGCGGCCTGGCTCGCGGGCGCCAGCGCACGGGGCGTTGCCGCCACGGCCCCCGGCCTGGGTCGTTGGATGACATGGGCGCGCACCGTAGGCCGCCCTTCTAAGGACGGCACGTGCGCGGGATTGTGCCGCTGCTAAGCGGTCATGAGCTTCCGGCGTAGCCCTGTGGCGGCTCGCAGCCGCCGGCTCCGCGGTAGATCGGGCCCCGCGCTCGCACGCGCTCCAGGAGCGGCTCGAGCTCGGCGTCGCGTGCATCGGGAAGCGCCGGGAGCGGGATCGAGCGCGGCCCGGGATAGCCGAGCGCCGCGCGGACCACGGGGTGCGCGTAGTAGGCCTCGGCGATCACGAGCAGCAACGCCTCGCCGACGGCGCCCGGCGGAAGCGGGTCGGGCCAGACGAGGTCGAGCTCGGACGCGGCGGGCAGCCCGGCGCCGCCTGGCAGCAGCCGCGCGGCCTCGCGCGCGAGAAGCTCGCCATCCGTCATCGTCGCGGCCACGAGGTGGTCGGCGAGGCGCGAGGCGAGCGCGACGACGGTGCTCGTCGGGTTCACGCCCGGCCGACGTCACGAACACGCTGCCGTCGGCGACGTACAGCCCGGGCACGTCGTGCGCCTGCAGGTCGCGGTCCACGACGGACGTCTCCGGGTCGTCGCCCATCCGCGCCGTCCCGAGCAGGTGCCATCCCGACGCGCGCACGGGCACCTCCTCGTGCAGCTCGCGCGCGCCCGCCGCCCGCAGCGACTCCGCGGCGCGGTCGGCGTGGAAGCGCAGCATGCGCCGCGTGTTCTCCGAGATCGTGTACTCCACGCGCGGGGCCGGCAGCCCGTCGGAGTCCGTCAAGCGCGTCGTCGAGCACGACGCGGTTGGCCTCCTCGGGCAGGTCCTCGGTGAAGACGCCCCAGCTCATCGTGCGCCCGACGAGCTCGCGCATCCGCCCGGCGTGCCCCTCGCCCCAGCCCGCCCAGCCCTCGAGCGCGATGCCGACCGGGCCGGCGATGCCGCCGAGGCTCCACTTGGCCCCGCGCACGAACCCCCGCGCGGCGTCGGTCTCGTAGAACTCGTAGGAGACGATCTTCGGCCCCGCGTGCCCGACCCACGACGCGAGCGGCTCGTCGAACGTCCCCGCGACCGTCGCGAACGGATGCACCATGAGCCGGCGCCCGACGAGCCCGGAGCGGTTGGCCAGCCCCGACAGCAGCAGCAGGCGCGGCGTCCCGATCCCGTTCGCCGCGAGCACGACGATCGTCGCCTCGACGACGTGCGAACGACCCTCGCGGTCGACGTACTCCACGCCGCTCGCGCGCCCGCGCGCGTCGACGACGACCCGCGTGGCGCGCGCGCCGGTGCGCAGGTCCGCGCCGCCCGCGACCGCCTGGCGCCAGTGCGTGAGGTCCGCCGACGCCTTCGCGCCCGCGGGGCAGCCCTCCAGGCACGTCCCCCACTGCACGCACGCCGCCGGCGCGATCGCGTTCGTCCCCGGCCACCAGTGCCAGCCGAGGTCGTCGTGGGCGCCCGCGACCAGCCGTCCGCCGCGCCCGACCGGCAGCGGCGGATGCGGGAACGCAGGGGTGGGCGGCAGCGAGGGGTCGCCCGCCAGCCCGCTCGCGCCGAACTCGACGTCGGTGCGGTCGAAGTGCGGTGCGAGGTCCGCGTAGGAGATCGGCCAGTCGTCGGCGACGCCGTCGAGCGTCCGCACCCGGAAGTCCGACGGCCGCAGCCGGCACCAGTCGGCGTTGTAGAGGATCGTGCTGCCGCCCACGCCCGCGAACATGAGCGGCGTGATGTCCGCCCGGTCGACGGCGATCGGGTAGTCGGCCTCGGCGCCGCGGACGTTGGGGTCCGCCGACCACGTCGAGCGCATCGCCGTCTCGTAGCCCGGCCGCGCGCCCGGGAAGTCCGCCGGGTCGTGCCAGTCGCCCTGCTCGAGGCAGACGACGCGGACCCCGGCGGCGACGAGCCGCGTCGCGAGGACGCCGCCCGACGGGCCGGCGCCGACGATGACGACGTCGGCCGCCGTGTCAGACCTCGAGCGGCTCGTCGACCTCGGCGGCCTCGGCGGCCGCCTCCGCGTCCAGCGGCAGCACCCACGTCGCCGCGTGGGCCCACCCGATGTCGCACCGGTCGCCGGCTGCGAGCGTCTCGTGGCCGTCGGCGATGAGCGTCATCGACACGCCGTCGGGCGTCTCCACGACGCAGGAGATGTGCGGGCCCATGAACGCGACGTCGAGCACCTGCGCCGACACGGTCGTCCGCCCGGCTCCCTCGGGGGCGATGAGCACCGACTCGGGCCGCACGATGAGCGCGACGGGCTGCCCCTCGGCCAGGCCCGGGACGCCCGCGGACGGGATCGTCCCCAGGCCGGGCACGTCGACGGCGTAGCGCCCGTCGGCCTCCACGGACGTGACGCGCCCGGGGCGCCGGTTGGAGACACCGACGAAGTCCGCGACGAACTCCGTCGCTGGCCGCTGGTAGACGTCGCGCGGCGTCCCGAGCTGCTCGATGAGGCCGCCGCGCATGATCGCCACGCGGTCCGACATCGAGAACGCCTCCTCCTGGTCGTGCGTCACGTAGACGAACGTGATGCCGACCTCGTGCTGGATGCGCTTGAGCTGCAGCTGCAGCTGCTTGCGCAGCTTGAGGTCCAGCGCGCCGAGCGGCTCGTCGAGCAGCAGGACCTCGGGCTCGAGGACGAGCGCGCGGGCGAGCGCGACGCGCTGCTGCTGCCCGCCGGAGAGCTGCGCCGGCTTGGCCGAGCCGCGCCCCGTCAGGTCGACGAGCTCGAGCATCTCCCCGACGCGCGTCGCGATCTCCGCCTTGCCGACCTTGCGCTCCTGCAGCCCGAAGGCGACGTTGTCGAAGATCGACAGGTGCGGGAACAGCGCGTACTGCTGGAAGACCGTGTTCACCGGCCGCTTGTGCGGCCGCAGCGTCGTGACGTCGCGGCCGTGCACCTCGATGACGCCCTCGGTGGGGTCGACGAGCCCGGCGATCATCCGCAGCGTCGTGGTCTTGCCACAGCCGCTGGGGCCGATGAGCGAGAAGAACTCGCCGTCGGCGATCTCGACGTCGACCCGGTCGACCGCGGCGACGTCGCCGTAGACCTTGCGCAGGTCGCGCAGTGCGATCGCGGTGCTCACTCGGCCGCCTTGCGGCCGAGGCCGAGCATGCCGCCGGCGCCCGTCGGGCGCAGCAGCGTGATGAGGCCGGCGATGAGGAACGTGAGGAGCGTGATGAGCATGAGTCCGGTGCCGATGGCGTTGACCTCCGGCGTGACGTGGAGGCGGATCTTGCCGAGGACGAGCACGGGGAGGGTCTGTGCGTCCGTCCCGCCGAGGAACTGCGACGTGATGACGTCGTCGAGCGAGAAGGTCAGGCAGAGGAGCCCGGCGACGACGATCGCCGGCGTCAGCAGCGGCAGCGTGACGCGGCGGAAGACGCGCCAGCGGTTGGCCCCGAGGTCGGCCGCCGCCTCCTCCAGCGTGACGCTCATCGTCGCGAAGCGCGCCTGCATGATGATCGTCGCGTACGCCGAGTTGAAGACGACGTGGCCGACGACGATCGCCCCCACGCCGAGCCCGATGTTCAGCTCGCTGAAGAGCAGGAAGAGCCCGAGCGCGAACACGACCTCGGGCAGCACGATCCGCGAGTACGTCATCGCGTCGAACCACGCGCGGGCGCGCCCGGTCGCGTTGCGGTACCAGAGCCCGCCGGTGATGGCGAGGACGAGCGAGATGGCCGTCGAGAGCACGGCGACCTGCACGCTGATGCCGAGGTTCTTGCGTACCGCCTCGTCGTGGAACGCCTGCTTGTACCACTCCAGCGTGAAGCCCTCCCAGTGCAGGAGCTGGGCGTCCTTGTTCAGCGAGAACACGATGACGAGCAGGATCGGCGCGTAGAGGCAGACGAACACGAGCGCGGTGAAGAGCACCCGCGGCTTGGGCCCTCGGCGCCTCATGCCGACACCGGCCGGCGCTCGCCGCGGCGCAGGAGCACGAGCGCGATCATCACGATCGCGGTGAGCACGATCGCCAGTGCCGCACCGAACGGGTAGTCGCCGATGCTCAGGAACTGGTCGGCGACGACGTTGCCGATCATGAGCGTCTTGCCGCCGCCCAGGATCTGGGGGATGACGTACTCGCCGGTCGCCGGGATGCCCACGAGGATGCAGCCGGCCGCGATGCCGGGCTTCGCGAGCGGCAGGATCACCCGGCGCATGACGCGGTGCGGCGCCGCGCCGAGGTCGTTCGCAGCGTCCAGCAGCGCCGGGTCGATCCGCTCCAGCGCGACGTACAGCGGCAGGATCATGAGCGGCAGGTAGGAGTACGTGATCCCGATCGCCACGCCGAGCGGCGTGAACAGCAGGTGCAGGCCGTCGTCGCCGATGATCCCGAGCGTCTGCAGCAGGCTCGCGAGCGGCCCCGAGTCGCCGATGAGGTTGAAGATCCCGTACGTCCGGACGATGAAGCTCGTCCAGAACGGGACCATCACCCCGAACAGCAGGATGAGCTGCCCGCGGCCCGGCGTCCTCGCGATCGTGTATGCGACAGGGAACCCGATGAGCAGGCACGCGATCGTGGAGGCCACCGACAGGATCAGCGAGCGCACGATCGCGTCGAGGTACAGGCCCTGGAAGACGTTCCCGTAGTTCGAGAGCGTCCAGTCGTACCTGATCTCGTACGTCAGGAGATCGGTCTGCGCGAACGAGTAGACGACCAGCAGGACGAGCGGCGCCCAGAAGAACAGCGCCGTCCATCCGACCGAGGGAAGTGCGAGCAGCTGGCGGCCGAGGCCCCGCAGACGACCCGTCACGCCGCGAGGAACTCCTCCCACATCTTGCCGCGCTTCGCGGTCTGCTGCGGGCCGAGGAAGCCCTCGAACTCGACGCCCTTCAGCGCGGCCTCGTTGTACTTCAGGACCTGGTTGTCCTTGATCGACTTCTTGATGTACGGCTCGGCCGCCTTCACGGTGTAGGCGGGGCCCATCGCGTTGACGAAGGACGCGTAGTTCTTGGGCTCGAGGTGGAAGTCCATGAGCGCCCAGACCGCGGGCAGCTTCTCGGAGTCCGCCAGGGCGACCCAGCCCTCCAGGTACGCCGGCACGCCCTCGGTGGGCTGGACCCACTCGATGTTCTTGTTGCTCTCCTGGGCGAGCGCGATGTCGTAGTCGTAGTCGATCGCGAAGAAGACGTCGCCCTGGACGAGCGCCTTGGAGAAGTCCGTGTCGATGATCGCCTTCAGGTTCGGCTTGAGCTCCATGAGCGCCTTCTGCATGGCCTGCAGCTCGCCGTCGTCCTTCGTGTTGACCGAGTAGCCGAGGTACCGGAGCGCCATGCCCTGGATGTCGGAGTCGTACTTGATCATCGTCGTCTTGCCCTTGTACTTCGCGGAGAGCTCCCACAGCTCCTTCCACGTCGTGGGGCGCTCGGAGATGAGGTCCTTGCGGTAGCCGAAGCCGGTGCGGCCGAAGTCCGTCGGGATGCCGTACGGGAACGCCTTGATGAACTCCGGGCCGACGCCCTTGAGGTTCGGCACGCGGGCGGGGTCGAACGGCTCGAGCAGTCCGGCGAGCTTGAACTGCTCGGAGGCGTTGATGCCGGCGAGCGTGAGGTCGTAGTCGCCCTTGTTCTTGGAGAGCTGCGCGATCTGGGCTGCCGTGCCGTCGCCGTCGGTGACGTTCTTGACCGTGGCGCCCGGGTACTTCGCGGCGAAGTCCTTGAACTCGTTGGGCCCGTACCAGTCGGGGTAGCCCGCGAGGACCAGGTCGCCCTTGACCTCGGCCGCCGGCGTCGGCCCCGCGGTGGTCTTGGCGACCGTCGAGGCGGCGGTGGAGCCCGCGCTGTCGCTCGAGTCGCCGCAGGCCGCGAGGAGCGCCGGGAACGACGACACGGTCAGCAGCCCGCCCGCACCCCGACGGATCGCTTGCCTGCGGGTGAGCCGCGACGGACGCGGACTGTGCTCGCTCACTGAGTCCCCCTCAATTGCCACATAGCCAACAGCTGTAGCGGTAGTGTCACGCCGCCCCGGCCGCGGTGCAACCTACCGTCCGTACATTGGGCTGCCGTTGCGGCTGGACCCGATGGCGCATCAGGCCTCCGGCCGCAGCTCGATCACCGTCGGACCGTCCGCCCCGAGCGCCGCCACGACCGCCGGCTCGAGCTCCTCCGCCGTCGTCACGCGGACCCCGCCGACGCCGAATCCGCGGGCGATGGCCGGGAGGTCGTGCGTCGAGATGTCGGTGCCGAGGTTCGGGATCCCCGACTCGTCCATGGCGTCGCGGATCTCGCCGTAGCCCGAGTTGTCGTAGACGACGATCGGCAGCGCGATCCCCAGGTCGCGCGCGGTCGCGAGCTCCTGCACGGTGAACATGACGCCGCCGTCGCCGGCGAGCGCGGCCACCGGCCGGTCGGGCGCGGCGAGCTTGGCGCCGATCGCCATCGGCAGCGCGCAGCCCAGGCAGCCGTAGCCGATCGGCATGAGCCACGAGCGGCGGCTGTGCAGCGGGAGGCTGTGGTTCGCGGCGTACGCGGGCTTCGTGGAGTCCGCGGCGACGATCCGGTCGGGCGGCAGCGCCGCGTCGAGCGCGGCGACGACGTCGAGGAAGTCCGCGACGCTCGGCGGCCACTCGATGCGACCGCGCACGTCGGCGACACGCGCCTCGGCCCGCGCGACCCGGTCGCCGCCCGTCGGGTGGATGCGCGCCGCGAGCTCGGTGAGCGTCGCGACCGCGTCGCCCAGCAGGCCGATCTCGGCGGGGTAGCGGCGGTCGAGCTGGCCCGGGTCGACGTCGACGCGGATGACGCCGTGCAGCTCCAGCGGCTCGGTCAGGCCCCAGAGCTCGAGGTCGGAGAGCTCGGCGCCGGCGAGCAGCACCGCGTCGGCGTCGCGCAGGACGGTGTCGACCGGCGCGAAGCTCAGCGCCGAGCCGAGGCACAGCGGGTCGTCGTGGTCGATCGCTCCGCGGCCGTTGATCGTCAGGCCGACGGGCGCGCCGATGCGCCGGGCGATCTCCAGCGCGGCGTCGCCGGCGTCGGCGGCCCCGCCGCCGAGCAGGATGAGCGGGCGCTCGGCCGCCGCGAGACGCTGCGCCGCGGCGTCGAGCGCCTGCGGGTCGGCGACCGGCGGACCGGCCGGCGCGGGGATCGCGAACGACCCGGCGTCACCGGCGTCGCGCTGCATGACGTCGAGGGCGATCTCGATGTGCACCGGGCGCGGGCGCCCCGATGCGAAGACGTCCAGCGCGCGGCCCAGGACCTCCGGCAGCTCCGCCGGATCGGTCACCGAGTGGCTGAAGGCGGTGACCTTCGAGAGCAGGCCCTGCTGGTCGGGCAGGTCGTGGATCTCGCCCAGGCCGCGCCGCGAGCTGCGGGACGACGCCCGAGATCACGAGCATCGGGATCGAGTCCTGGTAGGCCTGGGCGATCGGCGTGATCGCGTTCGTCAGGCCCGGGCCGCTGATGAGGGTGCAGACCCCGGGACGGCCGGTGACGCGCGCCCAGGCGTCGGCCATGAAGCCGGCGCCCTGCTCGTGGCGCGGGGTGACGTGGCGGATGCCCGACTCGGTCAGCCCCCGGTAGAGCTCCAGCGTGTGGACGCCCGGGATCCCGAAGACCGTCGTGGTCCCCGTGCGCTCCAGCAGCTCGATCATCGCCTCGCCGCAGGAGGTCACAGCGCCGATCCTTCCGTTGTCCTATTGCCAACGCGCAATGGCGTTAGGCTAACCGAGATGCTGCGGCTGGCGACGAACGAGTCCCCGTACGGCCCGTTCCCCGCCGCGCTGGAGGCGATCGCGGACGCGGTCGCGACGATCCAGCGCTACCCCGAGCCGGACACGGCGCTCGTGGCCCGGCTCGCCGAGCAGCACGGCCTCGCGCCCGAGCAGATCGCCCTCGGCAACGGCGGCGACGCGATCATCGGGTACCTCACGGCGGCGCTCACGGGGCCGGGCGACGAGATCCTCACCGCGTGGCCGTCGTTCCCGACGTACGTCGGCGACGCGGGGAAGTCCGGCGCCACGCCGGTGCTCACGCCGCTGCGCGCCGACGGGTCCGTCGACCTCGACGCGCTGCGTGCTGCGATCACGCCGAGGACCCGGCTCGTCTGGGTCTGCACGCCGAACAACCCGACCGGCGCGTCGGTCGGCCGCGAGGAGCTCACGGCCTTCATCGACGCGGTGCCCGAGGACGTGCTCGTCGTCGTCGACGAGGCGTACTGGGAGTTCGCTGCCGGGCCGGACCATCCCGACGCCATCGCCGAGCACGTCCGCACGCGCCCGAACGTCGGCTCGCTGCGGACGTTCTCGAAGATGTACGGGCTCGCCGGCCTGCGGATCGGATGGTTCGCCGGGCCCGCGTGGGTCGCGGCGCGGCTCGTCGCGACCCGGCACTACTACGACGTCACCGACCCGGCGATCGCCGCCGCGCTCGCGAGCGTCGACGACGAGGCCGAGATCGCCCGCCGCCGCGAGGGCAACCGCGCCAACCGGGCGCGCCTGGAGGCCGGGCTCGACGCGCTCGGCATCGACCACCTGCCGTCGGACACGAACTTCGTCTGCGCCGTCGTCGGCGACGCGCCGGCGGTCGCCGCGCACCTCGCGACCCACGGGATCCTCGTCCGGTCCCTCGACGACCAGGACCGTCCTGACCTGCTGCGCATCACCGTCGGCGAGCCCGCGGCGATGGACGCCGTGCTCGACGCGCTCAGGACCCGCTGAGCAGCACGTCGCGCAGGACGGCGACCGCCTCGTCGCGGTAGGCCTGGTCCGCGCGGGCCGAGTGCCACGCCGCGTGCGGCGTGACGACGAGCCCCGGCGCCTGCAGCCGCGGATCGCCGGGATCCGCCGGCTCCTCCGGCCAGACGTCCCAGAAGGCCCCGCCGAGATCGCCGGCGCGCAGCGCGGCGACCATCGCGTCGAGGTCGACGAGGTCCGGGCGGGCGAGGTTCAGGAGCGTCGCGGTCGGCTTCATGCGGGCGAGCTGCTGAGGCCCGAGCAGCACCCCGCTGCCGCCGGGGGCGTGGAGCGAGACGACGTCGCTGCGCGCGAGCAGGTCGTCGAGCTCGAGCAGGGGCACCGCGTCGGCGGAGGCGTACGGGTCGTGCGCGACGACGGACATGCCGACCGCGGCCGCGAGGCTCGCCAGGGCGCGGCCGATGCGCCCGAGGCCGACGATGCCGAGCGTCGCGTCGGCGAACCGCAGCGGCACGCCCGCCGCCGCGTAGTCCCAGGTCCCGGCGCGGACGGCGGCGTCGAGGCGCGGCAGCCCGCGCAGCCCGGCGAGCGCGCAGGCCAGGGCGTGCTCGGCGACCTCCTGCGTGCAGTACGTCGGCGTGTTCGCCACGACGAGCCCGCGGTCGCGCAGCCCCGCCACGTCAAGGTGGTCGGTGCCGATCGTGCACGTCAGGACGAGCCGCAGGTTCGGATAGGGCGCGACCTCCGCGGGGCCGACCGGCGGCGTGCCGGTGACGATCGCGACGACGTCGCCCGCCTCGTCCGGCGCGACGTCGGCGCGGCAGTCGATCTCGCCGGCGAGCGCCTCGGCGAAGGGCTCCATCGGGAAGCCGCGATCGATGAAGAGGGCGATCACCGCGGCTCGGCGTCCAGGATCGCCCGCAGGCAGTCGTTGACGTCGTCGGGCCGGTGGCCGAACGCCGAGCCGTGCCCGAGCCCCATGAGCAGGTGGAAGTGGCCGTCCCGCGCGAGCTCCGCGACCTCGCGGACGCGGCGCGGCGGGGTCTGCACGTCCTCCGAGAACGCGACGGCGTGGACGGGCGCCTCGATCCCCGGCAGCAGGTCGGTCGAGTCGAAGTCCAGGCAGGCCTGCCACTGCGCCGCGAGCATCGCGCCGTCGCGCGCGGCGAAGTCGCCCTCCACGAACGGCTTGATGCGCTCCCAGACCTCGTCGTCGCCGAGCGCGGACGCGGGGTAGTACTGCATCGCGTAGTGGGCGGTCGCGAAGGCGGGCGGCAGCTCGCCGCCGTCGCGGCGCAGGGCGATCTCCGCCTCCTCCCACTCGCGGATGAAGCCCGTCTTGCGCACGCAGGTGCCCATGACGACGGCCGCCCGGACGAGGTCGGGGCGGTCGTGCGCGAGCTGGACCGCGATGAGCGATCCCATCGACAGGCCGACGAGGAACGCGGGCCCGTCGCAGACGGCCTCGATGAGCGCGGCGGCGTCCGTCGCGTGGACCGGGATGTCCCATGGCGGCTCGGTCTGCGACACGGTCGCGCCCGCACCGCGCGCGTCGTAGGTCGTGTTGCGGTAGCCGGGCTCGAACGCGGGCGTCTGGTAGCGGCGCCAGTTCGAGCCGGGGTTGTCGCCTGCGGCCAGCCAGAGGACGTCGGGCCCGGCGCCGGATTGCTCGTACGCGAGCGCGACGTCGTCGAGGACGAGCTCAGGCACGGGCGGGCGACGCGACGGGGTCGCAGAGGAGCCCGAGCAGCTCCGCGGGCGTCGCGGTGCCCAGGGTCAGCGGCGGATCGGCGAGGTCGCGGTCGGGATCGACGTGCTCGGCGACCTTCGCGGCGACGACCTCGGCCCAGTCGTCGGCGCCCGGCTCGCCCGCGGCCTCGAGCGGCCCGGCGGCGAGGCGCCGGCCGTCGCGCAGCGCGATCTCCACCCCGGTGAGGCGCCGGGCGGGGAACGCGTCGGTGAGGGACGGGTCGATGACCACCCGGGTGCGGTCCATGAGTCCGGGGTCGCCCCACGGACCGAGGACGTCGGCGACGGTGAAGTCGCCGCGTGGCGACAGCGGTCGCGACCGGCCAGACGAGGTTGTACTGCGCCTCCTCGGTGGTCGCCGGGAGGACCTTGGCGAGCGCGTCGGCGGCAGCGAACGTCGTGATCGTGACCGCCTCGACGTCGTCCGGCGCGAATCGCTCGCTCCCGCGCGCCTCGAGCGCCGCGCGGATCGCGCCCTGCGACCAGCGGCAGCAGGGGTACGCCTTGAGGTAGAGCTCCTCGAGCCGCCAGGAGCTGCCGAGGTCGCCCGCGTCCTCGTCGAGGAAGGCCGCGTCCACCGCCGTGAACCCGCCGGCGGCCATGAGCGCGGAGCTCACGCCGACGGACGCGCCCCAGGCGCACGCGTCCTTCGTCATGGCCGGCTGCGCGACCGATCGCATGATGTGCGCGATCGGCGCGTGGTACTCGGCGAGGCCGATGGCGTTGTGGATCGCGGCTGCGTCCAGGGCGAGCAGCCGCGACGCGGCCGCGGCGGCCCCGAGGCCGCCCCAGGCGCCGCTGGCGTGGTAGCCGTCGTCGCGGGCGTGCAGCGCAACCCCCGCGCGGATCGCGATCTCGTAGCCGACGACGACCGCGACCAGCAGCTCCTCGGCGGTCGCGTCCGCGAGCTGCGCGGCGGCGAGCGCCGCGGGGATGACGACCGCGCCGGGGTGGCCCTTCGTGAGTCGGTGGCCGTCGTCGTAGTCGAGGACGTTGGCGAGGACGCCGTTGCACCACGCGGCCCCGACCGCGCCGACGCGCCGCCCGTCGAGCAGCGCGGTCGCCTCGTCGCCGGGGTGGACCGCTGAGGCGTAGGCGGCCGACAGCTCCGACGCCGGCGCAGGGCGCCCGGCGACGCAGACCGCGGCGAGGTCGGCGAGCAGCAGCCGCACGCGCTCGCGCACGGCGGGCGGGACGTCGGCCCAGCGCAGGTCGCGGACGAACTCGACCGGCGCCGGCGCCTTCACGCCGCGTCGACCTGCGGCGCGTCGTTGACGGCCGCGAGGGCCTGGCCGAGGTCCGCTGCGGCGGCCAGTACGGCCGCGCAGAGATCCTCCTCGTGACCCTCGACGCGGAACGACGGAGCGGAGACGTTGAGGGCTCCGACGATCGCACCGCCGGCGTCGCGCACGGGAGCCGCGGCGGCGACGAGACCGCCCTCGAACTCGTCGCTGGCGAGGACCACCCCGCGCTCGCGGCCGTGCGCGATCCGCGCGTGGAGCGTGGCGACGCCCTCCGGCGTGTTGCGCGCGCGACGCGTGAACTCCACGTCGGCGAAGAGCACCTCGAGCGCCCCGGCGTCGTGGTCGAAGAGCAGGGCCTCGCCCGCGGAGGTGCAGTACGCAGGGGTGACGCGCCCGACCCACCCGACCGCCTCGACGGCCCGGCCGGGGGACTCGGAGAGCAGCGTCAGGACGTCGGTGCCCTGCAGGACGGAGAAGTGCGCGCGCTCCTGGGTCTCGATGGCGAGGCGCCGTAGCCGCGGGCCCGCCTCCTCGAGCAGGCGCGGCTCGCCCGCCAGCTGCGCGAGCGCGTAGATCCGCCAGCCGAGCCGGTAGGTGAGGGCGTCGCGGTTGCGCTCGACGAGCCCGTACTCCGCGAGCGCCTTCAGCGCACGCGACACCTGGCTCTTCTCGCGGCCGAGCATCTCGCTGATGCGCGTGACGCCCATCCCGCCGTCCTTGAGCGCCTCCTCCGAACCGAGCGAGAGGAGCACCTCGATGCCACGGCGGATGCTCGTCTCACGATCGGTCGCCACGGAACCCCGGTTCGCCACTGCGCAAGGCCACATACCCAACGCCTGTTGAGCGCGAAGATACACGAGGCCTCGCCCGACGCTTGACCGTGCAACCGCCGTTGGCGTATAACCATCAGACGTTGGCCGTTCCTTCTCAAGCGCCAACCGACGGGGTGGTTCGCGCCCTCGCGGCCCAGCTCTCGCCGGTCCTGGGCGACACCACAGGAAACCGCGCGCGCTCCCTCGACGCGCTCGCTGCCGCGGCCGAGCGCGGGGCCGGCCTGGTGGTCCTGCCCGAGCTCTGCACGAGCGGCTACGCGTTCGCTGACGCCGCCGAGGCGCGCGCCGCCGCCGAGCCCGTGGACGGCCCGTCCGTGCGCGCGTGGCACGACGCGGCGCGGGCGAACGGCCTCGTGATCGTCGCCGGCCTGTGCGAGCTCGACGCCGATGGCGCGCTGCGCAACTCCGCCGTCGTCGTGGACCCGACCGGCGTCCGCGCCGTCTACCGCAAGACGCACCTGTGGGACCGCGAGCCGGAGATCTTCGTGCCCGGGGACCTCGCGCCACCCGTCGTCGACACCGCCGCCGGGCGCATCGGGCTCGCCGTCTGCTTCGACGCCGCGTTCCCCGAGCACATCCGCCGCGCCGCCCTCGCGGGCGCCGAGATCGTCGCGGTGCCCATGAACTCGCCGGCGCCGCCGCGCCCGACGGAGCCGATCCCGATCGAGATCGCGATCGCGATGGCGGCGGCCAACGCGAGCCGGGTCTACGTCGTCCAGGCCGACCGCACCGGCGAGGAGCGCGGTGTGCGCTGGGCGCAGGCGAGCGTCATCGTCGATCCCGACGGCAACGTCGTCGCCGGCCCCGAGGACGGCGAGGCGCTCCTCGTCGCGGATCTGGACCTCGCACGCGCGCGCGACAAGTCGTGGGGCGACCGCAACGACGTCTTCGGCGATCGCCGACCCGAGCTGTACTCCCTGCCGAGCACTACCCCCCAGGAGCCGACACCCCGATGAGCACTTCCACGACCCGAGGCCTCCTGGAGCGCCTCGAGGACGGCCCCGTCATCTGCGCGGAGGGCTACCTCTTCGAGTTCGAGCGCCGCGGCTATCTCCAGGCCGGCGCCTTCGTCCCGGAGATCGTCCTCGAGGAGCCCGGGCTCGTCGAGGGCCTCAGCCGCGAGTTCGTCCATGCGGGGTCGGACGTCGTCGAGGCGTTCACGTACTACGGGCACCGCGAGAAGCTGCGGGTCATCGACAAGGAGCACCTCCTCGAGCCGCTCAACCGGGCCGCGCTGGAGATCGCGACCACGGTGGCCCGCGACACCGGGACGCTGTCCGCCGGGAACCTCTGCAACACGAACGCCTTCTCCCCCGACCCGGCCGGGCGCGCGGCCGTGCGCGCGATGTTCGAGGAGCAGGTCGGCTGGATGGTCGAGGCGGGCGTCGACATGGTCGTCGGCGAGACGTTCTCCTGGGGCGAGGAGGCGCTCATCGCGCTCGACGTCATCCGCGAGAGCGGGCTGCCGTCGGTGATCACCCTGTCGATCCACCGCGCGCCCGAGGTCCGCGAGGGCTGGAGCCCGGAGGAGACGTGCAGGCGCCTGGCCGACGCCGGGGCCGACGTCGTGGGCGTGAACTGCATCCGCGGGCCGAAGACGATGCTGCCGCTGCTCGGCGCGATCCGCGCGGCCGTCGACTGCCACGTCGCCGCGCTGCCGGTCCCGTACCGCACGAGCGAGGCCGAGCCGAGCTTCCAGTCGCTGACCGACGACGGGTGCGACTGCGAGCTGCCGGGCGGGCGCCCGTTCCCCACCGCGCTCGATCCGCTGCTCACCAACCGCTACGAGATCGCCGAGTTCGCCCGCGACGCCTACGCGCTCGGCGCGTCCTACCTCGGCGTCTGCTGCGGCAACGCGCCGCACATGACCCGCGCCATGGCCGAGGCCCTGGGCCGGCGCCCGCCGGCCAGCCGCTTCAGCCCGGACATGACCAAGCACGCGTTCCTCGGCACCGATGCCAAGCTGAAGGACCACAATCTCGCCTATGCGAAGGAGCTCTGAAGGGATCGACGCCATGGCCACCACGGAGCAGGCCGAGCGACTGCGCAGGATCGACGCGCTGGCCGACGGCTTCCGCGCGCGTGCCCGTGCGCTCGACGACGACGGGGCGTTCCCGGAGGAGAACTTCGCGGAGCTGCGATCCGCCGGCCTGCTCGCGCTGACCGCGCCGGGCGAGTTCGGCGGCGAGGACCTGTGGTGGGACGGGCGCTACCGCCCGTACTACGAGCTGCTGCACCACCTCGCGCGGATCGACACCGTCACGGCGCAGCTCCTGCAGGTGCACTCGCACGCGCTCGGGATCCTCTCCCGGCTCGCGTCGCCCGAGCAGGCGCGCGCGCTACTGCCGACCATCGTGGCCGACGGCCGGCTGCTCGCGTCCGTGGGCAGCGAGGCGCGGCCTGGCGGCAAGCTCGCCGACATCGAGCGCACGGAGCTCGAGGAGCACGC
Source organism: uncultured Solirubrobacterales bacterium (assembly GCA_963757125.1). GTDB lineage: Bacteria > Actinomycetota > Thermoleophilia > Solirubrobacterales > Solirubrobacteraceae > CAVVSD01. Next base: position 1,387,615 of record CAVWQP010000004.1, on the reverse strand, counting down.
CGACGGCTGGCACCTGACGTGCTCGAAGTTCTTCGCGTCGCTGGCGCCGGGGGCCGACGAGCTGCTCGTCTGGACCGCCGTGCCCGGCGCCGGGCGCTACCAGGAGCGCGGCGTGGTGGTGCTCGTCCCGCGCGACGCGCCGGAGGTCACGCTCGTCGACCAGTGGGACGTCCTGGGCATGCGCGCGACCGTCTCGTGGGGCGTCCGGATCGAGGACTACGTCGTGCCGCCTGAGCGGCTCATCGGCGCGCCGGGCGCGTGGACGAGCAGCGATCCGCGGACGTTCACGCTCGCGTTCGCCGCGAACCACCTCGGCGCCGCCGCGGCCGCGCTGGACTTCACGACCGGCTGGGTGCGCGAGCGCCACGAGCTCGCGGGCTCGGAGTACACGCGCGTGCTGCTCGGCGGGATGTCCTCGGAGCTGTTCGCCGCCGAGAGCGCGATGTGGGCCGCCGCCGACCTCTGGGACGCGGGCCGCCACGACGAGGCGGAGCTCGCCTCGATCAGGACGCTGCACCTGGCCAAGCGCCTCGCGCTCGACCTGACGCAGCGGGCCTTCGACGTCTGCGGCGCGCGGGCGACGTTCCGCGACCAGCCCCTCGAGCTGCTGTACCGCGACGTCCGCACGTTCACGCTGCACTTCCGCGACGAGCAGTACATGCACCAGGTCGGCCAGGCGATGCTCGACGAGGAGTTCCACGCGAAGGGCTACGCCGGGGCCTCGACCTTCCCGGAGGGGCAGGGGCGCAGGGCGTAGGAGCGAATCACGTTCGGCGATGGACGCCGCGGCGACGTCTCGTTCCTCATCGGGATCGGCCGGTCCTGGGAGCTCCTCGGAGGTCCGCAGATCGGCCTGATGTCCGAGGTGCGCGCGGTGTGGCGGAGGCGCGGGCCGGGCGAGGAGGTCTAGGCGGGCGTGATGTCGCCGAGCTTCCAGCTGCGGTCGAAGTAGGCCTCGAGGGGCCCGTAGAAGCGGAAGTAGGAGAACCAGTGGCGGCCCGGGATCGTCTGCACCCAGTTCGTGTCGCCCTCCGGCGGCGGCTCGGGCCCGAAATGCAGCACGACGGACCCGTCGTCCTCGTAGCGGACGTCCGGATCGCGTGAGCCGCGATCGCCGCGGCCCTGCGGGTTGTCGATGAGGCAGCGCGTGTCGACGTCGTAGACCGTCGCCGACCAGAAGAGCTTCGCGGGCGGGTCCGCCGGGACGCGCAGCGTGTAGGCCCGGCCGCCGTCGAGCCAGGCGCCGTCGGTGTCCGCGTAGGCGCCGAGGTACGCCTGCCCGACCCCGGGCGTCTGGCTCTTCATCGCGGCGGAGAAGCTGACCGCCTCGTAGAACCAGGACGCGCGCTCGAGCAGCTCGTCGTGATGCTCGCCGCGCTGTGCCGAGTTGTCGAGCACGATGGCGAGGTCCCACTGGCGGTCGGGCCAGACCTCGGCCCCGGGGAACCGCTTGACGAAGGTGTTGGCCTGCGCCATGAGCTCGCCGGCGGCGGATGCGTCCTCGAGGATCCCGCGCAGGCGATCGTCCGGCGCGAACGGCGTGCCCTTCTCGATGCCCAGCTGCTTGAGCATCGCGAGGTAGAAGCGGTCGCGCTCGTCGACGATCTCCGACTGGTAGATGTCGTGGAGGCGCTCCCAGTACGCGAGCCCGCGGGGCTGATCGCCAGACCACGCGCGGCCGTCGGGGCTGACGATGCGGGTCGGCGGCGGGTCGTCGCGCTGCGCGTACGGGTAGACCCGCACCTCCGCGACGAGCGCCGCCGAGCGCTCGGGGTCCGGATCGAGCGTGCGGAACCCGAACATGATGTTCATGCCGGTCGCCTGCAGGGTGTAGGCACCGTCGAGGATGGGCGCGTCTGCGCCCGGCGGGACGACGACGTGCGTGCCGCCCTGTCCGCGATCGGGTCCCATCTCGCCCAGGACGCCGCACTCGCGCTGCCAGAAGTCCGACACCCCGCCGGCCGTCGGGCCCGCCGGCAACTCGATGACGAGCGGACCCGTCTCGGCCAGGTCGAAGAAGTTGAGGATGTACGGGGTCGTTGCGTTGGCCGTGATGAGCCCGAGCCGGTCGCGGTAGCTCAGGTACCGGACGAGGTCGCTGCTCGTCGCGCCGAAGACGTCACGGTGCTGCGTCTGCCACTGCGCGTAGGAGACGAGCGGCAACGCCCAGAGGTAGGCCTGGCAGGCCATCTGGTAGTCGAGCTCGTCGAACACGAGCCCGACGTCCTCGCGCCGCGGCAGCTCGCCGTCGAACGCGACCTCTCCGAGACGGCCCGGCAACACGCGGCGGTCCATGGGCCGATCGTCGCAGAGGGGGGCGAAGGTCGCGGTCGCGTGCACTAACTCCCGATATGCAGGAGCTTAGTGACACACGGATCGTCGAGTTGGCCGCCCTGGCGGTCGAGCAGTACGGGATCGTCGCGTCGCGGCAGCTCGGCGATGAGCGCCGAACGCGATCGTCGACCCGCGCCTCGCCGGGGAGGCTGCACCGGATCCATCGCGGCGTGTACGCCGTCGGGCACCTCGGCCTGGGGCAGGAGGCACGGTGGCTGGCGGCGGTGCTGGCGTGCGGTGACGGGGCGGTGTTGAGTCATCGCAGCGCGGCGACCCTCTGGGGCATTCGCCTCGGTGAGCTGTTCAGGCCGGAGGTGACGACGCGGGATCCGTCGGCGGCACGCGGATCACGACGCACCGTCGCGAGGCCTGCGCGGCGCAGGATCGCACCATCCACCGCGGCATCCCGGTCACCAGCCCGTCGCGGACGCTCGCCGACCTCGCGCACGTCTTGGACCGCGACGAGCTGACGCGAGCGCTGCGCGAGGCGATGTTCCGCCGCCTCTATGACCCCAAGGCGATCGAGGACGCCCTCACCCGCCGCCCGTCGAAGGCGCTGAAGGACCTGCTCACCGAAGCCACCGTGACCCAGTCGATGATGGAGGACCGCTTCCTGACGATCTGCAGGCGCCACCACCTGCCGCAGCCCCACACCCAGCACCGCATCAACGCCAAGCGCTACGACTTCGCCTGGCCGCAGCACAAGGTCGTCGTGGAGACCGACTCCTGGCTCGCCACCGACCAGCCCCTCACTGCCGGGTGGCTCGTCCTGCGCTTCACCTGGGCGGACCTCACACGACGATCACGCAACGTCGCCGCCGCGACCGTCAAGCAGGCCCTCACCCGCTGAACACGTCGAGCACCAGCCCCGCCAACAGCGCGCCGCGATCGACGAGGCTGCCGATCTCGATCCGCTCCCCGCGCGCGCAGGAGTCGTGGCAGATCGGGCCGAGGCCGTCGAGGGTCTCCACGCCCAGCGCCGCGGCGAAGCTCGCGTCCGACCCGCCGCGCGAGCGCTCGGCGATCAGCGGGATGCCCAGCTCGGCCGCGCGCGCCTGCGCGAGCCCCCACAGCCGGCGCGACCGGTCCTCCTCCAGCGGCGGTCGCGTGAAGCCGCCGCGCACCTGCAGCTCGACCCCGTCGCCGCCGGCGGCAGCGACCGCCTCTTGGACGCGGGCGAGCAGGGCCTCGGCGCCCGCGGCGTCCGGCGCGCGCAGGTCGACGTGGAGCTCGGCGTCGCCCGGCACGACCTGCCGTGCCGTCCCGCCGCGGAACACGCCGACGCTCGCCCGCGCGCCGTCGCGCGAGCACGCCTCGATCGCCGCGACGAGCGGCGCGAGGACCGAGACGGCGCTCGCGCCCTCGTCCTCGTGGGCCGCGACATGCGCCGTGCGCCCGCGCGCGGTCACGTAGAACGCGCCCACCGCGCCCCGCGCGACGACCACGCCCCCACCCGGCCAGCCCGCCTCGAGCCCGAGGCACGCGTCGGCGGCCCGGGCGCGCTCCTCGATCCACGCCCGGCTCGCCGGGCTGCCGAGCTCCTCGTCAGGGACGATGAGCACCTCGACCGCGCCGAGCCGCTCCGGCCCGTGCGCCAGCGCGACACCGAGCGCGTGCGCGGCCATCACCACGCAGCCCTTCATGTCGCCGACGCCCGGCCCCCGCAGCCAGTCGCCGTCGCGGGTCACCGGCCAGCCCTCGGCCCAGACCGTGTCCGCGTGGCCGAGCAGGAGCAGCGTCGGCCCGGACCCCAGCAGCCGGCGCGCGGTCAGCTCGTGGCCGGTGCGCGACACGTCGAACCCGCGGGCCGCGAACAGCTCGCCGAACCCGTCGGCCACGGCGTCGACCCCGGCCGAGTCGTAGGAGCCCGAGTCGATCGACGCGAGCCGCTCGATCTCCGAGAGCATCGCCGGGAGCTCGCCCGCGAGCTCCCGCCGCAGTTCGCCCGCCCCTACCATCCCGCCCGATGACCTTCGCGCTGCTCGGCCGCTGCCCCGAGACCGGTCAGCTCGGCGTGGCGGTCACGACGTCGGACCTCGCGGTCGGCGCGCGGGTGCCGTTCGCGCTCGCGGGCGTCGCGGTCGCCGTGACCCAGCACCGCACCGATCCGCGCCTCGGCCCGCGGGCGCTCGAGCTCGTCCGCTCGGGCTGCACCCCGCAGGAGGCCGTCGACGCCGTCGCGGCGTCGACCCCGCACCGCGACTGGCGCCAGGTCGCCGTGCTGACTGCCGACGGCAGCCACGCGGCGTACAACGGCGCCGGGGTGACACCCGAGGTCGCCGCGCTGCCGGGCGACGACTGCCTGGCCGTCGGCAACATGCTCGTGGGCGACGAGATCGCGCCGGCGATGGTCGCCGGCTTCGCGCGCGCCGACGGACCGCTCGCGCGCAAGCTCGTCGCGGGCCTGGAGGCCGGCGAGCGCGCCGGCGGCGAGACGGGCGCACTGCGGTCGGCCGCGCTGCTCGTCGTGCACACGGAGAGCTTCCCGCTCGTCGACCTGCGCATCGACGACGACCCGGCACCGCTCGAGGCCCTGCGGCGGCTCTGGGACACGTACGCGCCCTGGACCCGCGACTTCGTCACGCGTGCGCTGGACCCCGACGCGGCGACGGGGCGGCCGGAGGCCGGTCACAGCTCCACGACGACGTAGTCGTCCTCCACCGACACGGGGAACGTCTCCGCGTGCTTGACCTCCACCGGATAGGCCTTGACCCGGGTGCGCTCGGGGTCGAACCACGACCGGCCCGTGCGGATGCTGAACTCCCACGCGTGCCACGGGCAGCGGACGATGTCGCCGGGCCGCCCGCGCTCGTACTCACCGGGACCCGTCCCTGCGATGGCGGCGAGGACCTGCCCCTCGCACAGCGGGCCGCCCTGGTGCGGGCAGCGGTTGCGCAGCGCGAAGAACTCGCCGTCGACGTTGAACACGCCGATCGAGCGACCGCCGATCTCGACGATCTTGCGTCCGCCCGGCGCGATCTCGCCGACGCGGGCCACCGGGTGGCTAGCCATCGCCGAACCGGTACAGCGCATGGGCGTTGTCGCGCATGATCCGGCGCCGCCGGTCCTCGCCGAGCACGCGTGGGATCGCGCGCTCCGGCGAGTCGAAGTCCCAGTGGGGGTAGTCGGTCGCGAAGCAGATCCGGTCGTCCATGCCCATGTGGTCGAACAGCACGGGGAGGTCGGCCGTCCGCTCCGGCTCGTCCATCGGCTGGGTCGTCAGCCACACGTGCTCGCGGATGACCTCCGAGGGCCGGCGGTCCAGCTTCGGCGCCTCGGACCCGAGCAGCTCGAACGCACGGTCCATCCGCCACATGAGCGGCGCGAGCCAGGCGACGCCGCCCTCGATGAGCACGATCCGCAGCTCCGGGATCTCCTCGAAGACGCCCTCGAACACCAAGCTGGTCAGCTGGTCCTGGAACGCGGTCGCCATCCCGACCTGGTCCTCGAGGTAGAAGCTGGGGAAGCCGGTGCCGGTCAACGGCCCCCGGCCCCAGCCGCCGTAGTGGACGCCGACCGGCAGGCCGCGCTCCGCCGCGGCGCGGAACAGCGGCCAGTACTTGCGGCGCCCGAGCGGCTCGGCGGTGCGGATGAGCATGAGCACCTGCACGAAGCGCGGGTCGTCGGCGCAGCGGGCGATCTCGCGCGCGGAGAGCTCGCCGTCCTCGTAGGCGACGTTGATCGACGCGCGCAGCCGCGGCTCCGGGTCGAGCCACTCGGCCGCCTGCCAGTCGTTGATGGCCGACGCGAGCGCCGCACCCGACTCGAGGTCGAGCTGCTCGCCGGCCCCCAGCATGGGGGTCAGCACGCCGTACTCGATGTCGTAGCGGTCCAGGAGCTGCTCACGCAGGAACGGGAGGTTCGACGCCGGCGGCGAGCCGTCGGGCGGCCATGCGTCGGTGCGCGCCGCGCGCGGCGTCGCCCGCGGGTACTCCGAGCCGAGGTAGGAGCGGTCGCCGAGCGTCTCGCGGCTCGCCTCGACCTCGGGCGCGAGCCGCCCGCCCGCGCTACGCCGCCGGCGCCAGGCCTCGGGGAGGTACGCGTGCAGCGCGGTCTCGGAGACCGGCGCGTTGTGGATGTCGCAGTCGACGATCACGGCAGCCTGTAGTGGGTCCGGGCGTTCTCGGACAGGATCGCAGCGTCGGGCAGCCCGTCGGGCACCGACCCGAGGCCGCCGGGGTGGCGGTGGGGCCAGTCGGTGGCGAACATGAGCATCTCCGGCGCGCCGAGCTGGTCGACGACCTGGGCGAGCTGCGCCGCGTCCGGCGGCCCGTCGACCGGCTGCAGGCCGACCCGCACGTGCTCGCGGACGTAGGCCGACGGCTCCCGTCGCAGCCACGGCACCTCGCGGCGCAGGCCGCGCCAGCCCTTGTCGGCGCGCCACAGGAACGCGGGCAGCCACGCGAACCCCGCCTCCAGCAGCGCCACGCGCAGCCCTGGGTAGCGGTCGAAGGTCCCCTCGGCGACGAGGCTCAGGAGCTGCGACTGGAACGCCGACGCCATGTCCACGTGCTCCTCGATCCAGGTCGACGGCCAGCCCGAGGCGGTCGGCGGCAGCCCCGGCGAACCGCCGAAGTGCAGCTGGGCGACGAGATCGTGCTGCGTGATCGCGTCGAAGAGGGGCCACCAGCCGCGATTGCCGTACGGCATCGCCGAGCGGACCGGCAGGTGCACGGACGACGAACCCGGGATGCCCGCCGAGCCGGTGCACCTCGACCGCTGCCATCGCCGGCTGCCCGATGGGGACGACGAGCGCCGCGCGCAGCCGCGGATCGCGGTCGAGCCACTCGGCGACGAGCCAGTCGTTCACCGCCGACGCCAGCGCCGCGGCGGCGTCGGGGTTGCGGATCGAGTCGACGGCGTAGTCGCAGGTCAGGATCGCCGTCTCGACCCCCAGCGGGTCCAGCACCTGCGCCTGGAGCGAGCGCAGCGTCGTCCCGGGCGCCGCGCCGTCCACGGCCGGGAAGTCGCCGAGCGACGTCGCGAGGTTCGGCGGGTGGGCCTGGTCGGTCGGCCCGGAGAACTGCGTCGTCGTGAGCACCTCGCGCCAGTGGTCGTCGAGATGCGGCTCGAGGACCGACGTGTCCGGCACGACCGCGTGGACGTCGCAGTCGATCACCGGTCGAGGAGCGGCTCGGTGAGGTAGACGAGGTTGCCCTCGGGATCGTGCATGCCGCGGTAGCGGTACCACTCCGACGCGACGATCTCGCCCGCCCACGGCACCTGCCCGTCGAGCTCGGCGATCGCGTCGTCGAGCGAGTCGACCTCGAAGGCGAACGAGTCGATGCCGGGCGGGTTGGACGCGCCGGTGAACCGCGGCGCCGGGTGCTCGCCGGCGCCCTCCTCCTCGATGAAGTAGATGACGACGTCGCCGGCGCGGAAGCCCGCCCACCCCTGCCCGCGCTCGTACGGCAGCCGCAGCTCCAGGCCGAGCAGCCCGCCGTAGAAGGCGACGAGCGCGTCGACGTCCGTGCAGACGACGTCGATGTTGTCGAGGCGCTTGAGGTGGACGGTCATGAGAAGTCCCTCGGGATCGATGCGGTTGCGGTGCGGGTGTGGACGAGCTCGTCGCCCTCGAAGGCCTCGCAGACGGTCGACACGTGGTAGTCGGTCGCGTCGGAGGTCATCGTCGCGAGGACCTCGATGCGGGTGGACCACGTGTCGCCGCGCGCGACCTCGATCCGCCGGCGGCACTCGACCGTCGGCGAGAGCGGGTCCTCGCCGGTGATCGTGAACGTGATCGGGTCGTCGTCGCGGTACTCGAGACCGCTGGGGAACCGCTGGGCGCCGGCGAACCGCCTCGACATCACGAACGTCGTCGTGCCGGCGACCACGTCCTCGGTGACCTCGTGGCGCGGCCGGGCCGGCTCCAGGATCTCGACCGCCAGCCGCGGCGCGATCTCGGGCGGGCCGAGCGGGGCCAGCGCGTCGTCGAGCGCGTGCGGCGTGCGCACCGGGAGCTCCAGGGTGCTCGCGCCACCGGTGTGGACGGTGAGCGCGACCGGCTCGGGCGAGGGCCACAGCCACGGCCAGTAGCTCGTCGAGACCGCGAGGCGCACGCTGTGCCCGGCGGGCACGGCGTAGGCGACGCTCTTCATCGCGATCCGGACGTCGAACGGCTCGCCGACCGGGACGTCCCGCGCGTGCTCGTGGTCGTCGGGATGGCAGAGGTTCAGGAAGCCGCGGGTGATGATCGTCGACGCGCCGTCGGGCGCGACGTCGCACAGCCGCGCGGCGACGAACGCGCGCGGCCGGTCGGCGCTGACCCGCAGCGTCACGATCGGCTGCCCGAGCATCTCGAAGCGCTCCGCGACCGGCGCGGAGTCGAACGTCAGCGAGCGCGCGTCGTCGCGGCGCTGGTCGACCGGGATGTCGGCGGGGTTGCCGTACGCGCACCAGGCGCCCGCGTCGAGCCCGACGGTCTGCGGGCTCGTGTGGACGAGCGCTGCGTCGCCCGTCGGCTCCGCGGTGAGGCCCTCGGCGTCGAGGACGAACGCCAGCGGCGGCTCGTCGCGGCCGGGCCACGCGGCCTCGGCGACCCACCGCCCGGGTCGCTCGTCGTAATCCGGTGCCGGCGCGACGGGCTCCTGCATCCACGCCCGGAGCATCGGCTCGTCCATGATCCCCGTGTCGCGGCCCTTGAGGTGCTGGTCCCACCAGCGGACGCACTCCTGCAGGAAGCCGATCTCCGGTCCGGGTCGCCCGATCTCCGGCCACATGTGCCCCCACGGCCCGACGAGCCCCTTGCGCGGGACGTCGAGGTTCGCCAGCAGCCGGAAGACCGCGTCGACGTACGCGTCGGCCCACCCGGACACCGCGAGGACCGGCACCTCGATGTCCTCGTAGCGCTCGCCCACGGAGCCGTGGCGCCAGTAGTCGTCGCGGCGCTGGTGGCGCAGCCACAGCTCGATGAGGTCGACGTTGCCCTCGAGGCGCTCGAGCCACATCGACCGCCACTCGTCCCCCACGATCGCCGGGTCCGGCGGGCGCACGTTGAACGCCAGCATCACCGACGCCCACGGCAGCAGGTAGTAGCCGAGCGGGACGCCGCCGAGGTAGTGGACGTCGTTGTCGTAGCGGTCGTCCGTCGAGCAGGCGGTGATGATCGCCGCGAGCTCCGGCGGCCGCCGCGCGGCGATCTGCAGCGAGTTGAACCCGCCCCAGGAGATGCCCATCATCCCGACCTTCCCCGAGCACCACGGCTGCGCGGCGATCCAGGCGAGGACCTCCAGCGCGTCGTCGCCCTCCTGCCGGGAGTACTCGTCGGTCAGGACGCCGCCGGAGTCCCCGCTGCCGCGGATGTCCACGCGCACGCCCGCGTAGCCGCAGCCGGCGAAGTACGCGTGGTGCATCGCGTCGTCGGCGGCCGTCACGTCGTCCTTGCGATAGGGCAGGTACTCGAGGACGGCAGGTACCGGCTCGGGATCGGCCGGCAGCCACACGCGCGCGCAGAGGCGCGTCCCGTCGGACAGGGGGATCCACGCCGGGTCGATGACCCGGACGCCCTCGGTGAGGTCGGGGCGCTCGGCCGGCGCCACGTCTACAGGCCGCCCGCCGCGGTCGTCCACGCGGGGCCGGAGCCGGCGGTCATCGTCCCGTCGGGCGCGACCGCGACGGCGCTCACACGGCTGAACGGCAGCTCGCCGGGCGTGACGTCCTGGACGACGAGCGTGTGGCCCATCGCCTCCAGCTCCGCCCGCACGGAGGCCGGGACGCGGGAGTCGATGTACGTCTCGGCACCCTGCGAGTGCACCCGGGGCGCGTCGATCGCCTCCTGGATCCCCATGCCCTGGCCGACGTGGTTCACCGTCGTGTTCACGACGCCCGCGAGGATCGGGTACCCGCCGGAGCCCGCGGCGGCGAAGACGCCCCGCCCCTCGCGCGCCGCGACGATCGCGGGCACGGCGAAGAACGGCATCTTGCCCGGGGCGATCGAGTTCGCGCGGCCCGGCCGCGGGTCGTAGTTCATCATCGAGTTGTTGAGCAGGACGCCCGTGCCGGGCACCGCGACCTTCGACCCGAAGTCGTCGCCGATCGTCGTGATGAGCGCGACGAGGTTGCCGTCGGCGTCGGCGGCGACGACCTGCGTCGTCCCGCGCGCCCCGCCGGCCGACGGCGGCGGCGTCGCGCGAGGCTCGCCGTCCTCGAACGGCCACGGATCCGCCGTCGCGAGCGGTCGCGGCGACGCCGCGTCCGGCGCGATCCCCGAGGCCCGCAGGCGCGCGAACGCCGGGCTCGCCAGGCCGGCGAGCGGCGCGGCGACGTGGTCGGGGTCACCGGCGTAGGTGACGTTGTCGACGAACGCGTGCCCCATCGCCTCGGCGAGCAGGTGGAGGTGCTCGGCCCGCCCGGGCGGCGGGGCGGGGAAGCAGTCGAGGATGTTCAGCGCCTCGGTCCCGACCTGGTCGTTGGCGGTGATGAGCTCGACGTCGCGGAAGCGGGTCGGCTGCTCGAGGAGCAGCTTGGGCGCGTAGGTCTCGAGATCTCCGGCCGTGAGGATGCCGCCGCCCGCGGCGATCTCGGCGGCGATCGCCTCTGCCACCGGGCCGCGGTAGAACCCGTCGGGCCCGTGCTCGGCCACGCGGCGCAGCGTGTCGGCGAGCTCGCGCTGGTGCAGCCGCTCCCCCGGGTCGTCCTCGGTGCGCGCGCGGGGCAGGCGACCCTCGGGCAGCAGGATCGCGGCGAGCGCGGGCCGGACGCGGATCTCGTCGAGGTGCGCCGCGATGAGCAGCAGGAGGTTCCACGTGACCTCCAGGCCCTCGTCCGCGAGCGCGATCGCGGCGTCGAGCAGCGACGCCCACGGAAGGCGTCCCGCCCGCGCGTGGATCGCGTGCAGGCCTGCGACCGCACCCGGCACGGCCGGCGAGAGATGCCCGAGCGCGTTGGCGTCCCCGGCCACCTCGGGCCAGTCGTAGCCCCCGGGCTCGGGGCCGACCGTCGTGAACATGTCCGGGGTCGCCGCGAGCGGCGCCCGGGGACCGTGGTCGACGGTCACGAACGTGCCGCCGGTGAACGCGGCCAGGTGGCCGTAGCCCGCGATCCCCGCGTTGTTGGGCTCGGCGACGAAGGAGACGAACGCCGCGGCGACCGTCGCGTCGATGGCGTTGCCGCCACGTTCGAGGGCGTCGAGGCCTGCGCTGACGGCGTGCGCGTTACCCGCGGAGACGACGCCCTTGCTCGAGGTCACCGACGACCGCGTGGCCGACATCCGGCTCAGCCGGGGATCGCTGGTCCGTTGCGACATCGCCATACGCAGTTGGCAAGATAGCCGACGGGACCTCGCGCTACGCGGTCGCCGCAGGCGCGCCTGTCTGGCCGCGGGCGCCGCACCCGGTCGCCGAGCGCGAGGCACATCCCGAGTGCGAGCACGGCCGCGAAGCCGGCGACGGCGAACCCGACGCGGAACGAGGTCAGCGACGGCGCCTCGGGCGTGGAGCCGAAGCTCTCGAAGAAGACCCCGGTCACCGCGCTGCCGACGGCATTTCCGAGGGCGTAGAGGACGATCGTCAGCCCGAGCACGATCCCGGAGTCCGACGGCGCGACCGCCCGCAGCGCGACGATCTGGGTCACCGCCAGGACCGTCCCGAGCCCGCACGCGTCGAGCGCGAGGCCGAGCAGCGTGAAGAACGGGTGCGCGGTCAGGAGCCCGTAGAGGAGGAACGTCACGATGAGCAGGCACGCGCCGGCAGTCAGCGCCTCGACGGCCTTCCCGCGCCGCACCATCCGCCGGATGAGCACGAAGCACGCGATGCAGCCGATGACCTGCGGCACGGCGTACCACGCCACCTGCAGCGGCGACCACCCGTAGCCGTAGCCGAGCTCGGCCGGGTCGCTCTGCGCGTAGCGGCTGATCGCCGTCAGCGAGCTGTAGATGCCGAACGCGACCAGGAACGTCATCGCGAACGGCAGGCGCACCTCGGGCAGCACGAGCCGGTCGACGTGGATGAGGGGGTCGGACGAGCGCGCCTGCTGCGCCCACCACAGCGCGAGCAGGGCGACGCCGACGATGCCGAGACCCCAGACGCTGACCGAGCCCCAGCCCCAGTTGGGGCCCTGGGTCAGGCCGAGCAGCAGCGCGGACAGGCCGGCGGCGAGGAGCGCCGCGCCGACGAGGTCGAGGCGACCGGTCGCCCGCGCCACGCCGTCGCGCAGCCACAGCCACGACGCGCCGATGCCGATCGCGGAGCTGATCGCGCCGACGATGAAGAACCAGCGCCACGACGCGTCGCCCGCGCCCGCCAGGCCGCCGAGGACGAGCCCGCCGGCGATGCCGATCCCGGTACCGGAGTGGATCGCGCCGATGACGACGTTCGCCTTGTCCTTCGGCATCGTGTCCGCGGCGATCGCCTCCGGCAGCGCGAGCATGGGCAGGACCGCGCCCATGAGGATCCGGGCGACGAGGAGCCCGGCGAAGCTCGTCGCGAAGCACCCGATGAGCGAGCCGACGAGCACGAGCGCGAGCGACAGCCGCACGACCGGCGTCTTGCCGATGAGGTCGGCGAGGCGCGAGAAGACCGCGAGGAACACCGCGCCCGCGAGGAGGCTGGAGGTGACGAGCCAGGACGTCGTCCCCGGCTCGATCCCGAGGTCCTTCCCGATGAGCGGGAGCAACGGGATGATCCCGACCTGCAGGAGCTGCAGGGCGAACCCGAGGTAGATCAGGGTGGCGATGGTCTTCGAGCGGGCCATCCTCCGCGCATACCCGGACGAATGCCTATCAGTTCATATGAATCGTCAGTGGCCGTGCGTCTCGGGGTCACGGGCCGGCGCCCGTCCCTCGTCGAGTGCGTCGAGCGACGCGATCTCGTCCGGCTCCAACGCGAAGCCGAACACGTCGATGTCCTCGCGGATCTCGCGCGGGTCCGACGCACCGACCGCCACGGCGAGACCCTGCTGCACGTGCCAGCGCAGGACGATCTGCGCCGGTGAGCGGCCGTGGCGCTCGGCGAGCGCGCGCACCCGCGGGTCGGCGAGCACCGGCCCCGCACGCCCCAGCGGGCTCCAGGACTCCGTGACGATCCCGTGGCGCGTGTGGAACGCGCGCCACTCCCGGCGCGGCAGCGTCGGGTCCAGCTCGACCTGGTCGATCTCCGGCGCCTCGCCGGTCTCCTCGATGAGCCGCCCGAGGTGCTCGGGCGTGAAGTTGGAGACCCCGATCGCACGCACGCAGCCGCGGTCGCGCAGCCCGATCAGCCCGCGCCACGCGTCGACGTAGCGGTCCAGCCACGGGTTCGGCCAGTGGATGAGCAGCAGGTCGGGTTCGGTGCCCAGCCGCGCGGCGGAGCGCTCGAACGCCTGCGCGACGAGCTCCTCGCCGTGCCACGCCGCGTTGAACTTCGTCGTCACGAAGATCTCCTCGCGCGGCACGCCGCTGCGCCGGATCGCCGCGCCGACCGCCTCCTCGTTGCCGTACTGCTCCGACGTGTCCAGCAGCCGGTACCCCGCCTCGAGCGCGTCGAGCACGGCGCGCGTCGCCGCCTCACCGGTCAGCGGCCACGTGCCGAGCCCGAGTTGGGGCATCTCGGCTCCCCCGCGCAGGCGCAGCGACGGCGCGGTCACGCGGGCTGCGCGGCCGCCATGGCGGCGCGGATCTCGTCGATGAGCGCGCGGTGCACAGGCGAGAACGTCTTGCCCTTGCGCGCGACGACGAACACCGGGACGGCGAGGTCGACGCCGTCGACGGGCAACTCGCACAGCGTCCCCGAGCGCAGCTCCTCCTGCACCGCGCTGCGGAACAGCAGCGCGACGCCGAGGCCGTCCTGCGTCGCGCGCTTCATCGCCTCGGGGTGGCCGAGCTGGAGCACGACGTTGCGCTGCACGACGCCGAGGCCGCGCAGCTGGCGGTCCACGAAGGTCCGCCGGATGATGCCCTCCGGCGCCTCGATGAAGGGCAGGGTGCGGAGGTCGTCGACGCTCACCGTCTGGCCCGCCAGTGGATGGTCGGGCGCCGCGACGAGCGTGATGTGATCCTCGCCGATCAGCTCCGCGTCGAGGCCGGGGAGATCGCTGCTCGTGGCCGCCACGACGACGGCGAAGTCGAAGGCGCCGGAGCGCACGTCGTCGACCGCGTGCTCGGTGTCGGAGATGCCCATCCGCACCTCCACGTCGGGATGCGACCCGCGGAACGCGGTCAGCACCGACGGCAGCCGGTAGCTGCCCACGGACATGCTCGCGCCGAGGACGATCGTGCCCTGGCGGCCGTCGTGCAGCCCGTCGAGGTAGCGCTCGAGCTCGCGGGTGCGCATGAGCACGTCCTCCGCCCACGCATGGACCGCCACGCCGGCCTCCGTGAGGTGCATCTGACGGCCCTCGCGGTAGAAGAGCTTCGCCCCCAGGCGCTCCTCGAGCGTGCGGATGTGCGCGCTGACCACGGGCTGCGCGACGAACAGGCTCTCCGCCGCCTTGCTCACGCCGCCGGCGCGCACGACGGCGGACAGCACCTCGAGCTTGTGGAGACTGAGGCGGCGGTCGACGCCCATCGCTCGAACATAGCCAATCGGATGCGAAACGCTCCGGGATTGATATTTGCCCTATGGGCGAATCGGGGAAGACTGAAGGCACGATGCTCGACCTGGACCGGATCCTCGAGGACGTGCGCGCCGGGATGATCCCCGCCACCGTCTACAGCGACGACGAGCTCTTCGAGCTCGAGAAGCGGCGCGTCTTCGCCCGCGCCTGGATGTTCATGGCGCACGAGTCGGAGATCCCCGAGCCCGGCGACTACGTCGTGCGGCGGATCGTCGACGACTCGTTCATCGTCGTCCGCGACGAGAACGGCACCGTGCGCGTGCTCTTCAACATGTGCCTGCACCGCGGGATGCAGGTCTGCCGCTCGGAGCTCGGCAACACGTCGCACTTCCGCTGCCCGTACCACGCGTGGACCTACCGCAACACCGGCGACCTCACCGGCGTGCCGTTCCACAAGGACGCCTACGGCGGCGAGGACGGCCTGCACGCGCGAGGGCGTCTCGCTGCTGCCCGCGCCGCGGATCGACATCTACGACGGGCTCATCTTCGCCTCGCTGGACCCGCGGCGCGCCCGACCTCGGCGACTACCTCGGGGCTTCCGCTTCTACCTGGACTTCTACCTCGGCCAGAGCGCGTCGGGCGCCGAGCTGCGCGGGCCGCAGCGCTTCCGCGTTCAGGCCAACTGGAAGATCGGCGCCGAGAACTTCTCCGGCGACACCTACCACACGCCCCACACCCACGCGAGCGTCGTGGACATCGACCTCTTCTCCGCGCCGAAGGCGAAGAAGCGCAAGGAGGGCGCCCTCTGGTTCGCGGGCTCGGGCGGCGGGACGACGTACAAGATGTCGGCCGACGGCTTCCGCGAGAACCTCCTCAGCATCGGCTACCCGGACGAGATGATCGACCGGATGGACGGCGTGTGGGACGACGCCCACCGGTCCATGGTCGGCGACGCCGGCTTCATGCTCGGCCGCGACGACGCTGCCGAATCTCAGCTTCGTCCACAACTGGCCGATCGTCGACGACGAGGGCCTCGTCGCGCCGTTCATCTCGCTGCGCCTCTGGCAGCCCGTCTCGGCGACCGAGACCGAGGTGCTGTCCTGGTTCGTCGTCGATCGCGAGGCGCCCCAGTGGTACAAGGACGCCTCCTACAAGGCCTACCTCATGTGCTTCGGCTCGTCGGGGATGTTCGAGCAGGACGACGTCGAGAACTGGACGTCGATCACCGCGATGGCGCGCGGCATGATGGCCGAGCGCCTGAACCTCCACAGCCGCATGGGCCTCACGCGCGACGGCGCGACCGTGACCGAGCCGATCGACTGGCCCGCGCCGGGACGCGCCTACACCGGCTTCGGCGAGTACAACCAGCGCGACCTGCTCGCCCTCTGGTGCGACCTCATGGAGGAGAGCGTCACCTCGGACCGGGTGGCGACGCTGCGATGACGACGCTCACCCGCATCGCCTACGGGAGCGAGACCTACCACGAGGTCCTCGCGTGGGTGCACGACGAGGCAGCGTGCCTCGACGAGCGACGCCACCGCGACTGGCTCGACATGCTCACCGGCGACATCCGCTATCGGATCCCCGTCCGCGTGACGAGCGCCCACTCGCTCGACGACAGCCTGCGCGAGACATGGCGCACCTCGACGAGGACAGTTATTCGCTGCGCAAGCGCGTCGAGCGCTTCGAGACCGACCACGCGTGGGCGGAGGACCCGCCGTCGCGCACGCGCCGCCACATCAGCAACGTGCGCGCGTGGGAGGCAGGCGACGACCTCGAGGTGCGATCGAACGTGCTGCTGTTCCGCAGCCGCGGGGACATCCACGCGCCCGACCTCGTGTCGGCGGGGCGCGTGGACCGGCTGCGCCGCGAGCCCGGCGGCCTGAAGCTCGCCGACCGCGTCGTGGCCCTCGACGAGTCGGTGGTGCGGATGCAGAACTTCGCGGTGTTCCTGTGAACGAGCACGACCTCCCCGGCAGCGAGCCGATGGAGCTCGCCAACGAGTACGCGGAGGTCCGCGTGCGCACGGTGCAGACCCGCAACGGCGTGCGGCTGGAGATCGTCGCACCGCGGCTCGGGCGCGGCATCCGCCTGTGCCCGCTGGAGCTCGAGACGCTGACCTGGCAGTCCCACGACGTGTTCTCCGAGTTCCTGCGCACCCCGTTCGGCCCGGAAGGCGAAGCCGGGGACTGACGTGTAGCTTCCCGCGCCGTGCGACGTACGGCGGCGCTGATCATCGGAGTTCTGGTGCTGCTCGCGACGGCGCCGTCGGCTGCGCACGCCGACGTGCAGGTCTGGTTCCTGCAGGGCGAGCAGGTCGAGTCGGTCACGCGGCCGGGCTCCACGCCCCAGGACGCGATGACGGCGCTCCTCGCCGGCCCCACCGCCGAGGAGCAGGCGCGCGGGCTGCGCACGTACATCCCGCAGGGGACCCCGCTGCGATCCTTCGCGATCGCCGGCGGCGTGGCGCAGGTGAACCTCGGGCTCGGGTTCGTCACCGACACCGCCGCCGACAGCCTGCAGGCGCGCGTGACGCAGGTCGTCTACACCGCGACCGGCAACGGCGGCGCCACGCGTGCGCAGCTGCTGGTCGAGGGCGGGATCCCGGTCGGGATCGTGCCCGGCATCGTCACGGCGCGGCCCATCTCGCGGCGCTACCTCACGACGCCCGACATCCCCGCGCCGACCGTCAGCGAGACGGCGCCCCCGGCGCCGACGGCTCCCAAGCGCTCGAGCGTGCTGGCCGCGCAGGAGCGGCTCGTGGCGCTGGGCTACCTCGACGCGAGCGGCGCGGACGGGCGCCTCGGCTCGGCGACCACCGCGGCGGTCATCGCCTTCCAGAAGTGGGAGGGCCTGGGCCGCGACGGCGTCATCGGTTCCCAGACGGCCGCGAAGCTCCGCACCGCGCAGCGTCCGACGCCGGTGACGCAAGGCGGCCCCGGTCGGCGGACCGAGGTGCTCCTGGGCAAGCAGCTGACGCTTGCGATCCAGGACAACCGCGTCGTCCGCGCCATCCACGTCTCCACCGGCAAGGCGTCGACCCCCACGCCGCCGGGCGACTTCAAGGTCTACGGCCAGTTCGCGCGCTGGTGGTCCGCGCCGTTCCGCGAGTACCTGCTCTGGGCGTCGCCCTTCAACGGCGGGATCGCGTTCCACCAGTACCCCGACGTCCCGGCCGTCGCCGCGTCGCACGGCTGCGTGCGCGTCACGGCCTCCAACGCCAGATGGCTCTACGGCTTCCTGAAGGTCGGCGACCCCGTGAAGGTGATCTCGACGTCATGAGACGGGTTCTCCTCCTCGTCCTCGCGCTGTCCGCCGTCCTCGCGGGCCCGGCGGCGGCGTCGCCGCCGGCGACGCTCACGCCGGGACAGCTCACGGTCGGCCTGAGCATGCCGAGCGAGGGCTTCCAGGTCGGCGTCGTGGACGGGGCGAGCGTCATCTACGCGCGCGGCTTCGAGATCGACCTCGCCACCGCGCTGGCACAGCGCCTGGAGCTGCCGACGGCGGGGTTCCTCCAGAGCGCGTTCCCGACGCTCCTCGCGCCCGGCGCCAAGACGTGGGACGTGGCCCTCGCGGAGATCACGATCACCCAGGCGCGCGCGCGCAACGTCGACTTCAGCGTCCCCTACATGCGCGTCGACCAGGGGATCATGGTCTCGCAGTACCTGCGCAGCGAGCCGCGCTCGGTCGCGGACCTGCGGAACGCTGCGGCTCTGCGCCCAGACGGCGACGACGGGCGCGGACGTCATCGCAAAGCGCGTGCGGCCCGACCGCGAGCCGACCCTCTTCGGCGACGTCTCCTCGATGCTGCTGCACCTCGGGCTCGGCCGCTGCGACGCGGTCGTCTACGACCTGCCGGCGCTCGCGACGCTCAAGGCGCGCGCGCCGCAGCGCTACGGCGACGTCGTCGGGCTCATCCGCACGAACGAGCGCTACGGCGCGGCGCTGCCGAAGGGCAGCGCGCTCGTCGGACCCGTGAACGCGGCGCTCACCGCGATGCGCCAGGACGGGACGATCGCGCGGCTGTCGAAGCCGTGGCTCGAGCTGAGCCTCGCGAGCGTCAGGACGTTCCCGACCGGCTCCTGAGGACGACGAGGGCGAACCCGATCGTCTCGGCCCCGCCCGGTGCCAGCAGCCGATCGCGCGCCGCGTCGATCCACGCGCGCACGTCCGTCCGCCAGCGCGTCCGCCGGGTGCTCGCGGGCCCAGCGGTCACCGTTGGAGATGAGCGTCCACTCGTAGCGCTCCCAATCCGCCGGCGAGCTCGTCGCGAGCCAGACCGGGTCCAGGCCGGCGGCGGTGCACGTCCCCAGAAGGCCCTCGAACGACGGCAGCTCGTCCTCCGTCGCGCCGAGCGCCGCGAGGACGCGGTCGGGCGGCGCGACCAGAAGCCGTCCGCGATCACGAGGCTCCGCCCGGCGCGACGGCGTCGCGCAGCCATCCCAGCCCGCGCTCCAGGCCGCCGAGGGCGTGCAGCGAGCCGAGGCAGCAGGCCGCCGCGTACGCGCCGCCGGGCTCGATCTCCTCCGCGGGGCCGCCGACGAACTCGAGGTCCGCGCCGCAGCCGGCGTCCAGGACGCGGTCGCCGGGACCGAGCCCGAGCGTGTCGAGTGCCTCCGCGACGCGCGCCGGATCGAGCGGGTTGTGGAAGGCGCGATCGCCGTGGGTGATCGCCGAGATCCGGTCGCGGTCCACGCGCGCCAGCCTAGTTGCAGACGTTGCGTTGCGGACGGTGTACGGAGATGATGACGCGCACATGACGACCACGCTCTCCCCATCAGCGATCATCAGCCGCGCGTTCGAGATCTACCGCACGCAGGTCGGAACGCTGTTGGCGGGCGCCGCGCTGATCTACCTCGCGCAGTTCGTCGTCAACCTCGTGCTGCCGGACAGCCTGGACTGGATCGGCAGCATCGTGTCGCTCGTCCTGACCGCGTTCTTCACCGGCATGGTCGTCATGCTGGTCCGCGACCTCCAGGACGGCCATCGCGACAGCTCGCTCGGCGAGCTGTTCAGCAGCGTCACGCCCGTCTTCGTCCCGGTGATCGTCGTGTCGATCCTCTTCGGCATCGGCGTGGCGATCGGGTTCGTCCTCATCATCATCCCGGGCCTGATCCTGCTCACCATCTGGTCCGTCGCGATCCCGGTGACCGTCATCGAGCGGCCGGGCATCTTCGCCGCCTTCGGGCGCAGCCGCCAGATCGTCAAGGGCAACGGCTGGCAGGTCTTCGGCACGATCCTGCTCGTCTGGCTCATCGCGATCGTCGTCGGGGCGCTCGGCGGCCTGCTCGCGAGCGCGTTCGGCGGCGTCATCGGGGCGCTCATCGTGGCCATCATCAGCGCGCTGATCGCTCCCGTGATCGCGCTGACCGCCGCGCTCATCTACTTCGCCCTCGCGGACGCGAAGCAGCCGGCGGCGCAGGACGAGTGGACGACGTCGGCTCCGGAGCCTCCGGCGGGGACCTCGACGCCCCCGCCCTCGGCCGTCTGAGGACGGCCGCGGCGCGGTGCGCGCCACCGACGAGCAGATGACGCGGCGGGTCCGCCGCGGTCACGGGCTGCCGTACGTCGCCGCCCTCGACGGCATCAGGGCGGTCGCCGTTGCGGGCGTCGTGCTGTACCACGCCGGCGCGCGCTGGCTGCCGGGCGGCTTCCTCGGCGTGGACCTGTTCTTCGTCCTCAGCGGGTTCCTCATCACCTCGCTGCTGCTCGCCGAGCGCGAGGCGACGGGGCGCATCGACCTCCCGGCCTTCTGGGCGCGCCGGGCACGGCGCCTGCTCCCCGCGGCGTTCCTCGTCATCGCGGTGGCCGTGCTCGCGGTGGCGATCCTCAGCCCCAGCGACCTGCCGTCGACGCGGGCGGACGCGATCTCATCGTTCCTGTACGTCAACAACTGGCATCAGATCTTCGCCGACCAGTCGTACTTCCAGGCGTTCGCGCGTCCGTCGCTGCTGCGCCACCTGTGGTCGCTGGCCGTCGAGGAGCAGTTCTACCTGCTGTGGCCGCTCGTCATGGGCATCTGCGTCGCGGCGCTCGGCCGGCGGCGCACGACGATCGTCACGCTCGTCCTCGCGATCGCCTCGTCCGGGCTCATGGCGGTCCTCTTCACGCCCGGCCGCGACCCGTCGCGGGTCTACTACGGCACCGACACCCACGCGACCGGGCTGCTCATCGGCGCGCTCCTGGCGTTCGCGTGGCCCCTCTCGCGCGAGGCCGTCCGCAGGACGCGGGTGACGGCGCTGGACGTCGCGGGCACCGTCGCGCTCGCCGTGCTCCTCGTGGCGATGCTGACGTGGAACGACTACCAGCCCACCGTCTACCAGGGCGGCCTGGCGGCGGTCGCCGTCGTCACGGCGGTGCTCGTCGGCGCCGTGACCCACGGCGCGACGCGGCTCGGCGCGGTGCTCGGCGCCCAGCCCCTGCGGTGGATCGGCGAGCGCAGCTACGGGATCTACCTCTGGCACTGGCCGGTGATGGCGCTCACGCGACCGGGCATCGACCTCACGTGGCCGGCGACCGTCATCGCGGCCGCGCAGATCGCGGTGACGCTGCTCCTGGCGGCCGCGTCCTACCGCTGGGTCGAGATGCCGATCCGCAACCGGACCGGGTTCCCGGCGGTGCGCGGCTGGCTCGACCGGCGCCCGCCGCGTGGGCGCCTGGCGATCGTCGCCTCGCTCGTCGCGGCTGCGGTCGTGGCCGTCGCGTTCGTGTCGCTGCGCGACACGCCGGTGCAGGCCGCCGCGCCGATCAAGGCCCGTGCGACGCCGGCCGCGAAGATCGCCCCCGCGTCGACGACGCCGGCGACGACCCGATCGCGCCCCCGCCGCCCGCTCGGCGTCGGCGCGTCGGTCATGCTCGCCGCCCAGCCTGCCCTGCGGCGGGTGGTGAAGGTGGACGCTGCGGTCGGGCGCCAGGCGCCGGACATCCTCGACCGGCTGCGCAGCTACCGCCGCGCGGGAGACCTGCCGACCTCGGTCGCGGTGCAGCTCGGGGAGAACGGGCCGATCACCGACGACGACATGACCACGCTGCGCAGGCTGCTGCAGGGCGTGGACCGCGTCGTGCTCGTCAACGTGCGGATCCCGCGCAGCTGGGGGGACGCCGCCAACGACGTCCTCGCCGACGCCGCGAAGGGCTGGCCGCAGGCGCGCATCGCCGACTGGCACGCGGCCAGCGCGGTGCCAGGCGTGCTGTATCCGGACGGCACGCACCCGACCCCGGCGGGGCAGGAGGTCTACGCGCGGCTTGTCGAGCGCGCGCTCGCCGCGCAGTGAGGCCGTCGGCTCAGGCGACGATCTCGGGCGGGGAGATCTCCTCGGGCGTCGCCGGCACGAGCCCGTCGGGCACGAGCACGAACGCGGCGCCCGCCGGCGGGGAGATCGCCTCCAGCTGCTCCCACCCGAGCACGGCGGAGAACCACACGTCGCCGGACACGACCGACTCCTCGAACGCCGTCACCCGCTGGGCCGAGGAGGGGACCGCCGACGCGAGCTTCGCCGCGACCGTCGCTGCGCTGCCCTCGCCGCCGGGCGAGACGACCCGCACCGCCTCCAGCGGCTGGTCGATCGTGCCGCGCACGATGGCGACCGGCGCCGCCGCGGCGAGCGACACGGTCTCCGCCCAGCGCGCCTCGGCGTCGTCCACGACCGCGATGACGAGCGAGGCGCGGAGGTCGTTGGCGGCGAGGACGACGGTCCGCGCCGCGTGGTCGGTGACCCGGACGGCGGGGTCGAGGTCGAGGCCGAGGCGCGTGCTCATCCCCGCGAGGCGGTCGAGGTCGGCGCGCCGGTCGGCGCCGGACTCGCCCGCGCCCTGCAGGAGGATCACGTCGACCACGCCGGTCTCCGGCTCGGCGGTGGCCCGCGCGAGGCGCAGCGCGAGCGGCGCGCCGTCGAGGCTGCGGACGACGACGAGGACGTGCTCGCCCAGCTCGCGCTCTGCCGGCGGCGGCAGCTCGACGCGCTTCGTCGCGCGTTCGGTGACCAGGGTCGCGACGATGACGCTGACCAGGATGAGCACGAGGACCGCGTTGACCACCGACTCGCTGAACAGGCCGATCTGGAAGCCGACGGTCGTCGCCGCCAGCGTGGCGGCGGCCTGCGGCGTCGTCAGGCCGTAGACGACGCTTGCCTCCGCGGGCGTCGCCCCGAGCAGCGGCCGCGTGAGCAGCGCGGCGATGATCTTGCCGCCCATGCACGCGACGATGAACAGCGCGGCGAGCCCGAGCGTCTCGGCCCGGAACATCACGGACGGGTCGAGCAGCAGGCCGACGGACACGAGGAACACGGGGACGAACACCGCCGCGCCGAAGAAGTCGATCCGGTCCATGAGCGGGCCCTCGTTCGGCACGAGGCGGTTCATCGCGAGCCCGGCGAAGAACGCCCCGACGATCCCCTCGATGCCGAACGTCTCGGCCACGACGGCCGCGATGAGGAACGCCGCGACCGCGATGACGTAGCGCACCGTGCGCTGGCCGCCGAGCAGGCTGAACGTCCAGCGCGCCAGCCGCGGCAGCACGACGAAGCAGACGGTCAGCAGCACCGCCATCCCGAGCACGAGCTGCAGCGCGATCTCCGCCTCGGTGCCGGTGCCCGACTCGGTCCCGGCGATGACGGCGAGGATGACCAGCGCGATCGTGTCCGTCAGCACGGTCGCGCCCACCGCGCTGGCGATGACCGGGTCGTTGGACAGCCCCGCGTTGCGGATGAGCGGGTAGAGGACGAGCGTGTGCGACGCGAGCAGCGAGCCGAGCAGCAGCGCGGCCGCCGGCGACCACCCGAGCGCCAGGCCCGCGATCGTGCCGAACAGCATCGGGAACGCGAACGTCAGGAGCCCGAACGTGATCGCGCCGTTGCGGTAGCGCTTGAGCAGGCCGAGGTCGAGCTCCACGCCCGCGACGAACATGAGGTACAGCAGGCCGAGCTGCCCGAGGTCGGGGATCGTGGTGCTCCCGGCGTCGAGCAGGCCGAAGCCGTGCGGGCCGATGAGGAAGCCGCCGATGAGCAGGCCGATCAGGCCGGGGACGCGGGCGCGCTGCATGAGCGGCGGGCCGATGATCACCACGAGGAACAGCACGAGGAACTCCCAGGCGCTGCCTTCCGGCTTCTGGAGCGTGATGGCGGCGAGGGAGGTCATGTCTGGTCCGTCCTGAGCAGGGGTGTGTCGTTGGCGCTGTCCTGGAGCGACGTCCCGAGCCAGCGTTGCGCCAGTCGGTCGATCGTGCCGTCCGCGTCCATCGCGCGCAAGGCCGATCCGACCGCCTCGCCGTTCTTCGAGTCCTTCGGGAGCGCGGCCGCGATCGGCTCGGTGCTCGCCAGGCGGGCGACGACCGACAGGCCCGGGTCCTCGTGCGCGATCGCGACGGCGGCCGGCAGGTCGAACATCGCGGCATCCGCTCGCCGCGTCGCCAGCGCCTCGAGGACCTCGGCGCGGGTGTCGACCTCGATCGGCGGCTGATCGGGCCGGATCTGGTCGGCGATGATGTCCTCGAACGTCGTCCCGCGCTTCACGACCCAGCGCCGCTCCTGCGCCGTCTGCACGTCGGGGATCTCGTCCCCGGTCCGGCTCACGATGGCGGGCGGCGACTGGGTGTAGGGCGTCGTGAACTCCAGGACCTTCTCGCGTGCGGTCGTGGGCGTGAGGAGGTCGAGCGCGACGTCGGCGCCGGCGAGGTCACCGCCCGCGATCTGGTTGAACGGCCGGGTGCGCACGACGAGCTTGGCGACGCCGAGGCGCTGACGCAGCTCCTCGGCGATGGCGTACTCCAGGCCACCGGTCGGCTTCGCGTCGCTGCCCTCCCAGAACCCGGCGATCGGCAACGGCTCGGTGACGACCGTCAGCGTGTCGGCCGTCGCCGGCTCGAAGGTGCCGGACGCGCTCTCCCCGCCGCACCCGAGCGCGAACGCTGCGAGCCCGGCGAGCACCGCAGACATGAGCCGGGCCGTACGCACGGCGGCATGCTATTCCACCTTCGGACCATTGCCGCGGGCGTCGTCCGGGCGGAGCATGGCGAGCATGTCCGACTGGGATCTCACGCGCATCACCGCGGCGACCGACGAGCTGCTGCGAACGACCGAGAACCCGCGCCACCGCGCGATCCTCACGAACTACCGGCGCCACGCGCTGCTGGAGGTGTCCGGCCGCTACGAGGAGATCCTCGTCCCGGAGATGACGATCGCCCATCCCGTCTACCGCCTCACCGAGGGCCCGCAGACACTCGTGCTCGACGGCTACCAGGCCGTCCACGACTTCTACGCGATGCTCTCCGGCGTCGGAGCGATCGTCATGGGCCCGGTCGACGAGGAGCTCGTCGTCGCCGACTGGGGCTTCGCCTCGGAGTGCATGTTCCACCACTTCATGCCGGGCCGGCTGCTCATGGAGATCGAGGACATCGACGACCCCGACGCCACGTACGTCGTCAAGCACGTCCTCGCGTTCCACTGGCCCTACGACGACGAGCAGCGGCTCATCGGCGAGCACGTCTACGAGGACACCGCGACCCGCGTCGTCGAGAAGGTCGATCCCGCGGACGTCATCTCGCCCGCGCGCGCACGCGAGCTGCTCGCACCGCAGCTCGAGCGCGAGATCGCGCTGGTCTGACTCAGCCGGTGAAGCGGGGCGAGAGCGACGGCAGGACGATCGCCAGTGCGCCGGCGCGGTTGTTGCTCAGGTTGGGGTCCGAGGTGGAGGACGTCACGGCGACGCGGTTGCGCGTCCGCCCCAGGCGCGTAGCGGGCACGTCGACCGTGATGGTCGCCCGCTGGCCCTTGCGCAGCGTCCCGACGACGCAGCGCGCCGGCCGTGTGCCGCGGCAGTCGCCCTTGGTCGTGTGCAGGGCGAGCGCCTGGTCGCTGTGCGGGTCGACCTCCGAGGCCACCACGTCGTAGGCGGTCCCGGAGCCGGCGTTGCGCACGACGATCGTGTAGTGGAGCGTCCCCCCGGCGCGCGCGACGCGCGGCGAGACGGTCTTCGTCACCGACACGTCGGCGAACGGCCCCGCGACACCCTGCCCCGCGACGCCGGTGTCCGGCGTCGTCGGCGGCGCGCTCGGGTTGTCGGGCTCGGGCGTCGGCGAGAAGCGGTTCACGAAGGTGCAGTCCACGCTCGGATCGACCTCGCCGAGGGTCACGACCGTGCGGCCCTGCGCGTTGCCGACCGGCACCCCGTCGCACAGCACCGACTCCAGGGTCCAGTGTCCACCGGCGCGCGCGGCGGGCCCGAGCTCCACGATCTCGTAGCGGCCCAGCGCGAGCGCCGACGTGTCGTCCCCCGTCGCGAGCGCGGTCTCGCCCGAGCCGCTGGTCTCCGCGCGCTGCTCGAAGCTCAGCGCGGGCTGCGAGATCGGCCGGATGATGAAGTCCGCCGCGCCGGCGGCGCCCTCGGTGCGCTTGCGCAGCGTGATCGAGCCGCCGGGCGTGAACACGTTGGTGAACTGGCACGCCGTGCCCTTTCCGGAGACGAGCGTCACCGTGAGGGGGAGGTCCTGCTTCTGGCCGTTGCAGGTGACGCGCGCGAGCGACCAGCTGCCTGCCGGCGCGGGCGCCGGCGGCCGCTCGGCCACGCCGTACGTCCCCGGCGTCAGCGTCAGCTGCTGACCTGCCACCGGCGTGCCCGGCTCGGTCGTCGCGATGGTCTGGGAGGCGTTGTCGGGTCCGGACACGTCGAAGTCGAAGCTCCCGATCCCGTCGCGCGTGACCTTGGAGAGCAGCAGGCCGGACGGCGGCGGCACGGGCCTGTCGGTGTGGGTGCACGTGACCGTGTCCGCCGCCGCGAGATCGACCGAGACGGCGCCGGTCGCGGCGTCGGTCCGCGTCTGGCTCGCGCCCGTCTTCGACGCGCACGACAGCCCCGACCGCGTCCATCCGGGAAGGTCCAGCTCGCGCCACGACCACGTCTGGCCCGCCGCGCGGTAGAAGGTCGCCGAGCCCGGCGTACCCGCCGACGCCGCGATCGCGAAGCGCTGGTCGGACGTGTAGGAGATGTCGCCCTGGAAGCCGAACGACTGCGTGGCGGTGGCAGCCGGGTCGTCCACGACCTTGCGGATGACGATGGTCCCGCTCGTCGGCGGCGGGACGACGTAGTAGGCGTAGCAGAAGACGTGCTTCGCGCCGGTCGGGTAGCCGATCCACTCGACGTTGTCCCCGTTGAGCACGTCGACCGCGCAGCGCAGCGCGCCGAAGCCGAACTTGCCCGGGTACTGCCCGTTCAGCACGGGATCGGTCGGCGTGCCGCCCTGGGCCCACAGCGAGTTGGCCTTCGCGGCCAGCGCGATCTGGTCCGCGGTCAGCGGAACCGTCACGGCGCCGGCGAGCGTCTGCCCGGTGTCGTCGCCGTTGCGGTCGAGCAGCGGGACGCTCGTCTTCGTCACGATGTCGCCCGCGAACGGGCCGGTGACGACCGACAGCGCGCCCCAGGGTCCGGTCACGGCGCGCGACGCGTAGCCCTTGCCCATCGTGAAGCTCCAGTCCGGCAGCGGCGTGCAGTTCGGCTGCTGGGCCTGCTCGACGGCCGGGCTGACGGCATCGCCGGCGTTGTAGAGCGTGTCGGCCCCGAGGTCCTGCAGGCTCTCCTGGATGTTGTTGCGCGCGCGGTTCGCCGCGATGTCGGTGTAGCTCGGGCAGGTGCGCGCGACGAACGTGACGAGCCGCGTCGGCTGCGACGACGTTCCGGCCTGTGCGACCGGCGTCACCGCGAGGGCGAACCCCGCTCCGGCCACCGCAACGACGACTGCCCGGCGCCATACCGACATCGCTCTGCCCCCCGCGTGGACGTCGACGAGGACCGTAGTCCGTACGCCGTCAGTGGATCCAGATCGGGGTCCCCAGCGGGAGCTTCTGCACGAGTTCGGTGGCGTCGGCGTTGCGTAGGCGCACGCAGCCGTGCGACGGCCGCCCCGGGATCAGGCCGGGCTGGTCGGTCCCGTGGATGCCGATCACCCCGCCGCCGGGCCACTCCGACAGGCGCGAGTAGGCGCTCGTGCCGATCGCCCACGGCCCGTAGAGCGGGTCGCCGCGCAGGTTGTGGATCTTCTCGCGGACGTAGAACCGCCCGACGGGCGTCGGCGTCCCCGGAGCGCCGACGCCGACGCGCGCGCTCCAGATCACCCGGCCGTCGCGTCGCAGGACGGCGTGCAGGGTCCCGCGGTCGATCTCCAGCGCGGTGCGGACGGTGTGCCACGCGCCGAGCCGGCGGCGCAGGACCCAGCCCGTCGTGCCGTTGGGACGCATCGGAAGCCGGATCTGCACCCAGAGCGAGCCGTCGGGCCCGACACGCTCGCGGAGCACGACGTACAGCTCGGGGAAGCCGTCCTCGGTGAGCCGCCGCAGCCGCTGCACGCGGGGGGCCGCCGGCTCCGGGCGGCTGCGGGCCCAGCCGTCGCCCGCGGGGTAGGCCCAGCGCGTCGGCGGCGGCGGCTGCGCGGCGGCGGGCGGCGCCGCCGTCGCGCCGAGGACGCACAGCACGGCGGCGGCGACCAGGACCCGCGTCAGCCGCGCCACGTGATCGCGAGCTGCGTGCGGCTCGAGCAGCCCGTCGCAGCCAGCGCGCGGGTCACGTGCTTCTTCACCGTCGGCTCACCGATGGACAGCGTGCGCGCGATCTCGCGGTTGGTCAGGCCGCCGGCGACGAGCTCAGCGACCTCGCGCTCGCGCGGCGACAGCGCCGGGCGCTCCGCGGTGCGCCGCTCCGCCCGCGTGAAGAAGCGCAGGATGCCCGACAGCGGGCCCGTCAGCAGCTCCAGCCGGGCGACGTCGCGCGGCCCGAACGGCCGCCGCCCATCGCCCAGGACCCCGATGAGTGCGACGCCGGTCCCGCCGGTGTCGAGCTTGATCCCGATCTCGTCGTGGATGTGGTTCGCGACGAGGAACTGCTCGACGTAGCGATGCTCCCCGGTGCTCGCCGGGCGCGGCAGCTCGCGCAGCGCGACGGCCGAGCGCGTGCGGAACATCGCGAGCGCCTGCGGGCGCGCGTACACGTCCTCGCGCCAGTAGCCGCACACGTACTGGTCGAGCATCCGGCCGGCACGTCCGAGGACGGCCGGGCTGGCGTCGGCGAACGCGTCCTCCGCCGTCGCGCCGACGAAGAAGGTCAGGTCGCGGTAGCCGAGCTCGGTCGCGAACGCGTCGAGCGTGGCATGCCGGAACCCCTCGAGCGTGTTCGCCCGCGAGACCGACTCGACCACCCTCAGGGCTGCGCGGTAGTCGCGCGCCTCGAGCTCCTCCATCGCCCCTCCCGGTCGGGGCGCAGATCGTACCTCCGGATTGCGGGGTTTGCGGGGCTGACGCCGGCTACTTCACGGCGATGATGTCGAGCGGGCGGATGTCCGGGTCCTTCGCGAGCAGATCGCCGCCGACCTGACCGAGCGCCTTGGGGATCTCGCCGTTGAGGTGGGCCTGGCGGCCGTCCTCGGTCTCGAAGGTGTCGAAGATGCCGAACGTCGTCTCGTTCACGCGGAAGGCGTACCAGGTGACCGTTCCCTCCTCGGCCGCCGCCAGCTCCCTGCCCTGCTGCAGGAACGCGCCGAGCTCCTCGGCCTTGTCCGGCTTGGCCTCCAGGAAGGCCACCAACCCCAGCTTCACGGACATGTCGTCTCCTCAGACTGCGTTCGATGACGGGACGGCGTGGTTCGCACGCATCCGCCCCTCCGGGTCGTACCGCTCGCGCACCTCGGTCAACCGCCGCCAGGCGTCCGGGGGGTAGCCGGCGGACGCATCGGCCGGCTGCTCGACGAACGGGAGCAGGACGCCCGTCGCGTGGTCCTCGAGGGCGTCGTGGACGACCGCGAGACCCCGCTCGACGGCGGGCAGGTCGGCGGGCGGCAGCGGCGCGCCGACGCCGAAGAGCAGGAACTCGCCCGGCAGCGACGGCAGCGCGGCGTCCACCGGCCGGCCGAGCGCGCCGCCGAGGTGGCGCAGCTCGACGGCCGTCAGCGAGGTGCCCGAGTCCGGGCCCGCGGCCGCCACCCAGGCGTCGATCGCGGCGGGCCCCAGCTCGCCCAGCAGCAGGTGCGTCGAGCGGTAGGGCAGCGGGGCCGCCGGGTCCATGTGCATCCGCGAGAGGCCGGCCGGCGCCATCGACGCGACCATGTCGATCTCCGGTCCGAGCGCGCGCAGCGGCGCGAGGAGCTCCGCGGCCTCGGCCTCCGTGCCGAGCAGGGCGACCTCGATCGTCGCGAAGGACCGTCCGCGCAGCTCATCCGGGAGCTCCGGGAGCGGCGGCAGGCTGATCATGCGGCCGACGGAGGTCGCGGCCTCGGGGGCCTGCGCGGTCCAGGCGTGCCACGCGTGGAGCACCTCCGCCGAGCGCTCCCAGGGGAAGAACAGCGTCCCGGCCTGCAGCTCGGGCACGGGCACGAGACCGAACTCGAGCGCCGTCACGACGCCGAGGTTGCCGCCACCGCCCTTCAGGGCCCACAGCAGGTCGGGCTCGTGGTCGGCGTCCGCGCGGACCCGGCTCCCGTCGGCGAGCACGACGTCCGCGGCCGTCACCGCGCTGGATGCGAGGCCGTGGGCGCGGGCGTACCAGCCGTGACCGCCGCCCAGCGTGTAGCCGACGACGCCGACGTCGGGCGAGAAGCCGTGCAGCGCGGCGAGCCCCAGCTCGGACGCCCGGCCGACGACGTCGCTCCACAGCGCGCCGGCGCCGACGCGGGCGGTCCGCGCCGGGGCGTCGATCACGACGTCGCGAAGGCCGGTCGTCCTCAAGAGGAGGACGTCGTCACCCACCGGCTCCATCGCCGACGCGCCGTGCCCGGTGAGCTGCGGCGCGATCGCCAGGCCGCGCTCGGCGGCGTGCCGCACGGCGGCGACGACGTCGTCGGTGTCCTGCGCCACCGCCACCGCGGCAGGACGCTGGTCGTCGAGGAGGTTGAACGTCGCCCGCTCGGTGTCCCAGCCGGGATCGCCGGGCGACGTGATGCGAAGCGCCATCCGCGCATGCTGTCACGGCGCGACCTGCCGCATCCGGTCGCGCAGCCATGCGTGGCCCGGGTCCGCCGCGGCCCGCGGGTGCCACCACAGCGTCTCGACGAGGGGCGGGAACTCGATCGGCGGCGCGAGGATCCGGATCGCGCCCGTCCGCCGCAGGAAGGCCTCGGCGCGCGCCGGCACGAGCGTGACGAGGTCGGTCCCCTGCAGCAGGAACGGCGCGAGCAGGAAGCTCTCGACGCTCACCTCGATGCGCCGCTGCACGCCGAGGCGCGCGAGGTGCAGGTCGGGGAGCGCGACCGGCTGGCCGGCGCCGCCCATCGAGTAGATCAGGTGCCCGAGCCCGGTGTAGGTGTCGAGGTCCAGGCTGTCGCCGACGCGGGTGTTGCCGTCCCACACGCAGCACATCCAGGTGTCGTCCCAGAGCCGGAGGCCCGGCAGGTCGCCGCGGCGCATGATCTCCGGCGGCTCGATGACGAGGTCGACCTCCCCGCGATCCAGCGCCCGGCCCGCATCCGGGAGGCGCGGGACGACCTCGACCGCCACGCCGGGGGCGTCGGCGGCGAGGCCGCGGACGAGCGGGCCGATGAGCATGAGGACCGAGTAGTCCGAGCAGCTGACCCGGAACGAGCGGTGGTCGCGTGCAGGGTCGAAGGCCGCGGGCGCGTCGATCGCGCCGCTGATGAGCGCGAGCGCCTCCCGCACCGGCCCGGCCAGCGCCTCGGCGCGTGCCGTCGGCACGAGCGCGGCGCCGCGGCGCACGAGCAGCGGATCGCCGAACACCCGGCGCAGCCTGGCGAGCGCGTTGCTCATGCCGGGCTGGCTGAGCCCGACCCGCTGCGCCGCGCGCGTCACGCTGCGCTCGCTCAGGAGCGCATCGAGCGCCACGAGGAGGTTGAGGTCGATCCCACCGAGGTTCATTGCGCCCATGAATATCGCGCATCACGAGATTCAGTGGTCACATGATGCGTCCCCGGTCTAGCGTCGCGCCCATGAGCGAGGAGATCCCCGTCCTGATCATCGGCGGCAGCCTGGTCGGGCTGACCACCGCGGCGCTGCTCGGCCACCACGGCGTGGCGTCGCTGTCCGTCGAGCGCCACGCGGGGACCGCGATCCACCCGCGCGCCGGCCACTTCCAGCTGCGCACGATGGAGATCCTGCGCCAGCTCGGGCTGGAGGACGCCGCGCGCGAGACGTCCCTGCGCACCTACCACCCGCGCGGCGGGATCAACGCGGTGGAGTCCCTCGCCGGCCGCGAGCTCGCGGTCTATATCGCCGACGTGAACGAGGGGATCGAGGGCTTCAGCCCCACGCACCGGCTGTTCCTCGACCAGGACGCGCTCGAGCCGCTGCTGCGGGAGCGTGCGCTGGAGCTGGGGGCGACGCTGCGCAACCGCGTCGAGGCGGTGGGTCTCGAGCAGGACGCCGAGGGCGCCACCGTGACGCTGCGCGACCTCGAGGAGGACACCGAGAGCACCGTGCGGGCGCGATACGTCGTCGCCGCCGACGGCAACCGCAGCCCGACGCGCAACCGGCTCGGCATCGAGATGGAGGGCTACGGCCTGCTCTCGCGCAGCGTCACGATCTACTTCCGCGCCGACTGCGGGCCGCTGCTGCAGGACCGCAACCAGGGCGTCATCTACGTGCACAACCCGATGCTGCGCGGGTTCTTCCGGCTCAACCGCACCGGCGGCAAGGGGTTCCTCGTCGTCAACACCGTCGGTGCGGACGTGACGACGGAGGAGGCGGTCAACGTCGTCGACGGCATGGACGAGGCGCGCGCACGCGAGCTGCTCGCCGCGGCGATCGGCGCGGACATGCCCATGGAGGTTCTCGACGTCGCGCACTGGCAGGCCGAGGCGAACGTCGCGACGCGGTTCGCCGAGGGACGCGTCTTCCTCGCCGGCGATGCCGCGCACGTCGTCCCGCCCAACGGCGGCTTCGGCGGCAACACCGGCGTCCAGGACGCGCACAACCTCGCGTGGAAGCTCGCAGCGGTCGTGAAGGGCGACGCCGGCCCGGCGCTGCTCGACACCTACGACGCCGAGCGCCGGCCGCTCGGGCGGCATGACGATCGAGCAGGCCTACACGCGCTACGCGAGCCGCGTCGTCCCCGAGCGCGGCACCGACGACGTGGAGCCGCCGATCGACGACCTCTCGATCGAGATCGGCACGCTGGTGCACTCGAGCGCCGTCGTCCCCGAGCCCGGCGATGACGGCGCCGTCATCGAGCACCCCTCGACGTCGCGCGGGCGCCCCGGCTCGCGCGCGCCGCACGTGCCGGTCGGCGACGGGTCGACGCTCGACCTCCTCGGGGGCGGGTTCGTCCTGCTCGTCGGGCCCGACGGGGGCGACGTCGTGGTCGACGGCGTCACCACGCACCGCGTGGACGCCCCCGGCTTCGCCGACGCCTACGGCATCGGCCCGGCCGGCGCGTCGCTCGTGCGTCCGGACGGGATCGTCGCCTGGCGGTCGGCGCGGGCACCGGATGCGGCCGAGGTGGCCGCGGTGCTGGACCGCGTGCTCTCGCGGTAGCGCTACGGTCCCCCGCGCCGTGGCCGGGCGGGACACGAACATCGGGGCGAAGCGGGCGCGCGAGCTGCGCGCTGAGCTCGGCCTGGCGCCGGAGGAGCCCGTCGGGTCGCTGCTCGGGCTCGTCGAGGACCGGCTCGGGCTCCCGGTCGCCGTGGCGTCGCTCCCCGACGACATCGCCGGGTGCTGCTGGCGCGACGGCGAGCGCACGGTGCTGTGGGTCAACGGCACGCACCCGCCGGTGCGCATGCGCTTCACGCTCGCGCACGAGGCCGGCCACGTCCGCTGCGGCCACGACGCCGGCGTCGCGGTCGACACCTACGCGACGCTCTCCGGCCGCAGCACGGACTCCAGGGAGGTGCAGGCCAACGCGTTCGCGGCGGAGCTGCTGGCGCCGGCCGCGGGCGTCCGGGCGATGCTCGACGGCGAGCCGACCCTCGAGGACGTCGTGCGGATCGCCGCGCGGCACGGGATCTCCGCGCTCGCGGCGCTGTTCCGCCTCAGCACCCTGCGACTCTCCCGCAGGGTCGACGCGCTGCGCCGGGAGATCGACGACGGCCTCGCGATGGACGTCTGGCAGCGGCTCGACCCGCCGCCGTTCGCCGATGAGATCGCGGCGATCGGCCGCGGCGACCTGCCGCGCCTGTCCCCCGCCATCGCCGGTGGCGCGCTCGCGGCGATCGCCGCCGGGCGGACCTCGATCGAGGACGCCGCGAGCGCCGCGGACTGCGCGCCGGAGCGGCTCGCCAGCGGCGCAGCGACGATCGGCGTCTAGCTAGGCCTCCGGGCCGCCGAGGAACAGGCGGTCGAGCTCGTCCATCGGCGCGGGTGCCGCGGCCAGCGCGGCACGCGAGAGCGCGTCGATGTCCTGGACGATCCAGTCCTCCGCCTCCTCGTCCGCGCGGAAGAACGCCGCGGCCGGCGCGGCCGGCGCGGGGGGCGGCGGCAGCGCGATCCGCACGGCGCCCAGCATCTCCGACAGCGCATCGACGAGCCGGTGCGACAGGCGCCCCGCGTCGAGCTCGCCGTTCTCGAGCTGCTCGAGGTAGGCGACCGTCCGGTCGGGATCCGCGAGCCCGAAGCGCTCGGCCAGCCGGGCCGCGACGTCGCGGATGCCGAGGCCGGCGCGCTCGCGCAGGACCGGGAGGCTCTCCGGCAGCGGTGGGCGCAGCGCCTCCGCGGCCCGCAGCGCCGCCTGCATCGCGGGCTCGGCGGAGATGGCCGCCCGCGCCGCGAGCGGGTAGTCGGGCGCCGGGGCGATGTCGAGCCAGGCCGCGATGCCCGCCGCCAGCTCGTCGCGGTCCCCCGCGGGGACGCGCTCGAGGTACGCGTCCAGGTCGGGGCGCTCGCCCGCCTTCCAGGCGTCGATGAACCCCCCGAGGATCTCGTCGACCGTGCTCATGCCTCGAACTCCCCGCGAAGCTTGGCGAGATCCTTCAGCGCGCGGCTCCTCGCGGCGTAGACGACGTCGCGCGACACGCCCAGGCGCTCCGCGATCTCGTCGGTCGTCAGGTCCTCGAGGTCGAGCTCGATGACCTCGCGCCGGCGGTCCGCCAGCTGCGGGAGCGCCCAGTCCAGGAACGCGCCGCCGCGCTCGAGCAGGTCGTCGTGCTCCTCGGCGACCTCCTGCTCGTCGTGGTCGCCGAGCTCCTCCGTCCTGCCCGAGACGGCCGCCGCGGCGCGCTGCGTGTCGACGCACGCGAAGTGCACGAGCGTCCGCGTCGCCGCGACCCACTCGCCCATCGACGTGCCGCGGAACGTGTCCATGAAGCGGGTGAGCATCGTGACCAGCGCGCGCTGCACGGCGTCGTCGCGCTCCTCGGCCGAGAGCCGTCCGCGGCTCTCGAGGCGCACGAGCGTGGCCACGCGGTCGAAGTTCAGCTCCACGAGCTCGCTCCACGCCACGCGCGCGGCCGCCTCGTCGCGCCGGCGGCGCGCGAGCAGGAACCGCTGCAGGAGCGCTGCGTCATGACGGGCCACAGGCGGATGACCATCGCACACCCGGGAGTCGGCGGCGCCCTTGCGGATCTGACGCCGGAACGGGTAGGCATGACGCATGGCACACGACGGATCAGACCAGGTGGGGCACGGCGAGGCGTCGCTCGGCGACGCGCAGTCGTCCAACCCGCCCGATGACGACGACATGATCTTTCCCGACGTCCCGCCGCTCGACGCGGACACGGACTTCGAGGAGGACGAGGACCCGCCCCCGCAGGAGCCGCTCGACAACGACGACCCGGCGCCGAACATCCCGTAGGAGGAACCCGATGCCCACCGAGCCCGCACCGACGACCCTGTCGGAGGTCGTCCGCCGCGCCGTCGAGATCTGCGAGCCCGACGGCCTGAGCGGCGACATGGAGCGCTTCATGCTCCAGTTCGAGGACCGCGACGAGCCGATCCGGTCGGTCGAGGACCTCCCCGGGGAGATGAACGCCGCGCTCGAGCGCGGCGCCGAGGGCGTCATCGACCCCGGCCTCCGGATGGCCGCGGCGATCACGACCTACCTGGGGTTCCGGCGCGACGAGATCACCGACGACGACGTCGAGATCATGCGCCTCGCGGCGCGCGCGGAGTGGCAGGGTCACGTTCCCGACGACGTCGCGGGGTGGCTGCGAGAGCAGGGAGTCACCCTGTAGGGACGCGGGTAGCGCCGGTTGCATGACCGGAACCGGCGCGTTCGCGACGCTCAGACGCACACTGCGCGAGTTCAGCGAGGACAACCTCACCGACTGGGCCGCCGCGCTCACGTACTACGGGCTGCTGTCCCTGTTCCCGGCGCTCATCGCGCTCGTGTCGGTGCTCGGGATCTTCGGCGATCCGGTGAAGACGACGCAGACGATCACCGACGTCGTCACGCAGATCGGTCCCGACACCGCCGCGGACACCTTCTCGGGCCCGATCGAGTCGATCACGTCCAACCGGGGGACGGCCGGGGTGCTGTTCTTCGTCGGGCTCGGCACCGCGCTGTGGTCGGCGTCCGGCTACATCGGCGCGTTCATGCGCGCGGCGAACGTCGTGTACGAGACGCCCGAGGGCCGGCCGTTCTGGAAGCTCCGCCCGCTCCAGGTCCTCGTCACGCTCGTGATGATCCTCATGCTCGCGTCCGTCGCGCTGGCCCTCGTTCTCACAGGCCCCGTCGTCGATGCCGTCGCCGAGCCACTCGGGATCGGCTCCGCCGCGACGACCGCCTGGGACATCGCGAAGTGGCCGGTCCTCGTCGTCGCGGTCGTCTGCATGTTCACGCTCCTGTTCTACGCCGCGCCCAACGCGCGCGTCGGCGGGGTCAAGCGGGTCCTGCCGGGCGTGGTCGTCGGGCTCGCCGTGTGGCTCGCGGCGTCCGCAGCGTTCGCCCTCTACGTGGCGAACTTCGGCTCCTACGACAAGACGTACGGCGCGCTCGGCGGCATCGTCGTCCTGCTCGTCTGGTTCTGGCTCACCAACGTCGCCCTCCTGCTCGGCCTCGAGCTCAACGCGGAGCTCGAGCGCAACCGCGAGCTGCGGGCGGGCGTGCCGCGAGCGCACGAGGAGCTCCAGCTCGACGCGCGGTCCGAGCCCAAGCGCGCGGAGACGACCTAGCTGTAACGCCCGGGGTGGGTCCGGGGACGGAGGGGGCGACCACGACCGACCGAGGGAGCCCGCCGTGCCCGTTCTCTGCACCACCCACAGCACCATCGACGAGGCGCACGCCGAGGTCGACCGCCTCCTGGCCTCCGGTTGCGGCGGCGACGAGATCCGCGTCCTGAGCGGATCCGCCGCGCACGACCACGCGGCAGACGCCGTCGGCCGGTTCGCCGGCGGGGCCACGGCGGAGGCGCCGGTCGGCGCGTTCGCGGGCGCGCAGCACACGACGGCCGAGCCGCGAGGCTCGTTCGCCGGGGACGCCGAGCTGCGGCGCCGCGGCGGCTTCGGCGATCTCGACCGCGACACCGTCGCGACGTACAGCGGCGGCGTCCGTCATGTCCGCGTCGCCTCGCACCGCGACCTGCACGGCATGCTCGTCGACGCCGGGTTGGATCCCGCGACGGCCGAGGCCGACGTCCGGGCGCTGCACGACGGCCGCGTGGTCGTCCTCGTCAGGTCGTAGACCCGCCGGTCAGCGCGACGCGACCCAGGCGTCGAACGCCTCGGTGAGCGCGTCGCGCGCCTCCGGCCGCAGCCGGTCGACCTCGACCCGGCCCGCGATCCGCATCGTCTCGCGCAGCTGCTCGAGGTAGATCGAGCAGTCGTCGCACTCGGCGAGATGTGCCTCCAGGCGCACGCGGTCGCGCTCGGACAGCGCGCCCTCGAAGTAGTCGCTCACCCGCTCGACGAGCTCGCGGCAGGGCATCTCGGGCAGCTCAGAGGCGCTCATCGGCCATCTCCCGCTCGAGGGACGCGCGCACGCGGGACCGCGCGCGGTGCAGGAGCACCCGCTGGTTGGACTCGCTGATGTCCAGCGCGTGGCAGATCTCAGGCGCCTCCCAGCCTTCGACGTCGCGCATGATCATGACGATCCGCTGCATGGGCGGCAGCGCAGCCATCGCGCCGCGGACGGACGTCGCGGCCTCGCGTGCGGCGAGATGGCGCTCGGGCACCTCGTCCCAGCGCGGCAGCGGCGCGGCCCAGTGGCCGGGCCACTCGGGGTCGTCGGCGGGGAGGAACCGGTCGGCGTCCACCGCGGCGAACGGCTCGTCGGCCTCGCGCGCGGCGAGCGTCGCGAAGGGCACCGTGCGTGCCTCCCGCGCGCCGCGCGTCCGCGCGCGGTTGACGAGGATGTGGAAGATCCACGTGCGCAGCGACGACCGCTCCTCGAAGCGGTCGAGCCCCTGGAGCACCGCCAGCCACGTCTCCTGGACGACCTCCTGCGCGACCGCGTCGGACGACACGTGCATCCGCGCGACGCGCAGCATCGACGCGGCGTTGCCGTCGACCAGGGTGGCGAAGGCCGCGCCGTCCCCGTCGCGCAGCCTCTCCAGGAGCGTCATGGGGCAGCGATCGTCCCACGCGCGGACCGCGCGGAGCAACCACCGCCCCAGGGGCTCAGCTGCGGTACTCGGGATTGGGATGCGCCGGCTCCGCCAGGTCCCAGTCCGCCGCGGCGTTCCCGTGGGCCGGGATGCCGCCCGCGTCCTTGAGCATCCGCGCGAGGTGCAGCAGGTTCCAGGTCATGAACACGGTGTTGCGCGTCGTCCACGCGTTGCCGGCACCACCGCCGTCCGCGTCGAGGTAGGACGGTCCCGGCCCCGCCTCGCCGACCCAGTACGCGTCGGACTGCGGCGGGATCGCCATGCCGATGTGCTGCAGCGCGTAGAGGATCTGCGCGGACACGTGCTTGCCGCCGTCCTCGTTGCCGGTCGTCAGCGCACCACCGACCTTGCCGTAGTACGACCACTGCCCGCGGTCGTTGAGGTCGCCCGAGTACGCGTAGAGCCGCTCGATGATCTTGCGGGTCAGCGAGCTCTGGTCGCCGAGCCAGATCGGCCCCGCGAGGACGACGATGTCGGCCGGCACGACGAGGTCCTGGTAGAGCGCGGGGAAGTCGTCGCGCGCGTAGCCCTGCTCGCGCATGTCGGGCCAGACGCCGGGCGGGATCTCGTGGTCGGCCGTGCGGACGACGTCGACGCGGACGCCCAGCCGCCGCATGGTCGCGGCGGCGACGTCCAGCAGGCCGTCGGTGTTGCTCGGCTCGGGGGACCGCTTGAGGCTGCCGTTGAAGACGACCGCGCGCAGATCGTCGTAGGCGGTGGGCGCGTTGTCGGCCAGCTCGTCGACGAACGACCGGATGGAGGCAGGGATGGACATGCCCGCCAGTCCCGCCCGCCTCCGATCCGTTACAGCACCGCCGGGAGGCCGAACGCTCCGAACAGGCCTGGGTCGAACGTCGTCATCTCCGCGAAGCGGTCGCCCTCGACGCGCATGACGTCGAGCTTGAAGGCGCGGAACTCCGTGTCGCCAGGGCGGCGCAGGTAGCCCGCCGTCGCCGGCTGGCGGTTCACGCGCAGCTCGAGCAGGCGCCACGCGCCGAGCCGGCGCGAGCCGAACGCTCGGTCGAACAGCGGGGCGAGCGCGTCCACGCCGAGGTACAGGTGCGGGTGGGGCGGCATGGTCACGCGGATGTCCTCGCGCATGAGCGCGACCATCCCCGCGACGTCCTCGCGCTCGTGCGCGTCGATCCACGCCCGCACGAGCGCGCGCTCGTCCTCCTCCGGCACCGACTCGCCGCGCCGGTCCCAGTCGCGCCGCAGCGTCGCGTGCGCGCGCTGCAGGGCGCTGTTGACGGCGGGGACGGACGTGTCGAGCAGCTCGGACGTCTCCGCCGCCGACCAGCCCATGACGTCGCGCGCGATGACGACCGCCCGCTGACGCGGCGGCAGCAGCTGGATGACGGCGAGGAACGCGAGCTCGATCGTCTCGCGGGCGACCGTGTCGTCGAGCAGCGAGTCGGCGTAGGGCTGGATCCACGGGACCTCGCCGAACGACTCGACCGTCTGCGGGCGCCGGCCGCGGCGCTTCAGCGCATCGAGGCAGGCGTTCGTCGCGATCCGGTACAGCCAGGCCCGCGCGTTCGGCCCGCCGGCGAACGTGTCGCGCGCGCGCCACGCGCGCAGCAGCGTCTCCTGGACGGCGTCCTCCGCCTCCTCGAACGAGGCGAGCATCCGGTAGCAGTGGACGTGCAGCTCGCGACGATGGCGCGCGCTGAGCGCCGCGAGGTCCCCTTCGGTGAGCATGCCGGTGAGACGCCGCCCGCCGGCTGCGCTCATCGGTCCTACGCGGCCTGCGCGCCCTTGCCGGGGTTGAAGAGGTCGTGCGGGTCCAGCGCCTCCTTGATCGTGCGCATGAGCGCGACCGCCGCCTCACCGTGTTCCTCGACGAGGAAGCGCGACTTGCCGTAGCCGACGCCGTGCTCGCCGGTGCACGTCCCGCCGCGCGCGAGCGCGCGCCGCACGACGCGGTCGTGGAACTCCTCCGCGGCGACGAGCTCCTCGGGCCGGTCCGGGTCGAGGACCACCGCGACGTGGAAGTTGCCGTCGCCGACGTGACCGACGATCGCCGCCTTCAGGCCGTGCTCGGCGATGTCCTCCTGCGACTCGAGCACGCTCGCCGCCAGCTCGGACACGGGCACGCACACGTCCGTCGTGAGGACCTCGCAGCCCGGCTGCGTCGCCTTCGTCGCCTCGTAGGCCCCGTGGCGGGCGCGCCACAGGCGGCGGCGCTCGGCCTCGTCGGCGGCGGCCTCGTAGCCCTGCAGCCCGTGCTCCTGCGCGATCTCGCGGACGCTCTCGGCCTGCGACGCGACCTCGGCCTCGCCGCCGTGGAACTCGAGGAACAGCGTCGGCGTCACCGGCATGTCGAACTCGAAGTGCTTGTTGATCATGTCGATCGTGAGCTCGTCGGCGAGCTCCATGCGCGCCACCGGGATGCCGTACTGCGCGACCTCGGTCACGGTGGAGACGGCATCCTCCATCGTCCCGAACGACAGGACCGCCGCGACCATCGCCTCGGGCGTCGGATGGACGCGCAGCGTCGCCTCGACGATGAGCCCGAGCGTGCCCTCCGCGCCGATGAACAGCCGCGTGAGGTCCAGACCGGCGGAGGACTTGCGGGCGCGCGAGCGCGTCCGCACGAGCTCGCCGTCGGGCGTGATGACGAGCAGCGAGAGGACGTTCTCGCGCATCGCGCCGTAGCGCACGGTCGTGGTGCCCGACGCGCCCGTCGCGATCATGCCGCCGAGCGTCGCGTCGGCGCCGGGGTCGACGGAGAAGAACACGCCCTCTGGCCGCAGCCGGGCGTCGAGCTGGCGGCGCGTGACGCCCGCCTGCACCGTCACGTCGAGGTCCTCGACGGAGATGCGGGTGATCGCGTTCATGCGCGTCATGTCGATGCTGACCCC
This sequence comes from uncultured Solirubrobacterales bacterium, assembly GCA_963757125.1. Lineage (GTDB taxonomy): Bacteria > Actinomycetota > Thermoleophilia > Solirubrobacterales > Solirubrobacteraceae > CAVVSD01. Next base: position 1,346,488 of record CAVWQP010000004.1, on the reverse strand, counting down.
GCCGCGCAGGGCCATGATGTGGCCCTCGAGGGAGGAGCCGGCGCCGTACGGCACCATCGGCGTCTCGTGGCGGATGCAGGTCCGCACGATCTCCAGGCACTCGTCGACCGTCTCGGGGAACACGACCGCATCGGGCAGCGCCGGCGGGTGGAACGAGGAGTCGGTGCCGTGGAGGCGGCGGATGTCGTCCCCGGTCTGGACGCGGTCGGCGCCGAGCGCCGCCGTCAGCTCATCGATGCAGCTCGCGTGGATCGTCGTCATCGCCCTGGATCATCCCGCTCCGGGCCACGGCTGTGCCAGCCCGAGGTGCTCGCGCAGCGTCGTGCCCTCGTACTCCGTCCGGAACGAGCCGCGCTCCTGCAGCAGCGGCACGACCTCGTCGGCGAAGCGGTCCAGCCCCGCCGGCGTGATGTGCGGGACGAGGATGAACCCGTCGCAGGCGTGCGTCTGCACGTGCAGGTCGAGCTGGTCGGCGATCGTCGCCGCCGAGCCCACGAACGTCTGGCGCGCGGCGCGCCGCACCATGAGGTCGCGGATCGACAGGTCCTCCGCCGTCGCCTCCGCGCGCCACTCGTCGGCCGTCGCCTGGCGCCGCCCGGTGAAGCTGCGCGCCGGGATCGACCCGGGCGCGATCGTGCTCTCGCCCTCGATCGGGTCGATGTCGGGCAGTGGCCCGTCCGGGTCGTACCCGGACAGGTCGCGGTTCCAGAGCTGCTCGAGGAAGACCATGGCCGTCGGGCCGCTGACCTGCTGACGGCGGACGACCTCGGCCTGCTCGCGCGCCTCCTCGTCCGTGTCACCCAGGACGAAGGTGACGCCGGGGAGGATGAGCAGCTCCTCGGGCTCTCGCCCGTAGGCCTGCATCCGCGACTTGACGTCGGCGTAGAAGGCGCGGCCGTCCTCCAGGCCGCCGTGGCGCGTGAAGATCCCGTCGGCGTGCTCGGCGGCGAACTCGCGGCCGTCGGCGGAGTCGCCCGCCTGGATGACGACCGGCCGGCCCTGCGGCGGGCGCGGCAGCGTGAAGCGCCCCTCGATGTCGACCTGCTCGCCGTGGAAGGCGAACGCCCCGGCGTCGGGGCGTGCGAGGAACCTGCCGGTCGCGGGGTCCGCGACGAGGTCGCCGGGCGCCCAGGAGTGCCAGAGCTGCGTGGCCGACTCGAGCAGCTCGCGGCCGCGGACGTAGCGGTCGCCGTAGTCGAGGTAGCCGCCGCGGCTGAAGTTGCGGCCGGTGAGCGCGTCGGTCGACGTCACGAGGTTCCAGCCCGCGCGCCCGTCGGAGAGGTGGTCGAGCGTGCCCAGGGCGCGGGCGAGCTCGTAGGGCTCGTGGTACGTCGCGGTGAGCGTCGCCATGAGGCCGATGCGCTCGGTCACCGCGGCGAGGGCGGCAAGGATCGTGAACGACTCGGGGCGCCCGACGACGTCGAGGTCGTGGACGTGCCCGGCGTGCTCGCGCAGGCTCAGCCCCTCGGCGAGGAAGAAGAAGTCGAACTTCGCGCGCTCGGCGGTCTGGGCCAGGTGCACGAAGGACGCGAAGTCGATGTGGCTCCCGGAGGCCGGGTCGCTCCACACCGTCGTGTTGTTCACGCCCGGGAAGTGGGCGGCGAGATGGATCTGGCGCTTGCTCATGCGGCGTATCGGTTCGTGGCGCCGCCGAGCCCGAGGCGCTCGCGCAGCGTCCCCGCAGCGTAGGAGCGCGGCGCCCTGCCCCTCGACTGCAGCTCGGGGGCGAGCCCGCGCGTGATCGCGTGCAGGTCGTGCGGGATCGCGGCCGGCAGCAGCCGGGTCGGCGGGCGCCCCTCGAGGACGTCGGCGAGCGCCGAGGGCGTGCCGGTGAAGACGTCCACCCCCGGCCCGAGCGGGTGCAGCGCGTCGAGCCGGTCGCGCCGCCCCACGGCGGCGCCCGCGTCGTCGTCGAGGAAGACGACGAGGTCCTCGAGCACGAGGTCCGCCCCGAGGCCGGGCTCGGTCGCGAGCACGACGGGCTGGCCCTGCGGCGGGCGCGGCGTGATGGAGGGCCCGCGGATCCGGAACCGCTCGCCGTCGAAGTCGATGTGGTGCAGCTTGGACCGGTCGACGAAGCGGTGGCGCTCGGCGTCGCGGATCTCCGCGCCCTCCTCCCACGAGTCCCAGAGCCGGCGGACCACCTCGACGTGCTCGGCGCCCTCCGCACGCAGCACCTCGCGCGACGGCAGCCCGCGGCGCCCCGCGTGGGCGGCCTCCCAGTGGCTCGGCGCGATGCGCGCGAGCCAGGCCGCGCGACCGTCGCTGACGTAGTCGATCGTCGCGATCTGGGTGGAGACGTGGAACGGCTCGGTCAGCGTCGTCGTGACGACCGGCGCGATGCCGATCCCGCGCGTCGCCGGGGCGATCCGCGCGGCGAGCACGATCGCGTCCAGGTAGCCGCGGGTCGCGTCGGTGCGGTCGTCCGGCCCGTCGGGATCGCTCGACTGCAGCGCGAGGGCGTCCTCGATCGTGACGAGGTCGATCACGGCCTCCTGCGCCTCGACGACCTGGTCGATCCACCAGCCCGCGGTGAGCAGCTCGCCCGGACGCGCGCCGGGCTCGCGCCACGCCGCCGGATGCCGGCCGCCGCCGGTGAGCCCTATCGTCAGTGGGAGGTTCTTCGTCATGTTGGTCTAGATGATCGCGATCTCAGTCCTCGACCAGGCTCCACGCCGCATCGGCGGTCCCCCCGGGCATGCCCTGGGCGACTCGCTGACGCTCGCCCGGCACGTCGACGGGCTCGGGTTCCACCGCTTCTGGATCGCCGAGCATCATGCCTTCGCCGCGATCTCGGTCGCCGCGCCGGAGGTGGTCATCGCCCACATCGCGTCGCACACGCGCCGGCTGCGCATCGGCTCCGGCGGCGTCCTGCTGCCCAACCGCCGGCCGCTCCAGGTCGCCGAGCAGTTCTGCACGCTCGAGGGCCTGTACCCCGGCCGCATCGATCTCGGGATCGGGCGCTCGGAGGGCACCGTCGACGCCGCGACCGTCGAGGCGCTCGGGCGCCCGCAGGACACGGCGCACGGTCCCGCGTACGACCGCCAGCTCGACGAGCTGCTCTCGTTCGGCGGCGTGCGGCCGCTCCCCGCCGGCGATCCGCTCGCCGGCGTCCGCGCGGTGCCGACCGACATCCCGCTGCCGCCCATCACCCTGCTCGGCTCCACGACCAGCTCCGCCGAGACGGCGGCGCGGCGCGGGTTCGCCTACGCGTTCGCCTCGCACACGAACCCGGACGGCGCGGCGCCGGCGCTCCTCGCCTACCGGGAGAGCTTCGTGCCGGCGCGCGAGGGCGACGAGCCGTACGCGATGCTCGCGCTGAAGGTCACCGTCGGCGTCGACGACGCACACGGCGAGGCGCTCGCAGCGCCGTGGCACCTGGCCATGGTCCGCCAGCGGGCCGGCATCGGGGCGCCGATCGTGAGCGTCGAGGAGGCGCTGGCCCACACGTGGACCGACGAGGAGAAGCGCGCCGAGGAGAAGGTCGACGTCCGCGCCGACGCCGTCGGCGGCCCGCAGCAGGTGCGGGCGCGGATCACGGAGATGGCCCGCGCCGCGCAGGCCGACGAGGTCTTCGCGATCACGAACACCTTCGACCTGGCGGATCGCCTCGCCTCCTACGACCTGCTCGCGGACGTCATGGACCTGCGTCCCGCCCGGGCGGCGTGAGCCCGGCCAGGACGAACGCGTCGGCCTCCGTGCGCGGCGGCGTGCGGCCCTCGCCCCACCCCAGCCGGGCGCGGTAGCTGCCCATCACACCGCTCTCGATGAGCGCGGCCTCGTCCAGGCCGGGGTGCGGATCGCGCAGCGGCGAGACGTAGAGCGCGTCGGCGGGGCAGTGGGCCTCGCAGATGAAGCAGGTCTGGCAGTCGTCCTGCCGCGCGATGACCGGGGCGCCTCCGGGGACGAGGTCGAAGACGTCCATCGGGCACGCCTTGATGCACAGGTTGCAGCGCGTGCAGCGGGCGTCGCTGACGATCTCGATCATGCCGTCACCCCCAGCGGCTCGTCGGAGACGGCGACCTCGTCGACGCCGTCGAGCACGATGCGGACCGCCAGCGCGTCGTTCGTCGCCGGCATGTCGTCGCGCACGTGCATGCCGCGCGACTCCGCCCGCGCCAGCGCGCCCGTGAACGCCCAGCGCGCCGTCGCCAGCATCGCCGCCGCCTCCCGCGCGCGGACCGCGCCGCGCGCGTCGGCCCCGCGCAGCGTCCGGCCCACGGCACCCCAGAGCCCGTCGAGCGCGACCTGCGCCCGGCGCATCCCGGGCCCGTGCGCAGCGCGTTGATCTCCAGCGGCAGCGCGTGCGCCTGCACCTCGCGCGTGACCTCGCGCCACTCGTCCGCCGGGCCCGGCCGGCCCGCCGGGCGCAGGCCGACGCGGCCCGCGCCGTGCACCGCCGGCCCCGCGTCGGACTCGCGGGCGGCGTGCTCGGCCGCGGCCCGTCCCGACCACGTCCCCGAGGCGATCGTGAACGCGGCGTTGGCCGCGCCCGCTCCGCTCGCCGCGCCGACGATCCGCTCGCGCGACAGGGTGTCCCCGGCCGCCCAGAGGCCGGGGACGCCCGTCCAGCACGACTCGTCCGCGGGACGGAGACCGCCGGTGCCGCGCACGGTCCCCTCCTGGACGAAGCCGATCTCGAAGCGCCGGCGGAACGGGTCGATGCCCAACCGGTCGAGCGCCATGAAGAAGTTCGGCATGGCCGCGCGCATCGCGGGGCGCGAGGACTCGGGCGCGCGGTCGAGGATCGAGAAGACCGGGCCGCGGAGCGCCGCGCGGGCGAGGCTCGCCTCCCACGGGTGCGGGCCGACGGCGCCGACGGCGCCCGACCAGCCGAGCGCGACGACCTCGCCGTCGGCGTCCGTGAACGTCGAGGCGCCGTAGAAGCCGTTCTTGTCCAGCGACGAGCCCTTGGGGACGATCCCGTAGTAGTTGGAGAACTCCATGCCCGACAGGCGCGCGCCGACCTCCGCGCCCATGAGATAGCCGTCGCCCGTGTCGACGTCGGAGCCCAGCGAGCCGCTGCGGTAGGAGCAGCCGCCGGTCGCCAGGACGACCGCGCCGGCGGTGATGCGCCAGTCGCGCTCCTGCTGCCGGCGCACGCCGGCGGCGCCGCGGACCGCTCCGTCGTCGTCGACGAGCAGCTCGAGCGCCGGCGAGTGGTCGAGGATGCGCACGCCGATGCGCGCGGCGCGGCGGCGCAGCGCCCGGCCGTAGACGGGCCCTTCGATCACGGGCCGTGAGGCGCGCGGCAGGTTCGGCAGCCCCAGCGGCGGCGATGGGTGCGCGAGGTCGTCGGCGACCTCCGGGAAGCGCCGCCACGTCTCCTCGAGGACCCGGGCCATCCACGTCGGGTCCGAGAGGCCGCCGCCGACCCGGTCGCGCTCGGCCATCGCGGCCTCGCGACCCTCGGGCGGCACCCACCAGTGACCGGCGGTGGCCGCGGCGGCGACGCCGCTGGCGCCGGCGAACCCCTTGTCCACGAGCACGGTGCGGGCGCCGTGCTGGCGCGCCGTCAGCGCGGCCCAGAGCGCCGCGGGGCCGCCCCCGACGACGAGGACGTCGGTGTGGAGCTCCAGCGGGCTGCGAGGTGGTGTACGTTCCATCGTCCAATTCTTGATCGACTTAGACTAGATTAGCGAAGGGAGGAATCATGGCAGCCACAGCACTCCGCTCCAGAGAGGTCGTCGTCGGCCCCGGCGCAGCCCGCAGCAGGGCGCGTCCGGTCGCGGCGCTGCGCCGCGTCGGGAGCTCGCGCTGGCTCGTCGTCGCCGGCCCCCTCCTCCTGCTCGGCGTCTGGGAGCTGGCGACGACCGTCGGCGGCGTCGCGCCGCAGACGCTCGCATCGCCTGCCACCGTCGCCTCGACGGCCTGGGACCTCACGAAGAGCGGCGAGCTCCCCGACGCGCTGGTCGTGTCCCTGCGCCGCGTCGCGATCGGCCTGCTGCTCGGCGTCTCGGCGGGCACCGTGCTGGCGGTCCTGTCCGGGCTGTTCCCGGTCGGCGAGCGCCTCATCGACCCGCTCGTCCAGATGTTCCGCACGATGCCCGCGCTGGCGCTCGTGCCGCTCTTCATCCTCTGGTTCGGCATCGACGAGCGCCCCAAGGTGCTGCTCGTCGCATTCGCCGTCGCGTTCCCGATCTACGTCAACACGTACGGGGGCATCCGCGGCGTGGACGGCCGGCTCGTGGAGGCCGGGCGCGTCTTCGGCCTCGGGCGCTGGGGCCTCATCCGCCACGTCGTGCTCCCGGGGGCGCTGCCGTCGTGGCTCGTCGGCCTGCGCTTCTCGCTCGGGATCGCGTGGATCGTGCTCGTCGCGGCGGAGCAGATCAACGCGACCTCCGGCATCGGCGCGCTCATGACGAACGCGCAGAACCTCCTGCAGACCGACGTCATCCTCGTCGGGCTGCTGGTCTACTCGGCGCTCGGGCTGGCATCGGACCGGCTCGTGCGCGCCCTCGAACGGCGGACGCTCTCGTGGCGACAGGGCCTGCAGTCGCTCTGAGCACCACCGCGGCGGTCCTCGATGGCTACGGCCGCCGCTTCGGCGACCGGACGGTGATCGAGCACGTCGACCTCGAGCTGCGCGAGGCCGAGGTCGTGGCCCTGCTCGGCGCGAGCGGCTCGGGCAAGAGCACGCTGCTGCGGGCGCTCGCGGGGCTCGACCCCGAGGCCGAGGGCATCGTCGAGGCGCCGCCCGAGCGCGCCGTCGTCTTCCAGGACCACCGCCTGCTGCCGTGGCGCCGTGTCTGGCGCAACGTGATCATCGGGCTCCGCGGTCGCACCCGCGACGACGCGATCCGCGCGCTCGACGAGGTCGGGATCGCCGCCCGCGCCGATGCGTGGCCGGGCACGCTCTCGGGCGGCGAGTCCCAGCGCGTCGCGCTCGCCCGCGCCTTCATCCGCGAGCCGCGGCTGCTGCTGCTCGACGAGCCGTTCGGCGCGCTCGACGCGCTGACGCGCATCCGGATGCACGCGCTGCTGCGGGCCCTGTGCGACCGCCATCGCCCGGCGACCCTGCTCGTCACCCACGACGTCGACGAGGCCATCGTCCTCGCCGACCGGGTGCTCGTCCTCGCGGACGGTCGCATCACGACCGACCTGCGCATCGACCTCTCCGCCGGACGCCGGCGGACGGACCCGGGCGTCGCCGATCTGCGCGCCCGGCTGCTGTCCCAACTCGGCGTCCAGGAGGACGCCGTGCAACCCGAACCACCACTGGAGCCCTGACGTGATCCCGTCCCAGCATCTGCGCCGCGTAGCGGCGCTCCTCGCCCTGCTCGCCGCGACCCTCGTCGTCGCCGCGTGCGGCGGCGACGACGACAGCGCGGGGAGCGCCACGGCCGCATCGAGCTCCGGCGGCGACGTCGCGCTGCGCGTCGCCTACATCGGCACCGCCGGCAAGTTCAACGGCCCCGAGGGCTATGCGTACGACAAGGGCAAGTTGCAGGAGTGGCTGAAGCCCGCGGGGGTGAGCTCGGTGAAGCCCGTCGAGTTCGCCAACGGCCCGCTCGCCACGCAGGCCCTCATCGGCGGCAGCGTCGACATCATCATCGCCGGCGACACCCCGCAGCTCATCGCGAAGTCCCAGGGCGTCCCGGCCCAGGCGATCCTGCAGAACCGCGTCGGCATCAACGCGTGGCTCATCGGCAGGAAGGACGGACCGAAGACCGTCGCCGACCTCGCGGGCAAGCGCGTCGCCCGCCAGCAGGCGTCCTTCCAGGACCGCTACCTGCAGGGGCTCCTGGAGGACAAGGGGCTGACCGGCAAGGTGCAGCTCACCGCGATGCTCAACCCGCAGGCGATCGCCGCGCTGCAGAAGGGCGCGCTGGACGCGGCCGCGATCGCGGTCGTGCAGTCCAAGGGGCTCGCCGACCAGGGGTTCCCGGTCCTCGACAAGTCCGATGACCACCCCGAGCTGCAGGGGACCTCGGTCACCACGATCAGCGACTCCTTCGCGAAGAAGCACCCCGACATCGCGAAGGCGTTCGTCGACGCGCACTTCAAGGCGCTCGACCTCGCGAAGTCCGAGGAGGACCCGTACTACGCCTACCAGGCGACCGCGACCGGCGCCCCGGAGGACGTCGTCCGCGCGTGGGACCCGCTGACCAGCTACCCGACGGAGGCGTTCACGCCCGCGGGCACGAAGCAGCTGCAGGGCACCCTGGACTTCCTCGTGGCGCAGAAGCTGGCGAAGCCGTTCACGCTGGCGGACTGGGGCGTAGGGAGCTGAGCCGGGCGGCGAGCAGCTCCTCGTCGGCCACGCTCAGCAGGCCCGTCCCGCACGAGGGCGTGAGCAGGCTGCTCGCCGCGACCTGACCGGCCGGGAGGCCGAGGGAGCCGATCGCCGCGCCCCAGGCGATCCGCCCGCCGCGCTCGACGACCCTCCGCAGGACCGTCGCGCCGTCGGCGTCGAGCCCGTAACGCGCGAAGTCGAACGACACGACGCCGGGCTCGAGCGCGTCCACGAGCGTCCACGGCACAGGCCCGCACACGTGCACCCCCCACGCGCTCGCGCCGGTCAGCCGCAGCGGGCCCCAGACGTCCGGGTCGGCGACGCCGGCCGACGCGAGGCCCGGCTCGTCGACGAGCAGGATCACGCCGAGGCCGAGCTCGTGCAGCCGCCGCACCTGGCCGGCGGCGTTGGCCGCCAGCCACGTCGCGATCTCCCGCGCGAGACCCGCGTCGCCGGGGCCTTCCAGCGCCGTCGCCAGCGTCGCGGGACCCGTGACCTGCAGCTTCACGAGCCCGTGCGCGGGCGGCGCGGCGCGGACCGCCGCGACGAACGCGTCCCACGCGGCCGGGCGCTCGCGGTCGCGATCCGGGCTCCAGCCGCAGGCGGGCGGCTCGCCGCCGAGCCACTCGCGCACCATGTCGCCCTCCGCGCGTGGGAGCTGCGGGCAGAACGGCACGTCGTAGGCGCGCACGACGTGACGGACGGCGGCCACGGGATCGGCGTGGGGCAGGCTCCCCACGCCGGTCGTGGCGTACGGCGGCAGCGAGACCACTTAGCCGCGGCTCGCGGCGACCTCCTGCTCGTACTTCGCCGTCATGTGCGCGACGGCGTCGTTCTGCGTCTTGGACATCTCGCCGTGGGTCGCGGACGCGCGCGCCCGCGCGTCGATCGTCGGCTGTGCGTGGCCCTGGAAGATGGGCATGACGTGCTGGGCGATGAGCTCGTAGGAGCGCTTCGTCGCCTCCGGGTTCGCCCACTCGTGGGCGAGCATGAGGTACGCGCCGAACCCGCCGTTGCTCTGCGTCTGGAGCTTCTCGATCTGCGCCGCAACGTCCTCCCAGGTGCCGATCGCGCCGACGCCCGAGGTGTTGACGAACTCGACCATCTCGCGCTTGAGGTGCTCGCCCTCGATGCCCATCTGCGGGAAGGCGGCGACGCCCTCGAAGTACCGGAACCACTGCTCGATGCCGTGCTCGACGTCCTTGTAGGCCTGCTCGCGGGTCTCCGCGGCGTGCACGAGGCCGACGAGCCGCCAGTCCTTGCGGTCCACCGTCTGCCCGTAGGCCTGCGCGCGCTCCTCGGCGACGCCCCAGTGGTGGCCGAGAGCGTCGAAGCCCTCGGGCGTGAGCGTGGCGCCGACCGACAGCAGGCCCAGCCCGTAGCGGCCGGCGAGCCGCGGGCCCGTCGGCGACGCGACCGCCGCGACTGCGATGTCGAAGTGCGGCTCGGTGTAGGGCCGCAGGTGCAGCCGCGCGTCGTAGAGCTTGTGGGTCGCGGTCTCGGCGGTGACCGGCTCGTCCCCGCGCAGCAGCCGCATGATGATGTCGAGGTTCTGGTCGAGGAGCTCGCGCGTGTCGGTCGGGTTGAGGCCGATCATCGCGGAGTCCGTCGGCAGCGAGCCCGGGCCCAGCCCGAGCATCGTGCGTCCGCGCGTGAGGTGGTCCAGGAGCACCATGCGCTCGGCCACCCAGAGCGGGTTGTGGTACGCGACCGACGTGACGCCCGTGCCCAGCCGGATGTGCCGGGTGCGCTCCGCGGCGGTCGCGATGAAGATCTCCGGCGACGCGATGATCTCGCTGCCGGCCGAGTGGTGCTCGCCGATCCAGGCCTCGTCGTAGCCGAGCCGGTCGAGGTGCGCGATCAGCTCGAGGTCGCGCTGGAACGCCAGGGTCGGGTTCTCGCCGGCCGGATGGAACGGCGCGAGGAACATCCCGAAGCGCAGCCTGCCCATTGCCTGTCTCCCCTCGTGGACGGAGACGGACCATAGACGGACGACGGCTACTTGATCAGGACCTTGGTGCCGACGGGGACCCGTGGGTACAGGTCCTCGACGTCGGCGACGTGCATCCGGATGCAGCCGTGCGATGCGCGCGAGCCGATCGACCAGTCCTCGGACGTGCCGTGGATGCCGACGCCGTCGGCGATCCCGAGCCAGCGCGCCTTGAGCGGGTTGTTCGGCGCCCCGCCGGGGATGACCTGGCCCTGGAGGCTCCCGGCCCACGCGGAGTTCGGGACGTGCCAGGCCGGGTTGACCTGCTTGTTGGCGATCGAGTACACGCCCGGCGGCGTGTCGTGGCCGGCCTGGCCGACGGCGATCGGGTAGGACTTCGAGAACTTCAGGTTCTTGAAGACGCGCAGGCGGAAGTTGTCCCGGTCGACGGTGAGGATCGTCCCGTAGACCTTGCCGAGGTCGTTCGCGTTCACCGCGGCCGCGAGTCGCTTCGTGCGCTCCGGGCGCAGGACGCGCGACGCGCGCGGCTGATCGAGCGCGGCGTCGATCTGCGTCGCCAGCGCCGTCGCGTCGATCTCCGCGCCGGCCTTCGCCCGCGTGCGGTAGATGTGGCGGACGGTGATGCGGACCGTCGCGTCGCGCGGCTTCTGGCTCGTCCTGCGCCGCGACCGACTGGGCGAACGTGCGGACCGGCAGCTTCGCGTGGCTCAGCACCAGGCCGACGTCGGCGGTCTGCCCCGCCGGGAGCTTGCGCCCGGCGTACAGCGCGCGGCGCGCGGTCTTCGAGGCGTCGAAGGTGAGCTTCGCGTCGGCGGCCTTCAGGCGCAGCGTCTTCCCCGGGGCGTGGACGATGACGTCGCGCTGCAGCTTCGTCGTCAGGAGCGCGTTCAGGCGGTCCTTCGCGATCGTCAGCGTCGTGCCGGACAGGTCGACGCCGGCGGCGCTGACGCCGGCGGCGATCGTCTCGCCCGGACGGGGCGCCTGGGCCCCGGCGGGCGCCGCGACGACGGCCGCCGCGACGAGCGCGACGACGACGGCGAGAAGGGAGCGCACCGGTGCCATGCGGGGGCGCAGGTTAGCTGGCGACGAGCGCGATCTCGGCAACTTCACCATCATGCGACGGGTGGACATCCCACGCTTCCCGTCCGACCTGCTCGGGCGACTCCGGGCGGATCCGCTGCGCGCGCCGGAGACGATCGCGCTCGTCGCGGGCGAGGTGCACGGCCCGGCGGCGGCCGAGTGGGCCCGCGACCTGCGGTCGCGCTACGAGATGAGCGACCGCGACCTCGCCAAGCGGGCGAAGGCGCGCCACGCCGCGCTCGCCCGGTTCGGCGGCGCGGCGACCGGCCTCGGCGGGTTCATCACCTACATCCCCGACCTCGTGTCGCTCCTCTGGATCCAGTCGCGGCTCGTGTTCTACGTCGCCGCGGCCTACGGCCAGGATCCGTGCGCGCCGGCGCGGCCGGCGGAGCTGCTCGTCCTGCGCGACCTCTACCCCGACGTCGAGGACGCCGAGGCCGCGCTCGCCGGCACCGGGCGCCGGCTCGCGTATGCGACCCTCGACAAGTCCCTGCGGGGCTCGCGCGACGCCGAGCTCTTCGGCTCGCTGCTGCGGTTCTCCGGCAAGCGCGCCGCGCGGCGGATCGCAGCGAAGTCCATCCCGGGGTTCGCGGTCGTCTTCAACTCGTGGTCCAACGAGCGCGACACGCGCGCGCTCGCGAACCGGGCGATGGCCTACTACGCCTCGGTGCCGGCCGAGCGGTGATGCGGGAGGGGCGCCGGCCCCACCAGGGTGCGCACGACGTGCACCGTCGTCGAGCTCATGATGAACAGCGAGCGCAGGTCGCTCCCGCCCCAGGCCAGGTTGCCGACCACCTCGGGCGCCCCGACGACGCCCAGCCGCGTCCCGCCGGGATCGATGACCCAGATGCCGCCGGGGCCGGTCACCCAGACGTTGCCGAGCTCGTCGCAGCGCATCCCGTCGACGGCCCCCGCGTCGTGCAGCGCCTGGTGGACCGCCTCCTCGTCGGCGCCGTCCTCGATGTCGGCGCCGAAGCCGGTGCCGATGCCCGCGAGGAGGACGCGGCCGCCGGACAGCGTGCCGTCCGGCGCGACGTCGAACGCCTTGACGTGCGCGCGCGGGGAGTCGTTGACGTAGAGCACCGACTCGTCGGGTGAGAAGCAGATCCCGTTGGGCTCGTCGAACTCGTCCTCGGCGACGAGCAGCTGCGCCTCGCCGCCGCCCTCCGGCGGGATGCGGTAGATGCCGCGGAAGCGGCCGCGGTTGCGCTCGACGCCGACCCAGTCGTTCCAGCGGCCGTAGTCGGGATCGGTGAAGTACACGCTGCCGTCGCTGCCGCGCACGACGATGTCGTTGGGGCTGTTGAGGTACTCGCCGCGGTGGTGGTAGGCGAGCACCTCGCGCCGGCCGTCGCGCCCGTAGCGCACGACGGCGCTGCCCACGTGCTCGCACGCGACGAGGTTGCCCTCCGCGTCCATCGACAGGCCGCCGGACTTGAACGCGGGCCGCAGCGCGACCTGCATCCCGTCGCCCTCCGACCAGCGCCAGCGCGTGTCGCCCGGCAGGTCGCAGAAGTACAGGCACCCGTCGAGCGGACTCCAGACGGGGCCCTCCGTGAACTCGTAGCCGGAGCCGAGGCGGACGAGCTCCTCGGCCGGGTCGATGAGATCCTCGAACGCCACCCGCGGACCCTATCCCGGCCTGCCGTCCGGAGCGGAACGTACGGTCCGCGACACCTTGTTCGTGCGCCAGATGCAGGATGGTTGTGAGGTGGACTGCGTGCTGCTGGTCCGCCGGGCCGAGCGCCGTGGCGGCGCCGACGGCCCCGAGTACGTGCAGCTCCTCGTGGGGGACCGGACGGGCTCCGTGCCCGCCGTCGTCTGGGAGGCGATGCCGGACATCGTGCGCCCCGGCAGCCCGGTCCACATCACCGGGCGCGTCGCCGGGTCGCCGCGCCAGCTCGTCGTCCAGGCGCTGCGCGTCCCCGCGCCCGGCACGTGGCGCGACGAGGACCTGCACGACGGACCCCCGCGCGCGGCCGCGCACATGGAGGAGGACCTCCGGGCGCTGGTCGCCACCGTGCAGGACGCGCACCTCGGCGCGCTGCTGGACCGCTTCTTCGGCGAGGGGTCGGATGCGTGGGCGCGCTACAGCCAGGCGCCGGCCGCGAAGTCCTTCCACCAGGCCTACCGCCACGGGCTGCTCGAGCACTCGCTGACCGTCGCGCAGGCGGTGAGCGCCGTGAGCGCGATCTTCCCGGGGATCGACCGCGACGTCGCCGTCACCGGCGCGCTGCTGCACGACATCGGCAAGCTCGAGGCCTACGCGGCCGACCAGGCCCGCATCGACCTCACCGACGCGGGGCGCCTCCAGGGCGAGATCTCGCTCGGGTACTACGCGGTGCGGCGCGCGATCGAGGAGACCGACGGGTTCCCGCCGCAGCTCGCCGAGGCGCTGCTGCACATCATCCTCGCCCACCACGGGTCGCTCGAGCACGGCTCACCGGTCGTGCCGTGCACGCGCGAGGCGACGCTCGTGCACTTCATCGACAACCTCGGTGGCCGGCTCGGGTCCTTCGACCGGCTCGAGAAGAGCCTCGCGGCAGGCGAGCGCTGGTCGTCGTTCGACCGCGCGCTGGGTGGGACGGCGTACTTCCCGCGGCCTGACGCTAGGCCCGCGGCCGCGTGATCCCGTCGATGATCTCGCCCATCTGACCCGCGGCCTCGAGGATGCGCGCGAGGAACTCGGCCCGGTCCTCCGGGCTCAGCTTCCCCTCGCCGCGCTCGAGCATCCGGGCGAAGCCCTCCACGACGGTCAGCGGCGTCCGCAGGTCGTGCGCGAGCTTGTGCAGCTCCTCCTCGTTCAAGCGTCGTCGTTCCTGTCGATCGTGATGTCTCCCCGCTGCAGCGCGATCGCTATGGCGTGTACCCGGTTTCGGGCCTGCAGCTTGCGGATGACGTTGCGGACGTGCGTCCGCACGGTCTCGACCGACACGCCGAGCTGCGCACCGACGTCCTGTGCCGTCCCGCCCTCCGCCATGAGGTGCATGATCTCGCGCTCGCGCGGCGAGAGGTTCGGCAGGCGCGAGGTGGCGTGCTCGGACAGCAGCACCCGGTCCAGGCGGGGGTCGACGTACGTCCCGCCGTCGGCGACCCGCTCGACCGCCGACAGCAGCTCGTCGATCGACCCGGCCTTCAGCGCGTAGCCGCGCGCGCCGGAGTCCAGGCCGTCGTAGAGCAGCTCGAAGTCGCTGTCGCCGGTGTAGAGGATCACGCCGAGCTCGGGCGTCCGCTCGAGCAGCTGCCGGGTCAGGTCGATGCCGCTGCCGTCTGGGAGCCGGATGTCCACGATCGCGACGTCGGGCTCGGCGTGATCGACGACGTCGAGGCCCGCGGCGACGTTCGCGGCCGCCGCGACGACCTCCATCCCGCCCTGCCGGAGCAGCACCGCGAGGCCCTCGCGGAGGGCCTCGTGGTCGTCGATGATCACCAACCGGGTCACGGGTGGGCGCGAACCTATCCCGTACCGGCGCGTCGTGCGCAAAACACCGCGAAAGCGTGCGTCCGCGCCGCGCCACGCGCAAAGAAGCCCCCAAAGAGCGGCGGTAACCGGACCCCCGTCGCGCGCGGCGATCTATCGTGGGCGGACTCATGGCGAAGGACACCGAGAAGCTCATCCGGCAGCTGTCGCTCATCTCGTACCTGATGGCCGAGCGCCGCCCCGTCACCGCGTTGGAGATCCGTCGCGACGTCGAGGGCTACAGCGGCATGAACGAGGATGCGTTCGCGCGCCGGTTCTACGCCGACCGCTCCGAGCTCGACTCGCTCGGCATCCAGCTCACGGTGGACCGTCCGCCCGACGCCGTCGCCGAGCAGGAGAACTACTCGCTGCGCCCGGAGGAGTTCCACCTCCCGGCCATCGCGTTCACCGACGGCGAGCTCGCCGCGCTCGGCACCGCGCTGTCGCTGCTCGACGGCGAGTTCGCCTACGCCGAGCCGCTGCGTCTCGCGCTGCAGCAGCTGTCGTGGGGCCGCCCGAGCCCGCTGAGCCAGCCCGAGCAGCAGCCGGTCGCCCTCGGCATCACCGCCTCGGCCGGCGGCCAGGAGCTGTCGCAGCGCCTCGCGAAGGTGGAGACCGCGATCTTCCGCGGCAAGACGATCCTCTTCGACTACTACACGATGGAGCGCGACGAGACGGGCACCCGCAAGGTCGACCCGTACCACCTGCTCTTCCAGGGCGGGCAGTTCTACCTCCTGGGCCGCGCCCACGACCGCGGCGCGCTGCGCGTCTTCCGCCTGTCGCGCATCCGCGGCAAGGTCGCGTACGCGACGAAGGCCGAGCACGACTTCCGCCGCCCGACGCGCGAGGAGTTCGACCCGCGCGAGTACGCGAGCCGCGCCGCGTGGCAGTTCGGCGAGACGCAGGGGACCGCCGAGGTGCTCGTGTCCGAGCGCATCGCCTGGCAGGTCTCCCGCCACTTCGGGCGCTTCGGCGAGATCCGTCCCGGCGACGACGGCTCGGTCGTCTTCGAGACCCCGTACGCGAGCGCCCGCATGCTCGCGTCGTGGGTGCTGCGCCTCGGCGAGCACGTCCAGGTCCTCGGCCCGCCCGAGCTGGAGGACGAGGTCGCCGGGCGCGTCGCGACGCTCGCCTCGCGCCACGCCGACGGCGGCCTGGAGCTGGCCGGGCCGGCCGACCCCCGCGAGCTGCCCGACGCCGAGGTGGACACGGACAGCTCGAGCCGCCGCGGCCAGGGCGACACCGCGATCCGCCCCGAGCGGTTCGCGCGGCTCGTCACGCTCGCGTCCGTCCTCATCGAGGCCGGCCGCCGCGGCGAGCTGCTCGACGCGGCCGAGCTCCAGGAGCGCCTGCAGATCTCCGACCGCGAGCTGCGGGAGGACATCGACGTCCTCAACGTCGTCAGCTTCGGCGGCGGGACGTACGTGCTCTACGCGGAGGTCACCGAGGACGGCCACGTCGAGGTCGACCCCGAGCCCTACGCGGACAACTTCGCGCGGCCCGCCCGGCTGCTGCCCGTCGAGGCCAAGGCGCTCGTCGCCGCCATCGACCTCATCGGCGAGCACCTGCCCGAGGGCGCGCTGACGTCGGCGCGGGAGAAGATCGTCGCCGCGCTCGGCGAGGACCCCACGGAGCATGGCCTGCAGGTCGCGAGCACGGGCGGCGACGACTCCGCCATCGCGCGCGTCGTCAGCGAGGCCATCGCCGCCCGCCGGACGCTGCGGCTGGACTACTACAAGCCCAACGAGGACGAGTTCGTCCAGCGGACGATCGAGCCGTACGCGCTCATGAACGGGCGCGAGGGCTGGTACGTCGCGTCGTTCGACCCCGCGCGCGACGACGTCCGGCACTTCCGCCTGGACCGCATCCGCAACGCGGAGATGACCGAGGACCGCTTCACGCGCCGTCCCGAGGTCGATCCGGCGGCCGACGTCGACGGGTGGCCGCGCACCGGCGAGGTCACGGCGTCGCGCATCGCGCGGGTCTGGGTGTCGCCCGAGCGGGCGCGCTGGGCCCGTGAGGAGCGCCGCGTCAACGAGGAGCTCGCCGACGGCTCGGTCATCGTCGAGCTGCCGTTCAAGGGGGTCGACTGGCTCGTGCGCGAGGTGCTGGCCGAGGCGGGCGACGCGGTCGTGCTGGAGCCCGCCGACGCCCGCGAGGCCGTGCTGGGCGCGGTCGAGCGGCTACGCGCCGCCGCGACCGCCCGCTGACTCGTAACCGTCCGAGTGGACGGGAGGACTAGGGCGGTTCGACCCGTCCCCCCCTATCCTCGGTCGTCGCATGAAGGGGCTCATCCTCAGCGGTGGCAAAGGCACGCGCCTGCGCCCGATCACCCACACGAGCGCGAAGCAGCTCGTCCCGGTCGCCAACAAGCCCGTGCTGTTCTACGGCATCGAGGCCATGGCAGCGGCCGGGATCGGCGAGGTCGGGATCATCATCGCGCCGGAGACGGGCGGCGAGATCCGCGAGGCCGCCGGCGACGGCTCGCAGTTCGGCGTGAAGATCACGTACGTCGAGCAGGACGAGCCGCTGGGCCTGGCCCACGCCGTCCTGACCGCCGAGCCGTTCCTGGGCGACGACCCGTTCGTCATGTACCTCGGCGACAACCTGCTGCAGGGCGGGATCGTCGACCTCGTGCGTCACTTCGAGACGCGCAAGCCCGACTCGCTCATCCTGCTCACCCCGGTGCCCGACCCGCAGCACTTCGGCGTCGCCGAGCTCGACGGGGACCGCGTCGTCATGCTCCAGGAGAAGCCGCCGGAGCCCAAGACGAACCTCGCGCTCGTCGGCGTCTACATGTTCACCTCGGGGATCCACGACGCGGCACGCGCCATCCAGCCGAGCGCCCGCGGCGAGCTGGAGATCACCGACGCGATCCAGCACCTCGTCGACACCGGCAAGGTCGTCGAGCCCCACATCGTGCAGGGCTGGTGGAAGGACACCGGGCGCCTCGACGACATGCTCGAGGCGAATCGGCTCGTGCTCGACCGCATCGAGCCGCGCGTCGACGGCGAGCTCATCGACTCGCAATGCGACGGGCGCGTCGTTGTCGAGGCGGGCGCCGTCCTCGAGCGCTCGACGGTCCGCGGCCCCGCGATCATCGGTGCCGGGACGCGCCTGGTCGACGCGTATGTCGGTCCGTACACGGCGATCGCCGAGAACTGCGTCATCGAGCGCGCGGAGGTCGAGCACTCGATCCTGCTCGCCGGCTCCTCCGTGACCGGCCTCGAGGGCCGCATGGAGTCCTCGCTGCTCGGCCGCAACGTGCGCATCGCGCGCGAGGAGGTGCGCCAGCCGCGCGCCTACCGGTTCCTCGTCGGCGACAACTCGGACATCGGGATCCTGTGAGGGTCCTCGTCGCAGGCGCTCGCGGGATGCTCGGCCAGGCCGTGGCGCAGGCTGCCGCCGCGCGCGGCCACGACGTCGACGCCCGGGGCCGCGACGGCCTCGACCTCACCGACGCGGACGCCGTCGAGCGCGCGATCGGCGCCGCGCAGCCCGAGGTCGTCGTCAACTGCGCCGCGTGGACCGACGTCGACGGCGCCGAGACGGCGGAGGACGCGGCCTTCGCGATCAACGCCGACGGCGCCGGCAACCTGGCCCGCGCCTGCGCGAGCTCCGGAGCGTTCCTCGTCCACGTCTCGACCGACTACGTCTTCGACGGCGCGTCCAAGCGCGGAGAGGGCTGGGTCGAGAGCGACCCGGTCGCCCCGCTCGGGGCCTACGGCCGCACGAAGCTCGGCGGGGAGCGCCAGGTCGCAGCGTCCGCAGCCGCGCACGCGATCGTCCGCACCGCCTGGGTGTTCGGCCCCGGCGGCAGGAACTTCGTCGACACGATGCGCCGCCTCGGCGCCGAGCGCGACGAGCTGCAGGTCGTCGCCGACCAGATCGGCTGTCCGACGTTCACCGGGCACCTCGCCGACGCGCTGCTCACGATCTCCGAGCGCCGGATCCAGGGCGTGCAGCACGTCGCCGGCGGCGGCGCCTGCTCCTGGTTCGACCTCGCCCTCGCCACCTTCGAGGCCACCGGGACGCGCGTGCGCGTCACCCCGGTGACCACGGAAGCATTTCCCCGCCCAGCAGCACGCCCGGCATGGTCGGTGCTCGGCACCGAGCGCCCCGACGCCGTGCGCCTGCCCGACTGGCGCGACGGGCTGCGTGCCCATCTCGCCACCACCGCCACGGAGGTTCCCGCATGAAGCTGCTCGTCTGCGGGGGCGCCGGCTTCATCGGCTCGAACTTCGTCCGTCAGCGCGTGACGGAGTTCGGCGACGACGTCGTCGTCCTCGACAAGCTCACCTACGCCGGCCGCAAGGAGAACCTCGAGGACCTCGACGTGGAGCTCGTCCACGCGGGCATCGAGGACGCCGACGCCGCCCGCTCGGCGATGCATGGCGTGGACGCGGTCGTCAACTTCGCCGCCGAGACGCACGTCGACCGCTCGATCGCCGAGCCCGACGCGTTCGTCACGACGCACGCGCTCGGCACGTGGGTGCTGCTCGAGGCCGCCCGCGACGCCGGCCTGCGCTACGTGCAGATCTCCACCGACGAGGTCTACGGCTCGATCGACGAGGGCTCCTTCACCGAGTCGTCCCCGCTCGATCCGTCGTCGCCCTACAGCGCGACGAAGGCGGGCGCGGACCTGCTCGTCGGCTCGTACTTCCACACGTACGGGATGGAGACGCTGATCTGCCGCGGCTCCAACAACTACGGGCCGTACCAGTACCCCGAGAAGCTCATCCCGCTCATGGTGCTCAACGCGCTGCACGGCGATTCGCTGCCCGTGTACGGCGACGGCATGAACGTCCGCAACTGGCTGTTCGTGGAGGACTTCGCGCGCGGCATCGGCCACGTCCTGGCGCACGGCGTGCCCGGCGAGGCCTACAACGTCGGCGGGCCCGACGAGCTCCCGAACATCGACGTCGTCAAGGGCATCCTCGAGCACACGGGCAACGACGAGTCGCTCATCGAGTACGTCACCGACCGCCCCGGCCACGACCGCCGCTACTCGCTCGGCTCGGAGAAGGTCCGCGCGCTGGGCTGGGAGGCGCAGGTGCACTTCGACGAGGGCCTGAAGCGCACCGTCGCCTGGTACCAGGAGCGCCGCGACTGGTGGGAGCCGATCCGGTCGGGCGACTACCGGGCGTACTACGAGCGGCAGTACGGGAAGACGCTGGGGTAGGGGAAGCGAGTCGGTGCGGCGCCCGCCGCACCTCGATGACAGTCCCCTCGGGGCCCTTTTCGGACGCGCTCGCAGGTGGCTAGCGCTGGTGCTAGCCACTGGCTAGCACCGCGAAAAGGGGTACGGGGTTGTGCGGCGCTCACGCCGCCCAAGGGTCGTACGTCCCGAAGTTCCAGAGGTTCCCCTCCGGGTCGCGGACCGCGAAGTCGCGCGAGCCGTAGTCGAGGTCCACGAGCTCGCGGACGATCTCGCCGCCGGCGGCGACCGCGCGGTCGTGCAGCGCGTCGGGGTCGTCGATCACGACGTACACCGACGAGGAGCCGGGCGGCGGCGCGATCTCCTGGAACCCGCCCTCCGTCGGGTTGCGGGCCGAGCCGAGCATCACGAGCCCGCCGCGGAAGTCGAGCTCGGCGTGGACGACGTTGCCCTCGTCGTCCTCGTGGACCGTCCGGCGCTCGAAGCCCAGGGCGCGCTCGAGCCAGTCGATCGCCGCATGCGCGTCGCGGTAGCGCAGCGTCGGGTGGAGGACCTGCTTCGTGGTGGTGGTCATGGGCCGGACGCTACGCCCGGCCCACCACCACGTCTTGGACGAATGCGAACGTCAGGCGGCCACGCCGGCCCAGAGCTCGCGCGTCGAGATCCCGGCGCCCTCGGCCAGCGACCGCAGCTTCGCCCACTGGATCGACTCGTGCACGCGGTTGGAGAACGGCCCCTGGGAGAACCCGCAGTCGGTGCCGCCCTGCACGTTCTCGCGCCCGACGAGCTTCGCCAGCCGCGTCAGGCGCTCGGCCACGAGCTCGGGATGCTCGACGACGTTCGTCTGGTGCGTGATGACACCCGGGATGAGGACCTTGCCGTCGGGCAGCTTCACGTCCTCCCAGATGCGCCACTCGTGCTCGTGGCGGGGGTTCGCCATCTCGATGAGGTAGGAGCTCGCGTTGACCTGCAGGACGAGGTCGATGATGTCCTTCGCCGGGACGTCGCCGACATGCGGCGTGTTGAAGCTCCCCCAGCAGATGTGGTACCGGATCTGGTCCTCGGGCAGGCCGCGCAGCGCGTGGTTCAGCGCGTCGACGCGCAGCTGCGCCCACGCCCGGTACTCCTCCATCGTCGCGGGCGGGACCATGAGGTCGTACGTCCAGGGCAGGAACGCGTCGTCGATCTGGAGGATCAGCCCTGCGTCGAGGATCGCCTCGTACTCGACCCGCAGCACATCGGCGACCGCGTAGATGAACTCCTCCTCGGTCGCGTAGGGGCTCTCCGACCAGCCGACGCCCGCGACGCTCGCCGGCGCGACGACCGGCAGGAACCCGGCGACGACGTCGACCTCCGCCAGCCCGGCCTTGATGTTGTCGATGTCGCGCTGCAGCTCGGCCTGACCCGTGTACGAGAGGGCCCCGATGGCCTCCCACCCGCCGGCGCCCTCGTTCTCGAAGCCCTGGCTCGCCATGTACTCCGGGTAGAAGTCCGGGAACTCGATCATGTCCTTCGACTGCGCCATCGGCGAGGCGTCGAAGTAGCCGGTCGGCCGGTACTCGAGGCCGCCCATCCGGTTGAGCACGTACGCGGCCCAGTGGATGGACTTGCCGAACTCGCCGTCGCTGACGATGTCGATCCCGGCGTCGGCCTGGTTGCGGACGACGTCGATCACCGACTGGCGCAGCACGCGCTCGTACTCGGCCTGATCGAACGGCCCGCCGTCACGGCGCGCCTCGAGGATGCGCCGGAACTCCGGCGGGCGCACGAGGCTCCCCACGTGCGTGGTCAGGATGCGATCGGTGTTGTGCACGGGAGCAGCCTGCCGCCGCCGGCGCCCGATCGCATCGGTGAACTCCGCAACCTCGCCACCCCTAGAGGGTGGCGAGCTTCCAGTTGCTGCCTTCGCGCGTGAGCTGCACGGTGCGCGTGGTCGCGCTGTCCCCGGTGCCGGACTGGACGCGCGCGGTCGCGTTCGTGCCGTTCACCGTCACGGACTCGACCTTCAGCTCGTTCGTGTCCGTCGCGTCGAGGGCGACGCCGACCGCCTTCTGGCAACCGGCGCCCGCGCCGCCGATCTTGTCGAGCAGGCTCTTGGCCAGCAGCGTCCGGCAGATCACGGACGCGTCGTCGTCGGCCGCCGCGCTCTGCAGATCCTCGACCGTCGAGGCGACCTCGCGCTCCTGGCCCTCGAAGTCACCGGAGGAGTCGGTGCCCGCGGAGCCGCAGGCGGCGAGCGTCAGCGCGGCGAGCAGCGCGATGAGAGCGGTCAGTGAGCGCACAATGGGCAGCCTATTGACCTCCTCACCAGCTGACCTCGCCGGGCTCGAGGCCCGGATCACCACGTGCCGGCTGTGCCCGCGCCTCGTCGAATGGCGCGAGCGGGTGGCGCGCGAGCGCCGCGCCGCGTTCGCCGACGAGACGTACTGGGGCCGGCCCGTGCCGGGGTTCGGCGATCCGCTGGCCCGCGTGTACGTCCTCGGCCTCGCGCCCGCGGCGCACGGCGCCAACCGGACCGGCCGGGTGTTCACCGGCGACCGCTCCGGCGACTTCCTGATCGCGGCCATGCACCGGACCGGCTTCGCCAACCAGCCGACGTCGCGCTCGATCGACGACGGCCTCGAGCTGCACGGCGCGTGGATCGGCGCGGCCGTGCGCTGCGCGCCCCCGGAGAACAAGCCGACGCCGCAGGAGCGCGCGAACTGCCGCCCGTGGTCCGAGCACGAGGCGGCGCTGCTGCCCGGACTGCGCCTGATCCTCTGCCTCGGCGCGCTCGCCTGGGACGCGGCGCTGACGCTGCGCGGCGCGGCGGTTCCACGACCGAAGCCGCGCTTCGGCCACGGAGCGCTCCTGGACGACGGCGCCGGGCTGCCGCTGCTGGGCACGTTCCACCCCAGCCAGCAGAACACGTTCACCGGCCGGCTGACGCCCGCGATGCTCGACGACGTGCTGCTCCGCGCCCGGGCGCTGGCCTGGGCCGGGGGCTGACGGCGCGCGTACCCTCATGAGATGGCTCCGCTCGACGCCTTCACGCCGCGTGTCCGCGACTGGTTCGCGAACGCGTTCGCGGAGCCGACCGCCGTGCAGGCGCAGGCCTGGCCGGCCATCGCCACCGGGTCGCACACGCTGATCTCGGCGCCCACCGGCTCGGGCAAGACGCTCGCCGCGTTCCTCTGGGGCATCGACCGCCTGGCCGCCGATCCGCTGCCCGACGACGACCGCCACACGCGCCTCGTCTACATCTCCCCGCTCAAGGCGCTGTCCTACGACATCGAGCGCAACCTGCGCGCACCGCTGCGCGGGATCGGCGCCGACATCGAGGTCGCGATCCGCACCGGCGACACGCCGCAGCGCGAGCGCCAGGCGATGCGCCGCCGCCCGCCGGACATCCTCATCACGACCCCGGAGTCGCTCTACCTCATCCTCACCTCGCAGGCGCGCGACATGCTCGAGCGCGTGCAGTGGGCGATCGTGGACGAGATCCACGCGATCGCGTCGACGAAGCGCGGCAGCCACACCGCGCTGACGCTCGAGCGGATGGCGCAGCTCAACGAGTACCAGCGCATCGGCCTCTCGGCGACGCAGAACCCGCTCGAGGAGGTCGGCCGGTTCATGGTCGGTCCGCGGCGCACGTGCACGGTCGTCGACGCCGGCGTCCGCAAGCCGCTGGACCTCAAGATCCAGGTGCCGGTCGAGTCGATGGTCGAGCCCGAGCAGTCCACGGGACACCTCGATCCCCTGGACCCCGTCGCGGGCGGCGAGGCGACGCGGCGCTCGATCTGGCCCGCGATCTACCCGCAGGTGCTCGACCTCGTCAGGCAGCACCGGTCGACGATCGTCTTCGTGAACAACCGCCGCATGGCCGAGCGGCTCGCCCTGCGGCTCAACGAGCTGGCCGAGTCCGAGATCGCCCGCGCTCACCACGGCTCGCTCGCGCGCGAGGAGCGCACCGTCGTCGAGGAGCTGCTGAAGGCCGGCGACCTGCCGTGCCTCGTGGCGACGTCGTCGCTCGAGCTGGGCATCGACATGGGCGCCGTCGACCTCGTGCTGCAGATCGAGTCGCCCAAGTCGGTCGCCCGCGGCCTGCAGCGCATCGGCCGCGCCGGCCACTCGGTGGGCGACACGTCCAAGGGCCGCATCTTCCCCAAGTTCCGCGCCGATCTCCTGGAGTGCGCGGTCGTCGTCAAGCTCATGCGCGAGGGCCGCATCGAGCCGACCGTCGTGCCCCGCAACGCGCTCGACGTCCTCGCCCAGCAGATCGTCGCCATCGCCGCCTCGTCGGAGGACGAGCCGACCGCGGTCGACGACCTGCACGCGCTCGTCACGCGCACGCACTCCTACGCCGAGCTCAGCCGCGAGCTCCTGGAGAACGTCCTCGACATGCTCGACGGGCGCTACCCGTCGGCCGAGTTCGCCGAGCTGCGCCCTCGCATCGTCTGGGACCGGGTCGCCGGAACGATCCGCCCGCGCAAGGGCGCGCGCCAGCTCGCGGTGACGAACGCGGGCACGATTCCCGACCGCGGGCTGTTCGCCGTGACGCTGCCCGACGGCAGGCGCGTCGGCGAGCTCGACGAGGAGATGGTCTACGAGGCGCGGCCCGGGCAGACGTTCCTGCTCGGCGCGTCGTCCTGGCGGATCGAGGAGATCGGCCGCGACCGCGTCATCGTCACCCCCGCCCCCGGCGTGCCGGGCGCCGTGCCCTTCTGGCGCGGCGACTCCGTCGGCCGGCCCAAGGAGCTCGGCGAGGCGATCGGCGCGTTCAGCCGCTGGGCCGTCGACCAGGACGTCGCGACGCTCGTGCGCGAGCACGACCTCGACGAGCTCGCGGCGCAGAACCTCCTGGACTACCTGCGCGAGCAGCAGGACGCGACGCGTGTCCTGCCGAGCGACACGACGGTGGTCATCGAGCGCTTCCGCGACGAGATCGGCGACTGGCGTCTCTGCGTCCTCACGCCGTTCGGCGGCCGCGTCCACGCCGCCTGGTCGCTCGCCCTGTCGGCGAGGATCCGCGACGAGCTCGGCCTCGAGGCCGACGCGATCTGGTCGGACGACGGCATCATCGTCCACCTCCCCGACGCCGACGAGCCGCCCGGCGCCGACCTCGTGCTCATCGACCCGGACGAGCTCGAGGACCGCGTCGTGGCCGAGCTCGGCTCCAGCGCGCTGTTCGGCGCGCGCTTCCGCGAGAACGCCAGCCGGTCCCTGTTGATCCCGCGGGCGTACCCGGGCAAGCGCACCCCGCTGTGGCAGCAGCGGCTGAAGTCGCAGAACCTGCTGGAGGTCGCCAAGCGCTACGCGCAGTTCCCGGTGATCCTGGAGACCTACCGCGAGTGCCTGCAGGACGTCCTGGACCTGCCCGGCCTGACCGACCTGCTCACGAAGCTGCACCGTCGCGAGCTGTCGCTCGTCGAGGTCGACACCCCGAGCGCCTCGCCGTTCGCGTCCTCGCTGCTCTTCGACTACGTCGCGACGTACATGTACGAGGGCGACACGCCGAACGCGGAGCGCCGCGCGGCCGCCCTGTCGCTGGATCGCGACCTCCTGCGCGAGCTGCTCGGCCAGGACGAGCTGCGCGAGCTCATCGACCCGGACGCGCTGCAGACCGTCGCCGACGACCTCCAGCACCGCTCCGAGCGCATGCGCGCCGCGACGCGCGACGAGCTCGCCGACGTGCTGCGCCGCGTCGGCGACCTCACCGTCGCGGAGGTCGCCGAGCGCATCCACGAGCCGGCCTCGGCGCAGGCCTGGCTCAGCGGGCTGGCCGACGAGCGCCGCGCCGTGCGGCTGCGCATCGGCGGCGAGGAGCGCTGGGTCGCGGCCGACGACGCCGGCCTGTACCGCGACGCGCTCGGCGCCGTGCCGCCCGGCGGGCTGCCGGAGGCGTTCCTGGCTGACGTCCCCGACGCGCTACGCCTCGTCGCCGCGCGCTACGCCCGCACGCACGTCCCGTTCACCACCGAGGAGCTGCGCGACCGCTACCGCGTCGACATGAGCGCGGTCCTGAGTGCGCTCGAGATCGAGGGCGACCTCGTCCGCGGCGAGCTGCGGCCGGGCGGCAGCGGCGAGCGCGAGTGGTGCGATCCCGACGTCCTGCGCCGGTTGCGCCGCGCGTCGCTCGCATCGCTGCGCAAGGAGATCGAGCCCGCCGACCAGCGGGCGCTGGCGGCGTTCGCGCCGTCGTGGCAGGGCGTCGACCGGCACGCCGCGGCGGGCGCCGGCCGCGACCGCCTGCGCGAGGTCCTCGTCCCCCTCCAGGGGCTGGCGCTGCCCGCCGACGTGTGGGAGCGCGACGTCCTCCCACGCCGCACGGGCGCGTACTCGCCGACGTGGCTCGACGAGCTGTGCGCGTCCGGCGAGGTGGTCTGGGTCGGCGCCGGCGCCCTCGGGCGCAGCTCGGGCAAGGTCGCCCTGTACTTCCGCGAGGACGCCGAGGCGATCGGACGGGTGGGTGGGGTCAAATCATCGATAGACGCGCCGGGCGAGCCCGCGCACGACCTGCTGCGCGAGCGACTCGGCCGCTCGCCGTGCTTCTTCACCGACCTGCTGGCCGAGGTCGCGCTCGCGCCGGAGGACCTCCAGGAGGCGCTCTGGGACCTCGTCTGGGCCGGCGAGGTCACGAACGACGCGTGGGCCCCTCTGCGCGCCCCGCGCCTGACGCTGGCCCGCGCGCAGCGCGCGACCCTCGAGCGCCGTGGCCGCGGCACCCGCCGGTTCGGCGCGCGGCGCGGGTCCACGCAGCCGACGATGCAGGGGCGCTGGTCGCTGACGTCGTCGATCTTCCGCTCCGAGGCGGACCCGCGGGCGCAGCGGCGCACCGTCGCCGAGCTGCTCCTCGAGCGCCACGGCATCCTCACCCGCGAGACCGTCCTCGCCGAGGGCATCCCCGGCGGCTTCTCGGCGCTCTACGACGCGCTCACCGACCTCGAGACCCTGGGCGTCTGCCGGCGCGGCTACTTCGTCGAGGGCCTGGGCGGCGCGCAGTTCGCGCTCCCCGGCGCCGTGGAGCGGCTGCGGGCGCGCCGCGACGACGAGGACGCGCCGCCGCTCGTCCTCGCCGCGACCGATCCGGCGCAGCCCTACGGCGGCGCGCTCCCGTGGCCCAAGCGCGACGCCGAGCACCGGCGACCGTCTCGCGCCGCCGGCGCCTACGTCGTCCTCGTCGGCGCCGAGCCCGCGGTCTACGTCGAGCGCGGCGGGCGCGGCCTGACGCTCATGGTCGGCCTCGACGACGCGCGGCTGCGGCCCGCGCTCACCGCGCTGGCCGCGTTCGTCACGGGCGGCCGCGGTCGCAAGCTGTCGCTCGAGCGCATCGACGGCGAGCCGGTCGTCGGCTCACCGGTCGAGGAGACGCTCGTCGAGCTCGGGTTCCGCTCCGGGCCGCGGAAGCTGACCCTGAGCGCGTAGAACGGCTAGCGTCCGCGCCGTGCTGCCGCGGGTGGATCCGACGACCGCGACGCTCGCGGAGCTGGGCGACGCGCGCGAGCGCAGCTGGGTCGCGCGCAGCGAGCGCGGCTTCGAGGTGCTGCGCTACGCGGAGGGCATGTCGCTCCTGCGCGACCGGCGGTTCAAGAAGGGCGGGACGTTCCTCTACCGGCTCGACGCGTTCGGCATCACCGAGGGCCCGGTGCGCGAGGCGTGGAACCGGATGCTCGTCACGAACGACGGCGAGGCGCGCACCCACCTGCGACTCCCGATCAGCCGGCTGCTCGGCCAGCGCCAGATGGCGAAGCTGGAGGACACCGTGCGGGCGATCGTCGACCGCGTCCTCGACGAGGCCCCCGACGGCGACGACATCGACCTCATGCGCCACGTCGCCTGGCGCATCCCGCCGCTCGTGTACTGCGAGCTCTTCTCGGCCCCGCCGGAGGAGGCCGAGCGCGCCGCGCGGCTGTCCGACAGCACGCTCGGCCCGATCCTCACGATGGACGCTGCCCGCCGGCAGGAGTCGATCGACGCGTTCGTCGAGAGCGAGGACTTCATCCGCACGTACGTCGACCGCCGCCGCGGCGACCTGGGCGACGACTTCACGTCCGCGCTCATCCGCGAGCAGGACGCGGGCAACCTCACGGAGTCCGAGGTCGTGGAGACGGGCGTCGGGCTGCTGCAGGCCAGCATCGACAACACCGTCCACCAGATCGGGCTGACGCTCGGGACGCTGCTGGAGGACCCGGCGCGTTGGGCGCGGGTCGTGGCGGACCGCGACCTCATCGGCCCGGCGATCGAGGAGGTCATCCGGCTGCGACCCCGGTTCGGCACGATCTTCCGCATCGCCGCCGACGACCTCGAGCTCAACGGCCTGGAGGTGCAGGAGGGCGGCGCGGTCTTCGTCTCGGTACGCGCGGGCCAGCGCGACCCGCGCCGGTTCGAGGAGCCCGACGCGTTCCGGCTGGACCGCGAGCCGTCCCCGCCGCTCATGTTCGGCAACGGCCCCTACAGCTGCCTCGGCCAGCACCTCGCCCGCATGGAGGTCCGCGCGCTGCTGGAGGCGATGGCCGAGCGCTTCCACGACGCGCGCCTCAGCGCGCCCATGACCCAGGAGGACTTCGACGCCGTGACCGAGGTCTCGGAGCTGCGCGGGGCGCTGCGGTGAGCCGCGTCGCCGTCGTGACCGGCGCCGGGCGCGGGATCGGCGCCGGGATCGCCGAGCGCCTGGCCGCCGACGGCCTGCAGGTCGTCGGCGTCGACCGCGCGCCGGGCACGGACCTCACGCTCGACGTGACGGACCGCGCCGCGGTGCACGAGGCGCTCGGCGCGCTGGACCGGATCGACGTCGTCGTCAACTGCGCGATGTGGATCCGCTACGAGCACATCGAGGAGGTCGACGAGGAGACCGTCGACGGGATGCTCGCGGTCGGCCTGAAGTCGTGCTTCTGGACGACGCAGGCGGCGCTGCCGAAGATGCGCGCGCAGGGCGGCGGCGTCATCGTCCACATGGCCTCGCCCGCCGCGCTGCACGGCTTCCCGACCGCCGGCGTGTACTCCGCCATCAAGGGCGCCGTCGCCGCCTTCACGCGCCAGAGCGCCGTCGAGCTCGCGCCCGACAACGTCCGCGTCAACGCGGTCGTGCCGGGCGCGATCCCCACGCCGGGCGCGCGGGAGGTCGTCGACGACGCGGGCTACGAGTACCGCCGGCAGCGCACGCCGCTCGGGCGCCTCGGCACGCCAGAGGACATCGCCGGCGGCGTGGCGTTCCTCGCCTCGGAGGACGCGTCGTTCATGACCGGCCAGCTGCTCGTGCTCGACGGCGGCATCACGGTCGCCTAGCGCATCGCCATCGCCTGCTCGGAGACGTCGGTGAGGACGCCACGCAGGATGCCGGTGATCTCCTCGAACTCCGCCGTGTCGGCGACGAGCGGCGGCGCGATGAAGATGACCGGCGAGCCCTCGTCTGCCGCGCGGCACAGCAGGCCCTCGCTGCGCAGCCGCAGCTCGAGCTTCTCGGAGAACAGGACCTTGGTCTCCTCCTCGGTGAACGGATCCTTCGTGGCCCGGTCGCGGACGAGCTCGATCGCGTAGAAGAAGCCCGCGCCGCGCAGGTCGCCGACGATCGGGAGGTCGAAGAGCGTCGCGAGCATGGAGCGCAGCTCGTGCTGCTTCTCCGTCACGTGCTCCATGATCCCCTCGCGCTCCATGATCTCGATGTTGCGCAGGGCGATCGCGCACTGGGTCGGGTGCCCGCCGAACGTGTTGCCGTGGTGGAACTTCACGCCCGGCTGCTCGAACGGCGCGACGACCTTGTCCGACGCGACGACCGCGCTGATCGACGCGTACGTCGAGGAGAGGCCCTTGCCGATCGAGATCAGGTCCGGCCTGATGTCGTAGAGCTCGGAGGCGAACCACGCCCCGAGCCGGCCGAAGCCGGTGATGACCTCGTCGGCGTGCAGCAGGATGTCGTAGCGGTCGCAGATCTCCCGCACGCCGGCGAAGTAGCCCGCCGGCGCCGTCAGGCAGCCGGCCTGGTTCTGCACGGGCTCGAGGATCACGAGGGCGACCGTGTCGGGGCCCAGCGAGACGATCTGGTGCTCCAGGTCGGCGAGGAGGAACGCCGTGAACTCCTCCTCGGTCTCGTCCGCCGGGCGCCGGAAGCTGTTCGTGTTGTGCACGCGCCCGACGTCGGGGACGAGCGGCTCGTAGATCGTCCGGTACGGCGCGATGCCGGTGAGCGACAGCGCGCCCATCGTCGTGCCGTGGTAGGCGCCGTCGCGGCTGATCGCCTTCCAGCGCCGCTGGCCGCGCAGCGCGTAGTACTCGCGGGCGAGCTTCCACGCCGCCTCGTTGGACTCGCCGCCGGACGGCGTGAAGAAGACCTTGTCCATCCCCTCTGGCGCGAGCGACGCGACCTTCTCCGCCAGCCGGATGAGCGCCGGGTTCGCCGTGGACCACGCCGCGTAGTAGGGCAGCTGCGCCATCTGGACGGCGGCCGCCTCGGCCATCTCGCGGCCGAACGAGTAGCCGAGGTTCACGCAGAACAGGCACGAGATGCCGTCGATGTAGCGGTTGCCCTCGCTGTCGGTCACGTGGCAGCCCTCGCCGCTGACCATGATCGGCAGCGGCGTCCGGCGCGCCTCGTCGATCTCGGCGAAGTGGCGCCAGAGGTGCTTGTCCGCGGCCTCGCGCAGGTCCTCGGTGGTGGAGGCGGGACCGGATAGGAGATCGGTCATGCATAAAACGTTTCATGTTCGGCCCGTCGCGTCTACCGCCAGCGCGTCCAGACCACGGTGCCACCTGGTACCAGCGGTACCGTGCCGGGGGTGGAGTCCGTGCGCCCGACGATCCGCGACGTGGCCACTGCCGCCGGCGTGTCGCCGGCGACGGTGTCCCTGGCGCTGAACGGGCGCGGGACGATCAGCGTCGCCACCACCGCGCGCGTCCGCGAGGTCGCCGAGCGGATGGGCTACCGGCCGAGCCGGACCGCGCGGGCGCTGCGCACCGCGCGCACCGCGACGCTCGCGCTCGTGCTGTCCACGATCGATCCCGCCCACGACGGGGGCGGCGAGCCGAGCTTCGAGTACTACATGCGCCTCACCCGCGGCGCGGCGAGCGCCGCGTTCGCGCGCGAGCACCGGCTGCTCATCGCCCCGCCCGTGCGCTCCGGCGCCGAGCTGGCCGACCTCGGCGTCGACGGCGCGATCGTCTGCGACCCGCGGCCGGCCGACCCGCAGCTCGACCTCTTCGCCGAGCACGGCGTGCCGGTCGTCACGATCGAGGCCGACACGCAGCGCCCGGACTTCGCCTGGCACGCGAACTCCGACAACGCGCGGACGATGCGCCTCATCCTCGACCACCTCGCGGCCGCCGGGGCGCGGCGGATCGCGCTCGTCGCGCCCGCCTGGCCGATGGCCTGGGCCGTCGAGTCCGTCGCGGCCTACCGCGCGTGGTGCGCCGAGCACGACGCCGCCGAGCTCCTCGACACGGAGGCGGCGCCGCTGCTGGACCTCCCGGAGCCGCCGGACGCCATCGTCGGCATGGTCGAGCGCGTCGCCGCGGGGGTCGTGGCCGCCGCGCGCTCGCGCGGGCTCGACGTCCCGCGCGACCTGCTCGTCGCGTCCGCGATGGACTCCGCGGAGTGCCGCGAGGGCTCGATGCCGATCACTGCCGCCGACCTCGATCCGGACGGCCTCGGCCACGCGGCGGTCGATCTGCTCCTCGCCCGTATCCGCGGCGAGGACCCGCCCCGGCCCGTCCTCGTGCCCGTCGCGCTGCGGACCCGCGCCAGCACGGATCGCATCCGTGGCTGAGGTCCGGGCGGCAGGCGGCGTGGTCGTGCGCGACGGCGAGGTGCTCGTGGTGCACCGGCCGCGCTACGACGACTGGTCGCTGCCCAAGGGCAAGCTCGAGCGGGGCGAGTCCTGGGAGGAGGCCGCACTGCGCGAGGTCC
Organism: uncultured Solirubrobacterales bacterium; assembly: GCA_963757125.1. Classification (GTDB taxonomy): domain Bacteria; phylum Actinomycetota; class Thermoleophilia; order Solirubrobacterales; family Solirubrobacteraceae; genus CAVVSD01. Next base: position 1,314,725 of record CAVWQP010000004.1, on the reverse strand, counting down.
TCGAGGAGACCGGCGTCGGCGGCCGCCTGCTGCGCGAGCTCGACGGCGACAGCTACACCGACCGCAAGGGACGTCCCAAGCAGGTCCGCTGGTGGCTCATGCAGCCCGTGGCGATCGACGTGCGCGAGCCCGACGACGAGGTCGACGAGGTGCGCTGGGTCCCGCTCGACGAGGCGGAGGCGCTGCTGTCCTACGCCCACGACCGCTCGCTCGTCGCCGCGCTCGTCGATGCCTGAGGGCGACACGATCCACTACGCCGCCAACCGGATCCGGCCGATCCTCGCCGGCCGGGTCCCGGAGCTGCGCACGCCGCACCCCAGGCTCAGGGGCAACCGGTGGCCCGACCGCCTCGGCGGCCGCGAGATCACCGCCGTCGACGCCCACGGCAAGCACCTGTTCCTGCACTTCGAGGGCGACCTCGTCATCCACTCGCACCTGCGCATGACGGGGTCCTGGGGGACGTACCGCGCGGGCCAGCGCTGGCGACGGTCGCCCCGGCGCGCCTGGCTCGTGATGTCCGCCGACGACCGCGAGGTCGTGCAGTTCGACGGGCCGGTCCTCGAGCTCATGACGGAGTCGCGCAGCCGCTTCGACCAGCGCATCGCGGGCCTGGGGCCGGACATCATCAAGGAGCCCTTCGACGAAGCGCGCGTGCTGCGCCGGCTGCGCGAGGAGGACCCGACCCGGCCGATCGGCGACGTGCTGCTGCAGCAGCAGGTCGTCGCGGGCATCGGCAACCTCTGGAAGGTCGAGGGCTGCTGGGCGGCGCAGATCGATCCCTGGCGACCCGCCGGCAAGGTGGGCGACGACGAGGTGCTGGCGATCCTGCGCGGGATCCGCCCGAAGATGCAGCAGTCGGCGCTCGACGGGATGCAGGACAGGTTCCGCGTCGTGTACGGCCGCAAGGGCCGGCCGTGTCCGCGCTGCGGGACGCGCATCGCGGAGCGCGGGCAATGGGAGGACAACCGCGCGACGTTCTGGTGCCCGGGATGCCAGCGGTGAGGCGCGTCGGTCACAAGGGCGCGGATCTCCTCGCCCCCGGGAACACGCCCGCCGCGTTCGCGGCCGCGGTGGCCGCCGGGGTCGACATGCTCGAGTTCGACGTGCTGCCGGCCGAGGTCGACGGGACCGGCGAGCTGTACCTCGCGCACGACTACACCGACCTGCGCTCCCGGCAGGCGCTGACGCTCGAGGAGGGCCTCGCGCACCTCGCCGGCGACGCCTACGCGGGCGTGGAGCTCGACGTGGACCTCAAGCTGCCCGGCTACGAGGGCCGCGTGATCGAGGCCCTGCGCCGTCACGGCCTGCTCGAGCGCTCCCTCGTCAGCTCGACCGAGCGCTCCAGCCTGCGCGTCGTCCGCGCGCTGGCGCCGAGCGTGCGTCTCGGGCTGAGCGTCCCGAAGCTGCGCAAGGACCCGACGACGCGCCGCCGGACGAAGTACGCGGCGCTCGCCCTCGCGGCAGGGGCGCGCCTGCTGCTCCCCACGCTCGTGGCCCGCCGCATCCGCAGCGGCGAGATGGACGCGGTCATGGTGCACTTCCGGCTCATGTCGCCCCGCCTGCTGCGGGCCGTGCGCGCCGCCGGCGGCGAGGTCTACGTGTGGACCGTCGACGACGCCGAGACCGTGCGCAGCCTCGTCGCCCTCGGGGTCGACGGCGTCATCACGAACGATCCCCGGCTGTTCACGCCGTGACGACGCAGACGCCGCGCGACCAGTTGCGCGGATCGGCGCCCGCCGTCGAGCGGTGACCCGCCTCCGTGGCGCGGACCTCGTGGCGCACGACGCGCCCGGCGCGCCGCCACTGGAACCGGACGAGACCGCGCAGGCGCACCGAGCCCTGCGGCGGGCGCACCTGGAAGCTGTAGCCGGACTGGCGCGAGTCCCACGTCCCGCGGCCGATCGACTCCCAGCCCGAGTCCCCACCCGTCGAGAGCGGCTTCCACGAGCCGTCGGCCGCCTGGTACTGGACCGTGAAGCGCATGAACATCCGGTCGTCGCTGCGACCGGTGCCGGGCATCGAGCCGCGGATGCCGATCGTGTCGGGGTGCGACGCGGTGTCGCACACGTTGACCGTCGCCCACAGCGGCGGCTCGGCGTCGTCGCCCTGCGCGGACGCGACCGCGGGCGTGGCGAGGAGCGCGACGGCGAGCGCGAGCGCTGCGAGGAGCTTCGCTGGAAGGCGATGTGGCATCACGCTGAGAACACCGGCGGCGGGACGCGGTTGCGGCTGTGGCATTCTCAGGCAATGCGGACGGAGGATGTCGCTGCCGGGTTGCTCACGCGCGTGCCGGTCTTCGAGACCCTGGCACCCGGCGACCTGCGCCACGTCGCCGCCGTCGCCGTGCCCCGTCGCTTCGCGGCCCATCAGGTCATCTTCCGCGAGGGCGACAACAGCGACACGTGCTACGTCGTGCGGACCGGTCACGCCCGCGCCGTCCGCGCGAATCCCGACGGCCGCACGATCGCCCTCGCGCACTTCGGTCCCGGTGACATCTTCGGCGAGCTTGCCATGTTCGACGACGAGCGGCGATCGGCAACCGTCGAGACGCTCGACGAGGTCGAGGCGCTCGCGATCAGCGGGACGGACATGCGGCGCCTGCTGCGGGAGCACCCGGACATCGCCGCGAAGCTCGTCATCGCGCTCGGCCGGCGGCTGCGCGCGGCGAACGAGCGCATCTCCCGGCAGTCGTTCCAGACCGTGCAGAGCCGCGTGGCGACGGTTCTCGGGCAGCTCGTCTCCCAGGCCCAGGCGGAGGGCGCCGGGGACCGCGACGTGCTCGTCACGGCCACGCAGGCGGACATCGCCCAGCTCGCCGGCTCCTCGCGGGAGTCGGCCAGCCGCTTCCTCGCCGTGCTCGAGCGCGCGGGACTCGTCACGCAGGGCCGCGGGCGCCTGACGGTGCACGATCCGCAGGCGCTGCAGAACTACGTCTACTGAGGAACGCCGTGGACCCCGGCCATTGGCCGCGATCGACTGGCGCAGGCGCGTGGGTCTACACATCCCTGGGCGCCGCCGTAGGGAGCCGCTTCCGCCTCAGCTGGGTCGAGGGCGTCCCAGCCGGAGCGGGGCGAGGGGCGTCGTGGCTCCTCGCCCCGGCCCGCTCAGTGCCCGATGCCGACGGTGCGCTCCGTCGGCGCGTACTGCCCGTTCGGGCTGACCGACTCGACGTGGGCCGATGAGGGCGCATTCGAGTCGGTTGCGACCAGCACGACCGTCAGACCGAGCGCCGCGATCGTGACTATCGCGACGGCGAGCAGCGCCTTGAGGTGCCGGTAGTGGGAGCGAAGGACGACTGCGGGATGCTGCTGCGGGATCGGCTGTCCCATGACTGCCTCCTGAGATGGGGTGCTTTCGGTAGGAGCGCAGCGTCCGCTTCGCTGGTAGCCGCCCGGCAACAGAGCGGCAACACCGATACGGGTCGTCGCGCGAGCCGGTCTTCGCCGAACCGGCGGCAGCGAGGGGTGGGTTGCGCCACCGATCCGCGATGCGCGAGGATCGTTCCGTCCTGACCCTGCGAGTCGGAGGGAGGCCTCCGATGCCGCTGTACCTCTCTCGCTTCAGCTACACGACAGACGCCATGAAGGCGCTGGTCGATCAGCCACAGGACAGGAGCGTCGCGGCGCGGCAGCTGGCGGAGACGCTTGGCGGCAAGCTCTTGGGCTTCTGGTACGCATTGGGCGAGTTCGACGGAGTCTTCCTGCTGGAGGCGCCCAACAACGCATCGGCCGCGGCGGTGGCCATGGCCGTCGGCGCCAGCGGAGCGTTGTCAGACGTCGAGACCACCGTTCTGCTCGACATGGAGGAGGCTCAGGAAGCCATGCGCAAGGCCGCCACAGCGACCTACCGGCCGCCGGGCGGCTTTGTCCGGGTCCTCTGAGCGGCGAGCGTGTGGACGCTGACGGACCCGGTTTGAGCGGCAGCGACTCCGTGCCCGAAGCCCCCTCTCGGCGACGCGGCGCGCCGGCTGCCCTAAGGTCACCAGATGGTCACGAGCGCGACCGTTGTCGGCGGCGCACACTGAACGCGGCCGCCGTGCGGTCCGAGACGGAGTTCAGCGCAGGCGGTGTGGTGGTCAACGACCGGCGGGAGGCGATCGTCATCGTCCCGACGCGGCGCGCCGCGGACGGCTCGAAGGTGCTCGCGCTCCCCAAGGGCCATCCCGACGGGGACGAGACGCCGGAGGCCGCCGCGTTGCGCGAGGTGCGCGAGGAGACCGGGGTGGACGCCGAGCTCGTCGGCGCGCTCGGCGACGTGCGCTACTGGTACCAGCGCGAGGGGCGGCGGGTCGCGAAGGTCGTGTCCTTCTTCCTGCTGCGCTACGCCGGCGGAAGCCTCGACGACCACGACGCGGAGGTCGAGGAGGCCCGCTGGGTCCCGCTCGAGGAGGCTGGGAGGACCCTGAGCTACGCGGGCGAACGCGAGATGGCGACGCGGGCGCTGTCGCGGATCGCCGAAGGTGAGTAATCTCCCGGCCGCTGTGCAGGTCCTCAACTTCTACTCGACCATCTTCGCCGACCAGCTCAAGCGCGGTCGCAAGACCGCGACGATCCGTCTCGGTGACAAGTCGCACAAGTACCGCAAGAACCAGGCGGTCCTCGTGACGGTCGGCTACCAGCACTCGCCGCGCGAGAAGATCTTCGACGCGGTCATCGACCAGGTCGAGGTCAAGAAGTTCAAGGACCTGTCCCCGCGGGACATCGAGCACGACAACCCGGAGTTCCGCCGCCACGACGAGATGCAGAGCTTCCTCGAGCAGATCTACGGCAAGCCGGTCGCGGTCGACGACATCGTCACGGTCGTCCGCTTCAGCCAGATCGTCGAGAACCCGCCGGGCATGACCGACCGCATCCGCGGCTTCGGCGGCGCACAGAACTAGCCCGGCCCGGCGTCGCTGGCACTCCTCGGTCCGGAGTGCCAAGGATTTCACTTGCGCGCACTCAGATGTGCCCTATAGTCACGCCGAGCAACGTGTTGGCACTCTCCCCCAACGAGTGCCAACACCGCAACAACCGTTCTCTGGAGGTCACAGGACCATGGCGTTGAAGCTGAAGCCCCTGGGCGATCGTCTGATCGTGCGGGCAATCGAGGAGGAGGAGACGACGGCAAGCGGCCTCGTGCTCCCCGACACCGCGAAGGAGAAGCCGCAGCGCGGCGAGGTGCTGGCCGTCGGCGACGGCCGGTTCGACGACGACGGCTCGAAGCGCATCCCGCTCGACGTCACCGCCGGCGACACCGTCCTCTACTCCAAGTACGGCGGTACGGAGATCGTTTTCGACGGTGAGGATCTGCTCGTGCTCCGCGAGTCCGACGTCCTCGCCAAGGTCCAGTAGAGGAGCCAAGGAAACACATGGCACACAAGGAGCTGAAGTACAACACGGACGCGCGACGCGCGCTCGAGGCGGGCGTCGACGCAGTCGCCAACGCGGTCAAGGTCACGCTCGGCCCGCGCGGCCGCTACGTCGTGCTCGACAAGAAGTTCGGCGCCCCGACGATCACGAACGACGGCGTCACCATCGCCCGTGAGATCGAGATCGAGGACGTCTTCGAGAACCAGGGCGCGCAGCTCGTCCGCGAGGTCGCCACGGCGACCAACGACGTCGCCGGCGACGGCACGACGACCGCGACCGTCCTCGCCCAGGCCATCGTCCGCGAGGGCCTGAAGAACGTCGCTGCTGGTGCGAACCCGCTCGCGCTCAAGAAGGGCATCGAGCTGGCGGTCGAGCAGATCGTGGCGAACATCAAGGAGCAGTCGACCGAGATCTCCGGCAAGGACCAGATCGCTCGCGTCGCGACGATCTCGGCCGGCGACGAGGAGATCGGCGACGTCATCGCCGACGCCATCGAGAAGGTCGGCAAGGACGGCGTCGTGAACGTCGAGGAGGGCCAGACGTTCGGCCTCGACCTCGAGTTCACCGAGGGCATGCAGTTCGACAAGGGCTACATCTCGCCCTACATGGTCACCGACCAGGAGCGCATGGAGGCGGTCCTCGAGGATCCGTACATCCTCATCGCCAACTCCAAGATCGGCTCCGTCCGCGACATCCTCCCGATCCTGGAGCAGGTCATCCAGTCGGGCAAGCCGCTGCTCATCATCGCCGAGGACGTCGAGGGCGAGTCCCTCGCCACCCTCGTGGTGAACAAGCTGCGCGGCACGTTCACGGGCGTGGCCGTCAAGGCCCCGGGCTTCGGCGACCGCCGCAAGCGCATGCTCGAGGACATCGCGATCCTCTCCGGTGGCGAGGTCATCACCGAGGAGATGGGCCTCAAGCTCGAGAACACGCAGGTCTCGCAGCTGGGCCGTGCCCGCCGCGTGGTCGTCACGAAGGACACGACGACCATCGTCGACGGCAACGGTGACGCGGACGCGATCCGCGGCCGCATCAACCAGATCAAGGCCGAGGTCGAGAACACCGACTCGGACTTCGATCGCGAGAAGCTCCAGGAGCGCCTTGCCAAGCTCTCCGGTGGCGTCGCCGTCGTGAAGGTCGGCGCGGCCACGGAGACCGAGGTCAAGGAGAAGAAGCACCGTGTCGAGGACGCCCTCCAGGCGACCCGCGCGGCGCTCGAGGAGGGCATCGTCCCCGGTGGCGGCGTCGCGCTCCTGCGCGCCGGCGACTCGGTGAAGATCGACGCCTTCGAGGGCGACGAGAAGACCGGGGCGAAGATCGTCCTCCGGTCGCTCGAGGAGCCCCTCCGTCAGATCTCGCACAACGCGGGCCTCGAGGGCTCGGTCGTCGTCAACGACGTCCGCAAGGCCAAGAAGAACGAGGGCCTGAACGCGGCCACCGGCGAGATCGTCGACCTGGTCAAGGCCGGCGTCATCGACCCGGCGATGGTCACGCGCTCCGCGCTGCAGAACGCCGCGTCGATCGCGAAGAACATCCTGACCACCGAGGCCATCGTGGCCGAGGTCCCGGAGCCGGCCGGCTCCGGCGGCGGCGGCGGGATGCCCGACATGGGCGGCATGATGTAGGAAATCCGCCCCGCGGATTTCCGTAGGAGCACCGAGGGCCCGGCGAGCGATCGCCGGGCCCTCGTGCGTTCTACTGCACGTCCGCGGGGACGGGCTGCCGCGGCGGCGGCGCGTCCTCGGTCATCGCGAGGTTCGCTGCGGCGCCGCCTATTCCGGCGGCGAGGGCCGCGAAGGCCCAGAACGGCCCGGACAGCTCCGTCCCGAGCGCGCGGTCGAGGGACAGGGCCCCGGGTCCCGTCTCGGTCAGCGCCGCGAGCGCGGCGACGATCACGGCGTTGTACTCCCAGCCGCCGTCGCTCACCCACGGGCCCTTCTCGAGGTGGACGGTCTTGACGGCCGTCGCCATCGTCCCGATGAGCGCGGCGGACGCCACGGGCGTCAGGAGCCCGAGCGCCAGGAGCGCGCCGCCCGCCGTCTCGGCGGCACCGGCGGCCGTGGCGTGGCGCTTGCCCGGGCGCAATCCGATGCCCTCGAAGAACTGGCCGGTGCCCTCGATGCCGTAGCCGCCGAACCACCCTTTCAGCTTCTGGAGCCCGTGCCCCATGAAGAGGGTGCCCACGAGCACCCTCAGGATCAGCCTCACCATTGCGTACCTCCTTGGTCGTGCGTGGCGTGTGGCTACCCGGTCTGGGTCCTCGGGGTGTCCTCGAAGTTGTCGATGAGCGAGAAGAGCCGGCTGTGGGTCACCTCGACGACGAACGCCAGGCCGGGCGGGAAGGGGAACGGCCTGCCCGTGTACTTGTGGCTGATCCGGTCGACGATGGCCGCGGCCTCGTCCCCCTCGATCCGCTCCACGAGCCGCCCGCGGATCATCGCGGTCCGGTAGGGGTTGTCGCGGTCGACGAGCGACATCGCCAGGCGGGCGTCCCCGTCGAGGTTGCGCGCCTTGCGGGAGGTCGGGCTCGTGAAGAACACGACGTGCTCGTCGTCGTGGACGTCGGCCCAGATCGCGACGCTGTGCGGACCGCCGTCGGGCATCAGCGTTGCGAGGTGCACGAAGTTCGCGCCTGCGAAGAGGTCGCGGACGTCTGGATCGAGCGGCATCCCGCGACTCTACGCGTGCACCGGCTCGGCGACCCGCCGCGCCGGCGCCGGGACGCCCGAGCCCCCACGGCGCGTCGCGCCGGCGAGCGCGGTGGTCGAGGCCGCGCACAGCACGACGAGGCTCAGCGCGACGGGCAGCGATGTGAGCTCCGCCAGCCCGCCGACGAGCGGCGGCCCGGCGAGGAAGCCGAGGTAGCCGAGCGACGAGACCGCGGCCAGCGACGGGCCAGGCGCGACGCCCGGCGTCGCCGCGGCGCTGCGGAACACGATCGGGATCACGACGGACAGCCCCGCTCCGAGGAGGGCGAACCCCGCGATCGCGGCGCCCGGCACGGCGAGGAGCAGGGCACCGCCCAGGCCGACCGCGGCCACCATGCCCGAGATGCGCAGGAGGCGCACGGAGCCGAGGTCGCCGACGAGACGGTCCCCGACGAGGCGGCCGAGGGTCATCGTCGCCGAGAACGCCGCGTACGCGAGCGCCGCCTGTCCGGCGGGGCCGCCGAGCGAGTCCTCGACGTAGACGGCGCTCCAGTCGGCCGCCGCGCCCTCGGCGAGCAGGCAGCAGAAGGCGAGGATGCCCAGCGCCCACAGCGCGCGCGTCGGCCGGGCGAACGAGTGCGACTCGGGGGAGGCGTCGGCCGACGTGGGCAGGAGCGCGCGGGTCGCGAGGAGCCCCACGGCGAGGGCGAGCGCGGCGACGACGACGAGGTTGACCCGGACGTCGACGCGCGCCGCCGCGGCGGCCGCGCCGGTGAGCGCGCCGACGAGCCCTCCGAGGCTGAAGCCCGCGTGCAGCGAGCTGAAGATGAGCTTGCCGGCGCGGCGTTCGACGGCGGCGCCCTGGGCGTTCATGGCGACGTCGAGGCCGCCGTTGGCGGCGCCGAGCGCGAGCGTCGCGAGCACGAGCAGCGCCAGCGACGGGGCGAACGCCGCGAGCGGGACGGCGAGGCACGTCGCCACCAGCAGCGTGCGGGTCACGCGGCGACTCCCCGCGCGCGCCGCCCATCCGCCGCTGAGCGGCATCGCGACCACCGCGCCCGCGGCGACGCCGGCGAGCGCGATGCCCAGCGCGCCCGCGCTCAGGTCGAGGCGGTTCTGGATCGCGGGGATGCGCGCCGCCCACGACCCGTACATCACGCCGCTGAGGGCGAACACGAGCGTGACGGCCGCCCGTGGGTTTCTGAATCGATCCAGAAGCACGGCGTCGAGACTACGACACCCCGCACCCCTGCCACGTGGTTAGCCTGTGACGCGTGTTCAATTTCGGCGGCGGAGTCGACCTCGCCTGGGGCATCATCGGGACGCTCGGCGCGATCGTGTCCATCGTGCTGATGGTGTGGATCGCCGCCAAGGGCCACGCCGACCGCCACGCCGAGGACGACGCGCGCGACTTCTACGACCTCCACGGCCACTGGCCCGACGAGGAGGGCGTCAGGAACCCGTAGCGCTGGCGACGCCGGTCTCGGCGTTGCGCGTCGCCGCGAGCGCGAGGCGGGCCTCCCGTGCGTCCGCGCGCCGCTCCTCCTCGTCGACGAGCGGCGACAGCACCCACCAGGCGGCGAGCGGGCACGCCGCGAGCGCGACGAACGCGGGCGGCCAGGACGTGAGCTCGACGAACGCGCCGAACGCGACCGGCGCGATGACGGTCCCGACGGCGGTCATCGTGTTCTGCACGCTCATCGCCGTGCCCGCCTGCTCGCGCCCGGACATCTCGGCAGCGACGGTGAACGCGAGGCCGTTCCAGCACATCGTGGACACGCCCGCGACCATCACGAGCGGCACGACGACCCAGTTCGGCGCCGGCGTCAGGACGGCGCTGGCGACGATGAGCCCCGTCGCGGCCAGCGCGTGGCGGCGCATCGGCATGATCCGGCGCTCCTCGCGGTCGGACCGGCGACCGGCCACGATGCGCCCGACCGCGCCCGCGAGCTGCAGCGCCGCGAGCAGCACGGCGGCGAAGGCCGCCGACAGGCCCTCCTCGTCGTGCAGGAAGAGCACGACGAAGCCGAGCATCGCCGCCTGCGCGCACACCAGGAGCCCGCTCGCCACGCCGAGGCGCAGGATGCGCGGGTCGCGCAGCGGGCGCGGTGCGTCGCTGACGTAGCTGCCGGGCGGCGACGGGGGCGCGTCGCGCATGAAGAGCGCGGACGCGATCGCCCCGGTGAGGACGAGGCCCGCCGACGCCAGGAACGCCGCCTGCAGCCCTCCCGCGCCCGCCAGCAGCGGCAGCGCGATCGAGCCGATGCTGCCGCCGACGGGCAGCGCCATCTGGCGGATGCCGAGCGCGTAGCCGCGCTCGTGGCGCGTGAACCACCCCATGACCGCGCGGCCGCTCGCACCGGTGGCGCTCGCGCCGAACGCACCGGTCACGAACAACCCGACGAGCAGGGCGGGGAAGCCCTCGGTGAAGGCCATCGCGAAGATCGCGATGGAGGTGGCGAACAGGCCGCCCGCCAGCACGGGGCGCTCGCCGATGCGGTCCGTGAGCATCCCCCACGGGACGGTCGTCAGCACCACCCCGACCGAGAGCGCGGCGATCGCCAGGCCGATCTCGCCGAGGGACAGGCCGAAGACGTCGCGCAGCTCCGGGCCCAGCGCGGGGAACCCCATGCGCAGGGCCGTGAACGCCGCGGCGCCGAACGCCCCGACCGCGAGCACCACCCAGCGGTAGCGCGGTCCCATGTCGACCCCTGTCGGCGCCACCGCTCCGAATCTATTGCCCCGTAGTGTGCCCCGCGTGACCGACCACGATCTGCTGACCCTGCCGGCGACCGAGCTCGCCGCGCTCGTCGGCGCGGGGCAGGTCACGTCCCTCGAGCTCGTCGAGCTCGCGCTCGCGCGCATCGCGGCGCTCGACCCGGACCTGGGCGCGTTCGTCGAGGTCGACGATGCGGGCGCCCGCGCCGCGGCGGCCGAGGTCACCGCGGGCGATGCCCGGCCGCTCGCGGGCGTCCCGGTCGCCGTGAAGGCCAACCGCGCCGTCACCGGACTGCGCCTGACGTGCGGCTCCTCGCTCATGCGCGACGTGCGCGCGGGGCACGACCACAACGTGGTCCGCCGGCTGCGCGGCGCGGGCGCGATCGTCGTCGGGACGACGGCGATGCCCGAGTGGGGGATCCTGCCCGTCACCGAGGGCACCCGGAACCCGTGGGACCCGACGCGGACGCCGGGCGGCTCGTCCGGCGGCAGCGCCGCCGCGGTCGCGGCCGGCATGGTGCCGTTCGCGCACGGCAACGACGGCGGCGGCTCGCTGCGCATCCCGGCGGCGTGCTGCGGCCTGGTGGGCCTCAAGCCGCAGCGCGGGCGCGTGTCGCACGCACCCGAGATCGGGGAGCAGTTCCTCGTGCAGGACGGCGTCCTCACGCGGACCGTCGCCGAGACCGCCGCGCTCCTCGACGTCCTCGCCGGGACCGAGCCGGGCGACGCGAGCTGGGCGCCGCCGCCGCCGGAGCCGTTCGCCGTGGCGGCGGCGCGCGACCCCGGCCGCCTGCGCATCGCGATGACCTGGTCGCCCTCGCTCGGCGACGTCCCGGTCGACCCCGCCTGCGTCGCGGCCGTCACCGAGACGGGGCTGCTGCTGGAAGGGCTGGGCCACGAGGTCGTCCCTGCGGACCCGCCCTGGGGCGGCGAGGGGCTGCTCGACCTGTTCGCCGCGCTCTTCGGGCCGGCCGTCTCTTCGCAGATCGCCGCCGCGGGCATGCTCGCCGGCCGCGAGCCCGCCGAAGCGGACATGGAGCCGCTGAGCTGGTGGGTCTGGCGGCGGGCCAAGGCCCTCGACTCGGTGTCGGCGAGCCTGGCCGCGGTTCGGATGCAGACCCTCGCGCGCGCGGTCGTGACGTGGGCGCAGCCCTACGACGCCATTCTCTGCCCGACGCTCGCCGAGTCTCCCCTGCCGCTCGGGACGATCGATCCCTTCGGGCCCGAACCAGCGCGGACCTTCGCGCGAGGCGCCGAGTTCACGCCGTTCACGGCGATCTCCAACGTCACCGGATGCCCTGCGATCTCCCTGCCGCTGGCGGTCCATCCCGACGGCCTCCCGCTCGGGATCCAGCTCGTCGGGCGGCCTGCGGGCGAAGGGCCGCTGCTCGCGCTCGCCGCGCAGTTGGAGGCCGCCCGGCCATGGTCCGGCAGGCGCGTACAATCTCGGGTCCCCCACCAGACTGGAGTCGAGAACCGCCCATGGCCTACGTGATCGCGGAGCCCTGCATCGGGACCAAGGACAACTCGTGCGTCGAGGTCTGCCCTGTCGACTGCATCCACCCGACGCCGGACGAACCCGACTACGACAAGGTCGAGCAGCTCTACATCGATCCCGAGGAGTGCATCGACTGCGACGCCTGCGTCGAGGCGTGCCCCGTCGATGCGTGCTTCGCCGAGGATCAGCTTCCGTCCGAGTGGGCCGGCTTCGCGCAGGTCAACCAGGAGTACTTCACCTCGCGCTGATGCCGAAGCCGGTGCCCGATGTGATCGGGCCCGGCCTCCAGGTCCTGTTCTGCGGGATCAACCCTTCGATCCGCTCGGGCGAGACGGGCTTCCACTTCGCCCGCCCGGGCAACCGCTTCTGGCCTGCGCTGCATCTGGCCGGGTTCACGCCACGGGTCCTGCGCCCCGACGAGAGCGCGCAGCTGCCGGGCTACGGCGTCGGGGTCACGAACCTCGTCGACCGTCCGACGCGCGCCGCGGCCGACCTGACCGACGACGAGCTGCGCGACGGCGTCGCTGCCCTCGCCGAGCTGGCCGAGCGCTGGCAGCCGACGACCGTCGCGATCCTCGGCATCGGCGCGTTCCGCACCGCGTTCGCGCGGCCGAAGGCACAGATTCTGAACCCGCCCGCCCCGCAGCCCGAGACCGTCGGCGGGCGGCCGCTGTGGGCGCTGCCGAACCCGAGCGGGCTCAACGCCCACTTCCGGGTCGAGGATCTCGGGCGGCTGTACGCCGAGCTGCGTTAGCCCGCCATCGGCAGTGAGATGCCGAGGCTCGGGGCGGGCGCCGGAGCGGCCATGGTGAGCACCGGCAGCTCGACGGGCGTCATCGCGATGATGCCGCGCGCCGTCTGACGGATCGCCTGCGCAGCCGGATCGTCCGGGTCCGTGAGGACGAGCGGGACGCCTGCGTCGGCCTGCTCGCGCAGCGGCATGGTGAGCGGCACCTTGCCGAGCAGCGGCACGTCGAGCTCGTCGGCCAGCTCCTGGCCGCCGCCCTCGCCGAAGATCTGGAAGCGCTCGCCGCCCGGCGTCGTGAAGCCGGACATGTTCTCGACGATGCCCGCGATCTCGAGGTCGACCTTGCCCGCCATCTCGGCCGCCCGCCTGGCGACCTTCTGCGCGGCCGGCTGCGGCGTCGTCGTGATCAGGAACTTCGCCTGCGGCAGCAGCTGCGACAGGGTCATCGAGACGTCGCCCGTGCCCGGGGGCAGGTCGACGAGCAGGTAGTCGAGCTCGCCCCACGCGACGTCCTCGAGGAACTGCGTGAGCGCCTTGTGCAGCATCGGCCCGCGCCAGACGACGGCGGAGTCCTCCTGCACGAAGAAGCCGATCGACATCACCTTGATGCCGTGCGCGTCCAGCGGCAGGATCTTGCGGTCGTCGTTGACCGGCGGGCGCCGGCCGCCCAGGCCGACCATCCGCGGGATGGAGTAGCCCCAGACGTCCGCGTCGAGGACGCCGACCTTCTTGCCGTCGGCGGCGAGCGCCGCGGCGAGGTTGACGGTCAGCGTCGACTTGCCCACGCCGCCCTTGCCGGAGCCGATGCAGAGGACGTTGGCGACGCCGGCCAGGGCGCCGCTCGGGAGCCCTCCGCGGCCGAGCTTCTGCTGCAGGCCGGCCTTCTCCTGGTCGGAGAGGACGTCGAACGCGACGGTGACGGCGGTGACGCCGGGCAGCGTGCGGACCGCGTCGACGACGCCGGTCTGGAAGTGGCTGCGGATCGGGCAGCCGGGAGTGGTGAGCGACACGGTGACGTCGACCTCGCCCCCGTCGCGCTGCTGGATCGAGCGCACCATGCCGAGCACGACGATGTTCTGCCGCAGCTCGGGATCGATGACGCTCTCGAGGGACTTCAGGATCTCGTCATGCGTGGGCATGGAACTGAGTCTAGAGGGGTCGGAACGCCCACAGACGTTGGGCTCCGAACGATCGGAAGGGCCGCCACCGCTCGGCGTGCCGGGCCAGCCCGCGGGGCTCGGACGGCAGGCCCAGCGCCGCCGCCGAGCGCAGCAGTCCGAGGTCGGACGCCGGGAACGCATCGCGGTCGCCGGCGGCCCGCATGGCCACGTACTCGGCGGTCCACGGTCCGATGCCGGGAAGCGCCAGCAGGGCGGCGCGCAGGACGGCGGGATCCGCGCCGCGGCGGACGTCGAGATCGCCCGCCGCGAGCTCGGTGGCCAGGATCCGCACGGTGCGCTGCCGCGAGCGAGGCATGCGCAGGAGCTCGTCGGGCGCGTCGGCAAGCGCGGCCGGCGACGGGAAGGCGTGGGTCAGCGTCCCGTTCGGCGCCGGGAGCGGGCGGCCGAGCCCCGCGGCGAGGCCGGCGGCCGCGGTCCGCGCCGCGGCGACGGAGATCTGCTGGCCCAGGACCGCGCGGATCGCCAGCTCCGCGCCGTCCGGCGTGCCGGGCACCCGGACGCCAGGTGCCGCAGCGACGAGCGCGGCCAGGGCGGGGTCGCGCGCCAGCACCGCGTCGGCCTCGTCGCCCGGGGCGTCGAGCGCGAGCAAGGCCCGGAGCGCCCGCCGGGCCGCCGCGCGATCCGCGGCCTCTTCGAGCCACAGCGTCCCCTGCGCGCCGCGCGCGGAGAGCCGCACCGACGCGACGCCGTTGCCGCCGGGCAGCCGCAGGACGCGGCGGTACGTCGTGCCCTCCACCTCCTCCATCCCCGGCACCGCGCGCGGCCCGAGGTGTGCGACGAGCCCATCCACGTGCAGCGGACCGCCCGCCGCGCGCAGCGTCAGGCCGCCCGCAGCCCCTGCCGTGCCAGCCACAGGGACGGGTCCCGGAGCTCCGCGATCGTCGGCGCGTCCTCCGGCGAGCGCCACGCGCCGTGCATCGCCGCGACGCCGGCGGCCGCGACGACCGCGTCGCAGAACGCGCGGCCCTCCTGGTACTGGCGCATCTTCATCTCGAGCCCGAGCAGGCGGTCGAGCACGCGCAGGGCGGGCGGCCGGTCGCGTCGACGGGCGTCGAGGGCGGCGCGCAGCTTCGCCAATGAGGGGATGACCTCCTCCGCCGCGGCGTCCATCGTCCACTCGGCGTGCCCCTCGACGAGCGCCATGATCGCCTGCACGCGGTCGAGCAGCTCGCGCTTGCCCGGCCCGACGACCGCGAGTAGCCCGCCATCGCGGACGGCTGCGGCGAGCGCCTTAGATCATCCGCGGACGGCATCCGCGAGATCGCGCCGGGGTCGACCTTCAGCTCCAGGTCGCCGAGCAGATCGCGCAGCAGCGCGGAGATGTGATCGCGCAGCCACGGGACGCCGCCGAACTGCACCGCGTGCGTGACCTCGTGGAAGATGACCCAGTCGGCGAGCTCGTCGCGCTCGACGTCCATCCCGAGCGCGACCGCGTCGATGTTCGGGCCGACGAAGAGCAGCCGGGGCGGGACGGTCGGGTCGAGCAGGGCGAGCTCGTACTGGCCGAGCACCCGGCGTCCGACGATCCCGAGCAGCGCGCCGAGCTCCGCCGAGGCGATGTAGGAGACACCGGCGCGCGCCGGGCCGGCGAGCATGCCGAGGTTCTCGCCGACGCGGTCGAGCAGCGGGTTCAGGAGCGAGCCGGTCGACGCGAGGTTCGCGGCCGCCCAGCTGCCGCGGTCGAGCCACTCGGGGTCGGCAGCGTCGCCGGCGGGCCGCAGGCCGGTCACCTCGACGATCCGCTCTGCGCGCACGCTCGACGCGCGCGCCGAACCAGTCGGGCTGGGCGCTCATGTCCCCCGCGCCACCGGCGAGCAGCAGCGCGAGTCGCTCGGCGAGCGCCGCGTCGATCACGAGTCCGCCTCGACGACGATCGCGGCCAGCTCCTCGAGCCCCGCGCGGGTGCGCGCGGCGACGACGGGCGAGTGGGGCACGAGATCCAACGGCGCCCCCAGCTCGGTCTCGCAGGCCGGGAACGCCACGTGCCCGCCGCTCTCGCGCACGATGAGCTGCGCGGCGGCGACGTCGACGGCGCGCGATGGCCTCAGCGTGAGCATTCCGTCGACGCGCGCGTCGGCGACCTGCGACATCGACACGGCGATCGTCCCGATCGCGCGGATGCGGCGGACGCTGCGCTCGAGGCCCTCGATGCCGCGGGCGATCCAGTGGGGCGAGGCGGACTCGAGCGCGACGAGCTCCAGGCGGCCGTTGCGGTCGCGGCGCTCCGGCGGCACGTCGACGAGCGGGCGGTCGTTCAGACAGGTGCCCTCGCCGCGACGCGCCCACCACTCCTCGCCGGGGCCGAGGTCGTACACGTAGGCGAACTCGACGTCGGCCATCGTGGGGCCGCTGGCGACGGCGATCGAGATCGCGACGTTCGGCAGGCCGCGCTTCGCGTTCAGCGAGCCGTCGATGGGATCGATGACGACGCGGACGCCCTCCCCGCCGAAGTCGACGACGCCGCGCTCCTCCGACACCGCGCAGAACCGCAGCCCGTCGGCGTGGAGGCGCTCGAGCTCCGCGAACACGACGTCCTCGACCTGGCGGTCGATGACGAGCGTGCGGTCACCGCCCCCTCCGCGCTCGCCCGTCTCCACGACGCGCTCGCGGCTCGTCGGGTGCTCGCTGAGGACGCCCCGCAGCCCGCTGACGGCGCGGCGGCAGGTGCCCAGCCAGTCGGCCTCGAGAACGGTCGCCTCCGCAGTCACACGTCCCATGCTACGGGTGGCGTGACGGTGCGCCCCCGGCCGTAAGCTCACCACGTGCCGAACCTGTCGCCTGCGCAGTCCCGCGTCGTCGGGCATCCAGGCGGTCCGCTGCTCGTCGTCGCCGGGCCGGGGACCGGCAAGACGACCGTCCTCGTCGAGCGCTTCGCCCGGCTCGTCGCCGACGGCGCTGGGGGGGCGGGGGCCGAATCGATCCTCGCGCTCGTCGCCGCGCCCGCGGCCGCCCGCCGGCTGCGCGCGCTCCTGGAGGACGCGATCGACGGCGCGTACGAGGAGCTCGCGGTGCACACCGTCCACGACCTCTGCGCGCGCATCCTGCACGACGAGGCGCTGGAGGCGGGGCTCGATCCGTTCGTCGTGCCGCTGGGGCGCGCCGACCGGCTGGCGATGCTGCTCGAGCACCTCGACGACCTGCCGCTGCGCGAGCACGACCTCGGCGGCAGCCCCGCCGCCCTCATGTCGCGCGTCGTCGCGCGCATCGACCGCCTGAAGGAGGACCGCGTCGACGCCGAGCGCTTCGCGGCGTGGGCGGAGGAGGCCGACCGGCCCCGCGAGCGCGAGTTCGCCCAGCTCTACCTCGCGCACGAGCGCCTGCTGGTCGAGGCGGGCGCGCTCGACGCCGGCGACCTCGTGCTGCGCGCCCTGCGGCTGCTGCGCGATCGGCCGCACGTGCGCGCACGCGTCGGCGCGCGGCACCGCCACGTGCTCGTCGACGACCTCCAGGATCTCTCGCCTGCGGCGCTGCTCGTCGTCGAGGAGCTCGGGCGCGGCACGGCGGGCGGCGCGGGGACCGAGGGCAACGTCTGCGCGTTCGCCGACGACGACCAGGCGCTCCCGCGGGGGGCCGGCACCGCAGGGCGCAACACGACCGCGTTCCGCCGCAGCCACCCGGACGCGCCCGTGGTCCGCCTCGAACGGTCGTTCCGCTGCCCGGAGCGGGTGCTCACGGGCGCCCGGGCCGTCATCGACGAGATCCCGGACCGCCAGCCGCGGGCGATCGAGTCCGATGCGCCCGACCCCGGCGAGGTCCGCTTCTGGCAATGCGCGAACGAGCGCGCGCAGGCGCAGGGCGTCGCCCGCCACGTCGAGCGGCTCGTCCGTGCCGGAACGCCGCCGGAGCAGATCGCGGTCCTCGTGCGCTCGGTCCGCGGCGAGGGACGCTCGATCGGCCTCGCGCTCGAGGAGCGCGCGCTGCCCTACCGGCTGATCGGCGTCGATGCCTTCTTCGGCGCTCCCGAGGTCCGCGACGTGCTCGCGTGGCTGCGACTCCTCGCCGACCCGTCGGACGCAGCGGCCGTCGTGCGCGCCCTCTCGCGCCCGCCGATCGAGCTCGGCTCCGTCGACCTCGCTCGCTGCGTGCAGATCGCGCGGCGCCGGCGCCTGGACATGGTCGCGGCGCTCGTCGCCGCGAACGAGTCGCCGCAGATCCCGCCGGAGTCCCGCGAGCGCATCCTGCGGTTCCTCAAGCTGCTGCGCGCTGCCGCGTCCGGGCTCGACACGATGCGGCCCGACCTCTTCGTGCACCGGCTCATCGACCGGCTGGGGCTGCGCCGCCAGCAGCTGTTCACCGCGCAGGCCGACGTCGTCGAGCGGCTGGTGATGCTGTCGCGCCTGGCCGAGATGGCCGCCGCCTACGTCCGGCGCGCGCCGCAGGCCACGCCGCGCGAGTTCGCGCGCTACGCGGCGGCGGTGGCGGACGCGGGGCTGGGCGACGACGAGCCGGGCACACCCGGCGGGGCCGGGTCCGGGTCCTCGGTGAGCGTGCTGACGATGGCGGGGGCCGCCACCTTGGAGGCAGACCACGTCGTGCTCTGCGGGATGGAGTCCGCACGCATGCCGGGCGTGCGTCGCGCGGAGGCCGCAACCGGCATCGACGCGCCGGCGACGCCGGAGGCGCACGTCGCCGACATGCGCCGGCTGACGTACCTCGCGATGACGCGCGCGCGCCGGTCGCTGACGATCTCCTACGCCGAGCTCTCCGACCACGACACGGCGCGGACGCCGTCGCCGTTCGCCGAGGAGGCCCGCACCGCGCTCGGCGCGGAGTGGGAGCCGCTCGAGGAGGAGCTCTTCGGGCCCGAGGAGACGCTGCACGCGACGTTCCAGGCGCTGCGCGACGAGCTGCTCGGCGACGTCCAACGCACGGCGCGCGGGCTGAGCGAGCTGCGCTTCGACACCGACCTCGACGTGACGCACGCCGTCGCGCGCTACCTCGAGATCCTCAAGGTCGCGGCGCTGCTGGAACGGCCGGCCGGGCAGTCGGTGGCCGACGCGCTCCCCGGCATCAACCAGCACCTCCTCTCGGCGGTGTCGCCGCTGCAGCGCGAGGTGCTCGTCGAGCTCGACGCTCGACGACGTCCTCGTCGACGCCGAACGCGACGACCGCGCACGCAGCGCCGCGGCGGCCGCGAGGTCCGAGCCGTCCCTGGAGGCCGTTCCTGCCGCGGCGCGGCGAGGGGCTCGCGCTCTCGGCGGGGGACATCGAGACGTACCGGATGTGCCCGCTGCGCTACAAGTTCGCGCGCGTGCTGCGGATCCCGCAGGAGCCGACGCTGCACCAGCGGTTCGGCATCCTCATCCACCAGGTCCTCGAGCGCTACCACCAGACCGGCGGCAGCACGCAGGACGAGCTCCTCGGGCTCCTGCAGGCCGGCTGGCGGCGCGGCGGCTTCGGCGACCGCGAGGAGGAGCGCCAGCTGCGCGTGAAGGCCACGGACTCGCTGCGCCGCTACCACGAGCGCGTGCGGGCCGAGCACGTCGACCCCGTCTGGTTCGAGCGCGGCTTCACGTTCCGCATGGGACGCCACACGGTGCGCGGGCGCGTCGACCGGGTGGACCGTCTCGCCGAGGGCGGCTGGGAGCTCATCGACTACAAGACCGGGCGCCCGCGGTCGGTCGCCGAGCTGCGCGAGGACGTGCAGCTCTCGCTCTACGCCATCGGAGCGCGCGAGGCGTGGGACCTCGAGTCCGCCGAGCAGGCGTACCTCTACGTCCTCGACGACGAGAAGGTCCGCGTCCCGACGGAGTCGATGGACCCCGACTGGATCACGGAGACCGTCCTGGAGGTCGCCGACGGCATCCAGGGTCAGGGCTTCGAGCCGACGCCGTCCTTCGCGACGTGCGCGCGCTGCGACTACCGCATCGCCTGCCCCGCTGCCGAACGATGAAGGGCCGCCTCTCGGCGGCCCCTCGATGCTGCTGATGTCGGTGCGGCCGGTCTAGCCGAGCGCGTTGACGGCCCGGACCAGGCGCGCGACGGTCGTCGCCGGCGTGGTCGGGTCCGTGGGCGTCTCGCCCGTGCCGGTGCCGGTTCCCGTTCCGGTTCCCGTGCCGGTCCCCGTCCCCGTTCCCGTGCCCGTGCCGGTCCCAGTTCCTGTGCCGGTCCCCGTACCCGTGCCAGTTCCGGTGCCGGGATCGGTCGTCGGCGGCGGGTCGGTCGGCGTGGTCGTCGGCGGCGGGTCGGTCGGCGTGGTCGTCGGCGGCGGGTCCGTCGGCGTCGTCGTCGGCGGGGGCACGACCGGCGTCGGGCTGCCCGTGCCGGCGGCGGACCCGGTGGTCGCAGGCGGCGTGGCCGGAGCCGGGGTCGCCACGGTGCTCGCCGAGCTCTGCGTCTTCGTGCCGTTGCTGGAGATGCGGCGTCCCGCGACCGGCGCCTGACGGCGCGCCGGCTGCTGGGCGTCGGACCCGCTGCTGTCGAGCGTGACCGCGCTGCCGCTTCCGCGCGCTGCTGCTGCCGCCGCTCGACTTCTTGGTCTTCTTCTGGCTGCGCGCATCGGCCCGGGCGGCCGCACGGCGCTGCGCACGGTTCATCGCGGCGGGGACCGTGACGGTCTCCGTCGATGCGGCGGTCGCGGTGGCATCGTTCGAGCTGTCAGCGCCGGACGGCTTCGCGCGGAGGATGTACGGCTCCGCGACGGCGAGCGGCGAGGACGACGAGTCGCCCGACGTGCCGGACGGCTGCAGCGTCACCTTGCCGGCGCCCGCTGCGACCTCCTGGACCTTCTCGCCGCTGCCGCTGAGCACGACACCGCCGAGGACGGTCGCCACGACCATCGCGTAGCCGAGGCCGAGCGCCATCGGTGCGCGGACGCGGCCGAACGGCAGGGACACGGTGCGGCCGCTGCGCTCGGAGGTCTCCTCCACGGCGGTCGGCGGCTCCCACTCCCACATCGGGCCGGCGGCACCGGCCAGGACCGGGACCTTCTCCTCGATCCCACCCGACTCGACGACGGCGGGAGCCATCTCGCCGAGCGCCTCACGCGCGGCGATCGCGAAGGCGCCCGCAGTCGCGAAGCGCTCCTCGGGCGACTTGGCCAGCGCCTTGCGGATGGCGGCGTCGAGGGCACGCGGAGCGTCGGGACGCTTTGCGCGCAGGCTCGGCGCGGGGACGTTGAGGTGCGCCCACAGTCGCGCGACGCCGCCCGGGCGGTCGAACGGCACGCTTCCGGTGATGGCGCGGTAGGCGAGGCCACCGAGGCTGTAGACGTCGGCGCGGCCGTCGACCGGCCGCCCCTCGATCTGCTCCGGCGCGACGTAGTCGACCGTGCCGAGCAGCTGGCCGGTGTGCGTGAGGCCGGTGGATGCGTCGAGGACCTTGGTCAGGCCGAAGTCGCTGAGGTAGACCTGACCCGAGTCGGCGACGAGGACGTTCGCCGGCTTGACGTCGCGGTGGACGAACCCGCGCTCGTGCGCGGCGTCCAGTGCGTCGGCCACGTTGGCGACGACCTCGACGGCACGCTCGATGGGCAGCGGGCCCAGATCGCTGAGCAGCTGCTCGAGGTCGGAGCCGTCGACCCACAGCATCGCGAGGTAGAAGTGGCCGTCGTGCTCGCCCGCCTCGTAGACGGGGACGACGCCGGGATGGTCGATGCGCGCCACCAGCTGCGCCTCACGCAGCAGCCGCTCGCGATTCTCCTCGTCGAGCGTGCGGACGGAGGACACGACCTTGAGCGCCACAGGCTGGCCGGTCTCGGTGTCCGTGGCGCGGTAGACCACGCCCATCCCGCCCGATCCCGCAACCGCCTCGATGCGGTACCTGCCAAAAATTGTTCCCATTCTGAGCATCCGGGGACCTCCCGTCGCCGTGCGCGGCTAGCGTCGAAGCTCGATCTGTCGCCCGGACCCGCCCGGTGGGTCTTCCTTGGCTCCAGGTCGCCATCAGTGGCGACGGCGGGAGCATAGCCGGGTCGGAGGTCGCGTGGAAGTCAAACTGCCCCGGCGGGTCAAACCCGGCATGGATCATTCGTCCAGGCCGGCCGCGGACGTGCTACGACCGGATTTCGGTGCGTCGCCGTGAAGCAGTGCTCAGGACTCGCCTGGGCCGCGCTGGCGCAGGAAGCGCTGGAACTCGCGCGCGAGGACGTCCCCGGAGGGCAGATCGCCCGGCTCGGGCTCCGGCTCCTCGTCGATCGCGGCCTGCTCGAGGCGCTCCACGAAGGCCTGCACGTCCGGATCGGACTGGACCGCGAGCGACACCTGGCGCTCGTAGTCGGTCGCGGCGGTCTCGAGCTCGGCCGCGTCGACGGAGACGCCGACGAGGGACTCGAGCTTGCGCACGAGCGCGAGCGCGGCCTTCGGGTTCGGCGCCGCGGCGACGTAGTGCGGGACGCTCGCCCAGAGCGACGCCGTCGGGATGCCGTGGCGCTGGCAGGCGTCGTGCAGGACGCCGACGATCCCGGTCGGGCCCTCGTAGCTCGTCGGCTGCACGCCGAGCCGCTGGTTGAACACCTCGTCGGAGGACAGCCCGGAGATCGAGACCGGGCGCGTGTGCGGCACGTCGGCCAGGAGCGCGCCGAGGGTCACGACCATCTGGCAGCCGAGCGCCTCGGCGAGGTCGAGGATGAGCTGGCAGAACGTGCGCCACCGGAAGGACGGCTCGGTGCCCTGGAGGAGGATGAGGTCGCGCGGGGCGCGGGGCACGCGTGCGGCGAACACCTCGACCTCGGGCCAGGTGATCTCGCGGGTGCGTCCCTCGGTGAAGGCCACGCGGGGGCGCGTGGCCTGGAAGTCGAAGAACTCCTCGGGGTCGATCGTGGCGAAGCGCGACGCCTTCAGCGACGAGCCGACGAACTGCAGCGCGGCGGAGGCTGCGTCTCCGGCGTCGTTCCAGCCCTTGAAGGCGCAGACGAGGGCCGGGGCTCGCAGACCGTCTGGCCGGCTCTCCCATCGGAGGGGCTGCATCCGGGTGACGGTACAAGATGCCCGCGTGGCGATCGCAGCCCTCCAAGCCGGTCAGCAGGTCGATGCCGTCTTCGCGTGCACGCGCAAGGACCGTCTGACGACGCGCACCGGCACGCCGTATCTCGCGCTCGAGCTCCGCGACCGGACCGGCACCGTCGCCGCCCGCGCGTTCCGCGACGCCGACGTCCTGGCCGGCCGCTTCGACCGCGGCGATCTCGTGCGCGTGCGCGGGCGCGTGGATCGGTACCGCGACGAGCTCCAGGTCGAGGTCGCGGCGATCGACCGCGTCGAGGCGCCGGACGCGGACCCGTCCGCCTTCCTGCCGACCGCCTACCGGGACCTCGACGAGCTCGACGGCTTCCTCGAGCACCTGGCCGGCGAAGTCAGCGAT
Organism: uncultured Solirubrobacterales bacterium; assembly: GCA_963757125.1. GTDB lineage: Bacteria > Actinomycetota > Thermoleophilia > Solirubrobacterales > Solirubrobacteraceae > CAVVSD01. The sequence goes on along the minus strand of CAVWQP010000004.1, from coordinate 1,291,284 downwards.
CCGGGCTTCGGCGGGCTGCTCGCCGGGATGCTGGGCGACGAGGTGCTGCGCGCGGGTCTACGGCGCTCGCCGTGCACGCGCGGCGGCCACCACGCCTACCTCGGGGGGCTGCTCGAGCACACGGTCGCGGTGGCCACGCTCGCGCAGGAGACGTGCATCCTGCACGTCCGGCTCGACGCGGACCTGCTGCTGACGGCCGCGATCGTCCACGACATCGGCAAGACGCGGGAGTTCACCTACGGCGCCGACATCGGCCTGAGCGACGAGGGCCGCCTGCTCGGCCACGTGGAGCTCGGACTGCGGATGCTCGACGAGCGCGCGGCCAAGGTCCCGGCGCTCGACGACGCCCGGCGGCTCGCCCTCGCGCACTGCGTGCTGACGCACCACGGCCCCGACGCCTCGCCCACGCGGCGCTTCGCGTCGCCGGAGGCGGTCGCCCTCTACCGGATCAACGCGCTCGACGCCGCCGTCAAAGGCGCGATCGAGCACGGTCCGGCGGGTCCCGCCGGAGCCTGAGCGCGAAGGACCAGTCGACCGGGCCGTCCTGCGGCACGCCGAGCCAGCCGGCGAGCACGTCCTGCGAGCGCGGCGGCAGCACCCATGCGCCGTCGTCGCGGCGGGTCACGAGGCCCTCGTCGGCGAGCTGGCCCATCGCGAGCGTCACGGACGGGCGGCGCGCGCCGACGAAGCGGCCGAGCGTCTCGTGCGTGAGCTTCACCGGGAGCACGACGCCCTCGCGGCCGACGCGGCCCCACCGCTCGGCGAGGTGCCAGAGCAGGGCGAGGACCCTGAGCTCCACGCGCGCGAGCTGGCAGATGGCGCCCTGGACGGCGAGCCGATGTGCCTGCATCGCCAGGCGGCGCTGGACCTCGACCATCAGCGTCGGCCACCGACCGGCCGCGGTGAGGAAGCGGCCGTCGAGCGCGACGAGCGTGGCCCGCTCGGCGACGGTCGTGCTGACCTCGGCGCCGAGCACGCCCTCCGGCTCCGGCCACGTCTCCAGGACGTCGCCCGCGCCGAGCATCTGCGGCAGCAGTCGGCCGCCGACCGCGGTCTCGCGCACGAGCAGTCCCTCGATGACGAGCAGTGCGAACCCGTTGAACGTCTCCTCCCACGGACCCGGGTCGATGACCGCGGGCTGGACGACCAGCACCCTGGCGCGTTCACGCTCCTCCTCGGGCAGGCCGTTGCCGAGCTCGGGATCGAGCTCCAGCAGCGGAGCGCGCCCGATCTCGGAGACTCCGGGCTGGTGAGCGGGACGGGCCATGAGTCACGCCTACCCGAGATCGCGTGGTCTGCCTCGCCCGACCTGCGGGTATCCGGTCCCTCATGACCATCGGTCGTCGCCCGGGCGCGCCATACTGCGCCCATGTCCGCCGCCGCGACGCTGAGCGAGACACTCCAGCCTCTCCGGGCGGATCCTGCGCGCGCAGGCGTCCTGCTCGACGTGGACGGGACGCTCGCTCCGATCGTCCGCCACGCCGATGACGCGGCCGTCCCCGAGCCGACGCGCGCGCTGCTGATCCAGGTGGCGCGGCGCTACGGATGCGTCGCCTGCGTGAGCGGCCGCCAGGCCTCGGTCGCGCGGCAGATCGTGTCCATCGGGTCGATCGCCTACATCGGCAACCACGGCGTCGAGCTGCTGCGCCCGGGCGGGACCGAGGTCGAGCTCGATCGCGAGGTCGCCGCCTGGGAGGGGCGCATCCGGCGGTTCGCGGACGACGCGTACGGCGACGAGCTGCGCCGCCTGCGCGTGCGAGCCGAGGACAAGCGCGCCATCGCGGCGTTCCACTGGCGCGGCGCACCGGACGAGGCGGCCGCGGAGCGGGCCGTGCGCCAGGTGGCCGAGCGCGCGGAGGCCGCGGGCCTGCGCACGCACTGGGGCCGCAAGGTGCTCGAGGTCCGCCCGGCCGTCGACATCGACAAGGGCCGCGGCATCCGCCGCCTGCTGCGCGACGCCGACCTGAAGGCCGCGGTGTACGTGGGCGACGACCGGACCGACATCGACGCGTTCGACGGCCTGCGGACGCTCGTGGAGCAGGGCCGGCTCGGGACGGCGGCGTGCGTCGGGGTCCGCTCCGACGAGACGCCGCGAGAGCTCGAGGAGGCGGCCGACACGCTCGTGGACGGCACCGCAGGGGTGCGGCAGCTGCTCGAGGCGCTGCTGTAGCCGCCGGCGGTGCGCTTCGTCGACTTCCTCAGGGCGACGGTGATCCTGAGCGCCGGTGCGGCCACCGCGCTCGCGGTCGTCACCGTGCTCGCCGCCGGCGCGGAGGCCGACTCGCTGCTCGTCTTCGTCGTCGCGGGCTGGTGGGTCCTCGCCGTCGCGGTCGGCACCTGGCTCGGGCGCCGGGCGGAGACGAACCCGCCGATCGAGCGGCTGCTCGCCGGCGCGCGCTCCACCACGACGCTCCCGGAGCAGCACCCGGGCCGGATCCTCGTCAACCGGTTGTGGCCCCTCGCGCTGACGACGATGCTCGGGATCGGCCTCGCCCTGTTCGCCCCGCAGATCCCCGGGATCGCCTCGGGCTTCGCGATGGTCTGGGCGCTCGCGTGGCGGCGGCAGAACGGCGCCGTGGCCGCCATCGAGGACCGCGACGGCGTCGCGTTCTACATCGAGCCGACGTCGCCACTGAGCCCGATCAAGCTCGTGCGCACGCCCGGGTTCCGGCGGGATCTGACGCCGGTCGCGACCAACGGCCACGCACCCGGCTGACATGGCGGCGCGGGCCGACGTCCTCCTGGTGTCGCTCGGTTCCACCGCCGGCCTCCGCGCCTCCGACGCGGCCTTCGCGGGAGCGCTGCGGCGCGCGGGCGCGCACGTGGAGGTCGTCGGCGCGCCGCGCCGCCGGCAGGTCCGGACGCTCGCGCTGACCGACTTCGCCTGGGCCCACGCGGCGCGGGTCGCGGCCGAGGACGGGATCGCGCGATGGCAGCCGCGCGCCGTCGTGTACTCCACGATGGGAGCCGCGCTGCTCTGGCCGCGCCCCGGCGCGATCCGGTACGACGCCCCCGCCGCCGCCAACCGCCCCGGCCACCACGGGATCTGGCAGCGGCGGGTCGAGCGGCGCCGGCTGCGCGAGGCGCCGCTGCTCGTGCCGGTGGCCGAGGGAACCCTCGCGGAGACGCCCTCGCCGCACGCGCCGGCGGTGATCGTGCCGATCGCGGTCGAGGCATCCCCCGACGCGGGGGCGCCCCGCGACATCGCGGCGATCACCTACGCGGCCGATCCGTGGAAGAAGGGGCTTGACCGCGTCCTCGCCGCGTGGTCGGCGACGCGGCGCGACGGCGAGGAGCTCGTGGTCGCGGGCACCGACACACCGGTCGACGCCGTCGGCGTGCGCGTCGCCGGGCGGCTCGAGCCGGCGGCGTACCGGGCGCTGCTGCGCCGCGCGCGCGTCTTCGTGACGGCGCCGCGGCGGGAGGACTACGGGCTGGCGCAGCTCGAGGCGCTGGCCGACGGATGCCTGCTCGTCACGACGCCGGCGCCGGGGCCGTACGCGGCGCTGCCGATCGCCCGGGAGCTGGATCCGCGTCTTGTCGGCGAGGATCTGGCGGGCGCGTTGCGGGCGGCGCTGGACGCGCCGCGGGCGGGCTACGCGGAGGAGGCGGCGGCGGCGCTGGCGCCGTTCTCGGCTGCCGCGGTCGACGAGGTTGTGGCGCGGGAGCTGCTGCCGCGGCTGCTGGGTTAGGCCGCGGCCTTCGCCCGCTTGCGCAGCCCCGCGAACTCCTTCCACGACCGCGTGTTCGCGATCTGCTCGGGGCCGAGCCACGCGCGGCGCGCGGTCGCGACCGCCCACTTCACGTGCTCGAGGCGCTCGGCGCCGTGGGCGTCGGAGTCGATGAGGATGTTCACGCCGGCCTCCGCGGCCGCGCGCGCGTGGACGTCGTTGAGGTCGCGGCGGTCCGGCGCGCCGTTGATCTCGAGCATCGTCCCCGTACGGGCCGCGGCCTCGATGAGCGCGTCGATGTCGACCTTGTACGGCTCGCGCTTGGCGATCTTGCGGCCGGTCGGGTGACCGATCGCGTCGATCCACGGGTGCTCGGTCGCCGCGACCATCCGCGCCGTCATGTTCTTCTCGGTCATGTTGAACGAGGTGTGCACCGAGCCGACGACCCAGTCGAGCTCGGCCAGCAGCTCGTCGTCGTAGTCCGGACGGCCGTCGGGGAGGATGTTCGTCTCCGTCCCGACGAGCAGGTGCATGCCGTCGATCTCCTCGTCGAGCGCCCGGACGCGCTCGATCTGGCGGCGCAGCTCGTCCGGCGTCACGTGGTCGCCGAAGCCGTGCGTCGCCGAGTGGTCGGTGATCGCGAGGTACTCGTAGCCGCGGGCCTGGGCCGCATGCGCCATCTCCTCGAGCGTGCTGCGGCCGTCGGACAAGGTCGTATGGCAGTGGAGATCGCCGCGCAGGTCCTCGACGGTCACGAGCCGCGGGACCTCGAAGCCCTTCGCGAGCTCCCCGCGGTCCTCGCGCAGCTCCGGCGGGATCCACGGCATCCCGAGCCGCTCGTAGACCTCCTCCTCGGTCGCGCAGCGCGTCGTCTCGCCGGTCTCGTCGTCGAGGATCCCGTACTCGGAGATGTGGACACCGCGGCGGACCGCCGCCTCGCGCAGCGCGACGTTGTGGCGCGCCGAGCCGGTGAAGTGCTGCAGCAGGTTGCCGAACTGGTCGGGCTCGACGACCCGCAGGTCGATGCCCAGGCCGTTGTGCGCGCGGCCGCGCGCCGCGTTCTCGCCGGCGGTGCCCGCCGACTCCAGTGCGTCGACGTCCGCCAGCGCGGCGGCCAGCGCGGCCGGATCCGTCGCCGCGGCGACGATGTCCAGGTCCTTCACCGAGTCCGCGAGGCGGCGTGCGGAGCCCGCGATCTCGACATGCACCGCCGCCGGGTGCGCGCGCAGCGCCTCGGCGACCTGCTCGCCGACCTCGAGCGCCGTCGGCAGCACGGTTCGCTGCGCCGGCCGGTCCGCGGCCCCGGCGTCGAGCGCGGCGAGCACGCTCTCCTCGAACTTCGGGCCGAAGCCCTTCGCGTCGCGCAGCCGGCCGGTCTCGGCCGCCTCGCGCAGCGCCTCGATCGAGTCGATGCCGAGCTGGTCGTACATCGTGCGCACGCGCTTGGGCCCGACGCCGGGCAGGCGCGTGATCGCGGCGAGGCCGGGCGGGATGCGGTCGCGGAGCTTCCCCAGCGCCGGGATCGTCCCCGTGTCGACCATCGCCCGGATCTTCTCCTCGAGCGTCTTGCCGATGCCCGGCAGGCTCGTCACACGGCCCTGCTTCGTGAGCTCGGCGACCGAGACCGTCGCGTTGCGGACGTTCTTCGCGGCGGTGCGATAGGCCAGCACCCGGTGGACGACCGCGCCGTCCAGCTCGTAGAGATCGGCGAGCTCGTCGAACGCGTCGGCGATCGCCGTGTTGGAGAGATCGGCCACGCAACTACCCTAGAACGCCCCCATGGTGTGGCTCATCCTCCCGACCTACGAGGAGGCCGGGAACGTCGAGCGCGTGGTGCGGGCTGCACTCGCGGCGCTCGAGCGCGCGGCCCCCGGCTCGCACAGGATCCTGGTCGTCGACGACGACTCCCCGGACGGGACCGGGCGGATCGCCGACGCCCTCGCCGCGGAGCTCCCCGCCGTCGAGGTCCTGCACCGCTCCGAGCGCGACGGCCTCGGGCCGGCGTACCTGGCCGGGTTCGACGTCGCGCTGCGCGGCGGCGCCGAGCTCGTGCTCGAGATGGACGCCGACCTGTCCCACGACCCGGCGGACATCGGGCGCCTCGTGACCGCCGCGCGGGACGCCGACCTCGTGCTCGGCTCGCGCTACGTGCCCGGCGGCCGGGTGCGCGACTGGGGCCTCGTGCGCCGGGCCATCAGCCGCCTCGGCGGGTGGTACGCCGAAGCCGTCCTCGGCCTGCGCATCAAGGACCTGACCGGCGGCTTCAAGTGCTTCCGCCGCGAGGTGCTGGAGGCGATCGACCTCGCCGAGGCGCGCTCCCACGGCTACGTCTTCCAGATCGAGCTCACGTACCGCGCGTCCCAGGCGGGCTTCCGCGTGGTCGAGATCCCGATCACGTTCCGCGACCGCGCACAGGGGCGGTCGAAGATGTCCTGGCGGATCGCGCTGGAGGCGGTCGTGCTCGTGCCCCGGCTGCGGTGGGGACGCCGCGGCCGCGCGCTCGGCGTGCAGATGCGCGGGCTGTCGCACATGCGCTGACCTGGGCTGCGCCCCGCGGCCCCTGCGGCCGATGACACGGGGAGCATGCGTCTGAACGATCTCGCGCTCGTCCAGGGCAGCGCCGCCACCCGCGCGACGCTGCGCCGCTGGGAGGCAGCGCCCTGGCCCGTCCTGCGGGGCTGGCTGCTCGGCAGCTCCGCCGTCGCGGCGGCCCTGCTGGTCGCCGTCTGGGTGCTCGCGCTCGGCATGACGCCGGACGTCACGCCGCTCGCCGTCATCGGCGTCAACGCGAGCCCGCGCATCGAGCACGTCACGTTCCTCGTCTTCCGCAACTCGCTCGTGCTCGCGCTGCACTCGCTGTCCTGCCTCGCCGGCTACCTCGCCCGCAGCGAGATGCCCGCGGAGGCCGCGCGCTACCGCGGCTGGATCCGCGCGCTGCACGACCGGGCCGGGATGCTCGCGATCGCGTTCGTCAGCGCCGCGACGCTCTTCTCGCTCGTGACCCAGGCGCTCGTGCTCGCGCACGGCGCGTCGTCGATCTCGGCGCAGGTCGGGATCAGCCCCGGTCTGCTGCTGCTCACCGTGCTGCCGCACGCGCTCCCCGAGCTGACTGCCGTGTTCCTGCCGCTGGCGGCGTGGATCCTGCTCAGCCGCCAGGGACGCTGGGACGAGATGCTCGCCGCGACCCTCGTGACGACGGCCATCGCCTTCCCCGTCGTCGTGCTCGCCGCGGTGGTCGAGACCTACGTCTCGCCGCACCTGCTGGTCGCCCTGCTCCCCGGGTAGCACCACCCCCACGGCGCCGACGGGCGCCTGCGCTTCACTTTGTATAGTGAAGGGACCCCAACAAGGAGCGAGCATGGCCGGCACCCTCCAAGACGTGAGCGACGCGAACTTCCAGGCCGAGGTCATCGAGTCCGATGCCCCGGTCCTCGTGGACTTCTGGGCACCCTGGTGTGGCCCGTGCCGCGTCGTCGCGCCGGTTCTCGAGGAGATCGCCAATGAGCGCCCCGAACTGCGGATCGTGAAGTTGAACGTCGACGACAACCAGCAGACGGCTGCCGCCTTCGACGTCCTCTCGATCCCCACCATGATCCTGTTCAAGAACGGCCAGGTGGCCAAGAAGATCGTCGGGGCCTACCCCAAGCGCAAGCTGGAGGCCGAGATCGAGCCCGTGCTCGCGTAGCGAGCCGCGGACGAGCACCATCGGAAGGGCCCGCCACGGCGGGCCCTCTCTCGTTCTCAGGCAAGGGACATGCGCGCGGCCGGCACGGCGCGGTCCCCGTCGAACTCCAGGCCCTCGGCCTCCAGCCGCGCGCGCACGGCGTCCGGCTCGCCGAGTGCCGTCGCGGCGACGCTGCCGTCGGACCGCAGCACGCGGTGCGCGCCGGGCGGGGCGAGCCGCGTCAGCTCGCCGTTGAGGCGCCGCGCCGCGGCGGGGTGCTCGCCCAGCGCGCGTGCGACGTCGCCGTAGCTGACCCAGCGGCCGGCGGGGATGCGCTCGACGAGCGCGCCCAGTCGATCGGTGTCCATGAGGCCTCCCTGCATCGGTGGTCGTGATGCAGGTGGGAGGCCGCGGGACCCCGGGTCTCGCCCCCTAGGTGGCCGCCTTGGCGCGACGTTGTTGCAGATAGGCGCGGATGAGGAGCCCGCCCGCGACGATGACCGCGAAGGCGAGCGCGCCGTGCGCGAGCGCGTCCGCCGCCTTCTCGAAGGACTCGCTGAACACGTAGCCGACGAGCGTGAACGCCGTCGCCCAGATCCCCGTGCCGAGGATGCTCCAGGGCAGGAACGTCCGCAGCGTCATGCCGGACGAGCCGTACAGGAACGGCGCGACGGCGCGGACGATCCCGATGAACCGGCCGATGAGGATCGCCCGCGGCCCGTGCGTGTCGAGGAACCGCTGCACCTGCTCGCGCCGCTGCACGCTGACGCCGAAGCGCGCGCCGTGGCGGTCGAGCCACGGCGTCCCCAGCCTGCGCCCGAGCAGGAAGCTCGTGACGTCGCCGCCGAACGCGCACAGCCACGCGATCGGGATCATGATCGCGAGCGAGATCTCGCCCGAGGCGGCCACGACGCCGCCGAGCGCCAGCGCGGTCTCGCCCGGCGCGATGAGCCCGACGAACGCCCCGGTCTCCAGGAACGCCAGCGCGCCGACGAGCGCGTAGGTCCAGACGCCGAGCGTGTCCGACAGGTCGCGCAGGAGCTTCGGGAAGTCCGGCAGCTCGACGACCCCCGCCAGCACGAGCGCGTAGAGCGCGCCCGCGACCACGGCGACCGCGACGAGCAGCCTGATCGGCGGCCCGCCGCCGGCCTCCTCGCCGCCCAGCCTCACGCTGCGATGCGGACCGGGGCGGCGCAGGCGGGCGCGGGCGCGGCCGGGACCCGGCACGACGGGCGCCTGCGCCTCGCCGGCCGGCCAGTCGAGCCCTGGTCCTCCGCCTTCCAGCGCGCGAGCGTCGCGCGCAGCGACGGGATCGTCGCCAGCCCGATGCCGGCCGGGAGCCAGATCGCCACGGAGCGGTAGGCGAGGACGGAGGCCAGCGCGACGTCGGCGCCGACGCCGAACGCGACGAGCACCCCGACGATGCCGCCGCTCACGGCGCCCGGGATCGGCAGCGTGTTGCCGGCCTGGCCGACGAAGTACGCCAGCGCGACCACGGCGAGCGAGGGCGGCGCGCCGAACGCGTGGAGCATCGCCCACAGCACGCGCGGCGTCGAAGGCCCACCAGGCGAGCGCGCCCAGGACACGCGGATCGGGGCGGCGGAGCATGACGAGGCCGTCGCGGACGCCGCCGCCGACGAGCCGCCCGCCGGAGAGCAGGGCGCCGATCCGGCCGGGGCGCAGGGCGTCGGTCATGCCGCGGGCGCGGTAGCCGAGCACGAGGCAGGCGACGATGGCCAGCGCGGCCAGCGCACCGGGCACGGCGGCGATCGCGACGGACCCGCGCGAGCCGACGACGCCGGTGGCCAGCAGCCCGCCGGAGATCGCGATCGCGCCGAGGAAGACGCTGTAGAGCATCACGAGGAAGGCGAAGAGCGTGCGCGCGGCCTCCTGCGTCGCGAGGCCCGAGCGCCGCAGCGACCACAGCGTGAGCGCCGCCCCGCCGACGCCGGCGGTGGGCAGCAGGCGCGTGACGCCGGCGCCGCCGAGCGTGATCTGCGTGCTCGCGCGGAGGTTCATCCGCGGGGAGACGCGGCCCGCGATGAGCCACAGGAGCAGGACGTAGCCGGCGAAGGAGGCGAGCTCGAAGCCGACCGCCGCGACGACCCAGCGCGGATCCGCGTCGAGCGCGCGGCGCAGCGCGTCCGCGAACGTCTGCAGCGGACCTCCGGCGACGACGAGCACGGCCACGGCGATCGCCGCGAAGGCCGCGGGGATGGCGAGGCGGCGTGCGATGACCCGGGGCTCGAGCGAGATCCGGAGATCGGGGGAGGGGCCGACTGCATCCATGTACAGAAGACTCCCAGCCGATCGGATACTCATCGCTGGTGGAGACGGCAGGTTTCGCGGTGCGGAACCGCACCTTTGCGGTGCGGGTACCCGCACCCCGGGGTGCTAGCCGGGCTGGCGGGCGACGCCGATGCGCAGCTCGCGGCCCTCGATGCTGGCCGCCTCGCCCACCCCGTCGCCGTCGTAGACGACCTCCACGGCGAGCGTCTCCCCCGCCACGTGCTCCTCGAAGGCGCGTGCGACGTCGAGCAGCCCGGGATCGCCGCCGAGCGTGAGGGCGATGCGGTCCTCGACGGCGAGACCCGTGGCCTTCCGCGCGTTCTGGATCGCGTGGACGATCTCCTGTGCCAGGCCCTCGCGCCGCAGCCCCTCGTCGAGCGCGAGCTCCAGCGCGACGGCGTGGGACCCCTCGCGCTCGAGCTGGTAGCCGTCGAGCGGCGCGAGCGAGACGACGACGTCGTCGGCCGAGAGCTCGTGGTCGTGGCCGTCGACGTTCACCGCGACCGGGCGGCCTTCGCGCAGGGCGACCGCCGCGCGCGAGGCGTCGAGCGCCGCGACCGCGGCGGCGACCTGCGGCATCGCCTTGCCGAACCGCGGACCGAGCGAGCGGTAGTTGGGCTTGAGCTCGAGGTCGCCGAGCTCGTCGGCTGCGCCCACCATCCGCAGGGCCTTCACGTTGAGCTCGCCGCGCACGACGTCCTCCAGGCGCACGATCGCGTCGCGCTCGACGCCCGCGGCGACGACGACCGCCTCGTGCAGCGGCTGGCGCAGCTTCACCTTCGCCGCGGCGCGCGCACGCAGCCCGAGCGTCACGGCCTCGCGCGCGACGCGCATGTCGCGCTCGAGCTCGAGGTCGCGCGCGGGCGGCTCGGGCCAGTCGGTGAGGTGCACCGACGGCTCGGAGCCGTCGAGGTTCTCGTAGATCTCGTCCGCGATGAACGGCGTGAACGGCGCGAGCAGCTGGGACACGGTCACGAGCGTCTCGCGCAGCGTCCGCAGCGCGCTCGCGTCGCCCTCCCAGAAGCGCCGCCGCGAACGCCGGACGTACCAGTTGGAGAGGTCGTCGACGAGCTCGCCGATCGCGCGGCCGGCGAACGTGGCGTCGTAGTCGTCCAGCCGCGCGGTGACCTCCTCGACCGTCGCGCCGACCCGCGAGCGGATCCAGCGGTCCAGGTCGGTCTCCCCGCCGTCGGACTGCTCCCCGAAGGGCGCGTAGCGGGCGTAGAACGCGTACACGTTCCACAGCTGGCGCAGGAAGAGGCGCACGCCCTCGCCGATGGCGTCCAGGGAGAAGCGGTAGCCGTCCCACGGCTGCTTGGACGTGAAGAAGTACCAGCGGAACGCGTCGGCGCCGAAGCGCTCGAGGACCTCCCAGGGCACGACGATGTTGCCCTTGGACTTCGACATCTTCTGACCCTCGCCGTCCAGGATCAGGCCGAGGCAGACGACGTTGCGGTACGTCGGCTGGTCGTTCAGCAGCACCGAGATCGCGTGCAGGGAGTAGAACCACCCGCGCGTCTGGTCGATCGCCTCGCAGACGAAGTCGGCCGGGTACTGCTCCTCGAACTCGTCCGCGTTCTCGAACGGCGCGTGCCACTGCGCGAACGGCATGGCGCCGGAGTCGAACCACACGTCGATGACCTCGGGGACCCGGTGCGCGGTCTTGCCCGAGACCGGGCTCGGGAACGTGATGTCGTCGACGTACGGGCGGTGCGGGTCGGTGACCTTCACGCCCGAGAGCTCCTCGAGCTCGGCGAAGGAGCCGATGACGGTGACGTTGCCGTCCTCGTCGCGCCAGACCGGCAGCGGCGTGCCCCAGTAGCGCTCGCGCGAGAGCGCCCAGTCGACGTTGCCCGCCAGCCAGTCGCCGAAGCGCCCGTGCTTGATGTGCTCGGGATGCCAGCTGACCTCCTCGTTGGCGGCCACGAGGCGGTCGCGCAGCGTCGAGGTGGCGATGTACCAGGTCGGCTTCGCGTAGTAGATGAGCGGGTTGCCCGAGCGCCAGCAGTGCGGGTAGGAGTGCTCGAGCTCCTCCGCGCGCAGCACGCGGCCGCGGCGCTTGAGGTCCTCGATGAGGTCGGCGTCGGCGTCCTTGACGTAGCGGCCGGCGTACTTGCCGATGCGCTCGTCGTACGTGCCGTCGGGCAGCACGGGGTTGACGACGTTCAGCCCGTAGCGCTCGCCGAGCCGGAAGTCGTCCTCGCCGAACGCGATCGCCGTGTGCACGAGACCCGTGCCGTCGTCGGCGGAGACGAAGTCCGCCAGCAGCACGGTGTGCCCGCGCTCGCCCCACTCGCGGCCGGGCAGGAACGGGAACGGCGGCTCGTAGCGCACGCCGTCCAGCGCGGCGCCGGGGAAGCGGTCGAGCACCTGCACGCCCTCGCCGAGCACGCGCTCGACGAGCGCCTCGGCGAGCACGACCGGCGCCTCCAGGGGGCCCGTCTTCACGCGCACGTAGGTGAGCTCGGGATCGACGGCGATCGCCGCGTTGGCGACGAGGGTCCAGGGCGTCGTGGTCCAGACGAGCAGCTCGTCGCCGCGCTGGACCGGCCCGCCGTCCTCGGCCACCGGCATGCGCACGTACAGCGACGGGTCGACGACGTCCTTGTACCCGAGCGCGACCTCGTGGCTCGACAGCGCCGTGCCGCAGCGCGGGCAGTACGGGACGACCTTGTAGCCCTCGTAGAGCAGGCCCTTGTCGGCGATCTTCTTCAGCGCCCACCAGACCGACTCGATGTAGCTCGGGTCCAGCGTCCGGTACGCGCGGTCGAGGTCGACCCAGAAGCCGATCCGCTCCGTCAGCGCCTGCCAGTCCTCGAGGTACTCGAACACCGAGGCGCGGCAGCGCTCGTTGAACTCGGCGATCCCGTATTCCTCGATCTCGTGCTTGGAGCTGATGCCGAGCTGCTGCTCGACGGCCAGCTCGACCGGCAGGCCGTGGGTGTCCCAGCCGCCGCGGCGCTCGACGAGCTTGCCCTGCATCGTCTGGTAGCGGGGGAAGATGTCCTTGAAGACGCGGCTCAGGACGTGATGCGAGCCGGGGCGCCCGTTCGCCGTCGGCGGGCCCTCGTAGAACACGTAGCGCGGCGCACCCGCGCGACGGCGCTGGGACTCGTGGAACACGTCGCGCTCGCGCCACCGCGCGAGCACGGCCTCCTCGAGGCTCGGGAAGTCCTGCTGGGGATCGACGGGGCGCACCCCGTGCAGTCTAGGAAGGCGGGATGACCCGGATGACCCGGTCGTCGCCCTTGCGCTCCTGGCCGTAGTCGTCGCGGTTGGACGTCGTGATCCAGATCGTCCCGTCGGGCGCCTCGACCACCGCGCGGATGCGGCCGAAGTCCTCGACGACCTTCTCCTCGCCGGTGATGCGCCCGCCGTCGACGTCGAGCTTGCGCAGCGCGCTCCCGCGCAGCGTCGCGACGAGCAGGTCGCCCGTCCAGGACGAGCCCTCGCGGGAGACGAACGACGCGCCGGACGGCGCCACCGCGTCGCCCCACAGCCACACCGGACCGGTCAGCCCGGCCGCGCTCGCCTCGCCCTGCACGCGCGGCCAGCCGTAGTTGCCGCCCTCGCGCACGACGTTGACCTCGTCGTCGCCGCCCGGGCCGTCCCAGCCGCTGGGGCCGTGCTCGCTCGCGAACAGGCGGCCGCTGCCCGGCTGCCACGACAGGCCCTGCGGGTTGCGATGGCCGACCGAGTGCAACGTCGGGTCGTCGACGGGGTCGTCGCCGCGGTACTCCTCGGGCGTCAGCCGCAGGATCTTGCCCGCGAGGTTGGCCCGGTCCTGGGCGCGCTCCTTCTTGCCCGCGTCGCCCGTGGGCACGTAGAGGTCGCCGTCGGGACCGAAGCGCAGCGTGCCACCGTCGTGATTGGGCGCACCTGGGATGTCGTCGATGAGGACGGCGTCGCGCTCGAGCCGGCCGTCGTCCCACGCCCAGCGCTGGAGCTGGTTGGACTCCCCGACGGTCGCCATCATGTACGCGAACGGCTCGCCCTCGGCGAACTCGGGGTCCAGCGCGATGCCCATGAGGCCCGCCTCGCCGTCGTCGCGGACGTCGGTCACCGCGACCGGCTGGTCCTGCAGACGCCCGTCGCCGTCGATGAGGCGCACGCTGCCGGACCGCTCGGTCACGAGCGCGCCGCCGCCGTCGGGGAGGAACGCGATGTCCCAGGGCACGTCGAGCCCGCGCGCGACGACCTCGACCTCCGGCTCGCCGCCGTCGGCGCGCACGGGCGCGTCCCCCGGCGACTCGTCCTGCGTCGTCGTCTGCGGCGTGGTCATGGCCGGCGTGTCGTCGGTGTCGGCCGCGGGCGTGCCGGGCCTGCCGGTGTCGGAGCCGCACGCCGCGAGCGCGGCGGCGCAGGCCAGAGCCACAATCGAGAGGAGTCGGGACATGGGAATCCCCACGGTAGACGCCGAGCCTCAGGCTGCGGAGAGCTTGCGGCAGATCGACGCCAGCGACCGCTTCTCGCCCTCGTCGAGCACCGCGAACGCGTCGGCCACCCGGCGCGTGTGCCCCGGGAAGAGGCGCTCGACGAGCTCCTCCCCGCGCGGCGTCACCGCGATCGTCGCCGCGCGCTTGTCGGCGAGCAGGCGCCGCCGCGTCACGAGGCCGCGCGACTCGAGGGTCGTCACGACCTCCGTCGCGTTGGCCTTCGACGTGCGCAGCCGGGCGCGCAGCGTGCGCAGCTCGAGCTCGCCCCCGGCGGTGGTGAGGACGACGAGCACCGAGAAGCCCGTGGCCGAGACCCCCTCGCGCTCGAGGTCCGCGGTCAGCCGACGGCGCACCGTCGCCTCGGCGCGCAGCAGCGAGTCGAGCGCGCGGTGGGCCAGCGGGTCACCCGGCACGAGGGCCATCTCGTTCGGGAGCGTACGTCTTCAGGCGGACGAACGGAGCGCTTCGCGGTTCGCCGCGCGCCCGTCCAGGTGCCCGATGATCGTGTCGCGCGCAGCGGAGGCCCGCGGCCCGAGACGGGGCACGGTCGAGGCGCCGTTCTCCGGCAGCGCGCCGCGGAAGTCGAAGACGCCGACGCCGGTCCCCGATCGCCTGGCGACGTAGACGAGCCGGCCGAGCGCGTCCAGCGACGCGCGGTGCCCGGTGAGCAGGACGACGCGCGGCGTCAGCGTCTCCAGCGCCCGGGCGAGACGGCCGGGCTCGAAGTCGAACGCGAGGCACAGCGCGCGCACGCCCGCGCGACGCAGCAGCAGCTCGAGCGCCTGCGCATGCAGCCCGTCGACGTCGGGGCGGCGGCTCGCGTCGAGGATGAGCACGCCCTCCTCGCGTGCGACCTGGGGGGCGGCGCGGCGCGCGGTCGCCATCCACCCGCTCGCCCAGCCCCAGGCGAACCCGTGCTCGGGGCTCGGCGGGTCGCCGACGGGCGTCGCGATGAGCTCGACCCCCGGGAGCAGGACCTCCTCGACGGTCCGCTCGACCGAGCGGACCATGAGGCTCTCCTCGAGGACGCGGTCGGCCTCGTCCTCGTCGTAGCGCATGAGCGCGCTGCGCAGCCGGCGCGGCGAGGCCGGGCCCGGGCCCCGCTCGCGGGCGAGCCGCACGGCGGAGGACACGTTGTGCGTCTGCTCGAACGCCTCGCGCAGCGCCTCGAGCTCGCGGACGTCGAACTGGCGGTGTCCGCCCGCGGTCCGGCGCGGCGTCGGGTAGCCGAAGCGCCGCTCCCAGGACCTCAGCGTGTTCGGGCTGACGCCGAGCATCGATGCCGCGGCGTTCGTCCGCACCGTCGTCATGACGGACTTATCGCCGCCTGGGCGCGCGCGCTCAAGGCGCGCAAGCGCCGCTGCAGTGGGGCCGGGACCTACTCCGAGAGCACGATGAGCGCGGCCTTCGGCGGGCCGCACGGCCCGATCCGCGCCCGGTAGCGCACGCCGAACTCGCCGACGGGGCGGACGACGACGGTCTGCGCGTCCTCCTCGTTCGTCGCCGCGACGACGAGGCTCGTCAGCAGATCCTCGGGGCTCGTGGCCTCGGCGGCGGCCGGCGTCAGGAACTCGGAGATGTGGCGGTTCACCGCGCGCGTCTCCGGCACCCCGAGCAGGTCCTCGGCCTTGCGCGACAGCGCGCAGACCTCCAGCCGGGAGTCGACGACGAGGAACGGCTCGCCGACCTGCGGAGCGATGCCCTTGGGCGCCTGGAGCACGAGCCCGAGCCCGCAGCGCCGGCAGACGCGCGTGGACGGCTGCTCCTCGGTGACCTCGGGCGGCCGGCCGCAGTGCCCGCAGAACGCCTCGACGGGGCGGCCGTGCGCGTCGACCCGGACGGCGCGGAGCGCGCGGGTCACGTGCCGACCCTCCGCCGCGCGGCCGAGACGCGGCGCGCACCGGACTGGAACCGGTTCTCCTTCTGGCCCGGCGTCTCCTCGAGCACGCCGAGCGCGACGCGATGCGCCTCGAACGGGCCCTCGGGGAGCGCGCGTGCGGTCGCCCGGACGCTGCCGGAGGGCGCGGGGCGGCGGAAGAGCATGACCGGGAGCGGGCCCGACGCGCTGCGCGCCTGGTACGCCCAGCGCGCGACGTGGTCGTCGGGCACGTTGGCGCCGGCGATGATCACGAACGTCGGCGGATGCGCCTCGAGGACGTCGCCGAGACCGGAGACGCCGGTCACCGGCAGGCTCAACACGCGCGCGCCCGCCCGCGCGAGGAACAGCTCCAGGGCCCTGACGGCCAGCGCGTCGGGGTCGAGCTCGTCGCGCGTCGCGTCCCCCACGAGCACGCTGATGTTGCGCGCCGGCGCCGGCGACAGGCGCTGCGCGCGGCGCAGCCATCCGTCGGCCCAGCGGGCTGCGAAGGCCCACGGCGCGCTCTCGATGCCGTTGCGGCTGGCGAGCTCGTCGAACGTCGGGAGGAGGACCTCCTCCACCGACCGCTCCAGCGAGCGCAGCGCCAGCGCGGCCTCCATCGCGAGGTCGGCGCGCTCCAGCTCGAACGAGCTCAGCGCTCCGACGAGCGAGTCCGTATCCGCGGTGAGCGCCTCACGTGCGCGGCTCACGGCGGACGAGATCGACAGGCCCTCCTGCAGGGCGTCTCGAAGAGCGGCGACCTCGCCGTGGATGTACAGCCGGTGCTGACCCGACGAGCGCTGCGGGCGCGGATAGCCGAACCGCCGTTCCCACGCGCGGAGCGTGTTCGGGCTGACGTTGAGCAGCGCTGCCGCTTCGCTGGTTTTCAGTGTCCGCATGGGGTGATCGCAGGGTGGCTGGTCTCGGTAGGAAGTGCGTCGATTCCCGTGGCTTTGCACACTATTTGCTCCAGAAGCGGTGCGCTTTGGAAGGTTTGAGTCTACGGTCGCTGGACGTTCAACCGACTGCCGGAGGCCGAAAATGCTGTCTCAGCTCAAGACCCGTTCGTATGGAGTGCTGTTCGTCGTCGTCGGCGCCCTCGCCGCCACGGGCGGGAACTTCAAGATCCGCTGACACGAGCTCTCCGCCGTGGGCCCGCGCCGCCGCACCGTCCGGGCGATAACGTCCTGGCATGGCGGTCGGAGCCCGGGCGGGGCATCCAAGCTGGTCCCTTGCCGCAGCAGGGGCGCTCGTGGCGATCGCGTTCGGCTGGGCGGCGGTGCTGCCGCATGACGACATCGGCAACGGCCTGGCGATCATCCTCGCGCTCTGCGCCGCGCTCGGTTCGCTCACCGCCGCACAGTGGCAGGGAGCGATGGACGTCTCGGCGTCCTTCGTCTGCATCATGCTCGCCGCGGCGTATCTCGGCCCGGCCGAGGCGTTCGCGATCGTCGTCTTCTCCGAGAGCGTCGCCTGGCTGAGCCAGCGGTACCGGCCGCAGGCGTTCGTCGTCAACCTCGCCGCGATCGGGATCCCCGCGCTCATCGCGGGCACGATGCTCGACGCGCTCGCGTCCGACGCGATCCCGCGCGTCGAGTTCCTCGCGGTGCTCGCGGCGGCGGCGGTCGTCGACCTGACCGTCAACTTCATCCTCGCGTGCAGCCTGCTCGCGCTCATGGACGGGCTCTCGCTGCGCCAGGTCCTGCGGCCGCCGGCGCAGCTGCTGCCGGCGCTCGGGCTCACCGTCGCGCTCACGCTCGCGGTCGCAGAGGTGTACGAGCGCTTCGGCGTGGGGGCGAGCGCCCTCGTCCTCCTGCTGATCGTCGCCTTCACGTACATGGCGCGCCTCGTCGTCACCGCGCGGGAGCGCACGGCACAGTACGCCTCGCTCTCGTGGGGGGTCCTGTCAGGGCTCATCCGCACGCTCGACCGCCGCGACGGCCGCGCGGCACGGCACGCCGCGGCCGTCGCCGCCTTCGCGCGGGACATCGCCGCGGAGGCTGGCATGACGCGCCGCGACCAGGAGCTGGCGCACACCGCGGGGTTGCTGCACGACATCGGCAAGTTCGCGCTGGCCGACCGGGTCCTCGAGCGCGACGGCTCCCTGCGCGAGGCCGACTGGGACGCGATCCGCCGCCACCCCGAGCTCGGCGCGGACCTCCTGCGCGACCTCGGGGTCTACGGCCCGGTCGCGGAGATCGTGCGCGCGCATCACGAGCGGATGGACGGGCGCGGCTATCCGGACGCCCTCGGCGGCGACGGGATCCCGGCGATCGCGCGGATCGTGGCGGTCGCGGAGACGTACGACACGCTCACGGCGGAGGACACGTACCGCACGAAGATGACCTCGTTCGAGGCGCTCACCGAGCTGCGGCGGGTCGCGGGCCGCCAGCTCGACCCGGCGTACGTCGAGGTCCTCGCGAAGCTGCTCGCCGGCCGCGGCCTGGACTACCGCCACGCCGACGGCGCCGACTTCGACCGCGAGCTCGCCATGGAGGAGCGCATCGCGAGCTCGATCGCCCCGGCGACCGGCGCCGAAGGCGCCGCCTGATGGGGCGGCTCGACGAGCTCGACCTCACGCTGCGACTCAGCCGCAAGGAGCAGAACGCACGGCTCGAGGAGGGCGGCAGGCGCCTCCTGCAGCTGCGTCTCGCGTGCGGCGGCCTCATCGGCGACGGCACCCTCGGGCCGCCCGTGTGCGCGGTGTTCGAGGGCTGGGACGCGTCGGGCAAGGGCGGCGCGATCAAGCGGCTCGTCGCCGACCTCGATCCCCGCCACGTGCGCGTCACGTCCTTCGCCGCGCCGACGCACGACGAGAAGCGCCACCACTTCCTCTGGCGCTTCTGGCCCGCGCTGCCCGGCTGGGGCGGGATGGCCATCATGGACCGCTCCTGGTACGGCCGGGTGCTCGTCGAGCGCGTCGAGGGCTTCGCGAGCGAGGAGGAGTGGCGCCGCGCGTACGGCGAGATCGCGGACTTCGAGCGCTCGCTCGTCGCCGAGGGCATGGTCCTCCTGAAGTTCTGGCTGCACGTCTCGCCGAAGGAGCAGCTCGAGCGCTTCGAGGCGCGCCAGGACAATCCGCTCAAGGGCTGGAAGCTCACCGACGAGGACTGGCGCAACCGCGAGAAGCGCGCCGCCTACGAGGAGGCGATCGAGGAGATGCTCGAGCGGACCGACGTCCCCGAGGCGCCGTGGATCCTCGTCGAGGGCGACTCCAAGCGCTGGGCGCGCATCCGCGTCATGGACGAGACGATCGGTGCGATCGAGGCGGGGATGCGCCGGGCCGGCCTCCCCGTGCCCGACCCGCTCTAGGCGGTCACGCCGACGACGGCCCAGCGCCGTGACCGGAAGCGGATCACGAGCGCCACGAGGCGCACGAACATGAGCGCGAGCAGGCCGAGCCACACGCCGCGCACGCCCCAGCCCTCGGCCAGGGCGAGGAGCGCGATCGGCACGTAGGTCAGGGGCCCGGCGACGAGCATCGAGAGCGCGAGGTAGCGCGTGTCGCCGGCGCCGATGAGGATCCCGTCCAGCGCGAACACGACCCCGCTCAGGGGCTGCATGACGATGAACAGTGGCCAGAGCGCCTCGGCGCGATCGATCACGGCGGGATCGTCGGTGAACGCGTGCGGGAGCACGTCGCGGCCCAGCAGCAGCAGCGCGCCGACCAGCAGGCTGAACGCCGAGCGACCAGCCGATGACGCGCCTCCCCGCCGCCACCGCGCCCTCGACGTCGCCCGCCCCCAGCATGCGCCCGACGAGCACCTGCGCGGCGATCGCCACCGCGTCGAGCACGAGCGCGATGAAGATGAAGATGCCGAACGCGATCTGGTGCGCCGCCAGCGACGTCTCGCCCACCCTGGCCAGGACGGCGCTGGCGGTCAGGAACGCGATGAGCAGCGACGCCGAGCGCAGGAAGAGCTCCCAGGAGATCCGGACGAGCGGCTTGATGAGCTCGGGTGCGGGTCGGCGGTCGACCCCCGGCCCGCCGGCGCGCAGGAGCAGGACGGCGAACGCGCCTCCCATCCCGACCTGCGCGATCACGGTGCCGATCGCCGAGCCGTCGAGGCCCCAGTCGAACCCGTAGACGAACAGGACCTCGAGGAGCGCGTTCACGACCTGGGCGGCGGCGACGATGATGAGCGGCGTCCGCAGGTCCCCGATCCCGCGCAGATGCCCCTGTCCGGCGAGGGCGATGAGCGCGAGCGGGAGCCCCAGCGCGGAGATGCGCAGGTAGCGCTCCGCGAGCTCGCTGGACTCGCCGCTCCCGCCGATGAGGTGGATCATCGGCCCCGCGAGGGCGATGCAGAGGACCGCGATCGCCAGGCCGATCGCCGACGCGAGCCAGAGCGCCTGCGCCGCGAGCTGCCCGGCGCGCTGCTCCTCCCCGGCGCCGTGCAGCCGCGCGACCTGCGCGGTGGTCCCGTAGGTGAGGAAGATGCACAGCCCGGTGAGCGTCGAGAGGATCGACGCGGCGAGCGCCAGCGCGGCGAGCTGCGTCGTGCCGAGGTGCCCGACGATGGCGGTGTCGACGAGGAGATAGAGCGGCTCGGCCGCGAGCGCCCCGAGCGCGGGGGCCGCAAGGCGCAGGATCTCCCCGTCCAGCGGGCTGCGGCGCATCGCGGCGAAGATACGATGCGTCGATGCACCGCAGGTGGCTGCTGCTGGGCTGCGCCGGCGCGGCGCTGCTCGGAGCATGCGGCGCCGGGGACGAGGTGCTCTCCTCCGCCTGCACCGATCGCGCCCAGGTCGAGCGCGCGCTCGCCCGCGCGCCGGACGCGGTGACGCTCCCGGACGGCACGGCTCTGTCCTCCTGCCTGCGGGGCGCCGCGACGCCCGCGCTCCTGCAGGACCTGGGCATCACGTTCACCGCGGTGGCCGAGAACCTGGAGACGAAGGCGGACGGCGATCCCACCGCGGCGCGGCAGCTCGGCTACCTCATCGGCGCCGCGCGACGCGGCATCGAGGGCTCCTCGGGCACGAGCGCCGAGCTCACGCACCGCCTCGAGCGGACCGGTTCGGAGGTCGCCGACCCGGCGTCGGTGGCGGCGCTCGGCGAGGGCCTGCGCGCGGGGGAGGCATCGGGATGACGCCGCTGCGGCTGCGCCTGTTCCACGCCGCCGACGGGACGCGCGTCGCCTACCGCGAGGCGGGCGTCGGGCCCGGCCTCGTGCTGCTGCACAGCGCGGGGCTGTCGCACCGGGAGTTCGAGCCGGTCGTCGAGCACCTCACCCATCGCTTCCGCCTGATCCTCCCCGACCTGCCGCTTCACGGCGACTCCGAGGACCGCCCGCGCCACCCGTACACGCTCGACTGGTTCGCCGAGGTCATGGCGGCCTTCTGCGTCGACACGGCGGGGCCGCGGCCGCTCGTCGCGGGGCACGGCGCGGGCGCCCAGGTGCTGCTGCGCGCCGTCGCCAACGGGCATCTGCATCCCGGGCGGCTCGTGATCATGCCGACGCGCCTGCACCGCCCACCGCAGCACCCGGCCCGCCGCGACCTGGTGCGCGCCGTCGCCCGCGCGGGCTCCGTACCTGGGCTCGACCGGGCGATCGCCCACGCCGCGAAGCTCGCCGTCCGGCCGGAGCGCGGCATGAAGCTCACGGCGCGCAACAACCCCGCCGCGCGCGATCTCGTCCGCCACGCCATGTCCGACGTCGGCGGCAACCCGAACCTCGCGCGCTCGTGGGCGCGCGCCGCGCGCGCGTGGCCGGGCGGCGCCCAGCGCGCCGTGCTCGACCAGCTCGGCGGCCTGGACATGCCCGTGCTGCTGCTGTGGGCCGACGAGGACGACGCGCACCCGCTGAGCGAGGCCGAGGAGGCGCTCGACCTGCTCCCCGACGGCCAGCTGCGGATCCTGCCTGGGACCGGCTACCTCATCGCCTACGACGACGCGGTCGGCGTCGCCCGCGAGCTCGTGTCGTTCTGCGGCTAACTTGAGAGCGTCCGAAACAGCACCTGAGGAGACACCGAACATGGCGACCATCGAGCAGCTCTGGGGTGGAGAGACCACCAAGGCGATCGACAACTTCCCCGTCTCCGGGGAGCCGATCCCCGCGTCGGTGGTCCACTGGCTGGGCCGGATCAAGGCCACGGCGGCCCGCGTGAACGCAGAGCTGGGGCTGCTCGACGGCGACATCGCGGAGCGCATCGGCGCGGCGGGCGACCAGATCGCCGCCGGCGAGCACGACGCGCAGTTCCCGATCGACGTCTTCCAGACGGGCTCGGGCACGAGCTCGAACATGAACGCCAACGAGGTCATCGCGACGCTCGCCGGCGACGCGGCGCATCCGAACGACCACGTGAACATGGGGCAGTCGTCCAACGACGTCTTCCCGTCCGCCGTCCACCTCGCCGCCCTCGACACGGCGACGAACGAGCTGCTCCCCGCCCTCGAGGAGCTCGAGCGGTCCTTCGCGGCGAAGGCCGACGCGTTCAAGGACATCGTGAAGTCCGGCCGCACGCACCTCATGGACGCGGTCCCCGTCACGCTGGGCCAGGAGTTCGCCGGCTACGCCGCGCAGGCCCGCCTCGGCGCGCGCCGCGTGCGCAACGCGCTGCCCCAGGTCGCGCAGATCCCGCTCGGCGGCACCGCGACCGGCACCGGCCTCAACACGCACCCCGAGTTCGCCGCGCGCGTGCGCGCGCAGCTCACGGAGGCCACGGGCCTCACGATCAGCGCGCCCGAGGATCCGTTCGAGGCGCAGGGCAACCGCGACGCGCTCGTCGAGCTCTCCGGGGCCCTCAAGGTGATCGCCGTCTCGCTCACGAAGATCGCCAACGACCTCGCGCTCATGGGCTCCGGCCCGCGCTCCGGGATCGGCGAGCTGTTCCTGCCCGAGCTGCAGAAGGGCTCCTCGATCATGCCGGGCAAGGTCAACCCGGTCATCCCCGAGGTCGTGCTGCAGATCGGCGCCCAGGTGATCGGCAACGACACCGCGATCACCGTCGGCGGCCTGCAGGGCAACTTCGAGCTGAACGTGCGCATCCCGCTCATCGCCCGCAACCTGCTCGGCTCGATCGGCCTCCTGACGGCCGCGTCGACGCTCCTCGCGCGCAAGTGCGTCGACGGCATCGAGGCGAACCTCGAGGGCTGCGAGCGCTCCGCGGAGGGCACGCTGGCCGTCGCCACCGCGCTCAACCCGTACATCGGCTACGACAAGGCCTCCGAGATCGTCAAGGACGCCTCGGCCTCGGGGCGCACGCTCCGCGAGGTCGCGCGCGAGCACGGCGTCGACGAGGAGACGCTCGACAAGGCGCTCGACCTCCGCAAGATCGCAGCGGGGAACGCCGCGCAGTCCTAGCAATTCCCCACATGTGAGTTTCCGCCTGCCGCCGACCGGACAAGCCCGTTCCGTCAGCGGCAGGGGAGGCTCTGATGTACAAGCAGGTCTACGACCCGGTGTCCGACTCGCTCGGGCTCTCGTCGATCTTCGCCGTGTTGCCCCTCATCGCACTGTTCGTGCTGCTCGGGGGCGTGAAGCTCAAGGCATGGTGGGCCGGCCTGTCGGCCTTGGTCGTGGCGCTCATCGTCGCGATCGCGGTCTACTCGATGCCGGCCGGTCAGGCACTGCTGTCCGCATCCGAGGGCGCCGCGTTCGGCCTCTTCCCGATCATGTGGATCGTCGTCACGGCGCTGTGGATCTACAACATGACCGTCGAGACCGGCGAGTTCGCCGTCCTGCGACGATCGTTCGGCGCGATCTCCGACGACCAGCGCGTCCAGGCAGTGATCATCGCGTTCTGCTTCGGCGCGCTGCTCGAGGCGCTCGCCGGGTTCGGCACACCTGTCGCGATCACGGCCGTCATGCTCATCGCGCTCGGCTTCACGCCCATCAAGGCGGCGTCGGTGGCGCTCGTCGCGAACACCGCGCCCGTCGCGTTCGGCGCGATCGCCATCCCCATCGTCACGCTCGCCGAGATCACGGGTCTGCCCAAGGAGGACCTGGGCGCCATGGTCGGTCGCCAGACGCCGCTGCTGGCGCTCTTCGTGCCGCTGATCCTCGTCGGCATGGTCGACGGGATGCGCGGCATCCGCCAGACCTGGCCTGCGGCCGTCATCGGAGGGCTCGTCTTCGCGATCGCGCAGTTCGCCACCTCGAACTACATCTCCGTCGAGCTGACCGACATCGTCTCGTCGCTCCTCGCGACCGCGAGCATCGTCCTGCTGCTGCGCGTGTGGCAGCCCTCCGAGCCGCTGCTGGGTGAGGCCGCCGAGCCGCGCCGTGGCGGCGGCCCGGCGCTCGCCGGCGCCGCGACGCACGACCCGGAGTTCGAGGCCGACGTCCGCAGACGCCAGGAGGGCGGCGAGCGCGACACGCCGCGTGAGGTCGCCCTCGCCTACGCGCCGTACCTCATCATCATCGTGATCTTCTCGCTGGCCCAGATCGGGCCGATCAAGGACTTCCTGGCATCGCCCACGCAGGAGTTCACGTGGCCGGGCCTGGACGTCCGGAACGCGGACGGCGAGGCGGTCTCCTCGATCACCTACGCGTTCAACTGGCTGGCCGCCGCGGGCACCCTGCTGCTCATCTCGGGCCTGCTCACCATGCTCGTGCTGCGGGTCAGTCCAGGACGTGCGCTGCGCGTGTTCGTGGGGACGCTCGACCAGCTCAAGTGGGCGATCCTGACCGTCGCGTCCGTGCTCGCGCTGGCGTACGTGATGAACCAGTCCGGCCAGACCACGACGCTCGGGCTGTGGGCGGCGGGCGCCGGCGGCTTCTTCGCGTTCCTCTCGCCGATCATCGGCTGGCTCGGCGTGGCCGTGACCGGCTCGGACACGTCCTCGAACTCGCTGTTCGGACAGCTCCAGGTCGCCGCCGCGAAGGACGCCGGCATCGACCAGGTGCTCATGGCCGCGGCGAACTCGTCGGGCGGCGTGCTCGGCAAGATGATCTCGCCGCAGAACCTCGCGATCGGCGCCGCCGCGGTCGGCCTCGGCGGGCGGGAGGGCGATCTGTTCCGCCGTGTGGTGGGATGGAGCCTCCTGCTCCTGCTCATCATGTGCATCCTCGTGTACCTCCAGTCGACCAGCCTCCTGAGCTGGATGGTGGTCTGACCCGGGGAGCACCTTCACCTCGGAGGCGACCATGGGTCTCGACGTCGAGCTGCACCTTCCCCCGGACATCCAGGTCGGGGGAGGGGTCAGCGAGCGGGTCGGCGAGCTTGCGGCAGGCAGCGGCCTGACGCGGGTCCTCGTCGTCACGGACCCGGTCATGGTCGACTCCGGGGTCGCGGGGCGGGTGGCCGAGCGCCTGGAGGCCGCGGGCATCGCGACGGCCACCTTCAGCGACATCACCGGCGAGCCGACGACCGACTTCGTCGACGCCGGGGTCGCCGCGCTGCGCGCGCACGAGGCGGACGGGATCGTCGCCGTCGGCGGCGGCTCGCCGCTGGACACCGCCAAGGCCGTGTCGGTCATGGCGTCCAACGGCGGCGCCCTGCCGGACTACCTCGGCTACCACAAGATCCCGGAGCCCGGCGTGCCGCTCATCGCCGTGCCGACGACCGCCGGCACGGGCTCGGAGGTCACCCGCGTCACCGTCATCACCGACACGTCGCGCGACGTGAAGATGATGATCCTGTCCAACCACCTCATGCCGCGGGTGGCGCTGGCGGACTTCAGGCTGACGCTCACCTGCCCGCCCGGGCTGACCGCGAACGTGGGCGTCGACTCGCTCACGCACGCGATCGAGTCCTACGTCTCCGCGAAGGCGAACCCGGTGACCGACGGCTTCGCGCTACGGGCCGCCGAGCTCATCGGGACGTACCTGCGGCGCGCGCAGTCCGATGGCGGCGACGAGGAGGCGCGCGAGGCGCTCATGCTCGGGGCGATGCTCGCGGGGGCGGCGTTCTCCAACGCCTCGGTGGCGCTCGTCCACGGGATGAGCCGGCCGATCGGCGCGCACTTCCACGTGCCGCACGGCCTGAGCAACGCCGTGCTCCTCCCGACCATCACGCGCTGGTCGATCGGCGGGGCGCCGGAGCGGTACGCGACGATCGCGCGCGCCATGGGCCTCGCGGACGAGGCGGCGCTCGTCGACGAGCTCGACGCGCTCAACGCCGACCTCGGCGTCCCGCGCCTCGGCGAGCTCGACGGCGTGCAGCGCGACCACTTCGACCGCGTGAAGGCGGACATGGCGGAGGCCGCGCTGGCCAGCGGCAGCCCCGGGTTCAACCCCCGCGTCCCCGAGGCCGAGGAGATCGTCGGCCTCTACGACGAGGCCTGGTAGCTCCGCGCGCCGGAGCTCGTGTCCCGCTCGAGCACGTCGTCGAGCGCCTCGCGCAGCGTGGAGCCGATGAGCTCGAGCTCGGGCTGCTGGATCGTGAGCGGTGGCGAGACCGCCACGGAGCTCACGAGCGCGCGAGGCATGACGCCGCGCTCGCGCGCGGCCACGGCCACCTTCGCCGCGAGCCCGGGCGGATCGATCTCGATGGCGCCCATGAGACCGATGCCCGCCCGCACCTCGCTGACCAGCGGATGGTCCGCGAGCGGCCGCAGCACCGCGTCGAGCGCACCCTCGAGCTCGGCGCCGCGCGGGATCAGATCCTCGCGCTCCAGGATGTCGATGTTGGCGAGGCCCGCGGCGCAGCAGGTCGGGTGGGCGGAGTACGTCGCGCCGTGCCGGAAGAGCGCGCCGTCGCCGGTCCAGAACGGCTCGGCCACACGCGAGGACGTCACGACGCCGCCCAGCGGCAGGTAGCCGCTCGTCACGCCCTTCGCGAACGTGATCATGTCCGGCTCGACGCCCCAGCGCTCGATCCCGTACCAGGAGCCGAGCCGCCCGAAGCCGCAGATCACCGAGTCGCAGATCAGCAGGACGCCGTGGCGCTCGCAGACGTCGGCGACGCCCTCGACGTAGTTCTCGGGCGGCAGGTTGACGCCGCCGGCGCCCATCACGGGCTCCATGAAGAAGGCGGCGACGTTCTCCGAGCCGAGGCGCAGGATCTCGGCCTCGAGCGCCTCGAAGGAGTCGAACGGCACGTAGGACGTGTGCGGCACGAGGGGGCCGAAGCCGGCGCGGTTGGCCTCGATGCCGCCGATGCTCGTCCCGAAGCCGTTCGTGCCGTGGTAGCCCGCCATGCGGCCGATCACGTGGACGCGCTGCGGCAGGCCGAGCGCCGACCAGTACCTGCGCGCGAGCTTCGCCGCGGTGTCGACCGCCTCGCCGCCGCCCGTCGTGAAGAACACCTTCGCGTCCGGCATCGGCGCGAGGTCCGCCAGCCGCCGGGCGAGCTCGAGCGCCGGCTCGTTGGCGATGTCGCCGAAGGCGTTGAAGTCCTCCAGGACGATCATCTGCGCGTGCACGGCGTCGGCGATCTCACGGCGGCCGTGACCGACGTTCGCGTACCAGAGGCTGGCGGAGGCGTCGAGGTAGCGGCGGCCGGCCGCGTCCCACAGCCACACGTCCTCGCCGCGGGTGATGGTGAGCTCGGCGTCGCGCACCGTTGCCATGTTCGAGAAGGGATGCCACAGGGCGGTGTCGCTCATGGGTACCACCATGGCAAAGAACGGCTGAGAACGACGGACTGGGGGATCGGCACGTGGGCATTCGCGTAGGCATCGACACAGGAGGGACCTTCACGGACCTCGTCGCCGTCGACGAGGACAGCGGCGCGTGGTACGTCGCGAAGGTCCCCTCGAACCCGTCGCGGCCCGTCGAGGCCCTCACCGCGGCCCTCGAGCAGGCCGAGTTCGATCCGGGGGACGTGTCGTTCATCGTCGTCGGGACGACGATCGGCATCAACGCGGTCCTCACGCGCACCGGCGCACGGGTCCTCTTCCTCACCACGAAGGGCTTCGAGGACATCCCGCACATCCAGCGGATCAACCGCAAGAACCACTACGACTTCGCCTGGCGCAAGCCCGCACCGCTCGCGCGCCGACGGGACTGCATCGGCATCGACGAGCGGCTCGACGCCGAGGGGACGATCGTGCGCGCGCTCGACGCCGACGAGGTGCGAGCGGCCGTCGCCGAGCACGGCGGCGATGCCGACGGCGACGTCGCGGTGGCCGTGTGCTTCCTCTTCTCGTACCTGAACCCCGACAACGAGCTCGCCGTCCGCGAGGCGCTCGGCGACGACGTGTCGGTCTCGCTCTCCCACGAGATCGCCCCGATCTGGCGCGAGTACGAGCGCGGCACCGCCGCGATCCTCGACGCCTACCTCAAGCCCACCGTCAAGCGCTACGTCGCCGGCGTCGACGAGGCGTTCGAGGCGCAGGGTGCGGGCGCGCGCTGGTCGCTGCTGAAGAGCAACGGCGGCCACGCGCTGTCGGGCGAGTCGAGCCAGCGCCCGGCGCACGTGCTCCTGTCGGGCATCGCGGGCGGCGCGATCGGCGCGAGCTTCTACGCGCGCGCGGCCGACGCGCCGCGCGGCGGTCATGCTCGACATGGGCGGGACGAGCTGCGACGTCTGCCTGCTCGTCGACGGCGCCCCGCTGTTCTCGTCGGAGTACGAGATCGAGTTCGGGCTGCCCGTCGCCGTCCCCACCGTGAGCACGAAGACGATCGGCGCCGGCGGCGGCTCGATCGGCTGGATCGATCCCGGCGGGTTCCTGCAGGTCGGGCCGCAGAGCGCGGGCGCCGATCCGGGTCCCGCCTGCTACGGCCGCGGCGCCGAGGAGCCCACGCTCACCGACGCCAACGTCGTGCTCGGCCGCCTCAACCCGGACTACTTCCTCGGCGGCAACGCTCGCGCTGGACGCCTCGCGCAGCCACACGGCCCTCGAGCGCCTGGCCGAGCGGCTCGGCGGCGACGCCGTGAGCGTCGCGTCGTCCATGGTGCGCATCGCCAACGAGAACATGGCCAACGCGGTCCGGATCGTGACCGTCGAGGAGGGGGTCGACCCGCGCGACTACGCGCTGATCGCGATGGGCGGCGCCGGGCCGACCCACGCCGCGGAGATCGCCGAGGCGATCGGCATCGACCGCGTCATCGTCCCGCTGCATCCCGGGCTGACGTCGGCGTTCGGCGCGCTCGCCGCCGACGTGCGCGTCGACGAGGTCAAGAGCGTCAGCCTCAAGAGCACGACGGCGACCGCGTCGGAGGTGGCCGCGCTGTTCGACGATCTGCAGGCGACCGCGATCGAGTCCTTCCACGCGCAGGGCAGCTCCGGCGAGGAGCCGGTCACCGTCCGGACGATCGCGATGCGCTACGAGGGCCAGAACTACGAGCAGGAGATCCCGGTCCCCGACGGCGCGCTCGACGACGCGATGCTCGAACGGGTGCTCGAGCGCTACCACGAGCTGCACCACGAGTTCTACGGCTACCGCCTCGACGGCCTGCCGGTCGAGCTCGTCCGGCTGCTGGTGACGGCCACGGCGGACGGCGCGGGGGCGCTGCCGCCGCTCTCGCTCGACGTCCGCGGTCGCACCGCCGCCCCGGAGGCCGCAGAGGAGCGCACGGCCGACGTGCACTTCGCCGACGGCGGCTTCCGGCCCACGCCGGTGGTCGCGCGGAGCGCGCTGGCGGGCACGGGCGGAGCGGACCGGGCCGCTCATCGTCGAGTCCATGGACACGACGGTGGTGGTGCCGCCGGGCTGGACGATCTCGAGCGACGACGTCGGGATCCTGGACCTGCGCCGCAGCGGCGGCGACACGACGACGACGACCGCGGGCGCGAGCCAGGAGGCACGGGCATGACGCAGATCGATCCGGTCCAGCTGACGATCATCAACAACTCGTTCGTGAACATCTGCCGCGAGATGGGCATCACGATGACGCGGACCGCGTTCTCGCCGATCTTCAACGAGGGCCTCGACTTCTCGTGCGTGCTGTTCGACCGCAACGGCAACATGATCGGCCAGGCGGAGTTCTGCCCGGCGCAGCTGGCGGCGAGCCTGTTCATCGTCCGCTGGACGGTCGAGGAGCTCGGCGTGGACTCCTTCGAGCCCGGCGACGTCGTCCTGCACAACGACCCCTACCGGGGCGGCGCGCACATCCCCGAGCACTCGGTGATCCGGCCCGTCTTCCACGACGGCGAGCTCTGGGGCTTCGTCGCGAACGTCGGCCATCTCGCCGAGATCGGCGGCAAGGCGGTCGGCTCGTTCGCCGCCGACGCCACCGAGGTGTTCCAGGAGGGGCTGCGGATCCCGCCCGTGAAGATCGTCTCGCGCGACGAGAACAACATGGACCTGTGGCGGCTGATCATGGCCAACCACCGCACGCCGCGGAACACCTGGGGCGACCTCAACGCCCAGATCGGATCCCTGCGGGTCGCGGAGCGCCGCGTCATCGAGCTGCTCGACCGCTACGGCGCGGAGTTCGTCACGCAGGCCGCCGAGGAGCTCATGGACTACTCGGAGCGCTGGATGCGCTCGGAGATCTCCGCCATCCCGGACGGGAGCTACGAGTTCACCGACTGGATGGAGGACGACGGCGTCGTCGACGAGCCGGTGCGGTTCCACGTCACGGTGACGATCGACGGCGACCGCATGATCGTCGACTGGACGGGCTCCGCGCCGCAGGTGCGCGGTCCGATCAACGCGACGTACGGCGTGACGGCGGGCGCGGTCTACAACGCCGTCTTCCACCTGACGGACTCGGCGATCCCGAAGAACTCGCGGCGCCTACCGGCCGATCTACATCATCGCGCCGCCGGGCACCGTCGCGAACGTCGTCTACCCGGGACCGTCCGTCGGCGGCAACACGGAGACGCACCCGAAGCTCGTCGACATGGTCACCGGGGCGCTCGCGCCCGTCATGCGCGAGAAGGTGGCGGCGGCGGAGGGCGCGAGCGCCTGCAACTTCCTCTTCGGCGGCGTGCACCCGAAGACCGGTGAGTTCTACGCGAACTACCACCTCGAGGGCTGCGGTTGGGGCGCCAAGGACTACGACGACGGCAACGACTGCACGATCGTGGTGAACGGCAACTGCCGCAACACGCCGGTCGAGATCTTCGAGACGCGCTATCCGCTCGAGACGGTGGAGTACTCGCTCATCCAGGACTCGGGTGGCGCCGGCCGCCACCGCGGCGGCCTGGGGACGCGCCGGATCATGCGCATCGGGCCGGGGGCGGAGGTCACCGCGAGCGCCCTCTTCGACCGCACGAAGGGGGAGTTCAGGGCCTGGGGCCTGGAGGGCGGGCAGCCCGGCGGCTACGGCGCGATCCGCGTGAAGCGCGCGCGGCGAGACCGAGTTCCGCACGTTCCAGGAGGTCTACGGGACGGTGTCGGCCTCGAAGTTCACGAACATCGTCCTGCGCGAGGGCGACGAGGTGATGCTCGACGCGCCGGGCGGAGGCGGCTTCGGCGATCCGCTGGAGCGCGACCGCGACGCGGTCGCCCGCGACCTGGAGGAGGGCATCGTCTCCGCCGGCGCGGCCCAGGAGCTCTACGGCTGGGACGCGAGGTGAGCGCGATGGGACGCTGGGAGCCGATCGTCACGCAGGTGTGGGACACGGTCGTGACGCCGTGCGACTGCTGCGGCCAGGTCGTGGCGAGCCGGCTGTGGGTCGCGGAGGTCGACGGCGAGGAGCACCGCTTCTGCTCGACGCGCTGCGAGGAGCTGTACGCGACCTACGTCGTGCCGCAGCGACAGGGGCCGGTCACGGACGGCGCCTGAGCGGCAGCGCGAGCGGGCGGATCGGGCTGCCCGTCGCGCCGCGGATCTTCAGGCAGGCCCCGATGAAGGCGAACTCGTGGACGCCTGCCTCCCCGAGCTCCTCGAGGTCGACGATCTCCATGATCGGGATCCCGGCCTCCGCGAGGAGGAACCCGTGGACCGGCTGCCAGTTGTCCGGGTCGGGCGAGGGATGGCGCTCGAGGCCGACGTTGTCGGCGCCGATGAGCACGGCACCCTGCTCCGCGAGCATCCGCGCGCCGTCGAGGTCGAGCCCCGGCTCGTCGGGCACGAAGCGCTCCGCGTCGGGCCACGCGCGCATGCGGCCGGTCCGGATGAGGACGACGTCTCCCCTGCGCAGCTCGGTCCCCTGTCGCGCGAGCGTCGCCTCGAGGTCCGCCGGCCCGATCGAGTGGCTCGGGGGCAGCTCGTCGACGCCGTGGAGGGCGGCGACGTCCAGCAGCACGCCACGCGTGATGACGGGCGGATGGCGATCGACGCCCGCGCGGTGCCAGTGGCGCGAGCCGAGGTGCTCGGCCTCGGTGAAGCCGTTGAAGATCGTGCCGCGGTACCCGATGTGGTTGAGCGCGTCGACGTGGGTCCCGGTGTGCAGGAACATCGACATGCAGTCGGCCGATCTCGACAGCAGCCGGTTCCGCTTCCTCGCCGACGCCCAGCGGATCGTCGAGGACCATGCCGCTCGGCGTCGCGGACATCCACTGCGTGAACGGCGGATCGCCGCCCGCCGTGAAGCACGGCATGCCGGTGAAGAAGTCCACGGCGAGGTCGAACACCCTGCCCGGATCGACCTCGGTCAGGATCCCCGCCTGCGTCGCGAGGTTCAGCATGCCGATCTCGTCGTCGGGCCCGAATGGGCTGCGCGCCGCGCTCATCGCCGCGCGAGCGTAACGCAGCCCTCGGCGGGCGGACGCGCAGGACGCGCCCGCCCGCCGACGCGGCGACCCGTTTCTGCAAGTTGGCGTAGGACGCTAACCCATCCGAACGGACTACAGCACCGCTTCGATGAGATGCGGCCCGGGCTCGGCGAGCGCGCGGTCCAGCGCGGCGGTCAGCTCCTCGGCGGTCGTCGCCCGGACCGCCGGCACGCCCATGCCGCCCGCGAGCTGGACCCAGTCCAGCGTCGGCGAGCCGAGATCCGTCAGGGGCGCGATGACGGGGCCGGGCTCCTCGATCCCCGCGCGCTGCATCTCGATCGACAGGATCTCGTAGCCGCGGTTCGCGATGATGATCGTCGTCACGTCGAGGCCCTCGCGGGCCTGCGTCCACAGCGACTGCAGCGTGTACATGGCGCTGCCGTCGGCCTGCAGCGAGAGCACCGGCCGGTCCGGACAGGCGACGGCCGCGCCGGTCGCCGTCGGTGGCCCATGCCCGATCGCGCCGCCGGTCAGCGCGAGCAGGGTGTGGCGCGGCGCGCCGGGCGACGCCGCCCAGTACGGGCCGCCCGAGCTGATGCCCTCGTCGACGATGATCGCGCCCTCCGGCTGCGCGGCCGCGAGCGCCGCGCCGAGCGACGTCGTGGTGAGCGGGCCGGGCTCGGGGGCGGACGGGGGCGGGGCGGGCTCCGGCAGCGGGCCGTCGGCGACGCCGAGGTGCTCGGCCAGGCGCTCGAGCGCATCGACGCCGTCCTGGCCCGGCGCGCTCAGCTCCACGACCGGGACATGCGGCGGCGTGATCTCGCTCGGGAGGTCGGGATATGCGAAGAACGCGATCGGCTCGGGCGCGCCGGCGAGGACCAGCGCCGATGCGTCGCGCAGCGAGTCCGTCGCCGGCTCGGGGAAGTACTCCAGGCGCCCGATCGCGGGCAGACCGCCGCCGCGCTCCATCCGCGCGGGGAACGTCTCGCCCATGAGCCGGCAGCCCGTCGCGGCGGCGATGCGCCCCGCCGCCGTCACGCCGGCCTCCGAGCCGAGGGCGTCGCCGCCGACGAGGAGCACGCCGCCGGGCAGCGCGGCGGCCGCCCGCTCGATCGCGTCGTCGTCGACCCGCGCCGGCGCCACGCGGGCCGGCGCGTCGGCCAGGCCGTCCGCATCCCCCCACGCGCAGTCCGCGGGCACGATGAGCGTGGCGACGCCGCCGGGCGGTCCCATCGCGGCGGCGATCGCGTCGGCGAGGTCACCGGCCAGCGCGTCGGCGCTGCGCGACGTCCGCACCCAGCACGACACCGGGCGCGCGAAGCCCTCGACGTCTGCCTCCAGCGGCGCGCCCTTGCCGATGTGCGTCGTCGCGTGGTCGCCCACGATGGCGACGACCGGGGTGCGGGCCTTGGCGGCGTTGTGGAGGTTGGCGAGGCCGTTCGCCAGCCCCGGCCCGAGGTGCAGCAGGACGAGCGCGGGCTTGCCGGCCAGGCGCCCGTAGGCGTCGGCGGCGCCCGTGCAGACTCCCTCGAACAGCCCGAGGATCGGGCGGACCCCGGAGCCCTCGAGGGCCTTCACGAGGTCCAGCTCGGTCGTGCCAGGGTTGGCGAAGCAGATGTCCAGACCGGCTGCTGCGGCGGTCCGCAGCAGGGCGTCCGCCCCGGTCAATCTGTCAGCTCGTCGTAGGCGGGGATCGTGAGGAACTGCAGGAACTCGTCGGCCAGCGCGACGCGCTCGAACAGCTCGCGCGAGAGCTTCGGGCGCCCCTCCTTCTCGAACCACTCGTCGTCGCCGATGAACTCGCGGATCTTCTCGAGCTCCTCGTCCTCCAGCCGCCGGACGAGCTCGGCGGTGACCTGCTCGCCGGTGTCCGTCAGCGTCACGCCGTGGCGCTTCCACTGCCACACCTGCGAGCGCGAGATCTCCGCCGTCGCGGCGTCCTCCATGAGGTTGAAGATCCCCGCGGCGCCGTTGCCGCGCAGCCACGAGGAGATGTACTGGATGCCGATGTTGACGTTCGCGCGCAGGCCGTCCTCCGTGCGGTCGTCGCCGGCCGAGGAGGCGTCGAGCAGCTCCTTCGCGGTGACGGAGACGTCGGGACGCTGCTTCTCGATCTGGTTGGGCCGGTCGCCCAGCACGGCGTCGAACTGCTCCATCGCGACGGGCACGGAGTCCGGGTGCGCGACCCACGAGCCGTCGAAGCCGTCGCCCGCCTCGCGCTTCTTGTCGTCGGCGACCTGCTTGAAGGCCTTGTCGTTGATCTCCTGGTTCTTGCGGCTCGGGATGAACGCGGACATGCCGCCCATCGCGAACGCCCCGCGCTTGTGGCAGGTCTGCACCAGGAGCTCCGTGTAGGCGCGCATGAAGGGCACCGTCATCGTCACCTTCGCGCGGTCCGGGAGGATCGCCTCCGGGCGCTCCCGGAACGTCTTGATGAACGAGAAGATGTAGTCCCAGCGCCCGGCGTTCAGCCCGCCGGAGTGCTCGCGCAGCTCGTAGAGGATCTCGTCCATCTCGAACGCGGCCGGGATCGTCTCGATGAGCACCGTCGCGCGCACCGAGCCGCGCGGCACGCCGACCGCGTCCTGCACGTGCTCGAACACGCTGTTCCACAGCCGCGCCTCGAGGTGGCTCTCCATCTTCGGGAGATAGAGCAGCGGGGTCTTGTCCTTGTCGATGAGGCGCTGCGAGTTGTGGAAGAGGTAGAGCCCCGCGTCCATGAGCGAGCCGGACACCGGGCCGCCGTCGACCTTGATGTGGCGGTCGATGAGGTGCCAGCCGCGCGGGCGGATGAGCAGCGTCGCCACGTCCTCGTCGAGCGCGTACTCCTTGTCGTTCTCGGAGTGCTCGATCGTGCCCTCGATCGCCTCTGTCAGGTTCGCCTGCCCCGAGATCATGTTCGGGCCGGTCGGGGAGTTCGCGTCCTCGAAGTCGGCCATGAAGCCCTTCGCGCCCGAGTTCAGCGCGTTGATGACCATCTTGCGCGAGGTCGGACCGGTGATCTCCACGCGGCGGTCGAGGTAGGAGGGATGCGGGTCGGCGACCTTCCAGTCGCCCTCGCGGACCTCCTTCGTCTCCTCCAGGAAGTCGAGCGTGCCGCCCTTGGCGATCGCGTCCTGACGCTCCAGGCGGTTGCGCAGCAGGCGCTCGCGCTCGTGGTTGAACGTGCGATGCAGGTCGGCGACCAGGGCGAGTGCGTCGGGGGTCAGGACGCGCTCGGCGTCCGGGCCCAGCTCACCGTGCAGCGTCACGCCGCTCGTCGAGGTCGTGCTCATGATGTGGTCAGGCTCCTCTCGGTGATGGATGCCGCGAGCACCTCGATCGGGTGCAGGATGCGCAGCGGCTCGCCCTGCTCGGTGGCCACGGAGTTGATCTGCAGCGCGCAGCCGGGGTTGGCCGCGACGATCACCTCCGCGCCGGTCGCACGCAGGTTCTCCAGCTTGCGCAGCCCCAGCTCCCGTGCGGGCTCGGGGTTCAGCAGGTTGTACACGCCGGCCGATCCGCAGCA
The DNA here is from genome assembly GCA_963757125.1 of uncultured Solirubrobacterales bacterium. Lineage (GTDB taxonomy): Bacteria > Actinomycetota > Thermoleophilia > Solirubrobacterales > Solirubrobacteraceae > CAVVSD01. Next base: position 1,255,422 of record CAVWQP010000004.1, on the reverse strand, counting down.
GATCTCCCAGCCCGCGGGGTCGACGACCTCGAGACCGGGGATCGCGCGCAGCAGCGCGCGCGGCTGGGCGCGGATGCCCTGGGCGTGGGCGAGGTGGCAGGCGTCGTGGTAGGCGACGCGGTCCAGGCCGACCGGGTGGCGCTCCGCCCGCGGCGGGTGCTCCGTGAGCACCTCGGAGATGTCGCGGACCTTCTTCGAGAACGCCTCGGCGCGCTCGGCCCAGCCCGGCTCCTGGCGCAGCGCGTGCGCGTAGTCCTTCATCGCCGAGCCGCAGCCGGCGGCGTTCGTGACGACGACGTCGAAGGGCTCGAAGGCCGTGATCGTCGCCTTCGCGAGCTCCATCGCCGCGGCGTCCTCGCCCGAGTGCAGCTGCAGCGCGCCGCAGCAGCGCGGCTCGCGCAGCGCGTGGACCTCGAAGCCCTCCGCGGCGAGCACGTCGAGCGTCGCCTGGTTGACGTCGCCGAAGAACACCCGCTGGACGCAGCCCTGCAGGAAGCCGACGGTCGCGCGCTTCTCGCCCTTCGCCTTCGTGACCTTCGGGAGGACCCTCAGCGCCTGCCGGATCGTGACCTCGGGCGCGAGCCCCGCGAGCGTGCCGACCTTCGGCACCTTCGCGGCGTACTTCGTCAGGCCCAGCCGGCGCTGCGCGACGAGCATCGGCGCGAGCGCCCGCAGGCGGCCGGGGTGCGGGAAGAGCTCGAAGATGAGCCGCCGGTACCAGCGCTCGAGGCGCGGGCGCGTGACCTGGCGCTCGACCTGCTGGCGGGCGTCCTCGATGAGCTTGCCGTACTGCACACCCGACGGGCACGCGGTGACGCACGCCATGCAGCCGAGGCAGTTGTCGAGGTGCAGGACGACCTCGTCGGAGAGCGAGGTGCCCTCCTCGTGGCCGAGGTCCATGAGCTGGATCCGCCCGCGCGGGGAGTCCATCTCCTCGCCCCACAGCTGGTAGGTCGGGCACGTGGGCAGGCAGAACCCGCAGTGCACGCAGTCGGCGATGAGGTCGGGCTCGGGCGCCTTGCGGTCGTCCCACATGGTGGTCATTCAGAGTCCTCCAACGAACAGTCCCGGCGCGCAGCACGAGGTCGGGTCGAAGCGGGCCTTCACGCTGCGCATGAGCGCGAGGCGGGCCGGGTCGACCGGTCCCCAGGGATCGACGGCCTCGCGGACGGCCGAAGGAGCGTCGGTGACGGTGACCGAGGCGGGCGCCAGCTTCTCGCGCAGCTCGGTGACGCGGGCGATCGCATCGTCGTCGGACAGGCCGTCGAGGCGCAGCCAGGCCAGGCCGAGCGCGGCCCGGCCGACGAGCGTGGCGCCCGCCGCCTGCGCCGCCTCGAGGACGAGCCGCAGCGATGCGGGGCCGGTCGCGACGCCGACCACGACGCCGTCGGGCGAGCGCTGGCCCTCGCGCTGGCGGGCCCAGATCGCGTCGTCGTCGTCCTCCACGGAGGTGACGAGCCCGGCGTCGGCCAGCAGCGGCAGCGTCTTGGCGACGCGCGCCGATGCCGTCTCGCCGGACAGCCGCACGAGGATCGCGCCGCCCTCCGCGTCCCACCCCACGTCGAACGCGTCGGCCTCCAGCGGTTCGCGCGCGCACGCGGCGGCGCCGGCCGCGAGCTTCGCCGGATCGTCGCTGCGCCCGACGGCCGTCGCCGTGCCCTGCGGCAGCGGGTGCAGGCGGACCGCGATCTCCGCCATGAGCCCGAGCGTGCCGAACGAGCCGGTGAAGAGCTTGGCGAGGTCGTAGCCGGCGACGTTCTTGATGACCGTCCCGCCCGCCCGCGCGACGCTGCCGTCCGCGAGCGCGAGCTGCACGCCGATGATGAGGTCGCGCGGCGCGTGGTAGCGGTGGCGCAGCGGCCCGGAGTCCGAGGTGGCGAAGACGCCGCCGACCGTCGCCTCGCCGGCGGGCGGGTCGATCGCGAGCATCTGGCCCTTGGCGGCGAGCTCGGACTGCAGCGTCGCGAACGGCAGGCCCGGCTCGACGATCGCCGTGAAGTCGCCCTCGTTGTGCGCGACGACGCGGGCCATGCTCGTCGTGCGCAGCTCGACGTCGGGCGGCGCGATCGGGTTGCCCCAGCCGAGCTTGGAGCCGTTGCCGGCGATGCGCACGCGCTGGCCGGAGACGGCGGCGGCGCGCAGGGCCTCGGCCGCCTCGGCGGCCGTCGACGGGTCGGCGGTGGAGGCGACGGACATCAGAAGCGTTCCGCCAGGCCCTCGCGCTCGAGCGGATGCTCCTTGTACGGCCCCGGCACCTCGCCGCACAGCCGCGGCGTCGGCATGACCTTGCCCGGGTTCGTCCGGCCGGTCGGGTCGAACGCGCAGCGCAGCTTCTGGAACGCCTCGAGGTCGGCCTCGGAGAACATCTTCGGCATGTAGCGCTTCTTGTCGACGCCGACGCCGTGCTCGCCCGTGATCGAGCCGCCCGCCTCGACGCACGCGACGATGATCTCGCCCGCGAGCTCCTCCGCCCGCTCCGCGTCGCCCTCCTTCTTGGCGTCGTAGCAGACGAGCGGGTGCAGGTTCCCGTCGCCGGCGTGGAAGACGTTGCCGACCGGGAGCCCGTACTGCTCGGCGAGCTCCTCGATGCGGTCGAGGACCTCGGGCAGCTTCGTGCGGGGGATGACGCCGTCCTGGACGTAGTAGCTCGGGTGCAGCCGGCCCATCGCGGGGAACGCGGCCTTGCGCATCCGCCAGATGAGCGCGCGCTCGTCGGCCGACCCGGCGACCAGCACCTTCAGGGCGTCGTGCGAGGCGCAGATCGCCTGCACCTGCTCGAACTGCGTGTCGCACTCGCTCTCCGCGCCGTCGAGCTCGATGACGAGGGCCGCACCGACGTCGGTCGGCCAGCCCGCTCCCGCCATCGCCTCGCTTGCCCGGATCGTGAGGTTGTCCATCATCTCGATGGCCGCCGGGACGACGCCGCCGGTGACGACCTCGGAGACGACCTCGCCCGCGGCGCGGGGCGTCGGGAAGAACGCGACGAGCGTGCGGACGGCCTCGGGCGACGGGATGATCCGCACGGTGATCTCGGTCGTGACGCCGAGCGTGCCCTCCGAGCCGACGAACGCGCCGATGACGTCGTAGCCGGGCTGGGCGAGCTCCTTGCCGCCGAGCCGCACGATCGTCCCGTCGTGCAGGACGATCTCGAGCCCGCACACGTAGTTCGTCGTGAACCCGTACTTGAAGCAGTGCGCGCCGCCGGAGTTCTCGGCGACGTTGCCGCCGATCGAGCAGACGATCTGGCTCGACGGATCCGGCGGGTAGAAGAACGCCGGCCCGACCGCGTCGGAGATCGCGATGTTCGTGACGCCCGGCTGGCAGACGACGCGCTGGTTCTCGAGGTCCACGTCGAGGATGCGGTTCATCCGCGTGAGCGAGACGAGGATCCCGTCCTCCACCGGCAGTGCGCCGCCGGAGAGCCCGGACCCGCTGCCGCGTGCGACCCACGGCACCTCGTGCTCGTGGCACGCGCGGACGACGTCGGCGACCTCCTGGGTGGAGGCCGGCAGGACGACCGCCTGCGGGCGCACGTGGTACTGCAGCAGCCCGTCGGACTCGTAGGTCCTGAGCTGGTGCGGGTGGTCGACGACGTGCTCGTCGCCGACGATCCCCCGCAGCCGCCGCACGAGGGCGTGCCCCGCCTCACCGGAGCCGGGTGGCGAGGTCGGCGCGGTCGCCGAGCTGGGGATGCGTGGTCACGAGTTGATCTCTACCCCGAGGGCGAGCATGGTGGGCACTCTATAGATTCTGTGCGAACCTATAGATCGTGGCTGCGACGACGCGAGCGGACTGGGCGGAGCATCGGCTTCGCACCGCGATCCTGACCGGTGAGCTGGAGCCCGGCGAGCGCATCCGCATCGAGCAGCTCGCGGCGGCGTGGCACCTCAGCCCGACGCCGCTGCGCGAGGCGGTCCGGTCGCTCGCGCACACCGGCCTCGTCGACCTCACGCCCCAGCGCGGCGCGACGGTCGCCGGGCTCTCCCCGGAGGAGATCGCGAGCATCTACGAGCTGCGGCTCCTCCTCGAGCCGCGCGCGCTGCGCCTGTCGCTGCACCGGCGCGACTGGGCCTGGCGGGCCGACGTCGAGGCGGCCTGGCTGGCGCTCGGCCGCGCGTGGGGCGAGGACCGCCGCGCGCCCGCCCACGTCGAGCCGGCGCACACCGCCTTCCACGAGGCGCTCGCGGCCGGCTGCGGCAACCGCGAGCTCCTGCGGCTCACCCGCCGGCTGGCCGCGCAGAGCATGCGCGTCCTCCTGCTCGCGATCGCGCAGGACCGCATCGAGGGCCCGACGCTCGCCGATCACGCCGAGCTCTACGAGGCGTGCGTCGAGGGCGACGTCGACGATGCCATGCGCGTCGCGATCGTCCACGTCGGCCGCCCGATGGCCGCGCGCATCGGCGGCGACGCGGTGCGCGCGATCGGCGCGCGCATCGCGGAGGCCGGCGGCGGCGACCCGCTCCTGCCCGAGGTGCTCGACACGCTCACGCGAGCGGCGCGCTGACGCGAGCGGGCACGTCGGTCTGCAGCTCGGGGTCGGCGGCGCGCACGTGCGTCTCGGGCAGGCCCAGCTCCCGGCGGACGATGTTCGCGCCCTGCGCGAGCGACGTCGACTTGTAGAAGGCGACGAGCCGGTTGAACCCCTGGCGGCCGAAGCCGCAGTTCGACGACAGCACGAGATGCTCGGGGTCCATGTGCTCCAGCGCCAGGCGGACGTCCGCGGCGACCTCGTCGGGCGACTCGACCTGCAGCGTGCGGTGGCTGACCATGCCGAGGGCGACCTTCTTGGGCAGCTTGCCGTCGTAGCGGTCGAAGAGCTTCGCGGTGGCGAGCGGGTCGTTGTCCTTGAACTCGAGCGTCCACACGTCGCCGTGGGCGCGCTCCATGTAGAGCTCGACGGCGTCCGCGTACGACGTGTCCTCCGTCACCTTCTGCATGTTCGGGTTGCCCCAGCAGGTGTGGATCCAGACCTCGACGTCCTCGAGACCCGAGATCTCGTGGTTGAACGCGTCGACGAGGAAGTCGACCTCGCCCCGGTCGCCGGCCGTGGCGGCGAGGTGGAGCATCGGCTCCTCGATCTGGATGACCTTGCAGCCCGCCGCGGCGAGGGCGCGCAGCTCCTTGTTGAACGCCGTCGCCATGTCCCACATGGCCTGGTGCTTGTCGCCCTTGTAGTGGTCGGTCTGCAGCGGCGTGCAGCTCACCGCGACCTGCGCCGACACCGTCCCGATCTTCACCGGCCGGTCCGTGCGCTGCTGGGCGAGGCGCCAGACCTTGGCGTACTCGAGCGGCACGCCCTCGCCGAGCTCGCCCTCGACCACCGGGTAGCGCCAGCCGCCCATGACCTCGTTGAGGATCGTCCCTGGCGGATACGCCCACTCGTCGGTGGCGCTGATGTCGAGCGCCGACATCCCCGCAAGCCGTTCCACGGGGTAGAGCACCCACGAGCGCCCACCCAGGTCGGGGTCCTGGTGGTAGTCGCCGTTCGTGAGGATGTCGAGCCCGGCGCGCTCCTGATCGCTGATCACCGTGTCGAGCGCATCCGTGAACTGCTCGCGGAACGCGACGTCGTTCATCCCGCTGGAGAGCGGCCTGCCGGACAGCCCGAGCGTGTACCAGGACGGCCTCGGCCAGGAGCCCGTCACGGTCGTGGGCAGCATCAGGTCCCGCGTTGCGGTGTACATGGGTCTCTCCTCCCGAGCGGCGTCCGCCGTACACCGTAAACGACTACGGTGCGGCGGTGGACGACCGCGAGGCCGAGCTCCTCCGTGCCGCGGCGGCGCGCCTGGCGACGCTCGACTTCTACCCGCGGCCGGTGCGGACGGGGCGCGTGCGCATCGTCCACGCGCCGTGGTTCTTCGCGGTGCCCGGGCTACGCCGGTTCCACGGCTACGAGCTGGGCCCGTTCATCCTCGTGCGCGTGCCTCTCGACGAGGTGACCGAGGACCTCGTCACCCACGAGCTGTGCCACGTGTGGCAGCTGCAGCACCGGCCGTTCTTCTGGCTGAGCTACCTGCGGCAGGGCTACCGGGGGAACGAGTTCGAGCGCGAGGCGCGGCGCGCCGTCGAGCTCACCCGTCCCACGTAGCGGCGAGCACGGCCCGCTGCGTCGGGCGCGCCGCCTCGTAGCGGCTGCGCCCCTCGTCCGTGATGCAGGCGTAGATGCCGCGACGATCCGCCTGGCAGAGCCTGCGGAACACGAGGCCGTCGGTCTCCAGACGGCCGACGAGCCGCGACAGCGCGCTCTGGCTCAGGTGCACGCCCTCGGACAGCTCCTGCATGCGGCAGTCGTCCTTGCCGTGCATCGCGAGCCACTCGAGGACCTCGAACTCGCTCACGCCGAGCCCGTGCGCGGTCTGGAGCTCACGCTCCAGCGCACACGAGATGCGTGCGTGGCGCCTGAGCGTCTCGGACCAGGCGTCGGCGAGATCGATGTCCGTCGGCGCTGCCATGTTCAGGTGTCGATTGTAGCCCTACGCACGTACGAGTTCCGACGCGATGGGCGGCGGGGTGGTCATCGTCTGCAGCACGGTGCAGTAGCGCTCGGTCTTCTCGAACAGCGACGCGAGGTCCTCGTCGCTGACGTCGGGCGCGTCGACCGCGAACTTCAGCCGGATCGCGTCGAACCCCGCGCCGACCTCGCGGTCGAGGCCGAGCGTCCCGCGGAGGTCGAGGTCGCCGTCCACGGTGACGTTCACCGAGCGGACGTCGAGCCCCATCGCGGTCGCGACCATCTGGCACGTGAGCTGGGCGCACGCGGCCAGGGCGCCGAGCAGCAGGTCGCCCGAGCAGGCGGCCGTGCCGGCGCCCCCGACGCCGACGTGGGCCTCGGCCGCGTAGATCGCGCGGCCGAGGTCGACGGAGCAGGACGCGACGCCGGTGTCGCCCTCCCCGCCCTTCGCGGTCAGCGTGATCCGCGCGGTCCCCGGCTCCTCGCGGTAGCCGGCCTTCAGCGGACGCTGGAGGTCCTTGAGCTCGCTCTGCGTGTTCGCCATGTCAGAGCGCCATCGCGATGTACTTGGTCTCGAGGTACTCCTCGATGCCCTCGTTGCCGCCCTCGCGGCCGATGCCCGACGCCTTCACGCCGCCGAACGGCGCGCCGGCGTTGGAGACGACGCCCTGGTTGAGGCCGAGCATGCCGGTCTCGAGCGCCTCGGCGACGCGGAACGCGCGGTTCAGGTCGCGGGTGTAGACGTAGGCGACCAGGCCGTACTCGGTGTCGTTGGCCGCGGCGATCGCCTCCTCCTCGGTCGTGAAGCCCTTGACCGGCGCGACGGGCCCGAAGATCTCCTCCTGCAGGAGCTGCGCGTCGTCGGAGATGTCGGTGAGCACGGTCGGCTTGTAGAAGTAGCCGCTGCCGCCCTGGGCCTCGCCGCCGGTGAGCACCTTCGCGCCCTTGCCGACCGCGTCCGTGACGAGCTCGGCGACCTTGTCGCGCTGGGTCCCGTCGATGAGCGGGCCGACCTCGACGCCGTCCTCCGAGCCGCGCCCGAGCTTCATCGCGCCCATGCGCTCGGCGAGCTTGCGCGCGAACTCGTCCGCGACCGACTCGGCGACGTGGAAGCGGTTGGCCGACGTGCAGGCCTCGCCGACGTTGCGCATCTTGGCGAGCATCGCGCCGTCGACCGCCGCGTCGAGATCGGCGTCCTCGAAGACGATGAAGGGCGCGTTGCCGCCGAGCTCCATCGACATCTTCAGGACCTGCTCGGCGCCGGTCTTCATGAGCTCGCGGCCGACCTCGGTGGAGCCGGTGAACGACAGCTTGCGCAGCCGCGGGTCCTTGATGAGCGGCTCCATCGTCTTGCCGCTGGACTTCGCCGTCACCACGTTGAGGGCGCCGCCCGGGAGACCGGCCTCCTCGAGGATCTTCGCGAGCATGAACATCGACAGCGGCGTCTGCTTGGCCGGCTTGATGACCGACGTGCAGCCGGCGGCGATCGCCGGGCCGATCTTGCGGGTGCCCATCGCCATGGGGAAGTTCCAGGGCGTGATGAACAGGCACGGCCCGACGGGCTGGCGCATGACGATGACGCGGCCGGTGCCCTTGTCGTTGACCTTGTAGGAGCCGTCGATGCGCAGCGCCTCGCCGGCGAACCAGTTGAAGAAGTCCGCGGCGTAGAGGATCTCCGCCTTGGACTCCGTGACGGACTTGCCCATCTCCATCGTCATGAGGAGGGCGAGGTCGTCGGCCTGGGCGACGAGCGCCTCGTACGCGCGGCGCAGGATCTCGCTGCGCTCCCGCGGCGGCGTCGCGGCGAACTCCGCCTGCGCGGCGACCGCCGCATCCAGCGCGGAGACGGCGTCCTCGATCGTCGCGTCGGGGACCTCGGCGATCGTCTCGCCCGTCGCGGGGTCCTCGACCGGCAGCGTGCCGCCGCCCGTCGCGTCGCGCCACTCGCCCCCGATGTAGAGCTGGGTGGGGACGCGGTCGAGGATCGACTGCTCCTGCGCGTTGACTGTTGCGGTGCTCATGTCCGAACCACTGTCTCCTCGCCGAGTTCCTCAGAGATGGCCACATCGATCGAGTAGTCGATCGGCAGCACGATGAGCGACGGCCGGTCCAGGGACATCGCGTGCGACAGGTGCCGCCCGAAGTCCTCGACCGACTCGCAGCGCCAGGCGGCGAGCCCGAAGGCCTCGCCGAGCTTGACGAAGTCTGGATTGGTGAAGTCGGTCCCGAAGTGGGTGCCGAACTTCTTGTCCTGCTTCCACACGATCGAGCCGAACTGGCTGTTCTCCCAGATCACGTTCACGATCGGGGTCTTCAGACGCACGGCGGTCTCGAGCTCCTGCACGTTCATGAGGAACCCGCCGTCGCCGCTGACCGTCACGACGTGACGATCGGGGTGGACGATCTTCGCCGCGATGGCGCACGGCAGCGCGAAGCCCATGCCGGCCAGACCGTTCGCGATGAGCACGGTGTTGGGCTCGTGCGCCGGGAACATGCGCCCGATCCACAGCTTGTGCAGGCCGACGTCGGAGATGAGGATGTCGTTGCGGCCCAGGGCCTTGCGCAGCTCCCAGAGCGCGCGCGGCGGCTGCATGGGGAACGCGTCGTCGTCCTTCGCCCGCTCCAGCCTGCCGAGGACGACGTCCCGCAGGCGCGCCGATCCGCCGGGATGGGGGACGTCGCGGCACTCCTCGGCCAGGCGGCTGAGCACGTGGTAGAGGTCGCCGATGAGCTCGACCTCGGGCGTGTAGTAGGCGTCGATCTCCGCCGCGACGGAGTCGATCACGATGATCCGCTTGTCGCGCTTGGGGTTCCAGTGGTCGGGCGAGTGCTCGACGAGGTCGTAGCCGATCGCGAGCACGACGTCGGCGTCCTCGAAGCCCGCCATGGCGTAGTCGCGCGACTGGAGGCCGACGGTGCCGAGCGCGCGCGGGTCGGCGTAGTCGAGGACGCCCTTGCCCATGAACGTCTCCGCGACGGAGATGCCCGTCGCACGGGAGAACTCGCGCAGCGCCGGCGCCGCGCCGGTGCGGACGACGCCGTTGCCGGCCAGGACGATCGGGTTGATCGCGTTGCGGATGATGTCGGCCGCGCGCAGGAGCTCGCGGGCCCCGGGCTCCGGCGTCGCGAGGCGCCGGCGCGGCAGCGGCTCGGCGTCGAGCTGCTCGGCCATGACGTCCTCGGGCAGCTCGAGGTGCGTCGCGCCCGGCTTCTCGGACTCGGCGACCTTGAACGCCTTGCGGACGACCTCGGGGATGATCTCCGGGGCGCTCACGCGGGCGTTCCACTTCGTGATCGGCTTCATGAGGCCCACGATGTCCAGGTACTGGTGGGACTCCTTGTGCATCCGCTCCATGTCGCCCTGACCGGTGATGGCGACGAGCGGCGCGCGATCGAGGTACGCGTCGGCGATGGCCGTGACGAGGTTCGTGGCGCCCGGGCCGAGCGTGCCGAGGCAGACGCCGGCGCGGCCGGTGAGCCGCCCGTACATGTCGGCCATGTAGGCCCCGCCCTGCTCGTGGCGAACAGGGACGAACGAGATGGACGACTTCTCCAGCGACTCGTTGAGGTCGAGGGTCTCCTCGCCCGGGATCCCGAAGACGTGACGGACGCCCTCTGCCTCCAGGCATTCCACGAAGACGTCGGATGCGCGGCGTTCGCTCAAGCTGTCAGCCTCCGATGTCGACCCTGAAAGTGCACGTGCCGCCTGTACCCGGACGCTACCAACCCGCAACTCGGCGTCCGCGGTCGTGTCACGACCTCCGCATGCGCCTCCGTCCGCTCGTCCTCGCAACAGTCCTGCTCGCCCTGTCCGCCGTGCCCGCGGAGGCCGCCTCGCGGCTGACCGTGCGCGGCGCCGGGTTCGGGCACGGCGTGGGGATGAGCCAGTACGGCGCGCTCGGCTTCGCGCAGCACGGCGCGACGTACCGCGACATCGTCGCCCACTACTTCACCGGCACGCAGGTGTCCAAGCTCGGCGCGCCGAGCGAGGTGCGCGTGCTCCTCCAGAGCAGCGGCTCGATCAGGGTGCGCGGGGTCGCGAGCGTCGTCGGATCGCGGGCGTTGACGCCGGCGGCGACGTACACCGCGGTGTCCGGCGGGCCGGGCGTCGTGGCGCTGCGCTCGGCGAGCGGGAAGGTCATCGGGCGCTACCAGGCGCCGCTGCGCCTCGCGGGCGCCGGCGGGGCGTTCACGCTGCTGGGCCGCGCGCAGAACGGCGTGAGCAACGGCGGCTACCGCGGCGTGCTCGAGGTGAGCCCGGCGCCGTCCGGGCTCATGGCGGTCAACGCGCTCGACCTCGAGAGCTACATCCGGGGCGTCGTGCCCGCGGAGATCCCGGCGACGTGGCCGGCGGAGGCGCTCAAGGCGCAGGCGCTGGCCGCGCGGACGTACGCGCTCGCGACGCGCAAGCCCGTCACCGGCTTCGACCAGTACGCGGACACCCGCTCGCAGGTCTACCGGGGGATGTCGGCGGAGAAGCCGACGTCCGACGCCGCCATCGCCGCCACGACGGGCGAGGTCGTCACCTACGCGGGCAACCCGGTCGTCACGTACTTCTTCTCGACGTCCGGCGGGCGGACCGAGAACGTGGAGAACTCCTTCATCGGCTCGCCCGCCCAGCCCTGGCTGCGCAGCGTCGACGATCCCTACGACGACGTGTCCCCGCGGCATCGCTGGGGGCCGTACCGGTGGTCGGCGTCCACCGTGAGCCGCAAGCTCGGGTCGCTCGTGAAGGGCTCGTTCCGGTCGATCCGGGTGACGCAACGCGGGGCCTCCCCGCGGGTCGTCGACGCGACGATCGTCGGCACGGGCGGGTCCACGAAGATCACCGGCCCGCAGCTGCGTTCGCGGCTCGGCCTGTTCGACACGTGGGTCTACTTCAACCAGATGTCGACGAACGTGGCCCCGGCCCCGGCCCCGACGACGCCCACGCCGACGACGCCCACCACGACGACGCCGGACCCGGGCCAGACGACGACCGGCGGCGGCATCGCGCCGCGGGCGCTCGTGTCGTCGCTGAAGGCGCGCGCGGAGCTGCGCGGCCGCGTGTCACCGAAGCCCGCCGACGGCTGGGTGAAGGTGCAGCGCCGGATGGGCGACGCGTGGGTCGACGTGGTGTCGGCGCAGGTCGGCAAGGGCGGCCGGTACGCCGCGCGCGTCGCGCTGGCCGGCTCGTACCGGGTGGTCTCGGGCGATGACCCGGGGCCGACGGTCGCTGTGAAGTAGGGGGCGAATCCGGCCACCTCTCTCCCTTGTCCATGACATGGATGGACAATCGAGAGATGACGTGTTGATCGCCGCCGGGCGCCTGCTGCCCGTCCACCGTGGCGTCTATGCGGTCGGTCACGTGCCCGCTACGCGTGACGCCGCGTGGTTGGCCGCGGTCTTCGCGTGCGGCCCGGGCGCACTCTTGAGCCACCGGTGTGCCGGGGCGCTCTGGGGCGTCCGCCGATGGGCGCCGGCACGCCCCGAGGTGACCACGAGCACGCAGCGACGACGCCCGGGGATCGTGGTCCACCTCCGCCGAACGGTCGCCGCCGAGCGCGACGTCCACCTCGGCATCCCGGTGACGTCACTCGCACGGACGATCGTCGACCTGGCTCGCACACTCGATGCCGACGAGCTCGAGCGCGTCGTCCGGGAGGCCGACTTCCAGCGGCGCCTCGACGTGGACGCGGTGCGCGCCAGCCTCGCTCGGCGGCCGTCCCACGCGCTGTCCGATCTCCTGGAACGGCGCTCGCCGACGCAGTCACGCCACGAGGATCGCTTCCTCCGGCTGTGCCGGCAGTTCGGGCTGCCGGCGCCGCTCACGCAGCAGCGCGTTGGCCGGCGGACCGTCGACTTCCTCTGGCCCGAGGCCCGACTTGTCGTCGAGATCGACAGCTGGGACGCCCACGGCACCCTCACGGCGTTCCAGAACGACCGGTCCGCATCGAACGGGCTGCAGCTCGCGGGCTACGTCGTGCTCCGCTTCACCGACAACGAGCTCAAGCGGGAGCCGGCCCGCGTCGCCCGGCTGGTCCGCCGGGCGCTCGCGGCTCAGCTCACGCTGCCGCCCGTGCGGTAGTCGCGCCGCACGTGCGTGGTCTTCTTGCCCTTCTTCTTCGTCACGTCGACGCGGTACTGCCAGCGCAGGTGGCCGTTCACGCGGTGGTTGCGCAGGTAGACGTGGCCGTTGTAGCGGGCGCTCGACTTCCGCCAGCTCACCGTGCACGTCGATGCGCCGCCGGTCCGCAGCCGACACGCGACGCTCAGGTGCGACAGGCCGGTGCCGAACACCCTGCGCAGCGCCGTGCGGGTCCGGGTCTTGGCCAGCGCGACCGCCCGGAGTTGGGCCGGCGTCAGCTTCGACGGGGGCGTGATCTTCTGGCCCGTCCCCGGCGGCGTGCTCGGGGGCTGGACCGGCGCCGCCGCGAACGCCCGGCGCCCCGTGGCGGAGATCGCCTCCGGGATCGGGCTGCCGTTGGCGATCGGCGTGCTCGGGATGTACGAGGGGTCGCCCGTCGCGATCGTGTGCGCCGCGGTGAAGTTGCCCGAGAGCGGCGGCGTGTCGGGCATCCAGCAGTGGCTCTCCGACGTGTGCACGCAGTCGAGGATCGAGTCCGCGCCCGCCATCGGATCGGTGCCGCCGGGGCCCGTCAGCATCGGATCCAGGGAGCTCGGCAGGTAGCACGTCGCCGGGTTGGCGGCTGCGACCGGCACGTGGATGACGCCGAAGTCGGCGCCGGCCGTCCCGATCGAGAAGTTGACGGTGGTGCAGGACACGCTGCCGATCGCGCCGCCTGCCTCCTTCATCAGCCCGTACGGGTTCGTGAGGTCGACGATCTGGTAGAGGCCGTTCGCCAGCGGGCCGCCGTTGCGCGGCTGCATCGTCACCGGGATCGGGATGACCTGCTCGTCGATGATGCCCGGCGTCCGGGTCGTCGTCGTGTAGTAGATCCCCGTCGACTGCGCGGAGCCGCTCGCGACCCCGACGTCGAGGCGCCCGGCGCTGCGGTCGGTCGGGCAGCTCACCTGCGCGGCGGCCGTCCCGAGACCCAGGCACGTGCCCCAGTGGTTGTCCCACACCGTGGGCGTGCCGTCCGGCGGGCCGCCGGCGGCGGCGGGCAGCGGCACGAGGGCGAACCGCTCGAGGTCCATGATGTGCCAGCGGTTGAAGGCGTCGGTCGGGCTGTGGCGGCCGTAGATGTAGCGGAACCACCCGAGCTGGCCGATCGCCGGCTCACTCGCGGGGCACGAGCCCCCCGCGGTCAGGACGCCGGGGGCCGCCTGGTAGGCGCGCATCCAGCCGACAGTGCCCGACGGATACCCGCAGACCTCGAGGCCGCCGGACCCGGTCACCGTCAGCGCCGGGTCGAACCCGACGGCCTTTGGCTCGCTCTGGGACGCCTGGCCCTGCGTGTTGACGTGGACGTCGTCGCCACCCTCGCTGCTCCAGCTCAGATGACCGTCGCCGATGACGGAGTGGTCGTCGAACCACGAGGCGTCGATGCCGGTGGGCGCACCCTCGGTGAGGCGAGGCAGGTCACCGACTGCCGCGTGGGCGGTTCCGGCGACCGACAGGGCCGACGCGAGGGCCAGGAGGACGACGATGAGTGGGCGGCGTGGCATACGGGACTTCCTGTCCGTGAGTGAGACGCAGCGGCATTCCGGCCGCGCGGTAGAAGACCATCAATCGGCACGCCGAACAACCCAACACCTGTCCGCAGGGAGCGGCGAGGGCTCGAGCATGGCGCATGAACGCTAATTCATCTTCCGAAGCCCTCATCCGATCGGTGCGGCTTCGGCGCGACGAGATCCCCGACCCGGAGGCGTGGCCATGGTCGCTGCCGGCCGTTCGCGCACTCGACGATCTGGCGCTCGATCCCGGGGTCACGTTCATCGTCGGGCAGAACGGCAGCGGGAAGTCGACGCTCGTGGAGGGCATCGCCGTGGCGGCGGGCTTCAACCCCGAGGGCGGGACGACGAACTTCGGCTTCGCGACCCGCGAGGACTCGACGTCGCCGCTCGCCGACCTGCTCACGCTCGTGCGCGGCTCGCGACGGCCGCGCACCGGCTTCTTCCTGCGCGCGGAGTCGATGTTCAACGTCGCCAGCGAGATCGAGCGGCTCGACGCCGAGCCGGGCCTCGGCGACAGGGTCATCGACTCCTACGGCGGCGTCTCCCTCCACGAGGTCAGCCACGGCGAGGGCTTCCTCGCCATCGCGACGAACCGCTTCGGCCCTGAGGGCCTCTACGTCCTCGACGAGCCCGAGGCCGGACTCTCGCCGCGCTCGTGCCTCGCGCTCCTTGCCCGCATGCACGACCTCGTCGGGGAGGGCAGCCAGTTCGTCGTGGCCACCCACTCGCCGATGCTCCTCGCGTATCCCGGCGCCCTCATCTACGAGCTCGACGAGGACGGGATCGCGCCGGTCGCCTTCGAGGACACCGACGTCGTGCGGCTGACCCGCGATTTCCTGGACTCGCCCGAGCGCTACTTCCGACACTTGCTATGACTCCCGCCGTGCCCGCACCGCTGCTCGCCATCGACGCGCCGTCGCTCCTGTACCGCGCGTTCTTCGCGCTCCCGGACTCGATCAAGGACGCCGAGGGCCGCCCCGCCAACGCCCTCCTCGGCATGGCGAACCTCGTCCTCTGGGTCGTCGAGCGCCATGGGCCGCGCGCGGTCTGTCTGTGCTTCGGCGCGGAGGCCGCGCACTACCGCACCGATCTCTTCCCGAGCTACCACGCCGACCGGCCCCCGATGCCGGAGGGGCTCGCGAGCCAGTGGGCCGACGCGCCGGCGCTGTACGAGGACTTCGGATGGACCGTCCACGCGCATCCGACGCTCGAGGCCGACGACCTCCTCGGCGCGTTCGCGCGGCTGGAGAGCGAGGCCGGCGGCGACACGCTCCTCTTCACGGGCGACCGGGACATGTTCCAGTGCGTGAGCGACAAGGTGACCGTCCTGTTCCCCCGCGGCGGCGCCGCGAAGGACGGGCCGGAGGAGATCGGCCCCGCCGAGGTCCGCGGCCGCTACGGCATCGAGCCCGAGCAGGTCCCCGACTTCATCGCCCTGCGCGGCGACCCGTCCGACGGCCTGCCCGGCGCCAAGGGCATCGGCGAGAAGACCGCCCGCGACCTCCTGGTCGCCCACGGGACGCTGGAGGGCGTGTTCGAGGCCGCGGCGAAGCCGGGCACGCTGACCCCGCGCCAGACCGGGTCGCTGCTCGACGGCGCCGACGACATCCGCGCGTTCCGCGAGATCGCGACGCTGCAGCCGATCGACGACCTCGAGCGCCCGCCGGACCGCCCGACGGACTTCGCGCGCGCCGCCGAGGGCGCCCGCCGTCACGGGCTGAACCGCCTGGCCGAACGCCTCGAAGGGATGGCTACGGGGTGAACCGCACGGTGATCACGTCACCGTCGGCCATCGGGTAGTCGCGGCCCTCGAGCCGCAGCGTCCCCTTCGACCGCGCGCCGGCGTAGCCGCCGGCCTCCACGAGCGCCTCCCAGCCGATGATCTCCGCCCGGACGAAGCCCTTCTGGATGTCCGTGTGGATCGCGCCCGCCGCGTGCCATGCGGTCAGGCCGCGCTTGAGGTGCCAGGACTGGGCGGGCTTCGCCTCGCCCGCCGTGAAGAACGTCAGCTCGTCGAGCAGGGCGAACGCGCCGGAGACGACGCGGTCCAGGCTCGACGGCCCCGCGCCGAGCTCCTCGCGCATGACCGCGGCCTCATCGTCGTCGAGCTCGGACAGCTCGGCCTCCAGGCGGCTGGAGACGGCGACGACGAGGGCGCCCTCCTCCGCGGCACGGTCGGCGACCTCGACCGGGACATC
The DNA here is from genome assembly GCA_963757125.1 of uncultured Solirubrobacterales bacterium. Taxonomy (GTDB): domain Bacteria; phylum Actinomycetota; class Thermoleophilia; order Solirubrobacterales; family Solirubrobacteraceae; genus CAVVSD01. The sequence continues at coordinate 1,239,153 of CAVWQP010000004.1, read as the reverse complement.
CTCGGAGCCTTCCTCGACGTTCACGACGTAGAGGACGGGCTTGGACGTCAGCGGCGAGAGGTTGCGGACGGCCTCGGGCGCGTCGGCCGGCGCGGGCACCGAGCGGACCGGCTTGCCCTGCTGCAGCGCGTCGATGACCGCGCGCAGCCACGCCTCCTCGGCGATCGCGGCCTTCTCGCCGCCGCGCGCCTCGCGCACGACGCGACCGTGGCGGCGCTCGGCCTGCTCGAGGTCGGCGTAGACGAGCTCGGTCTCGATCGTCTCGATGTCCCGGATCGGGTCGACGTCGCCCTCGGGATGCACGACGCTCGCGTCCTCGTGGACGCGCACGACGTGGACGAGCGCATCGGTCTCGCGGATGTTCGCGAGGAACTTGTTGCCGAGCCCCTCGCCCTCGTGCGCGCCCCGGACGAGCCCGGCGATGTCGTGGAAGTCGACGGTGTCGTAGACGATGTTCGACGCGCCGAGCGTCTCGGCCACGCGGTCGAGGCGCGCGTCGCGCACGGGGACGACGGCGACGTTCGGCTCGATCGTCGTGAACGGGTAGTTGGCCGCTTCGGCGCCCGCGCGCGTCAGCGCGTTGAAGAGGGAGGACTTGCCCGCGTTGGGCAGCCCCACGATCCCGACCTTCACGTCGCCGACCTCCCGGCCGCACCCATGACGAGCCCCAGCGCCGCGCCGGCCGCGATGTCCGACGGGTAGTGCACGCCGAGGTAGACCCGCGAGAGCGCCATCGCCCCCGCGACCGTGTACAGCGGCCCGGCCGGCATGAGCGACGAGTACGCGCGGGCCGCGGCGAACGAGGACGAGGCGTGCGCGCTGGGGAACGACAGCGCCGTCGGCGTCGCGACGAGCGCGGGCAGCTCGTCGAACGCGGGGCGCTGGCGGCGCACGACGCCCTTGATCGCGGTGTTCAGCGCGTACGCGCCGCCCACGGTCGCCGCCCCGCGCCACCAGTGGTACCTGCGATCGCGGTCGACGATCCCGCCGGCCGCGCCGAGCGCGAGCCACAGCGCGGCGTGCTGGCCGAGGTGCGAGAAGCGCGCGACGGACGACTGCGCGCCCGGCACCTGGCACTGCACGCGCAGGAAGCGGTAGACGTGGAGATCGACGATCGCGACGCGCCGCCCGACCGGCCCGGACACGCAGACGCGCGCGCCAGGACCGGCGCGCCGCGGGCTCGGCGACGGGTGGGACGGGTGACCGCATCGCGCGCAGGTTATGGGGGAAGCTTCCGGTGGTGCGTCTCACGCTCGTGGCGAACCCGGGGTCCGGCCGGGACACGGACCTCACCGCGCTCGCCGCCGCCCTGCGCGAGCGGGGCGCCGAGGTCGAGGCGTTCGACATCGACGAGCTCGGTGACGCGGCCCGCGCCGTGGGCGCGACGGATCGCCTCGTCGTCGCCGGCGGCGACGGCTCGATCGGCCCCGCGGCGATGGCGGCCGCGCGCGCAGGCGTCCCGCTGGCCGTCGTCCCGACCGGCACCGCGAACGACTTCGCCCGCGCGCTCGACCTCCCCACCGACCGGGATGCGGCGCTGCGACCTGGCCGCGGACCCCGTCGCCCCCACGAGCCGCGTCGAGCTGCTCATCGCCGGGGGCCGCCCGTTCGTGAACGCCGCCTCCACCGGGCTGGCCGTCGCGGCCGCGCACCGTGCCCGGCCGCTGAAGTCGCGCCTCGGACCGCTCGCCTACGCGATCGGCGGGCTGCGTGCGGGGCTCACCGCACGCCCGCTGCGCATCACGGTCAACGCCGACGGCAGCGAGATGTACGCGGGCGAGGCGTGGCACGTCATCGTCGGCGGGACCGGCGCGTTCGGCGGCGGCAGCCGCCTCGGCCGCACCGACCACGGCGACGAGCTGCTCGACGTGGTGCTCGTCGAGCGCGGCTCGCGCCTCGGCCTCGTCCTGCGCGCCTGGGGCATGCGCCGCGGGACCCTCGAGGAGCAGCGCGGCGTCCTGCACCGGCGCGTACGCCACGCGGAGATCGGCGTGGCGGCCGGCACGGAGTTCAACGTCGACGGCGAGATCTGCGAGCTGCGACCGCCCGCCTTCACGGCGCTCCCCGGCGGCGTGCGGGTGGTGGTGCCGCGATGAACAGGCGCTGGCCGGCCGCGATCGCCGCGGTGGGAGTCGCGTGGTACGCGAGCGAGTCGCTGCGTCATCGCCGCGAGCAGGGCGACGGCTACACCCTCGACGGCGAGGCGCTCGAGGTCGGGCACGCCGGAGTTCCTGCGCGCCTGCGAGGAGCTCACCGCGGCAGCGGCCACCGAGGGCAGCCACGCCGAGGTCCTCGTGAACGGCGACGCGATCTTCCCCGCCTACCTCGAGACCATCCGGCAGGCGGAGTCGACGATCAACTGCCTCACCTACGTGTACTGGCGGGGCGACATCGCCCGCGAGGTCGCAGGGGCGCTCGCCGACCGTGCGCGCGACGGCCTCGACGTCAACCTGCTGCTCGACGCCGTCGGCACGGCGAAGATGGAGCGCGACCTGCTCGACGACCTGCGCGACGCGGGCGTCACCGTCGCGCGCTTCCGCCCGCCCAGGCCCTACGCGGTGCGGCGGCTGAACAACCGCACCCACCGCAAGCTGCTCATCGCCGACGGGAGGGTCGGCCTGACGGGCGGCGTCGGGATCGCGGAGGAGTGGACGGGCGACGCGCAGGACCCCGACCACTGGCGCGACACGCACGTCCGCGTCACGGGACCGGCCGTGCTCGGCCTGCAGGGCGCGTTCGCGGAGAACTGGCTCGAGGCGACCGGCAACGTGCTCGTCGGTCCGCGGGCACCTGCCCGAGCTCGAGCCCGTCCGCGACGACGGCGCGCCGATGCAGGTCGTCCGCTCCGCCGCCGGCATCGGCGACACGAACATCGAGGCCCTCTACTTCCTCGCCATCGCGTCCGCGCGCGAGCGGATCGAGCTCACGGCGGCGTACTTCGTGCCGCGTCCCGCGTTCATCGAGGCGCTGTGCGACGCGGCCGACCGCGGGGTCGCCGTCCGCGTCCTCGTCCCGGGCAGCCACATCGACAAGGGCTTCGTCCGCACGGCGGGACGCGGGACCTACGAGGCGCTCCTGTCCTGCGGCGTGCGGATCTGGGAGTACGGCCCGACGATGCTGCACGCGAAGACGCTCGTCGTCGACGGCGCGTGGACGTCGGTGGGATCGGTGAACTTCGACAACCGCTCGTTCCAGCTGCACGACGAGGTCACGCTGTGCGTGCAGAGCCGGTCGTTCGCGGACGTGCTCGCCGAGCAGTTCGAGCGCGACCTCGCGGTGTCCGAGGAGATCGACCCGGAGCGGTGGAAGGAGCGCGGGATCGTGAAGCGCGCGGGCGAGAGCGTGCTGCGCCTCGCACGGCGCGAGCTTTGATCATCCAGGTGTGGAGGGACGCCACCTGGGGTGGGGTGCGCGGGTTGCAGAGCCGCGCGATCCTCTCCCTGTCCCGAACAACAGGAGTCCTTCCCAGATGACCAAGCCCCGCTTCCTCGCCGCCGTCACCGCCGCCGCCCTCCTGGCGGGCGGGACCGGCACGGCGCTCGCCCAGACGTCCGGCGACGTGACGGTCACGGTCGGTCCGCGCACCGTCCTGAACGCCGGCGCCACCGCGCCGTTCGACGCACCCGGCGTGCGGGCCGTGCGCCGCGGCCAGCCGATCCCGTCCGGCTACCAGCTCGTCGGCCGCAAGGTCTCGGGCGGCGGTTCCGGCGTCGGCGCGGCGATCCGCTTCTCGTGCACCGGCAACAAGGTCCTCAAGACCTTCGGCACCGTCGGCAGCGTCGGCTTCACCGCGACGCGCAACTACGAGAACCACAAGTCGACCATCATCGACAGCATCCTGAGCGGCAGCGCCTCCGGCACCGTCTACGCGGTCTGCCGCTAGGACGACCCGCGGACCACCTTCGGGAGCTCCACGAACAACCTGGGCAGATCCCGCCGCGCGCGATCCAGCGCGCGGCGCAGCCCGTCCCGGGAGGCGTCGCCCTCGACGGTCGGGCCGTGCCCGACGAGCAGGTGATCGGGGGCGAAGCCGCCCAGCGGCTTGCGCGGCGGCGTCGGGCGGAGCATCGCGTGCACGCCGACGGCGCCCTTCCCGAGCGTGAACAGCGGCGCGGTGCCCACAGCCTCCGCGACGACCAGCGCACGCTGCGCCGGCCACCAGAGCGCGTTCTCCGCCCACTTCGGCCAGTGCACGACCCGCACGACCTCGAACGGGCTGTCCGGGACGGCGTCCGGCACCTTGAGATGCGGAACGCCGAGCCGCGACGCGATCGCCTCGCAGTCGCGGTTGTGACGGTCGAGCAGCTGGACGACCGCCGCGACCTCGCCGAGGCCCTGCGCACGCTCGACGACGCCCGGCGAGTCGACGGGGTCGACGATCCAGACGCGGCCGTCGGCGACGAGGGCGTGCGACGCCCGCGCCATCGCCTCGTCCTGCAGCCAGGTGAACCCGAAGGGAAGCTCCTGGATGGTGGGCGGCGCGTCGGTCACTGGGGCGCCAGCGTACTCCGCGGATCGAGCCGCAGGACGAGCGGGCACACGAGCAGGCTCAGCGCCCCCGCCACGAGGAACGGCAGCTGCGGGTCCGCGTGGAACAGGGGCAGCCACACCACCGGCGCCAGCGCGAGCCCGGCGAACCGGAACGCGGAGTACACCGACGTGGCGCCCGCGCGGTTGCCGGGGACGGCCTCGACCGCGAGGCTCCCGAGGCCGGACCAGACGAGCGCCGAGCCGACGCCGGCCAGCGTCCACGCCGCGCTCACGCCCAGCGCGGAGTCCGCGATGCCGGTGAGCGGCAGCGCGACGGCGCACACGAGCGCGCCCGCGGCGGAGGCGGTGGCCGGCCCGCGGCGGTCGGCGAGCCGCCCGGCCAGCCGTCCAGCGACGACGCCCGCGACCCCGAAGCCCGCGACGATCACGCCGGTCAGCGTCGGCCCCGCCCCCAGCTCGTCGGCGGCCAGCAGCGCCACGACGAACGACATCCCGCTGATCGCCAGGTAGCCCAGCGCGCCGACGAGGCTCAGCCGCAGGACGCGCGGCGTCAGGGCAGTGCGCAGGCTGGGCGGCTCGAGGTGGGCGTCGCGCGCCGCCGGCATCGGCAGCACGGCGAGCCCGAGCGCGAGGATCGCGGGAGCGATGAACGCCAGCCGCCAGTCGACCGCGCCGGCGGCGCCGCCGAGCAGCGGCGAGAACACCGCACCCGCCGTCTGCACGGCGAGGAACGTCCCGACGAGCCGTCCGACGCGGCCCGGCGCGGCGCCCATCGCCAGCGCGGCGAGCAGCAGCGGCGACAGGAACGCGTTCACCGCCCCCTGCAGCGCGCGCCCGACGAGGAAGACGCCGATGTCCGGCGCGATCACCGTGAGGATCGAGACGACGGCGTACGCGACGTAGGCGATGCGCACCGTCCGCGTCACGCCCCAGCGTTCGCCGAGCGTGCCCGACACGAGCTGGAGCGCCGCGAACGGCACCATGTAGACCGTGATGCCCGCGGTCACCGCCGCGGTCGTGGTCCCGAGGTCGTCGCGGACCTGCGGGATGAGCACGGAGAGCACGCCGGCCCCGAACGGGCCGAGCATGCCTCCGGCATAGAGCGCGAAGCGGCTGCTTCTCAGGCGCCGAAGCCCACGCGACTGCCGTCGCGATCCGTCTTCACGTAGACGACCTGCGAGAGGTTCGCCCGGACGGTGCCGTCGTCGACGCTGAGGTCGTGCCAGTCACCGGCCGAGAGCGCCGTGAGGAGCGCGTCGAGGTCTGCGTCCTCCATCTTCAGGGTCAGCACCTGGCTGCCCTGGAAGCCGATCGTGACGCGCTGGAGCGCCATGTGTCAGTGCACCTCCGGGGGTTGGACGATCTCGGTCAGCACGCCGCCGGTGCTCGAGGGATGCAGGAACGCCACCCGCGAGCCTCGGATGCCGGTGCGCGGCTGCTCGTCGAGCAGCCGCAGGCCCGCCGCGCGCGCATCCTGCAGCGCCGCGTCGATGTCGGTGACGGCGTAGGCGACGTGATGCAGGCCCGGGCCGCGACGGTCGAGGAACCTCCCGACCGGCGTGTCCGGATCCAGCGGTGCGAGCAGCTCGACGTGGCCGTCGCCGACGTCGAGCAGCACTGCCTCGACGCCCTGCTCGGGCACCGTCTCGTGGTGGACGTCGGGCAGCCCGAACGGACCCCCGTACAACGCCATCGCCGCGTCGAGATCCTCGACGGCGACGCCTATGTGATCGATCCGGTCGAGCTTCACCGGAGCGGGAGGTTAGTCCCCGCTCATGGCGGCCACGCGCAGCTTGCGCGCGTCGCCGAGGATCCGGTCCAGATCGGCGCGGTCCAGGGCCTCGCGGTCCAGGAGCGCCATCGCCAGCTCGTCGAGCTTGTGGCGGTGCGAGGTGATGAGCGCGTCGGCGAGCGAGTGGCCCTCGTAGGCGAGCTCGCGCTGCTCCTCGTCGCGGATGCGGCGCGTGATGTCCGAGACCGCGTCGACGTCGAGCACCGCGCGCTGCGGGCTGGTCACGCTGCCCATCGCGTACTGGTGGACCATCGCGTGCGTGATCTCCGCGACCCGCTGCAGATCGCTCGCCGCGCCGGTCGTCACCTCGCCGAAGACGAGCTGCTCCGCCGCGCGGCCGGCGAGCAGGACCGCGATGCGGTCCACGAGCTCCTTGCGCGTCTTGAGGTAGCGGTCCTCGTCGGGCAGCGACATCGCGAAGCCGAGCGCCCCGCCGCGCGGGACGATCGAGACGCGGTGCGGGCGGTCGACGCCGGGCAGCAGCTCGCCGACGAGCGCGTGGCCGGCCTCGTGGAAGGCGACGACGCGGCGCTCGTGCTGGTTGAGCGCGCGGCGCGACTGGACGCCCGCGACGACCCGCTCGATGGCGGCGTCGAAGTCGGCCTGCGACAGCGCGACGCCCTTGCGGCGGGCGCAGCGGATGGCCGCCTCGTTGCAGAGGTTCGCGAGCTCGGCGCCGCTGAGCCCGCTGGTCTGGCGCGCCAGCATGCCGAGGTCGACGTTGTTGACCGGCTTGTTGCGGGTGTGGACGTCGAGGATCGCCAGGCGGCCCGCGACGTCGGGCGGCGAGACGAAGACCTGGCGGTCGAAGCGGCCCGGACGCAGGAGCGCGGGGTCGAGCTTGTCGAGCAGGTTCGACGCGGCCATGACGACGACGCGATCGCTGGACGGGAAGCCGTCCATCTCGACGAGCAGCTGGTTCAGCGTCTGCTCGCGCTCGGAGTTGTTGTCGCTGCCGCGGCGGCCGCCGACGGCGTCGAGCTCGTCGATGAAGATGATCGCGGGCGCGGCCTTGCGCGCCTCGTTGAACAGCCGCCGGATGCGGGCGGCGCCGAGGCCGGCGAACATCTCGACGAACGACGCCGCGGACTGGGAGAAGAACTGGGCACCGGACTCGTGCGCGGCGGCCTTGGCCAGCAGCGTCTTGCCCGTCCCGGCCGGCCCGTGGAGCAGGATGCCCTTCGGGACCTTGGCCCCGACCTTGTGGAACGCCGTCGGATCGCGGAGGAAGTCGACGATCTCGCGCAGCTCGTCCTTCGCCTCGTCGACGCCGGCGATGTCACCCCAGGTGATCGCGTGCTTGACGTCCGGCTTGATCTGCACCGGCTTCGTCTTCGGCATCAGCTTGATGGTCCGCCACAGGAAGCTGGCGATGATGATCATGAAGACGAGCGCGAAGACGCCCTGCCACTCGAGTGCCCAGTTGGTGAACCAATCCATATGGATCTCAGATCGGCAGCGGAGCGCCCGAGCGTGAGTCGGTCGTCCGCCGAGTCGTCGCCTGCGGCATGCTCCTGGCGTGCCCGCAGCCATCATCTTCGATCTCGACGGCGTGCTGCTCGACTCCGAGCAGCGGTGGAACGAGGCCAAGGAAGCCCTGGTACGTGAGGCCGGAGGCACCTGGCTCGAGGAGGCGCCGACGGTGATGATGGGCATGAGCTCGCCCGAGTGGTCGGCCTACCTGCGCGACGACCTGGGCGTCCAGCGCGACCTCGACGCGATCAACGCGGATGTCGTCCGGCGGATGCACGAGAGCTACGAGGACGGCCTGCCGCTGCTGCCGGGGGCGCTGGAGACGGTGCGCGCGCTGGCGGCGCGCTGGCCGCTCGGTCTGGCGTCGTCGTCGAACCGCGAGATCATCGACGTGTTCCTGGAGCGCTCGGGCGTCGGCGACCTCTTCGGGGCGACCGTCTCCTCCGAGCAGGTCGATCGCGGCAAGCCCGCGCCCGACGTCTACCTGGAGACCGCGCGGCGACTCGACGTCGACCCGCGGTCCTGCGTGGCGATCGAGGACTCGGCCAACGGCCTGCGCGCGGCGCACGCGGCGGGCATGCCCGTCATCGCCGCGCCCAACCCGCACTACCCGCCCGGCGACGATGCCCTGGCGCTCGCGGCCGCGGTCGTCGACGGCGTCGCCGAGGTCACGCCGGAGCTCGTGGAGTCGCTCGCATGAACGACGGCTTCGCATGGATCGAGGGCGAGTACGTGCCGATCGCCGAGGCGCGCATCCCGATCCTCGACACCGGCTTCGTCCGCTCGGACCTCACCTACGACGTCGTCGGGGTCTGGGGCGGCAGCTTCTTCCGGCTCGACGACCACCTCGACCGGCTCGAGCGCGGCTGCGAGCGCATCCGGCTGCAGTCGCCGCTGAACCGCGAGGAGACCGTCGAGGTCCTCACCGAGGTCGTCCGCCGCAGCGGGCTGCGCGAGGCGTACGTCGAAGCCGTGGTGACCCGCGGCGTCCCGCCGCGCGGCGAGCGCGACCCGCGCCGCCTGGAGCCGCGCTTCTACGCCTACGCGATCCCCTACGTCTGGCTCGCCCGGCCCGACCAGCAGGAGACGGGCGTCGACGTCGTCGTCGCGCGCGACACGCGGCGCATGCCGCCCGAGGCGGTCGACCCGAAGGTCAAGAACTTCCAGTGGGGCGACTTCATCCGCGGGCTCTTCGAGGCCTACGACCGCGACGCGCTCCTGCCGATCCTCACCGACGGCGAGGGCGACGTCACCGAGGGCCCTGGCTTCAACGTCTTCGCGCTCGTCGACGGCGAGCTGCGCACGCCCGACCGCGGCGTGCTCGAGGGGATCACGCGCCTCACCGTGCTCGACATCGCACGCGAGCTGGGCATCCGGACGCGGGTCGCGCGCCTGCCCGCCCGCGACCTCGCACGGGCGCACGAGATCCTCCTCAGCAGCACCGCCGGCGGCGTCATGCCCGTCGCGCGCCTGGACGGCCGGCCGGTCGGCGACGGGCGGGTGGGTCGGGCCGATTCCGTCACGACCCGCATCCGCGACACCTACTGGGCCTGGCACGAGGACCCGAGGTTCGCGACGCCGATCTCCTACTAGGAGACGGCCTCCAGGCGGGCGTTCGGCCTGAGCGAGCGGCCGACCTTCGACACCGGCCGCCCGTTCACCTGGACGACGTCGGCCGTGAAGTCGTTGGCGCCGCGGATGAGCGACGAGCCCACGCCGTACGCGTCGACGGGGACGCCCTCGGCCTCGAACGTCCGGATGCGGTCGACCGTGAAGCCGCCTGAGACGACGATCCGCACGCGCCCGTGACCGGCGTCGTCGAGCGCGGCGCGGACCTTGCGCACGAGGCGCTCGTTGACGCCGGTGGGCCGGAAGTCGCCCATCTCCTCCCACAGCGCGGTGTCGACGAGCGTGTCGCTCGTGTCCAGCCGGACGCCCCACAGCCGGTCGCCGAGGTCCTCGGCGACCGCGATCGCCGTCCCGATCGAGTCGTTGTCGAAGTCGACGAGGACGGTCACGGCCATCTGCTCCGCGTAGCGGTCGGCGAACTTGCGCGCCGCGAGCACCGTGTCGCCGTCGTAGGCCGCGATGAGCCCGTGCGGGACGGTCCCCATCCCGCGCCCGCCCCACCAGGACGCCTGGGCGTCGGTCGACACCCCGATCGCGCCCGCGACGTGCGCGGCCCAGCCGTCGCCGGTCTGCACGAGCCAGTGGTCGTGCCGGGCGGGGAAGTAGAAGATCTGCTTGCCGCGCGCCGCCTCGACGACCTCGTGGACGTTGCGCATGATGAGCGTGCGGCGCGCGAGCGACCCGAGGTAGACGGTCTCCAGGTGCGCGAACAGCGCGTAGTCGCCCTCGATCGTCATGACGGTCTCGCGCGGCGCGATGGCCTCGCCCTCGTAGAGCGCGCGGACCTCGAGGCGGTCCCAGCCCGGCTCCCAGGTCCCGTCCGGCACGCGGCGCCCGGCGCACTCGCGGACCACGGCGATCGCCTCGTCGATCCCGCCGAGCAGGGAGTCCTCGCGCTGGAACACCTGCATGAGGACGTGCGGGTGGTGGTCGTCGGCCTCCAGGAGGTCGCGCGTCAGCGTGAAGTACGCGTCGGAGTAGTAGCCCTCGCGGATCCGCTCGATCGGCAGCCGGAAGACCTCCGAGCCCAGCCGGGTGCGCTGGGCGGTGTTCAGGACGTGCTCCGCTCCGCCCGGACGATCTCCTCCATCGCAGCGCGCCCGACCTCGAGCTGGTCCTCGGTGGGCTCGCGGGTGCCCAGGACCCGCTGGAGCTCGTGGCCGGGGCGGCGCAGCAGCTTCGCCGCCGCCGTGTCCTTGTTGCGCTCCGACCAGGCGAACACCTCGACCGCGACGCCCAGCGACGCGAGCGCGACCGCGCCCTGCGCGACCGGGCTCGGCGTCGACGTCACGCGCCGCAGCAGCGCGGTGCCCGCGAGGTTCGCGGCGAGCATCGGCGCCATGAGATGCGACCCGCAGCGGTCGTGCTCCTTCGCGGCGTCCGCGGCCTCGCCGTCGGTCTCGTAGGCGGCGATCGACTTGTGCTCGACGCCGTGCCACTCGGCGACCTGGCCGCCGCGCAGGGCGACGACGCTCGGCACGACCGAGATGGCGGCGAGCATCGCCTCCGCGCCTGCGCGCCCGGCGCCGACGCGGCGCACGATCTGGCCGCCCGCGCTCGCGGCGACGATCGCCCCGATCACCTTCGCGTCCTGCCACGGGAGGCGCGCCTCCGGGAGGCCCTTCTTCACGAGCGGCAGCACGACGACCGCCTCGGCCAGGCGCAGCACGCCGCGCACGCCGGCGACGCCGTCGGCCACCCGCAGCCGCGGCTTGCGGCCGGAGCCGACCGCGATGGTCCCGTCGTCGCGCCGCACGGCGGCGGCCCAGTGCGTCGGGCCGTGCACGAGCAGGCCGTTGCGCAGCGCCATGCCGCCGAGGCGCAGCTTCTCATCCGTCACCGAGCAGCTCCTTCGTCACATCGCGGTAGCAGGCGGTCGCGTACCCCATGTCGCGCGCGTCGATCCGCTCGTCGGCGGCGTGCAGCATGGGCCAGGTCTCCTGCAGGGTCATGTGGCGATGCGGGAAGAACCCGTACGCCACGCAGTCGGGGAACGCCGCCCGGAACGTCCGGGAGTCGGTGAACGCGGGGAGCATCGTGGGGACGACGCGCGCGCCCGGGTCGTTGCGCGCGATCCAGCGCTCGATCGCCGCCCACAGCGGCGTGTCGGCCGGCGACGAGTTGCCGACGACCTCCTCGAAGAACTCCAGGCGGTACTCCTCGCCGCGGAGCACCTCCTCGATGCGCGCGAGCACCGTGTCGCGCTCCATCCCCGGCGGCGTGCGGCAGTCGACCTCGATCTCCGCGCGGGCGGGGATGACGTTGATCTTCTCGCTCGCGAGCGCACGCGTCGGGGCGAGCGTGACGCCGAGCATCGGCTCCACGAAGCCCGCGAGCCACGGGTCGACGCTGCGCACCTGGTCGAGCGCCGCGCCGGGATCGCCGTTCACCTCGACGCCCAGGCCGGCCAGCAGCGCGCCCGGGGCGTCGGTCACGTCGTACGCGGGCCGGCGGTCGCGCATCGCCTGCAGCAGCGGCGCGACCTTCAGGAGCGCGTTGACGCCGTTGGACGGGTTGGAGGCGTGGCCGGCGACGCCGTCGGTCACGAGCTTGAAGCGGAAGACGCCCTTCTCGGCGATGCTCACGCCGACGAGGCGCTCGCCGCCGTACGGCATGACCGACCCGGCGCCCTCGTTGAGGAGGAAGTCGCAGCGCACGACGTCGGGGTGCGTCTCGGTGAGCCAGATCGCGCCCTCGCCGCCACCGCGCTCCTCGTCGACGACGACGACCACGAGCAGGTCGCCGCGGGCGGGGCGCCAGCCCTCGCGGGCCAGCGAGATGGCGGCGACGACCTCGGCGGCCGTCTGCGACTTCATGTCGATCGCGCCGCGACCCCAGACCTCGCCGTCGATCTCCTCCCCCGACCACGGGTCCTGCCGCCAGTCCTCGGGGGTGGCGAGGACGGTGTCGACGTGCGACAGCAGACAGAGGACCGGGCCCTCGGCGCGGCCGCGCAGGCGCGCGACGAGGTTCGGCCGCTCCTCCGTGCGCCCGAGCAGCTCGATCTCGAACCCGGCGTCGCGCAGCAGGCCGGCCAGCATCTCCTGGGCCGGGCGCTCGGCGCCAGGTGGATTGACGGTTCGGTGGCGGATGAGCTGCCCGAGCAGCGCAACCGCCTCCTCCTGGAGGCCGGGCATCGGCGGAAGGGTACCTTCCGGGCCGTGGCCGACCCTGCCCTCTCCCTGAGCGCCGTGCGCAAGCGCTACGGCCGCACGGAAGCGCTGGCGGGCGTGGACCTGGAGGTCGGCGAGGGCGAGCTCGTCGGGCTCCTCGGGCCCAACGGCGCGGGCAAGTCGACGCTCACGAAGATCGCCTGCGGCCTCGTGCGCCCGACCGAGGGCACCGCGACGGCGTGCGGACACCGAGCCGGCAGCGAGCAGGCGCGCGCTGCGACCGGGTACCTCGCGGAGCTGTTCCGCTTCCCCGGCTGGGCGACCGCGGACGAGCTGCTCGAGCTGCACCAGCGCCTCGCGCGGTCCGACGGCGGCGCGGCCGAGCGCGCCGACCTGCTCGAGCTGGTCGGCCTCGCGGAGGCGACCGCGCGGCCCGTCGAGGCGATGTCGAAGGGCATGCAGCAGCGGCTCGGGATCGCCCAGGCGCTCATCGGCTCGCCGCGGCTCGTCCTGCTCGACGAGCCCACGAGCGCCCTGGACCCCGCGGGCCGGCGGCTCGTCCGCGGCATCCTCGAGGGCCTTCGCGGCCGCGGCATCGCGGTCCTGCTGAACTCGCACCTGCTCAGCGAGGTCGAGCTCGTCTGCGACCGGGTGGTCATCATCGCCCGCGGCCGTGCGATCACCGAGGGCGCGCCGGAGGCGCTCGACGCAGGCGGGCGGCGTGGAGGTCGACCTCGAGGGCGGGACGCGCCGGTTCCCCGACGCCGGGCGCGACGAGGTGCCCGAGATCGTCGCGCGCCTCGTCGCCGAGGGGGAGCGCGTCTACGGCGTGCGCGTCGTGCGCGGGACGCTCGAGGACGCCTACCTCGAAGCGGTCGAAGGCTTCGCCTTCGATAGTCAGAAGGTCGCAGAGCGACCTTCTGACGGGGCGCGGAAATGAGCTCGGACCTGCGCACGATCGCCGTCTACGCCCTGCGCGAGGCGCTGCGGCGCCGGGTCCTGACCGTCGTCGTCGTGCTCACCGTCGCGTTCCTCGCGCTCTTCTGGCTCGGCGTCCGCGAGGCGTTCGACGAGTCGCAGTCGCTGAGCGCGGTGCCCGACCTCGAGGAGCAGACGCTCGTGGGCGCGACGCTCGTCGGGCTCTCGATGTTCGTGACGCTCTTCCTCGGGACCGTCCTCGCAGTGTTCCTGACGCTGAGCGCCGTCCGCGGCGACGCCGAGCGCGGCCTGCTGCAGCCGATCGTCGTGCGGCCGATCGGCCGGACGACGCTGCTCGTGGCGCGCTTCGCGGCCGCGTCGGCCGTCTGCGTCGTCTACGTCGAGCTCGTCTTCGCGGCGGCGGTCGTCCTCACCGGGGCGACCGGGGACTGGTGGCCGACCAACCCCGAGCTCGTCGGCCTTGCGCTCGGCGCGGCGGTCGTGATCGTCGTCGCGATCTCGCTCCTGGGGTCGACGGTCCTCTCCACGACCGCCAACGGCATCGCCGTCTTCATGGTCTTCGGCGCCGGGCTCGCGGCAGGGCTGCTGGGCCAGGTCGGCGAGGCGCTGAGCTCGGACACGTTGCACAACATCGCGTCGATCGCGTCCTGGGCGCTGCCGTTCGAGGCGCTCTACCAGTCGGCGCTGCACGCGCTGACCGAGGACATCTCGGGCGTGACCGGCGTCGCGGTGAGCCTCGGGCCGTTCGGCGGCGCGCAGGACGCCAGCGCGCTCCTGTGGCCGTACGCGATCGCCTACGTGCTCGTCGTCGGCGCCGTCGCCGACCTGATCTTCCGGCGCAGCGACCTCTAGCGATACTCCCTCGCACATGTCCGACCAGCTCTTCCCCACAGGTGACCCGGCGCCCGGGGGACACACGTCCGTGCCCCGCGCCGAGGGTCCGCTGCCCGCGCGCCTGCGCCCCGTGACGCTCGACGAGGTGGTCGGGCAGGAGCACCTGCTCGGCACCCCGGAGGAGCCGACCGCGCTGCGCCGCGCGATCGCCGAGGGCCGGCCGCACTCGATGATCCTCTACGGGCCGCCGGGCAGCGGCAAGACGACGCTCGCGCGCGTCGCGGCCGCGACCGCGAGCGCGGCCTTCGAGGAGCTCAGCGCGGTCGAGGCGGGCCGCGCGGAGGTGCGCGCCGTGCTCGAGCGCGCCGAGCACCGCCGCCAGTCGTCCGGGACCGCGACGACGTTCTTCCTCGACGAGATCCACCGCTTCAACAAGGCGCAGCAGGACGCGCTGCTGCCCGCGGTCGAGGAGGGCCTGGTCACGCTCATCGGGGCGACGACCGAGAACCCCTACTTCGAGGTCAACTCCGCCCTGATCTCGCGCATGCGGATCTACGAGCTGCACGCGCTGGACACCGCCGACATCGAGGTCCTGCTGCGCCGCGCGCTCGACCGCGAAGAGAGCCCGGCGGCCGTCGACGAGGAGGCGATCGCGTTCCTCGCCGACCGCTCCGGCGGCGACGCGCGGATGGCGCTCGGCGCGCTCGAGATCGCGCTGGACTCCGCCGACCACGTGACGATGGAGGTCGCCGAGGAGTCGCTGCAGCGGCGTGCGCTGCGCTACGACAAGGGCGGCGACCAGCACTACGACTACATCTCCGCGTGGATCAAGGCGACGCGCGCGTCCGATCCCGATGCGGCGCTCTACTACCTCGCCGTCATGCTCGAGGGCGGCGAGGACCCGCGGTTCCTCGCGCGGCGGATGGTCATCCTCGCGTCGGAGGACATCGGCGGCGCCGACCCCACGGCGCTCACCGTCGCGACGAACACCGCCGACGCGGTCGAGCACGTCGGGATGCCGGAGTGCGTCTTCGCCCTGTCGCAGTGCACGATCCACCTCGCCCTCGCGCCGAAGTCCAACGCGGCGACCAGGGCGATCGCCGCCGCGCGCGACCACGTCCGCCGCTTCGGCGCCCAGCCGCCGCCCGCGTACCTGCGCGACGCGCACTACGGCGGCGCCGCGGCGCTCGGTCGCGGCCAGGGCTACCGGTACCCGCACGACGAGCCGGGCGGCCTGTCGTCACAGGACGTCATGCCCGAGGAGGTCGGCGACGTCCGCTTCTACGACCCGCGCGACCGCGAGCCGGCGCTGCGCGCCCGCCTCGACGAGGTCCGCAGGGGTCGCGGCCGGGACTAGGTCTCGTTGCTCACGAGGCAGACGAGGCGGTCCCCGTCGCGCAGCTCGGCGGCCTGAGGGTCGTCGAAGCGCAGCAGCCGCCCGTCCCGCGCGACGGCGATGACCGGCTCCGTGGAGCGGATCTCCGCGAGCCGGCGCGGATCCTCCGTGGTGACCTCGCGCTCGCGGATGTCGAGGCCGGTGCCCACGGAGAGCAGGTCCTCGAGCACCTCGACCACGTGCGGCTCGATGGTGCTGAAGCCGAGCAGGCGCCCCGTCGCGCCGGACGAGAGGATCGCCGAGTCCGCGCCGCCCTGGTGCAGGAGGTGGATGTTCTCCTCCTCGCGCACCGCGGCGGAGATCTTGGCGCTCTTGTTGTGCTCCCGGGCGATGAGCGTGATGAGCACCGCCGTGTCGTCGCGATCCACCGCCACGATGACGGCGGCTGCGTCGGCCACGGCCGCCTCCTCGAGGACGCCGCCCCGCGTCGCGTCGCCCGTCACGCCGGCGTGACCCGCGCGGTTCGCCTCGGCGACGTGGTCGGACCGCGGGTCGATGACGACGATCTGCTCGGCGTCGACGCCCTTGGCGCGCAGCACCGCGATGGCGCTGCGTCCCTTCGTGCCGTAGCCGCAGACGATGGTGTGGTCGTGCAAGCGTCTCCTCCAGGAGCGTTGGCGGACGGCCTGCCTCGAGCCCTCGGCCAGCACCTCGAGGGTGGTGCCCACGAGCAGGATGAGGAAGAGGATCCGGGCCGGCGTGATGATGACGGTCGTCGCCAGCCGCGTACCCGTCGTGACCGGCGTGATGTCCCCGTAGCCGGTCGTGGTGATCGAGACGGTCGCGTAGTAGAGGGCGTCGAGGAAGCCCACCGGCGTCTCGTCCAGGTCGCGGTACCCGTCCCGGCCGATCCAGGTGACGAGCGTGACGACGAGGACGAGCGCCAGGGCGACCGCCACCCGGACGCCGAGCGTCCGCAGCGGGTCGCTGCGTGCCTTCGGCAACTGCAGCGGTGCGTCGCGCGCCTCCACGGCGCGCGAGGTTACGCGTCGTCGCGGTTGCGGGGGCGCGGATCAGGGCCTCGGGGATGGGTGCGCCTCCGCTGCATCCCGACGGGAGACAGCGAGAACAGCGGTACGGACTCCCACGAGACGCGGCCGACGGCAGCCGCGACCGCCCGGGCGACGGTGCGGCAACGGTGCGCGGGACGGCTCACGCCGGATCCCCGGCGTGGAACAGCGAGCGCGCGGTGATCGGCCGGTGGCAGGGATAGTCCTGGCGCTGGGCGATGTACGAGTCCGCCTGCTCGCCGAAGATCCCGGCGTACGCGAGCTGCAGGCTCATGGAGCGCGCCCACGCGGCGCACTCCACCGGCAGCTCGTCGCTCGGAGACGTCGTCGCCGGCCATCGCCGGTCGGTGCGGCGGCGGCCCCCGCGAGCAGCGCGATCGTCGCCATCCTGATGATGCGGAGCTTCCTTCTGCGCATGACTCCGTCCCTCCGGTCGTGAGCCGCCGGTGCGGCTCGTCGGGACGGAGCGTCGGCTGACGCGGTAACAGACCTCTCTCAGCGCGGCAACAGCCCCGACGGGCGGGCCTGCGGGATGAGGCGCAGCCGCTCCGGCGCCAGCGGCACGACGAGGCGCTTCATCGACTCGGCGCCCCCGCGCAGCGCCGCGGCGCGCAGCGGATCCCAGAAGAAGCGGTACTGGCGGCGCAGCGTCGGCGGCAGCCAGCCGATCGTGGACTGGTTGACGAGCTCGCGCAGCGGGATCGCAGCGGGCGGCACCGGCGGGCGGAACACGATGTGGGTCGCGAGCTCGCGCGCCTCGGCGGTCACGTGCAGGTCGCCCGACAGCAGCATCTCGCGCATGTAGTCGCGGAACCCGGCGTGGTCGTCCGGCATCTCGTCGTCGGCGAGACCGAACAGGCGCCCGACGACGCGGTAGTCGGCCCACAGGGCGTCGAGCTCGGACGGGCTCAGCCGGGCGACGTAGCGGCCGTAGACGAGCGACGCGGAGTCCATGAGCGTCGCGAGGATCCAGAGGAGCAGCTCGGGGTCGTCGGCGGCGTAGGGCGTCCCCGCGGGCCACGGGCCCGCGTCCTCGGCCAGCACGCCGCGCACCTTCGCGTGGATGGCGCGGACGCGGGCGGTCGCCGCGTCGGCCTCGTCGCGCGGGCCCCAGGCGACGAGGTCCATGACCTGCGCCGTGCGCCGCAGGCGTGCGTACGGATCGTCCAGCGAGCCGGTGTGGGCGAAGAAGCCGGCGAACGCCACGGGGTGCGCCGCCTGCATGAGCAGCGTGCGGGGTGCGGAGAACGCCACGACGGTCTCGCGGATCACCCGCCGCAGCATCGAATCATCTGTGAAGTAGGACGTGCTCATCTCTTGTCATGTACGGGCGTCTATCGTCTATGGACGATGCCAGCACAGGCCTATGCCGGTAAGGAGTGCGTCTGCCAGTTCCGACGCGGGATCTGCGACCAGACCTGCGTGCGGGACATGCTCGACACCCCGTTCTACATCGCCTGCCTGCGGTTGCGGGGCCGGCGGTGCCTCGTCGTGGGCGGCGGGGAGATCGGCCTGGAGAAGGTGGAGGGCCTGCTCGCGTGCGACGGCGACGTCGTGCTCGTCGCCCCCGAGGCCGAGCCCGAGCTGCAGCGCCTCGCCGACGAGGGCTCCCTGCAGTGGGAGCGGCGCGAGTACGAGCCGAGCGACCTCGAGGGCTCGTTCCTCGTCATCGCGGCGACGGACGACAGCGAGCAGAACATCCGCATCTACCACGACGCCGAGAAGCGGGCGATGCTCGCGAACGTCGTCGACGTCCCGCCGCTGTGCAACTTCATCCTCCCCGCGATCATCCGGACCGGGCCGCTCGCGATCGCGATCTCCACGGCGGGCGCCTCGCCCGCGCTGGCCAAGCGGATGAAGCGCGAGATCTCCGAGCTGTTCGGCGAGGAGTACGCGGACCTGGCGATCATGCTCAACGACGCGCGCGGCTGGGCGAAGGGCACGCTGCCCACGTACCAGGACCGCAAGGAGTTCTTCGAGTCGATCGTCAACGGTGAGCCCGACCCGGTGACCCTCCTGCGCGACGGCGACGTGAACGCCGTGCGCGACCTCATCAGCGCTGCCCAGCGCACCCACGCGCCGGCCTAGGTGGCCCCGTGCGCACCGCCGTCCTGACGATCTCCAACCGCGTCTCGCGCCGCGAGGCCGACGACGCCTCCGGCGAGCTGCTGGCGCGGATGGCCGAGGAGGCCGGCGCGGACGTCGACGCGATGGAGGTCCTGCCCGACGACCTCGGCCTCATCGAGGATCGCCTGCACCACTTCGTCGACCAGGCGTACGACCTCATCCTCACGACCGGCGGGACGGGCCTGACGCCGGACGACGTGACGCCGGAGGCGACGCAGCTCGTCATCGACCGCGAGGTCCCCGGCTTCGCGGAGGCGATGCGCGCCGAGTCGCTCAAGTACACGCCGATGGGCATGACGAGCCGCGAGGTCTGCGGCACCGCGGGCCGGACGCTCATCCTGAACTTCCCGGGCAACCCGAAGGCGATCGAGCAGCTCTTCCCCGTCGTCGGCCCCGCGCTCGGCCACGCCGTCGCGCTCATCCACGGCGACCGTGGGCGAGCCGGCCATTGAGCTGGAGGGGCTCGGCCGCCGCTTCGGCGAGCGCACCGCCCTCCGAGACGTCACGCTGACCCTGCCGCACGGCGCCACGCTCGTGGTGCTCGGGCCCAACGGCGCGGGCAAGTCGACGCTCCTGCGCGTCCTCGCCGGGCTGCTGCGCCCGCACGCCGGGACGCTGCGGATCCTGGGGCATCCGCTCCCGGACGAGGGCTGGCGCGTCCGCGGGCGGATCGGCCTGCTCGCGCACGAGCCGATGCTCTATCGCGACCTCACGCCGCGCGAGAACCTGCGCTTCCACGCGCGCCTGCACGACGTGCCGCTCACGCGCATCGACGAGGTGCTCGACGCCGTCGGGATGACGGCGCGCGCGGACGACCCGGTCGCCGTCCTCTCGCGTGGGATGGTCCAGCGCGTCGCGGCGGCGCGCGCGGTGCTGCACGACCCCGAGCTGCTGCTCCTCGACGAGCCGTTCGCCAACCTCGACCCGGCCGCCACCGCGCTGCTCGAGCCGCTCATCGGGCGCGCGTCGGGCCGGACGCGTGTCGTCACGAGCCACGATCCCGCCGGCGGCCTGGCCGGCGCGGACCTCGCGCTCGGGCTGCGCGGCGGGCGCCCTGCGATCTGCGCACCGGCGCGCGAGGTCGCGACCGCCGACGCGACGGCGCTCTACGCCTGATGCTCCGCGCGGTCGGCGCGATCCTCCGCAAGGACCTGCTGCTCGAGCTGCGCACGCGTGAGTCCGTGCCGGCGATGGCGATCTTCGGCGTCACGACGCTCGTCGTCTTCCACTTCGCGCTCAACCGGCCGACGGTGGAGGGCGACCTCGCGGCCGGCGTGCTGTGGGTCTCGTTCCTCTTCGCGGCGATGCTGGGGCTGAACCGGCTGTTCGTCGCCGAGGAGGAGCAGGGCGGCTTCGACGGGTTCCTGCTCGCGCCGATCGACCGGACGTCGCTCTACGTCGCCAAGGCGCTCGCGCTCCTGACCTACCTCGTGATCATCGAGCTCATCGCCGTCCCGGCGTTCGCGATCCTGCTGCTCGAGCCGGGGCTCTGGCAGGCGCTGCCGGGACTCGTCCTCGTCCTGCTGCTCGGCGATCTGGGCATCTGCGCCGTCGGCGTGCTCGTGTCCGCGATCGGCATCCGGACCCGCGCCCGCGACCTCATCGTGCCCCTGCTCGCGCTGCCGCTGCTCATCCCGGTGGTCATCGCCTCCGTGGCGGCGACGGCGCCATTGCTGGCCCAGGGCGGCGCGGAGGCGCTGCCCGGGCGCTGGCTGCTCACACTCGCGCTCTATGATGCTGTCTTCGCAGCCATCGCATACGCGGTGTTCGACGACCTGCTGGAGGACTGATGCACGGCAAGGGACTGCGAACCCTCGCCTTCCTCACCGCCCTGACCCTCACCGCCGCCTACGCGCTCGTCTTCTTCTGGACGCCGAACGAGGCCGACCAGGGGTTCGTGCAGAAGATCTTCTATCTGCATGTCCCGATGGCGATCGTGGCGCTGTGTGGGTTCGTGGCCGGCGGGGTCGCCGGGCTCATGTACCTGCGCACTCGCGACGGGAAGTGGGACCTGCGGGCCTACGTCGCGATCCACCTGTCGCAGATCCTGGCCTGCGGCGTGCTCATCACCGGCTCGATCTGGGCCAAGGCGTCGTGGGGGCACTGGTGGCTGTGGGACGAGCCGATGCTCGTGTCGTTCCTCATCGTGTTCCTGCTCTACGCGACCTACCAGGTGCTGCGCTTCTCGATCGAGGACCGTGAGCGCCAGGCGCGCTACGCCTCGGTGTTCGCGGTCGTGGCGGGCGCGTTCGTGCCGATCAACTTCGCGGTCGTCCGCATGGCGCAGTCCTACGTGCACCCGCGCACGCTGGGGACGACGACCGGCGGGATGCCCGGCGAGATGATGCTGACGTTCGTCATCGCCCTCGTCGGGATGGCGCTGCTGTTCGTGACGCTCTGGAAGTACGAGATGGCGTCCAAGAGCGCCGGTGCGCAGGTGCGCGCGCTGCGCCTGCGGCTCCTCGGCGACGACGACGCCCTGCCGCGGCGCAGCGCGGCCCCCACGCTCTGATGCCGGCGCTCCCGCTCGACGAGGCCGGCAAGTACGTCGCCGCCGCCTACCTCGTCTTCCTCGCGCTGCTGCTCATCTACGTCGCGATCATGTCGGGGCGCCTGAGCAGGCTGGAGCGCGACCTCACCGAGCTCAACCGCGACCTCGCGGAGCGCGACCAGCAGCAGGAGCGCGACCCGGAGCGCGTCGCATGAGTGAGCTCATCACCATGGGCGTCTCCTACAAGACGGCGCCCGTCGAGCTCCGCGAGCGGCTGTCGCTCACAGAGGCGCGGATCCCCGAGGTGCTCAAGGAGCTGCAGAGCCACCCGAGCGTGCAGGAGGCGGTGGTGATCTCCACGTGCAACCGCATGGAGGTCTCCGTCGTCGTCGACGAGCCGGTCGCCGCCGAGACGGCGGTCATCGGGCTGCTCACGCAGAAGGGCGACCTCCGCCCGACCGAGCTCGCCGAGGTCATGTACGCGCCGCGCAACTGCGACGCCGCGCGCCACCTCTTCCGCGTCACCGCCGGCCTGGAGTCGATGGTCCTGGGCGAGGCCGAGGTGCAGGGCCAGGTCAAGCGCGCCTACGAGCACGCGCTCGCGGCGGGCACCACCGGACCGCTGACGAACCGCCTCTTCACCGCCGCGCTGCAGGCCGGCAAGCGGGTGCGGACCGAGACGTCGATCGGCGCCGGTCGCGCCTCCGTGGCCTCGGTCGCCGTCGCGCTGGCCGAGGACGCGCTGGGCGAGCTCCGGTCACGCAACGTCGTCATCATCGGGGCCGGGGACACGAGCGAGCTCGTCGCCCGGGCGCTGCACCAGCGCGGGGTCGCGACCTTCCTCGTCGCCAACCGCCGCGCGGACCGCGCCCGCGCGCTGGCCGACCGCTTCGGCGGCAGCGTCGCCTCCTTCGACGAGCTGCCCGGCCTGCTGGAGCGCGCGGACATCGTCGTGGCCTCGACGTCGTCGCCGCACCCGATCGTCGGCATGGAGGAGCTCGAGCTCGTCATGGCCGAGCGCAAGGGGCGCCCGCTGCTGCTCGTCGACATCGCCGTGCCGCGCGACATCGATCCCGCGTGCGGGTCGCTGGAAGGCGTGATCCTGCGTGACATCGACGACCTCGAGGCGGTCGTGCAGCGCACGGCGACCGGCCGCGAGGCCGAGTCGGGCCGCGCGGAGGAGATCGTCGAGGCGGAGATCATGCGCTTCGCCGAGTGGCTGGGAACGCTCGCCGTGCGGCCGACCATCGCCGCGCTGCGCGAGCACGCGACCGAGATCGTCGACCAGGTCCTCTCCGAGAACGAGGGGCGCTGGGAGTCGGCGTCCGAGCGCGACCTCGCCCGCGTCGAGGCGATCGCCCGCGCCGTGACGAACCGCATCCTGCACGAGCCGACGCTGCGCCTGCGCACGCTGGCCGAGCAGCAGCGCCACGGCCGCCTGCAGCTGGCCCGCGAGCTGTTCGGGCTCGACGACGGCGCCGTCGTGGACGCGCCGGAGTCCGCGATCCCCGCGGACGTGCGCCAGCTACGCCCTTGAATCCCCTGCGCCTCGGCACACGGGGCAGCGCGCTCGCGATCGTCCAGGCCGAGCTCGCCGTCGCCGCGCTCGCCGCGCGGGGGATCGAGAGCACGGTCGTCCCCGTCGTGACGACCGGCGACCGCCGCCGCGCCGCGCCGGACAAGGAGAAGTGGGTCAAGGAGCTGGAGCTCGCGCTCCTGGCCGACGAGGTCGACCTCGCGGTGCACTCCGCGAAGGACGTCCCCGGCGCGCTGCCCGAGGACCTCGAGCTCGTGGGCGCGCTGCCCCGGGCGGACGCGCACGACGCGCTCTGCGGCGCCGCGAGCCTCGCCGCGCTGTCCGAGGGCGCCCGCGTGGGGACGAGCAGCCTGCGCCGCCGCGCGCAGGTCCTCGCGGCGCGCCCGGACGTCGAGGTCGTCGAGGTGCGCGGGAACGTCGACACGCGCCTGCGGTCGCTCGCGGACGGGGACGTCGACGCGCTCGTGCTCGCCGCCGCGGGGTTGGACCGGCTCGGGCGGGCCGCGGAGATCGGCGCGCTGCTCACGGACCTCGTGCCCGCGCCCGGCCAGGGCGTCATCGTCTTCGAGGCCAGGATCGGCGACGCGACCTCGCGCGAGGCCGCCGTCGCGGTGACCGAGGCCGCGACGTGGACCGCGCTGCGCTGCGAGCGCGCGCTCGTCCACGGCCTCGACGCGACGTGCAACACGCCGGTCGGCGCCTTCGCCGTCCCCGACGGCGACCGGCTCGCGCTGTCGGCGTTCGCAGGGATGCCCGACGGGTCGGAGTGGGTGGAGGACCGCGTGGAGGGGAGCGCCGCCGACCCCGAGGGGCTCGGGGCGCTGGCCGCCGAGCGCGTGCTCGCCGCCGGTGGCGGCGACGTCCTGCGCCGCGCCGAGGCCCTGGTCGCATGAGGCCCGGCACGGTCTACCTCGTCGGCGCCGGCCCTGGGGATCCGGGGCTCCTGACCGCGCGGGCGATCGAGCTGCTGCGCGGCGCCGACGTCGTGCTGCACGACCGGCTCATCCCGTTCGAGGCGCTGCGCGAGACGCGCGAGGACGCGCTCGTCATCGACGTCGGCAAGATCGGCGGCGGCGAGCAGGTCCCGCAGGAGGCGACGAACGCCCTGCTGCTCGAGCACGCGCGCGCCGGGCGGTCCGTCGTGCGGCTGAAGGGCGGGGATCCGTTCGTCTTCGGCCGGGGCGGCGAGGAGGCGCAGCTGCTCATCGCGGAGGGCGTGCCGGTCGAGGTCGTCCCGGGCATCACGGCCGGCATCGCGGCCGCGTCCTACGCCGGCGTGCCGGTGACGCAGCGCGGCATGGCCAGCGCCGTCGCGTTCGTGACCGGCCACGAGGACCCGCGCAAGCCGGAGTCCAGCGTGGACTGGCCCGCGCTTGCGGCGTTCCCGGGGACGCTCGTCTTCTACATGGGGATGCGCGCGCTGCCGCGCATCGCGCAGCGGCTCACCGAGGAGGGCCGCGACGCGGACGAGCCCGTCGCCGTCGTGGAGCGCGGGACGATGGCCGACCAGCGCGTCGTCACCGGCACGCTCGCCGACATCGCCGACCGGGTGCAGGAGGCGGGCGTCGGGGCGCCGGCGATCACGATCGTCGGGCCGGTCGCCGGCCTGCGCGACGAGCTCGCGTGGCGCGAGCGTCGCCCGCTGGCTGGCCGCCGCATCGTCGTGACCCGGGCCCGGCCGCAGGCGAGCGGGCTCGCCGCGACGCTCACCGACCTCGGCGCCATCGTCACGCAGGCGCCCGCCATCGCGATCCATCCGGTCGACGTGGAGCTCCCCGACCTGACCGGCTACGACCTCGTCTGTCTGACGAGCGTCAACGGCGTCGACCGGCTGTTCGAGCTCGTGCGCGATGCGAGGTCCCTCGCCGGCCCGACGATCGCCGCGATCGGCCCGGGGACGGCCGAGCGACTCCGCGAGCACGGGGTCGTCGCGGACGTGGTCCCGACCCGCGCGGTCGGCGAGGGGCTGCTGGAGGCGGTCGCCGGCCTCGACGCGCGGCGCGCGATCATCCTGCGCGCCCGCGAGGGCCGCGACGTCCTGCCCGACGGGCTCCGCGAGCGCGGCGTCGAGGTCGACGTCGTGACGCTCTACGAGACGCGGCCCGAGCCGCTCGACGACGAGACGCGCGCAGCCGTCCTGGGCGCGGACTGGATCACGTTCACCGCGGGCTCGGCGGTGCGGTCGCTCGTGAGCGCGGTCGGCGGCGCGGACGCGCTGCGCGGCGGGCCGAAGCTCGCCTCGATCGGCCCGATCACGAGCGGGGCCCTGCGCGAGGCCGGCCTGGAGCCGGACCTCGAGGCCGCCGAGCACACGCCCGACGGCCTGGTCGCCGCGCTCGTCGGCTAGCTATCCCGCATCCGGCGGCTCGCCCTCCGTCGGGATGCCGGGCATCGCGTCGGGGCCCTTCTCGGGGGCGTCCTCCTTGGAGGGATTCGGCGCGCCGAGCGGCTCGGGCTCGCGTGCGTCGTCGGGCAGACCGCTGGGAGCAGGGTCCTCATCCGTGCGCTCATGGGACATGCGCACGCCGGTACCCGAATCTAGACTGGCCCACGCCGATGGCAGCGACCGTCACCCTCCTCACGGACTACGGCCTCACCGACGAGTACGTGGGCGTCTGCCACGGCGTGATCGCGCGGATCGCGCCCGACGCGCGTGTCATCGATCTGACCCACGGCGTGCCGCGGCACGCCATCCGCTCGGGCGCGCTCGCCCTGCGCCGCGCGTTGCCGTTCACCCCGCCGGGCGTGCACGTCGCCGTCGTCGATCCCGGGGTCGGCGGCCCGCGGCGCGCGGTCGCGCTGCGGTGCGCGGATCGCCTGCTCGTCGGGCCCGACAACGGCCTGCTCATGCCCGCCGCGGAGCATCTCGGCGGCGTCGAGGAGGCCGTCGACCTCGCGTCGTCGCCGTGGCGGCTGGAGCCGGTGTCGGCGACCTTCCACGGCCGCGACGTGTTCGCCCCGGTCGCGGCGCATCTCGCCCTGGGCGAGCCGCTCGCGGACGCCGGGGAGCCGCTGGCGCCGGAGCGGCTCGTGCCTCTGGCGCTGCCGGAGCCGCACCGCGAGGGCGTGGCGCTCGTCGCCCACGCGCTGGCGTTCGACACCTACGGGAACGTGCTCCTCGACGCCGCCGGCGGCGACCTGCCGCCGGGCGAGCGCGTCGAGGTCGCCGGCCGCTGGGTGGCGCGCGGGAGGACGTTCGGTGACGTCCCGGACGGCGAGCTGCTGCTGTACGAGGACTCCTCCGGCGCGCTCGCCCTGGCGGTCAACGGGGGCTCGGCACGCGACGAGCTCGACCTGCGGCTCGACGACGAGGTCCGCATCGCGTGACGCTCGGCACGCCCCACCTGCACCTGCGCGAGACCGGCTCCACGAACGACCGCGCACGCGAGCTCGCGACCGGCGGCGCGCCGCACGGCACGCTCGTGACGACCGACCACCAGGTCGCGGGACGCGGGCGCCAGGGCCGCGCGTGGACGTCGCCGCCGCGGCGCGCGCTGCTCATGTCGCTCGTGCTGCGCGAGGTCACGCCGCTGCTCACGATCGCCGCGGGCGTCGCGGTCGCCGACGCGGTCGGCGCCGGGACGGCGATCAAGTGGCCCAACGACGTCCTGCTCGATGGGCGCAAGGTCGCCGGCATCCTCGCCGAGGCGCGGCCGCGGGAGGGCTGGGCGGTCCTCGGGATCGGACTCAACGTCGCCCTGCGTCCCGACGACTTCCCGCCGGAGCTGCGCGACCGGGCGGGCACGCTGGGACGCCCGCCGGAGGACGTCCCCGCCGTGCTCGCCGCCGTCCTGGCCGCGTTGGAGCGCCGCCTCGTGCAACCCGCCGAGCGGCTCCTCGACGCCTGGCGCGCCCGCGACGCCCTCGCCGGCCGGGCCGTCACCTGGGACGGCGGGGGCGGAACCGCCGACGGCATCGACGAGGACGGACGGCTGCGGGTCAGGCTCGACGGGGGAGGCACGACGATGCTCGACGCGGGGGAGGTCCACCTTGGCGCCTCCGTCTAGCATGGTGGTTGTGTCGGCCACCGACCTCACCGCTTCCGTCGAGGAGGCGCTCGAGTCCCACCGCCGTGAGCTCACGGGCTACTGCTACCGGATGCTCGGATCGGGCTCCGAAGCCGAGGACGCCGTCCAGGAGACGATGATCCGCGCCTGGCGCTCGGCAGATCGCCTCGATGCACGCGAGGCGCTGCGCGCCTGGCTGTACCGCATCGCCCACAACGTCTGCCTCGACATGCTCAAGGGCTCCCAGCGTCGCGCGCGCCCGATGGACCTCGGTCCCTCGTCGACCGCCGCGACGATGCTCGGCCCGCCCCTCGTCGAGCAGACCTGGGTCATGCCGATCCAGGACTCCCGCGTCCTGCCCACCGAGGGCGATCCCGCGGAGATGACGGCGGCGAAGGAGACGATCAAGCTCGCGTTCGTCGCGGCGCTGCAGCTGCTGCCGCCCAAGCAGCGCGCCGTCCTCATCCTCCGCGAGGTCCTCAAGTGGCAGGCCAGCGAGGTCGCCGAGCTGCTCGGCACGAGCGTGGCGTCGGTGAACAGCGCGCTGCAGCGTGCGCGCGCCACGATCGACGCCTCCGACCTCGACGCATCGACCGCCCCGACGGAGGTCGACGGCGAGGAGGAGCGCGACCTGCTCGCCCGCTACGTCGACGCCTTCGAGAGCTACGACGTGTCGGCGTTCGTCGCCCTCCTGAGCGAGGACGCCCAGTTCTCGATGCCGCCCTACGACCTGTGGCTGATCGGTCCGGAGCAGGTGGGCCAGTGGCTGCTCGGCCAGGGCTTCGCGTGCAAGGACTCGCGGCTCGTCCCGCTGCGGGCGAACGGCTCGCCGGCCTTCGCGCAGTACAAGCTCTCCGATGAGCCGGGCGTCCGCAAGCCGTGGGCGATCGTCGTCATCGAGACGGACGGCGAGCGCGTCACCGAGATCTGCAGCTTCCTCGGCGACGAGGGGTTCAAGGCCTTCGGCCTGCCCCTCGAGCTGCGCGACGCCGCGTAGGCGCCGCCGGCCCTAGGCCGCCTCGGTCTCCGGCGGCTGCTGCGTCTTGCGCGTGCGGCGGACGGGCTTCGGCGTCTCCGCCTCGGGTGCGTCGTCGGCGGGCGTGACGCGACGGGCGCGGGTGCGCTTCGGCTTGGCCTCAGGCTCGGCCTCGGCCTCGACGGCCTTCTTCGCCGGTGCTCGACGCGTGCGCTTGGGCTTCGGTGCCTCGGCCTCCGCAGCCGTCTCCTCCGCGGGCTTCTTCTTCGCGGGGGCGCGGCGGGTGCGCTTGGGCTTCTCCTCGGCGGGAGCCTCCTCGGCCACCGGCGTCGCCTCGACCTCGGGCTCCGCGGCCTTCTTCGCCCGGCTGCGGCGCGCGCGCGCCGGCTTCGGCTTCGGCGCCTCCTCGGCCTCGGGCGCGGTGGTCGTCGTCTCGGGCTGCTCGGCGGCGGCGACCTTCTCCGCGGGCTTCCTGGACCGCGGGCGGCGCGTGCGCTTGGGCTTCGCGAGGGCGTCGGCGTCGGAGGCGACGGCGGGCTGGCCGTCGTCGTCGATCATGACGCGACGCCTGCGCCTCGGGGCCGGAGCGGCCTCCTCGTCGGGGGCGCTCTCCGCCGCCGGCTCCTCCGCCGGGATCTCGTCGCCCCGCGCGCTGGCCAGCGCGCGGGCGGCGTCGCGGATGCGCTCGAGCGTCTCCGCCTCGCTGACCGCGGGCGCTGACTCCGCCGCGACCGTCTCCTCGATGTCGTCGGGCTGCAACGCCGTGCCGTTCAGCACGGCCGTCTCCAGCACGACGCCCTCCTCCTCGCCGCCCTTGCGCTTGCGGCGCTTGCCGCGGCGGCCCTTGGCCCCGCGCGGGAAGTTGCGCAGCAGCTCACGCGACAGCGCGCCCGGCTTGCGGGCCATCCGGGTGCGTGCGCCGCGCAGGACCTCCTCGGCCTCGGGCGTGTGCGCCCGCGCCGCGGCGAGCAGCGCGGCCGACAGCCTGCGGTCCTGCTTGCGGGTGGAGTGGACGAGCCGCCGCGCGTTGCGCGCGTGGGCGCCGCCTGAGCTGTTGACGAGCAGGCCGAGCAGGCGCTTCGTCTCCGGCCAGCGCTGCACGGCGTACTCCTCGTGCAGCTCGCTCGTGTAGGAGGCGATCCGCCAGATCCACGCCGTCGCCTGGTCGCGGCGGCCGATGCGCTTCTCGACGAGCGCCTGGAGCATGACCTTCGAGCCCTCGCGGCGCTCCTCGCGCTGCCAGCCGCCGACGACGTCGAGCGCCTGGTCGAAGGCCTCGGGGTCGCGCGACGCGGCGATCTCCTGCAGCGCCTTGATGCGCAGCTGCGAGTTCTTGTTGCGGCGGACGGCGGTCAGCAGGAACGCGCGCTTGAGCTCGCCGGTGCGGTCGAAGTGCAGCATCGCCCGAGCACGGCGCCAGCCGGACGGCGCGACGCGGGCGCCCGCGAGGGCCGCCCACTGGACCTGCTCGCCGTAGTCGAGGTGCTCGACCGCGATGCGCCAGAGCTCGCGCTCGAAGACCTCGATCCGCCGATTCTCGTCATCGGTCACCGGGAGGACCCGGCGCTCCACGCGGACCCGGCGGCCGCGGCCGCGGCGGACGGGGCCGACGACGATCGCTCCGCCGCGGTAGACGTCGCGGTCGAGCAGCGAGTGCAGGGTGACGACCGGGTCGTCGTGCTTCGTCGCGGGATGGACGAAGTCGACGACGATGCCCGCCTCCTTGCCCAGGTGGCGGCGCGTGACGCGGCCGACGCGCTGCTGGTAGATGCGCTTCGACGCCGTCGGCGCGAGGTGCATGCAGACGGTGGCGCGCGGCGAGTTCCAGCCCTCGGCGAGCAGCTGGGCGTTCACGAGGACGTCGATGTCGCCGCGCTCGTAGCGGGCGAGGATCGTCGCCAGCTCGCGCTTGGGCGTCTCGCCGGAGACCGCCTGCGCCTTCAGGCCTGCGTCGCGGAACGCCTCCGCGACGTTGTAGGCGTGACGCACGCCGGCGGCGTAGACGACGCCGGGAACGCCGTTGAAGCGCGTCTTGTACAGGTCGGCGATCGCCATGTTGAACGGCATCTGGTCGAGCAGCTCGGCCAGCATCTCCTGGTCGAACTCGGTGTCGACCTCGCCGCGGCGCAGCGGCACCTTGGCGATCGTGCGGACGCCGGGGCCCGGCGGGATGCGGACGCAGCGCAGCGGGGCGATGACGCCGCGGCGCGCGGCCTGCGCGAGGTCGAAGCGCGACGTCTGCGTCGGGAAGAGGTCGGTGACGTGCCGGGCGATGAGCGCGCCGGTCGCCGTCATGCCGATGAAGACCGGGCCGGTCCAGTTGCGGATCGCCGCGGCGGTCTTCTCGCCCAGGGCCGTGTGGGCCTCGTCGCAGATGACGACCGTGTACTTCGAGGAGATCCGCCCGGCGTTGCGGACGAACCACTGGTAGGTCTCGACGGTGACCGGGCCCTCGGCGTGCTCGCGGTGCACCGGGTCGTCGGCCAGGAGCGCGCCGGTCGCGCGGTGCGCGTATCCGCGCTCGCGCAGCTCGCCCATGAACTGGTCGACGAGGTTGCGCCGGTGGGTGAGGATCAGGACGCCGCCGGTGCGCGTGGCGTCGACGAAGCCCATGGCCGCGACGGTCTTGCCGGCGCCGGTGGCGTGCTCGAACCAGAAGCGCTTGGCGGCGTTGGGGTCCTCCGGCGCCTCCTCGAGCTGGTCCTCGTCGAGCGGCACCTCGGCGGAGTCGGTCGGCTCGTCGGGCTGCGGCTCGTCCGATGATGCGTCGCCCTGCGACGCATCGTCACCGAAGTCGAAGACTTCGGCGTCCTCGTCCTCGTCGTCCACGTCGTCCTCGAACTCGGCCTCGACCGCCTCGAGATCGTCCTCGACGGCCAGCACCGGCTCGGCCGCGGCCTGCGCGGCGCCCTCCACGGCCGACTCGGCGAGGAGCGCGGCGAACGTGCCCGACAGGGCGTCGACCTGGTGCGGGTTCAGCAGCGTGCCGTCGGCGAGGCGCGGCTCCTCCTCCGACAGGAGCCGCTCGAGCCCGAGCAGCAGCGACCACGCGCGCGCCCACTCCGTGGACGGGTGCGAGAGGCCGGCGTCGATCTCGCGCAGGGCGGCGTCGAACGCGCGACGGCGGTGTGAGCCTGCTGTGAGGACCTCGACGGCGTCCTCCCCGGGCAGCACGAACCGTTCGCGCGCGAACTCCTCCGCGCGCTCGATCTGGTCGGCGGTGGGGACGGACGTGGCCGCGAAGGCCACTGGCGTGAGTTCAGCCAAGGTGGCGTACGGAACAGCGATGGCCGCGCAGATGCGCGAGCGGGAAAGCCGGGAGAACAGACCCCGGTGTGGCACAGCGTCTCAACGGCGGGAAACCTCAGAAAGACGTAGCCCCACCCGAGACAAGGACAGTGTACCGGACCCCGGAGACGGTTCTGGCAAGCTGGGGACGGTGCGCAAGTGGCTCATCGTCATCGGGCTCGCGGCCGTCGCCGCCGTCGTGGTCGTCGGCCTCACCCAGGCCGGGGGCGACACCCCGTCGCCGAAGACGACGACCACCTTCACGCGGGCCCAGGTCACCGCGCCGTTGGCGGGGCAGCCGCCGAAGCTGGCGGCCCTCCACGGGCGGTCGGGGGAGCTCATCGCCGGCGGCCTCCCCCGGTTCGACCGCGAGCTCAAGTCGCTGCGGGGGACGCCGGTCGTCGTGAACCTCTGGGCCTCCTGGTGCGGGCCCTGCCGCTTCGAGATCCCGTTCATGCAGCGCGCGTTCCGCCAGCACGGCACGAAGGTCGCGTTCCTCGGCGTCAACTCCGAGGACTCCGAGAGCAACGCCACGAAGATGATCGGCGACCTCCCGATGCCCTACCCGTCGGTGCTCGACGACCGCGCGAACCTCGCCGGGCGCCTCGGCGCCCGCGGCCTGCCGGTCACCGTCTTCTACGACGCGAACGGCAAGCAGGAGTACGTCCACCAGGGCGCGTACGCGAGCGAGGCGAAGCTGTCCGAGGACATCGAGAGGTACACCTCCGCCTCATGATCGAGGTCCGCGAAGCACGCGACGACGCCGAGCGCGCCGCCGCGATGGCGATCCGCCACACCGTGTTCGTCGAGGAGCAGCAGGTCCCCGTCGAGCTCGAGGTCGACGGCCTCGACGACGAGGCGGCGCACCTCGTCGCCGTCCGCGACGGCACCGTCGTCGCGACCCTCCGCCTGCTCGCGCACGGCGCCACCGTCCATCTCGGCCGCCTCGCGGTCGACGCGTCGGCGCGGCGCCAGGGCATCGCCGGGATGCTCGTGCAGGCCGCGGACGACTGGGCCCGCGAGCACGGCGCCGACCGCGTCCTGCTCAGCGCCCAGACCTACGCCACGGGCCTGTACGTCGCCGCCGGCTACATCGCGGTCGGCAGGCCCTACACCGAGGCCGGCATCGAGCACGTGGACATGGAGCTCGACCTTGGCTGAGATCCGAGTCGATCCGATCACCGGCGACCGGGCGATCGTCGCCGGCGAGCGCGCCGGGCGACCGAACGCGGGCCTCACGGTGCAGCCCGCGGCGCCCATCGACCCCGAGCGCGATCCCTTCGCGCCCGGCCACGAGGGGCAGACACCGCCCGAGGTGTGGGCGCTGCGCCCCGACGGCAGCGCCCCCGACACGCCCGGCTGGCGGGTGCGCGCGGTGCCGAACCTGTACCCCGCGCTGGCCCCGGACGCCCCGGACCCCGAGCCGTCCGCCGCGCCCGAGCTGTACACCGCGTTCCCCGCCCGGGGCGACCACGAGGTGATCGTCAACGCCCCCGACGCGGTCACGTCGCTCGCCGACCTGCCGCTCGAGCAGGTCGAGGCGGCGGTCGGCGCGTGGCGCGAGCGGATGCGCGCGCACGCCGGCGCCGCGCACGTGCACCTCATCGTCAACGAGCGCCGCGAGGCGGGCGCCTCCCTCCCGCACACCCACGCGCAGCTCTACGCGCTGCGCTTCGTCCCGCAGGTCGTCGCGCGCGAGCGGGAGCGGTTCGGCGCCTACGCGACGCGCACGATGGGCGGCAACCTCCTGGCCGACCTCGTGCAGGGCGAGGTCCGCGGCCGCGACCGCATCGTCGCCATCGACGACGAGGCCGTCCTCATGGCGCCTTACGGCTCGCGCCTGCCGTACCAGCTCATGCTCGCCCCGCGCCGCGCGCGGCCGCGCTTCGAGGAGGACGGCCCGCTGGGCGCGGCCCTGCTGCACGACGGGCTGCGGCGCCTCGCGCGCCGGTTCGGCGCCAACCCGCCGCTGAACCTCTGGGTGCGGACCGCGCCGCGCGACGCGGAGCACTTCTGCTGGCGGATCGACGTCGTCCCGCGCCTCACGAACGTCGCCGGCCTCGAGCTCGGCACCGGCGTGCACCTCAACATCGTCGCGCCGGAGCAGGCCGCCGCCGAGCTGCGCGACGCCTAGACGATCCCGCCCTCGCGCAGCGTCGCGATCTCGGCGTCCTCGATGCCGATCGCGCCGAGCACGTCCTCCGTGTCGGCGCCGACGGTCCAGCGTGCGCCGCGGCGGATCCGGCCGGGCGTGCCGGTGAGCTTCGGCACGACGCCCGTCATCGACATCTCGCCGTGGACCTCGTCCTCGTGCGCGACGAGCAGCCCGCGCTCGCGGAACCACGGGTCGTCGTAGATGTCCTGCGCGGTGTAGACCGGCGCGCAGACGACGCCGGCCTCGTTGACGATCTCGTCGAGCTCGGCGGCCGTGTGCTGGGCGGCGAACGCGCCGATGATCTCGTCGAGCAGGTCCTCGTTCTCGCCGCGGGCGTGGTGCGTGGCGAACCGCGGGTCGTCGGCGAAGTCGGGGTGGCCCATGACCACCGCCAGCCGCTTCCACAGCGTGTCGTGGTTCGCCGCGATGACGACCCACTTGCCGTCCTTCGCCTGGTAGACGTTCGACGGCGCGATCCGCGGCAGCCGCGGTCCGGTCGGCTCCCGGATGACGCCCGTCTTCTCGTACTCGACGACGGTCGACTCCAGCATCGCGAAGCAGGCGTCGGCGATCGACGCGTCGACCACCTGGCCCGCCGCCCCGCGCGCATCGCGGGCGTAGAGCGCGAGCAGGATGCCCTGGAACGCCGACTGCGCGGCGAGCGTGTCCCCGAGCGAGATGCCGGTCCGCGGCGGCGCCTGGTCCGGATAGCCGTTGATGTAGCGCAGGCCGGCGATCGCCTCGCCCCCGGCCGCGAACCCCGCACGCTCGCGGTAGCTGCCGGTCTGCCCGTAGCCCGTGACGCGCGCGTAGATCGCGCCCGGGTTGACCGCGTGCACGTCCTCGGGGCCGAGCCCCCAGCGCTCCATCGTGCCCGGCCGGAAGTTCTCGAGCACGACGTCGGCGGTCGCGACGAGCTGCCTGGCGATCTCCTGGCCGCGCTCCTCGCGCAGGTTGAGCGTCACCGACGACTTGTTGCGGGCGAGGACCGACCACCACAGGGAGTGGTCGTTGTGGCGCAGGCGCCCCCAGTCGCGCATCGCGTCGCCCGCGCCGGGCGCCTCGATCTTCACGACGTCGGCGCCGAAGTCGCTCAGCAGCGTCCCCACGTAGGGCCCCGCGAGGAGCTGTCCGAACTCCAGGACGCGCAGGCCGCTGAGCGGCCCGTCCTCAAGCGACACGGGAGTCCCCCTTGATGAGTGACTTGGCGATGACCGTCCGCAGCACGTCGTTCGTCCCCTCTCCGATGCTCATGAGGATCGAGTCGCGGTAGAGGCGCTCGACCTCGTACTCGGTCGAGTAGCCGTAGCCGCCGTGGACCTTCAGCGCCTCGATCGCGTTCTGCAGCGCGACGTCGGAGGCGAACATCTTCGCCATGCCGGTCTCCGCGTCGGCGCGGGCGTCGCCGTCGACCTTCGTCGCGGCCCAGTAGACCATCAGGCGCGCGGCCTGCAGCTGCGTGGCCATCTGCGCCAGCTGGAGCTGGATGGCCTGGAAGTCCGAGATCGGCTGCCCGAACGCCCGGCGGTCCTTCGCGTAGGCCAGCGCCTCGTCGTACGCGCGCTGCGCGATCCCCACGCTGCGGGCGGCGACGTTGATGCGGCCGCTCTCCAGCCCGGAGAGCGCCTGCTGCAGGCCACGCCCCTCGACGCCGCCGAGCAGGCTCTCGACGGGGACGCGGACCTCGTCGAGGACGACCTCGCAGGACTCCGTGCCCTTGTAGCCGAGCTTCGGGATGTCCTTCGTGACCTCGTAGCCCTCGCTGCCCGCGTCGACGAGCAGGATCGACATCCCCTTGTGGGCCGGGGTCGTCGTGGGGTCGGTCTTCACGAGCACGGGCAGCGGATCGGCGTGCCGCGCGTTCGTGATCCAGGTCTTCGTGCCGGTGACGACGTAGTGGTCGCCGTCGCGCCGCGCGATCGTGCGGATGCCCTGCAGGTCGGTGCCCGCGTCGGGCTCGGTCAGCGCGATGCCGGTGCGCCGCGCGCCGGTCGCCAGGTCGGGCAGGTACCGCGTCCGCTGCTCGTCGGTCCCGTGGCGGGCGATCATCGCGCAGGCCAGCGAATGGCTGCCGAGGATGCCGGCGATCCCCATCCAGCCCCGCGAGATCTCCTCGAAGACGAGCGCGAACGAGACCGCGTCGATGGGGTTGCCGCCGAACTCCTCCGGCACGGTGATGCCGAACAGCCCGAGCTCCTTCATGCCCTCGACGATCTCCGTCGGGTAGCGCCCGCTCTGCTCCCACTCGCGCGCGACGGGGACGATCTCGCGGTCGACGAACTGCCGCAGAACGTCGCGAAGCGCGCGCTGGTCGTCGGTGAAGCCGAAGTCCATCGGCGTGTCTCCTCCTGGTCCCGCGATCGCAAATGGCTTGAAGTCGGACATTACCGTTGGGATGGTGTCGGCGTGCGGCCGGCCCTCGATGCGACGATGCGCGGCGTCCCGATCTCGGGCAGCGCCGCATGGGCCGCGAGCGCGGAGCGCGAGGGGTTCGACGGGATCGTCGTGACCGAGACGAACAACGACCCGTTCCTCCCGCTCGCCCTCGCCGCGACCTCGACGCAGGGCATCGGCCTGGCGACCGGCATCGCGCTCGCGCTGCCGCGCTCGCCGATGGAGGTCGCCTACACGTCCTGGAACCTCCAGGACCTCAGCGCCGGGCGCTTCACCCTCGGGCTGGGGACGCAGGTCCGCGCGCACGTCGAGCGCCGCTATGGCGTCCCGTGGACGCGACCGGCCGCCCGCATGCGCGAGTACGTGCTCGCCCTGCGCGCGATCTGGTCGGCGTGGGAGACGGGCGACCCGCTGCGCTTCGAGGGCGAGTTCAGCTCCCACACGCTCATGCCGCCCGCCTTCCGCCCGCGCCCACAGCCCCACGGCGCGCCACAGGTCTGGCTCGCCGCAGTCCGCGAGCGCATGATCGAGGTGGCCGGCGAGGTCGCCGACGGGCTGCTCGTCCATCCGCTCCAGAGCCCGCGGTACCTCGCGGAGGTCGTGCGCCCCGCGCTCGCGCGGGGCGCCGCGCGCGCCGGGCGCGACCCGTCCGACATCGGCGTGTCGGTGGCGCAGCTCGTCGCCACGACGCCGGCCGAGCTCGAGGCCGTGCGCGCCCGGGTCGCGTTCTACGGCTCGACGCCGGGCTACCGCCACGTCCTCGCGCTGCACGGCCTCGACGATCTCTTCGGCGAGCTCCACGAGCTGTCGCGCACCGGGGGCTGGGACCGCATGAGCGCGCGGGTCGACGACGACACGCTCGGCATCTTCGTCGCCTACGCCGAGGACGCGGGCGAGCTCGCTGCGGACCTGCGCCGGCGCACCGCCGGCGTGGACCGCATCGCACTGCACTCCGGGGCCGAGGTGGCCCCGGAGTCATGGTCCGACATCGTCCGCGCGCTCAGGAGCTAGTGTCCTCGGCCATCGCGGCGTCGAACTCGCGGCGCTCCGCCGCGATCCGCGCACGCAGCTCGTCGAGCTCCGGCAGCGGCCCGAAGTCGAAGTCCGGCCTCGGCTCGCGTGACCCGCGCTGGCGCTCGCGCTCCGCGGTCGTGGCGGCGTCGTCCGCCTCGCCGTCGGCGCCGAGCACGACCCCGTAGTCGTCGCGTGCGGCGTCCACCGTGACGAGGCCGGCGCGGACGTCCTTGGCGACGCGCTCGGGCTCGCGGTCCAGCGGATCGCCCTGGCCGCCGGCGCCCGCCGTCGCGAACATCAGCCGGTCGCCCTTGTGCACCCGCACGTTCTCCACCTTGGAGGGCAGGCTCCACTCCTCGCCGGTGACGCGGATCAGCGTCTTGTACGAGCTCTGCGCCGTACTTGCCGCCGTTCACGCCCCACGGATGCGTCTGGGCGCGGTCGTCCTGGAACGTGATGAGGCCGTCCTCGAGGAACGTGTACATCTTCGCCACGCCGTGGCCGCCGCGGTGGTACCCCGCGCCCCCGGAGTCCGTGCGCACGGAGTAGCTCTCGACGCGCAGGGGGTAGTACTTCTCCAGGTACTCCGTCGGCACGGCCTTGAACAGCGGCCACCAGGAGTGGCCGTCGAGGCCGTCGCCCGCCGGCCGGGCCGGGATGCCGCCGTAGAGGATCTCGAGGATCTGGTAGTTCTCGCCGTTGGAGTCCTTCCCCGAGTACACGAAGTTGGGGCTCGTCCCGTAGCTGCCGGACACCGCGAACTGCAGGCCCAGCATCTTGGAGAACACCGCGCCGAAGACGTCGAAGTGGCGTGCCATGAGCGTGAGGCGGTTGCCCAGCGGCGCGGGGAACTCCGGCTTGAGCACGGACCCCTCGGGGATGTTGACCTTGATGAGGTCCGAGTAGCCGTCGTTGAAGACGACGTCGGGCGCGAAGGCCATGATGAGGAAGACCCCGACGAACATCTTGAACATCTCGGGGTTGAGGAAGAAGTTGACCGACCCCGGCACCTGCGCGTCGGTCCCGGCCCAGTCGACGTTGATCGTGTCGCCGTCGCGCCACATCGTCATCTTCAGGCGGATCGGGCCGGTCCCCAGCCCGTCGTCGTCGGCGAAGTCCTCGAAGTCGAAGCGCTTGCCGTCGGGCAGGTACTGCCGGATGAGCTCGATGAGCGCCGAGCGCGTCCGGTTCAGGATCGCGTCGCAGGCCTCGAGGTAGGTGTCCTTGCCGTAGCGCTCGCAGAGCTCGACCACGCGCGCGGCGCCCGCCGCGGTGCCGGCCGCGATCGCCTTGACGTCGGCCTCGACCTCCTTCGGCGCCCGCGTGTTGTGCGCGAAGAGCCGCAGGGCCTCCTCGTTGAGCTTGCCCTGGTCGTAGAGCTTGATGGGCGGCATGCGCACGCCCTCGTGGTAGATGCTCGTGGCGCTGATCGGCATCGAACCGGCGGCGGTGCCGCCGACGTCGATCAGGTTGCCCCACTGCGACGAGTAGCCGACGAGGTCGCCCTCGAAGAAGATCGGCCGCAGCAGCAGGAGGTCCGGCGTGTGGGACACGGACCCGTCGCACATGTACGGGTCGTTCAGCGCGATGACGTCGCCGTCGCGCAGATCGGAGACCTCGTACGGCGAGTGCTCGAGGATCGTCGGGATCGCCGAGCCGAACTGCCCGATCACCATCCGCGCGTGGCGGTCGGCGATGAGGGGGAACTGGTCGGACTGCTCGCGGATGACGGGACTGACCGCGGTCGTCTCCAGCACGCGGTCCATCTCGTAGCGAGCGTTGGACAGCGTGTTCTCGATGATGTCGAGGGTGACCTGGTCGATGTCGTGCTCCCGGACGAAGTCGGGGAGCCCTGTCGTCTCGGTCGTGGCCATCAGCCCTGTCTCCTGACCGTGATGTTGCCGGCGTCGTCGACCGTACCGGTCCAGCCGGGCTCGATGACGGACGTGCTGTCCTCCTGCTCGACGATGGCCGGCCCCGTGAGGGTGTGGCCCGGCGCGAGCTGCGCGCGCTCGTAGATCGGCGTGTCGTGCCACTCGCCGTCGAAGTGCACCCGCTCGTGGCGGTCGACGGCGACCTCCGCGGTTCCGGCGGCGGCGGCCTTGAGCTCGACGTCGCTGCTCGTGCCGCGGCCCACGAC
Source organism: uncultured Solirubrobacterales bacterium (assembly GCA_963757125.1). Classification (GTDB taxonomy): domain Bacteria; phylum Actinomycetota; class Thermoleophilia; order Solirubrobacterales; family Solirubrobacteraceae; genus CAVVSD01. Next base: position 1,200,347 of record CAVWQP010000004.1, on the reverse strand, counting down.
CCGCAGGGTGGCGATCTCGACGTTGGCCTCGAGGTCGAAGCCGTAGCGGCGGCGATGCTCGCCCTCGAAGTCGCCGCGCAGCCGCGCGGCGTACCCGTTGAGCAGTGCCGTGCGCTCCAGCGCGACCGGGATCTGGATGTCCTGGCGGTAGTAGCGGCAGTCGGCGAAGACGTCGAAGACGCGGTCGCCCGCGTCGACGCCCTCGGCGTCCAGCCAGGCGCCTGCCTCTCCGATGAGCTCGTCGACCGCGGCGAGCACGTCCTCGCCGGGGGTCTCCTCCGCCGGGCGCAGGTACGTGCGCGCGAACTCGTTCTGCACGTCCGCCGCGAGGAACCCGAAGGCGCTCAGCACGCCGGGGGTGCTCGGGATGATGAGCGGGTCGGCGCCGATGAGGCGCGCGAGCGCATTGGCGTGCAGCGGCCCCGCGCCACCGAAGGCGACGAGCCCGAAGTCGCGCGGGTCGTAGCCGCGCTCCACCGACACGACGCGCAGGGCGGCGTGCATGTTCTCGTTCGCGATGTCGATGATCGCCTGCGCGGCTGCGACGGTGTCGATGCCCAGCCCCTCGGCGACCGTCGCCACGGCCCGCTCGGCGGCGTCGACGTCGAGCGCGAGGCGCCCGCCGAGCTTCGACCCGCCCGGCAGCCGTCCGAGTACGACGTTGGCGTCGGTGACCGTCGGCTCCGTGCCGCCGCGGCCGTAGCAGGCGGGCCCGGGATCGGCGCCCGCGCTGCGCGGGCCGACCTTGAGCGCGCCCGCGAGGTTGAGGTAGGCGATCGAGCCGCCGCCGGCGCCCACGCTGTGGATGTCGGCCCCGCGGGCCTGGAACTGGTAGTAGCCGAGCTGCGCCTCGCGCTTGATGGCGACCTCGCCGTCGCGGCACAGCGCGACGTCGGTCGACGTCCCGCCCATGTCGAAGGTGAGGACGTTCGGCACGCCCATGCGGCGCGCGAGGTAGGCCGCGCCCACCGCCCCGCCGGACGGGCCGGAGAACGCGATGTCGACCGGACGCTCCTTCGTGGAGCGGGCGCTCATCGTGCCGCCGTCGGAGCGCACGATGTTCAGCCGGCCGCGGAACCCGGCGTCGCCGAGCAGCGACTCCAGGCCGTCGACGTACTTGATGACCTGCGGCTGCGTGTAGGAGTTCAGCACCGCCGTGAGCGTCCGCTCGTACTCGCGGTACTCGGAGACGAGGTCCGAGGAGATCGACACCGGCAGGCCGGGGCGCAGCTCCAGCGCGATCTCCCGCGCCCGGCGCTCGTGGGCCGAGTTCACGTACGCGTTGAGGAACGCGATCGTGAGCGACTCCGTCCCCGACGCGAGCAGGTCCTCGATCGCCGCGCGGGTCGCGTCCTCGTCGATCTCCGTGATGACCTCACCGGACGCGCTCGTCCGCTCGGGGATGCCGCGCGTGAGCCACAGGGGCACGAGCGGATCGGGCTTGATCATGCCCATCCACGCGTAGAGCGGACCGGGCGTCCACGCACGCGCCAGATGGAGGATCTGCTCGTGGCCGGCCGTCGTCAGCAGACCCCCGACCGCGCCCTTCTCCTCCAGGATCATGTTCGTCACGACGGTCGACCCGTGCAGGATGAGCGACAGGGCGTCCAGCCCCACGCCGTGCGTCTCGCACGCCTGCTTCACACCCGCCATGACCCCGAGCGACTGGTCCTCCGGGGTGGACAGCACCTTCGCGATCGTGAGGTCCCCGGTCTCCTCCGACACGAGGAGCACGTCGGTGAACGTGCCCCCCACGTCGACTCCCAGCCTCAGGCTCATGTGTCCTCCTGCGTCGGGCGCCGCGCGTCAGGCATTGCTCGCCGCGGCCTCGTCCTTGATGTCCTTGCGCCGCACGATCTGCGACAGGGCGACCGCCAGGATCAGCGCGCCACCGTAGAAGAGCTGCTGGACGAAGCTGTCCGCGCCCAGGAGCTGCAGCCCGGTGATCCCGCTCACCAGGAAGAACACCGCGACGAACGTGCCGATCGGGTTGAAGCGACCAGGCTGGATCGCGGTCGCCCCGAGGAACGCCGCGGCGAAGGCCGGCAGCAGGAACGCCAGGCCCGAGGTCGGGTCCGCGCCGCCGAGCGACCCGGCGTAGAAGATGCCGGCGATCGAGGCCACGAAGGCGGATGCGGCCAGCGCGCCCCAGCGGACGTGACCGACGTTGATGCCGCTCAGGCGCGACACGTTGCGCCCGCGACCCACGAACAGCAGCCGCCGCCCCAGGGCCGTGTAGACGAACACGTACCAGAGGAAGATCGTCAGCAGGACGCCGTACCAGAACACCATCGAGATGCCCAGGAACCGGTTCGTGATCGTCCAGTTGATGAGGCCGTCGCTGACGCCGCTGACCGTGTTCGAGCCGCTGATCCAGAGCACGATCCCCTGGATGATGGTGGCTGAGCCCAGGGTCACGATGAACGAGTCGATCTCCAGCAACGTGACCAGCGCCCCGTTGATCAGGCCGATGAACAGTCCGATGGCCAGGACCACGACGATCGCGGGGAACAACGACCAGCCGTGGCGGACCTGCAGGATCGCGAGCACCATCGACGCCAGCGACAGCACCGCGGCGATCGAGAGGTCGAAGTCGCCGCTGGTCAGCGGCACGATCAGGCCCAGCGCGAGGATCAGCAGCACCGCCTGGGAGCCGAAGATCGTCTGGAAGTTGCCCGACGTGGCGTAGGTGTCGGGCTTGAGCAGCGAGAAGACGATGACGACCAGCAGCCACGCGAGGATCAGCGCGTACTTCTGGAACGCGACCGCGGCAATGCGGCGGTTGTCACGCGGCGGCCGCTTGCGCTCAGGCGTCTGCGCCGCAGGCTCCTCGGCAGGCTGCTGACTCACCGAACTCTCCATCCCGTTGGGTCCTCCCTCACTCCGCCTCGGCGAGCGTGACGCTGTTGTAGACCTGCTCTGCGATGCGCTCCTTGACGACGTCCGCGCCGGTCAGCTCGCGCACGATGCGGCCGTTGCCGATCACGAGCACCCGGTCGCAGATCGCGGCCAGCTGCTCGTAGTCCGAGCTCGCGCACAGGATCGACATCCCGCCCTCCGCCGCGGCGGACAGCATGCGGAAGATCTGCTCCCGCGCACCGACGTCGACGCCCTGGGTCGGCTCGTGCAGCAGGAGCAGCTGCGGCTCCGTCTGCATCCACTTGGCCACGAGCGCCTTCTGCTGGTTGCCGCCACTCAGCGACTGGTAGTTGCGCCCCGGATCGTTGGGGCGCACGTCGAACTCGTCGCAGAGCTCGCCGGCCTTGCGGCTGAGGCCGCGCAGCTTGAGGCTCATCGGCCGGTAGTCGTCGAGCACCTGCATCATCACGTTGGACGCGACGGTCAACGAGCCGATGCTCCCGTCGCGCTGCCGGTCGGCGGGGATGAGCGAGATGCCGGCGGCGAGCGCGCGCTGCGGCGTCATCGACGACATCGAGTACGTGGCGTCCGGGGTGCGCAACTCGCCGCCGAAGCACGGGCGCGCGCCGAACAGGAGGTACGGGAGCTCGTCGAAGCCGGAGCCGAGCAGGCCGGTGACGCCGAGGACCTCCCCGGTGCGGACCTGCAGCGACAGCCCGCGGGCCTTCGTCCCGATCAGGCCCTCGACGGCGATCGCCGTCGAGTGGGCGCTCGCGTCCGGCCGCTCGAGCTCGAGCTGCGCCAGGCGCCGCCCGATGATCATCTCGACGATCTCGGCCTCCGACGTCTCCGCGGTCTTGACCGTGCCGTGCACGCGGCCGTCGCGCAGCACCGTCACGGTGTCGGTGATCTCGCGCACCTCGTCGAGGTCGTGACCGACGAAGAGCACGCTCGCGTGCTCCTCGACGATCGAGCGCGTGATCGCGAAGAGGCGCTCGACGCCCTCGCGGGGCAGGAACACCGTCGGCTCGTCGAGCACGAGCAGGCCCCGCCGGTCCTCGCCCGTCGCCGTGCGGATGTCCTCCGTCGCGCGGACGATCGCCAGCAGCGCGCGGTCCGTCTCGGAGATGTCGTTGACGAGTGCCTCGGGATCCAGGTCGACGCCGAACTCGTCGAACAGCGCCCGCGCCCTGCGGCGCTCGGCCCGCCAGTTGATCCGCCACGAATGCGACTGCGAGAGCTCGATCAGGCGGAGGTTCTCCAGCACCGTCAGCTCGCGGAGCAGCCCGAGGTCCTGGTGCACGAAGCTCAGGCCCGAGCGTGGCGAACTGCCCGGGGTGCCAGCGGGAGCCTCACCGGCGTGCCGTTGACCTCCAGCTCGCCCTCGTCGGGCGCGTGGAAGCCGGCCAGGATCTTGATCAGCGTCGACTTGCCCGAGCCGTTCTCGCCGAGCAGCCCGTGGATCTCGCCGCGCTGGATCGTCATGTCGACGGAGTCCAGCGCCCGGGCGCCGCCGAAGGTCTTCGACAGCCCGCGCAGGGCGATGACCGGCGCGTCGCCGACCGGCGCGGACGCCCCCGAAGGAGCGTCCGCGGCCGGATCGTTACGCGACAGGTCGCCCTGAGGCGCCTGGTCCGTCATGGCCTACTGGACTCCCCAGAGCTTCTTGTAGCCCGTGAGGTACGAGTCGCCGAAGCCCTTCACGTACTCGGGGGCGCCCGCCTCCTTGACGTTGCTGTCGTCGAAGACGCGCAGCGGCGTGTTCTCGTTGCCGTCCTTGATGATCGGGCCCGTCGGTCAGGATCCGCATCGCCTGGTCCATGTTCGCGTATGCGAGCCACTGGATGTTCTCACCCATGTCGGCGGCCATGTTGTCGCCGTTCTCGATGAGCTTCATCACGTCGGGCGTCCCGTTGTAGGACGCGACCTTGACGCTCGCCGCCTTGCCCGCGCCGCGGATGCCCGCGATCGCCGGGATCGACATCGAGTCGTAGATCGGCAGGACCCACTTGATGTTGGGATCGGCGGCCAGTGCGGACTGGACCTCAGGCGCGATCTTCGTGCCCCAGTCGACGACCGGCACGTTGACGACCTTCGGCTTCGCGTCCGGGCAGAGCTCGGCGAGCTTGGCCGTCATCGCGTCGACGATGCCCTGGCTCGGCGGGACTTCCTTGGCGTTGATGATGAGCGTGCTCTTCACCGCGTCGCAGCCGCCGTCGGCCACCGCGTACTGCACCGAGAGCTCGCCGGACTCGTGGAACGGCACCGTGATGTACCCGTCGATGAGGTCGAGGATCTGCTGATCCGGCGCCTCACCGTTCTGGTACAGGTGGTTGACCAGCACCTTGATGTTCGCGGCCTTCGCCCGGCGCAGCTGCGGGATGAGCAGCTTCGGGTCGATGCCGGCGTCCAGGATGATCAGGTCGGCCTTCTGCGAGATCGCCTGGCTCATCCCGGTCGCCCACTGCGTCGGGTTGCCCTGGTTCTCGAACTGCACCCACTTGATCCCGCGCTCCTTGGCGACCTTCTGCATCTCCTTGTCGACCGCCGCGACGTAGGGGATCGCGCTGGAGACCGGGATGTTGAAGATCGTCATCCCGCTCGCCTTGCTCGCGTCGAACGACTCGGCATCGAGCGAGAACGCCGGAATCTCCTTGCCCTTCTCGATCGCAGCCTTCGCGGTGGCCTGGCCGTCGCTTCCACCGCTGTCGGCTGCCGTGGTGCTCCCGGAGCCCGACGACGACGCGCTGTCACTGCTGTCGTCACTTCCGCATGCGGTGACCGCAAAGGCCATCGAACACGCGACGCCGAGCGTCGCAAGGGCGTACCGCACCCTGACGTTTCCTCTCACTTCGCCCTCCTCCTCGGGACGGGGAGATCCCCGGCCCGCCGTGGTCCCAGACGTTGGCTAACGTCGCGGATTCTGGAGCCTGTGTCAATGTTGGACATTGGTTCATTTGTAAGAACCGATGTGGACCGATTGTTGAGTTTCATGGGATCAGCACAAGCTTGCCGAACTGTCTGCGATCCTCCATGAGCCGATGCGCACCGGCCGCGTCGGCGAGGTCCAGCGCCTCGGAGACGACCGGCGTCAGCTCACCCCGACCGACCAGCTCGATCACGTGGCGCAGCTCCGCCTCGGTCGCGCGAGCACAGCCGATGACCGACCACTCGTGCCGGAACAGCTCGATGAGATCGAGGTCGACGACCTCCCCCGCGTGGCCGCCGCACACGACGACGCGCCCGCCGTCGGCGACCGCGGCCAGGCTGCGCTCGAAGACGCTGCCGCCGACGTGCTCGAGGACCACGTCCACGCCGCGACCGTCGGTCGCCTCGCGCACCCGCTGGGCGATGTCCTCCGTCGTGTAGTTGATCCCGACGTCGGCGCCGAGCTCGAGCGCCCGCTCGAGCTTCTCGTCGCTGCCGGCCGTCGTGATGACCCGCGCGCCCGCGCGCTTGGCCACCTGGATGCCCGACGAGCCGACCCCTGAGCCGGCGGCGGAGATGAGGACGGTCTCCCCCGCGCGCACGCGCGCGCGAGTGATCAAGCAGTGCCAGGCGGTGGCGAAGGTGGTCTGCGTCGACGCCGCCTGCTCGTAGGTCGTCGCGTCCGGGAGCGGCACCACCGCGTCCGCGGGGGCGAGGACGTACTCGGCGTACGCGCCGGCGCGCTGCACTCCGAGCATCTGCAGCCGCTCGCAGAACTGCTGGCGGCCCGCGAGGCACGGAACGCACCGCCGGCAGGCGACCTGGTAGAGCGGCGTGACGCGGTCGCCCTCGGCGAGATCCGTCACGCCCTCGCCGACGGCGGCGACCTCGCCGCCCGCCTCGAAGCCGAGCGTGTGCGGCAGCGCGAGCGGGAGCCGCGACGTCCCGTTGCGCATGTCGACGTCGACGTGGTTGAGGCCGACGGCGCGCACGCGGACGACGACCTCTCCCGGGCCCGGCTCGGGATCGGGGACGTCCTCGAGGCGCAGGACGTCCGCGTCGCCGTACTCGTGGAAGCGGACCGCCTTCATGCCGCCTCGAACTCCGCGTGGTGCTCGTTCCACCAGTTCGCGATGTCGATGCGCCGCGCGAACCACACGTCGCCCTTCTCCTGCGCGTACTCGATGAAGTCCCGCAGGCCGCTCGTCCGCCCGGCCTGCCCCGCCCAGCGCGAGTGCAGCCCGATGGACATCATCCGCGGGTGCGTGGCGCCCTCGTCCCAGAGGTAGTCGAGGCCGCGCCGGCACTGGTCGAAGAACGACGAGGGGTCCGAGAAGCCCTGCGGCAGCACGTAGCGCCCGTCGTTGTACGTGAAGCTGTAGGGCACGATGAGATGGCGCTGCCCGCCGACCTCGGTGTAGTACGGGAGGTCGTCGTTGTAGGCGTCGGAGTCGTAGACGAAGCCGCCCTCCTCGACGAGCAGCTCGCGCGTGTTGACCGAGGGGCCGTAGCGGCAGTACCAGCCCAGCGGCCGGGTCCCGCAGCTCTTCTCGATCGACCGGATCGCCTCGAGCATGTGCTCGCGCTCCTCGTCGCGCGAGAGCGTCCACACCTCCTCCCAGCGCCAGCCGTGGCAGCAGGGCTCGTGGCCCGCCTCGCGCAGGTACGCGGCGACCTCGGGGTTGCGCTCGAACGCGACCGCCGCGCCGAAGAACGTCACGGGGATGCCGAACTCGTCGAACAGCCGCTGCAGGCGCCAGACGCCCGCCCGGCCGCCGTACTCGTAGACCGACTCAGCGGCGAGGTCGCGGAACTCGGGCTCCATGACGTAGGGGATCTCGGCGAGCCCCTCGTTGCGCCCGTCGCCGGCGATCTTCGAGTACTCCGAGCCCTCCTCCCAGTTGAGGACGATGCTCACGGCGACGCGGGCCCCGTCGGGCCAGGTCACCTTCGGGACGTGACGCCCGTAGCCGACGACGTCGCGCCGCGGGCCGGGTCCGTCGCTCTCGCGGAAGACGGGGGGCATCAGGCGAGCTCCTCTCGTGTGCTCCTCGGGTCGTCGGGCGCGGCGTCGGCCACGACGCCCATCTCGACGAGCTTGGCGATCTGCTCCTCCGTGAGGCCCAGCTCGTCGCGCAGGACTGCCTCGTTGCTCGAGCCGAGCTCGGGGCCGGGCCAGCGGATCCGCCCCGGCGTCTCGACGAGCCGCGGGATCACGTTCTGCATCTGCAGCGGGCCGAGCTTGGGGTGGTCGACCTCGGTGATCGTGTCCCGCGCGATGAACTGCGGGTCGAGGACGATCTCGTCGATCGACAGGATCGGCGCGATGGCCGCGTGGACCTCCTCGAACGCGCGGACGACCTCGTCGGAGTCGCGCTCGGCGATCCACGCCGAGATCGCGTCGTCGAGCTCGTCCTGGTGCTCGAGGCGGCCGGTGTGGTCGGCGAACCACGGCTCCTCGGTCAGCTCGGGGCGGCCGACGAGCGTCATGACGCGCTCGGCGATCGACTGGGCGCTGGCCGAGACGCCGAGCCACTTGCCGTCCTTCGCCAGGTAGGCGTTGCGCGGCGCGGTGAACGGCGCGCGGTTGCCCGTGCGCCCCTGCACGATGCCGAGCTGCTGGTAGACGGTGGCGTGCGGCCCGAGGATCCAGAACAGCGGCTCGTAGATCGAGAGGTCGATCACCTGGCCGGTGCCGCCCTGCGTGTCGCGCCACCAGAGCGCCATCATCGTGGCGAACGCGCCCGTCATCGCGGCGACGCCGTCGCCGAGCGCGAAGGGCGGCAGCGTCGGCGGCCCGTCCGGGAAGCCGTTGGTGTGCGCGTAGCCCGTCATCGACTCCGCGAGCGTCCCGAAGCCCGGCCGCGTGGCATAGGGACCGGTCTGCCCGAAGCCCGTCGTGCGGACCATGACGAGGTTCGGGTTGATCTCGTGCAGGACCTCCCACCCGAGCCCCCACCGCTCCAGGGTGCCGGTGCGGAAGTTCTCGATGAACACGTCCGCGTCGGCGAGCAGCTTGCGGGCGACCTCCGCGCCGGCCGGGTCCGACAGCTTCAGCGTCACCGATCGCTTGTTGCGGCCGATGAGCGCCCACCAGAGCGAGACGCCGTCCTTCTCCCAGCCGAGCGAGCGCAGGTTGTCGCCGGAGGGCTGCTCGATCTTGACGACGTCGGCGCCGTAGTCGCCGAGCATCGTGCCGATCACGGGGCCGGCGAACAGCGACGCGGCATCGACCACGCGCAGGCCGTCGAGCGGGAGCGCGCTCATGATGCGGTCGCGCTCCGGGCGCGCCATGCGTCGTAGCGCTCGATGCGGTCCTTCGCCAGGCGGTAGATCGGGTAGTCGACGAAGCGGCCGTCGACCCGCAGCGAGGCGACGCCCCGCGACTCGGCCTCCTCGAACGCCTCCACGACCCGGCGCTGGCGCTCGGCCTCCTCGTCGGAGAGCGCGGAGTAGGCGCGCGTCACCGTCTCGACCTGCGGCGGGTAGACGGTCACGCGGCCCTGGAAGCCGAGACCACGGGAGCGCCGGCTGTCGGCCTCGAGGCCCTCGTCGTCCTCGAGCCGCAGCCAGGGGCCGTCGATCGGGGCGGCGAGGCCCGCCGCGCGCGCGGCGACGACGAGGCGCGAGCGCGCGTAGGCGAGCTCCGTGGCGTCGGGCGTCAGGTCGATGCCGAGCTGCACGGAGAAGTCGCCGGCGCCGAAGACGACGGTGTGCACCCGATCGGGCGCGCCCGCGAGGATCGCGTCGCAGTCGGCGATCCCGCGCGCGGTCTCGAGGAGCACGAGGACGCGGATCGTCCCCGGCGCGATGCCGGCCGCCTGCTCGGCCTGGGCGATGCGGGCGTCGAGGTGCGCGAGCGTGTCGGCCGACTCGACCTTCGGGACCATGATGGCGTCGACGCCCTCGACGGCGATCGCCGCGACGTCGTCGTCCAGCAGGCCCGTCTCGATGCCGTTGACGCGGACGACCAGGGTTGCCTTGCCCGCCAGATCCGGGATCGCCGCGCGCGTCGTGGACCGTGCGCCGACCTTCTCCTCGTCGGCGACGGCGTCCTCCAGATCGATGACGATCGCGTCCGCTCCGAAGCGCGCGACCTTGCCGAGCTTCCGCGTGTCGCTCCCGGGCACGAACAGCAGCGACCGCAGCAGCCCATCCTTCCGATCCACAGCTTCTCCCTCGTCGCGTCGGCGCGTCTAATTTAATATTTAACGCCCAGCGCCGGAAGTCAAGGGCGGGTGTAGGGTCCGCCGTCCGATGTCCATCGATGCCCGCTCCGTCACGAAGACCGAGGCCGCGTTCCGCGCCCTCCGTCAGGCGATCGAGGACGGGCGGTACCACCCGGGCGAGCACCTGCGCGTGCAGCGGCTGGTCGAGGATCTGCAGATGAGCCCGACCCCGATCCGCGAGGCCCTTCGGATGCTGCAGTCCGAGGGCCTGGTGGTGCATCACGCACATCGCGGCACGACCGTGGCGGAGTACTCGCCCGAGGACGCCGCCGAGGTCTACGCGCTGCGCCTGGTCCTCGAGCCGATGGCCGCGCGGCTCGCCGCCGAGCGCGTGACGGACGAGCAGCTCCACGAGCTGCGGCGGCTGCACACGGAGCTGGGCGCCGCCGTCGCCGACTCCTACCACTCCAGCGCTGCCGAGCTCAACGTGCTGTGGCACCGCGCGGTCTACAACGCCTCCGCGTCGCGCTACCTCCAGGAGTTCATCTCCCGCCTCTGGCAGGCCCTGCCCGGGCGCGCGATCTGGCTCACGAGCCGCGCGTCGATGTCCCTCGAGCAGCACGAGCGCGTCACCGTCGCGCTCGAGCGGCGCGATCCCGACGCGGCGTTCGCGTGCATGCGCGAGCACATCGCGCTCGGCGCGACCTCGACCATCGCGCACATGCGCTCCGTCGGCCACGCGGGGGGCTCGTGAGCACCTCGCTGCGCGCGCTCGTGGACGAGCCCGAGCGCCGCCGGGAGGTGCCCGCGAGCGAGCTGGTGGACCTGCTCCTGGCGCGCATCGACGCGACCGCCGCGGAGCTGAACGCGTACATCACCGTCACGGCGGACCAGGCGCGGGCGGACGCCGCGGCGACGGACGCCCGCCGCGCCCGCGGCGAGTCCCTGGGCCCGCTCGACGGATTCCCGATCGCCGTGAAGGACAACATCGACGTCGCCGGCGTGCCGGCGACCCGCGGCTCGCAGTTCTTCGCCGACCGCGTCCCGGACGAGGACGCGGAGGTCGTCCGGCGCCTGCGCGCGGCCGGCGCGATCGTCCTCGGCAAGGTCGCGCTGCACGAGTTCGCCTACGGCGCGACGACCGACAACCCGCACTTCGGCGCCTGCCGCAACCCGTGGGACACCGACCGTGTCCCGGGCGGCTCCAGCGGCGGCTCGGGCGCCGCGCTCGGCGCCGACCTGTGCCTCGGCGCGCTCGGGACCGACACCGGCGGGTCGGTCCGCATCCCGGCGGCGCTGAACGGCGTGAGCGCGCTGCGGCCGACGTACGGGCTGGTGTCGGCCAGGGGCACGTTCCCCGTCAGCGCCGCGCTCGACACGATCGGGCCGATGGCGCGGACGATCGCCGACGTCGCCGAGATGCTCGCGGTGATGGCCGGCTACGACCGCGACGACCCGCACGCCGTCGAGCATCCCTTCGACGATCCGCGGGACGGTCTCCGGGCCGGCGTCGCGGGGCTGCGCGTGGGCCTGCCGCGCCGCTTCTTCTTCGAGGACGTCGATCCGGCGATCGCCGAGAACACCCAGGCCGCCGCGGACGTCCTCGCCGGCCTCGGGGCGGAGGTCGTCGACGTCGACCTGGACGGCGCGGACGACGCCACGGGGATCGCCACGTTGCTCATCCGCGCGGAGGCGACCGGCCTGCACCGCGAGCGCCTCGCCGACGAGCCCGGCCGCTTCGGCGCCGACGTGCTGCGGCGGCTGGAGCTCGGCAACGCGGTGACGGGTCCCGACGTGGGCCGCGCGCTGGCCGGGATGCGCGACTGGCGGGTGCGCATGCTGCAGGTCTTCGACGACGTCGACCTGCTGCTGACGCCGACGACGAACGCGACGGCCCCGCTGCGGGCCGACGCGGACATGATCGCCGTCACCGCGGAGCTCACCCGGTTCACGTACGCGTGGAGCCTCGCGCACCTGCCCGCGGCGTCGATCCCCTCCGGGCTCGACGGAACGGGGCTGCCGACCGGCGTGCAGCTCGCGGCGGCCCCTTGGCGCGACGCGCTGATCCTGCGCGCGGGGCACGCGGTGCAGGAGGCGACCGACTGGCACCGCCGCCGGCCGCCGGCGTTCGCCTAGTACCGGCTCAGACCCCCATCAGCGAGTTGAACTTCTCGTCCTGGATGACCTCGGGCGCCATGTAGGCCGCCTTGGAGTGGGTGAGCCCGAGCGTGACGAACAGCTCGGCGAGCTTGATCGTCAGCGGCCCGGGGTTGATGACGGGGACGCCGAGGGTCTTGCGCAGGTGCTCGACCGACTGGTGCATCGTCGTCGAGCCGATGAGGATCACGTCCGCGTGGTCCTCCTCGATCGCGGCGCGCCCCTCGCGCTCGAGCGCATCGAACACGACCTCCTCGCGACCCGCGAGCAGCTGCTCCTGGTCGGGGCGCTTGCCGATCGAGCGGATCGACGCGCAGTACTGGCCCGTTCCGTACTCGGCCATCGTCTTCTCGTACAGCGGCCGCCAGCGCTCCCACATCGTGAGGATCGAGAACCGCTTGCCGAGCATCGCGGCGACGTGCTGCTGCACGAGCCCCGGCCCGAGGACCGGGATCGTCAGCCGCGACCGCAGGGCCGCGAGGCCGGAGTCCGAGACCGTGTCCATGACGACCGCGTCGTAGCCCTCCTCCTCGCTGGCGAGCCCCGCCTCGGCGATGTACGCGTCGAGGATGAGCAGCTCGTAGGCGCTGTCGGCGTTGTGGCAGGAGTTCTTGACGGGGACGAACTCGTAGTCGACGCCCGGCGTGCGCAGCTCGTCCGGCAGCTGGGCGGCGCGGTTGGCGAGGCCGACCTCGTCGAACGGGAACGGGACGATGTACTTGATGCGCACGTGCTCTTCCTCCTCGTGGATCAGCGGGCGGCCCGGCGCTGCGCGGTCGCGTCGGCGTCGACGGCGTCGGCCGCGACGTCGATGACGACGCCGTAGTCGCGCTCGGCGGACTCCGCGCTGACCAGCTCCTCGCGCCAGTCGTGCAGCACCGCCGCCGGGTCGCGCTCGAACGGATCGCCGTAGCCGCCGCCGCAGGCCTGCTCCCAGACCAGCGTGGCGCCGGCGGGCATGGCGAAGTTCGTCTGCTTGGACTCGAGCGGGACCTCGGTGCCGTCCCCGTCGATCCGGTAGAGCCGCAGCGTGCTCCCCGCCCCGCCGCCGAACAGGCCGGTCGGCGCCTCGTAGGCACGGTCGGTCTCCGACGTGAACGCGCCGTCGCCCATGAAGCGGTTGGCGCGGATGATCCCGATGCCGCCGCGCCACTTCCCCGGCGCCGGCTCGACGTCGCGCAGCTCGTAGCGCTCCGTGCGCATCGGGAACAGCCAGTCGGTCTCCTCGATCGGCGTGTTGCGCGAGTTCACCGTGAGGACGTCGATGGCGTCGATGCCGTCCTTGCCGCACCGGCCGCCGTAGGCGCCCTCGTTGATCTCCACGTGCACCCAGTACTCCGACTTCTCGGGGACGTAGCCGGTGTAGACGCCCACGCCGATGGCCGTCGACCCGGCGGCGACGCGGTCGGGCACGACCTCCGACAGCGCCTGGATCGCGGCGTCCGACGCGCGCAGGATCGGGCACACGCGCGACAGCGCCGAGCGCGGGAACGTGGGGTTGAAGATGCTCCCCTCGCGCGCGATGACCTTGATCGGCCGGAAGATCCCGTCGTTCTGCGGGATGAAGTCGTCGAAGGTCGCCTCGTCGAGGAAGACCGAGCGGATCACGGTGTAGATCCCGGGCAGGACGCTGCCGCCGAACGGCACGTTGAAGCCGGTGACGACGTTGTCGCAGGACTTCGAGAGGTCGACGGTGATGTCGGAGCCCTCGACCGTCACCTTCGTGTGCACGTAGAGCGGCTCGCCGCGGTTGCGCCCGTCGTCGTCGAGCCAGCCCTCGGCCTCCCACGTGCCGTCGGGCACGGACTCGATCTGGGCGCGCATCATCCGCTCGCAGTAGTCGAGGAACTCCTCGACGGCGGTCATCACCGTGTCGCGGCCGTACTTCTCGAGCAGCCCGAGGAACCGCTTCTCGCCCAGGCGCCCCGCAGCGATCATCGCCTCCGTGTCGCCGACGACGTAGCTCGGCGTCCGGGTGTTGTCGATGAAGAACTGCCAGAGCTGCTCGTTGCGCACGCCGCGCTCGTAGAGCTTGAGCGAGTCGTAGATCTTCGACTCCGCCCAGACGTCGTGCACGTCGATGGCGATGCCGGGGAACACGCCGCCGGTGTCGGACAGGTGGATCGTGGACGCCGACCAGGCGGTGAGCTCGCCCTCCCAGAAGATCGGGATCGCGACGCACAGGTCGGGCGAGTGCGAGGCCCCGTGGTACGGGTTGTTGTGGATGATGATGTCGCCCGGCTCGACCTTGCCCTCCAGCCGCCGCATGAACCCGCGGATGTAGGCCGGGATCGAGCCGATGTGCATCGGCGTCGTGTCGGACTCGCAGATCTCACGGCCGTCGACGGTGAAGAGGCCGCCGCCGAGGTCCTCGACCTGCTGGGCGGCGGGGCTGTAGGCCATGCGCTTCAGCGCGTGGCCCATCTCCAGGCCGATCGCCTGGAAGGCGCCGCCCAGGACGCCGAGGGTGATCGGGTCGATGCGCGTCTCGCTCATGTGGACACCTCGAGATCGATGATGATCGCGCCGTCGGGGAGTACGCGGGCGGTGGTGCCGGGCGGGATGACGGTCGTCGAGTCGAGCTGCTCGACGATCGCCGGGCCGGCGATGACGTTCCCTGCGCGCAGCGCGCTGCGCTCGTAGAACGGCGTGTCGTGCTCGGCGGGCGCGCCGTCGGCGCCGGCGAAGACGACGGAGGCGCGGCCGGCCAGCGCGTCCGGTGGCGGCTCGGTGTCCCCGGGTGCGATGACGGTCGGTCTGATCGACGGCATGAGCCCGATCGCGTAGGACCGCACGTGGACGATCTGCACCGGCTTCTCGGGGAAGCGGTAGAAGTACTCGCGCTCGTGGGCCTCCTCGAAGCGCTCGGCGAGCTGGACCAGCGCCGCGTCGTCCAGCGGCCCGGACGGCACGGGCACGAGCAGCTCGTACGCCTGGCCGACGTAGCGGCAGTCGGCCCAGCGCTCGAACACGCGGTCGGACTCCGGGACCGCGTCGGCGTCGAGCGCCGCCCGGCCGTTGACCTCCAGCGCGCTGAAGATGCCGTCGAGCTCGGCGGCGTCGGCGTCCGGCGCCTCGACCATGACCGTCCGCTGCTCCTCGTACTTGAGGTCGGAGTCCAGCAGGCCCATCGCCGAGGTGATCCCGGGGTGCGGCGGGACGATGACCCGGGGGATCGACAGCTCGCGGGCGATGTCCGCGCCGTAGAGCGGCCCGCCGCCGCCGAACGCGACGAGGCTGAAGTCGCGCGGGTCGAAGCCCTTCTGCACGCTGTTGACGCTGATCGCGTTGACCATGTTCTGGGTCAGGATCTGCGTGATGCCGAGCGCCGCGCTCGTGACGTCCAGGTCCAGCCGCTCGCCGAGGGCGGCGACCGCGTCCCGCGCGCCGTCGACGTCGAGCTCGAGGTCACCGGCGAGCCGGGCGCCGCGGCGCATGCGGCCGAGCACGGCCTGCGCGTCGGTCGCCGCCGGCTCGGTGCCCCCGCGGCCGTAGCAGACGGGCCCGGGGTCGGCGCCCGCGCTCTGCGGCCCGACCCGCAGGAGCCCGCCGGCGTCCACGCGGGCCAGCGAGCCGCCGCCGGCGCCGATCGTGTCGAGGTCGACCATCGGGATCATCACCTCGTAGCCGCCGAGGTTCGTGTCGTAGAGGTGCTTCATCCGCACGACGGCGTCAGGCGCGACCCCGATGTCCGCCGAGGTCCCGCCCACGTCGAGCGTGATGACGCTGCGGTAGCCCGCGGACCGCGCGGCGGCGATCCCGCCCACGATCCCGGCGACCGGGCCGGACATGAGCAGCTGCGTCGGGCGCGACACCGCGCCGTCGATCGTCAGCGTGCCGCCGTTGGACGCCATGAGGTGGAAGTCGGTGTCCGGCGCCACGTCGCGCAGCGCGGTGTGCATGTTGCGCAGGTACCGGCTGGTCTTCGGGCCGATGTACGCGTCGAGCGCCGTGGTCGAGAACCGCTCGTACTCGCGGTGCTGCGGGACGACCTCGTGGCTGATCGACAGGTGGACGCCTGGCAGCTCCTCCTCGAGGATCGCCTTGACGCGCCGCTCGTGCTCGGGGTTCAGGAACGAGAACAGGAAGCAGACGGCGACCGCCTCGACCTCCGCCGAGCGCAGCGCCGCGGCGGCCTCGCGCACCTCGCCCTCGTCGAGGGGGATCTCGATGTCGCCCGGCGGGACGACGCGCTCGGAGACGACGTGGCGGTTGCGTCGCGGGACCAGCGTCGGCTCGCGCCACGGGAGGTCCTGGTAGATCGAGAACGTCTTCGGCCGCCGGTGGCGCCCGATGTAGATGATGTCCCGGAACCCGCGGGTCGTGATCATCCCCGTCGTCGAGCCGTTGCGCTCGAGGACGATGTTCGTCGCGACGGTCGTCCCGTGCAGCAGCTGCCCGACGTCCGCGGGCCCCACGCCGCCGAGCTCGCAGAGCTCGCGCAGGCCGACCATCGTCGCCTGCGACGGATCGCTCGGGGTGCTCGCGATCTTGTGCACGACCACCGAGCCCGACTCGTCGTCCACGAGCATGAGGTCGGTGAACGTGCCACCGACGTCGACCCCGACCCTCAGCACTAGGCGGCCGATCCCGCCGCGACGCGTGCGTCGAGATGCGCGATCGTGTCGTCGGTCGACCACACGCTCGCGTAGAGGCGCTGCAGCGTCAGGATCGCGTTGTCGTGGTACTCCTGCGCGTCGGTCCCGGTCGCGTCCTCCACCATGACGCAGCCGAAGCCCTTGTCGGAGGCGTCGCGCAGCGTGCTCTCGACGCACATGTTCGTCGAGACGCCCGTGAAGACGAGGTCCGTGGCGCCGTAGGTGCGCAGGATGAGCTCGATCGGGCTCGAGGTGAACGCGCTCGGCGTGATCTTGTTGATGACGCGCTCGGTCGGCCGGACGTCGAGGACGTCGAGGAGCTCGTGCTCGCGCAGGCCCTTGCGGTTGCGGGTCGCCTTGCACAGGTCGTACATCTGCGGCGAGAGGTCGCTGTAGTCCTCGACCTCGGAGCCGTAGGTGAGGAAGACGCGGCGCATGTCGTTGGCGCGGGCCCACTCGAGCAGCCGCAGCGTGTTCGGGACGACGAACCGGTCGATGCGGTCGAAGCGGTAGTCCGCCTCGTGCATCCGGCCGTCGTTCGTCATGTTCTCGCCGAGGCCGTGCTCGCGGGAGCCGGTCGCGTACATGAGGTCGACGACGACGAGACACGTGGTCGCCGGGTCGAGCTGCACGTCGCGGGTGTACACGGAGACGTAGTCGTCGGGGTTGCGGATCGCGTCGCTCACGGGACGAGCACCACCTTTCCTGTCTGCTTGCGGCCTTCGATGATGCGGTGGGCCTCCGCCGCGTCTGCGAGCGGGATGGCCGCATGGACGTCGGGGGCCAGCTTGCCCTCGCCCATGAGGCGCATGGTCAGCTGCATCTCGGCGGGCGTGCCGATGCGCGAGCCGATGACCTGCCATTCGTTGCGGAACAGCTCGATGAGGTCGAGCTCGGGGGTCTCGCCGGCGTGCCCTCCGCAGGTGACGAGCCGGCCGTCCTTGCGCAGCGCGCGCAGGCTGTCCATGAACTTGTCGCCGCCCACGTGCTCGATGAAGACGTCGGCGCCCTCGCCGTCGGTCATCTCCAGGACGCGCTCGGCGATCGAGTCCTCGTTGTAGTTGATCGTCTCGTCCGCGCCCAGCTCGCGAGCGCGCGCGAGCTTGTGGTCGGCGCCGGCGGTCGCGATGACGCGCGCGCCGTTGAGGCGGGCGACCTGGATCGCGGCGTGGCCGATGCCGCTCCCGGCGGCCTGGACGACGACGGTCTCGCCCGGACGCAGCCGCGCGCGGGTCACGATCATGTGCCAGGCGGTCGTGAACACGACCTGCCCCGCGGCGGCCATCTCGGCGGTCACGCCGTCGGGCAGGAGGTGCGTCGCGTGCGCGGGGGCGATGACCTGCTCGGCGTAGCCGCCGGGGAACTGCACGCTCATCATCCGCGCGTGCAGGCACAGGTTCGGCTGCCCGGCGCGGCAGTAGCGGCACTCGTTGCACTCGACCTCGTGCTGCGGCCAGACGCCGTCACCCACGGAGAGGTGCTCGACCCCCTCGCCGACCGCGTCGACCGTCCCGGCGAACTCCACCCCGAGCTGGTGCGGCATGGGCAGCGGCCACCGGGAGATCCCGGCGCGCAGGTCGACGTCGAAGTGGTTGACCCCGCACGCCTCGACGCGGACCCTGACCTCCCCGGGGCCCGGCTCGGGGACCTCGACGTCCTCGTAGCGCAGGACGTCGGCCGGCCCGTACTCGTGGTAGCGAACAGCCTTCACATCGATCCTCTCGTTCGTCAGAAGCCGGAGTCCGTCCGCGCCTGCCTGGCCAGCAGCCCCTCGACGAGCACGTCGCGGCCGAGCTCGATGTGGCGTCGCCACGCGGCCTCCGCACCCGCCGCGTCGCGCGCGGCGAGCAGCTCGAGGAGCCGGCCGTGCTCGACCGCGGAGCGGCGCTTCTCGTCGGGCCCGTACCAGAGGTAGGCCTTGTAGATCAGCGGCGTCTGCCCGACGCTGTCCACGCTGCGCTCCAGCGGAGCGGAGCGCGCGGCGCGCACGACGAGCAGGTGGAAGTGCTGGTTGAGGCGCGCCGGCTCGCGGCGGCGGGCGACCTCGTCGTCGTGCTCGGCCTCGACCGCCGCGGCGATCGCATCCTGCACGGCGCGCAGCTCCGCGATCTCGTGGTCGGCGATGCGCTCGGCCGCGCGGCGCGCCGCGTAGCTCTCGAGGTGGGCGCGGAGGTCGTAGACGTCTCGCACCTCGTCGGGGGTGAACGTCCGCACCGCCATGCTCCGCCCCGAGCGCACCACGAGGTTCTCCCGCTCCAGCTTGCCCAGCGCCTCCCGGATGGGGGTGCGGCTGACGTCGAGCTCGCTCGCGAGGCGCTGCTCGATGATGCGCTCGCCCGGCCGTAGGGTGCCGTCGAGGATCGAGCGGCGAATGGCGCGGAGCGCCTCGTCGCTGCTCGACACGACTTCGGGCGTGCTGAAGATGTCGGTCGGCTCGATCATCGAGGGGCTCTGCATGCCATTGCATGCAAAGCCGTATCCTACGCCGCTCGTGCGCATCGCGGTGCTCTGGGTCCTGGCGATCGTGCCGCAGGCGTTCGGCTTCTGGCTCGTCGCAGGGGACGTCGCAGGCGTCGCGTCCGACCAGCGTCGAACCTTCCTCCTCGCCGGGCTGCTCACGCTGGCGCTGGCGACGCTCGCGCAGGTCACGTTCGGCTACCGGCTCGCGCTGTACGAGGGTCCGGCGGCCGGGTACCTCGCCTCGGTCATCGTCGTGGCGAGCGGCGGCCACGACCTCGCGGAGATCACCGGGGGCATGATCATCGCCGGCGCCACGGTCATCGTGCTCGGGCTCGCGCGCTTCGACCGTCTGCTGCTGCGCGTCTTCACGCCACTGACGGGCATGGTGTTCGTCCTCGTGGTCACCGTCGCCGTGATGCCGACCACGCTGGATCGCGCCGTCGGCGTCGGCCCCGGTGCGCCGCGCGGGACGACCACCGGATGGATCACGGCCGCGGCGACGCTCGCCGTCGCGCTCGTGCTCCAGCGCCGCCGTGCGCTGCGCCCGTACGCCCTGCTCGGCGCGCTGCTGGCGGGGACGGCCGCCGCGTTCCTCATCACCGGGCTGCCGCACGCAGATCTCAGCGGCGGCATCGCGGCGCCTCCGCTGCTGCCGTGGGGCGCCCCGGTGTTCGATCCCGCGGTCGCGCTCCCGTTCATCATCGGCGCGCTGATCGTCGCCTTCAACACCGTCGCGGCCGTCGAGATCGCGTCCGACGCGACCGCGGCGCCGGCGAGCCCGCGCAGGTCGTCGCGCGCGCTCGCGGTCCACGGCGGAGCGCAGGTCGGAGGCGCGCTGCTCGGCAACGTCCTCGGGACCGTCGGCCGGCTCGACTCGCTGCCGATCGCCGGGCTGCTCGGCACCCATCGGCGCAGGCCCCTCGCGCTCGCGGCGCTCATGATCCTCGCCCTCGCGTTCGTCGGGCCGTTCCTGGGCCTCGTCGCCGCGCTGCCGCTGCAGGTGTCGGCCACGCTGCTCGCGTTCATGCTCGGCACGATGATCGTGACGACGGCGAGGCGGCTGTGGCCGCTCGGCCGACCGGCCCGCATCATCGCCGCCGCCGCGCTCGTCCCCGCCCTCGCGTGGGCTCCGTTGCAGGACTCGCTGTCGGCGACGGCCCAGCTCGTCGGCAACCCGATGCTGTGGGGCGTCGCGATCGGGCTGACCCTCGAGTGGGCGTTCGCCCGGAGGCAGATCGCATGACCGGGCGGACGACGAACGCCGTGCCGTGGCTGCCGTATCTGCTGCTCGGAGTCACGGTGTTCTTCTGGGGCACGGCGTTCCGCGCCACCGCCATCGGAGCCGAGTACGCCTCGCCGGTCGTCTTCTCCGTGCTGCGCGCACTCCCGGCGGGCATCGTGCTGCTCGGAGTCGTCGTCCTCACCCGCGGGCAGCTCCCGCGCGGCCGGCCGCTCGCCCTGGCGGCGATCTCGGGGCTGCTCATGGTCACGCTGACCTACGAGGGGATCGCCGAGGGGACGAAGCTCGCCGGCGCCGGGAACGCCGCGGTGCTGGTGAACACGACGCCGTTCTTCGTGCTCGTCTTCGGCCGCGTCTTCCTCGGCGAGCGCATCGCCGGCATCGGTGTCGTCGGGCTCGTGACGGCGTTCGTCGGCGTCGTCACGATGATCTCCTCGCAGATCGGCGGCGAGGCCGACACGGCCGACCTCGTCGTCGGCATGACCATCGCGCTCCTCGCCGGCGCGGGCTTCGGCGTCGGCACGCTGATCGTGAAGGCGACGACGACGCGGTACCCGGCGACCGACCTGGTCGGCTTCACCGCCGCGCAGCACCTCATCGGCGGGATCGCGCTCGTTCCGCTGGCGTTCGCCTACGGCGACATCGCCTCCACGACGTGGAGCTCGGGCGAGCTGTGGGCGTCGATCGCGTGGGTGTCGATCGGCAGCTCGGCGATCGCGTCGCTCGCCTACTTCACCGCGCTGCGCCTGATCCCCGCGACCCGGGCGAGCGCGTGGCAGTTCCTCGCGCCCGTGGTCGCCGTCGCGGTCGAGGTCGGGCGCGGCAACGCCCCCGAGGCGATCGTCCTCGGAGGCATGGCGCTCGTCATCCTCGGCGTCGCGGTGGTGACCGCCGCCCCCGCGCGCGGCGCCCCGGCACCGGCGCATGGCTAGAGGTCGAGACCCGGCTCGCCCGCGGTCCAGCCGCCGTCGACCGGCAGCACGTGGCCCGTGATGAGCGAGGCGGCGTCCGTGCAGAGGTACACGGCCGCGCCGGCGATGTCGCGCGGCTGCCCGATGCGCCCGAGCGGGATCCGGCGGACCGACGCGTCGTGCACCTGCTGGATCTTCAGCATCGGCTCGGCCATCGGCGTCCACACGAACGTCGGGGCGATCGCGTTGACGCGGATGCCGTAGGTCGCCCAGTCGATCGCCTGGCTGCGGGTCATCGCGGCGACCGCGCCCTTCGTCGCGGTGTACACGACCTGGTTGGGCAGCGAGAGCAGCGCCGCCTGGGACGCGATGTTGACGATCGACCCGCTCCCGCGGGGCTTCATGTCCCGGAACGCGGCCTGGGCGCAGAAGAGCCCGCCCTTCACGTTCACCCGCCAGAGGCGGTCGAGGTCGGCCTCGGTCGCCTCCTCGACGGGCACGTTCTCGCTGATGACGGCGGCGCAGTTCACGAGGCCGTCGACGCGGCCCAGCTCGGCGACGATGCGATCGAACGCGGCGAAGACCGCATCGCGGTCGCCGACGTCGACGCCGACCGCCAGCGCCCGGCGGCCCTCCGCCTCCACGAGGGAGACCGTCTCCGCCGCCGCGCCCTCGTCGAGGTCCACGACGGCGACGTCCGCCCCGGCGCCCGCCGCGGCGACCGCGACGCCCTGGCCGATCCCCTGGGCTGCGCCCGTCACGACGACCACCTGGCCCTCGAGGCTGAACGAGACCTTGAAGTCTGACATCGAGCTCCCCTGTTGCCTTGCTGCCACACGCCTACCGTGAATGGGCCCTTATATCCGGCGAATGGGCGAACGTCCAACATCGGTGCGCCTCTGGTACAACCCGCCGATGGCCCAGGCTGGGGAGCAGGGAAGGCTGGCGGGCAGGCGCGCCGTCGTGACCGGTGCCGCATCCGGCATCGGCCGCGCGATCGCGGGGCGCTTCGTGCAGGAGGGCGCCCGCACCGTCGTGCTCGACGTCGACGGCGCGGCGCTCGCGGATCTCGAGGCGAGCCTCGGCGACGGGGTCGCCGCGCACGCCGCGGTCGACGTGACCGACGGCGCGGCGGTCACCGAGGCGGTGCGCGCCGCCGCGGAGGCGCTCGGCGGGATCGACGTCGTCGTCAACAACGCCGGGATCCCGATGGTCGGGACCGTGCGCGACCTCACCGACGAGGACTGGGACCGCGTGCTCGACGTCGACCTCAAGTCCGTGTTCCTCGTGTCACGGGCCGCCTGGCCGCACCTGGAGGCGGGCGGGGGCGGCGCGATCGTGAACACGGCGTCGATCGCCGGCATGGTCGGCACGACCGGCCAGGCCGCCTACGCCACCGCGAAGGCCGGCGTCGTGATGCTCACGAAGTGCATGGCCCTGGACGGCGCCGCGGCCGGCATCCGGGTCAACGCGGTCTCCCCCGGCTTCGTCGCCACGCCCATGCTCGAGCGCTGGCTCGCGGGTCAGGACGATCCCGCCGAGGCCCGGGCGGGCGTCGAGGCGATGCACCCGCTGGGTAGGCTCGGCGAGCCGCGCGACATCGCCGACGCGTTCGTGTACCTCGCGTCGGACGAGGCCCGCTGGGTCACCGGCACGACGCTCACCGTCGACGGCGGCTTCGGCGCCACCTCGCACCCGCTATGACTCCACACCGCATCGCAGTCATCCCCGGGGACGGCATCGGCCCCGAGGTCATCCCCGAGGCGCTCGCGTGCCTGGAGACCGTGGCCGCCGCCCAGGGCGTCGCCCTCGAGACGGTGACGTTCGACTGGGGCTCCGAGCGCTACCTCGCCGAGGGCGCGATGATGCCCGCCGACGGCCCCGAGCAGCTCGCGGCGTTCGACGCGATCCTCCTCGGCCCGGTGGGCGACCCGCGGATCCCGGACACGGTCACCGGCTGGGGGCTCATCCTCTCCCTGCGCCAGATCTTCGACCAGTACGTGAACCTGCGCCCCGCGCGGCTGCTGCCCGGCGTGCACAGCCCGCTCGGAGGGGTCACGCCGGAGGACGTCGACATCGTCTTCGTGCGCGAGAACACCGAGGGCGAGTACGCGGGCGCGGGCGGGCGCGTCCACGGCGGCCACCCGACCGAGCTCGCCGTCGAGACGTCCGTGTTCACCCGCGACGGGATCGAGCGGATCGTGCGCTTCGCGTTCGAGCACGCGACCGAGCACGGCCGCAGGCACGTCACGAGCGCGACGAAGTCCAACGCGCTTGCGTCACGGGATGCCGCTGTGGGACGCCGTGTTCGACGAGGTCGCCGCGGACTTCCCGCAGATCACGACGGACAGCTGCCTCATCGACGCCCTCGTGGCGCGCGTCGTGCGCGATCCCGCGTCGCTCGACGTGGTGGTGGGGAGCAACCTCTTCGGCGACATCCTCACCGATCTCGGGGCGGCCATCGCCGGCAGCCTGGGCATCGCGCCGAGCGCCAACCTCGATCCCACGCGCCGCAACCCGAGCCTGTTCCAGGCGATCCACGGCTCCGCGCCGGACATCGCCGGGCGCGGGATCGCCAACCCGGTGGCCGAGATCTGGTCCGCCGCGATGCTGCTGGACTTCCTCGGCGAGGCCGACGCCGGCGCGGCGCTCCTGAGCGCGGTGGAGACGACGATCGCCGACCCGGCGACCCGCACGCCCGACCTGGGCGGCACCGCGACCACCGCCGAGACGGGCGCCGCCGTGCGCGCCGCGCTCGGCTAGCGGTCTTCGAAGACGTCGAGGGGAAGCGCCGCCGACACGAGCGGGTTCGGGACGTTCACGACCTCGCTGATGCGCAGGTCCGCGGCGACGCTGGCCAGCACGTAGGCGGCCTCGGGCGTCAGCCCACGCTCGGCCGCGATCCAGTCGACGAGCTCGGACAGCGCGTTGCGCGCGGCCAGCCGCACGTCCATGTCGGCGTTCGCGCCGTCGCCGCCGACCGGGATCCCGGTCGTCGCGATCCATCGCCGCGGCTCCGGGCGGGCCTCCTCGAGGTACTCGTAGGCCGGCATGGAGCTGCGGAAGCCCGGCTCGCCGGCGCCGCGCAGCGTCACCCGCACGCGGGCCGTCGCGGCGACCTCGATCGCGGTCCCGCACGACTCCCCGTCGCCCTGCGCGAAGTGCGCGTCGCCGAGCGACAGCAGCGCGCCCTCGACGTGGACCGGGAGGTGCAGGCGGCTGCCGACGGTGAGCTGGCGGATGTCGAGGTTGCCGCCGTTCTCGCGCGGCGGGATCGTGCGCAGCCCCTCGCGCCCGATGGCGCCCTGGGGCACGGCGCCCTGCAGGTCGGGCGGCAGCGCCGCCGCGCCCAGCGCGGCCTCGCGCGCCGTCGCGCGGGCCAGCAGCTCCGCGGACGGCGCCACCGCCACCGCGCCGAGGAACGGCCGCCCGGCGATCGCGACGCCGGGCAGCGCATCGGAGCGCGCGATCCCGTCGGCGATGTCCCAGCGGACCAGCAGCGGCTCGGGGAACCGGTCGGAGAGGAGCCCGAAGCCCGGGATGACGGCCGTCGACCCGACCGCGTCGCAGTCGAGCGCCAGCAGCTCGACGACGAGGACGTCGCCCGGCCGCGCGCCGCGCACCGCCACGGGACCGGTGAGCGGGTGGTTGGCGCCGAGGTCGACGTCGCGCAGCGCCCCCGCGGAGGCCGCGCGGCGCAGCTCGCCGTCCATGCCGTCGCGGCAGTCCGCCGTGAGCTCGTCGCCGGGATCGATCGTCGCGACGGGCACGATCCCCGGGTGCAGCCGGTTGTGGCTCGGCCCGGGATCGCCCCCCACGATCGAGGCGTCGCGATCGAGGGCGAGCCGGTGCCTCACCGCAGCTCCCGCGCGACGGCCGCGCACGCCTCCGAGGCGCGGGCGCACTCCGCCGCCGACCAGGCCCGCGTGCCGCCGAGGACGTGGACGGACACGATGCCCACCAGGGAATCATCGGTCCGGACGGCGGTCACGATCTGCGCCGACAGGCCGCCGTACGTCTCGCGCATCGCGTGGAACGCCGGGTCGTCGCTGGCCGTCGAGCAGTCGTCCTGGACGACCTGCTCCGTCCCGGAGAGCATCGCCTGGACGACGGGCTGCCCGGTCAGGACGACCGTGCGCTCGCCGATGAGCGTGCCGACACCGGGCCCGCGCGACTCGTGCACGACCGGGAACGTCTCGCCCGGGACGTCCAGCCGGAGGGTGCAGCGGTCGGCGTCCAGGTCCGCGCGGAGGTCGTCGAGGATGCGCTGCATGCGAATGTCAAACATACGCCCATTCGCGTGTATACGATGGCCGCGTGATCAGCCTGGGGGTGGACATCGGCGGCACGAACACCGACATCGCGCTCGGGGGCCTGGAGCAGGGACTCATCATCCACAAGCTCCCCTCGACCACCGACGATCCGGCGCGCGGCACCGTGCAGGGCACGCGCGAGATCTGCGAGATCGCCGGGATCCATCCGTCGGACATCGGCCTCGTGCTGCACGGGACCACGGTCGCCACGAACGCGCTGCTCGAGCACGACGGCGGGCGCACGGGGATGCTCACGACCGAGGGCTTCCGCGACATCATCCACATCGGTCGCCATCAGCGGCCGCACAACTTCTCGCTGATGCAGGACATCCCGTTCCAGCGCTGGCCGCTGGTCGAGCGCAAGCACCGCAAGACGGTGTCCGAGCGCGTGATCCCGCCCGGCGAGATCACCACGCCGCTCGACGAGGAGCGCTGCGTGGAGGCGATCCTCGAGCTGAAGGCGGCGGGCGTCGAGTCGATCTGCGTCTGCTTCCTGTTCGCCTTCCTCGACCCGAGCCACGAGCTGCGCGCGGGCGAGCTCATCGCCGAGCACCACCCGGACGCCGAGGTCTCGCTGTCGCACGAGGTCGTCGCCCAGTTCCGCGAGTTCGAGCGCTTCACGACGACCGCCGCGAACGCGTACCTCAAGCCGAAGACGCGCCGCTACCTCGACCGCCTCGCCGAGGGCTGGCGCGAGGCGGGCGTCTCCTGTCCGATCCTCGTCATGCAGTCCAACGGCGGCGTCGCCGAGATCGGCCAGGCGTCCCACCACGCGGTGAACCTCCTGCTCTCCGGCCCCGCCGCCGGTGTCATCGCCGGTCGCCACGTCGGCACCGTCAACGGGCACGAGAACCTCATCACGCTCGACATCGGCGGCACGTCCGCGGACATCAGCGTCATCCCGGGGCGCCTGCTCGAGATGGACGCGCGCGACAGCCGGATCGGCGGCTACCCGATCCTCACGCCGAAGCTCGACGTCACCGCGATCGGCGCCGGCGGCGGCTCGATCGCGTGGCGCGACCGGGGCGGCGCGTTCAACGTCGGCCCGCGCAGCGCGGGCGCGGTGCCGGGGCCCGCGTGCTACGGCCTCGGCGGCACCGATCCGACGGTCACCGACGCCCACGTCGTCCTCGGTCGCATCGACCCCGACCGGTTCCTGGACGGGCGCCTGCAGCTCGACCCGGCTGCCGCCCGCGACGCGGTGCAGCGCATCGGCGTCGAGTTCGGGCTCGGCATGGAGGACGCCGCGCTGGCGATCCTCGCGATCGTCAACGCGAACATGGTCCGCGAGGTGCGCATCCACTCCGTGCGCCGCGGCTACGACCCGCGCGAGTGCGCGCTCGTCGCCTTCGGCGGCGCCGGCCCGCTGCACGCGTGCGAGGTCGCCACGCAGCTCGAGGTGCCGGTCATCCTCCTGCCGCCCGCGCCCGGCATCACCTCCGCGATGGGCCTCCTGGCCACCGACCTGAAGTACGACAGCATCCGCACCGTCGGCGTCATGCTGGCCGAGGCCGACCGCGACGCGCTGGACCGGGCGTTCGCGGAGATGGAGCGCGACCTGCTCGCGCGCTTCTCCGCCGGCGACGAGCCCGTGCTGCACCGCGAGGCGGCCTGCCGCTACGCCGGCCAGGGCTACGAGCTCGCGGTCGACTGCGACACCCTCGGCGAGGGCTGGCGCGAGGTGCTCGGCACGAGCTTCCACGGCCGGCACCGCCGGGAGTACGGCTTCGACTTCCCCGGCGACCCGGTCGAGATCATCAACCTGCGCGTCATCGCGACCGGGGAGATCCCCACCCGTCCGCACACCTCGGTCCCGGCGGGCGACGGCGACCCGCGCGCCGCGGCGACCGGCACCCGCACCGTCGTGTTCGGCGCCGCCGAGGGGCACGCCGAGCACGTCGTGCCCACGTACGACCGCGCGCTCCTGCGCGCCGGGGACGTGCTGCCCAGCCCCGCCCTCGTGCACGAGATGGACTCGACCGTCGTGATCTCGCCCGGCTGGGACGGCGTGGTCGCCCCCGACGGCACGATCCGACTGGAGGTGGCCCGATGAGCGAGATCCGGATCGACCCCGTCCTCCTGCAGATCATCGGCGGCGAGCTGGACTCGATCGCCAAGGAGATGGCCCACCAGCTCATCCGCAGCGCGCGCTCGGCGCTCATCCGCGAGTCCGAGGACATGGGCGCCGCGCTGCTGAACACGCGCTGCGAGGAGATCGCCGAGTCCGACAACACGCCGCTGCACGTCGGCTCGCTGGTGGCCTACACGCAGGGGATGATGGAGACCATCACCGAGCGCGGGATCGAGCTGCGCCCCGGCGACGTGCTCCTGCACAACCACCCGTACAAGGGCGCGAGCCACACGCCGGACATCGCCGTCATCGCGCCGGTCTTCCACGAGGGCGAGCTCATCGGGTTCTCCGGGAACACCGCGCACCACCTCGACATCGGCGGCGCCTTCCCGGGCGCGGCGATCGACCTCATCGACATGTACGCCGAGGGGACGATCTTCAACGCGACGTTCATCGTCCGCGACGGCGTCCGCGACGACAACATGTGGCACCTCTTCACCGACAACACGCGCGTGCCGCGCGAGGTGATGGGGGACCTGGCCTGCCAGATCGCCTCCGCCCAGCACGGCGTCCGGCGGCTGCAGGGGGTCGTCGAGAAGCACTCCTGGCCGGTCGTGCGCGCCTACTCCGACGCGCTCATCGACTACGCCGAGCGGATGATCCGCTCGGAGCTCGCGAAGATCCCCGACGGCACGTACCACGCCGAGGGCTGGCTCGACGACGACGGGATCAACCGCGACGTCCCCGAGCGCCTGCACGTCGTCGTGATCGTCGACGGGGAGAGCGTCACCGTCGACCTCACCGACACGCCGCCCCAGCGCCCCAACTCGCTGAACACGCCGTACGGGGGCTCGACCCTCGTCGCGGTGTACAGCCTGTTCCGCACGCTGCTGCTCGACACGTTCCTCACCGACGCCTACGTGCCGGCGAACTCGGGCGGCTTCCGGCCGATCACGGTCATCGCGCCCGAGGGCTGCATGTTCAACCCGCGCTTCCCCGCGGCGACGCAGATCCGCTTCACGCCGGCCAACCGGGTCGCCGACCTCATCCTGCAGGCGCTGGCGCCGGTCATGCCCGATCGCACGAGCGCGGGCAACTCGGCCCAGCTCAACGGCATGTACATGAGCGGGACCCACGCCGACGGCAGCTACTGGATCACCGTCGAGGTCGACGAGGGCTCCTACGGCGGCCGCCCGGGCAAGGACGGCATGGACGCGGTCGACTGCCTCTCGGCCAACATCCGCAACCAGCCGATCGAGGACCTCGAGATGCACCTCCCGTTCCGCTTCCACCGCTACGAGCTCATCGAGCAGGAGTTCGGGCACGGGCGCTGGCGCGGCGGGACGAGCGCGGTCCGCGACTACGCCTGGCTCACCGGCGGGATGATCTCGACCGAGTCCGAGCGCCACGCCGACGTCGACCCGCCGCCCGGCGTGTTCGGCGGCACCGCCGGACGGCCAGGGCGCTTCTGGCACCACCGCACGGACGGCACGCGGGAGCGCATGCACTCCAAGGAGAACGCCTACCGGTTCGCGCCGGGCGACCGGCTCGTCATCGAGGGCGTCACGAGCGGCGGCTTCGGCGACCCGCTCGACCGCGAGCCGGAACGCGTGCTGAGCGACTGCCTCGACGAGCTGATCTCGGCCGGGCAGGCCAGGGACATCTACGGCGTCGTCATCGAGGCCGGTGCGCTCGATGACGCCGCGACGGACGAGCTCCGCGCGCGCATGCGCGACGGGGGAGCAAGGGAGAGGGGAGCTGAGATGCCGTTCGCCGACGTCGGAGACGTCTCGCTGTACTACGAGTTCACGGGGCCAGAGGACAAGCCGCTGATCCTGCAGTTCGGGGGATCGCTGTTCGGGCGCGCGAACTTCGACTCCGTCAACGACGGGTTCCGGGAGAACTTCCGCCTGCTGAGCTACGACGCGTCCGGCTACGGCCGCTCGACCCAGCCGCTGACGAGCTACTCGGTCGAGGGATGGGCCGACGAGGCCGCTGGCCTGCTCGACGCGCTCGGCATCGACCGCGTCCTCACGCACGGCACGTCGATGGGCGGCATGGTCGGCATCGCCTTCACGGCCAAGTACCCCGACCACGTCATCGCGTCCTGCGCGGACTGCGGGATGGTCCGCTGCGACACGTACCGGCGCCTCCTGTTCCGCAACTGGCGCCAGCAGTGCGAGGCGCTGCCGATGGACGACTTCTGCGACCTCCTGACGATCCAGGCCGTCGGCGCGGACTTCGTGGAGGAGCACCCCGAGGTCTTCGACGCGGTCAAGCGCATCGTCAACGCCAACTCGCCCTACACGGTGCGCCAGGCGTGCCTCGCGATGGAGACGATGGACCTCGAGCCGCTCGTCGACGGGATCCGCCGCCCCCTGCTGCTGACGAACGGCAGCACGGACATCATGACCCCGTCGCGGCTCGCGCCGTCCGGCTTCAGCGCCGCGCAGGTCGCCGAGCGCGTGCCGGACTGGGCGCGCATGCACGAGTTCCCCGACATCGGCCACGCCGACCTCCTCGAGATCCCGGACGAGGCCGTCCGCGTCGTCACGGCCTTCTTCGACGAGATCCTCGCCGGCGAGGAGGAGGGCGCCGGCGTCCACGCCGCGGTGGCGGCGTAGCGCCGGACGGCACGCGGGTGCCCCTAGGCCGCGCCCGCGTGCTTGCGGAAGAACGCCGACACGGCCTGCGCGTGGTCGGCGGTCGAGTCGAAGATCGTCGAGTGGTTGCCGCCCTTGACGACGTACGTCTCGCCGTTGGGGAGGTTGTCGGCGATCCACTGCTGACCGGCGCCGTCGGGACCCTGGTCCCACGGCGTCATGACGTCCTCGTCGCCGCCGATGACGAGCGCCGGCGACGTGATCTTGCGGACCCAGTCGCGGTTGTCCATGGCGTTCATGGACTCGCAGGCCTGGATCATGACCCGGTCCTCGTTGGCGTCGCGGAGGATCTGCTGGATGACGTCGACCCCGGCCTGGCCCTCGGGCGTGGCCATGTAGCCGCGCGACAGGCACTGCCACGCGATGAGCTCGGCGAGGATGCGGCTGCCGCAGCCCTCGAGCTTGATGAGGTCGATCCAGTTCTTGAAGACGAGGCGCCCGGAGAAGCCGAGCTTCGCGGCCGCGCAGTTGATGACGACGGACTGCACGCGATCGGGGTACTTGCCGGCGACGATCGTCGCGACCATGCCGCCCATCGACGTGCCGTGGATGTGCGCCTTGTCGATCCCGAGCACATCCAGCATGCCGATCGCGTCGTCGGCCCAGAGCTCGAGGTCGTAGTCCTGCTCGGGCTTCTCGGACTGCCCGTAGCCGCGCTGGTCGTAGTCGATGCAGCGGAACTCCTCGGCCAGGATCGGCGTGATCGGACCGAAGTTGAAGTGCCCGAAACCGGAGCCGTGGATCTGCAGCACGGGCTCTCCGTCGCCCGAGATCTGATGCCAGAGCCGCGCCCCGCGGACCTCGATGTGCTCGTCCGCCATCGTGCCTCCCCTCGTGGACCAAGTGCCGTCGAAAGTATATGTCCGACATCCGCCCTCCTGCGTAACGGGCGATGACCGGCACGCGGGTCGCGATGGGTCCGTGGCAGCTGCTCGCGGCCGCGTTCGCGGCCCAGGCGGCCATCTCGTTCGTCGAGCTCGGGGTACCGATCCTCGCGCCCTTCGTGAAGGAGGGGCTGGGGCTCAGCGCGTTCGCGCTCGGCATCCTCGTCGGCGCGCTGAACGTCGGGCGCTTCGCGGGCTCGGTCCCCGCGGGGCAGCTCGCGGACCGGCTCGGCGAGCGCATCGTGCTCATCGCCAGCGGCCTCGGCCTGTGCGTGTTCGCCATCCTCGCCGCCGCGGCGTCGTACTGGCCCATCCTCATCGCGCTCGTCTTCGCCGGCGTCTTCAGCGGCGCCGCGACGCCCGCGGGCTCCCGCGTCGTCCTGGCCGCCTTCCCGCGCGAGTCGCGCGGGCTGCCGATGGGGATCCGCCAGGCCGCGATCCCGCTCGGCGGGCTCGCCGCCGCCATCGCGCTGCCGCTGCTCGCGTCGGCGTGGGGCTGGCGCTGGACGCTGGCGGCCGCCGCGATCGTCCCCCTGGTGGGCACGGCGATCGTCTCGGTCGCCCGGATGCCCCCTCCCGTCGGCGGCGACGCGGGCGGACGCTCGCACCTGGCGCTCATCGCGCGGACGCCCAAGATCGTCTACGCGGGGATCTGGGCGCTCGTCTTCGTCGGCGGGCAGTACGCCCTGCTGACCTACCTGGCGCTGTACCTGGAGGACGACCTCGGCGTCGGCCGGACGGAGGCGTTCGCCACCGTCGCGCTCGCGAACCTCATGGGCGTCGTGGGACGCCTCGCATGGGGCTGGCTGAGCGACCGCGCGTTCGGCAGCCGGCGGCGGCCCGGCCTCGTGGTGCTCTCGCTGCTCGGGATCCTCTCCACCGCGCTGCTCGCCGGGGCGCCGTCGCACGAGGCGATGCCCGTGGTGGTCGTCGGGGCGGCGCTCGGCGGGTTCTGCCTCATCGGGTGGCAGGGGCTGTGGGTGACGATGGTCTCCGAGCTCGCGCCGGAGGGCAGCTCGGGGACCGCGGTCGGGTTCGCCCTGCTCTTCACGAACGCCGGCATCGTCCTCTGGCCGCCGCTGCTCGGGCTCACGGCCGACGTCACCGGCAGCTTCCGCTGGTCGTGGGCGCTGCTGGGCACGGCGCTCGTCGTGGCCCTGTGGCCGCTGCGGCAGATCCGCTTCGCCGCGGATGTCCGACTTCCGCCCGCGGACTAGCCCGCGACCCAGCCGGCGCTGTCCGGCCGGCGCAGGTGCCAGTCGGTCGCCGACTGGTAGGCGGCCGCCGCGCGCAGCAGCAGGCCCTCCTCGAACGGGCGGCCGATGAGCTGCATCGCGACCGGCATGTCCTCGACGAAGCCGATGGGGACCGACAGCGCCGGGGTGCGCGACAGCACCCAGACGCCCGTGTAGCGCGCCAGCACGCCGGTCATCGCCAGCGGCTCGCTCTCCGCCGCGGTCGGCGCGTGCCGCGCCGCGCTCGGGGCCAGGATGAGGTCGCAGCCCGCCAGCGTGTCGAGGACGCGGCGCCGCCAGGCCCGCTGCCACTCGCGCCCGCGGCCGTAGTGCGCGCCGCTGATCGACTCGCCCCGGCGCAGGCGGCGCAGGACGTCGTCGGCGAAGATCTCCGGGCAGTCGCGCAGGCGCTCGCGATGGACCCAGGCCGCCTCGGCCAGGAGCAGCTCGGCGGTCCACTCGATCGCCTCGTCGAGCCCGTCGAGCTCGACCTCCACCAGCTCCGCGCCCAGGCCCTCGAGCTGCGCGGCGGCCGCCTCCAGGCACGCGCGCAGGTCGGCGTCGAGCCCGTTCTGCCAGCCGCGCAGCACGCCCACGCGCAGGCCGCGGACGCCCACTCCGAGGCCGCCGGCGTAGTCGCCGACCGGGACGTCGGCGGTGACGGGGTCCTCGTGGTCGTAGCCCGCGGTGACGTGCAGCATCACCGCGACGTCCTCCGCCCGGCGCGCCAGCGGCCCGATCGTGTCGAAGGTCCAGGCCACCGGGATCGACCCCCGGTTGCTCACGCGCCCGGCCGTCGGCCGCAGGCCGCAGCAGCCGTTCAGGGCCGCCGGGATCCGCACGGAGCCGCCGGTGTCGGTGCCCAGCGTCGCGGCCGCGAGGTCCGCGCCGATCGCGGCGCCCGACCCGCCGCTGGAGCCGCCGCTGACCCGCGTGGTGTCCCACGGGTTGTGGACGTCGCCGTAGTGGATGTTCTGGTTCGTCGCGCCGATCGCCCACTCGGACATGCTGAGCTTGCCGAGCAGCACGGCGCCCGCGTCGCGCAGGCGCTCGTAGACGGGCGCGTCCTCGTCCGCGACGACGCCCGCGCGGTGCCGTGACCCCGCCGTCATCTCGAACCCGCGGACGGCGATGTTGTCCTTCAGCGCGATCGGGACGCCGGCCAGCGGGCCGAGCGGCCTGCCCGCCCTGGCCGCGTCGTCGACCGCCGCCGCCTGCTCGAGGGCCAGCTCGCGCGTGACCGTGCGGTAGACGTTCAGCGCGGGGTCGAACGCGTCGATGCGATCGAGGTAGGTGTTCGCGAGATCGACCGCGGACAGCTCGCCCGCGGCGATCGCCGCCGTCGTCTCGGGGATCGAGCGGTCCGGTGGCGCGGGCGCGCTCACGCGGCGTCGACGAGCGTCGCCGTCGCCTCGAGCTCCACGTGCACGTCGTCGCGCAGCGACCCCATCTCCACCACGGTGCTGCGCGCGGTGACGTCGACCGGGAGCTGCGCGGCGTCTCGCACGTAGAGGGTGATGCGCTCGACGCGGTGCATCGCCGAGCCGGCCGAGCGGAGGGTCGCGTCGAGGTCGGCCATCGCCGCCCGCAGGCCCTCCGCGCAGTCGGCGCCGTTGCCGGCGATGCCGTGCGCGAACACGTAGTGCCCCGCGCGATGGACGCGGCCGGCGGCTGCGCCCATCCTCACGCCATCCCGAACTGCTCGTTCCCCGCCACCGACGCCGGCGGATGGTTGGGGAGGAGCTTGCCGCTCCCACGGTGGAACAGCTCGTCGAGCGAGCCCGACGGCCCGCCGTTGCGCGCCGCGAGCACCTCCGCGCGGCGGCGCTCGGTCGCCTCGGCGTCCACCTCGAAGTCGCGCTCGTCGACGAACACGACCCCGTAGGCGTCACGCGCCAGCTCGATCGTCGTGAAGTCGTCGAGGACGTCCTCGCGGACCATCGCCGGGTCGCGCTCGAGCGGGTCGCCGTAGCCGCCGCCGCTCGGCTCGCGGAACTCGATGTACTCGCCCGCCTTGAACTCGATGCCGGTCACCTTCGCCTCGAGGTACTCCTCGGCCGCGGTGCCCGGGTTCTTGTGGGTCGATGCCACGAGCCCGTTCCAGCCGCCGAAGATGCCGCGCGGCGGGTCGTACTGCCGGTCGCCCTCGCACGAGTACGTCCCGTCGACGAGGAAGCGGTTGCGCCGGACGATCCCGATCCCGCCGCGCCACTTGCCCGGCGCCGCCGGCTCCGGGCGGAGCTCGTACTGGTCGCAGCGCACCGGGAAGCGCAGGTCGAGCTCCTCGATCGGGTTGTTGCGCGTGTTGGCCATGAGGTTGTCGACGGAGTCCATGGCGTCCTTGCCGTACCGGCCGCCGTAGGAGCCCTCGTTGACCTCGAGGTACAGCCAGTACTCGCCCGACTCCGGCACGAACCCGGAGTACGAGCAGAAGTGGATGCCGGCCGAGTTGCCCGCGGTCACCTGCTGCGGCAGCGTGTCCGCCAGCGCCAGGATCGTGTTGTCGACGACGCGCTGGACCTGGCAGAAACGCGAGAAGCACGCCCGCGGGAAGTTGGGGTTGAAGATCGTCCCCTTCGGCGCGATCACCTTCACCGCCCGGAAGATGCCGTCGTTCTGCGGCACCGACTCCGGGAACGTGATCTCGTCGAGCAGCAGCGTGCGGACCGCGTAGTACGCCCCCACGAGCAACGAGCCCTCGAACGGCACGTTGTAGCCCGTCGGCACCTCGGCCGCGGACCCCGTGAGGTCGATCGTGATCCCGTCGCCCTCGACGATCACCTTCGTCTCGACCCGCAGGCGCACGCCGCGGTTGCGGGCGTCGTCGTCGAGCCAGGCCGTCGGCGCGGTGTACTCCCCGTCGGGGATCTTCGCGATCTGCTCGCGGAGCATCTTCTCGGAGTAGTCCATCCAGCCGTACGCCGCGCTCATCGTCGTCTCGACGCCGTAGCGCTGCGTGAGCCGCAGGAACCGGTCGCGGCCGAGGTTGCAGGCGGCCATCATCGCCTGCATGTCGCCGCGGTTCATCGTCTCGGTCCGGACGTTGTCGAAGATCATCCGGTCGACGTCGACGTTGAGCTCGCCCTCCTGGTACCAGCGCAGGGCGTTGTAGAGCTTGGCCTCCGCGTACACGTCGAACGCGTCCGCGTTGATCCCCGGGTAGGAGCCGCCCACGTCGAGCACGTGCGCGGTGACCGCCGCGAACCCGAGCAGCTCGCCCTCGGCGAAGATCGGCACCGCCACCGCGACGTCGGGGCTGTGCGACGCCCCGAGGTACGGGTGGTTGTGGACGATGACGTCGCCCTCCTTGATCTCCCCCTTCAGGCGCTCCATGAAGCCGCGGATGTACCAGGGGAGCGAGCCGATGTGCATCGGCGTGGACTCCGACTCGCAGAGCTCGCGCCCCTCGACGTCGAAGAGCCCGGCGCCGAGGTCCTCGGACTCGCGGATGATCGAGCTGTAGGACATGCGGAACAGCACGCCCGCCATCTCGGCGGCGACGGCGTGGAAGGCGCCGCCCAGCACGCGCATGGTGATCGGATCCACATCGACGCGATCACGGGTGGGCGGGCCGGGGCTGCGGCCGACCTCGTAGTCGACGAATGCCATGGTTTCGCTCCTCTCTCGGCTGTCCTACGAGCCCGCGACGGCGCCCGTGTTGATGAGGTCCGTCGCCCCGGCGCCGGCGTCGACGCGGATCACGATGTTCCCGAAGCGGTCGATCTCCGCCGTGAAGCCGGGCGGGACGACCGTGGTGGAGTCGTACTGGTTGATGACGGCGGGACCCTCGATGCGGTTGCCCGCCTTGAGCGCCTCGCGTGCGTAGAAGCGCGTCGCGACCTTGCGCAGCTCGCCCTGGACGGGGAACCAGGCATCGCGCTCGTGGCGCAGCGCGGCCTCGGGCGAGGCGTCGCCCTTCTCGGCCTCCGGCAGCTCGAAGGAGGGGATGAGCCCCACCCCGCGCACCCGGACGTTCGGGATCTCGATGTCGGAGTCCTCGAAGCGACGCGAGTACTCGCGCTCGTGCGCGTCGTGGAAGCGGGCCGCCACCGTCTCGGCCCACCCGTCGCCGTTGACGTCGCCCGCGACGTCGACGCGCAGCTCGTAGCCCTGGCCGAGGTACCGGCAGTCCGCGACGCGCTGGATCACGCGGCGGTCCTCCGGGATGCCGTCCTCCTCCAGCTGCGCCAGCGCCTGCTCCTCGAGCTCGACGAACCGCGCCTCGAGCTCCTCGGCGTTCAATGCGGAGAGCCGCTGGTACGTCGTGGTGACGTACTCGTAGACCTCGTCGGTGACGAGCAGCCCGAGCGCCGCGGTGACCCCGGGGTACGGGGGCACGACGACGGCCGGCGTGCCGACCTCCGCCGCGATGTGCGCCGCGAACGCCGGGCCCGCGCCGCCCTCCGCGACGAGTGCGAAGTCGCGCGGGTCGAAGCCCTTGCGCACCGAGTTCTCCTCGATCGACTGCACCATCGAGTGGCTGGCGATCTGGACGGCGCCCATGGACGCCTCCTCGATGCTCATCCCGAGCGCCTGGGCGACCGGCTCGAACGCGGTGCGCGCGAGCTCGGGCTTCAGCGTCATGGCGCCGCCGAGGAAGTCCTCGGGCAGCAGCCAGCCGAGGTTGACCATCGCGTCCGTCGAGGTGGGATCGGTGCCGCCGCGGTCGTAGGCGGCCGGACCGGGGAGGGCACCGGCCGAACGCGGCCCGGACCGGAAGATCCCGCCGGAGTCGACGTAGGCGATGGAGCCGCCGCCGGCGCCGATGGTGTCGACGTCGACCATCGGGATCATCGCCTGGTACGGGCCCACGCGCGTGTCGAGCAGGTGCTTCATGCGCAGGGCGCCGCCCTGCGCCAGCCCGATGTCGGCCGACGTGCCGCCGACGTCGAGCGTGATGACGCTGTCGAAGCCCGCCTGGCGCCCGACCCAGATGCCGCCGACGACGCCGGCGACCGGCCCGGACATGAGGAGGTTGACCGGGCGCGCGATCGCCCCCTGCGCCGTCGACACGCCGCTCGCGGACGTCATGAGGTGCAGGCCGGTGCGGACGTTCAGCGCGCGGAGCTCCTCCTCCAGGCGGCGCACGTAGGTGGCGACCTTGGGGCCGACGTAGGCGTTGAGCGCGACGGTCGAGAAGCGCTCGTACTCGCGGTACTGCGGGAGCACCTCCGAGGAGACCGACAGGAACGCCTCGGGGAACTCCTCGCGGATGATCTCCGCGACGCGCTGCTCGTGGTCGGGCTTCAGGAACGAGAACAGGAAGCACACGGCGATCGCCTCGACGCCGGCCTCCTTGAGCTCGCGCACCCGCTCGCGCGCGATGTCCTCGTCGAGCGGGACGAGCACCTGGCCGTCGCCGGTGATGCGCTCGGGGACCGTCAGCCGGTAGCGGCGCCGGGCGAGCGGAAAGGCCTGCCAGGGCAGGTCCTGGTAGTTCGAGAAGTTGACCGGCTTCTTGTGCCGGGCGATGTGGAGGATGTCCCGGTAGCCCTCGGTGGTGATCATCCCCACCTTGGCCCCGTTGTGCTCGATGACGATGTTCGTCGCGATCGTCGTCCCGTGGAACACCTGGTCGAGGTCACCGGGGGTCACCTCGGCCTGCTCCGTGATCGCGCGGATGCCCTCGATCGTTCCCCGCGAGGGGTCGTCGCTCGTCGACGGGAGCTTGTGGACGAGGATCCGCCCCGTCTCGTCGTCCACGTAGATGAGGTCGGTGAACGTGCCACCGACGTCGACACCCAGCCGCTTCATGCCCCAGCTCCCCCGTCGCGCGTGTGCTTGTCGTCGTCTCCGCTCATGGACGGAGCAGGATCTTCCCGAAGTGCGTGCGCCCCTCGAACGCCGTGAACGCCTCCTGCACGTCGTCGAGCGGATAGCTCGCGTGCACGAGGGGCCGCAGCAGGCCGCGGGCGGCGAACGCGAGGACCTTCTCCAGCTCGTCGCGCGAGTAGACGAAGGAGCCGATCACCGTGTGCTGGCCCCGGAAGAACGGGATGATGTCGAACGGGACCACCTCGCCGGCGTGCGCCCCGCAGGTCACCAGGCGCCCTTCCTGGGCGAGCGACTGCAGGGACTTGGCGAACAGCTCGCCGCCGACGTGCTCGAACACGAGGTCGACGCCCCTGCCGCCCGTGATCTCGGCCACCCGCGCCGGGATGTCCTCCGTCGTGTAGTCGATCCCCGCGTCCATGCCCAGCTCGGCGGCGGCCGCGAGCTTCTCGGGCGAGCTCGACGTGCCGATGACGGTGGCGCCCGCCAGATGGGCGAGCTGGATCGCGGCGGACCCGATCCCGCTGGAGACCGAGTTCACGAGCACCGTCTCGCCGATGCGCAGGCCGCCGCGCGTGAAGAGCATGTGCCAGGCGGTGCCGAACGCGACCTGCAGCGCGCCCGCGTCGTCGTCGGAGATCTCCTCGGGCACGCGGACGAGCTGTGTCGTCGGCGCGATCGCGTACTCGGCGAACCCGCCGGGGCCCGCGACGCCGAGGAAGACCTCGCCGCCCAGGAGGTACGGCATGACGCGGTCGCCGACCGCGTAGTCGTCCACCCCGTCCCCGATCGCATCGACGCGGCCGACGATCTCCAGCCCCTGGATGTGGGGGAAGTCGATGGGGAAGCGCGACGTCCCCTCGCGGATGTCGACGTCGACGTGGTTGAGCGCGCATGTGGCGACGTCGATGCGCACATGGCCGGGGCCAGGCTGCGGATCGTCGACGTCCTCGACGGAGAGCACGTCAGGCCCTCCGAACTCGCGGATGACTGCGGCTTTCACGTCGCGTCCCGCTCCTCTCGCGCCGGTTGACTTCGTCCGATGTCGGACTTATAAACGTTCGGGCCGCGCGATGCACGGCGATCGACTGTGAGGAGCGTGAGATGGAGGCCACAGCGAACCAGGCGCCGAAGGCATGGCGCGGCCGGTTCTACGAGGATCTGGAGGTCGGCGACGTCTACCGCAGCCGCCTCGGGCGCACGGTGACGGAGACCGACAACGTGTGGTTCACGTGCCTGACGTTGAACACCAACCAGAACCACTTCAACGACGAGTTCTCCAAGGGCACGCCGTTCGGGCGCCCGCTCGTCAACAGCGCGTTCACGCTGGCGCTCGTCACCGGCCTGACGGTCCCCGACACGAGCGAGAACGCGACCGCGAACCTCGCCTGGACCGACATCACGATGCCCAACCCGGTCTACGTCGGCGACACGCTGTGGGCCGAGACCGAGGTGCTCGACACGCGCGAGTCCCGGTCGCGCCCGAACGTCGGGATCATCGGCGTGCGCACGCGCGGGATCAACCAGCGCCGCGAGGTCGTCATCGAGTTCCGCCGCACCTTCATGGTCTACAAGCGCCAAGCACCCGAGGTCGTCGACCTCTTCCCCGGGACCGACACGGACTGGAGCGTCTGAGATGAGCACCGTCGCCGAGCGCCTCGCCGGCTTCACCTCCACCCTGAGCGCCGACGCGCTGCCGCCCGAGGTGGCCCTCGCCGCCAAGCTCCACGTCCTCGACACGCTGGGCTGCGGCCTGGCGGCGTTCGCCGTCGGCGTCGCCTCCGGCGCACGCGACGCGATGCTCGAGCCCGGCACCACGGGCCCCGCGACCGCCATCGGCGCGCCGCACGGGCTGCCGAGCACGGACGCGGCGTTCTACAACGCGGTGACGTGCCACGCGCTGGACTTCGACGACACGCACACAGGGTCGATCGCCCACGTCAGCGTCGCGATCGTGCCCGCCGCGCTCGCCGCTGCCGAGACCGAGGGCGCGACCGGGGCCGAGCTGCTCGCCGCGATCGTCGCCGGCAACGAGGTCGTCACCCGCCTGGGCATGGCCGCGGGGCCGCTCTTCCACAACGTCGGCTTCCATCCGACGGCCATCCTCGGCGTGTTCGGCGCCACCGCGTCGGCCGCGCGGATCATGGGCCTCGACGCTGCGACGACGCGGCAGGCCCTCGGGATCGCGGGCAGCCTCGCCGCCGGCATCCTCGAGAACCTCGCCGACGGCTCCTCCACGAAGCGGCTGCATCCGGGGTTCGCAGCCCGCTCGGGCATCCTGGCCGCGCGGCTGGCGGCGCACGGCGAGACGGGGCCCGCGACCGTCATCGAGGGTCGCTTCGGCATCTACAACGCCTACCTCCGGCGCGGCGACCTCGACATCGACGGCCAGCTCTCCGACCTCGGCGAGCGGTGGGAGACGCCGAACATCGCCTACAAGCCCTATCCCGCGTGCCACTTCCTGCACGCGGCGGTCGACTCGGCCGCCGAGGCGACCACCGCGGGCGTCGACGTCGACGAGATCGAGGAGATCGTGGCCTTCGCGCCGGCCGACGTCGTGCCGATCGTGCTCGAGCCGCTCGCCGACAAGCACGCGCCGCGCAGCGAGTACGACGCGAAGTTCAGCCTGCCGTACTCCGTGGCGTCCTACCTCGTCCACGGCAAGGTCGACGTCATGACGTACGTCGGCGACGCGATCCGCGACCCGCGCGTCCTCGACCTGACGCAGCGCGTGCGCTACGAGACGAAGGACTTCCCGACCTTCGGCAAGGCGTTCCCCGGCGGCATCCGGGTGACGATGCGCGACGGCACGGTGCTCGAGGCGGAGCTGCCCCATCAGCGGGGCGGCGAGGAGAACCCGCTCACCGACGACGAGGTCCGCGCGAAGTACGCGGGCAACGCCGCGCTCGCGCTCGGCTCGGCGGACGCTGCCGCGCTCGAGGAGGCCGTGCTCGGCATCGAGGACCTGCCTGCGCTCGACGTCTTCGCGGTGCTCGGCCGCGCGGCCGCTCTCGAGGCTGCGACCGCCTGAGAATCCGGCGTCCAGCCGGGCTATGCTCGCGTAGATGACAGAGGCCACGGTGCCCGACCGGCCCGACGGCGACGTGCAGGGGACGCACAACGCCGCCGCGCCGGTCGCCCCGCAGGACGCTGCGCTCCCCGCCGGACCCGTGCGGCGCGTCCGCAAGGCCTACGAGCAGGTCTACGACCAGCTGCGCGACTGGATCATGCGCGGCGAGCTCAGCCGCGGCGCCCGGCTGCCCAGCGAGGCGGTGCTCGCCCGCGAGTTCGGCGTCAGCCGCGGCACGGTGCGCGAGGCGCTGCGGGTCCTCGCCGCCCAGAACCTCATCCGCACCGCGAAGGGCGCCGGCGGGGGAGCTTCGTCACGCTGCCCACGGTCGACCACATCTCGACCTTCCTGCAGGCGAACATCAGCCTGCTGTCGGAGTCCGACGACGTCACGCTGCACGAGCTGCTCGAGGCGCGCGAGCTGCTGGAGGTCTTCGCGGCCCGGCAGTGCGCAGGGCGGCGCAGCGACCACGACATCGAGCGGCTGCGCAGCACGATCGTCGAGGACCCGAAGGAGCTCGGGACCGCCGCGCACTACATCGCCAACACCGAGTTCCACACCGCGATCCTCGACGGCTGCGGCAACACCCTGGTCTGCATCGCAGCGCAGCCCGTGTTCGCCGTCCTGCAGACCCGGCTGCGCCGCGAGCGGATGCCCGACAGCTTCGCCCGGAGGCTCGACGACGACCACCGCGCGATCCTGCGGGCCATCGAGGACGGCGACAGCGACACCGCCGGCCACGAGATGCGCAAGCACATCGAGTACCTCAGCGAGATCTACCAGCGCATGTGGCGACCGCCGCGCGGCGACGCCGACCCGGCGTAGTTGACAGCGTCGCCGCCCACTCGGTACAAGGCTGATGTCCGACATTCAGTCGGACAGCGTCCCGGGAGGTCGTCGGTGCGGATCAAGTACATCATCCCGTTCCCCTTCGACGAGGAGGGCATCGCCGCACGGGCGGCGCAGATCCCGTCCGATCTCCTCGGCGAGGACGTGATCGTGGATTGCGTCCCCGTCCGCAACAGCTGCCTGCTGCTGGACTCGTACTACGAGTCGATCATCTTCGACGCGTACATCGCCGAGGCGGGGCTCGAGGCCGAGGCCGAGGGCTATGACGCGGTCGTCATGGACACCGTGTCGGACTCCGGCCTGCAGGTGCTGCGCTCGCGCCTGTCGATCCCGGTCGTCGGCCCCGGCCAGGTCGCGTTCCACCTCGCCGGCATCCTCGGCCAGCGCTTCTCGGTGGTCACGATGTGGGACACCTGGGGCTTCTTCTACCGCAAGCTCTTCAAGGAGTACGGGCTCACGGAGAACGTCGCCTCGGTGCGCGCCGTGAACATCCCGCCCGACGTCGAGGCGCTCTTCGCGGGCAAGGAGGAGGAGATGTACGAGCGGCTCACGAACGAGGCGCTCGCGGCCATCGAGGAGGACGGCGCCGACGTCATCGTGCTCGGCTCGACGACGATGCACCAGGCCGCCGAGCACATGGCGCGCAACCTGCCGGTGCCGCTCGTGAACCCGGGCCCGGCGGCGGTCGCGTTCGCGGAGACGCTCGTGCGCCTGAAGCTGTCGCACTCGAAGGTCGCCTTCCCCTCGCCGGGGACGCTGCAGGACGAGAAGTTCTTCTCGCTCATCGGCGCCGACGGCGGCACCCGCACCGCGGCGGGCGCATGAGCGCCCGGCCGAGCCTGCGCGAGCGCCTCTCCGACCCGAGCATCGTCGTGGCGCTGGGCGTGCACGACGGGCTCACGGCGCGGCTGGCGCAGCGCGCCGGGGTGGAGGCCTTCTACCACGGCGGCTACGCCGCGGCCGCCCATCACCACGGCCTGCCCGACATCGGCATGGTCGGCCTGGAGGAGATGGTCGAGAGCGTCCGTCGCGTGACGCTCGTCTCGACAGCACCGGTCATCGTGGACTGCGACACCGGCTACGGCGCGATCGCCGGCGTGAAGCGCACGGTCCAGGAGATGGAGCGCGCGGGCGCCGGGGCGATCCAGATCGAGGACCAGGTCTTCCCGAAGCGCTGCGGGCACATGGAGGGCAAGGAGGTGATCCCGGTCGACGAGATGGTGCTCAAGATCCGCGCCGCGGTCGCCACCCGCGCCGATCCGGAGACGCTCGTCATCGCGCGGACCGACGCCCTGCAGCCGCACGGGCTCGACGAGGCCGTCGACCGCTGCAACGCCTACGCGGAGGCGGGCGCCGACCTCGCGTTCGTCGACGCCCCGCGCTCGCGCGAGCAGCTCGAGGAGATCGCGCGCCGGGTCGACGTGCCGAGCGTCGCGAACATGTCCGAGACCGGTCGCACCCCGGCGCTGAGCGCCGACGAGCTGCAGGAGCTCGGCTACCGCATCGTGATCTTCCCCTCGACGCAGACGTGGGTCTTCGCCCGCGCGTACGAGGAGCTCTGCAAGGAGCTCCTGCGCACCGGGACGACCGCCGGGCTCGCCGAGCGCTTCATGCCGTTCGACGAGGTGAACGAGCTCCTCGGGATCGAGGAGCTCGAGCGCGTCGACTGACCCGGGCGGTCAGCCTCCCCAGATGCCGGCGGTGAGCCCGCCGTCGACGGTCAGCGCCGTCCCCGTCACCCAGCGCGCTTCGTCGGACGCCAGGTAGACGAAGCCGTCGGCGATGTCGAGCGGGTCGCCGAGGCGCCCGAGCGGATGCAGTCCCACGGCGAACTCGCGCGATGCCGCCGGGTCCTCCTGGTCGGAGAAGTACCCGTCGATCATCGGCGTCTGGATGAAGCCCGGGCACACGCAGTTCGCCCGGATGCCCGCCTTCGCGCCGTCGAGCGCGAGGCACTTCGTGAGCATGATGACGCCCGCCTTGGAGGCGCAGTACGCCGCGTCGTCGGGGA
The DNA here is from genome assembly GCA_963757125.1 of uncultured Solirubrobacterales bacterium. GTDB lineage: Bacteria > Actinomycetota > Thermoleophilia > Solirubrobacterales > Solirubrobacteraceae > CAVVSD01. Next base: position 1,156,157 of record CAVWQP010000004.1, on the reverse strand, counting down.
TCGCCCAGAGCCCGGCGATCGAGGCGGTCGACACGATCGAGCCGCCGCCGCGCTCCAGGAAGTGCGGCCACAGCGCCTTGGAGACGAGGTAGACGCTCTTGAGGTTGATCGCGAGCTCGAGGTCCCAGTCGTCCTCGGTCAGGTCGTGGGCCGCGCCGGTGATCGTGATGCCGGCGTTGTTGACGACCACGTCGACCCCGCCGAACGCCTCGATCGCGGCCTGGACGCCGGCCGCGACGTCCGCGCTGCGGGTGACGTCCATCGTGCACGCCGTGGCGTCCCCGCCTGCCGCGCGGATCTCCGCCGCGGTCTCCTCCGCGGTGTCGCCGCGCAGGTCCGCGACCGCCACCCGGGCGCCCTCCTCGGCGAAGCGGAGCGACGTGTGCCGACCGATCCCCGATCCGCCGCCGGTGACGAGCGCCACCTTCCCGTCGAGCCTGCCCATCAGCCCTCCCCGTCGGTTGCCATGACCAGCGGGGCACACCATAATGTGCGAATGTCGGACATCAAGCCTGACCGGGTCGAGATCTGCGACGTCGGGCCGCGCGACGGGCTGCAGAACGAGGCGCGCAGCCTCGCGCCAGACGTGCGAGCGGAGCTCTGCGACCGGCTCGCCGGCGCCGGGCTGACGCGGATCGAGGCGGTGAGCTTCGTCAACCCCAAGCGCGTGCCCCAGATGGCCGGCGCGGAGGAGGTCGTCGCCGGCGTCCGGGACACCGCCGGCACCGTGCTCGCGGGCCTCGTGCTGAACGAGCGCGGCTACGAGCGCGCGCTGGCGACCGGGCTGCAGGAGGTGCACTACGCCTTCCCCGTCACGGACACGTTCGCCGAGCGCAACCAGGGCGTGACGGTCGCGGAGGCGATCGCCGCCGGCGGCCGGATCGTGGAACGCGCGCACGCCGACGGCCTGCGCGTCACGGTCACGCTCGGCGCGTCGTTCGGCTGCCCGTTCGAGGGCCGCGTGCCGACCGCCACGGTCCTGTCGGCTGCGGAGGCGGTCCACGGGTTCGGGCCCGACGAGATCCTCCTCGCCGACACGATCGGCACCGGCGTGCCGACGCAGGTGACCGAGCTCGTCGGCGGCGTGCGCGCGCTCGGGGCGACGGTCGGCTGCCACTTCCACAACACCCGCAACACGGGCTACGCGAACGCGCTCGCCGCCGTCGAGGCCGGCGTCACGCTGCTGGACGCGTCGATCGGCGGGACGGGCGGGTGCCCGTTCGCGCCAAGGGCGACCGGGAACATCGCGACCGAGGACCTCGTCTACATGCTGCAGGGGATGGGCATCGAGACCGGCATCGAGCTCGCCGCGCTGCTGGAGACCGCGGAGTGGCTCGCGGCCCAGCTCGGCAAGGATCTGCCGGGCCTCACGTACAAGGCGGGCGACTTCCCGGCGGTCGCCGCATGACCGGCGCGGCGATCGTCACCGGCGGTGGCGGCGCGATCGGCGGCGCTGCGTGCGACGGGCTCGCCGAGCGCGGCTTCGCGGTGCTGGTCGTCGACCTCGACGGGGCGGCGGCGGAGGCCGTCGCCGCGCGCATCGTCGCGGCCGGCGGCACCGCGTCGGCCTGCGCCGCCGACGTCAGCGACGAGGACGCGGTCGCCGCGTACGTCCGCGCGTGCGTCGAGCGCCACGGCGCGCCCCGAGCGTTCTTCAACAACGCGGCGGCGGAGGGCGCCATCGCGCCCATCAGCGACTACCCCACCGACGTCTTCGACCGCACCATGGCGATCAACGTCCGAGGCGTCTTCCTCGGCCTCAAGCACGTCATCCCGGCCATGCGCCCCGCGGGCGGGTCGATCGTCAACACGGCCTCCCAGGCCGGCATCCGCGGGGTCGCCGGCCTCTCGGCCTACTCGGCGAGCAAGCACGCGGTCGTGGGCCTCAGCCGCGGCGCGGCACTCGAGGAGGCGCCGGCCATCCGGGTCAACTGCCTCGCGCCCGGGCCGACGGACACGCGGATGATGGCCGACATCGAGCAGACGGTGCGCGACCAGGGCGGCGACCCGTCCGGCTTCATCGACCGCATCCCCGCCGGCCGCTACGGCCGGCCCGAGGAGATCGCGGCAGCGGCCGTCTGGCTGCTGGCCGACGCACCGGACTTCCTGACGGGCGCCGTCGTGCCCGTCGACGGCGCGATGACGACGCCGTAGGGTCGGCGCATGAGCACACGCAGCGAGGACATCTACGAGGCGCGCGGATTCGGCGGCCGCTCGGGCGCCGGCGACCATCCGGCCCTCGTGGTCATCGACCTCTGCTACGGGTTCACCGACCCCGCGTCGCCGCTCGCCTGCGACTGCGACGGGGCGGTCGCCGCGACGGCGCAGCTGCTCGACGCGGCACGCGCGGGCGGCCACCCGGTCGCCTTCACGACGGTCCAGTACGACGCCGCCGGCCGCGAGATCGCGGCGGCGTTCATCCGGAAGGCGCCCGGGCTGCTCACGCTCGAGCCGGGGACGCGCTGGCCGCAGATCGACGAGCGCATCGCGCCCGCCGAGAACGAGCCGGTCATGCCCAAGCTCTTCGCGTCCGGGTTCTTCGGGACCTCGCTGGGCGCCATGCTCGCCGCGCGCGGCTGCGACACCGTCGTCGTGACCGGCGCGTCGACGTCGGGCTGCGTCCGCGCGACCGCGGTCGACGCGCTGCAGCACGGCTACCGCGTCGTCGTGCCGCGCGAGGCCGTCGCCGACCGCGCCGAGGGCGCGCACCAGGCGACCCTCACCGACCTCGACGCCAAGTACGGCGACGTGGTCGGCATCGACGAGGCCGTCGCGATCTTCTCCCGCTGACGGCGGTGCGGGCGCTGGTGCAGCGCGTGTCGCGCGCCGCCGTGCGCGTCGGAGGCGACGAGGTCTCCGCGATCGGACCGGGGCTGCTCGTGCTGCTCGGCGTGACGCACGACGACACCGACGCCGATGCCGACCGCCTCGCCGCGAAGGTCCGGGCGCTGCGGATCTTCCCCGACGACGAGGGGCGGATGAACACGCCGCTGGGCGAGCGCGAGGTGCTCTGCGTCAGCCAGTTCACGCTCTACGGCGACGCCCGCAAGGGCAACCGCCCGTCGTTCGTCGCCGCCGCGCCGGGCGAGGCGGCCGAGCGCCTCTACGAGCGCTTCTGCGACGCGGCGTCGGCGAAGCGGGGCGTGTTCGGCGCCGACATGCAGGTCGAGCTCGTCAACGACGGCCCGGTGACGCTCCTGCTAGAGATGCCCTGACATGGCACCGATCGACCGCCCCGTCCCCCGCTTCGCGGCCGAGCCTCCCCAGGACGAGCTCCCTGATGGCCCGTGGGAGGGCAGGCTCCGCGAGGTCTTCCTCGCCGCCTGCGACCGCATCGACACGGAGGGAACCGACCTCGGCGAGCCCGGCGAGCTGCACTGGTTCCCCGACAGGACGTACAACGGCCGCACGTTCCACCCCGCCACCGCGCGGACGAGCACCGGGCTGGAGCTCTTCGGCCACGTCTCCTACCTGCGCCCGGAGGAGGACGGGGAGGACGCCGAGGACTTCGCCGCCATGGCCGACTTCACCGAGGAGATCGCCGAGCGCCACCCGGAGTGGAAGCTCGACCTCTGCGACGACGTCATCGACGAGTGGAACGGCGTCGGCGAGGACCTCGCCGACATGACCCTCGTGTGGGGCGTGCCGATGGTGCCCGGCGCCGTGGTCGCGACGGCCGTGCTCGCCGCGGACGTCGTCGACGGCTGCCTGCTCGAGGAGAACCGCTTCACCCTGCTCGCGCCGGACGGCATCGGCGGGTCCCTGGAGATCGCGGTGGCCGACGAGGCGGGCACCGAGCTGGCGCGCGAGCTGTTGTACGACCCCTCGGAGGACGACGAGGACGAGGAAGAAGAGGGCTCCTAGCCCTCGTCGGGCCCCGGCGCCAGGGACGTCGCCGCGAGGTCCCACCCGCCCGACCCGCCGTCCACGACCCCGCGCACGTCGCGGGACACGAGCAGCAGCCGCTCGTCCCAGCGCCAGGGCGCGCCCGGCGCGATCGCGACCACGTCGCGCCCGATGTCGCCCCACGCCCGCGCCCGCTGCTCGCCGGGCTGCGTGTCGCTGGCGAGCGTCATGACCGCGGCGAGGTCGGCGGTGCCCGTCTGGCTCCAGGCCGGCGCCTCGACGAAGCCGGGGCGCAGCAGCGCCTCCGGGTCGCGGACCGGGCTCGAGAGCTCCGCCTCGGGGCAGATCGCGGCGCCGGAGCCCGGGTCCGAGCAGGCGTCGCGCGCGACCGCGGCGGGCACGACGCGCAGCCTGAGGTCCATGCCGATGAGCGCGAGGCGCCGCCGGACGGCCTGCGCGACGACCATCGACGGGTGGTCGCCGGCGGTGAACGCCACGACCGGCGCGCCCTTGTAGCGACCGTCCGCGAACCCGGCGCGGCGCAGGTACGCAGCCGCGACCGCGAGATCGCCCTCGGGCCGGGCGAGCCAGTCGTAGCGGGGGCCCTCCGCGCCGCCGGCCTCGTCGTGTCCCGGCGTGCCGGGCGGGAGCCAGTGCGACGCGAGGATCCCGCCGTTCTCGCGCACTGCGTCCAGCAGCGCCTGGCGGTCGACAGCCGCGATCGCGGCCTTGCGGACGTCGAGCCGGTCGAACGGCGGCATCGTCGGGTTCAGCCCGACGTACTCGGTCGCCGGCATCACGACGCGCGTCAGCTGCTTGCGGTGCGTCGCCGCCGTCGCCACCGAAGCCGGGACCGTCGTGGAGCCGAGCACGAGGCCCCGGCCGTTCAGGACCCGCGACGCCGCGCCGGGCGAGTCGTCGACCGCGAGGCGGATGCGGTCCGCGTAGGCCCGGCGCCAGTCGTCGGGCAGCGGGCGGAAGCCCGGGTTGCGCACGAGGACGACCTGCCCGTCCGGGCCGTCCTGGGTGGGGACGTACGGCCCCGTCCACGGCGGGATGTTCTCCCGGTCGGCGGGGACGGGCGTGGACAGCGGCGTCGACAGGGCCGCCACGACGAGCCGCGCCTCCGGTCGCCGCAGGCGGAAGACGAGCGTGCGGGCGTCCGTCGCCTCGATGCCGGAGATCGTGCTCTTCGCGGGATCGCCCGGGGCGGGGACGCCGGCCACGGCGGCCAGCAGCCGCCGCGCGCCGGGGCCGGCCTCGGGGTCGGCGAGCGCCTGCTCGATCCCCCTGGCGACGTCGCGGGCGTTGACCGTGCGGCCGTCGTCGCCCCCGAAGCGCACGCCGTCGCGGATGTGCACCGTGACGAGCCTGCCGTCCTCGCTGACTGCCGGCGGCCCGTCCGCGAGATCCGGGGCCGGTCCCTCCTGGGAGGGCTCGTCGGGCGTCTCGGGCTCGTTCTCCTTCGTCGGCGGCACGACGTAGAGCCCGCGGAAGACGGCGCTGTGGATCATCGCCTCGGCGAGCGTGCGCACGCGGTGCGGATCGGGCGCCGCGTCGGCGTGCGGCACGAGCACCGTGAGGTCGCCGCCGCGCTGCGGCGCGCCTTCCTTGGTGCCGGAGGGATCGGAGCCGCCACCGCAGGCTGCCAGCACGAGCAGGGACAGGACGGCGGCGGCGCAGAGGAGGCTGCGCACGCGACACGACTCTACCTGCGCCGCTCAAGGGTGGGGGACCGCCGGTCGATGCTCCATCGACACCAGGCTGGAGTCGCGCCCCACCCGTGCGGGTACCCTTCCCGCGCAGTTGGCCGGGCGGGCTCTCGCATCTGGCTCGAACCGGCACCGTTACATGGGAGGGTGCACATGCAGGTTTTCTCACGGCGGCTCTTCGGGCTGCTGTCCGTCCTCATCGCGGCGGTGGCCATAGCCGCCTGTGGAGGCGGGAACGACAACAGCAACGACTCAGGGGACAGCGGCGGCGGCTCGGCAGAGTCCACGCCCGCAGGTCGGGACGGTGGTGAGGCGACGTTCGCGTACGCCTCGTTCCCGGACTACCTCGATCCCGCGCTGAGCTACACCGTCGCCGGCTGGCAGGCGCTGGCCGACACGAACCTTCCGCTGCTGACGTACAAGCGCGCGAAGGGCGAGGAGGGCGCCAAGCTCATCCCGGGCCTCGCCGAGGCGATGCCCGAGGTCTCGAGCGACGGCACGACGTACACGCTGACGCTGCGCGACGGTCTGAAGTACTCGGACGGCTCGCCGGTCAAGGCGAACGACTTCGAGCACACGATCAAGCGCGTGATCAACCTCGAGTCCGGCGGCTCCAGCTTCTACACCAGCAACATCGTCGGTGCAGCGGAGTACGAGAAGGCCGGCAAGGCGAAGGGCGACATCTCGGGCATCACCGCCGACGACGCCACCCGCAAGATCACGATCAAGATCAAGCAGGCGAGCGGGCAGTTCCCGTTCATCCTCGCGATGGACTTCGCCGGCCTGGTCCCGGGCGACACGCCGTTCACGAACGAGACGAAGAGCCCGCCCCCGGGCGTCGGCCCGTTCAAGATCACGTCGGTCGCGACCGGTCGCAGCTTCGTGATGGAGAAGAACGCGAACTACCCCGAGATCGAGGGTCTGCCCCCCGCGCACCTGGACAAGATCACGATCAACGCGGTCACGCAGGACTCGCGCGCGATCACCGACGTGCTGCAGAACAAGGCCGACTACTACGACGAGCCGCCCAGCAGCGACGCCCTGCGCGAGTTCCGCGACCAGGCTCCGGAGCGCTACCGCGGCGAGGTCACGAACTCGACCTACTACTACTTCCTGAACACGCGGGTGAAGCCGTTCGACAACCCGCAGGTCAGGCAGGCGGTCAACTTCGCGATCGACAAGCGGGCGCTGCAGCGTCTCTTCGGCGGACTGCTGACGCCGAGCTGCAACTTCCTGCCGCCGGGCATGCAGGGGTACCAGAAGATCGACCCCTGCCCGTACGGTGACCCGAAGGCGGCGCCGAACCTCGCCAAGGCCAAGCAGATGATCCAGCAGGCAGGGGTCGCGGGCCAGAGCGTCACGGTGTACGGCAACGACGAGGAGCTCACGCGCAACGTCACGGAGTACCTCGCCAGCGTCCTCACGCAGATCGGGCTCAAGCCCCAACTGCGGATCGTCAACGGCGACGTGTACTTCCAGACGATCGGCAACCAGGACACGAAGGCCGCAGCGGGCTTCGCGAACTGGTTCCAGGACTATCCGCACCCGTACAACTTCATGTTCCTGATCGACGGAGCGTCGATCCAGAACACGAACAACCAGAACTTCGGCAACGTGGACGACCCGAAGATCAACTCCATGCTCGCCGCGGCCAACAAGAAGGACATCAGCGAGGCGGCGCCCGAGTACGCCGCCGTCGACAAGCAGCTGGTGACCAACGGGGACGTCGTCCCCTACGGGAACCGCATCCTGCCGTTCATCATGTCGAACCGGATGGACTTCCAGTCCGCCCTGTTCCACCCGGTGCTGCAGGCCGTGTACTCGACGTTCGCCCTCAAGGGCTAGCGATCTGACGGAAGGGAGGGGCACGCGCCGCGTTGCCCCTCCCGCTCCGCCGGTCGCCTCATAATCAGCAGCAAGGCCCGGGGGGTCTCAGGTGACCACCGATCCGCTCACCGACTACTCATCCGACGCAGAGACCTCGTTCGAGGAGCTCGGCTCCACCGAGGCCGCGCGGACCCATGGGCTCGGCCCGTGGCACCTCGCCTGGCGCAGACTGAGGCGCAACCGCACCGCGCTCGCGTTCGGCGTCCTGTTCCTGGCGCTCATCGCCGTCGCGCTGCTGGCGCCCGTGTACGCCAAGCACGTCGCCCACACGACGCAGGACCGCCAGCGCATCGCCGACACGCTGAACATCGGCGGCAAGGAGGTCCAGGTGGTCTCCTTCGACGGCGTGCCGACCGGCCCGACGTGGCACGGCCAGTACTTCCTCGGCGCCGACGGCAACGGCCGTGACGTCATGGTGCGCCTGCTCTACGGCGCCCGCAACTCGCTCTTCATCGGCATCTTCGCCACGCTCCTGACGACCTTCCTTGCGGTCGTCTTCGGCACGCTCGCCGGCTACTTCCGCGGCGTCACCGACGCCGTCGTCTCGCGCGCGCTGGACGTCCTCTGGGCGTTCCCGGTGCTGCTGCTCGGCGTCGCCCTCGGCGTGGCGCTCGCGACGGGCGGCCTGCACATAGGCCCGATCTCGATCGAGAACAACTCGATCTGGATCCCGACGCTCATCATCGGCGTCGTGAACACCGTCTACCTCGCGCGCCCGGTCCGCGGGCAGGTGCTCTCGCTGCGGGAACGCGAGTTCGTCGAGGCCGCGCGCGCCCAGGGCGCGGGCGCCCTGCGGATCATGTTCAGCGAGCTGGCGCCGAACCTCATCACGACGGTGCTCGTCTTCTTCCCGATCCTGCTGGCCAACGCGGTCCTGCTCGAGGCGGCGCTGTCCTTCCTCGGCGCGGGCGTCCAGCCGCCGAACCCCTCCTGGGGCACGATGATCAGCGACGGCCTGCGCTTCATCGTCAGCGCGCCGCTGCTCACGATCGCGCCCGGCCTCATGCTGGTCCTCACCGTGCTCTCCCTGAACATCTTCGGCGAGGGCCTACGCGACGCCGTCGACCCGCGGGCCCGGGTCCGCCTGGAGCACTGAGCGATGGGCAGGTTCATCATCCGCCGGCTGTTCGCGATGATCCTCGTGATGTTCGCGGTGTCGGTGCTGACGTTCCTCATCTTCAACGTCATCCCGAACGGCGATCCGGCCGCCCGCATGGCGGGCAAGAACTCCACACCGGGGCAGATCGCGGCCATCCGCCGCGACTGGGGCTTCGACGACCCGCTCTGGAAGCAGTACCTCAACACCATGGAGAAGGTCTTCTCGGGCGACCTCGTCTCCTACGCGAACCGCGAGAACGTCGTCGACCGGATCAAGGACGGCGCGCCGCGCACGTTCGTCCTGGCGATCGGCGCCGCGATCATCTGGTTCGTCGCGGGCGTCGCGCTCGGCCTGTTCAGCGCCGTGAAGGCGGGGAAGGCGTCCGACAGAGGGGTGACAGTGCTCGCCCTCATAGGCATATCCATGCCCGTGTTCTGGCTGGGCGCGCTCATGAGCTACTACCTGGGCTACAAGCTCGGCCTGTTCCCGAACGGCGGGTACGTGCCGATAGCCCAGGGCGGCTTCTTCGAGTGGATCTACCACCTGATCCTGCCGTGGATCGCGCTGTCGATCCTGTTCATCGGGGTCTACTCGCGCGTCGTGCGGTCGAGCGTGCTCGACACGATCAACGACGACTACGTGCGGACCGCGCGGGCCAAGGGGCTGGGCGAGAAGCGCGTGCTCCGCCACCACGTGCTGCGCAACTCGCTCATCCCGGTCATCACGCTCTGGGGCCTTGACTTCGGCGCCGTGCTCGGCGGCGGCGCGATCCTCACGGAGACCGTCTTCGACATCCAGGGCGTCGGCCAGTACTTCCAGGAGTCCATCAGCCGGCTCGACGTGCCGCCGGTGCTCGCCATCACGCTGTTCGGCGCGTTCTTCATCGTCCTCTTCAACGCGATCGTGGACATCGTCTACGCGGCGCTCGACCCACGGATCCGGCTCTCATGACGAACGGCAAGCTCCTGCTCGACGTGGAGCACCTCCGCGTCGGCTTCCGGACCGAGGACGGCCTCGTGCAGGCCGTCGACGACGTCTCCTTCCAGCTGCGCTCGGGCGAGGTGCTCGCGATCGTCGGCGAGTCGGGATCGGGCAAGTCGGTGTCGGCGCTGACGCTCATGGGCCTCACGCCGCGCCTGAACACGATGTTCGAGGGCACCGCGACGCTGGAGGGCCAGGACCTCCTCAACGCGACCGACGACGAGCTGCGGCGGCTGCGGGGCGAGGAGATCGCGATGATCTTCCAGGACCCCATGACGTCGCTGAACCCGGTGCAGCGCATCGGGGGGCAGATCGTCGAGCAGATCCAGGCGCACCGCGACATGGGCTCGCAGGAGGCGTACGACCTCACCGTCGAGCTGCTCGAGCGCGTCGGCATCCCGCGCGCCCGGGAGCGCATCCGCAGCTACCCGCACGAGTTCTCCGGCGGCATGCGCCAGCGCGTGATGATCGCGATGGCGCTGTCGTGCGACCCGTCGGTGCTCATCGCCGACGAGCCGACCACCGCCCTGGACGTGACGATCCAGGCGCAGATCCTCGCGGTCATGCAGGAGCTGCGCGAGCGCACCGACGCGGGCATCGTGCTCGTGACGCACGACCTCGGCGTCGTGGCCGACATCGCCGACCGCATCCTCGTGATGTACGCGGGGCGCGTCGTCGAGCAGGGGACGGTCGACGAGATCTTCTACGACCCGCAGCACCCCTACACCTGGGGTCTGCTGGGCTCGATCGCCCGGGTGGACCGGCCGCGGCCGGACCGCCTGCCGTCGATCCCGGGCCTGCCGCCGTCGCTGCACAACCGGCCCAAGGGCTGCCACTTCCGCCCGCGCTGCCGTCACGAGTTCGGGCAGTGCGCCGAGGTGCCGGCGCTCGAGGCGCGCGATCCCGCCGCCCCGCTGCACACGGACCGCTGCTGGCTGCCGCTGGACGAGAAGCGCTCCAAGCGCGAGATCGCCGAGGGCCAGATCGGGCTCGAGGCGAAGGGCGTGATCGCATGACGACCGAGATCGAGCCCGAGGCAACGCCGACGACGACGAACGGCGACGGACCGCTGCTCGAGGTCGAGCACGTCCGCCAGTGGTTCCCGATCAAGCAGGGCCTGTTCATCGACCGCACCGTCGGCAACGTCCACGCGGTCGACGACGTGTCGTTCACGCTGCGCAGCGGCGAGACGCTCGGCCTCGTCGGCGAGTCCGGCTGCGGGAAGACGACGCTGTCGCGCACGCTCATGCGGCTGCTGAAGCCGACGGCCGGCACGATCCGCTTCGACGGCCGCGACATCACCTCCGCGTCGCAGCGGGAGCTGCGCCCGATCCGCGGCGAGCTGCAGATGGTGTTCCAGGACCCGTTCGCGTCGCTGAACCCCCGCAAGCGCGTCTCGCAGATCATCAGCGCGCCGTTCCAGCTGCAGGGCGTGTCCAAGGCCGACGCGCGCACGCGCACCCTGGAGCTGCTCGACCGCGTCGGGCTGCAGCAGGAGCACCTGTACCGCTTCCCGCACGAGTTCTCGGGCGGCCAGCGCCAGCGCATCGGCATCGCGCGCGCCCTCGCGCTCAACCCGCGGCTCGTCATCCTCGACGAGCCGGTGAGCGCGCTGGACGTGTCGATCCAGGCGCAGATCGTCAACCTGCTCGACGACCTGCAGGACGACCTCGGGCTCTCCTACATCTTCGTCGCCCACGACCTCAGCGTCGTGCGCCACGTGTCCGACCGGATCGCGGTCATGTACCTCGGGCGGATCATGGAGCTCTCGCCGTCGGAGGAGCTCTACACGAAGCCGATCCACCCGTACACGTCGGCGCTCCTGTCGGCGATCCCGATCCCGGACCCGCGCGAGAACCGCAACCGCAAGCGCACCGTGGTCGGGGGCGAGCCGCCGTCGCCGGTCGACCCGCCCCCGGGCTGCGTGTTCCACACCCGCTGTCCCCGCGCGCGCGACCGCTGCCGCACCGAGATCCCCCAGCTCACCGAGTACGCGCGCGGCCACCTGGCCGCGTGCCACTACCCGCTGAGCGTGGACCAGGGCGAGATCGACGCCGGCACGCGCTCGGACGACAGCCCGGAGGCCGCCGGCACGACGGCGCCCGAGCTCGTCGCCGCGCCCGCCTGACCTCGCACGGCCATTAGGCTGGCGCTGCGCCCCGATAGCTCAGTCGGATAGAGCGACTCCCTCCTAAGGAGTAGGCCGCTGGTTCGAATCCAGCTCGGGGCACTGGGGATTCGGGCAACTCCCGGGAGAGATCATGCGAGCACTCATCGCAGGCGGGGGCATGGGCGGACTCATGACCGCCCTGGCCCTACGGGAATCGGGCGTCTTCGACACGATCGACGTCTTCGAGCAGACGCCGACGCCGAGCACCGCGGGAGCGGGGCTGAACATCCCGCCGAACGGCGCGCGGCTGGCCCGGTGGCTGGGCGTCGACCTCGACGGCGGTGACCCCAAGGGGCCCGACGGAGCGATCGACGGCGGCAGGGCGGCGATCCTCGAGGAGACGCGGATGATCTGGGAGGACAACTCCGTGTCGCGGAAGCCGCTCGACCACAACACGGCGGCCGACGACCACGCCGGCTTCCACCACATGCACCGCCTCGACCTGCTGATGTGCCTGTACAAGCGGGTCTTCGAGTTCGCGCCGGAGACCGGCGTCGACTGCCCCATCCAGGTCCACATGGCCAAGGGGCTGGCGGACGTCAGCCAGGACGATGACACCGTGACCGTGACGTTCTCCGACGGCACGAGGGAGACCGGCGACCTGCTGATCGGTGCCGACGGCGTCAACTCGCAGGTGCTGGAGGCGGTCTGGCCGGGGGTGTCGAACAAGCGCTGGACCGAGGTCACGGTCTACCGCGGAGTCGTCCCGAGGGACAAGGTCGCCACCGCGCGCAAGCTCGACGGCAGCCCGCTCGACCACAACCCCATCGACGCGTCCTCGATGGACAGCCGCGACCATCCGTACGCGCAGAGCATGAGCTACTGGATCCGTGGTCACGAGCTGCTCAACGTGTGGCTCGCCTACTACGAACCCAACTCCGAGGAGTTCGAGGGGGATGAGGGCGACTGGTTCCCCGTGGAGCACGAGGAGATGCTCGGCAACATGGGCAAGGCGTTCGGCGACGACCCCCGTCGCGACGACGTCCTCGCACTCGCCGGCCTGATCGAGAGGCCGACGAAATGGGGGCTCTACGACCGCGACGCGCTCGAGAACTGGACGGAGGGTCGCGTGGGTCTGGTGGGTGACGCCGCTCACCCGATGCTGCCGACCTTCGGCCAGGGCGCCGCGCAGGCCTTCGAGGACGCCGCGGCACTGGGCAAGTGCTTCGAGCTCCACGGCACGGACATCTACCGCGCGCTGTTGCACTACGAGCGCGTGCGCTACTACCGCGCGACGCGCTTCCAGTTCGCGTCGAAGTTCCTGTTCAAGCACCTCGAGCCGGAGGACACCCCGCAGCGCCGGCAGATCCTCAAGGCGCTCAACGAGCGCGACTACCCCGTCTTCGACCACACGGAGCGCGCGGGAAGCGACGACTCGTGGATCTACGCGTTCGACGCGCGCAACATCGGCGACAAGCTGCCGATCAAGAAGCTCGGGCCGTGGGACTTCCGCTCGCGGGAGGACGCGCTCACCGCCCGCAAGGAGGTCGCCCGCAGCCTCTGGAAGCCGGCGAAGTCGCTGACCGGGCGACCGGCCCGTCACGCGCGAGGAGCTCGCACGGCACGCGACGTTCGACGACTGCTGGGTGGTCATCCGCGGCAAGGTCTACGACTTCACCGACTGGAAGCACCACCACCCGGGCGGCCCCTTCGTCGCCCGCATGTACGGCGGCAAGGACGCCACGGCGGAGTTCGGCGATTACCACACCCCGCTCGCCGAGCGGCACATGGAGCACTTCTGCGTGGGGCCGTTGGTCGGCGCCCCGGCCGAGCGCGCCGGGGACGCCGTATGAGCGGCGGCGCCCCCACGAGGCGACCGACCGTCGGCATGCTGCTGTACCCGGGCATGACCCTGCTCGACCTCCAGGGTCCGCTGCAGACGGTCAGCAGGGTCATGGACGTGCACCTCTGCTGGAAGGACCTGGAGCCGGTGCCGTGCGACGCGGTGATCAGCGTGCTGCCGACCCTGACCCTCGAGGAGTGTCCCGCGAACCTCGACGTGCTCTTCGTGCCAGGAGGACGCGGGATGGTCGAGGTGGTGCAGGACGACGAGGTCCTCGCGTTCCTCGCGGACCGTGGTGCCCGCGCTCGGTTCGTCACCTCTGTGTGCACGGGATCGCTGGTCATCGGGGCGGCGGGGCTGCTCGACGGCTACAGGGCGAGCTGCCACTGGGGGGCGCATGACCTCCTGACCCTCGTGGGGGCCGTGCCGGTGCATGCGCGGATCGTCGAGGACCGCAACCGCATCACCGCAGGCGGTGTCACTGCCGGGATCGACTTCGGCCTGACGCTCGTCGCCAGGATGCTGGGTGAGCAGGTGGCCAAGACCCAGCAGCTCCTCATGGAGTACGACCCGGCCCCGCCCTACGACGCCGGTACCCCCGCGAGTCCGGACGCCGACGCGGAGATGGTCGGCGGCGTGGAGTCCCTGTTCGCGCCACTCAACGCCGCGATGGACGCCGCGCTGCGCAACCGCGGACATCAGCCGGCGTGAGGGCATCCATGTGCCCGGGCATCGCCTGATCTCGAACCACGCCGCCGTGCTGGGCGGGATCGTCGTCGGGCTGCTGCAGGCCGCGACGCCGCTGGTCTTCTGGTGGCTGGACAGCGCGACCGTCTACGCGCTCGGGCTCGCCGTGATCGCCGGGCACGGGGTCAAGGACCTCTGGCAGCACCGCAGCCGCTTCGTCGCCAACACGCGCTGGTGACCACCGTTCTGCATGGTCGTCGACTGGGTCGTCGAGATCGCACGCGGGCATGCAGTTCCGCTGAGCGCCGGTCTAGGCCGTCGCGCCGACCATCCAGCAGCCGATGTCGACGTGGACCAGGTCGCCTTCGGTGAACGGGTCGAACGCCGGGAGGACCGCCTCAAGGGTGCGCGCCCGGGCGGCGTCGTCGAGGCCCCGCAGCGCCAGGCTGAGCGGTCCGAGCCGCGACACGTACTCCGGCAGGTCCGCCGCCGGCATGACGCACGGGATGTCGACCGCCTCGACGTCGTGGTCGCGCCAGCCGCCACCGTCGAGGATCTGGCGGACCCGGTCGGGGTCGGCGAACGCGAACTGACCGGGAGCACCCGGCGGTCGCTGCGGCAGGGCGCCCTCGGGCAGGACGTCCGCCGCGGCGGTGGCCGCCGCGGTCATGAACGGGTTGTCCTCCTGCCCGCGCCAGACGACCGCCCGCAGCGCGCCGCCCGGCGCCGTCGCGCGGTGCAGGTTCGCGAACGCTGCCACCGGGTCGCCGAAGAACATGACGCCGAAGCGCGACGTGAGGAGGTCGAACGCGCCGGGCTCGAACGCGTGCGTCCCTGCGTCGGCGGACACGAACGTCGGCCCCGGCGTCTCGCCGGCCGCCCGCTCGCGCGCGAGGTCGATCATCGGCGCCGAGACGTCGACGCCCGTGCACGCCGCGGACGGGCCGAGCCGGCGCGCCAGGGCGATCGTCGTCGAACCGGTGCCGCAGCCGACGTCGAGCACGTTCGTCGCGGCCAACGACGCCGCGGTGTCGGCGAGCAGCGTCTCGACCGGCCGGAAGAGGTCGTCGAGCACGGCCTGCGCCGCGATCCACGCGTCGCCCGAGCTGCCGTTCCACAACGCGGCCTGCTCCTCGGTCACCCGCAGCGTGTCGTCCACCCAACAGCCTCCTTCGTTCGGATACGCGAGAGCCTGCCCGGCCCCGCAACCCGGCGCCTGGCGGCGGTCCTGCTCGTACGACGCGACGCATAGTCCGTGTCGCTGACGCCCGCGGCGCGGGTGAGTGCTCAGCGCGTTCGCCACCGACGACCTGATGCGCGCGACCCTCACCGCATGATCCCGGTGTGCCCGATGGAGTAGCGGCCCGGCTGCGGCCACACCGCGGCGCCGTGCGGGCCGCGGCCGACCGGGATGCGTCGCAGCAGGTGCCCGGTGCGTGTCGAGATCGCGTAGAGCTCGGCGTCGTAGCGCCCGGTGAGCCATAGCACCCGGCCGTCGGCCGACACGCCGCCCATGTCCGGAGATCCTCCGCCGGGCAGACGCCATCGCCGGATCGGCCGGCGCGTCAGGAACGACAGGACCGAGATCGATCCCTCGCCGCGGTTCGAGACGTAGAGGTCGCGTCCGTCCCGGCTCGGGTACAGGCCGTGCGCCCCGCGGCCCGTGTGCTGGAGCCTGATCACACGCCACGACGCGGCGTCGATGAGCCAGACCCCGTTCGACGCCATGTCGGCGACGTAGAACGTCCTGCCGTCCGGCGACAGCTTGACGTCCTGCGGCATCGCGCTCCGGCGGAGCGGGATCGTCCGCACGACGCGCTCGTGCTCGAGATCGACGACCACCATCCGGCCGCCGAACTCGCAGGACACGAGCGCGTCGCGGCCGTCGGCGGTGTAGTCCATGTGATCGACGCCGGGGCACTGCGGGACCTTCAGCGAGTGCTGGAGTGCCATCGTGTGCGGCGAACGGAAGTCGAGCGCCCGTCGCGCCTCCGCCACGACGATCGCCCGTCTGCCGTCCGTCGTGAAGTAGAGGTTGTACGGGTCGGTGACCGGGACCGGGCGCCCTGCGCGGCCCGTCCGGGGATCGATCGGCGTCAGGCTGTTTCCGAGGTCGTTCGTGACCCAGAGCGTGCGCAGATCCCACGAGGGGCTGACGTGCTGCGGCTGACGCCCGACGGCGATGTGCGCGGTGATCCGCCCCGTCCGCTGGTCGATGACGTCGACCGTGTCGGATTCCGAGTCCGGGACGTACACCCGTTGCGGATCACGACGCGCGACCGGTGCGACATTGCCGGCGCGGTCGGCCGCATAGACGTCGTGCGCGGCCTGGAGCCGCAGGATGTCCGCGTGGACGCGGCCGAGCCGGTCGCGGCCGCCGACCACCAGCACCGACCCGTGGAGCGTCGCGGCGCCTGCGTCCGAGAGCGCTGTCGGCAGCCGTCCCGCCGGCACCGGGTGGGGATGGGCTGGATCGATCGCCCAGATCGCCGCCCGCTGCGCGTCGTGCGCGTCCCCGCGCCCACCGATCACGAGGAACCGACCGTCGAGCACCGCGCCCGCGGCGTGGCTGAGAGGCGCCGGGAGGTGGGCGATGACCCGAACGCGGTGCGTGCCCGGGTCGATGCTGAGCACCTCCGATCGGCCGTGCACGCCGTCGGTGCCGCCCGCGACGAGCACGTGGCCGCCGATGGCGGCGACCGCTGCGTAGCGCAGCGGATGCGGGAGCGTGGCGACGTCACGCACCGGATGACCGGGGCGGAACGCGAGCACCGAGCTCAGCGGCGTCGTCGCCGCCTCGCCGCCGACGACGTAGATGGTGCCGGCCAGCGTCGTCGCCGACGCGTCCGACAGCGGGACCGGCAGCGAGCCGGCGACCGTCGTCCGTCCCGATGGCGCAACGCGTGTGATCGTCCGGATCGGCCCCGAGGCGGTGCCTCCGCCGAAGGCGTAGACGGATCCCGCGACTGCCGCGCTGCCGATGTCGTGCGCCGCGAGCGGGAGCTTCCCGGTGACAGCGGCCCGGTGCGCCGTCACGCCGACGACCGCGGCCACGGACGTGTCGGCGGCGTCCAGCCCGCCGACGGCCAGCGTCCGCCCGCCGACCGTCGCCACGCCCGGTAGCTGCACCGGCGCGGGCATCCGTCCGGCCTGCGTCGCGACGAGCCGTGGCGTCGCCGCGGCGCGCCGCGGCGACGCGGCGGGAGGGGGCGCCGCGGTCGTGGCGGTCGTGGCGACGCGGTGCGCGTGGGAGCCGCAACCGGCGACGGCGACGGTCAGCACGACGAGTGCGAGGCGCGAGCGGGGGCACATCCTCGGGCAGGTTGCGGGACCCCCCCTGATGGCGACCTGAACGGCGGCCGCCCAGCGGTCATGTGTCGTTCAGGTGCCGACGGCGATCCTCCGGCCGATGCACCCAGCGCACGTCCAGCGGTACAAGCCGCGCAGAGGTTCCGCGGCGCGCCTCGGCGAGCGGGCTCGCCTCGTCCTGCTGGCCGGAGGGTTCCTCGCCGTGTTCGGCCTGCTCCTGGTGCTCGTGGAGACCGGGTGGCCTCCCCTCTGGGAGCTCGACCGCAGCACGAGCGAGGGCCTGCACGACGTCGCGGTGCAGCACGCGTGGCTCGTCACCGCGATGAAGACCATCAGCCTGATCGGCTCGTCCGGCGTGTACGTCCCGCTGTTCACGATCATCGTGGCCACGCTGGCGTGGCGGCGGGAGTTCCGGCTTGCGGTGTTCGCCGCCGTCACCGTCGCCGGCAGCTCGCTCCTGAACTCGACGGTCAAGGCGCTCGTCGGCCGCGAGCGCCCCGTCTTCGCCGATCCGGTCGCACACGCCGGCGCGTCGAGCTTCCCCAGCGGGCACGCGCAGTCCTCGGTCGTCCTGACCTCGGTCCTGCTCGTCCTGTTCCTGCCGATGCTCCACGGACGGCGTCGGGTCGTCGCCGTGACGACTGCGGTCGTCTGGGCGCTGGCTGTCGGCTTCTCGCGGGTCGGCCTCGGCGTTCACTACGTGTCCGACGTCCTCGCCGGGTACGCCCTGGGAGCGGCGTGGGTGCTGCTCCTGGTCGCCGCGGCGGACCTCGCCGCACGACTGCGCCCGCCGAACGCCCCGAGCCCTGCTGGACCGTAGCGGGCGCTGGACGGATGATCGGCCTTGCGGGACTCCGGGCGCGGCGTAGAGTCGCTGTCCTCCAGAGCACCGGGAGGTGATCGACGTCCGAATCCATCCCCGCAGGGTCGTCGCGGTCGGGCTGCTGGCCGTGACCGGCGCGGCCCTGTCGCCCGTCGTCGCCGGCGCGAAGCCGAAGCCTCCCGGCGAGGACGCCACGCACGGTCAGACCGCGTGCAGCATCCTCACCCCCGGCATCGCCCCCGGCGTGATCAGGACCACCGGGCGCTACACGATCACGCCGAGCGGCAACGGCACCCTCGTCTGCCACGGGCAGGTGCCGCAGGGACCGCCGCACGCGGTGGTCGTGAAGGGCCTGCGCTGTCCGACGCCCGCGGGCGTCACGAACAGGTCGCACACGGTCGTCACCCCGTCCGGCCGGGTGACGCTGACCTGTCACTTCAAGGCCCGCGGCAGCTGACCGCGGGCCTGTCGTCCGCTCAGCGGCGCCCGCCGCCGAGGAGGCCGCCGAGGATGTCGCCGATGCCCCCTCCGCCGCCGCCCTTCGCACCGCCACCGCCGCCGAGCACGCCGCCCAGCAACCCGCCGAGGATGTCCTCCATGCCGCCGCCGGTCGCGGCCGCGGAGGTCTTGCCGCCGCCCCCGCCCACGCGGCTCGCCAGGTAGGACAGGACGATCGGCGCCAGCATCGGCAGCAGCTTGCCGATGAGGTTCTGCCCACCGCCGCCGTCGACCGCGCCCAGGCGGTTGACGACCTCGCCCTGCTGCTCGCCGAACACGTGGCCGACGATCTTCTCGCCGTCGTTCGTGTCGACCTCGTCGAGGTTCACGCCGCCCTGCACGAGGGCGGGCGAGTGCTGGCCGAGCGCGTCGGCCAGCGACTGCGCGCCCTTCGGGTCCTGCGCGTTGGCCTCCATCCCTCCGAGGAGTGCTGGGAGCGCCTGCCGTGTCGCCTGCTCCGCTGTCCCTTCGTCGACTCCGAGCTGGCTGGCCAGCTGGCTGATGGGGATCTGGGACAGGATGTCGTCGACAGCGCTCACTGCCACCTCCGTAATCGGGCTGGGGCGCACGAGCCTACATCGGCTATCCACCCACGGAGGCGACCACCTCCGGCGCGATGAGCCGGCCCCACGCGGCCACCTGCTCGTCCGGCGCCCGGAACCCCGCGGTCATCTCCGCGAAGCGCTCGGCCATGCCCGGCTCGGCCAGCCGGTAGCGCTCGCCGAGCATCGGCCCGAAGCGCAGCGCCTCGACGAGCGCGGGGAACGCGTCCTCGTCGGGGAGCGCGCCGACCGCGCCCGCGAACGCCTCGGCCAGCATGTGGTGCGGGTAGTGCGGCAGCTCCGGGAGCCGCGGCGCGCCGACGGTGCTCCGCTCGCCCGACCACACCGCCGCGACGAGCCGCGCCTGCAGCTCGAGGACCGGGAGCGCTGGGCCGTGCACGACGAACTGCCCGACGAGCGCGAGCCCGGGCCGCGCGGCGTCGAACGTCATCGCGTCCAACGCCTCGGGCTGCGTTGCGAGGTAGGGCAGCTCGGACGCGAAGCCGGTCGCGAACACGACGGCGTCGACGGTCGCCTCGGTGCCGTCGGTGAAGCGCACGACGTCGCCCTGCACGTCCGCGATGCCCGGGCGCGCGTCGATGCGGCCCTCGGCGACGTGCGGCAGGTAGTGCTGGCTCTGGCTCAGGCCCGCGGCCAGGAGGTCCTGCGCCGGGGTGAGGCCGCCGACCGCCGCCGGGTCGCCGGCCCACGCCTCGAGCTGCGCGCGCAGCGCGTCCGCGAGCGCCTCGGGCGGGAGCGTCCGGCCCAGAAGCGCGGCGAACGCGGTGAAGCCGACGTGGTCGGCGGGCACGCCGGCGGTCAGCTTGGGGATGATCCAGCGCGGCCGGCGCGACGAGCTCACGACGGTGATCGTCGGGTCGTGCGCGAGGTCGGAGGCGATCTCCAGGCCGGAGATCGAGTTGCCGACCACGAGGACGCGCCGGCCCGCGAACCGCGCCGGGCCGCGGTAGGCGCTGGAGTGGACGACCTCCACCCCGTCGCCGAACCTGAGGTCCGCCGGGATCTGCGGCACGGTGAAGCGCCCGGACGCGGCGACGACGCCGTCGACGCGCAGCGTGTCGATGCGCCCCGTCGCGACGTCCTCGACGTCGAGGGACCAGCGCGCGCCGTCCTGGCGCGCCGACAGGACCCGCGCGCCGAAGCGCGTGCTCGCGGCGACACCGGTGCGCGCGGCGTGGTCGCGCAGCTCGTCGCGGACCTGCTCGGCGGTCGGGAAGACGGGCCAGCCGGCAGGGGTCGGGCGGTCGGAGAAGCGCGTCATCGCGCCGCTGGTGTTCGCCCGCATGCCGGGCCAGATGCCGGAGTGCGCGGCACCGGTGTGCCACTGGCCGCCGAGGTCGTCGGACGCCTCGAGGACTCCGACCTCGAAGCCGCGCTCGGCGAGCTCCTTGGCGGTCGCGATGCCGGCGGGACCGCCGCCGATGACGGCGATCCGTGCGTCGTTGGGGAGAGCGGTGGTGTGCATGCCGAGCACCGTCCCAGCGTCGCCCGCCCGCGTCTCCTTCGAGGTCCCTAGCGCTCCTTAGGACTTCCCTATGCGGCGCGCCACGGCCCGGCGGTGGGCACGTCGACGAGTCGCAGCGGCCGCTGCACGGTGAGCTCCAGACGCCCGCGGCCGACGCGCGTGAGGGCGATCGGCATGCCGCGTTCGGCCAGCCGCCGGCGCAGCACGAGCAGCCGGGCCTCCAGGTTGTCGTTGCCGGCGGGGAGCCCGAGCGACTCGTCGAGACGCAGCTCGCGGTTGGAGAACAGCGTCCGGCCCGACGCCTCGTGCTCGCGCAGCAGCGACCGGAGGATCCGGCCGGGCACGCCCTTCACGACGTACTCGCCGTCGACGAGCACCGTGTCGTCGGACTCGTAGTAGGTGACCTCGAGCTCCGAGCCGGCGGGGACGGGAGTGACCGACGCTGCGGGCGGCGGGTCCTCGGCGGGCATGCCGCGCGCGGCGAGGGCTGCCGCGAGATGCGCCCCGAGCAGCCGCAGCGCGGGCTCCCAGGCCCCGACGAACGCTGCCACGCGCTCGGACTCGACGTAGAGCACGCCGACGAGATCGTCGCCGACGACGAGCGGGACCGCCGCGGCACTGGCCGCCGCGGCCAGCCGCGGGAGCTGCGACCTCCCGCGGATCCGGCGCCAGCTGCGTCACGGCGGAGGCCATCGTCGCCGAGCGCCGCATGTTCGAGTCGATCGACGATGCGGCGCCGCACGCCGGCGGTGCCGATCAGGCCGTCGCCGAGCGCGACCTCCGCGCCCACCGCCGATGCCGGGTAGCCGGAGCTCGCGACCGCGAAGAGACCCTCGGAGGCCGCGTCGTGCGCCAGCAGGAGCGTGTGGGACAGGCCGAGCTGGTCGTCGAGTGCCTCGAGCGCGACGCGCGCGACCTCCTCGTACGAGACGCACGCCACGAGGCGGCGCACGACCCGCTCGACCGGCTCCAGGAGGTCGCGCCGGGCCGGCGCGGGCGCCGCCGCGACGCCGATGCGGGTGCAGCGCTCGACGCGGTACACGTCGACACCGCGGAGGCGGAAGATGTCGCCCATGCCGGTCTGCGACGCGACGGCGTCGAGGTTCGCCCGCAGCGACTCGAAGGTCTCGCCCTCGACCTCCGTGTGCAGGTAGCGCAGGTCGAGCTCGTGCTGCTCGCCGGACCCCGGGTCCATCACGACGACCTGGGCGCGCGGGTTCTCGTCGAGGTTGGCCCGCGTCTTGCCGAGGAACTGACGCGACGTCGCGACCCGCTCGGCGTCGACGTAGGCGACGAGCGACAGGTACGTGACGTTCGGCATCCCGTCGGCCGAGCACGTCGCGATGGGCGACGGGATGACGCCGTGCAGGCTCGACCGGATCGCGCGCAGGTCGACGTCGGTCACAGCGCATGCCCCGCCATGGGGCCGGGTGTCTGGTCGTACCGCTCGGTGACGTCGAGCGCGACGAGGACGAGCTCGGTGCCGACCAACGGGCGGATGATGCTCTCGGGGACGCCGATCGCCGAGGTCTCCCGGACGAACGCCTCGATGTGCACCTCCGCGATGCGCAGCGCCTCCTCGTCGGGCGCCGCCACCGTGCGCAGCGGGCCCTTGAGCTGCACCGAGACGTACGACGTCGGGCGGCTCATCGTCACCGCGACGAGGCTGCCCGCCCCGAGGTTGGCGAGGGTCGCAGACCCCCGCGGCGCGTCGACGCAGAGCGCCAGCGACGCGCCGTCGTCCCCCAGCACCGGCCCCCAGCCCCGCGTGACCGCCGGTCGCCGCTCGGCGTCGCACGTCCCGACGATCACGGCGACGCCCTGGCCGGCGAGCTCCGCGATGTCGGGCGCCGGCGTCATCGCCGGGTGACAGCAGCCATCGCGTCGACCGACCGGTCGACGTCGTCGAACGTCGTGAGGTGGCTGCAGACGGAGACGCGGATGCAGCGCCGCCCGCGCCAGGTCGTGCCGCTCGGCCAGCACGTGCCCTCCGCCTGGATCGCCGCGAGCGCGGCGTCCGTCGCGGCGTCGGACGCGAGCGCGACGAGCACCTGGTTCAGCCCGTGCGACATCACCTCGTAGCCCGCGCCCGGCAGCCGGTCGGCGAAGCGGTCGGCGCACGCGCACAGGCGGTCCACGAGCTCGGCGACGCCGTCGCGGCCGAGCGAGCGCAGGATCGCGTAGACCGCCAGCCCGCGCGCCCGGCGCGAGAACTCGGGCGTCCAGTCCATCGGCTCGCGCGGGCCGGTCGCGTCCTGGACGAGGTAGGCGGCGGTGAACGCCATCGCGGCGCGGTGCGCCTCGCGGTCGCGGACGAACGCGATCCCGCAGTCGTAGGGCACCTGCAGCCACTTGTGCCCGTCCGTCGCCCACGAGTCGGCGTTCTCGGTCCCCGCGATCGTGCCGCGCCGGCTGCGGCTCGCCGCCGCCCACAGGCCGAACGCCCCGTCGACGTGCACCCAGGCGCCCGCGGCCTTCCCGGCCGCGCAGACCTCGCGCATCGGGTCGCTCGCGCCGGTGTTCACGTTGCCGACCTGGGCGATGACGATCGTCGGCGTCCCGGGCTCGCCGATCGCGAGGGCCGCCTCGAGCGCGTCGGCGCGCATCGCGCCGTGCGCGTCGACCTCCACGAGCTCGACCCCGTCGGTCCCGAAGCCGAGCAGCCGCAGCGCGCGGTCGACGGTGACGTGGCGCTCCTCCCCTGCGAGCACCCGGATCCGCGGCGCGCCGATGAGCCCCATGCGCTCGACGTCGTGGCCCGCGTCGGCGAGGACGCGGTTGCGCGCCGCGGCGAGGCACGTCACGTGCGCCATCTGGCAGCCGGTGACGAGCGCGAACGACGCGGTCGGCGGGATGCCGAGCAGGTCCGCGAGCCAGTGGCCGACGATCTCCTCGATCCGCGCGACGCTCGGCGTCGGGCCGGCGAGCCCGGCGTTCTGGTCCCACGTCGTGGCGAGCCAGTCCGCGGCGACGCCCGCGGGATGGGCGGCGCCGATGACGAAGCCGAAGAAACGTGGCGAGCCCATCGCGATGAGACCGGGGGCGGCCTGGCCGGCGAGATCCGCGATGACCTGGGCCTCGGGCATCGGCCCGTCCTCGAGCCGGTCGGCGATCTCGAGGTCCGCCGAGGTGCGCTGCGGCCCGACAGGGCGGTGCGGCAGCTCGTCGAACCAGTCCGCCGCCGTGTCGGCGACGTCGTGCAGCAGCGTCCGGTGATCCACCGAGCGATCCTAGACCGCGGAGCCACGGCGGCCGGCCAGGACGCGATTGGCGCGCCACGCCCAGAGCGGGCCGCCGTAGACGAGCCCGGTGTAGGCCTGCACGAGCGTCGCGCCTGCCTGGAGGCGCTCCCAGGCGTCCTCCCCGTCCCCGACGCCGCCGACGGACACGAGGACGAGCTCATCGCCGACGCGCGCGCGCAGCCGGCGCAGGATCTCCAGCGACCGGGCGGCGATCGGCGCGCCCGAGATGCCGCCGGGGTCGCCGGGCGCGCGCAGGGTCGAGACGAGCGGGCCGCGATCGGTCGTCGTGTTGATCGCGATGAGGCCGTCGAGCCCGCGGCGTACCGCGAGGTCGGCGACGGCGTCGATCTCGGCGTCGGTGAGGTCCGGCGCGATCTTCACGAGCAGCGGCACGCGCAGCCCGAGCGCGCCGAGCTCCTCCTGCACGCCGTCCACGAGTGCCTCGAGCGCGTCGGCCGCCTGCAGCGACCGCAGCCCCGGGGTGTTGGGCGAGCTCACGTTGAGCGCGAGGTAGTCCGCGTGGGCCGCGAGACGGCGGACGCTCGCGCGGTAGTCGGCAGCGGCGTCGTCGACCGGCGCCGCCTTCGACTTGCCCACGTTGACGCCGACGATCGTGCTCCGCGGGCCGGTCAGCCGCGCGGCGACCGCGTCCGCGCCGCCGTTGGGGAACCCCATCCAGTTCAGGAGCGCGCGCGCCTGCGGGAAGCGCTCGATGCGCGGCCGCGGGTTGCCCGGCTGGGCCTGCGCGGTGACCGTCCCGATCTCCACGAAGCCGAAGCCGATCGCCCCGAGCCCCTCGAACCAGGTCGCGTCCTTGTCGACGCCCGCGGCGACGCCGAGCGGGCTGGGGAACACCCTCCCGAGCGCCTCGACGCGCAGCGCCGGGTCGCGCGGCCCGAGCAGCCGGCGCAGCGGCCGGGCGGGGAGCGCCCCGAGCAGCGCCGCGGCCATGCCGTGGGCGCGCTCGGGATCGAGCCTGGTGAGGACGAGGCGGAAGAGGAGGCGGTAGATCACACGCGGGCGAGGCCCGCGCCCTCCACGACGCGCGGCACGGCCTCGACCTCCCAGCCGGGGGCCATGAGGTGCACGCCGGCGATGCCCGGGCAGCTCGCGCACGCCGTTGATGACGTCGATCGCCACCTCCACGCCCGCAGCCTTCGCCTCGTCGCCCTGCAGGCCCTCGAGGCGCGCGAACGTCGCGTCGTCGACCTCGACCCCGGGGATCTTCTCGTGCATGAACTGCAGCATCCGCGTGGAGCGCGGCGGCGTCACGCCGACGAGCAGCGGCGCGCGCTCGTGGATGCCGGCGGCGACCATCGGCTCCCACCACGCCGCGAAGCGCTCCACGTCGTAGACGATGTTCGACTGGAAGAGGCCGACGCCCGCCTCCAGCTTGGACTCGAGCTTCTCGACCTTGTCGACGAGCGGGTTCGCGGCCCCGGCGACGAGGAAGGCCGTCGGCTGCGAGAGCGCCTCGCCGGCCGCCAGCGTCCCGGCGTTCATGTTCGCGATGAGCTTCGCGAGCCCGTTGGAGTCGAGGTCGCCGACCTGGGTCGCGAGCTCCTCGTACTTGCCGACCTTCATCGGGTCGCCGGTCAGGCCGAGCACCGTCCGCACGCCGAACGCCCACGCCGCGAGCAGGTCGGACTGCAGGCTCATGAGGTTCCGGTCGCGGCCGGTGATCTGCATGATCGGCTCGAGACCCTCCTCGAGCATCCAGGCCGAACAGGCCAGGGGCGACAGCTTGACCGTCGCCGCCTGGTTGTCCGTCACATTGGCGGCATCGACGACGGGTGCGAGCGCCCGCGCGGCGCTGCGTACGAGCTCTGCATCCGGGTCAACCGGTGGGCCGAGCTCGGCGGTGACTGTGAAGCGGCCGGAGGCCAGGACGTCGGCGAGCATGGGGTCGCAGCCTACGCATCAGGCTCGGGGTGCGCCCCGGCGAGGCAGCGCGGGAGGGATCGGCCAGGCGACGCTCGGCGTCGTGCAGCCTCGTCTCGAGGATCTCGTGAGTGAGGATGGTCTGCATGAGATCATCCTGCGGCTGAGACCCCTCATGGGCATCGGGCATTCGCACCCGGTTGCCTACGCGGACCCCTTACGCGCGCGGCAGTGCGTCCACCCGGTCGATCCACGCGCGCAGGCGCGGGTGATCGTCGCCGAGGGGCTGGTGCTCGGCGAGCACCCGGTGGAACGTCTCGGTGTCGCCGGGGTCGTAGAGGACCGCGTACTTCAGGAACGGGAAGGCGCAGACGTCGGCGGCGCTGAACCCGTGGCCGGACAGGAAGTCGCCGTCGGTGAGCAGGTGCTCGAAGACGTCCATGCGGGCGCGCATCAGGTCCGCGTGCTCCGCGATGCGCTCCGCGTCGGGCTCGGGCCGGTCGAGCTCGTCGGCGATCGCGTTGGGCGAGACCTTCCAGACCTCGTTGAACCACGTGATGAACACGTCGACGCGCGCCCGCGAGATGCGCTCCGCCGGGTACAGGGGCGGCTCGGGAGCGACCTGCTCGAGGCGCTCGACGATGGCCATCGAGTCGGCGACGACCTCGCCGTCGAACTCGGCGACCGGGACGAGGTCCTGCCCGCTGAGCTCGCGGATCGCCGAGCGGTCGTCGGCGTCGTGGTCGATCCACGTGACCGGCACGGCCTTGTGGCCCGCGGCGAGCGCGACGCGCTCGACGTTCGTGGAGAAGGGGATGCGGTGGACGCGCAGCACGGGCGTCACAGGCTCGCAGAGCGCGCCCATCGCAGGAAGGGCTCCTGCACGAGAGCGGCCAGCTGCGCGTACCCGCCGGCGCCAGGGTGGGCTCCGTCGCCCGCACCCGCCTCCGCGAGCCACGGGCCTTCGCGGCGGAGGTCGTCGACGACCGGCACGTACGGCACGCGGCGCGTGGCGCACGCCTCGGCGAAGCGCTCCGAGAGCCCCGCGATCCGCGCGGTGTGGCCCGGGTCGTCGACCGGCGGCGGCCCGACCACGAGCGCGGGCAGCCCCAACCCCGCCGCGTGGCCGAGGGCCGCGTCGAGCGCGCGCACGCCGTCGTCGGGCGGGACCCGCTCCCGGCCGACCTCGACCGTTGCGTCGTTGGCGCCGAAGGAGAACACGACGCGGCAGTCCGCGCCGGGCGCGATCCGCGGCCGCGCCTCGACGGCCCACCTGGCGACGACCGCCACCGACGGCTCGCGCCGCACGCCGAGGTTGTAGGCCGTCAGCGGGATGTCCGCGGCCCACGACGCCACGGCCACGCGTCCGACCCAGCCGAGCCCGTCCGGATCACCCACGCCGGCCACGAAGGAGTCGCCGAAGAACAGGACGCGGAGATCGGGCAGGGGGTCAGCGGTCGGGGCGGTCGGGGTAGACGTCGTCGATCGTCGCGAGCGGCTCGTAGGGCGCGCCGGCCGCCGCGGCGATGCGCTCGCCGCCGCCGGCCAGCCGGTCGAGCACGCTCACCACGCCCACGATCTGCAGGCCCTCCTCGCGCAGGGCCTCGATCGCCTGCAGCGTCGAGCCGCCGGTCGTCACGACGTCCTCCACGACGAGGCAGCGGTCGCCGGGCTCCAGCAGCGGGCCCTCGACGCGGCGCTGGAGGCCGTGCGCCTTCGCGTCCTTGCGGACGAAGAACGCCTTCACGTCCGCGCCGGCCGCGAGCGCCGAGCAGGCGACGGGATCGGCGCCCATCGTCAGGCCGCCGACGGCGGTCGCGCCCCACGCCGCGGCGCGCTCGGCCACGAGCTCGCCCATCGCCGCGAAGCCCGCCGGGAGCAGGATCGCCCGCTTGGCGTCGACGTAGTACTGCGCCGTCTGCCCGCTCGTCAGGACCACCTCGCCGATCACGAGCGCATGCGCCCGCAGCTCCGCGACGAGTCGGTCCTTGGCGGTCACCGGTAGGTGTCGACGATCGTCCCCATCTGGATCCAGTTGAAGATGGGGTAGGCGTCGGGGATCGGCACCCGCATGCAGCCATGGCTCGCGTTGTACGTCGGGACGCTCGCGTAGCCGTGGATCGCGTAGCCGCGGATGAAGTAGGAGGAGGCGACCATGCCCTTGGCGTTCGTGCCCGGGTCCTTGCGGTAGACGCGGTAGGTCCCGAGGATCGTCGGCGTCCCGCCCGTGCCGGAGGACATCGGGTAGAGGCGCTCGACCTTGCCGCCGGAGCCGATGAGCGCGAGCACCTGGTGGCCGATGTCGCCCTCGACGTGGCGGCCGTGCCGCGGGTACCTGACCTTGAAGCGGCCCTTGCCCGAGATGAGCGCGCGGAAGAAGGCCGGATCGGCGGAGGAGGTGCGCGCCATGCCGGCGAGCTTGCGGAACGCGAGGATCGCGCGCTGCGTGCGCCCGTCGTTGACGCCGTACTGGCCGATCACGTAGCCGAGCGCCTTGAGGCGATCCTGCATGGAGCGCACGGAGCGCCCGCGGCTGCCGGACGCGACGTTGCTCGGCACCACCTGGATCGTCGCCGCGGGCGCGACGACCGCGCCGGACGCGGCGCGGACCTCGATCTGACCCGGGCCCTTCGGCGCGTAGCCGGTGAGCACCTGGCCCGCGGTCTTGCCCTGCCGGACGGTGAGGGTCTTGGAGACGATCGTGCGCCCGCGCCGGTGCATCGTCACGAGGACCTGCTGGCCCGGCGCGAACGGCTTGACGATCACGCGCACGCGGAAGCGCGTGCCGGAGAGGATGGTCGCCCGCTTGCCGCCGACCTTCTCGGTGACGATGTGCAGGCTGGGCGCGGCGGGCGCAGGGTCCTGCGCCTGCGCGGCGGCCGGGGCTCCCACGAGGCCTGCGACGGCGACGAGGGCGAGTGGGAGGACACGGCGTCTGGGCATGGAGGCGGCGCATCGTATGACACGACGCGCGCAGGCACGCCGCTGGGCGTCAAGTTGCGAGGACGCGCCCGGCGCTGCGGTTTCCCAGCGCCTGGCCGATGGCCCGGACGATGAGCAGCGACACGCACGTCCCGCCGATGGCGAGCAGCGGGATCTGCCACGTCCAGTCCTGCGTGACGCCGAACGCGATGGCGTTGTTCACGGCATGCAGCGCGACGCATGGATAGAGCGATCTCGTCCACGCGTAGATGAGGCACAGGCCGAAGCCGAGCACCGCGAGCGGGACCAGCAGCCCGGCGGGCGACGACCCGGCGTGGATCGATCCGAACACCGCGCCCGTGATGATCGCGGCCGGCAGCATGCCGATCGACACGCGCAGCGAGGTGAACAGCAGCCCGCGGAAGAGGAACTCCTCGCAGACGGGCGCCATGACGCACACGAGGACGAGCACGGCGACGAGCGCGGCGGTCGAGTGGTTCGCGCCCAGCTCGTCGGGGAGGTCGCTCTCCTCCTTGATGTTCAGGACCTGCGACCAGATCCCGGCGAAGACGTAGAAGGCGACGTAGACGCCCGCGACGATGCCGGCCGCCCGCCACAGCGGCGTGGGGACGAGGCCGAAGTCGCGCGCCGTCGGTGGACGGGCCATGCGGGCGACGAAGATCGCCGCGATGACGAAGCCGACGTCCTGCAGGAAGGTGAGCGCGATGAGGACGCCGGACGGCAGGTCGCCCGCGTCGCCGCCCGCGATCGCGACGATGATCCCGGCGACGACGCCGAGCACGAGCGGGATCGCCAGGCCCACGATCACGCCGACGACGCCCATCCACCAGCGCCACGGCGGGAGCCCGGTGCGGCGCGCGCGCTCTGGAGCACCCTCCGGGCGTTCCGGGTGCTCGGGCGGCGGACCCGGATGGACGTAGGAGGGTGGCGGGAGGCTCATCTTTCAGGCCCAAGGGTACGGGGCGGCCGACCGCACGCCGCGCAGATCGCTCACGACGGGCACCCCGGCCGGGACGGCGCCGGCGGTGCCGTCGCGGTCCACGAGCACCGGGCGCATCCCCATGGCCAGCGCGCCCGCGACGTCGTGCTCGATCGAGTCGCCCGCGTGCACCGCGTCGGCGGGGCGGGCGCCGGCGAGCTCCAGCGCGGCGGCGAACATCGCGCCGCCCGGCTTCGCCTCGCCGATCTCCGCCGACGTCAGCACGGCGTCGACGAGCGCGCGCAGCCCGGTGCGCTCCATGACCTCGTGCAGCGAGACGTCCCAGTTGCTCACGACGACGAGAACGGCCCCCGCGGCGCGAAGGTCGCGCAGGACGCTTTCGACCTCGGGGAACGGGCGGAAGCGCAGCGCGGCCAGGAGCGCGTCGAGCAGCGCGTCGTTCCCGAGCCCGGAGGCCGGCGCCGGGAGCGCGGCGCGCAGGACGTCGGTGCAGTCCGCGCGCAGCCGCGCGAGGCCGTCGAGGTCCGAGGCGATGTCGTGGTGCGCGCGGTAGTGGGCCATCTCCGCGTGCAGCGCCGTGCGCGCGGCCGCGACGTCGACGGGCGCGCCGCGAGCCGCGAGCTCGTCCGCAAGCCGCCGGTACGGGTCCTCGAGCTCGATGAGGGTGCCGAGCGCGTCGAGGGTCACGACGACGCCGTCATGCCACCCAGTGCCAGGTCGCGAAGATCGCCGAGTACACCGCGAGCCCGATCGTGCCCAGCGTCAGGAGCACGGGCCCGCGCCACCGCCGCTCCGACGCCCAGGCTGCGACGGCGATGGCGAGCGGGAACAACACGAGCAGGAAGCGTGGCAGCGACATGAGCGGCTGGGGCACGACCGGATAGGAGAGCGGCAGCGCGAGGGCCGCGACGACGTAGGCGATGTACGCGAGCGGCAGCCTGCGCAGGCCGAGCGCGAGCGCCCAGAGCCCGCCGACGAGCCAGACGAACAGCTCGATGTTGTGGCGCGCGACGACGAACGAGTCCCCGCCCGCCTGTGTGAAGAACACCGGCTCGCGGGACCCGGACAGGAGCTGGCGCGCGCCCTCCCACGCGGCCACGAAGCCGTCCCACGCGCCGAGGAACGGCCCCGCGAACTCCCGGAACCAGACGTCCTGCGCGGCGAACGGCGCCTGCGGGTCGCCGCCCGATGCCCACAGGTAGAGGCAGTACGCCCCGACGCCCGCGGGGACGAGCGCCAGCCACAGGAGGTCGCGCACGCGCCGCGGCCCCTGCGCGTCCCACCAGATGAGCACGAGCGGCACGAGCAGCACGACGCCCGCGCTGCGCGTCGCCGCCGACAGTCCGCCGAGGACGCCCGCCCACGCCCAGCGGTCGGTCCGCGCCGCGTACACCGTGCCCACCGAGAGCATGAGGAACAGCGACTCGCTGTACACCGCCGAGAGGAAGAACGACATCGGCATGAACGCCGTCGCGAGCACGGCGCCGCGCGCGACCCCGGCGCCGTAGTCCAGGGCGACGAGCCGGTGCAGCACGGTGAGCGCCACCGCCGCGCAGGCGGTCGAGATCGCGATCCCGGCGAGCACCGTCTCGCCGCCCGTCACCGTGCCGCCGACGGCCAGGAGCAGCGGATAGAGCGGGAAGAACGCCTCGCGCGCCCCGCCGCCGTAGCCGTCCTGCGCGATGGCGACGAACCACGTCGTGTCCCAGCGCGCGAACGGTCCGAGGAGCGCGTCGCCCAGGCCGCCGTAGGGGGTCGTGATGCCCGCGGGGTCGAAGCCCGTGTGGCGCGGGTCGAGGCCGAGCAGCCCGGCGGCCAGGGCGCCGGCGACGAGCACGACGACGCGCGACGCCAGCAGCGCCCGCCACGCGACCGCCCAGGAATCACCCCAGGCCGTGTTGCCGTCCGGGCGCACGCCGACCATGGTGGCCGATCCGCCCGATGACCCTGCTCGCCGAGTCCTTCTTCCAGGCCCACGAGGACGCCATCACGGCGCTGCTGGCGCTCGTCATCTCGGCGGTGCTCATCTTCCTCGTCGACCGCGTCATCAAGCGCCAGGGGCGCCAGATGCGCTCCCGGCTCGGGATCGAGCTCGACCCGGTCACCGACACGCGGCTGCGCTTCATCCGGCGCGTCGTCGAGGCGTCGATCGCCGTCGTCGGCGTCGCGGTCGCCATCTCCCAGTTCGCCGCGCTGGACCGCCTCGCCACGAGCATCCTCGCGTCCAGCGCCCTGGCCGCCGCGGTCATCGGCTTCGCGGCGCGGCAGACGCTCGCCAACGCCGTGGCCGGGGTCCTGCTCTTCATCACCCAGCCGGTCCGGATCGGGGACCTCGTGACCGTCGAGGACGTCACGGGCACCGTCGAGGACGTGCGGCTCACGTACACGTGGCTGCGCGCGGCCGACGACACCCGCCTCATCGTGCCGAACGAGCGCCTCGCGGCGGTCATCATCCGCAACGACTCGATCATCTCGCCGCGCGTCGTCGCCGAGGTGTCGCTCTGGCTGCCGGCGTACGTCGACGCCGACCGGGCGTGCGAGCTGCTCGGCGAGACGATCGGCGAGGGCGGGACGGTCCGGCTCGCGGAGATGGACGCGGAGGGCCGCGTCCGCGTCGCGGTCTCGGGGACGGCCGGAGCGGCCCACGGCCGCGCCAAGCGGGAGGGCGAGCTGCGGGCGAGCTGCCTGCGCGCGCTGCGCGGCGCCGGGCTGCTCGTGCGCGAGCCGGCCTGACCCCGCGGCTGCAGGGGAAGGCCTCCGGCCCTCGGGCACGAATGGGGCCCACAGCTACAATCGGACGTCGCGCGCCACCGATGGCGCCGGCGCAGCTACGCCCTGTCATCCATGTCCGCTCGTCGCGACAGGTTGCGGCGCGGTCGCAGGCACGGCGGCCCAGCCAAGGCCCTCATCATCATCCTCGCCGTCCTCGTGACGGCGGGTCTCGCTGCGGGCATCGCCGGCGCGGGCTACGTCTACTCGATCGCCTCCGATGCGCCGTCGATCTCCGACCTCAAGCCCCTGGCGAAGGGCGAGAGCAGCGTCGTCTACGCGGCGGACGGCACGAAGCTCGGCACGATCGAGTCCGACATCCAGCGCACGCCGGTCGCCTCGACGGCGATCCCGCAGGCGATGCGCGACGCGACGGTCGCGGTGGAGGACCGGCGCTTCTACGAGCACGGCGGCATCGACGTCGAGGGCATCCTCCGCGCCGCGGTGAAGAACGTCGAGGAGGGCGAGACGGTCGAGGGCGGCTCCACGCTCACGATGCAGCTCGTCCGCAACCTCTACATCTCCAACGAGAAGACCTGGAAGCGCAAGATCCGCGAGGCGAAGCTCGCCGAGCAGCTCGAGAACATCCACACGGGCGAG
The DNA here is from genome assembly GCA_963757125.1 of uncultured Solirubrobacterales bacterium. GTDB lineage: Bacteria > Actinomycetota > Thermoleophilia > Solirubrobacterales > Solirubrobacteraceae > CAVVSD01. The sequence continues at coordinate 1,122,959 of CAVWQP010000004.1, read as the reverse complement.
CAGGGCAAGCTGTGGGTGCTGACCAAGTACCTGAACGTCGTGCCCTACGGCACCACGAACGGCACGACCGCCGTCGGCGTGGAGGCCGCGTCGCGGATGTTCTTCGACAAGCCGGCGAAGGACCTCACGCTCGACCAGGCCGCGCTCATCGCGGGCCTCCCCCAGGCGCCCAGCCAGTACAACCCGTTCTACGCGCCCAAGGCGGCCAGGGCTCGTCGCAACGACGTGCTGCAGCGGATGGCCAAGCAGAAGATGATCACGCAGGCGGCCATGCGCAAGGCGCAGGCCCGGCCGCTCGGCGTCCACCCCGGCAACCGCTTCTACACGCAGCGGCGGGAGAGCTTCTTCTTCGACTACGTCAAGCAGGAGCTCATCAACCGCTACGGCGTCGAGGAGGTCCGGCAGGGCGGGCTCAAGGTCCGCACGACGATCGACCTCAAGCTCCAGCAGGCCGCGCGCGCCGCGATCCGCGACACGCTCACCTTCGCGAACCCGCCGTCGTCGGCGATCGTCACGATCGACCCCGCCAACGGCTACATCCGCGCGATGGCCTCCTCCGCGGACTACGGCCGCTCGAAGTTCAACCTCGCCGCCCAGGGCCACCGCCAGCCGGGGTCCACCTTCAAGGTGATGGGCCTCATGGCGGCGCTGGACGAGGGCGTCAGCCCGTCCACGCAGTACACGTCGCGGCCGCTGAACTTCGTGGATCCCAAGTACGGCCCGATCAAGGTCAAGACGTACTCGAACTCCTACAAGGGCCGCATCAGCCTGCTGAGCGCCACCCTGGCCTCGGACAACTCCGTCTACCAGCAGCTCGCGCTCGACATCGGGCCGGACAACGTCAAGAAGGCCGCGCGCGAGATGGGCATCAAGAGCAAGCTCAACGCCTACCCGAGCGAGGTCCTCGGCGGCCTGGAGGACGGCGTCTCGCCGCTCGAGATGGCCAATGCGTACGCGACGATCGCCTCCGGCGGCTGGCGCAACCGCCCGAAGGCGATCACCCGCGTCACGTTCGCCGACGGCCGCGTGAGCAACTGGGGCAAGCCCGCGCGGGCCAAGGCGTTCCGCGACGGCGTCACGTACGAGGCGACGAAGATCCTCGAGCAGAACATGAAGAGCGGCACCGGCGTCGGCGCGCAGATCGGCTGCCCCGCCGGCGGCAAGACGGGCACGACGGACGAGAACACCGACGCCTGGTTCGTCGGCTTCACGCCGAACCTCTCGACCGCGGTCTGGGTCGGCTTCCCCGGTCAGCGCGTGCCGATGAACCCGCCGACGACGCCGATCAGCGTCGCCGGCGGCACGTACCCGGCCACGATCTGGCAGAAGTACATGAAGGTCGCCAAGAAGGGCTGCGGCGACTTCTCCAAGCCCAAGCAGCCGTTCCAGAGCAAGCCGTTCAAGGGCAAGTACCAGCAGGTGCAGCCGGAGCCCAAGGACCAGGCCCAGGGCGGCGGGGCGGACAAGAAGAAGAACACCGACAAGAAGCAGGGCGGCAACGGCAACGGAGGCGGGGCGAACAACGGCGGCGCCACACCGCAGGGCGGCGCGCAGCCGACGCAGCCGCAGGCCCCGGCGGCCCAGCCGCAACCGGCCCAGCCGGCGCCCGCGCAGCCCGCCCAGCCCGCGCCGCAGGCCCCCGCGCAGGGCGGCGCGCCGGTCGACCCGGCGCAGTACGTCGCGCCCGGCTGATCCCGTCAGCGCCGCAGCGCTACCCTCTCCCTCTGTGAGCAAGGAAGAGAAGGTCGAGTTCGAGGGCGAGGTCGTCGAGGCCCTCCCGAACGCAATGTTCCGGGTGAAGCTCGACAACGACCACATGGTCCTCGGCCACGTCGCCGGCAAGATGCGCCGCCATCGCATCCGCATCCTGCCGGGCGATCGCGTCCGCGTCGAGTTGTCGCCGTACGACCTCGACCGCGCACGCGTGATCTACCGCTACCGGTAGTCCGAGCCGCGTGGATGAGTTCGCGCTCATCGCCGCGGCTCGTGAGATCTTCGGGAACCGCTCCGATCGCGTCCTGCGGGGCAGCGGCGACGACGCCGCCGTCGTCCGGGCGCGGCCGCTGAGCGTCACCTCCGTCGACGCGATGGTGGACGGCGTCCACTTCCGCCTCGGCGCCACGGCGTCGGCGGAGGACGTCGGCCACCGCGCGCTCGCCGCCGCGCTGTCCGATCTGGCCGCCATGGGCGCCGATCCCGGCGAGGCCTACGTCGTCCTCGGCCTGCCGGACGACCTGGGCGAGGACGACGTGCTCGCCCTCGCGAGAGGCATGGAAGGCCTGGCCGCGCGGTGCGCGACGACGATCGTCGGCGGCGACGTCACGCGGGCGCCGGCCCTGACCGTCGCGGTGACGGTCGTCGGCTGGGCCGACGCCGAGGAGGACCTCGTCGGGCGCGACGGCGCGCTCGCGGGCGACCTCGTCGGCGTGACCGGCCCGCTGGGCGCGTCGGCGGCCGGGCTCGCGCTGCTCGACGGCGCCGTCGCCGAGCCGCCCCCCGAATCCGAAGCGCTGCGCCGCGCACACCTGCGTCCCGAGCCGCGCCTGCGCGAGGGCCGGGCGCTGGCGCGCGCCGGGGCGCACGCACTCGTCGACCTCTCCGACGGCCTCGCGTCGGACGCCGGGCACGTCGCCGCGGCGAGCCGCGTGCGGATCGACATCGACCTCGAGGCGGTCCCACTCGCGCCCGGCGTCGCCGCCGTGGCCGCGGCGACGGGCCGCGAGCCGTGGGAGCTCGCCGTCGCCGGCGGCGAGGACTACGAGCTCTGCGTGTGCGTCGCGCCGGGCGACCGGGCGGCCGCGGAGCGCGCCGCGCCCGGTGTGCGCTGGGTCGGCGAGGTCAGCGCCGGTGGCGGTCGTGCCGTGCTGCGCGATCGCTCGGGGGAGCGGGCCGCGCGGGGCTACGTCCACCGGTGAGGCCGGGGCCGCGCAGGGCGGTGGCGATCGAGCCTCGGCCGCGCCGCAGCATGGCCTCGGCGACCGCCTGGGGGTCGACGACGTAGTCGTCGCGGGCGAGAGCGCCCTTCAGCTCGTGGAGTCGCATTCTGCGGAGCGCATCGGCCGCCGCGTCCGGTTCTTCAACGCCATCGCCCGACCCGTGGCCGATCGGCCCACGTGTGTCGGAGTCCATCTCCGGGTACCGGCGTCAGCCGGTCTCGACCGGGCGCGCCGGATCGGCCGTCCACCCGGTCATCGAGTCGTCGTAGAGCTTCGCGTCGTCGCGCCCGGCGAGAGCGAGCGCGAAGACGTCGACCGTCGCTGCGATGCCGCCGCCGCAGTACGCGATCGGCGGCGGGCCGCCCTCGGGGACGACCGCGGCGATGGTGCTGCGCAGCTCCTCGAGGGGCCGGACGCGGCCCGTGTCGGGGTCGAGCAGGCTGCCGGCGGCCAGGTGCGAGGTGCCCGGGATGCGCCCGGCGCGGAAGTAGGTCTCGTCGAGCGCGTTGACGACGCACGTGGCGCCGTCCGCCGTCGCCGCGAGGACGTCGTCGGTCGACGCGAGGAGCTCGGGCCGGGCGCGCGCGGTGAACGACGCGGCCGGCGGGTGCGTCGCCGGCTCGGCGCTCAGCTCGCCGCCCGCGGCCTCCCAGGCGGGCTGCCCGCCGTCGAGCACGCGGACGTCCTCGAAGCCGAAGTAGCGCAGGAGCCACCAGAGCCGCGTCGCCCATGCCGTGGTGCCCTGGTCGTAGACCACGACGCGGCTGTCGTCGCCCACGCCGAGCGCCGCGATCGCAGCCGCGAAGCGCTCCTCGGAGGGCACGGTGAACGGGAGTCCCGACCCGGGCTCGGAGAGATCGGTGATGAGATCGGCGAAGGCCGCTCCCGGCACGTGGCCGGCGTCGTAGCCGGCACGGCCGCTCGTGATCGTCGGCGGACCGCCGTCGGGCGGGAAGTCCAGCAGGACCGTCGCGTCCAGGACCCGCAGATCCGGGTCGCCGAGCTCGCCGCGGAGCTCCTCGGCGCTCACCAGGCCGCTCACGCGCGTGCCTTCCCGAGCGGCACCACGTTCGTCAGCCGGGAGAAGACGATGATGCGCTTCGCAGCGCTGTAGAGCGGATGGCAGGCGGAGAGCACGAGACGATCGTAACTCACGCGGTTGATGACCCAGAGGGCCGTCGGAGGGACGATCTGGAGGCGCTCGACGGTGTACGTGAAGCGGCCGTAGGGCATCGTCACGATGACCCGGTTGCCCTTCTTGAGCTGGTTGACCTTCCGGAACGGCGCGGCGTAGGTCGTGCGGTGCCCGGCGATCGCCGTCGTGCCGCCTGCGCCAGGGAACGGCGTCTGCTCGTAGAGCCCGGGACCCTTGCGCAGATCGGCCGCGTCGGTGCCGTTCACGACGACGAAGTTCGCCCCGATGCGCGGGATCTGGATCTTGCCGATCGCCTCGCCGTCCTTCGCGTGGCGCCGCTGCGACCGGGCGAGGAACGCGATCTTCTTCGAGGGGTCGGGCAGCGCCTTGAGCGCCTTCTGCTCCACGACGGGCAGCGGCGCGGCCTCGATCTTCTTCAGCTGGCCGTTGAGCTTGTTCTGGTTGATGTGCCCGTAGACCGCCGAGACCGGCTCCTGCCAGGCGACGGTGAGCCCCGCATCGAGCAGCAGCAGGCCGCCGGCGATGATGAGGACCGACGAGATGATGCGGATGACACGTCGCATCCCGCGTTACCTCCGCAAGCCCGATTCGACGCCGCCGAGCGAGCCGGGCCCGGCATAGGTCACCGGCCCGCGCACCGTGATCTGGCCGGGGCCGCCGGGAGGCTCGACCCGCACCCGGCCGCGCCATGCGATCGCCACGGCGCCGGCCACGCAGCTCGCGACGATGCTCCAGAGCACCCAGCTCAGCGGCGAGGCGTGCCCGCCGGCGACGACCAGGAGCCCGAACCAGGCGGTGTCGATGAGGCCGAGGCCGAGCGCGGCGCCGAGCACCGCCAGGAGGATCGCGAACGGAGCGAGCCCTGCGGCCACGAGCAGCAGCCCGATGCCGCGCCGCGGCCGGAGCTCGGGCAGCAGGGAGAACAGCCAGAGATGCAGCGCTGGGACCAGGAGAGCCGCAGCGTAGGGGTTCCCGACCCAGATGAGCGCCGCTACCACGCACAGGACGAGCAGCACCGCGCAGGCCGCGGCCGCCGTCCCGGGGTCCCCGCCGTCGCCCTGCAGCGCGCGGAGCACGATCGGGCGCCCGACGAGCCACGCGAGCGCGGCCACGAGCACGACCGCGATGAGCCCCGCCGCCTGCGGCGGGAACGCCTCGGGCGACGCGGGGCCCGGCGGAGCGTCGACGAGGCCCACGATCCCCAGGAGGCGGGCGAAGACGGCGGCGGCGATGAGCGGGAGCGCCCCCGCGGCGATCCAGCGCAGCCACGGGGCGATCGACTCGTGGCGGCGGCGCAGCCGCGCGAGCGCGTCGACCATCGCGACGAACGGCGCGAACAGCAGCGCGCCGATGAAGATGCGGATCGCCCAGGAGGGCACGACCTTGCGGTGCACCACGAGCTCGGCGGGCGCGACGGGCGCCATCGGCGGCCCGTTGTCGAGCGCGGTCATCGCGCGCAGGATCCCGCTGCCGAAGGACTGCAGGCGCGCCTGCGAGATGCGGGCGCCGGGCGCCGGGCCGCGCTCGCCGGTGGCGGAGATGAGGACGGCGGGGATCCCGTCGTCGTTCAGCGGTCCCTGCTCGGTCAGCGAGCCGGGCGCGGCGAACCGCATCCACTGGACGAGCGCGCGCGGGCCGCCGGGGTCGCTGCCCAGCTCGGCGCGCAACGACTCCTGCACGGTTCGTTGCAGTCGCAGCGGGGCCATCCCGAGGTCGTCGGACCAGCCGGCGACGAACGGGCGCCGCGTCGACCGCGACGCGAGGTCGCCGAGCACGATCGCCGCCTCGACGGGCTGGCCGCCCAGCACGCTCGCGATGTCGCGCGTGCTGGTGGTCCCGGCCGAGCCCGACGTGGACACGATGGTGAGCGTGCGCTGCGTGCGCCGCGGGGCGCCGAACACGCGGGCGAGCTCGAGCAGCCCCTCGGTCGCCGACAGCGCCGCGGCGGAGCCGGGCGCGGCGGCATCGCGCGGCGCGACGACGAGAAGCCGGCCGTCCAGCGACCCGGTGCGCTCGGCGATGACGGTCCGCAGATCGCGCTTGCCGTCGGGCGTGACCTGCGAGCGCGTCTCGCTGCGCACGTCGAAGCCGAGCCGGCGCAGGCTGTCGGAGACGTGGGTCGCGAGCGCCTCGTCGTCCGGGCTGCCGGGCCGGCGATCGGGGTAGCGGGCAGCGAGGCCGCCGCGTCCCTGGAGGTCCTGCCAGGCCCGGTCGCCATCGAACGCGATTGGTGCGAGAGTCGTCCCGACAGGCCTCGGACGGTCCTCGAGGGAGAACGCGACCAGGATGAACGCGAGCAGCGCCGGGATCAGCGCAGCACGATAGATCCGCGGGTCGAGCATGCGCGTTGACACACTATTGGCGATGGCCGACCGTGCCCCACGCATATTGCTCGTCGACGACGAGGCAGCGATCCAGACGCTGCTGTCCTATCCGCTGCGGAAGGACGGATACGAGGTCGTGCAGGCCTCGGACGGCGGGGAGGCGCTCGAGCGCTTCGCCGAGGGGACGTTCGACCTCGTCGTGCTCGACGTGATGATGCCGCGCATCGACGGGCTCGAGACCTGCCGGCGCCTCCGTGCAACTTCGACGGTTCCCATCATCATGCTCACCGCCAAGGCGGAGGAGATCGACAAGGTGCTCGGGTTGGAGCTGGGAGCCGACGACTACATCACGAAGCCGTTCTCGATGCACGAGTTCCGCAGCCGCGTGAAGGCGGCGCTGCGGAGAGCGGGCATGACGCGCACGAACGACGAGCCCGACGGCGAGGCGGTCGTGCAGATCGGCGACCTGCGCATCGAGCCGTCGAAGCGCAGCGTGACCCTGCGCGGCGGGCGCATCGACCTCACGTTCGTCGAGTTCGAGATCCTGCTCGGGCTCGCCGGCAACCCGGGCCGCGTCTTCACGCGCGAGGCGCTGCTCACGCGCATCTGGGGCGACTCCGCCTACCGCGACCCGCGGACGATCGACGTGCACATCCGGCACCTCCGCGAGAAGCTCGAGCTCGACGCCAAGCGCCCCGACTACCTCTTCACCGTCCGCGGTGTCGGCTACCGCTTCCGCGACGACGATCCGGGGCCCGGCGGCTAGGCGATGTTCCGCTGGCGCTCGATCCGGACGCGCCTGACGCTGCTGTTCTTCGCGATCACGCTGGCCGCCGTCGGCTTCGTCTGGATCTACCTCACGCCGCAGCTCGAGTCCTCGCTGCTCTCGGAGAAGCTCCGCTCGCTGGAGTCCTCGGCGAACGCGTACTCGGGCCGGCTCAACAACCCGTTCGACCTGTCCGAGCGCCAGCTGAACTCCAGCGTGCGCGCGGCCTCGGAGCGCACGTCGACGCGCGTCACGCTCCTGTCCGTCCGGTCGGCCGAGCCGCCCGACACCTACGTCATCTCGGACTCCAACCAGGAGACCGACATCTCCGACGTCGACTTCAGCACGATCGCCGACCAGGCGGTCGCCGAGCGCAAGGTGGTCAGCGGGACGGCCCGGTCCGACGACGGGGCGATCGGTCAGGCCGCGAAGCCGCTGTTCTCGGGCAAGCGCGTCCGCCGCGTCGTCGTCTTCTCCGCGCCCTTGGCCGACGTCGCCGACAACGTCGCGCTGATCCGAAGACAGATCCTCGTGGCGGGCGGTCTGGGCCTGCTGCTCGCGCTCATCGCGAGCACGGTCGTCGCCCGCTGGATCTCGCGGCGCGTCCAGGCGCTGGAGGAGGGCGCGCGCCGCGTGTCGCGCGGCGACTTCTCGACGCGGTTCCCCGAGTACGACGACGAGCTCGGCAGCCTCTCCCAGGCGCTCGACGACATGCAGGGCCAGCTCGCCCAGCTGGACTCCGCGCGCAAGCGGTTCATCGCGACGGCGTCGCACGAGCTGCGCACGCCGCTGTTCTCGCTCGGCGGCTTCCTCGAGCTGCTCGAGGACGAGGACCTCGACGACGACACCCGCCGCGCGTTCATCCGCCAGGTGCGCCAGCAGACGCTGCGCCTGCAGAAGCTCGCGACCGACCTGCTCGACCTCTCCCGCCTGGAGGCGGGTTCGCTGGAGCTGCGCACGGAGCCGACGGACGTCGGCTCGCTCACGCGCGCCGTCGTCGCCGAGTTCGCGCCCGCGATCGCGGCGCACGACTCGCACATCGAGCTGCGGATGGCGCGTGCGCCGATCGAGGCCGACTGCGACCCCGAGCGCGTCGCGCAGGTGCTGCGCATCCTCGTCAACAACGCGTTGACCCACACCCCCCGGGGTACCGGCCTCGTGGTGAGCGCAGGGCGGCAGAACGGGACGCTGCGGCTCGCGGTGCGCGACGACGGCCCGGGCATCGACCACGCCTCGCTCGAGCGCGTCTTCGAGCCCTTCTACACGTCCGACGACGCGCAGGGGTCCGGCCTCGGGCTCACGATCGCCCGCGAGCTGGCGGAGCGCATGACGGGTCATCTCGACGTGCACACGACGTCGGCAGGGACGACGTTCGCGCTGAGGCTGCCGGTGTGAGGCGCGCCCTGGCGGCGTGCTCGCTCGTCGTCGCGGGCGCGGTGCTCGGCGGCTGCTCGCTCGGCGGGGACGAGAAGGCCGAGCGCACCCGGACCGTCCAGGTCACGACGCGCGTCGAGGTGTTCGCCGACGACGACGCGGGCGCGGCGCGCCCCTTCGATCCGCAGCGCGTGTACGAGCGCGAGGCGCCGGGCGTGGTGACCGTGTTCAGCGTGTTCGGCGGCGGGGGCGTGCTCGACCGCGAGCCCGAGCAGGAGGGCGCGGGCTCGGGGTTCGTCCTCGACGGCGACGGCGAGATCGCGACGAACGCCCACGTCGTGACGACCGGGCAGGGCGACGGCCTGAAGCGCGCGAAGGAGGTCTACGTGCAGTTCGCCGACGGCAACCAGGTCGACGCGACGATCCTCGGCGTCGACCCGGACTCCGACGTCGCGCTCCTGCGGATCGATCCCGCGGGCCTCACGCTGCGCCCGCTGCCGCTCGGCTCGTCGCGCGCGCTGAAGGTCGGCGCGCCGGTCGTCGCCATCGGCTCGCCCTACGGCGAGCCGCAGTCGCTGTCGGTCGGCGTCATCTCGGGCCTGGACCGCTCGATCGACTCGCTGACCGGCTTCTCCATCGACGGCGCGATCCAGACCGACGCCGCGATCAACCGCGGCAACTCCGGCGGCCCGCTCGTCGACGGGCGGGGCCGGGTGCTCGGGATCAACTCGCAGATCCGGTCCACGGGCGGCGGCGGCGAGGGCGTCGGCTTCGCCGTCCCGGTCGACACGGTCCGGCGCGCGCTGACCGCCCTGCGCGAGGACGGCGAGATCCACTACGCGTTCCTCGGCGTGCAGAGCACGACGATCTTCCCGCAGCTCGCCGAGCGCTTCGACCTGCCCGTCGAGGAGGGCGCCTGGGTGCAGGGCGTGACCGACGGCGGCCCGGCCGACGAGGCCGGCATCCGCGCCGGCGACGATCGCAAGTCCTTCCAGGCGCGGGCGTACGAGGTCGGCGGCGACGTCATCACCCGCGTGGACGGCAAGCCCATCGACGACCCCAAGCAGCTCAGCGACCGGCTCCTGGACTTCCGCCCGGACGACGTCGTCACGCTCACCGTGCTGCGCGACGGCAAGGAGCGCGCGGTGCGCGTGCGGCTGAAGGAGCGACCGAACGACGTGAGCGGATGACGACCTCCCTGCCCGAGCTGTGCGAGGCGCTCGCGCGCCGCCTGCGCGAGCGCGTGCTGCCCGAGCTGGGCTCGCACGCCGGGCCGCGTCCACGGCGCCATGGGCGCCGGCGGTGACGTGACCTTCGCGATCGACGAGGGCGCGGAGGCCGAGCTCGAGGCGTTCCTCGCCGAGCACGCGCCGGAGCTCGCCTTCTACAGCGAGGACCGCGGCCTGGTCGCACCGCCGGGCGCCGAGCACGTGCTCGTCGTCGACCCGATCGACGGGACGCGCCCGGCGATGGCGGGCCTGGAGTCCGCGTGCGTCTCCGTCGCGGCCGCCCCGCTCGCGCACGGCGAGCCCACGATGGGCGCCGTCGAGGTCGCGACCATCGTCGAGGTCAAGACGGGCCGCGAGTACCACGCCGTGCGCGGCGGCGGCGTGCGGAGCACCGCGCCGGTGGCGCTCAGCCCGAACACGTCCCTCGATCGGATGTTCTGGACCTACGGCTTCCGCGGACGGCCCTCGCGCATGACCGTCGAGGTGCTCGGCGACCTCATCGACGGCTCCTCGGTCGGCGGCGCGACGTTCGAGCTCGGCTCGGCGTGCTTCGACTCCATGTGCGTGCTCACCGGCCAGCTCGACATGTACCTGGAGCCGGGCCCGCGGCTCATCGCCGAGATCCCCTCCGCCCGCGCGGCGTTCGAGCGGGTCGGCAACGGCCACGTCCTCAACAACTCGCCGTACGACCTCGCGGCGGCGGTCCTGCTGCTCGAGGAGGCCGGCGCCGTCGTCACCGACGCGACCGGCCGCACCCTGCGCGACCGGCCGCTCCTGGGCTCCGGCGCGGAGTACCAGATGAGCATCCTGGCCTGCGGGAACGCGGAGCTGCACGCCCTCGTCCTGGCTGAGGTGGACCGGGGCATCGGGCGCGCGCGGGACCGCTTCGGCTGACGCGCGGACGATCGGCTGATCCGCACGGGAGACCACCCGGTCTATTCTCCGCCCGTGCTCCAGCCCGTCTCGACCGCACAGAAGACGCTGGCGGACTACACCCACATCGTGGGTCGTCCGCTCGTCGAGGAGATCCGTGAGCTCGCAGCGCCGCTGCAGGGCAAGCGCGTCGTCCACGTGTCCGCCACGGCGTTCGGCGGCGGTGTCGCCGAGATCCTCTACACGCTCGTCCCCCTCATGGCGGACGTCGGTCTCGACGTGGAGTGGCAGGTGATCTACGGCCGCGAGGAGTTCTTCAACGCGACCAAGCTCATGCACAACGCGCTCCAGGGCGCTCCCGACGACCTCACCGAGGAGCAGTGGGAGACCTGGGACCGCTACAACGAGATGAACTCGCGGGAGCTCACCGACGGCTGGGACGTCGCGATCATCCACGACCCCCAGCCGGCCGCGCTCTACGGGCTCGTCCCCGAGAAGGCCTCGAGCTGGCTGTGGCGCTGCCACATCGACCTCTCGACGCCCAACCCGGACACGATCGCGCGGCTGCTGCCGCACATCGCGCCCTATCCGCAGTCCGTCTTCCACGTGCCGGCCTACGCGCCGCACGGCATGGAGGGCACCGTCAACATCGTCCCGCCGGCGATCGACCCGCTCGCGCCGAAGAACATGGCGCTGTCGCCCGAGGACGCCTCGTACGTCTGCCAGCAGTTCGGCATCGACGTCGACCGCCCGCTGATGACGCAGGTATCGCGCTTCGACCCCTGGAAGGACCCGCTCGGCGTCATCGACGCCTACCGGATCGTCAAGGAGGCCATGCCGGGCGCGCAGCTCGCGCTCGTCGGGTCGATGGCGTCCGACGACCCCGAGGGCTGGGACTACTTCAACGCCACCATCGCGCACGCGGACGGCGATCCGGACATCCACATCCTCAACAACTTCAACAACGTCGGCGCGATCGAGGTCAACGCCTTCCAGTCGCACTCCGACGTGCTCGTGCAGAAGTCGACCCGCGAGGGCTTCGGCCTCACCGTGAGCGAGGCCATCTGGAAGGGCAGGCCGTTCATCGGCGGCAACGTCGGCGGCATTCCGCTGCAGGTGGACAACGGGCTCTCCGGGTACCTCGTGGACAGCGTGGAGCAATGTGCGGCACGCACGATCGACATCCTGAAGGACCCCGCCCTGGGCAAGGCGCTCGGGCGGCGCGGCAAGGAGCACGTGCGAGAGCACTTCCTGACGCCGCGCTACCTGCGTGACTACCTCAGGATCTTCCACAAGATGCTGGAGCTCTAGATGACGGCAAAGACTTCGTCTTTGCTTGCGGTTCTGTCGCAGAGCGACACAACCGCCGGCAGGAGGAACCCGAAATGACCGAAGGCGCTCCCCTCGTCCTCGTCTCCAACCGCGGCCCCGTCACCCACCAGGACGACGGGTCCATCAAGCGCGGCACCGGCGGCCTCGTCACGGCCCTCACCGGCCTCGCCTCGCACCGCGACGCCGTCTGGATCGCGTCGGCGCTGACCGACGGCGACAAGCGTCGCGCGCACAAGTCGGGCGGTGAGCCCTTCGTCGTCCACACCCCGGAGGGCGGCGAGTTCCACGTGCGCCTCGTCGTGAGCGACGACCAGGCGTACGACCGCTTCTACAACGTCTTCGCGAACCCGATGCTGTGGTTCATCCAGCACTACCTCTGGGACCTGTCCAACGCGCCGGACATCCGCCGGCACGAGGTCGAGGCCTTCGAGTACGGCTACAACGTCGTCAACGACGACCTGGCCGAGGCGGTCGTGGAGCAGATCGAGGGCGTCGACGAGCCCGTCGTCATGGTCCACGACTACCACCTCTACACGCTGCCGGGCCTCGTCCGGCGCGCGCGGCCGGACGTCTTCCTGCACCACTTCGTCCACATCCCGTGGACGCAGCCCGATGCGTGGCGCGTGCTGCCCACGCGGATCCGGCGCGAGATCTACGAGGGCCTGCTCGCGAACGACATCATCGGCTTCCACACGCGGTCCTACCGGTGGAACTTCCTGCAGTGCTGCCGCGACCTGATGGACCTCGACGTCGACTTCAACGAGGGCATCGTCCACGCCCCCGACGGCCGCGAGGTCTGGGTCCGCGCCTACCCCCTGCCGATCGACTACAAGGCGACCCAGCAGGTCGCCCGATCGGCGCGCACGAAGGAGCTCGAGGCCGAGCTGCTCCGGCGCCGGCGCGAGTGGCTCGTCCTGCGCGTCGACCGCGCGGACCTGTCCAAGAACGTGCTGCGCGGCTTCTCCGCCTTCGACCTGTTCCTCGAGCAGCACCCGGACTTCCGCGAGCGCGTGACGTTCATCGCCCAGCTCATGCCGTCGCGGACGGACGTGCCCGAGTACGCGGAGTACCTCGAGCGCATCGAGGCGCTCGTCGCGGTCGTCAACCACCGGCACGGCACGCCGGACTGGATGCCGATCCAGCTCAAGCTGCGCGACGACCTCGAGGAGGCGATGGCCTCCTACAAGCACTACGACGTCCTGCTCGTGAACGCGATGTTCGACGGCATGAACCTCGTGGCGAAGGAGGGCCCGCTCGTCAACGAGCACAACGGCGTGAGCGTCCTGTCGGAGAACACCGGCGCCCACGAGGAGCTCGGCGAGTTCGCCCTCTCGGTCAACCCGTTCGACATCCAGGAGACGGCCGACTCGATCCACGCGGCGCTCACGATGAGCGGCGCGGAGCGCGAGCGCAGGGCCAACGGGCTCAAGCGGATCGTCATGGAGCGTGACCCCGGCGACTGGATCGACGACCAGCTCGCGGACATCGCGCGCCGTCGCGACCAGCCGTCGCCGGCGCCCGTCGGCTCCTCGCAGGACGCGGGCTGAGCTACTCGACACCGAACTCCCTCGACGGCGCCCGCCGCGGAGCGGGTGCCGGGGGTGGTGTCGACACGGGCGCGGGGACCGCGGCCTGCGTGGTGGCGGTTCGCGCCGCTCGGTGCCGGCGCGTCTTCGCGACGCGCCTGCGGGGCGCTCGCCTCGGGGTCGTCCGCGGCGGCGTCGGGCTCGGGTTGCGCGACCGGCGCGGGCTCCGGCTCGGGCTCCGGCGTGGTGATCGGCTCGGCCGGCGCGGGCGCCTGGTCCGGACCGGGACGGCCGCGCCCCGGGGCACCTCGGGCGCGGGCGCCCGGAGCCGCGGCCAGGCCACGACGAGGGCCGCCACGGCGACGAGCGCGAGCGCTCGCCCGACGTTCGCCCACCGCACGCGCCCGCGGATGCCGGAGGTATCGGGATCGGTCTCCATGGCCCTCGTAGGGCCGGCCCCCGCGAACTTCGCCCCCCTGCCGCTATAGTCGACCGCCGTCCATGGCACAGCCCGCACCGCTCTACGACCTCTTCACCCTGATCGACGCGACGCTCGAAGACGAGCGCCGTGCCGCGATCCGCGATGCCGCCCGCGACATCGTCGAGGCCGACGGCACGATCGTCACCGATCAGGAGTGGGGTGTCCGGCCGCTCGCGTACGAGATCAACCACAAGAGCGACGCCGACTACCACCTGCTCCAGTTCCACGCGCCGCGCGCGGTCCTCGAGACGCTCGACCGCACGCTGAGCATCACCGACGGCGTCATCCGGCACCGCATCATCCGCCTCGCGCCCGGCACGCCTCCCGCGCCGGACCCGCCGCGCGTCGAGCGCCCCGGCGCCGTCGCCCCGCCGGTCGAGAGCGTCGAGGCGTAGCAGCGCCCTTCCGCGCCTCCTTCGTTCCGGCTCTGTCACGAAAGTGCGCAAGCAGCGGGTATTCCTGCTGATTGCGCCGGACCCGTCGGTATGGTCGCCGACGTCCTAGCCGTTCGCCATCGAAGGAGAGGCGCCACCATGGCCGCCAGCAACATCAACAGGGTGGTTCTCACGGGGAACCTGACCCGCGACCCGGAGCTCCGCTCCCTTCCCAGCGGGATGTCCGTCTGCAGCCTCCGGCTCGCCGTGAACACGCGCCGCAAGGGCGCGTCCGGCGACTGGGAGGACAAGCCCAACTACTTCGACGTCACCGTGTGGGGCGCCCAGGGCGAGAACTGCGCGCGGTACCTGGCCAAGGGCCGCCCGGTCGCGCTCGACGGCCGCCTCGAGTGGCGCGAGTGGGAGACGCCTGACGGCAACAAGCGCCAGGCCGTCGACATCGTGGCCGACACGGTGCAGTTCCTCGGCGGTCGCGACGACACCGGCGGTGGCGGAGGCGGCGGCTTCACCCCGCGGTCCGACATCCCCGTCGACACGGGCGACTTCGCCGCCGCGCCGGCCGGCAACGGCTCGCCGCGCCCGGCGGACCCGGCCGACGACGACATCCCCTTCTAGGCCCGTCCGCGAAGGGCGGGACCTCGTTCCCGAGCCCGCCGCTGCGGCGACCACGGTCGCCCGCGGCGGGCCGGTCTGAGCGCAGACGGCGTCAGCCGATCGGAGCGGTGGCGGCGAGGTAGGCGACCGCCGAACGACGGACGAGACGCGCCTCGTCCCGCGCGCGCCCCAGGTGCGCCAGGAAGCGCGTCCGCTCCGGTGGCGCGAGCGCCCGGTCGACGCACTCGCGCAGAGTCGGCGCGAGCGGATTGGGCGCCGTGTCGAGCAGAGCATCCAGGTCGACCGCCCGCACCGACGCGGTCCAGCGCCGCGACGCCGATCAGGCCGTCGCCGGTCCCGACGTCCAACAGCGTCGCGCCCCCGAGCGGCTCGGCCTGCGCCAGCACGCGGTCGCGGATCGGCGCGAGTCGCCGGAGCGTGACCGATCGCTGGCGCGGGTCGCCCGCGTCGCGGTCCCCGAGCACCCAGCGCGACCACAGGTCCGCCTCGGCCGACACGGCGGAACGGGTTACCGCGCCACGGCGACGCGCGCCTCGAGCGCCTGGGCGTCGGCGAGGCCGACCACCTCGTTGAACGCGTCGAACGCGAGCGGCGGCTCCGGCTGCGGCGCCGTCGCGTCGCGCAGCGCCGCCAGGCGCGTCTGGATCGCGCCCGTGGCCGCCAGCAGCGCGGTCAGCGACGAGAACATGAGTCGAAAGCCCATCTCGCCGAGCTGCGCGACGTCGGGGAACGGCGTCTTGCCGCCCTCGACGAAGTTGATGACCTTCGGGACGTCCGGGAAGGCCTCGCCGAACGCGACCGCCTCCGACCAGTCCTGCAGCGCGTCGACGAAGATGAGGTCGGCGCCGGCGTCGCGGTAGGCGCCGACGCGCTCGAGCGCGCTGTCGAGGCCCTCCGGCGCCCTCGCGTCCGACCGGGCGATGAGCAGGACGTCCTGGCCCCCGCGGCCCTCGACCATCGCGTGGACCTTCTCGACCATCTCCGTGCGCGGGATGACGCGCTTGCCCTCCATGTGGCCGCACTTCTTCGGGACGACCTGATCCTCGATGTGCAGCGCCGCCACGCCGGCGGCGGCGTACTCGCGCACCGTCCGGACCACGTTGAGCGGCCCGCCGTAGCCGTTGTCGGCGTCCGCGATGACCGGCACCTCGACCGCGGACACGAAGCGGCGCGCCTGGTCGGCCATCTCCGTCATCGAGAGCAGCCCGACGTCCGGGCGCCCCAGGAGCGACGCGGTGGCGCCGTAGCCGGTCATGTAGACGGCGTCGAAGCCCGCCTGCTCGACGAGGCGGGCGGACAGGGCGTCGTAGGCGCCCGGCGCGACGACCACGGTGTCGCCGGCGATGAGCTCGCGCAGGCGCGCGGGACCGGAGTTCGGCTGTGTCAGATCTCCCATTTGGGACCATCATCACACGGCCCGGAGGGGCCTCAGAGCGGTTGTGGCACAATGGATGCCCCGCGCGCACCGCCGCGTGCGCGCTCTCACGGCTTCAACCCGAGGACTTCACCAGTGGCAAAGCAGCGCAGCCGCAAGCCGCGGCGCCGGGACAAGAAGGGTGCGGGTGGCTCCGGCCGCCGCAAGCCCTGCCTGTTCTGCAAGGACAAGATCGAGCAGGTCGACTACAAGGACACGACCTCGCTCCGCCGGTTCGTCTCCGAGCGGGGCAAGATCCGCTCGCGCCGGATCACCGGTGCGTGCCGCCGTCACCAGGCGCAGGTCGCCCGGGCGGTCAAGCGCGCACGCGAGCTCGCCCTCATGCCGTACGTGACCGACGCGACAGGCGTGAGCGAGGGTGGTCGCGGTGGGCGCGGCCGGGACCGCGACCGCGACCGCGACTGATGCCCCAGGTCATCCTGCTGCAGGACGTCGAGACGCTGGGCGAGCGCGGCACGGTCGTCGACGTCTCCAAGGGCTACCTGCGCAACTACCTCATCCCGCGCAAGCTGGCCCAGCCGGCGACCAAGGGCGCGCTGGCCGCGGCCGAGGTCCGCACGCAGGTCGCCGAGCGCGCCGCGCGCGACGCGATGAGCAAGGCCCGCGAGGACGCCGAGCTGCTGGACCGCACGGTGCTCACGATCGAGCAGCAGGCCGGCGACGACGGGCGCCTCTTCGGCTCCGTCACGACGCAGGACATCGCTGACGCCATCAAGGAGGCCCGCGGCCTGAGCGTCGATCGCCGCCGCGTGCACCTCGACGACGCGATCAAGAACATCGGGACCTACATGGTCGTCGTGGAGGTCGCGGACGGCGTGAACGCGACCGTCAAGACGATGGTCGTCGAACGCAAGTAACCCTGTGGACTCCTGGGACCTCCGCATGATCGCGGTCGAGCCCCGCCATCCACAGATCCTGCACTCCTCGCGCGGGGAGTCGCGGTCCGTCGTGATCGCGCTGCCCGCCGGCGAGTCGCTGCAGGACCACGAGGTCCACGAGCGTGCCCACGTGCTCGTCGTCGACGGCGACGTCGAGATCACGTCGGCCTCCTCGACCGTCGCGGGCGGCGCCGGGACGTTCGTGATCCTCGACCCGAAGGAGCGCCACGCGGTGCGCGCGGTCACCGACGCGCGGCTGCTCCTCGTGCTCGCTCCCTGGCCCGGCACGGGCCACCCCGGCGCGCGGGACTGAGCCGCCGGCCGCCCGGCGGACGGGCGCGCTGGATCCGCCGGTGCGAGTGCGAACATGGGTTCGTGCCCGGCCCAGCAGCACCTTCGTCCGCAGCGAGCGGGATCTTCGCGGTCCGACGCGCCCGGCACCCGCTCTTTGCGGCCCGAGCGGCCGCGAGCGGGCCCGGCAGGTCGTAGGGTGCTCGCTCCGGTGAGCGCCTCCTTCGCACCCCCTGCCAACGGCTCCGCCGGCGGCGCCCCTCCGCACTCGATGGAGGCCGAGACCTCGGTCCTCGGCGCCATCCTCCTGTCCGAGCGCGCGATGTACGCGCTCGTCGTCGAGGAGGGCCTGAAGCCCGAGGACTTCTACCGCGAGCGCCACCGCGTGATCTACGCGGCGATGCTCAAGCTCTACCGCGAGAGCGAGCCGATCGACGTCCTCACCGTCACCGAGCGGCTCAAGTCCGACGGCGACGGCGAGGCCGCGGGCACCGTCGACGAGCTGACCGCGCGGCGTCCCCGGCCGCCGGCAACGTGCGCCAGTACGCGCGCATCGTCCGCGAGCACGCGCTGCTGCGGCGGATGCTCAACGCGACGTACGAGATCCAGGCGTCGGTCGCCGAGCGCAGGGCCGCGCCGCGCGAGCTCGTGGAGCAGGCCGAGCGGGCGATGCTCGAGGTCGCGCACGACGATCGCCAGAAGGACTTCCGCTCCATCGAGGAGGTCCTCCACGACGAGCTCGACAAGCTGCACCGCCTGTCGGTCGAGGGCACCGCGATCACCGGCACGCCGTCGGGCTTCAAGGACCTCGACGAGATCACCGGCGGCTTCCAGCCCGGCAACCTCATCATCATCGCCGCGCGCCCGTCGATGGGGAAGTCGGCCCTCGTCACCAACATGGCCGAGAACGCCGCCATCGACTACAACAAGCCGGTCGCGCTGTTCAGCCTGGAGATGTCCGAGACGGAGCTCGCACAGCGCTTCGTGGCCAGCCAGGCCCGCGTGAAGGGCGAGGAGCTGCGGAAGGGGCGGGTCGCCGAGCATCGCTGGGCGAAGATCGTCGAGGCCTCGACGCGGCTCGCGAACGCCCCGCTGTTCATCGACGACTCCTCCGACGTCGGCATGCTCGAGATCCGCGCGAAGGCGCGCAGGCTGCACCAGCAGCACACGCTCGGGCTGATCATCGTCGACTACCTGCAGCTCATGCGGCCGGACCACACGATCGAGAGCCGCGTCCAGCAGGTCGGCGAGATGAGCCGCGGGCTCAAGATCCTCGCCCGCGAGCTCAACGTCCCCGTCATCGCCCTGTCGCAGCTCTCGCGCGCCGTCGAGAGCCGCACCGACAAGCGCCCGATCCTCTCCGACCTCCGCGAGTCCGGGCAGATCGAGCAGGACGCCGACCTCGTCGCCTTCATCTACCGCGAGGAGTACTACGACAAGGAGTCCGAGCGGGAGGGCATCGCGGACATCATCATCGCCAAGCACCGAAACGGCGCGCTCGGGGACGTCGAGCTGACGTTCGCGAAGGAGTACCCGAAGTTCCTCAACTACGCCGGCGACCGGTACTCCGATTGAGCGCCTGCCCCTTCAACCTCTGCGAAGGCACCGGCTTCCTCATCGACGAGGAGACCAACACCGCCCGTGACTGCCGCTGCCGCGCCGGCCGGATCGCCCGCGCGAAGGCGCGCAGCCTGTCCGGCGTCATCCCGCGCCGCTACCGGCTCGCGTCGTTCGACACGCCGCCCGTCTCGGACATGACAGGGCCGGCGCCGCGCGTCGTGCGCGACTTCGCCCGCCGCATCGACGAGCACCTGGACTCGGGTCGCGGGCTGTGGATCTTCGGCGGCGTGGGCACCGGCAAGACGACGCTCGCGATGATCGTCTCGCGCCAGGCGCTCGAGTCGGGTCGCTCGGTCGCGATCTACTCGCTGCCGCGGCTGCTCGCCGAGCTGCGCCGCACGTTCGACGACGACGCCCAGCACTCCTACACCGAGCTGCTCGACCGGCTCGCAGGCGTCGACCTCCTGCACATCGACGACGTCGGCGCCGAGCAGAGCAGCCCGTGGGTCCTCGAGCAGCTCTACGCGCTCATCAACGCCCGCTACGAGGAGGAGCGCTCGGTGATCCTCACGACGAACATCGAGCAGCGCGAGGACCTCGTGGATCAGATCGGCGAGCGCACCGTCTCGCGCCTCCAGGAGATGTGCGAGCTCATCCCGCTCTTCGGCGACGACGCCCGCGCGACGTACCAGGCGCCTCGTCGGGCCGGACACCCGGCCTAGCTCCTACACTCACGTCCGATGCCGGGCATGGTGATCGTCGGCGCCCAGTGGGGCGATGAGGGCAAGGGCAAGGTCGTCGACCTGCTCGCCGAGCACGCGGACGCCGTCGTGCGCTTCCAGGGCGGCAACAACGCCGGCCACACGATCGTCCGCGAGGGCGAGACGTGGAAGTTCCACCTCATCCCCTCCGGGATCCTCTACCCCGGCAAGATCTGCATCATCGGCAACGGCACCGTGGTCGATCCGCGGGTGCTGACCGACGAGATCGACGGGCTGAAGGCGCGCGGGATCGACACGAGCGGGCTGCGGGTGAGCGCCAACGCGCACCTGATCATGCCCTACCACCTCCTGCTGGACACCGCGGGCGAGACGAAGCTCGGGCGGCTGCAGATCGGCACGACCCGCCGCGGCATCGGCCCGGCCTACGCCGACAAGGCGTCGCGCCTGGGCATCCGCGTCCAGGACATGCTCGACGAGAAGATCCTCAAGAAGAAGATCTCGGCCGCGCTCGATCCCAAGCGGCTTGCGCTGCGTCCCTACACGAAGGACCCGGCGCTCGACCTGCAGCGGATGACCGAGGAGTACCTCATCTTCGGGCACCGCCTCGAGCAGTACATCGCCGACACGGCTCGCGTCGTCTGGGATCGCCTCGACGCGGACGGGCTCGTGCTGTTCGAGGGCGCGCAGGGCGCGCTGCTGGACATCGACCACGGCACGTATCCCTTCGTCACCTCGTCGAACCCGGTCGCGGGCGCAGCGTGCGTCGGCGCGGGCGTCGGCCCGAAGGACATCGACGAGGTCTGGGGGATCGCGAAGGCGTACGTCACGCGCGTCGGCGCCGGCCCGTTCCCGACCGAGCTGTCGGAGGAGATCGGCGAGGAGATCCGCCAGCGCGGCGGGGAGTTCGGCACCACGACGGGCCGCGCGCGCCGCACCGGCTGGCTGGACCTCGTCGCGCTGAAGTACGCGGCGCGCATCAACAGCCTCACCGCCCTGGTCATCACCAAGCTCGACGTGCTCTCGGGCTTCGACACCGTCCGCGTCTGCACGTCCTACCGGGGCGCCGAGGACGCGACGTTCGAGGACTTCCCGTACCACCAGTCGGTGCTCCATCACGCGACCGGCGAGTACACCGAGCTCCCTGGCTGGCAGGAGGACATCGGCGAGTGCCGCACCCCCGCGGACCTCCCGCAGACGGCGCGCGACTACCTGCAGTTCATCGAGGACTACCTCAACGTGCCGATCGCCCTCGTCGGCGTCGGTCCGGGCCGCGACCAGGTCATCTGGATGCGCGACCGCGCGGCGCTCACCGCCGCCGCTGCTGCCTAGGCTCGTACGACCCGCGAGTTCACGATCATGTCGTGCAGGGCGCGGTTCTCGTCGTCCCAGAGCGGCCACAGGCAGTCGAGCAGCCACAGGAGCCCGAACGTGAGGCTGCCGCCGAGCCCGGCGAACAGGAACGTCTTCACGACCACCTCGCGCAGCAGCGCGTAGAGGAACTCGATCGGCCGGCCGTCGGGCCGGATCACCCGGATGCCCATCAGCTGCTTGCCGAGCGTCTGCCCGTTCGTGCGGACCATCCAGATCGGCGAGTACAGGAGCGCGACGGCGGTCGCGATGAGCGTGCTGAACAGGAAGCCCACCACGAGGCCGCCGTAGCCGGTCGTGTCGCCGCCGAGGAACCCGACGCCCCCGGCAGCACCCGTGATGAGGACGATGATGAGCGTCGTGACGACGCCGACGATGAGGCCGTCGAGGATGTAGGCGACGGCGCGCAGACCCCAGGGGGCGAGCACGTGGCGCCCCGGGACGGGCTCGGGCGCGACGCGGCTCGGCGCGGTCGTGACGCCCGGCGGGATGGTCGTCGTCCCACCGGAGGCGCCCTCGTAGCCGGGCGGGGCGATCGACCCGGTGCGCGGCTCGGGCGGCGGCGGGAGGGGATCCGGCTCGGGCTCCGGTTCGGGTTCGGGCTCCGGCTCCGGCTCGAGCGGCAGGTCGACCGCCGGCTCGGGCATGCCGAACGCCTCGTGCGCCTCGGGCGCGGGCTCGCCCCCGAAGGCGGTCTGCGCCTCCGTGGGATCCTCCGCCTCGGCGGGCGGGTCGCGGCGCCAGGGCGGCGGCGGCTCCTCGCCGGTCGGCTCCGTCGGAGCGTCACGGTGCCACGGCGCTCGAGCCTCCTCGCCGTCCGGCTCCACGGCCGGCTCCGTGCGCCAGGGCGGCGGCGGCGCGTCCTCCGGCTCGGGAGCGGATGCGACCGGCCCCTCGTCCTCCGGGTACGGGCGCCAGGACGACTCGGCGGGCGACGTGTCGGACTCGGCGGGCGGGTCGCGGCGCCAGGGCGGCGGCGGGGCGGGAACGTCCGGGTCCGAGTCCGCGTCGCGGTCTGGGCCCTCCTCGCCCGGCGGGCGCTCGGCGCTCACTCCGCGGACACTAGCGGCTGGAGCACCTGCTCCTCGCCGCGTCGCAGCAGCTTCAGCAGCAGTGCAAGCCCGGCGAGACCGCCGAGCAGCGAGAGCATGATGTGCACGCTCACGATGCCCTCCTCGGTCCAGTAGACGTCGTCGAGGCGCAGCAGCAGCGCCGACTCGTCGAGCGTGAGCGCCACGCCGGAGCCGAAGGGGATCGCCAGCAGCGGGCCGAGGCGCTCGTCGCGCAGCACGATCGAGGCGCCGCCGGCGAGGAACGCGATGACGATCCCCGGCACGAAGTGGTGCACGTGGCTGTTGCCCACGTGGAGGTTGCGGAACGGCCCCCAGGTCCCACGGCGCCGGATGACGTGGGTCGAGAACCGCACGATCCCGCCGGTGATCATGTAGGAGCCCAGCGTGTTGAGCAGCGCGTGCTCGCGCCGCGTGCCGCCTTCGTAGCCGGCGATCGCGACAGCCGCCGTCTCGCGGGCGACGCCGATGCCCACGTCGATGAGCCCGACGCTCTTGCCCGGCCGCGGGGTCGACCCGCGCCGCCAGATGCGCACGATCTCCCCGCCCAGCACGGCTCCCGTCAGGCCGAGCGCGCCGGCCCCGAGCGCGAAGGTCCCGCGCTTGTAGCGCAGCACGCGGGCGGGTCCGCTCATCGCCACCGTTCGAGCAGGTCGTCCTCGGGCACGTCGCGCACGATCCGGGCCGGGACGCCCCAGACGACCTTGTGCGAGGGAACGTCGCGCGTGACGACCGCCCCCGCGGCGACGAAGGCCTCCTCGCCCACCTCGACGCCCGGGAGGATCACCGCGCCTCCGCCCACGCGGCACGCGCGGCGCAGGCGAGCGCCCTCCATCGGGTTGTCCGGCGAGCGGCGCGCCATCGTGTCGTCGTTCGTCGTCATGGCGCACGGTCCGACGAACACGTCGTCGCCGATCTCCGAGAACGCCGTGATGTAGACGTTGGACTGCAGCCGGACGCGCTCGCCGATCACGACGTCGTTGTCGACCGTCGTCGCGCGGCCGACCACGGAGTCGGCGCCGACGCGCGTGCGCTCGCGGACGTACGCCTGGTCGCCGATGATCGCGCCGGGGCCGATCCAGCTGCCGGCGAAGACGATCGCCTGGGTGCAGATCGTCGCGCCCGCCTCGACGACGAGCGGCTCGAGGTCGCCGCGGGGCGCGGACGACGCCCGCGACAGCGCGGGCGGCTTGCCGAGCACGACTGCGTCCTGGATCACGCAGCCGTCGCCGATGACGACGCCGGGGTGCACCACGACGTTGGCGCCGAACGTCACGTCGCGCCCGACCGTCGCGGTCGGCGCGACGACGAGGCCCGGAGGGGTCTGATCCATCGGGCGGTACCCTAGCCGCCCGTGGCCGCCGCCCCCGCAGTCCCCGCTCCGCTGCGCGGCGCCGTCCTCGGCCTGGGCATGATCGGGCGCCATCACGCGCGCCTGCTGCAGTCCTCGCCGCGGGTCGACTTCGCGGGCGCCGTGGACCCGGGAGGCGACCGATACGGCGCCGTGGCGGACCGTGACGCGATCTTCGCCTCCGTCGGCGAGCTGCTCGAGCGCGGCCGCCCGGAGTTCGCCATCGTCGCGGTGCCCACCGAGGAGCACCTCGAGGTGGCCTGCGAGTTGGCGCGCGCGGGCGTTCACATCCTCGTCGAGAAGCCGCTCGCGGCGACCTCGGAGGAGGCGTCGGCGATCATCGCCGCGGTCCGGGAGGCCGGCGTCCACGCCGGCGTCGGGCACGTCGAGCGCTTCAACCCCGCGCTCCTGGCGTTGCGCGAGCGGCGCGACGAGGTCGGCGAGGCGATCCTCATCGCGACGGAGCGCGTCGGGCCATTCCCCGACCGCGTGCGCGACGTGGGCGTCGTCAAGGACCTCGCGACCCACGACCTCGACCTCGTGCGCTGGCTCGGCGGCGCCCCCGTGCGCACCCTCGCCGCGCAGACCGCCCATCGCATGGGCCGTGAGCACGAGGACCTCGTCCTCGTGACGGGACGCCTCGCCTCCGACGTGCCGTTCAACTGCATCGTCGACTGGCTCACGCCCACGAAGCGCCGGCAGAGCCGCATCCTCGGCGAGCGGGGCATGCTCGTGGCCGACACGCTCACGGCGGACCTGACGCTGTTCCGCAACGGCAGCGTGACCTCCGAGTGGTCCAGCGCGCAGGCGCTGCGCGGGGTGAGCGAGGGCGACGCGACGCGCTTCGCGCTCTCCCGCCGCGAGCCGTTGCTGGCCGAGCTCGAGGCGTTCTGCGACCTCCTGGGCGGCGATCCGGACGCGCCCGTCGTCACGCTCGAGGAGGGGCTGGAGACCGTGCGCTGCGCCGAGGCCGTGCTCGACAGCGCCAGGCGCGGCGAGAGCGTCGTCGCATGAATGCGGTCGTCGTCGCGCTCGGGAAGGTCGGGCTGCCGCTCGCGGCGCAGCTCGCGTCCGCCGGGCACGAGGTCACCGGCTGCGACATCGATCCGCGCGTCGTCGACCTCGTCAACCGCGGGCTGGCACCGTTCCCCGGCGAGGAGGGCCTGGAGGAGGCGCTGGGCGAGGCCGTGCGGGGCGGGCGCCTGCGGGCCACTCCCGACACGACGGCCGCTGTGGCCGAGGGGCCCGATCTGGTCGTGGCGGTGCCACCGCTGTACGTCGACGCGGACGCCCAGCCCGACTGGGCCGCCCTCGACGCGGTGGTCGCCGCGATCGGCGCCGGCCTGCGCGCGGGCACGACGGTCGCGATCGAGACGACCGTCCCGGTCGGGACGACGCGCTCCCGCATCGCCCCGGCGCTCGAGGCCGCATCGGGACTGCGCGCGGAGGAGGACTTCTGGGTCGTCTTCAGCCCCGAGCGCGTGTTCAGCGGACGCGTCCTGCGCGACCTCGCGACGTACCCGAAGCTCGTCGGCGGGCTCAGCGAGCGCGGCGAGGCGCGCGGCGTCGACCTCTACGGGGCGTTCCTCGACGCCGATGTGTGGCCGATGGGCTCCGCGGAGGCGGCCGAGCTGGCGAAGCTCGCCGAGACGACCTACCGCGACCTCAACATCGGCTTCGCCAACGAGCTCGCCCGGCACGCGGACGCGCTCGGCCTCGACGTCGACCGCGTCATCGCGGCGTCGAACTCGCAGCCGTTCAGCCACATCCACCGCCCCGGCGTCGCGGTCGGCGGGCACTGCATCCCGGTGTACCCCCGCTTCTACCTCGCGGGCGATCCCGGCGCGCGACTGCCGGCGGCGGCGCGCGAGGTCAACGCGGCGATGCCCGCCTACGCCGTCGACCTGCTCGCGGGCGCCCTGGGCGGCGTCGCGGGCGAGCGCGTGCTCATCCTCGGGGTCACGTACCGCGGCGGGGTCAAGGAGACGGCGTTCAGCGGCGCGCTCGCGCTGCGCGAGGAGCTCGCGGCCCGCGGCGCCGCGCCGGTCGCGGCCGATCCGATGTACTCCGACGAGGAGCTGGCGGCGCTCGGGTTCACGCCATGGGACGGCGGGCCCGTCGCGGGCGCGATCCTGCAGGCCGACCACGCGGAGTACCGGGAGCTGCGCGGACCCGACGTCCCTGGCGCCCGCGCGATCGTCGACGGGCGCGGCGTGCTCGACCCGGCGCGCTTCGCGGTGCCGGTGCTGCGGATCGGCGGCGGTCAGGCCGCCAGCGCGGCCAGCTCGGCCACGACGCGCTCGCCCGCGCGGCCGTCGCCGTAGAGCTCGGGCCGCGCGGCGGGCACCTCGCGCTCCAGCGCCTCCAGGGCCGCGGCGGCGTCGAGGTCGACGAGGACGTTCCATCCCGTGTCGACCGTCTCGACCCACTCCGTCGTGTCGCGCAGCGTCACGCACGGCACGCCGGCGAGATAGGCCTCCTTCTGCACGCCACCCGAGTCCGTGAGGACGGCGCGGGCGTGGACGAGCAGCGACGTGAAGGCGAGCGGCCCGAGCGGCGGCGTGAGCGTGACCTCGGCCGCGAGCGCGTCGAGCAGCCCGGCGTCCTGCAGGCGCGCCCGGGTGCGCGGGTGCAGCGGCAGGACGACCTGCCCGGGGACCGATCGCAGCAGGGCGGCGAGCATCCCGAGGCGCGCGGGGTCGTCGACGTTGCCGGCGCGGTGCGCCGTCGCGACGACGTAGGCACCCGGCTCGACGCCTGCCTCCCGCAGCGGGGCGAGGTCCTCGCGCGCGCGAGGCTGGACGAGGTGCGCGACGTCGACCATCACGTCCCCGACCAGGCGCACGGCGCCCGCCACGCCCTCGCGGCGCAGGTTCTCCACGGCCGTCTCGCTCGGCGCGAGCAGCAGGTCGCTGAGGTGGTCGGTGAGGACCCGGTTGAGCTCCTCCGGCATCGCGGCGGTCGAAGGACCGCATCCCCGCCTCGACGTGCGCGACCGGGATCCGCGCCTGCGCGGCCGCGAGGCCGCCCGCGAGGGTCGAGTTCGTGTCGCCGTAGACGAGCACCGCGTCGGCGCCCTCCTCGGCCAGCAGCGGCCCGAGCGCGGCAAGCATCCGCGCGGTCTGCTCCGTGTTCGTCCCCGTCCCGAGCCCGAGCTGGCGCTCCGGGCGCGGGATCCCCAGCTCGTCGACGAACACCGTCGACAGCTCGTCGTCGTAGTGCTGGCCGGTGTGCACGAGGATCTCGTCGTGCTCGGCGCGCAGCGCCCGGCTGACCGCGGCCGCCTTGACGAACTGGGGCCGGTTGCCGATGACGGTGACGACCCTCAAGCGGTCGTCGCGAGCGCTGCGGAGATGTGCTCCATCACCCGCTCGCTCGCCTGGCGGGTGACCGGGCCCGGGGTCGCGGGCAGGTCGCGATCGTCGACGCGGTGGATCGGCATGACCTCGTGCGTCGTGGACGCGAGGAACGCCTCCTCCGCCCCGAGCAGCTCCTCGAGCGTCATCGGGCGCTCCTCGACCTCCATGACCGTCAGCACCGCGCGGCGGGTGATCGAGTCGAGGATGTGGTCGGAGAGCGGCGGCGTCCGCAGCGTGCCGTCCAGCACCGCGAAGATCGCGCGGGTCGGCGCCTCGAGCACCCGACCGTGGGGCGTGACGAGCACCGCCTCGTCGGCGCCCGCCTCCTTCGCGAGGCGCGTGGCGAGCATGTTCGCGCCGTAGGAGAGCGACTTGATGCCGTCGAGCAGCCGGGGCGGCGCGTAGGTGACCGAGGCGACGGCGAGGGTCTCCGGCAGGTCGCGGAGGGCCTCGACGAGCGCGATGCGGCGGCCGCCGCGGGTCACGAGGACGCGGATGCATCCCTCGATCTCCTGCCCGGCCTCCAGGAGCGTCCCGACGTCGGCGCGGACGGCGTCGACGTCGAGCGGCAGACGCAGCCCGTCGGCCGAGCGCGTCATGCGCGCGAGGTGCTCGTCGAGCGCGAACGGGCGGCCCGCGTACACGCGGATGACCTCGAAGACGCCGTCGCCGCGCAGCAGGCCCTCGTCCGTGACGGGGATGACGGCGTCGGCCGGGTCGGTGAGGACGCCGTCGATGCAGACCAGGGACACCCCGCGAGCGTAGTGTCTGGCGATGGGCGCCGCCCACCAGCCACCGGACCGATCGGACTTCCTCGCGGTCTACCGCGCCGCGTCGCGGCGCGACCTCGGCGCGCTGCTCGCGATGCTCGAGGGGCTCGACGGCGCGGAGGAGGCCGACACCGTCCGCACCGCCGTCCGTGGCGGTGTGGACTACGACCTCGCGGTCGCCGAGGTGCAGCGCGAGGTCGAGCGGCGGATGTCGCGGCTGCTGCGCGACGAGCCCTAGCCCCAGGCCCTCCCCGCCACCTCGGCCACCCGCGCCAGCTTGCGCTCCTGGGTCTCGAACGCGATCGGGTTGCCGGCGAGGACCGACGCGAACCCGCACTGCGTGCACAGCGACAGCTGCTCGCGCGGGAAGTGCTGCGCGGCCTCGTCGATGCGGGCGAGGAGGGTCTCGGCCGTCTCCAGGTCGTCGTGCTTCGTCGTCACGAGGCCGAGGGAGACGATCTTGTCGTCCGGGACGTCGCGCAGCGGGGCGAAGTCGCCCGAGCGGTGGTCGTCGTACTCCAGGAGGAAGACGTCGTAGCCGTGGGCGCCCTTGAAGACGGCCTCGGAGATCTCGTCGTAGCCGCCCTCGCTCATCCACTGGCCCGCGTTGTTGCCGCGGCACAGGTGCAGGCCGAGGTGCGCGTCGACGCCCTGGACCATCGCGTCGAGCAGCTCGATGCCCTCCCCGAGCATGCGCTCCGGCGGGATGCCGATCGACGCGTAGAAGTCGCGTTGGGCGGGGTCGACGAGGGTCGCCAGCTCGGGCGCGTCGATCTGGATGTACGGGCAGCCCATCTCGGCGAGGGCGAGCGCCTCGGAGCGGATGATCGCCGCGGCGTCCCGGAAGGCGTCGAACGGGTCGTCGTAGACCTCGGTCGAGATGCCCGGCTTCCACAGCAGGGCGAGCATGAGGGGGCTCGGCAGCGTGACCTTCACCGGCAGCCTCGTGCGGCCGCGGGCGTAGGCGTACTCCTCGGTCGCGAGGGACCGGCGCGGCGTGAGGCGCTCGACGATCGCCGGCTGCAGGTTGGGCTTCTCGCCCTCGTCGTCGTGCCAGGCGACCTTCGCGCCCTCGATGGGGCGGACGCCGTCGACCGTGTCCGTGAGCGGGCCCACGAACGACAGGCGGCGCAGCTCGCCGTCGGTGACGATCTCCACCCCGGCGCGCTCCTGCAGCGCGATCGCATCATCGACCGCGCGGTCCTCGATCCGCTTGAACTCCGTCCTCGTGATGGCCCCTGCCGCGAGCTGCTCGCGCGCCTCGAGCAGCTCCTGCGGGCGCAGCATGCTCCCCACGACCTCGGCCCGGATGACGTCCGTCATGGCTTCCCCTCATATGTCTGACGATTCGGTCGGCATCGTAGCCCTCAGACCCGGCTCAGCGTCGGCTCAGGCGAGGACACCAGCGTGCGACGGGTGTCGGAACCGGGATCGCACCGCGCCGCGGCGCTCGACGGCCCTGCAAAAGCGCGGTCCTCGATGTCCTCGACCGCGGCTGGCTTGGCTGCCTCACCGGCGGCTCTCACCTCGCCGGGCTCTCCTGCCTCGTCGAGCGTCCGGTCCTCGAGTGGATACGCTCGCGCCGTGGCGGATCCCGCCTCCCTGCCGATCCGCCGCAACAGCATCCTGCTCGCGGCCGCGCTTGCGATGAGCTCGGCGATGCTGCAGCTCTCGGCCGCCGTCGCCTCGCTCACCCTCGTGACCGTCCTCGACATCGACGGGCTGCTCGGGCTGGGCCCCGCGATCGTCCTGGCGTCGGGGGCGCTGGCGGCGCTGCCGGCCGGCCGCGCGATGGATCGCGCGGGCAGGGTGCCGGTGCTCGCCCTGGGCTTCGGGACCGGGGCGGCGGGCTGTGGGCTGGCGGCGCTGGGTAGCGCCACGGCGTTCGCCCCGGCGGTCCTGGGCGGGCTGATGTGCGTCGGCGCCGCGAGCGCGGTCGCGCTGCTCGCGCGCACCGCGGCCGGGGACATGTACCCGCCCGCGCACCGGGCGCGCGGCATCGCGATGATCCTCTTCGGGTCGGTCTTCGGCGCGATCCTCGGCCCGGCCGTGTTCAGCCCGCTCCTGTCCGGGCGCGAGCTGTCCGGCGACGTCCTCGCGCAGCTCTGGCTCGCCGGGAGCGCGTTCATGCTCGTCGGCGTCGTGATCGTCCTCTTCGTGCGCCCGGACCCCAAGGAGATCGCGCGGCTCATCTCCTCCCGCGCCGGCGATGACGTGGTCGAGGGCACGCCCGCCCCGCTGCGCGAGCTGCTGCGCCGCCCCGGGGTCATCCCCGCGCTGCTGGGCGCGCAGGCGAGCTTCGGGGTCATGGTCGGGCTCATGACGCTCACCGGCGCCGTCGTCGTCGACCACCACGGCCACAGCGCGGAGGCGGTCTTCCCGATCATCGGGGCGCACGTCATCGGGATGTACGCGCTCGTGATCGTGATCGGGGACGTCATCGACCACATCGGCCGCCGCCCCGCGCTGTCCGGAGGCCTGCTGCTCATGGCCCTGGCGGCGATCAGCCTGCTGTGGGTGGAGGGCGTGTTCGTCACCGCGATCGCGCTGTTCGTGCTCGGCGTCGGCTGGAACCTCTCGTTCGTCGCGGCGACCGCGGAGCTCGCCGACTCATCCGAGCCGTGGGAGCGCGGGAAGCTCCTGGGCTTCAACGACCTGCTGTCCGGCGCGACCGGCGCGTCGCTGGCGCTCCTCGGCGGTCTGGCCCTCACGGGCTTCGGCGTCGCCGCGCTGTCGCTGGGCGCGACGGCGCTGGTGGTCGCGCCCGCGCTGTGGCTGCTGGCGCGGCGCCGCAGGCCCGCGTTCGCCTAGAGCGCCAGCTCGACGGCGCGCTCGGCGTGCAGCCGGGTCGTGTCGAAGACCGGCACCGGCGCGTCCCCCGGCCCCACCAGGAGGTCGATCTCCGTGCAGCCGAGGAGGATCCCCTCCGCCCCGCGGTCGGCCAGGTCGCCCATGATCCGCCGGTACGCGTCGCGCGAGCCGTCGTCGACCACCCCGAGGCACAGCTCCTCGTAGATGACGTCGTGCACGCGCCGCCGGTCGTCGGCCGGCGGGACGAGGACGTCGAGCCCGTGCACGTCGCGCAGCCGCCCGACGTAGAACTCGCCCTCCATCGTGTACGCGGTCCCCAGCAGCCCGACCGCCCGCAGGCCGCGGGCGCGCACCGCGTCCGCGGTCGCGTCGGCGATGTGCACGAGCGGCACGCCGACCGCGCTGACGATCTCGTCGGCGACCCGGTGCATCGTGTTCGTGCAGAGCACGAGCAGCTCCGCGCCCGCCCGCTCCAGCCGCACGGCCTCGCGGGCCAGGAGCGCGCCCGCGGCGTCCCAGTCCCCCGCGCGCTGCAGCGCCTCGATCTCCGCGAAGTCGACCGACCGCAGCACGCAGTCGGCCGAGTGCAGGCCGCCGAGGCGCTCGCGGACCGCCTCGTTGACGAGGCGGTAGTACACGAGCGAGGACTCCCAGCTCATCCCGCCGAGGAGCCCGATGCGCTTCACAACGCGAAGATCTCCCGCGCCTGGGCGGGCGTCGCCACCGGACGGCCGACCGCCCTGCACAGCTCGGCCGCGCGGGTGACGAGCTGGGCGTTGTCGGTCGCGAACTCGCCGCGCGCCACGTAGGCGACGTCCTCCATGCCCGAGCGGATGTGCCCGCCCATCCCGAGCGCCGCCGCCATCAGCGGGAAGTGCGAGGCGCCGATCGCCGCGGCGGCCCAGACCGCCCCGGGCGGCAGCAGCGACACCATGCTGACGAGCGTGTCGACGCGCGCGGGAGCGCCGCCCTGGACGCCGAGCACCATCTGGAACAGGGCGGGCGAGTCGACCTTGTCCTGCGCGACGAGGCGCGCGCCCGCGGCGACCATGCCCGCCTCGAAGCACTCGATCTCCGGCTTCACGCCGGCCGCCCGCATCTCCGTCGCGCACCGGTCGATGAACTCGGGCGAGTTGATGAACACGGCGGGGCCGAAGTTCATCGAGCCGCAGTCCAGCGACCCGAGCTCCGGGTGGGCGGCGACCGATCCCAGGCGCTCGTCGTCGGACATGCCGACGCTGCCGCCGGTCGTGTAGTTGAGGATCACGTCGGGCACCTCGGCGCGGATCGCCGCGCCGATCTCCTCGTAGACCGCGGCGTCCTGCGTGACGCCGCCCTCCGCGTCCCGCGCGTGGATGTGCAGCGCGGCGGCGCCGGCGTGCACCGCGTCGATCCCGTGGCGGACGATGTCGCCGAGGGTCCTCGGATGGTTCGGGTTGTTCGACGCGAAGCCGCCGATGATCGGGCAGGTGATGACGGCAGGCTGGCCGGTGGCGATCATGCCGGGACCCTATGCGCTCCTCGACGACCGACCTCGTCCACGCCGCGAACGCGCGCCGCAACGCGCGGGCGACCGCCGACCGGCCCGCGCGCTGGCGACGGACGCGGGCCGAGCTCTGGACCGTGCTGGACCCGATCGTCCCCGCCGGCGCGCGGGTCGCGATCGCCGGGGCCGGCAACGCGGACGACGTACCGCTCACGCGGCTCGCCTCGCGCGCGTCGGAGGTGCACCTCGTCGACCTCGACGTCATGGCGCCCCGCCGGGCCATCGCACGGGAGCGCCGCAGCCTGCGCAGCCGGATCACCGCGATCGAGGAGGACGTCACCGCGGGCGCGGCGCAGCGCGTCGCCTCCGCCGTCGTCGCGGACGGCGTCGTGCGCGGCGGGAACGTCCCGCGGGAGCCGATCGGCACCGGCGGGTACGACATCGTGGTCGGTGACCTGCTCTACACCCAGCTGCTGTTCCCCGCCCTGCTCGACGCCGACGTCGATCCGGCACGGCGCACGCCCGCGCTGCGGCTGCACGGGCAGCGGCTCACCGACGGCGTCGTCGCCCGCCTGCACGCCTCCACGGCCGGTGGCCACGTCGTGCACGTGAACGACGTCGCGGGCTGGTGGCCCGGCCACCCGCAGCCCCTGACGCCGGAGCAGATGCTCGCGGCCGAGCCGGGCCCGGCGGCGCTGCTGCACCGGCTCGGGAGGCCCGCGGGCTGCGACGTCGCCGGCGCCGTGCGCGCGACGGGGGACGCCGTCGCCTCGCAGCGCTGGTGGACCTGGCCGTTCGACGACGACACCACCTACCTCGTCCATGCGATCGTTGCGCGCGCTCACTGATACCGTGCCGCGCCTTATGGCCGCCGGGCTCAGCTGCCGTGTCTGCTCCGGTGAGCTGCGTCTCCTCCTGCCGGGATCCGACGCCGCGGCCGGCGCGGACGCGTTCTCGCCCTCGTGCCACGAGCTGGGCCTGCACGGGGACCTCCTCATCTGCCACGAGTGCGGCGCCGTCGAGCAGCCGGGGCTGCCGTCCGGGGCGGAGCTGCACGCGCTGTACCGCGAGACGCGCGACGGCTCCTATCTGACCGAGGAGACCGGCCGGCGCGCGACCGCACGCCGCCTGCTCGGGCTCATCGCGGAGCAGGTGCCCGCGGGCCGGCTCCTGGACGTGGGCTGCGGGCCCGGGCTGCTGCTCGACGAGGCGCGGACGGCCGGGTACGACGTCGTCGGCGTCGAGCTCTCGCGGGAGGCGGCGCAGCACGCGCGCGACGCGCTCGGCCTGGACGTGCGCGAGGTGGCGCTGGAGGACTTCGACGACGCCGGCGGATTCGACGTGGTCGTCCTCGCGGACGTCATCGAGCACGTGGACGACCCGGTCGGCGCCATCGCGCGCTGCGCGGACCTCTTGCGCCCTGGCGGCGTCGTGTGCGTCGTCACGCCCGACCCGTCGTCGGCCACCGCGCGGCTCGCCGGGCGGCGCTGGTGGGGCTACCTGCCCGCGCACACGTGCCTGCTCCCCCGCCGGACGCTGCGCGAGCTGCTGATCGGCGCGGGGCTCGTCGTGGCGGCGGACGTCCCGCTCGTGCGGACCTTCGCGACCCGCCGCTGGGTCGGGGGACTCGCCGAGCGCCTCGGCCGCCTGCAGGGCCCCGTCGATGCGGTCGCCCAGCGCGTCGTCCCGCCCCAGGCGTCGCTCAGCCTGTCGCTCGGGGACGAGCGCGTCGTCATCGCGCAGCAGGTCGTCGTGCTCGACGCGCCCGAGCCGCTCATGTCCGACCGCGGCGGCGAGAAGTCGGTGCACGTCGTCCTGCCCGCCTACCGGGCGGTGGCGACGATCCCGGCGGTCACGTCGGAGATGGACGCCGGCGTCGCCGACCGCGCGCTGCTGGTCGACGACGCGAGCCCGGACGACACGACCTCCGTGGCGCTCGCGCACGGCCTCGACGTCCTGCGCCATCCCGTCAACCTCGGCTACGGCGGCAGCCAGAAGAGCGGCTACATGCGCGCGCTGCTCGACGGCGCGGACGTCATCGTCATGGTCCACGCCGACGACCAGTACGACCCCGGGCTCGTGCCCGTGATGGCGCAGCCGATCCTCGACGGCGACGCCGACATGGTCATCGGGTCGCGCCTGCTCGACGACCACGCGATCGCGGGCGGCATGCCGCGCTGGAAGTGGGTCGGCAACCGGCTCCTCACCGAGGCGGAGAACCGGGCATTCGGCGTGCGGTTCTCGGAGTACCACACGGGCTACCGGGCGTTCTCGGCCGACCTGCTGCGATCGATCCCGTTCCTGCGCAACTCCGACAGCTTCGTCTTCGACCAGGAGCTCTTCGCCCAGGTCATCGCGCACGGCGCGCGTGTCGCGGAGATCCCGATCCCGACGCGGTACTTCCACGAGGCCTCGAGCGTCAGCTTCCCGACGAGCGTGCGCTACGGCCTGGACACGCTCGGCGTCCTCGCCCGCTTCACGGCGGACCGCCACGGCCGGAGCTGGACGCTCCTGCGCCGCCCCGCGGTCGACTGGCCGGAGCCACCGGTCCGGTCGGCGAGACCGGCTGCGTGAGCCGGCCCCGGCTGCCGCGCCTGGGCCTCGCCGTCTGGGCGCTGCTGGCGGTGGCGCTGGTCCTGCGGCTCGGGTACGTCGCCGCGACGCCCGACTACTCCATCGTCAACGACGCGCGGGACTACGACTTCTACGCGCGTTCGCTCGCGCGCGGCGAGGGCTACGGCCTGTCCTTCGGGCTCCCCACCGCCTTCCGTCCCCCCGGTTACACCTTCCTGCTCGCCGGGGTGTACGACGTCGCCGGCGTCGCCCGCGAAGGCGTCGACCAGCGGGTGCCCCCGGCCCGGATCGTCCAGGCGTTCATCGGGACGCTCGCGGTCGCGCTGATCGGGCTCATCGCGGCGCAGCTCTGGGGGCGGCGGGTTGCGCTCGCGGCGCTCGCGCTGGGGGCGGT
This sequence comes from uncultured Solirubrobacterales bacterium, assembly GCA_963757125.1. Taxonomy (GTDB): domain Bacteria; phylum Actinomycetota; class Thermoleophilia; order Solirubrobacterales; family Solirubrobacteraceae; genus CAVVSD01. Next base: position 1,087,883 of record CAVWQP010000004.1, on the reverse strand, counting down.
GTACCTCCCGCTCATCCTGATCGGCGGCGCGCTGATGTCCGAACCGCTGTTCGTCGTGCTGATGCTCGGGTCGCTCGCCGCGGCGATCCAACATCGAAGATCGCCGCATGCGTACCGCTGGGCGCTGCTGGCCGGGTTCGTCGGGGGCCTGGCGGTCCTCACCCGGGCGAACGGCCTCGTCCTGCTGCTCCCGCTCGCGGTCGGGGTCTGGACCGTGCGGCCGCGCTGGTCGTGGCGCGGGCTGGCGCCTCCGGCGCTGCTCGTGGTCGTCGCGCTGGCGACGGTCGCGCCGTGGACGGTGCGCAACGCCGTCGAGCTGCACAGCTTCGTCCCGGTGAGCACGCAGCTCGGCTCGGCGCTCGCGGGGACGTACAACGACGACGCGCGGCTCGACCGCGAGAATCCCGCGTCCTGGCGGTCGCTGAGGCGCGTCGGCGAGTACCGGAGCATCTACGGACAGGTCGGCACGATCCCCGAGGCGGAGCTCGAGAAGCAGCTGCGGCGCGCCTCCCTCGACTACATCGGCGACCATCCGGCGTACGTCGCGACGGTGGCGTTCTGGACGACGCGGCGGCTGCTCGAGCTCGGCGGCCTGGACTGGGCGCGGCACACCTACGGGACCGTCAGCGTCGGGCCCGGGTGGGCGAACGCAGGGGTCATCCTCTTCTGGGTCGTCGCGCTGCTCGCCGTCGCCGGGGCGTTCACGGTCCGGGCGCGGCGGACGCCGCTGTTCGTCTGGGCCGTCCCCGCGCTCATGTACCTCAGCGTGGTGTTCCTCGTCGTCGAGACCCCGCGCTACCGAAGTCCCATCGATCCGTTCGTGATCCTGCTGGCCGCGCTCGCGGTGACGACCCGCCGGCGGGCGAGCCCGTAGGTCACCGCTCCTGCGGGATGCAGCCCGCGAGCGACTGGTCCTTCGGAGACCCCTCGATCGTCCCGGACGCCCAGCCGTCGCTCCGCGAGGCGCTGGGGCCGACCGGGCACGCGGTCTTCTCCATGGGCAGCGCCTTCAGCGTGTTGCCGCGGACGGTCGTGTCGAGCATCCCGTCGACGGCGAACGCGTTCGTCGTGCGGATCGAGAGCGAGCCGGTCGTGTTGCCGGTGAACGACGCGCCGGTGCCCTTGTCGGAGATGTCGCCGAACCACGCGTGGGTGCCGACCGCGAGGCCGATGTCGAAGTGCGTCCGCGAGCCGGTCCACAGCTCGTTGTCGCGGACGGTCGCGCCCCGGAAGGAGAACTCCTCGCCGTCCCCGTGCATGAGCGGGTCGGCGGCGAGCGCGGCGAACGCCGAGCGACCTGCGGCGACGATCCGGTTGTGCTCCACGACGCTCTCCTGCGTGCCGCCGTCGACGCGGTAGAGCACGATCCCGACGTCGGTGGCGTCGACGATCGCGTTGTCGGTCACCTCCGTCCTCGCGCACGCGACGCTGATGCCGTCGGCCCAGCCGCCCCCGCGATGGTCGCTGCTGTAGCCGGTGATGAGGTTGCCGCGCACGGTCGCCTTCGTGCAGTCGCCGCCGTAGCGCGAGGACGACACGAACAGCCCTGAGCCGCCGAGCGGGTCGGCGATCTTCGACGACTCCACGGTGCCGCCGTCACCCCGGAGCCGGACGGTGACGGCCGCGCGGACCGGCTGCCCGAGCCACGAGCGGCCGCCCGACACCCACACGTGGCTGAGGGTCGCGTCCGGTCCCAGGTCGACGACCGACGACTCTGTCTCGTTCGGCGGCGCGCCCCCGCGGACGAGACGGCCCATGCTCGCGTAGTGCGTGACCGACGGGTCGCCCGTCGTCGTCAGCGTGACCCCCCGCGGGATCACGAGCGGTGACGAGATCCGCACCACCGCGCGCGGCGCCAGGCTGACGGTCCCGCCGGGCGGCGCCGCGTCGAGCGCGGCCTGCAGCGCCGCCTGGTCGCCGGTGAAGCCGCGGTCGCCGGCCCCCACGTCGACCGGAGCGGTCGGCGCGACCGCCCCGTAGGCGGGCGACGCCGGATCGCAGATGGCCGGAGCCATCCGGGTCGTGAACTCCGCAGAGCTCAGGATCGAGTCGACGACGCCCTTCCATGCGCCGGCGCCCCCGAGCGCCGACACGACGTGGTCGACCCCCGGCTTGTCGGGCTCGCGCGCGAGCAGCCCGGCGTAGAGCGTGATCGCCCGCTCCGGCGCCCCGTAGTCGAGCCCGGCGTACTCGTCGCCGGTGTAGATCCGGCGCGCGTACTCCTGGACCGTCGCCGTCGTGCAGCCGTGCTCCTGGAAGTACGAGGTGGCCGCCTCCCACGCGCGCTGGTCGGGCGCGTGGCCGAGCGCCTCGGTCGAGAGCCGGGCGACGAACCCGTCGGGGACGATGCGGTTGGCGGGCGGCGGCAGCTCGGGTGGCGGCGCCTCGGGCCCCCGGCCGCGGAGGACCAGAACGGCGGCGACCGCCGCCAGCAGGGCGAGGATCGCGAGGCCGATGGCCGTGCGGGGCGAGGGGCGGCTCACATGCCCTGAGGGTACGGGGGGCGCGCCTCAGCGCGCGATGCCGAACGCGATGCGCTTGAGGTCCGGATCGCCGGACGCGCGCATGCGCTCGGCGACGTCGCGCAACAGGGAGCCCAGCGCGGTCTCGCCCCACAGCCACCGCGCGGTGTCCTGCGGCGTCTCGTCCGGCGGGGCGATCATGAGGCGCGCCTCGAGGTACATCGCCTTGAGGTCGTCCGCGCACCACCGGGCGAACACCTCGACGGACACGTCGTCCGGGCGTTGCGGGTGGTCGGCGTCCCCACCGGCGGCGTAGGCCTGCAGGAAGCGCACGATCCCACGGAAGCGCACCGCCGGGATGCCCGTCACGCCCACGGTCGTGCGGCCTTCGCGCTGCACCCAGCGCTCGTGGTAGCGGCGCATCGCCGTGACCTCGTTCGCGACGTCCCCATCGGGAGCGCGGTCGACCGCGCCCGACTGGACCGGTGCGGGCGCGGCCTCCGGGTCCTCCTCGCCCTCCAGGTCGCTCAGCACGGGGCCGGCGGGCGCGTCGAGGAGCGCCAGCGCCGCGTGGAGGACGCGGTGCTGCTGCGCGGCATCCCCGGCCCGGCCGAACGGGCTGCCGAACGGGAAGGGCACGAACAGCGCGCGCGGCGGGCGCAGCTTCTCGGTGTGCTCGCGCACGAGGCTGATCGACACCGTCGTCAGTCCCTGCGCCTCGAGCACTCGCTGGAGCACACCCCCGGTGTGCGTGCACAGCGGTCAGGTCGGTGTGAGGAGGACGACGTCGGCGCCGTCCTCGCGCAGCCGCCGCGCCAGCTCGTCGCCGCTGTGCTCCGCCACGCGGGTGGAATCGCTCTGGGCGCCCAGCAGCGCGTAGTGGTGGGGCGCGATGCCGCCGAGCTCGCCGCGCTCGACGAGCTCGCCGATCCGGTCCAGCGGCAGGACGACGTTGAGGTCGCGCGCCTGCTCGCTGCGGTCGAAGCCGATGCTCGTGTGGCTCGAGACGAGGTCCGCCGGGCGCGCCGTACCCGGGATCACGCGGAACGTCGGATCGTCGACCGTGAACGGCCGGTCGCCGCGCAGATGGAGCCCGGCCGTCGTGACGAGCGCGAGGCGCAGCGTGTCCAGCGGACCGCCCGGAGGGACGAACGGCGTGTCGTGGTGCACCTCGACCGGCCGGGTCTCCAGCGAGGTGCGGGCGACCTGCGGGAGGCGGTCCAGGCGGGGCACCCGCCCGACCCTACTTCGTGAGTGCCCCCACTAGGAATCGAACCTAGAACCTTCGGATTAAGAGTCCGCTGCTCTGCCAGTTGAGCTATAGGGGCGGGGAGCGCTCAGATTAGCCGGTCGTCGACGTGGTGCTCGTCGTCGCCGGGACCGGTGTCGTCGAGGCCTGGGAGGCCTGCTGCTGCACCGCCTGCGCCTTGGCGTTGTCCAGGTTCTGACGCAGGAGCTTGCGCTCGCTCTCCGCCGCCAGCGACACGGCCCTGTCGGCCGCGAGGTCGCCCTTGCGCATCTGGTTCGCGGCGTACGCGTAGACCGCGAGCTGCGTGTAGAGGTTCGACCGCGTGGTGGAGTCGGCGTCGGAGCCGCCGCGCACGTCGATGATCATCTCGAGCGCGCGGACCGCCTTGTCGGGCTTGTCGATGCCCGTCGGCGCGAACGCCTGCACCATGTAGCCGGCGACGGTGTCGTCGGGCGGGTTCGGCTCGAGCGCGACGTAGCTGTCCCACGCCTGCTCGACCGGGACGAGGCGCCTCTTGCCGGCGGCGGTCCAGGTGCCGTTGGCGTCGACGCCCCCGTTCGCGCCCGCGAGCTGGAACCGTGCCTTCACGAGCCGCGCCCACGCCTCGGCGTCCTTCGGATCGGCGACCGTGGCGGCCTGCGCCGTCGTCGCGGTGCGCTCGATCGCTGCCGTGGCGTCGCTCGAGCCGCTGCCGCTGCCGCCGTTGCCGTTGATCGCGTCGAAGAGACCACCAGACGTCGCGCCGCCGATGCCGAACAGCACCAGGCCCCCGCCCATCAGGATGGCGAGGCCCAGGTAGATGACTTGCACCGTGCGGCGGCGTCCTTTGCCGCGCAGGTCGAACAGCATGGGGCGGGTCAGTCCTCTCGGTCGTGACGCGAGCCGCGGTCGTCGCTCCCGTCGAGCGAGGTCTCCTCCGGGTCGTCGTCAAGCTCTTCCACGTCGTCGTCCAGGTCGTCGTCGAGATCCCAGCGTGACACGCGAGGACTCACGCGGTCGAGCCAACGGGCCAGCAGGATACTGGCCTCGTAGAGCAGGATGAGCGGGCCCATCGCCAGCGTCATGGTCACGGGATCGGGCGTCGGGGTCGCCACGGCGGCGAGCACCGCGATGCCGAGGATCGCGTAGCCGCGGCCCTTGCGCAGCTGCTTCGTCGACACGATCCCCAGCCGGGTGACGGCCAGCACGGCCACCGGGATCTGGAACAGGAGCCCGATCGCCCCCAGGAAGAGGATGACGAACTTGTAGTACGTACTGGCCTGGACCAGGATGTCGAAGTTGTCGTCGTTGAAGTTCTGCAGGAACGCGATCGCGCGTTCGAGCACGACGAAGTAGCCGAAGGCGAGCCCCGCGAGGAACAGGAACGGGACCATCGCCATGATCGGTATCGCGACCTTGCGCTCGCCCGGCGTGAACGCCGGTATGAGGAACGCGTACAGCTGGTAGAGGATCAGCGGCAGGGCGAGGAGGATCGCCGCGTAGAGCGCCACCGAGATCGTCTGCGTGAACGGCTCGGTCACCCCGAGCGTGATCGGGTTCGTGTTCGTGTCCTTCGGCACGCCGGCTGCGGCCGCGCGCGCCGCCGTCACCGCCTCGGCGCGCAGACGGGTCTGGCCCGGCGTGAGCTCGAGGTCGGCGGCCGAGAGCGACTCGAGGAACCGCGCCTGCGTCTCGTAGGCCTGCTTCTGCAGCTTGGAGAACCGCGCCTGCTGCTCGAGCGGATCGCCGCCGGACTTGGAGCTGTCGTTCTGCTCCTTCGTGTCCAGCGGCTTGTTGAGGATCTGCAGGACCCGATCGTTCTGCCAGTAGCAGACGCTGAACGTCACGGCGAGCGCCGCGACGCAGATGATCAGGCGTTTCCGGAGCTCCTCGAGATGGCCGACGAGTGTCAGCCGTTCCTCGTGGCCCACTGGCCGCAGGGCGGTGGCCATGCTGCTCTCCTGCGGCTACCCGGCCGGCTCAGGCTCGGGTCTTGGGCTCCGAGGCGCGCTCGTCGGCCACGGGATCGGTCGTCGCGGTCGACCGCATGATCTGACCCTGACCGTCGTTGTCGTCCTCATGGTCGTCATCACGGTCCTTGCCGGTGACGGAGTCCTTGAACTCGCGCATCCCCGCGCCGAGCTGCCGCCCGAGCGAAGGAAGCCGCTTGGGACCGAAGACGACCAGCACGATGACGAGCACGATCACGAGTTCGAGTGGGCCGATGCCGCCAGGCATGCTGCCTCCTCAGGGTCGGGTGGAGAACAGGCTACTTGGACCTGTTTCGCGGAAACGGCGGTTTCGGGTCACTGGACGTTCAAGTTCCTCCGCGCACCGTCCGATGAGATGGCTGTAGGCACCCTCCCCCCGCAGCCATGAGCCAACCTCCCCAGCATTCAAGCCACAACGTTCGCCGCGTGGTCCTGCCCTCAGGCAAGACGATCGAGGTCGTCTACATCGAGGAGCAGCACCTCGCCTCGTTCGCACCGCTGAGCAGCGAGCAGGCCACCGACCTGCACGTCTGCGCGGACTGCGACTCCGAGCTCGTGTACCCCACGGAGTGGGAGGAGGCGGGCCCCACGCACTGGGATGTCTCGCTTCGCTGCCCCAACTGTGAATGGGCCGGCACCGGCACCTTCGAGCAGGACGTCGTCGAGCGTTTCGACGAGGAGCTCGATCGTGGCACCGAGGCCCTCGTCCGCGACCTGAAGCGCCTCATGCAGGCGAACATGGAAGAGGACATCGAGCGCTTCGTCTCCGCGCTCACCGCCGGGCACATCGTGCCCGAGGACTTCTAGTCCCGGCCCGCCGGGCTCAGGAGTAGCGGTCGACCACCGAGTCGGCCACCAGCTCGAGCGCCGTCCGCTGCCCGTCGCCCAGGCGGCTGTGCGGCAGCGCGGTCTTGGCCTCGGCCACGACCTCCAGCGCACGCCGGCGCGACTCCTCGAGCGCGCCGGTCGCGGCGATGCGGTCGCACACCTCCGCGGCCGCCTCCGGTGCCGTCGATCGCCCGGACGTCGAGCTCGCGCAGCTCCGGGTCGCGCTCGCGCGCGAGGATGAGCGGCAGCGTCACCGTGCCGTCCAGCAGGTCGGTCCCGCGCGGCTTGCCGGTGCGCTCCGGCGGCCCCGAGACGTCGAGGACGTCGTCGAGGAGCTGGAAGGCCAGGCCGATGCGACGCCCGAACGCGCGCAGGCCGCGCTCCGTGTCGCGCGCCCCGTGCTGGGCGCCGAGCTCGCACGACGCCTCGAAGAGCGCCGCCGTCTTCAGCTCGCAGCGGTGCAGGTAGCGCTCGACGCTCACGTCGGCGTTCCACGCGTCCTCGCGCTGCAGCAGCTCGCCCTCGGCGAGGGCGGAGCTCGCCCGCGACAGCGACCGGACCGACGCCAGCGAGCCGGTCAGCGCCAGCTCGGCGAACGCGCGCGAGAACAGCAGGTCCCCGACCGCGATCGCCATGTCGCGCCCGGCCGACGCCCACACGGTGGGGCGCCCGCGGCGCAGGTCGGCGGCGTCGAGCACGTCGTCGTGGACCAGGGTCGCGCTGTGCACCAGCTCCACGGCGACCGCGCAGCGGACCACGTCGGGCGCGTCGTCGTCGGGCGGCCCGGCCGCGAGCAGCACGAGGAGCGGCCGCAGCCGCTTGCCGCCGGCGGCGATGGTCGCGCCGGCGTGGGTCGCGAGCACCTCGCCGTGCCCGCGCGCCAGCTCGGCCAGGCGGTCCTCGACGTCCGCGAGCAGCGCCGGGATGCGTGGCCCCGCGGCCTCGACGATCTGGCCGACGGCCTGGGCGGGTGAGGTCACGTGCTGGGTACGGTTCCGACGTGGAGGGCGATGATCCCTCCGGCGGTGAGGATCCACCGGACGTCGGTCAGCCCGGCGCCGGCGAGCACCGCCCCGAGTCCCTCCGGACCGGGGAACCGACGCACGGAGCTCGGGAGGTAGGAGTAGGCCTGCGAGTCGGCGGCGACCTTGCCGACGAGCGGGATCACGCGGTCGAACCACAGGCGGAAGAACGTCGACAGCGGCGGCTTCGTCGGCGTCGTGATCTCGAGGACGACGACCTTGCCGCCGGGCGCCACGACCCGCGCCATCTCCCCGATGCCCTTCTCGAGGTCGCCGAAGTTCCGCGCGCCGAAGCCGACCGTCGCGGCCCGGAACTCGCCGTCGCCGTAGGGCAGCGCGAGCGCATCGCCGTGCTCCCACCGCAGCTCCGGGGCCTTCTCGCGCGCGCGCTCCAGCATCCCGTCCGAGAAGTCCGACCCGATGACCTCGCCGCCCGGCGCGATCCGCTTGGCGAGCTCGATCGCCAGGTCGCCCGTCCCGGTGGCGACGTCGAGCACCCGGTCGCCCGGCCGCACGTCGGCGAGGTCCGCCGCCCGGGCGCGCCAGCGATGGTGCAGGCCGGCCGTCATGACCGAGTTCATGAGGTCGTAGAAGCCGGCGATGCGGTCGAACATCGCGCGGACCTGCGTGTCGGGCAGCGTGCCCGGAGCGTTCGTCATCTGGTCAGCGGAGCTGCGAGAGGAACTCGACGAGCGCGTCGCGCTTCTCCTGCGGCAGGTCCGCGAAGGAGGGCATGGGCGCCGTCGGGTTGACGAGCGTCCGTGCGATCGCCTGTTTCGGCAACCGTGCCCCGATGTCGGTCAGATGCGGGCCGGGACCGGCGTTGCCGTTCTCGCCGAACTTGTGACACGCGAGGCAGCCCGACTGGGCCGCCACCTCGCGTCCCGCGTTGAACTGCTCCTCGACCTGCCCGCCCTGCGCGACCACGCTCTTCGGCGTCGGGAGGTCGATCGAGTTCGGCGAGCCGGCGGCCGCGCCGAGGTAGGTCAGGTACGCCATCGCCGCGATCGTGAAGATGCCGGCGGCCGTCGCGATCGGCCGGCGCTCGGGACGGCGCTCGGGCCCGCGGTCGTAGAACGGCAGCAGGAACAGCAGGATCATGCAGATCGTCGGGATGCCGATCGTCGCCAGCGGGACGAGCACCGACGGCTTGATGACCCTGAGCAGCTCGAACAGGAAGAAGAAGTACCACTCCGGCCGCGGCACGTAGGTCGTGGTCGTCGGGTCCGCCTTCGGGCCCAGCTCCGCGCCCAGGATGAGCGACATGAAGATGATCGCGACGAGGACGAGCACCGCCATCGCGGAGTCCTTCGCCACGGCGTAGGGGTAGAACGGCTTGCCCTCCGCCTTCAGCTGGGAGTACTCCCGGAGGTAGGCCTCCTTCTCGCGCTGGTTCACGAGTGCCCGCCGTTGCTGCTGCCGTTGCCTCCGTTGCGCCCGTTGCCGCCGTTGACCGCGGCGTACTCCGCCTCGGCGTGGCCGTTCTCGTGCTCGCGCGGCTTGAGCCACGGGGGCGCGGTCGTGCCGTGCTTCATGACGAGCCACAGGTGCGCGCCGATGAGCGCCGCGATGACGCCCGGCAGCAACAGCATGTGGATCGCGTAGAAGCGCGACAACGTGGTGGCGTTGAAGTCCGGCCCGCCGTACAGGAAGTCGTTGAGGAACGGGCCCACGAGCGGACCGGTGCCGTTGATGTTCACGCCCACGACCGTCGCCCAGTAGGACCGCTGGTCGAACGGCAGCAGGTAGCCGGTGAACGACATCGTGAACGTCAGGATCAGCAGCACGACGCCGATGACCCAGTTCAGCTCGCGCGGGTACTTGTACGCGCCGAAGAAGAACGTCCTCGCCATGTGCAGGCAGATGAGGATGACCATCACGGTCGAGCCCCACTTGTGCATGCCGTGCACGAACTGCCCGAGGAAGACGTCGTCGTTGATGTGGCGGATCGACTCGTACGCGCCGCCGGCGACGTCCGGGCGGTAGTACATCGCCAGGAACACGCCGGTCACGGCCTGCGACAGGAAGGCGAACATCGTCGCGGAGCCGAGCGTGTAGAACCAGTTCGTCCCGCGCGGGATCTTGCGGAACATGACCCACCGCGCCGGCTGCGTGAGGGCGAGGCGCTCGTCGACCCAGTCGGCCGCCGAGATGCCCGTCTCCTTCGCGATCTCCACCGGCTTGGCGCCCTGCGTGGGATCGCCGGGGCGCTTGGGACGCGGGTTGAGCGCGTCGGGGATCGGCGGCTTGGGGAGCTTGAGCGGCATCAGGCCCCCGGGAGCTTCCGCGCGGTGGGACGCGACGGGTAGAGGTACTGGCCGATGCCGTCGAGCTCCTCACCCGGGAACCGCGGGGAGAAGCGCTCGAGCTCGGAGTTCACGCTGAAGCGCGGGCCGACGTAGACGTCGGCGCCGCGGATCTGGGTGTAGAAGCGGTCGAGCGGGCGCACGGGAGGGCCGCCGTCGACCATGCCGTCGAAGCCGTAGACGCCGCCGTGGCACGGGCAGATGAAGCGCGCCGAGGCCTGCACGAAGCGAACTGGGCACCCGAGGTGCATGCAGCGCGTGGAGATGGCGACGACCTGGTTGTACTGGTCGGACGGCTCCTTGTCGTACTCCGGGTTGCGCCGGCGGAGGTAGACCGTGGTCTTGCCGACCTCGCCGATGTCGGCGTTCAGCGTCATGACGCGGGGCACGTAGGTGTCGTCCGGGAAGTCGGCGAGCGCGCCGACCTTCTCCCACTGCGGCTCGTGCTTCTCGAAGAGGGGAGCGACGGCGAAACCGAGGCTGGGGAGGAGGAACGCCGCGGTCGCCGTGGCGCCGAAGAGCTGCACGGAGCCGCCGATCACCCGGCGGCGGGTGACGGTCTCGCCCTCGAACGCGCCCGGGATGCGGCGGTCCGTTGTGTACTTCGACTTCTTCTCGGGGGGTGTCTCAGCCATGGGGGGAAGGGCGGCGAATGCTATCGGCTGCGTCGCGCAAGGCGTCGCCTGCGCCCCGCTGTCCGGCGCGTGCACGCTGCTTGGCGCCGACGAGGTCGGGTGACTCGCCCCAGCCGATCGCGGTCGCGGCCCCGATCCACACGGCATCGGCGATCTCCGGGCGGTCCTCGGCGTGCGACTGCGCACACAGCGAGATGGCATCGGCGAGCTCCGCGATCGCGGTCAGGTCGCCGATCGCGGCCAGCGCCGCCAGGCCGTCGGCGTAGCGGCGGTCGCCGTCGAGCAGCGCCAGGTCGCGGTCGGGCGCGGACGGCGACTGCGCGTCGCCGTAGTGGTGCTCGTAGCCCTCGTGGACCGCGTCCACGCCCGCGCGCACCGCGTCGGCGTGGCCTTCGGCGCGTGGACCGCGGGCTGCCAGCTCGCCGGGCCTCACAGGGCTGCGAAGGCGGCCCGCGCCGCCTCGATCGTGCGCTCGACGTGCTCGTCGGTGTGCGCGAGCGACGGGAACCAGGCCTCGAACTGCGACGGCGGTGGGTACACGCCGTTGGCGAGCAGCGCCCGGCACCACGCGCCGTACAGCTCCGCGTCGCACGCCTGCGCGCCCGCGTAGTCGGTGACGGGCGTCTCGCTGAAGAAGATCGTCACGAGGCCGCAGGTCGACTGGATCTGCACCGGCCGGTCGCCCGCAGCGTCCGCCATGCCGGCGGCCAGGGCGTCGGTCGTGGCGGCCAGCCTGGCGTAGGCCGCGTCGTCGAGCATCTCGAGCGTCGCCCGCCCCGCGGCGACGGCGAGCGGGTTCCCGCTCAGCGTGCCCGCCTGGTAGACGTCGCCCGCCGGCGCGATGCGCTCCATGAGCTCGCGCGAACCGCCGTAGGCGGCCGCGGGCAGCCCGCCGCCGATGACCTTGCCCATGACCGTGATGTCGGGCAGGACGCCGGTGAGGCCCTGTGCGCCGCCGGGCGCGACGCGGAAGCCGGAGATGACCTCGTCGAAGACGAGCAGCGCGCCGTTGGCGTCGGCACGCTCGCGCAGGAGCTCCAGGAAGCCGGGCTCCGGCGGGACGAGGCCCATGTTCGCCGGATAGGGCTCGGCGAGGATCGCCGCGAACTCCTTGGCCTCCGTCGCCGCGACGACCGCGTCGGGGTCGTTCCAGGGCACGATGACCGTGCCGGCCGTGGCCGCCGCGGGGACGCCGGGCGACGCGGGGATGCCGGCCGTGGCCATGCCCGACCCTGCCTCGGCGAGCAGGCCGTCGACGTGCCCGTGGTAGGCGCCGGCGAACTTGAGGAGCGGCTCGCGGCCGGTCGCCGCGCGGGCGAGCCGGATCGCGCTCATCGACGCCTCGGTCCCCGAGGACGTCATGCGCAGCATCTCGACGGACGGGATCCGCCGCGCGACCTCCTCGGCGAGCTCCACCTCGCCCTCGGTCGGCGCGCCGAAGGTCGTCCCGTGGGCCGCGGCGTCGGCGACCGCGGACAGGATCCGGGGGTGCGCGTGGCCGTGGACGAGCGGGCCCCAGGAGCAGACGTAGTCGACGTAGGTGTTGCCGTCGACGTCGGTGAGCTCGGCGCCGGACGCGCTCGCGACGAAGAGCGGGTCGCGCCCGATCGAGCGCATCGCGCGGACGGGGGAGTTCACGCCGCCCGGCAGGACCTGGACGGCGCGCTCGTAGAGCGCGGCCGATCGCGCGTCGCGCAGCGCCTCAGGCGCCGCCATGCTCGCGTTCCCAGTCCTTGAACTCGTCCGTGAAGTACTGCAGCCGGACCTTCTTGAACTCGGTGGACGAGTACAGCGTCGCCCGGCCCTCGATGCCGTCGATCTCGTTCTCGATCGCGTCGAGGATCGCGTCGCACTCCTCCTTCGAGCGGCCGTGGGCCATCGTGAAGACGGAGTAGGGCCAGTCGGCGTAGGTCGGGCGCTGGTAGCAGTGGCTGATGCCGCGGTACGCGGCCATGCGCGGGCCGAGCTCGGCGATCCGGTCCTCGGGCACCTTCCAGACGCCCATGCCGTTCGCGCTGAAGCCGGCGCGGCGGTGGAAGAGGATCGCGGCGACGCGGCGCAGCAGGGCGCGCTCCTTCATCCCCTCCATGTGCTCGAGCAGCTGCGGCACGGTCCAGCCGAGCTCCGCGGCGGCGGGCACGTACGGCTCGGACACGACGGGCAGGTCGCCCTGGGTCGCGCGGACGACGGCGACGTCGCGTTCGTCGTACGGGACCTTCGCGTCGGGGGCGGGCGCGACGACCTCGGCCGCGGTCGCGAGCGCCTTCGTGTCCGCGCTCATCTCGAGGTCCATGCGGATCTTGAAGAGCTTCAGCGTCGGCAGCTGGCGGATCGACTCCGCGCCGGTCAGCTCCTGGAGGAGGTCGAGCGTGCCCTGCAGGCCGAGCGCCGAGTCCTCCTCCACCGCGATCGTGAACCACATGTTGAACTCGTGGTTGCGCAGGTAGTTGTGCGAGACGCCCGGGTGCGAGTTGATGATCGTCGCGGCGCGCCACGGGTGCTCGGGGTCGACCTTCGCCGCGACGAGCATCGAGCCGTAGCCGAACGCGCGCGTGTCGTAGATCGGCGTGACCTGCCGGATGATCCGGTCGTCGAGCAGGCGGCGGACGCGGGCCAGGACCTCGTCCTCGGTGACCTCGGCCTTCTCCGCGACAGCGGCGTACGGGCGCGGCGCCAGGGGGAACTGCCCCTGCATGAGGTTCAGGAGCTTGCGATCCAGGTCGTCGAGCGGGACGGCGGCGCCGTCCTTGCGCGAGCGGACCTTCCCGGTCACCGAAGCCACTCGGCCACGTCCTTCGCGAAGTAGGTGAAGATGAAGTCGGCCCCGGCGCGCTTGATCGACGTGAGGGCCTCCATGACGGCGAGGCGCTCGTCGAGGTAGCCGGCGGCGATCGCGGCCTTGAGCATCGAGTACTCGCCGCTGACGTTGTAGGCGGCCACGGGGAGGTTCGTCGCGTCCTTCACGCGGCGCAGCACGTCGAGGTAGGGCAGCGCCGGCTTGACCATGAGGACGTCGGCGCCCTCCTCCACGTCGAGCAGCGCCTCGCGCACAGCCTCGTCGCCGTTCGCGCCGTCCATCTGGTAGGCGCGGCGGTCGCCGAACGCGGGGGCCGAGTCGGCGGCCTCGCGGAACGGCCCGTAGAAGGCGGAGGCGAACTTCGCGCTGTAGGAGATGATCGGCACGTCGCTCATGCCCTCGTCGTCGAGCGCGTGGCGGATGTGGCCGACCCGGCCGTCCATCATGTCGCTCGGCGCGACCACGTCGCAGCCGGCGCGCGCGAGGCTCACCGACGTGCGCGACAGCAGCTCGAGCGACGCGTCGTTGTCGACGGCGCCGTCGGCCGTCAGCAGCCCGCAGTGACCGTGGCTCGTGTACTCGCAGAGGCACACGTCGCCCACGACGATCAGGTCGGGATAGGCCTGCTTGATCGCCCGCGCGGCGAGCTGGACGATGCCCTCGTCGTCCCACGCGCCGGTGCCCTCCTCGTCCTTGTGCGAGGGGATGCCGAACAGCATGAGCCCAGGGATGCCGCGGTCGACCAGCTCGCCCGCCTCGCGGACGGCCTCGTCGACGCCGAGGCGATCGACGCCGGGCATGGCACCGATCGGCTTGCGGCCGTTCAGGCCGGCCTCGATGAACATCGGGAGCAGCAGATCCTGGTGTGAGACGTGCGTCTCGCGCACCAGGTCGCGGAGCGCGGGCGTCCGCCGCAGACGCCGCAGGCGGGTCGAAGGGAAGGCCACGCCTTGAGCCTACCGCCGCGCCGCCGCCCGCCCGTCGCGTTGCGCGGCGAAGTCCTCGGCGGTCAGGGCGTACAGCGAGTGGTCCTCCCAGACGCCGGCGATCCGCAGGTACCGGACCGCGAGGCCCTCCCGCCGGAAGCCCGCCTTCTCCATGACGCGGTTGGAGCGCGCGTTGCGCGGCATGACCGCCGGCTCGAGCCGGTGCAGCCCGAGGTGCTCGAAGGCGAACGCGGAGGCGAGGCGGACCGCCGCGGTCGCGTGCCCGCGGCTCCCGGCGGCCTCGTCGATCCAGTAGCCCATCCCGGCGCTCTGGCGCGCGCTGCGGACGATGTTGAAGAGGTTGATGCCGCCGACGACGCGGTCGGCCTCCTCGACGTCGAGCACCGCGAACCCGTAGCCGCGGTCGTCCGCCCACGCGCGCTGCTGCAGCGCGATCCACTCCGCCTGCCCCGCGCGCGTGAAGAACGACGCCGGCCGCAGCGGATCCCACGGCGCGAGGAAGTCCCGGTTGCGCACCCGCAGCTCGAGGAGGTCGTCGGCGTCCCCGGGCCGCACGCCCCGGATCGCGGTCCGGCTGGGCGGGCCGGCCTCCAGGCGCGTCGGCAGCCGGGTCGCCGTGTCGCGGCGGATGCGGATCACCTCGGCTCCGTCTCATCGGCCAGGGGGTCCGGCGGCGGGCCGTCGATGACGAGCGGGGCGCGGCCCCACTGCTCGAGCACGAGGTGACGGCGCAGGTAGACGACCGTCTCGCGGACGACGGCGGCGATCGGCAGGGCGAGGACCGCTCCGATGAACCCGGCTATCTCGCCGCCGAGCAGGAGCGCGAAGAGGACGATGAGCGGGTTGAGGCGCAGCGTGCGGCCGAAGACCTGCGGCGCGACGACGTGGCCCTCGAGCTGCTGCAGCGCCAGGAAGCCGAGCCCGACCCAGACCGCCGTCAGCGGGTCGTCGAAGGCCGCGACCACGATCGGCGGGATCGCCCCGAGGACGGGCCCGACGTACGGGACGAGCTCCATGAGGCCGAACCACGCCCCGAACGCGAGCGCGTAGCGGCTGCCGTCCTCGAAGATCCCGAGCGCCCCGTAGGCCCACATGAGCAGCCCGGCGCTCGCGCCCATGAGGACGCTGAAGAGGAGCTGACCGCGCACGTAGTTGTAGACCGCGCGCTGGGCGAGCGCGGGGAAGTCGTCGGAGGGCGTCCCGTCCCCTGGCGGCATCGCACGCCGGACGATCCCGCCGATGATCGGCCCGTAGATGAGCATGTAGATCGAGAGGACGACGACGAGCAGGATGTGGAACCCGGTCTCCACGAGCCGGGTCAGGATCTCGCCGGTGATCGAGACGATCTCGCCCGATCCCTCCAGCGCCCGGCTCTGCAGCGTGGTGAGCGCGGTCTCGCCCTGGCGCTCGATCTCGACGTCGATGCCGTTGTCGTCGAAGAAGACCTGCAGGTCGTGCAGCGAGCCGTTCGCGCGGTCGACGAGGTCGGGGACGTCGCGCTGGAAGGAGCGGGTCTGCTCCGTCACCGGCCCGGCGAGCAGGAACCCGACGCCGACCAGCGTGGTGAAGAATGCGACGTACACGGCGATGACGGCCAGCGAACGCGGGATGCTCCCGCGCTGCACGAAGGAGACCACCGGGTTCAGGATGAGCGCGATGACCGCGGCGACGACGAAGATGAGCAGGACGGTGCCCGCGGCGCGCGCGACGATGTACAGCGCGATGATCGACAGCGGCAGCAGGACGAGCTGGACCCAGCGCGGGACGACGACGGGCGCGACGTACGGCACCACGCCCCGGGCAGGTGGCGGGCTCGGGTCGACACGCGCGGCGACCTCGGTCTCCTCGGCCATCGCCGGGAGCATGCCGGATGGATAGCGCCCCCGCGACCATCCTCTTCGTCGGGGATCTGGTCGGCGGCATCGGGCGGCGCACCCTGCTGGGGCTGCTGCCGGTGCTCCGCGAGCGCCACGACCCGACGTTCGTCGTCGTCAACGGCGAGAACAGCGCGGGCGGCCTGGGGATCACGCCGAAGATCGCCGACGAGCTCTTCGCGGCCGGCGTGGACGTCATCACGCTCGGCAACCACACGTACCACCGGCGCGAGATCATCCGCTACCTCGACACCCACAAGGAGATCCTGCGGCCGGCCAACTACCTGCGCAGCCAGCCGGGCCACGGCAGCTGCGTCGTCGAGCGCGACGGCGTGCGCCTGGGCGTCGTGAACCTCTCCGGCAACGTCTTCCTGAACGCGGGGCGCGCGGCGTTCCCGGAGATCGACGCCACGCTGCACGACCTCCGCGGCAAGGTCGACCACGTGCTCGTCGACTTCCACGCGGAGGCGACGAGCGAGAAGGTCGCCATGGGCTGGCACCTCGACGGGCGGGTGACGGCGATGGTCGGCACGCACACGCACGTCCCGACCGCCGACGGCCGGGTCCTGCCCGGCGGGACGGCCTACATCACCGACGTCGGGATGACCGGCCCGCGCGGCGGGGTCATCGGCGTCGACCGCGAGCAGGCGGTGCGCGGCTTCGTGACGCACATGCGCGAGCCGTTCGAGACGTCCGACGACGACCCGTGGCTCATGGGCGTCCTCATCCGGGCGACGCAGCCGCTGCGCGCGGACGCGATCGAGCAGCTGCTGCTGCCCGCCGCCCGCTGATTAGGACCAGTACGAGCGCCGCCACGAGGGCGGCGTTGCGCAGCGCGATGACGAGGACCACCCAGGCCTCGCCGTTGACGATGTCGAGGTAGTGGCGCGGGAACTCGACCTGCGTCAGCGCCACGCCCGCCGCGATGAGCGCGCCGGCCAGGCGCTCGCCGCGGGCCCAGCACAGCGCGGCGAACGGGGCGAGCCAGATGACGTACTGCGGGCTGAGGACCTTCCCGAGCGCGACGAACGCGAGCACCGAGGCGGTCGCCGACAGCACGAGGTCGCGGCGCGCGAGCGGGATCGCCGCGAGCAACCCGCCGATCATGAGCACGGCGAACACCGCCTGCACGGCGCCCGCCGGCCCGCCCGCGAGCCCGTTGGACTTGAAGCGGTCGGGACTGAGGTTCGTCCCGGTGACGTGGGAGTCGCCGATCGCCCACAGCACCGTCGCCGGCGAGGACTCGATCTGCACCGGCCTGTCGAGATGGAAGCGGGCCATGTCGACGAGCCCGGACCCGGCGAAGGGCAGCGCGAGGACGAGGACCACCGCCAGGAAGGCCGTCAGCCCCCACACCGCCTCGCGGTCGCGCCGGCGCGCGAGGAGCCAGAGCAGGATGCCGGGCAGCAGGACGGCGGGGAACAGCTTCGTCATCGTCGCCAGGCCGAGCACCGTCAGGCCGAGGACCGGCCGGTCGGCGACGACGAGCGCGAGGGCGGCGAGCATGAGCGCGACCGCGAGCGCGTCGAAGTGCGTCCGCAGGGACGCGCCGATGAGGATCGGCTGGGCGACGAGCAGCCACGCCACCAGCTCGCCGCGCCCGCCGGCGAGGCGCGCAGCGCAGAACTGCGCCACGAGCGAGCTCACGAGCATGATCGCGCCGAACCAGAACGCCGACGGCATGGCGAGCATCGGCAGCGCCGCCAGGGGCGGGTACTCGAACCCGAAGTCGCGGAAGGGCAGCGCCCCGGCGCGCATGAGGTCCGCGTAGCCGGTGTACACGAAGAAGTCGTTCACCCGGATGTCGGCGAACGGGCCCGTCGTCGTCAGCACGACCCACAGCGCCGCGTGCGCGGCGTACGGCGCGACCCTGCGGAGCACTAGTTCGCCGGCTCGCCCTCGCGGCACAGCAGCGCGATGAAGACGAGCGGCGCGATCCAGGCGACGTAGAGGAAGAACCAGTAGGTCAGCGAGAGCTGCACGGCGAGGAGCACCGCGGCCGCCAGCGCCGCGACGCCGATGAGGTCGTTGCGCCGCGGGACGAACGCGACCGCGATCCCCAGCCCGACCGCCGCGACCTGCATGAGCGTGTGCAGCCAGTCCAGCCCGCCCCACAGCCCGTAGACGGAGAACGGCGACCTGCGGTCGGCCTGGTAGCCGAGCGTCGCGTCCCAGAAGTCCTTCAGCGTGCCCCCGAAGAGGAAGACCGGGATCGACACGACGGCCACCGTGAGGGCGAACGCGATGACGAACCGGCCGGCGCCGCGCGCGCGGGCGAACAGCGGGAAGAGCGCCAGCGGGGCGAACTTCGTCATCCCCGCGAGCGCGATGAGGATCCCTCGTCCGATCGGGTTCCCCCACGCGAGCACGGCTCCGAGCACGAGGGCGACGGGGAGCGCGTCGTTGGCGTTCGTGTTCGCCACGAAGAGCGAGAACGGGAACGCCAGCCACGCGTAGGCGAGGACCACCCCCGTCCGCGGCCCCCGGATCCGCCGCCCGAGGGCGTAGAGCAACAGCACCACCGCGAGGTCGAACACGAGCGCGGCCCCGTGCGCCGCCGGGAGGTCGTCCCAGGTCCCGCTCCACGGCATCACCGCCTCGAACGGGACGTAGGCGAGGTAGTTGACCGGCCCGTACGTGTCGCCGTGCTCGTTGTCGCTCGGGAAGTCGCCGTAGAGGGCCTCGCCGTGCGTGAGGTGATCGGAACCGATGACGCCCGCGTAGCCGACGTCGATGACGTTGGAGTCCGTGAGGTTCAGCCCGATCCGGAAGCCGAGCAGGAAGACGGCAGCGATCGCCAGCCAGGACACGGGCACGAGCAGCGGGAGCGGCCGGCGCGCCCGCTCGCGCGGGTCCCGTCGCGACCAGCCGATGTGGAGCATGCGGGCGAGGAAGTAGACGAGCAGCGGCACCACGAGCGGCGTCGAGATCCCCACCTTCGCCGCGTTGAAGAACGCGAGCGCCACCGAGAACCCCGTGAAGACGAGCAGGTCGAGGTGGAGCATCCGCCACGGGTTGCGCACGTCGATGAACGGGGCGACGAAGAGGATGCAGAGCGGGATCCAGACCCAGGGCGAGTTCACCGCGCGCCCGAACGCCCCCGGGTAGCCGCGCGCCATGGTCCATGGCACCTGGTAGCCCGTCCACGCCTCGAGGACCGCGCCGGAGAGGTCGTCGACGAGCACCTGCGCGATCTCGGTGCGGTCGCCGTCCTTGTCGACGATGTAGGAGACCTGCCAGCGCCCCGGCTCCTTCAGGAACGCCTCCCGGGTGGAGCCCGGATGCTCGCGCTCCGCCTTCTGCACCTTCGCCAGCCCGTCGGCGATCGCGAGCACCTGCTGCGCCGAGCGGGTGCGCCCGGGCGGCGCGACGTCGGTGCGGCCGGGGCGCACGAGGCCTCCGGCGATGGTCTCCTGGGTCGGCGAGGCCGCCGTGCTGCTGCCCGCGCCCGCGGTCGCGGTCTGCGCGCCGGCGGGCGCTCCGGTCGCGAGGGCGGCGAGCAGCACCGCGAGCACTGCGACGGCCCACCGGGAGCGGACGGTCATCGCGGGCGCACGCTAGCGCCGGAGGAAGTGGCTGACCGCCATCGGGGCGACGTCGACGAGGCTCCACGTGTCCCCGTCGGCGCGCTCGGGCGGCGGATCGATGCCGGCCATGAGCAGCACGCCCTCGGAGTCGACGCGGTGCAGCGACCCGTGGCTCCCGCCGCCCATGTGCGCGACCCCGCCCCAGTCGGGGAACTCGTAGTCGGGCTCCGCGCTCAGGAGCACGTCGCCGGACGTCGGGCAGGTCAGCGCCGCCCACGCGCGCGCCAGCCCGTCGGGGTACGTCGGCATGTCGATCTCGCCGCCGCTCGTCGCGGCCCGCAGGACCTCGAGGTCGCCGCGGACGGTCCAGCCCACGCCCCGCCGGTCGCGCACGTCGTCGCCGGGAGCGAAGCGCAGCTCGCCTCGAGACGAGGCGATCACGCCCTCCTCGCCGTCGCGCCAGAGGACGAGGTCGACGCCGTCCAGCTCGCCCGCCGCCTCCACGAGCGGCCCGATCGCCGCCTCCCGCCCCTCCTCGAGCAGGACGTAGACCATCGCCGCGCGCTGCGACGGGCACATCGCGATCTCCGCGCGCTCCGGCCGCACGCGGCCCGGGCGCGTCGGCGCGGCGACGTCCCAGGCGCCGAACGCGTCGACGAACGCGATCTCCTCCTCCACCGGCGCGTGCGAGTGGTCGGACACGACGATGACCGCGTGCTCCTCGAGGAAGGCGTCGGTCCCGCCCGCGGCGTGCATGACCCGCTCGATCTGCCGGTCGGCCGCCGCGATCGACGCGACCTGCGCGTGCGGGCCGTGCTTGTGGGAGTGCGTGTCGTTGTCGGGGAGCGAGAGCAGCAGGAAGTCGAAGAGGTCGTGCTCGACGAGGTAGGCGCCGACGCAGCCGGCGTGCTGGTCGCGCATCCCGGGCAGCCCGAGCTGCGACCAGCAGCCCGTGGCGCGGCTCGCGAAGAGGTCGGCGTAGAAGAGCTCGCGCGGGCCCTGGACCGGCCGGCGGAAGAGCGTCGCGGACGCGATGCGGCTCAGGGCGAACTCCCGCGCGGGCTCGTGCGTGTGCAGCCCGCGGTACATCAGGTAGGTCGTCCCCGCGGTGCGGACGTCCTCCGCGTCCAGCGCCTCGAAGACCGTCCTCGCGTCCTCCGCGAGGTGCTCGGCGTTCATGTTGTAGACGGTGTCGACGAGCTGGCGGTTGATCCCGAAGCGCCTGGCGGCGGCGAACGACGACCCGTACTCGATGTAGCGCCGCTCGGCGCGCGACCACCAGTTCATCGCCGGGATGTGGTGGCGGTCCTGGCGCACGCCGGTCGCGATCGTCGCGGCGCACACCGGCGTCACGGACGGGAACGCCGCCGTGCACGCGTGGATGCCGCTCCCCCGCGCCGCGATCTCCGCCAGCGCCGGGGCCTGGCCCGTCGCGATCGCACGCTCGACCATCTCGGGCTTCGCGCCGTCGATGACGGCGAGGACCAATTTGACCGGTCGGCTTCGCCTCCCTCCAGGCCTCACGGCTCCGTCTCCTGGATACCGATGACCGCTCCGCCGTTCGGCCGAGTCACCTTAGGATCCGAAGCCCGGCGTACTTCTCCTGGCCGCGTCTGCGCGATCCGATGAGGAGCCACACGAAGAAGCCGATCGCGAGGATGGCGATCGGCGGGACGAGGATGCACGCCGCCGCCAGCACGAGGCCGCTGCCCTCCTCGTAGACCGGCAGGGCGGCGCGGGCATCCGCGTCGAGTCTGTTGCGCACCCGTGCGATGAGCGCGACGGTCGCGGCCGACGCGAGCAGCGCGCTGAGCCCGCCGGCCAGCAGCCCCGGCCACCAGACCGAGAAGCGGTCGTCGAGCGAGCCCGCGCCGAGCAGGGCGCCGAGCCCGATGCCGATGCCGGCCAGGGCGCTCGGGAGCCGCGGGTCGTCGGGCCGGGCGCGGGCGAGCGCGATGCTCGCCGCCATGGCCACGATGAGCGCGATCAGGAAGATCGGGGACTCGAGGAAGGCGAACGCCGTGCCCTCGAAGTCCACGCCCACGTCTGCGCGGGCGAGCGCGCCCGCGGCGAGCGCGGGCAGGAAGGGGCGGATGCCCGTGGCGGATCCGATGCCGGCCGCCTGGAGGATGTCGAGGAGATAGCGCATTGCTAGTTTGCGGGGCGCATGATGCCCGACGAGAGGGTCCGGTCAACCCTTGACGAACGGATCCGCTGATGGGCACACAGCGCGATCTCGAACGCTACGCAGGGCTGTTCTCCCAGCGCACTCGCGGGATGACATCTTCCGCCATGCGCGATCTCATGGCGATCACGGAGCGTCCGGACGTCATCTCGCTGGCCGGCGGACAGCCTGACACGACGAGCTTCCCGGCGGAGCTGCTCGCCCAGCTCATGAGCGGCGTCGCAGCAGAGGCGTCGGCCAAGGCGCTGCAGTACTCGCCCACCGAGGGGCTCTGGAGCGTGCGCGAGGCGATCGTCGAGGTGATGGCCGCGGAGGGCACCGAGGTCGACGCCACCGACGTCCTGGTCACGACCGGCGGCCAGCAGGTCATCGACCTCGTCTGCAAGACGCTCATCGATCCCGGCGACGTCATCGTCGCCGAGGCGCCGACCTATCCGGGCGCGGTCCCGACGTTCAGCGCCTACGAGGCCGACGTCGTGCAGGTCGGGATGGACGGCGACGGGATGCTCATCGACGAGCTCGAGGCGACGCTCGACCGCCTGGAGGCGGAGAGGCGGCGCCCGAAGTTCATCTACACGGTCCCGACGTTCCAGAACCCGGGCGGCGTGACGATGTCGCTCCCGCGCCGCAGGCGCCTGGTGCAGGTCGCCGCCGAGCGCGAGCTGCTCGTCCTCGAGGACAATCCCATACGGCCTTCTGCGCTACGAGGGCGACCCGCTGCCGACGCTGCGTTCCCTCGACGGCGGACGGTTCGTCATCTACCTGGGGACGTTCTCGAAGATCCTGTCCCCCGGGATCCGCGTCGGCTGGGCCGTCGCGCCGGGGCCGGTCTACGAGAAGATGAACACGGGCAAGCAGGGCGTCGACCTGTGCTCGCCGGCGTTCTCGCAGTTCTTCATCGCCGCCTACTTCGCCCGCGCGCAGTGGCGCGAGTACGTCGATGCGCTCCGGGCGCTCTACCACCGGCGCCGCGACGTGATGCTCGAGGCGCTCCACGAGTCGTTCGGGCCCGAAGCGACGTGGACGAAGCCCGAGGGCGGGATGTTCGTGTGGGCGACGCTGCCCGACTACATCGACACGACCGACCTGCTGGCGCGTGCACTGCGCGCGAACGTCGCGTTCGTCCCCGGCCGCGCCGCGTACGTCGACGGGCGCGGCGGCTCCGAGATGCGGCTCAACTTCTCCGGCTCGACCGACGACCGCATCCGCGAGGGCGTGCGCAGGATCGGCGCCGTCGTGCAGGAGCAGGTCGGGCTGTACGGGACCCTCACCGGCACGCGGCCGGTGCCCAGGCCGGCGGCGTCGCCCGCCGAGCCCGACGCCAGGATGGCCGACGTCCTGCCGCTCCCCGCGCGGCGCCCGGCCTCCGACGGCGGCACAGCCGCTTCATGAGCCGCGTCGCGGTGCTGAAGGGCGGGCGGTCCTTCGAGCGCCAGGTGTCGCTGCGCTCCGGCGCACGGGTCGAGGCTGCGCTCGAGCGGCTCGGGCACGACGTCATCGGCATCGACGTCGGCGGCGACCTCGTGCCGACGCTGCGTGCCGCGGCGTGCGACGTCGCGTTCCTGGCGCTGCACGGCCCGGACGGCGAGGACGGCACCGTCCAGGAGCTTCTGGAGGTCATGGGCATCCGGTACACCGGCTCGCGCGTCTCGGCCTGCGTCCGGAGCGCGGACAAGGTGCTCGCGAAGCACGAGCTCCGCGACGCCGGCGTGCCCACGCCGGACTGGGTCGCCTTCACGCAGACCGCCTTCCGCGAGCTCGGCGCCGCGGACGCGCTG
Source organism: uncultured Solirubrobacterales bacterium (assembly GCA_963757125.1). Lineage (GTDB taxonomy): Bacteria > Actinomycetota > Thermoleophilia > Solirubrobacterales > Solirubrobacteraceae > CAVVSD01. Next base: position 1,064,303 of record CAVWQP010000004.1, on the reverse strand, counting down.
CCCGCGATCGAGGAGCGCCTGGAGTTCCCGATCGTGATCAAGCCCGCGGGCCAGGGCTCCGCGCTCGGCCTGAAGGTCGCGGAGGCCGCCACCGACGTCCCCGGCGCGCTCGTCGCGGCGTTCTCCTACGACACGAAGGTCCTGCTGGAGCGGCACGTGGCCGGGCGCGACCTCGCGGTCTCCGTGCTCGACGGCACGCCGCTGCCGGTGGTGGAGGCGATCCCCAACGACGAGGCCGCCTACGACTTCGAGCACCGCTACGAGATCGGCGCGACCGCGTTCCGGTGCCCGGCCGAGCTGCCGGGCGACGCGGCGGAGCGCGCGCAGGAGCTGGCGATGCGGACGTGGACGGTGCTCGGCCTGGCCGGCGTCGCCCGCGTCGACCTCATGCTCGACGCTGCCAGCGACGAGCTGTGGGTGCTGGAGGCGAACACGATCCCGGGCATGACCGAGACGTCGCTGCTGCCGATGGCCGCCGACGCCGCGGGCATCGGGTTCGATCAGCTCATCGCGCAGGTGCTGGCGCTCGCCTGAGCGTGCCTGGGCGAAGCCCAGGCACCTATTCGTCGCCGGCGAAGTCCTCCGGCGTGACCCGGTCGAGGAAGTCCTTGAACCGCTCGACGACCTCCTCGTTGTCGTCGGGGTCGTGCTCGAACTCGATCGCCGACTCGGCGATGACCTCCTCGGCGGCGAAGATCGGGGCGCCGGTGCGGACCGCGAGGGCGAGCGCGTCGGACGGGCGGGAGTCGACCTCCAGCTCACGGCCGTTCTGCTGCAGCGTGATCGACGCGAAGAAGGTGTTGTCGCGCAGCTCGGTGACCGCCACCTGGGTGCACTTGACCTCGAGCTCGCCGAGGACGTCGTTCATCAGGTCGTGCGTCATCGGCCGTGGGGTGCTCGCACCCTGCAGCTTCATCAGGATCGCCGCGGCCTCCGGGTGACCGATCCAGATGGGCAGGAACTTGTTCGAGTCCACCGTCTTCAGCAAGACGATCGGCTGCTTGCCCACCATGTCGAAGGACACGCCGTAGATCACCATCTCCTGCACGCCCCGAAGCATAGCCCGCCGGGGTCCGCCCCCCACCCCGTTCAGCGGCCGAGTGTGATCCCGAACCTCTTCGGCGCCGCGGCCACGGTCCGCGCCAGCGCGGACGGCCGCTTCCCCGCCTCCTCGGCGTCCTCCGTGCTGAGCAGCGCGGCCCGCACGGCGTGGGCCCCGGCCCAGCGCAGCGGCTCCGGCGGGATCCAGCCGCTGGGCGGCTCGACGATCGGCAGCGCGGTCAGCGGGTCCCGCCGGTCGAGGGCGAGCAGGGCCAGGATCTGACCCACGAGGTGCGCCGGGCCGACGCCGTTGCCGGTGTAGCCCGCGGCCGCGTGGACCGGGCCGCCAGGGAGCTGGACGATCGCCGGCAGCCTCGACGGCGTTATGTCAATCGGCCCGCCCCACGCGTGCTCGATGGCACGGCCCTCGAGCATCGGGAACCAGCGCAGCAGGTGGCGGTGCAGTGACGCGGCGACCGCGGGGTCGATCTCGACGCGCCCGCGCAGCCGACCGCCGAACGCGGGCCGCCCACCGGCCCAGCCGAACGCGATCCGCCCGTCGTCCGTCGTCCGGGTGTAGTGGAGGAACGAGCGGGCGTCGCTGATCGCCTCGCCTCCCCACCCGAGCTCCTCGATGACGTCCGGCACCGGCTCGGTGACGATGAGGTGGCTCGATCCGACGAGGACCCGGCCCCGCATGACGGGCATCCGCGCGAGCGCCCCACCCGCCGCCAGCACCGCGTGGCCCGCGCGGATGCGCGCCCCCGCGGTCTCGATGCTGACACCGGCCGCGCCCTCCCCGCGCACGCGGAGGACCCGCGCATGCTCGTGGAGGACCACGCCGCGGTCGATCAGCCTCGCCCGGAGACCCAGCGCCAGGCGCCCGGGGTGCACGGTCGCGCCATCGGGCGCGAACACCCCGCGCCGGAAGACGGGCGAGTCGCAGTGATCGCGCACCTGCGCCGGCGTGAGGTCCACCAGGCGATCGCCGACGCCGAGCTCGTCCGCCGCTCGCGCGGAGGCGAGGCCGACGTCGTCGTGCGCCTCCGTCGTCGAGACCCGGAGCTCGCCCCCGCGCCGGTACCACGCGTCGACCTCCTGCTCCTCGCACCAGCGCCCGATCGCCTCGGCGCCCGCCTGGGTCGCACGGGCGAGCTCGAGCGCCGGTCCCGGGCCGAGATGGTCGCGCAGCGGGGCGAGACTGAGCCAGTTGCCGTGGCAGAAGCCGCCGTTGCGGCCGCTCGGCCCGTGCCCGCACAGGTCCGCCTCGAGCACGACGATCCGTGCGTCGGGTGCCATCTCGGCCAGATGCCAGGCGCACCACATGCCCGTGTAGCCGCCGCCGACCACGACGACGTCGGCGGTGACGTCGCCGTCGGGCGGCGGTGCCGCGTCGGTCATGAGCGGCGCCGCCTGCTCGAGCCAGTGTCCCTCGGCGGTGTGCCGGGGCGCGCTCACTTCGGCCCCGAACCGATGAGGACGTACTCCGTCGCCGCGCGCCGACGGGCAGTCCCGTGCGTGCCGAACGCGTACGTGTGCGGGATCTCGATCCGCTCCACCGCCGGTGTGTGACGGCGCATGAGCGACTCGAGCTCCTCGACGCCGAGCGCCGCGTTGGACCCGTAGGAGACCACCACGGAGGCCTCGCGGAAGTGCTCGAACGTGCGGTCGAGCGCGTCGCGCACCGTCTTCTTGGAGGCGAACGGCGTGTGGCGCTTGACGAGCTTGCGCGACCGCGTCCCCCACATGATCTCCTGACCGCGCCAGTACGTCGCGAGCCCCTCGAGGAAGTGGTAGCGCTTGATGTAGCACGTGTCGTCGCGGGGCGGCGCGTAGGGCGGGTCGAGGTACGCGACGGCCACGCCGGCGGGATCGAGGTCGAACACCTCGCCGCAGACGCTCGCGCTCGGCTCGCCGAGGCCCGCGAACACCGCCGCGTTGACGTCGCCCACCGCCTCGCGGAACAGCTCACGGAGGCTCATCCGCAGCTGGCGACGCCCGTCGTCGTAGCGCAGCGTCGTGATCGTGAAGACGCCGCGGGGCTGCTTGCGCGCGGCGGCGAGGCAGAGCGCGCGTGATCGCCAGCGCGCGCCGCGTGGCGTCCATGTCGTCCAGGTGCGACCACGCGGCGTCGAGGAACGCGTGGTCGGCGGCGGGGAAGTACAGGCCGTCGAACGTGCGCTGGATGAAGTCGCGCCCGTCGCGGTTCGGCGAGCACAGCAGGTCGACGTCGGCCGGCGTCAGCAGGACGTCGTCGTTGGCGACCATCGCCTGCGTGAACGCGGCCGCGAAGGCGAGATGGTCGTTGGCCAGCACCCGTCGGCCGGTCGCCTTCAGCGTGTACGCGACGACGCCGCTGCCCGAGAACGCGTCCACCGCCGGCCCGGGCGGGAGCGTCGCGAACACGTCGGCCAGGCGCGGCGCGAGGCGGTGCTTGGAGCCCATGAACCGCATCCGCGGATAGCGGGCGAGGCGGTCCTGCAGCGGATCGGCGAGCGTTGGGGCGGCCATGGCGGCCGCCCCACGGTACGCGGGCTCCAGGACGCCGACGTCAGGCGGCGACGAGGCGGAACGGGCGGAACAGCCCCTGGAGGCGCGCGCGCAGGGAGGCAGCCGGGGCGACGGCTCCGAGCGCACGGGCGCGGGCATGGAGCGCGGCGCGGGCGGGGCCGGTGAGCCGGAAGGGGTCGGCGATCACGCGGCCGTCGGCCAGCGAGGTGGCGGCGACGGTGACGCCCCGCTCCTCGGCCAGCAGCACGTCACCGATCAGGGGCGCGGCGGAGTCGAGCTCCGCGAGACGAGCGAGGGCGACCGCGTCACGGTCGGTGGCGGGTCGGACGATGGGGGACGAGAAGGCGCTCATTGAGGCTCCGGTGGCACGGTGTCGGGGGGTGCACACAGCGTGCCCGTCGGGAGGCCCGGCGTGCGTGGAGGCGCCCTGTCTCCGACGGTGCGGACAACCCGCCACGGGGGATGCGGGTCACGCGAGCGCCATGTCCGCCGCGGCCGAGGGCGTCGGGTCGGGTCGCCGCATCATGCGGAACCCGTTGAGCAGCCCGAGAAGGCCCGCGAGGATCGGGACGACGAGCGCGACCTGGAGGGCGAGCGGCCGCACGTCCGTGTTGATCCGGACGATCTCCGCCTTGATCTCGGGCGGCTGCCCGACCAGCTGCTCCTCGAGCTTCGTGTTGCTCATGACCTCGGCGTCGTCCTCCAGCGCCTGGGCGACCTGCTCCTGCTCGGCGGGCGCCAGCACCTTGCTGTCCTGCGCCTCCTGGGTGAACGCGATCGACAGCGTCGCGAGCATGATCGCGCCGGCGAACGCGAGACCGAACGACAGCCCGAAGGAGCCGGCGGCCGAGTTCACGCCTGCGGCCTCGCTCACGCGCTCGTCGGAGATCGGCGACAGCGTGTAGTTGTTGAGCTGGGACACCAGCATGCCGAGCCCCGCGCCGGCGATCATCAGCGGGATCACGAGCGCCCACCCGGAGTCGGCCCTGGGGACGATCGGGAGGAGGAGGAGCATGCCGACGGTCAGCAGCCCGGACCCGGCGCGGATGATCGCCGCCGGCCGTCGCCCGGCCGCGCGCTTGCCCGCGATGAGCGCCGTCGCGAACATCGTCAGCGACAGGGGTGCGAGGGTCAGGCCGGTCTGCAGGGCGTTGTACTCGAGGACCATCTGCAGGTAGATCGGCAGCGCGATCATGGCTCCGCCGAGCGCGGCGTTCTGCAGCAGCTGCGACGAGACGCCCAACCGGAACGCGTCGTGCCGGAACAGCTCGGGATCGAGCAGCGTCGGCTTCGCCTCGCGCTTGCGCCGGATCAGCCAGCGGGCGAGCGATCCGAGCGCCACGAGGCCGACCGCGATGAGGAGGCCGACGAACTCGCCACCCTCCTGCCAGACGAGGATGCCGATCACGACGCCGCCCATGCCGAGCGCCGACAGGACCGCGCCGACGACGTCGACGCCGCGGGGGCCCGTGTAGGGCACGTCGCGGATCAGCCCGAGGCCGCTGAGCACGACGGCGATGACGACGACCTCCAGCAGGAAGCCGACGCGCCACGACAGGAAGGTCGTGAGGAAGCCGCCGACGAGCGGCCCGACCGCGGCGGCGATCGCCGCGGCGGCGCCGACCAGCGCGTACGCCTTCTTCTGCGCCGCTCCCTGGAAGTTGCCGTGGATCAGCGACTGCATCGCGGGGAGCAGCAGCGACGCGCCCAGTCCGCCGATGATCGCCCAGAAGACGATGATCGCGGTGAGACCCTGCGAGAACGCCATCGCCAGCGCGCCGGTCGCGTAGCCGAGCAGGCCGAGGACGAAGGCGCGCTTGCGACCGATGAGGTCGCCGACCTTGCTCCCGATGAGGATGAACGCGGCGGACACCAGCGCCTCGAGCGCGATCGCGCTCTGGACGCCGCTCACGGTCGTGTCGAGGTCCTCGACGACGCTCGCGATCGACACGTTCATGAGCGACGTGTCGACGACGAGCACGAACATCGCCATGGCCAGGAGGATCGCGAGCCGCTGTCCTCCCGCCTCGAACCCCGGCTCCGCGGGGCTCATCACGCCGCTCCTGTCCTACTCGGCGGCGAGCCAGGTCTTGGCATCGGCCAGCTCCCGGACGCGGAAGCCCTTCGCCTTCCCGGGAACCATGAAGGACAGCGCGCGCAGCGCCGGACGCATCCAGTCCTCGTCGCTCACGACCGCGACGCGGTCGAACGACGACGCGTGCCGGGCGCGGAACCCGGTGTCGGCCTGCATCGCATCGCCGTCGACGTCGCGCGACTCCGGTCCGAGCAGGTAGAGAAGGCGCACCTTGCGCCCGTCCGCGATCTCGCGGCGGAGCACCGGCTCGACGGCGTCCTCCCAGTCGTCGTCCTCGACCTCGCCGACCGCCTCGAACCCGATGGTTCCGGCCGGCATGTCCGTCATCTGGCGCAGCATGAGCATCATCTCCCGCGGGGGTCGCACGCGATGCTGCTCCAGCACCCATTCGACAGCATCCTCCGGAAGGGGTGAAGTTCAACCCGGGAACGACAAAGGCCCCGCAGCGGCGGGGCCTTCGAGTGGGCGATCCAGGACTCGAACCTGGGACCTCTTCCTTATCAGAGAAGCGCTCTAACCGACTGAGCTAATCGCCCGGGGGACAGGAGGATAGCGAGCGCGAGGACCCGGGTCAGCCGCCCTCTCCGGCCAGCCGCGCAGCGAGTTCGTGCGCCTGCTCGGCGTCGTCGAACGTCAGCTCCGCGCGGTAGCCGCCGGCGGACGTCGGCCGCACCCGGACCTCGACGCCGAGGGCGCGCCCGAGCGCCTCGCCGACCTCGGTCGCGGCCGCGGCCTGGTCGGGATGCACCCCGCCCTTCCGCCGCGACGCGCGGATCTCGCCGGGCGCGTTGGCCTCGCGCGCCTTCGCCTCGGTCACGCGCACGGTCCAGCCCTCGCGTGCCGCCTCGCGCCCCAGCGTCCGCCGGTCGCCGTGATCCTCGGCGAGCAGCAGCGCACGCCCGTGGCCCTCCGTGAGCTCCCCGGCCTCCAGCAGCCCGAGCGTGTCCTCGGGCAGGTCGAGCAGGCGCATGAGATTGGAGACGGCGACGCGGCTGCGGCCCACGCGCCGGCCGACGTCCTCGCGCGTCAGCCCGAGCTCCTCGACGAGCGCCGCGCAGGCGCGGGCCTCCTCGACCGGGTTCAGGTCCTCCCGGGCCATGTTCTCGATGAGCGCGACCTCGAGCGCCGCGCTGTCGTCCCGCGGGCGCACGAGCGCCGGGACGGACTCCATGCCGGCGATCTGCGCCGCGCGCCAACGACGCTCGCCGGCCACGAGCTCGTAGGTCCCGCCCGCGACCGGCCGCACGAGCACCGGCTGGACGATCCCGCGCTCGCGCACGGAGTCGGCGAGCGACTGCAGCGACGACTGGTCGAAGGAGCGCCGCGGCTGGCGCGGGTTGGGCGCGATGAGGTCCAGCGGGATGTGCCGGAGATCGCCGTCCTCGGTGGCGGGCTCGTCGGTGACGGCGAGGATCGCCGCCAGCCCCCTCCCCATGCCTCGCGGTCCTGCGCTCATCGCAGCGCGGCGACTTCCTTGGCCAGCTCGAAGTACGCGTCCGAGCCGGAGCAGTGCGGATCGTGGTGGATCACCGGCCGCCCGTAGCTGGGCGCCTCGCCGATGCGCACGTTGCGCGGGATGACCGTGTCGAACACGAGCTGCGGGAAGTGCGTGCGGACCTCGCGCTCGACGTCGCGGGCGAGCCGCGTGCGCCCGTCGTGCATGGTCAGCAGCATGCCTGCGACGGTGAGGCGCGGGTTGAGCTCGCGCTGGACGAGCGACAGCGTGTCGAGCAGGCCGGCGAGCCCCTCGAGCGCGAAGTACTCGGTCTGCACGGGCACGATGACCCGGTCGGCCGCGACGAGCGCGTTGACCGTCAGCGGGCCGAGCGACGGCGGGCAGTCCAGGAGCACGTAGGCGAAGTCGTCGCGCACGGTCTCGAGCGCGTCACGCAGACGCCGCTCGGAGCCGGGCTGGCGCGGGAGCTCGACGTTCGCGCCCGCGAGGTCGGGGCTCGCCGGGAGCAGGGACAGGCGGTCGATCGACGTCGGATAGACGGCGTCGGAGGCCTGCGCGGTGCCGGAGAGCACCTCGTAGATGCCCGGATCGAGGTCCTTCGGCAACCCGAGGCCCAGCGTCGCGTTCGCCTGGGGGTCCACGTCGGCGAGCAGGGTGCTCCAGCCGGCCTCCGCGATGCAGGCGGCGACGTTGACGGCGGTGGTGGTCTTGCCGACCCCGCCCTTCTGGTTGACGATCGCGAAGACGGTGCCCACGGTCGATCGAGGGTACCGGCCCGAACGGTCGTCGACGGGTAGTTCGGGGGTCAGTGCAGGGGGCGCTTGCGCGCCATGCCGGGGCGGCGCGGGAATCCGGCCGGCGTGGGGGCGATCTTGCGCGCGACCACGAGATGTCGCGCCTGGGCCCCCGCGAACGGAGCGACCTCGCGGACTTCCTCGACAAGCATGCCGAGCCGAGCCGCAGCCGCGTGGCCGTCGCGCTCCTCCTCGTCGTCGCGATGGCCCTTCCAGGCGACCAGCACGCCACCGTCGCGCAGCAGCGGCGCCGCGTACTCCAGCAGGACGTTCAGCGGAGCGAGCGCTCGCGCTGTGACGACGTCGCACGCCCCGATGCCGTCTGGCCAGTCCTCCGCGCGCGCCGTGACCACCTCTGCATTGTCGAGGCCCATGGCCGCGACGCAGCGCTCCATGAACGCCCCCTTGCGCCCGACACTCTCGACGAGCAGCACCCGGGCGTCGGGCAGCGCAGCGGCGAGCGGCAGCCCGGGGACACCCGCCCCGGCGCCGAGGTCGGCGAGCACCGTGGCTTGGCGGACGGCGTCGAGATCCAATGCGACGAGCGAGTCCGCCAGGTGGACGTCCACCGCGCGGTCGGGTTCGGCGACCGTCGTCGGCGCGTTCGGGTCGGACGCGAGCAGATCCAGCAGCGTCGCCAGAGCGTGCCGACCTCGGGGCGTGATCCCGTAATCGGCGACGAGCTCGGCGAGGCGTTTCACGTGAAACGCATCAGCCATGGTGTTTCACGTGAAACGGACTACGACGACGTGGGGGCGACCACGAGATGGCGATCCGGCTCCTGCCCCTCGCTGTAGGTCTCGATGCCGTCGACGTCGCGCAGATACTCGTGCACGAGCTTGCGCTCCGTCGCGGTCATGGCGTCGAGCGCGACGGCGCGCTTGAACTCGACCGCCTCGTCGGCGGCGCGATCCGCCTGCTGCTCGAGCACCGCGCGGCGCCGGTCGCGATAGCCCTCCGCGTCGACGACGACCCGCAGCTCGGTCTCGTTGCGCAGGACGAGCCGGTGCGCCAGGTGCTGCACGGCGTCGATCGTCGCGCCGTGCCGGCCGATGAACAGCCCGAGGTCCTCGCCGTGGACGACGCCGTACATGGTCTCGTCCTCGATCCGGACCTCGACGGGACCCGGCAGGCCCAGGCCCTCGACGACGCGCTCGAGCAGGTCGTGGACGGCCGCGACGGCCTCCATCGTGCCCATCAGCGGCGTCTCCCGGATCGCTTCTTCGCGCGTTTGCGCGGAGGCGGCGGCGGCTTCGCACCAGGCTCACGCGCGTCCCCGCTGCTGCCGCCGTTCCCACTGCCGCTCCCACCGGAGCTCTTGCCGGACGAGCTGCCGCCGGAACCGGAGCTCACGGCTGCGGGCTGGCGCTTGCGGGCCGGCTTCTCGCCACCGCTCTTGCCGCCGCCCTTACCGCCGTTCGACGGCTGCTCCGCCGGTGGCTTGCGGAACTGCTTGAGGATCTCGTCGAAGGGCCCTGGTCGCGTCCCGTCCGGGTTCAGCGGCGGCGGCTTCGGCGCGCCCATGATCTTGCGCAGCGCGGTCTGCTGGCTCACGGTCCAGAGGTTCGTCGTGATCCAGTAGACGAGGAGGCCCGCGGGGAACCGGATGATGAACGGCACGAAGATGAACGGCAGCGCCATGAAGATCATGCGCTGGGTCTTGTCGACCGTCGCCGGCATCAGGATGCTCGACAGCAGCTGGGAGCTGACGTAGAGGACGATCAGCACGACGAGCACGCCGCCGCTCGCCTTGTCCGTCAGGTCCGGGATGAAGAGGAACTGCCCCGAGCCGGGCTTCACCTGCTCGCAGACCATGTTGGCGGCCTGGTCCAGCGGGATCCCGCAGATCTCGTGCTTGAGATCCGTGCGGAGCATGTAGTAGAGCGACAGGAAGACCGGCAGCTGCAGGACGAGCGGCAGGCAGGAGGCCAGGGGGTTGACCTTGTTCTCCTTGTAGAACTGCATCACTTCCTGCTGCTGGCGCTGCTTGTCGTCCTTGTACTTCTCCTGGACCTTCTTCAGCTCCGGCGCGATCTCCTGAAGCGACTTCATCGACCGGTACTGCTTGATCGCCAGCGGAAGCAGCAGCGCGCGGACGCAGATGGTCAGCGCCACGATCGCCCAGCCCCAGCCCAAGCCGACGGAGTCGTGGAAGAACACGAGCACCGGCTTGAAGACGTCGATGAGCGGCTGGAAGATGTTCGCGAGAGGCAACATGGGGTCAGTGAGCGGCGGGGGTGCGTGGGGTGAAGACCCGCTGCGCGTGCACCGGATCGAAGCCGCCGTGGCTGAACGGGTTGCAGCGGAGCAGGCGCCAGGCGGCGAGCACGAGCCCCCGCAGTATGCCGAACTCAGAAACGGCCTGGATCGCGTACTCCGAGCAGCTCGGGTGGTACTTGCACCGCGGAGGCAGCAACGGCGAGATCACGCGGCGGTAGACGACGATCGGCGCGACGGCGACCCGGCGCGCGAACGTCATGTCCGCTCACCGCCGGCGCGGCTCACGAGCTCGGCGACCGCCGCCTGCACGCCGGCCAGCCCCTCGCGCTCGACGAGCTCGAGCGCATCCGGCCGCGCGACGATCACGACGTCCACGTCGTCGGGCAGCCGCGACGCCTCCGCGCGGAACGCCTCCCGCAGCAGGCGCTTGACCTTGTTGCGGTCGACGGCGCCGCCGACCTTGCGCGAGACGGACACCCCGAGGCGCGGACCGTCCTCCGGCGAGGACGCCCGGTCACGCGGGAACGCGTGCAGCACGAAGTGCCGGCCCCCGTGGGATCGGCCCTGGCGATAGACGCGTTCGAACTCCGCACTGCGCGACAGGCGGCCGCGCTTCGTCCGCTTCGGTCCGGCGGAGCGGGACGGCACGTCCTCCACGGCGACGGCGGCTAGGCAGTGAGGCGCTTGCGGCCCTTGGCCCGGCGGCGCTTGATCAGACTGCGCCCGGCCTTGGTCTGCATCCGCGCCCGGAAGCCGTGTGCTCGCGCCCGCTTGCGCGTCTTGGGCTGATAGGTCCGCTTCATGGAGGAGCAAGGGTAGTCCACTGGCGGGACCCGGGCCTGCAGACCGCGGATCCTCGCTCCTTGCGGGCACGACCCAACGGTCCGTCCACGCGCCCTGCGAGCCGATGCTACGGTCCTCGCTCGGCGCCTCCAGGGTCGCCGATCCGGGGCCGCCGGTCCCTCCTCGCCAGCCGTCGCAGCACTCCTCCGAAGAGGTCGATCACGCCTGCCCACCCCCCGCAGCTCGCCCACGTCTGGGAGCAGGTCCGCAGCGAGCTGCGCCGCATCGTCGATCCTCAGTCCGCCGAGCTCTGGCTCGACCCGCTGCGGCCCGTCGAGCTCGACGGCGAGCGGCTCGTGCTCGCGGCCGAGCCCGCCGTCCGCGCGTGGATCGACAGCCGCTTCGGCCGGCACCTCGGCGACGCCGCGGCGAACGTCCTGGGCGACGGCGCGGAGGTCGAGCTCGTCGCCGACGGGAAGGACGCCGCGGCATCCCACCACCGCACGCCGATGTCCGCGGCCTGGAGCCCGCCCGAGGAGGACGCGCTCAGCCCCAAGCTGACCTTCGACCAGTTCGTCATCGGCGACTGCAACCGCTTCGCCCACGCCGCCGCGCTCGCCGTCGCCGAGCTGCCAGGCCAGGCGTACAACCCGCTCTTCATCTACGGGCCGCCCGGCGTCGGCAAGACGCACCTCCTGCACTCGATCGGCAACTACGTGCGCCGCTTCGGGGAGGGCCTGACCGTCCGCGCCACGACGACCGAGCAGTTCACGAGCGACTTCGTCACCGCCGTGCGGACCGGGGGCCTCGACGCGTTCAAGGGCCGCTTCCGCCGCGCAGACGTGCTCCTCATCGACGACGTCCAGTTCCTCGAGAGCAAGGTGAAGACGGAGGAGGAGTTCTTCCACACGTTCAACGCCCTCCACGAGGCCGGCAGCCAGCTCGTCCTGACCTCCGACCGCCTCCCGCGCGACCTCGACGCCCTCGAGGACCGCCTGCGCGAGCGCTTCGAGGCCGGCCTCGTCGCCGACATCGGCGCGCCCGACCGCGCCGTGCGCCTGGCCGTGCTGCGCAAGCGCGTCCAGCACGACGGCATCGACCTCGCCGAGCCAGAGGCCCTCGACGTCATCGCCGACCGCGTCACCGACAACGTGCGCGCGCTCGAGGGGGCGCTCATCCGCGTCGTCGCCTTCCATTCGCTCACGGGCCGGCGGCTCGACGCCGCGCTGGCCGCGGAGGTCCTCGACGGCCTCTATCCCGCGCCGCTCAACCGCATCTCCCAGCCGACGCCCCCGACCGTCGAGCTCATCCAGCGGCTCACGTGCGAGGCGTTCGGGCTGACGTTCGAGGAGCTCGTGTCGCACGATCGGACGGCCCGCGTCTCCTGGCCGCGGCAGGTCGCGATGTACCTCTGCCGCGAGCACACCGATCAGAGCCTCCCGGCCATCGGCAAGCAGTTCGGGGGACGCAACCACACCACCGTCATGCACGCCTGCCGGCGCACCAGCGCACGCCTCTCCTCCGACCAGGACGCCTTCGAGGCTGTTCGCAGCCTGTCCGCGCGTCTGCACAGCGTCCCGTGACGACCGGTCGCCTTGCCACACTGTGCACGTGCGTGCGCACAGGCGCGGTGCGTGCTTTCCCCGCAGCCTGCGGCCCGATGTCGCGTTGCGCACACGTGCACAGCCCCTATGACTTCAAGCCTTTCCAGATGAGATCCGAGGTGACCAGTTGAAGCTGTCGACGACGAGCGCAACCCTGCTCGCGCAGCTCGGCACGGTCTCCCGCGTCGCCTCCACGCGCAGTGCTGTGCAGGCGCTCTCGGGTGTCCAGCTCCTGGCGCAGGACGGTCGCGCCGAGCTTCGTGCCACAGACATGGAGGTCGGCCTCCGCGTTCCGCTCGAGGCCGAGATCGAGCGCGAGGGCGTCGCGGTGCTGCCGGCCCGCCTTCTCCTCGACGTGGCCCGCGCGCTGCCCAGCGGCGCGGCGACGCTCGAGCTGCGGCCGAGCGAGGGCGACGTGGAGGTCGTGTCCGGCTCCGCCACGTTCCACATCCGCACCCTCCGCGCCGAGGACTTCCCGCCGTTCCCGGAGCCGGGCGGGGACCAGATCGTCCGGGTCCCGACGCGGGCGTTCGTGGAGACCGCGGCGAAGGTCGCGCGGTCGGCGTCGCGTGACGAGACGCGGCCGATCCTCACCGGCATCCTCGTGTCGGCGTCGGGGTCGGACCTTCGGATGGTCGCGACCGACTCCTACCGCCTCTCGGTCAAGGAGACCGGGCTCGAGGCGCCGCTGGACGGCTCCTTCGAGGCGAACGTGCCGGCCCGCGCGCTGCAGGAGCTCGTGCGCATCGCCCAGGCCGCCGAGGAGGGCGAGCTGACGATCGGCGTCCGCGCCAACCAGGTCGTGTTCGACCTCGGCGGCGTCGTGCTCTCGTCGCGGCTCATCGATGGTCAGTTCCCGAACTATCGCCAGCTGCTGCCGGACACGCACGAGCACGAGCTGACCGTGAGCACGTCGGAGCTCACGGACGTCGTGCGGCGCATGAGCCTCATGGCGCAGAAGAACGCGCCGCTGCGGCTCGCGTTCGCCGACGGCGAGCTCAAGGTCTCCGCGCAGACGCCGGACGTCGGCGAGGCGCACGAGTCCATGCCGATCCCGTTCCAGGGCGAACCGTTCGAGATCGGCTTCAACCCTGACTTCCTGCGCGACGGCCTGGAGAGCGTCGACGCCGACGACCTGCGCCTCAAGCTCATCAGCCCGCTGCGGCCGGGTCTCATCGAGGCCGGCGACCAGAGCGGCTTCCAGTACCTGATCATGCCGATCAGGCTCAACGTCTAGGACGTGAGCTAGAGATGCAGGTCGCCCGGCTCCGCCTCCGCGACTTCCGCGGCTACGCGGCGGCCGAGGTGCGCCTCGGGCCCGGGCTGACGGTCGTGCACGGACGCAACGGGGCCGGCAAGACGAACCTCCTCGAGGCGCTGTACTTCGGATGCACGGGCCGCTCGTGCCGCACGTCGAACGAGCGCGAGCTCGTGCGCTTCGGGGCGCAGGCCGCGCGGGTGGAGGTGCAGACGCAGGACCCGGACGGCCGCGCGCACGAGCTGGCGGTCGGGTTCCAGCCCGGCGAGCCGAAGCGCATGCGGGTCGACGGTGCCGACGTCGAGCGCCTCAGCGACACATCGGCACGCCCGCTCGTGTCCGTGTTCCTCCCGGACCGCCTCGAGCTGGTGAAGGGGCCGCCCGCGCTGCGGCGCAGCCATCTCGACCAGGTCGTCGCCGCGATCTGGCCGGCGCGCGCGGGCTCGCGCCGCGCGTACTCCCAGGCGCTCGCGCAGCGCAACGCGCTGCTGGGCCGCATCCGCTCCGGCCGGGCGTCGCGCGCGTCGCTGCCGGCGTGGGACGCCGAGCTCGCGCGCCACGGCATCGCGCTGCGCGACGACCGCGCCGCGACGGTGGAGCTGCTCGCCGCGCCCTTCACGACCGCCGCCGGTGAGCTGGGCCTGACCGGGGATGCGACGCTGCGCTACCGCCCGCGCAGCACGGCGGCCGACGCCGAGGGTCTGGCCGCGGAGCTCGCCGAGCGGGTCGACGGCGACCTCGAGCGCGGCTTCACCGGCCACGGACCGCACCGCGACGACCTCGTCCTGGCCCGCGACGGGCGCGAGCTGCGCGCCTACGGATCGCAGGGCGAGCAGCGCATGGGCCTGCTGGCATTGCTCCTGGCCGAGCGCGACGTGCTCGCCGACGAACGCGGCGCCCCGCCCCTCCTGCTGCTCGACGACGTCATGAGCGAGCTCGACAGCGGCCGCCGGGCGCTGCTGGCCGACCGGCTCGGCTCGCGCGGCCAGGCGCTCGTGACGACGACGGACCTCGGGCACGTCCCGGGCGCCGACACGGCGGACGTGACGCGCCTGCGCGTGGTCGAGGGGACCGTGCACGACGAGGACGAGGGGGCGCTCGCCGCATGAGGCACCGCCGCGCTCCGCGTCCGCTCGCCGGCGCCGTCGGCGCGCTCGCCGACAGTCTCCGGCCGGCCACCGGGCTCGCCTCGGTGCAGGCCGTCTGGGAGGACGCTGTCGGCCCCGCGATCGCCCGCGAGGCGCGCCCCGTCTCCGAGCGCTCGGGCACCGTCTCGGTGGCCTGCACGTCGTCGGTCTGGGCACAGGAGATCGGCCTCATGGGGCCCGCGCTGTGCGCAGCGATCAACGCCCGTCTCGGCCACGAGCGGGTGCTCGCGCTGCGCGCGACCGCGAGCCGGGTGAGACGGTGATGGAAGCCGCTCTCGTTTTGTGCTCTTTTGCAGCACTTTCGGCACGTTGTGAACAGGCTCGTGACGGCCTGTGCCTGCTAGAATGTTCACAACGAGATTTCGTGCGCCCCGGACTCCCGCCGCCGCGCTGGGCCGGGGCGTACTGACGTTCGGAGGCACTTTGAGCAGCGACGATCCCACCCCTGACGGCGCCGGCGCCTCGAGCGGCTACGACGCCCAGGACATCACCGTCCTCGAGGGTCTGGAGGCCGTCCGGAAGCGCCCTGGCATGTACATCGGCTCCACGGGCGACCGTGGGCTGCACCACCTCGTCTACGAGGTCGTCGACAACTCCGTCGACGAGGCCCTGGCGGGCCACTGCGATGCGGTCGATGTGACGATCCATCCCGACGGCTCGGTCACCGTGCGTGACGACGGCCGCGGCATCCCGGTGGCGATCATGGAGAAGGAGGGCCTGCCGGCCGTCCAGGTCGTCCTCACCGTGCTGCACGCCGGCGGCAAGTTCGGCGACGGCGGCGGCTACAAGGTGTCCGGCGGCCTGCACGGCGTCGGCGTGTCGGTGGTCAACGCGCTGTCGGAGGAGTTCCACATCGAGGTCCGCCGCGACGGCTACGCCTGGTCGCAGGACTACGTGCGCGGCGCGCCGCAGGGCGAGCTCCAGCGCGGCGAGCCGACGTCGGAGACCGGGACGATCATCACGTTCCTGCCCGACGCCGACATCTTCGAGAGCACCTCGCGGCTGGAGTTCTCCACGCTCGAGCAGCGCCTGCGCGAGACGGCGTTCCTCACCCGCGGCCTGAAGATCTCGATCACGGACGAGCGGGACGAGGGCCAGCGGTCGGAGTTCCAGTACGAGGGCGGGATCGAGGACTTCGTCGGCTACCTCAACCAGAACAAGGAGTCGATCGGCAAGAAGGTCGTCTACTTCGAGGGCGAGTCCGGTGAGGGCGCGGTCGAGATCGCGATGCAGTGGAACACGACCTACCAGGAGTCGGTGTTCTCCTTCGCGAACAACATCAACACCCACGAGGGCGGCTCCCACATGTCCGGGTTCCGCTCCGCGCTGACCTCGCAGCTCAACCGCTACGCGCGGGACAAGAAGCTGCTCAAGGAGAAGGACGACAACCTCTCGGGAGAGGACGTCCGCGAGGGCCTGACGGCCGTCATCTCCGTGAAGCTCGCCGACCCCCAGTTCGAGGGCCAGACGAAGACCAAGCTGGGCAACCCCGGCGTCGAGGGCTTCGTGCGCTCGGTCGTGTGGGAGAGGCTCGGGGAGTTCCTCGAGGAGAACCCGCAAGAGGCGATGGCCATCATCCGCAAGGCGGTGTCCGCCGCCCAGGCGCGCTTTGCGGCACGCAAGGCGCGCGACCTGACGCGCCGCAAGTCCGCGCTGGAGAACACGACCCTGCCGGGCAAGCTCGCCGACTGCTCGGTCAAGGATCCGTCGCTCGCCGAGATCTTCATCGTCGAGGGCGATTCCGCCGGCGGCTCGGCGAAGCAGGGGCGCGACCGCCACACCCAGGCGGTGCTCCCGCTGCGCGGCAAGATCCTCAACGTCGAGAAGAGCCGGATCGACAAGGTCCTGCAGAACGACGCGATCCAGTCGCTCATCACCGCGATCGGCACGGGCGTCCGCGACGAGTTCGACCTCGAGCGTGCCCGGTACCACAAGGTCATCGTCATGACGGACGCCGACGTGGACGGCGCGCACATCCGCACGCTCGTGCTCACGCTGCTGTTCCGCGAGATGCCCGAGCTCATCGAGGCCGGCTACGTCTACATCGCCAAGCCGCCGCTCTACAAGCTCAAGCGCGGCAACCAGACGCGCTACATCGAGCGCGAGTCCGAGCTCGAGGGGATCCTGCTGTCGGACAAGTGGGAGAAGCTCGAGGTCACCGACCGCGACGCCGAGCCGTTCAAGCTCACGGAGGCGCGCTGGCAGCGGCTCACCCGGCTGCTGAAGCAGTACGAGGGCTGGGCGTCGGCGCTGCGCGCCGACCACGGCCACGACACCGTGACGTTCCTGGAGGAGTCCGCGCTGCTGGACGAGCGCGTCGAGTCCGACGAGCAGGCGATCGCGCACCTGAGCCTCGGCCACCTGCCCGGCGTGCCGCACGAGACCGAGCTGCTGCCGTCGGACGATGACGACATCCGCGTGCGCGCCGTCGAGACGCGCAGCGGCCTGGCCCGCACGCACCGGATCCGCAGGGCGCTGTTCACGGCGCCGGAGTACCGGGCGCTCGTGAAGGTCCACCACCAGCTCATCGAGCTGGCCGGGACGCCGCCGTTCGTGGTGAAGCTCGGGGACACGCTCGAGGAGGCGCTCTCGTTCGAGGAGCTGCGCGACGCGGTGCTGGGCGTCGCCCAGAAGGGCATCAGCCTGCAGCGCTTCAAGGGCCTCGGCGAGATGAACGCCGACCAGCTGCGCGAGACGACCATGGACCCCAGCAACCGCACCCTCGCCCGGGTGGGCGTCGACGACGCGGCCGGCGCGGACCGGATCTTCTCGATGCTCATGGGCGATCAGGTCGAGCCGCGCCGCGACTTCATCGAGAGCAACGCCCGCCTGGTGGCAAACCTCGATGTCTGAGGCCGACCGCGGTGAGGAGGTGTAGGCAGTGGCATCGACCGACGTGATCGGCGGCGGCAACATCGAGCCGCGCGCGCTCGAGGACGAGATGCGCACCGCGTACCTGGACTACGCGATGAGCGTCATCGTCGGCCGCGCGCTGCCCGACGTGCGCGACGGGCTCAAGCCCGTCCATCGCCGCATCCTCTACTCGATGGACGAGTCCGGCCAGGGCCCGACCCGGCCGTACTCGAAGTCCGCGCGCATCGTCGGCGAGGTGATGGGCAACTACCACCCGCACGGCGACTCCGCGATCTACGACACGCTCGTGCGGATGGCGCAGGACTTCTCGATGCGCTACCCGCTGGTCGACGGCCAGGGCAACTTCGGCTCCATCGACGACGATCCGGCCGCGGCCATGCGCTACACCGAGGCGCGCCTCACGCGTCTGGCCACCGAGATGCTCCGCGACCTCGACGCGGACACGGTCGACTTCACGCCCAACTACGACGGCTCCAAGCGCGAGCCGCTCGTCCTGCCGGCGCGCTTCCCCAACCTGCTCGTCAACGGCTCCTCCGGGATCGCCGTCGGCATGGCGACGAACATCCCGCCGCACAACCTGCGCGAGGTCATCGGCGCGGTCATCGCCCTCATCGACGACCCGGCCATCGACACCGCCGGGCTCATGCAGCACATCAAGGGCCCGGACTTCCCGACGGCGGGGATCATCCTCGGTCGCCAGGGCATCCTCGACGCCTACGAGACCGGTCGCGGGCGCGTCCGCGTCCGCGCGAAGGCCCACACGGAGGACATCGGGCGCGGCAAGGAGGCGATCATCGTCACCGAGCTGCCCTACATGGTGAAGAAGGGCGGGGACAACGGCCTCGTCAAGAAGATCGCCGACCTCGTCCACGAGAAGCGCCTCACCGGCATCGCGAACCTCGAGGACCAGACCGACCGTCGCGGCATGCGGCTCGTCGTCGAGCTGAAGCGCGACGCGATCCCCGAGGTCGTCCTCAACCAGCTCTACAAGCACACGCCGATGCAGACGACGTTCGGCGTGAACATGGTCGCGCTCGTCGACAACGTGCCCCGCACGCTGCCCCTGCGCCGGGTGCTCGTCGAGTACGTCCAGCACCAGCGCGAGGTCATCGTCCGGCGCTCGAAGCACGAGCTCGGCGTCCTCGAGCGCCGCGTGCACGTGCTCGAGGGCCTGCTCATCGCGCAGGACAACCTCGACGCGGTCATCGAGACGATCCGCGCCTCGCGCGATCGCGACGCCGCGCGCGTGCAGCTCATCGAGCGCTTCAGCCTCTCCGACATCCAGGCCTCCGCCATCCTCGACATGCGCCTGTCGCAGCTGACGGCGCTGGAGGCCGGCACGCTGCGCACCGAGCACGCCGACAAGCTCGAGCGGATCGCCGAGCTGCGCGCGATCCTCGGCGACGAGCAGCGCGTCCTCGGGATCATCAAGGAGGAGCTCCTCGAGATCGCGGAGCGCTTCGGCGACGAGCGTCGCACGCTCATCACCGACTCCGAGGACGAGATCGACATCGAGGACCTGATCGCCGACCAGCAGATGGTCATCACGATCACGAAGTCCGGCTACATCAAGTCGCTGCCGCTGGCGACCTACCGCCAGCAGCACCGGGGCGGCCGGGGCGTGACCGGGATGGACATGAAGGACGGCGACTACATCGAGCACCTGTTCGTGACGTCCTCGCACGACTACCTGCTCTTCTTCTCCAACCGCGGCAAGGTCTACCGCTCCAAGGTCTACGAGCTGCCGGAGGCGTCGCGGACGGCGAAGGGCCGTGCGCTCGTCAACGTGCTGCCGCTGCGGGACGGCGAGCGGATCCAGTCCGTGCTCTCCACGCGCGACTTCACGGAGGGCAAGTACCTCATCTTCGCGACCCGCCGCGGCGTGGTGAAGAAGACCGAGTTCATCCTCTACAACACGCCGATCAAGGCCGACGGCATCATCGCCATCAACATCCGCGACGACGACGAGCTCGTCGCCGTGCGGCGGACGAGCGGCGACGACGACATCCTCATGGTCTCCCGCAAGGGCCAGGCCGTGCGCTTCCACGAGGACGGCGCGCGCGCCATGGGCCGTGACACCTCCGGCGTGCGCGGGATGGACGTCAGCGGCCCCGACGACGCGGTGCTCGCGATGGACGTCGCGCGCGACGACGACGAGCTGCTCGTCGTGACCGAGAACGGCTACGGCAAGCGCACCGGGATCGACCAGTACCGCAAGACGAACCGCGGGGCCAAGGGCGTCGGGACGATCAAGCTCACCGAGGCGAAGGGCGCCCTCGCCGGCGCGCTCGTCGTGCGCGAGCACCAGGAGCTCGTCTTCATCTCGCGCGAGGGCATGGTGCAGCGCACCGGCGTGCGCGGGATCAGCCGCTACGGGCGCCTCTCGCAGGGCGTGCGGGTGATGAACATCCGCGACGACGACGTCGTCAGCGCGGTCGCGCTGGTCATGGAGTCCGAGCCGGAGGTCGCGGCCGACGTCGCCGAGGACTTCGTCCCCGAGGGCGACGCATCCGAGGCCGCAGAGAGCAACGGCGGCGGCGCGACGGACGCCGACGGCGCGGCCCCCGACGAGTCCACGGACGACGAGTAGGACGCCTCCTCGCGAAAGGACCCCGACAACGGTCGAGACCGTCGGGGTCTTTCGCTACTCTGCCGATACCAGAGAAAGGAGGTGGTCCGTATCGACAGTTCGAGTTCTTGCGGGACCCTGGAGGTGACCGGCCGCTAGGTCGGAAGCTGGCTTCGGCTAGCGAATCCAAACCGGGCCACCGCTGAGGGAGATGCCGGGTTGGTCCCACCGGCCGTCAGACCTTTCTCTCTCAGGCCGCAAAGTCCAGTGAAGTATCCGGAGGGCGCCGTGTGTCGACACGGCGCCCTCCACCTTTCTGGGGCCGGCTTCGCCGACCAGAGGCCCACGCTGAGGACGCGCGTGGGGCTATGCGGCTTCAGGCAGCCACTGTCGCCACTGGACCGGGATGGTCGGTGCGGCGACGTGGATGAAGATCTGCGGGTGCGGCACGCGCGGCTGGCGCTTGGGGTGCATCCCCGCCTTCGCCGGCAGGCTGTCGCCCTTGCGGCGGTTGCACGGCGCGCAGGAGGCGACGATGTTCTCCCACGTCGAGGTGCCGCCCTTCGACCGCGGGATGACGTGGTCGACGGTCAGGTTCGCCCTCGAGCCGCAGTACTGGCACTGCCAGCCGTCGCGCGCGAAGACGGCGCGGCGGGTGATCTTGCGCCGGTGCGTGTCGCGCGGGACCTTCACGAAGGTCACCAGGCGGATGACCATCGGCCGCGCGAGCGTCGTCGTCTCGGAGTGGAGCTCCCAGGACCCGCGCTCGATGACCTCGGCCTTCTCCTTGAGGAGCAGGACGACCGCGCGACGGACGGTGCAGACGTTGACCGGCTCGTACGTCGCATTCAGCACCAGCACCCGACCATTGGAACCCCTGCTCGCAGCAGGGGCGTCCCCAGGTCCGTGCCGCGGGTCGGTGAGCGGCACGGACCCCAGTGGATCTGGGGGTGTGAGCAGATCCGCCATAGGGCCGCGCGTCAGTCTACTTGGAGCTCCCGCGGATAGGACCCCAGCACGCGCACGTCGGTGCAGTGCGTCCGCAGGCCGTCGACCGCCTCCCTGACGGCGGGTGAGGCGAGCCCGTCGTCGCAGTCGACGAAGAACCGGTAGTGGCCGATGGTGCTGCGCAGGGGGCGCGACTCGATCTTCGAGAGGTTCACGCCGCGGAACGCGAACTCCGACAGGCACCGCACGAGCCAGCCGGGCTCGCGGTCGCCCTGGCCCCAGAACGCCAGCGACGTGCGCATCGGCCCGCCGGACGCGACGGCGGCGCCCGCGGGCGCGACCCAGACGAAGCGCGTCGCGTTGCTCGCGTCGTCGGCGACGTCCTCCTCGACGATGACCGCGCCGTAGAGCTCGGCCGCGCGCCGCGGGCCGAGCGCCGCCCAGCGGGGCCCCGCCTCCATCATCTGGCGCACCGCGGCGGCGGTGGAGCTGGCCGGCACCGTCCGCGCCTGGGGGAGGCGGCGGCGCAGGTAGCCGGCGCACTGCGCGAGCGGCTGCGGGTGCGAGACGACCTGCTCGACGTCGGCCGGGTCGAGGACCGCGCGGGCGACGAGGTGCACCGAGATCGGCAGGACGAGCTCGCCGACGATCGTGACGTCGTCGCGCGCCGCGAGGGTGTCGAGCGAGATGCCGACGCTGCCCTCGAGCGAGTTCTCGACCGGCACCGCCGCGAGCTCGACCTCGCCGTCGGCGACGGCGGCGATCGTGTCGGGCAGCGTGGGGAACGGCACGGGCTCGGCGCCCGGCCGCCGCAGCGCCGCCTCCTCGGAGTAGGTCCCGGCGGGACCGAGGTACCCGACGCGCATCAGGCGAGCGCGAGGCGCACGGCCTCCTGCTCCTCCGGGGACAGCTCCAGCTCGCCGCGGCCGTCCTGCACGCGCTTGGCGTACAGGCGCGCCTGGTCGCGGTGGTGGATCGAGGACAGGACGATGCCCGAGGCCGAGGAGTCCAGCAGTGCGATCGACGTCGACTGGCGCCCGGACATCTCGTTGTAGGCGTCGTAGCGGACGAGCCCGCAGTGCGCGATCGCGCCGTCGAGGCGGCCCTCGGCGGTTGTCAGACGACCGTCCTGGCGCTCGGCGACGTCGTGGACGTAGTCGTGCAGCGCGCGGAAGCCGTCCTGGAGGTCGGCGCCCAGCGCCACGAGGTCGCGCTCGCCCTCGGGACCCAGGATCGCCCGCTGCGCGGCACGCAGACGCCGCAGCCGCAGCAGGAGCACGGCGCAGCAGAGCAGGGCGATCGCGGCCAGCACGCAGCCGACGAGGGCGACGACGCCGACGGTGGAGCTGAAGTCCTGCATGAGCGACCCCTGAACCTACCTGCGAGACCTGCCCGCCGCGCTTCCCGTCGTCAGCCCGTGAAGAGGACGGTGTACGTCTGGGTGTTGTTCTCGACGTTCTCCTCGCCGGGCACCTTGAGCACCTCGACGGTCACCGTCGACGACGTGCCCGTCGGCGGCGCCTGGCCGAGCGGGACGTTGACCGAGGCCTCGGCGCCCGGGTTGGTCTGGTCGACCGTCTTCGTGACGCTGATCGTCTTGCCCGTCTGCGGCTTGACCCGGATGCGGACCCTGACGTCGGTCTCCTCGTTGTCGCCCTGGTTGGAGAACTTGACCGTGAACGCGACGTTCGCGCTCGCGGGGACGCGGTTCGTCGCCGGCTGGGGCTGCAGGGTCGTGTTGCCGACCGACACGCTCGTCAGGCCGTGGCCGTGACGACCGGGTGCCACCGTCTGGTTGGAGGTCCCGCCGCCGCCCGCGGACGCGCCGAGGCGGCCGGCGGTGGTGTCGGGGTTGAGCCAGGTCAGGTCGTCCATGAACCGCGCGGCGACGATGCGCTGCCCGCCGATGTCCGAGTCGGCGAGCGCCTGGTTGATGAACGGGACGACGCGCTGCAGGTAGACGACGTCGGAGGCGAGGAACGCCTGCATCTCCCCGCTGATCTGGTCGACCGCCTGCGCCGCGGCGCCCTCCTGGTCGCCGCGGGCCGCGACGATGCGCGAGGCGATCTTGGAGACCGCGTCGGAGCGGAGGTCGAGCGTGAGCAGCAGGTTCTGCTGCGCGTTGGCCATGTCGCCAGGGACGCTGAGGTTGCGCGCCCGCTGCGCCTGCTGCTGGGCGCGCACGCGCAGCTGGTTGACCTGGGTCTGCTGGTCGACCGGCTGCAGCGACTGCTGCGTCAGCGTCCCGAAGAGCTGCTGGCCGAGCTCGTCGGACTCCGACGCGATCGTGCCGACCTCGCGGTTGTAGTCGCGCAGGGCGTTGTCGTGCGCGCTGCCGCGGCAGGAGTTGATGCCGACGACGAGGAGGATGACGACGAGCAGGAAGACGAGCGCCGCGATGCCCTGGCGGACGCGGAGGGTCTGGCGGTCCGGCGCGGCCGCCGACGAGGGGGCACGCTGACGCCCGCGCGCAGACGGACGCTGCCGCGGCTTGCGCGTGGTGCTCGTGTCGTCACCCTCGTCGAAGAAGGACACCGGCTGTCTCCAGGGAGAAGAGGCGGATGGGGCAGTATGACCACGGGGCCGGATGCCGGGCCCGTGCACGCTGCACGTTCCCCGTCACCCTGTCATCTCCTGCCCATGCAGCGAGGACACACGACAACGACGGCGAACTCGGACAGGGTGCACCACGAGCCCACCCGAGCCATGCCCGCCGCGGGGCGCGGCGAGCTCGTCCTCGGCCGCTATCGCCTGGTCCGTCGACTGGGCACCGGCGGCATGGGCGTCGTGTACGAGGCCCACGACGAGCACCTCGACCGCGACGTCGCGGTCAAGCGCGTCCCGGTGGACGCCGAGCGCCCGGGTGACAAGGCCGGCAAGCGCGCCGCCCGCGAGGCCGTGGCCGCCGCGCGCCTGGGCCATCCGGCGATCGTGGCGTTGTACGAGGCCGGACGCGACGAGGACGGCTGGGTGCTCGTCTCCGAGCTGGTCAGAGGCCGGACGCTCGCGCAGCTCGAGCACGACGGCGAGCTGTCGGACCGCGACGTGCTGCGGATCGGCGCCACGTTGTGCGATGCCCTCGCGCATGCGCACGCACGCGGCGTCGTCCATCGCGACGTGAAGCCGTCGAACGTCATCTGCCCGGAGGTCTCCGACGACGGCGCCGCCGCGAAGCTCACCGACTTCGGCATCGCGCGCCTGGCCGACGACGACTCCGTCACGCGGACCGGCGACGTCGTCGGGACGCTCGCGTACATGGCGCCCGAACAGGCGCGCGGCGAGCACGTCACCGCGGCGGCCGACACCTACGCCTTGGGTCTCGTGATCTACGAGGCCCTCAGCGGGGTCAACCCGATCCGCGGCGCCGGCGCCGCGGAGACCGTCGCCCGCATCGGCGAGCGCATCCCGCCGCTGCGCCGCGCCCGGCGCGACCTCCCGGCCGACGTCTGCGACGCCGTCGACGCCGCCGTCCGCGCGCGCCCGGAGGACCGCATCTCGCCGTCCGAGCTCGGCGCGGTCCTGCTCGCGGCCCTCCCCGAGGTGGCCGACGAGCCCGGCGTCGTGGGCGGCGGGACGCTGGAGGGCGCGACCCGCGTCTTCGACGCCACGCGGCGCCTGGCACGCGAGCGTGGCGCGCCGCGACCCGATCTCGACCCGCGGCTGCGCGCGCGTCTCGAGCCGCTGGACCCGCGTCTGGCCGCGCCGACGGCGGTGCAGGACGAGCCGGCGCCGCGCCGGGGGATCACGCTGCCCGGCCGCGCGGTCGGCGCCGCGGCGGGCGGCCTGCTCACGCTGCTCGCCCTCGATCGCCTCGACGGTCTCGCCGGCGGGGAGCTGCTCTCGACCGGCCAGACGCCGGTGGCCATCGCCGGCGCGGTGGCGCTCGCGCTGTTCGTCTTCCCCCGGCTCGCATGGCTGGCGGCGGCCGCCGTGATGTTCGCGTGGGTGGCGGAGGGCACGCCGGGCATCGCCCTGCTCCTCGCCGCCGCCCTGCTGCCCGTCCCCTTCCTGCTCTGGCGCAGCGGGTGGTCCTGGTCGCTGTCCGCGGGGGCGACGCTGCTGGGGCTGATCGGCATCGCCGGCGCGTGGCCGGTGGTCGCGGGCCAGGTGCGCGGGATCTGGACGCGCGCCGCGCTCGGCGCGCTCGGCGCGTGGTGGCTGCTGCTCGCCGAGCACCTGCTCGACGAGCGCCTCCTGCTCGGCCGCGGAGCCAGCGGCGAGGGCTTCCCGGATCCGGCGGCGTGGCGCGACTCGGTGGTCGACGTCTGGACCCGCGTCATCGATCCGATCGTCACCGGCCCGACGCTCGCGCTCTGCGCGGTCTGGGCGGTGGCCGCGGCGGTCCTGCCCCTCGTGGTGCGCGGGCGGACGGCGGCGATCGACATGGTGGCGGCCGCGGGTTGGGCGATCGCCCTCGGCGTGGCGACGGGTGCGCTGGCGACCGCGGCCGGGCTCCCGGATCCGCGTGGGCTCGTCGCCGGCGCGCTCGTGGCGGGGGCGGCTGCCGTCGTCGCGCGCGCGGTGCGACCATGGGCCTGATCCGGCGCGGCGGACGGGACGGGCTAACCTCACCCTCTCGAACGCCACGCGCCCACGACCGTACGATCCCCGGGCCATGAGCGTCCTGCGCAACCTGGAACGCACCATCGCAGGCCTCGTCGAGGGCACGTTCGGGCGGGTGTTCCGCTCCGAGGTGCGGCCCGTGGAGGTCGCGCGCAGGCTGGCGCGCGAGATGGACGAGCACAAGACCGTGTCCGTGTCCCGAACCTACGTCCCGAACGAGTACGCCGTGTGGCTGTCGCCGCGCGACCGCGAGAACTTCGCGGAGGTCGAGCACGAGCTCGTCCGACGAGCTCGGCGCGTACCTGCTCGAGCACGCCCGCCGCGAGCGCTACGCACTCGTGTCGCGGCCGGTCATCGCCTTCAGGACGGACGAGCGGCTGTCGCTCGGCGAGTTCGGCATCCAGGCGCGCATGGTGCGCAACGAGCCGGGCCAGGACGAGCCCTCGCCCGCCGAGTTCGGCCACACGATGGTGCACTCCGCGGCCGACCGCATCCGCGGCCCCGTCGAGGAGACGTCGCCCCGCCGGCCCGTCCGCGCGGCGATCGTCGCCGGCGGCGCGCACCACGAGCTCGGGCTGCGCGGCGGCACGATCGGCCGCAGCCGCGAGTGCGACGTGGTGCTCGACGACCGCAACGTGTCGCGCCGGCACGCCGAGATCCGCATCGAGCACGACGGGACGTGGACGGTCCACGACCTCGGGTCGACGAACGGGGTGCGGGTCAACGGGCGCCCCGTCGGCGGGAGCGGCGAGACGCTGCGCGCGGGCGACGCGATCGAGCTGGGGACGGCCGAGGTCGTCTTCGAGCTGGAGTGACCGCGTGCTCGAACCCGTCTCCGTCGGCCTGAAGCTGGCGTTCCTCGCCGTCCTCTACCTCTTCCTGCTCTGGGTCGCGCGCAGCGCCCTCAAGGACCTGCGCCGCCCGGTGAACGCCGGTCCGGCACGCCCGCCGGTCGACGCGACCGGCATCCACCCCGTCCAGCCCGGCGGCAACGCCGGCTCGGGCGCGGCACGGCTCGTCGTCGAGTCCGTGCCCGGGCACGACCGCGGCATGGAGTACGACGTCGAGGGGGGCGCGACGCTCGGGCGCGGCGACGTCGAGATCCATCTCGAGGACCCGTTCGCGTCCACACGCCACGCGCGCCTCGTCCGCCAGGGCGCCATCGTGGTGATCGAGGACCTCGGCTCGACGAACGGCACGTACCTCAACGAGGAGCTGCTCGACGGTCCGCGCCCGCTGCACCCGGGCGACCGCATCCGCATCGGCGACAGCACGTTCACCTACGAGGACTGATGCTCCGCGTCGCCGAACACCACGCGTTCACCGACACCGGGCAGCAGCGCCGGCACAACGAGGACGCCTACTACGCGCGGACGCCGGTGTTCGCCGTCGCCGACGGCATGGGCGGCGCGCAGGCCGGCGAGGTCGCATCGCACGCCGCCGTCGAGGCCGTCGCGGCCGGCCTCCCCGAGGAGGGCACCCCCGAGGACCGCCTCGCCGCCGTCGTCCGGCGCGCCAACGAGGAGATCTTCCGCATGTCGCGCGAGGACGACTCACGCGCCGGCATGGGCACGACGCTCACCGCCGTCCACGTCGGCGAGAGCGACATCGCGATCGCCCACGTCGGCGACTCCCGCGCGTACCGCTTCCGCGACGGGGAGCTGAGCCGGCTCACCGAGGACCACTCGCTCGTCGAGGAGATGCGCCGACGGGGGCAGCTCACCGCCGAGGAGGCCGACGAGCACCCGCAGCGCTCGATCATCACCCGCGCGCTCGGACCCGAGCCCGACGTGCTCGTCGACACCCGCTCCTGGGCCGCGCGCGACGGCGACGTCATCCTGCTCTGCAGCGACGGGCTGACGTCGATGATCTCCGAGACCCAGGTCGCGGACATCCTGCGCGAGGCGACCGGGCTGGAGCAGGCGGGCCGCGCGCTCATCGCCGCCGCCAACCGCGCCGGAGGGCGCGACAACATCACCGTGGTCCTGCTGCGCCTCGAGGACGTCGGTCGCGGCGCCGCGTCGGCGAGCGGCCACGACCAGCCCACCGAGGTGCACGACCAGCCCACGCAGGACGGCGGGGGCGCGCCGACCGCGGTCGAGGCGCGCCCGGCGGTCGCCGTCGCGGAGGCGCCGCCTCGCAGGCGCATGCCTCACCGCGCGCGCAAGGACGACGCCCGGGCGAAGCGTCCCCGCCGCGGGCACCGTGCGCTCATCGCGCTGGCTGGAACCCTGATCGTGCTCATCCCCGTCGCGATCGGCGCGTACCTCGCGTCGCAGGCCGTCTACTTCATCGGCACCACGCCGGACGGGTTCGTCGCGATGTACCGCGGGCTGCCGTACGACCTGCCCGCCGGGATCGACCTCTACAGCACGAACTACATCTCCGGCGTTCCCGTGGACGAGGTGCCGGCGGCGCGTCGCGCGACGCTGCTCGACCACCAGCTGCGCTCGCACGACGACGCGGCCGACCTCGTGCGCGAGCTCGAGCAGGGGCGCCTGACCGCCCGATGACCGAGCGCAACCGCGAGCTCTTCGCCCTCATCCCCGCCGCCCTGCTGGTCACAGCGGGCTTCGCGGCGGTGTTCGTGCAGCGCGACGACGTCCTCACGAACGCGTCGCTCACGTACGGCGGGCTGTTCCTCGGCCTGTGCTTCGTCGCGCACCTCATCGTGCGCATGACGCTGCCGCACGCCGATCCGTACCTCTTCCCGCTCGTGGCGACGCTCGCATGCCTCGGGCTCGTGATCCTCTACCGGCTCGACGAGGACTTCGCCCGCGAGCAGGCGCAGTGGTTCGTCGTCGGCCTGATCGTCTTCGCCGCCACGATCATCTCCCTGCGCAAGGACGTGCGGGTCCTCGAGCGCTACCGCTACGTCATCGCGACCGCCGGCATCCTGCTCCTGCTGCTGCCGCGCGTGCCGGGGATCGGCCAGCAGGTCAACGGCGCCTATCTCGGCATCGGCATCGGCCCGATCTCCTTCCAGCCCGCCGAGCTGTCGAAGATCGCGATCGTCATCTTCCTCGCGTCCTACCTGCGCGACACCCGCGAGGTGCTCGTCCAGGGCACGCACAAGATCTTCGGGATCCCGCTGCCGCCGCTCAAGCACCTCGGGCCGCTGCTCGTGGTGTGGGGCGCCGCGATGGTGCTGCTGGTCTTCATCCGGGACCTGGGCTCGTCGCTCATGTTCTTCGGCGGCTTCCTCGCGCTCGTCTACGTCGCGACGAACCGCGCGTCCTACGCGATCATCGGGTTCGGCCTGTTCGCGGCCGGCACGTGGTTCTTCGCGCGGACCGTCGGGCACGTGCAGGACCGCGTCGACGCGTGGCTGCACCCGTTCTCCGACCAGCTCTACGACGCGCAGGGCGGCAGCTACCAGATCGCGCAGTCGATCTTCGCGCAGGGGGACGGCGGGTTGCTGGGGCGCGGCTTCGGCGAGGCGATCATCCAGCTCCCCGGCGGCGGGCAGCTGCTCCCTGCCGCGCACACCGACCTCATCTACGCGGTCATCGTGAACGAGCTCGGGCTCG
The DNA here is from genome assembly GCA_963757125.1 of uncultured Solirubrobacterales bacterium. Classification (GTDB taxonomy): domain Bacteria; phylum Actinomycetota; class Thermoleophilia; order Solirubrobacterales; family Solirubrobacteraceae; genus CAVVSD01. The sequence goes on along the minus strand of CAVWQP010000004.1, from coordinate 1,034,909 downwards.
TCGGCGCGTGTGGCGTGCTGCTGGTCTACCTGCTCATCGTCGAGCGCGGGTTCCGCATCGCGACGCTCGCCACCGACTCGTTCTCCAAGCTGCTGGCGACCGGCCTGACCGCGGTCTTCGCGCTGCAGGTCTTCGTGATCGTCGGCGGGGTCACGAAGCTCATCCCGCTCACGGGCGTGACGCTGCCGTTCATCTCCTACGGCGGGTCGTCGATCGTCGCGAACTTCATCCTGCTCGCGCTGCTGCTGCTCGTCTCCGACCGCGCCCGGCGCGAGGTCCTGGAGCCGCGATGAACCAGCCGATCGCCCGCCTCTTCGCCATCGTGCTGCTGCTCTTCGCGGCGCTCGTCGCGTTCACGAGCCGCTGGTCGGTCTTCGACGCGCAGGCGCTGCGCGACAACCCGAAGAACCGCCGCGCGCTCATCGAGGAGCTGCGCGTGAAGCGCGGGACGATCCGCGCCGCCGACGGGACGCTGCTCGCCCGCTCGGAGGCCGCGGGCGCCGGCACCTACCGGCGCCGGTACACGGAGGCGGCGAGCCTGCTCCCGCAGGTCATCGGCTTCTCGGACATCGACCTCGGCCGCGCCGGGATCGAGCGGTCGCGCAACGACGAGCTCAGCGGCAACGCGGGCGCGCTGGACGACATCGTCGACCAGCTCAAGGGCGGCGTCGAGAAGGGCGACGACGTGCGCCTCAGCATCGACCTCGACGCCCAGCGCGCCGCGCTCGCCGGCCTGAACGGGCGCAAGGGGTCGGTCGTCGCCATCGAGCCGGCGACGGGCCGCGTCCGCGCGATGGTGAGCGTGCCCGGCTACGACCCGCAGTCGCTGCTCACCAGCGCCCGCCGCAAGGCGCTGGACACCGATCCGAACGCGCCGCTGCTCAACCGCGCGACGCAGGCCGGCTACCCGCCGGGCTCGACGTTCAAGGTCGTGACGGCGACGGCGGCGATCGACAGCGGGAGGTTCGAGCCCTCCTCCGTGGTCAACGGCGACTCGCCGAAGGTGATCTCCGGCGTGCCGATGGCCAACTCGGGCAACAAGTCCTTCGGCGACATCGACCTCACCACCGCGCTGACGTTCTCCGTGAACACCGTGTGGGCGCAGGTCGCCGAGAAGCTCGGCAAGGGCACCATGGCCGAGTACATGCGGAAGTTCGGCTTCAACGCGGATCCGCCGATGGACTACCCCGACGGCCAGATGCTGCCCAGCGGCGAGTACCGCAACGGGGCGCTGCTGCCGCCGACGTCGCGGTTCGTGGACGTCGGGCGCATGGGCATCGGCCAGGACAAGCTGCGCGTCACCCCGCTGCAGATGGCGATGGTGGCCTCGGCCGTCGCCAACGGCGGCGAGCTCATGAAGCCGACGCTGACGCAGTCGATCGTCGATCCCGACGGGCGCGTCGCCGATCGCGTCGAGCCCCAGCGCGACCGCCGCGTCATGAGCGAGCGCACGGCGTCGGAGCTGACGGAGATGATGACCAACGTCGTGCGCGAGGGCACCGGCACGGCGGCGGCGCTCCAGGGGATCGACGTCGCCGGCAAGACGGGTACGGCCGAGATCGTGCGCGACGAGGACATCAACCAGCCCTGGTTCATCGGCTTCGCGCCCGCCTCGTCGCCGAAGATCGCCGTCGCGGTGACGATCGAGCGCTCGCAGGGCGGCCAGGGCGGCACGGAGGCTGCGCCGATCGCGAAGCAGGTCATGGAGTCGTTGCTCAGGTGAGGGGCGACGTCACCACAGGCACGATCGTCGACGGCCGCTACGAGGTGAAGGAGCGGCTCGGCTCGGGCGGCATGGCCGCCGTGTACCGCGCGCAGGACCTGCAGCTCGGTCGCGAGGTCGCGCTGAAGCTCCTGTATCCGCGCTTCGCCGAGGACGAGTCGTTCGTCGAGCGCTTCCGGCGCGAGGCGTCGGCCGCCGCCGGGCTGCAGCACCCCAACGTCGTGTCGGTCTACGACCGCGGCGAGTGGGACGGGACGTCCTACATCGCCATGGAGCTCGTCACCGGCCGCACGCTGCGCGAGCTCGTCCAGGAGACCGGGCCGATGGACCCGGTCCGCGCGATCGACTGCACGATCGGCGTGCTGCGCGCCGCGCGCTTCGCGCATCGCCGCGGGATCGTGCACCGCGACCTCAAGCCGCACAACGTGCTCGTCGACGGCGAGGGGCGCGCGAAGGTCACCGACTTCGGCATCGCGAAGGCCGGCGCGTCGGACATGACCGAGACCGGCTCGATCATGGGGACCGCGCAGTACATGTCGCCCGAGCAGGCCCAGGGCCTGGCGACCTCGCCGCGGTCGGACCTGTACGCCGTCGGCGTGCTCCTCTACGAGCTGCTCGTCGGACGGCCGCCGTTCGACGGCGAGACGGCGGTGAGCATCGCGCTCAAGCAGGTCTCCGAGCCGCCGGTGCCGCCGGGCCGCGTCGTCGCGGGCATCCCGCCCGAGCTCGACGCCGTCGTGCTGCACGCGCTCGAGAAGGACCCGGAGCGGCGCTTCGCCGACGCGGACGCTTTCATCGCCGCGCTCGAGGACGTGCGCGCCGTCGTCACCGGCGACGCGCCGGCCTCCCGCAACGGGACCGGCGGGATCCCCGTCCGCCACCCCGAGGCGCCGCCGAAGCGCCGCCGTCGGTGGCCCTTCGTGGCGCTGCTCGCGCTCGTCGTGGCCGCGGCCGCCGCCATCGCCGCGACCCAGCTGCTCGGCGGCGGGGAGCAGCGCGCGGTCCCGGACGTCGTCGGGCGCGAGGTGACCGCCGCGACGCAGCGGCTGCGCCAGGCGGGCTTCGAGGTCCGCGCCGTCCGCCGCCGATCGTCGCGCCAGCCGCGCGACCGCGTCGTCTCCCAGCGGCCGGGGGCCGGCCACAGCGCGGAGACCGGTTCCACGATCGAGATCACCGTGTCGGACGGGCAGGGCATCGACCAGGTGCCCGCCGTCGAGGGCCTGCGGCGCTCCGAGGCCCGGCAGCAGTTGAGCGACGCGGGCTTCAAGATCGATGAGGAACGACGCTCCAGCAACACGATCGACGAGAATCGCGCGATCTCCACCGATCCCCCAGCAGGCAGCCAGCTCGAGGGCGGGGCCACCGTGACGCTCGTCATCTCGACCGGGCCGCCCGTCGTGACCGTCCCGTCCGTCGTCGGCCAGAGCCGGCGCGAGGCGACCGCGACGCTGGAGGACGCGCGCTTCGAGGTCTCCGTGCAGGAGCGCGACGACGAGAACAGCGACCCCGGCACCGTGCTCGCGCAGGACCCGGGCGGCGACGCCCGCATCCGCCGCGGCTCGACGGTGACGATCTACGTCGCCCGCCGCCCCCCGCGGGTGAGCGTCCCGTCCGTCGGCGGCTCCTCGCTGGCCGACGCCACGGCGCAGCTGCGCGCGCTCGGGCTGCGCGTGTCCTCCAGCGACCAGTCCGTGACCGATCCGTCGCAGGACGGCACCGTCATCGGCCAGGATCCGTCGCCGGGCACCGAGGTCCAGCGCGGCTCGAGCGTCAGCCTGACGGTCGGCCGGGTCGAGACGGGCACCGACGGCGGCGCGGGCGACACCCAGCCGCAGGTGCCGCCCGACGGCGGGTCGCCGACGCCGGACAACCAGGGGCAGGGACAAGGACAGGGGCAGGGGCAGGGGCAGGGCGACGGGAACCCGTTCGACGGGATCTTCCCGTGAGGGTCGCGGTGCTCGCCGGGGGCCGGTCCTCCGAGCACGACGTGTCCCTCGCCAGCGGCGAGTCCGTCCGCGAGGGGCTCGCCGCGGCGGGCCACGAGGTCCTGCACGTCCTGCTGGAGCGCGACGGGCGCTGGATGTACGACGGGACCGAGCTGGACCTGCGCGCCGCCGGCGGCCTGCTCGGCGCCGACGTCGTCTTCCCGGTGCTCCACGGGCCCTTCGGTGAGGACGGCACCGTCCAGGGGCTGCTCGAGCTCCTCGACGTGCCCTACGTCGGCTCCGGCGTCCTCGCGTCCGCGCTGTGCATGGACAAGATCCTCGCCAAGGACGTCATGGCGGCCGCCGGGCTACCGCAGGTCCGCTACGTCGGGGTGGAGGAGACCGCCTTCCGCGAGGACAGCGCCGCGGCGCTCGAGGCGGTCCGCTCGCTCGGTCTGCCCGTGTTCGTCAAGCCGGCCCGGCTGGGTTCGTCGGTCGGGATCGCGAAGGTCGACGAGGGCCAGGACCTCGTGGCGGCGCTCGAGCACGCCTTCGCCCACGATCCGCGCGTCATCGTGGAGGCCCACAGCCCCGGCCTGGAGATCGAGTGCTCGGTGCTCGGCCACACCGCGACGGCCGAGGCGAGCACGCCCGGGCAGATCGTCCTGCACGGCGCCGACTGGTACGACTACGAGGCGAAGTACCAGCCGGGCGGGATGGAGCTGCGCGTGCCGGCGGACATCTCCGACGCGGCGCTCGAAGGCGTCCGGCGCGTCGCGACGGAGGCGTTCCGGCTCTCCGGCTGCAGCGGCCTCGCGCGCGTCGACTTCTTCGTGGAGGGCGACGACGTGCTGCTCAACGAGGTCAACACGATGCCGGGGTTCACCGCGACGTCGGTCTACGCGAAGCTCTGGGACGCCAGCGGCCTGGCGTACCCGCAGCTCGTGGACCGGCTGTGCGCGCTCGCCGTCGAGCGCCATGAGCTCGAGCGGCGTCACCGCTTCTAGAGGCGGGGCGCAGCTCCTCCACCGGCCCGAGCGGCTCGGCGCGGTCGACCTCGTGCGCCGGCTCGGCGCGGTGCAGGCGCAGGACCTCCGCGCGTTCCCGCTCGCGCTGCGGGCGCGGACGGAGGACCCCGGGAGCCTGGACGGCCTCGTCCGCGCGTGGCTCATGCGCGGGACGCTGCACCTCGTCCCGGCCGAGGACGTCGCGTGGATGCGCGAGCTGCTCGCCCCGCGGGGGGCGGCCGGCTCGCGGCGGCGGCTGGCGCAGCTCGGGTTCGACGCGGCGGCGACCGACCGCGCGGTGGGGGAGGTGGAGCGGGCGCTCGAGGACGGGCCGCTCACGCGCGCCGAGGTCGCCGCGCTCCTGGAGCGCGCGGGCCTGCCCTGCACGGGCCAGGCGCCGGTGCACGTCCTCGGCGCCGCCGCGGCGCGCGGCGTGCTCGTGCTCGGGACCGCGGACGAGATCCTGCCGGCGCCCGCCCGCGGCCGCGCCCCGCGGGACCCGCTCGCCGAGCTCGCCCGCCGCCATCTGGCGAGCCGTGCGCCGGCCGGCCCGCCGGACCTCGCGGCGTGGTCAGGGCTGCCGCTCGGCATGGCGCGCACCGCGTGGGAGAGCCTCGACGTCGTCGAGCACGGCGACGGCTGGGCCCTGCGCGACCACGTCCCCGAGCCGGTGCCGGACGACCTCGTGCGGCTGCTGCCGATGTTCGACGAGCTGCTGCTCGGCTGGAAGGACCGGACGCCCGTCGTCCCTCCCGCGCACACGAAGGCCGTCCTGCCGGGCGGCGGGATCCTCCGCGCGACGGTGACGGTCGGCGGACGGGTCGCCGGCACGTGGACCCGAGGCGGCGTCGAGCTCTTCGCGCCCGTGCCGGAGCGCGCGCTCGAGACGGAGCTCAGGCGCGTGCGCTCGCCTGCGGATCCAGCCGGGTCATCGTGACCCGTGCGTCGAGATCGGCGGACGCGATCCCGCGGAAGACGCCCTTGACCGGCGGCACGTCGGGGTAGTGGCGCCCGTGGCCGATCTTCACGTGCGTCTCGCCCGCGGCCCGGCGGTTCGTGGGGTCGAAGCCGACCCACACGGGCTCGCCACGGCCGCCCTCGGACGGCAGCAGCGCCTCGATCCACGCGTGGGTCTCGACCTCCAGCGACGAGTCGCCGTCGTCCTCGGGCGCAGCCCACAGGTAGCCGGAGACGTACCGGGCGGCGATGCCCATCCGCCGCAGGAGGATGAGCGCGAGGTGCACGTAGTCCTGGCAGACCCCGGCGCCGGCGTCGATGAGGTCCTGCGTCGTCGAGCCCACGTAGGTCGCGCCCCGGCGGTACGTGAAGCGGTCCGGGATGATGTCGCAGAGCGCCTGGACGGTCGCGAGCGGGGTGTCGCCGCGCGCCGCCCCGATCAGCTCCTCCAGGACCCCGGCGGAGCGGCCGTCCTCGTCGATGCCGACGGGCTCGCTCGTCCCGTCGAGCAGGAACTCGCCCCCGGCCGCGCGGTAGGCCGGCGCGCCCATCGCCTCCCACGGCGCACTCGTGACCGAGGGCGGCTCGGCGGTGACGACCCGCGCGCGGACGTCGATCGTGAGGTGGTCGTGCGGCGTCGCGACGCCGAACTCGATGACCTCGGTGCCGAAGTAGTCGAGGTGGCGCTGCAGCCGCGCCTCGGGGTCGACGCGGACGTGGAAGTCGTCGACGCGTTGGGCCGACGTGGTGGCCGGCCGCACGCGCAGCGCGTTGAGGTTGTCGGTCACCGGGTTGTCGTAGCGGTACTCGGTGAGGTAGCGGATGCCGAAGTTCATGCGGCGACCACCAACCCGGGGGCTCCGGCGAAGTAGCGCTCGGCGATGTCGGTGGCGACCTTCGCGAGCTCCTCCTGGGCGGCCTGGAGCGTGCTGTGGAGATCGGCGCCCGCGGCCTGCGCGCGGCCGCGGAACTCGAGGTCGGCGCTCAGGCGCTGCAGGCGCAGCACCGGCTCGGAGTTGCGCGGGTTGCGGTCGGCGCGCTCGAGCGCGTTGAGCGCGGACTCGACCGCCGCCGCGACGGAGTCCGGGTAGGCGCGCTCGAACAGCAGGAACCGGGCGACGGGGACCGCGTTGGGCGGCGCCGGCACGGCGCGCCGGTAGGCCTGGAAGCCACCGACCGCCTGCAGGAGCGCGAGGGCCTGGCCGCGCTCGGGGCCGTCGTCGTCGGCCGCGGGCGGGAGCGCGACGCGCAGCATCCGCAGCACCATGTCGCCGGACTCGATCCGGCCGCCCGCGGCGAGGAACGCCGATGCCTCGTCGCGCAGCATCGTGCGCGACGTCAGGCCCCAGAACAGCGCGGCGCGCTCGCGGACGTACGCGTAGACGGAGTACGGGTCGCGGGCGACCGCGGCGCCCATCCCGCTGCCGCGCAGGTTGAGCTCGGTGGTGTTGATCGCCTCCCACATCTCGGCGGAGACGACGTCGCGTAGCGTCCGGGCGAGCTCGCGGGCGCGGGCGACGCACGCCACGACGGACGCGGGGTTGTCGGGATCGAGCGTGAGCGAGTGCAGGACCTCGTCGCGCGTGAACGCGCGGTCGGCCTCGCCACTGGACGACGCGCCCATGATCGCCGGCAGCGAGCGCCAGCCCAGTCGCACGCCGGCCGGGTCGTCGGGGCGGCCCTGCAGCGACGCCTGCAGTACGCCGTCGAGCATCCGCGCCGTGTGCTCGGCGCGGGCCACGCTGCGTCCGAGCCAGAAGAGCTCGTGAGCGATCCGGGCCAGCATTACTGCTGTTGCTGCTGTTGCTGGCCGACCCAGGGTCCGCCGTACTGCAGGTCGGGCATCGTGAGCGGCGTCGGGACGCGGCCCGGCGGCTCGGCGCGGTCGGTGTCCTCGCCGTCCTCGAGCACCCACGTGTCCTTCGACCCGCCGCCGCGGCTGGAGTTCACGATCATCTCGCCCTCCTCCAGCGCGACCCGCGTGAGGCCGCCGGGGACGATCGAGATGTCCTCGCCGAAGACGGCGAACGGGCGCAGGTCGACGTGCCGGGGCGACATCGTCCCGTCGGGCCCCACGGTCGGGACGGTCGAGAGCTTCACGACCTCCTGGGCGATCCACTTCTCCGGGTGCGCACGGATGACGTCCGCGAGCGCCGCGAGCTCGGCGCGCGGCGTCAGGGGGCCGATGAACACGCCCTTGCCGCCGGACTCGCCGGTCGGCTTGACGACGAGCTCGTGCAGCCGCGACAGCACGTGCTCGCGCTGGGTGTCGTCCGCCAGCAGGTACGTGTGCACGTTCTGCAGCAGCGGCTCCTCGTCGAGGTAGAAGCGGATCATGTCCGGCACGTAGTGGTAGATCGCCTTGTCGTCGGCGACGCCGGTGCCGATGGCGTTGGCGATCGCGACGGTGCCGGCGCGGTAGGCGCGGACGAGGCCCGGCACGCCGAGCGCGGAGTCGGGACGGAACTCGAGCGGGTCGACGAAGTCGTCGTCCAGCCGCCGGTAGACCGCGTGGACGCGCTCCAGGCCGTCCGTCGTGCGCATGTAGAGGACGTCGTCGCGCACGACGAGGTCACCCGCCTCCACGAGCTCGACGCCCATCTGGCGCGCGAGGAACGCGTGCTCGAAGTAGGCCGCGTTGTACGGGCCCGGCGTCCACACGACGACGGTCGCCTCGGCGTCGGCGCTCGGCGCGACCGCGCGCAGGGCGGCGAGCAGGAGCTGCGGGTAGTGGTCGACCGGCCGGACGCGGTAGTGCGCGAACAGCTCGGGGAGCAGGCGCGTCATCGCGACGCGGTTCTCCAGCACGTAGGAGATGCCCGACGGCACCCGGACGTTGTCCTCCAGGACCTTCCAGGTCCCGTCGCCGTCGCGGACGAGGTCGCAGCCGGCGACGTGCGTGTAGACGCCGCCCGGCGGCCGGATGCCGTGCACGGCGCGCGTGAAGTGCGCGCGTGAGACGACGAGCTCCCAGGGCACGAGGCCCGCGCGCACGATCTCGCGCGAGTGGTAGGCGTCGTCGACGAAGGCGTTCAGCGCCCGGATGCGCTGCGCGAGGCCGCGCTTGATGACCCGCCAGTCCGCGGCCGGGATGATCCGCGGCCCGAGGTCCATCGTCAGCGGCCGGTCGCGGGGGCCGTCCTCGCCGGTGAGCTCGAACGTGATGCCCTGGCGCAGGAAGATCGCGTCGCGCCGCCGCCCGGCCTCCGTCAGCCCGTCCGGGCCGAGCCGGTCGAGCGCGGCCACGAGCTCCGCCGCGTACGGCGCCACGGTGCCGTCGGGGGCGAAGACCTCGTCGAGGAAGCCGTCGCGCGGGGTGTAGCCGGCGCCGTCGGTGATCGCGGGCTCGGTGGACATCGGCGGCCATCCTTTCAGCGGGGCGGCGGGCGTGCATCACCGACCGGGCCAACTCGGCGTGCCGGTGTGTCGAAACTCAGCTCCCTCGCGGCCCGAACAGGACGATCTCGGAGAGCTCGACGCGCTCGGAGCCCTCCGGGAGCGACGTGACCCAGACGAGGTAGTAGCGCATGGGCTCGCTGCCCGGCAGGCCGATGCGCTCGCGGCGACCGGCGTTCTCCACGTCGGCGAGCTTCACCCAGCCGTCGCTGGGCAGCTCCGCGGGCAGGCTCTTGCGGGCGCCGTAGATCGCGCCGGACCAGCCGGGCGTCCGGGACCGGATCTCGATCCGGGTCGCGTTCACGCCGGGGGCCGCGTCGACGTACACGCCGACGCCGGGCTTCTGGGCGGACAGCGGGCCGGAGTACGACTCGCTGGACCAGAACGTCCCCGGATCGCCGTCGACCAGCAGCTGCGCCTGCTCGGGGTGCTCCCCGTCGCCGCCGTAGGGGTCGTAGTCGCCCGCCGCGGTCTGCGACAGGCGCACGATGCTCTCGCCCGGCGGCGGCGGCTTCGTGTCACGCGGCGCGCTCGTGCCCTTCTCGGTCTGGCCGGCGGCGAGGGCGAGCAGGACGACGGTGGCGACGACCACGAGCAGCGCTCCCGCCGCGAGCAGACCGGCGGAGCGGCGCAGGCGCAGCGGGACGCGCCGGCGCTGGGAGCCGCGGAGCGAGCGCAGCACGGTCGTCGCCTCGCCGGTCGCGTGGCCGCTGCGGGCGGTCTCGATCGCCAGCGTGTCCTCGAGGTCGGCGATGAGCGTCCCCGCGTCGGGGGTGCGGCGGCTCTGGTCCTTCGCGGTCGCGCGCTCGATGACGGCGGCGAGCGCGGCGGAGACCTCCGGCCGGCGGATCTGCACGTCCGGGAGGTCCTCGCGGACGTGCTTCATCGCCACGGTGACCTGGTTCTCGCCGTGGAACGGCACGTCGCCCGTGAGCATCTCGAACAGCACGACGCCGAGCGAGTAGATGTCGGACTGCGGCCCGACCGGGTGCCCCAATGCCTGCTCCGGCGAGACGTAGTCCGTCGTGCCGAGCACCCGGCCGTCGGACGTGAGGCCGTCCTCGTCGAGCGTGCGGGCGATCCCGAAGTCGGTGACCTTGGCCGAGCCCTCGAGGTCGATGAGGACGTTCTGCGGCTTCACGTCGCGGTGCACGATGTGGCGCGCATGCGCTGCATCGAGGGCCCGGGCGACCTCGATCGCGTAGGCGACGGCCTCCGGGACGGGCAGTCGGCCGAGCCTGCGGATGCGCTGCTTGAGCGTCTCGCCCTCGACGTACTCGAAGACGATGTAGGGGGTCGCGCCCTCCTCGCCGGCGTCGATGATCTGGACGATGTGGGGGTGGTTGAGCTGCGCGACGGCGCGCGCCTCGCGGCGGAAACGCTCCAGCTGGTCGGAGTCCCGCGCGATGTCGCGGTGCATGAGCTTGATCGCGACGGGCCGCTCCAGGACCGTGTCGAACGCGCGGTAGACGGTCGACATCCCCCCAGAGCCGACCACCGCATCGATGCGGTAGCGCGCGTCCAGCAGCGTGCCGACCGGTGAGCTCACCGTCCTATTGTCCCCCGCCGAGATCGTGGTCCACGTCATCTACTACACCGATCCCGCCTGTCCGTGGTCGTGGGCGGCCGAACCTGCTCTGCGGCGCATCCAGGGTGAGTTCGGCGACGGGGTGTCGATCACCTACGTGATGGGCGGCCTCGCGCGCGAGTTCTCCGAGCCGGCGGCGGCGCTGTGGGAGCTGGCCCTTGACTTCAGGGCCCGACCCGAGCGACTCGGGTCGGGCGAGCTCTGGTCGCCCGCGAGTTAGCTCGCGACGGTGATGTCGTGGGCGACGCCAGCGGGCTAACTCGCTAAAGGAATCCGGCCCTCCAACGCACGCCGTGCGCGGCGAAGGGTGGCCGGATTTCTCAGCCGCGGAGGAGCGACAGGACCGACTGGGGCAGCTGGTTGGCCTGCGCCAGCATCGAGGTCCCGGCCTGCTGCAGGATCTGGTACTTCGTCATCGTCGTCATCTCCTCGGCCATGTCCACGTCGCGGATGCGCGACTCGGACGAGACGAGGTTCTCCTGGTAGACGCTGAGCCCGTTCATGAGGTGCTCGAAGCGGTTCTGCACCGCGCCGAACGTCGAGCGCTGCGCGCTGACCGCGTCGATGGCGGAGTCGATCTCGTCGAGATCGGTGTTCGCCGCCGACGACAGCGCGAACACGGCCGAGCTGATCGAGGCGCCGAGGGAGATCGTGCCGACGCCGACGGAGTCGGAGTCGTTGGCGCCGACCTGGAAGGTGATCGTGACGGCCGCGTTCAGGACCTTGATGCCGTTGAACTCGGCGCTGGAGCCGATGCGCTCGATCTCGGACGCGAGCTGGTTGACCTCGGTCTGGATCGCGGCGCGGTCGTTGTCGCTCAGCGAGCCGTTCTTGAACTGGACGGCGAGCTCGCGGACGCGCTGCAGCATCGAGTGGACCTCGTCCAGCGAACCTTCCGCCGTCTGGACCATCGAGATGCCGTCCTGGGCGTTGCGGTTCGCCTGCTGGACGCCGCTGATCTGCGCGCGCATGCGCTCGGAGATCGCGAGGCCGGCCGCGTCGTCCGCGGCGCGGTTGATGCGGTAGCCGGAGCTGAGGCGCTCCATCGACTTCGACAGCTTGTCGTTGTTCTGGAGGAGCGCGCGGTGCGCGCCCATCGCCTCGATGTTGTTCTGGATCCTGAGGGACATCTCGGGTTGTGGTTCCTTGAGGGAGGGAGGGAGGGCGGGGGAGTGGCGGAGTGGCGGAGAGCTCTAGGCCTTGGAGGCCGGGACGTTCTGGGGAAGGTCGGTGACGGGGGACGCGGCGGCGGCCGCGTTCTCCTCCTTGACTGCCCGCCAGATCTCCTCCCGGTACACCGGGACGGACCGCGGGGCTGCGATGCCGATGCGGACGCTCGAGCCGCTGACCTCGATCACCTCGACCACGACGTCGTCGCCGAGCATGACCTTCTCTCCGGGACGACGGGTGATGATGAGCATGTGGGGGATTCCTCCTTGGAAAGGTGCTGGCTTCGGGCTACGCGGCCTGGCCGGCCTTGTCGGCGACGCCCGCCAGCAGCGGGATCCGCACGGGTGAGTCGGGTGCCTGGTTGATCACCTGGAAGCCGCGGCCCTCCACGAGGAGGATGGGCGCGCGGAGGTTGGCGGTGAAGTCCTCGATCGCCTCGGCGGCGCGGACCGTCACGTAGACCTGCGCGGCGGCGGGGTCTTCGATGCCGATCCGCTCCTGGTCGCTGTCGGAGAGCTCGACGGCGTAGTCCGCGAAGAACTTCCACGGGTTGGTGAGCGGGATCGCGATCGCGGGATCGTCGACCGAGTGCAGCCAGACGAACATGGCCTCGTCGGAGCGGGCCAGGAGCGTGTACCGGGAGCCACCGAGGCCGATGAGGCCGTTCGGGAACTCGATCACCGCCTCGGCGGGAACCTCGAGCTCGCCGAAGCGTGTGGACCGGAGAGTCACTGCGTCCACGGATCCTCCATGGGTGTGGTGGGCGGTGGCCATCACGTACATATGTCGGCGTTTGCGGGTGGAACTTGAGTGCCGGACACGTACGTGCTACCCGATCTGCTAACCGAGGAAGTCCATGAGCGTCCGCTGGCTGAGGCTGGAGCCCGTCGCCTGGAGCGCTGCCTGGTACACGGCCTGCTGGCTCGACAGCGTGGAGATCGCCTCCGCCAGATCGACGTACTCGACGCCGGATCGCACCTTCTCGGTGGAGGTCTGCAGGTCGGTGAGCCGGTTGGTGGCCGTGGTGAGGCGGTTGGAGAGCGCGCCGGCCTCGGCCCGCGCGGTGCTCACGTCGGCCATGCTGGCGTCGATCGCCGAGAGGTCGCTCGTGCGCAGCGCGTTCGTGTCGGCCGCGGTGCCGCCGCGCAGGTGCGTGGCGATGTCGCGGAGGACCTGGAGCGCCTTGCCGTCGCTGCCGTTGCCCAGGACGCTGCCCATGCTGCCGTTCAGCTGCACGGAGACGCCGGGGCCGATCGTGCGGACGATCGAGCCGGTGTCGCCGTTGTAGGTGTCGGCGCCGTCGGGGTCGTAGGGGGCGGTGTCGGTCTTCTGGCCGGCGAAGATGTACTGGCCGTCGAAGGTCGCGTTGCCGGACGCCTTCGCCTGCCCGATCAGCTGATCGATCTGCGTGGCGATGTCGTTGCGGTCCTTCTGGCTCATGGTGCCGTTGCCGCCCTGGACGACCGCCTCACGGGCGCGCTGCAGGACGTCGTTGATGTCCGAGAGCGCGTCGTCGGTGGCCTGCGCCCAGCCCTGCGACGCGCCGGCGGTGTCCATGTACTGTGCCGTCGCCGCGAGATCGCCGCGCAGGTTCAGTGCCTTCTGCACGCCCTGCGGGTCGTCGGACGGGCGCTGCATGCGGTTGCCGGTCGAGACCTGCATGGAGGCCTTGGCGACGGCGGCGTTGGCGCGCTGGAGGTCGGCCAGGTTGCGGCCGGAGATGATGCCCTCGGTGATGCGCATGGCCTAGAGACCGACCCTTCCGGTCCGGTTGATGAGCGTGTCGAGCATCTCGTCCATCGTCGACATCGCGCGCGACGAGGCCTGGTAGCCGCGCTGGAAGCGGATCATGTTCGTCATCTCCTCGTCGAGGGAGACGCCGGAGACCGACGCGCGCCGCTCATCGAGCGTCGTCACGATCGACGACTGCGTCGTGGAGGCGCGGTTGGCCTCGCTGGCGTCGGAGGCGACCTGGCGGACGAAGCCCGAGTAGCCGGCGTCGATCGTGCCGTTGCGCAGGGCGCCGACGGCGCGCGCGATCCCGTTGTCGCCCGCGGTGCCGGAGGTGCCGGCCTTGAGCGTCGAGATCGAGACGTTGACCGTCAGCGTCGAGGCGGTCGTGCCCGTGAAGAACGGGGGCGTGCCGTGGATCGCGTTCACGCCGGTCGCGAGGTTGTTCGCGACGGCGTCGAGCTGCGAGCGGTAGCCGGCGATGGTCGTCTGCAGCGCCTGCAGCGCGCCGAGCTTGCCGCCGGGCGACGTCAGCGTCTGCGGCCAGGTCACCGTGCCGGTGGAGCCGTCCACGAGCGGCGTCGCGGCGCCGCCGAAGGAGATGTCGAGGGAGCCGTCGCCGTCCGTGTCGCTCGTGGAGACCTGCCCGAGCGCCGACAGCTTGTCGAGGACGAGGTCGCGCTGGTCGAGCAGGTCGTTGGGCTGGCGCCCGACGGCCATCTGCTCCTTGATCGCCTTGTTGAGCGACGCGAGCTGGTTGGCGTAGCCGCCGACGTCGTTGCCCGCGTCCGTGGTGAGCGAGGCGTACTCGGCGGAGGCGGTGTCCGACAGGGAGCCGAGGCGGCTGTCGAGGTCCTTCAGCGCGCCGGCCAGGGCCTGCCCGCTGGAGATCACGGCGGCCTTGGCCGCGCCGTCGGTCGGGTTGGACTCCAGGGCGCCCCAGGAGTCCCAGAACTTGCCCAGCAGGCCGGAGATCGCGTCGTCGCCCGGCTCGCCGAGCTGGTCCTCGACGCGCGACAGGCCGTCGGCCGTCGTCGTCTTCTCGCCCAGCGCCATGTTCTGGGCCCGGTACTGCAGGTCCAGGAACGAGTCGCGCATGCGGCGGTACTCGAGGACGTCGACGCCCTGGCCGAGCTGCGCGCCGGCGCCGCTCGCGAGCACGCCGGAGGAGATCGTGTACGGCGTCGAGGTGCCGAGGACCGCCTCCTGGCGGCTGTAGCCCTCGGTCTGCGCGTTGGCGATGTTGTGCGCCGTGACGTCGAGGCTGCGCTGCTGCGCGAGCAGGCCGCGCAGCGACGTCTGCAGGCCGGAGAAGGTCGAGATCGACGTCATGCCTGCAGGTCCAGGACGCGGTGCGGGTTGGCGGAGGCGGGATGCGCGGGGGCACCAACCAATCCCCGCCCACCCGGCGCGTAGCCGCCGTGCTCCTCGCCGCCCAGCAGGCGGGTGAGGTGCTCGAGGAAGGAGAGCTCCTGCCGCATGAGGATGCGGTTGGCCTGGTGCTGGCGGCCGACCTCGGCGAGCATGCCGCGCAGCTGCGCGCTGCGCTCGCGGGCGGCGAGCGCGTCGGTCGGCGCGATGAGCGAGCAGATCGCGTCGAGCGTGACGACGTGCGCCTGGACGCCGAGCTGGGCGCCGGCGTGGGTGAGGATCTGCGCGCGGACGCGCTCGAGACCGGCGCGCCGGTCCATCTCGCCCTGGATCTCGGTGATCGCGGACAGGACGGTGTCGACGTCGCGGTCGCGGATCGCGGTGGCCTGGCCGAGGACGATCTGCAGCAGGCGCCCGGTGGAGGCGAGCTGGTCGTCGAGGTGGGCGAGCAGCGCGGGGCCGAGCCCCGACCGCGCCGGAGCCGAGGGGAGCAGCGTGGCGCTCACTTGGTGCCCTCCTGGGTCATGGCCTTGTCGATCTGCTGCGCGAGCCCGAGCCCGCCCTCGGCCATGACGGCGTCGGCCATCGCGCCCGGGAGCATGTCGCGGTAGGTCTGGGTGGCGGCGGAGCCCTGCGAGCCGTCGGCCGGCTGCGCCGTCTTGGAGAGCTGCTTCGTGAGCTCGCCGACGAGCTGGCGCTCGAAGGAGAGCGCGGCGTCGTACTGCTGGCGGCGCTCCTTCGTCCCGTTGCGGACGTCGGCCGGCAGGTACGCGTTGTCGATGGGGGGCATCGCCGCGCTCATCGCTTGATCCCGTTGGCGATCTCGGCGGCGCGGTCCTGCGCCTGGATGGCCTTCGACGCCATCTCGTAGGCGCGCTGGGACTCGAGCATCGTGCTCATCGCGTCGCCCATGTCGACGTTGGACATCTCCAGCACGCCCTGCTCGAGCTTCGTGGAGGGGTCGGCCGCGCGGACCGCGCCGCTCTCGGCGGTCGCGGCGAAGGCGTTGTCGCCGAGCGGCTGCAGGCCGTCCTGCGAGGGCACGTTGACGATCGAGAGCTTGCCGAGCGCCTTGCCGTCGAGCGTGACGCTGCCGTCCGGGGCGATCTTGACGTTGCGCTCGTCGCCGCCGGCGGGGAGGGAGATCGGGGGCTCGACGAGGTCGCCGCGCGAGTTGCCGAGGCGGCCCTTGTCGTCGAAGCGGAAGTCGCCGTCGCGGGTGAGGACGTCCTTGCCCTCGCGCTTCATCTTGATGAAGCCCTGGCCCTGGAGCGCGACGTCGAGCGGCTCGTCCGTGCGCTGGAACGCGCCCTGTGCGTAGCCGCGGCCGACGGTGGTCGCCTTCGCCCCCGCGCCCTCGGTGACGCCCTTCTGCGTGGCGACCCACTCGGGCGTGTAGAGGAGATCGCGGAACGCGACGCGGACGCGCTTGTAGCCCGTCGTGTTCGCGTTGGCGATGTCGTTGGAGACCGCGTCGAGCCGCTGCTGCTGTGCCGCCATGCCGGCGGCTGCTGAGTACATGCCTTCGAGCATCGGTGTCCCGTGTGGTCGGTCGGGTGAGGGAGGACTTGAGCCGCTTAGCGGATCGAGCCGAGCCCGGCGGCCTTGCCGAGCGTGTCGTCGATCGTCGTGAGGGCCTTCTGGCCGGCCTCGTAGGCGCGCAGCGAGGCCATCATCTCGACCATCGTGCGGGCGGCGTCGACGCCTGAGCCCTCGAGCTCGCCCGTGCGGACCTTGCCCGCGGCCTGGGCCGTCGAGCGGCCGGTGAAGTTGCCGTCGCCGGCCTTCACGACGTTCGTGAGGGCGAAGACGCCCACCGCGGCGGGGTCGACGGTGCCGTCGGTCTTGAGCTTGACGGGCTTGCCGTCCTTGCCCAGGACCTTGTTGCCCATCTGGTCGACGAGCGTGCCGTCGGCGGCGCTGGCGAACCGGCCGTTGCGCGTGTAGCGCACGCCCTGGTCGGTCTGCACGCCGAAGTAGCCCTCGCCGTCGACGGCGAGGTCGAGCGGCTCGTCGGTCGACCGCAGCGGGGCGGCCCGGAGATCGGTGGTCTGCTCCTCGAGGCGAACGCCGGCGGCCATGGTCCCGACCTGCTGGTCGCCCGCCACGTTGCGGACGAGCAGCTCGCCGAACGCCTTCTGGGCGGTGCGGTCCTGCTTGTAGCCGGGCGTGGCGGCGTTCGCGAGGTCGTTGGAGAGCTGGTCCTGGCGGGCCTGCATGGCGAGCATGCCGGACGCAGCGACGTAGAGGCCTCGGTTCATCACCACGGTGGTCGGCAGCTACAGCCAGGGCTTGAACGTCCGATAGGACGGATGGATGACCGCTCCCGTCGCCCTGACGATGCTGCGCGCCGTCGCGCCGGACGTCCCGCTCACGGTGGGATCGATCCTGGGCGCCCGCGTGCTCTCGCGCGAGGGCGACCGCGGGACGCTGCTGCTGCTCGGCGCGCGCCTCGCGGCGCAGCTGCCGGAGGGCGTGAAGGAGGGCGACGCGCTGCGCGTCCGCGTGCAGGAGGCGTCGTCCGACAAGCTGGTGCTGAAGGTCGTCGAGACCCCCGACGCGCCGGCCGCGCAGACGGCGGCGCAGCTCACGACGCTGCCGCCGATCGCGCTGCCCAACGGGGCGACCGCGCGGCTGTTCGTCGAGCCCGACGACGAGGCCGGCGCCTCCCGTGGGTCGGAGGATCGGGAGGGTGGGACGACATCGATCTTCGTGCGCTACGACTCGCCCGTCCTCGGGCGCATCGACATCGCGCTGACGCTCACGGGCGACGCGATCGGCGCGGCGCTGCAGCTGAGCGCAGGCGAGCCGGCGCGCGCCGCACGCGGTGGCGCCCCGGCGTTGCAGGGCGCCCTCGCCGCGGCGGCGGCGCGGCCGGCGCTCGTGCAGGTCCTCGCCCGCGACGAGACGGTGGACCTGCGTGCCTGACCGCGCCGCAGCGCTGCGCTACGACGGCAACGGCGCGCCGCGCGTGGTGGCGGCCGGGTCGGGCGAGGTCGCCCGCCGCATCGTCGAGACGGCCCGTCAGGCGGGCGTCGCGGTTCGCGAGGACGCAGCCCTCGCCGACGCTCTCGCGCGTCTGCGCCTGGAGGCCGAGGTGCCGGAGGAGCTCTGGCAGGCGGTCGCCGAGGTGCTGGTCTGGGCCCAGCGCCTGGACGCGGGCGCCGCGACCGGCTGACTCTGGACCTCCTCGGGGAGGATGAGGAAGTGGTTGTCCGGGGTCGTGCGGATGGAGAAGCGGCGGTGGATGGGTGCTGCCTGGGGGGTCTCGAGCATGCGAGGGGCCTTTCAAGTACCGGAGGCAGCCTCCATATTAGCGGAGGTAGCCTCCACTTGTGAGCACGGTCCTCCTCCACGGGCTCGGACGGGGTCCCGCCGACTGGGACGGGGTGCGCGGTGCGCTCGGCGACGTGGTCGCCCCGGCGCTGCCCCGGGACCCGTCGCGGGCGCTCGCCGTCGCGCGCTCGGTGGCCGTGCCGGGCTCGGTCCTCGTGGGCCACTCGATGGGCGGCGTGCTGGCGCTGCGGCTCGCGGTGGACTGCGCGCCGCGTGCGGTGGTGCTGACGGGGAGCTTCTTCCCGCCGGCGCGGAACGGACGGTCGCTGGGGGCGTCGCTGCGGGACTACGGCGCGCACCGCGTGGCGTTCGTGCGGTCGATGGAGCGGCGGGGCGGATCGTCGGAGAGCTCGACGCGGGCGCTGCTGTCGCTCGTCCGCCAGGCGGTGCGGCCGGGCGGGTTCGGCGCCGGCGTGACCGCGCCGGTGCTCGTCGTCCACGCCGTCGACGACCACCACGTGCCGGTCGACTTCGCGGTGGCGGCGGCGCGGTCGCGCGGCTGGGACCTGCGGGTGCTGCCGGCGGGCGGGCACCACGCGCACGTCGTGACGCCCGGGGCGTGGCTCGAGGCGGTCGTGCCGTGGCTCAGACGCGAGCCGTCCGAGCCCCCACCGCATACCCCACGAGGTTGACCCCGAAGTGCACGGCGCTGATCACCACGAACGCCAGCAGGGCGTCGGGCACGGACAGGACGTAGATCGGCAGCAGGCACACCCAGATGCCGATGACGAGGTCGCCCTGGTCGAGGAGCGTCATCGCCCGCCCGGACCACGACGTGCGCTGCGAGCCCGGCGCGATGTCGAGCTGGCGCTTGAGGAACGAGTTCGGCAGCTCTCCGACGACGACGCCGAGGCCGAGGAGGAACCCGTAGAGGAGCGGGCCGGCGTCGCGGATGTCGTCGGGGAGACGATCCCACCACCACGGCCAGAGAGAGAACAAGCGTGGCGAGGAGCACTCCGGCGCACATCAGGAGCGCGCCCCGCCACGTCTTGTTGTTCCCGAGGAGTCTGCGGCCCCGGAAGGTGAGCCCGCCGTCGAGCGGGCGCTTCAGGCCGCGAAGCAGGTCACCGCGCAGCACCCACACGTGCAGGAGCGGAGCGCCGATGACCGGCAGGAAGATCCAGAGCGCCTCCAAGGCGCCCTAGGGTACGGCCGCTACGCGACGAGCCGGAGGATCGCCTCGTGGTCGCCCAGCTCCGAACGCAGCGTCTTCTTCATCTGCGTGTGGATCTGGCAGACGCGGCTCTCGGAGACGCCCATGATCTCGCCGATCTCGGCCAGGGTCATGCCCTTGACGTAGAGCAGCACGGCGATCTCGCGCTCACGGCGCGGCAGCTTGCTGAACGCCTCGCGGAAGCGGTCCTTCGCGTCCTCGGTCTGGGCGGCGTGCTCGGGGTCGAGGCGCTCGTCCGTGGAGGCGAGCGTGTCCATCCGCTCGATCGTCGTCTCGTCGTCGGAGAGGACGACGGTGTTCAGCGACGTGAGGTCGGAGCGGGAGATCTCCTCGATCCGCTGGCGCAGCTCCTTCACGGAGCAGCCGATCGACTCGGCGAGCTCCTCGCTGGAGGGGTGCCGGCCGTGCAGCGCGGTGAACTCGACGGATGCCTTCTCGATGTCGCGCTCCCAGCGGCGGACGGAGCGCGGGGCCCAGTCCTGGCGGCGCAGCTCGTCGAGCACGGCCCCGTGGATGCGGGTCCACGCGTACTGCTCGAGCGTGGCGCCCTTGCTGGGGTCGTAGCGGTCGATGGACCGGATGAGCGCCTCGAGGCCGCAGGAGATGAAGTCCTCCACCTCGCAGCGGGCCGGCATCTCACGGACCTTCTTGTAGACGATGTACTTCACCAGCGGTGCAAACGTGAGCACCAGGCGATCGCGCAGGGCGGGATCGCCGGAACGCTGGTACTGCTTCCAGAGGGTGAGCGTCTGCTCGGAGCTCAGACGCTTCGTGGACGTGGCCATGCTCGGGGTGACTCCTGAGGGGGGAGAGAGAGGGGAACGCGGCACTTATCGGGGGTTTGCCCCGATCCCTTGATAGCCATCGAACAGATGTTGAGTTTATGGAGCATCGGGGGAAGAACCGCTCAAGCGGGGTCCGTTCCTGCCGACCACACGTGCGTGACCCATCCCCTCCTCTGAGGTCCGCCCACCATGGCTCTTCGTCTCTCGGCCGCTGCGCCGGAACTCGCAGCAACACCTGCTCCTGACACCGTCGCCCTGCCCACGCAGCCGGGCGCGGCGGGCACCAAGCTCCGCCTCGAGGCGCGTGCCGCACTGGCCGCGCGCGACGTGCACGCGTACTCCGCGCTCTTCCCGCACGCCGACGACATCGACGACATCCACCGCCGCCACCAGGCGCGCCTGGGTCTGCTCGAGGTCGGCCTGCACGAGTCGCCCGCCGACCTGCCCGTCCTCGCCGGCGCGATGGCCGTCGTCGCGCGCCGCGCCATCGAGCTGCTCGAGGCCGAGCCGCGCGAGCCGGGCTTCCTGAACGTCGCGGGCGTCGCCTTCTACGAGCTCGGCGAGCTCGGCGCGGCCGAGCGCCTGTTCCAGGCCGCCCGTCGCCTGGATCCCGATCTCGCGCACGTCGCGAACAACCTCGACCAGCTCCAGGCGCGCCGCCGCGCACGCCTGCAGCCCCCGCCGCTTCCGCCGGCCGTCCGCGCCGCGATGCGCGACCTGGCCCCGCGCGGCAAGCGCGTCGCCGCGGCCGCGCGCCCGGCCGAGGGCCTGACGCTGAGCCTGTGCATGATCGTCAAGGACGAGGAGGAGATGCTGCCGCGCTGCCTCGCCGCCGTCCGCGACGCCGTCGACGAGCTCGTCATCGTCGACACGGGCTCCAAGGACCGCACGCGCGAGATCGCGCTCGAGTTCGGCGCGAAGGTCATCGACTTCGAGTGGACCGGCTCGTTCAGCGACGCCCGCAACGTCTCCTTCGACGCCGCGACGGGCGACTGGCTCATGTTCCTGGACGCGGACGAGGTCCTCGTCGAGGGCGACGGCGAGCGCCTGCGCGCCCTCACCGGCCAGACCTGGCGCGAGGCCCACTACCTGCTGGAGACGAACCACACGGGCACGCTGGAGGACGGCACCGCCGTCACCCACAACGCCCTGCGCGTCTTCCGCAACCGCCCGGGCCTGCGCTTCGAGGGCCGGATCCACGAGCAGATCGCACAGCACCTCCCCGCGTTCCTGCCCGAGCGCCTCGCGGTCTCCGACGTGCGGATCGACCACTACGGCTACCTCGGCGCGGTCCGCGACGCGAAGGAGAAGTCGCGCCGCAACATCGAGCTGCTCGAGCGCCAGGTCGCCGAGGGGCTCGACAGCCCGTTCCTCGCGTTCAACCTCGGCTCGGAGTACGCCGCCGCCGGCGACACCGCCGCGGCGCTCGAGAAGTTCGAGTCCGCGTGGGCGCGCGTCCGCAACGACCAGCACATCGCCACCTACGGCTTCGTGCCGTCGCTCGCCGGCCGCCTCGTGCGCGCGCTGCGGGTGACCGGGCACCTGGCGGACGCGCGCACGCGCGGCGACGAGGTCCTGCGCATCTTCCCGGGCTTCACCGACGTCCTGCTCGAGCAGGCGATCGCCGCCGCCACGCTGGGCGACTACGCCAGCGCGATCACCGAGCTCGAGCGCTGCCTGGAGTGGGGCGACGCGCCGAGCACGTACTCCGCGACGAAGGGCAGCGGCACGTACCTCGCGATGGCGACGCTCGCCGACGTCAAGCGCACCACCGGCGACCTCGACGGCGCGGAGGAGCTCCTGCGGCGCTGCCGCGCCGAGTACCCCGTCTTCCTCGGGACGATCGAGCCGCTCACGCGCCTCGTCATCGCCCGCGGCGGCACGCCGGAGGAGGCCGTCGCGGCGGCCGAGACCGACGGCGAGCTGCCGCTCTCGGCACGCTTCATGCTCGCCGCCGCGCTCCACGAGAGCGGCGCGTCGGAGGCCGCCGAGGAGCAGCTCGGCCGCGTGCTGGAGGCGCAGCCCGACGCCGCGCCCGCGCACGTCGCGCTCGGCGAGGCGCTCCTGTCGCAGTCGCGCTTCGCGGAGGCGGCCGAGGTCGCACGCTCCGTCGACCCCGGCTCGCCCTGGGCGCCGGCCGCCGCGCGGACCGCGGTGTTCGGACTGCTCGCCGCGGAGGCCGCCGACGACGACGTCCGCGACGGCCTGGCCTGGGCCCGCGAGGCCGGTCTGCCGGAGGGCGAGGCCCGGGCGATGGAGGCGTGGGTCACCGCGCGCTCCGGCACGGCGCCCGAGCCGGCCAGCGTCCCGGCCGGTGGCGCGGCGCTCACGCTCACGATGCTCGAGGCGCTCCTGCGCCTGCAGGCCTTCGAGCTGTTCGCCCAGCTGCTGCCCGTCGTCGACGCGCTCGCGCTCACCACGCGCGACCGCCACGAGCAGCTCGCGCGCATGTACCTGCGGCGCGGGTACCTCGAGTCGGCAGGCGACGAGTGGGTCGCCGCGATCCAGGAGAACGGGCCCGACGTGGCCGCGCTCATGGGCCTGTCGCAGGTCGCGGCCGCCCGCGGGCTGGACGAGGACGCCGAGCTGCTGGCCGGCGAGGCGCGCGCGCTCGCGACCGCGTGACCGCCGCGGCGTTGGCATACCCGGCCATCGAACACACGGCCGGACTTCGCCCGAGCGCGTCAAGAGACCTGGCGGAGGACCGACTACCTGGTCGTAGGCCCATGGATGGGCCGCTCAAGGATCAAGGAGGTCCGACCATGAACGTGTACGACTTCGCGGCAGCGAGGGCCAAGCGCCCACTGCGCACCGCACCCCAGGAGAACGACAAGGCGAGCTTCGGCAAGGTGTACGAGATCGAGACTGCCCGTCGCGCCAGAGGCGCCCGCATCCCACTCGACGTCGTCGAGGAGATGGAGGCCGCCGCGGCGCTCTACGAGGAGCTCCACGAGGAGGGCCGGCAGGTCCGGTACACCCAGCTGGGCGGGCGCGTCGTCGCCAGCCTGTGCGATCTCGACGGAAACGTCCTGCGCCCGCTCACGCTGCGCGAGGCGATCGGCATGGGCCAGAGCGGCCCGGAGACGGCAGCGTAGGAGCGAACGAACCATGGCCGGCATCCAGCTCAGCGGTCTGGCCTCAGGCCTCGACACCGCCTCCATCATCGACTCGCTCATGGCCGTCGAGCGCCAGCCGCGCACGCGCATCGAGATGCGCCAGGCGTCGGAGCAGGCGCGTCGCGACGGCCTGAACCAGGTCACGACGCAGCTCAAGACGCTGCAGGATGCCGCCACCGCACTGCGCTCCGCCGGGACCTGGGCCGACACCCAGACGGCGACGTCGAGCGACGCCACGAAGCTCGCCGTGACGCGGACCGGCGGCGCCGGCCCGGGCGGGTACGACATCGCGGTCTCGCGCCTGGCGTCGTCGACGCAGCGCACGTACACGTACGCGCCGCCCGCGGCCGGCACGAACCTCACCTTCACCGTCAAGGACGCGCAGGGCGCGGACGTCCCGACGACGATCCCGATCGCCGCGGGCGCCTCGCTCGACGACGCCGTGTCGTCGATCAACACGACGGCGGGCTCGCCCGTGTACGCGGTCAACGTGGCCGGCAAGCTCGTGCTCGCGAGCCGCGCCACCGGCGAGAACGCGCGGTTCACGATGGCCGACAGCGCCGGCGGCACGCTCACCCAGCAGTCCGAGCGCCTCGGCCAGAAGGCGCTCATCAACGTCGACGGCGTCGACTACGACTCCGAGACGAACACCGTCACCGGCGCGATCCCGGGCGTCTCGCTGACGCTCAAGGGCGTCACCGACTCCGTCCAGGTCGACGTCGGCGCCCCCGGCCCCGACCAGAGTGCGCTCTCCGACAAGGTCAAGGCGTTCACCGACGCCTACAACACGGTCGTCGACTCGATCCGCGCCAAGGTCACCGAGAAGCCGGTCGTGGGCGCCACGACCGCGACCCAGGCGAAGACCGGCGCGCTCTACGGCGACGCCGGGCTCAACGGGATCCTGCGCCAGCTGCGCCAGGCCGTCTCCGACCCGGTCGCCGGCAACGCGACTGCGCTCAACGAGATGGCTGAGCTCGGCGTCAGCACCGGCGCCGCGTCCTCGGCGATCAACGCCGACTCCGTCGCCGGCAAGCTCACCTTCGACCCCACGAAGCTCACCGCCGCGCTCGCCTCCGATCCGCTGGCCGTGCGCAAGCTGCTCGGCGGCATCACCGGCACCGACGGCTTCGCCCAGCGCATCCAGGGCATCCTGGACCCGTACTCGGGCACGGCCGGCGTCCTGTCCCAGCGCATCAGCTCCGAGGACTCGACGCTCTCGAGCCTCGCGAACGACCTCATCGCGTTCGACAAGCGGATGACGCAGAAGCAGGACGCGCTCAACAAGCAGTGGTCCGCGCTGGAGACCGCACTCCAGAAGGCCCAGAGCCGCGCGTCCGACATCTCGGGCCTCAGCACGAGCTCCTAGCCCGCGCCGACGAACGTCCAGCCGCTTCAAGCGCGGCGGGACGTGGGCGATCAACCGGGTGACGGACCAGATCCGCCCCGACGTTCCCGACACAGGAAGGCCCCACTTGTCCACCTACGCCAGCCCTCAGGCGTACCGCGAAGCCGCGGTGCTGACGGCATCCCCGGTCCAGCTCGTCGTGATGCTCTACGACGGCGTCGAGCGCTTCCTGCGCCAGGCCGAGGTCGTCATGGGGGAGGGCAACGTCGCACAGGCCCACGACCGCATGCAGCGGGCGGAGGCCATCATCGACGAGCTCCTGCGCACGCTGGACAAGAGCGCCGGCCAGGTCGCCGAGCGGCTCGCGGCGATCTACGTCTTCTGCAAGCGCCTCATGATGGAGGCGCGCCTGGAGCGCGACGCCGCCAAGCTCACGAAGATCCGCTCGCTCATGGGCGAGCTGCGCGAGTCGTGGTCCGAGCTCGCCGAGACCGGCGCCACGGGATGAGCACCGTCCTGCAGGCGGCGGCCGAGCTCGTCGCCATCGCGGAGCAGGGCTGCATCCTCGCCGCGGAGGGACGACTCGACGACCTCGGCGCGCAGCAGGAGTCCTGGGACCGCGCCGTCGCGCTCCTCGGGCCGCTGACCGCGCTGCCCGACGCCGCCAGGCCGCTCGTGCAGCGAGCCGCAGCGCTGCAGGGCGAGCAGGCCGCCATCCTCGTCGCCGCACAGGCCGAGGTCGAGGCGGAGCTGGGCCGGCTGCGCACGACGCGCCGCGGCGCGCAGGGCTACGCGAACGCCGCCATGCCGGCTCGCGGGTCCACGCTCAGCGCCTCCGCCTGACGGGCGTCGAGACGCGCTCAAGGACGGGTTCACCCGTCCGATGACCACGTAGGAAGCACCGACCTCAAGGACGAGGCCGGAACACCACCCAAGGACGGGCAGGGACCCCACTCTCATGGACCTGTTCGACACCACACAGACTGCGCTCGAGCGAGCGATGAGCGGCACCAGCGCCCGTCAGGCCGCGCTTGCCCAGAACCTCGCGAACGCGAACACGCCCGGCTACCAGCGCAAGGACGTGGACTTCCAGGGCGCGCTGCGCTCGGCCCTCGCCGGCGGCAAGTCCGCGGTGGAGCGCTCCTCCATCCAGACCGTCACCGACACGAGCGCCGCGCTGCGCGCCGACGGCTCCAACGTCGACCCCGAGCGCGAGGGCTCGATCATCGCCCGCGCCGGCCTCGAGCACGACGCGCTCGTCTCGGTCGCCAACACGCGCAACAGCATCCTGCGCGCCGCGATGGGCATCGGCTGATGGGACTCTTCGACGCACTCGACATCTCCGCGAGCGGCCTCATCGCCGAGCGCACGCGGATGGACGTCACCTCCCAGAACCTCGCGAACGCCCAGAGCTCCGGCTACAAGCGCCAGGACGTCGTCCTGCGCGAGTCGGGCGGCGGCTTCGCCAACGTCCTCGGCAAGGCCATCGGCGCGTCCGGCGACTCCCCGCGCGGCGTCGAGGTCGCCGAGGTCACCACCGACCAGGCCGAGCAGCGCCGCGTGTACGACCCGGGTCACCCGGACGCCGACGCGCAGGGCTATGTGCGGCTCCCGAACGTCAACGCGGTCTCCGAGATGACCGACCTCATCTCCGCGTCCCGCGCCTACGAGGCGAACGTCACGGCGATGAACACGGCCAAGCAGATGTTCTCCAAGACGCTCGAGATCCTCCGATGAGCCCGATCATCGATCCCAGCTTCGTCGCGAAGGGCGCCGAGTGGAACATCGGTGGCGCGGAGAGCACCCCCGCCACCGAGACCCCCGGCGGCTTCGGGAACATCCTCACGGGCCAGATCTCCAAGCTCACCGATCTCCAGAACCACGCCGCCGACGCGTCGCAGCAGCTCGCGACCGGCCAGGCCACCGATCCCACGGCCGTGGTCATGGCCGTCGAGCGGGCGCAGCTGGCGATGCAGCTGGCCGGCCAGCTCCGCACGAAGGGCGTCGAAGCCCTCAACGACATCCTCCACACCCAGGTCTGAATAACCCATGCTCGAGTCGCTCAAGGCCATGCCCATGAAGGGCAAGCTCACCCTGGCGGGCTCCGCCCTCGGGGTCGTGCTGGTGGCCTTCTTCCTCCTCCAGCTCGCGACGAAGCCGAGCTACGAGACCCTCATGAGCGGCGTGCAGCCCGCCGACACGGCCAAGGTCACCACGGCCCTGGACGGCGCGGGCATCGCCTACGAGCTGCAGAACAACGGCACCGCCATCGCCGTGCAGAAGGGCACGACCGCGCAGGCGCGCGTCGCCCTCGCCAGCGCGGGCGTCGACACGAGCTCCGCCACGCAGCCCGGCTTCGAGGACCTGATGGCCAAGCAGAAGCTCGGCACCAGCGACTTCCAGCAGAAGGTCACCTACCAGCGCGCGCTCGAGGGCGAGATCGCCAAGACGATCGACGGCGTGGCCGGCTCCGGCGGCGCCCGCGTGCAGCTCTCGCTGCCCGGCGACCAGCTCTTCGCCGACGAGGCGAAGCCCGCGACGGCCTCCGTCCTGCTCGGCAGCGGCAGCGAGAACATCGAGCCCGCGCAGGTGCGCGGCATCGCCAGCCTCGTCGCCGGCGCGGTCGAGGGCCTCAAGAAGGACGAGGTCACGATCACCGACAGCTCCGGCAACCTGCTGTGGCCCCAGGGCGACGGCAGCGACACGGGCGCGTCGATGACCAAGACGCAGGCCGAGGCGCGCTACGCCGCCGGGATGCAGGCGCAGCTCACCGCGATGCTCGACAAGACCGTCGGCGAGGGCAAGGCGCAGGTCACCGTGCGCCCCGACCTCGACGTCGACAAGACCACGCAGGAGAAGCTCACCTACGCCAAGACCGGCACGCCCCTGAAGCAGACGAAGTCGACCGAGACGCTCACGGGCGCCGCGGCCGGCGCTGCGGCCGGCGGCCAGGCCGGCGTCACGGGCAACGTCGCCCAGGGCACCGGCACGAACGGCGCGGGCACCGCCAACGGCTCCAACTACCGCAAGAACGACACGTCGACGGACTACGGCGTCAACAAGGTCGTCGAGCGCCGGACCCTCGCCGCGGGCACCGTCAACCGCATGGACGTCGCCGTCCTCGTCGACTCGGCCTCCAAGCCGAACCTGCCGGCCATCCGCAACGCGCTGTCGAGCGCCGCGGGCATCCAGGCGGCGCGCGGCGACACGCTCAGCGTGCAGGCGGTCGCGTTCGCCAAGCCCGCCGCGACCCCGGTCGCGAAGGCAGGCCCGATCCCGGCCGGCGCGGCGAACTACGCCAAGTACGTCGCCCTGGGCCTCGGCGTCCTGCTCTTCCTCTTCTTCGTCACCCGGGCCATCCGCAAGCGCGAGTCCTCCTCGCTCGGCGAGCCGACCTGGCTGTCGGAGATCTCCTCGCCGCGCTCGGTCGCCGAGCTCGGTGACGGCAGCCAGGCGGCGCTCGCCGCCGGCGCCTCGCAGCGTCCGGCCGACCGTCTCGGCAGCCAGGACCCGGCGCTGGTCGCGCAGCAGCTCCGCACCTGGATGGCCGAGGACTAGCCATGGGGACCGAGCTGGAGCGCCGGCCGTCCGCCGCCCTCGCGGCGATGCACGGTCGTCACAAGGCTGCCGTCGCCCTCGTCGCCCTCGGGCCGGAGCGCGCGGCGGAGATCCTCAGCCACATGCCGCCGGCCGAGGTCGAGGTCCTGTCGGTCGAGATGGCCGAGCTCTGGGGCGTCGACAGGGCGACGACGGAGGGCGTGCTCGACGAGCTCGCCGACGGCGTCGACTCGAAGGCCGGCCTCATGTCCGGCGGCATCGACTACGCCCGCGAGGTGCTCGTGCACCTGGTCGGCCCGGACCGTGCCGAGGAGATCCTCGGCGGCCTGGCGACCAGCGGCGAGTTCCGCCCGTTCGAGTTCCTGCGCCGCACCCCGCCGGAGCAGATCCGCACCTTCCTGGCCGACGAGGCCCCGCAGACCATCGCCCTCGTGCTGTCCTCGCTGTACGCCGGCCTCAGCGGCCGCGTGCTGGCGGAGCTGCCCAGCGAGCTGCAGACCGAGGTCGCCTCGCGCATCGCGCAGATGGGCGAGACGAACCCGGAGGTCATCGCCGACGTCGACGCCGGGCTTCGCCAGAAGCTGTCGGCGATCTCGACGCAGGAGTTCGCGTCGCCGGGCGGCATCGACAGCCTCGCGGAGATCCTCAACAGCGCCGGTCGCTCCGCGGAGCGCACGGTCATCGAGGGCCTCGCGACGCTCGACCCCGCGCTGGCCGACGAGGTCCGCATGCGGATGTTCACCTTCGAGGACATGGCCGAGCTCGAGGACCGCGAGATCCAGCTGATCCTGCGCGAGGTCGACCAGAAGGACCTCGTCCTCGCCCTCCGCGGCGTCGGCGAGGACCTCACGGACAAGATCCTGCGCAACCTGTCCCAGCGCGGCGCGGAGATGCTCCGCGAGGACATGGAGGTCTCCCCGCCGCAGCGGCGCGCCGTCGTGGAGGAGGCCCAGGGCAAGGTCGTCGCGGTGGTGCGACGCCTCGAGGAGGATGGGACCATCATCCTGCGCGGCGGTGGCGGCGACTCCGAGGATGAGCTTCTGTGAGCGGACTGTTCGAACTTCCCGTGCTGGAGCCGACGGCGGTTCCGGTCGACCCGTACCCGGTGGCCGGTGCGCCGGCAGGTCCGTCGCCCGAGGACATCGTCGCCCAGGCGCACGCCGAGGCCGAGGCGATCCGCGCGCAGGCGCGTGAGGAGGGCTTCCACGCCGGGCTGCAGGCCGCCCAGGCCGAGCTCGCCAGCGGCGCCGAGGCACTCGGGGCCGCGCTGAGCTCGGTCGCCGAGCTGCGCGCCGAGGTCGCCGATGGGGTCGAGCGCGGGGCCGTGGTCCTGGGTCTGCGCATCGCCGAGCAGGCGATGGGCGCGGCCATCGAGGTCGACCCGGACCGCGTCGTCGACACCGTGCGCGGCGCGCTGCGCCGGCTCACGGAGCGCGACCGCGTGACGATCCTCGTCAACCCCGAGGACATGGACACCGTGCGCGCCGCGACGACGCAGCTCATGTCCAGCCTCGGCGGCATCGAGAGCTGCGACGTGCAGGCCGAGCGCCGCGTCAGCCGCGGGGGCGCCGTCGTGCGCACCGCGGAGGGCGAGGTCGACGCCTCGCTGGAGACGAAGCTCTCCCGGGCCCGCGACGTCATCGTCACTGAGCTCGGCCAGAATGTCTGAAGCGGCGCCCCGAGGGGGCGATCGCCGAGGAGCGCCTCGAGCGTCTCGGAGACCTGTCCGGCGCCATCGGCCGCGCCGACCTGCATCGCCGCCACGGCCGCGTCTCGGACCTGATCGGGCTCATCGTCGAGGCCTCGGGTCTGGAGGTCGAGGTCGGCGAGGTGTGCGAGATCGGCACCGGACGCGGGCGCCCGCCCGTGCCCGCCGAGGTCGTGGGCTTCCGCGCCCGCCGCACGCTGCTCATGCCGCTCGGCGAGATGGCCGGAATCGGCCCCGGCAACCCGGTCACCGCCATGGGGCGTCACCTCGACGTGCCCGTCGGCATCGACCTGCTCGGCCGCGTGCTCGACGGCCTCGGCCGCCCGATCGACGGCCGCGGCGAGATCGCCGACACGACGCCGCGCCGCCCGGCCAACGCGTCTCCGCCGGATCCGCTCACGCGGCCGCGCATCCACGACCGCATCTCGCTCGGCGTCCGCGCGCTCGACTCGCTCGTGCCGTGCGGCCAGGGCCAGCGCCTCGGCATCTTCGCCGGCTCCGGCGTCGGCAAGTCGTCGCTCATGGGCATGATCGCCCGCTCGACGTCGGCGGACGTGAACGTCATCTGCCTCGTCGGCGAGCGAGGCCGCGAGGTCCGCGAGTTCATCGAGCGCGATCTCGGCGACGCCATCGAGCGGTCCGTCGTGATCGTCGCGACGTCCGACCAGCCCGCCCTCGTGCGCATCAAGGCGGCGCTCACGGCGACGACGATCGCCGAGAGCTTCCGCGACGCGGGCGCCGACGTCATGCTCATGATGGACTCGGTCACGCGCTTCGCCATGGCGCAGCGCGAGGTCGGCCTGGCGATCGGCGAGCCGCCGGCCACCCGCGGCTACACGCCGAGCGTCTTCGCCCTGCTGCCCAAGCTCCTCGAGCGCTCCGGCACGAGCTCGACCGGCTCGATCACCGGCCTCTACACCGTGCTCGTCGACGGCGACGACATGAACGAGCCGATCGCCGATGCCGTCCGCTCGATCCTCGACGGCCACATCGTCCTGACGCGCGAGCTCGCGCACGCCGGCCACTACCCGGCCATCGACGTGCTGCAGTCCGTCTCGCGCCTGACGTCCGAGGTGCTGACCCCGGAGATCCAGACCGCGGGGCAGCGCGTGCGATCGCTCATGGCGGCGTACAAGGACAAGAAGGACCTCATCGCCATCGGGGCGTACGAGCACGGCTCGGACCCGCTGACCGATCAGGCCATCGCGCTGCGCGACCCGATCGACGGCTTCCTGCGCCAGCACGCCACGGACGGATCGAACGCGAACACGGCGGACACCGGGCTCCTGCAGCTCGCGGCGGCGGCACCGCCGCCGACCGTGCCACCGCTGCCGGCGGAGTCGATCCCCGGCTACGCGCCCGCCCCGGGCGCCGCGGCATCGCCGAGCGCGATCCCGCCGCTGCACCTGTCGGTCTAGGCCCCTAAGGCTGCTCGAAGCGCCGCAGCACGGCGCGCACCGCCAGCCAGACCGCGACCGTCACCAGCACGATCAGCACGAACCGGATGAGCTGGTTCACCCCCGGCAGCGCGGAGCGTCCCACGGCGCCGAGGACCGTCATGAAGATGACGATCGCGGCGAACTCGATGATCTGGCGGCGATCCCGCATGCCGCGCGAGGATGCCAGGTCGGACGGGCGTCCAGGCGCCGCTCAGGTCTCGGCCGCACCGTCCGACTACCCGGAACGTGGATGAGACCCCGTTCCGCTTCGGGCTCGAGCGTGTGCGCGAGCTTCGCGAACACGACGAGGACCGTGCCCGCGAGGAGTTCGCGGCGAGCCTGACGCGCCGTGAGCGCGACGCTGCCGCGCTCCGGGCCGCATCCGACCTGGTCCGCCAGGCGCGGGACGCCCGTCGCGCCGGCGCACCGCTCGACGGGCAGACGATCGTCGCCCAGCAGCTCTGGCTCGAGCGCGTCGAGACCGATCGCCGCAGCGCCGAGCTCGAGGTCACCCGCCGCGACGCCGAGATCGAGTCCCGCCGCCAGGCCCTCGCCGCAGCCCAGCAGCGCCGTGAGGTCCTCGAGCGCCTCAAGCAGCGCCACCGCGCCGAGCACCAGGCCGCCGACGCCCACCGCGCCGCCGCCACGCTCGACGAGATGGCCCTCGCGATCCACCGCCGCCGGGAGGGGATGTGAGCGCCGCCGTCGCCTTCGACCGGATCGAGCAGATCCAGGCCATGATGGCCTCGCTGGCGCCCGTCGGGGCGCAGGCGACGCCGTCGTCCTCCTCGTCGCCCACCGCCTTCGCCTCGTCGCTGCAGGCCGCCACGAGCGCGACCGCGCCGACGGCCACGACCGGCACGACCGCCACGACCGGCGCCGCGACGCCGTTCGCGGCCGAGATCGATGCCGCGGCCGCGCGCAACGGCGTCGACCCCGCGCTGCTCCGCGGGCTCATCCGCCAGGAGTCGAACTTCAACGCGGACGCCAAGTCGCCCGCCGGCGCGATGGGCCTCACGCAGCTCATGCCCGCCACCGCCGCCGGCCTCGGCGTCACGAACCCGAGCGACCCGGCCCAGAGCATCGAGGGCGGCGCGAAGTACCTCAAGCAGCAGCTCGACCGCTTCGGCGGCGACGTCTCCAAGGCGCTCGCTGCCTACAACGCCGGCCCCGGCGCCGTGCAGAAGTACAACGGCGTGCCGCCCTACGCGGAGACGCAGAACTACGTCAAGAACGTCACGGCGTACGCGAACGAGTACCGCCAGCAGGTGGGCACGGCCGCGACGACCGCGACGGCGACCACCGCCGCCTCGGCGGGGCTCAGCGCCTCGCCGCTCGTGACGGCCGCCCTCGGCGTCCAGACCCCGACCGTCCCGGCCGCCACGGCCTCCACCGGCATGAACTACACGACCACCTGATGCAGGTCACCAAGGTCACAGCCCCCACCCCGTCGCGGCCCGCCGCGGAGCGCGAGACCCAGACGCCCGCCGCGCCCGGCACCGACTTCGCCGCGCTCCTCGCGCTCGGCACCCTGCCGCTGCCCGTGCAGCCGCAGCCGCAGCCGCAGGCCAAGCCCAAGGGCGACGCCCCGGCCGACGATGCGGTCACCGGGGCCGGCCCGGCCCCGCAGGCCGCGCCCGCGCCGGCCCCCGCGCCGGACGGCGCCCCCGCCGCGCCCGACGCTGCGCCGGCCCAGGCCGCGCCGACCGCCCCCGTCCTCGCCCAGGCCGCCCCGACGCTCCCCGGCGCGCCGGCCGCGACCGCGACCCCCGCCGACCCCGCGACCCCGGTCGCACCGGCTGCCGACCCCACCGCCACGCCTGTCGCCGCCACCCCGACGCCGACGCCGGCGCCGGAGGGCACGCCCGCCGTCGCGCCCGAGCACCCGGAGCGCCCGGACCTGCCCGACCTCCCGGCGGCGCCCGACACGACCGACGTCGCGCCCGTCCCCGACGCCCCTGCGCCCGCCGCCCCGGCCCCGAGCGCGCAGGCCGACGCCGGCGTGAAGGCCCCCGCGCAGGACGCCGCCCAGCCGTCCCAGGCTCCGCAGGCCCCGTCGCCGGCGAGCACGCCCGTGCCCGCCGCCTCGACCACGCCCGCGACCCCGGCCGCCCCGGCCACGCCCGCCCAGGCCACGCCGAACAGCTCCACGGCCTACGCCGTCGAGCAGCTGCGCGCGACGGTGCAGCTCGCCGCCTCCCGCGGCGCCGCACACGCGCGCATCCAGCTGCGCCCGGCCGAGCTCGGCGGGCTCATGATCCGCATGAAGGCCACGAGCGAGGGCATGACCGCCTCGATCACGGCCGAGCGGCCCGAGGCTGCCGCGGCGCTCGACCGCGCAGCGGCCGACCTGAAGCGCAGCCTCGAGGACCGGGGCGTCACGCTCATCAGCCTCGAGGTCAGCGTCTCGGCCGACGCGGGCGGCGGCGCCGCCGCCGATCGCCGCGAGGACGCCGCCCAGCGTGCAGCCGCCGCCGCCGGCCGCTCGGCCGCGGGCGGCACGAACGATCCCACCGACTCCACCGACGACGACCTGACGGCCGCCCCCGCGGTCCGCCTCCCGGCGGGCGCGCTCGTGGACGTCCACGCCTAGGAGAACCCAGATGGCAAGCAGCCCCGTGAACAACGTCTTCGGCTACTCCACGCCGACGATGGCCTCCAGCTCGTCCACCCAGTCCGCCAACGGCATGGGCAAGGACACCTTCATGAAGCTCCTGGTCGCCCAGATGTCGAACCAGAACCCCATGGAGCCGACGGACGACAAGGAGATGATCGCGCAGATGACGCAGTTCTCCACGCTCGAGCAGATCACCAACATGGCGACGGAGAGCACGAAGAGCGCGACCGCCAGCCAGATGTCCCAGGCCGTCAACCTGCTCGGCCGCACCGTCACCTACCTCGACACCGACGGCAACAAGCAGACCGGCACGGTCGACCAGGTCTCGATGGTCAACGGCGCGCCGAACCTCACGGTCGGCGGCAACGACGGCATCACCACCTCGCAGATCACGCAGGTTCGGTGACCACGACTTCCCCTGCGGGCCTCATGGACGAGGCTCGTCGCACCCCCAAAGCGGTTCCGGATCACATGGACGGGTCCTTCCACACCCCCACGAAGGAGTGATGCGCAGATGATGCGCGCCATGTACTCGGCCATCGCTGGCCTCAAGACCCACCAGGTGCTCCTCGACGTCACGGCGAACAACCTCGCCAACGTCAACACCGTCGGCTACAAGGGCGCTCGCGCGACGTTCAGCGACGCCCTCTCGCAGACGGTCCGCGCGGGCGCCGCGGCGACCGCCGGCTCGGGCGGATCGAACCCGGCCCAGGTCGGCCTCGGCGTGCGCCTGGGCTCGATCGACAACATGATGGGCGCCGGCGGCTTCCAGTCGACGGGCAACGCGCTCGACGTCACCGTCCAGGGCGAGGGCTGGTTCCGCGTCACGAACACGGTGCCGAGCCTCACCGACCCGACGGCGAACCCGCCCGCCGCGTCGAGCATCAACTACACCCGTGCGGGCAACTTCTCGCGCAACGACCAGGGCATGCTCGTCACGCAGGACGGCTACTACGTCACCGGCATGAACGCCACGGCCACCGGCCCGGGCACCACGCCGACGTACATCAACATCCCGGCGAACGCCACGGACGTCGTCGGTCGCGCAGGACGGCTCGGTCAGCTTCATCCCGCCGACGGGCTACACCCCGCTGGCGGGCCAGGCGACGCAGAACGGCCGCGTCGTCGCCGGCTACCTCAGCCTGGCGAAGTTCCCGAACGAGCCGGGCATGGAGCGCGTGGCGAACAACCGCTGGCGCGCCAGCGGCTCGTCGGGCGCCGAGGTCGTCAACACCCCCGGCGTCAACGGCTTCGGCGCGAGCATCGGCGGGTCCCTGGAGATGTCGAACGTCGACCTCGCCACCGAGTTCACCACGATGATCACGGCGCAGCGCGGCTTCCAGGCCAACTCGCGCGTGATCTCGACCGCCGACCAGATGCTGTCCGACCTGGTCAACCTCAGCCGCTAAGGCTCCCTGAGCGTGGCGGGCGGCGTCCGCGCCGCCCGCCCGCCACCCCATCGGAGGCATTCCGTGATCAAGCTCCACCGCCTCGGGCACGACACCGAGGAGTTCCACCTCAATCCCGACCTCATGTCGGTCGTCGAGGCGCACCCCGACACCGTCATCAGCCTCACGACCGGCGTGAAGATCCTCGTCGTCGAGTCGCCCGACGAGATCACCGCCCTCGTCCGCGCCTGGCGCGCGGACATCGCCAGGGACGCCCTCGGCCCCCGGGCGCTCCGCTCCGTCTGAACGACACGAACCCCACGCCCATGTCAGCCACCCAGCACCAGATCGTCGTCTTCCGCCTCGCTGAGGAGGAGTACGCGTTCGGCGTGGCCGACGTGCACGAGATCATCGGGCCGGCCGCGCCGCGGCCGGTCTCCTCGCCCGATCCCTGGGTGCTCGGGATCATCAGCCTGCGGGGGCGGATCGTCCCCGTGCTCGACCTGGCGACGCGTCTCGGCGTCGCCGCCGAGACGCCCGCGGATCACAAGATCGTGATCCTCGAAGCGGCAGGCGGGGTCGCGGGCGTCGTCGTCGACGACGTCATCGGCGTCCTCACCGTCGCCGACGACCAGATCGAGGAGCTCCCCGTCGCCGCCGACGGCGGGCTGGCGGCCGTCGTCAACCTCGGCGACCGCGTCATCGCGCTCCTGGACCGCTCGGTCGCGGTCTCCGAGCCCGTCACCGCATAGGCGTGCCCCGCGCCGTCGTCATCGCCTGCTCCACGGGGGGCCCGCGAGCGCTGTCCGCGGTGCTCCCGGCGCTGCCTGCGCGTCTCGGGGCGGGCACGATCATCGTCCAGCACATGCCTCCGGGCTTCACCGGATCGCTGGCGGCGCGGTTGGATCGCGCCTCGCGGCTGCAGGTGCGCGAGGCGTCCGACGGGGACGCGCTCCGGCCCGACGCGGCGCTGCTCGCGCCCGGCGGCCGGCATCTACGCCTCTGCGAGGAGCGGCGCGTCCGCCTCAGCGACGAGGAGCCGGTGGGCGCGCTGCGTCCGCGGGCCGACCTGACGATCGCGGACGCCGCGCGGCGGTTCGGACCCGAACTCGTCCTCGTCGTCCTCACCGGGATGGGCCGCGACGGCCTCGACGGCGCCCTCGCCGTGCGCGCCGCCGGTGGGACCGTCCTCGCCCAGGACCGCGCGAGCAGCGCCGTCTACGGGATGCCGCGCGCGGTCACCGAGGCCGGCCTGGCCGACGCCGTGCTGGGGCTCGACGAGCTGCCCCGCGCGATCGGGGAGGCCGCGGCATGACCACGGTCGACGAATACGCCCAGTTCTGTCGCGGCGTGCGCGCCCTGTGCCGCGTCGACCTCGAGCAGTACAAGCGCGGCCAGATGGAGCGGCGGATCCGCACGTTCGCGGCGACGCGCGGCGCCGGCCGCCTCGCGGAGTACCTGCGGCTCCTGCGACGCGACCGCCGCGAGCTCGACGCGTTCCTCGACCGCATCACCATCAACGTCTCCCAGCTCTGGCGCAACCCGGGCGAGTGGGCCGCGCTCGCCGCGGGCGTCCTGCCCGAGCTCGCCGCGGGCGGCCGCATCCGCGCCTGGTGCGCCGGCTGCTCGTACGGCGCCGAGGCCTACACCCTGGCCGCCGTCGCGGCCGAGGCGGTGCCGGCCGCGCGCATCGACGTGCGGGGCACCGACATCGACGAGCGCGTGGTCGCCCGGGCGCGCGAGGGGCGCTTCAGCGTCGCCGACGCCCGCGACGTCCCGCCCGCCGCGCTCGCCCGCTGGTTCGACAGGGAGGGCGGCGAGCTCGTCGCGCACCCGGACCTCCGCCGGCGCCTGCGATTCGACACCGGCGACCTGCTGCGCATGCGCGTCCGCCCGCGGTCCTACGACCTCGTCCTCTGCCGCAACACGGTCATCTACTTCACGCCCGACGTCCGCGACGACCTCCACGCACGGCTCGCCGAGAGCCTGCGGCCCGGCGGCGTCCTGCTCGTCGGGGCGACGGAGCGCGTCGCCGACCCGGCCGCGCTGCGCCTGCGCCCGCTGCGCCCGCACACCTACCGGCGGGAGGGCTGATGGACGTCGCCGAGTACCTGCCGATGTTCATCGCCGAGTCGCGCGAGCACCTCGAGGGGCTCGGCCTCGCCGTCGTGCGCATCGAGGAGCGGCCGGACGACCGCGCGACGATCGACGAGATCTTCCGCATCGCCCACTCGTTCAAGGGCATGAGCGCGACGATGGGCTACGACGCCGTCGCGGAGCTCACGCACGCGATGGAGGACGTCTTCGAGCTGCTCCGCCGGCGGCGCGACGGCCTCGGCCGCGACGCCGTCGACGTCCTCATGGCGTGCATCGACGCGCTCGAGCTGTCCGTCGACCGCATCGAGGCCGGCGACGGCGAGGGCCTCGATCCGGCGCCGCTCGCCGCCCGCCTGCGTGCGCTCGTGCGCGAGCCGGCGCCGACCGGCGCCGTGCACGTCGTCGTCGGCCTGGCCGAGGACGCGGAGATGCCGGCGGTCCGGGCGTTCATGGTGCTCGGCGAGGCGGCCGAGCACGGCACGCTGGAGCGCTCCGAGCCCGACGCGGAGGCGATCGACGGCTTCGCGGGACGCACGATCGAGGTCTGGGTCCGGACCGACGACCCCGACGCGCTGCTCGCCGCCGTCCGCGCGGTGCCCGACGTCGCGGACGCCCGGATCGTCGACCCCGGAGCCGCCGCGCGTCGCATGCGTCGCCCAGCGACGCATCGGCCCCGAAGACGAAGCCTTCGGCGGCTTCGGTCCGCGTCCCCGCCGCGCGACTCGACGACCTCCTGCACGCCATGGGCGAGCTCGTCGTCCAGCGCACCCACGTCGAGGCGCTCGTCGCGCAGTCCGGCGTGCCCGGGCTCGGGCAGGCGATGGCCGAGCTGACACGCAGCACGCACGCGCTGCAGGAGCTCGTGATGGGCGTCCGGATGATCCCGGTCGAGGCCGTGCTGCTGCGCCTCCCGCGGCTCGTCCGCGACCTCGCGTCGCGCCTGGACAAGGAGGTCGACCTCGAGCTCGTCGGCCAGGAGACCGAGCTGGACCGGACCGTCGTCGACGCCATCGGCGACCCGCTCGTGCACCTCGTCCGCAACGCCCTCGACCACGGCCTCGAGCCGCCGGAGGAGCGCGTCGCCGCGGGCAAGCCGCCGCGCGGGCGCCTCACCGTCGCCGCGCGCCAGGCCGGAAGCGGGGTCGTGATCGACGTCCGCGACGACGGGCGCGGCGTCGACCCCGCGCGCGTGGCCCGCAAGGCCGTCGAGCGCGGTCTCATCCAGTCGGGCGACGCGGCCGCCGTCGACGCCGCCCGCGCCGCGGAGCTCATCTTCACGCCGGGCTTCTCCACCGCCGAGCACACGAGCGACGTGTCCGGCCGCGGTGTCGGCATGGACGCCGTGCGGGCCAAGGTCCGCGAGCTCGGCGGCGACGTGCGCCTGGAGTCCGAGCACGGCGCCGGGTCGCACGTCGAGATCCGCCTGCCCCTCACGCTGGCGATCCTGCGCGCGCTGCTCGTCCGCAGCGCCGGCGGCACGTTCGCGATCCCCCTCGACCGGGTCGAGCGGACCGTGCGCCTCGACGACCACATCGTGCGGTCCGTCCGCGCGCGCCCCGTGCTCCTGCTCGACGGCCGCGCGCTCCCGCTGATCTGCGGCGCCGCGTCGCTCGCCGGCGCCGGCGGGTCCGACGGCGACTACGCCGTCCTTCTGCAGGCCGGCACGGGCGAGACGGTCGCCCTGCGCGTCGACGCGCTCGTCGGCCAGCACGAGCTCGTCGTGCGCCCGCTGCCCGAGGGGCTCGACACGGACGCGCCGGTCTCCGGCGCCGCCGTGCTCTCCGACGGCGACATCGCGCTGGTCGTCGACGCCGACGGGCTGGGCGCGCGATGACCCGCTACACCGAGCTGCAGCTCGACGCCCTGGGCGAGCTGGCGAACATCGGGTCCGGCACCGCGGGCACCGCGCTGTCGACGCTCATCGGCAGGCCCGTCGACATCTCCGTCCCGCACGTGCGCGCGCTGCCGGTCGAGGAGGCGGTGGCCGCCGCCGGCGACGCCGACCGCGAGGTCCGCGCGACGCTCGTCCCGATCACGCGCGATCTGCAGGGCAGCGCGCTCATCGTCTTCCCGCCGGAGGACGCGGCCTCGCTGTGCCGCATGCTCGGCACCGACCCCGAGGGCGAGGACGGCGCCTCCGCCCTCGCGGAGATCGGCAACATCCTCTGCAGCTCCTACCTCGTCGCGCTGGGCGAGATGCTCGGCATGGAGATCGAGCCGTGCCCGCCGGAGACGGCGTGGGACATGCTCGGCGCGATCGTCGCCACGGTCCTGCTCGGCCAGGGCGAGGCCGAGGACGTGCTGCTCATGGACTCCGAGCTGCTCGTCGAGGGCGAGAGCATCGGCCTCGAGTTCCTGCTGCTCCCGCTCGGGCAGGGCATCGGCGACCTCCTGGAGCGCCTCGGCGTATGACCGCCGCGACCGACATCGTCGTCCGCATGGGCGAGCTCGCCGTGTCCGCGGATCCGCGCACCTGCCTCGTCACGATCGGGCTGGGGTCCTGCATCGGCGTCGTGCTCGTCGACCGCATCCGCCGCGTCGCCGGGCTCGCGCACGTGATGCTGCCGCAAGCGCGTGCAGGCCAGGCCGACGGACTGCCCGCCGCCACGCGCGGCAAGTACGCCGACCTCGCGGTGCCGGCGCTCATCGACGCGATGCTCGCCGCCGGCGCCCGCCGCCTCGGCCTGCAGGTCGCGCTCGTGGGCGGCGCCAAGATGTTCGGCGCCGGCTCCGGGAGCCTCGACGTCGGCGCACGCAACGAGGCCGCGGTCCGCGACGCCCTCACCGCCGCACGGCTGCGCGTCCGCGCGGCCGCCACCGGGGGCGACAAGGGCAGGACCGTCCGGGCCGAGGTCGGATTCCGGGCAGGTGCTTGTGCGCATGGCCCAACGTGCCGATGAGGTCATCATGCAAGGTGCCGCATGAGTGCCAACAAGCTGATGAGCCAGGACCGCATCGCGACGCTCTTCGAGCGCGCCGCGGAGGGCAACCGCCCGATGGGCGACAGCCTCACCGGCGGCGGTCGCGCCCGCTGGCTGCGCACGATCGACTTCACGCGCCCGTCGAAGTTCACGCCCGACCAGGAGAACCGGCTGCGCCGCGCGCACGAGACGTTCTCCCGCACGGCCACCACGAAGCTGGCCGCCGAGCACCGCATCGAGATGGACATCGACATCGTCGACGTCGTCCAGCTCACCTGGAGCGACGCGCACGCCCTCGCGGCGCGTACCGCGATGTCGGCCACGCTCGAGACCGCCCCCATCGGGACGAAGCTGCTCATGACGATCGACGTGCCCCTGCTGCTCTGCAGCATCGAGCGCCTCCTCGGCTCGCCGTCGGAGGCCGAGCCCGTGCGCCGCGAGCTCACCGACATCGACCTCAAGCTCGTCCGCCGCGTCTTCGACGTGTTCGTCGAGTCGCTGTCGGCGATGTGGGAGCAGCTCGCCGAGGTGACGATCGCGCGCACGTCGCTCGACGTGCACTCCGAGACCGCGCAGACGGTCGGCGCCAGCGAGCCGACGCTCGTCCTCCAGATGGAGGCGCGCATGCGCGACACGACCGCGCAGATGTTCCTGCTGCTCCCGCACGCGTCGGTGCAGCCCGTGTCCGCCGCCTACTCGAAGCGCGCCGACGAGGACCGAGCGACCGACCCCGACGACTCCGCCGCCGTGCGCGACGGCCTCGGCGAGGTCGACATCACCGTCCGCGCGGAGGTGGGCGAGCTCCGCATGCCGGTCCGCGAGGTCCTCGCGCTCAAGCCTGGCGACGTGGTCGGCCTCGGCATCCCGGCCGACGCGCCGATGGGCCTGCACGCCGACGACGTCCTGCTGCACCTCGTCCGCCCCGGCCGCCACGGGCGGGCGCGCGCGGTCCAGATCGTCGACTCCACGGGCGCGTCGTGAACACCGAGCAGGCGCTCCTCACGCTCGCCAGCACGACCTCGGACGCCGTCCGCGACGCGCTCGGCGCGCTCGCGCCCGGCGAGGTCCTGCAGCGCGGCACGCGCGTGAACAGCGCAGCCGCGCGCGCGACCGACGAGATCGCCGTCCCTGCCGTCGTGGCCTCGATCAGCTACGTCGACGGCATCGAGGGCGGCAACCTGCTGCTCATGCCCGTCGCGGCGGCCCGCCGTCTCGCGGCGGCGATGGCCGGCCAGACCGCGCCGGAGGACAGCGACGACGCCGACCTCACCGAGATGGAGCTGTCGGCCATCGGCGAGGCGATGAACCAGGTCATGTCCTCGGCCTCGACGGCCACCGGGTCCGTGCTGCGCCAGAGCGTCGAGATCGCCGCGCCGGAGACGACCGTGGTCGACACCCAGCAGGCGCTGGACGACGCGGTCCCGGAGGAGGGTCAGGCCACGTCGGCCGACTTCTCGCTCTTCGGCCTGGACTGCCGCTTCGTGCACCTCGTGCCGCCCGCCTTCCTCGCCCTCCTGCAGGACGCGCTGGAGGTCGAGCCGACCGACGACCTCCAGGAGCCGCTGCGCGAGGCCATGCTCGACGTGGACGTCCGCGTCTGGGCCGAGCTCGGCCGGGCGCGCATGTCCTCCCAGCGCGCGGTCGCGCTGCCCCGCGGCGCGGTCGTCGAGCTCGACCGCGAGGCGGACGACGCCATCGACCTGTACGTGGACGGGCTGCACTTCGCGACCGGCCGGCTCGTCGTCACCGACGAGGGCGAGCTCGCCGTGCGGCTGGAGTCCGTCGGGCACGGCGCGGACATCACCGACTCGGAGGAGGCAGCCTGATGGCACGGGTGCTCGTCGTCGACGACGCCGCGTTCATGCGGAAGATGGTCACGGACGCGCTCACGAAGGGCGGCCACGAGGTCATCGGCGAGGCGTGCAACGGCATCGAGGCCGTCGAGCGCTTCCGCGAGCTGCGCCCGGAGGTGACGACGCTCGACATCACCATGCCCGAGAAGGACGGCCTTGCCGCGCTGCAGGAGATCATCGGCCTCGATCCGAGCGCTCGCGTGATCATGTGCTCGGCCCTCGGGCAGGAGTCCAAGGTGCTCGAATCGATCAAGATCGGGGCGAAGGACTTCATCGTGAAGCCGTTCAAGGCGGAGCGTGTGCTCGGCGCGGTGGACAAAGCGCTGACCTAGCCTTCAGCGCCTCGGGCGGCGGCCGAATACAGAGGCTGTATGAAGGCCTCCACTCCCATCGGCATCGTCGTCTGCATCGTCGGCATCCTCGCCGGCGCCACCATCGAGGGCACGCCCCTGGGTGGCCTCCTGAACATCCCCGCGATCCTCGTCATCTTCGGCGGCATCGCCGGCGTGAGCATCGCCACCTCCGGCATGGACGTCATGAAGCTCATGCCGACGCTCTACAAGAAGGCGATGACGCCGGAGTTCCCGGATCACGCGCAGACCGTGCGCGAGCTCGTCGGCTTCGCGGAGAAGGCCCGCAAGGAGGGCCTGCTCGCGCTGGAGCCCGCCATCGCGGAGGTCGACGACGCGTTCACGAAGAAGGGCCTGCAGCTCACCGTCGACGGGACCGATCCCGACCTCGTCCGCGAGGTCCTCGAGGTCGAGATCGAGTCGATGGAGGCGCGCCACCGCATCGGCCAGAAGCTCTTCAAGGACGCCGGCGGCTACGCCCCGACGATCGGCGTGCTCGGCACCGTCATGGGCCTCCTGCACGTGATGCAGCTCCTGCAGACGCCGGAGCTGCTCGGCCCCGCCATCGCCGGCGCCTTCATGGCGACGCTCTACGGCGTGGGCTCCGCGAACGTCGTCTTCCTCCCCACCGCCGGGCGCCTGGCCGCCCTCACGCAGACCGAGGTCCTCAACCGGACGCTCGTGATCGAGGGCATCCTGGCCATCCAGGCGGGCGAGAACCCCCGCGTGGTGAGCGAGCGCCTGCTCGGCTTCCTGCCGCCCGCGGATCGCGAGGCCGCCGCCGAGCAGGGCGCCCCGACCCTCCAGGCCGTGCCAGAGGCACAGGCCGCCTAGCCGGACGACGATGGCCCGCCACAAGAAGCAGCATCACGAGGAGCATCCCGACGAGCGTTGGCTTGTGACGTTCGCGGACATGATGGTCCTGCTCGTGGCGGTGTTCATCGTCCTCTGGGCGATGTCGTCGGCGAACGTCTCGAAGACCCTGGTGGTCGCCGAGTCGGTCAGCAAGGCTCTGTCGAGCCCGGTGATCACCGGCGGTCAGGCCATCAAGGAGACCGGCGGCGAGACGGACACCGAGACGCTGCAGTCCAAGCCGGCGAACACCTCGCTCGCGGAGGCCATGAAGGAGGCCCAGGGCGGCACCCCCGCCGAGCGCGCGAAGGCGGCCAAGGAGGAGCAGCAGGAGCTCCAGCGGCTCAAGCAGCAGGTCGACGCGTACGCGAGCGCCAACGGGCTCGACAAGACGATCAGCACGAGCATCACGCCCGACGGGCTGAGCATCCGCCTGAACACGGACGGCCCCTTCTTCGACTCGGGCGCAGCAGCGCTGAAGCCGGCGTCACGGCCGATCATGGCCAAGGTCGCCGGCCTGCTGCGCTCCGACAACCACTACGTCCGCGTGGTCGGTCACACGGACACGGTCCCCACCGGCGGCAGCCCGTTCCCCACGAACTGGGAGCTGTCCGCCTCACGCGCTTCGGCGGTCGTGCGTGCGCTCCAGCGCAACCACGTCGCCGCCGCCCGGATGGAGGCATCCGGGCGATCGAGTCTCGATCCCGTCGCGACGAACGCGACGCCCGAGGGGCGTGCCGAGAACCGGCGCGTCGAACTGCTCCTGCCAAGGAGGCAGGAGGTCACCGGAACGGAGTCCACGACACCATGATGTCCAAGTTGAAGATCCTCCTGCCAGTGCTTCTCCTGGTGGGAGGCGGCGCGTACAAGTTCGTGCTCGCCAAGCCCAAGACGAAGGAGCCCGTGCCGAAGGTCCACGGCGAGGTCTACGTCCTGCCCAAGGACTTCCTCGTCAACCTCTCGGACGGCCGCTTCGGCAAGCTGAGCGTCGCCCTCGTCTTCGACGAGGGGTTCACGGCCGCGCCGGCCGCCGGCGGCGAGCACGGGG
Source organism: uncultured Solirubrobacterales bacterium (assembly GCA_963757125.1). Lineage (GTDB taxonomy): Bacteria > Actinomycetota > Thermoleophilia > Solirubrobacterales > Solirubrobacteraceae > CAVVSD01. The sequence goes on along the minus strand of CAVWQP010000004.1, from coordinate 990,454 downwards.
CCACCGACACGCCCGAGGGCTACGGCGTCCTCGTCCAGGAGCCGCTCGTCCGCTCGATCGTCACCGACGTCCTCACGGACGCGACGGCCTCCGACCTCACCGGCGCCAAGCGCCGCAACGAGATCGAGGAGAAGATCGCCAAGCGGATCAAGAAGACGACCGACGTGAAGGTGCACGAGGTGCTCTTCACGGACGTCGCGGTCCAGTAGGCGACGGATACCGTGCAACCCATGAGCGACGAGATCGAGCTCCCGAGCCTGCAGGAGAACCCCGAGGGGCCGGTGCCCGGCGCGGGCGACCTCGAGCGCCTCGAGTCGGTCTCGGTCGAGGTCGCCGTGGAGATCGGCCGGACGAACATGACCCTGGGCGGCGCGCTCGCGCTCGCCCCCGGGTCGATCGTCACGCTCGACCGCGCCGCCGATCAGCCCGTCGACCTGCTCGTCAACGGGCGCCCGATCGCCCGCGGCGAGGTCATCGTGGTCGACGAGGAGTTCGGCCTGCGGGTCACCGAGATCATCCGCCCCGCGCGGCCGGCCTGACCTAGACCGGCTCGCGCGGCGGCAGCGCGCTGTCCGCCCAGACGAGGGCGTTGCGCAGGGCGGCGGCCTCGGCCGGCGTCTGCGCGCCCGCGCCCTCGGCGATCCGCGTCGCCGTCGACAGCACCGCGCCCAGGGGGCCGCTGCTGTGCAGGACCGCGTCGCGGACGCCCACGGCGATCGGCAGGTCGCCGAGGACCTCCTCGGCGGGGACGCCGAGCAGCCCCTCGAGGGCGGAGAGCATCCCGACGACGAAGCCCTCCTCGCGCGCCGGCGCGGCGAGCTGCTCGCAGAGCGACGCCTTCAGCAGCGCCGCGGCGAGCGCGGCGCGCCGGTGCTCGGCGAGATCGGACAGCAGCAGCGTCGCCGCCCACTGCGCCACGGTGCGCGGGCCGACGAGCACGAGCGCCTGGCGGATCGAGCTGATCTCGTGGGAGGTCGGGCCCGCCGCGGAGTTCAGGAAGCGCAGCACGCGCATGCTGAGGGCGGGGTCGCTGCGCAGCGCCCGCTCGACCTCGTCGAAGTCCGCGCTCGCGCAGAGGGTCACCGCGCTGCGCACCGCGGCGGCGCGCGGGCCCGAGAGCGTCCGGCCGGGCACCGCCTCGGGGCGGGCGAAGTGGAAGCCCTGCAGCAGCTGCGCGCCGAGCGAGACGACCGCCACGGCCTCGGTCTCGGTCTCGACCTTCTCGGCCAGGATCACGAGGTCGCGCCCGGACAGCATGCGCACGTGCTCGGCGAAGCCGTCGATGCCGAGGGCCCGCACGTCGAGCTTCACGTGCGTGACGAGGTCGAGCAGCGGCGCGGCGCTCGGGGTCCACGCGAAGTCGTCCAGCGCGATCTCGTAGCCCTCCAGGCGCAGCGTCGCGAGGCGGTCGAGCAGCAGCGCGTCGACGAACTGGTCCTCGAGCAGCTCGAGCACGACGCGCGCCGGCGGGAAGGGCAGCGGATCCACCCTGAGCAGGAACTCGCGGCTCACGTTGATCCAGACCGGTTTGCCCGCGGTCACCTCGTCGAGGCGCGCGTCCAGGAACGTCGAGACGAGGACGGACGCCGTCGCGCGCTCGCCGCCGCCGGTGAGGGCGTCGCCCTCACCACGGAACAGCAGCTCGTGCGCGTGCACCCGTCCGGACACCTCCAGGATGGGCTGGCGCGCCACCAGCGTGAGAGACCCCTCCGCCACCGTCACACCATCCTGATCGACCGGAGGCCAACGCGCCATGAGCGACCGTCGCCGGAGGTGGCCTCAAGTCCGCCGGGAGGCGTCCGACTACCGGGTGGACTCGCCTCCCTCGCCGAGTCACCTCCCCTCACATGAGCTTCTCCCGCATCCACGCGGCCGTCCTCACGGCCGTCACCGCCTGCCTGCTCGCCGCTCCCTCGGCGGCACTCGCGGCGACCTCCACCACTTCGTCGGACTACGGCGAGGACACGAAGCTGAACCTGCCCTCCACGAACGCCGACGGCGCGACCGCCGCGACGGGCGGCGGTGGCGGCAACATGGTGCGCACCTTCGTCGGCCTCGCGGTCGTCGTGGCCGTGATCTACGGCCTCTACTGGATCCTCAAGCAGGTCAAGTCCTCCCGCGAGGACCGCGTCGTCGGCGCCGGCCTGGAGACCACGGCCACCGTGCCGCTCGGCCCGAACCGGTCGCTGCACCTGGTGCGCGCCGGCAACGAGCTCGTCCTCGTCGGCGTCGCCGACCACGCCGTCACGCCGATCCGGACCTACACCGAGGAGGAGGCGCGCGCCGCCGGCCTCATCCCCGAGGAGGGCGCCGAGGACGACGACGACGTCGACCCGAGCGACCCGAACGAGCCCGCCGGCTCGGCGAAGACCGGCCTGCGCAAGATGACCATCGGCGAGGCGCTGGAGCGCATCCGCCAGGCCACGGTGCGGGCGTGATCGCCCAGGCCACGCAGGTCGACGGCCAGAACGCCGTCCAGATCCTCCTCCTGCTCGGCGGCATCACGCTGGTGCCGGCCGCGCTCTTCACGATCACGGGCTTCACCCGGATCCTCATCGTCCTGGGCTTCATCCGCACGGGCCTCGGCACGCCGACCGCGCCGCCGAACCAGGTGCTCGTCGGCATCGCGCTGTTCCTGACGATCTTCGTGATGATGCCGACGATCAAGGCGGTCAACCACGACGCCATCCAGCCGCTCAAGGCGAAGCAGATCAGCCAGGAGCAGGCCATCAAGCGCGCGGAGAAGCCGGTCCGCGAGTTCATGTTCAAGCAGACGAACGATCGCGACCTCGCGCTGTTCGTGAAGCTCGCGAAGATCGAGCGGCCGAAGACCCGCGCGGACGTCCCGACCTACGTCCTGATCCCGGCCTTCATCATCTCCGAGCTCAAGACGGCGTTCCAGATCGGGTTCCTGATCTTCCTGCCGTTCCTCGTGATCGACCTCGTCGTGAGCTCCACGCTCATGTCGCTCGGGATGATGATGCTGCCACCGGTCTTCATCTCGCTCCCGTTCAAGATCCTCCTGTTCGTCCTGGTCGACGGCTGGAACCTCGTCCTGTCCTCGCTCGTCCGGAGCTTCCACTGAGATGGACACCGATGTCGTCATCAGCCTCGCCGTCTCGGCGATGGAGCTCGCGCTCAAGGTCGCGCTGCCGCTGCTGCTCGTCGGCCTCTCCGTCGGCCTGATCGTCAGCGTCTTCCAGGCCGTCACGCAGATCCAGGAGCAGACGCTCTCCTTCATCCCGAAGATCCTCGCGACGGTCGTCGTCATGGTCGTCGGCGGGCCGTGGATGCTCGACCAGCTCCTGAGCTACACCCGGGATCTGTGGATGTCGATCCCGACCCTCATCGGCTGACGCAGGTGACGCTCCAGCAGCTCATCGCCCAGTTCGGCGAGCAGCAGGTCGTGGGCTTCTTCGCCGTGCTGGCCCGGATCTCGCCGCTGTTCGCCTTCGCGCCGCTGTTCTCGAGCAAGTCGATCCCGGTGCGCGTGCGCGGCATCGTCGCCGTCGCCCTCGCCTTCGGCCTGACCCCGGTGGTCGTGCAGGGCGCCGAGCTCCCGACCGACGCGTGGGGCCTCGCCGGCCTCATGGGCAAGGAGATCCTCGTCGGCGCCGCCTACGCCTACACGCTCGCGGCGCTCTTCGCGGCGCTCGAGGTCGCCGGCTCCTTCCTCGACACGCTCATCGGCTTCTCGTTCGGTGGGCTCATCGACCCGATCACCGGCAACCAGAACGCCGTCCTCGCCCGCATGTACAGCCTCATCGGGCTCATGATCTTCATTGCGATCGGGGGCGACACCTGGGTCATCCAGGGCCTCGCGCGCACCTACGAGGTCATCGGCATCGACCAGACGCCCGCCATCGGCACGCTGGTCGCCGGCGCCTCGCACGCGTTCGCCTCGATCTTCCTCAGCGCCATCCAGGTCGCCGGGCCGATCATCCTCGCGCTGATCCTCACCGACGCCGCGTTCGGCGTCGTCTCCCGCGTCGTGCCGCAGCTCAACGTCTTCGCCGTCGGCTTCCCGGCCAAGGTGACCGTCGGGCTGCTGCTCATCGGCGTGACGATGCCGTTCGTCGGCGCGTGGCTCGCGGGCGAGCTGCAGCAGTCGGTCCTGCAGGCCCTCCAGACGCTCAAGGTCGCGTAGCTCCATGTCCGGCTCCGACAAGACCGAGAAGGCAACACCCAAGAAGGTCGAGGAGGCCCGCAAGAAGGGCCAGGTCGCGAAGTCCGCCGACCTCAACGGCGCGGTCGTGCTGCTCGCCGGGCTCTTCACGCTCGCGGCGACGGGGCCGAGCATCGTCGCCCACTGCCAGGACGCCATGCACGACATGCTCCTGCTCGGCGCCGACGCGCCCGACGTCGTGCAGCGGGCCACGATCGGCGCCGTCATCCTGAGCGTGGCCAAGGAGATCGGTCTCTCGGTCGCGCCGATCGCCTTCGCCTGCTGCGTCGCCGGCGTCGTCGCCAACGTCGCGCAGGTCCGCTTCCGCATCACGCCGGACGCGGTGAAGCCCGAGTTCAAGAAGCTCAACCCGGTCTCCGGCTTCAAGCAGATCTTCGGCCCCAACGCCCTCGTGGAGGGCGCGAAGTCCGTGACGAAGGTCCTCATCGTCGGCGTCATCGTGGCCGCCGGTCTGATCCCGGCGATCCCCGAGATGGGCGCGCTCGTGGGCATCGGCCCGCAGGAGCTCGGCGCCCAGCTGGCGAGCACGGTCCTCGGCATCGCCAAACGCGCCGCGTTCGCTTATCTCCTGATCGGCGTGGCCGACTACTTCTGGCAGAAGTACAAGCTGAACAAGTCACTACGCATGGACAAGCAGGAGATCCGCGAAGAGGGCAAGGGGCAGTCGCTGCCCGCCGAGGTCCGCTCCGCCCAGCGCCGCCGCGCGATGCAGATGTCGCGGGCGCGCATGATGGACGCGGTCCCCGGGGCGGACGTCATCGTCACCAACCCGACGCACTTCTCCGTCGCGCTGAAGTACGGCGACGGGATGCTCGCGCCGACGGTCGTGGCCAAGGGCCAGGACCTCACGGCCCTGAAGATCCGCGAGATCGCTCGCGAGCACGGGGTCCCGATCCTCCCCAACCCGCCGCTCGCCCGTGGCCTGTACGCCTCCGTGGAGGTCGACCAGGCCATCCCCGAGGAGTTCTTCCACGCCGTGGCGCAGGTCCTGGCGTTCGTCTACCGCACCGCGAACAGGAAGGTGGCCGCATGACCGGCGCCCTGAAGAAGGTCATGAAGTACACCGATCTCATCGCGGCCGGCCTCGTCGTCCTGGTCGTCGTGATGCTGGTGGTGCCGCTGCCGCCGTTCCTGCTCGACCTGTTCATCACGCTGAACATCTCGGTCGCGCTGGCCATCGTCATCACGACGCTCTACCTGCCGCGCGCGCTGGACTTCTCGGCCTTCCCGGCGCTCCTCCTGCTCACGACGATGTTCCGCCTGGCGATCAACGTCAGCGTCACGCGGCTCATCCTGCTCCACGGCGACGCCGGCCACGTCGTGAAGGCGTTCGGCGAGTTCGTCGTCGGCGGCAACGTGGTCGTCGGCCTCGTCGTCTTCCTCATCCTCATCGTCATCAACTTCGTCGTCGTCACGAACGGCGCCGGCCGCGTCGCCGAGGTCGGAGCCCGCTTCACCCTCGACGCCATGCCGGGCAAGCAGATGGCGATCGACGCCGACCTCAACGCCGGACAGATCACCGAGGACGAGGCGCGGCAGCGCCGCGACGACATCGCCCGCGAGGCCGACTTCTACGGCGCGATGGACGGTGCCTCGAAGTTCGTCAAGGGCGACGTCATGGCCGCCATGATCATCACGGCGATCAACCTCATCGGCGGCATCCTCATCGGCGTCATGCAGCAGGGGATGCCGATCGGCGAGGCCGCCCAGCACTTCTCGCTCCTGACGATCGGCGACGGCCTGACGGCGCAGATCCCCGCGCTGCTCATCTCGGTCGCCGCCGGCATCATCGTCACGCGCAGCGCCTCGGAGTCCGACCTCGGCACCGACGTCGCCGGCCAGCTCATGAAGCAGCGCAAGGCCCCGATGGTCGCCGGCGTCGTCATCTGCGCGTTCGCGCTCGTCCCCGGCCTCCCGAAGCTGCCCTTCCTCGTCGTCGGCGCCCTGTTCATCCTGGTCGGGCGGATGCTGAAGACCGACGAGCAGGAGGCCGCCGACCAGGCGATCGCCGACGAGCAGCAGGCCGCGCTGCCCGCGCCCGTCAACTCCGGCGACCAGGCCCGCGAGGCCCTGCAGATCGACCCGCTCGAGCTCGCGATCGGCTTCGGCCTGGTCAACCTGGTCGACGCGTCGGCCGGCGGCTCGCTGCTCAGCCGCGTCAGCGCCGTCCGCCGCCAGATCGCCGGCGAGCTCGGCACCGTGATCCCGTCGGTGCGCATCCACGACGAGGTCGGCCTCGCGTCGCACGAGTACGTCCTGAAGGTCCGCGGCACGGTCGTCGCCCGCGGCAAGGTCCTCGCCGGGCACCAGCTCGCGCTGGACCCGGGCGACGCCGTCGGCCAGCTGTCCGGCATCCCCACGACCGAGCCGGCCTTCGGGCTGCCCGCGGTGTGGATCGCCGACGCGGCGCGCGCCGAGGCCGAGGCGCTCGGCTACACCGTCGTCGACGCCGAGTCGGTCATCGTCACGCACCTCACGGAGACCATCCGCCACCACGTCGCCGACCTGCTCACCCGCCAGGACGTGCGCGCGCTGCTCGACGGTCTCAAGGAGATCAACGCCGCGGTGGTCGAGGAGGTCGTGCCCGACCTGCTCTCCGTCGGCGAGGTCCAGCGCGTCCTGCAGGCGCTCCTGCGCGAGGGCGTGTCGATCCGCGACCTCGGCGCGATCGTGGAGGCCGTCGGCGACCGCGCCCGCGTCACCCGCGACCCGGCGCTGCTCGCCGAGTACGCCCGCCAGGCGCTCGCCCGGGCGATCGTCGCCCCGCACCTCGACGAGGAGTCGCGCCTGCGGGTCATCGTCCTGGACCCCGCGCTCGAGCAGGAGGTCTCCGACGCGATCGCCGCGACGGCCGACGGCGAGTACCTCGCGATGGACCCGCAGCGCGCCCAGAACCTCGTCTCCGGCCTGTCCGAGCAGTCCGAGCAGGTGCTCGCCCGCGGGCGCCGGCCGGTGCTGCTGTGCTCCTCGCGCGTGCGGCGTCACCTGCGCCGCCTCTGCGAGCAGGCGCTGCCGCAGGTCGCGGTCTGCGCGTACAACGAGATCCCGCCGGGCGTCGGCGTGGAGACCACGGGCGTCGTCGAGGGCGCCGGAGTGCCGGTCGCCGCGTAGCCGACCGGTCCGAGGTGCCGGTCGTCGCCCGCGCGATGACCCGGCTTGCCGTGCGCTCGTCGTGGTGCCTGAGGGGGCTCCGCGACCGGGTCGCCGTCTGAGGGGACGGCTACGGCAGGCCGGGTGATCGTGCCGGCTGCGCCGGCAGCGCGGTGCGGCGCTCTGGACGCGCGACCGAAGGGAACCGGCAGGAAAAGGGGCGGTTTGGTCGTAGCCTTCGTCGCAAGCCTTCGAGCGCACTGAGGCCGACCCGCATGAGCGAGACCCGTACGTACCGTGGCGGCTCCCTGGAGGAGCTGCTGCCCCGCATCCGCGCCGAGCTCGGCGACGATGCCGTCGTCGTGCGGCAGCGCGAGGGGCTGACGGGCGGCGTCGCGGGGTTCTTCCAGAAGCGCACGGTCGAGATCGAGGCCCGTCGGGGCCAGTCCTCGCTGGGGGTCGAGTGGTTCGCGGGCGATCCGGAGGAGGACGCGATCGTGACCCCCTCGCCCCGGTTCACGAGCCTGCCGGCGGAGGAGCCGGTGACGGTGTCCGCTCCGGCGCCCGAGGCGGCCGCCGCGCCGGCCCCCGCGCCGCCTACGGTCGCGGTGACGCCGCCGCCGCCCGCCGAGCCGGCGCCCAACTCGCCGTTCGCCGCGTACCTCAGCGCCGCGGGCGTGCCCGACCCGGCGCCGTCGCCCGCCGAGAACGGCCTGCCCGAGGGCGTGCCGGCCGCGCTGGCCGGGGACGCGTTCCCCAACGCGGAGGAGCTCATGCGCGACGCGCTGGCGGCGCACCGTCCGCCGCCGCCGCCCCCACCCGCCGAGCCGATCGTCACCAGCCCGCAGGTCGACGCCATCCCGGTCCCCGAGCCGGAGCCGGTCGCCGTCGAGCCCGAGCCGGAGCCCGAACCCGAGCCCGAGCCGGAGCCGGAGCCCGTGGCGGCCGCGCCTGCGTGGGAGCCGCCCACGCCGACCCCGGCGCCCCCGTCGCCGCCTCCGCCCACGCCCGCCCCGGCTGCGGTGGTCGCGTCGGTCGCCCGCCCGCAGGCCGCGCGGCACCTCATCACGACCCTCACGAGCCGCGGGCTCGAGCCGACGCTCGCCGCGACCGTCGTCGACGACGCGCTGCTGCACCGCCTCCCGCTCGAGCCGGTCTCGACGCTGCCGGGCGCCGTGGCGTCCCAGCTCGCGGCGCGCATCCCCGTCGCGACGCTCTCGGGCCCCGGCCCCCGCACGGTCGTGCTCGCGGGCGCGGCAGGGTCGGGCGCGCCGCGCCTCGTCGCCGGCATCGCGGGCGCGTACGCCACGCGCACGACGCTGGACGTCGCCTGCGTCGCGCTGCGGACGCCCGACGGCGGACGGGCGCTGGCCGCGGCGCTGGCGCCGCTCGGCGTGCCCGTGCACACCGCGATGGACGGCGCCGATGCAGCGACGCACGTGCGCCTGCTCGGCCACGACGCCCTCGTGCTCGTCGACACCGCCCCTGTGACGCCCGACGACGCCGGCCACCTCGCGAACGACCTGGGCGCGCTGGGCCCGCACGAGCTGCACCTCGCCCTCGGGCCGGGGGGCGGCCCGTCGGCATCCGCGCTCATGCAGATCCTGCGTCCCCACCGCCTCGCGCTCGGCGATCCCAGCGACCCGCTGCACCTCGGGGCGGTCCTCCAGGCGTCGATCGACGCCGCGTGCCCGATCACCTTCGTGGCCAGCACGGCGGCGGCCGGGCGCCCCGATCTCGCGGTCCACCCGGCGGACGCCGCCGCGCTGGCCCGCGCCCTCACGGGCTGACCGCGGTGGCCAAGGAGAAGAAGGAGAAGGGGAAGAAGTCCCCACCCACCCCCGGGGCGGCCGAGGAGCCCGACACCGTCCCCCGGCTCGCCAACCACCCGCGCGCGAAGTCGCAGATCGGGCTCGCCAAGTCGTGGGCGGGCCTCATCGGGTTCGTGGCCGTGACGCTCCTGTCGCGCGGCGCGGGCGTCCCGTGGTTCGACTCGCTCCTGCGCGGCCTCGGCGCGGGCGTCCTCTGCTACGTCGTGGCGTGGATGGCGGCCGTGGCGGTGTGGTCGCACCTGGCCAAGGCAGAGCTCGAGGTCATGCGCAGGCGCGCGGAGGAGCGCCGCCAGGCCGAGCGCGAGGCGGCACGGCAGGCCGACGACGCCGGGCCCGCGTGAGCTCCGCCGCGTCCTCGATCGACGTCGGGCCGATCGCCGCGCCCGACACCTGGCCGCTGCGCAAGCGGGTCCTGCGCCCGCACCAGGAGGGCGACGCCGTGGTCCTCGGCGGGGACGACGACCCGCGCGCCGCGCACCTCGGCGCGCGCGACGCGGACGGCACGATCGTCGGGATCGCGACGATCTCCCCGCAGGACTGCCCGTGGGCGCCCGACCGTCCCGGCGCCTGGCGCCTGCGCGGGATGGCGACCGCCGACGAGCTGCGGGGGAGGGGCGTGGGCGCCCTCGTCCTCGCCGCGGCCGTCCGTCACGCGCGCGAGCGCGGCGCGCGCCTCGTGTGGTGCAACGCGCGCGTCGGCGCGCTCGTCTTCTACGGCCGCGCGGGCTTCGTGGCGGCGGGCGAGCGCTACGTCGACCCGCTCCTCGGCCCGCACGTCCCGATGCAGCTCGACCTGGAAGGTGATCGCAGTGGCTGACGCGACGCTCGTCGTGGTCCTCGACGGCGCGCCGGAGCAGGCGCTGCGGTGCCTGTCCGCGCTCGCCGAGCTCGCACCGGACCCCGACCACGAGGTCGTCATCGTCGATGACGCCTCCGTCGGGCTGGAGTCGCTGCTCGCGCGCGTGGAGGGCGACGTCGAGATCGTGCGCCTGGCGCACCGCTCGGGCTTCGCGGCCGCGGTGACCGCGGCGCTGGAGCGGATCACCTCGCCGGTCGCGGTCCTCCTGCGCGGCGCTCCCGAGCTGGCGCCCGGCGCGCTCGGCCCGCTCGTGCGCGCGCTGGACGACCCGGGCGTCGCCGGCGCCACCGCGGTGGCCGATCCCGGCGCGCCCGAGCCGCCGGTCGCGGCGCACGTCCTGGCGGCCCGCACGGCGGACCTCGCCGCCGACGCCGGCGGCCCGCGCGCACCCGCGGGCCTGGAGGTCGCGGCGGCCGTGGCCGGCCTCGCGCGCCGTGGCCGGGTCGAGGCGGTCCCGACGAGCGTCGCGCGACCGCCCGGGAGGCGCGCGGGCGGCCTGCGCCGCGCGCCGGGGGAGGAGGTCGAGCTGTCGATCGTCATCCCCACGCTCGACGCGACGTCCGAGCGCCTGCGTCGGTGCGTCGCTGCGCTGCACAACACGACGGAGGTCGCGCACGAGATCGTCGTGGTCGACAACGGCGCGCCGCCGCAGGGCTTCACGGCGCCGGTCAACAGCGGGCTGCGCGCCGCGCGCGGCGCCTTCTGCGTGATCCTGAACGACGACGTCGAGACGCTCGACGGCTGGTGGCCGCCGCTGCGCGACGCGCTCACGCGACCGTCGGCGCCCGCGGCCGCGGTGTTCCCGCAGACCATCGACGGCGCCGTGCGGCTGGACTTCGCCGCGTGGTGCTTCGCGATCTCCCGGGACACGCTCGAGCGCTTCGCGGTCGCGCCCGGCGAGTTCTTCGATCCCGAGCTCGTCGTCTGGTACCAGGACACCGACCTGCTCGAGCGCCTGCGCCAGGCGGGCCGCCCGCCGGAGCACGTGCCGGCGTCGCGCATCCGCCACGGGCTGTCGGAGACCGTCGCCAGCGATGACGGGACGCTGCGCGCGTGGATCGCGGAGCAGGTCGCCCGCGACCGCGTCGCCTTCGAGCGCAAGCACGGCGGCGACGTCGCCGGGGCCGCTCGGTAGACCAGGCGTCCAGTCCGCTCAACCTTCCGGCGGGCGGAGCCGAATCACAGGATGCAGCGCAGCAGTGACGGTCCCAAGGATGGGGCCGGGGACTCCTACACACAATCGTCATTCAAGGAGAAGACGAATGTCCCTTCGCATCCAGAACAACGTCGAGGCTCTCACGGCTCACCGCAGCCTGAACGCGACCTCCGACAAGATCGCCAAGTCGATGGAGCGTCTCTCCAGCGGCTACCGCATCAACCGCGCGGCCGACGACGCCGCCGGCCTCTCGATCTCCGAGCGCATGCGTTCGCAGATCAACGGTCTCGCCCAGGCGAACCGCAACATCCAGGACGGCGTCTCGATGGTGCAGACGGCGGAAGGGAACCTCGACGAGGTCCACTCCATGCTCCAGCGCGTCCGTGAGCTCGCCGTGCAGTACAAGAACGGCACGCTCAGCAGCGACGACCAGGCCGCGATCCAGACCGAGGTCAACCAGCTCGCGTCCGAGATCGAGCGCATCGGCGGCTCTGCCAAGTTCAACGGCATCAGCCTCCTCTCCAGCACCGGCTCGGTGACCTTCCAGGTCGGGACGAACGACGGCGACTCGATCACCGTCAGCACGATCTCCCTGGGCAGCACCGTCGGCTCGTTCACCGATCTGTCGGACTCGGCCGCGCTCAGCGCGATCGACACGGCGATCTCGTCCGTCTCCTCGGCCCGCGCGACGTTCGGTGCGGTCCAGAACCGCCTCGAGCACGCGATGGCGAGCACGCAGGTCTACCAGGAGAACCTGACCGCCGCCGAGAGCCGCGTCCGCGACGTGGACATGGCTGCCGAGATGGTCACGCTCACCAAGAACCAGATCCTGCAGCAGGCCGGCACGTCGATGCTCGCTCAGGCCAACCAGGCCCCGCAGAGCATCCTCTCGCTGATCCGCTAGCAGCCCCGCAGCGCAACAGCAGCAACCCCCTAGGCGTCGGGCGGTCCCAAGTGGGCCGCCCGTCGTCGTTCTCGGACAGACGTCCAGCCGGCTCAACCGCCCCGGGGGCGATCCGAATACCACGTTTGTAAGCGCAGTACGGCTCCACGGATGGAGCCGGGGACCAACCCACACGTCATTCAAGGAGAAGACGAATGTCCCTTCGTATCCAGAACAACGTCGAGGCTCTCGGCGCGCATCGCAACCTGAACGCCACGTCGGACAAGATCGCCAAGTCGATGGAGCGTCTGTCGTCGGGCTACCGCATCAACCGTGCGGCCGACGACGCGGCTGGTCTGGCCATCTCCGAGCGCATGCGCTCGCAGATCAATGGTCTCGCCCAGGCGAACCGCAACATCCAGGACGGCGTCTCGATGGTGCAGACGGCTGAAGGCAACCTCGATGAGGTCCACAGCATGCTGCAGCGTGTCCGTGAGCTGGCCGTGCAGTACAAGAACGGCACGCTCAGCACTGACGATCAGGCCGCGATCCAGACCGAGGTCAACCAGCTCGCGTCTGAGATCGAGCGCATCGGAGGCTCCGCGAAGTTCAACGGCATCACGCTGCTTGCGACGTCGGGCGCGGTGACCTTCCAGGTCGGCGTGAACGACGGCGAGACCATCGCGGTCAGCACGATCTCGCTGGGCAGCACCCTGGGTGACTTCACGAGCCTGTCGAACTCCACGGCGATCAGCGCGATCGACGCGGCGATCTCTTCGGTGTCCTCGGCTCGCGCGACGTTCGGTGCGGTCCAGAACCGCCTCGAGCACTCGATGGCGAGCACGCAGGTCTACCAGGAGAACCTCACGGCAGCCGAGTCCCGCGTCCGCGACGTGGACATGGCGGCCGAGATGGTGACGCTCACGAAGAACCAGATCCTGCAGCAGGCCGGCACCTCCATGCTGGCTCAGGCCAACCAGGCGCCGCAGAGCATCCTCTCGCTCATCCGGTAGTCAGCAGGCCGTCGCAGCATCAGCAGTGAACGGGGCGGCCCTTCGGGGCCGCCCTTCTGCTGTTCCAGATCTGGCGAGCGCGTCCGACTACACGGGATGTGAGTCTCGACGTCGCCCTGGCCCGCATGGCGGAGATCCAGGCAATGATCCAGCCGAGGGTCGCCGCTCCCGCCGCGACCACCACCTCCTCCAAGGCGGCAACCGCCGCCACGTCGCCGATGGCATCCGCCGCCAGCTTCGCCGGCGTGCTCGGCCAGGCGACTGCCGCGGGCCCGATGACGGCGACCGCGCCGGTCGCAGCGGGCGGCACGGGCGTCGGCGCGCAGATGGTCGCGATCGCCCAGGCGGAGGTCGGCCAGACCGAGCAGCCGCCGGGCTCCAACGACTCGCCCCGCATCGCCGAGTACCGCTCCGCCACGGCGGGCAGCGGCGTCGGCCCGTGGTGCAACTACTTCGTGTCCTGGGCGGCCAAGCAGGCCGGCGCGCCGCTCGGCGAGCAGGGCCAGGGCTTCGGCGCGGTCGCGGCGACCTGGGACTGGGCGCAGCGCACCGGCCGCGCGATGCAGCCGACCGAGAAGCCGAACCCGGGCGACCTCATCGTCTGGGACGGCCGCCACATCGGCATGGTCGAGTCCGTGCTGCCCGACGGCCGCATCCAGACCATCGAGGGCAACTCCTCGAACATGGTCACCCGCCGCGTCCACAGCGCCGATGGCGATGGGGCGACGGGCTTCGTGCGGATGAGCTAGCCCGCCGCGACGACCGACCCGATCCGCCGCGCCCCCGCGTGGTGCGCGCCCAGCACGGCCGCGGCCTCGTCGGCCGAGCCCGCGGGCACGACCGCGATGAACCCGCAGCCCATGTTGAACACCCGCCACATCTCCGCGTCGGGCACGTTCCCGAGTCGCTGGACGAGCCCGAAGATCGGCAGGATCGGGAGCGCCTCCTCGAGCCGGTAGGCGACGCCGTCGTGCAGGCGCCTGAGGTTGTCGAGGCCGCCGCCGGTGATGTGCGCGAGGCCGTGCACCGGGACGTCGGAGGCGAGCAGCTCGAGGACCGCGCGCACGTAGATGGCCGTCGGCTCCAGCAGGGCGTCGGCCACGGAGGCGCCGTCCAGCTCGGGCGGCCGGTCGTCGAGGCCCAGGCCGCCGTCGGACAGCAGCGCCCGGCGCGCGAGCGTGTAGCCGTTGGAGTGCAGGCCCGTCGAGGGGACGCCGACGAGCGCGTCGCCCACCGCGATCTCCTCGCCGGTCACCATCGCGTCGAGCGCCACGGTGCCGAACGCGGCGCCGCACAGGTCGAACCCGCGCGGGGAGGGATGGCCGCGGATGAGCTCGGGCAGCACCGCGAGCTCGCCGCCGGGGATCTCGATGCCCGCCGCCTGCGCCCCGACGCGCAGCCCCTCGGCGATGCGCCCCAGTCGCTCGGGATCGGACTCCTCGACGGCCAGGTAGTCGAGCATCGCGATCGGCTCGGCGCCGACGCAGATGAGGTCGTTGACGTTCATCGCCACGCAGTCGATGCCGACCGTCTCGAGGCGATCGGCCTGCTCGGCGACGACGAGCTTGGAGCCGACGCCGTCGGTCGTGAGCGCCACGCCGAGCTCGTCGGTGATCCGCAGGACGCTCGCGTAGTGCCCGCCGCGCAGCACCGACCGCGACGGCCGGCCGAGCTCGATCCGCCCCAGCCGGGCGACGATCGCCGCGACGGCGGCGTCGGACTGCCCGAGGTCGACCCCGGCGGCGGCGTAGGCGTCGCTCATCGCGACCGATCCTCGCACGCGATGCGGCGCGAGCGGACCACGGTGACCGCCGCCAGCACCAGCCGCTCCGCCGCGAACGGCCACCACGGCCCGCGCTCCACCGCGCGCAGCAGCGGCGCGGCGAGCAACGTCGACGCGCCCGACGCGACGGCGCCGGCGGCGAGCGCCCCGCGGACCTCGCGCGCGGGCGGGTTCGCGAGCACCCGGCGCCCCTTCAGCGCGGTGGCCGCCGCGAGCACGGGCAGCGCGACCTCCCACGACAGCGATCCGGCCTCGCCCCGCGAGTAGCCCCGCATCCGCGCGGCCGCCAGCGTCGCGCCCCGCCGCGACACCCCCGGCGCCAGCGCCGCGGCCTGCGCGAGGCCGAGCAGGAGCCCGTCGACCGGCCCGGCGCCGACCGCGGTCCGCGGCCCCTCGGGCAGGGCGTCCGCCGCGAGCAGCAGCAGCGCCCCGGCCGCGAGCCCGGCGGCGGCCGCCTCGGGCGTCCCCAGCCGCTCCTCGATCTGGTCCTCGAGCGCGAGCCCGACGGCCGACGGTATGCCGAGCGCCAGGAGATGCAGCACGACCCGTCGCGCGTCGAGCCGCCGCAGCGCGCCCAGCGCCTCGCGCCGCAGCACCCAGCCCAGCGCGATCCCGGTGCCGGCGTGCAGCAGCACCTCGAGCTCCTTGCGGCGCGCGGGGTCCAGCTCGCGCTGCCACCCGAGCAGCCACGGGACGAGCGCGACGTGCGCCGACGACGACACCGGCACGAGCTCCGCCGGTCCGTGCAGGGCGCCCAACAGCACGGCGCGGGCCGTCCGCACGGCGTCAGGCCACGGGCTCGACGGCGCGCGCCCTGCGGCGCTTCACGACGAGGTAGACGACGAACGCCACGATCGCGACGGCCACGGCGTAGTCGACGTAGTGCAGGTGGTCCTTCCAGTCCTCCCAGTTGTCGCCGACCTGCTTGCCGATGAACCCGAGCGCGAACACCCACGGCAGGCAGCCCAGGACGGTGAAGAGCGTGAAGCGCCAGAACGGCATCCGGGCGACGCCGGCCGGCAGCGACACGAAGGTCCGCACGATCGGCAGCATCCGCGCGAAGAAGACCGTCGCCTCGCCGTGGCGCTCGAACCAGCGGTCGCCCGTGGCGAGATGGCTCGGCTTGATGTGCAGCTTGCGACCGTGCTTCTCGAGGATGTCGATGCGGCCGTAGTACCCGACCGCGTAGGCGATCCAGGATCCGCAGAGGTTCCCGAGCGTGCCGACGACGGTGAGCGCGATGAGCGAGTACTCGCCGCGGCTGACGTTGAAGCCGGCGAACAGCATCGTCGCCTCGCTGGGGATCGGGATGCAGGCGCTCTCCAGCAGCATGAGGACGAACACGCCCGGCAGGCCGAGCGCGTCGATGACGTTGACGGCGAAGTTGACGAGCGGATCCGTCAGTGAGGCGAGGACGGTCACAGGGACGGCGCAGGGTACCGTGCCGAGGCGCCGTGGCCGTCCGCTTGTTCGACCCCCAGACCCCGCGCGCGCCCCTGCGCGGCGAGCTCGCCGCCGCGCTCGAACGGGTGCTCGACGACGGCCGCTACATCCTCGGGCCGGAGGTCGAGGCGTTCGAGCGCGAGTTCGCCGCCTGGCTCGGCACCGAGCACGTCGTGGGCGTCGCGAACGGCACGGAGGCGATCACGATCGCGCTGCGGGCGATGGGCGTCGGACCGGGCGACGAGGTCGTCGTGCCGTCGTTCACGTTCTACGCGAGCGCGGAGGCGATCCCGCCGACCGGCGCGACCCCCGTGTTCTGCGACGTCGACCCGGCGACGTTCGTCGCGACGCCCGACGCCGTGCGGGCTGTCCTCACGCCCCGCACGAAGGCCGTGATCCTCGTGCACCTGTTCGGCAACGTCGCGCCCGTCGCGGAGGTCGAGGCGCTCGGCGTCCCCGTGCTGGAGGACGCCGCGCAGGCGACCGGCTCGCGGCTGCGCGGCGAGCTGACAGGCGGGCTGGGCACGATCGCGACCTTCTCCTTCTACCCGTCGAAGAACCTCGGCGGCCTGGGCGACGGCGGCGCGATCGCGACCGACGACGCCGCGCTGGCCGAGCGCGTGCGCACGTTGCGCTTCCACGGGTCGCCGGACAAGGAGACCTTCACGGACGTCGGCTACAACAGCCGCCTCGACGAGCTGCAGGCCGCCGCCCTGCGCGTGCAGCTGCCGCACGTGCACGCGTGGTGCGAGGGGCGCCGCGCCGCGGGGCGCGCGTACGCCGCCGCCGGGCTCGGCGACCACGTGCGCCTGCCGGTCCCGGCCGACGGCGCCGACCCGGCCTGGAACCTCTACGTCGTGCGCCACCAGCGTCCCGAGGAGCTGGCCTCCGCGCTGCGCTCGGCGGACATCGGCGCGCGGACGTACTACTCCGTGCCCGCGCACCGCCAGCCGGCGCTCGCCGCCCTCGGGCGCGACGCGGTCCTGCCCGGGACCGAGGAGGCCGCGCGGACCCATCTCGCGCTGCCGATGGGGCCGGCGCTCACCGAGGCGCAGGTGGGCGAGGTGGTCGCCGCCGTGTCGGCAGCCGGGGGCTGAGAAACCGGCGGATCCGCGCTTGCTCCTACAATCCCGCGGATGCGCCGGCGGCTGAAGTCCGCGGCCTTCCCGTTGCACCGCCACTCGCTCCCGCAGCTCGTGGTCGACGGGGTGCTGGTCGCCCTTGCCTACTTCCTCGCCTACCGGCTGCGCTTCGGCGATCTCGCAGGCGGGGTCCCCGAGCGCTACCAGGAGCTCCTCGAGGCGACGGTCGGGCCGCTCGTCGCGATGAGCCTGGTCGTCTTCACCCTCTTCGGCTTCTACCAGCGTCAGTGGCGCTACGTGGGCCAGCGCGACTTCGTGAAGATCGGCGAGGGCGTCCTCGTCGCCACGCTGCTGCTCGGCGGCTACATCGCGCTCGTCAAGCCCGTGTCGCAGACGTCGGGCGTCGGCGATGTCGGCGTGACGGCTCCGGCGGGCGTCATCGTCGGGTTCTTCCTCATCACGCTCGTCCTGCTCGGCGGGGTGCGCTTCATCTTCCGCGCGATGCACGAGCGCACGCTGCGCGGCTTCCGTGCGCGCAAGGACGCGCGCGGCGTCCTCATCGTCGGGGCCGGCAACGGCGGGCGCCTCGTCCTGCGCGAGATCCAGCGCAACCCGGGCCTCGGGCTGCGCCCGGTCGGCTTCGTGGACGACGACCCGCTCAAGGCCCGGCTGCGGATCGACGGCGTGCAGGTGCTCGGCGCGACCGACGCGCTGCCGCGGATCCTCGACGAGGCCGAGCCCGACGAGGTCACCATGGCCATCCCGTCGGCGTCGGGCACCGTCCGCGCCCGCGTGGTCCGCGCCTGCCGCGACCGCGGGATCCCCGTCCGCACGCTCCCGACCGTCTTCGAGCTGCTGCAGAACGAGGGCCGCTACGTCCGCCAGGTCCGCGACGTGCAGGTCGAGGACGTGCTCGGCCGCGAGCCGGTCCGCATGGAGCTCGACCGCGTCGGCTCCTACCTGACGAACGAGATCGTGCTCGTCACCGGCGCGGGCGGCTCGATCGGCGCGGAGCTGTGCCGCCAGATCTCGCGCGTCGGGCCGCGGCGGCTCATCTGCCTCGACCACGCGGAGGACAACCTCTTCGCCATCCAGCGCGAGCTGCTGGAGGACCGCCACGTGCACCCGACCGCCCTCGCCGCCGTCCTCGCGGACTGCAAGGAGGAGGAGCGGATGCGCGAGGTGTTCGCCGAGCACCGCCCGACGATCGTCTTCCACGCGGCGGCGTACAAGCACGTGGGCCTCATGGAGGCCAACCCGGTGGAGGCGGTGCGCAACAACGCGATCGCCACCCGCGTGGTCGCGCGCGTCGCCGGCGACCGTGGCACGCGGGCGTTCGTGCTGGTCTCCACGGACAAGGCGGTGGCGCCCGCGACGGTCATGGGCGCCTCGAAGGCCCTCGCGGAATGGGCGATCGCCGCAGAGGACGTTCGGTTCCCGGCAACGAAGTACGTCAGCGTGCGCTTCGGCAACGTCCTCGGCTCCTCCGGATCCGTCGTCCCGATCTTCCGCCGCCAGATTGCGCGGGGCGGCCCGGTGACGGTGACCGACGACCGCATGACGCGCTTCTTCATGACGATCCCGGAGGCCGTCCAGCTCATCATCCGGGCCGGCTCGCTGGGCGACGGCGGCGAGGTGTTCGTGCTCGACATGGGCGAGCCGGTGAACATCCGCGACCTCGCCACGGCGATGATCGAGCTCTCGGGGCTCGTGCCGGGCAAGGACATCGAGATCGAGGTCATCGGCCGGCGACCGGGCGAGAAGCTGCACGAGCAGCTCTTCAACCCCGACGAGCGCCCCCAGCCGACCCCCGCCGAGCGCATCCTGCGCGCCGAGCGCCCGCCGCTCTCGCCGACGTTCGTGGACGAGGCGTTCGCCGAGATCGGGCTCCTCGTGCTGGAGGGCGACGCGGCGGCACTGGCGGCGAAGGTCGCCGAGCTCGGCCCGGTCCCCGCAGCCGACCTGCCGGCTGCCGGGCCCAGCGGCGTCGAGACGACCATCTAGCATGGCCCCCTCCATGACCTGGGCCATCGCTGCGATCTCGGTCAACCATCAGATCGAGAAGTACGGCGCGTACGCCGGCCTGGCCGCGATCGTGGGGCTCGCCGTGCTCTCGCTGCTCTACTTCGCGCAGGCGCGAGAGGTGAAGCGGCTGCGCGAATGGGCCGGCCGCGCGCCGGAGCGCGCCGCCGAGCTCGAGGCGCGCGTCGCCGCCGACGCCTCGCGCCGGACGACCGTCGGCGCGGCGCCCCAGACGGCGGCCGCCCAGGCGGCGACCGGGAACGTGTCGCCCGCGTCCCCCGTGGCCGCGCCCGGCGCGGCCAAGCCCGCCGTGCCGGGGACTCCGGCAGCGACGCCCGCCGACGCCAAGCCCCCCGTGCCGGTTCCCGTCCCCGGCCTGCCGGTCCCCGTGCCCGCCGCGGGCGCGCCCGGCGCCGCGACGGCGCCCGCCGCCGCCGCGGGCACCGCCGAGACCACGAAGCCCGAGGACGGCGACGCGCCGCCCGAGACCGCGACCCCCGCGGGCACGAACGGCGTCACGGGCACGCCCCCCGGTGTCCCCGGCCCCCGCGTCCCCGGCCGCCCGCCCCCGACGTCGCCGCCGCCGGTCGCGCCGGCCGCGGCCACGTCGGAGCCTGTCGCCGACCCAGAGCCCGAGCCGGCACCCGCGACGCGCTCGCTGCGCGGCGGCCCGCCCTCGCGCACGCTCCCCCCGCGCGACGGCACCGAGCCCAGCCGCACGCCCTCGCGGCGGACGCTCGGCGTCCTCGGCGGCGCCGCGCTCGTGGTCGCCGCCGTCGTCGTCGTGCTCATCCTCACGCTGGGCGGGAGCGACACCCCGCCGCCGCCCAACCAGGTGGCCGACACGGTGGCGCGCACGACGACCTCGGAGCCCGGGCGGACGCAGAGCACCCGACAGGCCCGCATCGACCGCGCCGACACCCCGGTGATCGTGCTCAACGCCACCGGGGTCAACGGCCTCGCGCGACAGGTCGCCGACCGCCTGCAGAGCACCGGCTACCAGGCCGCCGTCGACAACAGCACGTCCCGGCCGCAGACGCTCATCGGGTACAAGAGCGGCGCGGACGCCGCGGCGAAGGAGATCGGCAAGCTCCTCGACGTACCCAGCAGCCAGATCCAGCCCATGCCCCAGGACCTTGTCGCCCAGGCCGGCAGCAACGCGGTGATCGTGGTCATCGGGGCCGACAAGGCCTCGGACTAGCGGCCAGCCCGCCGATGAGCATCGACGGCGTCCTCCTCGCCCGCCACGGGGAGACCGACGACAACGCCGCGAGGCGCTTCCAGGGCCACCGTGATCCGCCGCTCAACGAGCTCGGCCGCGCGCAGGCGCTGGCGCTGGGCGAGGAGCTCGCCGGCGCGGGCATCCGGGAGCTGTGGAGCAGCCCGCTGCTGCGCGCGCACGAGACGGCGACGATCGCCGGCAGGGAGCTGGGGCTGCAGCCGCGGCTGGACCCGCGCCTCATGGAGGTCGACGTCGGCGACTGGGCCGGGCGCACGTACGACGACCTCGAGACCGACGAGCCCGGGCTGTACGCCGAGTGGCGGTCGGGCTCGCCGGCGTTCCGCTTCCCCGGAGGCGAGTCGCTGGAGGAGCAGGGCGAGCGGGTCGCGGCGGCGATCGAGGAGATCGGTCGCGCCGCGCAGCGCCCCGTGCTCGTCGTCTGCCACGGCGGCGTGATCCGCGAGGCCCGCCGCGTGCTGCTGGGCGAGCCGCCGGGCATGCCGGTCGTCGCCAACGGGTCGGTGCACCGGCTGTGACGCTCCTGGCCCGGCTCACGTTCGCCGCGCTCGTGATCGCGACGTTCGGGGCGTTCTTCGCCACCCAGCGCCTCAAGCGCACACCGCCGCCGGTGAACGCGATCCTCGCGACCCCGCTCTTCTCGCCGAACTCCGACGGGCGCAAGGACCGCGCCCGCGTCTCCTTCACGATCAAGAAGGACGACGACGTCACCGTCGACGTCGTGGCGAGCGACGGCGACCGGGTGCGCCGCCTCGCCGACGGCCGCGCGCTCAAGGCCTACCGCCGCCTGTCGCTCGCCTGGGACGGCCGCGACGACGAGGGGCGCGAGGTGAAGGACGGCAGCTACCGCTACCGGGTCGCGCTGCGCCGCGAGGGGCGCACCGTCACGCTGCCCGACGCCGTCGTGAAGGACGTGACGCCGCCGAAGCCCCGCGTGATGTCGATCGGGCCGGTGGCCTCGACCGTCCCGAGCCCCGAGACGTTCCCCAACCGCCGCGGCGAGCCCATGCGCGTGCGCCTGTTCGTGCCCGGCCGCGACGCCGGCGTGCTCGTCTACCGGACCGACACGCAGACCCCGCAGCTCGTGCTCGAGCGCGGCGTCCCCTCGGGCGACACGACCTGGACGTGGGACGGCACGGGCGAGGACGGGCGCAGCCTGCCCTCCGGCACCTACGTCGTGGCCGCCCGCTCGCGCGACAAGGCGGGCAACATCGGCACCTCGCCGTCCCCCCTCCCGCCCGACCCGCCGTACGGCAGGCGCCTGGGCGGCAAGGGCGGCGTGCAGATCATGTCGCTCGCCGCCGGCCCGCCCACGGCGCCGGTCGAGGCGACGGCCGACGCCGAGTTCCTCGTCGTCTCCGCCGGGCGGCGCTACACGTGGGAGGTGCGCCGCGTGGGCGAGCGCGACCCGCGCGCGAACGGGTCCGGCACGCGCTCGCGCGTCGTCCTGCAGGCGCCGGGCGGCAAGTCCGGCATGTACCTCTTCGAGGTCCGCACGGCCAACCGCGCCGTGCAGGTTCCCTTCGCCGTGCAGTCCGTCAGCCAGGAGCGCGTGCTCGTCGTGCTGCCCGTGACGACGTGGCAGGGCCGCAACGAGGTCGACGACGACGGCGACGGCTGGCCGGACACGCTCGAGGACGGCCTGCCGGTGCGCACGGCGCGGCCCTATGCGGGCGGCGTGCTGCCCGAGGGCGTCGCCGACCACGTCGGACCGCTGCTCGCCGCCATCGACCGTGCCGGGCTGCGCTACGACATCACGACCGACGTCGCGCTCGCCCGCGGCCAGGGCCCGAAGCTGAGCGGCCACACCGGGGTCGTGCTCGCCGGCGACACCCGGTGGATGGACGGCGGCGTCCAGCGGTCGCTGCGCGCCTGGGTGCGCGACGGCGGGCGCCTGCTGCAGACCGGGACCGGCAGCCTGCGCCGCTCCGTCGACGTGACGCCGGCGCGCATCGTGTCGCCGACCCAGCCGACGCCGCGCGACCTCTTCGGCGCACGCCTCGGCAACGTCACCGCGGCGCCAGGGCTGACGCTGACGAACACGGTCGACCGCATCGACCTGTTCCGCGGCACCGACGGTCAGCTGGGGCCCTTCGACGCCTACGAGCCCACGAGCTCGGTCGGCGCCGACGAGCGCATCCTGGCCGTCGCCTCCACCCCCGACGCGCAGCACGACGTCCTCGTGGCCTCGCGCTTCGGGAAGGGCGTCGTCGTGCGCCTCGGCGTCCCCGACTTCTCGGCCAGGCTCAGCACCGACCCGGAGCTCGTGACGCTCCTGAAGCGGACATGGACCCTCTTGCGCTTCCGCTAGCCGCGAGCGCGGGGGAGACCGCGTCCGCCGCCGGCGTCGTCGCCGCGAGCCTCGCCGCCGCCGCGGCGATCGTCGTGCGCACGCCCGTCGCGCGGGCCACCGCGATGCTCGGGGCGCTCGTCCTGGCCGTCGCCGTGCTGCTCGGGCACGTCTGGTCGACCGATCAGGTGCAGACGCTGCGCGACGACCCGCGCCTGACGGCGATGCTCGTGGTGATCGGGCTCGCGGCGGTCGGCGCCGTCGCGTGGGTCTTCGTCCGCCGGCCCGCGCTGCTGCCGCTGCTCGCCGCCGCGGCGCTGCCGTTCCGCATCCCGCTCGACGTCGGCGGCGACACCGCCAACCTGCTCCTGCCGCTGTACCTCGTGGTCGCAGCCGGCGCGGTCGCGTATCTCGTCCGGGCGGTGCGCGACCCCGACGCGGAGGAGCGTAGGCCGGGCGCGCTGGAGTGGGCACTCGCCGCGGTGCTCCTCCTCTACGGGGCGCAGGCGACGTACTCGAGCGACCTGGACCGGGCGCTGGAGCCGGTCGTCTTCTTCTACGTCCCCTTCGCCGTCCTGTTCGTCCAGCTCGAGCGGGTCCGCTGGACGCCGCGCCTGGCCGCCTGGACGCTCGGGGTGCTCGTCGTCCTGGCGCTCGCGCTCGTCGGCGTCGGCTTCTGGGAGTACGCGACGAAGCACCTGCTCCTGAACCCGCGGGTCATCAACTCGAACCAGTTCGAGTCCTACTTCCGGGTCAACTCGCTCTTCTTCGACCCGAACATCTACGGACGCTTCCTCATCGTCGTGATGATCGGCGTCGCCGCGGTGGTGGCGTGGACGTCGCGATCGCGCACCGCGCTCGTCGGCGCCGTCGTCCTCGCGGTCCTGTGGGCGGGGCTCGTGCTGACGTTCTCCCAGTCGTCGTTCGTCGCCCTGCTGGTCGGGCTCGCGGTGGTCGGCGCGTTCCGCTGGGGCGTCGGGCGGGCGCTCGCGGCGACCGGGGTGGTCGCCGTCATCGGGATCGCAGTCGTGCTGCTCGCCCCGAGCGCGCTGCGGCTCGACCTCGGCTCGGACAAGTCCGTGGAGGACGCGACGAGCGGCCGCTACGACCTCGTCGCGGGCGGCGGGCGCCTGTTCTCCGAGCGGCCGATCGGCGGCTTCGGCTCGGGATCGTTCCGGCGCGAGTACCGCCGGGCGGAGAACGCGTCCGACGAGCGCGCGACGAACGCCTCGCACACGATCCCGGTGACCGTCGCCGCCGAGCAGGGCGCGATCGGCCTCGCCGCGTACGTCGCGCTCCTCGTGGCCGCGCTCTGGCGGCTGTTCGCGGCGATCGGCCGGGCGGGCGAGTTCACGACGGCGCGCGTGGCGGTGGCCGCCGCCTTCGCGGCGCTGCTCGTGCACACGCTGTTGTACGCGGCGTTCCTGGAGGATCCGCTGACGTGGGCGCTGCTGGCACTCGGGACCGGCCTGGCGGCTGCGGTGGCGGTCCGCCCGGCGGAGCCGTGAGACGGGCGGAGCGGCTCGTCGGCGTCGGTCTCCTCGCCGCCGCCGTCCTGTGGTGGCTGCTCGTCCCGAGCTATCCGAACTACGACGCCTACTACCACCTCGTCTGGGGCCGGGAGATCCTCGACGGGCTCAAGCCGTCGTTCGAGGCCTACGCCGCCCCGACGCAGCACCCGCTCTACGTCGCGTACGCCGCGCTCGTGGGGCTCGCCGGGGAGGACGCGGACCGCCTGCTCGTCCTCACGACGCTGCTGTGCCTCGTCGCGCTCGTGTGGGGGACGTGGCGGCTGGGCCTGGCGCTCTTCGGGGTCTGGCCCGCGCTCCTGTCCACGGTCTTCGTCGGGTCGAGCTTCGCGTTCCTGCTGTACGCGGTGCGGGCGTACGTCGACGTGCCGTTCCTGGCGCTCGTCGTGTGGGCCGCCGTCCGGGAGGCCGAGGGCAGGCGTGGCGCAGCGGGGCTGCTCGTGTTCGCCGGGCTCCTGCGGCCGGAGGGCTGGATCCTCGCGGGCCTGCTGTGGCTGTGGCGCTGGCCCGCCGCGGACACCGGGCGGCGGGTGCGGGGCCTGGTGCTCGTCCTCGTCGCGCCGGTGATCTGGTGCCTCGTCGACTTCGTCGTCACCGGCAACCCGCTGCACTCGGTGACCGCGACGAGCTCGCTGGCCGAGGACCTGGGCCGCGAGCGGGGGATCGCGAAGGTGCCGCGGCTGTTCGTCACGCAGCTCGCGGACGTCGCCAGGCCGCCGGTGGCGCTCGCCGGGGTCATCGGCGCGGTGCTCGCCGTGCGGCGATTCGGCTGGCGGGCCATGGCGATCCCGCTGGCGATGTTCGGCTCGGGCGTGCTCGCGTTCATCGGCACCGGCGTGCTGGGCCTGTCGATCCTGCCCCGCTACCTCACCGTCCCGGCCGTCGCGCTCTGCCTCTTCGCCGGCTACGCCGTCGCGGGGTTCACCCTGCTGCCGGCGGGGGACCGCCGACGCAGGCCGTGGGGCGCCGCCGCCGCCGGCGCCCTCGTGGTCGGCGCCGTCTTCCTCGTCGTGAAGCTCGGCAGCTTCGCGACGCTCGCCGACGAGCTGCGCTTCGGCCGCCAGATGCACGACGACCTCCAGGCGCTGCTCGCCACGCCGCAGGTGCGCGCGGGCATGGAGTGCGGCCCGATCACGTTCCCCAACTACCGGCTCGTGCCCGACACGCGCTGGATGCTCGATGCGCCTGGCAGCGCCGTCGGCGCCCGCAGCGCGCGGCGGCGCGATCGCGGGGTCGCCGTCTTCACCGTCGGGCGCGACACGCTGCGCCGCTACGGGTTCGCGGACGGGGCGAGCCCGCTGACCAACGTGCCGGACCCGGGCTTCGCCCCGGTCGTGCGCGTGCGCCGCCTCAGCGCGTACGCGGCGTGTCCGGATCCGCGCTGACGATCCCGAGCTCGCGCAGCCGCTCCCACAGCGGTGCGTTCTGGTGCTCGGCGGTCTGCTCGAGCGCCCACGCCCGCAGCTCCGTGTCCGGGTCCGACCGGGTGCCCGCCGCGGCGCGCAGCGCGGCCACCCACGCGTCGGGGTCGGCGGCCGTGGTCACCGCCTCCGACCAGGTGGCGACGCCGGCCAGCGGCGGCGCGACCGTCCGCCGGCCGAGGCGGGCGTACTTCAGGATCCGGTACGGCAGCCCGGCGTCGTTGAACGGCTCGACCTTGAACGGCACGATGCCGACGTCCGCGCAGAGGATGAGGCGGGCGGCCTGCTCGTCGGGCTGCTCGCCGAGCCAGACGACGTTCGGCGCCGCACGGCACGCCGCGTAGTCCGCGTCCCCCGGCACCTCGTCGTCGTGCCACGCGCCGACGAGGAGCAGGACGAGCTCCGGCATCCGCTCGGTGACCGCCCGCAGGAGGGCCCAGTCGGTCCGGCGCCCGAGGTGCCCGAGGGAGACGGCGACGACGGTGCCGCCCGGGTCGGGCGCCGGGAACAGGTCGGCCGACAGGGGCACGAGCTCGGCGGTGCGCCCCTCCTCGCGCTCGAGCTCGGCGAGGCGCACGGAGGCGGCGATCGTCAGCGTGGCCCGCTCCGCGGCCGCCTCGTGGTAGGCGGCGAGCCGCGCGCGGCGGTTCGGCGACGCGTCGTAGGCGTGGTCGAAGCGGTCCCAGCACCAGTACCAGAGCTCGGTGTCCTCCCCGCCCGCCTTGGCGTCGAGGAGCGCGCGGGCCAGGGGCCACTGCACGGGATGGAAGATCACGATGACGCGCGGTCTGCCGCGCCGGAACAGCGCGCGCACGAGGCGCTTGGCGGTCCGGCGCGCGACGACGTGGGCCAACACGTGCGGCATCCGCAGCGACGCGCCGTACGGGACGGCCGGAGGATCGGCGGCCACGACGCGGGGCGCCTGGAGCAGATCCTGCGCCTGGTCGCGCAGGATGAACGACTCCAGCGGGCGGGGGAGCAGCAGCAGCGCCAGGTCGTCGGGCACCGGGGGACAATACGGTCCCGCCGTGCCCTCCGCGCTCTCGCGACTGATCCGTGGCGGTGCCGCCTACCAGTCGCCGGCGCTCGTGTCGGGTCTGCTGGCGCTCGTCACGCTGCCGCTGTACACGCGGAACCTGTCGCCCGCGGACCTCGGCGTCGCGGAGACGGTCCTCACGTTCATCATCCTCGGGTCGATCGTCCTGCGCGGCGGCCTGGCGGAGGCGCTCGTGCGGCTGTGGTTCACCGAGGACGACGCCGAGACACGGGCGCGGATGGCCCGGACGGCGCTGGGGACGGTGGCCGTCGTCACGACCCTCGTCGCGCTGCTGGCGCTGCCGTTCGCGGCGCCGCTCGCCGACGTCCTGTGCAACCGGCGGGACGCGAGCATCGGCCGCCTCGCGATCCTCGGGCTCTGGAGCTTCACGAACCTCGAGACGGCGTACGCGCTGCTGCGCGTGGAGGAGCGCCGGAGGGCGTTCCTCCGGGTGTCGATGGCGAACGTCCTGCTCACCGTGGGGCTCACGGTGACCCTGGTCGTCGTCCTCGACGGGGGCGCCGACGGGTACCTGGCCGGCAACTACGTCGCCAGCGCCGTCGTGCTGGTGGGGATCTGGGCGTCGGAGGCGCGCCGGCTCGGCGTGCGGGGCGGCCGCTACCCCCTGAGCCCGATGCTGCGCTACGGGCTGCCGATCGTGCCGGCGGAGGCCGCGGTCTTCGCGCTCAACGTCATCGACCGCGCGTACCTGCTGCGCTCGGAGTCGGCGGCCGCCGCCGGCCTGTTCGCCCTGGCGGTGAAGCTCGCGACCGTGGTGATCGTCGCGGTCCGGGCGTTCGGGCTCGCGTGGCCGCCCCTGGCGTACTCGATCACCGACGACGACGAGGCGCGGCGGCTCTACGCCACGGTCACGACGTGGTACGTCGTGCTCATCGGCCTCGTCGTGCTGACGCTGGCCCTCCTCTCGCGCTGGATCGTCGACCTCCTCGCGGCGCCGGACTTCGCCGCCGCCCACGAGGCGCTGGGCTGGGTCGCGCTGGGCTGGGGGCTCTACGGGCTGGCGCTCCTGCTCGTCACCGTCGCGGGCCGCGCTCGCATCACGACCCGCAGCGCGCCGGCCGCGTTCGGCGGGCTCGCCGCGAACGTCGTCGCCCTGCTCCTGCTCGTCCCGCCGCTGGGCATCGCGGGCGCGGGCATCGCGCTCTGCATCGCATACGTCGTCACGCTCGCGGTCCTGCACCTGCTGACGCGCGGGCTCTTCCACGTGCCGTTCGAGTGGGGGCGCCTCGGACAGGCGACGCTCGTCCTGGGCGTCGCGGCCCTCGTGGGAGAGCTCCTCCTGCCGGTCGACGGGATCGCCGGGCTGGCCTCGCGGATCGCGCTGGTCGCGCTCGTGCCCGTTGTGCTTGCTCTCACCGGATTCCTGCGTCCCGAGGAGCGCCGAACGATCGCACGATCGCGTCGCTGATGCGGTAGCTTTCGCCTCTGCTGCGCGCCGGTTGCGCGCAGT
Source organism: uncultured Solirubrobacterales bacterium (assembly GCA_963757125.1). GTDB lineage: Bacteria > Actinomycetota > Thermoleophilia > Solirubrobacterales > Solirubrobacteraceae > CAVVSD01. The sequence goes on along the minus strand of CAVWQP010000004.1, from coordinate 962,118 downwards.
CGGGCACAGCATCCATGGAAGGGAGCCGGACGATGTCCAAGTCGATTCGGGTCGTGACGCTCGCCGTCGCGCTGGTCTTCGTCCTGGCCTCAGTCGCCGCAGCGGCGCCTGTGAGCGACACCGTGATCGTGAAGTTCAAGGACGGCACGTCCGCCGGTCAGCGCAACGACGCGCTCCACGGCGCCGACGTCGGCCGCACCGTCGGCACGGTCCCCGGCATCGGCGCGCGCGTCGTCCGCGCCGAGGACAGCGCGAGCGCGACCGCCGCAGCGCTGGGCGACGACCCCGCCGTCGAGTACGCCGAGGTCAACCGGCGCATGCACGCCGCCGTCGTCCCGAACGACCCGCTCTTCGCGCGCCAGTGGGCGCTCCAGGTCATCAACGCCCCCACCGCGTGGGACGCACGGGCCCTCGCGGGCTTCCCGTCCGGCGGCGGGCCCGTCGTCGGCATCGTCGACTCCGGCGTGCGCACGACCCACCAGGATCTCCAGGGCGCGATCTCCGGCTGCCTCTCGGCCAGCACGACCGACGCGGGCTCCAGCGTCGCCGACGGCGGCTGTGAGGACCAGAACGGCCACGGTACGAACGTCACCGGCACGATCGTCAGCCGCGCCGGCAACGGCGTCGGGACCGCCGGCCTGGCCTTCAACTCGACGGCGATCATGTGCAAGGCGCTCGACGCCAACAACGTCGGCCTCATGTCCGACATCTCGGCCTGCATCGTCGCGCTGCGCGACCGGGGCGCGCGGATCATCAACCTCAGCCTCGTCGGACCGGCGTCCGACACGCTCTACCGCGCGATCGCCTACGCCTACGGCGGCGGCGACGGGGCGCTCGTCGTCGCCGCGTCCGGCAACGACGGCACGACCAACGTGAGCTACCCCGCCGGCTACCCCGAGGCGATGTCCGTCGCAGCGACGGACAACACCGACTCGCACCCGGCCTTCTCGACGAGCAACGCCGACGTCGAGGTCTCGGCGCCGGGCGTGGGCATCGTCGGCCCGTACAACGCGAGCGACTCGAGCTACGCGATCTTCACCGGCACGTCGATGGCCGCGCCGCAGGTGTCGGGCCTGGCCGCGCTCGTCGCGACCGTCAACCCGTCGCTGAACGCAGCCGGCCTGCGCTCCGTGATCGACAGCTCCGCGGTCGACCTCGGCGCGCCCGGCCTCGACCCGCTGTTCGGCTACGGCCGCATCGACGCGGCGCGCGCCGTCGCCGCGGCCGGCGCGTCGGTCGGTGAGCCCGTCGAGGAGCCCGCGCCGACGCCGCCGCCCGCCGAGGAGCCGGCGCCGGAAGCCGCCGACCAGGAGTAGTGCGGTCCGCAACGAGCGCGTTTCTGGTGTAACGCGCCGCCGGGCCGGGGAGGTTAGGTTGCCTCGATGGCCCGCGAGCACTCAAGCGCCGGCGACCCGACGAGCAGCCTCGTCCTCCTCTGGCGGACTCCGGGTGCGCGCGAGAGCCCGTCGGGGCTGGGTCCCGATCGGATCGTCCAGGGGGCGATCGAGCTCGCGGACGCCGACGGGCTGAGCGCCGTGTCGATGCGCCGCGTCGCGGACCGGCTCGGCGCCGGGACGATGTCGCTCTACACCCATGTGCCCGGGAAGGCGGAGCTGCTCGACGCGATGCTCGACGTCGTGCTCGCGGAGACGGCTCGGCCGCAGGACGTGCCCGGGGGCTGGCGCGGGCGGCTGGAGATCGTCGCGAGGGAGAACCTCGCGCTGCTGCGCCGGCACCCGTGGATCCTGGAGGTCGACATCGGCCGGCCGCCGTTGGGACCCAACATGATCGCCAAGTACGACTACGAGCTGCGCGCGGTCGAGGGGATCGGGCTGACCGACCTCGAGATGGACGCCGTGGTCACCCTCGTGCTCTCCCACGCCGCCGGCGCGGCGCGCACCACCGCGGACGCCGACGGCGCGCGGGAGGACACCGGTCTGACGTCGGGCCAGTGGTGGAACAGGTCGGCGCCGGTCCTGCACCAGTTCCTGACTCCGGACCGGTTCCCGCTCGCGGTCCGGGTCGGCGTCGCGGTGGCCGAGGCCAACGACGGCGCGCACGATCCCGACCACGCCTTCTCGTTCGGCCTGCAGCGCCTGCTCGACGGGATCGAGGGCTACCTGCGCCGGCGCGACGCCGGCTAGAGCCGCCGGCCGCCGCGGTTGTGCTCGTAGGCCGCCTCGCGCAGGCCCTCGCCGTGCTCGGGGCGCAGCGTGGCGCGCACGTGACGCCAGTAGCGCCGCGGATCGTGGCCGGGGAGCACGACCGCGGCCACGGTCCGGACGCCGTAGGTCCATGCGGTGAGCCACCGCACGCTGCGCGCGGCGCTCGCGGAGTGGTGCTTGCGCATGTAGCGGTCGCGGTTGCGTGACAGCTCCACGATGCGGCGCTCGGGGATCGGTCCCGTCGACAGCTGCTCGTGGTGCGCGCAGACGGCCGAGGGGACGTAGAGGACGCTGCGGCCGGCCTGGCGCAGGCGCTTGCAGAAGTCGACCTCGTCGGAGTACACGAAGAAGGCGGGGTCGAACCAGCCGATCTCGGCAGCGGCCGCGCGGTCGACGAGCAGCGCGGCCGACTGCGCCCAGTCCACCTCGCGCGTCTCCGTCCCGGTGCTCTGCACGGTGAGCCTGCGATGGAGGAACAGAGCGCCGATGAGGGCGGTCCGCGGCGACGGGAAGCGCCAGGCCGACGGCTGCTGCCCCCCGTCGGGGCGCACGAGCATCGCCCCGGCGGCGCCCGCCGCCGGGTGGTCGGTGAGCGCCTCGTACAGGGCGGCGACCGCGCCGGGGCGCAGCTCGGAGTCCTCGTTGAGCAGCAGGCAGTAGCGGCCGGTCGCGCGGCGCAGCAGCGCGGTGTCGTTCTCGCCCTTGCCGCGGCGCTCCTCGTTGACGATGACGACGTCGGTCGTGGCGTGGTGGCGTGCCGCGCCGGCCGAGCCGTCGCTCGAGGCGTTGTCGAGGACGAGCACCTCGCAGCGGAACGGCTGCGCGGCGCGCTCGGCGGCGACGGCGTCGAGGCAGCGCACGAGCAGCTCGCGCTGCTCGGTGTTGACCACGCAGAAGGACAGCTCGACCTCGGGCACCGCCATGCCACGTTATCCCCCGGGCGGGAGAATGCGGCCATGGACGACACGGCGCGCCTGCGCGGCATGTACGACGCCTTCAACGCACGCGACATCGACGCGGTGCTCGCGACGATGACCGACGACGTGGACTGGCCCAACGGCTGGGAGGGCGGGCGCGTCCTCGGCAGGGAGGCGGTCCGCGGGTACTGGACGCGGCAGTGGGCGGCGATCGATCCGACCGTCGAGGTCGTCGGCGTGGAGACGCGCCCCGACGGCACCGTCGCCGTGGACGTCGACCAGCTCGTCCGCGACCTCGACGGCGCGGTCATCGCGCAGGACAGGGTGGTCCACGTCTACACGCTGCGGGACGGCCTCTTCGCGCGGATGGACATCGAGGAGGGCGGCGCGGACCGCTCGTAGAGTGGCGCGCTCGGATGCGCGTCCACGTCGTCGATCCCCCCGCGTACACGCCCCCCTACGACCACGCGCTGAGCGGCGCGCTGGCCGCCGCGGGCGCGGACGTCACGCTCGTGACCAGCGCCTTCCCGTACGGCGAGGTGCCCCTGCCCGACGGCTACCGGCTCGACGAGCGCTTCTACCGCCGCACGGCCGGCGCGCCGGGCGGCACGCTGCGCCGGCTCACGCGCCTCGCCGCCCACGTCCCCGACATGCTCGCCTACCGCCGCGCCGCCGCCGCCGCCGACGTGGTGCACCTCCAGTGGCTCACCGTCGGGCAGGTCGACGAGCGCCTGCTCCCGCGGCGGCCGCTCGTCCTCACCGCCCACGACGTCCTGCCGCGCGAGCCGCGGCCCGGCCAGGTCGCCGCCCAGGCGCGGCTGCTCGGGCGCATGGACGCCGTGATCGTCCTCTCCGAGCACGGACGCCGCCGGCTCGTCGGCGAGGTCGGGGTCGATCCGGGCCGCGTCGAGGTCATCCCGCACGGCGTGCTCGACCACCTCACGCACGTGGAGCCCGATCCGCTCCCGGCCGACCTGGCCGCGGTCGAGGTCCCCGTCGTCCTGTGCTTCGGGCTCATGCGCCCGTACAAGGGCCTCGACGTGCTCGTGCAGGCGTGGGAGGGGATCGCGGATGCGGAGCTGTGGATCGTCGGGCGCCCGCGCATGGACACCACGGCGCTGCGTGCGGCCGCGCCGCCGGGCGTGCGCTTCGTGGAGCGCTTCGTCGACGGCGGGGAGGCGGCCGCGTTCTTCCGCCGGGCCGACCTCGCCGTGCTGCCCTACCGGGAGATCGAGGGATCGGGCGTGCTCGCGACGGCGCTCGCGTTCGGGCTCCCGCTCCTGCTGACCGACGTCGGATCGTTCCCCGAGGTCGCCGCGACCGGCGCCGCGGAGCTCGTGCCGCCCGGCGACCCGGGCGCGCTGCACCGGGCGCTCGCCGGGCTCGTGGGCGACCCCGCGCGACGCCGGGCGCTCGGGGCGGCGTCGGCGGCCGCGGCGGCCGGCCCCTATGCATGGGGCCCCATCGCAGAGCGTCACCTCGCGCTCTACGACAGGGTGGTGGGCTGATGCGCGCCATCGTCCTCGCCTGCGCCGCCCTGCTCGCCTACGCCCAGGTGGGCTACGGGCTGCTGCTGACGGCCCTCGCCCGGGTGCTGCGCCTGCCTGCGCCCGTCGCCGACCCGCAGCCCGGCGCGCCGCTGCCGCGCGTCGCGCTCATCGTGGCCGCGCACGACGAGTCCGCCGTCATCGAGTCGAAGCTGCGCAACGCGCTCGACCTCGACTACCCGCGCGACCTGCTCGAGATCGTCGTGGCCAGCGACGGATCGACCGACGACACCGTCGCGCGCGCCCGCGCGGCCGGGGCCGACGTCGTGCTCGACCTCCCGCGCAGCGGCAAGGTCCGCGCGCAGGACGCCGGGGTCGACGAGGTCGCCGGCCGGGCCGAGCTGCTGGCCTTCGGGGACGCGAACGCGCTCTGGGAGCGCGACGCGCTGCGCCGGCTCGCCGCCGCGTTCGAGGACCCGCAGGTCGCGTACGCCTGCGGGCAGGTGGCGTTCGTCAACAGTTCGGGCACGAACCAGGAGGGCCTGTACTGGCGCTACGAGATGGCGCTGCGGTCGCTGGAGTCCCGCCTGCACGCCGTCACCGGCGGCAACGGCGCGATCTACGCGGTGCGGCCCGAGGCCTACCTGCGCGTCGACGCCGTCATGGGCCACGACCTCGCCTTCCCGTACGCGATCGTCAAGCGCGGCAGCCGGGCGGTGTACGTCCCCGAGGCGCGCGCGACGGAGAAGATGGTCCCGTCCATCGAGGGCGAGTGGGCCCGCAAGCGCCGCATGATGAGCCACGCCTGGCCGATCGTCCTCCGCGGCGGGATGCTCGACCCCGAGGGCTATCCGCCGCGCTACGCGCTCATGATCGCGTCGCACCGGATCCTCCGCTACGCAACGCCGTTCCTGCACGTCGTGCTGCTCGCCGCGAGCCTCCTGCTCCGGCCGCGGGCCGGGCGGCTCGAGCGCGCGCTCCTCGGAGCGCAGGTCCTGCTCCTGGTCGGCGCCGCGGCAGGCGGGCGGGTGCGGCTGCGGCCGCTGCTCGTCGCGCGCTACTACGTCCTGACCCAGGCGTCGATCGCCATGGGGCTCTGGGACTGGCTGCGCCACGGCACGCCGGCCGGGTGGTCGGCGCCGGAGGGGACGCGGTGACGCCGATGGACTTCGTCCATCGGGGTCGGAACGGCGCAGGGCGCCGTGCTGACGGGCGGCGCGCCTTCGACGTCGTGGTCGCCGGGGCGGCGCTCCTCGTCGCCGCGCCCGTGCTCGCCGTCGCCGCTGCGGCGATCCGCCTGGAGTCGCGCGGCCACGTGCTCTACCGCCAGCGCCGCGTCGGGATGGACGGGCGCGAGTTCGACGTCCTCAAGCTGCGCACGATGGTCACGGGCGCGGAGACGATGGGCGCGGGCCTGGCGGTGGACGAGGGCGACGCCCGGATCACCCGCGTCGGCGCGGTCCTGCGGCGGACGTCGATCGACGAGCTGCCCAACCTCGTCAACGTCCTGCGCGGCGAGATGGCGATCGTCGGCCCCCGGCCGACCGTGCCGGTCCAGGTCGCGCAGTACACCGACCGCCAGCGCGGGCGCCTCGCGGTGCGCCCGGGCATCACCGGCTGGGCCCAGGTCAACGGGCGCGCGACCCTCCCGTGGCACGAGCGCATCGAGCTGGACCTCTGGTACGTCGAGCATCGCTCGTGGCGACTCGATCTGGACATCATCGCCCGCACCGCCCGCCTCGTCGTGGGCGGCGACGGGCTCTACAAGGGGGAGACGGGCGGATGGCGCAAGACGTGACCTACCGGGCGCTGGTGGCAGAGCGCGAGGGAGACGAGGTGCGACGCAGCATGCGCGAGCTCAGCGCGGAGGACCTCCCGGAGGGCGACGTCACGATCCGCGTCGCCTGGTCGAGCGTGAACTACAAGGACTCCCTCGCCGTCTCGCCGACCGGCCAGGTCGCGCGGATCTCGCCGCTCGTGCCCGGCATCGACCTCGCGGGCGAGATCGTCGAGGGCGAGATCGCGGGCGCAGGCCCGGGCGACACCGTCCTCGCGCACGGGTACGACATCGGCGTCTCGCACCACGGCGGCTTCGCCGAGCTCGCGCGGATGCCGGCCGGGTGGGTCGTTCCGCTGCCCGAGGGCCTCTCGGCCCGCGACGCGATGGTGCTCGGCACGGCCGGGTTCACGGCGGCGCTGTCGATCGCGCACCTCCAGGACGCGGGCCTCACGCCGGGTGACGGCCCGGTCCTCGTCCTCGGCGCGACGGGCGGCGTCGGCTCGCTCGCGGTCGCCATCCTCGCCGGGCTGGGCCACGAGGTCCACGCGAGCACCGGGAAGCCCGACGAGGCGGACATGCTGCGCGAGCTCGGAGCCGCCGAGATCCTGAGCCGCGACGAGACCTCCGCGGACAGCGACCGGCCGCTCGAGCGCCAGCGCTGGGCGGGGGTGGTCGATCCGGTCGGCGGGCCCTCGCTCGCCTACGCGCTGCGGACGGCGCGGATCGGCGCGGCGGTCGCGTCGAGCGGGCAGGTCGGCGGCGCGGCGGTGCACACGACCGTGTTCCCCTTCATCCTGCGCGGCGTCAGCCTGCGCGGCGTCGACTCGGCGAACATGGAGATCGGGGCCCGCCGCGCGCTGTGGGGCCGCCTCGCCGGAGACCTCCGTCCCGGGGCGCTCGAGGGCCTCGTGCGCGAGGTCTCGCTCGACGACGTCGACGCCGTTCTCACCGACGCGCTGGGCGGCGGCGCGAGGGGGCGCACGGTGGTGCGTGTGGGCCCGGACAGTTAACCGGGAGAACATTTGCCCGCGGGCCCCTGAGATCTGTACAGTGGCGCCGCAACCTATCCCCCACTCCCCCTTCGGGAGAGGATGCACACGAACGTGCTCGCAGACGACGCGACCGAGGAACGGATTCCCGCTCCGCGTAGATGGGTCCAGCCGCCACCAAAGCTGCTGTCCCATCTATCCGATGAGCGACTTGTGGCGCGTGTGCGCGCCGGCGACGACCGCGCCTTCGAGGCGCTGTACGACCGCCATCACAGGCCCCTGCTGGCTTTCTGCCGCCACCTGCTCGGCTCCGCCGACGAGGCCGAGGACGCGCTCCAGCACACCTTCATCGCCGCGCACCGGGCGCTGCGCACGGACGAGCGGCCGGTCATGCTGCGGCCCTGGCTCTTCACGATCGCGCGCAACCGCTGCCTGTCTCTCCTGCGGTCGCGACGCAACGTCGTGGCGCTCACCGAGGTCGAGCCGACCCTACCCGTCACGGTAGGTCTGGCTGCCCAGGTCGAGCAGCGGGCCGATCTGCAGGCGCTCGTCCACGATCTGCACGCGCTGAGCGACGACCAGCGCGCCGCGCTCGTCCTCTCCGAGCTGGGCGACCTCGACCACGAGCAGATCGCGAACGTCCTCGGCGTCCGGCGCGCCCGGGTCGCCACCCTCGTCTTCCAGGCGCGTGCCTCCCTCATGGAGACGCGCAAGGCGCGCGACACGTCCTGCAGCGACATCCAGGAGCAGCTCGCGACGCTGCGCGGCGGCGCCCTGCGGCGCACGACGCTGCGGCGCCACGTCGAGTCCTGCGCCGCGTGCCAGGCCTTCCGGGCCGAGGTCCGCCGCCAGCGCGCCGCGATGGCGCTGATCCTGCCGGTCATCCCGTCGCTGGGTCTGAAGCGCAGCGTCCTGCACGCGATCTCCAGCGGGGGCGGCGCCGCGGGCGCGGCTGCAGCCGCGGGCGGCGTGTCGGGCGGTATCGCGATCCTCGGCGGCAGCGGCGCGGCCGGCACGGGCGCCGTGGCGGGCTCCGCCGCGGTCGCGTCCTCGGCGGCGGTCGTCGCCGCGCCGGCGGCGGCGACGGCGGTCGCCGCGAGCTCCGTCACCGCTGCGACCGTCGCAGCGGGTGGCGCCGCCTTCGCGGCCGCGGGTGGCGCGGCCGTCGCCGCGAAGGCGCTCGGCGTGACGGTCCTCGTCGCCGCCGCGGTCGCCAGCGGCGGACCTGGGCTGCAGGTCGCGGCCGAGAAGCTGGGCGTGGCGGAGAAGCTCAAGCCGGCGCAGGTCGAGGCGACCGCGCCGATGCCCTCTGTCGACATGTCCACACCGGTGACCGCCCTTGCGAAGGGCGAGGGCTCGAAGGTCGCCGGCACCGGGCACGCCGGCGGATCGGGCTCCGCGCCCTCGGGCGGCTCCGGCTCGGGCACTGCCGCCGGCGCGGGGACGACCACGACCGACGACGCCGACTCCGCCGCGTCGGAGACGGGTAGCGCCGCGGGCGCGATGCCAGGCGAGGTCATCAACGACGGCGCGGGCTCGGGCACGACTCCGCCCGCGGACTCGACGCCGCCCGCCGACACGTCGACGCCGGCCGAGACGACACCCGCCGATCCGCCGCCGGCCGGGACGACCACGCCTGCCGATCCGCCGCCCACGGCGACGACGACGACGCCCGATCCGGCGCCCGCGGCGACGACGACCACACCGGACCCACCGCCCGCGACGACGCCGGCGGAGCCGCCGCCCGCGCAGACGACGACGAGCGAGGAGCCCGCGCCGTCCGCCGACCAGGGCTCCGGCTCCGGCGACGGTGAGGGCGACGACGGGCCGGTCGCCACCGGCGCGTCGGTCGACATGCCCGAGCCGCCGCCCGCGGACCCCGCGCCGGTCGAGGACCCGTCCGCCGGCTGATCCACGCCGGGGAGTACCGTCCCCGCGGATGGCTGGAGAGGTCGAGATCGCGGGACGCGTCGCCGCCGTCACAGGCGGCGCGCGCGGCATCGGCGCGGCCACGGTGCGCGCGTTGCACCGGGCCGGCATGCGCGTCGCGATCGGCGACCTCGACGGCGACCTGGCGCGCGATCTCGCGGCGCAGCTCGGGGACGGCGCCGTCGGGCTGGATCTCGACGTCACGCGCCGCGCGTCGTTCAGTGCCTTCCTGGACGACGCCGAGGCTGCGCTGGGCGACCTGGACGTGCTGGTGAACAACGCCGGGATCATGCCCCTGGGCCGCTTCGTCGACGAGGACGACGAGACGGCGAGGCGCATGGTCGACATCAACGTCCACGGCGTCCTGCTGGGCATGAAGCTCGCGCTCCCCCGCATGATCGCCCGCGACCGCGGCCACGTCGTGAACCTCGCGAGCGTGGCGGGCCGCTACGGCTCGCCGGGCGGCGCCACGTACGCGGCGACGAAGCACGCCGTGGTGGGCGCGACGGAGGCCGTGCGCGGCGAGCTGCGCCACGAGGGCTCCAGCGTCCGCCTGAGCTACCTGCTGCCCTACCTCGTCGACACCGAGCTGGGACGTGGGACGACGACGCGCGCCCGCACGTTCCGGCTCCTGCGCCCCGAGGAGGTGGCCGACGCGGTCGTCGACACGATCCGGCGCGGGCGCGTCGACGTGTGGCTCCCGTGGCACGCCGGCCTGCTGCACCGGCTCGCCACGGCGTCGCCGCGGCCGGTGATGGAGCTCGTGACGCGCGTCCTGCGCGTCGATCGCGTGCTCGAGGCGCCCGACGCCGCGACGCGCCGCGCGTACGAGGACCGCGCCGCCCGCGAGGGGTGACCCGACAGATCACACAGGTCCTGCGCGCAAGTGGGGATACTGATCGGATGACCGCCCCTCCCGCCACCGATCTCGAGCGCCTGGCGATCGACACCGTCCGGACGCTCTCCATGGACGCCGTGCAGGCCGCGAACTCCGGTCACCCCGGGATGCCGATGGCGATGGCGCCACTCGCGTACATCCTGTTCCGCGAGGTCATGAACCACGACCCCAAGGATCCGGCGTGGCCGGACCGGGACAGGTTCGTGCTCAGCGCCGGCCACGGCTCGATGTGGCTGTACTCGGCGCTGCACCTGTCCGGCTACGGCATCTCGCTGGACGACATCAAGCACTTCCGGCAGTGGGGCTCGATCACGCCCGGTCATCCCGAGCGCGACCGCGTGCACGTCACGCCGGGCGTCGAGGTCACGACCGGGCCGCTGGGCCAGGGCTTCGCCAACGGCGTCGGCCTCACGATGGCCGAGCGCTTCCTGCGCGAGCGCTACGGCTCCGAGGTGCAGGACCACCGCACGTACGTCATCTGCTCCGACGGCGACCTCATGGAGGGCATCGCGTCGGAGGCGGCCTCGCTCGCCGGCAAGCTCGGGCTCGGGCGCATGGTCTACATGTACGACGACAACTCGATCTCGCTCGACGGCCCGACGTCGCTGAGCTTCGACAGCGAGGACGTCACCGGCCGCTTCGAGGCCTACCGCTGGCACGTGCAGACCGTGGACGACGTCAACGACCTCGACGCCCTGCGGGCCGCGATCAAGGCCGCTCAGGAGGAGGAGGAGCGCCCGTCGCTCATCCGGGTCAAGACGATCATCGGCTGGCCCGCCCCGAACAAGATGGGCACGAGCAAGGCGCACGGCTCCGCGCTGGGCGAGGACGAGGTCCGCCTTGCCAAGGAGGCCCTGGGCTGGGATCCGGACGCGCACTTCCTCGTCCCCGAGGGCGTGTACGAGGCGTTCAGCGCCGTCGAGAAGGGCGCCGCGGTGCACGCGGAGTGGACGGAGCGCTACCTCGCATGGCGCGACGCCGACGAGAACCGCGCCGCCGAGTGGGACGCCGCCTGGCGCGGCGAGCCCATGCCCGGCTTCGCGGCGTCGCTGCCCACGTCGTGGGACAAGGACAAGATCGCGACGCGCTCGGCGGGCCAGCAGATCATGGCCGCGTTCGAGAAGACCGTCCCGACGATGGTCGGCGGCGCGGCGGACCTGAGCGAGTCGACGAAGACCGAGTTCCCGGACGAGAACCAGTTCACCCGCGAGCACGCGGGCCGCAACGTGTTCTTCGGCGTGCGCGAGCACGGCATGGGCGGCACGGTGAACGGCCTGGCCGCCCACGGCGGCGTCGTGCGTCCGTACGGGTCGACGTTCCTGCAGTTCTCCGACTACATGCGCGGCTCCGTGCGCCTCTCGGCGCTCACGGGCCTGCCGGTCACGTGGGTCTGGACGCACGACTCCGTCGCGCTGGGCGAGGACGGCCCGACCCACCAGCCGGTCGAGCACCTCGCGGCGCTCCGGGCGATCCCGGGCCTCGTCGTGCTGCGCCCGGCGGACGCGACGGAGACGACCGAGGCCTGGCGCCTCATCGTCGAGGACCTCGAGGGCCCCGCCGCGCTCATCCTGTCGCGGCAGGACCTGCCCGTGCTCGACCGCGACGAGCTCGGCAAGGCCGCGGGCGTCGCGAAGGGCGCCTACGTGCTGCGCGACGAGGACGATCCCGAGGCGGTCATCGTCGCCACGGGCTCCGAGGTCTGGGTCGCCCTCGAGGCCGCCGACCTGCTCGACTTCCCGGTGCGGGTCGTCTCGATGCCGAGCTGGGAGCTCTTCGAGCAGCAGGACGAGGACTACCAGGACGACGTGCTCCCGGAGGACGTGCCGACCGTGTCGGTCGAGGCGGCCATCTCGATGGGCTGGGAGCGCTGGGCCGACGAGCACGTGTCGATCGAGCGCTTCGGCGCGTCCGCGCCGGGCCCCGAGGTCCTGGAGAAGTTCGGCTTCACGCCGTCGCACGTCGCCCAGGTCGTCCGCGACCTGCTCGACGACCTCGACGAGGACTAGCTAGGGCCGCAGCGCCTCGCCCGCGCGAGCCGAGACCGTGATGTGGATCGCGGCCGGCTCGCGCACCCAGGCGATGAGATCCAGGGCGGTGAGGCGGTCGAGCAGGAACTGGAAGGCGCGCGCCTGGCGGCCGGACGCGTAGTCGCGCTCGATGTCGAACGTGTAGCCGGTGGTGTGCAGGCTGTAGGCGTGGGTGGCCTCGATGTTCTCCGAGGCCAGGACGCGCTGGTAGCGGGTGTCGCGCACGCTGCTCGTGACGATGAGCGGCCCGGTCCCCGAGATCGCCTTCGTCCCGGCGCCGAGGTACTCGAGCATCGCGAGCGCCTCGGGCCGCAGCGCCCGGTAGCGCGTCCGCTCCTGGTCGAGCCGGCCGGCGAGCTCGCCCATGCCCGGGTCGATGGTGATGCCGGCGTCCGCGAGACGCCGCACGGGCAGCGCGACGATGTCCCCGTCGTCCTCGGCGTGCTCGACGTCGCCGGGCGTGTCGAAGATCTCGGTGCTCGAGCGCGGGTGCAGCACCTCCTCGGCGGAGGCCTTCGCGGTCTGGCGCACGTCGAGGCGCTCGAGCGCCGCCGGATCCTCGCGCCAGCGGCGCATGATGTCCCGCGCCGCCTCGACGCGCCAGAGGTACGTCGAGGAGTCGTCGCCGAAGGACGCCAGGCGCGACCACGCGGCCGGGTGGTGCAGGGGCGTGGAGTCGAAGAACAGCTGCGCGTAGGGGACCTCGTCGTCCCCGTAGTCGCGTAGGACGTCCTGCAGGTTCCCGATGCCCATGTGGTAGCTGACGACCGCGAGGTCGTCGCGGCCCAGCTCGCGCTTGGCCAGGGTGAGGTAGCGGGCGGTCGCGCGCAGGGAGGCGACGGGGTCGAAGCGCTGGTCGATCGCGCGCCGCCGGGCCTTCAGCCGCGCGACGACGGCATCGCGCCCCCGCCCTTCGTTGCGCCGGATCGACCGCCCGATGCGCCGCGCGCCGGCGGGGTCCACTGTCATGCCGAGCAGGTTGCGCCCGGTCTCGGCGAGGATCTGCGTGAGGCCGACGGCGCCGTCGAGCTTGGGGTCCGCCGCGGCGTCGGGTCGGCCCGCGCTCTCCAGGAAGACCATCGCCTCGATCGTGTCGGGGTCGAGGCCGGACGCGCGGGCGATGCTCTCGACCACCGGCCGGTAGCGGTCGACGCGGCGCGCCGTCGCGAGGACCCCGCCGGGGCTCTGCGCGTAGAGCGGATGCGCGAGCCCGCGCGCCGCTGCCGCGGCGTAGGCGGTCGAGCGGTCCGCCTTCCAGGCCAGGGGATCCTCGCCGCTGCCCGGCACGAGGCGTGCGGAGGGAGCGTCGTCGTGGCGCAGCACGCGGGCGAGCGCGAGAGCGACGACGACGGCGGTCAGTGCGACGAGGACGATGGCCAGCAGGCGGCGCCAGGGGATCGGCACGAGACCCCAGGCTGCCACATGGGGTCACCCCTAGGTTCGCCGGGGTCGTTCCCTAGGGGAGATTCCCAATGGTGCGGAGGCGGCCGCGACGGCACCATCGTCGTCATGGAAACACCGCCCCCCACCGACGGCGACCAGGATCCCACCGAGCCGGTCGCTGCAACCCCGCCACCGCAGCCCCCGCCCCAGCCCAGACGCCTGACGCGGTCGCGCACCGACCGCATCCTGGGCGGCGTCGGCGGCGGGCTCGCCGAGCACCTGGGCATCGACCCGCTGCTCGTGCGCTTCGGCATCGGCCTGCTCGTCGTCCTCACCGGCGGCGCCGCCCTGCTGCTCTACCTCGCCGCCTGGCTGCTCGTCCCCGACGCGCCGCTGCCCGCCGGGCAGGCCGCCCCGCCGCCGCGCTCGCGCGCCGCCACGATCGCCGGGGTCGTCGTGCTGATCGTGCTCGCCTGCATCATCGTCCCGAGCGGGATCGTCGTCGGCTGGCTCGCCGTCCCGTTCGCCGTCCTCGCCCTCATCGGGCTCGGCGTCTGGTGGCTCGTCATGGGCATCCCGGCCGACCGCACCGGTCGCGGCGTGCTGCTCGGGATCCTCCTCGGGATCACGATCCTCGTCGTTTCGGGCCTGCTCTTCTTCGCCGGTGCAGCGGGCGTCGCCGGCGGCGGCGCCGCCGTCGTGGCCGCGGTCGTGCTCGGCGCGGGGCTCACGCTCGTTGCCAGCGCGTTCGTCCGTCCGCTGCGGTGGCTCATCGTCCCCGCGCTGGCCCTGGGCCTGGGCGCGGGCACGGCGGTCGCCGCCGGTGTCGAGGACGTCGGCGGCTCGACGGGCGAGAAGGTCTACCGGCCCGCCTCGGCGAGCGCGATCCTCCCGCACTACGAGCTGGGCGCCGGGCACCTCGTCGTCGACCTGCGCAACGCCGACCTCACCGGCGAGCAGCGCATCGACGTCGACCTGGGCGCAGGCCACGCGGAGATCCTGGTGCCCGAGGGCACCTGCGTCGCAGCCGACCTGCACGCCGGGATCGGCGGGTTCGACGTCTTCGGCCACGGCAGCGGCGGCATCGACGTCGACCGCCTCGAGGACGGCCGCGCGCCCGCCGGCACCCCCCGCGTCGTCGTGAACGGCGACGTCGGGCTCGGCGCGCTGACGATCGACCACCAGCCGTCGGACGGCTGGGACGACGACCACTGGAACGACAACGACTGGAGGAACCATGACCGCAGCGACACAGGCGACAATGCCTGCATCGGCGACCCGGGCGTCCAGGGCTAGGGTCGACGTGGTCGCCCTGGTCGGCGGGATCTCGGTCGCCGTGATCGGCGCGCTGCTCCTGCTCGACGTGCTCGACGCGCTGAACCTGCGCTTCGCCGCCCTCGCGCCGATCGCCTGCGCGGCGGTGGGCGGGGTCCTCCTGGCCCGCGGCCTGGAGGGCGGTCCGGGCCGCACGGACGCGCCCGGCGAGCCCGAGTAGGCAATCCTGTCCCTCGTGACTGCAGCCCATCCCGAGCGCGTGCCGGCGCCGCCCCTCCAGCGGGACGGCGAGCGGGGCGTGCTCGGGGGCGTGTGCGCCGGCATCGCGCGGCGGCTCGGCATCGAGCCGCTGCCGATCCGGATCGTCGCGCTCGTCCTGGCGCTGGCAGGAGGGATCGGGGTGCCGCTGTACCTCCTCGCCTGGGCCGCGATGCCAGGCGACAGCTCGGCGCGCGGCCTGGGCCGTTCGCGGCGCAGCGCCGTGGAGGTGGCGCTCGGCGTCGGGCTCCTCGCGATCAGCGCCATGCTGGCGCTGCGGGGGATGGGCCTCTGGATCTCGGATGCCGTCACCTGGCCGCTCGCGCTCGTCGCGGGCGGCGTCGCGCTGCTGTGGCGCGGCGGGATCGGCGCCCGCCCCCCGGCGCCGGCCGAGCGGACGCCCGTCGCCGCGGTGCCCGCGCCGGTCGAGCCGGCCGAGCGCGTCGCCAACGTCTCGCGGCAGGGCCTCGGCGCCGCGCTGCTCGTCGCGGCGGGCCTCGTGTTCCTGCAGGCCACGGGCTCGCTGAGCGCCGCGCGCGACGTCATCCTCGCCGCGCTCGTCGTCGCCGCGGTCCTCGCGCTCATCTTCGCCCCGTGGACGCTGCGCATGGCCCGCTCGCTCACCGTCGAGCGCGCCGAGCGCATCCGCTCGCAGGAGCGCGCGGAGCTGGCCGCGCACCTGCACGACTCGGTCCTGCAGACGCTCGCCCTCATGCAGAAGCGCGCCGACGATCCGCGCGAGGTCGCGGCGCTCGCCCGCGCCCAGGAGCGCGAGCTGCGCGCCTGGTTGGCCGGCCGGTCGCCGGCCGAGGGCGAGCGCAGGCTCGCCGCGGCGCTCGAGGCCGCGGCGGCGGACGTCGAGGAGCGCCACCGCGTCCCCGTCGACGTGATCGCGGTCGGCGACGCCGATCTCGACGCCGCCGGCGAGGCGCTCGTCGCCGCCACGCGGGAGGCGATGGTGAACGCGGCGAAGTTCGGCGCTGGTTCCCCGGTCGCCGTCTACGCCGAGGCGACCGACGACGCGCTCCAGGTCTTCGTGCGCGACCGCGGCCCCGGCTTCGATCCCTCGACCGTCCCCTCCGACCGCCGCGGGCTGCGGGAGTCCGTCGTCGGGCGCATGGCCCGCCACGGCGGGCACGCCACGGTGACCGCCGCTCCCGGCGCGGGCACCGAGGTCGAGCTCACGCTGGAGCGCACGCCATGAGCGACACGCGCGTCGTCGTGGTCGACGACCACGCCCTGTTCCGCTCCGGCGTCCGCGCGGAGCTGGAGGGGCGCGTCGACATCGTCGGCGACGCCGCGTCCGTGGCCGAGGCGGTGGAGGTGATCGCCGCCACCGAGCCGGACGTCGTGCTCCTCGACGTGCACCTGCCGGACGGCAGCGGGGCGGACGTGATCGCCGCGATCGCACCCCAGCACCCGGCCGTGCGCTTCCTCGCGCTGAGCGTCTCGGACGCTGCCGAGGACGTCATCGCCGTGATCCGCGCCGGAGCGCGCGGCTACGTCACGAAGTCGATCGCCGTCGGCGACCTGGCGGATGCGGTCGACCGCGTCCACGGCGGCGACGCGGTGTTCTCGCCGCGGCTCGCCGGGTTCGTCCTCGACGCGTTCGCGGACTCGTCCGCCGCGCCGCCCGCGCCCGTGTCGTCGGAGCCCGACCCGGATCTCGAGCAGCTCACCGCCCGCGAGCGCGAGGTCCTCCAGCACATCGCCCGCGGCTACATGTACAAGGAGATCGCCCACCGGCTGGGGATCTCGACGAAGACCGTCGAGGCGCACGTCTCCGCCGTGCTGCGCAAGCTGCAGCTCTCCAACCGGCACGAGCTGTCGCGCTGGGCCACGACCCGGCGGCTCATCGACTAGCACTGGCTCACGCGCGCGAGCCAGTGCTAACCGGCCAGCAGCGCGTCGCAGGCCTCGCGCGTGCCCACGACGGAGACCTGCGCCTGCGCGGTCAGCTCGAGGTCCGTCCGTGGCCGCCAGCGCCCGTCGACGGCGAGGATGCGCAGCTCGCCCTCGGCCTGCACGTCGCGGATCGTCCGGCCGACGAGCGGCGAGTCGATCGGCAGCGCCGCCTCGAGCACCCGCAGTGGCATGTTGGAGACGGGGATCGGCTCGGCGAGCGGACGCCCCAGCAGCGCGGCCGCGAACGCCGGCGCCGCGAGCGCCGACACGGAGCGCGTGAGGTCGAGCTCGACCCCGCGGTCCAGCCGGGCGGCGAGCCGCGGCTCGAAGACGCGCAGGATCACGCGCACGTCCGGCGCGTGCTCCCTCGCCGCCAGGCCGCACTGCACGTTGGCGAGGTCGTCGCTCGTGACCGCGAGCACCGCCCGCGCGCTCTCGACGTGCAGCGACTCGAGCGTCTCCACCGTCCGGGCGTCGGCGAACACGACGGGGATCTCCAGCCGCCGCGCGACGGCGATGCCGTAGGCGTCCGGGTGCTGCTCGACCCCGATGCAGGGGATCCCGAGCTCGTGCAGCCCCGCGAGGATCCGCCCGCCGACCTTGCCCAGCCCGCAGACGATGACGTGGTCCTTGCGCGGCCGCGGGAACCGGCCCAGCGCGCGGTCGATCCGCTGGCTCACGAGCGCGTCGGTGACGAACGCCAGCACCGAGGCGAGCAGCACCGCGCTCGTCGCCATGAGCGCGATGTCGAAGATCTTCAGCCAGTCCGGCGCCGCGAGCAGGTTGATGTCGCCGTAGCCGACCGTCGCCATCGTCGTCGCGGTGAAGTAGACGGCGTCGAGCAGGTCGAGGTGGTCGGCGAGCACGAACGTGCTCGTGCTGATCGTGCCGACGAGCGCGATGGTCGCGAGGAGGATCCAGACCCGGCGCGGGACGCTGCGCATCGCCGCGGAGAGGCGCTCGCGCGGCCGGCTCCCGTGGGGGCGCGGCGTCGGCTCCCTGCCCTCCAGGCGCCGTCGTGCGATCTCCGAGGGCAGCGCCCCGCGCGCCGTGCGCACGACGCCGCCGGGGTCGATGAGCCCGAGGACGAGGTCGCCGACGCGGTCGCGCGACGGCAGCACCTCGGTCGGCGTCGTCGCGTTGCAGAGCGCCACGACGAGCGAGGGGTCGTCCGGATCGACCTCGGCGACCTCGAGCACGTGGCCGCCGACCGTCACGCGCTGGCCGGTGTTGCCCGACAGCGCCGCGCGGATGAGCGCGGGCGCCGCAAGCTCGATCTCCGAGAGGACGATCGCGTGCTCGCCGAGCAGGCGCGCCATGCCGTGCGCCAGGTCGCCCGCGAACATCCGCACGACGAGCGGGATCTGCTGCGTCTCGCTCGCGACGAGCAGCGCCGCGTCGAGGTTGTCGAGGTCGTCGTCGCCGAGGAGGCCGATCGAGCGCGCACGGCCGAGCCCGGCCCGCGCCCAGGTGTCCGCCTGCCGCGGGTCGCCGACCACGACCTCGCGTCCGGCCCCCGCCGCCGCGCGCGCCGCCGCGGTCTCCGGGCCGTGGCAGATCGAGACGACGACCGCCCCCTGCGCCTCGAGCTCCTCGCGCACGCGGATCGCGACGCCGTCGTCGCCCGCGAGCAGGACGATGGGTGGGGAGGGCGCGGGCATCGACGCGCGATCCTGTCAGGGCGATCCCGACGCGGGGGAGGAACCGAGTTGGCCCGTCGGTCGAGGTGCGGTTAGCCCCTCCGGATTGTGGTGATCCCCGAAGGTTCGGGAGGTTCCCGTGGCGGAGAGGGTTCCGTCCATGCTCATCACGAACCCCTTCTCCGCCGAGGCCCTCCGCGATCGCCTCCAGGGCGAGCTCGTCCCCTCGACCGACGAGGGCTACGACGCCGCGCGCCAGGGCTGGAACCTCGCCGCCGACCTTCGTCCCGCGATGGTCGCCCAGCCGGTGTGCGCGGAGGACGTCTCGGAGCTCGTGATGTTCGCCCGCGAGAACGGGCTGCGGATCGTCATGCAGGGCACCGGCCACAACGCCACGCCGCTGGGCGACATGGACGACGTGATCCTCGTCCGCACCGGCGCCATGCGCGGCGTCGAGATCGACCCGGTGCGCCGCGTCGCCCGCGTCGAGGCGGGCGCCGTCTGGGCCGACGTCACCGCCCCGGCCTCCGAGCACGGCCTCGCGGCCCTCGCCGGCTCCGCGCCGGACGTCGGCGTCGTCGGCTACGTCGTCGGCGGCGGGCTCGGCTGGCTCGGGCGCCGCTACGGCCTCGCCTGCGAGCGCGTCCTCTCGTTCGACGTCGTCACGGCAGACGGCCGGCTCGTCCGCGCCGACCGCGACAACGAGCCCGACCTCTTCTGGGCGCTCCGCGGCGGCGGCGGGTCCTACGCGGCGGTCGTCGGCCTGGAGATGGAGCTCATCGCCGTGCCGAACGTCACCGGCGGCATGCTGCTCTTCGGCTGGGAGCGCGCCCGCGAGGTCGTCCAGGCCTGGCGCGAGTGGACGGCCGGCGCACCCGAGACGGCGACGACGTCCTGCCGGATCCTGCAGGTCCCCGACATGCCGTCCGTCCCCGAGTTCGTGCGCGGGCGCGGGGTCGTGGTCATCGACGGCGCGGTCCTGGCCGGCGCCTCGGAGGCGGCCGAGATCCTCGCGCCGCTGCGCGCGCTGCGGCCGGAGCTCGACACGTTCGCCGAGGTCCCGCCGGTCGCGCTCTCCCACATCCACATGGACCCCGAGGACCCGATGCCGTCGGTGTCCGAGCACGCGATGCTGCACGCGCTGACCGAGGAGGTCGTGGACGCGGTCGTCGACGGGTTCGGGCCCGGGTCCGGCAGCCCGCTCATGATGGTCGAGTTCCGCCACGCCGGCGGCGCGCTCGCGCGCCCCGGCTCGGGCGCCCTCGCCTGCCTGCCCGGCGACTACGTGATGTTCGCGTGCAACGCCGCCGTCCCGCCGCTGGCGGAGGCGAACGCCGCGGCGTTCGCGCTGCTGCGCGAGACGGTCGCCTCCTGCGCGACCGACCGCGTCTACGGGAACTTCGCGGAGCGGACCCACGCCCCCGAGATCGTCTACGGCGAGGCGTCAGCGACGCGCCTGCGCGCCGTCCGGACCGCGTACGACCCGGACGGACTGTTCGCAGGAGCTCAGGCGTTCTAGAACGTCATCGTGACGGTCTTCTCGGCTGTGTGGGCCTCGATGCCCGCCCAGCCGAGCTCGCGGCCCAGGCCGCTCGTCTTCACGCCGCCCCACGGCAGGCGCGGGTCGGGCGGCGCGCCGCCGTTGATCCACACGCCGCCGGCCTTGACCTCCGCGGCGAAGCGGTGGGCCTCGGTGAGGTTCGTCGTCCAGATGTAGGCGGCGAGCCCGTAGCGCGTGTCGTTGGCGATCGCGATCGCCTCCTCCGGCGCGTCGAACGGGAGCACGAGCCCGACGGGCCCGAAGATCTCCTCCTGGGCGATCGTCAGGTGATTGCCGCCGCCGGCGAACACCGTCGGCTCCACGAAGAAGCCCTTGCGGTCGGGCGTGCCCCCGCCGGCGACGAGCGTGGCGCCCTCCTCGGTGCCCTTCGCGATGTAGCCGGTGACCCGCTCGCGCTGCTTGGCGTTGATGAGCGCGCCCATCTGGGTGCCCTCGTCGAACGGGTCGCCGAGCTGCACGGCGCGGGCGGCCTGGCCGAGGCCCTCGACGACGTCGTCGTAGAGCTCGCGCTGGACGAGGATGCGCGTGCCGGCCGCGCAGATCTCGCCCTGGTTGCCGAAGAAGCCCTGCGCCAGCCCGGGGATGACGGCCTCGAGGTTCGCGTCGCCGAGGACGATCTGCGGCGACTTGCCGCCCAGCTCCAGCGTGACCTTCTTGAAGTCGCGCGCGGCCTGCACGGCGATCTCGCGGCCGACCTCGGGGCTGCCGGTGAAGCTCAGCTTGTCGACGCCGGGGTGGCGCACGAGCGCGGCGCCCGCGGTCTCGCCGAGGCCCGGGACGATGTTGACGACGCCGCCGGGGAAGCCGACCTCCTCGATGAGCTTCGCGATCCACAGCGTCGACAGCGACGCGTCCTCGGCCGGCTTGAGCACGACGGCGTTGCCGGCCGCCAGCGCGGGGCCGAGCTTCCAGGAGGCGATGAGCGCCGGGGCGTTCCAGGCCGAGATCGCGCCGACGACGCCGACGGGCTCGCGGATCGTGTACGCCTGCCGCGTCATCCCGAAGAACGGCGCGGGGGTCACCCAGCGGCCCTCGATCTTGTCCGCCCAGCCCGCGAAGTGGCGGATCACGTCGACGACGTGCGGCAG
This sequence comes from uncultured Solirubrobacterales bacterium, assembly GCA_963757125.1. Taxonomy (GTDB): domain Bacteria; phylum Actinomycetota; class Thermoleophilia; order Solirubrobacterales; family Solirubrobacteraceae; genus CAVVSD01. Next base: position 940,816 of record CAVWQP010000004.1, on the reverse strand, counting down.
GTCGACCATCTTGGGCTCGAACGCGGGACGACCGATGTCGAGGGCCTCGAGCGTGGCGAGCGTGTCGATGTCGCGCTCGATCGCGTCGGCGAGGCGGTAGAGGAGCAGCCCGCGGTCGCGGCCGTGCATCTTCGCCCACTCGCCGCCGTCGACCTGCGCGCGCGCGGCGCCGACCGCGGCGTCGATGTCGGCCTCGCCCGCCGCGGCGACGGTCGCCAGATGATCCTCGGACGCGGGCGCCAGGACGTCGAACGTCGCGCCGTCGGCGGCGTCGCGCCACGTCCCTCCGATGAACAGCTGGGTGGGCACCCGCGGAACCTGGACAGCGCCGATCCCATCCGCCACATGCGTCGCGGCCATTGGCAGCGTCTCCTCTCGTGGGGCTAGTCGAACAGTGAGTACGCCAAATCGTATATGACAAGCAGCCCGTGGCTGGTTAGGGTGCGCGCCATGGGGAACTCCGAGGGATTCGACGGGCAGCGCTACGACGTGATCGTGGTCGGTTCCGGGTCGGCGGGAGCCGTCGTGGCACGCCGGCTCGTCGACCGCGGCGACGTGCGAGTGCTCCTGCTGGAGGCGGGCGGCACCGACACCAACCCCGCCATCCACGACGTCGCCCGCATGCACGAGCTGTGGGACGGCAGCGACGACTGGGCGATCCGCACGACGCCGCAGGTCCACGCCATGGAGCGCCAGCTGGCGTGGCCGCGCGGCCGCGTGCTCGGCGGCTCCAGCGCGCTGAACGGCATGATCTGGGTGCGCGGCAACCCGCTGGACTACGACATGTGGGCCTACGCCGGCAACGACGGCTGGACCTGGGCGGACGTCAAGCCGCTGTTCGAGGAGATCGAGCGCTTCATGGAGGTCCGCAAGGACGTCCAGCCCGACCCGTTCCACCAGGCGGTCATCGATGCTGCCGTCGAGGCGGGCATCCCGTTCAACCCCGACTACAACGGCGAGTCCCAGCTCGGGATCTCCGGGATGCAGTACGTCATCAAGGACGGCACGCGCAACAGCACCGCCCGCGCGTACCTCGGCGCGGTCCTCGAGCATCCGAACCTCACGATCCTCACGGAGTCGACCGCGCGCCGCCTGATCTTCAAGCGCGATCGATGCGTGGGCGTCGAGTACGAGCGCGGCGGTCGGACCGAGACGGCCTACGCGGACGGCGAGGTCGTCCTCTCCGGCGGCACCATCGGCTCCCCGGGGCTGCTCCTCGCCTCCGGCATCGGCCCGGCCGACGAGCTCCGCGCCCTGGGCATCGACGTCGTCGCCGACCTCCCCGGCGTGGGCCGCAACCTCCACGACCACCTCCTCTCGCCGATCATCTACCGGTCGAAGGAGATCCCGCCTGCCACGTACGGCGTGCCGTACATGCAGACGCACCTCTTCGCGAAGAGCAAGCCCGGCCTCCTCGTGCCCGACCTGCAGCCGCTGCACTTCGCGCTGCCGATGTACGAGCCCTGGATGGACCCGATCTCCCCGACCGGCTTCACGCTCATGGCCGGCATGGTCCGCCCGCAGAGCCGCGGCACGATCAAGCTCGCCGGGCGCGACCCCTCCGACGGCCTGCTCATCGACGCGCATGCGCTGGAGGCGCAGGAGGACGTCGACATGATCCTCGCCGCGGTCGACATCGTGCGCTCGATCGGCGAGGCGGGCCCGCTCGTCGACGGCTGGGACGCGATGGAGCTCTACCCGGGGCCGGACGTGCGGTCCGTGGAGGAGCTGACGGAGTACGTCCGGCGCACGGCGATCACGTACCACCACCAGGTCGGCACCTGCAAGATGGGCGTCGACGTCGAGGCGGTCGTCGACCCGCGCCTCGCGGTCCACGGCGTGCAGGGCCTGCGCGTCGCGGACGCCTCGGTCATGCCGGCGGTCACGACGGGGAACACGCACGCGCCGACGGTGATGATCGGCGAGCGGGCGGCGGGCTGGGTGGCCGAGGCGCTCTCGGCCGGCCCCGCGCACGCTGCCGCGACGGCCTAGGAGGGCGCGTCGTAGGCGCGGATCGGCGGCAGCACGCCCTCGTGCGGAGCGATCTCCACGAGGACGTGCTGGCCGGTGCAGCCCTGCGCGAGCCGAGACGTGCCGACGTCGCGCGTGAGCACGTTGACGTTGCCGTGCACGCACAGCGGGGCGTCGGCGGCCGGGTCCTCGGGGTCGTACCACGCGCCCGTGGACAGCTGGGCGACGCCGGAGAGCAGCGCCTCGTCGAGCACCGCGCCCGCGAGGCACGCGCCGCGATCGTTGAAGACGCGCACGACGTCGCCGTCGGCGATCCCGCGCGCGGCGGCGTCGGCCGGGTGCAGGTGGATCGGCTCGCGGCCCTGCACCTTGCCCGCCTGGCTGTGCGCGCCGTGGTCGTGCTGGCTGTGCAGCCGGCGCGCGGGGTTGTTCGCGATGAGCAGGACAGGGAAGCGCTCCGCCCGCGGTGAGGCGTGCCACTCGCTGGGCTCGAGCCACGCGGCGTGGCCGGGCGCGTCGTCGTAGCCGAAGGCCGCGACGGTCTCGGAGTGCAGCTCGATCCGGCCCGTCGGAGTCCGCAGCGGGTGGCCCTCGGGATCGGCGCGGAACGCCGCGAACAGCACCTGGTCGTCGGCGCGACCCGGAAGTTCCACGGAGCCGCGCTCCCAGAACTCGTCGAAGCTCGGCGCCTCGCGACCGGCGCGCTGCAGTCGCGCGGCGAGCCCGTCGTAGAGGTGCGCGAGCCACGCCCGCTCGCCGCGGCCCTCCGTGAACGCCTCGCCCGTCCCGAGCCGGTCGGCGAGCGCGGCGAGGATGGCGTGGTCGCTGCGCGCCTCGCCGTGGGGCGCGACGGCTCGATGCATCGCGATCGCGTACGTGTCGTTGCGCCCGCCGGCGATGTCGTCGCGTTCGAGGGTCGTCGTGACCGGGAGGACGATGTCGGCGTGGCGGGCCATCGCCGTCCAGTAGGGCTCCTGGACGAGGACGGTGTCCGGCCGCCCCAGCGCCCGGCGCAGGCGGTTGAGGTCCTGGTGGTGGTGGAACGGGTTGCCGCCGGTCCAGTGCACCAGCCGCGCGTGCGGGTACGTGCGCCGCTCGCCGTCGAAGTCGTAGGGCTCGCCGGGGTGCAGCAGCATGTCCGCGACGCGCGCGACCGGGATGGACGAAGGCGTCGCGTCGATCGCGGCCGGCAGTCCGGGCACGCCCACGGCGGGGATGTCCATCCCGACGTCCGCCATCGAGCCGTAGCCGTTCCCGAAGCCGCCGCCCGGCAGCCCGATCTGCCCGAGGAGCGCCGCCAGCGCGATGGACGCCCACACCGGCTGCTCGCCGTGCTCGGCGCGCTGCAGGGACCAGGTCGTGGTGATCATCGTCCTGCCCGCCGCCATGCGCCGCGCGAGGTCGCGAACCGTCGAGGCCGGCACGCCCGAGATCCCCTCGGCCCACTCCGGCGTCCGGTCGCCGAGCGTCGCGAGGAACGTGTCGACGCCGGAGCAGCAGCGGTCGAGGAATCCGCGGTCGTGCAGGTCCTCGTCGACGAGCACGTGGCAGAGCGCGAGCATGATCGCGGTGTCGGTCGCGGGCCGCAGGCGGATGCGCTGTGGGTGGACGCCGGGGTGCACGTCGTCGTCGATCGGGCTCAGCAGCACGACCTGCATGCCGCGCCGCTCGCCGTCCGCGAGATGCTCGCCGACGAGGTGGCGCGTGACGCCGCCGGGGACGACGGACAGGTTCTTCCGCGGCAGGCCGCCGAACGCCACGAGCAGGTCGGTCTCGCGCGCGATGACGTCCCACGACGTCGCCCCGCGCCACACCACGTCCGAGCCGCCGACGACGTGGCGCAGCGTGATGTCCGCGGCCGCGGCCGAGTAGGTGCCCACGCTCGTGGTCGCGCCGCCGAGCAGGCCGTAGAAGCGACGCAGCTGGCTCTGCGCGTGGTTGAAGCGCCCCGCGCTCGCCCAGCCGTAGGAGCCGGCGTAGACGGCCGCGTTGCCGTGGTCGCCGATGACGCGCCCGAGCTCGGCCGCCGTGCGGTCGAGGGCCTCCTCCCAGCTGACCGTGACCCACTCGTCGGCGCCGCGGCGGGGGTCGGTCCCGGGCCCGTCCTCGAGCCACCCGCGGCGGATCGCGGGGTGCGCGACGCGCGCCCGCCCGTTGCCGGACACGATGTTGTCGAGGAGCGGGGAGGGCAGCGGGTCGTCCGGGTGCGGATCGACGCCGACGAGCTCGTCGTCGCGCACCTGTGCGGTGTAGGCACCCCAGTGCGATGTGTGCGATGCGCTCGGCACGTCGGTCATCGTGTCACGCGGATGCGCCTCGGACTCGACATCGGCACATCGGCGGTCAAGGCGCTCCTCGTCGGCGAGGACGGCGCGGTCCTCGCCACGGGCCGGGCTCCGTGCACCGTCGACACCCCTGCGGCCGGCCGTGCGGAGGCCCGGCCCGAGGCGTGGCTGACCGCGGCGCGCGAGGCCGTGGCGCAGGTGGGCGCGCCCGCGGTCGAGGCGATCGGCCTCACCGGGCAGATGCACGGCGTCGTGCTCTGCGACGAGGCGGGCAGGCCGGTGCGGCCGGCGATCCTCTGGCCCGACACGCGCGCGGTGGCCGAGGCCGCGCGGTGGCCGGCGCGCGGCAATCCGCCCGCGCCCGGGTTCGCCGGGCCGATCCTCGCGTGGCTCGCCGCGCACGAGCCGGAGACGCTGCGGCGCGCCCGCTGGGCGCTGCAGCCCAAGGACTGGCTGCGCCTGGCGCTGGGGGCGCCGGCCGCGACCGAGCCGAGCGACGCGTCGGCGACGCTGCTGTGGGACCTCGAGGCCGACGGGTGGGCCCACGACGATCCGCTGCTGGCGCCCGTGCACCCGTCGGGCCTCGTCGCCGGGGAGCTGCGCACCGACGCGCTCGGCCTGCCGCGCGGCACCCCGCTCGTGCACGGCGCGGCGGACACCGCCGCGGCGTTGCTCGTCGCGGGCGAGCGGATGCTGAACCTCGGCACGGGCGCGCAGGTCGCGCAGCGGGTGGACGAGCCGCTGCCCGCCGTCGACGCACCGACGTGCCACCGGTTCCGCGCGGCCGGCGACGGCTGGTACGCGCTGGCCGCGGTGCAGAACGCGGGCCTGGCGCTCGAGTGGGCCCGGCGCGTCCTGGGCGACGACGGCGAGCCCCGTGCCGGCGGTCCGCTGTTCGTGCCGCACCTGACCGGCGAGCGCACGCCGCTGCTGGACCCCGCGGCGCGCGGTGCCTGGACGGGCCTGAGCCTGGCGACCGACCGGGCCGCGCTCCTGGGCTCGGTGCAGGAGGGGGTCGCGTTCGGCATCCGCTGGGCGCGCGACGCGCTGGACGCGGAGGCCGGCCGCTCGGACGCGCCGCTGCGCCTCCTCGGCGGGGGCTCACTTCGGCCGGGGTTCGCCCAGCTCCTGGCCGACGCGCTCGACGAGCCGCTCGAGCTGGTCGACGTCACCGATGCGTCGGCGCTGGGCGCCGCGTGGCTCGCCGGCGCGCCCGCGGTGGCACCGCGGGCGATCGGGACCGTCGAGCCGCGGGCCGCGGCGGCGGCGCCCCTGGAGGAGCGCTTCGCCGCCTGGCTCGCAGTCGTGGAGGGTCTCTAGAAGATCGGCGTGCGCGGCTGGCCGAGCTCGCAGCGCCCGAGCTCGCCGAGCGACCAGTCGGTGTTCGCCGTGTTGAAGTGGCTCCAGCCGGTGGCCATGTCGCGGAGGGTGCGCTCGATCTTCGCGCCCTTCGTCGCGGCGCTGGATCCGGAGTAGCGGAAGATCCACTCCTGCATCGCCTGCCACGCCTGCGAGTAGGCCTCGCGCGCGACGGTCCCGACGAACTGGTCGTCGCGCCACGTGTACGGCCTGCCGTCCTCGACGCCGCGGCAGAACTCCATCTGCATGTCGGCCGCGTGCTGCAGCGCGCCCTCGGCGACGGTGATCTTCGTGAGCGCAGCCCCGTACCAGCGCTGGTGGTCGGGGTCGGTCGCGCGGGCGCCGAACGGCGGGCGGATGAGGTCGCGCGTCTGCAGGATGTGCTTGAACTCGTCGAGCGCGCCGTACGCGCCGCCGACCATGACGCCGCCGACGGTCATCGTGAAGAAGCCGAGACCGCGGCTGTTGTACATCGGGTTGCCGTGCAGGCGGTAGCCGATCGTGCCCTCGCCCGGGTCGACGTCGGCCATGTGCGTCGCCGCGAGCACGTAGTGGTCGGGCACGAACGACTTGTCGAACACGATCGAGTTCGACCCGCTGCCGACGAGGCCGGTGAGCTTGCCCCAGTCGTCGAGGATCTCGAACGTGTCGCGCGGGGCCCAGAAGAGGATCGGCGGGCCGGGAGGGCCGCCGGGCTCGGACGGCTCGGTCAGCGCCTGGCCCATGTAGTGCGTGGACCAGGGGATGCCGGAGCAGTAGGAGACCTTGCCGTCCAGCTCCCAGCCGCCGTCCACCTTGCGCGCGAAGCTGCTCAGCGGCGCCGCGACGGACGCGGCCCTCATGCCGCCCGGCGTCCCGAAGATCTCGTCCTGCGTGCGCTCGGGGAACCACGAGGCGAGCTGCAGCGCGTGGTTCGCGGCCAGGCACGAGTTCCACGCGCCGGACATGTCGCCACGGGCGATCTCGGTCCAGATCTTCACGTAGGTCGGCAGGTCGACCTCGTGACCCCCGTAGCGCTTCGGCGTGAGCAGCTGGTAGAAGCCCGCCTCCTGCAGCCGCTCGTGCAGGTCCTCCGGGATGTGGGTGAGCCGCTCCGTCTCCTCGATCTTGTCCGAGAAGATGGGCCGCAGGGCGCGGGCGCGCTCCAGCAGCTCCTCGGTCGTGACGTCCTGGCTCTTGACGTCTGGGGCGATCGTCACCTGGTCTCCCTCCTGAAGGTTCTCGCCTCCATGGTAGGGCCCCTGAGGCGCTTTGTCAGACAGTCGGGCGAGCGTGGCGCGAGGCCCCCGGCTCGAGCTTCGCGAGGGCGCGCAGGTTGCCGCGGGCGCGGACGACGAGCGCCCCGAGCATCCCTGCGGCGAGCCCGATGCCGACGACGTCCAGGACCCCGATCCCGAGTCCCGCGACCGACACGTGCAGGTTCAGGCCGAGCGCGAGCGCCGTGTTCAGCGCGATGAGCAGGATGCGGGCCTCCGTCGGGCCGAGCTTGCCGTAGCCGATGGAGAACTTCCCGAGCGCCTGGCTCTCGAGGTAGACGTTGATCGACAGGATGAGGTAGGCGACGACGAGGACCGCGCCGACCGACAGGGCCATGTAGGGCGAGAGCCCGAGGCCGATGCCGATCATCGCGGTGGCGAAGGCGTCGACGAGGTGGTCGAGGTAGTAGCCGTAGCGAGGCCGGCCGATGCCGCGGACGCGGGCGAGCGTCCCGTCGAGCGAGTCGCCGAGCCAGTGCAGGACGAGCAGCGCGCTCGCCGCCCACAGCCAGAGGCTGCTCCCACCCGACAGCGCGTACGCCGCGCAGATGCCGATCGAGGCGACGACGCCGATCGCGGTGAGGTCGTCGGGGAGCACCCACCGTGGCAGCCGGCGCGCGATGGCCTGGAGCACGCGCTTCTCGGGCTTGGCGAGCAGGAAGCTCGGCTCGCGCGTCGCTGCGACGGCGTCGCCGGTCTGCGCGGGCGCAGGCGCGTGGTCGCGCCGGCGGAGGCGCAGCGGGCGCGGTCGATGACGAATGGCTGTGTCCATGGCAGGTGCTCCTTGTTGACCGATGGTCAGGAGTCTACCGCCTTGTCGACCGCCGGTCAACAGCGGAGAGCGGGTAGGCGAGGAGCCGTGGACCGGATCGGCTGCTCGGGCTGGAACTACCGCGACTGGCGAGGCGCCTTCTATCCCGACGGGCTGCCCGCGCGGCGGTGGCTGGAGGCCTACGCGGAGCACTTCGACACCGTCGAGGTGAACACGACCTTCTACCGGCTCCCGGCACGGACGGCGGTGGCGCGGTGGGTGGAAGCGACGCCGGACGGCTTCGGGTTCGCCGTGAAGGCCAGCCGCTACCTGACGCACATCCGCCGGCTGCGCGACGTGGCCGACGGGATGGCGCGCCTGGGCGAGCGCATCGAGCCGCTCGTCGAGGCCGACCGGCTGCTGGCGACGCTCTGGCAGCTGCCGGCGAACTTCCACCGCGACGACGAGCGCCTGGCCGCCGCGCTGGACGAGCTGCCGCCCGGCCGGCACGCGTTCGAACCTCGCCACGCGAGCTGGTTCGACGACGACGTGGCCGAGCTGCTGCGGGAGCGCGACGTCGCGTTCGTCGTCGCCGACGACGCGCGGGCGGAGCTGCCCGAGGCGCCGGTCACCGCGTCGTGGCACTACCTGCGCTTCCACTACGGGCATCGCGGGCGGCGCGGCAACTACGGCCCGAGCGAGCTCGACGCCTGGGCACGGCGCATCCGTGCGCTGCGCGGCGACGTCCTGGCCTACTTCAACAACGACTGGGAGGCGTTCGCGCCCCGCAACGCGGAGGGCGTGCTCGAGCGCCTACGCGGCTGAGGCGCGCCCGCGGCCACGAGCCACAGGGCGCCCCAGGCGCCGAAGAACGGCGACCACAGCATCAGGTCCCAGGCCGCGGTCCGCGTGGCGCCGTCGATCGCCCCGGTCAGGACCGCGACGTCGCCCGACGCGCCGTAGCTCGCCCGCAGGAGCATGAGCCCGCCGACGATGCGGGCGAGCCACAGCACCGGGCTCCGAAGGCGGCCGTCGGCCTGCGCGGTGCCCACCGCGACGGCGACGCCGACGACCGCGAGCGCCAGGGAGATCCAGTGGCCGGCCACCGTGTACGGCTCGCGGGCGAGCATGTCGCGCATCGCGCCGTCGCCGAGCGGCGCCTCGCGCATGAGCAGCTCGCCGCCGAGCGCCCAGCTCAGCTTCAGCGCCCCGTAGAGGACGCAGCCGGTGGCGGCGGCCACGGCGGCCGGGGGCAGGCGCGGGAGGCGCACGGCGCGCAGGGCGGCGCCCGCGAGCACGACCCAGGCGGCGAGCGACACCACGCCCAGGACGAGCGAGTCCACGCCCCACTGCCCGTGGTCCTCCCGGAGCCCGGTGAGGGAGGCGACGACGACCGCCGCCCCCGCGATGCCGCAGCCCACCGACGCGACGGCGCCGGCTGCGAGCAGCGCGGACGGGATCCGTCGCCCCCACCGGTGCACCAACGCGAGGGCGACGATCACCGTGAGCACGCCGAGCCCTGCGTTGCCGAGCTGCGCGCCCGCGACGCTGCCCGTGAAGCGCTCCGTCACCTCGCGCGGTGCCGGGTGTCCGACGACCCCGAGCTCGCCGCGGATGGCCATGACGATCTTGGAGACGGCGTACTCGACGCCGAACAGGGCGGCGGTCCAGCCCGCCCAGCGTGGTGCGTGGGGGTTCGATGGCATGACCCGGATGCTCCGCCAACGCGGGTCGGTCGCGGGTCGCGTCCGCGCGCCTCCGACCGCGACCTGGGTAGGACCCCGGCGCGACCTGCGGCGGACCTCGCCGCGTGCGCCCCGACCTACGCTCGTGATCGTGCTGTCCCGCGTGCACAGCTGGCTCGACCGGCACCCCGCCGCAGGCGACGCCGGGGTGGCCGTGGTGCTGCTGCTGTTCTGCCTCACCACGTTCGTGGGCGGTCAGCAGGGCGCCGGCGCCGTGGACCTCGTGTTCACCGTCCTCCTCTGCGCGCCGCTCGCCCTGCGCCGCCGCGCCCCCGTCGCGACCTTCGCGGCGGTCATGGTCCTCTGCGCCGCCGAGCTGCTGCTCGTCGACAGCCTCCTCGCGGCGAACGTCGCCGCCCTCGTCGCCCTCTACACCCTCGTCGTCTACGCGCCGCGCCCGCTCGCGGCGGCCGGCGTGTGCGTCGCCGTCGCCGGCACCGTCCCGTTCGCGCTGCACTTCGACGACCTCTCGACATCGTCGGAGACGCTCACCTGGGCCGTGCTGACCGTGCATCTCCTGCTCGCGGCGCTGCTCGGCGACCGGATGCGCGCGGAGCGCGAGCGGCGGGCTGCCGCCGCGGCGTCCGAGGAGCGCGCACGGATCGCGCGGGAGCTGCACGACGTCGTCGCGCACTCGCTCTCCGTCGTGATCGCGCAGGCCGACGGCGGCCGCTACGCCGCCGAGCACGACCCCGCCGCCGCGACCGAGGCGCTGCGCACGATCGCGCGCAGCGCCCGCGACGCGCAGGGCGAGATGCGGCGCGCGCTCGGTCTCCTCGGCTCGGAGGACGCCGCGCCGCTGCACCCGCAGCCCGGCGTCGGGGAGATCGCGACGCTCGTCGAGCGCACGCGCGAGGCGGGGCTGCCCATCCGCTTCGACGAGCAGGGCGACGCGCGCCCGGTCGCGCCCGCGGCCGGGATGACGGTCTACCGCGTCGCCCAGGAGGCGCTGACCAACGTGCTCAAGCACGCCGGTCCGGGCGCCGCCGCGTCGCTCGAGCTGCGCTGGGAGCCGCGCGCCGTGACCCTCGTCGTCCGCGACGACGGCGACGGCGCGTGCGGCTCCGCCGACGGACGGGGGCGCGGCCTCGCGGGCATGCGCGAGCGCGTCGAGCCGCGCGGCGGCACGCTGCGCGCCGGTCCCCGGCCGGAGGGCGGCTTCGAGGTGGAGGCGACGATCCCAGCGTGATCCGCGTCTTCCTCGTCGACGACCAGGCGCTCGTGCGCGCAGGCTTCCGGCTCGTCATCGACTCCCAGCCCGACATGACCGTCGTGGGCGAGGCCGGCGACGGGCGCGACGCGCTGGAGGCGCTCGGCGTCACGTCCGCGGACGTCGTCCTCATGGACGTCCGCATGCCCGGCCTCGACGGCGTCGCCGCGACCGCCCACCTCGTCGAGCGCGACGGCGACGCGGCGCCGCGCGTGGTGATGCTCACCACCTTCGACCTCGACGAGTACGTCTTCGCGGCCATCCGCGCCGGCGCGAGCGGCTTCCTGCTCAAGGACGCCGAGCCGGAGGAGCTGCTCGCCGCGATCCGCGCGGTGGCCACCGGCGACGCCGTCGTCGCGCCCAGCGCCACGCGGCGGCTGCTCGAGCAGGTCGCCGACCGCCTCCCGGGCACGACGGCGGATCCTCGCCTGGAGACCCTGACCGACCGCGAGCGCGCGGTGCTGCTGGAGGTCGCGCGGGGCGCGTCGAACGCGGAGGTCGGCGCGGCGCTGTTCATGGCCGAGGCGACGGTGAAGACGCACGTCGGGCGCCTCCTGGCCAAGCTCGGCGCCCGCGACCGCGTGCAGCTCGTCGTGTTCGCGTACGAGAGCGGGCTCGTGCGACCTGGGTCGGACCCGGGAGGGACCCAGGGCTGATGGCGCCGGGCCCGCCGGGGAGCAACCTCGGTGGCGATGACCTCCACCGCACATCCCGTTCCCCGGTGGGCGAACATCGCCGCCCACCTCACCGTCCTCACCACGCTCCCGTCGGGCCTCTGGCGGATCCCGATCGCCCTCGGCTTCTCGATGGGCATGCTCGACGACGGCCGCCCGGTCCACATGCACGGCTGGGAGAGCGTCCCCGTCGTCGGGCTCAGCGTCGTCGCCGAGGGCGCGGCACTCCTGACCCTCGGTCTCGTCCGGCCCTGGGGCGAGCGCGTCCCTGGCTGGTTCCCGCTCATCCGCGGCCGGCGCATCCCGCAGACGGCGGTGATCGTGCCCGCCGCGCTCGGGGCGCTCGCGCTCGCCGCGATCTGGGGCTACGCCTTCCGCGACTTCGGATCCCTGGACGGCATCGAGTACACCCACGAGGCCTGGCGCGTCCTGCTCGTCGCCTGCTACGCCCCGCTGATCCTCTGGGCGCCGCTGCTGGCGGCGGTGACGTGGGCCTACTGGCGCCGGCGCCGCGTGCCGCATGACACTCAAGCCACGCGGCCGCCATCCGATCATCGAGGCATGGACGACGGGCCCCGCGATCTCTACGACACGCTGGATCCCGACCGCGGCGCGGAGCTGCGCCGGCGCAACCAGGCCCGGCTCGCCGAGCTGGAGGCGTCGTCCCTCGAGCGCCGCGCGCGCATCGCGATGCTCCGGGCGCTGATGGCGGCGGACGCCGAGGTCGTCTGAGGTAGGTTGCCGCCGGTCCCGTGACCGGCGTCTTCTCCCATCCGGCGTTCGACGGCCACGAGCGCGTCCTGCACTGGTCCGACCGGGCCACCGGGCTGCGCGCGATCGTCGCGATCCACCGCGTCCGCAACGGCAGGGCCGTCGGCGGGTGCCGGGCCCGCGACTTCGCCTCCGACGACGAGGCGCTCACCGACGTCCTGCGGCTCTCGCGGGGGATGACGTACAAGACGGCGCTCGCCGGACTGCCATACGGCGGCGCGAAGGCCGTGATCCTCGGGCGCCCGACCCCCGACGGACTGCGCGCGTTCGGGCGCGCCGTCGACGCCCTCGGCGGGACCTACGTGACGGCGGAGGACGTCGGCATCGGCCAGGCCGACCTCGCGGTGATGAAGGAGGAGACGCCGTGGGTCCTCGGCGCCGACGACGTCGGCGGTGTCGCAGCGCCGTTCACGGCGCTCGGCGTCTTCCACGCGATGCGCGGCGCCCTGCGCCACCTCGGGACCGAGCTGCCCGGCCTCACCGTCGCGGTGCAGGGCACCGGTGCGGTCGGGGCGCGCCTCTGCGAGCTGCTGCGCGACGCCGGGGCGCGGCTCGTCGTGGCCGACGTGGACGCCGCGGCGGCCGCCGCCGTCCCCGGGGCGCAGGTCGTCGATCCGCGGTCGATCCACGCGGTCGAGGCCGACGTGCTCGCGCCCTGCGCGCTGGGCGGCACGCTCAACGAGGGCACGATCCCCGAGATCCGCGCCCGGCTCGTGGCCGGCGCGGCCAACAACCAGCTGGCGACCCCCGAGGACGACGCACGGCTTGCGGCCCGCGGCATCACCTACGTCCCCGACTTCCTCGCGAGCGCGGGCGGCGTGACGAACGGCGTGAGCGAGCTCGACGGCTACGACCGCGCCGACGTCGAGGCGCGCATCGAGGGGATCGCGGTGACGGCGGAGGCCGTCCTCGCAGAGGCCGAGCGGCTGGGGATCCCGACCGGCGCGGCCGCGGAGTCGCTCGCGATGGAGATGGCGGCACGGTGAGCGGCGACTACCCGCGCGACATGGTCGGCTACGGCCGCGACGCGCCCCACCCGCGCTGGCCGGGCGGCGCGCGCATCGCGATCCAGATCGCCGTGAACTACGAGGCGGGCGCGGAGTCCAACGTCCTGCACGGCGACCGCGCCTCGGAGGGCGCGCTCACCGACACGCCCTTCCCGCCGCTGGCCGGCGAGCGCAACGCGCTCGTCGAGTCGGCCTACGAGTACGGCAGCCGCGTCGGCATCTGGCGCCTGCTGGACATGGTCGAGCAGCGCCGGATCAAGGTCAGCCTCTTCGCGGTCGTGCAGGCGCTCGAGCGCAACCCGGAGGTCGCGGTCGCGTTCGCGCAGGCCGGCCACGAGATCGTCTCCCACGGGTACCGCTGGATCGACTACCGCGAGACCGACGAGGCGACCGAGCGCGAGCTCATGCGCAAGGCGGTCGCGGGCATCGAGCGCCTCACCGGCGAGCGGCCGGTCGGCTGGATGACCGGCAGGCCGTCGCTGCGGACCCGCGCGCTCGTCGTCGAGGAGGGCGGGTTCCTCTACGACCGCGACGCCCTCAACGACGAGCTCCCCTACTGGGTCGACGTCGGCGGGCGCGATCATCTCGTCATCCCCTACTCCTTCGAGACCAACGACATGCGCTACGGCTCGGCGACCGGCGGCTTCGTCACCGGGCGCGACTTCGCCGACTACCTCTGCGACGCGTTCGACCAGCTCTACGCCGAGGGCGCCCGCAGGCCGCGGCTCATGCCCGTCGGGCTGCACGAGCGGACCGTCGGGCGCCCCGGCCGCGCGCACGGGCTCGCCCGGTTCCTCGACCACGCGCTCGCGCACGAGGGCGTCTGGTTCGCGACAGGGCGAGAGATCGCCGAGCACTGGCACCGGGAGTTCCCACCGCGATGAGCACCACCACGATCGACGGCGACCGGATGCTCGCCGACCTCGACGCGCTGAGCGCGATCGGCCGCAGCGGGCGCGGCGTGCACCGCCCCGCCTTCACCGAGGACGACGTGCGCGCGCGCGAGTGGCTCGCCGGCCGCCTCACCGACGCCGGCCTGGACGCGGAGATCGACGGCGTCGGCAACGTGCTCGGCCGGTCACCGGGGTCGCGGGCCGTGCTCGCCGGATCGCACGTCGACTCGGTCCCCTACGGCGGGCGCCTGGACGGCGGGCTCGGCGTCGTGGCCGCGCTCGAGGCCGCCCGGGCGCTGGGCGGCGGCGTCGACGTCGTGGCGTTCGCCGACGAGGAGGGGACGTTCACCGGGACGCTGGGCAGCAGGGCGTTCTGCGGCGAGCTCGGCGCAGAGGAGCGGACGCGGCTCGTGAGCGCCGACGGGCGCCGCTTCGACGAGGCGCTGGCGGCGACCGGATGGGCAGGGCGCGCGGAGCTGCAGGTCGACCCGGCGCGACACGTCGCGTACGTGGAGCTGCACATCGAGCAGGGCCCGGTGCTCGAGGCGGGGCCGCAGCGGCTCGGCGTGGTCAGCGGGATCGTGGGGATCCGCAGGCAGCGCGTGACCTTCACCGGGCGCGCCGACCACGCGGGCACGACGCCGACCGCCCACCGCGCCGACGCGGGCGCCGCGGCGCTGCGCTACGGCACGGCGTTCCTCGACCTCATCGCCGAGGCCGGCGGTCCGGACACCGTCTGCAACGTCGGCGCGATCCGGTTCGAGCCCGGCGCGGGGAACATCGTGCCCGCGCGCGCCGAGCTGCTCGTCGAGTACCGCGACCTCGCCGCCGACCGCCTCGCGGCGCTCGACGAGGCCGTCGCGGGCCTGGCGGCGCCGATCGCGGATCGCGCCGGCGTCGGCGTCGAGATCGCGGAGATCATCCACGAGGACGGCCTGGCGATGGATGCGGGCGTGATCGCGGCGCTCGAGCGCGGCGCCGAGCTCGCGGGCTCCCCGGCGCGGCTCATGCCGAGCGGGGCCGGGCACGACGGCATGATCGTCGGCCGCCGCATCCCGGCCGGGATGCTGTTCGCGCCCTCGATCGGCGGGCGCAGCCACTCCGAGGCCGAGGACACCGACCCGCGCGACCTCGTCCTCGCCGCGACGGCGCTGACGAACGCGATCGCCGAGCTGCTCCGCGGCTAGATGACGACGGCCCTGCTGGAGCGCGACGCCGAGCACTCGCAGCTCATGGCGGCCGTGGCGGCCGCGCGCGCCGGCGCGGGGAGCCTCGTGGTCGTCGAGGGCGCGGCCGGGGGCGGCAAGAGCGCGCTGCTGGCCGCCGCGTCGCGCTCGGCGGCCCGCTCCGGCTCGCGCGTGCTGACCGCGCGCGGCAGCGAGATCGAGCGCGAGTTCGCGTTCGGCGTCGTCCGGGGCCTCTTCGAGACGCCCGTGCGCGAGGCGACCGGCGCCGATCGCGCGTCGCTCCTCGCCGGGGCCGCCGCGGCCGCCTCCTGGGCCGTGCAGCCCGACGCGGGCGAGGACGCGACGGACGCCGGGCCGGAGGCGGGCTTCGCAGTGCTCCACGGGATCTACTGGCTCGCGAGCAACCTCGCTCAGCGCGCGCCCCTGCTGCTCGCGGTCGACGACCTGCACTGGGTCGACCCGGCGTCCGTGCGCGCCCTCGCGTATCTCGCGGGGCGCATCGGGGACCTCCCGATCGCGCTCGTCGTCGCCCTCCGGCCCGACGAGCCCGGCGCGCCGACCGAGCTGCTCGACGCGCTCGTCGCACAGCCGGAGGCCGTCCGGCTGCGGCTGCGCCCGCTGCACGAGGAGTCCGTCGCGGCGATCGTGCGCGCGTCGCTGCCCGAGGCCGACGACGCGCTGTGTGTCGCGTGTGCGCGCGCGAGCGCGGGCAACCCGTTCCTCCTCGGCGAGCTGCTGCGGACCGTGGTCCGCGATGCCGCCGGGCGCGACCCGCTCGACGCGGTGCGTCGCGCCGCGATCCCCGACGTCGGGGACCGCGTCCTGCGTCGCGTCGCCGGGCTGGGACCGGAGGCGGTCTCGCTCTCGCGCGCCATGGCCGTCCTCGACGGAGGCGCCCTCGCCGACGCCGCGGCGATCGCCGGCCTCGACGAGGCACGCGCGGCGGTCGTCGCACAGCGCATGACGCGGATCGAGATCCTCGAGCGGGCCGACCCGTTCTCGTTCGTCCACCCGCTCGTCCGCCACTCGCTGTACGACGGGCTCTCCGTCGTCGAGCGCGATACCGCGCACACCGCGGCCGCGGCGCGGCTGGAGGAGGCCGGGCACGCGCGGGAGGCCGTCGCGGCCCATCTCGCCGCGACGCGGCCCGCGCGCTCCGCCCACGTCGCCGCGACGCTCGCCGGCGCGGCGGCGGACGCCGTGGCGCGCGCCGCGCCGGAGAGCGCCGTGCACTGGCTGCGGCGCGCGCTCGAGGAGGGCGCGCCCGAGCCGCCGCGCGCCGTCCTGTTGCACGAGCTCGGCGGGGCGGAGGTGCTGGCCCGCGACCCCGCCGCCCTCCCCCACCTCCGGGAGGCGCTCGCGGACGCGCAGGACCCGCACCTCGCCGCCCGCATCGCCCGCGACCTCACCGAGGTCCTCTTCGCCACGGGTCGCTGGGGCGACGGCGTGGCGACCGCGTCGCGCGCGCTGGCGGCGCTCGGCGACCGCGACCCGGACCTCGCGCTCGGCATCGAGATGCTGCGCGCGACGATGCGCGCGCAGGATCCGCGGCTCGTCGCCGACTTCGACCGAGACCGGGAGCGCCTCGTCGGGCTCGCGTCCGGCACGACCTGGGGCGCCAGGGCGCTCGCCGTCCTCCTGGCCACGGTGCAGGCCGCGCGCGGTGAGCACCTCGACGACGTCCGGGCGGTGCTGGAGCGCGAGCGCTACGACGGGACGCCCCTGGACGGCCGCATCGCGGGGACCTGGGCGACCGCGCACGTCTGGGCGCTCGTGCTCGTCGACGAGGACGCCGGCGCGCGAGCGGTCGTCGACGCCCTCGCCGCCCACGCCCGCGAGAGCCCGGCGGTCGCCGGGGCGCTCGTCCTCGTGGGCCTCCGCGGCTGGCTGGACGCGCGCGAGGGCGCACTGAAGTCGGCTGAGGCGGCGGTGCGGCCTGGCATCGAGCTCAGCCTGCGGGCAGGTGCCCCGCTCAACACCGCCGTCAGCTTCTGGTTCGTCGTGGACGCGCTGCTGGAGTGCGCCTCGCTCGACGACCTCGGCGACGTCCTGGAGTCGTTCCCGATCGACCCGGACTTCGCGCCGACCTGGGGCGGCGCGATGCTCCTCGAGACGCGCGGTCGCCTCCGGCTCATGCGCGGCGACCGCGCCGGCGCGGTCGCCGACCTGCGGGCGAACGCCGCGACGAACGCCGCGCTGCGTCGCGGGCCGCTGCACTCCCCCTGGCGATCGGCGCTCGCGCTGGCCCTCCCGGCGGCCGGGCTCGAGGAGGCGCAGGCGCTCGTGAGCGAGGAGCTGCACATGGCCGCGGCGTCCGGCCTGCCGCGCCCGCACGGGATCGCGCTGCGTGCGCACGCGCTGCTCGCGGCGGGCGGGACGGGGATCGAGGCGCTGGAGGCGTCGATCGCGCTCCTCGAGCGTACGCCGGCGCGGCTCGAGCTGGCGCGGTCGCGGGTCGAGCTCGGCGCGGCGCTGCGCCGGTCGGGGCGGCGCGCCGACGCGCGCGAGCCGCTCGCGGCGGGACGCGAGCTCGCGTACGCGTGCGGGGCCGACCGGCTCGTGGCCCGGGCGGGTGACGAGCTGCGTGCGGCCGGGGCGCGACCGCGGCGGATCGCGCGGACGGGCGTCGACGCGCTCACCGCCAGCGAGCTGCGCGCGGCGCGGCTCGTCGCGCAGGGCCGGTCGAACGCCGAGGTCGCGCAGGAGCTGTTCGTGAGCCTGAAGACCGTCGAGACGCACCTCTCCAGCGCGTACGCGAAGCTCGGGCTCGCCGGCCCCGGTGCCCGGCGGCGCGTCGCCGCGGCGCTGGGCGACGGCTGAAAACTTCAGGGTCGTCCCCTGAGGCGGGATCGGGGCGCGCTCTGGGAGGGTCGGCGCGTCACCCACGATCCACGGAGGGAGGGCGATGTCGTTCGCCGCCTCGTTGTCCGCGATGTTGCTCGCGGGCGTGTTCGTCGTCGCAGCGATCGCGAAGCTGCTCGACCGCGCAGGGACGCGCGAGACGCTCGCCGAGTTCGGCGTGCCCGCGCGCGCCGCCGCACCCGGCGCCGTCGCGCTGCCGCTGCTCGAGCTCGCCATCGCGGTGGCGCTGATCCCGGCGGCGACCGCGGTCCCCGGCGCGATCGCGGCGCTCGTGACGCTCCTCGTCTTCACCGCGGCCATCGCGGTCACGCTCGCGCGCGGCGCGGCACCGGACTGCAACTGCTTCGGTGGGCTGAGCCGGTCGGCGGTCGGCCGCGGCACGCTCGTCCGCAACGCCCTCCTCGCCGCCATCGCGGCGTTCGCCGCAGCCGCGGGCACGGACGGCGCGATCGCGTGGATCCGCGACGCGGTGGCCGACGACCGCGGCTGGGTCATCGCGATCGTGGCGCTGGCCGCCCTCGTGCTCGGGCTGGCCTGGTTCTGCTGGCAGCTGCTGCGTCAGAACGGCCGGCTCCTGCTGCGCCTGGACGCGCAGACCTCCGAGCTCGGGGCCGGCGAGACCTACGCTCCCGGCCTTGCGGTCGGGGAGATCGCGCCCGCCTTCGCCCGCGAGAGCCTCGACGGCCGGCCGATCTCCCTCGAGGCACTGCTCGCACTGGGCCGGCCCGTCGCGCTGGTCTTCACCGATCCGGACTGCGGCGCCTGCCAGGGGCCGCTCGAGCACGCCGCGCGCGTCCAGCGCGACGGCGAGCTGACGGTCGCGATCGTCGCGCGCGGGAACGCCGAGCGGCTCGCCGAGCGCGCCCGCGAGCTCGGTCTGGAGCGCGTGGTGCACGACGCCGACGCCGCGTTGTTCGGCGCCTACCGCTTCGGAGGCTCGCCGGCCGCCGTGGTGATCGGCCCCGACGGGCGCGTGGCCGGCACACCCGTCCTGGGCGCGCCGGAGGTGACGGAGCTCCTCGGCGGCGAGGATGCCCGGCCGGAGCTGGTCGTGAGGTCGTACTCATGACCTCGGCGCTCGGCAAGGCGCTGGCCCCGCACCAGCGCAAGATCGCTGCCGACACCGCGGCGCTCGCTCGCGCGACGCAGTCCTACGCCGACCTGACGGTGGACACGGGACGGACCGATGGCCCGTTCCTGTCGTCCAGGATGCGCGCCGCGCTGAAGCGACTTGCCGACGACATCGCCACGGCCCGGCGGCGGGTCAGGGCGCTGCCCCGCGAGACCCCGGGGCGAAGCCGCGCGTACGCCGCGCTCGGGGCGCTCGCCGAGGGGTACGCAGCACTCGAGGAGAGCCTGCAGGCCATGGGGACACAGCAGGGCATCGATGCCGCGGCGAGTGCCGAGGAACGGCTCGGGACGGGCACCGAGCAGCTCGAGTCCCTCGGGCGGTTCCTGCGATGAGCGCCTCGGGACACGACAGCTTCCTCGACGCGCTCGCACGCCGGACCGTCGCCGGCGAGACGGCCGAGCCGACCCCTCCGCCGACGCGACACGTGCTGTCGCGGCGTGTGTTCATGCGGATCGCGGGCGCGGTCGCGCTCACCGGCGGGGCGCTGCGGGTCGTGACGCCGACGGCGGCGATCGCCCAGGACTCGGCCGCGTGCATCAGGGAGCGCACGAAGGAGAACACCGCGACCTTCCAGGATTGCGTGCGAGGCCCGAACGAGGCGTACAAGGAAGCCGGCAGCCGGTACGACTCCGCGCAGGCGCTTCTGCGCGGCAGCCAGACGGCGAAGCAGCGCGCTGCGACACAGAAGCAGGCCGCCGCGGCGCTCAACGCGATGATGGGTGCGCTCGGTGGCATGACCAAGTGTCAGTCCGACTTCGCCAAGCGACAGAACGACTCGCAGTTCAACTGCCAGGTCATCGGACCGCCGCAGCCCCCGCAGCCGGGCGACCAGCCCTCCCAGCCGCCGCAGAACCAGGCGTCGAACGGCACCTGCCCCGGGGAGACGTTCGCATGCCAAGGGCAGGACGGGCGGTGTTGCTACAACGGCACGTTCTGCTGCGGCTGCGGGTGCTGCATCTACAACGACTGCCGCTGCTGCGTCACATCCTGATCCACGTCTGAAAGCTGCAGGACGCCCGCGGCCGGACGCGGCAGAGTCGGCCGGATGGAGATCGATCTCGACAAGGCCGCTGCCTTCATGACGGCCCACGCCAGGGTCCTGGACCGGCACGCCTCCTCGCTGCAGATCACGGCGGCGGTCACCGGCCAGGCGCACCGCGCCGCCGCGCACGACCCGGCCGTCGCCGCGCACGTGCCGCTCGACGGCATCGTGCACGTCGAGGGTGGACCATCGACTTCGAGGGCCACTCGCCGCAGGCCGCGCTGGAGTGGCGCGGCTACGCGACGGTGCGCGCGGTCACGATCCTGCTCGCCGAGGGTCGCGCCTAGGCCTTGGTCCCCACCGAGACGAGGTACTGCATCTCGAAGCGGGCCTGGTCCGGCGTGCCCCGGTCGTGCTGCTCGCAGAAGCGCTGCAGCGCCGCCTCGAACTCCGCCTCGCGACCGTCCTTGCGGGCGTTCGCCTGGGCCACGATGGTCGGGCCGTAGCGCGCCTTGAAGTGCTCCGCGTAGTCCTCGGGCCGGGCGAACGCCGTGATCTCGAGGATCCCGGGCTGCTGGGTCGCGAACGTCACGCGGTCGCCGAACAGCTCGGCGAGGTGCTCCGCGCTGCCCCAGAGCGGCGGGGCCTGCGCGCCGGGGGGCGGCGGCGGCGCGAACGGGCCCATGGTGCGGAAGAGGTCGCCGAGCATGCCGTCGGGCGTCCAGCTCAGCAGCGCGATCGTCCCGCCGGGACGGCAGGCGCGCACGAGCTCGTCGGCCGCG
Organism: uncultured Solirubrobacterales bacterium; assembly: GCA_963757125.1. Lineage (GTDB taxonomy): Bacteria > Actinomycetota > Thermoleophilia > Solirubrobacterales > Solirubrobacteraceae > CAVVSD01. The sequence goes on along the minus strand of CAVWQP010000004.1, from coordinate 919,949 downwards.
GCCTGGTGGTGGGGGGCGAACATCACGCCGATGGCGGACATGACGACGTCGAACGACGCGTCGTCGAACGGGAGGTGCTCGGCGTCGGCCTCGACCCAGTCGAGCTCGGCGCCCGCGGCTCGCGCGCGGATGCGCCCGGCGTCGAGCAGCTCGGGGGTGAGATCGCTCGCGACGACGTCGGCGCCGCGCTGCGCGGCCGGGATCGAGGCGTTGCCGGTGCCGGCGCCGACGTCGAGGACCCTCTGGCCGGCCCCGATGCCGCTCGCCTCGACGAGACGCGGGCCGAGCGGGGTGAGGAACGTCTCGACCATCGACGGGTAGTCGCCGGACGCCCACATCCGGCGGTGGCGGGCCTTGAGCTCGACGTCGGCCGGACCTGCGTCCAGCGTGGAACGGGGGGACATGGGGACTCCTTGTCGGGGGGTGGCGCGACGCTACGTCCGCCACCGCGCAGCGACATCGGGAGGTGCTCCCCATCTTGGGGCGCGCCGACAGGAGATCACCGATGCGGATAGAACTCCGGATCGGAATCTGGCGCCTTGGCACCCATATCCGGGGCGATGGCTCACACCGAACGACGGAGGCCGTACCCGATGGTCATCGCAGCTGACTACCCCTTCATGGACATCCTGTGGTCCATGATCATCTTCTTCGTCTGGGTCGCCTGGATCTGGACGCTGATCATGATCATCAGCGACCTGTTCCGTCGTCATGACACCTCGGGCTGGGCCAAGGCGGCCTGGGTGGCCTTCCTCATCATCATCCCGTTCCTCGGCGTGCTGGTGTACCTCATCGCCAACGGCCACGGCATGGCCCAGCGCAACGTCGAGCGGAGCCAGGCGGCGCAGTCCCAGTTCAACGACTACGTCCAGTCGGTCGCGAAGGACGGCGGCGGCGCGGCAAGCGAGCTCGAGAAGGCCAAGGGGCTGCTCGACAGCGGCGCGCTGACCCAGCCGGAGTACGACGCGCTGAAGGCGAAGCTCATCGCCTGACGCCCGGCCGCGCGCCGATTAGAGTTCGGCGCGCGCCATGACCGCAAGATCGCCAGCAGCCACGTCATCACTCTCTGCGACGTGGCCGCTGGTGGGCCGTGACACCGAGCTCACCCGGATCGCCGAGGCGATGGGGGACGCGGATTGCCGCGGCGTCGTCGTGAGCGCCGGGGCGGGCGTCGGCAAGTCGCGCCTGGCCCGCGAGGCGCACGCCGCGGCCCAGCGCTCCGGCGCCCTGGCCGTCTGGGCCCAGGCCACCCGCAGCTCCGCGACGATCCCGCTGGGCGCCTTCGCCGGGCTCATCCCCGACGACGTGCGCTCCGACGACGCGCTGGAGCTCATGCGCCGCAGTGCCGACGCGCTGCGAACGCAGGCGGGCGGGCGCAAGGTCGTGCTGGGCGTCGACGACGCGCAGCTCCTCGACCCGGTGTCGGCCGCGCTGCTGCTGCATCTCACGACGACGCAGAGCGTGTTCGTCGTCGCGACCGTCCGCAGCGGCGAGCCCTGCCCCGACGCGGTCGTCTCGCTGTGGAAGGACGCCGGCGCGCGGCGCCTCGAGCTCGACCGCCTCAGCGACGAGGCCGTCGCGGCGCTCGTCGAAGGTGCGCTCGGCGGTCCCGTCGAGCAGGCCGCGCTGCGGTGGGTCGTCGAGAGCAGCCAGGGCAACGCGCTGTACGTCCACGAGCTCGTCCTCGGTGCGGTCGAGGCGGGGACGCTCGCGTTCGCGCGCGGCCTCTGGCGGCTCGCGCGCCGGCCATCGGTGAGCCCGGGCCTCGTCGAGCTCGTCGCCACGCGCATGGGCACCCTCAGCGACGAGGAGCGCGCGCCGGTCGAGCTGCTGGCGCTCGGGGAGCCCCTGCGCCTCGACGAGCTCATCGCCATGACGGGCGCCGACGCCGTCATCGACGCGGAGGCCCACGGGATGGTCCTCGTCGACGCGCCGGCCACCGGCGGCGACGTGCGCCTCTCGCACCCGCTCTACGGCGAGGTCGTGCGCAGCGCGCTGCCGGTGCTCCGCTCGCGCGAGCTCCGCCTGCGGCTGGCCGCCGCCGTCCAGGAGCGCGATCCGCTGTCCCCGGACGACGCCCTGCGCGTCGCGCGCTGGCTGCTGGACGCGGGCGCCGCGATCCCCTCGGCGATCGTCCTCGACGCCGCCCGCGCAGCGCTCCTCGCGGGCGACCCCGATCTCGGCGCGGAGCTCGCGGAGCGGGCCGTGGGCGACGGCTCCGGCCTGCCCGCGACGCTGGTGCTGGCGCGGGCGCACACCGTCCGCAAGCGCTTCGAGGACACGGAGTCGGTGCTCGCCGCGGCACAGGACGCCGTGGCGTCCCTCGCGGGCGATCCGTCCGCCCACGACGTCGTGCTCGACTACCTGGAGCAGCGCATGCACGCGCTGTACTGGGGCCTCGGTCGCGCGGCGGACGCACGCGCGCTGCTCTCCGGCGCGCGGGCGTGGTCGCCCGATCCGGTCTGGGAGCGCCGCCTCCTGCCGCTGCGGCTCGCGCTCACCGGCATGCTCGACGGGTTCAGCGGGACGGTCGACCTCCTCGCCGAGCTCCTCGCCGATCCAGACCTGGACGCGGCCACCCGCCACATGGCCGAGCCGCGGTACGCGATCGCGCTGTTCTACGTCGGGCGGTCGAGCGAGGTGTATCCGCTCGCGCGGCGGCTGCGGCCGTCGGTCCCGCTCGGCGACTACAACGACGCGGTCGCACTCGGCGCCTGGTCGCTGACGTCGATCGAGTCCGGCGAGGACTGGGAGGACGCCGAGGCGTACATGCAGGGCACCCTGCGCGATGCGGTCGACGTCAACGACCGCGACGCCGCGGGCATCGCCGCCTACAGCCTCGGGGTCCTCGCGTTCCTCCAGGGTCGCGTCATCGACGGCCGCCGCTGGTTCGCGGAGGCCGACGTGCACTTCGAGCGCCAGGACACGTTCGGGGCCGCGGTGCAGATGCGCGCGTTCGAGGTCGGGATCGCCCTCGTGACGGGCGACGCCGAGGAGGCGCTCGCGGCACACGACCGGATGACCGCGGCGCTCGACGGGCGCGAGCCGGCCAACTCGCAGCGCCCCTACGTCCTGCGTGCCGACGGCTGGGCGGCGCGCGCGCGAGGCGACGACGCGGCTGCGGCGGACATGCTGATGGCGGCGGCGTCCGAGCTCGACGACCAGCCCGGCTACGCGTCCCTGCTCGCGTACGCGGCGATGCGCGCCGGCGCGCCGGCGGCGGACGTCGCGGCCGCGCAGGCGGGATTCGCCGAGCGGTGCGATGCGCGACTCGTCGCCGCCTACGCCGCGCACGCCGCGGCGCTCGCGGCGGGCGACGCGGACGCCCTCCTCGCGGTGGCCGAGGATCTTGCCGCGATCGGCGCCATGCCCTACGCCGTCGACGCGGCGGCGCAGGCCGCGGCGGCCCTCGTGCGCGCGGGCAGCCACGACGCCGCGCGGCGCGCGGCGGCGCGCATGCGGGAGCTGCACGTGCCCGGCCAGGGGATCGAGCCGCCGGAGATCGCAGGGCTCGACGCCGCGGCCTCGACGCTCACGTCCCGCGAGAGCGAGATCGTCACCCTCGCCGCGGAGGGGCTGTCGAACGCCGAGATCGCCGAGCGCCTGGTGCTCTCCGTGCGCACGGTCGAGAGCCACATCTACCGCGCGATGCACAAGCTCGGCCTCAGCGACCGGCGGGAGCTGTGATCGGCGGCGAGGCCACCACCGGGCTCGTCGGCCGCGCCGAGGAGCTCGAGCGCATCGCGACGGCGCGGGCCGCGGGCGGGCCGGGCGTCGTGCTCATCGGCGGCGCCGGAGTGGGCAAGTCGCGGGTCGGTCGCGAGGCGGCGGCCGCCGCCGAACGCGGGGGCGCGTTCGTCGAGTGGGTCCTGGCCACGCGCAGCGCGGCGAGCGTGCCGCTCGGAGCCTTCGCCGACCTCGTGCCGCCGTCGGCGCGCACCGACGACCTGCGCGCGTTGCTGCGCGGGAGCGTGGCCGCGCTGCAGGACCGCGCCGGGCGGCGCAGCGCCGTCGTGGCGGTCGACGACGCGCAGCTGCTCGACGAGCCGTCGGCCGCGCTCGTGCTGCACATCGCGGAGACCGGGGCGGCATTCGTCCTCGCCACGGTGCGCAGCGGCGATGCCGCTCCCGACGCGATCGTCTCGCTGTGGAAGGACGCGGGACTCGATCCGATGGAGCTCGACCCGTTCACGCGCGAGGAGACCGCGACGTTCGTGGAGGCGACGCTCGGCGCGACGGCCGAGCAGCGAGCCCTGGGCTGGTTGCACGAGACCAGCGGCGGCAACGCGCTCTACCTGCGCGAGCTGCTGAGGGGCGCCGTCGACGACGGGGCGCTCGCTCGGGTGCGCGGCGTGTGGCGGCTCGAGCGCACGCCGCCGGTCGGCCGGTCGCTCGTCGATCTCGTCGGCACGCGCATGGCGGAGCTGGGCGAGCCCGAGCGCCGTGCGGTCGAGCTGCTCGCGATCGGCGAGCCCCTTCGCCTGCCTGACCTCACGGCGCTCGTGGGCGAGGAGCCGCTGATGGCGCTGGAGGCACGCGGCATCGCGACGGTCGGCACCGGGCCCGGAGGCGCGGTGCGCCTCGCGCATCCGCTGTACGGCGAGGCGATCCGCGCGTCGCTCGGCGCGCTGCGCGGTCGCAGCGCGCGGCTCGCGCTCGCGCGGTTGGTGCAGGCGCGCGCCCCTGTCTCCGGCGACGACGCGTTGCGCATCGCACGCTGGCTGCTCGACGCGGGCGAGCCGATCCCACCGGGGCTCGTGCTCGAGGCCGCCCGGGCCGCCACTCTCGCGTCCGACGCCGGGCTGGCGGCACAGCTGTCCGGGCTCGCGGTCGAGCAGGGCGGCGGGTTGCAGGCGAAGATGCTCCTCGCGCGCGCACACGCGTCGCGTCACCGGTTCGAGGCCGCCGAGGCGGTGCTCGCCTCGGCGGAGGGCGAGGTCGGCGACGAGGCGACCGGGATGGCGTACCTCGAGCAGCGGAGGTCGCTCCTGTTCTGGGATCTGCGCCGCCGGGACGATCTCACCGCGCTGCTGGAGCGCGCCGGCCGCTGGTTCCCGACGCAGTCCTGGCGGCTGGCGCTCGCGCCGCTGCGGATCTACGCCACGACGCCGCCTGGGCGCGTGTTCGGCCGAGCGCACAGCGACGCTCCGCAGCTGCTCGACCCGGACCTCGATCCCGAGCTGCGCCGTCAGATGGAGCCCATGCAGGTCTCACAGCTCCTCTACTCGGGCCGGGCTCACGAGGCCTGGGAGCTCGCGAGCCGCATCCGCCCGCGCTCCATGCCGTTGCGCGATCCGAGCGAGGAGCTCGCGCAGATCCTCTGGAGCACGACCTCGATCGCCTCGGGTGTCGGCGACTGGGTCGAGCTCGAGGCCGAGCTGTCGCGGATCTTCCGGAGCGCGCTGCAGGTCGGCGACACGGTCGCAGCCGGACTCACCGCGATCGGCATCGGTGCGCTGCGCCTCCTGGCATCGTGCCCGAACGAGGCGACACGCTGGCTGGACGAGGCGGAGCTGCAGCTCGAGCGGCGAGACACGATGGGTGTCCTCGCCATCGTCCGCGCCTACCAGGTCGCGGCGGCGGCGACGCGCGGCGACCCGGAGGGCGCGGAGGAGGCGCTGCGGCGGATGCGTGAGGGGTTCGCCGGCGCGGACCCGCTGCCCAACCAGATCCCCTATGTCGCCTGGGCGGAGGCGCTCGCCGCGACGGCCGACGGCGACCGCGCTCGCGCGTGCGACATCCTGCTCACCGCGGCCGGTGACATGGGCGAGTCGCCCCTGTTTGCCGCGACGCTCACGTACGAGGCGCTGCGCGCCGGCGCCGATCCGCGACGCCAGGCGGCCGCGCTCGGGGTGCTGCGGGCCTCGGCGGACGCGCCGCTCGTCGCGCTGTGGGCGTCCCACGCGGAGGCCTCGGCGGCGCGCGACGGCATCCGCCTGCTGGAGGCCGCCGATGGCTTCGAGGCGATCGGCGCGATCCAATGGGCGAGCGAGGCAGCCGCGGAGGCGGCGGTCGTCTTCGGGCGCGAGGCGCGCGAGGACTCCTCGCGTCGCGCAGCCGCCCGGAGCCGGGAGCTCAGCGCCCGCGGCGACGGGGCGCCGCTCGCCGCGCTCGCCGCCCTCGGCGGCCCCGCCGTTGCGCTCACCGCGCGCGAGTCCCAGATCATCGAGCTCGCCGGGCGCGGCCTGACCAACGCCGAGATCGCCGATCGGCTCGTGCTGTCGAGCCGCACGGTCGAGAGCCACCTGTACCGGGCGATGCGCAAGCTCGGGGTCAGCGACCGACGCGACCTCTGACGACGACGCCCAGCGCCGGCGCGAGCCCGGCGCCGACGGGGGCGCCGAGCATCGCCACCGGGCGATCTTGACGGCTCCCTAGGCCGCGGCGATCGCGCCCTGCCGGGCCCGGCCCAGCGTGCGGGAGGCGACGACGAGGTTCTGGATGGCGAAGGAGATGCCCAGGAACAGGAACACCTCGCCCGAGCTGCTGGCCGGGAACCAGCCCGTGATGCTGGCCAGCGCGCCCATCGCGAACTTCGCGCCGATGAGCAGGATCCACAGCGAGATGGTCAGCCGGTTGCCCTTGCTCATCCACGTCCCGTCGGCCGTCATCCAGGTGGGGATGACCGCGCCGCGCCAGATGCCCAGCCCGACCGACAGGCCCAGGCTCGTGGCGATGTACGCGGCGGCCGCCGCGTCGGACGGGACGTCCTGCCGCGTGAGGCTGAACGCGCCGATCGCGGCGAAGATGAGCGGGAGCTTGATGAGCCCCTCGCGCGTGACGGCGTGGGCGTGCATCTGCCGCCACAGCGACCAGGGCAGCAGCACGGCGAGGACGATGAAGAGGGTCATGGCGATCTCCGGGGGCGAGGGTCTGATGCGATGGGGAGAGCATCGGCCGTGGGCGCCCGGAGGTCGTCAGTAGCGGCCTACGTAACCTCGGCCGGCGGCGGTACTGCGGTCAACGTGGCCACCGCGCCCTCGATCGTCTCGTGGATGCCGTGCTCGCCGAGCGCGTCGAGCACCCCGGCGCGGCGCCAGAGGTCGAGGCACACGGGGTGGACGCGCGCGAGCGCGAGCGTGATCCCGCGGGCCCGCAGCTCGGCGGCGACCTGCACGAGGATGTCCGCGCCGTCCGTGTCGGTGAGGAACACGGACTCCGCGTCGACGACGACGCCGGACGGCTGGGGGTCGCGGAACGCGAGCTCGTGGACGCGCGAGCGGAAGTGGTCGGCGTCGGCGAAGAACAGCGGGCCGTCGATCCGCAGGACGAGGACCGCGGGATCGGTCACGAGACCGGGCTGGTCGTCGAGGTCGTGGAAGACGCCGGAGACCGGCTCGCGACCCAGCGGACGGACCGAGGTCCGGGACGAGCGCGCGATGAGCAGCAGCAGCGAGAGCGCGACGCCGATGAGGATGCCGGCGATGATCCCGAAGGCCAGGATGCCGAGCATCGCGCCCGCGAAGAACACGAAGTCCGCGCGGCTCGTGTTGAGGTAGCGGCGCAGCCCGGTGAGCGTGAGCAGCCCGACCAGGGCGTCGATCACCACGGCGCCGAGCGTGGCGCTGGGGAGGTTCTCGAAGATGCTCGCCAGGAACAGCAGCGTCAGCAGGATGAAGACCGCGTTGATGAGCGAGGCCATCTGCGTCTGCTGGCCCGCCGCGTCGGCGACGGAGCTCTTCGAGAGGCTCCCGTCGACCGCGAAGCCGCCGACGAGCCCGGCCGCGCCGCACGCCGCGCCCTGGGCGATGAGCTCCTGGTTCGGGTCGATCTCGTACCCGTGCTTCGTCGCCATCGCCCGTGCCGCCGCGAGCGACTCCGAGTACCCGACGAAGATCACGGCGAGCGCCCCGAGCAGCAGCTTGCCGATGTCGCTCGACGGCACGTCCGGGATGCCGACCGTGAAGAGCCCGGTCGGGACGTCGCCGGTCACGGCCACACCGTGGTCGGCGAGCGAGAAGACGTCGACGGCGGCGATCGCGAGCGCCATGACGATGAGCGCGCGCGGCATCTTCGGCGCCACGTGCCGCAGCCCGAGCAGCAGCGCGAGCGAGCCGCAGCCGACCGCCACCGTCGTGAGGTCGGCGTCGGGGATCTGCCCGATCGTCTTCCACAGCTGCTCGAGGTAGGAGCCGTCGCTCCCGGCCGTCCCGAGCAGCGAGTGGACCTGGTTGATGATGATCCCGAGCGCGAAGCCGAGGATGAACCCGGCCATGACCGCCTTGGACAGGAACGTCGAGACCCAGCCCATCTTCAGCAGCCCGAGCACGACGTACACGACGCCGGTGGCCAGCGCCAGGGCGGCCGCGTAGGGCGCGGCGGCGCCGGTGCCGAGCGCGGCGGCGCCGACCAGGGGCGTGATGGTGGCGGCGACGACCGCGCACACCGCTGCGCTCGGGCCCTCGGCGAGCTGCCGCGAGGTCCCGAAGATCGGGTACATGAGCAACGCCGCGAACGCGGTGTAGAGCCCGTACTGGACCGGGACGCCGGCGAGCGTCGCGTAGGCGAGGCTCTGCGGGACGAGCAGCGCCCACACCGACAGCCCCGCCAGTGCGTCGGCGGGCAGCCATCGCCGCTCGTAGCGCGGCAGCCAGCCCAGGATCGGGAGGAACCGGGTCACGGGGCGAGCATCGGGCGCAGCGGCAGCGCGCGGCGTCATCCGAGATGGGTGATGCCCTCGCCCCGGCCGGGCGGGATGCTCCGGGCATGGCAACTGACCACGCGCGATCCGCCGGCCGCGACGTCCTCCCGGTGCCCGACGTCCCGCCGCCGGGGTTGATCACATACGACGCGGAGGACTACCCGTCCCCGAACGCCTTCACGGGCGAGGTCCGCTGGGTCGAGATCGACGTGGACGACGCCGCGGTCGACGCGGACCACCGCCTCGACCCCGACGAGCTGCTCAGGGTCGCGATGGCGCGTCAGTAGCGCCGGAGGATCTCGAGACCGAGGGCGTACGGCGGCGACCAGTCGCCGCCCGCGCCCGTCGGGTGCGCCGCGCGGTCGACGAGGTCGGCCCGCTTCACCTCGCGGGCGATGTCGGCCCCCGGTCCCACGGCGTCGGCGATGAGCCGGACGTGGCCGAGGTAGCGCGTGGTCGAGCGGGACGTCCTGTCGCGGGTCAGCAGCCGGAGCGCGCGCAGCTCGTCGGTCGACACGCCTTCCGCCAGCAGATCCTCCTCGGAGATCGGCGTGTACTCGAAGACCTCGTGGAGCCAGGCCGCGACGCACGCGTCGGCGGCGACCGCCGAGGCCACCCTCGCGACGTGGTCGATCAGCGGCGCTCCGGTCCCGTCGGGCTGCCCGCGGTGCAGCCTCGCGGCGAGCGCCCGCGCGCGGTCCTCGTCGAGCGCGCGTGCGGCCGGCAGCTCCTCAGCGACGGACACGTCTCCACCTCCTCACCACTTCAACTCGATCTCCAGCTCGCGCTCGTCCGTCTCGATCTCGATCTCGAGCTTGTAGTCGACCTCGTCCGGGACGTGCACCTTGAAGCGCACCCCGCCGCGCTCGAACTCGACGTCGTTGTGCCGGGCCAGCATGTCCGCGATCGCGCGCAGACGTGCGGCCACCTCCTCGCGGCCGAGCCGCTCCTTGTCGGTGATCTCGATCAGATCCATACGGTGCTCCTCTGTGGTTGGAGTTCGTGCTCGCGTCCGAGCGCGAGATGCGCGAGCTGTCGGACGGCGTCCCACAGGCCCTCCGGCGCATTGGCCGAGGGCGACGCGCCGGGGTGCGCCCGCGCGATGCGAACGCGCAGGACGCCAGGGCGGATGTGGAACCGCAGCGGCGCATCGAGGACGAGCGCTTCGCCGTCGATGCCGGCCGGGATCGCGCGTTCCGCGTCGACCTCGAAGGACGGCGCGGACCACTCGCGCCACATGCGCTGCGTCCCGCGGCCCTGGGTGCCGCGGCCGGAGGGCCTGCCGAAGACCGTGATCCCGAGCAGGCCGTCGTCGATCCGAGGCCGAGTGCCCGACCCGACGGCACGGCCGAGGCGGTAGCGGTTGTTGGACACGAGGATCGCCGCGCCGGAGCGGTGCTCCTGGCCTCCGGGCCCGTGCCAGCGCAGGTCGAGATCGCCGCCGCCCGGTCCGAGGACGTCGGGCACCGTGTCGAGGATCGTCCGCAGCTTCGCGTCGCGGTACCCCTCGTGCTGGACGGCCTCGGCGTAGAGACCGAGGGACACGTTGTTGACGAAGACGCGCCCGTTGACCTCGGCGAGGTCCACCCGGCGCTCGCCTCCGTCGACGAACGAGTCGAGCGCGCCGACGACGTCGTCGCGGTCGACCCCGAGGTCCAGGGCGAAGTGGTTGCGCGTCCCGGCCGGGATGCAGCTGTAGGGCAGGTCGAGCTCGGCGGCGATCGCGGCGACGATGGCCTGCGATCCGTCGCCGCCGGCCATGGCGAGGCCGTCGGCGCCGTCGGCGACCGCCTTGCGCACGAGCGCGTCGAGGTCCCACGGGGGGCCGAACTCGATCGGCTCGATGCCGCGGGCGCGCGCCTCGTCCGCCACTGCGAACCGCTCCGCCTTCCCGCCGCCCGAGCGCGGGTTGTAGAACAGCACGGGGTGCTGCGGCGGCTGCGCGTCGGGCAGATCCACCTCGACGACGAGCGTCGCGCACGCCGCGCCGACCGCCACGAGCACGCCGACGACCACGAGGAGATCGAGCAGCGGCCTGCCGGTGAGGAGCACCACGACCGCACCGGCGAGCGCGAGCCCGGCGACGATGAGCCCGGCGGTGCGCAGCGCTCCCCGGCGCAGGACCGCGTACCAGGCGACCGTCCCGGCCGCCAGCATGCAGCCCACGACGATGAGACCGCGCGGGAACTCGCTGATGACGACCGCGACGGCCAGGGCGAGCGAGGCCGCGCCCACCACCAACGCCACCACGGCGAGGAGTCGTCGTCTCATCGGAGCGCAACCATCACGCCCCGCCGGAACGGCGACATCGCACGAAAGGGATGATTCGCTCGCGGCCTGCAAGCGGTGTGATGTCCGCCATGACGGACGTCCAACACGCCCCCCCGGCAGCGCGGCCACGGCCCCGGAGCCGTCCGCCCAAGCCGATCCACCACCCGAGCGTCGCCGAGCGCGCTGCGAAGGGCAAGGCCGCGCGCGACGCCGCGCCGCGATCCGCACACGGCGACTGGCGGCCGGCCGCCGGCCGGCGCGATCCTGTCGAGCTGCTCGGCGAGCAGGACGCGTCGCGGGTGCCCGAGCTGGTCCCGGTCCGCTACGGGCGGATGCTCGTGTCCCCGTTCACGTTCTACCGCGGTGCCGCGTACCTCATGGCGGCCGACCTGGCGGGCGAGCCGAGGACGGGTCTGCAGGTCCAGCTCTGCGGCGACGCCCACCTCTCGAACTTCGGTGCCTTCGCCGCTCCCGACCGACGGCTCATCTTCAGCATCAACGACTTCGACGAGACGCTGCCCGGTCCGTTCGAGTGGGACGTGAAGCGGCTCGTCGCGAGCTTCGCGGTGGCCGGCCGCGATCGCGGCTTCGGCGACCACGAGCGCCACAGGATCAACCGGGCCGTGGCGCGCGTCGTACCGCACGGCGATGCACGAGTACGCGGGCATGTCGAACCTCGACGTCTGGTACGCGCGGATCGATCTCGACGACATCGCCGTGGTGACCGCCGAGCGGGGGACCGCGAAGCAGCGCAAGGCGTTCGAGCGCAACGTCGCGAAGGCACGGTCGAAGGACAGCACGCGGGCGCTGGCGAAGCTGACCGAGGTGGTCGACGGCGAGCTCAGGATCGTCCGCGAACCGCCGCTCATCGTCCCGATCGAGGACATCGCGACCGGGATCCAGCGCGAGGAGGTGGAGCGCTTCGTCCACACCGTCATCCGCTCCTACCGGCGCACGCTCACAGCCGATCGGCGGAGGCTGCTGGAGCGCTACCGCTACGTGCACGCCGCGCGCAAGGTGGTGGGCGTCGGCAGCGTGGGGACTCGCGCGTGGGTCGTGCTCATGCTCGGCCGCGACGACACCGACCCGCTCGTCCTGCAGCTCAAGGAGGCGCAGGCGTCGGTGCTCGAGCCGTTCCTGGGCGAGAGCGCCTTCGCGAATCCGGGTCAACGCGTCGTGGAGGGCCAGCGGCTGACGCAGGCGGCCAGCGACATCCTGCTCGGCTGGGTCCGCTTCACCGCCCCGGACGGCGTGAGCCGCGACTTCTACATCCGTCAGCTGTGGGACGGCAAGGGGTCGGCCCTGGTCGAGCTCATGGACCCGACGGTCATGGAGCTCTACGCCGAGCTGTGCGGCCAGGCGCTCGCCAAGGCGCACGCCCGCTCCGGGGACGCCGTCGCGATCGGCGGCTATCTCGGAGGCGGCGAGAGCTTCGATCGCGCGATGGCGTCGTTCGCCGAGCTGTACGCCGACCAGAACGAGCGCGACTACGACGCCGTGCGCGCCGCCGTCGCGTCGGGACGCGTGGCGGCGCAGACGGACCTCTGAGGCCGGCATGGAGTGGTCGCTCGCGATCCTCGCTGCGACGCTGCTCGGCGTCGCGGCGATCTCGCGGCGCCTCTACGGCACCCCCGTCACGCCCGCGATGGTGTTCGTCGCCGTGGGCGTGCTGCTCGGTCCCCGCGTGCTCGGCGAGATCGACGTCGAGTCCTCGAGCGAGACCGTGCGCACCCTGGCCGAGGCGACGCTCGCGCTCGTGCTGTTCTGCGACGCCTCGAGCATCGACCTCCGCGAGCTGCGCCGCGAGGCGGGCGTCCCGGTCCGGCTGCTCGGGATCGGGCTGCCGCTGACGATCGCGCTCGGCGCCGTCGCGGGCGCGCTCGTCCTCGACCAGCTCACGATCCAGGAGGCGGTCATCCTGGCGGTGGTCCTCGCCCCGACCGACGCCGCACTCGGCCAGGCGGTCGTCACGGAACCCCGCGTCCCGGGCCGGGTCCGGCAGGGGCTCAACGTCGAGAGCGGGCTCAACGACGGGATCTGCGTCCCGCTCCTGTTCGCCGCAGTGGCGATCGCCGACGTCGAGTCGGGGATCTCCGACGGGCGCAACGCCGTGACGCTCCTGCTCGAGGAGATCGGCTACGGCGTGCTCGGGGGCCTCGTGGGCGGCGCCCTCGTCGCGCTGGTCCTCGTGCAGGCCGGGCGCCGCGGGCTGATCGCCGATCCCTGGCGGCGCGTGGTCCCGGCCGCGGGCGCCGCACTCGCCTACGGGGTGGCGGCCGCGCTCGGGGGCTCGGGGTTCATCGCCGCCTTCGTCGCGGGCATCACGTTCCGGTTCCTGATCGACCGCGATCCCGAGGACGTCAACGGCCTGAGCGAGCAGGTGGGCGACGTCCTCGACGGCCTGACGTTCGTCCTGTTCGGGGCGATCCTCCTCGGGCCGGCGCTCGGCGAGCTCTCCTGGGCGCTCGCGGGCTACGCGGTGCTGAGCCTGACGCTGGTCCGGATGCTCCCGGTCGCCGTCGCGATGCTCGGGTCGGGGGCGCGGGCGCCGACGCTCGGCTTCATGGGCTGGTTCGGCCCCCGCGGGCTCGCGTCGATCGTGTTCGCCGTGATCGTCGTCGAGGAGTCCGACCTCCCCCACGAGAAGCTCATCGTCCTCGCGATCTACCTCACCGTCGGGCTCTCGGTGTTCGCCCACGGGATCAGCGCGGCGCCGCTCGCGGACCGGTACGCCCGGTGGTACGAGCGGCAACCCGCGTGATCAGGGTCGAGCCGCTCGAGCGCGTCGTCGACGTCGTAGCCCAGGGCAGGCGATCTTCGGCGCGCAGCCGACCACGCGCGCTGTGCCGGTGATGGGGGCGACCGCCTCCAGGCGGCGACGATCTCGTCCTCGTCGTGCCGGCGGCGAGCGCGACCGCCACCGCGTGCTGGAAGGAGGCGGGCGCCGCGTCGACGGCGATGGTCGCGGCGACGCGCACGAGTGCCACGGTGCGCTCATCGATCACGGCCGCGGCGGCTCCCCTGCTCCGCGACGCTCTGCAGGAGCGCATCGTCGTGCACGGCGAGTCGACGGAGGTGCTCCTTGTACTCGTCCATGGCAGCCCGTACATGACACCGGCTCCGGTCCGGCGCGCGTCATCCCTGGTGGATGAGATCCGCGCTCGGCGGATAGATCGAGCTGTCGAGCAGGCCGATCTCGACCGCCTTCGCCGATCGCCTCGCTGCGCGACGAGACGCCGAGCTTGCGGTAGATCGAGACCGCCTCGGTCTTCGCGGTGTTCCGCGAGATGAAGAGCCTCGTGCCGATCTCGGGGAACGTGAGGTGCGTGGCGAGATACGGAGCAGCCTGAGCTCGGCGCCGGTGAGGCTCATCGCCCAGGTCCCGCCGGGCGCCGTGGTGGCCGCGACGCGGTCGTGCAGCTCGCGGGCCTCGTCCGCGAGGGTGCCCATGTTCGGGCGCAGCTCGAGCACCCGCTCCGTCTCGGTGAGCACCGTGCGGGCCGCCGCGGGCTCCGCGAGCGCGAGATGGGCGCGGGCGAGCTCGAGGCCGACGTGGACCGTCAGCCACGGGAGGCCGTGGTCGAGCAGCGGTCGGAGACGGTGTGCACGCGCCAGCTCGGCACGGGCCTCGGCGGGCCGGCGTCGTGGAGCGCCACGCGTGCTGTCGCGACGTGTGCCGCCGCGCTCGCCGAGTAGTCGGCGAGGCCCGCTCGTGTCGACGAGGCCCCGCGCCGTCCCTGCACGTCGCCGAGCTTCGTCCCATGCCCCTTGCCGCGCCGCCAGAAGTGCCAGCTCCGCCTCCGCAGCGAGGATCTCCTCGACGGCGCCGAGCGGCTGTCCGCGCTCGATCGTCGCCACGAGGTCGTCCGTGCCGAGCGTCGTCTCGCCCAGGAGCAGATGCGCAACCCCACGACCGAGCAGCGCGGTCGGGACCCAGGCGCTGCCGGACGGGAGTTGGTCGAGCGCGCGGTTCGCGTCGGCGAGCGCCCGCTCGACGCCGTCTCGCATCATGTGGAGCCGGAGCACGGCGACCCACGGATCGATGGTCGCGCTGCCGTCCGAGAGCGGGAGCCTGGAGTCGCGCCATCGGCGAGCCCGAGCCATCGCTCGCGTCCGCAGGCCGTCCCGTGAGCACGCGACCCACGCACCGTAGACGGCCAGTGCGGGGTAGTGCGCGAGCTCGTCGTCGCTGAACCAGCCGAGCCACTCCTCCAGGGTCTGCATCCGGCCGTCGTAGTGGAGCGGCAGCGCCAGGACGTGACCAGCCGGCCACGGCGTCCGTCTCGCCCGCCGCGTGCCCGTACACGATCGCCTCCTCGGTCCGGTCGTGGCGAGGCACCAGGTCATCGCGCGAGCGTTCAGCGCGCGCGCGTCGTCCGGCTCGGTCCGGTCGAGCTCGTGGCGCAGCAGCCGGCCGAACAGGTGGTGGTAGCGATACCACTCGCCGCGACGATCGAGCGGTACGACGAACCCGTTCGTGCGCGCGAGCCGCTCCAGCGTCGGCGCGGAACCCGTCGCCTGCAGGACGGCGTCGCAGAGATCGCCGCTCATGCGCTCCAGGACGGACGTCCGCGTGAGGAACTGCGCGTCCGCCGGAGGGAGTCGCGCCAGGACCTCGAGGCGGAAGTAGTCGGACACGAGCCGGTCGTCGCCGGCGAAGCTCGCCGCGCTCGCCGGGGTGGGGCCTCCGGCCTGCAGCGACAGCGCGGCGAGATACAGCCCTGCGGGCCAGCCCTCCGTCCGCTCGGTGAGCTCGGACAGCTCGGATCGGATCCGAGCTGCACGCCGGCGGCCGCCAGGAGCAGCCCCGCCTCGCGGCTCGTCGAGTCGGAGATCGGAGACCCCGATCTCCTCGAGCTGCCCTTGGGCTCGCCAGCGGGCGATCGGCAGCGCCGGCTCCGCGCGGCTGGCGATCGCGACCTGGGAGCCGGCAGGGACGAACCCGACCACGGCCGCCAGCACGTCGAGGCAGTCGGGGTTCCCGACCGCGTGCAGGTCGTCGAGCACGAGCACGAATGGGCGCCGCAACGCGGCGAGCGCGCGGCCGAGGCGCGGGATGCGCCGGGTCCATGTGGTGTCTCCCGGACCGGACAGGGCGTCGAAGACGTCCGCGGGCAGGGGGTCGATGCGGTGGATCGCGCCTGCGATGTACCGCAGGAACACCACGGGGTCGTCGTCGCGGCCGTCGAGCGCGACCCACGCGAACGGCCGTGCATCGGTGTCTGCCCACCGCGCCAGGAGCGTCGTCTTGCCGTAGCCCGCGGGGGCGACGACGGTCGCGAGCCGACGATCCGCCTCCTGCAGCCGCGCGATGACGGCGCTCTTCGCCACGGTCCCGCGCCGGACCTGCGGCGGAGCGAGCTTCGCCTCCGAGAGATCGAAGGAGGCGTCTGCCGTGGTCATCGCGGGCGCGATGCTACGTCCGTCGCAGCCGGGAGCCACGTCACCCCATTCGCATGAAGGCGACGACCGCGCGTCAGCGTGCGTCGCGGCGCTCGCGCACGCGGCGCGCGCCGGCCCGCCCTCCGCCTTCAGGCGCATGTACTGCTGCGCCACGGACGTCAGCAGGCGACGAGCACGCCGAACCCGGTGAGGATGTAGACGATCGTGAAGATCTGCGTGCCCGGGTGGTCGGGAGAGTCGCCGAAGCCGACGTCGTCAGCGTCACGACCAGAAGTACAGCGACTCGACGATGTCCAGTCCTCGAAGCGCCAGTAGAACAGCGTGCCCGTGAGGACCAGGGCGCCGGCGACGACCGGCAGCGCCCTGGTCTCGGGGTCCCGCCAGACGGCGGCGAGGGCCCGCGCGAGTCCGCGGACCGCGAGCAGGAGCGGGATCACCCTCAGGCCTTCGCGGCGTCCTCCTTGGCGGCAGCGTCGATCTCGCGCTGGAGCTCCTCGGCGTCCCCCTCGATCTCCTTCGCGATGACCTTGTCGGCGTTCTTCATCGCCTTCTCGAGCTGCTCCTCGAGCTTGGACTCGCCGATCACGACGACCGCGGCGGTCCCGTTCTCCAGCTCGTCGCCGAACTCCTTGAGGTCGCCGCGCGAGATGCCCTTGCGCAGGTGGCCGATCAGACCGCCCGCGCCGGCGCCGACGATCGCGGTGCCGATGAGCGACGGCGGGAAGATGATCCCGACGAGCGCGCCGACGCCCGCGCCGGTCCACGCACCGTGCTGGGTCGGCTTCTCCGTCTTCGTGACGCGGACCTTGCCGTCCTCCTCCTTGCGGATCACCGCGGAGTCGAACGTCCCGATCGCGCCGAGCGCGTGCAGGTCGAACACGGCCTCGTAGTCGGCCTCGGCGTCCTCGATCGAGTCGTAGACGGCGGCGTACAGGAACACTGGTCGGTCGGACATCGTGATCTCCTCTTGCTCAGGCGCGGACGAGCTCGCTCGGCCGCCAGGTCTTGTCGAAGAACGGGTGCCAGCGGGCTGTAGAACCGCAGGATCGGGAACCAGCCCTTGCCCTCGGAGGTCTGGACCCAGTTGCCCTCGGGCACGTCGGACGGTCGCGCGGGACCGAACGTGATCGTCGTCGAGCCGTCGGCGTCCGCGACCGCCGCCGGCGTCGGATAGGACTGGCTCCCGGCCCGCGGGAAGCGCTGCGGCGTCTTCAGCATCGACCGCGTCACGTTGTCGTAGGCCGTGACCGACCAGAAGCGCGCCGCGGGGATGTCCGGCAGGCAGCGTCAGCCGGTAGGTCTGCGCCCCGTCGAGCGGGTCGCCGTCGGCGTCCTCGACCGCCATGAGGTACTGCGAGCCGAGGCCCGGTCAGCCGCATGCACATCGCCGGCGTGACCCCGGTCGCCGCGTACAAGAACGACGTCCTCGAGTGCAGCGTGCGGACGCCGGTCGGGGGGAGCGGCCGGATCCCGTCCGCGGTGACCAGCGGCGGCGGCGTCTCGAACGTGTAGCCGCCGACCCACAGCATGTTGAACCACGCCGAGTCGTCGCCGTAGTAGGCGAACTCCTCCGACGTCCGGGCGTCGAAGAACAGAGCGCGCGAGGTCGCGGCGCCGACGGCGGCGGCATCCGCGAGGACGCGCCGCATCCGCTCGTCGGGGTCGAACGGCCGGCCCTTCACGATGCCGATCGCGGCCAGCTGCCCCAGGAGCTCGGGGTTCGTGCTGCCGGCCGGCTCCTGCTGCACGAGGTCGTTCATCAGGTCGAAGAAGCCGGCGTCGCTCGGCGGCACCGTGTTGAACGCCTTCCCGCTGCCCTCGACGAAGACGGTCTCGGGGATCGGCGCAGGCGCGGCGGGGTGCACCTCGCCCTCCAGCAGCGTCGCGACGCTCGTCCCGGGACCGCCGGGAGCGTACGGGTGGATCTTGAGCGTGGCCTTGATCGTGGCGACGGTCGGGGCGGGGTCGTCGTCGGTGAGGAACGCGCGCCCGAGCATCAGCGCCCGCGCCGTGCGCGAGTGCCCGACGTGGTAGCCGCTGTCCGGCAGCGGGCCGTCGTAGCCGGGCGGGACGAGCAGGAAGCGGCCGCCCTCGCCGCGATCCGGACCCGGACAGGCCGAAGTCGACGATCCAGCCCCACCACATGTCGTCGAACACCCCGAGCGCCTGGGGCGGCGTCTGCACGACCATCGGCCCCGACGTCAGATCGACCGCCGCGAGGAAGTAGACGGTGTCGGCGTTCGCGGTCAGGAACTCGGACTCCGAGCCCATGAGCTCCGAGAAGATCAGGACGGCGTTGTCGGGCACGCCGACCTCGTGGAACCCTCGCCGGGCCGCGTAGGTCGAGGCGCCCGCGTAGCCGTCGAGGAACACGTTCAGCGCGTGCACGAAGTCGAGGTGGTCGTAGACGGTCTCGACCGTGTCGACGGTCGGGACGCCGTCGAAGAACTCCAGCGCCCCGATCCGGCTCTCGTGCCGCTCGGGTGTCGCGGTGGAGAGATGCGTCTCGTTTGGAACGGCCATGGTCACCTCTGCAGTTCGTAAGGCTGCGGCGACCGTAGGTCCGGGCCGGCGGCGCAGCCTCATCCCGATGGCATGAAATGAGTCGCCTTTCATCCACCGTGGATGATGTGCCGGCACTGGCGGCGGGCCTACGTTTGCCGCGTCAGAGCAACCACGAGGAGACGTGACCATGGCTGGATCAACGAGTGACACACCGGTCCTCGACGTGCTGGCGAGCATGACCGCGGATTCGCTCGAGGCGTCGACGCTCGACGACAGGGCGCTGATGCTCGTGCGCCTGGCCGCGCTGATCGCGGTGGACGCGCCGCCGTTCTCCTATCTCATGAACCTCGGTGCGGCGGCCGACGCCGGACTCGACGCCGAGCAGATCCGCGGCGTCCTGACCGGGGTGGCGCCGATCGTGGGGACGGCCCGCGTCGCGTCGGCGACGGTGAACATCGTCGATGCGCTCGACGTCGCGATCGAGGCCGCCGAGCTCGAGGCGGAGGACGACGACGACTAGCCGCGCGTCGGCGCCTGAAACACGAGAACCCCCGCGTCGGCAGGGGTTCCGGTGAGGTGGAGCTAGGGGGACTCGAACCCCCGACCTCCTGGGTGCGATCCAGGCGCTCTCCCAACTGAGCTATAGCCCCGGGTGGGGAGCGAGTGTACCCACCCGTGGCACACTGCCGGGTCTGTCCCGTCAGCTGCACCTGAACCTGTTCCTGCAGGACGCCGGCCACCACGACGCGGCATGGCGGCTGCCGGAGTCCGACCCGGACGCGGTCGTGAGCCTCGCGCACCACCAGCGGGTGACCCGGATCGCCGAGGCCGCGAAGTTCGACTCGGTCTTCCTCGCCGACGCGCTGGCGCTCATCGGCGAGGTCCGCAGGCGGTCGGGGGCGAGCCGGATCGAGCCACTCACGCTGCTCGCCGCGCTGGCCGCCTCGACGGAGCGGATCGGGCTCATCGCGACCGCGTCCACGACGTACGGGCACCCCTTCGACGTGGCGCGGCGGTTCGCAGGGCTGGACCATCTCTCGGGCGGCCGGGCGGGATGGAACATCGTCACCTCCGCGGGCGACGACCTCGCGCGCAACTACGGGTTCGAGCAGCAGGCCGCCCACGAGGACCGCTACCGCGGCGCCGAGGAGTTCGTCGAGGTGGTGACGCGCCTCTGGGACTCCTGGGACGACGACGCGGTCCTCGTCGACAAGGAGGCGCGGCGTGTTCATCGACGACACGCGCGTGCATCCCATCGACCACCGCGGCGATCGCTTCACGGTGGCGGGCCCGCTCGACGTGCCGCGCTCGCCGCAGGGCCATCCCGTGCGCGTGCAGGCGGGCTCGTCGCCGCGCGGGCGCGACTTCGCCGCCCGGCACGCGGAGGCGATCTTCACCGCGCAGCTGACGCTGGCCGGCGCGCAGGAGTTCTACGGCGACATCCGCGAGCGGATCGCCTCGCACGGCCGCGATCCCGACCGCGTGAAGGTCCTGCCGGGCCTCGTCCCGATCGTCGGCGAGACGGAGGACGACGCGCTCGAGGTCCACGAGCGCCTCGAGCGCCACGCGTCGATGACGAGCGGGCTGTCGATGCTGTCGTTCGTGTTCGGCGTCGACATGTCGGGCCTGGACCTCGACGCGCCTCTGCCGCGGGCGATCGAGGACCACCAGGCGCAGGGCCACCAGAGCCGCTCGGCCCTCCTCGTCGACTTCGCCCGCGAGCACGGCCTGACGGTGCGCGAGCTCATCGGGCGCACGAGCGGCGGCCGCGGCCACCGCGTGATCATCGGCGATCCGATCGCGATCGCCGACTCGATGCAGGCGTGGTTCGAGGACGGCGCCGCCGACGGCTTCAACCTCATGCCGCCCACGCTGCCGGGGAGCCTGGAGGCGTTCGTGGACCTCGTCGTGCCCGAGCTGCAGCGGCGCGGGATCTTCCGGACCGAGTACGAGGGGCGCACCCTGCGCGACCACTACGGGCTGGAGCGCCCGGCCCGCGCGTAGCGCGCAAGCGCGCCTGCAGCCCACATCAACCCTGCCGTATAGGACGATGTAGCTCCGAACGGATGAGCTTCCGCAACCGCCTCACCCTCTTCTTCGTCCTCATCGTGATCGTTCCCATGGTGGCGGTGGCGGTCGTCCTGTTCCGGCTGATCTCCGACAACGAGGACGGGAAGGCCAACGCGCGGCTGGCCGCCGAGCAGAACGTCGCAATCAACATGTACAAGGACGCGAGCGCCCGCGCGCTCGCGACGCTCGGGCGCGTCGCGTCCGACGAGGAGCTCTCCGCGGGGCTGCAGGACGACGATCTGCCGGCCGCGCGCACGCGAGCGGTCGCGCTCCTCGGGGCGGAGGGCGCCCGCCGCATCGTCCTCGTCCGCGACAACGCTGCGGTGATCGACGTCGGCACGAAGAAGGCGATCGCGCCGATCACCCGGCCGCTCACCGACGCCCAGCGTTCCCGGCAGTTCGGCGACCTGCAACTGAGCGTGCAGGACGCGCCGACGTACGCCGCCGCCGTCCGGCGCACGACCGGCGCCGACGCCGTCGTCGTGTGGATCGACGACACGCAGGTCGCGTCGACGATCGAGGGCGCGCCCGCGAAGCCGCCGAAGGGCAGGAGCGGCGACATCTCGATCTCCGACGACGACTACCGCTACGCGACGTTCGCCGCGCCGGGGATGCTCGGCTCCCGCATCCGGGTCGCCGTGCTGGCGCCCAAGGCGGAGACCACCGGCCAGGTCGCGAAGAGCCGGATCATCGCCGGCGGGATCCTCGCCGGCTTCTTCATCCTGGCGGTGACGTTCGCCTTCGCCGTGTCGCGCTCCCTGCGCGGGCAGGTCATGGAGCTGCTCGACGCGGCCCGGAGGCTCGGGCGCGGAGACTTCACGACCCGCGTGCCCGCGGTCGGCGGGGACGAGTTCGCCGCGCTGGGCGAGGAGTTCAACCGGATGGCCCAGCAGCTCGAGGAGCGCCTGGCGGACCTCGCCCAGGAGCGCGAGCGGGTGCAGAACTCGATGCGCCGCCTCGGTCAGGCGGTCGGCTCCAACCTCGATCGCGACGCGCTCCTGCAACTCGTCGTGCAGACCGCGGTCGACGGCGTCGGCGGCGAGGCCGGC
Organism: uncultured Solirubrobacterales bacterium; assembly: GCA_963757125.1. Taxonomy (GTDB): domain Bacteria; phylum Actinomycetota; class Thermoleophilia; order Solirubrobacterales; family Solirubrobacteraceae; genus CAVVSD01. The sequence goes on along the minus strand of CAVWQP010000004.1, from coordinate 898,010 downwards.
CGCGCGACCGTCCGGCCGCGCCGCGATGCGCCGCTCGAGGAGCGGGTGCGCGTCGGCGGGATCAACGGGCTCACCGACGCGCTGCGCGAGGCCGAGGCGCGCGCCCTGCGCTCGGGGAAGGCCGAGGAGGCCGCGGTCGGCGACGGCTGCGCGCTCGCTCATCCGCTCAGCGGCAGCGACACGCGCGAGGGCGTCGTCGGGCTCGTCTCGGTGGGGCGTTCGGGCCGCGCGTTCACCGCCGGGGAGCGCGATCTCTTCCACTATCTCGCCACCCAGGCGGGCGTCTCCATGGAGAACGTCGGCCTGCACGAGACCGTCGCGCGCGAGTCCGTGACCGACGAGCTGACCGGCCTCTTCAACCGGCGGCGCTTCGACGAGGTGCTCGACACCGAGGTCGAGCGCGCCAAGCGATTCGCCCAGCCGATGGCGCTCGTGTTGCTCGACATCGACGACTTCAAGCAGGTGAACGACACCTACGGCCACCAGCAGGGCGACGTCGTCCTGCGCGAGGTGGGCCGTGTCCTGCGGGAGTCCTGCCGCGAGATCGACGAGCCGGCCCGGTACGGCGGCGAGGAGCTCGCGGTGGTGCTGCCGGGCACCGACCTGCACGGCGCCTATCTGCTCGCCGAGCGCGTGCGCCAGGGGGTGGAATCGCTGAAGCTGCCGCTCATGGTCGCGGAGGGCGACATCCAGGTCACGGCCAGTCTTGGCGTGGCGGCGCTCCCCGAGTCCGCCGACGACCAGGACGGGCTCGTGGCAGCGGCGGATGCGGCCATGTACGACGCGAAGCGCGCCGGAAAGAATCGCGCGATGCGGGCTCAGCGCGACCACTCGCTCTGACCCCTGCTCTAAGCTGCGGCCGATATGGGCCTGTTGGACGACGCCATTCGCGAGCACCTCGAGCTCAAGCGGCGCCACGGTGCCGATCCCGGCGAGGTCGCGCGCCAGGAGAGCGAGGCGCTCGGTCCTGTCCGCCGCTCCGCGGAGACGGCGCAGGCGGAGCCCGAGGTCGACTTCGAGCCTGAGTCCGAGCCCGACTTCGATTTCGAGCCGGAGCCGGAGCCCGTCCTCGAGCAGGAGCCCGAACCGGAGCCGGAGCCGGCCCCCGAGCCGGTCGCACGGAACGTCGAGAGCACGATCGACCAGCCCACGGTGGAGCATCCGGCCGCCAAGCCGGAACCCATGATCGAAGACGACGTCTTCGACATGGAGGAGATGCCCGCTCCGCCCGAGCCGAGCCGGCATCCCGAGGCGGACCAGAACGAGGACGGCGACGTGCTCGAGGGCACGCCGGAGTTCCTCGAGGAGACGCCGGAGCACGATCGGCTCTGGTTCGAGCAGCGTCCGCCGCGCGACTTCGACTTCGACGACTGATCCGATGGGCCGGCCCGTTGACGTGGCTCGACGTCTTCACGTCGGTGCCGCTCGCGGGGAACGGCCTGTGCGTCGTCCACGACGCCGACGACCTCGACGAGGCCGCCATGCTCGCCATCGCGCGCGAGACGCGCCTGTCGGAGACGACGTTCGTGCAGACGGCGACCGAGAGCGGCGCCGACTACCGCAACCGGATCTTCACCCTGCACGGCGAGCTGCCGTTCGCCGGCCATCCGTCGCTCGGCACCGCGGTCGCCGTGGCCCGCGCGCGCGGCCAGGCACAGGCCAGCTACGTCCAGCAGACGCACGCGGGCCTGCAGCCGGTCGACGTGACGCTCGACGGCGTCGATGCCCGCGCGTCCATGCTGCAGAACCCAGTCGTCTTCGGCGCCGAGCTCGATCCGGCACGCGTCCTCGCGGCCGTCGGGCTGGGCCCGGCCGAGGCGAATCCGGCGTGGCCGCCGCAGCTCGTCTCGACCGGCGTCCCGCACGTCGTGACGCCGGTGCGGGACGTCGCCGCGCTCGCACGCGCCCGCGCCGACGAGACGCTCCTGCCCGCGCTGCTCGACGAGTTGGGCGCGATCTGCGTGTACGTCGCCGCCGTCGACTCGCAGGACGGCGCCGGGAGGGCGCGGAGCTTCTTCATGGGCGACGCCGGCACGCTCGAGGACCCGGCGACCGGCTCCGCCGTCGGCCCGCTGCTCGCGTACGTCGCCGAGCGCGCCGGCGTGCAGGAGCTGACGGTCGGGCAGGGCGCGGAGATCGGGCGCCCCAGCACGCTGCACGCCGCGGTCGAGGGCGACCGCGTCCGGGTCACCGGCGACGTCGTGGTCGTCGCCGAAGGCACCACCCTGTAGCCGGACGTCCGTCCAACGCACCCCATTCCGTCTCAGCCCCGGCGAGAGGCTGCCGATCACTGTGTTCGGACAGGCCGCGCCGCCTCCGCTGGGGATCGGCGGCGGCGCATCGTCCGGCCTCGGAGGGCCGGCGCCACGACCAGGGGCGCCCTCGGTTACGCCGGGGGCGCCCTCAGTCGTCGGAGGGACCTCTACAGCAGCGACGTCGGCGGCGTGCGCGCTGCGAGCGCGTTGAGCGCCGCGCGGGCCTCCGGCGGCAGCCGTTCGAAGCGCAGCGCGTACACGTAGCGCTCCTGCTGGCGCATCACGCGCGCCCGGCCGCTGACGTGCACCGAGTCGGTCGGGATCGCGAAGTCCAGCTCCTCGTCCGCCGTGAGCGGGCGCTTGCTCTCCACGCGCATCCCGCCCGGGCCGAGGTCGATCGTCTGGGCCGTGATCGGCGAGCCCATCCGGCGTTGCAGCGTGCACTCCACCGCCATGAGGACCCGGGGGAGCCGCCTCCGCTCGTTCGGGTCCAGCCGCCGCGGGGTGCCGCCCTGGGGATCGGGGGGGTCCATGCCGGGATGGTCGCACGCCTATCGTCGATCAGGGTGCACACCTCCGCCGACACCGACGTCCTGCGCGCGCGGCTCGACGGGCTGACGATCCGCGACGCCCATCGGCTCGCCCGCAAGGTCGACCGGTTGCGGCGTGGCGGCGATCCGGCGGCGTTCGAGCGTCTCGACGCGGAGATCGCGACGGCGGAGTCGCGCATCGAGACGCGACGCGCCGCGGTGCCGGACGTCACCTATCCGCCCGAGCTGCCGGTCAGCGCCCGCCGCGAGGACCTGCGCGCGGCCATCGCCGAGCACCAGGTCGTGGTCGTCGCGGGCGAGACCGGCTCGGGCAAGACGACCCAGCTGCCCAAGATCTGCCTCGAGCTCGGCCGCGGCGTCCGGGGCGCGATCGGCCACACCCAGCCGCGGCGGCTCGCCGCCCGCACGGTCGCCGAGCGCATCGCCGACGAACTGGGCGTCTCGCTCGGCGAGGCGGTCGGGTACTCGGTGCGCTTCAACGACCGCTCCGGCCAGGACACCCTCGTCCGGCTCATGACCGACGGGCTTCTGCTGGCGGAGACGTCGAGCGATCCGCTGCTGCGCCGCTACGACACGATCATCGTCGACGAGGCGCACGAGCGGAGCCTCAACATCGACTTCCTGCTCGGCTACCTGAAGCGGATCCTCCCGTCGCGGCCGGACCTGAAGCTGATCATCACGTCCGCGACGATCGATCCCGCCCGCTTCGCCGCGCACTTCGGCGACGCGCCGGTCGTCGAGGTGTCGGGCCGCACGTACCCCGTCGAGGTCCGCCACCGGCCGGTCGCCGAGGAGGCCGACCAGGTCGAGGCGATCGGCGACGCGGTGGAGGAGCTCGCGAGGGAGGGCACCGGCGACGTGCTCGTCTTCCTCAGCGGCGAGCGCGAGATCCGCGACACCGCCGACGGCCTGCGCAGCCGCCTGGCGAGCGACGTCGAGATCCTGCCGCTCTACGCGCGCCTGTCCACCGACGAGCAGCACCGCGTCTTCCGGCGCCCCGGCGGCCCGTACCGCAGCCGCGTCGTGCTGGCGACGAACGTCGCCGAGACCTCGCTGACGGTCCCCGGCATCCGGTACGTCGTCGATCCAGGGACGGCCCGGATCAGCCGCTACAGCGCGCGGCTGAAGGTGCAGCGACTGCCGATCGAGCCGATCTCCCAGGCCTCCGCCGACCAGCGCAAGGGCCGGTGCGGGCGCACGTCGGACGGCATCTGCATCCGCCTCTACTCCGAGGAGGACTTCGAGGCGCGCCCGCGCTTCACCGACCCGGAGATCCTGCGCACGAGCCTCGCCTCGGTCCTGCTGCAGATGGCGGTCGCCGGGCTCGGCGCGGTGGAGGACTTCCCGTTCCTCGATCCGCCCGACCGGCGCCAGGTGCGCGACGCCGTGACGCTCCTGCAGGAGCTGGGCGCGTTCGATCGCGCGGGCGACATCACGCGCCTCGGCCGGCGGCTGGCGGGGCTGCCGGTGGACCCGCGGATGGGCCGGATGGTCCTCGAGGCCGACGAGCTGGGCTGCGCCGAGGAGGTCACCGTCATCGCCGCCGCGCTGTCGATCCAGGATCCGCGCGAGCGCCCGGCCGAGCACAGAGAGGAGGCCGATGCGCTCCACGCGCGCTTCGCCGATCCGGGCTCGGACTTCCTCTCCCTGCTGAACCTCTGGACCTTCGTGCGCGAGCGCCAGCGCGAGCTGACCGGCAACCAGTTCCGCAAGCGGCTGAAGGCCGAGTACCTGCACGTGCTGCGCATCCGCGAGTGGCAGGACCTCGTCGCGCAGCTGCGCCAGGCCGCGAAGGCGGCCGGCGTGCACCGGAACGGGACGCCGGCCGAGCCCGACGAGATCCACCGCGCGCTGCTGGCCGGCCTGCTGTCGCACGTCGGCCTGCGCGACCCCCGCCGCCGCGACTACCTCGGCGCGCGCGGCGGGCGTTTCGCGATCTTCCCCGGCTCCGTGCTCTCGCGCCGTCAGCCCGACTGGGTCATGGTCGCCGAGCTCGTGGAGACGTCGCGGCTGTGGGGGCGGACGGGCGCGCGCATCGACCCGGCGTGGATCGAGCCGCTCGCCGGCCACCTCGTCCGCCGCATGTACGACGACCCGTACTGGGACCGCAAGCGGGGCTCGGTCGTCGCGAAGGAGCGCGTGACCTTGTACGGCCTTCCGATCGTCGACGGCCGGAAGGTCGCCTACGGGCGCATCGACCCGGTGACGTCGCGGGAGGTGTTCATCCGCAAGGCGCTCGTCGAGCGCGACTGGGCGACGCGCCACGCGTTCTTCGACGCCAACGGGAAGGCGCTGGAGGAGATCGAGGCGCTGGAGGACCGCGTCCGCCGCCGCGGGATCCTCGTCGCCGACCAGGTCCTCTACGACTTCTTCGACGAGCGGGTGCCGGAGAGCGTCGTGTCCGGTCAGGACTTCGACCGCTGGTGGCGCGACGCGCGCCGCACGGACCCGGACCTCCTCACGTACACGCGGGAGCTGCTCGTCGACCCCGCGGCCGCGGACGGGCTCGCCCGGCGCGGCTGGCCGGCGACCTGGCGTCAGGGCGAGATCGAGCTCGAGCTGACCTACCGCTTCGAGCCGGGGGCGCCCGACGACGGCGTGACCGCGCACGTCCCGCTGCGCCTCCTGGGCGCCGTGCGGTCCGACCGGTTCGAGTGGCTTGTCCCCGCCCTGCGCCGCGAGCTGCTCACCGCGCTGCTGCGCGGGCTGCCGAAGGACCTGCGCCGGCCGCTCGTCCCGGTGCCCGAGGTCGTCGGGCAGGTGCTCGAGCGGCTCGAGCCGCGTCGTGCGCCGCTCCTCGAGGACGTCACCCGGGTGCTCGCCGAGGTGCGCAACGTCCGCGTGCCGGCGGACGCCTGGGATCCTGTCCAAGCTCCCCGACCACCTGCGGATGCGCTTCCAGATCGAGGGCGCCGATCACGAGGTCCTCGCGGCGGGGCGCGACCTCGAGGCGCTGCGCGAGCAGGTCCGCCCACGGCTGCGGGCGGAGCTCGCGACGGCCGCTGCGGGTCTGGAGCGCAGCGGGCTCACCGTCTGGGAGGCCGGCCTCACGCTCCCCAAGACGATCGCGCTGCCCGGCACCGGGCAGGCGGTGCGCGCGTACCCCGCGCTCGTCGACGAGGGCGCCACGGTGGGCGTCCGGGTGCTCGACACGGCCGCGGCGCAGGCGGAGGCCATGCGGGCCGGCACCCGCCGCCTGCTCGTGCTGCGCCTGCCGTCCCCGCTGCGCACGGTCGGGGAGCGCCTGGGCGTGGCCGCGGCGCTCACGCTGTCGGGCGGCTCGCATCTGGAGGACGCGCGGGACGCCGCCGTCGACGCGCTCGTCGCCGAGGCCGGCGGCCCGGCGTGGGATCGCGAGGCGTACGAGCGCCTGGAGCGCCACGTGGCCGGGCGGCTCGTCGCGGGGACGACCCAGGTCGCCGAGGCGATGGTCGCCGTGCTCGACGCGGCGCGCGACGTGCGCCTCGCGCTGGACGGGCTCCGAGGCGCGCAGTTCCGCGACGTGCGCGCCGACGTCGAGCGCCAGCTCGATCGGCTCGTGCCCCCCGGGTTCGCGACGCGTGCGGGCGCCGCCCGGCTCGGCGACCTGCAGCGCTACCTGCGGGCGGCGCAGCGCCGGCTCGATCGCCTCCCCGACGGGCTCGGGGCCGATCTGCAGAAGATGGGCGTCATCCACGAGCTGGAGGGGCTCGCGGCGGGCCGCCCGGACGTCGAGGACGCGCCGTGGCTGCTGGAGGAGCTGCGCGTGGGCCAGTTCGCCGAGTCGCTGGGCGTGAAGGGTCAGGTCTCCGCGAAGCGGATCCGGCGGATGCTGAGCTGATGCTCACGGCCGCGCTCGCGTCGCTCGCCCTCCTCGCGCCGCCCGGCTGGGCGCCGGGCACGGAGGCGGCGAACGCGTTCGCGGACGGCCGAGCGGGCGAGGTGTCCTTCGCGGTGCGCACGGAGGACCGGCTCTGGGGCCGGGCTCCGGACACGGTCGTCCACGGCCTCAGCCTCGTGAAGGCCGTCCTGCTCGTGGCGCAGCTGCAGGCCGGCGATCGCCGCGACCTGCGGCCGATGATCCGCGAGTCGAGCAACGCCGCTGCGTCGCGGGTGGTCGGGCGGCTGGGCCGGGAGCGGATCGAGCGCGCCGCGCGGCGTGCGGGGATGCCGCGGTTCCGGCTCGCCGACCGCTGGGGCCTGAGCGTCACGACGGCACGCGAGCAGACGCGCTTCTTCCTGCACATCGACACCGCGATGCCGCCGTCGCACCGCGCCTACGGGATGCGGCTGCTGCAGACGGTGATCCCCGCACAGCGCTGGGGCATCGGGGAGGTCGTCCCGGCGGGCTGGACCGCGGCGTTCAAGGGCGGTTGGACCGACGGACCGGGCCTGTCGGAGCACCAGGTCGCGCTGCTCACCCGCGGCGACGAGCGCGTCGCGATCGCCGTCATGAGCACCGGTCAGCCCGGCCACGCCTACGCGCGGCGCGGTCTGCGCGGCGTCTTCGCCCGGCTGCTCGCTACGGCACGATGACGCCGGTCAGCGCGTTGCGGCCGGCCGCGACCTCGTTCGCCTCGTTGATCTCGGCGAGCGGGTGGATGCCGGTGATGATCGGCGCGGCGTCGAGCCGGCCGTCCTCGAGCATCTCGACGTAGCGCGGGACGTCGCGCATGACGTGCGTCTGCCCCATCTGGCAGCTCACGAGCCGCTTGCCGCGGATCGCGACCTCCGTCTGCGGCAGCGTCACCGACGAGGCCTGCGACGAGACGCCGGTGATGACCGCGGTGCCGGCGCGACGGGTCATCGCGAACGCCTGCTCGATCCCCTCGGGCGGGCCGGAGGCCTCCAGCGTCACGTCGGCGCCGCGGCCCTCGGTCAGCGCGCGGACCTGCTCGACGGGGTCCGCGTGGGCGGGGTTCACGATGTCGGTGGCGCCGAGCTGCAGCGCGACGTCCGTGCGCCACGCGAGCGGCTCGACGGCGATGATCCGCTCGGCGCCCGCGAGCTTCGCGCCCTGCACCATCCACAGGCCGAGGTGCCCGCAGCCGACGACGGCGACCGTGTCGCCGGGCTGCACCTGGCCGACGTTGAACGCGGCGCCGACGCCGGTGGTGATGCCGCAGCCCAGGAGCGTCAGCGTCGTGTCGGGGAGCGTGCTGTCCAGCGGGAAGGCCCATGTACCGCGGATCGTGATGAGCTCCGCGTAGGTCCCGATGCCCGTGACGACCGGCGTGCCGTCCGCCCGGTGCGCGACGGGCCGGGCGGGCGCGAGCAGGTGCTCGCACTGGTCCGGGCGGCCCTTCCGGCACCAGAAGCAGACCCCGCACTCCGGCGTGCCGGGCACGAGGACGTGGTCGCCCTCGCGGACGCGCGTGACGCCGGGGCCCGCGTGCTCGACCACGCCGACGGCGGCGTGCCCGACGATGGTCGGCAGCGTGCGCGGCAGCCCGCGCATGCCGCGCTGGTTGAGGCAGTCCGTGTAGCAGTACGCGCTGGCGGTCATGCGGACGACGACGTCGTCGTCCTCCGGCGTCACCGGGGTGACGTCCTCGACCTCGAGCGGCCTGCCGTATTCGACGAGGAGTGCGGCCTTCACGTCGCGGCACGATGGCAGACGCGTTACCGGCTCGGACGGCGGGTCGCCCGTCTGGCGACGGCCGGGTGAGCGGGTGTAGGGTCGCGCCGACCACCCATCACAACACGGGAGCAGCGTCATGCAGGTTCTCGTCGTTGCAACGCCGCAGCACCCGATCCCGCCGAGCGAGATGCCCGGGATCGTCGAGGGCGCGACCGACTGGTGGACGCGCCACAAGGACGAGTTCGACCTCTTCGGGACGTTCCCCGGAGGCGGAGGGTTCGGCGTCCTCGAGGTCGAGGACGCCGCGCGGATCAACCAGCTGATGCTCGAGATGCCCTTCTCGCCCTTCAGCCGCTACGAGGTCCGCCCGTTCGTCCCCGGCGACATGGGGTTCACGCAGCTGCGGGAGGCCATGGCGGCCCAGGCTGCGCCACATCAGTGACGGCAGACGAGCCCGAGCGTCGCGTCAGCACCGGGGTCGCGACGCTCGACGACGTGCTCGGCTGCCTCTACTGGGGCGACAACGTCGTGTGGCAGCTGGACGGCGTCGCGTCCGCGGACTCGTTCTACCGCGCGATCGCCTCGCTGCACGATGCGTTCGACTTCACGGGGTGGGTCGCCGTCGGGCCGCAGCCGAGCGGCCTGGCGGCGGACTTCCCCGACATGGAGACGATCGGCACCGAGCCCGGCGGCGCGCCGATGGCGCCGGGCGATCTCCTGCGCGAGGTCCGCCGCAGCTGCGACGTGCGGCGACGCAACCTGCTGCTGTTCGACAGCCTCGACGCGATGGTCGACGCCTGGGGCGTCGAGCTCGCGCGCGGGTTCTTCGCCCGGTGCTGTCCGATGCTCCTGGAGCTCGGAGCGATCGCCTACTGGTCGATGGATCTGCGGCAGCTGCCCGAGGCGGTCACCAGCACCGTCGAGGCCGTCACCCAGTGCGTGCTCTGCCTCGACCGGCACACGGTCCACATCGCCAAGGCGGAGGGTCGTGAGCAGCGGGTGACCGGCTCGCTGCTGCACTGGGACGGGGCGGCCGAGACCGAGGCGCTAAGCTTCGGCCGGGCCACGTCGAACATCAAGATCGCGTGGCGGTGCGGTGCGCGCGGCCTCGGATGCCACGCGGTCGAACTCGGCCCCGGTGAGGTCGCCGAGGATGGCGCTGTCGGGCAGCGGCGGCAGGGCCAGCGGCGGACGCGGTCCGGATCGGTCGCGATGAGGTCCGTCTCGCGCTTCGTCCACTTCGCCAGCAGCTCCGCCGACGGGGCGGTGCCCATGAGGCCCGGGTGGTGGATGCCGACGTAGGAGCACTCGGGGATGTGCCGCGACGTCGCGACGTCGCCCGTGAAGTCCCAGATGACCTTGTACGCGTCGGGGAACCGGTCGGTCAGGAAGCCGCCGCCGTTCGTCTTGGCGAACACGCCGGTGTAGCCCCAGCCCATGCCGGAGAGCGGCCCCTCGTCCTCCTGGTCGCAGGCGTCGATCTCGAGGATGTCGACGACGAGCAGGTCGCCGGGCTGGGCGCCCTCGACCCGGAACGGCCCGCTCAGCACGTGCACGCCGGGCAGCGGCGCGTTGCGGACGTCGTCGGCGGAGTCGTCGTTCTTGATCGCGCCGTCGAACCACTCGCGGCAGTCCGCGCGGAACACGTCGCCGGGCTTCACGCTCACCTGCGGCGGGATGTCCGGATGCCAGCGGTTGTGCCCGACGTGCTGCTGGTCGGTGAACTTCTTCGAGTTGTCCAACGGGAACAGGTTCTTGGGCATGCGTGCTCCTTCTGGGTGGACAGGGGACGGATCTAGGCGGTGGCGACGCCGGCTGCGTCGCGGCCGACGCCGGCGGAGTGCTCGTCGCGACCTCGGCGGAGGTGCTCCTCGGGTGTCGTGATGTCCGCGACCTCGATCGGCACGAGCTTGTTCGAGCCGGCCTTCAGCAGGACGAAGGTGAGCGTCGCGAAGCAGAACGGCAGCGTGTTGGCCGTCGCTGTGTCCGCGGCCGAGCGCAACGTGTTCGAGACGCTGCCCTGCGTGACCTGTGCGTCGGCGGGCGCGATGAGGCCGCCGACCCGGCCGTTGGCGAAGTTCAGCGCGCCGATGAGGAAGATCAGCGTGATGAAGTTGAACGCCAGGGTGAACGGCGGCACCGTCCAGGAGCCGACGAAGACCGCTGCGAGCGCGGCGTGCAGGATCGTCGACAGGAACGCGGCCATGACGATCCAGACCATCACCATGATGTCCCAGTCGGGCTGCAGGAAGAGCGACAGCCCCGCGCCGACGAGCACGCCGTTGAACCCGAAGAGCCCGGCGCGGATCGCGCCGCGGTCCATCCCGATGAGGATCGCCGCGAGCGTCGAGACGACGAGCCCGAGGCATCCGGCGAACCCCAGCCAGGGCTTGTGCCAGAACATCGCGATGAGGATCGCGAGGCCCGTCAGCGGGTTGTTCATGAAGACGACCTGACCCACGCCGCGCAGGCATGAGTCCACGAAGGCGAGCACCGGGTTCGCGTCGGCCCGCTCACCGGCTTCGGCCATGGTCCCGTCGAACATCACGATTGCGTGCCCCTGGTGGATCGCCGGCGTGGCGCCGTGCAACGATCAGAGTCGATCGGGACGGGCATTGGAACGCGCGGCAACCAGCGCTGTCGTGGCGCGTCCGGAGTCATTTCCGGTCCGTCGCAGCGGGGGCGGGGAATCGATCCGGCCGGCGGCCGGTTGGCACGACAGCGCTGCTTACACGTGCAGCGCGATCCCCAGCGCGGCCGTCGCGAGGAGGCCCGCGGCGGCGCGGACGTGGTTGGCCGTGGTCCATGTCGCCGCGTACTTCTCCCAGGCCACGGTGGTCTCCGGCGCGTCCGGGACGAGCGTGGCGAGCGCGTCGTTGCGCGGCACGTGGTACGCCATCGTCAGCCCGAGGACGCCGACCAGATACAGCGCCGCGGAGACGATGAGCCAGGGCGCGTAGGCCTCGTCCAACGTCGTCACGGCGACGACGAGCAGCGCGACCGACAGCACCGCGGTCCCGCCGAACGCGAGCATGAACGGCGCGCGGACGGCGGTGACGTTGATCGACTGCATCGCGGCCGCGCCCCGCGCCGGCGGCAGCCGCCGCAGCGCGGGCATCACGAACGAGGAGAACGCGAACAGCACGCCCCCGGTGCACCCTGCCCCGACGGCGGTGACGATCGCCAGCGCTGCGACGGCGGTGCTCATCGCACCGTCTCCATGACCTCGCGCGGCGCGCGGCCGAGGACCTGCTGCACGCCGTCGGTGACCCAGGCGTTGCGGCCGTCGAGGACCTCGCCGAAGAGGTACTCGAGGAGGGCGATCTCGACCTTGCCGAGGCCGACGGACGCCAGCCCGGCCGTGAACTCGGCCATCGGCACGCTCCGCACCCGTGCGGTGTCGCCGACCGCCTCGCCGAACGTCAGCAGCCGCGGGCCGGTCAGCTCGTACAGCGCGCCCTCGTGGCCGTCCTCCAGGAGCGCCGCGACCGCGGCGTCGGCGATGTCGTCCGCGTCGATGAACGGCTCGCGCACGTCGCCGACCGGCAGCGCGAGCTCGCCCGCCTGCACGTCGGGGGCGAACGCGCCCTCGGTGAAGTTCTGTGCGAAGAAGCTGCAGCGCAGGACGGTGACGCCGGGGAACTCGGCGCGCGCCTCGGCCTCCGCGCGCAGCGCCTCCTCCTCGCCGCGGCCCGAGAGCAGCACGAGGCGGCGCAGGCCCGCGGCGGAGGCAAGGCGCGCGACCGTGCGGACGGCGGCCGCGGCGCCCGGGAGGGCCAGGTCGGGGGCGAACGCCACGTACGCGGCGCTCGTCCCCGCGATCGCGGCCGGCCAGGTCGCGGGGTCGTCCCAGTCGAACGGCGGCTGCGCCGTGCGCGAGCCGATCCGGACGGGCACGCCGCGCGCGGTCAGGCGCTCGGCGACGCGGCGGCCGGTCTTGCCGGTGCCGCCGATGACGAGGATGGGGTCGTTGGAGTGCATGGCGTCCAGTCTCCGCACCGTGGACCGGATGTGCCATGACCGTCCGACCGCGATCCATGCCCGATCGTCCACGGAGCGCGGACGAGCGGTAGGGTCGTCGACATGGACGGTCCGATCCCCGCGCCGGTCGCCGATCCGCTCGGCGAGGCGCTGCACCTGCTCCGCATGGACGGCGCCTTCTACTGCCGCTCGGAGCTCCGCGCGCCGTGGGGGCTCGAGCTTCCGGCGCTTCCCGGCTACCTCTGGTTCCACGTCGTGACCGCGGGGACGATGCACCTGGAGGCGGGCGATGCCGTGCGCACCCTCGGCGCCGGCGAGATCGCGCTCGTCCCGCGCGGCGAGGGGCACGTGCTGCGCAGCGAGCCCGGCGTGGCGACGCCGGGGATCCTCGATCTGCCCCGCGAGCACGTCAGCGAGCGCTACGAGATCCTGCGCATCGGCGGGGACGGCCCGGCCACGACGATGCTCTGCGGCGCCGTGCGCTTCGGCCATCCGGCGGCCGCGTCGTTCGTCGGCGTCCTCCCGGAGATCATCCACCTCGTCGGCATCGAGCGCCTGCAGGCGACGCTGTCGCTCATGGTGGCGGAGGCGCGCGAGCCTCGCCTGGGGGGCGAGGCGGTCATCACGCGGCTCGCCGACATCCTGGTGATCCAGGCGCTCCGCGCGTGGCTGGAGACGGACCCCGGCGCGAGGACGGGCTGGCTCGGGGCGCTGCAGGACGAGCAGATCGGGACGGCGATCGCGCTCATCCACCGCGACCCCGCCCGCGACTGGACCGTCGAGTCGCTCGCCCGCGAGCTCGCGATGTCGCGCTCCGCGTTCGCGGCGCGCTTCACGGCGCTCGTCGGCGAGCCCGCGATCGCCTACGTCACGCGGTGGCGCATGCAGGTCGCGGTCGCCGCCCTGCGCGACGAGCGCGCCACGGTGGGCGAGCTCGCCGGCAGGCTGGGCTATCGGTCGGAGGCGGCGTTCGCGCGAGCCTTCAAGCGCCAGACGGGGATGCCGCCCGGCGCCGTCCGCCGCCTCCCCGATGCGCTCGCGGAGCTCGCTGCCTAGACCGCGCCGATCCCGGTCTCCGACCGGACCTTCAGCTCGTGGTAGCTGCGCACCTCGGCGTTCTCCGTGCTCAGCATCGTCCCCAGCCAGCAGGAGATGAAGCCCACGGGGATCGAGATGATCGCCGGGTTCGCGAGCGGGATCGGCGAGCCGTCGCTGTCCGCGCCCGGCCACACCGGCGGGCTGAGCGCGATGACCACGAGCGCCGACAGCAGGCCGCCGGCCACGCCGACGATCGCGCCGGTCGTGTTGAAGCGCGGCCAGAACAGCGCCATGAGCAGCGCCGGCAGGTTCGCGCTGGCCGCCACGGCGAACGCGAGCCCCACGAGGATCGAGACGTTGAACGTCTCGCCCGCGAGGATCGACGCCACGATGGCCATCACGCCGAGCGAGACCGACGCGATGCGCGCGACGCGCACCTCGTCCTGCTCGTCGCCGTTGCCGCGGCGGATCACGCCGCTCCACACGTCGTGGGCCACGGCGCCGGAGGCCGCGATGACGAGCCCGGCGACGACCGCGAGGATCGTCGCGAACGCCACCGCGCTGATGATCGCGAGGAACAGGTCGCCGCCGACCGAGCCCTCGCCCCCGCCGAGCGACTCCGCGAGCAGCGGCGTCACGAGGTTGCCGCCGGCCGTATCCGCGGCCGACATGTCGCCGAGGATCGCGCGGGCGCCCACGCCGACGAGCATCGTCATCGTGAAGAACAGCCCGATGAGCAGGACGCCCCAGGCGATCGAGCCGCGGGCCGCCTTCGCGTCGGGCACGGTGAAGAAGCGCATGAGCAGATGCGGCAGCCCGGCCGTGCCGAGCAGCAGCGCGAGCCCGAAGGAGATGGAGTTGATCGCGTTCGGGTGCTGCAGGCCCGACGCGAGGTACTTGTCGCCGTCCGGGTAGTTGTCGGACGCGCGGCTGAACAGCTCGAACGGGTTGAACCCCGCCTTGCTGAGCACCAGGATCGTGAGGACGGTCCCCGCGATCATGAGCAGCCCGGCCTTGATGATCTGCACCCACGTCGTGGCGAGCATCCCGCCGAAGATGACGTAGACGAGCATGAAGACGCCGGTGATCGTCACCGCGATCGCGAAGTCCAGGCCCGCGAGCGCCTGGAGCAGCACGCCCGCGCCGACCATCTGCGCGATGAGGTAGACGAAGGAGACGACGAGCGTGCCCAGCGCCGCGGCGATCCGGGCGGGCCGCTCGCGCAGGCGGAAGGCCAGGACGTCGGCCATCGTGAACTTGCCGGCGTTGCGCATGCGCTCGGCGAGCAGCAGCACGACGGGCAGGAACGACGCGCCCGCCGCCGCGAGGCCCACCCAGCCGTCGACGCCGAACAGGAAGATGAGCCCGGCGAACCCCAGGAACGTGGACGCCGAGAGGTAGTCGCCGGCGATCGCGAAGCCGTTCTGCAGGCTGGAGATCCCGCGGTTCGCGGCCCAGAACTCGGTCGCGCTGTGCGTCCGCTTCGACGCCCAGTACGTGATGAGCAGCGTGATCGCGAGGACGATCCCGAAGACGACGAGCGCGAGCGCGTTGACGCCGTCTGCGATGGCGAGGACGGTCACGGCTGCACCCGCGCCGCGATGCGCTCCTCCTCCTTGGAGAACCGGTCCCCGCGCTCGGGCTGCGGCCCGAACTCCGCGCGGATCCGCTCCTCGAGCGGCCCCCACACGCGGTCGGAGCGGCGGACGTAGGCGAACGTGATCGCCCAGGTCAGCAGGATCAGCGCCACGCCGCCGACGAAGCCGAGCGACATGGAGCCGAAGATCTTCGTCCCCATGAGGTCCGGCGCGACGCCGGCCAGCACGACGTACAGCGCGCCGAGGCCGATGCCGATCGTCCCCGCGATCCAGGCGAAACGGCGCCTCCCGCCGGCCAGCTCCTGGAAGTCCGGGGAGCGCTCGATGGCCTCCCAGTCGATGCCCTGCGGTTCCCTGCCCGTCGCCTCCACGGCAACCTCCCCTGTGGCTCGCTGGCGCTCTTACCCGCTGCCGCGGGTGTACAACGGGAGCCATGACCGAGATCAGCCGCGGCCTGCTGGCCACCTGCTGGACCCACGCGGGCGACGCCCGGCCCGGGCGCGGCGACGGGACGAGCCCGCTCCCGCTGCGCGAACGCATCGAGGCGACGGCCCGCGCCGGATGGCAGGGCTTCGGGCTCGGCCCGGCCGACCTCGAACGCGCCATGGCGTCGTCGTCGCTCGCCGAGCTGCGCTCGATGTTCGAGGCGAGCGGCATCGAGCACGTGGAGCTCGAGTTCCTCACGGACTGGTGGACCGACGGCGAGCGCCGCGCGGCGTCCGACGCCCAGCGGGCGATGCTGTTCCGGGCGGCCGAGGGCCTCGGCGTCCGCACGATCAAGGTCGGCGGTGACCGCGACGGAGCGCCCGTGGACCCCGACGGCTTCCGCGCGTCGTTCGACGCGCTGGCCACGCAGGCGGGCGAGTGGGGGACGCGCGTCGCGCTGGAGGCGATGCCGATGACGAACCCGTCCACGACGCGGGCCGCCGCCGAGGTCGTGCGCGACGTCGGCAACCGTCACGGCGGCCTGTGCATCGACATCTGGCACGCGCGCCGCAGCGGCGCGACCGATCAGGAGCTGCGCGAGTGCGTGGCGATCGAGCAGGTCTTCGTCGTCGAGCTGGAGGACGCCGCGGCCCAGGTCGTCGGCTCGCTGTGGGACGACTCCTGCGACCGGCGCATGCTCCCGGGCGAGGGCGACCTGGACACGGCGGGCTTCGTCGCGACGATGCACGAGCTCGGCTGGCGCGGGCTCTGGGGCGTCGAGATGATCGCCGAGGAGCACCGGGCGCTGCCGGTCGACGAGGCGCTCACGCGGGCGCGCGCGGCGACGCTCGCCTGCATCGACGCCGCCGGCGAGCTAGTCCGCTAGGCCTGCCGAGGCGACGACGCCCTCCTCCTGCTCGAGGCGCTCCACGCTGTGGCTGGGGGTGGGCGGCATGCGCCCGGGCAGCACCCAGCTGATGACGGCGGCGAGGACGCAGATCGACGCGGCGACGACGAACGTCGCCCGGTACGCGCTGGAGACCGGGTCGCCGAAGGCGCGCACGAGCGTGATGCTCAGGCCGCTGCCGATCGAGAACCCGACGTACCGCGACACCTGGTAGAAGCCCATCGCGCTCCCGGTCTCGGTGCGCGGGATCGCGGTCACGATGAGGCCGGGCAGCGCCGCGAAGGTGAGCCCCAGGCCGATGCCGATGATCCCCATCGCGACGAGCGACTGCCAGAGCGTCTCGGCGGTCGCCGCGAAGAAGACCATGCCCGTGCCGACCACGAGGCAGCCGCCCGCGAGCACCGCGCGCTGGCCGATCCGCCGCTGCAGCGCCGGGAGGAACCGGCTGGCGACGAAGCTGCCCACGGAGAGCGGGACGAGCGTCAGCCCCGCCGTGAAGACGCTCTCGCCCAGCCCGAAGCCGTCGGGCGTCGAGAGCTGCACGAACTGGGTCATGAGCGCGATCGCGATGTACATCGCCATGCCGAGCACGCCGCCGACGACGTTGGCGGTGAGCACGACGCGGTGGCGCACGAGCCGCAGGTCCACCAGCGGGTCGGCCGTCGACAGCTCGCGCACGCCGAACAGCCCGAGGAACACGAGCGAGAGCGCGAGGAGCCCGAGCGTGTCCGTCGAGGCCCAGCCCCAGTCCGGGCCCTTCTCGCAGGCGATGAGCAGGCAGACGAGCCCGATCGCGATCGTGACCGCGCCGGCGACGTCGAGACGCCCGCGGTGCGCGGCGTCGGACGTCTCGGGCAGCACGAGCGCGGTGGCGATCAGCGCCAGGACCGTCATGGCGGTCCCGGCCCAGAAGGCGGTCTCGAGGCTCGCGTTCTCCGCGATGAAGCCGGTGATCGGGTAGCCGAGGCCGACGCCGACGGCCGCGACCACGGACAGCAGCGCGATGACGCCCGGCGCACGGCGGTCGGACAGGTGGTCGCGGGCCGCGGCCATCGTCAGCGGCATGAGCGCGAGGCCGACGCCCTGCATCGCGCGGCCGGCGACGAGCACCGGGAGGCTGCCGGCGATCGCGGCGAGTGCGCCGCCGACGGCGACGATCGCCAGGCAGACGAGCGTGACGGTGCGGCGGTGGCGCCCGTCGCCGAGCCGCCCGACGACCGGCGTGGCGACGGCGCCGACGAGCAGCGTCGCGGTCAGGGACCACTGCGCGCTGGAGAGGCTCGCGTCGAGGTCGCGCGCGATCGACGGGATGAGCGGCGCGCCGAGGCTCGAGATGATCGAGACGACGGTCCCGACGTAGACGAGCACCGGGACGAACGCGCGCTCGCGCATCGTCTCGGAGCTGTCGCGCGCGGCCATCGCCCAACGACGCTAGCGGTGTCCCTCAGCCGGTCATGCGCAGGACCGGTTTGATCGTCGTCCCCGCCTCGGAGTCGCGGAACGCGCCCCCGATGTCCTCGAAGGCGTACTCGCGGATGAGCCGGTCGAACGGGAAGCGCCCCTGGCGGTGCAGGTCGATGAGCAGCGGCACGATCACGTCGGCCGCCACGCCGCCCTGCACGATCCCCATGATCGCGTGGCCGCCGTGCATGATCGCGATGAGGTCGGGCTCCCAGCCCTCGTCCGGCGGGCCGACGAACCCCGCGGTGCCCTGGGGCGCGAGGGCGTCGACCATCTGGTCGTAGACGCGCGGGGAGCGCGTCGTGTTGAACGTGAAGCCCGCCCCGCCGCCGGTGAGCTCGCGGATCGCCTCGACCGGGTCGCCGTCGCGCGCGTCGACGGCGTCGGTCGCGCCCAGCTCCAGCGCGAGCTCGAGGCGCGAGGGGACGGGGTCGACGGCGACGATGCGGGTCGCCCCCGCCACGCGCGCGGCCATGATCGCCCCGAGCCCGACCGAGCCGGCGCCGAAGACCGCGAGCGACGCGCCCGGGCCCCACCCCGAGCGTGTAGAAGACCGAGCCGGCGCCCGTCGGCACGCCGCAGCCGAGCGGGGCGAGCAGCTCGAGCGGCAGGTCGCCGGGAACGAGCACGGCCGAGCTCGCCTGGGCCAGCGCGTGGCGCGCGAACGACGACTGGCCGAAGAAGTTGCCGTGCACGAGGGCGCCGTCCTGCGACAGCCCGCTCGTGCCGTCGGGCCGCAGGCCGCCGAAGTTGCGCGCGAATCCCTCCACGCAGTACGGGTAGGCGCCGTCGCGGCAGGCGGCGCACACGCCGCAGTGGGCGGCGGCGCTCATGACCACGTGGTCGCCGGGCGCGAACCCGGTGACGCCCGGCCCGGTCTCCTCCACGATCCCGGAGCCCTCATGGCCGAGCACCATCGGCCGCGGGCCGGGGCGCTCGTGCACGGTGAGATCGGTGTGGCACACGCCGCACGCGACGACGCGGACGAGCAGCTCGCCGGCCTGGGGAGGGCCGAGCTCGATCTCCTCGATCCGGGGGTGGGGCGCGCCCTCGCGCGACACGGCCGCCTGGGTCTGCATCGCCCCAATGGTGCACACGTTGCACGGACGACGTTCTCTGACTAAGGTCAGAGAATGGACCAGGTCGCCCAGGTCCGCCGCTTCAACCGGACGGTGACCGAGCGCGCCGGCGCGCTCGACGACCGCTACCTCGCGCGCGACCGGCCGCTCGGCGAGTCGCGCGTGCTGTGGGAGGTCGGCGACGGCGGCGCGGACGTGCGCGCGCTGCGGGCAAGGCTGGGGCTCGACTCCGGCTACCTCAGCCGTCTGCTGCGCAGCCTCGGCGACGCCGGCCTGGTGTCCGTCGAGCCCGCGGCGGGCGACCGGCGCGTGCGCACCGTGCGCCTCACCGCTGCGGGCCGCGCCGAGCGCGAGCTGCTCGACCGGCGCAGCGACGAGCTGGCCGCCGACATGCTCGCGCCGCTGGGCGACGACGCCCGGGCGCGGCTCGTCGCCGCGATGGGCGAGGTGGAGCGCCTCCTCACGGCCGCGCAGGTGGAGATCGCGCCCGCCGACCCCGCCGGGGCCGGCGCGCGCCGCTGCCTCGACGCCTACGCCGCCGAGCTGGACCGCCGCTTCGACGGCGGCTTCGACCCGGGCGCCTGGAGCCCGGTCGACGACGAGGCCATGCGCACGCCGCGCGGGCTGCTGCTCCTCGCGACGCTCCGGGAGGCGCCGGTCGGCTGCGGCGTCCTGCGCCACCACGACGGCGGCTGGACCGAGATCAAGCGCGTGTGGATCTCGCCCGACGTCCGGGGCCTCGGCGTCGGGCGCCGGCTCATGGGCGAGCTCGAGGCCCGGGCGGCCGGACACGGCGCGATCGCCCGCCTGGACACGAACGGCACGCTGGGCGAGGCGGTCGCCATGTACCGCGCCTCCGGGTGGACGGAGATCGCCGCCTACAACGACAACCCGTACGCCCACCACTGGTTCGAGAAGGACCTGCGCGCTACGTGACGTCGCGGAGCTGGTCGAACGCCAGCCCGCTCGACGCCTCGCCACGGCCCGGGCCCCTGCGCGCGCCGAGCCACACGTGGACGCTGCCGTCGCGCCAGCGCGTCCGCTGCCACCGCTGCGTCACCAGCACGCCGGTGCGCGGCACCTCCTCCTCGTGCAGGAAGTACGCCGCAGCCGCGGCGGTGTCGAGGCCCGGGCGCAGCAGCATCGTGCGCGGGCGCACCTTCTCGACGGCGCTGACGCCCTCGATGACCCGCGGCATCGCCGCCCGCTGCAGCTGGGTCTCGCGGTTGGACCCCTCGACGTGCACGGGGAGGAACGGGATCCAGTTCTCCGGGACCGAGCTCATGATCTCGTAGCGCACGGAGGCGACCGGCTCGAGCGGCGGGTCCGGCGTCGCGCCGCGGACGTGGAAGGCCCGGGTCTCCGTGGCCGCCTCCGACCCCGGCTTGCTCGCGCCGTCCGGCGTCGGGATCACGCGCTCGACGCCCCACACCATGTTCGCCATCTCGTCGCGGACGAGCAGGACCTCCTCGGTCGGCGCGCCCTCCTGCACCTTCGGGACGGTCGGCGCCAGCAGCAGCGAGCGCTCCGCCTCCTGCGGGCCGCTGCCCGCGACGCTCAGCGTGAACATGCTCCAGCGCTGCCAGTCGTCGTCGGAGCCCGTCCCCGCCGGCTCGATCCACGTCCGCTCGCCGAAGACGTTCGTCACCGCCACGCCCCGCACCGTCGCCAGGGTCCCGTCCGGCAGCGGGCAGGGGACGAGGAACCAGTCGTTCGCGTAGACGAGGCCGAACTCGACGAACAGCAGCTTGGCCAGGTCGGTCGTCGCGGCGTCGATGGCGCCGAAGTTCGTCCTGCGGTCCTCGAACGCCCACCACCGCGTGTTCGGCATCCCCTCGTACTCCAGCGGCACCGGGATGAGCGTCTGCGTCGTCGCCTCCGGCGGCGGGTCGGCGTCCGCGCCGAGCCCGTCGGCGTCGCGATCGACGTCGAAGCTGTGCCAGTCCAGCGTCCCGCCGGTGTGCTCGTCGGCGGTGAGCACCGTCTCGCCGTCGCCGTCACGCGCGGAGGCCGCGAAGCGGTACTCCAGGCGCTCCGGCGCCCACGCGTCGTCCCCGTCCGCCGGCGGCTGGCGCAGAAGCCGCTCGCACCAGCGCACGAAGCGCTCCGCCCGCTTGTCGAGCGCGTCCTTGTCGGTCTCTGCGACACCCGAGACCCCGTCGTAGGCCTTGTGGGCCGGGTCGGAGCGCAGGTGCAGGTACAGCCGCCCGCCGTCCATGCGCCGCCCTGCGACCGCGGCGATCGCCTGCCAGACCTCGGGGTGCGCCACGCGGTCGGCGTCGACGGGCGACGCCGGATCGGGCAGCGGGATCGCGTACGTGTCCGTGAACGCCTGGCTCAGGTCGCCGATGCCGTCGATGAGCCGCAGCCACTGGCGGCCCATGACGAGCCGCAGGTCGAGCGCCACCTCACGCCCGCCGAGTACGAGCGGCAGCGGGCGCCGCTCGACCTTCGCCTCCAGCGGCCCGTCCGCCGCGAACGGCTCGGCCGGGCCGTCGCCGGGCCGGTACCGGGTGAGGGGCGCGTGGGTCGACGTGCAGCTTCGCGAAGAACGGCGAGCCGGCGTCGTCGCCGCGGAACTCGTCGAGCTGCCACTGGCGCGAGAGCATCCAGAGCGCGTCGCGCACCTCGGCGCGCAGCGCGCGGTCGAACGCCTGCGTGCGCGGGCGCCCCTCGAGGCGGTTCCACACGGTCACCGTCGGGAACCGCCGCTCGCGCAGCGCCCCGCGGATGTCGCGGACCTCGAAGCGCTCAGCCATCGGCCATCACGTCAAGAGCGTGGTTGTTCCTCGCGAGCACGGTCCCGATCGTGATGCCGCGCAGCGTGGCGGCCATGACCGTGGCGGGCAGGAACCGCGCGTAGGGCGTCGCGTCGACCTGGGCGGGCTCGACCGCGCGCTTCTTCGCGAGATCGAGCGTCTCGTCCAGCGCACCGACGAGGTCGTCCCACCGCCACGCCCCGTCCGCCGTCGCGGGCGTGACGAGCAGCAGGGACTGCGGCGCCTCGGCGTTGGGGCGGTCGTAGTGCATCGCGATCCCCGTCACGGCCTCGTCGCCCGGGATGACCTCGGTCCACTCGTCCAGCAGGAGCGCGCAGTGGGCCTCGCCGGCCTGCAGGGGCCGGGCGAAGTGGGCGGTGTAGAGCAGGTGGTCGCCCTCGACGGCGCGGTCGTCCGGGAACCGCAGGGCGAGCCAGTCGTCGTCGGGGACGTAGGGCAGCTGGAGCGGGACGAGCTCGGGCTCGGGACGCCCGAAGCCCCCGGCGAGCATGACGACCGCCTCCCACGCGCCGAGCTGCTCGCGGACGCGTGCGGCGCCGTAGAGCCACTCGTCGACGGGGAGGTCCACGTCCGCCTCGTCGGTCAGGAAGCGCGTCAGCTCGCCGGACTCCGAGGCGGCGAGCGCGTGCGCGAGCTCCTCGCCCTGCTCGGGGCCCAGCTCGATCTCCGGGACGAGCCGGAACTCGTCGCCGAGCATCGCCCGGGCGGCCGCCCCCAGCGCCTCGACGCGCGGCGGGCCCTCTGCCGCGGCGTCATGCGCCGCGAGCGCGCCGTCGGCCGCCGCGACCCGGCGCGCGACCTCGGCAGCCGTCGCCGCGAGCGAGGCGGTGAGCTCCCGCGCGTAGGCGAGGACGGCGGCCTCGCGCTCGTCGAAGGGGAACGGCTCCGGGTCGAGGGATGCGGTCGCGGCGAGCGGGCGCACGTCGGCGAGCAGCTCCGCGAGCGTCGCGTCGTTGCCGTCGGCCAGGTCGCGCATGGCGGCCTGGCGCGCGACGAGCGCGTCGCGGACGCCCGGCAGGGCGCCGCGCAGCGCGACCGGTGTCACCGGCGACGCGATCGGCGACGTGCTCACGAAGCTCTCCGCACGGCGCAGGAGGACGATGCGCTCCTCGTCGGAGGTCGCGATGTCGAGCACGTCGTACTCGTCGATGAGGCCGGCGAAGGACGCGAGGCGGCCGTCCCAGCGGTCGGCGCGCTCGCGCAGCGCCGCGACCAGCCCGGCGTACTCGCCCGCCCGCCAGGAGAGCGCGTAGCCCCATCCGGTCTCCGGGATGCCGAACGCGGCGGCGCGCGCCAGCAGCCCCGCGTCGTCTTCCACGAGCCCGTCGATGCCGGCCAGGACCGCGGCGTCGGACAGCGCGCCCGCGGTCATGACGGCGTCGTCCATGTCGGCGGCGAGGGCGGCGAGGTCGTCGCGCACCGCCGCGACGCGCGACCGGCGCACGGTCACGCGCGCGTCCGCCTCGCCGGCGGCGTCCGCGCCGAGCGCGACGTCCGATGGCCGCAGCGGCCGCGCGCGATCCAGCAGCTCGCGCAGCCGCCGGACGAGCGGGGCGACCTCGAAGACGCTCACGCCCGTCGCCGGCCGCTCGGCGTAGCGGATCTCCAGCGCGGCGTCCGGGCGCGGCACGGCGCCCGTCGCCAGCACCCGCGCGAGGACGCGGTCGTCGAGCTCGGTCATCGCCTGGTCGGTGTCGCGGCCGACGAGCGAGAGGAGGTCCGCGGGCCGCAGGCCGAGGTCGGCCATCGTCACCACGGCGTCGCCAGGGACGTCCGTCACCGGGTGGCGCCACAGCACGCGGCAGGCGATGTCGTCGAGCGGCGGCAGCACGCCGGCGAGCCACGCATCCACCGCCGGCTCGGCGACCGCGCGCGGCGTGGCGCCGGGCGGCGCGGTCGCCGTGCGGTCCAGGTGGAGGCCGACGCGGTGGGTCAGGACCGATCCGGTCGTCGGCGTGCGGACGACGTCGGGCTCGGGAGGGAAGCTGCCCGTCGTGTATGAGCTCAGCGTGCCGGCGACGCGGTCGTAGTTGCCCTGGACCGCCTGGTGGACGCCCTCCGCGAGCGCGAGGTCGGCCACGGCGTCGTGGATGTCGAGCAGCCGGTCGACCTCGGCGTCGATCGCGGCGCGCTCCGCGTCGTCCGCGGCCGGCAGGTCGAGGCCGAACGGGTACGCCGCTGTGCCCGCCCGCCGCACCTGCTCGACGAGCTGGAGCCCGTCCATGACGTTGCGGGCCTCGACGGCCTCGATCGGCACGTCCTCCCCGGTCTGCGTCGACGCGAGGTGGTCGGCGCGCAGCGGGAACGCCTTGCGCAGGACGAAGACGAAGCGGTCGACCTCGGCGAGCTCGTGGCGGTCGTGCAGCCCGCGCTCGAGGCGGTAGCCCAGCAGCTCGCCGAGCCCCTGCCCGGCGCGGATGCCCTCGAGGATCGAGAGGGCGAGGCGCACGCGCTCGGACGAGAGGTTGACGGCGAGGGAGCCGGGGTTGGACGGGTCGGCGTTGGCCAGGTAGCCGCTGCGCAGCACCGCCGCGGTGACGGCGTGGTCGAGCGACGGCGCGTGCAGGTGCCCGCCGTTGGACGGGTCGCGGGTGAGCGGCGGATCGCCGCCGCGCTCGAAGATGGCGGCGAGGTCGTCGCCGAGCTGCACCGGCTCGGGCTGCGTCGCCTTGGGGCGCACGTCCTCCAGCCAGGCGTACGCGCCGACGTGGACGCCGTGCCCGCCGTCGCCGCGTCCGCGCATCTCGCCGAGCTGGAGGTCGACGAGCCCGAGCATCCAGGCGTCCAGTCGGTAGGCGCAGAGGTCGAGGTGCTCGGCGAGGACGCGCTCCAGCCGCGCGGTCGGGAGCTGCGTCAGTGCTTCGAGCGCCTCGAGCTGCTCGCGGAGCATCGCGGTCGGCTCGCCCTCCACGATCGTCGCGGTGATGTGCTCGGCGACCGTCGGCGAGGTCGTCGCCGGTCACGCGGGCGTCGACCTCGTAGAGCGGCGCCCAGCGGCTCTGGGCCCCGTTCGCCTCCGCGACGTGCACGAACTCCGGCTCGGCCTTGAGCGCCGACAGCTCGGCCGGCGACAGGACGTCCGCGGCGCGGTACAGCTCGTAGCTCGCGTCGGCGTAGCCGAGGATCAGCGCGTGGCGCAGGAGGAGGTAGAGCAACGCGGTGGGCGGATGGTCGTCGGTGAAGCCGTCCTGCAGGCGCAGCGCGTCCAGCGACGCGCGGGCGGCGTCGAGCAGCCACTCGAGGGGGTTGCGCCCGTCGTCCGTCCACGCGCGGATCGGGCTCGTCTCCGAGAGCGGCCGGTCGTCGACGACGTCGCCGAGCAGCGCCCCCTGCCCGCGCCGGAACCAGCGCTCGAGCATCTCCGGCGGCTCGCCCGCGTAGCCGAGCGCCTCGAGGAGCCCGCGCGCTGCGGCGTCGAGCTCCGGATCGCCCACCGCCCGGGCGAGCTCGGCTCCGGATCCCGCGAGCGTCAGATGGTTGTGGAGGTGCGCGAGGCTCTCGGCGTAGCGGGCGTGGAACTCGGCCGACGCGGGGTGCAGCCCGAGGATGTCGAGCAGCGTCGCGTGCGGGTCGCGTGCATCGCCGACGTGGGCGACGCCGGCGGCCATGGAGGCCCAGTCGGCGTCGGCCGCGCGCAGCAGCCCGTACAGGCGACCCAGGAACGCGCCGTCCTTGCGGCGGTCGATCCAGCCGATCCGGGAGAAGGCCGTCGTCGGCAGGATCCCGTAGGGCTGCGCGCCGATGCGGATGGCGGGCAGCGCGCCGCGGCCGCTGACGTGGTCCAGGAGGAAGCGGCGGGTGGCGCGCACGGTCGCGTCGGAGAACGCGGGGCGCATCATCGTCTCCATGAAGTAGCCGAGCGTCGCGGGCCACAGCACCGTCTGCAGCGCCCGGGCCTCGGCCGCGTCCATGCCCCCGGCGCCCGCGACGCCGGCCAGGAGCGCGGGGTCGATGCCCAACGCCTCCGCGAGCCGCTGCCCGTCGGTCCCGTCCTCGGGGCCCGCCGCCTGCAGCGCGTCGAAGGTCGCGTCCGCGTCGTCCGCGCGCGTGTAGCCCGCGCCGTCGCGCTCGGTGTTGTTCGTCGGCGTGCCCTGCGGGATCAGGGCGAGGCCGCTGCGGCTGCGGGCGTGGTCGCGCAGGAGCTCCTCGACGAGCCCGCGCCCCTCCTGCGCCCCGGCGCTGAGGCACACGCCGGTCACGAGGATCCGGTCGAAGCCCGCCGCAGCCTGCTCCGGCGTCAGCGCGACGGAGAACGCCATGCCCCACTCGACCGCGCGGTCGAAGTCGGTGAGCCAGAGCAGCTCGTCGGGCACGACGAGGTCGTCGCCGTCGCCGCGCAGCCCCTCGCCCT
The DNA here is from genome assembly GCA_963757125.1 of uncultured Solirubrobacterales bacterium. GTDB lineage: Bacteria > Actinomycetota > Thermoleophilia > Solirubrobacterales > Solirubrobacteraceae > CAVVSD01. The sequence goes on along the minus strand of CAVWQP010000004.1, from coordinate 872,023 downwards.
CGGGGGCGGCCGGGTCGGGGCCGACGAAGAGGGGTGACCGGACGGGCGCGCCGAGCGCGACGACCGGCTCGCCCGCGCCGCGCGCGACGAGCACGAACCGGTCCGGGAGCACGCGCACCCGCGGCGCCTGCGTCCAGGAGTCGACCTTCGTCTCGACGTCCGCCGGCCACTGGACCCACGCGACGGACGCGGTCGCCCCCGCGCCGCCGCGGTCGCCCAGGTTGAACGGCCGGTGGGCGGCGACGAGCTCGTCGCCGCGGGCAGCGCCGACCGCGTCGCGCAGCGCCTGCAGCGCGGCGCCTTCGGCCGCGAGGTCGCCGTCGGCCGCCCAGACCGCGAGCCAGTACATCCCGAGGTCGTCCTCCTCGGGCAGCGCGGCGCCGTCGCGGGCGAGGACGAGCACCACGTCCTCGGCGCGCGCCTTCTGCGGCCGGTCCGCCGCGTTCGCGGGGACGTACTCCCCGACGGCCCAGGCCGCACGCCCCGATCCGTGGCTCGCCACGAGGCCGCGCCATGCCGTGCGCTCGTCGGCCTCCACGCCCGCGGCGCGCCAGATCCCCTGCCAGTAGGCCTGGAGGTTGCCGACCTCGCTCTCCGACAGCGTCGACTCGAACGTGTCGATCGTGCACGTGTCGGGGTAGACGCGGACGAGCAGGCGCCCGTCGCGGAAGCGCGTCTCGAGCCGCACGGGGAACAACAGGATCGGGTCCCCGTCGCCGAGCCGGCCGAGGTCCGCGCGCGGGTCGGTGTACGTGCCGAAGGCCTCCGTCGCACCGATCGCCGCCTCGGCCGCGCGGTCGCGCACGTCCTTCGCGCGCCGCGCCTCCGCCTCCGCGCCGCCGCGCTGCTTGGCGAGCCGCTCGCGCTCGGGGTCGTCGGGGGCGAGGACGCGCTCGCGTCGCGCCTGCTCGGCGGCGAGGGTGCGCAGCCGCATCCGCGCGCGGCCGAGCTCGTCGTCCGCGTCGCGTGCGTGCGTGCGTGCCGCCGCGAGCTCTTCGCGCGCGTCGTCGAAGTCCGTCACGACGGCCGCCCGAGCATCTCGGCGCCGTGAACGGCGACCATCACGGGCGCCTGGAAGAGGATGTACGCCCACCGCGCGGCGCTCGGCGCGGCAACGGCGACCTTCACGTCGTCGGTGTGCTGGTCGGCCTTCTCCTCGTCGCCCGCGCCGAGCCCTTCGAGCGTCACGGTCCCCAGGCTCGAGGCCGCGACGTGCGCGCCGGGGGCGCCGCCCGGCAGCGCGTCCTCCCAGGACACGTCGTTGAAGGTCTGCAGCGGCCCGGTGCGGTCGACGTCGAAGCCGAAGCGCGGCTCTCCGGGGCGCTCCTTGACGACGAAGAACCACCCCGGGTCGTCGGCGGGATCCTCGCCCGTGCCGCCGCGCGCCTCCTCCGCGGTGAGGTCGAAGCCGAAGAAGTAGATGTCGGGCTCGAGCTTGGCCTCGTAGAGCGGGGTGCGCAGCTTCGTGAGCGGCGGCGCGTCCTCCTCGGCCGCGGTCAGCTCCTCGAGCTCGCGCTCCTGCGCGGGATCGATGCTGCCGTCCGGCTTGCGCTGCCAGCGCGCCCGCTGGGCGTAGATGACGGCCGTCGGGTACTTCTTGAGCAGCTCGCCGCGGATCACCACGACGACCTCCTGCTCGCTCTCCCCGGGAACCTCGCGGGCGTCGTGGTCGCCGAGCTGCGACGTGGGCGGCCACGTGTGCAGCTCGGGGATGTCGTGCAGATCCTCGTCCGGGGCGCCCAGCCGGGTACGCGCGTCCCAGAACTGGCGGAACGGGCTCCCGCGCTGGTCGGTGGGGTACTCGCGCCACAGCAGCTCGCGCGCGAACTCGTGGTTCACGCCCACCATGTACGCCTCGATGAACGCCTGGTTCGTCTCGAGCAGGGTGATCGAGTTCTGCTCGATGAGGTTCAGGTTCGGCAGGAACAGCTCGGGCGAGATCTCGGCCAGCGGGGCGTACATCGGCAGGTCGATCACGGGATAGGCCATGACCTCGGCGAAGCGCTCGCCGAGCTCGGCCGTGATGCGGGGCGGGAGGGCGATGCCGTGCAGCGCGCGGCGCGGGATCGTCAGATCCGGGTCGAGCCGCCCCACGACGACCTCCGTCGTCGCCTGCAGTGCGAGCGGTATCGGCTCCGGCGCCTTCCCCGTCGCCGAGCTCGCCTGCGCCATGCCGGCCCAGTCGCGCAGCGCGGTCTTCAGCCGCACGGCCTCCGGGCTGTCGGTCCCGTCGAACCGCGGCGAGAAGGCCGACCCCGGCTCGCTGAGCACGAAGTCGGGGCTGTGCGGGAGCGCGTCGACCGCGGCGGGCGTGAGCTCCGCGTCGTCGAGGGCGTGCGCCGCGCGCGCCGCGGAGGCCCAGCGCGCGAGCAGGCGGTGCAGCGCCACGGCGCCCGCGACCGCGACCACCGCCACGACGATGCCGATGGCGAGGCTCAGCAGGAGGAGCGCGAGGAGGACGACGACCCCGGCGAGCGCGTAGGGCAGGTAGGCCAGCCAGGGGCGCTCGCGCAGCGCGTCGAGCACCGCGGGCGGGACGCCGTCGGGCTGGATCTCGTCGGCGATCGACTCCACGGACGGGGCGCCCGCCGGCGCGGTCTTCGGCGGCGCGGCCGTGACCTCGCCGGCGTTGATGCGGGTGACGAGATCCTGCGGGCGGCGCGTCTCGTCGAAGGGCAGCGCCCGCACGATGCGCGCTCCGGGCCGGGTGAGCCGCCGCAGCGGCGCCGACGTCACGACGGGCGCCAGGAGGCTCGCGCTGCGCAGGTGGCGGACGGTCACGCCGCCCTCCAGCACCCGCGCGTGCACCGGGCTCGTGAGCGTGAACGCACGCCCCGGGTCGGCCTGCAGCATCGGCCGCAGGTGGCGGTCGTACCAGATCCGCGCGGCCTCCCTGGCGAGCTGCGCGGCGCGGATGCGCGCGTTGGCGGCGAGCACGTCGCCAACCTGCTCCCACGCGGCGCTCATGAGCTCCTCCTGGGAGTCCTGCACGACGCGCGTCCCGAAGCCGGCCGCCACCCGGTGGCGCGGGTCGAGGTTCAGGTGGTGCACCCAGTTGTCGTCGGGCGAGAGCGGGTCGCCGTCGCGGTCCACCAGCAGCCGCTGCGTCAGCGCGTGCCAGCGCCCGTACAGCGGCGCGGTCACGAGCGGATCCGGGTCCTCCTCGACCCCGCGGCCGAGGCCGCTCGCCGCGTTGGCCTCCTCGGCCGGGTGCGCGGCGTACTCGTCCGCGAGGTTCACGAAGCTCGCCAGCCCGCGCTGGAAGGGGTCGGGGTACGGGTCGTCCCAGTGCTCCTGGCGATCGATCTCGGCGAGCTCCTCGGGCGTGAAGTTCGCCCGCGGCACGCGCAGCGCGCCGCCGAGCTTCAGCACGCCCCCGAGGTCCGGATCGGTGATGCCGGGGACGTTGGAGCCGGGGCGGCGGACGTCGATGTCGCGGGTGCCGACCCGCGTGTCGACCGGCTTCGGCCGCAGGAGCCGGACGAGCTGCTCGAAGTCGCCCTGGGCGCCGGTCCGGAAGAACCAGCGGTGGTAGTACGGCATGCTCGACGCGGCCGCGCGGTCCGTGTATGGCGCCCAGGCGGAGAACGTCGCGTGCGGCGCGCCCGCGGGGTCCTCGTGCAGCGCCGCCAGCCGCCCCGACTCGAACACGGGGACGAGGAACGCGTGGTAGCCGACGTTCTCCGCGAGGCGCCGCGGGCACACGATGCGCGAGAGCGCGAGGTCGGGGTTCTCGTCGAGCACGGCCTGCATCCGCGGGAGCACCGCGCCCATGTCGGTCGACACGAACTCGGCGTCCGAGCCGGCGAGCGAGCGGTTGACGTGCACGTGCGCCCACGCCCAGAGATCCTCGGCCGGCGGGAAGGCCGCGAAGTCGCCGACCGTGATGAACGGCCGCGACCCCTCCGCGACGTTGGCCGCCTCCGTGAACTCGCCCTCGGCCAGGACGACGAGCGCGATCCACGGTCGCAGCCGCAGGCCGGTCGCGTCCGGCGCCGCCGGCGTGTAGCGCCACGGGAAGTCCTCGTCGTAGAACTCGATCGCCGCGAGGTAGTTGGGCTCGAAGTTCGTGATCCAGTGGCGCGGCTCGGTGCGGACGATCGCGCGGGGATCGATGCCCACGACGTCGCCGGGCCCGAACAGCTCGACGTCGCGCGGCAGGGGCGCCTCGACGGCGGTGTCGCCCTCCACGGGCTCGCCGGACACCTTGAGATCGAGGTGGACGGACGCCCGCGCCGCGACGGCCTCGTCCAGGTCGGCGGCGTCGATGCGCCCCGCGATCCCCTGCCGCATCCAGGGCAGGAAGGAGTAGGTGCCGAGCGGCGTCGTCACGCCGCGACCTCGAAGGCGGGCACGATGTGCAGCTCGCCGTCGAGACGCGGGTCGGCCTCCAGCCGCGCCGCGAGCTCCTCGCGCGCCATCGCCTCGCTGGAGAACGCGGCGGTCCCGCCCGCCGCGGTGTTGTCGGCGGTGAACGCGACGACGAAGCCCTCGCCGCCGACGCTCACGGCGTCGTCGAACGGCCGCAGCTTCGAGCCGGCGTGCTGCGACAGCGGCGACCGGCTGATGCTGGCACCGTCCAGCAGATGGGCGAACAGCAGCCCGGGGAAGGTGTGGAAGCGGCGCCGGAAGCGGCGGTAGTTCGTGTCGACGGTGCTGAGCTCGTAGCGGACGACGCGCTTGATGCTCGTCCCCGACGCGAGTTGGTCGCCGGCGACCGACAGCTCGATCCCGCCCGGGTAGGCCTCGTAGGCGGGCTTGGAGAGCTTCGTCGCGTCGTCGAAGTCCTGGTACTGCGCGGGGGCGAAGGACTCCAGGGCGTCGGCGCGCTTGGCGAGCGCGCCGTCCTCGACGCCGATGGTGAGCTTGCGCACGTCGGACGGGCGCTGCTCGCCGACCTTCGTGACGGTGAGGCCGAGCGGCACCGCGCGCTGGCTCACCCGCAGCGTGCCGACCGGGTGCAGGACGAGGCCCTCGGCGGGCTCGAGGGCGCGCAGCGAGACGAGCAGGTTCGCGCCCGGCGGGAGGTGCGCCGTCCAGGCCTCCGGCTTGGCGAGCTCCTCGAGCACGCGCCCGAGGATCGCGATCGGCTCGAGGACGACGTCCAGCAGGCTGCCCCACGTGCGGTCGAACTCGACGCTGATGTCGAAGAACAGCAGCGAGATCGACCCGGTGCCCTTCGCCCGCCACGGCGTCGGGCCCTCGAGCTTGAGCTTGAGCCGGACGCTGAACACGCCGACGCCGAAGACCTTCACCGAGAACGACGCCGAGATGTCGACGACGAAGTGCAGCGGGATGAACTGCAGGAGCGCGTCGAAGCCGAAGCTCCCCTGGATGCCGAAGTCGCTGACGCCCAGCACCAGCTCCGCCCGCGCGCCGAACTGGGCCGTGTTCGTCGTCACCGCGAAGTACGTCTCGGCGCGCAGCTTCGCCGAGGCCTCGTTGAGGATGTTCAGCGAGATCCGCTTCGGCGACGGGACCGGGAGCGGCGGCGGGTCGAAGTCGGGGTGGAAGCCGCCGACGCTCAGCACGAGGTTCGCGTCGTCGCCGAACGCGGCGAGCACCGCCATCTCGCCCTCGATCGTCATGAACAGCAGGTGCGAGTCGAAGAGCGCGGCGAAGAAGTAGACGCGCTTGCGGTCGAACTCGATCGCGCCGGCGAAGTTGACCCGCAGGATGAGGACGGGATCGTCCTCGGTGGGGAGCGCGAGCCCCAGCACCCCGATGATCGCGACGTTCCCGGGGATCTCGATGATGACCCCGACCGACAGGGTGATGATCGACCCGCCCCAGCCGATCTTCGCCATCGGCCCGATGAGGAACGTGCCCTCCTTCGGCGGGAAGATCGTGCGGAGGTCGCTGATGATCCGCGGCGCGTTGGCGACGACGTCGCGCGGGAACATGATCCCGTTGATCGCGCCGGTCCGGACGCCCTCCATGAGCGGCTGCAGCCGCATCGTGCGGTTGAGCCCGAGCAGCCCGCCGACGCCGATGAGCGTGAACCCGTAGCCGAGCTGGATGCCCGAGCCGAACTCGGCGGTGATGATGATGAGCAGCGAGAAGCCGTGCGACCCGTCCGGCATGCGGGTCGTGACGAGCCCGATGGCCGTGAGCCGCAGCCAGCCCGCGACGCTCAGCTCCAGCGCCCCTGCGTACTCCTCGCGGTCGGTGTCGAAGAACAGGTAGCCGCCGCCGCTGACGACGCTCGCGTCGATCGCGAGCCCGACGCCGTTGGGCGGCTTGAACGCGAAGCGGGCGTCGATGGGCCCGAGGTTGCCGGTGCGGTCGGGGCTCGGCGTGAGGATCGCGCGGACGCCGATGTCCTCGATCGCGCCGGCGATCGGGCCGAGCTTGATCGACAGCCCGGTCGCGGCGGTGATCGGCAGCGAGTCCTCCCTGAACTCGGCGCCGAGGGTGATGTGCTCGATCCCGATCGGGCCGAGCTGCAGGTGCAGGGGCAGCCGCAGCGTCAGGCCGGAGCTGCCCTTGAAGTACAGCCCGGCGAGGTTGGAGACGCCGACGCCCAGGCTGAACTCGGCCCGCACGTCGTCGAGCGGGACGACGTTGGAGACGAAGCCGTCGGCGCTCCCGGTGCCGAAGGCGAAGACGCCGCCGATGAGGTCCGCCTCCGCGAAGATCTTCAGCGCATCGAGCTTCTCGACCCCGATGGCGACGTCGCCGGAGCCCAGCTCGAAGCGCGCGCCGAGCGGGAGGCCGAGCGTGAGGAGCTTGCTCGCCGAGCGGGACTCGGACGGTGCGATCGCGATCTTCACGCCGAACTGCACCGCGTCGGCGAGGTCCTCCGGGTTGCCGGTGAACAGCTTGTTCACGAACCGCGGCGTGCCGTCCGGGTCGATGACCAGCCCGAGGCTGTCCGTGAGCGCGGCGCCGATCGTGACGACGATCTTCCAGTCGTCGCCGATCGGGATCTCGATCTCGCCGCCGAGCCGCAGCGCGGCGCCGAGCCCCTTCGCGAGACCCGTCGCGGCGTCGATACGGGGATAGAGCTCCAGGCCGAGCTGGACGGCGGGGTCGCGGACGATCGGGAACCGGAGCATCGTCAGCTCGTCGTAGTCGTCGCGCGTCGTGAGGTCGGTGCCGTCGTTGATCGTCTGGAGCGCGGCGCCGTCCGGGACGTCGTACGACGCGACGATCCCCCGCGAGACCGCGAGGGCGCGCAGGAAGAAGAGGAGGCGCTCGTAGAGGAACGCGTCCCCGTCGCGGAGGTTGGCCTTCAAGGAGCCGATGGGGTCCGACAGCAGGTCGGGGATGCCCTCCCAGTCGACCGTGCGCCGGCGGTACTCGGCGTGGAACGCGGTGGGGGTGTCCTCGATGTCCTCGACGTCGACGACGCCGACGAGCAGGAGCGACGCGAAGAGGGTCGGGTAGTAGTTCTCGAGCAGGCTGACGACGAGGTGGTCGGCGACCTTGCGCGGCAGCTCGGCGAGGATGTCCGTGTCCGTGAGCAGCCCGGAGCCGGCGAAGTCGGCCTGCAGGCGCGTCACGACGGTGTCGAGCCCGGCGAACGTCCGTCCGAGGCCGACGGCGAGCTCGGCCAGCGCGACGAGCGCCGCCTCCTCGTCGCCGGCATCGATCGCCTCGATGAGCGCGTCGATCGCGCCGACGAGCATGCCGATGCCGCCGCCCAGCTCGTGGAGCGCGGTGACCTCCCCGGGCGTGAGGTAGCCGAGCTCGGCGAGGAGAGCCTCTGCCGCCTCCGGGCTCTCGGCGGCGATCGCGATCGGCTCGACGAAGCGGCGACCCAGCTCGACCCAGGGGAGGAGGTCGCCGTCGTCCACTCAGATCGCGCCGTTCGTGCTGAGGAAGCTCTTGTACGCGGCGGTGGAGGACACGCGCGGACGCGTCGTGCCGATCTCCTCCTTCTTCGGATCGCGCTTGCCGAACGGCGACGCGAACAGGTCGTCGATCGTGAGGGGCTTGAAGGTCAGCTTGCCGCTCTCCTTCGTGAAGACCGGGTAGCGCAGCTCGGCGTTGGTCGAGTGGTCGCGGTACGAGATGCCCCACTGCACGGGATCGAAGACGTGCGTCGGGTCGTCGGTCGTGCGCGTGAACCCGATCGCCTCCGAGAACTTGCCGTCCTTCAGGACGTCGACGAGCTTCTTGTCCCTCGCGATCACGAAGACGTTCTGCGCCGCGAAGTGGCCGATCACGAAGCCGGTCTCGCTCTTCTGGGGCTTCTTGCGGCTGCTGGTCGGGGTCTTCGTGTAGTCGTTGAACTTGAAGCTGACGTTGAACTGGTAGAGGTCCACCGGGATCACGTTGCCGTTCGCATCCGTGAACGGCAGCGTGTCGTTGATGATCTGGCTCGACGGGATCGTCGTCATCCCGGAGTTCATCCAGACGAGGAAGATCGCGCCGATGCGGAACGCGCGGTGGAGGTCGGTCAGCAGGTCGACGAGGAAGTCGTCGTAGAAGGCGTAGACCGTCCCCTCCTTGCCGTGCCCGCCGAAGGAGTAGCCGCTGCGCGACTTCACGCCGCGGTCGCCGCAGTTGTAGACGAGGCTGTGCTCGCCGGTCCACGAGTCGTTCGGGTGGAAGACCTTGTAGAGCGGGTGGTTGAAGATGTAGACGTGGTCGCCGACCACGAGGTCCTCGACGAGGACGTCCGCCCGGTCGAAGAGCCCCTCGGCGCTCGTGTCACCGAAGAGGTTGTCGGTGCCGACCATGCCGACGTGGTGGATCGCGAGGTTCTTGGGCCCGCGCCCGTCGACCTTCTTGAGGAGCTTCGGCGGATCCTTGGCCTCGCGGAGCGTCTCCAGCAGGACCGTGCCCGCCGTGACGCCGCAGTCGAGGAGGTTGCCGTCGCACGGCTCCTTCTTCTTCGTCCAGATCTTCTCGATCGCCGTGACGTACGGCGGGTCGCCGGCGCCCGGGCGCTTCAGGAGGAAGGGGAACTGGTCCGCGGGATAGGCGGGCGACGGGTTCCAGAACGGCTGCGCGTCGACGTTGACCCGCCACTTCCGGTTCGTCTTGCAGGTCTTGGGATAGCGGAAGTAGCCCTGGCCGTTGGGGTTGACGAAGAAGTCCATCCGCGTGACCCCGCGTAGGCGCCGCCTCGCCGTCCAGTCGAGCAGGTCGGCGTTCGCGGTCTCGGCGAGCGCCTGGTCGGTCGCGATGGAGCCGTAGAGGATCTCGACGCGCCGGCCGCGCTGGATGGTCGCGAGCGACTTGCCGAGCGCCACGCCGATGGAGAAGTCCCGCTTGGCCATGACGATCGTCGTCGCCTTGACGATGAGCTCGATCGTCTTCGTCTCGATCTGGACGTCGGACATGGTCTGGGCCTCGAAGGTCCGGATCGACCTGTCGACGAACCAGCGCCGGCTCGGCTCGGGGTAGAGCGTGTCGAAGTTCTTCGCGTCCGACAGCGTGTCGACGAGCGCCTTCTTCGCCTTCGCGTCCATGCGTGCGCCTTCCAGGCTCGATGGAACGACCCAGGCGAACGTAGTCCGCCGGATGAGGCGCGGTCAAGGCACCCCACCCGGCGGAGTGGGCGAGCGGCTACCCGCCGAGCTCGTCGGGCACGACGACGACCTGGCGCTCGTGGCCGTCGCGCAGCAGCGTCAGCACGAGGCGGGTGCCGACCCGGTCGCCCTCGAGCGCCCGCTGCAGGTCGGCGACGCCGGTGAGCCGGATGCCGTCGAGCTCGACGATGAGGTCGTCGGTGCGCAGGCCCGCGCGATCGGCGGGTGCGCCCGGGACGACCTCGCCGACCGCGACGACGTCGCCGTCGCCGTGGCGCTCGCGCCGGGCCGGCGGGATCGGGCGCGGCGAGCCCGCGATGCCCAGGTAGCCGCGGCTCACCCGTCCGTCGGTCATGAGCGCGCCGATGACGCGCCGCGTGGCGTGGTTGATCGGCACGGCGAGCCCGAGGCCCATGCCGGCCACTGCGGTGTTGACGCCGACGACGCGCAGGTCGCTCGTGACGAGCGCGCCGCCGGAGTTGCCGGGGTTCAGGGAGGCGTCGGTCTGGATGACGTTGTCGATGGTGCGCACGGTGTCGCCCGCACGGGCGGGCAGCGAGCGCCCGAGCGCGGAGACGACGCCGGCCGTCACGGAGCCGGCGAAGCCGTTGGGGTTGCCGATCGCGACCACGAGCTGTCCCACGCGCAGGCGCTCGGCGTCGCCGAGCGTCGCGGGCGTGAGGTCGTGGTCCTCCGTGCGCACGACCGCGAGGTCGGTCAGCGGGTCGGCGCCGATGGGGGCGAAGCGCGTCTCGCGCCCGTCGGTGAACGACGCGACGCCGCTGCGCGTGCCGCCGCGCCGGCCGGTGACGACGTGCGCGGACGTGAGCAGGAAGCCGTCGCGGCTGAGGACGATGGCGCTGCCCGCGCCCATCGCCACCTCGGCGCCGTCGCGCCGGCGGCCGTGGACGCGCAGGTTCGCGACGGAGGGTGCCAGCGCCTCGGCGACGCCGGACACCGTGCGCGAGTACGCGTCCATCGCCTCGTCCTCGGTCGGGAGCGCGGTCACGGCCGCGCTCATGCCTGCACCTCCTCGCCCTCGACGCGCAGCGTCACGCGCTCGCTGCCGCGCAGGACCTCGAGCTCGAGCGCCCCGCGGCCGACGGCGTCGACCGCGGCGTGGAGGTCGTCCAGGCCGGTCACGGCTGCGCCGTCCGCCGCGACCACGACGTCGCCGCGGGAGAAGCCCGCGCGGTCGGCCGCGCTGCCCTCCTGCACGCCGCGCACGAGCAGGCCGTCGACCGGATCGAGGCCCACCGCGGCGCGCATGCGACCGGTCTGCCGCGCGCCCACGAGGGCGATGCCCAGTCGGCGCGGCGCGGTCCGCTCGCCGGCGGCCAGCGCGGCGGCGCGCTCGCGCAGCGCCGTCGCCGGCCAGGCGAGCAGGAGCCCGCCGTCGCGGCGCAGGGCGTTGAGGCCGACGATCGCGCCGGAGCGGTCGACGAGCGGGCCGCCCCCGGCGCCGCGCGGCAGCGGCGCCGTGTGCTCGACGGCATCCGGGATGAGGCGCCCTGCGGGGCCGCGCACGCCGCGCGGGGCGCTGGCCACGCTCCCGGAGGTCACGCGCAGACCGCGCCCGCCGGGGTCGGCGAGCGCGTAGACCTTCACCCCGAGCCGGGGCGGGTCGGCCGCGGTGGACCAGGCGGCGGGCGGCGCGGGCGCGCCGGTGCGCAGCACGGCGAGGTCGACGCTGGGGTCGATGCCCAGCACGGTCGCGTCGTGCGTCGCGCCGTCCCCGGTCACGAGCGTCAGCTCGTCGCCGTGCACGTTGCGTGCGAGCGTCACGACGACGCCCGGCGCGACGAGCACCCCCGATCCGCCGCGCGATCCGTCCTGCAGGCCGACGACCGATGGTCCGATGCGTGCGGCGATGTCTTCGATGGCAGTCATGCGTCCCTTCTCACTTGCGAGCTGCAAGTGAAAAGTAGCAAGCCGTAGACTCGGGCCGTGGCCGACCTCCCGCTGGACGTCCTCGATCGCGTCGCCCGACTCGTCGGCGACCGCTGGTCGATGCTCGTCCTCGGGGCGCTCTCGGGCGGCGGGCGCCGCTACGGCGAGCTCAGCGCGGTGGTCGAGGGCATCTCGTCCAACGTGCTCGCCGCGCGCCTGTCCGATCTGGCGGCCGCGGGCCTCATCGTGGGGGAGCCGTACTCCCCGCGCCCGGATCGCCTGCGCTACGAGCTGACGGCCGAGGGCCGGGCGCTCGTCGACGCGCTGGCCGGCCTCGCGGCCTGGGGTGCGGAGCACGGGCCGGGCGACGGGGACGACCTCGCCCTGCGCCACGACGCCTGCGGCGGGCCGCTGCAGGCGCGTTGGTACTGCCCGACGTGCGACGTCGAGGTCGCGCCGGGCGACGACACCGGCGTCTTCCAGGCCTAGACGGCCGGCGCGGCGATCGTCCGATCGAGGAGCGCGAAGAGCTCCTCGAAGTGACGCTCCGTGGCCGCCTCGTCGTAGACGGCCGTATCGGACATCGTCCAACCGTGTGCCGCGCCGTCGTAGAGCTCGGACCGGTACGTGAGGTCGGTCTCCTCGAGTGCCTGCTCGAGCAGCTCGATCTGCTCGGCGGTCATGCTGTGATCCTGATCGGCGTGCCCGAAGTACAGCTCCGCGTCGAACGCACCGGCGCTGCGGTGGGGGCTCTCGGGATCGTCGGCCACGGCGAGGTTGCCGCCGTGGAAGCTCGCCAGAGCAGCGACGCGCCCGGGGTGCGAGCGCGCGATGTGCCAGCCGACGCGGCCGCCCATGCAGTAGCCGGTGATCGCCACGGGGCCGGGCGCGGCGCGCTCGGACAGCGCGTCGAGGTAGGCGTCGCCGTCGGCGGCCACGACGTCGGCGGTCAGGTCGCCGATGAGCGGGCGCACCTGGGCGATGAACGCGGCGCGGTTGTCGGCGTCCTTGAGGTCGGGCAGCGGGAAGACCGGCGCTCGGCCCGCGCGGTACAGGGTGTTGGGCGCGAGCACCACGAAGCCTCGCGCTGCGATCCGGTCGGCCATCTCCTCGATCCGCGCACGCAGCCCGATGGCGTCCATGACGAAGAGCACGCCGGGATGGACGCCCTCGTCGGGCATCGTGAGGTAGGCGTCGGCCACGCCGTCCGCCGTCGGTATGTCGATCGTCTCGCTGCGCATCGCCGAACCATCGCACGCCCCGCTAAACGGCGGAGCGGCGGCCGCCCTTGGGGCGGAACGCCCCGGCGAGCTGGTCCTGCGAGAAACGACCGGACACGTCGCCCTGGGTGGCGAAGCGGAACAGCGCGACCCGGAAGACCGCGTTGAGCGTGGTCTGCAGCAGCGCGGCGATCACGATCACGACGACGCCGATCGCGATGACGACGGCGCCGATCGCCGCGGTGCTGCCGGTCAGGGCGGCCCCGGCGACGACGAGCAGGATGCCGGGGAGGATGCCGACGAGGAAGATCGCCCCGCCGATCGTCGCGCTGCCGACGACGCTCTCACCCCACCGCTCCTTGATGATCCCGGTCGACCGCTTGATCGCGTCCTTGGGGCCGAGGCCCTCGAGCGCGATGACCGGGATGACGAAGAACGTCGCGACCGTCCAGGCGAAGTTCGCCAGGCCGCCGATGATCGAGCCGACGACGTTGCCCGCCGCGTCGCGCAGCAGCGCCTGGAGCGCGGTGATGGCGGCGCCGACCACGAGCACGACCGCGGACCAACCGAGGATGATGCCCATCCGCGAGCGGGCGGCGGCGACGCCCTCGCCGAACGTCGTGTCCTCGCCGTCGAGCGCGCGCGTCGCGCAGGCGGCGAGCGCCACCGCGCAGAACTGGCCGATGACGATGAGCAGGTAGACGCCGACGACGATGAACGGCACCGCCGGCCAGATCGCGTCGGCGGCCGCGCCGAGGCCGGCTCCGACGCCGAAGAACACGGCGGCGACGATCAGCGCGCACACCGCGGACACGACCGGGAAGACGAGCAGCGACCGGTCGCCTCGGACGACGGCCCAGCTCTGCTTCGTCAGTGCCCAGCCCCGGCCGATTCGCCCCATGGAGCGGAGACCGTACAGAACGACGAAGGCCCCCGGAGAACCCGGGGGCCTTCGCACCACTTCGGAATCCGGGACGCGTTCCTACTTGTTCGCGCGGTCCTGGGTCGGGGTGTCGTTCGGGTTGCCGTCGCGATCCAGGCACAGGCGCAGGAACTGCACCGTGCGGACCTTGCGGCCGTCGGCCAGCTTCAGGAACGTCGTGATCGTCCGCAGCTGTCCGCGTGGGACGGTCAGGTCGTTGTAGTCGGCCGTGACCTGCCAGCGGGCCTTGCCGCGGACGGTGACCTTCTTGAACGAGCCGTAGCGCTCGACGCCGCGGACGAGCACCTTGTCGATGCCGACGACGGCCTGGCCCTCGAGCTTCGTGCGCGTGAGGAACCTGTACGTGCGGTGCGAGGTGCAGACGAACTGCGAGAGGTCCTCACCGGCCACGCCGCCGGACGTGCTCGGTGCGTTGCCGCTCGAGTTGCTCGGCGCGGTCGGCGCGGTCCCCGAATTGTTGGTGCCCGGCTGGGTGGTGCTGTTCGTCGTCTGCTGCACGATCGTCACAGGCGGGCCCTGCGGCGGGCAGTTCGTGATCGTCGTCGTCTGGAGCGGACCGCGGCCCGTCTCACCCTCCGACGTCGTCCACGTGAACCAGCCCTGCACCACGTGCGATCCGGCGTCCGGGTTCCAGTAGCCGGTGCTCGTCGTGAAGTCGGGGCCGTTGGCCGTGATGTTCTGGTCGGGTCGCGGCACGCCGTCGACGGCGGTGTGCAATGTCACGGTCTGAGGACCGGAGGGAAAGTCGGAGAACGTCCCATCGATCTCGCCGCAGGACAGGTGCGGCGGCGAGTCCGAATGATTCGCCTGCGCAGCCGTGGGAACGACGCAGGCAAGGACGAGCACGATGATGGGGATCAGTCGTCTCATCCGGGCATCCTCCCCGTTTTGGGGGACCCGCGTCCAGAACGTTCGTCCACCCTCCGACGTTTGCTCAGCGCACCGTCAACGTGTAATTCGCCTGCGTGGAGAACTCGAGCGCCGGAGCGGCGCCGCCGAAGGACACGTCCCATCGACCGCGCGGCAGCCCGGCCAGCATGACGAAGAACCCGTTGGCCGCCGCGGGATTGTTCGCGAGGACGGGCACGCCGAACGCGTTGCCGGCGACCGACGTCCACGTGAACGGCGGCGAGTCGACGCGGAAGAGCGACAGCAGGACGGACGGGACGGTGATCCCGGGCCCCACGCCGTGCAAGCCGACGTGCAGGAGCAGCGAGCGCCGGTCGACGGCGTCCATGAGATCGCGGGCGCACCGCAGCCGCGCGGGGTACGTGACGGCCTTGTCGATCGCGAGGCTGCACTCCGCGTCGATGAGCGGGATGAGCAATGCCTTGCCCGCCGGGACGTCGCAGCTGCGCGCCGCGACGGGCCCCGAGGCCGGGGTCGTGCCGACGAGGAAGACCACGCCGTCCTGGCCGAGCTGCGCGCAGTTCACGGCGCCGGTCGCGAACGGCGACCCGGGCGTGACCGGCGAGGCGTAGGCCTGCTTCCACCAGGCTGCGGACCACTCGCCGTAGCTCTTGCCCAGCGGGTGCGACCCGGGCGGGAAGACGAACGGGACCGTCGCCGTCGCGCCCATCGGCGCGACCAGCGCGGCCGACAGGGCGATCAGCGACAGCACGACCAGCCGGCGCAGCGGGGGGAGGGCGGCCATGCAACGACCGTAGACACGCGCGGCGTCGCGCCGCCAATACGTCTTGCCTACGTCGCCATACGCCGCGCGTATGGGAGCGGCGCGACGCCGGCTCTGGTAGTCGTTGACCGTGGCTGTCAGCCTGCAGCAGCTGCGCTACTTCGTGGTCGTCGCCGAGGAGAGGCAGATCACGGCGGCGGCGCGCCGCCTGCACATGGCGCAGCCGGCCCTGTCGCAGGCCATCCACGCGCTCGAGCGCGATCTCGGCGTGGACCTGCTGGATCGGGGCAGGCAGGGCGTGACGCCCACGGCGGCGGGCAGGCGCTTCGCGACCATGGCCGCCCGCGCGGTCGCCGCCGTCGACGATGCCGTCGCCGACGTGCGCGTCGACGGGAGCCGCCGCCTGGTGATCGGCGTCGAGCCCGGCGCGCCCCTCGACGATCTCGTCACCGGGTTCCACGCGGCGTTCCCGCAGATCGAGGTGGTCGTCCGCGTCGTCTCGTTCGCCACGGAGCTCAGCGCGATCCGCGACGGGGACGTCGACGTCGGCTTCGTGTTCCCGCACTACCGCGACGCGGCGGTGACGCTCGAGCCGATCGCCAGCATCCCGCCGGTCGTGCACTGCGCGTGGAACTCGGGCCTCGCACGCGAGGGCACGCTCCGCTTCGCGCAGATCGCCGAGGAGCCGATGCCCGCGCAGCACCCCTCGGTCCCGGACGAGTTCGTGGAGCTCTTCCACCTCACCGCGATCCGCGGTCATGGCCCTGTCGTCGTCGACGACGCGCCGACGACGGTCGGCGAGACGACGGCCCTGCTCGCCACGGGCCGGGCGATCGCGGTCTCGCCCGCGGGGCTGCGGTTCCCGGTGCCGTCGCCTCTGGCGACGGTCCCGCTCCTCGACGTCCCCCCGTTCGTGCTGTCGCTCGCCTACCGCGCCGGCGAGCGCCCGCCGGCGGTCGAGGCGTTCCTGTCGCACGTACGCGCGTTCGGCGCGCCCGCCTGGGCCCACGCTCCCTAGTACGGTCGCGCGCCATGCGCTTCGACGGGAAGATCGGGATCATCACGGGCGGCGGCACGGGCATCGGCGAGGCCACCGCACGCGGCTTCGCGGCGGAGGGCGGCCAGGCCGTCCTCCTCGGGCCGGAGCAGGAGCCGCTGGAGGCGGTGGCCGGGGAGATCGGCGGCGTCGCCGTCGTCGGCGACGCGGCCGACGCGGGCGACGTCGGGCGTGCGCTCGCCGCCGCGAAGGACCTGGGCGGCGGCCTGGACGTGGTCATCACGTGCGCGGGCGGCGAGGGCTTCGGGACGCTGCTGGACGTGCCGGCCGAGACGTTCGAGGCGCACATGCGCCTGAACCTCACGACCGCGGTCGTGACGACCCGCGAGACGCTCCCCGCGCTCATCGAGCGCGGCGGCGGCTCGATCGTCCTCACCTCGTCCGTCGCCGGTCTCACGGCCGCCGGCGCGCTCGTGACGTACACGACCGCGAAGACCGCCCTGCTGGGGTTCGTCCGATCCGTCGCGGTCGACTACGGCCCGCAGGGCGTGCGGGTGAACGCGGTGTGCCCCGGCGGGACCAGGACGCGGATGCTGCAGGAGGCGATCGACATGGTCGCCAAGGACCGCGGGGTCGACGAGGCGCGCGCGCTGGAGATCATGAACACGGGGACGCCGCTGCGACGGTTCGCCGACCCGAGCGAGCTCGCGAAGGTCAACCTCTTCCTGGCCTCCGACGACGCCTCGTTCGTCACGGGGAGCACCATCGTCGCCGACGGCGGCCAGTCCGCGGTGAACGTCGGGATGCTCGCGCTGCTGGAGTAGCGCGGGCTAGGGACGGACGCGGCGGGCGGAGTCCGCGACCGTGAAGCGCGGCGCCACCGTCTTCGACGGATCGGCCTCGGCCGAGGGATGCGCCGTCGGGAGGGTGGTGAGGGAGACCACGGTGGCTTCGAGCAGCAGGGCGTTCATGACACGAGCATCGTCTCGCGCCCCGTGCGGCTCCACAGTTGCGCCACCCACCGGTCCGGGGTGCGGGAGGCACTACTCCGACGCGTCATCTCAACGCTCGTTAGAGTGTTGACATGAGCGACGCCTGCGATCTCCTCTGCCTCGACCTGCCGCTGGCGGAGGAGCTGCGCGCCAAGCGCCTGCCGCTCGCCGCGGCGACGGCGGCGGCCGGCCAGGCCAAGGCGCTGGGCGACCCCACGCGCCTCACGATCGCCGCGGCGCTGCGCGACGCGAGCGAGCTGTGCGTCTGCGATCTGTCCTGGATCGTCGAGCGGGCGGAGAACCTCGTGTCCCACCACGTTCGCGTCCTGCGTACCGCGGGGCTCGTCTCCTCCCGGCGCGACGGCAAGATGGTCATGTACGCGCTGACCGAGCCCGGCCGCGCGCTGCTCGACGTCGTCCTCGCACAGGTGCCCGCGTCGTGACCGAGCTGCCGATGCTGCCGATGGCGCCCGAGCCGACGGTGAGCAGCGGGCAGCGCTTCCGCGTCGACGGCATGGACTGCGCGGGGTGCGCGCGGACGGTCGAGAAGGCGGTCGCGGCGCTGGACGGCGTCCGCGCCGCCGACGTGTCGTTCGGGACGGCGACGATGCTCGTCGACGGGGAGATCGACGCCGAGCGGGTCACGGCGGCCGTCCGCAGCGCCGGCTACAGCGCACGACCGGCCGGGCAGCGCGCGACCGACGGCGACGTCCCCTTCTGGCGCCGGACCCCGCGCGCCCTGTCGACGTCGATCGCTGTCGCGGCATTGCTCGTCGCCGTGGTCGCGTCGCTCGCGGGCGCGCCGCGCGCCGTCGCCGAGCCGCTGTACCTGCTCTCGATGGTCGCGGGCGGCTGGCCCGTCGCCCGCGCGGCGCTGACCGCGCTGCGCCGGCGCACCCTGGACATGAACGTCCTCATGGCGCTCGCGGCGATCGGCGCCGTCGGGATCGGCGACTACGCCGAAGGCGCCTGGGTGCTGGTCCTCTTCGCGGTCGGGACGACGCTCGAGGCCCTGGCGCTCGACCGCAGCCGCCGGTCGGTCGAGGCGCTCACCGAGCTCGCCCCCGAGGAGGCGCAGGTGGTCGTCGACGGGGTCGAGCGCACCGTCGCGGTTGCCTCCATCGCGCCGGGGAGCGCGCTGCGGGTGCGGCCCGGCGAGCGGGTGCCGCTGGACGGGGTCATCGTCGAGGGCGCATCGAGCCTCGACGAGTCCGCCCTGACCGGGGAGTCGGTGCCGGTGGACAAGACGGCGGGCGACGCCGTCTTCGCCGGGACGCTCAACGCGTTCGGCGCGCTCACGGTCCGCACGACGGCGGCGGCGGCCGACACCACGCTCGCGCGCGTCGCGCGGCTCACCGCCGCGGCGCAGGCGAGCCGCGCGCCCAGCGAGCGGTTCATCGACCGCTTCGCGCGGATCTACACGCCGCTCGTGTTCGCGGCGGCGTTGCTGCTCGCGGTCGTCCCCGTGCTGCTGGGCGGGGACCTCGACACGTGGCTGTACCGGGCGCTCGCGCTGCTCATCGTCGCGTGCCCCTGTGCGCTCGTGATCTCCGTCCCGGTGGCGGTCGTGTCCGCCGTCGGCGGCGCCGCCCGGGCCGGCGTGCTGGTCAAGGGCGGCGAGGCGCTCGAGGCACTGGGCCGCATCGACACGGTCGCGGTGGACAAGACCGGCACGCTCACCGAGGGCACGCCGCAGCTGGCGAGCGTCGAGGTCGCGCCGGCGGCCGAGCAGGACGGCGTGCTGTCGCTCGCCGCGGCGGTCGAGCGCGGCTCCGAGCACCCGCTCGGCCGGACGCTGCTGCGCACCGCGCACGAGCGCGGGCTCGACGTCCCGGCCGCCCACGGCTTCGTCGCCCTCCCGGGGCGAGGCGCCGAGGCGACCGTCGACGGCCGGGAGCTGTGGGCCGGCGGGCCTCGCTTGGCGGCCGAGCGCACGGGAGCCCTGCCGCCCGAGGCGCAGACCGTGGCCGAGCGGGGCGAGACGCCGGTCGTCCTCGGCGAGGGCACGCGCGTGCTGGCGGTCTTCGGTCTCGCGGACGGGCCCCGCCCGGGGGCGGCGGACGCGATCGCCGCCCTGCGCCGCGACGGCGTGCGGCGTGTGGTCATGCTGACCGGCGACACCGAGGCCGTCGCGCGCGCCGTCGCGGAGCGCGTCGGCGTCACGGAGTGGCGGGCCGGGCTGCTCCCGGCGGAGAAGCTCGACGCGGTGCACGAGCTGCAGCGGGACGGCAGCGTGGCGATGGTCGGCGACGGGGTCAACGACGCGCCCGCGCTCGCAGGTTCCGACGTGGGCATCGCCATGGGCGCGGCGGGCAGCGACGTCGCCATCGAGTCGGCCGACGTCGCGCTCATGTCCGACGAGCTGCAGCGGTTGCCCGATGCGATCGGGCAGGGTCGCCGCACGCTGCGGATCATCCGCCAGAACGTCGTCGCGTCGCTGGCGGTGAAGGCGGTGTTCGTCGTGCTCGCGCCGCTGGGGCTGACCACGCTCGTGCTCGCCGTGGTCGCCGACATGGGCACGTCGCTGCTGGTCACGCTCAACGCCCTGCGGCTGCTGAGCCGATCCTGATCGACGCTGTCAGTCCGCCGGCGGTGCAGCCCGCGGCCCCCGCAGGCCGCCCGGGCGTAGCGCGATGGCGATGATCAGGCCCACGGGTACCCGACCCGTACGGGCCCATCATTCCCTGCCTGTCCGCTCGCTTGTTCATGGAGCGAGCATCTGCATCTGCCACCAGCAGGTCAACCGGTCGGCGAGTCGCCCCCCGCCGACCGCTCCCCGTCATCCTCCGCGTGATCCGGGTCGTCCTGGGACGCCGGAGCAACGACCGGGGTGGCCGGTACGGACTCCTCCGTCGGATGGGCCGTCGGGAGGCTGGTCAGCGGAACGACGGTCTCGTCAGGCGGCATCGTGGAACTCGGCATGGGATCTCCTCGAGGTCTGGTCGGGGCGTAGGACACCCGCACACACCTGTCGCTATCCGAGACAACGATGTCTCAAACCGGGTCGGTCACGTCTCGTACCGCCGACCGAAGGCCCACCCCACCATCAGCGGAAACTCGGCCCGCCACAGCGCGTCGCCGTGCGACCCGTCCCGCTCGCGCATCACCACGTCCGCACCCGCGTCGCGCGAGGGCGACCGCCCACCGGGTCGCGTTGTCGAGGAAGAAGGGCTCGGACGTGCCGGCGACGAGGTACGTACGCGGGATCGGACTCGGCATGGCACCGGTCGGCTTGTAGCCGGCGCCCGGCGAGCCCGACAGGATCGCCCCGTAGACGTCCGGATGCCGGAGTCCGAGGGCGAGCGCGAGCTCTCCACCCGCCGACGCCCCGAACACCGCAGTGCGCTCGGTGGGAAGCGCGACCCCGAACCGCGACCGCGCCCAGCGGCGGACGTCCTCGACGAAGAACCTCTCGTGGGCGGCGAACCGCTCGGCGTCGAAGACCGGTGAGTACTCCTCGAGGCGCAGCGTCTCGTCCGCGTGCCCGTGGACGCCGACGATCATCGTGGACGGAACGTCGGCCGCCTCGAGCGACCCACCCCACCGCGAGACGCCCTGGCCATCGGCGGCGAAGACGACCGCCTCGGGCGCGCACGGCGGGACGTACACCGTGACCTGCCGCCCACCGTCGTGGTCGAGGACCTCGCTGACGAGCTCTCCCGGCATCGCGCCATCCAAGCAGAGCAACGAGTAGGACCCGCCGAGGCGCGTCCATCTAAGGTCTGCGCATGGCGACGGGTCGACTGAACTTCATGCCGGAGCCCGGGCGGCTGGAGCTGCGCGAGTACGAGCTGCCGGAGGTGCGCGACGGCGCCGTGCTGCTGCGCGTGCTCGCGGCGGGCGTGTGCGGCTCCGAGCTGCACACCTTCAACGGTCACCACCCGATGCGCTCGGGCGTGCTGGGCCACGAGATGATCGGCGAGGTGACCGACCGCGTCCGACGCGAGACCGACAGCGCGGGCCGGCCGATCGCGCCCGGCGACCGTGTCACGGCGCCGTTCTTCCTCACCTGCCTGGCCTGCCCGGCGTGCGGCCGGGGGGAGCTGAACCTGTGCCATCACGTCTACGACATCTGGCATCAGGACCCCGATCTGTTCCCGCACTTCACCGGCACCCACGCGTCGCACTACTACGTGTCGCCGTCGCAGTTCCTGTTCCGCGTGCCCGACGAGGTCCCCGACACCGTCGCGGCGAGCGCGAACTGCGGGCTGTCGCAGGTGTGGGCGGGCGTCGCGCGAGCCGAGCTGCGCGCCGGCGAGCACCTCGTGGTGCAGGGCGCGGGTGGGCTGGGCCTGTACGCCACTGCCGTGGCCAAGGAACGCGGCGCGACCGTGACGGTGATCGACGGCGTGGCCCAGCGCCTGCGCACGGCCGAGGCCTTCGGCGCCGACAACGTCATCTCGATGGAGGATCTGCCCGACGCCGCGGACCGCGCCGATCGCGTCCGCGAGCTGACCGGCGGTGAGGGGGCGGATTGCGTCATGGAGGTCGCGGGCGTCCCCGCGGCGTTCGCCGAGGCGCTGGAGCTCGTGCGCATCGGCGGGCGGATCGTGGAGATCGGCAACGTCACGCCCGGCACGACGCAGCCGTTCGACGTCAGCGGGCTGACCCGGCGAGCGATCCGGATCATCCCGGTCATCCGCTACCTGCCGTGGGAGCTCGACGAGGCGCTGGGCTTCCTGGCCCGCAACGTGGCTCGGCTGCCGTTCGCGGAGCTCCTCGACCGCGAGTATCCGCTCGACGGGCTGGAGGACGCGCTGCGCGACTCGCAGGCCCGGCGCGTGAACCGCGCGGTGATCGTCCCGTAGGTCCGTCGGGCAGCTCGCTCAGCCGGGGGGTGTGAGCGGGCTCGGGTGCTTCGGCTCGTACAGGCCGAGCTCGCCGCCGCCTGGAAGCCTGATCGCCGTCAGGAGGCCCCACCCCTCGTCGCGAACCGGGTGGGCGAACTCCACGCCTTTGCGCGACAGCTCCTCGACGCTCGCGTGCACGTCGTCGCACATCAGGTAGAGCTCGTGGTGGCCGTCGTCATCGCTCGGGTGGGCCGCGAGCTCGGCGGGCGGCAGCGCGAAGATCGGCCAGCCGCCGCCGGCGTCGACCGACGCGAACCCGAGCACGTCTCGCAGGAAGGCGCGCACGCCCTCCGCGTCCCTGCTGAAGATCACCGCGTGGAGGCCGTTGATCATGGCCTCGGACGCTAGTCGCGGTGCCGGAACTCCTCCTCGAGTTGGTCGTCGCGGCGCTCGGATGACGCCGCCGCGGCCTCGTCGGCGCTGCGCTTCTCCTCGGCAGCCTGGCGCTCGCGTTCGGCCTCGCGTTCCAGGCGCTCGCGTTCGGGACCGGCGCGCTCGTCGGCCTCGCGGACGACTCCGTCCAGGAACCGCTCCAGAGCAGGAGCCGAGCCAGGCTGGACCTCGGTGACGACGATCCTGCCGCCGGCGAACCGCACCTGGCCCCAAGCGGCTGCGCCGGCGGGCGGCGGAGATTCGATGAGCACCATGTCGAAGACCGTGAGGAAGGCGAAGTCCGGATCCGGTTTCACCCGGACGCTCAGCTGCCCCTCGTGCACCTTGGCCGAACCCCAGTCGATCGTGTGCGCCATGGTTGCGACCCTAGTGGTTGTGGTCGCACCGATGGGACCGGCGCGGCAGAACGTCGCTCGCGACTGGTCGCCGGAGCCCGCGGCTCGGCCCGAGGCGGGTGATCCGGGCATGGAGCCAGCCGGTCTCGAACCGGCGACCTCCTGCTTGCAAAGCAGGCGCTCTACCAACTGAGCTATGGCCCCGCGGGCCATGAGTGTACGAGCGCGCCAGGCTTGGGTGGGCACGTGCCGGGTCGGCCTCCGAGCCGTCTGCGCACGAGCGGCCCGGGTACGGCCAGGGAAGCCGTTTCGCAACCGAGAGGAACCGACCCCATGGCCAACATCGAGCGCAGCATCGACGTCGACGTCCCCGTCCGTGCCGCCTACGACCAGTGGACCCAGTTCGAGGAGTTCCCGAGCTTCATGGAGGGCGTCGAGGAGATCCGGCAGATCGACGACACCCACACGCACTGGCGCACGAAGGTCGCCGGCCGCGAGAAGGAGTTCGACGCGGTCGTGACCGAGCAGCGGCCGGACGAGCGCATCGCCTGGACGAGCCAGGACGGCCCGGAGCACGCGGGCGTCGTCACCTTCCACCACCTCGACGACACGAAGACCCGCGTCATGCTCCAGCTCGACTACGAGCCCGAGGGCGCGGCGGAGAAGGTCGGCGACCTCCTCGGCGTCGTCGAGCGACGCGTGAAGGGTGACCTCGAGCGCTTCAAGGAGCTCATCGAGTCACGCGGCGTGCAGTCCGCCGGCTGGCGCGGCGAGGTGACGCCTCAGTAGCCGAGGGTGCGGTAGCTGATCCGCCGGCAGCCGTCGAGCTTGTACAAGCGGCGGCTGCTGTGGCTCAGGAACACCGTCGCGCCCGGCCCGCAGTGGATCTCGCCGCGGCCGAAGTGCGCGTGGACGACGTCGTGACCGGCGCCCGTGACGATGACGTTCCTGCCGTGGCCCGCGTAGATGAAGTCCTTGCCCGGGCCGCCGATGAGCTGGTCGAGCTGCGTCTCGGGCTGGCCCGACGGCTTGTAGTCGCCCCACAGCACGTCTCCGGCGCCTCCGGCGTGAATGACGTCGTCGCCGTGGCCGCCGAGCAGCTCGTTGTGGCGTGCGGGGTCGCCCTGGATGGCGCCCGACTCGTCGGCCTTGTGCATGACGAGCAGGCCGTCGATCTCCGGCCACCCGGCGTGGCTCGTGTTGGCGGACGCGGTCGCGGTGAAGGCGAGGGAGGCGACGGCGACGGTGAGGAGGGAGCGGCGCAGGAGGGACAGCACGTGAACAGCGTCGGCGCCCCGGGCGCCGCTGCCCCATCGGCCGGTCGGCCCCCATCCGGTCGGTCCGGCACGGGCTGATCGGCCCTGGGCGGGTCGGCCGATCAGCCGGTCACGCCGAGACGGCGGCGCTGCGACGCGCGACGAGCCGCGCGGTCGCCAGGTTGATCTCCACGGTGTCGCGGATGTCCGGCGCGTAGCCGCCGGCGAGGCACACGCACACTGGCGCGCCCGCGGCCGCCGCGGCGTCCAGCACGAGGGCGTCGCGGTCGGCAAGCCCCGCCTTCGTGAGGGCGAGGCGCCCGAGGCGGTCGCCCTCCCACGGGTCGGCGCCGGCGAGGAAGACCACGAGCTCCGGCCGGGCGGCCGGGATCGCCCGGTCGAGCGCGGCGGACAGCGCCTCGAGGTAGACGTCGTCGCCGGTGCCGGTCCGCAGGTCGACGTCGAGGTCGGACGTCGCGCGCTTGAAGGGGTAGTTCGCTCCGCCGTGCACGGACAGCGTGAACGTGTCCGGATCCCCGGCGAGCAGCTCCGCCGTGCCGTCGCCCTGGTGGACGTCGCAGTCCACGACGAGCGCCCGGCCCAGGCGCCCGGCCGCCCGGAGCGCCGCGACGGTCACCGGGACGTCGTTGAACAGGCAGTAGCCGCGCGCCTGCTCGTAGCCCGCGTGGTGCGTGCCGCCGCCGAGGTTCATCCCCAGACCGTCGTCGAGCGCGTCACCCGCCGCCTGGACCGTCGCCTGCACCGAGCGGCGCGCGCGCTCCACGAGCTCGCGCGACCAGGGCAGCCCGAGCGCGCGCTCGGCGCGGCGGGTCATCGTCCCCTCGCGCAGGGTCTCGAGGTACGCGGGCGCATGGACCGCCTCCAGCTGCGACCACGGCACCGGCCCGGCGTGCCACACCTCGCCCAGGCCTTCGGCCTCGACGGCCTCCCGGAGCATCCGGTACTTGCCCGCCGGGAACCGATGGCCCTCCGGCAGCGGGAACGGATGGCGGTCGTAGGACCAGAAGCGCACGTCGGTCAGTATGCGAGGCGTGCTGCGCCTCACCGGCCTCCCGGCGCCGGAACGCTGCCCCGTCGCGACCGTGCGTCGCGTCCCCGGCGTCATCGAGCTGCGCTTCGGATGCGTCGACGGCACGGAGATGCCGTTCGACGTGGACGTCGCGCTGCTCGGCCCCGAGGCGGACCCCGAGGCCGAGGAGCTGCGGCTGCTCGCGCGGCTGCGCGAGATGGGCTACGAGGTCAGGCGGGCAGGATGTTCTGGTTGAGGTGGAAGACGTTGTCCGGGTCGTAGCGCCGCTTGACCTCGCCGAGCCGCGCGCGGTTGGGGCCGTAGGCCGCGTCGAGCGCGGCCGCGTCCTCGTCGTCGCCGAAGTAGTTCAGCCAGCGGCCTTCGCCGCGGTACGGCGCGAACGCGTCGAACGTCGCCCGCGTCCACGCGACGTTGACGTTCGTCTCGGCGGGATCGGTCCACACCGACGGGATGAGGAGGTTGTAGCCCGGAGCCCGGTGCGGGACGGCCGTGTCCGTCGGCGCCACGCGCGTGACCGCGCCGTGGAAGTGCTCGAGCAGGATCCCGCTCATCGGCGACGGGCAGGACTCGAACTGCTGCACCATCGTGTCGATGAGCCCGTCGTCGACGCCGCGGACGAAGGTCGACTTCCAGTAGTTGAGCGCGCCCCGCGGGAAGCCGCCGTCCAGCAGCGTGTTCATCACCGGGTAGGGCATCGGGCCGACGTCGACCATCGCCGGCGTCCCCCACGTCAGCAGGGGCGCGAGGTCGCGTTCGGCCTGCTCGCGCGGCCCGGCGTGGCAGACGATGACGACCGCGAGCGGCATGCCCGACCCGTCCGGCGCGTGCACGAGGCCGGCGAACGCGGTGAGCTCGTCGGGCGCGCCCGCCGTGAAGTCCGCGTAGAAGGCGAGCATGTCGCGGGCGGCCGTGATCGGATGGGCGACGAGCCCGCCGACGATCTCCGCGACGGGGTGCAGCGCGAAGACGAACGACGTGACGACGCCGAAGTTGCCGCCGCCGCCGCGCAGGGCCCAGAAGAGGTCCTCGTGCGCATCCGGGCCGGCGCGCACGACCTCGCCGGATGCGAGCACGACCTCCGCCTCCAGCAGGTTGTCGGCCGCCAGCCCGTGCA
This sequence comes from uncultured Solirubrobacterales bacterium, assembly GCA_963757125.1. Lineage (GTDB taxonomy): Bacteria > Actinomycetota > Thermoleophilia > Solirubrobacterales > Solirubrobacteraceae > CAVVSD01. The sequence goes on along the minus strand of CAVWQP010000004.1, from coordinate 845,867 downwards.
GGCCCATGAGCCACCCGAGCCCGCCTCCGAGCGTGAAGCCGCCGACCCCGGTGGAGGAGACCGCGCCGCCGGTGACGGCCAGGCCGTGCAGGCCGGCCTCCCGGTTCACGTCCGACCAGAGCGCGCCGCCCTGGACGCGCGCGGTCCGCGCGACCGCGTCGACCTCGACGCCGCGCATGAGCGACATGTCGACGACGAGGCCGCCGTTGCTGACGGCACGGCCGGACACGTTGTGCCCACCGCCGCGGACCGCGAGCTCGAGGTCCTCGCCGAGGGCGAAGCGCACGGCGGCGACGACGTCGGCCGTCCCGCGGCAGCACGCGACGAGGGCGGGCGCCTTGTCGATGAGGCCGTTGTGGATGCTGCGCAGCTCGTCGTACGTCGCATCGGCGGGGCCGACGAGGACCCCACCGAACTGACCGGCGAGCACCTCGAGGCGCTCTGGGGCGAGACCGGCAAGGGTCATGGGACGTTCCTTCCGTGACGGGGCCTTGGGCTCCGGCGAGTATCCCCGCCCCGTCCACCGCGGGGCAACCTCCCCGGCCCCGGGACGAGCCCGGAGCCGGGGAGCGCGCGTCAGACCTTGATGTCGCCGTGCGGGTTGAGCACGAACTTCTTCGCGGCCCCCTTGTCGAAGTCCGCGTAGCCCTTCGGGGCCTCGTCGAGGGTCACGACCGTCGCGTTCACCGCGTCGGCGATGTGCGCGCGGTCGTGGAGGATCATCTCCATGAGTCCGCGGTGGTACTTCATGACCGGGCACTGGCCCGTCGTGAAGCTGTGCGACTTCGCCCAGCCGAGGCCGATCTGCAGCGAGAGCGAGCCCTGCTTGGCCGCGTCGTCCACCGCGCCGGGATCGCCGGTGACGTACAGGCCCGGGATGCCGAGCCGGCCCGCCACGCGGGTCACGTCCATGATCGAGTTCAGCACCGTCGCCGGGGCCTCCTCGGAGGACCCGGTGCCGTGCCCGCGCGCCTCGAACCCGACGGCGTCGACGGCGGCGTCGACCTCGGGCACGCCGAGGATCTGCTCGATCTGGTCCTTCGGATCGCCCTTGGAGATGTCGACGGTCTCGCAGCCGAAGCTCTTCGCCTGCTTCAGGCGCTCCGGGATCATGTCGCCGACGATGACGACCGCCGCGCCGAGCAGCATCGCCGAGTAGGCGGCCGCGAGGCCGACGGGCCCGGCGCCCGCGACGTAGACGCTGTCGCCCGGTCCCACCCCGGCGGTGTAGGCGCCGTGGAACCCGGTCGGGAAGATGTCCGACAGCATCGTCAGGTCGAGGATCTTGTCCATCGCCTGGTCCTTGTCGGGGAACTTCAGGAGGTTCCAGTCCGCGTACGGCACGAGCGCGTACTCCGCCTGGCCTCCGACCCAGCCGCCCATGTCGACGTAGCCGTACGCCGATCCCGGACGGTCGGGGTTCACGTTCAGGCAGACGCCCGTGTTGCCCATCTTGCACTGGCGGCAGCGCCCGCACGCGATGTTGAACGGCACGGAGCAGAGGTCGCCCTTCTTGATGAACTCGACCCCGGGGCCGACGTCGATCACCTCACCGGTGATCTCGTGGCCGAGGATGAGTCCCTCGGGCGCGGTCGTCCGGCCGCGGACCATGTGCTGGTCGGAGCCGCAGATGTTCGTGCAGACGACCCGCAGGATGGCCGCGTGGGGCAGCTTGCGGCCCACGTTGTCGGGGTTGACCCCCGGCCCGTCCTTGAGCTCGAACTCGGGGTAGGCGATGTCCTGCACCTCCACCTTGCCCGTGCCCATGTAGGCGACGCCGCGATTGTCGGCCATGGTCTCTCCTCCTGGCCTCGTGGAATGGGGACGCCTACGCGGCTACCCCGATGCGGCGCGTATCACCCGGTCCAGCGGAGTCCAGAACGTGCTCCGGACGCGCTGGGACTCGCCCATCGAGGCGTTGTGCTCGCCGAGCATCGGATCGCGGATCGTGCGCAGCTCGCCGTGGACGCGCGTCGCGTCGGCGACGATCGACCGCGCCGTCGCGGTGCCGACGACGCGGTCGGTGGGCGACTCGAGCACGAGCAGCCGGGTGCCCGCGGCGATCCCCGAGAGCGGCGGGCCGCGGAGGAACAGCCCGGGGCCGAGGTCGCGGCCGGGGTAGACGGCGTAGACGGCGACCGGGCGCGGCAGCCCGGCGCCCGCGGCGCTCGCCGCGTAGTCCGACGACAGCGAACCGCCGGCGGAGTGCCCGGCGGCGATCAGCGGCCCGTGGCCGGGCAGGCGCGCGAGCGCGGCGCGCACGGCCGCGAGGACGTTGGGCAACGGCGTGCGGACGTCGTCGAACGGCCGGCGCTGGTAGGTCGGGAAGACGACGTCGGCGCCCTCGTCGACGAGGTGGCGCAGCCACGCGCCGTACGCGCGCGGCACGTTGGCCGTCCACCCGTGGAGGAAGAGGACGACCGGACGTCCCCGTGTGGCGTCGTGCGGTCGCATGACCACGGCAGCGCGGGTGCCCGAGCCCACGACGAAGCGCTCCTGGGCGTCGGCGTCGTCGCCGCGGGTGAGGAGCACGACCGCGACGACGGCCGCCACGACCGCCACCGCGGCGATGGCGGCGGCGCGTCTCACGGCCAGCGCATCGTGGCCATGCGGCGCGGCGGCGGCACGGCCGCTCGTCGCTGGGCGAACAGCCGGATCGCGGCGAGCCCGAAGACGAAGCCGCCGATGTGCGCGTAGTAGGCGACGCCGCCGCCGTCACCGGCGGGCGAGCCCCACTGCAGCGCGCCGAAGAGGACCTGCTGGCCGAACCACAGCGCGAGCACGAGCATCGCGGGCAGCTCGACGACCGTGAAGAAGAAGACGATGACGAACAGCGTGACGACCCTCGCCCCGGGATAGCGGATGAGGTAGCCGCCGAGCACGGCGGCGATCGCGCCGGACGCGCCGATCGTCGGGACGGCGGCGTTCGGCTCCACGACCACCTGCAGCGCGAGGGCGGCCAGGCCGCCGAGCACGTAGAAGGCGACGAACCGGACCTTGCTCATCGAGTCCTCGATGTTGTTGCCGAAGATCCAGAGGAACAGCATGTTCCCGGCGAGGTGCAGGATCGAGCCGTGCATGAACATCGAGCTGAAGACGGTCACCCACGTCGGCGGCTGCCCGGCGGCGCCGAAGGCCCCGCAGGAGATGGTCTGGCCCGTCTCGATGCAGTGGTCGCCGGGGTGCGTGATCTCGAACGGGATCGCGCCGAAGTCGATGACCGAGGACTGGCTGGGGCCGTCGAGGATGCCGCCGCCCTGCAGACCGAAGTAGACGACGACGTTGATGGCGATCAGCGCGATCGTCACCCACGGCAGGTTCGCCGTGGGGATCGAGTCCTTGAGCGGGATCACGCGGCCCCACGGTAGCCGCGGGAGGCGGCTAGGCCGAGGCGGCGAGCGGCCCGACGCCGGGGCGCTCCTGCGGCACGTGCTCGTCCGCGTGGTACGAGCTGCGCACGAGCGGGCCGGCGGCGATGTGGTCGAAGCCGAGGTCGTAGGCGGCCTTCTCGAGCGCCGCGAACTCGTCCGGGTGCCAGTAGCGCACGACGGGGAGGTGACGGTCGCTCGGCCGCAGGTACTGGCCGACGGTCAGGACCTGGACGTCGTGCTCGCGGAGGATCCCGAAGGTCTCGACCATCTCCTCGAACGTCTCGCCGAGCCCGACCATGAGGCCGCTCTTCGTCGTGACCTCGTCGCCGCCCATCGCCTTCGCGTTGCGCAGCACGCGGGCGGAGCGCAGGAACTTCGAGCCGCGCCGCGCCACCGGGTAGAGGCGCGGGACGACCTCGACGTTGTGGTTGAAGACGTCGGGGCGCTCGGCGATGACCTTCGCCAGCGGCATCTCCTGGCCCTGGAAGTCGGGGGTCAGCAGCTCGATCTTGCAGCCCGGCGCCTGCCTGCGGATCTGGCGGACGACGCCGACGAACGCGCTCGCGCCCTTGTCGGGGAGGTCGTCGCGATCGACGCTGGTGATCACCGCGTGGCGCAGGCCCATGCGGGCGACGGAGCGCGCGACGCGCGCCGGCTCGAGGGGGTCGTTGTGCGTCGGCTTGCCGGTCTGCACGTGGCAGAAGCCGCAGCGGCGTGTGCACGTGTCGCCGAGGATCATGAACGTCGCGGTGCCGCGCTCCCAGCAGTCCCCGATGTTGGGGCAGGCGGCCTCCTTGCACACCGTGATGAGGTCCTCCGCCTCGATGCGGCGGGACAGCTCGCGGTAGACCGGACCGCCCGGCATCGGCACCTTGAACCAGGACGGCTTGCGGTGGTGGACGGGCAGGACGTCGGTGCCCAGGACGGTCAGGACGTCCATGCCGCCTGGGTTCATCCGCGAGCGGGTCTGGTGCTTGCGAGGGGCGGGGGGCGCGCTCACCCCCTGGACACTAGCGAGGCGCGAACGCGAGCCCGAGGCACCGCGCGACGATCCGTCCGTCGCTCTCCTGCGGGGCGCCGGTGACGGTCCTGCGGGCCGGGTGCAGTGCCGGCCAGAGGTTCGCGAGCGCGTCGAGCGCGGCGAGGACGGCAACCGCCGCCAGCGCCAGTCCGGCGGCGCGCGGCGGCGCCAGGAGGAGGCATGCGGTCGCGGCTGTCGCGGCCGTCGCCAGGCTCGCGAGCGGGCCCGCCGCGGCGATCGCGGCCTCCGCCCGGCGCGACTCCGGCGCGAGGTGCCAGCAGGCGCCCGCCTGCAGGCCGCCGGGGCCGATCGCGAGCGTGAGGCGCCCGATGCGCGGGCTGACGAAGGCGCGGCGGCCGGTCTGCACGACGACCGGGCCATGGGTGAGCGCGAGCGCGGCCACGGCGTGACCGAGCTCGTGGATCAGCATCACGAGCGGCCCCGCGAGGAGGATGGCCAGGCACCAGGCGAGCAGCAGCGTCGGCATCGCCCCCCGGTGATCGGCAGGCGATGCTCCGAGACGCTGGCGGTCAGGCCGGGATGGACGAAGTGTCGAGCGCGCGCGCCAGCCGAGCCGGCGACACGATCCGCTGGCGCAGCCCGAGCTCCTCCGCGACGCGGTGCGCGAGGTCCTTGCGCAGGCAGCCCATGGGATCGCTGCGCAGCGACGCCGCCTCCCGCTCCACCGACGTCATCGTCACGCCGGGCAGGCCGCACGCGACGGCCCACTCGAACGGCGCGAGGTCGTTGACGACGTTGATCGCGAGGCCGTGCTTCGTGATCCCGCCCTTCACGCGGATGCCGAGCGACGCGATCTTGCGGTCCTCGACCCACGCGCCGACGAACGCGGCCGACTCGTCGTCGCGCGCGTGCGCCCCGACGCCCTGGTCGGCGAGGGCCGCGACGATCGCGCGCTCGAGCGTGCGCACGAACGGCAGGATGCGACCGGCCTCGACGATCGGGTACGCCACGAGCTGGCCGGGCCCGTGGTAGGTGAGCTGGCCGCCGCGGTCGGTGTCGACGATCGCGATGCCCTGCTCGGCGTACCACGCCTCCCCGCGCGGGAGGTCCGACGCGGCGGTCCGCCGCGTGCGCGTGTAGACCGGCGGGTGCTCGAGCAGCAGCAGCACGTCCGGGATGCGCCCCTCCTGGCGCGCCGCCCGGAGGCGCTCCTGCAGCTCGTGGGCCTCGCCGTAGTCGACGGTGCCGAGCCACGCGGTCCACAGTTCGTTCATGAGCCCTCGTCCACCGGCCACGCCTCCAGCCGTGCTTTCAGGCTCGCCAGGAACTGCGCCGCCTGCGCCCCGTCGAGCGCCCGGTGGTCCCAGGACAGGCCGAGGATCGTGATCGGCCGGATCGCGATCGCGTCGGTGCCGTCCTCGCCGGTCACGACGACCGGGCGCTTGACGACCGCCTCCAGGTCGAGGATCGCGACCTGCGGCTGGTTGATGACCGGCGTGGCCATGATCGACCCGTACTGCCCGGGGTTCGTGATCGTGAACGTGCCGCCGCGCACCTCGTCGGGCGACAGCGCACGCGACCTCGCCCGCTTCGCGGCGTCGCGGATGCGCGCCCCCAGGCCCTCGGCGCTGAGGTCCTGCGCGTCGGCGATGACGGGGACGATGAGGCCGTCGTCGCCGAGCGACACGGCGATGCCCAGGTGGACGTCGCGGTGCACGGTGTGGCGGTCGCCCTCGAGCCACGCGTTGAGCGCGGGGTGCTCGCGCAGCGTCTCGACGACGGCGCGGCCGACGACCGGCAGCGCCGTCACGCCGAGCTGCGCCCGGGCGCGCTCGACGCGGCCCATGTCGACCTCGATCCAGGTCGTGCACGTCGCCGCGGTGTCGAGCGAGCGCTTCATGTGCTCGCCGATCGTGCGGCGCATGCGCGAGAGCTGCTGCCCCGCGGGCGCGGGCGCCGGGTCGGGTCGGTAGGGCGACTCCGTGTGCAGCGGCGGGTCGTCCTGCGTCGGGGGCGCGCCGTCGACGAGCGCGAGGACGTCCTGCTTGCGCACGCGGCCGTCGCGCCCCGTGCCCTGGATGGCGTCGAGGTCGATGCCGTGCTCGGCCGCGATGCGCTGCACGACCGGCGAGTAGCGCCGCGGGTGCGAAGGCGGCTCCGGCTCCGGCTCGGACTCGGCCACGTGGGCCTCGCCCGGCCGTCCGTCGGTCGCGATCCGCGCCAGCGGGGTGCCGATGTCGACGGTCACGCCCGGCTCCACGAGGATCTCGACCAGCCGCCCCGACGCCGGCGACGGGATCTCCGTGTCGATCTTGTCCGTGGTGACCTCCGCCAGCGTCTCGTCGGCCTCCACCCAGTCGCCCGCCTGCTTGTGCCAGGCGACGATCGTGCCCTCGGCGACGGACACGCCCATCTGGGGCATGGCGACGTCCACCAGCGTCTCAGTAGGCGAGGAGCTCACGGCACGCCTCCCGTACGCGATCGACGTTCGGCAGCACCGCCTGCTCCAGCGGGGGCGAGAAGGGGATCGGCACGTCGGGCGACGCCACCCGCACGACCGGTCCGTCGAGGTCCTCGAAGCCCTTCTCGGCGATGAGCGCCGCGACCTGGGCGCCCGCGGCGCACGTGCCGTTGGCCTCGTCGAGGACGACGACCTTCGAGCACTCCCGCACCGCGGCGAGGATCGCCTCCTCGTCGAGCGGCACGAGCGAGCGCAGGTCCAGGACCTGCACCGAGGCGCCCTCCAGGTCCTCCGTCGCCTCCAGCGCCGTGTGGACCATCGCCCCGTAGGCGATGACCACGAGATCGGTCCCCGCGCGCGCGACGCGCGCGGTGAACGGCGTCGCGTCCGCCCCCTCCGGGACCTCGCCGCGGACCCGGCGGTAGAGGTGCTTGTGCTCGAGGAACACCACCGGGTTCGGGTCGCGCACGGCCCCGATCAGCAGGCCCTTGGCGTCGGCCGGCGTGCTCGGCGCGACGACCTTCAGCCCCGGCGCGTGCATGAACCACGCCTCGGGATTCTGCGAGTGGAACGGGCCGCCCGAGAAGCCGCCGCCGCTGGGGAGCCGGACGGTGATGTTCACCGGCAGCCCCTGGCGGTAGTACATCTTCCCCGCGACGTTGACGAGCTGGTCGAAGCCGCAGGAGACGAAGTCGGCGAACTGCATCTCGCACACCGGGCGCAGCCCGACGACCGCCGCGCCGACCGCGGTCCCGACGATGCCGGACTCCGCGAGCGGGGTGTCCATGACGCGCCGGCTGCCGAACTCGTCGATGAAGCCGTCGGTGACCTTGAAGGCGCCGCCGAAGGTCCCGATGTCCTCGCCCATGACGAGCACGCGCTCGTCGCGGCGCATCTCGGTGCGCAGGCCGTCGGAGATGGCCTGGAGGTAGGTCATCGTGGGCATCTCAGGCGCTCCGGAAGCCGCTGTACGGGGCGTCGCCGTCGCCGAGCACGATGTCCTCGCCCTCGTGGAACAGGCCCTCGGTGGCGGTCGCCGGATCCGGCATGGGGGAGCGCATGGCCTCCTCGGCCGCGGCGTCCACCTGCGCGCGGACCTCGTCGCGCAGCGCGTCGACGTCGACCCCGAGCTCCGCGACGCGCACGCTCTGGCGGTCGATCGGATCCTTGCGGCGCCACTCCTCCACCTGCTCCTTGGGCACGTACTTCATGTCGTCGTGGGCGGCGTGGCCGTGCATGCGCATCGTCACGGCCTCGAGCAGCGTCGGGCCGCCGCCGGAGATCGCGCGCTCGCGCGCCTCCCATGTGGCGTCGAACATCGCCTCGACGTCGTTGCCGTCCACGCGCACGCCCGGGAAGCCGTACGTCGCGGCGCGCTCGATCGGGTCGACGAGGAACTGCTGCGAGAGCGGCGTGGAGTACGCGTACTGGTTGTTCTCCAGGACGAAGATGACGGGCAGCCCCTGCACCGCGGCCCAGTTCATCGCCTCGTGGAAGTCGCCCCGGGAGGTCGAGCCGTCGCCGAACCAGGTGATCGCGCAGCGGGCCTCGTCGCGAAGGCGGAAGGCCATCGCCATGCCGGTGGCGACGAGCATCATGTCGGGGAGCATCGAGACCATCCCGACGCAGCCCTTCGTGTGGTCGCCGAAGTGGACGTTGCCGTCGCGACCGCGCGTGATGCCGTCGGCGCGGCCCATGTACTGGGCGAGGATGCGGGCCGGCTCGACGCCGCGGACGAGATGCGCGCCGAGGTCGCGGTGCAGGATGCACAGGCGATCCTGAGCCGCCATCGCGTACGCGGCCCCCACGGAGACCGCCTCCTGGCCGAAGCCGTCGTAGAAGGAGCCGGGGACCTTGCCCTGGCGATAGAGGTTCATCGCGCGCTCCTCGATCGCGCGCATGAGCAGCATGTGACGCAGCAGCGCCACGCGGTCCTCGGGCTGCAGCCGGCCGGCGGTGCCGGTCGCCCGCTCGGCGGTGCCCGCCGTCTCTGTCGCCATCCTCGCCTCTCTCTCGGGCCGGTGCGGGATCTTCCGCCTCGGCGTGACGCGCCTGGTGCGGGATCGCCGCGTGCAGACGCCAGTTCCGACACCCGGACGGTATCGCGTGGGACCTACGATGGAGGCATGTCGGACGCTGCGCCCGCGGACGGACTGCAGACCAGGCTCCGACGTCTGCGCTGGCGGCTGCGGGGGGCGTGGCTGTGGCCGACGTTCGCGGTGGCGATGATCGTCGACGTCGTGCTGCTGCACCTCCTGCCGATCGCGGGGGACGGCGGAACCGGCTGGGTGCCGGCGTTCCTGCTGGCGGGGGTCCTGAACGTCGTCGCCATCGCCGCGCTCGGCGGGGTCGGCGGCTGGCTGCTGCGCCGGCGGCGGCGGGATCTGCCGAAGGTCGTGGCCGACGACAGGGCCGGCACGACGTTCGTCGTGCTCGTCACGCTGGCCTTCCTCGGGCTCGGACTGGCGCACCGGCCCGCGCTCCAGGGGCACAGGGACGACGTGCGGGCGCAGTCCCTGGCCGCCCACGAGTGGTTCGCGGGCCAGGCCCCGGAGCAGTACCGCCGCAACGTCGGCCTGGCCGACTCGCTGCAGATCGCGCCGGAGCTCTACCGCACGTGCGTGCCGGGCGACGACCCGGACCGCTGGCTGTGCATCTACCTCGACACGAGCGACCGGCCGGTGACGGCGAAGCGCGACACGAGCGGGGCGTCGAACGCGAGGTTCGACCCCTCGGGCGGGTTCCGCTAGGCGTCACCGATGCCGCCTGGACTGCTGGGCCGGGTGGCGTGCCGGCGTCGTCGGGCGTGTCGCCGCGTGCACGCTCCAGGGCTGCCAGCGGCGCACGCCTCCGAGGGTCGGAACGCCCTCCGCGGTCAGCCGGTCGGCGATCTCCTGCAGGGTCATCCCGTCGGCCTTCATGGCGAGGATGCGCTCGCGCAGCGCGGCCCTGCGCTCCCATGGCGGGCCGAGGTACCGGGGCTGCGGCGCCACGCGGATGATGCGCGGCTCCTCGTGCGTGGCCGGCGGCTCGACGACCGGTGCGGAGTGCCGTTCGGCTGTCGGCGCCGGCGTGCGGCGCCCGCGCAGCGCGAGTATCGCGAGGACGAGCAGCGCCAGTGCACCGGCGGCGAAGCCCAGGGGTGGGCCGTCGTCGTCGGATGCTGCTACGGGTGCGATCGCCTCGGCCGTCTGTGACTGCGGGGTGAGCGTCGGGTCCTCCGCCGTCGCCCCGGGCGCGGTGCGGCGGCGCAGGAGCGCGAGCGTCTCGGAGCCTGCCGAGCCGTCCTGCTCCAGGCCGTGCTTGCGCTGGAACGCCGTGACGGCGGCCTGCGTCCGCGGGCCGTACAGCCCGTCGCGGGTGCCGGGACGGTAGCCCAGGCGCAGCAGCCGGCGCTGCAGGTCGCGGACGCGCCGCGACCCGGTCGGTGTGCGGTAGCCGGTGCCTCGCGTGAGGCTCGGCGAACGGTCTGCCACGGGCGTCGCCCGCTGGATGGGTCTCTGGATCGGCCGGCCGTGCCAGCTCGCGTCCGCGAGCAGCGCCGGGTCGATGCCCGGGGTTGCGCGCGTGTCCTGAGCGGTCGCGGAGCTCGGCAGCAGCGCCGGGACCACGACCAGGACCGCGAGCACCACGACCGCCCACGCGCTGAGGGCGCGGAATCGGTGTTGCATGGTGCCTCCTCGTCGGGAGCGCGCCGGGCAGTGATGAAGAGCCCCCGGCGCACGGCTCTGGCGCGCCCGAGGGGGCTAGCCAGGCCGTTCGACGAGGAGGACGAGGGAGACGGATCGCGCCGAGGCGGGCGCGCGCACGAGGACGCGCGCCGCCTGGGCGAGCGCCGCGAGTGCGGCGAGGAGGACGGCGAAGACGGCGGGTGACACGCCGCCGCCGGAGCCCGCGCCTGCTGAGGCGCTGCCGGCGATCGGGGCGTGCGTGGTGCCCGTCGGTGACGGGCTGCCGGCGCTGCCGTGGGTGGTGCGGGAGGTCGTGACGGTCGCCGCGCCGGGCGGGGTGCCCGAGGGCGGCAGCGGCGCGTGGGCGGCCGAGGACGGCGCGGGCACCGAGGGCGGGACCGGGAGCGTCGCTGCCGACGGCCGGTGCACGTGGTGCGGCGCGACGGTCGCGGGCGCGGCCGGCGCCGCCGCCACGGAGGCGACGACGTCCGTGGCGGGGCGCGCGATCGCGGCGACGACGTCCGTGCCTCGCGGAGGCACGCTCGCGACGACGTCGTCGGCGGCTGCGGTCGGGGTGGGGCGCGTCGCGGCGGGGGCGGTGGTGTCGGTGATCGGCCTGGCCGCTGCGACGGTCCGCGTCACGGGCGCCACGACGTCGGTGGCCGGCTTGGTGACGGACGCGACGGTCTCGGTGATCGGCTTGACGATGTCGGCGACGGTCGTCGTGACCGGCGCCGCGATGTCGGTGACGGTCCTCGTGACCGGCGCCACGGTGTCGGTGATCGGCGTGGCCACGTCGGCCACGGTCTTCGTCACCGGCGCGACGATGTCGGTCGCGGGCTTGGCGACCTCGGCGACGGTCCTCACGACCGGTGCCGCGGTGTCGGCGACGGTCTGTGTCACCGGCGCGACGATGTCGGTTGCCGGCTTGGTGACTGCGGCGACGGTGTTCGTGACCGGCGCTGCGGTGTCGGCGACGGTCTTGATGACCGGCGCCGTGGTGTCAGCCACGGCCTTCGTGACGGGAGCTGCCGTCGTCTGCGACGGGCTTGGCGACGTCGGCCACGGTCTTCGTGACCGGCGCGGCTGTGTCGGCGACGGTCTGGACGGCCTCGGTCGCGGGCTTCGTGACTGGCGCCGTGGTGTCAGCCACGGCCTTCGTGACGGGAGCTGCCGTCTCTGCGACGGGCTTGGCGACGTCGGCTGCGGTCTTCGTAACTGGTGCCGTGGTGTCGGCGACGGTCTTCGCGACCGGTGCCGTGGTGTCGGCGACGGTCTTCGTGGCCGGCGCGGCTGTGTCGGTCACCGCCTTCGTCGCGGGCGCCGCCGTGTCGGTGACCTGCTGCGCGATCGGCGCGGCAGCTTCCGTGGCGGGCTTCGCGACCTCGGCCGCGGTCTTCGTGACCGGTCCCGTGGTGTCGGCGACGGTCTTCGTGCCGGCCCTTCCTGCCTCGGTGACCGTCTGCGTCACGGGCGCGGCGGCCTCGGTGACCGGCTTGGCGACCTCCGCCACTGGCGCGGCTGCTTCCGTCGTCGGGGCTGCAGGCTGCGTCGGCGCCACCTGCTGCACCGCCGCCGTCGCGGTGCCGACGACGTCCCCGGCGGCGCCTGGCAGCGCTGCCTGCGCGGTTCCGCCTAGGGCACCGGCGGTCACCAGCACGGCCAGCGCGCCCGTCAGTGCCAGGCGCCGTCCGAGGCTTCGTGCGCCGTACCGAGCCCCTCGGCGCCGCAGCGGCTGGCCGGTGTCGGTGCGGGCGGTCGGAGTCCGTTCGGCGATGCGGCGCTCGGAGACCGCAGCGAGCGGCCGCAGGGCGGCGACGACCGGATCGTCGCTCCCGAAGTGGGCCTCCCAGGCCGCAGAGGTGCATGCGGCGAGGACGTCGCGGTGTCTGGCTGCACTGTCCTGCGAGCTGCGCATGCGGACCGGTGGCCGAACTCCTGAGCGGTTTGCGTGAGCTTCACGCGATGATGCGTGACAGAAGCTCCCTGCCCTCACCAGGCGGACGTCACACGCGGACGTCGCACCGGATGTAGGTAGACAACAGTCCTGGAACCCGACGATTGTGATCCGCGCCGATGGGAGACCCGAAGTAGGGCATGCCCGGACTGTCCCCGGGCGAGTCTCATGCACGGATCCGGGTCCACACGCCTGCTCCCCTGCCTCGCTCTGCTCGTCGCGGCGTGCCTCGCCATGGCGGGAACGGCCGAGGCCGACGTCCTGCCCGGCGCGGTGACGCAGGCGGCCGCGCCCGTGACGCAGGCCGCAGCGCCGGTGGCGAAGGCGGCTGAGCCGGTCGTACAGACCGCCGCGCAGCCGGTGGCAGACGGTCGAGCCGGTCACGAAGGCGGCTGAGCCGGTCGACGCAGGCCGGCCGCGAGCCGGTCACGAAGGCGGCTGAGCCGGTCGTGCAAGCGGCCGCGCAGCCGGTGGCCAAGACGGTCGAGCCGGTCACGAAGGCGGCGGAGCCGGTGGTGCAGGCCGCCGCGCAGCCGGTGGCCAAGACGGTCGAGCCGGTGACGAAGGCCGCCGAGCCTGTGGTCCGAGCAGCCGCCGAGCCGGTCGCGAAGGCCGCAGAGCCGGTCGTGCAAGCTGCGACGCAGCCGGTGGCACGAGTGGTCGAGCCGCTCGTCCGGGCCGCCGCGCAGCCCGTGGCCAGGACGGTCGAGCCGGTGGCGAAGGCCGCTGAGCCGGTCGTCCGCGCCGCGGCGCAGCCCATGGCGCGCGCCGCAACCCTGCCGACTCCGCCGGTCGTCCGCACCGCGCACGCCCCGGCCCACGTCGCGACGACGGCGCCCGAACGCCACGCGCATCGCACCCTCACGCACCGCACCCACCCGGGGCCGCTGCGCCTCGCGCTCGCGCAGCCGCACCTCGCGCAGCCGACCGCCACCATGCCGCCGACCGAGTCGCCGAGGCCGCGGCCCCGGCACCCGAGCGCCGCGCCGCCGGCGACCCTGCGCCGCGGTCGCAGCACCACCCGAGCCCGACGGCCGGCATCGCCTCCGCGGCAGCAGGCGCCGCGACCGCCGCAGCGGGCGCGGCGCTCCTCGCCGTCCTCTTCGCCTTCGCCGTTCCCCACCTCACCCGCCGTCTCAGGGCGTCCCGGCCGCGTTGGCGGCCGCCGATGCTCGTCGCGCCGCTCGAGCGCCCCGGCTGACCCGGCCTCGCCGGAACGCCACGTCTGGGTCCACACGCCCGGACGCGCAGCAGCAGCCGACGAAGGAAGGACCTCATGAGACGATGGACGCCGGCTCTCGCCGGTGTGATCCTCGCGCTCCTCGCCCTCCCCGCGATGGCCACGGCCGACGCGGGTCAGGGAGCGAGCACGGGGAGCGACCGCGGGCACGCCGCCCGCGCCGACTGGTCGGCAGGACCGGTCGCGCGCGGCACCGGCTACACCCGCGCCGGGGGCTCGCGCCGCGTGCGCGAGGTGCAGCGCCGCCTGCGCAGCCTCGGCTACCACCCGGGACCGGTCGACGGGCTCTACGGCCCGCGGACCGAGCGCGCCGCGCGCAGGTTCCAGGAGACGCGCCGCCTGCGCGCGGACGCGGTCGTGGGACCGCGGACGCTGCTGGTGCTGCGCACGCGCGACGACGCACGTCGCCCGGTCGCGACCGCGCCACCCGCACCGGCGCCGCTCCCGGCCGCGCTTCCCGCGCCCGCTCCGAGGAGCGTCGCGCCGGCCACGCCACCGCAGCGTTCGCCGTTCCCGCTCGCCACGGTGCTGGCGATCCTCGGCGTGCTCGGCCTCGGGGTCGCCGCCGCGAGCTACGCCAGGACGCGACGTCGCGTGCTCGGCGCCACGCAGGGGTGGCGGCCGCCACCACCACAGGGACGCAGATCGGGGGAGGCACCCGGATGAGCGAGGTGCGCGTCGTCATCGCGGATCCGGACGCGCTCGCAAGGCGCACGGTGCGCGAGGCGCTGTCCGCGGCCGACGGGGTCGCGGCGATCGCCGGGGCGGGCTGCGGCCGCGAGGCCGTCGAGCTCGTCCGCTACCACCGGCCGGACGTCCTCATCACGGAGGTCACGCATCCCGACCTCGACGCCGACGAGCTCTGTCGCCGGGTCGCCCTCGAGGCGCCGGTCACGGCGGTCGTCGTGCTGTGCGCCGTGGATGACCCGGAGCTGGCGGTCCGCTGCCTGCGGGCGGGCGCCGTCGGCTACCTGACCAAGGACACCGAGCCCGAGCGCCTGCCGAGCGTCGTGCGCGGGGTCGCGGAGGGAGAGGCGGCCATCTCACGCCGACTGACGCTGCGGCTCATCGAGTCGCTGCGCGACGTCCCGGACACGGGCTGGCGGCCCGTGCGCAGCCGGCTGACGTCCCGCGAGTGGGAGGTCATGGACCTCCTCGGCGAGGGCGCATCGACCGACGCCATCGCGGAGCACCTCGTGCTCTCTCCGGCGACGGTCTACAGCCACGTCAAGAACGTGCACGCGAAGCTCGGCGTGCACTGCCGCCACGACGCGGTCGCCGCCGCGATGGTCCTCCGCCGCGAGGAGGCGGCATGCGCGGCATGAGGACGTTGGGGAGAGATCTCCCCAACGCCCGGCAGAAAGACCCCCGATCCATGTCGGCGCTATCGGAGAAAACACAGACATCCGATCAACGCGCTGGTCTCCGGGGGACGAAGGGCCCTCGTCCCGGGGGGAGCGGCACAGCACAACGAAGAGGAGACGCACCATGCGCGACCTGACCTTCACCGAGCTGGACACCGAGATCGCCGAGCAGCTTCCGGCTCGTGAGCTGATGGGCAAGGGCTGGGGCGGCTGCGGCTGCGGCGGCGGCGACAGCACCAGCGTCCACCAGTACAACGGCAGCGCCAACGGGAACACCGGTGGCGGCGGCTTCAACGTCGGGATCCTCAACGGGAACCTGAGCGGCAACAACGTCGCCATCCTCGGCGGCGGCGGCAGGGCGGCCCTCCGGTCCTCTAGCCGGTACGCCTGCGGGCACGAACACGGGCGGCCCTCCGGGGCCGCCTTTCGTGCTTCCACGGCCATGACCACCGTCACCACACCCACGCTCTGTCGCGCACCGGGGGTCGAGCTCCTCGGTCGGATGGAGGGCTCGGGGCTCACGGAGCCGCCGTACCTCGTCCGACGCGCCGACGGGCAGGTCGTCCAGCTCTCGCGGCTGCTGTACCTCATGGTGGAGCACGCCGATCCGGGCACGGACCTCGGCGACATCGCCCGCCTGACCGGCGACGAGCTCGAGCTGCGCATCGCGCCCGACCAGGTCCGCCACGTCCTCGAGCACAAGCTCGCGCCGCTCGGCATCACGATGGACGGCGAAGGGTTCGTGGCCGAACCACCGAAGGTCGACGCGGTCCTCGCGCTCAAGATGCGCGTCGGCGTCGTCGGCGCCGCCGCGGTCGGCGCGGCCGTGCGGCCGCTGCGCCACCTCTTCCACACGCCGGTCGTCGTCCTCGTCATCGCGGCGCTGATCGCCGGCGACGTCTGGCTGCTCGCGACCGGCGGACTCGGCGACGGCGTGAACCACGTCATCGAGACGCCGGCGCTCACCCTCATCCTCTTCGCGCTGTCGTGGCTGTCGCTCGCGTTCCACGAGTTCGGCCACGCCGCCGCCTGCCGGTACGGCGGCGCGCGGCCCGGCCCGATCGGCGTCGGGCTCTACATCGTCTGGCCCGTCTTCTACTCAGACGTGACCGAGTCGTACCGGTTCGGCCGCGCGGGGCGGCTGCGCGTCGACCTCGGCGGCGTCTACTTCAACGGGCTCTTCGCGCTGGCGGTCATGGCCGCGTACGCGGCGACCGGCTTCGCGCCGCTGCTGCTCGTCGTGCTGGCGCAGCACGTCCTGGTCCTCAACCAGTTCGTCCCGTGGATCCGCCTCGACGGCTACTACGTCGTCAGCGACCTCATCGGCGTCTCCGATCTCTTCTCCCGCATCGTGCCGACGCTCCGCAGCCTGCTGCCGGGACGCGAGGCCGACCCGCGCGTCCGCCAGCTCAAGCCCTGGGCGCGCGCCGCGGTCACGACCTGGGTCGTGAGCACGCTCATCGTCATCGTGGTGGCGGTCGTCGTCTTCGCCGCGGAGGCGCCCGCGTACGCACAGCGCGCGTGGACGTCGCTGCACGACCAGCTCGCGACCCTGACGAGCGGCGGGACCGTCGACGTCCTGGCGGGCGGTCTCGGGATCCTCCTCCTGATCCTGCCGGTGGCCGGCCTCCTGTTCACCTACGTGCTCCTGTGCACGCAGGCGGGCAGTCTCGTCGCCGTCGCCCGGTGCCGCAGGCTCGTGGCAGACGCTACGCACCAGGGCTGACTTCGACTCCATAGGGTAGGCCGCACCTATGCGAAGGGACGGCCTGGGGGCGCGGGGGAGACGTGTGCGGGGTGGAAGTTCCCGTTCGCGCTTCAGCTTGAGCGTTTCCCTGCCGATGTAGACGACGTGCGCACTCCAAGGGGCTTGCTCGCGACCCTGGGTGCCACCCTGTCCATGGTGGCGGCTGCTGCATGCGTGCTCTTCTTCACGAGCACGCTTGTCGCGGTCAATGGGTGGCCTGGTCTCTCCGCACCGCCGAACGGCGGTCCGGTCGCCCTCGCCCCCGTCGAGCGCACCGTGAAGACGACGACGAGCGGCAGCTCCGGCTCGGCCGGAGCCCCGATCGTCCTGGGCGCCCCTGCGGCGCCGTCCACGCCGGCCGTCCAGGTCGGCGTCGGCAGCACACCCAGCGCGACGACGACGCCCGCCGGCACAGCGGGCGGGTCGCAGCGGCTGGACTCCGGCGCGGCGCCCGAGACCACGGGCCCGACGAGCACGCAGGAGACCACGAGCACCAGCAGCCCGGTCACGATCGGCCCGATCCCCGCCGCCACCGAGCCGGCGACGACCGCCCCCGCGGTCCAGTCGCCCGCGAGCACCCCGGTGACGACGAGCGCGCCGACCACCACCGAGCAGACCTCGCAGACGAGCTACAAGCCGAGCGAACGGCGCGTCGCGCTGAGCACGCCGGTCGCCCAGGACGACACGCCCACGGACGTCACGTCCGAGGACGACACGCAGGTGCAGGAGCAGACGTCCACGACGCAGGAGTCGCAGGCGCGCCGCAGCTTCGCGCCGACGACCACGACGACCGACGCTCCCGCGGAGGAGTCGCAGGCGCCGTCGACCGACGATGACAGCGGCTGGGACGGCGACTCGCAGCCCGCCGAGACGCAGCCGGCGGCGACGACGAAGCCGGCGACCCCGCAGGTGCAGGCGCCCGCGAAGACCGAGACCGAGAAGGTCGTCGCGACGGAGCCCGCCGCCACGACCGACGCGCAGCCGCAGGAGCAGCAGTCCCAGCAGCCCGCCGCGCAGCCGGAGCAGTCGGCGGCGACGCCGCAGCCGCAGGCCGATCCGTGCCCGCCCGCCGCCGACCCCTGCCCGCCCGCCGCGGAGCAGACCCCGGCGCCGGCCGCCGACACGGCCGCGCCGAAGCCTCCCTGCTGATCCCCGGCTAGAGCACGAGCGCGAGCGGCTCCTCGAGCAGCTCGCGGATCCGCGCGAGGAACTGCGCGGCGTCGGCGCCGTAGAGGATGCGGTGGTCGCAGGAGAGCGAGATCTCCATGCGGTGGCGCACGACGACGCGCCCGTCGACCACGACCGGCGCCTCGCCCATCGCTCCGACCGCGAGGATCGCCGCCTGCGGCGGGTTGATGACGGCGGTGAACCCGGTCACGCCGTACATGCCGAGGTTCGACACCGTGAACGTGCCGCCGCTGAGCTCGGGCGGGCGGATCTTGCCGTCGCGCACCTTGCCCGCGAGGTCGCGCGTCTCCCGCGCGATGTCGCCCAGCGAGCGCCTGTCGGCGTCGAACACCGTCGGCACGACGAGCGCGTCCTGGCCCGGCGACGGCGACGCCCACGTTCACGCGGCTGTAGAGCTCGAACTTGCCGTCCCGGTAGGCGCCGTTGGCCCGCGGGAACTCGCGCAGGGCCAGCGCGCAGGCCTTCACGACCATGTCGTTGTAGGACGGCACCGTCGCGTCGGGGCCGAGGCGCTCCTTGATCTGCCCGCGGAGCGCGACGCAGCCCTCCATGTCGACGTCCATGCGGATGACGAAGTCGGGGATCGTCGCCTTGGACTCCGCCATGCGGCGGGCGATGACGCCCTGCAGCCGGGACGGCTCCTGGATGACGACGTCGCCCTTGGCGGTGCCGCGCTCGGCGACGGTGCCCGCGGGCTCGGCCTCCGGCGCCTCCTCCTGCTCGGGGGCCTCGCCCTCGTCGGATGCGCTCGTCGGCGCGCCCTCGACGTCCGCCTTCACGATCCGACCGCCGGGGCCGGTGCCGTGCAGCGAGCCGAGGTCGACACCGCGCTCGCGGGCGAGGCGCCTGGCGACCGGGGACGCGATCACGCGCTCGTCGCCGTCGTCGGCGGCCTTGGGCTCCGGGGCGGGCTCCTCGTCGTCGGAGGGCTCTTCGTCCTCGTCGGGCTCTTCGCCGCCCGCGTCGGGCTCCTCGTCCTCGTCGGACTCCTCGTCGGCTCCTCGGACTCCTCGTCCTCCGACTCCTCGGCGTCCTCGTCCTCCGAGGGCTCCTCGTCGTCGTCGGCATCCTCGTCCTCGTCCGACGAGCTCTCCTCCGAGTCGCCCTCGCCCTTGAGCTTGGCGATGACCTCTCCGATCGCGAGGGTCTGCCCCTCCTCCGCGACGATCTCCAGCACGCCGGCCGCATCGGCCTCGTAGGTCATCGTGGCCTTGTCGGTCTCGATCTCTGCGAGCTCGTCGCCCTCGGAGACCTCGTCCCCGTCGGACTTGAGCCACTTCAGGATCGTGCCCTCCTCCATGGAGTCGGACAGGCGGGGCATCGTGATCTCGGGCATCGGTGGCGAACCTTATTCCCGCCCGGGCCTCCCGGTGCACGTCGGCGCCAGAAGGTTCGGACCCGTTCGAATCAGGACTGCGCGAGCGCGGCCGCCGCACGCTCCAGCTCGGCGTCCCCGTGGAACACCTCGCCGGCGATCCAGACGGCGGGCACCGATCGCACCCCGCGCTCGCGGGCGAGCCCGGTCGCGCGGGCGAGCGACGTGCCCGTGCCGCGCGTCGCGGCGCCCGTGAGCAGGGCACGCGGATGGATCTCGCAGGCTGCGCCGACGATCGCGACGTTGTCCTCCACGGAGAGGTCGCGGCCGCCCGCGTACGCCTGGCGGAACGCCGCCAGCGAGAAGGCGACGACCTTGCCCGCACCCTTCGCGTAGGTGGCCGCGCGCAGCGCGAGCGAGGAGTCGAACGGCAGCTCCGCGGGCCACCGGACCGGCTGCAGGCCACGGGCCGCGGCAGTCCGCTCGAACTGCGACAGCTCGATCTCGCGCTCCTCCGCGCAGCGCCACGCACCCCAGCCGCCGCCGGGCAGCTCCGCGTCGACCACCGGGACCCACTCGCAGGGGACCGGCATGAGCGAGAGGATCCGCTCGGCGGCCAGGTAGGCCTCCGGCACCGCCACGTCCAGGTAGAAGGCGGGCCCGGCGTCCACCGGGCCCGACCTCACGACCTGCAGATCAGCCGTGGATGAGCCAGCCATCGGCGGCCCGTGCGGCCTCCATGATGGCCTCGGACTGCGTGGGGTGCCCGTGCACCATGCGCGCGACCTCGGGGTAGCCGCCCTCGAGCGCCTTCGCGTTGACGAGCTCCTGGATCATCTCCGTCGCCTTCGACCCGACGATGTGGCCTCCGAGCAGCTCGCCGTACTTCGTGTCGCCGACGATCTTGATGAGGCCCTGGCGATCGCCGTACACGGTGCCCGCGCCGACCGCGCCGTACTGGACCTTGCCGATGACGACGTCGTGGCCCGCCTCGCGCGCCTGCTCCTCGGTGAGGCCGAAGCTCGCAACGTTGGGCTGGCAGAACGTCGCGCGCGGGATGTCGTCGTAGTCGAGCGGATGCGTGTCGAGGCCCGCGGCGTCCTCCGCCGCGATGATGCCCTCGTCGGAGGCCTTGTGCGCGAGCGCGGGGCCGGGGACGATGTCGCCGATGGCGTAGATCCCGTCGGCGCTCGTGCGCAGCGCGCCGTCGACCTTGATGAGGCCGCGCTCGTCGCGCTCCACGCCGGCCTCGTCGAGCCCGAGCGCCTCGACGTCGGGGCCGCGCCCGGCGGCGATGACGAGCCAGTCGGCCTCGCCGTTGGAGTCGCCGTAGGAGTACGTCACGCCGGAGTCGGAGCTCTGGATGTTCTCGACCATGACGCCGGTGTGGACGTCGATGCCCTGGCGCTTGAAGACGCGCGCAGCGACCTTGGAGATGTCGACGTCCTCGGTCGGCAGGACGCGGTCGATGGCCTCGAGCAGCGTGACCTCGGAGCCGAGCCGCGCGTAGGCGGACGCGATCTCGGTGCCCGATGCGCCGGCGCCGACGACGACCAGGCGGGATGGGAGCTCGTCGAACGCCCACGCCTCCTCGGTCCCGATGACGCGGCCGCCGAACTGCGTGCCCGGGATCGGGCGCGGCAGGGAGCCGGTGGCGATGATGATCTTGCCGGCCTTGTGCTCCTCGCCGCCGACGCGGACCGTGCCGCTGCCGCCGAGCGAGGCCTCGCCCTCGAGGACCTCGATCCCGTTCTTCTTGAAGAGGCCCCCGACGCCGCCGGTGAGGGTCTGCACGACCTTGCGGCGGCGCTCGGTCACGGCGCCGAAGTCCACCTCCGGCTCGGCGACCTTGATGCCGAACTCGCCGGCGTCGCGGACCTCCGAGAGGATGTCCGCCGTGCGCAGCACCGCCTTCGCGGGGATGCAGGCGTAGTTCAGGCACCGGCCGCCGATCGCGTCCTTCTCGATCACGGCGGTCTTCAGTCCCACTTGGGCGGCGCGGATGGCGGCGACGTAGCCGCCCGGACCGGACCCGATGACGATGCAGTCGTACTCGGCCATTGCGGCCGTTGAACCTACTGCACGGGTTGGGCGGGGTCGCTCTCGGGCCGCACGACGGGCATCTGCATGCGCGCCATCGCCCGGATGAGCTTCCAGAACAGCGTGCCGAGCAGGACGACCAGCACGAACAGCAGCGCGGCCGCGCCGACGTTGGCGGCGAACACGAGCGCGAGCGACATCGCCGTGATCTGCAGCCCCAGGACGATCTCGAAGCCGAGCACGGCCCAGTACTGGCGGACGAGCATGCCGAGCGCCGATGACGACGAGGATCGCGGTCGTGATGATGGTGAGCGTCGTCTGGCTGCCCTCGTCGCCGGCGATCGTGCGGCCGGACAACGCCGCCGCGACGTTCAGCACGGCCATCGCGAGCGCGACGATCGCGGCGATCGTCACGGCCTTCGGACGCTCGCCGGGGGCGAGGGGCTCGAGGTCGGCGCGCGCCTCCTCGTTGCGCCACTCCGTCCGCGCCCGGTAGCGCTCCGTGAACGTCGCGTCGGGATCGAGGACGGGTGGCGGCGTCCGCGGCTCGGGACGAGCCTTGCGGCTACGGACGGCCATGGGCCACCTCCTGCGGGAGTGCGGCGCGCAGCGCGGCAGCGGCGGCCTCGGGGTCGTCGGCGTCGGTGATGGCCCGGACGACGGCGATCCGCGTCGCGCCCGCCTCGACGACCGCCGCCACCGACGCGGGGTCGACGCCGCCGATCGCGAACCACGGCAGCTCGGCGTGCTCGGCCGCGTAGCGGACGAGGTCGAGGCCGACCGCGAGGCGCCCCGGCTTCGTGGGCGTCGCGTGCACGGGCCCGACGCCGATGTAGTCGGCGTCGGCGGCGTCGATCTCCGCCGGCGCGTGCGTGGACAGCCCGACGAGCAGCTCGGGACCGGTGATCGCCCGGGCCTCCGCGACAGCCATGTCGTCCTGGCCGACATGGACGCCGTCCGCGCCCGCCGCGACGGCGAGGTCCGGGCGGTCGTTGACGAGCAGCAGCGCACCGGCGGCCGCGCAGAGCGGCCGCGCCTCGGCCGCGGCGGCGAGGATCTCCTCGTCGCCTGCGTCCTTCGCGCGCAGTTGGACGAGGTCGACGCCGCCCCGCAGCGCGGGCCCCAGCACCTCGGCCAGGGAGCGCCCGCCCGGGCGCGTCCCCGTGACCAGGTAGAGGCGTGAGGCGTGCAGCCGCTCGCGGCGCTCGGAGCCGTCCATCCCCCCATTCTGACAGCGCTAGGATGAGGACCACGGGAGCCCGGGAACCAGGGCTGAGAGGGCGCCAGGAAGCGAGCGCCGACCGTCAGCAGCTGATGCGGATCATGCCGCCGAAGCGAGGTGACCGTGACCCTTTCCCACACATCGCCCGACGTCGTCGTCATCGGCGGGGGGCTCGCAGGCCTGACGAGCGCGTGGCGCGCGGCACAGCGCGGCGCCTCCGTCGTGCTCCTCGAGCGCGGCGAGCTCGCCGGCCAGGCATCGCACGCCGCTGCGGGGATGCTCGCGCCCGCCGCCGAGGCCGATCTCGGCGAGCGCTCGCTGCTCGCCCTCGGGCTGCGCGCCGCGGAGGCGTGGCCCGCGTTCGCGCGTGAGCTCGGCGACGTCGGCTACCTGCGCTGCGGCACCCTCATGGTCGCGCGCGACGCCGACGAGGCCGCGGCGCTCGAGCGCGAGCTCGGCTTCCGCGCCCAGCTCGGCGTCCCGCTGACGCGGCTGCGCCCGAGCGAGGCGCGGCGCCTGGAGCCCGCCCTCGCGCCGACGCTGCGGCTCGCGCTGGAGGCGCCCGACGACCACGTCGCCGACCCGCGGCTGCTCGCGCCCGCGCTCGCGGAGGCCGCCCGCCGCGCCGGCGCCGTCCTGCGCACGGGCACCGAAGTCGCCGCGGTGCGCCGCGGCGAGGTCGACCTTGCCGGCGGCGAGACGATCCGCGCGGGCGACGTCGTGGTCGCCGCGGGCGCCTGGGCCGGCGACCTGGCCGGCGCGCGCGTCCGCCCGCTCAAGGGCCAGATCCTGCGCCTGCGCGATCCCGACGGCCCCGGCCTGCTCGAGCGCGTCGTGCGATGGGAGGGCGGCTACCTCGTCCCCCGCGGGTCCGGCCGCTACGTCCTCGGCGCGACGATGGAGGACAAGGGCTTCGACACGACGGTGACCGCCGGCGGCGTCTGGGAGCTGCTGCGCGACGCGTCCGAGCTGGTGCCGGGCGTCCTGGAGCTCGAGCTGGAGGAGACGTTCGCCGGCCTGCGGCCGACCACGCCCGACAACACGCCGCTCCTCGGCCGCAGCGAGCGCACGGGCCTCGTCTTCGCGACCGGGCACCACCGCAACGGCGTGCTGCTCGCCTCGATCACCGGCGACCTCGTCGCCGACGCGCTCGACGGCGCGGCGCCCGAGGATGCCCTCGCGCCGGATCGCTTCGCGGTGCGGGAGGTCGTCGCATGATCACGGTCAACGGCACGGAGGCGCGGCTGCCGGTCGGTGCGCGCATCGCGGACGTGCTCGACGCCCTCGGCGTCGAGCCGGGCCGTCGCGGCGTCGCGATCGCGATCGACGGCGAGGTCGTGCCGCGCACGCAATGGGACACGACGAGCCTGACGGCCGACGCACGCGTCGAGGTCGTCCAGGCGATCCAGGGCGGTTGAACATGAGCGCACCCACACCACTCGTCATCGCAGGCCGCGCCTTCGGGTCGCGGCTCATCCTCGGCACCGGCGGCTTCGCGCGGCTGGAGACCCTCGCCGAGGCGATCGAGGCGAGCCGGACCGAGATGGTCACCGTCGCGCTGCGGCGGATCGATCCGACCGCGCAGGGCTCGCTCGTCGGCGTGCTCGACGAGGCGGGCGTCCACGTCCTGCCCAACACGGCCGGCTGCTTCACCGCGCGCGACGCGGTCCGCACCGCGAAGCTCGCCCGCGAGGCGTTCGAGACCGACTGGATCAAGCTCGAGGTCATCGGCGACGAGCGCACGCTCCTGCCCGACGCGCCCGAGCTGCTCATCGCGGCGGAGGAGCTCGTCGACGAGGGGTTCGTCGTGCTGCCCTACACGACCGACGACCCGGTGCTCGCGCGGCGCCTGGCCGACGTCGGCTGCGCGGCGGTCATGCCGCTCGGCTCGCCGATCGGCAGCGGCCAGGGGATCGCCAACCTGGCGAACCTCGACCTCATCGTCGAGGGCGCGACCGTCCCGATCGTGCTCGACGCGGGCATCGGCACGGCATCCGACGCGGCGCTCGCCCTGGAGCACGGCGCGGACGCGGTGCTCGTCGCCAGCGCGATCTCCCGCGCCGCCGACCCCGTCGCGATGGCGACCGCGGTGCGCCTGGCCGTCGAGGCCGGGGCGCTCGCGCGAGCGGCCGGGCGCATCGAGCGCCGGACGTACGCGCAGGCTTCCACCACCATGGAGGGCATCCCCGAGCTCGGTCCCGCCGCATGACCGCCGTCCAGCCGGACGTCGAAGGCCTCCTCGATCGCTTCCAGGACGCCTGGTCGGCCCGCGACCGGCTGGCGTTCGCGCAGCTGTGCGCGCACGACCTGCACTACGAGGATCCGCTGACCGACGCGCCGCTGGAGGGACCCGACGCGCTCGGCGACCACGCCGTGCGGCTCTGGGCGACGTTCCCCGACGTCCGCGTCGAGGCGACCGGCCCGCGCCTGAGCGACGGGCGTTTCGTCGCCGCGCCCGTGAAGGTGCTGGCGACGCACCGCGGCGAGGCGGGCGACCTGCCGCCGACTGGGCGGTTCCTGCTCGTCCACGCCGTGTTCTTCTGCGAACTCGACGACGCCCGCGAGAAGCTGTGGCGGGTCCGCACGTTCTTCGATCTCTACGACGCGGCCAAGCAGCTCGGCGTCCTGCCGAAGGCGGGCTCCGCGGGGGAGCGCGCGCTGCTGCTCCTGCGTGGTTTCGGACTTCGCGCGCGGCCCTGAGCGGCGCTACGATTCGCGCGGGTTGCCAGGCGCGAATGACAACCAGGAGCTGGACCCCCGGATCGCCGAGGTCGTGCGGCGACCGAGTCGCCTGCAGGCGCTCGCGGCGCTGGAGGCCAACGCCGAGTCCTCGGCGGAGGCGCTCGACCGCATCACGCGGATGGCCTGCCGGATGCTGGACGTCCCCGTCGCGCTCGTGAACCTCATCGGGTCCGACCGGCAGACGTTCCTGGGCTGCGGCCCGCTGCCGGAGCCGTGGTCGTCGATGCGCGAGATGCCGATCACCGCCGGCTGGTGCCCGTTCGCGCTCGACGTGCACAAGGCCTATGCGTTCGCCGACGCGCGGACCGAGCCGGAGCTGGCGGACAACCCCGCGGCGGAGCGTCTCGGCGTGGTCGCGTACGCCGGCGTGCCGCTGCGCACGAACGACGGCGAGGCGATCGGCACGCTGTGCGCGCTCGACTACGAGCGCCACGACTGGACCGACGACGAGCTCGAGCTCATGACCGACCTCGCCGCGAGCGCGCTCGCCGAGCTGCAGCTGCTCACCGCGTCACGGCTCGTGGCACGCAACCACACCCGCCTGCAGGCGCTGGAGTCCGTCAGCTGCGCGCTGGCCGGCGCCACGACCGCGGACGCCGTGCTCAGCGAGGTCATGCGGGCGGTCGAGCGGACGAACGCCGGCGCCATCTGGCGCCTGGAGGACGACGAGACGGCGCTGCGCACGGCCGCGACCGCCGGCCCGGAGTCCGACGCGCTGGTCGGCCGCGAGCCGATCTCGCTCGACGCGCCGCTCGCGCACGCGCAGGTCGCCCGGGACGGCGAGGCGACGTTCCTGCCGTCGCACCAGGACGTGCGCGAGGGCTTCGCGCTCGACGCGCGGCCGGACGTCGGCGCGGTCGCGCTGCTGCCCGTGACCGCGGGCGGTCACCGGATCGGCGTGCTGGGCGCCTGCTTCCACGACGAGCAGCGCTTCACGGTCGAGGACCACGAGTACCTCGCCGCCCTGGCCGGGATCTCCGGTCTGGCACTCGCGCGGGCGGGGTAGCCGCGCGGCATGGACCTGCTGCGCGACGAGCACTCCGTCCTCATCGGCGACGCCAGGGTGACGGTCACCGGCACGACCGGTCCGATCAGCGCCCGCTGGTGCCTGCTCGTCGACGACGAGGAGGTCGATCGTCAGGAGATCTTCAACGGCGACCACGTCCTGACCGGCACGCTCCCCGACGGGTCGCCGGTCGAGGCGCACGTCCACCAGAGCATCGTCGGCCCGACGCGCGTGCAGGTGCGCCACGGCGGCCGCGAGGTCATGGCGAGCACGGGCTACGTGGCCTAGCGACTGCGGACCTCGACGCGGAAGCCGTCCGGGTCGAGGAAGAACGTCGCGTAGTAGTCGGGGTGGTAGCGCGGGAACGCGGTCGGCGGGTGCACGATCTCCGCGCCCTCGCGCACGGCGCCCTCGTGGGCGACGCGGACGTCGTCGGGCGTCGCGACGGCGAACGCGACGTGGTGCAGCCCCGGCGCGTACAGCGCGAACTCCTGCTCGACCGACGCCGCGCGTAGCCCGATCGACCCGCTGCCCGCCACGGGGAAGCGGAGGTAGTGGATCGTCTCGTCCCGCTCGCCCTCGAACGTGACCGGCGGCGCCTGCAGCCCGAGCGGCCCGAGGACCGCCAGGTAGAAGGCGACCGAGCGCTCGACGTCGCGGCAGGCGAGGTCGACGTGCGCGAGGCCGGTGAGCATCAGGCGACCTCGACGATGACGGGCTTGTGGTCGGAGAGCCCGCCGCGGTCGGGCAGCTCGCGCCTGCCCTGCGGCTGCATGCCGCGCACGAGCACATGGTCGACCCAGTTGCCGCCGGCGTCGCGCAGCCCGGCGGCCGCGGGATCGCGGAGGTTGAAGTCCCCGCCGAGGACGAGCGGCGCGTCGCCCGCCCAGGCGAGCGCGGTCGCTGCGGCGCGCGCCGTGTCCGACCGCGCGAGCAGCTCCGGCCGCACCTGCGCGTGGAGGTTCGCGACCCAGATGCCGTTCGCGAGGCGCACCGCGTGCATGACGCGGCGCTCGGGCCGCCGGCGCAGGTGCTCCGCGCGGTGCTCGGCGATCGCCTCCCCGCGGACGAGGATCGCGTTGCAGCCACCGGACCAGGACTTCACGAGCTCGGGCATGCGCCCGCCCACCCAGCGCAGCGGCGGGATCCAGTTGCGCGACGTCCGCACCATGCGCGCACTCGCCGACGTCGCGACCCCGAGGCGCGCCGGCCAGGCCGGCAGCACCTCCTGGAGCAGCGCGACGTCCCAGTCCCAGCCGTCGATCGCCGACGCGAAGTCGTCGAAGAGGTCGCGGCGGCGCGGTTGCACCGCGCGGCCGTGAAAGAGGTTCCACGTCAGCACGCGCATCGCGGGGGTACATTGCCAGCTTGCCCCGGCACTTCCTCACCGGCAGCGAGCTCACCCCGGCCGATCTCGACGGGATCCTCGAGCGGGCGGCCGCGCTGAAGGCGGCGCCGCTGTCCTCGCGCGCGCTGGAAGGCCGCTCGGTGGCGCTGCTGTTCCAGGCGCCGTCGACGCGGACGCGGCTGTCGTTCGAGGCCGGGGTGTTCGAGCTGGGCGGCCATCCGCTCGTGCTGCGCGAGACGGAGATGCAGCTCTCCCGAGGCGAGTCGCTCGTGGACACGGCCCGCGTCTTCTCCCGCCACGTCGCGGCGTTCGGCGTGCGGATCACGTCCCACGCGGCGATCGAGGAGCTCGCGGCGGCCTCCGACGTCCCCGTCTTCAACATGCTCACCGAGCTGCACCATCCGTGCCAGGCGCTCGCCGATCTCCTCACGATGCGCGAGACGTTCGGCAGCATCGCGGGGCACAAGATCGCCTACGTCGGCGACGGCAACAACGTCGCCCGCTCGCTCGCCGTGCTCGGCACGCTGGCGGACGTCGAGGTCGCGGTCGCGTCGCCTGCGGGCTACGCGCTCGCCGACGGCGAGGTGGACGGGCTGCAGCTCACCGACGACCCGCGTGAGGCGGTCGCCGGCGCGCACGTCGTGTACGCCGACGTCTGGGTGTCGATGGGCGACGATGAGGCCGAGGCCGGCGCTCGCCGCAAGGCCCTCGCGCCCTACCGGCTCGACGACGCGCTGCTCGACGCCGCCGCGCCCGGGGCCATCGCGCTGCACTGCCTCCCCGCGCATCCCGGCGAGGAGATCACCGCCGAGGTCCTCTACGGCGATCGCCAGCGCATCTGGGACCAGGCGGAGAACCGCCGGCACGCCCAGAAGGCGTTGTTGGAATGGCTTCTAGCCTCAGAGCCGTGACCACGCCGCCCACCACCACGTCGCGCCCCGAGCGCGGCGCCGAGCTGGACCTCCGCATCGACGACCTCGCCTACGGCGGCAACGGCGTCGCGCGGCTGGACGGCTACGTCGTCTTCGTGCGCGGCGGCATCCCCGGCGACCGCGTCCGCGCCGTCGTCACGAAGCGCAAGCGCGCGTACGCCGAGGCTCGCACGACCGAGGTCCTCGAGCCGTCGCCCGACCGCATCCCCGAGGTCGCCGACCACCCCGGGGCCCCGTGGCAGGTGCTCCCCTACGAGCGCCAGATCGAGATCAAGCACCAGCAGGTCGACGACGCGCTGAAGCGCATCGGCCACCTCGAGGGCTACGTGTTCGACGACCTCGTCCCCGCCGTCGAGCACTGGCGCTACCGCAACAAGCTCGAGTACTCCTTCGGCACCGATCCCTCCGGCGCGCTCATCTGCGGCTTCCACGCGCCCGGCTCGTGGGAGGAGATCGTCGGCGTCTCGGACTGCCTCCTCGCGTCGGAACGCGGCAACGAGGCGCGCGAGGCCGTGCTCGCCTGGGCGCGCACGCAGCGGCTCGACGCGTTCGACCGCCGCACGCACACCGGGCTGCTGCGCAACCTCGTCGTCCGCGAGGGACGCCGGACCGGGGAGATCGGCGTGCGCCTCGTCACGGGCCCGGGCGAGATCGACGTCGACAGCTTCGTCGAGGCCGTGCCGTGCGACAGCCTGCTGTGGACGCGGACCGACGGTGTCGGCGAGACGACGAGCGGCGGGCGCACGATGCTCCTGTCGGGCGACGAGCGGATCCACGAGGAGGTCGCCGGGCTGCGCTTCGCGATCTCCCCGGAGGCGTTCTTCCAGACGAACACCGAGATGGCCGAGCGGCTCTACGGCGTCGCGGGCGAGTTCGCCGCGCTCGAGGGCTGGGAGCGCCTCTACGACCTCTACAGCGGCATCGGGACCGTGGGCCTGTCCCTCGCCGCCCGCGCCGGCGAGCTGTGGGGCATCGAGGTCGTCGAGCAGGCCGTCGCCGACGCGATCGACAACGCCCGCGCGAACGGCATCGACCGCGCGCACTTCTACGCCGGCGACGTGCGGCTCGCGCTGCGTGAGCTCGCCGAGAAGGCGGGGCGCCCCGACGTCGTCGTCGTCGACCCGCCCCGCGCGGGACTGTCGGCGAAGGTCGTGCGCCGCGTCATCGAGACGTCGCCCAAGCGCCTCGTCTACATCTCCTGCAACCCGACGACGCTCGCGCCGAACGCCGCGCAGCTCGTCGAGGCGGGCTACGCGCTGCGACGCGTGCGGCCGGTCGACATGTTCCCGCAGACGCCCCACATCGAGTGCGTCGCGGTGCTCGACCGCGTCTCCGGCTAGGCGTCCTGCTTCTCGTCGAAGATCGCGGCGATCTCGTCGAGCGTCGCCTGCTCGTGCTCGGACACCTGCGTGCCGCCGATGCCGAGGAACCCGCCCTCCTTGTGCGCCTTGGCGACGGTGTCGGCGAGCGCGAAGACGAAGCGCTTGTACTCCACGACCTCGGCGTCGGTGCCCTTGCGCTCGAGGAGCGCGATCGCGGCGCGCAGCGTCTCGGGCGCGAGGCGGCGCAGGTCGTCGGGCGTCTTGGGTGCGGCGGCCGGGTCGAGGGCGGCCGGCGTCGTCAGGATCGCCCGCAGCAGCTCGCCCGGGTCCTTCGCGGCGGTCTCCTGGTAGGCGCGCTGGGCGGCGAGCGTCTCGCGGACGGTCCCGCCCTTGCTGGCGGCGATGACGAGCATCCCGACGAGCTGCGGGGCGTTGGCGAGGGTGGTCCACTCTTCGGCGTTGAAATCGGCCTTCTGCGTCATCGGTGGAGTCTCGCGCATGGGCGAGGTGCAACCATCCCGCCCCGATGAGCCACGACCTCACCGACCCCGAGGTCCGCGTTCTCGGGTGCCTGCTCGAGAAGCAGCGCATGACGCCCGACGCGTACCCCCTCACGCTCAACGCGCTCCGCGCGGCCTGCAACCAGTCGACGAACCGCGACCCGGTCGTGCGGTACGACGAGAGCGTGCTGCGCGACGCGCTCGCGAGGCTCGGTCACCGGCGCTGGACGCGGCTCGCCAGCTACCACGGCAGCCGCTCGGCGAAGTACCGCCACCTGCTCGACGAGGCGCTCGGCATCCGGCCCGACGAGCAGGCGGTCCTCGCGGTCCTGCTGCTCCGCGGGCCGCAGACCCCGGGCGAGCTGCGCCAGCGCACGGACCGGCTGCACCACTTCGACAGCGCGGACGAGCTGGACGCGGCGATCGAGGGGCTGGCCGACCGCGATCTCGTCGTGCGGCTCGAGCGCCGGCCGGGCCAGAAGGAGTCGCGCTACGCGCACCTGCTCGGCGGCGAGGTGGCCGACACGGCCGCGGCCGTCGTCGCCCCGGGGCCGGTGGTCGAACACCGCGCGGCACCGGAGCCGATCGCGCGCCAGGCGCCGACCCCGGCGCCCGATCCCGCCCGCGACGAACGCGTCTCGCGCCTGGAGGCGGAGGTCGCGGAGCTGCGCGCGCAGGTCGAGGCGATGCGGGCGGAGCTCGGGATGGGATAGAATGCTTGCCAGCAAGCATCTATCTCTCTCGCACTCACGCCCAGCTCAACCCACACCGACACCGACACCGCAGCCCGACTGCGTCTCGCCACCGCGCGCCTCTGGCGCCGGCTGCGGACCTCGAGCCCTCGCACCGGCCTGACCCAGACCGAGGCGTCGGTGCTCTTCACCGTCGTCCGGTGCGGCCCGATCGGGATGTCGGAGCTGGCGCGCGAGGAGGACCTCAACCCGACGATGCTCTCCCGCGTCGTCGCCCGCCTGGCCGACGGGGGCCTGCTCGAGCGCACGCCGCACCCGGACGACGGCCGCGTCGTCGTCGTCTCGCCGACCGCCGCCGGGACGAGCCTGCGCACGGAGACGGTGCAGGCGCGCAACGACGTCCTCGCCCACGAGCTCGACGGCCTGTCCCCCGAGGAGGCCGCGGCGCTCGACGCGGCGCTGCCGGTCATCGAGAAGCTCGCGGCCCGCCTGAAGGAGAGGCAGTGAGCGTCGCGGGCGTGCTCGGCACGTTCCCCGCACTCGCCATCCCCAACTACCGCCGCTACCTCCGCGGCCAGTCCGTGTCCCTCATGGGGACGTGGATGCAGATGACGGCGCAGGCCTGGCTCGTGCTCACGCTGAGCAACTCGGCCTCCGCGCTCGGCGTCATCATCGCCCTGCAGACGCTCCCCGTCCTCATCCTCGGCCCGTACGGCGGCGTGATCGCGGACCGCGTCAACAAGCTGCGGCTCATGATCAGCCTGCAGACCGCGATGGGGGTCCAGGCGCTGATCCTCGGGATCCTGACCGTCACCGGCGAGGTCCGCCTCTGGCAGGTCGGCGTGCTCGCCGCGCTGCTCGGTCTCAACAACGCCTTCGAGAACCCGGCCCGGCAGTCGTTCATGCTCGAGATGGTCGGGCGCGACAGCCTGCGCACGGCGGTCAGCCTGAACTCGACGATGGTGAACCTCGCCCGCGTCGTGGGTCCGGCGATCGGCGGCGTCCTCATCGCGACGACGGGCGTCGGGGTCTGCTTCCTCATCAACGCGGCGAGCTTCATCGTCGTCATCTGGACGCTCGTGCGCCTCGACCGCTCGGCGATCACCCCCAGCACGCCGCTCGCGCGCGGCAAGGGCCAGCTGCGCGACGGGCTCCGCTACGTCGCGAGCACGCCGGAGCTCGGCATCCCGCTGCTCATGATGGCGCTGGCAGGGGTCTTCGCCTTCGAGTTCCAGGTCACCCTCCCGGTGCTCGCCAAGCAGGCGCTCGACCAGGGCTCGGAGGGCTTCGGCCTCATGACCGCCGCCATGGGCGTCGGCGCGGTCGGCGGCGGCCTGCTCGTCGCGGCGCGCGGCAAGACGGGCCTGCGCCCGCTCACGATCGCCGCCGCGGCCTTCGGCGTGGTCCTGCTGCTCGCGGCCATGGCGCCCACGCTGCCGCTCGCGCTCGGCGCCCTCGTGCTCGTCGGCTGGGGCAGCGTGACGTTCATGGCGATCGGCAACACGACGCTCCAGCTCGCCGCGGCGCCGGAGATGCGCGGGCGTGTCATGTCGCTGTGGTTCGTCGCCTTCCAGGGCTCGACCCCGATCGGCGGCCCGCTGCTGGGCTGGGCGATGGGCTGGGCCGGCGCGCGCGTCGGGCTCGGGGTGGGCGGCGTCGCGTGCCTGGTCGTCGCGGGCATCGGCCTCCTGGCCGCCGCGGGCCTACACTCGCGCCGATGCGAGCCGCAACCATCCGCGACGGGGCCATCGTCGTCGACGATCACCCCGATCCGACGCCAGGCGCTGGAGAGGTCCTCGTCCGCGTCCGCGCCGCAGGCCTGAACGGCGCCGACATGATCCAGGTGGGGGGCGGCTATCCGCCGCCGCCCGGGATCCCGGCCGACATCCCCGGCCTGGAGCTGGCCGGCGAGGTCGCCGAGCTCGGCCCCGGCGCGACGCGCTTCGCCGTGGGAGACCGCGTCATGGGCATCGCCGGCGGCGCGGGCCAGGCCGAGCTCGCGACGGTCCACGAGCGTCAGCTCATGCCCGTCCCCGGCGTCCTGGACTGGGATGCCGCGGGCGGCGTGCCCGAGACCTTCACGACCGCCCACGACGCCCTGTTCACCCAGGCGCGCCTGCGCGCCGGCGAGCGGCTGCTCGTCAGCGGCGCGGCGGGCGGCGTCGGCACGTCCGGCGTGCAGCTCGGCCGGGCAGCAGGGGCGCGCGTGACCGCCACGGTCCGCAACCACGATCACGACGCGGCGATCGCCGAGCTGGGCGCCGAGCAGGTCCTCGATCCGGAGGGATTCGAGGAGCACGGCCCGTTCGACGTCGTCCTCGAGCTCGTCGGAGCGCCGAACATCCCCGGGAACCTCAAGGCGCTGGCGACGACCGGCCGCGTCGTCGTCATCGGCGTGGGCGGGGGCGTCAAGGCCGAGCTGGACCTGCGGCTGCTCATGCGGTCGCGCGGGCGGATCATGGCCTCGACCCTCCGGCCTCGGCCGCTCGAGGAGAAGGCGCTCACGGCGCGCCGCCTGGAGCGTCACGTGCTCCCCCTGTTCGAGACCGGCGCACTCAGGGTCCCGATCGCCGAGACGTACCCCCTCGCGCAGGCGGCGGCGGCCTACGACCGGTTCCGGGCTGGCGGCAAGCTCGGCAAGATCGTGCTTCTTATGTAGGGGTGCTCGAGCTCGACGGACTGACGCGCCGCTACGGCGACGTGGTGGCCCTGGACGGGCTCACGTTCTCCGTTTCGCCAGGCCAGGTGTTCGGTTTCGTGGGCCCCAACGGGGCCGGCAAGACCACCGCGATGCGCATCGTCCTCGGCGTCCTGTCGGCCGACGCCGGGTCGGTCCGGTGGGAGGGCAGACCGATCGACGAGGCCCTGCGCGCCAGGTTCGGCTACATGCCCGAGGAGCGGGGTCTGTACCCCAAGATGCGCGTCGAGGAGCAGCTCGCCTACTTCGCGCGGCTGCACGGGGCGGACGCGCCGTCCGCCTCGAGCGCGGCGCGCCACTGGATGGAGCAGGTCGGCGTCGCGAACAGGGCGGACGACCGCGTGGAGCAGCTCTCGCTGGGGAACCAGCAGCGTGTGCAGCTCGCCACGGCGCTCGTCCACGACCCGATCGCCCTGATCCTCGACGAGCCGTTCAGCGGCCTGGATCCCGTCGGCGTCGACGTCATGAGCGAGGTCCTCGTCGCGCGGGCCCGCGAGGCCGGCGTGCCGGTGCTGTTCTCCAGCCACCAGCTCGACCTCGTCGAGCGCCTCTGCGACGCCGTCGCGATCATCAAGGACGGCGGCCTCGTGGCCAGCGGGACCGTCGCCGAGCTGCGGGCCCGCGGCGCCGCCCAGGGCATCTGGCGCGTCGAGGTGCAGGGGGCGGCGCCCGGCTGGGCCGCGGCCGCGGGCTTCGACGTGCGCAGCGAGGACGGCGACGCGACGCTCGTCACGGCGCCCGACGAGCAGGCGCTGCTCGACGCCGCGCGCGCCGCCGGGCGCGTCACGCGCTTCGAGCCGGTCGCCGCGACGCTCGCCGAGCTGTTCCGCGAGGCGATGGGCCGCTTCGTCGGCCTTCGAGTCCGCTTCGCGGACGATCGAGGCCGCGTGAGCCTCCAGACCGTCCTGCTCGTCGCCAAGCGCGAGATCGTCACGCGCGTCCGCGAGCGGTCGTTCCTCATCGCGACCCTGGTCACGATCGGGATCCTCGCCGCCATCGTCGTCCTCCCGAGCGCGCTGGGCTTCGGCAACAAGTCCGCGACGGTCACCGTGTCGTCGCAGGCCGGCCAGCAGGTCGTCACGGCGGCGACGCCCTCGGCGCGGGCGCTGGATCTCGAACTGACGGTCGAGCGCGCGAGCGAAGCGCAGGCGCGACAGCGGGTGCTCGACGGCGACACCGACGCGGCGCTCGTCGGCGACGCACCGCAGGTGCTCGTGCGCTCCAGCCTCGACGACGACCTCGGCGCCGTGCTGCGCCAGGGCACATCGCTCGTGCGCACGCAGGCCGCCCTCGCCCGGGCGGGGCTGGACCCCGCGGCGCAGCGCGCCGTGCTCACCCCGCCGCCGCTGCGGGTCGTCGAGCTCGACCCGGGCCGCAACGACCAGGCGCAGGGCTTCGCCACCGTCGCGATCTTCCTCCTGTTCTTCCAGCTCATCGGCTACGGCTACTGGATCGCGGCGGGGATCGTGGAGGAGAAGGCGTCGCGCGTCGTCGAGATCCTCCTGAGCACGATCCGCCCGCGCGAGCTCCTGGCGGGCAAGGTGCTCGGCATCGGCGTCGTCGCGCTGGGCCAGCTCCTGCTCATCGGGCTGGTGGGCGTCCTGTTGTCGATCGCCACCGACAACATCGACGTGCCGGCCGACGCGTTCACCGCGCTCGTCATCGTCCTGCTGTTCTTCCTCCTCGGCTACGCGTTCTACGCGGCGATGTTCGCGGTGGCGGGCGCGCTCGTCCCGCGCCAGGAGGAGATCCAGAACGTGACGACGCCGATCCAGGTCGTCCTGTTCGCGACGTACTTCCTGTCCTTCCAGGCGGTGAGCGACCCGACGGGCGGGCTCGCGCAGATCCTGAGCTTCATCCCGCCGACGGCGGCGATCGTGCTGCCCGTGCGGGTCATCGCCGGCGACATCCCGGCCTGGCAGATCGTGGCCGGCACGATCCTCCTCGCGATCGGCGCGGCGGTCCTGCTGCTGGCGGCGTCGCGGATCTACGCGAACGCGGTGTTGCGGACCGGGACGCGCGTCAGGCTGGCCGACGCCTGGCGCGCGGCCTAGAGCCGGCCGCACGCGGGCGACGAGGCGGTCGACGTTGGGCAGCA
This sequence comes from uncultured Solirubrobacterales bacterium, assembly GCA_963757125.1. GTDB lineage: Bacteria > Actinomycetota > Thermoleophilia > Solirubrobacterales > Solirubrobacteraceae > CAVVSD01. The sequence goes on along the minus strand of CAVWQP010000004.1, from coordinate 809,971 downwards.
GATAGCCCGCCGCGACGAGCGGGAGGGCGGGGATCGCCTCGTCCGTCGCGAGGCTCAGCACGAGCGCGCCCAGCAGCCCGATCGTCATGCCCGCGAGCGTCGCGCGCCGGCGCAGCCCGAAGCGCCACGCCCACCCGGCGAACATCGCCAGGAAGATCGCGTCGGTCAGCCCCAGGCCGCCCGCGCTGCCGCCGCCCCAGGCCGGGATGTCGAAGCTCAGGAGGTCGACCGGATCGCGGCCCGCGTCGACGAGCCGCGACGTCGGCCCGCTCGCGACCGACCAGATGTCGATCGCGGCCACGAACAGTGGCACGGCGAGCGCCACGGCGGGCGTCGCGAGCGCGGAGGCGAGCAGGAGCCCGGCCGCCGACGCCGCGAGCGCCTCGGGCACGTTGGCCAGCGCGCCGACGCCGGCGAGGTTCAGGATCCCGGTGACGATCGCCGCCGCGAGCAGCACGGCAGCGAGGACGTTCTGCGCGCGCCACGCCGGCAGCAGCGACCACACGGTCGCCGCGATGGCGATCAGTCCGATGCCGTCGGCGACGAGGAGCGGGAGGTCGCCGTCGCCGAGGTCCGGCAGCGCCGGCGCGACCGCGAAGTAGGCGGTCGCCAGGATCGGCGCCGTCAGTAGGGCGGCAGCTCCGCGTACCACTCGCCGAGTACGCGGAAGGCAGACCAGAACGCCCGCTTCGCGTCCTGCTCGTCCAAGGCGTCGTCGATGTCGGGCGTGTACAGGGCGTCGATCGAGGGCGTCAGCGACTGCACGACCCCGGGATCGGCGCTGACGGGGCGTGCGAGGGGCACGTCGAGCTCGTTGAGGATGCGCAGCGCCTCCTCGCCCATGACCACGACGATCTTGGGCTGCACGATCGCGAGCTCCTCGGCCACGCGGGCGACGCAGGCGTCGTCCGCGTCGTCGGTATCCCCGACCGGGCACTTCACGCAGAGCGTGCCGTAGACGGCGAGCGGGTCGATCCCGAGGCGCTTGAGCGACTTCATCAACGCGGTCCCGGAGCGCCCGTAGAACGCGACGCCCTCCTCCACCTCGCTCGGCCGTGGCGCGTGCTTGAGGATGAAGACGTCGGCCTGGGGGTGACCCGACCCGAGGACCGGCATGCGGCTCCCGCGCGGGCACCCGCGGCACTCCTGCAGCTCGCGCGTCAGGGTGTTCAGCTCGCGGATCGCGCGCTCGAGGTACTTCTCTCGGATCTCGTCGTCCGTGGCCGGCACGGGGGGGAGGTTCGGTCTCGGCGGGGGGTCTCCCTGCGCGTGCATCAGCCGTTGCGCGTGGCCCGGCGCACCCGGCGCTCCCGGCTCGCCTTGCGAGCGCCCGGCGGTGTGGCCTTCGTCTGCAGGAACTTCAGGGCCTGGACGTACAGCAGGCTCGACGGCTTCGTGTGGATCTCCGCCTCCGCCAGCGCGGCGAGGAACTCCTCCGGGCCGTCGAAGTCGGGCATCCGCACCCGGACCGAGCCGAGGCCCTGGGCGACGTGCGCATCCGACCCGGCCCCCGCGAGGATGCGGTACTTGGCCGCGAACCGCTCCGCCTCCTCGTTGAAGGCGCCGATGGCGACGCGCGGGTTGTAGATCTCGATCGCGTGGATGTCGTCCAGGATGGCGAGGAGGTGCTCGTAGTCCGGGACGGAGTGCATGCGGTCGAAGGGATGCGGCACGTAGACGATCCCGCCCTGGCGGTGGATCTCGGCGACCGTCTCCTCCAGCGTCAGGCCACGGGGGATGCGCTCCGTGAGGAACAGGCCGATGACCTCGCCCTGCGAGGCGGTCTTGACCTCCTCGCCCACGATGACCTTCACGCCGAACTCGGCGGCCTTCTCCGCGGCGTCCAGGGCGCCCGCGATCTCGTTGTGGTCGGTGACGGCGATCGCCCCGAGACCCTGGTCGCGCGCGGTCGCGAGCAGCACCTCGACCGGCGTGGCGCAGTCCGGCGAGTGGTCGGTGTGCATGTGCAGGTCGACGTCGATCTTCGTCGCGGGCCGCGACCTTGCGGCGCACCGGCCCGTCCGGCGGCGGCTGGTGGCGCCGCGCGGCGAGCGCCGCGTACACGGACTCGAGCTCCTCGGCGAGGCGGTCGAAGCCCATGCCCTCGCGCATGCCCGCGCCGGCCGCCGCCAGCGAGGAGCGCAGCGCCGCGTCGCCGACGAGGCGCCCGAGCTGGGCGGCGAGCACGTCGACGTCGCGCGGCTCGAACAGCAGGCCGCGCTCGCCCTCGCCGACGAGCTCCTCGTACACCGGCAGCCGCGACGCGATCGGGACGACGCCGGCGCCGATGGCGGCGAGCAGGACGTGGGGCGCGGGTGCGGCGCCGTCGGAGGCTGCGATGACGACGTCCGCTGAGCTCAGCACGCCCGCGAGCCCGGCGCCGCCGCGGCCCACGACGCGGATCCGCGCCCGCACGTCCGCGCGGAGCGTCGCGACGGCCGAGGGGCCGCGGTCGGTCAGGAGCGTGACCCGCCACGGCAGTCGCCGTGTCGAGGCGGCGCAGCGCGCGCAGCGCGAGGCGCAGCGCACCGCGCTCCTCCTCGTCGGCCACGACGATGTGCACGCCCTGGTCCTGGGCGGGGGTGCGCGGCAGGATCTCCACGCCGGGCCGCACGATGCGGTACTCGGCGGGGAAGGCCTGCGCGAGGAGCTCGGCGGTGGCCTCGTAGCTGGCCAGGCGGGCGTCGAGGCGGCCGAAGACGAGCTCGACGACGCGGCGCGCGAGCTGGGTGGAGACGATCCGCTCCGTCGGCGGGATGTGGAACGTGCCGACGTTCAGCGCGCGCGAGTGGCGCAGCGCGGCGCTCGACGTCGACGGGGCGAACGGCTCGTGCACGTGGCAGACGTCGAGCGGCACGACCTCGTGCATCGACTCGATGGTCCGCGCGACGTCGACCGGGAGCGACGGTGCCCGCCGCGTGGCCGCGATCTCAGGCAGCACCTCGCCGACGGCCAGCACCCGCGGCGCCCCACCCGGCTCGGGCAGGAGCGACAGCGGATCGGAGCGCAGCGCCTGGCGCGTCGTGCGGACGGCCTCGTGCCCCCGCGCGGGCGCCACGATGAGGACCCGGTGCCCGCGCGCGGCGAGGGCCTCGGCGGTGCCGCGGACCTGGCGGTTGATCTCGCGGTCCGCGTCCTCCCAGGGACGCGGCGAGACCTGTGCGATCGCGAGAGACCCCGGCACCGCCGTGAGGATACGGCCCGGGGACGCCCCGGGCCGTGAACGACCTCCTACGACTCCGACGCGGCCTTCGCAGCCGCCGCCTTGGTCTTCTCGGCCTCGGTGCGGGTGCGCGAGTGCGCGGCGATGAACTCCTCGGTCGCCTCGCGGGCCTGATCGTCGGGCCGCTGTGAGAACGGGGACTTCATGAGGTACGAGCTCGGGCCGTCGAGCTGGCCGCTGATGCCCTCGTTGAGGGCGAGCTTGCAGCAGCGCACCGCGTCGATGACGATGCCGGCCGAGTTCGGCGAGTCCCACACCTCGAGCTTGAGCTCGAGGTTCAGCGGCACGTCGCCGAACGCCTGGCCCTCGACCCGGATGTGCGCCCACTTGCGGTCGGTGAGCCACGGCACGTAGTCCGACGGGCCGACGTGGACGTCGTCGGCGGGCAGCTCGTGGCCCATGATCGACGTCACGGCGTTGGTCTTGGAGATCTTCTTGGACTCCAGCCGCTCGCGCTCGAGCATGTTGAAGAAGTCCATGTTGCCGCCCACGTTCAGCTGCGAGGTGTGCTGCATGCGCACGCCGCGGTCGTGGAACAGGCGGGCGAGGCTGCGGTGCACGATCGTCGCGCCGACCTGGGACTTGATGTCGTCGCCGACGATCGGGAGCCCGGCCTTCTGGAAGCGCTTGTTCCAGTACGGCTCGCGGGCGATGAAGACGGGGATGCAGTTCACGAAGCCGACGCCGGCCTCGAGGATCTGCTCGACGTACCACTTCGTCGCGTCCTCGGACCCGACCGGCAGGTAGGAGACGACGACGTCGGTCTTCGTGTCCTTGAGGATCTGGACGATGTCGGCGGTCTCGCCGGGCGCCTTGGTGATCTTCTGCTTGAGGTACTTGCCGAGGCCGTCGTGCGTCATGCCGCGATGCACGGGGACGCCGATCTTGCCGACCTCCGCGAACTTGATCGTGTTGTTCTGGCCCGACCAGATCGCGTCGCCGAGATCCTTGCCGACCTTCTCGGCGTCGATGTCGAACGCGGCCGAGAACTCGATGTCGCGGATGTGGTAGCCGCCGAGGTCGACGTGCATGAGGCCCGGGACGTCCTGCGCCGGGTCTGCGTCCTTGTAGTACTCGACGCCCTGGACGAAGGCGTTGGCGCAGTTGCCCACGCCGATGATGGCGACGCGGACCTTGTCCTGCTGGCGGCCGTTCCCGTTGGGGGCGTGCCCGTTGCTCTTGCCGTTCCCGTTGGTGCTCATGTGATTCCTTGTCGACTCTCGGTCAGGAAGAGAGAAACCCCGCTCCCGGCCAGCGTTACACGCCGGCGAGAAGCTGGCGGCGCACGTGGAAGATGCGCTGGAGGACGGTCACGGTGCCCAGTGCGGCGAGCACGTAGACCGCGGGCGCGAGCACTCCCAGGTCGGCGAACAACAGCCCGATAGCGAGGATCGCCACCCGGACGCCCCGGTTGGCGATGCCGACCTTGCACTCGACGCCCAGCGCCTCGGCGCGGGCCCGAGTGTACGAGACGAGCAGCGATGCGAGCACGGCGATGACCACCGCGGCGATCGCGAGCTTGTCGTCGTCGTCGACGAACGTGACCGCCACGGCCGCGAGGACGAGTCCCTCCTCGATCCGGTCCAACGTCGAGTCCAGGAACGCGCCGAACGGCGTTCCCTTGCCCGACATCCGCGAGTAGCGGCCGTCGAGCGTGTCGCACACGGAGCCGACGATGAAGGCGATCCCGCCGGGGATGAACATCTCCTGCCAGACGAGGACGGCCGCGACGACGCAGAGGACGAGGCCGGTGAGCGAGATCGCGTTGGGCGTCAGGCGCGACTCGATGAGCCGGTTGCGGTAGATCGCCCGGCGCTCGGGGCTGATGAGCGGGGTCGTCATCAGGCTGGCGCGGTCTGCTTGGCCCCCGCCCTGAAGGACCAGGCGGCCGGCCGGACGCGCGCGAGCCAGACCGCGGCGAGCGCTCCGAGTCCGGCCGTGCAGGCGCCGAGGAACGCGTCTGCGAGGAAGTGGTTGGCGGTGGCGACGATCACGAAGGTGACGATGAGGGGGTAGCTCGCCCAGAAGACCTTGAGGACCTTCGGCTTGACCAGCCGGGCGAGCGGCCAGCCGATCATGATGGCGAACCCGGCGTGCATGGACGGGACCGCAGCGTAGGGGTTGAAGAGTGCATCCACCGTGACGCTGTCCTGTGGCACACCTGTGAACTGCGCCACCGTGTCGATGAAGCCCCACTCGGGGAGGAAGCGCGGCGGGGCGGTCGGGAACAGGGTGTAGCCGATGAGCGCGATCCCGAACGCGACGAGGAACATGTTGCGCACGAAGTAGAAGCTCGGGTTCCTGCGCAGGTAGATCCAGGCCAGCGCGCCCAGCGTGATCGAGGTCTGGGCGTTGATGTACATCCACGACGTGATGTCCGCGAGCCAGCGCTCCCCGGACACGAAGGTCTGCACGCTCGGCTCGATGAAGACGTTGAGCGTCCGCTCGATGGCGATGAGGTCGCGCGCGTGGTTGAACGCGGTCGTCGCCGCGCCGGGGTTGTCCGCGATGCCGCGGGTGAGCCGGTAGACGTAGTACGCCGCGGCGAACAGCGCGATCTGCCGGAGGAGGTCGACGGGCCCGTGCGGGAGGATCCGGCCGGCGGCCTGGCGCTGTCGCACGAGCATCCGACAAATGTTATTCCCTGGTGTCCAGGGCTCAGGGGCGCAGGAACCCGAGGACGCGCGCGACGACATCCGGATCCTCGAGCCACGGCCAGTGCCCTGCCGCCGGGAGCTCGAGGAGCTCGGACTGCGGCAGCACCGCCGCGTAGGCCTGTCCGGTGCGGGGCGGATGCCACGGATCGCGCTCGCCGTGGACCACGAGCGCGGGGACGTCGAGCTCGCGCAACTCGCGCCCGGCCTGCTCGCGCGCCGCGGGCGTGGCGGCGCGGAACAGGCGCAGCACCGCGCGCTGCGTCCCCTGGTCGAAGCGCGCCGAGATGTCGTCGAACCACGCCTGGTCGGGCTCGGCGCCCTCTGCGATCCCCTTGCGCAGCATCCGCCGCATGACCGACGGCAGCGCGAGGCCGACGGCGACCTCGCCGACGCCTGGCAGCGCGAGCAGCCGCGCGTGCCGCGGCAGCGACAGGCCGCCGACGAGCGGCGCGCCGTTCAGCACGGCGACGCGCTCGACGCGCCCCGGCTCCCGCGCAGCCCAGAGCAGGCCGGCCGCGCCCCAGTCGTGCGCGCAGATCCGCACGCGGTCCACGCCGACGGCGTCGAGGAAGCGCGGCAGCCAGCGCGCCCAGCCGTCGGCGGTGAAGTCGCCGTCGCCGCGCTTGCCGGTGCGGCCGAAGCCGGGGAGGTCGACTGCGATGCCGCCGCCCTCCCGGAGGAACGGCAGCCAGTCGTCGGCGCCCGTCGGCACGCCGTGGAGGTAGAGCACGGGGACGTCGTCGTCGCCGGCCCGCAGGAAGAACACGGGCTGGTCGTCGAGCTCGATGGTGTGGGACAGGACCTCGGTCACGCGGCCGTATCCTCGCGGGCCTGCCTCCTGCGCGCGTCCCAGCCTCTCGCGTGCGGCGCATCAGGGCCCGGCTCGCCGAGCTCTACGGCGTCCCGCGCATGCCCCCGCACGGCCATCCGATCGCCGAGCTGATCTGCACCGTCCTGTCGCAGTCGACGAACGACCGCAACCGCGACGTCGCCTACCTGCGCCTGCGCGAGCGCTTCGAGACCTGGGAGGCGGTGCGCGACGCGCCGGTCGAGGAGGTCGAGGAGGCGATCCGCCCGGGCGGCATCTCGAAGGTGAAGTCGGTCCGCATCCAGGCGATCCTGGAGGGCATCTCCGAGCGCGGCGAGCTCTCGCTCGACTGGCTGCCCGACGCCGGGGTCGACGAGGCCCGCGACTTCCTGTGCTCGCTGCCGGGCGTCGGACGCAAGACGGCGGCGTGCGTCCTGCTGTTCGCCTTCGGCATGCACGACATCCCGGTCGACACGCACGTCTCGCGCGTCGGCTGGCGTCTCGGCCTCTTCCGCGAGGGCGCGGGCTTCGACGAGCTGCACGACGCGATGCTCCGGCTGACGCCGCCCGGCGCCGAGCTGGAGCTCCACGTCAACCTCCTGCGCCACGGCCGGCGCACGTGCCATGCGCGCCGGCCCGCCTGCGAGACGTGCGCGCTGCGGCGCATGTGCCCCGGCCGCGTGGTCTGACCTAGATCCTCGCGGCCTCGCGCTCGTTCACGGCCGGGATGACGTGCGTGCCGTACGCGGCGAGCGTCCCGTCCTTGTCGTCGTGCTGGAGGTAGAGGGCGAACTGGTCCACGCCGAGGCCTGAGAGCTCGTGGAGGCGCTCGATCTGCGCCGACGGCGGCCCGATGAGGCAGAAGCGGTCGATGATCTCGTCGGGCACGAACTGCGTGTGCGTGTTCCCCGCGCGCCCGTGCTCGTTGTAGTCGTAGCCCTCGCGCCCGGCGATGTAGTCGGTCAGCGCCTGCGGCACCGCCGCACCGTCGGCGCCGTAGCGCGAGACGATCTCGGCGACGTGGTTGCCGACCATGCCGCCGAACCAGCGGCACTGGTCGCGGGCGTGCTCGAGGTCGTCCGACACGTAGGCGGGCGCGGCGACGCAGATCGTGATCGCGTCGGGGTCGCGCCCGGCCTCCTCGGCGGCCCGGCGGACGGCCGCGATGCTCCACGCGGTGATCTCCGGGTCCGCGAGCTGCAGGACGAACCCGTCGGCGATCTCCCCGGTGAGCTGCAGCGCCTTCGGGCCGTAGCCGGCGATCCAGATCGGCAGCTGCGACCCCTCGCTCCACGGGAGGCGCAGCGTCACGCCGCGGTACTCGACGCTCTCGCCGTTGCACAGGCCGCGGATGACGCCGACCGCGTCGCGCAGCTCCGCGAGCCGCGCGGGGCGGCCGTGGATGACGCGCACCGCCGAGTCGCCGCGCCCGATCGCGCAGATCGTGCGGTTGCCGTACATCTCGTTGAGCGTCGCGAAGAGCGAGGCGAGGACCGTGGGGTCGCGCGTCGCCGGGTTCGTGACGAGCGGCCCGACCGTGAGCCGGTGCGTCTCGTTGAGGATCCGGCTGTAGATGACGAACGGCTCCTCCCACAGCAGGTGGGAGTCGAACGTCCACGCGTGCGAGAAGCCGTACGTCTCGGCCTTCTTGCACAGGTCGATGACCCGGGCGGCGGGCGGATCGGTCTGGAGGACGACGCCGAAGTCCATCAGGACAGCGGCCCTTCCGCGACGCGCGCAAGCGTCGCCTCGACGGTGCGCGCGTAGGCGTCGATCGCGATGCGCAGCGCGTCCTCGGGGGAGTCCTCGATCGCCACGTGTGACAGCGGCGGGTCGGACTGGGCGAAGAGCATCACCGCCGGGATCAGGCGGGCGACCTCGGTCGAGTCGTGCAGCGGGCCGCTCGGGATCGGGTCGCCGTCCCCGCCGCCGGCGTCCGCGACCGCCTGCCGTGCGATCGCCACGAGCTCGGGGTGGAACGGCGCCGGAGTCGCGCCGAACACCCGCCGCCAGCTCACCGTGCAGTCGAACGCCGCCGCGGCCTCCTCGCAGGCGCTCAGGCAGTCGGTGAGCATCGCCGCCAGGACGTCGGCGTCGAGGACGCGCATGTCGAGCATCATCTCGCAGGAGCCCGCGACGGCCGTGATGACGCCGGGGTCGGCGTTCATCGCGCCGACGGTGGTCATCCCGTCGTGGCGGATGCCGACCTCGCGGATCGCGAGCGCGGCGCTCGCGGCGGCGGCGAGCGCGTCCCGGCGCAGGCGCATCGGCGTCGAGCCGGCGTGCCCGGCCTGGCCCTTGAACGTGACGAGGTAGCGCTCGAGCCCGACCGTGCCGCTGACGGCCGACGCGAGGCGGCCGGTGTCGAGCAGGACGGGCCCCTGCTCGATGTGCAGCTCGACGGAGGCCAGCGCGCCCTCCAGGCTCGCGGTGGCGCCGGACGCGGCGTCGAGGTCGACGCCGCACGCGGCGAGGGCGTCCTGCAGCCGGGTGCCCTCGCTGTCGAGGAGGTCGCGGACGTCGTCGGGGTCGAGCGTGCCGGCGGCGGCCGAGGAGCCGAGGAGGCTGCGGCCGAAGCGCGCGCCCTCCTCGTCGGCCCAGTCCACCATGCGGACCTCGACGGGCGGCGGCGCGTCGGCGGCGGCGAGCGCGCGCACGACGCCGAGCGCGGCCAGCAGGCCGAGCGCGCCGTCGAGCCAGCCGCCCGCCGGGACGGCGTCGATGTGCGACCCGACGATGACGAACCCATCGACCTCGCCGGCGCCGGGCAGCGTGGCCCAGATGTTCCCAGCCGGGTCGCGCTCCACGGTCACCGGCAGGTCCTCGAGCTTCGCGAGCAGCCAGTCGCGCGCGGCCTGCCACTCCGGGGTCCACGCGACGCGCCGGGCGCCGTCGGGGCCGCCGAAGCGCTCGTGCAGGTCGCGGAGGTCGGCGAGGACCCCGTCGACGTCGATCTCGAGTGTCATGCGTGCACCGCTGGGCGCGACACCGACCGCGCGACGTAGCGGCCGTGGCCGGGCGCCGTGACGATCTCGCCGCGGTCGTAGACCATCGTGCCGCGGCACAGGGTGTGCCGCACGCTGGCGCTGGCGGTCTCGCCCTCGTAGAGGTCGTAGTCGACGTTCATGAGCGAGGTCGCGACGCCGTAGGGCCTCGGGGCGTTGGGGTCCAGGACGACGATGTCGGCGTCCTTGCCGGGGGCGATCGCGCCCTTGGCATCGAGGCCGAACCGGCGGGCGACCGTCGTGCTCGTGCGGTCGACGAGCTGGCTCGGCGTGATGCGCCCGGCGACGACGCCCTCGTCCCAGAGCTTGGCGAGGCGGTGCTGGATCGCCGGCAGGCCGTTGGGCACGAGGCTGAAGTCGTCGAGCCCACGGGCCTTCTGCGCGTCGTCGAACGGGCAGTGGTCGGTCGAGACGCTCTCGAGCACGCCGCGGCGCACGTAGTCCCAGAGCGGCTCGTGGTTGGAGCCGTCGCGCAGCGGCGGCGAGCAGATGTAGCGACATCCCTCGACGCCCGGTCTGCGCAGGTCGTCGATGGTGTTGACGAGGTACTGCACGCAGGTCTCGCCGCTGACGTCGGCGCCGCGCTGCTGGGCGGCCTCGACCTCCGCCGCCGCCGCGGCGCACGTCACGTGGACGACGAAGAGCGACGCGCCCGTGTACTCCGCGAGGCGCGCGGCGCGGCCGGTCGCCTCCGCCTCGACCATCTCGGGTCGCGTGAGCGCGTGGTTGATGGCGGACGTCTCGCCCGCGGCCAGCGCGCGGGTGACGAGCATGTCGACGATGTCGCCGTTCTCGGCGTGGACCATGACGAGCGCCCCGAGGTCGCGGGCGCGCTCCATCGTCGCCGCGAGCTCGTCGTCGCGGACCATGAGCTCGCCCTTGTAGGCCATGAAGAGCTTGAAGCTCGACACGCCCGCGTCGACCATCGCGCCCATGTCCTCGATCGTGGGGGCATTGGCGTTCGTGATCGCCATGTGGAAGCCGTAGTCGACGTGGGCGGCGCCCTCCGCGCGGCCCTTCCACTCCTCGAGCGCGGACGCGAGGCCGTCGGGCTCGCGCTGGATCGAGAAGTCGACGATGCACGTGACGCCGCCCGCGGCCGCCGCGCGCGTGCCGGTGTCGTAGTCGTCGGCGGACCGCATGCCCATGAACGGCATCGCCATGTGGGTGTGGTTGTCGATGAGCCCGGGGAGCAGGAGGCACCCCGACGCGTCGATGACGGTGGCGCCCTCCGGCGCCTCGACGGCGCCCACCGCGGCGATGCGCTCGCCGTCGATGAGGACGTCGGCGTCGTACTCGCCGTCGGCCGCGACCACGCGGCCGCCCTGGATCAGCGTGTGGTCGCTCATACGGGCTCGCCTCCCGTGCAGGACGTCGTCGGCGTCGGTCAGGACCTCGCTCATCTTCGCCGCCATCTCGTCGATGACGGCCGTGTCGCTGATGAGCGGCGGGGCGACGTGCAGGACGGCGTCGCCGCGGTCGTCGGCCCGCGCGATGAGGCCCGCCTCGAGCAGCCGGCCGGGCAGGAAGCCGCGCAGCACGCGCTCGCGCTCGTCGGCGTCCAGGCGCGTGTCGTCGTCGTCCTTCACGAGCTCGACGGCCCAGAAGAAGCCCTTGCCGCGGACGTCGCCGACGATCGGCAGCGAGCGCAGCTCGTTCATGCGCGCCTCGAGGTGCGGCTCCTGCGCGCGGACGTTCTCGAGGATCCCGTCGCGCTGGAAGACCTCGAGGTTGCGCAGGGCGATCGCGGCGCAGAGCGGGTGCCCGGCGAACGTGATCCCGTGCATGAGCGTGCGCTTCTCGTCGTCGTAGAGCGGCGCGGCGACGCGGTCGCTCACCATCACCGCGCCCATGGGCGCGTAGGCGGACGTGAGGCCCTTCGCCGTCGTCGCGAGGTCCGGCGTGACGCCGAAGCGCTCGACGCCGAGCCACTCGCCCAGGCGCCCGAAGCCGCAGATGACCTCGTCGGAGACGAGCAGGATCCCGTGGCGGTCGGCGATGTCGCGCAGGCCCTGCCAGTAGCCGTCGGGCGGGGTGAGGCAGCCGCCGGCGTTCTGGACGGGCTCCATGATGATCATCGCGATCGTGTCAGGGCCCTCGGCCTGGATCACACCCTCGATCTCGGCCAGAAGGCGGGCGCAGAACGCGGCCTCGTCCTCGCCGTCGGCCGGGCCGCGGAACGGGTTCGTGTTCGCGACGTGCGTGACCGGGATCGCGGGCGGCCCGAACTGCTCCTTGTAGTTCGGCACGCCGGTGAACGACAGCGCCCCAAGCGTGACCCCGTGGTAGGCGCGGTCGCGCGCGATCGCCTTCGTGCGCTGCGGCTCGCCGTTGGCGACGTGGAACTGGCGGACGATCTTCCAGGCGGACTCGACGGACTCCGAGCCGCCGCTCGTGAAGAAGACGTGGTCGAGGTCGCCGGGCATGAGCTCCGCGAGCCGCTCGGAGAGCTCGATGGCGGCGGGGTGCGCGGCGCCCCAGACGGTGGAGAACGCGAGCTTCTGCAGCTGCTGCGGCGGCGACGCTGGCGAGCTCCTCGCCGTAGGAGTAGCCGATCTGCGCGCAGAACAGGCTCGACAGCCCGTCGAGATAGCGGTTGCCCTCGGTGTCGAACACGTACGGCCCCTCGCCGCGCTCGAGCACGAGCAGCGGGGCCGAGCTGCCGTTGCGGCTGAAGTGCAGCAGGAGGTGATCGCGCGCCGACTGCTGCAGAGGAGAATCGGACAGGAGCATCACGGGAGCATCCTCCGTTCGTGCGTGGTCTGCCACAGACCGGGTGGTGGGTTCGGGGGTGGTGGGTGTGCCGGGGTGTCCAAGGCGTCGGTCCGCTCGCCCGGCTCACCCCACATTGCTGACTTGCACGCATAGCGTGAACAACTCAGCACTCTTGGCCGCCACCCGCCTCCGTCCGCCTCGATGGGCAGTCCGACGCGGTCGCGCCGACCGGCGCCCCGAGCGGAGCTCAGGAAGACCGGCAGGCGCCGTGCAGCTGCGACCCGCCCAAGCGCCCCCGCCAGCGACAACCGCGCCTCGACCCGCAGCGTCCCGGCCCGCCGCGCCACCACCTCCGTCAGCCCGTCGCTGCCGCGCTCGATGCAGCCGTCGCCGCGCACGATCGTCCAGTACGGCGTGTAGGTCGCCCGCACCCGGATCCGGCCAGGCTCGCGCACGGCGAGCTGGAAGGAGTCGGTGCCCGCGCCCGCGAGACGCGCCGGGCCGGTCGCCGGCGGCGGGACCGGCAGGACCTCCCAGATCGTCCAGTTCTCGCTGCGCAACACGAGGCGCAGGCCGGGCACCCCGCCGGACCGCAGCAGCGCCGCCTCGCGCCGCGCCGAGAAGTCCAGCGGCACGTTCGGCAGCGCGACCCAGCGCACGGCGCGGTCGTAGAGCCACTCCTCGTAGCGCCCCGCGGTCAGCGGGAGGCGGTCGTAGAAGAGCGGGTTGGCCTCCTCGTCGAGCTGGCGGTGCCAGCCGCGCGCGAGCGGGATCCGGGGCGCCACGACCGCCGCCTCCCAGTGGTTGCGCGTGAGCGGGATCTCCAGGCGCTCACCCGGCTCGCGCTCGCGGTCGACGATCCGCAGCACCTCCGAGTAGTAGGAGCTCTTCGTCGACGGGTCGCCCGACGCCTCGGCGATCGCGCGCACGGCGGGCAGCCACTGCAGGTACAGCAGGCCGGCCCCGACGACCACGGCCGCGACCAGGACCTTGCGCCCGCCCGGCCGCAGGCCGAGCGCGAGCAGCGCCGGGCCGAGGATCACGAGCGGCCGCAGCGCCGTCTGCCCGACCGACGTCGGGACCACGAACGCCGCGACGAGCAGCACCAGCGCGGCCAGCACGCCGAGGCGCAGCGCGCGGCGGCGCGGGTCCAGCAGCGCGAGTCCGGCGAGCCCGAGCGCGAACGTCGGCCAGAACGCGCTCGCCGCGAAGTGGTCGCGCCCGCCCTCGGGGAACGCGACGGCGACCGCGAGGCCCCCGACGATCGGCGGCACCGCCAGCGCGATCGCGGCGGCGGTGTCGCGGCGCTCGCCGCTCAGCCGCCGCGCCGCCCCCGCCAACGCGAGGAACAGCCCCGCCGGCGGGCTCGCCCACACCGTCGCCAGCGCGAGCAGCGCCGCGAGCGCCAGCATCGCCGGGCGCCGGCGCCGCGCGTCGGCGCACAGCCACGCGAGCGCCCCGAGCGCGATCCCCAGCACGAACGGCACGCGGCCGATGAGCACGTTCGTCATGACACCGGCGGCGAAGAGCCAGCCGACGAGTCGGGGGAAGCGCTCCTGGCGCCGCGCGATCACCGTGAGCGCCGCGACGGCGACGACGCCGGCCACGAACCCGAGCGCCCGCGGCCCGAGCAGCGCCGCGAGCGGACCGAACAGCAGCGAGTAGCCGGGCTCGTGGTGGCCGCCGTACCACTGCGCGTCCCAGATCGCGAACCCCTCGCGCCGCCACAGCCCCGTCCGGTACTCCTGGGCCGCGAGGTCGGCGGTCGCCGGGTGCACGATCAGCCACGCCAGGCCGAGCGCCAACGCGCCCAGCACGGGCCCGACGACACAGGCCACGGACGCCCGCGGACGGGCGACCCGGCGCGCCGGCACAGCTGGTGGGACGCGCCGCGGCGCGAGTGCGTGCTCCACGGTCCTCATGGAACCAGGTGCAGATGAGAACGCTGTGGCCACAGTGTGAGCGCCGTCACGTGACCCCGCGAAAGATCTGCCATACTACGACGCAGATTTCTTCGTCAACCAAGCTGAAGGAGCCCCCCAACTCCATGGCCAAGACCATTGGCATCGACCTGGGTACCACGAACTCGTGCATGGCCGTCCTCGAAGGCGGCGAGCCCACGGTCATCGAGAACGCGGAGGGCGGCCGCACCACCCCGTCCGTCGTGGCGTTCACCCAGTCCGGGGAGCGTCTCGTCGGCACGGTCGCAAAGCGCCAGGCCGTCACGAACCCGCAGAACACCGTCTTCTCCATCAAGCGCTTCATGGGCCGCAAGGAGGCCGAGGTGCGCGAGGAGGAGTCGATCGTCCCGTACAAGGTGATCTCCGGCTCCAACGGCGACGCACGCGTCTCCGCCGGCGACAACGAGTACAGCCCGCCGGAGATCAGCGCGATGATCCTCGCGAAGCTCAAGGCCGACGCCGAGGCGTACCTGGGCGACACGGTCGACAGCGCGGTCATCACCGTCCCCGCCTACTTCAACGACGACCAGCGTCAGGCCACGAAGGACGCCGGCAAGATCGCCGGGCTGGACGTCAAGCGCATCATCAACGAGCCGACCGCGGCCTCGCTGGCCTACGGGCTCGACAAGGAGGCCGACCAGACGATCCTCGTCTTCGACCTCGGCGGCGGCACGTTCGACGTGTCGGTCCTCGAGATCGGCGACGGCGTCTTCGAGGTCAAGTCGACCGCGGGTGACAACCACCTCGGCGGCGACAACTTCGACAAGGCGATCGTCGACTGGCTCGCCGGCGAGTTCCGCAAGAGCCAGGGCATCGACCTGACGAAGGACCCGATGGCCCTCCAGCGTCTGTACGAGGCGGCCGAGAAGGCCAAGATCGAGCTGTCCTCCTCGCAGGAGACCCAGATCAACCTGCCGTTCATCACGGCCGACCAGAGCGGGCCGAAGCACCTCGACGTGCGCCTGACCCGCGCGAAGCTCACCGAGCTGACGTCCGAGCTCATCGACCGCGTGGTCGCCCCCGTGCGCCAGGCGCTCGACGACGCGAAGGAGAAGGGCTCGGCCAAGATCGACCACGTCGTGCTCGTGGGCGGCATGACCCGCATGCCCGCGGTGCAGGAGAAGGTCAAGGAGCTCACCGGGCAGGAGCCGCACCGCGGCGTCAACCCGGACGAGGTCGTGGCCGTCGGCGCCGCCATCCAGGCTGGCGTCCTGGCCGGCGACGTCAAGGACGTCCTGCTGCTCGACGTGACCCCCCTGACCCTCGGCATCGAGACCAAGGGCGGCGTCATGACCAAGCTCATCGAGCGCAACACGACGATCCCGACCCGCAAGGGCGAGGTCTTCTCGACGGCGGAGGACAACCAGCCGTCGGTGGAGATCCACGTGCTGCAGGGCGAGCGCGAGATGGCGACCTACAACAAGTCGCTGGGCAAGTTCCAGCTCACCGGCATCCCGCCGGCGCCGCGCGGCATCCCGCAGATCGAGGTCGCGTTCGACATCGACGCCAACGGCATCCTCTCCGTGTCCGCGAAGGACCTGGGCACCGGCAAGGAGCAGAAGATCGAGATCCGCGCCGGTGGCGGCCTCTCGGATGAGGAGATCAAGCGCATGGTCGGCGACGCGGAGACGCACGCCGACGAGGACAAGCGCCTGCGCGAGCTCGCCGAGGCGCGCAACACCGGTGAGAACGCGGCGTACCAGGCCGAGCGCCAGCTCAAGGACCTGGGCGACAACGTCGACGAGGAGTCCAAGACGCGCATCGAGGCCCTCATCGCCGAGGTCCGCGAGCTCGTCACCTCCGACGACGCCGGTGCGATCCAGGCCAAGACGACCGAGCTGCAGGAGGCGTTCCACGCCGTGTCGAGCGCGATGTACGAGCGCGCGGCCCAGCAGCAGCAGTCCGAGAACGGCACGGACGGCAACGGCGCGTCCTCCGACGGCGCTGCCGAGGAGGACGTCGTGGACGCCGAGGTCGTGGACGAGGGCCGCTAGGCCATGAACCACCCCCACCATCAGGCCCCGGAGGCGGCCGCCGCGGACGCGGCGGCCGTGGACGGGGTCCACGGGGCGGAGGAGGCCGTGGCCCCCAACGAGGAGGCCGCGGCCGTCGAGGCCGATCTCGACGAGCTGCGCGCGAAGGCTGCGCAGCGCGACGAGTACCTCGCCATCGCCCAGCGGACCCAGGCCGACTTCGAGAACTACCGCAAGCGGATGTCCCGCGAGGTCGGGCTGGCCGAGGGCCGTGGCGTGACGCGCCTGGCCAAGGAGCTGCTGCCCGCGCTCGACAACCTCGATCGCGCGATCGCAGCCGCACCGGCCGGCCAGGACAGCCTCACCGAGGGCTTCCGGCTCGTCCACGCGGAGCTGACCGCCGCGCTCGCGCGCCTGGGCATCGAGGGCTACGTCCCCAAGGGCGAGCTCTTCGACCCCAACCAGCACGAGGCGATGGCCCAGCACCCGGTGGAGGGCGCCGCCTCCGGCACCGTCATCGAGGTCTACCAGCCGGGCTACCGGCTCAACGACACCATCCTTCGGCCCGCGAGGGTCGTCGTAGCGGCGATGGTCGATCCGACGACCCTCACACCGCCTGCACGCGCCCCGGCGCGCCGGATCGCCACCCACTGAACCGGTCCGTGCCTGGGGCACTGTCCCGATTCAGCGTGCGTCGCCCGGCATCCCCGGGACACGCACATCCGGCTGCGACGGCCGCCGGATCGACCATCTAGAAGGACGCAAGTGGCCCAGCAGCGTGATCCCTATCAGGTGCTCGGAGTCCAGCGCACGGCGTCGGCCGACGAGATCAAGAAGGCCCACCGCAAGCTGGTCCGTCAGTACCACCCCGACCGCAACCCGGACGACAAGAAGGCCGAGGAGCGCTTCAAGGAGGTCCAGCAGGCCTACGACCTGCTGAGCGATCCCGACAAGCGCAAGGCCTACGACCGCGGCGGCTTCGGCCCGTCCGGCGGCGGTCAGGGCGGCGGCTTCGGCGGCTTCGACACGAGCGGCTTCGGCGACATCCTGTCCGACCTGTTCGGCCGCGAGCGCGGCGGGGCGGCCGGCGGCGGCGGTGGTGGCAGCCGGGGTCGCGGGCGCGGCCCCCGGCCCGAGGCCGGCCGCGACCTCGAGGTCGAGACGCAGATCTCGTTCGCCCAGTCGATCGAGGGCTCCCAGGTGCCGATCGTCGTCCCGACGACCGAGCGCTGCGGCACGTGCAACGGCACGGGCGCCAAGCCGGGCACGAGCCCGAAGGTGTGCCCGCGCTGTCAGGGCCGCGGCGTCGAGTCGCAGGGCCAGGGGCTGTTCTCCATCTCCCAGCCCTGCCAGCGCTGCCACGGCTCCGGCACGATCATCGAGGACCCCTGCCCCACCTGCCACGGCGAGGGCCGGCTGCGCACCACCAAGCGCTACCGGGCGAACATCCCCGCGGGCGTGAAGGAGGGCAGCAAGGTCCGGCTCGCCGGCAAGGGCGAGCCCGGCACGAACGGCGGCCCGCCCGGCGACCTGTTCGTGGTCGTGCACGTCGAGAGCTCGCCGATCTTCTCCCGCAAGGGCGACAACGTCGAGGTCGAGGTGCCGCTCACGGTCCCGGAGGCCCTGCAGGGCGCCGAGATCGAGGTCCCGACCCTCAACGGGCGCAAGACCCTGCGCGTCCCCGGCGGCACGAAGCACGGCACCGTGCAGCGCATCCGCGGCGAGGGCCCGCCGAAGCTCGGCGGCAAGGACCGCGGCGACATCCACTACCGCTTCGTCATCGACGTCCCTGCGTCGCTGTCGAGCGAGCAGCAGGAGGCGGTGCGGGAGCTCTCGAAGGTCATGAACGGCAACCCGCGGTCGAGCCTCTTCGCGAACGCGAAGGGAGGTGCGTGACATGGCCACCCGTCGCACCCGCACCACCACGCGCGTCGAGGTCGCGTCCGACCGCGGGGTCTTCATGATCTCCGTGGCGGCCGAGCTGGCCGACATGCACCCCCAGACCCTGCGGATGTACGAGCAGCGCGGGCTCATCGAGCCCAAGCGCTCGCCGAAGGGGACGCGGCTGTTCAGCCATCAGGACGTCGAGCGCCTGCGCCGCATCCAGCAGATGACGGTCGAGCTCGGGCTGAACCTCGCGGGCGTCGAGCGGGTGCTCGCGCTGGAGGAACAGCTCGCGCGCACCCAGCGCAAGGTCGACGCGCTCGAGCGCCGGCGGACGCAGTTGGAGGCGGACATCACGCGCCTCGAGGCGGTCCGCCGCGAGGTCCGCGCGGAGCTCATCCCGTACAAGCAGTTCGCGGACGCGCTCAAGCCCCCGTCCGTCACCACGCCTGCCACGGACTAGGCGACTAGATTGCCCCGCGCATGGCGGGGCGTCACATCAGCGTCGACGAGGCGCACGAGCTCGCGGCCGGGATCCTCGAGCGCGCAGGCCTGACGGCCGAGGAGGCCGCGGCGGTCGCGGACATCGTCGTCTGGACCGAGCTGACCGGCTATCCGCAGATCGGCCTCGCGCGGCTGCCCCGCATGGCCGAGTACGTCCGGCGGGTCGACCGCGAGCCGATCCGCGTCGAGCGCGACGGCCCGTTCTCCGCGCACCTCGAGGCCGGTCGCGCCCTCGGCTACGTCACCGCGCTGCGGATGGTCGAGGTCGTCGAGGCGAAGGTGCGGGCGACCGGCGTCGGCATGGTCACCGCGAACGGCTCGGGCCTGACCGGCC
The DNA here is from genome assembly GCA_963757125.1 of uncultured Solirubrobacterales bacterium. Lineage (GTDB taxonomy): Bacteria > Actinomycetota > Thermoleophilia > Solirubrobacterales > Solirubrobacteraceae > CAVVSD01. The sequence continues at coordinate 790,907 of CAVWQP010000004.1, read as the reverse complement.
GCAACGCGTACTACGTGGAGCGCCTGGCCGAGCAGGGCTGGGTGGCGTTCATGGTCAACAACTTCACCGCGGTCGTCGCGCCCCACGGCTCGTCGGAGGCGCTCTTCGGCACGAACCCGCTGAGCGTGGCGATGCCGACCACGGGCGCGCCGCTCGTCGTCGACATCAGCGCGGCGACGCTCATCGACGCCGACCTGCGCTTCCACCGCCTCGAGGGGCGCCCGCTGCCCGAGGGCCTCGCGTTCGACGGCGAGGGCAACGCCACGACCGACGCCGCCGCCGCGATCGGCGGCGCGGTCAAGGCCTTCGGCGAGCACCGCGGCTCGGCGCTCGCACTCGCCATCCAGGCGTTCGGCGTTCTCGCCGGCAGCCCGCCGGTTCCGTCGCAGCCCGACGACTCCGGCGTGTTCCTCATGGCGTTCGAGCCGTCGCTCTTCGGCGACCCGGACGACATCGCCGCGCGCCTGACCGAGCTGCTGGAGCGCGTCCGCGGCGCGCGCCCCGCCGACCCCGCCGTGCCGGTGCGCGCGCCCAACGACCGCGCCCTCGCGTCGATGGAGGCGATCCGCGTGCGCGGCATCGACGTGTCCGACGAACTCTCCGATGCTTTGGAGGCCCTCAGATGACCGAGCTCCTCGACGACCTCCTCGACTGGCTGCGCATCCCCTCGATCTCCACCGGCGGCGGCGATCCCGCGGACCTGCAGAAGGCGGCGGAGTGGGCGGCGACCCGCGTCCGCGGCGCCGGCGGCACCGCCGAGCTCGTCACCATCGACGGCGGCAACCCGCTCGTCGTGGGCGACCTGGCCGCGTCGACGCCGGGCGCGCCGACCGTCCTCATCTACGGGCACTACGACGTCCAGGGCCCCGGCGACCTGTCCCTGTGGAGCTCGGACCCGTTCGTGCCGGAGATCCGCGACGGGCGCCTCTACGCGCGCGGCGCCTCCGACGACAAGGGCAACTTCCTCCCGCTCCTGCACGTCGCCTGCGCGCTCGCGCGCGACGGCGCGCTGCCGGTCAACGTCCGCGTCCTCGTGGAGGGCGAGGAGGAGGCGGCCAGCCACGCCGTCGCGCAGTGGATCCGCGCCGACGAGCGCCGCGCGGACTGCGCGATCGTCTTCGACTCCGACATGGCCGACGCCGACACCCCGGCGGTGACGCTCGGGCTGCGCGGGATCGTCATGACGAGCGTCGACGTGCGCGTCGCACCGCGCGACCTGCACTCCGGCGTCTACGGCGGGACCGTCGCCAACGCGCTGCACGTCCTCCACGCGATGCTCGCCCAGGTCGTGCCGGGGGCCGACGGGCGCGTGCGCGAGGAGCTGCGCGAGGGCATCGTGCCCGCCCGATCCGGCCGAGCTCGCGTCCTGGGAGCGCCTGCCCCCGGGCGCCGCCGAGCTGGCCGGTGTCGGCGCGAACCCCGTCGGCGACCCGGCGGACTTCTACGTGCGGACGGGCGCCGACGCGTCGCTCGACGTCAACGAGATCCGCGGCGGCGAGCCGCGCACGCTCGTGCCGGCGACGGCGCACGCGACGCTCTCGCTGCGCCTCGCCGCGCGGCAGGATCCCGACCACATGGCCGAGGTGCTCACGGGGCTGCTGCGCGCCGCGGCGCCGCCGTACGCCGAGGTCACGATCGAGACGGTCCGCGCCGCGCCGGCGCTGTTCGATGCCGCGCACCCCAGCGTCGCGCTCGCGACGCAGGCGCTCGAGCGGGCGGTCGGCGTCGCCCCGGTCCTGACGCGCAGCGGCGGCTCGATCCCGGCGGTGGCGGAGCTCGGCCACCGCGGGATCCCGACGATCGTCAGCGGGTTCGCGCTGTCCGACGACCGCATCCACTCGCCCGACGAGTCCTTCCGGCTCACCTCGCTGGAGCGCGGGGAGCGCGCAGCGCAGGAGCTCTACGCCGCGCTCGCGGCGCTATAGGCGCTCGGCGAGCTCGGGCAGGCTCGCCACGGACACGTCGGCCTCGGGATCGCTGCGGGCGGGCGATCCCTCGCCGTGCTCGAGCGGCCGGTCGACGAACGCCGTCTGCAATCCGGCGCCGCGGGCGCCCGCGAGGTCCCAGGGATGGCAGGCGACGAGCATGAGCTCGGCCGGGGGCGACGTCCAGCAGCCGCGCGGCCGTGAGATAGGCCTCGGGCGCGGGCTTGTACGCGCCCGACGAGCTCCGCCGACAGGATTGCGTCGAAGCGCAGGTCGCCGTGGCGGGCGAGGTCGACGAGCAACGCGACGTGCCCGTTGGACAGCGTCGCGGTGACGTGGTCGCGCCGCAGGAGCTCGAGGCCCTCGCGGACGTCCGGCCACGGGTCCAGCTCGTGCCAGCACGCGCACGAGCGGCGCGTCCGGGTCCCATCGTCCACGCGTCGTCCCGCGCGCCGCAACAGCTCGTCGAGCGTCGCCGCGTGCAGCTCCTCGAGCGTCGCGGCCGGGCGCTCGCCGCTGTTGGACGCCGTCGAGCGCCGGCGCGTAGCGCGCGCGCCAGTCGTCGGCCAGCTCGGTGGGGTCCCCGTCGACCCCCGCGGCGGCGAACGCCCGGGCCATGCTCGAGCGCCAGTCGACGAGCGTGCCGAAGATGTCGAAGACGAGCGCGCGGACGGCCACGCGCGCAGGCTATCATCCGTCGCGGGTGCGCGACGGATGCCGGACGCGATCCTCGCGCTCGCTCGGATCCACGTGACCCGCGGGTGCCCTCGCCGGCCTCCTCCTCGGCCATCTGCTCAGCGGCCTGGCGCTCGGGTGCGCCCTTGGGGAAGTCGTGCGGGCTGATCTCGGCGTGCACCTCGGGGGTGTCGCCCAGCGCGGTTTCGTCGTCGCCGATGACGTGCGCCTTGGGCAGCCCGCCTTCGCGACCGTCGCGCAGTGCGTCCTGCTCGTCGTCGCCGTGACTCGCCATCTCGCGCTCGCCGAGCGCTCGATTGGCGAGGGCGTAGATCGCCACGATGATCGCGACCAGCGCGACCGGGATGGCCCACGAGATTCCTCCCGCGATCGCCGCGACGGCCGCGACGATGGCGAAGAAGACCGCCGTGAGCAAGAGGAAGGGACCTAGGCGCATAGACGCTGGTTACCCCTGACTCGCGCCAGGAACACGCTTGTGTGACGCCTCTCCGGTTGACAGGAAATCTCAGTCGCCTACACTGAGATCACTCCTTCTTCCGAACGACCAGGAACTGATGCAGGCAGACCGATTCACGATCAAGTCCCAGGAGGCCCTCCGGTCGGCCATCGACCTCGCGGCCACCGCTCGACATTCCCAGGTGCAGCCGGAGCATCTGCTCGCCGTGCTGCTCGATCAGGGCGACTCCGTCGTCCCGGGCGTGCTGCGCAAGCTGGGCGTCGCCGTCGAGGGCCTGCGCGGCCAGGTGCGCGCGGCGCTCGACGCGCTCCCGACGCTCGGCAGCGCCGCCGAGCCCACGACCGCGCCGGAGCTCATGCAGGTCCTGCGCGCGTCCGAGCACGAGATGCGCGAGCTCAAGGACGAGTACGTGTCCACCGAGCACCTCCTGCTCTCGCTCGCCGGGCACAACTCGAAGGCCGGCGAGGCGCTGCGCGCCGCCGGCGCGTCGAAGGACGCGCTGCTGCAGGCGCTCGCCGAGGTCCGCGGCAGCCACCGCGTGACCGACCAGAGCCCCGAGGAGAAGATCAACGCGCTCGAGCGCTTCGGCCGCGACCTCACCGAGGAGGCTGCGCAGGGCAAGCTCGACCCGGTGATCGGCCGTGACGACGAGGTCCGCCGCGTCGTCCAGGTCCTCTCCCGCCGCCGCAAGAACAACCCCGTCCTCATCGGCGACCCCGGCGTCGGCAAGACCGCCATCGTCGAGGGGCTCGCCCAGCGCATCGTCTCCGGCGACGTGCCCGAGTCGCTGCGCGACCGCAGGGTCGTCGCGCTCGACATCGGCGCCCTGCTCGCCGGGTCGAAGTACCGCGGCGAGTTCGAGGAGCGCCTGAAGGCGGTCCTCCAGGACATCAAGGACGCGGAGGGTCAGGTCGTCCTCTTCATGGACGAGCTGCACACCATCGTCGGCGCGGGCGCCGCGGAGGGCGCCGTCGACGCCGCCAATCTGCTCAAGCCGATGCTCGCCCGCGGCGAGCTGCGCGCGGTCGGCGCGACGACCCTCGACGAGTACCGCAAGCACGTCGAGAAGGACGCCGCGCTCGAGCGCCGCTTCCAGCCCATCTACGTCGGCGAGCCCTCCGTCGAGGACACGATCGCGATCCTGCGCGGCCTCAAGGAGCGCTACGAGGTGCACCACGGCGTCCGCATCCAGGACTCCGCGCTCATCGCCGCCGCGACGCTGTCGGACCGCTACATCGCCGACCGCTTCCTGCCCGACAAGGCCATCGACCTCGTCGACGAGGCCGGAGCGCGCCTGCGCATCGAGATCGACTCGCTCCCCGAGGAGATCGACGAGGTCGAGCGCCGCGTCATGCAGCTGGAGATCGAGCGCACGTCGCTCGAGAACGAGCGCGACGACGCGTCCGCCGAGCGCCGCGAGGCGCTGGACCGCGAGCTCGCCGAGCTGCGCGAGGCCGCCAACGGCATGAAGGCGCAGTGGCAGGCCGAGAAGGACGCCATCGTCGGCGTCCAGCAGGTCAAGGAGCGCCTCGAGCAGGCGCACCGCGAGGCCGAGCGCGCCGAGCGCGACGCGGACCTGCAGCGCGCGGCCGAGCTGCGCTACGGCGAGATCCCCGACCTCGAGCGGCGTCTCGCCGCGGCCGAGGAGCGCTCCGACGGCGACGCCGGCTTCCTCCAGGAGGAGGTCACGTCCGAGGACATCGCCGAGGTCGTCGGTCGCTGGACCGGCATCCCGGTGTCGCGGCTCATGGAGGGCGAGGTCTCCAAGCTCGTCCACATGGAGGAGCGCCTGCACGGGCGCGTCGTGGGCCAGGAGGCCGCCGTCGAGGCGGTGTCCAACGCCCTGCGGCGCTCGCGCGCCGGCCTGAGCGACCCGGACCGGCCGATCGGCACGTTCCTGTTCCTCGGCCCGACCGGCGTCGGCAAGACCGAGCTGGCCCGCGCGCTGGCCGAGTTCATGTTCGACGCGCAGGACGCGATGGTCCGCATCGACATGAGCGAGTACATGGAGAAGCACGCCGTGTCGCGCCTCGTCGGCGCGCCCCCCGGCTACGTCGGCTACGACGAGGGCGGGCAGCTGACCGAGGCCGTGCGCAGGCGCCCGTACTCCGTCGTGCTCCTCGACGAGATCGAGAAGGCCCACCCCGACGTCTTCAACGTCCTCCTGCAGGTCATGGACGACGGGCGGCTCACCGACGGCCAGGGCCGGACGGTGGACTTCAAGAACGTCGTCCTGATCATGACCTCCAACATCCCGGGCGGCCGGCACGGCGCCGAGGCCCACTTCAAGCCGGAGTTCATCAACCGGCTGGACGACATCGTCGAGTTCGACGTGCTCTCGCGCGACGACCTCCGCGAGATCGTCGGGCTGCAGGTGCAGCGGGTGGCCGGGCGCGTGCGCGAGCGCGGGATCGAGCTGGAGCTCACGCCGGCGGCGCTGGACCTCCTCGGCGAGCTGGGCTACGACCCGACGTACGGGGCGCGCCCGCTCAAGCGGGTGCTCCAGAAGCGGCTCGTGGACCGTCTGGCGCTCGCGCTCCTCGAGGGCGAGTACCGCGAGGGCGACCGCGTCTCGGTCGACGCAGCGGACGGCGAGCTGGTGCTGACGCGCAGCGCGGAGGTCCCGGTCGCCGCAGCGTAGGATCGCGGCCGTGACCGACTTCGCGGAGACGATCGCGGCCGCCTACGCGGTGGACGGACCCTCGGTGGACCTCGGGCGCGGGGTCCACGAGGGGACCATGTTCCCCGAGGCCAAGGTGCAGGTCGCCCTGCGGATGATGACCCGCCACGGGCTCATCGCAGGGGCGACCGGCACGGGCAAGACGAAGACGCTGCAGCTCATCGCCGAGCAGCTCTCGGCGCAGGGCGTGCCCGTCTTCGTCGCCGACGTGAAGGGCGACGTGTCCGGCGTCGCCGCCCCCGGCGATCCCGAGGGCCCGGGCGCCAAGCGCGACGCCGAGCTGGGCATCCCGTACGCGCCGACCGGGCTTCCCGACCGAGTACCTCTCGATCGGCGGCATCGGCCCCGGCATCCCGATCCGCGCCACGGTCTCGGACTTCGGGCCCCGCCTCATGGCGAAGGTGCTCGGCGCGAACGAGACCCAGGAGTCGAGCCTGAACCTCGTCTTCCACTACGCGGACTCCAAGTCGCTGCCGCTGCTCGACCTCTCCGACCTGCGCGCGCTGCTGGCGTTCCTGACCTCCGACGAGGGCAAGGCCGAGCTCGAGGGCATCGGCGGCGTGTCGAAGGCGACGGTCGGCGTGCTGCTGCGCAACCTCGTGACGGTCGAGACCGGCGGCGGGACCGAGTTCTTCGGCGAGCCGATGTTCGACATCGCCGACCTCATGCGCACCGGGCCGGACGGCAGGGGCGTCATCTCCTGCATGGAGCTCCCGGCGGTGCAGGACAAGCCGGCGCTCTGGTCGACCGTGCTCATGTGGCTCGTCGCCGAGCTGTTCGAGACGCTGCCGGAGGCCGGCGAGGTCGACAAGCCCAAGCTCGTCTTCTTCTTCGACGAGGCGCACCTGCTGTTCACCGACGCGTCGAAGGCGTTCCTGGAGTCCGTCGAGCAGACCGTGCGGCTCATCCGCTCGAAGGGCGTCGGCATCTACTTCGTGACGCAGTCGCCGAAGGACGTGCCGTCGAGCGTCCTGGCGCAGCTCGGCAGCCGCGTGCAGCACGCGCTGCGCGCGTTCACGCCCGACGACCAGAAGGCGCTCTCCGCGGCCGTGAAGACCTACCCGGTCTCCGACCTGTACGACGTGGAGGAGCTGCTGACCTCGACCGGCACCGGCGAGGCGGCGGTGACGCTGCTCAACGAGAAGGGCGTCCCGACGCCGGTCGTGCACGCGCGCCTGCCGGGGCCCGTGTCGCGGATGGGCCCGGCCGACGACGTCGAGGGTGCCGCGAAGGCATCTCCGCTGTTCGCGAAGTACGGGACCCGCGTCGACAACGAGAGCGCGCGGGAGCTGCTCGCCAAGCGCGTCGACGAGGCCGCCGCCGAGGCCGAGGCGGCCGAGCGCGCCAAGCAGGCCGAGAAGGAGATGAAGCACATCCCCGTGCCGAAGGTGCCCAAGGCGCCGCGCCGGGCGCCCGCTCCGGCATCGGCCGGCGGCATCGGCGACTTCCTCAACAGCACCACCGGGCGGCAGATCCAGCGCGAGGTCATCCGCGGGGTCTTCGGGCTGCTCAAGCGCAAGCGCTAGCGGCCGACCACCGGGGCACACGTGCCCCGTCGCCTCTCCATCCGCGCCAAGCTCCTCGGGAGCGCCGGCCTCCTCATCACGCTCATGCTCGTCGTGGGCGTCATCGGCGAAGCCCAGCTCCGCCACGTCGCCGACAACGGCAAGGCCCTCTACACGACCGACCTCGAGGGCTCGCGGTGGGCCGCCGACCTCGAGCGCACGCTGAGCGAGCAGCAGCTCGCGATCCACGTCGCGCTCGCGTCGCGCACCGAGGCCTCCCAGGCCCGCGCCGACCAGGTCGTCGACGAGTCGCGGACGTCGATCCGCGACGGCATCGCCCGCCTCGATGGCCTCGACGGCTTCGCCGCCACCTCGCAGCTGCGCGCGTTCGAGACCGCGTGGAAGCGCCAGGACGCGCTCCTCCTGCGGGCCCGCCGGCTCTCCCGGTCGGACCCCGAGCGCGCGACCGCCCTGTTCAACGGGGAGCAGCAGTCCGCCGTCACCTCCGCGCTGCGCCGCGCCAGCCTGCTCGGCACCGCCGCCGAGGGCAACGCCCGCGCCCGCAGCCGTGACATGCAGGACGCCTACGCGTCCTCCAGCCTCTTCCTGCTGGGCTCCATCGCGCTCGCCGCGGTCCTGGGCCTCGGCATCGCCTTCCTGATCTCCCGCGGCATCCAGCGCAGCGTCGAGGACGTGCTCGACCGGCTCCGGTCGCTCGGCGCGAACTGCGTCGCCGGTCTGCGCGACGGGCTCGGCGACCTCGCGCACGGCGACCTCACCACCCAGGTCGTGCCCGTCACGACGCCGATCGACCGCATCGCCGGCGACGAGCTCGGCGACGTGGCCCGCACGGTCAACGTGATCCGCGAGGACCTCGTCCGCACCATCGAGGCCTACAACGAGACCCGCGCGGGCCTCGGCGGGATGATCGCCACCGTCACGCACAGCGCGCAGACGCTCAGCGCCGCCTCGCAGCAGATGGCCGCCACGTCGGAGGACACCGGCCGCGCCGTGGGCGAGATCGCCCATGCGGTCGGGGACATCGCCGACGGCGCCCAGCGCCAGGTCGAGGCGCTCGAGAGCGCCCGCACGGTCGCCGAGCAGGTCACGACCGCCACGATCGCGTCGGCCGAGAGCGCAGGCGAGGCCGCCACCGTCGCCGCCGGCGCCCGCGCCGCGGCCACGGAGGGCACCGAGGTCGTCGTCCGGGCGACCGACGCGATGGCCGCCGTCCGCGAGGCGTCCGATCAGGCGTCCGCCGCGATCCGGGGCCTCGGCGAGAAGTCCCAGCGCATCGGCGGCATCGTCGACACCATCACCGGCATCGCCGAGCAGACCAACCTCCTCGCGCTCAACGCCGCGATCGAGGCGGCGCGCGCCGGCGACCAGGGCCGCGGCTTCGCGGTCGTCGCCGACGAGGTCCGCAAGCTCGCCGAGGGCTCCCAGCAGGCTGCCGCCAGCATCGCCGTCCTCATCGGCGAGATCCAGCACGAGACGGCGCAGGCAGTGTCGGTCGTCGAGCGCGGTGCCGAGCGCACCGAGGACGGCGTCACGACGGTGCTGCAGGCCCGTGCGTCCTTCGCGTCCATCGGCGAGGCGGTCGAGGACATGAACGCCCGCGTCGAGCAGATCGCGGCCGCCGTCGAGCAGATCGCCGTCAGCTCCCAGCAGATGCAGGACGACATGCTCGAGGTCTCCGCCGTCGCGCAGCAGTCCTCGGCGTCGACCGAGGAGGTCTCGGCCTCCACGCAGGAGACGTCGGCCTCGACGCAGGAGATCGCGGCGTCGGCCCAGGAGCTGTCGCGCACCGCCGAGGAGCTCGAGCAGCTCGTCGGCCGCTTCACGCTCGAGCCGGTCGCCGCCTAGCCGCTCAGCCGGCGACGATCTTCACGCGCCGCGTGAAGAAGAGGAAGCCGGGCCGGTCGATGCGGCCCTTCTTGTAGCGCTTGCGCGTGTCGAACTGCAGGGTCCACGTCCCGGCCCGCGCGCGGAACGGGAACAGGCGGCGCGGGCTCGTCGGGGCCAGGTGGCCGCAGACGCCGCGTGCCATGCCCAGGTCGACGGTCTGGCGCACCTTGCCGCCGGGCCCGACGTAGTGGACGTACACGTCCGGCTGGGCGTCGAGCAGACCGAAGCCGTCGACGGAGAAGCGCACGAGCATCGTGGCCGGATCGCCCGTGGCCGGCGAGAAGCTCGCGTGGAAGCGGGTGATGGGCAGGCGCGTCGATGCGCGGGTGGTGCCGTCGCTCAGCTCGATGACGGAGCTGGCCTCGCGCCGGCCCGCAGGGAGCTTCGGCGCGTCGAAGCGCGCCTCCACGCCGCCGACGGTGTCGGCCGTCGTCGATCCGATGAGCGTGCCGCCGCGGCGGACCTCGACCTTGCTCCCGGGCGCGAACCCGGCCGCCGACAGCCCGACGCGCGAGCCCTCGAGGTAGCAGGCGCGGTTGAGCTCCACGGCGGCGGCCCCGGAGGTGGCGGGGGCGATGGCGGCGCACACGAGCGCCGCGGCAGCGGCAGGGCCCACCCAGAACGTGATTCTCTCGCGCATCTGGGCGGCGACCGTAGCGCACCGGAAGGCAGAGGTCGCCCGACTTCCAGTAGAAGATCCGTCGAGTCCGCCGACATCGGAGGCCGCATGCCCACCTTCATCATGCTCTCGACGCTGACGCCCGAGGGCGTCCAGACGGTCAGGAACAACCCCACCCGGATCCGCGAGGTCAACAAGGAGCTCGAGCAGCTCGGGGCGACCGTCAAGGCCCAATGGGCGACGCTCGGCCACTACGACTTCGTCAACGTCGTGGAGGCGCCCGACGAGAAGACCATGGCCCGCGTCTCGCTCGAGCTCGGCTCCCGCGGGACCGGCAAGTGGGAGACGATGGTCGCGATCCCGATCGACGACTTCATCGCCACGCTGTGAGGGTCCTCGTGGTCGGCGGCGGCGGGCGGGAGCACGCCATCGTGCGCTCGCTCGGGCGCTCGCCGCAGACCCCGGAGATCCTCTGCGCCCCCGGGAACCCGGGCATCGAGCGCGACGCCACGCTGCTGCCGATCCCGGTGACCGACGTGCCCGCGCTCGTCGCGGCGGCCCGCGAGCACGCGGTCGACCTCGTGGTGGTCGGTCCCGAGGCGCCGCTGGTGGCAGGCCTCGTCGACGCGCTCGCCGACGCGGGAATCGCGGCGTTCGGGCCGACCGCCGCCGCCGCGCGCGTCGAGGGATCGAAGGTCCACGCGAAGGAGCTCATGGCAGCCGCCGGCGTGCCGACGGGCGCGTTCGCCATGGCGTCGACCGTGGAGGAGGGCCTGGAGGCGATCGGCGGGAGCTACCCGGCGGTCCTGAAGTACGACGGGCTGGCCGCCGGCAAGGGCGTCGTCATCGCCGAGGACGAGGACGCCGCCCGCCGCGCGCTCGAGGACTTCCTCGTGCACCGCAGCTTCGGCGACGGGCAGGTCTTCGTCGAGGAGCACCTCACCGGCGAGGAGCTGTCGCTGCTCGCGCTCTGCGACGGCGAGCGGGCCATCCCGATGGCGCCCGCCCAGGACTTCAAGCGCATCGGCGACGGCGACGTCGGCCCGAACACCGGCGGCATGGGCTCCTACTCGCCCGTCCCCGGCGCGGGCGACGCCCACGAGCTGTCGGCCGTCGTGCACCAGCCGCTCGTCGACGAGCTGCGCCGGCGGGGGACGCCGTTCCACGGCGTCCTGTACGCCGGGCTCATGCTCACGCCCGACGGGCCGCGCGTCATCGAGTACAACGCGCGCTTCGGCGATCCGGAGACGCAGGCGGTCCTCCCGCGCCTGCGCAGCGACCTGCTCGAGCTCCTGCGCCTCGCCGCGAGCCCGGGCGGGCTGGAGGGGGCGACGCTCGACTTCACCGACGACGCCGCGGTCACCGTCGTCCTGGCGAGCGGCGGCTATCCGGCCTCCTCGTCGAGCGGCGACGTCATCTCCGGGCTCGACGACGTGGGCGACGGCGTCGAGCTCACCCACGCGGGGACGGCGCGTCGCGACGACGGCGCGATCGTGACGGCCGGTGGGCGGGTACTCAACGTGACGGCACTGGGTCCCGACATCGGGGCGGCCCGGGACGCGGCCTATGCTGCCGCGGATCTGATCACCTTCGAGGGCCGTCAGCTGCGCCGAGACATCGCGCTGCGGGCCGTGGGACGGACATGAGCGAGCAGATGAGCACGGGCGACGCGCCCGAGACCGTGGCTGAGACCGCGCCGGAGATGGAGCAGATCCCGGTCGACGCACCTCGCGTCGGCATCATCATGGGATCGAAGTCCGACGCCGCTGCGATGGAGGCCGCGGAGAAGGTCCTCGAGGAGGCGGAGGTGACCTTCGAGGTGCGCGTCATGTCCGCGCACCGCGAGCCCGACGTCGTCGCGGACTACTGCAAGAACGCCCGGATGCGCGGCCTGCGCGTGATCATCGCCGGCGCCGGCCTCTCCGCCGCGCTGCCGGGGACCGCCGCCGCGCACACCGACCTGCCTGTGATCGGCGTCCCGCTCACGAGCCGGATGTCCGCGCTCGGCGGGCTGGACGCGCTGCTCTCCATCACGCAGATGCCGCCCGGCGTGCCGGTCGGCTGCGTGGGGCTGGACAACGCGCGCAACGCCGCGCACCTGGCCGTGCGCATCCTGGAAGCGTGAGCCGCGGAGCGTGATCCGCCAGCTCTCCAGCCGCCGCGTCTACGAGAGCCCGTACCTGCGGCTCCGCGAGGACGCGATCGAGCAGCCCGACGGCACCCGCGGCATCTACGGGGTCGTCGAGAAGCCGGACTTCGCGCTCGTCGTGCCCTGGGACGGCGAGCGTCTGCACCTCGTCGGCCAGTACCGCTACCCGGTGGCCTCGTTCGAGTGGGAGTTCCCGCAGGGCGGCGTCGAGGGCTTCGTGCCCGAGCGGCCGTCGGAGATCGCCGCCCGCGAGCTGGAGGAGGAGACCGGGCTGCGCGCGGATCGGCTGCAGCACCTCGGCCGCATGTGGCACGCCTACGGCTTCTCCCAGCAGGGCTTCGACGCGTTCCTCGCGACCGGCCTCACCGCCGGCGAGACGCATCGCGAGGCGTCCGAGCAGACGATGGAGTCGCGCACGGTCGGCATCGACGAGCTCGAGGCGATGATCCTGTCCGGCGAGCTGCGCGACGCGCCGTCGGTCGCGGCCTGGGGCCTCGTCCGCATGCGGGGGCTGCTGCCGTGATTGATCGCTACACGCGCCCGGAGCTCGGCGCGATCTGGACCGACGAGGCCCGGATGGAGGCGTGGCGGCGCGTCGAGGTCGCCGCCTGCGAGGAGATGGACGGTCCGACGCCCTCCGACCTCGATGCGATCCGCGCGGCGACGTTCACGGTCGAGGCGGTCCAGCGGCGCGAGGAGATCACCGACCACGACGTCGCGGCGTTCGTCGACGTCCTGTCCGCGAGCGCCGGGCCGGCCGGGCGCTGGATCCACTTCGGGCTGACGAGCTCCGACGTCCTCGACACCGCGCTGGGCCTGCAGCTGCAGGCCGCGGGCGAGATCGTCGTCGCCGGCGCACGCGAGCTGGCCTGGGCGCTCGCCGAGCGCGCCCGCGAGCACGTCGACACCGTGTGCGTCGGGCGCACGCACGGCGTGCACGCGGAGCCGACGACGTTCGGGATCAAGCTCGCCGGCTTCGCGATGGAGGCCCACCGCAACGCGCTGCGCCTGCAGCTCGCGTTCGGCCAGGCGGCCGTGGGGGCGCTCTCCGGGGCGGTGGGGACCTACGCGTCGCACCCGCCCGCGTTCGAGGCGGCGGTGCTCGCGCGCCTCGGTCTCGCGGCGGAGACCGTGTCGACCCAGGTCGTCCCCCGTGACCGGCACGCCGAGGTGCTCCAGGCGATCTCCCTCGCGGGCGCCGGACTCGAGCGCCTCGCCACCGAGATCCGCCACCTGCAGCGCACCGAGGTGCTCGAGGCGAGCGAGCCGTTCCGCACCGGCGCCCAGAAGGGCTCGAGCGCGATGCCCCACAAGCGCAACCCGATCACGAGCGAGCGCATCACCGGGCTCGCCCGCGTCCTGCGCGGCAACGCGCAGGCGGGGGTCGAGAACGTGGCCCTGTGGCACGAGCGCGACATCTCGCACTCCGGCGCCGAGCGGGTGATCCTGCCGGACTCCACGATCCTGCTCGACTACCTGCAGCACCGGGCGCTGCGGCTCGTGCGCGGGCTCGTCATCGATGCGGCCCGGATGCGGCGCAACCTCGACCTCACGCACGGCGCGCTGTTCTCCCAGCGGGTCCTGCTCGCGCTCGTCGCGTCGGGCATGGAGCGCGACGAGGCGTACCGCATCGTCCAGGAGGAGGCGCAGCGCGCGTGGGACGAGGGGATCGCGCTGCGCGACCTGCTCGAGCGACGAATGGACTCGATCCCCACCCACCCCCTCGATCTCGACACCGTGTTCGACCTCACCGCGTACACCCGGCACGCCGCCGAGATCGTCGCGCGGCTGGGCGTCATCCCGCCCGTCTGAGGGTCCGAAACCGTTGCTAGCCTCCGGCGTGTGACCGCCCTCGCCGACCTCCCCCTGCTCTCCTCGGGCAAGGTCCGGGAGCTCTACGACCTGGGCGACGAGCTGCTCATGGTGGCCTCCGACCGGATCTCGACGTACGACGTCGTCCATCCGACGCCGATCCCCGACAAGGGCAAGGTCCTGACCGGGCTGTCGGTCTTCTGGTTCGGCGCCACCGAGCACATCGTCGCCAACCACCTCGTCTCCGCGACCGACGGCGTTCCCGCCGAGGCACGCGGCCGCGGCCTCGCCGTGCGCAAGCTGAAGATGCTGCCCGTCGAGTGCGTCGTCCGCGGCTACATCACCGGCTCCGGCTGGAAGGACTACCTCGCCACCGGCTCGGTGTCGGGCATCGCGCTGCCGTCCGGGCTCCAGGAGTCGCAGGAGCTGCCCGAGCCGCTCTTCACGCCCTCGACGAAGGCCGACGTGGGCCACGACGAGGCGATCGACTTCGAGGGCGCCGTCTCCCTGATCGGGGACCGCGCGCTGGCCGAGAAGGTCCGCGACGCGTCGCTCGCGCTCTACGCGTTCGCCCGTGACCACGCGCGCGAGCGCGGCGTCATCCTGGCCGACACGAAGTTCGAGTTCGGCCTCGACGAGGCCGGCGTCCTCACGGTCGGCGACGAGGTGCTGACACCGGACTCGTCGCGCTTCTGGCCGGTCGACGGCTACGAGCCGGGCCGCGGGCAGCCGAGCTTCGACAAGCAGTACGTCCGCGACTGGGCGGCCGGCTCGGGGTGGGACAAGTCGCCCCCCGCGCCCGCGATCCCCGACGACGTCGTCGCCCGCACGCGCGAGCTCTACGTCGAGGCGTACGAGCGGATCACCGGGGAGTCGTTCTCGGCCTGGCTGGAGCGCACGGCCCCGTGAGGGCCCGCGTCCTCGTCCGGCCGAAGGCGGGGATCCTCGATCCCCAGGGCATCGCGGTCGAGCGCGCGCTGCCCGCGCTCGGGTTCGAGGGCGTCCAGAACGTGCACGTCGGGCGCCTCATCGAGCTCGACGTCGAGGATCCGGCGCGGCTCGACGAGATGTGCCGGGCGCTGCTCGTGAACCCGCTCATCGAGGACTACGAGATCATCGACGCATGAAGTTCGGCGTCGTCCGCTTCCCCGGGACCTGCGACGACGCCGACGCGCTGCTCGCCTGCGCGAAGGTCGGTGACGCGGAGATCCTCTGGCACGGCGACCGCGACCTCCGCGGCGCCGACGTCGATCGTGATCCCCGGCGGGTTCTCCTACGGCGACTACCTGCGCGTCGGTGCGATCGCCCGCTTCTCGCCGGTCATGGAGTCCGTCATGGCCTTCGCGCGCGACGGCGGCCCGGTGCTCGGGATCTGCAACGGCTTCCAGATCCTCTGCGAGGCCGGGATGCTGCCCGGCGCGCTGCTGCCGAACGTCGGCCTGCGGTTCATCTGCCGCCAGGTCGGCGTCGTCGTCGAGCGGACCGACACGACCTTCACCGCCGCCTGCGAGCCGGGCGAGATCCTCTCGATCCCGGTGAAGCACACGACCGGCCGCTTCTTCGCGCCCGACGCCGGCGGGCTCGAGGACGCCGGCCAGGTCGTGCTGCGCTACGCGCATGACGGCAACCCCAACGGCTCGACGAACGACATCGCGGGCGTCTGCAACGAGGGCCGCAACGTCGTCGGGCTCATGCCGCACCCCGAGCACGCGATCGACGCGCTGCTCGGCTCCGCCGACGGCCTGAAGCTGTTCGAGAGCGCCGCGCGTGTCCCCGTCTAGCACCGCACCCGGGCTGCAGAGCGCGCTCGACCTCGGCCTGACCGAGTCGGAGTACGCGCTCATCGTCGAGAAGCTGGGCCGCGAGCCCAACGAGGTCGAGCTCGCGATGTTCTCGCTCCTGTGGAGCGAGCACTGCTCCTACAAGCACTCCCGCAAGCTGCTCGGGACGCTGCCGACGGAGGGCGAGCACGTCGTCATGGGCCCGGGGGAGAACGCGGGCGCCGTGGACGTGGGGGACGGCCTGGCCGTCGCGTTCAAGGTCGAGTCGCACAACCACCCGAGCGCGGTCGAGCCGTTCCAGGGCGCGGCCACGGGCGTCGGCGGCATCCTGCGCGACATCTTCGCGATCGGCGCACGCCCGATCGCGGTGCTCGACTCGCTGCGCTTCGGCGAGCCCACCAGCCCGCGCTCGCGGTACCTGCTCGACCACGCCGTGGCCGGGATCGCGCACTACGGCAACTCGGTGGGCGTGGCGACCGTCGGCGGCGAGGTCTACCACGAGGGTCCCTACGAGCAGAACTGCCTCGTGAACGCGATGGCGCTCGGGCTCGCCGACCGGGACCGCATGATCCGCAGCGCCGCCGCGGGCGTCGGGAACATCGTGGTGCTCTTCGGGTCCTCGACCGGGAGAGACGGCATCGGCGGCGCCTCGGTCCTCGCCAGCGCGGAGCTCGGCATCGACGAGGACAAGCGCCCGACCGTGCAGGTCGGCGATCCGTTCGCCGGCAAGAAGGCGCTGGAGTGCTCGCTCGAGCTGCTCGAGCGCGGCCTGCTCGTCTCGCTGCAGGACCTCGGCGCGGCGGGGCTGACCTCGTCGTCGGCGGAGATGGCGTCCAAGGGCGAGGTCGGCCTGGACCTCGACGTGTCCAAGGTGCCGCTGCGCGAGGCGGACATGGAGCCGTTCGAGATCATGGTCAGCGAGTCCCAGGAGCGCATGCTCTGCGTCTGCGAGCCCGGGCGCCTCGACGAGGTGCTCGCGGTCTGCGCGAAGTGGGAGGTCCACGGCACCGCCATCGGCGTCGTGACGGCGGGCGGCCGGCTGCGCGTGCTCGACGGCGACGAGGTCGTGGGCGACGTCCCCGTCGTCGCGCTCGTGGACGAGTGCCCGCTCTACGACCTCGATCCGGCCCGCCCGGCCGGCCCGCTGTACGCGCCGCCGCCGGCGACGCTCGACGCGGGCGCCGACCCGCGCGCGACGCTCCTGGCGCTGCTCGCGAGCCCCAACATCGCCTCGCGCCTGCCGCTCTTCCAGCAGTACGACTGGATCGTCCAGTCGCGCACCGTGCGCCGCCCGGGCGACGCGGACGCCGCGGTCCTGCGGCTCCCCGGCGGCAACGCGATCGCCGTCGCCATCGACGGCTCCGGGCGCAGGGTCGCCGCCGACCCGTACACGGGCACGATCGAGAACGTGCTCGAGTGCGCGGCGAACCTCGCCTGCGTCGGGGCCGAGCCGCTCGGGCTCACGAACTGCCTGAACTTCGGCAACCCGGAGAAGTCGCACATCGCGTGGCAGCTCACCGAGAGCATCCGCGGGCTGGGCGACGCGTGCCGCGCGCTCGGCGTGCCGGTCGTCGGCGGCAACGTCTCGCTCTACAACGAGGGCGCCGAGGGCCCGATCTACCCGACGCCCGTCGTCGGGCTCGTCGGCGGCATGCCCGACGCCGCGCGCGCCGGCGGCCTGGCGTTCGCGGCCGAGGGCGACGCCGTCGGCCTCGTGGGCCCGTTCGCGCCGGCGCTCCCCGGCTCGGAGCTCGCGAAGCTGCGCGGCGAGGCGCTGCCCGACGGCCTCCCGGAGGCGGACATCTCGGCGGTGCGCTCCGCGCACGACGCGGTTCGCGAGGCGGTCCGCGCGGGCACGCTGAGCAGCGCGCACGACATCGCCGAGGGCGGCCTCGCGGTCGCGCTGGCGGAGTGCGCGCTCGCCGGCGGTGTCGGCGCGCGCGTGACGATCGCGCCCGACGGCGACGCCTGGGCGCGGCTCTTCGGCGAGTCGCCCGGTCGGGGCTTCGTCGTCTCCGGTCCGGCCGAGGCGCTCGAGGCGCTCGGCGCGGAGGTGGTCGGCGAGGTCGGCGGGGACGGCCTGACGCTGACCGCCGGGGACGTCGCGATCAGTGCGACGCTTGCGGAGCTGCGCGAGGCGCACGGCTCGTTCGCCGCGCTGTTTCCCTGAGCCGGTCCAGCTGCTCCCAGTGCCGCGCGATGCGCTCGCGGCCCTCGTCGGTCAGCGCGAGCCGCGTGTTCGGCTTGCGGCCGACGAAGCGCTTCTCGATCGCGACGAGCCCGGCCGCCTCGAGCTTGGTCAGGTGGCTGGAGAGGTTGCCCTTCGTCAGGCCGGTCGCCCGCTGCAGGAAGAGGAAGTCGGCGTCGCTCGCGGACGAGAGGACGGTGAGGATCGCGAGGCGCCCAGGCTCGTGGATGAGCCGGTCCAGCGCGAGGTCAGGCTCCGGCATCGACCGTCGGCCCGAACGTGTGCAGGAACTCGCGGTGGTCGAACACGCCGGTCAGCGCGAGTGCGATCCCGGCGAGCAACAGGCCCGTGTTGGCGGAGTCGGCGCCGTCCCACAAGGGCACCGCGCCCACGATGAACAGCGCGCCGAGGATGACGAGGTGATGGGTCCGCAGTCCGGGGCCGAGCGCGTAGCCGATGCCCATGGCCACGGCGAACCCGATCGCGATCGCGTTGACCGGGAGATCGTGCAGGAGGACCGAGACGCCGAAGACGATCGCGCCGGCGAGGACGAGCGCGATCGTGTCGCGCGTCTGCTGGCGCGCCGAGGTGCGCACGCTCCCGTAGTGCTGGCGATAGTGGTGCCTGATGGCCAGCCAGAGAAGACCGATGGCCACGACGCCGACGGCGAGCACCGGGGTCTGCACCACGTCCCAGTTGGCGAGCGCCGCGAGGAGACACAGCGCGCCGGCCGGGATGAGCAGGAGCCCGCGGAGGTGGGCGTAGCTGACGGCGGCGTCCTCGAGGTGTCTGCGGTCCATGAGCCGAACTCCAAACTAGTTTGCGACACAGACCTTAGGGCGTGGACCGCCCCGGCGCAAGCTCCTCCGGCGTTCGCCGCGCGGGCATGGCGCCGCCGGGTCCGATGCTACGCTCGATCTGCGCCATGGCTGACCTGTCCGACCGCGACGGGCCGCGGGACGAGTGCGGTGTCTTCGGGATCTACGCCCCGGATCCCGAGCACGAAGTCTCCAAGCTCGCCTACTTCGCGCTGTACGCCCTGCAACATCGCGGGCAGGAGTCTGCAGGCATCGCCACGGCCGATGTCGGCGGCCACATCATGACCCTGCGCGAGCTGGGTCTGGTCAACCAGGTGTTCGACGAGCAGAAGCTCCGCGCGCTGCAGGGCTCGCTGGCGCTCGGGCACGTCCGCTACTCGACGACGGGCTCCAACGCGTGGGAGAACGCACAGCCCGTCCATCGCTCCGACCGTCGCGAGATCGCCCTCGCCCACAACGGCAACCTCGTCAACGCCGTGCAGCTCCACGGCGAGCTGAGCGCGCAGGGCGTGTCGTTCCGCTCGACGTCGGACTCCGAGATCATCGCGGCGATGGTCGCCTCCCATCCGGCCGACCGGATCGAGGATGCGATCGCCGACGTCATGACGCGCCTCGAGGGCGCGTACTCGACGGTGATCATGACGAAGGACCGCGTCCTCGCCTTCCGCGATCCGCACGGCCTGCGGCCGCTCGTCCTCGGCCGGCTCGGGGACCGCTACTGCGTCGCGAGCGAGTCGTGCGCGTTCGACATCATCGGCGCCGAGCTGCTGCGCGACGTCCGCCCCGGCGAGCTCATCTCGATCACCGACCGCGGGCTGCAGACGCGCCAGGCGGTGCAGAGCGAGCGCGAGGCGTTCTGCGTCTTCGAGTACATCTACTTCGCCCGGCCCGACTCGCGCATGGGCGGCACCGTCCTGCAGGCGGCACGCGGCCGGATGGGCGAGAACCTCGCCCGCGAGGCCCCGGCGCCCGGCGCCGACCTCGTCATCCCCGTCCCCGACTCGGGCACGCCCGCGGCACGCGGGTTCGCGCGGGCGAGCGGCCTGCCCCAGGACGACGGGCTCATCAAGAACCGCTACGTCCAGCGCACGTTCATCCAGCCCGGCCAGGAGCTGCGCAAGCACGGGCTGCGGCTCAAGTTCAACCCGCTGCCGGAGATCATCGCGGGCAAGTCGCTCGTCGTGGTCGACGACTCCATCGTCCGCGGCAACACGACCCGCCAGATCGTGCAGATGCTGCGCGACGCGGGCGCCCGCGAGGTGCACATGCGCATCTCCGCGCCGCCGATCCGCCATCCCTGTCACTACGGGGTCGACATGTCGACGCGCGAGGAGATGATCGCGCACGGCCGCGACGAGGGCGAGATCGCCCGCGAGCTCGGCTGCGACACGCTCTCGTACCTGTCGATGGAGGGCGTGTACGACGCGATCGGAGTATCGGCCGACCGCCACTGCGACGCCTGCTTCACCGGCCGCTACCCGCTCGGGGACGCGACGGCGTCGAAGTACGCGCTCGAGCTCCCGCTCGTCCGCGCCTAGCCGTTTCCTTCGCCCATGTCGCCGTACGTCGGCTTCCCGGCCCGCTCGAGGTTGAGCATCACGCCGCCGCCGGGGAACGTGGCCGCGTCCACGCGGCGCCACGCGGCCGGCACGGCGCCGTCGGCGAACAGGCGCTTGCCCGTCCCGAGCACGACGGGGTACAGCCACAGGTAGAGGCGGTCGACGAGCTCTTCGCGCAGGAGCGACTGCACGAGATCGCCGCTGCCCCAGAGGCCGATCTGCTCGTGGCGCTCCTTGATCCGCGCGACCTCCTCGGCGAGGTCACCGCTCAGGATGGTCGTGCCGGGCCAGTCGGCCTGCGTCAGCGTGTGCGACGCGACGTAGCGGGGCAGCGAGTTCATGAGCCGCGTGAAGGGGCTGTCCTCGGCCTCCGGCCAGAACGAGGCGAAGATGTCGTAGGTCTTGCGGCCGAGCAGGTAGGCGTCCCAGCTCTCGTACTCCTGGAGCATCCGGTCGCCCGACTCGGGGTCGAAGAACGGCGCCTGCCAGCCGCCGTGCTCGAAGCCGCTCTCGCGGTCCTCGTCCGGGGCACCGGGGGCCTGCAGGACGCCGTCGAGGGTCATGAACGTGGTGACGATGAGCTCTCCCATGCTCAACGGACGAGGCGCGGCGCGGGAACTCATCGGGGACGTGTCACAGGTCTGTGCCGATCCGCCGGGACACGCCGGGCCGGCCGGTAGCGTCATCGGTCCGATGGATCTCGATCGTGCGCTCCACGCCTACTTCGGCCACGAGGCCTTCCGGCCCGGGCAGGAGGAGGCCGTGCGCGCGGCCGTCGGCCCGCCGGCGCGGGACGTCCTCGTCGTCATGCCGACGGGCGCGGGGAAGTCGCTGTGCTACCAGCTGCCCGCCCTGGTCCGCGATGATCTGACGCTCGTCGTCTCGCCGCTCGTGTCCCTGATGCAGGACCAGGTGCAGGCGCTCGCGCGCGCCGCGCCGGGGTCCGTGGCGATGATCAACGCGCAGCAGGACTCGGCGCTGAACCGCGAGGCGCTCGACCGCGCGGCCGAGGGGTCGCTGCGGCTGCTGTACGTCGCGCCGGAGCGGTTCTCGTCGGCGCCATTCCTCCAGGCGATCAAGGACGTGAAGGTCGGGCTGTTCGTCGTCGACGAGGCGCACTGCGTCTCGCAGTGGGGCCACGACTTCCGGCCCGACTACTTCCGGCTGGCCGACGCCGCGCGCTGGCTCGAGACGGAGGCGATCATCGCGTCGACCGCGACGGCGACGCCGCAGGTCGCGGCCGACATCGAGCGCCGCCTGGGCCTGCGCGACCCGGTGCGGGTGACGACGGGGTTCGACCGTCCGAACCTCAGCTTCGGCGTCGTGCGCTGCTCCACCACGAGCGCGAAGCACCGCCGGATCGCGGCCGTGCTGGCCGAGCCCGATGCCACGCCGGCGATCGTCTACGCCGGCACGCGATCGGGCACCGACCGGCTCGCCGACGCATTGGACCGCTCGCTCGACGTCCGCGTGGCGGCGTACCACGCGGGGCTGGACCGCGAGGAGCGCTCGTCGACGCAGAGCGCCTTCATGGCCGGCGACGTCGACGTCATCGTGGCGACGAACGCCTTCGGCATGGGCATCGACAAGGCGGACGTGCGGACCGTCTGCCATGAGTCCGTGCCGCCCTCGCTGGAGGCCTGGTACCAGGAGGCGGGCCGCGCCGGCCGCGACGGGCGGCCGTCGCGCGCGATGCTGTTCGCCGAGGGCCGCGACAAGGGCCTGCACGTCTTCTTCATCCAGCGCGCGGAGGTCGACGACGACGGCATCGCCGCCGTCGCGAAGCGGCTGGAGGCCCGGTCGCAGAACGGCCGCTACGACCTGGGGACCGACGAGCTCGGCTCGGTCGTGGAGTCCAAGGGGGACGGTCGCGGGCGCGGCGACGACGGTGCCGACCGCGCCCGCGCGATCGTCGGCCACCTCGCTCGGGCGGGGGTCGTGCGGCCGGCACCGTCGACGCCCGACCGCCTGCGCGGGCGGCTGGAGGCGCCGTTCGACGGCAGGGCGCGGGCGGCCTGCCGCACGTCCGCCGGCGAGGGCCAGAAGGCGCGCTGGAAGCAGTACCGCTCGGTGTGGGCGTTCGTCGAGGGCGACGAGTGCCGGCGTGCGTCGCTGCTGCGCCACTTCGGCGATCCCACCCCGCCGCGGACCGATCCCGGCGTGCCGTGCTGCGACGTCTGCGACGCGAGCTGGATCCCGGTCGGCCCTGCTGCGGGCGGCAAGCCGCGGCGCGGCGGCGCGCCACCGGGCGACCTCGACGAGGCGATCCTCTCCGTGGTGTCCGACGCGGAGCCCCCGGTGGGGCGGACGCGGACGGTCGAGGTGCTGCGCGGGAGCCGATCGAAGGTCGTGCAGAAGAACGGCTACGACGGCCTGCCGGCCTACGGGACCTTCGACCACCTCACGTCCGGCGAGGTCCTCGCGCGGGTCGACGAGCTGGTGACCGCGGGGCGCCTGCGCTCGACGGGCGGCGCGTTCCCGAAACTGCAGGTCGTGGCCGCCGAGCAGCCGGTCCTCGGATGAGCCCGCTGCCCGTCGGCGTGCTGGCCTCGGGCGAGGGCACCAACCTGCAGGCGCTGTTGGACACGGTGCACGGCCGGGAGGCCGAGGTCGTCGCGGTGGCGTCCGACAAGCCGGGCGCCCGTGCCCTCGCGCGGGCGCAGGCGTCGGGGGTGCCCACCGCCGTGTTCGCGCTCGACGAGCATCCCGACCGCGAAGCGCGCGACGCCGCGATCGCAGACTGGCTGGAGAATCGCGGCGTCCAGCTCGTCGTGCTGGCCGGCTACATGGCGATCCTCACGCCCGGGTTCGTGGCCCGGTTCCCGCGGGCGGTCCTCAACGTCCATCCGTCCCTGCTCCCGGCGTTCCCCGGCATCGGCTCGGTGGAGCAGGCGGTGGCCTACGGGGTGCAGGTCTTCGGCGTGACCGTCCACCTCGTGGACGAGGGGGTCGACACCGGCCCGATCGTGCTGCAGGGCGCCGTCGAGCTCCCCGGCGCGACCGATCCCGCCGCGGTCCGGGCCCGCCTGCAGCCGCTCGAGCACGAGCTGCTGCCGGAGGCGGTGCGCCTGTTCGCGCGTGGCTCGATCAGCGCGGACCCCGCCAACCCGCGGCGGACAATCGTCAGCGACGCGCGGTAGACCCGGCCCTGACGTTGTGTCGCCCTGCGACACAACGTCGTCCGAAAGACGAAGTCTTTCGGCCTAGTCCTCGTCCTCGTCCTCGTCGTCCTCATCGGCCTCCGGGTCGTCGAAGGCCAGGGGGTCGTCGCCGTCGGAGTCCTCGTCGTCGCCGTCGTCGGCGTCCTCCTTGCGGGCGCGCAGGCCTTTCTTGGCTTCGTCGATGCTGTCGCCGAGCTCGGCGACGCGCTCCTCGAGCTCGTCGGCCTGCGACTCCAGCGCCTTCTCCGCGTCCTCGCCCCGTTGCAGCTCCGTGTCGGTGTCAGACGGCATGGCCTCGTCCTCTCGTCGTTCTGGCCCGGGTCCTTCGCCGCTGGTTCCCAGGTGGGGGAGGTCTCACACCCTCGCGACGGCAGGGCGCTGGTCTATGCTCGCGAGCCATCACGCCAGACGCCGACATCGACCCCGCCGTGAGCGTCACGGCGCCCGGTGCGGTCAGGGTCCGCAGGGCACTCCTCTCGGTCAGCGACAAGACCGGCATCGTGGACTTCGCCCGCGGCCTGGCCGGGCTCGGCGTCGAGCTCATCTCGACCGGAGGCACCGCCTCCGAGCTCGCCGCCGCGGGGCTCGAGGTCCGGGCGATCGACGATCTCACCGGGTTCCCGGAGATCATGGACGGCCGCGTCAAGACGCTGCACCCGAAGCTCCACGCGGGGCTGCTCGCGGTGCGGTCGGACCCGGAGCACGTCGCCGCGATGGCCGAGCACGGCGCGGAGCCGATCGACCTCGTCTGCGTGAACCTCTACCCCTTCGAGCGCACCGCCGCCCGCCGCGGGGTGAGCGACGCGGAGGTCATCGAGAACATCGACGTCGGCGGCCCGACGATGATCCGCGCGTCGGCGAAGAACCACGCGTTCGTGGCCGTCGTCGTCAAGCCCGAGGCCTACGACGCCGTGCTCGAGGAGCTGCGCGCCGGGGAGGGCCTGCTGTCGATGGACACGCGCGAGGCGCTCGCAGCCGACGCGTTCGCCTACACCGCGCGCTACGACACCGCGATCGCGCGCTGGTTCGCCGAGCGCTCCGAGGACTTCCCGCCGCTGTTCGTCCGGGCGTACGAGAAGGTCACCGACCTCTCCTACGGCGAGAACCCGCACCAGCGCGCCGCGTACTACCAGCAGGTGGGCTCCCGCATGCACCTGCTCTCGATGGTGCGCCAGCACCAGGGCCGGCAGCTCTCGTACAACAACCTCTTCGACCTCGACGCCGCCCGCCGTGTCGTGCAGGAGTTCGAGGTCCCCGCCTGCGTGATCATCAAGCACGCGAACCCCTGCGGCGTGGCGGTGGGGCGGACCGTGATCGAGGCCTACGAGCGCGCCTTCGCCTGCGATCCGGTCAGCGCGTTCGGCGGCATCATCGCTGTGAACCGCCGGCTGGACCGCGCGGCGGCGGAGGCGATCGCTGGGCAGTTCGTCGAGGTGCTGATCGCGCCCGACTACGAGCCCGGGGCGCTCGAGGTCATGACCGAGCGCCCGAACGCGCGCGTCCTGCAGGACGAGGAGCGCCGGGTGCCGCTCACGGGCGATCCGGCGATCCGCCAGGTGCTCGGCGGGCTGCTCGTGCAGGACCGCGACCTGGACTCCGAGGACCGCTCGGAGATGCAGGTCGTGTCCGAGCGCCAGCCGACCGAGGCGGAGTGGAGCGAGATGCTCTTCGCCTGGCGCGTCTGCAAGCACGTCAGCTCGAACGCGATCGTCCTCTCCAAGGATCTCGCCACGGTCGGCATCGGCGCGGGGCAGATGAGCCGCGTCGACTCGGTGCGCCTCGCGGTCGAGAAGTCGCGGCTGGACTCGCTGAAGGGCGCGGCGCTCGCGTCCGACGCCTTCTTCCCCTTCGCCGACGGCCCCGAGCTCGCCATCCGGGCGGGCATCGAGCTGATCATCCAGCCCGGCGGATCGCGCAACGATCCGTCCGTCGTCGAGGCGGCGGACGCCGCCGGGATCGTGATGGTCTTCACGTCTCGTCGTCACTTCCGTCACTAGCTGCTTTCTGTCCGATCGGGGTCGCATCCTTCCCCGCTCTGTGTCGGTGACGGTCTCCCCCCAGACCCGTCCTTCCGGAGGCCTCAGGCCCTGGCAGGAGCGGGCCCTCCGCAAGCTCGATGCATGGGACGGCGAGCCGTTCCTGCTCTCGGCGGCGCCCGGCGCGGGCAAGACCCGCCCGGCGCTCGTCCTCGCCCGCGAGCTGCTGCGCAGCCGGGTCGTCCGGCGCGTCGCCGTCGTCTGCCCGACGACGCCGCTGACGCGCCAGTGGGCGGAGGCCGCGGGGCGCCTCGGGCTGCATCTCGTGCCCGACGCGAGCGAGCTGCGCCCGCCGTCGGACTTCGACGGCGTCGCGGTCACGTACGCGCGCGCGGCGGCCTCGGCGACCCGCTGGGCGTCGCAGTGCTCGCCGGGGACGCTCGTCATCGCCGACGAGGCCCACCACCTGGGCGACGACCTCGCATGGGGCACGGGGTTCCGGACCGCGTTCGGCGCGACGCGACGCTGGCTGCTGCTGTCCGGGACGCCGTTCCGCTCCGACGCGATGCCGATCCCGGGCGTCACCTACGACGACGGCCTCGCACGGCCGGACGTGTCCTACTCGTACGCGGATGCCGTGAAGGACGGCATCTGCCGCCCGGTGACGTTCATCCCCTACGACGGCACGCTGTCCTGGATGTCGGGGGACGACCTCGTCGAGGCGTCCTTCTCCGACGCGCTGACCGGCCGCGACGCGAGCCGCCGCTACCGGACCGCGATCTCCACCGATCTCGGCGATGGGCTGCCGAAGATCCTGGCGTCCGCGCACGAGCGGCTGCTCGCGCTGCGCAAGGGCGACCACCGCGATGCGGGCGGCCTCATCATCGCCGCCGACTCCACGCACGCCCGCCGGATCGCGAAGGTGCTCCGGGAGACGTGCGGCGTCACGCCCACCGTCGTGCTGCACGCCGAGGCCCGCGCCCACCAGAAGCTGCAGGCGTTCCGCACCGGCCGCGACCCGTGGATCGTCGCCGTGAACATGGTGTCCGAGGGCGTCGACATCCCGCGCCTGCGGGTCGGCGTCTACGCGACCGCCGCGAAGACGCCGCTCATCTTCCGGCAGATCATCGGGCGCTTCGTCCGGACGATCCAGGGCCGCCCCGCCGGCGAGCACAGCTGGGTCTACCTGCCCGGCGATCCCGTGCTCCGCGTCCATGCCGGCGAGGTCGAGACCGAGCTGCGCCACGTGCTGCGCGTGGTGGAGGACCCCGCGGAGGGCCTACTCGACGAGCCCGCCGAGCGACAGCGCAGCGAGCCGACGGAGGAGCTGGCGTTCGTCCCGGTCGCGGCCGACGTGAGCCCGCAGATGGCGCTCTTCGGCGGCGGTCCGCCGCCGCCCGCCGCGCCCCCGTCGCCGTTCCTCGCGCCGCAGACGCAGGCCGAGGAGGAACCCGAGGACGAGGTGCCGGCCTGGGAGCGCCGCACCCGGCTGCGGGACAAGCGCCACGGCCTCGTCGCGTCGCTGCGGCGGCTCGACGGGCGGTCCTTCCGCGAGATCAACGCGTGGCTGAACCGGGAGACCGGCGTGACCCGGGTCGACGACGCGTCGATCGCGCAGCTCGAGCGCTCGATCGGCCTGCTGCTCGCCGAGTTGGATCGCCGCTCGGGCGCCGGACGGGGCTGACGCCGGACCGATAGCGTCCCGCGCCGTGGATCTCACCGACCGTCGACTGCTCATCACGGGCGTCCTGACCGACGACTCGATCGCCTACGCCGTGGCCGAGCGCGCCCAGGCCCTGGGCGCCGAGATCGTGCTGACCGGCTTCGGGCGCGGACTGCGCATCACGCAGCGCATCGCCCGCCGCCTGCCGACCGAGCCGCCGGTGCTCGAGCTCGACGTCAACGAGCCCGAGCAGCTCGCCGCCGTCGCCGCCGACCTCGAGGAGCGGTGGGGGAGCCTCGACGGCATCCTGCACGCGATCGCGTTCGCCCCGCAGGACGCGCTGGGCGGCAACTTCCTCGACACGCCGGCCGAGTCGGCGCTCATGGCGTTCGGGACCAGCGCCTACTCCCTGAAGTCGCTTGCGGTGGCGCTCCTGCCGCTCCTGGAGCGCTCCGAGCACGCACCGGGCATCGTCGGCCTGGACTTCGACGCGACGGTCGCCTGGCCCGTCTACGACTGGATGGGCGTGGCGAAGGCGGCGCTGGAGTCCGTCAACCGCTACCTCGCCCGCGACCTCGGGCCCAAGGGCGTGCGCAGCAACCTCGTGTCCGCGGGCCCGCTGCGCACGATGGCCGCGCGGGGCATCGGCGGCTTCGACCTCCTCGCAGGCCTGTGGAACGAGCAGGCGCCCCTGCACTGGGACGACCGCGACGCGGGCCCGGTGGCCGACGCGGCGCTGTTCCTGCTCTCCGAGGCGGCCCGCGGCATCACCGGAGAGATCCTGCACGTCGACGGCGGCTACCACGCGCTGGGCGCGCCGCTGAACCCCCCGCAGGCCGCCGAGGCCGAGGCGCGAAGGCTAGGGAGCGACGACCGCGGCGAGCGCGTGCTCGCGCTCGCCCGGGCTGTGGCGGCCCCGCGAGAGCAGCAGGGCGGCGACGACGCCCACGAGGATCCACGCGCCGAGCACGATGAACGACTTGCCGAGCGGCGCGTCGGGGAAGTAGGCGATGTCGCGGATCGCGCTCGTCGCCGCGCCCGTCGGGATGTAGGGCCCGACCGACTGCCACGGCTCCGGCAGCAGCTCGGGTGGGAACGGCCCGCCCGACGACGGGTTGCCGAGCACGACGAACACGAGGATCGCGATGCCGGTGCCGATGATCCCGAACGCGGCCTGCAGCGCGGTCGTCACGATGCCCGCCGCCGCGACGGTGAGCATGCCGATCAGGCCGATGAGCCCGACGTTGCCGATGTCGCCGATCCAGGCCGCGAGCGCGGCGCCGCCGAAGCCGACGATGGCGCTCAGCGCGAGGAGGCCGCCGATCCGCCAGAGCGTGCGGCGGGTGCTCGGGCGCGTGCCGAAGACGATCCCCAGGAACGTCGCGCCGAGGTAGCCGGCCACGATCCAGCCGACGGCGGTGTAGAAGCCCACCAGGCCGCGCCCGTCCGCCTTCGGCAGGGCGTGGACGGTTCGCAATCGCACATCGGACACCGCGCTGCGCAGCTGCGGCGCGAGGCCGTCGAGCAGCGCGCTCTGCGCGGCCGGCCCGGCGGCGGGCGCCGTCACGAGCTCGAGTCCGCCGTCCCGCGCCGACGACGAGCGCGCCGTAGGCCTTGCGGTCGTCGATCGCGCGCATCGCCGCGGCCGGGGTCGCGACGCGGATGACGCGGAACGCCGGGGTGGCGTCGATCTGGTCGGCGGCCGCCTGCGGCACCTGGGCGGAGACGGCGATCGGCACCTCGTCGGGCGACGGCGCGTGCAGCGCGCCCGCATAGGAGCCGATGAACAGCAGCGAGACGAGGCTGACGGCGAGGATCGCGAGCGCTGCCCGTCCCGCGGTGAGGCGATCGGGGAACACGCGAGGTCCCTGTGTCAGGTCGTCGCGGGGGCGTGCGGGATGGTGCAGTAGACGGCCCGGTACCAGAGCTCTGCGAGCACCCGGATCGTCTCGGTCACGTCGACGCCGCCGCCGATCACCTCGATGGTGATGTGCCGCTCGACCATCGCGCACAGCGCCTGCGCGCTGATCCGGGGCGAGACGTCGGACGGCGCGATGCCGCGCTCCTGGTCGCGCCGGATGCGGCGCTCCGCGCTCACGATGAAGCGGCGGATGTACGGCTCCCACTCGGTGGGGAGGCGGTCCTCACGCCCGGACAGATGCGCGGCGAGCAGCAGGACCGGACCGTGGGCGTTGACGCACGAGACCATGCGCGCGAGCCCGAGCCGCAGCTGCAGCCGCGGCTCGCCGTCACCGTCCAGATACGGCGAGGACGCCTCGTACATGTCGGAGAACGCCTGCTGGATCAGACGATCGACCACAGCCCGCTTGTTCGGGAAGTAGAAGTAGACCGCGGTCCGGCTGACATGGGCGCGACGAGCGATGCCGTCCATGGTGAGACGGTCGTAGGGCTCTTCCACCAGCGCTTGCCGCGCGGCGGCGAGAATCGCGTCCTCTGTGGCGTTTCGCGGCTCGAGCGTCTCGACGCTCGCGCTCACGCGCTCGCTCCAAGCACGGCCATGACACTACCGCGTCCGTCGAACGGCCCCGGATCCGCCGCCACTCGCGCCCGAGCGGCGGCGGCCGGGATCACGCTGCGGCGAGCGCCAGGGTGGCGTTCTGCCCGCCGAACCCGAACGAGTTCGACAGCGCCAGCTTGACCGGCGCGGGACGCCGCTCGGTGACGTGCTCCATGTCGCATTCGGGGTCCAGCTCGGTGAGGTTGACCGTCGGCAGGAGCTCACCGCGCTCCATGGCGCCGAAGACCGCGACGGCCTCGACGGCGCCGGCGGCGCCGAGGAGATGCCCGATCGAGCCCTTCGAGCTCGAGACGGGCGGCCGCGAGCCGTTGAAGACGGAGCGGATGGCCTGGGCCTCCACGCGGTCGTTCATCGGCGTCGAGGTGCCGTGGGCGTTGATGTACCCGACGTCGGACGGCTCGGCCCCCGCGTCGCGCAGCGCGCCCTTCATGGCGGACACCGCGCCGCGACCCTCGGGGTCGGGCTGGGTCATGTGGAACGCGTCGTTGGACGCGCCGAAGCCCGCGATGCGCCCGCGGATGCGCGCCTTGCGCGCCACCGCGTGCTCCTCGGCCTCGAGCACGAGCGCGCCTGCGCCCTCGCCCATGATGAAGCCGTCGCGCTCCAGGTCGAACGGGGAGGAGATGCCGCGGCGCGACAGCGCGCCCATGCGCTTGAACGCCGCGAGGCAGAGCCCCGTCAGCGCGGCCTCCGAGCCGCCGGCGACGACGACGTCGGCCTCGCCGCGCTGGATCATGCGCGTGGCCTCGCCGATCGCGTGCGCGCCCGTGGCGCAGGCGCTCGCGACGGACCAGCCGGGCCCGTGGGCGCCGAGCGCCATCGCGACCGCGCCGGCTGCCGCGTTCGGCATCATCATCGGCACGAAGAGCGGCGAGACGGCGCGGTCGCCGTTGGCGATCCACGCCTCGCACTCGCGCTGCAGCGTGACGAGTCCTCCGACGCCGGTGCCCATGAGGATGCCGAGCCGCTCGGGGTCGACGCCGTCGGGCAGCCCGGCCTCCTTCGCGGCCTGCAGCGCCGCGGCGAGCGCGAGCTGGGCGAAGCGGTCGGTGCGGCGGGCCTCCTTCGGCGTCATCCACGCCTCGGGATCGAAGTCGGCGCACGGCGCCGTGGCCGGCGCGCCCTCCTCGGAGCTCTGACGCACGCCGGAGGCACCCGCGAGGAGCGCCTCCACGAGCTCGTCGGCGCCTGTCCCGACGGACGTGACCGCACCGAGACCGGTGACGACGACGTCCCTCATCAGGCGGTCGCGCCCTCGGAACTCAGCCGCAGCGTCAGGCGCACCGCGTCGCCGACGGTCGCGATCGGCTTGAGCTCCTCATCGGCGATCTGGATGCCGTACTCGTCCTCGAGCGCCTTGACGAGCTCGACGAGATCGAGCGAGTCGACGTCGAGGTCGCCCCAGGTGCTGTCCATCGTCGCGGACTCGGCATCCGGCACCTTGATGGCGGCGAGCTCCTCGCGGATGCGCTCGAGAACCTGGTCTTCAGTCAGCTCGGGCATGTTCTGGTCTCCTCATGTGTCGAACGGTGGTGGTGAGCAGCTCCTCCTTCCACGTCGCCACACCGGCGCCCCACACGAAGCCGGCCCCGAAGGCGGCGAGCGCGACGGTGTCGCCCGGGTGCAGGACGCCCGACCGCTCGGCCTGATGGAGCGCGAGCGGGATGGACGCGCTGGAGGTGTTGGCGACCTCCTGCACGTGGAAGGAGATCCGGTCCCGGGGGATGCCGAGCCGGTCAGCGGCGGCCTCGATGATACGAGCGTTGGCCTGGTGCGGAACGAACAGGTCGATGTCGTCGATCGCGAGCTCGGCGGAGCGCAGCGCCGTCTCGGTCGCCTCGACCATGCGGGCGACCGCGTGCCGGTAGACCTCGGCGCCGCGCATGTGCAGCACGCGCTTGTCCTGGTCCACGTACAGCAGGCCCGCCTGCGCGCCGTCGGTCCCGAGCTGGAAGGGCGGCAGCCCGAGGTCGTAGTCGCCGGCCGTCACGGCGACCGCGCCGGCGCCGTCGCCGAGCAGCACGGCGGTCGAGCGGTCGTTGTGGTCGGTGATGCGGCTGAGCCCCTCGGCACCGCAGACCAGGACGAGGCTCGCGCGCCCGGACTCGATGAGCGCGGCGGCCTGGTCGAGCCCGTGGAGGAAGCCGACGCACGCCGCGTTGATGTCGACCGAGCTCGCCCGCAGGGCGCCGAGCCGGTCCGCGACGAGCGGCGCGAGGCCCGGCGTCAGGTAGTCGGGCGTGATCGTGCTGATGATGATCGCGTCGACGTCCTCGGCGGCGCGGCCGGCGTCGGCCAGCGCGTCGGCGCAGGCGGCGACGGCGAGCGTCGTGACGTCCTCGCCCTCCCGCATCCGGCGACGTGCCCGGATGCCGGTGCGGCGGAAGATCCACTCGTCGTTCGTGTCGAGGTGGCTCGCGAGGTCCTCGTTCGTGATGACGAGGCCGGGCAGCGCGCTGCCCACGCCGGAGATGCCTGCCTTCATGCTGCCGCCCTCTGCACGGTGCGCTTCACCAGGCCCGTGAGCACGGTGCCCGGCCCGACCTCCTCGAACGTCTCGACCCCCCGGTCGGCGAGCGCCATGAGCGTCTCGCGGAAGCGGACGGGCCGGAGGAGGTTCGCGACGAGCTCGGCGCGGACGTCCTCGAACGGCTCCACCGTGCTGTTGGAGATCACGGGGAAGGAGGGGACGGCGACCTCGACGTCGGCGATCGCGGCGGCCAGCGCGTCGGCGGCGGGGGCCATGAGCGGCGTGTGGAAGGCGCCGGAGACGTCGAGCGTGCGGGCGCGGGCCCCGATCTCGTCGGCGCGGCGCTCGACCTCGGCCAGCGCCTCCTTCGTGCCTGCGACGACGACCTGGCCGGGCGCGTTGTCGTTGGCGACGTGGGCGCCGCACTCCTCGGCGAGCCGGGCGACGTCCGCCGCGTCGGCGCGGAGCATCGCGATCATGCCGCTCGGGGTCGCCGTCGAGGCGGTCGCCATCGCGGCGGCGCGGACGTCGACGAGCCGGAGCCCGTCCTCGAAGCGCAGCGCGCCGGCGGCGACGAGCGCGGCGTACTCGCCGAGCGAGTGCCCGGCGCCGGCGACGGGGGGCTCGCCGTCGCGGGCCTCCCAGGCGGCGACGCTGCACAGGAACAGCGCGGGCTGCTGGTAGCGCGTGCCCTCGTCGATGCGACTGAAGGGGTCGAAGTCGAGGAGCGCGAGGCCTTCCTCGAAGGCGCGCGAGCCGCGCCAGGGCTCGTCCATGCCGTGCGCATGGCTGCCCTGGCCGGGGAAGAGGACTGCTGTGGGCGTCTCGGAGGCCATTCTTCGGTGGAGGGACCCCGCACCGGACTCCGCGTTACGGAGGTTCGACAGCCGGCCTGTGAACGTCGAACGCGCTTGACTTGCCGCATTTGACAGGCGGACGGCAAGTGTCGAATGGCGCAACGCCGCTCGTGCGCGCGGGATGGGCCGCCTGGGACTCGAACCCAGATCTCAGAGGTTAAAAGCCTCGCGCTCTGCCATTGAGCTAACGGCCCAGGGCGCGCGCAAGGCCGGCGTCGGACTGCAGTACCCCCAGCGGGATTCGAACCCGCGATTTCCGCCGTGAAAGGGCGGCGTCATGACCGCTAGACCATGGGGGCGCGGAACTGGATCCAGTGTACGGCTAGTCCTTCAGCGGGACCGCGTACGCCGGCATCGGCGCGCCCGTCGCGCCACGCAGCCGCAGCGGGAAGCCGAGGAACGCGAACTCGTACTGCTTCTCCGCCGCGATCTCCTCCATGTTCACGACCTCCATGATCTGCGCGCCGGCGGTCGAGCACATGTAGGCGTGGACCGGGAGGAAGGAGTCCGGCACGTCGGGCGGCATCACCTCGCAGGTGATGTTGTCGCCGCCGATGCACATCGCGCCGGCCTCCTCGCAGAGCCACTTCGCGGAGTCCAGGTTGATCCCGGCGGAGTCGCGCAGGTACTCCTCGACGTCCGGCCAGGACTGCATCCGGCCCGAGCGGAACAGCACCACGTCGCCCTTGCGCAGCTCGACGCCCTGGCGCTTCACGGTGTCCTGGAGGTCCTTCGGGGTGATCGCGTAGCCGGGCTCGAGCTGGTCGACCCCGTGCATCCCCGCCACGTCGAGCAGGACGCCGCGCGAGATCACGGGCGGGTAGTTCTCCGCTCCGCCCTTGTTCCAGACGCGGCTGCCGAGATCGCGATCGGGCGTCCAGCCGTTCCAGAAGGTCCCGTGATGTCCGACATGGTTCAGCGTGTCGATGTGCGTGCCGCAGTGCGTGTACATCTGGATCGCGTCGCCGCAGTACGAGTACGACTCGTGGACCTCGGCTCCGGAGCCGGTCGCGTCGTCGTTCACGGACCCCTGCGGCGTGTGCGTCATCCACGCCGCGTACGTCGGGTCGCCGGCGCCGACCCACGAGGGCATGTTGATGAAGTAGTCGACGTTCAGGTCGAAGACGTGCGCCCCGCTCAGGTGCTCGAGGATGGACCCGCGCCGCTCCGGGGTGATCCAGTTCAGGCGGCCGATCTCGTCCTGCGGGCCCCACGGGCTTTTCGAGACCTTCAGGCCGTCCTTCTCGAAGATGGCCTCCGGAACCAGCTCGGGGTCCTTCTCGCTGCTCTCCATCGACAAGCCCTCCCCAATGTCGGACATTCGCGAGGGCGAACGATAGATCCCCGCCGGGATCAGCGTGCGATGTACCCGCCGTCGATGACGACGCTCGTGCCGAGGATCGACGGCGCCGCGCCCGACCCCAGGAAGAAGGCGAGGTCTGCGACCTCCTCCGGCTGCACGAACCGCCCGTTGAGCTGCTGCTGCATGAGCCACTCCCGCGCGGCGGGATCCTCGTCGAGGAACCCGAGCATCGGCGTCTGCGTGGGGCCGGGGCAGACCGCGTTCGCCCGGATGCCCTGCGCACCGTGGTCGATGGCGAGGCAGCGCACGAGGTTGATGACCGCCGCCTTCGACGCGCAGTAGGCGGCCGAGTTCGCGAACCCGACGAGACCGTGCTGCGAGGCGATCGCGACGATCGCGCCGCCGCCCGCGTCCAGCATGTGCGGGATGGCCGCCTGCGCGCACGAGTACACGCCGCGGACGTTCACCCCGAAGATGCGGTCCCAGTCCTCCGGGGACGTGTCGAGGACGCTCGCCTCGCCGTGGATGCCCGCAGAGCAGACGAGCACGTCCAGGCCGCCCATGAGCTCTGCCGCGCGGTCGACGGCGGACCTCGCGTCCTCGTGATCGGCGACGTCGGCGCGGACCGACGATCCGTCCTCGACCGGCGTGCGGTCGAGCACGACCACCTGGTCCCCCGCCCTCCGGTGGCGGGCGACGATCGCAGCTCCGATGCCCGAGGCGCCCCCGGTGACCACCACGCGTCGCGTGGCGCCCTCGTCCCCGCTAGACGGCACGCGACAGCCCCCCGTCGATCCGGATCGCCTCGCCCGTGATGTACGACGCCCGCGTCGAGCACAGGAACGCCGCCGCCGCCGCCATCTCCTCCGGCTCGCCGGCGCGCCCGGCAGGCACGGCCTCGGCCGCCAGCCGCTCCGCCGCCTCGCGGCCGCCGCGCAGGGAGAAGAGCCGCTCCGTCGCGATCTGGCCCGTCAGGAGCGAGTTCAGCGTCACGCCGTCGGCCGCCACCGAGCGCGCGATCGTCCGGAACGTGGCCAGCAGCCCCGACCGGTGGGCGTTGGACAGCACGATCTCGGGGATCGGCTCGCGCACGCTCGACGACGACACCGCGACGATCCGGCCCCAGCCGCGCTCGCGCATCGCGGGCAGCGCGTGCTCGATGAGCGTGACAGGGCCGAGCAGCAGCGTCCGGTGGGCCGCCTCCCACTGGTCGCGGCTGAACGAGAGCGGGTCCGGGTCCGCGGGCGGGCCGCCGCTGTTGGTGATGAGGATCTCGACCGGCCCGCCGAGCCGCTCCTCGACGCCGGCCAGCAGCGCCGGCACCGCGTCGAGGTCCGCGGCGTCGTGCACGAACGGCTCGGCGCCGATCTCCGCCGCGGCCTCCTCGATGCGCTCGCGCGAGCGCGAGGACACCGCGACGCGCGCGCCCTCGGCGGCCAGCTCGGCCGCGATCGCGCGGCCGATTCCCTGCGATGCGCCGGTGACCAGCGCCACCCTGCCAGTGAGACCCAGATCCATGGCCGGGATGCTCGCAGAGCCCTAGCATCTCGGCGGGGGCGGTTAGCTCAGCTTGGTCAGAGCGCCTGCCTTACAAGCAGGAGGTCGCGCGTTCGAGCCGCGCACCGCCCATTCCCTCCGAAGCCCCGGCGCCGAAAGCTAGAGCGGCGGCGGAACGAGATCGTCGGGATCGTCGACGAGCACGAGGTGCTCGTCGACCCCGGTGAGCCTCAGGACGCGGTTGATGGCCGGCGTGTCGCTGACCACCGCCAGGTTGTGGCGGTTGCCGCGGGCGAACTCGCTCTGCGTGATCAGCTCGCGCAACCCGGGAACGTCGATGAACGTCAAGCCTCGCAGGTCCAGCACGAGGTGCCGAATGCCGCTTCCACCCGGCTCGAGGTCGGACAGCACCTCGGCCACCTTGCTCACGCTGACGAGGTCGAGCTCGCCGCTGAGCGCGACCAACGCGGTCCGACGGTTCGTCCGGGTCTCGACGTCCAGTCCGGACGGCGCCTGCGGTTCCGTGTTGCGTGAGGACACGAGGTCCCCTCTCTCGCTTCTCTCGTGCGTTGCGCATTGGGAGGAGAAGCTGAGAACCCGAAGCGTGCAGTCAGCTTGGCAGGTCCGCGGAGAAAAGCGAGACCGATCCGTCACGTCCCGGCTGGACAGGGGGTGGAACTTCTTGACGAGATGCCCGTCGCCGTCTCGAGGAGGACCTGATGCAGATGCCGCCCGTCGTCTCGCCGCAGGAGTGGGAGGCCGCCCGCCAGGAGCTGCTGGTGGAGGAGAAGAGGATGACCCGCGCGCACGACGCCCTTGCCGCCAAGCGGCGCCGGATGCCGTGGACGGCGCTGGAGAAGGAGTACCGCTTCGAGGGCCCGGACGGCCCCGTGAGCCTGCTCGACGTGTTCGAGGGGCGCCGCCAGCTGATCGTCTATCGCGCGTTCTATGCGCCGGAGGTCACCACGTGCGCACCCGGCACCTCGTACCCGGAACGGGCATGCCTGGGCTGCTCGATGATCGCCGACCAGGTCGCGCACCCGGCCCATCTGCACGCAAGGGACACGACGCTCGCGTTCGCCTCCCGCGCACCCCAGGTCGAACTCCGGGGCCTGAAGGAGCGCCACGGATGGGAGCTCATCCCCTGGTACACGATCACCGACGACTTCGACAGGGACTTCGGGGTCGACGAGTGGCACGGCCACAACGCGTTCATCCGGCAGGGGGAACGGATCTTCCGCACCTACTTCATCCACAGCCGCGGCGCCGAGCACATCGGTAACACGTGGAGCCACCTGGACATGACCGCGCTCGGTCGCCAGGAGGAATGGGAGGACTCGCCCGAGGGCTATCCGCAGACGTCGATCGGGTGGTGGAACTACCACGACGCGTACCGCGAGGACGGATGACCCCGCCGTCAGTCATGCGAATCCAGGATGCTTCGCGCGTGCGCTGTCTAGCGGTGGGTGGGGGATGTGACTGAGAACGCTGCGTCTGCGATCTCGTCGCTCGAGCGGCGGAGGTTCCTTGCGCCGCTCGCGCTCGCGCAGTTCATCTGCAGCTTCGCCGGCTCGAACATGAACGTGATGATCACCGACATCACGGCGGATCTGGATACGACGGTTCAGGGTGTCCAGGCGGCGATCACGCTGTTCCTGCTGATCATGGCGATCCTCATGATCCCGTGCAGCAAGCTGACCGATCGCTGGGGTCGCAAGCGTTGTTTCACACTGGGCCTGGTGCTCTATGGCGTCGGCGCGCTGTTGAGCGCGGTCTCTCCGGGGCTGGGAGTGCTGATCCTGGGCAACTCCGTCTTGGAGGGGGTCGGCACGGCGCTGCTGATTCCCCCCGTGTACATACTCACGACGCTGCGGTTCACCGATCTGACGTCGCGTGCCCGCGCGTTCGGGGTCATCAGTGGGATGGGCGGCATCGGCGCCGCCGCGGGACCACTGATCGGCGGGCTGATCACGACCGCGATCAGTTGGCGGGCCGCCTTCGTCTTCCAGGCGGTGGTGGTCGCGCTGATCGTGCTGCTCAGCCGCCGAGTGTCCGATCCGATCCCAGCCGACCCGACGCGTCCGTTCGATGCGTTCGGCGCGTTCCTCTCGGCGGTCGGCATGTTCTTCTTCGTGTTCGGGATCCTTCAGGCCGACCGCAACGGACTGCTCACGGTGGTGCTGATGGCCACCGGAGCCGCGTTCCTGTTGTGGTTCTTCCTCTACATCCGCGGTCGCGAGCGAGCCGGCAAGGAGCCGCTGCTGTCCACCGCGCTGTTCAAGAACCGGATCTCGAACCTCGGACTGGTCACGCAGAACATCCAGTGGCTGTTGCTCATGGGTGTGTCGTTCACGGTGTCGGTCTTCCTGCAGACTGTCCGCGGCTACAACGCGATCCAGACCGGAGTCGTGTTCACCGCGGCGACGCTCGGAGTCCTCGCCTCGTCGCTGGCCGCCGAGCGCCTGGCCAAGCGGCGCCCACAACGGACGCTGATCATCGCCGGCTTCGTCGTCACCGCGGCCGGAATCGGCCTGCTCCTCGGGCTGGTCGGTGCCTCCTCTCGCGTCGTCGCCTTCGTGCCCGGGCTGCTGCTGATCGGGCTTGGCCTCGGCGTCATGCTCACCCCCTCGGTCAACCTCGTCCAATCCAGCTTCCCCGAGCAACGGCAGGGCGAGATCTCGGGCCTGTCGCGCAGCGTCTCCAATCTCGGCTCGTCGTTCGGGACGGCGATCGCCGGCACCATCCTGGTCTCCGACCTCGCGTCGGGCAACACGACCTACGTGATCGCAATGGTCGTCCTCGCGGTGCTCGCTCTCGTCGGCCTTGCCGCCGCGACCCGGCTTCCGGCGCAGGCGCAGGGGAACGCCGGGTAGGGGTCGCTCGGCCTCGATCGCCTGCACCGCCCCGTCCGCGTGACGGCGTCGCGGCGTAGGGTGCGCGACATGTCCGATCAGCTCACCGTCGGCGACATCTCGCTGGACGCGAAGCGCAACGACCCGCGGCTCACGTGGATCGAGGTCATGGCGGGCGACGGGAGCCTCGCCGGGCACGTCCTCGTCGAGACGACGCAGATCGAGGCGGTCGGGAGCTTCGAGGACGCCAAGGGCCCCATCACCGCCGCGCTGCAGGCGCTGGTCGCGGATCGCGGGTTCGACCTCGTCGAGCACGAGATC
This sequence comes from uncultured Solirubrobacterales bacterium, assembly GCA_963757125.1. Taxonomy (GTDB): domain Bacteria; phylum Actinomycetota; class Thermoleophilia; order Solirubrobacterales; family Solirubrobacteraceae; genus CAVVSD01. Next base: position 752,171 of record CAVWQP010000004.1, on the reverse strand, counting down.
CGCCACGACGCCCTCGAGCTGCGCATCGCCTGAGACGGATCGTCCGAACAGAGTGATGCACCCGACCGGGCCCGCACGTAGCGTGGCGCGCCATGGTGAGCACCGCTGAACCGACATCCGGGTGGCAGCCTGCCAAGCCGCGCCTGCGCCCCGGTCGCGTCATCGTCGGCTGGATCCTGTCCGCCGCGGCCGTGTGGTTCGTGGCCTGGATCCTCCCGGGGATGGGCCTGGCCGGGACCGGCGCGGCGTTCCTCGTCGCCCTGGTCATCGCGCTGCTCAACGCCGTCCTGCCGCCGATCATCGCCGCGCTGCGCCTGCCCTACATGCTGGCGATCGGATTCATCCTCGTGCTGCTCGTCGACGCGGTCATGCTCGTACTCGCCCACGAGGTGCTGCCGGACGACATCCAGGTCGACTCGTTCGGCTGGGCGCTGCTCGGCTCGATCCTCATCGCCGCGGTCGGGATGGTCCTGCAGATGATCGTCGGCACGAACGACGACGACGAGTACGCGCTGCGCGTGACCCGCCGGATCGCCAGGCGCGGCGGCGGTGGGACGGCCACGGACGTCCCCGGCATCATCTACCTGGAGATCGACGGCCTCGGCCTCCCGGTGCTCCGCGACGCCATGCGCGACGGCAGCGCCCCGAACATGGCCCGCTGGGTCGCCGAGGGCGGCTACCGCCTCGTCGAGTGGGAGACGGACCTGTCCTCGCAGACCGGCGCCAGCCAGGCCGGGATCCTGCTCGGGTCCAACGAGGACATCCCCGCGTTCCGCTGGGTCGAGAAGGAGACGGGGCGGATCGTCACCTGCTCGTCGCCTTCGGACTGCGCGGAGATCGAGGCCCGCCGGGCGACCGGGATCGGCCTCCTGCGCGACGGCGGGGCCAGTCGCGGGAACCTGCTCTCGGGCGAGGCGGACGAGACGATCCTCACGGTCAGCCGGACCGACGCCGAGAAGCGCGCGAACCCGGGCTACCGCGCGTTCCTGGCCAACGGCTTCAACGTCACGCGCACGCTCGTGCTGTTCTTCTGGGAGGTCGTCCTGGAGATCGCAGCGTCGACCCGGGCCGCGCGGCGCGACGTGCGCCCCCGCGGGCACCGCGGCGGCAAGTACCCCTTCCTGCGTGCCGCGCTCTGCGTGTTCGTGCGCGACCTCATCGTCTTCGGCGTGCTCGGCGACATGATGCAGGGGCGCCCCGCCGTGTACGCGACGTTCTCCAGCTACGACGAGGTCGCCCACCACTCCGGGCTGGAGCGGGCGGACACGATGGAGGCGCTGCGCAAGCTCGACCAGCAGTTCGGGCGCATCGACCGCGCCCGCCCCTACGCGGCGCGCCCCTACGAGATCGTGGTCCTCTCCGACCACGGGCAGACGCAGGGAGCGACGTTCAAGCAGCGCCACGGCTACGGCCTGGACGAGCTCGTGGAGCGGTCGCTCAGCGACGGTCGGGTCGCCTCCGTCGGCGGCGGCGACGAGCAGACCGCGCGCGTCGGTCAGGCGGTGGGCGAGGCGACGGGGCGTACGGCGGAGAAGCCGGCGAAGAACGAGGTCGGCGACCGCGCGGTCGTCGTCCTGGGATCGGGGAACCTGGGCCTCGTCTACCTCATGGAGTCCGACCACCGGATGACCATGGAGGAGATCGGGGCGCGTCACCCGCGGCTGCTGGAGGCGCTGCGCACGCACGACCACATCGGCTGGCTGCTGCTGCGCTCCGAGGAGCACGGCGCCGTCGTCCTCGGCCCGGAGGGCACCCGCTACCTCAGCGACGACCGCGTCGAGGGCCAGGACCCGCTGGCGCGCTTCTCGCCGACGGCGGCGTCGCACCTGCGGCGCACGGACGGCTTCCCGCACGTCGCGGACATCATGATCGGCTCCTTCTACGACCCGTCCCTGGACGAGGGCTGCGCGTTCGAGGAGCTCATCTGCTTCCACGGGGGCCTGGGCGGGACGCAGACGCGGCCCTTCATCCTCGTGCCCCCGGCGCTCCAGGCGCCCGCCGAGCCGCTCATCGGGGCCGAGGCCGTGCACGGCGTGCTCACCGGCTGGCGCTCGGCGCTGCAGGACCCCGCTCAGGTCGGGTCGAGCACGCCGAGCTCGCGCGCCCGCGTGACGGCCTCCGAGCGCGACCCGACGTCGAACTTGCGGTAGACCGCGTTGGCCTGCGACTTGACGGTGTTCGCCGAGACGTAGGTGCGCTCCGCGATCTCGCGGAACGAGAGGTGCGTCGGCAGGAAGCGCAGGATGCGCAGCTCCGCGGGCGTCAGCGACGCGGGCGGGAGGCCCGACGGGGCCGTCGCGGCGGCGAGCTGGTCGCGCACCTCCGACAGCCACGCCGTCAGCACCACGGCCTCGGGCGCCCGGCGGGCGAAGCGCTCCGCGCCGCGCAGCCGCGCGAGCGCGTCGGGGACGTCGCACAGCCGCCACGCGGCCTGGACGCCGAGGATGCGGACCTCTGCCTCGTACCAGGGCACGAAGTCGACGAGCGCGGCCTGCAGGCGCGTCGCCTGCGCGAGGTCGCGGCGCGCGTCGTCGATGCGCCCGGCCTGCGCCCGGACGACCGCGGAGGCGGCGAACACGAGCGCGCATGCCGGAGCGTCGTCGAGACGATGGCGCTCGAGCTGCGCGCGCGCACGGGTGACCAGCTCGGACGCCTCGTCGCGATCGCCGCGCTCGAGGGCGAGGACGCCGAGCTGCGCGAGACACAGCGCGTGCAGCGCCGGGGCGGTGACGGCGGCGCGCCGCGCGCCGCTCGTCGAGCACGGCCAGCGCCCGGTCGCGGTCGCCCAAGAGGTGATGCGCGGCGCCCTCGGCCAGGCTGCACAGCGCGGCGCACGGTCCGTCGAGCGGAAGCAGCCTCGCCGCGAGCTCTGCGTCCTCGACGACGCGCGCGAGGCCCTCGAAGCCCAGCGCGGCGCGGAGGGCAGCGAGCCCGGCCAGCACCGCGGGCGTCGCGTCAGAAGGCGTTGCCCGCACGGCGGCCGAGCGCCAGTGGGCGACGAGGTCGCCGCGCCCGGCGAGCAGCTCCGTGCTGGCGGCCGCGAGCGCGAGGTCGGGGATCGTGCGGATCTGGCGCTCGGTGAAGCGCTCGAGGTTGCGCTCGACGGTCGCCGCGTCGCCGCGCGTCACGTCCGTCGCCGCCGTTCCCCAGACGAGCGCGGCTGCGTGCACGACCGCGCCGCCGGCCACCGCGTGGCGGACGGCGCCGTCGACGTCGCCTGCGCGGCGCAGCCACGCGCTGGCGCGCCCGTGCAGCTCGCCGGCCAGGTCGGGCTCGACGCGCTCGAGCTCGCGGCCCAGGACCGCGGCGAGGAGGCGGTGCGGCCGCAGCTGCTCGCCGCGGGGGTCGAGCGGCACGAGCGGCACGTCCGCGCGGGCGAGGCGTGCCAGCACAGCCGAAGACCCCGTGCGGCCGAGCACGGCGTCGCACCCCGGACCGGACAGGACGTCGAGCACCGACGCGCGGCGCAGGAAGGTGCGGTCCTCGTCGGCCAGCGCCGCCAGCACCTGATCCTCGACGTACTCCGTCAGCAGCGGGTCGGCGTCGTCGAGCGACGGGGCGAGCAGCGCGAGCGACAGCACCGCGGGCCAGCCCTCGGTCTGCAGCATGAGGGCGTCGATCCCGCCCTGGGTCAGCCGGCCGTCGACGAGGGTCGCCGTCTCGCTGCGCGTCATCGCCAGCCGGCTCGTGCCGAGCTCGACGAGACGGTGCTGGGCCCGGAGCCGCGCGAGCGGCAGCGGCGACCTGCCGCGCGCGGTCAGCGCGAGCGCGGTCGTGCGCGGGAGATCCGCCGCGATCCGCTCCAGGGCGACGAGCGCCTCCGCGGTGCGCAGCACGTGCACGTCGTCGAGCACGAGGACGGCGTGCTCGGCGGAGCGGACGGCGCGCAGCGCCCGCGCCACGCGCGAGAGCAGCCGGTCGGGGTCGTCGTCGCGGTCGTCGAGCCCGACCCAGGCGAACGGGCGCCGCGCGGCGGCCTCCCACTCGCGCAGCAGCGTGGTCTTGCCGTAGCCCGCGGGCGCGGACAACGCGACGACACAGCCGTCGCCCGCCGCGTCGAGCGCGCCGACGAGTCCCGGCCTGGCGACGAGGTCGCCCAGGTCGTCGAGGTCGGCGGTCGTGCGTGTGAGGAGGGCGGTCGGTGCGATGTACCGACCCTCCGCCTTCGGCGACCCCCGTCGCAAGGGGGTGCGCCTGCCCATCCCCGGTGGCGTGCACGAAGGCCCGCCGGGTGCGTCAGCTCACTGGGGCGTCCTCGTCGGACTCCTGCGCGAGGTAGATCAGGGCGGCCTTCACCCGCCGGCTGAAGTCCTCGGCGTTCGTGAGCCCGAGCTTCACGAAGATCGCGTTGATGTGCTTCTCCACGGCGCGCTTGGTGAGGAAGAGCTGCTCGGCGATCGCCTGGTTGGTCTTTCCCTGGGCGATCTCGCTGAGGATCTCCCGCTCGCGCGGCGTCAGGTCGGCGACCGGCGAGGCGTCCGCCCGGGCACGGGCGGCGATGAGGCTCTCCACCACCTTGGCGTCGACCACGGAGCCGCCGTCCGCCACCGCACGCAACGCGGCGACGAGCTGGGCGCGGTCCGAGAGGCGCTCCTTGAGGAGGTAGGCCCGCCCGTCGGAGCCGTGCTCGAGCAGCGCGAGCGCGTACTGCGGCGTCGCGTACTGGCTGACCACCACGACGCCCATGCCGGGGTGCGTCTCACGCAGCCGGTTGGCGACGACGATGCCCTCGTCCTCGAGCGACGGCGGCATCCTGATGTCGGTCAGCACGACGTCCGGGAGCTCGGACTCGACGGCCGCCATGAGCTCGTCGGCGTCCTCGCAGACCGCCACGAGCTCCACCTCCGGCGTTCCCTCCAGGAGGTGGGCCAGCGCCTCCCGTACGAGGTAGGAGTCCTCCGCGAGCACGACACGCAGCGGCGCGGAGACCGCTGAGTCGGCGGTGTCGATCATGTTCCTCGGACTATCTCGCCCGGGAGGACGGGCGTCAATCGCGCCAACGGGATGATCTCATCCGTTCGGGAGGATGCCCGGCGGCAGGGGCGGGCCGTACGGTCGCTCGGTGGTCGGACACGCGATCCTGCGAGCACGCGGCCCCGACGCGCTCGCCGGCTGGGATCGCGCGATCGCCGCCGGGTTCGCGCTCGGCTCCATCTGCTTCGTCATCGGGCCGTTCCCTGGCGTCGTGCAGCTCGTCGGCGTCGGCGCCGACGCGGTGATCTTCTTCGTCGGGTCGATCCTCTTCACGTTCGCCGCGTCGGTCGAGCTGCGGCAGGCGACGCTGCGACGCGGCGAGCGGTTCGGCGCGGACGCGACCTGGTGGAGCGCGGCCGTGCAGTGGATCGGCACGCTCCTGTTCAACGTCGACACGTACGACGCGATGCAGACGGGTCTGTCCTCGCACCAGGAGGACCGGCTCATCTGGGCGCCCGATCTCATCGGGTCCGTGTGCTTCCTCGTCTCCGGCGTCCTCGCCTACCGCGTAGCGGCACGCGGGGCGCACGAGGGCCGGGGGTGGCACATGGCCGTGATCAACCTCGCCGGCTGCGTGCTGTTCATGGTGTCCGCGATCGCGTCGTACGTCGTGCCCGACACGGGGTCGATCCTCGACCTCGCCGCCGCCAACTGGACCACATCGCTCGGTGCTGCGTGCTTCCTCACCTGCGCCGTCCTGCTGTGGCCGTCCCACCATCTCGCCCGAACCCAGGAGGTCACGACATGACCCTGCACGACGCCCACCAGGCCCGCCTCGCGTCAGAGCTCGACGCGCTCGGCGCGTCCTACGGCAACCGGTTCCTCACCGAGGCGTCGCCCGACAACGCGCTGCCCGAGCACGGCATGCGCGGCCTCGATGCGCTGCGCCTGATCGGCGAGGAGCTCGAGCTCGACGGCCAGCCGATGCGCAACCTCGCCACGTTCGTCACCACGTGGATGGAGCCGGAGGCGCGCCAGCTCATCGCCGCCAACCTGCACCGCAACTTCATCGATCACGCCGAGTACCCGCAGACCGCCGAGATCGAGCAGCGCTGCATCCGGATGCTGGCCAGCCTCTACAACGCCCCGGGCGAGACGACCGGCGCACGCACGCAGGGCTCGTCGGAGGCGATCATGCTCGGCGCCCTCTCGCTGAAGTGGAAGTGGCGCCAGCGCCGCGAGGCCGAGGGCAAGCCCACCGACAAGCCGAACCTCATCTTCGGCGGTGACGTGCACGTCGTGTGGGACAAGTTCTGCCGCTACTTCGACGTCGAGCCGCGGATCATCCCGCTGCAGGACGGCAAGTACGTCATCGGGCCCGACGACGTCGAACCGTTCCTCGACGAGCACACCATCGGCGTCGCGGCGGTCGTCGGGACGACGTTCACCGGCCACGCCGACGACGTCGTCGGCATCAACGAGCTCCTGCTGCGGGTCAAGGAGGAGCGCGGGATCGACATCCCGATGCACGTCGACGGCGCGAGCGGCGGCTTCGTGTGGCCGTTCCTGTACCCGGACTCCAAGTGGGACTTCCGGCTCGAGCAGGTCCGCTCGATCAACGTGTCGGGTCACAAGTTCGGCCTCGTGTACCCGGGGTGCGGATGGCTCATCTTCCGCGAGCTGAGCGACCTGCCCGACGACCTCGTCTTCGAGGAGAACTACCTCGGCAAGACCGACAAGACGTTCACGCTGAACTTCTCCACCGGCTCGGCCATGGTGCTGGCCCAGTACTACAACTTCGTCCGCTTCGGCCACCAGGGCTACCGCTACATCATGGAGACGATGCAGACGAACGCCCGGGCGCTGGCGGAGCAGATCGCGGGCGACGGATACTTCGAGGTCATCGGCGGCGACGCCGAGCAGCTCCCGCTCGTGGCGTTCAAGCTGACCGGCGAGCGCGACTACGACGAGTTCGACGTCGCCTCCCAGCTGGCCGCCGAGCGCGGCTGGATGGTGCCCGCGTACACGCTCCCGCCCAACGCGCAGGACGTCACGATCATGCGCGCGCTCGTGAAGCTCACGCTCGGCCGCTCGCTCGTGAACAAGCTGGGCGAGGACATCACCGCCGCCTGCCAGACGCTCGACCGCAAGGGCGGGCTGCACCCGATCGACCGCCAGCGCGTGAAGACCAACGTGGGTTTCTGACGCGGCGGATCACCCGATCGGTATGACGGTGCCGGCGCCGTCCCGCGGGAGCCTTGCGACCAGTGGGAGAGAGCGAGCAGGTGACATGAGCGCGAACGATCGCGCGCTGGTCCACGCGGCGCCGGGATGGCTGCGCGACCTCGGCATCACGTCGTGGCTGCTCGTCGGCGTCACGCTGCTCCTCGTCGGCGCGGTGTGGCTCCTGTCGATCACGGACGCGATCGTCATGCCGGTCATGACCGCCGGCGTCGTGGCCGCGGTCGCCTCGCCCGTGGTCCGACGGCTGTCGCGCGGACGGCTGCCGCGCGCGGCGGCGGCGGGCCTCCTCATGCTGGGCATCGTCGCCCTGGCGATCGGGCTCGTGGTCCTCGTCGTCGCCGGCGTCGCGAGTCGAGACGAGCGAGCTCAGCGGCCACCTCCAGTCGGCTCAGACCACGATCCAGGGCTGGCTGCAGGACCTGGGGATCGGCGCGAAGAGCGCCAGCAGCACGACCTCGGACGCCGGCAGCTCGGCGACGTCGGTCGTCGGGGCGCTGCTCGGCGGCCTCGCGGCGGGCGTCAAGGCGCTCTCGTCGCTGGCGTTCTTCCTCGCGCTGACCGCGCTGAGCCTGTTCTTCCTGCTGAAGGACGGCCCGATCATCCGAGCGTGGGGCGAGCGCCACTTCGGCGTCCCCGCTCCGGTCGCCCGGATCATCACGAGCCGTGTCCTGCAGTCGCTGCGGGGCTACTTCCTCGGGGTCACGATCGTGGCCGCGTTCAACGCGGTCGTGGTCGGCGGGGGCGCGCTCGTCCTGGGCGTGCCGAAGGTCGGGACCATCGCGCTCATCACGTTCCTCGGCGCCTACATCCCGTACCTCGGGGCCTGGGGCGCCGGCGCGTTCGCGGTGCTGATCTCGCTGGGCGGCGCCGGCACCGATGCGGCGATCGGGATGATCATCATCCAGCTGCTCGCCAACGGGCTGCTCCAGCAGCTCGTCCAGCCGGTCGCCTACGGGGCCGCTCTCGGCATCCACCCGCTCGCGGTGCTCGTCGTCACGATCGCCGGCGGCGCGCTGTTCGGCGCAGCCGGGCTCATCCTCGCCGCGCCGATCGTGTCCGCCGTCAACCGGATCACCGCGGACCTGCGTGGCGAGCGCGCGGCCGAGGGTCTCGTCGACCCTCCAGCGGACGCGGGCGTCGTCCCGGTACCGGCGAGCTGATCGGTCGCTCATGGCCGGCAAGGCACACGAGGAGATCGGGGTCCTCGGTGTGGACGACCAGCCCTTCTTCCTCGACGTGGTCCGCGAGGTCGTCGCCGCCACCGCCGGCTTCCGCTGGCTCGGCGGGGCGTCGTCCGGACAGGATGCGCTCGGGGCCGTCGACGAGCTGCATCCCGCGCTCGTCCTGCTCGACGTCCGCATGCCGGACATGGACGGGCTCGCGACCGCGCGGCGCATCCGCGATCGGCATCCGGACGTCGTGGTGGTGCTCGTCTCGGTGGAGCTGAGCGCCGCGACGAAGCGCGCGGTCGAGGCGTCAGGCGCCGCGGTACTCGTCCGCAAGCAGGAGTTCGGGCCCGCTGCCCTGCGGCGGCTGTGGCGTGCGTACGCGGGGAGTGCTCGGAAGCCAGCCGCGGATCCGGGTCCCGGCCACCGGGACGCTGACACGACCTCGAACCGTCCGCCCAGCGCGGCGACGCGATCGCGCATGTTGTCGAGCCCGCGACGTTGCGTGGCCTCCACGTCGAAGCCGGGCCCGTCGTCGCGGACCTCGAAGCGCAGGTCGCTGCCGAGCTCGAGCACGACCCAGATCCGCGTGGAGCCGTGCGCGTGCTTCGCGACGTTCTGCATCGCCTCGAGGCAGCAGAAGTACACCGCGGCCTCGACCTCGTCGGCGTAGCGGTCGGACCCGCTCACCTTCGACGTGCACAGGCAGCGGCGACTCCGTGGCCACGGCGCGGACCGCGTCGGGCAGGCCGTGGGCGGCGAGCGCCGCCGGGTAGACGCCTGCGGCGAGCGACGCGGAGCTCCTCGAGCACGCCGTCGACGTCGCGCGCGAGCCGCTGGAGCATCTCGCGGGCGCCGGCCGGGCTCTTGGCCATCATCTCCTCGGCGAGCTGCAGGCGGATGCGCAGCGCGACGAGCCGCTGCTGGCCCCCGTCGTGGAGGTCGCGCTCGATCCGGCGGCGCTCGTTGTCGGCGGCCGCGAGGATGCGCGCGCCGGGACTCCTGCAGCTCCTCGTTGGACGTGTCGACGCGCTCGGCGAGGCGCTGGTTCTCGTCCCAGACGAGCGCGAAGCCGCCGACCGCCTCCAGGTATGCCCGCTGCTCGTTGAGCCCCGCGTCGTGGATGAGCGCTGCGACCGGGCCGGCGTCGGACTCGATGACGGTGACCGCTCGGTCGGAGCCGTCCTCGGGCAGCCGACGCGGGCCACCCGTCGGCGGTCACCCAGCCGTCCCCGCCGCGCGGCCGGGGGTACACGAGCTCGAGCGACGGGTCCATGACCACCTTGGCGATCGCGCTGCGCCGCTCCTCGGTGGTGTGGGCGGCGCGCAGACGCTGCGCCAGCAGCAGGAGCGCGTCCGCCGCGTACAGCCGCCAGCTCAGGAGGCCGGCGAAGGAACCCGAGCGACATGAGCGGCAGGCTCAGCGCGAGTGTGTCGGCCAGCCACTGGCGCTGCCTTCGTCGATCACCCCGGCTCGGCGCAGGACGATCCAGGTGCCGAGCGAGACGATGCGGACGATCGCGCACAGCAGGACGGGGAGGCAGCGCGCGCCGCATGAGGCGCGTCGCGTGCTGGAGCCGGTACGCCAGGCGCCACACGATCAGGGCGGTGATCAGGACCGTGATCGCCTCCCGCACCGGGAGGACCCCGTCCGTGATCCATCCGGGCGTCGCGACAGCAGGGTCAGCGCGTTGGCCGGGCAGTCGGCCGTGCACGTGACGTAGTAGGTCGGGACCGGGAACTGCTCGACGAGGAACCCGGTCGGGATGTAGAGGATCCCGATGAGCGCCACGACCGCTCCCACGAGCAGGCGGTCCGGACGGCCTGGCAGCCGTCCGGAGGGGAACGACAAGATGAGGTAGACGAGCGCGATCTCGGCCACCCAGGCGGCCATCCGGCCGACGCTGTACGGGACCGCAGCCGTGGTCGCGCACAGGGCCACGAGGCCCCATCCCATGCCGACGGCGACGAGCAGGCGCCCGAACCGCGCGTGGGTCGCCTCGTGCCAGGCGTACAGCCCGACGGCGACCGGCGCGCCGATCATGAGCGCGTTGCGGACCGCCAGTCGTTCGGGCGCGGGCATCCCCCCGCGCAGCGCGATGAGCACGGACGCGGCGACGAGCAGCGTGCCGAGCGCGGCGACGCCGATGACGATCGGGGTGTCCGCCGGGCCTGTCAGACGGCGGGCTGCAGCAGACTCCCGGATGGGTGCGGCCATCGACGCAAGCCGATCGTGAGGTGGTGCGAGGGCGGGTTGGTGCCCCCCGAAGGTTGCGTGCCAACCCTACGTCGTACGGAATACGGACGCAACCAGCCCCGCCCCCGCGGGGCCCGTCAGCTCTGGAGGATGCGCGCCTTCTCGGCGTTGAACTCGTCGTCCGTCAGCACGCCCTGCTCCTTGAGCTCGCCGAGCTTGGTGAGCTTGTCGATGCGGCTCTCGGTCGGCTGCGGCGGGCGCGCGGCGGCGGCCTGCGGCGGCGGCTCCTGCGTACGGCGCGCCTGCTGCGGCTGGTCCTCCTGCGGCCCACGGTTCGCCTGGCGGCGGCTGACGCGGTTGGAGACGGTGGTCGCCGTCCCGGCGATCACCGCGGTGCGGCCGACCATACGGAGCAGTCCTGGCATGGGTCAGGTCCTTTCGTTCAGGAGGCGGACGACTCGGCGGCGTCGAGCGCCGCGATGAGATCGGCGTGCGGGATGCGCTGGTTGTCCAGGAGCACGCCGCCGTTGCGGCGCACGGCCGCGGCGAAGGGCGCGGCCCAGCGGTTCTCGTACATGATCATCACGGCTGCCGTTCCCGGCTCGATCGATCCGGCGACGCTCGCGACGTCGTCCTCGCCGAGCAGGCCGCTCGACGCCCCGGCGAAGACGTGCATGTCGCCGATGCTGTCGCTCCCGACGTCCGACGCCTCGAACCCCGAGAACGTCCCGTCGGGACCCTGCATGACGAAGAGCACGTCGAGCACCCGGACGATGCCCTGGTCGACGAGGTCCAGCAGCAGCGGGATGGCCTCGCCGGTCATCGGCGCGTCGGCCGGATAGCCGATCACGACGATGTCGACCGGGCCGAGCTCCTCTTCCTGTGCTGCCATGGTTGCCTCCGTTCGCCGATGTCCGGGCGACGCTAACCCGGACCCCGCTGCGGCGCTTCACCCGTTCGGGGTGAATGACGACCGTCGGATCCGCCATCCTCGTCGGACGTGAACGCACACCTGCAGCCCTTCAGGCTCGACACGGCGAGCGGTCATCCCGTCGGGGTCGTGCGGACACCCGACCAGGCCTGCACCCGGGAGCTCGGGCAGCTGCGGACGTGGGCCGCGGGCGCCGGGGTCGGGATCGCGGAGCTCGGGACGGCCGCCGCGATCGAGCCGGCCGACGCACAGGCGATCGTCGCGCTCGGCGGTGACGGGACGATCCTCACGGCGCTGCGCTACGCCGCGCCGCTCGGCGTCCCCGTCCTCGGCGTGAACTTCGGGCACGTCGGGTTCCTCGCCGACGTCGACCGCGCCGGGCTCCCGCTGGCGCTCGATGCGATCTCCGGCGACGGGGCGACCGTCGAGGAGCGCAGCGCGATCCACCTGACCGCCCCGGGCATCGACACCCTCGCGGCCAACGACATCGGGCTCGCCCGCCGCTACGGCTCCGGCCCGGCGCGCCTCGCGCTCACGCTGAAGGGCACGCCGCTGGCCTCGCTCGTCGGCGACGGCCTGGTGTTCGCCTCGCCCGGCGGCTCGACCGCCCACAACCTCAACGCGGGCGGGCCGGTGCTCTCGCCGCTCCTGCGGGCGCTCGTGCTGCGCACGCTCAACGCCCGCGCGCCGATGCCCGGCGCGCTCGTGCTCCACGAGGAGGAGCCGGTCACCGTCCGCAACGCGCCCGAGGGGCCGCCGCTCGTCATCGAGGTCGACGGCCGGGTCGCCGGTGAGATCCCGTCGGGCGCGGAGGCGACGGTGCGCGTCGCCGCGGTGAGCGCGCGCCTGCTGCGGACCCGGGAGCCGCACTTCTTCGGCGAGCTCGCCGGGCGGCTCGCGCGGCTCTGAGATCTCAGCGGGGCGGGAGGGAGACCGACCCGAGCCAGTAGTCGTCGATCGCCCGGAGCACGTGGAGGAACTGGTCGAGGTCCACGGGCTTGCGGATGTAGGAGTTCACGTGCTGGTCGTAGGCGTGCAGGATGTCGTCCTCCGACGGCGAGGTCGTCAGCACGACGACCGGGATCCGCCGCAGGTCCGGGTCGCCCTTGACCTCGGCGAGCACCTGGCGGCCGTCGACGCGGGGCAGGTTGAGGTCGAGCAGCATGAGGTCGGGCCGCGGCACGGACGCGAAGTCGCCCTGCTTGTGGAGGAACTCGAGCGCCTCGACGCCGTCGCCCGCGACGTGCAGCCGGGTCCGCGCGTGCGCGGCCTCCTTGAGCGCCTCCTGCGTCAGCCGGACGTCGGCGGGGTTGTCCTCGACGAGCAGGATGTTGATGAGACGGCCGTCGGTCATGCCGGCAGCGTGAAGCGGAACACGGTCCCGCCCTCCTCCCTGGGTTCGACCCAGATTCGACCTCGGTGGGTGGCGACGATTCTCGCGCATACCGCCAGCCCGATCCCGGTCCCCTCGTGCCCCGCCGCGGCGCGCTGGAACGGCTCGAAGATCCGCTCGGCCTGATCGGGCGGGACGCCGATGCCGTTGTCGGCGATCGACACCTCGACGCGGTCGTCGTTGACCTGGCGCGCCGACACCTCCACGCGCGGGGGCTCCTCGGCGCGGAACTTCACGGCGTTGGCGACGAGGTTCTGGAGCAGCTGGCGCACCTGCGCCGGGTCCCCGGTCACCGTCGGCAGGCCCTCCGCGCGGACCGTCGCGTCCTGGTCGCGGATCTGCGCGTGCAGCCCGTTGAGGACCTCCGCGAGCGCCGCGGCGAGGTCCACGCGGACGGGGTTGTTGGCCGACGTGCCCGCGCGCGAGAGGTCCAGGAGCGCCCGGATGAGCTCCTGCATTCGGCGCGCGCCGTCCTCGATGAAGCCGATGAACTCGTCCGCCTCGTGGTCGAGCCGGCCCTTGTAGCGGCGGCCGAGGAGCGTCGTGAAGCCCGAGATCGTGCGCAGCGGCTCGGCCAGGTCGTGGGACGCGACGTACGCGAAGCGCTCGAGGTCGGCGTTCGAGCGCTCGAGCTCGTGCGCGCGCTCGGTGAGCTGCGACGACAGGGCGGCAAGCGCCTCCTCGCGCTCCCGCAGCGTGCTCAGGTTGGCCCGCGAGCGGTCGGCGAACCACCCGACGACGCCCCCGGTGGTGCCGAAGGCGACGGCACGGGTGATGTAGTCGACGGCGCTGATGTCCACGTCGTTGGTCAGGGCCCACGCGGCCGTCAGCACGATCGCCAGCCCTGCCGCGGCGAGCCCGGCCCCTGCGCCCTCGGCGATCGCCATCAGCGCGATCGGCAGGGTGAACAGCAGCGTGAGCGAGCCGGCGTCCGGGTCGTCGATGACGAACCGCGCGATGGTGATGACGACGAAGAGCGCCAGCGACAGCGGCACCGCCCGCCGACGGACGAAGCCCTCCGGCCGCAGGCTGGGGAGGTTGACCGCGCCCTTCTCTGACGGGTGCAGCGACACGAGCCGTGGAGAGCTTGCCACAGTGGCCGGGCATGGTGGCAGCCCCGCCCGGACGGATGCGCAGGCTCCCGTGCGCGGCGGGGTGGCTATGCTTCCGAGGCGCGTCGCGCGGGGGCGTAGCTCAGTCGGTTAGAGCGCCGGCCTGTCACGCCGGAGGTCGCGGGTTCGAGTCCCGTCGCTCCCGTCCCCTCATCCGCTTGGGATGACAGACGCCCGTCGGGGCCGACCTACGGTCCGGCCATGGCGGAGATCCTCACGACGTGGAACGACGGGCCGGTCAAGCGCACGATCCTGGAGTTCGTGGAACGGGCGGTCGCCGAGGTGCCGGCCGAGGAGCGCCTCGCGGTGTTCGACAACGACGGCACGCTGTGGTGCGAGAAGCCGCTGCCGATCCAGGCCGACTTCATCCTCCGGCGGCTGTTCGAGATGGCGGAGGCCGACCCGGAGCTGCGCGAGCGCCAGCCCTGGAAGGCGGCCCACGAGCGCGACTACGCATGGTTCGGCAGGGTGCTCGCCGAGCACTACGCGGGCGACGACACGAACGTCCGGACGCTCCTCGGCGGCGTGCTCGCAGCGCACGGAGGGATCAGCGTCGACGAGTTCGAGGCGAAGTCGGACGCGTTCCTGCGCTCGACCCAGCACCCCACCCTCGGCCGGGGCTACCTCCGGTGCGCGTACTCGCCGATGCTCGACCTGCTCGCGTACCTGGAGGCCAACGGGTTCGCGAACTACATCGCGTCGGGAGGCGGGCGCGACTTCATGCGCCCGATCAGCCAGGAGGTGTACGGCATCCCCCGCGAGCGCGTGATCGGCAGCGCGACGGCCCTCGACTACGTCCCCGACCCGCACGGCGGCACGGTGACCCGCAAGCCGGAGGCCGACTACCTCGACGACGGGCCGCAGAAGCCGATCCGCATCTGGAGCCGGACCGGCCGTCGCCCGCTCCTCGCGGCCGGGAACTCCAACGGCGACATCGCGATGCTCGACTTCACGCGGCGCGAGGCCAGGCCGTTCCTGCCGCTGCTCGTCCTGCACGACGACGCGGCCCGCGAGTTCGCGTACACGAACGGCGCAGAGCAGGCGCTCGAGCGGGCAGGGGCGGGCGACGGCTGGACGGTCGCGAGCATGAAGGACGACTGGGCCGTAGTCTTCCCGGAGCCGGGCGATCCTGCCCGACTCGCGACCGAAGGACATCGATGAACTCCGACAAGACCCGCAGCGTCCTGCCGATCCCCGAGAAGCATCCCGTCGGGCTGACGACGTACGACGCGAAGGATCCCGACACCGCCTATCCACCGATCGAGCCGCTGCGGCCGCCGGAGGGCGCTCCCAACGTGCTGATCGTGATGCTCGACGACGCGGGATTCGGCTCGTCGAGCGCGTTCGGCGGCCCATGCCAGACGCCGGCGTTCGAGCGGATCGCGGCGGGCGGCGTCAAGTTCAACCGCTTCCACACGACGGCGCTGTGCTCGCCGACGCGTCAGGCGCTGCTGTGCGGTCGCAACCACCACGCGGTGGGCATGGGCGGGATCACGGAGATCGCCACCTCGGCGCCGGGCTACAGCTCCATCCGCCCGGACACGGCGGCGCCGCTGGCCGAGACCCTGAAGCTCAACGGCTACAGCACGGCGCAGCTCGGCAAGTGCCACGAGGTCCCGGTGTGGGAGACGAGCCCGGCCGGCCCGTACCGGCAGTGGCCGCTCGGGAGCGGCTTCGAGTACTTCTACGGCTTCGTCGGCGCCGAGGCCAACCAGTACTACCCCGCCCTCTACGACGGCGTCACGCCGATCGAGCCGCCGAAGACGCCGGAGGAGGGCTACCACCTCACCGAGGACCTGGCCGACAGGGCGATCACGTGGATCGGTCAGCAGAAGTCGCTGATGCCCGACAAGCCGTTCTTCATGTACTTCGCCCCCGGCGCCACCCACGCGCCCCACCATGCGCCGGCGGAGTGGAGCGCGAAGTACAAGGGGCGCTTCGACGCCGGCTGGGACGCGATCCGCGAGGAGACGCTCGCGCGTCAGAAGGAGCTCGGCGTGATCCCCGCCGACGCGGAGCTGACCGCCCGGCCCGAGGAGATCTCGGCGTGGGATGACCTGCCCGACGACCTGAAGCCCGTCCTCGCGCGGCAGATGGAGGTGTACGCGGGCTTCATGGAGCACACCGACCATCACGTCGGGCGGATCGTCGACACGCTGGAGGAGCTCGGGATCCTCGAGGACACCCTGATCTACGTGATCATCGGCGACAACGGCGCCAGCGCCGAGGGGACGCCGACGGGGACGTTCAACGAGATCATCTCGCTGAACGGCGCCGCGCAGCTGGAGACCACGGAGTTCATGGCCGCGCACATCGACGGGTTCGGCACCCCCGCCGCCTACAACCACTACGCGGTGGGCTGGGCGCACGCGATGGACACGCCGTTCCAGTGGACCAAGCAGGTGGCCTCGCACTTCGGCGGCACCCGCAACGGCGCGATCGTGCACTGGCCCAACGGCTTCGAGGCGCGCGGCGAGACCCGCAGCCAGTTCCACCACGTCATCGACGTCGCGACGACCGTCCTCGACGCGGCGGGGATCCCGGAGCCGACGTTCGTCAACGGCATCCAGCAGATGCCGCTGCACGGGGTCAGCATGGCCTACGCCTTCGACGCGGCGGACGCGCCCGAGGCGCGCGAGACGCAGTACTTCGAGATGTTCTGCAACCGCGGCATCTACCACAAGGGCTGGACCGCCGTGACGCGGCACAGCGTCCCGTGGGAGTTCGGCTCCGAGCTCCCCGCCCTCGACGACGACACCTGGGAGCTCTACGACACCAGCACCGACTGGACCCAGGCGCACGACATCGCGGCCGAGCACCCCGAGAAGCTGGCGCAGCTCCAGCGCCTCTGGCTCATCGAGGCGGTGAAGTACAACGTGCTGCCGCTCGACGACCGGCGCATCGAGCGCTTCAACTCCGACATCGCCGGGCGTCCGGTCCTCGTCAAGGGCAACACGCAGGTGCTCTACGGCGGGATGGGCCGTCTCAGCGAGAACTCGGTCCTGAACCTCAAGAACAAGTCGCACGCGGTGACGGCCGACCTCGTCGTCCCAGACGGCGGTGGGCGAGGCGTCATCGTCGCCCAGGGCGGGGCGTTCGCCGGCTGGAGCCTGTACCTCCACGAGGGCAGGCCGAAGTACTGCCACAACCTCGCGGGTCTGCAGCGCTTCCACGTCGAGGCCGAGTCGACGGTCCCGCCGGGGGCCCACCAGGTGCGGATGGAGTTCGCCTACGACGGCGGCGGACTGGCCAAGGGCGGGCTCGTCACGCTGTACGTGGACGGCACCCAGGTCGGCGAGGGGCGCGTCGAGGCGACGGTCCCGATGATCTACTCCGGCGACGAGACGTGCGACGTGGGCTTCGACGCGGGCACCCCGGTCAGCGACGACTACACGAGCGCCGACTGCGCCTTCAACGGCACGGTCAAGTGGGTGCAGCTCGACGCCTCGCTGGACGACCACGACCACCTCATCACGCCGGAGGAGCGCTTCAGGGTCGCCATGGCGATCCAGTGACCCGTCCGCATCTCATCCGATCGGTGTGATGACGCACCTCGCGGCGAGGACGACGCTGGGCCCCCCAAACTCGTGGAGGTCTCGGATGCGTGGTACCGGAAGGGTCATCTTCGCCGCGACGCTGCTGCTGATCGTCGGCGTCGTCAACATCATCTACGGCATCGGTGCACTGGACGATGCGAACATCTTCACCGACTCGCACAGGTTCGTCCTCAACAACCTGAACACGCTGGGCTGGGTCCTGATCGTCCTCGGGATCATCCAGCTCGCGGGCGGGCTGTCGCTCATGGCCGGCAGTACGTTCGGCCGGGTCATCGCCATCGTCGGCGGTGTGCTCGGCGCGCTCGGGGCGCTGTTCTCCATCGGTGACGGCAACCCGTGGTGGTCGCTGGCCGTGTTCGCCCTGTGCGTGTACATCGTGCACGGCGTCATCGTGTTCGGTCAGGACGAGCGGGAGTCCGGCATCGCCTGAGCCGTCCGAGCGTCGCCTGCTACACATCCGGCCCCATGCGACGCTTCCTGACGACATTCGCGCTCCTGGCAGCCTGCTCGACGACGGGTCTCGTGGAGTCCGCGCACGCGGACTCCACGCCCGTCGGGCCGCTGCCGGCGGGGCCGGTCCAGACGGTCACCGTGAAGAAGGGCCAGCTCGTGGCCCTCGCGCTCCCGCGGCCCTCGCGCAGCAGCGGCCTCGTGTGGCGCGTCGCCCGCCCCTACGACGCCAAGGTGGTCCAGCAGACCGAGGAGGCCGACGTCGGGAGCTCCTCGATCGTCGTCGTCCTCAAGGCCACAGGGACGGGTCGCACGACGGTCTACTTCGCCCAGACCCGCGGCGACACCGGCACGCAGGCCCTGAAGGCGCTGCGCTTCAAGATCACGGTGACGTAGGGCTCACGCGACCAGCCCGTCGAGGTACCGCGCCACGACGCGCGGATCGCCGCGGTCGTCGCGCAGGCCGACGTAGCGGTCGGGACGCACCGCCAGGATCGTCACGTCGACGACGCCGAGCTGCGCTGCCACCGCTTCGTCCATCGTCCCGGCGACGGCACCGAGCTCGCCGACGAGCGCGTCCACCCGGGCCGGGTCCGCCTGCGGCCCTCCGAGGACGAGCAGCGTGTGGCCCGGGCGATGGGTGAGCTCGTGCAGCCTCTGGGGCGTGTCCGGGAGCAGGACGCCGGGGGCCAGGAGCGCGTTGTCGTCGCCGGCCACCGCCCGAGACCTCGGGTAGGAGCGGTCGAGCTCGGAGGCGGCCGCCGCCTCGTGGTGGACCAGGTCCGGGTCGGCGAGGATCCGGCGCAGCTCGGCGTCGCGCGCGGCTCGCTCGCCCGCGTCGGTCATCGCATGCGCGAGCTCGGCGTCGGCGCCCGACGACACGACCTGCTGGGCGACCGGCCTGCGCTCGGCCTCGTAGGTGTCGAGCAGGCCCGCGCCCGCTTCACCGCGGCAGACCAGCGCGAGCTTCCACCCGAGGTTGAAGGCGTCCTGGAGGCCCGTGTTCATCCCGTGGCCCTCCGCCGGCGTGCAGGCGTGGGCGGCGTCGCCCGCGAGCAGCACGCGGCCGGATCGATAGCGGCTGGCGACACGGGAGTGACAGCGGAACCGGGTGGGGTTCGCGACCTCGGAGAAGCCGACCCCGGGCACGTGACGCAACAGCACCTCTCCGGCCTCCGCGACGAGGTCGCTCGTCTCCGAGGTCGGCCGCAGGTACACCCGCCACCGTCGCCCCGGCAGCGGCGTGAGGATCACCGGCGGCCGGTCGAGGTGCGCGAACACGACGTCGTAGTCGTCGTCCCATCCCTCGAGCGTCGCGTCGAACACGCCCCACCGCGCGTCGATGTCGGTGCCGGGGAACGCGATCCCCACCGCCTCGCGGACGACGCTGTGCATCCCGTCGCATCCGACGACCCACCGCACGACGACGTCTCGGCGCTCGCCGTGGCGCTCGAGCGTCGCGGTCACGGCATCGTCGCCCGCCTGGAGCCCGACGAGCGCGGTGGAGCGGGTGACGGCGCCGCCCAGTGCCTCGAGATGGGCGGTGAGCACCGACTCGGTGACCTCCTCGGAGACCCCGACCTGGAACCCGTACCGGCCGCCCGTCAGCGCGAGGTCCACCTCGCCGAGCAGCGCGCCGTCCGAGTAGATCCGCGACGCCCGCGTCCTGACGCCGACGTCGAGGACGCCGTCCGCGATGCCCAGCGCCTCCAGGATCTGCAGCGACCGTTCGTGCACGACGGTGGCGCGATCCCAGCCCCGGGGAGCGTCGAGCGCGTCGATGAGCAGGCACCCGACGCCGCGTCGCTCGAGCTCGGCCGCCAGCAGCAGACCGGTCGGACCGGCGCCGACCACCAGCACTTGCGGATCGGTCATCTCGGGCTCAGCACCGCCTGCGCCTCGGGCAGGAAGCCGAACAGCACGAAGGAGTGCACGGAGTCCTCGACGAGGTCGAGCGTGACGTCGACGCCCGCAGCGCGTGCCGCATCCGCGAGACGGCGCGCGTCGTCGGCGAGCGCCTCGCCCGCCGCCGCCCTGATCGTCAGCGGCGGGAGGCCGCGCAGATCCGCGTGCAGCGGGGAGATGCGCGGGTCCGCCGGATCGGCCGCGTGGATGTAGGACGCGGCCATGCCGCGCAGCCTCTGGCGGTTCATCCACGGGTCGGGACCGGCGGGCGCGTCGATGCTCGCGCCGGACAGCGTGAGGTCGCAGAACGGCGAGACGACGTCGATCGCCTCCGGCATGGCGAGCCCCTCGTCGCGCGCGGCGACGGCGAGGGCGATCGCGAGGCCACCCCCGGCGCACTCGCCGGTGAGGATCACGCGCGAGCCGACGACCGAGCGATAGGCGGCAAGGGCGTCCTCCAGCGCTGCCGGGAACGGGTGCTCGGGCGCGAGCCGGTAGTCGGGCACGAGCGCCCAGCCGCCGGCCGCCTGCGCCAGGCGCCCGGCCAGCGCCGCGGCCCCGCGCGCCGAGCCCATCGTGTAGCCGCCGCCGTGGAGGTGCAGGACGACGACGTCCTCGTCCGCGCCCGGTGGCACCACCCGCACGGCGTGCCCGAGGTCCTCGGACGCGATCCCGGGAGGATCGATCTCGGCGATGAAGCGCTCGTAGCCGGCGCGCTCGCCGCGCCAGAGGCCGGCGCGGTCCTCGAGCGTGATCGCCCCGCGCCACAGGTCGGCCGCACGCTGCGCCTCGGGGCGCTGCATCGGCGCCTCCTCGGGCGGTGCGGGCGCCACCGGCTCGGCGGCCGCGGCCACGGGGTCGTGCCCGTAGAGCCAGCCGATCGAGCTCTCGCCGAGCGGATCGAGCCGCAGCATCCCGCGCAGCCGGCCGTTGCGCGCGCGGATCTGCAGCGGGTCGGGCTCGTTGAACGCCGCGAGGTTCGACCGCGCGGTCACGAGCATCGGCGAGGTGCGCGGCCGGCGCCGCGCCGCGTAGTCCGCCAGCGCGGCCGGCAGCGGGTCGCGACCCAGGCAGCCCGCGAGCATGAGCGCGTCCTCGAGCGCCATGGCCGCGCCCTGTCCCGCGCTCGACGGCGCCGGATGCGCGGCGTCGCCGAGCAGGACGACGCGATCCGTGCCCCACACGGGCAGCGGGTCGCGGAAGTAGATCGGGGTGATGAGCACCTCGGAGACGCCGTCGATGAGGCCGAGCACGGCGGGCTCGGCGTCCGCGAACGAACGGCGCAGGTGCGCGAGGTCGCCCGACGGCCCCCATGCCTCCTGGTGGATCTCCTCCGCGGGGACGAAGGCGTTGAGCGCGCAGAGGTCGTCGCGGACCGGATAGGTCATGCAGTGCCGGCCGCGGCCGAACCACACGACGATCTGCGCGCCGAAGCCCGGCGGCATGTTCTCGAGGGGGATGAGCGCCCGCCACGCCGCGACGCCCGTGAAGCGGGCCTCCTGCTCGCCGAAGAGCAGCGACCGGACGGTGGAGCGCAGCCCGTCCGCGCCGACGAGCAGGTCGCCCTCCTCGGAGTGACCGTCCTCGAAGTGGGCGGTGACGCCGTCCGGCGTCTCGTCGAACCCGATCAGCCTCGAGCTGAGCCGGACGCGCTCCTCGGGCACCTCGCGCACGAGCGACGCGAGCAGATCGGCGCGGTGCAGGCACACGTACTGCTCGCCGTAGTGCTCCTCCTGCGCGCCGTGCCGCTGGATGGAGATGCGGCGCCCGTCCTCGAGGCCGCGCGACTCGGTGGCGTCGATCGGCACGCCCGTGTGGCGCACGAACTCCGCCGCACCGAGGTAGCCCATGGCCTTCATGGCGTTGGCGGTGAGGCCGAGGCCGGCGCCGATCTCGCTGAGCTCCGGCGCGCGTTCGAACACGCGGGGATCGAACCCCGCCCGCTCCAGCGCGATGGCGGCAGCCATGCCGCCGATGCCTCCTCCCGCGACCAGCACCCGCATGCGCCCGCGAGACTACTTACGACGGCGCGGGGAAGGCTCGAGGGATGGAGGGCTTCGACGACCGCGCGCACGCCGGCCGCGAGCTGGCCGCGAGGCTCGGGGTGTTCGAGGACCGCGACGACGTGGTGGTGCTCGGTCTCGCGCGCGGCGGCGTGCCGGTCGCCGCGGCGGCCGGCCACGAGCTCGCGCGTGGAGTTCGACGCCTTCGCGGTGCGCAAGCTCGGGGTCCCCTGGCAGAAGGAGCTGGCCTTCGGCGCGGTCGCATCCGGCGGCGTGCGCGTCCTCAACCCCGACGTGGTGCGCGAGCTGCCGCTGCCGCAGGAGGCGATCGACGAGATCGCTGCGCGCGAGGCCCGCGAGCTCGTGGTGCGCGAGCGCGCCTACCGCGGCGACCGCCCGCCGGTCGCGCTGGAGGGCAGGACCGTGATCCTCGTCGACGACGGGATCGCCACCGGCTCGTCGATGCGCGCGGCCGTGCAGGCGGTCCGCTCGCGCGCGCCCGCGGCCGTGCTCATCGCCGTGCCCGTCGCCCCGAGCGAGACGTGCGCGGCGCTCGCGCAGGAGGTCCAGCGGGTCGTGTGCGTGTTGACGCCCGACCCGTTCCGCGCCGTGGGCGTCTGGTACAAGCGCTTCGACCAGTGCACCGACGAGGAGGTCAGGCGGCTGCTGGCGACGTAGGCTGCGCCGAATGGCGCCTCAGACCCCGTTCACCGTCGCCGCCGTCCACGCCGCCTCCGAGTTCCTCGACCTCGACGCGAGCGTGGACAAGGCGTGCCGGCTCATCGAGGAGGCCGGCGCCGCGGGCGCGCGCCTCGTCGTCTTCCCCGAGTCGTTCCTGCCCGGCTATCCGTTCTGGATCTGGTCGCACACGCCGGCCCAGAGCGCGCCGCTGTTCGCGAAGCTGTTCGGCGAGTCCGTCGTGCTCCCGGGCGAGGCGACCCGGCGCATCGGCCAGGCGGCACGCCGCGCGCGGACCTGGGTCTGCATCGGGATCAACGAGCGCGAGGGCGGCACGCTCTACAACACGCTCGCCTGGTTCGACGACGACGGCCGCCTGGTCGCCCGGCACCGCAAGCTGCAGCCGACGAACGTGGAGCGCACGATCTGGGGCCGCGGGGACGGGCGCGACGTCTTCGTGCTCGACACGCCGCTCGGGCGCCTCGGCGGGCTCATCTGCTTCGAGCACTCGATGGACCTCAACCGCTACGCGCTCATCGCGCTGGGCCAGCAGGTCCACGTCGCGGCCTGGCCTGCGATCTCGGCGATGACCGCCGACCCGAACTCGGGCAACTTCGACAACCTGACCGAGACGGCGATCAAGTACCACGCGCTGGCGGCACAGGCCTACGTCATCTGCGCGCAGAGCCGCATCGACGAGGGCGCGATCGACGCGATCGGCCTCACGGGCCAGCCGGACAAGATCCGGGTCGGCGGCGGCCTGTCGGCGATCGTCGCGCCCGACGCGACCTACGTCTCCGGGCCGCACCGCGACGACGAGACGATCCTGTACGGCGAGATCGACCTCGGGATCATCCCGTTCGCGAAGTTCTTCGCGGACTCGGCCGGCCACTACGCGCGGCCGGACGTCTTCTCCTTCGGGATCGACGGGCGGGCGCAGACGCCGATCACTGGCGCGCCGGAGGGCGCGGTGGACCACCCTCACGTCATCGGCACGCCGGACGACGCGGCGGAGATCGTCGACGGCGACACGGAGCCGCGGCTGCTCGCGCCGCCGAACGCGGGCTAGGACGGGTCGGTGTCGGCCGGTGTGCGCCGCGGGCTCACGAGCGGCCTCGTCGTGCTCGCCGGGGTGCTGCTCGTCCTCGCGACGATCGCCGGCTACCTGCGGCTGGCGATCGTCGACTCCGACCAGTTCGCGAACCGCGCGACCGCCACGCTGAAGGACCCCAGCGTCCGCAACCTCGTCGCGGAGCGGGTGACGGACCAGGTCGTGCTGCGCAGCCGCTCCGAGCTGCTCGCGGCGCGGCCGCTCATCATCGGCGCGACATCGGGGATCGTCGGCGGTGGCGCGTTCGCGACGCTGTTCCACCGCGCGGCGCTCGACGTGCACCGCGCCGTGTTCGACCACGACCAGAACACGATCAGCCTCACCCTCGTGGACGTCGGGACCGTCGCGGGGGAGGCGCTGCAGTCGTTCCGCCCGAAGCTCGCCGCGCAGGTCGAGGGGGCGAGTCGCATCTCCCTGCTGCGCCAGCGCGTCGGCGGCACGGCGACGGACATCGCCCGCATCGGCGACAAGGTCCGGTTCCTCGCGCTGCTGCTCGCCGGCCTGACGCTCGCCGTGGCCGGGGGCGCCCTGGCGCTGTCGCGCGACCGGCGCCGGACCGCGTCGCAGCTCGGGGTGGCCGCGATCGCCGCGGGCGTCGTGGTCGTCCTCGTCTACTTCCTCGGCCGGGTCGTCGTGCTCGCCCGGTTCGACGACCCGGAGGACCACGCCGCGGCGGCGGCCGTCTACGCCGGGTTCCTGGGCGACCTGCGCAACCTCGGGTTCGTCGTCGCGGGGGCCGGGGCGATCATCGCCGCCGCCGCCGCGTCGCTCATCGACCCGGAGACCTTCGAGGCGCCGGTGATGCGGGCGTGGCGGATCGCGACGACCGAGCCGAAGCGGCGCGGGCTCCGCGCGCTGCGGGCCGTCGGGCTCATCGCCGCCGGTGTGCTCGTCGTCGCCGAGCCGAGCACGGCGCTGACCATCGCCGCGATCCTGGCGGGGGTCGTGCTCATCCAGCAGGGCGCGGAGACGCTGCTGCGGCTCATCTACCGCCCGCCGGTGCCCGACCCGGAGCGCGAGGCCGACGCGCCCGACCGGTCGCACCGCCTGCGGACGCTCGCGCTGGGCGCGGCGGCGGTCGTGGTGATCGCGGGCGCGGTGACGGTCTTCATCGCCGCCGGCGGCGTCGAGCAGCCGCGGGCCGCGATCCGGGGCTGCAACGGGAGCGAGTCGCTGTGCGACAAGCCGCTGGACGAGGTCGTGCTCCCGGCGACGCACAACTCGATGTCCGTGCCGCTGAAGGGCTGGTTCTCGGCCGAGCAGGAGCGGCCGATCTCCGGTCAGCTCGACGACGGCATCCGCGGCCTGCTGCTCGACACGCACTACGCGACGAAGCTGGCCAACGGCCGCTTCCGCACCGAGTTCGCCAGCCAGGCGGAGCTGCGCCAGGCGGTCCGGCAGGACGGCGCCAGCGACGCCAGCGTCCAGGCGGCGCTGCGGCTGCGCGACCGCCTCGGGTTCCGCGGCTCGGGCGAGCGCGGCATGTACCTCTGCCACACGTTCTGCGAGCTCGGGGCGACCGCGCTGGAGCCGGTGCTCGACGACATCCACGAGTTCCTCGTCACGCACCCGACGGAGATCGTGGTGATGGTCAACCAGGACTACGTGACGCCTCCGGACTTCGTGAAGGCCGTGCGCGGTGCGGGGCTGGAGCGCATGGCGTTCGCGCCGCCGGCGAGTGGGCCGTGGCCGACGCTGCGCGAGCTGATCGATGCGGACACGCGGCTCGTCATGCTCGCGGAGAACCACGCGGGGGCGGCGCCCTGGTACCAGCTCGCGTACGCCCACGACGTCGAGGAGACGCCGTACGCGTTCCCGAAGGCGGCGCAGCTCCTCCTCCCGGCTGGACTGGCCGCGACGTGCGTCGCCAACCGCGGCCCCGAACGCGCGCCGATGTTCCTCCTGAACCACTGGGTCAGCACCGACCCGCTGCCGCGCCCGGGGGACGGCGCGCGGGTCAACGCATACGGCCCGCTGCTGCGCCGCGCACAGGAGTGCGCGCGGATCCGTGGCCACGTCCCGAACCTGGTGGCGGTGAACTTCTACCGCCACGGGGACCTCTTCCGGGTCGTCGACACGCTCAACGGCGTGCAGCGCTCCGGGTAGCTTCCCGCGGATGCCACGCGGCCTCATCCTGCTCCTCGTGCTCGGCGTGGGGATCTCCATCGCCGTCCAGCCGGCGATCAACTCCCAGCTGTCGCGGCACACCGGAGCGCTCGGCGCGGCGTTCGTGAGCCTCGGCGGCTCCGCGCTCGTGGTCGCGCTGCTCCTCGTCGCGTCGGGCAATGCGAGCCGGCTGTCCGGGGTCAGCGACGTCTCGCCGGTCTACCTCACCGGCGGGCTCATGGGCGCCTTCAACGTCACGGTGTCGCTCTTCGCGATCTCGCGGATCGGCGCCGGCGGCGTCGTCGCCGTCAGCATCACGTCGCAGCTCATCGTCGCCGCGACGCTCGACCACTTCGGCCTCCTCGGGCTGAAGCAGACCGAGCTGACGCCGGCGACCGTGCTGGGCTTCGTGCTGCTGGTCGCCGGCGTCGTGCTCGTCACGGCGCGCTGACGCCGACCGCCAGCCCTCCGTGGCGGCGCGCGGCGTCCACCCGCGAGCGGATGCCGAGCTCGCGGAAGATGGATCGGACGTGGAACTTCACGGTGTTGACGCTGATCACCAGCTCCGCGGCGATCTGCGCGTTCGAGTAGCCCGCGACGACGAGTCGCAGCACCTCGCGCTGCCGGGCCGAGAGCCTCCCCATCCCGGCATCCGTGCCGGGAGTCGTGCGGGAGCTCCAGCCCGACAGCACCTGGCGGCCGGAGAGGACGTCGCGGATGGCCTGGACCGTGGCCTTCCCGCTCGCCTCCACCTTCGGCAGGAGTGCGTCGGCGTGGCCGGCTCCGACGAGCCCCGCGAGGCGGGGCTCGAGCGAGTCGGCGAGGACGACGATGCGGACGTCCGGGCGCACGGGACGCAGCGCGAGGACCACGCGCGCTCCCTGCGGGCCGCCGGCACCCGCGTCGAGCAGGACGGCGGCGGGCCGCAGCCGCTCGACGGCGACGAGCAGGTCGCCGAGCGAGCCGGTGACGGCCGGGACGGCGAAGCCGCCCGCGGTGCGCAGCAGCGCCTGCAGGCCCTCGGCGACGAGGCGCTGCTCGCTGAAGACGACGACGCCGGTCAGGCCCGCGCGGGCCATCGGGGCGTGCTGGGCCATGGGCGTGCTCATGACCCCATCCCGCACTGCGTCGCGAGGGCGAGGACCTCGACCGGGTCGGGCGCATCGCCCAGGACCCAGGGACCGAGCGCGACGGCGTGCGCCGGGGCGCCGCAGCCGCGCATGCCGGCCGCGGCCCACGTCGGCTCGCTGACGAGGACCTCGCCCGGCGCGGCCTGGGCGGAGAGCCGCGACGCGAGGTTGACGGCGAGTCCGAACCAGTCGCCCTCGTGCCCGACGGCGGGCCCGGCGTGGATGCCGACCCGGGCCCGGAGCGCGGGAGCGGCCTGCGCGATGGCGATGCCGAGGCGGACGCCGTCCGCGGGGACCGCCGTGCGGAGCAGGACGCTGTCGCCCATCGACTTCACGAGCTGACCGCGGTGCTCGCCGGCGAGGCGCCCGGCGGCGTCCCGCAGCGCGATCGCGACCTGGGCCGCGAGGTCGTCGCCCCACCGTGCGGTGAGGGCGGTGTAGCCGGCCAGGTCAGCGAAGACGAACGTGCCGGCGTGCTGGTTCGGGGGGAGGGTCATCGCCCCCTTGGGCGTGACCTTCGCGCGAACGCGTGTTCAGCCCGACGGAACGGGCTCGCGCTCCAGCCCCGCGAGGATGTGCGGGAACGTGTCCTTGGAGGCGTCGCGCCCGAAGAACACGTCGAGGTGGCTGTAGCCCGGGAACTCCACGAAACCGTGGTCCTGCGGGCTGCGCTCGCGGAACCACGCGCGGCTGCGCTCCTGCCCCTCCGGCATGAAGCACACGTTCCGTTCACCGCCGACGAACGTCCACAGCTGCTCCTGCGGCGGCGTGGCGTCGACGAACGACCGCGGCAGCGCCGGCAGGTCGTCGGCGGGGACGAGATGACCGGCCTTCACCGAGGCGAGGATCTGGCGGAAGAAGCTGAACGGGACGTAGCCGAACTCGCGGGCGACCCAGTGGTGCGTGGCGGTGTCGAGGTTCGCGTGGCGCCACAGGACGTCCGCGCCGGCGCCGTAGATGTACTGCGACATGACGCACGCCGGCTCGTCGCAGTCATGGCGCGTGAGCTGGACCCACTTCGCGAGCGCCTTCCGCGTCGGCGTCGGGGGCCGCACCGCCCACTGCGGGTCGGTGCCGTCGTAGATGCGCGACGCGACCGGCGTGAGGAGCGAGAGCTTCGCGCGCGAGCGCTTCGTGACGACCGGATGCAGGGAGACGGCATTGGAGACGACGGTGCGGACATCGTCCACGAGGCCGGCGAGCGAGGACATCGTGAAGCTCGTCGATCCCTGGCAGTGCACGAGCGCCTTGATGCTCTCCGCCCCGGTCCGCTCGCGGATCTCGCGCACCGCCGCGGGGTGGTCGAACACCGCCGCCTCGTCGAGGGTGTAGCGCAGCGGCGGGAAGTCGATCGACGCGCGCCAGTCCTCCACCCACACGTCGTAGCCCTCGCGCACGAGCGCATCGACCATCGTCAGCGGCTGCGGCGCGCTGGAGAAGATCGCACCGCGCACCCCGGTGCCCGCGACGACCAGGACCGGGCCGCGGGTCGGCTCGGCGTCGCCGCGGAAGTGGCCGAGCTTGAGCGGGAGGCCGTCGCCGGCACGGAACGGCACCATCTCGCCGTGCACGCCGCGCTCGCGCAGCCGCTCGAACCACGCGGGCTCCGCGTCGACGTCGGGCGTCGGGTCGGCGAAGGCGTCCTGGATGCTCCCCGCGCGGCCGCTGTAGGTGTCCCACAGCGTCCCGAAGAAGGCCCGGCCGAAGCGCAGCCGGTCCCCCACGTCGCCCTTCATCCCGGCCATGAGCCGCAGGAACACCGGGAGCGAGATCTCGACGATGCCCGCGCCGAGCACCTCGTCGGGCCCCGCGCGGTCCTCGGCATCCTTGTCGAGGTGCCCGCGCAGGAGGCGGGTGTGCAGCGAGGTCGTGTCGGTCCAGACGTCCCAGCCTCGATCGTCGAAGACGACCTTGAAGCCGCTGACGGTGACGGGCGCGCCGCCGGCGTCGCGGACGAACAGGCGGTAGAGCATCCGGAAGCTGCGGGGCCCCGAGCGCGGTTGCAGGAGGTGGAAGGTGCTGCCCTCGAGGACCTCGCAGCGTCCGCCGAGCAGCGGGCTGGAGACGAACCCGCGCGCCGTTGCCGGCGAGCCGGTGTCGCGGACGACCGCGTCGACGTCGGGCACGTCCATCTCGAGCTGCAGCACGAGCCTGGTGTCGTCGCGCCGGCCGGTGACGACGCCCTGGTTGACGTCCAGCTCGCGGGCGCCGATCCAGCCCTCGAGCTTCTCGTTGAAGGTCACGCCGCCCATGTGGGCCCAGCATCCCACGCCCTCCCGGGCGGCGAAAGCAGGACCACCATCTGGGATAGTCCCGCGGCCATGCGCCGCCCTCTCGTCGTCGCCGCGCTCGCGGCCGTGCTCGCAGCGGTTCCCGCGTCGGTCGCATCCGCCGCGCCGCCCACCATCGGCGGGTGCCCGGTGTTCCCGGCGACGAACGCCTGGAACCGCGACATCTCCCGGGCGCCGGTGGACCCGCGCAGCCGCCGGTACGTCGCGGCCATCGGGCGCGGGCTGAAGCTGCATCCGGACTTCGGCGGCGGCGGCGCCTACGGGATTCCGCTGACGGTCGTCCCGCCCTCGCAGCCGCTCGCGCCGATCACCTTCACGGAGGCGCCCGACGAGTCCGATCCCGGCCCGTACCCGGTGCCGCTCGACGCGCGCGTGGAAGGCGGGTCGGACCGCCACGTGCTCGTCGTGCAGCAGGAGACCTGCAAGCTCTACGAGCTGTTCGGCGCCCAGCGCTCCGGCGACGGCTGGGAGGCCGGCTCGGGTGCGACGTTCGACCTGCGCACCGGCGCGCTGCGGCCGAAGGGCTGGACGTCGGCCGACGCCGCCGGCCTGCCGATCGCGCCGGGCCTCGCGCGGCCCGACGAGGCGAGCTCAGGAGCCATCGAGCACGCGCTGCGGGTCACCGTGCCGCGCTCGAGCCGCTCGTTCCGCGCGCCGGCGCGGCACTTCGCGTCGAGCTCGAGCGACCCGAACCTGCCGCCGATGGGGCTGCGGCTGCGGCTGAAGAGGTCGTACTCGCTGCGCGGCTTCCACGGGCAGTCGCGGGTGATCCTCACCGCGCTGCGCCGCTACGGCCTGATCGTGGCCGACAACGGATCGCCGTGGTTCATCAGCGGCACGGCGGACGACCGCTGGGACGACGCCGATCTCGAGCAGATCAAGCGCGTCCCAGGGTCGGCGTTCGAGGCGGTCAGGCCGTGACCGCGACGATGGCGGGCTCGGCGGCGACCGTCTCGCCGTAGCGCGCGCCGTGCCCGCGCTTCGACCCGATCCAGGCGAGCGGGGCGAGCATGGCGGCGACGATCGGCGCGGGCGGGAACGGCGCGCGGACCTCGCGGCGGAAGCGGCGGACGAACAGCGCGAGGTGCAGCGGCTTGGGCATGCCCTTGCGGTTCGTCGCGCCCTCCTCGGCGAGCGCGACGGTCGCCTCGAACAGGCGCTCCATGTCGAGCGCGGGCGTCACCTGCACGCGGACCTTCGCCTCCTCGCCGCCGACGTTCTTGAACGCGTGGACCTTGCCGGCGGGCACGACGACGACGTCGCCGGGCCCCGCGACGATCTTCCTGGCCCCCAGGCGGAACTTGATCCGGCCGCTGTGCACGACGAAGCGCTCCTCCTGCTCGGGATGCACGTGAGCACCGGGGACGTGGCCGTCGGCGGCCAGCGTGAGGTCGAACTCGAGCAGCTCGCCGTTCGTGTCGGCGGCGGTGCGGCGGAACTCGAAGCGCTCGCCGCTGACGGGGTTGTCCAGGATGAGGCCGGCGTGTGCCATGACAGGCTCCTTGCGGTTGGGGGCTGGGCCTCCGTGCGGCCCGCCGATGTGCTGGTGGAAGCCTCGATCGGCGCCGCTCCCGCGTCGTCGCCCGCGGTGGTGATCTTCGGGTGGCCCTGGGTGCGACCCCGAGCCCTGCGCGCGTCGTCCTCTGGTAGGACGACGTGGACCTCGCGCGCGTCTACGGTGCGCGCATGACGATCGGCGAACGGCTGCGGTCGCGCGTCCTGGGGCTGGATCAGCGGTGGATCGACCTCGCGCTCGCGGGGACCGTCGCCGTGTGGTTCGTGGTCGAGCTGCTGACCCGCGACCCGCAGGGGACCGATCGCCTCGCGACGGCCGCGACGGGCCTGGTCGTCATCGCCGCGCTCGTCGTCCGCACGCCGCATCTCGCGATCGCGTGCGTCGCGTTCGTCGTGGCCGTGCTCCTCCAGGAACCGCTCGGCGGCGGGCTCATGCAGTACATGGACTCGTCGTTCGCCGCGCTGTTCGCGCTGCTCTACACCGTCGGCCGCCGGACCGACGGGTGGACGACGGTGCTCCTGTGCGTCGTCCTGTACGGCGCGACATCGGTGGCGCTGAGCATGTCGGAGGACGAGGGGCTGCCGGCGGAGCTCCTCTGGGGGCTGGGCCTCTGCGCGCCGCCCGTGCTGGCCGGGCGCGCGCTGCGCAGCCACCGCCGGGTGCGCGACGAGCTCGAGGCGGCGCAGCGCAGCCTCGCCGAGGTGGAGGTGACGCGCGCCGCCCGCGCGGTCGAGGACGAGCGCACGCGCATCGCCGGCGAGCTGCAGACGGTGCTCGCCAACGACGTCAGCGCGATCGTCGTGCAGGCCGAGGCCGTGCACCGCGTGCTGGCGGTCGGCGAGCGCGCGTACGCCGCCGACTCGCTGCGGGTGATCGAGGACACCGGCCGGGAGGCGCTCGGCGAGATGCGCCGGCTGCTCGGCGTGCTGCGCCATGACGTCGCCGGCCCTTCGCTGGCGCCGCAGCCGGGCGTGTCGGAGATCGCGGGCCTGGCCCGGCGCGGGACCGGCGACGCCCCGGCGGTCACGGTCGAGGTGGCCGGTGCACCCGTCCCGGTCAGCCCGGGCATCGACCTCGCGGCGTTCTGGATCGCCGAGCGCGCGGTGGAGTCCGCGGCGGGCGCGGGGGCGCAGGACGTGCACGTCACGGCGCGCTACGAGCGCGGGCGCATCGTGCTGCGGGTGACCGACGACCGGCCGCCGTCGCACGCCAGCGATGTCGACGCCGCGCTCGTCGCGGCGATCCGCGCCCGCGCGGATCTCTACGGCGGCCACGTCCACGCCGGGCGCGCCGACGACCGGCGCGTGCTCGATGTCTCGCTCCCGCTGCGCGGCGCCGAGGTCGCGGCGTGATCGCCGAGCTGCGCCGCCTCCGGCTCGGCGGCACCGCGAGCGACGTGCTGCTCGTCGCGCTGCTGCTCGCGATCGCGGAGGCCGAGGCGGTGTCGACCACGTACGACGTCCCGCGCGCACTCGTGATGCTCGGCTCCGGGCTCGCGGCGCTGCCCCTGCTCGCGCGGCGGCGTGCGCCGATCCTCGCCGGCACGCTGTCGCTCGGCATCGCGCTTGCGACCGTCGCGCTCATCATCGACGAGGGCGGCGGCCAGCTCAGCATGGTCCTGACCGTGCTCGCCGCGGCCTACTCGGTCGGCGCGCACGCGGAGCGCTGGTCCGTGGCGTGGGTGGCCGCGGCGGTGCTCACGATGCTCGTCGGGATGGCGATCGCGGAGCCCAGCGATCTCATCTTCCCCGCGCTCTTCTTCGCGTTCCTGCCCTGGCTCGGCGGCCGGCTGCTGCGGTCGCACCGGGCGCTCACCCGCGAGCTGGCGCGCGAGACGGTCCGTGCGGAGCAGGCCCGCGCGGACGATCGCGACCGTGCGATCGCCCGCGAGCGGGCGCGCATCGCCCGCGAGCTGCACGACGTGCTGGCGCACAACCTCTCCGCGATCGTGGTCCAGGCGGGGGCGGCCCGGCGTGTCCTCGAGCGCGATCCGGACGCGGCCGGCCAGGCGGCGCGGCTCATCGCGGACACCGGCCGCGAGGCGCTCGCCGAGCTCCGCTACCTCTCCGGGGCCGTGCACCGCGACGAGTCCGACCCGCTCGACGGCCCGCCGACGCTCGGCCGCATCGGCGACCTCGTGCGCAGCGCCCGCGAGGCCGGGCTCGACGCGACGCTGACCGTCGTGGGCGAGCCGGCCGACATGCCGGCGGGCCTGGAGCTCGCGGGATACCGCGTCGTGCAGGAGGCGCTCACGAACGCGTTGAAGCACGCCGGGCCGGCCCGCGCCGCGGTGACCGTCCGCTACGAGCCATGGGAGGTCGTCCTGGAGATCATCGACGACGGTGCCGGGGCCGCCGAGCACGAGCTCGGGGCCATCGGCGGCGGTCACGGCATCGTGGGCATGCGCGAGCGCGTCGGTCTGTACGGGGGCAGCGTCGAGGCGGGCCCCGCGCCCGGCGGCGGGTTCGCCGTGCGCGCGCGTCTCCCCGTGCTCGGAGGCGGCGGTCGCCTGATGCCGATCAAGGTCCTCCTGGTCGACGACCAGCAGCTCATCCGCGCGGGCTTCCGGATGATCCTCGGCGCCGAGCCCGACATCGAGGTCGTCGGCGAGTGCGCCAACGGCGTGCAGGCCGTCGACAGCGCCGGCCGGCTCGCGCCCGACGTCGTGCTCATGGACATCCGCATGCCGGAGATGGACGGCATCGAGGCGACCAGGCGGATCGTCCGCGAGGGCGACGGACCGGCGGTGCGGGTGCTCATGCTCACGACGTTCGATCTCGACGAGTACGTCTACGACGCCCTGCGCGCGGGCGCCAGCGGCTTCCTGCTCAAGGACGTCCCCGCCGACCAGCTCGCGGACGGCATCCGGCTCGTCGCGCAGGGCGAGGCGCTCCTCGCCCCGTCGGCGACCAGGCGGCTCATCCACGAGTTCGCGCGCACGTCGCCGGCGCGGCGCGAGCCGCCGCCCGCGATGGCCGAGCTCACGCCGCGCGAGCTCGAGGTGTTCCGGCTCATCGCGCGCGGGCGCTCGAACGCCGAGATCGCGGGGGAGCTGTTCGTGGGGGAGACGACCGTGAAGACCCACGTCACGCGCATCCTCATGAAGCTCGGGATCCGCGACCGCGTCCAGGCGGTCGTCCTCGCCTACGAGAGCGGGATCGTCGCGCCGGGCGACGCATGATCGAACGGTCACCCATCTAATCTGCGCGGATGCGAATCACCGGTCTCCGGACCATGCACGCGGACGGAGGCTGGCGGACCATCTCGTACCTCCGGCTCGAGACCGACACCGGCCTCGTCGGCTGGTCGGAGTACTTCGAGTCGGCCTGGAGCCCAGGGCTCACAGGCGTCGTCGAGTCGCTCGAGCCGCACGTCGTGGGTCGCGATCCCCAGGCGTTCGCGCGGCTGTCGAGTGACCTGCGGGCGATGACGCGCATCAGCGCCGGCGGCCTCGTGTCGCAGGCGATCGCGGCGGTCGAGAACGCGTGCATCGACCTCGCCGGCAAGGCGGTCGGCCTGCCCGCCTACGCGCTGTTCGGCGGCCCGGTCCGCGATCGGATCCGCACGTACTGGTCGCACTGCGGCTCGTTCCGCGCGACGCGCGGCGACCTGTTCGGGACCCCGCCGCTGGACGGGATCGAGAGCTGGGTGGCGCTCGGCCGCGAGGTGCGCGAGCGGGGCTACACGGCGGCGAAGACGAACCCGGTGCTCTACGGGCCCGGCGGGCCCGAGCTCGCCAACCCCGGCTTCGCGCCCGGCCTCGAGCACGCCCGCCTGCCGGGCGACGAGGTCATCGCCGCGTCGCGTGCACAGCTGGAGGCGCTGCGCGAGGGCGCGGGTCCCGGGGTGGACCTCATGCTCGACCTGAACTTCTCCGTCCGCGGCGAGGGGCTCGTGCGGTTCGGGCGCGCCCTCGACGACCTCGGGCTGACGTGGCTGGAGGTCGACCTGCACGAGCCCGCCGCGCTCGCCGACGCGCGCTCGCGCATCGCGACGCCGATCGCGTCGTGCGAGGCGCTCTACGGGCTCCTCGGCTACCGGCCCTACCTGCAGGCGGGCGCGGCCGACGTCGTCATCGTCGACGTGCCGTGGAACGGGCTGTGGGAGTCGCTGCGGATCGCGGCGCTCGCGGACGCGTTCGAGATCAACGTCGCGCCCCACAACTTCTACGGCCACCTCGCGACGCACGCGAGCATGCACTTCGCGGCCGCGGCGCCCAACGTCCGGATCCTCGAGATGGAGGTCGACGACGTGCCGTGGCACGACGACCTGGTCGACCACGCGCCGGTCGTCCGCGACGGCTACGCGGAGATCCCCGACCGGCCGGGCTGGGGCTGCGACGTCAACGAGGAGGCGGTGGCGGCGCATCCGCCGCGGTGAGCTCGGCGCGATCGCGGGTGGGACCGTGAGCGCCGTGCTGCCACTTCTTCATCCGTGGTCACCAACCCGCGTATATCGCGGCTTTCTGCACACAACCAGACGGTTGACACGCGAACCGCCAAAGCGGCGCAGCCGGCACCGCGATCGGCGCTGCCTCTCCGCACCGGCCGCCATCGGTGGGCAGTCGGACCGCGCCTCGCGCTCCGACCGGCGCCCGAACGGAAGCGCCCCTACCCGGCGTCCACGATCCCCGCCGCGACCCGCTCGGCGAACGCCGCGATCGTGAGCGACGGGTTCGCACCGACGGCGCCCGGCATCACCGAGCCGTCGCAGACGTAGAGGCCCTCGCAGCCGTGGACGGCGCCCCACGTGTCGACCACCCCGAGCGACGCGTCCTCGCCCATCCGGCAGCCGCCGAGCGGATGCACCGTCACGATCCGCTCGAGCTCGCCGATCGCCGTGTCCCACAGCTCGCCGCCGAGCTCGCGCGTGATGATCCCGGCGGCGTTCATGATCTCCTCGAAGAACGGGCGCGACCGGTCGATCGCCCAGTCGCACGTCAGCCGCTGCTGCTCGTCGATCCCCATGCGGCCGTTGGGCACGTCGCGCCCCATGCCGAGCAGCGGCATGAGGCAGGCCGACGTCGCGCCGCGTCCGCCCAGCGACGCCAGCTCCCCGGAGATGTTCGCCTCGCGCTTCTTCTGCAGCGCCCGCATGAGGAGCTGGAACAGCTCGCGGCGCTCCTCCCAGATGTCCTCGGCGAGGCCCAGGGCGTGGAAGAGCCACTCGCCGATCGCGGGGAAGCCCGCGTCCTGCAGGTAGAAACCGCCGGTCCCCTCGATCTTCTCGATCGCCGTCGTGATGACCGGGCCGTCGTGCGGGTGCAGCGGCCGGTCGGCGTCGCAGCGGGCCGCGAACGTCAGGAGGTCGCCGTTGGCGGAGACGCCCTCGCCGAGCCGCGGGCTCAGCCGCGGGAGGCGGTTGGCGTTGCGGCGCAGGAGCAGCTGGGTGCCGAACGTGCCGGCGGCGATGATGACGCGGTCGGCCTCGACCTCGCGCACGTACGGGCCCTCGCCGGGCTCGGTCAGGTGGCCGGTGCGGCCGCCTTCGTGGACGCGATAGCGCACGGTCCAGCCGTCGCTGCCGTCCCCGCCGCCGACCGGCTCGACGGCGATGACGTCGCAGAGCGTGCGGATGTCGGCGCCCGCGCGGTGCGCGCGCGTCAGGTACGTGTGGTCGAGCGTGTTCTTCGCGCCGAAGTTGCAGCCGACGTCGCACTCCCCGCACCGCCGGCACGTGCTGCGCTGCAGGCCGTGGAGCGTGCGCTCGCCGGTCAGCGCGACGCCGGCCTCGGGCTCGGCGCCGGGCGACTCCGCGAAGCTGACGGCGAGGTTGACCTCCCGCCAGCCCAGGCCGGTCGCGTCGGCCGCCTCGCGGAAGCGGCGGACCTTGGGCGTGCTGTCGGCCCACGGGTACGGCGTCGCGCCGAGCTCGGACTCGACCGCCTCGTAGTGCTCCTCCAGGTCCGCGGGCCCGATCGGCCAGCGCTCGTCGCCCTGGTCGGCGAACCACGACTCCGGGCGCCGCAGGATGACGTTCGCGTAGATGAGCGAGCCGCCGCCGAGGCCGGAGCTCACGATCGAGTCCAGCCGGTGGAACGACCAGACGTCGTAGAGCCCGTGCAGGCTCTCGCTCGGATCCCAGAACGCGCGCCCGATCTCCCACGGCGTGCGCGGGAAGCTGCCGGGCGGGTACGCCTTGCCGCGCTCGAGCACGAGGACGCTGCGCCCCGCCTCCGCGAGCCGCGCGGCCGTCACGGATCCGCCGAACCCGCTGCCGACGACGACCGCGTCGAAGCGCTCCGCTATGGGTCGACCGTCCAGGCGAGCGGCTCGGTCGGGTCCGGCTCGTAGGAGCAGAACGTGCCCGTGCGCACGGTGCCCTGCAGGTGGCGCCCCAGCTCCGCGTCGCGCTCGCCGACCCGCCGCAGCGCGGCACGGATCGCGCGCGTGACGTTCACGCGCGCGCGCTCGGCGTCGGACCCGGTGCGACGGTCGCGCCCCCCGAGGCCGACGGCGCCGGTGAGCTGCTCGGCGATCCAGGCCAGCTCCTCGCGCGCTCGCGCCGCGCGCTCGGGGTCGTTGAAGGACTCGGCCTCCTCGAGCTCGTCGCGCAGCTCGACAGCGCGGTCGCGGTAGGACCGCTTGGCCTCGGCGTCGAGCGTGGGCCCGACGTCCGCCTGGCCGCCCGCCCGGATCGACAGCTCCCCGGCGACGCTGCCGGCGATCGCGCGGGGGTCCATGCCGCCCTCGGCGTGGGCGACGAGGTCGAGGGCGTGGAGCTCCTCGCCGGGGCGCGACAGGAGCTGTGCGAGGTGCACGAGGCCCTTCGCGTCGCGCAGGCGGAACAGCTCGCCGTCGGTGCCCATCGCCCAGACGTCGCCCTCGCGGCGCAGGATCGCCTCGCGGCCCTGGCGCGCGAACCGCGGCGGCGCGACGACCGGCGCGTCCAGCCCGTCGAGGAGGGCCTCGGCGCGCTCGGTGAGCGCCTCGAGCCCGAGCTCCTCGCCGCGCGCGAGCGCCTCGGCGGCGAGCGGGCGCGCCCGGCCCGGCTCGTCCTCGGCGCGCAGGCTGGCCTCCAGCAGCGCCGCGCGGGCAAGCGTCGGCCGCGCGCCGAGGCGCAGCGCGGTGCGCCGCGCCGTGCCGAGGTGCGCCAGCGCGGCGTCGCGCTCGCCCGCGGTCGCTGCGAGCGTGCCCAGCGCGAGGCTCATGGGTCCGAACACGGCCGCCTCCGGGGACACGGCGTTGCGGTCGGCGTAGGGCTCGAGGAGCTCGTAGAGGCGGCGGGCGCGCGGCGCGTCGGCGAGCTCGGACGTCGCGCGCGCCAGCAGCCACATGGCCGGCAGCCACAGCGAGTCGCGGGGGAGGTCGGAGAAGTCGCGCGCCGCGAGCCGCTCGAGCTCGTCGCTCGCCTCGGCCTCCCTGCCGGCCTGCGCGAGCACGAGGACGAGCGCCGCGCGCCACGCGGGCATCGCCGCGTGCCGCGTCGCGAACGCGCGGACGGCCTCCTCGATCTCCGCACCGCGGTCCTGCTCGACGCGCGTGACGCCGAGCTGCGCGGTCGTGAGCAGCGGCGCCATGGCGTTCGACGTGCGGCCGCCGAGCTCGCCGGCGCGCATCGCGGACCGCTCCGCGTCCGCCCAGCGGCCCTCGAGGATCGCGGTCATCCCCTCGTGCAGCGGCACGTACATCTGCATGCGCGGCTGCCGCAGCCGCTCGGCGAGCTCCGCGTAGGCGTCGGAGTGGCGGCGGGCGCCGGGCAGGTCGTCGAGCTCGCAGAGCAGGCTGACGAGCCACGAGCGCGTGTTGAGCTCGCGCTCCTGGTCGCCGGTGCGCGCGCAGATCTCCAGGAGCTCCTCGGCCAGCTCGACGCCCGACTCGGTGGTGTCGGGCCCCCAGGTCGCCAGGAACGTCTGCCCGAGCACGAACGCGAGCGTCTCGTCGGCGGCGCGCTCGTCCTCGGGTCCCACCCGCGCGCGCAGACCGCGGACGATCTCCGTCGCGTCAGCGACGAGCCGGTTGCGCCGGCCGCTCTCCGGCGACCAGTACAGGGCGCTGGCCAGCCGCGCCCGCAACCGCGCGCGCAGCGCGTCGACGCGGACGTTGCCGCCGGACTCGTCGAGCACGTCGACGGCCTCGCCCAGGAGCGCGACGACGTCGTCCTCGACCACGCCCGGCGACAGGCCCCACGGGGCGTACGCGAGCGCCGCCTGCGCCACGCGCATGGGATCGCCGAGCCGGCGGGCGGCCGCGGCGGCGCGCGCGAGGGCCTCGCGGCCGCGTGGGATGTCACCCGCGCGCATGCGCGCCTCGCCCAGCGCCTGGAAGACGTCGGCGTCGCGGGCGTCGTCGGGGCCGAGGACGTCGCGCAGGTCGGCCGCACGGTCGAAGAGCCGTGCGCCCTCGGCGTGGTCGAAGCGCGCCACGGCGTGGTGGCCGGCGTCCAGCGCGTAGCGCAGGGCCTCCTGCGCGGGCACGTGCGGCACCGCCTCGAGCACGTGGAACGCGAGCTCGGGGAGGTGCTCGTCGGCGCTCTCGCCGTAGCGCTCGCGCAGCGCACGGGCGACGTCGGCGTGCAGCGCGCTGCGCTCGCCGGGCGTGAGGGCGGCGAGCAGCGTCTCGCGCACGAGCGCGTGGGCGAAGTGGAAGCGGCGCGATCCGGGCTCGCCGGTGACGAGCCCCGCGCGGGTGGCCTCGTCGACCGCCGCGAGCGCCGCGCCCAGCTCGACGTTGGCGGCCGCCGCGAGCGTGCCGAGCCGGAACTCGCCGCCGATGACGGCTCCGACGGTCAGGATCCGCGTCGTCTCCGGCCGCAGCGGCGCGATGCGGCGCCGGATCGTCTCGGCGACGCCCTCCGGGAGCGGCAGCGTGCCGCCCGCGGCGACCGGCTCGCCGTCGGCGAGGATGAGGCGCAGCAGCTCGTCGGCGAAGAACGGGTTGCCGGCGCTGACGTCGTGCACGGTGCGCACGAGATCGGGCTTCGCGTCGACGCCCGCGTGATGGGCGACCAGCTCGCCCACGGCGGCCTCGCTGAGCCCGCGCAGCGGCATGGACCGCGCGGTCCGCTG
The DNA here is from genome assembly GCA_963757125.1 of uncultured Solirubrobacterales bacterium. GTDB lineage: Bacteria > Actinomycetota > Thermoleophilia > Solirubrobacterales > Solirubrobacteraceae > CAVVSD01. The sequence goes on along the minus strand of CAVWQP010000004.1, from coordinate 712,460 downwards.
CAGCCCGCCCAGCACGGCGGAGAGGTCCGCGTGGCGGCGCGCCTCGTCGTCCCGGTAGGTCCCGAGGACGAGCAGGGGCACCTCGTGCAGCGTGCGGCCGACGAGCTCGAGCGCCCGGAGCGAGGGCTCGTCCATCCAGTGCAGGTCGTCGAGCACGACGACGAGCGGCGCGCGCGCCGCGCTGGCGGCGAGGAACGTGGCCAGGGCCTCGAACAGGCGGAAGCGGGCGTGGTCGCCGTCCGCGGAGGGCGGCTCGGGGACGTCGCCCAGCGCGGCGCGCAGCTCGGGCGACACCGTCGCGAGCCACGGCGCGCCGGTCGCGAGGTCCTCGCTCAGCTCCTCGGGCGTGCGCGGGCGCGCGAGCTCGCGCACGACCTGCGCCCACGGCCACATCGCCGGTGCGCCACCGCCGTCCCAGCCGGCGCCCCACACGACGGTCGCGCCGCGCTCCCGGGCGCGGGCCGCCATCTCACGCGCGAGGCTCGTCTTGCCGATGCCGGCCTCGCCGGCCAGCAGGACGATCTGGTGGCGGCCGGCGAGAGCACCATCCAGCGCAGCATCCAACGTGGCCAGCTCACCGTCGCGGCCGACCAGGCGCATCGTCGCTCTCATGGTCTGCGGCTCCACGGTTGACCTTCGCCGACCTGGTGACGCTACCTGGACCCGCAACCCCGGCGCAATGAGCGCACGGCCGGGTGCGGCGCAACGGACGTCGTCCCCACTAGCCTGCCGTCGGAGTCTCATGTCCTCCACGAGGAAAGCCCTGCTCGCCGTGGCAGCCGTGGTCGTGCTCGCCGTCGCCTTCGCCCTGGTCCGACCGGGCGATGACGACGACACGCCGACGACGGCGTCCGAGTCGCTCCCGACGGCCTCGCCGGCCGCCACGACCGACGCTGCGCCCGCTCCCTCCGAGGACGACTCCGCGGGGCCTGTCGCCACCGCTCCCGCCGCTCCGGCCGAGCCCGCCACCACGCGCATCAGCGTGCGCGGCGGCGATCCGGTCGGCGGGGTGAAGACCATCGAGGTCGAGAAGGGCGACACAATCCGCTTCACCGTCTCAAGCGACCAGTCCGACGAGGTGCACGTGCACGGATACGACATCGAGAGGCCGGTGGGCCCCGATGCGCCCGCCAGCTTCAACTTCTCCGCCGACGCCGACGGGATCTTCGAGGTCGAGCTGCACGGCAGCGGCGCCCAGATCGCATCCCTGGAGGTGCAGCCCGGATGAGCTCCCGCGCGGAGGCCAAGGCCAAGGCCCGCGAGCAGCGTGAGGCGGCGGAGCGCCAGGAGGCGCAGGCCGCGGCGCGCAAGCGCAGGCTCATGATGCTCGGCGGCGTGCTCGTCGCCGCGATCGCGGTGGTCGCCGTGGTCGTCGTCATCAGCCAGTCCGGGACCGACAAGCCCGTCTCGAAGGCCGAGGGCACCACCCAGGCGAACACGCTGTTCGCCGGCATCCCGCAGACCGGGAACGTGCTCGGCGATCCGAAGGCCCCCGTCACGATCGAGGAGTACGTCGACCTGCAGTGCCCCTTCTGCCAGCGCTTCAGCCAGGAGGGCCTGCCCGACGTCGTGAAGGAGTACGTGAAGACCGGGCAGGCGAAGCTCGTCATGCAGACGCTCACGTTCATCGGCCCCGACTCCGAGAAGGCCGCGAAGATGGCGTGGTCGTCGAGCGACCAGAAGAAGATGTTCGAGTTCGTGGAGAACTTCTACGCGAACCAGGAGGAGGAGAACTCGGGCTACGTGACCGACGCGTTCCTCAAGAAGGTCGCCGGCGGCGTGCAGGGCCTGGATGTCCAGAAGGCGATGGACGGACGTAACTCCGCGACGGTCTCGAGCTCCATCCAGGGGTCGCAGGCCGCCGCGACGAAGGCGAACGTCGACTCGACGCCGTCGTTCCTCGTCGGGCCGACGGGCGGCACGCTCTCGAAGATCGAGACGAAGACCCTGACGATCGACGACTTCCGTCAGCCCGTGAAGGACGCTCTGGCGGAGGCGAAGAGCAACAACTAGATGGCCGGCACCGCGACCCTCGAGTCGGGGCGCTCGCTGCGTCCGCTGTTCATCGCGTCGCTGATCCTCAGCATCCTGGGGATCGGCGTCGCGGGCTACCTGACGTACGTGCACTATGCGGACATCAGCCCGATCTGCGCGGGCGGCTCGCACGGGTGCGAGAAGGTCCAGGCGTCCGACCAGTCCAAGCTCGCCGGGATCCCGGTCGCGCTCCTGGGCCTGCTGTCCTACGTCACCCTGCTCGTCCTCAACGTCCTGCGCGGTGATCTCGCGAGGACCGGCGCGGCGCTGGTCGCGATCATCGGATTCGGCTTCAGCGTGTACCTGACGATCGAGTCGGTCACCGTGATCAACGCGACGTGCCAGTGGTGCCTCTCGAGCCTGGCGATCATGACGCTCATGGCGATCGTGACCGTGGCCCGGCTCCTGCGCGGAGACTGACGGCTCGACGCTTGTTCTGTGGCGCGCGGGGTGGCGCCTCTGGCAGACTGGCGCCGCGTTGGGAGGCGCGGACCCGCGTCGGCATGCCTCGGATTCCCACCATCACATCGCCTCCGTATCGACGTCGACGGCGCCTCGTCGGGGGGTGTCGTGCTCCGTCTCGAGGGCGAGCTCGATGCGGCGACGGCCCCCGAGCTGGAGCGGAGGCTCACCGGACTGCCGGCGCCGGGACCGGTCGTCGTGCTCGACCTCCACGCGCTGAGCTTCCTCGACTCGCTCGGGCTCAACATGCTGTTCCGCGCCCGTGAGTGGGCGCTGACGCGAGACGTGGCCCTGCGCCTCGTGCGCGCGCCCGTGCACGTGCAACGACTGATCGTGCTCGCCGCCATGGAGGCCAGCCTCGGCCCGTTCTATCCGGACGCGGACACGGCCCTGCGCGCCTGACGAGGGCCTGTTAGGGTGCCCGAATCTCAGGGTTCCCTAAGACCCTTCGTCCCGCTCGACACAGGAAGCCCGCCCCATGCCCCTCACGTCGCCCCTGCGCGCAGCTGCGCCTCTCGCCGTGGCAGCCGCGCTGCTGTTCTCCGCCTGCGGTTCCGACGACGATGACGACGCGGCCGGCGGCGGCGGGGACGGCGCGGCGACGACGACGACGGCCGCGGGCGCGGCGCCCGCCGACTACGCCGCGGTGAAGGACTACCTGGCCGAGCACACCACGCGGCTCGTGACAGAGACGGGCAAGCTGCGCGAGGGCGCCCAGCAGTACTACGACCTGGCCGAGAGCGTCGACTTCGACTACGACGCGCTGCTCTCCGAGCACGCCGACGAGGTCGCGCCGATCATCGAGAAGCTCCAGACCGACTTCCGCGCGGCCAACCCCGCGTACGAGGAGATGGAGGGCGTCGTCGCCGGCGTGCCCGAGCTCGCCGACTACGACGTGACCATCGACGCGGGCGGCGACGCGAGCGATCCGGAGAACGCCGTCCCGTTCACGATCAAGACGAAGGCGGGCAAGGAGTACAAGCAGCCGGGCAACTTCTTCTTCATCACGGAGACCGCGATCTTCGGCACCGAGGACAAGTTCGCGGCCAAGGGCGTGAAGCCCGATCTCGACGGCGACGGCGAGATCTCCTTCGGCGAGTCGCTCCCGGACGCCGACTTCCTCCAGGCGGCGACCGTCGACTTCGAGCAGACGGCCAAGGACCTGCAGGCGTCCGGCGAGAAGTGGACGCCGGAGGCATCGGACGTCTTCACCGCCGTCGTCGTCATGACCCCGACGATGTCGGAGTACTTCGAGGCCTGGAAGAACTCGCGCTTCGTCGCCGGGTCGAAGGCGACGGAGTCCGGCTTCGTCGGCGCGTCGCGCCTCGAGGACATCGCCTCGATCCTCAGCGGCCTCGTCGTGATCTACGACAACATCGAGCCGCAGATCGCCGAGGAGGACCCCGAGCAGGCCGAGCAGACCGGCGCGTCCCTGGACGAGCTGCTCGCCTTCGTCGAGAAGGTGCGCGACGAGGAGAAGGGCGGCAAGAAGTTCACCGCCGAGGAGGCCGAGACGCTCGGCACCGACGCGCAGGAGCAGGCCGAGGCGATCGCCGGGCAGGTCTCGCAGGCGGCGGGCAAGCTGAACATCGAGCTCGAAGAGGGTTAGGCGACCCTTCCGGCTGTACTAGCCTCCCCGCGGATGCGACGCCTGCGTCCCATCTTCGCCGCCCTCGTGGCGACGGTTGCGGCGCTCGCGTTCGCGGACGATGCCTTCTCGGCGACGGAGCCGTGGAAGGCTGCGTCCGACGCCCGCAGCGGTCTGCGTGCCGCGGGGATCGAGCTCCTCACGGGTGACGAGGCCGCCGCGGCCACCGAGGTGCGCGAGGCACGCGAGGCGTACGCCGACGGCCTCGAGGACCCGCTCGACGGCGCCGACGCCGGCGCCGACCGCGATGCGCGGGCGGCGCTGGACGACGCGGAGGAGGCGGCGCGCGACGGCGACGTCCGCGCCCTCGCCGCGGCCCGCGGCGCGTTCGCGGCGGCGGTCCTGCGCGGATCAGCCGCGGTCACGCTGTCGGCGACCGACCGCGGCGAGGCGGCCGTCGCACGCCGGTGGCTGCTGCTGCGCGACTTCCGGACCGCGACCCGCTTCACGCGCCCCGGCGCCGACGCGACGCTCGCGATCGAGCGCCTCGGCGAGGACAAGGTGGCGCCGAAGGCGGCGCACACCGCGGTCGCGAAGGACCTCCTCGACGGCTACCAGGCCCGCATGCGCGAGCTGCTCGACGACGCGAACGCGGCCGCGGAGCGCGGGTTCGCGACGCGCCAGGCGGAGGCCTCCGCCCAGGCGGCCGGGTACTGGCGCATCCTCCGCGCGCGCTACGTCCAGGACCGCGGCGAGGCCGCGGCCGCCCGCATGACGACCGCGGTCGACGCGCTGGCGACCGCCGCCGCCGAGCGCGATCAGACCACGTGGAAGGCGCGCTTCGCCGACGTCACCCGCGCGCTGGACAGCTTCACCGCCGCGCCGTTCACCCAGCCGGAGGCCGCGCGCCGCGCCCAGCAGCTCCTGCGCTTCCTGGCCCTCGTGCCGGTCGAGTACGACCGCGGCGTCTCCGGGACGAAGGTCAACCTGGACTTCGAGATCCAGGAGGCCGTGGCGTTCCGCACCGGCGCGGCCGCCGCGTTCACCGACCTCCGCGCGCTGCTGACCAGGCGCGATGCCGCGCGCACGCAGGCGGTCGCCGACGACCTCGAGCAGCTCCGGACGCTCGTGGCCACCGCGGCCGCGCGCAAGAACGGCGTCCCCGAGGCCGGCGAGGTGCAGGCGGTCACGGACCGCGCCGAGGCGGACCTCGACAAGATCCTCCCGAAGGAGTGGAAGGAGGCGACGGACGAGTCCGACTACGACCTCATCGCCCTCACGCTCGACCGGATGGAGGCCGCGGTCGGCGCGGCCGAGTACAAGAAGGCCGAGCAGGCGCGCCTGGAGGCGTACGCGTTCTTCGAGTTCGGGCCGGAGCGGCGGCTGAAGGCGTTCGACCCGGGCCTGGCGATCGAGGTCGAGGGCCTCATCTGGTTCGGCGCCCGCGACCAGAAGGGGCTCGCGGAGCTCATCGCCAAGCGCGCGGCGCGCCGGCAGGTGCACGAGACGCGCCTCGTCCTCGACGACGCGCTGGGCGACGCCGCGGCCACGCTGGGCGACAGCGCGAACAAGGCCACGGTCGTCACCAACTCCGCCGTCCTCGTGTTCCGCGAGGGGCTGGAGGCGGTGCTCATCCTCGCCGCCATCACCGCGTCCTTCGTCGGCGCGAAGCGGCGCCTGCGGCGGCCCGTCTTCATCGGCGCGATGCTCGGCCTCATCGCGTCGGGGCTCACGTGGCTGCTCGCCCAGACGCTGCTGCAGTCCCTCGACCAGTTCGGCGAGAAGCTCGAGGCGGTGGTGGGCCTCGTGGCGATCGCCGTCCTGCTGCTCGTGACGAACTGGTTCTTCCACCGCGTCTACTGGAGCGAGTGGATCGGGCGGTTCCACCGTCAGCGCAAGCGGCTGGAGAAGGTCTCCAAGACCGGGTTCATCTCCGCCCAGGCGCTCGGCCTCCTCATCCTCGGGCTCACGAGCATCTACCGCGAGGGCTTCGAGACCGTCCTGTTCCTGCAGTCGCTCGAGCTGTCGGCGGGGGCGGCCACGGTCCTCGAGGGGACCGCGCTCGGCCTGCTGCTCACGTTCGCGGTGGCCGCGGCGATCTTCATCTTCCAGCAGAAGCTGCCCTACAAGAAGATGCTGGTCTTCACGGGCGTGATGATCGGCGTCGTCCTCGTCGTCATGGTCGGCCAGACGGCGCGGACCATGCAGGGCACGGGCTGGCTTCCGATCACGTCGCTCGACATCGACCTGCCGTACTGGCTCGGCCTGTGGTTCGGGGTGTTCCCGACCGTGGAGACCCTCCTGGCCCAGGTCATCGCGGCGCTGTTCGTGATCGGCTCGTACTTCGTCGCGCAGGAGGTCCGCGTCAAGCGCCCGCGCCGCAAGGCGAAGACCGCGCCGGCGGCACAGGGGGAGACCGAGGACGACGAGGTGGCGGCGGTCGACGAGCAGGCGACGGTCGAGACCCCGTCAGCTAGACCACAAGCACGAGCGCCGGCGACGTGTCGCCGACCCTCCGCTTGTAACGTCAGGGGCATGTCCGACAACAGCTTCGACGCCCGCGCCAAGCTGCGCGTCGGCGACCGCGAACTCGACATCTTCCGACTCGACGCCCTCCAGTCCGCCTACGACGTCGCCCGCCTGCCCTTCAGCCTCAAGGTCCTGCTCGAGAACCTGCTCCGCACCGAAGGCAACGGCTCCGTCACCAGGAAGGACATCGAGGCGCTGGCGACCTGGGACGCGAAGGCGCAGCCCAGCAAGGAGATCGCCTTCACGCCCGCCCGCGTGGTCATGCAGGACTTCACCGGCGTGCCCGCCATCGTCGACCTCGCCGCCATGCGCGACGCGATGGCGGACCTCGGCGGCGACGCGAGCCGCATCAACCCGCTCGTCCCCGCCGAGCTGGTCATCGACCACTCCGTCCAGGTCGACGCCTTCGGCACGAAGGCCGCGTTCGCGTTCAACGCCGAGAAGGAGTACGAGCGCAACCGCGAGCGCTACGAGTTCCTCCGCTGGGGCCAGGACGCCTTCGACAACTTCGCCGTCGTCCCGCCGGAGACCGGCATCGTCCACCAGGTCAACCTGGAGTACCTCGGCCGCGTCGTCTTCGTGAACGAGGAGGACGGCGTCGCCTACCCCGACACGCTCGTCGGGACGGACTCGCACACCACGATGATCAACGGGCTCGGCGTGCTCGGCTGGGGCGTCGGCGGCATCGAGGCGGAGGCGGCCATGCTCGGCCAGCCGATGTCGATGCTCATCCCGCAGGTCATCGGCTTCCAGCTGCACGGCGAGCTGCCCGAGGGCGCGACCGCGACCGACCTCGTGCTCACCGTCACGGAGCTGCTCCGTGAGAAGGGCGTGGTCGGCAAGTTCGTCGAGTTCTACGGCCACGGCCTCTCGAACCTCCCGCTCGCCGACCGGGCGACGATCGGCAACATGAGCCCGGAGTTCGGGTCGACGTGCGCGATCTTCCCGATCGACAAGGAGACGCTGCGCTACCTGCTGTTCTCGGGCCGGCCGCAGGAGCAGGTCGACCTCGTCGAGGCCTACGCCAAGGAGCAGGGCCTCTGGCACGACGAGAGCTCCGAGGACCCGACGTTCTCCGACACGCTCGAGCTCGACCTGGGCGACGTCGTGCCCTCGCTCGCCGGCCCGAAGCGCCCGCAGGACCGCGTCGCGCTGAGCGTCGCCCACGAGGAGTTCCGCGAGGCGCTCACCGACTACGTCTCCGAGGAGGACGAGGTCGCCGAGGAGGAGGACGGCGCGCTGACGTTCCCCGCCAGCGATCCGGTCGAGGGCCAGGCGCCCGGCAACGGCGGCGACGGCCATCCCGAGCCGCGCACCGACCACGACCACGTGGTGCTCGCCGAGCGGCCGTCGCACCGCGTCCCCGTGACGCTCGGCGACGGCACGGAGACCGAGCTCGACCACGGCCACGTCGTCATCGCCGCGATCACGAGCTGCACGAACACGTCGAACCCGAGCGTCATGCTCGGCGCCGGCCTGCTCGCCCGCAACGCCGTCGCGAAGGGCCTGAAGTCCAAGCCGTGGGTGAAGACGTCGCTCGCCCCGGGCTCCAAGGTCGTCACCGAGTACTACGAGCGCGCGGGCCTCACCGAGTCGCTCGAGGCGCTCGGCTTCAACCTCGTCGGCTACGGCTGCACGACCTGCATCGGCAACAGCGGCCCGCTGCCGGAGGAGATCTCGGCGAAGGTGGAGGAGGAGGACCTCGCGGTCGTCTCCGTCCTCAGCGGCAACCGCAACTTCGAGGGCCGCATCAACCCCGACGTGAAGATGAACTACCTCGCGTCGCCGCCGCTCGTCGTCGCCTACGCCCTCGCCGGCTCGATGGACGCGGACATCGTCAACGAGCCGCTCGGCCAGGACCAGGACGGCAACGACGTCTACCTGCGCGACATCTGGCCGTCGGAGAAGGAGATCGCCGAGACGATCGAGTCCGCCGTGCAGTCGGACATGTTCCGCAAGAGCTACGGCGAGGTCTTCGAGGGCGACGAGCGCTGGACCGGGCTCGAGGTCCCGACCGGCGACCGCTTCGCCTGGGCCGACGACTCGACCTACGTGCGCCTCCCGCCCTACTTCGAGGGCATGCCCGACGAGCCGACCGAGGTCACCGACATCGACGGCGCCCGCGTCCTCGCCCGTCTCGGCGACTCGCGTGACGACCGACCACATCTCCCCGGCCGGCTCGATCAAGAAGGACTCGCCCGCGGGCCGCTACCTCCAGGAGCACGGCGTCGAGGTCAAGGACTTCAACTCCTACGGCTCACGGCGCGGCAACCACGAGGTGATGATGCGCGGCACGTTCGCGAACATCCGCCTGCGCAACCAGCTGGCGCCGGGCACCGAGGGCGGCGTGACGAAGTACCTCGGGGACGGCTCCGGCGACGAGATGTCGATCTACGACGCGGCGATGAAGTACGCGGAGGAGGAGACCCCGCTCGTCGTCCTCGCCGGCAAGGACTACGGCTCGGGCTCCTCGCGCGACTGGGCGGCGAAGGGCACGCAGCTGCTCGGCGTGCGCGCGGTCATCGCGGAGTCCTTCGAGCGCATCCACCGCTCGAACCTCGTCGGCATGGGCGTCCTGCCGATCATGTTCCCCGAGGGCGAGTCGGTCGAGTCGCTCGGCCTGACGGGCGAGGAGGAGTTCACGATCACCGGGTTCGCGGAGTCGCTGAACAAGGGCGAGCTGCCGACCGAGGTCCAGGTCAAGGCGGGGGACACGGAGTTCACCGCGCGGGTGCGGATCGACACGCCGAAGGAGGCGGACTACTTCCGCCACGGCGGGATCCTCCCCTACGTGCTGCGCCAGCTGCGCGCGGCGTAAGGACTAGGGCGCCGGTGCCCGCCGGCGCCCTGCAACCCGCAGGGCGTCGAGCAGGATGCCCGGATCGGCGCCCTTGTCGACGACCTGGGCCGCGCCCGCCTCGAGCGCGCGCTCGCGCAGGTCGTCGCTCGGATCGACCGTGTACATGACGACGGCGGGGGCGCTGGGCTCCGTGCGCAGCGCGCGGCAGATCTCCAGGCCGTCCTCCTGCACGAGGTTGCGATCGAGGACGACGACGTCCGGCCGCGTGCGCCGCAGGAGCTGCCAGAGACCCGGTCCGTCCTGCGCGCTCCCGACCGGCGCGAGGCCCGGCTCCGTGCGGAGGATGGCCTCGAGACCTGCCCGCACGACAGGGTGGTCGTCGACGATCAGGACGCGGATCACAACGGGAAGGTTCGCAGGCCGCGCAACGGCTGGGGGTAGGGTTTTCTCCCCACCTGGCACGACAGGCTAGATTCCTGCCCAGATGCCTCTCTCCGACGGCCTACGCAGCCTTCTGACCGCCGCGGGCCCGTCGGGCTACGAGCGTGCGCCGGCCGCGGCATTCGCCGCGCTCGGCAAGAAGTTCACGGACGACGTCGTCACCGACGTCATGGGGTCGGTCGCGGCCCGGGTCCCCGGCACGCAGCCCGGCTCCCCCTTCCTCGCCATCGTCGGCCACATCGACGAGATCGGCCTGATCGTCACGCACATCGACGACGACGGGTTCATCAGCTTCACGGGCGTCGGCGGCTGGGATCCGATGATCCTCGTCGGCCAGCGCGTCGAGCTGCTCACGCGCGCGGGCAGCGTGCTGGGCGTCGTCGGCAAGAAGCCGATCCACCTCCTGCGCGACGAGGAGCGCAAGAAGGTGCCGGAGATCCGCGACCTGCATCTCGACATCGGCGCGCCGGACGGCGACGCCGCGAAGGCGGCCGTGCGCATCGGCGACGTCGCGGTCATCGCGGGCGAGCCGGTGGAGATCATGGGCGACCGCGTCATCTCGCGCTCCATGGACAACCGCCTCGGCTCCTACATCGCGCTCGAGGCGGCGCGTCTCGTCGCCGAGGACGGCGGCGCGCCGGGCGACGTCGCCGCGCTGGGCGTCGTGCAGGAGGAGATCACCTTCGGCGGCGCGCGCACCTCCGCGTTCGCGCTGCAGCCCGACGTCGCGATCGCCGTCGACGTCACGCACGCGACCGACGCCCCCGGCATCGACGTCAAGCAGGAGGGCAAGCACCAGTTCGGCCAGGGGGCGGTGATCGAGCGCGGCTCGACGCTGCACCCGATGGTCTTCGAGATGCTGCACGACACGGCGGAGCGGGAGGCGATCCCGTTCACGGTCTCCGCGTCCGCGCGCGGCACCGGGACGGACGCGGACGCCATCCACTTCAGCCGCGCCGGCGTGCCGACCGGGCTCGTGTCGATCGCCCTGCGCTACATGCACTCCCCCGTCGAGATGGTCCAGCTCTCGGACATCGATGCGTGCGCGCGGCTCATCGCCGCGTTCGCGAGGTCGCTGTCGCCCGAGACGAAGTTCGTGCGGTGACGACCGGCTGGGGGAACCCGGTCGCCGGCCACTCGACGTCGGTGAAACCTGCCGCGCGCAGCGCGCGGTAGCGCGTGCGGCGCTCTGCGACCTCGCCGCGGCATGCGCGTCACGGTGCGGACGGGGAGCCCGCGCGCGGCTGCCTCCCGCGAGCAGCGCGCGACCGCGGCCGGGCTGAGGTCGGATGCCGTGACGGCGAAGCCCGCCCGCGCCAGCCCGATCGCCTGCGTGCCGATGCCGCATGCGGCGTCGAGGACGGTCTCCGCATCGCGCAGGAGCGAGGCCAGCACCTCGGACTGACGGTCGATCGAGCGCTCCCAGTTCTCGAAGATCAGGTGGTAGTCCGCCGCCAGATCGTCGTAGAAGGCCTCCGGCTCCATGTGCGCAACCGTACGCGGGCGGGTACGCGCCCGGGCGTGAGACGCATCATCCCCGCCGCCGCGTTGGTCATCGCGGCATGCCTCGCCACCGCAGGCTCCGCCGGAGCGCAGTCCGGCGCCTGTCCCAAGCTGAGCGAGCCGTGGTACGGCCCGAACGCCCAGCGCATCCAGACGGTCATCGACGCCCGAGGTACGTGCTCCGGCCTCCCCGGTGGACGCCCGCTCGCGGTGTTCGACTGGGACAACACGATCATCAAGAACGACATCTCCGACCAGACGTTCTTCTGGATGCTGCGCCACGACAAGGTGCGCCAGCCCGCCGGGCGCGACTGGACGACGACCAGCACGTACATGACCCGCGCGGGCGCGCGCGCCCTGCGGCGCGCGTGCGGCTCGCTCGCGGACCCGGGAGAGCCGCTGCCGACCAGCACGAACACGCGCTGCGCCGACGAGCTCGTCTCGTTCCGCAAGGACGAGGAGACGACGGGCGGCGACGCCGCGTTCGCCGGCTACGACCATCGCCGCATGGAGGGCGCGTACATCTGGATGTCCCAGCTCATGGCCGGGCGCACGCCGGAGACCGCGCGTGCGTGGGCGCGCGCCGCGCGCAAGCTCGCGCTGAGCCGCCCGCAGGGCGCGACGCAGAAGGTCGGCTCGGGCCGTGAGGTCGCCTGGGTGCGCTACTACGCGCAGCAGCGCGACCTCGTCCGCACGCTGAACGCGGCGGGCTTCGACACCTGGGTCATCTCGGCGTCGCCGCAGGAGTGGGCGACCGTCTGGGCGCAGGGCGCGGGCTTCCCGGCGGGCCACACGGTCGGCATCCGCACCGTCCGCGACGACGGCCGGATCACGACGAGGCTCAAGGGCTGCGGCGGCTTCCCGGACGGGAGCAACCAGGTCATGACCTACGTCGACGGCAAGCGCTGCTGGGTCAACCAGGCGATTCTGGGCATCCAGGGCGCCGCGGCGCTGCAGCCCGCGCCGGAGGCGCGCCGCCAGGCGATCGCCGGTGGCGACTCCGACACCGACGTGACGATGGTGCGCGACGCGACCGGCGTGCACATCGCGATCAACCGCAACAAGCCCGAGCTCATGTGCCGCGCCTACGCCAACCAGGACGGCCGCTGGATCGTGAACCCGATGTTCATCGACCCGGAGCCGAAGTTCGCCGACGGCTACCCGTGCTCGACGAAGGGCGCCGTCGACGCGCAGGGCAAGGAGGTCCCGGTGATCGGCGACGACGGCGTCACCCCGATCCCCGACCAGCAGGACACCGTGTTCGGGACCTAGCGCGACCTTTCGCGGGACGTGGCGTTGGTACGTCATGTCCCGCGTCATCGCCCTGCTCCTGCTCGTCGGCGCGGCCCTCGCCGTCCCCGCGAGCGCCTCCGCCGACGAGGCCATCTCCGAGACGTCGCGGCCCACGCCGCTCGCCGCCTACGGCGGGTGGAGCGCGTGGTCGAGGACGGACGCCGGCGGCAGGTACGTCCTGCAGCTGCGCTCGCCCGGCGGCGACGTGCGCGACGCGCCGCTGCCGTCGTCGTCGGCGCCGTGGGACGTCTCCCTCGGCCCCGACGCCGGCGGCGCGGTCACCGCCGTGTACCGGCGCTGCCGCGCAAGCGGCTGCGACGTCGACCGGCTCGACATCGCCTCCGGGCGCACCGAGACGCTGCGCGCCGTCTCCTCGCCGTCCTTCGACGAGGCGACGCCCGCGATCTGGCGCGCGACGGTGGTCTTCACGCGACGGGTCCGGGGCTGCGACGTCCCCTACGTCAAGGACCTGCGCTCGAGCGCCCCCAGCCGCAGGCTCCTGCACGCGCGCTGCCTGCAGACGCCGGCCGGCCAGGCGAGCATCCGGGGGTCGCGCATCCTCGTCAGCTCGGTCGACCTGAGCGGGGCGGACGAGCACGGTGCGGGCCGCAAGACGTCGGAGATCAGGCGCTACAGCGCGCGCGGCGGCGGGTCGTCGGTGCTCCTGCGCCAGACGTTCGGCGAGGAGTCCAACCTCTTCGGGCAGGTCGCGCAGGACGACCGCTTCGCGTGGACGGTGCGCACCGGCATCCACCAGGCCAACGCGTTCGTGCGTGTCCCATTGGGGCAGGGCGCGAGGCAGGAGGTCCGGGCCTTCCGCACGCTCGGCCCGGGCTTCGCGCATACGCCGGACGGCGGGTCGCTGTACCTGGAGCTGCAGGACGACGACGGCGCGGTGCCCTCGCGGATCGTCGCCGCGGCGGCCGACCCGTTCGGCTCGACCGTCCACGCGCTCACGCCCGAGCTGACCGTCGGCTACACCGGCACGCCGCGCCCTGGTGCGCCGCTCGCGTTCTCGGGCGCGCTGACGCGGAGGATCGTCGCGGGCGGCGAAGCGCTGCGGGTCGATCCGGTGGTCGGCGTGTCCGTCGACCTGCGGGCGCGCGTGGGCCAGAGCCCCGAGCGCTTCGTGGGCACCGGCCTCACCGCCACGACCGGGATCGACGGCACGTGGGCGATCACGCTGCCGTCGCTGCCGGGATCACCGTGGTACACCGCGGTCGCGGCGACGCCCGGCGTCCTGACCTGGGCCGGCCGCGGGACGGTTGGCTAAAGCGACCAGTAGGCGTCGGCGCCGACAGGGCGCTCGACGGCACCGGCCTCGACGAGCGCCTCGCGCGCCTCGTCGTGGTCCATGCCGCACAGCAGCGCCACCTCGGCCGTCGCCAGCGGCGTCCCCGCCCACGCGAGGACCTCGGCGACGCCCGTCGGCTCATCGCGCCGGTGCAGGCCGGGGGCGACGTTGGCGAGCATCACCTCGTAGGACTCGATCGGCTGGTAGCCGGGCGCGGTCGTCGCGCCGGTCGCCTCCGTGATGGCGATGTAGCTCGGGCAGGTGTAGCGCCGCTCCTCGGCCGGGCCGCCCAGCTTGTGGTCGAGCAGGCGGGCGGCGGGGAGCGGATCGCGCGCGGCGCTGCGGTCGGCGGCGAGCGCGGCGGCCGCGTCGCCGGACTCCGTCCACGCCTTCACCTGCTCCGCGTCGAGTCCCGCGTCCTGCGCGGCGCCGGCGACCGTCGCCGGGTCGTCGGGCAGCTCGCCGCCCATGATCCGCACGCGCAGGGCACGCAGCAGCGACTCCGCCTGCTCGGGCGAGGCGTTGAGGCGCGTCGCGACGACCGCGGCGCACGCGGGCGCCGACGCGGCGCTGCGCGGGCGCTCGCCCGTGTCGATGGGCATGCCGAAGCGCTGCTGGATCATCGCCATCGCCTTGGCGTGGATCTCCGGCGGGAACACCGCCTCGACCTCGGCGGCGTCCTCGGACAGGACGACCATGCGGTCGGTCCACGCGAGCTGGTCGCCGTAGAGCCAGCGCAGGCGCCAGCGCTGCGGCTCGGCCGAGAACGCCCACGGGCACGTGGGGTCGGTGAAGTGCTCGATCGCGACGAGGGCGCTCATGCGCGCTGGAGCTTCTTGTACGTGATCCGGTGCGGGCGGTCGGCCTCGGCGCCGAGCCGCTCGCGGCGGTGCTCCTCGTAGGCCTCGAAGTTGCCCTCGAACCACGTGACCTGCGAGTCGCCCTCGAACGCGAGCACGTGGGTCGCGATGCGGTCCAGGAACCAGCGATCGTGGGAGATGACCACCGCGCAGCCCGGGAACGCCAGGAGCGCCTCCTCGAGCGCGCGCAGCGTGTCGACGTCGAGGTCGTTGGTCGGCTCGTCGAGGAGCAGGACGTTGCCGCCGGTGCGCAGCAGCTTGGCCAGGTGCAGGCGGTTGCGCTCGCCGCCGGAGAGCTTGCCGACGGCCTTCTGCTGGTCGGAGCCCTTGAAGTTGAACCCGCTGCAGTACGCGCGTGAGTTCATCGTCCGGTCGCCGACCTGGATCGTGTCCATGCTCGCCGGAGATCTCCTGCCAGACCGTCTTGTCGGGGTCGAGCGCGTCGCGCGACTGGTCGACGTAGGCCAGCTCGACGGTCTCGCCGATCTTCAGCGTCCCGCCGTCGGGCTGCTCCTCGCCGGTGATCATCCGGAACAGCGTCGTCTTGCCCGCGCCGTTGGCGCCGATGACGCCGACGATGCCGCCGCGCGGCAGCGAGAAGGACAGGTCCTCGATGAGCAGCCGGTCGCCGAAGCCCTTGCGCAGGCCCTCGGCCTCGACCACGATCTCGCCGAGCCGCGGCCCGGCGGGGATGTGGATCTGGACCTGGTCGAGCTTGACGTTGCGCTCCTCGGCGACGAGCGCCTCGTAGTTGCGCAGGCGCGCCTTCTGCTTGGTCTGGCGGCCCTTCGGGTTCTGGCGGACCCAGTCGAGCTCGGCGGAGATCGTGCGCTGGCGCGCCTTCTCGGAGCGCTCCTCGTGGGCGAGCCGCTTCTGCTTCTGCTCGAGCCAGCTGGAGTAGTTGCCCTCGTACGGGAGGCCGTGGCCCCGGTCGAGCTCGAGGATCCAGCCGGTGACGTTGTCCAGGAAGTAGCGATCGTGGGTCACGGCCACGACGGTGCCGGCGTACTCCTCGAGGTGACGCTCCAGCCACGCCACCGACTCGGCGTCGAGGTGGTTCGTGGGCTCGTCGAGCAGCAGGAGGTCGGGCGCGCGGAGCAGCAGCCGGCACAGGGCGACGCGGCGGCGCTCGCCGCCGGAGAGCCTGGAGACGTCGGCGTCGGCGGGCGGGAGGCGCAGCGCGTCCATCGCCTGGTCGAGCCGGGAGTCGAGGGTCCACGCGTCGACGGCGTCGATGCGCTCCTGGAGCGCGGCGAACTCGTCCGCGGTCTCCTCGGAGTAGTTCATGGACAGCTCGTTGAAGCGGTCGAGCATGTCCTTGACCTCGCGGACGCCGTCCTCGACGTTGCCGCGGACGTCCTTGCTCTCGTCGAGCTTGGGCTCCTGCTCGAGGAGGCCGACGGTCGCGTCGGGGGCGAGCATCGCGTCGCCGCGGTACTCCTTGTCCTCGCCCGCCATGATCCGCAGGACCGTCGACTTGCCGGCGCCGTTGTAGCCGAGCACGCCGATCTTCGCTCCGGGGAGGAACGCGAGCGTGACGTTCTTGAGCACCTCCTTGTCCGGCGGATACGACCGGCTGAGGCGATGCATCTGGAAGACGTACTGGTGGGCCACGAGATCGAGGGTATTAGGGTCCGCGCGGATGCCGGGTCCCGCCATCCGCCTCAGCGGCGTCACGAAGCGCTACGGGGAGATCACCGCCGTCGACGGTCTCGACCTCGAGGTCCCCGAGGGGGCCTGCGTCGGCCTGCTCGGGCCCAACGGCGCGGGCAAGTCGACCACGATGCGGCTGCTCACCGCGCAGGCGATCGCCGACGAGGGCGAGATCGAGGTCCTCGGCCTCGAGCTGCCGCGCGAGTCCAAGGCGGCGCGCGCCCAGTGCGGCGTCGTGCCGCAGCTCGACAACCTCGACGTCACGCTCACCGTCGAGCAGAACCTCCTCGTCTTCACGTACCTCTACCGCGTCGCGAAGCAGGAGCGGCGGGCCGCCATCGAGCGCGCCCTGGAGATCGCGCGGCTCGGCGACCGGCGCGACGCGAAGGTCAACGAGCTCAGCGGCGGCATGCGCCGGCGGCTGCTCATCGCCCGCGCGCTCGTGCACCAGCCGCGGCTCGTGCTGCTCGACGAGCCGACCGTCGGCCTGGACCCGCAGGTGCGCCAGGAGCTCTGGGCGCTCCTCGGCGCGCTGCGCGGCGAGGGCGTCTCGCTGCTCATGTCCACGCACTACATCGAGGAGGCGCAGCGCCTCGCCGACACCGTCACGATCATGTCCCACGGCCGCGCGGTCGCGACGGGGCCGCCGTCGGCGCTCGTCACCGAGCACGCCGGGCGCGAGGCGCTGGAGGTCTACGGACCGCCCGCGCGCCTGGGCGAGGTCGAGCGCGACGCGCAGTCGCAGGGCCTGCGCACGCGGCGGACGGGTACGAGCGTCTCGATCATGGATGCGAACGGCCGCTGGGAGGGCGAGCGGCGACCGGCGAACCTGGAGGACGTCTTCGTGCTGCTGACGGGTGAGGAGATTGACTAGAGGGAGACCATCCCCACCCGCCCGCCTGGACCGCGCGGCGATGGCCGGCGTGCTCGTCCGCGAGGTCGTGAACTTCTCGTCGTACTGGCGCTCGACGACGTTCTCGGCGACCGTCGAGCCGACGATCTACCTCCTCGCGTTCGGCCTCGGGTTCGGGTCGCTCGTCTCGACGGTCGCGGGCTACGACTACGTCGAGTTCGTCGGGACGGGAACGGTCGCCACCGCGGTGCTGTTCTCGTCCGCGTTCCCGTCGATGTTCGGGACGTTCATCAAGTACAAGTTCCAGCGCACGTACGACGCGATCCTCGCGGCGCCGGTCGACACCGAGGAGCTCGTCACCGCCGAGGCGCTGTGGATCGCCGCCCGCGCGGGCACGTACGGCTGCGTCCCGATGCTCGTCGCGATCGCGTTCGGCCTCGACCCGAGCTGGGGGATGCTGCTCGTGCCCTTCATCGGCGCGATCGGCGGCTTCGGCTGGGCGTCGTTCGGGATCTACGTCGCCGGCGCCCTCGACTCGATCGAGAACTTCAACTACATCGTGAGCGCCGTGCTCACGCCGCTGTTCCTCGTCGCGGGAACGTTCTTCCCCATCTCCGGCCTGCCGGAGTGGGCGCAGGTCCTGGCCCACATCAACCCGCTCTACCACCTCGTGCAGCTCGTCCGGGACGCCGTGTTCATGACGCTCGGCCCGATCGACCTCGTGCACCTCGCGGTCATCGTCGGGTTCGGGCTGGCGATGTGGCGCGTGGCGGTCTGGCGCATGGAGCGACGCCTCATCGAATAGGGACGGGAGAGCGCTCGGATCGCTACCTTGAAGGGTGTATGCCTCAGGTCCTGGATCTCGAGCAGGCGCTCCTGCTCCTCGAGCTCGAGCCGCCCTTCGAGAAGCGCGACGTGCAGGCCGCGCGGCGCCGGATGGCCAAGGTCTGGCACCCGGACATCGCGCCCCCCGGCAAGCAGATCGAGCACGAGCGCCACCTGAAGGCGGTCAACGAGGCGGCCGACCAGCTCGAGCGCCTCGCCGAGGGCTCGCGGGGCGGCAAGGTGTCGCGCAACGCGGTCAAGGTCAGCGCGCAGGCGGCACGCGCGGCGCGGGCCGAGGCGGGCCGGCGCAACTACGAGGCGCAGGAGCGTGCGCGGGCCGCGGCGGCCGACCGCCAGACCCACGACCCGTTCGGCGACCGCATGCCCGACCACTCGGTCGTGCACCGCTACGCGCGCTGCAACTCCTACCCCGAGTGGGGCGTGGGGACGGTCAGCGGCATCTACTTCACGGGCGACGGCGACGACGTGCAGCAGTGGGCGCGGGTGAAGTTCGCGCCCGGCGTGCGCACCGTGCCCGCCGGCTCGCTGCAGTTCGTCGACTTCTCCAAGCCCGATCCCGCGCACGACCGCGTCCAGCGGTTCATGACCGCCGCGCAGCACGCGATGGCCGAGGGCAAGCCGGAGCTCGCCGCCCAGCGGCTCATCTACGCGCGCGACGCCGAGCCGGAGAACACGGCCGTCCTGCGGCTCATGACGCTCGCCTTCTGGCAGGCGGGCAACCTGCCCGCCGCCGGGCGCTCCGTCCGCGACTGGGCGCGCGTCGAGCGCGACCGGCCGACCCCGCACCGGTTCGCCGCCCGCATCTACGAGGACATGGGCGCCATCGACCTCGCGGCCGAGGCCGCCGACCGCGCCGTGCACCGCGGGCCGAACGACGCGGACGCGTGGGAGCGGGTCGGCCGGCTGCGGCTGCGGCTGGGCGACCGCGACCGTGCGATCGACGCGCTGGAGACGGCCCGGCGCCTCGTGCCGAGCCTCGACGGGCTGCTGGATCTCGCCCTCGCCTACCAGCTCGCCGGGGACCTCGGCGGCGAGGTCAGCGCGTGCGAGCACGCCGTGCGCCTGGCGCCCGACAGCGAGGCCGCCTGGTCGCGCCTCGCGCACGCGCTGGCGCGGACCGACCGCCTCAGCGAGGCGATCGACGCCTGCGAGCACGCGCTCGCCCTCGCGCCCGACGGTGAGGTCGACGACCTCCTCGCCCGGCTGCGCGACGCGCTGCCGCGCGTGCTGCCCGCGGCCTAGGACGTGCGGCGGCGCGCCCCCGGCGCCGTGCTCGTCGTCCTGCTCGTCGTCGCCGCCGGCTGCGGATCGGGCGGCCGGCAGAAGACCACGACCCCGACGACGCCCCAGCCTCGCCCGCCGCAGGTCGCCACGCCCGAGCTGACCGTGCGTCAGCTCGTGGGCCAGCACCTCGTCGTGCCGATCGCGGGGCGCACGGTCCCGCCCGCGCTGACGGCGAGGATCCGTCGCGGCGAGGTGGCGGGCGTCGTGCTCTTCGCCCGCAACGTCGGCACGACGGCGCAGGTCCGCGCGATGGCCGACCGGCTCCAGGCGATCCGCCAGCCCGTGGCCGTGCGCGCGCCGCTGCTGCTCATGGTCGACCAGGAGGGCGGGGAGGTGAAGCGGCTGTCGGGCGCGCCGCGGCGCTCGCCGCCGGAGATCGCGGCGACCGGCGACCCCGCCACCGCGCTCGACGAGGGCAAGGCGACCGCCGCGACGCTGCGCGAGGCGGGCATGAACGTCGACCTGGCTCCGGTGCTCGATGTGCCCCGATCCGGCGGCACGCTCGCCGCCGAGGGGCGGGGCTTCGGCACGAGCCCCGCGCAGGTCGCCGTGTACGGGACGCGTTTCGCGCGCGGCCTGCAGCGCGGCGGGGTCGCCGCGACCGCCAAGCACTTCCCGGGCTTCGGCGCGGCGGAGGTCAACACGGACGCCGCCGCGGTGCGGATCGACGCCCCCGCGAGCGAGCTACGCCGGATCGACCAGGCGCCGTTCCGCTGGGCGATCGCCGCCGGCGTCGACCTCGTCATGCTCAGCTCGGCCGTCTATCCCGCGCTGGATCCGCGGCCCGCGGTCCTGTCGCGGCGGATCGCGACCGGGGAGCTGCGCGACCGGCTGGGCTTCCGCGGGGTGTCGATCTCCGACGACCTGCAGACGCCGGCGTTCGGCGCCTGGGGCGGGAGCCCGGGCGCCGCGGTGCGCGCGACCCGTGCCGGCGTCGATCTCCTGCTGTTCGCGCAGACCTACGACGGCGCGACGGTCGCCGCGGCGGCGGTCGAGGACGCCGTCCGTCGCGGCAGTCTCTCGCGGCGTGCGCTCGAGGCGTCGGGCACGCGGGTGCGCCGGCTGCGGACGTCGCTCGCTGGCCCGCGGGCGTAGGGTCGGGGCGTGGCCGAGATCGCCGAGAAGGCTGAGCGCCTGCGGGCGCTGCACGTCCCTGGAGACCCCCTGCTGCTCGTCAACGCGTGGGACGCCGCGAGCGCGCGCACGGTCGCCGCGCTGCCCGGCTGCCACGCGGTGGCGACCGCCAGCTGGTCGATCGCCGCCGCGCACGGCGTCCCCGACGGCGAGGCGCTCGACCGCGCCGCGATGATCGCCGCCGTGCGGACGATCGCCTCCTCGGTCGACCTGCCGGTGACCGCCGACCTCGAGCGCGGCTACGGCGACGAGCCCCGCGACGTGGCCGAGACGATCGCCATGGCCATCGACGCGGGCGCGGTCGGCGCGAACCTCGAGGACGGCACTGCCGACTCCGACCGGCCGCTCGCGGCGGTCGCGAGCCATGCGCGCAAGGTGCGCGTCGTGCGCGGGCGCGCCGACGCCGAGGGCGTCCCGTTCGTCATCAACGCCCGCACGGACGTGTTCCTCCGCGGTGCGGGCGGCGTCGACGAGGCGCTCGAGCGGGGCCGCGCGTACGCCGAGGCGGGCGCGGACTGCATCTTCGTCCCCGGCGTCCGCGATCCCGAGGTGATCGCCGCGCTCGTCGCGGGGCTGCCGATCGGCATGAGCGTGCTCGCGACGCCCGCCGGCCCGACCCTCGAGGAGCTCGCCCGGCTGGGCGTCGCCCGCATCTCCCTCGGCCCGGGCTCGATGGGCGCCGCGCTCGCCGCGCTGCAGCGCGCCGCGAAGAGCGTGCTGGCCCGCGGCGAGCTGCCGGCGGACCTCGCGTTCCGGCCCGGGACATGACGCTTCAGCGGATGGACAACGTCCTCATCGTCGTCGAGGACCTCGAGGCCGCCAAGGCGTTCTTCGCCGAGCTCGGCATGGAGCTGGAGGGCGAGGCGACGAACGAGGGGCCTTGGGTGGACCGCGTCGTCGGGCTCGACGACGTCCGCGCCGACATCGCCATGATGCGGACCCCGGACGGCCATGGCCGGCTCGAGCTGGCGAAGTTCCACACGCCGCCGGCGGTCCGGGCCGAGCCGGAGAGCGCGCCGGCGAACGCGCTGGGCATTCGCCGCATCATGTTCGCCGTCGAGGACGTCGACGACGTCGTCGCCCGCCTGCGCAGGCACGGTGCCGAGCTCGTCGGCGAGATCGCGCAGTACGAGGACGTCTACCGGCTCTGCTTCGTGCGCGGCCCCGAGGGCATCATCCTCGGGCTGGCCGAGCAGCTCAGCTGAACGCGAGCACGATCTTGCCGTGGTTGCCGCCCGCCTCGGTGAGCTCGTGGGCGCGCGGCGCGTCCTCGATGGGCAGCACCTGCGCGACGCGCGTCGCGATGAGGCCGTCCCCGACGTCGGCGACGACCCGGCGCAGGGCGACGGGGTCGGCCTTGCACAGCACGACCTCGTAGCGCTGGCCGTCCGGCGCGGTGTCCTGGATTCCGCGGGTGAACACGGCGGTCCCGCCCGCGGCCATCCGCGTCGCCGCGACGGGGCCGACCGGGACTGCGTCGATGACGTTGTCGACCTCGTCGATCGCCGTGAGGTCGGCGTCGCGGGGGAGCACGTCCTCCACGCCCAGCGACCACACGAAGTCCTCGTCGTCGCGGCCGGCCTGGGCGATGACCCGGAGCCCGAGCTGGACCGCGAACTGCGCGGCGAACGCGCCGACGGCGCCGCTGGCACCGGTGACGAGCAGCGTCGTCCCCGGCGCGGGGTCGATGAGCTTCAGCGCCTGGTCGGCGGTCAGGGCGTTGAGCGGGATCGTCGCGGCCGTGGGGTCGTCGATCCCGTCCGGCGTCGGGATGACCAGCTCCGCGTCGAGCGCGACGAGCTCGGAGTACGCACCGATGGTGCCGGTGTAGGTCGGCCAGTGCAGCATCGCCACGACGCGCTGTCCCGGCGTCAGGCCGGTCACGCCGTCGCCCACTGCGGCGACCTCGCCCGCGAGGTCCCAGCCGGGCACGACGGGCGGCGTCACCTTCGGGTTCCGCCGCACCACCGACCCGTCGCGGACCGAGAGGTCGGTCGGGTTGACGTTCGCGGCGCGGACGCGGACGAGCACCTGCCCGGGTGCGGCCACCGGGTCGGGGCGCTCCACCACGTGCAGCGCCTCCGGACCTCCGAACGCCGTGACCTCGATGACCCGCATCAGAGTGCCTCCCCCGTGCCGCCCGTCTCGTCGAGCCCGTCGAGCGCGCCCATGTCCATGACCGACAGCTCGAAGTCGAAGATCCGCGCGTTCTCGCGGATGCGCTCCTCGTGGAGCGACTTCGGGATGACGACCACGTCGCGCTGCACCGCCCAGCGCAGGAGCACCTGCGCCGGTGTCCGGCCATGCTCGGCGGCGATGCGCGCGACGGTCGGGTCGTCGATGCGGTGCGACTGCGTGAGCGAGGCGTAGGCCTCGAGCACGATCCCGCGCTGCTCGCAGAACTCCCGGAGCGAGCGGCGATAGGTGAACGGGTTGAAGTTCACCTGGTTGACGGCCGGCCTCGCGCCCTTCCAGTCGAGGACCTCCTGCATCTGCGAGACGCCGTAGTTGCTCACGCCGATCGCCCGCGCCAACCCCCGCTCCTGCGCCTTCGCGAGCGCCTTCCACTGGCTCTTGGCCCAGCGGTTGGGCCAGTGGATGAGGTAGAGGTCGACGTGGTCGAGCCCCAGCCGTCGCAGGCTCGCCTCCAGCAGCGAGCCGGCGTCGCGGCCCATGACGGGCGCACGGGGCGGCAGGAGCTTCGTCGTGACGAACACGTCCTCGCGCGGCACGCCGCTCGCGCGCAGCGCGGCGCCGACGCTCTCCTCGTTCTCGTAGAGCGCCGCGGTGTCGATGTGGCGGTAGCCGACGTCGAGCGCGCAGCGGACGACCTGCTCGGTCGTGGGTCCGGGCGGCACCTTGTAGACGCCGATGCCGAGCAGGGGCATCCGCACGCCGCCGGGGAGCTCGCGGGCTGGCATGTTGGGGTCCATCGCCCCGGAGCGTAGATGACGACCGGCGATGGATAAGGTCGGGCGCCGTGACGGTCACGCTCTCGGAGGTCACACCGGCGTTGCGCGCGCACGTCATGGCACTCGCGCCCCTCCCGGAGCAGGAGCCGTTCTCCGGCGCCGCGCGCGACACGCTGCCCGCGGCGGAGCTCACGCCGGGTCGCGTCGGGGTCGTGGCGCTGGCCGACGGCGTGCCGTTCGGCTTCCTCATGCTCGACGTCGGCCCCGAGGTCCGGGTGTACGCGCCCGGCGACGGGATCGTGGGCGTCCGCGGGGTCTACGTCGACGCGGCGAGCCAGGGGCGCGGCCTCGGCACCGAGATGCTGCTCGCGCTGCCGCCGTTCGCGCGCGAGCGCTACCCGGACGCGACGCACCTGGCCCTCACCGTCAACACGTCGAACCCGCGCGCGATACGCGTCTACCTGCGCTCGGGGTTCACCGACACGGGCCGCCTCTACTACGGCGGGCGACTGGGGCCGCAGCACGTGCTGGAGCTCGCGCTCTGATGGAGTCCGAGCGCCGCGAGCTGGAGCGTGTCAACGCCTTCAGCGACGGCGTCTTCGCGATCGCCATCACGCTGCTCGTCCTCAACATCGCCATCCCGTCGGTCCCGGGCGACCAGCTCGACGAGGCGCTGAAGAACCTGTGGGACGACCTGCTCGCCTACATGATCGGGTTCGCGGTGATCGGCCTGTTCTGGTTCGGCCACCACCGGCTCTTCTCCACGCTGCAACGCTCCAACGGGCACCTCGTGCTCGCGAACATGGTGCTGCTCGGCCTCATCGGCCTCATGCCGTTCACGACCGGGCTGCTCGGCGCCTACGACGAGCCGATCGTCGTGGCGCTCTACGCCGCGAACGTCGGGATCGCGACGATCGCCGACGGCTGCATCCACCTCGTCGCCCGGGTCGACGGCCTCGAGGCCGAGGGCGTCGAGCACGAGAAGCACGCGCTGCTGCTCACGGGGCTGCGCGCCGGCGTGTTCTTCCTGTCGATCCCGATCGCCTACGTCGCCTCGACGGGCCTCGCGCAATGGCTATGGCTCCTGCTGATCGCGATCGTGTTCCTCCGCCGCTGGGGGTAGGAGAGGAACAGAACCTCCAACCAGGGAGCACGGAATGACAGCAGGACCTCGTAGCGGCGGCAGCGTGGGCGGGATCGGCATCGGCGGCATCCTCGTGATCATCGGCATCGTGCTGATGATCGTGTGGAGCCTCTGGATCGGCCTGATCGTCCTGCTCATCGGCCTCGTCGCCTTCGGCGGCTTCGCGAAGGGCAAGTGGTACTAGCGCCGCTGAGTGGGTGCGCGAGCCCGTCATCGACGGGCCGCGCCACCTCCTAACGCTCGACGAGGATCACGAGGCTCTCGCCGACGACGCCGTCGCCCTCCATCGTCGCGGCCGCGTCCTCCGTGTCCAGCGCCGCGATGACCGCGTCCATGTCCGCGACGTCCATCAGCACGCCGACGCGGGTCGGGTTCTCCGGGTCGACGAAGGTCCGGATGTTCGTCACCCCGAGCGGGCCGAAGAACGCCTCCCGCCGCGGTGACGCGAGCCAGCTGTCGGTGTCCTTCACGTCGTGGTGCGCGAAGACGGTGGGCACGTTGGCCTCCTCCGTGGGTGGAGTGCCATCCGACCAGCACCGGGATCCGCTGTCAAGACTCGCTCGGAGCCGCTCGTCCGTAGCGGTCGGAGAGCCGCACCACGTCGTCGAGCTCCGGGGTCGACACCTCGAGGACGACGGCGTCGTCCGTGGCCTCGATCGTGTGCACGACGCCGGGCTCGTTGCGCCACACGTGACCGGGGCCGATCTCGTGCGTGTCGTCGCCCTGCGTCAGGAGGAGCCGTCCGGTCAGGAGATAGGAGGTCTCGTCCTTGCGCTCGTGGTACTGCAGCGACAGGCGATGGCCCGCCGTGACGTGGAGGAGCTTCCCTGCGTAGCGGTCCGTGTGGGCGAACCACAGCTCGTGGCCCCAGGGCTTGGGGACGTGGCGCGGCATTCCGTTGTCGCTCATCGCGCGAGTGTGGCACGAGGCGCTCCGTCGCCGGCCCGGCGTATGGTTCGCGCCCGATGCGCCTCATCGTCGCCCGCTGCGAGGTCCGGTACTCGGGCCGCCTGGATGCCGTCCTCCCCGAGGCCCTGCGCCTCCTCATGATCAAGTCCGACGGCTCGGTGATGGTCCACGCCGACACCGGCGGCTACAAGCCGCAGAACTGGATGACCCCGCCCACGGTCATCGAGGAGTCGGAGGGGCAGATCGTCGTCCGCAAGCACGCCGGCGCGACCGAGGACCGTCTCGACATCCGCATCGCCGAGGTCGTCAGCGACGTGACCCACGACATGGGGGAGGCGGCCGCGCTGGAGAAGGACGGCGTCGAGGCCGACCTCCAGGTCGCGCTCGCGGCCGCCCCGGAGTTCTGCGGCGAGGGCTTCCGCCTCGTGCGCCGCGAGTGGCCGACGGACATCGGGCCCGTCGACCTCATGTGCCGCGACGCCGAGGACGGCTGGATCGCGGTCGAGATCAAGCGCGTCGGCACGATCGACGCCGTCGAGCAGCTCGCGCGCTACCTGGAGCGCATCCGCCTCGATCCGTCCAAGGAGCTGTGCCGCGGCATCCTCGCGGCCCAGGTCATCAAGCCGCAGGCGCGGACGCTGGCCGAGGCCCGCGGCATCGACTGCGTCGTCGTGGACCTCGCGGTCCTGCGCGGCGAGCGCGAGCCCGACCTGACGCTCTTCGCGGCCTAGAGCCGCGCGAGCAGCGGCAGGACGACGCGCTGGACCGCGGGCGGCGGCGAGCACATGACCGTCTCGTGGCGGAAGCGCAGCGCGAAGCGCCCGATCCAGCCCGCGCCGCGCAGGCTGCGTGGCAGCCCGCGGCGGTCGTACAGCCCCTCGCGCCCCGCGCGTGCCGCCTCCGTCAGGAACTCCTCCAGCCCGCCGGCGGGGACCACCTCCGTGCGCAGATGCGCCTCGCGCCCGCTCGTGTTGCGCAGCTCGTGGCGGACGCCGCGGCGAACGAGCACCGGGCCGTCCTCGGGCCGCAGGTCGCGCCAGCTCCCGTCGAGCTTCAGCCGGATGACGCCGTCGAGCACCTCCCAGCTCTCGTCGAGCGTGGGATGGAAGTGCTCGGGCAGGTGGCCGCCGTCGTCGAGCCACGACGTGACCCACAGGGTGTCGCCGTCGCGCGCGAACTCGAACGCGACGCCGTGGAGGGGATCCTCGATACGTGCCATGCCGTTAAGCTACTCATGGGTAACATGAGCGGCAACCCGACCCGACGGCTTCCTCCGGGCGAGCGACGCGCGCTCATCGTCGACGCGGCGGGCCGACTGTTCGGGGAGCGGGGGTACGACGCCACGCGACTCGACGACGTCGCGTCCGCGGCCGGTGTCACCAAGCCGATCCTCTACCGCCACTTCGCCGACAAGACCGCGCTGTATCTCGCGCTGCTCGAGCGCCACCGCGAGGACCTCGGCAGCTTCGCGGCGGCCGTTCCCACCGAGGGCAGCCTGGAGGAGCGCCTGCGCGCGGTCCTCGTGGTCTGGGTCGCCTACGTCTCCGACCGCGCCTACGCATGGCGGATGCTGTTCCGCGACACGGGCGGCGGCCCCGAGATCCAGGCCGTCCGGCACGCCGTCCACGCGCGGGCACGAGCCGTGTTGGTGGAGATGATCGAGGCGCTGCGCGAGGGCGAGATCCCGGAGCGCGAGCGCGAGCCGCTCGCCGAGCTCATGAGCATGGGCATGGCGTCCCTCGTCCTCTGGGCGACGGACGAAGGCCGCACCGCCGACGATGCGATCGTCGACGCGATGACGCGGGTCTGGGCCGGACTCCTGCGCTAGGCGGCCAGCGGCGTGACCGGCCGCACGATGTGCGAGCCCGTCCTGCCGCGCTCGACGCGCAGCTGCGCCGGGATGCGCTGGCGCAGCTCCGCGACGTGGGAGACGATCCCGACCGCGCGACCGCCGTCGCGCAGCTCGTCGAGGACCGCGAGGACCTCGTCGAGCGTCCCCTCGTCGTCGAGCGACCCGAAGCCCTCGTCGACGAACAGGGTCTCCAGGCGGGCGCCACCCGACTCGGCCGTCACGACGTCGGCGAGCCCCAGCGCAAGCGCGAGGCTCGCGAGGAACGTCTCCCCGCCCGAGAGCGACGAGGGCGCGCGGTCGCGGCCGGTCCATGCGTCGACGACGCGGAGGTCCAGCCCGCCGCGGCGGTTGCCGCGGGCGTCGTCGTCGGCGTGCTCGAGCGCGTAGCGCCCGGCGCTCATCGACCCGAGCCGCACGCTCGCCGCCGCCGCCACGGCCTCCAGCCGCGCCGCAAGGACGTACGCGCTGAGCCGCATGCGCAGGCGGTTGCCGAGACCGCCGCTCGCGAGGTCGGACAGCTCGCGCACCACGACGAAGCGCTCGCGGACCGGCTCGGCCGCCTCGAGCGCGGTGTCGAGGCGCGCGCGGAGGGCGCGCAGCTCGGTCTGCCGCCGCCGCGCGATCGCGAGGTCGCCGCGCGCCTTCTCGGCGGCGGCGCGCGCTTCGGCGGCGGTCGCCTGCAGCGACGTGACGTCGGGCGCGGGCAGCGCCGCGGCCTGTGCGAGCTCCTCGCGGGCGGCCGCGGCGCGGCGGGTGGCCAGGCCCTCGTCCCACCCACGGACGGCGGCCTCCAGCTCGGCCTGCTCGTCCGCGTCGCGGGCGGCCTCGCGCAGGGCGGCCAGGTCGCCGAAGCCGGCCCGCGCGATCGCCGCGTGAGCCGTCGTGCGAGCGGCGTCGGCCTCGCGGGAGAGGCGATCCGCGTCGTCGAGCAGGTCGCCCGCGCGCTCGGCGGCGTCGGCGCCCGCCAGCAGCGCGGCCACGCGGGCCTCGATCGATGCGGCGCCGCCGCGCGCCGTGGCGACGGCCTCGCGGTCGGCGTCGAGCGCGGCCGAGCGCTGCCGCGCCTCGGCGGCGGCCTGCGCGGCCGCGACCTCCGCCTCGCCGCAGCGGCGGGACATGTCCGCCAGGGTGCTCTCGAGCTCGCCGAGCGCGGCGCTCACCGGCGCGCCGCCGGCGGCGATGCGCTCCGCCTCCTCGCGCAGCCGCACGGTCTCCCCGGCGTCGGTGCGCAGCTGCGCCAGGGGGGCGTCGCCCGCGACGGCGGTGGCGGCGGCGAGCCGACGCTCGAGCGTCGCGAGCTCGCGCTCGGCGTCCTCGCGCACGGCGGCGCGGCGCTCGGCGTCCTCGCGGGCGGCGCGGACGCGGGCCTCGTCGACGATCCCGGTCTCCGGCGCCTCGGCCGGGTCGGGGTGCTCGGTCGAGCCGCACACCGCGCAGGCCGCGCCGTCGGCGAGCCGCCCGGCCAGCTCGGCCGCGATCCCCTCCAGCCGCTGCTCCAGCAGCGCGGCGTGGGCGTCGCGCGCCTCGGCGTGGGCGTCCCGCGCGATCGCGTGGCGCTCGCGGGCGGCGCCGAGCTCGATCGCCAGGCGGTCGCGCTCCTCGCCCCGCGTGGCCCTGCGCTCCGCGGCGAGCGCCGCCTCGCGCAGGCCGCCCGCGCGTGCAGCAGCGTCGCGCGCGGCGGCGACGGCCTCCTCGAGCGCCGGGCGGCGCGACTCGGCCTCGGCCATGCCGCGCCGCAGCTCCTCGGACTCCGCGGTGCGGCGTCGCGCGTCCTCGTGCAGCGCCACGACGGCGGCCTCGCGCTCGCGCAGCTCGCGCTCGCGACCCAGCAGGGCCCGTGCGGCGCCCGCATCGCCGCGCAGGGACGCGGCGGCGCCGCGCAGCCGCTCGGACTGCGGTGGCGCCCCCAGCTCCTCGGCGTCGAACAGCCGTCCCTCCATCTCCGGCTCGGCGGCGCGGACGTCGACCCCGGCATCGCGCGCCGCCGCCACCGCCTCTGCGGCCTCGCGGCCCGCCTGGGCGGTGGCCTGCTCGCGCGCGTGCAGCAGCTCGGCGTGCGCCTGCGCCGGTGCGGCGCGCCTCGCGGCGGCGAGCGCCTGTGCCTTCGCGTCGCGCTCCTCGCGCCCGGACTCCCAGTCGGCGAGCTCTCGTGCGGCCGCCGCGGCCTGGGCCTGCCGCGCCGCCAGCGCCGTCGCCGCCGCGAGCGCCTCGTCGGCGCTCGTCAGCCGTGCCTCGGCGTGCTCGCCGGCATCCGCGGCCGTCGCAGCGTCCGCCTCGGCGACGACGAGCCGCTCCTCGAGCCACGGCGCGGCGCTCCCTGGCTCGCCCGCCCAGCCGTCCGGCGGCTCGACGTCGGCGACCTGCGCCGCCCGCGACACGGCGTCGCGCACCGCGCCCATCGCGATGCCGAGCGCGCGCTCCTCGGCCTGGCGACGGTCGCGCAGCCAGGCCTCCACGTCCGCGAAGCGCCCGACGTCGAAGAGCTCGCGCAGGAGGCGCTCGCGCTCGTCGCTGCCCGCGTGGAGGAACCGCGCGAACCCGCCCTGCGGCAGCAGGACGACCTGGCAGAACTGCTCACGCGTCATCCCGAGGAGGTCGGCGAGCTCGCGCGTCGCCTCGTCGTGGCGGGTGGCGAGCACGGTCTCGGTGCCGTCGTCCTCGATGCGCACGACGGAGACGGCGTGGGGGTCGGTCGTCACGCCGTCGCCGCGGCGCTTGCGCCGCTCCTGCTCGGGCGCGCGGGTCACACGCACGCGGCGGCCGCGCAGCGTCGCCTCCAGGACGACCTCGGTGCGGGCCTCCGGCCCTGCGTGGTCGGATCGCAGCCGCGCCCCGCCGGACCGCGCGCCCGGCACGTCCCCGTAGAGCGCGAAGCACACGGCATCCAGCAGCGAGGTCTTGCCCGCGCCCGTGCGCCCGTGCAGGAGGAAGAGCCCGGCCTCGCCGAGGTCGTCGAAGTCGACGACCTCCCGGCCCGGGAACGCGAGGAACGCCGACAGCTCGAGGCGGTGCAGGCGCATCTAGGAGGAGAGCTCTGCGACCCGGCCGGCCGTCAGAGCGTCGCCCAGCAGGGCGAGCTCCGCGTCCTCGGCGTCGCTGCCACGGACGTCGCGCACGAAGCGCGACAGCAGCTCGGTGTCGTCGAGCCCGCGCAGGCGCTCCGCGTACGTGCCCTCGGGATGCGCACCGGCACCCTGGGGGTCGAATGCGAGGACGACCGCGTGCGGGAAGCGGCGCCGCAGCGCCTCCATCGCATCGCGCGGGCGGACGGGATCGGTGACGGTGGCGTGCACCCACGCGCGCTCCTGCTCGGCGAGCGCGGGATCGGCCAGCAGCTCGTCCAGCGTCCCGCGCAGCATCGCGAGCGGCCGCGCCACCGGGAACGGGACCAGCTCGACCTCCGGCGCCGCGCCGGCGAGGTCGACGACCGCGACCGACTTGCGGTGACGGGCCTCGGAGAACGAGAACGGCACGGGAGAGCCCGCGTAGCGCGCGCGGTCGCCCATCCGCTGCGGGCCGTGGAGGTGGCCGAGCGCGACGTAGTCAACCCCCGCGAACGTCGAGGCCGAGACGGATGCCGCACCGCCGACCGCGAGGTCGCGCTCGCTCGCGCAGCCCAGCGCGCCCGTGACGAACGCATGCGCCATCACGATCGACCGCGTGCCCGCCGGGCGGGTGGCGAGGTCGGCGCGCACGGCCGTCATCGCGGCGCTCAGCACCGGCCCGTGCCCGCGCTCCTCGCATCCCAGCGCGGCGCGCGTGACGTCGGGCTCCAGGTACGGGATCGCGTACACGCACGTGCCGCCGAGCAGCACCGGGCGACCGATCGCTGTCGGGTCGGTGCGCACGTGCACGCCCGCGCGCGCGAGGAGCCCCGATCCGAACCCCAGCCGCGTCGCCGAGTCGTGGTTGCCCGAGATGACGACCACGGGGCACAGCTCGCTGAGGCGACCCAGCGCGTCGTCGGCCAGGCGGACTGCCTCCACCGGCGGCAGCGCGCGGTCGTAGAGGTCGCCCGAGACGAGGATCGCGTCGACCGCGTGGGCGCGGGCCACCTCGGCGACGTGCTCGATCGCGCCCATCTGGGCGTCGAGCAGCGACTCGCCGTGGAAGGGGCGGCCGAGGTGCCAGTCCGCGGTGTGGAGGAAACGCATCACGTCCAATGTGTCGCGGCGAGCGGACGGAATCCGACAGGCGCCCGTAGGCTCCCGGCATGAGCGATCAGGCTGTCCTCACCGAGCGGCGCGACGGGGTCCTCATCGTCACGCTGAACCGGCCCGACGCGCGCAACGCCGTGAACCAGGCGGTCGCGCAGGGCATCGCGGACGCGCTGGACGCGCTGGACGCCGACGACGACCTCCAGGTCGGCGTCCTCACCGGCGCCGGCAAGGGCTTCTCCGCGGGCATGGATCTCCGTGCGTTCGTCAAGGGAGAGCGGCCGTACGTCGACGATCGCGGCTTCGCGGGCATCACGGAGCGCTCGGCGCGCAAGCCGCTCATCGCGGCCGTGGAGGGCTTCGCGGTCGCGGGCGGCTTCGAGATCGCCCTGTCCTGCGACCTGCTCGTCGCCTCCAAGGGCACGCGATTCGGCATCCCGGAGGTCAAGCGCGGACTCATCGCCGGCGCGGGCGGCCTGCTGCGCATCCCGCAGCGCGTGCCCTACGGCATCGCGATGGAGCTGGCGCTGACCGGCGAGCTCATGCTCGCCGAGCGCGGCCACGAGCTGGGGCTCGTCAACAAGCTCACCGAGCCGGGCGAGGCGCTCGACGGCGCGCTGGAGCTCGCCGCGACGGTCAGCGCGAACGCGCCGCTCGCGCTGGCCGCGTCGAAGGAGATCCTGCAGCAGGTCGGCGACTGGACCGAGGAGGAGTTCTGGGCGAAGCAGGCGCCGACGATCGACACGATCTTCGGCTCCGAGGACGCCAAGGAGGGCGCGACCGCCTTCGCCGAGAAGCGCGAGCCCAGCTGGCAGGGCCGCTGACACACCACCTGCCTGCGGTCGACGCGGATCCGACCGCCGGTCCATACCGCAGGCCGCTCGTTGCGGGAACCATTCGTTCATGGTGGGCCCGGCCCAGATCGTGGCGTTCGGAGGCGGCGGCTTCTCGATGGAGGCCGGCAACCCGCTGCTCGACGACTACGTCCTCTCCCTGACGCACCAGGAGCGTCCCAAGGTCTGCTTCATGCCGACCGCCTCCGGCGACGCCGATCACTACGTCGTGCGGTTCTACCGCGCCTTCTCGCCCGCGCGCTGCGAACCGTCGCACGTGTCGCTGTTCCGGCGCGACAAGGGCGCGGGCCTCGGACGCCCGCTCGACGAGCACCTGCTCGACCAGGACGTCATCTACGTCGGCGGCGGCAGCGTCGTCTCGCTCATGGGCGTCTGGCGCGCGCACGGCCTCGACGAGGTCCTGGCCGAGTGCTGGCGCCGCGGGGTCGTGCTCTGCGGCCTGAGCGCCGGGTCGCTGTGCTGGTTCCGGGACGCGGTCAGCGCGTTCCACGGCGAGCCGACGTCGGTCGGGGGCCTCGGCCTGCTGCCGCACTCCAACTGCGTCCACTACGACGGCGAGCCCGCGCGCCGCGAGGAGTACCGCGCGGCGGTCGGCCGCGGCGACGTCAGCCCCGGCTACGCGGCCGACGACGGCGTGGCGCTGCACTTCGTCGGCACGGATCTCGCGCGCGTCGTGTCGTCGCGCCGGGACCGCGCCGCCTATAGAGTCGAGGCCGTGGAAGGTGAGGCGATGGAGGTCGCCATCGAGCCGGATTTCCTGGGGGCGGCAGCGCCGCTCGCCGTGGCTTGAGCACGATCCTCGCAATGGGCGGCGGCGGGTTCACGATGGAGCCCGTCGGCGGCGCGCTGGACGAGTTCGTGCTGGGCCTCACCGCGCGGCCGGTGCCGCGCATCTGCTTCCTCCCCACCGCCAGCGGCGACCCGAACGAGCAGATCGCCCGCTTCCACGCCGCGTTCGCCGACCGTCCGTGCGAGCCGACGCACCTGTCGCTGTTCCGGCTCGGGCAGCACCCGGTCGACCTGCACACGCACCTGCTCGAGCAGGACCTCATCTACGTCGGCGGCGGCTCCATGCGCAACATGCTCGCGATCTGGCGGGCCCACGGCCTCGACGAGATCCTGCGCGAGGCGTGGGAGCAGGGGACGGTGCTGGCCGGGCTGAGCGCAGGGGCGATGTGCTGGTTCGAGGGCGGCATCACGAAGTCGTCCGGCGCGGCCGCGCCCGTCGAGGGCCTCGGTCTCCTGCCGGGCTCGATGTCCGTGCACCTCGACGGGGAGCCGGACCGCCGCCGCCCCTATCTCGACGCCGTCGCCTCGGGCGCGCTTCCCGCCGGCTACGCCGCCGACGACGGCGTCGCGCTGCTCTGGGAGGACCGCGAGCTGACGCGGGTCGTCGGCTCCAAGCCGGGGCTGCGCTGCATCCGCGTCGAGGCCGACGGCGTGAGCGAGGTGCCGGTGGAGGCGCTGTCCTCGCGGCCGTCGATGACGCGCGCGATGGACGCCGACGTCCGCGAGCTGCGCTCGCTGCGCTACCGCGCGTCCGCCGGGCGCTGACCGACCAGCACGACCTGCAGCGCGAAGAGCTCCGGGGCCCTGCGGACGGCGAGCGAGCGCACGCGGCCGGGCAGGGCGACGTGCGCCTCGAGCGGCAGCGGTGCTTCCGTGAAGCTCTCGCCGACGATCTCCAGGCCGGCGCCGGTCACGAGTGCGCGGGCGTCCGCGCGGGTGAACCAGCGCAGGTGCGTGCGGTCGAACAGCCCGTGGTCCTCGCGCGGGAAGCGCCCGCGGACGAGCGCCCGGCGCACGGTCCAGTGCGCCGCGTTGGGCAGCGAGACGACGGCGCGGCCGCCGGGGCGCAGCAGGCCGGCGAGCGCGGCGAGCGTGGCCCACGGATCGACGACGTGCTCCAGCACGTCGCCGCAGACGACGGCGTCGAACGGGCCGCGGACGGCCGCGAGGGCGGTCGGGTCCTCCACGGAGCCGGCGATCACCTCGACGCCGCGCCGGCGGGCGGCATCGACCGCGACCGGGTCGGGCTCGAGGCCGATGACGGAGGCGCCGCGCTCCTCGCGCAGCGCCACGGCGAGGTAGCCGCCGGAGCACCCGACGTCGAGCACGCGCGCGCCGTGGGGAACGGCATCGACGAGGAGCCGATGGCTCGCGGAGAGGCCCTCGCGCCCGACGAGGGCGTCGTAGCTACTCACCGTTGAGGGTCACGACGAGGTCCCGCGGGCCGCCGTGGTCGCGGTGCTCGCACAGGTAGACGCCCTGCCACGTGCCGAGCGCGAGGCGGCCGTCGGCGACGGGCAGCGTCAGGGACGGGCCCAGCAGCGACGCCTTGATGTGGGCGGGCATGTCGTCGGGGCCCTCGAGCGCGTGCTCCCAGCGGTCGGACTCCGAGACGGCCTTCGAGAACCACGTCTCGAAGTCGCGGCGGACGTCCGCGCTCGCGTTCTCGTTCAGCGTCAGCGAGGCCGACGTGTGGCGGATGAAGACGTGCGCGAGGCCGACGCGCAGGTCGGCCAGCTCGGGCACCGCGTCGACGATCTCCCGGGTGACGAGATGGAAGCCGCGTTCGCGCGGGCGCAGGGTGATCTGCCGCTGGAGCCACATCAGGTCGGCAATCGTGCCACGGCGAGATCGACGCGGTCGCCCCGGAACGGCACGCCCTCCGCGTGGAGCAGCGCGCGCTGGCGCGCGCCCTTGGCCAGCGAGCCGTCGGCCCGTACGACGCGGAACCACGGCACCTCGTCGTCCTCGGTCTGGCTCAGGACCGTGCCCGCGAACCGCGGCGCGCCGGGGGACACGTCGCCGTAGGTCCGGACGAAGCCGGGCGGGATGTCGCGGATGCGCTCCAGGACCCGCTCGGCGCGGTCAGTCACAGCGGGCCTTGGCCTCGAGGATCTCCTCGAGCGTGCGCGGACCGACGGGCAGCGGCGTTGCCGCGCCCGGGCGCAGGCCGTCGAGCATGATGCCCAGGTACCGGCGCCAGATCTCCGGGGCGTCGCCGCCCGCGGTCTGGCACGAGCTGGCCGCGCCGGCGGCGAGCAGGGGCAGGTCGGTCGCGGCGACGTCCTCGCGCAGCACGCCCGCGGCCTTCGCCGCCTCGACGATCGCCTCCAGGCGGCCCATGAGCTCGATGTGCCGGGCGTGCAGGTGCTCGTCGCCGCTCACCGCGCTGCCGATCGCCTCGAACAGCCCGCGGTCGCGCGCCTGCGTGCGGGCGACGGCCTCGAGGGCGCCGACGACCCCGGCCCACGGGTCGGGGTCGGCCTGCGCCGCCTCGAGCTGGTCGCCCATGTCGCAGATGCGCGCGTCGACGACCGCGACGATCAGGTCCTGCTTGGTGGGGAAGCGGCGGAAGACCGTCGCGGTCCCCACGCCCGCGCGCTGCGCGATCTCCGCGACGCCGGCCTCCAGCCCGCGCTCCGCGAAGACCGCGGCGGCCGCGTCCAGCACGAGCCGCCGGTTGCGCTCCGCGTCCGCGCGCAGGGCGCGGCGCGGAGCTTCGGCGGCGACGGGTGCCTCAGGCACCGACCGCCACCGGCTGGCCTTCGGCGGCCGCCACCGCCGCCATGTCGCGCGTGCGCAGCACCGAGACGAGGACGATCGCGCCGAGCACGAGCAGTCCGATGCCGCCGAGGTAGGCGACCTGGAACCCCTCGACGACCGCCTCGGCCCGCTGCTGCGCGGTCGGCGCCGCGCTGAGGCCGTCGAGCACGTTCGTCGTGTGCGTGGCGGCGATCGTCGACAGGACCGCCAGGCCGAGCGCGCCGCCCACCTGCTGCGACGTGTTGAACAGGCCCGAGGCGAGGCCGGCGTCGGAGTTTGACGACGCCGGTGGTGGCCACGAGCGTCAGCGGCAGGAACGTCATGCCCATGCCGATCGACATCGGGATGATGCCCGGCAGCAGGTTGCCGAGATACGTCCCGTCCACCCCGGCACCCCGCAGGATCACCAGGCCGAGGATCGCGAGCCCGATCCCGATGAGCGCGATGAAGTGCACGGGGATCCGCTTCGCGATCGCCTGCGACGCGCCCGCGCCGACGATGATGCCGAGCGTGAACGGCAGGAACGCGAGGCCCGCTTCCAGCGGCGAGTAGCCCAGCACCTGCTGCACGTAGAGCGACACGAGGAAGAAGAAGGCGTACATCCCGCCGATCACGAGCAGCATGACGGCATTGGAGCCCGAGATGTTGCGCGATCGGAAGATGCCCAGGCGGATGAGCGGCGCCTTCGAACGCGACTCGATGAACACGAAGGCGGCGAGCAGCGCGACGGCGACGGCGCCCAGGCCGAGCGTCCGCGCGGAGCTCCAGCCGTAGTCCTGCGCCTTCACGAGCGCGAACACGAGCACCATGAGGCCGGCGGTCACCGAGATCGCGCCGGGGAGGTCGACGGTGTCCGGGCGCTCGGGGGCCACGGACTCCGGGACGTAGCGCATCGACAGCACGAACGCGGCGATGCCGATCGGCACGTTGACGAAGAAGATCCACTCCCACGAGAACAGGTCGGTCAGGATGCCGCCCAGCAGCAGGCCGAACGCGGCGCCGCCCGCGGCGATCGCGCTCCAGACGCCGAGCGCCTTCGCACGGTCCTCACCCTCGGCGAACGTCGTCGTGATGATCGACAGCGCGGCCGGGGACACGAGCGCGGCGCCCAGGCCCTGCAGCGCGCGGAAGGCGATGAGCATCCCGCCCGACTGCGACAGCCCGTTGGCGAGCGACGCGGCGGTGAAGATCACGACGCCGGCCAGGAAGATGCGCTTGCGGCCGAACAGGTCGCCCGCTCGACCGCCGAGCAGCAGGAAGCCGCCGAAGACGAGCGTGTAGGCGTTGATCACCCACTGCAGGCTGCCCTGCGAGAAGTTGAGGTCCTCCTGGATCGACGGCAACGCGACGTTCGTGATCGTCGCGTCGAGCACGACCATGAACTGCGCGAGGCAGACGAGGACGAGGACGAGCCAGCGGTTGGTCTCGGTTTGCTGCGGCATGCAAGAGCTCCGGGTACGAAAGCGGATCGGTCGATCCGGTTATACGCGGGCTCGAGGCGATCGGCCACGTCGTGTGACCGATCGCACGCAGCTCATGCCGGTCCGGCTAGCGGTCGCCGGGGCGCTTTTTCGGATACAGCGTGATCGGCCGCGAGACGTCGAGCGCGGTCTCGAGGATGCGGCTCTGCTCGAGGACGTGCGCGGCCGGGTAGCCCTCGCCGGTCGACGCGCGCTCGGGGCGCCCGACGTACCCGAAGCGCAGGTGCTCGGGCAGGATCTGCATGAGGCGCGGGCCCATGTGCGCGCGTGCGCCCATGTTGCGCGGCTCCTCCTGCACCCACACGACCTCCTCGAGGTTCGGGTAGGTCGCGAGCAGCTCCACGAGCTGCGCCTCCGGGAACGGGTAGAGCAGCTCGACGCGCCCGACCGCCACGGACTCGTTGTTCTCGCGCTGCGCATGGCCGACGAGGTCGTAGTAGATCTTGCCCGTGCACAGGATGAGCCGGGTGACCTTGTCCACGTCGATCCACGGCTCGGCGAGGACGGGGAAGAACCGCGTCTCGGAGAGGTGCTCGATCCGGTTGGACGCCTGCGGGAGCCGCAGCAGCGACTTCGGCGTCATGATGATCAGCGGGCGCTGCTTGGGGATCTTCGCCTGGCGCCGGATGAGGTGGAACATCTGCGCCGGCGTCGTGAGGTTCGCGACGCGGATGTTGCCCTCGGCCGCGAGCTGCAGGAACCGCTCGAGACGCGCGCTGGAGTGCTCGGGACCCGAGCCCTCGTAGCCGTGCGGGAGCAGCATCGTCAGCCGCGTGGTCTGGCCCCACTTGGCCAGGCCGGAGACGATGAACTGGTCGAAGATGACCTGCGCGCTGTTGGCGAAGTCGCCGAACTGCGCCTCCCACATGACGAGTGCGTCGGGCGCCTCGGCGCTGTAGCCGTACTCGAACCCGAGCGCCGCGATCTCGCTGAGCGGCGAGTTGTGCAGCTCGAACGGCGCCTTGGCCTCGTCGAGATGCTGGATCGGGCTGTAGGTCTGCCCGGTCTTCGCGTCGTGCAGGACCATGTGCCGCTGGGAGAACGTGCCGCGCTCGGAGTCCTGGCCGGTGAGCCGGATCGGCGTCCCCTCGGTGACGAGTGACGCGATCGCGAGCGCCTCGGCCTGGCCCCAGTCGATGCGGCCGCCCTCGTCGAGCGCCTTGCGGCGCCGGTCGAGCTGGCCGGCGAGCTTCGGGTGGATCGTGAACGACTCGGGCACCCGCAGCAGCTGCTCGTTGAGCACCCGCAGCAGACCCGCGTCGACCGCGGTGGGGACGTCGGGCGACGGTGAGCGATCGAGCTGGTACTCGCCCGTGGGCTGCTCGACGTCGCCTGCGTCCTCGGCGGCCTTGATCTTCGCCTTGAGGTCGGCGTGCAGCTGGGACAGGTGGTCCCACATCGCCGCCTTCTGCTCCTCGACGTCGGCGGGCGTGATGGTGCCCTGCTCGACGAGGAGCTCGCCCCAGATGTCGACGACGCGCTTGTGCTGCTTGATCTTCGCGTACATCTCCGGCTGGGTGTAGGCGGGCTCGTCGGCCTCGTTGTGACCGAAGCGCCGGTAGCCGATGAGATCGATCACGACGTCGTGGCCGAACTGCTGCCGGTACGCGAACGCGAGGCGGACGGCCGAGATGCACGCGGCCGGATCGTCGGCGTTGACGTGGATGATCGGGACGTCGAAGCCCTTGGCGAGGTCCGAGGCCCAGTGGGTCGACCGGCTGTCGTCCGGGTCGGTGGTGAAGCCGACCTGGTTGTTCTGGATGAGGTGGACGGTGCCGCCGACGCTGTAGCCGTCGAGCGCCTGGAGGTTCAGCGTCTCCGCCACGACGCCCTGGCCCGGGAACGCGGCGTCGCCGTGCAGCACGAGCGGGAGCGCGGAGGCGGTGTCGCGGTGCGCGTGCGGGCCCTGGCGCGTCGTCTGCGCGGCGCGTGCGGCGCCGACGACGACCGGGTGCACGTACTCGAGGTGGGACGGGTTGCTCTCCAGGTTCACGAGGATCGTGCCGCCGTCGGGCAGCACGTAGGACCCCTGCGAGCCGTGGTGGTACTTCACGTCGCCGGTGCCGCCCTGCGGGATCGTCGTGACCGCGTCGAGGGTCGATGCGCCCTCGAACTCGGCGAAGATCGTGTCGTAGGGGCGGCCGAGGTTGTGCGCGAGCACGTTGAGCCGGCCGCGGTGCGCCATGCCGACCACGACCTCGCGGCCGCCGTGCGCCGCCGCCAGGTGGATGAGCTGGTCGATCATCGGCACCGTCATGTCCAGGCCCTCGACCGAGAACTGCTTCTGGCCCAGGTACGCCTTGTGCATGAAGCGCTCGAAGGCGTCCACCTTGATGAGGCGGCCGAGGAGCCACTTCTGCTCGTCCGACGTGAGCTGGTTGCGGAACTCGCCGGACTCGATCTTCTCGCGCAGCCAGCCGCGCTGGCGGTGCGACGCGAGGTGCTCGATCTCGTAGGCGATCGTGCCGCAGTAGGTCTCACGCAGGTGCGGGAGCGCGTCGGCCAGCGTGGCGCCGGGGACGTGCATGCGCAGGATGCGCGACGGGATGCGGCCCATGACCTCGCGGGTCAGGCCCAGCGGCTCGGGATCGAGCGCCGGGTCGCCCTCGGGCTCCGTGCCCAGCGGGTCCAGCCTCGCGGCCAGGTGGCCGTGGGTGCGGTGGGCCTTCAGGAGCGACGTCGCGGCCTGGACGGCCTGCAGCAGCTCCTCGTCGACCTGTGTCGCGGAGGGTGCGACGGCGACCTCGCGCGCCGTGGCGGCGGCCGCGGCCGGCGCCGGAGCGGCGGGCGGCGCGCCCAGCGTGACGCCCAGCTCGGCGAAGAGCCGGTCGTAGAAGCCGTGCTCGCCCTGCAGGAGCTCCTCGACGAGCGCGAGGAACCGACCCGACTCCGCGCCCTGGATGATGCGGTGGTCGTACGTCGAGGTCATCGTCATGACCTTCTCGGCGCCGATCATGGCCCCGATGGCGCCGAGGCCCACGGGGTAGTCGATCGAGCCGGTCGCCACGATGGTGCCCTGGCCGACCATGAGCCGCGGGACGGAGGCGATGGTGCCGATGCCGCCCGGGTTGGTCAGCGAGACGTTCGCGCCCGTGAGGTCGTCGGCGCTCAGCTTGTTCTCGCGGGCCTTGCTGATGAGCTCGCCGAACGCGCCGAGGAACTCGGGGAACGTCATGCGCCCCGCGTCGCGGATGACCGGGACCATGAGGGTCCGCGAGCCGTCCTTCTTCTCGACGTCGACGGCGATGCCGAGGTTCACGGCTGCGTCGTCGATGCGGTGCGGCTTGCCGTCGATCTCGGCGAAGTGATGCGCCATCACCGGCATCTCCTCGGTCGCCGCGCGGGCGATCGCGTAGGCGATGAGGTGGGTGAAGGAGACGCGCTGGCCCGCCGCCTTCAGCTCCTTGCGGCGGCCGTCCATCATCGTGACGGTCAGCGTGCGGAACGAGGTCGCGGTCGGGATCGACCGGCTCTCGTCCATGTACTTCGCGAGCATCGCTGCGCCGCCGCGGATGGGCAGCGCCTCGCCGCCGGTCGGAGCGAGCGGGTGCCGCAGCCGCGACGACCGCGCCGCCGTTGCCCTTCGCGGCGAGCACGTCGGCCTTCGTGATGCGCCCGCCCGGGCCGGAGCCGGCCACGCGGGAGAGGTCGACGCCCTCGATGGAGGCCATGCGGCGCGCGACGGGGGAGATCGTCGAAGGGCGACGTCCCCGCACCCCGTGCGCGCCGTTGCCGGTGCCTGCAACGCCCGTTGCAGGAGCCTCGGGCACGGCGGGTGCGCTCGCGCGTGGCGCGCCTGCGCCCGCCTGGAGGCGCGCGAGGACCTGGCCGACGGTCACCGTGTCGCCCGCCTCGGCGAGGATCTCGGTGATCGTGCCGCTGGCCGGGGACGGCACCTCGGCGTCGACCTTGTCGGTGGAGATCTCGACGATGGTCTCGTCGACTGCGATCGTGTCCCCGGGGCCCTTGGCCCACTCGAGGATCGTGCCCTCGGTGACCGACTCGCCCATCTGGGGCATGACGATCTCGAGGATCTCACCGGCGGCGTCGTCGGTCTCGGGAGCTTCCTGCACGGCGGCGGAACCGCCGTTGTCGGAACCGTTGGCGTGCTCCGCGCTCGCGCCGTTCGTCGGCGCGATCTCGGCGAGCACCTGGCCCACGGTCACGGTGTCGCCCTCGGCGACGTGCAGCTTCACGAGCGTGCCTGCTCCCGGAGAGGGCACCTCGGCGTCGATCTTGTCGGTGGAGATCTCGACGAGGGGTTCGTCCGCGGCGATCTCCTCGCCTTCCTGCTTGAACCAGGAGAGGACCGTTCCCTCGGTCACCGACTCGCCCATCTGGGGCATGACGACCTGAATCGTCGTGTTTACGGCCATTGAGGCTGGACTCTAGCGGGACCACCGGGGTCGGATCGCCGCCTCCCTTCGCGGACGAACTCCGCGGTGCCGAAGAAGGGTCCGACACCGCCGAGCACGGCCACCGCGACCGCCAGCCGCAGCGAGATGACCTTGATCCGGACGGCCACGATGCAGGCGAGGGACATCGAGGATCCAGCCGACGCCGTGGGCCATGCCGAAGACGAACTCCGGGACCGTGCAGGCCGGGCACGAGCCAGACGGTCAGCAATGTGACGTAGATCGCCGAGTGGACGAATGATGCGGCCTTGAGCCGGTCGTAGGTGAGGATCCTGCGGAGCGCGCTCGTCATGAGAGCGCCTTGGCCATGCGCCGCAGCTCGTCGCCGGCCTCGGCCGGCCACGCGTCGACGTCGGCCGGCCACCAGGCGAAGTCGTCGTGCTCGTCGTCGGCCCGGACCTCGGCCCCGGGTGCCAGCCAGGCCAGCCCGACGACCATGACCATCCCGTGGGGAAGCCGGATGAGCGCCTCGACGCTCAGTCGCTCGGGACTGACCGACCACTCCTCCACGAGCTCGCGCTCGAGCGTCCGCGCGGGGCTCTCGCCGACGTCGACGGCGCCGCCCGCGCCGAGCGTCCAGCGCCCGGCCCACTGCGAGAGCCACGCCGCGCGCCTGCCCGCGAGCCAGCGCCCGTCGTGCGCGCGCGTGACACAGAGCGCCGAGATCGACCCGGCCGCGTCGCCCGGCACGAGGCGCAGCGCCCAGCGCAGCGGCTGCAGGTCGAGCTCCAGGCGTCCGTCGACCTGGCCGAAGTCGACGAGCCGTGCCGCGAGACCGTCGTGGCTCGGGGATCCGCGGCGCCTGAGGGCCTCGATGGCGAGGTCGGCCTCGGCGGCCGCCTCCGGCGCCGGCACGAAGTGCTGATCCGACCACCGCGCGACGACGTCCTCCGGCGCCCACGGGCCGCGGGCGAGGACGTCGGGCTCCGGGACGACGGACATGCAAGCGCAGAATACGGACCCGGGGTGGGCGGCTACCCGGGTGTAGTCGGTACCTCCACAGTCGGGTAGTCCACGACCTACCCGAAAGAATGGGAGCCTTTCTGCGTTTGAGGGGTGAGAAGTCCCACACTTCTTCCCGGTGACACCAGTGTCTGCCGGGGTGTGGGTATCAATCCCAGTCCAGCGAGTTCCCGCCCCACGGCTGGGGCAGGGGTAGGTGTCAGGGAGGTGGAGCCGGTGACAGTGTTGGCCGTCGTCCTCATCGTGTGGACCCTCGTCGCGTTCGTGGTGCTCGTGCTTGCACGAACACTGTGCGCGGTCGCGGCAAGGGCGGACGCGGAACACGCGGAGCGGACAGCTCGACGCCCGGTCGAGGCTCCGCGGCACAGCCCGGTCTCCACCTCCACTGACCCCGAGCCGCGCGTGGTCGTGCGGACGCTCGCCTCGCGCTGACGACGCGCGC
This sequence comes from uncultured Solirubrobacterales bacterium, assembly GCA_963757125.1. GTDB lineage: Bacteria > Actinomycetota > Thermoleophilia > Solirubrobacterales > Solirubrobacteraceae > CAVVSD01. Next base: position 669,205 of record CAVWQP010000004.1, on the reverse strand, counting down.
TACCCTCCGGCCGATGGCCGACACGGGCAAGGTCGCCAAGAACCTCCGCGCGTTCCAGATGGCGCTGAACGCCCACGATCGCGAGAACCCGACGCACACCGCGTGGGGCATCGGCCTGGCGCATTTCGACATGGAGCGCCTCGGGTTCGACGAGGGCGAGGAGATCCTGCCCGGCATCACCATCCAGTCCGACGGTGGCGTCACGGGCAACTTCCGCGTCCTCTGCGACGGTCAGCACGACGAGGACCTGGAGACCGAGGCCGAGGAGGCCGAGGTCGTCGAGGCGGTCGGGACCCAGACGGTCGGCGCGCCCGGGTCCCGCGAGGCCTGAGCGGCCTCGGCCTCAGCCCAGCTCGACCTCGATCCCCTCGCCGTCGAAGCTGACGTGGCCGGCGATGTCGGCCGACTCGGCGAGCGGCTCCTCGTAGCTCCACGCCACGTCCTGCAGCAGCCCGCCGTCGACCTTCGCCGACCAGTAGCTCGCGTGGCCCTTGTACGCGCAGTGCGTGCGGCGGTCCGACGGCTCGAGGTCGACCTTCACGTCCTCGCGCGGGATGTAGACGCGCGGGGCGAGGCTCGTCTCGAGGAGGATCTTCGGGCGCGTCGACTCCGCGATGACCTGCCCGCCGGCGCGGACGACGACCGGGCGCGAGCTCGGGTGGACGTCGACGCGGTGGTACGGGTCGCGCAGGTAGCCGTCGACCAGCTCGTCCTCGACGTACCACTCGTCGACCTTGTCCCAGTAGAGCGCGCCGTAGCCCTTCAGCCAGGGGGCGTCGCTCGTCGGCGACTCGTACGCCCACAGGGCGTCGGGGATCTCGCGGTCGCCGACCGTCAGCGTCCAGTAGGAGGCGTCGCCCTTGAACGGGCAGTGCGTGCTCGTGTCGGTCGGCGTGAGCAGCGCCTGGTCGACGTCGGCGAGCGGGACGTAGACGACCGGCTTGATCGCGGTCTCGTGCAGCAGCTTGGCGCCGACGGTGTCGACGACGACCGTGTCCCCGACCTTCGCGCGCAGGCGCACGGGGTAGTCCTCGAAGAGGATGCGGTGGCGCGGCGCGTCGTCGAGCGAGAAGTTGAACGCTCCGCCCGGGGAGCCGCCCAGCGGGCCCTTACCAAGGGTGAGTGACATGCCCCGAGGCTACGACGCGACGGAGAGGCCCTTGCCGAAGGCGCGGCGGAAGAGGTCCACCTCGCGCTCGGCGGCCCAGCGCGCGACCTCGGCGCCCTCGTCGGCGTGGAGGTCCAGCCGGACCGCGCCGTTCTGCATGTGGACGTCCGCCGAGCGGACGCTCTGGTCGCGCGGGCGCTCGAGATCCTCGGCGAGGCGCAGCAGGCAGGCGAGCCGGTCGAGGCGCTCGGCGTCGCCGGGGCGCGACAGCGGCTCGAGCTCCCCGAGGTCCGGCTGTCCCTTGCGGTGGTAGCGCGCGGCCTGCGCGATGAGCGCGACCTCCGCCGGCGCGAACCCGGGCAGCCCGGCGTTGAGGATGAGGTAGCGCGAGTGCTTGTGGTGGTCGTCGTAGTCGACCGACATCCCGATGTCGTGCAGCATGCACCCCGCCCACAGGAGCTCGCGCTCGATGGGATCGCCGTCGTGCAGACCCTCCGCGGCGAGCTGGTCGAACAGCCCGAGGGCGAGCGCGGCGACGTGGTTCGTGTGGGCGCGGTCGACGCGGTACTGCCGGGCGAGGTTCAGCACCGAGTCGCGGCGGACGTCGTCGAACAGGTGGTCCGGGCCGGGGAGCAGCGACTCGAAGAAGACGCCTTCGCGCAGGCCCGCCTCCGTGACCTCGATCCCCGCGAAGCCACCGACCTCGAGCACCGTCTGCACGACCGCGGCGCCGGCCAGGATGATGTCGGCGCGTGCAGACTTGATCCCCGGAACGCGCCCGCGCTCGGAGGCGGGCACGCCCGCGAGGCGGTCGACGAGCTCGCCGAGCGCCTCGCGCGTGATGACGAAGCCCTGGACCCCGACATGCGGCTGACCCGCGAGGTGCTGGGCGGCGGAGGCCAGGTTGCGGACGGTGCCCCCGACGCCGACGAGCCGGTCGCCCGAGCTGGGCAGCCACGGCGCGCTGCAGAGCTCCTCGGCCACGTGCGTGCGCAGCGCCTTGAGCTGCTTGCGCGACACGGCGTCCCCGTCGGGGAGGAAGCGCTCCGTCGTGCGCACGGCGCCCAACGGCCAGGACGACAGCTCGTTGGGCCGGCGCTCGCGGACGCGGACGAGCTGGAGCGAGCCGCCGCCGAGGTCGAGCACGGCGCCGCCGGAGATCGTCGTCGAGTTCACGGCGGCGAGATGCCCGTACAGCGCCTCCTGCGAGGTCGACAGCACGCGGACCGGGAGGCCCGTGTGCTCGCGCGCGCGCTCGGCGAACGCCTTGCCGTTGCGCGCGTCGCGGATCGCGCTCGTCGCGACGGGGCGCACGTCGGTGATGTCCAGCGCCCGGCAGAAGTGCGCGAACACCTCGATCGTGTGCAGGGCGCGCTGCATCGGCTCCTCGCCGAGCTCGCCCGTCTCCCCGAGGCCCGCGCCGATCCGCACGGCCTCGTAGATCTCGTCGGTGCGCTTCCACCAGCCGTCGGCCGCCGTGAAGACCACGAGGCGGAAGGAGTTCGACCCGAGGTCGATGACCGCGGTGCGCTGCTCGGCGGAGGGGATCGCCATGCAGGCCGGACGGTAGATCATCCGGCGGCGCAGGCGTACCGTTCCTCCCATGCCCGAGTCAGACCAGTCCGTCGCAGACCACATCGAGGGCCTCGTCGCCGAGGAGCACAAGCTCCTCGAGCGCGGCGGCGCCGAGGGGGGCCTGAAGCCCGACGAGCACGCCCGCCTCGAGGAGGTGCGTGTCGAGCTCGACCGCCTCTGGGACCTCATGCGCCAGCGTCGCGCGCTGCGCAACGCCGGTCAGGATCCCGACGACGCCTCCGAGCGCGACGCCGGGACCGTGGAGAACTACCTCGGCTAGGCCGGCTCGGCGATCGGCGTGCCGTAGGAGCGGAACGACTCCGGCAGCTGCACGCCCCAGGCCATGCCCTTGAGCAGCTCGGCCTCGGGCCGGACCACCGGGACGAACTCGGGGTCGTAGACGAAGTAGCCGCCGGTCGTGACCTCGACGCGGTTGCCCCCGGGCTCCATGCCGTAGAGGAAGAAGCCCTGCGCGGCGGCGTGCTTGGACGGTGCCGCCTCGATCGGGACGTCGTTGTCGAGGAAGATGTCGGCCGCCCGCAGGCACTCCTCGCGCGTGTCGACCCAGAACGCCGCGTGGTGCAGCCGGCCCGACAGCGGGGAGGGATCGAGCGTGTAGATCAGCTCGTGCGCGGCGATGCTCAGGCTCATCCAGGCGCCGGTCTCGGTGCCGTTGTCGCGGACGTTGATCTCGTAGAGGCGGAAGCCGATCTCGTCGGCCATGAACGTCCGGTCGGCGACGACGTCGCGCGAGAAGAGGTTGATGTGGTCCAGGCGCTTCACGGCGCAGCCGTTGCCGGTGTAGCGCTGCGGCTGGTTGCGCATCGCGGGCCGCTGGTCCTCCGGCGGGACGTAGCGCTCGCTCTCCCAGTGCAGCTCGCACACGTGGCCGTCGGGCGCGTGGAACCGGTAGGCGGCGCCGTGGCCGACGTCACCGTCGATCCACCCGATCCCGAGGCCCAGCCGCTCGATCGCGGCGACCCTGCGCTCGAGCGCCTCGGGGCTCCAGGTGCGCAGCCCCATGTGGCCCATCCCAGGCTCGTCGGCCTCCGTGAGCTTGAGCGATGTCCGGTGGTAGTCGCCCCAGCCGCGCAGGTGCACGGAGTCCCCGTCGACCTCCTCGACGGTCATCCCCATGACGTCCCGGAAGAAGTCCAGGCTCTCCTGCGGACGCGGCGTGAGCAGCTCGACGTGGCTGATGTGAGCGACGTCGTGGAGGGGGTCTGGCATCGATCGCACACTCTATATAGTCCGCGCCTCCCGACTTGAGGAGACGCACGTGAAGCACGCCGATCTGGACCGGCTGGCCCACACCGAGGTGCGCGACGGGGTGACTCGGCAGGTCTTCACCGGCGACGGTGCGACCCTCGCCTGGACGACGCTCGCGCCCGGCCACACGCCCCGCCCGCACTCGCACCACTTCGAGCAGATCGTCTACATCGTCTCCGGCCGCGTCCGCTTCGTGGTGGGCGACGACGAGGTCGAGCTCGGCCCGGGCGGCATGCTCGTCGTGCCCCCGCACGTCGAGCACTTCGCCGAGACGATCGGCGACGAGCCGTGCGTCGACCTCAGCATCTTCACCCCGAAGCGCGACGAGTACGCCGCAGAGGAGGCGTTCTGATGACCGCACGCCACGTCCGCGCCGACAACCTCGGCAGCCTGCTGCGCCCGCCCGCCGTCCGCGCGGCCTACGACGAGGCGACGGCGAGCGAGCGCAGCGCCATCGAGGACACCGCCATCGAGGAGGCGATCTCCCACCAGGAGCGCGTCGGCCTCCCGGTGATCACGGACGGCGAGTTCCGCCGGCGCCACTTCTTCTCGACGCTGCTGGAGGTCACCGAGGGGCTCGACCCCGACGGGTACGTCCGGCGCCACCGCGACGAGGACGGCAACTGGCACGAGGTCCGCACGCCCGCGCCGGTCCGCCGTCTCGAGCGCACCCGCACGATGGCCGACACGGAGCTGAACTTCGTGCGCGAGCGCACGTCGCGCCAGGTGAAGATCACGCTGCCCGCGCCCTCGCTGCTGGCCTGTTACTGGAGCGAGGCGGTCTCCGGCGGCGCGTATCCGACGCGCGAGGAGTACTTCGACCACCTCGTGGAGCTGACCGCGGAGGACGTCCGCGCGCTCGCCGAGGCCGGCGCCGACCACGTCCAGCTCGACGCGCCGCACTACTGCTACCTGAACATCATCCGCCCGGACCTCGAGGACACCGACGCGGCGCTGACCGAGATGGTGCGCCGCGACCAGGAGGTCTTCGCGGGCGTCGACTCGGTGGCGAGCGCCATCCACGTCTGCCGCGGCAACAACCGCAGCCGCTTCGTCGGGACCGACCCCTACGACGCGTTCGCCAAGGCGCTGTTCCCCGAGCTCACCGTCGACCGCGTGCTCCTGGAGTACGACGACGCCCGTGCAGGCGGCTTCGACGCGCTCGCGCTGCTGCCGGGCGACGTCACGGCGGTCCTCGGGCTCATCACGTCCAAGCGGGGCGACATGGAGGAGCGCGACGAGCTGCACGCCCGCATCGAGGACGCCGCCCGCCACCTCCCCCTCGACCGGCTCGCGCTCTCGACGCAGTGCGGCTTCGCGTCCGACGCCGACGGCAACGAGATCGGCGCCGACGCGCAGTGGGCGAAGCTCGAGCTCGTCGTCGACACGGCCGAGGAGGTCTGGGGCGCGCTCGTCCCCTAGATCAACAGCCGATCCGGCGTGATCGGGAGGTCCCTGATCCGCACGCCGGTCGCGTTGTGGACCGCGTTGGCGATCGACGCCGCGGTCCCCACGATCGAGATCTCGCCGATGCCCTTGGCCCCCATGGGGTTGAGGGCGTCGTCGACCTCGTCGATCCAGACCGCCTCGATGTCGTGCACGTCGGCGTGGGCCGCCACGTGGTACCCGGCGAGGTCGCTGTTGAGGTAGTCGCCGAACTCGGCGTCCATGACGCTCTCCTCGTGCAGCGCCATGGAGAGCCCCATGGTCATGCCGCCGAGGAACTGCGAGCGGGCGGTCTTCGCGTTCATCACGCGGCCGACCGCGAAGACGCCGAGCATCCGGGAGACGGCGACCTCGCCCGTGTCCGCGTCGACGTGGACCTCGGAGAACTGCGCGCCGTAGGCGTGGCGCGCCATCGGCTCCTGGGCCTCGATCTCGTCGCTGGAGTCGAAGAACGCCTCGCGGCCGCCCTCCGCGCGCAGCTTCCGGCACGCGCCGACGATCGCCGTGCCCCACGACGCCGTGCCCATCGACCCGCCGGCCAGCGACGCGAACGGCAGCGCGCTGTCGCCGATGTCCACCCGCACCCGCTCGAGCGGCACGTCGAGCGCGTCGGCCGCGATCTGCGTGAGGACCGTGCGCGAGCCGGTGCCGATGTCCGACGCGGCGATCCGGACGACGTAGCTCCCGTCGTCCTCCTCGCGCACGAGCGCCGAGCTCGGGCGCCGGCGGGCCGGGTACGTCGAGCTGGCGACGCCGGTGCCCACGTAGGAGCGCCCCTCGAGGCGCGGGCCGGGAGCGTGGTCGCGCGTCTCCCAGCCGAACAGGCGCGCGCCCTCGCGCAGGCACGCGACGAGGTTGCGCGAGCTGAACGGCATCCCCGTCTCGGGATCGGTCTCCGGCTCGTTGCGGATCCGCAGCTCGATCGGGTCGATGCCGCAGGCGATCGCGAGCTCGTCCATGGCCGACTCCAGCGCGTACATCCCCGGGCACTCGCCCGGCGCGCGCATCCAGGAGGGCGTCGGCACGTCCAGCCGCGCGAGCCGGTGCGTCGTCCTGCGCGTGGGCGACGCGTACATCATGCGCGTGGCCACGGCCGTCTGCTCGGCGAACTCCTTGACCGTCGAGCTCTGCTCGACGACGTCGTGGACGATGGCCTGGAGCCGCCCGTCGCCGTCCGCGCCGAGCTGCAGCCGCTGGATCGTGGGCGTGCGGTAGCCGGTGAGCGCGAACATCTCGTGCCGCGTCGCGGCCACCTTCACCGGCCGCCCGACGGCCTGCGCGGCGAGCGCCGCGAGCACCGCGGTCGGGCGCGGGAGGCCCTTGGACCCGAAGCCGCCGCCGACGTGCTCGGAGATGATCCGCAGCCGCTCGGGCTCCAGCCCCAGCACCTTCGCGATGAGGGTGTGCGCCATCGCCGGGCCCTGGTTGGAGTCGTGCAGCGTGAGGTCGCCGCCGTCCCAGACCGCCAGCGCGGCATGCGGCTCCATGGGGTTGTTGTGGTACGCCGGCGTCGCGTAGGTCGCCGCGTGGACGACCTGGGAGTCCTCGAGCGCGGCGTCGGGGTCGCCCTGCTGCGTGTCGGTCTCGTAGGCCGGGTTGACCTTGTCGGGCGCGTAGAGCTTCGGGTCGTCCTCGCGCAGCACGACCTCGTGCTGCTCGGCGTCGTACTCGACGCGGACGAGGCGCGCGGCGTCGCGCGCGACCTCGAAGCTGTCGGCGACGACGACGGCGACGATCTGCCCGCGATAGGCGACCCGCCGGGTCTGGAGCACCGCGAGGTCGAACTCGGCGTCGTCGGCGACGCGCGGGGCGTTGCCCTCCCAGAGGACGGCGAGCACGCCCGGGACGGCGAGCGCCTCGTCGGCGTGGACGTCGCGGATCGTGCCCTTGGCGATCGTCGAGCCCACGATCGCGGCGTACGCGACGCCGTCGACCTGGGTCTCGTACGCGTAGCGGGCCTCGCCCGTCACCTTCAGACGGCCCTCGATGCGGTCGACCGGGGCGCCGACGATCCGTGGCGGAGCGATGGTCATCGGCTCAGCTCCTCGAGCGTGCGGACGATGACCCTGCGTGCGAGCGGGACCTTGAACGCGTTCTCCGGGAGCGGGTCGGCCGCGGCCAGCTCGGCGTCGGCGGCCTCCCCGAAGGACGCCTCGGTCGCGGGACGGCCGCGCAGCGCCTCCTCCGCGCGCAGCGCGCGCCACGGGACGTGTGCCACGGCGCCGAGCGCGATCCGGCAGTCCTCCACGACGCCGTCGCGCACGTCGAGCGCGGCGGCCACGGAGACGAGGGCGAACGCGAAGGACGCGCGCTCGCGCACCTTGCGGTAGGCCGAGCGGCGGGCGAGCTCGAGCGCCGGCAGCTCGACGGCGGTGACGAGCTCGCCGGGACGCAGCTCGGTGTCGCGCTGCGGCTCGTCGCCGGGCAGGCGGTGCAGCCCCGGCATGGGGATCGCGCGCGGGCCGTCGTGGCCCTCGACGTGGACGGTCGCGCCGAGCGCTGCGAGCGCCACCGCCATGTCGGACGGGTGCGTCGCGACGCAGGCCTCGGAGTGGCCCAGGATCGCGTGGTTGCGATGGTGCCCGGCGCGCGCCGGGCAGCCCGTCCCCGGCTCACGCTTGTTGCACGCCTTGGTCACGTCGGTGAAGTAGGCGCAGCGCGTGCGCTGCAGGAGGTTGCCGCCGACCGTCGCCATGTTCCGCAGTTGACCGGATGCGCCGGCGAGCACCGACTGCGCCAGGACGGGGTAGGCCTCGCGCACCCGTCGGCTCGGCGGCGAGGTCGGAGTTGCGCACCGCGGCGCCGATGCGCAGCCCGCCGCCGTCGAGCTCCTCGATCCGGTCGTGCGGGAGGCGCGTGACGTCGACGAGCACCTCTGGCGACTCGACGCCGAGCTTCATGAGGTCGACGAGGTTCGTCCCGCCGCCGAGGTAACGCGCCGTCGGCCCGGCTCCGTCGAGGAGGGCCACGGCGCCCGCGGCGTCCGTCGGCCGCTCGTACGTGAAGGGCCTCATCGTGCCGCCGCGTCCGAGATGGCGGGGACGATGTTCGCGTAGGCGCCGCAGCGACACAGGTTGCCGCTCATGCGCTCGCGGATCTCGCGCTCGTCGAGCGCCGGCTCGGCCTGGAGGTCGGCCGTGGCGAAGCTCGGCCAGCCGTCGCGGGCCTCGTCGAGCATCGCGACGGCGGAGAGGATCTGACCCGGCGTGCAGTAGCCGCACTGGAACGCGTCGTGCTCGATGAACGCGGCCTGGATCGGGTGCATGGCGTCGCCGTCGGCGAGACCCTCGATCGAGGTCACCTCCGCCCCGTCGTGGGCGACGGCGAGGGCGAGGCAGCTCTTGATGCGGCGCCCGTCGAGGAGCACGGTGCACGAGCCGCACTGGCCGTGGTCGCAGCCCTTCTTGGCGCCGGTCAGGCCGAGGTGCTCGCGGAGGAGGTCGAGCAGCGTGGTGCGCGTGTCCAGCGTCAGGTCCTGCGCCGCGCCGTTGATCGTCAGGGAAAGCGTGAAGTCCGGCATCCCGCATGGCTACCCGCGGCGGGGTCGCGTCACCAGACGGTCTCGTAGAGGAGTTCGATCAGGATCACCTGCGCGGCGAGGAACGCGAGGACCGCGCGCAGCCGCGTGGTGCGCAGCCACGGCGCCGCGGCAGCGCAGGCGAGCGGCACCATGAACAGCCAGATCCGCTCGGTCTCCGCCTTCGTGAAGCCGCCGAGGGAGGCGACGACCACGATCACGGCGAGCGCGATCGCGGCGGGCCGCCGGGCGACGAGGCCGGCGATCGCGGCGGCGATGATGGGCACGCCGGTCATGACCGCCCAGGCGACCGGCGAACCGAGGACCCAGAACGCGTAGGGGCGCCGGGTCGCGAGCGAGTTGTCGTAGACCTGCTTCGTCGCGGCGAGCGCGCCGATCGGGTCGTAGCCCGTCGCGAGGGCGAGGGCGCCGTTCAGGACGAGCACCGCGACCCCGCAGGCGGCGGCGAGCGCGAGACCGGCGCGCCACCCCTCGCGCCGCCAGGCGACGATCGCGGCCCAGGCGCCGATCGCCAGCAGCGCCCAGCTCATGAACGTCGCGAGCGCGAACACGACCAGGCCGGCCGCGCGCCACCCCGGGCTGCGGGCGACGAGCAGGCACGCGGCCAGCGCACCGATCGCCGCGAACACGACGTCGTAGGAGGACACGCCGAACAGCACGAGCGCCGGGGACAGCGCGCACAGCAGGCCCGCGATACGGCCGGTGGGCTCGTCGTCCAGCGTCCAGCTCAGGCGGTGCGCGAGCGGTGCGCAGAAGGCGCCGGCGACGATGCACAGCGCAGCGAGACCGCCCGCGGTCGTGATCCCCAGTGCGTCCATGAGCAGCAGCGGGCCCGGCGGGTGCCCCGCCACGTTCACCGGCTGGGACGTCGCCATCTCGGCGAAGCGGTCGAGGTAGAAGCGCACGCCGTAGCCGAGCGTCGGCAGCCCTGGCAGGTACTCGTTCGGGCCCTCGTGGAACGCGCCGCCGATCGTGAACATGCGCGACCAGCCGTCCGTCCCCTCCCGCGCGAGGTTCGCCGCGAGGCCGACGCACAGCGCCAGCACGTAGGACGCGACGGAGAACCCGATCGGCGGCAGGCGGCGATCCAGCAGGCGCGGCCCGAGCGCCACGGCGGCCAGCAGCACGAGGACGGCGACGACCGCGCCGACGGTCTCGATGCGCGGCGACCAGCCGGGCACGAACGGCGGCGTGGCCGTCCCCAGCCCGCCGTTCGCGCGCCGGATCAGCCAGCCCGTGGCGATGACGGCGACGGCGACCGCCGCGGCGCCGAGCCGCGCGGCGCGCGTCATCGCCCTGCCATCCTCGACGCGTGCGCCGCGCCGCCGCAGGGGTTCTCGTCGCGCTGGCTTGCGCCGGCTGCGGCTCGCTCACCGTCCACGAGTTGCCCCCCGCCGCGGAGCCGCCGCGCTCGCCCGCGCCGTCGGCCGAGCCCGCCGGGACGGTCATCCCCGTCGGCGGGGCGCCCGAGGGCGTCGTCGTCGACCCGCGCACGCACGTCGCGTCGGTCGCGGTCCGCGATCCCGACGCCCTCGCGATGGTCGACCTGCGCAGCCGCCGCGTGCTGCGCCGCGTCGCGCTTCCCGGAGCTCCGCGTCACCTCGCGCAGGATGACGGCGGCGCGACCGTCCTGGTCCCCGCGGAGACGGCGGATCGCTTCCTCGCCGTCGAGGTCCCGTCCGGGCGCGTCACGGAGCGGGCGGCGACCGGCGCCTACCCGCACGACCTCGCGCCGCTCGCCGGCGGCGGGGTCGCGATCGGCGACGAGCGCGGCGACGCGCTGACGGTGCTGCGTCCCGGCGCGCCGCCCCGCACCGTCCGGGTCGCGGCGCAGCCCGGCGGCGTGACGACCGTCGACGGCGGCCGTCTCATCGCGGTCGTCTCGGTGCGCGAGCGCGTCCTCGAGCTGTACGACGCGAGGACGCTGCGCCGGGTCGCGCGCGAGTCGGCCGGGGTCGGCCCGACGCACGTGGCGTGCCAGGCGGAGGGCGGCTGGTGCTGGGTGCTCGACACGCAGGGCGACGCGCTGCTCGTGTTCCGCGTCGACGGCGACCGGCTCGAGCTCACGCGGCGGCTCTTCCTGCCCGGCGGCCCCTACGGGATCGCCGTCGACCCCGGCAGGCTGCGGCTGTGGGTCACGCTCCCCGGCCGCAACGAGGTCGTCGAGCTGCCGGCGCACGGGCGCCCGCACGTCGTCGCCCGGCACCCCACGGTCCGCCAGCCCGACTCCGTCGCCGTCGACACCTCGACCGGCCAGGCGGTCGTCACCGGCCGGACGGACGGGGTGCTCCAGCTCGTGACGCCGTGAGCCGGCGCACGGCGTAGACCACCCCCGACAGCACGAAGAGGCCCGCCGTCACCGCCAGCCAGCGTCCGAGGTAGTCGGGCGGCTCGCGGCCCAGCGCGTTCACGTAGCCCGACGGCTGGCGCTGCAGGATGAGCGGGAACCAGACGAGCAGCAGCACGGCCGAGATCGCGACGGGGAAGCGCACGTGGTTGATGATCGGTGGAGGCAGCCGGCGGATGAGCGCGTCGGCGCCCGAGTACAGCGGGAGCAGCAGGAGGTCGTGGACGAGCGCGCCGAGCGCGAGCCACAGCGCGAGGTTCAGCGGCTGCGGCGCGAAGTTCACGTGGAACATCTGGGCAAGCAGCCAGGCGGTCGCCGCGATGAGGAGGATGTGGCCTGCGGCGCGCTTCACGTGAAGTGCAGCTCCTTGACCCACTTCGTGCAGTGCACGCCCGGCAGCGCGGGGACGATGACGCGTGCCGGGAAGCCGTGGTCCAGCGAGAGCGGCGCGCCGTTGACCCGCAGTGCGAGGAGCGAGTGCGGGTTGCCGATCTGGCCGGGGCCGATCGTCGCCTGGCGGAAGGCGCCGCGCGGCTGCAGCGAGCCGGCCGCCATCGCCGCGGCGTCGGGCATCCCAGCGGCGGCGGCGAGGTCACGCAGGCGCACGCCGGTCCACTGCTGGGTCGTCGACCAGCCCTCGACGCAGGCGATCTGCAGGTCGTACGTGTGCTGGGGCATCGCGGCGAGCTCGGCGAGCGTCAGCTCGCGCTCGTCGTCGCCGACGAGCTTGAGCCGGTAGGCAGGGCCGACCATCGCCGGCGTGATCCGGGCGACGGCCGCCGTCTTGTTGATCGGGAACGAGGCGCCGGTGCCGCGCGGCGCGAAGAGCGCCACCTCGCGGAACGGGCCGCCGATCGACTGGCCGGCGGTCGTCACCGCGAGCGTCCCGGCCGCGGCGCCCACGAGGCCGAAGAGGCCGCGGCGGCTCAGCGTCCCGGGCACGGGATCGGGCGCGCGGAGCTCGTCGTCCTCCGGCCCGAGCACCTCGCGGCGCGTCGCGTAGGCCCGGCGCATCGCCGGGACCTTGACCGCGACGTGCAGCACGAGCGACGCGATGAAGATCAGCCCGCCGTAGTAGTGCGCCCCGATGAAGTTGAAGTGCCAGGGGTAGTAGAGCTGCGCGTTGGCGATCCCGGTGGCGAACTGGAAGATCGCCGAGCCGACGAGCAGCAGGATGCCGATGCGCTCCAGCGCGTTCACCGGCCCGGTCACCGGCGGCCACGCGAACAGGCGCGGGATGACCGACCACAGCTTCGCGAGCAGCAGCGGCACGATGATGATCCCGATCGTCACGTGCAGGCCCTGCGTGAAGGCGTACAGCCACCCGGGCGACGTCGGCCACCCGATCACGAGGACGCCGATGTCCTTTTCGATCAGGCCGTTGTTGCCCAGGTCGGGCTGATAGGCCGCGTGGGAGAGCAGCCCGGTGATCGCGACGATCCCGACGCCCACGAGCAGGACGCTGCCGAGCATCGACGTGAGCCAGACGCTGCGCAGCGGGCTGCGCCAGAACGTCGGTCGCGTCGGGCCCGGCGGTGGCTCCGCGGGCAGGAGGCGCATCAGGCCACCGTGAGCTCCGCGAACCAACGCCCGCCGTCTTCCCAGCGCGCCGCGGTCGTCAGCCCCGCCGGCCGCGCGACGGCGTCGAGCGCGTCGACGGAGACCCGCGACCACGGGAACCAGCGCGAGGCGCCGGCGTCGTGCTCCAGGCGCAGCGGGCCGGAGCGCACGCCCGCACCGGGTGCCTCGCACTCGCAGAGCACCGCGCCGTCCGGCGTCAGGAGGTCGGCGAGCCGCCGCAGCAGCGCCTCGGGATCGCCGCCGATCCCGATGTTGCCGTCGAGCAGCAGCGCCGTCCGCCATCCGCCCATCGCCGGGACGACGTCGAAGACGGAGCCGTGCAGCACGTGCGTCCCGCGGTCGCGCGCCACGCGCACAGCGGCGGGGGACGCGTCGATCCCGAGCGCGGCGACGCCGCGGCCGGCGAGCGCGCGGACGTGGCGCCCGGGGCCGCAGCCGATGTCGAGCACCGGCCCGCGGGCCCGGCGCAGGACGCGCAGGTCGGTGCTCCCGGCGCCGGCCAGCCAGCGCACCGTGGCGAGCTCGACGGCGACGCCGGCCCGGTCGCGGGCGACGAGGCCCTCCGGCCGCCGCGTGAGCGCGGCGGCGTAGAGGCGTTCGGCCTCGGGCGTCATGCGACCTCGGCGAGGGTCGCGCGCGAAGCGCCCGGCGGGCGCCGCCGATGCGACGGCGCGGGCATCGGCGATGTCGTCGACGTCGCGCAGTGAAGGGAGCTCGCGGATCCGCAGCCCGTGGGCGAGCAGCCGCTCGCGTTGCCGGGTGCACGTGTCGTCCGCGCTCATAGGCACGCCGTACAGCAGCTCGAGGCGAGGCTCGCGCAGACCCAGCGCCCAGTAGCCGCCGTCCGGCGCGGCGCCCAGGACCGCGTCGACGCCCGGCGCGGCGAGCCGCGCGCAGGCGATCGCGAGCAGCTCGGGTGTGACCTGCGGGGTGTCCATGCCGATGAGCACCGCGGGCTCGCCGACGTCGGCGAAGGCGTGCGCGAGCCGCTGGTCGAGGCCGTCGCCGCGCTGGGCGATCACCTCGAAGCCCTCCGGCAGCCAGTCGCCGGGCTCGCCGTCGAGCACGCAGACGCGGCGGGCGACCGGGTGTCGCGGCGACGGCGTCGAGGGTGTCGTGCAGCGCCGCCCTTGCGAGCAGTGCGGCCTCGTCGGGTGTGCACGGCGGCGTCAGGCGGGTCTTCGAGCGCCCGGCCACGGGCGCCTTGGCGATGACGACGAGCGCGGGGGTCATGCCGTTCCTTCGCAGGAGGGGGTGTCATCGGATCGATCGAGGCGAGCAGGCGCGTCATGTCGCGGGTGGCGCGCAGGGTCCCCCGGACGGTCCCGGTGACCTTCGACCGCCCCTCGCGCGGGCCGTGGCGGACGTCGACCTCTGTGACGCGCCAACCTGCCGCCGCCGCGCGCATGACCATCTCCAGCGGCCAGCCGAAGCGCCGGTCGGCGATGCCGAGCCCGAGCAGCGCCTCGCGGCCCGCCGCGCGCATCGGACCGAGGTCGCGCAGTGCGACGCCGCTGCGGCGCCGCAGCGCCCGGGTCACGACCGCGTTGGCGATCCGGGTGTGTGGCGAGCGCGCACCCTGGCGGGCCCCGAGCACGAGGTCGGACGTCCCGCCGGCGACCGGCCCGAGCACCCGCCACAGGTCGCCCGGATCCAGCGATCCGTCGCAGTCCATGAAGCAGACGAGGTCCGCCCGGGACGCCTCGAGCCCCGTGAAGCAGGCCGCGCCGAAGCCCGGCACCGGCTCCTCGACGACCCGCGCGCCGAGGCTCCGCGCGATGTCGCCCGAGCCGTCCGTCGACCCGTTGTCGACCACGATCGGATCGCAGTCGGGCGGCATGCGCTCGAGGACCCAGGGGATCGCGGCGGCCTCGTCGAGGACGGGGAGGATGACGTCGGGCACGCCCCCGATGCTGCCCGTTCCGGCGCGCGAAGCGATTACGGCTTCCTGAACTGTGCGCGCAAGCCTCCCGCGCATTCCGCCCCGAACGCCTACCGTCCGGCCATGGTCCTCGTCACCGGCGGCGCCGGCTTCATCGGCTCGCACATCGTCGACGCGCTGCGCGACGACGGGCACGACGTCCGGGTGCTCGACCTCGCGGACGGCGACGACGTCCGCGACCCCGACGTCGTGGAGCGCGCGCTGGACGGCGTGGACGCCGTCTGCCACCAGGCGGCCATGGTCGGTCTCGGCGTGGACCTCGAGGACATCACCGACTACGTCGGCCACAACGACGTGGGGACCGCCGTGCTGCTGCGGGCGATCGCGCGCGCGGGGCACGTGCGCCGCGTCGTGCTCGCGTCGAGCATGGTCGTCTACGGGGAGGGCCGCTACCGCTGCACGGAGCACGGGGTCGTCCGCCCGGGGCCCGCGCGCCGTCGCGGATCTCGACGCTGGCCGCTACGAGCCGCCGTGCCCGGCCTGCGGTCGCGCGCTCGCCCCGGAGGCCGTCGGCGAGGACGCCCCCGTCGACCCGCGCAACGTCTACGCCGCGACGAAGCTGCACCAGGAGCACCTCGCGGCAGCGTTCGCGCGCGAGACCGGCATCCCGGTCGCCGCCCTGCGCTACCACAACGTCTACGGCCCGCGCATGCCGCGCGACACGCCCTACGCGGGGGTCGCGGCGATCTTCTCCTCGGCCATCGCGGCGGGCCGCGCGCCGCAGGTCCTGGAGGACGGCGGGCAGCTGCGCGACTTCGTGCACGTCCGCGACGTCGCGCGCGCCAACGTGCTGGCGCTGACCGCCGAGGAGCCCGTCTCGGGCGCGTTCAACGTCTGCTCGGGCCGGCGGCGGAGCATCGCCGACATGGCCCGCGCACTGCACGCGGCGGCCGGCCCGGGCGCGCCCGAGCCGGAGATCGTCGGCGGGTACCGGCTCGGCGACGTCCGGCACGTCTTCGCCGATCCCGCCCGTGCGGAGCGCGTCCTCGGCTTCGCCGCGCGCGAGGACTTCGACACCGGCATGGCGGAGCTGGCAGCGGCGATGGGGGTGCGATGAGCGACCACGTGCGCGGCTCGGTGCTCGTCGTCGACGACGAGCCGACGATCGCGGAGGTCGTCGCGCGCTATCTCGAGCGTGCCGGCTACGAGACGCGGGTGGCAGCCGACGGCCCTTCCGCGCTGGAGGCGGCGGGCGAGCGCCGCGTCGACCTCGTCGTCCTCGACCTCATGCTGCCGGGGATCGACGGCCTGGAGGTGATGCGCAGGCTGCGCCGCGGGACCGGACCCGCGCCCGCGATCATCCTGCTCACGGCCCGCGGCGAGGAGTCCGACCGCATCACCGGTCTGCGCCTGGGCGCCGACGACTATGTCGTGAAGCCGTTCTCGCCGGGCGAGCTGGTCGCGCGCGTCGACGCCGTGCTGCGGCGCGCGCCGGCGGCAGAGGCCGAGCCCGAGGTGATCCAGGCGGGCGACGTGGTCATCGACGTCGGGGGGCGGAGGGTCACGCGCGGCGGCGAGGAGGTCGCGCTCACCGTGCGCGAGTTCGAGCTGCTCACGTTCCTGGCCCGCCATCCGGGACAGGCGTTCACGCGCGAGGAGCTCATGGAGCGGGTGTGGCGCTTCTCCTTCTACACGGACACGTCGACGGTGACCGTCCACGTGCGGCGGTTGCGCTCCAAGCTGGAGCCCGACCCGGATGCGCCCCGCCTCATCGAGACGGTGTGGGGCGTCGGCTACCGGTTCGCGGCGCAGCCATGATCCGCAGCGTCGCCTTCGCGCTGCTCGCCGCCCTGGCCGCATCGGCCGCGGCGGCGCTGGCGCTCGGCGGCGAATGCCGGCCGGGACACGTTCGTGCTGCTCGCGCCGCTCGGGCTCCTCGCCGTCGCGGCGGGGCACGCGCTCGTGGCGCGGCGCGCCGGTCTCGGCGGGTTGCGCCGGCAGTTCTCCGCGCTCGCGCTGCTCGTCGTCGCCCAGGCGGCGATCGTCGTCGCCGTGTTCGTCGTGCGGATGTTCGTCTCCGGCCACGACGCCTTCCTCACCGCGATGCTCGTCGCGTGGGCCGCGACGCTCGGGCTCTGGGTCGCCTACCTGCTCGCGGCGCGGGCCATGGGCGACGTCGAGGCGATCCGGGGGACGCTCGCGGCCGTCGCGCTCGGCCGCCGTGACGTCCGCACCGGCGTCGACGGGCGCGGCGAGCTGGCCGACCTCGCCGCGGACGTCGACGCGATGATCGCCCGGCTCGACGGGGAGGAGCGCGCCCGCAGCGCGCTGGTCGCCGCCGTGTCGCACGACCTGCGCACGCCGGTCACGTCGCTGCGGCTGCTCGGCGAGGCGATCGAGGACGGCGTGGTCGACGGCGCGACCGCCGAGGAGTACGTCGCCCGGATGGCGACCCACGTGCGCGTGCTCGGCGAGCTCATCGACGACCTGTTCGAGCTGAGCCGCCTGGAGAGCGGCGAGCTGCGCTGGAGCATGGAGCAGGTCGCGCTGGGCGAGCTCGTCGAGGAGGCGGTCGAGGCGATGCGCCCGCAGGCCGCCGCGTCCTCCGTGGACGTGCGCGCCGTGCTCGACGCGGGCGACCCGCTCGCGATCGGCGACCGCGCGCGGCTGCAGCGGGTGCTCTTCAACCTCATCCAGAACGCGCTGCGCCACACCCCGCCCGACGGCGCGGTGACGGTGCGCGCCGAGCGCGTGGACGACGGGGTCGAGATCGAGGTCGCCGACACGGGCACGGGCATCCCCGCCGAGGAGCGCCTGCGCGTGTTCGACCCGTTCCACCGGCTGGACCCGGCGCGCAGCGACGGCGGGGCCGGGCTGGGCCTGGCCATCTCGCGTGCGATCGTCGAGGCCCACGGCGGCCGGATCTGGGTCGCCGACTCCGACGGGGGGACACGGGTACGGATGCGGCTGCGCGCCGCGCCCTGACGCTCAGGACACCGGAGGCCGCCGTTCCGCCCACGGGCGGGCGGTCTCGAGCTGTGCCGCGAGCGACAGCAGCGTCGGCTCGGCGTCCGGGCGCCCGACGATCTGCACCGCGAGCGGCAGCCCCTCGCCGGAGAAGCCGGCCGGGACCGACGCGGCCGGTTGACCGGTCGAGTTCCACAGGACGTTGAACGGCACCCAGCCCGACTCCCAGAGGTAGGTCACCGTCGCGCCGCGGCCCTCCATGAGGCCCGCGCGCGGCGCCGGCTGCGACATGACCGGCGTCAGCAGCACGTCGTGGTCGTCGAAGATCGTCCCGACCCGGACGGCGAGCCGCCGCTCGGCCTCGAGCAGCCGCTCGCGCATCCGGTCCGGGACGAGCGCGCCCGGGCGGGCGAACGCGCGGCTGCGGCGCTCGAGGCGCCCAGGGCGCTCGGTCTCGGAGACGATGTCGCGCACGCCGCGGAACAGCAGCGCGAGGATGATCGCGGTGTCGCGCGGCCCGAAGTCGACGTCGCGCTCGACGACCGTGTGGCCGAGCCGTCGCAGGACGTCGGCGGTGTCGTGCAGCGCGTCGCGGACGTCGGGGGCCAGGCGGCCGAGGACGCCGGGCGGGAACGCCTCGGACACGGCGATCCGCAGCGGACCGGGCTCGGCGCGGGCGGCGGCGGTGTACGTCCCGGCCGACTCCGTGAGCGCGTCGAGCATGATCCCGGAGTCGAGGACGGAGCGCGTGAGCGCGCCGAAGACGATCCAGTGGCTGCCGTCCTGGTCGTGCGGCGCGCGGGGGACGCGGTCGCGTTGCGGCTTGAGGCCGAAGAGACCGGTGCAGGCGGCCGGGATGCGGATCGAGCCCGCGCCGTCGGCGGCGAGTGCGGCGGGCACGATCCCGGCCGCGACCGCTGCGGCGGACCCGCCGCTGGACCCGCCGGGCGTCCGGCCGGTGTCCCACGGGTTGCGGGTGACGCCCCAGGTCACCGACTCCGTGAACGGCCAGAGCCCGAGCTCGGGCATCTTCGTCTTGCCGACGATGACCGCGCCCGCGGCACGCAGGCGGCGGACCACCTCGGCGTCGGCCGCCGCGGGGACGGTGAACGCATCGGTCCCCCGGCTCGTGACGTGGCCGCCGATGTCGATCTCGTCCTTGACCGCGATCGGCACGCCCAGCAGCGGTCCGTCCTCGCCCGCGGCGCGCCGGCGGTCGGCCGCGTCGGCCTCCGTCAGCGCGCGATCGGCGTGGACGGCGCCGAAGGCGTTGAGCTGGGGATCGAGCGCGGCGATCCGGGCAAGCGCGAGGTCGGCCAGCTCGCGCGCCGAGGCGTCGCCTCGGCGCATGAGCTCGACCTGGCCTGCGATCCCTGCGAATGCAGCCTCGGCGTCGAGCACCGAGGCAACCTACTGCGGCTCAGCGCCCCTCGTCACGCGCCTCGTCGCGGCGGCCCTGCTCGTACTCGGAACCTGGCGTCGTCGAGGACGCGATCGGGCGCTCGCCCTCGGCCTCGGGGGCGTCGGCGTCGCGGTCGAAGCGGCCGGGATCGCGCTCGCCGATGCGCTCATCGGTGCGGGCGGTGTCGCGATCGCCCATGAGCTCGTCGTCGGCGAGCCCTCGCTCGTGCAGGCTCGCACGGGCCTCGTGCGCGTCCGCCTGGGCCCGCTCGACCTCGGCCTCCTTCGCCGCGATCGTCGCCCGCTGCTCGGCCTCCTCCGCGCGCAGCCCGCGCACCTCGGCTTCGCCGCGGTGACGCTCGACCTCCTGGTCGCGGCGGCGCTCCAACTCGCGCTCGCGCTGTGCCTCGGCACGCCGGGCGCGCATACGCGGCAGGACGACAGCCAGCAGCACCAGCAAGGCGAGCACGACGACGACGATCACGATGATCGCTGCAGTGGACACGGGGACTCCTCCCTGTTTCGTTCACTCCGTTGGAAAGGGACTTCCCCGTGCGGTCCGGCGCTACGCGCCGTCCTCGTCGTCGGGCCCTTCGCCGCGAGGGCGATGCATGGGGGTTCGCTACCCGGGATAGGGTCGCGCCATGGCCTCCGAGGTGCGGACCGCACGTCTGCTGCTGCGCCGCTGGCGCCCTGAGGACGAGGCCCCGATGGCCGCGATCAACCGCGATCCCGAGGTCACGCAGTTCCTGAACCGGCCGGTCGACGACGCGACCGTGGAGGGCTTCCAGGGCGCGATGGTCGGCCACTGGGAGCAGCACGGCTTCGGCGCGTGGGCGGTCGAGGTCGCCGACGGCGAGGCGCTCGACGGCCACATGATCGGCTTCGTCGGCCTCGCCTACCCGCCGCCGTTCCTGCCCGACGTCCAGGGCAGGCCCGAGCTGGGGTGGCGGCTGGGGCGCGAATCGTGGGGCCGCGGCTACGCGACCGAGGCGGCGCTCGCCGCGCGCGACGACGCACTGGTGCGTCTGGGAGCGACGGACCTCATGTCGATCATCCATCCCGACAACGAGCGCTCGCAGTCGGTGGCGCGCAAGCTGGGGATGCACGTCGGCTTCACGATCCACAACCCGCTCATCGATCGGGTCGTCGACGTGTGGGAGCCCGCTGCCGCCTGATGCGGATCGCGGTCGTCGCCGACGTCCACGGCAACGCGCCCGCGCTGCGGGCGGTGCTCGCGGAGATCTCAGAGGCGCGAGTCGATGCGATCGTCGTCGCGGGCGACGTCGTCGGCGGGCCGCAGCCGCGCGCGGCGCTCGAGCTGCTCGCCGCCCGCCCCGAACCCGTGACGTGGATCGCGGGCAATGCCGAGCACGAGGCTCTGGCCGTCCTCGCCGGGCACGCTGTCGGCGACGATCCGCCGGGTCGCGCGGCGCGCTGGAGCGCGGCGGCGCTCGACGCCGGATGGGCGGCCGCGATCGCCTCCTGGCCGATCCGCGACACGCTCGACGGCGTGGTCTTCTGCCACGGCTCGCCCCGGCGGGTCGACGAGGTGCTGACCCGGGCGACGCCCGACGATGTCCTCCGCGATGCGCTCGCGGGCGCCGGCGGGTCGCTGGTCGTCGGCGGACACACGCATCAGCAGTTCCACCGCGACGGCTACGTCAACGCCGGGAGCGTCGGCCGGCCGTACGAGGGGCGCCCCGGCGCGTTCTGGCTCGTGCTGGAGGACGGTGTGCCCGGGCGGCGCGAGACGCACTACGACCTGGAGGCCGCGGCAGCGGAGCTGCGGGCGACCGGCTACCCGGACGTCGAGGAGCTGCTGTCCGAGTCGCTGCTGGAGCCGGTGAGCGCCGACGAGGTCACGGCGCTGTTCGAGGTCGCCGCCGGCAGGGCGCCGGGCGCGTAGGGTCGCGCCATGGACGCGCTGGAGAGACTCGTCGCGGTGCAGGCGATCCGCGACCTCGTCGTCACGTACGCGATGGCGTTCGACGACCGCGACTGGGAGCGCCTCGCCACGGTCTGGACCGAGGACGCGGCGTGGATCGCGCCCGGCCATGCCTTCGAGGGCCGTGACGCGATCATGGCGTTCATGCGGACGTGCCTGCCCGACGGCTACGAGGGCAAGCACATGAACCCCCAGACGCTCGTCGAGTTCTCCGAGGACGGGCAGACCGCGGTGGTCGACACCGACGTCGTCTGGATCCCGCAGAACTTCGAGAACACGATCCTCGCCCGCTACCACGACGACGCGGTCAGGCAGGGCGACCGCTGGCTGCTCAGGCGCCGCGAGGAGATCCCGATCCCGTTCAAGGCCGGCCCGCCGCCGATGTCGGACACGGCGATGGCGGTCAGCGCGGGCACGCTGAAGGGCTAGACGCGCACGGGCGTGCGACGGCCGCTCGTCGCCGTCGCCAGGAGCGCGGCCGCCACGGCGGTTCCGGCGAGGATCGCCGCCATCGGCACCGTCGCGTGGGTGCCGCCCAGGCCGACGAGGGGCGCGACGAGCGCGCCGGCCCCGAACTGGCTCACCCCCACGAGGCCCGCGGCCGTGCCCGCGACCTCCGGATGGTCGGCGAGCGCGAGCGCCTGCGCGTTGGGTCCGACGAGGCCGCGGCTGGCGATGAGGACCCACAGGCAGGGCAGCAGGACCGCCAGCCCGGCGCCGGCGAGCGTCGCGACGAAGAACCCGGTCGCCATCACGGCGCCGATCGACAGCCCGATGCCCATGAGCCTTCGCGGGCCGAACGACCGCACGAAGCGGGCGCTGATCTGCGAGCCGGCGATGAGCCCCGCGCCGTTCACCGCCGCCACCGCGCCGAACGCGGCGGGCGACAGGCCGTGGACGTCCTGCAGGAGGAACGACGCGCCCGCGAGGTACGTCGCGACCGTCGTGAACGACAGCCCGAAGAGGAGCGTGTGCGTCACGAACGCGCGGTCGTGGAGGAGGATCCCCATGCCCGCGAGGCTCGTCTGCAGACCGCCGCGGCGACGCTGCTCGGGCGGCAGGGTCTCCGGCAGCTTGAGCGCGGCGACCGTGAAGAGCGCGACGCCGATGAGCGCGAGCAGGCCGAACACGCCGCGCCAGTCCGTCACGCGCAGGATGAAGCCGCCGGCGAGCGGCGCCACGAGCGGCACGGTCCCCGACACGAGGAACAGGCGGGCGAACATCCGCGCCGTCTCCGTGCCCGAGGTGGAGAGGTCGCGGACGGTCGCGCGGGCGATCGACAGGCCGGTCGCGCCCGCCATCCCCTGCAGCAGCCGCAGCACGAGGAGCACCCAGATCGACGGCGCGACCGCGCAGAGCGCCGACGCCAGCGCGAACACCGCGACGCCGACGAGCAGTGGTCCCCGGCGGCCGCGCGCGTCGCTGACCGGTCCCGCGAGCACCTGTCCGAGCGCCAGCCCGATCATCGACGTCGTGAGCGTCAGCTGCGCGGCGGAGGCCGACGCGGGCAGGTCCCGCGCCATCTCCGGGAGCGCGGGGAGGTAGAGGTCCATCGAGAGCGGCCCGAACGCGGTGAGCGCGCCGAGCAGCACGTACGTGCCCCTCGTCCCGGAGGCTCGGGCGGGGACCGCCATCGCAGGGAATCATGCAGCGTCACGGATCTGAGAGGGTCCCCGGCCATGGATGCCACGGCCCTCTGGATGCCGCGCGTGCGGCACGCCGAGCTACGACCGGACACCGCTCCCGACCCCGCGCCGCACGAGATACGCGTCAAGGCGATCGCCTCCGGGATCAGCACCGGCACCGAGCTCGTGCTCTACCACGGCCTCGGTCCCGGAGACCAGGCGATGACGCCGTCGACCTGCGAGGGACGCTGGGACCTCCCCGTCAAGTACGGCTATCAGAGCGTCGGGCGCGTCATCGACGCCGGTCGCAGCTCGGGCTACGGCGAGGGCGACCTCGTCTTCTGCCGTTACCCCCACCAGGACGTCTACACGATCGACGCCACGGACCCGGAGCTCGTCTACCGCATCCCGGAGTTCGACCCGCCGGAGATCGGCGTGCTGGGCAACAACGCCGACGTCGCGCTGACCGCCCTGCTGGACGTCCCCGTCCGCCTCGGCGATGTCGTCGTCGTCGCGGGCCTCGGGATCGTCGGCATGTTCTGCGCGCTGCTCGCGCGTCGCACGGCGGGCACGCTCGTCGTCGTCGACCCGTTCGAGTACCGGCGCGACATCGCGCTGAAGCTCGGCGCCGACGTCGCGGTGCACCCCGACGACGCGGTCGCCGCGGTCATGGAGGCGAGCGACGGCCGCGGCGCCGACGTGAGCATCGAGGCCAGCGGCGCCGCCGCGGGACTGCAGCTGGCGATCGACGTCTGCGGGCTGGAGGCCGACGTGTGCGTCGTCGGGTGGTACGGCTCCAAGCAGATCCCGCTCGTGCTCGCGCCGCAGTTCTACTCCCAGCGCCTCAAGCTCGTGAGCTCGAGCGTCCTGTACGCGGGCTCCGGGCTGCAGCCGCGCTGGGACCTGGGGCGCAAGCTGCAGACGGCCCTCGACCTCCTCCCGAGCATGCACCCGGAGATGATGATCAGCCACCGCATCCCCTTCGCGAAGGCGCCCGAGGCCTTCGAGCTGCTCGATCGGGCACCTCGACCAGACCCTGGCGGTGATCCTCACCTATGACTGAACGAGCGGACGCGCACTGCCACCTCGACGCGCTGTCGTCGGACGAGCTGTCCTCCGCGCTGGACGGCGCGACGGCGGCGGGCATCGAGCTCCTGGTGACGGTGGGGATGGACCTCGCCACGTCGGCCAGGGCCGTGGACATCGCCGAGGCGCACGACGGCGTCGTCGCGGCGGTCGGCCTGCACCCGTGGATGGCCCAGGATCACCCGGAGGGCCCGCCGGTCGAGGGGCTCAAGGAGCTCGCGCGCAGCGGCTCGGTCGTCGCGCTCGGCGAGATCGGGCTGGACTTCGTCGAGAACAAGTGGCTGAAGCTCTCGTACGACGACCCGGAGCTCCAGCGTGTCCAGCAGGATGCGTTCCGGTCCCAGCTCGTCCTCGCGCAGGAGCTCCAGCTGCCCGTGATCATCCACAGCTGCGGCGCGCACGATGCCGTGACCCGCATCCTCGCCGAGGAGGGGATGGGCCGGCTCGGCGGCTGCGTCCAGTTCTTCGAGGGAACGCCGGAGGACGTCGAGCGCTACGTCGATCTGAACTTCACGTTCTCGATCGGCTCGAGCGTCACGTATCCGGACCCCGGCGGCTGGTACGACACCGTGCGATCGATCCCCGACGAGGCGCTCCTGCTCGAGACGGACGCCCCATGGCTGCCGTACGACGGCGCCGGGCGCGCGCGAAGCGTGCCGGCCGATCTGACGCGGGTCGGGGAGACGGTCGCGCGGATCCGCGGCGCCGAGCCCGAGGAGGTCTTCGCGCGCTCCGTCGAGAACCTGCATCGCGCGCTGCCGGCGATCGGATGACGCACGACCTCCTGCTGCGCGGCGACCTCGTCCTCGAGGACCGGGTCGTCGCCGGCGGCGCCCTCGCGGTCACCGCGGGACGGATCTCGGCCGTCCTCGGCCCCGGCGAGCCGCTCCCGGACGCGGCGGAGGTCCACGACCTCTCGGGTCGCTGGCTCATGCCGGGCGTCGTCGACACGCACGTCCACGCGGGCAGCTTCGAGACGGAGGACCTCACGAGCACGACGGCGAGTGCGGCGTACGGCGGGGTGACGACGATCGTCGACATGCCCTACGACCGCACCGAGCCCGTCATGGGGCGCGAGCGGCTCGACGAGAAGATCCGCCAGGTCTCCGAAGGGGCGATCGTCGACGTCGGCCTCTACGGGACGATGCCCAAGGTCGACGGCGTGGGCGTGCTGGCCGAGCTCATCGAGGGCGGCGTCTGCGCCTTCAAGTTCTCGCTCTTCGAGTACGACGCGCGCCGGTTCCCCCGGATCGCGGACGGCGACCTGCTGGCGGCGTTCGAGGTGCTCGCGGGCGCCGGGGTCCCCGTCGTCGTGCACAACGAGCTGCAGGAGGTGGTCGAGCACCGACTCGGGCCGCTTCGCGACGGTCGCGAGGACGACGCGCTCGCGCACGGCGAGTCCCACCCGCCGGTCTCGGAGACCGCCGCCTCGGCGAAGCTGCTGGACTTCGCCTACTGGACGGGGGCGCGCCTGCACCTGGCCCACTGCACGCACCCGCACACGTTCCGGCTCGTCGAGTTCTACCGGGGACTGGGCGCGGCGGTGTCGGGCGAGACCTGCGTGCACTACCTCCTCCTGAGCGAGACGGACGTGGCGCGGCTCGGGGCGATCGCCAAGGTGAACCCGCCGATCCGCGACGAGATCGCCCACGAGGGGCTGTGGACGCTCCTGCGGGAGGGCGGGATCGAGTCGGTGTCGACCGATCACGCGCCCTGGCCGGTGGACACGAAGCGCCGGCCGATGCTGGAGGCGTCGGCGGGCATGCCGGGGCTGGAGAGCTTCCTGGCGGGCATCGTCACCGCGGGACTGCAGCGGGACTTCCCGCTGGCCGACCTGATCGGCCACCTGACCTGGCGCCCGGCCGAGATCTTCGGCCTCGGCGATCGCAAGGGCCGGCTCGCGGTCGGCCTGGATGCCGACATCGCGGTGTTCGACGCGCGCACGCCGTGGACGTACCGCGCGGCCGACACGCCATCCGCCGCGGACTGGAGCCCGTTCGACGGGTGGTCGTTCGCGGGCCGCGTCGAGGCGACCTACCTGCGCGGCCGCCGCGTGTTCGAGGACGGCCGGATCGTCGGCCCGGCCGGCGGCGGGGCGTGGCTGCCGCGCCACTGAGCTAGGGGCCGACCTCCAGGACGATCTTGCCGAGGTGGCCGTCGGCGGCCATGTGCTCCTGCGCGGCCTCGGCGTCCGCGAGCGGGAACGTGCGATCGACCCGGGCTCGCAGCTCGCCGGCCGCGAGCGCGTCGCCGACGTCGGCGCGCAGCGCCGCGACGACCGCGGCGATCTCGTCCTCGCCGCGGATGCGGAACGTCGAGCCGATGATCCGCGCGCGCTTCGCAGCGAGCGCGCCGAGGTCGAGCTCGCCGGTCGTGCCCCCGAGGCGTCCGATGTTCACGACCCGCCCGTACGGCGCGAGGCAGCGGACGGTCTCGGCGAGCCACGGGCCTCCGACGTGGTCGACGACGAGGTCCGCGCCGCGCCCTTCGGTCGCCTCCTGCACCGCGCTCGGCGAACCGTCCCTCCTCGCCCGCCGCGACGACGAGGCTCGCGCCGAGCCCCTCGAGCAGGGCGCGGGCATCGGGCCGGTCGCGTCGTACGACCGCGACGACCGTCCTGGCTCCCAGCCGCGCGGCGAGCGCGACGCCCTGCTGGCCCACGCCGGAGGCAGCGCCGTGGATGACGACCGCGTCCCCGGGGCGCAGGCCGCCGCCGGTCGTCAGGGCGTCGTGCTCGGTCAGCAGCCCGGTGATCGACGCCGCGCCCTCCGCGAAGCTCCACCCGGCCGGCAGCGGCACGGGGCGGCGCGCATCGACGGCGACCCGCTCCGCGTACGCGCCGCCGGCCATCGACATCACGCGATCGCCGACCGCGAGGCCGGTGACGCCCTCGCCGACCTCGAGGATCTCGCCCGCGCAATCCAGCCCGCCGATCGGGAGCCCCGACCCGCGGGCGTCGTAGGTGCCGCGCCGGATGAGCAGGTCGGCGCGGTTCACGGACGCAGCGCGGATCGCGATGACGACCTGGCCGGGCCCCGGGTGGGGGTCGGGGGCGTCGCCGAGCTCGAGCCGGCCGCCGTCGGGCGATGGATGGACGAAGACGGCCTTCATGCCCGGGAGTCAACCACTCACAGCGCGATCGCCGCGACGAGGAAGCTGAGCGCGATTCCCGGGAGCGCGCGCACGAAGCCGTGGAGCAGGTTGCGCAGCGCGGCCGGGCCGTCCTGCGCGAGGACGAAGGCCACCATGACGCTCGTCGCGATGGGGAACGGCGTCAGCACGCCGCTCACCGCGGGACCCAGGCCGCCGGCGAGGCCGGTCAACGTCAGCACGAGCACCGCGGTGAGCACCGCCCGCACCGGCAGGTCCCAGCTCGGCGGCTGCGACCGCGGCCCGACGGGCGGGCGCGGACCGAGGAGCATCGCCGCGACGAGCAGCGCCGCCAGCGCGAGCACGAGGCCCACGACGGGCGGCACGTCCACCCCGGAGAGCGCCGCCGCGACGACGCCGTAGGCGAGCCAGCCCGCGGCGATCGTCGCCGGCCAGCCGTGGTCCGCCGCGCGGGCGAACGCCACGCACGAGGCGGCGAGCGCAACCACGCCGAGCAGCGCGCTGCGCGCCGCGGCGTCGCCGAACTCGCGACCGTGCTCGATCGCGATGATCGCGAGGATCGGCCCGGCCACGATCGGGAGCGCCGTGACCGCGCCGGCCACGACGGCGCCCCAGCGCCGCCCGGCCAGCGTCGCAAGCGTGACGAGCAGCGGCGCGAGCGCGACCTTCAGGGCGAGGACGGTCAGTGCGCGTGACTCACGTGATCGTCGGCCGGGCGGACACCGCGTAGCTTCCCGCTTCGTGGCCTCCGTCGCCGAGCTCATGGAACGCATGCTGCAGGGCGTGTTCAACGAGCCCGATGCGGCGCGCCGCGAAGCAGCCATCGCCGAGACGTTCGCCGAGGACGTCGTCTTCACAGACTCCGAGGGCACGGTCACGGGTCGGGCCGCTCTCGCCGCGAAGGTCACCGCGCTGCTCGCGCAGGGTCCGGACCTCGTCTTCGTCCATGACGGCCCGCTGAGGGAGATCGCCGGAGTGCTGGGCGTCCGCGCCTGGCGGCTGGGCCCTCCCGGAGGGAACGCGGTGATCGGTGGCCTGGACGTCGCCGTCGTCCGCGCCGGGCTGATCGCCACGCTGTACACGGTGCTCGACGCCGGCCCGGCCTGACCGCGACGACGCGGGACGCTCGCTCGATCGCCACTGTGTCGCGCAAACCCGGGTGGCTGAGGGAGCGAGCAGTCTTCGGCGGTTCCCGCGCGCCTGCCGGCTGCGGAACGCACGAGGGCCGGACCTACGAGAACACCCTCACGAGGTCGACCGTCGTCCAATGCCAGCGATGCACACCCCGATGCGCTTGCCGGACCACGACGTACCTGACGCTGCCGCTCAGCTCGCTGGAGTAGGCACCGCCACGCCACGCCGCGCCGGTGCCGTGGCGACATGCCGCGGGCTCGTCGTCGCTCAGGCCGCGCGCGCCGATCTCACGTTCCACCGACAGCGCGAGGCCCCGACTCAACCTGAGACTCGCTCGTTCCAGGCGTCGCCAGGGTCTTGATCAGCCAGCGCCGCGCGCAGCAACGACTGCGCCGACCAGCACATGGTCTCCGCCGCCTCCTCTCGCGACAGCCCGGCGACGTCGGTCAGCCAGATGAGCGCTTCGATCCCACAAGCCGTCCGGATCGCAAGGATGAGGCGGCGGAACTCGAACGGTGGCATGCAGCTGCTCAGCGGTGCCAATGCATCCGTCAGCCAGCCGATCGCGCGACCCTGCCGCAGCGGCTGCCGACCCTTGCCTCCCGGCTCCAGCGACAGCCGCAGCATCGCCCGAAGCTGCGGCTCGGTGTCCAGCGTGATGCGGATGAGCTCCTTGATCGTGAGCTCCAGTCGCTCGTGCGGCTCTGACGGGGCATCGTCGGCGAGCAGCGTCGTGGCTTGGATCTCGGGATGGCTGGCGACCAGCAGAGCCTCCCGGTTGGGGAAGTAGCGGTAGGCAGTCGCACGCGACATCCCGGCCGTCTCCGCGGCCTCCTCCACGGTCGGCGTGCGTCCGGCGGCGAGGAGCGTACGCGCGGCCGCGATCAGGGCCGCCCGGGTGCGCGCCTTCTGACCGGTGCGGCCGGTGCGGTCATATGGGATTGACATGCTCACGATGGGACTCTAGTCTCATCTAACTGTATCTGATCGGAGGTCTGGCATGACGATCCAAGACGCCACGCACGCGCGCGGGGCGATCGTGCTGGACCGCGCCGACGGCGAGGCATTGTGGTTCAACAACGACCTGCTCATCCTCAAGGCGACGGGGGCCGAGACGGGCGGCTCGTTCCTGGCCGTCGAGGAGCAGACGCGGCGGGGCAAGGTGACGCCGCTCCACGCCCATCCCGAAGAGGCCGAGACGTTCTACGTGCTCGAGGGCGAGGCGCTGTTCCACCTCGACGGCAGCGAACGATCGCTGGGCGCCGGTGGCTTCGTCTCGGTACCTCCTGGCCTGCCGCACGCGTACACGATCACCTCCGAGACGGCCCGCAACCTGATCCTCATCACGCCCGGCAGCGGGTCGATGGAGGCGTTCTTCCGCGGCGCCGGCGAACCGGCCCGCGAGCGTGTGCTGCCGCCTGCCGGGCCGCTCGACATAGAGCGAATCCGAGCGGTGGCCGAGCGCACGCAGGCGGTGACGATCCTGGGGCCCCCGCCGTTCCGTGCGCTGAACGCCTGAAGGCCTGTCACGTCGTGGCGTCGGCACCCGCGCCGGCGTTGCGCGACGCAACCATGGTCGAGCAGGTCCGTTCCAGCAGAACTATGGACATCCTCCGATCGACCTCTGCAGTCACCGACCGCCAGCAGCCGCGAGTCGCCGCCCGGCGGGCGTTCAGGCTCGCCTGCGTCGGCATCCTCGCCGGCATCTGCCCTCCTGGGCGTGACCGCTTCCGGTCACGCCGCCACCACATCCAGCGCCGCGTCCCGTCCACTGGCGGCTCATCGACACCGGCGGGCCGTTCAGCCCCGTCTCCGTCGTCTGGACGACGAGCTCCCCGATCCAACGGGTCGAGCACGACACGAAGATCGACGCCGGCGTCGGCGTCGCGGGGCCGCCCTCGATCTCCGTGTCGAGCTATGGGCGCTGCTACCAGGGCTTCGCGTCCAGCTCGGTCGTCAGGCATCTCCATGTGGGGAGCCGGTACAAGGTGACGATCGCCATCGGCGACGGCGCGGACGAGCGCCGCTTCACACGCGAGGTCACGCTCAGGCGGGCATCGCTGCGAGGCACCGGCCGCCAGTTGCACTGTCTCACGGCCGCTCGATGATCTCGATCCGGTAGTCGTCGGGGTCGCGGACGAAGCAGATCCGCGACCCGCCCTCGCGCACCTGGTATGGCGGCTTCTCGGGCGAGATGCCCTGCTCGCCGAGCTTCGCGAGCTTGCCGTCGAGGTCGTCGACGGTGATCGCGATGTGGTTGTAGCCGGTGCCGTGGGTGTAGGAGTCGACGCCGTGGTTGTACGTCAGCTCGAGCCGGTCGCCGTCGCCGGGGAGGCCCATGAAGACGTTGATCGCCTCGTCGCGGATCGGCATGCGCCGACGCTCCTCGAAGCCCAGCGCCTCGTAGAACGCGACGGAGCGGTCGATGTCGCCGATGCGGTAGCAGGTGTGGATGAGTTCCATGGTGGAGCCGAAGGTACCCTGAGAGGGTGGCCTCCGACGACAAGATCCCGACCTCGCGGCTAGCGCGGTCCTCACGTGTCGGGCGGCTGGCCGCCGGGCAGGCCGCGCGACAGGCCGGGACGCGTGCGGCCAACACGTTCCGAGGCGAGGACGCGCGGCGAGAGGCGCTCGCGCGCCGCCAGTACGAGACGGCCGAGCAGGTCGTCGCCGCGCTGGGCACGATGAAGGGCGCGGCCATGAAGCTCGGCCAGGTCCTCTCGTTTCTTGACGTCGGCCTCGTGCCCGAGGAGTACCGCGAGCAGTTCCAGGCCAAGCTCGCCGAGCTGCGCGACGCCGCGCCGAAGGTCTCGTTCAAGGACATGCGCAAGGTCCTCGAGCAGGAGTACGACGACAAGCTCGCCAACGTCTTCGACGAGTTCGACGAGGACCCGATCGCCTCGGCGTCGATCGGCCAGGTCTACCGCGCCCGGCTCGACGACGGGCGCGACGTCGCCGTGAAGGTGCAGTACCCGGGGGTCGCCAACGCGGTCCGCGCGGACATGCAGAACATGGGGATGATCCTGCGCCTCATGCGCTCGATCGCCCCGGGCCTCGACCCCAAGGCGATGGGCGAGGAGATCCGCGGTCGCATCGAGGAGGAGCTCGACTACGAGCTCGAGGCGCAGAACCAGCGCGCGCTCGCGCGGATCTTCCGCGGCCACCCGTTCATGGTCGTGCCCGACGTCGTCACGTCGCTCTCGCACGAGCGGGTCATCGTCTCCGAGTTCGTCGACGGGCGCGGCTTCGAGGAGCTCAAGCTGCTCCCGCAGGAGGAGCGCAACCGGATCGGCGAGATGATCTTCCGCTTCTACTTCGGGTGCATGTACCGGCACCTGCAGTTCTCCGGCGACCCGCACCCGGG
This sequence comes from uncultured Solirubrobacterales bacterium, assembly GCA_963757125.1. Taxonomy (GTDB): domain Bacteria; phylum Actinomycetota; class Thermoleophilia; order Solirubrobacterales; family Solirubrobacteraceae; genus CAVVSD01. The sequence continues at coordinate 637,823 of CAVWQP010000004.1, read as the reverse complement.
CAACTCGCTGCTGCTGGGCGACGGGCGCATGGCGTTCCTGGACTTCGGGCTCTTCAAGCGCATCCGCCCCGACATCGCCGAGTACGAGCTGCAGAGCCAGCGGCTGGGCATCGAGCGCCGCGGCGAGGAGCTCATCGAGCACCTGCACCGAGGCGGGCTCATCCGCGATCCCTCGAAGTACACGCCGGAGGGCGCGCTGCAGCAGTTCGACGACTTCACCTGGTGGTACACCCGCGACGAGGAGATCGAGCTGACGCCGGAGATCGCCACGCGCGTGACGATCGAGATGTCCGACCCGCGCTCGTCCTACTTCGGCCAGATGCGCCATGAGACCCTGCCGCCCGACCACCTGCTCGGACGCCGCCTGGAGACGCTCGTGCTCGCGGTGCTGGGTCAGCTGCACAGCAAGGCGAACTGGAACCGCATCGCCCGCGAGTGGATCTACGGGGACCCGCCGGTCACCGAGCTCGGCAGGCAGGAGGCGGCCTTCTACGGCGGTCAGGCGGCCGCCTAGCCGCACCGCGCCGATGCGCTTCTACGTCGAGCCCAGCCCGAGCGGGGCGTGGTTCGTGAAGCTCTCCGGCCACGGCGCGCCCGTGTCGCGCCACGACACGGAGGAGGAGGCGATCGAGCGCCGCGACGCCTACGCGCGCGGCGCCGCGCGCGAGGACGGTGCCCTCGTGCACCTGCGCGACGGCGCAGCCGTCCGCATCCGGCCGATCGAGCCCGACGACAAGCCGCACGTGCTGCAGGCGTTCGCGCGCCTGAGCGCGGGGTCGCGCTACCGGCGCTTCCTCACGTACAAGAAGGAGCTGACCGTCACCGAGCTCGCGTCGCTCACCGAGGTCGACCACCGCGACCACGAGGCGCTCGCCGCGATCGACCCGGACACGGGCGAGGGCGTCGGCATCGCCCGCTACGTCCGCGACCCGGACCGTCCCGTGGCGGCCGAGGCGGCGGTCACCGTCGTCGACGACTGGCAGGGCCGCGGCGTCGGTGCGGCGCTGCTCGCAGAGCTCGCCGACCGGGCACGCGAGGAGGGCATCCGCGAGTTCACGGCGACCCTGCTGAGCGAGAACCGCGCGATGCGGACGCTGTTCGACCGCCTGGGGGTCCTGCGCGTCGTCCGCGGCGGTCCGGTGCAGGAGATCGACGTCGCGCTGCCCGTCGGCGACGGCGACTGCATGGACGAGACCCTGCGCGCCGCGGCCCGGGGCGACGTCACCGCGGCCTGAGGGGTAAGGGGTCCGCGGCCGCAGGAGTGCCCGGACGCCCGATGTGGCGGGCGCTGCTCACCGCGATCGTGCGTGGCATGAGCACGCCCGTCACCACATCGCTGCCGCTCCCCGGGACGGGGAGCCACGTCGTCGCCGCCGCCGCGCCAGGACCGGGCCCGCAGAACTGGGCCGGAGCGCCGAGCGCCGTGCTCGACGACGACGGATCGATCGTCGTCGGCTACCGCGTCCGGCACGCCGGCGGGCTGCGCGACGAGGTCGTGATCGCGCGCTCGGAGGACGGCGAGCGGCTGGAGACCGTCGCGGTGCTCCCACGTGACCAGTTCGGCGCGGAGATGCTCGAGCGCCCGGCCCTCGCCCGCACGGAGACCGGCGCGTGGCGCGCCTGGGTCGGCGTCGCGACGCCCGGCACGAAGCACTGGCGCATCGAGATGCTCGAGGCCTCGACTCCCGAGGGCCTCGCCGACGCGCACCCGACGATCGCGTTCGCCGGCGATCCGCTGACGATCGGCGTCAAGGACCCGGTGGTGCGCAGGACGGCGAGCGGCTGGCATGCGTGGCTCTGCGGCCACCACCTCGAGGTCCCCGGCCACGAGGACCGGATGTGCACGATCTACGCGACGAGCCGCGACGGCCTGCGCTGGAGCCACCACGGCATCGTGCTGCGCGGACGCTCCGGCGCATGGGATGCGCGCGGCGCCCGCGTCACCTCGGTGCTGCCGGGCGGCTGGTTCGCCTACGACGCGCGCGCGACCGCCGAGGAGAACTGGTGGGAGCGCACCGGGCTCGCCCGCGTCGGCGACGGGCGCCGGCTGGACCCGATCGACGGCGACCCCGTGGCGGCGGTCCGCTACCTCGACGTCCTCGCGCTGCCCGGCGGCGGCCACCGCCTGTTCTACGAGGCCCCGAACGCCGACGAGAGCCACGAGCTACGGACGGAGCTCGTGGCGTGAGACCGCCTAGAGCTGTTGCACCTGGAACAGCGACGTCGTCCCCGGCCGGCCGCTCGGCAGCCCGGCCGTGATCCCGATGCGCTGCCCGGGCTGGCACCAGCCGAGCTCGAGGACGCGGCGCGCGGCCTCGGCGATGAGGTCCTCGGTGACCTCCATGCGGCGCATGCTCGTCGCCCGCACGCCCCACATGAGCCCGCAGCGCCGGACCGTCTCGCGGCCGGGGGACAGCGCGAGGATCGGCACCTCGGGCCGGTGCGCGGACACGAGGCGCGCGGAGCGCCCCGAGAGCGTCGGGATGACGAGCGCGTCGAGCCCGAGCTCCGACGCCGCGACGCACGCCGAGTGGGCGACCGTGTAGGCCGGGTCGCGCTGGTCGCGGTGCACGCGGGTCTCGATCCAGCGCGCGTAGGGCGCCTCGCGCTCGGTCCGGTTGGCGATCGCGGCCATCATCTCGATCGCCCCGATGGGGTGCGCGCCGATGGCGGTCTCCTGCGAGAGCATCACCGCGTCGGTCCCGTCGAGGATCGCGTTGGCGACGTCGGCGACCTCGGCGCGCGTCGGCCGCGAGGCGGTCACCATCGAGTCGAGCATCTGGGTCGCGGTGATCGACGGGCGCGCCATGGTGCCCGCGAGCGCGAGGAGCTTCTTCTGGACGATGGGCACGTCCTGGATCGGCAGCTCGATGCCGAGATCGCCGCGCGCGACCATGACGCAGTCGGCCGCCTTGAGGATCGCCTCCGCGCGGTCGACCGCCTGCGGCTTCTCGATCTTCGCGATGAGCGGCAGCCGGGTGTGGCGCCGCACCGCCTCGACGTCCTCGACGCGACGCACGAAGGACAGCGCGACGAGGTCGACGCCGATGCGCTCCCCCGCGTGCAGCATCTCCAGGTCGCCCTCGGGGACCGACGGGAGGATCTCCGTCTCGCCCGGGATGTTCAGCCCCTGCCGGGAGGCGACGGCCCCGCCGAACTCGACCTCGCAGTCGAACTCCTGAGCACCTGCGCGCACGGCGGTGACGCGCAGGCGGACCGAGCCGTCGGCCAGGTAGACGATCTCGCCGGGATCGACCGCGTCGGCCAGCTCCGGGATCGCGACGGAGATCTGCCGTGCGTCGCCGAGCCCGTCCTCGTGGCAGACGAAGGTGACCGTGCTGCCGGTCTCCAGCTCCACGCGGTCGTCGACGAGCTGGCCGATGCGCATCTTGGGACCGGGGAGGTCCTGGAGGATCGCGACCGGCCGGCCCGCGGCGTTCGCGGCGTCGCGCACCATGCGCGAGGTCTCCGCGTGCTCCTCGACGCTCCCGTGGGAGAAGTTCAGGCGCGCGACGTCCATGCCCGCGTCGATCATGCGACGGAGGGTCTCCGGATCGCGGGACGCGGGACCGATGGTGGCCACGATCTTCGTACGGCGCATGTCAGGCAACGTACTCGGCGACGGCCTTCGGCCTTACGCTTGGGCGGACTGCGTCCGCCCGGGCCTGCGGCGCTACTCCCGGGCGAGCGCCTCGGCCACCTCGGCGTTGAGCGCCAGCAGGTCCTCGATCCGCTCCGACGCCGGCCGCCGGCCCCAGCCGCACGGGGTCCCGACGCCGAAGTCGTCGAGGTGGCGCCTCGCGATCTCGGCGCGTGCCAGCGCGCCCTCCAGGCCGTCGCTGACGTCGAGGAGCCCGAGGTAGACGCGGGCGTCGCCCACGTCGAGACCGTCGAGCGGGGCGTAGTGCCCGTCGCGCTGGTCGGCGAGCTGCACCGGCATGTGGACGAAGTCCACGCGGCGGCCGCAGGCGACGACGCCGCGGTTGAGCATCTCGACCGCCGTCCCGAGGTCGCGGATCGGCGTGTAGTGCGCGCTGTCGGGCGACTCGCCCTCCTCGTGCTGCAGCGAGCCGTAGCAGACGTGCAGGCCCAGCCACGCGCCCTCGGGGACCGACGGCGACAGCTCCGACAGCGCCTGCAGGTAGCGCTCCATCGGGTCCGTCGGCAGCGACGTGAGCTCGGCGTCGTCGAAGTTGAAGCCGACCTTCTCGATCATCGCCGTCTCGCGCGCGAGGTCCCACTGGATGGCGAGGTCCTCGGGCGCGATCACGGTGCCCAGGTACTCGAGCTCGCGCCGCACCGCGTCGTTGTACGCGCGCCAGATGATCTCGTAGTCGCGGGGCTCGTTGACGAACGCGCGGACCGCGCTCTCGGTGAGCGGATAGGCGACGAGGAACCGCATGCCGTCCGGGATCGCGCCCTCGTCGCGCAGCCGCTTGAAGATCTCGTAGGAGCGCTCCGCCTCCGCGGCGTAGCCGATGCGCTCGAAGCGGATCTCGTCCACGCCCTCGCGGACGGCGAAGCGCCACTGGTCGTCGTAGCCCTTGGGGAGCCAGTCGTCGTACGTGTGGCGCGAGCGCGTCTCGAGGTCGGGATGGCCGTAGTACGTGTGGCGCGCGATGAAGGTGATCCACTGCGAGCGGTCGCCGAGCTCGCCGTCCGGCAGCATCGTCACGTGGTCGCCCAGCGCGGCCGCGCTGCGGCGGAAGACGTCCTCGACGGTCCAGTCGTCGTCGAGCCGGGCGATGCTGCCCACCAGCAGCACGTCGCCGTGGTCGTGCGTCGTCCTCGTCGCCATGTCAGGCCCCTTCGCTCGTCGTCCGGAAGGCGGCGAGCTGGCCGCCCCACAGGTTGATGCTGCGCGGCACCGGCCGCCAGTGGCGGACCGGATGGTCCGCCTGCTCGTCGTGGAACTGCTCCAGCTCCGCCGACAGCTCGACGTGGTTGCCCGCGGGGTCGTCGAACATGATGAAGAGGTTGTTGCCGGGCCCGTGGCGACCGGGACCCCAGGTCACGTCGACGCCCTGGGCGCTCAGCCGGTCGCACCACGTGAGCAGGTCTCCCCAGCCGGAGACGTCGAAGGAGAAGTGGTCGAGGCCCCGGCCGCCGGACTCCACGACGGCGAGCGTGTGGTGGTCGGCGGAGCTGCGCAGCCAGCCGAACTCCTCGCCCATCACGTCCGAGAGGCGGAACCCCACCCGGTCCGTGTAGAAGGCCAGCATCGTCGCGAGGTCCGACGTGGCGAGCGTCGCGTGCTGGTAGCGGATCGGCCGCCGCGCGCCGTCGCCGAGCTGCTCGCCCGCCCGGTCGACGATGTCGTGGAAGCGCAGGCGGTTGCCGTCGGGGTCGCGGATCTCGAAGCCGCGGATCCCGTCGACGACGTCGAGCTGCGCCCCGAGCGTGCCGGCCAGCCCGTCGAGCAGACCGGGCGCCGCGACCTCGAAGGCGACGAGCTCGAGGGCGCGCTCGCCGGGCCGCAGGTCGAGCACGTGGTGCCCGGCGCCCCAGCCGAGGCGCACGCCGCCGCCGTCGAGCGCGGAGTGGACGCGCAGCCCGACGATCCGCGTGTAGAACGCGACGACCTCGTCGACCTCGGGAACCCGCAGCGCCAGCGACGACGTCGCGGTCCGTGTGAGCGGCATGTCTCCCCCTCGTGTGCGGACGGCGGCGAAGCTACCAGCGGACGGCGGTCTGGAAGACCGGCCACCCGATCTCGGTCCGCCGGCGCGATGTGTCGTCCGTCTCCGACGCGCCCACGAGGAACAGCGTCGCCTCGCCGCGCGCGAGATCGCCGGCGTCGGCCCCATCCGGGCCTGGGCCGAGAAGGAGATGGTCGGCGCCCGCGTCACACGGTCGTGCGCGCCGCCTACGTCGGCGACTACGACAAGGCCGACCTGCCCGACCCGCTCGTCATGACGAGCTACTTCGGGGTCCGCGACGGCCTGATCGTCAGCCTGACGATCGTCTTCAACCAGCCGTCGCCGTACTGAGCGGCAGCGGCGGGACGGGTCCGCGCGGCCCCGCCGACCACGCCGCGAACGACGGCCGGCGCGTCGTCGACGGCGAGGCGTCGAGCAGGCCGCAGTCGAAGCTCGGATCGGCGTGCAGCGTGTACTGCGCGACCATCCAGACCCCGGCGCCGGGCCCGTCGGCGCGGGCGTGGCGCTCGAGGGCCAGCCGGATGCTCTCGGCCTGCGCGGCGCGCGGGTCCTCGGTCGGATAGAGCGCGCGCATCTGGCTGAGGCGCGCGCCGCCCTCCGTGATGAGCACGACCGGGCCCGTCGCGTCGGCGAGCCCGGTCCAGCGGCCCGCCAGCAGGGTCCGCAGGTGCTGGGTCTTCGTCGCCTCGACGCGACCTTCGACGTCGGTGTAGTCGTGGTGCGCCCACGCCTCGTTGGGGCCGACGACGGCTCCGGTCGCGGCCAGCTCGTCGAGCAGCGCGACGGCGAGCTCGTCGTAGTGGGTCACCGTCCGGCCGCCCTGGTTGCTGTCCGCGAACGACGGCGTCAGCAGCAGCCCGGGATGCCCCGCGGCCGCCGACACGGCACGGGCGGAGGCCATCATCTCGGCGACGGTGCGCTGCACGACGACGGGGCCGAGCGCGAACGGGTCGGTGGTCGGCGACGGCGCGCGCTGGGGCCAGAGCTGGAAGTTGGGCTCGTTGACGAGCTCGATGGCGTCGACGAACGGGCCGGCCGTGCCGGGCCGGTAGCGCTCGTGCAGGAACGCGAACATCCCGGCCCAGGCTGTGCCGGGACCGCAGCCCTCGGCCGGGACGGCGAACTCGAGCGCCCGCCGGGACGGCGAATAGGCCGCCGGGTCGCGACCGACGGCCACGTACCGCGCCCAGGCCGCGGGCGCGATGCGGTCCGCGTAGGCGAAGGAGATCTCGGCGTCCGTCCCGCGCACCGCCGCGAGCTCGGCGGTCCCGTTCGCCCAGTTCGGGAAGCGGTAGAACTGCAGGACGACGCGCAGGCCGTCCTCGTTGGCCGCCGCGATCTGGCCGTCGAGCGCCGCGAGGAACGGCGCGCCCGGGTTCGCCGGGTCGCCGGGGGCGAGCGCGGCGTCGGGCTGCAGGCTCGGCCAGTCGGCCCACAGCCGCACGGCCGCGGTGCCGCTCTCGGCAAGCAGCGCGCGGTTGTCGCCCACGCGCAGATCGGCCGGCGAGCCGGGATGCAGCGTCGCGCCCTGGCCGAGGTCGACGATGCGCAGCAGGCCGGTCGCGGCCTCGGCACGTCCGGGGCGCGCGCCGAGCGCGCCGGCGAGGGTGATCGCGGCTGCGGAGCCCAGCAGGGTGCGACGGCTCAGGAGCGGTCCGGCCGCGCCCTGAGCGTCGGGCATCAGGCCGCGAGCGCGGCGATCGCGTCGTCGACGCGATCGGTCACCCGCAGCTCCCGCGCGAGGCGCGTGAGCCCGAGTGCGCGGCGCACGCTGGGCTGCGTGCTGACGACGCTCAGCCGGCGACCGGCGCGGTCGAGGCGGCGAAGGGCGTTGAGGAGCACGGCCAGGCCGGTCGAGTCCACCATGCGGACGTCGAGCTCGACGACGACGTCACCGGTGCCGCGCCAGATCACGTCGTTGAGACGCGTGGCCAGCCGGGGGAGCCGGCGAGATCCAGCTCGCCGGTGGCGCGCAGCACCGTGATGTCTCCGTCTCGGCGGACGGAGACCTCGAGGCGGCGGCGCATCGGGGCAGGGTGCCGGGGGTGGGGGCTGATTGTCGCCGTGCATGACAGGTGGGGGGAACCTGGTCTGATCATCATCGGCACGTGTAAGCCCCGACTTAAGGGCGATTGTCAGGAAGCGTGCACATCGAGGCGCAACGTGGCGGCTACGGAGTCGTCGTCGAGGAAGCGCGGCAGGTACTGGGGGTGCGTCCAGCCGTACTTCTTCTTGATCGCCTTGGAGACCTGCGCGAGCGTGGCCGGGTCGTCGACGTGCTCGGCGCGGATCGGCAGGCGCGGCAGTTGGTCGTCGTCGATGAGGACGACCTCGCCGCCGCCCTCGCGGACGAGCTCCCGATACCAGCGGGCATCGGGGCCGTTCATCGAGCGCAGGTACGGCTCGCCGTCGACGACGACGACCCACAGCTTCGTGTCGTGTCGCTTGCCCGAGGGCGAGGTTGTGCCGAGCAGGATCTCCTGCGCGGACTTCAGGTGCTTCACCGGGTGACCCATGTCAATGTCGATTCGGGGACGGAGTTCGCTCGACCATGACCGACGTCGCCTTCACCGCCGCGGTGGCGGCGACGCCGGGGACGAGCCCGAGATCCTCGACGGCATCCCGCGTCACCGCCGCGATCACGCGGTGCGGGCCGGCCTCGATCTCGACGAGCGCCATGACGCCGTCGACCTCGACAGACCGGACCACTCCCGGAAAGCGGTTGCGTGCGGAGAAGCCGTCTCCGGGCGCCTCTCGCGCAGGCGAGGAGCGGAGCCGGTCGACCTCGGACCCCGGGACACGCCGGCGGTTGCGCGCATCGCGCACGGTGCGCAGCTTGCCGCTGCGGTCCCAGCGGCGGAGGGTGTCGACGCTGACGCCCAAGGCGCGCGCCGCCTCCCCAAGGGTGAGGTCGTTCATCTCTCTCTCCAGGGTACGCGCCCGGAGGGTCGTTCAGCGCTTCGGCGTGAGACGGATCACGTAGGGGAAGTCGCCGAACTCCACGTCGATCCACAGCCGCCCGGTGGCGCGGACGGTCGCCGTCCCGGTGTGCGCCGCGCTCTCGAAGAGCGAGACCGCCTTCTTCGCGCCCGCGTCGGAGTCCGCGTGCGGGTCCAGGCGCGCGACGAACGGCGTCTGCGCGGCGAAGTCGAGGTTCGGGTCCTCCGGCGCGTACTGCTCGAAGCGCGCCGTGTACGTCCCCGACAGCTCGTAGGGGCCGTGCGATCCGGGCGACGCCTCCCCGCGCACGACGATCTCGCCCTCGGCCTTCGGCTTCTTCGCGAGCGCCGGGGTGACGGTCGACGTCGCCGGCGGACCCTCGCCGGCGATCTTGCCGCCGTTGCCGCAGCCGGCGACCGCGATGCAGGCGATCACGAGCACGATCGACGGGACGCGGCGCGACATGGGGCGCGACGGTAGCGGCTCGCGCGTAGGCCCAGCCCAAGCAGAAGTGCATATGCTCTGCCTAAGTAACTTCTGCAAGGGGGCATGGCGTGGAGAAGGTGGACAGGGCGCAGTTCCTGCGCCTGGGGGCGGCTGGCGCGCTCGGCGCAGCCGGCGTGGGGTTGATCACCTCGGGGCCGGCCTCGGCGGCGTTGCCCGCGCCGACCCCGATCGGTGACGACATCGGGTTCTTCGGCTTCGCCGTGGTGGCCGAGCTGACCAGCCAGCGCTGGTATCAGGAGGCGCTGCAGGTCAAGGGCCTGGGTCGTTCCGTGCGCTCGACGCTGAGCGCCGCCAGCAACGCGAAGGGCGCACACATCAGGCGCATCAACGACGTGCTCCGCGACGGGGCCGTCCAGCCGAGCGACTTCGCGGTCGACTTCCCGAAGGGCTCCTTCGACACGCGCGCCAGGGCACTGGGGCTGGGTCAGCAGCTCGAGGGGCTGCTCGTGTCGACGTACCTCTACGGCACGTCGTATGCCCAGGACAGCTCGAGCCGCCTGCTGCTCGGGCGCCTGCAGATCTTCGACGGCCAGCTCCTGGCCTGGCTGAGGTCGCTGGCCGGCGTGAGCCCCGTCCCGGGGCTGCCCAACCCGATCGACACCGAGGCGGGCGGCGCGCTGCTCGACAAGTACCTCACGATCCCGAGCTTCCAATGAGAATGACCAAGAGATACCTCTCCATCGCCCTGCTCGCCGTCCTGGCCATCCTGGCCGTGCCGGCGGGTGCGCAGGCGATCACCGTCTACGCGGCGGCTTCCTTGCGCGACGCGTTCCCGAAGATCGACGCCGCCCCGACGTACAGCTTCCTGGGGTCCAACCAGCTGCAGGCGCAGATCGAGCGGGGCGCACCCGCCGACGTGTTCGCGTCCGCGAGCCCGAACGAGGCCGGCGCGCTGTTCCGCGAGGGCCTGTGCACGCGCCCGGTGACGTTCGCGACGAACGTCGTCGTGCTCATCACGCCGAAGGGCAACCCGACCGGGGTCCGCTCGGTCTACAGCCTGCGGACGGGGTCGCGGCGCCTGTCCGTCGGGACCGCGGGCGTGCCGATCGGCGCCTACACTCGCCAGATCCTCGCGCGGCTGCGACTGTCGTCGATCCTGCGCTCGAACCGGGTGAGTCTGGATCCCAATGTCGCCGCCATCACGGCAAAGGTCGCACTCGGCTCCGCCGACGCGGGCTTCGTCTACGTCACCGACGCGCAGTCGGTCGCCGCTCGCACCGAGGTCATCGCGCTGCCCAAGTGGTCGCAGCCGCCGGTGCGCTACCAGATGTGCGTCGTGCGCCGGGCCGGTGTCGACACCGCCGCGGCCAACGCGTTCATCAACAAGGTCCGCGCCACGAACGGGCGCCGGATCCTCCGCACCTACGGGTTCGGGCTGCCGCCGCGCAGCTGACCTGAAGGACGGTCCGTGAGCGACGTCAGCGTCGGGAGGGCGGCCGCCGCCGCCCTCTCGGCGCTGATCGCGGGCGTGGTGCTCACCTTCCTGGCGCTGCCGATCATCGCGCTCTTCACCGAGTTCCCGCTCCGCGACGTGCCGGAGCTCCTGCGCGACCCGTTCGTGCAGGACACCCTCAAGGTGACCGCCCGCACGAACGCGATCGCCAACGTCCTCATCATCGGGCTGGGCACGCCGACGGCCTATCTCGTCGCGATGCGGCGCTTCCGCGGCCGCTCGCTCGTCATCACGCTCATCGAGCTGCCGCTCGTCCTGCCTCCCGCGGTCGCGGGCATCGCGCTGCTCTCGGCGTTCGGCGTCGGCGGTCTGCTGGGCCCGACGCTGAAGGACGCCGGGATCGTGCTGCCGTTCAGCCAGTGGGCGGTCGTCCTCGCCGTGACGTTCGTCGCCTCGCCGTTCTACCTGCGTCAGGCGATCACGTCCTTCGAGTCCGTGGATGGGACGCTCACGGCGGCCGCCAGGACCCTGGGCGCCGGGCCGACGCGGACCCTCCTGCGCATCTCCCTGCCGCTCGCGGCGAGCGGGCTGCTCGCGGGCTGGGTGCTCGCCTTCGCCCGCGGCGTCGGCGAGTTCGGGGCGACGATCATCTTCGCCGGCAGCGTGCGCGGCGAGACGCAGACGCTCACGCTCGGCATCTACGAGGTCCTCGACTCCAACTTCGATCAGGCGATCGCGATCGGGATCCTGCTCGTGGTCCTGAGCGCGACCGTGCTGCTGTCGTACAAGCTCATCATCTCGTGGCGCACCTCGACCTCGACATCGCCCTCGGTCTTCGCTCGTACGAGCTGAAGGTCGCGCTCGGCGTCGACCGGGAGACGGTCGCCCTCGTCGGCCCCTCCGGGGCGGGCAAGACGACGGTGCTCCAGTCGATCGCGGGGCTGCGGCGGCCCGACCGCGGGCGCATCGAGGTGGGCGGTCGCGCGTGGTACGACCGGGAGGCGCGCGTCAACCTCGCGCCCGAGCAGCGCTCCGTCGGGCTCGTGTTCCAGGAGTACGCGCTGTTCCCGCACATGTCCGTCCGCCAGAACGTGGCCTTCGGCGGGCCGGCGCGCGTCGACGAGCTGCTCGACCGCTTCGGCATCGGCCACCTCGCGAGCGTGCGCCCGACCGCGATCTCAGGCGGGGAGCGCCAGCGCGTCGCGCTCGCGCGCGCCCTCGCACGCGGGCCCGAGGTGCTGCTGTTCGACGAGCCGCTGTCGGCGCTCGACGCGCACACGCGCACGATCGTCCGCGCCGAGCTCGAGGACCTGCTCGCCGATCTGGGCCTCCCGACGCTGATCGTGACGCACGACATGCGCGACGCGACGGCGCTCGCCCACCGGATCGGGGTGATGGTCGACGGCGAGCTGCGCCAGCTCGGCCCACTGCCCGAGCTCCTGGAGCACCCGGCCGACGCGTTCGTCGCCCGGCTCACGGGCGCCAACGTCCTGCCTGGGCTGGCGGGCGAGAACGAGGCCGTCGTCGCCCACCCCTGGGAGCTGACGCTCGCGGCGGAGCGCCCGGACGGGGCCAGGGCGGTCCCCGGGACGCTGCACGGCGTCGTGCCCGAGGGCGACCGGGTGCGCGTGCGGGTCGGCGACGTCGTGGTGCTCGCCGACGAGGGCGAGCTCGAGCGCCTCGGGCTCGAACGGGGCGCGCCCGCGTGGGCGGTGCTGCCGCCCGGCCCGCCGCGGATCGTCGCGGTCTAGCTCAGCCGAGGAAGAAGCGCCCGTCCTGCTGGACGAGGTCGTCGTCGGCCCAGAGCCGGCCGCCCTCGCGCAGGTCGAGGATGAGGTCCCAGTGCAGCGCGCTGACGTTCTTGCCGCCCGTCTCGGGATACGAGCGCCCGAGCGCGAGGTGCACCGTCCCGCCGATCTTCTCGTCGAAGAGGATCGCCCCGATCGGGCGGTCGATGCCGAAGTTCGTGCCGATGCCGACCTCGCCCAGCCGCCGGGAGCCCTCGTCGGTCGCGAGCGCGCGGTCGAGGTAGGCCTGCCCGCGCTCGGCGCGCGCGGAGACGACCTCGCCGTCGCGGAACTCCAGCTCGACCCCGGCGACGTCGACCCCGGCGGGCGAGGACGGGACGCCGAAGCGCACGTGCCCGTTGGCCGACGCCTCGTGCGGGCCGGTGAAGACCTCGCCGGACGGCATGTTGCGCTTGCCGTCGGAGTTGACCCACCCGCGGCCCTTCACGCCGATCTCCAGCGACGTGCCCGGCGCCTCGATGCGCAGCTTCGACGCCTTCGCCACCCGCGTGATGAGCGTGTCCTGGAACCTGCGCAGCTCGCCCCAGGACGCGACGGGGTCGGGCTGGTCGAGGAAGAGCGCGCGCTCGACGAAGGCGCCGAAGTCGACGAGCGACAGGCCCGCCTCCTGGGCGTTGGCCTCCGTCGGCCAGAGCGTCGTGGCCCAGCGGCGCTTCAGCGTCTCGTTGCGCACGTGGCGCCGCGCCCTCGCGTACCGCGCCATGAGCGCGGGGTCGACCGACGTGAGCCCGCGCGTGTTCGCCGGGGCCTGGATCGAGAGGGTCGCGTCGACCCGCTTGGCCTCCTCGAACTCGAACGGCGGGATGAAGTCGTAGTGGAGGTCCTGGGCGTGGAGGTAGAAGTTCAGCGTCGCCTCGGGCAGCTCGGTGCGCATGAGGGGGAACGCGCCGCGGTGCAGCAGCGCGCGCTGCAGCTCGAGCAGCAGCGGTGCGGCGAGCGTCGTGGAGCGGATGAGGATCTGCTGCTGCTCGGTGGCCTCGAGGCAGTAGCCGGCCAGCAGGTCCGCGAACGCTGCGGGATCGGGGCGGTTCGTCACGCCCTCCATCCTTCCGCGAGCGCCGCCTGCGCGTCGGCCGGGTCCTGACCGAGCTCGGCGGCGAGCGCCGTGACGAGGCGCTCCTGCGGTTCGGCCGCGGCGGTCTCGCCCATGACGCCGACGACCCAGACGCGCCCGGTCAGCGCGCCGGCGCCGGGGGTGATCTCGATGCCGTGGACGCTGCGCAGGCGGCCGCGCACGGCCGACTCGTCGACCCCCTCCGGGACGCGCACGGCGAGCGCGGTGCGCAGCTCCTCGCCGTCGGGCGCCAGGCGGTCGAGCCCAAGCACGGCGAGCGCGTCGCGCAGCGCAGCGTGGGCGCGGCGGTGGCGTTCCCAGCGCGTCGGCAGCCACTCCTCGCGGACGAGCCGCAGCGCCTCGTGGAGGGCGAGGACGAGGTTCACGGGCGGGACGTGGTGGTACGTGCGCCCGCGCCCGCCGTCGGTCCACTGCGCGAGCAGGCCGACGAGGTCGAAGTACGACGAGCGGCCGGGCCGGATGCGCCGCTCGAGCTTGCGCAGCGCGCGGTCGCCGGCGGTCAGCGGCGCGAGCCCGGCCGGCGCGCCGAGGCACGCGTGGCTCACCGCGAACGCGACGTCGATCTGCGCCTCGTCGATCCGCAGGGGCTGGCCGCCGAGCGACGTCGCGCAGTCCAGGAGGAGCAGCGCGTCGCGCTCGCGGCAGGCGGCGCCGAGGCCGTCGAGCGGCTGCACCACCCCGGTGGAGCTCTCGCCGTGCACGACGGCGAGCGCGCTGCAGTCGTCGTCCATCGCGGCGACGAGCCGCTCCGGCTCCAGCGCCCGGCCGAACTCGCCCTCGACCCGGATCACCTCGGCCCCGGCGCGGGCCATCGCTCCCGCGAGCCGCTCGCCGAGCATCCCCGCGACGCCGCAGACGACGCGGTCCCCGGGGTCGACGAAGTTCACGATCGCCGCCTCCATCGCGGCGCCGCTGGAGCCGGTCAGCGGCAGGGTCGCGCGACCGCGCGTGAAGAAGGCCTCGCGCAGGAGGACCTGCGTCTCGTCCATGACCGCGGTGAACGCGGGGTCCATGGGGCCCGGCGGCGGCTCGCACATGCGTGCGCGGACGCTCTCCGGCAGGGGGCTGGGACCGGCGCCGAGCAGCAGCAGCGGCTCGGGCGCGGGTCCGCTCACGGAGCCTCGACGTCCGGGAAGTGCTCGGTCAGGTGGGAGCGCAGCGCGTCGCGGACGAAGCGGCGCTCGTCCTGGGAGGCGACGCGGTAGCGGGCGAGCAGCTCGCGCTGACCCTCCGTCGGGACCTCGCTGATGGTCCAGCGGACCGCGAGGCGCTCGAAGAGGAACTCCACCGCGCGCTGCCAGGAGTCGTCCGTGGTGCGCGACGTGTCGTGCAGGACCGCCGCGTACTCGCGGCGGGTCGCGGCGGTCATCGCGCCGCGGAGCTCCAGCGACGAGCCCTCCGGCCCGTCGTACGCGCTCGTCGGTGCCTTGACGCGGTCACGCTGGCGGTTGCGACGGCCCATCGCGCCAATGTAGCCCGCCTCCCTGGTCTACCCTCCCGTCACTGTGCCGAGGATCGACGAGATCATCGCCGGCAAGGGCGCCCCGGTCTTCTCCTTCGAGTTCTTCCCCCCGAAGTCCGACGAGGGCGAGGCGAACCTGCGCAGGGCACTGCGCGAGCTCAGCCCGCTCGCCCCCGACTTCGTGTCGGTGACCTACGGCGCCGGCGGCACCACCCGCGACCGCACGGTGGACATCGTCGCCTCGCTGCGACAGGAGTTCGGGCTGGAGGCGATGGCCCACTTCACGTGCGTCAACGCCACGGTCGACGACCTGCGCGCGACGCTCGACCGCATGCGCGACGCCGGCGTGGAGAACGTCCTCGCCCTGCGCGGCGACCCGCCCGAGGGCCAGGACCGCTGGACGCAGACCGAGGGCGGGCTGGAGCACTCGACCGAGCTCGTCGCCCTCATGGAGTCCGAGTACGGCTTCGCGATCGGCGCCGCCTGCTTCCCCGAGACCCACATCGACGCCGTCGACGCGGAGAGCGACCTGCGCCACCTCAGGGAGAAGGTCGACGCCGGCGCGCGGTTCCTCATCACGCAGCTGTTCTTCGACAACGCGGTCTACGACGAGTTCGTCGCCCGCGCGCGCGACGCCGGCATCGACGTCCCGATCATCCCGGGGATCATGCCGATCACGAACGTCCACCAGATCAAGCGGATCACCGCCCTGTGCGGCTCGGAGATCCCGTCCCGGCTGCGCTACGCGCTGGAGTCGCGGGCCGACGAGCCGGAGGCCGTGTCCGAGCTCGGGGTGGCGTACGCGACGCTGCAGTGCGCGCAGCTGCTCCACAACGGCGCGCCCGGCGTGCACTTCTACACCCTGAACCGCTCCCCGGCGACGCGCGCGATCCTGGGCGCGCTGCGGCTCATGCGCCCCTGGGAGCGCGCGGCCACACCGGTCTGAGCGCGGTCGCCCTCAGCCTGCTCGCCGCGGTCGTCTGGGGCTCGGCGGACTTCCTCGGCGGCCTGTCCTCGCGGCGCATGGTCGTGCTCGGGGTGCTGGCGTGGAGCCAGGCGATCGGGCTGGTGCTCGTCGTGACGATCGTCGTCGCCGGCGGCTTCGAGCTGCAGGCGGACCGCGTCTGGTGGGGCGTCGGCGCGGGCGTCGTCGGGTCGCTCGGCGTCGGGCTGTTCTACGCCGGGCTCGCAGCGGGCGCGATGAGCCTCGTCGCGCCGCTCAGCGCGTGCGGCGCGATCGTCCCCGTGGTCGTCGCGCTCGCGGGCGGCGAGCGCCTCGCGGCGCTGACCGTCGTCGGCATGGCGCTGGCGCTCGCGGGCGCCGTGCTCGTGTCGCGGACGACGGCCGGGCACCTGCGGCTGACGCCGAAGGTCATCGCCATGGCGGTCGGCGCCGGCCTCGCGTTCGGCACCGTCATCACGATGTTCCAGCAGGGCGGCCAGGGCGACGACGACGCGAGCATGACCGTCGTGCTCGCCGCGCGGGCGGCCTCGCTGGTGGCGACGTCCGTGGCGGTCCTCGTGACGCGCGCGTCCCTGCGCCTCCCCGACGCGCGCGTCGTCCCGCTCCTCGTGGGCGTCGGGGTGGGGGACACGGGTGCGAACGTGCTGCTGACGCTCGCGTCGGGCGGCGGCGAGGACGCGCTCGTCGCGGTGCTGTCGTCGCTGTATCCCGTCGTGACGGTCGTGCTCGCGGGGGTGGTCCTGCGCGAACGGCTCTCGGCCTGGCAGGCGGCCGGCGTCGCCGCCGCCCTGGCGGGCGTCGCGCTCGTGTCGGCCGCGTGACGGGCTAGGAGCCGCGCAGCAGGTCCAGCAGGGCCCCGACGCCCCCGAACTGCACGGCCAGCCGCAGCGCGGTCGCCTCCGCCCCGCCGATGGTCCCCTCCTTCTGCGCCCGGTCGATCCCGGCGTCCACCGCGTCCTTGAGGCGGGCGTCGCTCGTGCCGAGCGGATTGCGGCGGCGGACGAGGTCCAGCAGCACCTGCTCGCGGCTCGTGTGCAGGTCGCACGCGGCGCCGTCGAGGACCGCGAGCGTCCCGCGCTGGACCGGGTCGAGGAGGTCGCCGCTCTGCGGCCGCGCCCGCGGCGCGCACGGGTCGGCGACCGCGGTCGGCTCGTAGGTGCCGCCGCCGGCGAGCAGGTAGCCGCCGACGAGCGCGAGCGCGACGACGATCGAGAGCACGAAGGGCTTCACGGCGACCCCCGCAGACGCAGCAGCAGGCCGATGGGGACGAGCGCGAGCAGCGCGAAGCCCGCGGCCACGAGGAACGAGGTCGAGAACGCCTTCGTCCCCGCCTTCGCGAGCTCGGTGTCCATCTGCGCGCGCAGCTCGCGCATCGCCGCCGCGCGCTCCGGCCCGGCCTTCGCCTTCGCGAACGCCGGCCCCAGGTCCGGGAGCCGGTCGTCGGCCCCCTCGATCGTGTCGCCCAGCGCGCCGGCGAGGCGCACCTTGACGGTCAGCGGCAGCGGCGCGTCGAGCAGCTCGGACAGCGCCGCCATCTCGGTCGGCTTCTGCTGCGTCTCGAGATCGGTGGTGAAGACCGGCGTCAGCAGGAGGAGCCCCACGACGACGCCGAGGTGGCGCGCGACGATCGTGAGGCTCGCGTCGCGCGACGTGCCGGCGCCGTGGGAGACCGCCACGCGGGTCAGGCCGGTGAGGAGCAGCCCCAGCCCGAGGCCGATGAGCACCTGCGGCAGGATCGTCCAGGCCGGGTTCGAGCTCGGCAGCAGGCCGAGACCCGCGAGGCCGCCCGCGAGCAGGACCGCGCCCGACGCGGCGCGCGGGACGACGTCCTCGGCGCCGACCAGCCGCGCGAGCCGCGGGGCGAGGATCGCGCTGACCGGCATGACGGTGACGATGAGCGCCGCCTCGATCGGGCTGTGGCGCCACCCCTCGATGATCATCGTCACGAGCAGGAACAACGCGGCGGCCAGCGCGGCCGATGCCAGCGCGAGGGCCGCCAGCGCGGCGATGCGCGCGGCGGTGGGCGCCGACCGCTCGCCGGGTGCGGTGCTGCGCGCCGTGACGCGCATCCCGACCACGCCCGAGAGCGCGATGAGCGCGACGGGCGCCTGCAGCGCGAACATCGCCTCCCAGGACAGGAGGTCGGTCAGCACGCCGCCCGCCGCCGGGCCCACCGCCGCGCCGATCACGCCGGCCGTCGCCCAGGTGTGGACGGCGCCCTCCTCGTCGAGGCGCAGCAGCAGCTCGAGCGACGCCGCGACCACGACGGCGCCCGCGAGGCCCTGCAGGACGCGCCCGGTGATGAGCATTTCGAACCCGTTCGCCTCCGCGCAGACGAGGCACGCCGCCGCGAACACGAGGACCCCGGCGATCATCGCCGTCCGCGGCGTGCGCCGCGCGATCATCGCGCCGGGCACCGCGGCCACGGCGAGGGCGACGTTGAAGGACACGAGCACCCACGCGACCTGGGCGACGGTCGTGTCCAGCTCGCGCAGGATCTCCGGCAGCGCGAGGGTGACGATCGACGAGTCCGCGAGGACGAGGCCGGCGGCGAGGGCGAGCGCGATCCGGCGGTTCACGGGCGCTACTCGGGCCTCGGCTCGGGCCGCAGCCCCTCGGCCACCATCGGGCGGCCATCGAGCTCGTACTGCACGTCGACGGAGTCGTGCTCGCGGTAGGTGCCGATCCCCCAGGCGCCGAGGAACCACCGCCACGGCCCCAGCCGGCCCTCCTGCTTCAGCTCGCGCAGGAAGAGCAGGTCGCGCCCCACGACCGTGTAGTCCTGGCCCTCGCGCTGGGCGACGCCGTTGACGAAGACGGCGAAGTCCCCCTGGATCTGCTTGGGCAGCCTGACGATGGACCCGTCCACGGACGGCGACTGTAGACCACGCGTGCGATGCTCAGAGCATGGATCTGGTCCGACTGGGCGCCTCTGGTCTGCACGTCTCGCGCGTGTGCCTGGGCATGATGAGCTACGGCAACGACTCCGATCGTCCGTGGGTTCTCGACGAGGCGGCGGCTGAGCCGATCGTCCGCATGGCCGTCGAGGGCGGCGTGACGTTCTTCGACACCGCCGACGTGTACTCCGGCGGCACGAGCGAGGTCGCCACCGGCCGGCTGCTGCGCAAGTTCATCTCGCGCGAAGAGGTCGTCGTCGCGACGAAGGTGCACGGCCAGATGACCCCGGGGCCGAACGGCCGCGGGTTGTCGCGCAAGCACATCCTCTCGGCCATCGACGCGTCGCTGGGGCGGCTGGAGATGGACCACGTCGACCTGTACCAGATCCACCGCTGGGACTCCGAGACGCCGATCGAGGAGACGATGGAGGCGCTGCACGACGTCGTCCGCGCCGGCAAGGCGCGCTACATCGGCGCGAGCAGCATGTACGCGTGGCAGTTCGCGCGGGCCCAGCACGTCGCCGAGACGCACGGCTGGACGAAGTTCGTCTCCATGCAGAACCACCTCAACCTCGTCTACCGCGAGGAGGAGCGCGAGATGCTGCCGCTCTGCCGCGAGGACGGCATCGGGGTCATCCCCTGGAGCCCGCTCGCGCGCGGGCTGCTCGCGGGCAACCGCGGCCGAGGCGACGACAAGCGCACGACGCGGGCGCAGACCGACGCGTTCAACGAGGTCCTGTACGACGACACGGACGCCGACTTCGCGGTGGTCGACCGCCTCCTGGAGGTCGCGGGCGAGCGCGGACTGCCGCCGGCGCAGGTCGCGCTCGCGTGGCTGCTGCACAAGCCGGGCGTCACGGCGCCGATCGTCGGCGCCACGAAGACCGCCCATCTCGAGGACGCGCTGGCCGCGACGGACGTCGTCCTGTCGCCCGAGGAGATCGCGCGCCTGGAGGAGCCCTACGTGCCGCATGCGGTGTCGGGGATCTTCTGAGCGCGCCCGGATACACCGTCCGGCGCTCGGACCGCGCCCGCCGGATCCGCGTGAGCGTCGACCCCGACCGCGGGGTCGAGGTCACGCTGCCGCGCCGGGCGCGCCTGCGCGACGCCGCAGCGGCCGTGGCCGAGCTGCAGCCGTGGATCGACCGCCGGGTGGCGGAGGTCGACGCCGCCCGGGCCGAGGCCGCGAGCCGCGGCGACGCGATCCCCTACCTCGGTGGGACGCTGCGGCTCGTGCCGGAGCCGGGGCGCCGGCGCGCGCACCGCACCGGCGACGTCCTGCGGGTGCCGGAGGACGACCCGGCCGCGATCGAGCGCTGGCTGCGCCGCGCCGCGCGCGACGAGATCACGCCCCGCGCCCACCGCGCCGCGGCGGCCCTCGGCGTCGACGTCGCGCGGGTCACGATCCGCGACCCGCGGACCCGCTGGGGCTCCTGCTCGTCGAGCGGCTCGCTGTCGTTCTCGTGGCGCCTGGTGCTCGCGCCCGAGGAGGTCCTCGACTACGTCGTCTGGCACGAGGTCTGCCACCTGCGGGAGATGAACCACTCGCCGCGCTACTGGGCCCTGGTGGCCCGGCACTGCCCCGGCTACGAGGAGCCGCGCCGCTGGCTGCGGCGCAACGCCACGGCGCTGCGCGTGGCGCTCAGTAGCTGACGTACCAGGCGGTCACGAGGACCGCTCCGACCGCCACGACGGCGCAGCCGAGCAGGAAGAGCGACAGCGAGGAGAACGAGACGGTCTCGTCGCCGTCGGCATCCAGCCGCGACAGGCGACGCGACCACGCCATCGCGTACCCGCCGATGAGGATGAGCACGATGCCCAGCACGGCCGTCATGCGCCGCGCACCTCCCGCAACACCGCGTCCCACGGCGTCTCGCCGTCGCGCGGCTCCAGCGGGCGCCGGCGCACCCGGCCGGTCCACGCCTGGACGCTGCCGTCGCCGCGGACGTCGGCGCCGGCCCTGCGACGGGACGGCCCGCGGATCTCACCGCGAGCCGAGACCTGCTCCGACGGCGCGTACTCCCGCCCCAGCACCGAGCTCGTGTCGAGGCGCTCCGCGCCGTCGAGCCCTGCACGCAGCGCCGCGAGCGCCGGCTCGGCGTCCGCGAAGTGCTGCTTGCGGACGCGCGGACCGACGCGCACGGTCACGGTGTAGCTCAGGTCGTTACCGCTGGTCGACCGGGACGTACGTCAGCTCGCGGTCGCCGGTGTAGATCTGACGCGGGCGGGCGATCTTCTGCTCGGAGTCCTGGATCATCTCCAGCCACTGGGCGATCCAGCCCGAGGTGCGGCCGATGGCGAACATGACCGGGAACATCTCGGTCGGCAGCCGCAGCGCCTCGTACAGCAGGCCCGAGTAGAAGTCGACGTTCGGGTAGAGCTTGCGCGACGTGAAGTAGTCGTCGTCCAGCGCGCGCTTCTCGAGCTCGATCGCGATGTCCAGCAGCGGGCTGCGGCCCATGACCTCGAAGACCTCGTCGAGGTGCTTCTTGATCACGCGGGCGCGCGGGTCGTAGTTCTTGTAGACGCGGTGGCCGAAGCCCATGAGGCGCTCGTCGCCGCGCTTCACGCCCTCGAGGAAGTCCGGGATGTTCTCCACCGAGCCGACGCGGTTGAGCATCCGCAGCGCCTGCTCGTTGGCGCCGCCGTGCAGCGGGCCGTAGAGCGCCGCGACGCCGGCGGCCACGGCGGAGTACGGGTCGACCTGCGTGGAGCCGACCGCGCGCACCGAGCTGGTGGACGCGTTCTGCTCGTGGTCGGCGTGCAGGATGAACAGGACGTCGAGCGCGCGCTCGACCCGGGGGTCGGGCTCGTACTTCAGCTCGGTCATCTTGTACATCATCGAGAGGAAGTTGCCGGCGTAGCTCAGGTCGTTGTCCGGATAGACGTACGGCTGGCCCATGTTGTGCCGGTACGAGAAGGCGGCGAGCGTCGGCATCTTCGCGAGCATCCGGATGATCTGGATGTGACGGAGATCGGCGTCCTTCACCTGGACGGCGTCGGGGTAGAACGTCGACAGCGCGCCGGTGGCCGCGAGCAGCATCCCCATCGGGTGCGCGTCATAGCGGAAGCCCTGCATGAAGCTCTTGATGTTCTCGTGGACGAAGGTGTGGATGGTCACCTCGTGCGTCCACTGGTCCAACTGCTGCTGGGTCGGGAGGCTGCCGTTGATGAGGAGGTAGGCGACCTCGAGGTACGTCGAGTGCTCGCAGAGCTGCTCGATCGAGTAGCCGCGGTGCTCGAGGACGCCGGCGTCGCCGTCGATGTAGGTGATCGCCGAACGACACGAGGCGGTGTTCGTGTACGCGGGGTCGTACGTCATGAGGCCGAAGTCGCCGTCGTCGACCTTCATCTGACGGAAGTCCATGGCGCGGACGGTTCCATCGGTGATCGGGATCTCGAACGTCTGGCCCGTGCGGTTGTCCGTGACGGTCAGCGTCTCACCGCCGGCGGCGGCGCGGTCGCCCGACCGCTGCTCAGTAGGCGTGGTCATGCAAGCAGTATGCCCCAGGCCGTCCGAGTCGAACGCGGGCAGGCCGAAGCTCTCAGCCTCGGGCGCTCAGGCGTTCATCCAGATGACGATGCCCATGACGATCACGACGAGCGTCGCACCGGCACCGATGACCCCTCGTGCCGCCCCCTCGCCGTTCGGCCACGCGGGCCGCGTGAAGCCGACGACGCTGATGCCGACGGCGAACAGCGCGAGCACGATGCCGAAGATGAAGAACGGCGTCTCCGACTTCCCCGCCTCCGTCGTCGCGGCGATGACCGTGGTGAGCAGACCCATGGGCGGGGAAATTACCGCGCGGCGCCGCCGCGTGCAGGACCACCCTCGTAGCGGCTCTCCGTGGCCTCGACCTGGCCGTGGTAGTGGCTCCCGAGGTCCGGGTGCCCGTAGGGCCGCTCGGCGGGCGCGTCGAGCGCCATGAACGACAGCTGGGCGATCGGCAGTCCCGGCCACAGCTCGATCGGGATGCGCGTCAGGTTGGTGACCTCGAGCGTGAGCGTGCCTGCGAACCCGGGGTCGACGAAGCCCGCGGTGGCATGGACGATGAGCCCGAGTCGGCCGAGGGAGCTCTTGCCCTCGATGCGGGCGACGACGTCGTCGGGCAGCACGACGTGCTCCTCCGTCCGGGCGAGGACGAACTCGCCCGGATGCACGATGAACGGCTCGTCCGGGCCGAGGACGATCTGCTCGGTCAGGTTGCGCGGCGGATCGCGGAGGTCGATCGCCCGTGCGCGATGGTTGTGGAACACGCGGAACGACGCGCCGAGGCGCAGGTCGATCGAGGCCGGCTGGATCATCGCCGGAATCCCACGGGTCGATCTTGATCCGCCCCTCCTCCACGAGGCGGCGGATCGTGCCGTCGGAGAGCACGGACTGCATGGCGCGCGAGTCTACGGTCCGGCTCAGCTGCGCTGCGTGTCGCGGCTGTGCGCGACGACGGTGCGGGTGCGCGCTGGAGACGGCGGAGGCGGCTCGGCGTGCGGGCCGCGGCGAGGCGGGTTCGGGGTCCGCGGCGGGCGCGGTCCATGCGGCCAGCGCTTCGCGCCGCCGCCCTCGTCGCTCTCCTCGACCTCCGGTGTCGACTTGATCGCCCACCAGACGAGGTACAGCAGCGCGCCGAGGGGCAGCTTCAGAACCAGCATCATGAAGATGAAGGTTGTCAGGTCCACCCCAGGGCGCACCATAGCGCCGGGACGCCCCCGGCGCACCCCCTCCGGGGCTCAGCTGGCGCGGCCGCGGGCGGTCCGCTTGGCCTTGGCCTTCGACTTCGACGCCGCGCGGACCGAGCTCGCGCGGATCGCGCTGCGCCAGCGGGCGGCGGAGACCACCCGGCGCATCGCGCCGGCGACGTCGAGCGTGCCGGTCGTGACGGCGACGCCGCGCCTCGCCGAGCCGAGCAGCGCCGCCTGCAGCGCGTCGGCGCCGAGGTCGGGGCGGGCGGAGGAGAGGAGCACGAGGGCGCCGGCGACGTGCGGGGAGGCCATCGACGTGCCCGTCCGGATCTCGTAGTCGCCACCCTTGGCGGTCGAGACGATGCCCTGACCGGGAGCTGCGATGTCGACGGTGCCGACGCCGCGGTTGGAGATGCCGATGAGCTTGCCGGTGCGGCCGGTGGCGGCGACGGCGAGGACGTGGCTCGCCGGGAAGGCGGCGGGGTACTCGGGCTGCGCGTCGAGGTCGTGCCCGCTGTTGCCGGCGGCGACGGTCATGATCACGCCGGCGTCGCTGGCGGCCTGGACGGCCTCCTCGAAGGTCTGGCTGCGGCCCGGGCCCGACACCGACATGTTGATGATCTTCGCGCCGTTGGCGACCGCGTAGCGGACGGCCTCGGCCATCGTCTCGGCGGAGCCCACGGCGTCCGCGCCGAGCGCCTTGAGGACCATGAGCCGGGCGCGCTGGGCGACGCCGGTCACGCCGACCCGGTTGCCGCCGCGCGCGGCGAGGATGCCGGCGACGTGCGTCCCGTGGCCGTTGTCGTCGGACGGGTCGCCGTCGCGGTTGACGAAGTCCGCGCCGTTGACGTCGTCCACGAAGCCGTTGCCGTCGTCGTCGATGCCGTTGCCGGGGATCTCCCGCGGGTTGCGCCACAGGTTGTCGCGCAGGTCCGGGTGCGTGAGGTCCGCGCCGGTGTCGATGACCGCGACCACGGTGCTGCCGCCCGTCGAGACGTCCCACGCGCTCTGGATGCCCAGGATGCCGTCGTCCGCGAGCGACCACTGCTCGTCGAAGAGCTCGTCGCTCGGGATCGACTGGGCCGTGTACCGGTAGTTCGGCTCGTGTCTAGCGCTCGTCACCGCCGATGCGGTGGCGGGGAGCAGTGCGCAGAACAGCATGACGACGCTCACGAGCGCCGCGCGGAACTTCGAAGGCATTGATCGTCCTTGACCTGGGAGCGAAAAGGCGGTCTTCCGTGACCGCTCGCCTCCTGCATCGGGCCGTCATCGCCACTCGCTGAGACGGGTTGAGGCGAAGTGGACGCCTGGTGGACCCCGGCCCCTGGACGCTTTCTGGACATACCCGGCGTCGCGGCTCAGCGAGTTCACAGCACGGTGGATAGGGTTGCCCGTCCCGCATGCGTGTGCCCACCCCCAGCACCGACTGCCGATGAGCGACGTCCGCGCTCTGGAGAGCGCCGACATCCCGGCCGTCGCGGACCTGTTCCGCGCGGCCATGGGACCCGAGAACGAGCTCTCGCGGCCCTGGCTCGCGGATTTCCTGCGGGCCACGCTCCTTGAGAGCCCGTGGCTCGACCCCGAGATCCCGTCGCTCGTCTCGACCGGTGACGACGGCCGCATCTCGGGCTTCATCGCCTCCAACGTCCGGCACGTCGTCGTCGACGGCACCCGCCTGCGCGGCGCCTGCTGCGCGCATCTCGTCGTCGACGAGGGCGCACGCAGCCGCGCCGTCGGGCCCCAGCTGCTCGGCCGGTACATGGGCGGGCCGCAGGACCTCACGTTCACCGACACGGCGACCGAGGTCGTCGCGCGGCTGTGGCGCTCCTTCGGAGGTCGCACGGACGGCCAGCGCAGCTGCGGCTTCATGCTCGTGCTGCGGCCCGCGCCCTGGGCGCTCGCGGTCGGCCGCGCCCGCATCCAGGGCCGGCGCGCCCCGGGGCTCGCCACCGTGCCGGCGCTGCCGTTCCACATCGGCGGCGCCCGGCTGACCGGCCACGCGGAGGCCGATCCCGGCCCGCCCGGGGAGACGGAGGGGCTGACGGCGGCGGCGCTCGTCGAGCACCGCGACGCGATCCTGAAGGGCGTCCGCGTGCACCTCGACTACGACGAGGCCTACGTGAGCTGGCTCTTCGGCCGCCTCGACTCGCTCTACGCGACGTCGGTCGTGGTGCGCAAGCTCGTGCGGCGGGGCGGCAAGGCGGTCGGCTGGTTCGTCTACGTCCACGATCCCGGCGGGCCCGCGCGGGTGTTGCAGGTCGCCTCGCGCGAGCGCGACACCGACGCTGTCGTCGAGGCGATGATCAAGGACGCGCGCGAGCGCAACGCGACCGTCGTGACGGGCCGCCTGGAGCCCAACCTGGTCGAGCCGCTGCGCAAGCGCTGGGCCGTGCTGGGCTTCGACGCGCGCACGCTCGTGCACGCGAAGGACAACGACGTCCTCGAGGCCGTCTCCACCGGTCCGACGCTCCTCACACGCTTCGACGGCGAATGGTGGTGATGCGCCTCCTATCCTGGGAGGCGTGACCACCTTCGCCGAACTCGGCCTCTCCGCCCCCGTCCTGCAGGCACTCGAGGACGTGGGGTACGAGAAGCCGTCGCCCATCCAGGAGCAGGCCGTCCCGCCGCTCCTCGAGGGTCGCGACGTGATCGGCCAGGCGCAGACGGGCTCGGGCAAGACCGCGGCCTTCGGGCTCCCGATGATCGAGTACGTCGATCCCGAGCTCGACGCCATCCAGGCGCTCGTGCTCACGCCGACCCGCGAGCTGTGCATCCAGGTGACCCAGGCGCTGCGCACCTACGGCGCCAGCAAGGGCGTCGACGTCGTCGCCGTCTTCGGCGGCGCGCCCATCCGCACCCAGCAGGCCCAGCTGCGCGGCGGGGGGCAGGTCGTCGTCGGCACCGTCGGCCGCGTGCTCGACCTCATCAGCCGCCGCTCGCTCGTGCTCAACGAGTGTCGCTACGTCGTCCTCGACGAGGCGGACGAGATGCTCGACCTCGGCTTCCTGGAGGACGTCGAGCGCATCCTGGCCCTCACGCCCAACAGCCGCCAGACGGCGCTGTTCAGCGCGACGATGCCGCCGCCGATCCGCAAGCTGGCCGACGGCTACCTCTACGACCCGGTCCTCGTGAAGGTCCAGAGCGACACGCTGACCGTCGACTCCGTCGAGCAGTTCCAGGTCGACGTGAAGGCGCCGGACAAGCCCGAGAAGCTCCTCGAGGTGCTGCGCGCCGAGCGTCCTGACCAGGCCATCGTCTTCGTGCGCACCAAGGTGCGCTGCGAACAGCTCTTCCGGCGGTTGCGCGACGGCGGGATGAACGTCCGCGCGCTGCACGGCGACATGTCCCAGGGCCAGCGCGACGGCGTCATGCTCTCGTTCAAGGCCGGGCGCGTCCCGGTCCTCGTCGCGACGGACGTCGCCGCCCGCGGGCTCGACATCTCGACGGTCACGCACGTCATCAACTACGACGTGCCGACCTCGCCCGACGTCTACGTGCACCGCATCGGCCGCACCGGCCGCGTCGGGCGCTCGGGCCGCGCCGTCACCTTCGTCGAGCCGCGCCAGACGAAGGAGCTGGCCGCGATCGAGAAGCACATCAAGACGGGCATCGCCCGCTGGATCGAGGGCGCGAAGGTCGCGCCCGCGGCGGTCCCGGACCGCCCGCGCCGGCACTCCAAGCCCAGCGTCTCCGGGCGCAACGGCGGGGCCGACGTCCGCCTGGTCGCCGCGGGAGGCCGCGCCGACGGCCTGCACGTCCGCGATGTCGTCCACGCGGTGACGTCCGCTGCGAAGCTCGACGGCGAGGCCGTCCGCGACGTGAAGGTGCTGCAGCGCTTCGCCTTCTTCTCGGTCCCGGCGGACGAGGCCGAGCGCGTCGTGGAGGCCGTCGACGGCGTCGAGGTCAACGGGATCTCGCTGCGCGTCGCACCAGTTCCGGCCTGATGAACCGCGCACCGGCGATGTGTCGCTCTGCGACACATCGCCCCCGACGACGAAGTCGTCGGCCGTTACTGTGTTCGGAGATGTCGACCGACGCCCCTAACCAGGTGTGTCCCACCTGCGGCGCCGGAATGGCCGCGGGTCAGGACTGGTGCCTCGAGTGCGGCTCCGCCGCCCCCGGGCGCCTCGGAGCACGCCCCGGCTGGCGCGCCGTCGGCACGATCACGGGCCTGACGGCCGTGCTCGTCGCCGGGGCTGCAGCCGCCGGCTACGCCGCCATCACCGACCCGGCGCCGACCGGCCCCGCCGGCACGCCGGTCGCCCAGGCCCCGGCGACGACGCCCTCGACGCCGGTCACGCCGGCGCCGGTCGATCCGACGGCGACCACCCCCGGGGCCACGACGACCCCCGGTGGCACGGACACCGCGCCGACGATCCCGACGCCGGCACCGGGCACCGGCGAGCCGACGCAGACGGCCCCGTCCACGCCGACTCCCACGCCGATCCCGACGCCGACGCCGACCCCCACGCCGACTCCGACTCCGACGCCGACTCCCACGCCGACTCCGACTCCCACGCCGACTCCGACGCCGACCCCCACGCCGCCGACGCCGGCCGCGATCGACCTCAACGCCGACTCGGCCTCCACGTACAACCCGTACGGCCGGCCTGGCGCCGAGGTGGGCGAGGCCCGCTGGGCTGTGGACGGCAAGGACGACACGATGTGGGACGTCACCGTCCCCGCCGACGGCCAGCCGATCGGCGTCGGCCTGCTCATCGACCTCGGCTCGCCCCAGGCGGTCGGCTCGATCGAGCTGACGGCGCCGACGAACGGCTACAAGATCGAGGTCTACGCCGCCAAGCACAAGGCGCCGAAGTCGGTGACGAGCGACGCGTGGCAGCACGTCCTCGACATCCCAGCCGTCAAGGAGAAGCAGACCATCCCGCTCACGAAGCTGAAGGGCCCGGTCCGCCACATCCTGCTGTGGGTCACGACGCCCGCCCGGCCCGAAGACCCGCGCGCATCCATCTCCGACCTCATCGTCCGGAAGGGGTAGCCATGTCCGCAGTGACCATGAACACCAGCGAGGGACCCGTCACCCTCGAGCTCTTCGACGAGGACGCTCCGAAGACCGTGAGCAACTTCAAGGACCTCGCCGACAAGGGCTTCTACGACGGGCTGATCTTCCACCGCGTGATCAAGGACTTCATGATCCAGGGCGGCTGCCCGACGGGCACCGGCACCGGCGGCCCCGGCTACTCGTTCGAGGACGAGATCAACGACCACAAGGTCGAGCGCGGCAAGCTCGCGATGGCCAACGCGGGGCCGAACACGAACGGGTCGCAGTTCTTCATCGTCACGATCGACGCCGCCCCGTGGCTCGACGGCAAGCACACGGTCTTCGGCGAGGTGACCGAGGGCATGGACGTCATCGACCGCATCGAGGGCACCGAGACCGACGGGCGCGACAAGCCGGTCAACGACGTCAGCATCGAGTCGTTGACGTTCACGCCGTAGCACCGTCGTGATCGCCGTCCGCGACCCCGTGTCGGGGGCGCAGATCGCGGAGGTCGACGAGCTCGCCGCGCCCGAGGTCGCTGCGCTCGTCGCGCGTGCGCGCGAGGCGCAGCCGGGCTGGCAGGCGCTCGGGTTCGAGGGTCGCGGCAAGGCGCTGCGCCGCATGCAGCGCTGGACCGTCGACAACGCCGACCGGATCGCCCGGACCATCGTGGGCGAGACGGGCAAGGCGTACGAGGACGCGATGCTCGCCGAGGTCATGTACGGCGCGGCGGCCTTCGGGTTCTGGGCGAAGCGCGCGCCGCGCTGGGTCGGCGACCGCCGCGTGCGCTCGAGCGCGCCCGCGGTCCTCGGCAAGAAGCTGCTCGTGCGCTACGAGCCGCTGGGGGTCGTCGGCGTCATCGGCCCGTGGAACTACCCGCTGACGAACTCCTTCGGGGACGCGATCCCGGCCCTCGCGGCGGGCAACGCCGTGATCCTGAAGCCGAGCGAGCACACGCCGATGACCTCGCTGCTGCTGGCCGAGGGGCTGGCGGCGAGCGGCGTGCCCGACGGGGTGTTCGCGGTCGCGACCGGCGCCGGGCCGACGGCCGAGGCGCTCGTGGACCTCGTCGACATGGTGCAGTTCACCGGCTCGACGGCGACCGGTCGCGCCGGTCGCGGTGCGCGCCGCCCAGCGGCTCATCCCAGTGTCGCTGGAGCTCGGCGGCAAGGACCCGATGATCGTCCTGGCCGACGCCGATCTCGCGCGGGCCGCCAACGCCGCCGTCTACTACGCCATGCAGAACGCGGGGCAGACCTGCATCTCCGTCGAGCGCGTGTACGTCGAGGACGCGGTGCACGACCCGTTCGTCCGTCTGCTCGCCGAGCGCGTCCGCTCGCTGCGCCAGGGCGACCCGCGCGGCGGGCCGGGCACCGTCGACGTCGGCGCGATGACGACGCCCGCGCAGACCGACGTCGTGGCCGAGCACGTCCGCGACGCCGTGACCCGGGGCGCGACCGTCGTCGCCGGCGGCGAGCGCGACGGGGCGTTCTTCCCGCCGACCGTCCTCACCGACGTCGACCACTCGATGCTGGCGATGCGCGAGGAGACGTTCGGCCCGACGCTGCCGGTGATGCGCGTGCGTGACGCGGAGGAGGCGATCCGCCTGGCCAACGACTCCGAGTACGGCCTGGCGGCGTCCGTGTTCACCCGCGACCGGGCCCGCGGCGAGGCGATCGCGCGCCGGCTGCGCGCCGGCGCGGTCACGGTCAACGACGCGCTCATCAACTACCAGGCGCTCGAGCTGCCGATGGGCGGGTGGAAGAGCTCCGGGCTCGGCGCCCGTCACGGCGAGGGCGGCATCCGGAAGTTCTGCGCGGAGCAGGCGATCGTCGTGTCGCGCTGGCACCTGCGCCGCGACATCCACATGCACCCGTACCGCAGAGGCCGCACGCGGGCCCTGCTCGGGGCGCTGCGGCTCCTCTACGGGCGCGGCCGCAGGTAGATGATCCGCCGGGGCGCGCAGACCGCACCCCGCCCATGAAGCCCTCCGCGAAGCTCGCCGTGCTCGGGGCGCTCGTCGCCTGCGGGAGCGCCGCGTCGCTGCCGTCCGCACACGCCGGCGCGACGACGACCGTCACCCTGAAGAACATCGCCTTCCACCACCCGACCGTCCGGATCGCCAAGGGCTCGTCGGTGACGTGGATCTGGAAGGACGTCGTCACGCCCCACAACGTCACGTTCGCGCGCATGCACAGCGGGACGAAGAAGACCGGGACCTACACCCTGCGCTTCACGAAGGCCGGCACCTTCAACTACCACTGCACCCTGCACCCGGGCATGGACGGCAAGGTCATCGTCCGCTGAAACGGGTCGAGCCGCCCGGAGGCGGCTCGACGAGACCCGTGCTGCGGCTGATCGCCTACGGCTGCAGATCGCCCGTGACGAGGTCCAGGCCCGTGACGGTCCGGATCGTCTTGTTGAACGAGAACGCCGGGTTGAAGGCGTTCGGGATCGGGTCCGAGCTCGTGTCGTAGCCCTTGAACTTCACGATCGCCGCGGTGTAGGCGGCGTGGTTGGCCTCGACCGAGTGGATCGAGAGGGCGGCCTTCACGATGCCCAGGTTGTTGATGTACGGCCCGGCACCCGCGTACGCGGCGGTGCCGACGGGCTCGATCGCCGCGGCCGTCTTGATGAACGTGACCTGGTCGGCGAGCAGCTTGCCCACCGTGTCGCCGTTGACGGTCGGCGCCTTGACGGCCGCGCGGCCGAGGACCTTCTTCAGCGCCGCGACGTGGGCGGCCTCATGTGCGGCCAGCGTCTTGGCGGCCGCGGCGATGTCCGCGTCGGGGAAGTTCTTCGCTGCGGCGGCGGCGTAGAACGCGGCCTCCAGGTACTCGAGCGTCAGCGCGTAGTTGCCGATCTTGACGTCGTTGGCGTTCGGTGCGCCACGGCGGATCGAACGGGACCCCTGCGTGGAGTACGCGCCCTTCTGACCCGACGTCGCCGACGCGAGGGCGTCCAGCGGCGACAGGAGTGCATTGACGCCGAAGACCGCGGCGCCACCGATGCCCGCCTTGCGGAGCAGGTTGCGGCGCGTCCCCTGGGGATCCCACGCGCCCGCGTCGTCAGCGGACTGACGCAGATCGCCGGAGGGATCGAGATCCTCGATGGTGAATGGGTTCATGTAGGCGGGATCGCACGTCGCCCCCCGCCGGATCACTCACGCGGCGCGGGCGCGCGTCCTGACTGCGATGCCGTCGCGCAGCAGCGAGGCGGGGTTGGCGGCGGTCAGTCCGTCGGCCAGCACGGCGTCGCCCGTCGCCTGCAGGACCGCCGCGCGGCCCTCGGCGAGCGTCCACGGCCGGCGTGGCGCGTGGGCGTCGGTCGCGATGACGCCGACCATGCCGCGACCCAGGATCTCCAGCGAGGCGGCGTGACGCTCGGGCGTCTCGCGATCGTTCAGCGGGCCGACGTTGGCCGCGATCACCGCGCCCGCGAGGAGCTCCGGGCCGAGCTGCTCGATGCCGGCCGGAAGGATGTCCCTGCTGCGCTCGGGGTGCGCGAGCAGCAGGCCGTAGCCGCGGTCGCGCAGCTCCTGCGCGCCGGCGAGGAAGCCGGGGCCCCCTCCGCCGTCGACGCCCTCGAAGGGCACCTCGTAGAGCAGCCAGCGCGCGCCGGGCGGGCCGTGGGCGATGACCTCGAGATCATCGCCGTCGAGGTCGGCGATGGACTGCGGCTTGAGCTCGCCGCCGACCTCGACGTGCAACGGGACGCCCGCGGCGCGCAGAGCGTCGCGGACCTCCTGCACGCGGTCTCCGAGCTCGGCGACGTCGACGAGCTCGACGTGCGGCGTGGCGACGATCGTCGTCGTCCCCGCGGCGGAGGCTGCGGCCGCGTAGGCGATCGTCTCGTCCAGCGAGTCCGGCCCGTCGTCGACGCCCGGCAGCAGATGGCAATGCAGGTCCACGAATCCCACCCCTTCGACACTAGCCCCGGATCCGGACCGCCAGGTTGACGGAGGGTTAGCCTGCGGCGCGATGGGTCCTCTGCTCCTGCAGCTGTCCCCTGCGGTCGTGTTCGGCGTCATGTACTGGATGCGGGCGCGGACCCTGCGCGAGCAGGGCCGCCCGGTCGAGGGCTGGCGGGTGGCCTGCTGGTACGCCGGCCTGGCGCTCATCGTGGCCGTCCTCGTCTCGCCGCTGGCGACGCTGGCCGAGAAGCGGTTCTCCGCGCACATGGCCGAGCACCTGCTCATCGCGGACATCGGGTCGCTGCTGCTCGTGCTCGGGCTGACCGGCCCGCTCATGGCGCCGCTGCTGCGCAACCCGATCCTCGGCCCCCTGCGCCATCTGGCCCATCCCGTCGCGGCGCTGCTCATCTGGGCCGTCGATCTCGCGATCTGGCACCTGCCCGGGCCCCACGAGGCCGCCGTGAACCACGACGGCGTCCACGCGCTGCAGCACATCATGTTCATCGCGTGCGGCGTGAACATGTGGATGGCGCTGCTCGGCCCGCTGCCCAAGCCCGCCTGGTTCGGCAACCTCGCGCGGCTCGGCTACATCCTTGCCGTCCGTCTCTACGGCACGATCCTGGCCAACATCTTCGTGTGGTCGGACAAGCCGATCTACGACGTCTACGTCGGCGGCGTGAACGACCAGGTCATCGCGGGCTCGATCATGATGGTGGAGGGGTCGATCCTCACGCTTGGGCTCGGCTGCTGGCTGTTCCTGCGGGCGGCGAACCAGGGGGAGGAGCGCCAGCAGCTCATGGAGCTCGCGCAGGCGCGCGGCGTCCCCCTCGATGAGCGCCGCGCCGCGCGGGCGGTGTCGGCCGGCAGGGGCGACGAGCTGCGTCGCCGGCTCGAGGCCGGTGACACCTTGAGTCGGCGTTGAGGAGCGCGGCTACCTTGGGTCCGACCATGCCCTCCCTGTTCAGCAAGATCACAGACTTCGCCAAGTCGGAGCAGGCGCGCGAGCTGGCCGACAAGGCCGTCACCGCCGCCAAGGACCCCAAGACCCGCAAGCAGATCGAGGACGCCGGTCGCAAGCTGATGAGCAGCCGCGGCAAGAAGCCCGGCCCCGGCTCAGGCCATTAGCCCGCCTCCGCGAGCTCCCGCGCGCGCCGCGCCAGCTCGACGACGCCGTCGCCGAACCCCTTGAGGTAGGGGTCGTCGGTGCGCCCCTCGAGCGCGCGGCGGTAGTTGCCCTCCATGAACACCGTCGCCTTCCAGAGCGCGAGGACGACGTACGGCCGCACGTCGGGCACCGCGCGGCCGCTGAGCTCCTCGTAGCGGGCGACGATCTGCGCCCGGCTCGGGAACCCCTCCCGCCGCGTCACGGGCGCGAGCTCGAACCTCCACGCCGGGTCGTCGGGCTCGCTCCACGTCATGAGGAGGTAGCCGAGGTCGGAGAGCGGGTCGCCGATCGTCGCCATCTCCCAGTCGAAGACCCCCACGAGGTGGGTCGGCGTCTCCTCGGCGAACATCACGTTGCCGAGCCGGTAGTCGCCGTGCACGACGGTCGACGGCGGCGACTCGGGCAGATGGTCCGCGAGCCAGGCGCCCGCGGCGTCGAAGTCCTCGAGCTCGCGCGTCTTGTTGTGCTCCCAGAGCCCCGCCCAGCGCCGCAGCTGGCGCTCGAGGTAGCCGGTCGGCCGCCCGAAGCCGTCCAGCCCCGGCGCCCCTGGGTCGACGGCATGGATCTCCACGAGCCCCTGCAGGAGCCCCTCCGTCATGCGCGCGCGCTCCTCGGGCGTGTCGAGCGCGGTCGGCAGGTCGTCGGTGACGACGTGGCCCTCCAGGCGCTCCATGACGTAGAAGGGAGCGCCGATGACGCCCTCGCCCTCGCTGACCGCGAGCACCTCGGGCACGCGCACGCCCGCGGGCGCGAGCGCACGCAGGAGACGTGCCTCGCGCAGCACGTCGTGCGCGCTCGGGGGCCACGGGGGCCGAGGCGGGCGGCGCAGCACGACCTCGGCGCCGTCCCGGCGGAGCAGGTAGGTGACGTTCGAGCGGCCGTCGCCGAGCGGCGTCGCCTCGATGTCGCCGCTGCCGATCCCGTGCTCGTCGAGGAAAGCGCGCAGCGGTTCGAGCACGAGGAGCGGCGCGCGCTCGCTGCGTTCGGCCTCCTCCTCCGTGGCGACGACGTCGTCCCCGGCCATGCGCGTGCACGGTAACGCTCACCCCCCGGCGGTGTCATAAGGTCCCGCCACGCCCGCCGCCCGGATCGCCCACGGAGGTCCCGCAGTGTCGATGACCGTCGCCGTACGCCGCCCCGTCGTCCTCGCCGATGCGCTGCCGCGCACCGTCGCGCGCGACGGTGCGCTCGTGCTCGCCGCCGCACTGCTGACCGCCGCCTGCGCACAGATCTCCTTCCCGGTCCCGGGGTCGCCGGTGCCGGTGACCGGCCAGACCTTCGCGGTGCTGCTCACGGGCGCGGCGCTGGGCGCCCATCGCGGGGCCCTCGGGCAGCTGCTGTACGTCGCGCTCGGGCTCGCGCTGCCGTTCTACTCCGACGGAGCGAGCGGGCCCGACGTCCTGTTCGGCGCCACCGGCGGCTACCTCTTCGGCTTCATCCTGGCCGGCTACGCCGTCGGGCGGATGGCCGAGATGCGCCAGGACCGCACGTTCACCCGCGCGTTCCCTGCGTTCTGCGTCGGGCAGCTCATCATCTTCGGCATCGGCGTCCCGTGGCTGGCGGTGTCGGCGAACCTCTCGCCGAGCGAGGCGATCTCGCTCGGCTTCACCCCGTTCATCCTCGGCGGCATCGTGAAGTCCACCCTCGCCGGGCTCATGCTGCCGGGCGCGTGGAAGCTGCTCGGGCGCCGCTGAGCGCCGTGCCGCTCCTTCCGGGGCGGGGGCGTGTTGGGGTGGGCGTGCCGGCCCTCAGACGTCTCATCGCGATCGCCCTGGCCGCCGTCCTCGCGGCGGCCGTGCTCGCCGCGCCCGCGGCGGCGCACCCGAACATGTCGGTCACGTTCGAGGCGCCGCGCGACCTCCTCGACCCGGCGACGCGCGACAGCGCCCTCGCCGAGCTCGACACGCTGGGCGTGCGCAGCCTGCGGATCGTCCTGTACTGGAAGGACGTCGCGCCCGACCCGAACGGCGGGCGCCCGCAGCTCGACGAGACGGACCCTGCGAACTACGACTGGAGCAAGTACGACCCGCTCATCGCCGCTGCGAACGCGCGCGGCTGGCCGGTCCTGCTGACCGTCTCCGGGCCCGTCCCGCGCTGGGCGACCCGCGCCGGTCGCGACTTCGTCACGCGCCCCAGCCCGGCCCGCTTCCAGGCCTTCATGACCGCCGCGGGCCGTCACTACGGCGGCAAGGTCGCGACCTGGTCGATCTGGAACGAGCCGAACCTGCCGCGCTTCCTGCGCCCGCAGTTCGCCAACGGCGGGCGCCCCGCGTCGCCGGAGCTCTACCGCAAGCTCTACGACGCCGGCCGGGCCGGCCTCATCGCGGCCGGGCGCGGCGCCGACCCGACGCTCTTCGGCGAGCTCGCCCCGCGCGGGACGGGCAGCGTCGTCGCGCCGCTCACCTTCCTGCGCGGGATGCTCTGCCTGGACGAGAACTACAAGAAGCGCGGCAAGGGCTGCGGCAAGCTCGACACGACCGGCATGGCCCACCACGCCTACACGACGCGCGAGGGCCCGTGGTTCGTCCCGAGCGGCCCCAACGACGTGACGATCGGCGTGCTCGGCCGCCTCACGAAGGCACTCGACCGCGCGGCGAACGCCGGCGCCGTCCCGCGCGGCCTGCCGATCTGGCTGACCGAGTTCGGCATCCAGTCCTTCCCCGACGACATCCAGGGCGTCCCGCTCGCGCGCCAGCCGGAGTACCAGGCGATCTCCGAGCGCATCGCGCGGTCCAACGACCGCGTCGCGTCGTTCTCGCAGTACCTGCTCCGCGACGATCCGCCGACGGGCCCGGACCAGTTCGGCGGGTTCGAGTCCGGGCTGCGGCTCGCCGACGGGAAGGCGAAGCCGTCGCTCGACGGGTGGCGGCTGCCGCTCGCGGTGCGGCACGAGGGATCCAAGGTGTCGATCTGGGGCCGGGTGCGGCCGGCGACCGCGCCGGTGACGGCCGAGCTGCAGATCCAGCAGGGCTCGGGCGCGTGGCGGACGCTGCAGAACGTCACCACCGACGCCCGCGGATCGTTCACGCTGCGAGCGTCGTACCGCAGCGGCAGGCGCTGGCGCCTGCGCTGGACCGCGCCCGACGGGACGGTCCGCACCGGCTCGCCGATTCGCGCGTACGCCCGCGGGTAGAAGCGGGGGCGTGGCAGCCCAGCTCTGGCTGCTTCGCCACGGCGAAGCCGAACCGCACGACGCACGACCGGACCCCGACCGGCGGCTGACCGAGCGAGGCGAGGCGCAGTCGCGCGACGCGGGTCGCGCGCTCGCGGCGCTCGGCATCACGTTCGGCCTGGTCTTCACGAGCCCCAAGGTCCGGGCCCGGGACACGGCGCTGCTCGCATGCGAGGCGCTCGGCGTCGAGCCGGTCGTGCATCCGCCGCTGGGCGCGGGGCTCGACACGCACGAGGCGCTGGCGCTGGCGGCGGCCGGCGGCGCGGAGGGGCGGACGCTGCTCGTCGGTCACGAGCCCGACCTGTCGCAGGTTGTGCATGAACTCACGGGCGCTCGGGCACAGTTCAAGAAGGGCGGGATCGCGGGGATGAGCCTACGGAACACGACCCGTGGCGAGCTCCTGGTTCTCCTGAGGCCTCGCGAACTCCGAGTTCTGGGCGACCGATACGGGGCCGCGTCGTAGGCAAGACACGATGTACAGTGCACACCGGGAGGCGCGACCTGCGATTTGTGGGACGTCCGGAGAAAGCGCTTTCCCAGTCAGGTACGTCCGAGGGGAGACGCAGATGGACCGACAGGAAACGGCGGACGTTCGACATCGTTCGAGCGCTGCCTCGGCAGGGGTCTTGGAGGACGATCCCGCCGGCGCGCCGAACGGGACCGTCGCCAGCACGCCCGAGGCCGACTCGGTGGTCAGGCCGGACGTCAGCGGTGCACTGCCGGAGGGCGAGGCGGAGATCGAGCTGCGTGGTGTCTCCAAGCTGTTCACGTCGCGCCACCGCGAGACGCTGGCGCTGACGGACATCAACCTCGGCATCCGCAAGGAGGAGTTCGTCACGCTCGTCGGCCAGTCCGGCTGCGGCAAGACGACGATGCTGCGGATCCTCGCCGGCCTCATCAAGCCGACCGGCGGTGAGGTCCGCATCAAGGACCGCCCGCTGTGGCGCGGCAACACCCGCGACGAGGCCGCGCTGCGCCAGCTCGGTCTCGTCTTCCAGGACGCAAACCTGTTCCCCTGGTACACGGTCGAGGACAACATCGGCCTGCCGCTGGCGCTGCGCGAAGGTCGACAAGAAGCGAGCGCCGCCGGCGCGCGCACGAGCTCGGCGAGCTCGTCGGACTGACGGGGTTCGAGAAGGCGCTTCCTCGGGAGCTGTCGGGCGGCATGCGCCAGCGCGTCGCCATCGCGCGCGCCCTGAGCTACGACCCCGAGATCCTGCTCATGGACGAGCCGTTCGGCGCGCTCGACGCGATGACGCGCGACAAGATGAACATGGAGCTGCAGCGCATCGCGCAGACCACGAACGCGACGGTCGTGCTCGTGACCCACTCGATCGCCGAGGCGGTCTTCCTGGCCGACCGCGTCGTGCTCCTCTCCGCGCGGCCCGGCCGGATCCGCTCGATCACGGAGATCGACGGCGCCGCGCCCGCGCCAGCTCGAGGTCACCGCCGAGCCCGGCTTCCAGGATCAAGCGTCGTCGACCTGCGCCACCAGCTCATCGAGGACGAGGAGCGCGTCGGCGCGTCATGGGGGTGTGAGCGAATGAGCCCGCGAATGCGCAAGTTGATGCCCGTGGATCAGCACGATCGATCGCGATCGTCGTGCTCGTCGTCATCTGGAAGCTCGTGATCGCGCTCTTCAATGTGTCGCCGTTCGTGCTCCCCCAGCCCGAGAAGGTCGTGGGCGGCGTGCGGGATCTCGTCCAGTCGAACGGCTTCTGGACCGACGTGCGGATCACGCTCACCGAGACGCTGGTCGGGCTTCGGGATCGCGATCGTGCTCGGCATCGGCCTCGGCACGCTGCTCGGCCGGGTCCAATGGCTCGAGCAGGCGATGCGACCGGTCATCGTCGCCTCGCAGGTGGTGCCGAAGGTCGCGCTGATCCCGCTGTTCATCATCTGGTTCGGCTTCGGGATCACGTCGAAGATCATCATCGTCGCGATGATCGCGTTCTTCCCGATGCTGCTGAACATGATCCTCGGCGTCCGCTCCGTGGACGCGGGGCAGCGCGACGTGATGAGCAGCCTGAACGCGAGCCGCTGGCAGACGTTCCGCCGGCTCGAGTACCCGAGCACCCTGCCCTACATCCTGGCCGGCATGGAGGTCGGCGATCATCTTCGCCGTCGTCGGCGCGATCGTCGGCGAGTACCTCGGCGGCGACCAGGGGCTCGGCTACCGGATCGTCACGAGCCTGAACAACCTGGAGGCCGAGACGCTGTTCGCGGTGATCTTCGTGCCTGACGCTGTTCGGATTCCTCCTCTACCTGGCGGTGGTCGCGCTGAAGCGGTTCCTCATTCCGTGGCACGCCTCGGCGATCGACAACACGCCGCCAAGCACATGAGAGCACGGGAGGCGAGGACGATGGGAGCAGCAGACATGGGAGTCATCGGGCAGAGGCGCGCTCCACGCGGCGGTCGTTCATCGGCGCGCTCGGCAGGGGCGCTCGCGGACGGTGAGCGGCGCGAGCGGGGCCCTGCTGGCCGCCTGCGGGACGACAGCGACGACGCCGCGGGCGGCGCGTCGACGTCGGGCTCGTCGGGCGGGGACGTCGCCAACGGCAAGGTCCAGGTCGTCAACATCCTGCCGCCGCAGCTCGGCTACGCCGCCGAGTACATCGCCGACATCGACGGCTTCTTCAAGAAGGAGGGCCTGGACCGTCAAGGCGAGCACCGCGCGCGGCTCCGCGCCCGCCATCCAGGCGGTCCTGAGCGGCACCGCGCTGCTCTCGTGGGTCGGCTGGCTCGAGTCGGTCATCGCCATCGCCAACCGCGGCGCGCCGATCCAGGCGGTCGCGTTCACCGGCCGGCGCTCGACGCTCGCGGTCGTCTCCGACAAGAACAGAGCCGCTCGCGACGCCGCAGGACCATCGTCGGCAAGCGCATCGGCATCCCGTCCGAGGGCGGCACGAGCGAGA
This sequence comes from uncultured Solirubrobacterales bacterium, assembly GCA_963757125.1. Taxonomy (GTDB): domain Bacteria; phylum Actinomycetota; class Thermoleophilia; order Solirubrobacterales; family Solirubrobacteraceae; genus CAVVSD01. The sequence goes on along the minus strand of CAVWQP010000004.1, from coordinate 598,269 downwards.
CGACGCTCGACCTGATGCTGGCCTCGAGCGGCGTCGATCCCGAAGAAGGTGCAGCGCCAGGTCACGGGCTTCACCCCGGGCACCTTCGAGCTCATCAAGAAGGGGCGCATCGCCGGCTTCATCATCGGCGCGTCCCAGCAGCAGCAGTTCGCGCGAGGCCCAGCCCGACTCCGCGTTCCTGCGTCACCGACAAGTACGTCACGGACGGCCTGACGCTACATCACGTCGCGAGAAGGGCCTGAGCTCGCAGCAAGGACGCGATCGAGGCGTACATGCGCGCGCTCAAGGGCGCGATGGAGCAGATCCTCGACGACAAGTCGTCGGGGTACGCGGACACGATCAAGAAGCTGCGCGCGAAGTACGACTTCCCGGAGCTCAAGGACGACGACGGTCGCGCAGGTCTACATCCAGTTCATCAGCGACGGCTGGGTGGTCGACGGTCCCGAGATCGCTCCTGAAGGTGGACAAGGACAAGTGGCAGGCGACCTACGACGCCGCCGTGAAGGTGAAGGCCGCCAAGGGCGGCGTGGACGTCAAGCAGAACGTCGTCGAGGGCATGACCCCGGCGTGAAGAGGAGAGAGATGAACGAAGTCGAGCAGCAGGCAGCATCCATGACCGACGGACTGTCGCGCCGCAGGTTCGTCGGGCGGTCCGCCGGCGCGTTCGCCGCCCTCAGCGGGGGCGGCCTGCTGCTCGCCGCCTGCGGCAGCGACGACTCCGCGAGTGGCTCGTCCGCCGGCAGCTCGACGACGGCGAGCGCCAAGGAGAACGCGACGATCGTCAACATCCTGCCGCCCAGCTGGGCTACGTGGCGGAGTTCATCGCCGACATGGACGGCACTTACAAGAAGGAGGGCCTGACGTCAAGGTCGAGACCGCGCGCGGCTCGGCGCCCGCCGATCCAGGCGTCCTGAGCGGCACGGCGCCGCTGTCGCGCTGTCGGCTGGCTCGAGTCCGCTCATCGCGATCGCCAACCGCGGCGCGCCGATCCAGGCGGTCGCGTTCACCGGCCGGCATTCGCCGCTGAAGCTCGTGTCCGACAAGAGGCACCCGCTGACCAAGCCGCAGGATCTCGTCGGCCAGCGCATCGGCATCCCGTCCGAGGGCGGGACCAGCGAGACGACGCTGGACCTCTATCGCTCGTCCAACTCGGGCATCGACCCGAAGAAGGTGCAGCGGCAGGTCACCGGCTTCACGCCCGGGCACCTTCGAGCTCATCAAGCGCAAGGCCGCATCGCCGGGTTCATCATCGGCGGCTCGCAGGAGCAGCAGTTCCGCGAGGCGCAGCCCACATCGGTCTTCCTCGAGACCGCCGACTACGTCCAGGACGGCCTGACCTACATCACCTCGGCGGACGGCGTCAAGAGCAACAAGGCGCAGATCGAGGCGTACATGCGGGCGCTGAAGGGCGGATGCTGCAGATCGTCGACGACGGCCCCGGTACACGGACACGATCAAGAAGCTGCGCGCGAAGTACGACTTCCCCGAGCTCAAGAGCGACACGGTCGCCAAGTACTACCTGGAGTACAACACCGAGTCAACTGGATGCTCGACGGGCGCGACAAGCTGCTGAAGGTCGACAAGCCGAGAAGTGGCAGGCCACCTATGACGCAGCCGTGAAGGTCAAGGCGGCGAAGGGCGGCGTCGACGTCCAGCGGAACGTCGTCGACGGGATCACCTGAGGAACCCAGAGGGAGACGAGGACCGTGACCCAGCTCGAGGATCAGGCAGCAGCCCAGCAGGTGACGCGCAGGGCCGTGCAGCTCGTGGACGTCGACATCCACCCGGTCATGCTCCAGCCCGAGATGACCCGGCGCCTGCCGGAGCGCTGGGGGCGGCACCTCGAGCGCTATGGGCGTCGTGCGCCGTTCGTCACGGATCTGTACCCGCGTCCCCGCAACAAGGGGATGCGGGCCGATTCGTGGCCGGAGGGCGGCGTCCCGGGCAGCAGCTACGAGCTCCTGCGCGAGCAGCTGCTCGACGAGCACGACATCGACTTCGGGATCCTCCTGTGCCTCAACGCGCACGACGCGGGCTACGAGCACCCCGAGTACGACGCGGCGATCAACCGCGTCGTGAACGAGTGGATCGTCGAGGAGTGGCTCGACCGCGACGAGCGCCTGCGCTCGTGCATCTCGGTGCCCTACGACCACCCGGAGCTCGCGATCGCGGAGATCGAGCGCTGGGCGGGCGACGACCGCTTCGTCCAGGTCCTGCTGCCCGCGGCGGGGCAGGAGCCGTTCGGCTCGCGCAAGTACTGGCCGGTGTACCGGGCGGCGGCCGACGCGCGGGCTGCCGGTCGCGTTCCACACCGGCGGCTACACGGGCCACCGCGGCGCGGGCTGGCCCTCGTTCTACCTCGAGGAGCACGCCGGCTACGGCGTCGTCATGCAGATGCTGCTGACGAGCCTCGTCTGCGAGGGCACGTTCGCCGCCATCCCGAACCTCAAGGTCGTGATGACCGAGGGCGGGGCGCTGTGGGCCGCCGCGCTGCGCTGGCGCCTCGACGACGCGTGGTCGCAGCTGCGCGACGAGGTCCCCGAGCTGGACCGCCTGCCCTCGGAGTACATCCACGACCACGTGTGGTTCGACACGCAGCCGATGGAGGAGCCCGACGATCCGCAGCACTTCCTGCAGATCGTCGAGCAGGCCGACCTCGAGGACCGGCTCATGTTCGCGACCGACTACCCGCACTGGGACTTCGACACCCCGGCGCAGTCGATACCGCGCGGGCTGAGCAAGGAAGGGCGCGCGAAGCTCCTCGCGGGGACGGCCATCGAGCTCTACGGCCTGCCGACGCACGTCGATCGCGCATGACGGTCGCGACGGCCACCGAGGCGGTCGACTGCGACCTGCACGTCGCGCCGGCCGGCGTCGACACGCTCCTGCCCTACCTCGACGAGTACTGGCGCTCGTACATCGACGACGCCACGATCCGCATGGGTCAGGCCGCGTACCCGATGGGCGCCGCGACGACGGGCGCCGCGCCCGCCGGCAACCACGAGGAGCTCACCGCGGTGCTCGACGAGACGCGGCCGCGGCGCGCGATCCTGAGCTGCCTCGCGCTCGACGGCGTGCACCGCAACCCGCACTACGGCGCGGCGATGGCGACCGCGATCAACACGTGGATGCGCGACGAGTTCCTCGAGCGCGACGACCGCCTGCGCGCGAGCATGGCCGTCTCCACGCTCGACATCCCGGCTGCCGTCGCGGAGGTCGAGCGCTGGGACGGTGACGGGCGCTTCGCCCAGATCCTCATGCCGGTGCGCAACGACATCCCGTACGGCAACCGCTACTACCACCCGCTGTACGCCGCGGCGCACGAGCGCGGCCTGCCGATCGCGCTGCACGCGTGGGGCCGGGGCGGGAACGCGCCGACGACGACCGGCGTCACGACGTCCTATCTCGAGGACTACGCGAGCAACGCCCACATCGCGCAGACGCAGATGATGAGCTTCGTGGCCGAGGGCGTCTTCTCGGAGCTCCCGGAGCTGAAGATCGCCTTCCTGGAGTGCGGCTTCAGCTGGCTGCCCCCGCAGCTCTGGCGGTTCGACAAGGACTGGAAGGGCGTGTGGCGCGAGGTGCCGTGGGTCAAGGAGCGCCCGTCGGAGTACATCCGGCGCCACATGCGCTTCACGACCGAGCCCGCGCAGCTGCCGCAGGACCCGGAGCAGATCGCGCAGGTCGTCGAGATGGTCGGGCCGGAGCTGCTGCTCTACGCCAGCGACCACCCGCACGAGCACGGCGCCTCGAGCGAGCGGCTGCTCGCGAGCCTGAGCGACGAGGACGCCGAGGCGATCCTGCGCGGCAACGCGGCGGCGTTCTACGGAGGTTCCATCGCGTGAAGGTCGTCGTCTGCCGCCTGGAGGACTTCCCCGCGGGGGAGCGCAAGATCGTGAAGGCCGGGCCACGCTCGATCGGGGTCTTCAACGTGGAGGGCGAGTTCTTCGCCATCCGCAACCGCTGCCCGCACCAGGGCGGACCGCTGTGCATCGGGCGGCTGTCGGCCTGGGCGGTCGCGAGCGGTCCGGGCAAGGTGACGATGGACGGGCCGCCGCGGCTCGTGGCGTGCCCGTGGCACGGCTGGGAGTACGACCTCGAGACGGGCCAGTCGTTCATGGGCCCGGGCGAGACGCGCGTGAAGGCCTACGAGGTCTCCGTCGCGCGCGGCGACACGCTCGAGGACGTCCGGCAGGCCGAGGCGGATGTCCGCGTGCCGGCCGCCGCCCGCGCTGCCGGGCGCGAGCCCGGCCCGTACGTCGCCGAGACCTTCCCGGTGTACGTCGAAGAGGACTACGTCGTCGTCGAGGTGTAGGTGCAGGTGTCGAGAGAGAGGCTGCAGCAATGACCGACGTCCAAGTCAGAGAGCCCGAGGCCACCGGGTCCAAGCGGGCGATCACGCTCGTCGACGGCGACGTGCACTCGACGATGATGCCCGGCTCGCTGCATACGCGGCTGAGCTCGAAGTGGCAGCGCCACCTCGCGGAGTTCGGCCCGCGCGTCGCGGGCGCGTACGCGATGTTCCCGCGGATGCGCAACGGCGGCTTCCGCATGGACGCCCGCCCCGCGGAGGGCTTCCCGGGCTCCGATCTCGGGCTGGTGCAGGAGCAGCTGCTGGACGAGTACGACATGGACTACGCGGTCCTCACGCCGATGCAGGCGCAGAACTTCGGGCAGGAGGCGCCGGAGCTCGCGGCCGAGATGTGCCGCGCGCTGAACGACTGGACGCGCGAGGAGTGGCTCGACCAGGACGCGCGCCTGCTGGGCTCGATCTGCCCGCCGCACGAGCACCCCGATCTCGCCGTGGCCGAGATCGAGCGCCTCGCGGGCGACGACCGCTTCGTGCAGGTGCTGCTCCCGGGCACGATGGAGCAGGGGCTGGGGAACCGCCGCTACTGGCCGATCCTGCGCGCCGCAGCCGAGGCCGGGCTGCCGGTCGCGCTGCACACGGGCGGCAACGAGATGCACAAGGGCGCGGGGTGGCCGTCGTACTACCTCGAGATGCACGTCTGGAACGGCAACACGATGGCGATGCAGATGCTGTCGATGATCTGCGCCGGCGCGTTCGAGGAGATCCCGGGCCTGCAGATGGTGTCCGTCGAGACCGGCATCGCCTGGGCCGCCGCGCTGTCGTGGTCGATGGACGACGCGTGGCGCATGCTCGAGGAGGGCGACACGACGCGGATCAGCGAGCCGCCCTCGCACTACCTGCGCGAGCACTGGTGGTTCACGACCCAGCCGATCGAGGAGCCCGACGACCCCGAGCACCTCGCGCTGGCGTTCGACGCGCTCGGCATGGTCGACCGGATCATGTTCTCCAGCGACTACCCGCACTGGGACTTCGACGCCCCGTCGCAGACGCTCCCGCGCTCCATCTCCAAGGAGGACAAGGCGAAGATCTTCGCGGGCAACGCCTGCCGGCTCTACGGGCTGCCGCGCCGATGACCGTCGCGACCCAGGTGGTCGACGTCGACGTCCACGTCGCCCCGCAGACCGTCGAGCCGCTGCTCGCGCACATGGAGCCCTACTGGGCCGACTACGTCGCCAACGCCGAGCTGCGGCTGTCGCCGACGATGAACGGGATGTACCCGCCCGTGGCATTCGGGTCTGCGCCGATGCCGTCGACACACGAGGAGCTGCGTGCCGGCCTGGGCGACGACCGGACCGCGGTGCTCAACTGCGTGACGCCCTTCGACTCCAGCCACAACGTCTACTACGAGGCCGCGCTCTGCAGCGGCGTCAACGACTGGCTGCGGACGGAGTTCCTCGAGCGCGACCCGCGCCTGCGGGCGAGCCTCCTCGTCCCGACGCTCGATCCCGACGCCGCGGTCGCGGAGATCGAACGGCTCGGCCCGCATCCGGGGTTCGTGCAGGTGCTGCTGCCGATCCGCAGCGAGGCGCCGTGGGGCAACAAGCGCTTCCACCGCATGCACGACGCCGCGGTCCAGCACGGGCTCGCCCTGGGTCTGCACGCCTGGGGCCGGGTCGGCAACGCGCCGACGACGAGCGGCTTCACGACCTCCTACCTCGAGGACTACTCGGCGAACTCGCAGATCGTCGCCCAGGCCCACGTCACGAGCCTCGTGAGCGAGGGCTGCTTCGAGCGCGCGCCGGAGCTCAAGGTCGCGATGCTCGAGTGCGGCTTCACGTGGCTGCCGTTCCTGCTCTGGCGGTTCGACAAGGACTGGAAGGGCGTGTGGCGCGAGGTGCCGTGGGTCAAGGAGCGCCCGTCGGCCTACGTGCTGCGGAGCATGCGCTTCTCGACGGCGCCCGCCGCGCTGCCGGCCGACCCCGCGGTGCTGGCGAGGATCCCCGATCTCATGCCGGTCGCCGACCTGCTCATGTACGCGAGCGACCACCCGCACCGCCACGGCGGCACGGTGGAGCCGCTGCTCGAGGTGCTCGGCGACGACGCGCGGCAGGCGATCCTGTCCGGCAACGCCTCCACGCTCTACGGACTGTGATCTTCGAGGGCTTCGAAGCGAAGGACATCGACACCGGCGAGGCGACGATCCACACGCGCGTCGCCGGCGACGGGCCGCCCCTGCTCCTGCTGCACGGCTACCCGCAGACCGGCGCGATGTGGCACGCGGTCGCGCCCGCGCTGGCGGAGGACCGGACGGTGGTCGTGCCGGATCTCCGTGGCTACGGCGCGTCGTCGAAGCCGGAGACGACCGAGGACCACGAGCCGTACTCCAAGCGCGCGATGGCGCGCGACATGGTCGCCGTCATGGCCGAGCTGGGGTTCGACAGCTTCGACCTCGCAGGCCATGACCGCGGCGCGCGCGTGTCCTACCGGCTCGCCCTCGACCACCCAGGCAACGTGACGCGGGTCGCGATCCTCGACGTCATCCCGACGTCGGAGATGTACGCCCGCACGACGCGGGCCCAGGCGCTCGCGATGTGGCACTGGTTCTTCCTCCCGCAGCCGTACGACCTGCCCGAGCGCCTGCTGGCGGGCGACCCCGAGGGCTTCTACTTCCGCGGTCGCGAGGACGCGTTCCATCCCGAGGCGCTGGCCGAGTACCAGACCGCGCTGCGCGACCCGGCCGTGATCCACACGATCTGCGAGGACTACCGCGCGGGCGCGACGTTCGACCGCGAGCTCGACGAGGCCGACAAGGGCCATCGCCGGATCACGTGTCCCCTCCTCGCGCTCTGGGGCACGACGGGCTCCGTCGCGCGGCTCGACGTGCTGAGCGTCTGGCGCGAGTGGGCGGTCGACGTGCGCGGCAGCGCGATCGAGTCCGGGCACCACATCCCCGAGGACGCGCCCGAGGCGACGATCGCGGCCCTCCGGGAGTTCCTCGGCGGCTAGGGACTGCGGACGTCGGCGGCGAGCGCCTCGACGCCGCCGCCGACGAAGACCATCGCCCGGTCGGCGAGCGCGAGACCGACCTCGCGGAAGTCCGCCTGCGGGGTCGACTTCATGACGGTGCCGAGCGCGTCGAGCGCCGCGATCGTCGCCGCGGCGACCATGTGCGGCAGCAGGTCGTCCGGGTCCAGACCGAGATCGACGGCCGCCGCGGCCGCGATGGTCCGCTCCGCCCGCTCCTGCAGCCCGCGCTCGAACGTGCGCAGGGCCGGGTCGGACTCGACGACCTCCCGTCGCCGACGCAGCTCCTCGTGGTCGGTGTCCTCGATCTCCTGCAGCAGCCAGCCGATCCACGCGCGCAGCGCGGCCGCCGTGGTCTCCTCCGGGAGACGCTGGGTGAGGCGCCGTTCGAGCTCCCCGAACACGACGTCGTGGTCGGGGAAGACCAGCTCCTCCTTGCTCGGGAAGTAGCCGGACACGGTCCGCGGCGCGACGTCGGCCGCCTCCGCGACCTGCTTGATGGTCGTGCCGTGGAACCCGTTCTCGGCGAACAGGTCCAACGCGACTCTTGCGATCGTCTGCCGCGTGCGCTGCTTCTTGCGCTCGCGCAGCCCCTCCGCTCCGCTCATGTCCACACATTAACGAATTGCAATCAGCGCAAGTTTGCACCCGTGGTACGTTCGCTGGATGTCATCGCTGCTCGCCGCCATCGCACGTTCGCTGGCCACCCACTGGAAGCGCGGTCTCGCCGGGCTCGTCCTCACCATCGTCGTCGTCGGGGCCATCATCGGCTCGCAGAGCGGCAGCGCTCCACAGGACTTCTCGATCCCCGGCACCGAGTCGCAGAAGGCGATCGACCTGCTGCAGACGAAGTTCCCGTCTGCCGCCGGCGCGCAGAGCCAGGTCGTCTTCACGACGGACTCGGGCACGCTGAGCGATCCGGCCAACAAGGCGCAGGTGGCCAAATCGATCGCCGCGCTGCAGAAGCTGCCCGACGTGTCCGCGGTGCCCGATCCGCTGGCCGAGGGCGGGGCCGTGTCCAAGGACGGGCGGACGGCCTTCACGACGGTCCAGTTCGACAAGCAGTCGATCGACATGGAGACCGCGGACGGCAAGGCGTTCGAGAAGGCCGCCCAGGCTGGTGAGGGCGACGGGGTCAACGTCGAGACGCGCGGCGAGGTCGCAGATCTCGCGGCCCAGCAGGACGCGCCGATCGGAGAGCTGGTGGGCGTCTTCATCGCGATCGTCCTCCTCACGATCCTGTTCCGGTCGCTCGCGGCGATGTTCGTGACGCTCGTCGGGGCGCTCGTGGGCGTCGTCCTGAGCCAGATGATCCTGCAGGCAGTGAAGGGCCCGATCGGGATCCCGGACTTCGCGACCACCATCGCGGTGATGCTCGGCCTGGGTGCCGGCATCGACTACGCGTTGCTCATCTTCAGCAGATTCAGAGAGCAGTTGGCGCTCGGTGACTCCGCGCCGGAGGCGGCCGCGCGGGCGAACGCCACGTCGGGCACCTCCGTCGTCGCGGCGGGCCTCATCGTCATGGTCGCCATCGCGGGCCTGCTCGCGGTCGGCATCCCACTCATCGGCAAGATGGGCGTCGGCTCAGCGATCGCGGTGGCTGCCGTGGTGATCTCCTCGATCACCGTGCTGCCGATCTTCGCCGGCGCGCTTGCCAAGCGCCTGCAGCCCAAGGACCCCGCGCACGTCGCGAAGTCCGAGCGCTTCGAGGCCTGGGGCCGGCGCATCGTGCGGCGCCCGGCCGTGCCGCTTGTGATCGGCGGCCTCACGCTCATCATCCTGGCGATCCCGTTCACGAGTATGCGCCTGGGTCAGCCGGACGATGGCAACACGCCGCAGGGCGACACGCGCCGCGCGGCGTACGACGAGCTCTCGGCGGCCTTCGGCCCCGGCTTCAACGGCCCGCTGCTGCTCGCGATCGACAACCAGGGCGGCGGGCAGCTCGACACGGCGAAGCTCGACGCCCTCGGCGCCGAGCTGAAGAAGGCGCCGGGCGTCGCCGCGGTCGCGCCCGCGAGCCTCAACAAGGCGGGCGACGCGGCCATCCTGACCGTGACGCCGACGACGTCGCCGCAGGACGCGGCCACCTCCACGCTGGTCGACACGCTCCGCAGCGACGCGATCCCGGCGGCGACCAAGGGCGCCGGGCTCAACGTCTACGTCGGCGGGCAGACTGCCGGCTTCGAGGACTTCTCGAACAAGATCTCCGCGCGCCTGCCGGTGTTCATCGCGATCGTCATCGGCCTGTCGATCCTGCTGCTCATGGCGGTCTTCCGCTCGATCTGGGTGCCCCTGGCCTCCGCCGTGTTCAACCTGCTGTCGATCGGCGCCGCCTACGGCGTGATCGTCGCGGTGTTCCAGTGGGGCTGGGGCGCGTCGTTGCTCGGCGTCGACAGCGACACGCCGATCATCTCGTTCGTCCCGATCATGATGTTCGCGATCCTGTTCGGGCTCTCGATGGACTACAACGTCTTCCTCCTGTCGCGGATCAGGGAGGCGTACTTCGAGGGCGACACCGCGAAGGAGAGCGTCGTGCACGGCCTGTCGCGGATCGCGAAGGTGATCCTCGTGGCCGGTCTGATCATGGCGTCGGTGTTCCTCGCGTTCATGTCCGGCAACGACGTGATCATCAAGATGTTCGGCCTCGGCCTGGGCGTCGCGATCCTCATCGACGTCCTCATCGTGCGCATGGTCGTCTCGCCCGCCCTCATGACGATCCTCGGCGACAAGGCGTGGTGGATGCCGCGCTGGCTCGACCGCCTGGTGCCCAACGTCTCGCTCGAGGGCGGTCACGACGACCGCGCCGAGCGGGTGAGCAAGCGGGAGAAGGTGGCTGCGTAGGAGCGTGCCGCCGCCCCCCACCGGGTGGGTCGCCGACTCGGCCAAGCGCGCGGCACCGCCGAGGCGCGGACCACACCCCGTTCGCCCTCGGTGACCGTCCGGCGCGGTCGAAGCCTCGACCAACGCGCCGGGCGGGGCTCAGCCCCTCAGCCCTCAGCCCCCTCCACCACCTTCGCTGCCGCCCGAGCCGCCACCAGCAACGGGTCGTACACCGGGCTGTACGGCGGCGCGTAGGAGAGGTCCATGAGCGCGAGCTCGTCGACCGCCACGCCCGTCCACACGCAGGCGGCGAGGACGTCGATGCGCTTCGCCGCGCCCTCGACGCCGACGATCTGCCCGCCGAGGACGCGCCCGGTCGACGGGTCGGCGACGAGCTTGACCCAGATCGGGCCCGCGCCCGGGTAGTAGGTCGCGCGCGTCGAGCTCTTGATGATCGCGCTGACCACCTCGATGCCGGCGTCCTTCGCCTCGGCCTCCGTGATGCCGGTGCGGGCGACCTCGTACTTGCACACCTTCGACACGGCGGTCCCGACGACGCCCGGGAAGGCGACGTCGCCGCCGGTCGCGTTGACCCCCGCGATGCGCCCCTGCTTGTTCGCGTGCGTGCCGAGCTGGATGTTCGCGGGCGCGTCGAGCACGCGGTGGTGGCTCTCGACGCAGTCGCCGGCGGCGTACACGCCGTCGACGTCGGGGCAGCGCTGGTGGTCGTCGACGCGCAGCGCGCCGGTGTCCCCGAGCGTCAGGCCCGCCTCCTCGGCGAGGCGCACGTCGGGGCGGGCGCCGGTCCCGATCGTCACGTGGTCGACCGGCAGCTCGCCCTCGGTCGTGCGCACGCTGCAGGGCTTCCCCGCGCCGTCGAGCACGATCTCCTCGATCTCCGTCGAGAGGAGGAGGCGCACGCCGTGCGCCTCGGCGCCGTCCTGCACGTGGTCGGCCATGTCGCGGTCGAGCGTCCGCATGACCTGATCGGCCTGATCGATCACGGTGACCGACATCCCGCGGTCGACGAGGTTCTCGGCCATCTCCAACCCGATGTAGCCGGCGCCGATCACGACCGCCTTGCCGCCGCCGCGCTCCAGGCCCGCGCGGAAGCGCTCCGCGGCGTCGACGGTGCGCGCGGTCTCGACCGCCTCGGCCCCGGGGATGGGCGGCGGCACGGCGACCGCGCCGGTCGCGATGACGAGCTCGTCGAAGCCCTCCTCGGTCTCGCGCTGCTCGGAGCGCTCGAAGACGGTGAGGACCCGTCGGTCGAGATCGATCGCGCGGACCTCGCTGCGGACGCGCATGTCGATGCCCGCCTGACGATGCTCCTCCGGGGAGCGCGAGACGAGGCGGTCGGCGTCGTCGAAGAGGCCGCCGACGTAGTAGGGGATGCCGCACGCCGAGTACGACGTGTAGGGGCCGCGCTCGAAGGCGACCACGTCCAGATCGGAGTCGCGGCGCTTCGCGGCGGAGGCCGCACTCATCCCCGCGGCGTCCCCGCCGATGATCGCCAGGCGCATGGGGGCGACGGTCTACCCTCTGACCACGATGCCGGAACTCCCCGAGGTCGAGATCACGGCGCGTCGCCTCGACGAGGCGGTGCGCGGGCAGGTCATCGAATCGGTGCGCACCCCTGGCATCAACGTGCTCAAGACGTTCGACCCTCCGCTGCAGTCGATCGAGGGCCACGCGATCACCGGGATCGGGCGCCGCGGCAAGCAGTTCACGATCACCGTCGACAACGGGCTCGTGGTGCTCGTGCACCTCATGAGCGCAGGCCGGCTGCAGCTGTTCGACAAGCGCGCGTCGATGAAGGACCGTTCATCGCGGTTCCTCGTGCGGCTCCCCGAGGACCGCGAGCTGCGGCTGCGCGAGTTCGGGACCAAGCAGGCAGCGTGGGTGAAGCTCCTGCGCGCCGACGAGCTCGAGTCCGAGGAGGTCATCGCGACGCTCGGCCCCGAGGCCTGGCCCGATCCGCCCGAGGACTTCGCCGAGCTGCTGCGCCCCGGCGGCGCGCGCCCGCTGCACGGCGTGCTGCGCGATCAGCGCGTCATCGCCGGCATCGGCCGCTCGTGGGTCGACGAGATCCTGTGGACGGCGATGCTCTCGCCGTTCAAGCGCGGCGACGACCTCGACGACGACGAGGCCGCCCGGCTGCGCGCCGCGACCGTCCAGGTGCTTGGCGACGCCCTCGCGGTGTACGAGGAGAAGGTCAAGCTGCCGATCCCCGACAAGCTCCCGCTGCCGCTGAAGGTGCATCGCCGCAACGGCGAGTCCTGCCCCCGGTGCGGCGCGACGATCGAGGCGGTCCACTACGAGGACTACGTCATGTGCTACTGCCCGAACGAGCAGACGGGCGGACGTGTGCTCAAGGACCGTCGGCTCTCGCGCCTGCTGAAGTAGTCGACGTGCTCGTCGCCGCCCTCATCACCGCGGTCATCGCTCAGGCCGCCGCGCCCGTCGCCGTGACCGGCTCGGCCGGCTCGGTCACCTCCGGCGGCGCGGTCGTCGCAGGCACCGTCGACCCGCAGGGCAGCCCGACGACCTACCAGGTCGAGTACGGGACGTCCTCGTCCTACGGCGTGCAGACCGCCGCGCAGGACGCCGGGACCGGGGACGACCCGGTCACGATCAGCGTGCCGCTCACGGGCCTGACCGCCGCGACGACCTACCACTACCGCGTCGTCGCGACGAACCCCGCGGGCGTCTCGCGCGGCGCGGACCGCACGCTGCGGACCACCGCGACCCCGCAGGCGCCGTCGGCGTCGGCCGGGGCGCCGCGCTCGGTCACGGGGGACGCGGCGACGCTCGTCGCGTCCGTGAACCCACGCGGCCTCGTCACGAACATGCGCTTCGAGTACGGCACCAGCACGTCCTACGGGTCGACGACGGCGCCGATCTCCGCGGGCGCGGGATCCGCGACCCGCACGCTGACCACGCGGATCGCCGGCCTGCGCGCGAACACCCGATACCACGTCCGCGTGGTGGCGGCGAACGCGGCGGGCGTGACGCGCAGCACCGACCGCGCCTTCACGACCCCGCGGGTCGCGACCGCGATCACCCTGACGCCGTCCACGACGCGCCCGGTGTGGGGCACAGGGCTCACGATCCGCGGGACGGTGCGCGGCGCGGGCCGCACGCCCGTCGCGCTGGAACGTCAGGGCTTCCCGTTCTCCGCGCCGTTCTCCCAGGTCGCGGCGACGACCACGGACTCCCGCGGCAACTTCACGCTGCAGGTGCCGCCGCTCTACGCGACGACGCGCCTGCGCGCGGTGACCCGCACGTCGGCCCCGGTGACGAGCGCGCTGACCGTCGCGTCGGTGGCGGTCAAGGCCGGCCTGCGCACCGAGGGGTTGGGCGGCGGCCGCGTCCGCCTCACCGGCGCGACGTGGCCGGCGGTGCCGAAGGGGCGCGTCTCGCTGCAGCGGCGCAGCACCACGGGCCGCTGGATCCTCGTGCGGCGCGCCACGCCGACCCCGCTGTCGGGCGATCGGTCGCGCTACCGCTTCACCGTGCGCCGCGGCTCGCGGGCGCGGACGTACCGCGTCGCGGTGGTCGCGCGCGACGGCGGCGCGCACGTCCCCGGCACGAGCCGGGCGATCACGCTGCGTCGCCGCTGACCACACCGAGATACCTGCGTGTGCAAGTATCGGCTATGGCACGCATCCACGACGCTCCCGTCGAGCAGTACGCACCGCTGTACGGCGACGACGCCGGCGAGTTCCACAGGGTCATGGCGCACCGCGCGCCGCTGGAGGCGGGCCTCGCCGGTTTCCAGCACGCGCTCCGCACCGAGCGCGTCCTCCCGGACCGCCTGCACGAGCTCGTCCGCCTTCGCGTCGCGTTCTGGAACCAGTGCCGCGGCTGCATGGCGGGCCGCTACCAGGAGGCGATCGACGACGGGCTGACCGAGGAGCTCGTCTGCTCGCTCGAGCGCCCTCAGGAGGCAGACGACCTGACGCCCGCCGAGCGGGCCGCGATCGCGTACGCCGACCTCATGGCGACCGACCACCTGGCCATCGGCGACGCCACGTTCGAGGGCCTGCGCGAGCACTTCACGGAGCCCGAGATCGTCGAGCTCGCGATCAACCTGGCCTACCTCGTCGGCGTCGGGCGGCTGACGGCGTCGCTGAACATGCTGGAAGGGCTGCCGGATCGCTTCCTCGAGGGCGAGCGCGCCACCCCGTGGGGCGACGGCGACGTCATGGTCCTGGAGCGGCTCGCGCAGTGAACGCGCGCCGGTAGGCGGTCGGCGTGGTGCGGGTCGCGCGCAGGAAGTGCGTCCGCAGCCCCGTCGACGTGCCGAAGCCCGCGCGGCGGGCGATGTCCTCGACCGGGAGGGCGGTCTCCTCCAGCAGGTGACGGGCGCGGAGCACCCGCTGCTCGTGCAGCCAGCGCAGCGGGGTCGTGCCCGTCGCCGACCGGAAGTGCCGCGCGAAGGAGCGCTCGCTCCGCGCGGCGTGACGCGCCATCGCGGGGACGGTCAGCGGCTCGTCGAGGTGCTCGAGCATCCACGCGCAGGTCGCGCCGAGCCCGTCGCCGACCGGCTCGGGCACGGGCTGCTCGACGAACTGTGCCTGGCCGCCCGCCCTGTGCGGCGCGACGACCATGCGCCGCGCGATCCGGTTGGCGTGCTCGGTCCCGAGGTCCTGGCGGACGAGGTGCAGGCAGAGGTCGATCCCGGCCGCGACGCCAGCCGACGTGAGCACCCGGCCGTCGTCCACCCAGAGGACGTCGCTGTCCACCTCGATCGCGGGATGGCGCTCGGCGAGGGTCGCCGCGTCGCGCCAGTGGGTGGCGGCGCGTCGGCCGTCGAGCAGGCCCGCCTCGGCCAGGACGAAGGCGCCGGTGCAGATCGAGACGATGCGCGCGCCGCGCGCGTCGGCCTCGCGAAGCGCGTCGAGGACGCCGGGCGGGCGCGGAGCGGTGCGCTCGCCGACGCCGGGGACGATGACCGTGTCCGCCCACGCGAGCGCCTCGGGACCGTGGCCCGCGACGATCGCGAAGCCGGTCGAGCTCATGACCGGCCCGGGCTCGGCGCCGCAGACGCGCAGCTCGTAGCGTTCGACCTCATCGGTGTGCCCGAACACCTGGGCCGGGACGGAGAGGTCGAACGCGACGACGCTGTCGAGCGCGAGGACGGCGATCCGGTGCATGGCTGGATTCTTGCGTACTTCGCCGGTCCTGCCACTGGTGGCCGACGCGGGCGTGCCCGACCATCGTCGGCATGGACATCGACATCATCGTCTTCGACGGCTTCGACGAGCTCGACGCCATCGCACCGTTCGAGGTGCTCCGCAACGCCGAGGCGCAGGGCGCGGACCTGCACGCGACGCTCGTGGGCCTCCACGGCGCCGGCGAGATCACCGCGGCGCACGGCAGTCGGCTCGTGGTGGAGCGCGGCGTGTCGGAGCGAGCCGACATGGTCATCGTGCCCGGCGGCGGCTGGAACTCGCGCGCCCCGCACGGCGCACGGGCGGAGGCCGAGCGCGGCGACCTGCCCGCGCTCCTGCGGCGTGAGCATGCGCGCGGGGCCACGATCGCAGCGGTCTGCACCGGCGGCATGGTGCTCGCGGCGGCCGGCATCACGCGGGGGCGGCGGGCCACGACCCATCACCTCGCGCTCGACGAGCTGCGCACGAGCGGCGCCGACGTCGTCGAGGCGCGCGTCGTCGACGACGGCGACGTGCTCACCGCGGGCGGCGTGACCTCGGGCATCGACCTCGCGCTGTGGATCGTCGAGCGGTTCGCCGGCGCGGACATCGCCGACGCCGTGGCGTCGGACATCGAGCACGAGCGCGCGGTGGAGGTGCTGCGGTCGTAGGCTGCCGCGCATGAGCACCGCGATCGTCACCGGCGCATCCGCCGGCATCGGCACCGTGTTCGCCCGGCGGCTCGCCGAGCGAGGTTCGGATCTCGTCCTCGTCGCCAGGCGGCAGGAGCGGATCGAGGGGCTCGCCGAGGAGCTCGCCGCGGCGCACGGCGTCCGCGCCGAGCCGCTGGTCGCCGACCTCAGCGATCCGGCCGGGGTCGCACGGGTGGCAGACCGCGCGGCGGCCGACGACGTCGGCACGCTCGTCAACAACGCCGGCATCAACGGGTACGCGCCGTTCGCGGAGGTCGACCCCGACATCGTCGCCAAGGTCATCGCGGTGAACGTGACGGCGCTCGCGCTGCTGTCACGCGCGGCGCTGCCCGGCATGCTCGAGCGCGGCGAGGGGACGATCGTGAACGTCGCGTCGATCCTCGCGTTCGCCTCCTCGCTCCCGCCCGACCCGCTCCCGCTGCGCGCGACCTACGCGGCGACGAAGGGGTTCGTCCTGACGTTCACGCGCACGCTGGCGGCGGAGGTCGCCGACACGCCCGTGCGCGTCCAGGTCGTGTGCCCCGGCTACACGAAGACGGAGTTCCACATGACGAACGGCGCCGACCCGGTCGACGGGACGGCGCCCGACGACCAGCCCGAGGGCGCGATGCTCCCGGAGCACGTCGTGCAGGCCTGCCTCGCCGGCCTCGACGCCGGCGAGGTCGTCTGCGTGCCCGGCCTCGCCGACCTCTCGGCGGTGGAAGGTCTGGTCGAGGCCGAGCAGGGCATGCGCGGCGGGAACTTCGCGCCGCTGGCCGAGCGCTACCGCTAGGGCGTGAAGGTCAGCGTGTCGTCGCTCGTGTCGTTCGCGTGGGACACCGAGTGGAACGTGCCCTTCGCGCCGACGTAGGGGCCGGTGCCGCCGACGATCGTGCCGTCGGTCGTCGTGCTGCTGAACTTCTGGCCGAGCACGCTGACGTACAGGTTGCCCGCGGCGAGGCCGAAGACGCCGATGCAGTCGACCTTCACCGTCGCGAAGGTCCCTGGCGTCTTGACGTAGCAGACGACGCGCAGCGTCCCGGCGCGCTTGCCGGAGGCGTCCTGCAGCGCGTTGCTGAACACCACGGAGTCCTTCGTCGAGAAGCGCGTGCGCGCGCCGCCCTGACGCGACTTCGGCGCGTTGTCGACGATGTTGAACGTGCCCGCGTTCGCGGGCTCGTGGAACGTGAGCGTCCCCGTGGGTGCCTGGGCCATGGCGGGCGCGGCGATGCACAGCGCGGCGGTGATGGCGGCGCCGGCGACAGCGATCTTCCGAGTGGACATCGGGCGACGCTACCCGCGCGCGAGACGCGTGCGCAAGGCGTCATGCTGGGCGGCATGACCATCGCGACTGGTGAACCCGCTCCCGACTTCACGCTGCCCGACCAGGACGGCGACCCGACCACCCTGGCGGACCTGCGAGGCAAGCGGGTCGTCCTCTACTTCTACCCCAAGGCGGACACCCCCGGCTGCACGACGCAGGCGTGCGGCGTGCGCGACCACGTGGAGGAGTACGACGCCGCGGGCGCCGTGGTCCTCGGCGTCTCGCCCGACCCCGTGAAGGCGGTCAAGAAGTTCCACGACAAGCAGGGCCTGAACTTCCCGCTGCTGGCCGACGCGGACCACGCGGTCGCCGAGCAGTACGGCGTCTGGGTCGAGAAGTCGATGTACGGCAAGACCTTCATGGGCAACGAGCGCACGACGTTCGTCATCGACGCCGACGGCGTCGTCACGGACGTGCTGCGCAAGGTGAAGCCCAAGGAGCACGACGACCTGGTCCTCGGCTCGCTCAGGGCGTAGGCGATGGACCTCGGGGTCTTCCTGCCCATCGGCAACAACGGCTGGCTCATGTCGACCGCCGCCCCGCAGTACATGCCGACCTACGAGCTCAACCGCGCGGTCACGCTGAAGGCGGAGTCGATCGGCTTCGAGTTCGCCCTCTCGATGATCAAGCTGCGCGGGTTCGGCGGCGCGACCGAGTTCTGGGACCACAACCTCGAGTCGTTCACGCTCATGGCGGGCATCGCGCCGGCGACCGAGCGCATCAGGCTGTACGCGTCGACGGCGACGCTGACGCTGCCGCCGGCGATCGTCGCGCGGATGGCGGTGACGATCGACTCGATGGCGCCCGGGCGCTTCGGCGTCAACATCGTGACGGGCTGGCAGAAGGGCGAGTACGCCCAGATGGGCCTGTGGCCGGGGGACGGGCACGCGGCGACGCGCTACGAGCAGTCCAGTGAGTACGTGCGCGTCATGCGCGACCTGTGGGATACCGGTCGCTGCGACCTCGACGGCGAGTTCTTCCACATGGAGGACTGCCACCTGGGCCCGCTCCCGCAGGGACCGATCGAGATCGTCTGCGCGGGCCAGAGCGATCGCGGGATGCAGTTCTGCGCCGAGTACGGCGACGTGCAGTTCGTCCTCGGCAGCGGCCGCAACACGCCCACGGCGCACGGTCAGGCCAACGAGCGACTGGGCGTCGCCGCGCAGCGCAGCGGCCGCGACGTCGGCGTCTACGTCCTGTTCATGGTCATCGCGGACGAGACCGACGAGGCGGCCTTCGCGCGATGGGACGGGCTGAACGTGGCGGTGGACCGCGAGGCGATCGCGACGATGACCGGCCGCGCGGCGACGGACGGCTCCGACGAGCGCAGCCACACGCGCCAGCTCGCCATGCCCGAGGGCGCGATCAACTTCAACATCGGGACGCTCGTCGGCTCCTACGAGCGCGTCGCCGCGATGCTCGACGAGGCGGCCGCGGTGCCGGGGACCAAGGGGATCATGCTCATCTTCGACGACTTCCTGCAGGGCCTGGAGGTGTTCGGCGACCACATCCAGCCGCGGATGGAGTCCCGGGCCTGACGGGGGCATCGATCACGTGCCAAGACGCTCATGTGTCGGCGCCCGCGTACCGATGAGAATCTCGTGCTGTCCGATCTCCGTGCCGACCTCCTGCGCCTCGTCGACCCGTCGAAGCCGTACCAGGAGAACCCGTGGCGGACCCGCACGATCGTCTCGGCGTTCCTGCGCAGCCAGGGAGCCTGGGCGGTCGCCGAGTTCCGCTTCCGCCGCTGGACGCGGACGCTGCCGCGCCCCGCGCGCCTGGCGCTCGCGCCGCTGACGTTCTTCACGTACAAGACGATCGAGATCCTCGCGGGCATCTCGATCGCGCCCGGTGCGCAGATCGGGCCCGGGTTCTTCATCGTCCACTACAGCGGGATCTTCGTCGGCCCGATCGTCGCGGGCGCGAACCTGTCGATCAGCCAGGGCGTCACGATCGGCATCGAGAAGGGCGCCCTCCCGACGCTCGGCGAGCACGTCTACCTCGCGCCCGGGGTCCAGGCGTTCGGCCCGATCACGATGGGGGACCGCGCCTCGGCGGGCGCCAACTCCGTCGTGAACCGCGACGTCCCGGCCGGGGTCACCGTCGCCGGCGTCCCCGCCCGCCCCATCGGCCACCGGACCGAGGCCATCCCGCTGCGCGACGCCGCCTGAGAGGACCGCCGTCTAGGCTCAGGTGCGTGCCCGAGCTGCGCCGCGTCTGCCTCTACGCCGGATCGAGCCCGGGTGCCGATCCGGCGTACGCCGGCGTCGCGGCGGAGGTGTCCCGGACCCTCGCGGGACGCGGCATCGGCGTCGTGTACGGCGGCGCGAGCGTCGGGCTCATGGGCGTCCTCGCGGACGCCGCGATGGACGCGGGCGGCGAGGTCATCGGCGTCCTGCCGCGCGCGCTGGGGTCGCGCGAGATCGGCCACCAGGGACTCACGCGACTCGAGCTCGTCGAGACGATGCACGAGCGCAAGGCGCGGATGGCCGAGCTGTCCGACGCCTTCATCGCGCTGCCCGGTGGGGTCGGGACGCTGGAGGAGGTCGTCGAGGCGCTGACCTGGACGATGCTCGGGATCCACCTCAAGCCGGTCGCGCTCCTGAACGTGCGCGGCTACTACGACGCGCTCGAGGGGTTCCTGGACGGCGCGCGCGAGCAGGGCTTCCTGAAGCCCGAGCACCGCGGGCTCCTGCTGAGCGACCGCGACCCCGCGACGCTCATCGATCGACTCACGGCGTGGGAGCCGGTGCACGCCTCGCGGTGGACGCCGCCGGAGACCCCGCCCGCCGCCTGATGACGACGGGTGTGCCCGCCCAGCAGGTCCGGGTCGCGCGCAGGGAGGACTTCCCCGCGATGGCGCGCGTGCTCGCGCGCGCCTTCCACGACGACCCCCTCACGGTCTGGCTGTATCCCCGCGCGCGCACCCGCGACCGCCACGTCGAGCGCTCGTTCATGGTCAGCCTCAACCGCCTCGGCCGGCAGAACCAGCTCTACACGACCGACGACCACGCGGGCGGAGCGCTCTGGGCGCTCCCGGGGCAGTGGCGCGAGGACCTGCGCCAGTCCGTCTCGAGCCTCTCGCTCCTCCCCCCGCTGCTCCCGCGCCTGCTGCGGACCATGCGCGCGATGACGCGGATCGAGATCGCGCACCCGGTCGACGCCCACTACTACCTGTCCGTGCTCGGCACCGCACCCGAGCGACGCAGCGAAGGGATCGGGTCGGCGCTCATGCAGCCCGTGCTCGACCGCTGCGACGCCGAACGCGTCCCCGCGTACCTCGAGACGGCGACCGAGGCGAACGTCGGCTTCTACGCCCGTCACGGCTTCGAGGTCCAGCGCCGGCTCGAGCTTCCGGGCGGGGCGCCCTCGCTGTGGCTGCTCTGGCGCGAACCGCACGCGTAGCGGGTCGACGCGCTCGTACCATCGAGACGGCATGCTGGCGTCGATCGGCTCGAGCATCGAGGGATTCCTCGACGCGGCGGGAGACTTCTTCTCCAGCCTCGGCGAGGTCGGCTGGTTCTCCCTGCTGCTGGGGCTGCTGTCGTTCCTCGTCTACCTGACGCTGCGCTCGCGCGCGTTCTTCCACACGCTGCGGGCCGCCTACCCCGGCGAGCGCATCCCGTTCTGGAAGATCTGGGGCGCGTACATCGCGGCCTACGGCTTCAACAACGTCGTGCCGGCCCGCGGCGGCGACGTCATCAAGCTGTTCCTGGTCAAGACGTCGGTGCCGAACTCGACGTACCCGGCGGTCGGGGCGGCGTTCTTCGTCGAGGCGGTGTTCGACCTCGTGATGGGTGTCTTCATCCTCACGTTCGCGTTCACGCAGGGCGTGTTCCCCAAGCCGCCGGACTTCTCGAAGATCCCCGCGTTCGACCTGCAGTTCTTCGCGTCGCACCCACGGTTCCTGCTGTTCCTGCTGACGTTCATCGCGGTCAGCGTGCTCGTCGGCTTCGCGCTGCTGTCCAACCGCGTGCGGGCGTTCTGGGCGCGCGTGCGCCAGGGCGTCACGATCCTGCGCGACCGCCGCCGCTACCTGCGCGAGGTGTTCGCCTGGCAGCTCGCCGGCTGGTGCTTCCGGTTCCTGGCGTTCTGGATGCTGCTCGACGCGTTCAACGTCGGCGGCTCGGTGCGCAACGTCCTGCTCGTCCTCGGCGTGAACGCGGTGGCGGCGGCCGTCCCGTTCACCCCCGGCGGCGCGGGCGTGCAGCAGGCGCTGCTCGTGAAGGTCTTCGCCGGCGCGGCGAGCTCGGCCACCGTGGCGGCGTACTCGGTCGGCCAGCAGATCGCGATCGGCGCGTGGACGCTCCTCTTCGGCTTCCTCGCGCTGTTCTTCATCTTCCGGATCCGCTCGTTCAAGGAGGCGATCCGGCAGGGGCGCGAGCACCGCGAGGCGGAGAAGCAGCGCCAGGAGGCGCCCGGCCCGGCCTAGTCAGGGGTGCCGCAGGGCTACTGCAGGCCCTCGCGCGCCTCGCGCACGAGGGTGACGGCCTCAGGGAAGACCGTCGCGATCACCGAGCGGATCTGCTCCGCCTGCTGATCGGTCGTGCCCTGCACGTTCATGCGGTTGATGGCCGCGACGGTCATGTCGACCGCCAGCTTGATGGCGTTGTCAGCCCAGGCCAGCTTCTGCTGACCCTGCATCTGCTCGGCGAACTCCGCCATACGGCGCTGAAGCTCGTCCGGGTCGCCGAAGAGTCCTCCGAATCCACCTTCCATGCCCCCATCGTAGAAGCTCGTGCACAGTCCGCCCTCGCGTACTAGGGTCGGCGCAATGCCGACGGTCGAGGGCGCCGGCGTCGAGCTGGCCTATGAGGACGAGGGCACGGACCCGCCCACCACGCTCGTCGTGCACGAGATGGCGTCGGGCGCGGGCGGCAGCAGGGCGCTCCGCTCGCAGCTCGCAGGGCGGGTGATCGCCCACGATCGCCGCGGCTACGGCGGGTCGGGCGCGCCGGAGCCCTACGCGGCCACGACGGTGCAGGAGCAGGGCGAGGACGCCGCTGCGCTGCTGCAGGCGCTGGATGCGGCGCCCGTGCGCATCGTGGGCTTCGGGTTCGGGGCGCTCGTCGCGCTGGACCTGCTGGTCCGCCGTCCCGCGCTCATCGCGTCCGCGGTGCTGTGCGACGCGCCGCTGCTCGCGTTCGTGCCCGAGGCCAACGAGGCGCTCGCGCTGCAGCGCCAGCAGCTCGAGGAGGCGCTGCGCGACGGCGGCCCCGCGGCCGCGATCGCGCACTGGCTCGGCCCGCGCGCGACCGCGGAGGAGCTCGAGCGGGGGCAGGCCTCGCCGCGCGGGTTCTTCGCGGACTACGCGGGCCTGGCGACGTGGTCGCCCAGCCGCCGCGAGCTGCGCGGCATCGACGTGCCGGTGGTCTTCGTCACCGGCCCGGAGACCCCGCCGCACGTGGTCCGAGCGGCGGACGAGGCGGCGGGACTGGTCCCGACGGCGTCGCAGCGCATGGACGGCGACGTCCTCGCGGCCCTCGGAGGCCACTGACTACACTGCGGAACCCGTGCCCGCCCCGCACCGCTGCGCGCCGCTCCGCTGATGGCAGACATCTCGCCAGAGGCTGCCCTCGCGCGCGAGGAGAAGGAGCGCGGCCGTGCCGCGGTCGCCGCGATCGCCGCCGGCGCCGCGACGCTGGGCGGCGGCATCGCGAGCACGATCGTCAGCAACCAGCTGCCGAACGACTCCGACGACGTCATCACGCTGCTGCCCGCGCTGAGCGACTCGCTCGCCGGCCGGGACCTGCCGCCGGGCATCCTCGCGCAGCAGGTCGACTGGATCGGCGACCACGTGGCAGCCCAGGCGCTCGGCGGCATCCTCGTCGCGATCGCGTCGCTGCTCATGCTGTTCCCGCTGCGGTACCTGTTCCTGGCCATCCAGGCGCGCAACCCGAAGATGGGCCGCGCGGGCATCATCGCGACGGTCACGGGCTGCATCGCCTCCGGCGTCGGGTTCCTCGTCTACACGATCGCCTTCTCGCTGGACGCGAAGTCGTTCGCCGACGAGGCGGTCCAGACGAGCGGCGCTGCGCGCGACGCCGTCTCCGGCCCGGCCGTCCAGGCCGCGACGGTCATCTACCAGCTGGGCCGCTTCGGCCTCGCGCTCGCGCTGGTGATCATCTGCCTCAACGCGATGCGCACCGGGCTGCTGACGCGGTTCTTCGGGGTCCTCGGGATCCTGTCCGGCCTGCTGCTCGTGCTGCCGATCGACCAGCCCGGCATCATCCGGTCGTTCTTCCTCATCGCCCTCGGGCTCATGTTCCTCGGGAAGTGGATCGGGGGGCGGCCGCCCGCCTGGGAGACCGGGACCGCCCAGCCGTGGCCCTCGCAGCAGGAGATGCGCGAGCGGCGCGCGGCCCTCGCGCGCGGGGAGGATCCCGAGGCGGACGAGCTTCCGGCCGACGATCCGAGCGACCCCCGCGACGACGAGCCGGCGACGACGACGCCGCGCTCAGGCTCGCGCAAGCGCCGCCGCAAGGGCCGCTAGCTCCGCGAGAAGGGGAGCAGCGGGATGATCCACTCGACGAACTCGTCGGGGCTGCGGCTCTGCGTCGTGACCTCGCCCGGCCCGGTCACGTCGAAGACGAGGTCCTCGCTGGTCTTCGCCGTCCGCACCAGGCCCTTGGCGGCCTTGCGCGCGCTGATCTGGATCCCCTCGTCGTAGGAGACGAGGTGCCCGGAGTCGACCGTGATGGTCTCGCCGGGCGCGAGGACCTGGCGGTCGAGCGCGCCGTAGCAGGAGCCCACGAGTGTGCCCGTGCCGGTCATGTGGACGAGGAAGCCGCCCTCGCCGCCGAACAGGTTCCCGAACCCGCCCCACTTGGTGTCGAGCTGGAGCTCCGCCGAGCAGGCGAGGAACGCCCCGCGCGTGAGGATGTACGTCCCGTCGACCTCGGCGGTGAACACGTCGCCGGGCAGCCGCGGGGCGACGTCGACCCAGCCGCCCTCGTCGGGCGCCGTGTAGGTCGACATGAACAGCGACTCGCCGCCCAGCACGCTGCGGCGCAGCGACTTCATGAGCCCGCCCTCCATCTTCGCGTCCAGGTGCACGCCCGCGGAGTGGGCGGCCATGGCGCCGGACTCGACCCGCGCCACCTCGCCGCCGGCGAGGGTGAGGCGTCCGAGGGCGAACGACGGGCTGTGGCGGATCTCGACTTGCATCCGGCGACTCTACGCAGGCCGGCCCGTTCGCTTCGAGCGCGGGGGAAAGGTAGGTTCTCCAGGTGCGTGTCCTGTACGGCGTGAACGGCGAGGGGCTCGGGCACGCGACCCGCTCCGAGGTGTCCATCGGGGGCCTCCAGGCGAGCGGGCACGACGTGCGCGTCATGGCGTCGGGCGCCGCGTTCCGGTACCTCGGCGACCGGCTCGGCGACGTCAACGAGGTCTTCGGGCCGTCGTTCGCGATGGAGGACGGTGAGATCCGGCGCTGGGCCTCGGTCACCCACACGATGACCGCCATGCGCCGCGAGCTCCCCGGCAGCGTGCGGACGTGGATGGAGACGGTCGACGAGTGGGAGCCCGACGTCGTCGTCACCGACTTCGAGCCGCTCTCCGGCATCTACGCGCGGTGGTCGCGCACCCCGCTGGTCTGCGTCGACAACATCCACATGATCGACCGCTGCCACCACGACGAGGCGATCGTCGAGGGCGCGCGCGAGGACTTCCGCATCGCCCGCGCGGTGACCCGGGCGATGGTCCCGACCGCAGGCGACTACGTCATCACGACGTTCTTCGAGCCGCCGCTGCTGCGCGGCCGCACGTCGCTCGTGCCGCCGATCGTGCGGCCGGCGATCGTCGACGCGACGCCGACGCGCGGCGACCACCTCGTCGTCTACTCGGGCGGCAATGAGGAGCTCATCGACGTGCTGCGCGAGACCGGCGTGCCCTGCCGCCTGTACGGCATGCGCGACGGCCCGCGGGTCGGCACCACCGACGGCGCCATCCAGTTCTGCGCGCGATCGGTCGACGGCTTCCTCGAGGACCTGGTGACCGCGCGCGGCGTGGTCACCGGCGGCGGCTTCTCGCTGCTCAGCGAGGCGGTGTACCTCGGCAAGCCGGTCCTCTCGGTCCCCCTGCGCGGGCAGTTCGAGCAGCTCATGAACGCCCGCTACCTCGAGCGCGAGGGCTTCGGCATCTGCGCGCCGACCGCCGACCCGGCGACGATGGCGGCGTTCCTGGACGGTCTCGACGGCTTCCACGAGACGCTCGAGGCGTACGAGCAGGACGGCAATCGCGAGGCGCTCGCGGAGATCGAGACACGAGTGCTCGCGGCCGGTGCCGACACGCGCCGCGAGCGGGCCCGCGCACGACGACAGGCGAGGAAGAGGCAGAAGGCATGAACACGAAGGGGACGCTCGCCATCGCGGCCGGGGCCACCACCGCGGCCGCCGCCGGCGTCGCGGTCTACGGGGGCCAGTACCCCACGGCGCAGATCTACGGCGCGACGATCCACCGCGAGCGCGGGGCGGGCAAGCGCATCGCGCTGACCTACGACGACGGCCCGAACCCCGAGCGCACCCCGGGGCTGCTCGAGCTGCTCGCGCGCTACGACGCGAAGGCGACGTTCTTCCTCATCGGCAAGTGGGCCGAGCGCGAGCCGGAGCTCATCCGGCGGACCGTCGCCGCGGGCCACGCCATCGGCAACCACACGTTCACGCACCCGTCCATGCCGGCGCACGGCGCGGCCCGGATCCGCGAGGAGCTGCGCACCTGCCGGGAGGCGGTCGAGGCGTCGGGCGAGCGGTTCTCCACCGTCGACGGCGCGATGCTCATGCGCCCGCCCTACGGCCGCCGGCGACCGGGCACGCTGCGGACGATGCGCGCCGAGGGCTACGTGCCGGTCACGTGGTCGATCACCGGCTACGACTGGCGCGCGCACACGACGGCCAAGCGGATCACCCGCCGCTGCCTGCACGCCGGCGAGGGGGACATCATCCTGCTGCACGACGGCTCGAACACCGAGCCGACCGCGGACCGGCACAAGTCCATCGAGACCACCGAGGCGGTCCTCGAGCACTACGTGCCGCTGGGCTACGAGTTCGTGACGGTCCCGGAGCTCGTCGCCGCGGGCCGCTGATGGACGAGCTGGAGATCGGGCGCACCCTCCTGCTGTTCCTGTGGGCGTTCGGGCTCGCGGGGATCGAGATCGAGATCGAGGGCGGCGTCGGCTGGGCCGAGCGGCTGCCGACCTGGTACCTCAAGCGCGGCCTGACCGGCCGCATCTACGGGATCGTCATGGGGCAGCGGCCGCTGACGGGCTACCACGTGTACGCCTTCACGATCCCGATGCTCATCCTCCACTTCCCCTACGTCATGGGGGTGGACTGGACGTTCGCGGGCGAGCTGCGCACGATCGCGACGTACTTCGTGCTCGCGGTCGTCTGGGACTACCTGTGGTTCGTGCTGAACCCGGCGTACACCGTGAAGCGCTTCCGCCGCGGGAACGTCTGGTGGTTCGAGGTCCCGTGGATCTGGCGCTTCCCGCTCGACTACTACCTGGGCGTCGCCTTCTCACTCGTGCTCGTGGCGCTCGCGTGCCTCGTCGACGGGAGCTGGGAGCTCATGCGCCGGCAGCTGTGGTTCCTGGCGGGGCTGGCGATCCTCGTCGGCGTCGTCGTCCTGCTCGCGCCGCTGTACCACCGCTGGTACCGCCACATGCGCCGGGCGGGCGCCGACGACCGCGCGAGCACGCCGACCTACCCGCCGCCGGCGCCCGACGAGGTGTGGTCTGGCGGCACGCCGGATCTACGTCCACTGGACCGCGATCTGTAGCGTCGCGTCATGGAGATCGCCCTCGCGCTCGTGGCCGCTCTCCTCTTCGCGCTCGGCACGGTCCTCCAGCAGAAGGCCGGGCTCGACGATCCGACCGACACCGACGCGCCGGGCGGCACCTCCGGGCTGCTGCTCCAGATGGCGCGCCGTCCGGTGTGGCTCGCGGGGATCGCCGCCGACGCGCTGGGGTTCGCCGCGCAGGCGGTCGCCCTGACGATCGGCCGCCTGGCGGTCGTGCAGCCGCTGCTGGTGTCGAGCGTCGTGTTCGCCCTGCCGCTCGGCGTGAAGCTCACCGGGCAGACGGTCCGGCGCGTGGACGTCGTCGCCGCGCTCGTCGTGACCGCCGCGCTCGCGGCGTTCCTCATCGTCGCCGACCCCTCGGGCGGCCGCGACGACGCGCCGTTCGGCGAGTGGATGATCGCCTGCGGCGCGTGCATCGGAGCCGCCGCGGTGCTCATGGTGGTCGCGCGCGGCGGCCCGCCGGCGCGCAGGGCCGCGGTCATCGGCGCCGCGGCCGGGATCCTCTTCGGGCTCACCGCCGCGCTCACGAAGACGGTCGGCGACCAGTTCTCGGACTCCGTCCTGTCGATCTTCACCCACTGGCACCTCTACGGGCTGATCGCGGTCGGCTACGTGGCGCTCACGCTGAGCCAGCTCTCGCTGCAGACGGGCGTGCTCGCGCCGGCGATCGCGGCGTGCATGGCCGCCGATCCGATCACGTCCGTCGTGCTCGGGACGACGATCATGCAGGAGTCGCTCGACACCTCCGCGATCAGCATCGCGGTCGCCCTCCTCGCGCTCCTCGCCGCGTCGGGCGGGCTCGCCGTCCTCGCCAGCACGCAGGGGGAGGGCGCCGCGACGAAGCCCGCCGGCGGCACGCAGGGCATGCGCGCCAAGGTCCCCGCACCCCAACCCGCCGCATGATCCCCGCGCGCCTCCGGCCCCGGGCTCCCCGCAACGCGGACTTCGTGAGCCTGCTCGAGTCGTTCCTCATCGCGGCGGTCACGACGGTGCTCGTCATCCGCACGCAGCTCTGGCTGACGCACTACCCGCAGCTCGGCGGCGGCGGGCTGCACATCGCGCACCTGCTGTACGGCGGCCTCTTCATGGCCCTCGCCATCGGGGTCCTGCTCATGTACCTCGGGCGCAGCCCGCGGCGCCCGGCCGCGCTGCTCGGCGGGGTCGGCTTCGGGTTCTTCATCGACGAGCTCGGCAAGTTCGTCACCGAGGACAACAACTACTTCTACAAGCCGGCCGCCGGCGTCATCTACCTCGTGTTCATCGCGATCTTCCTGCTCATCAGGTTCCTCGCGCGCGGCCGCGAGCTGTCCGACGACAACGACCGTGCCGGTGCTGGCCGCGATGCGCAACCTCCTCACCGAGCTCAACGGGCTGCCCTCGCCCCCGCCGCGCCCGTACGAGCGCTGGGCCGCGCGCGCCGGGGAGCTCTACGTGCGGGCGACGAGTTGGCCGCGCTTCGCGACGCTGGTGACGGTGGTCTTCGTCATCTACGCCCTGAGCGGGTTCGTGGCGGTGCTGACCACGATCCTCGCCGCCGGCGTCGCGCTCCACGGCCACGAGATCGGCTTCGTGAGCGCGAGCGACCTCAGCTTCCTGCACGTCGCGACGAGCTGCTGCTACGCGGTCTCGACGACGTTCATCGTCATCGGGCTCGCCCGGCTGCGCCGCGACCGGGTCGCGGCGTACCACTGGTTCGAGCGCTCGCTGCTCGTGTCGGTCCTCCTCACGCGGGTGTTCCTCTTCGTGGAGTCGCAGTTCGGCGCCGCCGCGGGCGCGTTCCTGGACATCGCGCTGCTGCTCGCGGTGCGATCGATGATCCACGCCGAGGAGGGTCACCCGGACGAGGTCGCGCATCTCATCGACCGTTCCGGGCTGGATCCCGTGCTGGCGACGCCTGGGCGATGACGCGCCGGTCCCCTCAGGGGACGGAGCGCACGAGCGTCTTGCAGATGTGGTCGTGCAGCGCCCGGTTCTTGGAGTCCCACAGCGGCCACAGGTAGTTCAGCAGCGTGGCGATGTAGAGCGTGAAGGCGGCGAGATAGCCGAAGAGGATCTGCTTGACCAGGATCTCGCGGATGAGCGCGAAGCCGAACGTGATCGGCTCCCCGTCGACGCGGACGACGCGGATGTCCGTCACCTGCATGCCCCAGGTGCGGCCGTTCATCTCGCCCTGGCGGCTCATGAGGTTCCCGTAGTAGAACGACCCGACGAAGATCCCGATGAAGGCCGCGATCGCGGTCTCGGCGTCGTCGCTCGCGCCGAACGCCGAGCTGACGATGAGGGCGATGACGACGGCGACGACGCCGACGAGCAGGCCGTCGAGGACCGCCGCGCCGGCGCGCCGCCACCAGCCGGCGGGATCGCCGGGAGGACCCGGCGTGGAGCTGACCGGCGGACGCCAGTCGGCCGTCGTCTCGACGGACGGGGCGACCGGAGGCTGCCAGTCGGCGACCGGCGCGCCGAACGCGTCGGTTTCATCCTCGGGCTTCAGCGGGCGGCCGAAGGCGTCGGTCTCGTCGGACACGCCGACAGCGTACGCAGAGGAGCCCTCAGAACGTTGCGTACGGACGCCTCGAAGCTGGGAACACTCTGAGTCGCAGCGGCTCTGAACGGGAGGGGACATGGCTGCAGAACCGGGTCGTACCGGCGGACCTGACGTACTCGAAAGGCCCATCGACTGGGAGCGCGCGGAGCGCTCGCCCGAGTTCCGGGAGCTGGTTGCGGCCAAACGCCGCTTCGTGATCCCGGCGACGATCTTCTTCATGGCCTGGTACCTGGCCTTCGTGCTCCTGGCCGGGTACGCGCCCGACTTCATGGGCGAGTCCGTGTACCAGGGCCTGACCGTCGGCTACTGCCTCGCGCTGTCGCAGTTCCTCATGGTCCTCGTGCTGGGCGTCTGGTACCTGCGCAAGGCCGACCGGGTCTTCGACCCGCTCGCCGAGAAGGCCGCGAGCCGCGCGCTGGAGACGGCGGAGGAGGGCGGCGCCGACCGCTTCTCCACGGCGTCCGACGACGTCGCCGCGTCGACCGAGCAGGAGCGCAAGGCATGACCGTCCTCGCGGCAGTCAACGTCGAGGCGGTCCTCATCTTCGCGATCGTCGTCTCGATCACGCTGGGGATCACGTGGTGGGCGTCCAAGCGCATGACCGGCGCCGACACCTTCTGGGCCGCCGGCCGCTCCATCACCGGCGCGCAGAACGGCCTTGCCATCTCCGGCGACTACCTCAGCGCGGCGTCCTTCCTGGGCATCGCGGGGCTGATCTTCCTCTACGGCTTCGACGGGTTCCTGTACTCCGTCGGCTTCCTCGTCGCGTTCCTGACGGTGATGTTCCTGCTGGCCGAGCGCATGCGCAACGCGGGCAAGTACACGATGGCCGACGTCCTGAGCTTCCGTCTGCGCCAGCGCCCCGCGCGCACAGCGGCGGCGATCGGGACGCTCGCGGTCGTCGCCTTCTACCTCATCGCGCAGATGGTCGGCGCGGGCGTGCTCATCCAGGCGCTCGTCGGGATCGACTTCTCCGTCTCGGTGCTGCTCACCGGCGCCTTCATGCTCTGCTACGTCATCTTCGGCGGCATGCTGGCGACGACCTGGGTGCAGATCATCAAGGCCGTGCTGCTCATGATCGGCATCGCGATCATGTCCGTGTTCGTGCTCGAGCGCGTCGGGTTCAACCCGATCGAGCTGTTCAACCGGGCCGAGGAGCAGAAGGGCGAGAGCACGTTCTCGCTGGCGCCCGGCGGCCTCTACACCAACCCGATCGACACCCTGTCGCTCGGCCTGGCCCTCGTGCTCGGCACCGCGGGCCTGCCGCACATCCTCATGCGGTTCTTCACCGTCCCCGACGCCAAGGCCGCGCGCAAGTCCGTGGTCTGGGCGATGTTCCTGATCGGGATCTTCTACCTGCTGACGACGTTCATCGGCTTCGGCGCGCGGGCGATCCTCGGCCCGGGCGGCGAGGAGGCGGCGGGCAAGGGCGGCAACCTCGCCGCGCCGACGCTCGCGGCCGAGCTGGGCGGCGGCGAGGGCACGTTCGGCGGCGATCTGTTCCTGGCGCTCATCGCGGGCGTGGCGTTCGCGACGATCCTCGCCGTGGTGGCCGGCCTCGTCCTGTCGGCGTCCGGCGCCGTGGCGCACGACATCTGGTCGAACATCGTCCGCAAGGGCAAGGACTCCGAGCACGAGGAGGTCCACGTCGCACGGATCGCCGCCGCGTCGATCGGCGCGATCGCGATCTTCATCGCCGTCATCGGCGGCGAGGGGCTGAACGTGTCGTTCATGGTGGGCCTCGCGTTCGCGGTCGCCGCGAGCGCGAACTTCCCAGCGCTGCTCATGGCGCTGAGCTGGCCGCGGTTCAACACGGCGGGCGCCGTCACCGGCGTCCTGTTCGGCGTCATCAGCGCCATCGGGCTGGTCATCGTGAGCCCCGGCGTCTGGCCGGGCCCCGACAGCGAGGGGTCGCCGGTCGGCTGGACGCTGGCGAACCCGGGCATCGTGTCGATCCCGCTGGGCTTCATCGGCTGCTGGCTGGGCACCGTCCTGAGCTCGGAACGCGGCGCGGAGCACTCGTTCCACGAGCTCTACGTCCGGTCGGAGACCGGGCTGGGCGCCGAGAAGTCGTCGGTCCACTCGTAGGCGCCACAGGGAGGCGCATGGGCTGCGCGGACGGGGGCGGGTACGGCCTCCGTCCGCGCGGCTCCCCGCAGTGCTGCGACTATGCGCTGTAGTTCGCGCAACCGTGAAGGGGAGGGGAGCCATGGGCGTCGCAGTGGAGAGCTACGAGCAGGCCCGCGCGGCGCATCGCTGGGACGTGCCGGCGCGCTACAACATCGCCGCCGACGTCTGCGACAAGCACCCGCGCGGGAAGCTCGCGATGGTCCACGAGGACCCCGACGGCAACGTCCGCGAGCTCACGTGGGGAGACATGCAGGACATGTCCTCCCGGTTCGCCCGCCGGCTGCTCGACGCCGGGATGCAGCCCGGTGACCGGGTGGCCATGCTGCTGCCGCAGATCCCGGAGGCCGCGGCTGCGTTCCTCGGGGTCTGGAAGGCGGGCGGCATCCTCCTCGCGCTGTCCGTGCTGTACGGCGACGACGGCATCCGCCACCGCGTACGCGACAGCCAGGCCCGGTTCCTCGTCACCGACGCCGCCAACCGCGCGCGCGTCGACGCCGACCTCACCGAGCAGGTCGTCGAGCTGTCGCCCGGCGACCTCGACGAGGGCTCCACCGACGTCGTGGTGGCCGACACCGCCGCCGACGACCCGGCCCAGCTCTACTACACGTCGGGCACCACCGGCCTGGCCAAGGGCGTCCTCCACGCCCACCGCTACCTGCTGGCCCACGAGGAGTTCACCTACTGCCACGACGTCTCCGACGGCGTGCGCTTCCGCGGCATGGGCGAGTGGGCGTGGGCGGCCGGCATCGCCCCGCTGCTCGGCCCCTGGCGGCTCGGCGCGGTCCAGGTCGTCGTGCAGCGCACCGGCGGCTTCGACCCCAGGCGCGAGCTCGACGCGCTGTCGCGCCACGGCGTCACCCACGTCTTCACGACGCCGACGGCGATGCGCTCGATGATGGCCATCCCCGAGGCCGGCAAGACGTATCCGCAGAAGTTCGCCGTCGTCTGCTCGGCGGGCGAGCCGCTGAACCCCGAGGCGATCCGCTGGTTCCGCGAGCAGTACGGGGTCACGGTCCTCGACTACTACGGGATGACCGAGAGCTACCCCATGGCCGCCAACTTCCCGTGGATGGCGGTGCGCGAGGGATCGATGGGACGGGTCATGCCGGGGTGGGACGTGCAGATCCTCGACGAGGACGAGCAGCCCCTCCCTCCCGGCGAACGCGGCGAGATCTGCCTGCGCGCCCGGTCGAACCCGCACTACCCGCTCGGCTACTGGAACCGCGACGAGGACTCCAAGGAGGTCTTCGGCGGGGAGTGGTTCCACACGGGAGACGCTGCTTCGTTCGACGAGGATGGGTACATCTGGTACGAGGGCCGTGCCGACGACGTCATCAGCTCCGCCGGATTCCGCATCGGACCGTTCGAGGTCGAGTCGGCCTGCCTGGAGCACCCCGCGGTCGCCGAGGCGGCCGCGATCGGCAAGCCCGACGAGCGGCGAGGATCGATCGTGAAGGCGTTCGTCGTCCTCGCGTCCGGCTACGAGCCCTCCGACGAGCTCGGCAAGGAGATCGGCGCGCACGTGCGCAGCCGGCTCTCCGCCTACGCGTACCCGCGCGAGGTCGAGTTCGTCGACGACCTGCCCAAGACATTGACCGGCAAGATCCGCCGGGTCGAGCTGCGCCAGCGCGAGCTCGACCGCTGAAGGGGGAGCACATGGCGAGCACCGAGACCACACACGACGACCTCTCGAAGCGTCTCGAGGAGCTGCAGGAGACCGACCACTTCGATCCGCCCGAGGCGTTCGTCGCGGAGGCGATGGACACCGACGACTCGCTCTGGAAGGAGGCCGAGAAGGATCCGGTCGCCTGGTGGGCCGAACAGGCGAAGGATCTGCACTGGTTCTCCGAGTGGGACACGGTGCTCGACGACTCCGACCCGCCGTACTACACGTGGTTCGACGGCGGGACGATCAACGCGTCCTACAACTGCCTCGACCGCCACGTCGAGAACGGGCTCGGCGAGCGGGTCGCGATCCACTGGCGCGGCGAGGAGGGCGAGGAGCGCGACATCACCTACGGGTGGCTGCACGAGCAGGTGCAGCGCTTCGCGAACGTCCTGAAGGACAACGGCGTCGAGGCCGGCGACGTCGTCGGGATCTTCATGCCGATGATCCCCGAGGTCATCGTCGCGATGCTCGCGTGCGCCCGCATCGGCGCGCCCCACAACGTCGTCTTCGGCGGCTTCTCGCCCGAGTCGGTCCGCGAGCGCATGGAGACGTCGGAGGCCAAGGCGCTCGTCACCGTCGACGGCGCGCGGCGCAAGGGCAAGACCGCGCCGATCAAGCCCGAGGTCGACGACGTCATGGGCGACGTCGCGTCGATCGAGAAGATCTTCGTCGTCAAGTCGACGAACACCGACTGCGAGATGCAGGAGGGCCGCGACGTCTGGTGGCACGAGGCGATGGAGGCCGCGAGCCCCGAGTGCGAGGCCGTCCCGCTCGACGCCGAGCACCCGCTGTTCATCCTCTACTCGTCCGGGTCGACGAACAAGCCGAAGGGCATCCTGCACGCGACCGGCGGCTACCTCACCGGCGTCGCGTGGACGACGAAGCACGTCTTCGACCTCAAGCCCGAGACCGACGTCTACTGGTGCGCGGCCGACGTCGGCTGGATCACCGGGCACTCCTACATCGTCTACGGCCCGCTGCTCAACGGGCTCACCCAGGTCATGTACGAGGGGCCGCCGGACTACCCGTCCAAGGACCACCACTGGAAGCTGGTCGACGACCTCGGGGTCACGATCTACTACTTCGCGCCGACCGCCATCCGGTCGTTCATGAAGTGGGGCGCCGAGCTGCCGGCCAAGCACGACCTCTCGTCGCTGCGGCTGCTCGGGACGGTCGGCGAGCCGATCAACCCGAAGGCCTGGCTCTGGTACCGCGAGGTGATCGGCCTCGGCGAGACGCCGGTCGTCGACACCTGGTGGCAGACCGAGACCGGCCACATCATGATCACGACCCTCCCGGGCGCGCAGTACATGAAGCCCGGGTCGGCCGGGACGCCGCTGCCCGGCGTCGAGGCGAAGATCCTCGACGAGTCCTCCGAGGAGGAGGTCGGGGCGAACAAGCAGGGGCTTCTCGTCCTGACGAAGCCGTGGCCGGGGATGCTGCGCACGCTCTACAAGGACAAGGAGCGCTTCGTCGAGACGTACTTCAAGCGCTTCGGGCCGGAGGTCTACCTCGTCGGGGACGCCGCGCGGAAGGACGACGACGGCTACCACTGGATCATCGGGCGCATCGACGACGTGCTCAACGTCTCGGGCCACCGGATGTCGACGGCGGAGATCGAGTCGGCGATCGTGTCCTACGACCTCGTCGCGGAGGCCGCCGTCATCGGGCAGAGCGACGAGGACACCGGCCAGTCGGTGACGGCGTTCGTGACGCTCGAGGGCGATCGCGAGGGCGACGACGAGCTCATCGGTTCGATCCGCGAGCACGTCGCCAAGCGGATCGGCAAGCTCGCGCGGCCCAAGCGCATCATCTGGGCCGACGACCTTCCGAAGACCCGCTCCGGCAAGATCATGCGCCGGCTGCTGCGCGACATCGCCGAGGGCCGCGAGCTGGGCGACGTCACGACCCTCCGCGACCCCGACGTCATGTCGCAGCTGCAGGGCAAGATCTCCGAGCGCCAGGACGAGGACGAATCGGCGTAGCGGTGACGACGTGCCCCTGCACCTCGACATCCCCACGCAGCAGCAGCTCACCGCGCTGCTCGCCGCCCGTGCGACGCCGTCGGTGTCGCTCTACCTCCCGACGGGTCACCTGCCGCACGACGAGGCGGTCGCCCGGATCGAGCTGAAGAACCTCGCCCACCAGGCGCTGACCCAGGTGGAGGAGGCCGGGCTGCCGGCGGCGGAGATCCGCGAGCACCTCGACGACCTCCACGACGACGAGGAGTTCTGGACGACGCAGGCGATCAGCCTCGCGGTGTTCGCGACGGCCGCCGGCGTGCGGACGTTCCGGCTGCCCAACCGGCTGACGACGCTGGTGGAGGTCTCCGACCGCTACCACCTCAAGCCGCTGCTGCGCAGCGTGACG
The DNA here is from genome assembly GCA_963757125.1 of uncultured Solirubrobacterales bacterium. Lineage (GTDB taxonomy): Bacteria > Actinomycetota > Thermoleophilia > Solirubrobacterales > Solirubrobacteraceae > CAVVSD01. The sequence continues at coordinate 562,429 of CAVWQP010000004.1, read as the reverse complement.
TTCCCGCAGGCGGCGTTCGTGCTCGCGCTCGCGCAGGGCTCGGTGCGCCTCGTCGAGGTGGCCGCCGAGGTGCCGGCCGAGGAGGTCCGGATCTCCGACCTCCCGGGCGACGTCGCCAGCGCCGTCGGCAAGGCGTCGATCACCGACCGGTCCGCCGTCGGGCGCATCCAGGGCTCCGAGGGCCAGAAGGTCCGGATGCGCCAGTACGCGCGGCAGGTCGACGCGGCGCTGCGCCCCGCGCTCGGGGCGTCCGGGGTGCCGCTCATCCTCGCGTCCGCCGAGCCGCTGGAGTCGATCTACCGCTCCGTGAACAGCTATCCGTTCCTGGCGCCGCAGACCATCCAGGGCAACCCGGAGACCGCCACGGCCGCGGAGCTGGCCGAGGAGGCGCGCGCGGTGCTCGACGGGCTCTACGCCGAGGAGCTCGGCGACCTGCGCCGGCTGTTCGACCAGCGCGGCTCGCAGGGGCGCGCGGCGGCCGAGATCACCGACATCGCGCGGGCGGCGACGTACGGCGCCGTGCAGACGCTCATGGCGGACATGGACGACGTCGTCTCCGGGTTCGTCGACGAGGAATCGGGCGCGGTGACGATCGACGCGGACGGCGACGCGACGAACTACGGCATCGTCGACGAGATCGCCCGCAGGGTCATCGGGCACGGCGGCCGGGTGCTCGCCCTGCGCCGCGACGACATCCCGGGCGGCGGCACCGCGGCGGCGATCCTGCGCTACCCGGTCTAGGCCGCGGCGAGGCGCGCCGGTGCCGCCTGCTGCACGCCGTCGAGCGCGAGCGCCAGGAACGCCTTGGCCGCTGGAGGCTGTCGGCGCGACGCGCGCCACACGATGGTGACCGGCCACGTCAACGGATCCGGGCCCACCGGGCGGAACTCGATCGGCTCGCCCTCCATGTGCGCGATCGACTCCGGCAGGACGGCGGCCCCGAGCCCGCGTGACGCGAGCCCGCGGACGGCCGCCATCTCGGTGCAGAGGAAGGCGTTGCGCGGCTTGAGGTCGTGGTCGGCCATCGCCCACTCGAGGCGACGGCGCAGCTCGGAGCCCTCGCGGTAGGCGATGAGCGCCTGGTCGGCCAGTTGCGCGAAGGTGACGTGCTCGAGCTCGGAGAACGGATGGCCGGGCGCGAACGCCACGACGATCTGCTCCTCGAAGAGCATCGTCGCCGCGAACTCGTCGCCGAGCCGGTCCGGATCGACGGAGGCGAACGCGCAGTCCAGCTCGTCGGCGCGCAGCATCTCCAGCAGGCGGTCGGCGGTCTCCTCGACCATGTGGATCTCGACGCCGGGATGGCGCTGGTGGAACGTGGCCAGCGTGCCCGCGAGGTCGTAGTTGCCGGTCGGCCACATCGCGCCGATGGCGACGCGCCCGCGGACGACGCCGGTGAGCTCCTCGAGCTCGGCCTGCAGGCCGTCGACCTCGGTGAGCACGCGGCGCGCGTAGGCGAGGACGACCGATCCCTCGGGGGTCACGTCGACGCGGCGGCTCGTCCGGCGCAGGACCTGGATGCCGAGCTCGCCCTCGAGCCGGCGGATCTGCTGGGAGAGCGCGGACTGCGCGAGGTGCAGCTCCTCCGCGGCACGGGTGAAGCTGCCGTGACGGGCTATCGCCTCCAGCGTTCGTAGGTGGCGTAGCTCCATGGTCTGACGATTGCGCACGGCCATCGTGAAGTCAAAGACGAGAACGCGCAGCCAGCGATCAGTCCTGCTGATGCATGGAGCGGCAGGAGCTGAGCTACTGCCGGGTCGCGACCGCGACCCCGACGGCGGCGAGCACCATCCCGAGCCAGGCGAGGACCGGCAGCGACTCGCCGAGGACGATCCACGCGATGAGCGCCGCGAGCGGCGGCACGAGGAAGAACAGCGCCGAGACCTGCGACGCCGTCCCGCGGCGCATCATCGTCAGCAGGAGCGTGATCGCCAGCAGCGAGTTGAAGAACACGAGGTAGGCGAGCGAGATGTACAGGTCGCCCGTCCACTCGACGTGCAGGTCCTCGAACAGCGCGGCGGGGATCGCGGTGGCGACGAGCGCGACGCTGAACTGCACGAGGTTGGCGCTGATCGGGTGCTGCTCGGTGCCGAAGCGGTTCTCGTACAGCGACGCCAGCGTGATCGCCAGCAGGCCGCCGAACGCCAGCACGACCCCGAGGACGTCCGTGCCGCCCTCGCCGGAGCGCGCGAGGATGACGATGGCGGCGCCGACGAGCCCCAGTCCGAGACCCGCCCACCGTGCGAGCGGGACGTGCTCGCCGACCAGCACGGGCGCGAGGAGCGCCACGAGCACGGGCTGCAGGCAGACGATGAGCGCGACCGTCGCCGGAGCGACGCGGTCGATCGCGAGGTAGAAGAGGCCGAAGTAGACCGCCTGCAGCAGGAACCCGACGATCGCGAGATCCAGCCAGGCGCGGCCTCGTGGCAGCGGCGGGCGGACGACCGCGAAGGCGACGGCGAGGACCGCCACGACGATGACGTAGCGCAGCGCGAGGAACGTGATCGGCTCGGAGTGCGGGAGCCCGAGCGCGACGAACGTGAAGCCGGAGCTCCACAGCAGGACGAAGAGCGCCGGCATGAGCCGGCCGGAGATGACGGACCGCTCAGGCGTGGGCGTCGAGCTTCGCCTGGGTGCGCAGCTCGCCGAGCATCCGCTCCAGGCGCGGCTCGGCGGTGCGGTCCACGTGCCGCATCGCCGCGGCGACGGCAGGGTGCACCCGGGCGATGTGCTCGTGCATCGCGTGCGCGACCGCGCGGTAGCTCGGGTGCCCCTCGCGGCCGGAGCGCAGCTCGATGAGCTGCATCGCCTCGCGCGCATTGAGGTCGAGCACGAACCGGATGCGGTAGCCCGAGGCACAGCGCGTAGGGCGCGGCGTGCTCCAGCCCACGGCCGCGCAGCTCCTCGTACGCCGCGGCCGAGCGATCCAGCCCGCCGCGGTACGCGTCCCCGAGCCCGACGGCGTCGAGCTCCTCCGGCACCTCGGCGCCGAGGTCCGGCGTGAGCGACTGCCACTGCACGGTCAGCATGCGGTGGCGCTGCAGGTCGCGGAACGCGCCGTAGTCGGCCACGATCTCGAACCGGTAGCGCAGCGCCTCGAAGCCGCGTCCCGGGCGGTGGCGGCGGTTGGCCCGCTCGCCCACGAGGTCGGCCAGCAGGGCGCCCTTCGCCTCGTCGCCGAGCGCCGAGACCGCCGCGCGAACGGCGTCGTCGCCCGCGTGGGACGTCTCGAACAGCAGCGAGGCGAGCAGGTCGTCCTCGTCGCCGTCGACGTGCACGAGCCGCACCGACGCGCCGTCGGTCTCGTCGTCGTCGCGGTCGAGGCCGAGGCGCGCGACCCAGGACCGCGCTGCGCTCTCGCGCCCCTGCAGGTAGCTGATCCACTCGCCGCCGCGGTCGGGTCGCTCGACGCGGGTCACGAACGACGGCATGACCGCCTGGACGGCCTCGAGCATGAGCCGCCCGCACCGCCGCGCCTCGGGCAGCGGGTGCGCCATGAGATGCAGGATGAGCGACTCGTACGCCTGGCCGGTGGCGAGCATCCCCATGTGCGAGAGCGACGCGGCGGGCAGCAGCCCGCGCAGGAGGTCCAGCGCCTTCGCGCGCACGGCGCGGGCGTGCGCGGACGGTGACTCGCCGGGCGCCGCCGGCCACTGCTCGGCCGCCCACGCCTGCACGCGGGGGAGCGCGTCCGCGTAGGTGTCGAAGAGGCCGTCCATCGCGCGCTCGTAGTCCGGCCCGAGCTCGGGGTCGCGGAAGTAGCGGTACGCGCCCTCCGGGCTCATCGGCGCGTCGTAGGCGATGTAGCGGGTGGACTGCTCGAGGTACGCGACGCCGATCCGCGGCCGCTGGAGGATCTTCGTCAGGACGTTGGAGACCCACTCGCACGCGACGTGCGCGGCGCCCAGCTGCGCGACCGAGTCGTCGCCGTAGCCGAGGAAGATCGTGTCGTAGAGCTTCGCGGCGCGCTCGCCCTCGTCACCCTCGAAGGGAGGCAGGGCCGGAAGCGACTCGGCGAACTCGTCGAGGAACAGCCTGCGCAGCGTGCCCTGGTGGCGCGAGTACCGCGCGAACAGCGCTCCCTTGACGGTCTCGGGGAGGTTGACGAGCGCGAAGACGGGGGCGTGCAGGCTCGTGACGTGCGGGGCGAGCCTCGCCTCCTCTGCCGCGGTGAAGGTCTCGGCGGGGAGGTCCATCGGGGTCGCCACCGTAGCGCGCCGGTCGGCGTGACGGACGCGGCTCAGTCGCCGCCGGCCGCCCCCGGGTTGCCGGTCGCCGTGCCCGGGTCGCTCTCCTCGGGCGAGCTCGTGTCCGGGGCGTCGCCCTCGCGCTCCTCGCGCTTGCGGCTGCCGCCGGACGGCTCTGCGCCCGGGTGCTGCTCCTCGGGGTAGCCGCCTTCGGCGACGTCGGTGTCGCGGGGGTCCTCTTCGGTCTCCATGCTCCTGGCGGTACCCGCAACACGCCCGCGCGATACGGTCGCGCGCGTGTTCGTGCTCCTGCTGACGTACACCCGGCCGCTCGACGAGGTCGACGCACTCATGCGCAAGCACATGGCATGGCTGAACGAGCAGTACGACGCGGGGCGCTTCCTCGTGTCCGGGCGCCGGATACCGCGCACCGGCGGCGTCATCCTCGCGCGCGGGGACGACCGTGCGGAGATCGAGGCGCTCGCGGCGACCGATCCGTTCGTCGCGGGAGGCGTGGCGACGTGCGAGGTCGTCGAGTTCCGCGCGTCGCAGGTGGCCGCGGAGCTCAGACCGCTGCTGTAGCCCCCACCGGCACGGTCCCCCGCCGGACGGACTACGGTTGGCACGTGGACACTCCCGAGCAGCCAGAAGCACCGCGGCCCCCCGCCGACCCGCCGCACGTCGCCGCGAGCGCGTCGAGCGCGCTCGCGGTCCCCGACCCGTCGGGCCCGCCGTCGCCGCTGTACCCGGCGCGCCTGGAGTTCGCCTACCCGGGGGAGCTCAACCGCTTCCTGCCGCTCGTGAAGTGGCTGCTGCTCATCCCGCACGTGATCGCGCTCTTCTTCGTCGGCATCGGCGCGGTCCTCGTGGCGATCTTCGGGTTCTTCGCCGTCCTCTTCACCGGCCGCTGGCCCCTCGGCGCGTTCGAGTACATGGTCGGGACGTTCCGGTGGGGCTACCGCGTGTCCGCGTACTTCCACCTCATGACCGACGCATATCCGCCGTTCTCGCTGAACGACGACCCGAGCTACCCCGTGCGGCTGACGGTCCCGTACCCCGAGCACGTCGACCGGTGGCGGCCCCTCGTGCAGTGGCTGCTGGCCATCCCGTACCTGTGGATCGCCGGGATCCTCTACGCGCTGACCGGGCTGCTCACGTTCATCGCGTTCTTCACGATCCTGTTCACCAAGGAGATCCCGCGCGGCCTCTTCGAGCTCATGGTGCCGGGCCTGCGGTGGAACTTCCGCGGCAACGCGTACGCGTACTTCCTGACGAAGCGCTACCCGCCGTTCGTCTGGGGCTGACGAGCCGCTAGAACAGGCCGGGGAGCGACTGGCCCGCATCGCGGACCAGGTCGAACAGCGGCTGCGGCACGATGCCCGCGGCGAGCGTCAGCACCGCGAAGCCCACGGCGACGAACAGCAGCTCGACGGGCGCGCGGTCGGCCTCCGGCGCGCCCCCGGCCAGCACGGGCGGGGAGCCGCCCGCCGTCGGGGTCGTCGCCTGCTGCGGCGCCGGCCGCATCCAGACGGCCGCGACGACGCGCAGGTAGTAGCCGAGGGAGATCATCGAGCCGATGACGATGAACACGCCGAGCCAGATGTAGCCGCCGTCGACCGACGCGTCGATGAGGAAGAACTTGCCGATGAAGCCGCCCGTGGCCGGGAAGCCCGCGAGCGCGAGCATCGAGATCGTCAGCGGCCACGCGAGCAGCGGTCGCGAGCTGCCCAGGCCGGCGACCGCGTCGATCGAGTCGCCCAGGGGCGTCTCGCGCTCGCGGATGATGATCACCGCGAAGGCCGACAGGTTCATCATCAGGTAGACGGCGAGGTAGAAGACCGTCGCCTGCACGCCCAGCTGGGTCGCCACCACGACGCCGGCCAGCAGGTAGCCCGCCTGCGCGACGGACGAGTACGCGAGCATCCGCTTCAGCGACGTCTGACCGAGCGCGCCCACGTTGCCGACGATGATCGTCACCGCCGCGAGGAACCCGAGCACCGGCTGCCAGATGTCGCTGGCGCCGATGAGCGCGACGTCGAAGAGGCGGATCGTCACGCCGAGCGCCGCGGCCTTCGTCGCCACCGCCATGAACGCCGTCACCGGCGTCGGGGCGCCCTGGTAGACGTCGGGCGTCCACTGGTGGAACGGCGCGACGGACGCCTTGAAGGCGAGGCCGACCATCGCGAGCGCGATGCCGCCCAGCAGCAGCGAGTCGTCGGACACCGACTCGTTGATCGCCTGGGCGATGCCGCTGAAGTCGGTGGAGCCGGTCGCGCCGTAGATGAACGCGAGCCCGAACAGCAGCGTCGCCGAGCCGACCGAGCCGACGATGAGGTACTTCAGCCCCGCTTCCAGCGAGCCCTCGCGGCGCGTCTCGGTCGCGCACAGGACGTACAGCGGGATCGACAGCAGCTCGAGGCCGAGGAAGAGCGTCACGAGGTTCGTCGCCGCGACGAGCACGAACATGCCCGCCGTCGCGCTCAGCAGCAGGCAGTAGAACTCGCCGTGGGCCGCCTCGCGCGGCGCGATGTGGCGCCAGGCCAGCAGCGTCGCCGCGATGCCCGCGACGCAGAAGATCATCGTGAGCACGAGCGTCAGCTCGTCGAGGCGCAGCGCGCCCTCCATGAGGTCCTTGCGCTCGCCCCACTGCCAGATCGACAGGCCGATCGCGGCCCCGAAGCTCGCGATCGCGACGAACGGCACGACGCCCTCGCGCACCCAGCGCGGGCGGCCGAGGCCGACGACGAGGACGAGGAGCGCGCCCCCGAGCAGCGCGACGAGCGGGGAGAGGCCCGCCCAGTCGATGGTCGGCGTCTCGATCACGGCGCCTCCCTCGACGCGGCCGGCTCACCGGTCTGGATCGCCTGCGCGGCCGCCACCGACTCCGTCGCGGAGCGCTCGCTGCGGTGCAGCGCGAGCTGCGGGTACAGCGACAGCGCGATGAGCACGAGCACGAGCGGGACGAGCACGAAGCTGTCGCGCAGCGAGATCTCCCGCGATTCCACCCGCTCGACACCCCGGTTGTTGTGGAACGCGGTGATGAACAGCCGCAGCGCGTAGACCGCGGCGAGCACGACGCCGGTGCTGGCGACGAACGCGAAGACGATCTTCGACTGGAACGCCCCGAGCAGGATCATGAACTCGCCGATGAAGTTCGACGACCCCGGCATCGCCAGGACGCCGAAGGTCACGATGAGCGCGAGCGCCGCCAGGACGGGCGCGCGCAGCGCCAGGCCGCCCATGTCGCGCAGGTCCTCCGAGCCGACGCGCTCGGCGAGCAGCGCGACCACGAAGAACGCGGGCACGACGACGAGCCCGTGGTTGACCGCCTGGAGGATCGCGCCCTGCGTCGACGTGTCTCGCAGCGCGAAGATCCCGAGCACGATGAACCCGAGCTGGGCGACGGACGAGTACCCGAGCACGAGCCGGGCGTTCGTCGCCGAGAACGCCATCACCGATCCGTAGAGGATCGACAAGAGCGCGAGGACGAGCATGAACTCCTGGTAGTGCACCGACGCGTCGGGGAACAGCGGCAGGCAGATGCGCAGGAACCCGTAGGCGGCGACCTTGGACAGCACGCCGGAGAAGACGGCGAGGACCGGCATCGGCATCGCGGAGTACCCGTCCGGCATCCAGCCGTGCAGCGGGAACGCCGGCATCTTCACGAGGAACGCGGCCGCGAAGAACAGGAAGATCCAGTCCTGCGTGCCCGCCGGCAGCGTCCGCTGCGCGAGCGCGCTGATCTCGAACGTCACCGACTGGTCGCCGGTCGCCGACAGCACGCCCGTCGCGACGGCCGCGCTCAGCATGAGCAGCGAGCCGACGAGGGTGTAGATCACGAGCTTGATCGTCGCCCGCACCCTGTCGCCGCTGCCCCACTGGCCCGTCAGGAAGAAGAACGGGACCAGCATGAGGTCGAAGAAGATGACGAAGAGCGCGAGGTCCTGGGCGAGCAGCGCGCCGAGCACGGCGGTCTCGGCGAGCGCCAGGTGGAAGAAGAAGAGCTTGGGCCGCTCCCACTCGCGCAGCGACGCCCAGATCGTGCTCGCCGTCCACAGGACGGTGGTCAGGAGGACGAGGAAGAGGTTCAGGCCGTCGATGCCGAGCTTCCAGCGGATCCCGAGCGAGGGGATCCAGCGGTCGTTCGTGACGAACTGCAGGCCGCTCGTCGCGCTGTCGAAGTCGGCCAGCGCGATGACCGCGTAGATGAGCGCGAGGACCGTGCCCGCGATCGCCGCGGCGCGCACGAGCGCCGTCGGCAGCAGGAGGCCGACGACCGCGGCCGCGAGCGGCAGGAAGATGAGGATCGACAGGTAGACGGTCACGTCTGGATGAGGAAGTAGGCGGTGACCGCGACCATGCCGACGACGACGAGCGCGGCGTAGTAGCGCAGGAAGCCGGTCTGGGCCGCGCGCACCGCGGCGGACCCGGCGCGCACGGCGCCGCTGGCGCCGCCCGTGATGCCCTTGTCGATGAACCCGCGCTCGATGACCGACCCCGCGATGCCGCCGGCGCGCTTCGACGGGCGGACGATCAGGAAGTCGATCGCCTCGTCGAAGTACCACTTGTTGAACGAGAACGTGTACAGCGGCTTCACCCGCAGGCGGATGCGCTCCGAGGTGCCCGGGTGCATGACCCAGATGAAGTAGGCGACCCCGATGCCCGTGATGGCGATGATCGAGCCGATGGTCAGGCCGAAGGCGGTCAGCTCGTTGGACGGGTGCACCGTCTCGAAGTAGACCGAGCCCGCGAACGTCGGCTCGAGGAACGTCTCGAGGACGTGGTCCACCCACGGGATCTGGATGAAGCCGCCGATGATCGTGAGGATCGCGAGGCCGGTCATGGCGACCTTCATCGAGGGCTCGCGCTCGGCGATGTGGTGGTCGGGGCCCGGGAAGCCGACGTCGGTGTCCTCGACCTCGCCGGACACGGGGTTCGTGTGCACGTCGACGTGGTGGAGGTGGCCCTCCTCGAGCTCGCGCGCCTCCGGGACCGCCTCGCCCAGGAACGCCCGGAAGATCATCCGGAACGTGTAGACGGCGGTCATGAACGCGACGATGTAGCCGAGGACGGCGAGGATGACGTGCCAGCCGCCCTCGGAGCCGACGGCGGCGAGGATCTCGTCCTTGGAGAAGAAGCCGGAGAACGGTGGCACGCCGGAGAGCGCGAGGCCGCCGACGATGAAGCACCCGAACGTGAACGGCATCGACTTGCGGAAGCCGCCCATCTTGTCCAGGTTCTGGACGCCCGCCATCGCGGAGATCACCGAGCCTGCGGCCATGAACAGCAGCGCCTTGAAGAAGGCGTGCGTCATGAGGTGGAACAGCCCGGCGACGTAGGCGCCGGACGACACGGCCATGATCATGTAGCCGATCTGGGACATCGTCGAGTAGGCGATGACGCGTTTCAGATCGGTCTGCGTGAGGGCGATCGTCGCGGCGATGAACATCGTCAGCGCACCGATCCCGGCGCCCACCGCGGCGGCCGCGGGTGTGATCTCGAACAGCGGCCACATGCGCGCGATGAGGTAGACGCCCGCGGTGACCATCGTCGCCGCGTGGATCAGGGCGGAGACCGGGGTCGGGCCCTCCATGGCGTCCGGGAGCCACGTATGCAGCGGCACCTGGGCGGACTTCGCGAACGCGCCGACGAGCAGCAGGAGCAGGCCGCCGATGAGGTCGCCGTCGTTGTGGCCGAAGACGTCGGGCGCCTGGGCGAAGACGTCGAGGAAGTTCAGCGTCCCCGTGCTGCGGAAGATGAAGAACGTCCCGAGCACGAGGCCGACGTCGCCGAGCACGTTGATGACGAACGCCTTGATGCCGGCGCGCGTCGCCGTCTCGCGGCGGAACCAGAAGGAGATGAGCAGGTAGGAGGCCGCGCCGACGAACGCCCACCCGATGATGAGCAGGACGAAGTTGCCGGCCATGACCAGCAGCAGCATCGAGAAGACGAAGAAGTTGAGGTAGCTGAAGAACCGCGTGTAGCCGCGGTCCGACCCCATGTACGACACGGCGTACAGGTGGATGAGCGTCGAGACGCCGCTCACCACGAGCATCATGAAGATCGCCAGCGGGTCGATCAGCAGGCTGATCTGGGCGTCGACGCCGACGGTGTTCGCGAGGTCCCACGCGACCGTCTGGACCTGGCGGTCCTCGCCGTTGAGGCCCTGCAGCGAGATGAGCGTGACCACCGCCGCCGCGAACGACACGACCATGAAGCCCGTGGCGATGTAGCCAGGCATGCGCCCGCGGGTGACGCGGAAGAGGAGGGCGTTGAGGATCGACCCGGCCAGCGGCGCGAGCAGGCAGATCCACGCGAAGGTCTTGACCGTGCGTCATCCCTGGAGCGTCCGCAGCTCGTCGACGTCGATGGGCAGGCGCCGCCGGTACATGGCGACGATGACGCCGAGGCCGACGGTGACCTCGCAGGCGGCGACGACCATGACGATGATCGCGAAGATCTGGCCGTCCCCGTTGCCGTGCATGCGGCTGAAGGCGATGAGCGCGAGGTTCGCCGCGTTGAGCATCAGCTCCAGGCAGAGCAGGATGACCAGCGGGTTGCGGCGGGTGAGCACCCCGCCGGCGCCGATGCAGAACACGATCGCCGACACGGCGAGATACCAGCCGATGTTCACTGGCGTTCTCCGCTCGGCAGGGCTTCGGGCGTGTCGCCTGCGCCCGGGTTCGTGCCGGTCGGCCGGCCGAGGCCCTCGCGCATCGAGCCGGTGCCCGGGGGCACGCGGAACAGGTCGGCGACGGTGATCTGCCCGCCCGTCGCGCCCTCGAGCCCACCGCGGCGGCGGGCGAGGACGACGGCGCCGACGGCGGCGACGAGCAGCAGGAAGGACGCGACCTCGAACGGCAGCAGGAACTTCGTCAGCAGCAGCTTGCCGATCTCGCCGGGCTGGCCGAAGCCGGCGCCGAGGTCGGCGCCCTCGCTGTCGACGCCCGACAGCCCGGTGCCCAGCAGCGAGAGGATGAGCACGACGAAGAGGCAGCCGCCTGCGACGATCGCGACCCACTTCAGCCCGCCGCCGTCCTCCGGCCGGACGGGCTCGTCCTGGTCGCCGATGTAGGCGACGACGAAGACGTAGAGCACCATCACCGCGCCGGCGTACACGACGATCTGCGCCGCGGCGACGAACTGCGCCATGAGCAGCAGGAAGAGCACCGCCAGCGCGAACAGGTGGCTCACGAGCGCGAGCACGCTGTAGAACGGGTTTCTCAGGGTGACGACGCCCACCGCGCCTGCAATGGCGCCGATGGCGGCGATGAAGAACAGAACGGCGTCCATCGTGCGGCGCGAGAGGCTACTCGCCCTCCGTCCGCAGCGGCGTCCGCTCCAACGGCTCCGCCAGCAGCATCTCCTTCGTGAAGATGAGATCGGAGCGGTGGTAGTCGGACATCTCGTAGTCGTGGCCCATCGTGATCGCGTCGAACGGGCACGCGACCTCGCAGTATCCGCAGAAGATGCAGCGCGAGAGGTTGATCTCGTACACCGCGGCGTAGCGCTCGCCGGCGCTGACGCGCTCGGTCTCGGTGTTCTCCGCCGCCACGACCCGGATGCAGTCGGCCGGGCAGGCGGCCGCGCACAGCGAGCAGCCGACGCACTTCTCCAGCCCGGTGTCCTCGAAGCGGTGCAGCCGGTGGCGCCCCCGGAAGCGGGGGTACACCGGGACCTTGTCCTCGGGGTACTGGTGCGTCGGGACGTCCTCGAACTGGCGCGCGAAGGTCGTCTTCAGCCCGCGCAGCGTCTCGCCGAACGCGCGGTAGAAGCCACCGGGGCCGCCGGCCTCGGGGCCGCGCACCACCTCGATGACGTCGTCGCCGGGATCCCAAGCCATCAGTCAGTCACCACCACGATGATCGCCGTCACGAGGGCGTTGAGCGTCGCCAGCGGCAGCAGCACCTTCCAGCCCAGTGACATGAGCTGGTCGTAGCGCGGCCGCGGCAGCGTCGCCCGGACCCAGATGAACAGGTAGACGAAGATGAGCATCTTCCCCAGCACGACGATGGGATAGACCCACGTCGGGGGATGGATGCCGAACGGCAGCCACCAGCCGCCGAGGAAGAACGTCACGATCAGCAGCGACGCGACGATCATGTTCAGGTACTCGGCCATGTAGTACGCGCCGAACTTCGAGCCGCCGTACTCGGTCATGTAGCCCTGCACCAGCTCTGCGTCCGCCTCCGCGAGGTCGAACGGCGGGCGGTTGGTCTCGGCCAGCGTCGCGACCAGGAAGATGATGAAGCCGACGAACTGCGGGATGACGTACCACATGCCCGCCTGGCCCTCGACGATGCCGACGAGCGACAGCGTGCCCGCGGTCATGATCACGCCGACGAGCGAGAGGCCCTGCGCCACCTCGTAGGAGATGAGCTGCGCCGCCGCGCGCATCGAGCCGAGGAAGGAGTACTTCGAGCCGCTCGCCCAGCCGCCGAGCATGAGGCCGTAGAACGCGACCGCGCTCAGTGCGAAGACCCACAGCGGCCCGATCGACACGTCCATGCCGTACAGGCCGGTCTCGGTGCCGAAGATGTCCGTCGTGGGGCCGAACGGGACGACGGCGACGACGCCGGCGGCCGCGATGACCGAGAGGATCGGGGCGATGCGGTGCAGGAACGCCACCGAGTTCCAGGTCCGGAAGTCCTCCTTGCCGAGGAGCTTCAGGATGTCGGCGATCGGCTGCAGCGCGCCGAACGGGCCGACGCGGTTCGGCCCGTAGCGCTGCTGGAAGCGGCCGAGCACCTTGCGGTCGGCCATGAGCACGACCGGCACGAAGTTGAAGATCACCAGGAAGATCACCAGCGACTTCAGGATCTGCATCCACCACGGCTCGACGTAGTTGATGTCGGCCAGGACGGTCATGCGCGCGTGATCTCCACGAGCCCGCCCGCGGGCAGCCCGGCTGCCGAGTCCTCGCGGGTGCCGGTCTGCAGGAAGGCCGTGCCCGCGGGCGCGTCGGAGCGCAGGTGGACCTTGCCGATGACGCGGCGGCCGTCGGCGCCCGCGGCGACGCGGTCGCCGTGGTCCACGCCCAGGCGCGCGGCGTCGGCGGGGTTGAGCTCGACGATCTGACGTGCGGCGAGGAACTTGAGCGCCGGGGCGACGTCGACCTCGGGCGCGGCCCAGATCGAGCGGTACGTCCCGAGCCGCAGGCTCCCGTTCGGCGTCGGCGCGTAGGGCGGCATCTCCAGGCCGAACGGCCCGCTGTCGCCCTGCGGCCACAGCGCAGCGTTGCGCTCGGGCCAGCGGACGCCGCGCCCGCCGATCTCGTCGAGCGTGATGCCGGCGTAGAAGGGGACCTCGGCCGCGAGCTGGGTGAACGCCATGCCGCCGGTCAGCGTCCGGGCGTCGACGCCGACACGGGCGGCGAGGTCGGCGATGACCTGCCACTCGGCTCGCACGTCGCCGGGGTGGGCGATCGCGGAGCGCAGCCGCTGCAGGCGCCCGTCGGGGTGCGTGAGCGTCCCCTCCTTCTCCGCGTAGGCCTCCGCGGGGAAGACGACGGTCGCGTGGTCGCGGATGCCCTCGGTGAGGAACGACGCGTGGGCGATGACGGTCGTCGCCTTCTCCAGCGCCTCCTCCCAGAGCGCGCGGCCCGGCAGCGAGCGCAGCGGATCGACGTGCAGGAGGTACAGGGCGGTGAGCTCGCCAGAGGCGGCCGCCGCGGCGATGCCCGCCGTGTCGTGCCCCTCGGCCGTGGCGGTGAGCCCGGGGCCGGCGGTGGGGAGGAAGCCGACCTCGCGCATCCCGCGCCCGTTCGACGTCGAGGGGACCTCGAGCAGGCCGGCGCCGGCGTGGTCGCGCGGCACGATGCGCCCGGCGACGTTCAGCAGCGCGCGGGCGGCGTGCGCGCCGCGCGCGCCGTGCGTCAGGCGCTCGCCCCAGACGATGACGATGTCCTCGCCGGCGTCGCGCAGCAGGTCGGCGACCGCGCCGACCTCGTGGGCGGTCGAGCCGGCGGCCTGCGCGAGCTCGTCGAGCACGCCCCCGCCGCCCAGCGCGGCGCTGAGGGCGGCGACGAACGCCTCGCCGGCGCCCGGCGCGAAGCGGGCGATGGCACCCGCGTTCGGGTCCAGCGACGAGGGACGGCTGGACGCCACGGCCAGCTTGACGCCGTTGCGCCGGACGCCCTTGCGGATCCGCAGGTCGACGATCGGCATGTCGTCGACCGGCTCGCAGTCGAGGACGAGGACGGCGTGCGCGAACTCGATGTCGGGGATCGTCGCCTGCACCGACGGGCTGCCGAGCGCGGCCTGCAGGCCCGCCGGGAGGCGGCCCGAGGCGCGGGAGTCCAGGTGCGGCGAGTCGACGCCCTCGCGCATGAGGCGCTGGAGGAGGAAGCCCTCCTCGTTCGTCGTGCCGTCGCCCGCCAGCGCGCCGACGCGGCCGTGCATGCGGGCCAGGGCGCCCGCGGCGGCCTCGAGCGCGCGCTCCCAGCTCACCGGTGCCAGCTCGCCGCCGTCGCGCAGCATCGGCTGGGTGATGCGCTCGTCGACGTGGATGGATTGGTACGCGAAGCGTCCGCGGTCGCAGAGCCACCCGTCGTCGACCTCGTCGTGGTCGCGGGAGAGGACGCGCAGGACGCGCTCGTCGCGGACCGTGAGCTCGACGTTGCACTGACCAGGGCAGAGCGCGCAGACCGAGCCCGAGCCCTCGATGTCCCACGGGCGCGCGCGGAAGCGGTACGGCTGCGACGTCAGCGCGCCGACGGGGCAGAGCTCGATGATGTTGCCGCTGAACGGGGCGACGTAGGGGTGCCCGTCGAACGTCGCGACGTACGTGTCGGCGCCGCGCTCCTGGAGGACCAGCTGGTAGTCCTCGGAGATCTCCTGGCTGAAGCGCACGCAGCGGTAGCAGAGGATGCAGCGCTCGCGGTCGATCGCGATGAGCGGCGAGAGGCCGAGCGGCTTCTGGAAGTGGCGCTTGGGCTCGATGAAGCGCGAGCGGCCGCCGCCCCAGCCGAAGGAGATGTCCTGCAGGGGGCACTCGCCGCCCTTGTCGCAGACCGGGCAGTCGAGCGGGTGGTTGACGAGGAGGAACTCGACGACGGCCTCCTGCGCCTCCCGCACGCGGTCGGTCTGCGTGTGGACGACCATGCCGTCCTTGACCGGCGTCGAGCAGCCGGTCTGCAGCTTCGGGATGCCCTCGACCTCCACGAGGCACATGCGGCAGGCGCCGACGGGCGCGCCGAGCTTGGGCTCGTAGCAGAAGACCGGGATCTCGACGTCGCCGTGCTTGGCGGCGTCGACCAGCATCGAGTTGACCGGGGCCTGCACCTCGCGGCCGTCGATCGTGAAGGTGATGAGCTCTGGGTTCGGGCGGGGCATTCGTGCGTGGCTAGGCGGCTGCGCCCTGGACCAGGGCGGGCTCGACGTCGGGCGCGTCGTCTCCGTAGGGGTTGCGGCTGCGCGCGGCCTCGATGTACGCCTCGAACTCGCCGCGGAACTTCGCGACCATCGAGCCGACCGGCATCGCCATCGCGTCGCCGAGGACGCAGAGGCAGTTGCCGATGATGCGCGTCTGGACCGAGGCCATGATGTCGAGGTCCATCGGGGTGGCCAGACCGTCCTTGATGCGCTGCAGCATCGTCACGGTCCAGCGCGTGCCCTCGCGGCAGGGGGAGCACTTGCCGCAGGACTCGTGCGCGTAGAAGGAGGCGGTCTTCAGCGCGACGTCCACGACGGAGACCGAGTCGTCGACGACGATGATCGCGCCGGAGCCGAGCATCGAGCCGGCCTTCGCCATCGAGTCGAAGTCGTACGGGAGGTCGAGGTCGTCCTTCGTGAGGACCGGCGAGCTCGAGCCGCCCGGGAACCACAGCTTGATCTCGCGGCCGTCCTCGAGCCCGCCCGCGAGGTCGAAGATGATCTCGCGCGAGGACATGCCGAGCACGATCTCGTAGTTGCCGGGCCTGCGGACGTGGCCGGAGACGGAGACGAGCTTCGTGCCGGTCGAGTTCTCGACGCCGATCTTCGCGTACTCCTCGCCGCCCATCTTCAGGATGTGCGGGACGGTCATCAGCGTCTCGACGTTGTTGATGAGCGTCGGGCCCTGGAAGAGGCCCTGGTTCGCGGGGAACGGCGGCTTCAGGCGCGGGTTGCCGCGCTTGCCCTCGAGCGAGTCGAGCAGCGCGGTCTCCTCGCCGCAGATGTAGGCGCCCGCGCCGCGGTGCACGACGAGGCTGAGGTCGAAGCCCGAGCCGAGGATGTTCTGCCCGAGGTAGCCCGCCTCGTAGGCCTCGGTCAGCGCGGCGTCGAGGATGTCGGCCTGCTGCTGGTACTCGCCGCGGATGTAGATGAACGAGCGGGTCGCGCCGGCCGCGAAGGCGGCGATGATGACGCCCTCGATGAGCGTGTGCGGCGTCTTCGTGATGAGCTCGCGGTCCTTGAACGTGCCCGGCTCGGACTCGTCCGCGTTGCACACGAGGTACTTGTCCATCGTCCCGGCCGGCATGAACGAGACCTTGCGGCCCATGGCGAAGCCCGCGCCGCCGCGGCCGCGGACGTTGGAGGCCAGCAGCTCGTCGGTGATCTGCTGCGGCTGCATCGCCATCGCCTTGCGCAGCGACTCGTAGCCACCGCGGCGCTCGTACACCTCGAGGGTGTTGAGCCCGGGCTCGTCGATGTCGTGGAAGAGGATGTGCTCGCTCATCGGTCCTCGAGAGGTGCGGAGGGACCGGGCTGGTCGCCCGGCATCTGCTCCCCGTAGGTGCCCTGCTCGGGCGGGCGGACGGGGATGGACGCGTCCGGCACGGCCCGCTGCGCGAGCGGGTTGGGCCGGGGGAACTCGCGGGTGTTGGCCGTCGGGTCCGTGCTCGCCCGGCGCAGGATCTGCTTGTCCGGCAGCGGGGCCTCGCCGTTGCGGATCTGCTCCGCGAGGACCGCCACCTCCTCGAGCTCGATCGGCCCGACGTAGATGCCGTCGATGCTCGCCATCGGCGCGATGTCGCAGGCGCCGAGGCACTCGAAGTGGCGGACGTAGACGTCAGGGTCCTCGGCCATCTCGTGCTCGATCGCGTCGAGCAGCTCGTCGCCCCCGCGCAGCGAGCACGAGATGTTCGTGCAGACGTAGACGCGGTGGCGGCCGACGGGCCGCGTGTCGAGCTGGTCGTAGAAGGTGGCGACGGCGACGATGTACCCGGGCGTGAGCCGCATGACCGCGGCGACCTGCGAGATCGCCAGCGGCGAGCACCAGCCGTGCACGCGCTGGGCGGCCGCGAGCGCTGGGATCGTCGCCGAGCGGCGGTCGGGGTACTTGGCCATGTGGCCCTCGATCTCCGCCCGCAGGTCCGCCGGGACATCGACGGTCGCGGGATCGGGAACGGGCGCGGGGTCCTTGGCCGGGTCGACGGACTCGTCCCAGCCGGGGACGCGCGACCCGTGCGCGTAGCGGGTGACCTTGTCGCCGAGGCTCATGGCTCTAGCGGTCGATTCCGCCCAGGATGGGATCGAGCATCGCGAGGGTCGCGATGACGTCGGCGATGTAGGCGCCCTTGACCATCGGGGCGAACGCCTGCAGGTTCACGAACGAGGGATCGCGCATGTGCACGCGCGCCGGCTTGGAGGAGCCGTCGGAGCGCACGAAGCACCCGAGCTCGCCGCGCGGCGACTCGATCGGGTAGTAGGCCTCGCCGGGCGGGACGCGGAACCCTTCGGTCACGAGCTTGAAATGATGGATCAACGCCTCCATCGACGTCGCCAGCTCGTGCCGCGGCGGCAGCGCCACCTTGCGGTCCTCGGTCATGTGCGGCCCCTCGGGGAGGCCGTCGAGCGCCTGCTCGATGATCCGGACGGACTGGTCGATCTCCGCGAGGCGCACGGAGAAGCGGTCCCAGTTGTCGCCCTGGGTGCCGACCGGGATCTTGAACTGGAAGTCGTCGTAGGACGAGTACGGCATCGCCTTGCGCAGGTCCCACGGGTTGCCCGACGCGCGCAGCAGCGGGCCGGTGACGCCGTACGAGAGCAGGACGGACTCCTCGAGCGGGCACACGCCCTTGAGGCGGCTCAGCGCGATCTCGTTCTTCGACAGCAGCGCGCGGTACTGGCCGTTGCGCTCCGGCATCGTCTTGATGAAGCGGCGGAGGTTGGCCTCCCAGCCGCTCGGCACGTCCTCCATGACCCCGCCGACCTGGAAGTAGCGCGTGTGCATGCGCTGCCCCGAGGTCTGCTCGAACAGGTCGAGGATCATGTCGCGCTCGCGCCAGCCGTACCAGAACATCGACACGGCGCCGAGGTCCAGGCAGCCGGTGGCGATGAAGATGAGGTGGCTCGCGATGCGGTTGAGCTCGAGGTGGATGACGCGCAGGTACTGGGCGCGCTTGGGGACCTCGATCCCCAGCAGCGTCTCCACGGCGCCGCAGTACGCCATCGCGTTGAAGTAGTAGGAGAGGTAGTCCATCCGCTCGACGACGGGGATGACCTTCCAGTAGCTCTTGTCCTCGGCCGTCTTCTCGATGCCCGTGTGGACGTAGCCGACGATCGGCTTGACGTCCTGCACGACCTCGCCCTCGAGCGTGGTCAGGAGCCGCAGCACCCCGTGCGTCGCGGGGTGGTGGGGGCCCATGTTGAGGGTGAGCAGCTCCTCCTCGGGCCCGAGGACGCCGTCGTCGGTCTCGATCCGCTCGGTCGGCTCGAGCGTCGTGGTCCGGTCGAGGTTGCGGATCTCCGTGGCCATCAGTCGGTGTACTGGGTTCCCTGGGCCTGGTTGTACGTGAAGAGCACGGGTTCTCCTCCCACCGGGAAGTCGCGGCGCTGCGGGTGGCCCTCGTAGTCGTCGGGCATGAGGATGCGGCGCAGATCGGGGTGCCCGTCGAAGACGACGCCGAACATGTCGAAGATCTCGCGCTCCTGATGGTCGGCGGTCGGCCACTCGTTCGTGACCGACGGGACCTCCGCCTCGTCGGACGGGACGCGGAGCTTCACGGTGATGCGGTCCAGCGAGCTCATGTCGAGCATCTCGTACTGCACGCCGAGGCGCGGCTCCTCGGGGTAGTAGTCGAGGCCGTGCACGGAGGCGAGGAACGCGAAGCCGCGCCCGCGCAGGAACTCGAGCGTGTCCCCGATGGCGGCCGGCGCGACGTGCAGCGCGGCCTTGTCGCGGAAGAACTCCGTGTCGAGCACCGCGTCGGGGCTCGTCGTCCGGAGGTCGGCGGCCAGGAGCTCCAGGCCCGTGGCGTCAGGCACCGGCGCCGTCCTCGACGTCGGGCTGCGCGTCGAGGTCGGCGTCCTTGCGGACGATCTCCTCGGTCCCGATCGCCTCGTAGCGCTCGCGCCAGCCCTCGGCGGGGTCGTTCATGATCTTCTGGCGCAGCTTGAAGATGCCGTGCATGAGCGCCTCGGGGCGCGGCGGGCAGCCGGGCACGTGCACGTCGACGGGCATGAACTTGTCGGCCGGGACGATCGCGTAGTTGTTGAAGACGCCCATCGAGGAGGAGCAGGCGCCCATCGCGATGGCCCACTTCGGCTCGAGCATCTGGTCGTAGACGCGGCGGACGATCGGGGCCATCTTGATCGACACGCGGCCCGAGATGATCATCAGGTCGGCCTGGCGCGGCGTGGCGCGGAACGCCTCCGAGCCGATGCGCGCGGAGTCCACGCGGCTGGCGACGATGGCCATCATCTCGATCGCGCAGCACGCCAGGCCGAACGTGGCCGGGAACATGCTGTTGGCGCGGGCCCAGTTCAGCGCGCGGTCCAGCGTCGTGGTCATGACGCGCTCGGTGACGTACTTCTCGAGCGCGGCGTGCTCCAGATCCGGGCCCCGCAGGAGATCCTGGGCGCGCTTCTGGTTGACACGCAACTCGGCCGGGTTCCCGGCCTTCTCGCGGCGGACTACCTCCATTCGAGCGCTCCTCTCCGCCAGACGTACACGAACGCCACGGTCAGCAGCGCGATGAAGACACACACCTCGACGAGTGCGAAGGTCCCGAACGCCCGTAGCTGCACGGCCACGGGGTAGAGGAAGATGACCTCGATGTCGAACAGGATGAAGAGCATCGCGATCAGGTAGAAGCTGATCCCGAAGCGGAAGCCAGACTGCACGTCCGACGGCAGGCCGCACTCGTACGGCTCGCGCTTCGCGGCGATCTCCCGGCGCGGGCCCAGCACGCGGCCGAGGAATGCGAAGACGGTGCCGATGGCGACCCCGAGGAACACGAAGACGAGAGCGGGCAGATAGCTCTGAAGCATTCGACCGCAGGTTGTAGCACCGTTTGTGACGGCTTGATACTTAGTACCCGCAGGCACTTGGCGTGACCGGCGCTGCGCTCGTCGCCGCATGGGCGACGGCCGTCGTCAGCGGCCTGGCCGCCCTCGTGGGTGCCGTGGCCTGGTGGCAGGTCCGTCAGTCGCGCGCGTTCTGGGTACTCGTCCGGGCCGCGCAGGCGGTGGCCATCGGCCAGGCGATCGTCGCCGGCGTGCTCGCCGTGCTGTCGTTCGATCCCGACGACGGGCTGTACTGGCTGTACGCGCTGCTGCCGGTCGCGGTGGGGTTCTTCGCCGAGCAGCTGCGGCTCGTCTCGACCGAGCAGGTGCTCGAGCGGCTCGAGCTGGAGGACGCCGACGCGCTGCGCCAGCTGCCGGAGGAGCGCCAGCGGTCGGTGGTCGTGTCGATCCTCCGCCGCGAGATGGGCGTCATGACGCTGGCGGCGGTCGTCGTGTGCTTCCTCGCGGTGCGCGCGATCGAGACGCTCTAGCGACGCTTTCGCACGACAAGCGTCCCGGTCATCCCCAGGTCGTCGTGGTTGGCCAGCGAGCAGCGCATGAGGTAGGTGCCGGGCTTCAGGTCGACCGTCGCGTTCACGGTCGTCCCGGGCTGCGCGGTCGGCGTCTCGCCCAGCGTCTCGGTCTGTGCGTCGGGGTCCGTCGGCGGGACCTCGATCTGGAGGTTGTGGGTCAGCCGGCCGATGTTGCGAGCGACCAGCTCGACCCTGCCGGAGGGCACCGAGACGTCCTGCGGGGTGATCGCGTACTCGTCGAGCGTGACCCGGACGACGGGCTGGTCCTCGCGCACCGGGTCGTCGTCGGAGCACCCCGTCGGGAGCACGATCGCGGCCGCGAGGAGGGCGCCGATGAGGGCGCGCCGGGCGGGGAGTTGCACCGGAGGCATCACCTATAGTCTGCGGCCCTCATGGCCCGTCGCGCCGTCATCCCCCTGCTCGCGGTCGCCGCGCTGCTCGCCGCCGGGTGCGGCTCCGAGGAGATCAAGCTCGACAAGGGCGAGAGCCAGAACGTCTCCAACGGGGCGGAGCTCTTCTCCGAGCATTGCTCCGGCTGCCACAGCCTGGACGCCGTCGGCGCGCACGGCAGCTCCGTGAACGCGGGCGACAAGGAGACCACGGACGGGCCGAACTTCAACGACCGCCGCGAGGACCGGGACGGCGTGCTCTACGCGATCCGCAACGGCGGGTTCTCCGGCGCGATCATGCCGGAGAACATCCTCACCGGGCAGGACGCGGAGGACGTCGCGGACTTCCTGTCCAAGTACGCCGGGCGCGACGCCCCGCCCGCCACCGGCGGCTAGCTCCCGTGCTGGACCTCCGGCGCATCCGCGAGGATCCGGACGGCGTGAAGGCAGCGCTGGCACGCCGCGGTCCCGGCGTGGCCGACGCGATCGACGACGTCCTCGCCCTCGACGGCGAGCGCCGCTCCGCCATCAGCACGGCCGAGGGTCTGCGCTCCGAGCAGAAGGCGGCGTCCGAGGAGGTCGCCGCCGGCAAGCGCGAGGGGCGCGACGTCTCCGCACAGCTCGAGCACCTCAAGGGCTTCTCCGCGCAGGTCAAGGATCTGACGTCCCGGGCCTCGGCCGCGGACGAGCGGCTGCAGGAGCTCCTGCGCACGCTCCCGAACCTCACCGACGCCGACCGCCGCGGAGGAGGACACCGTCGTCCGCGAGGTCGGCGAGGCGGTCGATCCGGTGCCGGAGCCGCGCGACCACCTCGAGCTGGCCGGCGAGCGGATCGACATGGAGCGCGGGGCGCGCCTGTCCGGCTCGCGGTTCGCGTACCTGCGCGGCGAGCTCGTCCTGCTCGAGCTGGCGCTCGTGCGCTGGGCGCTCGAGGTCGTCGGGCGCCACGGGTTCCAGCCCGTCATCCCACCCGTGCTCGTCCGCGAGCAGGCGCTGTTCGGCACCGGGATGCTGCCCGACACCGAGCAGCAGATCTACCACGTGCCCGCCGACGACCTGTACCTCGTCGGGACGAGCGAGGTCGCGCTCGCCTCGCTGCACGCGGAGGAGATCCTCGACGCCGCGGACCTGCCGGTGCGCTACGCCGGGTTCTCGCCCTGCTTCCGGCGCGAGGCGGGCGCCGCGGGGCGCGACACGCGCGGGCTGTTCCGCGTCCACCAGTTCGACAAGGTCGAGATGTTCAGCTTCGTGGCGCCGGAGGACTCGGCCGCCGAGCACGAGCGCATCCTGGGCATCGAGGAGGAGATCCTCGGGGCGCTCGGGATCCCCTACCGCGTCGTGAACATCGCGGTGAACGACCTGGGCGCGAGCGCGGCGAAGAAGTTCGACCTCGAGGCATGGCTGCCCGGGCAGGGCCGCTACCGCGAGCTGACGTCGTGCTCCAACACGACCGACTTCCAGGCCCGGCGGCTCGACATCCGGATGCGCCCCGAGGGCGGCCGGCCGGAGATCCTGCACACGCTGAACGGCACCGCGGTCGCCGTCGGGCGCACGATCATCGCCCTGCTGGAGAACGGCCAGCGCGAGGACGGCTCGGTCGCTCTGCCCGAGGTGCTCGTTCCCTTCGGAGCTCCCGCCGTCCTGGACGCCGCGTCGTGACCGGCTACGCGATCGTCCACGGCGATGACGTCGAGGATCACTACGCGGGCACCGACGTGCCCGGCGAGTTCCGCCGCCTCACGTCGGCGCTGGGCTGCGAGCAGCTCGGGGTGACGCTCATCCGCGTCCCGCCGCACTCGGACTTCGAGCAGGGCACGGGGCATACCCACGAGGAGATCGAGGAGCTCTACCTCGTCACCCGCGGCACGCTGACGATGCGACTGGGCGACGACATCCACGAGGTGCGCGCCGGCTCCGTGGTCCGCGTCGCGCCGAGCACCCCGCGCTCGCACCGCAACCTCGGCGACGAGCCGGTCGAGATGTGGGCGGTGTCCCGGCAGCTCGGCCGCCCCGACGCGACGAAGATCGACGAGTTCTGGGAGGCGTCGCCGGACGCCGCCCAGCACCGCTAGGGCGTCGCGACCCGCTTGAGGGCGTCGCCCAGCGTCGGCTCGATGTCGAACGTCGAGTCCAGGCGGGTGATCTCGAAGAGGCGCAGGACGGTGGGGTTGGAGATCGCGAGCGCGAGGCGCCCGCCGCGGAGCGTGATGCTGCGCAGGCCGGTGAGCAGGACGCTCAGGCCTGTCGAGTCGATGAACTCGACCTCCGTGAGGTCGAGGACGATCGCCGTGGCGTCCTGGGAGATCGCCTCGTCGAGGCGCTGCGCGAACTCCTTCGCCGTGGACACGTGGATCTCGCCCTTCACGTGGATCACGTGCGTGCGGGCGTCGAGGCTCTCGGAGGACAGTTCGAAGTGCGGGATGATCGTCATGGACGTGCCGGTCGGGTGTTGGCGCAATCCCACCTGCCGCCGCCCGCGCCGTCAAGGGGGATGTACCGTCGAGTACGTGGCCGGAACGGTAGCGACGCCCGTGATCCTCAAGCCCCGCATGCGCGGGGTGCTGCACCAGTGGGCCTGCGTGGCCTCCGTGGTGCTCGGCGTACTGGTCGTCGTGTTCGCCGACGGCGGGCGCGAGCGCGTGGCCGCGGCGGTCTACGCGGCGAGCGTCACGGGGCTGTTCGGCGCGAGCGCGCTGTACCACCGCGTGAGCTGGCGCCCCGAGGTCCGGCGCTGGATGCGCCGGCTGGACCACTCGATGATCTTCGTCCTCATCGCGGGGACCTACACGCCGTTCGCGCTCCTGGCGTTCGACGACGGCGTCGGCCGCACGCTGCTCATCGCGGTGTGGTGCGGCGCGGCGGGCGGGGTGGCGCTGAAGCTGCTGTGGATCGACGCGCCGAACTGGCTGGGCGTCATCGTCTACGTGGCGCTCGGGTGGCTCGCGGTGTGGACGTTCCCGGCGCTCGCCGAGGCGCTCGGCGCGGTCCCGACCGTCCTTGTCGCGCTCGGCGGGCTGCTCTACACGACCGGCGCGGTCATCTACGCGACGCGCAGGCCGGACCCGGTCCCCGCCGTCTTCGGCTACCACGAGGTCTTCCACCTGCTCGTGGTGATCGCGGCGGCCCTGCAGTACGCCGTGGTCGTGTTCTGGGTCCTGCTCTAGGCGCCGACGCCGGACTTCAGGCGGTACCGGTTGCGGCGCGGGCCGCGCCGTTCGACGATCCCCGCTGCGACGAGGCCGTCGAGGGCCTCGCGGACCCCGTCCACCGGTGCGGCGAGCCTCCGCGCCAGCTCGTCGGCGGTCGGTGACGACGTCGGGGCGCGTGCGAGCTGCGTCGCGACGCGGCGGAGGATCTCGTCCGTCATCCGTTCAGGCCGAGGTTCAGCACGTCCTCGAGCACCTGCTCCAGCGCGGCGCGGTCCGGGTCGTCGACCGCGACGCCGAAGTGCGTCCCGAGCGTATCCACCGCAGCCGCCGGGGTGAGCTCGTCGGTCGTCGGCTCGCCCTCGGCCGGCGCGCGCTCCAGGCGAGTGCCGACGAGGCGCTCGCGCAGGTCGTCCGTCGTGTGCATCGCGACGAGCCGTCCGGCGAACGGCGATCCCGGCTGCAGCGCGACCCAGCGGTTGGCCTCCCCGACGGCGTCGTCATCGACGTCGCGGTCGAACGTCGTGTGCAGCGGCCGCCACTCGTCGCCGTCGCGCTCCAGCAGGAGGATGCGCTCCTCGTCGAGGACGTCGGCGCGGTGCTCCCAGCTCCCGTGCCGGACGGGCTCGCCCTCGCCCTGCGACGCCGGGACCGGGACGGGTCCGAGGATCCCCACGCCGAAGCCGACGTCCGCCATCCAGCGCTGCGGGTCGTCGTCCGGGTGGGCGAGCACGGTCAGGTGCGTGGGCGGGCGGTCCGGGTCGACCTCGGCCGGGTCCCCGACGCGGCACAGCCGCACCTGGGGGTCGAAGCCGAGCGCCTCGAGCACGGCCGCGAACAGCGTCACGTGCTCCAGGCAGTACCCGCCGCGACGCTCGGCGACCATGCGCCGCTCGAGGGTCGGGAGGTCGAGCGCGGGGACCCGCCCCAGCGCGGTGGTGACGCTCGTGAAGGGGATCGCGTCGACGTGCGCGCGGTGCAGGCGCTGGAGCGCTGCGACCGTCGGCGTCCACCCTTGCGCCGGGAGACCGACGTGCCGGAGGTAGGCGGTCGGATCCATTCAGGCACCGTAGGGCACGCAACCACGGTCGCAGCGGAGGGGGAGGGATTCGAACCCTCGGGACGGGGTTGCCGCCCAGCGGTTTTCAAGACCGCCGCATTCAACCGCTCTGCCACCCCTCCGGGGTTGGGAATGCTAGGCGGCGAAGTCGGCGGGGCGCAGTTCGATCGGCGTGCCGTGCGGCGTGCGGTCTGCCGCGCGCTCCCAGGCGCCGGCGTAGCGGGTGAGGGTGTCGGCGTCGGCCAGGCCCTTCTCGCTCACGAGCCGCTCGAGCGCCGCGAGCCAGTGGCGGTAGTACGTCTCTCCGGTGTCCGGATCGCCGGCGGCCTGGGCGCGCTCGATCTCCGCGGCGAGCCTCGCCGTCCACTCGGGCCACTCGATCACGCCGCGCTCGTGCAGCGCCACGACGATCGAGAACGCCTGCGCCTCCCAGGGCTCGGCGAAGACCGGCCCGTCGGCGTCCTGCGGCTGTCCTGGCGCGAGCTGCGTCACGCGACCGGCTCGAGGTAGGGCTCGAACGCGTCGGTCGAGACCCGCACCGTCGGGTCGGCGGCGGGTCCCCAGAGCTCGCGGGCGTCGAAGCGCACCGTGTACAGCCACTCCGGCTGCTCGCCGAGCCCGTGGGCGTGCGTGTCCGGGAAGATGTGGCACCCGTGCACGAGCGCGACGGTGCCCTCGTGGCCGCGGACGTAGCGCGGCAGGCGCGTGTGGGTCGCGGGATGCTCGTTGCGGGCCCGCACGCGGTCGCCGACCGCGAAGCGCGCCGGGCGCGTGGCCTCGCGCACCGTCGGGCCGCCGCGGCCCAGGGTCGCGGGCACGTCCTCGGCCGCGAGCGTGCGCGCGACGGGCGTCGCCGGCTCCAGCGCCCGCCCGGCGTCGCGCTCCTCGGCGCTGACCAGGCCGTGCTCCTCGAGCTGGTGCTCGAGCGCCCCGAACCAGATCTCGTAGTACGTGCTCGAGAGGTACGTGACCGGCGGGAGGCTCTCGCGCGCGAAGCGCGCGCCGTCGAGGTTCCACGTGCCGGTCGCGCCCATCGCGAGCGTCAGCGCGAACGCCCGGCGCTCCCAGTCGGCGTGGAAGACGGGCTCGTCGGGCTCGGGCGTCACGGGCCCGAAGCCGTGCTGGCCGCCCATGTCGTGGACGCCGTTCACCGCGTCGCCTCGCTCGGCGTGCGCGCCAGACCGGTCCCGATCATCGCGTCGCGCGTCACGAGCTCCGCGAGGTCCTCCTCGCTCCAGCCGTCGGTGCCCTCCGGGCGCATCGGGACGACGAGATAGCGCAGCTCGGCGGTCGAGTCCCACACGCGGATCTCCGTGTCCTCGGGCAGCTCGACGCCGAAGTCGCGCAGCACGCCGCGCGGGTCGGCGACGGCGCGCGAGCGGTACGGCGCCGCCTTGTACCAGACCGGTGGCAGCCCGAGCACCGGCCACGGGTAGCAGGAGCACAGCGTGCAGACGACCATGTTGTGGATCTGCGGCGTGTTCTCCACCGCGAGCAGGTTCTCGCCCTGTCGTCCTGTGTAGCCGAGCGACCCGATCGCCGCACCGCTGTCCTCGAAGAGCCAGCGGCGGTAGTCCGGATCGGCCCAGGACTTCGCGACCACCCGCGCCCCGTTGTGCGGGCCGACCCTCGTCTCGTACGTCTCGACGAGCTCGTCGAGCGCCGCGGGATCGACGTAGCCCTTCTCGACGAGGACGCTCTCCAGCGCGCGCACGCGGATCTGCGTCTCGGACAGCTCGGAGTGGTCGTGATCGTGGTCGTGCCCGTCCATGCGAGGAGTATCCCCCTCAGCCCGTGGGCCGGATGCCCTCGGCCGCCTCGGCGAGGATCTCGCGCAGCGGCGCGAACGCCTCGCGATCGGCCTGCCCCGATCGCAGGAGCGTGGGATCGACGATCCGGAGTTCCGGGATCGGGCGACGGTGGATGTGGCGGTCCTTGCGCGCCAGCGCGACCATGCTGCTGCCTCCGCCGATGACGTGCTCGTGCGCCCAGGCCAGCGCGCTGCGGCGGCGGCGGCCGGCGCGGAGGTCCTCCCGGGAGCGGCGCTTGATCGTGCGCGTGAGCGGCATCCGCCCTGGGCCGCCGTGGAACAGCTGCCCCTGCCAGAACGTGCCCATGCCGTTCCGAGCGAGCGCCCGGACGTACGTCTCGCGCCACGTGAGCTCGTGTTGGCTGTGGCCCTCGTCGGGGTCCTCGCCGCGCAGGCGCTGCACGGTCATCCAGAGGCTGTGGGTCGGCTCGATGAGGACGACCAGGCCGCCGGGGCGCAGCACGCGGTTGACCTCGGCGAACAGCCGGTCCTTGTCGGCGACGTGGTGCGCGAACTCCTTGACGAGTGCCACGCCGAACGTCGCGTCGGCGAACGGCAGCAGCGTCGCGTCGCCGACGATCCGCTTGCCCGGACCCATGCGGGGATGCTCGTACAGGCCACCGAGCCAGAGGGAGTTGGGCTCGAAGTCGACCATCCACGGGTCGTAGCCCGCCTCGGCGAAGAGCCAGCTGCCCCAACCCGAGCCGCTGCCGACGTCGATGAGCCGGTCGCCCGGCGCCGCGGCGCCGAGCTGCCCGATGAGGTTGATGACGTCGACGAGCCCCGGTGCGCTGATGCGCAGGAACTCGATGTCCTGGTCGATGTTCTCGGTCGTCGCCTGCCAGACGCGCTCCTCCTCCATCGTCTGCTCGATCCAGTCGGCCTCGGGCGCGTCGTAGCCCATGTAGACGAGATCGTCGCGGAGGGGGTAGAGCAGGTCTGCGGCGGGGGACCAGAGGCCGTCGTCACGCGGCTGCAGGGGCTCGAGTGTCCGCTGGCAGCGCAGCGTGGCGACCGTGGTGGCCGGCAACGCGGTCGCGAGCATGCCCCACAGGTAGCAGAAGCCGTCAGCCGAGGAAGCGCAGCGAGCCGGGCGTGTCGCCCTCGGCGTCGTACTCCAGCCCCACGGGACCGTCGTAGCCGGCCTCCTCGACCGCCTCGAGGAAGCCCTGCAGGTCGAGCTCGCCCGTGCCCGGCGCGCGGCGCCCCGGCGCGTCCGCGACGTGGACGTGTCCGATCGCGCCGGCGAGCGCCCTCGCCTCGGCGGCGGGGTCGCGACCCAGGCGGAGCATGTGGTACGAGTCGAGCAGGACACGAGCGCCGACGGGCTCGGCGAGGCGCCACGCCGTCTCGGGCGAGGGCGTGAGGTAGCCGGGCGCGTCGTGCGGGTTCAGCGCCTCGATCACCACCGCGACGCCGCGCCCCGTCGCCTCGGGCACGAGCTCGCGCAGCATCCCTTCCGCCTGCTCCCACGCGACGCGCTCCCGCAGACCGTCGGGCACGACGCCGACGAGGGAGTGCAGGCTGCGCGCGCCGACGCGCTCGGCCAGGTCGACGCCCGCCAGGAACCTCGCCCGTGCGAGGTCCTCGAGCGCGGGATCGCACAGCTGCCCGCGCTCCCCGGCGGCCATGTCCCCGCCGTCGGTGTTGACGAGCGCCACGCGCAGGCCGTGCTCCGGCGTGGCCGACGCGAGCGCGTCGCGGTCCTCGGCCGTGGTGGGCCAGTGCGACTCGACCCAGCCGAAACCGGCGCCGCGTGCGAGGCCGAGGCGTTCGGGGTACGGATGCTCTGCGTAGAGCATCGAGATGTGCGCGGACCAGGGGAGCATGTGACGGGCTGCGCGACCCTACAGGCGGCGGCTCTACACTGACCGGGCCGTTCCCGGAGAGGTGGCCGAGAGGCTGAAGGCACTCGCCTGCTAAGCGAGTAACGGGCGGCAAGCTCGTTCGCGGGTTCGAATCCCGCCCTCTCCGCTTTCCACCGATGGCATCCTCGTCCCATGGTCGATGACGCCGTGGTGGGCCTGCGCGGTGCCGGCAAGCGGTACCGCTGGGGCGGTCCCTGGGTGCTGCGCGACGTCGACGTCGCGCTCACGCCCGGGCGGATCGTCGAGGTGCGCGGGTCGAACGGGTCGGGCAAGTCGACGCTCCTGCGCCTGCTCGCCGGTGCGACGGCGCCGTCGCGCGGCGAGCGCGTCGCCGCCGCCGGCGTGACGGTCGGCTACGGGCCCGAGCGGCTCGCGCCGCCGCCGCCGTTCTCCGTCTCCGCGTACCTGCGCCGGCACGCCGGCCTGCGCGGGCTGGACCGCGCGGAGGGCGAGCGCCGCACGGGCGCGCTGACCGAGCGCCTGGGGCTCGGCGCGCTGATGGCCGAACGGCTCGAGGCGCTCTCGAAGGGCTCGCTGCAGAAGGTCGTGCTCGTCCAGGCGCTGCTCGGCGAGCCGCGCCTCGCGGTCCTCGACGAGCCCTACGCCGGCCTCGACGGCGAGGCGCAGGACGCCGTGCGCGGGCTCATCGCCGAGCAGGCCGCGGCCGGGCGGACGGTCGTGTTCAGCGACCACCGGCCGCTCATCGCGGCGCCGTCCGTCGCGGACGGCGTGTGGCGCATCGAGGACGGTCGCGTCGCGACGGGGGAGCGGGAGGAGGACGATGTCGTCGAGCTGGCCGTCGCGGCGCGGGACGGCGACGCCGAGCTGGCGTCGCTGCTCGCGCGCGGCTGGCACGTCGTCTCCTACGTCGAGGGCCGCGGCGACACCCCCGCCCGGATACGGGCGCGCCGGCCGTGATCGCCGCCGCGCGCTACCTGCTGTCCGAGCACCTGCGCACGCGCGGGTTCGTCGCGCCGACCGTCGTCCTGCTCGCCGGCGTCGTCGTGCTCTACGCGCAGCCGCCCAACCCGGTGCTCTCGACCGCCGGGACCGTCGCCGCGTTCCTCTTCGCGGCGCAGTGCTGGCTGGCCCTCGGGCTGTTCAACTCCCAGGGCGCCGCCGACCGCCAGGTGCTCATCGCGACCGTCGGGGGCCGGCGGTTCGCGCTGGCCAGGCTCCTGGCGGCGGGCGCCCTCGCCGCGCTGACGTCGGTGCTCGTCCTCGCGCTCCCGCTCGTCACCGGTCGCTTCGAGCGCCCGCCGCACCTCGGCGAGATCGGGCTCGTGCTGCTGGCGAACCTCGCCTCCGCGGTCGGCGGAACGGCGCTCGCGGCGCTGTTCTCGCAGCCCATCGTCCGCAACCGCGCGATCGCGGTGCTCGGCCTGTCGGCGTGCGCGCTGGTCACGCTTCCCCTCGACCTGCCGCCCGTCGTGCCCACGGCGCGGGCGCTCGACACGACGCACGCGGGCGATGTCCCGGGCCGCCTGGCGGGCGACCTGGCCTCCGTCGCGGTGTTCACGGTCGCGGTCGCCGTGGTCTGCTCCCTGCTGTGGCGCCGCCGCGAATGACGCGGGGGCTAGACTCCGCTCTCGCAGTGCCCCAGCGCCCGTAGCTCAGTTGGATAGAGCGTCGGTCTACGGAACCGAAGGTCAGAGGTTCGAGTCCTCTCGGGCGCGCTGCGTGAGATGCCCCGCCACGGCGGGGTTTTCTCGTGAAGCCCATGCCCGGCGCCACCCCGAAGCCAGACGAGCGGACCCGCTACTCGTCTCGACGCACGGATCAGGTCGAGATCCAGGCCTGGGCCGAGTTCGATGAGGAGGGCCGGCGGCTGCTGGAGTCGGTCGGCGATGTCCTCCGGCCCGCGCCCGGCGAGACGTTGTGGGATGCAGGCGACGCCTACGACCTCTACCTCGTCCTCGCCGGCGGAGTCTGTCTCGTCGACCGGAGAGGTGGCCGGGTCAGGTTCGTGGTCGAGGCCGGCGACTTCGTCGGCGAGCTCGGCATGCTGATGGGACAGCCGGCCTTCCTCGCCGGCGTCGCCATGGCCGACACGACGCTCCTGCGAGTGCGCGTGGCGGACCTGAGCCGGCTCATCGCGACGTCCACGGAGCTGAGCGACGTGTTGCTCTCCGCCTTCGATGCCCGCCGTCGTCTGCTGACCCGTCTGGGAGAGGGAGGCCTGGTCCTCGCGGGCGACGACGACCGTGACATGCACCGGTTGCAGGAGTTCGCCGAGCGCAATCACATGCCCTACCGGACGGTGCTGCGCTCGGACCCGTCCGCGTGGAGCGAGGTCGCCGCGACGTGCACGCTCCCGGAGCAGGGGACGGCCGTCGTCACCGGACGGGGACGCATCCTGACGCGACCGACGACGCGCGACCTGGCTGCGGCCGTCGGTCTCGACCTCTCGGGACTGCCCGGTCAGGCGCGTTGCGATCTCCTGGTCGTCGGCGCCGGGCCGGCCGGCCTGGCCGCCGCCGTCTACGGAGCCTCCGAGGGACTCGATGTCGTCATCGCCGAGGGTGTCGCCGTGGGAGGGCAGGCCGGCACGTCGTCGCGGATCGAGAACTACCTCGGCTTCCCACGCGGGATCGCCGGCGGCGAGCTGGCGCGGTCGGCGATGCTGCAAGCGGTCAAGTTCGGGGCGCGATTCGCCTCGCCTCGGTCGGTGACCGGGTTCTCACGCAGCTCGGACGGGTTCGAGGTCCGGCTCGATGACCGCGACGACGTCGTCGCCCGAGCCGTGGTCGTCGCCAGCGGCGTGCAATACCGCCGACTGGAGATCCCGGGCATCGCCGAGTTCGAGAGCCGCGGCGTGTACTACGCCGCGACCGAGCTCGAGGCGCGAGCGTGCATCGGCCAGGACGTGGTCGTCGTGGGAGGCGCCAACTCGGCCGGGCAGGCTGCGTTGTTCCTCGCGCAGCAGGTCGACCACGTGCACGTCCTCATCCGCCGTGACGAGCTCGCCGAGACCATGTCGAGCTATCTCGCGCAACGGCTCATCCACCACGACCGGATCACCGTCCATCCCCGGTCGCACCTGACGTCGGCCAGGGGCGAGAAGCGTCTCTCCGAGCTGACGTGGCGGGACGAGGGCCGGCAGCAGGACGTCCGACTGGAGGCCGGGGGACTGTTCCTGATGATCGGCGCCGTGCCACGGACCGCATGGCTTCGCGATGCCGGCGTCGAGCTCGACCCCAAGGGGTTCGTGACGACCCGGGGGACGTTCGCCACCTCCGTCGACGGGCTGTTCGCCGTCGGCGACGTTCGCGCCGGCTCCGTCAAACGCGTCGCCTCCGCCGTCGGAGAGGGATCGGTCGTGGTGTCCGCGGTGCACGCGTACCTCGGTCGGCAGCTGTGACGATCCTCGTCACCGGTGGGCTCGGAATGATCGGTGCCCACACCGCACGCGCGCTCGTCGACCTCGGACACGACGTCGTCGTCACCGCGAACCGCCGGACCGACGTCCCGTCGTTCCTCGCCGGCCGCGTCACCGTGGAGTCCCTCGATGTCACCGACCGGGACGCGTTCCTCGCCCTGGGCGATCGCCACGACGTCAGCGACATCGTCCACCTCGCGGGGAGCATCCCGGCAGGGGATCCGGTCGGGTACTTCCGCACGGACACGATGGGTCTGCTCAACGCGCTCGACGCCGCCCGGGCGTGGGAGATCGAGAGGTTCGCCGTCGCCAGCAGCCTTGGCGTGTACGTGGGCCGCGCGGAGATTCCCTGGCACGAGGACCTCGCGCTGCCCACCACCGCGCTGCCGCACCTGATCGTCGCCTTCAAGAAGGCCGTCGAGCCGCTCACCACGCACGGCCTCCAGGGCACCGGCATCCAGCCGGTCGTGCTCCGGATCGGGACGGTCTGGGGGCCGCTGGTCGACCCTGGATCGCCGTTCTTCCACATCCCCCCGTACATCAGCGCCGTGCTCCGCGGGGAGGAGCCGCAGCCGCTGCACGCCGACGACGGCGGTGACTCGTGCTACGCACCCGACGCCGGGCGCGCGATCGCCCTCCTGACGACCGCGCCGACGTTGGGGCACGACACCTACAACGTGTCCAGTGGCCGGCCGTTCACCAACCGCGAGTTCGCCGACGCCCTGGAGGCGATCGCCCCCGGCCGGCAGCCCGACCTCCTGCCCGGACGGCTCCACGGCCCCGGCGACGACCCGTACCTCGACATCACGCGACTCACACGCGACACCGGCTTCACGCCGGTCTTCGACGTCGGCTCGGCGGTCGCCGACTACGTCGCCTGGCGCGCCGACAACGCTCGCTGAGGACCCTCGCCGGTCTATGCTCGTGGCGCGGCAGTGCCAGCGCGATGACGACGACCGGCGATCACCTCGTTGGGCGCACCGCCGAGATGGCGGTCGTCGACGATGCGCTCGGCGTCATCCGCGAAGGCGCCGCGGCGTGTCTCGTCGTCCAGGGCGAGCCCGGCATCGGCAAGACGCGGGTGCTGGCCGAACTGGCGGCGCGGGCGGACGCACGCGGGTGCACCGTGCTGAGCGGGAGCGCGTCCGAGCTGGAACGCGACCTGCCGTTCTGGGTCTTCGTCGATGCGCTGGATGAGTACGTCGCCGGCCTGGACCCGCAGCTCGTGGGGTCGCTGCGCGCCGACGTCCGCGCCGAGCTGGCGCTGGTGCTCCCGTCGCTGGCCGACCGCGCCGCGGACGGCGGGCCGGTGCTCCAGGACGAGCGCTACCGCGCGCACCGGGCGGTGCGCGAGCTGCTCGAGCGGCTCGCGGTGCGCCGGCCGCTGGTGCTGGCGCTCGACGACGTGCACTGGGCCGACCCCGCCTCGGTCGAGCTGCTCGCGGCGCTGCTGCGCAGCCCGCCCGACGCGGCCGTCCTGCTCGTCGTGGCCGGCCGCCCGCGACAGCTCCCGGAGCGCCTGGCGGCGGCCTTGCATCGCGC
The DNA here is from genome assembly GCA_963757125.1 of uncultured Solirubrobacterales bacterium. Classification (GTDB taxonomy): domain Bacteria; phylum Actinomycetota; class Thermoleophilia; order Solirubrobacterales; family Solirubrobacteraceae; genus CAVVSD01. The sequence goes on along the minus strand of CAVWQP010000004.1, from coordinate 528,307 downwards.
CGATCGCCAGGGCGCCGTGACCCGCATCGAGCTGGCCGGCCTGGCGCCGGACGCCGCCGCCGAGCTGCTCGGGGAGCCGGTCGGCCAGGCGCGGGCCGACGTGCTGTACGCGGACTCGGGCGGCAACCCCTTCTACCTGCAGCAGCTGGCGCGCGCCGACGGCGCCGCCGGCGACGGCGCGCCCCTGGCCGGCGCGGGGCTCGAGGAGGTGGGCGTGCCGCCGGCGGTGATCGCCTCGCTCGCCGAGGAGCTCGGGCTCCTCTCCGACGACACGCGCGTGGTGCTGCGCGGCGCGGCCGTCTCGGGCGACCCCTTCGAGCCCGACCTCGCCGCCGCCGCGGCGGACGTCGGCGACGCGGTGGCGATGGACGCGTTCGACGAGCTGCTCGAGCTCGGCTTGATCCGCGCGACGGACGTCCCGCGACGGTTCCGCTTCCGGCATCCACTCGTGCGCCGCGCGGTGTATGAGAGCGCGCCCGGCGGCTGGCGGCTCGGCGCCCACGAGCGGTGCGCGACGGTCCTCGCCGATCGCGGCGCGCCGGCGCTGGGCCGGGCGCATCACGTCGAGCACGCCGCGCGCCACGGAGATCTCGACGCGGTCTCGGTGCTCGCGGAGGCCGGGACGAGCGCGCTCCTCAGAGCCCCGGCGAGCGCGGCCCGGTGGTTCAGCGCCGCCCTGCGCCTCATGTCCGGGAGCGCCCCGGCGGAACTGCGCGTCGAGCTGCTCCTCGCACGCGCCCGCGCGCTCGCCGCGGAGGGACGGCTCGCGGAGAGCCACGCCGACCTGCTCGCCTGCCTCGCGCTCGTGCCGGAGGACGCGACCGGGCTGACCGTGCAGCTGACGAGCACGTGCGCGAGCGTCGAGCGCCTGCTCGGTCGCCACGACGAGGCCCACGCCCGGCTGCGCGCGAGCCTCGACCGCCTCGAGGACGCTTCGGCGCCCGACGCGATCGCGCTCATGATCGAGCTGGCGCTCGACGCGCTGCTGCGCGCGGAGCCGGTGGGCGTCTGCGAGTGGGCGGAGCGCGCGCTGGCGGCCGCGCGCGAGATCGGCGACGGTCCGCTGACCGCCGGCGCCTGGGCGATCCTCGCCCTGGGCCACGCGGTCGCGGAGCGCATGGCCGACGCGACGGAGAGCTACTCCGCGGCCGCGGCGCTCTTGGCGGCGCTTCCCGACGAGGAGCTCGGCGCGCGCTCGGACGCGGCTGCGTATCTCACGTCGGCGGCGACCTTCCTCGACCGCTACGACGAGGCGGTGGCGCACGCCGAGCGGGCGCTGCGGCTGGGGCGCGCCGCCGGCTACCTGCATCCCACGCTGCTGCCCGCGCTGGGGGCCGCGCACTTCATGCGCGGTCGTCTCGCCGAGGCGACCGCGATCCTCGACGCGGGCGTCGAGGCGGCACGCCTCGCGGGGATCACGCAGAGCATGGCGTGGATGCTGCGCAACCGGGCGCTCCTCGCGCTGACGGAGGGCGATGTCGAGGCGGCGCGGGAGATGGCGGAGGAGGCGCTGGGCCTGACCCAGCGGCTGGACGAGAGCGTCCTGTCGGCGTGGGCGGCGATGGCGGTGGCGCGCGCCTCGGCGATGGCCGGCCACAGCGCGCGGGCGGTCGAGGTCCTGGCGACGGGCGACGGTCGCGCCTCGCTGGGCTGGATCCCCGGCGCGTGGCGCGGGCTGGGCTTCGAGGCGCTGGCGATGGCGTACGCCGACCTCGGGCGCGACGAGGACGCCGCGCGGACCGTCGCCGAGGCCGAGGCGCACGCAGCTGCGCTCGGGCTGCCGACGGCGGTCGTCTGGGCGGCGCGCGCGGCCGCCTTCGTCGCGCTGCGCGCCGGCGATGCGCAGGGCGCTGCGGAGCGGGCACTCGTGGCCGCCGAGGCCGCCGACAGCGTCGGCGTCGTCGTCGAGGCCGCGCTGTCGCGTCTGCTCGCGGGCCGCGCCTTCGCGGCGGCCGGCGACGAGGACCGCGCCGTGGCCGAGCTGGAGCGCGCGGCCGACACGTTCGCGGCGTGCGGCGCGCTCCCGCATCGCGATGCCGCCGAGCAGGAGCTGCGCCGCATGGGCCGCCGGGTGTACCGCCGCACCCGCCCGGGGGCGACGGACGGGGAGGGCCTGGCCGCGCTGACCGGACGCGAGCTGCAGATCGCCGAGCTCGTCGCCGCGCGCAAGACCAACGCGGAGATCGCCCGCGAGCTGTTCCTCAGCCCGAAGACGGTCGAGACCCACCTGCGCAACGTCTTCCGCAAGGTGGGTGTGACCTCGCGCGTCGAGCTCGCGCGGGCGGTCGAACGCGCCCGTCGCGAGCTCTGAGCGCGAGGATCAGGCCGGGACCGGCTGCATGGCGTCGGACGCGGCGGGCGCGTCGACGGCCTGCGTCCGGGCCGGGAGCAGCACGAGCGCGATGACGGCACCGACGACCGCGGCGACGGCCGCGAGGGTCGCGGTGGTCGCCATGCCGTGCACGAACGCGTCGTTGGAGGCGGCGAGCAGGCGCTCCCCTGCGGTGCCGCCGACGTGCGCCGCGATCTCGTGCGCTGCTCCGACGGAGTCCGTCGCCGCCGAGGCCGCCGAGCCGGGAAGGCCGGCGACGTCGTCGTCCATGGCGCTGCCGTAGGAGCTGGTCAGGACGCTGCCGAGCACGGCGATCCCGAGGGTGCCGCCGACCTCGCGGACCACGTCGTTCATGGCCGAGCCGACGCCTGCCTTGGCTCGCGGAAGGGCGCCCATGATCGCCTCGGTGGCGGGCGACATGGCGAGGCCGATCCCCAGGCCCAGCGTCGTCAGCGCGACCGCGATCGGGCCGTACGCCGTGTCGACGCCGAACGTCGCGAACTGCGCGAGCGAGACGGCGACGATGCCGAGCCCGCCGGCGACGGCGATCTTCGTGCCGAGCCGCCCGGCGACGACGACCGACAGCCGCGACGCGACGATCAGGCCACCGGCGATCGGCAGCATCTTCACGCCGGTGTCGAGCGTCCCGTAGCCCAGGACGGTCTGCACGTAGGTCGTCAGGAAGTACACGACGCCCATGAGCGCGAAGAACATGAAGGCGATCGACACGCTCGCGGCGCTGAAGCGCAGGTTGCGGAAGACGCGCACGTCGAGCATCGGGTGCGCGCTGCGGCGCTCCCACCCGACGAACGCGGCCATGATCGCCACGCCCGTCGCGAACGCGGCGAGGATGGCCGGGGAGCCCCAGCCGCGGTCCGGCGCCTCGATGAGGCCCCAGACGATCGCCGACAGGCCGGCGGTCGACAGCACCGCGCCGACGAGGTCGAGCCGCGGCGACGAGGGGTCGCGCGACTCGGGCACGAGCATCACCGCTCCGAGCAGCGCCAGCGCGACGATGGGGATGTTGACGAGGAAGACGCTGTTCCAGTCGAAGTGCTCGAGCAGCCAGCCGCCGGTGATCGGTCCGGCGGCGATGCCGAGCCCGGACACGCCGGCCCAGATCGCGATGGCCTTCGGCCGCTCGTGCGCCGGGAAGATGTTCGTCAGGATCGAGAGCGTCGTGGGCATGATCGCCGCGGCGCCGAGGCCCATCAGCCCCCGCGACGCGATCAGCTCGGTCGCCGACCCCGACAGCGCCGCGAGCGCTGAACCGGCCGCGAAGATGCCCAGGCCGGTCATCAGCGCGCGCCTGCGGCCGAAGCGGTCGCCGAGGCTGCCGGCGGTCATCAGCAGACCGGCGAAGACGAGCAGGTACGCGTCGACGATCCACTGCAGCTGGCTCGAGCCTGCGTCGAGGTCCGCGCGGATCGTCGGCAGGGCGACGTTGAGGATCGTGTTGCCGACCGTGACGACGAACAGGCTCAGCGCGAGGACGACCAGCGCCTGCCAGCGGCGCGAGTAGGGACGGGCGTCGGTCTGCATGGTGCTCTCCTTCGGGGTCGTGGAGCTAGGGGACGACGACCTCGGCGACCTGCGTCGCCGAGGAGCGTCGTGCGACGAAGAACGGCAGGTCATCCAGCGCCGCACGTGCATCGCGGGCGTCGACGGTCCACCAGATCGCGTGGCCGCCGAACGCGCAGGACGCGATGGCGGGCAGGTGCCGGACGCTGCTGCCGCACCCCTTGAACGAGGCGTACGCGATGCCGCATTCCTGCGGCTGGTGCTGGTGGTGGATGAGGAAGCGAGGCATGCGGCGAGCCTGAACCCACCGCACCCCCACGACATCGGGCACGACCCCGTACCCGACCCCCTGAACCCCTACGCGACGGGCTCGCGCGTGTAGCGCCCCTCCGCGAGGTCGTCGAGGAGCCCGGGCTCCGTCGGCGCCCACCCGAGCAGCTCGCGGGTGCGTGCGCTCGAGGCCTGGACGTCCATCGCGAAGAAGCCGCCGAGCCAGCCGAAGTGCTCGGGATCGACCGACGCGACCGGCACGTCGAGCTGACGTCCGATCTCCTCGGCGATCGCACGGGTGGCCACGCCCTGCTCGGCGGCCGCATGGAGCACCGATCCCGCGGGCGCGCTCTCCAGCGCCAGCCGGAAGAGCCGCGCGGCGTCGCGCCGATGCACCGCGGGCCAGCGGTTGGCACCGTCGCCGACGTGGCCCGAGACGCCCTTCTCGCGTGCGGTGTCGACGATCATCGCGACGAACCCGTGGTCGCCCTCGCCGTGGACGGTCGGCGCGAGCCGCACGCTGGACGAGCGCACGCCCGACCCGGCGAGCGCGAGGGCGGTGCGCTCGGACAGGGCCCGGTGTCCCGCGGGGGAGTCGGGCTCCGGCATGTCCTCCTCGGTCGCGACCGCACCGGGCTTCAGGCCCGCCAGCCCGGAGGCGATGACGAGCGGCCGGTCGCTGCCCTCGAGCGCGGCGCCGAACGTCTCGATGGCCTGCCGATCCGCGTCGGACGCGGCCTTGAAGTCGCCCGAGAAGGCGACGTCGTGCTTGAAGGCGAGGTGGATGACCCCGTCGGACGCGGCGGCGGTGGACCGCAGACCCTCGAGGTCGTCGAGGCTGCCCCGGTGGACCTGGGCGCCGGCCGCGGCGATCGCCTCGGCCGAGGCGTCGGAGCGGGCGAGCCCGACGACCTCGTGGCCCGCGTCGATGAGCTCGGGGACGACGGCGGAGCCGATCCAGCCGCTGGCGCCCGTGACGAACACGCGCATGAGTTGGTCTCCAGTCGGTGATGACATTGAGTGACATGACGGTAGCACGGCATGACACCAAGTGTCATGACTATGATCCGTGCCGTGACCCGATGGGAGCCGAACGCACGCGGTCGCCTCGAGCAGGCGGCGCTGGAGCTCTTCGCCGAGCAGGGGTTCGAGGGGACGACCGTCGAGGACATCGCCACGCGGGCGGGGCTCACGAAGCGGACGTTCTTCCGCTACTTCGGCGACAAGCGCGAGGTCCTGTTCGCCGGCGGCGAGGAGTTCCAGGCGATGTTCGTGGACGGCCTGGCGGGCGCGCCCGCATCCGCGACGCCCATGGAGGCGATCGCGGTGACGCTGGAGGCGGTCTCCGGCTGGTTCCGCGACCGCCACGACCGCGCCCGGCGGCGCCAGCGGATCATCGTCGCCAACGCGGAGCTGCAGGAGCGCGAGCTCGTGAAGCTCGCGTCCGTCGCCGCCGTCCTCGCCGGCGCGCTGCGCGAGCGCGGCGTCGAGGAGCCTGCCGCGAGCGTGGCCGCCGAGACGGCGATCGCGGTGTTCCGCAGCGCGTTCGAGCGCTGGGTGGCGGACGACACCGAGCGGGAGCTGGCCGACGTCGTCCGCGAGTCGCTCGACGCGCTGCGCGCCGTGACTGCGGGCGGCTGAACTAGGGTCGCGTCATGGCCCTCTTGCGACGTCACAAGGACGACCCGGGAAGCGATCGCTTCCTCATGCGCGAGAAGCTGCTCGCGATCGGCGACGACTTCTGGATCGAGAACGACCAGGGCGAGCGCGCCTACAAGGTCAACGGCAAGGCGCTGCGCGTCCGCCAGACGTTCGTCCTGGAGGACACCTCGGGCGAGGAGGTGGCCAAGATCCAGGAGAAGAAGCTGACCGTCCGCGACAAGATCACCGTCGAGCGCGGCGGCGAGAAGGCGGTCACGGTCCACAAGGCGCTCGTGGGCATCCGGGACCGCTTCGCCATCGACGTCGAGCACGGCGATGACATGAAGGCGCACGGCAACGTCGTCGACCACGAGTACGAGATCGAGCGCGACGGCGAGACGGTCGCCACGATCTCCAAGAAGTGGTTCCGCGTGCGCGACTCCTACGGCGTCGACGTCGCGGCGGGGGAGGACGTCCCGCTCATCCTCGCGATCACCGTCGCCATCGATGCGCTGACGACCCGATGAGCGACTACGACATCCATCTCGACGAGAAGTTCGGGCAGAGCACCTTCATCGACGTGGGCGCGGAGGCCGCCGCGCACGAGCCCTGGTTCAACCAGACGCTCACCTCGGTGAACGACGCGGTCATCCGCCTCGGCGTCATCCATGGCGACTTCCACTGGCACAAGCACGACGTCGAGGACGAGTTCTTCTTCGTCCTCGAAGGCCGGCTGCTCATCGACATCGAGGGCGCCGACACCGTGACGCTCGACCCGCACCAGGGCTACGCGGTGCCGCGCGGCGTCGTGCACCGCACCCGGGCGCCGGAGCGGACGGTGATCCTCATGGTCGAGCCGGCCGGGGTGCAGCCGACCGGCGACTGAACCGGGCCAGAGCGACGCCATCCGGCGGGCGGAGTGACGCGCCGCGCGCCGACCGCGACTTGCTCCGCAGGGTGACGTAGTCACCCTTCGTCGAACCGGACCGCGATCTCCTCGCCCTCGTCGCGTCGCGCCGCCTCCGCGGCGAGGCGCAGCGCGCGCCGGTCCGGCTCGCCGAGGTCACCCGCCAGTGTGCGCGGCCACAGGCGTCGGTGCAGCACCACGTTCACCTCGCCCGCGATCAGCAGCAGCTGGGCCAACAGCAGGAACCACGAGAGCAGCCCGATGACGAGGGCGAACGTCCCGTAGGTGTCGTCGGCGCGTGCGACGGCGTGCTGGAAGTACCACCCCGCGACCGACTGGAGTGCCACGATGCCGAGCGCGGCGATCCCGACGCCGGGGAGCAGGTCGCGGACGCGGAACGGCCGCGCCGTGTAGAGCCAGAACACGCCCAGGAGCACGCCGGCGTCGACGAGGAACCCGAGCACCGTCCCGCCGGCGCCCCCGCCGCGCGACAGCGCCGTGACCGCCGTCGCGGCGCCGATGACGACCGCGAGGACTCCGATGATCGCGAGACCGCGTACGCGCGCGACCAGGCCGTTGCGTTGGTGGAGGCGCGGCACGTCCCAGATGGCCTCGAACGCGCGACCCAGGGCGACCGTCACGCCCAGCCCCGCCCAGAGCGCGCCCAGGATGCCGACGGCGAGCGCGATGCCGCTGCCGGTCAACGGCTCCGCGGCGCCCGCGACCTGCGAGCCGAGCACCGGCAGCTGGGCCAGCGTCGAGTCCACGATGTCCTCGCGCAGCGCGGGATCGTCGTCGAGGACGAAGCCGAGTACGGAGACGAGCGCCAGCAGCAGCGGGAAGACGGAGAAGAACGCGTAGAACGCGATGAGCGCGGCGAGGTTCGCCCCCCGGTCGTCGAGGAACTTGCGCACGACGGCGACCGGGAACGCGACGACGGTGTGGCGGCGCTGCCATCGATCGAGGGTCTCGAGGATGCGAGAAGCCTCGGGCCGCGGCGCTCACGCGCCCACAGGGGATGCATGCATCTCTGCGGTGGTGTCGGCACCCCTGGCCCGCGCGAGCCACACGAGCGGCGCGAGCAGGAGGCGCTGCAGCCGGACGCCGAGCAGCGGCGCGTGCGCCTCGCCGTCGTAGGTCCGCGCGAGCAGCGCGAGGTCGAGCAGGTTGCGCGGCAGGCCGCGGCGGGTCATGCGGCCGGCCTGGGCCATCTCGATGACGTCGGCGAACATCTCCTCCATCGCCAGCGCGGGGCGCACCTCGACCCGCAGGCGCGCCTCCTCCTCGCCGTCGTTGGCGAAGGAGTGCATGACGCCGGGCTCCACCTCGACGACGTCGCCCGGCTCGGCGACGATCGTGCGCAGCCCGACGCGGAAGCGCATCGTGCCCGCAGTCACCTCGAAGCGCTCGGTCTGGACCGGGTGGACGTGGGGGATCGGCACCGAGCCGCCTGCGCGCAGCGCGAAGTCGAAGGCCAGGAGCTCGCCGTCGGTGCTGGCGGCGGTGTGGGTGAAGGTGAAGCGCTCGCCGGTGACCGGGTTCTCGACGGTCTGGCCGGGCTGGATGCGGGATGTGCTGAACATGTCGTCCAGCTTGAGCCCGCTGCGGCGGCGCGTCTATGACGCGAAGTCGCCCATCCATGCCCGATCGTCCAGACGGACAGGACGCTCTGCAGGTCGCGTGCGGACGATCCCACGTGCCGCGCGCTCGGCCTCGCGCCCGAAGGCGTGCAGGAGCGCCGGCCGCGGGACGAAGCCCACGAACCGCAACCCGGGCGCGGCCTCGCCGTCGGTCATCCGCGGGGAGCCGTGGTCGTCGAGCACGCCGAGGTGGCCGACGAGCGGCTCGAGCCCGGTCCGGTAGCCGGTCGCCGCGATCACCGTGTCTGGCGCGATGCGCTCGCCGCCGGCGAGCAGGACGCCGGTGTCGTCCAGGGCGTCGACCCCCGCGACGATCTCGATGCGTCCCGCGCGGATCGCGTCGAGGACCTCCGCGTCGACGATCATCGGCGCGACGTGCAGCCGGTGCAGGCGGCTGAAGACGCCCTCCGCCGGGACGGGCAGGCCGTACGGGGTGAGGTCGCCGACCGTACGGCGGCGCACGAACCGGGCGACGGCGTCGGAGATCGGAGTCGGAAGACGCGACAGCGCCGCCGCGAGCGGCGCGCCGATCGGCGCGCGGAGCATGATGTTCGGAGGCGTGCGCACGGCGAGGCGGACCCGTGCGGCCCCGCCCTCGACGAGGTCGTACGCGATCTCCGCGCCGGTGCATCCGGAGCCCACGACGAGCACGTCGCGCCCGCGGTAGGCGCCGGGCGAGCGGTAGTCGGCGGCGTGCAGCAGCAGCCCGGCGTAGCGGTCGCGGCCCGGCCACGCCGGCACGTGGGGGACGTTGGAGTGTCCCGTCGCGACGACGACGTCGGTCGCGCGCAGGTCGCCGGCGGAGGTCGCGACGATCCAGGCGTCGCCGTCGCGGTCGATCGAGTCGACCCCGATGCCGAGCCGGATGTCGAGGTCCTCGTCCGCGGCGTACGTCTCGAGGTGCTCGACGACGTCGTCGCGCGACGGGAAGACCGCTGTGCCGGGGCGCCACCTGCCGCCCGGGAGGGTCGAGTACCAGCGCGGCGAGTTCAGCCGCAGCCGGTCGTAGCGGCCGCGCCAGGACGCGCCGACCGCGTCCGCGCGCTCGAGGACGACCGGTCGCAGTCCTGCGCGATGCAGGCGTGACGCGGTCGCCAGTCCGGCCGGGCCGGCCCCGACCACGATGACGGTGTGCTGTTCCATGCCACGAAGCTCCCACCGCGCCGGGTGCCGCGCATGGGTGAGAACCCCTGGATCCGGTCCCGATCAGCGCTCGAGGTGGCGCGCGGCGTAGCTCGCTGCCTCGGCACGCCCGCGCAGCCCGAGCTTCGCGAGGACGCTGGCGACGTGGTTCTCGACCGTCTTGCGCGTGAGGACGAACCGGTCGGCCATCTCCTGGTTCGACATGCCCTCGGCGAGCAGCTCGAGGACCTCGAGCTCGCGCTTGGTGAGCAGGCCCGTCGCACGCGGTCCGCTGCGCGCCGCCTTCCCGCCGAGCCCGCGCACGAACGCAGCCGCGGCGTCGGCGTCGCCGCCCGCGCCGAGCGTCTCGAAGGCGGCGAGCGCCGTGCGGCCCTCCGCCACGGCGGCGTCGCGGTCGGCGGGCGCGACCGCGCGTGCGAGGAGCAGCCGCGTGCGCGCGCACTCCAGCGCCGAGCTCGAGCTCGGCGAACCGCTCGAGCGCCGCCTCGAGGGGAGCGACGGCGGCGGCGTGCTCGCCTCCCGCGATGCCCACGCGCCCGAGCGCCCGGTCGCCGCGCGCCTGCAGCAGCGGCGCGCCGGTCCGCTCGCCCAGCTCGGCGAGGCGCTGCGCCCGCGCGCCGGCCTCGGCGAGGTCACCCTGCTCGACCTCGGCCGCGACGAGCAGTTCGACGAGCCCCGTCGCGCCGACGGTCTCCTCGCCCAGCACGCGCAGGCGCCTGCGCAGGAGTGCGGTAGCCGCGCCGGCCTCGCCGCGGGCGAGCCGGACCGCCGCGAGCGCATACGTGGCGACGGGGTGCTCCTCGAGGCCGTCGAGCAGCCGCGCCGCGGCGTCGACCCTGCCCTGCGCCAGCCGCAGCTCCGCGAGCTGCGCCACGGCATGGGCGTGGACCGCGGGCTCCGCGGTGCGGGTCGCCTCGATGGCCCTCGCGAGCTCCGCCTCGGCCTCCTCCCAGCGGCCGAGGCCCATGAGCATCGCGCCGTGGTGGGTCCGGCACAGGACGTACAGGTGGGTCGCGCCGACGCCGCGGTTGAAGCGGTCCGCCGCGCGGATCCACTGCGCGGCGCGCTTGAGCTCCGCGACGAGGGTGCAGACGGTGATCGTCTTGCAGCTCGTGTAGACGGCGGTCTCCGGGCGGCCCTCGCCGCCGAGCGCGCCGGCCATGGCCTCGTCGAGCAGCGCGACGCCCTCGGCGACGTGGCCGAGCGTGACCCGGTGGGCGCCGAGCTCGCTCATCGCGCACAGCTCCAGGTCGATGTCGCCGTCCTGCCGCGCGGCGGCGAGCGCCTCCCGCGCGAGCACCTCGGCGCGCCACGGATCGCCGGACTCGCCGGTCACCGCCGCCCGGCAGAGCGCGACCCAGCCGCGCAACGGCGCGAGGCCCTCGTCCTCGACGAGCCGCGCGGCCCGGTTCACCCAGCCCTGCGCCGCCGCGATGTTCCCGAGGCTCGCCCCGTAGCTCGGGACGAGCCCGAGCGCGATGAGCGCGGCCTCCATCGGCTCGCCGCGGCGGCGGTGCGCCGCGTACGCGCGCTCGCGCAGCTCGAGCGACCGGTCGGCGTCCTGCAGCCACCACAGCGCCGTGCCGAGACCCGCGAGCGCCTCGGGGGTCTCCCCCTCGGCCAGCGCGGCCTCGAAGCCGTCGCGAGCCCTCGTCCACTCGCCTGCCGCGAGGGCCTCGCGCGCCGTGGTCAGCGGAGCGTCGGGCGACACGGGCCAACCCTACGCCCGGCCGGCGATCCGGCAACGATCTGACGACAACTCACACGCCGCGTCCGCCTACGATCAGATCAGTGCGCGCGCCCATCGCGATCCTCGCCGCTCTCGCCCTCCTGGCGGTGGGCGTCGTGGTCGTCGATCCCCTTGGCGACGCCGTCGGCTACGCCCTCCGCGGCGACGTCGACGGGCTCCGGGCCGAGCTGCGCGGGCTCGGCGTCGCCGGTGCCGCGATCCTCGCCGCGCTCATCCTGCTGCACTCGGTCGTCCTGTTCCCCGCCGAGATCGCGAACACCGCCGCGGGCCTCATGTACGGCTTCGCGGTGGCGCTGCCGCTCGTCATGGCGGCGTGGACCGTGTCGCTGCTGCTCGCCTACGCGCTGGGCGCGGTCGCGGGACGGCCGGTCGCGCTGCGGCTCGCCGGGCAGCGGCGCGTCGAGCTCGCCGAGCGCGTCGTGGCCCGCGGCGGCGTGCCGGCGCTCCTGCTCGCGCGGCTCGTGCCGTTCGTCCCCATGAGCCTCGTCGGCTACGTCGCCGGCGCGGCCCGCGTGCCGCTCTGGCGCTACACGTGGACGACGGTCGTCGGCATCCTCCCGATCACCGCGGCCGCGACCTACCTCGGGCAGGCCCTCGACGACTTCTCCCTGTCGGACCCGTTCGTCTGGCTCGCGACCGGCGTCCTGGTCGCCCTGGTCGCCACGACGCTCGTCGGCGCGCGGCACCTCGGGCGCTCGCCGCGCCAGCCGTCGCCCAGGGGGTAGCGTGGGGGTCATGGACGACGCCGTCGCCACCGCGCTCGAGCGCGACCGGGTCGTGGACATCACCACGACGGGCCGCCACTCGGGGAAGGCGCACCGCCTCGAGATCTGGATCCACCACCTCGGCGGCCGCCACTACATCACCGGTACGCCGGGCCCGCGCGCCTGGTACGCGAACCTCGTCGCGGACCCTCGCTTCGTGCTCCATCTGAAGGAGAGCGCGACGGCGGACCTGCCGGCCAGCGCGAGGCCGATCACGGCCGATGCGGAGCGCCGCGAGGTCTTCGGCGAGCTGCTGCCCGCCCTCCCGTTCGACACGAAGCCGGACGAGTGGCTCGAGCGCTCGCCGCTCGTCGAGGTCGAGCTGTCCGATCCCTCCAAGACCTGACGGCTCCCGCGCGGGAGCATGGGGTCATGAGCACACTCACCTCGATCCCCAACGTCGGTCCCGCCATCGCGCGCAAGCTCGAGCGCCTCGGCGTCCACGAGCCGGACGACCTCCGCGGCCAGGACGCCGACGAGCTCTTCGAGCGCCTCTGCGCGCTGGACGGCAGGCGCCACGACCCCTGCCTGCTCGACACGTTCCACGCCGCGGTCGACGTCGCCGACGGCAAGCCGGCGCGCCCGTGGTGGGAGTACAGCCGCGAGCGCAAGGCGGCAGCCGCGGTGTGAGCGACTGGGCGTCGCCGGCCTGGCTGGAGGAGGCGACGGACTGGATCGACGAGCGGCTCGCGATCGCCGGCACGCGCCGGACGGGCCCCGTCGAGCAGCCGCACCTGCGCCCGTGGGCGACCGCGCTGCGGGTCCCGGCGTCCGGTGGGACGGTCTGGCTGAAGGCGGCCGCGCCGCGGACGTCGTACGAGATCGCCCTGTACGAGCTGCTCGCCCGCGAGGTCCCAGACCACGTGCTCGTCCCGCTGGCGGTCGACGTCGCGCGCGGCTGGGTCCTGCTGCCCGACGGCGGCACGCGTCTGGGCGACCGCGTGGGGTCCGACGACCTCGCCGCGGCGCTCTGCGACGTACTCCCGCAGTACGCGGAGCTGCAGCGCGCGCTGGCGCCAAGCGCCGAGGAGATCCTCGCCCTGGGCGCACCCGACATGCGCCCGCAGGTCATGCCGCAGCGCTTCGAGGAGGCACTGGAGGCGACCGCGTCGCTCGCGGGTCGCAGCGACGTCCACGCGCGCCTCGCCGCGCGGCGCGGGGACGTGGCGGAGTGGTGCGCCCGGCTCGCGGACGCGCCAGGCCCGATCAGCCTGGACCACAACGACCTGCACGCCTGGAACGTCCTCGGCGCCGGCACGTTCCGCTTCTACGACTGGGGCGACAGCGTCGTCGCGCACGCGTTCGCGAGCATGCTGCTCCCGCTCACCGACGTGCGCAACCGGGCCGACGAGGACGGCGCGCTGCGCCTGCGCGACGCCTACCTCGAGGCGTGGAGCGACCTCGCGCCGCACGCCGAGCTCGTCGAGACGCTCGAGCTGGCGGTCCGCGTCGGCTGGATCGCGCGCTCGCACACGTGGCTGCGGGCGGTCGGGGACGCGAGCGAGGACCGCTGGGCGACGGCGCCCCTCGAGAGCCTCGCGGCGATCCTCTAGCCGTCGGGTTCCCAGTCGCGGTTGAACCCGCCGAGCTGCGGGTGCCACATCTCGTCGCCGTCGTGCTGCGTGAACTCGATCTTCAGGAGCGCCGGATCGAGGCCGGCGATCTCCTCGCAGGCGTCGACGAGGCGGCGGCACAGCTCCGCGCGCGTCGCCGCCGGCCGCCCGCGCCGGACGTCGCACATGAGCAGCGCCGCCGGGACAGGCTCGCCGGCGGTGCAGCGCCACACGCCGCCCGCGCCCAGGTCGCGGACGACGACGGTGACGATGTCCGGCTCCGCGCCCATCACCTCGGCGTAGATCGTGCCGAGACCCCGTGCCAGCGCGCGCTTGGTCGCGAGGTCGTAGGTCTCGGCCACGTCGAGCTGCAGCGAGGGCATCGGCTCAGTGCGCCACGACAGGCTCCCCCGCCGGCTCCTCCACCTTGATCGACCGCATCGTCGTCCCGACGATCAGCGCGCCCGCGGCGAACACCCCGGCGGCGATCCAGAACGCCACGGTGTAGCCGTGGACGGCCGCATCGGTGGCGAGCTGGGGCGTCGGCGGCTTGCCCTCGGCGTAGGAGGCGACGGAGCTGGCGAAGATCGAGCTCAGCAGCGCGGTGCCGATCGAGCCACCGACCTGCTGCATCGTGTTCACCATCGCCGACGCCACGCCCGTGTCGCGCGGCTCCACCCCGTACGTCGCGCTCGCGAGCGCGGGGGCGAAGATGTTGCCCATGCCGATGCCCAGGATGATGAGCGCCGGCAGCACGTGACCGACGTAGCTGGAGGTGGGCGTGATCTGCGCGAGCCAGACCAGCGACACCGCGCCCAGGCACATGCCGAGCACGAGCAGCGGCCGCGGCCCGACCTTCCCGAGGAAGCGGATGTTCACCGACGCGGCCGTGACGACGATCGCGACGGTCATCGGCAGGAACGCCAGCCCCGACTGGATCGGCGTGAAGCCCTTCGTCTGCTGCAGGAAGTACGTGAGGAACAGGAACACCGCGAACAGCGCGATGCCGGAGATCCCGATCGCCAGGTAGGAGCCGGCGCGCGTCCGGTCGCTCACCACGCGCAGCGGCAGCAGCGGGTCCTTCACGCGCGACTCGATGAACACGAAGGACGTCAGCAGCACGACCGCGAGGGCGAGCGAGATGATCGTCAGCGGGGCGGTCCACGAGTGCGTCTCGGAGTTCGAGAACCCGAACACGAGCGCGAACAGGCCGAGGCTCGCGGTGAGCGTCCCCGGGAGGTCCAGGCTCGGGCGGTTCTCAGCAGCCCGGTTGACGAGGTAGATGAACGCGCCGATCGCCGTCGGGATCGCGATGAGCAGGTTCACGTACAGGCACCACCGCCAGGACAGCCACTCGGTGAGGATGCCGCCGAGCAGCAGCCCCACCGCCGAGCCGCCGCCGGCGATCGCGCCGAAGATGCCGAACGCCTTCGCGCGCTCGGACGAGTCGCGGAACGTCGTGCTGAGCAGGCCGAGCGCAGAGGGCGCGAGCAAGGCGCCGAACACGCCCTGGAGCGCGCGTGCTGCGACGAGCACCTCGAACGAGTTCGCGGCGCCACCGATGGCCGAGGCGATGGAGAACCCCAGCAGACCGCCGATGAAGGTCCATTTGCGGCCGAAGATGTCGCCGATGCGACCGCCGAGCAGCAGGAGCGAGCCGAACGCCAACGCGTACGCGGTGACGATCCACTGGCGGGAGTCGTTGGAGAAGCCGAGATCCTCCTGCGCGCTCGGCAGCGCGATGTTCACGATCGTGATGTCGAGCACGACCATGAGCTGGGCCATGCCGATGAGCGCCAGGATCGTCCAGCGGTGCTCGTGATGGGGGTTGTCCTCAGGACGCACGCGTCCTCCTGTTACGAAAGTGGAGTTACGATCTCAACTTACGCGTAGAAGCTAGCATCCAAGTGGAGATGGCACCTCCGAATTCACCCGACCTCCCGCTGCCGCGCCCGCTGCGCTCCGACGCGGAGCGCAACAGGCTGCGGATCCTGCGGGCCGCGGAGGAGGTCTTCGCCGAGCGCGGACTGGGTGTCTCGCTCGACGACATCGCGGCTGCCGCGGGCGTCGGGGTGGGCACCGTCTACCGCCGCTTCCCGGACAAGGACGACCTCATCGACGCGCTGTTCGAGGACAAGATCGGCCAGGTCGAGCAGGTCGCGCTGGACGCGCTGGCCCTGGAGGATCCGTGGGACGGGTTCGAGGCGTTCATGCGGGCGGTCTGCCGGCTGCAGGCGGAGGACCGCGGCCTGAAGGAGGCGCTCCTCGCCCGCGACCGCGGCCGCGAGCGCGTGGCCATGGCGCGCGAGCGCATCGCACCGATCGCGATGCAGGTCGTGCAGCGCGCGCAGGACGCAGGCGTCGTCCGGGCCGACCTCGGGCACGTTCGACGTGCCGATGATGCACTTCGCGGTCGGCTTCGTCGCCGAGCGCACGCGCGGGCTCGCCCCCGACTACTGGGAGCGCCTGCTCACCGTCCTGCTCGACGGCCTGAAGGCGGAGGCGGCGGTCACGCCGATGCCCGTCGAGCCGCTCGAGCAGGACGTGTTCGTGGCCGCTATGACGCGGTCACGGGCAGCCGCGCGCTGACCGCGCGGTACTCGCCGATGAGCCTCGCCGAGGCGAACTCGGGCGGCGACTCCGCGCGCTCCGGCACGCCGGCCTGGAAGGCGCGGAACGCGTCGAGGTCGCCGAGCATCGCCCCCGATCCCGCGGTGGCGACGTGCAGGAAGCTCACGCCGTCCTCGAGTCGGAGGGTCGCGTAGTCGATCCCGGAGGGGCGGGTCCGGCGGAGCTCCTCGAAGACGGCGCGCACGAGCGCCTCGTTCTCGTCCCCCCGGTCGGGGTGGACGCGGTAGCGGACGACGGTTCTGGAATCGGTCATGCCGGGTTGGACCCGCGGACCGCTCGCGGATCATCGGCGGACTACGCGGCGACGACCGCGACACCCACCCGGCCGCCGTCGACGTCGACGACGGTGCCGTGCACGAACGCCGCCTCGTCGCTCGCGAGCCAGACGGCCGCGTGGGCGATCGAGTCGGGCGTCCCGGGCGTCCCGGCCGGCGTCCCGCGCATCATCGCCGTTGCCGGGTCGGGGCCCTCGACGGGCGGGCGCACGACGCCGGGGGAGATCGCGTTCACGCGCACCCCCGCCGGGCCGAACTCGGCCGCCCACGCCCGGGTCAGCGTCTCCAGCGCGCCCTTCGTGGAGCTGTAGAGCGCCCCGACAGGGATGCCGAGCCGCGCGATCCAGGACCCGAGGTTGATGATCGACCCGCCGCCGGCCTGCGCCATCGCCGGGGCGACG
Source organism: uncultured Solirubrobacterales bacterium (assembly GCA_963757125.1). Lineage (GTDB taxonomy): Bacteria > Actinomycetota > Thermoleophilia > Solirubrobacterales > Solirubrobacteraceae > CAVVSD01. Next base: position 511,479 of record CAVWQP010000004.1, on the reverse strand, counting down.
GCGGCGGTGAGGAAGAAGGGCGCCTTGACGTTGACGGCGTAGACCTCGTCGAACGTCGCCTCGTCGGTCGCCGCGGTCCCCGATCCGGGGAAGATGCCCGCGTTGTTCACGAGGATGTCGATGCGCCCGCCGAGCAGCTCCGTGGCCTCGGCCGCCAGGCGCTCGGAGGCGGACGGGGATCCGTCGAGGTCCGCCGCGACGAAGTCCGCCCGGCCGCCCGCCGCCACGATCTCGCCGACGACCGCTGCGCCGCGCTCCGCGTTGCGCCCGCTGACGATCACGTGCGCGCCCTCCGCCCCGAAGGCGAGCGCGATCGCCCGTCCGATGTTGCTCGTCGCGCCGGTGACCAGCGCGCCCTTCCCGTCCAGTCGCAGTGCCATGGCCGCAGCATGCCACAAGATTGGACCGACCGGTCCAATCTCTATGCTGATGGCATGGCGCTGACGGCCAAGGGCGAGGCGACGAGGGCGCGGATCGTCGAGGCGGCGGCCGATCTCATCCTCGCCCGCGGCGTGGGATCCACGAGCCTCGACGACATCCGCGCGGGCACGGCGACGAGCAAGAGCCAGCTCTTCCACTACTTCCCCGGCGGGAAGCGAGAGCTCGTGGGCGCGATCGCGGCGCTGCAGAGCGGCCGCGTCCTCGACGCCCAGCGCCCGTACCTCGACACGCTCGACACGTGGGAGGCGTGGGAGGCATGGCGCGACGCCGTCGTCGCGCACTACGGGTCCCAACCCCACTGGGGCTGCCCGATCGGGGCGCTCGTCGGCGAGCTGGCCGGCAGCGACCCGGGGCTCGCAGCCGAGGTCGACCTCCACATGGAGGCGTGGCGCCTGCACCTGCAGACCGGGCTCGAGCGCATGCGCGACGAGGGCCGGCTCCGCGCGGACGCCGACCCCGAGGGTCTGTCGCTCGCCGTGTTCGCCTCCCTGCAGGGCGGCCTGCTGCTGACGCAGACGCACCGCTCCGTCCGCCCGCTCGAGGCGGCGCTGGACGGCGCGCTCGCCGCGCTCCGCGCTGCGGCGGTCTGCATCTAGGCTTCCCGCGTGCCCGGGATCCCAGACGCGACAGCGCTCCTCGAGGACTTCGGCAGCGGGGCGCTCTCGCCCCTTGAGGCGCTCGATGCGGCGCTGGAGCGGATCGCGCGCACCGACCCCGCGGTCAACGCGTTCCGCCTCGTCGACGCCGACCGCGCACGGGAGGCCGCCGCACGGTCCCAGGCGCGCTGGTCGCGGGGTGAGCCGGCCGGGCTGCTCGACGGCGTCCCCGTCGCGATCAAGGACGTGCTGCTGACGGCCGGATGGCCGACGCTGCGCGGCTCGAAGGCGGTCGATCCGAACCAGGACTGGGACGTCGACGCGCCCTCCGTCGCCGCGCTCGCGCGCAACGGCGCCGTCGCCGTCGGCAAGACGACGACGCCGGAGTTCGGCTGGAAGGGCGTCACCCACGGACCGCTCGACGGCGTCACCCGCAACCCGTGGGACGTCACGCGCACGGCGGGCGGGTCGAGCGGCGGCAGCTCCGCCGCGCTCGCCGCCGGGATGGTGCCGCTCGCCCTCGGCACGGACGGCGGCGGCTCGATCCGCATCCCGTGCGGGTTCTGCGGCCTGCCCGGGATCAAGCCCACGTACGGCCGGGTGCCCGCGTGGCCGGCGAGCCCGTTCGGGGTCCTCGCCCACGTCGGCCCGATGGCGCGGACGGTGCGCGACGTCGCGCTGCTCCTCGACGTCCTCACCGAGCCCGACCTGCGCGACTGGACCGCCCTGGAGCCGGAGGCGACGCCCTACCGCGACGGGCTCGACGGCGGCCTGGAGGGCCTGCGCATCGCCTTCAGCCCGGCGCTCGGCTACGCGAGCGTCGACCCGGAGGTGGCGGCGATCGTCGCGCGCGCGGCGGCCCGCATGGCGGACATGGGCGCGCACGTGGAGGAGGTCGATCCCGGCTTCCCCGACCCGCGCGGGACCTTCGAGACGCTCTGGTTCGCCGGCGCGGCACGCGTCGTCGCGGACCTCGGCGAACCGCCGCCGACCGACGTCCTGGACCCCGGGTTCGTGCGGACCGCGGCGATGGGCAGCGGGATCACGGCGTTGGAGTACCTGCGGGCGATGCAGGCGCGCGATGCGCTCGGCCTGCGCATGAGCGAGTTCCACGCGAGCTGGGACCTGCTCGTCACGCCGACGCTCCCGATCGCGGCGTTCGAGGCCGGCGTCGACGTCCCGGCCGGCTCGCCCGATCCGGACTGGCCGTCGTGGACGCCGTTCACCTTCCCCTTCAACCTCACCCAGCAGCCCGCGGGGACGGTTCCGTGCGGGTTCACGCCCGCGGGGCTCCCGGTGGGGTTGCAGGTCGTCGGGGCGCGCTATCGCGACGCGCTGGTGCTCCGGGCGATGGCGGCGTACGAGGCCGCCCACCCGGAGCCCACCGTCGCTCCTAGCTGACGAACCGCTTCACGAACGCCAGCGCCGTGTCTGCGACCTCGCGCCATCCGCTGTCGATCGTCAGCGCGTGGCCGCGCCCCTTGATCTCGGTGATCTCGGTGACGCCCGGGTTGTCGGACTGGCGCTTGTAGGACGCGTTGGCGATCGCCCACGGCACGGTGTGGTCCAGCTCGCCGGAGATGACGAGCAGCGGCCCGCGGTCGGGGTTGTCGTGGTCGACCTTCGCCTCGGTCCACGGGTTGAGGTTCGCCACGGCGGCCTGGAAGAGCGGCTTGCCTGCGGCGGGGACCGCGTACTGCTCGAACAGCTGCTTGGCCTCGTCCTCGCTCACCGCGTTCGCGAACGCGTAGCGGAACTGGTCGTACGTGAGCGGGACCGCGCGGCTGATGTTCGCCGGGTTGCCGAGGACCGGGAACGCGGACTTCAGCGCCGAGATCGGCAGCGGCAGCACCCCGCGGAACGGCGCGGGGTCCACGGCGACCGACGCGGCCGAGAGGCCCCTGCCGGCGACGATCTGCGCGAGCAGCCCGCCGAAGGAGTGGCCGATGACGGCGGGCTTCTTCGACAGCCGCCCGATGACGGCGGCGTAGTGGTCGGCGACCTCCTCGATGCCCTTGCCGGCGAGCGCCTGCGGGTTCTCCTTGGCCTCCTCGACCGTCTCCGGGTCGTCGGGCCACCCGGGCGTCAGAGCCGTGAACCCGGCCTCCTCGAAGACGGTGGCCCAGTTGTCCCAGCTCGACGGCAGCAGCCAGAGGCCGTGGATGAAGACGACCGGCGTCAGGCCGGTCGCGTTCGCGCGGTCGATCTGCTGCGTCTCATGGTCGGTCAGCGTGGCGGAGTCGGTCATGCCACCGACACTAGGCGGCTACGTGCCGGGGATCCAGGACGTCCCAGCCAACGGGACGCGCGCCATCGCCGATGCCTCGATCGTCAGCGCGACGAGGTCCTCCGGCTCGAGGTTGTGGACGTGGGACTTCCCGCACGCGCGGGCGAGCGTCTGCGCCTCGAGCGTCATCGTCCGCAGGTAGTTGGCGAGCCGCCGTCCCGCGGCCTCCGGGTCCAGGCGCGAGGCGAGCTCGGGGTCCTGCGTCGAGATGCCCGCGGGGTCGCGGCCCTCGTGCCAGTCGTCGTAGAAGCCGGCCGCGGAGCCCAGCGCGCGGTACTGCTCGTCGAGCTCGGGCGCGTTGTCGCCGAGTGCGATGAGCGCGCCGATGCCGATCGACACCGCGTCGGCGCCGAGCGCGAGCGCCTTCGCGACGTCCGCGCCCGAGCGGATGCCGCCGGAGACGACGAGCTGCACCTCGCGGTGCATCCGCAGCTCCTGGAGGGCCTCGACGGCCAGCGGGATCGCCGCGAGGATCGGGATGCCGACGTGCTCGATGAAGACGTCCTGGGTCGCGGCGGTGCCGCCCTGCATCCCGTCGAGGACGACGACGTCCGCCCCGGACTTCACGGCCAGCGCGACGTCGTAGTACGGCCGCGACGCCCCGACCTTCACGAAGATCGGCTTCTGCCAGTCGGTGATCTCGCGCAGCTCGCCGATCTTGATCTCGAGATCGTCGGGGCCGGTCCAGTCGGGGTGGCGGCAAGCGCTGCGCTGGTCGATGCCGGCCGGGAGGTCGCGCATCTCGGCGACGCGGTCGGAGATCTTCTGGCCGAGGAGCATGCCGCCGCCGCCGGGCTTGGCGCCCTGCCCGACGACGATCTCGATCGCGTCGGCGCGGCGGAGGTCGTCGGGGTTCATGCCGTAGCGCGACGGCAGCAGCTGGTACACGAGCGTCTTCGACGACTGGCGCTCCTCCGGGGTCATCCCGCCGTCGCCGGTCGTCGTCGAGGTCCCGCAGTCGCTCGCGCCGCGGCCGAGCGCCTCCTTGGCGTTGGCGCTCAGCGCGCCGAAGCTCATGCCCGCGATCGTGATCGGGATCTCGAGATGCAGCGGCTTCTCGGCGAAGCGCGTGCCGAGGACCACGTCGGTCGCGCACGCCTCGCGGTAGCCCTCCAGCGGGTAGCGCGACATGCTCGCGCCGAGGAAGAGGAGGTCGTCGAAGTGGGGGACGCGGCGCTTGGCGCCGCCGCCGCGGATGTCGTAGATGCCCTCGCGCGCGGCGCGCTGGATCTCGGCGATCGTGTCCCGGTCGAACGTGGCGGATTCGCGCATCAGTAGCTCTGGTGGTGGTCGGCGTTCCAGTGGTAGAGCGAGCGCGCCGAGCCGTAGCGGCGGAACTCGCCCGGCGCGACGTCGTCGATGCCCGCGCTGTCGAGCAGCTCGGCGATCTCCGCGAGGTGCTCGTCGCGGACCTCCTTCTCGACGCAGTCCGCGCCGAGGCCGCGGACCGTGCCGCGCACGTACAGCCGGGCCTCGTAGATCGAGTCGCCGAGCGCGTCGCCCGCGTCGCCGCAGACGAGCAGCCGCCCGGACTGGGCCATGAAGGCGCTCAGGTGCCCGACCGAGCCGCGTACGACGATGTCGGCGCCCTTCAGCGAGATCCCGCACCGCGCCGCCGCCGACCCGTTGACGACGAGCGTGCCGCCGTGGGCCGTCGCGCCGGCCGACGCGCTCGCGTCGCCCTCGACGACGACGGTGCCGGACATCATGTTCTCGGCCACCCCGACGCCGGCGTTGCCGTGCACGCGGATGCGCGCGTGCTGGTTCATCCCCGCGCAGTAGTAGCCCGCGTGGCCCTCGATCTCGACGTCCGCGCCGGCCACCGCGCCGACGGCGAGCGCATGGCTCCCGCGCGGGTTGAGGACGCGGAAACGCTCGCCCTCGCAGCCCGGGTCGTGCAGCGCCGCGTTGAGCTCGCGCAGGCCGACCTCGGCCAGGTCGAACGTCGTCATGCGGCGACGGGCGCGCGGCCCCAGTGGTACACCGTCGCCGGCTCCGGCTCCCACACGCGGGCGTCATCGGCGCCGGGAAGGACGGCCAGCGCGCGGTACTCCGACGCCATCGCGACCCAGTCGTCCGTCTCGGCCATCACGGCCGGCTTGCAGGCGATCGGGTCGCGCAGCACCGCGAAGCCGTCGGCCGTGCCGACGGCGAAGGTGTAGAAGCCGTCGAGGTCGTCGAGGCAGCGCTCCAGGGCGCGCTCCAGCGTGTCGCCCTCCCGCAGGCGCCACGCGACGTAGCCCGCGGCGACCTCGGTGTCGTTCTCGGTCTGGAACTCGATGCCCTGGTCGCGCAGCCGCAGGCGCAGCCGGTTGTGGTTGGAGAGCGAGCCGTTGTGGACCAGGCAGAGGTCGCCGCCGGTCGAGAACGGATGCGAGCCGGCGGTCGTGACGCGGCTCTCGGTCGCCATGCGGGTGTGGCCCAGCGCGTGGGTGCCGGAGATCGCGTCGAGCTCGAAGCGCTCGACGAACTCGGCCGGGCGGATCGCCTCCTTGATGATCTCGACCGTCGTACCGGCGGCGGCGACCTCGACCTCGGGGAGCGTCGCGGCGACGGCGCGCTGCGCCTCGACGTCACCGGCCTCGACCGCGACGAGCGCGTGCTCGGGACCGACGACGCGGTGGAAGAGCACCGGCGTCTCCCGGCCCAGACGCGCGACGAGCGCGTCCCAGTCCGGCGCGCCGTCGCGGGCGTGCAGCGACAGCTTGGTGGAGCCGTCGGAGAGCGGCTCGCGATAGACGGCGAGGCCCGCGCTGTCGGGGCCCCGGTCGCCCATCTCGACGAGCATGCGTCCGGCGTGGCGCCCGAGCTCGGCGCTCGTGGCGGCAGTCTTCGCGTAGAGGCCGACGATCCCGCACATGGACCGGCCACGGTAGGCGAGCCGCGCGCAGGCCTCCATGGCGCGGGTGGTCACTCTTGCCGAGGCCGATGTGGCGGCAACCCACATCGGTTCGGGGACGCCGCAATCGACATGTGCGCTTCCCACACGTCGGTGTGCGCGGTCATGGCGGCATCGGACGTTGTCGCGGTCTGCCGGGTCGCGTTGGATGCAGCGCGGGTCACCCCACCCCGATGCAAGGAGCCCCATGCCGACGACGGTCGACGAGATCCGCGCCCACGTCCGACAGAACGACGTGCAGTTCCTGTTCGCGCAGTTCGTCGACATGCACGGCAAGCCGAGCGCCAAGCTCGTCCCCGCCTCGCACCTCGACGACCTGCTCGCCGACGGCGCGGGATTCGCCGGCTACGCGGCGGGCCCGGTGGGGCAGCGGCCCAACGACCCCGACCTCATCGCGATGCCCGACCCGGCGAGCTTCACGGTGCTGCCGTGGAAGCCGGAGGTCGCGCGCCTCGCCTGCGACCTCTACGTCGACGGCGAGCCGTGGCCGTACTGCCCGCGCACGATCCTGCGCCGCCAGCTCGCCAAGGCCGCCGAGCTCGGCTTCGAGCTGAAGATCGGCGCGGAGCTCGAGTACTTCCTGCTGCGCCGCGCCGACGACGGGTCGATCGAGGTCGCCGACGCGCTCGACACCATGGAGCAGCCCTGTTACGACATGCGGGCGCTCACCCGCAACCTGGACTTCGTCGGCGACATCTCGCGGTACCTCGACGAGCTCGGCTGGGACAACTACGCCACCGACCACGAGGACGCCAACGGCCAGTTCGAGCAGAACTTCGCGTACGCCGACGCGCTGACGACCTGCGACCGCGCCGTGTTCTTCCGCTACATGGTCGAGGCGCTCGCGCAGGAGCGCGGGCTCATCGCGACGTTCATGCCCAAGCCGTTCGGGCACCTGACCGGCAACGGCTGCCACTTCCACATGAGCCTGTGGAAGGACGGGGTCAACGTGTTCGACGCCGACCCGGCCGACGACCCGAACGGCATGGGCCTGTCGAGCGACGCCTACGGCTTCATCGGCGGCCTGAAGGCGCACGCGAAGGCGTACATCGCGCTGACGGCGCCGACCGTGAACTCCTACAAGCGCCTCGTCGTCGGCTCCTCCAGCGGCTCCGCCTGGGCGCCCGTCTACATCAGCTACGGCCGCAACAACCGCACGCAGATGCTGCGGATCCCGGACGCGGGGCGCATCGAGGACCGCACGGTCGACGGCTCGTGCAACCCGTACCTCGCCGCGACCGCGATCCTCGCCTCCGGCCTGGACGGCATGGCGCAGAGCCTGGACCCGGGCGACCCGACCTCGGATCTGAACCTGCACGACCTCGACGGTCCCCGGTTGAGCGAGCTGGGCATCGAGCTGCTGCCCGAGAACCTCCTCGACGCGACGCGTGCCCTGGAACGCGATGATGTGCTCCGTGAGGCGCTCGGACCCTGTGGCCGCGAGGACTACGTCGATTACTTCGTCAGCGTCAAGCGGGAGGAGTGGCGGCGAGCCCACAACGAGATCACCACGTGGGAGCTCGAGCACTACCTGCAGCTCTTCTAGGGGGTGCGGTGGCGGCCGGCGCCGCTGACCGCGACAGCCGGACGGAGCTGGAGCGACTGCGCCTCGAGAACGAGGCGCTGGCGGCGGTCGTCGATCTCGTCGCGTCCTCGCCGGACCTCGACCACGTCCTCGGGCGCGTCGTCGACCTGCTGACGCGCGTCTCCGTCTCGCACGCCACGTTCGTGTACCTCGTGGCGGGCGACCGCCTGCGCCTGCGGGCGGCCTCGCCGGTCTACGCCCGCCAGGTCGGGCGCATCGAGTTCGGCGTCGACGAGGGGCTGGCGGGCTGGGCGGTCGGTCACCGCGAGGCCGCGTTCATCCGCGAGCGCGCGATGGACGACCCGCGCACGAACTACATCCCCGAGCTGGAGGAGGACCGCTTCCAGTCGATGGCGGCGGTGCCGGTGCCGTCGCGCAGCGGCGACGTGCTCGGGGTCATCGTGCTGCACACGGCCGCGCCGCACGAGTTCGACGAGGGGATCCTCAACGTCCTGTCCCAGACGGCGTCGGTCATCGCGGGCGCGATCGAGAACGCGAAGCTCTACGAGGAGTCCCAGCAGCGCGTCGCCGACCTGACCCGGCTGTCGTCGCTGAGCCAGCGGATCGCCGCCGTCACCCAGCGCGCCGACCTCTACCGCGTCGCGACGACCGGCGTGCGCGAGCTGCTGCCGTGCGACCACTGCCGGCTGCTGGAGCTCGACCCGTCGGGCAGGCTCGTCGTCGTCGCCGCCGATCCGCCCGGCGACGGCGATCCCGCCGGCGGCGAGACGGCCGAGGTGCTGCTGGAGATGCTGCAGAGCTCGCCGTCGGAGACGCTGCGCCTGCGCGGCGTCTCGGGCCGTGCGCTCGCGGTCCCGGTCGCGGCCGGCTCGGAGCTGCTCGGGGCGCTCATGGTGAGCGCCGCGCAGCCGTGGCACGACCACGGCGACGAGCTGCTGCGCGCGATCGCGCACCAGATCGCGGTCGCGCTGGAGAAGACCGAGCTCATCGAGAGCCTCTCCGAGGAGGGCATCGCGCGCGAGCTCTTCGCGGCGCTGCAGGAGGACCGCATCGACGTCGCGCACGCCCGTGCGCGCAAGCTCGGCGCCGACCTCGAGCGGCCGCACGTGGTGCTCGAGGCGCGGCCGCTGTCGCTCCCGGCGTTCGCCGACGGCGCGGACGCCCGTCTGGAGCGCTCGCTGCGCCAGGCCGTCCCCGGCACGATCTGCGACGCCGACGGGCGCCGCGTCCGCGCGCTCGTCCCCGGCGGCGACCCCGGCGCGCTGGTCGGGCTGCTCGGGCCCGTCGCCCGCGAGTACGGCGTCGCGATCGGCGCGAGCACGGTGCGCCGCGGCGCCGCCGACACCCGCGCGGCGCTGGCCGAGGCCGCCGACGCCGCATTCGTCGGCGTGCGCCTGCTCGAGGACGGCGGCGTCCTGCCCTACGCGGACATGGGCGCCTACCGCTACCTCGTCGGGCCGCTGCGCGACGGCGGGCCGCAGGATCCGCTGCGCGAGGCGGTCGACCGCCTGGCGGCGTACGACCGCGAGCGCGGCGCGCAGCTGCTGCTGACGCTCGAGCGCTACCTCGAGAACGGCCGGAGCCTGACGACGTCGGCGCGCGAGCTCACCGTGCACGTCAACACGCTGCGCCAGCGGCTCGACCGCATCGAGTCGCTCACGGGCCTCGACCTCGCGGCGGAGGACCTGCTCGCGCTGCAGCTCGCGATCAAGCTCGCGCTGCTGCGACGCTGACGGGATGCCGCTCCCGCGCTCGCTCGCCCGCTTCAACCTCAAGGTCACGAACCCGGTGCTGTCGCGTGTCGCCGGCCACCTGCCGGGCTTCGCGATCCTCACGCACGTCGGGCGCCGTTCGGGGACGAGCTACAGCGTCCCGGTGAACATCTTCCGCGACGGCGACCGCCATGTCGTCGCGCTGACCTACGGGCGCGAGAGCCAGTGGGTCCGCAACGTCGTCGCGGCCGGCGGGTGCGAGGTCCTCCGAAGCGACTAGTCCTTCGCGGACCCCGGCTCGGCCATGTCGGAGTGCAGCGCCGACTTCATCTTGTCGGGCAGCAGACGGCTCGCGCGCGCCTGGAGCTTCGTCTTCATCGACGCGGACACGACGCGCTCGTCGCCGTTCATGAGCGCCTCGAAGCCGTCGCGCGCGACGTCGGCCGGGTCGTCCTTCTCGCCGGCGCCGACCTTCGTGTCGAGCATGTCGGCGCGCTCGAAGAACTCCGTGTCCGTCGCCCCCGGCATGAGTGACGTGACCGTCACGCCGCTGTCCTCCAGCTCCTTGCGCAGCGCGAGCGCGAAGGACTGCACGAAGGACTTCGAGGCGTTGTAGACCGCCTGGTAGGTCCCGGGCATCGTCGAGGCGATCGACGAGGTGAACAGGATGCGGCCGCTGCGCCGCGCGGCCATGTCGGTCGCGACGTGCTTGGCCAGGTGCACGGTGGAGCGCACGTTGAGGTCGACGATCTCGAGCTCGTCGGCGAGGTCGGTGCCGCCGGCGAAGGCGCCGCCGGCGCCGCGACCGGCGTTCAACGCCGCCGCTGCGAGCGGGCGTCCGGTCGCGCGGACGCGTTCCCACAGCTCGTCGACGCCTGTGTCCGTCGCGAGGTCGACGCGGACGGCCTCGACGAGCGCGCCCTGCGAGGCGAGCTCGCGGCGGGCGGTCTCCAGCGGGTCGTCGTTGGCAGCGATGACGAGGTCGAAGTTGTGGCTCGCGAACTGGCGCGCGAGCTCGAGGCCGATGCCGGTCGATGCGCCCGTGACGAGTGCGAGGGGGCGTTGGGGGATCGCGTTCATCCCACAGGCGTCCCCGGAGCACCCTTGCCATAGTCCCGCCCGTGTTCGACCACGTGACGATCAGGGTCTCCGACCGCCTCGCCTCCCAGCGCTTCTACAACGCGGTGCTCGACACCCTCGGGATCCCGGCGACGGATGAAGCGGACGATCTCCCGGAATGGGAGGACTTCTCGCTCCTGGCGGCCGAGGATCCGAGCCGGGTCACGGAGGGGCTGCACATCGGCTTCGCCGCCCACTCGCGCACGGAGGTCGACGTGTTCTGGCGCACCGGCGTCGACCTCGGGGCCCGTGACGATGGCGCGCCGGGACCACGCCCGCAGTATCGCGACGACTACTACGGGGGCTTCCTGCTCGACCCCGACGGCAACAGCGCCGAGGCCGCCCACCACGGCTCGCGCCGCGAGGACGGCGTGATCGACCACATCTGGCTGCGCGTCTCGGACATCGCCGCGAGCACCGCGTTCTACGCGACCGTCGGCCGGGTCGCCGGGCACCGGGTCGCCGAGGTCTCGCCGGCCCACACGATGATCCGGGGCGCGAGCGGCTCGATGTCGCTCGTGGCCGGGACGCCGAGCCGCAACGTGCACATCGCGTTCCCCGTCGACGACGACGCGACGGTCGACGCGTTCCACGCCGTCGCCACGGGCGCCGGGCACCCGTCCAACGGCGAGCCGGGGGAGCGCACCGAGTACCACGCCGGGTACTACGGCGCGTTCGTGCTCGACCCCGACGGCAACAACATCGAGCTCGTCAACCACAACCGCTGACGCGGGTCAGCCGTCGGTCGGCTCCCCCGGGATCCGGTAGAGCGCCTTCCACGGCGAGGGCGTGCCGTTCGGGCCGGTCCCTCCCGGCAGGTCGCCCTGCGTGTACCAGCTCGCCTGGTACGGCAGGCCGCGATAGAGGACGCGATCGCCCGACCGGAAGACCCTGTGCGCGGTCCACTTCGGGTGGGTGCCCTCGGGGAGCTTCTCGATGTCCGGCGCGCGGTCGGTGCTCAGCACGGGGCCCACGAGCCGCCAGGGCGCGTTGCCCGGCGCGACGTTCTGGGCGTCGGGCGTGTCGCCCTGCGTGTACCACTTCGCTGCGTACACGGCCTGGTGCCAGACGACCTTGTAGCCCTCCCGGTACGGCCGTTCCGGCTGCCAGATCGGGTAGGGGCTCTTGCGCCGGGTCGTCCTTCGTGCCGGCGGTCGCCGCGGGCAGCGCGGCGGGTGCCGTGACGACGGCGGACCTGGCACGGGCGGTCCCGCGCAGGCGAGCGAGCGTCTTCGTGAACTCCAGCGGCTTCTGGGCCACGCCGCTGCACAGGTTGGAGTGGGTCCCGATGACGGGGAAGGTCGCGCCGCACTGCATGTCGCGGTTCAGCGACCAGGTCGAGACGCGGGCGATGCCGCGCGAGGAGGCGAAGCGCGAGATCGTCCGGGCGTCGGCCACCGTGAGCCGCTCGCCGTCGACGTCGTTCTGCCCGATCATGATGGTGGCGCCGAGCTTGCCCCAGAGCTCCGAGGCGGTCCGGTCGCTCCCGAAGAGCGCGCCGAGCTGGCCGTGGGTGGCGGTCAGGGAGGACTCGACGGCTCCGAGCATGTCCTTGCGGGCGCTCGGCACGCCGAAGTCCATCGCCATGACGTTGACGCCCGCGATGTCGACCTTCGCGTCGATCATCGTGCGGACGACGGCCAGGGCGCCGGCGTCGAGTCCCTCCGGGGTGACCGGCAGCGTCAGCCAGACCGCGAGTCGGCCATGGCCGGCGCGGACCTCGTCCTGCAGCGCCTTGACCGCCTTCGCGCGGCGGGCGTTCGCCGCCGTGTCGCGGAGCGCCTCGCCCTCGATGTCGAAGTCGATCGTGTCGGCCGTGTAGCGGTCGACGACGGAGCGGTACGCCGACCGGAGCGCGTCCGCGTCGTCGCAGGCCACCGCGAGCTCCGTGTTCGCCTGACCGCCGAAGGAGATGATCGCGTCGCCGCCCTGGCCGCGGACCTGGGCCACCCGCCGGTCGAGGTCCAGCTTGGAGGCGGCGCCGTCGAGCGTCTCGTACGTGCCCCATGTCGGGGTGCAGGTCGCGTCCGCCGTCTTGCCGGCGACGACGAATCCGAGCACGACGTCGCGCGCCGGGTTGGACGCGCGGTCCTGGAAGGCGACGGTCGGCGTGAGGGTTGCGTCGATGTACGGCGCGAACCATGTGGCGCTGCGCGAGGCGGCGTCCGCCTGCGCGATCCGCGTCTCCGCCACGTCGCGGAACGCGAAGAACGCGCCCGCTCCCGCCGCGACCACGACGAGCATGGCGAGCAGCACCCGGACCGGCGACAGCCGGGGCTCGGGCGCGTCGGGCAGCGTCGTGGGGTCGATCTGGTCGTTGCTCATCGCAGGTCCCCGCTCTCAGGTGCCGGCATCTGCGCGGCGATCGTGTCGTGGCGGTCGTGCCCGTCCGGGGCCCGCCCGCCGGCGCGGCGGTCGCCGAGCGGCGAGCGGCGGTCGCCCGGGTAGCCGTCGCGATGGGAGGAGCGGCGGCGCTCCGCCCGTCGCACGCCGTCCGCCGAGGCGTAGGCGAGCGTCTGCGACCAGTGCGCGGCGGGGGCGTCGGCGATGGTGATCGGCACCGCCGCTCGGGGTGCGGCGCGCTTGGCACGCTGCGGGCGCTGCGGCTTGTAGAGCCAGCTGAGGACGTTGTTCCAGACGTCGACGATCGAGTTCAGAACGCCGATGTACGCGACGATGGCGTAGCCGGCGAGGGTGGCGTTGACGATGGCCAGTGCGGCGTTGACCCAGCGGTCGCGGGACACGTCGCTGATGAGGACGGCCACGGAGAAGGCGACGAACACGTAGGGCATGACCACGAACGTGAAGCCCGGCGTCGTGCGGCTGCGGACCTTCGGGGTCCGCTTGAACGCCGGCCGGCCGCCGATGACCAGCTGCAGCATCGAGGCGCCTGCGCCCGCCAGGTTCACGGGCAGCAGGATCAGGTTGAACCCGTAGATCCCGAGCACGTCGCGCCTGCGGTAGCCGCAGTGGCGCAGGTCGACCGCCATCATCAGGAAGTAGGGGATGGAGATCAGCAGGACCAGCGGGCTGATGAGCTTGTCGTTGAACTGGTAGCCGAGCAGGAAGATCAGCGCGATCGAGCTCCACGCGATCGACGCCATGTAGTTCACGCGCAGGAACGTCTCGCCGAAGCGCTGGCGCTCGCCGCGCTGGCGCCGGACGCGGATCTGGCGCCACAGGCGCGGGAGGATGAGCAGGCCGCCGTTCGCCCAGCGCTGGCGCTGGATGGTCAGCGAGCCGAAGTCGGGCGGCGTGGCGCTGTAGCTGAGGCGCTCGGGGTAGTTGAGCAGCCGCCAGCCGTGCACGCCGAGGTCGATGCTCGACTCGGTGTCCTCGATGACGGTCCGGTCGGAGATGTAGCGGCTGATCTCCCAGTCGCCGTCGTGGGACACCTCGCGCAGGTCGTCGATCGCGCGCTTGCGCAGCACCGCGTTCGCGCCGACCCAGAACGTCGCGTCGTAGTGGGTCATCCCCTGGTGGACCATGTACTGCAGGTCCGTCGTCGCCCCGGCGATGCGCTCCAGGCGGGTCGCCGCGCCCGGGAAGGACGTGTACGGCGCCTGGGCGACTGCGACGCGCTCGTGCTCGGCCTGCTGGAGCAGATGCACGATCCGCAGGCAGTACTCCGGCAGCAGGAGGCTGTCGGCGTCGAGGGTGAGCACGTAGTCGGGGTTCGGCACCTCGAGGTCGGGCACGCCGTCCGTGCGCAGCAGCGCGCGCCCGCCGCCGGGGACGTCCACCTCGCGGTAGCTGCCGCCCATGAGCCCGATGTAGCTGTTGAGGTTCATCGCCTTGTTGGGCTCGTGCGACAACGAGACGAACCGCTTGCGCTGGAAGCTGCGTGATGTGGGCGCCGAAGATCCAGCTGAGCCGCTGCAGCAGATAGCGGAGGTGGTTGTGGGTCAGCTCGGCGCCGTCGGCGGCCGCTGCGCGCAGGGCCTCGCCGTTGGTCGTCAGGTCGGCGGCCAGGCCGCCCAGGACCTGCTCGACGAGGAACCGGTCGGCGTGGTCGACGACCTCGTAGTCGGAGGCGTACGTCGACATCCAGGTCGCCGCGAACTCGTAGTGGCCCGCGACGGTGGCGATGTCGTCGACCGTCGGCCTGCCGGCGGTCTTGAATCGCTCGTCCCAGTCCGCCAGGGCGGACCCGAACCGCTCCATCGGCCCGGCGAGGATCGCCTCGATGTCACCGGGCAGGCGCTTGGCGGCGGCGAGCATCGCCGCCGGCGTGGCGTACTTCGGCTCCGGCGGATCGTCGATGAGCAGCACGACGCGGAGGTCGGGGTACTCCTGCAGCGCGGCGGACAGCACCGTCATGCGGATGACGCGCTCGTCCTCCTGATAGGAGGGGACCAGGACGGTCATCGACGGCGCCGAGCGCTCGAACGGCTGGCTGAGCTCGGCGCGGCTCGCGCGCCGGTGGCTGCGCGTGCGGGAGTAGTACCCGAGACGCGTGATGAGATAGGCCAGCGCCGAGCAGGCGAGCAGGCTCATGATCACGAGGTAGCCGATCGTGGCGAGGTCGAGCGCGGGCCGGCCCGGCGCGCCGCCGACCGAGGTGCGCGCGAGCGTCACGACGACGAACGCGAGCCAACCGAGGACGGTGACCATGATCGCGAGCTGGCCGATGAGCATCGTGCTCTCCGACGCGGGCGCAGCGAGGATGGGAAGCGGTGACCGGCGATCGCTGCCCCACTGGCGCTTGGGTCCGCCGGCGCGCCCGTCGGGCGCCGCCTTGCTGCGTCTGATGCTCCTCATGCGCTGACCGATCTCCTGGCCCGGGTCGAGTGGCTGCGGGCGTGCAGCCACGCTGCGTGCCGTCGGACGGGGTGATCGGCAGGAGACGCGCGGACGTTAGGGCGCTAAGGGTCGGGTGGACCGATGGCACGCGGATATCGTCGGCCTTGCATGCCCCGCGCGATCCAGTTCTCGGCGACCGGCGCGACCGACGTCCTCCGGCTCGCCGAGGTCCCCGACCCCGAGCCCGGTCCCGGCCAGGTGCGCCTCGCGGTGCGCGCCGCCGGCGTCAACCCGTTCGACTGGAAGGTCCTGCACGGCTTCGTCCCCGGGCTGCCCAAGGCCTTTCCGGCGGGCCTGGGCAACGACGTCGCAGGCGTCGTCGACGCGCTCGGCGAGGGTGTCGAGTCGGTCGCGGTGGGCGACGCGGTCCTCGGCCAGTCGGCGACCCCGTCGTACGCGACGTCGGCGCTCGCGGCGGAGGACCGCCTGGTCCCGAAGCCCGGCGATCTGCCGTGGGAGGTCGCGGCCGGGCTCGGCGGCGCGGGCGGCGTGGCCTGGAAGGTGCTCGAGCGCCTCGGCGTCTCCGAGGGCGAGACCCTGCTCGTCCACGCCGCCGCCGGCGGTGTGGGCACGTTCGCGGTGCAGCTCGCCGTCGCGCGCGGCGCCCGCGTGATCGGCACGGCGAGCGAGGCCAACCACGAGCTGCTGCGCGGCTGGGGCGCGATCCCGGTCCGCTACGGCGACGGCCTCGCCGACCGCGTGCGCGAGGTGGCGCCCGGCGGCATCGACGCAGCGCTCGACGCGTCCGGCCGCGGCGGCGAGCTGCCGGTGTCCGTCGAGCTGGCGGGCGGCCCCGAGCGCGTGCTCACGATCGCGCGGTTCGACGACGTCCCCGAGGGCGTCACGATCCACGGGGGCGGCAGCATGGGCGACCTGCAGCCGGCCCTGCGCGAGATCGTCGCCCTCATCGGCGAGGGGCGCCTCCAGGTCCCGATCGGGGGCACGTACCCGCTCGAGGACGCTGCCGCCGCCCTCGACGCCAGCGAGCACGGGCACCTCGCGGGCAAGATCGTCCTCACTACATCCTGAACACGCCCCGGCGGATGGGCCCGAGCGGCGCGCCCGCGCACGCGGCGAGCGCCTGGGCGAGGATGCTGCGCGTGTCGCGCGGGTCGATGATCCCGTCGTCCCACAGCCGGGCCGTCGCGTAGACCGGGCGGCCCTGGTGCTCGTACTGGTCGCGCAGCTTCGCGCCGACCTCCGGCTGGCCGACCGCCGTCATGACCGCGCCCGCCTGCTCGCCGCCCATGACGCTGATCCGGGCGTTCGGCCACATGAACAGGAACCGCGGCGAGTACGCCCGGCCGCACATCCCGTAGTTGCCCGCGCCGAACGACCCGCCGATGACGACCGTGAGCTTCGGGACGCGCGCCGTCGCGACCGCGGTCACGAGCTTCGCGCCGTCCTTCGCGATCCCGCCCGCCTCGTAGTCGCGGCCGACCATGAACCCGGCGATGTTCTGCACGAACAGCAGCGGGATGCCGCGCACGTCGCACAGCTCGATGAAGTGCGCGCCCTTCAGCGCGCTCTCGCTGAACAGGATCCCGTTGTTGGCGACGATCCCGACCGGGTGGCCGTCGATGTGGGCGAACGCGGTCACGAGCGTCGTCCCGTAGAGCTCCTTGAACTCCTGCAGGTCCCCGCCGTCGACGATCCGCCGCAGCGCGTCGCGCACGTCGTAGGGGCGGCGCGAGTCGAGCGGCACGAGGTCGAGCAGGCCGTCCGGGTCCTCCGCCGGCGGGCGCGGCGCGACGCGCTCCCACGGCGGCGCGGCCTGCGGCGGCAGCGTCCGCACGATGGACCGGGCGATCTCCAGCGCGTGGCGGTCGTCGTCGGCGAGGTGGTCGGCGACGCCGGACGTGCGCGCGTGGACGTCGCCGCCGCCGAGCTCCTCGGCGGTGACCTCCTCGCCCGTCGCGGCCTTCACGAGCGGCGGGCCGCCGAGGAAGATCGTGCCCTCGTCGCGGACGATGATCGTCTCGTCGCTCATCGCGGGCACGTACGCGCCGCCCGCGGTGCACGACCCCATGACCGCGGCGACCTGCGCGATGCCCTCCGCCGACATCGTCGCCTGGTTGAAGAAGATGCGGCCGAAGTGCTCGCGGTCGGGGAACACGTCGTCCTGCAGCGGCAGGAACGCGCCGCCCGAGTCCACGAGGTAGACGCACGGGAGGTGGTTGTGCAGGGCGACCTCCTGCGCGCGCAGGTGCTTCTTCACCGTCATGGGGTAGTAGGTGCCGCCCTTGACCGTCGCGTCGTTGGCCACGACGACGCAGCGGCGTCCCTCGACGACGCCGACGCCGGTGACGATCCCCGCCCCGGGCGCATCGCCGTCGTACATCTCCTCGGCCGCCAGCGCAGACAGCTCCAGGAACGGCGAGCCCGGGTCGACCAGGCGCTCGATGCGCTCGCGCACCGGCAGCTTCCCGCGCTCGACGTGGCGCTGCATCGCCCGCTCGCCGCCGCCTGCGCGGGTCCGCGCGAGGCGCTCCTGCAGGTCGGCGATGAGCGCGAGATGTCCGTCGCGGTCACTCACGCTCCGCACCGCCCCGGCCGCGCGTTGGGTCGCTCTGCGACCCAACCGCAAGCGACGACGCAGTCGTCGCCCCGATCGTGACGAGCGGCTCGCGCAGCGCCACGCGGTCCCCGGGCGCAAGGCGCAGGTGCTCGACGACGCCCGCGTGCGGCGCGGTGATCGCGAGCTCCATCTTCATCGACTCGAGCACGAGCAGGACGTCTCCCTCGGCGACCGGGTCGCCCTCCGCGACGTGGACGAGCAGCACCGTTCCGGGCATCGGTGCCTGCAGCGCCTCGCCCGCCCAGGCCTGCTCGGCCCGCGCGCGCACCTCGGGCCGCGCCTCCAGCGCATGCCCGGCGCGACCGACCCAGACGACGTCGCCGTCGGCGGCGACCTCGTAGCGCCGCGAGATCCCGTCGAGCTCCGCGCGCAGCGCACCGTCCCCGGCGAACGCCGCGCGCGCCGCCCACGTGCGCCCGGCCGCGTGCACCGCGCCGTCGCGCACCGCGACCTCGCCGTGCCCGTCGAACGCGCGCCGCCAGGGGCCGACCTCGGTCAGCTCCGCCGTGTCGGCCAGCCAGGCCGCGAGCGCGGCGGCTGGGAGCAGGTCATCGGGCGGCGGCGCGACGAGCTCGTCCAGCCGCCGCTCGAGCAGCCCCGTGTCCATGTCGCCGGCGCGGACGTCGGGATCGGCCAGCAGCGCGCGGGTGAACGCGGTGCTCGTGGGCACGCCGAGCACGGCGCACGACGCGAGCGCGCGGTCGAGCCGCGCGAGCGCCGTCGGACGGTCCGGCCCGTGGGCGATGACCTTCGCCAGCAGCGGGTCGTAATGGCCGGTCACCTCGACGCCGGCCCGCACGCCCGCGTCGACGCGGACCCCCTCGCCGGAGGGCGGGCGCCACGCGAGGATCCGGCCGCCCGACGGCAGGAACGCGTTGGCGGGATCCTCGGCGTACACCCGCGCCTCGACGGCATGCCCCTGAGGGCGAAGCTCCGCCTGGCGCAGTCGCAGCGGCTCCCCGGCGGCGATGCGCAGCTGCTCCTCGACGAGGTCCACGCCGAACACCGCCTCCGTGACCGGGTGCTCGACCTGCAGCCGCGTGTTCATCTCCAGGAAGAAGAAGCCCTCGTCGCCCAGCACGAGCTCGACCGTGCCGGCGCCCTCGTACCCCGCGGCGAGCGCGAGCGCGACCGCCGCCTCGCCCATCTCGGCGCGCAGCGCGTCGTCGACGGCGGGGGAGGGTGCCTCCTCGACGACCTTCTGGTGGCGGCGCTGCAGCGAGCACTCGCGCTCGCCGAGGTGGACGCACGCGCCGTGCCGGTCGGCGAGCACCTGCACCTCGACGTGGCGGGTGCGGTCGAGGTAGCGCTCGACGAGGACGCGGTCGTCGCCGAACGCCGCGCTGGCCTCGCGCTGCGCGGCCTCGAGCGCGCCGGAGATCTCGGCCTCGCCGCGCACCACGCGCATCCCGCGCCCGCCGCCGCCCGCGACCGCCTTGATGACGGCCGGGAAGCCGTGCTCGGCGCAGAACGCGCGGATGTCCTCGAGCGTCGCCTCGCCCTCGGCGCCCGGGATCGTCGGCACGCCGGCGTCGCGCGCGCACGCCTTCGCCCGCGCCTTGTCGCCCATGAGGTCGATCGCGTCGGCCGGCGGGCCGACCCAGGTCAGGCCGGCGTCGGCCACGGCGCGCGCGAACGCGGGGCTCTCGGACAGGAACCCGTAGCCCGGATGGACGGCGCGCGCGCCCGTCCGCGCGGCGGCGTCGAGGATCGCGCCCGCGTCGAGGTAGGACTCCCGCGCGGGCGGCGGCCCGATCCGCACCGCGACGTCGGCCGCCCGCACGTGCTCGGCGTCCTCGTCGGCGTCGGAGAAGACGGCCACCGTCGCGAGCCCCAGGCGATGCGCGGTGCGCGCGATCCGCACCGCGATCTCACCGCGCCCAGCGATGAGCAGCGGCCCCCCGAACATCAGGCGCCCAGCGCCCGCGCGATCACCATCTGCTGGATCTCGTCGGTGCCCTCGCCGATCGTGAGGATCTTCGCGTCGCGGTAGAACCGGCAGACGGGGTACTCCTCGATGTAGCCGTAGCCGCCGTGGATCTGCACGGCCTCCTCGGCGCAGCGCACCGCGAGGCGCCCCGACTTGAGCTTGGCCTGCGCGGCGGTGAGCGTGAAGTTCGCGCCGCGGTCCTTCAGCAGCGCCGCCTTGTACGTCAGCAGCCGGGTCGCCTCGATCTCCGTGGTCATGTCGGCGAGCTTGCCCTGGATCGCCTGGAACGAGGAGATCGAGCGCCCGAACGCCTTGCGCTCCTTGGCGTACGCGAGCGCCTCGTCCAGCGCGCCCTGCGCGAGGCCGACGCCCATCGCGGCGACCCCGATGCGGCCGATGTCGAGGATGTGCAGGAACTGCTTGAAGCCGTTCCCCCGCGGGCCGAGCATCTGGTCCTCGGGGACGACGCAATCCGTGAACGTGAGGGGCCGCGTGTCCGACGCGTTCCAGCCCATCTTGCGGTACGGCGTTCCCTGCTCGTAGCCGGGCGTGCCGTTCTCGATGACGATGTTGGAGATCTCGTCGTCACCCGTCCGTGCGGTGATCGTCACGACGCCCGAGATGTCGGTGCCCGCGTTGGTGATGAACTGCTTCGCGCCGTTGATCGTCCAGGCGCCGTCGGCGAGCGTCGCGCGGGTCCGCACGTTGCCCGCGTCGCTCCCCGCCTCGGGCTCGGTCAGCCCGAACGCACCGAGCTTGCGGCCGCTGCACAGGTCCGGCAGCCAGCGCTCGCGCTGCTCGTCGCTGCCGAAGAGGGCGATCGGCTGGGTGCCCAGCGAGGTGTGCGCGCAGAGCGTGATCGCGACGCTCGAGTCGACCCGCGCGAGCTCCTCCACCGCGAGCGCGTAGGCGAGCGTGTCCCCGCCCCCGCCGCCGTGCTCCTCGGGGAACGGGATGCCCATGAGCCCGAGCTCGCCGAGCTTGCCCACGATCTCGTAGGGGAAGCGCTTCTCGCGGTCGAGCTCCTCGGCGACGGGCGCGATCTCGTTGCGGGCGAAGTCCCGGACCAGCTCCTGGATCGCCCCGTGGTCGTCGGACAGCAGGAAGTCCATGCGGCGCACAATACCGACGCTGCGTTCAAATATCGAACGATCGGTTCAAAGTTGTTACCGTTCCGGCATGCCCGCGCCACCAACGCGTCCTGTGCTGCGTCAGAGATGGGACCGGCGGGCCGACGAGCTGGTCGAGGCGGCTGCCGCGCGGTTCGCCCGCACGGGCTACGACGAGACCTCGATGGCCGAGCTCGCGTCGGAGCTGGGCATCGCCGCCGGCGGCGTCTACCACTACTTCGGGGGCAAGGAGGCGCTGCTGCGGCGGATCTGCCTGGAGCTCACCGAGCCGCTGCACCCGCGCGCGCTCGACGCGCTCGAGGGCCTCGACGACCCGGCCGACCGCCTGCGCGCGCTGGTCGGCGTGTGGGTCCAGCACGTCGTCGAGCATCGCGACCACATGCTCGTCTTCCAGCAGGAGCGCCACGTCATCGAGGCGGGCGCGCAGTGGCGCGACGTCCGCACGAGCCGCAAGCGCTTCGAGGAGCTGGTCGACGGCGTGCTCGCCGACCTGGAGGACGATCCGCGGGCGCGGTTCGCCGACCGGCGGGTCGCGCTCTCCGCGCTCCTGGGCATGGTGAACCACACCGCGCAGTGGTTCCGACCGCGCGGCCGGTTGTCGGCGGGCGAGGTCGCCGCCGGCTACGCCGGGCTGCTCGTCGCCTGAGTCAGCGCTCGGCCGCGAGCGTCTCGGCCGCGGGGCCGAGGACGTCGAGGATGCGCTCGGGGTCCGCCTCGGCGAGCTCGCGCAGCGCGCCGTTCTGCCGGGTGAGGGTGACGCCGATCATGAGGGCCATCAGCAGCTCCGCGCGCAGGCGCGCGTCGGCGACCCCGCGCTCCTCCAGCGCCTCGACGACCGGACCCGTCGCGCGCTTCTCGAGCACCGCGTGGACCTGGTCGCGTACGGCATCGGTCAGCTCGGGGCTCACGAGCGCGCGCGACATCGGCGTGTTGCGGTGCCGCTCGGGCTTGTGCAGCCACGCGGCGACGAGCCCGCGGGCGTCCGTCGGCGTGGTGCGGGTGCCGTCGCGCGAGAGGGTCGCGAGGTACAGGCCCTCCTTGCTGCCGAAGTACCGCGCGACGAGCGCCGGGTCGACCCCCGCGAGCTCGCCGATCTCCCGCAGCGTCGCGCCGTCGTAGCCTCGCTCGTCGAAGAGCTCGGCGGCAGCGTCGAGGAGATCGCGGCGCGTCGCGTCGGCATCGTGCGGTCGCCTGCTAATTTCGTCAACAGCCGATGACATCACCCGTTGACATTACCAGCGACGTCCCGCACCGCCAGCACTACGGCCTCACGTTCGGCGTCCTCGCGCTCAGCGGCGGGACGTACGCCCTCCTGCAGTCGCTCGTGGCGCCGGCGCTGCCCGAGATCCAGCGCGATCTGCACACCTCCGCCACGGCCGTGGCGTGGGTGCTCACCGCCTTCCTGCTCAGCGCCTCGATCTTCACGCCGATCCTCGGCCGGCTCGGCGACATGTTCGGCAAGGAGCGGATGCTCGTCGTCGCACTCGTCACCCTCGGGTTCGGGTCGCTGGTCGCCGCGCTCGCCAGCAGCATCGGTCTGCTCATCGTCGGCCGCGTCATCCAGGGCGCGGGCGGCGCGATCTTCCCGCTGGCGTTCGGGATCATCCGCGACGAGTTCCCGCGCGAGCGCGTCGCCCAGGGGATCGCGCTGATCTCGGCGATCCTCGGGATCGGCGGCGGTCTGGGCATCGTGCTCGCGGGACCGATCGTCGACGCGTTCTCCTACCACTGGCTGTTCTGGTTCCCGCTCGCGGCGACGATCATCGCCACGATCGCGACCTTCTTCTTCGTGCCGGAGTCCCCCGTCCGCTCGCCGGGCCGCGTCAACTGGGTCGGCGCCGCGCTGCTGTCGTCGTGGCTCGTCGCCGTGCTCGTGGCGATCAGCCAGGGCTCGACGTGGGGCTGGGGTGACCCGCGCACCATCGGCCTCTTCCTCCTCGGCATCGTGCTGCTCGTCGTGTGGGTCACGGTGGAGAACCGGTCGTCCGAGCCACTCGTCGACATGAAGATGATGCGCATCCGCGGCGTCTGGACCGTGAACGCCGCCGCGTTCCTCGTCGGCGCGGGCATGTACAGCTCGTTCATCCTCATCCCGCAGTTCGTCGAGACGCCGAAGTCCGCGGGCTACGGCTTCGCGTCGAGCGTCACCGGCGCGGGGCTGTTCCTGCTGCCCGCGACGCTCGGGATGCTGTTCGTCAGCCCGCTGGCGGGGCGCATGACCAACCGCTTCGGCGCTCGGCTGCCGCTCGTCCTCGGATCGCTGGCGACGGCCCTGGCGTTCGGGTTCCTCGCCGTCGAGCACGACGATCCATGGGAGTTCTACGTCGGCGCCGCCCTGCTCGGCATCGGCATCGGCCTCGCCTTCGCGTCGCTGGCGAACCTCATCGTCGCGGCCGTGCGCCCCGACCAGACGGGCGTGGCGACCGGCATGAACACGGTGATGCGGACCGTCGGCGGCTCCGTCGGCAGCACGATCGTCGCGAGCGTCATCGCCGGCACCGTCGCCGGCGCGGCGCTGCCGACCGAGTCGGGCTTCACGGCGGCGTTCGCCCTGGCCGGAGGCGCGTGCCTGCTCGCCGCGTTCGCGAGCGTCGCCGTCCCGCGCCCGGTGCTCGCGCCGGCGCCGGTCCCGGCCGGCGCCTAGCGCCCCGAGTCGGTCGGGCCCGGTCACCGCGCTGCGGTGTACTCGCGCTGCCCGACCGAGCCGCGGTGGGAGCAGGGCGTGCCGTCGTAACGAGACGGGCAAGGGCTGCGACGTGTACCGGCTCGACCTGACCACGGGCAGCGCCTCGCCTTCGGCTGGATGTACTGCCCAGATCCGCTTCCAGCAGTCTCGGTACTCGAGCCCGCCGGCGATCTCGAGCCCGCGCGGGGCCGGCGCTCACTCCGTCGTTCTCCGTGTTGGAGTGAGCGCCCGCTGCGGGGACGGGCTCAGACCGGCGCTGCCGCCAGCTCCTTCGACAGCGCGAAGTCGTACGTGAAGCCCAGCTCGTCGGAGCCGTCGAGCGGACGGGGATGCACGATGAGGACGTCCTTCACAGCGTCGGCCACGTCGTTGTCGAGGTAGTCGCTCGAGTCGATGTAGAGCTGGGTCACGAGCGGCGTGTGGTTCTCGGCGCTCACGATCAGGTGGATGTGCGCCGGGCGCCACGGGCTCCAGCCGGCGGCGTGGACCATCGCGCCGGTCGGGCCGTCCTCGGGGATCGTGTACGGAGCCGGCACGATCGTGCGGACCTCGTAGCGGCCGTCGGCGTCGGTCAGGACCTTGCCGCGCAGGATGCCCTCGGGCAGCGACGGGTCGAAGCCCGAGTACAGGCCCTTCGCGTCGGCGTGCCACACGTCGAGCTCGGCGCCCCGCAGCGGTTCGCCGTCCTCGCCGGTGACGCGCCCGGTGAACACGACCGCATCGCCTTCCTCGTCGTCACGACGGGGCAGCTGGAACGGCGCCTCGAGCAGCCGCGCGCCCGGCAGGTGGTACGGGCCGAGGATCGTGCCCTGGGTGCCGCGGCGGTTCTCGAAGACCTGCGACTCGACGGCGTGCTCGACGAAGACGTCGAGGAACAGCGGCCACTCCCCGGCCTGGCCCACGTCGATGAGCCACTGCTTCGCGGTCTGGAACTCCTCGTAGGTGACGTCGTGCTCGTGGATCGCGGCGTGGATGCGCGCGAGGACGTCGCCGATCAGCAGGTCGGCGCGTGCGGTGTCGGTCATTGGGGTCTCCTCTCCTCCGGGGCGATCGCCGACGGATGCCGGGCGAGCGCCGTGACGGTGATGTCCATGTACGGGAACAGCGGCAGCCCGCTGAGCAGCTCGTGGAGCTCGTCGTTCGACGCGACGTCGAAGATGCTCGCGTTGGCGTAGCGGCCGGCGATCCGCCAGATGTGCACCCACCGGCCGTCGCGCATCAGGCCCTGCGCGTACTCGCGCTCGCGGGCCTTGATCGCGTCCGCCTCCGGCGCGGGCATGTCGGGCGGCAGCTCGACCTCCATGTGCACGAGGAACAGCATCCGCTCAGCCCTCCGTCCGGGCCGCGGCCAGCGCGTCCTCGTCGATGACGTAGCCGAGCCCCGGGGCGGCCGGGACCGCCACGTGCCCGTCGGCGATCCTCGGCAGCTCGGCGAGCAGGTCCGTCGCCAGGTCGTGGAAGTTCGTGGCCTCGACCGGCCGCGACGCCGTGTCGGCGAAGGCCGCGCCGAAGGCGATCGACGCGAGCGCGCCGAGCGCGCCCTCGTACTGGCTGCCGATGACGACAGGCATCCGCTCCGCCCTGCACAGCCCGATCACGTCGCGGGACTCCGAGAACCCGGTGCGCGCGACCTTCACGCTGACCTGCCCGACCGCGCCCTCGGCGATCGCGCGGCGCACGTCGGTGAGCGACAGGCAGCTCTCGTCCCCGGCCAGCGGGACGTCCCAGCGCTCCGCGAGCAGCCTGCGGCCGCGCAGATCCTCGATCGCGATCGGCTCCTCGATCGCCTGGATGCCGAGGCCGATGAGGGCGTCCCCCGCGTGCATCGCCTGGGCCGGCGTCCACCCTCGGTTGGCGTCGGCGTACAGCAGCGCGTCGGGCAGCGCGTCGCGGATCGCCGCGACGGCTGCGATGTCGAGCGCCGGGTCGCGGCCGACCTTCACCTTGAACGCCCGCACGCCGTACTCGGCGTGGACGGCGGCGGCGTCGTCGGCCATGGCCTCCGGCGTGTCGAAGCTCACCATGTGCGCGGCCGGCACCCGATCGGCATAGCCGCCGAGCAGCGTCGAGCACGGCACCCCGGCGAGTTGGCCGAGCAGATCCCAGAGCGCGACGTCCACGGCCCCGCGGGCGCAGTGGTTGCCGGCGAGGCCGGCGAACGCCGCGCGCGCCTCCTCGATCGCGCCGGGCCGCATCCCCAGCAGGCGCGGCGCGAACCAGCCCCTGATCGCCGCGACGATCGACGCCTGCGTCTCACCGTAGGTGTACGGCCGCGGCTGCGCCTCGGCGTGGCCGACCAGCCCGGCGTCGGTGTGGATGCGGACGAGCACGTTGTCGGCACGCTCGACCGCCCCCGACGCGAACCGCGCAGGGCGGCGGTAGGGCAGCGCGTAGGGGATCGCCTCGACCTCGACGATCCGTGCGCTTGCGACGCGGACGTCCACGGCGGGCAGCGGAATCGTCGTCTCGGAGGTCATCGGCTCAGCGCCATCGCTCTCTGCTCGGGAGTCGGTCGCGTCACCCGCGGGACGCTACGCCGATCATTTGCACCAGTGTGACCAATGATGTGCCGATTAGGACGCGGAACTGCATAATCTTCGTGACGTGGAGATCCGCCAGCTGCACGCGTTCGTCGCCGTCGGCGAGGAGCTGCATTTCGGCCGCGCCGCGGCCCGGCTGCACATGGCGCAGTCGCCCCTGTCACAGCTCATCCGCCGCCTGGAGGCCGACGTCGGGACGCCCCTGCTGCGGCGCACGACGCGCCGCGTCGAGCTGCTGCCCGCGGGCGAGGTGCTGCTCGACCGCGCCCACGCCATCCTCGCCGCGGCCAGCGCCGCGGAGGAGGACGCGAGGGCGGCGGCGTCGGGCGAGCTCGGCCGGCTGGCGATCGGTTTCACGGGCTCGATGACCTACGCGCTCCTGCCGCACCTCGCCAAGGCGCTGCGCGCGGCGCTCCCGCGGGTGCGGCTCGACCTGCGGGGGGAGATGCTGACGCCGGCCCAGGTCGAGGGGCTGCTCGAGGGCGCCCTGGACGTGGCGCTGCTGCGCCCGCCCGTCGACCACGCCGACCTCGTCGTCGAGCCCGTCGGCGTCGAGCCCCTCGTCGCGGCGCTCCCGGCCGACCACCCGCTCGCTGCGCTCGAGCGACTGCCGGTCTGGCGCCTCGCCGACGAGCCGTTCATCGTCTACCCCGCGAGCGCTCGCTCGGTCGTGCACGACGCGGTCGAGGCGACGTGCGCCGACCACGGCTTCACGCCCATCGTGGCGATGGAGACCGCGGAGACCTCGACGCTCGTGAGCTTCGTCGCCGCCGGCGTCGGCGTGGCGCTCGTCCCGGCCTCGGCGCAGCAGATGTCCGTGACCGGCGCCGTCTACCGGCCGCTGACCGGCGGCACGCACCTCGTCGAGCTGGCGATGTGCTGGCGGGCCGCCAGCGGATCGGCGACGCTGCCGCGCGCGCTGGAGGTCATCCGCCACGAGCTCGACGAGCTGCACGGGGTGCTGCCCGGCGGCGTCCGCGGCTAGCAGGCAGACGAACGCCGGTCGGTCGTTCGTCCAACGGGCCTCCCGTCCCTTCGTCCGTCGCGCTGGCGCTCCCGGCGCCGCTGCGTTGTCATGGAGCCATGTCCCACGCCGTGCGCCCGATCCGAGTCCTCGCAGCCGACGACGGCACCCTGGCGCACATGCGCGCCGCCCTCGCAGGCTGCGCCGATCTCGACCTCACCACCACCGACGCCCTGCCCGACGTCGCCGTCCTCGCGCCGGGCCACGACGGCCCCGCCGCGATCCGCGCGATCCTCCACCGCTCGCCCGCGACGAACGTCGTCGTCCTCGCGAGCGACGTCGACCGCGAGGACATCCTCGACGCCGTCGCCGCCGGAGCGCGCGGATATCTCCTCGCCGACGACGACCCGTCCGGCATGCCCGACGCGATCCGCGCCGCGGCGCGGGGCGAGTCGCCGCTTGCGCCCCGCGCCGCCCGGGCGCTGATCTCCGGCCACCGGCTGCCCCGCCGCGACGCCCGGCTTCCCGCCGCCGAGAAGCAGGTGCTCGGCATGCTGGCGCGCGGCTGCACCGACGAGGTGATCGCCGAGCGACTCGACCTCGAGCCGGCCGCGCTCGATCGTGCGCTCGCGGTCGTGATCGGCGCCCTCGGCGTCGCCGACCGGACGCAGGCCGCGCTGTGGGCCCAGCGCCACGGCTACGACGGTGGCGACGGCGACCCGGGTCAGGTCCTGGGACCCTTCACGCCGGACCCGGGAAGGATCCGCCGCCCCGCGCGTCCCAATGGACAACGACCTGCTTGGAGAACGCACGATGCTGAAGGCTGCGAAGACCGTGTGCGCAGTCGGCGCGATGGCGCTGACGCTCACGATCGCCGCATGTGGTGACGACAAGGACGACTCGACCGCCGACACGGGCGGCTCGGGTGCTCCGGCGACCACCGCATCCGGCACGCCGCCCGCCGACAGCAGCGCGCTGAAGATCGCAGCCGAGGACAAGGCGGGATTGAAGTTCGACAAGTCGGAGCTCACCGCGAGCGCCGGCGAGGTCACGATCACGATGGACAACCCGGACGGCAACGGCATGCCGCACGACGTTGCGATCGAGGGCGACGGCGTGGACGCGACCGGTGAGGTCGTCCAGCCCGGTGGCACCTCCGAGGTGAGCGCCGACCTCAAGCCAGGCACCTACACCTTCTACTGCTCCGTCGGCCAGCACCGGCAGGCCGGTATGGAGGGAACACTCACTGTGCAGTGACCAGCGCCGCGCTCTACCGTATCCCGGTGGCCGATGCCCGGGAGTCCCTGCTTCCGCGCCTGCTGGATCCGGAGGATCTCGGTCGGCACGTCGACCGTTTGTTCCGGGCGGCATGGGCGCTCTGCGGTCATTCCCACGACGCCGAGGACCTGGTGCAGGAGACGTACGCGCGCGTCCTTGCGCGCCCCCGGCTCCTGCGGCGCGGCGATGAGATCGGCTATCTGCTCAAGGTGCTCCGCAATGTCCACGTCAGCCGTCACCGCGCCGCGTCGGTGCGTCCCCAGGAGGTCACGCTCGAGGACCGCGCCGAGGTCGGCGACGCGCGCGGGCGCTGGGAGCCGGAGGCGGCGCTCGAGGTCCGCACCCTCTTCGCGGCGATCGCCGACCTGCCGCCGGACTTCCGCGACGTCATCGTCGCGATCGATGTGCTCGGCCTGTCCTACGCGGAGGCCGCGAAGGCCGTCGGCGCGAAGGAGTCGACGGTGACGACGCGCCTGCACCGCGCGCGGACCCGGCTGGCCGAGGGCGCCGACAGGGCGGAGGCGGGGAGCCGGTGACCGCGGACACCGAGCACATCGCACGTCGCATCCGCGAGGCCGTCGAAGGCGTCACCGCGCCGGAGCGCCTGCATGCGGTCGTCGCCGAGCAGACCGCGCGCCGCGCGCCCGCCGCCCGGCGTCGCCGGCGGCTCGGGCTCGGCGGCGGCCTGGTCGCGACCGCGGCCGCCGTGGTCGTGGCGCTCGTGCTCGTCCTCGGCTCGGGCGGCGAGCCGGCGATCGGCGACGCCGTGGCCCTCGCCCAGCGCACGCCGACGCGCGACGCGCCCGCCGTCGACCCCACGAACCCCAAGCGCGTCGAGAAGGAGGTCGGCGGCGTGTGGTTCCCCAACTACGACTACGAGCGCGACACGGGCTGGAAGCCGATCGGCTCGCGCACCGACGACCTCCGAGGCCGCCGGGCGGTGACCGTCGCCTACAAGGGCGCCGGCGGGCCCGTGAGCTACACGATCGTCGACGGCGCGCCGCTCGAGGTGCCCAAGGGCGTCCCGTGGCACGAGTACGCCCGCTTCCGCGCCGCGATCCTGCGCGACGACGCGGGCGAGCGCGTCATCGCCTGGGAGAAGGGCGGTCGCACCTGCATCATCGCCGGCAAGGGCGAGGACGTGAACGCCCTGCTCGAGGCGGCAGGTCAGGCGTAGGACGGCGGCGGTACGTTGCGCGGATGACGCACGACGATCGCCGTGTCATCCGCGACCTCGTGGAGAGCTGGGCCGTCTGGCGCGACGCGCTGGACTGGGAGCGCTTCCGCACCGTCTGGCACGACGACGGCCGGATGATGGCGACCTGGTGGCAGGGTCCCTACGAGGAGTTCATCCGGGTCAGCCGGGAGGGCTTCGACCGCGGGGTGCGGATCCTCCACTTCCTCGGCGGCGGCACCGTCGACGTGGAGGGCGACCGCGCGATCGCGCAGACGAAGATGACGATCTCCCAGCGCGCGGAGGTCGAGGGCGTCGTCTGCGACGTCGTCTGCACGGGGCGCTTCTACGACTTCTTCGAGCGTCGCGACGGTCGCTGGGGGCTCGTCCTGCGCCAGCCGATCTACGAGCGCGACCGCCTCGATCCCGTCGATCCGACCGAGGCGCCCGACCTCGACCCGAAGGTCCTGTCCGGCTATCCGGAGGGCTACCGGCACCTGGCCTACCTGCAGCAGGGCATCGGCTACGACGTCAAGCGCGACATGCCCGGGCTGACCGGGCCGGAGGTCGACGCGCTCTACGCGCGCGGCGCGGCGTGGCTCGCCGGCCAGCCTCTTTGATATATCATCGATCGATGAGGGACCGCCGGATCGGAGAGACGGGGGTCACCGCGGATGCCGCCGCGCACCTGCGCGACGCGATCCGCACGGGCCGGTTCGCCCCGGGCGCCCGCATCGTCGAGCGCCCGGTCGCACAGGAGCTGGGGATCAGCGCGATCGCCGTCCGCGACGCGCTGGCGCGGCTCACGCAGGAGGGCTGGGTCGAGCGGCTGCCCCGGCGCGGCGCACGGGTGCGCGATCCCGGCCCGGCCGAGCTCGACGACATCACCGCGGTGCGCGTCCTCGTCGAGGGCGAGGCCCTGGCGCGGGCGTCGGTCGCGCTCGACGACGCCACCGAGCGCGAGCTGCGCGCGCTGCTCACCGGGATGGAGCAGGCGGCCGGCCGGGGCGACCGCTCCGCGCTGCTGGCCCAGGACGAGGCGTTCCACGCGGCGCTCTGGAGGGCCGCGGGGTCGGCGACGCTGGAGGAGCTGCTCGGCAACCTGACCGCGCGGGTGATCCCGCTCGTGCGCAGGTCGATCGACGGCATGCCGGAGGCCGAGCTCGCGGCGATGCGCGGCTGGCACGAGCAGCTGCTCGTCGGCGTCCTGGCCGGGCCGGACGAGGCGCGCGCCGCCGTCGCGCGTCACGCGGAGCTCACACGGACGCGGGTCGCATCACACCGACAGGAGGGGACATGACCACCGACACCTCGCGCATGCCCTACCAGCTGCCGTTCCCGCCGGAGGTGGCCGACGAGGTGCTCGTCTCGCCTGCGGTCCCGGAGGACGAGCGGGTCTGGGTGCCGCAGGCCGAGGGCCTGCACTTCCGCCCGCTGCTGCTGCACACGCGGCAGGGCTACTGGTGCAACCTGCTGCGCGTCCGGCGGACGGGGATCGTGAGCCGCCACCGCCATCCGATGCCGGTCACCGGCTACGTCATCAAGGGCCGCTGGCACTACCTCGAGCACGACTGGGTCGCCGAGCCGGGCGCGTTCCTCTTCGAGCCCCCGGGCGAGACGCACACGCTCGTCGTCCCCGAGGGCGAGACGGAGATGATCACGATGTTCACCGTCAACGCGGCGATGATCTACGTCGACCCGTGGGGCGAGACGACCGGCTACGAGGACGTCTTCACGAA
Organism: uncultured Solirubrobacterales bacterium; assembly: GCA_963757125.1. Lineage (GTDB taxonomy): Bacteria > Actinomycetota > Thermoleophilia > Solirubrobacterales > Solirubrobacteraceae > CAVVSD01. The sequence continues at coordinate 480,057 of CAVWQP010000004.1, read as the reverse complement.
GATCGAGATGTGCCGCAAGCACTACGACGAGGTCGGCCTCGGGGCCGACTACACCGACCAGTTCATCCGTTAGTGCCCTTCGACTTCGCCGGGCGCCGCGTCCTCGTCACCGGCGCGACGAGCGGGATCGGGCTGGCCGTCGCACACGGGTTCGCCGCGGCCGGCGCGCAGGTCACCGCGATCGGGCTCGGCGCCGCGGAGGCCCCGGCGGCGGACGGCGTCGACCTCGTGGAGGGCGATGTCACAACGCCCGGTGCCGTCGAGGCAGCGATCGCCGGCCACGACCGCCTCGACGCGGCGGTGTGCTTCGCGGGGATCATCCGCCGCGACGACGAGCACGACCCCGAGGTGTTCGCGCGCGTCCTGGACGTGAACCTCACCGGGACGATGCGGACGCTCACCGCGTGCCGCGACCTGCTCACCGCGTCGTCGGGCGCCGCGGTGGCGACCGCGAGCATGCTGTCCTACGTGGGCGGGCCCCGCGTCCCCGCGTACGCGGCGAGCAAGGGCGGCGTCGTCGCTCTCGTGCGCTCGCTCGCCGTCGCGTGGGCGCCACACGTTCGCGTGAACGCGGTCGCCCCGGGCTGGATCGCGACGCCGCTCACCGAGGCGCTGCGCGCGCCGGGCGGTGCGGGCGACGCGATCCTCGCCCGCACCCCGCTCGGGCGCTGGGGCGACCCCGAGGACCTCGTCGGTCCGGTGCTCTTCCTGTGCTCGGACGCCGCGCGGTTCGTCACCGGCGAGGTCCTGCGGGTCGACGGCGGCTACCTGGCCGCCTAGCCGTCAGCGGCTGCGCGCGACGACCCAGCCGGTGAAGCCCATCAGCATGCCGAGGCCGCCCGCGGCGAGCGCCGCGATGACCAGGCCCTGCGACGGGACGCCCGTCGCCGAGGCCTTCGCCGGCGCGGCCGCTGCGGTGGCCTTCGCGGTCGCTTCCGCCGCGGGGTCGACGGCATCGTCGAGCGTCACCTGCGGGGCGGGCGTGTCGCTCGTGTGGTCGCCGACCCAGCGCACCGTCTCGCCGTCCGCGTACTCCTGCAGCGCGTTGAAGGTGAGCTTCTGGCCGGGCTCGCCGTCCGGGATGCGCACCGCGAGGCCGAAGTCCTGGAAGGCGCCGGGCGGGATCGCGTCCGCCTTCGTCTCCGCCGTCCAGGTGATCCGGGCGATCTCGTGGTCGAAGTCCGTGCCGTCGATCCGCAGCGGCTGCACGAGCTCGCGCTGGGACATCCTGATCTTCCACCCGGCGACCGGCTGGTAGGACGCGAAGGCGAAGCCCGGCGGAAGCTCGAGCACGACGCGCTTCGTCGCGACGTCGCGCTCCGTGGGGACGCGGACGTCGAGGCGGGTGAACGCGCCTGCGGGGGCGGCGTCCGGCTGGAGGGTCACGTCGGCGGCGGCTGCGGTGGGCAGCGCGAGCGCGCCGAGGGCGGTGGCGGTGAGGATGGTCTTTCGGAGCACGATGGTGCTCGCATCGGCCGCGACGGACAGGGAGACGCACATCCGGGGTGGCGGCTGGCCGGATGGCTGGCAGACTCGGCGCCATGGCACTCGAACGCCGCACGCTCGGGCGGCTCCCGTCCGCGGCGACCGGGACCGGTGACCCCGTCCTCGTCATCGCGGGGCTCATGCCGACCACCGGCCCCGGCAGCGACCGGGCGGCGCGCGGCGGGATCGGGCCGCTCGAGAAGCTGGCCGACCGGCGCCGGCTCGTGCTCGTCAACCGTCGCGCGGAGCTGCCCCGCGGCATGACGATGGCCGAGATGGCGGCCGAGCACGCCGACGCGATCCGCGAGCTCGGGGCGCCGGTCGACGTGGTGGGGACATCGACGGGCGGCAGCATCGCCCAGCAGCTCGCGGCCGACCATCCCGACGTGGTGCGCAACCTCGTGCTGCTCAGCACCGCCTGTCGGCTGGGCCCCGAGGGCAAGTCGCTCCAGCGGCGCGTCGCCGCGCGCATCCGCAAGGGCGCGTACCGCAAGGCGATGGCGCTCATGGCCTCCGAGTTCGCGCCGCGGGGCGCCCGGATCCCCGTCGGTGTCGTCGCGTCGGTCGCCGGCCCGCTGGTCCTCCGCGACCGGCAGGGCCTCGACGACATGGCGACGACGATCGAGGCGGAGGACACCTTCGACCTCGCGACCTGCGCGAGCCCGATCGCGGCGCCGACGCTCATCGTCGCCGGCCGCGACGACCGCTTCTACGCGCCCGAGCTGTTCGAGGAGACCGCCGCGGCTCATCCCTGGCAGCGACCTGCGCCTGCTCGACGGCAAGGGGCACATCGGGGCGCTCGGCGATGCTCGCTGCCGCGACGCCCTGGAGTCCTGGCTCTAGCGCCCGAGCTTCCCGAATCTTCCCGCGTAGAACAGCAGCGGGTCGCCGTCGCGGAACTCCATGTGCTCGACGCGGCCGACCCACAGCCGGTGGTCGCCCGCCTGGTGGATCGCCTCGACGCGACAGCCGACGTGCGCGAGCGCGTTCTCGATGAACGGCAGCTCCTTCCACCACGTGAAGCGCGGGGCGAGGTCCTCGACCGGGCGGCCGGCGAAGTGGGTCGCGAGCTCCTCCTGGTCGGCGCCGAGCACGCTGATCCCGTAGCGGCGGGTCTTCGGCAGGAGCTCGTCCATGCGGCTCGCCCCGAGCGAGACGACGACGAGCGGCGGGTCCAGCGACACGGACATCACGCCGTTGGCGGTCATCCCGTGGACGTGATCGCGCTGGGCGGTGGTGACGATCGTGACCCCGGTCGCGAAGCGCCCCATCGCCTTGCGCAGCCGCGACGGCGCGGACGCCCGGCTCACCTGGGTGAGCGTCGCGACGCCGCGCAGTTCGTCGGTCATCAGGACCGCGGCTTCGTCTTGTCGGGGTCGTAGAAGGGGAAGCGCACGACCGTCGCAGGGATGCGCTTCTGCAGCCCGTCGAGCTTGCCGATCTCCAGCTCCGTCCCCAGCTCGGCGTACTGCACGGACATGCGGCAGAGGGCGATCGGCTTGCGGACGTACGGGCTCCGGCAGCCGCTCGTGACGACCCCGATGCGCTGGTGCCCGGCGTACACGTAGTCCCCGTGCCCGGCGGTCTCGTTGCCCTCGAGCTCCAGCCCGACGAGCACGCGCTGCGGATGCGCCCTGCGGTCCTCGAGCGCCGCGCGGCCGATGAAGTCCTCGTCCGTCGAGTCCAGCGCGACGGCGAACCCGATCCCCGCCTCGAACGGGTCGACCTGGTCGTCGAACTCGTAGCCGGCGAAGATGAGCCCGCACTCGATGCGCACGACGTCGAGCGCCTCGAGCCCGAGCGGCGTGATGCCGTGCGCCGCGCCCGCCTCGAAGACGGCGTCCCACACCGCGGGGGCGTCGGACGGGTGGCAGAAGACCTCGTAGCCGAGCTCGCCCGTGTAGCCCGTGCGCGACACGACGATCGGGATGCCGTCGTAGTCGCCGACGCGGCCGACGAGGAAGCGGAACCAGCGCAGGTCCTCCAGCGCGGTCTGCGTCGGCGGGGTCCAGACGATCTCGCGCAGGATGTCGCGCGACCGGGGGCCCTGCACCGCGATGTTGTGCAGCTGGTCCGTCGAGGGCTTGACGAACGCCTTGAGCCCGAGCCGCCCCGCCTGCTCCTTGAGCCACACCCCGTCGTAGGGGTCGCCGCCGACGAAGCGGAAGTTGTCCTCCCCGAGACGGAAGACCGTGCCGTCGTCGATCATCCCGCCGGTCTCGTTGCACAGCGCCGTGTAGCTGACCTGGCCGACGGCGAGGCGGCGGACGTCGCGGGTGAGCGTCGTCTGCATGAGCAGCTCGGCGTCGGGCCCGAGGATCTCCCACTTGCGCAGCGGCGTCAGGTCCATCGCGACGGCCCGCTCGCGGCACGCGTGGTACTCGGCCTGCGCGCCCTCGTTGTCGAAGCAGTGCGGCAGCCAGTAGCCGCGGTACTCGACGAAGCTCTTCGTGAGCGCCGACGTGCGCGGGTGGAAGCCGGTCTCCTTCGTGAGCTCCGGCTCGGCGTCGGCGGTCACGCGGCGTGCGATCGCCATGGAGAACCTGTTCTCCGGTGCGTAGACGCGGACGTGGACATCGGTGCACTCCCATGCGTTGGCGGGGTCGATGTCGTCCGGGCAGGCGGACGAGGAGCAGACGAGGTCGTTCATCGCCCGCAGCAGGACGTAGTCGCCCGGCCGCGACCACGGCTCGTCGGCGAGCAGGATGAGGTCGGCGTCGAAGCTCGTGTTGTAGAAGAAGTTGAGCGCCGGCCAGCCCTTGCGCTCGGCGATGGGATAGGGCGACAGGACGCGGTTGAAGTTCTCCGTGCAGTTGACGTGCCCGAAGTAGCCGGCGTCCTCGTAGTACTTCGCCGTGCAGGCGAGGCCGAACGTGTCGTGGCGCCCGACGGTGTCGCGGACCACCTCCACGAGCGGGTCCATGTCCTGGTCGTAGAACTTCCCGTGCAGCCCGGGCATGGGGTAGGCGTTGCCCATGAGCGTGCGGGTGGTCGTCGCGTCGAGCCCGCGCTCGAGGCCCTGCTGCAGCTTGCCCGCGTGGAACGCGAGGAAGTCCGAGCACTGGCGACCCTGGACGTCGAGCACCTGGATGTACTCGCCCTTGCGCACCTCGTAGGCCAGCGCGGTGGCCGCGTCGACGCGGAGGTCCAGCCGCGGCTCGGCGAGCGGCTCGGGAAGCTCGACCTCGGCGGTCGTCCGCGGGATCGCCCTACGAACCTCGACGTGGAGGTCGCTCGGGGGCACATCCCCGTCGACGACGCGACCCCCCGGCGCGCCGACGACGAGGACGGCGTCCCGCTGGGCGAGGAAGCCTGCCTCTGCCCCCGGCGGCGACGTTGGTCCGAACAGCCGGGTGCATTTCGCGTCGGCCGGCGCCAGGCCGCGCTCGCGCAGCACCGACGCGGGCGCGTCGGGCGTCGTGCCCAGCGCGCCGGGGTCGGGCGCGCCCTCGGGCGTGAGCACCGTGAGCTCGGCGACCTGGCCGCCGTCGGGGTCGCGGAGCGTGATGCGGTCGTCGCCCCTGACCGGCACGACCGTCGCGCCGCCCGCTCGCACCCAGAAGACCTCGAAGCTCGGGTCGAGCGGCTTGAGTCCCCCGGGAGGAACGTGGCGACGGCCATGCGATCAGGCTCGTGCGGCCGTCGTCTTGCTCTCGTCCTCGGCGGCCTGCGCCATGAGCTGCTCGGCGAGCTCGCGCTTGGCGGCGGGGTCGAGCTTCTTGACCTCGTTCTCGACCGCCCGGCGGTTGTACGTCTGGTTCCAGTAGTCCAGCGCGTCGAAGCCGAGCAGGACGGCCTTGCCCACGAACTGGCGCAGGACCTCGTTCGTCGGGCCCATGACCCAGCCGGCCTTCGCGTCGCGCAGGTAGCGCTCGAGCTCCATGTCCTTCTTGTAGCCCGTGCCGCCGCAGGCGTGGAGCATCTTGTCGACGACGTGCGTGGTGTTCTTCGCCGCCTCGAACTTGATCTGCCAGGCCCAGTGCAGGTAGTTCGCGCGTGCGAACTCACCGGGCTTGAGGATGCGGCGGTTGTGGTCGGTCTCCTGGTCGAACGCCTGGGCGACCGACATGGCGAAGATGCGACACGCGTTCGTGTCCATCACCGCTTCGCCGACGTAGTCCTGGATCGTCGGGTAGTCCGCGACGCGCAGGCCGACGTCGACGTGGCGCTTGCGGGTCGTCTGGCGCTTGGCGATGTCGATGGCGCCCATCGCGATGCCGTTCCACACCGACGAGGAGCCGACGAGGAACCAGGGGTCGACGGCCTCGTCGTTGGAGGCGGCGCCGTCGCCGACCGGGCCGACGATGCGGTCCCCGTCGATCTGGACGTCCGGAACCTCGATCGGGCCCGACTGGTTGCCGCGCAGGCCGAGGGCGTCCCAGGAGGACGGGTTCGCCTTCGCGAGCTCGCCGTCGATGACGAAGACCGACAGGTCGTCGTAGCCGGAGAAGTCGGGGCTCGTCGTCTGCACGACGTAGAAGTCCGCGAAGCCGCCCGACGTCGTCCACGACGCCTTCTTGCGCACCTTGTACCCGCCGTTGGAGCGCTCGGCGCCCGAGGAGATGGGGTACCAGAAGTGCGAGCCGGTCTCGGGATCCGAGTACGAGAGGGTCCCGATCTTGCCGCTGTTGAGCGGGCGGATGTAGCGGTCGATGAGGGCGTCGGTCGGGCGCAGCATGATCGCCTGCACGGCGCTCATGTGCATGACGTAGCACATGGCCGTCGACGCGCAGCCGTAGCGCGCGATCGTCTCGCAGGTCATGGCGAACGCCATGTGGTCCTCGCCGAGCCCGCCGTACTCCTCGGGCACCGTGAGGCCCAGGAACCCGTGCTCGCCGAGGAGCTCGAGGTTGCGCCGGGGGTAGGTCAGCGAGTCGTCGGAGACCTTCGCGTTGGCGCGCATCTCCTTCTCGCACAGCTCGATCAGGAGATCGCGCAGCTCGAGCTGGCGCTCCGTCAGGAGCCAGTCGGGGTCCCAATCCGTCCCCAGCCCGAAGTAGGGCTCATCGCCCCAGCGCTTCTCGCCCATGCCGACCTCCAGGGTCTCGCTCGTGGCCGGACTGTAGACAAATTGGTGCAGCGTTGTCACGTTCCCAGGAGCATCCCAGCGTCGTGACGCTTGCAACGCAGTGCCGCCGGATGGTAGAAACGCCGCGCCGCCGTTGGACAACTTTGTCCATCGCCCACGGATCCGACCGGGAAGGACGCTGCATGGCTACTGCTGTCGTCGAGGAACGCGAGCTCCTGAAGGCGATGACGTGGTGGGACGGCTTCGTCGTCGCGCTCGCCAACCCGGGGTTCCTCATCGGATCGCTCGGCGCCTCGATCGGCGCGCTCGGGACGACCGGGGCCTTCGTCCTCTGGACGATCTCGATCTGCTTCGGAGCGTTGCAGAACAACATCCATGCAGAGCTCGCGGCGATGTTCCCGAGCAAGTCCGGCGGCATCGCGCTGTACGCCCACGAGGCGTGGCGCAAGTACTTCACCCCGATCGGGCCGCTGGCCACGTTCGGCTACTGGATCGGCTGGTCGGTCGTCCTGTCCATCAACGGGCTCGTCGCCGGCACGCTCATCCAGTCCGAGTGGTTCTCCGGGTCGACGTGGGACACCTCCGGCGCCGGGTTCGACCTCACGCTGCCGATCGCCATCGGGATCGGGCTCATCGTGCTCGTATGGCTGTTCAACGTCTACGGCGTGCGACCGGCGGTCTGGTTCGCGTACCTCACCGGCGGGCTGCTGATGATCCCGGTGCTCGTCCTCATGTTCCTTCCCTACATCACGGGCGACTGGTCGAGCTCGAACATGCAGTGGGACATCGGCGCCAACGGCGGCTTGCCACTGGTGATCGTGTGGCTGTACTTCATGTGCTGGTCCTCCTACGGGATGGAGGTCGTGGCGACGTTCGCCCCCGAGTACCACGACACCGAGAAGGACACGACGAAGGCGCTGCGCTCCGCCGCGCTGTTCGGCATCGCCGTCTACGCGCTGCTGCCGCTCGGCCTGGGCGGCACGCTGGGCACGGAGGCGGTGGCGGCCGACGGAACCGCGATCGCCTACTTCACCCAGGCGTTCGACGAGCTGGTCGGCAACGCGCTGGGCAACGTCATGATCGTCTGCGTGGTGGCCGGACTCGTGCTGTCGATGAACACGGCGACGATGGACGGCTCCAGAGCCCTGTACGGCATCGCGAAGGACGGGATGACGATCAAGCAGCTCGGGACGCTCAACCGCTTCCGCGTGCCCGGGCGCGCGATGACGGTCGACGCGATCCTGAACATCCTGCTCATCTCCTACTTCGCCGGCGTGCTGGAGATCCTCGCCGTGAGCAACATCGGGTACGTGTTCGCGACCTGCAGTGCGCTCGCCGGCTTCCTGCTGCTGCGCAAGGACCGGCCGAACTGGCCGCGTCCGGTCAAGCTCTCCCCGATGTGGGTGCCGATCTGCGCGGTGCTGTTCGTCATCAACTCCGTGCTGCTCATCGGCGGTGGCTTCATCTGGTCGGGCGGCTTCCTCGGCATCGAGGGCTTCGGCTACGGGTGGGACAAGACGCGCGTCGGCCTGCTCGTCCTCCTCCTGGCGATCGTCCTCTGGGCGTGGCGCAGGATCGTGCAGGACAAGCAGCCGCTGCACCTGCGTGAAGAGGTCCCGGCCACGCCGGAGGACGAGCGCAAGCACCCCGAACTCGCCGTGGAGCCGGTGCCCTCCTGAGCAAGCGCGGCAGACAGCGCGCGAAGAAGGAGCGCCCGAAGCGGGAGCGCCTCGGCCGGGAACGGCCCGGGGCGGTCCTGCGCGGGCCGCCGATCACGGTCACCTGCGAGTGCGGCGAGTCGGCGAAGCTGCCGCACGGGGAGAAGTGGACGTGCGAGGGCTGCGGACGGGCCTACGACACCGGCAAGATCCCGCGCGAGGAGTACGACGCGGTGCGCAGGACGCAGCTGCGCTTCCGGGTGCTCCCGATCGTCGTCGGGATGCTCGTGATCGTGTTCGGGATCTTCTTCACGTTGACGGGGAACCTCATCAACGTCTTCATCCTGCTGCCCATGGCGCTCATGGGGTGGTTCATCTTCCTGCGCCCGCGGCACCAGCGCCGCTACCGGGAGGCCATCAAGGACCTCCCGCGCTGGGACCTCCGCGCCGACAACGGCGGATAGCGGCGGGGACGCATCAGGTGGTCTGAGATAGTGGCCTGATGAGCGAGGAGGCGTCCCAGCCCGCGTCCCGGCCGTCCCTCGTCGACGGGGCGGAGCTCGCGCTCCGCAACTGGCTGGCGCCCGGCCGCCACCGCGAGGGCGACCGCCTCCCGCCCGAGCACGACCTGGCCTCGATGCTCGGCGTCTCGCGCGGCACGCTGCGCACCGCGCTGCGCCGTCTCGAGGACACCGGCGAGATCGTCCGCCGGCAGGGGAGCGGCACGTTCGTCGGGCACATCGCCGGCACGGGCGCGCTGCAGGAGGGCCTGGAGCGCCTGGAGTCCTACGCCTCGCTCGCCCGCCGCCGCGGCCTGCGCCTCGGCGTGCGCGACCTGCGCATCGAGACCGTCGCCGTCGACGACCGCCTCGCCGAGCTGCTCGGCACCGAGCCGGGGACGGAGGCCGTGCAGATCGCCCGCGTCGTCCTGCAGGCCGAGGCCCCGATGGCGCTCATGGTGGACACGATCCACCCGTCGATCGAGCTGCCCGCCGCCGACGACCTGCGCACGGAGATCGAGCGCGAGGGCAGCATGGTGCTCGACGTCCTCACCGGCCTCGGCGTCCCCGTCGCGTTCTCCAACACGAGCATCGGCACGTCGCTCATCGGGCCCGGCGACCCCGTGGCCTCGGCGCTCGGCGTGACGGAGCCGACCGCGGTCCTCGCGCTCGACGAGATCCACCGGGTCACGTCAGGCCAGGTGACGCACCACTCGCGCGACCTCTTCGCCCCGGAGGGCATCGACCTGCGCGTGGTGCGCTGGGTCGAGGCGCAGCGTCCCGACCAGGTCGGCGTGCTGCCGCGGCCGGCCGCGCCGGCGGCGCGGCGCGGCGCGGCGCGCCGCTCGCGCAGGCGCTAGCTCCAGGGGTACGGGCTGTTCGACACGGGGTGCAGGTCCCCGGTCGCGAAGCGCTCGTAGCGGAACGGGCGCAGCAGGGACGAGGTCTCTCCCTGCAGCACGCGGGCGATCTCGCGGCCCACCGCGATCATCTTGTAGCCGTGGTTGGAGTCCGCGGCGACGAAGACGTTCGGCCGCATGTGGTCGAACACGGGGAAGTTGTCGACCGTGAACGCGCCCGCCCCGCCGGAGCGCAGCTGGCGGTACTTCGGCCGCACGCCCTCGAAGCGGCCCATGCAGTGGCTCAGGGCCGCCGACCACATGTCGGGGAAGCCGGGGTCCACGGTGCCGGTCGGGTACGGGTCGACCTGGAACTCCGAGCCGAGCTTCAGGGGCGCGGCGCCGCCCTGCACGGACTCGCGGTCGGGCTTGAAGTAGATCCCCCACGGCTCGTCGGTGACGAGCGTGCCCTCGTCGGTGCTCAGCGGCTGGTCGGAGTCGACGTGGATCACGGCGGACTCGCGCCCGTCGTCGGTGACGAACGTCGCCGGATCGACCGCGACCTCGCCCTCCTGCAGGTACCAGTAGGTCCACATCGGCAGGTCCTCGGCGAGCGACCCGTCCGGCTGGCGCACGTCGAGCCGGGCCGGCAGCCCGAGCATCTCCCACAACGAGGCGACCCACGGGCCGACCGCCACGACGACGTGCTCGACCTCGATGCGCCCCGCGTTCGTCAGCACCGCGGTCACGGCCTGCGAGTTGTCGAACTCGAAGCCGGTCACCTCGACGCCCTCGACGATCTCGGCGCCGGCGCGGCGCGCCTTGTCGGCGAGGCCGAGCATCGACTCCTTGTTGAACGCGAACCCGCCGGCGTGCTCGTGCAGGCAGACCGTCAGCCCCGGGGCGCGCCAGTCGGAGTACAGGCTGCGCATGTGGCGCTCGACGGCCTCCGCGCCCAGGTGCAGCTCGCTGCGGGTACCCGATGCGCTCCTGGCGCTCGAACACCTCGGTGAGGTCGCCCTGCTGGCCGGGAGGGCCGAGCGCGATGTAGCCCGAGGGGTGGTAGCTGAGCGCCTCGGGATCGGACTCCCAGACCTCGACGCAGGCGGCCATGAGCTCCTGCATCGCGGGCTGGAAGTAGTTGTTGCGCACGACGCCGCAGGCGATGCCGGAGGCGCCGGCGGCGATGCCGGTCTTGTCGACGACGAGGACGTCCTCGCCGTCCGCGGCGAGGTGCCAGGCGGTGGAGAGTCCGTGCACGCCCGCGCCGATGACGAGGTTCGTGACGGACGCGGGGACCTTCGGGGGAGTGCTCATCAGTGGATCGGAGCCTCCCAGCCCTCCAGGACGGGCCGCTTGTAGTTCTCGCCGACGCGCCTGGAGCCCTCGACCCACGGCCCGAGCTCGGGCTGCGGGAACTTCGCGTGGACCTCCTTGAGGCGGATGCCGTAGGAGTTGCCCTCCTGCAGGTGCTTGATGAGCACCTTGCGCGCGAACTCGTCCTCCCGCCCCTCGGGGATCGGGAAGTAGATCTTGATGAACGCGTTGGAGTAGCGGTCGAACACGGCGGGCGTGTCGTCCTCCACGAGGAGGTGGATGTCCTCCAGCCAGTTGATGTCGTCGCCCGGCGTCGCCGCCTCCAGGTCGACGTCGTCGAGCAGCGACGCGTCCTCCTGGTAGGCGTAGCGCTTCCCCGACAGGACCTCCGCGTCGATGCCGCGGGTCCCCAGCCCGAAGTCGCTCATCGCGCGACCTCCGGGGAGATCGGCAGCTCGTCGACGGGGTTCTCCAGGTGGCGCTCGAGCATCCGCTCGATGCGGTTCATGGCCCGCTCCTCGCTGACGCCGGGGATGTAGTCGGTGCCGGCGAGCGGCACCTTGGCCATCGCGGCGGCCTCGACCGTGAGGGCGCACAGGTCCTCGGGCTCCAGCGAGTGCACGTCGGTCTTCCCGCATGCGCGCGCGAGCACCTGGAGCTCCAGGGTCAGCGTGTGCAGGAAGTTGTAGACGCGGTCCGCGGCGGCGTCGACCTCGAGGCGCTTGCGCAGCTCGGGGTCCTGCGTCGTGATGCCGACGGGGCAGCGGCCGGTGTGGCAGTGGTAGCACTTGCCCGCCGGGACGCCGACGGTCCCCTCGTAGTCGGTGACGCCCGGGATCTCCTTGTTGCAGTTCAGCGCCATGAGCGCCGAGTGCCCGATCGCGACCGCGTTGGCGCCGAGCGCGATGCACTTGGCGATGTCGCCGCCGTTGCGGATGCCGCCCGCGACCACGAGGTCGATCTCGTCGGCGAGGCCGACGTCCTCGAGGGCGCGCCGCGCCTCCGGGATCGCCGCCATGAGCGGGATGCCGGTCTCCTCCGCCGCGATGTGCGGGCCTGCGCCGGTGCCGCCCTCCGCGCCGTCCAGGTAGATGATGTCCGGCCCGCACTTCGCGGCCATGCGGACGTCGTCGTACACGCGGGCCGCGCCCAGCTTGAGCTGGATCGGGACCTCGTAGTTGGTCGCCTCGCGGGTCTCCTGGATCTTCAGGGAGAGGTCGTCGGGGCCGAGCCAGTCGGGGTGCCGGGCGGGGGAGCGCTGGTCGATGCCGGGCGGCAGCGAGCGCATCTCCGCCACCTGCTCGGTGACCTTCTGGCCCATGAGGTGCCCGCCGAGGCCGACCTTGCAGCCCTGGCCGATGAAGAACTCGATCGCGTCCGCGAGCATGAGGTGGTGCGGGTTGAACCCGTACCGGCTCTGGATGATCTGGTAGTACCACTTCGTCGACAGGTCGCGCTCGGGCGGGATCATCCCGCCCTCGCCGGAGCAGGTCGCCGTGCCCGCCATCGAGGCGCCCTTGGCCAGGGCCATCTTCGCCTCGATCGACAGCGCGCCGAAGCTCATCCCGGTGATGTAGATCGGGATGTCGAGCTCGATCGGGTTCTTCGCGAACCGCGCGCCGAGCACCGTCTTCGTCTCGCACTTCTCGCGGTAGCCCTCGATGACGAACCGGGTGAGCGTCCCCGGCAGGAACATGAGCTCGTCCCAGTGCGGGATCTTCTTGAACATCGAGAAGCCGCGCATCCGGTAGCGGCCGAGCTCGGCCTTCATGTGGATGTCGTCGATGACCTCCGGTGTGAAGATCCGGCTGTGCCCGAGCTGGTGGGCGCTGGTCTCGTCTGCCATGGGTGCCTCCTACAGGACGAGCTTGCGCTCGCTCGGCTCGAGCGTGTCGTAGTTGTAGAGCTTCTTGCCGCAGACGAACTTCTGCATCTCGGGCGGGCTGCCCAGCCCGTAGATGCGGAACTTGCGCTCGACGAGCTCGGTGTCGGCGTCGGTCCACTCGCCGGGCACGCAGTCGACGCCGAGCGACTTGACCTTGCCGGCGACGTACAGCTCGCCGTCGTACATCGAGTCGCCCAGGCCGGGCCCCGCATTGCCCAGGATGATCTGGCGGCCGCGCTGGATCATGAAGGCGGTGTTCGAGCCCGCGTCGCCGCAGACGATGATCGTGCCGCCCTTCTGGTCGATGCCCGTGCGGGCGCCGACGCGGCCCTTGACGAGCAGGTCGCCGCCGCGCATCGCCGCGCCGGTCAGCGAGCCGGCGTTGCCGTCGATGATCACGACGCCGGACATCATGTTCTCGCACGCCGACCAGCCCACGCGGCCGGTGATGTGGATCTCGGGGCCGTCGATGAGCCCGCAGGCGAAGTAGCCGATCGAGCCCTCGAAGCGGACCCGGCAGCGGGCGAGGATGCCGACGCCCAGCGAGTGCCGCGCGCCCGGGTTCTGGACGGTGACGTCGAGGATGCCCTGGTCGTAGATCAGCGAGCGCAGCTCGAGGTTGATCTGCCTGGTCGTCAGGTCCTTGGCGTCGAACGTCGCCTTGCCGTCCGCGATCTCGGAGACGTGGGGGACGGTGTCGTTCAGCTCGACGAGCCCGCGGTCGTCCATCGTCGCGGCGCGACCGTTGTCCTCTACCGCTGCCACACCATCACCTCGCTCTCGTACGGGTCGTAGGTGTCGATCTCGCGGTCGAGGACCGCGCGGATGGCGATCTCCTCGGAGGCGAGGGCGACGACGTCGTCGCCCTCGTAGAGGACGAGCGGCTTCGCCGCCAGCTCGTCCTTGGCCATGCCGAGCTCGTCGCCGGTGACGGCGAGGTACGTGAAGACGCCGTCGAGCTCCTCGAGGCTGCGGTTCATCGCGCCCTCGAGGGAGTCGCCGCCCTCGATCCGCTCGGCGAGGTAGACGGCGATGATCTCGGAGTCGCACTCGGACTGGAACCGGTGCCCGGCGCGCTCCAGGCGCCGGCGCCACTGGTGGTAGTTCGTGAGCTGGCCGTTGTGGACGACGGCGATGTCGGAGAACGGATACGCCCAGTACGGATGGGCGCCCGAGATGTCGACGTCGGACTCGGTCGCCATGCGGACGTGGCCGATGCCGTGCGTCCCGTGGAAGCCCTTCAGGCCGTAGTCGCCGGCGACCGTCGCCGCGTCGCCGATGTCCTTGATGATCTCCAGCGTGTGGCCGAGCGAGAGCACCTCGGTGCCCCGGATGTCCTCGACGCGGTCGGCGAGCGGCTTGAGGTCGTCGCCGTCGAAGGAGAACATCACGGTCATCGCGTGGGGGCTGGTGTCGAGGGTGTCGATCACCTGCGCCCCCGCGGCCTCGAGCCGCCGGCGGACCTCGCCGCGGTTGCGGCGGATGCGCTGGTCGAACTCGAAGTCGCGCTCCGCGTTGACGTCGGCGAGCTTGACGTGCATGACCCAGTCGTCCGACGGCGGCCGGTACAGCGCATAGCCGGTCGAGTCCGGCCCGCGGTGCTTCATCGACTGGAGCATGCGGGACATGTCGTCGCCGATGGACGTCGAGCCGTTCTTGTAGATGAGTCCGGCGATGCCGCACATGGCTAGGGGAGGACCTCCAGGTATTCGTCGCGCTCCCAGTCGGTGACGGCGGCCAGGTAGCGCTCCCACTCGTCGCGCTTGTAGTGCTCGAACACCTTGTAGAGCCGGCCGGGCATCGCGCTCTGCACGACCTCGTCGGCGGCGAGCGCAACGAGCGCGGCGCCGAGCGAGTCCGGCACCTTCTCGATGTCCTCGCCCGCCTCGAGCAGCTCGTAGGTGTTGCCGCTCTGCGGCTCGCCCGGGTCGCTCTCGTTGCGGATGCCGTCCAGACCGGCCCGCAGCAGCGCCGCGACCGTCAGGTACGGGTTGCTGGAGGAGTCAACGCCGCGGTACTCGAAGCGCCCCCCGCTCGCGACGCGCACCGTGGTGGTGCGGTTCTGCCAGCCCCAGTTCTTGTAGATCGGCGCCCAGAACCCGGTGTCCCACATGCGGCAGTACGAGTTGACCGTCGGGTTGCCGACGCACATGAGCGCGTGGAAGTGGTCGAGCAGGCCGCCGAGGAAGTTGAGCGCGATGGGGGAGAGCTGCGCGGGCCCGCTCGGGTCGTGGAAGACGTTGTTGCCATCGTCGTCGCAGAGCGTGAAGTGGTGGTGATGGCCGTTGGCCGACACGCCGGTGAACGGCTTGGGCATGAACGTCGGCAGCAGGTCGTGCTTGCGCCCGACCGCGGCGCAGATCTGCCGGTACGTCGTGATGTTGTCCGCCGTCTTGACCGGGCGGTCGAAGCGGAAGTTCAGCTCGAGCTGGCCGGGCGCGTCCTCGTGGTCGCCGTAGCTCATGTCGAGCCCGAGCGCCTGGCCGTACTCCACCACGTCGAGCAGCACGGGACGGAGCTCCTCGAACTGATGGATGTGGTAGCAGTAGGGCTTCGTGACGCCCTGCGGCTCCTCGCCGTCGCGCGGCTTGCGCAGCCACATCATCTCGGGCTCGATGCCGATGAGGAAGTGCAGCCCGAGCTCCTCCTCGAACTCGGAGACGATGCGCTTGAGGTTCTGGCGGGGGTCCGCGTCGAACAGCTCGCCGGTCTCCGTGTCGTAGCAGTCGCAGTACACACGCGCGACGCGCGAGTCCCAGGGCAGCACGGCGAACGTGTCGAGGTCCGCGATCGCCGCGAGCTCGGACTCCTCGGGGCCGAACCCGATGTAGTTGCCGAGGCGGTCGGTGAAGAGGTTGGCGGTCGCCCCGTAGACGAGCTGGTAGCCCTTCTGGGCGACCTGGGGGAAGAACGACGACACGACGCCCTTGCCCATGACGCGCCCGGTGATGGAGACCTGCTGGAAGAAGACGTACTTGATGCCCTCGGCCTCGATCTTGCGCGTGAGCGCCTCGATCTGCGCGGCACGGCCGGGTTGGTTCCGGGCTTCCTCGAGCGTCTTCGGGGGCATGCTCGCACGAGCGCTCTGCAGCACCGTCTCGACACCGCCCCCGAACGTGTACGGGGGGATGGCGACCGGGGTGGCACCGCCGTCGGGGCTCGCGTCTGGCATCGTCGTCTCCCTCGCCTGGGTCGTGGGTCGGCGGCACCATACCAGCGGCTTGAACAAATGGGTACAAGAGAGTGGGGTCCAAGATGGCACGACGGGCATTGACCGGAGCGGCGATCGTCAGCGGCGGCGCATCAGGCCTCGGCGCAGCGACCGCGGAGGCGCTCATCGCGGAGGGCGTCGCGGTCCTGCTGGCGGACGTCAACGACGAGGTCGGGACGGCGACGGCCGAGCGCCTCGGGACGCTCGCGAGCTTCCGGCGCACCGACGTCACCGATCCCGACGACGTGCAGGTCGCGGTCAACGAGGCGGCGGCGCTGCACGAGGACGGTCTGCGCTACAGCGTGGCCTGCGCCGGGATCGGCGTGGTGGGCCGCATCCTCTCCAAGCGCGGGCCGCACGACCCCGGCGCGTTCCGCAAGACGATCGAGGTCAACCTCATCGGGACGTTCCACCTGCTGCTCGCGGCCGCGCAGGCGATGGTCGAGAACGAGCCGATCGACGGCGAGCGCGGCATGCACGTCGGCACGGCGTCGGTGGCGGCCTACGACGGGCAGATCGGGCAGGTCGCCTACTCGGCGTCGAAGGGCGGGATCGTCGGCATGACGCTCCCGGCCGCGCGCGACCTCGCGCAGCACGGGATCCGCGTCAACGCGATCGCGCCCGGCATCTTCGACACGCCGATGGTGGGCGGGCTGCCGGACGCGGCCCGCGAGTCGCTCGCGCAGGCGATGCCGTTCCCGCAGCGCCTCGGGCTCCCCGAGGAGTACGCGCAGCTCGTCGTGGACCTCGCGCAGAACGGCTACATCAACGCGGAGACCATCCGCCTCGACGCGGCGGTGCGCCTTGCCCCTCGGTGAGCTCGACGCGGACGGGCGCGCGCTCCTGTTCACGGAGGCGCGCAGCGCGAACAAGTTCACCGACACGCCGGTCACCGACGAGCAGCTGCGCGACATCTACGAGCTGTTCCACTACGCGCCGACGCAGTCGAACACGAACCCGCTGCGGATCCTCTTCGTGCAGTCGCCTGAGGCGCGGGCGCGGCTGCTCCCGCACATGTCCGACGGCAACCGGGACAAGACGTCGACCGCCCCCGCGACGGCGGTGCTGGCGGTCGACCTGGACTTCCACGAGTTCATCCCGCAGCTGTTCCCGACCCGTGCGCACGCGCGCGAGCGCTACGCCGGCGAACCGGACCTGCGCGAGCGCCACGCGCGCTTCAACGCGTCGCTGCAGGCGGGGTACTTCGTGCTCGCCGTCCGGGCCGTGGGGCTGGCGGCGGGGCCGATGGCGGGCTTCGACGCGGCCGGGGTCGACGGCGAGTTCTTCGCGGACTCGACCTGGAGGTCGATCGTCGTGATCAACATCGGCGAGCCGGCCGAGGGCGCGTGGTTCCCGGAGCGGCTGCCGCGGTTGGACTTCGATCAGGCGGCGCGGATCATCTGAGGAGCGTCACAACCGAGCCGGCAACGGCGCCCGCGGCAGCACCGACGCCGCACCCGGGCGCAGCCCGTCGAGCGCGAGGCCGAGGAAGCGCTCCCAGATCCGGGCGTCGACCTCGCGCGCGCTCGGCGGCACGCGGGTCACGATCGACGCGAGGGTCACGAGGTCCGTGACGGTCACGTCGTCGCGGACGACCTCCGCCGCGCGCGCGTCCGCGAGGACCGGTCCCATCGCCTCGAGGAACCTCGAGCGCACCTCGAGCAGCTGCGGTCGCCCGCCGGCCTCGGCGACCGCGTCGAAGAGCCCCTGGTCACCCGCGAACCCGGCCGCGAGCGCCGTGATGCTCCCGGCGAGCGCGTCCCACGGGTCGTCCGCGGCTCCGCCGGCGGCCATCTCGGTCAGCGTGATCTCGGCCCGCTCCGCGAGGATCGCGCGGACGAGGTCGTCCTTGCACGCGAACCGCCGGTACAGGGTCCCCATGCCGAGCCCCGCCTCGCGTGCGATCGCCTCGACCGACGCCTCGACGCCGTCGCGTGCGATGACCGTCGCCGCGGCCTCGAGGATCCGGCGGCGGTTGCGCTCGGCGTCTGCCCTGAGCGGGCGCTCGGTGAGCGGCATCGCCCGCGCACACTAACCGGTGAACCGGAGTGAGGCACTCCGCTAGTGGTACATTCGCGGGCCCGTGCAGACCCCTGCGCTCACCGTCCCCGTCGCGCAGCGCACGGCACCGATCATCTCCGTCCTCCTGCTCGCGGGGATGGCCTACGCGCTGTCGCAGACCATGGTGTTCCCGGCGCTGCCGACGATCGCCGACCACTTCGACGCAGGCCCCGAGGCGACGTCGTGGGTCCTGACCGCGTTCTTCCTGGCGGCGTCCGTCGCCACGCCGATCTTCGGCAAGCTCGGCGACCTCTACGGCAAGGACCGCGTCCTGCCGATCGTCCTCGGGCTCCTGTGCATCGGCTCGATCATGTGCGCGCTCGCGCCGAGCATCGGCTGGGTCATCGCCGGCCGGGCGATCTCGGGCGCCGCGGGCGGCATCTTCCCGCTCGCGTTCGGGATCATCAGGGACACCTTCCCGCCGCTGCGGGTCGCGGGTGCGATCGGCCTGCTGAGCGCGGTGTTCGGCGTCGGCGGCGGGATCGGCCTGCCGATGTCGGGCATCCTCGCCGAGCACGCGGGCGTGCCGTGGCTGTTCTGGAGCGGCGTCATCATCGCCTTCCCCGCGATGGTGGGCGTGGCGCTGCTCGTCCCGCGCTCGCCGCGCATCCCGGGGGCGAAGGTCGACTGGATCGGCGGCGGCCTGTTGAGCCTGAGCCTCGTGCTGCTCCTGCTCGGCGTCACCGAGGCGAACTCGTGGGGCTGGGGCTCCCCGAAGACGATCGGCCTGCTCGTCGGCGGGGTCGTCGTTCTCGGGATCTGGCTGCAGGTCGAGCGCGTCGTCGAGGAGCCCCTCATCGACCTGCGGCTGCTACGGCTGCGCGCGGTGCTGGCCACGAACGTCGCGACGTTCCTCATCGGCTTCGCGATGTTCTCCGCCTTCGCGCTCATCCCGCGCTTCGTGCAGGCGCCGGAGAGCACGGGCTACGGGTTCGGCGACTCGGTGACCACGGCCGGGCTCATCCTCCTCCCGAGCGCGATCATCCAGCTCATCGTCGGCCCGGTCGCGGGCCGGCTGGGCGCGGCGTTCGGCTTCCGCGTCACGCTCGTCACGGGCTGCTTCGCGGCCGTCGTCAGCTTCGTGATGCTGACCTTCTTCCACGAGACCCCGCTCCAGCTGCTCTTCGCCGGGATCTTCCTCGGGGCGGGCGTCGCGTTCAGCTTCGCGTCGATGGCGAACCTCATCGTCTCCGCGGTGCCGCAGTCCGACGTCGGCATCGCCACCGGCATCAACACGATCATGCGGACAGCAGGCGGCGCGTTCGGGTCCGCGGCCGTCACGGCCATCCTCACCGGCAGCGCGACCGGCGTCGACGGGCTGCCGACCGAGGGCGGCTACACGGCCGCCTTCGTCGCCTCGGTCGTCGTCGGCCTGCTCGCGGTCCTCGCCGCGACGTTCGTGCCGCGGCCGTCGGCCAAGCCGGTCGGCGTCCCCGCCCCGGCCGCGGCCGGGTAGTCGCTCCACGCCCGCAGGCGCAGCTCCAGTCGCGACCCGCCGGCCGCGCGCAGCTCGCCGTCCATCGCCTCGGCCAGCCCGCGTGCGATCGCCAGCCCGAGACCCGACCCGGCGCGGCCCTGCGCGTCGGCCCCACGGACCCAGCGGTCGAAGAGCCGCTCGCGCCCCGCGTCCGGCAGACCGGGGCCCTCGTCCTCGACGGCGACGACCGCTCGGTCGCCCTCGCGCCGCAGCGCGACGGTGATCGTCCCGCCGCCGTGGACGCGCGCGTTGTCGACGAGGATCCCCAGGATCCGCAGGACGGCGGCGCTGTCGGCCAGCGCGTGGACCGGGGCGTCGGCATCCAGCTCGAAGGGGACGTCGTCGCCGAGGCGCCTTGCGAGCTCGACGAGCTCGGTCGCCTGCAGCAGCGGATGCACGCCGCCGTCGATGCGGCTGAGGTCGAGCAGGTCGGACGCGAGCGTCACGAGCCGGTGCGTCTGGCGCAGCGCGCCGTCGGCGCGGCGCCGGGCCTCGGTCCCGTCGGCGAGGTCCTCGGACAGCAGCTCGAGGCTGCCCTGCAGCGTGGCGAGCGGGGTGCGCAGCTCGTGCGAGGCGACGGACAGGAACTCCTGGCGGTCGGTCTCCTCGCGCAGGAGCCGGCGGCGCATGTCCTCGAGCGCGCGGGCCACCTCGCCGACCTCGTCGCGGACGTCGTCGACGGCGATCGGGTGCTCGAGGCCCTCGTCGTGCAGCGCGCGCGCGTCGTCGCGCAGCCGCCGCATGCGGCGCAGCACGCCGCCGGACGCGAGCGCAGCGAGCACGCCGCCGGTGAGCAGCCCGATGATCGCGGCGAGCGGCAGGGCGCTGCGCACGGCCGCGGCCGCGGCACGTGTGTCGGCGAGCGGCTTGCGGATGACGAGCGTCACGTGCGCGCCGCCACGGGCGCGCGCACCCGCGCGCACGACCGCGACGTCGCCCACGACGCCCTCGCGCACGTCGTCGCGGCGGGGCAGCGGCGCGGTCCTGGCTCCCGCCCCCTCGTCGGGATCCGTGTCGGCCAGGACCTGGCCGTCGGCGCCGAGCAGCGCGACCTCGCCCCCCGCCCTGCGGCGCAGGTCGCGGACGACGCGCCGCGCGCCGACCGATCCCGCGCCCAGGCGGTCGCGAGGCAGCGCGCCGATGTCGAGGCGGGCGGTCCGCGCGAGCTGGCGCAGCTCGCTGAGCTGGTTGCGCTCGAGGCGGTGC
The DNA here is from genome assembly GCA_963757125.1 of uncultured Solirubrobacterales bacterium. Lineage (GTDB taxonomy): Bacteria > Actinomycetota > Thermoleophilia > Solirubrobacterales > Solirubrobacteraceae > CAVVSD01. The sequence continues at coordinate 459,389 of CAVWQP010000004.1, read as the reverse complement.
TCCAGCGGCGGCAGGAGGGTGAGGGTCGCGGCTGCCAGCGTCGCGATGCTCGTCCCGACCATGGCCAGGACGAGCCGCGAGCGCAGGCGTCGCGGCCGCGGGGTCATGCCGCCAGCCGGTACCCCGCGCCGCGGACGGTCGCGATCGCGGCCGGGTCGCCCCCGGCCTCGCTGAGCTTCTCCCGCAGGTGGTGGACGTGCACGTCGATCGCGCGTGGGTCGCGGAAGGCGTCGTCGCCGAAGATCGCCCGGACGAGCTCGACGCGCGAGCGCACGCCGCCCGCCGCGTGCATGAGGGCCTCGAGCACCGCGAACTCCGACGGCGTGAGCAGCAGCTCGGCGCCCTCCCAGCCGGACCGTCCGGGCGTCCGCGTCGAGCTCGAGCGCGCCGCTGCGCAGAGAGCCGCGCTCCACGGCCGGGACCGACAGGCGCCGGAGCGCGGCGCGCACCCGGCTGCGCAGCTCGGCGATGCCGACGGGCTTGCGGACGTAGTCGTCGGCGCCGGCCTCGAGCGCCAACACGATGTCGGCCTCGTCGCCGCGCGCGGTGAGGACCATGACGAACGGCTCGATGTCCGACGCGCGCAGGCGGCGGCACACGCCGATGCCGTCCGGCCCGCGGGGGCCGAGGCCGAGATCGAGCAGGACGAGCTCGTGGCGATCGGCTGCGAGCGCGTCGAGCGCCGCCTCGCCGTCGGCCACCGCGCGGACGTCGTGACCCTCGGCGAGCAGCGCGCCGGCCAGGACGTCCCGGAGGTCGTCGTCGTCCTCGACGAGCAGGATGCGCGCGCACATGTGTGGTGCACGGTAGCTCGGGCGAACGCGGTCGCAGCGATCTCCCAACGGACTCCCAACACGCCGCAACGGCGGGGAAACCGGCGCCTTGTGGGCGGCTCAGCGCGCGGGCGCAGCATGGCCGCCATGACCCTCGTCGTCGATTCCCACGCACCGGCCGTCCCGGCCGATCTGCGGCTCCCCGGCCTGACCGTCGTCCTTCCCTGCCTCGACGAGGAGGACAACGTCGGACCCGCCGTCGCGGAGGCGCTCGCCGCCGCCGAGCTGTGCGCCAGCGGCGTGGAGGTCGTCGTCGTCGACGACGGCTCCACGGACGCCACGCGCGAGCGCGCCGAGGCGCTCGCCGCCGCCGACGAGCGCGTCCGCGTCGTCGTGCACCCCGCCAACCGCGGCTACGGCGCCGCCGTGCGCTCCGGGATCGAGGCGGCGCGGATGCCGTGGATCCTGCTGACCGACGGCGACCGCCAGTTCGACCTGGCCGAGCTCGTCGGCCTGCTGCCGCTCGCCTCCGGCCACGACCTCGTCGCCGGCTACCGCATCGATCGCCAGGACGGGCTCGGCCGCCGCGCCGCCGGTCGCGCGTGGAGCTGGCTCACGCGCCGGACGTTCGGCTTCGGGGTGATGGACGTCGACTGCGCGTTCAAGCTCGTCAGGACCCGCTCGGTCCGCAGGATCGAGCTCACGTCCGACGGGGCGATGGTCTCGGCGGAGCTGCTCGCCCGCGGCGTGCGCGACGGATGGGAGATCGCCGAGATGGGGGTCCACCACCGGCCGCGGACCGCGGGCGAGTCGACCGGGGGCGACGCCTCGGTCGTGGCCCGGGCGTTCCGTGAGCGCCGCGCGCTCCTGCGGGAGCTGCGGAGGAGCGAAAGACAGGGCCGCGCCGCGCCGCAGGGCCGTCTCCTGCATCACTGACGCCGCGCTGCTCGTCACGCTGGCCGGGCTGCTGCGGCTGCCCGGCCTGGGGAGCGTGGCCGACGATCCGTTCTACGACGGGGCGGTCCGCACGATGGGCGGCTCCTGGCACGCCTTCCTCACCGGCGCGATCGATCCCGCCGCGTCCGTCGCGGTCGACAAGCCGCCCGGCTACCTGTGGCTGCAGGTCGCGGCGACGAAGGTCGTCGGCTTCGGCTCGGTCGGGCTGCACCTGCCGGCCGCGATCGCCGGCTGCGTGGCCGTGGTCGCGCTGTACGACGCGCTCCGCACGCTCTTCGGACGCGCCGCCGGTCTGGCCGGGGCGATCGCGCTCGCGGTCCTGCCGATCGCGGTCATCACTTCCCGCAGCGACACGATGGACAGCGTCGTCGCCGCGCTCGACGTCGTGGCGCTCGCCGCCGTCGCGCGGGCGGTCCGCTCGCGACAGCCGTGGCTCCTGCTCGTCGCGGGCCTCGCGCTCGGGCTGACGTTCGAGGTCAAGCCGTTCGAGGGGCTCGTCGCCGCGCCGGGCCTCGCGCTCATGGCGTGGCTCGGGCTGCCGCGCGGCCGGCCGGCCCTCGCGGGCGCAGGCGCGGTCCTGGTCGCCGCGGCGCTCGCGTGGCTCGTCGCGCTGCCGCTGCTCGGCGGCGGGCACCTGCCGTGGGCCTACGGCTCGACGGACGGGTCGGCGTGGAACGCGGCGTTCGTCTACGACGGGATCGGGCGGCTGAGCCAGCACGCACGGCCCGCGGCGAGCGCGGCCTCGCTCGCGCGCGTCCCGGCCGCGGCGGGGCCGCTGCGGCTGTTCGAGCCGCGCGGCGGGCTGGGCCTGCGCGTGGGGCTCGAGCTCGCCGCGGCGCTGCTCGTCGCCGGCCTCGTGCTCGTGCGGGGCCTCGTGCCGCGCGAGCGCGCCGCCCGTGCCGGATGGTGGGGGCTGCTCGCGTGGCTGGCGACGGGCGTCGTGCTGGCCTCCGCGCAGGGCGGGCTGCGACCGCGCTACCTCGAGGGCGTGGACCCGGCGATCGCCGCGGTCCTCGGCGCCGGCGCGGTGCTCGCCGCGCGCCGCTGGGTGCTCGCGGCGGCCGGCGCGGTGCTCCTCGCCGCGCTCGTCGTCTCCGTGGGGGCGGTCGCCCACGGTGTCGAGGACTCCGGGACGCCGGGCGCGCTGCCGCCCGGACGCGTCGCGGCGTTGTCCGCCTGGGAGCACGCGCGGGGCGGCAGGATCGCCACGTCGGCGGTCGCGCGCGGCGCGCAGCTCGTCGCGGCCGGCGACCGCGGCGTGGTGTTCCTCGCCGCCGGCCGCCATCCGCTCGTCACGCCGGCCGGGCTCGCCGGCGACGGGGTCCGCTCCGCCCTCCTCGGCGGCGCCTGCGGGGCCACGGGTCGCGGCTGCACCCCCGCAGAGGCGTGGATCCGCGCGCACGGGACCGACGTCTCCCGCCGGCTGGGTCAGCCGTCGCCGGGCCTGGCCTGGGACGTCAGCGGCGGAACGACGTCAGGAAGTCGAACGTCCGGCGCGTCGAGGAGAACGGGTCCGCGCCACTCGTGATGTCGCTGCCGCCCGGCCACCCGTGTGGAGCTCCCTCGACGCGATCGTGGACCACCTCGGTCCCGCCCGCGCAGTGCGCTGAGCGCACCTCCTGGACGTCGTCGCCGACGCTGCGCACGCCCGGCGTGCCGGTGCAGCCGTCGAGCCTTCGCCACTGCTCCAGGAACGAGGCGACATCGCCGCGCACCGGGCTTCCCTTGCCGCGGTAGGGCACGATCTCGTCGGCGGTCCCGTGGATCTCGAGGATCGGCACCGGGCGCGACGGCCGGCAGTCGGGCAGCGCCCCGTAGCCGCCGGCGACGGGCGCCGCGGCGGCGATGAGATCGGCCGCGTCGCAGGCCATCCGCGCGCTCATGCCACCGCCGTTGGAGACGCCGGTGACGCCGACGCGTGCCGGGTCGGCGCACGCCGCCTTGACCACCGCGGGGATCACCGCGCGCAGGTACGGCACGTCCTGCTCGTGCCCGGGGATGTGGTCGGTGACGTTCCACAGCGGGCGCGCGCCCGAGGCGGTGGCGTACGCCACCGCCATCCGCTCGGAGTCGGCGAGCCGCGAGTAGCCCGTGTAGGACGCGAAGTCGCGTGCGGTCTGCCCTGCGCCCGGCAGCGCGAGGACGAGCGGCGCGCCCGTGAGCAGCTTCGGCGGGATGTGGACGACGACCGGCGCGCGCCCCGCCTCGACGGTGATGCGGTGCGTCCCGGGTGACATCGGCGCGCACGACGCGGCGGCGGCGTCCGAGGCCGAGTTGTGGTGCAGCGCCGCGGCCGCCATCCCGGCGACGGACAGCACGACGACGAGCGCCGCCGAGCGTCAGGATCGCGCGAGAACTCACGCGGCCTGGGCGAACACGAGGGTGCGGGCCAACACGTAGGTCAGGAGTGTGACGACGGGCAGGACGACGAGCTCGGCGGGCACGCGGGGCAGCCCGTCGCCGCGTGCGAGTGCGACGCCGGCCGCGCTCGCTGCGGCGCCGACCGCCTGCACCGCGACGTAGCGCCCGACCCGGCCGGACGTGCGGAACGTCCAGCGGCGGTTGAGCTGGTAGCCGTTCACCGCGCCGAGCGCGAACCCGGCTGCCGACGCCGCGGGGGCGGCGATGCCGGCGCCGACGAGCAGGGTGTAGGCGAGGAAGGTGATCACGGTGTTGGAGACGCCCACGAGCGCGTAGCGGGCGACGCGGGCGAGCTCCTTCATCGCAGCAGGTTCTCCACTCGCTGGTGATTCGCCCGCCCGGTGGCGTGGTGCGTCGGAACGTACCCGGCCCAGTGCAGCACCGCCGTCTCCTGCGGCAGCCCGCCCACGATGAGCCACACCGCGACGACGATCGCGACCGGCGCTCCGACGCGCGCGCGGGCCAGCGCGAGGAACGGCAGCGCCCACACGAGGTACCACGGCATGACCCAGGGGAGGGCGAGGACCGCGGCGACGAGGACGACCGCCATCGCGGGCAGCGCCCGGTCGCGGCGCAGGAGCACCGCGGCCGATGCGAGCACGACGACGGCCTCGAGCACGATGCGCGCGGCGCCGCGCACCGCGGCGTCGGCCCCGCCGTGGCCGCCCGCCAGCCCGAGCAGGTTGGGCAGCGACAGCGGGGTGACGAGCGACGCCTGGGTGCCGAGGTCGGGCAGCGCGCCGCCGAACGCCGCGAGGTCGGCGAGCCCCGCGACGACGCCCGCCCCGGCCAGCCCCGCGAGCGCCCATGGTCGCCGCGTCGCGCCGAGCACGACGATCGGCGCGACGATCGCCAGCGACGGCTTGATCGCCGCGGCGAGGACGACGAGCGCGCCCGCCGCCGCGTCCAGCCGGGCGGAGGAGACCGCGCCGCGACCGCGCACGAGACACCACGCCGCCGCCACGATGCACAGCAGCGCAGGCGCGTCCTGGTGCTCCCCGCCGACCTCCGCCAGCACGAGCACCGGGCTCAGCCCGAGCAGCGCCGCGGCCCGCGCGGGATTCCGGCCCAGGCGGCGAGCCATCGAGGCGGTGAGCGCGACCGTCGCCACGCTCGAGACGCCGACGACGACCTTCCACGTCCACAGGTCCGCGGCCGGCGGCACGTGCCCCAGCCCCGTGAACGCCAGCGTGAAGAGCGGGCCGTAGGGCGAGCGCAACCCGTGCCAGTTGGCGAGGCCGTAGACCGGGTCGCCCAACGCCAGCCGCGGCACGACCCGGTAGGGATCGAGGCCGTACAGCGCGTCCATCCGGCCGTAGAGGACGTAGTTGAAGACGTCGGTGAGCGGCTGCGGCGGCCCGAGCAGCAGCAGTGCCTGGGCGGCACCGCTCACGCAGAGGACGACGCGCGTGCCCAGCGCGGGCGCGCCGGCCCAGGCGAGGATCCAGCCGCCGGTCGCGACGGCCGTCGCGATGAGCAGCCACCGGTGCAGGTCGGCGACGCTGCCCACCGGCCAGGCGAGGACGCCGTGCAGCGGCCCCAGCAGCCAGCCGACGTCACCGCCGGGGCGGCGCGTGGGCGGCGAGAGCTGCGACGGGCCTGCGGCGGCAGCGACCGCGAGCCACGCGCTGGACAGGAGGACCGCGGCACACCCTGCGCCCCCGACGACCGCTGGCACGGGCGAGCGTGGAAGGGTCGCGCGCCCGGCGCTTGGAGGGAGGGCGCGGACGCCGGGGAGCGCAGTGGTGGCCATGCCGGTCCACCGTCCGCCCGGGCGGCAAGCGGTGCGACAACGGGTCGTTGGGCGAGTGTTGGGATCGTGTTGGGGGACCGTGCGGGGCGCGCACGGGTCGACCACGACTGCGCGACGTCGCCCACAGGCGCGGGCGCGAGCCTGCGCGGATGCCCCGTCGCCTGCTCCTGCTCGTCCCGGCCGCCCTGGCCGCCGCCGCTCTCGTCGCGACCGCCGGCTCCGACGGCGCCGCCTCCCAGCCGCCGGACGGTGCGAGGCTCGACGCCTACGTGGACGTCGCGCGCCGGCTCTACGCGCTCGAGGCCGGCGGAACGGTCGCGCGGGCGGCGGCGCGGCGCCTCGCGAAGGACCCGCGCCTCACCGCGGCCGCGCGGTCCGGCGCGCCGCGGGCGCTGCGCTCGGCGGCGTTGCGCGAGCTGTTCCTTCCCGGCCGCCACGTCGTGCGGCTGAGCCTCCAGCGCGGGGCCGACCCGCTGGTCGACGTCGGCGGACGCTTCGTCGTGGCCCCGGCCGCGAAGGCGGTGCCGGGGACCCGCGGCGCGGTCGTCAGCGCCTCCGTCCAGGACGTGGTCGGCTACGTGAAGCTCTTCCACCGCCTCACGGGCCAGGCGATCGTCGTGCACGGCGCGGACGGGCACGCCGAGGCGCGTCCGGTGGCGCTCCTGCATCAGCCGATGCCCGCGCAGGCGGGCGCGGTGCAGGTCGGCGGGCGGCCCTACGCCGCGCGGACCTTCGCCGAGCGCGGCTGGGCCGGCGAGCCGCTGCGTGTCACCGTGCTGGTGCCCACGCAGCGGCCCTGAGCGGCGAGGTCAGTGCCCGGCGGGCGCGGCGGCGTCCTGCCCGACGATGTCCAGGAACACCCACTGGCTGTCGGGCGCGAGGCCGGCGAGCTCCTTGCCGGCGGCCTTGATGACGCCCGGAGCGCTCGTGATGTGCTGCGTGCCCGCGTGGACGTCGCGGAACAGCCGCTGCATCGTGCCGCCGCGCAGCGCGGTCGTGCCGCCGTTGCGGTAGGCGAACTCCGAGACCTCGTTGACCGTCCACGTGACGTGCGACAGCCCGACGCGCAGCAGCGTGGCCTGGCGGGTCGACAGCTGCTCGCCGCTCTCCAGGGTCGCCCAGGCGTCGCGGAAGGACTCGAAGATGAGGGCCCGCGCGGCGCGGAACTTCGCCTCGGCCTCGGCGTAGCCCATCTGGAAGGCGTCGCTCTCGGCGATCTGCCCGGCGCGGCCGGCCTTCGCCTGCGCCATCCCGGCGAGCTCGTCGAGGATGCGGCGGCCGACGCCGAGCGCCCAGCCCGAGTGGCAGACCATCGCGAGCTGGATGATGCCGAGCTTGTAGAGCGAGCCGCCGCGCGTGGACTCCTGCGCGAGGCCGGGGTGCGAGAAGCCGTCGGGCACGAAGACGTTGCGCATCGTGTAGTCGATGGACCCCGTCGCGCGGAGGCCGAGCACGTCCCACGAGTCCCACTCGAGATTGGCCTTCTCGACCGGCACGACGCAGATGCGGAACTCGCCGGTCTCCTCGACGATGACGGCGGTGTGGATGTACTGGGCGTGCTTGATTCCGGAGGCGAAGCTCCAGTCGCCGCTGATCTCCAGGCCGCCCTCGACCTGCTTGGCGGTGCCGGGCCGCGTGCCCTGGCCGGCGATGATCGGCCAGCGCTCGACGTCGGTGAAGATCTCCTCGATCGCGTTGTCGCCGAGGTAGGCGGCGCCGGTGCCGACCGACAGGCCGGCGGCCATGAGAACCCAGCCGGCGGACGGCTGCGCGTACGACACCGTCTCGAGGACCTCGAGCGACGTGATCGGATCGAGCTCGAGGCCGCCGAGGGACTTCGGGATCCAGATGCCGTACAGGCCCTGCGCGTGCAGCGCGTCGTCGATGTCGGGCGTCAGCTGACCGAGGTCCTCGGAGGCGGCGGCCTGCTCGTCGACGAGTCCGTGCAGCGCGCGGGCGCGTGCGACGGCATCGACCGTCTCGTTGTCGGTGGTGATGCTCATCTCGAGGGCCTCTCCTCAGCTGCCGTTCTTCCGGGTGTCCGAACCGTGTGACCCTTGGTCACAGAATCCGCCCAGTCTACCGGCGCATACGGGGCTCGGACGGCTCCGGCTCAGCGCACATGCGTCCAGTTCGGTGCCGTCAGGCCATGTACCGGAGCGTCGTGTCGCCGACCCGGATCACGTCGCCGTCCTCGAGCGCCACGCCGTCGCCCACGCGTTCGTCGTTGCGCCACGTGCCGTTGAGCGAGTTGTCGTCGTGGAGGAACACCTCGCCGTCGCGCAGCACGAGGATCGCGTGGCGGCGGGAGACGGTCGGGTTCTCGAGGACGACGTCGGCCTGGAGGCCGCGTCCGATGCGGGTGACGGGCTCGGTGAGCTCGAGCTCCATGCCGTCCTGCGAACCGCCGCGGACGGTCAGGACCCCGGCGGTAGCGAGGTCGAAGGGGGTCAGGGAGGTCATGGACACAGGCTTCCCCCGGACCCTGCGCGGTGGATCAGGGACAGCTAGGACTTCGCTGAGACCCGCACCGAGCGGCCCACGGACGCCGCGTTGCCTGCGAGGTCGCGGGCCTCGACGGCGACGGTCAGCGTGCCGCGCCGACTCGGCTTCAGCCTGAACTCGTGCGTCCCCCGGCGCAGGGTGAGGTCGCGGGCGAGGATCACGCGGCTCCCGCGCCGGATGCGCAGCGCGACGGTGGAGACCTTCGAGAGCGCGACCCGCACGGTCATCGTGTGGCGGACGCGGCGCAGGCCGCCGAACGAGATCGCCACGCGCGGCGGCTGGTGCAGGTACGTCGTGAAGCGCGTCTGCGCGGCGCAGTAGGCGGGGTTCGCGGTCCGGGTGCACAGCGAGCCCAGGAAGCCGGTGACGAGCTCGTGGTAGTTCAGCGTCGACTCCGCGCCGCCCTGCGCGTACAGCGACCAGGCGCCGGTGTCGAATCGGGGCAGCTCGTCCTGCGCCGCGATGTCGCCGAGGTTGAAGACGGCCTGGGCGCGCGGGTCCCCGGTCGCCTGCGCGAGGTCCAGCACGCCGACGAGCGACTGCAGGAACGCGTTGAGGACGCGCATCCGCGGTGCGAAGGAGTAGAGGAGGTAGTGGCGCCCGCCGTCGGCGTCGACCGCGATGCCGGTCGGCGGCGGGGTCTCGAACAGGCCGAGGGCCTGCCGCGCGACGTCGAGGTACGCGGGGTTGCCGAGCAGCTGGGCGCCCCGCGTGAAGGCCTGGATGCCGGTGCCCTGCGCGATCGAGCTGACCCATGGCGCCCTGCCGCCGCCGAAGGCCAGGAGGTACTCCCATGACAGCAGCCCGTTCCCGCGCCGGCCGGCGAGCGCGATCGCCCGGTCGAGGAGCAGGCGCAGCTCGTCGGTGCGCTGCGCCTGCCACAGGGCGTTGGCCTTGCCGAACGTCGCGAGCCACTGGATCGCGAGGCCCTGCCCCGGATACCACTGCAGGACGATCGGGTCGCCGGGGAACGTGACCCGCGGCAGGCCGCCGGTGGCGGCGCTCGAGGCCGGCGGGCCGTGGGCCGGCCACCACTCGACGTTGCGCTCGAGCTGCGTGAACGCGGCCGGCATACGCGCCGCGGGCAGCGCGTCGCGCTTCACGAGGCCCTCGACGACCGACATCGCGCCGCGCAGCTCGCGCTTGCGGCTCGCGGGCAGGTGCCGGACCACCGAGCGCGCCTTCGTGTACGTCGCCTTGTACGCGACGCCCTGGTCGGGCGTCACCGTCCCGGCGGCCACCGCGGCGTCGACGGTGCCGCTCACGGTCGGGCCTGCGGCGCGCGCGGACGGCGCGCAGACGAGCGACACGAGGAGGATCAGGGGGACGTAGGCTCGGACACGCATGCTCGGGGACCTCGTGGAGGAGACTGTGGCACTGCGAGGGGACGACCTCGAGATCATGCGTCCCCGCGACGCGGAGGCGCTCGTCGACGAGCGGGCCTTCGCGGAGGAGGACGAGTTCCTGCCCTACTGGGCGGAGCTGTGGCCGGCGGGCGTCGGGCTCGCGCGGGCGCTCGACGGCAGGGCCCTGCGCGGCGTGCCCGTGCTCGAGCTGGGCTGCGGGCTGGGCCTGCCGAGCATCGTCGCCGCCCGGGCCGGCGGGCGGGTGCTGGCCACCGACTGGTCAGGGGCGGCGCTCGAGCTGCTGCACGACAACGCGGCCCGCAACGACGTCGTGGTGGAGACGATGCGCGCGGACTGGACTGCAACCGGACGAGCTCCTGGCCCGCGGGCCGTTCCCGCTCGTCCTCGCGGCGGACGTCCTCTACGAGCGCCGCAACATCCCGGTGCTGCTCGACCTGCTGCCGCAGCTGGTCGCGCCCGCGGGCGAGATCTGGCTCGCCGATCCGGGCCGGGCGACGGCGGACGTGTTCCTGGCGCTCGCCGAGGCCGACGGATGGCAGCACCGCGCGACGCCCGACCGCGACCGGCCGAACGTCGTGGTGCACCGCTTCACGCCGTGACGGACTCCCGCAGGCCGAGGTCGGTCACCGCGGTCTCGCGCATCTTGAACTTCTGCACCTTGCCGGTGACGGTCATCGGGAACGCGTCGACGACCTGCACGTAGCGCGGCACCTTGTAGTGCGCGATGCGGCCCTTGCAGAACTCGCGGACCTCGTCCTCCGTGACGGTCGCGCCGTCCTTCACCTGGATCCAGGCGCAGAGCTCCTCGCCGTAGCGGTCGTCCGGGACGCCGAAGACGGCCACGTCGTGCACCGCGGGGTGGGAGTACAGGAACTCCTCGACCTCGCGGGGGTAGACGTTCTCCCCGCCGCGGATGACCATGTCCTTCGAGCGGCCGACGATGTTGAGGTAGCCCTCGCCGTCCATCGTCGCGAGGTCGCCGGTGTGCATCCAGCCGGCGCCGTCGATCGCCTCGGCGGTGCGCTCGGCGTCCTGCCAGTACCCGAGCATCACGGAGTAGCCCCTGGTGAGCAGCTCGCCGGGTTCGCCGTGCTCGACGACGGCGTTCGTCGCGGGGTCGACGAGCTTGACCTCGAGGTGCGGGTGGACGCGCCCGACGGTCGAGACGCGGCGCTCGAGATCGTCGTCGGCGGTGGTCTGCGTGGACACCGGCGACGTCTCGGTCATGCCGTAGCAGATGGTCACCTCGCCCATGTGCATCTCGTCGACGACGCGGCGCATGACCTCGACCGGGCACGGCGATCCGGCCATGATCCCGGTGCGCAGGCTCGTCAGGTCGAACGAGGCGAACTCGGGGTGCGCGAGCTCGGCGATGAACATCGTCGGCACGCCGTAGAGCGACGTGCAGCGCTCCTCCTGGACCGCCTCGAGCGTCGACCCCGGATCGAAGCCGCCCGACGGGAAGACCATCGTCGCGCCGTGGGTGACGCATCCGAGGTTCCCCATGACCATGCCGAAGCAGTGGTAGAGCGGCACGGGGATGCAGACGCGGTCGTCCTTCGTGTAGCCGCACAGCTCGCCGACGAAGAACCCGTTGTTGAGGATGTTGTGGTGGCTGAGCGTGGCGCCCTTGGGGAAGCCCGTGGTGCCGCTCGTGTACTGGATGTTGATCGGGTCGTCGAACTGCAGGCCCGAGGAGCGGTTGCGCAGCGCCTCGGGGTCGGTGCCGTCCGCCTCGGCGAGCAGCTCGTCCCAATCGGGCGAGCCGAGGAAGACGACGCGCTCGAGCGCCGGGAGGTCGCCGCGGACCTCGTCGACCATCGCGACGTAGTCCGATGTCTTGAAGGACTGCGCGCTGACGAGCAGCCGGCAGCCGGACTGCTTGAGCGCGTAGGCCAGCTCGGTCGGCCGGTACGCGGGGTTGATGTTGACGAGGACGATGCCCGCCTTCGCGGTCGCGAACTGCGTCAGCGCCCACTCCGCGCAGTTCGGCGCCCAGATGCCGACGCGGTCGCCGACGTCGAGCCCCGCGGCCATGAACGCGCGAGCGAGACGGTCGGCCGTCGCGTCGAGCTCCGCGTAGGTCATGCGGGTTCCCTGGTGGCGCGAGATGAGCGCCGGATGGTCGGGAAGCTCCCGCGCGATGCGTTCCAGGAGCGCCCCGATCGTCTCGCCGATGAGCGGCTTCGACCCGATGCCGCTCGCATAGGAGGGGGCCATGGGCCGACCCTACAGCTGCGTCAGGTCTCTGGGAGCAGCGACTGCGGCAGCGGCGCGCCGTACGCGGACGCGGCGCCGGCCAGGTCGTCGCGGGGGACGAGGGGGACCCCCAGCCGATCGGCGATCGTCTCGACGGAGCGGCGCCGGGTCGGCTCGTTGGACGGCGGCAGCCCGAGCGCCTCGACGCGCGCGTGCTGCGCGCGCAGCCCGGCGGCGTGCGCCTCGATGCGACCCCAGGCGGTCACGATGCCCTCGGTCCACTCCCACTCCCCGAAGTACGTCTGGGTGCCGGGGCGGTGGTAGGCGTAGATGCCGCAGCGACAGTCGGGGTGCGGCGACTCGTGCGGCTCCGCGAGCCACCCGCGCCCACGCTCGAGGATGCGGTTGGCGGGATAGCAGATCGCGTGCATCTCGCGGCCCTCCCAGCGGCACGGGATGTAGGGCGAGAGCAGCCTCCCGTCGATCATCCGCCAGGCGCGGAAGGCGACGACGGGGGTGATGAGGTCCGGAGCGCGTGCAGCCTCCACACCTTGAACTTAGAGCTCGTCGAGTCGTGCCCGGAAGCGCCCGGCGCCCTCGACGTCGGCGCCCGCCGCCCTGACGCGGTCGGCGAGCTCGCGGTCGGACGTCACGACGCGGATCGAGCCCGGGTCGGCGTCGGCCTCGACGCGCTCCGCGATCGCGTGGTCCGCCGCGTTTCGGCCCGGCTTCGGGGCGAAGCGCGTCTCCAGCGGCGTGTCGCCCGGGAGGCGGAGGTCGCGCGGGCGGCCGTCGAAGAAGAGGGTTACCGGCGCGCCCGCGTCGCGGGCGAACGCGTCGACCTGCGCGGCCAGCTTCGCCGCCGCCGCGGCGCGGTCGCGCCACCACCCGTCGGGGCGCGCGCCCATGACGTTGTTGCCGTCGACGATCCAGCGCATCCGGCGAAAGGGTGTCGCACCGCTCGCTACGGTGCGTCCCTGTGCGCCTCGGGTCGAGACTCCTCTGCGCCGTGCTCGTCGCGTGTGCGCTCGTGCCGGCGCTGGCGTCGTGCGGCGGCGGCGGTGGCTCCTCGGACGACGGCGGGGCCGCCTACGTCAAGCGCGTCAACAAGGCGCAGCAGGACTTCGCCGCACGCGTCGACGAGCTGTCGAAGGGCATCTCCTCGACGTCGTCGGCCGCCCGCGACCGGCAGACGCTGCGGTCGTTCGAGACCGCGGTCGACGGGGTGGGCGCCGACCTGCGGGCGATCAAGCCGCCCGCGAAGGTCCGCGGGCTGCACGATGAGCTGATCAAGGCGGTCGACGGCTACGGCGACGACGTGACGACCGCGGCGGAGGCGCTGAACTCGGGGAGCCCGGCGAAGCTGCGGGCGGCCCAGCGCGACCTCCAGCAGGCGACGAGCGCGTTCGGGACGACGCTCAACGAGACGATCGACCGGATCAACAAGACCCTCAACGGGTGAGGGTGGTGCTCGGCTCGGGGTCCGATCCTCGGTCGTCTCGCCGTCATCGAGGTACACGGATCCGCATGTATGACGTGCGGATTGTTGATCTCGGCGCGGAGGTCGCCCGATCGGCTCAGCCGAGCGCGTCCGCCCGGGGCACGGACCCGCTCCCAGCCCGCCACCGCCCCTACATCCGTGGGTTCGTGGGATCGATGCCCTTCAGCCGCTTCAGCAGCGCATCGATCCGGGGGAACCGCCGGCGGATCGTCCGCACGCGCAGGCGCGGCGCGGTGTCGTAGTGGTAGACGCCGGTGCGGGGCAGCTCGAGCGGCTTGTCCCACGTCCCGGTGTTGACCGTCACCGCCGCGGTGTAGCCGGCCGCACCGGTGGCAGCCGCCACCCGCGGGTCCCAGTCGCTGTACGGGTAGGCGATCGTCGGGCACGGGCGCGCCATGTGCTCCTCGCACACCGACCGGGCCTCGCCCAGCTCGCGGCGCAGCTCCTCGTCGCTCAGCTCCGTCAGGAACGGATGCGAGCACGTGTGCGCGCCGATCTCCCAGCCCGCGTCGGCGACCTCGCGCAGCTGGTCCCACGACATGCACGCGAGCTCCTCCTCGTGCGGCGTGCCGACCCACATGTCGTAGCCCTTCCACGCCATCGGCCGCCCGCTGTCGGGGTAGTCGGTCGGGACGAAGATCGTGCCCGGCACGCCGAGCTCCTCGAGGATCGGCTTGGCGAGCGTGTAGACGGAGATGTGCGCGTCGTCGAACGACGCGACCATCACCTTGCGTCGCTTCGACGTCCGCAGCGCCTCGGACAGCGTGACGCCGCGGTAGCCCTTGGACTGCAGGAGCAGCAGCTGCTCGCGCAGGCGCTCGGGCGTGACGGAGGTGTCGACCTGCCAGGACGGACTGACGCTGTGGTACGCGAGGATGAGCCGGTTGTCGGTGATCGACATCAGCGAGCCTCGACGGCTCCGACCGCGGCGCGCGCCTGCTCGCGCGGGCGCCCCGAGATCGCCGCCTCGAACAGCGCCGCGTAGCGGTCGACCATGCGGGTCGCGTCGAACTCGTCGACGGCGGCCAGCGCGCCGTCGCGCAGCCGGGCGTGCAGGTCGGGGTCGCTGAGGACCGCGCGGCACGCGACGTGGAACGCGTCGAGGTCCTCGACGGGGACCGTGAGCCCGGCGTCGGCCTCGCGCAGCGTCGGGCCGAGCTCGCCGACCTCGGTCGTGACCTGCGGGATCCCGACGGCCATCGTCTCGATCATCGTCATCGGGAGCGCCTCGGTCGTCGACGGCAGCACCGCGACGTCGGCCAGCGACAGGACCGCCGGCACGTCGTCGCGCACGCCGAGCAGGTGCGCCCAGTCGCCGGCGCCCATCTCCCGCACGCGCTCCCCGAACGCCTCCATCTCGGGGCCCTTGCCGACGAACACCGCGTGGACGTCGCCCAGCTCCTCGCGCAGCCGGCGTACGGCCTCCAGCGTCCAGGCCTGGCGCTTCATCGGGTAGAAGCGCGCGACGTGCATGACGACCTTGGCGTCCTCGGGGACGCCGATGTCCGCGCGCGTCAGCCCGGAGGCGGCGCCCTCGCGGATGCGGTCGAGCGGCACGCCGTTGGGGATGTGGACGAGCTTGGCCGGCGGCACGTCCTCCGCGAGCAGCACCTCCGCCTGGTCGGCGGCGACGTGCACGATCGCGTAGGTCGACGGGCCCAGCAGCTTGTGGTGCAGCGCGATCGCCTTCCCGCGCGACGACCCGGCCTCCGACACCTGGATGCCGCGGTCGAGCGTGTGCTCGGTCACGACCGTCGGGCGGCGCGCGAGGACCGCGGCCATGCGGCCCCAGAGGCTCGCGTCCCACTCCGTGCAGTGGACGAGGTCGTAGTTGCGCGCGATGCGGGCGAGCTTGGGGATCGCGGCCATGCGGGCGGCGCGCGAGCTGCCCGACAGCTCCATGACGCGGACGCCGTCGCGCTGGAGGTCGGAGACGTCGGTGCGGACCTCGACGCAGCCGATCGTGACCTCGTGGCCGAGGCCGGCGAGCCCGCGGGCGAGGTGCATGAGCTGCAGCTCCATGCCCGCGCGGGCGAGGTGGTTGACGAGCAGCAGGTACCGGCGGGGAGTCTCGGTCATGAGGTGAGGAGGGCGCCGCGGACGGCCGCGTGCAGGGGCTTGGGGGCAGTGGAGGTATCGGCACGGCGACCGGCCTTCTGAACCGCGGATGCGAGATCCGCCATGTCCGTGACGCCGACGACGTGCCCGTCGGCGCCGAGCGCCGCGACGAGCTCGAGCTGGTGGTCGTCGACGTGCTCGTCGAAGCGGTGCAGCCGGGGGACGACGACCGGCACGTGGCCGGCCTGCCGGGCGCACAGCACGGAGCCGACGCCGGCGTGCGTCACGACGACGTCGGCGGCGCGCATGTGGGCGTTGACGACGTCGAAGGGCATGAACGCCGCCGCCTCCTTCACGCCCGCGGGCGCGGCGTTGTGGCCGTACTGGACGATGACGTCGTCGTCGAGGCCGGCCAGCGCGTCGAGGAAGCGGGCGAACGGCTGGGCGTGCGTCCCGACCGTCGCGAAGATCACAGGATGCTCCCGACGTACTTCGCGCGCCGCCACGACGTCGCGCCCGGCCACTGGACGAAGAACGCCGTCGCCAGGGGGTAGACCATCTTCCCGCTGAGCGAGAGCGACTGGGTGCGCGCGAGGCTCTCGACGTAGACGGTCCGGATCCCGTGCAGACGCCCGATGACGAAGAACGGCACGGCGAGCGCGGCGCCCGTGGAGAGGATCGCGGTCGGCCGCCGGCGCCGGACCTCGCGCCAC
The DNA here is from genome assembly GCA_963757125.1 of uncultured Solirubrobacterales bacterium. Taxonomy (GTDB): domain Bacteria; phylum Actinomycetota; class Thermoleophilia; order Solirubrobacterales; family Solirubrobacteraceae; genus CAVVSD01. Next base: position 443,142 of record CAVWQP010000004.1, on the reverse strand, counting down.
GCGAGGACGACGTTCTGCAGCAGCTTCTTGACCGACCGGTTCGTCGGGCCGTACGCGAGCGTGACGTCCTGGCCGCGCAGCAGGTCGTCGACGTCGGCGCCGGGCAGCGTGACCCAGCTGACGGTCTCGCCCTCCCACGCGGGCGCGAGCTCGCGCATCTCCAGCAGGTGCCCGCCGGGCGAGCAGACCAGCATCACGCTCATCGCCGGAGGACCTTCTTCACCGCGGCCGCCGCGGCGGGCTTCAGCGGCGACAGCAGCCCCGACCGCACCGGCGCGTGCAGCTTGAGCCCGAAGCGGCGCTCGTCGTCGCGCTCGTCGACGGGGATGCGCGGGATCGTGAAGCGGGTGTGCGTCGCCTGGCCCGCCGTGGGCTGGGCGAAGGCGTACTTGTAGCCGGCGTCGGCCACAGCGCGGACGGTCTCCGGCGCGAGGTCCCCGAACGGGTACGCGAAGAGGTCGCAGCTGCCGAGCCTGTCGATGACCGCCCTGCGCGAGTCGACCAGCTGCTGGCGCAGCTCCTCGCCGTGCAGCGTGCTGAGCTTCGGGTGGGTCATCGTGTGCGCGCCGATCTCCGTGCCCGCCTCGGCCATCTCGCCGACCTGGTCCCAGGTCATCGAGCGCATGACGTCCGGGTGCTCGCGTTGGTCGTCGACGACCTCCGGCCAGATGAGCGGCGCGCCGGCGTCGACCATCGGGGGGATCACGAAGACGATCGCGCGGAAGCCGTACTCGCGCAGCAGCGGCAGCGCGTCGCGGTGGTTGTCGAGGTAGCCGTCGTCGAAGGTCAGGAACGCGAGCGGCGCGGCGGGCCGGTCGCCGGCGTTGAGCGCGTCGAGCCCGGCGGTCGTCCCCGGCGCCCAGCCCTTGCGGCGCAGCAGGGCGAGCTGGCGCTCGAACATGTCCGGCGGCACGTGCAGGAACGCGGGCCCCGTGTCGGAGATCGCGTGGTACGTCAGGAACGCGGCGCGCCGGGTGCGGTTGCCCAGCGAGCGGTCGAGCTCACCCACGCCCGATCACCTCCTGGTACACGAGATCCAGGCGCTTGGCGATCGTGTCCGGGCCGAGCTCGGCGACGCGCTCCTTCGCGGCACGGCCGAGCTCCCGGGCACGAGCCGGGTCCCCGACGAGCGTCCCGACCGCGTCCGCCAGCGCGGCGACGTCGCCCGGCGGAACGAGCATCCCCTCGGTGCCGTCCGCGAGGACGTCCGGGATGCCGCCGACCCGCGTCGCGACGATCGGCTTGCCGTAGGCCATCGCCTCCAGCAGCGCGACCGGCAGCCCCTCCGACGTGGAGGGCATGAGGAAGATGTCGGCCTCGCGCAGCGCGCGGGCCTTCGCGTCGGCGTCGAGCCAGCCGAGCCACGTGGCGCTGCCGTTCACGGCCGCCAGGCGCGCGGGCGGCTCGCCGGGGCCGGCGATCGTCACCTGGACGCCGGGGTGGCGCGCGAGGATCACGGGCAGCGCGTCGAGCAGGACCTCGCCGCCCTTCACGGGGTCGTGGAAGCCGCCGATGTAGAGCAGCCGGGCCTGGCCCGCGGGCGCGGGATCGGGCACCGGGCCATCGACCGGCGCGGGCGCGGCGTTCGGGAGCACCTCGACGTCGCGGGCGCTGTAGTGCTCCTCGACCTCGCGCGCGCTCGCGGCGCCGACGCTGAGCACCTTGTCGACGTGGCCGAAGGCCCAGCGGAACGCGGCGAGCGAGACCGGGTCGACGCGCTCGCGGAAGGACTCGAGCTCGGGCTCGCCCACGTGCACCTGGAGCACGACCGGCGCCCGCAGCGCCTTGGCCAGCATCGCGCAGATCGTCTTGCGGTACATGCTGCCGCGCACCGTCGTGTGGAGGTGCACGACGCGGTCGCCGGGCCGCAGGCAGAAGCCGGCGAGCGTCCGCAGCGCCTTCGCGAAGACCAGCAGCCGCTGCTTCATGGACCCGCGCTGGTGGGTCGGGATGACCTGCAGGTCGTGCAGCTCGGCGAGCGGCGACGCGACGAGGCCGGCGACGACCGCGGGCATGCCGCCCCCGTCGCGGGGGTCGGGCCCGAGGTGCGCCACGCGGACGCGTCGAGCTGCAGGGGGGTCAGCCGGGGCGGTTCGGTTCATCTTGGGGCGGGGGGCGGGATCGGCGGCATGCGCTAGCGTCGCGCGTCCCCCGAGCCGAAGTGGATCGTCGCATGCCTGACGTCGCGATCGCCATCGTTTCCTACAACACACGGGCCCTGCTCGACGAGTGTTTGACCTCTCTGAGGGCCGACGCAGACGCTGGGCGCGCCGAGGTGTGGGTCGTCGACAACGCGTCGACCGACGGCTCGGCGGACATGGTGGAGGCCGACCACCCCTGGGCGAGCCTGATCCGGTCGGGCGAGAACCTCGGCTACGGCCCCGCGGTGAACGTCGTCGCCGACCGCACGACGACCGCCTGGGTCGCGCCGGCCAACAGCGATCTGAGCTTCACGCCGGGCGCGATCGAGGCGCTGGTGGGCACGGGCGCCGCGCATCCGGAGGCGGCCGCGATCGCGCCGCGCCTCATCCTCCCCGACGGCTCCACGCAGCAGTCCGTCCAGCCGTTCCCGTCCGTCACGACGTCGCTCCTGACGGCATCGCGGGCCGCATCGGTCAGCGCCGGCGTGCGCCGCCGGCTGTACCTGCCCGGCGCGTGGGATCCGGACGTGTCGCAGGACGTGCCGTGGGCGACGGGCGCGTTCCTCATCGTCCGCCGCGAGGCCTGGCAGCAGGTCGGCGGCTTCGACGCCGAGCAGTGGATGTACGCCGAGGACCTCGACCTCGGCTGGCGCCTGGCGGAGGCGGGTTGGACGACCCGCTACGAGCCGCGGGCCGTCGTCCACCACCACGAGAGCGCCGCGAGCAAGGTCGCGTTCGGCGGTCAGGCGGGCGTCGTCGACAAGTGGGTGAAGGCCAACAACGCCTGGATGGTGCGCCGCCAGGGGCTCGCGCGCACGTGGGCGTCGTCGGGCATCGCGGCGACCGAGGCGGGGCTGCGGGTCGCGGCGCTCAGCGTCCTCGCGCGCCGCGACGGGGAGCGGTTCGGCGAGAAGCTCGCCTGGGCGCAGCGCGACCTGCGCGGCGCCCGGGCCGGGCTCAAGCCGAGGTCCGAGCTGCTCAAGGCGCGCTGAGGAACCGCTCGAGCACCCGGGCGCCGGCGGCCGGGTCCTCGAGCATCCACCAGTGCCCGCGGCCCTCGAGGACCTCCAGGCGCGCGCCCGCGCGCTCCGCCGCCCTGCGCCGCGCGGCGTCCGAGCCGACGCGGTGGTCCTCGGTGGCGAGCAGGCACAGGCCCGGCCGCTGCGCCGCGCGCTCGAGGTCGCGACCGAGCTCGGCCATCATCGGCTGTGCAGCCGACCGGTACAGCGCGAGGATCGCGCGGCCCATCTCCGGCCCGAGCGCGGCCGCGAGCTCCGCGGCCACCGCCCGATCGGCGACACCGCGCGAGAACAGCCGTTCCGCGCGCTCCTGGACCGTCCCCCCGACGAACGCCTCGATGGCCCGCTCGCCCTCGCCCGGGACCTGCCAGACCTGGGCGAGGTCGTGCCACTCGTACTCGGGGTCGTAGACGCCGATGACGTCCGTCGTCCAGCTGCGCAGGAGGTCCGGCCTGGTCATGGCGACGTTGACGACGTGCCCGCCGCCCCAGTCGTGGCCCACGAGGTCGACCGGCCCGTCCATGCGCTCGAGCTCGCCGACGAGCCAGGCGCGGTACTCGCCGATCGTGCAGCCGAACCCGTCCGGGATCGGGGCGCCGAAGCCGGGAGGGGAGAGGGTCACGACGTCGTCGCGCCCCAGCTCCGCGAGCAGCGGCCCCCAGACCGCCGCGGTCTCGGGGTTGCCGTGGACCATGACGACGGTCATGCGAGGGCCACGGTCGGCTGCAGGACGGCCTCGGTGAGGGCCTCCGTGCGCAGGTGGGCACCCGCGCGGTACTCGGGGTCGCGGACCATGTCCGCGAAGGCCTGGCGGCTCGGGTATCGCATGAGGACCACAGCGTCCCACGCCTGGCCCGCCTCGCCGACGAGCGCTCGGTCGCCGTCGCCGACGTACAGCGGCTCGGCGCCGAAGCGCGCGGCGATGGGGATCGACCGCGATGCGTACTCCATGTAGCGCTCGCGGCCGCCGTCGGCGCGGAAGCGCAGCAGGTTGAGCATGACGACCGGCCCGCCCGGGTCCTCGGAGAGAAGCCGGTCGACGTCGTTGTCGGTCATCTCGATCGGGGCATCCTCTTGCGTGTCGTGCAGCAAGTTCATGGCCGCGAAGCGATCGGCCCAGGCCGGCGTGGAGAGCAGCGTGGTTGAGAGCATGTGGAGTAGTGTACTTGCTATGCAACAAGCAAGCCAACGGAGGCGCACGCAGGCCGAACGACGAGCGGAGACGGAGAGCCGTCTCCTGCAGGCGGCGATGGACCTCGTGGCCGAGGGTGGCGTCGGAGCCGTGACCGTCGCGGCGACGGGCGCCCGCGCGGGCTACAGCCGCGGGATCGTCAACCACCACTTCGGTTCCCGTCGCGCGCTCCTGGATGCGCTGGCGCGCGAGATGCAGGGACGGTTCTCGGCGCCGAAGACCGAAGGCAGCGGGCTGGCGCGCGTGCTCGCGCTCGTCGACGCCTACCTCGACGGGCTCTCGGCGCGGGCGCGCGACACGCAGGTGTTCCTCGTCCTGTGGACCGAGGCGATCGCCTCCGACCCGGACCTGCGGCCCGTCTTCGCCGAGCGCGACGAGGCGTTCCGCACGAGCATGGCGAAGGCGGTCGCCGCCGGGATGACCGACGGCACGGTCCGCGCCGATGCCGACCCGGACGCCGCCGCCGTCGCCCTCGTGGCGCTCATGCGGGGCGTCGGGCTGCAGCGGCTGCTGTCGCCCGACGCGGTGGATCTCGGCGCGGTCCGGGCCGAGGTCCACGCGATGCTCGAGCGTGGCCTGCGCCGGCGCTACAGCAGACCGTGGCGCCGGTAGGCGTCGAGCGTCGCCTGCCCGACCGCCTTCCAGCTGAACTCGGCCTGCGCGCTCGCCGACGCGGCCGCGCCCATGGCCGCGGCGCGGCCCGGCTCGGTCACGACCTCGACGAGGGCGTTGGCCAGTGCGCCCGCGTCCTCGCTGGGCACCACGATCCCCGAGCCGTCGGCGACGAGCTCGGGCAGGCCGCCCTCGTTCGTCACCACGGACGCGCGACCGTAGGACTTCGCGAGCGATCCGACGCCGCTCTGGCTCGCCTGCCGGTAGGGCAGGACGACCGCGGTGGCGTCGTTGTAGAGCTCGGTGACGAAGGACTCCGGCACGTGCGTGTTGTGGACCGTCACGCGCGGGTCCGCCAGGACCTCGCTGGGCGCGATGTCGCCGTGGCCGGCGATGACCAGGCGCGTGGTCGGCGCGGTCTCCCACACCTGCGGCATCGCCGCGAGCAGGACGTCGAGGCCCTTGTAGTGCGAGATGCGCCCGAAGAACAGGAGCGTCGGCACGGTCGGCAGCGGCGCCGGACGCAGGATGTCGACGCCGTGCGGCACGATCTCGATCGGGCCGCGCAGCCAGGGCTTGCTCTCGTGGATCTCGTCGACCAGCGCCTGCCCGTGGGTGAAGGTCACCCCGGCGCCCGTGAACATGAGCCGCTCGAGGGCGAAGAACGCCCGCCCGGGGTGCTGGTCGCCCGGATGCACGGTCGGGTCGTGCAGCGTCACCGCGTAGTGGCGCGGCCGCCGCGCGGCGGCGATGAAGATCCGCGGATCGATCATCGTCGCCTGCTGGAAGTGCGTCAGGTCCGCGCCGAACGCGTGGATCTCGGAGCGGATGCGCGCGAGCTGGCGGAGGCCCGACAGCTCGCGGACGCGGCCCGAGACGAGCCACAGCGGGGAGTCGGCCCCGAGCCGGGCGCGCAGCTCCTCGCGCATCTCCTCGGCGTTGCCGCCGAATTCGAGCCCGTGGTCACGCGTCAGGAGCGCCACGTCGGCACCCGCTTCGCGGAGCCCCTGTGCGAGGCCGGCGGCGTACTTGAGCAGCCAGTCGCACGCCAGCAGGATCCGCGGCGGACGCGTGGCGACAGGAGCCTGGGGACGGGCAGTCTCTTGCAAGGTCGTCGACACGGGAGATCTATCGGAACGTCCGCGTCAGCCTTTGAGATTAGGGGTTCACGAGTCGGCGTACGTACGTGACGTCGCAGCCACGATGGCCCCGCACAGCAGGCCGATCCCCAATGCACTGGAAGCATCGGCGAACGAGATCATCACGAACGCGCTGACCGCGATCATTCCGACGCCCACCGCCCAGGTGGCGATGTCGGTGTCGGAGAGGTGCCACCGGGCGCGGCCGACGGCCGCCGTCAGGAACCCGAGGAACGCCAGCAGCCCCGGTATCCCGCAGATGAGCAGCAGGTAGAGGTACTGGTTGTGCAGGAAGAGCTGGTGCTCGCGCTTGTAGGTCATCCCGCCCGGCTGCAGCTCGTCGAAGTAGACGCCGAACTCGGCGCCCGGCCCGATGCCGATCACCGGATGCTCCTTGATGGTGCGCCAGGCCTGCTCGGTCTCCTTGCCGCGGTCCTGCAGCGAGTTCTCCTGGGTCGTCTTCTCGGGTGAGAAGAGCGTCTGGCCGCGCTCGGCGAACCCGGACAGCGGACCGCGGTCCACCTGGATCCCGGCGATGGCGATGAGGGCGACGGCGCCGACGAGCGCGAGCACGCCGACCCCGACCGGCCGGCGGACGCGCACGCCGCCGATGAACATGAGGACCGCGAGCCCCAGGAGCAGGCCCGCCCACATGTTGCGGTTGAGGCTGAGCGCCAGGTTCGCGGTCATCCCCAGGACGGCGAGCGTCCAGCCGAGCCGGGCGGATCCACGCGTCCGCGGGATCTGCAGCGCCGCGTACCAGAACAGCGGGTAGGCGAGCGCGATGCCCGGCAGGCGGATGCGCGGGATGCCCCCGAGGCCCAGGTCCGTGTTCACGTAGTACGTGGTGGCCTGGCCGAGGACGGAGCTGAGGTCGGCGCCGAAGGCGATGACGAGCGCGACGAATCCGGAGATGGAAGCGGCGGCGACGGCGAGCTTCATGAGCTGTCGCAGCGACGCGCGGTCGGGGAACAGACGCACGACCGCGTAGAAGACGAGCAGCAGCGCGAACATCCGGCCCCAGGCGATGGCCGTGTGGAAGTCCAGACGGCCCGCGCTCATCGCGAGCACCGTCGCGAGCACGAGGATCGCCATGAACGCCGCCAGGCAGCCGCCGGCGACGCCTCCCCACGTCTTCGCGCGCGGGAACGCGAAGGCGACTGCGAGGACGCCCGCGAGCGCGACCTCGTGGTAGCCCAGGGCGAATCCGCCGACCTGGATCTGCAGGTAGTCGCTGGGGAGGAACGTCGCCGTGAGCACGATGACGAGCCCCATGCCGAACAGCGGCCAGCGGATGATCGCGACGAAGCCGATCACGCCCACCAGCAGGAACATCAGCGGATGCAGCCGGTGGCTCACGACCGAGCCCGCGAGCAGCAGCTCGGCGAGGATCGCGGCGCCGACGAAGAGCAGCGGCGCCTTGCCCGGCGAGCGCGGCCTGCGGCGCGTGGGGAGGCTCAGCGTCACGCCGCGCTCCTCGTCCTCGGCCGCGAGATGCGCAGGAGGCCGCCGAGGGCGGCGCGCAGGTCGTCGGGCACGGCGTGGAGCACGAGCAGCGTCGCGCCGTACGCCGCGACCCCGGCGACGCCCGCGACGACGAGGCCGATGATCGCCGAGTCGAAGAGCAGCCGGACCGACGTCGCCGCCAGCATCGCCCCGACGGCGAGCGCGGCCTTCGCCGGCACCTGCACGCGAGGCAGCGGCGCGACCGTCCGGTAGGCGAGCATCGTCAGCGTGATCGACGTGACCTCGCTCGACAGCAGCGCGATGCCGGCGCCCGTCAGGCCGAGCGTCGGGATGAGGATGACGTTCGCCACGACGTTCACCGCGAGGACCGTGAGCGAGACCTTCAGCAGGACGCCCTGGCGGCCCTGGGAGACGAGCGTGTAGCCGAAGACGCCCTGCACGCAGGCGAGCGTCACGGCCGCGAGGATGAACGCGAGCAGCCCGCCCGCCTCGCCGTACTGGCTGCCGCCGAGCACCTCCATCATCTCGGTCCCGCACAGCGCCATCCCGACGATGGGCAGCGAGAGCAGCGTCATCGCGGTGAACGCCTTCTGGACGATCGCGTTGAAGCGCGGTTCTCCGGCGTCCAGGCGCGCGAGCTCGGGCAGCAGCGTGACCATGACGAAGCTCGGCAGCGCGAACAGGACCTCGAACGACTTGTAGGCGACCCCGTACAACGCGACGTCCTTGTCGGTGGCCAGGACCGACAGCAGCAGGGCGGGCGTCTTGAAGTACAGCCCGTTGACGACCAGGATCGTCCCGAGCGGGACGGCGGCGCCGACGACCTCGCGGATGCGGCCGCCCTGCCGGTCCGGGACCGCCCCGAGCCGCGGGCGCAGGAGCGTGAGGGCGAAGACGTCCTCCATGACCATGCCGGTCGCGAAGCCGATGGCGACCGCGATCGGCCCGAGGTCGAACAGGACGGCCACGACGAGGACGACGAGCGACACGACCCGCGACAGCACGTTCGCCAGAGACATGAGGTACTGGCGCTGCTCGACGATCGCCTTCGCGCGCGTCACGCCGGCCCACGGCTTGAGCAGGTAGGACGACAGCAGGATCACGACGGCGATGCGCGTCGTCGAGTCGTCGGTGCCGGAGTAGATCCCCTGGCTGATGACGAAGATCCCGATGACCGTCGCGAGGTTGAACATCACGCCGGCCCAGAACGCGCCGGACAGGATGCGCGCCTCGTCGGCGCCCTCCCGCGCCACCATCCGCGCGGCCGTCGGGGTGATCCCGAAGTCCGCGGCGAAGTACAGCAGCGACGTCAGGACGACAGCGGTGACGACCTCGCCGTACTCGTTGACGGAGAGGTACCGCGCGGCGATGCCGACGCTGAGGATCCCGGCGAGGGCCGCGAACAGCTGGCTCGCGGCCTGCGACGCCGAGTTGACAGCGACCTTCTGGGCGAGGCCCATGCCTCGCCCGCGCCGCTCGCCGTCCTCGACCGCGGGCTTTGGATCAGTAGTAGTAGCCACCGCGCGGTGCGGGCGCGAGGTTGGCGACGACGCCGAGGGCGTTGCCTTCGAGCAGCTGGATCTGCTTGCGGAAGTCCTGCGCAGCCGATCGCGTCGTGTGGTTCAGCGCGCTCACGATGACGACGCCGGAGACCTCGCCGACGAGCGCCCGCACGTCGCTGACGTGCGTCAGCGCGGGGCTGTCGACGATGACCACGTCGAACTCGCGCTCGAGCTGGTCGAGCACGCGCGCCATGCGGGTGCTCTCCAGGAGCTCGAAGGCGTTCGGCGGGATCGGGCCGCTGGGCAGCAGCGTCAGCTCGCGCGGCTCGCCGGTCTGTGTGTCCACGCGGACCGGGACCGTGACGAGCGCGTCGTCGAGCTCCGTGCCGCCGAGCACCGACGACAGGCCGACCTGCGGGGCCTTGCCGTTGAGCATGCTCGAGGAGGGCTTGTGGAGATCGGCCTCCACGAGCACGACGCGGTCGCCCATCGACGCCATCGTCGAGGCGAGGAAGCGCGCGACGGTCGACTTGCCGTCGCCCGGCATCGGGCTCGACACGAGGATCGACTGCAGCCGGCCGCTGACGTTGAAGTAGCGCAGGTTGGCGCGCAGCGTCCGGAACGCCTCGAGCTCGAAGCCGTCCTCGGCCTCCTGGTTCATCTTCCGGCCGATCCGGCGCATCTTCGGCACGCGAGCCAGCACCGGCAGGCGGTAGACGTTCTCGAGGTCCTCCGCCGTGTGCAGCGTCTGGTCGAGGCGGTCGCGCAGGTAGCCGAGGCCGAGGCCGACGATCGCGCCGAGCAGGATGCCCAGGATCAGGTTGCGCTTGACGTTCGGCGAGGAGGGCGAGTCCGGCGCCGCCGCGCGCTGGACGAGGTCGGCCTTGCCGGTCTGCAGCGCCTGGGTCTGACGCAGCTGGTCGAGGTTCTCCTGCAGGCGCTGGCCCTGCGCGGAGTCGCGCTCGCTGGGCTGCAGGGCCTCGATCTGGCGCGAGGCCAGGTCGATCGCGTCCTGCAGCTGCTTCTGGTCGGTCTCCTTGCGGAAGGCGATGTACGCCGCGCCGTACGCGTTCGCGATCACTGCCGAGCGCTGGGGATCGGGCGTCGTCGCGTTGATCTGGACGACGTCGCTCTCCTGGCCGGAGCTGATGTTGATGGACGTGCGCACGTCGCCGGCGGTGATGCCGTCGCCTGCGATCCGGGCCGCCCGGCCCGCGACCGTCGGCAGCGCGATGAGCGCGTCGTTCGTCGCCGCCACGCGCGTCGGGTCGGAGATGCTCCCCGTGTTGTTCGTGGTGGAGATCGACGTGTCGTCGCGGAACAGCAGGTTCGCCGTCGCCGTGTACTCCTTGCCCTGGGTCAGCGTGAACGCCATCACGACGACCGGCACGATGATCAGGCCCTGGAGGACCCAGATCTTGTGGACGCGGATGATCCGCAGGAGCGTCTCGAACGGCGTGGACTCGCCGACGGGTGCGTCGGGAGGGCCGGTGAGTGTGTTCGAGACTGCCGGCGTGGGGCGGCGGTCCCGACGGTCACGCTCACGCTTCTGCTGCTCCCGGCGTGGGCGGGGGGACGACTGGGCGGGCATCGGGGTTTCCTCTGTCTGGCGGCGGGCGGGCCTGGGGCGGGGCGCTAGTACGCGCCGCGTCCGTTCAAGACGACCGTGACGGTACCGAGCAGGATCTCCAGGTCCCGCGTCAACGACCAGCCTGTCACATACTGGTAGTCCAAACGCACCATGTCCTGCACCGTGAGGTCGGACCGGCCGGAGATCTGCCACGGGCCCGTCAGGCCTGGGCGAAGGTCGAGTCGGCGGGCATGCCAGGAGTCCCCCAGCAGCGCGCTTTCGGGCAGCACGAGCGGGCGGGGACCGACGAGGCTCATCTCGCCGCGAAGGACGTTCAGCAGCTGCGGCATCTCGTCGATCGACAGCCGGCGCAGCCAGCGGCCGAGCCGCGTGATCCGCGGGTCGCGCTGCACCTTGAAGAGCACGCCGCCGTCCATCTCGTTGTGGCGCATCAGCTCGGCCTTGCGGGCCTCGGCGTCCTGGTACATCGAGCGGAGCTTGAAGACCATGAACGGCGTGCCGCGCAGGCCGGCGCGCGGCTGCTTGAAGAGGACGGGACCGCGGGACTCGATCTTGATCGCCAGCGCGACGATGAGCAGGATCGGCGCCATCGCGATGAGGAGGCCGCCGGCGACCGCGACGTCGAGGACGCGCTTGGCGGCCTTGGCGACACGCGACAGGCGCGGGGCGCTGATCGTCAGGAGCGGGATGCCGCCGATCTGCTCGATGGCCTTCGCGCCGTCGAGGAACTCGAAGAGGCGGGGGACGATGTCCACCGCGACGCGCTCCTCGCGGCAGGCGCGCAGCACGTCCAGGAGCTCCTCGTGGCTCGTGCGCGAGAAGGCGATCATCACGCGCTCGACGTTGTGCCGGCGCAGGACGTCGCGCAGGTCGTCGAAGCGGCCGAGCACCGGGACGTCGAGGCCGAAGTCGTCGTGGATCTCGTCGTCGACGATGCCGATCGGGTCCAGCCCGTACTCGCCGTGGCGGCGCAGGCGGTCGAGCAGCTGGGAGGCCACGAGGCCCGAGCCGATGATGAGGGTGCGCTGACGCAGCGGGCTCGCGCGGTGCAGGGCGCCGCGCAGCGTCGTGCGGCCGACGAGCGCGAGCAGCAGGGCCAGCGGGGCCGCGACGAGCGCCGCGGCCATCGGGGCGCCGGCGCCGAGCGCGTTGGCGGTGAAGACGAGCGGCCAGCTCGCGAAGACGGCGAGCGCCGCAAGGCGGCCGATCTCCGGGATGCCGCTGGCCCAGGCGCCGAGCGTGTCGACCGCGTAGAGGCCGCCCATGAAGGCGAGCACGGGCCAGGCCACCGCGACGATCGCGGCGAAGACCAGGGCGTGGGGGAGGTCGAGGCCGCCGGCGACCGCGCCGGCGATGCCGGCGATGATCGCCGCGACGACGTCGGACATGAGCAGCAGCCGGCGGAGCAGGCTCGCCCGCTCGGCGCCGCGCGCCGTCTCGACCGAGAGCTGCTCCTCGAGCAGCGGCGAGGCGATCGCTCCAGCCTGCGCCGACGGCTCGATGTCGTCGGCGCTCTCCATCACCTTCAGATTCGTTCGCATCCTGCGGGGGTTCCTCCTGAGCGTCATGCTCCGGATTTGGGCCGGCCCACGCGGAAGGGTGGGCGGTGTACGCGGCGACTGCCATGTTTGCGACCCGTTGGACGGATCGCAAGCGATTAGACGACCGTATGAGGTTGGCTCCGGCGTCTAGGCTGTTTTCCGGAGCATAAGGGAGGTATCACCTCTTGGCCGACACCTGCCGATAGGTGTCCCGTGACAACTCCCGTGACCACCGAACCGATCGACCTGCCCGCCCCTACCCCACCCGCGGATACGCCCGCGCGCGTGGGTGTCGCACGCCGTCTCGCCCCGTTCGCAGCCCCCGCCGGCGCGATGGCGCTCATCATCTGGCTGGGCTTCAACGCGGGCGGCTTCTTCCCCGGAACAGTCGGATATGCGGCCATCGGAGTCGGGCTCGTCCTGCTCGTCTGGCTGACGACCGCGGACCGCCCGTTCGCGTCGGCGAGCGGCCCGCTGGCACTCGCGGTGGGTGCGCTCACGCTCTACGCGGTCTGGACGCTCATGTCCGCCGACTGGTCCGGCGCGACCTCCCGCTCGCTCATCGAGTTCGACCGCGCGCTGCTCTACCTCCTCCTGCTCGTCGCCGCCGGGCTGATGACCGGCCGCCTCGGCGGTCCGGGCCGCATCGTGTGGGGCCTCGCCGCCGCCGCGTTCGTCATCTGCGGCGCCGGGCTCATCACCCGTGTGCTGCCGGACGTGTGGCCGATCCGGGCGACGCTCCAGGCCGACCGCCTGAGCTATCCGATCACGTACTGGAACACGCTCGGCCTCCTCGGCGCGATGGGCTGGGTCGCGTGCCTGCACCTCACGTCCTCGCTGCGCGAGCCGCGCGTCGTCCGCGTGCTCGCCGCCGCCGCGCTCCCGGTGCTCGCGTGCACCGTCTTCTTCACCTTCTCGCGCGGCGCGATCCTCGTCGTGCCGATCGGCGTCGTCGCCTACCTGCTGCTCGCGCGCCCGCGCGGCGCGCTCGCGGGTCTGATGGCCGGCGTGCCCGCGACCGCCATCGCCGTCGCCGTGTGCTGGGGCGCCGACGCGCTCGCCGCCGACGACCCCACGACCGCGGCCGCCGTCGACCAGGGCCGGACGGCCGCGATGGTCATCGTCGCCTGCATGGTCCTCGCCGCAGGGCTGCGCCTCGCGCTCGCCGGGGTGGACCGCTGGGCCGACGGGCTCGAGATCCGCCTGCCCTCACGCGGGCGCATGGTCGCGATCGCGGGCGTCGTCGTCGCCGTGATCGTCGTGGCCGGGGTCGCCGTCGGCGCGCAGGACACCGCGCAGACCCAGTGGAAGAAGTTCACGCAGGCGGGCGAGGTCGACCCCGCCGGCGGCAGCCGCGAGCGGCTCGCCGAGGTCGGCAACAACGGTCGCCTCGACCACTGGAAGGTCGCGCTGAAGGGCGCCGAGCAGTCCTTCCTGCACGGCACGGGCGCCGGGACCTACTCGAACCTGTGGGCCAAGGACCGCCCCCTGGCGTTCGACGTCCAGGACGGCCACTCGCTCTACCTCGAGGTCCTCGGCGAGCTCGGCATCGTCGGGCTCGTCCTCATCGTGACGCTCGTGCTCACGCTCCTGGGCGGCGCGTTCAACCGCGTGCGCGGCCCGAACCGCGCGGTCGGGGCGGCCGGCGCCGCGATCATCCTCATGTGGGCCCTGCGGGCCGGCATCGACTGGGACTGGGAGATGCCCGTCGTCACGGTCTGGGTGATCATCCTCGGCGGCGCGCTGCTCGCGCGGCCCACGCGGGTCGCCAACGGTCTCGTCCCGACGAAGCTCGCGCGCCTGCTCATGGGGCTCGGCGTGCTCGTGCTGCTCATCACGCCCGCGCTCATCACGCAGTCGCAGGCGCGTCTGCAGCAGAGCATCCGCGACTTCCGCGCGGGCGACTGCTCCGGCGCGCTCAACAGCGCCCTCGACGCGAACGCGACGCTCTCGGTGCGGCCCGAGCCCTTCCTCGTGATCGGCTTCTGCGACGTGCGCATCGGCGAGCCGAAGCTCGGCATCCAGGCGATGCAGGCCGCGATCTCGCGCGACCCCGACAACTGGACCTACCGCTACGGCCTCGCGCTGACGAAGGCCGCCGCCGGACAGGACCCGCGCCCCGACGTCCGCCTGGCGCACGAGATGAACCCGCTGTCGCAGCTCACCCGCGACGCGCTCGAGCGCTTCGACAGCTCAGACCCCGAGGTCTGGAAGCAGCGGTCGGTGACCGCCCCGCTGCCCCAGTGACGATGGGCGAGGACACCCACACCCCGGCGTTGTGTCGCCCGGCGACACAACGCCAAGGGACGACGAAGTCGTCCCCGACAACGACGAAGGCGGGCCCTAGGGCCCGCCTCCGTTGCTCCATCCTGGAGCGGTCCTGCATGCCTCGTGCTCAGGCGCGGTGCTCGCGGGTGCGCCGACGCAGGACCAGACCGCCAGCCAGCAGGCCGAGGCCCACCAGCAAGACCGGGATTGCCGAGAAGCCGGTGAACGGCAGCTGGCTGCCGCTCTCTGCCGCGACGACCTGTCGCGGTGCCTGCGCGGGGGCCGGAACGGCCGCGGGCGCGGTGGCGGGCTTCGACGCCTTCTTCTCAGGCGTGGGGGTGGGGGCGGGCGCCGGCGTCGTGCCGGTGGACGCCTGGCCCTGGACCTCACCCTGCGGACCGCCCAGCGTCGTCGGCGCCGGTGCGGGGGTCTCCGTGGTGGGGGTGGGGGCCGGGGTCGTGACGGGCGGGCCGTACTGCCCTTCGGCCGCGCTGTCGGTGTCGGTGAGACCGGTGACCGCCAGACCCGTGCCTGCAGTGCTCATGACGAGGCCCGAGACGAGCAGCGCCACAATCGCCATCCGTGACTTCATGGACTGTTCCCTCCGTGGGGTTCCTGCCCGCGCGACGCGGGCGTTGACTGTCCGGCGCAGACCATCCAGTTCCAGCGGAGTGACCTCGGGGCGCTCGGCGCGCATCCGGTGCGCCACCGCCTCGAGCTCCTCTGGGAGATGGTTCTCGCCGTTGCTCATGAACCCAGATACGATCGCCAGACGGGTTTCCTGACCGATGTTCGAAAAAGATCTTGATCGTCTCTTTGACGAGCACGCGGAACCGCTGCTCAAGTTTCTGATCTACCGCACCGGGGATCGGGCGCTGGCGGAGGACCTCGTGGCCGACACCTTCGAGCGGGCGCTGCGCAAGCGGTCGCTCTTCGACCGCGCGCGCGGGACGGAGAAGGCGTGGCTCTACACGATCGCCACGAACCTCCTCCGCGACGGCGCGCGCAAGCGCGAGGTGGAGGAGCGCGCGTACCAGTCGTCGCTCATCCCGGCGCTCGTCGGCGGCGACGGCGGGATCGACCGCTTCGAGGCGCGCGCGACGGTCATGGAGGCCCTGGAGACGCTGAGCGCCGAGGAGCGCGAGGCCGTCGCGCTGCGGTTCGGCGCGGACATGACGGTCCCCGAGATGGCCAAGGTGCTCCGCGAGCCGCTCACGACCGTCGAGGGCCGCGTGTACCGGGCGCTGCGCAAGCTGAGGACCCAGCTCGCGGAGGACTAAGCTCGGAGCGGTGTCCCCGTTCTGGGTGTGGTGTCAGATCCTCATCGTGGTGTTCGTCGTCGCGGGGATGATCATCGCGCTGACGAAGCTCATCTAACGCCGCGAGCGCCGGCCGAAGAGGCCGCGCCGCTGCTGCGAACGCTCCTCCTTCGGGCGGTAGGGGATCGAGGTCCCGGCCAGCACCGCCTCCGGAACGTCGAGACCCATCCAGTCCGCCCTGCCGTCGAGCCCCGCGTCCTCGAGGTGGTCGCGGATCACCGGTGGGCGGCGCTCGGCGTTGTGCGCGTCGGACGCCGCGATCTGGATCAGGTCGCGGTCGACCATGTCGCGGGCGATCCGCTCGACGGTGCGGCCGAACTGGCCCGTGAGCGCCGATGCGGTGACCTGGCCGAGCATCCCCGCGGCGACGAGGCGCTCGAGGAGGTTCAGGTCGTTCTGGAAGACCGGGCAGCGCTCGGGGTGCGCGAGGACGATCTTGTTCCCGCGGCTCGCGAGCGCCTGGAGCTGGCCGTCGACCCCCATCCCGCCCGCGAACATCGGGCACTCGACGAGCAGCCACGGGCCGCCGCCGAGGCGCAGCGCCGCGAGCTCGTCGTCCTCGAGCTCACCGGCGCGCTCGAGCGCGACCTCGGCGCCCGGGAGCACCATGATGTCGATGCGCTGCTTGCGCAGCGCCCGGTTGACCTCCTCCACCGAGGCGAGGATGCGCTCGCTCGTGTTGTGGATGTGGTCATAGGTGACGTGGGGCGTCGCGACGAGCACCGTGGTGCCCTGTTCGGAGGCCGCCCGGGCCAGCTCGAGCGAGCCGTCCATGGTCTCCGGCCCGTCGTCGATGCCCGGCAGGACATGGCAGTGGAGGTCGATCACGCGTCCCCATATGATGCCGCTCGGATGTACTCGGCCATCGTCGTGGGCACGGATGGGTCCGAGACGGCCCGTGAAGCGGTGCGCCAGGCGACCGGTCTGGCGGCCACCGTCGGAGCGCGGATCGAGCTCGTCAGCGCGTACCAGCCGGTGCCCGAGGGTGGCCCGGAGGGCTGGAGCGTCAGCCCCCGCGACGAGGTCGAGCGGGCGCTGCGGGAGGCGGCGGGCGAGATCGCCGCAGCGGGTGTCGAGGTCACGACCTACGCCCGCCAGGGCGACCCGGCCGCCGCGCTGCTCGACGTCGCCGAGGAGCGCCGGGCGGACCTGATCGTGGTGGGCAACAAGGGCATGACGGGCGCCGACAGGTTCCTCCTCGGCTCCGTCCCGAACAAGGTCACCCACCACGCGCCCTGCTCGGTGCTCGTCATCCGGGTCTAGCCGGTCGCGGGAGCCGTCGCCGCGCCCGCGTCGAGCAGGCCCCAGCCGTAGCGCTCGTCGTAGCCCGGCGTGCCGAGATCCCGCGCGGTCGCCTCGAGGTGCTTCTCGACCGCCTCGGCGGTCGGATGCGGTCCCACGACGCCGGACGCGATGACGAGCGCGGCGGCCGCGGCCACGTGCGGCGCGGCCATCGAGGTGCCCTCGTAGGAGTCCGGATAGCCGAACACGCCGAGGCCGCTCGTGTACGTGAGCTGCACGATCGGCCGGCCGGGCAGGGCGGAGTCGCAGCCGGGCTCGCCGACCGGCGTCACCGCGTCGCGACCGCCGCCGGGCGCGACGATGTCGAGCCCGCGGCCCTCGTTGGAGAAGTCCGAGAGGCAGCCGCGCTCGGTCGTCGCGCCGACCGCGAGGACGTCGCCGGCGCGTGCCGGGTAGGCGACGGTCGCGTGCCCCTCGTTGCCGGACGCGCCGACCACCACGGTGCCGCGCGAGCGTGCGTAGCGGATGGCGCTGAGGAGCTCGGGGATGTCGCCGGCAGTGACCTCCGGCGAGAACTCCAGCGAGAGGTTGATGACGTCCGCGCCGCGGCGCGCGGCGTAGCGGACGCCACGCGCGATGACGGGGACGTCGCCCTCGCCGATCGAGTCGAGCACGCGGACGGGCATGATCTTCGCGCCGTACGCGAGGCCGGTCAGGCCGATGCCGTTGTTGACGCCCTCGCCGATCGTGCCGGCGACGTGGGTGCCGTGGCCGTTCTCGTCGTCCGGGTGGCTGTCGCCGCCGACGAAGTCGTAGCCACGGACGAAGTCGGCGGGGCCGAAGTCGGGGGAGCGCTTGAAGCGGCCCGCGTCGCGGTAGGCGACGCCGGTGTCGAGCACGGCGACGACCGTCCCCCGCCCGCCGGTGCGGCCGACCTTCGCGACGTTGCCCCACGCCGCGGCGGCGTTCACCGACGCCGGGCCGAAGAAGTTCCACTGCGTGAGCTTCCAGCCGCCGGGCTGCCCGGACGGGCCGGGATCGTTCGGCCACGGTGCCGGCGGCTGGGCGGGTGGGGTCTGGGTCATGCGCGCGATCGGGTTGGGGGCGGCGGACTCGACGCCCGGCTCCGCGCGGACGCGCGCGATGGCCTGGTCGAGCGTCTCGCCCGCCTTCGTGCGCTCGACCGCCGCGGGACTGCCCTGGCGCTTGACGACGAGCTCGCCCGGCCGGAACACGCCGTCGGCGGCCGCGGCGTGCGGGAACGTCGCAGCGAGCGCCGCGACGAGCAGGAGAGCGAAAAGGATCGGGCGGCGCATCAAGGCCTCATCGGCAGGTGGTGGGCGTCCCTGAAACAGAGTTGGGGGCCGAAAGTTCCGAGGGCGCGGAATGTCACTTCAGTGGCATGAATGCGTAACATCGTGACGATGCCGACCTCGCTGGCAACGTCGTTGTCCACGACGCTCCGCTCCGCGCGCGAGGCGCGCGGCATGACCGTCAGCGCGCTCGCGGAGAGCTCGGGGGTGTCGCGGGCGATGATCTCGAAGATCGAGCGCGACGAGGCGCAGCCCACGGCGGCGCTCCTCGGGCGCCTGTCCGGCGCGCTGGGGATGACGCTCTCCGAGCTCGTCGCGCGCGCGGAGGGGGAGGAGGCCCGGGTGTCCCGCGCCGCGGCGCAGCCGGTCTGGACCGATCCGGCGACCGGCTACCGCCGGCGCGCGGTGTCGCCCGTGTCCGGCGGGCCGATGGAGCTCGTCGACGTCGAGCTGCCCGCGGGCGCGGAGGTCGCGTTCCCGGCCGACACGTACACCTTCATCCATCAGCAGATCCTCGTCCTGGAGGGCGAGCTGGTGTTCCGCGAGGGCGACGTCGAGCATCGGCTCGCGCCCGGCGACTGCCTCGCGCTGGGGCCGCCGATGTCGTGCGCCTTCGTCAACCGCACGGAGATCCCGTGCCGGTACCTCGTGGCGGTGGCGCGCCGGTGAGTCGACTCGTGATCCGTCCCGCCGTCGCGGAGGACGCCGCGGGGTGCGCCGCCGTGTACGCGCCGTACGTGACCGACTCGTGCATCTCGTTCGAGTACGAGGCCCCGACGGCCGCGGACTTCGCCGGGCGGATGGCCGCGTCGCATGCATGGCTGGTCGCCGAGGACGGCGGCGCGATCGTCGGCTACGCGTACGCCTCGCGTCACCGCGACCGGTCGGCCTACGACTGGGCGGCGGACGTCGCGATCTACACGGCCGCGTCGCACCACGGGCGGGGCATGGGGCGCAGCCTCTACGCGGAGCTGTTCCCTGTCGTCGAGGAACGCGGGCTGCGCGTCCTGTGCGCCGGCGTCGCCCTGCCGAACGACGCGAGCGACGGCCTGCACCGGGCCATGGGGTTCGAGGAGGTGGGCGTCTACCGGCGGATCGGCTGGAAGGACGGCCGCTGGCACGACGTGCGCTGGTGGCAGCTGCACCTCGGCGGCGACGGGCCGCCTGCGAACCTGCAGGGGTGAGCGGCGGCCGCTTCTTTCCCCGCGACGAGTACTTCATGCGCCTCGCCCTGCGCGAGGCGGATGCGGCGCTGACGCACGACGACGTCCCGATCGGCGCCGTCGTGGTGCGCGACGGCGAGCTCATCGGCGCAGGGCACAACGAGCGCGAGCTGCGGCAGGATCCGACCGCGCACGCGGAGATCCTCGCGCTGCGCGAGGCGTCGCGGGCCGTCGGCTCGTGGCGGCTGCTGGACTGCGTGCTCTACGTGACCCTCGAGCCCTGCGCGATGTGCGCGGGCGCGATCGTCCTGGGACGCGTGCCGCGTGTCGTGTACGGGACGACCGACCCGAAGGCGGGCGCGGCCGGCAGCGTCCTCGACGTGCTCGCGCAACCCATGCTGAACCACCGGCCGGCCGTCGACGGCGGGCTGCTCGCGGAGGAGTGCGCAGAGCTGCTGCGGGCCTTCTTCGCCTCGCGGCGCTGACCCGCGCTAGCCTCTCCCGCTGCGCCACAGCGCCTCGGAGGGGTGCGAGAGTGGTTGAATCGGGCGGTCTCGAAAACCGTTGTGCCCGCAAGGGTACCGAGGGTTCGAATCCCTCCCCCTCCGCCTCATCGGCCCGCGTGCCGCCCGCCGTGATCGCCGACTCCGACCTGTACGCCCGCGGGAACGCGACGCTCCTCGCGTCGTGGGACGCGTACGCCCGCGGCTCGGCGGGCGCCGCGCTCCATCGTCTGGACGGCGTCGCGGCGGCTGTGTTCCCGTCCGATCCCGAGCGCGGCGTCTTCAACAACGCCCTGCTCGATCGCGGCGCCGGCGCGGCTGCGGTCGACGCGATGGAGGCTGCGTACCGCTCGGCCGGCGTCGAGCGCTTCGCAGCGTGGGTCCACGAGACCGACGAGGGCACGCAGGCCGAGTTCCGCGGCCGGGGCTACACCGTCGACACGACCACGCGCGCGATGGGCATGTCGCTCGACGAGATCGCGGCGCGCGGGCCCGACGCGGATGTCACCGCGGCAGTCTGGACCGACCATCTCGACCACCTGGAGGCCGCCGGCGTGCCCGAGGGCCTGCTCCGCGGGGCGGACCCGACCGCGTTCCACGTCGTCACCGGCCGTGCCGGCGGCAAGGACGTCGCGACCGCGATCGCCATCGATCACGACGGCGACTGCGGGATCTTCAACGTGTCGACCTTCGAGGCGGCGCGGCGGCGCGGGCTCGGCACGGCGATGACGCTGCGGCTGCTGCGCGACGCCGCGGACCGCGGCTGCACGACCGCGAGCCTGCAGTCGACGGAGATCGCCGAGCGGGTCTACGCGGCCGCCGGGTTCCGCGACCTCGGTCGCTTCATCGAGTACGTCCCGGCCTGACTCATCCGAAGCGGGTGATGCCCCGCCCCGTCGGCACATCTACGGTGCGCCGATGCCGGAGGTCCCCAGGACATGGCTGCGCGAGGCGAAGCGCATCGACCTCGCGCTCTACGCCGCGATCGCTGCGACGCCGACGCCGGTCCTCGACCGCGGGATGAGCACGGTGTCGCGCGCCGCCGACCACTCGCGCCTGTGGCTGTCGGCGGCGGCGATCCTGGCGATCAGCCGCGGGCCGTCGGGTCGCCGGGCGGCGGGCGCCGGCCTCGCCTCCGTCGCCGCCACGTCGATGCTCGTCAACGCGGTGCTCAAGCCGATCGGCGGGCGCAGGCGTCCCGACCCCGAGCTGGTCCCGCTCGCGCGGCAGGTCCGGATGCCCCGGTCGACGTCGTTCCCGTCCGGCCACGCGGCCAGCGCCTTCGCGTTCGCCACGTCGATCGGCCGGATCCTCCCGCGCGAGGCGGTGGCGCTGCAGGCGTTCGCGGCCGTCGTCGCCTACTCGCGCGTGCACACCGGCGTGCACTACCCGGCGGACGTCGTGACCGGGTCGCTCATCGGCGTCGCGGTCGCCCAGCTCACCGGGCATCGGCTCGAGCGGCGCTTCACCCGGCCTTCCTGACGCGGTCGTCCACTCCGGCGACCGCCAGCACGTAGGCGACGTGCGTCCCGACGCTCGTCGCGATCATCGCCGGTGGCCAGCGCCAGGGCACCGGGGTGCGGCCCAGGACCGGGAACAGCGTGAACGTCGCGCTCATGAGCGTCGCGCCGAACGCGGCGCTCGCCCACGGCTCCGGGACCTTCCGTCGCAGCAGGCCGTGCCACAGGCCGAACATCGAGCCGTAGCTCCAGCGCAGGACGAGTCCGAGGTCCTTGTCGCCGCGATCGGTGACCTGCGAGAGGTGCATGAGCGACGCGACGATCTTGCCGGGGACGAGGCCGTCGTCGTAGTCGAGGTCGCCGACGAGGTGCGGGCGCAGCTTGCGCTCGAGCGTGTAGGCCGCGGTCATCGTGGCGGTGCCGGCCGTCCCGGCCAGCACGCTGCGCAGTGGCCAGGCGAGATTGGGGCTCATGGTGCGACGCTAGATCGGCCCGAGGCGGTCGCCGTCATCCGGACCGGATGACCTTCACTGGCCCGGCGTGCGACGATCGACACATGACCACCGCCGAGCACCGCGTGCTGTCGACGGTCGACGAGGGCGGCATCGCGGTCCGCTTCGTGCCGCAGGCAGGGATGGTCGCGACGTCGCTCCTGCATCGAGGCGAGGAGCTGCTCGGCCAGCGCGGCGGCCTGGAGGCCTACGTCGCCGAGCGCAAGACGATGGGCATCCCGCTCCTGTACCCGTGGGCGAACAGGCTCGAGGGCATGCGCCTGGACGTCGCCGGCCGCGAGGTCGTCCTCGACCGGATCTCGCCGTCGCTGCGGGTCGACGACAACGGGCTGCCCATGCACGGCGTGCTGGCGGGGGTCCCGGGCTGGGAGGTCGAGCATCACGAGCCGCGCGGCGACGACGCGAGGCTCGCGGCGCGCTTCGACCTCGCCGCCCACCCGGATCTCCTGGCGGCCTTCCCGTTTCCGCACGAGCTGCTCTTCGACGCGCGCCTGGTGGGGCCGACGCTGACGATCACGACGTCGGTCCTCGCGTCGCGCGATTCGCCGGTGCCGGTCGCCTTCGGCTACCACCCGTACTTCGTGCTGCCGGGCGTGCCCCGGGACGAGTGGGAGATCGCGGTCCCGGTGACCGAGGCGCTGCGCCTCGACCACCTCATGCTCCCGACGGGCGAGACGGTCATGGCGCACGTCGCCGACGGACCGCTGGGCGCCCGCACCTTCGACGACGCGTTCGTGGCGCCCGCCGATCGCGCGCCGTTCGTGCTCGCAGGCGGCCGCAGGCGCATCGAGGTCCACTTCGACGACGCCTACCCGTACGCCCAGGTCTTCGCGCCCGCGGCGGACGACGTCATCGCGTTCGAGCCGATGACAGCGCCGACGAACGCGCTGGCCTCGGGCGTGGACCTGCCGATCGTTGCCGCCGGCGAGCGGTTCGACGCGGCGTTCACCATCACCGTCACGGACTTCTGAGCCCTCAGATCGAGATCGCGCTGCTGCCGGCCGCCGCGGGCGACGACGCGGACCTCATGGCGCGGATCGCCGAGCTGATCAACGAGGTCTACGCCGTGGCCGAGCGGGGGCTCTGGGTCGACGGCGCCGCCCGGACGTCGGTCGACGGCGTCGCGGGGCTCACGCGGGACGGCGAGGTGGCGGTGGCGCGTCTGGACGACGACGTCGTCGGCTGCGTGCGCGTGCGGCGCCTCGACGCAGGCACCGGCGAGTTCGGGATGCTCGTCGCCGATCCCGCCCACCGCGGGGTCGGGATCGGGCGTGAGCTGGTGCGCTTCGCCGAGCGGACGAGCCGGGAGGCGGGCCTGCACGCCATGCGGCTCGAGCTGCTCGTCCCGAAGGGCTGGACGCATCCGACGAAGGCGTTCCTGGCCGCCTGGTACACCCGCCTCGGCTACCGGGTCGTCCACACGGGACGCCTCGACGACGACTACCCGGACCTCGCTTTGATGTTGGCCACGCCCTGCCATCTGCTGGCGTACGAGAAGACCCTCGACCCGTGACCGACGCGGAGGGTCTCCTGGTCGCGGCGGTCGCGGCGGTCCGTCGCTGGGGCGCGTCGCACAACCGCGATGTCGACGCGCCCCGCTGGCTGGACGCGATGCTCGAGGCGCTCGTCGCTGCAGAGGCGCTCGAGCCTGCGAAGGCGGACGCCTGGCGAGCGCACGCGATCGAGGAGCGCGCACGCGGCGCCGGGCCGATCGAGCTCCCGGCGCACGTGCGCGAGCGTGCCATCGCGCTCTTCCGCGATCCAGGCGAGCGGTGGGCGGATCAGGTCGTGGGCGCGCTGAGGGAGATCGGCGCGCTTCCGGAGGATCCGCCAGGCAGACGAGCAGAGGGCGATCTCTTCACGCCGGCGCCGGGCTTCCGCCTCGGCGCCCAGCTCATCGCCCCGGGCGAGGCGCCCCGGGTGCTCGTCCCCGATGCGCAGCCGGACGGTGCGACCGTCCTCTGCGTCGCCCTCTATGCGCAGTGCTTCCTCGTGCACGGCATCACCCAGCCGGCCGTCGCCTCCCGCCGGGCGCACTTCCGGGCCGAGGACGACCTCGGGACGAGGTACCTCGCTCGGAGGGGCGGCGGTGGCGCCGGCCCCGGCAGGACGATGGAGTTCACCTACGTGTTCAGCGGCGGCGTGCCGGCCGAGGCGTCGAGGCTGACGATCACCGTCGGCGGGTGCGGCGCGGTCGATGTGGACGTGCACCGATGACGAGCTCCCCGGAGCGTCGGGCGGCCGAGGTCTTCCTCTCCGAGCTGTACCTGCTGCTGCTGGCGCACCCCGACGCCGTCGGCAGGATGGTGCACCGACTCGACGGGGCCGTGACCGCATGTGCTCGGCTCGGCCTCATCCCGCCCACGGACGAGGAGATCTGGCGCGGGCGTACCGAGCGGCTGACCGCTCCGCGGCGACGACCACCGAGTCCGGCGAAGCGGGCCGCGCTCGCGCACCTCGAGAGGGTCCGCGAGCGCGGGGACCGCCTCGGCCTGCAGGCTGCCGCGACCGCGTTCGAGCAGGTCGGACTGCTCACCCGCAAGCAGGCGTTCGCGTGGCGCTTCAACAAGCTGAAGGATCAGGCGTGGGACAGCTGGCGACCGCGGCAGGAGTTCGTCGGTCGAGGCGAGCCGCGGATCATCCCCGGGCCACCGGAGCGCGCGGCGGGCTTCCAGCTCCTCGCCGCCGCGATCTACGAGGACGGCGTCGTCCTCGCCCTCCAGCGCGATCCGTCGACCGCGACGTCGACGCCCGAGCCGCTGCAGCTGGGGCGGTTCGCGCCCGACGGCCCCGGTCTCGACGAAGGCGATGGCAACCCGGGACTCGCGGACGATCTCGACACGGACTACCGCATGCGCACGTCCTTGACGGTTCCGTTCGGCTTCACGCTCGACGCGATCACGACGATGACCTCGGTCCACACACCCGCCCCGCCGCCGGACGCCGCCTGGCTCGAGCTGCGCACACCCCAGGGGGCGCTGCGCATCGACCTGCGCGAGGATTGACCCACCGACGGAGGGAGAGGCGATGCGCGCAGCGAGGTTGCACGAGTACGGCGAGCCGTTCCGGATCGAGGACGTGCCCGACCCGGAGCCGGGTCCCGGCGAGGTGCTCGTGCGCATCGGCGGCGCCGGCGTCTGCCACTCGGACCTGCACATCGCCCACGGCGAGGTGCCCGGCGTGCTCGACGGGCCGACGATCCTCGGCCACGAGAACGCCGGGTGGGTCGAGGCGCTCGGGCCCGGCGCGACCGGGTTCGAGCCCGGTGAGGCGGTCATCGTGTACGGCGGCTGGGGCTGCGGGATGTGCCGGGTCTGCATGAGCGGCGAGGAGCAGCTCTGCGACACGATGCGCTGGGGCGGCCTCGGCCCTCCCGGCGGCTACGCCGAGCGCTACGTCGTGCCGAGCCCGCGCCATCTCATCCGCATCGGCGACCTCGACCCGGCCGACGTGGCGCCGCTCACCGACGCGGGCCTCACGCCGTACCGCGCGGTCAAGAAGGTCGCCGGGCGGCTCGTCGGCGGCGACTCGTCCCTCGTCATCGGCGCGGGCGGTCTCGGGCAGATGGCGATCCAGTTCCTCGGGCTGCTGACACCGGCGCGCGTCGTCGTCGCCGACGTCTCGGCGGCCAAGCGCCAGGCCGCGCTGGATCTCGGCGCCGACGCCGTCGTCGATCCGGGCGCGCCGGACGCGGCCCAGGCGCTGCAGGATGCGACGGACGGGAAGGGCGCCGCGGCGGTGATCGACCTCGTCGGCTCCGACGCGAGCCTCGCCTTCGCAGCGTCCTCGCTCGGGTTCAAGGGCCATCTCGTCGTCGTCGGCCTGGCCGGCGGCACGGTGCCGTTCGGCTTCTTCACGTGGCCGCCCGAATCCGTCCTGACCGGCAGCAACTGGGGCACGCGCACCGAGCTGGAGGAGGTCGTCGCGCTCGCCCTGCAGGACAAGCTCACGCTCCAGGTCGAGCGGGCGCCGCTGGAGGCGATCAACGACGTCCTCGCCCGGCTGGAGGCCGGTCAGGTGGCCGGCCGCGCGGTGCTCGTCCCGTAGACGAACAGCTCGCTCGTGTAGGCCAGGCCGACCGGCTCGGTCGACACGAGCGCGCGCACGCGCTCGGCGACCACGTCGCGCTCGGACGCCGGCAGCGCTGCGATGAAGCTCGTCGAGAGCGCCCGCTCGACGAGCCCGTCGCGGGAGAGCTCCTGCACGTTCGGGTGCTCCCAGTGCTCCAGCAGCGTGAACGGGCCGTCCGCGCGGAAGGCGGCCTCCCAGTCGCCCGAGTTGTGGCGCGGCTCGTCGTGCCGGTAGGGGAGGATCAGCTCGTGCAGCGCGCGGTGCAGCGGCTGCGTCAGGTCGCGGGTGTTCCAGACGATCGCCAGGCGGGCGCCTGGCTTCAGCACCCGCGCGAACTCGCCGAGCGCCGCGTCGTTCGCGAACCAGTGGAACGCCTGCGCGACCGTGATCGCGTCGGCGGACGCGTCGGCCACCGGCAGGCGCTCGGCGACGCCGTCGAGCACCTCGGCGCCGGGCGTCGTCGCCGCGAGCACGTCGCGCATGCCGGCGACCGGCTCGACCGCGACGACCCGCAGCCCGCGCGCCACGAGCGGGCGCGTGAGCTTGCCGGTCCCGGCCGCCACGTCGACGACCGTGGCGCCCGGCCGGATGCCGAGCGCGTCCAGCAGCCGGTCGACGACCGGCGGCGGGTACTCGGGGCGGGCACGGTCGTAGACGTCGGCAGCCCGGTCGAAGCCCGAGGTCGACGGGTGCAGGTCCACCGTCAGACGAACCGCGGCGCGATCTCGCCGATCGCCTGATCGAGGATCTCGAGGCCGAGCGCGAGCTCGTCGGGGGAGATCGTCAGCGGCGGGGCGATGCGGAACGTCCCGCCCATCTCGCGCAGCTGGACGATGTTCATGTGCAGGCCCAGCTCGAGGCAGCGGGCGGTGACGGCGGCGCCGAGCTCGGGCGACCCCTCCTTCGTCGCCCGGTCGAGCACGAGCTCGAGCCCCTGCATGAGCCCGCGGCCGCGGACGTCGCCGATGACCGGGTGGCGGTCGGCGAGCTCGCGCAGCCCCGTGTTCAGCGCTGCGCCCTTCTCACGCGCCTTGGCCGCCATGTCCTCGCGCTCCAGGACGTCCATGACGGTCAGCCCGACGGACGCGACGAGCGGATCGGACACGTGCGTGGTGAAGAAGAGGTACCCCGCGTCGAACGCGCGCTCCTCGATCTCGGCGCTCGTCACGACGGCGGAGAGCGGGAGCCCCGCCCCCAGCGTCTTGGACAGCGTGAGGATGTCGGGCACGACGCCCTCGTGCTCGAAGGCGTAGCCGTCGCCCGTGCGGCACAGGCCCGTCTGCGCCTCGTCGAAGATGAGCAGCATCCCGCGCTCGTGGCAGCGATCGCGCAGCTCGGCGAGGTAGCCGGGCGGCGGGACGATCACGCCCGCGCTGGACAGGATCGGCTCGACGATGCAGGCCGCGAGGCTGCCCGACGACTGCGCGTCGATCATCGCGAAGCCCAGGTCCAGCTGGCGCCGCCAGTCGAACTCGCCGTCGGGGCCGGTCACGTCGGGGCGGTAGGCGTCCGGCGTCGGGAGCGCGAAGTTCCCGGGCGCGGGCGGGCCGTAGCCGCGGCGCCCGGCGGAGTACGTCGCGCCGACCGCGGCCTGCGTCATCCCGTGCCACGAGCGGCTGAAGGAGACGACCTCGTAGCGGCCGGTGACGAGCTTGGCCATCCGCAGCGCCGCCTCGTTGGACTCCGCGCCGGTGCTGAGCAGGAGCGTCTTCTCCAGCGGCGCCGGCAGGCTCTCGGCGAGTCGACGCGACAGGTCGACGACCGGACGGCTGAGCATCGCGCTGAACAGGTGGTCCAGCGTGCCGGCGGCCTCGCGCAGCGTCGACACGATCGCCGGGTGCGAGTGCCCGAGGATCGCGCTCATCTGGCCCGACGTGAAGTCGAGCAGGCGCCGCCCGTCGGACGTGTACAGCCAGCTGCCCTCCGCGCGATCCACGACGACCGGTACGAACGCCGGGTTGTAGCGCACGACGTGGCGGTCGACGTCGTCCCAGAACTGCTGATCGAGGCCCTGCGCGGAGGTGAGCGTCATGGAGCGCATGGTATGTCGCGATCCGTGCGCCATCCTTGATCGGTGCACGTCTCGATCCTGGGTCCACTGCTGGTCGAGCACGACGGAACGTCGCGCGAGATCGCCGGCGGCCGGCTGCAGGCGCTCCTGGGCCGGCTGGCGATCGACGCCGGGCGTCCCGTGTCCCACGGCGCGCTGGCCGACGCCGTGTGGGAGGGCGATCCGCCGCGCGACGTGCAGCACGCGCTGCAGTCCCTGGTGTCCCGCCTGCGCAGGGCGCTCGGGGACCCTGCGCTGATCGTGCAGGAGGCGGCCGGGTACCGGCTGGCGCTGACGCCGGACGCGGTCGACGCGCTGCGCTTCGAGCGGCTCGCGCGCGAGGGCGCCGCGGCGCTCCGGGCCGGTGATCCCGGGGGCGCCGGCCGGCTCCTGGCCGAGGCGCTGGACCTCTGGCGCGGCGAGCCGGTGGCGGACGCCCTGCGCCTGCACGACGTGCGGCTCGCCGCGCGCATCGACCTGCTGACCGCCGCCGCCGAGCAGGGCGCGGCCGCCGAGCACGTCGCCGAGCTGACCGAGCTGGCCGACGAGCACCCGCTCCACGAGCGCCTGGGCGCGCTGCGCATGCAGGCGCTGGCCGAGTCGGGGCGCCAGGCGGATGCGCTCGCCGCGTACGAGACGCTGCGCGCCGCGCTCGACGACGAGCTCGGCGCGATGCCCTCCGCCGTGCTGCAGGAGGCGCACCTCGCGGTCCTGCGCGGCGAGGTCGCCGTGGCGCCCGCACCGCGCGGCAACCTGCCGGCCGCGCGGACGAGCTTCGTCGGCAGGGAAGCGGACCTGCAGCGCGCGTCGGATCTCCTCTCGCGCCACCGACTCGTGACGCTCGTCGGGACCGGCGGCGCGGGCAAGACCCGCCTCGCGCTCGAGCTCGCGGCCCGTGCGCAGGGGACGTCGTGGCTCGTCGAGCTCGCGTCGCTCGGCGACGGCGAGAGCCTCGCGCCCGCGGTGCTCGGCGCGCTCGGCCTCCGCGAGGCGACGATGCCGGACCGCCGGACGGCGGCGGCCGACGCGGAGTCGCGGCTGCTCGACGCGCTCGGCGCGAGCGACGCGCTGCTCGTGCTCGACAACTGCGAGCACATCGTCGTGGCCGCGGCGGAGCTCGCCGATCGCCTGCTCGCCGGCTGCCCGCGGCTGCGGATCCTCGCGACGAGCCGGGAGCCGCTCGCCATCGGTGGGGAGGCGCTCGCCCCCGTCGGGCCGCTGGAGGAGGAGGCGGCCGTGCTGCTGTTCGCCCAGCGGGCCGCGTCGGCGACGCCCGACTTCGCGCTCGACGAGACGACGGCGCCGATCGTCGCGGACGTGTGCCGGCGGATCGACGGCCTGCCGCTGGCGATCGAGCTCGCGGCCGCCCGGCTGCGGTCGATGTCGCTCCAGGAGC
This sequence comes from uncultured Solirubrobacterales bacterium, assembly GCA_963757125.1. Taxonomy (GTDB): domain Bacteria; phylum Actinomycetota; class Thermoleophilia; order Solirubrobacterales; family Solirubrobacteraceae; genus CAVVSD01. Next base: position 413,641 of record CAVWQP010000004.1, on the reverse strand, counting down.
TCTCCGATCGCCTGCACGACCGCTTCCGCCTGCTCACCGGGGGCAGCCGTGCCGCGGCGGGCCGTCAGCGGACGCTGCGCGCGGTCGTCGACTGGAGCTGGGACCTCCTGAGCGAGCCCGAGCGGCGGCTCGCGCGGCGGCTCTCCGTGTTCCCCGCCGGCGCGACGCTCGACGCGGTCGAGGCGGTGTGCGCCGGCGACGGCGTGGACGCCGACGAGGTCTTCGACCTGCTCTGCGCGCTCGTCGACCGCTCGCTGCTCGGCGTCCGCGGAACCGGCACGTCGCGCTGGCGGATGCTCGAGACGATCCGCGAGTACGCCGAGGAGGAGGCCGAGCGGGCGGGCGAGCTCTCGCGCCTGCGCGAGGCGCACGCGGCGCACTACACCGCGCTCGTCGAGCAGGCGGACGAGCACCTACGCGGGCCCGATCAGCTCGTCTGGCTCGGCCGGCTGCGCGACGACCGCGACAACGTGCTCTCGGGGGTCCGGTTCCTGGGCGAGACGGGCGGGGCCGCGACCGCGCTGCGGACCGTCACGACGCTCCTGTGGTTCTGGGCGCTCGACGGCAACCGCGAGGAGGCGCTCGCCTGGCTGCGCTTCGCGCTGTCGGCCGAGGGGGAGGCGGACCCGTTCGACCGGCTGCTCGCCCAGGCGATCGTCGCCTGGAGCGATCCTGACGAGCAGCCCGTCGATCCGCACGAGGCCGTCAAGCAGGCGTCCGAGATGCTCGACGGGGTGGACTTCACCGGCCGGCCGCTGCTGGCCATCGTCGCGGCGATCGTCGCGTTCGTCGGCGGCGACCAGGAGCGCGGCAACGCGATGCTCGACGAGCTGGACGGGAGCGAGGACCCGTGGCTGCGCGCGATGGCGCCGTTCGCCCGCGGGCAGATCTCGGAGAACCTCGGCGAGCTCGAGGAGATGCGCGGGCACATCGGCGTCGCGATCGAGCGCTTCCGCTCCGCCGGCGACCGCTGGGGTCTGGCGGCGTCGCTCTCCGAGCTCGCGTCGCTGTACATGGTCGACGGCGATCTCGACGCGGCGGAGACTGCGCTCGTGGAGAGCGAGCGGCTGCTCGCCGAGCTGGGGTCCGGCTCGCCGAGCGGCATGACGCTCATGCGGCGCGCCGACCTCCTGACGCGTCGTGGTGACCACGTCGCCGCGCGGGATCTGCTCCAGGAGGCCCTGGCCGACGCCGGGGCGCAGGAGGAGCGCCAGATGCTCATGGTCTTCCTGGCCGGCACGATGTGGCGCCTCGGCGACCTCGAGGGAGCCCTCGCCGTGCGCGATGAGGCCATGCGTGCCGTGGAGGACGGCAGCCCCGCGCGACCCGACCACGGCCACCAGCGCGCGATCGTCTACGGGTTCGCGGGCCGACTGACGGTCGAGGACGGTGAGCTCGACGCGGCGCGCGAGCAGCTCGACTGGGCGTACCAGGCCGCGGTCGCGTCGGAGGACCTGCCGATCGCGGGACGAGTCGGCGAGTCGACGGCGGTGCTGGCGCTGCGGTCCGGAGCACCGGAGGCCGCAGCCGAGATGCTCGGTGCCAGCATGCGCCTGCGCGGGACCGACGACCTTCACAACCCGGAGACGGCCGCCGTCGTCGACGAGCTGCGCGCCGCCCTCGGGGGCGACGCGGCGGACGCGGCCATCGCGGCCGGCCGGACCCTGGACCGCCCTGCGGCCCTGGCCCGGCTCGATCCGGCGACGCTAGACGCGGTTGCGGTAGGCCCGCAGCGCGAGCGGGACGAACACGGCGAGCAGGCCGGCCATCCACGCGAACGTCCACGCGAGGTGTGAGCCCATCGGGCTGCCGAGCAGGAGGGCCCGCTCCGCGCCGACGAGGTGGGTGATGGGGTTGACGTCCGTGAACGTCTGCAGCCAGCCCGGCATCGAGTCCGGCGACACGAAGGCCGACGAGCCGAAGCTGAGCGGGAGCACGATCAGGAACATGATCCCCTGGACGGCGCCCGCGGTGCGCGCACGCATGCCGACGAACACCGACGCCCAGCAGAAGCACAGCGCGAACCCGACGGCCAGCAGGCAGGCGGCGAGCACCTCGGGGACGCTCGTCGTCGCGCGGAAGCCGATGATGTAGCCGAACCCGAGCATCACGACGCAGAGCAGGACGTAGCGCGCCATGTCCGCGAGGACCGCGCCGACCAGCGGGACCGCCCTGGCGATGGGCAGGCTGCGGAAGCGGTCGAAGACGCCCTTCTCGACGTCGGTGTTGAGGTTGACCCCGATGGAGACGCCCGCCATCGCGATCGTCTGGGCGAGGAGCCCCGGGAGCAGGAACTGGAGGTAGTCCTGCTGCGAGCCGCCCGCGATGGCGCCGCCGAAGACGTAGGTGAAGAGCAGCAGGAAGATGATCGGCTGCAGCGTCACGTCGACGAGCGCCTCCGGGGTCCGCATGGTCCCGATCAGGCTGCGCTTGGCGATGACGGCGCTGTGGCGGAGCGTGGTGGTCATGCCGCCACCTCCTCGAAGACGCGCCCCTTGGTCTCCTTGCGCGTGAGCGTGGAGAAGACCTCGTCGAGGCTGGGCAGGTGCAGGGAGAGCTCGGTCACCGCGATGCCGGCGCTGTCCAGGCCGGCGACGATGGCGGCGAAGCCGGCGTCGCCGCGCGTGGAGGCCGTGACGGTCCCGCGCGGCGTGATGTCGGCGTGCGTGCCGGTCGCCTCCCCGACGATCTGGGCGACGAACGCGAGCGCCTCGGGGTTGGCGGGGCGCACCGTGATGCGCTGGTCGCCGGCGATGCGCTTGAGGACGTCGGGCGTGCCGTGGGCGATGACGCGGCCCTGGTCGAAGACGACGATGTCGTCGGCCAGCTCGTCGGCCTCCTCGAGGTACTGGGTCGTGAGCAGGACGGTGGAGCCGTCGCGGACGAGGCCGCGGACGACGTCCCACATGTCGTCGCGCTTGGACGGGTCCAGGCCGGTGGTCGGCTCGTCGAGGAACACGACAGCCGGGCGGCCGACGAGGCTCGCGGCCAGGTCCAGGCGCCGCCGCATGCCGCCGGAGTAGGTCTTGGCGGGGCGGTCGGCGGCGTCGTCGAGGCCGAACCAGTCGAGCAGCTCGGCTGCGCGCGCCTTCGCGTCGCGCGGCTTGAGATCGAGCAGGCGCCCGATCATCACGAGGTTCTGGCGGCCGGTCAGAAGCTCGTCGACCGAGGCGTACTGCCCCGTGAGGCCGATCTGACGGCGGACGGCGGCGGGGTCGCGCAGGACGTCGTGCCCGGCGACGCGGGCGGTGCCTCCGTCGGGGCGCAGCAGGGTGGCGAGGATCCGGACGGCGGTGGTCTTGCCGGCGCCGTTCGGACCGAGGACGCCGAGCACCGTGCCGCGAGGAGCGGTGAGGTCGACGCCGTCGAGCGCGACCGTCGCGCCGAAGCGCTTGGTGAGCCCGGCGGCCTCGATCGCGAGGTCGTGCGTGGTGGTCATGGGAGCACTGTCGGTGGGAGCGCTCGCACCGCGCTCGCATGGCGCTCACATGGGCTCGCGTCGGGTGTGAGTGGTGCTCGAAAGGCTCACCCCACCGGCGCGTACCGGTGATGCAGGATCAGCGGGTTGCCGTCGGGGTCGGCGAAGAACGCCTGGAAGCAGACGCCCGAGTCGATCGTCTCCCCGAAGAACGTGACTCCCTTGGCCTCCAGCTCCTCGCGGCGCGCGGCGACGTCGTCCACGCGCAGCGCCACCGCCGTACTGCTCTTTGCGAACTCGCCGCCGAACGCCTCCGGCTCCATGAGCGCGAGCGTGAGGTTGCCGGTCTCGTACTCGGCGCCGGGCATCTTTCCCCAGCGCTTGGCGAAGGTCAGGCCGAGCAGCCCGCCGTAGAACGCCTCGGACGCGGCGATGTCCTTCGTCGGCACGGTGATGAAGTCGGTCCCGGTGACGATCGGGGTGGTCGTGTCGCTCATGGCGGCTCCTGGGTCGGTGGGCATCGCGACCCTAGAACGCCGGGGCTCACCGGGACTCATCGGTGGTGGTGTCATCCGTCCCCCGATGTGGGGTTAGCCGCACTTCCGGCGACCCCGAATTTCGCGGTAGCGTCGTTCCCGTGAAGTCGACGCCCACCCGCACCTACGTCCAGCGCGACCGCGCAAAGTCGGCAGAGGCCAACACGCTGCGGATCTACGAGGCGGGGCTCGCGCTGTTCACCGAGCGCCCGTTCGACCAGATCACGCTCGGTGCGGTCGCGGAGCGTGCGGGCGTCGGGCTCCAGACGGTCATCCGCCGGGTCGGGACGAAGGACGGCCTCGTCCGGGCGGTCGGGACCTGGATGGTCCCGCAGATCTCAGCGGCGCGCGGCGAGCCGCCCGCCGAGGAGCCGCGGGCGGTCGCCGAGGCGGTCGCCCGTCAGTACGAGCGCTGGGGACCCATGATGGATCGCCTGCTGCGTCAGGAGGACGCGACCCCGTCGCTCACCGAGATGGCCGAGCTCGGCCGCGCGAACCACCGCGCGTGGATCGAGACGACGTTCGCCGGCCATCTCGACGCTCTCGCGCCCGACGCCCGCCACGCCCTCCGCGCGCGGCTCGTCGGCGTCACCGGCGTCGAGCTCTGGCAGGTCCTGCGCGTCGTCGAGGGCCTGTCGCCCGAGGCGGCCACGGACGCCGTCGCCGACCTCATCACCGCCTGCCTCAACCCACCTCACGGACGGGAGTCCTGACCGATGTCGACGTTCTACGCCTACACATCGCCGGCCAGCGGCCACCTCTTCCCCATGGTCCCCGGCTTCCTCGCGCTGCAGGACCGCGGCCACACGGTCCACCTGCGCACCGCCCCGAAGCACGTCGACGCCGTCCGCGCCGCCGGACTGCGCGACGTCGAGGGCGTCGACCCGCGGATCCTCGAGATCCCCGCGACCGACTACGAGGTCTCCAACCCGAGGGAGCGCCTCACGCGCGGCCTCGAGGACCTCATGAAGCGCGGCCCGTACGAGATGGCCCAGTTCCGCGACGACGTCGCCGCGCTCCAGCCCGACGTGCTCCTCACCGACATGAACGCCTACGGCGCCGTCGTCGCCGCCGAGGCCACGGGCCTCCCGTGGGCCTCGATCCAGCCGACGCTCCTCGCGTACCCGACCGACGAGGTCCCTCCGTTCGGGTTCGGGCTCAAGCCGATCGCGGGCCCGGTGGGACGGATGCGCAACCGGCTCATGAACCGCCTCATGGTCAGCGTCTACTCGAAGGCGATGATGCCCGGCATCAACCGCCTGCGGGCGGACGCGGGGCTCGCGCCGCTCCCGGACGCGATCGAGCACGTGGTCCGGCCCGACCGCCTCATCGTGCTGACGGGCGAGCCGCTCGAGTACCCGCGCACGGGGCTGCCGGACATGTTCCGCCACGTCGGGCCGCAGATCTGGGAGCCCGAGGAGGACGCCCCCGACTGGCTGCTCGAGGACGGCGACCCGTGGGTGCTCGTCACGTGCTCGACCGAGTACCAGGGCGACGAGACCCTCGCGCGCGCGGCGATCGAGGCCCTGCGCGACGAGCCGGTCCGCGTCGTCGTGACGCTCGCCGACGCCTACGGCGCCGACCTGCCGACCGCGCCCAACGCCCGCGTCGCGCGCTTCGTGCCCCACGGGCACGTGCTCGACCGCGCGGCCGCCGTCGTCTGTCACGGCGGCATGGGCATCGTGCAGAAGTCCGTCACCGCTGGTGTGCCGCTGGCCGTCGTGCCCTTCGGGCGCGACCAGCCAGAGGTCGCCCGGCGCGTCAGCGAGTGCGGCGCCGGCGTGACGCTGCCGTCGAAGAAGCTCTCGCCCGAGCGCCTGCGCCTCGCCGTTCGCGAGGCGATCGTCAGGCGCCCAGGGGCCGAGGCCGCCGGCGCGCGCCTGCGGGCGTCGGGCGGGCCGGATCGCTTCGCCGACGAGGCCGAGGAGCTCCTCGGAGACCGCGCCGCGCTGAGCGCGGTGGCCTAGGCGGTCGCCGGTTCGTCCCGCGCGGCGTACGCGACGAACGCGTCGATCGCCGAGGGATCCAGGAGGGCGTCGCGCGCCGCGACGTCCTCCGCCTTCGCCCCGCGCAGGATGCGCTTCACGGGCGTCTCCAGCTTCTTGCCCGTCCGCGTCCGCGGCACCGCGGGCACCGCGACGATCGTGTCCGGCGCGTGGCGGGGCGAGAGCTCGGTTCGGAGCGTCCTGCGGACCTTCGCCCGCAGGTCGTCGTCGAGCGTCGCGCCGTCGGCGAGGACCACGAACAGCACGAGCTCGCCCGCGCCGCCCTCGTTGTCCTCCAGGTGCACGATGAGCGAGTCGACGATCTCCGGCAGCTCCTCGACCGCCGTGTAGATCTCGCTCGTCCCCAGCCGCACGCCGCCGCGGTTCAGCGTCGCGTCGGAGCGGCCGGTGATGATGCAGCTGCCGCGCTCGGTGAACAGCGCCCAGTCGCCCTGGCGCCACACGCCGGGGTAGCGGTCGAAGTACGCCTCGCGCAGACGCTCGCCGTCGGGGTCGTTCCACAGGCGGACCGGCATCGACGGCATCGGCGTCGTCACGACGAACTCCCCGAGCTCGCCGACGACCGTGTTGCCGTCCTCGTCGAAGGCCCGGCAGTCGACCGCGAGCGCGGGCGCGGCGAGCTCACCCTCGTAGACCGGCAGCATCGGCGAGCCGGTCACGAACGCCGAGCACACGTCGGTGCCGCCGCTGCCGTTGATGAGCAGCGTCTCGGGGCCGAGCTGGTCGTAGACGAACTGAAAGCCCTCGGGCGGCAGCGGCGAGCCGGCCGTGATGACCGTCTTGAGCCGCGACAGATCGAGGTCGCGGCCTGGCTGCAGCTCGGCCTTGCGGCAGGCCATGAGGAAGGCGGGGGACATGCCGACGTGCGTCGCCCCCGTCTCGGCCGCCAGCCGCCACTGGAGGCTGAGGTCGGGCCAGGTCGGGTCGCCGTCGATGAGGACGATCGACGCGCGCAGGATGAGCACCGACACGAGCGCGTTCCACATCATCCACGCGGTCGTCGTGAACTGCAGGAGGCGCTTCTCGGGCCCGACGTCCCACTGCAGGCCGTGCGCCTTGAAGTGCTCGACGAGCAGGTTCCCGTGGCCGTGCACGATCGCCTTGGGCAGGCCGGTCGTCCCGGACGAGAAGAGCACGACGAGCGGGTGGTCGAACGGCACCTGCTCGAACTCCAGCGGCCCGACGTACCTGAGCAGCTCGGACCACTCGATCGCGTCGGGGACCACGGCCTCGCCGTAGGGCACGTGCACGACGTGCTCGACGGTCGGCAGCGCCTCGCGGAGCCTGGCGACCTCCTCCGTCCGGTCGAGGTAGCGGTCGCGGAACCCGTAGCCGCCGACGGTCAGGAGGACCTTCGGCTCGATCTGGGCGAAGCGGTCGATGACGCTGCGCGAGCCGAACTCGGGCGCGCACGTCGCCCACGTCGCGCCGAGGCTCGCGGTGGCGATGAAGGCGACGACCGTCTCGGGGACGTTGGGCAGGTAGCCGACGACGCGGTCGCCGGGCCCGACGCCGAGGCTCTGCAGGCCCCAACGGCAGCGTGCGACCTGCTCGCGCAGCTCGCCCGAAGGTCAGCGACATGGGCTCGCGGGTCTGCGACCGGGCGACGATCGCGACGCGGTCGTCGTCCTCGCGCGTGCCGAGCATGTGCTCGGTGTAGTTCAGCCGCGACTGGGTGAACCACTTCGCGCCCGGCATCTCGCGCGTCGTCAGGACCTCGTCGTACGGCTCGCTGGCCTGCACGTCGAAGAACTCCCACAGCGACGCCCAGAAGCCCTCGAGGTCGTCGACGGACCAGCGCCAGAGCTCGTCCCAGTCGGCCAGGTCGCGACCGTGCTCGTCGCGCATCCAGTTCAGATACCGACCGATGGTCGTGCGTTCGCGCACATCGCGCGGGGGGTTCCAGAGGATCCGGCCGCTCACAGGGCGAGGGAACCTACCAACTAGCCTCACGCGCCATGGACGTCCTCGTCGACCTCACCGTCGCGCCCCCGAGCGTCTCGCTCGCCGAACCGCGCGACCTCGGCTCCTTCAAGGTGCTCGCGCAGGCCGCGCAGCCGCATCCCACCGAGCTGAGTCGCGCGCTGGACGGCGTCGGCACGATCGCGGAGGACGGCAACGCGTTCATCACCGTCGACGCGGTGCGGCGGCTCGCCGGCGACCTCGCGGCGGACCCCGACTGGAACGCGGGGCTGGACAAGATGCTCGCCTACGCCGGCTCCAAGGGCTGGATGGACCCGTCGGGCACGGCGATCCAGGCCCACGTGGAGTGGGCCAAGCCGGCCTAGCGCCGCGGGCGATGCGCGCCCTCCAGGTCACCGCGCTCGAGGGCCCGGACGCGGTCGTCGTCGCCGACGTGCCCGAGCCGGACCCGGGCGACGGCGTCCTCTTCGAGGTGCGTGCCGCGGGCGTGTCGTTCCCGGACGTGCTGCAGGCGCGCGGCCAGTACCAGTCGGCCGCCGAGCCGCCCTACGTGCCGGGCGTCGAGGCTGCGGGCGTCGTGCGCGCGGCGCCGGCGGGCAGCCCGTTCGCCCCCGGTGACCGCGTCGCCGCGATGACGCAGGGCGGCGGCTGGGCCGAGCTCGCCGTCGCCGACGTGGACGACACGTTCCCCCTGGCCGACGCGCTCGACTTCGCGCAGGGCGCCGGGCTCGTCCTCAACTACCACACGGCCTGGTTCGCGCTCGTCATGCGCGGGCGCCTGCGCGCGGGGGAGACGATCCTCGTCCACGGCGCGGCGGGCGGCCTCGGGACGGCGACGCTGCAGATGGCGCGCGGGCTCGGAGCGCAGACGATCGCCGTCGTGTCCTCCGACGAGAAGGAGCGCGTCGCTCGCGACGCCGGCGCGCACGAGGTGCTGCGCTCCGACGGCGCCTGGCGCGAGGAGGCGCTCGAGCTGACCGGCGGCGGCGTGGACCTCGTGGCGGACCCCGTCGGCGGCGACCGGTTCGTCGACAGCCTCCGCGCGCTGCGGCCGACCGGGCGCCTGCTCGTGCTCGGCTTCACCGGTGGCGCGATCCCGGAGGTCAAGGTCAACCGGCTGCTGCTGCGCAACATCTCCGTCGTCGGGGCCGGGTTCGGCGCGTGGATGGCCGGTCACCCCGAGGACCGCCGCACCGTGGGCGCCGAGGTCCACCGCCTCGCCGAGCAGGGCATCGTGCGCCCGATCGTCGGGCCGCGGTTCGCGCTCGAGGACGGCGCGGAGGCCATGCGGCTGCTCGAGGGACGCGGCGCGACGGGCAAGGTCGTGCTGGACGTCAGCCCGTAGCCCCAGACGGGCGTCCATCTCCTCTCGGGAGCCGCTCAGCTTTCCGGGACACCGGCCGATGACCCGGACATGCGCCTCGCCCCCGCTTCGTCTGCCCCCGTCGCCGCACCCGCTCGCAAGCCCTGGCTCGACCACTGGCTGGACACCGTCTCCGACCTCGCCGAGCTGACGGCCTCGCATCCGATGATGGATGCGGTCATCGACGAGATCGACGGGCGCATGATCCGCGTGGGCGACCACTGGCTGGCCGACTTCGCCTCCTGCAACTACCTGGGCTTCGACCTCGACCGCGAGATCATCGAGGCCGTCCCGGCCCACCTCGACGCCTGGGGCACGCACCCGAGCTGGTCGCGCCTCCTGGGCAGCCCGGTGCTCTACGAGCAGATCGAGGAGCGCCTCACCGCGCTGCTGGGCGCCGAGGACTCGCTCGTCCTCCCGACGATCACCCACATCCACATGTCGGTGATCCCGCTGCTCGCCGCCTCCGGCACGATCTTCCTCGACCAGCGCGCGCACAAGACGATCTACGACGGCTGCCAGGTCGCCCGCTCGCGCGGCGCCGCGGTCCGTCGCTTCCGCTTCGAGGATCCCGACCACCTCGACCAGCTCCTCAGCGCCGAGCGCGATCCCACCCGCCTCGTCTGCATGGACGGCGTGAACAGCATGACCGGCAACGCGCCCGACCTCCCCGCCTTCGCGGCCGTCGCGCGCAAGCACGGCGCGCTGCTCTACGTCGACGACGCGCACGGCTTCGGCGTCATCGGCGAGCGCACGCCGGGCGAGACGAGCCCCTTCGGCACGCGCGGCAACAGCGTCGTGCGCCACACGGGCGAGACCTACGACAACCTCGTGCTCGTCGGCGGGTTCTCGAAGGCGTACTCGTCGCTGCTGGCGTTCATCGCCTGCCCGACCGAGGTCAAGCAGCTCCTGAAGGTCGCCGCCCCGCCGTACCTCTACTCGGGCCCGTCGCCGGTCGCCTCGCTGGCGACCGTCCTCGCCGGCCTGGAGGTCAACGAGACGCGCGGCGACGCGATGCGCGCCGAGCTCTGGCGGCTCACCGAGCGCGTCCTGCAGGCGCTGGACCGCATCGGCGTCCACACGCCGAACCGCTCGGGCTTCCCGATCATCGAGATCCCGCTGCGCGACCACCGGCGCATCGCCGAGGTCGGCCAGATGCTCTTCGACCGCGGCGTCTACGTGACGCTCGCCGCCTACCCGCTCGTGCCCAAGCACGAGGTCGGCTTCCGCCTCCAGGTCACCGCCGCGAACACCGACGCCGAGATCGACACCGCGATCGCCGCGATCGAGGAGCTCGCCGACCGCGGCGAGCTCTGCGAGGCGGGCGTGCCGCCGATGGAGCAGGCCGCATGACGCGCCTGCGCGCCGTCCTGGGCCGCGCGGCGGCGTGGCAGCTGCTGCTCGCCGGCGGTGCGCTGCTGTGCGCGCTCTACGTCTGGGTGCCGCCGTTCAAGGGCTCCGGGCCGGTCATGAACGCGCTCGGGCTCTCGCCGGTGTTGGCGATCCTCGTCGGCGTCCGCCGCTACCGCCCGGCCGCGAGGCGCTCCTGGCTCTTCTTCGCGCTCGGCTTCGCGCTGTTCTGGCTGGGCGACCTCTACACGTACTCCTACCCGCGCGTCTTCGGCGGGGAGGTGCCGTTCCCGTCGGTCGGCGACGGGATGTACATCCTCGTCTACCCGGCGCTCATGATCGGGCTGCTCTCGCTCGTGCGGCGCCGCAACCCGCACGGCGACCGCCCCGGCCTCATCGACGCGCTGATCATGACGCTGGGCCTCGCGCTCGTCTCGTGGGTCGCGCTCATCGCGCCCTACCTCCACGACGACACGATGGACGTCTTCGCCAAGCTCGTGTCGATCGCGTACCCGGCGGGCGACATCCTGCTCCTCGCCGCCGCCATCCGCCTCGCCGTCGACGGCGGCCGCCGCGGGCCCGCGTTCGGCTTCCTCTCCGCGAGCATCATCGCGCTGCTCGTCACCGACTTCGTCTACGGCGTCGTGACGCTGAACGGCGCCTACGACGGCCAGGTCATCCTCGACGTCGGCTGGATCAGCTTCTACCTCCTCTGGGGCGCCGCGGCACTGCATCCGTCGATGCGCGAGCTGTCCGAGCCGGCTCCCGGGCACGCGCCGCGCCTGTCGCCGATCCGCCTGGCGCTCCTGACGTTCGCGACGCTCATCGCACCGGCCGTCGAGATCGTGGGCGAGATGCGCCGCGGCGACGTCGACCTGCTCGTCATCGTCCTGGCGTCGGTCGTCCTGTTCATCCTCGTCGTGGCCCGCATGGCCGGCCTCGTCCGCCAGGAGGAGCGCTCCTCCGACCGCCAGCGCGTGCTGAGCGGCGCGGGCTCCGCCCTCGTGGGCGCGACCGAGCGCGACGAGCTCTATGCGGCGGCCATGCGGTCGGCCGACGAGCTGTGCCCCGGCTCGACGAGCGCGTTCGCGCTCCTCGAGGAGGGCGAGCTGCGGATCGTCGCGGCCCACGGGCCGGCGGCCGAGCTGCTCACCTGGCGCCACCTGAACGCCGCGACCACCGAGGCGCTCTTCGCCCTCGCCGCCGACCCGGAGGTGCCGCTGCTGCCGCTCCCCGCGTCGCTGCGCACCGACATCGGGCTCCCGCGCAGCAGCTCCAACGTCCTCGCGATCGGCCTCACCCCGCGCGAGCAGCTGCGCGGCGTCCTGCTCGTCGCCACGGGCGAGACGCTCGGCACCGCCGACCGCGCCGCGCTGCGCGACCTCGCCACCCAGGTCTCCCTCGCGCTCGGCAGCGCCGAGCTGACCGAGGAGGTCCACTCCCGGCGCAGCGAGGCGCGCTTCGGCTCGCTCGTGCGCCACTCGTCCGACCTCATCACGGTGCTCGGCGCCGACGGCACCATCGTCTACCAGAGCCCCTCGTCGCTCGCGGTCCTCGGCTTCGACCCCGACGAGCTCGCCGGCACCCGCTTCGAGGCGCTGCTCGCGCCCGGCGACAGCACGCGGCTCATCCAGATCCTCGGCGACGGATCGGCCCGCGAGGCCGGGCAGACCGAGGTCCTCCAGGCCGCGCTGCGCCACCGCGACGGCACCGTCCTGCAGTTCGAGATCCAGTACACGAACCTCCTCGAGGACGAGCACGTCAACGGCATCGTCCTGAACGCTCGCGACATCTCCGAGCGCGCGCAGTTCGAGGAGCAGCTCTCCCACCAGGCGTTCCACGACCCGGTCACGGGCCTGGCGAACCGCGCGCTGTTCGGCGAGCGCGTCCGCCACGCGTCGGCCCGCGCCCTGCGCGACGGCGGCGGCGTCGGCGTCGTGTTCCTCGACCTCGACGACTTCAAGACCGTCAACGACTCGCTCGGCCACGCCGCCGGCGACGAGGTGCTGACCGAGTTCGCCAAGCGCCTCGAGAGCGTCATCCGGGCGAGCGACACCGCCGCCCGCTTCGGCGGCGACGAGTTCGCGGTGCTGCTGGAGAGCGTCCGCAACGCCGACGAGGCCGTCGAGACCGCCGACCGGTTGCTCGAGGCCATGGCCGTGCCGCTGCGCGTCGGGCACAAGGAGCTCGTCCTGCGCGCCAGCATGGGCATCTCGCTCGCCGAGCCCGGGACCGTCGTCGAGCCCGAGGAGCTCATCCGCAACGCCGACGCCGCGATGTACAACGCCAAGCGCGACGGCAAGGGCGGCTACCGCCTGTTCGAGCCGCGGATGCACGAGAGCGTCCTCGCCCGCCTCGAGCTGCGCGCCGACCTGCAGCGCGCGCTGGTCAACGACGAGTTCGAGCTGCACTATCAGCCGGTCGTCCGGCTCCACGACGGCTCGGTCTCCGGGGTCGAGGCGCTCGTGCGCTGGCGCCATCCCGAGCGCGGGCTCGTCGCGCCGAACGACTTCATCCCGTTCGCCGAGGAGACCGGCCTCATCGTCCCGATCGGCCGCTGGGTCCTGCGCGAGGGGTGCCGCACGGCGCGCGCGCTGCAGCGCCTGCGCCCGGACGACGCACCGCTCACGATGGCGATCAACCTCTCCGCGAAGCAGCTCCAGCACTCCGACGTGGTCGCCGACGTCCACGACGCGCTCGCCGAGTCCGGCCTCGATCCCGCGCACCTGACGCTCGAGATCACCGAGACCGTCCTCATGGCCGACGCGGACCTCGCCGTCCGCCGGCTCGAGGAGCTCAAGGCGCTGGGGCTCCGGCTCGCGCTCGACGACTTCGGCACCGGCTACTCGTCGCTGAGCCACCTCTCGAGCTTCCCGGTCGACGTCCTGAAGATGGACCGCTCGTTCCTGAGCGAGTCGGCCTCCGAGAAGGCGGCCGAGCTGGCGATCGCCGTCGTCGCGCTCGGCGAGTCGCTGAACCTCGACGTCGTCGCCGAGGGCATCGAGATGTCCGAGCAGTGGGACGCCCTGCGCGATCTCGGCTGCGCGCTCGGCCAGGGCTTCTACTTCGCCCGGCCGATGACGGTCGACGCGACCGCGGACTTCCTGCGCACCGACGTCGCCGGCACGGCGCTCGACGTCGATGCTGCATAGCAGCTACGAGGGGTCCGACCGCCCCGGCGGGCTGAGCCGGGTGCGGCTCTTCTCGCCCCTGCGCCACCGCGACTTCCGGCTGCTCTGGAGCGGGATGTGCGTCTCGCTCATGGGCGACGGCGTGTTCATGGTCGCGATGGCCTGGCAGGTCTACGCGCTGTCCAACGCGCCGGCGGCGCTCTCGATGGTCGGGATCGCGATGACGATCCCCACGATCGCGTTCCTCCTGCTCGGCGGGGTGCTCAGCGACCGGCTCGACCGGCGCCGCCTCATGCTCTTCGCGGACCTCGCGCGCGGCCTCGCCGTCGGGGTCATGGCGGCGCTCGCGCTCACCGGCATGCTCGAGCTGTGGCACATGATCGTGCTCGTCGCCGTCTACGGCGCGGGCGGCGCGTTCTTCGGCCCCGCCTTCGACGCGATCACGCCAGAGGTCCTGCCGGCCGACGAGCTGGCCCAGGCCAACGCGCTCGACCACCTCGTGCGGCCGATCGCGCTGCGGCTCGTCGGCCCGGCGGTCGGCGGCGTGCTCATCGCAGTCGCGGGCACCGGCGTGGCCTTCACGCTGGACGCGCTCTCCTTCCTCGCCTCGGCGGGCGCGGTGCTCGCGATGGCGAAGCGACCCAAGCACGTGACCCGCACCGGCTCGTTCACAGGCGACCTGCGCACCGGCATGGGCTACGTCCGCCGCCACACGTGGCTGTGGGCGACGTTCGCCGCCGCCGCGGTCACCTACCTGCTGTTCATGGGGCCGGCCGAGGTGCTCCTGCCGTTCGTCGTGAAGAACGACCTCGGGGGCTCCGCGGCGGATCTGGGCGTCGTCTTCGCGGCCGGCGGCATCGGCTCGGTCGGCATCGCGGTCCTCATGGGCCAGCACGGGCTGCCGCGGCGCGACATCACGTTCATGTACGTGACGTGGACGCTGGCCACGCTCGCGATCGCGGGCTACGGCCTGGCGTCCTCGGTGTGGCAGCTCATGCTCGCCAGCCTCCTGTTCAACGCGCTGGAGACGGCGGGGACGATCGTGTGGGCGACGGCGAAGCAGCGCCACGTCCCGAGCGCGCTGCTCGGCCGCGTCTCGAGCCTGGACTGGCTCATCTCGATCGGTCTGCTGCCCGTGTCGTTCGCGCTGACCGGTCCCGTGAGCGATGCGATCGGCGTGCGCGCGACGCTCGTCGGCGCGGCCGTCGTCGGCGGGATCATCACCTTCGGCGCGCTCCTGCTGCCCGGGATGCGGGCGAAGGAGGGGGCGCCGCCGCGCGAGCACGAGCTCGTCGCGACGATGCCCCTGCCCGCAACGGCCTGACCCGCCCCGACCCGCAGTTGCGTCGCCCTGCGACGCAACTGCAAGCAACGACGAAGTCGTTGCCCTACTGGGTGAAGACGTCGTGGCGGGTGCCGGGCATGCGCCCGCCGCCGCCCGCGACGTGCAGGGTCCGCCCGAGCACCGCGGCGCCCGCGCCGCGACGCGGCGTCGGCAGCGGGGCGAGCGACGTCCACATGTCCGTCCGCCGGTCGTAGGCCTCCGCCCGGCGGCTGACGCCGTCCCAGCCGACCCCGCCGGCGACGAGCGCCTGCCCACCGAGCACCGCCGCGGCGGCGGAGCTGCGCGCGGTCGGGAGCGGGGCGACGTCGAACCACTCGTCGCCCCACGGGTTGTAGACGTCGTGGCGGTTGGAGGGCTCGCGGCCCTCGCGGCCGCCGATGACGTGGACGACGTTCGCCATCGCCACGGCCGCGGGGCGGCTGCGCGGGACCGGGGCGCGCGCGCCCTCCATCCACGCGGCGGCGCCGAGGTCGCCGGTGCTCAGCACCCAGACGCGGCGGCCGGAGAGCGCGACGAGCAGGTCCTCGACGACGACGAGCGACGGCGCGGCGGCCGCGCGCGGCAGCGGCGGCAGCGCGGTCCAAGCGTTCGTGCGGGAGTCGTAGGCGTGAGCCTCGCCCAGCGGGCGGCCGGCCTCGTCGATGCCGCCCGCGACGTAGATCCTGCCCTGGCCGGTCGCGGCGCCGGCGCCGGCGACGGGCCCCGGGAGCGGGGCGAGCACGCGCCAGCCGTCGTCGCCGGGGAGGTAGGCCTCGTGTCGCGCGACGGCGCCGGTCTCCGCCGTGGCGCCGCCCAGGACGTGGATCCGATCGCCGTGCGCGACAACGGCTGCCTCCACCCGGCTGCTGGTCAACCTGGCGCGTGAACGCCAGCGACCGAGCTCGAACGCCTGCGGCGCGCCCCGTGAGACGCGCACCGCGGCGCCCTCCGAGCCGCCGCAGCCGGCGACCCAGGCGGCAGCACCGAGCATGGCGGCGCCCCGCAGCAGCGTGCGGCGGTCGATACCGCGTGTGGGTGTCCCTGGAAGGTGGTCGTCCATGACCTGGTGCGCCACTACATGACCAGTCCGAGGGCCCCTGCGCAACGGGCGATCCGTCCAGGCTCACCCGGCGGGGACGCACTCGGATTCGGGCGATAGGGTTGCGGCTGGATGGCGACAGAGCCCACCGAGACCGAGCGCCTCCTGGCCGAGGAGGCCGAGCGCGAGCGCCGCGAGCGCCGTCTCGCCGAGCAGGCCACCGAGCCCGCCGAGGAGCACGCCGCGGAGCGCCGCGCCGACAAGGCCGCGTACCTCACGGAGAAGCTGCGCGAGCGAGAGGCATCCGAGGAGGAGGAAGGGTCATGAGCGCGGAGGCCATCGACCGACTCGCCGAGCTCGCCGTCCGCTTCGGCGCCAACGTGCAGCGCGGGCAGATCGTCTCCATCGGCACCGAGCCGGGCAAGGAGGAGCTGACCCGCGCCCTCGCGGTCCACGCCTACAAGGCCGGCGCGCGGTTCGTCGACGTCGCGTCCTTCGACCTGCACATCAAGCGCGCCCGGATCCTCCACGCCGAGGAGGAGACGCTGGACTACGTGCCGCCCTGGTACGGCGAGCGGCTCCTGGCGCTCGGCGACGCGCGCGCGGCGCGCATCGGGCTGACCGGCCCGGTCGCGCCGGGGCTGCTCAACGACCTGGATCCGGCGCGCGCCGGCCGCGACCAGCTGCCGTTCCTCAAGGAGGCGGCGAAGGTCGTCAACGATCGCACGACGAACTGGACCGCGGTCCCGTGCCCGACGCCCGCCTGGGCGCAGCTCGTCTTCCCGGACCTGGGGGAGGCCGAGGCGATCGAGCGCCTGTGGCAGGAGATCCTCCACGTCCTGCGGCTCGACGACGAGGACCCGGTCGCCAGGTGGCGCGAGCGGGCCGACACGCTCGTCGGCGCGGCCGAGCGGCTCACGTCCCGGCGCTTCGACGCCCTGCACTTCACCGGCCCCGGGACCGACCTGCGCGTCGGGCTGCTGCCGACGTCGAGCTGGATGGCGGCGCGCTTCTCGACCGCGGATGGCATCGAGCACATGCCGAACCTCCCGACCGAGGAGGTCTTCACGGCGCCCGACCCGCAGCGCGTCGACGGCTTCGTCGCGTCGACGAAGCCGCTCGTGGTCGGCGGGACGATCGTGCGCGGCCTGCGCGTGCGCTTCGAGGGCGGCAGGGCGGTCGAGATCGACGCGGACGAGAACGAGGGCGTCCTGCGCCGGTACTCCGAGCGCGACCCCGGCGCGTCGCGTCTCGGCGAGGTCGCGCTCGTCGACGGCGAGGGCCGGATCGGCCCGCTCGGCACGGTCTTCTACGACACGCTGCTCGACGAGAACGCCGCCTCGCACATCGCGCTCGGCTCGGCGTACGCGTTCACGGTGGGCGAGCCGGACCTCGGCAACATCAACGAGTCCGCCGTGCACATCGACTTCATGATCGGCGGCCCGGACGTCGACGTCGCGGGCATCGAAGCGGACGGCACCGAGGTCCCGGTGCTCGTCGGCGGCGCCTGGCAGATCTGACTCCCGCTAGCCTGCCCGGCGACCCGGAGAGGTGCCGGAGCGGCTGAACGGGCGCGACTGGAAATCGCGTGACGGGGTTACTCCTCGTCCGAGGGTTCGAATCCCTCCCTCTCCGCTGGTGACGGCCCCTACGAGGCGGCCGCAGGAGGTCGTCCCGCGACGGCGCTCTCCAGCGCCTGGGCCTCCTCGGGCGACAGGTGATGGCGCACGAGGCGCCCGTCGCCGCCGTCGAACGCGTCGACCATCGCATCGACGTGCTCCGGGCTGGCGAGCAGCAGCACGGCCGACGACTTCTCGGGGACCTCCGCGCGGACGTCGTCGACGAGCGTGTCGTGCAGGTGCGGGGCGTGGTCGGCCTCGCTCACCCCGCCCGCGATGCCGCCGACCACGAGCCCGGCGGCGAAGCCGGGCGGGCCGAAGAACGCCCCCGCCACGGCGCCGGTGAGCGCGCCCTCCGTGGTCCGCTTCCCGATGACGTCGCCCTGGTCGTCCAGGTCGACGTAGCGCCCGGCGAACGTGCCGCGCACCACGATCCGGTCGTGCCGGTGGTGCTCGACGAACGCGATCTCGTGGACCCAGGGCGCGTCGCGCGAGGCGCCGATGACGTCGGAGTACGCGCGTTCGGCGCCCTCGACGTGGTCGAAGATCATCAGAGCGAGGTCGAGGCTCATGGGCGCACGCTACGGAGCGCGCGCCGCGAGCCGCATCCTCCCGACCGGATGATTCTCTACTCGCCCAGCAGGTCCCGCAGCGCCGCGTCGATCACGACCTGGTCGTCCGGGTTGAACGGCGCCATGTGGCCCCAGTCGGTGTCGATCCGCTGCACCCGGGCGTTCGGGATCTTCGACGCCTCGTAGTCGGAGTCGACCGGCGGGAAGTAGCGGTCGGTCTCGGCCTGGATGATGATCGTCCTCGCGGTGATCGCCCCCAGGGCCGCGTCGAAGTCGCCGCCGAAGTTCGGGTGGTCGCCGAGGTCGTTGTGGAACCAGGTCCTGAACTGCGAGAGCAGGTCGTTCGCGTCGTTCTTGATGTAGAACGCGTCCCAGAAGATCTCGATGAACTCGTCGCTGCTGGACGCCCCGAAGAACCGGAAGAGCTCCTTGCGGTAGAAGGGCTCGGAGAACGCCCAGCCGGCGTAGATCGCGGCCATCGCCTTGATCCCGGCGATCGGGGGACGGTCGTAGAAGCCCTCGGCCCAGGCGGCGTCGTTCTCGATCGCGCGCATGTTGCCGCGGATGAAGACCTTGTTGAAGTTCGCGGTCCGCGCGCTGCCGTTGATCGGGCCGAGTGCCTCGACCATGTCGGGGAACAGCGCGGCCCACGCGTAGGCCTGGCAGGCGCCCATGGACCAGCCGGCGACGAGCTTGATCCGCTCGATGCCGAGCACCTCGGTCAGCAGGCGCTGCTGGGCGACGACGTTGTCGTAGCCCGTCGTCCGCGGGAAGCGGGTCCGCTCGAACGGCGGCGGCGTGTTGCTCGGCGAGGACGAGACGGCGGCCCCGAAGTGGTTGGGGATGACGATGAAGTACTTCGACGGGTCCAGTGCGCGACCGGGCCCGGTGAGCCAGAACGCGACGTCCGCGGGCTGCGCCGTGAACCAGGTCGGCGACACGATGACGTTGTCGCGGGCCTCGTTCAGCTCCCCGAGCGTCAGGTAGCCGAGCTTCGCGTCGGGGAGCACCGAGCCCTTCTGCAGCTGGAAGTCGCCGAGCTCGAAGATCTGGTTGACCGCCACACGCGCCCCCTGGTCGTAGGAGCGGCCGAGTCTAGGTCAGGCGCGGTGCAGCTGCGGGGACGCCGCGCGACGTTGTGCGGCCATGCGGACCGGGGCATCGGCGGCGCCGTAGCCGTCGTAGCCGCCGCGGCGTTCGACGACCTCGAAGAACACCCGCCCGACCGCCTGCGTGTAGCAGTGCAGGAACGTCCCGCCGCGCGCGTCGCGGTCGAACAGGACGTGCAGCTCGCGGAGCTCCGCGAGGAGCCCGGGATCGAGGTCGAGCCGCGCGTCGAGGTCGTCGTGGTAGTTGTCGGGGATCGGCAGCGGATCGCTGCCGTGCTCGCGCATCGTCCTGGCCACCGCGAGGACGTCGTCGCAGAGGAACGCGACGTGCTGCGGCGCCGGTTCGTCCTGCGCGCCCAGCACGGGGACGTTGAGCGCCAGGCGGACCGCGTCGTCGCCGAGCGCCCGGCTGCGCACGAGGCCGTCGGGCGCCGCGAGATCCTGGCTGGCCCCCGGCTCCAGGCCGAGCAGCGTCCGGTAGAAGAGCACCGCCTCGTCGAAGGCGTCGAACGGCTGCGACAGGGCGACGTGGTCGATCGCGAGCATCGACACCGCCGGCGGCCCGGCGCCGCCGAGCGCGACGAAGTCCGAGAGCCACTCCCCGTCGTCGCCGGCGAAGAACACCGACGTCCCGTCGGGGGCGGCGACCGCCGCGAGGTCGGCCTCGCCGGGGCTGCGCCGCCGCGCGAGGACCGGTGCGAGCAGGGCCTCCGCGCGCCGTACCGAGTCGTGCGCGTCCGCGCTCTCGACGGCGAGCGCCGCGACGCCCTCGTCGTGCGCGTCGCCGTGGTTGAGCAGGACGCGGGCCGCGCCGTTGTCCCAGCGCTGCACCGGCTTGGACCGGTGCGGGCCGACGTGGCGGAAGCCGAGGGCGCCGAGGATCCGCTCGGCGTCCTCCGCGGAGCCGGGCCCGACCGCCAGCTCGGCGAACGCGTAGCCGCGCAGACCGGGAGCCGCGGGCAGCGACCCGAGCCCGAGCCCGTCCTCGAGGACGAGCAGGGACCGCATCGCGTCGACGGCGGTGCGCCCGGGATCGGCCTGGCGGAAGACGTCGTTGAAGACCTCGAGCGACAGCGGTCCGCCGTAGCCGGCGGCGAGCACGTGACGGCAGAATCCGGTGAGATCGAACGCGCCCTGACCCGGGAAGCAGCGGAGGTGGCGGCTCCACTGCAGGACGTCCATGTGCACGTGCGGCGCATCGGCGAGCTGCAGGAAGAACAGCTTGTCGGCGGGGATCGCGCGGATGCCCGCGGGGTCGCTGCCGCGCGAGAGGACGTGGAAGGAGTCAAGGCAGACGCCGAGCGCCGGATGGCCTGCCGCCTCGACGATCCGCCACGCGTGCTCGTACTCGCTCACGTGGCGGCCCCAGGCGAGCGCCTCGTACGCGACGCGCAGGCCCCGGTCGGCGGCGCGCTCGGCCAGCGCATGGAGCTGCTCGGCCGCGAGGGCGTCGTCGTCGATGGACTCGGGATGCACGGTCGAAGGCACGAGCATCGTGTCCGCGCCGAGGGCCTCCATGACGTCGAACTTCGCCTCGGCGCGCCGCAGGTTGCGCTGCAGCAGCGCCTCGGGGACGGCCTCGAAGTCCCGGAACGGCTGGTACAGCGCGATCCGCAGGCCCAGCGCGTCCGCCCGCTCGCGCACCTCGGAGGGTGACGACGGGGAGCCGATGAGATCCGGCTCGAAGAGCTCGACGGCGTCGAAGCCCGCGTCGGCGGCGGCCATGAGCTTCTCCTCGAGCGTCCCGCTCAGGCAGACGGTCGCTATGCCCTTGTCCACGCGCCCTCCTCCGCGGCCAGCTGCGCGAAGTGCGTGAGCATCCGGTCCGGATCGGGGCGGACCCCGGCGAAGAGCTCGAACGCGTAGGCCGCCTGGAAGACCGCCATGCGCCCCCCGTCGAGGGTGCGGCATCCGCGCTCGCGTGCTCGCTCGAGCAGGGGCGTGACGAGCGGGCGGTAGACGACCTCGGCGACCCACAGTCCCGGGTGCAGCAGCTCCGGATCGATCGCGACGCCGGGGTGCGACGCCATGCCCGTGGGGGTCGCGTGCACGAGTCCGTCGGCGCCGGCGAGCAGCCGCGGGAGGTCCTCGGGGCCGGCCGCGCGCGCCGCGGGGCCGAGCGCCGTCACGAGCTCCTCGGCCCGCGCCCGGTCGTCGTCCACGACGTGCAGGACGCGGGTTCCGAGCTCGAGGGAGGCGTGGGCGACCGCCGTCCCGGCTCCGCCCGCACCCACGAGCACGACCTCGTCGACCGGTGCGTCCGGCATGCCCTGCCGGAAGCCCTCGGCGAAGCCGGGCCAGTCGGTGTTGTGCCCGACGGTCCGCCCCTCCTCGAAGACGACCGTGTTCACCGCGCCCATGGCCGCCGCCTGGCGGGACAGCTCGTCGAGGTGCTCGACGACGATCTGCTTGCAGGGATGCGTGACGTTGACGCCGCGAAGCCCGTCGGCGCGCAGCTCCGCCAGCACGGCGCCGACGTCGGCGGGAGCGAGGTCGAGCGCGTCGAGGTCGTAGAGCTCGTACGTGCAGCGGATCCCGAGCGCGCGGGCCTCCTCCTCGTGCAGCGCGGGGCTGAGCGACTCGTCGATGCCCGAGCCGACGAGGCCGACGCGGAGGTCGATGTCGTGGTCCTGATCTCGCATGCTTTGTTCTAACCGGTACGTACCTTCGCCACCGGTCCGCCAAACACGCCCATAGACTCGAGGCCGCCGTGGCCCCTGCCGATCCCGCCCGTCGCCGCGATCCGGACCGGACCCGCCGGGAGATCCTCGACGTGGCCACGAGCGAGTTCGCCGACCGCGGGTACTCGGGCGCCCGCGTCGACGAGATCGCCGCTCGGACGCGGACGACGAAGCGGATGATCTACTACTACTTCGACAGCAAGGAAGGGCTCTACGCGGCCGTCCTGGAGGCGGCGTACGCGACCATCCGGCGCGAGGAGCAGACGATCGAGCTGGACCACCTCGATCCCGTCGCGGCGATCCGGCGGCTCGCCGAGCTCACGTTCGACCACCACGAGAGCCATCCGGACTTCATCCGGCTCGTCGCGATCGAGAACATCCACCGCGCCGAGCATCTCGCGGCGCTCCCGGACCTCGAGTCGCTGGGCTCGCCGGCCACGCAGCTGATCGAGGAGATCCTGCGCCGCGGCCGCGCCGACGGGAGCTTCAGCCGCGACGTGGACGCCATCGACGTCCACATGGTCATCAGCTCGTACTGCGTGTTCCGGCTCGCGAACCGGCACACGTGGCAGACGCTCTTCGGCAGGGACCTCGTCGACCCGGCACGGCGCGACGGGTACCGGGAGATGCTCGGCGACCTCGTCGTGTCGTACCTCACCGCGGCCGGCGGCTGACCCGGCCGAAGTCGCGTTTGTCGGCGCGGCCGACCGGTTATCTAACTCACTAGTCCGTACATTGAGGGAGGGACGGCTGGTGAGCACGACGGGTGGCGAGCAGGGGTCGGGTCACGTCGCAGGAACGCCGAGGAAGGCGGCCCTCGCGAGCTGGATCGGCAGCGTCCTCGAGTACTACGACTTCTTCATCTACGGGACGGCTGCAGCCCTCGTCTTCGGCAAGGTCTTCTTCCCGGAGCAGGATCCGGCGACGGGCACGCTGCTGTCCTTCGCGACCTACGGCGTCGGCTACGTCGCGCGACCGGTCGGCGCCTTCTTCATGGGGCATCTCGGCGACCGCTACGGACGCAAGCGGGTGCTCCTGCTCACGGTCTCGCTCATGGGGCTGTCCACGTTCCTCGTCGGCTGCCTGCCGACGTACGACGACATCGGCCTCTGGGCGCCCGCGCTGCTGGTCGCGCTGCGGCTCATGCAGGGCTTCTCGGCCTCCGGCGAGCAGGCGGGCGCGAACGCTTTGAGCCTGGAGCACGCCGACGACCATCGGCGCGCGTTCTTCACGAGCTTCACGCTCGGCGGCACCCAGGCCGGTCTCATCATCGCGACCGCGGTGTTCCTGCCGATCGGCGCGCTGCCCGACGAGCAGCTGCTCAGCTGGGGCTGGCGCATCCCGTTCTGGCTCAGCGCGGTCGTCGTGGTCGTCGGCCTGCTCATCCGCCGGCGCCTCGACGAGACGCCCGCGTTCCGGGCGGAGACGGAGCGCGACGACGTCGCGACGGTGCCGCTCACGGACCTCATGCGCGATCACCGCACCGACGTCGCGCGCGTCGCCCTCGGGTCGCTCGCGTCGACCGTCAGCACGATCTTCGCGGTCTGGGCGCTCTCGTTCGCGGTCGACGGGCAGGGGCTCGACCGCACGACGATGCTGTGGGTCTCGATCGCGGCGAACGTCGTCGCGCTGGCCGCGATACCGGCCTGGGCGACGCTCGCGGACCGCATCGGCCGCAAGCCGGTGTTCATCTTCGGCACGCTCGGCAGCGGCGCGCTCATGTTCGCCTACCTGGCGGCGATCGAGAACGGCAGCTACGTGCTGATCTTCGCCGCGGCGATCGCGATGTCCGGCGTGGTCTACAGCGCGATGAACGGGGTCCAGCCGGCGCTCTACGGCGAGATGTTCCCCACCCGCGTGCGCCTGTCGGGCACCGCCATCGGGACGCAGATCGGGTTCGCCGTCGGCGGCTTCGCCCCCACCGCCGCCGCGTGGATCGCCGGCGACGGTCCCGGGGGTGGGTGCCGGTCGCGGCGTACGTGCTGGTGTCCAGCGCGATCGCGGCTGCGGCCATCATCACCGCCCGGGAGACGTTCCGCGTCCCGCTGTCGGAGATCGACGGGCGCGAGAAGCCCCGGATCACCCGCGACGCGTCGGCCTCGCAGGAGACGCCGATGGGAGCCGGCGTCCGGTAGTCAGCCGTCGACGACGAGGCTCTGCAGCGGCCCGAGCAGCGCGCCCGAGCGCCGCGAGACGCCGCGCAGCTCGATGAGGCGGTGCGTCGCCGGGCGCCCCTCGTCGAGCCGCCGGCGCTGCTCGAGGGCGGTCGGGCGCCACAGCCGGTCGACGACGTCGTGGGCGGGCCCGGCGACGTCTTCGACGGACGCTTCGAGATGCTCCGCCCACAGCCGCAGACGGGTCGCTCTGGCGAGGTCCGGGTCGCAGGTCAGGACGTTCATCTCGGAGTCGTTGAACAGCGAGTGCTCGTTGAGGTTGGCCGAGCCGATCGTCAGCCAGCGGTCGTCGACGATCCCCACCTTGGCGTGCACGTACAGCGGGCCGGTCACGGCGCCGGTCCGCTGGCGCACGGTGGCGGCGAGGAAGCGGCCGGCGCCGTCGTCGGCGACCACGAGGCGGCCGGCCTGGCCGCGCGTGTCGTCGTCGCCGTTGTTGGGCTTGGCGGGCAGCAGCACGACGATCCGGAAGGAGGGCGACGGCGGGTCGCGCAGCTTGTCCTCCAGGATGTCGACGATCTCCGGCGACCAGAGGAACTGGTTCTCGAGGTAGATCAGGCTGCGCGCGTCGCGCAGCGCGCGCGTGTAGGCCTCGAGGATCCGGAAGTCGCCCTCGGGCAGGGCGTCGTAGACGTCCTCGGGCACGGTCCGCAGGATCTGCACCGGGACGCCGCCGGCGACCGGCTCGGGCGGCGCGATCGGGGCGAGGTGCTCCTCGGTCACCTCGTGCCACCGCGTCCGGAAGTGCTCGTCGACGTCGGCGACCGCGGGGCCGCGCAGGCGCGTCGCCACGTCGTGCCAGCCCAGCCCGCCGCGCACCGTGTGGCGGGCGTCGTCGAAGCGGTCTCCTCCCAATGACGTGAGGTCGATCCCTCCCACGAAGGCGATCTCGCCGTCGACGATGACGATCTTCTCGTGGTGGCAGTGCATCGGGCGCTCGTGCGCGTCCAGCGCGCACCGGATCTGCGTCCCGTCCGCGAGCTGGTCGCGCACGCTGCGCACGAGCTTGCGGCGCGGGGAGAAGACGGGCAGGGGCGCGCCGGCCCACAGCAGGACTCGGACGGGGATGCGCTCGGCCACGGTCGCCAGCAGCTCGCGGAGCGGGAGCGCGTCGTCGTCGCGCGTCAGCCCGAAGTCGGGAGTCGCGTGCCAGCCCGCGACGTGCACGAAGCGCCGGGCCCCGGCGATCGCCTCCGCGATCCGCGGCAGCGCCTCCGCGCCGTCGACGAGCACCTCGAGCTCGCAGCCGTCGCGCACGGGCGGATCGCCCGCGGCCCAGAGCCGGCCGTCGCGCGGCGGGTCGAGCTGTGCCAGACGACCGGCGCGGGAGATGCGACGTCGATGATGCGCGGCCGTGGCGGCCTCGATGCGGTCGCCGGCCCAGCCGTCGACCCGCGCTGTGAGCTCCGAGAAGATGCGAGGGAACCTACCCCGCATCTGTAGCGTCCAGGATGCATGCTGAACCCGATCCATCTGACGGTGCGCGCGGCGGGGCTCGGACTCCGCGCCGCGGTCTTCACCGTGAAGGCCGTCGCCATCCCGGTCGAGCTGGGGGTGCGCGTCGCAGGGTCCGTCTGCCATCGGGACGCTGCGCCAGAAGAACCCGCACCGCCGCCGCCCGAGCCCGAGCCCGAGCCCGAGCCCGAGGCGAGCCCGAAGCAGCGCCGCCGCGCGGCCCGTCGAGAGCCGACTCGCGGGCAGGCGTCGCGACAGCGCCGCGTGCGTGCCGAGCAGGAGGAGGCGGCCGCGCAGCCGACCGACGGGCTGCCCCACGCGGGCCCGGAGATCGAGGTCGCCGAGCCGTGGGAGGGCTACGCGGCGATGCAGGTCGTCGACGTGCTCAACCGGCTCTCGGGCGCGGACGACACGACGCGCGCCGCTGTGCGCCTCTACGAGCTCGCGCACGAGCACCGCGAGGCGATTCTGCACGTGACCGAGGGCTGACACCGTTGGCCCGGTCCCCGGTGCAGGACTACCTCGAGCGCCTGCACGAGGAGTACGCGGGCATGCGCGACGGCGCGGTCGCCGACTACATCCCGCCGCTCGCCGACGCCGATCCGGACGCCTTCGGGATCTGCCTTGCCACGACCGACGGCCACCTGTACGAGGTCGGCGACACGCGGGTGCCGTTCACGATCCAGTCGATGTCCAAGCCGTTCACCTACGGCCTGGCGCTCGCCGACCGCGGGCGCGCGGTCGTCACCGAGAAGGTCGGCGTGGAGCCGTCCGGCGACGCGTTCAACTCGATCAGCCTCGCGCCCGGCAGCGGGCAGCCGCGCAACCCGATGATCAACGCGGGCGCGATCGTGTCGGCGTCGCTCGTGTCCGGCGCGACCGCGGACGAGCGCTTCGCACGCGTCCTCGCGACGTACTCGCGCTACGCGGGCAGGCCGCTGGAGGTCGACGAGGCCGTCTACGCGTCCGAGCACGACACGGGCCACCGCAACCGCGCGATCGGCCACATGCTGCGCAGCTTCGGGATCCTGGACGCCGACGTCGAGGGCGTGCTCGATCGCTACTTCCGCCAGTGCTCGGTGCGGGTCGACTGCCGCGACATCGCCCTCATGGCGGCGACCCTCGCCAACGGCGGCGAGCACCCGGTGACCGGTGAGCGCGCCCTCGCGCCCGAGCTCGTCGACAGCGTGCTCAGCGTCATGACGACCTGCGGCATGTACGACGGCGCCGGTGCGTGGGTGGAGGGCATCGGCATGCCCGCGAAGAGCGGGGTCGCGGGCGGCGTGCTCGCCGTGCTCCCCGGCGAGCTGGGTCTCGCGGTGTTCTCGCCGCCGTTGGACGTACACGGCAACAGCGCGCGCGGCGTCGAGGTCTGCCGGCGGATGTCCGGCGATCTGTCGCTGCACTTCCTCCACGCGCCGCGCTCGCACCGCTCGGCGATCCGCAGGCGCTACGACGTCGCGTCGGTGCCGTCGCGCCGGCGCCGCCCGCCGCACGAGCTCGAGGCCCTCGCCGCCGCGGGCCGTCGCGCGCAGGTGGTGGAGCTGCAGGGGGACCTGCTCTTCGCGGCCGTCGAGGCGGTCGTGCGGGCGATCATCGAGGGCTCCGGCGAGGTCGACCGCGTCGTCGTCGACCTCCGGGGCGCGGGGCAGGTCGACGCCGTCGCGGCGTCCCTCCTCGCCGATCTGAGCGACGTGTTCGCGGAGGAGCGCCAGCACCTCGCGTTCGTCGACTCCGGCGAGCATCCGGCGCTCGGGATCGAGCTCGCGGCGCGCGACGGGGCGCCCCCACCCATCTTCGCGGACGCCGATGTCGCGCTCGAGTGGCTCGAGGACTCGCTGCTGGACGAGGTGCTCGGCGCCGACCGCCCGCACGGCGGGGTCCCGCTCGCCGAGCACCGGTTGTGCGCCGGGCTGGGGCGGGAGCACCTCACACGACTGGAGGCGCTCCTGCAGCGGCGGACGTACGCCGCCGGCGACACGATCATGCGCGCCGGCGATCCCGCCGACGAGCTGTTCCTCCTCCTGGCCGGTGAGGTGAGCATCCGGCTTGCCCACGGCGTGCGGCTGGCGACGCTGACGCCGGGGATGGCTTTCGGGGAGCTCGCGGTGCTCGACCGGGCGGCGCGCCCGGTGACTGCGATCGCCGACGCCCGCGTGGAGCTCGCCGTCCTGGATTCCGAAGACTTCCACGCGCTGCGCGACGACGACCCGCGCCTGCAGGCCGCCCTGCTCACGAACCTGCTGGCCGGCGCCTACCGGCACATCGGCCGGGCGGCGGAGGAGATCGCGTCGCTGAGCGGCTCGCACCGGATGGGCAGCACCTAGGAGTCTGCCGGCGCGTCGATCTCGACGACCTGGCCGAACTCCGGGCAGGCCTCGTTGGCGCACTCCCAGAGACCGTCGCGCTCCTCGAGGCCCTCGGTGCAGGGCATGCCGCAGGTGGGGCAGACGGGCGGGTCGGTGGTCATGACGCGGGATCCTGCCCGAATCGGCGCAGGCGCAGCGAGTTGGCGACGACGCTGACGCTCGACAGCGCCATGGCAGCGCCGGCGAGGACGGGGTTCAGCAGCCCCGCAGCGGCGATCGGGATCGCCGCGACGTTGTAGCCGAACGCCCACGCGAGGTTCTGCCGGATCGTGCGGAGCGTCGCCCGCGAGAGGCGGATCGCGTCCGCCGCTCCGCGCACGTCGCCCTGCACGAGCGTCAGGTCGGAGGCCTCGATCGCCACGTCGGTGCCCGTGCCGATGCTCAGGCCGAGGTCGGCCTGCGCGAGCGCGGGCGCGTCGTTGACGCCGTCGCCGACCATCGCGACGACCCGGCCCTCGCCCTGCAGCCGGCGGACCACGTCGGCCTTGCCGGACGGCAGGACCTCGGCGATGACCTCGTCGATGCCGACCTCGCGCGCGACCGCCTCGGCCGTCGTGCGGTTGTCGCCGGTCAGCAGCACCGGTCGCAGGCCGAGCGCCCGCAGCGACGCGACGGCCTCCGCGCTCGTCGGCTTCACGGTGTCCGCGACGGCGATGACCGCGATCGCCTGTCCGTCGCAGGCGGCGGCGATCGCGGTCTGCCCGCGGCCCTCCGCGGCGGCGCGCGCCGCCTCCAGCTCGGGGGAGAGGCGCACGGACCACTCGGCCAGCAGCGCGGGCCGGCCGACGACGAGCGCATGCCCGTCGACGACGCCCTCGACGCCCAGGCCCTCGCGGTTCGCGAAGCCCTCGACCGCCGGGAGCGGCGCGTCGGCCGCGGCGGCGACCGCACGGGCGATCGGGTGCTCGGACGCGTTCTCGAGCGCGCCGATCAGCCGCAGCGCCTCGTGGGCGTCGACGCCGTCGACCACCGTCACGTCCACGACGCCCATCCGCCCGGTCGTGATCGTCCCCGTCTTGTCGAGCAGCACGGTGTCGACCTGCCGCGTGGACTCGAGGATCTCCGGGCCCTTGATGAGCAGCCCGAGCTGCGCGCCGCGGCCCGTGCCGACCAGGAGCGCGGTCGGCGTCGCCAGTCCGAGCGCGCACGGGCAGGCGATGATGAGCACGGCGACGGCGGCCGTGAACGCGAACGAGGCCGACTCGCCGGAGCCGAGCCAGAACCCGAGCGTCGCGACGGCGATCCCGATGACGACCGGCACGAAGACGCCGGAGACGCGGTCGGCGAGGCGCTGCACCGGCGCCTTGCCCGTCTGCGCCGCCTCGACGAGCGCGGCGATCTGCGCGAGCGCCGTGTCGGCGCCGACGCGCGTGGCGCGGACGACGATCCGGCCGCCCGCGTTCACGGTCGCGCCCGCGACCTCCGAACCGGGGGACACCTCGACCGGCGCCGTCTCGCCGGTGAGCATGCTCATGTCGACGGCCGACGAGCCCTCCTCGACGACGCCGTCGGTGGCGACCTTCTCGCCGGGGCGCACGACGAAGCGGTCGCCGACGGTCAGCTCGTCGACCTGCACGCGGCGCTCCTCGCCGTCGGCGCCGAGCAGGGCGACGTCCTTCGCGCCCAGCTCCAGCAGCGCCTTCAGCGCGCTGCCCGCGCGGCGCTTCGCTCGTGCCTCGAACCAGCGCCCGGCCAGGATGAACGTCGTGACGATCGCGGCCGTCTCGAGGTAGATCTCGTCGGAGGTCCCGGGCTCCGGGACGAGCCGCAGCTGCATCGTCATGCCGGTCGTGCCGGCGTCGCCGAGGAACAGCGCGTAGAGCGACCAGAGCCACGCGGCGAGGACGCCCACGGAGACGAGCGTGTCCATCGTGGCGGTGCCGTGGCGCAGGTTCGCCCACGCCGCGCGGTGCAGCGGCCAGGCGCCCCACAGGACGACCGGGGTCGCGAGGTTCAGCGCCAGCCACTGCCAGTTGTCGAACTGCAGCGCCGGGATCATCGAGATCGGCAGCAGCGGCAGCGACAGGAGGGCGCAGATGAGCAGCCGGCGCAGCAGCGGGTCGCCCTCGGGCTCCTGCTCGTGCGGGTCGCCGGAGGCCGGCAGCGTCGCCTCGTAGCCAGCGGCCTCGACGGCCTCGACGAGCTGCTCGGGGGCGACGGCCTCCGGGTCGAACTCGACGGTGGCGCGCTCGGTCGCGTAGTTGACCGTCGCGGTCACGCCGTCGAGCCCGTTCAGCCGCCGCTCGACGCGGTTGGCGCACGAGGCGCAGGTCATGCCGGTGATCGGCAGGTCGACGCGGGCACTCATCGCCCGACCTCCTGGGTGAACGCGGCGGTGTGCACGCGGCCGTCGACCTGGAACTGCAGGAACAGCCGATACCGGCCCGGGGTGGGGAAGGTGGCCTCGAAGCGCAGGCTGCGCGCGTCGGGATGGACGTGGAGGAAGGCGAGGTCGCCCTCGCGCAGCGCGACGAGGTGGCCCTTGGCGCCCAGGTAGTCCTGGACCGCGACCGGGCTGCCGTCGCGCGTCACGGTGAAGCGCAGGCCGTCGCTCCTGGTGACCTCGAGCCCGTCGGTCCGGACCGTCGTCGCCGGCGCCGGCAGCGGCGCCGTGCGGATCTCGCCGTCGACCGCGAGGTCGCGGGCGAGCGTCCGCGGCTCGCCGCCGACGGAGAAGTCGGCGAACACCCGGTACGCGCCCGGCTCTTGCAGCGTCAGCGGGACCGACCAGCTCCCGTCGGCGCCCTGCCGGGGGTGGAGATGCTGGAAGCCGGTCATGTCGCGGCGCACGACGATGAGGTGCATGCGCTTCGTGTGCTCGACGTCGAAGTCGCGGACGGTGCGCCCGGAGCGGTCGGCGATGCGGAAGCGCAGCTCGCGGCCGTCGTAGTCCTGCTCGAGCGTCAGGCCGTGCTCGCTGACGGCGAGGCCGCGGATCGGATCCGCCGTCATCTCCATGCCGTGGCCCTCCTCGGGCGGCGGCGCCGAGCGGTCGACGTCGACTGCACCGCCGGCGACGGCGGCGCCCGCGAAGACGAGCACGAGGACGGCGGCGAAGCCGGCGAGTCGCGTGGCGGCGCTCATGCCGTCACCTGTGCGTGTGCGTGTGCGTGCGCGTGGCCCGTGTACTCCGAAGGACGCAGGAGCATCGCGCCGAGCATCGCCAGCAGCATCGCGACGTGTTCGGCGACGAGCAGCGCGCCGACGTCCCCGACGACGTCGGCCGACAGCAGAGCGATCGCGCCGAGCGTCGGCAGGACCATGGAGAGCGACATCTCGCCGTTCGCCCGCCAGCCGTGGCCGCGGAACCGCATCCAGCCGACCATCGGGACGACCATCGTCACCGCCATGGCGCCGAACATCGCCGCCGGCGCGTCGGACTGCAGCTCGTCCCAGCTCGTGCCCATCGCCGTCATGGCCCAGCCCGCCGGCAGTCCCAGCACGGCCATGCCGGCGAACATCACGATGACCATCTCGACGTAGTGGCGGGCGAAATGCCGCATTGCACGCTCCTTCGATACGGGAGGGGGGTATCTGAAGGCGCTGAAGGTACCACTACCCCCTAGGGGTATGCAAGGCCGATGTCACTTAGACTTCGTCCGGATGCTGGAGCCCACCCGCCGCCAGCCCCTCTACGAGCGCGTCGTCCAGCGCCTCGAGGCGCTCATCCGCGCCGAGGAGCTCCAGCCAGGCGACCGCCTCATCGCCGAGCGCGAGCTCGCCGCACGGCTCGGCGTCAGCCGCACGAGCGTCCGCCAGGCGCTCACCGCGCTGCGCGTGCGCGGCGTCGTCGAGGTCCGCCACGGCGACGGCATCTACCTCCTGCACCACGCCGACGACCTGCTCGGCACGCTGGCCGAGGGTCTCATCGAGAGCCACGCGCACCTGCCCGCGATCAACGAGGCGCGCGAGGCGATCGAGCCCCATGCGGCCCGGCTCGCGGCCCGCCGCCGCACCGACGCCGACCTGGCCGCGCTGCGCGCGGCGCTGGACCTCATGCGCGAGGAGATCGCGCGCGGCGACGCGGGCGTGACCGGCGACGAGCGCTTCCACGGCGCCGTCATGGCCGCCGCCCACAACGAGGTCCTCACGACGCTCTACGAGCAGCTCGCCGCGGGCCTGGCGACGACGTCGCAGGCGTCGCTCGTGCGCGAGGGCCAGCCGGTCCGGTCGCTGAACGACCACGAGGCGCTCCTGCGGGCGATCGAGGCGGGCGACGAGGAGCGCGCGGAGCTGACGATGCGCCTGCACGTCCGCGAGTTCTCCGACCTGGAGATGGCCCCGCGCGACGAGAGCGGCTTGCGGTGAACCCCGAGGGGCGCACCGCCGTCGTGACGGGCGGGGCGTCGGGCATCGGGCGTGCGCTGGCGGAGGCCCTCGCCGCCGCGGGCGCGAAGGTGGTCGTCGCAGACCGCGACGACGTCGGCGCGCGTCGCGTCGCCTCCGCCGTCGGCGGCCTGGCGGTCGGGTGCGACGTCTCGCGCGACGACGAGGTGCTGGCGCTCGTCGACCGCGCCGAGGAGACGTTCGGCCCGGTCGCGCTGTTCTGCGCGAACGCGGGCACGGCGACCGGAGCGGGGCTGGGGACCGTCGACGAGTGGGAGGCCGCGCTCGGCGTCAACCTCCTGGCGCACGTCGCCGCGGCGCGCGTCCTCGTGCCGCGCTGGCTCGAGCGCGGCGAGGGCTGGTTCCTCGCAACGGCCTCGGCCGCTGGGCTGCTCAGCCAGATCGGCTCGGCGCCCTACTCGGCCACGAAGCACGCGGCCGTCGCGTTCGCCGAGTGGCTCGCCATCACCTACGGCGACCGCGGCATCGGGGCGAGCTGCCTGTGCCCGATGGGCGTCGACACGCCGCTGCTGGAAGGAGCTCCCGCGCACGCGGCGGCCGTCGTGCGCGCCGCCGGCGAGGTGCTGAGCCCGGAGCAGGTCGCCGCGGCGGTGCTCCAGGGCCTGCGCGACGGGCGCTTCCTCATCCTTCCCCACCCGGAGGTCGCCGACTTCGCGCGCCAGCGCGCCGGGGACCACGAGCGGTGGCTCACGGGCATGCGCCGCCTCCAGGCGGCCGCCCCCGAGCGCTAGGCGGTCAGGTCGCCGCGCTCGACCGCCTCGGGGTCGAGCGGCACCACGAACACGACATGGCTGCGCTGCACGGCCAGGAACCCATGGGCCTGCGGGCCCTCTCCGCCGGCCAGCGGCTCCACCGTCGCGTCGGTGAGCGGCAGGAAGTCACGTTCGCTCGCGTTCAGCAGGTCCGAGATACGGCTGCGGTATCCGTCCCGGGAGAGGTGCACGGTCCCGCGGATGCGGTGACGCTCGGTTTCGAGGAGTATGCGCTGGCGACGATGTTCCACGCCGCTCTCATCGGCAGCGCGCCCCCGGCGGTTGAGGGTTGCGTTCCGCCCCCGACGGGAAGGTGAACGCGCGTGCGCCAGCCGCCGCACGTCTACCGGCGCAGGCGCCTCGTCGCCGTCGCAGCAGTCGCAGCAGTGGGCGCGTGTGCCTTCGCGGCCGGCAGCGCGCTGACCGGGGGTGACGACACCGCCACCGAGGCGAAGGCTCCTCCTGCTCCGCCGCCCCCACAGCTCCCCGGCGGCGGGCGCCGCCTGTTCCCGGACAAGCGGATCGTCGCCTTCTACGGCGCGCCGCAGGACGACGGGCTGGGCACCCTCGGGATCGGCACCCCCGCGCAGGCCGGGCGGCGCCTCCTGAAGGCGGCTGCCCCCTACGAGCGCAAGACGCGCCCCGTCCTGCCCGCCATGGAGCTCATCGCGACCATCGCGAACCGCGATCCGGGCGAGGACGGCCTCTACATCACGCGCCAGTCCCCGGCGACCATCGATCGCTACCTCGCGGCCGCCCGCCGCATCCACGCGCTGCTCGTCCTCGACATCCAGCCCGGCCGCGCCGGCTTCCTCTCCGAGACGCGGCGGCTCGCCAAGTGGCTGCGCGAGCCGGACGTCGCGCTGGCGCTGGACCCCGAGTGGCACGTCGGCGAGGGCCAGGTCCCGGGCCAGGTCATCGGGTCGGTCGACGCGAGCATCGTCGATCAGGTCGGCGCCGAGCTCGCGAAGATCGTGCAGCAGGGCCGGCTGCCGGAGAAGCTGCTGCTCGTCCACCAGTTCACCGAGGGCATGATCGCGAACAAGGAGTCGCTGACCCGCCACCCCGGCGTCGCGCTCACGATCAACGTCGACGGCTACGGCGACCGCGCGAACAAGGTCTCGAAGTACGAGATGTTCACCGACGAGCGGGTCCGCTTCAACGACGGCTTCAAGCTGTTCTACGAGGAGGACACGAACCTCATGTCGCCCGCCGGCGTCCTCGCGCTGCGCCCGCCGCCGGACGTCGTCGTCTACGAGTAGGTCAGGGCGCCGGGGTCGTCGCCTGCGGCTGGGCCGGCGTGGTCGGAGTCGCCTGCGGCTGGACCTGCTGCGTCTGCGGCGTGGCCGTCGCCGGCGGCGTGGTGGTCGCGGGCGCCGTCGACTGGGGTGCCGGGACGGGGACGGTCTGCGTCACCGTCGCCGGCGCGGTCGTGGTGGGCGTGGTCGTCGTCCGGGTCACCGTCTGCACCGTCGTGGTGGTGTGCCCGCCGCCGAAGATCGTCGTCTTCCTCGGGCCGGCGACCGAGCCGCCGAACACCAGCTCGGACCCGGTCAGGAAGAACGCCGCGATCGCGAAGCCGATGACGCCCGTCACGAGCCCGAGCACGAGCCAGGTGCGGCCGCGCGAGCTGCCCCGGCGATCCGCCTCCCAGAGGCCGAACGGGTCGTCGCCGCGCTCGCGCGACGCCGGCGGGACGTCGTGCTCGCGGTCCGCGGGCAGCCTGCGGCCGCCGTCGCGCGGTGCCGCGAGCTTGTCGACGGGGTGGCGCAGCGCCTCGCCGACGACCCCCACGATCACAGGCGTGACCGCGGCACCGACGATCGCGCCGCCGCCCCACACCTTGTGGACCACGAGCGCTGCTGCCAGCGACGACAGGCTGGCGATGGCGAGTGTCTGGAAGGAGATGCCGGAACCACCCTGGCTCCCCCGCGAAGCCGTACTCACGTGACCCCACGCTAGTACAGGTCGCCGAGCCTCCCGGTGAGGGCATGGGTGATTGATAGGTTCCCGACAGTGCCAGGCACAGAATCGAGCTTGGCGGTCGCGGCCACGTCCCGCTCACCGCACATCAGCTATGTCATCGCCCGACTCGAGCGCGCACTGCGCAAGGAGATCGGGCGGCTGGTGGGGCCCAGGGGGCTCAGCGTCGCGCAGTACACGACGCTCTCGATCCTCCGGTCCCGCAGCGGGCTGTCCAACGCACAGCTGGCCCGCCGGCTGTGGGTCACGCCGCAGTCGATGAACGAGGTCATCTCCGCGCTCGAGCGCGCCGGGCTCATCGAGCGCGTGCCGGACACGGCGAACCGCCGCATCCTGCGCACGGCGCTCACGCCGACCGGCAGGGCGACGCTCGACGCCTGCGACACCGACATCCTCGCGATGGAGCAGGAGATGCTCACCGCGGTGC
Source organism: uncultured Solirubrobacterales bacterium (assembly GCA_963757125.1). Classification (GTDB taxonomy): domain Bacteria; phylum Actinomycetota; class Thermoleophilia; order Solirubrobacterales; family Solirubrobacteraceae; genus CAVVSD01. Next base: position 378,063 of record CAVWQP010000004.1, on the reverse strand, counting down.
CGGGCGAGGACCACGACCACCTCGTGGCCACGCTCGAGAACTGCGTCTCGAGGATCGGCGTGATGTCGGACGAGCGTCGCGCCGACGGCATCGCCTGACGCCGGCGCCGTGACGACGGAGCACGCCTCCCGGACGCCGCGTCTGTCGGCGACGCTGCGGACCGGCGGCCGGGTGATGCCGCTGGAGCTGTTCTTCGACCTCGTCTTCGTCCTCGCGCTGACGCAGTGCACCGCGCTCATGGCGCACGAGCCGACGTGGGAGGGCCTCTGCAAGGGGCTCCTGGTCCTCGGGATCCTGTGGTGGGCGTGGGTCGGCTACGCGTGGCTGACCAGCGTGGTGGACCCCGAGGAGGGCGGCGTCCGGCTCGCGCTCATCGCGGCGATGGCGGCGATGCTCGTCTGCGCGCTGGCGATCCCGGAGGCGTTCGAGGACTACGGCCTGTTGTTCGCCGGAGGCCTCGCGGTCGTGCGCATCGCCCAGATCGTCCTGTTCGTCATCGCGTCGCAGGGCGATCCGGGGCTGCGGAAGTCCGTGACGGGCCTGGCCATGAGCACCGCGCTCGGGGTCGGGATCATCGCGGCGGCGTCGTTCACCGACGGGGCGCTGCAGGGCGGGCTGTGGGTCCTCGCGCTCGCGCTCGACATGGGCGGGCCGGCGCTGTTCGGGGCGGAGGGCTGGAAGCTCGAGCCCGAGCACTTCGCCGAGCGCCACGGCCTCATCATCATCATCGCGCTCGGGGAGTCCATCGTCGCGATCGGCGTCGGCGCCGAGGGGGGCCTGACGTGGGCAGCGTCGTGGCGGCCGTCGTCGGGGTCTTCATCTCCGCCGCGCTCTGGTGGCTGTACTTCGACATCGTGGCGCTCGTCGCGGCCCGGCGGCTGGAGGACGCCGCGCCCGGCCGGGAGCGCAACGAGATCGCGCGCGACTCCTTCTCCTTCCTGCACCTGCCGATGACCGCCGGCATCGTGCTGCTCGCCCTGGGGTTCAAGAAGACGCTCGAGCACGTCGACGACGCGCTGAAGATCGAGATCGCCGTCGCGATGCTGGGCGGCCTCGTCGCCTACCTGCTCGCCCACGTCGCGTTCCGCTGGCGCAACGTCCACCGACTCTCGACGCAGCGCATCGTCGCGGCCGTGGTGCTCGCGGCGCTGACGCCGGTCGCGATCGAGGTCCCTGCCCTGGTGACGCTGGCGCTCGTGCTGCTCGTGCTGGTCGTCCTCATCGTCTACGAGAACCGCCACTTCGCCGAGCTGCGCGAGCGCCTGCGCCATCAGGTGGAGACCGCCTAGCTCAGCCCACCATGTCCCGCGCCGGGCCGCCGGGGCGGAACATCGGCAGGCAGTCGGCGTCGCGCTCGATCGCGAGGTGCAGCAGGGCCGGGCCGTCCTCCGCGAGCGTGTCGTGCAGGGCCTCGTCGAGGTCGGCGCCGTCGGAGACGCTGCGCGCCGCGACGCCGAAGCCCCTGGCGACCAGCTCCCAGTCCATCCCGCCCAGCGCGCTGGCCGCCCGGCGCCCGCCCCAGAACATGTCCTGCTGCTGGCGCACCATGCCGAGGGCCTCGTTGTCGAGCAGGAGGACCTTCACCGGCAGCTCCTCCTGGGCGGCGGTCGCGAGCTCGGAGATGTTCATGAGCAGCGAGCCGTCGCCCGTCACGCAGACGACCTGTGCGGCCGGGAACGCGGCCTGCGCCCCGAGCGCCGCGGGCAGGCCGAAGCCCATCGTGCCCAGGCCGCCGGAGGTCAGCCACCGCCGCGGGAGGTCGAACCGCAGCCGGTTCGCCGCCCACATCTGGTGCTGGCCGACGTCGGTGGTCACGATCGCCTGCCCGCGCGTGGCGGCCTGCAGGGCGTCGAGCGCCGCCTCGGCGTCGATCGCGCCGTCGGGGTGCTCGGCCTCGCGGACCGGGTGCTCGGCGCGCCAGCCGACGATCCGCCGCCACCAGGGCGCGAGGCGCTCCGGGTCGGGTGCCAGCGCGGCGAGGTGCTCGTGCAGCAGGACGAGGGCCTGGCGCGCGTCGCCCACGACGGGGATGTGGGCCTCGACGTTCTTGCCGATCTCCGCGGCGTCCACGTCGATGTGCACGATCCGGGCGCGCTGGGCGAACGACGCGAGGTCGCCGGTCACGCGGTCGTCGAACCGCGCGCCGACCGCGACCACGAGATCGGCCTCGTCCATCGCCCAGTTCGCCGTGCGGGTCCCGTGCATGCCGAGCATCCCGAGCCAGCGGTGGTCGGACGCGGGGAACGCGCCGAGCGCCATGAGCGTCGTCGTCACGGGCAGGTCGGCGAGCCGGGCGAGCGCCGCCAGCTCGACAGCGGCCTCCGCGTGCACGACGCCGCCGCCCGCGTAGAGCACCGGTCGCCGCGCCGTCGCGATCGCCTGCGCGGCCGCGCGCAGCTGACGCCCATTGGGCGTCACGCGCGTGCGGTAGCCGGGCAGCGACGGCGTGCCGGCGCCCTCCCGGGCCGGGGCACGCGCGTGGTCGCTGGGGACGTCGACGACGACCGGCCCCGGCCGCCCCGTGCGGGCGACGTGGAACGCCTCGTGGATCGCGTCCGCGACGTCGTCGGGACGCTCGACCGCGATCGAGTGCTTGGAGATCGGCAGCGTCATGCCGAGCACGTCGGTCTCCTGGAACGCGTTCGTGCCCCGCAGGTCGCTGCGCACCTGGGCGCAGATGAAGACGGTCGGCACCGAGTCCATGTGCGCGTCGGCGATCGGCGTCGCGAGGTTGGTCGCGCCCGGGCCGCTGGTCACGAGGGCGACGCCGACGCGGCCGCTCGCCTTCGCGTAGCCCTCGGCGGCGTGGCCGGCCCCCGCCTCGTGGCGCACGAGGACGTGGCGGATCGCGCTGTCGTGCAGCGCGTCGTGGATGGGCAGGCTCGCGCCTCCGGGCAGGCCGAAGACGCAGTCGGTGCCCTCGCGCTCGAGGGCGGCGATCAGCCTGTCGGCGCCGCGCATGGTGCGTGTCGTGCTGAAAGGGTCAGGGCGGTGGTGAGTACGAGCATGGGTGCGCTCCTTGGGAGGTCGTTCGGGGCGAGACTGGGCGCGCGGGAGGCGCGCAGGGGGCCGGGCCGTGGGTCAGCCGGCTACTCGCACGCCGCGGAGCCCGCCGGGAAGGGCGAGCGCGAGGAGCGGCGTGTCGAGGTGATGCGTCACCCTTCCCAGCATGCCGTGTGCCCGGGCGCCGCGCAACCCGGCTTGACTTCAAGCGAGCTCGAAGTCCTACGGTCGGCGACATGCACGCGATCCGACTCCACGCGTTCGGCCCGGCCGACAACCTGCGCTGGGAGGAGGTCGACGATCCGGCGCCCCGCGCGGGCGAGGTCCTCGTCGACGTCACCGCCTCCGGCGTCCACCTCCTCGACACCTCGATCCGCCGCGGGACCGCGATGGGCCCGTTCCCGCTGCCCGACCTCCCGACGATCCCGGGCCGCGAGGTCGCGGGCGTCGTCGCCGCGGTCGGCGACGACGTCGACGAGGCCTGGGTCGGCCGGCGCGTCGTCGCGCACCTCGGCCAGGCGAGCCGCGGCTACGCCGAGCGCGTGGTCACCGACGCCGCGCGCCTGCACGTGCTCCCCGACGGCGTGAGCCCGGCAGCGGCGGTCGCGATGATCGGCACGGGCCGCACCGCGCTCGGGGTCCTCGACGTCGCGAACGTCACCGAGGAGGACGTCGTGCTCGTCACGGGCGCCGCGGGCGGCCTCGGGGCGCTGCTCGTGCAGGGCGCGCTGCGCGCGGGCGCGACGGTGCTCGGCGCGGCGGGCGGCGAGGAGAAGGCCGCCCGCGTCCGGGCACTCGGGGCGACCGGGCTGGACTACCTGCGACCGGACTGGGACGCGGGCGTCGAGGGCGTGACGCTCGTGCTCGACGGCGTCGGCGGGGAGGCCGGACGGGCGGCGCTCGAGCTGCTGGCGCCGGGAGGCCGGATCGTCCTCTTCGGCTGGTCGTCCGGCGCGCCCACCCGGCTGACGACGGAGGACCTGCTCGCGCGCAGCCTCACCGCGAGCGCCGGGCTGGGTCCGCACATCACCCAGCGGCTGCGCGAGCTGGAGGAGCGCGCGCTCGCCGCCGTCGCCGCGGGCGCGCTGGAGCCCGTCCTCGACGAGCGCTTCACGCTCGACCGCGCGGCCGAGGCGCACGCGGCGCTCGAGACGCGGGGGACGGTGGGGAAGGTCGTGCTCGTGCGCGCTGACTAGGCTGCGCGCCCATGGACCGAGCCGCCGCGCGCGACACGCTCAAGGGCCTCCTCGCCCGCACCGGCTTCGAGGTGCGCCGCCGCGGCGCCGGACCGCGCAGGACGCTGCCGGAGGTGCTCGAGCACGTGCGCCGGCAGGGCTTCGCGCCGGCGACCGTCGTCGACGTCGGCGTCGCGACGGGGACCCCCGAGCTCTACGCGGCGTTCCCCGGCGCGCGGCTGCTGCTCGTCGAGCCGCTGACCGAGTACGCGCCCGCCCTCGACGCCCTGCGCGCCGAGCGCGGCGCCGAGGTCGCGCAGGTCGCGGCCGGCGCCGAGCCGGGGACGCTCGAGCTGACCGTCCACCGCGTCCTGGCCTGCTCGTCGGTCGTCGGCGAGCGCTCCGGCGACGCGGCCGACGTCACCCGCCGCGAGGTGCCGGTCGCCCGCGTCGACGCGATCGTCGCGGAGCGGGGGCTGCGCGGCCCCTACGTGCTGAAGGTCGACGTCGAGGGGTTCGAGCTCGACGTGCTGGCGGGCGCCGAGGCGATCCTGCCGGAGACCGAGCTCGTGCTGCTCGAGGTCTCGCTGTTCCAGCTCAACGGCGCCAACCCGCAGCTCGGCGACGTCGTGTGCGCGATGCGCGACCGCGGCTACGTCGTCTACGACATCTACAACGGCCACCTGCGCCCGCTCGACGGCGCGCTCGCGCAGGTCGACCTCGCGTTCGTCCGCGACGACGGCCGCTTCCGCCGCTCGCACGACTACGCGACGCCCGAGCAGGCCGACCGCCTCTACGCCGGCTGGGGGTTCTAGGCGAAGGTCGGCATCCCGATGCGCTCATGCAGCATCGAGGTGTAGCGGCGGAAGTCGTCTCCGCGGGCGTAGGCCTCGCGCTCGCGCTGCCTGTCGCGCTCCCACGCGCGGCGCGAGTTGTGGAAGCGGAACGAGTCGAGCTCCACGGTCAGGCGACGGTCGTGCCAGCGGCAGTCGACGCGGCGGCCGCCCGCGGGGCGGTTCGTGACCGGGAGAGGGAGGCCCTCTGCGCGTAGCAGGCGGAGGAAGTTCCGTTCGAGACGGGACAGGACGACGTTCACGTCGCCGGCCATCACGGAGCGGAGGGCGCGCGCACCGGGAGCGGTCGGCCACCGCGACAGCGCGTCCCCGAGGTGCCGCGGCGTCGTCGCGAATCGGACGCCCGCCTCGTGGCAGGCCGACGCGAGACCTTCGGTGTCGAGGACCCCCGCGAGCTCGACCAGGCAGCGCGCGACCGTGACCGTCGGGATCCCTCGCCAGGTGGTCCGATCGCGTGGATCGCGCACGCCGCAGCGCGTCGCGACGCCCGCGATCCGTCGGCGCGCCCGCGTCCACACCTCCGGCACCGGCGGTCGCCCGCGCACGACGCCGAACTGCCACGCCGCGGCGAGGCCCGCGAGGCAGGCGTCGTCCCCGCCGGCGAGGACCGAGGCGAGGTACTCGGCGTCCATGCTGGGTGCCAGGTGGCCGACGCGGTACACCCCGCGATGCACGATGTGCAGCGCGCCGGAGGCCGACCCCGTGGGCGGTGCGCGCGAGCGCGGCAAGCTCGGCATCGGGATGCGCCATCAGTGCATCGAGGTGCCGACCTTCCGTCTTTCGCCCCCCTTACGGACGCAGCGACCGCAGCCACGCGGCCGAGCCGTCGCTCATCCACGACGGCACGCCGAGGTCGCGCAGCATCTCGCCGACGGCCTCCATCTCGTGGGTGCGGCGCCGCGCGTGGGTCCGGCTCCCGGTGAGCATCCGCTCGACGAGCGCCTCGTCGGCCCCGGCGAGGATCCCGAGGATCTCCGCCCGGACCTCCTGCGCCTTGCCGGCGGCCTCGCCCGCCGCCGTGCGCCTCGAGGACGACGGCCGCCAGGCCCTTCCACACGATCGAGCGCAGCAGCTTGCGCTCGGCAGCGGCGCCCGGCGCGTCGCCGACGAGCTCGACGGGCATCCCGAGCGGCCCGAGCAGCTCGGCGAAGCGCGCCGCCCCGTCGCCGGAGACCAGCGTGGGCGTGCCGATGCCGTTCCCGGGCACCGGCGCCATGAGCGCGACGTCGGCGAAGCCGGCGCCCGTCGGCGCCACGAGCCGCGCGAGCGCGGCCTTGAGCTCCGGCGAGCCGGTGTTGAGGTCCGCGAACGTCTGCCCCGCCCGCAGGACGTCGAGCACGGAGCGCGCGGCGTCCGCCGCGTCGGCGGCCGAGTTCGCGCTCAGGACGACGTCCGCGCCGTCGGCGGCCTCGGCGGCGCTCGCCGCGTCGGGCCTCGTCTCGGGCAGCGGGTCCCACCCGCGGACTGCGACGCCCGCCTCGCGCAGGTCGCGCGCGAAGCGGCCGCCGGCCTCCCCGAGGCCCAGGAGCGCGATCGTCGGCGGCCCGTCAGCCACGCTGCGTGATCCGGATGTGGTTCCCCGACGGATCGCGGAGCGCGCAGTCGATGCCGTACGGGCGCTCGGTGGGCTCCTCGGTGAACTCGACGCCCTGCGCGACCAGGTCGTCGTAGGTCGCCTGGCAGTCGTCGGTGCGGAAGATGAGCGTGCCGCCGCCGGCGCCCTTCGCGACGAGCTCGCGGATCTCGGCGGCGGTCGCGTCGTCGTGCGACGGCGCCCCTGGGCGCTCGAGGAGGATCTCGCGGCCGTCGTCGCCGGGCACGCTCACGGTGAGCCAGCGCATGAAGCCCATGTCGACGTCCTCGACGACGTTCAGGCCGAGCTTGCCGACGTAGAAGTCGAGCGCCTGGTCCTGGTCGAGGACGAAGATCTGCGAGTGGGTGAGGGCGGTGATCGGCATGTCGGCGACGCTAGCTCCGCACCGCCGGGCGCGCTTCTCCGGAACTGCTCGGTCGCGTCCACGCCCGCACGAAGCAGCCGGGGACGGCGACGACCACGGCCCGCCGCCGGTAGGCGGTCGGGGACTCGCCGAGGATCGCGCTGAACGTCCGGCTGAACGTCCCGAGGCTCGCGAACCCGACGTCGAGGCAGATCTCGGTCACGCTGCGATCGGTCTCGCGCAGGAGGAACGCCGCGCGCTCCACGCGGCGGCGCTGCAGATAGCGGTGCGGCGTCTCGGCGAACGTCGCGCGGAACTCCCGGATGAAGTGCGCCTCCGAGACGTGCGCGATGCGCGCCAGGGCCGGGACGTCGAGCGGCCGGGCGAACCCGCGGTCCATCGCGTCGCGGGCCCGCAGCATGCGGCGGTTGCGCTCCTCGACCGCGCGGCTCACGCTGGGATCACAGCAGGTTCAGCCGACCTGCGGCCCGGAGAGCTCGGCGCGCAGGGTCGCGATCTCCGTGACGGCGAGGCCGACGTAGGCGGCGCGCGTCTCGGCGATCTCCTGTGCGTCCTCGTGCTCGGCGATCAGGCGGAGGAGCTGCAGTCGTGCGTCGGTGGCGGTCATGACGTGCTCCGGAACGGCCTGGGGAGGCGGAGGCGGCGGCGCCTGGGCGCGCTGTGCGCACGACGCCACTCGACGAGCGTCATCCCATCGGGGACGTCGCACTGGATGTAGACGTGCGGGGCATGGGAGGCGGTGGTGAGCATGGGAGCGAGCCTGCTCCCACCGGACCCCCGGAACATCGGGGATGCACCCTGAACCTCGCCCCGGAGCCGGCTACGGCATGCGCCGGTCCGGCCGCGCCACGACGAGGTACGCGAGGCCGGCGGTGGCGATGATCGCGAGCACGATCGGCGCGGCCCACACCTGGTAGAGCGGCGCCCCCGGAGGCGCGAGCGACGTGCGCGGCCAGGCGATGTTCACGGTCTCGAACGCCAGCCACGCGACGGCGAGGACGTTGATGACCAGCCCGGCGCGCCCCCGCCGGACGTGCCCGGCGGGGATCCAGGTGCCGCGAACGCGCGCGATGAGCGCCGCGAGCGCGATGAGGAGGAACGACACGTAGATCGCCGCCGTGCCGAAGGCGATGAGGCTGCCGACCGCGGCGGTGTGCAGCCCGAGCAGCAGCCCGAGGCAGGCGACGACCGCGGTGACGACGATCGCGCCGATCGGCGACCGGCGCCGGTCGACCCGGCGCAGGAACCCCGACGCGGGCAGGACGCCGTCACGGGCGATCGAGTAGATCACGCGGGCGGTCAGCGCCTGCGCCGCGATCGCGCAGGCGAGGAAGGCGGCGAGCACGACCGCTGCGAACGGCTTCGCCGACCACCCGCCGAAGGAGGTGACGACCGCGGTGCCGACGGGATCCGGGTCCGTCCCGGCGACGACGGCCGCCGGGTCGGGGTGCGCGAGCGCGACCGCGACCGCGTTCAGGACGACGAGGGCCGCGACGCTCAGCAGCGCGATCCAGATCGCGCGCGGGACGTGACGCGCGGCGCCGCGCGTCTCCTCGGAGGCCGCGACGCAGGCGTCGAACCCGATGAACACCCAGCCACCGACGGCCAGCGCGGCGAGCATCCCCGCGGCCACCGATCCTCCGGACAGGGCCTCCGCGCCGAGGCTGTGCGTGAGCAGCGACAGGTCCTGCGTGCGGAAGACGAGCAGGAGCGCGAGCCCGATGCCGACCGAGGCGATCGCCTCGGCCACGATGCCCAGCCGCACCGCGCGCCCGAGGACGTCGATGCCCAGGGCGCCGACGAAGGCGGCGACGAGGACGAGCAGCATCCCCGTGACGACGATCGCGTTCGGCGTGGGCTCGATCCCCACGAGGACCAGCGCCCACGGCGCGCCGAGGTAGGCGATCGTCGTGTTCGCCACCGCGTAGGCGCAGATCGCGACCCAGCCGCCCATCCATCCGTAGGCCCCACCCATGAGGCGGCGGCTCCACTGGTAGGCGCCGCCGGCGACGGGGAACTCCGACGCCAGCTCGGCGTACACCGCGAGCAGCAGGCACTGGCCCGCGAGCGCGACCGGCAGGACCCAGACCCACGCCGGCCCGGCGACCACGGTGCCGACGAGCGCGACGCCGTACAGCCCGACGACCGGCGAGATCGCGGCGAAGCCGAGCGCGACGTTGTCGCGCAGCCGCAGCCGGCGCGAGAGCTCCTGCGGGTAGCCCAGCTCGGCCAGGCGCGCGGCGTCCGGGTCGGACGGTGCGGCGACCGCGGTCATCCGGCGTGCTCCTGGCGGTCGCGCTCGACCGCGCGGGCGACGTCGACCCGCGAGGACACGCCGAGCTTCACGAAGATGTTGCGCAGGTGCGACTCGACGGTCTTCTCGCTGAGGAAGAGCGTGCCCGCGATCTCGCGGTTCGTGCGCCGGTCGGTCACGAGGTCGGCGATCTGCAGCTCGCGCTTGGTCAGCGAGGCGACGCCGGCGTCCGCGCCGGTCGCGGGCCCGCGGGGCTCCGCCCGCGCGCCGAGCCGCCGCAGCTCGCGGCGCATCTCGTCGCGCACGCGGACCGAGCCGCACGCCGCCAGCTCGCTCTCGGCCAGGCGCAGGGTCGCGACCGCGCGCGGGCGATCGCCGGCCGCGACGAGGGCCCGCCCCGCGAGCGCGTGGCAGAACGCGGCCGGCAGCCGCGCGCCGATGCCGGCGGCGACGTCCGCCGCCTCCAGCGACAGGCCGGCGGCCTCCGCCGCCTGCCCGTCGGCGAGCAGGATCGCCGCGCGGCCGCGCAGGGCGAGCGCGCGGGGGAGCTGCAGGCCCAGCGCCTCGGCGTGCGCCTCGCTGCGGCGCACGTAGGACTCGGCGGCGTCGCGGTGCCCCCGCGCGAGCTCGACGAGGGCCAGCACCTCCCAGTCGAAGTTGCGCTCGACGGGGATCTTGTGCAGCAGGTCGTCGTCGCCGAGGCCGCGCATGATCTCCCACGCGCGCTCCACCTCGCCCGCCTCGAACAGGGACATCGACAGCACCCACCCCGGCCCGCCGCCGCCCGCGGGCATCGTCTCGCCCGCCAGCCGGCCTCCGACCTCGGCGCTCTCCTCCGCCGCGGCGATGGCGCCGTCGAGATCGCCGGCGTGGTAGGCCGCGAAGGCCAGCTCGAACAGCGACCAGGACAGGTCGTGCGGGGTCGCCGACAGGCGGGTCGCCTCGACCGCCGCCTCGCAGAGGTCGATCGCCTCCCTGAGCCGTCCCTGCATCTCGAACGTGTAGCCCTTCACGAGCATCATCGGCACGAGGAGCCGTCCCTCGCCGGTGGCGCGCGCGATCGCGATCCCGCGGTCGGCGCGGCCCGCCGCGTCGTCGTAGTGCTCGAGGTAGTTCTCGGCCCAGCCCAGGTAGTACAGGGCCTCCAGCCGCGGGGCCAGCTCGGCGTCCGACAGCCGCTCGACGAGCGCCACCGCCTCGGCCCGGTGCTCGCGCGCGTCAGCGGTCCGCCCGGCCGCGATCTCCCCGAGGCACAGCGCCGCGGCCGCCGCGGCCGTGAGCACGCGATCGTCGCCGACGCGAGCGGCGTCGAGCGCCCCGCGGCCCATGGACAGCGTCTGGTCGAAGTCCAGCTCGTAGAGCCCGTCGACCGCCAGCTCGATCTGCAGCGCGGCGCCGGCCGGGGAGGAGCGGTCTGGCAGCGCCTCCCACGCGCCGGTGAGGCGGCGGTGGGCGTCCTCGTGCCGGCCGAGCCAGTGCTCGATGGCGGCGCAGCGCGCGGTGAGCTCGATGCGCTCCGCGGTCGCGTCGGGCGGGAGCAGCTCGAGCGCGTCGAGCAGCGTCGCGCGGCAGCGCTCGAGGTCGCCGAGCGACCGCTGCGCCCCGGCGAGCGCCATCCGGATCTCCACCTGGCGCGCCGCGTCCTGCGCGGGCACCAGCCGCAGCGCGGCCTCGAGCCAGTGCGCGGCGGCTCCCGGCGCGCGGGCCGCGCTCGCTGCGCCGGCATCGAGCAGCAGCGCGATCGCGTCCTCGTCGCCCGGAGCCGCCGACTGCTCGACGTGGTGCGCGCGCTCGGTCGCCGCGGCGCCCCGCGCCGCGAGCGCGTCGGCCGCCAGCGCGTGGGCCGCGAGCCGCCGGCCGCCGGGCACGGACTCGTAGACCGCCCGGCGGACGAGCGGGTGGCGGAACGTGAACCGGCGCGGGACCTGGGTCGGCCGCACGAGGTCGAGGGCGAGGAGGCCGTCGAGCGCGGTCAGCGCCTCGGCCGGCGTCTGCCCGGCGATGGCCGCGGCGAGGTCGGGCTCGAAGGGCTCGCCCGCGACGGACGCCGCCTCGAGCAGTCCGCGCTCGGCGGCGCCGAGCGAGCCGAGCTCCTCGGCCAGCGACGCCGCGACGGCGGGCGGGACGCCGGCCGCGCCCTCCGTCCCCGACGTTGCCGCTGCCGGCGTCCTCGGTCGCACGCGCGAGCTGCTCGAGGTAGAACGGGTTCCCACCGCCGTGGCGGTAGGCGTCGCTCGCCGCGCGCGCGTCGAGATCGCTCAGCAGCTCGGCCGCGTGCGCCTCGCTGAGCGGGCCGACCGCGATCCGCCGCACCGCGGGCGCCGCGAGCGCGGGTCCCAGCAGCGGCGGCCGTCTGCCCGGGCCGGAAGCCGAGCGCGAACAGGACCGGCGAGGCGGTCCCCCGTCGCACGAGCGCCGCGAGGAGCTCGATCGACGCGGTGTCGCTCCAGTGCAGGTCGTCGAGCACGAGGACGAGCGCCTGCTGGGCCGCGAGGAGACCGAGCAGGCTGCGGACGGCGCGGTGGGCCCGGTAGCGCTCGTCGGCGAGCGGGGGCGCGGACGACCCGCCGTCGTGGCGCAGCGACGGCAGGATGCCGGCGAGCTCCCCGAGCAGCTCGGCGTCGCGGTCGCCGTCCAGGCCGAGATCCTGCGAGGCGACGTACGCGTCGAGCGCGTCGGTCCAGACGCTGAACGGCAGCTCGCGCTCGAACTCCGCCGCCGAGCCCGAGAGGACCAGGCAGCCGCGGTCCTCCGCGCGGCTGCGCAACTCGGCGAGCAGGCGCGTCTTGCCGATCCCCGCCTCGCCCTCCAGGGCGACGCAGGCCGAGCCTCCCCGTCCAGCGCGTCGAGCGCCGTCTCGAGCTGTGCGAGCTCGTCGTCGCGCCCGACGGTCGGCCGGGTGCTGGAGTCGATGGACACCTCGACGCGACCCTACTCCGGACCAGGGGGTCTCCCCGATGAACCGCGGCGCCCGCGCGCGCAGGCTGTGCGGCATGCCCGCCTTCCTGCTGCACCACGAGCACGAGCCGCGCGACTGCGCGGTGACGTTCGCCGCGTGGCTCGGCTTCGACAGCCCGCTGCGCCGCCACCCGGTCCCGTCGACCTGCCTGTCGGGCGGCCATGCCGTCTGGTGGTTCGTCCGCGCCGAGGACCACGACGCCGCGCTGGCGCTCCTGCCGCACTACGTGGCCGAGCGCACCACGCCGATCGAGGTCAGGGAGATCGAGATCCCCTGACCTCCGCCGCTCACGGGGTCGTCGCGACCAGCCCGCCGTCCACGACGAGCTCCGTCGCGGTGATGTAGCGCGCCTCGTCGGAGGCCAGGAACAGCGCCGCGTGCGCGACGTCCCACGCATCGCCCATCCGGCCCATCGGCACCTGCGCGTGGCGGTGGGCGGCGTAGCCCTCGCGGTCGCCGTCGGCGTACAGGTCGGCGAGCCGGTCCACGAGGGGCGTGTGGATGAGGCCGGGGACGACGCAGTTCAGGCGCACGCCGCGGCTCGCGTAGATGACGCCGGTCGTGCGGGTGAACTGCAGCAGCGCCGCCTTGGCCGCGGCGTAGCCGACCTGCGGCTTGCCGATGTAGCGCAGCCCCGCGACCGACGCGACGCTCACGACCGCCCCGCCGCCCGCGCGCTCCATGACCGGCAGCACCTCGTGGCACAGCAGGTACGCGCTGCGCAGGTTGACCGCCATCTGGTCCTCCCACGCCTGCGGGTCCAGCTCGACCGGGCCGCCCGGCGCGGAGCGCCCGACGTTGTTGACCAGGACGTCGATGCGACCGAAGCGCTCCATGACGCGCGCGACGTACGCGGCGACCTGCTCGGCGTCGGTGACGTCGCAGGTGTCGACCTCGCAGGCGCCGCCCTCGTCGCGGATGATCCGCTGGGTCTCGGCGGCCGCGTCGAGGTCGCGGTCGACGCCCGCGATGGTCGCCCCCTGCCGGGCGAACAGGACGGAGATCGTCTTCCCGTTGCCCCAGCCCGGCTCGGCCGTGCCGCACCCGGTCACGAGCGCGACCTTGCCGTCGAGCCTCAGCACTCGCGCTTGGCGTGGTGGTCGCGCCCGAGGAACGTGTTGGCCCACGCGCTGGTGTGCGCCAGCGCGTTGTCCTTGATCACCGGTGGCCCCTCGAGCATCGTCGATTCCTCCCCGTACGCCTTGAGGCGATCGTAGGCGAGGGCCCAGATGCAGGTCTTCTCGCCGACCTCGCAGAGGCTGTCCTCGCGGGTGCCGCCGCACGGGCCGTTGCGCTGGTTCTTCGCGCACTGCGACTCGGGGCAGAGGTAGGCGATGTCGGGCAGCGAGCAGTCCCCGCAGTCGCGGCACTCGAACATCGGGACCTTCGCGGCCTGCTCGGCCATGTGCAGCGTCTTGCCGACGATCCGCGGCGCCCGCTCGGCGCGCTCGTAGAGCGCCCTGCCGGGGCCGGCGAGCGGGGCGTCGTCCTCGAAGGCGAGGTGGTGGACGAGGCGGCTGACCTTGTAGCGGACCGGCGCGCCGCGGCCCCGGCGCCGCTTGCGCAGGGACTTCGCGTACTCGCGGTTCAGCTCCGGCGCCGACAGGCCTGTGTCCGGGTCGCGCTCGTAGAGGTACCACTCGCCCTCGAGGTCGAACTGCACCTCGCGGGCGAGGGACGCCCAGTCGGGACTCGTAGCCGTCGGCCGCCTCGAGGATGGTCGCGTAGTCCTCCGTCTTGAGGTGGCCGCCGAGGTACGCGCCGCGGAAGCCCATGCCGCGCGCGATCGCCACCTGGCGCGCCGCGAGGTCCAGCGCCCAGGCCCGCCCCTTGTCGGGCGACGCGGCGTTGCGCTCCACCTCGGCGAGCAGCTCGGGCGAGATCGTCACCCCGGGGACCCGCCCGGTGTTGAAGACGCGCGCCGACGCCCGCGACAGGACGAACACGTTGGCCAGCAGGCTGATCGGCAGCCTCTCCTGGCGCACCCACTGCAGCAGCTCGTGGTCCTTGCGGGCGTTGTAGCCGATCTGGTTGACGATGAACCGCGCGCCGTTGGAGACCTTCTTGCGCAGCTTCAGCAGCTGCGGCATGACCTCGTTCTCGTTGCGCTTGTGGTTCGTCGTGACCGCGCCGAGGAAGAAGTGCGTGCGCTCGATCTCCGTCTCCGTGCGCCCGTGGATGACCGTCCCCTCGTTCATGTCGCTGTACATGCGCAGGAGCCCGACGGAGTCGATGTCGAAGACGGGCGCCGCGACGCCGGACCAGCCGCGGATCGGCGCGTCGCCGGACAGCGCGAGGATGTTGTGGAAGCCCTCGGAGGACAGCTTCCACGCGCGGCTCTGGATGCGCGTTGCGGTTCCAGTCCTTGCAGGCGAGGTGGATGATCACCTCCTGCCCGCGGGAGATGAGGTCGGTCCCCATCGTGTCGGCCGACAGCATCGCGTCGCCGGCCGGGTTGTCGGTGATCGAGAGGACGTCGATGCGCGGGTCCGCGACCAGCTCGCGGGCGATCTCGAGGGCGCGCCGGGCGCGCGTCTCGGTGATCAGCCCGCGGCTGGTGACGAGCTCCGCCGCCGTGATGAAGCGGTCGGTCTCCGACAGGAGGTGACGAAGCGACGGCCGCCCGTCGTCGCTATGCGGCTGCCGGGGCAAGGCCGGCGTCCTCGGTCGTGGTCTCGGTGCCGAGTGCGATGCGGTGCGTGTCGCGGTGGCGCGCCGTGAGGACCGCCGTGTTCGACCCCTCGCGGTACGCGAAGGGCTCCACGTCGACCTTGAAGCCGAGGCGGTCGCCGACGATCTGGAAGATCGGGCCGTTGAGCCAGTTGACGATCGAGCCCTCGAGCTTGCCCGGACCTCGGTACAGGCCGTACTGGTTGAGCTCGCGGATGAAGAGGTCCTGCGCGACGATCACGCCCTCGTGGTGCAGGAGCATCAGCGTCTGCGCGAAGCTCTCCACCGCGACGGTCGAGCGGTGCACGCGCGTCCAGTCGGGCATGTCGTGCAGCAGCGTGTCGAGGTGGGCCTCCGCGGTCGGCGCGAGGCGCAGCGACGACGGCGACGAGATCTCGACGTAGATCTCCTCGAGGTGGATCGGCGTCCCAGACGTCGGCCCAGAAGTGCACGGCCTTGCCCGGGTCCCGCAGCGAGCCCGGCCCGTTGCGGATGATGTCCTGGATGTTGCCGACGATCTCCTCGGCGGGGATCGCGTGCTTCGCCGACAGCTCCTCGACCTCGTCGGGCGTGATGCTCGCCCGGACGAGCGGCTCGTAGGCGGCGTCGCCGACGCGCATGATCTCGTCGGTCGGGAGGTTGTCGTAGAGGTTGCAGGTGTGCGCGAAGAGCACCTTCTGCTGCAGGTGCTCGAGGCCGTGCATCGGGTTGCGGAAGTCGAGCTCGATGGCCTCGACCTGCTCCGCGTAGGCCGCGACGCGCTCGCCGGCACGCGCGAGCACGTGCGGGGAGTAGTCGGCCATGAGGTAGCGCACGCGGCCGAGGTAGTCGCGGCCGCGCTCCTGACAGAGCGGCGTCGAAGGTGTCGAGCCACACCAGCGCCTGCTCGCCGTCGCCGACGCCGAGCTCGAGGACGTGGATCTCGTCCGGCAGCTCCGACCACGCGTCGAGGCGGTCGAGCGAGTCGAGGAACGCCGTGAGCTGCGAACCCCAGAACTCGGGGTTCGTGCCGTCGGAGACACCACCGGGCAGGGCCGCGGCGTAGTCCTTCTGGAACGTCTCGTCCCAGGACGCGAGATGACGCCAGTACGCGCGGTTGAACGACCACATGACGCTCTTGGCGGGCGCACCCAGCTCTCGAGGTGCATGCACTCGTGGACGTCGGGGATGATGCCCAGCGCCTTGGCCAGGCGGTCGACGATGTAGGTCGACGAGCTCGGAGCGCTCGGCATGTCCTTCGCGCGGCGCGCGTCGATCGCGATCTCGGCGAGCGGACCCTCGTGACCGTTGGACTCCTGGGCGCGTGGACTGGAACGGGCGCACCATGACCGGGGCCCGGAAGTTCTTGCGGTACTGCACCCACTCGAGCGTCGCGGCGAGGCGCGTGTGGTCGACGTCGCAGCGCGTCGCCGCCTCGGTCAACGCCGGCAGCAGCGTCCCGATGTCAGCAGGATCGGCGCGACCGATGAGCTTCAGCTGGATGACCAATTCTCTCCCGTCCCTTCCCCAAGGTTGCCCGGGGGATGGTCGACCCCGGACGCGTGAACCGCGACAGGCGAATGGCAGGCATTGCCTGACCCTTCGGACAGTAGGCAGGCCCCTCCCTGTCCGAAGGTCCAGGAAGAACCAGCCATGCGGGCGTGGCACCCGCGGCCAAGGCTCCCCACGCTTGTGTCAACCAGGACCGCCCCAAGGGTGGAGGAGGAGTAGACGCATGAGTGGGTTTGCCGACAACGAGTATCTCTTCACGTCCGAGTCCGTGACGGAGGGCCATCCGGACAAGGTCTCCGACCAGATCTCGGACGGCGTGCTGGACGCCGTGCTGGCGCAGGATCCGTACGGCCGCGTCGCCTGCGAGACGCTCGTGAACACGGGCCTCGTCGTGATCTCGGGCGAGATCTCCACGACCGCCGACTTCGATCCGCAGGAGGTCGCCCGCGAGACGATCCGCAAGATCGGCTACGTCGACGGCAACCTCGGCTTCAGCGCCGACTCCGCCGCGGTCCTCAACGCGCTGGACAAGCAGTCCTCGGACATCGCGCAGGGCGTCGACGCCGCGCTGGAGGCTCGTGAGGGCAGCGACGACGAGGCGGCCGCGGTCGCCGGCGCCGGCGACCAGGGGATGATGTTCGGCTACGCGTCCAACGAGACGCCCGAGCTGATGCCCGCCCCGATCAGCCTCGCCCACCGCCTGGCCGAGCGCCTCGCCGCGGTCCGCAAGGACGGCTCGCTCGCGTACCTGCGCCCCGACGGCAAGACGCAGGTCTCGGTCCGCTACGTCGACGGCCGCCCGGTCGCCGTCGAGAAGCTGCTGATCTCCACGCAGCACGCCGAGGAGGCCACGCGCGAGCAGATCACGGCCGACCTCTGGGAGCAGGTCGTCGTCCCGGTCATCCCGGCCGACCTCTACGACGCGAACACGCTCAAGGCCGACTTCCTGGTCAACCCGACCGGCCGCTTCGTCATCGGCGGCCCCGTCGGCGACGCGGGCCTGACCGGCCGCAAGATCATCGTCGACACCTACGGCGGCTTCGCCCGCCACGGCGGCGGCGCCTTCTCCGGCAAGGACCCGTCCAAGGTCGACCGCTCCGCCGCGTACGCCGCGCGCTGGGTGGCCAAGAACATCGTGGCCGCCGGCCTGGCCGACCGCTGCGAGGTGCAGGTCGCCTACGCGATCGGCGTCGCGCACCCGGTCAGCGTCATGGTCGAGACCTTCGGCACCGAGAAGATCGGCCGCGGCAAGATCGCCCAGCTCGTCGACGAGCACTTCGACCTGCGCCCCGGCGCCTTCCGCGAGGAGCTCAACCTCCACCGGCCCATCTACCAGAAGACCGCCGCCTACGGCCACTTCGGCCGCGACGACCCGGACTTCACGTGGGAGCAGACCAACAAGGCCGACGCACTGCGCTCGGCGGCCGGTCTGTCGGAGGCCGTCACGGCATGAGCCTCACGGTCGTCGGCTCGATCGCCTACGACACCGTCAGGACGCCCTTCGGAGCCCGCGAGCGCATGCTCGGCGGCGCGGCCACGCACTTCGCGTTGGCCGCGTCGTTCTTCGACCAGGTGCGGCCCGTCGGGCCCGTCGGCGACGACTTCACGGACGAGGATCTCGCGATCCTCGCCACCCGCGGCACGAGCACGGACGACGTCGAGCGCGTCGCGGGCGGCAAGACCTTCTTCTGGGAGGGCGAGTACGGCTGGGACCTGAACTCCCGGGAGACCATCGACACGCAGCTCAACGTCTTCGAGACCTTCCAGCCGAAGCTCTCGGAGGCCGCGCGCGCGTCCGACGTCCTCTTCCTGGCGAACATCCAGCCGCAGCTGCAGCTCGACGTGCTCGAGGCGTGCGACGGTCCGCGCTTCACGGCGATGGACTCCATGAACCTGTGGATCGACATCGCCCGCGACGACCTCGTGAAGGTCATCGAGCGCGTGGACTGCGTGATCCTCAACGACGCCGAGCTGCGCCAGCTCACGGAGAAGCCGAACCTCGTGTCGGCCGCTCGTGAGGTCCTGACGTGGGGCCCGTCGGTCGTCGTCGCCAAGCAGGGCGAGTACGGGGCGGCGCTGGTCACACCGACCGGGTTCTTCGCGCTGCCGGCGTATCCGCTGGAGACGGTCGTCGACCCGACGGGCGCAGGCGACAGCTTCGCCGGCGGGTTCGTCGGCTGGCTGGCCCAGAACACGGCGGGCTCGCCGACCGACGAGGCGCTGCGCCTGGCCATGGCCTACGGCACCGCGATCGCGTCCTACAACGTCGAGGAGCTGGGCACGGACCGCGTCGCCCGCCTCACCATCGACGAGGTCAACGAGCGCGTGGCCGAGATCCAGGCGCTCACGCAGTTCTCGCTGGAGGTCTCCGTCTGAGCCTCCGCACGTCGGCGGGCCGCGCCTAGCGCCGCGAGTCCTGGAGCGCGTAGTAGCGCGCGACGGCCTCGGCGCGGTTCGCCACGTGCAGCTTGCGGAGGATGCTGTTGACGTGGAACTTCACGGTTCCACCTGAGATCACGAGCTCGGCGGCGATCGCCCGGTTCGTGAGGCCGTCGGCCAGCAGTCGCAGGATCTCGATCTCGCGGCGCGTCAGGACGGCGTCGAGGACCGCGCTGCCGTTGCGGTCGCGATCCGTGCGCAGCTCGACACCGTCGAGCTCCTCCGGCTGGGGGAGCGAGTCGGTCCGCTCGCGCGGGACCAGCTGCACCGTGGCGTCGGCCAGCTCGCTGGACCGGGCGTCGATCCAGCCCAGGAGCCGTCGCATCTGGCGGCGCTCGTGGCGCAGCGTGCGACGCAGGCTGGCGCTCTCGTAGGCCTGCGCCAGGCCGGTGGCGAACGTCCAGAGGATGCCGGCGTCGCGCGCATCCAGCGGGTCGCCCGCGACGTCCGCGTGCAGCACGGCCACCACGGTCGAGCGCACCGCGACCGGCGCCACGACGTACTCCGACCAGCCCATGATGTCCGCGGTCGCGCGGTCGACCCGCGCGTCGCCCGCCACGCCGGTCACGTGCGTCGCGCGCCGCCGGCGCAGCGCCTCCGTCTCCACGAGCGGGTGCTCGAGGCGCACCGGGTGCTCGCGCAGGGCGGCCAGGAGCGCGTCGGCCGTCTGCGGGTCGTCGCGCACGTACACGGACTCGGCCTGCATGACGCCGTCGCGCACGAGGCTCAGGACGGCGCGGTCCAGACGCGATCCGGCGCAGAGCGCCTCGGGCGCCGCGCTCAGCAGCGCTGCCGGCGCGGTGATCGTCCGCAGGCTCGCGACGGCGCCGAGCACGCGGTCGACGGCCGCGGTGCGCTGCTCGATGCGGGCCAGCTCCGCATCCTGCGCGGCCTGCGCGGCGGCGACGTGCTCGCCCTCGCCGTCCTCGACGAGCCGTGCCGAGACCTCCGCGATGCGCGCGCGCACCTCGTCGAGCGAGGTCACGAGGGCCCCCGCAGGTACTTGGCGACGGCGTCCGCGCGGCTCGTCGCCTGGAGCTTGCGCAGGATGTTCTTCACGTGGTACTTGACGGTGCCCTCGCTGATGACGAGGGCCCGCGCGATCGCCATGTTCGTCATGCCCCGCGCGAGCAGGCCGATGACCTCGCCCTCGCGCGCGGTCAGATCGCCGAGCGCGGGCTCGGCGTCGCCGCCCTCGGGCGCTCGCGCCGGGCGGCCGGGGTGGGTGGGGGCAGCATCATGTGCGAGGCGCTCGCTCATCCAGGACACCGCGCCGCGCAGCTCCTGGCGGTGGTGCTGGAGCGTGCGGTGCAGGGCGGCGCGCTCGAACGCCCGCGTCAGCCCGTCGGCGTAGAGCGACGCGACCTGCAGGTCGACCTCGTCCAGCGGCCGGCCCGCATCGGCGTGCAGCATCCCGGCCGTGGCGCCCGACAAGCGGGAGCGCGACGACGACGTACGAGGTCCAGCCGAGCGCCTCGCGCAGCTCGCGCGGCGTGCGGCGCGCGCCCGCCTCGACGTCGACGATCGCGGGGGTCTGGCGCCCGGCGACCTCCGCCTCGACGAGCGGGTAGGCGAGCGGGATCGCGACGCCCTCGAGACCGGCCGCGGTCGTTCCCGGCTCGGCCTCGTCGCGCACCCACACGGCGTTCGGCCGCAGCTCGCCGTCGCGGACCTCGCTGATGACGACGCGGTCGAAGTCCGAGCTCGCGCCGAGCTCGTCCGCCGCCCCCTGCAGGAAGCCCTCCGGCGTTCCGACCTCGCCGAGGCGCTGGATGCCGTCGCGCACGCGGTCGAGCGCCTGGATGCGCCGCTCGGACTCCAGCCCGACGAGCGCCAGCTCCGCGCGGTGCAGCGCGGCCAGTGCGTCGACGGCGGATACGCTCATCCGTGGGTCGAACACGTCAGTCGGGGAAGGAAGCATCGGTTTGTCGTCACGTTCCGTCATCGCAGGGTCCGGGGGGCCGGGTGAGCTCCCGGGCGATCCCCATGCCCGGATCATGGACCTCATCGCGCGCGACCGGTGCGTGGTGCTGGACGGCGCGACCGGCACCGAGCTCATCGAGGTCGCCGGCGATCGTCCGGAGCGCGAGGAGCATCTCTGGGGTCTGAGCGCCATCCTCGACACGCCCGACGACGTGCGCTCGGTGCACCGCCGCTACGCGGAGGCCGGGTGCGACATCGTCTCGACGGACACGTGGGGGCTGCCGACGGCGCTGCGCGATGGCGGCCCGCGGATCTGGGGCTCGCGCCGCCCCGTGCACTGGATGGACGTGGCGCGTCAGGGCGTGCGCCTCGCGCGCGAGGGGATCGGCGAGGCGGGCCGCGACGGCGAGGTCGCGGTGGCCTTCAGCCTCAACGGGGACCTGGACGTGCCCGACGGCGCCGAGACGGTCCGCCTGCTCGGCCGCGCGTGGGAGACCGATCCGCCGGACATCATCCTGCTCGAGACGCTCTCGCTCGTGCGCGACTCGACCTACGACACCGTCGCACGCCTGCTGGAGACCGGCATCCCGGTGTGGATGAGCTTCCGCCGCTGCCGGCGCGGGGTGTGCGGGATCTACGGCGAGCACTGGGGCGGGCCGGAGGGGGACGCGTTCGGCCGCGCCGCGCGCCGCTTCGAGCAGCAGGGCATCGGTGCGCTGCTCATCAACTGCATGCCGCCTGACCACGTTCCGGGCATGGTGTCATGGCTGCGCGACTTCACGGACCTGCCGCTCGGCGTCTACCCGAACCTCGGCTACCTGTCGGCGCACGGGTGGCGGTCGGAGACGGCGATCGGCGGCGCGGAGTACGCCGAGCTCGCGCTGCAGTGGCGCGAGGAGGGCGCGCAGATCGTGGGCGGCTGCTGCGGGGTCGGCGTCGAGCACGTCGCGGCGGCCCGTGCGGCGCTGGCCGACACGAAGCCCGGCAGCGCGCACCCGCCGGTCCCCGGCGACCTCGGCGAGGGCGAGGTCGGCGACCGCCTGCGCTTCCGCGACAACCGCGGGCGCGGCGTCTTCCCGCTCGACGTCCCCGATCTCGTCGTCGATCCGGAGGTCGCCCGGCCGAACCCCGGCTCGTTCCTGCTCTGGCGCCACCTCTACCGCGAGGGCCTCGGCTCGCACCAGCGCTGCCTCGACGTCGGCTCCGGCACGGGCCTGCTCGCCGTGCAGCTCGCGCGCAACGGCGCGACGCACGTGCACGCGGTCGACATCCAGGCCGCCGCGGTCGCCAACACGCTGACCAACGCGTTCCGCAACGGCGTCGCCGATCGCGTCACCGCGACCGCGCTGGACCTCTATCCGTGGGTGCCGGAGGAGCGCTACGACCTCATCGTCGCGAGCCTCGACCAGAAGCCCGCCGATCCGGTCACGCAGGACACGAGCCATCGCCAGGTCGACTTCTGGGGCCGCAACCTGCTCGACCACCTCATCGGGCTGCTGCCCGAGGCGCTCGACCCGGACGGTGTCGCCTACGTCGTGCAGCTGTCGATCGTCGGCGAGCAGCGCACGGTCCAGCGGCTCGAGCACCTCGGCTACACGGTGCGCGTCGTCGACTACGCGGTCGTGCCGCTCGACAGCGTCGTCGAGGGCTCGGGCGGCCAGATCAAGCACGTCGCCTCGCACTCCGACGCGTACGGGCTGACGGTCGGCGACCAGGACCTCGTGGTCGCCTACCTGCTGGAGATCACGACGGCGAGCTGACCGGCTCGGGCTCCAGCGGCCGCGGCTGGGTGCCGTCGGACAGGACGGCTGCGGTGACGGCGGTGTCCTGCGGGAGCTCCTTGACGAGCCAGCTGCGGTCCGCCCTGCGCTCGATCGCTCCGCGCTCGCCCAGCATCCGCAGCGCGAGCGTCACGGTCGGCCGCCGCGCGCCGATGAGCCGCCCGAGCGCCTCGTGCGTGAGGGCGAGCTGGATCGTGATGCCGTCGGGCGTCACCCGGCCGAAGCGGTCGGCGAGCTGCCAGAACAGCATGAGGAGGCGGTCCTCGACCCGCGGCTGCTCCGCGATCACGAGCTGCATCATCAGACGGTCGCGCTGCTCGCCGAGCAGCTCGAACAGCGCCGAGACCAGGCGCGGCCAGCGGCGGGCGGCGAGCAGGAACCGGTCGTCGAGCACCGCGATCCGCGTCGGCACGGTCGCGATCCAGGACTCGCCGCACGGCAGCGTGTTGTGGCGCAGATCGCCCAGCCCGACGACGTCGCCGGGGCCGGCCACGTCGAGCCCGGGATAGCCGCCGATGTCGACGGTCCGGGCCAGCAGGCCGGAGACGACGATCGCGCCGAACGGGTGGTTCGGGCGGCGGGCGATCGAGTCGCGGTCCCACGACCCGCGACCGACCTCGATCGCCTCGGCGAGGATCGCGCTGCGGGCGGCGTCGACCTGGCTCTCGGAGAGATGATCTGCGAGCTGCGGTGCGACATCGAGAAGTCGCACCGCCCGTTCGTCGTGTCCCATCGGTTCGTTCCTCGGGCTCGGCTTGCATGAACCTGAGGCGACGCGCGCACCCTCGGTAGGTGCCGGGCCGTCCTCGTGATGATGAGTACCGATCGGCGGGACACACCGATCCGACCCGGCCATTTTACCCCTGGGGGTGATCCCGATGCGCCCGATGAATGCTGTCACGCGAGCTCGGTGGCCCGGACCTCCTTCACAGGCGCCGCCGCTACCGCGCGCGCGGCCAGCAGGCCGAACGTGATGTAGGGCCCGAACGTGATCCCGCCCGAGAGGTAGGCCTGCCCGGTCGCCGAGGCGACGCAGTTGCCGACCCCGTACAGCCCGGGGATGGGCTCGTCGTCGGCGCCCAGGATCTCGCCGCCGGGTGTCGCGCGCGGTCCGCCCTTCGTCTCGATCGCGCTCGGGGCGATGATGGACGCGTAGTAGGGGCCGTCGTCGGAGATCGGGTGCATCGTCTTGTTCGGGTACGGGTTGTCGATCGCCTCGCCGTGGAAGAACCCGTCGATCGCCGCGTCGCCGCGGCGGAAGTCCTCGTCCACGCCGGCGACCGCCATCGCGTTGAACCGCGCGATCTGATCGGCCAGCCCGGCACGGAAGCCAGGATCCAGGCGGATGCCGTGGTTGGCGGACCCCAGCCCCTCCAGGCGGGCGTCCAGCGCGTTCGCGAGCTCCTCGAGCGTGTCGCCCTGCACGACGAACGACCGGTCCCCGTCGGCGGCCGGGACGAAGCCGTAGGGCGCGCCGGCCCAGGTCGTGTTCGTGCGCTCGTCCCACAGCGCGAAGGACAGGAGGTTCCCGTACTCCGCGCGCTCGACGTCGAAGATCAGGTGCGGGATCGTGCGGTCGTTGTAGGAGGTCTTCTCGTTGCCGATCCGCCGGCCGTACTTGTTGACGATGATCATGCTGTCGCCAGGGGTCTGGAACAGGCCCACGATCTCCGGGTCGTCGCGCAGCACCCACTCGAGCTGGATCGGCGACATGAAGGCGGCGTTCATGTGGATCAGCGGGGCGCCGAGGCGCTTGGACACCTCGACGAGCACGCCCTGGTTGGTGGGCACCGAGCAGCCGGGGACGAGCAGCCCTGACAGGTACTGGTCGCGCAGGGTGTCGTTGTGGCTGAAGCCGCCGGTGCAGAAGACGACGCCGCGGCGGGCGCGGATGCGGTGTCCCCCACCGGCGGTGACGCCGACGACCTCGCCCGCGTCGTTGGTCAGCACGCCCTCGACGGGGTGGCCCGTGCGGATGTCGACGCCCCGCTCACGGGCGGCGATCTC
This sequence comes from uncultured Solirubrobacterales bacterium, assembly GCA_963757125.1. Lineage (GTDB taxonomy): Bacteria > Actinomycetota > Thermoleophilia > Solirubrobacterales > Solirubrobacteraceae > CAVVSD01. The sequence continues at coordinate 353,549 of CAVWQP010000004.1, read as the reverse complement.
CATGCGGCGGGTGAACTCGATCCCGTCGCCCGGCTCCCCGTCGGGGAGCTGCGGGATGACGACGCGGCCGAACGGCACCTTGTCGATCTCGTGGTGGCTGTAGTAGTTCGGGTAGTCGTCGGCGTGCATCACCGACAGCGCGCCGATGTCGACCAGCGTCCTCATCGCGTCCGGGCCGTTGTCGACGAACGCCTCCAGCAGCTCGTGCTCCCAGGCCGGAAGGCCGAGCGTCGGGTGCCCCGGCTGGTACAGGGCGGGCCGTGCGAAGCGCGCGAGGTAGGCCATGGCGTCCTCGCGCGAGTCCGGGATGCCCTTCTCCTGCATCAGGTGGTTGTTGGGGATCCAGGCCCAGGCGGCGGCCTTGCGCCCGGTCCCACCGACCTGCTCGGCGGCCTCGAGCAGGATGGTCGACGCGCCGAGCTCCGCGGCGTTCACCGCCGTGCTGAACCCCGCCACGGACGCGCCCACGACGACGACGTCTGCCTCCGCGTCCCACCGCGTGTCGCCGTCGACCGTCCGGCTGATCTCGCCCATGCTGCTCTCCCCTCACGGATGACCGCGCCGACGCTAGACCGAGGCGCCCTGACGGGCTTGACGCGGAGCGCACGGCGATTGCGATGTTGCGCCCAGTCGTGCTGCGGTTCCTGTAGAACTGGCACGTTGCCGCGCGGAGGGGCGTGGGGACCGAGAGATGTCGCTGATCATCGACACGTCGCAGGTCGCGCCGTCCGAGCGCTTCGAGCTGTGGGTCGAGGAGGCCTCGAAGGCCTACTTCCCCATGAGCTTCGAGCGGGGCGGCGGTTCGGCGTTCTCCGGTCTCGCCCACAACTGCGAGCTCGGTCCGGTCGACGTCCACCGGGTGATGGCGGGGCCGTCGGGGCTGCTGCGGACCCGGCGGAACATCGACGCCGCGGACCCGGAGACGTTCCACCTCGGGCTCGAGCTGCGCGGCCACAGCCGGATGGAGCAGGACGGCAGGTCGTGCGCGATGCCGACCGGGACGCTGTTCGGCTTTCAGAGCTCGCGCCCATTCGTCATCCGCAACGAGACCGACTTCGAGATGCTGGTCATATCGTTCCCGATGGCGCTGCTGGGTCAGTTCGCGGGCCGCGTGTGCTCGCGGACCGGCGAGCGCATCGACCAGACCTTCGCCTCGCGGTTCGTCGCGCCGTTCCTCATCGATCTCGCGGCGCGTATCGAGGACGACACGCTGGCCGCGGGCGGAGCGAACCTCGGGGAGACGATCGTCGATGTCGTCCGCTCGATCTTCCTGCGCCAGGACGAGGGCACGGGCACGTACCTGCACGCCGACGTGCTGCTCCCACAGGTGACGACCTACGTGTACCGCCATCTCGGGGACCCGGATCTCACGCCGGCGCGCATCGCCGCCGCGCACTTCATCTCGGTCCGATCGCTGCATCGCCTATGGGAGCCGCGCGGGGTGAGCATCTCGGGATGGATCCGCGAGGTCAGACTCGCGCGCTGCCGCCGCGAGCTCGGCGACCCGGCGCTCGCGCACGAGACCATCGGCACGATCGCCGCGCGCTGGGGGATGCGCAACGCCGCGCACTTCAGCCGCCTGTACCGCGAGGCCTACGGATGCTCGCCACGCGACCACCGGCCGGGCGACTGAGCGTGCCGACCCTGTTCGACACCGACACCGTGGCGCCGCACGAGCGCTTCGACTTCTGGACCGACAGCTCGGACCGCGCGTTCTTCCCGTGCACGTTCCGGCGCCGCGACGCACTGGGCTTCACCGGGACGGTGCGGCAGTACCTCATGGGCCCGCTCACCGTCTCGCGGGTGACCAGCGCGGCCACGTCCGTGTCGCGCACATGGTCGGACATCGCGGTGCACGACCCCGAGGCGGTGCACCTCTCGCTGCAGCTCCGGGGCCGCACGGTGTTCAGCCAGCACGACCGTCAGACGCCGGTGTCCCCGGGCGAGATGGTGCTGTACGACACGTCGCACCCGTTCTCCATCGAGACCGACACGCCCTACGACCTCGTCGTCCTCGAGTGCTCGCGCCTGCTGCTCGGCCTCCGAGGCCACGACCCGGTCTCGCGCCTCGCGACACCCCTGCGCGGCGACATCGCGCAGACGCTCGTCGCGCCGTTCCTCACGCGGCTGGCGCGCGGGCTGGCCGACGGCACGGTCGCCGAGGGCGACACCGACCTCGGCGAGAGCGCCGTGTACCTGCTCCGCGCGCTCTGCACAGACGGGGAGGAGCTCGCGCGCCGCCCGTCGACCGGCGACCTGCTCGCGCGCATCAAGGTCCACATCGAGGAGCACCTGGACGACCCGGATCTCCGCCCCGACGCGATCGCCGCCGCGCACTTCGTGTCGACGCGGCACCTGCAGAAGCTGTTCAAGGCCGACGGCCTGACGGTCACCGACTGGATCCGCGAGCGCCGGCTCGCGGGCTGCCGGCGCGACCTGCGCGATCCGGCGCACGCCGACGAGACGATCCTCACGATCGCCACCCGCTGGGGGCTCACGAACGCCGCGCACTTCAGCCGCTCCTTCCGCGCCCTCTACGGGTGCACGCCGAGCGAGTTCCGCGCCGGCGGTTAGGGACCGGATCGTCTCGTCGCGAACGAGCAACGCGCGTTCGCGTGCGGTCAAGACGCGCGCACGGCCCGCGTCTAGCGTCCGGCCATGACCGCCGACCGAGATCCTGAGATCCAGCGCGTGCTCGACCGCGCTGCGATCGAGGAGTGCCTGCTGCGCTACACCCGCGGCATCGACCGCCACGACGTCGAGCTCGTGATGTCCGCGTTCCACCCGGACGCGCTCGACACGCACGGCACCTTCGAGGGCGGCCCGCGCGACGTCGCGGAGTGGGCGAACGAGCAGCACGGGCTGCGGTGGGACCGCCACATGCACTACATCACGAACACGACCGTCGACATCGACGGCGACGTCGCCCACACGGACACGTACTACTTCATCGTGCTGCGCCGGCAGGACGGCTCGGGGCAGGAGTTCATGGGCGGGAGGTACGTCGATCGCTTCGAGCGGCGCGCGGGCGACTGGCGCATCGCGCGGCGCGTGGTCACCGCGGAGTGGATCGGCGACGGGCATGCGGGACGCCCGACCATGCAGAGCCTGCTCGGCCTCTACGAGGAGGCGACCTGGGACCGCGAGGACATCTCCTACCGGCGTCCGCTCCCGGACGCGTCGATGCGGGCGAGGACGGACGACGACTTCCAGCAGTCCACCGCGACGACCTCCTGACGAGGTCGTCGCGCGGACGCAATCGCCGTGCGCGGGCAGGCAAGGCCGCGCACATAGGCTCACGGAGCACGATCAGCGAGGAGAGAACGCCATGTACAAGGTCGTCTGGTTCGCGCGGTACACCCCGAACAAGCCCAAGAGCGAGTCGGATCGCTACTGGGCCGAGGTCCACGGGCCGCTGTTCGCGAAGGTCCCCGGCGTCGAGCGCTACGTGCAGAGCCACGTGACCGGGACGCTGCCGGCCGTCGGCGGCTACAGCGAGGACTCGACGTACTTCGACGGGTACTCGTGCGCCTGGTTCACCGACAAGGCGGCGTTCGAGGCGGCGATGCTCTCGCCCGAGTGGAAGGCCGTCGGTGAGGACAGCGCCAACGTCTTCGACGACACCTGGTTCACCGGGATGAGCGCCCACATCACCGAGGTCACGCAGATCGAGGGCGCCTCCAACCCGTACAAGGTCGTCTACGTCGTCAACTTCCGCGACGGCATGAGCCGCGAGGACGCCGACGCGCACTGGATCAACACGCACGGTCCGCTGTTCCACACCGTCCCGATCGACCGCTATGTGCAGAACCACGTGGTGTCGGCGATCGGCCGCACGGGCGAGACGGACGACCCGCTCGACTTCTCGGGCTTCTCGGAGTGCTGGTTCGCCGACGAGGCGCAGTTCCTCGAGGCGCTCGCCACGCCGGGCTGGGCGGCCGCGTCCGTCGACAGCCCGAACGTCTTCGACGAGAGCCGCATGTGGGGCGCGGCGCTCCGGGAGGTCGTGGTGAAGGACCTGCAGCCCGCCGCCTGACACGCACCGGGCGCACGCGCGCAAGTGGTGTTCGCGTCGCGACAAGACGCGCGCGTTCGCCCGGCATACGGTCGCCTGACAGTCCGCTGGGTGCGGATCGTTGAATGATCCTGTGCGGAGTCCCTCGGGGCGCCAGGGATGAGGAGGAGGGGATGTCGATGAGGGAAACCACGCTCCGCGAGCGGGGGCGACGGGTGCTGCCCGTGGTCGCCGGTGTGCTGGTGCTGGGGACGTCGCTCGCCGCGTGCGGCAGCAGCGACAGCGGGAGCAGCGCGAGCACCGGCTCGTCGGCCAGTTCCTCGTCGAGCGGATCGGGCGAGAAGCCGGTCAGCATCGCCATGGTGGGCTACGACAACAAGAACAACTACACGCAGTGGTGGTGGGTGGGCGCGCAGGAGGAGGCCAAGAAGCTGGGCGTGAAGGTGACGCTCGTCGACGGCAAGTTCGACGCCAAGGCCCAGGCCGCCGCGGTGCAGAACTCGATCACCTCCAAGAAGTTCGACGCGGTGTCGATCCTGCCGGTCGATGGCGTCAGCCTCCTCCCGGTCGCAAAGCAGGCCGGCGACGCCGGGCTGAAGGTGATCGTCGGCGGGACGCTGGGGCCGATCGAGCAGACGAACACGTTGCAGACCCTCGTTCCCCAGATCAACAGCGTCGTCGGCTACGAGACGACGTTCCAGGCGAAGATCTTCGCCTCGAACATCAAGGCCGCGTGCGACGCGCACATGGGCCCCGGCAAGCCGTGCAACGTCGGTGTCATGCCCGGAGCGGCGAAGTTCCCCACCGACTCCTTGCAGTTCCAGGTGATCAAGTCGGAGCTCGCCAAGGACACGAACATCAAGGTCTCCATCGCTCCGGATGGCGGCTACGCGCGTCCCGGCGGCTACAAGTCGATGACGACGTACCTGCAGAGCCACCCGGACGTCAACGTCATGCACGCCAACGGCGACCAGATGATCGCCGGCGCCGTGCAGGCCATCAAGGAGGCCGGCAAGGCCCCGGGCAAGGACATCTTCCTGAGCGGCTACGGCGGTACGCGGGAGGGCTTCACGGGCATCCGCGACGGCACGTGGTTCGCGTCGGTGAACCTGTACCCGCAGACGCAGGCGCGCAAGATGGTCGAGTTCGCGACCGCGGCCGTCCGAGGCAAGCCCTACCCGAAGACGTACGACCTGCAGAAGGAGCCACCAGGCACGGTCGTCGCGCTGAACAAGAAGGTCCTGACCGAGGACCACCCCGAGCTGCAGGCGGAGTGGTCCGAGGCGGCTCCGAGGTAGCCATGACGGTCGCGACGGACCCCCGCGTCGAGCTGCAAGGCCTCTCGAAGCGGTTCGGCAACGTCCTGGCGGTCGACAGCGTGAGCCTGTCGATCGCCGCCGGGACGGTGCACGCGCTCGTCGGCGCGAACGGCGCGGGGAAGTCGACGGTCGGGAAGATGGTCGCCGGTGCGATCAGCCCCACCGACGGTCGGATCCTCCTCGACGGCGAGGCGGTCCAGTTCGGATCGCCTCGCGAGGCGCTCGACCAGGGTGTTGCGTTCATCGCCCAGGAGCTGGCGCTCGCGCCGGACATGACGGTGATGGAGAACGTCTTCCTGGGCGTCGAGCCGCGGCACGGCTCGTTCGTCGACCGGGGCTCGATGCGCAGCAGCTTCGACGCGCTGCTCGCGTCGAGCGGTTTCGAGGTCCCCGGCGACGCCCGGGTGCGCTCGCTCAGCATCGCCGACCAGCAGAAGGTCGAGATCCTGCGCGCGCTCTGCCGCGGGGCGAACGTGATCATCATGGACGAGCCGACGTCGTCGCTCACCCGCGACGAGTCCCAGCGGCTGCACGCGCTCATCCGGGACCTCCGCGCGGGCGGGATGACGATCATCTACGTGTCGCACTTTCTGGAGGAGGTGCTGGCGCTCTCCGACGACATCGCCATCCTCCGCAACGGGCGGCTCATCCGCACGGGCCCGGCGTCGGCCGAGACCGAGGCGACGCTCGTCAACGGGATGCTCGGCCATGCGGCATCGGCGGACTACCCGCAGCGCAAGCCACCTCCACCAGGGCCACCCCTGTTGGAGGTCGACGGCCTGAGCCGGGCCGGGTTCCTGCGCGACGTGTCGCTCACCGTCGCGGCGGGCGAGATCGTCGGGCTGGCCGGGCTCGTCGGCAGCGGCCGCTCAGAGCTCGCACGCGCGATCTTCGGGGCCGACCCCGTCGACGAAGGCACGATCACGATCGACGGCACGCAGCTGGGCGCCGGGGCGCCCCACAGGTCCTTCGCGGCCGGCCTGGCGATGCTGCCCGAGAGCCGCAAGGAGCAGGGGCTGCTGCTGGACCAGCCGGTCGCGGCCAACACGACCTTGCCCTTCCTCGGATCGTCGCGGCGGATCGCCCGGTTCGGCTGGCTGTGGAAGGGCAACGAGCGAGACGACGTCCGCACCCTGCTCGCCGACCTCGCCGTGAAGCCCGAGTCGCCCAACGCGATGGTCAAGACGATGTCGGGCGGCAACCAGCAGAAGGTCCTGTTCGGCAAGTGCCTGTTCCAGGAGCCGCGGATCCTGATCCTCGACGAGCCCACTCGCGGAGTCGACGTCGGGGCCCGGCACGCGATCCACAACCTCATCGGGTCGCTCGCGGCACGTGGCGTCGGGATCATCCTCATCTCGTCCGACCTCGAGGAGGTCCTGGGACTCGCGCACCGCGTCCTCGTGATGCGCCGTGGCGCGATCGTCGCCGAGTTCGGCGCGGACCCATCGATGGACGCCGTCATGGAGGCGGCGTTCGGCTTGGCCCCGGCGGGGGTCTCGCCATGACCACGACCACCCGGAGCGGGAGCGCACCATGTCCTCAGCAGTGAACCTCGACCCTGGGGTCGACGGGGGCGGGGCGACGATCGCACCCGAGGCGCCGCGCGGCCGCCGGCTCACGGCTGAGCACGTCCGCGACTACGGGATCATCGTCGTCTTCATCGTCCTGTTCATCGTGCTGTCGATCACGTCGCCGTCGTTCCTGTCCGTCGACAACCTCCTGAACATCGTCAGGCAGAACGCGGCGGTCGGCATCATCGCCTGCGCCGCGACGGTGGTCATCATCGGAGCCGGCTTCGACCTCTCCGTCGGCGCGGTCTACTTCCTCGCCGGCGTGGCCTCGGCCTGGCTCGCAGTTCACGTCAGCGTCCCGATCGGGTTCCTGGGCGGGGTCGCTGTCGGGCTGCTGCTCGGCGGGTTCAACGGTCTCCTGTCGACGACGCTGGGGATCAGCTCGTTCCTCGCGACGCTGGCCACCAGTCTCGTGTTCTCCGGAGCCGGCGCTGCGATCACGAAGGGCTTCCCGATCTCGGTCAGCGACACGTCGTACGGGACACTGGGCACCGGCGGGTTCGGCAGGCTCACGTGGTCGATCATCGTGTTCGCGATCGTCGCGATCGTGCTGCAGCTCATGCTCACGCGGACGGTCTTCGGCAGACGCGTGTTCGCGATCGGCGGCAACGCCGAGGCGGCACGCAACTCCGGCGTGCGCGTCGACCGGATCCGCGTGATCACGTTCGTGATCAGCGGCGCGGCGGCGGGCCTGGCGGGCGTCATCGATGCGTCGACGGTCTCCTCCGGCGGCAACGACAGCGGCGCGAACCTCGTGCTCGCCAGCATCGCCGCGGTCGCGCTCGGCGGCACGAGCATCTTCGGCGGGATGGGCGCGGTCTGGCGAACCGTGCTGGGCGTCCTCCTGCTGGCGATGATCGCCAACGGGTTCGATCTGCTCAGCATCGCGTCGTACTACCAGGACATGTTCGAGGGCTTCGTGATCATCGTGGCCGTCGCGGTCAACTCGCTGGCGATCAGACAGTGATCAAGGTCATCTGGATCGCGCGGTTCCGGGCCGGTCTCGAGAAGGCGGCGGCCCGGGGCCACTGGCGCGACGTGCACGGCGTGCTCGGCGCGGACGTGCCGGGCCTGGATCGGTACACGCAGAGCCACGTGGTCGCCGCCGTCCCGCCGTCGACGCACTGGCCGGCGTTCGACGGCTACTCCTCGGGCTGGTACGCCGACGACGACGCGTACGTCCGCTCGATGGCGTCGCCGCAGTGGGCGGCGATCGGAGCCGACAGCGACAACCTGTTCGACACGTCCTACTTCTGGGGCATGAGCGCGTTCGTCGACGAGCACGTCGTCGTCGCGCCGCCCGCCGGCGGCGCGAAGCTCGCGGCGATCGTGCGGTTCAGGGACGGCGGCGGTGAGCGCTGGGTCTCGCGCACGGAGGCGCTGCTGCGCGACGTACCGGGGCTGTCAGGCGCGGTCCTCAACGTCGCCGGCGACGCGATCGGCGTCGCGGGACGCACCACGGAGATCGCGCTGGGCTTCGACGGCTGCGCTGAGTACTGGTTCGAGGACCGCACGGCGCTGATCCGCGCGCTGGCGACGCCCGCGTGGCGTGGCGCCCAGCAGGGCATCGGATCGGTCGCTGAGGCCCCCGCAGAGTGGTGGGCGGTCCTCCAGGAGCGTCTGGTGAAAGAGGAGGGTCGTGTACAAGGTCATCTGGCTGGTGAGGTTCAACGAGGGCATGCCCCGCGATGAGGCGGTGCGGCACTGGCGCGAGATCCACGGGCCGCTCGGGCGTGAAGGTCCCCGGCATGCACCGCTACATCCAGAACCACTGGATCAGCCCGGTCGGCGAGACCGCGGTCGAGCCCGGCAACACGGAGTTCGACGGGCACTCGGAGTGCTGGTTCGTCGACGAGGCGGCCTTCCGGCGGGCGATGGAGAGCACGGAGTGGGCGGAGATGGTCGCCGACGCCCCGAACTTCTTCTCCGCCAGCACGATGGTGGGCGCGGTCGTCGACGAGCACGTGATGGTCCCGTGAACCGCGACGGGCTCCTCAAGGTCGTCTGGATCTGCCGCTACCAGCCCGAGCTGGACCGCGAGCGCGCCCAGCGCTACTGGCGCACCCACCATGCCGGCATGGGGCGCCGCGTGCCGGCGATGCCGCTGTACCTCCAGAACCACCTGACCGAGCGCGTCGGCCCGCACTCGGTGCTGGACGGGAAGCTGGGCGTCGACGGCTTCTCCGTGTGCTGGTTCGACGGGATGGACGGCTTCCGGCGCTGCATCGAGTCGCCCGAGATGCAGGAGATGGACGTGGATGCCACACGGGTGTTCGACGTCGACGACATCCTCGGCGGCTGGTCGGCCCGCCTCGAGGAGACGGTGACGGCCCACGTCGACACGCCGGAGGAGGAGCTCTTCAAGGTCGGCTGGATCGGGACCTACCGGCCGGGTACCGACCGCGACGATGCCCACCGCGCCTGGATCGGCGGACACCGGGAGCTGCTCGACGCGGTCCCTGGCCTGCTGCGCCACGCGCAGAACCACGCGGTCGAGGCGATCGGTCCCGAGGGCTTCACGACCGAGCTCCCCCTCGCGTTCGACGGCATCGCCGAGTTCTGGTTCCAGGACCGCCCGTCGTACATGACGGCGATGGCGTCGCCGGAGTGGCAGGCCGTGCTCGAGGACGCCGACGGCCTCTTCGACCTCGGGCCGATGTGGGACGGCTACGCCGGCGTCGTGGACCACCTCTGGATCAACCAGCGGTAGGCACGGGCATCGGCCACAATGGGCGGCAGGAGGGTTGCCGCCCATGGCCGTCACCATCGACACCGCGGATGTCACCACGCGCGAGCGCCTCGCGTACTGGTCGGAGGCGCAGACGCGCATGTTCTTCTCGCTCGACGTCCGCGCGCCGGAGGACCGGCCCTTCGGCGGCAGGGCGTGGGAGCACGAGCTCGGCCCGGTCCGCGTCCGGCGGATCGCCGCCGACGGACACGGGGTGCAGCGCACCCGGCGCGCGATCGCCGCCGACGACCCCGAGCAGTTCGAGCTGTCGCTCCTGCTCGCCGGGACGCAGGAGCTGCACCAGGCGGACCGCGACGCGGTGCTGGGTCCCGGCGACCTCGTCTGCATGGACTCCTCGCGGCCCTACCGCGTGTCGTCGCCGGACGCGTTCGAGATGCTCGTCTTCGCGGTGCCGAAGGTCCTGCTGCGCCCGCACGTCGACGTCGTCGGCGCCCGCACGGCGTCCGCCATCCCGGCCCGCGCCGGGCTCGCCGCCCTCGTCGCGCCGTTCCTGCGCTCGGTCGGCGACGGGCTGCTGGACGGGACCGTCTCCGAGGACGACGCGGACCTCGGCGAGGGCGTCGTCGACCTCGTCCGCGGGCTCTTCGCGCGGCGCGGCGCCGGCCCGCGCGGGGATCTGCTCGCCGACGCGAAGGCCACGATCGAGCTGCGCCTGCACGACCCGGGCCTCGGGCCGGCGACGGTCGCCGCCGCGCACTTCATCTCCACGCGCTACCTGCACCGCCTGTTCGAGCCGGAGGGCGTCACGGTCTCCGAGTGGATCCGGATGCGGCGCCTCGAGCACTGCCGCCGCGACCTCGAGGACCCCGGGCTCGCCCACGAGACGGTGCTCGCGATCGCCAGCCGCTGGGGCCTTCGCAACCCGGGGCACTTCAGCCGGCTCTTCCACGCCGCCTACGGGATGTCGCCCAGCGCTGTGCGCGGGCGTGCAAGCGCTCGTCGCTGAGGTGGCAGACGCGGGGCCCGCCCCGCCGTACGGTCGTGGCATGACGCTCGAGGGGAAGGCCGCCGTGATCACCGGCGGCGGCGGAGGGATCGGCTGCGCAACCGGGGTCGCGATGGGTCGCGCGGGCGCCCGGGTCATGCTCGTCGACCGCGATGCCGCGCGCCTGGAGGAGGCCGCGAAGGCGGTCGCCGAGACGGGCGCGGAGGTCCGTGTCCGCACGGCCGACGTCGCCTCGTCGGCGGACGTGCGGGGCTACGTCGCCGACGCCGTGGACGCGTTCGGGACGATCGACGTCCTCTTCAACAACGCCGGCATCATCGGCCCGGTCGGCGCGCTGGCCGAGTACGACGAGGACGCGTTCGACCGGATCATGGCCATCAACGTCCGCGGCGTCTTCCTCGGGCTGCGCCACGTGCTGCCGATCATGATCGCCCAGGGATCCGGAGCCGTGATCAACACGGGGTCGCTGTCGAGCGAGCGGGGGCTCCCGGGCACGCCCGCCTACAACGCGGCCAAGCACGCGGTGCTCGGCCTCACGCGCTCGGCGGCGTCGGAGGTCGCGCCCGCGGGCGTGCGGGTCAACGCGGTCCTCCCAGGCATGATCGACACGCCGATGCTCGCGGAGGTCACGTCCGGGTTCGACGACGCCGCCGCCGCCCGGCGCGCGGCGGAGGGCGTCTCCCCGCAGGGCCGGCTCGGGGAGGCGGAGGAGATCGCGGCGGTCGTCGCGTTCCTCGCGTCGGACGCGGCGAGCCTCGTCAACGGCGTCGGCTGGGCGGTCGACGGCGGCATCCTCGGCACGCTCCCGACCGCGAAGCCGTCATGAGCACGCGCGACGAGCTCGTCGGGCTCATGGCGGACTACCTCGCTGCGCTCGCGCGCAACGATCCCGCGGGGCTCCCCGTCGCGCCCGGCGTCCGGACGACGGAGAACGGGCAGGAGCTCGACCTCGGCGACGGGCTGTGGGGCACCGCGTCGCGCGTCCCGGACCACGACTACGCCTACGTGGCCGACGACGGCGGCGAGTCGATCGGCTGGATCGGCGTGATCGACGAGCACGACCGTCCCTCGGTGGTCTTCATCCGCCTCCTCGTGCGCGACGGGCGCATCCACGAGGTCGAGACGGTCGTCCGGCGCCCGCACGAGCGCCTCTACGACCCGTCGAACATGCGCGAGCCGCGGTCGGTCGTGTTCGAGGAGCTCGCGCCCGGCGAGCGCCGCGGGCGCGACGTGCTGATCGACGCCGGGCAGCGCTACTTCGACGCGCTCGAGCGGGCCGACGGCTCGATCATCCCGGTGATCGACGACTGCACCCGCTTCGAGAACGGCACGAAGACCGTGCGCGTCGAGGACGTCTCGCACCTGAAGGGCGCGAGCGCGAGCGTGTTCCCGCTCGGCGTCCGCGAGCAGATCGACACGGGCTACTTCGGCTACATCGCGGCGGTGCGCGACCGGCGGATCGTCGCCGTCGACGAGGCGCGCGGGCTCGTGCTCATGATCGTCGTCTTCGACCACCCGGCGCGGAGCCGGACGGTCGAGATGCGGGGCGTCGGCGAGGTCGAGCTCCCGCCGTACCACCAGGTGCCGAACAGCGTCCTCATCGCGGAGCTCTTCAAGGTCCGCGCGGGCGTCATCGAGCACATCGAGGCCGTGCTGGAGTTCGCGCCCTACGGGATGCGGACCGGATGGGAGGCGACAGGGTGAAGGTCACGTCGTTCCACTTCATGCCGTACCGGGATCTGCCCGACGACGTCGAGACGCGCTACCGGTCGGTGTGGGTCGACGCCCCGTGGTCAGAGCTCGGCGACGCCCGCAAGGCGGGCGACTTCTTCAACCAGTCGATCGACGAGCTCATGCTCGCCGCGGAGCTCGGCTTCGACGGGCTGGGGACGAACGAGCACCACCAGAACCCCTACGGCTTCATGTGCAACCCGAACCTCTTCGGGTCGATCCTCGCCCGCCTCACGCGCGAGCGCGGCCTGGACGTCGCGCTCGTCCAGCTCGGCGCGACGCTCGCGGCGACGTCGCCGCCGACGCGGATCGCGGAGGAGTACGCGGTCCTGGACTGCCTGAGCGACGGGCGGCTCATCGCCGGCGTCCCGGTGGGCATCGGCGCCGACGCCGGGATGAGCTACGGGGTGCCGCCGATCGTGCAGCGCGCGCGCTGGCGGGAGGGGATCGAGCTCATGCTGCGCGCCTGGACCGATCCCGAGGTCTTCGCATGGAACGGCGAGCACTACCAGCTGCGCAGCGTGAACCTGTGGCCGCGGCCGGTGCAGACGCCGCACCCGCCGCTGCTCGTCCCAGGGGCGCACAGCTCGTCGACGTGGGACATGTGCCACGAGCGCGACTGGCCGTACGCGTTCCTGAGCTACTTCGGCGCGGGCGCGGCGGAGTCGGCCATGGACGGCTTCTGGGCCCGCGCCGACGCGCACGGCCGGGACCGCAACCCGTACCGCGCCTCGTTCCTGCAGCTCGTCGCCGTGGCCGACACCGACGAGCAGGCCGAGGCCCTGTACGGCCGCCACCTGGAGTACTTCTACAAGAAGCTCCTGCACTTCCCGCCGCCCTACTTCACGCCGCCGGGCTACGTGGAGTACCCGAGCCAGCTCGGTGCCTTCAAGGCGATGCTCGCCTCGCCGCCGCCGGACCTGAAGGCGCTCAGCGCGCGCGACATGATCGAGCGCGGGTTCGCGGTCGTCGGCAGCCCGGCGACGGTGCGCGACCAGCTCGAGGCGATCGCGCGCCGCCTCGGCGTGGGGCACCTCCTGGCGATCATGCAGTTCGGCTCGATGCCGCACGACCTCGCCGAGCAGAACATCCGGCTCATGGCGTCCGACGTCCTGCCGCACCTCCAGACGCTCTGGGACGACGAGGGCTGGGAGAGCAAGTGGTGGCCGACGACGGCTACGCCGTCGGCGGCGTGTGCCGAGCGACACAACGCCAGGGCGGGTGGGCGCATGACGGTCAGGGTCGAGACCGTTCCGGTGCGGCACTGCGACTTCGAGGCCAAGGTCCGCGTCGCCGGCGACGGGCCGCCGCTCGTGTACCTGCACCCGGCCGCCGGCCCCGGCTGGGACCCGTTCCTCGACGCGCTCGCCGAGCACCACACGGTCTACGCACCCGACCACCCGGGGACCGGCGAGACCGCGCGCGACGCGATCCACAAGGTCCCCGCCCTGTGGGACCTCGTGCTCATCTACGACGAGCTGCTCGACGCCCTCGGGCTCGACAGCGTGCCGCTCGTCGGGGCGTCGTTCGGCGGCATGGTGGCCTGCGAGGTCGCCGCGCACCGCCGCACCGCGATCTCGCGCCTCGTCCTGCTCGACCCGATCGGCCTGTGGCGCGACGACGCGCCGGTCGCGCAGTACATGACGATGACGCCGGACGAGCTGCCCGCCGTGCTGTTCCACGACCCGGCCGGCCCCGCGGCGCAGGCGGCGCTCGCGATGCCCGAGTCGACGGACGAGCTCGCGGTCGCGATGGCCGACGCGGTCTGGGCGATGGGCGCGACCGGCAAGTTCGTGTGGCCGATCCCGGACAAGGGGCTGGCCCGCCGCCTGCACCGCGTCACGGCGCCGACGCTCGTGGTCTGGGGCGAGCACGACCGGCTCGTCTCGCCGGTCTACGCGGCGGAGTTCGCCGACCGGCTGGCGGACGCGCGGGTGGAGATCGTGCCCGGGGCGGGGCACGTGCCGCAGGTCGAGCGGCTGGACGTCGTCGCGCCGCTCGTGCTCGACTTCCTCGCGACATGACCCTCGAGCACGTCGCCGGCGGCCTCATGTTCCCCGAGGGCCCGCTGTGGCGCGACGGGCGGCTGCTCTTCTCCGACTTCCACGCGCTGCGGGTGCAGGCGGTGGAGCCCGACGGGTCCGTCACGACGGTCTGCGAGGTCGAGGGCCAGCCCTCGGGGCTGGGGTTCGACACCGACGGGCGGATGCTCGTCGTGTCCATGCTCGACCGGCGGCTGCTGCGGCTCGACCCCGAAGGGCTCACCGAGGTGGCGGACCTGACCGCGCTCACGGGCGGCCCGTGCAACGACATGGTCGTCGACCGATCGGGCCGCGCCTGGATCGGCGAGTTCGGCTACGACTACGGCGCGCCCGTCCGCACCGCGGGCATCGTCCGCGTGGACCCGGACGGGACGGCGACGCGCGTCGCGGACGGCGTGCACTTCCCCAACGGGTTCGTGATGACGCCGGGCGGGCCGCTCGTCGTCGCCGAGACGCTCGGTCAGCGGCTCACCGCCTTCGACGTCGGCGACGACGGCGCGCTCGGCCCGCCGCGCCCATGGGCGGCGTTCGCTCCCGAGCCGGCGCCGGGGTTCCCCGAGGCGATCGCGAGCGGGGCGGTCACGCCGGACGGGATCTGCCTCGACGCCGAGGGCGCGATCTGGGTCGCCGACATGGCGGGCGGCGCGGCGGTGCGCGTGCTCGAGGGCGGCGAGGTGACCGACGTCGTCCCGGCGGGGGAGGGGCTCACCGCGTTCGCGGTCGCGCTGGGCGGGGAGGACGGCCGCACGCTGTTCGTGTGCGCGGGACCGACGATCGGCGACGGCGATCCCCGGACCGAGCACCGCGGGCTCATCCTCGCGACGCGCGCGGACGTGCCAGGCGCCTAGCCCCGGCCGAGCGGCCGGCCGTACTCGAACACGTCGAGGATCGACTCGACGTGGACGATCTCGCCCGCATCGACCTTCCAGATCTCCATGATCACCATGCCGTTGGGCTCGGCGTAGCGCGACTCGAAGCCGTTGGCCTCGGTCGGCCCCGGGTGGTCGAAGCGGAACGCGGGCGCGACGAGGCCGCGCTCCGGGTCGACGGCGAGGGCGGCACGCGAGGGTCTCGATCTCGCCGATGAGGCCGTCGGCGACGCCGAGTCGGACGCCGAGGACGACGGGGTCCCCGCCCTCCTCGACGAGCGCCCAGGACACGACCTGCCCGGCCTCCGTGTCGGCCACGGGTGCTGGAGGGGCCCGTCACCGCGGTGATGCCGGCCAGGCGGCGGGCCCGACCTCCTCGCCATCGGCGGGACGCTACGGGACGTCGTGGGCGTCCAGGTCGTGCGCGACCTCGACCGCGCCGGCGAAGCGCCCGCACGCCTGGCCGGCCACGTGCTCCGGGTCCGCCTCCGGCAGCAGGTGGGTGAGGATCAGGCGCGCGGCGCGTGCGCGGGCCGCCACGCTCCCGGCGTCGGCGGGCGTCGCGTGGAAGCCGGCGAGCGGATGGTCGGGCGCGGGCGCGCAGGCGTCCATGAGCAGCAGGTCGGCGTCGCGGGCGAGCGCGACGACCTCGTCGCACTCGGTCGTGTCGCCGGAGATCGTCACGACCGCGCCGTCGTGCTCGGCGCGCACGCCGTAGGCCTCGATGGGCGGGTGGTGGACGCGGCCGAACGTCAGGCGCCCGCCGCCGACGTCGACCGTCGCGCCGTCGCCGACCTCGTGGACGTCGACGTCGTCCCAGCCCGCCGGATCCCACCCCAGCGTCGCGACCCAGGCGGCCTGCTCGGCGAACGGCGCCTGGAGCGTCGTGCGCAGCAGGTCGGCGGTGCCGGCCGGACCCCACACCTCGAGCCGCCGTCGCCCGAGGCCCCACGAGCCCCAGGCGAACGCGGGCAGGCCCAGGACGTGGTCCCAGTGCAGGTGGGTGAGGACGACCCGGGTCACCGACGCGGCGTCGACCCCGGCCTCCACGAGACGACGCATCGTGCCGTCGCCGCAGTCGACGAGCACGTGCTCGCCGCCGATCGTCAGGAGCGCAGCGGGCTGCGACCGCTGCGGGTCCGGGCGCGGCGAGCCCGAGCCGAGGACCGTCAGGCGCATCGACGGAGGGCGACCAGGCAGACGTCGTCGGACGGCGTGCCGGCCGCGATGTCGGGCGTGACCTGCAGCAGCGCGTCGACTGTCGCGGTCGTGTCGCGGCCCGCGCCGGCGACGAGCGCGTCGCGCAGGCCCTCCTCGCCCAGCCGCTCCTGCGAGCCCGGCGACACGCGGGCCTCGGTGATGCCGTCGGTGTAGAGCAGCAGGCCCTCGCCCGGCGCGAGCGTCAGGCTCGTGCGGGACGGCTGGATGTCCAGCGCGACGCCGAGCGGCGGGCCGCGGCGCTCGACCTCGGCCGGCTCCCCGGTGTCGAGCCGCAGCGGCGCCGGGTGCCCGGCGAGGGCGATGTCCACGCCGCCGTCGGCCCGCACGGCCAGGCACGCGCAGGTCGAGAAGCGCCCGCTCATCCCGACGCGCTCGATGAGCGAGGCGTTGGCGAGGCCCAGCAGCCGGTCGGGCTCGGAGGTGTAGGCGGCGAACGTCGCGAGACTCGCGCGCACGAAGGACGCCTGCTGCGCGGCGTTCGCCCCGTGGCCGATGGCGTCCCCGATGGCCACGATGGTCGTGCCATCGCCGTCGGGCGCGACGAGGTGGAAGTCGCCCGCCAGCGAGCTCGCCGCGAGGTAGCGCGCCGAGATCTCCCATCCGGGGACCGCGGGGATCTCCCTCGGGGTGAGGACGTCGCGCAGGGCCTTGAGCTCGGCGACCTCGGCCTGGAGCACGTCGCGCTCGTCGCGCAGGCGCATGGCCTCCGTCACGGTGTGCGTCACGTCGAGCTGCATCCCGACGACGTGGGTGACCACGCCGTCGTCGTCGTGGACGGGGGCGATGAGCAGCTCGTTGTGGAAGGGCGTGCCATCGCGCCGGTAGTTCAGCAGGGTCACGCGCGTCTCGCGCATCCCGGCGAGGGCATCCCGGATGCGCTGCACGGCGGCGCGCTCGGTCTCGGGGCCCTGCAGGAAGCGGCAGTTGCGGCCGAGCGCCTCGTCGCTCGTGTAGCCGGTGAGTCGCGTGAACGCCTCGTTGACGTAGACGAGCGGCAGCTCGGGATCGCGGACGTCGGCGAGCGTCACGCCGACCGCCGTCTCGGCCAGCGCCTGCGCTACCGGGAGCGCGTAGGTGAGGTCGTCGTGGGACATCTGAAGGTCGGGCCTACCCGGGATACTCAGTCGCATGAGCCCCGACCCGGGCACGCTGCACCCCGTCGCCGGCCAGGACCGCGTCGTCTTCCTGAAGCCGCTCGTGCGCAGCCCGAAGATCGTGGTCGGCGACTTCACGTACTACGACCACCCGGAGCGCGCGACCGAGTTCGAGACCGACGCCGTCCTGTATGCGTTCGGCCCCGAACGTCTCGTCATCGGCCGGTACTGCGCGATCGCTGCGGGCGTGCGCTTCGTCATGGGCGGCGCCAACCACGCCGACCTCGGCCCGTCGACGTACCCGTTCGGCATCTTCGGCGGCGACTGGGCGGACACCATGGACCTCGTCGTGAGCGCGCCCAGCCGCGGCGACACCGTCGTCGGCAACGACGTCTGGCTCGGGTACCAGGCGCTCGTCCTCCCCGGCGTGACGATCGGCGACGGCGCGATCGTGGCGGCGGCGAGCGTCGTGACCGCCGACGTCCCGCCCTACGCGATCGTCGCCGGCAACCCCGCCCGCGTCGTGCGGCGCCGCTACGACGACGCGGACGTCGAGCGTCTCCTCGCCGCCAGGTGGTGGGACTGGCCGGCCGAGGCGGTGACCGCCCACGCGCGCGAGATCATGGCCGGCGACCCGGCGCGCCTGCAGGAGATCGCGACGGGCCTGGGGACGTAGCCTCGCGGCATGCGCCGAGTGAACCTGACGGACCCCGAGACGAAGGCCGACCCCGAGGACCCGCCCGGATACCGGGCGGAGATGTTCCGGTTCGGCAGGGACCTCGGCGCGCGTCAGACCGGCGCGTCGCTGTACGTCATCGCACCCGGCGAGGGTGGCTCGCCCTACCACTACGAGCACGGCGAGGAGGAGTGGCTCCTCGTCCTGGACGGGCGCCCGTCGCTGCGGACACCGGAGGGCGTGACGGAGTTGAAGCCGCTGGACGTCGTCTTCTTCCCCATCGGGCCCGAGGGCGCGCATGAGATCCGCAACGACTCCGACGCGCCGGTGAGGATCCTCATGTGGTCGACCGTCGTCGTGCCGACGGCCACGACGTACCCCGACAGCGACAAGGTCGGGATCTGGACGGGCAATCCAGAGGACGATGTCATCGTGCCGCGGTCCGCGGGCGTCGACTACTGGGCCGGCCACCCGGGCGTCTGACGCGATGGACTGGACGCTGGAGAACGGCTTCGAGGTCTCGACCGACCGCGCCCGCCTGGACCTGCCCGTCATCGCCGGCTTCCTGCGCGGGGCGTACTGGTCGGAGGGGGTGCCGGTCGAGATCGTCGAGCGCTCGATCGAGAACTCGCTGCCGTTCGGCCTCTACGACGCCGGCGGCGCGCAGGCCGGCTTCGCGCGCGTCGTGAGCGACCGCGCCGTCTTCGCCTACCTCGGGGACGTGTTCGTCCTGCCGCAGTACCGGGGGCGGGGCCTCGGGGTCGCGCTCGTGGAGTGCGTCCTCGCGCACCCGGAGCTGCAGGGCCTGCGCCGCTGGCACCTCGCGACGGCCGACGCGCACGAGCTGTACCGCCGCTTCGGCTTCGCGGAGTCCGCCGCGCCCGGCCTGCACATGTTCCTCGACCGCGCGCCGGCCGACCTGTACTGAGCCTCAGTCGTCGAGGACCCGCAGCCCGAGGGCCGCGGCCAGCGTCGCGGCGTTGTCGATCACGTCGAGCATCGGCATCGCCGCGCCGCGCAGCCGCTCCACGCCCTGCATGCCGTCGAGGCGCACGCCGCGCAGCTCGCACGACTGCAGCCGTGCGCCGCGGAAGTCGGTGCGGCTGAGGTCGCAGTCGACGAAGCGCACCTCGCGGAGATCCGCATCGAGGAAGTCGGCCTCGGTCAGCTCGCAGCGCTCGAACCACACGCGCTCCAGGCGCGACCGCGCGAACGACGTCAGATCGGCGCGGCAGTCGCGGACGACGACGTCGCGCAGGTCGGCCTCCGGCAGGTCCAGCCCGGTGAGGCGCACCCCGACCAGCTCGACGCGGACCCAGCGCGACCCGCGGCCGGCCGCATTCGCGAGACTGCCGCCGCTCACGCGCACGTCGACCACCGACAGCCGCCGCAGGCGCGCCTCGGACAGATCGGCGCCGTCGAGGATCACGGCCTCGAGGCCATCCTCCTCGGAGATCGTCGCCGTGGCCAGATGCGGTGCATCGGCGGGCAGGTCCGGCGGGTCCGGTGAGCGCGGATGCGACGGGATGTCGAGAACGATGGCAGGAGCTTCAGTCCTGCCGCCGCCGGCCGATCACACGAAGAAGATGAACCTCGACCAGTGGCTCGCGAATGTGGTGGCCAACGTCCCCGGGGCGATCTACCGCTGCGAGCTGAGCTCCGACTGGGAGATGCGGTTCATGAGCCGCGAGATCGAGCACATCACGGGTCACCCGGCGTCGGACTTCATCGGCAACGCCGTCCGCACCTACGAGAGCGTCATCCACCCCGACGACCGCAGCGAGGTCGAGCGCGCGGTCGTCGCGGCGGTGGAGCGCCACGAGCCCTTCACGATCGACTACCGCGTCCTGCACGCCGACGGCACGATCCGGTGGGTCCACGAACAGGGCCGCGGGGCGACCGACGAGCGCGGCGAGGTCACGCTGCTGGACGGCGCGATCTTCGACATCAGCGCACGCAAGCAGCTCGAGGCCGAGCTGTCGCACCTCGCCTTCCACGACGCGCTCACCGGCCTGCCGAACCGCGCGATGCTCACCGAGCACCTCGACCTCGCCCTCGCGCGGTCGCGCCGCGCCGGCACGCACGTCGCGGTCCTCTTCGTGGACCTCGACGACTTCAAGCTCGTCAACGACGACTTCGGCCACGCGGCGGGCGACGAGCTCCTGCGCGCCGTCGCCGGGCGGCTCTGCGAGACCGTCCGCGGGACCGACACGGTCGCCCGTCAGGGCGGCGACGAGTTCCTCATCCTCCTCCCCGACATCGAGCCGGCCGAGGGCGCGACGGCCGTCGACCACGCGATCGCGCTGGCCGAGCGTGTCCGCAAAGCGCTCACGCCGCCGGTCGTCGTCGCGGGCGTCGACGTCTACGCCAGCGCGAGCATCGGGATCGCCACGTTCCCCGGCGACGCCGACACCGCGGGGGATCTCCTGAAGCGCGCCGACATCGCGATGTACCGCGCGAAGGAGTGCGGCCGCGACGGGCACGCCGTCGCCGGCGGCCCCACCGCGCCCACGCCGCTCCTGCGCCTCTCCGAGGCGGGCCGCCTGCGCCGTGCGCTGGACCGCGACGAGTTCGAGCTGCACTACCAGCCGCTCGTGCGCCTGGAGGACGGCGCGATGCTCGGCGTCGAGGCCCTCATCCGCTGGCACGACCCGGACCGCGGGCTCGTCGGGCCCGACGCGTTCATCCCGCTCGCCGAGCGCACCGGGGCGATCACGCGCATCTCCGAGTGGGTCGTCACCGAGGCCTGCCGGCAGTCGCGCACCTGGGCCGCGGAAGGGCTCGAGCTCTACGTCTCGGTCAACCTCCCGTCGCGCTTCTGGCGTCTGACGGCGATGGAGTCCGTCCTCGGCATCGTCGAGTCGTTCGGCATCGCGCCCGGCCGGCTCATGCTCGAGATCACCGAGTCGACGGCCATGGAGCACCCCGACAGCAACGAGGCGATCGTCGACGCGCTGCACGCCCGCGGCGTCCGCGTGGCGATCGACGACTTCGGGACCGGGCACTCGTCGCTGGCACGCCTGCACCAGCTCGCGATGACCATGCTGAAGATCGATCGGTCGTTCATCCGCGACCTGCCCGAGCCGTCGGCGGCGGTGCTCGTCTCGGGGATCGTCGGCCTGACGCGCAGCCTCGGCCTCGAGCCGCTGGCCGAGGGGATCGAGACGGAGGCCCAGCGCAGCTTCCTGCTCGAGCACGGCTGCGAGCTCGGCCAGGGCTTCCTCTTCTCGCACGCGCTGCCCGCCGCGCTCGTCCCCGCCTACCGGTCACCGGTCGGCGGCGGCGCGCTCGCCGCCTGACGGGCGCTAGACGCTCGCCGCGAGCCGGGCGCGTGGGCGCAGCGTCTCGCGCAGCGCGGTCATGAGGTCCTTCTGGATGACGTCGAGGAAGCCGCGGGAGACCGCGTCCTCGCCCTCGAACAGGCGCCCGAAGAGGTCGTGCGGGATGACGAGGAGGCACGCGCGCTCCCGGGTGATCGCCGTGACCGGCGACGGCAGCCCGTCGATGAGGCTCTCGTAGCCGAACGCCTTGCCGGGGCCCGCCAGCCCGACGCGGATGCGGCGGTCGCCGCGCACCAGCACCTTCTCGACCGCGCCGTTGATCGTCAGGTAGAAGGCGGTCGAGGGCGTCCCCTCGGCCAGCAGCACGCGGCCCGGGGGGCACCGGACGTAGTGGCCGGAGGTCAGGAAGCCCCAGAGCGCCAGCGGATCGAAGTCGTGGAACGTCGTCATCCTGCGGACGTACCGGCTGTCGGGCGCCTTGCACTCCTCCAGCTCGGCCAGCGCCGCGGCGGGGTCGTGCCACGGCCGCCCGCCGAGTGACTCGGCGAGATGCTCGAGCTGCGAGCGCAGCCGCGCGGTCAGGAGCTCGGCGAGGTGGCGCTTCAGCCTGAACGCCGACGGGTGCTGACCGGCCAGCAGCGCGGCGAAGTCCTGCCGGCCGAGCGCGAGCACCGTCGCCGTCTCGGCGACGCGCATGCTCATCGCGTGCCCCTGGCCGTCGAGCAGCCCGATCTCGCCGACGACGTCCCGCGGGCCGGACCGCCCGAGCTCCGCCGTGCGATCGCCGCTCAGGTCCAGCAGCTTGGAGACGACGCCGTCGACGATGAACACGAGCTCCCGGGCCCGGTCGCCCTGGCGCCAGAGGTACTGGCCCTCCGGCACCGTGCGCCGGCGCATGAGCCGCGCCAGCTCGACCAGGTCGGCCTCGCCGCGGCCGGCCAGGAGCGGCACGCCGGCGAGGAACTCGACGGTCTCGCGGTCAGACATCCAGGTCGCGAGTCTCGAACTCGAGCCCGTCCGGCGTGATCTCGGCGGTCAGCATCGAGTACTCCGGCACCTCGAGCCACGTCGAGAAGTCGGTCGTCAGCGGCTCGGAGGCGATGATGACGGAGCGGGGCGGTTCACCGGGCGTCATCTGCCAGCTCCCGTCGCGCTCGGCGTACTCGCCGCCGATCGCGTACCAGAGGCTCACGAACGGGAGGTCGGTCTCGAGCATCTCGTCCTCGGGCGGGTACCAGCCGTAGTCGAACGACAGGCGCGTCGCCACGACGGCCCGGCCGCTCGAGACGCAGAGGTTGACCGGCGAGGAGGTGTCGATGCCGTGCTCCGCGCGGACCGTGCGCAGGATCCGCAGGGCGCCGGCGACGGCATCGGCCAGCTCGCGCGTGTCGGGCAGCCCGTAGGGATCGTCGAGCTGCGACAGGATCAGCGCGTAGATCCACTCGGAGTCGGTGGTCCCCTCGATGTGCCGGGCGAGCTCCGGGCGCACGTGCTCGACGAGCGCGTAGCGCATGCGCGAGAACTGCCGCAGGTGCCCGTTGTGCGCGAGGACGAGGCGCGTGCCGCCGAAGTGGAAGGGATGCAGGTTCGTGTCGGCGACCACGGCCTCGCCGGAGTAGGTGACCCCGCGGACGTGCGCGACGAGGCAGGTCGACGCGACCTTGGACGAGATGAACCGCAGGTTGCGGTCGAACGACGGCAGCGCGGTCGCGCGGTAGGTGAACGGCTCCTCGGGGCGGTGCGACGCCGGATCCCACGCCTTCATGCCGAAGCCCGCGAGGTTGAGGAACGTGTTCATCATCCGCGGGCTGTAGGACTGCCGCACGAGGCTGTTGTCGGTGTCGAACAGCAGGCTCTGCACCGGGAGCGGCTCCCCGAGGTAGGCTAGGATCCGGCACACGGTTCGAGCGTACATGCGCCACTCATCCGGGTCAGGAGCCTCCCCTTATGAAGCAGTTCAAGTGCGGCGATGTGGTCCTGGGATGCGAGTGGGTGACGCGCAATGAGGACGACACCGAGCTGTTCGCGGAGATCCAGTCCCACGCGCGTGACGCTCACGGGATGGACGAGGTCCCGCCCGAGGTCGTGGAGCAGATCCACGGCGTGATCACCGAGGTCTAGGGCTCACCCGCGCCGCGGGGAACGCACCCTGCTCGAGGAAGCTCTCGAGCGCCTCCTCGTAGGGCCCGAGCTCCATGCCCTGGTCGGCGACCCACGCGTCGTCGTAGTACGTGCCCGCGTAGCGGTCGCCGCCGTCGCAGATGAGCGTGACGACGCTGCCCCGCTGACCCTCGGCGAGCATCTGGGCGACGAGCAGCAGCGAGCCCCAGACGTTCGTCCCCGTCGAGCCGCCGACGCTGCGCCGCGTCCGCTCGCGCACGAGGCGCATCGTCGCGATCGACGCGGCGTCGGGGACCTGGATCATGAGGTCGACGACGCTGGGCAGGAAGGACGGCTCGGCGTTCTGGCGCCCGATGCCCTCGATGCGGGAGGGCCGGCCGGTGAACGTCGACGGATCCCCCGCCCAGCGCGAGTAGAAGATCGAGTCCTCGGGATCGACGACGCACAGCTGCGTCGCGTACTGCATGAGGCGCGTGTAGCGGCCGATCGTCGCGCTGGTCCCGCCGGTCCCCGCGCCGACCACGACCCACCGGGGGATCGGGTGGCGCTCCAGCGTCATCTGGGCGAAGATCGACTCCGCGATGTTGTTGTTCGAGCGCCAGTCCATCGCGCGCTCGGCGTAGGTGAACTGGTCGAGGAAGTGCCCGTCGGTCTCGGCCGCCAGGCGCCGTGCCTCGGCGACCATCGTGCGCGGGTCGTCGACGAGGTGGCACGAGCCGCCCTGGGCCTCGATGAGCCGGATCTTCTCCGGGCTGGTGGACGCCGGCATGACCGCGACGAACGGGAGGCCCAGGAACCGGGCGAAGTACGCCTCGGACACGGCCGTCGAGCCGCTCGAGGCCTCGACGAGCGTCGTGCGCTCGGTGATCCAGCCGTTGCACAGGCCGTAGAGGAACAGCGACCGCGCGAGCCGGTGCTTCAGCGAGCCGGTCGGGTGGACGGACTCGTCCTTCAGGTAGAGATCGATGCCCCAGTCCGGGGGCAGCGGGAAGACGTGCAGGTGGGTGTCGGCGGAGCGGTTGGCGTCCGCTTCGATGCGACGGACCGACTCGTTGCACCACTCCCGCGAACCGATGCTCTCGAGACCGTTCGGGGGCATCCTCACCCCCGCAGTATCCCGGACCGCTGGGCCCGTAGCATCCGCGGATGGGCACGCAGGCGATCGATCCGCCGTACGTCAGCGACATCGACCCGTTCTCGCACGAGGCGATCCTCGACGCGATCCACCACGACTCGCTGCTGCGCGAGGTCGGTCCCGTCGTGTACCTGCCGCAGTACGACATCTGGGTGGTGGCGCGGCACGCGGAGGTGCAGGAGGTCCTCAAGGACTGGGAGACCTACTCCTCCGAGGGGCGCCCGTTCTACGACCCGGCGTCGATCCGCCCCGAGGTGCTCCTGACGAGCGACCCGCCCGTCCACACGCGGGTGCGGGCGTCGATCCAGCGCGTCCTCTCGGGCCCGGCGATGCGCAAGATGGGCGAGGACTTCCGCGGCGCGGCGGCCTCGCTCGTGGAGGAGCTGCTCGCGGACGGCCCGGTGGAGCTCGACGGCTACAAGGACCTCTCGGCGCGGTACGTGCTCCAGGTGTTCCCGGACATGATCGGGATGCCGCAGGAGGGCCGCCACTTCCTCATGGAGTTCGGTGACGCGGTCTTCCAGGTCTTCGGACCGCGCAACGAGCTGTGGGAGAAGGGCGTGCGCGAGGGCGCCGAGGCGATCGCCTACGTCGAGCGCTCCTGCCGGCGCGACGTGCTGGCGCCGGACGGCATCGGAGCCGCGATCTACGCGTCGGCCGACGCCGGCGAGATCACCGAGCTCGAGGCCGAGCTGCTCGTCAAGACCCTGTACTCGGCGGGCTCGGACACGACGATCTTCTCGATCACCAGCCTGCTGAAGGCGATGGCGGAGTTCCCCGACCAGTGGGACCTGCTGCGCGAGGACCCGTCGCTCGCGCGCGCGGCGTTCGAGGAGAACCTGCGCTTCCAGAGCCCCGCCCGGATCGGCGGGCGGATGACGACCCGTGCGACCGAGCTGGGCGGCGTGCGCCTGCCGGAGGGGGCGCTGGTCCTCGTGCTGCAGCTGCCGGCGAACCGGGACCCGCGCCGCTGGGAGGACCCGGACCGCTTCGACATCACCCGCAAGAGCGCGGGCCACGTCGGCCTCGGCTACGGCATCCACGCGTGCGTCGGGCAGGCCGTCGCGCGGATCGAGGGCGTGTCACTTGTCGCCGAGCTCGCCCGCCGCGTCGAGCGCATCGAGCTGCTCGGCGCGGCGGTGTACAAGCTCAACCAGGGCGTGCACGCCATCGACCGTCTGCCGGTCCGCCTGACGCCGGCCTAGACCCTCCGGTAGCGGCCGTCGGCGACCGAGTACGCCGCGAAGCAGATGAGGCCCGCGGCGACGATGCCCAGCAGGATCGGCCCGTACGCGGCCTTGCCCAGCTCGGCCAGCGCGCCGTCCAGCCCGACCGCCTTGTCGGGGTCGTACTCGATGGCCGCGCGGATGAGGAACCAGCCGACGAGCGCGAACACGATCGCGCGGGCGACGTGGCCCGACACGCCGATCGCGGTGAACGCCTTGCGGACCTCGGAGCTCATCTCCTCCGTCTTGGAGTCCTCGAGGAACTCCTTCTTGAGGCCCTTGCGCGCCTGGTCGAGCCCGACGCCGATGAAGACGAGCCCGGCGATGACGACGATCACCTGGCCGGCGGGCCAGTCGAGCACGCCGCCCGTGGTCCCGCCCGGGTTGTTGCTCGGGCCGCCGCTGCTGCCGGAGCCGAAGAGGATCTGCAGCGCCGTCACGCACAGCGCCGCGTAGGCGATGCCGCTCACGAAGCCGGCGACGCGGTCCTTCGTGTCGTCGCTCTGCTCGGGCCCGTGGCCGAGGGCGGCGCGGATGAGGCGCCAGGCGGCGTAGCCGATCAGGCCGATGGCCATGAGCGCGAGGAGCACCTTCCCGAACGGCCCCTGCGCGATCGTCTGCAGCGCGCCCTGCTGGTTGGTCGCCTCGCCGCCGTCGCCCAGCGCGAGCTTCAACGCGAGGATCCCGATGATCCCGTACACGACGCCGCGGGCCACGAGGCCGGCGCGCGCCAGTCCTTCGAAGCCGTCGCTGCGCGCGACACGTTCTCCCTGGCGCTCGGCCTCGCGGGCCGGCGCACCACCCTTCGTCGCCATGCTCACCGTCGTCATCCCCCCTCGCGAGGCCCGCGGGGAACGCACACCTGCAGCGCTCCCGGCTCGACCTCGACCTTGAACTTCTTCAGTTTCGTCCGGTCCCCGCCGTCGAGCTCGTAGCGCACCTTGCGATCGAGCCGGACCTTCACCTCGCGTGCCCTCGTCGCCCGCACGAACGGGGAGAGCGTGGGATCCCCGGCTGCGGTGCGCGCGAGCGTGCGCGCCCACTGCACGACGCCCTCCGCCGTCACGACGCCGAGCTCGAGCTGGCCGTCGTCGGGCTGCGCGTCGGGGAAGACGGTCACGCCGCCGAACAGGTCCCCGACGTTGCCGAGCAGGATGCACGTCGCCCGCCCGTCGAACCAGTCCATGCCGTCGACGCGGATCTCCGCCCCGAACGCGTCCTCGCGGAGGTTCCGCGAGCCGCTCCAGACGTAGGCCAGGCGGCCGAGGCGCTCCTTGAGGTCGTCGGACCCGCGGATCATCTCTGCGTCGAAGCCGACGCCGGCCATCACGCCGAAGCGCTCGCCCGAGAAGCTGCCGACGTCGAGGCGCCTGCGCTTGCCGTCGAGGCCGATCGCCACGGCCTCCTCGATGTCGGCGGGGATGCCGAGGTTCGTCGCGAAGAGGTTCGCCGTCCCGGCCGGGATCACCGCGAGGCACGCGCCGGTGCCGGCCAGCACCCCGAGGCAGCGCCGGACGGTGCCGTCGCCGCCCCATGCGAAGACGAGGTCGGCGCCCTCGTCGAGCGCCCGCTGCGCGGCGTCGGGTGCGCGCTTGGCCTTCGGCACCTCGTACCAGAGCGGGTCGGTCACGCCGCGGGCCTCGAGCACGCGGCGCAGCTCCGCCAGCCCACCGCCGAGACGCTTCTCCGCGTGTGCGACCACCGCGATCCTCATGCCGCCGCCCGCATCCGGCCGCGGCGCGCGACGCCGCTGCGGCTGCGGGCGGTCGAGTGTGCCGCGGCCTCCGCGGCGCGGCAGGCGAACAACAGGACGACCACCGCGCCGACGCCGACGAGCGCGCCGCCGGCCACGTCGAGTGGGTGGTGCATGCCGCGGTACATGCGCGAGAACGCGACGAAGAGCGGCAGCACGATCGCCATGACCCACGCCGCGATGCGCAGCTTGCGGTTCGGGATCGCCGACGTCAGGAGCAGCACGAGCCCGGCGTACACCGCGATCGACGCGGCGGTGTGCCCCGAGGGATAGCTCGCGTTCGCGGGCAGGTCCTCGAGACGGTGCACGTGCGGGCGATCGCGCGGGACGACCAACGACGTCACGCGGTAGGTCGCCGACTCGACGACGAGGACGAAGACGGCGAACGCGGCGATGCGCCAGCGGCGCTGGATGGCGAACACGATCGCGATCAGCGCGACGAGGATCGGCAGGACCGGGGCGCCCCCCACCGCGGAATCCGACGCCCGACGCATCGGTCAGGAACGGCGTTCGGTCGGCGACGATCGAGACGATCGCGCTCTCGTCGGCGTTCCCGATGCCGCCGACCTTCACGAGCACGTCCGTGACGAAGAGGGCGAGCAGGACCGACGCGGCGACGAGCGCCACGTAGCCGCATACGAGTGCCGCGGCGAACACGGCCGCGGGGTGGGCTGAGCCGAAGTTGCCTGCGAAACGCTCCGCGAGCCCTCCCTCGCGTGCGTGCAGCACGGGACAGCCGCGGTCGTCAGAGTCGTCCAACCGAATCCCTCCTTGATCCGATGGGTACGCAGTCAACGCTGCGCGGACTCACGCATACCCATGCCCCTCGTTGCTCTAGTCATCATCTCTGCGGCGGTCGGCGCCCTCGTGGCGTTCGCGGCGGCCCGCTTCTCGCGGCCGGGTGGCCGTGACGGCCCGCCACGCCTGGGATTCGCGGCCCGCTTCGACCCCGAGGCGGCGACGGGGCTCGCCCTCAGCCTCGCGCTGATCGTGCTCGCCGGCGGCGGGCTCGTGCTCGCCGTCCTGGCCTTCCTCGTGCGCAAAGCCGACGGCGGGCTCGGCGTGGACACGCGGGCGGCGGACTGGGGCGCGACGCACAGCACGCCGTTCACGCACGACGTGCTCGAGGCGTTCACGACCCTGGGCAAGCCCGGCGTCATCACGGGGCTGGCGGTGATCCTCGCGATCGTCGAGACGGCCCGCACCCGCAGTCGCTGGGTGGCGCCGTTCCTCCTCATCGTCGTCGGCGGCAACGGCCTGATCACCACGACGATCAAGCACCTCGCCGACCGGGTCCGCCCGACGATCGACCCGATCGCCGAGACCCTCGGGCCGTCGTTCCCCAGCGGTCACTCGTCGTGGTCGGCCGCGTTCTTCGCCGCGGCGGCGCTGCTGCTCTCCCGTGGTCGCAGCCGTCGCGTGCGCATCGCGCTCTCCGGCGCGGCCGCGGGCCTCGCGGTCGCGATCGCGTCGTCGCGCGTCCTGCTCGGGGTGCACTGGCTGACCGACGTGCTGGCCGGGCTCGCCCTCGGCTGGGCGTGGTTCGCCGCGTGCTCGATCGCGTTCGGCGGGCGGCTGCTGCGGTTCGGCGCGGCGGTCAGGCCCGACGCGCAGCCACGTGCGCCAGCACCGCCAGCACGCGCCGGTGGGCATCCTCGCCCTCCGGGACACCGAGCTTGAGCAGCACGTGGCGCACGTGCGCCTCGACCGTCCGCTCGCTGAGGAACAGGCGCTTGGCGATCCCCATGTTCGTCAGCCCCTGGGCCATGAGCTCGAGGACCTCGCGCTCGCGCGGCGTCAGCTCGTCCAGGGGGTCGTCCTGCGTGCGCGCCGAGAGCAGCCGCGCGACGACCTGCGGGTCCAGCGCCGATCCGCCGTCCGCGACGCGCTGCGCGGCGGAGAGGAACTCTGCGACCTCGAGCACGCGGTCCTTGAGCAGGTAGCCGAAGCCTCCGAGCGCCACCAGCTCGACCGCGTGGGTGGTCTCGATGTGCTGCGACAGGACGAGCACGCCCACGTCCGGATGCGCGGCCTTGATCTCGCGTGCCGCCCGGGCGCCCTCGTCGGTGTACGTCGGCGGCATCCGGACGTCGACGACCACGAGGTCCGGGAGCTCGGCGGTCACGGTGCGTCCCGAGGCGCTCCGCGTCCGCCAGCGACGCGACGACCTGGTGACCGCGATCGGTGAACAGCCGCCCAAGGCCGTCCCGGAGCAGCGCCTGGTCCTCGGCGATCACGACGCGCACGGCAGCTCCGCGACCAGGGTGGTCCCGTTGCCGGCGTCGCTGTCGACGCGGAACGTCCCACCGGCGGCGAGCACGCGATCGGCGAGGCCCGTGAGCCCCGAGCCGTCCGCTGGTGCGGCCCCGCCGACGCCGTCGTCGGCGACCCTGACCACGAGGCTGCCGTTGTCGCGCACGGCGGTCAGCGAGACGGCGGTCGCGCGGGCGTGCTTGACGACGTTCGTCAGGCCTTCGCAGGCGATGAAGTAGGCGGCGGCCTCGACGCCGGGTGCGACCCGCTCGTCCAGGGCGTCGACCTCGACGGGCATGGGGGCGCGCGCGGCGAGCTCGCGCAACGCGGCAGCGAGGCCGGAGTCCAGCTGTGAGGGCGGCAGCCCGTGCGCCAGCTCGCGCAGCTCGTCGATGACGGCGGTGATCTGCACGACGGCGTCGTCGAGCGTCCTGTCGACCTGCTCGCGTGGCGCCGACTCGAGCTCGAACTGCGCGTGTCGCAGCGCCAGCCCGACGGACACCAGGCGCTGCTGCGCGCCGTCGTGCAGGTCGCGCTCGATCCGGCGGCGCTCCTCGTAGCCGGCGGCGACGATCCGGGCGCGGGAGTCCTCGACCTGCTTGAGCTGGCGCCGCAGCTCGACGCGCAGCCGCGCGATCTCGACGGCCAGGCCGCCCGCTGCGACGACCTCGGCGACGGCAGCCGGGTTGGCGTGACGGGCCGGGTCGCACAGCACGACGCCCATCGGCTCGATCGGCACCCGTAGGCGGCGGTCGCCGGCCGGGTTCGCCCGCTCGACGCCCAGCGTGTCGACGTAGCCGCCCGTCTCGGGGACGAGGAAGCGCAGCTCCACCTGCGGGTCGTCGAGCACGTCGCGGAGCACCGGCTCGATCGACTCGGGCGTGGCGCGGCCGGCACGCAGGTCCTCCAGGAAGGCGGCGATCCGGCGCAGGGCGTCCGCGCGCGCGGGATCGAAGCGGCGGTCCACCGCCGCCTGCAGCCGCGCGCGCAGCGGGCGGAACGCCGCCGCCGCGACGAGCGTCGACACCGCCGTGACCCAGGCAGAGTCATGGTCCAGCGCGGTCCCGAGGAGCAGGCTCGTCGCCGCGTAGGCGCTGGCGAGCAGCACCGTCAGCGTCGCGTACACGAGCGTGCGGTTGACGACGAGATCGATGTCGTAGAGGCGGTATCGCAGGATCCCGACACCGGCAGCGACCGGCAGCGCCATGAGCACCAGCGCGCTGGCGACGCCCGCCAGTGGCGTGATGTACCAGAGGGCCAGGTCGACCGAGAGGACCACGACCGCGACCGCGGCCGCGAACGCGAACCACTTGAGCTGCTGGCGCTCGATGCCGCGGGCGCGGCGCAGGCGGAGCGCGAGCGAGACCGCCGATGCGAAGAAGGCGCCGAGGAAGAGGACCAGGCCCACGGCAAGCAGCGCCTGGGTCGGGAGCCAGGCGACCGCGAACGGGTTGTGGCCGCTCGCGAAGTCCGCGTCGCGATCGGACGTCAGCGACCAGCCGGCGATCGCCAGCACCATCCCTGCGGCGCTGATCCAGGGCACCGGCCGCCAGCGGCGACCCGGCAGCCGTCCGTCGGGGAACAGCAGGAAGGTCAGCGTCCAGCCCAGTCCGCTGGGGAGCCAGATCCACGTCGCGATCCAGTCCCCCACCGCACCGGCGGGCCAGCCCTCGGCGGCCGCCCGAAGCCCCCAGCCCTGCGCGCCGTCGCCGAGGGCGCCGAGGAGTGCGAATCCGCAGAACAGCCAGCCGATCGGGTTCTCCGGATGCCGCGACGCGATCAGTGCCCCGGTGCCGCTGACGATCACCGCCCACAGCGCGTACATCCACGTGTCGTAGGCGGGCTCGAGGCCGGCCGAGAGCGCGACCGCGACGATCTCGGCGAGCAGGGTCAGACCGAGCAACGTCAACGGCAACGGCTTCAGTCGCCAGCCTCGCACGACGCCGATGCTCCCAGCCCGCGCACGCCCGCCGCAACAGTGCCAGTGCGTAGCCGGGACGCGCGAGATCCCCTGGACACGACGCGCGGCGGCACCGATGACCGCCGACCCCCGGTGCTTCTTACGGTCCGTCCATGGCCACCACCACCATCGCATCGCCCTCGCTGCGGACCGCCGCAGGCGTCTGCATCGCCGGGGGCGTTCTCACCGCGGTCGCGAGCATCGTGACCGGCGTCGTCACGGATCGGACCTCGGTCTCCGACGACCTGTTCCGCTACCCGTTCACGTCCGGGTCGTTCGTCGTCTTCACCCTCTGCGGCGCGGTCCTGCACCTGATGATCCTCGTCGGCATCGTCGGGCTCATCCGCTCCGGCGTGGCGGGCGACGGACGCGCGGCGCGGATCGGCGGCCCGCTCGCGGCCGGCGGGACGGCGCTGCTGTTCGTCGCCGAGCTGCTCAGCCTGCTGGTGATCGACAAGGCCGAGTCCGCCGGCTCGGCGGGCGCGGTCGGGGCCGTGTTCGGCCTCGCGACGATCCTCGCGACGGTGGGGATGCTGGTGCTCGGCGTCGCGACGCTGCGCGAGGGCCGCTGGCAGGACTGGCGGCGCTTCAGCCCGCTGCTCTGCGGGCTCGTGGTCCTGGTGCTCGTGCCGATCCAGCTCACGTCGGCGCTCTGGCTCGGCGTGGGGATCTACGGGCTCTGCTTCGCGGCGCTGGGCGTCGCGCTCCTGCGCGAGGCGTCGCCGGGCGCGCCGGCAGCCGTCCCGGCCAGGGTCGCATGACCCTCGCGCGGGCGCGCAACGGCGCGGCCTGGGTCCACCTGGTGCTCGCCGGGGCGATCGTCGCCGGGGTGTTCGCCCAGGTCTATCTCATCGGCGCGTACGTGTTCGGGGCCGGGACCGGGGCACTCGACGCGCACGAGTCGGTCGGCTGGATCGTGCACTCGCTCGAGCTGCTCGTCGCGGTCCTGGCGATCGTCGCGTGGATGCCGCGCGACGTCATCGCCCTCTCCGTCGGACTGGCGGTCGTCGGCACGGCGCAGGTCGCCCTCGCGCAGGCGACGGCGTGGACCGGCGCGCTGCATCCGCTGGGTGCGCTGCTCGTCCTCATCGGCGCCGCGATGCTCGTGCGCGGCGACCTCAGACTGCGGCGTCCGCGATCAGCATGAGCGAGCGCCCCTCGAGGCGCACCTCGTCGCCGTCCAGCGCCCGCAGCCGCTGCTCGGCGACGGCCGTGTCGATCGCGACCGACCACGGACCGTCGCCCGCGTCGGCGGGCACGCGGAAGTCAAGCGGCTCCCACCACGCGTTGACGAGCAGGATCCCGCGGCCGCCGGCGAGCCGCACCGCGACCGCGCGGGCGTAGGACGCGCCCCAGTCGCCGTCGGTCATCGGCTCGCCGTCCGGGCGGTACCACGCGATGTCGGCGCCGTCGCTGTGCCGGACCTGGCGGCTGCGCAGCACCGGGCTCGCCCGGCGCGCGCGCAGGACGTGCGCGACGAAGCGGGCCAGCGGCGGGTCGTCCGGCCAGGCGAGCCAGCTCGTCTCGTTGTCCTGGCAGTAGCCGTTGTTGTTGCCGCCCTGCGTGTGGCCGAGCTCGTCGCCCGCGAGCAGGAGCGGCACGCCCTGGGACAGCAGGAGCGTGGCCAGCAGGTTGCGCGACTGCCGGGCGCGCAGCGCGAGGACGTCCGGGTCCGATGTCGGACCCTCGACGCCGCAGTTCCAGCTGCGGTTGTCGTCGGTGCCGTCGCGGTTGTCCTCCCCGTTGGCCTCGTTGTGCTTGCGGTCGTAGCCCACGAGGTCGGCGAGCGTGAAGCCGTCGTGGACGGTGACGAGGTTGATCGACGCCGTCGGGCGCTTCCCGTCGCTGCCGTAGAGGTCCGCGGATCCGGCGAGGCGCGTCGCGAGGTCCGGGAGCGTCCCCTCCGTGCCGCGCCAGAAGTCGCGCACGGTGTCGCGGTAGCGGCCGTTCCACTCGCTCCAGCCGACCGGGAAGTCGCCGACCTCGTAGGCGCCGATGTCCCAGGGCTCGGCGATGAGCTTGCACTCCGACAGCACCGGGTCCTGCCCGACGGCCTGCAGGAACGCGGCGTGGGGGTCGAACCCGTTGTCGCCGCGCCCGAGCGCCGCCGCGAGGTCGAAGCGGAACCCGTCGACGTGCATCTCCTCGCGCCAGTGGCGCAGCGCGTCCATGACGAGCCGCAGCCCGGTCGGGCGGTCGGCGTCGAGCGTGTTGCCGCAGCCCGTGTCGTCGATGTAGCCGCCGTGCTCGTCCAGCCGGTAGTAGGTCGCCTCGTCCAGGCCCCGGAAGCACAGCGTCGGTCCGTCGGCGCCGCCCTCGGCCGTGTGGTTGAAGACGACGTCGAGGATGACCTCGAGGCCCGCCGCGTGGAGCGCCTTGACCATCGCGCGGAACTCCGGCACCGGGTCGCCCGCCGCGTAGGCCGCGTGGGGCGCGAAGAAGCCGATCGACTGGTAGCCCCAGTAGTTGCGCAGCCCGCGCTCGGCCAGCGCCCGGTCGGAGACGAACGTGTGGACGGGCAGCAGCTCGACGGCAGTGACGCCGAGCTCGAGCAGGTGCTCGATCGCCGCCGGGTGCGCGAGGCCGGCGTACGTGCCGCGCAGCTCCTCGGGGACGCCGGGGTGCAGCTTCGTGAAGCCCTTCACGTGCAGCTCGTACATGACCGAGTCGGCCAGCGGGGTCGCGGGATGGCGGTCGTCGCCCCAGTCGAACGGTGCGTCCTGGACGACCGAGCGCGGGACGAACGGCGCGGAGTCGCGGTCGTCGTGGGCGGTGACCGCGGGGTCCCAGGTCACCTCGCCCTCGATGCCGCGCGCGTACGGATCCAGCAGGAGCTTCGCCGGGTTGCAGGGCGCCGGGCCGTGGACGCGATAGCCGTACCGCCGGCCGTGACCCGCGCCCTCGACGCGCCCGGTCCACACGTAGCCCTCCACCTGCTCGAGCGGGCGCCGCTCCTCGTTGCCGGCGGCGTCGAAGAGGCAGAGGTCGACGGCGTCCGCGACGCTGCTGAACACCGCGAAGTCCACGCCGGTGGCGTCCGCGTGGGCGCCCAGGTGGTGGCTCATGCCTGCTCCCGTGCCCAGGAGAGGCGGATCACGAGATCCGCGACGAGGCCGGTCCAGCCGGTCTGGTGCGACGCGCCCAACCCGGCCCCGTCGTCGCCGTGGAAGTACTCGTGGAAGAGCAGCGCGTCGCGCCACGCCGGGTCGTCGCGGAAGCGCGCCTGCGCTCCGAACACGGGGCGCGTCCCGTCCTCGCGCGGGAGGAAGATCGCAACGAGGCGCTCGGCGAGGTCGATGGTGATCTCCCGCAGCGTGCGCTGCTGCCCCGACCCGGTCGGGAACTCGACGGTGAGATCGTCGCCCAGCCCCTGGCTGAAGCGCATCATCGCCCCGATGACGAGGTAGTTGACGGGGAACCAGATCGGTCCGCGCCAGTTGGAGTTGCCGCCGAAGAGGCCGGTCGTGGACTCCGCCGGCTCGTAGTCGACGACCGTCTCGGTGCCGGCGTCGGAGAAGACGTACGGCCGCCCGCGGTACTCGGCCGACAGGGCGCGGATCCCGTGGGGCGACAGGAAGGCGTCCGGGTCGGCGAGGTGCTCGAGGATGAGCGGCAGGCGGTTGTCGCCGACGAGCGCGAGCATCGTGGCGTTGCCGTCCTCGCCCACGCGCACCGCCGGCGCGTATTCCGGCCGCGCGTGCAGGAAGCCGATGACCCGCTCGCGGAACTCGGTGAGGCGCCCGACGATCGCCGGGTTGCCGATGGCGACGGCGCAGAACGGGATGATCCCCGTCATCGACCGGACCCGCACCGGCACGCTGGTGCCGTCGGGGCGGCGGACGCGGTCGTAGTAGAAGCCGTCCTCCTCGTCCCAGAGGCCGTGCTCGTTGATGGCCTGGCTGATCATCGTGAAGTGCTCGAAGAACTTCACCGCGACGTCCTCGTAGGCCGGGTCCTCCGCGGCGAGCACGATCGCGATCTCGAGCATCGACAGGCAGTAGATGGCCATCCAGCCGGTGCCGTCGGCCTGCTCCAGCACGAGGCCGTCGGGCAGCGGCGCGGAGCGGTCGAACGGGCCCACGTTGTCCATGCCGAGGAAGCCGCCCCCGAAGAGCAGGTTGCCCTCGGGGTCCTTGACGTTCGCCCACCAGGTGAAGCCCAGCAGCAGCTTGTGGAAGATCCGCCCGAGCCACTCGCGGTCGCGCGAGCCGTCGAGCCGGAACACGGCGAGCGCCGCCAGCGCGTGCACCGGCGGGTTCACGTCGCCGAAGTTCCACTCGTACGCGGGCAGCTGGCCGTTGGGATGCATGAACCACTCGCGCGTCATGAGCCGCAGCTGCTCCTTGGCGAACTCGGCGTCGACGTGCGCGAGCGTGATGCAGTGGAAGGCCAGGTCCCAGGCCGCGTACCAGGGGTACTCCCACTTGTCCGGCATCGAGATCACGTCGCGGTTGTCGACGTGGCGCCAGGCCGCGTTGCGGCCCTCCAGGCGCTCGGCCGGCGGGGCCGGGTGGCCGGGGTCCCCGCGCAGCCAGCGGTCGACGTCGTAGTGGTAGAACTGCTTGCTCCAGAGCATCCCGCCGAGCGCCTGGCGCATGACGTCGTGCTCGTCGGGCGTCGCGGCGGGAGCGAGCTCGGCGTAGAACGCGTCGGCCTCGGCGGCGCGGTCGCGCAGCGTCGACTCCCAGCCCTTGCCCACGCCTCGCTTCGCCGCGCCCAGCCGCAGCCGCACCTCGGCCGTGGCGCCGGCCTCCACCTGCAGCCGGTACCACAGGGCCGACTTCGTCCCGGTGCGGCCGGGGTCGACGGTCGGCGCGCCGGACACGACGTGGTCGTTGATGCCGTCCTTCGGATACGGCGGGGCGGGCTGGCCCCAGAGGCGCTGCGTGTTCGTCTCGTTGTTGCAGAACAGCGCGTCGGGGTCGCCGTCCCCGGCGAGCGTCATCGTCACCTCGCCGTCGCTCGCGACGAGCGCACCGTCGTCCTCGCGGATCACCGGCGGCGCCGCGCCGTCGCCCCACGACCACCGGTTGCGGAACCACAGGGTCGGGAGCACGTGCAGCTCGGCGTCGTCGGGGCCCGCGTTGCGGACCCGGACGCGCAGGCACAGGTCGTCCGGCCCGGCCTTCGCGTAGTCGACCTCGATGTCCCAGTAGCGGTCGTCGGACATCGCGTCGGTGTCGAGCAGCTCGTACTCGGGGTCGCCGAAGCCGCGGCGGGCGTTCTCGGTGACGAGGTCCTCGTAGGGGAAGGCGCGCTGGGGGTAGACGTAGCGCCAGCGCATCCACGAGTGCGTCGGCGTGGAGTCCACGTACCACCAGTGCTCCTTGGCGTCCTCGCCGTGGTTGCCCTCGTTGCTCGTGAGCCCGAAGATCCGCTCCTTGAGGATCGGGTCCTGCCCGTTCCAGAACGCGAACGCCAGGCAGAGGCGCTGGTCGGTGTCGCAGATCCCGCCGAGCCCGTCCTCGCTCCAGCGGTACACGCGCGAGCGGGCCTGGTCGTGGGAGAACGAGGTCCACGCCTCGCCGTCCTGGCTGTAGTCCTCGCGCACGGTCCCCCATGCGCGCTCGCTCAGATAGGGGCCCCAACGACGCCACGCCTCGCCGTCATCGGCGAGGCGCTGGCGCTCGGGGTCGAGTTCGGCCTCCGGCATCGCGCAAGAGTGCGCATGCCGGAGGCCGAAAGCAAGGGCTCGCGACAGAACTGCCACACCCCACTAGTCCGCCTCTGCGAGCACCACCAGATAGCCGTCGGGATCCTGCAGCCAGATCTCGCGGTGGTGGGCGTT
The DNA here is from genome assembly GCA_963757125.1 of uncultured Solirubrobacterales bacterium. Classification (GTDB taxonomy): domain Bacteria; phylum Actinomycetota; class Thermoleophilia; order Solirubrobacterales; family Solirubrobacteraceae; genus CAVVSD01. The sequence goes on along the minus strand of CAVWQP010000004.1, from coordinate 315,799 downwards.
GGGGTTCACGTGGACGTCGGTGACCACCGTCGCGCCCACCTCCCGCACGCGCTCGACGGCGGCGTCGAACGCGGCGAGCTCGAACCACAGCGCAACCCCGTTGCCGACGGGCGCTCTGGGGTCGCCGATGGCGCCGTGATGGTGCCCGACGTCGCGCGCGTGGAGCTGGAGGATCAGCACGCCGTCCGTGCGCAGCTGCTCGTACTCGTCCCCGCCGTGGGTCGCGGCGACGCCGAGGACGCGCGTGTACCAGTCGGCTGCGCGGCGGACGTCGGAGACGGCGATGAGGGGCTGGGGCCGGACGGGCGCGGGCATGCAGCCACGCTACGCCCGACGGTGGCCGCGCGTCTTGGACGAATCAGAGCGCCGTCGGGCGGGCATACGTCGGGCCGTGGACGAGAGCCAGCAGGACACCGGCATCGACTGGGCGTCGGCCGAGGTCGAGGACGCGGTCCTCGCCGTGCCGGTGGCCGGCGAGGCGCCGGATGGCTGGGCGGAGCGGGTCGAGCGCACCGTCGCGCGGCTCACCGATCACGGCGGCGCGCCGTGGGAGGCGATCGAGGTCACGCAGGAGCGCATCGAGGTGACCGGCGTGCAGCCGGGGACCGAGGGCGACGTCCGCCACGTCCTCGACGCCGCGGTCACCCAGGCCAACGCCGATCTCGCGCCGGAGCCGGACGCGTCGGACGACGACGGGTCAGGGAGTCAGGCCGACCGGGAGATGGCCGAGGAGTTCCGCTCCTTCGCCGACCCGCCGGCCGACGACGACTAGAAGCGCGCGGCGCAGGTCTCGCAGATGTCGTGCGTGACCGGGCCGAGCTCCTCTTCGTGAGCGATCCCGAGCAGTCGCAGCGCCGCGCGCATCGAGTGCCAGCGGCCTGAGACGTGCATCGCGCCGCACCAGGCGCAGGATCGGAGGAGGCGGGGCATGCGAGGAGGTTCGGCGCCGCGCCTTGGAGAACCTGCGCATGCAACTGGGAGTTCACCGAGAGGCGAACCGCTCCAGGCGCTCCCGGCCGTCGCCGACGATCGGGTCGCCGTGCGCGAACAGCACGTTGCGGAAGTCGCGCTCGAGCAGACGCCGCAGGCCCGCGCGCAGGCCGTCCTTGACGGCGTCCGGGTCGTCGCCGAGCAGGTCGTCGGAGAAGAACCGCAGCTCCTCGCTCCCGTGGTCGACCGCGTCGGCGAGCGCGACCGCGCCGTCGCCAACGCCGATGTGCAGCGCGTACTCGTCGGGGCAGAGCGCGCCGATGTGCACGGCCTCGACGCCGTCCGCGATCCCCTCGCCGTCGCCGTAGGGCTCGAAGGACAGGCGGTCCCCGATGCGATCGGCGGCCTCGCGCGGCGCGCGGATGGGGATCGAGAACGCGTCGGCGAAGCGCTGCGCGTGCCGCGCGTGCAGGCCCGTCGTGAGGACGACCTGCTGCAGCCCGTCGAACGCCTCGAGCCCCTCGTCGGGCACGAGCGGGTCGATGACGATGCCGGCGGGCCGGACCCAGTACGAGCTCACCTGCATGCCGATCGTGTCGCGCAGGGCGGTCCAGTGGTGGACGCCGGGGAAGATCTCCTTCATGGCGCCGGTGCTACCCGGACCGCCTCGGCGATCACGAGCCCGACGCACACGGCGGCGACGCAGGCCAGCGCGACCGGCGCGGCGACCTGGCCCGCGAACGCGACGACGGCGACGCACAGGGCGGCCGCGACCAGCCGCGGCACCTCGACGACGCCGAGGCTGCGCGCCCGGAACGCGACGTCGGCGACGAGGAACAGCGCGGTCCCCCCGCAGAGCGCGACCGCCGACACGGTCCCGAGCGGCTCGTCGACGTCCCCGAGCGTCTTCTTGACGCCGAGCGCCAGCAGCACGATGCCGGCCACGAGCGGCAGGTGCAGGAAGGCGAAGCAGTCGCGCGCGAGCAGGTTGCGCGCCGCGCCCGTGGCCTCTCGCAGCCGGTGCTCGACCTCGGCGAGGGAGGCGTCGAAGTACAGCCACCACAGGCTGGCGGACACGATGACCCCGAGCGCCGCCGACGCGAGCGCGGCGGCGTCGAGCGACACGTCCTCCGCGCCGACGCCGATCGCGACGATCGACTCCCCGAGCGCGATGATCACGATGAGGCCGTAGCGCTCCGCGAAGTGCCCGGGCGACAGGCGCCAGCCCTCGATCCCCCGCAGCGCCCCGCCGACGTAGTCGATGAGCAGGGCGACGACCCAGATCGCGGTCTGGACGTCCGCGTCGAACGCGCAGCCGACGAGCAGGAGCGCGGGCGCCAGCACGGCGGTCGGGGTCAGCGCCCGCGCGGAGGCACGGACGTCGGCGCTGTCCGTCGCGGTGAGGAACAGCGCCACGTGCAGCACGCGCACCCCGAGGTAGGCGACGGCGAACAGCACCGCGTCGTCCTCGAACGCGCCGGGGATCGCGAGCGACGCGATGAGCATGCAGATCATCGACGCGAAGATCACGAGCCGGACGCGCTGGAGGCTGCAGTCCACCTCGTTGGTCAGCCACGAGTAGGCGGCCCACGCCCACCAGATGAGCGCGAGCACGAGCAGCCCGCGGCCGAGGCCCGCCCACGACAGGTCGTCCGCCAGCCGCGCCGTCACCTGCGTCAGCGCGAAGACGAAGACGAGGTCGAAGAACAGCTCGAGCGGCTCGACGTGCTTGTCGCCCGTCACGTCAGCGCCGCGAGCGCGAGATCGACGTCCGCCTCCGTGTTGTGCAGGTGGAACGACAGCCGCGCCGCGCCGGCGCGGGTGCTCGCCCGCACGCCCGCGGCCTCCAGGCGCTCCGGCGCGCCCTCGATCTCGAGGCGCACGATCGCCGACGCCCCGGGCTCCAGGCCGAGACCCGCGCGCAGCCGGTTCGCCAGGCCGACGTCGTGCGCGTTGATCGCGTCCACGCCGATGCGCTCGATGAGCGCGAGCGACGGCATCGTGCCCACCCAGCTCAGCCACGCGGGCGACGTGTCGAGTCGCCGCGCGTCGTCCGCCAGGCGCAGCGGCGAGCCGTAGATCGAGGACCACACGTCCGCGCCGGCGTACCACCCGGCGGCGCTGGGCCGGATCTCGTCGAGGCGCTCGGGCCGGATCGCGAGGAACGCCGTGCCGCGCGGCGAGACGAGCCACTTGTAGGCGGCGCAGGCGAGGAAGTCGAAGCGGCCCGCGTCGAGCGGCAGCCAGCCGCACGCCTGCGTCGCGTCCACGAACGTCCGCGTCCCGTGCGCGGCGGCGGCCGTCGTGATCGCATCGAGGTCGGCCAGCTCGCCGGAGGCCGACTGCACGGCGCTCACCGCGACGAGGTGCGTGCGGCCGTCGACCGCGTCGGCGACGTCGGCCAGCGGCACGATCGCGACCTCGACGCCGCGGTCGGCCTGGGTGAGGAATGGGAAGAGGACCGACGTGAAGTCGCCCTCCGCGGCGACGATCCGCGCTCCGTCCGGGATCGACGCGGCGACGAGCCCGGCGAGCGGCGACACCTGGTTGCCGATGCAGACGTCCGCGGCGTCGACGCCGACGAGCCGCGCGAACGACGCGCGCGCCTCGGCGACGACGGGGTCGAAGTCCTGCGGGCGCGTGCGCCCCTCCGCCCACGCCTGCACGGCGTCGCGCATCGCCTCGACGGTCGCCGACGGCGGGACGCCGACCGACGCGCTGTCGAGGTAGCCGGGCGCGACGGCGAAGTCGCTCACGACCGGCGCAGGCGCGGGAACAGCTCCTCGGTGTTCGCGCGCAGGCGCTCGTCGTCGACGCCGGGGTAGGCGACGAGCGCTTCGGTGTTCGCCTCGATCCCCGGCAGGCCGCCGAAGGGGAAGTCGGTGCCGTACAGCAGGCGCCCGGCGTCGACGAGGTTCAGGAGCGCGTCGACGTGGCGCGGGAACGGGAACCCGGCGCCGATCTCGTAGTGCAGGCGCTGCAGCGTCGCGACGACGTCGACCTCGCCCGCCTCGCGGCCGCCCACTCGCGAACAGCGACGCGAAGCCGCCCAGCCGGTCGGCCACGACGGGCAGCGCGGCGCCGGCGTGCGGCACGATCAGGCGGATGCCGTCGTAGCGGTCCAGCGTGCCGGTGAGGACGAGGTTCGCGATCGCGCGGGTCGTGTCGAGCAGGAACTCGAGCATCGGGCGCGGGTAGCCGAGCGCCGTGCACTCGAAGCCGGCGGGCGACGTCGGGTGCACGAACACGACGGCCCGGCGGCGGTGCAGCTCGGCCATGACGGGCTCCAGCCGCGGGTCGCCCAGGTACACGCCGTCGGCGTGGGTGAGGAGCACCACCCCGTCGGCGTCCAGCCGGTCGAGCGCGTGGGCGATCTCGTCGCGCGCCGCGTCGGCGTCGTTGGCCGGCAGGCTCGCGAACAGGCCGAAGCGGCCCGGGTGCTCGCGGACCGTCGCGGCACCGCTCTCGTTGACCTTGCGCGCCCACTCGACGGGGTCGGCGCCGAACGTGACCCCTGGCGTGGAGACCGAGAGCAGCGACGTCTCGATCCCGACCCGGTCCATCATCGCCAGGTGCGCCTCGGCGCTCCACTCGGGCAGGACGGGGAACCCGTCGGGCTGGTCGTGGCCTCCGTCGAGGAGCGCCTGCCGGTAGTCGGCCGGCAGGTAGTGGGCGTGGACGTCGACGCGGCGGGCGGTCATGGCGTCATGATCGCGCCGTAGACCTGGTGCGCGGCGACCTGCTCGAGCACGGCGTCGAGCTCGCCGAGCGCGAAGTGGCCGCTGATGAGCGGCGCGACCTGCACGTCGCCGTCCTCGATGAGGCGGATGAAGCGCGGGAGGTCGCGCAGGATGTTCATGTGCCCCCACTGCGAGCTGTGCAGCGTCTTGCCGAAGATCGCCGCCGGGACCGACGGCAGCGTGATCGTGTCGTCGAGCTTCCAGGGCATGCTCGCGAGGATCGTGTGGCCGGCGCTGCGGGTCGCGTGCCAGGCCTCCTCCATCCCCCGCGCGTTGGCGCTCGCCTCGAACGCGTAGTCGACGCCGCGGGGGATGAACCCGCCGACGTCGTCGGTCAGCTCCTGGATCTGCGCGACGACGTCCCCGTCGGCCGGGTCGACCGTGTCCGTCGCCCCGAGTTGTGAGGCCATCTCGCGCCGGTGCTCGAGCGGGTCGACGGCGATGATGCGCTTGGCCCGCAGGACCCGGGCCGCCTGCACGTAGCCCAGGCCGGTCGCGCCGCATCCGAAGACCGCAACCTCCGAGCCCGGCTGCACCGTCGCCACGTTGAAGGCGGCCGCGACGCCGCCCCCGATGCCGTCCGCGAGCAGCGCCAGCTCGTCGTCGGGCACGCGCGTGTGGACGGGCGTGACCTGGTTGTCGGGGACGATCGCGTACTCGGCGTAGCCGCCGATGTTCCCGTTCGGCACGACGTCCTGGCCGTCGGCGAGGCTGCCGTTCGGCGGCCCGTGCAGGACGATGTCGGCGCACTGGTCCGGGCGGCCTCGCAGGCAGTAGTAACACGTGCGGCAGAGGGGGTTCGCGCTGGCGATGACGCGGTCGCCGGGCGCCGTCACGGTCACGTGCGACCCGACCTTCTCGATGATCCCCACCGCGCCGTGCCCGAAGATCTGGGGGGCGACGTTGCCGAACATCGCGGGGACGTCGGGCGCCAGGACGATCGCGTCGGTGACGCAGGCGTTGGCGGCCGTGACCTTCAGGAGGACGTCGCGTGGCCCGAGGTCGCGGAGGGTGACCGGCTCGACCGCCATCGGCTCCCCCCGCCCGCGCCAGACGGCCGCGTGCATCGTAGGTCCGCTCATGGTGCCGGGACCGTATCGGTCGCCCGATGTGGGATCCTGCGCCACGACGGTCTCGTCACCCACGCAAGGAGTCCTCGATGGATTTCAACAAGCTCAAGCAGCAGGCGCAGGATCTCGTCGAGAAGCGCGGCGGCACCGAAGCCCTCAAGGAGGACGCGGAGGAGCTCAAGAACATCGCCACGGGCCAGGGCAGCGTCACCGACAAGGGCAAGGCCGCGGTCGACGCGATCAAGGACCCGGGCAAGCCCGGCGCGTAGGACGTCAGGCGTCGTCGGCGGGCGCCGCTCCGGGCGCCCGCGCGGAAGCGGGGTCGTGCCAGTGGCGGCGCACCCACCAGACGCCGATGAGCCCGATGACGATCATGAGCGTCCACTGGAACACCGCGAACAGCCACTGCGGCGTCACGTCGGCCGGGAACGGGAGGTTCTTCGGGGAGAGCGCGCCGAAGCTGTCGTCCCCGGAGACGATCACGGTGAAGACGACCGCGGCGTTCGAGGCCGAGTCCCAGAACGCGTGCAGCAGCGCCACCGCGAAGTAGGTCAGCAGGATCCCCCAGCTGAACCGCTTGCCGCGCTTGAACGCGGAGAAGATCGCCGCACCGAGCAGGCCGCTCCAGATGCCGTGGCAGAACGGCGCGATCAGCTCGCGCAGCAGCTCCTCGGAGATCATGCGGTGCAGGGAGATCTCCCCGTTGTGCAGGCCGTAGCTGAGCGTGTAGCCGGCGCTCTCGAACGCGCCGAACCCGAGGCCGACCACGGTGCCGAGCAGGATGCCGTCGCGCACGTCGAAGCGCTTCAGCCCGCGCGCCATGACGTAGATGCCGATGCCCTTGGCCGCCTCCTCGATGAGCCCGACCCAGAGGTTCGGGAGCAGCCGGTGCGGCGCCAGCCAGATCTCCATCGCCGCCGAGCAGATCATCCCAAGGACGCCTGCGACGAAGAAGGCGGTGAACAGCCGTCCCTCGTCGAGCTCGGTCGTGCCGCGGTGCTCGATGAACCAGAAGATCGTCGCGACCGGCACGAGGAAGCTGCCGATGAGGACCACCGACGGCAGCAGGATGAGGTCCTCCGTGAGCGCGAGCGTCACGGTGGCCGCCCCCCACAGGACCAGCCCCCACGCCAGCACGTGGCGCCATGGATGTGTCTTCCGGACTGAGTGCTCGACGGTCATCCGTGCCTCTCAGCGCGGATAGGTAACACACTCAGCCGGTATGGCGCACGCGCCGGCGGCGCCACGACCCGGCGATCCCGCCGGGGAACAGCAGGAGGCAGAGGATGAGCAGCACGCCGGCGACGAGCAGCGTCCACGTCGTCGACAGGCCGATCTGCGCGTCGAGGAAGTGCGGGATCACGCCGCCGGTCGTCATGAGCCCCGCCAGGACCGCGCCGGACACCATCGTGATGCCGCCGACGTAGGAGAACGCGACGAACTGCAGCGCGATGAGGATGCCGAACCGGTCGACGTTCACCGAGCCGAGCGCGTAGGCGTAGAGCACCCCGCCGACGCCCGCGATGCCGGACGACAGCGCGTACGCGGCGAACTTCGTGGTCCGCACGCTGACACCGGACGCTGCCGCTGCCCGCTCGTTGGAGCGCACCGCGAGCATCCGCATGCCCAGTCCGCTCGCTCGCACCCGGGCGACGAGCAGGAACGCCGCGACGGCGATGGCCAGCAGCAGGCACCCGAGCACCGGGCTGGGCAGGCCGCCGCTGATCGCGCGCAGGCCGGCGCCCGACCCGACGTCGACGCCGAGGATCGTCGGCTCCGGGACCGGCGACGCCGAGCCGCCCGCGCCCCACGTGCTGTTGTTGAAGCCGAACTGCTCGATCGCGACGGCCGCGGCGAGCGTCACGACCGCGAGGCTCACGCCGCGCACGCGCAGCGCGGAGGCGCCCGCGGCGAAGCCGAGCGCGGTGGCGGCCGCGACGCCGCAGATCGCCGCGGGCACGAACCCGAGGCCCGCCTCGTCGGTCAGGTGCGCCACGGTGAAGCCCGCCACGCCGGCGAGCGCGACCTGCACGAGCGACACCTGGCCCACGAAGCCGGTGATGACGACGAACGAGAGGCAGATGACCATGCCCGCGATCGAGACGGCCAGCGCGTTGCGGTAGTCGAACGGCACGACGAACAGCGCGACGACGACCACGACGACGCCCACGATCGCCGGCCGGGCGAGGCGCGTCGGCTTCGGGGCCTCTGGCAGCCGCGTCTCGATGAGCTCGCCCCGGGTCGGCAGGCTCGAGCCGCGCCACCACAGCGCGACGACGATGACGAGGAACGTCAGCATCGCGTTCACGCCCGGCAGCGCGACGCCGCCGTCGGTCGGGAACCAGCTCTGCGTCTGCGCGTAGTACAGGAGCGACTGCGCCATCCCGATGAGTAGCCCGACGAGGCAGGTGATCGAGAAGGACGTGAAGCGCGCGAACAAGGCCGCGCCGAGCGCCGGCACGACCTGCAGCGGCACGACGACCGTGTCGATCTGGGTCACGGCGGCCGCGAGGATGCCCATCCCGCCCGCGACGGTGGTGGCGAGCACCGCGTTCGTGAGCGCGAGCCGGTCGGGCGAGAGCCCCGCCAGCATCGCGCTCGCCTCGCTCTCCGACGCGGCGCGCGTCGCGAGGCCGAACCGCGACCAGCGGTACAGCGCCCACAGGACCGCCGCGGCGAGGATGACGATCCCGGTCAGCCAGAAGCGGTCGACCGGGATGCGGGTCCCGGCGATCGTCACCAGGCCGCTGGGGAGCACGGACGGCACGATGCGCCCGCCGCCGCCCGTGATGAGCTCGACCGTCGCCTGCGCGATGAGGAGCACGCCGAGCGACGCCACGAGCTTCGACAGCGGCGACGAGTTGCGCAGCGGGCGGAACACCACGAGCTGCACGACGACGCCGAGCGCGACCGTCGCCAGGAGCGCGAGGACCATCGCCGGCGCCGTGCCCAGCGGCGAGCCGCCGAGATCGGTGCGCAGCCACAGGAACAGGTAGCCGGCGACCATCGCGTAGGCGCCCGTCGCGACGTCGATGACCCCCGATCCGCGGTAGGACAGGACGACGCCGAGGCCGATCCCTGCGATGAGCGCGCCGGTCCCCAGACCCAGGAGCGCGAAGAGGAAGATCTGGTCGATCGTGTGCATTTTGCACGTCGACCGCCTCCGGCGACCTCGCGTACGCTGCCGCGCGTGGAGAGGCGTCGGATCCTGCTCATCGGCGACGGTGACATCGCGAACGAGACCGCCGAGGCGCTCGAGGGCGCGGGCGCGACGATCGTCCGCCTGGACACGCCGGACGAGGACGAGGTCCGCGACGCGCTGGGGGACGGCGCCGGCATCGGCACCGTCGCGATCGTGTCGCGCGACGACGCGTTCGTCCTGCGGTCGGCGCTCGTGGTCCGCTACGTCGACGACGACGTGCCGATGCTCGTGACGATCTTCGACGAGACCATGGCCGCGCACGTGCGATCGGAGATCCGCGCGTGCCGCGTCACGTCGCTCGCCGACATCGTCGCGCCGTCGCTCGCCGGACCGTGCCTCGCGGAGGGCCTCGTCGCCGTCGACCCCGAGCACGAGCCGCCGGTCGGGCTGCGCGAGGAGGGCGATCGCGCGGTACGCACGCCGATCGACATCCCGTCGCGACACCGGGTGCGCGCGCTGCTGCAGGCGCTGTTCCAGCCCTACGACCGCAGCGCCGGGCTCCTGCTGTTCGGGGCGCTGGGCATCGCCGGCGTGCTCATCGTCGAGACGATCGGCGGCCTGGTCGTCCTCGGGCAGGGGCCGGCCGACGCGCTCTACGGCGCGGGCAAGACGGTCGCGACCGTCGACCCGAACCAGGACGTCGACGACGGGCCGAAGTGGTTCAAGAGCTTCATCACCGCCTCGATGCTCGTGACGCTCGTCTTCGAGGCGTCCTTCACCGCGGGCCTGGTGAACCGCCTCATCGACCGGCGGCTCACCGGCATCGTGGGTCGCCGGGCGGTGCCGCGGCGCGACCACGTCGTCGTCGCGGTGGACGACCGCGAGGAGGGCGAGAACGTCGGCATGGCGCGCGAGCTCGGTCTGCCGGTCGTCATCGGCCGCGGGGCCGACGTGTCGCTCCTGCGGCGCCTGTCCCTCGGCCGGGCGGTCGCGCTCGCCGCGGTGACCGACGACGACCTCGAGAACATCACGATCGCGATGGCCGCGCGGGCGATCGCGCCGGAGCTGCGGGTGGTCATCCGGGCCGGCGACGGGCGGCTGGCGAACGAGACGCGGTCGCTCTTCCGCATCGGGCTCGTGCGCGACGTGCACCGCATCGCCGCGGTCCTGCTCGCCGCGCAGGCGACCGGTTCACCGGCACGCAGCGTCGTCTGCAAGGGCGACGACGCGCACCTCCTGCACGACGACGGCCGGCTGGAGCCGGCACCGATGCGGGCTGCGGCGTAGGGCTCACGGGTCAACGACGGAGGAGCGAGATGAAGCGCAGCACCGACCGGATCCTGACCAGCCACACGGGCGCCCTGCACATGCCGCCGGAGCTGCAGGAGAGCATCGTGCCGCGGCACCTGGGCGAGCCGCACGACGAGGCCGCGCTCGACGTGCAGCTGCGCGCCGCGGTCGCCGACATCGTGCAGCGCCAGGCGGAGCTGGGCGTCGACGTCGTCAACGACGGCGAGTTCTCCAAGTCGACGTGGATGGGCTACGTCGTCGATCGCATGTCCGGCGTCGAGCGGGTCCCGGTCGAGGGCGCCCCGATGTTCACCGCCTCGAAGGACCGGACCGAGTTCGCCCGCTTCTACTCGGAGCTCGGCGATCAGACCTTCTACTTCGAGCCCCCGGAGCTGCGGGTCCTCGGGGCCGCGATCACGAGCGACGTCGTGTGCTCGGGCCCCATCACGTACACGGGCCAGGACGTCCTGGCCCGCGACATCGACAACCTCAAGGCCGGCCTCGAGGGCGTCGACGTCGAGGAGGTGTTCCTGCCGGTCGTGGGGCCGGGCAGCGTCCAGCCCTACATCCGCAACGAGTACTACGCCGACGAGGAGGCGCTGTTCGGCGCGATCGCCGATGCGCTCAGGCACGAGTACCAGGCGATCGTCGAGGCCGGGTTCATCTGCCAGATCGACGACGCGTTCCTCCCGTGGGAGTGGGATCGCCGGCTCATGGAGGAGAACTGGAGCCTCGAGGAGTACCGGCGGTGGGCGACCCTCGCGGTGGAGGCGCTGAACGCCGCCATCGACGGGCTGCCCGAGGACCGCCTGCGCTACCACATCTGCTGGGGCAGCTGGAACGGTCCGCACATCTCCGACATCCCCCTGCGCGACATCGTCGACCTCGTCCTGAAGGTCAACGCGCAGACCTACTCGATCGAGGCCGCGAACGCGCGTCACGAGTGGGAGCACCGGGTCTGGGAGGAGGTCCCGCTGCCCGACGGCAAGATCCTCATGCCGGGCGTCATCGAGCACACCACGCACGTGGTCGAGCATCCCGAGACCGTCGCCGAGCGGATCACGCGCTTCGCGAACGTGGTGGGCCGCGAGAACGTCATCGCCGGCACCGACTGCGGCCTGCGCGGCCGCGCGCATCCGCAGATCGCCTGGGCGAAGCTCAGGGCGCTGTCGGACGGCGCGGCGCTGGCCTCCGAGCGGCTCTGGAGCTAGCGCGCGTGGAGATCGTCCCCGTCGCGGATCTCGATCCCGGGAGCTTCTCCGCCGAGCTGCAGGGCCGCGACCACGGCCGGCCCGGCGCCTCGCTGATCCTCGTCGAGGCCGCACCGGGTGACGGCCCGGAGCTGCACAGCCACCCGTACGCGGAGATCATCATCGTCCAGGAGGGCGAGGTCACGTTCTCGGACGGGCGGCGCACGCGCGAGGTCGGGCCCGGCAACGTCGTGATCATCCCGGCGGGGGAGCCGCACGCCTTCCGCAACACCGGCAGGAGCACGCTGCGCCAGGTCGACATCCACCTCGGCGACGCGTTCGCGACCGACTGGCTCGCATGAGGCTCGGCTACTTCACGATGCCGATCCATCCGCCCGAGCGCGACTACGCGGCGACGCTCGCGGAGGACCGGGAGGCCATCCTCCTCGCGGACCGGCTCGGGTTCGCCGAGGCCTACGTCGGCGAGCACGTCACGGATTCCGCCGAGACGATCACCGACTCCGTCGTCTTCCTCGCCAGCCTCGTGCACGACACCGAGCGCATCACGCTCGGGACGGGCACGGTGAACCTGACGAACAGCCATCCCGCGGCGCTCGCGGCCAAGGTCGCGATGCTCGACACGCTCCTGAAGGGCCGCTTCATCCTCGGCGTCAGCCCGGGCGGGCTGGCGTCGGACTGGGAGATCTTCGGCAACCTCTCCGGCGTCGACCGGCGGGTCAAGGCGCAGGAGTGCATCGACCACGTCGTCGCGCTGTGGACGGGCGAGGCGCCGTATGAGCTCAGCGGCGAGCACTGGACGCTGTCGACCGCGAAGACGCTGATGGCCGACCTCGGCCAGGGCGTGATGGTCCGGCCGTACCAGCGACCGCATCCGCCGATCGTCGTGACGGCCGCCGAGCCGTCGTCGAAGAGCGTCGACAACGCCGCCCGGCGCGGGTGGGAGGTCATCTCGGCGAACTTCCTCCTGCCGCAGTGGGTCCGCACGCACTGGGAGACCTACCGCAACGCGTGCGAGGAGACCGGGCGGGAGGCCGACCCGCAGTCCTGGCGGGTCGCGCGGACGATCTTCGTGGCCGACGACGAGGCGACGGCGCGCGAGTACGCCTTCGGGTCCGACAGCCCCTACCGCTTCTACTACGACCAGCTCGGGACGAAGCTCATCCGGGCCGGGCGGGCGAACCTCTTCAAGACCGACGACGCGATGCCCGACGAGGCGGTGACGAGCGACTACATGGTCGACCGGCTCGTCATCGCCGGCACCCCGGATCAGGTCGTGGACGGGCTGCTCGGGTTCCGCGACGTGATCGGGGACTTCGGGACGCTCCTGTACTGCGGGACCGACTGGGTCGACCCGTCGCTCGCCCGGCGCTCGATGGAGCTCATGGCCACCGAGGTGCTGCCGGCGCTGAACGCGCGGCTCGGCTGAGTCAGCGGCGCGGACCGCGCCAGCCGTCGTGCTCGCGGCGGCCGTCGCGACCGCGCCAGTCGCCGGTCGGCGCGGGTGCGGGCGGGGCGGGCGCCGCCTGCGGGGCGGGCGGGGCCGGGGACGGCGGGGGGGCGGGCGTGGCGGCCGGAGCGGGGGCCGGCTGCTCGGGCCGGTCGCGGTGCCACCGCCGCGGGCCTCGCCGCTGCGTCGCGTCCGAGGTCGTGGTCGTGGTGGTGGTCGTGGGCGACGTCGACGTCGACGTCGACGAGGTGGACAGCGAGGAGGTCGTGGTGCGCCTGGTGCTCGGCTTCGCCGTCGAGGCGGTCTGCTGCGGCGTCACGACCGACTGGCTCTGCACCGGTGCGGCCGGCGTCACGATCACCGACTGCGACGGGATCGTGGCCGGAGCCGCTGCGGCGGGCGCCGGGGCGGCGGCCGCGGGGGACGGCGTCGAAGGTGTGGAGGGGGCGGGCGTCGTCCGGCGCGGGATCGCCTGCCGCCGCACGCGGTCGACGCGGCGATGGTGGGAGGCCTTGTGCGCGCGGCGCGCGGGCGCGGCCGTCCTCGCGGTGGGGGTCGGGAAGGAGATCGGCGTGGCGGCGATCGCCGGCGCGGCGGGTCGCCGTGCGGGGGCGGGCGTGGCACGCGCGCTCCGCGAGGTGGTGGTCGCCAGCGTCGCCTCGCCGCCGCTCGTGCCGGGCGCGAAGCCGGGCCACGAGCCGGTGAAGACGACGAGTCCGGTCAGCACCACTCCGAGCGCGACCGCCAGTGCGCTCAGCGCGAGGGCCGTTCCGGCCCCGAGCGCGAGCTCCTTCCGGACGCGCGGGGTGGTGGCTCGAAGTCGTGAGGGGAACTCCACGACCAGTTGAGTCGGCACCCAGCCGCTCCTCTGCACACGTCCGTTCGTCCAGCGGCGACGCTCCGGACTTCAGTGTCTGGGTACGGACTGTGGCAACCACCGATGCGTCCCGCGCGCGTCCCCGCCATGCTGGTCGCGTGACGCTCATCACAGACGACGCCGTCGGACGCTTCGAGGCCCTCCTGGGCGCCGACGCCGTCCGCTCGGCCCCCGAGGACACCGTCGAGTTCCTCGATCCCTACCCGTTCGGAGACACCGCGGAGTTCGCCCCGGGTGCCGTCGTGTCGCCGTCCTCCGTCGAGGAGGTGCAGGCGATCGTCCGGGTGGCGAACGAGCTGCGCGTGCCGCTCTGGACGGTCTCGCGGGGCAAGAACAACGCCTACGGCGGCTCCGCGCCGCGCGTCGCGGGTTCGGTGGTCGTCGAGCTCACGCGCATGAACCGCGTCCTCGAGGTCAACGAGGAGAGCGCCTACGCGGTCGTCGAGCCGGGCGTGCGGTTCTTCGACATCTACGACCACCTCAAGTCCAACGGCCACAAGCTGTGGGCATCCGTGCCCGAGCTTGGCTGGGGCAGCCTCGTCGGCAACGGGCTCGACCGCGGCCTCGGCTACACGCCCTACGGCGAGCACGGCACGAAGCACTGCGGCTACGAGATCGTGCTGCCCGACGGGTCGCTCGTGCGCACCGGCATGGGGGCGATGACGAACAGCGCCTCGTGGCACCTGTACCAGCCGGGCTACGGGCCGTCCGTGGACGGGATCTTCCAGCAGTCGAACTTCGGCATCGTCGTCAAGGCCGGGGTGTGGCTCATGCCCGAGCCCGAGCACTTCATGGCCGTCGACATCAGCGTCCCCGAGTTCGAGGACCTCGAGGCGCTCATCGACCGACTGCGGCCGCTGCGGCTCGACGGCACGGTGCAGAGCCCGGCGATGATCGGCGAGGCGATCGGCGCCGCCGCGCACATCGGCCCCCGCGACCCCTGGTACGACGGCGACGGCGTCGCGCCGGACGACGTGGTGCGCAAGATCATGAGCGCGTTCGGCATCGGCCGCTGGACCCTGTTCTTCGGGCTCTACGGCTCCGAGGCCCGCATCGCGGCGGACTTCGCGCAGGTCGAGAAGGCGTTCGGCCCGATCCCCGGCGTCGACATCAAGGGCACGATGTACGCCGGCGACGTGACCGAGGACGACGTCGACCCGTTCCACAAGACGCGCGCGGGCATCCCCGGCATGCACGCCGAGCACATCACGGAGTGGCGGGCGGGCACGCGCGGCACCGGCGCCCACACGGGCTTCTCGCCCGTGCTGCCGCTGCGCGGCGCCGACGCGATGCGGGCGAGCGCGAAGATCCGCGCGCGCGTCGAGGAGTACGGCTTCGACTACATGGGCGCCTGGCACGCCGGCCAGCGCTACATGAACCACGTCGTCGAGCTCATCTGGGACGGCGGCGACGCCGACCAGGTCGCGCGGATCCGCGAGCTGTTCGGCCTGCTCGTCACGGACGCCGCGGCCGACGGCCACGGCGAGTACCGCACGCACATCGCGTTCATGGACCACGTCGCGAACCAGTTCGACTTCAACGACCACGCGCTCAGGCGGCTGAACGAGACCATCAAGGACGCGGTCGACCCCAACGGGATCCTGTCGCCCGGCAAGTCGGGGATCTGGCCGCGCGGGATGCGCCAGGAGCGCTAGGAGCGGCGCAGCGCGTCAGCGGGGTGGTGCGCCGCGCAGGCCTCGTGGAACGCCTCGACCGCGACGGGGTCGAACTGCGAGCCCGCGCACCGGCGCAGCTCCGCCAGCGCGTCGGCGACCGACCTGGGCTGCGAGTAGGGGCGATCGGCAGTCATGGCGTCGAAGGCATCGGCGATCGCCACGACGCGTGACCCGAGCGGGATGTCCTGGCCCTCGAGCGCGTCGGGGTAGCCGCCGCCGTCCCAGCGCTCGTGGCTGGACCGGACGAGCTGCGCGACGCCCTCGAGCGCCGGGGCCGCGAGCAGGATGCGCTCGCCGATGATCGTGTGACGCCGGATGAACTCCCACTCGGCGTCGCTGAGCGGGCCGGGCTTGCGCAGGATCGATTCGGGGATCCCGATCTTGCCGATGTCGTGCAGCTCGGCGGCGAGGCGGAAGCGCTTGACGTCGTCGGTGTCGAGCCCGAGGACCGTCGCCGTCGCCTCGACGAGCTGCGCGACGCCGTCCGCGTGCGCCTCGAGATCGGGATGGCGCTCGGCGAGCGCCTGGAGCAGGACGTTCTTGGACTGCGACTCGACCGGCGCCCGACGCGAGTGCTTCTGCGCGTACATCCGCTGGTCGGCGGCGAGCAGCGCCTCGGCGGCCTCCGCCGCCTCGCGCGGCAGCACGACCGAGCCGTACGAGCAGCCGATGTGGAAGCCCTCGCCGCGCTCGGTCAGCGCAGCGGCGGCGCCGCGGATGATCGGCTCCGCCACCTGCGGGCCGGGGCGGAAGAGGACGCAGAACTCGTCGCCGCCCATGCGGTACGCGTCGCCGCGGCCGTCGATGTACCGCGACAGCGCACCGCCGAGGCGCTCGAGCAGCGCATCGCCGGCCGGGTGCCCGAAGCAGTCGTTGTAGTGCTTGAACCCATCGAGGTCGAAGAGGATCAGTACGAGCGGGTCGGCGTCGTCGGCTGCCGCGACGCCGCGCGTCAGGGCGTCGGTGAGCGCGCGCCGGTTCCCGAGCCCGGTGAGCGAATCGGTCAGCGCCTCGCCGCGGGACTGCCCGATCATCGCGACGTAGGCCTTGAACGTCAGCAGCAGGCGGACCATCACCGCGGCGAGCGACAGTGCCGCGAGCGACACCGCGAGCGCGTTCAGCGGCTCGATCGCGGCGTAGACCAGCAGCCCGAGCCCGATGAGCCCGAAGCCGAGCGGCACGAGGATGAAGCGGATCGTCTGGCCGTCCGCGGGGACGTGGTTGCGGTTCGGCTGCCAGGCGGCGACGCCGATCGCGAGCAGTCCGCCCCACCATCCGATGTCGAACCAGCCGCCGGCGTCGTAGGTGCCTGCCACAGCGGAGATCGCATAGAGCGAGTCGGCCAGCCAGAAGGCGACGATCCCGCCCGCGAGCAGGCCCCAGCGGCGGTCCAGGCGCCAGCCGATCCCGGCGAGCGAGCCGGCGATCGCGGCGAGCATGACCATGTCGGACAGCGGATATGCGAGCGCGACGCCCACGCCGACCGGATCGCCGGACACGTGCGTGTAGAGCGTCTGGAACACCAGCGCCGCGCTCACCGAGCTGACGGCGAGCCCGACGGTGACGCCGTCGGCCCAGAGCGTGCGCGAGACGGCGGCGGCACGGCCGCGCAGCAGGAGCCAGAGCCCGGGCAGCAGCAGCGCGGGGAGCAGGAGGTAGCCGTAGTCGGCCGGGGACGGGATCGGCGGGCTGGTGTCGTCCCACATCACGGTGACGTACACCGCCTCGCCGGCGGTCCACCCGGCCAGGCCGAGGCCGATGAGCAACCAGGGAAGTCGCTCGGTGTCGCGCCGCAGGCTCGCGAGCAGGCAGCTCGAGGCCGCGACGAGCAGCACGGCGACGTGGATCCCGCGGTGCTCGAGGATCCCGAGGTCGAGCCCGGGGGCGAGCACGACGTGCAGCTCGTGGACGACGAGCCATGCGACCGCGACGAGGACCGCGCAGCGCACGGCGAGGGGTGCTGGGAGCCAGGAGCTCACACCCGGTTGTTCGGACGCGGCGGGCCTCTCTGAAGCCCCCGCGGGGTCAGTGCTCGATCGTGACCAGCGTGCCGATGGGCGTGTAGGGCCAGACCTTCTTGGCCGACGCCTCCGGGAGCTCGACGCAGCCGAGGCTCTGCGGCGTGCCGAAGGAGGCACGGTTGAAGGCGTGCAGCGCGTCGCCGCCGTTGAAGTAGCTGACCCACTTCACGCCCGGGTCGTTGTAGTGCGACCCGTCGGGGTTCGTGCCGCTCATCGTGGCGCTGGAGAGGTGCTCGAAGACGGGGAAGGTGCCGAGCTCGGTCGGCGCGGCCGGCACCCCGGTGTTGCCCGGCGACGTCAGGACGGTGTGGCCGTCGTGCCACAGCGTCAGCAGCTGCGGCGTGTCGCGGTGCACGTAGACGTAGCTGTAGCCGTCGGTCCGGCGCTTGCCGGCGATCGTGTCGGCCACGAGCTCGCGCCACACCTCCGGCCCCGCGAAGGCGTCGACCGTGAGGTGGTGGGTGTCCTGGAACTTCATGATCGCGCCGCGGACGATCTCGTTGGCCTCGCCGACCTTCCACTCGCCCTTCAGCTCGGAGGGGGTGTCCGAGAAGCGCCAGGTGAACGTGCCGTCGGGCGCGTCGACGGAGGCGTCGGCCTGCGCCGCGCGGGTGCGCGCGACGTCGTCGCCGGACGGCTGCCAGTCCAGCGGCAGGTAGCCGCCCTGGGCCAGGAGCTGCTCGAGGCGCAGCGTCGACGGCGGCGGCACCGTCCACCCGATCCGCTTCGTCGACGTCGTCCCCGTCGCGGAGACGAGGTCGACCGTCTTGGGGAGCGTCATGTGCACGGTCCCCGTGCCCACGCCGAACCCGTCGCCGGTGGGCGTGAACAGCAGCGTGTGCGAGTCGGGGCGCGTGAACCGGCCGGGCGTCTTGGGCGTCAGCGTCGGCTTCGTGTCGCCGATGGCGTCGTGGACGGTCTTCGCGAACGTGAGCTGCACGGTGCCGAGCGGCGACAGCCGCCCGTCCGCCGCCGGTGCGCTGACGGCCGCGGGCTTCTCGGTCTGCGGGAACCAGGAGATCCGCGTCGCGGGCTGCAGGCGCTCCCACGTCCGTGCGGCGACGGCGACGGCCGTCGACCCGGCGGCGGGCTGGGCACCGAGCGAGACGCGGGTCTGCGCGGGCCGCAGCGTCCGCCGGGCGGCGCCCGTGGCCTCGCCGGCGACGGCCCCGTCGTACGCGACGGTGACCGCGGAGCCGTGGGGCACGCTCACCCAGCGCGTCGTGGGGTGGACGACCGGCGTCGTGATCGTGAGATGCTCGCTGCGCGTGTCGCCCAGTGCCCAGGACAGGGCGCCGGGGCGCCGGACGACGACCTCGACGTCGATCTTCTCTCCCGGCGTCAGTCGCACCTTCGGGGTGAGGCGGCCGTCGTG
This sequence comes from uncultured Solirubrobacterales bacterium, assembly GCA_963757125.1. Lineage (GTDB taxonomy): Bacteria > Actinomycetota > Thermoleophilia > Solirubrobacterales > Solirubrobacteraceae > CAVVSD01. The sequence continues at coordinate 297,020 of CAVWQP010000004.1, read as the reverse complement.
CACCTCGAGCGGCACCGGCCTGCCGGCCGGCGTCGTCGCCCGCGCCGACTCCAGGCTCCCGGCCAGGGTCTGCAGGTGGATGCTCGCCAGCGCGGCCTCGTCGCCCGACAGCGTCACGCCCGACGCGCCCAGGACCGCCCACGCCGCGGCCGCGACCAGGAGGACCGGAACGGCGGCGAGCAGCAGCCAGCGGGCTCTGATGCGGCGGCGGACGATGTTCCCAACGTTAGAGGGCCGCGCATGGGAGCATCCGCTCCATGGAGACCGCAACGACGCCCGGCGTGCAGACCATCGCACTCGACTTCGTCAACGCCTGCCTGCTGGAGACGAAGGACGGCAGGGTTCTCGTCGACACCGGGCTGCCGTACACCACGGACGCGCTGCTCGCGGCGCTCGAGCAGTCCGGAGGCATGCCGGACCTCGTGATCCTCACGCACGGGCACGGCGACCACGTCCTCGGGCTGGGCGCGCTGCCCGGGATCCCGATCGCCGCGCACGGGGCCGACGCCGACATGCTCGCCGAGGGCCGGCTGGCCCGGCGGATGACACCGGCGCCGCACTGCCCCGACGAGCTGCGCGAGATGGTCAAGGGCGACCTGCCGACCGCCGATCCGATCGAGGTGTCGATCCGGCTCGCCGACGGCGACACGGTCCCGGGCTTCGACGATCTCACCGTCGTGCACACGCCGGGCCACAGCGCGGGGCACATCGCGATCCTCTGGGACCACGCGGGCGGCGTCATGGTCGTCGGCGACGCCGCGGCGAACCAGGGCGCTCTCATGCCGGCGCCGGTGGCCGAGGATCACGAGCTCAACCGCGAGTCGCTGCGCCGGCTGGCCGGCATGGACTTCGAGGTGGCCGTGTTCGGCCACGGCGACACGATGAACCAGGGCGCCGCGGCGGCGTTCGCGAAGACCTGGGGCTAGCGCTAGCGCCCCGTCCAGGTCGGCGCACGCTTCTCCAGGAAGGCACTCATGCCTTCCTGGGCGTCGTCGGCGCAGGCGTTCATCGCCATGACGGCCTTCGTGAGGTCGTAGGCGCGGCGCTCGTCGAGCTCGACCTGGGCGTAGAACGCCTCCTTGCCGATGCCCACGGTGAGCGGGCTGGTGCTCGCGATGGCAGCGACGATCTCGTCGACCTCGGCCTGCACCGCGCCCGGCGCCGCGACGCGGTTGACGAGGCCCCAGTCGAAGGCCGTCGCCGCGTCGATCACGCGACCGGTCAGCAGCATGTCCATCGCGCGCTTGCGACCGATCGCGCGCGAGAGCGGCACCATCGGCGTGGAGCAGAAGAGCCCGATGCGGACGCCAGGGGTGCCGAAGCGCGCGTCCTCCGACGCGACGGCGAGGTCGCACGCGGCGACGACCTGGCAGCCCGCGGCCGTCGCGATCCCCTCGACCTGCGCGATCACGGGCTGCGGGATCGCGTGGATCGTGTCCATGAGCTCGCAGCAGACGTCGAAGAGCCTCGTGAGGAAGGGCAGATCCGCCCCGACGATCTCGGACAGGTCGTGACCAGCGGAGAACGCGGGCCCTGCGGCGTCGATGACGACGGCCCGCACGTCCGGCGAGTCGCTCGCGCCCCGCAGCGTCTCGATGAGCTCCTCCATCAGGCCGATGCTCAGCGCGTTGCGCTTCTCGGCCCGGTTCAGCGTGATACGCGCGGCGGGGCCGTCCTGACGGAGCAGCACCCCGGCGGTCCCTGCAACGGTCGCCATGAACCGACCATACGCCGATCGGCTGTGGAGATCACCGATGCCCCGCGCGCCCGCGCATGAGACGCTGGCGCCGGCGAACCAGTCACGAGGAGAGAGACGCATGAGCGCAACGCTGCCGTCAGGCCTGTCCGAGGGGTCGCTCGACGCCGCGCTGGAGGAGTTCCGCGCGGCGCTGGGCGAGGAGGCCGTGATCACGGAGGACGCAGCGGTCCGCGAGTTCCGTGACCCGTTCTGGCCCGCGGACGACGACACGTACGCGCCGTCGGTCGTCGTGATGCCCGAGACGACCGAGCAGGTCCAGGAGATCGTGCGGATCGCCAACCGCCACGCGGTCCCCGTGTGGACGCACTCGACCGGGCGCAACAACGGCTACGGCGGTCCTGCGCCGCGGGTCGGCGGCTCGGTGACGATCAGCCTGCGCAACATGAACCGCGTCCTCGAGATCAACGAGGAGCTCGGCTACGCCGTCGTGGAGCCCGGCGTGCGCTGGTTCGACCTCTACGACGCGCTGAAGGCGGGCGGTCACGAGCTCATGCTGTCCATCCCGGACCTGGGGTGGGGGAGCGTCATCGGCAACTCGCTCGACAACGGGATCTCCTACCTCCCGTACGGCAAGGACTTCGCGGCGCCCTGCGGCATGGAGGTCGTCCTCGCCGACGGCACGCTCCTGCGCACCGGCGTCGGCGCGCAGGACGGCAACCCGTCCTGGCATCTGTACAAGCGCGGCCTCGGCCCGGTGCTCGACCCGCTCTTCATCCAGTCCAACTACGGGATCGTCACCCGCATGGGCGTGCACCTCATGCCCCGGCCCGAGGTGTACTCGGCGCTCATGCTGCGGCTGTGGGGCAGCGATGACATCGGGCCCGCGGTCGACATCGTCCGCGATCTCCAGCTCAAGGACGTCCTCCAGGGCGTGCCCACCATCGGCAGCGGGGTCGGCATCGCGTCCCAGATGACGCCGCGCTCGCAGTGGTACGACGGCGAGGACCCGCTGCCCGACGAGATCCACGAGCGGATCGGCCGGGAGATGGGCCTCGGCCGCTGGACCATGCGCTTCGGCCTCTGGGGCGACGAGGACATGGTCGACGTGCGCCTCGCCAAGATCCGCCGCGCGTTCGAGGCGATCCCGGGCGCCGAGATCCTCGAGAACCGGTACACCGGCGAGCAGATCGGGGCGGAGGACATCGCGCCGCACGAGAAGGTGCTCGCGGGCATCCCGAACCTCGAGGTCAACACGATGACCGGCTGGTACGGCGGCGAGGAGGGCGGCCACATCGGCTTCTCCCCGGTGATCCCGCTGACCGGCGACAGCTTCACCGAGGTCTACGAGCTGCTGCGCGGTCTCGTCGAGGAGGAGGCCCGCCTGGACTTCATCGCGGGCAGCCTCGTCATCAACAACCGCAGCCTCGTGATGGTCGCGATGCTCCTCTTCGACACGAAGGACGCCGAGCAGACCCGGCGCGCGTACGACGTCGCCAAGCGGCTCGCCGTCGAGGCGGGCAAGCGCGGCTACGGCGAGTACCGGGCGCACCTCGACTTCATGGACCTGACCGCGGACCAGTACGGGTTCAACGACCACGCCTACCGGCGCTTCTGCGAGAAGATCAAGGACGCCGTCGATCCCAACGGGATCCTGTCGCCCGGCCGCCACGGCATCTGGCCGGCGGGCATGCGCGACGGCGGATAAGCGATCTCTCATCGAGGGCTTAGCCCGCGGACACGGCCGCTGCCGATGCTGCGGCCGTGGCTTCCCCTCGACATTCCGCCAAGTCCCGCGATGCCGCCCTGCGTCGGCTGTCGGCGCTCAACCGGCTCACGGCCGTCGGCGCGGTCTGCCTGACGCTGACCTTCACCGCGCTGGCCGTCCAGGCCACGCCGCCGCAGCGGGCCGCGGCGGCCGTGGCGCCGGCCACCGCTCCCGCCCGCTCCGCGCCGCGTAGCGAGGACGACGACGAACAGTCGGCTCCGGCGCAGGCTCCGGCGGCGACCCAGCAGCCGCCCGTGGTGGTCTCGGGCGGGTCATGAGCCCCGCCACCGCGACATGGGAGGCGCTCGGCTCGAGCGCCGTGGTCGTGGTCGACGACGACGCGGCGCTTGCCGACGTCCGGCGCGCGGTCGAGGGCGAGCTGGTCGCGATCGACCGCGCGTGCAGCCGCTTCCGCGCTGACTCCGAGCTGAGCCGGCTGCATGAGGCGAACGGCCGCCCGACGCCCGTCGGGCCGCTGCTCATGGAGGCCATCGCCGTCGCGCTGGAGGCCGCGCGGCAGACGGACGGGCTCGTCGACCCCACGATCGGGGCCGCGGTGATCGCCGCCGGCTACGACCGTGACTTCGCAGACCTCCCGGGGGACGTCACGGCGCATCCGCGCGCCGCAACGCCGGGCTGGCGATCGGTCCGCCTGGACCGCGAGCGCATGCTGGTGCAACTGGCGCCCGGCGCGCGCCTGGACCTCGGCGCCACGGCCAAGGCGCTGGCCGCCGATCGCGCGGCCGCTGCCGCCGTCGCTGCCGTCGGGCCCCACGGCGTGCTCGTCGGCCTCGGCGGCGACATCGCCACTGCCGGACGCGCGCCTGCCGGGGGATGGCCGGTCGGGATCGCCGACGGCCATCGCGACGGCGCTCCCGACGCGACCGTGGCGCTGGCCGCCGGCGGCCTGGCCACCTCGAGCACGACGCAACGCAGATGGCGCTCCGGCGGCGCGGAGCTGCACCACATCTTCGACCCGCGCACCGGTCGTCCGGCATCGGTCGTCTGGCGGACGGTCAGCGTCGCGGCGCCGACCTGCGTCCGGGCGAACACGGCGAGCACCGCAGCGATCATCCTCGGCGCCGAGGCCCCGGCGTGGCTGGCGGCGCGAGGCCTTCCCGCCCGCCTGGTGCATCGCGACGGTACCGTGGTCGGCACAGGCGGCTGGCGGGTCGAGGCGATCGCGGCCTGATGGCCCTCTGGTACCTGTCGCGCGCCACCGGCGCCGCCACCCTCGTGCTGTTGACGCTGACGCTCGCCATGGGCGTCGTCAACGTCGAACGGCTCGCCACGGCGCGGTTCCCGCGGTTCGTGATCGACGGCTGGCATCGCGGTCTCTCGCTGCTGACGTGCGTCCTGCTCGCGCTGCACATCTCCACGACGCTGCTCGACGGGTACGCGCCGATCAGGCTGGTCGACGTCGTCGTTCCCTTCACCGCTGCCTACCGTCCGCTCTGGCTGGGCCTGGGCGCCCTCGCGCTGGACCTGCTCGTCGCCCTGATCGTCACCAGCCTGCTGCGCGCCCGGATCGGCGTGCGCACCTGGCGCGTCGTGCACTGGACCGCGTACGCATGCTGGCCGATCGCGCTGCTGCACGGCCTCGGGACGGGCAGCGACGTGCGCGCGGGCTGGCTGACATGGCTGGCGCTTGGATGCTGCGCGGTGGTCGTCGCCACCGTCGGCGTCCGCGTCGCGGATCGGGGGACCAGCCCCGGCGTCCGCGCCGGCGCGGTCGCAGCGATGGTCGTCACGGCCATCGGCCTCGGTGTCTGGCTGCCGTCGGGGCCGCTGGCCAAGGGCTGGGCCGCGAAGGCGGGCACCCCGAGCTCGCTCATCGGCGGCGCCCACACCACCACGACCGGGCAGGGGCCATGATCGATCGACTGCTGGCGGGACTCGACGAGCGCGCGACGATCTCGCGGGCGCACCACCTGGACGTCCACGGGCCGCTCCCCGACGTCGGCCCGGACCTCATCGGGGAGGTCGAGCGCGCAGGCCTGCGAGGGCGAGGGGGCGCCGGCTTCCCGACCGCCGTCAAGCTCGCGGCGGTCGCCTCGGGCTCGCGGCCGGTCGTCGTCGTCAACGGCACCGAGGGCGAGCCGATGAGCGCCAAGGATCGCCTCCTGCTGGCGTCGGCTCCTCATCTCGTCCTCGACGGCGCGGTGGCCGCCGCGGCCGCCGTCGGCGCCCGCGAGGTGCTCGTCGCGGCGCCCGCGGGGGTCCTCCCGTCCCTGGCCCAGGCGATCCGCGAGCGCGCCGACCGGCGCCGGCCGCGCTTCACCCTGGTGGCCAGCGCGGCGGGCTACGTCGCGGGGGAGGAGACGGCGGTCGTGGCGCACCTCGAAGGCCGGCCGCCGCTGCCGCGCCTGAGTCCGCCGCTCGTCTCCCAGCGCGGCTACCGCAAGCGGCCGTCGCTCGTGCAGAACGTCGAGACGCTCGCGCATCTCGGGTTGATCGCCCGCCAAGGCGCCACGTGGTTCCGCGAGCTGGGCACGGACGAGCGGCCGGGGACGATGCTCACGACGCTGTCCGGCGCGGTCTGGCGACCAGGCGTCCACGAGGTGCCGGTCGGCATCGACACGACGCAGCTGCTCGCGCACGCCGGCGGGCCCGACGAGCCCGTCCGCGCGCTGCTGGTCGGCGGCTACTTCGGTGCGTGGGTCGCGCACGACGCCGTCGGCCTCTCGCTCGACGACGCGTCGCTGCGCGGGCACGGGGCGTCCGTCGGCGCCGGCGTCGTCTTCGTGCTGGGTGACTCCGGGTGCGCCGTGGCGGAGACCGCGCGCCTCACGGCGTATCTCGCGGAGCAGTCCAGCGGCCAGTGCGGACCCTGCGTCAACGGCCTCGCGGCGCTGTCGGCCGTGGTGTCGCGGTACGCGACGGCGACCACTCGGCCCGGCGACGATGAGCGCCTCGCCCGGTGGATCGACATGGTCGGCGGCGGGCGCGGCGCGTGTCGCCACCCCGACGGCGTCACGCGGATGCTGCTCAGCGCGATGCGCCTGTTCCGCGACGAGTTCGAGGACCACGCGCGCCTCGGGCCGTGCGTGCGCTGCGCCGCCCCGACGCGGTTGGTCCTGCCCGTCGACGGCCCGCTGCGGGTGGCGGCATGACGGGCCGCCCGGTCGCCGAGCTCGTCCTCGATCCCGTCGCGTGCACGGGCCACGGCCTGTGCGCGGAGCTCCTTCCCGAACGCATCGTGCTGGACGACTGGGGCTATCCGATGGTCGACCGATCGATCCCGGCCGACCTGATGGAGCACGCGACCCGCGCGGTGAAGGTGTGCCCCACGCTGGCGCTCCGGCTCCGGGCCGTCCGCTGATCGGCGGCGCGTGGGCGTACCCCCGACATACGATGCGCCGGTGCGCATCCTGCTCATCGAGGACGAGCTCGGCATCGCCGATTTCGTCGAGAAGGCACTGCGCGCCGCGGGGCATCAGGTGGATGCCTGCACGGACGGCCGCGACGGTGAGCGGCACGCGCTGAGCACCGACGTCGATCTCGTGATCCTGGACCGGATGCTCCCCGGGCGCGAGGGCGTCGAGGTGCTGAGCGGGATCCGGGCCGTGAAGCCGGAGCTGCCGGTCATCATGCTCACCGCGCTGGACGGCGTCGACGACAAGGTGCGGGCGCTGGACGCCGGCGCGACCGACTACGTCACCAAGCCCTTCTCGGTCGATGAGCTGCTGGCGCGGGTCAGGGCGCATCTGCGCAAGCCCACACAGGCCGCCGCCACGGTGCTGACCGGCGCCGGCATCGAGGTCGACCTGCTCTCGCGCGACGTGCACCGCGACGGGCATCCGATCCGCCTGTCGGCCAAGGAGTTCGAGCTGCTGGTGCACTTCATGCGCCATCCGAACCAGGTGCTCTCGCGCGAGCAGCTCCTGAGCGGCGTCTGGGGCTACGACTTCGATCCGCAGACGAACGTCGTCGAGGTCTACGTCGGCTACCTCCGCAAGAAGCTCAGCCTGCCCGACAAGCCGGCCCCGATCAAGACGATCCGGTCGGCCGGCTATCGCTTCATGGCGCGGTGAGACCACTCGCGGGCCTGCGCCCGCGCATCACCCTGCTCGTCGCCGCGGTCGTGGCGGTGTGCCTGGGCGCCGCGTTCCTCGCCGTGGACCGCGCGACCACCTCGAAGCTGCGGTCGGAGACGGATCGAGGCCTCGAGCAGGACATGCGGTCGCTGCGCGCCGCGGTTCCGGGCGATACGGCGGACGACATCGAGCGCCAGGCGCGCAGCGAGATCGCGCGCCAGCCGTCGCGGGCGACCACCCACGTCGTGTTCGTCGTCCCGCCGGGGCGTCAGCCGATCACGAACGAGCCGGAGCTCCTCGACACCCGCGAGGGCGACAGCGACGACAGCCCGGACGAGCGGCGACGCGAGCGCGCGGCCGCCGACGCGGTCCTCGCGGCCGACGCAGGCTTCCACCATCGACGGCTGCCTGGCGTCGGCCCGGTGCGCCTCCTGGTCACGACGACCCCCGTGGCGGGCGGGACCGTGCGCCTCGGCGTCGCCGAACCCACCGAGCCGATCGAGCGCGCCGAGCACACCGTGCAGAAGGCATTCCTCCTGGCCGGCGTGCTCGGCATGCTCGGCGCGCTCCTGGGAGGCTGGCTCGTCGCGTCCCGCGTGGCGGCGCCGCTGCGCCGGATGGCGCGCGTGGCCGGGCGGGTCGAGGAGGGCGACCTCAGTCCGCGGATGGAGCTCGGCGGCCGCCACGACGAGGTCCGCGTCCTGGCCCGGTCGTTCGACCAGATGCTCGACGCGCTGGAGGAGGCGTTCGCTCGGCAGAACGCGTTCCTGGCCGACGCCTCGCACGAGCTGCGGACGCCGTTGACGATCCTCAGCGGCCAGCTCGAGGTCCTGGCCATGGAGGAGGATCCGGACCCCGACGAGGTCCGGCGCGTGGAGCGGATCGCGCGCGCCGAGATCGATCGCATGAAGCGGCTGGTCGAGGATCTGCTCCTGCTCGCGCGCGCCGACGAGGCCGGCTTCCTGCGCCCGCAGCCCATCGACCTCGCCGAGTTCCTCGCCCGGCTCGTCGAGTCGATGCGGCCCGTCAGCGATCGGCGGCTGGAGTTGGGGGACGTGCCGGAGATCGTCGTCGACGCCGACCCGGACCGCCTCACCCAGGCGCTGCGCAACCTCCTGCGCAACGCGATCGTCCACACGGAGCCCGAGGGCCTGATCCGCCTGAGCGCTGCGGAGGACGGGGATCGCGTCGCCCTGGTCGTCGACGACGACGGCCCTGGCGTTCCCGAGGTCGACCGGCGCCGCATCTTCGATCGCTTCTCCCGTCTGGACGCATCCCGCGGCCGCGACCACGGCGGCGCCGGACTCGGGCTCGCGATCGTGCGCGCGATCGCCGAGGCGCACGGTGGCGACGCCGAGGTCACGCGATCACCCGAGGGCGGTGCCCGCTTCGTCATCCGGCTCCCGCTCGAGCGACCCAGTCGGTGATGGCCGGCAGGAGCGTCAGCGCGAGCGCCACTCCGCCGCCCAGCGCCGCCGCGAGCAGGGCCATCCGCAGCGACCCGCCCGGCACCGGCGCCCGCCGCGCCACGCCCCAGTCGGCGCGGAGGGACTGCAGCACCCGCGGCACGTACGCCAGGAAGTGCACCGCGAAGACGACGCCCCAGACGATGAAGCTCGCCTTGTGCAGCGTCAGGAGGACGTCGGACCGGTGGCCGAGCGCCAGCAGCGCCACGCCGCTGGTGAAGATCCCGAGCGTCGCGACGACGAGCACCGGCGCGAGCATCCGCAGCGGCAGCGCGGGCGGTCCCTTCTCGCGGTAGGCCCGAGCCCCCGTGTAGTAGCGCACCATGCGGTAGCTCGCGCTCGCAAGCTTCAGCAGCACCGGCGGGATCAGAACGAGGCCGATGAACATGTGGACGCTGAGCATCCCGCCGACGTCGAGGACCGTCGCCCCCTCTGCGACCAGCAGCACCGTCAGCAGCGCAGCGGTGCTGCGCGTCAGGGTCTCGTTGCCGGTGACTCCGCCGAGTCCGGCGCGTCCCGTGCGCGTCCGGCCGGTCGGGAATCGCTGTGGGAGGACGCTCATCGCCCACCCAGCGTCGAGTACGGAGGTGGCCTGGGGATGAGTGCTCGGTGAGAGAGCCCTTATGCACGCGCCTCGTACCGTCGAGGCCCATGCGCTACCGCACGCTCGGTTCCTCGGACCTCGAGGTCTCGGAGATCTCTCTCGGCTCCTGGCTGACCTTCTCCGGCGGTGTGGAGCTCGAGCAGACTCGGGCCTGCACCAACGCCGCCTTCGAGGCCGGCATCAACTTCTTCGACACGGCCAACGTCTACGGCCGCGGCGCCGCGGAGGGCGCGTGGGGCGACATCCTCGCGGGGCGCCCACGGGACTCGTACGTCCTGGCCACGAAGGTGTGGGGCCAGATGTCCGACGACCCGGGCGACCGCGGCCTGTCCGCCGCGCAGATCGCGAAGCAGATCGACGCGTCGCTGGCGCGCCTGCAGACCGACCACGTCGATCTCTACCAAGCCCACCGCTTCGATCCTGACGTACCGATCGAGGAGACGATCGAGGCGCTGCAGGCGGTTGTGGCGTCGGGCAAGGCGCGCTACCTCGGTTTCAGCGAATGGACCGCGGAGCAGATCGGGGCGGCAATCGACATCGCCGGGCCTGACCTGTTCGTGTCCTCCCAGCCGCAGTACTCGATGCTCTGGCAGGCACCGGAGACGGAGCTCTTCCCGCTCTCCGCCGCGAACGGCGTCTCCCAGATCGTCTGGTCGCCGCTGGCGCAGGGCGTCCTCACCGGCAAGTACCGCCCCGGTGAGCCGCCTCCCGCGGACTCGCGCGCGGCGAGCGACGCCATGAACGTCGCGATGGACCGGGTCATGAGCGACGCCGCGCTGGAGGCCGTGGAGCGCCTGCGACCGATCGCGGACGGCGTGGGCCTGTCACTCGCCGAACTCGCGCTGGCCTGGGTGCTCCGGCGCCCGGAGCTGGCGTCGGCGATCATCGGCGCGTCGCGGCCCGAGCAGGTCCACGCCAACGTGAAGGCGTCCGGCATCGAGCTGTCGTCGGACACGCTGGCGGCCATCGACGAGGCGCTGGGCGACGCCCCGGTCAAGGAGCCCACGCTCGCGCCGCTGGCGCAGGCCGGGGTGAAGCACCGATGAGCCTTACGCTGCGCGCACGATGAACATCACGAGAAGCAGCCTCGACACGATCAAGGCCCCGGCGGACTGGTTCACGGGCGACGTCTACCTCGATCCGGTCGCCGCCGCGCCCGCCCCCGGCCGGGCGCAGGTGACGCTCGTCCACTTCACGCCCGGCGCGCGCACCGCGTGGCACACCCACGCGCTCGGCCAGACCGTGTTCGTCACCGAGGGCGTCGGGCTCTGCCAGCGCCGCGGCGGCCCGATCGAGGTCATCCGGCCGGGCGATCGCGTCTTCTTCGAGCCCGACGAGGACCACTGGCACGGGGCGGCCCCGAACCGCTTCATGGCCCACCTCGCCATCAACGAGGTCGACGCCGACCACCCGCTCGCCGTCTGGGGCGACAAGGTCACCGACGACGAGTACGCCGCAGCGCCGTCGACGGGCGCCTGACGCCGCGACACCCTCACATGCGGTCGGCGACGCGCGCGAGGTTGCGGACGAGGAGCGTCACGAGCGGTCCGTAGCTCAGGCGCAGGGCGGGCTCGAGCGGCCCGGGCGCGGCGATGTCGACGCCGACGACCGAGCCGTCGGCCGTCGGCGTGACCCGGTGGCGGAACCACACGGGCCCGACCTTCCAGTCCCATGAGCGCCCGGGGTCCTTCGCCGTGATGTGCGCCGGCACCGGCACGGCGCCGAGCAGTCGGACGGCGCCGCACGCCCCCTGGGATCGCTCGCCCTGTTCTGTTCGTGACGTTCCGAGGCTGCAGGGGTGCGACGACGGGTACGCATCTCGGCGGCGAGCTCCATGACTCGACGCGGTTGGCACGGAGCAGGAGGAACAGCGACCGTTGCGCTCGCGGCGGCCGCGGCGGTCGGTCTCGTGCGCAGAGCCGGCGCTCGGGAGATCCGGCTCGAGCGTGCTCGGGCTCAGGGCGAGATCGAGCGACAGGCCCTCGAGCGTCAGCGTCTGCGCCGGGAGCTGCAGCGGGCGGAGGAGGCGGTCCGCCTGCAGCGCGACGTCCTGCGCCACGTGGAGCGTTCCCGTCGGGCGGAGCGCGAGTGGAGCCGGGAGCTGCGGACGCAGCTGCAGCAGATGTACGCGTCACCTCAACGACGGACCGGTCGCCGGGACGTGGCGCTGCTGATCCTCCAGGCGGCGATCGAGCTCGTCGGGGCGGACCGGGGCATGCTCCTGTCACGCGGGGACGGCGATCGGGACGGCGCACTCGACGTGGTGGCTGCGGAGGGCTTCGAGCACGATCCGTCGACGAGCACCGTCGCGCAGCGGTTCGCACGGCAGGTGCTCGCGCTCGACGAGATCGTGCGGGAGGACGCGCCGGCGGACGACGTCGGCGAGCTCACGCCTGCCGACAGGGAGATCGCGTCGCTCGTCGCCGTCCCGGTCTACCTGCACGACCGCTTCAGCGGCGTGATCGTGTGCGCGAACCGTCCCGGCGGGTTCGAGGACGTCGACGACGACGTACTGCTCGCGCTCGGCGATCAGGCCGGCGCGGTGCTGCACCACGGCCGGCTTCGCACCGAGATCCGCGAGGTGCACCACGCGGCGATCCGTGCGCTCCTGGAGGCGTTGACCGCGCGCGATCCCGACCGGCAGCGGCGTTCTACGGCCCTGACGCTCCACGCCGCGACGCTCGCTCGCGACCTGGGTCTCGACGAGGAGCAGCAGGACGTCCTCGTGTGCGCCACGCTGCTGCGCGACGCCGGCTACCTCGCGCTTCCGCAGGGGCTGTCCGCTGAGCCGCGCCCTCTCCGGCCGGATGAGCGGGCGGCGATCGAGCTGCATCCCAGGGTCGGGTTCAACGTGGTCGGTCAGATGCCGGCGCTCCGCGATGTCGCCGCCACCGTGCTCTACCACCACGAGCGCTTCGATGGACGCGGCTACCCGAACGGGCTTCCCGGGCGGAGCATCCCTCGGACCGCGAGGGCGCTCGCTGTCCTCGAGGCCTACGACGCCATGACCTCCGAGCGCCCGTACCGCGAGGCGATGTCGTCCGAGGATGCCTGCGCCGAGCTCGTCGCCGGAGCCGGCGCCCAGTTCGACCCGGAGGTCGTGCAGCTGTTCGTCGAGCGGGTCCGCCGGGAGGAGGCGAGCCTCTCCGTGCGGATGAACGAGACGGTCGCCGAGGCGCTGCCGCAGGACGTCTTCGGCCGGCTCGACAGCTTCGCCGGACCACTGACCGCGGCGTCGACCGACGGGCTGACGCTGCTCGGCAACCGAAAGGCCCTGGAGCAGGACATGCGGGCGCGGATGTCCGACGACGAATCGGTCGCCCTGCTGCTGATCCAGCTCGAGGATCTCCCGCGAGTCAACGAGGAGCACGGCCACGATGCCGGAGATCACCTGATCCAGCTCGCCGGGCGCAACGCCCAGCGAGCGGCGGCACGTTGCGGCGGCCGGGCGTACCGGGCGAGCGGGCGGCGGATCGCGATCCTCGCAGCGCCGCGTGGCGCGCCCAGCGCGAGCGACCCGGTCGCGCTGGTCGACAGCGAGTTCATCGCGGGTCCGTCCATCCGGGTCGCGGTGACGGTCGCAGAGCGAGGCGAGCATGCGTCCGCGGCGCTCGAGCGCGCTCGCGTCGAGCTGGCCGGCGAGTAGCGCCGGCGCGCCGTCACGCGCCGGCGACCATCCAGTCGCGGTGGTCGTCCCCGAAGGCCTCCCAGCCGTCGTCGGTCACGACGACGGTGTCCTCGAGCTTCACGAACCCCACGCCCTCGACTTCTGCGGTCGTCTCGATCGACAGGACCATCCCGGCTTCGAGCGGGCGGTCGTGGTGCGTCGCCGCGCGACGCGGCGGCGCGTCCGCGTCCAGGCGCGGGGGCTCGTGGGTGACGAGCCCCATCCCGTGTGCGACGACGTCGGTGACGTCCGCATGGGGTGACGCGAGGCGCCGCTCGTCGGCCGCCTCCCCGATCTCGCGGCCCAGCCGTCCCGCGCCGACCGCGACCCGGGCGGCGTCCTGGATGGCGCGCACCTCCGCGAGCACGGCGTCCGCCTCGGCGCTCGGTGCGCCGAGGACGGCCATGCGGCACAGGTCGCCGATGTAGCCGTCGCGCTCGCCGCCGGAGTCCAGCGACAGCACGTCGCCCGGCCGCCACGCCTGGTCGGACGGCGCGCGGTTCATGCTCGTCCCCATCGCCGTCAGGCAGTAGTCGAACGCCACGCCGCGCAGCTCCTCCTGCTCGCGCAGGCGATCCGCGAGCTCGTGCTTCGTGGTGCCCGGGCCCGCGCCGTCGACGGTCGCCGCCATCGCCGCGACGATCGCCTCCGCCGCCTCGCGCAGCACCGCGAGCTCCTCGGGCCGCTTGACCGCGCGGAGCATCTCCAGGGGACCGCCGGCCTCGACGAGCCGCAGGCCGGGCAGCGCCGTCTGCAGTGCCGCGACGAAGCGGTGCGGCGCGAAGGACTCCTCGATGGCGACCGTCGCGTGCGACAGCCCCCACCCGCGCAGCTGGTCGGCCACGAGCCGCGCCGTCTCCTCCGCCGACTGCGCGCTGTCCAGCAGCGTCGGGACCCACGGCGGCGAGACCTCGTGCTGCGCGCGGTCGACGGGCGCGCCCACCGCGAACGCGTCGCCGGGCTCGCCGCGCCGGAGGCCGACCGCGGGCAGGTAGCGGTCGGCGCCGATCGCGTCGAAGTTGCGATGGAAGTGGCTGTAGGAGCCGAGCAGGTAGCGGACGTTGTGGCGCGAGGTCGCCACGACGACGTCGATCGACGCCTCGTCGAGCAGCGCATCGAGTCTCGCTCGGTCGAACGGCGGGTCTCCGGCACCGGTCATCGGACGGATGCTGTCACGTGCATTTGACGTGGCACTTGTTACAAGGTTACGGTCGCTGCGGGAGGGCGCCTGGCGCCGATGGGAGGAGAGGGACCGTGAGTCTTCGACTCGTGCTCGTGGCGATATTCGCCGCGCTCAGCTTGGGAGTGGCCGCGTGCGGCGACTCGAAGGACGATGCCGCAGGAGGTGGCGGCGCCGCGACAGCGCCCGAGGAGACCGCCGGCGCGGACGCCTCGAAGTGCGGCCTCGGCAACGGGAAGAAGGCCACCGGGGACCCGATCAAGCTGGCCGGGCTCGCCACGAAGCAGCCCGGGGTCGACTTCACGCAGATCACGGCGATGGCGAAGGCCTACTTCGACTGCGTCAACGACAACGGCGGCATCGACGGCCGCCCGGTCGAGTACATCACCAAGACGGAGCAGACCAACCCGCAGCAGGTCGCCTCGCTGGTGACGAAGCTGTGGGAGAACGACAAGGTGCTCGGATTCGTCGGCAACACGAGCCTGCTGGACTGCGCGGTCAACCAGAAGTTCTACGAGGAGCGCAACATCTACGTGATCCTCGCCGGCGTCCCCCGGGAGTGCTTCACGACGCCGAACGTCGCCGCCGTGAACATGGGCCCGCACTACTCCGCGCTGGGCGCGGCGCAGGCGCTGGTCCGTCAGGGCGCGAAGTCGCTCGTCGCCGTGTCCGGCAAGCTGCCCGGCGCGGACTGGAACAACGAGGGGGTCCTCGAGCTGGCCAAGCAGAAGGGCATCCCCGGCAAGAGCTTCCTGGAGCCGGTGCCGATCACGGACGGGGCCGCGCTCGCCCTCAAGCTCACCGAGGCGGCCGGGGACGGCGGCGGCGTGGTCATCACGGCGGTCGCACCCGAGGCGCTGAAGGTCCTGCAGGGCGCCGAGCAGCAGGGGCTGATCGACAAGGTGAAGTGGGGATGCGCGACGCCGTGCAACGACGCGTCGCTGGCCAAGGCGGTCGGTCCGGCGTGGAACGACAAGCTTGCCATCAACGCCGAGCTGAACCTCGTCGACACCGACGGGCCGGACATGCAGCTCTACCGGCAGGTCAACGAGAAGTACGCGCCCGGCATCCCGCAGGGGAGCTTCGGTCAGATGGGCTTCCTGGACGCGCGGCTCGCGACCCAGGCCCTCATGGACTCCGAGGCGACCGAGTTCACTCAGAAGACGGTCAACGAGGCGTTCCGCGACATCAAGCCGTTCAAGACGGACATCCTCTGCAAGCCGTGGTACTTCGGGGAGGGCGAGCAGCACGTCCCGAACAACACGGACTACACGATCGTCCCGCAGGACGGGAAGTTCGTGAAGAAGGAGGACTGCTTCGAGATCGCCGCGCTGCCGGACAACCCGCTCGCGGAGATCCGCGCGAAGGAGAAGGCGGCACAGGGCTGAGCGTCACGACGTGACGGCGATCCGGTCCTTGGCGATCTGTGCGAAGTCACGGTCGGCACGGTCGGATCGCTCGAGCGTCTCCTGGAAGATCTGCCAGCTCAGGCCGAACAGCTCGACGTCGTCGACGGCGCGGACCGTGGCCGTCCCTCGCGTCTCCGCGAGGATCCCGACCTCGCCGAAGAACTGGCCCTTCCCGAGCGTCGCGAGCTTGACCTCCTTGCCCTCCGGCCCCCGGCGGCTGATCGAGACCTCGCCGCCGGCGATGACGTAGAAGCGGTCTGCGATCTCGCCCTCGGCGATGATCGTGTCGCCGGGCGCGAAGGTCACCCGGTCGCCGCGGTCGCCGAGGGACGCGAGCTCGCTCCCGATGAGGTCGGGGAACACGTTGCCGAGCCAGTCGTCCTCGCTCGTGAGCGTCGCGTCGCCCGGGCCCCAGTCGGCCGGGCACAGTGCCCCGGTCCGGAAGGCGCGCAGGACCCGCAGGACCTCGTCGACGCTCCGGCCGACGTCGTGCTCCGTGACGCTCATGTGCACGAGCACGCCGTTGGGGTCGATGATGAACGTGCCGCGATGCACGGCCCCGTCGTCGAGCAGCACGCCGAAGGAGCGGCTCAGGTCGCGGAGGGTGTCGGCGATCACCGGGTAGCGGACGTCGGCCAGCCGTGGATCGGTCTCGAACCAGGCCTTGTGGCTGAAGCAGCTGTTCGTGCTCGCCGCCAGCAGCACGGCCTCCTCGCGGAGGAACTCGGTGTGGCGCTTCGCGAAGGCGGCCAGCTCGGTCGGGCAGATGAACGTGAAGTCGCCGGGATAGAAGAAGAGGACGACCCAGCTGCCGCGGTGGCTGGAGAGATCGAACACGATCGGGGTCAGCTCCCCGCGGAGGTACGCCTGCACGTGGTGATCGGAAACCGGCTGGCCGACTCTGAGCGTCACTCGGGGCCCCTCTAGTAGATGTGCAGCTGGTTGAGCAGTGCGACCGGGTCGTCGAGGGACTCGAACAGATCCTTGTTGTTCTTGATCATCTTGCTCTGCATATAGACGCGGAGCCACTGCTTGTAGATGTACTGCTCGTAGCGATCGAGCATGTCGGCCGGCGAGAGGTCCGGCTGCGCGACGAGCGACGCCAGGTGCATCGCGCACTCGAAGCCCAGCGAGATCGACTGGAAGTACGGAGAGCCGATGGCCGAGTCGCCGGTCAGGAACACCGGTGTGGTGGCGAGCGGGTGGTCGCTCGGGCCCGCCGTGGCCCACTGACGGCTGGTGACGTTGCGCGCGCGATAGAGGTTGAGCGGGATCCGGATGACCTCGAGGTCGCCGACGAGCTCGCCGTTCGTCTCCTCCTTGACCTTGTCGATGAACCGGTCCATCGACTGTGCCACGCCGGGGAAGTTCTCGCGCAGCCACTCCCCGTCGAACTGCTTCGGCATCGCCTCGTACTCCTCGGCGCTGATGCTGACGATGCCCGTCACGTGGCTGACGTCGCCGTCGTGACACACGCGATGCACCATCGGGATGAACTTGTAGCGCGGGTTCTCGACGTTCTTGTAGTACTTGCAGTACTCGTTGCAGACGTAGGTCTGGCCGTAGAGGAACGTGACGACGAGCGCGTGCTCGAACACGAAGCTGAGCGTGTTCGCCTCGCGGACGACGTCGCCTGCGCCGAGCGTCAGGTGGTCGCGGAGCAGGGATTTGCTGCCCGTGCAGTCGATGACGAGGTCGCCGGGCTCGACCATCGCGAGCGCGTCCTCGGCCGTCAGCACGCCGACGGTCCGCTCCACCGGATGTGCGGTGCGTGCGTCGATGAGCTCGCTGACGGAGCGCTCGATCTCGTTGAGCGGGACGAACCCCTGCACCCACTGGCTGAGGAGCGCCATGAGGTCGGAGGGGATGGTCCCCTTGAACGCGAGCCCCTCCGCGAGCTCCGCGGGATCGAACACGGCCTCGATGTTGTCGCCGTCGAAGTTGTCGGCGCGGTAGCCGTCGGTCGAGTCCGCGACGAGGTACTCGGCGAGCCGGACCATCCGCGTGCGCGTGTACTCACGGCGCTTCTCGTACAGGTGCACCGACAGGCCGTCCATCGGTTGCAGCAATGCCGTCAGCAGGAGACCGACGGGGCCTGCGCCGAGCACGTGCACCCGACCCGACCGTGTGACGGCCCCGGGGATCCCGAGGCCGGATTGCTCGCCCACTGGATCTCCTCACCTCGAGCCGCGCGCCTTGCCGACCCTACCGTTCCGGGCGCTGCGCCGCTCGCGTAAGCGATCTGCAAGCGTCCTGTAAGCGGCCGAGGCGAGCCTTGCGGCATGCACTCGACGACGAAGCTCCCCGCCCGCGCGACGCTGCCCGCCACCGAGCCCTGGGGCATGCTCGCCGCGGTCGATCTGCACGACGGAGACCGCGCGCGGCTCGCCGATCCGGACACCATCCGCCGGTGCGTGCCGGCGGTCATCGAGGCCATCGGGATGCGCGCCCACGGGCCGCTGCTGATCGAGCGCTTCGGCGTCGGCGCCCTCGAGGGCTGGTCGGCGCTGCAGTTCATCGAGACGAGCTCGATCACCGTCCACGCCGACGAGATGGGCGGCCGCTGCTTCGTCGACGTCTTCTCGTGCCGCGCCTTCGACGGCGACGTCGTCGCCGAGGTCGTCCGGGCCCACTTCGGCGGCACGTCGACCGTGACGCTGCTGGAGCGATGACCGACCACGCCGCGATCCTCGGACTGCTGGCGGCGGCGGTCGGGGTGGCCGACACGATCCCCTACGTGCGCGACACGCTGCGCGGGGCGACGCGGCCGCACCGGGGGACGTGGCTCATCTGGGGTGTGCTGGCCGTCGTCGTGTGCCTGTCGCAGTACGCCGACGGCGCGTCGTGGAGCCTGGTCATGGCGGCGGTCCAGGCCGTGCTGACCTGCGGGATCTTCGTGCTGTCCATCCGCTGGGGCGTGGGCGGGCTGAGCCGCACGGACCGGCTGCTCATCGCGATCGCGGGGGGTGGCGTGGTCGCGTGGCTCGTCGCCGGGGAGCCGCTGGTCGCGACCGGCTGCGTGATCGTCGCGGACGTCCTCGCGGCGGCGATGATGGTGCCCAAGACCTACCGGGAGCCCGAGTCCGAGACGCTCGTCACGTTCGCGCTGGCGAGCGTCGGGGGCGGCCTCGCGGCGGGCGCCGTCGGGGCGCTCGACGCCTCGCTGCTGCTGTACCCCGTCTACTACTGCGTCGTCAACGGCGCGATCGCGCTGCTGATCTGCGTGGCGCGGGCGCGTGACGTGACAGCCCCGGCGTCCGCGCTCGTGCGATGACCTCGGCGCGATCTATGCTGGGCCGCGTGAGCGAGCCGGGCTCCGACGCCGAGCCGGAGCGGTGGGGAGCCGATCCGAGGCTCGAGGCGCTGCTGGGGGCGCAGGGTGCCGCCGGCTTCCGCGCGCTCCTGGAGGGCTTCCCCGATGCGATCGGCATCGTGTGGCCGCTGCGCGACGACGCCGGCGAGGTCGTCGACTTCGCGCTGGGCTACGGCAACCCCACGATGCTGCGCAGCTTCCGGCTGCCCGCGGCGACCCGCGATCGCTACACGCTGCTGGAGGCGCTGCCCCGGATGCGCGGCAGCCGCGCGTTCACGGAGTGGGTCGCCGTCTGCGAGACCGGGAGGTCCTGGGTCCGCGAGATCGTCTACGACACCCCGTTCGGCGACGGCTACATGCTCGGCACCTACATGCAGCGCGTCGCGCGCCTCGGCGGCGGGCTGCTCATCGTCCTGACCGACATCACCGAGCAGCGGCGCAACGAGGCCGAGCTGCGCAACTTCGCCGACCTCGTCGCCCACGATCTGCGCGAGCCGGTCATCGGCATCGCCCACCTGGTCTCGATGCTGGAGCGACGCGCCGAGGAGCCGCCCGCCGCCGACGTGCTCCGGTTGCTGCGCGAGACGACGGAGCGGGCCCACGAGCTCATCGACGGCGTCCTGTCCTACTCGCGTGCGGGCGAGCTGCGCAGCGAGCGGATCGACCTCGGCGCGCTGCTGGCCGAGGTCGGCGAGGACCTCCGACCGCAGCTCGCGGAGGCGGGGGCGAGCGTGCGAAGCGACCCACTGCCGGTCCTCGACGGGGATCCGCGCCATCTGCGCCGCGTCCTGCAGAACCTCATCGGTAACGCGGTCAAGTTCCGCGGCGAGCAGCCGCCGCGCGTCCACGTCTCCGCGCGGCGCCGCGAGGACGAGTGGGTCGTCACCGTGCGCGACAACGGCATCGGCGTCGAGGCCGACCAGGCGACGCGGATCTTCGACATGTTCTCGCGCGTGAGCGGCGCACCCGACGGCAGCGGGATCGGCCTGGCGGTCTGCCGGCGCGTCGTCGAGGCGCACGGCGGCGTCATCTGGGTCGAGCCCGCCGAGGGCGGCGGCAGCGCCTTCTCGTTCACGCTCCCGGCCTAGGCGGCGGCGTGCACGCGGGGGCGCCGGTCGGCCCACGGCAGCGCCTCCTCGAGCTCCGCGGCGATCCGGAGGAGCAGGTCCTCCCGACCGTGTGCGGCGACGATCTGCACGCCGATCGGCAGGCCGTCGGCGCTCTGCCCGGTCGGCACGCTGATCGCCGGCTGCCCGCCGATGTTGAACGGTGCGGTGAACGGCCCGTATTCGAAGATCGCGTCGATCCACGAGCCCATGGAGCGGCCGGGGCGGTCGTACTCGAGCCGTCCGTGCTCCCACGGCGGGTGGGCGAGGGTCGGCGTGACCAGCAGGTCGAAGTCCTCGAAGAACAGCGCTGCTGACCGCGCGACCGCGTGGAACGCGCGGAAGCCGCGGCCGATCTCGACGGCGGTGAGCGTGCGCGCGCGCTCGAACGCGGCCAGCGTCGTGCCCTCGGCGGTGTCCGGCCCCGGCGTCACGGGCGCGATCTCCGGCACCCCGGCGAGCGCGACGAGCGTGATCGAGTCGTAGACCTCCCGCACGAGGTCCGCGTCGATGGCCGGGCTCGCCTCGCCCACCTGGTGTCCGGTGCTGGACAGGTGCGCCGCGACCGCCTGCGCGGCCTGCGCGCACTCCGGGTCCACGGGGACCCCTGAGAAGGCGGCGGTCGCGAGCGCGACGCGCAGCACGGGAGGCGGGGCACCGACCTCGTCTGCGAACGGCCTCGCCGGCGGGATCGCCATGACCTTGTCGCCGAGGCCGGCCCCGTGGACGGCATCGAGCAGGTGGGCCACGTCGCGCACGGTCCGCGCCAGCGCGAACTCGTAGGCCAGACCGAAGAGCAGCTCGGTCTGGTGTGGACCGGCCGGCGTGCGGCCACGGCTCGGCTTCAGGCCGACGAGCCCGCAGCAGGACGCAGGGATGCGGATCGAGCCGGCTCCGTCGTTGCCGTGCGCCACGGGGACGCAGCCGGCCGCGACGAGCGCGGCCGAGCCGCCGCTCGACCCGCCGGCGCCGCGCGCCGGATCCCAGGGGTTGCGTGTGACGCCGTGGCGGCGGGACTCGGTCGCGAAGCTGATGACCATCTCGGGGACGTTCGTGACGCCGAGCGTCGCCAGCCCGGCGGCGCGGAAGCGGCGCATGATCTCCAGGTCGCACGGAGCGACGGCGCCCTCGAAGAGATCGCTTCCCATCGTGAACGGCACGCCCTCGGCGACAGGGCCGGAGTTCTTGATGAGGAACGGGACGCCGGCGAACGGCCCGTCGGCGGCGTGGTCCAGCGGCGCGTCGAACAGCGGCATCGCCAGCGCGTTCAGCGTGCCGTCGACCGCAGCGATCGCTTCGCGCGCGACCGTCACCACCTCACCCTCGCTGACATCGCCGGCGCGGAGCAGCTGCCCCAGCCCGACGGCGTCGTGCGCCGAGTACTCGTCGACCCGCATGCTCCTCCTCTCCTGGGTCGGCGCAGTAGATCAGACGGGGTCAGTTGCCGAGGTCGACGTAGCGGGCGCCGAGCGTCGCGGCGAGCGTGCGGTGGGCGGCGCTGACGCCGACGAGAACGGAGCGGGCCGGATCCACGCCGTGCGCTCGCGCGAACGCCATCGGCAGCCCTGGCAGCGGCGGCCGGCACCAGCAGCTCGGCGGTCCGCCCGGGTGGGTGCACACCGCGCCCTCCACCGGGCCGGAGAGCTCCGCCGCGAGCTCGTCGACGGCGGGGGCGAGCGCGTCGGGATCGTCGCCCGGCCGCCAGTCGAACAGCAGGTGCGGCGCGGTTGGGTCCACCTCGCTCCTCCAGTCCGGCGAGTCCAGAGCTGCGGCCGCCACGAACACGCCGGCGACGCCGGCCGGAGACCGCGGCGCCCGGACGAACGGCGCCTGCTCCAGGACGGCCCATCCCTCGTCGTCCGACGGCGGCTCGAGCTCGCGACGGGCGCGCATCTGCGACGTCGGCGTGAGCACGCCGTCCCCGCGGCGCGCCAGGACGCGCAGCTCGTCGGGGCCCGGGAGCGAGCCCGCGCGGTCGAGCACGCGCTCGATGAGGTTGACCTGCGCCTGCGCGAGTGGCGTGTCCAGCCAGATGCACCGCACCGGCAGCCCGTGCCGGCGCGCGGCGTCGATCACGTGGCTTCGCGACGCGCGCGTGAGGTAGGTGTTGTCGAGCACGACACGCCGGGCGCCGGACGCGAGCCCTTCCTCGAGCGCGTCGGCGAGCTCCCGGAGCGAGCCACCCCGCTCGTCGCGGTTCAGGCGGGCGTAGCCGCGGCCGGCGAGGTCCTCCGCGATCCGGCTCTTGCCGGCGCCCGGGATGCCCATGACGACCACGACCTCCGCGTCACCGGACGCAGCCGGTCGCTCCGCGGGTACAGAGCGAAGCCCGCCGAACGCCTGCGCGAGCGCTGGTGCGCTCGCCGTCATCGAGGCGGAGCCCCGCCGCGGCCGCCGCCGACCGCGCGGTCTCCGGGCGGCGCGCCCCGGGGATCGCGAGCACAAGCGGCGACAGATCTAGGAGCCACGCGAGCGCGACCTCGGCCGGGGTCACGCCGCGCGCGGCCGCGACGTCGGCCAGCGCCGGTCGGCGGCCGAGCGTCCTCGCCCCGCGCGGGCCGCCGAGCGGAGAGTGCGCCATCACCGTCACGCCGGCCTCCACGCACCGCTCCACGACGCCACCGCGCAGCGCGCGGTCGTCGAGGACGCTGAGGGCGACCTGCACGGCGGAGATCGGGGCGAGCGCGAGCGCCTCGTCGAGCTGGTCGCGGTTGACGTTGCACACGCCGACCCGGCGCACGAGCCCGTCGTCGACGAGGCGGGAGAGCGCGCGGACCGTGGTGCGCCAGGGCGTCCGTGGGTCCGGGGCGTGGATGAGGAGGAGGTCGATCTCCACCCCGTCCAGCTCGGCGAGGCTCGCCTCGCAGTCGGCGAGGATCGTCTTCGCGCGCCCGTCGGGCACCCAACCGCCCGACGGCCGTGACATGCCTCCCTTCGTCACGACGCGTGCGTCGCGCTCCGCGCCGCAGCGCCGGAGCGCACGGGCGAGCAGCCGCTCGTTGTCCCCGTAGGCGCGCGCCGGTGTCGAACACCGTCACCCCGGCGTCGACCGCGGCGGCGATCGTCGCGAGCGCCCGCTCCTCGTCGCGGTCCGGATCGGTCGACAGGCGCATGCACCCGAGTCCGATGCGCAGGTCCGGCGGCGGCTTCACGTCCCGGACGCTACGCCTCGGCCCCAGGTGGGAAGGAACGCTGGACGATGCAGTTCCATCTCAACGGCTACGACACCGGCGATCCGCTCGTCGAGGATCCCCACCCGTCCGTCGCCGGACGGACCCCCGGCCTCCCGGAGGAGGCCGACGTGCTCATCGTCGGCTGCGGCCCTGCCGGCCTCGTCCTCGCCGCGCAGCTCTCGCGCTTCCCGGATCTCACGACGGTGATCGTCGATCGCAGGGACGGGCCGCTCGAGGTCGGGCAGGCGGACGGCGTCGCCTGCCGGACCGTGGAGATGTTCGAGGCGTTCGGCCTCGCCGACCGTCTGCTGCGCGAGGCGTACTGGGTCAACGAGACGGCCTTCTGGCGAGCCGACGCCGAGGATGGGGACCGGATCGTCCGCACCGGCCGCGTCCAGGACGTCGAGGACGGCCTGTCGGAGTTCCCGCACGTCATCGTCAACCAGGCGCGGATGCTCGCCTACCTCCGCGACGACATGGAGCGCTCGGCGTCCCGGCTGACCCCGTTCTACGGCCTCCACGCGACCGGCGTCGAGATCCCCGGCGGCGACGGGCCGGTGACGGTCACGCTGCAGCACGTGGGCGCCCCGGAGGAGACCTCGACCATCCGGGCGCGGTACGTCGTGGGCTGCGACGGCTCGCGAAGCGCGATCCGCACCGCGATCGGCCGTGAGCTGGTGGGCGACGCGACGAACGAGCACTGGGGCGTGATGGACGTCCTCGCCGTCACCGACTTCCCCGACATCCGCGTGAAGTGCGCCGTGTCCTCCCCGAAGGGCAACCTCCTCTTCATCCCGCGCGAGGGCGGCTACCTCGTCCGCGTCTACCTCGAGCTCGACGAGATCGAGGACCGCGGGATGCTCGACGACCGCAGCGTCACGCCGGAGAAGCTCGCGACGGTCGCCAACCGCATCCTGAGCCCGTACGAGTTCGAGGTGAAGGACGTCGGGTGGTGGTCGGTGTACGAGATCGGCCAGCGGCTCTGCGACGCGTTCGACGACGCGGCCGACCCCAGGGTGTTCATCGCCGGCGACGCCTGCCACACGCACAGCGCCAAGGCGGGCCAGGGCATGAACGTGTCCATGGCCGACGCCTGGAACCTCGGGTGGAAGCTCGGCGCCGTCCTGCGCGGGAGGGCGCGGCCGGAGCTGCTGCGGACCTACTCCACGGAACGCCAGGCCGTCGCGCAGGAGCTCATCGACTTCGACCGCGAGTTCTCCAGGCTCTTCAGCGGCCGCGCGGACGCCGTCGACCCGGAGGAGTTCCAGCGGTACTTCGTCGCGCAGGGCCGCTTCACCGCGGGGGTCGCGACGCGCTACGCGCCGTCGATGATCACCGCGGAGGCGACGCACCAGCACCTCGCGGAGGGCTTCCCGGTCGGGATGCGCCTGCACTCCGCGCCCGTCCTGCGGCTCGCCGACGCCAAGCCCGTCCAGCTCGGCCACGTGGCCGGGGCCGACGGCGCGTGGCGCGTGTACGTCTTCGCCGATGCCGACCGCGTGCAGCTCGGATCGCTGTGCGCGTTCATCGAGTCCACCGTCGCCCGCTTCACACCGGAGGGCGCCGACCCGGACGCCGTCATCGATCTGCGGGCCGTCTTCCAGCAGGGCCACCGCGAGCTCGAGGTCGACGCGCTGCCGCCGGCGCTGCTGCCGCGGAAGGGCGTCTTCGGCCTCATCGACTACGAGAAGGCCTTCTGCCCCGATCCCCGGGAGGACGACATCTTCGATGCGCGGGCCGTGGATCGCGACGGATGCATCCTCGTCGTGCGGCCCGACGGGTACGTCGCGAACCTGCTGCCGCTGGACGCGCACGAGGCGCTGGCGGGCTTCTTCGACGGCGTGTTGATCGGCTGAGCGCGGTCAGCGCTCGCCGACGAAGCCGACCCGCACGACGACGCGCGTCGCGCGGGTGGGCAGCGCGAGCGAGACGAAGTCCCGGACGGGAGCCTGGTGGCTGCAGAACGGGCAGGTCAGCTCGGCGCCGAGCGTCAACCGGCCCGGTCCGATGGCGACCGGCGCGTCGCAGCGCGCGCACGCCAGGGTCGCATCCGCGAGGCGGGTCGACCGGGCCGCCCGCTGCCACTGGATGACCTGACGACCGGACTGCTCGGAGGGATCGGGCCTCGAGCTCTCGCCGCGCACGAAGCTCACCCGCCCGAGTCTACGGCGTCGGCGCGGTCACGGGCCCCGGCGCGCGCGACGTCGAGCGCGCCGGCATGAGCAGCCGCTCGGCTGCCGCGCCGAAGCCCAGTCCGATCGTGGTCCAGAGGGTGAGGTTGATGCCGAGCGACGCGAGCCGGAAGCGATACAGGACGTCCGCGGGGAAGCCCGCGGGCGTCTCGTGGACGGCGGGCAGGATGAGCTGCGCGACCGCGATCACCGCGATGTAGGCCCCGATCGCCAGCAGGCTCGCGTTCGGGGAGCCGAGCCGGTCGAGCAGCTGGCGCCGGATGCGCCACGCGGCGACTGCGGCCAGCAGGCTGATCACGATCATCGCGACGAAGAGCAGGGTGCGTCTGTCGATCGTGTCCGGGTCGCCGACGCCCGGCGGGTTGGCCGGGTACTTCGTGAACGGCACGAGCGTGATCGTCAGGAACGCGCCGGCGCCGAGCAGCGCGGACAGGGCTCGTGGGCCGAACGTCCCGACGCGGCCGTACGCCCAGGCGAAGACGAGCGCGAAGAACCCTCCGAGCGAGGCGCCGAGCACGACCGATCCGGTCAGCAACCCGATCGACCGCTGGACGCCACGCGACACGAGCGCGGGGCCGGCGGCGTCCTCGAAGTCGATCGCCCGCTGGATCTGGGGCTCGCCGAAGACGTAGGCGACGACGAATGCGAGTACCCCGGCGAGCGCGCCGACGACCAGGCCGCGCACGAGCAGTTGGCGGACCATCAGTGACAGGGGAAGCCGAAGAGGTGGCGCGGGTCGTGGACGAGCTCGTGGATCGAGCTGCCCGAGACGAGCGACAACGCACCCTCCTCCGCGCCGACGAAGTACACGAGGATCAGCAGGACGAGCCCCCCGAACACGAAGTAGGGGAGGAGCTCGCCAGGCGAGGCGATCGGCGCGGGGACGCTGGCCGGCTCTGGGCTGTCGGCAACGGACATCGGACTCCCTTCGGAATGGGTCTCGCGACCACGGGCAGGCCGCGGACGATCCCGATCATCCCGCGATCCGCTGCTCCTGCGCCATCCCGGCCGTCCACTTCTCCTCGATCCGGCCGATGCGCCAGACCGTCAGTGCGACGACCCAGGTCAGGACGAACAACGCGACGATCGCGTACCCGACGTAGTTGAGGTCCAGGCCGGCGACGGCGTCCCACGGCTGACCGGTGAGGCCGAGCTTGTCGGCGAGGACCGACATGAGCTCGATCGTCCCGATGACGAGCGCCACCACCACCGACAGCCAGGTGATGGTGATGTTGTAGAAGAGCTTGCGGACCGGCTTCGCGAACGCCCAGCCGTAGGCGAAGTTCATGAACGCGCCGTCGATGGTGTCGAGCAGCGACATGCCGGCGGCGAAGAGGATCGGCAGGCAGAGGATCGCGTAGATCGGGAGGCCGCCCGCGGCCGCCGCCCCGGCGGTGGCGAGCAGCGCGACCTCGGTCGCGGTGTCGAACCCGAGGCCGAACAGCAGCCCGACGGGGTACATCTGCCACGGCTTGGAGACGGCGTTGGTCGCCCGCTTGTAGAAGCGGGTCATGAAGCCGCGGTTGTTGAGCTGATGCTCCAGCTCGGCCTCGTCGTAGTGGCCGTGGCGCATGCGCCGGAAGACCTTGACGATGCCGATGAGGACGAGCAGGTTCAGGATCCCGATGATCCACAGGAACGTCCCGGACACGGTCGGTCCGATCAGCCCGGTCGCCGAGTGCAGCCACGAGCCGTCGTCGGAGACCGCGCCGCTGAGCCCCTTGATCCCGACGGTGAACGCCAGCGCGAGCACGAACACGATGCTCGAGTGCCCGAGGGAGAAGAAGAAGCCGACGCTCAGCGGCCGTTGGCCGTCTGACATGAGCTTGCGCGTCGTGTTGTCGATCGCCCCGATGTGATCGGCGTCGAAGGCGTGGCGCAGACCCAGCGTGTAGGCGGTGATCCCGATCCCGACCCCGAAGAACCCGGACGCGCCGAGGTCGAAGCGGTGCGGGGCGACGACGGCGAACAGCAGGAAGAACCCGACGACGTGCAGGCCGACGACGACGGCGGCCATCCCGGCGACCGTGCCCCACTCCGACGAGCTCAGCCCACCCCTGAGCCGCTCCCAGCGCGTGAGTGCATGCGTACCGGCGATCGTCGTGTCCATCCCGGCCCTCCCCGCCATCGGAAACGCAACCTTATCGTTGTTGCGACTCCTCGCAGGAAGGTGGCGAGCTCCCGCTCGCCGCGCCTAGCCCCCGGCCGTCGACACGGACTCCTTGCACTTCGGGACGAGCGCCTTGATCTCGTCCGACGCGGTCTGCAGCCCCGCCTCCGGGCTCTCGGCCTTCGGGATCTGGCTCACGATCTCGAGCATCGCCTTGGCGCACGAGGCCGCGGCCTTCGCCTTGGCGCCGGCCTGACGCTCCTCGGCCTGCGCCTGCTCGGTCTCGGCCTTCGGCTGCTCGGCGGGTGGCGCGCTGGCCGCGTCCTGTTTCGCCTGCTCGGCCTCCTGCTGCGCCTTGTCCGCCTCGGCGTTGGCGTCGTCGACCTCCTTCTCGAGGTCCTCGACCTGCGCATCGTTCTCGTTGAGCTGCTCGCGCGCCGCCGCGAGCGCAGCCGCCGCGGCGGCCAGCAGGCCGGTCCGGCTGTCGTCGGACTCGACGGTCTGGGTCTGCGTCTGCGTCTCCTGCGTGGTCGTCGGTGGCGGGGCGGGCGCAGTGGCGGTCTCCTGCGGTTGCTGTTGCTGTGCCTCGAGGTCGGCCTTGGCATCATCGGCGTTGGAGCGCTCGCTCACCGCCCAGACCCCGAGGGCGATCGCGAGGACCGCGACGCCGGCCGTGACCCAGATCCACGGGTTTCGCGCGGTCGCCGCGGGCTCCGGATCGTCTGGCTCGGGCGTGGGTGGTGGAACCTGGGCGGACATGGGCTGCTGGGTGCCTTTCTCGTCGTTCAGCGCGCGCGCTCTCGCGTGCGCTCAGACCACGTCGATGTAGATGACCTCGACGGCGTTGTTCCCGTAGCCCAGGCGGTTCCAGGGCGGCACTTCGGGTTGGGTGTGGCCGGCCGCGTCCGTCGCGCGCGCACGGATGGTGTGGCGGCCCACGTCGGCGGCCTCCCACTCGTACGACCACTCCTGCCACTGGTACGGCCCGCGGGGCGCCTCGATCCGCGCCGGGTACCAGTCGCCTTCGCCGGTCAGGCTGACCTCGACCCGATCCACCGGACCGGTTCCGGACCACGCCTTGCCGCGCACCGTGTGCGTGCCGCGACCGATCGTCGAGCCGGAGGCGGGACTCGTGATGCGCGCGCGAACGCGCATGAGCCTGACGGGCTCGTGCGGCCGGTCGGGCCACTCGTAGATGTAGTGGCCCGTCTGGAACTCGCCGGCGTAGGGCTCGGTGAGCACGTCGATGCGTTGGAGCCACTTCACGGAGGCCACCGCATACCAGTGCGGAACGATGAGGCGGAACGGCATGCCGTGGTCGGCGCGCAGAGGCTCGTCGTTCATCTCGTAGGCGATCAGGAGCTCCGCCGCCGGATCTGCGGCGAGGCTGAGCGGCAGCGCGCGGACGAACCGCAGGTTGTCCCGGCTCGTATCCGCGAGGACCGGCTTGAGGTGGTAGGCGCCGTGGTCGGCGCCCGAGAACCGCACGTCGATCCCGTCGGTCGTCGGACGCACCAGGTCCAGGACGTCGCTGAGCAGGGCGCCCCGCCAGCGCGCGGTCGACACGGCGTAGTCCCCCCACGGCTCGCCGATCGGCAGCGGCCGTGTCTCCAGGCGCCCGTTCCCGGCGCACTCCAGCGTGACCGCGCGCTCGTGCGCCGGCAGGGCGCGCAGGTCATCGAGCGTCAGCACGGTCGGACGCTCGACGGCGCCGCCGATCTCGAGCGTGCCGTCGTGGGTCGGCAGCGCGAAGTTGCTGCGGACGTAGTGGAGGTCGGTCGGGGTGATCTCGCCCACGAGTGCCTCTGGCGGCGCCTCCGCGTTGTACGGCGCCGGATTGATCATCTGCAGTGCGGCGCGGGCTCGGGCGAGCTCGTCTGCTACGGCCATGGCTGGGCCTCCTGTCGCATCAGAAGTCGGCGTCTCGGAAGGTCGGCTCGCGCCCGTCGTTGAACGCGCCGATGCCCTCGATGCGGTCGGGGTGGACGGCCGACCGCCAGTGCATGTCCATCATGGTCGCGATCGCCTGCTCGATCGGCTGGCCCTCGCCGAGGTACACCGCCCGCTTGACGGCCTGGACCGCGGTGGGGGAGTTGCTCGCGATCTTCGCGGCGATCCGCCGCGCGGCGTCGAGCAGCTCCTCCTGGGGGTGGAGCTCGTTGACCATGCCGAGCCTGTGCGCCTCCTGCGCGGTGATCGGGTCGCCGGTCATGAGCATCTGCAGTGCCTTGCCCGGCGGCAGCAGACGTGGCAGCAGCGCCGGCGAGCCGCCGCCGGCGGCGAGCCCGAGCATCGCCTCGGGTTGCCCGAAGGTGGCGTTCTCCGAGGCGATGATGAAGTCGGTGCTCTGGGCGAGCTCGCAACCGCCGCCGTAGGCGGTCCCGTTGACGGCCGCGAAGATCGGCTTGCGCAGCTGGCGCACCGTGTAGAGCGTGCGGTCGAAGTCCTGGCGCTGGCGCAGCCAGTCCTCCTTGGTCATGTCCTTGCGCTGGCGCAGGTCGCTGCCGACCGAGAACGCGCGGTCCCCGGCGCCGGTGAGGATGACCGCCCGGACAGCCGTTTGGACGGCGATCGTCTCGACGATCTCGGTCAGACGGGCGCCCATCTCGGTGGTGATCGCGTTGTCGGCGTTCGGCCGGTTGAGCGTGATCAGCGCCACCTGGCCCTCGGCGAGGTAGTCGACGAGGACGGGTGAGTCGGGCTCGTCGAGGCCGGACGGCGGCGGGCCGAAGTCCAGCGCCTCCCACCGGTCCGTGCTGCTCGGGTTCGCGGCCACGCTGATGTCCTCCTGTCGGTCCGGACGGGTCACGGCTCCAGCTCCGCCAGCCACCGCATCGCGCGCAGCCCCGGGACGAAGCAGTACTCGCCGCCGCGGGTGACCACGAAGGGCGGGAGGTCCTGCAGCCGGCGGCGGATCGGCCGCTCGGGCACGGTGAACGTCCCGGTGCCGTCGTTCGGACCCACCAGCGGGTCCTTCTCCAGCGGGGCGCCGATGAAGATGCCGTCGTTCAGCCACTGCGTCTTGACGAACTCGAACTGACGCCCGAGGTGCGCACCGGCGAACACGAAGATGATGCCGCGGTCGGCGCCGTCGTCCTCGAGCACGCCTTCGGGCAGCACCGGTCCGTAGCTCGTGCCGCGCCGGATCATGCGGTGCAGGCGGACGTCGACGGCTCCGTCGCCGTCGAACGCGTCGCGCGGGTTGGCACGTCGAGCGTGGGCGCCGAGGGGGCACTTGAGGCCGCGCGGGTCGTCGCCGTACAGGAAGTCGTTGTGCCGCTGCGGGTCGGCGCCGAGTTGCGGGTCGTCGTGCTCGGGCGAGGCCGCCAGCGGCGCGCCGCTCTGCCATCGCCCGACCATCTTGGCGCCCAGGCGTGCCGCTTCCTCGCGGTTCGCGCTCCTCGCGTGGAGGTACTGCCGGTAGGCCGCCACCCGCGTGTGCAGCTTGCGGAACACGAGGTAGGTGCCGTTGCGGCCGAGCACGTCCGGCGTCGGCATCGCCGGCAGCTCGCCGGTCTCATCCGGGTATCCGAGGATGATCTCGCCCGGCTTGAGGGGGCGCTCCTGCGGGTTGGAGGGCGCACGGCCGCTGCCCTCGATCGCAGGCTGGCCGATCCCGTCCTTGAACCCGAAGGACGTCCGGCCCGTCGGCAGCTGGTAGCACTCCTGCTTCCAGATGAGCTCGACGCCGGCGAGCTCCTCGTGGGCGCGGCGGGCCTGCTCCGCCACGGCCTGCAGGCGTGCGGCGTCCGGGGAGATCGCCGCCACCGCGACGTGGACGTCGGGCGAGCCGAGTGGCTTCTCCCAGTGCTGCGGGGCGCTCTCCCCGACGTCGCCCAGGTGGGCGGCGCGGGCGGCCATGCCCTCCCGGAACTCCGGCGCGAAGCTGTCGAGAGACGCCTGCGGCACCCCGAGCGCCTCGAGCCCGCGGTACGTGAAGGCAGCGGTGATCCACGCGTCGCGGTCCGGGTCGGCCGTCGGGCGTCCCGCATCGACGAGGCCGTGCAGCCGCCGGACGAGCTCGCGGCCGGCGGCGCGGTCGTCGATGCGCAGCAGGAGGTAGGTCCCGACGTAGGGCGACGGGCGCTCGTGGAGCGCCCCGCTCTGGATGTCGTCGAGCTCGAGGGCGAGATCGCCGGTCATCGCTCAGTGGTGCTCGGGCGGGTCTGGCGGGTCCGGGTTGGGCTCCGCGAGGTACGGGAACGTGAGGGTGCCGGGTCGCGTCGATCGATCGACGCCGTCGCGGATCACCGGCCCGGTGCCCGCGTTGATGAGCTGCGTGAAGATGATGTCCATCACGTCGTCGTTGAGCGTTCGTCCGCCGCACGTCGTGTGGGCCTCGCCGCGGAGCCCGGCCAGCTCGATCTCCAGATACGACCCCTGCTCGACGTAGGGCTTGGTCACGTCGACGACGAGGTAGTCGGCGAGGACCAGTTCGGTCAGCGGATGGCTGCCGTCGTCGCGCGGCGCCCAGTCGGTCTTCCCGTCGAGGCCGTCCCAGAAGGCGAGGTTGGCGTTCAGTCGGGCCCGGTAGGCGCCGAGGTAGCCGTCGGCCAGGCCGAAGGCGTTCTCGCTGTTGTAGAGATCGCGGATCTCGAGGTCGCGGTTGACCTGGTCGAACTGCTTCGGGGCCAACATCATGTTCTTGACCTCCGGGCGACCGACGCGCTCGATCCGCACGTTGAACGAGCCGCGCGTGAGCGTCTCGGCGACGACGCCCACCAGCTCCGCGCCGCCCAGGAGCGCGCTGTCGAGCTCGACCACGAGGCTGAGCACGTCCTTGCCGTCGAGGAAGATCGAGGACGGGTCGGTGAACGCCAGCTTCTGCGTCGCGATCGTCTTCAACGCGGCGGGGGCGTCCATGATGAACGGATCCCAACGCGCGCCCGCGAAGACCCGGACGCCGTGACCCTCGCCGCCCGCAGGATCGTTGACCCGGAACGTCACGACCTCGCCTGCCGGCGTCGTGCACGTGCCCTCCTGCTCGAACGTCCGAGGCCCGTTCGGGTGCGCGTGCGGTGAGAACACGCAGTCGACGACGAGCTCGTCGTCGCCGGCCGGGAACGGCACCGCGTCGCCGGGCGCGCCCGGCGACAGCGGCCGCAGCCGGAAACGGTAGATCAGCCCTTCGGAGAGCGCATCCCACGGCTTGGCGAACGGCAGCGTGTTCATGACGAGCACGAGGTGTCCCGGCCGCTCCGGGCTCGGGAAGGCGTACACGTCGGTGATGTCGGCGATGGGGTCCGACAGCGCCCGCGGTCCGGAGATGTGGTCGGACATGGCTAGTCCACCGCCTCGTCGAGCAGCGGCCGCAGCGCCGGGTGCTGCAGAGCCTCGCCGGCGTCGGGGTGGTCGAGTACCTGTTGGAAGGCCGCGTTGACGCGTTGCGCCTTTCGGACCTCCCTGACCGTGCCGCCGTAGTTGCGCGCGTACGCAGCGGCCGTCTGCTGCGCCTGCAGGATGAATCCCTTCAGTGCCGCCAGGTCCGGCAGGCCGTCGTAGCCCTCCGTGTGCCGGAACACGACGTCGAACAGCGCGAGCGTCGGCCCGGAGGTGAAGAAGTCCTCCATGTACGCGTTCCACGAGCCGTCGAAGCTCGTGATGAACGCCAGCCGCGTGTCGTCGTCGAACAGCACGAACCGCGCCTCGTGGATCGTCGAGACAGCCATCCCGTAGTCCCCGGGCCGGTAGCCGTCGGTGTCCTGGAGGTCGCGCAGCGCCGATCGCAACGCCTCGCCCTCCCCGGGCTTCACGCGGAAGAACAGGCTGAACTCGCTCGTCGGTCCGACGACGAGGCCCGGTTCGGATCCCTCTCGTGCAGCCGTCATGCGTCCCGCCTTCCCGTCGACGTGGCCGGGTCCTCGACGACCGTTGCGTCGAGCAGCGTCAGGCCGAGGTCCGTGACGCGCTGCAGAAGGAACTGAAGCTCCGCCTGGTCGCGGACGGCTCCGGTCAGCACCGTGTTCCCCCTCGTGCGACTGAGTGCCATGCCGGCAAATGCCTGCCCGGCGTCGTCGCTGAGCTCG
The DNA here is from genome assembly GCA_963757125.1 of uncultured Solirubrobacterales bacterium. Lineage (GTDB taxonomy): Bacteria > Actinomycetota > Thermoleophilia > Solirubrobacterales > Solirubrobacteraceae > CAVVSD01. The sequence continues at coordinate 263,273 of CAVWQP010000004.1, read as the reverse complement.
CCTTCGACGGTGAGCCGCCATTCCCGAGCTCCCATGGGGGGAGCATCGCGAGGTCGCGACCGGCGCGGTGGCCGGCCTTCGACGATCACATGGATGATTCGGTTTGCGCGAGCAGACCGAGCGCGTCCGCGCGGGCGACGGCGTCCGCTCGCGAGTTGACGGCGAGCTTGCGGTAGATCGCACGCGTGTGGGTCCGGATGGTGTTCGGCGAGAGAAAGAGCTCCGCGGCGATCTGGGGGATCGAGAGATCTTCGGGAAGCAGCAGGAGGACCGCCAGCTCTGCATCGCTCGGCGGATCGAGGACCTCGCCGTTGTCGGCCTTGCGATCCGCGGCTTCCAGCTCTCGTCCGACCTCGTCGGCGAGCGATGGGATGCGTCCGCAGTCCCCGAGCTCGCCGATCGTCGCCCGCGCAGCGACGAGGGTCGCCCGTGCCGCGACGACGCGCCCGCGACGACAGCGGACCCGGGCGAGAACGACCAGGAGCCACGCGTCGTGGACCGTGGCGACCTCGTCGCGGAAGAAGCCTTCGACGATCCCCAGCTCGCGCTCGGCATCGGCGAGCCGGCCCTCGGCTTCGAACACGCAGCCCAGCGCAGCCGACGCATGGGCGCCGAGCCAGCTTCGGCTGCTGCCGGAGCGGCCGACGAGCGACTTCGCGGCCTCCGCGTGGATGCGCGCCAGCTCCAGACGTCCATCGTCGGCGGCGACGAGCGCCAGCGTGGACCGGGCGAACGCGTGGCCCGGTGGCCGCCGCTCCGCGTCGGGATGCTCGATCGCGCGCAGCGCCTCCGCCCACGCCCCGTCGGTGTCGCCGGCGAGATACAGCGCACGGGCGTGGCCGGCCAGCGCCGCGACGATGACCTCGTCCGCGCTCTGCTCCGCGATCGCGACGGCTCGGCGACCCGCCGACGTCGCCTCGCCGACGTCGCGGTCGACCGCGCTCGCGCGCACCATGCATGCGACCGCGTCCACGTACGGGGTGTAGCGCTCGGGGTACGCGGTCCTCGCCCGATCGGCGAGTTGGAGGAGCCGGCGACGCTCGAGCGCCCGGCCGAGCATCGTCGCGGCAGTCGCCGCGCCCACCGCGAGCGCCGGATGCGCCACGACGTCCTCGTCGGGGAGCGTCTGCACCCAGCGACGAAGCGTCCGCGCGCCCCCGCTCCTGATCAGCTGCAGGTGATGCTCGGCCAGCACCTCGGCGACGAACTCGTGGTCACCGGCGGCGCTTCCGTGTTCGAGCGCCTCGTCCGTCCGCCCGCGGGCCCGGAGCCACCACGCCGCGCGTCGATGGATCTCGTGAACGGCGCCCGGGTCCTCCGCGGCGAGCCGGAAGCCGGCGAACTCCGCGAAGAGCGAATGGACGCGGTACCAACCGCCGTGCTCGAGCCTGACCACGAGCAGGTTCGTGCGTTCGAGCTCGGCCAGGAGGTGCGCCGAATCGTTGCGGCCCAACACGCCGTCGGCGAGCTCCGCGGTGCAGCGGCCGAGGACCGCGACGCGGAGGAGGAACGAGCGCTCAGGAGGTGGGAGCGAATCGATGACCTCATGGCTCAGGTAGTCGGCGAGGAAGCGATGATCCCCGCCGAACCTCTGCACCGCCGCACGAGGATCCTCGACGGTGCGCAGCCAGAGAGCGGCCAGCAGGATCGCGGCGGGCCAACCCTCCGTCCGCGCGTGGAGGAGCTGCAGCTCCTCGGCCTGGAGCTCGATCCCCTGGCGGTGGAGAACGTCGGCCGCCTCGGCCTGGGTGAACGCCAGCTCTCCCGCGCGAAGCTCGGCCAACGCCCCGCGGGCCCGCAGCTGCGGAAGCCCGAGCGCAGGGTCGGTGCGCGTGATCGCGATCACGCGTCCGTTCGGCGGGACGCGCCTGAGCGCGTATTCGATCGAGGCGAGCGCATCCGCATCGGTCACGGTCTGGAGATCGTCGAGGACCAGCACGAGCTCCCGGCCGTACACCTCGATGCCGTTCATGAGCTGGTCCACCGAGCTCTCGATCGGACCGTGGGGGAGCTGCAGCTGCCGCACGGACCGCGCTACGAGGTCGCTGCGGACGCGCCCGACGGCGGCCGTGACGTAGGTCCACATGCGGATCGGGTCGTTGTCACCCGCGTCCAACGTCACCCATGCCAGCGCAACGCCCCGCGCGGCGGCCCAGGCGCGGACCGCGGTGGTCTTCCCGTATCCGGCGGGCGCGGCGACGAGCGTGAGCGCGGCTCCCTCGCCGGCGTCGAGCGCCTGCATGATGCGCGGCCGCTCGATGATCCCGGCGGGCGGCCGCAGCGGAGCGAGCTTCGCCTCGGCGAGCAGCGGTAGGTCTGCAGTGGCGCGCCGGTCGCCGGCGGGGCCGGTGAAGTCCGTCGTCATTGACCTCGTCTCTCTCGGGATCGAGTAGAGCCGAGGGCCGATCCGCGGGCATCACCCGAAGCGGGTGACGCCCGCTCTCGCCCCCCACGTCGCCCAGGAGCTACACCGACGCGGTGGAGGCCTCGCGCTCGACCGCGCTCATGACGCCGGCGCGGTTCTTGTGCGCGCGCTCGTAGGTGCGCACGGCGTCGGCGCGCCCGTCGTCCTCGCCGATCTCCGCGCGGATCTCCTCGACGGTGAGCGCGTCGTAGCCCTTCCAGGGCTCGTCCGCCCGCAGCGTCTCGATCCTGCCGCGGATCGTCGAGCGATCGCCGTGCGTCCGCTCGTAGGCATCGATGGCAGCCAGGTCGCTCTGCGACAGCCCGGCGAGCCGCCCGCCGATGTCCTCCGCGGTCAGGGCGTCGTAGCCGGGGATCGGGAGATCCTCGGCGGTCGGTGCCACCGGCGCGGGCCGGGTCCGCGACGCCGGCCGGCTGCGCTTGCGGTCGCCCCCGCGGATCACGCGCTCGGTCGCGTCGGCCGTCGCGGCGACGGCGTCGGCCGTGTCGCCGGCGACCGCGCGTGCGAGCTTCGGAAGCTCGCGGGTCACGCGCTCGAGCATCCGCTCCTCGTCGGTGCGGATCGAGGCGGCGAGGTCAGCGGTCTCCTCGTCACCCGCAGCACGGGCGACATGCTCCAGCGCCGTGTACGTCGCGATCTCCAGTGCCTCGGCGGCGCAGGCCTCCTTGGCGTTCTCGAGGACCTTCTCCTCGACGGTCGCGCCCCGCATGAGATCCAGCGGCGCCTTCCACAGCGCGAGGGTCTGGGCGGCGATGTCCTCCATGAACGCGACTCCGGCGGCGAACGGATCGCCGGCCGTCGAGAGCGCGCCCTGACGCGCCTTGACGCGGTCCGCGTGCGTCTGCGTCTCGCGCAGGTGCTTCTCGAGCCCGCTCCGGTGGGAGCCCTCGGGGGTCATCGCGATCTGTGACCGGAGCACCTGCGCCAAACCGACCTCCAGCGCATGTGCTTCGTTGAGGTACTGCACGATCTTCTGCTCGGACTGGCTCATGGAGTCGTCCCCGTTCCTCGTGTGATGTCCCGAACCTCGCGGCTCGGAGTACGGGTCTCGCCTACCCAGCGACCCGGAAGGCTTGTGAGACGTCGGACACAGCGCTCAGGCGTCGGCGACGGCGCCGGTGGGCTTGTTGGGCAGCCCTGCGTCCTTGCGCAGCTTCTTGACGAGCTTCGCCAGCTCCTCGGGTGCGTAGTCGCCGGCGAACACGTCCGGCTGCGGCGGAAGGTCGTTCGGCAGCGCGCCCTCGGGCGGCCCGTCCTCGACCACGAGCTCGTCGCCGGTCTCCGGGTGCGTGCCGTTCCAGATCGCACCGAGCTCGTGGTAGTCGTCGGCCGAGAACCGGTAGAGCGTGGCGTGCAGGCCCTTCTTGATGTGCGGCTTGCACTCCGGGATCTTGTCCGTCGGGATCCGCGGGGTCGGGAACAGCTTCGAGAGATCCGTACCGGTGAGATGCTCGAGCGCCTTCGCGTAGGCGACCTGGTGGACGCCCCCGCGGACGAGCAGATATCCGGTGAGCGCCCGTGCGGAGGGGTGCTCGACCATCTCGTAGACCTTCAGCTTGTTGTTGCGCGCGTTCGTCTCGAGGAAGAAGTTGTGCAGCAGGTCCTCCACGAGATCGCCCGAGGCGAAGACGTAGTCGCCGTTCCACGGGTTGCCCATCGAGTCCTGCGGCAGCGCCCCACGCCCGCCCGCGATGAAGTGCTGCGGATTCCCGATCCCCTTCAGGTCGGCGAGCGCAGCCTTGGGCGCCTTGCCGTTGTCGACCTTGTCGGGATCGGTGAGCATCGTGTTGATCGCGGCGGCGACGAGCTCGATGTGACCGAACTCCTCGGCGGCGATGTTGGAGATGAGGTCGTAGAACGGCCGAGCCGACTGGCGGCCGCGGAAGTTGAACGACTGGAACGTGTAGTTCATGAACGTCGACATCTCGCCGAACTTCCCGCCCATGAGCTCCTGGACGGCGGCGGCGCCGGCGGGGTCCGGCTCGGACGGCGGCGGCATCTCGACGCCGAGTCGGTCGATGCGGCTGATCATGTGAGGTCTCCTCGATCGGGACGGCGAACCTCAATGGGCTCGCCGGTCCATGGCCGGAGCAAACCGGTTGTTGGCGACCGTGTCGGCGAACGGACGCGCCAGCGCCTAGAGCTCGAGCATCGCCGCGGCGACCTCCTCGGCGGCCGCATCGGGGATCGCGGTCGCCGCCCCCTCGAGCACGAGCAGCCGCGCCCCGGGGATGTCGCGCGCGAGCGCCTCGCCGTTGCCGACGGGGAAGAACCGGTTCTCGCGACCGTGCACCACGAGCGCCGGGATCGCGAGCTGCGGCAGGCGCTCGCGCCAGCGGGGCTTGCAGTCGAGCTTGGCGAACACGATGCCCATCTGGTTGTTCGCGTGGACCGCCGGGTCCGTGCCCGGCGTGCGGTCCCAGATGCGCTCGGCGGTCGCGCGCGCGGCGGCGGGGTCGTCGCCGAGCGTCTCCGCGCCGTCGGCGGCGCGCTGTGCGACGGCGGCGCGGTCGGACCAGTCGGGCGTCGGGCGCGAGAAGAGCCGCTTCATCGTCGCCGCGTCGTGGTCGGGCAGGTCCTCGTCGGGCTTCCCCGGCGCGACGGGCCGCGTTCCGGCGAGGGTGAGCGCCGAGAACGCGTCCGGGTGGTCGAGCGCGGCGACCTGGGCGACCATCCCGCCTACGCCGATGCCCGCCAGGTGCGCCGGGCGGTCGTCCAGCGCACGTGCGAGCGCAGCGGCGTCCGCCGCGAGGTCACGCAGCGTGTACGCCGGAGCCTCGGGATCGGCGGTGGTCGACGCGCCGCAGTCGCGCAGGTCGTAGCGCACGACGTGCCGTCCGCCGCGCGCGAGCGCCTCGCAGAGCGCGTCGGGCCAGGACAGCATCGTCGTGCCGCCCGCGAGCAGGACGAGCGGCGCCGTCGTGTCGCCGAAGTGCTCGACCCCGAGCGTGACGCCGTCGACCTCGACGGTCGTCATGCGCCGGGCGGGCCGTCGAGCACCGTGGGCACGTACTCGAGCAGCTGCAGCGAGTCGCCGAACGTGCGGCGCTCGACGAGGTCGAGGGCGATGTCGGGATACCCGTCGAAGATGCGGCCCTCCCCGGTGGCGCCGGTGATGACGGGGAAGACGACCACGCGGAAGCGGTCCACGAGGCCGGCTTCGAGCAGCGACCGGGAGAGGCTGATGCTGCCGAGCGTGCGCAGGGGCTGCGACCCGCGCTGCTTCATGTCCTGCACGGCCGCGACCGCGTCCCCGGCGACCAGCTCAGAGTTCGCCCACCCGAGCGGCTCCGTGAGGGTCGAGGAGAACACGACCTTGGGCATCGCGGTCAGCTCGGCGAGCCCCGCCTCGTCGGGCATCTCGGTGGCGAACCCGGACATCAGCCGGTACGTCGTCGCGCCCATGAGGGTGGTGTGCTCGTTCTCGGACTCCTGCCCGATCCAGTCGAGGTACTCGGGCACCTCCATACCCCAGAAGCCGGGCCACCCCGGAGCGGAGCCGTACCCGTCGAGCGAGATGATGAAGTCCACCATGAGGGTCGGCATCGGCTCTCCTTCGCGAGTGTGCGTGTGGAGGTAGGGACGAGCCGGGAGACGGAAACTCATCGAGACGTGAGCGCGCCGGCGAGCTCCTCGCGTCCCGGCACCCCGAGCTTGCGGTACGCGCGCGTCAGGTGCGTCTCGACGGTCGCGAGCGTGATGAACAGCTCCTGCGCGATGTCGCGGTTCGTGCGTCCGCTCGATGCGAGCCACGCGACGCGCTCCTCGCTCGGCGTGAGCGCGTCCAGCCCGCTGATCGCCCGGCGGCGCGGACGGGCGCCGCTGGCGCGCAGCTCTGCGGCGGCGCGCTCGGCCAGGGGGGCTGCCCCGCAGGCGTGGGCGAGGCCCATCGCCGCCTCGAGCTCGGCTCGCGCCTCGCGGCGGCTGCCCGCCCGGCGCAGCTCGGCGCCCAGGTCGCACCGGGCGCGGGCGAGCTCGAGTCGCCACGGCGTCCGGTCGAGCGCGGCGACCGCGGCGGCCAGCCCCACGGCGCGTTCCTCCGCCGCCCCGCAGAGCGCCGCGACCCGCAGCGCCGGGCCCAGCGACCGCGGGGTGCCCCACGCGCGGGCGAGGACGACCTGCTCGTCGGCGAGCCGGCGTGCCTCGTCCCGGTCGCCGAGCGCGAGCAGCGCGAGCGCCGCGCCGCTGCGCCACGGCGGGCTCGGCCGGCGCATGTCCCAGCGCGCGTGGCGGCGCCCCAGCTCGCGCATGTCCTCGGCCGCCTCCGCGTCGCGACCCTGCGCGAGGCGCAGCACGCCGCGCCCGTAGAGCATCGGGTTGAGGACCATCGACTCCGGAACGGGGCCGCCGAGGTCGTAGGTCGACTCGACCGTCTCCGCCTCGTCGAGGTCCCCGCGCTCGGCGAGCACCTGCAGCAGGAAGCCCGCGGTCGTCGCGACCGGCGCCAGCCCGATCCCCTCCATCGCGGCGAGCGCGACCCGCGAGCCCTCCTCGGCCGCGGCGAGGTCCCCGACGTCGAAATCGACCATGACCCGCGCGGCCAGCGCGTACGCGTGGCGGATCGGCGAGCCGGCCTGGAGCGCGATCGCCTCCAGGCGCCCCGCGAGCGCCTCGGCGCGCTCCGGGTGGCCGGCGTGCAGGTGCATCGCGACGGTCCCGACGCCCTCCGACGGGCCGGGCATGAGGCCGTGCCCGATCAGCTCCTCGCCGGCGAGCGCGGCCCGCTCGAGCCCCTCGGCCTCCTCGCCCGGCCGCTGCTCGGCGAGGACGGCGAGGACGTGGCGCTCTGCCGGGGTCGCCCCCGTCAGCCCGTCGGCGGCGGCCTCGAGGCGGCCGGCGAGCCGCGGCGCCGTCTCCAGCCCGTAGCGGCCGAGGACGCCGAGGATCGCCTCGAGGTTCAGCCGATCCTCGCGCGCGTCGTCGGCGAGCCGATCGATCTCCGCGAGCAGCACGTCGGCGGCCTCGGCGTGGCGGGCCGCGTGGTAGTGGGCGGTGGCGAGCGCGACCGCGAGGTCGATCGAGGGCGCCTCGCGCAGCGCCACCGCGAGATGCTCGGCGGCGGCCGGCTCGAGCGCCGCGAGCTCGGCCTCCCCGAGCTCGCGCAGCACGGCGGGCCGCTCGCCGGCCGACGGAGGCTCGGCCAGCGCGCGCCGCAGCGTCGCGGCGGCCGCGGCGGCGGCGCCCTGGGCCATGGCCTCGTGCGCGGCGTCGCGCAGGCGACCGACCGCCCACGGGTCGCCGTCGCCGGCGTCGGAGGCGAGCAGGTGCGCGACGACTCGCGCGGACGGCGCGCCCATGCGGTGCAGCAGCCGCGCGGCGCGGCCGTGGAGCAGCCCGGCGCGGGCAGGCGGCAGCGCACGGACGGCGGCGTCGCGCAGGAGCGGGTGGCGCAGGCGGCGCCCGTCGGCGGGGTCGAGCAGGTGAGCGTCGGCGAGCGCGGCCGCCGCCGCGGCGCCCTCGCCAGCGTCCAGTCCGGCGAGCGCCCGCGCCGCGCCCGGCGGCTCGTCCTCGCCGAGGAGGGCGAGCGCCTCGGCGAGCACGCGGGCGTCGGTCGTGACGCCCGCGAGGCGGTGGAGCAGGAGCTGCTCCACCCCCGGCGGCAGGGCGGCGGCGACCTCGCCGGCGTGGGCGTCGTCGGGCGCGATCCCCGCGGCGCGCAGCTCCTCGGCCAGCTCGCGGACGAGCAGCGGGCTGCCGCCGGTCCGCGCGGCGCACGCGCGGGTGAACGCCGGCCCAGGCTCGTCCCCCAGGACCTCCGCCAGCACCTCGGAGACGCCATCGGGCGACAGCGCCCCGGGACGCAGGGCGCCCGCGCCGAGCAGCGCGTCGAGCGGCGCGACGCCGGTCGGTCCGCTCTCGTGGCGCACGCCGAGGAGCACGGTCACCGGGAGGCCCTCGAGGCGGGGCGCGAGGTAGGCGAGGAAGCGCAGCGACGCCTCGTCGGTCCACTGGGCGTCGTCGACGACGAGCGCGAGGGGCCCGTCCGCGGCCAGGCCGGCGACGAGCCAGTGCAGGCCGTGGAGCGTCCGATGCAGGTCACCGGGCCCGGCCTCGGCGGCGCCGGGGTCGAGGACGGGCAGCGCGTGGCGGGCGGCCCCGGCCAGGAGTGCGGCGCGTTGGTCGGCGGGCAGCGCGGCGACGGGCGCCTCGAGCAGCGCGCGGACGGTCCCGAACGCGAACCCGCGCTCGAGCGGGGTGCCCGCGGCGACGAGGACGCGCGTCCCGTCCTGCGCCGCGCCGGCCGCCGCGGCGCGCAGCAGCGTGCTCTTGCCGATGCCGGGGGGGCCCGCGACGACGAGCACGCCGCCACGGGCGATCGCCTCGCCCAGCGCCGCGAGCTCCGCCTCGCGCTCCACGACCGTGCCGGTCACCGGCACGAGGATGCCGCACGCGTCAGGGTCGTGCGCGGCGGAAAGATCCGGGTGCGACCCCGACGCCACGGCCGGGAGGCGAGCGCAGGATCGCCGCATGATCGATACGACGACGGACATCAAGGACATCGCGCTGCGCTCCATGGAGATCATGCGCGACGGGACGTACGAGGACTTCGTGGAGGTCGTCCACCCCGAGGCCATCAACCACGAGGCCAAGGACGAGCCGCCGGCGACCCGCGGTCGCGGCCCCGCCGCCTTCCACGCGACGGCGCTCTGGCTGCGCGACGCGTTCGCCGACCTCGACTTCGAGATCCACGCGGTCGTGGCCGAGGACGACCTCGTCGTCGTCCACAACACGATGCACGGCGTCCACGCCCGCGCGTTCGTCGGCTACAAGGCCGACGGCAACGTCGACCAGGCGTTCCCGCCGACCGGCCGCACGTTCGCCTCGACCCAGACGCACTGGCTGCGCGTGCGCGACGGCCAGGTCGTCGAGCACTGGGCGAACCGCGACGACATGGGGACGGCGTTCCAGCTCGGCTGGATCCCGCCCTCCCCGGTCTACCTCGTGCGCATGGCCCGGGCGACGCGCAAGGCGCGCAAGGACAACGGCGAGTGATCGCCGCGGGAGACTCCCAGGACCCACCCCGTCGGACAGAATGACTGTACATCGCGGTGTCGACCGGCTTAGAGTCGCGCCTCCGTGGCGGACGATGGAGGCCGAGGGATGCGATGCAGGGCGCTGCTGGGAACGATCGTGGTGGGCGTGCTGCTGGCAGCCGCCGAGCCTGCCGCTGCCGCGGTCGTCGCGACCGTTGCCGGCGGCTGACGGCTTCTCCTCGGTCGCCGCGACCTCCACGGGCGCGGTCTGGGCGACCCGGACCGAGCCGGGCGGCAAGGTCGGCATCGGTCAGCTGACGCCGAGCGGATTCGCCTGGAGGTCGGTCCGCACCAAGCTCCCGGAGCTCAACGAGATCCATGCCAGGCCCGACGGCGGGATCTGGGCGCTCGTGGGCGGCAACTCGGCCTACCGCTCCAACGCGGACGGCACGCTCACGCGCGTCACCGTGGTCCCCGGGGCGGGCTCGTTCCTCGGCACCGCGACCGTCGCCCCCGACGGCGCGCTCGACGTCGGCGTCGGCGCGTCGGTCATCGTCCGCCTCGGCCTGGACGGCACGCGGACCGCGCGCCGCTACAAGGCGCCCGGGAAGACGGAGAACTGCTTCGTGGACTCCCTCGCCGCCGCGCAGGACGGAACCCTGTGGCTCGGCTGGTTCGGTTGCTCCTACGTCCTGCGCCTTGCACCGGACGGCACGATCTCATCCGTGCCGGCGCTCGACGGCGCATCCGTCGACCAGCTCGCGATCGGCACGGACGGCACGGTGTGGGGGAAGGCATCGCCGCTGGAGCCGCGCCTGTTCAAGATCACGCCCGCGGGGCAGGTCGTGGACGTCGGCTCGCCCGCGACCGCGGGCAGCGACCTCGCGGCCGCGCCTGACGGCAGCGCGTGGCTCAACGACCCCGAGAGCTGCTCGATGCTCCACCTGGCCGGCACGACCACGACGAGTCTGCGCGCGCCGATCGCGCCGGTCACGTCCGCGGTCGGGCCTGACGGGACCCTCTGGCTCGCCGACCGGACCCAGCTGCTGCACCTCTCGCCCGCGGAGCTCACGAGCACCGCCCCGTGCGACACGACCGACCCGGAGCTGTCGGTGCCCGGTGCCGCGCACGACAGGGTCACCCTCCGCGCGCTGCGGCGCGCCGGCGGACTGCGCGTGCGCAGCAGCGAGGCGGGCACGGTCTCGGGGTACGTCGGCCTGGCGGGGACCAAGCGCAAGCTCGGCGTCGCGGATGGCGCGATCGGGACGAAGGGCGTCGTCGTGACCTTCTCGAAGGCGACGCTCGACCTGCTCGCACGACGTCTCGCGGACGGCAGGCGAACGCGCCTGGAGCTCCAGCTCACGACCACCGACGACAGCGGGCACGCGGTCTCGGCCGCCGGTCGCACCATCTCGGTGACGGCATGAGACCAATGGGCGCGGCGGGTTTCGAACCTGCGACCTCTCGCGTGTGACGTCCGTCGAGTCTGCGCCGATGCGCGCCCGGTTGCCGCCGCCGCCTGGTGTGGCTGACCCCCTCCCGTACCAAAGTAACGGGACGATTGACCGGGGCGCGGACGTGATGCGAGGGTGGCCTGCGACACGCCTGGGGAGGCGCCGGCGGAAAGGAGCCGTCATGGAGCGCCACGCCGTCGAGGCCTCGGCCGACACGCAGCCCTTCCCCAGTGACGTCAGAGGACTTCCCGAGGCACAGCGACCGACCGTTGTCGAGGTCGCCGACGGCCAGGCGATCGATCTGGAGATCGCGCCCGTGGCGAAGCGCCTCGGTGATGCGACGGTCCGGATGCTCGCGTACAACCGCTCGGTTCCCGGACCGGTGATCACCGTCCGTCAGGGCTGCGAGATCCTGGTGGACGTCCTCAACCACGGCGATCTCGAGGCGACCGTCCACTGGCACGGCCTGCGCCTCGACAACCGCTACGACGGCACCCACGAGACGCAGGACCCGATCGGGGTCGGCGAGCGCTTCGAGTACCGCCTGCAGTTCCCCGATCCGGGCGTCTACTGGTACCACCCGCACATCCGTCAGGACTACGGCCAGGAGATGGGCCTGTACGGGAACATCCTCGTCGTCCCGACGGACCCGGAGTACTGGCCCCCCGCCCACCGCGAGGTCCTGCTGACGCTGGACGACGTCCTGTTGGAGGGCGGGCGCATCGCGCCCTTCGACCCGGATCACACCACGTACTCGGCGATGGGCCGCTTCGGCAACCTCCTGCTCGTCGGCGGAGAGCCTGAGATCAGCATGTCGGCGCGCCCGGGTGAGGTCGTTCGCTTCTACCTCACGAACACCGCCAACACGCGGGTGTTCAACGTGGTGCTCCGCGGCGCCCGCATGAAGCTGGTCGGCGGTGACAGCGGCCGCTGCGAGCACGAGCAGCTCGTCGAGTCGGTCATCCTCGCACCGTCCGAGCGCGTCGTCGTCGACGTGCTCTTCGACGCCGAAGGCCAGGCCGCGCTGGAGCACATCACGCCCGAGCGCACGTACCACCTCGGCTCGGTCGAGGTTGGTGGCGAGCCGGCCGACACCGCGCCGACCGAGGCGTTCGGGCGGCTCCGCACGAACCCGGAGATGGTCGCCGAGCGCGAGCGCGTCGCCGCGTACCTCGACGCGGAGCCCGACAAGACGATCGAGCTGGTGGCGGAGATGGACTTCGAGGCGCCGGAGGGCGCGGTCGCCTACCAGTGTCCGATGCACCCGGAGGTCGTCTCCGACGCGGCCGACAAGTGCCCGCAGTGCGGCATGAAGCTGATGCCCACGCAGGCGGTCCTCGTCTACGTCTGCCCGATGCACCCCGACGTCGTCTCCGAGCAGCCGGGCAAGTGCCCGCAGTGCGCCATGAAGCTCATGCCTGCGGCCGCCGCCATCGCCTACGCCTGCCCCATGCACCCTGACGTCGTCGTGGAGCGCGAAGGCAGCTGCCCGAGGTGCGGCATGAAGCTCATGCCGAGGGCGATCCGGGCCACCGCCACCGGCGGCGAAGCGCACGGTCGCGACGGCCACGACGAGCACGCCGACATGCATGGCGGCATCGAGTGGGAGGACGACATGGTCGAGGTCAACCGCACCACGACGCCTGCGAACACCCGTTGGAAGCTCGTCGACCAGGCGACCGGCGCCGCCGGCCACGACATCGCATGGAGGTTCACGGTCGGAGACCAGGTGAAGATCCGGCTCGTGAACACGATGGACTCCGACCACCCGATGCACCACCCGTTCCACATCCACGGGGCTGGGCGGTTCCTCGTGCTGTCCCGCGACGGCGAGGTGGAACCGAACCTCGTCTGGACGGACACGGTGCTGGTGAGCACCGGCGAGGTCGTCGATCTGCTCCTGGACGTCACGCACGCGGGCCGGTGGATGGCGCACTGCCACATCGCCGAGCACCACGAGAGCGGGATGATGCTCAACTTCGACGTCGTCCCGGCCGAGTCCGCGTCGAGATGAACGAGCACCTCGACGTCGTCGTGGTCGCCGGCGGCCAGGCCGGCCTGGCCCTCGGCTACTTCCTGTCCCGGCAAGACCGCCGGTTCACGATCCTCGAGGCCGCGGCCGAGCCGGCCGCCGCCTGGCGGGAGCGCTGGGACTCGCTGCGGCTGTTCACGCCCGTGCGCCGCGACAGCCTCCCGGGCCGCGCATTCCAGGGCGCGCCCGACAGCTACCCGAGTCGCGACGAGGTCGTCGCCTACCTCGTGGACTACGCGCGCCGCTTCGACCTGCCCGTGGAGCTCGACAGCCGTGTCATGGCCGTGCGCGCCGCCGACGGCGGCTTCGAGGTCGAGCTGGCCGGCCGGCGCTGCCTCGCCGAGCAGGTCGTGATCGCGACCGGCCCGTGGCAGGTGCCGTTCACGCCGCCGGTCGCCGCCGGCCTCGAGCCGGAGGTCACGCAACTGCACAGCACGGCCTACCGCCGGCCCGAAGGGCTGCCCGACGGAGCGGTGGTCGTCGTGGGCGGCGGGAACACCGGCTACCAGATCGCCGAGGAGCTCGTCCGGTCGCGCGAGGTGCACCTGGCCGTCGGCGCCCGCCAGACGCCGCTGCCGCAGCGCATTCTCGGGCGCGACCTGTTCGACTACCTGGACCGGATGGGCCTGATGGCGAAGACGGTGGACTCCCGGCTCGCTCGGCGCCTCAAGGACCGCGAGACGCTCATCGGCTCGAGCCCGCGCCGGGCGCGCAGGCACGGGATCCGCCTCCGAGAGCGGGTCACGGGCGCCCAGGGCGACAGCCTGATCTTCGCCGACGGCAGCCGCCAACCCGTCGGCACGGTGGTCTGGGCGACCGGCTTCCGTCTCGACCACTCCCTCGTGCGGCTCGCGGTCTTCGTTGCCGACGGGCGCGTCGAGCACCGCCGCGGCGTCACCGCCGTCCCCGGTCTGTACTTCCTCGGGCTCCCGTGGCAGCACACGCGCGGGTCAGCGCTGCTCGGGTGGGTCGCGGACGACGCCTCCTTCATCGCCGAGCGGATCGCCGAGCGCGCCGCGACGAGCAGCGGGGCGGCCATGACGCGCGAGGCGACGGGGCTCGAAGCGACGGGTCCCCGCCGTGGTTGACCGCCTGGACACGCGGAGCGGGTGGGAGAGGCCGACATGACGAGCGGCGCGGATCCGCTCGGGTCGATCCGCTGGACGGAGCGAACCGGCGGCGTCCTCACCGTCCGCGAGGGCCTGTCGCTCATGGGGCCGCTCCTGCGGGACGAGCTTCGCATCACGGCGGGGGTGCTCGCGATGGCGCTGCGCCGGCACCCGGGACGCCGCAGCGTCGTCGATCCCGCGGCGTTGGTGCCGCCGGACTCCTCGGTCGCCCGGGATGCCGAGGAGGCGGCCCAGGACCTCCTGACCCCGGTCCTCCTCAACCACTCGCGCCGCGCGTATGCGTGGGGCGCGGCGATCGCCGCGCTGCAGGACGTCACCTTCGATCGCGAGCTGCTCTACGTCGCGGCGCTGTTCCACGACACCGGGCTCCCGAGCCCGGTGCCGCACGTCGACTTCACGATCCGTAGCGCGCAGCTGGCGCGCGAGTTCACCGAGCGGCGCGGCGTGCCCGCGGGCGGCCGGGAGCTCGTCGCCGACGCGATCGCGATGCACCACACGCCGGGCGTCGGACCCCAGGCCGGCGCCGAGGCCTTCCTCCTCTCGGCCGGCGCAGGCGTCGACGTCTTCGGGCTGCGCAGCGACGAGATCCCCGACGCCGTCAGGCGGAGCGTCGTGCGGGACTTCCCGCGGCTGGGGTTCAAGCGCGAGTTCGCCGCCGCGTGGCGCGCCGAGGCGAAGCAGGTGCCTCGCGGTCGCGCGTGGTTCCTCCACCGCTTCGCCCTTTCGGACGTGACGATCCGCCTCGCGCCGTTCCCGGACGACTAGCTGACGTGCCTGCGGGCTTGCTGGGCGGGCAGCGACCAGGCGGGCCCGCGCCGATTGGTCGTGCGTGCATCCACCGGCCGGTTCCGCGCAGCTGCCCGCGCGCGCTCAGCGCCGAGCAGGAACAGAGCATCCTCGCTCGACCAGCCGGCCCGGCCGCGCCCGTCCGCGTCACGCCGCCGTGACGTGCGGCGCCGTCTCGGTGACGGGCAGGACCGCCCGCACGACGGTCCCGCGGCGCGGCGGGCTGCTGATCTCGAGCGTGCCGTCGACGGCGGCGATGCGGTCGCGGAGGCCCTGCAGGCCCGAGCCGCCGCGGGGGTCCACCCCTCCGATCCCGTCGTCGCCGATCTCGACCTCAAGCCGACCGTCGCGACATCGCACAGTGACCCAGGCGCGGGTCGAGTACGCGTACTTGGCCACATTGGTGAGCGCCTCGCACACAGTGAAGTAGGTCGCGGACTCCACGGCCGACGCGAACCGCTCGTCGACGTCGAAGTTCAGGTCGACGGGCACGCTCGCCCGCATCACCACCGAGGCGAGGGCCTGCTCCAGCCCGCGCTCCGTCAGGACCGCGGGATGAAGGCCGTGCGCGAGGTCGCGGAGATCCGCGAGGCCGGCCTGCAGCTCGCCGACCACCTCGGCCAGATCCGCCCGGGCCGCCTCGGGAACGTCGCGGTTCGCCGCGAGCCAGAGCTGCAACCGCAGCGCCACGGTCACGAACCGCTGCTGCGCGCCGTCGTGGAGGTTGTGCTCGATCTCCCGCCGTGCCCTGTCCGCGGCCTCGATGATCCGCGTACGGGACGCGCGCACCTCCGCGAGCTTCGCCTCGACGAGCTCGCGCTCGCGCTCCGCCTGCTCGGCCGCGCGCCGCGCGGTCACATCGAAGATGGCGCCGTCGAGCCAGCGCCGCCCGTCACCGGCCTCCTGGGCCTGGCCGCGCTCGAGCACCCAGCGCACGGCGCCGTCGGCCCGGACGATGCGGTACTCGATCGTGAACGGCCGGCTTGCGGCAACGCCATCGAGCACGGAGCGCTCGACTCGCGCACGATCGTCCGGGTGGATCAGGCTGGCGAACGTCCGGACACGGCTGCCGATGAAGTCCGACGGCCGGTATCCGGAGATCTCCTCGATCTCGCCGCTCAGCCAGAGCATCGTCCAGTCCTCGTCGCACGCGCAGCGGTACACGGCGCCCGTGATGTTCGCGACCAGGGAGCGCAGCAGCGCCTCGTTGGCGCGCAGGCGCCCCGCGCGCAGCCCGGCCACGACGCGCGCCGCGACGACCTCGGGCTCGAACGGGAGTCGCATCACGTCGTCGGCGCCCGCGTCGAGCGCCGCCCGGAGGTCGTCGTCCATCCCCGCGCACACGACCACGTACACGGCCGCGAGCTCCGGTTCGGCGCGCACGGAGCGGACGAGCTCGCGCGCATGGCCGACGTCCGTGATCGCGACCTGCGCTGCCTCGTCCGTCAGGACGCCGACGGCGTCGAGGTGGTCCGCCGCGCGCAGGAGCCGTACGCCGGATGCGGCCAGCACCTGCCAGGCCTCGTCGCCCAGCTGCTCGAGCCCGAGGAGCAGCACGCCGGCGTCATCGCCCGCAACGGCCTTGAGGACCGCCACGGGGCGCGCGTCGGCGGGCGTCCCATCGTCGCCCCGTCCCGTCATCGCCCGACACTACCCAGTCCCGGTCGGCGGCGGTGCGCCAGGCCGGGACCCGCAGTGCGGGCAGCCGCACCTCGTCGTGCGCCACCTCCCCACGGAACTCGCCTGCCACCCCGACGGTGCCGGGGTCGCCGCGCTGGGAGCGTTCGCACTGTCACTCCCGCCTCCCCTCCCTAGGAGCCCCCTCGATGCAAACTCCCCGACGCAACATCGCGCACCGCGCCGGCAGGTGGAGCGCGACGCACCGCAAGACCGCGGTGATTGGTTGGATCCTCTTCGTCGTGCTCGCCACCGTGGTCGGCGGCATGGTGGGCCAGCGCAACCTCGACGAGTCAGCCCAGGGCAACGGCGAGTCCAAGCGCGGCGACATGATCATCGACCGTGCGGACTTCCGCGATCAGTCCGGCGAGCAGGTCCTCATCCAGGGCAAGGGCTCGATGAAGGCCGATGATCCTGCGATCACCGCCGCCGTGCGCGATGTCGTGACGCGCCTGCAAGGCACGCCGCACGTCACCGACATCGAGAGCCCGCTCAGCGCCAAGGACCGCGCGAACACGGTCTCGCGGGACGGCCGCTCGGTCGTCGTGAACTTCAAGCTGCCGGGCAAGGTCGACGACAACGAGCAGCGCGTCGACGCCCCGCTGGCCGCCGTCGCGGCCGCGCAGAAGGCCAACCCCGACGTGCGCGTCGAGGAGTTCGGTGAGGCATCTTCCGCGAAGGCCTTCGCGAAGGAGGACGACTCCAACCAGAAGAAGTCGGAGATGTTCTCCTACCCGGCGACGTTGATCATCCTGCTCGTCGCGTTCGGCGCGCTCGTCGCCGCCGGCGTCCCCCTCCTGCTCGGCGCGACCGCCGTCATGGGCACCATCGGGCTGCTCGGGCCGGTCAGCCAGCTGCACGCGCTGTCTGACGTGGTCGCCCAGGTCGTGATCCTGGTCGGTCTGGCCGTCGGCGTCGACTACGCGATGTTCTACCTGCGCCGCGAGATGGAGGAGCGCGACAAGGGCAACGACCCCGAGGCCGCACTCAACATCGCGGCGGCGACCTCCGGCCGTGCGGTGCTCATCTCAGGCTTCACCGTCATGACGGCCATGGCGGGCATGTTCCTCGCCGGCAACCCGATCTTCGCCTCCTTCGGCGTCGGCACCATCCTCGTCGTGGGCGTCGCGATGCTGGGATCCGTCACGGTGCTCCCGGCGGTGCTGTCCTTCCTCAGCATGAAGGGCTGGACCGAGAAGGGCCGGGTCCCGTGGATCGCCAAGCGCCGCCACGCGGCACGCGGTGAGTCGCGCATCTGGGGCGCGGTGCTCAGCCGCGTCCTGCGTCGCCCGCTCGTGTCCGCGATCCTCGCCGGCGGCCTGCTCGTCGCGCTGTCGATCCCGGCCCTCGGCATGCAGTTCAAGAACCCGGGCGTCGACGGCTATTCGCGCAGCCTGCCGATCATGCAGACCTACGACCGCATCCAGGCCGCGTTCCCGGGCGGCGCCGTGCCGGCCGTCGTCGCGATCAAGGCCAAGGACGTCACCACGCCGCAGGTGCAGAGCGCGATGAAGCGTCTGCACGACGAGGCGCTCGCGACCGGGCAGCTCACCGAGCCGTCGGCCATCGACGTGAGCCCGGACAAGACCGTCGCGACCCTGTCGCTCGCGGTGAGGGGCAATGGCACCGACGCCGCGTCGGAGCACTCGCTGGAGGTCCTGCGCGACGACGTCGTCCCGGCGACGGTAGGCAGGCTGCCCGGTGCGGAGGTCGCGGTGACCGGCATGACGGCCGGCTCGAAGGACTTCCTGGACGTCATGAAGTCCCACCTCCCGATCGTGTTCGGCTTCGTGCTCAGCCTGGCGTTCATCCTCCTGCTGGTCACGTTCCGCTCGATCGTCGTGCCGATCAAGGCGATCGTCCTGAACCTCCTGTCGGTCGGCGCCGCCTACGGCATCCTCGTCCTCGTGTTCCAGGACGGGCACGGCGAGGGGCTGCTCGGCTTCCAGTCGGTCGGCGGCATCACGTCCTGGCTCCCGCTGTTCCTCTTCGTGATCCTCTTCGGCCTGTCGATGGACTACCACGTGTTCATCCTCAGTCGGGTGCGCGAGGCGGTCGATCGCGGCATGCGCACGGACGAGGCGGTGAACCACGGGATCAGGAGCACCGCCGGCGTCGTGACCAGCGCCGCGGCGGTCATGGTCGCCGTGTTCGGGGCCTTCGCGATCTCCACGGACCAGCAGATGAAGCAGCTGGGCGTCGGGCTCGCGGCGGCGATCCTCATCGACGCGACGATCGTGCGGGCGGTCCTGCTGCCTGCCACGATGAAGCTCCTCGGCGAGCGCAACTGGTACCTGCCCAAGGGACTGGGTTGGCTGCCGAAGTTCGACCACGAGCCAACGGTCGCCCCGAACCCCGCCTGATCGACAGCTGCACCATCGATGACCCCGGCGCCCGCCCTCCGGCGGGCGCCGGTCGTTCGCCCGGGTCGTCGGGCGGCGACGGTCAGGAGGCCGTCGTCGCGTCCTTCACCCGCTCGACGAGGGCGAAGGCGTCGATGCCTCCTCGATGCACGCGCTCGCCCCGTGCGCCACGGGGGGCGCTTCCAGAAAGGGGCTGCCGGGCCGTGCCGGTCTGCGTTGGAAGAAGCGAAAAGCCCCGCGACTGGCGGGGCTTTCGATGCATGGGCGCGGCGGGTTTCGAACCTGCGACCTCTCGCGTGTGAAGCGAGCGCTCTCCCACTGAGCTACGCGCCCTCAGGGGCCAAGCAGTCTAGCCCGGCCCCTGAGGTGCGGTCAGCTCACGGAATCGGCGTCTCGCCCGCCTGCGCGATCTTCACCGTGCCCGAGCTCTCGGGCTGCGTGCTGCCAGGTGCGTAGTCGAAGACGACGCCCGTCTTGAAGTTCATGACGAAGGCGTCGAGGATCGCGTGGGTCGTCGGGTCCTGCCAGACGATGTAGACCGTGTGGGGCGCGATCGACAGCGCGACGTAGTCCGCCGGCGGGAAGACGTTGCCGACGTACGGCCCGGCGATCGGGACGCCCTGCACCTGTGTGCCGGTGTACGTCTGCTCGAACGTGTTGCCGGTGTTGGCGCCGAGCGTGTACGTCGCCTGGATCTTGTAGCCGGAGAGGTTGACCCTGTCGACGTTCGGAGGGAACCCGTGTCCGCCACCGTGGTGGCCGGGATGTCGCATGTGCCCGGTGTCGTCGCCGCGCGCCCCGGCGTACACGCCGGCGGCGCTGATCCCGAGGACCGCGCACGCGATGAGCAGGACTGTGACCGTCCGCTTGCGCAAACCTGTCATGAGACCCTCCTTCTTCGATTCGCCACCATCCGGACGTGGCGCGTCGGCGATGCTACGAGCGGCCGGCGGTCGGGGTCAACCGCCGGCTCGCCCGGAGGGCTACTTCGTCTGCGGTCCCCCGTGGTGGTTGAGGATCGTGAGGTACAGGTTCTTACGGGACGTCACGGCGCCCGGCCGGATCGCGCGGTAGTAGAACGCCAGCCGCCGCTGACCGCGCGCGTCGCCGAACAGGTTCATCGGCAGGATGAGCGTCAGGCGCCCGTACTTCCGCGAGCGCAGGCCGGTCTTCAGCAGGCGCGGCCGCCCCTGGACGTAGTGGTAGACCTCGATCTCGGCGCCGCGGATGCCACGGCCCCGGCGATCGCGCAGCGTGCCGCGCACCACGACGCGCTGGCCGTAGATGCTCGTCTTGCGGATCTTCTTGTTCGCGGCGAACCACATGTTCAGGCGGCCCTGCGTGACCCGGCCGGCGGGCGAGCCGTTCGGCACCCCGTTGCGGACGGTGAACCGCGTGTTCGGCGCGATGACCGGCGTGCTGTTGCCGGCCGCGTCCTCGACGGCGATCGAGATCGTGTGGACGCCGTCGGTGAGCTTCGTCGTGTCGATCGAGCTGGTCAGCGCGACCTGCGACAGCGGGCACGGCACCGCGCCCGCGAACTCGTAGGGGTTGGAGTTCGACGGGTTGATGTCGGTGCACGTCCCGGCCGCGGCGGGCGTGACCGAGATGACCTGGTTGTCGACGGCGGTCACGGTGCGGAACACGCCGCCACCTTGGTCGGCGACGTCGAAGACGGCGTTCACCGTGCCCGACTTCGCGTTCGGATCGAGCAGCGAGCCGCGCAGGTTCGACGGCACGGGCGCGATCGTGTCGCGCAGCGTGATCGCCGCGCGCGTGACCGCGAGGCGGATCGGCGTCGTGCACGTGTTGGCGACGGTGCCGCCGCACCCGGCCGCGAACTGCAGCTGGCTGGCCGTCACGTTGTCGCGGTTCACGTTGCCCGACACGTCACCCGCGCAGGCCACGCTCGGCAGGCAGCCGTCGATGAGCGTGCTGTCGAGGTTCACCTGGTAGGTGAGGAACGACCCGCCCGCGGGCGTCACCGGCGCCCCGGTCGTCGCCCGGTACAGCGAGACCCCGGCGATCGTCGTGTTCGCGGGCGCCCTGAAAGTCTGCACGGCGCTGAGCCCGCCGGTCCACGGCGGGTCGTCCTGCAGGCGGGCGTCGATCGCCCCGCCGGCGGCGCCGCAGGTGTTCGTCGCCGCCGACTTCGGCGAGACGGTGGGCGTGAAGCCCGCTGCCGGCACGGGCTGCCCGTCGGGCCCCGCGCACTCGTAGTCGACGTAGGTGCCCGCTGACGCAACGGCCGGTACAACCGCGGCCGACGTCACTGCCAGCAGGCAGACGAAGAGAATCCGTCGCATGCTCCACCCCCATCCATAGGACTCGGTTCCGACGCGCGCCGAGGATGCCCGCCCCGGGCCGACCCCGGACCGTCGATGGAGGTTTGTGGTGGTTTCGGGCCGGATCCGCTACACGATCCGGTGCTCGGATTCCGGACTACAGGGGCCCGGACCGGTGCCTGCAAGCGATCGTGCGATCAGGTCGCGACGAGCCGTGCGCGCAGTCCCGGCACGGTGATCGCCAGCGCCAGCAGCGCTCCAGCGACCGGCACGAGCAGGCCGATCCGGTAGCCGTCGAGCGTCGCCTGCGGGTCGCCGCCGCCGTCCGTCGCCGATGCCACGACCGCCGCCACGACGGCGAGGCCGATCGCCGCGCCGAACTGGAACGCCGTGCTGAACAGCCCGCTCGCGAGCCCTTGCTCGCCGTCGTCGACCCCCTCGGTCGCGACGATGGTCAGCGGCCCGTAGACGAGCGTGAACCCGAGCCCGATGAGCACCATCGTCGGCAGCATCGAGACGACGTAGTCCGAGCCGAGGCCGATCGGCACGAACAGCGCGTAGCCCGCCGCGCCGAGGGCCATGCCGACGACCATCGTCCTGACGGCGCCGAAGCGCGCCACGATCCGCGGCGTGAGGGTCGGCGCGAGGACGGCGTCGATCGCCGCCGGCAGGAGCGCGAGGCCCGTCTCGATCGGCGACCAGTCACGCAGTCCCTGCAGGTAGAGCACGGCCACGAACTGGAAGCCGACGAACGAGCCGGCCCACAACAGCGCGCCGAGGTTCGCGCGACGCACGGGCCCGCACCCGAGCAGCCCGAGCCGCACGAGCGGGGAGCGCGCCCTGCGCTCGACGGCGACGAAGGCCCCGAGCGCGGCGACCCCGGCGAGGCCCGCCGCCAGGGTCTCGGCCGCCGGGACGTCCGGCGCGCGGACGACGGCGAGGACCGCGAGCAGCATGCCGGTCGTCAGCAGCAGCGCGCCCGGGAGGTCGAAGTCCGTCTCCACGGCCGCCGGCGTGTCGCGCGGGATCACCCGGACCGCGAGCGCCATCAGCAGCGCGCCGAGGACGACCGGCGCGAAGAAGACCCAGCGCCAGTCGGCGCCGGCGAGCAGCCCACCGAGCACGAGGCCCATCGAGAACCCGCCGGCGCCGAAGCCGGCGTAGAACAGCAGCGCCTGGTTGCGCGCCCGGCCCTCGGCGAAGCTCGTCGTGATGATCGACAGGCCGACCGGCGTCATGAACGCCGCGCTCAGGCCGGTCACGAAGCGGGCGATCACGAGCACCCAGCCCTCCTGCGCGAGCCCGCCGAGCCCCGAGAACGCCAGGAACACGGTGAGCGCGGCGAGGAACAGCCGTCGCCGGCCGACGAGGTCGCCGACCCGGCCGCCGAGGAGCACGAAGCCGCCGTAGCCGAGCACGTACGCGCTGACGACCCACTGCAGCGACGCCGTGGACATCCCGAGCTCCGCGCGGATCGACGGGAGCGCGACGCCCATCATCGAGATGTCGGCGCCCTCGAGGAAGACGGCCCCGCTGAGGACGACGAGCAGGAGCCACGCCCGGGCGTCCATCGGTGCCTCGGGGGCTCGGGTCGCAGGAACATGCATGTGCATACAAGACTGTACGCGCGGCTTCAACCCACGAGACGCACTCGCGTGAAACGTGAGAGCGTTGGCGCCATGGCCGCGACCGACGAGCTCATCCGCACCACCTGCCCCCGCGACTGCTACGACGCCTGCGGCGTCCTCGTCGTGCGCCGGGAAGGGGCGATCCACGCCGTCCGCGGCGACCCGGACCACCCCGTCGCGCGCGGGCGGCTGTGTCGCAAGTGCACGCTGGGCTACAACGGCGCGTTCCTCGACGCGTCGGCCCGGCTCACGACCCCGCTCATCCGCGACGGCGCGAAGGGCACCGGCTCCTTCCGCGAGGCGAGCTGGGACGAGGCGCTCGCGCTCGTCGCCGAGCGTCTGACGGACGTCGTCGACCGCCTCGGTCCGGAGGCGATCCTCAACACCCACTACACCGGCACGTTCGCGCAGCTGGGCTACGGCTACGGGCTGCGCTTCGTCAACCGACTCGGCGCGACCGAGGTCGATCCCGACACGGTCTGCAACCTCGCCGGTCACATCGCCCTGGACTACCTCTACGGCTCGTCGGAGATCGGGTTCGACCCGCGCAGCGCCGCCGACGCCGCCTGCATCCTCGTCTGGGGCGCGAACCCCTCGGCGTCCGCGCCGCACACCGACGAGCACTGGCTGGCCGAGGCGCCGGGCACGATCGTCGTGATCGACCCGATCGCGACCGGGACCGCCCAGCGCGCCGACCTGCACCTGCAGCCGTTCCCCGGCTCCGACGCGGCACTCGCCTTCGCGCTCCTGCACGTCCTCGTCCGCGACGGCATGGCGGACCGGGCGTTCCTCGCCGACCACACGACGGGCTTCGACGAGCTCGAGCCGGCGCTCGCCGCGTGCACGCCCGAGTGGGGCGAGCGCACGACCGGTGTCCCGGCGGCCGACATCGAGCGTGCGGCGCACCTCTACGGCCCGGGCCCGTCCCTGCTGTGGCTCGGGCAGGGCATGCAGCGTCAGCCGATGGGCGGCAACGCGATGCGCTCCTGCGCGCTGCTCCCCGCCGTCTCCGGGAACCTCGGCCGGCCCGGCACCGGGTTCCTCTACCTCAACGGCGCGACCCGGCGCGGCATCGACGGCGCCTACGTCACGGGCGACCACCTCGCCGCGAAGGAGCGGCCGGTCGTCAGCCAGATGGACCTCGCCGAGCGCCTCGAGGATCCCGTGCGCGCAGGGGCGCTGCTGGCCTGGAACATCAACATCGCCGCGTCCAACCCGCAGCAGACGCGCCTGCGGGCGGCGCTCGCCCGCGAGGACCTGTTCACCGTCGCGATCGACATCTTCCCGACGGACACGACCGATCTCGCCGACGTCGTGCTGCCGGCCGCGACGTTCCTCGAGTGCGACGACGTCGTGCTCTCGTACTTCGACCTCAGCGTCTCCGCACAGGCCAAGGCGGGCGAGCCGCCCGGCGATGCGCTGCCCAATCCGGAGATCTTCCGCCGGCTCGCGGCGGCGATGGGCTACACGGAGCCCGAGCTGTTCGAGCCCGACGAGGAGGTCATCGAGGAGCTCGTGCGCCAGACGGGCATCGGCCTGGACTTCGCCGGGCTGCGGAAGGTGGGGACCGTGCCCTACGGCGGCGAGCCGATCGTCCAGTTCCCGGGCGGCGTGGTCCCGACGCCGAGCGGTCGGGTGGAGATCGCGAGCGCGCGGGCAGAGGCGGACGGGCTGCCGCGCCTCCCGTTCCCGCACGCCGATCCCCGGCCGGTCGACGACATGCTGCGGCTTCTGAGCCCGGCGTCGCCCTGGCTGCTGAACGACTCGTTCGCGAACGACCCCAAGGTCACCCAGCGGATCGGCTCGGCGAAGGTCGCGCTGCACCCGCTCGACGCCGCCGACCGCGGGCTCGCCGCCGGCGACCGGGTCGTGCTCTCCAACGCGACCGGCCGGCTGGAGCTCGAGCTCGAGCTGTCCGAGCGGCTCCCGCGCGGCGTCGCGCTGTCACCCAAGGGCCGCTGGCCCAAGCGCGAGGCGACCAACGCCAACGTGAACGTCCTCAACCCGGGCACGAAGTCCGACATGGGGGAGGCCACGTCGGTGCACGGCGTGGAGGTGCGCGTCAGCTCGCGGTGAACCGCAGCTCGGAGCTGACGGCGCAGCGCGAGCCGACGAGGGTCTGGGTCAGGAGGCAGCCCTCGTGGTAGAAGCCGTGGACCCGGTGTGCGAGCGGCTCGTGCTCCTCGGGCAGCCGGAGCCGGAGGACGACGTGGATGGACCGCACGATCGAGGCGCCGCCCTCGTCGGGGACGCCGAGGTCGCCCACGATGTCCGCGTCGAGCTGCTCCCCCGTGACAGTGACGCCGCGGGCCTCGAGCGCCAGGGCGTAGACCCCGGCCAGGCAGCTGCCGACGGCGGCGACGAACATGTCGTTCGTCGTCGGCCGCGTCTCGTAGCGGTCCATGTCGAGGCCGTAGTGGTCGGCGAAGTCGGGATGCACGCCGAACACGAACGGCTCATCGAGGCCCGGGATCGTGACCGAGCGGACGAACGCGGCCCCCGGCGAGGAGCCGACGATGTCCATGTGGCTGACCGACGGCAGGCCGGGGGCGTGCGTCTCAGGCGGCATCGGAGGGCGAGGCGGCCGAGGTCTGCTGCGCATGCTTGTACGCGTCGACGGTGCGCATCGTGTGCTCGCGCATGAAGGTCTCGATGTCGGCCGGATCCCGGTCCGCCTGGATCATCGTCATGAGCTCCTCGTGTTCCTCGATCGACGCGAGTCCGCGCGCCGGGATGTAGCCGAACACGGCGCGGGGGAGGACGTTGAGCCATTCCCAGCGCTCCCACGCGGTGTCGACGTGCGACTGCATGTACTCGTTGGGGCAGCGGCTGTAGATCGTGCGGTGGAACCGCCGGTTGGCGTCGAACGTCCGCAGCGGATCCATCTGCGCGAGCGACTCGCGCATCTCGTCGTTGAGGCGCCGGAGCTCGACGAAGTCGTCCTCGACCAGGTGCGGCGCGCCGAGCGCGGTGGCGTAGCCCTCGAGCAGCGCGAGGGTGGTCAGGGCGTCGGCGCCGGACTTCGCAGCGACGGGGGTGACCATGGCGCCCTGGTAGCGCTCGTAGACGACCCAGCCCTCGGCCTCGAGGCGGCGGATCGCCTCGCGGACGGGCATCGGGCTCATCTCCATCTCGGTGGCGATCGTCTTGATCGAGAGCTTCTGCCCCGGCGCGTAGACGCCGGTCAGGATCCGGTCCCGCAGCCGCGCGTACGTCTGCTCCTGCTTGCCGACGGGCTTCGCGGACACGCGCCAAAGATATCAACTTGAGGTTGTTCTTCTCATCCATCAGTTGCTACATTCGCGGCACGCCCGTTGAGGAGTGGGCGATGGGTGCGACGGCGGGCCTCCCCAGACCGGCCGGTACTTCGCGCATCAGGGGGAGACGTGAGAGGTCACCATCGCCGGCGGCTGACGCTTGCCGCTCTGGCACCGCTCGCAGTCGCGATCGCGGCATGTGGCGGGTCATCCTCGGACGACGCTGCCGGCGGCGGGTCGACCGCGGCCAGCACGACGGCGCAGACGGTCTCGGGTGCGTACGGCGAGACCCTGAAGAACGGCACGTACGGCGAGAACTACAACGCCCCCGAGGCCGCGATCGACCAGGCGCTGCTCGGCAAGGACGGGCTCCCCCAGGACCCGATGGCCAGGAACATCGTGCTCGCGGCGCTCACCCGGTCGGCGACGAAGGTCGACGGGACCAAGGCGCTGGAGTGCTGGAAGAAGAACACCTGCGAGACCGGCACGGGCGGCAAGTTGACCGTCGGTCTGGCGGACGGCTTCGGCGGCAACGTCGCGCGCCAGATGTTCAAGATGGAGTTCATCATGCAGGCGCTGACGTACAAGGACGTCGGCAAGATCGTCTACACGGACGCGAACCTGGATGCGCAGAAGGCCATTTCGGACATGCGCAGCATGGTGGCCCAGGGCGTCGACGTCATCGTGAGCTACCCGGACGCCGGGAACGCGCTGCTGCCCGTGTACCGGCAGGCGACCCAGCGCGGCACGCCCGTCTCGCTGTGGGCCGGCGCGAACCTCGGCAAGCCCGGCACGGACTACATGACCTACACCGGCCGCGACTACTGCGCGGTCGGCAAGGCCAACGCGAAGATCCTCAACGAGAACCTCCCCGACGGCGGCGACATCGCGTTCATGGGCGGGACCCCGGGCAACAAGACCTCGCCGCGGTGGCAGAAGTGCGAGAAGGAGGCCCTGAACCCGAACATCAAGGTCGTCGCGACGGCCGACACGAACTGGACGCGCCAGGGCGCGCTGCAGGCGATGTCCGGGATCCTGGCCAAGTACCCCGACCTCAAGGGAGTCTCCTACGACTACGGCGATGCCTTCGTCGGGGCGATGCGCGCCTTCGAGGCGACCGGCAAGAAGCTCGACATCGTCGCCACGGTGGAGACCGACGAGAACTCGCTCTTCTGCGCCTGGAAGAAGGCGGCGAACCCGAACTTCAAGCTGTGGACGTTCGTGGCCGCCGCGTCGGAGGCCCGCATGGACCTGACCGCGGGGATGATGAAGAAGCAGGGCGCCCCGGTCCCGTCCGGGATCGTCACCCAGGCGGCGCTGAAGCGGGTCGACGAGAACTCGTGCCGCCCCGACCTCGCCGCGGCCGCGCCGCCGTCCGCACTCGTGCCCCACGACCTGCAGGAGCAGATGTTCAAGTGACCGATGTCGACGTGACCGAGCTCGAGGTCCTGCGACGGCAAGTGCAGGACCTCGTCGACCGCGAGGCGATCCGCGACTGCTCGCTTCGCTACGCGCGTGGCCTCGACCGCCACGACCCCGAGATCTACGCGTCCCCCTACCACCCGGACGCGATCGACCGCCACGGCGAGTTCCTCGGCCGGCGCGACGACTTCGTGCCCTGGGGGCTGGCGCTGCTGGCGTCCGAGTGGGACGCGCACACGCATTACATCACCAACATCCGCGTCGACATCGACGGTGACACGGCGCATGCCGAGTCCTACGTCATGTTCGTGCAGCGGCGGCGCGACGGCGGCAACCACGACGTCGGCGGCGGCCGCTACATCGACCGTCTCGAGCGCCGCGACGGCGAGTGGCGGATCGTCGCCCGCGAGCTGATCAACGAGTGGCTCGGGCAGATGGAGCGCGGCGTGTTCGGCGGCGCCGAGAACTACACGGCCGGCCGCTGGGACCACGAGGACCCCTCGTACCACCGGCCGTTCGTGCTCCCCGATCCGGAAGGAGGCAGCTGATGTACAAGTGCGTCTGGATGATCAAGTTCCGGCCCGACATGGACCCCGAGGAGGTCCGGCGGCGGTGGCGGACCTCGCACGCCGAGCTGGCGCTGCAGATCCCCGGCATCCGCCGGTACGTGCAGAACCACTGGGTCGAGGCGCCGATGGACTCCGAGCGCACCTACGACGGCACGGTCGACTGCTGGTTCGACGACAAGGAGACGTTCGAGCGCGCGTGGACGAGCCCCGAGTTCAAGCGCCTGTGGGAGGACGACCTGACGCTCTTCGACCGCAGCGGCCCGATCGTCAGCGAGGGCGGCGTGGTCAACGAGTACGTCATGCGCTGG
The DNA here is from genome assembly GCA_963757125.1 of uncultured Solirubrobacterales bacterium. Classification (GTDB taxonomy): domain Bacteria; phylum Actinomycetota; class Thermoleophilia; order Solirubrobacterales; family Solirubrobacteraceae; genus CAVVSD01. The sequence goes on along the minus strand of CAVWQP010000004.1, from coordinate 234,963 downwards.
GACGCCTCGCCCGACGGGCGCCCGTACCAGGCTTCGGGCCCGGCCGCGACGAGCTGACCCGCGGACGACCGTGCGCATCACGGATGTGACGGTCACGCTGCACGATCGGACGTCGCCGACGCTCGACGTGTTCGGCGTCCCGGACGGGAGGCTCCCGATGGGCGTGCTCTCGATCAGGACCGACGAGGGGCTGGAGGGCCACAACTTCATCAGCCTCCCCGGTCCGGGGCCGGGCACGATCGCGCAGCAGATCGTCTCGGTCCTCGGACCGCTGCTCGTCGGGCGCAACCCCCTCGACATCGGGCTGCTGTGGCAGCTCATGCAGAGCCGCGACCGGTTCGTCGACCAGATCGCGATCGGGGTCGTCGACGTCGCGCTCTGGGACCTCGCCGGGAAGGCGGCGGGCATGCCGGTCCACCGCCTGCTGGGCACGTGCCGCGATCGCATCCCGGTGTACTTCTCCTCCGGCCACCACGCGCGGCCGGAGGACTACGCGGCGGAGGCCGTCCACTGGCGCGACCAGGGGTGGAAGGGGTACAAGGTGCACCCCGCGCGCGCGTGGCGCGAGGGGCCCGCGCTCCCCGTCGACGCCGACATCGAGGTCTGCCGGGCGGTCCGCGAGGCGGTCGGCGACGACATGGAGCTCATGCTCGACGCCACCTGGGGCTACTCCTACGTGGACGCGCTGCGGGTCGGCCTGGCGATCCAGGAGCTCGGCTTCCTCTGGTACGAGGACCCGCTGCCGGCGAACGACCTGCACGGCTACGTCCGGCTCAAGCAGCAGCTGCACATCCCGCTCATGGCGACCGAGATCACGCCCGGCGGGCTCCAGGCGCTGCCGGTCTGGCTCACGGAGGGTGCGACGGACTTCCTCCGCGGGGACGTCGTCATCAAGGGCGGCATCACGGGTCTCGTGAAGATCGCCCACCTGGCGGAGGCGTTCTGCATGAACTGCGAGATCCACGACGGCTACAACGCGATGAGCAACGTCGCCGGCCTGCACGTGGCCATGGCGATCACGAACTGCGACTGGTTCGAGGTCCTCGCGTTCAACCGTGCCGGCCTGCCGCATCTCGAGCACCTCAACTACGGGCTGGCCGAGCCGCTGCGGATCGACGACGCGGGGTTGGTCCACGCGCCGGACGGGCCCGGGCTCGGTGTCGACGTGGACTGGGACCTCATCGCGTCGGCGACCCTGGGGGAGGTCGCCTGACCGTGGCCAGGGTCGCGATCCTCGGCCCCGGCGGGGTGGGCATCCTCCTCGGGGCGCGCCTCGCCACGGCCGGCCACGACGTGACGATGATCGCGCGCGAGCGGACCGCGGCGGCGCTGCTCGTCGACGGCATCCAGCTGCGGCACGGCGCCGAGGGCGTCCGGGCCCGCCCGCCCGCACGCACGTCGCTCGTCGAGCCCGTCGACCTGCTCGTCGTGACGGTGAAGGCGACCGGGCTGCTCGGCGCGCTGGAGCGCTGCCCGCCCGGCACGGTCGGGGACGCGAGGGTCGTCCCGTTCCTCAACGGCGTCGACCACGTCCCGCTCCTGCGCAGCGCCTATCCGGCGGCGCGCGTCGTGCCGGCGGCGATCCGGGTGCAGGTCACCCTCGTCGCGCCCGGGAACGCCGTGCAGGGCTCGCCGCACGACGACATCGTGCTGCCCGCGGGGCCCGACGCCGACGCCGTGGCGGAGATCCTCGGAGGCGCCGGGTTCCCGATCGAGCGCGAGCCCGACGAGGCGCGCGTCCTGTGGGCCAAGCTCGCCGTGCTTGCGCCGATGGCGCTGCTGTGCACGGCCGAGGGGCTCCCGCTGGGCGAGGCGCGCGAGCGCAATCCCGGGCGGCTCGCGACGCTCGTCGACGAGGCGGTCGACGCAGCCGCGACGGCGGGCGTCGAGCTCGACGCTGCGCTCATCGGCGCGCGGCTCGCCGCGCTGCCGGCGCAGCAGCAGCCGTCGATGCTGACCGACCGGCTCGCCGGCGCCGAGCCCGAGCTCGAGGCGATCGCCGGGCCGATCCTGCGCGCGGCGACCCCGCAGCCGCCCTCGGAGACGGCGGCCGCCGTGCGCGACATCCTCGAGGCGATCTAGGGCGCCTGCATCATCGCCCGCGGCGCCTCGCCCGCGACCGCCCCGGCAAGCGCCGGCGTCAGCCGCTCGAGGACGTACGGCAGGCTGAGCGGCGTCATGAAGTAGATCGCGCCGGAGAGCGTCGCGTCCGTGAACACGGCCCGGTGCTCCCGCACGGCGTCGAGCTTGCCGAACGTCGGGATCTTCCCCAGCGCGGCGACGTCGGACGCCTCCTCGGTGGCGAAGACCATGACGTCGGCATCGGCGATGTCGAAGCGCTCGGCGGAGATCCCGACCTGCTCGCCCCGCGGCGTCCGGATCTCGTCCAGCCGCGGGTTGACGGTGAAGCCGAGGTACGTGAGGAACTCGGTGTTCAGCCCGTCCGGGTACGCGTAGATCTTCCCGTCGTAGAAGCCGTTCTGGAGGAACGTCGCGGTCTTCCCCTCGAACTCGGGGTGCTCGGCGGCGGCCTTGGCGTAGGCGTCCTTGACGCTCGCCACGAGCCTCCTGCCCTCCTCCGCCTTGCCCAGGGCGGCGGCGATGAGCTCGGTCTGGCCGTCCCAGGGTGAGAAGTAGTCCGTGCTGCCCTTCACCGCCGGGATCGTGGGCGCCAGCGCCGACAGCTTCTCGTAGTCGGCCTTCTTCATGCCGCTGTTCGTCCCGATGATGAGGTCGGGGGCGAGCTTCGCGATGCGCTCGAACTGGAAGCCGTCGGTGAGGCTCAGGACCGTCGGCTCCGCGCCGCCGAGGCGGTCCTGCGCCCAGGGCCAGACGGCCGAGGGCTGGTCGCCGTACCACTCGGTCGTCGCGATCGGGACCTGGCCGAGGGCGAGGACGATGTCCTGCTCGGTGTAGCCGACGACGGCGATCCGCTCGGGGGCGGCGGGGACGGTCGTCGAGCCGAAGCTGTGCTCGACGGTGACCGGGAACGCGGCGGCCGGTTCGGACCTCGTGGTCCCCTCGCCGGCGGCGGAGGAGCTCTCGTCGTCGGAGCCGCAGGCGGACAGCGAGACGGCCGCGAGCAGCAGGATCAGGGCGGGGATTCGACGCATTAGGCAACCCTAACAACGGTCGCGTCGCTACGCTGGACGCGGACCGTGCTAGGCGGGGACGTAGCGGAGCCCTGAACTCGCAATCCGCTCTAGCGAGGCCGAATTCCCTTCCGAGGGGCGTTCGCCTCGGGGTCAGCCCTTCTGGTATGGCGCTGATGGCACGGGTCCCGCGCGATGCCGGTCCGTGAACCAGGTCAGATCCGGAAGGAAGCAGCCTTAAGCGGTCACCGGTAGGCGCAGCGGGTCCCCCCGTGCCGGAGCCGTGTCAGTCGATCAGCGCCCGGGACGCCGCTTCGACGCAGGGTGCACGGTCCGTCTTCTTCAGAGGTACAGCGTGAGCGCCAGGCCGGCGCCGATGAGGGTGGCGACGCCGACGTAGGCCGCCTCCCGGGTCCGCTTCGTCGCGAACAGGACGACCGCGATGACCAGGCCGGCGATCGGCAGGATCACCGCAAGCGCGATCTCCAGCGCGGTCATCCAGTTGCTCTGGCGGGCGGGCTCCATGGCCTGGACGCTACCCGGCGGAGGCGCGCGGGCACCGCGCGGCCAGCCGCCAGTCGGCCGAGCCGGTCAGCTCGCGCCATCCCGCGGGCGGCGGCGGGACGCGCTTGTCCAGGTCGCTCGGGTCGAGGATGTAGTCGTGGGCGACGGCGGGCCTGCGCGGGAAGACGTAGCTGCCGCTCGCAGGGAAGCCGTCCTGCGCGACGGCGACCGAGCCCGGCGTCACGTCGCGCCACAGCGCCACGAGCGGCACCGGCCGGCGGTTGGGGACCACGTACGGCTCGCACGGCGCCTGCTCGACGGCCTCGCCGAGCGAGTCCTGGATGTGCACCTGGGTGGACAGCGCGGCGCGCAGGCTGCGGATGCGGTCCACCTGGTTCGGCGCGGTGACGAGCACCGCGAGCAGCGCGACCGCCGACAGCCAGGCCCACCACCGCCGGTGGCGGCGGTCCTCCACGGTCATCCAGCCGAACAGCCCCGCGCCGGCGAACACCGCGAGGATGCATGCGGTGAGCATGAGGTAGCGCGTGCGGATCGGCAGGCCGCCGGCGGCGAGGATGCAGAACGCGACGACGGCGACCACCCCGGCCGCGACCCCGATGCGCACGCCGCGCTCTCCGCGCCGCCAGGCGAGCGCCAGCACGCCGCCGATGGCCGCCGCCAGCAGGCCCGACTCGCGCAGGATCTCCCCGAGGCGCCGCGGCATCGTCGTCGGGACGTGGTCGATCCCCGTGATCCGGTTGAGCTCCTGGGCGTTCTCGCGCGTGTCGAGCCACGAGTGCAGCGGATCGCCGGTCACCAGGAGGTCGTGCAGCATCCAGCCGACCGGCGCGACCAGCGCGATGAGGAAGACCGGGTCGAACCGGCGCGTCTCCCAGGCCAGCCATCCGACGTAGGCGAACGAGAACAGCCACGCCTCGGGGCGCAGCAGCCCCGCCGCGGCGAGCAGCGCGAGCACCGGCCAGCCCGCCCGCGGCCGGCGGGTCTCGACGAGCATCGCCGCGAGCACGAGCGCGATGAACGGGATGTCCACGTATGCGCGCGCGCCGAAGTCGAGCACGGGGACGCGGGTGACGACGATGAGCGCGGCCGCCACGCCCGACCACGTCCCGAACCAGTCGCGGCCGAGGGCGAAGACCACGCGCGCGAGGAGCGCGAGCGCGATGAAGCTCAGGACGAGCACGACGGTCATGGCCGCCTGCCCCTGCAGCCCCGAGCCGGAGTTGCTCAGCGGCGCGAGCAGTACCGCGCCGACGTCGGCGAGCGGGTGCGGCGTCGGCGCGATCGCGACGTCGAGGTCCGGGGTGCTGCCGGCCGCGATCTCCCGCCCCCAGACGAGGGCGTAGAGCGTGTCGTAGTTGACGAGCCCGTGTCCCGCGAGGAGCCAGACACCGATGGTCGTCAGGCAGATCTCGCCGCCGAAGCGCAGGGCCCGCATCGGGCCGGACGCTATCTCGCCTCCGGCGGCAGCCGATCCGCGAGCAGCTCGTGGAGGCGGGCGATCGCAGCGTCCGCCTCGTCGACGCGGCCGAAGACGAGCAGCTGGATGACGAGCCCGTCCAGGGCCGCGAACACGAGGCGGACGAGCGGCTCGTCGTCCGCGAGCCCGATGCGGGCGAGCTCGCGCCGCGTCGCGTCGAGGTAGCGGTCGTAGAGCGCGTGGACGGCGGGGGCGAGCTCCGGGCGGCGGCGCGCCTCGAGGACGAGCTCGTAATCGACCCCGGGCAGGTTCTGCAGGTCGGTGACCATGCGGGTGGTCCCCGCGCCGAGGTCCGCGAGCCGGCCCGTGCCCGACTCCAGCCGGGTGCTCTCCAGCGAGCGGTCGGCGTGGTCGAGGACCGCCTCGTGGATGAGCGCGTCGCGGCTGCCGAAGTGATGGCGCACCAGGCCGTGGCTGACCCCGGCCTCCTGCGCGACGGAGCGGTAGGTGAGACCACGCATGCCGTCGCGGTCGAGCACGCGCACCGCCGCGGACAGGAGCGCCGCGCGGCGCTCCCCGTGTCCCGGTGCGCGGCTTGACGCCAAATTATCCATCTGGATAATCTCGCACCCGGGTCAACCCGAGGGGGAGCAAACGCCATGTCCGACCAGCCTGCAGGGCGCCTGACGCGCGACGCGCTCGGTGTGCCGGGGATCGTCTTCCTCGTGCTCGCCGCGGTCGCGCCGCTCACGGCGACGGTCGTCGTCGTGCCGATCGGGATGGCCGTGGGCAACGGCGGTGGTATCCCCGGCGCCTTCGTCCTCGCCGTGATCGCGCTGCTGCTGTTCGCGATCGGCTACGCGCAGATGAGCCGCCACGTCGTCAACGCCGGCGCGTTCTACGCGTACGTCACGAAGGCCGTGGGCCCACGCGCGGGCGTCGCGACCGCGTACCTCGCCGTGCTGGGCTACAACTGCTTCATGGCGGGTGCGACCGCCACCAGCGGCTTCTTCACCGACTTCGTCCTCGACGACCTCTTCGGGATCAACCTGGGCTGGGAGGTGTGGAGCGCGGTCTCGCTGGCGGGCATCCTCGTGCTCGGGCGCCGCGGGGTCGACATCAGCGCGAAGATCCTCGGCGTCGCCCTCGTCTGCGAGGTGACGATCCTGCTCGTGATGGACGTCTCCGTCCTGTTCCAGGAGGGCTGGGACTTCGGGGCGTTCGACCCGGACCTCGTCTTCGGCTCGGGCTTCGGGCTCGGCCTGCTGTTCGTCTTCACCTGCTTCCTCGGCTTCGAGGCGGCGGCGCTGTTCGCCGAGGAGGCGCGCGATCCGTTCACGACGATCCCGCGCGCGATCTACGCCGCGATCATCCTCATGGGCGCCTTCTACATCGTCACCTCGCTCTCGGCGGTGAGCGCGGTCGGCGCGGAGGCGGCCAAGGGCGTCGTGAACGATCCCGCGACGGGCGGCCCGGGCGCGTTCATCTTCAACATCTCCCACGAGTACCTCGGCTCGTTCCTCACCGACGTCATGGAGCTGTTGCTGCTCGTGAGCCTGTTCGCCGCGTTCCTCGCGCTGCACAACGCGGCGACGCGCTACCTCTTCGCGCTCGGCCGGGCCCGCCTGCTGCCGTCCGTCCTGGGCCGCACCGGCCGCAACGGGGCGCCGGTGGTCGCCAGCGCGGTCCAGGTCGCGTTCAACGTCATCGTCGTCGGTGCGTTCGCGATCACCGGCGCCGACCCGCTCCTCGACATCACGGCGAGCATGACCGGCTTCGGGACGCTCGCGATCGTCGGGCTGCAGGCTGCGGCGGCGTTCTCGGTGGTCGTCTTCTTCCGCCGCCGCCACGACCCCCGGTTGTGGAGCACGCTCATCGCGCCGGCCCTCGGCGGCGCCGGCCTGCTGACCGCGTTCATCCTCGCGATCGTCAACTTCCGGACGCTCGCGGGCAGCGACTCGGACATCATCGCCCTGCTGCCGTGGCTCATCCTCATCGTGGTCGTGCTCGGCTTCGCCGTCGGGCAGTGGCTCAAGGGCAACAGGCCCGAGGTCTACGCCGCCCTCGGGCGCGAAGGGCAGGAGGCACATGAGCGTCGTCGTCGCAGTCACCCATCCGCTGGATCCGCTGACGGCCGAGGAGATCGTCGCGGCCGTCGGCGTCGTGCGCGCGACCGGCGACCTCGAGCGGCCGGTGTTCTCGCTCGTCGTGCTCGTCGACCCGCCGAAGGACGTCGTCGTCGCCTTCGGGTCCGGCGACGAGATCGGGCGCCGCGCACGCGTCGTCGTGACCGACCGCGCGACCCGGCGCACCCACGAGGGGATCGTGGACCTCGGGACGAGCGGCCTGGAGTCCTGGCAGGTGCTCGACGGCGTGCTGCCGCCGATCGTCGACGAGGACTTCGAGCGCGCGGCCGATGCGGCCGTTGCCGACCCGCGCTTCGTGGAGGCGCTGCGCCGCCGCGGCATCGAGGACCTCTCGATCGTCCAGGTCGACCCGCTCAGCGCCGGGAGCTTCCCCGAGAACCCGGCCGGGCGCCGGATCGTCTGGGCCACGCCGTACCTCAAGCCGCACCCGCTGGCGAACGCCTACTCGTCGCCGATCGAGCACCTCCGCGCGTCGGTCGACCTCGACACGGGCGAGGTGGTCGACGTCCTCGACCACGACCCGATCGTCCCCATCTCCACCGCCGACGGCGACTACGAGACCGAGGAGGCCGTCGGCGGCTGGCGCGACGACATCGCCCCGCTGGACATCGTCCAGCCCGAGGGGCCGGGCTTCACGCTCGACGGCCACGTGCTGCGCTGGCAGGACTGGCGCCTGCACGTCGCGCTGCACCCGGTCGACGGCCTCGTGCTGTCGGACCTGCGCTTCCGCGACGGCGAGGAGGATCGCCAGGTCCTCTACCGGGCCAGCCTCAGCGAGATGGTCGTCCCCTACGGCGACCCGCACGACGGCTTCTACTGGCGTACGTACTTCGACGCGGGCGAGTACGGCATGGGCCGGCTGGCGAACTCCCTGCAGCTGGGCTGCGACTGCCTGGGCGAGATCCGCTACGTCGACGCCGTGCTCGCCGACGGCGCGGGCGCGCCGCGCGAGATCCCCAACGCGATCTGCATCCACGAGGAGGACGCGGGCGTCCTCTGGAAGCACACGGAGGTGGCGTCCGGGATGGCGCACGTGCGCCGCTCGCGCAAGCTCGTCGTGTCGTTCTTCGCCACGGTCGGCAACTACGACTACGGCTTCTACTGGTCGCTGTACCAGGACGGGACGATCGAGCTGGAGGCGAAGCTGACCGGCATCGTCCTCACGCGCGGCGTGACGCCCGACCAGGAGCTGGGCAGCGCGACCCGCGTCGCCCCCGACCTCGCCGCGCCGCACCACCAGCACCTGTTCAACGTGCGGCTGGACATGGCGGTCGACGGCTTCGCGAACACGGTCCACGAGGTCGACCTCGTCGGCGCCGACGAGGGCCCGGAGAACCCGTACGGGCAGGCGATCGTCGCGCGCTCGACGCCGATCCGGCGCGAGTCGGAGGGCCGCCGCCACATCGACGCGGCCGCGGCGCGCTCCTGGAAGGTCGTCAACCCGGGGCGGACGAACCACGTCGGCGAGCCGACCGGCTACAAGCTGCAGCCGTTCAACGGGCCGACGATGCTCGCGGGGCCCGAGTCGAGCGTCGGGCGCCGGGCGGGCTTCGCGCACGCGAACCTCTGGGTGACCCGGTTCGACCCCGACGAGCTGCACGCGGCCGGCGAGCACCCCAACCAGCACCCCGGGGGCGCCGGGCTGCCGGAGTGGATCGCCAAGGACCGTCCGCTGGAGGAGGCCGACGTCGTCCTCTGGCACACGTTCGGCGTGTCGCACGCGGTGCGGACCGAGGACTGGCCGGTCATGCCGGTGGAGCGGGTCGGCTTCGCGCTGCGGCCGGTCGGCTTCTTCGCGCGCAACCCGGCGATGCGGGTCCCGCCGAGCCAGGCGAAGGGGCACCACTGCGCATGAGCGACGCGACGGAGCTGACGTCCGCCGGCGACCTCGTCGCCCGGCTGCGCTCGGGCGAGCTGGGGTCGGAGGAGCTGCTCGACCTGCAGCTCGATCGGATCGGCCGGCTGGACGGCGAGCTCAACGCCGTCGTCGCGCTCGACGTCGAGGGCGCCCGGGAGGCCGCGCGGGCGGCGGACGCCGCGCCCGCCGAGGGCCGCGGCCCGCTGCACGGCCTGCCGATGACCATCAAGGACTCCTACGAGGTCGCCGGGATGCCGGCGACCTGTGGGTTCCCGCATCTCGCAGAGCACGTGCCCGAGCGCGATGCGGACGCCGTCGCGCGGCTTCGCGCGGCGGGCGCCATCCCGTTCGGCAAGACGAACCTGCCGCTGGCCGCCGCCGATCACCAGAGCTACAACCCCGTCCACGGCACGACGGGCAACCCGTGGGACCCGACGCGCACGCCCGGCGGCTCGTCCGGCGGGGCCGCCGCGGCCGTCGCGGCGGGGTTCACGCCCCTGGAGCTGGGCAGCGACATCGGCGGATCCATCCGCTGCCCAGCGCACTTCTGCGGCATCTACGGCCACAAGTCGAGCTTCGGGCTCGTCCCCGTGCGCGGCCACATCCCGCCGATGCCGGGTGAGCTGCTGGCGCCGCCACTCGGCGTCGCCGGGCCGCTCGCGCGCAGTGCGGCCGACCTCGAGCTCGCGCTCGACGTCCTGGCGCCGGCGCCGCCGGGCCCGAGCCGCCACGAGCGGCTCGAGGACTTCCGCGTCGCCCTGTGGGCGGACGGAAGCGTCCTCAGCGCGGACGGCCGCTGCCTCGACGCGATGCGCGCCTACGCCGACGACCTGCGCGGCCTGGGCGTGACCGTCGACGAGGAGGCCCGGCCGGACATCGACGTCCGCGCGAGCGACGACCTCTACGTGGCCATGCTCTTCGCGACCATCTCGGCCGGCATGCCCGAGGAGGTGCTCGCCGTCACGGAGGCCGCCGGGGAGGGACAGGACCCGGCGGGCTATCCGGCGCGGATCGCGAAGGCGGTGCGCATGACCCATCACGAGTTCCTCGCCCTCGAGGAGCGCCAGCTGGGACTGCAGGCGGCGTGGCGGCGCTTCTTCGAGCGCTACGACCTGATCCTCTGCCCGGTCATGCCGACGGTCGCGTTCCCGCACGACCACTCGGGCGACGGCCCCGGGCACATCGCGCAGTACTCGCGGACGACGCTGGTCGACGGCGCGCCCGTGCCCTACATGAACGGGCTGCAGTGGCCGGGCCTCGTGACGGTCGCGAACCTCCCGGCGACCGCGATCCCGACCGGCCGGACCGTCGACGGCATGCCCACCGGGCTGCAGGCCGTGGGCCCGTTCGGCGAGGACCGCACGCCGCTGCGCTTCGCGACGCTCGCCGAGCGCGCCCTCGGTGGTTCCGTGCCCCCTCCGCTTTAGTGCCGTGAGCCGGACGTTCTGCACCCGAACGTCCGGCCCGCGACACTAGACTCGAAGGGGTGCCCACGGCTCCGTCGCTGTACCGCCGTCACCGCCCGAGGACCTTCGATCAGGTCGTCGGGCAGGAGCACGTCGTGCGCACGCTGCGCAACGCGGTCGAGCAGGACAAGGTGCACCACGCCTACCTGTTCGTCGGCTCGCGCGGCACGGGCAAGACGTCGATGGCCAAGATCCTCGCCGCCTGCCTGAACTGCGAGCACGGCCCGACCGTCACGCCCTGCGGCGTGTGCGAGTCGTGCGTCTCCATCGCGAGCGCGACGTCCATGGACGTCATCGAGATGGACGCGGCGTCGAACAACTCGGTCGACGACATCCGCGACCTGCGCGAGCGCGTCGCCTTCGCGCCGGTGTCGGGCCGGCACAAGATCTACATCCTCGACGAGGCGCACATGCTCTCGCCGCAGGCGTGGAACGCGTTCCTCAAGACGCTGGAGGAGCCGCCGCCGCGGACGATCTTCGTGCTCGCCACGACCGAGGCGCAGAAGGTGCTGCCGACGGTCGTCGACCGCTGCCACCGCTTCGACTTCACACGGCCGACCGTCGAGCAGATCACGTCGGTGCTGCGCCGCGTCGCCGGCGAGGAGGACATCGAGGTGCCCGCCGAGGCGCTCGCCCTGCTCGCGCGCCACGCGACCGGGTCGTTCCGCGACGCGCTCGGCACGCTCGAGCAGCTCGTGACCTACTCGGGGCAGACGATCACGACGGCGGACGTGCTCGCGGTCCTCGGCGTCGCCGACACCGACCTGCTGTTCTCGGCGCTCGACGCGATCGCCGCCCGCGACGCGCGCGAGGCGCTGCTCGGCGCCGCCCGCCTCGTCGACACGGGGCGCGACCCGACGACGTTCGTGAAGGACCTCGAGGCGCACGCGCGCGACCTCATGGTCGTCCAGGCGCTGGGCGAGCTGCCCGCCGAGCTGCGGCTCACGCCCGACCGCGACGCCCGCCTCGTCGACCAGGCCTCGCGCATCGGGCGCGGCGAGGTCGCGCGGTTCCTGGACCTGATCGCCTCCGCGCTGGAGGCGGGGCGCAACGGAGCCGACCCGCGCACGCAGCTCGAGCTCGCGCTCGTGAAGGCCGCGTCGCCGGAGGTCGATCCGTCGGTGAAGGCGCTGCTGGCGCGCGTCGAGGCGCTCGAAGGCGGGCGGCCGCAGGTCGCGCCGCCGCCGCTCGCGCCTCCCACGCCGCCGGTCGCGCCGCCGCCTGCCGCCGCGCCGGTCGCCGACGAGCCGCCGCCACCTCCTCCGCCGGCGCCCGAGCCGGAGCCGGAGCCCCGGGCGGCAGCTCCCGCCTCGCTGGACGGCCTGCGCGACGTCTGGCCCGCCGTCCTGGACCACCTCAAGACCACGAACATGCTCTGCGCGAGCGTCCTCGCGGAGTCGCGGCCGGTGGAGCTTCGCAGCGGCGAGCTGACCGTCGCCTTCCCGCCCGGCTCGGAGTTCCTGCGGCGCAAGGCGGACACCGAGACCTACCGCGCGTGCGTCCTCGAGGCGCTCAAGGCCGTCACCGGCCAGGCACCGACCCTCGCCTACGAGCTGCGCGAGCTCGAGGTGGGGATGGCGGCCGCGGGCGGCACCGACGGCCCCGGCAATCCGCCTCCGCTGACGGAGGAGGAGTGGGTCGCGCGCTTCGTGACAGAGTTCGACGCCGAGGAGATCATCCCCGAGGCCCCGCCGGAGGAGACCGCCTGATGCCGCAGCCACCGAACCTGAACAAGATGCTCCAGCAGGCCCAGGAGATGATGGCCCAGCAGCAGGAGGCCCAGGAGGCGCTGAAGCAGGAGCGCGTCGAGGCGTCCGCCGGCGGCGGGATGGTGAAGGTCGTCGCGTCCGGCGACCTGCGCCTGCAGTCCATCACGATCGACCCCGACGCCGTCGATCCCGAGGACGTCGAGATGCTGCAGGACCTCGTGACCGCGGCGGTCAACGAGGCGCTGCGCCAGGTCGAGGAGCTCGCGGCCTCCAAGATGGGCGGCGGCATGGGCGACATGGACCCCAACTCGATGCTCGAGGCGCTCGGCGGGCTCGGCGGCCTGGGCGGCGGACTCCCCAGCGGCGGCGGCGGCCCCGGCGCCCTCCCGCCCGGGGCGCCCAACCGCGCGGCGCGCCGCGCGCAGAAGAAGAGGTAGACGCTGCACGCGCCGCCGGTCCAGCGCCTCATCACCGAGCTCGGCCGGCTGCCGGGCATCGGCGCGCGCACCGCCCAGCGCCTGGCCTTCCACATCCTGCGCAGCACGGACGAGGAGGCCAACGCCCTGTCGGACGCGATCCGCGAGGTCAAGGCCCTCATCCGCCCGTGCGAGATCTGCTTCAACCTCGCGGACGGGCCGCGTTGCACGATCTGCGACGACGCCCGCCGCGATCCGACGGTCATCTGCGTCGTGGAGGAGGCGGGGGACGTCATTCCCGTCGAGCGCACCCATGAGTTCCGGGGCCGCTACCACGTGCTCGGCGGCGCGCTGTCGCCGATCGACGGCGTCGATCCCGAGGACCTGCATCTCGCCGAGCTCTACACGCGCGTGCAGGCCGAGGGCGTGACGGAGGTCGTCATCGCGACGAACCCCACGACCACGGGCGAGGCCACGGCGATGCACATCGCGGACACGTTGCGCGAGCGCACCCCGGCGGTCGCGGTCACCCGGCTGGCCAGCGGACTGCCCGTGGGCGCCGATCTCGAGTACGCCGACGAGGTCACGCTCGGCAAGGCCTTCGCGGGGCGCCGCCGGCTTTGATCTAGTGCTGCGCCGCGCCGCGCCGTGGGCCGGCGCGTTCCTCGCGACGTTCGTCGTCGGCCGGCTGTTCGGCGGCGCCGGGGTGCCGTCCTCGTACCTGTTCGGCGCGCTCCTGGTCGGGCTCGTCGTCGCGCTGTGGCGCCCGGGGCGCCTCGAGGTCCCGCCGATCGGCTTCCGCGCGGCGCAGGCGTTCACGGGCGTCGCGCTCGGCGCCTACCTGAAGTCCGACGCGCTCCAGGCCGCGGCCGACGCGTGGGTCGCGGTGACGCTCGTGAGCCTCGCGACGCTCGGGCTCAGCCTCCTGTGCGGCATCGCGCTGGCGCGGTGGACGAGCCTCGACCGTCCGACGGCGGCGCTCGGCATGGTCGCCGGCGGGGCGTCGGGCATCGTCGGCATGGCGGGCGAGCTGAAGGCGGACGACCGGCTCGTCGCGTTCATGCAGTACCTGCGGGTGCTCGTCGTCGTCGTGGCGACTCCGGTGCTCATGGCGGTCGTCTTCCCGGGGCACCACGCCGGGACGCCGGACAATGGCGTCGGGACGTTCGGCGACGTCGAGGGCTGGGTCCTGTCGGCGATCCTCGCCCCGGCGGGAATCCTCATCGCGCGGCTGACCCGGCTGCCCGCGGGCTCGCTGCTGGGCCCGATGCTCCTCGCCGGCGTCGTCGGCCTCCTGCTGCCCGACGGCTTCGTCGTGCCGCCCGTATTGCGCGAGGCGGCGTTCGCGGGCATCGGGCTGCAGGTCGGCCTGCGGTTCACGATGTCGACGGTGCGCGAGGTCGGCTCGCTCCTCCTGCCGGTCCTGCTCTGCATCCTCGGGCTCATGATCGCCTGCTTCGGGCTGGCGATCGTGCTCGACCTGACGACCTCGGCGACGCTCCTGGACGCCTACCTGGCGACGACGCCCGGCGGCCTGTACGCCGTCCTCGCCGCGGCGTTCGGCTCCGGGGCGGACACGACGTTCGTGCTCGCGGTGCAGACGCTGCGCGTGCTCGTCATGGTGCTGCTCGCGCCCGCGGTCGTGCGCGTGCTGGTACGAACGAGATAGCTAGGCTCAGGCGCGTGTCCGGGACCGTGGTCATGAAGTTCGGCGGCACGTCCGTCGCCGACGCCGAGCGCCTCAAGCGCGCAGCGATGCGCATCGTCGCCAAGCGCGAGCAGGGCAACCGCGTCGTCGCGGTCCTGTCCGCCCGCGGGAAGACGACCGACGAGCTGATCGCCCAGGCCCAGGAGATCTCCGAGCATCCCGATCCGCGCGAGATGGACATGCTCCTCTCGACCGGGGAGCGCCAGTCGTGCGCGCTGTGCGCGATGGCGATCAACGACCTCGGCCACCGCGCGATCTCGCTCACCGGCTCGCAGGCCGGGATCGTCACGGACACGTCGCACACGAAGGCCCGCATCCTCGAGGTGCGCGCGGACCGGATCCGCGACGCACTCGACCAGGACTCGGTCGTCCTCGTCGCGGGCTTCCAGGGCGTCTCGACCGCGCGCGACGTCACGACGCTCGGCCGCGGCGGATCCGACACCACCGCCGTCGCGCTCGCCGCCGCCATCGGCGCGGACGTCTGCGAGATCTACACCGACGTCGCCGGCGTGTACTCCGCCGACCCGCGGATCGTGCCCGACGCCCGGAAGATCCCCGTCATCTCCTTCGAGGAGATGCTCGAGATGGCGGCCAGCGGCGCCGGCGTCCTGCAGCTGCGCTCCGTGGAGTACGCGCGCAACCACGGCGTGCGCATCCACTGCCGGTCGAGCTTCGATGACACGCCGGGTACCGTTGTGGTCGGACCGGAGGAAACCGTGGAGCAGCCCCTCATCACCGCCGTCACGCACTCGACCGAGGAGGCTCGCGTCACCCTCGTCGGCGTGCCCGACACGCCGGGCGTCGCGGGCCAGATCGCGACGGTGCTCGCCGAGGCGAACATCAACGTCGACATGATCATCCAGAACGAGCCCGTCTCCAGCGACGCCGGGGCGGACATGTCGTTCACGGTGCCGCGCACCGACCTGCACGAGGCCCGTCTCGCCCTCGACGGCCTCGCCTCCCAGCACGGCCTGCGGATCGCCACCGACGAGGAGATGGGCAAGGTCTCGATCATCGGCGCCGGCATGAAGACGCATCCGGGCGTCGCCGCGAAGGTGTTCACGACGCTCGGCGGCGAGGGCATCAACATCGAGATGATCTCGACGTCGCCCATCAAGATCTCCTGCGTCATCCGCGGCGACCGCGTGCCCGAGGCGGTGCGCGCGCTGCATTCGGCCTTCGAGCTGTCGGGTGACGGCACCATCCAGGCAGAGCGTCCGTTCGGGGAGTTCGCATCGTGAGAGTCGCCGTCGTCGGGCGCCACCGGCGCCGTCGGAACCGATCTCCTGCGCCTGCTGCGGCTGCGCTCGTTCCCGGCCACCGAGGTCGTGCCGTTCGCCTCCGAGCGCTCGGTCGGGCGCACGATCGACGGCGCCGACGTGCCCGTGCGCGTGATGGCCGACGACACGATCGACGGCTTCGACATCGCCCTGTTCTCCGCGGGCGGGAGCACCTCCCGCACCTGGGCCCGGCGGTTCGTCGAGCGCGGCACGACGGTCGTCGACAACTCCTCGGCCTGGCGGATGCACGACGACGTCCCGCTCGTCGTCTCCGAGGTGAACCCCGACGCCCTCGACGGCCACCACGGGATCATCGCCAACCCGAACTGCACGACGATGGTCGCGATGCTGCCGCTCAAGGCGCTGCACGACGTCTACGGGCTGCGCGAGATGGTGGCGACGAGCTTCCAGGCCGCCGGCGGTGCCGGCCAGAAGGGCATCGACGAGCTGGCCGCCCAGGTCCCGGTGCTCTCGGAGGACATGGACGCGCTGCGCACCGACGGGGCGTCCGCGATGCGCCGGGTCGAGCACAGCGTCCACGCCGACACGCTCGCGTTCAACGTCGTGCCGATGCTCGGCGCGATCGGCGAGGAGGGCTACACCGACGAGGAGCTCAAGCTCCGCAACGAGTCGCGCAAGATCCTCGACATCCCGGACCTCCTCGTCTCGCCGACGTGCGTGCGCGTGCCGGTGATGGTCGGCCACGCTGTCGCGATCCGCGCGACGTTCGAGCGCACGGTGGATCTCGACGAGGCCAACGCCGCGCTCGCCGCGTTCCCGAACCTCGTGGTGCAGGACGTGCCCACGCCGCTGGAGTGGGCGGGCCGCGACGAGACGGCCGTCGGCCGCGTGCGACGCGACCTCGCCGACCCCGAGCACTCGCTCAACCTGTTCGTCGTCGGCGACAACCTCCTCAAGGGCGCCGCGTTGAACACGGTGCAGCTCGCGGAGCTGCTGCACCAGCGCGGCCTCGTCCGCGCCACCGCCCGCGCGTAGGTGCGGCTGCTCACCGGCGGGCGGCTGGACGACGCCCCGCTCGAGGCGGCGATCTCGCACGCCCTGCTGGACCGCGTCGGTTCGGGCGAGCTGCCTGAGACGTTCCGCGTCGCGCCGACGCCCGCGATGGTGTCGTTCGGGCGCCTGGACACGCACGCCGCCGGGTTCGCCGACGCCGTCCGCGCCGCCCAGGCACACGGCTTCGCGGCGGTGCACCGGCTGGCCGGCGGCCGCGCCGCCGCGTTCCATCCGGGGACGCTCGTCTTCGCCTGGATCGCGGCGGACCCGGAGCCCCAGGCCGGGACGCACGTGCGGTTCGCCCGACTCGCCGGGCTCGTCGCCGACGCGCTCGGCGTCCGGGTCGGCGCGATCGCGGGCGAGTACTGCCCGGGCGACTACTCGCTGCACACCGGAGGCGTGAAGGTCGGCGGCATCTCCCAGCGCGTCACGAAGTCCGCCAGCTCCACGGAGGGGATGGTCGTGATCGACGACGGCGAGCGCGTCCGGGACGTGCTCGTCGCGGTAAACGCGGCGCTCGGCGTCGACTGGGATCCGGCGACGGTGGGCGACCTCGGAGACGGCATGTCGCTCGAGGACGCACGTGGCGCGCTCATCGCTCGCGTCGCGCGTGACCATCCGCTGGAGCCCGCCGAGCTGGACGCCGACACCCTCGCGCTGGCGCGCCGCTACGCCACGCGCCACGACGCAGGCGACGGCCGCCCGCCGAGGCGGCTGCTCAGCGCTCCGGCGGCCGGAAGCGGTGGCTGAACCAGGTCGGGCCGCGGCCGGCCGCGGCCCAGCCGTCGCGCAGGAGGCGTGAGCGCAGGCGTCCGTGCGCGCGCTGGGCGTCGCGCAGCGTCGAGGGCGGATCGTCGTCCTCGTCCCAGCGGAAGCTCCCCGAGCGCTCGCGACCGCCGCGGGCGGCGCGCCCGTCGACCGGCTGCAGTCCGAACACGAGGCGCTCGCCCTGCCGGTACCAGACGATCTCGTAGGTCGTGGCGATCGCCTGCGGTGCGGGGGGCGCAGGCGGCTCGGGTTCCGGTTCGGGTTCGGGCGGCAACAGGAGCGGCTCGAAGATCTCCTCCGGCTCCGGTTCCGGTTCCGGTTCCCGTTCGGGTTCGGGTTCGGGTTCGGGCTCGGGGTCCGGGTCGCGTTCCGGCATCCGCCGGAAGGCGGGTGTCAGCGGGACCAGGGTCCCGGCCTGCGCGGCGGCCGGACGCGGCGCCCGGAGTGCGGGCACGGGGCGCATCCGGCCCACGAGGAGGGCGATCGGGGCGCCCAGCAGCAGCGCGCCTCCGATGATCCACACGAGCGGATCGATCCCACCGGCGGACGCCGTCGCGGGCCTCGGCGCCGGCGCGGGCGTCGGCGTCGTGCGTGCCGGCGCCCCGGCCTGCTGCGGCGCGGGGTCGAGCGGGAACTGCTCCCAGAGCTGCGTCGGGGTCCGCGTGGTCGACGTCGACCCGGCGCCGAGCGCCTGCGTCGCCGCGATGCCGGCGACGAGGATGATGCAGAGCAGGAGGCCGGTCGCCAGGCGACGCCTCACGCGCGCACCGTCACGGGCGTGCCGACGGGCATGAGCTTCGCGAGGCGCAGGATGTCGGCGTTGCGCATCCGGATGCACCCGTGGGAGACCGCTCCGGGGAGCAGCTCCGGCTGGTCGGTGCCGTGGATGCCGATGAACCCGCCCGCCGGCCAGTCGGTGAGGTCGGCGGAGCGCGCGCTCGTCCCGAACGCGACGGGCCCGTACGTCGGGCTCGCGAAGCGCGTCAGCTTGTTGCGGATGTAGAAGCTGCCGGTGGGCGTGGTCGCGCCCGGCGCGCCGATGCCCACCGGCGCCCGCAGCACGACGCGCCCCTCGCGCACGAGCGTCGCCTTGCGCTCGGCCAGGTTCACCACGAGGTGGGTGTGCACCGACGTGAGGCCGCCGATCGCCGCCCTGGGGATCCAGCCGGTCGTCCCGTTCGGGAGGACCGCGAGCCGCACGCGGACCCACAGCGCGCCCGCGTCGTCGCGGCGGCGCCCGATGACCTCGAGGATGTTCGACGTGCCCTCCGGCGTCCGCGTCCCGACCCGGCTCACGGTCGCGGCGCCCGTCGACGGGCGCGTGCGCGCGAGCGTCGCGCGCAGCACGGGCGCCCACTCGCCGGTGCCGCGCTCGGTGCGATCGAGCTCCGCCGGGCGCGGGACGTCCAGCGCCGCGGCGGGAGCGGCGGGCAGCTGGGCCGCCAGGGCCGAGCGCTCCGGCGGGCGCGCCGCCTGCGCGGGACCGTCGTCTGCGGCGCGGCCGACGAGCAGCCCGACCGCGCCGGCCGCCACGACCGCGGCGAGCGCGACCGCGCCGGCGACCCGCAGCCGCCTCCGCCGCCGCCGGTGGCCGGCGGCGCCGATGGACGCGACGACGTCGCCTCGCGGCGCGCTTGCGGCGACGACCCGGTCCATGCTCAGCCCGTGAACCTCGGTGAGCGCTTCCGCGTGGTCCGCGGGGTCTTCTGGACGATGAAGCGCGTCGACGCCACGGTCTTCAGCACGGCGTCGCGGCCCTCGGCCTCGTCGAACGCGTTCGCAGCCGGCCGCACGCCGACGAGGTGGCGCATCCAGGCCGCGTGGCGGGCCTCGACGCTGTGGATCCCGACCGCCGCCTGCAGCACCGCGGGCGCCTTGATGTTCGGCGCCTGCGCCTTGTAGGCCGCGACGCTGAGGTCCTCGAGGGCGACGGCGGTGCGCAGGAACGCATCGTTCTCCTCCGTGGTCCCGCGGAAGTCGAACGACGGCCGCGCGGGTGCGCTCGACCCGAGCAGGCCCTGGAACGCGCGGACGTGCGCCCGCTCGACCCCGCCGAGGACGCTCGCCGCCGTCTTGCGCGCACCGGTGAGCGCGCCGACCCGCTCCGCCTCGGTGTAGAAGGCGTCCTGCAGGTACTCGAGCGACAGCGCATAGGCGAGCACGGAGCGATCGCCGCCCGCCAGCTCGCCCGCCGCGGCGCTGCGCGGGAGCAGCAGGCCCGCGGCGAGCGCGCCGGCCGCCGCGAGCCCGCCGCGCAGGACGTCGCCGCGGCTGTGGAGCGCCCCGGCCGCCTCGCGCACCGCGCCGTCGCGGTCGATCGCGGCGAGGTCGAGGTCTCCGATCGGGGTGTCGTCGTGGAGCCTCATGACAGCAGCCCGACCTGGCGCAGCGCGTCGCGGACGCCGTCGCTCGTGAGCGGCTCGTCCGTCGTGTTCTCGGCCGGCGGGAGCCCGCCGATGTCGCGGATCCAGGCGGCGTGGCGCGCCTCGACGGACACGATCGTCGCGGCCTTGGCGAGGGTCTCGGGCCTGAGGTTCGCGGCCTGGCCGTTGTACGCCGCGACGACGGCGTCCTCGAGCGCCGCCGCGGTGCGGACGAAGCGCTGCGGGTCGTCCGCGAGCGCGGCGACGTCGGCGGCGAAGGGCTGCGCCTTCGGTGCGGCGCTGCCGAGCGCCTGCTCGAGGAACGTGACGTGCTCGCGCTCGTGCCCGCCGACGATCGCGACGAACTCCGCGAGCTCGCCCGTCAGCCGCCCCGTCCGGGCCACCGCCGCGTAGAAGCCCGACTCGATGCGCTCGACGCCCAGGATGAACGCCAGGACCTCCGCGTCCTGCGAGGCGGAGGGGGCCGAGCGTGCGGTCTCCGACCCGGCGGCGATCAATCCGCCGAGCGCTGCCGCGGTCGCACCGGTCCCCCCGGCGATCAGGATCTTCCTCCGTGTGATCACGATGCCCAATCTTTCGGTGTGCAGCGCAGTATTGCCCGATAGGGCAAAAACCTGTGCAGTTTCTGTGCGCCAGATGACCGGATGCGGATCACCCGACCGTCACCGGGGTCCCGATCGGCATGAGGCGGGCCAGGCGACGGATGTCCGCGTTGCGCATCCGGATGCATCCGTGGGAGACGCGGCCGGGGATGAGATCCGGCCGGTCGGTGCCGTGGATGCCGATGTAGCCGCCCGCCGGCCAGTCGGTGAGGTCCGCCGACCGCGCGCTGGTGCCGAACGCGACCGGCCCGTACGCCTTGCTGCGGTACGTCGTGAGGCGGTTGCGCACGTAGAAGCGGCCGGTCGGGGTGGCGGCCCCGGCACGCCCGACGCCCACCGGCGCGCGCAGGACCATCTCGTCGCCGCGCATCAGCGTCGCCGTGCGCGCGTCGAGGTCGACATACAGATGCGTGCGGACCGTCGTGATCCCGCCCAGCGCGGAGCGTGGGACCCAGGCGGTCGTGTCGTTGGGCAGCACGGCGAGGCGCACGTGCGCCCAGAGCCGGCCGTGCGCGTCGGTGCGCCGGCCGATGACCTCGAGCAGGTTCGTCGTCCCCTCCGGCGTGCGCAGCCCGACGCGGGCGACCCGGTGCCCGCGTGGGACGCGGCGCGCGACGGTGCGGCGACGGACCGGCGCCCACGCGGCGGTGTGCGCGGCCGGGGTCGGCATGGCGTGCGGGCTGGGGACGGCGAGGGCGGAGCCGGGTGCGCCCGGGACGTCGGTGCGCAGCGCCGGCGCGGGTACCGAGGCGGGCTCGGCCGCGCCGGACACGACGGCGCTCGACGTCGTGGCGACGACCGCGAGGGCGACGACCGCGATGAGCAGGAGCACGAGTCCGCGCCGGCGAGCCCGCGCGCGTCGGCGCGCACGGGCCTCCGGCGGCAGCTCGGAGCGCGCCCCGCCGGGCGGCGCCGCGCTCGCGACCGGCTTCCAGAGAGGCCCGGAGGCGCGATCGCTCATCCCGTGAACAGCGGCGATGCCCGCCGGTGGGTCGTGGGGGCGTCGGACGCGTCGACGACGAAGCCCCTGGCGGCGATCGTCCCGATCACGGACCGGCGGCCGCGCGGCTCGTCGAGCGAGCCCTCGGTCGGGCGGACGTCGAGGAGCCTGCGCAGCCAGGCGGCGTGCCGGGCCTCGACGCTGTGGATGTCGACTGCGGCCTGCAGGACCTCGGGCGAGCGGATCCTCGTCGCCTGTCCGGCATACGCGCCCACGCAGAGATCCTCGAGCGCGACCGCGGTGTGCAGGAACGCCAGCTCGTCCTCGGTCGTGCCGTGGAAGTCGAAGCGCGGTCGCGCCGGCGCGCTGGACCCCAGCAGCGCGCGGAACGCCTTCACGTGCGCGCGCTCGGTCTGGCCGAGGACGCGGGCGGCGTCGGCGACCTTCCCCTGCAGCGCGCCGAGGCGCTCGGCCTCGGTGTAGAAGGCGTCCTGGAGGTACTCGAGCGACAGCGCGTAGGTCAGCACCGAGCGGTCGCGCGGCGCGAGCGCGGCGGCGGCCATCGAGGGGAGGGCGAGCGCGCCGATCGCGGCGAGCGCGCCGCCGAGCAGGGCGGCCCGCGTCGACGTCGCCTCGGCGGCCTCGCGGACGGCGCCGTCGCGGTCGATCGCCGCGAGATCGAGCCGCGGCCGGCTCACGCGAGGAACCCCTGGCGCTGGAGCAGCGCGCGGACGTCGGCGGCGGCGAGCGGTGCGTCGGTGGCGCCGTCGGCCGGCGACCTCCCGCCGATGTCGCGGATCCACGCCGCGTGGCGGGCGTCGACGGAGACGATCGCGCACCCGGCGCCGAGCCGCTCGGGGGTGAGGTTCGTGATCTGACCGTTCAGCGCCGCGACGCCCGCGTCCTCGAGTGCGATCGCCTTCGCGACGAACGCGTCGTGGTCGGTGAGCGCATCGCCGACGTCGAACAACGGGACGGGCGCCGCCGGGGCCGTTCCGAGCGCGGCCTCGAGGGTGGCGACGTGGTCGCGCTCGTGGATCAGCGCGGCGGCGGCGAACTCGGCGAGCTCACCGCGCAGGGCGCCGGCGCGGACCGCGCGCTCGTAGAACGCCAGCTCGATGCGCTCGACGCCGAGCAGGAAGCCGAGGACCCGCAGGTCCTGCTCGCGCGAGGGCGCCGTGCGCGCGGAGGCCATCGCGCCGAGGCCGCCGATCGCGGCGCCGCCCGCGGCGGCAGCCGACACGGCGCCACCGGCCGAGAGCAGGAACTTCTTGCGTGTGAGTGCGCGCAGCATGGGGTCCGGCCCCGCATGGTGACCTCACACTGGAAAAGGGACCATTGAACATCCGTCCGACGCACGGGCGCCCCGCTCAAGGTCCGGGTCACTCGTCGGGCGGGCGGAAGCGATGGCTGAACCACCGCTCGCCGCGACCCGCACGGCGCCAGCCGTCGCGCAGCAGCGTCTCGCGCAATCGGCCGTGCTCGCGCTGCGCCTCGCGCAGGCCGGCGGGCGGGTCGCGCTCCTCGTCCCAGGCGAACGGCGCGGAGCGCACCGGTCGCACGAGCGCCGTGCGCCCGTCGACCGGCTGCAGCCCGAACACGAGGTGCTCGTCCTCCCGGTACCAGACGATCTCGTACGTGCGGGCGGCCCCGGCGACGGCGCGCAGCGGCGCCGACGGCGAGCGCGCGACCCGCGTGAGGGGCGCGAACGTCCCGGCCTGCGCGCCGGGCGCCAGCCACTCGAACGGCTCGACCTTCGCTCTGCGCCGCCGCATGAACACCCTTCCGGTGTACCGCGTCGGCCCGAGGCGTGCGTCAGTCCGCGGTGTCCTGGGCGCGCGCGTGCGGCGCCGAGTCCGGCGGCTCGAAGCGGTGGCTGAACCAGCTGTCGCCGCGGCCCGACGCCTGCCAGCCCTCACGCCGCAGACGCGCACGCAGCTTCCCGTGGGAGCTCTGCGCGGCCTTCAGGCTCGCGGGCGGGTCGCTGTCCTCCTCCCAGGCGAAGGACGACGAGCGATACCGGGCCCACCCGGCCGCGCGGCCGTCGACGGGCTGCAGCGCGAACGCGATGCGCTCCTCCTCGCGGTACCACACGATCTCGTACATCGTCGCGGGCGTGATGTCCGACGGATGCGGCGGCAGCTCCTCGAGCTCGGGTTCCGGCTCGGGCTCGGGTTCCGGCTCCGGTTCCGGCTCCGGTTCGGGCTCCTCCTCGAACACCGGCGCCAGCGGCACGAACCTGCCGGCCTCGTCGGACGCCAGCCGCCGGTCGTGCTGGCGCGGGCGGGCCTGCAGCAGGCCGACCTCGCGGTCGCGGCGCTGGCGGCGCATCACGACCACGCTCACCACGACCCACGCGGCCGTGATCGCCAGGAACAGCAGGACGAGCGTCTGGACCGGGATCGCGGCGAGGATCATGCGGTCGCGTCCGGGGGCGCCGGTGTTGCAGCCGGCGCCCCCGCCGAGACGACTGCTCCCCCAAGCAGTCCGCCTCGTGAGAGCGCGGCGGCGGCCTCAGCAACGAGGTCGAGCTTGAACGGAGGACCGCTCATGCGCGAAGTATGGCGGCATTGCCCCTGAATGTGGACAAGACCTGTCGCTTTCCGACGGGCGCGGTGCCCGCCCGATCTCACGCTGAGGCGGCGAGCGCTCCAGATCCGTCGTCGACGCCCGCGATGACCGAGGTCGTCCAGTCGATGACCGACGTCGGCTTGACGATGTGACGACCGAGCCCGAGCTCCTTCGGCTCGAGGCCGAGGGCGAGGCCGATGAGCTGCGGCAGGTGCAGGACCGGCATGTTCAGCTCGCGGCCCATGACGCGCTCGGCGAGGGGCTGCTGCAGGTCGAGGTTGAGGTGGCAGAGCGGGCACGGCGTCACGAGGCAGTCCGCGTCGGCGTCGGCGGCGTCGCCCAGGTGGCGGCCGGCCTGCTTCAGCGACGCCTCCTTGTTCATCGTGATGATGGGGAAGCCGCAGCACTTCTGCGCGCCGGCGTACTCGATGACGGTGCCGCCGAGCGCCTCGATGAGCAGCCCGAGGTAGGTGTCGCGCGGGTGCTCGTCGTCGATCCCGAGCCGGTCGGTCGGGCGCACGATGTAGCAGCCGTAGAAGGGGCCGACCTTCAGGTTCTCCAGCGGGCGCTTCACCCGCTTGCTCAGCTCGTCGAGCCCGTAGTCCTCGACGAGGAGCCAGAGCAGGTTCTTGTTCTCCAGGCCCTTCTGGTACTCGAGCCCGTACTCGGCGAGGTTCTCGTTCACGAGCGCGCGGTACTGCCCGTTCGCGTCGAGGCGCTCCTGGCACTCCGTCTGCGCGCCCTGGCAGGTGGAGCAGATGTTCATCATCGTCAGCTCGGACCCGGCCTGCTGCGCCAGCGCGAACGTCCGTGCGTTCAGCGTGTCGGCGAGCTCCTGGTTGTGCTCGGCGATGACGCCGGCGCCGCAGCACGACGCGCGGTCGAGCTCGACGAGCTCGAGGTCCAGCAGCGGTGCGATGTGCTCCATCGAGCCGTGCAGCTCGGGCGTGAAACCCCGGCTCACGCAGCCGGGCCAGTAGGCGACCTTCATCGGGTGGGGGACTCCTCGGCGGTCGACTGCTCGGAGGGCTCGAGATCCTCGTCGTAGCCGCTGATGTACAGGTTCAACTCGCGAAGCTCGCCACGGTCGTCGACCTTCTCGAAGATGCTCGTGATCTCCGCCCGCGCGTCCTTTGGGAGGTCCTTCGGCGGCAGGATCGACTTGCCCAGCGTGACCTTCCGGCGCAGCAGGCCCTTGGCGATCACGGGCAGCGAGTCGACCAGCTCGAGCGCGGCCTTCGGCATGAACTTGCCGAAGAAGCTGTCCCCGCCGTGCGAGCGCGGCAGCAGCTCGGCCTCCCAGAGCAGGCCGTGGTCCTTCACGAGCGTGACGAAGGCCGACTCGTGGCGCTCGCCGTTGTTGCGGTCGACGATGTGGTGCGTCCGCGTGGCGATGCGCCGCAGGCGCATGATCTGGCTCATCGGCGCGACGCCCTTGGGGCACGCCTCGATGCACTTGAAGCAGTGGGTGCAGTCGTAGATCCCGTGGGGATCCTCGGCCAGGTCCCTGATGCGCTCCTCCTGCTGCGCATCGCGCGGATCGCCGGCGAAGCGGTAGGCCTTGGCGAGCGCGGCGGGCCCGATGAAGAGCGGGTCGACCTCCATCGAGAGGCAGTCGGACACGCAGGCGCCGCACTGGATGCAGGCCATCGACTGCGTGACGTCGACCATGTTCTCGTGCGGGACGATGTACTCGCGCTCCGGCACGGGCAGCTTGTTGATGAGCCACGGGGTGACCCGCTGGATCTTCTTCCAGTGGACGGCGTCCATGTCCACGATGAGGTCCTTGATGATGGGCATGTTGCCCATCGGCTCGACCTCGATGATCCCGTCCTTGGCGCCCTTGAGCGCCTTGTCGAGGTGGGTGTGGCACGCGAGGCCGGGCTGGCCGTTGATGCGCACCCCGCACGATCCGCAGATCGCCGCACGACACGAGCACCTGATGCCGATGGACCCGTCGAAGCGGGCCTTGGCCTGCAGGATGCCCTCGAGCACGGAGCGGTGCGGCTCGAGGTCGATGGTGTGCTCGTCCCAGTACGGCGCCTCACCCGACTCGGGGTCGTAGCGCCGGATCCTCAGGGTGAAATCTGCCATCTAGTACTTGCGCTCCTCGGGCTGCCACTGCGTGATCGTCACGGGCGAGTACGACACCTGTGGCGTCTCATCGCCGTTGCGGGAGATGTCGATGTGCTTCAGCCACTCGTCGTCGTTGCGCTCGGGGAAGTCCGTGCGGAACTGCGCCCCGCGGGACTCCTTGCGCTCCAGCGACGCGACGACGATGGCCTCGGCCACGTCGAGCATGTACCCGAGCTCGATGGCCCCGAGCACGTCCTGGTTGAAGACCGTGCCGCGATCGTCGATGTAGGCCGTCCTGGCCTCCTCCTTGAGCCGGCGCACGGTGTCGTGCGCCTGCGCGAGGCCCGCCTCGTCGCGGAAGACGGCGACGTAGCGGTTCATGACGGTGCCCAGCTCGTCCTTGATCTCCGAGATGCGCCGGCCCTCGCGGGGGCGCGCGATGATCGAGTCGATGCGGGCGACGTCGGCCTTGAGCTGGTCGTTGCCCACCGACGGGGCGGGCATCGTCTTGGCGCGCTCCGCGGCGTGCTCGCCGGAGCGACGGCCGAAGATGAGGGTGTCCAGCAGCGAGTTGGCGCCCAGCCGGTTGCCGCCGTGGACGGAGACGCAGGCGACCTCGCCCGCCGCGTAGAGCCCCGGCACGCCCGGCACCTGGCCGTGCACGTCGGTCTTCACGCCGCCCATGATGTAGTGCTGCCCGGGGCGGATGAGGATCGGCTCGGCGGTGATGTCGACGCCGGCGAAGTCCTTGCCGATGTTCACGATCTCGCGGAGCGCCTCGAGGACGCGCTTCTTCGGCACCACCGTGATGTCGAGCGCGATCCCGGAGCCGTCGGGGCCGACGCCGCGGCCCTCGTTGATCTCGGTCTGGCCCGCGCGGGAGACGACGTCGCGCGACGCGAGCTCCATCTTGTTCGGCGCGTACTTCTCCATGAAGCGCTCGCCGTCGGCGTTCAGGAGATGCGCACCCTCGCCACGGGCTCCCTCGGTGATGAGGAAGCCGTTCTCCACGAGCGTCGTGGGGTGGTACTGGATCATCTCCATGTCCATCAGCGGGGCGCCGATGTCGTACGCCTGCGCGATGCCGTCGCCGGTGCAGATGAGCGCGTTCGTCGTCGGCTTGAAGCACTGGCCGGCGCCGCCCTGGGCCAGGATCGTGCCCTTGGCCCGGAAGGTCTCCATCTCGCCCGTGCGGATGTTGCGGGCGACGCACCCGACGCAGGCGCCCTCCTCGTCGCGGATCAGCGAGGTGGTGAACCACTCCTCGTAGCGATCCACGGTCTCGTGGTGCTTCATGAGCTGCTCGTAGAGGACGTGCAGGATCGCCTGGCCGGTGATGTCCGCGACGTAGGCGGTGCGCTTCATGGACGCGCCGCCGAACGCGCGCAGGTCCATCTCGCCCTTCTCGTTGCGGTGGAACGTGACGCCGATGTGCTCGAGGTGCATGACCTCGCCGGGCGCCTCGCGGCACATGATCTCGATCGCGTCCTGGTCGCCCAGGAAGTCGGAGCCCTTGACGGTGTCGTAGGCGTGCGACTCCCAGCGGTCGTCGAGGCTGATGGCCGCGTTGATGCCGCCGGCAGCGGCGACCGAGTGCGAGCGCACCGGGTGCACCTTGGACAGGATCGCCACCGTCGCGCCTGCCTCCGCGGCCGCTAGGGCGGCGCGTTGGCCGGCGAGGCCTGCGCCGATGATGAGGACGTCGTGTTCAGGCATCGAAGCTCCGTCGGGGGGACCCACTGGACCTTATACGTTCGCCTCCCGGGGTCCCTCAGCGCGCGGGGAACGCGGCTGCGACGGCGCGACGGACCTGCTCGAACGTGACCACGCCGGCGAGGATGCCGTTGCCGTCCACGGCCATGAGCGCGCCGAGGGTGCGGAGCTGCTCGGAGCCCAGGAGCGCCTCGATCGGCTCCTCGGCGGCGACGCCCCACTGCGACGCGTCGCCGTCGACGACCTCGCTGACGGCCTGCTCGCCGTGGCCGGCGGCGACCGCCGCGGAGACCGCGTCCTGGCGCACGAGGCCGAGGAAGTGCCCGCCCTCGTCGACGACGGGGAACCAGTCCCAGCGGTAGCGCAGGAAGTACTCGTCCTCGGCCCGCGCCACGGGTGTCGTGCCGGGCATCGCCACGGGCGCGGGATCCATGACGTCGGCGACCGTGATCCCCTCCAGGCGCTCCGTGAACGCCGTGCTCGCCACGGCACTGCGCGCCGCCGAGGCGATGAACCACCCGATGAGCGCCCACCACAGCCCGCCGATCCCCTCGCCGTCGACCGCGCGCCACAGTCCGAACGCGATGAGCGCGTAGCCGGCGAACTGGCCGAACCTCCCCGAGACCCGCGTGGCGCGGTTGCGGTCGCCGGTCAGCTTCCAGACCGCGGCGCGGGCGATCCGGCCGCCGTCGAGCGGGAACGCGGGGATGAGGTTGAAGAGGAACAGCCAGACGTTCATCTCCGCGAGGAAGACGAGCAGCGCGAGCGGTGCGCTGACGTCGACGCCGTTGCGCAGGAAGGCGACGTCCATGGCGTTGTCCGTCCCCGCGACGGCGAGGCTCAGCCCGGCGAAGATGAGCGCCAGCAGCAGGCTGACGGCCGGCCCGGCGGCTGCGATCGCGAACTCCTGGCCCGGCGAGCGCGAGTCCTGCTTGAACCGCGCGAGCCCGCCCAGCAGCCAGAGGTCGATGCCCTCGATCTCGATGCCGTTGCGGCGGGCCGTGAACGCGTGGCCGAGCTCGTGCGCGATGAGCGACGCGAAGAAGAGGACCGCCGAGCACACTGCGACGACGAAGCCCTCGGTCTGGGTGCCGCCCAGCGTGTCCTGGAAGTACCCCGCCAGGAAGTAGATGACGAGGAACAGGACGATGAACCAGCTCGGGCTCGCGCCGATGCGGATCCCGGAGATGCGCACGAGCTGGATGGAGCCGCCGCCGAACACGTCCCCGCGAGTCTATGGAGGGTTACGTTGGCTGACATGGACCAGCTCGAGCACTACCTCATCGACATGGATGGCGTGCTCGTGCACGAGGAGGACCCGTTGCCCGGCGCCCAGGAGTTCCTCGGGGCGATCCGCGCGGCGGGCAAGGGGTTCCTCGTGCTCACGAACAACTCCATCTACACGCCGCGCGATCTCGCGGCGCGCCTGCGGGCCAGCGGCATCGAGGTGCCCGTCGAGTCGCTGTGGACGTCGGCGCTGGCGACCGCGCAGTTCCTCGACGGCCAGCGGCCCAACGGCTCCGCGCACGTCGTCGGCGAGGCCGGGCTCACCACCGCGCTGCACGAGGTCGGCTACACGCTGACCGAGCGCGACCCCGACTACGTCGTCCTCGGCGAGACGCGCACCTACTCCTTCGAGGCGATCACGCGGGCGATCCGCCTCATCCGCGGCGGGTCGCGCTTCATCGCGACGAACCCCGACGCGACCGGCCCGTCCCCCGGCGGCCCGCTGCCGGCGACCGGCGCGGTCGCGGCGCTCATCACGCGCGCGACCGACGTGGTCCCCTACTACGTGGGCAAGCCGAACCCGCTCATGATGCGCTCCGGCCTGAACGCCCTGGGCGCGCACTCGGAGACGACGGCGATGATCGGCGACCGGATGGACACCGACGTCGTCGCCGGGCTCGAGGCCGGCCTGCACACGATCCTCGTGCTCTCCGGCGTCACGACGCGCGCCGACCTCGACCGCTTCCCGTACGTCCCGAACCAGGTGGTCGGGAGCGTCGCGGACCTCGTCGTGGGCGAACGCGGTTAGCGGCTAGGCCACCGCCAGCGCGTCGATCACGCGGTTGAACGTCGCGCTCGGGCGCATGACCTCGTCGGCCTTCTCGCGGTCGACGAAGTAGTAGCCGCCGAGGTCGACCGGCTCGCCCTGCACCGCGTTGAGCTCGGAGACGATCGTCTCCTCGTTCGCCGCCAGCTCCTCCGCGAGCGGCGCGAACGCCGACGCGAGCGCGGGATCCTCGGTCTGCCTGGCCAGCTCCTGCGCCCAGTAGAGGGCGAGGTAGAAGTGGCTGCCGCGGTTGTCGAGCTCGCCGACGCGGCGCGACGGCGACCTGCCCGTCTCCAGCAGCGTGCCGGTCGCCGTGTCGAGCGTCGTGGCGAGGACCTTGGCCTGCGGGTTGTCGTCCGCCTCGGCGAGGAGCTCGAGCGACACCGCCAGGGCGAGGAACTCGCCGAGCGAGTCCCAGCGCAGGTGGTCCTCGCGGACGAGCTGCTGCACGTGCTTGGGCGCCGATCCGCCCGCGCCCGTCTCGAAGAGGCCGCCGCCGTTCATGAGCGGGACGATCGAGAGCATCTTCGCGCTCGTGCCGAGCTCGAGGATGGGGAACAGGTCGGTGAGGTAGTCGCGCAGGACGTTGCCCGTCACGGAGATCGTGTCCTCGCCGCGCGAGGCGCGCTCGAGCGTGAAGCGGGTCGCCTCGGCGACGGGCTTGATCTCGATCTGCGCGCCCTCGGTGTCGAGCTCCGCGAGCGCCGCGTGGACCTTCTTCAGGAGCTCCGCGTCGTGCGCGCGCGACTCGTCGAGCCAGAAGACGGCGGGGGCGCCCGTCGCCTTCGCGCGCGAGACCGCGAGGCCGACCCAGTCGATGACCGGCGCGTGCTTCGTCTGGCAGGCGCGGAAGATGTCGCCGGCCTCGACGGGCTGCTCGAGCAGCGCGGTGCCCGAGGCGTCCACGACCCGGACGGTGCCGGGCGCGGAGATCTCGAACGTCTTGTCGTGCGATCCGTACTCCTCGGCCTTCTGCGCCATGAGGCCGACGTTCGGCGTCGTGCCCATCGTCGCCGGGTCGAACGCCCCGTTCTCGCGGCAGAAGTCGATCGTCTCGGCGTACAGCGCGGCGTAGCTGGAGTCGGGGATGACGGCCTTGACGTCCTGCTGGTCGCCCGCCCGGTTCCACATCTGGCCCGACGTGCGGATCATCGCCGGCATCGACGCGTCGATGATCACGTCGCTCGGGACGTGCAGGTTCGTGATGCCGCGGTCGGAGTCGACCATCGCGATGTCGGGTCCGCTCTCGAACGCGGCCGTGATCTCGCTCTCGATCGCGGCCTTCTCCTCGGCCGGCAGCCGGTCGAGCGCCGTGAGGACGCTGCCCAGGCCGTTGTTCGGGTCGGCGCCCGCGCGGCCGAGCGCGTCGGCGTGCTTCGCGAAGATCTCCGGGAAGAAGGCGCGGACCCCGTGCCCGAAGATGATCGGGTCGGAGACCTTCATCATCGTCGCCTTCAGGTGCAGCGAGAACAGGACGCCCTTGGCCTTGGCGTCGGCGATCTGCTCGGCGAGGAACGCGTCGAGCGCCGCGCGGCGCATGACGGCCGAGTCGACGATCTCGCCCTCCTGCACCTCGAGGCCGTCCTTGAGGACGGTGACGTCGCCGCCCGTCCCGACGTGCTCGATGCGCAGCGTGTCGGCCCCCGGCATGGTCACCGACGTCTCCGTGGAGCGGAAGTCCCCGTCGCCCATCGTCGAGACGTGCGACTCCGACTCCGTCGACCAGGCGCCCATGGAATGGGGGTGCTTGGCGGCGAACTGCTTGACCGACGCGGGCGCGCGGCGGTCCGAGTTGCCCTCGCGCAGGACCGGGTTGACGGCCGAGCCCTTCACCGTGTCGTAGGCGGCACGGGCGGCCTTCTCCTCCGGCGTGGACGGCTCGTCCGGGTAGTCGGGGATGTCGAAGCCCGCATCCTGCAGCTCCTTCACCGCCGCCTTGAGCTGCGGCACCGACGCGCTGATGTTGGGGAGCTTGATGATGTTCGCCTCGGGCGTCCGCGCGAGCTCGCCGAGCTCGGTGAGCGCGTCGGGCACCCGCTGCTCCTCGGTCAGGCGCTCGGGGAACTGCGCGAGGATGCGCCCCGCGAGGGAGATGTCGCGCAGCTCGACGCCGAAGCCGGCGGAGCGCGCGAACGCCTCGATGACGGGCAGGAAGGAGTGCGTCGCGAGCGCCGGAGCCTCGTCGGTGTAGGTGTAGATGATCTTCATGGACCTTGGTCTCTTCGGGGACCGGTCGAGGTTACGGCGTCGGGGACGCAAGGCCCCATAGGCTGCTCGCCATGTCCAAGACCGTCACCGTCACGGGCGCCGCGGGCGCCATCGGCTACGCAGTCCTGTTCCGCATCGCCTCGGGTCAGCTCCTGGGCTCCGACGAGAAGGTGCGCCTGCGCCTCCTCGAGATCGAGCCCGCGCTGAAGGCTGCAGAGGGCACCGCGATGGAGCTCGTCGACTGCGCCTTCCCGCTGCTGGAGGCCATCGACATCACGTCCGACGCCAACGAGGCGTTCGACGGCGCGAACGTCGCGCTGCTCATCGGCGCGCGCCCGCGCACGAAGGGCATGGAGCGCGCGGACCTCCTGGAGGCCAACGGCGCGATCTTCAAGCCGCAGGGCGAGGCGATCAACGCGCATGCTGCAGACGACATCAAGGTCCTCGTCGTCGGCAATCCGGCGAACACGAACGCGCTCATCACCCAGAGCAACGCGCCCGACGTCCCGGCCGAGCGCTTCACCGCGATGACGCGGCTGGACCAGAACCGCGCCTACGCGCAGCTGGCGAACAAGCTCGACGTGTCCGTCACCGACATCGAGGACCTCGTCGTGTGGGGCAACCACTCGCCGACGATGTTCCCCGACCTCTTCAACGCGAAGGTGAAGGGCAAGGCCGCGGTCGAGGTCGTCGACGACATGGCCTGGTACGAGAACGACTACCTGCCGAACGTCGGCAAGCGCGGCGCGGCGATCATCGAGGCGCGCGGCGCGTCGTCGGCGGCGTCGGCCGCCAACGCGGCGATCGACCACGTGCACGACTGGGTGCTCGGCGCCGACGGCCTCGTGTCGATGGCGGTCCCGTCCGACGGCTCCTACGGCGTGGACGAGGGCATCATCTCCTCGTTCCCCGTCCGGGTGAGCGGCGGCTCCTACGAGATCGTCCAGGGCCTCGAGGTCGGCGAGTTCGCCCAGTCGAAGATCGACATCACGGTCGGCGAGCTGCGCGAGGAGCGCGACGCCGTCGCCAAGCTCGGGCTCGTCTAGCCCCAGAGCTCCTCGCTCGCCCGCTCGGCGCCCTCCGCGAGGGCGCCGAGCTTCGCGTAGACGATCGACGGGAACACGGGCGCGAACCCGGCGAACGTCGCGAAGCCGCAGTCCGTGCTCGCGATGACGCGCTCGCGCCCGACGAGCCGCGCAAGCCGGACGATGCGCTCGGCGACGAGGTCCGGGTGCTCGATGTAGTTCGTCGTCGAGTCGATGACGCCGGGGACGAGGACCTTGTCGTCCGGCAGGTCGACGTCCTCGAAGACGCGCCACTCGTGCTCGTGCCGTGGGTTCGCGAGCTCGAAGGAGATCTGCGCGGGCCGCGCCTTCAGCACGGTTGGCAGGATCTCCGCGAGCGGGACGTCGTGGTTGTGGGGCCCCTCGTAGTTGCCCCAGCAGAGGTGGATGCGCATCGCCTCGGGCGGGATGTCGCGGGTCGCGTCGTTGAGCGCCTCGACGTGCAGCTCGATCGTGCGCCTGAACTCCTCGGGCGACAGATCCTTGAACTGGACGTGGCGCCCGACCGCGAGGTCCGGGCAGTCGATCTGGAGCAGGAAGCCGGATGCGTGCAGCGCCTCATACTCCGTGCGCATCGCCGCGGCCAGCGCGGCGAGGTACTCCTCGTGGCCGGCGTAGTGCTGGTTCTCGAGGAACATGCTGATGACGCCCGGCGACGCCGTGGTGATGAACCCGTCCGCCCCCGGATGGGCGGCGAGCGCGGCGCGCAGGTTCTCGACGTCGCGCTCGACGAGCGCCGGCTGCGCATAGGCGACGTCGCCGATGCAGGCGGGCGTGGCGAGCGTCGCCTCGATGCCCGCCGTGAGCGGCTCGCCCCAGTCGGGGAAGTCGATGATGTCCTGCTGGCCGCGCAGCGGGTACGCGCGGCCGCCGAAGCCGGTGAGCCGCTCGGTGACGTACGTCGAGTACCCGGCCTTGCTCTGCTCGCCGTCGCTGACGACGTCCACCCCCGCGTCGACCTGCCTCGCGACGACGCCGGCGACCGCCTCCTGCAGCAACCGCTCCTGCGTCGCCTCGTCGGCCGCCCCGTCACCGGCGAGGCCGAGCGCCTCGACCAGGCCGGGCGGCCGCGGGAGGCTCCCGGTGTGCGTGGTGAGGATGCGGTCGGTCATCGGGCCCCCAGTCGGTCGCTCGCCAGTCGCGCGCCCTCCACGAGGGCGTCGAGCTTCGCCCAGGCGACGTCGGACGAGATCCGCCCGCCCAGGCCGCAGTCCGTGCCCGCCATGACGCGCTCCGGGCCGACGAGCTCCGCGTAGCGCACGATGCGGTCGGCGACGACCTCGGGGTGCTCGACGACGCTCGTCTTGTGCGTCACGACGCCGGGGATGAGCGTCGCGCCGTCGGGGAGCGCGGTGTCGCGCCAGAGCTTCCACTCGTGCTCGTGCTGCGCGTTGGCGGCCTCGACGAGGTACGCGCCGGCGCGGATCTCGAGCATGAGGTCGATGACGTCGGCGAGCGGCAGGTCGGAGCGGTGCGGGCCCTGCCAGCTGCCCCAGCAGAGGTGGTAGCGGATCTGCTCGGTCGGGATCCCGCGCAGCGCCTCGTTGAGCAGCTCGATGTCGCGCCGGGCGACGGCGCGGTAGGCGTCGAGGTCGTCGTCGGGCCAGAAGTCCCAGGCGGCGACGAGGACCGGGTCGTCGATCTGCAGCGTCAGCCCGGCCTCGGCGATGGCGAGGTACTCCTCGCGCAGCGCGCCCGCCAGCGCCTGGCGGTAGGCGTCCTCGTCGGGGTGGTGGCGGTCGGGGATGAGCGACGGCAGGGACCCGGGCGAGACCGCCGGCAGGAACGCCCCGGCGGCGTCCGCGCCGTCCAGCGCGGCCTGCAGATGCGCGATGTCGCGCGCCACGAGCTCCTGCCCGTTGTACGCGATCGGACCGGTGCAGGTGAAGACCTGGGCGGTCTTCCCGACCTCCCCGGCACGTCCGCCCTCGGCGGGCTGCCGGCGACCGCCCGAGCCGTAGAAGGCGGGGAACG
This sequence comes from uncultured Solirubrobacterales bacterium, assembly GCA_963757125.1. Taxonomy (GTDB): domain Bacteria; phylum Actinomycetota; class Thermoleophilia; order Solirubrobacterales; family Solirubrobacteraceae; genus CAVVSD01. The sequence continues at coordinate 199,978 of CAVWQP010000004.1, read as the reverse complement.
CGGTCCGGTCCTTGCTCGAGGGCGACGCCTTCTCGCCGTCGACCCACTCGAACCCGGTGAGCCGCTCGCGCACGTAGAGCGCCCAGACGCCGTGACCGTGGTCGGCGTCGTTCGTCGTGTCCGTCGGCTTGCCGAACTCGCCGTCGCCGACGACGTCGACACCCGTGTCCGCCTGGCGCGCGACGACGTCGCGCACGGCGCCGCCCAGGAGCTCCTCCGACGGCCCGCCGTCGGCGAACGCTGCGAGGATCTCCGGCGGCCGCGGCAGGCTGCCCGTGTGCGTCGTCTGGATCCGCTGCACTCCGCCCCTCCGGTCCGGAAGGGGCGGACGCTATCGCTCAGGCAGCCGTCTTGGGGTGCCAGCCGCGGCCCTGCTTCTCGACCAGGCCGTCCTGCGCCAGGCCGGGGAGCACGCGGTACAGGTAGTTCTGCTGGATCCCCATCTTCTCGGCGATCTCGGGGATCGTGATGCCGGGCTGCTCGCGCACGATGTCCAGGGCCTGGTTGCCGCGCGTGCCGGAGCCGCGGGGGCGACCGCCGCCGCGTCTGCCGCTGCTGCGCTGCGGGATGGGCCGGGTGCTGCGACTCGACGGGGGCGTCGCAGCCGCACCCGCGAGCGCCTTCGCGGCTGCCTCGAGACGGTGGTACTCGTCGACGTGCGGGCGCAACTCGTCCATGCGCGCCTCGATCTCACGTCTCTTCTCTTCGAGGAAGTCAGCCACGTCCCGTCCTGTCTGTCATGTGTGCGTTCGCATTCACTTACCTGTGAGCGATTGTGTCACACAGCTGATGTCAAGGATGGGCGGACTCGATCAGTCCCTTGAGCGCGGCCAGCGACGCCTTCGCCTCATGCGCGGGGATGCCGCCCATCACGGCCTTTGCGGCGATCGCGCCCATCGGCCCGAACGGTGTGTGGAACTCGTTGCGGTAGTCGAAGTGCGTGCCGGTCGCCGTCGGCGTGAGGCGGTCCTCGATGATCGCCCGTGCGCGCGCCGGGCCCTTGCCTTCCCACCGTGCGAAGAACGGCGGTTCCACCTCCTGCAGCGTCCACTCCACTTTGAACGTCACACCCCGGAGGTGCAGTCGCTGGTCCATGTGGAACCCCTTGACGAGCGGACCGTCGTCCCACGGTCCGACGTCGCGCACGATGGTCACCCAGTCCTTCGTGGTGCGCGGGTCCATCGCGACCTCCCACACGCGCTCGGGCGGGGCGGCGATGTCGATCTGTGCGATGACGACCGACATCAGTGGCCCCTCTCGTGACATCCGACGGTCGAGGGCGGGCGCCGATCCCCGCCATGCGGCGTCCTCGGACACGGCGTCCTGCGTCCTTGCCTGACGGGTCCGGCATCCCGTCCTCGCCCACCGCATGTCACGAGAGGGGCCACTAGCGCGCTCTGAGCTCCTCGACGGACTCCCAGTCGTGCAGCGCCCGCGCGATCGCCCGGTCGAGCGGATGCAGCTCGACGCCGAGCAGGTCCGCGGCGCGGTCGTCGCGCGGCAGCAGGTCGCTCTCCAGCGATGCCATGAGCGGACCGATGAGGTCGGGGTCCTCGCCGGTGATCGCGGCGGCCAGCGGCGCGGCCAGGCCGCTGAGGCTCGAGGGCAGCGCCGGCAGCAGGAAGGAGGCGCGGTCGACCATCAGGCCGTCGCGGATGCGGTCGATGAGCTCGGCGTACGTGACGACGTCGGGTCCGGCGATGTCGAGCGAGAGGCCGCCGGCCGCGTGCTCGGTCGTCCCGGCCGCCGCGAGCAGCTCGACGACGTCGCGCTGGTCGATGGGCCGGGTGCGATGCGCGCGCCAGGCCGGCAGCGGGATGACGGGGATGCGCTCCACGAGGCGCACGAGGAAGCGGAACGACCGCGACGTCGCTCCGACGACGATCGACGCGCGCAGGGCGACCGCCTCGGGGAGGCCGCCGAGCAGCGCCTCCTCGACGGCGAGGCGGCTCGACAGGTGCGGCGACGGGGCGTGGGCGGCGGGCACGATCCCACCGAGATACACGACCCGGCGCAGTCCTGCTCGCCGGGCGGCCTCGACGAATCGGTGCGCGGAGGCCGCCTCGCGGGCCGCGAAGGCGTCGTCGCCGCGCTCCATGGAGTGGATGAGGAAGTAGGCGACGTCGATCCCGTCCAGCGCCTCGTCCAGCCCTTCGCCGGTGACGGCGTCGCCGGTGACGACGGGCAGGTCGACGCGGACCCGGGATGCGTCGCGCGCGAACCCCCGCAGCTCGTGCCCGTCCTCGCGCAGACGGGGGACGAGGGCGGCGCCGGCGAAGCCGGACACGCCGGTGACGAGGATGCGCATCCGGGCCGACGGTATGCGATGGCGTGAGTGCGTCTCCGAACCCTCACCCGCAGCATGAGCTTCAGGCATGCTGGTTTCCCGGTGAGAGCGGGGTGACTTCGGGCGGATCCACCGCATTTGCGGAGACGGGCGCCACCACCCCCTTGCTCCCGGCACGGCAGCCCGGTTGACTCGCGCCGCGACCTAGCGACAGACGGGAGTGCGACGGGCATGGCGGCTGGAAGGGCGATGACGAAGAAGGTGGCGTGCGAGGACTGCTTCTTCCGGCGCAATCTGCTGTGCGCGCTGGAGCTGGAAGCGCCTTGTGCGACGTTCCGCCCGGACAGTCCCGAGGGGCTGCGGCCGCCTCAGCAGCTGCGCTTCACGTTCCGGCAGGAGCGGCGCACGCGCGCCGCCTGGGCCTTCCCCAGCGCCCAGGAGCAGGCGGCACTCCACGCATAGCGGGGTCCCGGACCGATTACATTGCGCCGCGTGCGCGTGACGGTCCTCGGCAAGAGCCCGGCTTTCGCGGACGCTGGCGGCGCCTGCAGCGGCTACCTCGTCCAGGAGGGCGCGTCGACGATGCTCATGGACATCGGCAACGGCGTCTTCGGCAAGCTGCGCGCGGCGGTGGACTACACGACGATCGACGCCGTCGTCGTCTCCCACATGCACGCCGACCACTGCCTCGACCTCGTGCCGTTCGCCTACGCGCTCACCTACGCGCCGGACGGCCGCGCGCGGGAGGAGCCGGTCCGCCTCATGGTCCCCGCCGGAGGCCGCGACCAGCTCCGCCGCATCGTCGGCGCCTGGGGCGGCGAGGACCTCATCGAGAAGGCCTTCGAGCTCGAGGAGTACGACAGCGGTGCCGTCCTCGACGCCGGCGACGTGCGCATCCGCACCCACGACGTCCCGCACTTCCTGCCCCACACGAACGCGCTCGAGCTGAGCGCGCCGGGCTCGGGCGGCGGGCGCCTCACCTACGGCGCCGACCACGGCCCGACCGAGGGGCTCGTCGAGTTCGCGCAGGACACCGACCTGCTCATGGTCGAGGCGACGCTCAAGGCGCCCGAGGAGCACGGCCCGCGGGGCCACATCACGGCGCGCGAGGCGGGCGAGCACGGCCGCAGGGCCGGTGCGCGGCGCCTCGTCGTGACCCACGTCTCGGACCTCATCGACCGGGACTGGGTCCGGGCCGAGGCGGAGGCCGGCTTCGGCGGCCCGGTCACGGTCGCCGCCGAGGGCGACGTGTACGAGGTGTGAACCTGCCCGCTCGCCCGACGGACTAGGCTGGTCGTCGATGTCCCAGGAGCGCGATCTGTTCGCGAACTTCGAGCGGATGCGCCGCGAGGTCGACGAGCTGTTCGGCGACGTGGTGGGTCGTTCGATGACGCGCCGCGGCGGGTTCTCCCCGCGCGTCGACGTCCTCTACGCCAAGGACCCCGCGCGGGCGATCATCCAGGCCGAGCTGGCCGGCATCGACCTGTCCGACCTGGAGCTCCAGGTCGAAGGCCGTGTCCTCACGCTCTCCGGCCTGCGCAGGCCGCCGGTCGCCGAGGGCGCCGTCTACCAGCAGCTCGAGATCGAGCACGGCCGCTTCCACCGCGCGATCGACCTCGGCGTCGAGGTCGACCCCGACGCCGCGAACGCCAGCTACCACGACGGGATCCTCCGCGTGGAGCTTCCCCTGGTCCAGCCCGAGAGCCGGAGTCGCACCGTGCCGATCGAGCGCGGCGAGGACGCGGCCTCGTGACCGACCTGCTCGGCGACTCAGCGACAACGATCGACGCCGGGCCTGCGGTTCCCGCCGTCGCGCCGGTCCTGCCGCTGCGCGAGACGGTCCCCTTCCCCGACGCGCTCACCCCGCTGGCGATCGGGCAGGAGCGCTCGGTCCGCCTCGTCAACGACATCCTCGCCGGCGACCGCACGCTGGTCATGGTCGCCTCGCGCCAGCCGGACCTGGAGACGCCAGGCCCCGACGACCTCTACGACGTCGGCGTGGTCGGCGTCGTCGCGCGCATGCTGCGCGTGCCCGACGGCACGCTCCGTCTGCTCGTGCAGGGCGGCCGCCGCGTCCGCGTCGTGCGCTGGACGCAGGAGGAGCCCTACCTCGCGGCCGAGATCGAGGAGATCCCCGAGCTCGACAACGCGCCGAGCCCCGAGCTCACCGCGCTCATGCGCAACGTGCAGTCGACGTTCACCGCGATCGTCGAGCAGGTCCCGTACCTGCCCGAGGAGCTGCAGATCGCCGTCGCCAACGTCGACGATCCCGCCGCGCTCAGCCACCTCATCGCCGCGTCGCTGCGCATCCCCACCGAGGAGAAGCAGGCGCTCCTCGAGGAGCCCGACGTCACCGAGCGCCTCCGCCGCCTCGCGCAGGCCCTCGCGCGGGAGCTCGAGGTCATCTCGATCGGGACCGGCATCCAGGAGAAGGTCCAGTCCGAGCTGGACCGAAACCAGCGCGAGTTCGTCCTGCGCCAGCAGCTCAAGGCCATCCAGGAGGAGCTCGGCGACTTCGACGAGAGCGCGGCCGAGGCCAACGAGCTGCGCGAGCGCCTCGCCGAGCGCGAGCTCCCCGAGGAGGTCCGCCGTCAGGTCGACCGCGAGCTCGGTCGCCTCGAGAACCTCCCCCCGCAGGCCGCCGAGCACGGCGTCATCCGCACGTACCTCGAGTGGATCGCCGAGCTGCCGTGGGACACGACGACCGAGGACGACCTCGATCTCGCGCACGCGCGCGAGGTGCTCGACGCCGATCACTACGGGCTGCAGTCGGTGAAGGACCGCATCCTCGAGTTCCTCGCCGTCCGGCGCCTCAACCCGGACGCGAAGGGCTCGATCCTGTGCTTCGTCGGCCCGCCGGGCGTCGGCAAGACGTCGCTGGGCCGTTCGATCTCCCGCGCGCTGGGCCGGAACTTCGAGCGCATCAGCGTCGGCGGCGTCCGCGACGAGGCCGAGATCCGCGGCCACCGGCGCACGTACGTCGGGGCGATGCCGGGCGTCATCATCCGCGCGCTGCGCGACGCCGGCTCGCGCAACCCGCTCTTCATGATCGACGAGATCGACAAGATGGGCGCGGACTTCCGCGGCGACCCGTCGAGCGCGATGCTCGAGGTCCTCGACCCCGAGCAGAACGAGTCGTTCCGCGATCACTACCTCGACCTGCCGTTCGACCTCTCGTCGGTCATGTTCGTCTGCACCGCGAACGACCTCGATCGCATCCCCGGCCCGCTGCTGGACCGGATGGAGCTCATCGACATCGCGGGCTACACCCAGGACGAGAAGCTCCAGATCGCCAAGCGCTACCTCGTCCCGCGCCAGATCGAGCGCAACGGGCTGAAGCGCTCCCAGGTACAGATCTCCGATGCCGCGCTGCGCGAGGTCATCGCCGGCTACACGCGGGAGGCGGGCGTCCGTCAGCTCGAGCGCGAGATCGGCACGATCTGCCGCAAGATCGCGCGCCAGGTCGCGGAGGGGACGGCGCCGAAGCGGGTCAACGTCAGCCGCGGCAAGGTCGCCGAGCTGCTCGGGCGGCGCAAGGTCCACGCGGAGGTCAAGCGCCGCACGCGCGTCCCCGGCGTGGCGACCGGCCTGGCCTGGACCCCGGTCGGCGGCGACGTGCTCTTCATCGAGGCGGCGGCGGTGCCCGGCAACGGCCAGCTGTCGATCACCGGCCAGCTCGGCGACGTCATGAAGGAGTCCGCGCAGGCGGCGATGTCCTACGTGCGCGGGCACGTGCCGGACCTCGCGCCCGGGCTGCCGAGCAACTGGTTCTCCACCCACGACGTCCACGTCCACGTCCCCGCGGGCGCGGTGCCCAAGGACGGGCCGTCGGCCGGCATCACGATGGCCACCGCGCTGACCTCGCTCATCAGCGGCCGCGAGGTCCGCGACGAGGTCGCGATGACCGGCGAGATCACGCTCACCGGCCAGGTGCTGCCGATCGGCGGGCTGAAGGAGAAGGCCCTCGCCGCGCAGCGCAACGGCATCACGCACATCATCGCCCCGGCCCTGAACGAGGGCGACGCCGAGGACATCCCCGAGCACCTGCGCGAGAAGCTGACGTTCCACTGGGTCGACCGCATCGACCAGGTGCTGGACGTCGCGCTGGAGCCGGCGCGCGCGAACGGCCGCCGAGCGGCCTGACCGCGATGCCGCTCGTCGTCGACACGACGACGGTGGCCGCACGCGAGCGCGGCAGCTACTGGGCGCAGGCACAGGAGGCGCTGTTCTTCCCGCTCGACGTCCAGCCGGGCGCCGACACGGGCTTCGCCGCCCGCGCGCTGGGCCACGACCTCGGGCCGGTCCGCGTGCGCCGCATCGCCGCGGGTCCCTCGCGCGTCGTGCGCACGCCGCAGGCGATCGCGAAGGCCGATCCCCAGCGCCTGGAGCTGACGATGATGGTGCGCGGGACGCAGGAGCGGACCCAGGACGGCCGCGGCACGACGATCGGCGAGGGCGACATCACGACCACGGACACGTCGCGGACGTTCGAGGTCTCCTCGGCGACGCCGTTCGAGATGCTCACGTTCTCGGTGCCCAAGGCGCTCCTCGCGCGCGACGTCGAGCGGCTCCTGCAGGCGACGGCGACGCCCGTGAGCCGCGAGTCCGGCGTCGGCGCGGTCCTCGGCCCGTTCCTGCGCGGGATCGGCGACGGCCTGCGCGACGGGCGCATCGCGGAGTCCGACACGAGCGTCGGCGACGGGATCGTCGAGCTCGTGCGAGGCCTGTACACCGACAGCCTGCCGCGCGCGTCCCGCCGTGCCGCGCTCCTGGCGCGCATCCAGGCGTGGATCGACGAACGTCTGCCCGACCCGTCGCTCAGCCCGGCGTCGATCGCCGCCGAGCACTTCATCTCCGTGCGTCACCTGCACGGGCTGTTCGCGGGGGAGGGGCTCACCGTGTCCGCGTGGATCCGCGACCGGCGCCTGGAGCGCTGCCGGCGCGATCTCGCCGATCCGGCGCTGGCCGGCGAGACCGTGGCGTCGATCGCCTACGGCTGGGGGTTCCGCAACCCGCGCCACTTCAGCCGCGTGTACCGCGCGGCGTACGGGCGCGCGCCCAGCGACGGGCGCACCGTGCGCTGACGGTCCACGAGCGTGCGCCCGGGGTCCAACGGCGGCCCGCGGGCGGATCTAGGCTGCACCCATGCTGACGATGGAGGAGATCGCGGTCCCCGAGCCGGACCTCACCCCCGACGAGCTCGCCGCGCGGGCCCGCGCGCTGCGCGACCGGGTCCGCGCCGAGGCGCCTGCCGCCGAGGTGGCCGGCCGCTACTCCCCCGAGCTGCATCGCGCGTTCGTGGACGCGGGCTTCTTCCGCATCCTGCAGCCGCGCCGCTACGGGGGCTACGGGTTCGACCTCGAGGCGTTCCTGCGCGTCACGATGACGATCGCCGAGGGCGACCTGGGGACGGGCTGGAACCTCAGCCTCGGCTCCGCGCACGTGCTCCAGGTCTGCGCGTACTTCGGGGAGCAGGCGCAGGACGAGCTGTTCTCCCATCGCGACGGCTACTTCTCCTCGCCGCACCGGGCAGCGCCGGAGGGCACGGCGACGAAGGTCGAGGGCGGCTATCGCGTCACCGGGCGCTGGGCGTACTCCTCCGGGTCCCCGTACGGCTCGCACTTCATCGCGACCTCGATGGGCCCGCTGCCGGACGGCCGTGTGGCCGTGCTCGCGCCGATCGTCCCGATGGAGCAGTGCACGGTGGTCGACGACTGGGGCGGGGACAACTCGATCGGCCTGCGCGCCTCGGGGTCGAACACCGTGGTGGTCGACGACGTCTTCGTGCCCGACCACCTCGTCGTGGACGGCAACTGGCTCGGCGCGATCCACCCGCCCGAGGGGCCGCAGGGCTTCCTGGTCCACAAGGCGCCGATGTACCTCGGGCGCACGATGACGATCTACTACGGCGAGCTCGCCGCCCTCCTGGTCGGCGCGGCGCGCGGGTCGGTCGTCGAGTTCGAGCGGCTGACCCGCGAGAAGAGCACGCCGCTGCCGCCGGTCATCCCGCGGACGGAGTCGCCCGACTACCTGCGCTGGCTGGGGCAGGCGCGCCGCAAGACGAACGCGGCGGAAGCGCTCGTGTTCACGCTCGCGCGCCGCTACCGCGAGCTCGGCGAGCGGTTCATCGTCGAGGGCGTGCCGTTCACGATCGCCGACGACGACGGGCTGCGCAACCTCGCGCTGCAGGCGCAGGAGCTGGCCACGGAGGCCGTCGAGCTGTGCTTCCGGAGGGCCGGAGCCAGCTCCACCAAGCCGGGCTCGGTGCTCGAGCGGGCGTTCCGGGATGTCAGCCTCGCGGCGACCCACCCGGCGGCGAACCTCGAGGACGCCGCCGAGATGAGCAGCCGCATCCAGCTGGGCATCCCGCCGAAGTTCATCCACTGAGTGGGTAGGTCCATGCCATGAGCGACGGACCGAGCCGTGAGCAGATCGAACGCGCCCGCGAGGCGCTGGAGCGCCACGACCGCGAGTTGGGCGAGGAGGACGAGGCCGCGCCGGAGAAGTCCGACGAGGCACCGGAGGACGAGGACGACGAGCGCTGATGCTCGACGTTGGGTACTAGGATCACGCGACTGCAAGCGATTCGAGGTGTGTGACGGAGATGGCGATGAGCAAGACCGCCAAGGCGGGTGCTGCCGCCTCCGCGGCCCGGAACAACCCCTATGTGCGCCGGGCCCTGGAGGACGAGGACCTGCGGGACAACGTCCGGGTTGCCTTCGAGGCTGCCCGTGACGCCTACGGTCGGGTGAGCAACGGGAAGAAGCCCGCGAAGATGCTCACGAACGACAAGAAGGTCCAACGCGACATCAAGAAGGCCACCGAGGCGCTCAAGGAAGTCGGCGGAGCGCTGCAGGAAGGGCCCAAGAAGAAGAAGCGGTTCGGGCTCGGCAAGCTGCTCTTCATCGCGATCATCGGCGGCGCGATCGCCGTCGCGGTGAACGAGGGTCTGCGCAACAAGGTCCTGGATCTCGTCTTCGGTGCCGAGGAGGAGTTCGACTACACGTCGACCACCGCACCGCCGCCGCAGCCTGCGGCGACGACCCCGGCCAGCTGACCGGCGGCACACCAGGCAGTGACGAGGGGCGCCCATCGGGTGCCCCTCGTCGTTCCCGGGTCATATACCTGTCCATTCCGGTGGGTCAGGTCTGGTAGCCCATCCTCTCGGGTGGTTTCCTGCGCTGCCTCCTATGCCGCGAACCTCCCCCGAGCGCGACATCGTCGCCAGCGCGCCATACAGACCGCCAGTTTCCGCAGCCACCCGCATGGGTGGGCGGCGCACCGTGTGGCGGCTCGCATCCGCCGGCCTGCTCGTCGGGATGACGATCGTGGCCGGCATCGCCCTCACGGGCGCGTGGAGCCCGCAGCCGGTCGAGGTCGGCTTCCGCGCGCCGGAGCGCCCGGCGGCAGCGCCGCCGGTCGGCGACGGCGCGCAACTCGTCCTCGAGCAGGACCGGTACCGGATGAAGCTCGTGCGCGACGGCGAGGTCGCGTGGCGTGGGACCGGGCCGGTCGACTGCGTGAGCGGGCGCCGGTGGTCGTCGCCGGTCGATCGCACCCAGCTCGTGGCGAAGGCGTGCGTCAGGTTGAGCGACGGCGCGATCGTCAGCCTCGCCGGGCGCGTGCCGGCGGGCGCGGCGGTGCTGGTGCGGTAGCTGGGGGTGGCGCTCCGCGCCTCCCTACCGCCTCCGCGTCCACGCCGCCGGACCGGGCCCGCGGTTGGCCAGCCGGTCGTCCGGGTTGACGTACGCGCACTTGTCCAGCGACAGGCACCCGCAGCCGATGCACGACGTCATCCCGTCGCGCAGCCGCTGCAGCTCCTCGATGCGGTCGTCGATCCGGCCCTGCCACGTCTCCGACAGCTGGGCCCAGTCGCGCCGGCCCGGGACGCGGTCGGTCGGCAGCTTCGCGAGCTCGTCGCCGATCTCCTCGAGCGTGAGCCCCACGCGCTGCGCGAACACGATGAACGCCACCCGCCGGATGACCGCCCGCGGGTACCGGCGGTGCGCCGCACCGGTGCGCTCGGACGTGATGAGCCCGCGGTCCTCGTAGTACCGCAGGGCGGAGGCCGCGACGCCGCTGCGCCGGGCGACCTCGCCGATGGTCAGGAGCTCCGCCACACGACGGAGCTTAGTTCAAGCGCGCTCGAGCTTTGGCGAGCGCCAGGGCGTCGCGAGGCGCGCCGCCAGCAGCCCGGGCAGGTCGTCGATCGGCACGCGCTCCTGCTCGAGCGAGTCGCGGTCGCGGATCGTCACCGTGCGGTCCTGCAGGGACTCGTGGTCGATCGTGACGCACCACGGCGTCCCGATCTCGTCCTGGCGCCGGTAGCGCCGGCCGATCGAGCCGCCCTCGTCGTACTCGCACTGCATGAACCCACGCAGCGACGCGCGCACCTCGCGCGCCAGCTCCGGCTGGCCGTCCTTGCGCACGAGCGGGAGCACCGCGACCTTCACCGGCGCGAGGCGCGGGTGCAGCCGCAGCACGGTCCGCGAGTCGCCCTCGATCTCCTCCTCGTCGTACGCGTCGACGAGGAACGCGAGCGTCGCGCGGTCGGCGCCGGCGGCGGGCTCGATGACGTGCGGCACGTAGCGGTCACCGGTCGCCTGGTCGAAGTACTCGAGCTTCTCGCCGCTGAACTCGGTGTGGCGGGTGAGGTCGAAGTCGCCGCGGTTGGCGATGCCCTCGAGCTCGGACCACCCGATGGGGAAGAGGTACTCGACGTCGGCGGTCCCTGACGAGTAGTGGCTGAGCTCGTCGGCGTCGTGCTCGCGCAGCCGGAGGTGGTCGGTGCGGATCCCGAGGTCCTCGTACCAGGTGAAGCGCTCGTTCTTCCAGTGCGCGTACCACTCGCCCGCCTCGGCCGGCGGCACGAAGAACTCCATCTCCATCTGCTCGAACTCGCGCGTGCGGAAGATGAAGTTGCCCGGCGTGATCTCGTTGCGGAACGACTTGCCGGTCTGCGCGATGCCGAACGGCGGCTTGCGGCGGCTGAACTGCAGGACGTTCTTGAAGTTGATGAAGATGCCCTGCGCCGTCTCCGGACGCAGGTACGTCACCGACGCGGTCTCCTCGACGGGGCCGACGAACGTCTTGAACATGAGGTTGAAGTCGCGCGCCTCGGTGAACTCGTGGCGCCGGTCCTCGGTCTTGGGCAGGTTCGCCTTGGCCGGGCACATCTCGTCCGGGTCGACGTGGTCGGCGCGGAAGCGCTGCTTGCACGCGCGGCAGTCGACGAGCGGGTCGGTGAAGCCCTCGAGATGCCCGCTGGCCTCCCACACGCGCGGGTGCTGGAGGATCGCCGAGTCGAGCGCGACGATGTCGTCGCGCTCCTGGAGCATCGACCGCCACCACTCGTTGCGCACGTTGGTCTTCAGGAGCACCCCGTAGTGCCCGTAGTCGTACGTCGACCCGAGGCCGCCGTAGATCTCGGAGGACGGGAACACGAAGCCCCTCCTCTTGCAGAGGGAGACGATCTTCTCCATGGTCACGGCGTCGTGGCTCATCGGACGGCTAGGGTATGGGAGTGCCGTTCTACGAGTACCGACGTCCGGACGGGACGACGTTCGAGGTCATGCAGAAGATGTCCGATGACCCCTTGACGCACGACCCCGAGACGGGCGTGCCGGTCGATCGCGTCTTCAGCCCCATCGCCATCCACTTCAAGGGCAAGGGCTTCTACAACACCGACTACGGGACGAAGAAGCGCAACCGCGAGAAGGCGAGCGAGAAGTCCTCGTCCTCCTCCAACTCGTCTTCGAACTCCTCCGACTCGTCGTCGTCGAGCGGCTCGTCGGACTCCGGGTCGTCCTCCTCGTCCTCCTCCTCGTCGTCGTCCGACGGCGGCGCGAAGACGGGCTCGTCGTCGTCGGGCTCGTCGTCGTCCTCGTCCTCCTCGAAGGACTAGCCCGACCGGAAGCGCTCCGCGGCGGCTCGCACCGTCGCGGGCGGGATGTTGCCGTCCAGCGTGCCCAGGACGTGGGTCGTCGGCGTGCCGCCCATCGCCATCGCGGCGAGGGCGCCGGCGAGCGTCGGGCCGCTCATGTCGGTGCGGAAGGCCTTCGGCGCATGCCAGGAGATCCAGGGCGCGCGGACGAACCCGGCCGGCGACAGCGTCCGTGACTTCATCGCGGCGATGATGCGCTGCTGGCGTCGGGCGCGGGTCAGGTCGTTCTCGCGGGCGTTGCAGGCGTTCTTGCGCGTGCGGGCGAGCGCGAGGGCCTGGTCGCCGTTCAGGTGCGTCTTCACCCCGGCGCGGATGCGGACCGTCACGCCGCCGTTGGCGTAGCCGCCGTTGACCTTGGAGACGACGCAGCCGCCCGTGTAGTTGATGCCGCCCATGGCGTCGATGAGGCCCGGGAACTCGTCGAAGTTGACCTCGATGAGGTGGTTGACGTCGATGCCCGTGTACTGCTCGACCGTGCGGATGGCGAGCGCCGCGCCGCCGAAGGCGTAGGCCGCGTTGATCTTCTGCCTGCCGTGGCCGGGGATGTCGGCGAGCGTGTCGCGGGCGATGGACAGCCGCGCGTTCGCCCCGCCGCCGACGCGCAGCAGCATGATCGAGTCCGAGCGGCCCGGCGCGCTCGTCGAGGCACCCGGCTCGGCGGTCGCCGAGCCGCGCTGGTCGGACCCGAGGACGAGGATGGTGTTCGGGCTCGTGAGCGGGAAGCCAGCGCCGCCGAGCTGCGCGTCGGCGGCGTCGGAGACCTTGCCCTGCTCGATCTGCGCGCTGACGAGAAAGAGCACGGCGGAGAGCACGACCCAGCCGACGAGCGCGAGCACGACCCACCGCACGACGCGCCACGGCCCTGGGGCCGTGAACCGGCGCCGCCCGGGCTGCGGCGGGAGCTCGCGCGGGACGCCGTCCGGCGTGACCTCCACGGAGTCGCTCCCCCGGCCGAAGAGCTTCGGGCGGGAGCGGTACTTCGTGTACTCGGGAGGCGCGTCTGTGCCGTTCGGGGCGCTCATGCAGCGCTGTATGGTGGCAGGGGTCATGTCAGGCGCCTGCGTGATCGGCGTCGACCTGGGAGGCACGAAGCTCCTGGCGGGCGTGGTCGACGCGGACCTCCGGGTCCATCACCGCACCCAGAGGCTCGTGCCCCATGCCGACACCGCAGCGCTCCTCGACTCGGTCTCCCAAGCCGTCGAGGAGGCCCGTGGCGCTGCGCGGGATCCGGTCGTCGGCGTCGGCTTCGGCATCGCCTGCCTCATGGACGACCGCCGCGGGGTCGCGGCGACCTCCGTGCACCTCCCGATCGCAGACCTGCCGTTCGCCGACGTCATGCGCGAGCGGACCGGGCTCCCGGTGCAGGTCGACAACGACGCGAACGCCGCGATGCTCGTCGAGTGGCGCGCGGGCGCGGCGCACGGCGCGACCGACGCCCTCCTGCTGACGATCGGCACGGGGATCGGCGGCGGGATGGTCGTCGCCGGCCGGCTGGCGACCGGGACGATCGGCGCCGGGCCGGAGCTCGGCCACATGGTCATCGACGAGAACGGCCCTCCCTGCCCCGGCGGCTGCCCCAACCGAGGGTGCCTCGAGGCGTACGTGTCCGGGGAGGCGATCGGCCGGGCCGCGCGGCAGGTGGCGCTCGAGGAGCCCGAGAGCGCGCTCGGCCGGATGCGGGCATCGGGTCGCGCCGTCACCGGCCCGCTCGTCACCGAACTGGCGTGGGACGGCGATCCGGTGGCGCGGGCGCTCATCGAGCGCTGCGGCCGTCACCTCGGCGTGGGCATCGCGTCGCTGGTGAACATCTTCAACCCGTCCGTCGTCGTGGTCGGCGGCGGCGTCATCGCGGCGGGCGACATGCTGCTCGAGCCCGCGCGGGCGGTCGTCGCGCAGCGCGCGCTCTGGCCGGCCCGGGACGTCGTCGAGATCGTCCCCGCCCGCTTCGGTCAGGAGGCGGGGATGCTCGGGGCCGCGACGATGGCCCTCGAGGCGGCGGGGCTGCGCACGCCGTCCTCGCCCGTCCCCGCCGAACGCGCCGCATGAGCCCGGGGCGTCTCGTCGTGTGCCCGACGCCGATCGGGAACCTCGAGGACGTCACGCTGCGCGTGCTCAGCGCGCTGCGCGACGCGGACGTGGTCGCCTGCGAGGACACCCGCCGCACGCGGGTGCTGCTCGACCGCTACGGCGTCGACGCCACGCTCCTGAGCTACCACGAGCACAACGAGCGCGGGCGCGCGTCCGAGCTGGTCGCGCGGATGACCGACGGCGCGGTCGTGGCGCTCGTCTCCGACGCCGGGATGCCGCTCGTGAGCGACCCGGGCTTCGTGCTCGTACAGGCCTGCGTCGCCGCCGGGCTCGCGGTGGAGGTCCTCCCGGGGCCCAGCGCGGCGCTCGCGGCTCTCGTGGCAAGCGCGCTGCCGGCCGACAGCTGGCGGTTCGTCGGCTTCCTGCCGCGCAAGGCCTCCGAGGCGGCGGGGGTCTTCGCGTCGCCGGAGACCGTGGTCGCCTTCGAGGCTCCCGGGCGCGTCGCGGCCTCGCTGCGGACGCTGGCCGACATCGATCCCGACCGCCGGGTCGCGGTGTGCCGCGAGCTCACGAAGCTGCACGAGGAGGTCGTGCGCGGGACCGCCGCGGACCTCGCGCCCGCTACGCCGAGGCCGCGCCGCGGGGTGAGGTCGTGCTCGTGATCGCCGGCGCGCCGGCCGGTGGGCCGGACGCGGATCTGGAGACGGCGGTCGTCGCCCTCGCGCGACTCGTGGACTCGGGGGCGAAGCCGCGGCCGGCCGCCGGCGTCGTCGCGGGGCTCACCGGGCACACGGCCAACGCCGTGTACCGGGCCTGGACGACCTCACGGGGCTAGGCGCCGGTCGATCTCGTTCCCGACGTCCTCGCCGATCTGGCGGACGCTCTGGTCGAGCTCGCGCTGGACGGTGCTGACGCGGGTGTCCAGCTCGGTCTCGAGGCGATCGCCGAACGCGGCGAGCATGAGCGCCACGCCGCCGAGGATGCCGGCGGCGAAGACGACGAGCATGAGCGCGACCCAGGCGAGGGTCCGCCGCTTGTAGCCGCGACCGCAGAACGGGCACCGCTTGGCGTCGGTGTGCCCGATGCGCGCGCAGTGCGGGCATACGCGCTGCGGAGCGGCTGCGGTCGGTGGCCGTGTCACGGGGGACATGGTGCCCGTCACAGGCCTGTGTCGATCCTGTTCCGGATCTGTCACATCTGGCCCAGCACGGCGCCGGCTCGCCGACCATGTCGCCCATGCCCCTCGCCGCCGTCGTCTCGCTGATCCTCCTGTCGCTCGTCGTCGTCCCGCCCGCCGAGGCTTCGTGGCGCTGGCCGCTGAGGGGCGAGGTGCGGCGTCCGTTCGCCGTCACGGCCGCGCGCCCGTACGACGCCGGCCAGCATCGGGGCGTCGATCTCGCCGCGCGCCCGGGCAGCGTCGTGCGCTCGGCGTGCGCCGGCCGCGTGCGCTTCGCCGGTCGCATCGCGCGGTCCGGTGGCGTGGTGAGCGTGCGCTGCGGCGCCCTCGTGGCGACCTACCTGGAGCTGGGCGCCGTGCACGCCGTCCGCGGCCGTCGCGTCGGCGCAGGCGCCAGGCTGGGCGTCGTCGGCCCGGCCGCGCACCTTCACCTCGGGGCGCGGGACGCTCGGAGCGGGCGCTACGTCGATCCGCTCACCCTGCTGCGCACGGCGCGGGGGCCGAGGCTCGGCCCGGCGCCGGACATGGCGCCGCCGCCGCACCGGCCCGGGACGCCGGCGCCGCGGATCGCCCCGATCCCGGCTCGGGAGCCGGCGGGCGTCCCCGTCGTGGCGTGGGCCGGGCTCGGCCTCGTCGCGGCCGGCCTGCCGGTCGGCGGCCTGCTGGCCCGTCACAGGTCGCGGCAGCGCACGTCATGGACGTCGACGAGCCCCGCGAGCCGCCCGACGAGGAGCGCCCGGTGACGTTCGTCGACCTCCACGGACAGGTCGAGCTCGGCCCTGCCGTCCGGCCTCCCACGGGCATAGGCCAGGGCGACCACGACCCCGCATCTGCGCGCGCACGTGGCCGTGACGCGGGCTGGAATGTCGTCGCCGTCCGTGCAGGTCAGCGTGATCCGGCAGAGGCGGTGCAGCGGCGCGGTGGCGGGGATGACGAGCATGTCGGGCTCCTGGGACCTCGGAGCCCTTGGTCGCCGTCCCGCCGCAGGCCCGAGAATCGAGCCTGCGGCACCGGGTCTCCCCGGCGTGCAGGTGCTAGCGGCGAATGATGATGCGGACGGACATCTGCACCGGGGATCGTACAGGTGACGGATAGCCTCACGCTCGCGATGGCCTTCTACATCACGACGCCCATCTACTACGTCAACGCCGCGCCGCACCTCGGGCACGCGTACACCGCGATCGCGGCCGACGCGCTCGCTCGTCATCACCGGCAGCGCGGCGAGGACGTGTTCTTCCTCACGGGCACCGACGAGCACGGCGAGCCGGTCGCGCTCGCCGCGGAGCGCGAGGGCGTCACGCCGCAGGAGCTGGCCGACCGCAACGCCGAGCAGTTCCGCGCCCTCATGCCGCTGCTCGACGTCTCCAACGACTTCTTCATCCGCACGACGGACGAGGGCCACAAGGTCCGCGTGCAGGAGGTCCTGCAGCGCGTGCACGACAACGGGCACGTCTACAAGGGGACCTACGAGGGCTGGTACTGCCCCCGGTGCGCGGACTTCAAGACGGGCAACGAGATCGGCCCCGACGACACGTGCCCGATCCACGAGATCCCGCTGCTCTGGGAGGAGGAGGAGAACTGGTTCTTCCGCCTCTCGAGCTTCCAGGACGACCTCGAGCGCCTCTTCCGCGAGCAGCCGGACTTCGTGATGCCGCGCCAGCGCTACAACGAGGCGCTCTCGTTCATCACCGGCGGGCTCAACGACGTGTCGCTGTCGCGCTCGAAGCTCACGTGGGGCGTCACGGTGCCGTGGGACCCCGACCACGTCTTCTACGTGTGGTTCGACGCGCTGCTCAACTACTACACCGCCCTCGGCTACGCCCGCGACGGGCAGGATCTGACGGACGAGTTCTGGCCGGCGACGTTCCACATCATCGGCAAGGACATCCTGAAGTTCCACACCGTGTTCTGGCCCGCCATGCTGCTCGCCGCCGGCATCCCGCTGCCCGAGCACGTCTTCGTCCACGGGTTCCTGCTCATGCGCGACGCCAGCGGCCGCGACTTCAAGATGAGCAAGTCGCTGGGCAACGTGCTCGATCCGTTCCAGATCATCGAGCAGTTCGGCACCGACGCCCTGCGCTACTACTGCCTGCGCGAGGTCTCCTTCGGGCAGGACGGCGGGGTCTCGACGGCGGGGTTCGCGGCGCGCTACGAGGGTGAGCTGGCCAACGAGCTGGGCAACCTCGCGAGCCGCACGACGTCGATGGCGGCGCGCTACCTCGACGGCACGGTGCCCGCCGTCGAGCTCGACGCGGACCTCGTCGCCGAGCTCGCGCCGATTCCCGGTGAGGTCGCCGCGCTGCTCGACAAGGCCGAGCTCACCGCCGCGCTGGAGGCCGCGTGGCGCGCCGTGCGGCGGCTGAACCGCTACGTCGAGGAGCAGGCGCCGTGGAGCCTCGCGAAGGCGGGCGACGACGAGGCGGTCGCACGCGTGCTCGCCACGCTCGTCGAGGGCCTGCGCGTCGTCGCGGTGCTGCTCCACCCCTGGATGCCTGCATCGACGGCCAAGATCCGCGACGCCCTCGGCGCGCCCGACCTGGACTACGCCGGCGCCGCACCCGCGGGCGGGACCGTACGGACCGTCGAGCGCCTGGCGCCGCTGTTCCCCAAGCACGACGCGTAGCGGATGGTCGACTCCCACACCCATCTGGCGTTCGCGAAGGCGAGCGACGATGAGCTCGTCGGCGCCGCCCGCGAGGCGGGCGTGACCCGGATGCTCACCGTGGGGATCGACGCGGAGAGCTGCCGGCAGGCGCTCGACGCGAGCGAGCGCTTCGAGGACGTCTGGGCGGCGATCGGCCGCCACCCCAACGCGGCGACGGGCTTCACCGACGCCGACCTCGACGAGCTGCGCGAGCTCGCGCGGCACCCGCGCTGCGCGGCCATCGGCGAGACCGGGCTGGACTTCTACCGCGAGGGCGCACCGCGGGAAGACCAGGAGCGCGCGTTCCGGGCGCAGATCGAGCTCGCGCGCGAGACCGCCAAGCCCCTGGTCATCCACTCCCGCGACGCGGAGGACGCGACGATCGACCTGCTGTCCGCCCACGCGGACGGCATCGACGTGATCCTCCACTGCTTCTCGATGCCCGACCGGATCGACGAGTGCCTGCAGCACGGCTGGTGGATCTCCTACGCGGGCAACGTGACCTACCCGGCCAACGAGGCGCTGGCTGCGACGGTGGCGCGCGTGCCCGCCGACCGCCTGCTCGTGGAGACCGACGCACCGTGGCTGAGCCCGCAGCCCGTGCGACGCGAGCGCAACCAGCCGGCCTACGTCGTGCACACCGCGCGGTTCGTCGCCGAGCGGCGCGGCGTCGCGTACGAGGATCTCGACGCCGCGGTCGAGGCGACCGCCGCCGCGCTGCTGCGATGGTGACCCAGCCGAGTCTGCGCAGGCTCGCCGAGTTCGGCGTCCGGCCCAAGCGCGACCTGGGTCAGAACTTCCTCATCGACTCGAACATCCTCGGCGTCATCGACCGTGCGGCGGAGCTCGGCCCGGAGGACGTCGTACTCGAGATCGGCGGCGGCCTCGGCGTGCTGTCCGAGCACCTCGCCCCGCTGTCGCGCCACGTCCACGTCGTGGAGATCGACCCCGCGCTCGAGGCGCCGCTGCGCGAGGCGCTCGAGGCCCATCCGAACACGACGCTGCACATCGCCGACGCGCTCGACCTCGACCTGACGGCGCTCGATCCGCTGCCGACGAAGGTCGTCGCGAACCTGCCGTACGGCATCGCGGCGACGGCGATCCTGCGGACGGTCGAGGACCTCCCCGGCGTGCGAGCGCTGGGTGGCGATGGTGCAGAAGGAGGTCGGGCAGCGCTTCGCGGCCAAGGAGGGGACCGACGCCTATGGCGTGCCGTCCGTGCTCGCGCAGCTCTGCTGCGACGTGCGCGTGCTCCGACCTGTCTCGCGGTCGGTCTTCCACCCCGTGCCCAACGTCGACTCCGTGCTCGTCGGCCTCGTGCGGACGGGCCCGCCGGTCGACCCCGCGCTGCGAGCGTTCGTGCAGGCGGCGTTCGCCCACCGGCGCAAGGCGCTGGCCCGCTCGATCTCGCTGGCCGGGTCGCGCGCGCGCCTGCCTGCGGACGCACGGGATCGCGCCCGCGCCGCGCTGCCCGAGCTCGGCCATCCCGCCGACGCGCGCGCGGAGCGCCTCTCGCCGGAGGACTTCAGGGCCTTGTGGGAGAAGGTCTCCGCGTGACCGCGCTCCACGCACGCGCGCCGGCGAAGATCAACCTCTGCCTGCTCGTCGGCCCGGTGCGCGCCGACGACGGCCGCCACGAGCTCGTCAGCGTCATGGACACGGTCTCGCTCGCCGACGACCTGCTCCTCGAGCCGGCGGACGGGGGCGCCGACGAGGTCGTCTGCGAAGGCGTCGAGGGGCCGAACCTCGTCGCCGCTGCGATCGAGGCGTTCCGTGCGCGGACCGGATGGGACGGCGCGCCGGTGCGGATCACGGTGACGAAGCGCATCCCGGTCGCGGGCGGCATGGCGGGCGGCTCGGCCGACGCGGCGGCCGCGCTGCGGCTGCTCGCCGCCCACGCCGGCACCGGCGGCGACGTGCTCGAGGAGATCGCCACGCCGCTGGGCGCCGACGTGCCCAGCCAGATCCGCGGCGGTCGCGTGCTGGCGACCGGGGCGGGGGAGCGGCTGGAGCCAGCCGCGCCGGGCGGCCCGTACGGCGTCCTCGTCCTGCCCGTCGACGCCGCGCTGCCGACGCCCGCGGTCTTCGCGGAGGCCGACCGCGGCACGCTGCGCACGGCCCCCGAGCTCGAGGAGGCGCGCGAGCGGCTGCGCACCGACGACGTCCTGCAGGGCGGCGTGGAGAACGACCTGCAGCCACCGGCCCGCGTCCTGTGCCCGGCCATCGACGGCGCGCTCGCCGACGCCGCCGCGGCCGGTGCCGACGAGATCCTCGTGTCCGGCTCGGGGCCGACGGTGCTGGGGCTGTTCGCGGGGGAGGGCGGGGCGGAGCGGGCGCGCGTCGCCGCCGCCGAGCTCGCCGGGCGACGACCGGCCGCGATCGCGGCCGAGCCCGTGCCCGCAGGCTGGGGAGCCGTGGACGTCGTCGACGTGCGTCACACTGCGGGCGACGCACGATGAGCAACGAGACGATCATCTACGTGGTCGCCGCGGGCTGCGGCGTCCTGGCCCTCGTCGCCTGGCTGGGCATGTTCGTGATCCCGGCCTGGAGGTCCTACAGCCACTGGTGGGAGCGGATCGCCGCGACGTTCCTGACGCTCTACGTCCTGGGCGCGCTGCTCGTGATCGGCGGCCTCGGTGGCGCGCTCATCGCGTACTACTGGGACGATCTCGGATAGCCACGCCGCGCTGGGGGCACCGGAAGCCTGTCCCCAGATCGCTCCCCTATAGCCTGGAGGGGATGCCCACGTCCACCTCGGAGACGCCGGACACGGTCGATCTCGACGCCCTCGATGCGATCTCGGGCGCCGTGGCGATGGGTCAGGGCCTGCCCGAGGTCGTGCGGGCCGCCGCCAAGGCGCTCGACGCGAGCCTCGTGCTCGCGGACCGCGCCGGTGCGGTGCTCGCGGTCGCCGCTCGCAGCAGCGCGGACGAGCGATCGCTCATGGTCGAGGGCCGCGAGGACGTGGATCTCGTCGACCTGCGCGTCGCCGGCCAGGGCGTCGGCACGCTGCGGATGCGGGCGCGCAGCCCGGTCCACCCGGTCGTCCTGCGGCTCGTCGCGATCCTGCTCGCGTCCGAGGTCGAACGCGTCCGCGCGCCGCAGCGCGCGTCGCAGGAGGCGACCACCGCCTTCCTGCACGCCACGCTCGCCGGCGAGCTGACCGACCGCGCCAACGTCATCGCGCGCGGCGCGGAGATCGGCCTCGTGCTCGACGACGGCGCGACCGTCATCGTCGCCCGCGCCCACGCGTTGTCACCCGTCGAGGAGGGCTGGCGTGCACGCGTGCTCGCCGCCGCGGAGCGCGGAGCGCGCGCCGCCGCGCCGGGGGCCGCCGCCGCCCTGACCGATCGCGAGACCTCGCGCGCCGAGGTCGTGGTCGTCGTCCCGGGCGTCGACGAGGACCACAGCCGCCGGACCGCCGACGCCGTCCTGCGCGAGCTGGAGGCGGCGCTGCCCGGGCACACGTTCGCCCTCGGCCGCAGCCGCGTCGCGCACGACCCGCTCGACCTGCCCCGCGCCGGCAACGAGGCGCTCCTGGCCGCCAACGTCGCCGGCGGCGAGCCGGAGGTCCCGGTCCTCGCGTTCGAGGAGACGGGCGCCTACCGCCTCCTGCTCTCCGCGATGAGCGAGGACCCCGCCGAGCTGCAGCGCTTCTACGCGGAGACGGTCGAGCCGCTCGTCGCCTACGACGAGCAGTACGAGACCGATCTCGTGCAGACGGTCGAGGCCTTCCTCGACAACGACGGCAACGTCGCGGGCACCGCCCAGAAGCTCTTCACCCACCGCCACACCATCCGCTATCGCCTCGAGCGCGTTCGCGAGCTGTCCGGCCTCGACGTGGGCTCCACGGACGGTCGCGAGAAGCTCTCCCTCGGCCTCAAGGCGATGCGCGTCCTCGGCGTCGCGACGCCCGCCGGGCGCGTCAGCGAGGCCCGCGGCGCGGGCGGCCGGGTCGCCGGACGTAAGTCCCGAGACCAGCTGACCTAGCGCCGACGCGCCAGGTTCAGTCGGCGCGGCCGATCGCGCGGCCACAGGACGACACCACCGCTTTCCGGAGCGCCGTGGTGCCATCAAGGCTTCTCCGCGCAACGCCGATGAACGGAGCGTGGAGCCCACGCAGCACCCGAGCGCATCGCCCCCCGAGCGGACGCATGACCGACGGCGCCGCCGTCTGCGTCCGGAGAGGATCGTCTCCGTGCGACGTGCTCTCCCCGTGCTCGCGGGCATCCTCTGCGCTGCCGCGCTCGTCACCGCGTCGCTCATCGCGATGTACCGCGATGTCATCCCCTTCCAGGACTGGCCGACGTTCGGCGGCTCCGGCTCGGGCACCGAGCAGGTCATCGCCCAGCGCGTCGCACCGCGCATCGAGCGCGCCGGCGGCCTGCGCGGCCCCGGCGAGGGCACCGTGGTGCCCGCGACGATCCTGACGCCCACCACCCTGCGCGTCGGCTCCAGCGCGCCCGCCGAGGCCGACGCGGGCGAGACGAGCCAGCCGCCCACGCGCGGCGTCGAGACCGACGGCGACGAGGACGGCGACGGCCTCAACGACGCGAGCGAGAAGCGCCTCGGCACCCGCGCCCACAAGGCCGACACCGACGGCGACGGCATCCCGGACGGCTGGGAGGCCCGCCACGACCTGAACCCGCTCGTCGCGTCCGACGCGTCCGCCGACGCCGACTCCGACGGCCTCACGAACCGCACCGAGTACGTCGTCGACCGCGATCCGCACGTCGCCGACACGAACGGCGACGGCGTGCCCGACGGCGACGACGACCTCGACGGCGACGGCGTCCCGAACGCCGTCGAGCAGGCGCTCTCGCTGAACCCGGCCAAGCGCGTCAGCCTCGGCACCACGCCCGACGGCGACCGCGACGCCGACCACGACGGCCTTCCGAACGCGACCGAGCTGCGGCTCGGCCTCGACCCCGCGCGCGCCGACACGACCGGCATGCCCGACGGCAAGGTCGACTCCGACGGCGACGGGCTCTCGAACGAGGTCGAGGTCGCGCTCGGGCTGGACCCGTCGCGCGCGTCGACCGGCGACGTGCCCGACGGCGACGCCGACACCGACGCCGACACGCTGCCCAACGCCCTGGAGATCGAGCTCGGGCTCAACCCGGCCAAGGCCGACAGCGACGACAACGGCGTGGTGGACGGCGCCGAGGACACCGACGGCGACGGCGTCGCCAACGCGGCCGAGCTCGCTGCCGGGACCGACCCCGCGAAGGCCGACAAGCCCGCGGAGGACAAGCCGCAGCCGGAGACAGAGCCCGCGGACGACGCTCCCGCGACCGAGGACGAGACCTCCACCACCACGACGGAGCAGCCCGCAACGGAGAAGCCCGCGAAGAGCCACCGCCACCGGCACCACCCGAACCACCCGGATCCGCAGGACGAGGCCGAGACCCCGGCGACCGAGCAGCCGTCCACGGAGACCACGACGACGACGGCGCCGGCCGAGCCCGCGCCGGCGACGACCACGACGCCGACCACCGAGACGCCGACGACCACCACCGACGCGCCTGCCCCCGCGACCACGGAGCAGCAGGCCCCCGCGACGACGGAGACGGCGCCCGCGCCCGAGGCCGCGCCCGCCGAGACCGGCGGCGAGGCCGCCCCCGGGGCCTGAGCCTGGAATCCTCCCGGGCCATGGCGCTCGGGATCATCACCGGCTCGGGGACCTACGCCCTGCCCGGCATGGAGTCATCGGGGCGCGAGGTCGTCGCGACCCGCTTCGGCGAGACGGAGGTCACGCGCGGGCGCTTCGCCGGCCAGGACGTCCTGCACGTCTCGCGCCACCGCGACGACCACGAGCGCCTGTCGAGCCACGTGACGCACCAGGCCAACGTCGTCGCGCTGAAGGAGCTGGGGGCGCGCGCGGTGCTCGCCGTCACCGTCTGCGGCGCGACCGACCCGACCCTCGGGCTCGGCGAGCTCGTCGTGTTCGACGACCTGCACTTCCTCGCCAACCGGCTCGCCGACGGCTCGCTGTGCACGCTGCACGACCGGCCGGGCGCGCCGGGCCGCGGGCACTGGGTCTTCGAGGATCCGTTCTCCGAGCCGCTGCGCGGGGCGCTCCTGGAGGCGGCGCGCGAGCGCGGCCACGCCGTCCGCGACGGCGGCTGCTACGGCCACGTCGACGGCCCGCGCTTCAACACGAAGGCCGAGATCCGCTCCCTGCGCGCCGTCGGCGTGAGCGCCGTGAGCCAGACCGCGGGCCCCGAGATGACGCTGTGCGGCGAGGCGGGGCTGCCGTACGGGCTGTTGGGCTACGTCACCGACTACGCCAACGGCGTCGCGGAGGAGGCCACGCCGGTCGAGACGCTCATGCGCCTGCTGCGCGAGAGCGGCGCCACGCTGGCCGACACCCTCGCCGCGGCGGTCGGAAGGATCGATCTCGACGCGGTCCCGCCCGTCGGCACGCAGATCGCCTGGGAGTAGCCCGCGCCGAGGGTGGGCACACACGGACCATGGATCGAGACGACGACGTCGTACGTGAAGAGGAGGAGGCCGCCGCCGCAGAGGCGCGGGCGATCGGAGGCAACCCGGGCGAGAACCCGATGGATGCCGACCCCGATCGCTTCGACGGCGAGCGCGGCGAGGCCTTCCGAGCTGTCGAGGAGGCCGGCGGCGGCGAGGCCGAGGGCTTCGAGCAATCCGAGGCGATGCTCATCGAGCGCGCGACCGAGTGGCAGCAGTCCTCGCCGCTCGTCGACGCCGAGAAGACCGACGAGGACGAGCGCGCGTTCGACACGCGCGACAACTACGGCGAGGCGGATGACGCCGAGCCGGAGGACCTCGGCTAGGGCGAGCGGCATCTCCACGGAGGTGCCGCCGTCCTCTCGGAGTTGGGGAGCAGGGATTCGAACCCCGGATTCGCGGACCAAAACCGCGCGTGTTGCCTGTTACACCACTCCCCAGCGGAGACCAGCGTAATCCGGGCCGCG
The DNA here is from genome assembly GCA_963757125.1 of uncultured Solirubrobacterales bacterium. Classification (GTDB taxonomy): domain Bacteria; phylum Actinomycetota; class Thermoleophilia; order Solirubrobacterales; family Solirubrobacteraceae; genus CAVVSD01. The sequence continues at coordinate 174,949 of CAVWQP010000004.1, read as the reverse complement.
ACGCGATCGCGGACGACCGAGCCTACGATGGCGGGCATGACCGCCCTCACCGCAGTGATCCTGGCCGCGGGTCAGGGAACACGGATGCGCTCGAACCTGCCGAAGGTCCTGCACGAGCTCTGCGGCAGGCCGCTGGTCGGGTGGCCGATCGCGGCGGCGCGTGAGGCGGGGGCGGACCGGATCGTGGTCGTCGAGGGGCCCGAGCGGCTGCTCGAGGGACGGCTCGGCGACGGGGTCGAGACGGCGGTGCAGCCGGTCGCGAACGGGACCGGCGGCGCGGTGCAGGCGGCCGCGGACGCGCTCCCCCGGGAGGGCACCGTGCTCGTGCTCGCGGGCGACGCGCCGCTCGTCGACGGGCCGACGCTGCAGGCGCTCGTCGACGCGCACCTCTCCAGCGGCGCCGCCGCGACGCTGCTGAGCGCCGAGCACCCGGATCCCAGGGGCTACGGGCGGATCGTCCGCGACGCCGGCGGCGACGTCGCGCGGATCGTCGAGACGAAGGCGGAGGGCGACGCGACGCCCGAGGAGCTGGCCATCGCGGAGGTCAACGCGAGCGTCTACGCCTTCGACGCCGCCGCGCTGCACGACGCGCTCGGGCGGCTGAGCACCGACAACGCGCAGGGCGAGCTGTACCTGACCGACACCGTGTCGATCCTGCGCGGCGACGGCCGCGGGGTCGGGGCGCACATCGCCGAGGACTGGCAGGTCGTGCTCGGGGTGAACGACCGCGTCGCCCTCGCGGAGGTCCGGGCGCTCCTGCAGCGCCGCATCCTCGAGACGCACATGCTCTCGGGGGTCACCGTGATCGACCCCGCGACGACCTACGTGGACGCCGACGTCGAGATCGGCCGCGACGCGGTGCTCGAGCCGATGACGGTCCTGCGCGGCGCGACGCGCATCGGCGCCGGCTCGCGGGTCGGCCCGTCGACGACGCTCATCGACGCCCGCCTCGGCGACGACGTGACGATCCTCAACGCGCACGTCGTCGACGCCGAGCTGCACGACGGGGTGACGGTCGGCCCGTTCGCGTACCTGCGGCCGGGCACGGTGCTCCGCGCGGGGTCCAAGGCGGGCACGTTCGTCGAGCTGAAGAACTCCGACATCGGCGAGGGCACGAAGGTGCCGCATCTCTCCTACCTGGGCGACGCCGACGTCGGCCCGGGCACGAACATCGGCGCCGGGAACGTGACCGCCAACTACGACGGCGTGCGCAAGCACCGCACGCGGATCGGCAAGGGCGTGAAGACGGCCGTGGACACGACGTTCGTCGCGCCCGTGCAGGTCGGCGACAACGCCTGGACGGGCGCCGGGGCGGTCGTGCGCAAGGACGTGCCGGCCGGCGCGCTGGCGGTCGGCATTCCCGCGAGGGTCATCGAGGGCTACGACGCCCGCAGGCGAGACCAGGTCGTCTCCTCCGAGGATTAGACTCACCGCACGCCATGAGCACGACGATCGTCCCGCAGCCGCACCCCTCGACCCGGCTCGAGGTCGGTTACGAGAAGAACCTCATGCTGTTCACCGGGCGGGCCAACCCGGTGCTGGCAGCGAAGATCGCCGACAAGCTCGGCGTCGATCTCGGTCCGGTCACGCTGAAGACCTTCACGAACGGCGAGGTCTACTGCCGCTACGAGGAGTCGATCCGCGGGGCGGACGTCTTCATCGTGCAGCCGACGTGCGGCAACCCCGTGACGGGCGTCAGTCCCAACGACGCGCTCATGGAGCTCATGTTCATGATCGAGGCCGCCGTCGGCGCCTCGGCGCACCGGGTCATCGCCGTCGTGCCGTGGTTCGGCTACTCGCGGCAGGACAAGAAGTCCGCGCCGCGCGAGCCGATCAGCGCCCGCCTCGTCGCCCGCATGCTCGAGACCGCGGGGGCCGACCGCGTCGTGACGATGGACCTCCATGCCGGTCAGATCCAGGGCTTCTTCCACAAGCCGGTCGACCACATGACCTCGCTCTTCATGCTCACGCGCTACTTCGAGGACCTCGGGCTGAGCGATCTCGTCGTCGTCGCGCCGGACGCCGGTCGCGTGAAGCTGAACAAGAAGTTCGCGACCAAGATCGGCGCCGAGCTCGCGATCCTGGACAAGGAGCGCCCCGCCCAGCAGGTGGCGGAGATCGGCTACGTCATCGGCGACGTGCGGGACAAGACGGCCGTGATCGTCGACGACATCATCGACACGGCAGGCACGCTCGCGGCGGCGGGGCTCGCGGTGCGCGACGCCGGCGCCCGCCAGGTCTACGCCGCGGCGACCCACCCGGTCATGTCGGGCAAGGCGTTCAGCAACCTCTCCGGCGCGGGCTTCGAGCAGGTCGTGGTGACCGACACCATCCCGCTGCGCCCCGGCGCGCCGAGCATGATCCGCGTGCTCTCCTGCGCCGAGCTGCTCACCGACTCGATCCGCCGGATCTTCACCGACGACTCGGTCTCCGAGGTCTTCGGCGGGGAGAACCAGCTCTTCTAGCCTTCAGCGCACGACGGGCGAGGAGGCGGCATGTCCGCCCGCAACGAAGACCAACGCCGATCAACCGAGATCTCGAACGCCGTCGTCCGGGTGTTTCGCGAGTACCTCGGCCGGGGCCCGACGAAAGCCCGGACGTTCATCTCCGACGACATGATCACCGTCGTCTGCCGCGAGACCATGACCAAGGCGGAGCGCCGCCTGCACGAGCGCGGTGAGATCGACACCGTCCGCCACATCCGCCGTAAGTACCAGGACGCCATGCGCGAGATCTGATCGCGGTCGTCGAAGGGCTCACCGGCCGCAGGTCACCGCGTTCCTGGCCGGCAACGACTGGAGCGGATATCGCCGTCGAGGTGTTCATGACCGACGGCGTCGCCGACTGTCATAGTCCGGGCTTCTCCGCTCGCCCGGAGATCGCTACCCTCGCTCGCTCGGCGGGTGGCACGTCTTCTCGCGTGGCTCGACACGACGTGCCGAAGGACGGCTTCTCGTACTTGAACAGTGCAGGGCCGGACCGGACAGGAGGTGGCAGATGCCCCAGCGCGCAGTCGTGCGGACCGATCCTCGCGAGAGGACGCAGCAGGGAACCGAATCCCTCGATGTCGCCCCGAAGGGCGGCGCCAGCAGACAGCCCACGCCGATGCGATGCCTGCAGTGCGGACGACGTGGTACAGCCGCGTCGCAACCCTGATCGTCGAGAGCGGGATGGGGTGCGCGAGGCGCGGCGCGCCGCTGGCCATTCCGGACGCCGACGACTAGCGAAGCGCGCGGGCTCAGCGCAGGAGCGCCGCCTCCAGGGCTGAGCGCACCCACGCGGCCCAGCGCTCGACGGGCCACCCCTGGTCGAGCACGAGGAAGCGGAACTCGTCCGGGTGGCCGACGGCGTGGATCACCGCCGCCGCGTCGTCGACCGACAGCCCCTCCCGCAGCGCGCCGCGCGCCTCGAGGATGCCCGCTGCCTGCCCGTAGTTCGCGAGTCGCTGCGCCGAGCGGCGGCGCTCGAGCGCGGCGACGTCCGGGTCGAGCGCGGCCGCCTCGCGGATCACCCGGAAGACCGGCGCGGTCCGGGGCAGACCCTCGGCCCAGAACGCGACGAGCCCGGCGATGATCTCCCGCGGGTCCTCGGTGCGCTCGGCCCGCTCGCGCATGAACGCGGCGACCGGCGTCGGCGCCTGCGGTCCCGCCGCCGCGAAGTCCAGCACCCGTGACAGCAGATCGCGCTTGGCGCCGACCGAGTTGTAGATCGTCTGCACCGCGACGCCGGCCTCGCGCGCGATCCGCGTGATCGACGTCCCGCTGTAGCCGTCCTCCAGGAACAGCCGGGAGGCCGTCTCGACGATCGCACGCTGCGTGCTCTCGGCGCTCAGGTCGCGCGGTCGCTTGCTTTCGGCCACCGCATTAGAGTACCGTTCCAGTCATTGGAATAGCGTTCTAACGAAAGGCCGACCATGACGACGGCTGAGATGAAGGACCTGACCCTCGAGAGCTTCGAGCGGATGTTCCACCAGGGCGACCTCGACTACGTCGACGAGGTGCTCGGCGCCGGCAGCGTCGACCACCAGGAGCCGGCCGGCGCCCCGTTCTGCGAGCACCTCAAGCGGGTCGTGGTCGCGATGCGCACCGCGTTCCCGGACGTGCACTTCGAGGTCCACGAGCTGCTCGCCGAGGGCGACGTCGTCGCGTGCCGCTCGACGATGACGGGGACGCACCTCGGCCACCTCGGGCTCGTCCCGCCCGGCCTGGACGCCACGGGCCGGCGCATCGAGGTCGCGCACATGCACTTCTTCCGCTACGCCGACGGGCGCGTCAGCGACCTGTGGCACCTCTGGGACACGCCGGGGCTGCTGCGCCAGCTCGGCGCGTCGCCTCAGGCGACCCGCTGAGCGAGACCCGGATAGATGAGCACGAGGCCGAACTCGTCGATCTCGAGGTCCGCCTCGAAGTCGCCGCCGACGACCTCGAAGCGGAAGCCGCGGATGCCGACCCGGGTGTAGCGCTGCGGCATGCGCTCCACCTCGCGGCCGGCGGGCGTCCCGATCCAGACGGCGTCCAGCGTCGCGGAGCCCTCGACCTCGAGGCCGAGCCGCCGCACCGCGAGCGTGTTGGTGAGCACGGTGGAGACCATGTCGACGTCCAGGCAGCCGTCGAACTCGGGGGCGGCGACGCCGTCGCGCGTCCAGGCGCCGGCGCCGTCGGCCGCCAGCGAGAGCGACCACGGCCCGTCCTCGGCGAACCCGGCCGCGTCGAGCGACCGCGTCGCCCACGACGCATCGACGTGGAGGGCGTAGTGCATGCCCCAGCCCATGCCCTCGTCCTCGCCGGTGCTGTGCCCGTCGATCCGGTAGCCGCCGGCCTCCCCGGCCTGGAGACGGGCGACCTCGAAGCCGCGGCGCCCCTCGACGTGCTGCCACGCAGCGATGCGCACGCCGCTCACGGCCGGGATCCCGACGCGCGGACGACGAACCCGCGCGCGGACAGCTCGCCCACGGCGTCCTCGAACCCGGCGAAGTCGCGCGCGAGCAGCAGGTCGACCGGGCGCCCGCGCGGGCCGCTCGTGCGGACCCAGCGGCGCAGCGAGTCCGGGCCGACCGCCTCGGACGCCTCCGCGGTCAGGACGAGCAGGATCGGGAGCTCGGGACGATGGTCGAGCTCCCCGGCGATCACGGCGATCGGATCGACGTCGAGCACGGCGCAGAGCTCCTCGTCCGTGAGCCCGAGCCGGTCCATGAGGTTCGCGGCCGCGCTCACGCGTGCTACGACGGGTCGGGGCGCTTCTCGCCCGGCCACACGCCGAGGAAGTGCTTCCACGTCCGCGCGCCGCCGCGCTGGATGAGCGCTTTCACGACGGCGAAGATCATGCCCTGCAGCGCGACCGCGGCGATCACGCGCTTGAGCGACGAGTCGCGGGTCGTCGGCTCCGGCGGCTCCTCGTTGTCGACGCGCTGCCAGATCTGGTTGAAGATCTGGCGACCGGCGATGCCGCCGAGGATGCCCAGGATGATCCCGATGGGCTTGTAGATGAGCGTCATGTCGAAGTGTCCTCGCTGGATTTCCGCCGGTCGGTCCCTGACACTGGGTACCCACGGTCCACGACCATGAGTCGGGTTCGGGTGGTGAACGGGACGTAGGAGGGATCATGGACGAAGCTGACGACCTGCTGCAGCGCGCTCTCATCGATGCGGAGGCGTCCGCCGCGGTGGCGCTGCGGGTCGGGGGCCTGGCGATGTCCGAGGCCGTGACCGTCATCTTCCACGGCCGTCGCGATCTGGGGACGATCCAGACGTACGTGGCGAACGGCGGCAAGGGCGCCGGCGCGGCCGTCACGGCGTCCGAGCTGCTCAGGGTGCCGTGCGACCTCGATCTGGGCGACGCCGCCGATCGCGACGAGGCCGAGGAGCTCTACGCGACGCAGGCCAAGGCGATCCGCGACGCGATCGTCGCGGCGGACACGGTCCTGTCCGTGTGGGCGGACGCGCTGTCGCGCGTCGCGGCGGTGGACGTGGACCGAGGCGTCACACTGAGCGTGCGCCTTCCCGCGCACCGGCTCATGCCCATCGCCCTCAACGCACCCGAGCAGCACCTGACGATCGTGCCCGTCTGCGGCGCGCGCACCCTCGCCGAGGGGCTGCCGCCGCTCGGGATCGCGTGTGCGCAGCAGGATGTCGCGCACGTCTATCCGCTGCCCGACGATCCCGACCGCTGCCTCGAGGACTTCATGGAGCGCGCCCACGACCACGCGCTCCGGATGGCCGACCTGCTCTCCAAGCAGGAGGCGTCCGTCCAGCGGTTCCTGGAGCTCAACGGCGAGGACATGGCCGAGGAACCATGACCGCCGACGGCTTCGCCGTCGGCGGCGTTGGGTCGCGGCGACCCAACGCCAGGGTGAGGGCGCGTGACCGTCGCGGCCGGCCGCCCCTCGGCGCCATCGCCGCTGGGTGGTCGTCGCCGTCGCGGTCGTGCTCTTCCTGGTGATCTCGGCGTTCCTCTCGCGCTGGCTGGGCACCGAGAACGCCGAGCGCGAAGCGGTGCTCGAGGTCCTGCAGGCCCAGGCGCGCGGGGACGCTGACCGCATGCTGCGCGACGTCGACTGCCGGGACGACGCGTGCGTCGCGCGGGTCCGGGCGAACGCCCGGCAGCTGCGCGCACCGGGCGACGTGACCATCGTCCGCATCGACTCCGCCACGTCGCACACGCTGACGAGCAAGACGGCCCCGACGCGCGTCGTCTGGATCACGCCCGGCCGGCTCACGACCGTGCAGTGCGTCCTCGTGAAGCGGGCCGGGACGCCGCTGTCCGGTCAATCCGTCACGCTGCTGGACCTCAGCGCGCCGATCGGCCGGCAGGCCGCCTGCAGCTGAGACGCGCGCAACTCCGCGTCCCCCGCCGTGTTGCAGCGCGCTGCCCCCATGTCCCGATCCGCGAGCCCGATGCCCCACCTGCGCTTCGTCGTCGCCATCTGCGCGACCCTCCTGTCGATCGCCGTCCTCGCTCCGGCCGCGCACGCGGCGGACGGGCTCACGAGCGGCGCCCTCTACGAGGCCGGCCCCGACGGCCGCTACCTGCATGGGCGGCGACTGGCTGTTCCGCCTGGACTCCGCCGACCAGGGGCTCGCGCAGCGCTTCATGCGCACGACGAGCACCGCGGGCTGGGCGCCCACCAAGGTTCCCAACGCCTGGAACGCCACCGACACGTCGAACGAGTCGATGGCCGGGTCGATCGGGTGGTACCGCAAGGACTTCCACCTGCCGAGCTCCAACAAGCGGATGAGCTGGGTGCTGCGCTTCGAGTCGGTGAACTACCGGGCGCGCTTCTGGATGAACGGCAAGCCGATCGGCTCCAACACCGGCGCCTACCTGCCGTTCGAGATCCGGATCCCGTCGTCGCTGCTCAAGCGCAACGGCGTCAACCGCCTCGTCGTGCGCGTCGACAGCCGCCGCCACCCGACCGACTTCCCGCCGTCGGGCCTCTCGACGACGAACCTGCCGACCGGCGGCTGGTGGAACTACGGCGGGATCCTCCGCGAGGTCTACCTCCGCAAGGTCGACCGGATCGACTTCAACACGGTGGTCGCGCGGCCCGAGCTGCCGTGCGCGAGCTGCGACGCCACGGTGCTCCTGCGCACGACGGTGCGCAACGCCGCCTCGTCGGCCCAGCGCGTCCGCGTCACCGGGAGCTTCGGCGGGCGCGACGTGAGCCTCGGCAGCGCGAACGTCGGCGCGCACGACTTCGCGACGTTCTCCAAGCGCATCACCGTCAAGAACCCGCGCCTGTGGGCGCCGGGGTCCCCGACCCTCTACACCGCGCGCTTCGCCGCGCGGGTCGGGAGCACGAAGGTCGCGGGCTGGCAGCTCAAGACCGGCATCCGCAAGATCCAGGTGATCGGCGGCAAGCTGTTCCTCAACGGGCGGCCGCTCAACGTGCGCGGCGTCGGCCTGCACGAGGACGATCCGACGGTCGGCTTCGCGGTCGACAACGCCCGGCGCGCGCAGTACATCGCCGAGGTCAAGGAGCTCGGGGCGACGATCATCCGCGCCCACTACCCGCTGCATCCCTACCTCGAGGAGCTCGCCGACAAGGAGGGCATCCTCCTGTGGTCCGAGGTCCCGGTGTACGCGGTGAAGACGCAGTACCTCAAGCGCGAGATCGTGCGCAAGCTGGCGGCGAAGGAGCTGGCGGCGAACATCAACGCCAACCAGAACCACCCGTCGATCATCGTCTGGTCGCTGGGCAACGAGCTGTCCTCGCGGCCGGGCCCGGTGCAGGGCGACTACATCCGCCGCGCGACCGCGCAGGCCAAGGCGCTGGACCCGACGCGCCCGATCGGCCTGGCCGTGGCCGGCTACCCGTCGGTCGGCTGCCAGCCCGAGTACGCGCCGCTCGACGTCGTGGGCATCAACGACTACTTCGGCTGGTACCCGGGCCCGAACGGCGTGATCGCCGACCGCGATGCGCTCTCGGACTACCTCGACTCGGTCCGCGCCTGCTACCCGCAGAAGGCGATCATGGTGACCGAGTTCGGCGCCGAGGCGAACCGCGACGGCCCGGTCGAGGAGAAGGGCACGTTCCAGTTCCAGCAGGACTTCGTGAACTACCACCTCGGGATCTTCGCGACGAAGCCGTGGCTCAGCGGCGCGATCTACTGGGCGATCGAGGAGTTCCGCGTGCGCCCGGGCTGGGACGGCGGCAACCCGCGCCCCGACCCGCCGATCCACGAGAAGGGCCTGCTGCGCTTCGCCGACCGCTCGAAGAAGCCCGCGTGGTTCGACGTGAACCGGTGGTACACGCAGACGCAGCAGATCGGCCCCGTGCCGGGCCAGTAGTCGCGCAAGAGCCGCTACCCTCTCTGACCGCTATGGCGACCAATCAGGGCACACAACTCGCGCTCACCCCGCGCGACACCTCCGGTGGCTCTCGCGCGACGCGTCGGCTGCGCCGCACCGGACAGGTGCCGGGCGTGCTGTACGGCGGCGAGGGCGAGCCGGTCTCCTTCACCGTCGACGCTCGCGAGCTGCGTCACGCGCTCGCGGCGAGCGGCGCGGTCCTCGACCTCCAGCTCGAGGGCACGTCGGCCCCCGCCGTCCTCAAGGACGCGCAGTACCACCCGGTCCGCGGCGAGACGATGCACGTCGATCTCCTCCGCGTCCGGCTCGACGTGGCGATCCACGCGACGGTCTCCGTCGAGCTCACCGGCGCCGACGAGGCCCCTGGCGTCGTCAACGGCGGCGTGCTCGACCAGATCACCCGCGAGGTCAACGTCGAGGCGCTGCCGAACGACATCCCCGAGACGATCACGTTCGACGTCTCGAAGATGGAGATCAACGACACGCTGTACCTGTCGTCGCTCGCCGCCCCCAAGGGCGTGACGCTGCTCGACGACCTCGAGGAGACGACGCTGGTGACCCTGTCGCCGCCGAACGTCGACGTCGAGGCCGAGGAGGACGCCGAGGAGGCCATCGAGCAGGAGACGGGCGTCGTCGGCGAGGGCGAGGGCGACGAAGAGGCAGCCGCGGACGCCGAGGAGTCGGCCGACGCGGGCGACTCCTCCGACGAGTAGCCGACCGTCGTGCAGTGGCGCGGCGGCGGGTCCGCGCCCGTCGACTGGCTCATCGTCGGGCTCGGGAACCCCGGCACCCGCTACGCCGGGACGCGCCACAACATCGGTTTCGACGTCGCGAACGCCCTCGGCGCGCGGTGGGACCTGCCGAAGGCCAAGACGAAGTACCGCGGCCTCTTCACGGAGGGGCGTGCGGGGATCGGCGGCCCGCGCGTCGCGATGCTCCTGCCGCAGACGTACATGAACGAGGCCGGGGAGTCCGTCGGCCCCGCGCGCGGCGCCCTGAAGGTGCCGCTCGAGCGCGTCCTGGTGCTCCACGACGAGATCGACCTGCCGTTCGGCGACATCCGCACGCGCGTCGGCGGGGGCCTGGCCGGCCACAACGGCCTCAAGTCGCTGCGCCGCGGCCTGGGCGATCCCGGCTTCGGCCGCGTGCGGATCGGCGTGGGCCGGCCCGACTCGACCGACCCCGACATCGTCGCCGGCTACGTCCTGGGCCGGTTCACCGAGCCCAAGGCCGACGTGCAGGACCTCGTCGACCGCGCCCGAGACGCGGCGGAGGCCCTCGTGCTCGGCGATCCCGTCTGAGCTAGCCGCGCACGACGCGCCAGCGGACCATCTGCGTGTCCGTGCCCATCGGGCCCGTGACGGTCACGCGGAACACGTGACGGCCGCGGTGGACGTGCACGGTCCGGCCGGTGCTGCCGCAGCGCCGCAGCGTCTTGCCGTTGAGCGAGCAGCTCAGCTCCTGCATCTGGCCCGAGATGTGCCAGCGGATGCGCGCGGTGCGCGACCGCGTGCGGGACCGGGGCCGGGCCATGATCTCGACGCCGGGCGCGGCGGCGGCCGGGGCGGCCGCCACGACCGGCGCGGGAGCGGGCGCCACGAGCGGGCTCGCCAGCGGGACAGCGGCGGTCGGCGCGGTCGTCGACGGTGTCGGGGCGAGGCTCGCCAGCGGGGTGGCGATCGGGTCCGGGTTGGACACGCCGAAGTCCTGCACCCAGCCGTAGCCCCAGCTGCCGCCCGCGGCGCCGACGCCGATCGCCGTCCAGGCCGGGTACTCGAGGTTCGCGCGGTGGCCGGCGGACGCGATCCACGCGTTCATGACCGCCTGCGGCGACGCCTGACCGAGCGCGATGTTCTCGCCGAACGCGTCGCCGTAGCCGCAGGTCTGGATGCGCGCCTCCGGGGTGCGGTTGGTCCCGTAGTCGCTGTGGCTGAAGGCGGCGCCGTTCGTCGCCGGCGTGTCCACGGCGAGCTCGCTCGCCTTCCACGCCGCCGCGTTCGTCAGCGACTGCGACATCGTCAGCTGGCTCAGGCCCTTCCCCGCGCGGTAGACGTTGACGAGCCGCACGATCTCCGCGGCGGAGGCCGAGTCCTGCCCTGGCCAGCCGGGCTCAGGGGAGCAGTCCGTCCGCGATGCCTGTGCAGGCGCGGAGAGAAGCAGGACGACGAATATCGGCAGCAGACAGGCTGCTGCAAGACGGCGTGGGGATGAGCGCACGGAGAGGACCTCCATGTCGACGGCGCGGCGGCCGAGGCTACCGGGGTCGGGGTGAGCATGCCCGCTCGACGCGCTCCTACACTTGTCCAGTAGACCCCGCCGCGGCCGACCGCGAGCGGGTGCCGCGCATGCCCGACTCCGCTCCTCTTCGCACCCTCCTCCCGCAGTTCGCCTCCTCGTCCGAGGGGGCCGAGTTGCTGCGCTCTGGAGGACGAGCATTCGTGTCATCCTCGCTGCGCCCTTATGTCATCTCGGCGCTCCTGGAAGAGGGTGATCGCCGACCCGCCCTGGTGGTCGCCGGCGACGACCGCCAGGCTCGCGACCTCGCTGCCGACCTGCGCGCGTGGCTCGCGCCGCGCCAGGTGCGCTTCTATCCGAGCCGCGGTGTGACATACGAGTCACACTTGGCGCCGCCGCCGCATCTCGTCGGCCTCCGCGTCGCCGCGATGGACGCCCTGCTCGCGCCCGCGGAGGGCGACCCGCCGGTCGTCGTCGTGTCCGCCGTCGCGCTCAGCGAGAAGGTGCCCGACCCCGAGCTGCGCCCGCGCTCGATGACGCTGCGCGTCGGCGACCTCATCGACCTCGACGAGGTCGCGGGCGATCTCGTGGCGGCCGGCTACGAGCGCGTCGACCAGGTCGAGGACCGCGGTCAGTTCGCCATGCGCGGCGGCATCCTCGACGTCTACCCGGCCACCGAGGACCGGGCGATCCGCGTCGACCTGTTCGACATCGAGATCGAGACGCTGCGCTGGTTCTCGACGTTCACGCAGCGGTCGCTGGGGGAGACCGACCAGGTCGAGATCGCTCCGTCGGCCGAGCTCGCCGCCGAGCACCGCGAGGTCGCCGAGATCGCCGCGCTGGAGGACGAGCGCCCCGACATCGCCGAGCTGCTCCCCGTCGATCGCTTCCGCGCGTTCCTGGACCTCGCCGACGAGGCCGACGTCCTCATCGCCGCCGAGGAGGAGGTCGAGCCGGCGCTGCGCGACCACTGGCAGGACGTGTGCGCCGCCTTCCACGACGACGACGCCCGCCATCTCTACGTGCACCCGGACGCGGTCCGCGCCGGCATCGACGGGCGCGCCCGGTACGCGCTGTCGGCGCTGTCCTCCGACCAGCCCGTCCAGCTCCACGCCCAGGCCGCGGAGGCGACGTCGCGCTCCCTGAAGGAGGCGGAGTCCGAGCTCGAGAAGCTGCTGCGCTCGGGCTACCGCACCGTGATCGCCTGGCCGCGGCGCGGCGAGGGCGACCGCGCCCGCTACAACCTCACCCGCCTGAAGGCCGGCTGGATCGGCGAGGAGACCCCCGAAGATCTGCGCTTCGCCCAGGCGAACCTGCGCGACGGGTTCATCGCCGCCGGGCTGAAGCTCGCGGTCATCCCCGAGCACCGGCTGTTCCGCCGCCGCCGCGCGGAGCGCAGCGAGGACCGCCCGCGCCGTGGCGCGCTGCGCTCGTTCACCGATCTGCGGACCGGCGACTTCGTCGTCCACGAGGACCACGGCGTCGCGCGCTTCGCGGGCTTCGAGACGAAGACCGTCGCCGGCGTCACGCGCGACTACCTGGAGCTCGAGTTCCAGGGCACCGACAAGGTCTTCATGCCCACCGAGCAGCTGGCGAAGATCAGCCGCTACGTGGGCGCGGGCGGAAGCGCGCCGACGCTGTCGAAGCTCGGCGGCTCGCGCTGGGACACGCTGAAGGCCCGCGCGCGGCGCGCCGCGCAGGAGCTCGCGGGCGAGCTGCTCAACCTCTACGCCGAGCGCAAGCGCCGCAGCGGCCACGCCTTCGAGCCCGACGGCGACTGGCAGCGCGAGTTCGAGGAGGCGTTCCCCTACACCGAGACGCCCGACCAGCGCGACGCGATCGACGTCGTCAAGGAGGACATGGAGGCGCCCCGGCCGATGGACCGCCTCGTCTGCGGCGACGTCGGCTACGGCAAGACGGAGGTCGCGCTGCGCGCGGCGTTCAAGGCGGCGGCCGACGGTCGCCAGGTCCTCATGCTCGTCCCCACGACGATCCTCGCCCAGCAGCACGCGGGCACGTTCGCCGAGCGCCTCAAGGACTACCCGTTCACGATCGAGCAGGTCAGCCGCTTCCGCCCCGCCAGGGAGCAGAAGGAGGCGATCGCCGGGTTCGCCGCGGGCAGGGTGGACATCCTCATCGGCACGCACCGGCTGCTGAGCCGCGACGTGCGCGCGAAGGACCTCGGGCTGCTCATCGTGGACGAGGAGCAGCGCTTCGGCGTCAAGCAGAAGGAGCTGCTGCGCCAGCTCAAGCTCAAGGTCGACGTCATCTCGATGAGCGCGACGCCGATCCCGCGCACGCTGCAGATGTCGCTCGCCGGCGTCCGCGACATCTCGGTCATCGAGACGCCGCCGGAGGGCCGCCGTCCCGTCAAGACGTACGTGGGCGAGTACGACGAGGACCTGGTCCGCCAGGCGCTCAAGCGCGAGGGCGACCGCAAGGGCCAGGCGTTCTTCCTGCACAACCGCGTCGAGACGATCGACGAGACCGCCGAGCGCCTGCGCGGGCTGTGCCCCGACCTGAAGTTCGAGGTCGCGCACGGGCAGATGGACGAGGGCGAGCTCGAGGCGCGGATGCTCGCGTTCCTGCGCGGCGACGCCGACGTCCTCGTGTGCACGAGCATCATCGAGTCGGGCATCGACATCCCGCAGGCCAACACGCTGATCGTCGACCGCGCCGACACGTTCGGCCTCGCCCAGCTCTACCAGATCCGCGGGCGCGTCGGCCGCAGCCGGGAGCGCGCCTACGCGTACCTGCTGTATCCCAGCGCCGCGGCGCTCACGCAGGAGGCCGGGCAGCGCCTCGCGGCGCTCTCGGACTACACGGAGCTCGGCGCGGGCTTCAAGGTCGCGATGCGCGACCTCGAGCTGCGCGGCGCGGGCAACCTGCTGGGCGACGAGCAATCCGGCCACGTGGCGGCGCTCGGGTTCGAGCTGTACATGCAGATGCTCGACGAGGCCGTGGAGGCGCTCGCCGCCGAGGGCGAGGACCGCGAGGAGGTGCCGGAGCCCGTCCGCCTGGATGTCTCCGTCGACGCCTACGTCCCCGCGGACTACATCCCGTACGAGCAGGCGAAGATCGACGTGCACCGCCGCATCGCGGGCGCGCGCGACGTCGCCGACCTCGGCGTGCTGCGCGACGAGCTCGAGGACCGATTCGGCCCGGTGCCCGAGCCGCTCTCGAACCTCATCAGCCTGCAGCAGGCGCGCATCAAGTTCGGCCAGGCCGGCGTGACGGTCGTGACCTTCCGCGGCGGCCGGCTGGCGGCGACGCCCGTGGAGCTGGACTCCACGAGGGCGAAGGAGCTGCGCAGCAGGCTGCCCAGCGCGCTGTACGAGTCCGGCCGGAGCCAGTTCTCGATGCGCGTGCCCGAGGACCCGGCGCAGCGCTTCCCTGCGGTGGTCCAGGCGGCCGACGAGCTGCTCGCCGTCGTGTCGGGTGTGGACGCGGAGGCCGTCGCGGCCTAGGGCGGACCGACGACCCCGCCGGGCACGGGGTCGCCGGAACGGAGCGGCCTACTGCAGCGTGTAGCCGGTGTCGGCGGTGCCGGTCGTACCGGACTCGCCGCTCCCGCTCCCGCCGCTGCCTGGGCTGCCGCCCTGCCCTTCGCCGCCCATGCCGGGGCAGTCGCCGTGGTCGCCACGCGGGCCCTGCCCGTCGCCCTCGCCCCGCGGCTGCGGTGCGGAGTCCTGGGACTGGGCCGGCTGCTGGCTCTGCGTCGGCTGCGCCGGCGTCGTGGACGCGCTCCCGCCATCTGCCGCGAACGCGTTGGAGATCACCGCGCCCCCCGGCACGGCGAGCAGCGCAACGGTTGCGATGCCGGCGATCTTCAGCCGGCGACGCGAGCTGTCCGGGCGTGAGGTGGTGTTCTCTTCGTCCATGTCGCTCCTGTCTGTCGGGAACACGGACATCGTGCGGACCGGCCCGTCACATCCGTGTAAGCACGGGCGGTCGACTGCCACGAAGCCACGATGACGGCCGCTAGCATCCGGTCCTCATGAAGCCAACCCGACGCAGCATCGGCGCCCTGTGCGCCTTTTTCGTGGTCGCTGCGGCGGCTGTGGGGTGTGGAGGGGACGACGTCCCCGGCAACGCGGTCGCCACTGTCGACGGCACGGCCATCACCCGCAGCGACTTCGATCACTGGATGACGGTCTTCGCCAAGAGCTCAGCGAGCCAGGCAACGCAGAGCGGAAGCAGCTCCTCTACTTCCACTGTCCCGGATCCGCCCGACTACACCGCCTGCGTGAAGGCCAAGCGCGACGCTGCAGCGAAGACGAAGAGCAAGGCCCGCCCCTCCGACGCACAGCTGAAGAAGCAGTGCGCGACCGAGTACACCTCGCTGCGCGACCAGGCCCTCGGGCTGCTGGTCGCCTCCGAGTGGCTCGAGGGCGAGGCCACCGACCAGAAGATCAAGGTCACGCCCGCCGAGGTCACGAAGTCGATCGACACGCAGCGCAAGCAGCAGTACCCGAAGCAGGCCGACTTCGACAAGGCCCTGAAGGACGCGGGCTTCACGATGGCCGACCTCCGCTTCCAGACCCGCCTCCAGCAGCTGCAGGAGAAGCTCGTCGCCAAGGTCTCCAAGGGCGAGGCTGCTCCGACGGCCAAGCAGATCTCCGACTACTACGAGAAGAACAAGTCCCAGTTCGGCTCGGCGGAGACGCGTGACCTCCACATCGTCCTGACCAAGGACAAGGCCACCGCCGAGAAGGCGAAGCAGGCCATCCAGGACGGCGACAGCTGGTCCTCGGTCGCGAAGAAGTACTCGACGGACGAGGCCTCCAAGGGCCAGGGCGGCAAGCTGACCGTCACGAAGGGCAACCAGGAGCCGGCCTTCGACGACGCGGTCTTCGCGGGCAAGAAGGGCGAGCTGCTCGGCCCGATCAAGACGCAGTTCGGCTACTACGTGGTCGACATCGACAAGATCACGAAGGGCAACCAGCAGACGCTGGCGCAGGCCACCCCGACGATCAAGCAGGTCCTCACCCAGCAGTCCCAGCAGAAGGCGGTCTCGGACTTCAGCGAGACGTACCGCAAGAAGTGGACGAAGGTGACGGACTGCCGCAAGGGCTACACCATCCAGGGCTGCAAGAACGGCCCGAAGGCGACGACGACCGCCGCGACGGCCGCGGCCACGACGCCCCAGCAGTAGAAGCCGGGTCAGGCCGGTTCACGGGAGGCGGCACTAACCTGCCGATCTCGTGAGCCGGCCCGACATCACCGACGCCCTCGGGCGCCTCGACGAGCTCACGCGCCGACTGCGCGTGGAGTGCCCCTGGGACCGCGAGCAGGACGAGCGCACGATCGTCCCGCACACCGTCGAGGAGGCCTACGAGCTCGCCGACGCGGCCATCCAGGGCGACGACGCCAAGCTGCTCGACGAGCTCGGCGACGTCCTCTTCCAGGTCCACTTCCTGTCGCTCCTCATGGAGGAGCGCGACGCCGGCGACCTCGCGCAGGTCGCCGAGCACGTGCGCCAGAAGCTCGTGCGCCGCCACCCGCACGTCTTCGGCGAGGTCGCCGCGGACGACGCCGGGACCGTCCTGCGCAACTGGGACGCCATCAAGCGCACGGAGCCCGGCCGCGAGGCCGGGATCTTCGGCGAGGTCCCCGAGAACCTCCCCGCGCCGCTGCACGCCCGCAAGGTCCAGCGCCGGGCCGCCTCGCGCGGGTTCGACCTCCCAGAGGTCCCCTACGACGCCGTGCGGGCCGGCATCGACGAGCTGGAGGCCGCCGGCGACGACCGCGACGCCGCGTTCCGCGCGGCCGGGGACCTGCTCTTCGCGGCCGTGAACGTCGCGCGCAAGCTCCAGGTCGATCCCGAGCTCGCGCTGCGCTCCTCCAGCGGCCGCTTCCGCGACGCCGTCGAGCGGGCCGAGCAGCTCGCAGCGCAGGACGGCCAGACGTGGACCGACCTGGATCTCGACGGCCAGATCACCTACTACGCCCAGGCTCGCCTGGAGACGACAACGGACTAGGAGCGAACCCTTGGGTCAGATCGAACGCGTCCACGCCCGCCAGATCCTCGACTCGCGAGGCAACCCGACGGTCGAGGCCGAGGTCTCGCTGCGCTCGGGCGCCCGCGGTCGCGCAGCGGTGCCGTCAGGCGCCTCCACGGGCGAGTTCGAGGCGACCGAGCTGCGCGACGGCGGCTCGGCATGGGCCGGGAAGGGCGTGACCCAGGCCGTCGCGAACGTCAACGGCGAGATCGCCGCCGCGGTCCACGGCATCGACGCCGACGACCAGGCCGAGCTGGACCGCACGCTCATCGAGCTCGACGGGACGCCGAACAAGTCCCGCCTCGGCGCGAACGCCATCCTCGGCGTGTCCCTGGCGGCTGCGCACGCGGCTGCCGCGGA
Organism: uncultured Solirubrobacterales bacterium; assembly: GCA_963757125.1. Lineage (GTDB taxonomy): Bacteria > Actinomycetota > Thermoleophilia > Solirubrobacterales > Solirubrobacteraceae > CAVVSD01. The sequence continues at coordinate 157,545 of CAVWQP010000004.1, read as the reverse complement.
AGAGGGCCAGCCGCTGTGGCGCTACCTCGGCGGCGAGGCGGCGCACGTCCTGCCGGTCCCGATGATGAACGTGCTCAACGGCGGCGCCCACGCGGACAACAAGGTCGACTTCCAGGAGTTCATGATCGTCCCGGTCGGCGCGCCGTCCTTCTCGGAGGGGCTGCGCATCGGCGCCGAGACGTTCCACGCACTGAAGAAGACGCTGCACGACGCGGGCCTGGGCACCGCGGGCGGCGACGAAGGCGGCTTCGCGCCCGACCTGGGGTCCAACGAGGAGGCGCTGCAGTTCCTCGTGCGGGGCATCGAGGCGGCGGGCTACACGCCGGGCGAGGACGTCGCGATCGCAATGGACCCGGCCGTCAGCGAGCTCTACCAGGAGGGCACGGGCTACGTGCTCGAGCACGAGGGCCGCACGCTGTCGGCGGAGGAGCTGGCCGGCTACTGGGCCGACCTGAGCAGCCGCTATCCGATCCTCTCGATCGAGGACGGCATGGACGAGGAGGACTGGGACGGCTGGCGGATGCTCACGGAGCGCATCGGCGGGACCGTCCAGCTCGTGGGCGACGACCTCTTCGTCACGAACACCGAGCGCCTGCGCCGCGGGATCGAGCTCGGCGTCGGCAACTCGATCCTCGTGAAGGTCAACCAGATCGGCACGCTCACCGAGACGCTCGACGCGATCCGCACGGCCCGCGACGCCGGCTACACCGCCGTCATGTCGCACCGGTCGGGGGAGACGGAGGACGTGACGATCGCCGACCTCGCGGTCGCGACCGGCTGCGGACAGATCAAGACCGGCGCGCCGTCGCGCTCCGATCGCGTCGCGAAGTACAACCAGCTCCTGCGCATCGAGGAGCAGCTCGGCGGCGACGCGACCTACCCGGGACGTAGCGTCTTCCGTTCATAGGCAGGTCCCGGCATCACGGCGGCGAAGTGCCGCCGTGATGGCCGATATCGGAACCCGCATCCGGTGGGACCGCGTGGGGCGCGTCGCGCTCCTCCTGGTCCTGCTGCTGCTCGTCTACCTCTACGTCGGGCCGGTCCGCAGCTGGTGGTCGACCTGGCAGGACTCGAAGGCCAAGCAGGCGCAGGTCGAGCGGCTCCAGCACGAGAACGCCGAGCTGCGCGCTCGTCGCGCCGCGCTGAAGACCCCACAGGCGCTCGAGCGCGAGGCGCGCCGGATGGGGATGGTCAAGCCCGACGAACGACCCTTCGTGGTGAGAGGACTCCCGACCCGATGACGGGCGAATCCGTCGGCAGAGCTCCGGATTCGCTTGCGAGAACTTCGTTCTCGTGGTCGCGTAGGGTTCGCGGCGTGACTATTCAGCGCACAGGTGGCGGCCCGTACAAGTTCAGCCAGGTCGTCGTCCACGGCGACGTCGTGTACCTCGCCGGCCAGGTCGCGGGGGCGGACGGCTTCGACAAGCCCGTGCGCGACCAGATCCGCATGGTCTTCGCGCGCATCGACGAGCTCCTGGAGGGCGCGGGCTCGGATCGCACGAAGATGCTGTCGGTCACCGTCCTGCTGAAGGACATCGCCGACTTCGGCGTCCTGAACGAGGAGTGGGACGCGTGGGTCGACCCCGACGCCCTGCCCGCGCGCGCCACGTTCCAGGCGCCGCTGGCGGCGCCGAACATCCTCGTCGAGCTGGTTGTCACCGCCGCCCTCTGAGGGGCCGCTAGCGTCGAGGTCCGTGGCGGACTTCGACCTGGACTACGCGCAGTGGAGAGAGGGCGAGCGGCGGCTCCGCGAGGCGGACCCGGCGGACCAGCACGTCCTCGAACGTGTGGTGGCTCGCATCGCTGCGGAGCTGCGGCGGCGCCTCGGCGGCCCGTACACGAGCGAGGAGGTCGCCGACCTCTACGAGCGGGGCACCGACTGGGCGACCGCCATCGCGACGCAGGTGGCGCCGGACTCGCCCTGGGCGTGGGACCCGCGCGTCGTCGTGGACGCAGCGTTCGGCCGCTACGTGCGCGGCGCGCGGGACTTCGCCGGAGGTCGGCGGATCGACGCCTAGTTGCCCTAGTCGTCGTCGGTGGTGGCGCGGCGGATCACGATCTGGTCCTCCTCGACCGTGACCTCGACCGGGCGGTGACCCGCCCAGTGCTCCGCGTAGATCGGGCTGTCCGACACCGCGGGGTCGAGCCACAATCCGTAGCCCTCCTCGCCGTGGTCGAACGTGCCCTCGAACGTCGTGGGCGACGGGGCGCGGCGTGCGCGTCCGCGACCGCCGCGGCGTCCGCGGCGACGCTTCGTCGCTGCGTCGCCGTTCTCGGAGTCCTCGTCCTCGTCCTCGTCGTCGTCCTCGCCCTTGGCGGCCTTCTCGGCGGCGGCCTTGGCGGCCTCCTCCTCGGCGGCGGCGGCCTTCGCGGCCTCCTCCTCGGCGCGGCGCGCCTCGGCCTCCTCGAGCTCGGCGGCGATCAGCGCGTCGTCTTCCGCGCGGAGATCGATCTCGTCGTCGAAGTCAGCGGCGACTGCCTCCGCGCCGTTCTCCTCCGCGGGTGCGAGGTCGTTCTCGCGCTTGAAGGCGTCGATCTGCTGGACGGTGACCTCGAGCTGGTGTGCGATCCATGCATCTGTGCGCCCCTGGCGCACCCAGGTGCGGATCTGATTCAGGTGGGGCTTCAGCGAGCGTCGTGCCATCGGCGCGTGAGGCTACATGACCGCAGGTTCCGCCACGTGCAGGCTGTTTCTCGCTGTTTGCCTTTGTGAACGGAACATGGCAGAGTGAGCCGGAGGCAGGGAGGTCCACACCCCCTCGTTCCATGCTCGTCCTGACACGAAAGTCCAACCAGAGCATCATGATCGGCGATGACATCGAAGTCAGCGTCCTGTCGATCATGGGCGAGAAGGTCCGCATCGGCATCCAGGCCCCTCGGGACATCCCCGTGTTCCGCAAGGAGGTCTACCTGGAGATCCAGGAGGAGCGTGCTCGCGAGAGCGTTCCTGCCGGCGGAGTGCGAGCCGAGGTCGACGATGCCCTGCATCGCCTCGGCAGCGGCGGCTAGCTAGGCCCGCTCGGTCCCGAGCTCCTCGACGATCCCGATCAGCGTGTCGGGGTCGACGCCCTTCTGCACGTAGCGGTCGGCGCCGAGCTCCAGCACCTGCTCGCGGACCAGGCCGTCGTCGAAGCCCGACAGGACGACGACGCGCATGGCAGGGAACTCGTCGCGCAGCAGCGGCAGGGTCTCCAGCCCGTCCTGGCGGGGCATCGAGAGGTCCAGCAGCACCACGTCCGGCCGGTGCACGCGCAGCTGCTCCATCGCCTCGATGCCGTCCTCCGCCTCGCCCACGACCTGGACGACCGGCGAGAGCGCGAGCGTCTCGCGCACGAGGAAACGCATCGCGTCGGAGTCGTCGCAGATCAGCACGCGGATCGGGCCCACCGTCATGGGCGTGGCCGCAGGTTCCCTGCCCGCACGCCGCCGACCCGCTGGAGCATCGCGCCGGCGGTCGTCTGCGCGACCGCGAGTGCCGCGCCGATCCGTTCGATGGCCGCGTCCGGGCTGCCGCCGAGCTGCAGCTCGAGCTTCGCGGCGGCGAGATGCTGGATGAGGTCGTCGTTCAGGTCGATCGCCAGCCGGCGTTCGCGGTCGAGCACGAGGCGCAGGTGGATCTCGGTCGCGGCCGCCGCGCAGAGGTCGGTGAGCACCGCGCGGTCGTCGTCGGTCCAGGTCCGGGGGCGCTCGTCGATGGCGCAGAAGCTGCCGAGGACCGTGCCGTCGGGCGACGTGAGCGGCACCCCGAGGTAGGCGATGACCCCGAGCTCGGGGATGGCGAGGTTGTCGCGGACGCGCTCGTCCTCGCGCGCATCGGCGATCTGGAGCGGCTCGCCGGAGGCGACGACGTGCTTGCAGAACGAGTGCGAGAGCGGGGTCTCGCGGCGCGTGGCCCACGGCTCCGGCAGCCCGACCATGCCGGGGAAGTGCTGCCGGTCCTCCTCGACGATCGAGACGAGCGAGACCGGCACGTCGAGGAGTCGTGCAGCGAGCCGCGCGAGGCGGTCGAAGGGCTCGTCCCCTGCCATCGGCGACAGCATGCCACCCCCTCGCCTATGGCGGTCATCACGGATTCCACTTGGCCGGACGGCGTGCCGGGGGCAGCCTGGGGGGATGTCCAACCTCACACCGACCACCGACGCCCGCTTCACCGCCGACGTCCTCGAGAGCGACGTCCCGGTCGTCGTCGACTTCACCGCGGCCTGGTGCCCGCCCTGCCGCATGATGGACCCGATCCTCGGTCAGCTCGCGGCCGAGCGGCCCGACCTGCGCTTCGTGTCGATCGACGTCGACGAGAACCACGAGACCGTCGCGCGCCACGGCATCCTCTCGATGCCGACCTTCATGGTCTTCCGCGACGGTGCCGCCGTCCTCAAGCTCGTCGGTGCCCGTCCCAAGGCGCGGCTCGCGCGCGAGCTGTCAGAGGTCGTCCCGGCCCGCGAGCAGGTGCTCGTGGAGCAGTCGGCCGGCGGCTGACGCACCGCTCGCCGCGGCGAGCAGCTCCACGCGGTGGCGAGGCGCCGTCCCGTCCAGGGCGATCGCCTCGACCGCCGCGCCGGGCGCCCGCAGCCAGGACGCGGGCACGACGCTGACCCCGAGTCCCGCGTGGACGAGCTCGCGCAGCGTCGCCGGATCGCCCGCCTCCAGCAGCGGTACGGGGCTGAACCCCTCGGCCATGCACGCGTCGAGCACCGCCTCGCGCAGCGCGCTGCCGCGCTCGGCGAGGACGAGCGCCTCGTCACGCAGGTCGCCGACCGAGCGCTCGCCCGCGCCCGCGAGCGCGTGCCCGGGCGGCGCGACGATCCACAGCGGCTCCTCGCGCAACGTCGTCGCGTCGAGAGCGGCGGCGTTGCGACGCGCCTCCGCGTCGAGCGCGGCCACACCGATGTCGGCGGACCCCGTCGCGAGCAGCGCGACGACGTCGGCGGCCGAGCCCTGGCGCAGGCTCACGCGGATGCCCGGGTGCAGTGCGTGGAACGCCGCCAGGGCGGCGGGCAGCCCCGGCGCCGCGCCGGGCGTGGCGGCGACCCGCGCGACGCCACGCCGCCCGCCCGCGTGCTCCTCCATCGCGGCGCGGGCGTCGTCCACCCCGGTGAGGATCGGCTCGGCCCGCGCGACGAGCTCGGCGCCCGCCGCGGTCAGCTCGACGCCGGAGGGCAGGCGCAGCAGCAGCGCCACGCCCAGCTCCTCCTCCAGCCGGCGCACCTGCTGCGAGAGCGCCGGCTGGGTGACGTAGAGCTCATCGGCCGCGCGCGTGAAGCTCCGGTGACGCGCAACCGCGGCGAGATACTGCAGCTGGCGGAGCTCCACCGAGCTGCCGCGCGCCTAGCCCATGACGACGTAGAGCGTGCGGAACATGATCACCGTCACGATGATGGCCGTCGCGATCATCGCCAGCACCAGCAGGACGAACCGCAGGGTCCCGTGGCGGTTGGTGCGATTGGCGATGCGCGTGCGTTGGCGCTGCTCCGTGCGCTTGATCGCCGCATCCTGGCGGCGGCGGTCTGACTGCAGCTGGGTGACGTAGGCCTGTTCGAACTCGTCCAGGCTCTGTCGCATCTTCATCGACATCGCGCAGCAATCTACCCCGCACGAAGGCGTGCAGACCAGTCGGTCTCAGGCCCCTAGTGCCTGCACGCGCCCCAGAGTCCCCGTCCCGCGGCGCGCGCCTTGCGCTCCTCCGCGCGGAACTCCCCTGCATATCGCACGTTCGGGCGGATCTCGAGGGTCGTCGCGAAGCCGCCGCGCACGAGCGCCTCGTTGACGAACAGCCCGTCCGGCTCGCGGCGGACGTAGGCGAGCAGGCGCCCGAACCGGTCGCGCGGCTCCTCGTCGGTCGTGAGCGTGACGGTCCGGCCGGCGACGAGGCGCTCGTTCTCCTCCGAGGCCCGGTGCCCGTAGCACTCCAGCGGCTGCTCCGCGACCGACTCGGGGGTGTCCATCCCGATGTAGCGCACACGCTCGCGGACGCCGTCGAGGTCGACGATGATCGTGTCGCCGTCGACGACGCGTTCGACCCGCGCCGTGCGGGTCTCGGGCGCGGTGTCGTCGCTGCTGCCGTCGCCGATGCGCAGCGCGCCGCCGCCTGCGAGCAGGACGACGACGACGGCGGCAGCGAGGAGGATGAGCCGGCGCATGGTCCGGCGACGCTACGGGGCGCGCGCGACGGCACGCACGCCCCGTTGCAACCGACGACTAGGCGATCGTGACCTCGGGCGAGAGGTAGACGTCCTGGATCGCGTTGAGCAGGCCGATGCCATCGTCCATCGGGCGCTGGAACGCCTTGCGGCCCGAGATGAGGCCGGCGCCGCCGGCGCGCTTGTTCACGACGGCCGTCCGCACGGCCTCGGCCAGGTCGCTGTCGCCCGACGACGCGCCGCCCGAGTTGATGAGCGGGATGCGGCCGGCGTAGCAGTTGAGGAGCTGGTAGCGGGTGAGGTCGATCGGGTTGTCGCTCGTGAGGTCCGAGTAGACCTTCTTGTTGGTCTTCCCGTACGACCCGCCGTTCTGGTTGAGCGCGTTGTAGCCGCCGTTGTTCTCGGGCAGCTTCTGCTTGATGATGTCGGCCTGGATCGTCACGCCGAGGTGGTTGGCCTGGCCGCTGAGGTCGGCGGACAGGTGGTAGTCGGTGCCGTCCACGACGAACCCCGGGCTGCGCAGGTAGCACCACAGCACGGTGAACATCCCGAGCTGGTGGGCCTCCTCGAACAGCTCGGCCACCTCCACGATCTGCCGGCGGCTGTGGTCGGAGCCGAAGTAGATCGTCGCGCCGACGCCGGCGGCGCCCATGTCCCACGCCCGCTGGACACTTCCGAACTGCACCTGGTCGTACTCGTTGGGGTACGTGAGCAGCTCGTTGTGGTTGAGCTTCACGATCAAGGGGAACTTGTGCGCCCACCTGCGGCTGATCGAGCCGAGCACGCCGAACGTCGAGGCGAACGCGTTGCAGCCGCCCTCGACGGCGAGGCGCATGAGGTTCTCGGGGTCGAAGTACGCCGGGTTCGGCGCGAAGCTCGCGCCGGCGGAGTGCTCGATGCCCTGGTCGACCGGGAGGATCGACACGTAGCCGGTGCCGGCCAGGCGCCCGGAGTTCACGAGCCACGACAGGTTGCGCAGCACGTTGCTGCTGCGGTCGGAGTCCACGAAGAGGCGGTCCACCCAGTCGGGCCCGGGCAGATGCAGCAGCGACCGTGGAACGGTCGTGCTCTCGTGCTGGAGCAGGTCCGCCGCATCGTCGCCGAGCAGCTCCTCCAGACGTGAGGTCGTCAGCTCTGCCGTGGCCATGTGAAGTCTCCCCCTCGTGGGTCGTCGCCCGTTCGCATTCGCGTACCCGACAGTCTAGGTAGCCTCCCGCAGCCAAGATGGAGCACCACTTCAACGGGCCCAGCTACACGCTCGGCATCGAGGAGGAGCTCATGATCGTCAACGGGGAGACGTACGACCTCGTGAACGCGATCGAGCGCCTGCTGGATGACGTTCCCGACGGCGAGATCAAGCCCGAGCTCATGGAGTCGGTGCTCGAGGTCTCGACGCACCCGTGCGCCAACACGGCCGAGGCGGGCGAGCAGCTGCGGGCGTTGCGTCGCAACGTGTGCGAGAAGGCCAGGGGCCACGGTCTGACCATCGGGTCGGCCGGGACCCATCCGTTCGCGCTGTGGGAGCAGCAGCGGATCGTCGGGCGCACGCGCTACCGCGACCTCATCTCCGCGCTGCGTTTCGTCGCACGCCAGGAGCTCATCTTCGGGATGCACGTCCACATCGGCGTCGACGACGCCGACAAGGCCGTCCACGTCGCCAACGGGATGCGCGTCCATCTGCCCGTGCTGCTCGCCCTGAGCGCGAACTCGCCGTTCTGGCGGTCGGACGCCTCGGGCCTCATGTCGACGCGCACGCCGATCTTCCGGGCGTTCCCCCGCGTGGGCATCCCGCCCGCCTACCGCGACTGGGACGACTACAGCGCGCAGATCGAGTTCATGGTCTCCAGCGGCGTCATGGAGGACTACACGTACCTCTGGTACGACGTGCGGCCCCATCCGCGGTTCGGGACGGTGGAGATCCGCGTGTGCGACTCGCAGACGCGCGTGGAGCACACGCTCGGGCTGGCCGCGCTCATCCAGGCGATGGTGCGCGAGCTGTGCGAGCACTACGCGTCGGGCGGGCACTTCGGCGACTACCCGTGGCAGATGCTCGACGAGAACAAGTGGCTCGCCGCGCGGCACGGACTCGACGGCGAGCTCGTCGATCTCCCGTCGAACGAGCGGGTGGCGACGAAGACCCTCGCGCGCCGGCTCGTGGACCGTCTGCGCGGTCACGCGGAGGACCTCGGATCGGCCGCCGACCTCGACGGCGTCATCGACCTGATCGAGCGCGGAAACGGCGCGGAACGCCAGCTCGTGGTGTACGAGGCGAACCGCGATTTCACCGAGCTGATGCGCGAGATCGTCGAGGCGACGGTCTCCCACTGACGTCTTGGCGGAAGAACCCGCCGAACCGGGTTCCGGTGACCCCTAAGATGGATGTGGAATGTCCCACCCTGACCTCTTCGTCGTCTGCAAGAGCTGCGGGTCGGAGGTCAGCCCCTACGTCACCGAATGCCCCTATTGCGGGACACGGCTGCGCAAGCGGGCTCCGAAGATCGAGCGCGAAGGGGGCGTGCCGAAACCACCTCGCACGCCGCGTCGTCGGCTGGGCAGGAAGAAGGACGGAGCGCCCTCGTCGCCGCGCCTGAGCCGCCTGCGGCCGAACGAGATCCCCGGCATCCGCATCGAGCGCGACCCGAGCGCGCGGCCGTGGGCGACGATCCTGCTCGTCGCGCTGACCTTCGGGATGTACATCGCGCTGGCGTTCATCGCCGACTCGGACGTCACGCTCACGGCGCTCGACGGCGACCCGTGGCGGTTCGTCACCGCGCCGTTCCTCAACGAGAACGGGTGGGCGCAGTTCGCGTCGGTCGTGGGGGTCGCGGTCTTCGGCGGCCTGCTCGAGCGCCGTCACGGCCCGCTGGTCGTGCTGCTCGTCTTCGCCCTGTGCGGCATCGGCGGCGTCGCGGCGTCCGAAGCGCTCGTGCCCGACGAGTCGTACTTCGGCACCTACGGCGCCGCGCTCGGCCTGCTCGCGGCCTGGGCCGTCCCGATCCTGCTCGGGCGCCGCAAGGGCCATCACGACGAGGCCGACCTCCTGGGCGCCGCCGTCCTGGGCGTCGTCCTCGTGCTCATCCCGCTCGCGGTCGACTCGAGCATGCTCGTCGCCGGGCTCGGCCTGGTGATCGGCGCCCTCTGCGGGTTGCTGCTCGCGGCCGTCAAACCCCGGTAGGCGTCTCAAGGACTAGCCTGGCGCCCGTGACCGAGCGGAGGGAGTACACCGCCGAGGAGGTCGACGCCGCCGTCGAGGCGCTCACCGACCCCGACCGCCTGCGCCATGCGCAGGAGGTGGTCACGCACGCCGCGCCGGCGCTGCAGCGCGTCGTCAACCAGGCCCTCGAGGAGGGCGGCTGGTTCGAGGACGCGCACCAGGGTCAGATCACGAAGGCCGCCGGGGAGGAGGATCCCGACGAGCGGCTCCGCGTCTTCCGCGTGCTGGTTGCGGAGGAGGCGCGCCTGGGCATGCTGGTCGGCGTGACGGTCGGGTTCGAGCTCGCACGCGAGCTGGAGGCCCGATCGGGTTCAACAGACGAAGAGGAGACATGACATGGCGAGCATCCGCTTCCTTGGCCACGCCTCGTGGGAGCTGACGGACGGCGGCACGACGGTCCTGGTCGACCCGTGGCTGACCGGCAACCCCAAGGCGGCGGCCGACGCCGGTGACCTGAGCGCGGACGCCGTCCTGCTCACGCACGGCCATCCGGACCACTACGGCGACACGATCGACATCGCCAAGCGCACGGGCGCCCCCGTCCTGGCGATCACCGAGCTGGCCGGCGAGATCGCCGGGATCCTCGGCGACGAGCACACCGTCCACAACCCCAACATGGGCGGGACGATCGACTTCGACTGGGGCTGGGTCCGCGTCGTCCCCGCATGGCACAGCGGCACCTCCCCGAACGGCACCGTCCACCCGCCGGCCGGGCTCGTCGTCAACTTCGGCGGGACGACCTTCTACTTCGTGGGGGACTCGGCGCTCTTCAGCGACCTCGCCCTGCCGGGCAAGCGGTCGCCGATCGACGTCGCGATCATCCCGATCGGCGGGCACTTCACGATGGACCGCCACGACGCCGTCGAGGCCGCGAAGCTCATCGGGGCCAAGCTCGTGATCCCCGCCCACTTCAACACGTTCCCGCCCGTCGCGACCGACGAAGGGGCGTTCAAGACCGACGTCGAGAGCTCGACCGATTCCCAGGTCGTGATCCTCGAGCCGGGGGAGACGCACAGCACGTGACCCATGCGATCGTCCTCGTGGAGGCCGAGCGTTCCGCCATGGCGACGCTCGGCCAGGAGCTGGCCGACATCGACGGCGTCGGAGGCGTCTACTCGGTCACGGGCGAGTGGGACTTCGTCGCCGTCGTCCACGTGAAGCGCCACGAGGACCTGCGCGAGGTGGTGACCGGCGGGATGGGCGCGCTGACGGGCGTCGCCCGGACGCAGACGATGGTCGCCTTCGAGGTGTTCTCGAGACACGACCTCGAGGCGATGTTCTCCATCGGCGAGTGATCGCCGCCGTTCCAGTGCGGTCCCTGTCCGCCATCCTCGTCGTGGCGGCGCTCGTGCTGGCCGGCTGCGGCAGCAACGACGACGACCCGCCGCAGGGTCGCGTCGGGCAGCCGGAGACGACGACGGCGGACACGGCCACCGCGACGGCGCCCGCCGAGATCCCCGTCACGATCACGGAGCACGTCCCCGCCCCCGCGCCCGCCACGCAGACCGCGACGGCTCCCGCGCCGACGCCGACCGCGCCCGAGGAGGCACCCGGCGGAGCAGGGGACGAGGAGGGCATCCAGGTCACCGCGCGGTTCACGCTGGGCTCCGGCGGCTCCCTGTCGCCGAACGGCGCGCAGGTGCCGGCGTTCCTCGGCGTGGCCGTCGTCGTCGTCAACCAGGACAGCACCGCCCACCGGCTCGAGGTCGGCGACCGCGGCGCCCCGCTGCCGGCCGGCCGCACGACCACGCTGACCCTGCCCGGCCGCGCCCCCACCGAGCTGCCGATCCTCATCGACGGCAACCAGGAGGCGCTCCTGCGCATCCAGGCGGAGACACCGTGAGCGCCCTCGTCCAGGACGAGTACGGCCCGACGCTCCCCGAGCTGCTGCGTCGCGTCCCGCGCTGGGCGCGGATCGCGACCTGGGCGGGGATCGCGGTCGTGCTCGCGGTGGGCCTGTGGCTCGGCACGGGCGGGGCGGCCGCGCCGGAGACCCACGCCGTCATCCGCGGCGAGCGGACCTTCAACCTCGCGTGGGACCCGTCGCGTCTGCACCGCGTCGATCCGAAGGGCACGCTGCTGACCCTCGAGGGCCGCCGCGGGAACCTGTTCCTCGACAGCTACACCGTCAGCTCCGTCACGCTGCCCCCGTACCGGGGGGCGCCGGGCGGCGTCCTGGCGGTCCTCGGCGCCAACCGACTGCGCGAGCTGCGCGCGACGGCGCCCGGCTTCGTGCCCTCCAACCCGCCCGAGGGCCGCACGCGCGTGAACGACTCCACGGGCTACCAGGTGACCTGGCGCGAGCGTCGCGACGGCCGGACCATCTACGCGCGCGACATCTGGCTCGTCGACCCGAAGCCGGGCTCGCGCGACGCGATCCTCGTCCAGCTGCGGACGACGCGGGCGGCGGGCACGCCGAACGCCGATCGCACGGGCGGCACGGGAGCGCTGAAGCAGCCGCTGCGCAGCCTGCGCTTCGGCACGGAGCGAGTGGGTGGCCGGTGACGGCGAAGACTTCGTCTTCGGTTGCGAGTGCGTCGCAGAGCGACGCACTCGCGGGGTAGGAGGTAGCGCCTATGGAGTCTGAGATCACGTTCGACGACTTCCTGGCGGTCGACATGCGCGTCGGGCGCATCGTCGCCGTCGAGGACTTCCCGGAGGCCCGCCGGCCCGCCTGGAAGCTGCGGATCGACTTCGGCCCCGAGATCGGGGAGAAGCGTTCGAGTGCGCAGATCACGAACTACACGCGCGAGCAGCTCGAGGGCCGGCTCGTCGTCGGGGTCGTGAACTTCCCGCCGCGCCAGATCGGCCCGGTGCGCTCCGAGGTCCTCGTGCTCGGCGCGGTGAGCGACGATCACCCAGTCCTCCTGCTCGAGCCGGACGAGGGCAGCGTCCCCGGGGATCGCGTCGCGTGAGTTGACACCCGTCGACGACTCTGGATATTTTCGATTTTTCCGGGTCACGTGGGGAGAACCTGAGGAGTCGTCCATGGGCGTCCAAGAGGTGCAGAAGTGGCTGGATGGCTACCGCCAGTCTTGGGTCGATCGTGACCCGGATGCAGCAGCGGCGCTGTTCACGGAGGACTCGAAGTACCGCGAGGAGCCCTACGCGGACGCGTTCCCTGGCGCGGCGGGCGTGCACGACTACTGGACGCGGGTGACCGAGACCCAGTCCGACATCCAGATGGACTGGGGCACGCCGGTGGTCGACGGCGATCGCGCGGCGGTCGAGTGGTGGGTCCGGATGACGAACGGCGGGACGCCGGTCACCCTCGCCGGGTCCATGACGCTCCTGTTCGCCGGCGACGGCCGCTGCCGCGAGCTGCGCGAGTACTGGCACTTCGCGCCGGAGCACAAGACGCCCCCGGAGGGCTGGGGCTCCTAGTGCTGATCGTCGCCGGCGCCTCCGGTCATCTCGGCCGGGGCGTCGCCGAGGAGCTGCTGATCCGGACGGCGCCCGCCGAGGTGCGGCTGCTGTCACGCACGCCCGACGGGCTCTCCGATCTGGCGGCGCGCGGCGCGGACGTCCGGTTCGCCGACTTCGACGATCCCGCCTCGCTGCCGGCGGCCCTGGCGGGCGGGCGGCGCCTCCTGCTCATCAGCACCGACGCTCTGGACCGGCGTGTCGCCCAGCACCGGGCCGCGATCGACGCGGCGGTGCAGGCCGGGATCGGGCACGTGATCTACACGTCGGTCGTCTCCCCGGAGCCGGGGAACCCCGCGGCGGTCGTTGAGACGCACCGTCAGACCGAGGCGGACCTGCGCGCCGCAGGCTGCGCCTGGACGGTCCTGCGCAACGAGCTGTACTCCGAGTTCCAGGAGATGGAGCTGCGCGAGGCGGCCGCGAGCGGTCGCCTGGTGCACAACCGCGGCGACGGACGGGCCGCGTACGTCTCGCGCCTGGACTGCGCGGCCGCCGCGGCAGCGGTGCTGGCCGGTGACGGGCACGAGGGCCGGGCCTACGACGTCACCGGACCCGAGAGCCTCTCGGCGGACGATCTCGCGGGCATCTACGCGGACCTCGCCGGCCGGCCGGTCGAGCCGGTGGCCGTCGACGACGACGCGCTCGTCGCAGGCATGGTCGGGGACTCCGACGACGGGCATGCGGCCTTCGGCGCGCGGTTCGTCGCCTCCTTCGGCCGCGCGATCCGCGAGGGCTGGTTCGCGGAGGTCAGCGACGCCGTCGAGACCCTCACCGGGCGACCGCCCCGCAGCGTCCGCGACGTCCTCGCGGGCTAGGGCGCGACGGGCGCGGGCGTCGCCGGCACGGCGACCGGGTCCGGCGCCGGCGGCTGGACCGCGGCGGGCGCCGGGGTCTCGGGGCCGGTCGCGTCCCCTGCAGGGTCGGGCGCAGGAGCGGTGGCGGCGGGCGGGTCGGCCGGCGTCGTGGGGTCGACCGGGACCTCGGGCGCGGCGGGCGTGGTGGCGGCCGGGTCGGCGACGACCGGCGGCGTCTCCGCCGTGACGGGCACCGCGGGCGCGGCAGGCGTCGCGACGGGCGGCGTCGCGGGGGCGACCTCGGCCGGACCGGGCATGCCGCCCGCGCCGGGCGGCGGCGGTGTCGGCTGGCCGGGCAGCGTCACGGAGTCGGCGCCCTGCTGGGTCGGCGCGAGCGCGACGGTGGTGTCGTCGGCGGGGGCCGGGGCGCCGCCCGCGGGCGGCGCGGCCTCGGGCGTGTCGCCCGCGGCGGGCTTGTCGCCGTCCTTCTTCTCGCCCGCGGCGCCGGCCTTCGGCTCCTCGGCGGGCTGGCGGGACGACGCGACGACGACGGGCTCCGGCGCGGGGGTCACGACCTTCGGCGGCGCGGCTGCGGGCGTGCGCGGCGCGACGGCGGCGGCGACGATCGGCGCGGGGTCGGCCTTGGCGTGACGGACGTGATCGACCTCGACGGCTCCGGCGGTCACGATCGCGGCGGCGGCGACGCTGGCGGCCGCCTTCGTCGCGATGGTCGAGATGCCGGCGCTCATCATGCTCGCGCCGCCCGCGGCGGAGGCGGAGGCGGCGACGCCCGTGGCGGCGGTGCCGGCACCGGCGGACGCGGTCATGCCGAGCTGGGCGAGCAGCCCCTTCTTGAAGAGGAGGAGCGGCGCGACCGGGAAGACGAGGGCGAGCGCGCGGTTCGTCGACCGCAGCTGCTTGCGGAAGGCGGCGCAGCGGTCGCAGGTGCGCAGGTGGCGGCGGACGGGCGGTGAGGTGCGGCGCAGGCCCTCGGCGACCTCCCCGAGCTCGTCGCGGACCTCCTCGCACGTGAGCTTGCGCGCCTCGGCGGCCTCGGCCAGCGAGACGCGGGCCCGGACGAGGAGCGACTTCACCGACGGGACGGTCGTCTCCATCGCCTCGGCGATCTGCTCGTAGGAGAGCGCGTCGATCTCGCGCAGCAGGAGCGCGGTGCGCTGTGTCTCGGCGAGCTGCTGGACGTCGCCGATGAGCTGGCGGAAGTCCTCGCGGCGGTGGACCTTGTCGGCGGTCGTCGCGCCGTTCTCCGACAGGTGGATGTCCATCGAGTCGACCCCGATGGCCTGGGTGCGGCGCAGGTGGTTCAGCGACCGGTTGCGCGCGATGCGGTACAGCCACGGCCGCACGTTGATCGGCCGGTCGTCGGCGAGCATCGCGTTGTAGGAGGCGGCGAAGACCTCCTGGAGCACGTCCTCCGCGTCCTCCCGTGAGCCGAGCATGTGCCGGCAGAAGGCGAGCAGCCGCGACTGGTAGCGGGAGACGAGCGCCTCGAACGCGCCGTGGTGCCCGCGCCGCACGAGGGCGACGAGGCGCTCGTCGGACTGCAGGCGCAGCATCGGTGCCGGCGTGCGCAGGCCGAGCGCAGCGTGTGTCGTTTGGGCTGAGGCTTCCACGGAGATGGGTGCTGGCGGCGCATCGTGCGCCGACCTGTCTGGAACCCAGGAGGGGCCGCGAAGTTGCGAAAACGCCCCTGGGCTCAGGCTACTGACCTACGATCCGGCTGGGCCCGGGTGGCGGAACTGGTCAGACGCGGCCGGCTTAAACCCGGCTGCCCGCGAGGGCATGGGGGTTCGAGTCCCTCCCCGGGTACTGCGACGGGCCGGCCCCGAGGGGCCGGCCCGTGGTCACTGCGGCGGAGCCGGCGCTACTGCTTGAACTTCGCCAGGTTCGCCTTGTAGACGTTGTACGCGGGGCGCGGCGTGCCGTTCGCGTTGACCAGGCCTGCGTCGAAGCGGGTCGAGCAGTCCGTGCCGTAGTAGTTGTAGTTGTAGACGCGCTTCACGTAGCTCTTGAACCGCTTCGCGAGGTCGAACATGTACTGCGTCCTGTTCGCCTGGCGGTTGACGTTGCACGGGAACGCGGTGGAGAACTCGGCGACGCCGCCGGTCTCCGTGTACCAGAAGTTCGCGCGACGGTTGTACTTGCGCACCGTCGAGATGATGTCGCGCGTGTTCTTCGTGTAGCGGCGGTTGACCTCGGAGTAGTTGTGGATGCCCACGACCGTCATCGTCCGGCCGGCGGACCCCGCCGCGCGGAAGAACGCGCTGATGTAGTTGCGGAAGTCGATGCTCGGGACCCGCGTCGAGCGCTGGTCCAGGACGTCGAGGCCGACGATCGTGCAACCGCTGCAGAAGCCCTTCATGGCCACGTAGAACTGCGCGGCGCGGCGGGGGCTGCGGAACGTCGGCTGCGTCGTGTGGTTCGCCTCGTTCCAGGTGCCCCACTCCGTCACGCCGAGCGGCTTGTAGCGCTTGACGAGGGCCCCGACGTCGCGCTTGTACTGCGCGACCGTGGGCAGCTTCGCCTTCCCGGGCCGAAGGTCGTTCGTCGAGATGTGCATCAGGACCTTCGCGCCCGCGGCCTTCGCGGCGAAGACGTACTGGTCGGCGGCGGAGAGGGCGGCGGGGTTGCGGATCGCGTCCCAGCGGATGAAGTACCGCACCCGCTTGACGCCGAGAGCCTGGTAGTTGGGATCGCTGAAGATCCCGAGGTGCTGATCACCCATGCCCACGACAACGTTCGTCTTGCTCTGGGCGTTGCCGATCGCTGGAAGGCTGAGTGTGGCGACGAGCGCGGCCGCAAGGGCGGCGAGGACGGCGAGCGTCGTACGACGGCGTGGCACGGAGAATCGGTCCTTTCGTCGGGGGAAGACCACGGGCTCAAACCCATGTGCGCGAGGAAGGTTGCGTCGCGCACGGGATCGCCCAGACCGGGCGACGAGGCTACCCGGCCCCCAGGACGCTAGCCCTCAGGCAACGCGGGCGTCGCGAAACGACGAGGCCATCACGCCGTCGAGCACCACGCGGGCAAGCCGCTGGTCCCCGCTGACGTGCAGCGCCTCGTCGTCCGCTGCCGGACCCAGCGCGTCGATCCAGTCGCGCTGGCTCCCGGACACGGAGGCGTCGGCCTCGGGTGCCGGACGCTCGGAGATGTTGATCGATCCACGCGAGATGCGCATCGCGTAGTGCTGCGGCTCGCCGTCGGCGTTCATCACGACCAGCTCGACGAGCCCGCGCGTGTCGCCTGCGGGGCGGATGAGACCAGGGATGGAGCGGAAGATCGCGCCGATGTCGATCGCCTCGTCGTCGTTCGGCGGGCCCCACGCCCACTCGAACCCCCACGCGGCGAGCGCGCCGATGACGGGGAGCAGGCCGCGGGCCCGCTCGGTGAGCTCGTAGTCCACGCGCGGCGGGACCTCGCGGTACCGCTGGCGGGTGAGCAGGCCGTCGGCGACCATGCGGTTCAGCCGGGAGCGGAGCTGCTCGGTCGAGATGCCCGGGAGCACGCGCTGGAGCTCGACGAACCGGCGGGGACCTGCCACCAGATCGCGGATGATCAGGAGGGTCCACTTGTCTCCCACCAGGTCCAGCGCCCGTGCGTCGGGGGCCCACTGGTTGTACGGGTGACGCTTGGGGGGAGGGACGGTGGGGATACAGGCCTCCTGGAGAACGGTCGTTGCAGCGGCTTTAGGTGGCGACCTTACCCAGCACTTCGGTATCGCTCCATGCCGGTTCGGCGATTGGACACCTGTACGACGAAAGAGGTGCGTTTCCTTCCCGAAAGCGGGGCAAAAACCTCCAACGAATCTGCAGTTCGAAATTCGCGTGCATCCAGACTTTCGCACTTGCGCGCAAGTTCTCTCGATCCGCTGCGTTGTGTGGCCGAGGGGTTCCACTCCAAGGACGTGCCGGAACCCCGAATGGAACGAACGAGAACCAGGAGCAGCATGGGCGAGGTCATCGCGCTGGATGCAGGACGCCGCCGCCGGCACCACGGGAGCCGGCCCGTGCGGGCGCGCGCACGTGCGACGCTGTACTTCGATCTGGTGTCCCCCGCGACCTATCTGGCCGCGGAGCGGGTCAACAGCCTCTTCCCGCATCTCGACTGGCGTCCCGCGCTGCGCGACGCGCTCCACGGCGGCGATCCGATCGCCGACGCCGCCGCGCGCGAGCGCGACGAGCTCGCGGCCTCCCAGCGGGCATCCGTGCTCCGGCTGCCGCTCGTGTGGCCCGAGGGCACCTCGAACGCTCGCGCGGCCATGCGCGTCGCGTCGCTCGCGTGCGAGCGCGGGCGCGGGGGTGCCTTCGTCCTGGCGGCGAGCCGACTCGCGTTCTGCGGCGGCTTCGAGCTCGACGACCCCGAGGTCCTGGCCGAGGCGGCCGCCGCGGCGAACCTGCCGCTGGCCGACGCGTTCGAGGCCGCGACGGACGAGACGCGCGACGGCGCGATGGTCGACGACGCGCTCCGGCTCCTCGCCGGCGGCGCCGATGTCCTCCCCGCGATCCGCGTCGGGCGGCTCGTCTTCAGCGGCGAGGACCGCCTGAACGAGGCCGCGGCCGCCGCGCAGGCCGTCACGACGCCGGTCCGCAGGTCGGTGCCGAGAGCCGGGTAGGCCGCGGCACGCCGCCTGGCACCTCGCCCGGCGGCGTGTCACGATCGACGTCGGCGATGACGCGACTCCTGCAGGCCCTCTACCGGCGGCTCGGCCCGCGCTATCCGCGCTGGGCCATCGCCGCGGTGTTCCCGCTGTCGGCGATCGTCGCCCTCGCCGGGCTCTGGCTGCTGACGCTGTACCAGCCGATGAGCACGAAGGAGTTCTGGACGATCGTGCTCGTCGGCGAGACGCTGGCCGCGATCGAGATCGCGATCGCCGCTCCGTATGCGCTGCGCCTCGCGCGACCGGCGGCGGCGTGGCTGTCGGGCGCGCGGACCCCTGCGGCGGCGCAGGCCGCGTGGCGAGCGCTCGTCGGGCTGCCGATCGCCTTCGTGAGCTACCGGCGGCCGCTGACGATCCTCGGGAACATCGTCCCGATCTCGCTGTTCATCGTCCTGTACCTCGATCTTCCCTGGTACTCGCTGCCGATCCTGCTCGCGGGCGCGTCGCTCGTGCTCGTCTACGGAACGTTCCTGCGCTTCTTCGCCCTCGAGCAGGCGATGCGGCCGGTCCTCGCCGACCTGTCGCTCAGTGTGCCCGGCGGGATCGTCGCCGACGGCGTCCCGGTCATCACGCTGCGCTGGCGCCTGCTCCTCGCGCTGCCGCTGATCAACGTCATCACCGGCGTGGTCGTCGCCGCGCTGTCCGCCGGACCCGGGGCACGGCTGAGCGACCTCGGGGTCGACGTCGCGGTGGCCGTCGCGGTGGCGTTCACGCTCTCGCTCGAGCTGACCGTGCTGCTGTCGCGCTCGGTGCTCGGCCCGCTCTCGGACCTGCGCCGCGCGACCGAGCGCGTCACCCAGGGCGACCTCCGGGCGCGCGTGCCCGTGGTGAGCGCCGACGAGACCGGCGTCATGGCCGGGCTGTTCAACCAGATGGTCGCCGGCCTGCAGGAGCGCGAGAAGCTCCACGACGCGTTCGGGAGCTACGTCGATCCGGAGCTGGCGGACCGCGTCCTGGCCGAGGGCGCTGTGCTCGCGGGGGAGGAGGTCGAGGTCACGATCCTCTTCCTCGACATGCGCGACTTCACCGGCTTCGCCGAGAACTCCTCGCCGCACGAGGTCGTCGCGCGGCTCAACGAGCTGTTCGACTGCGTCGTGCCCGTGCTCGAGCACCACGGCGGCCACGTCGACAAGTACATCGGCGACGGGCTGCTGGCCGTGTTCGGCGCGCCGGAGCCGCTCATCGGGCATGCCGAGTGGGGCGTCGCGGCCGCGCGCGAGATCGCCTCCGTCGTGCGCGAGCGCTTCGGGGACTCGCTCATGATCGGCATCGGCGTGAACTCGGGTCCGGTCGTCGCGGGCACCATCGGCGGCGGCGGGCGCCTGGAGTTCACCGTCGTCGGCGACGTCGTGAACACCGCGGCGCGCGTCGAGCGCGTCACGCGCGAGACCGGCGACGACGTCCTCATCACCGAGGCGACGCGCCGGCTCCTCGATCAGCCGAAGGGCGTGCTGCCGCGCGGCACCGTGGAGCTCCAGGGCAAGCGCGACCGCGTGCAGCTGCACGCGCTCGTGGACCTCCCGCGCCTCGCGCCCCGGATGGTGGAGCGCGTCGACGGCGAGAGCTCCCCGCGGAGACAAGCGGGCTGATGGCCTCCGAGGAGGGGATCGCGACCGCCCACGGCGGCCTGCTCGCCGCGCGCCGGCTGCGCGCGCAGGGCGTCGACACCGTCTTCACGCTCTCGGGCGGGCACCTCTTCTCGATCTACGACGGCTGTCGCACCGAGGGCATCGCGCTCGTCGACACGCGCCACGAGGCGACCGCGGCGTTCGCGGCCGAGGGCTGGGCGAAGGTCACGCGCCGGCCCGGCGTGGCGGCGCTGACCGCCGGGCCGGGCGTCACCAACGGGATGAGCGCCATGGGGTCGGCGCTGCAGAGCCACTCGCCGATGGTCGTGCTCGGCGGCCGCGCGCCCGCGTGGCGCTGGGGGCAGGGCTCGCTGCAGGAGATCGATCACCTGCCGTTCGTGCGGCCGCTGTCGCGGTTCGCCGCCACGGCCGAGTCGGCGGGGGAGATCCCGGCGCTCATCGACGAGGCGCTCGCCGCCTCACTGCGCGCGCCGGGTGGGCCGGCGTTCGTCGACTTCCCGCTCGACCACGTGTTCTCCGACGGCCCGGACGACGGCGAGCCGGCCGTCCTGCCGAGCGGCGAGGGCGGCGGCGAGCCCGACCCCGACGGGCTGGCGCGCGCGCTCACGCTGCTGTCCGAGGCCGAGCGGCCCGTCGTCATGGCGGGCAGCGACCTGTGGTGGGGTCACGGCGAGGTCGCGCTGCTGGAGCTCGTCGAGGCGCTCGGGATCCCCGTGTTCCTCAACGGCCTCGCGCGCGGGTGCGTGCCCGCCGACCACCGGCTCGCCTTCTCGCGCGTGCGGTCGGCCGCGCTGAAGGGCGCCGACGTCGCGCTCGTCGTCGGCGTCCCGATGGACTTCCGGCTCGGCTTCGGCGGTGCGTTCGGCGAGGACACGGAGATCGTCGTCATCGATCGCGCGGAGCCCGAGCGCGACCATCCCCGGCCGCCCGCCGCGGAGCTGTACGGGGCGCTGCCGTCGACGCTGCGCGCGCTGCGCACCTACATCACCCCCGACCCGTCGGTGACCGAACGCTGGGTCGCGACGCTGCGCGAGCAGGAGACCGCGGCCCGCGACGCCGAGGCCGCCGAGCGCGCCGACGACCGCGGCCCGCTGCACCCGATGCGCCTGTACGCGGAGCTCTCGCAGGTCCTCGACCGCGACGCGATCGTCATCGGCGACGGCGGGGACTTCGTCTCCTACGCGGGACGCGTCATCGACTCCTACACGCCCGGCTGCTGGCTCGATCCCGGGCCCTTCGGGTGCCTTGGCGCGGGCCCGGGACAGGCGCTCGGCGCGGCGCTCGGGCGCCCCGGCAGCCAGGTCGTGCTGCTGCTCGGCGACGGCGCGTTCGGCTTCAGCGGCATGGAGTGGGACACGCTCGTCCGCCATCGCGTGCCGGTGGTCGGGATCGTCGGCAACAACGGCATCTGGGGACTGGAGAAGCACCCGATGGAGGCGATCTACGGCTACTCGGTCGTCGCCGACCTCCAGCCGGAGACCCGCTACGACCAGGTCGTCCAGGCGCTCGGCGGCCACGGGGAGCTCGTCCGGACGCCGGGCGAGCTGCGGCCGGCGCTCGAGCGTGCTTTCGCGGCCGGCGGCCCGGCGCTCGTCAACGTGCTGACCGACCCGTCGGTCGCCTACCCGCGGAGGTCGAACCTCGCATGATCGACGACGTCTCCTGGGACTTCCGCAGGTCGGCGCCGGTCGACGACTTCCGGCTGCGCTACGTGCGCCGCGGGTCCGGCCCGAGCGTCCTCCTCCTGCACGGCTGGCCCGGCTGCTGGTGGGATCAGCACCGGGTGCTCGAGCGGCTGGAAGGCGACTTCCAGGTCGTCGTGCCCGACCTGCGCGGCTTCGGCGGATCCGACCGCCACGACGTCGACCCGCGCACGTTCTACAGCGCCGACGCCCAGGCCTCCAGCGTGCTCGGGCTCCTCGACGAGCTCGGCGTCGAGCGGGTCATCGTGAGCGGCTACGACGTCGGCAGCCGCGTGGCGCAGGCGCTCGCGCGGCGCGCGCCCGAGCGCGTCGCGTCCCTCGTCGTCGCGCCGCCGTTCCCGAGCTTCGGCCATCGACCCACGAGCCGCGAGGCCCAGGGCGAGTTCTGGTACCAGCACTTCCACCGCCTGCCGCTGTCCGAGCAGCTCCTCGACGGGGACCTCGACGCGGTGCGCGCGTATCTCGGCCACTTCTGGCACCACTGGGCCGGCGATCGCGACATCCTCCGGCCCGACCAGCTCGACGATCTCGCCCGCGTGTACGCGCGCCCGGGCGCCTTCACGTCGAGCATCGCCTGGTACCGGGCCGGCGCCGGGGCGACGAGCCAGCCCGCGGTGCCGGAGAACCCGCCGCTGACGCTGCCGGTCATCGCGCTGTGCAGCACCCGCGACCCGCTGTTCGCCGCCGACTGGACGGACCGGATCGACCTGGACTTCGCGGACGTCGACCTGCGCGTCCTCGACGACGTGGGCCACTTCGTGCCGCTCGAGGCGCCCGACGCGGTGGCCGACGCGATCCGCGAGATCGCGGACCGGCCCTGAACGGCCGGAAGCCGCCCAAGGGCGGCTTCCGAGCTGGCCCCGTCACTACGGGCAGGGGTACGTGCCGCGACGGGGCCGTCTCTCAGTGGTCCGGACGGCGGGAGGCGCCGAAACAATGCGGCTACGCCCGAACCTATGGTGCCGGGCACGGGAATCGAGTCCCTGCGCTCGGCATACGTAGTCTCTGCCGGTCCCGCGGGGAATGCAATCCCCAAAAATGGGGAGGGACCACGCGCTTCGCGCTTAGGTTTGGGATCGGCTTCGCCGATGCCGGTCAGCCCTCCGCACGCGCCAGCGCCGCGCCCCGCAGGATGTCGTGCTCGGACACCTCCACGCGCTGCAGCCCGAACGCGCGGACGCACTCCATGAGCATCGCCACGCCCGCGACGATCGTCGGCGCGCGGTCGGGGTGCAGGCCGGTGACCTCGCGACGCTGCTCGAGCGACATCGCGGCCAGGAACGCGAGCTGCTCCTCGAGCGTCGCCAGCTCGAGGACGTGGCCGTGCACCCGCGCCGGGTCGTAGGGGTCGAGCTCCAGCTCGATGGCGGCGGCCGACGTCGGCGTGCCCGCGACCGCGATCGCCGCCTGCACGCTCCTCGCCACCTCGTCCGGGAGCTGCGTCCGACAGCGTCGCGCGGAAGTCCTCGACGAGCGATGCGACCTCGTCGGGGTCGGGGGGATCGGCGTGCAGGTGGCGCTCGCCCAGCCGCACGACGCCGGCCTGCATCGACACGTGGAAGTCCACGTCCGTCCCGTGGCCGGTCACGAGCTCCGTGGAGCCGCCGCCGATGTCGATGACGACGAGCTCCTCGCCGCCCGCGCGCTCCGACGTGGCACCGCGGAACGTCAGCGCGGACTCCTCGTCGCCGGTGATCGTGCGCGCCTCCAGGCCGCGCTCGGCGACCGCGGCGGTGAAGTCCGCGCCGTTGTCGGCGTCGCGCACCGCGCTCGTCAGCACGGCCACCCCCGCGTCCGCGTCGAGCGCCTCGATGCGCTCCCGATAGCGGTCGACGACGGCGAGCGTCCTGGCGATCGGCTCGTCGCCCAGACGACCGTTCGCGTCGACGCCCTGCCCGAGGCGGGTCACCGTCGTGTCGCGCTCGACCTCGGTCAGAGCCCCGTCCCGCACGTCGGCGACGAGCAGGCGCGTCGAGTTCGTCCCGACGTCGACGACGGCCACGCGCACGGCGTCAGCGGGCGGGGAAGGGGATGGGCTCGCCGGCGATCCCGGCGAGCAGGTTGCGCACGGCGCGGTCGGTCATCGCCTGGCGCGCGCCCTCGGTGGCCGACCCGATGTGCGGGACGACGAGGAGGTTCGGCGCCTGCAGCAGCGGGTCGTCGGCCGGCAGCGGCTCGGGGACGGTGACGTCGAGCGCCGCGCCGCCGATCTCGCCGTCGTGCAGCGCCCGGGCGAGTGCGTCGCGGTCGATGACCGGGCCCCGCGCCGTGTTCACGAGGATCGCCGTCGGCTTCATCGCCGCGAGCTGCTCGGCGCCGATGAGCCCCTCCGTCGACTCCGTCAGCGGGACGTGCAGCGAGACGAAGTCCGCCTGCGGCAGCATCGCCAGCAGGTCGTCGTCGACGTCGGCGACCGCGACGTCCATGTCGAAGCCCTCGCCGCGCTTGGCGACCGCCTGCCCGATGCGCCCCGCCCCGACGACGAGCAGCGAGGCGCCGTGGACGTCGCGCCCGATCCAGCCCTGCGGCTCCCACGTGCGCCAGCGCCCGGCG
This sequence comes from uncultured Solirubrobacterales bacterium, assembly GCA_963757125.1. GTDB lineage: Bacteria > Actinomycetota > Thermoleophilia > Solirubrobacterales > Solirubrobacteraceae > CAVVSD01. The sequence continues at coordinate 133,457 of CAVWQP010000004.1, read as the reverse complement.
TGGACATCGGCGGCTGCAGCGACGATGCCCCGCGCGGCGCTGAGCATGAGCGCCCACGCGAGGTCCGCCGTGGCCTCGGTGAGCACGTCCGGCGTGACCCCCACGGCGACGCCGCGCTCGTCGGCGGCGTCGAGGTCGATGTTGTCGCTGCCGACGGCGTAGTTGGACACGACCTTCAGGTCGGGCAGCGCGTCCAGGAGGTTCGCGTCGATGCGCTCGGTCAGCAGCGTGATGATCCCCTCGGCACCCCGCGCGCGGTCGCGCAACTCCTCGTCGGAGGGCGGCAGATCCCCCGCCCAGACGTCGACGTCGTGGCCTTCCGAGGTGAGGCGATCATGCGGGTCGCCGGGCAGCCGGCGGGTGATGAGGATCCGTGCCATAGAGGGGGCATGGTGCTATATTCGGATGTCCGTCGCGGGGTGGAGCAGTCTGGTAGCTCGTCGGGCTCATAACCCGAAGGTCGCGGGTTCGAATCCCGCCCCCGCTACTACGGAGACCCCCTCTCGCCAGGGGGTTTTCGTGTTTTACGGGTCAGGCTGGCTGCGGCGCGCGGACGGGTCGCGCCATCACCGCGGCGCTGAGCGCCAGAGCCACCGCGATGGCGATCGCGATGCGCACGCCGTGGACGAGTCCGGAGGAGGCGAGCGCACCGAAGAGGGCGACCCCGATCACGCTTCCGGTCTGCCGTGCGGTGTTCAGCGTGCCGGAGGCGACGCCGCTGAGCGAGGAATCGACGCTGCCCAGCAGCGACGACGTGATCGCGGGCACGACGAAGCCGAGTCCCAGCCCGACGACGACGAGCAGGCTGCCGCCGGTGATCACGGCACCCGGGCCCAGCTCCCGCGCGGCGTCCCCCGGCAGCGCGCGAGTCCGTCGCAGCGGGCGTCCGGCTCGACCCCGAGATCGCCGCCGCGGTGCGCGAGGCGTTCGTGCTCGCGCTGTCGCGGGCGTCGATCGTCGTGGCGGTGGTGGCCGCGCTCGGCGCGGTCATCGCGTGGCGCTGGCTCCCGGCCCGTGCGGCCGCGAGCGCGCGCCACCGGGGACCAGCAGCGGCAGGACCTCGGTCGCCGATCCGGCGCAGGGTCGGCCGGACGTCCGCCATCGTGAGCGGCGGGATCACCTCCGTGATGCCCGCGGCGCCCAGGGCCGCGATCCGCTCGGCGACCTGCTCGCCGGTCCCGGCGATGGCGAAGCGGTCGACGATCGTGTCGGGGATCAACGCCGCGTACTCGGGGCTGTGCAGCCACTGCACGTAGCTCTGGCGGGCGCGCGCCTGCGACGAGACGCGCTCGAGCTCGGCGATCGGGGCCGCGATCTCCTCCGGCAGGTCCTCCGCCGGGATCGCCCGCGCCGCAGCACGCGCGATCGACGCGGCGAACCCGCGGACCTCGTCGCGCGCGACCGCCGGGTCGTCGTCGACGGCGACCGGGATCATCGCCTGGACCCGGAAGCCGTCGAGGGACCTGCCCGCCTCCGCGCGGCCGGCCGCGACGTTCGCCAGGGCGTAGCGCAGCACCTCGGGATGCACCCCGAGCTTCAGGTAGACCCCGTCGGCCGTGCGCCCGGCGGCGCGCAGCGAGCGCGGCCCGCTCGAGGCGAAGACGATCGGCACGTGCGGGGCGGGCCAGCGCTGCGTGAGCTCCGCGCCTGCATGGGTCACGGGCTCGCCCGCGTTCAGCGCCCTGATGACGCGCGCCGTCTCCTCCATGCGCGCGATCGTGGCCCGCTTGCGGCCCAGGTCCTCCACCGCCGTCTCGCCCGTCCCGATGCCGAGCACGACGGGGCGCCCGCCGGCGTGCTCTGCGATCGACCCGATCGCGCCCGCGATCACGGCGGGATGTCGGGACAGCGGGTTCGTGACGCCGGTGCCGATCGTGACGCGCGACGTGCGCTCCGCGACGAGCGTCAGCGCGGCGAACACGTCACGGAAGATGCTCTGCGAGTCCGACACCCAGACGCCCTCGTAGCCCAGGCGCTCGGCCTCGACGGCCAGGTCGGCCGTCTCGCCGATGGGGCGATCGGGATGCAACATGACGCTGACGCCCGGGATCATCGGGCGGCACCCTGCCACATCTGGCAGCGGTGCCGCCCGCGCGCGCCTAGGCCGAGAGCAGCCGGTTGAAGAACGCGCGGTAGCGCTGGAGCGCGACCCGCAGGTCCTCCGTGGAGACGTCCTCGCCCCGGCCCCACTGGCCCTCGAGGCGCTCGCGCTCGGACGCGAAGCTCTCCGCGAGGCGCTGCATGACCTGCGCGACGAGCTCGTCGGCCTGCTCGACCGTCCGGCGCGGCTCGTCCACGAAGCCGGTCTGCAGCTCCTGCCAGCGGTACTGGTAGCCGGCGCCCTCGTCGTGCGGCAGCAGCGCGATGTCGTCGTCGTCGTCGCGACTCGGCGCGGGGCGCTCCGGGCGCTCCGGGCGCGCCGCGCCCGCATCGACGCCGCCGATGTCGTCCGTGCCGACGGGCGTCTCGACGTCGCGGCCGTCGTCGGGGACGCGATCCTCGACCGCGCCGCCGGCGAGGTCGCGCGTGCTCGTGCCCTGCTCGTGTCCTGTCTCCATCAGATCGTCTCCTCGAGGTGCTTCGTGTCTTCCAGCAGGTCGTCGAAGAGCGCGCGGTAGTGCACCATCGCGCTCCGCAGGTCCTCGGTGTCCGCGTGCTGCGCGGCGCTGGCCATCGAGATGGCGTGCGCCTCGCGGTAGTGCTCGACCGTCTCCGGGTGGTCCACGGAGAGGTCCTCGGCGCGCTGGCCGAAGTCGTCGACCGGATAGCCGCGCTCGCGCATGACCTCCGCGACGAGCTCGTCGGCCTCGGCCACGGCGGACGCAGGCGCGTCGACGAACCGGCGCTGGGCCTGCGTCCAGCGCTCGGCGTACGCGTCGCGCGCCTCGGGTTCCAACGGGCGGATGTCGAGCCCGCGCCGTCGATTGCGGCGCTGCTGCAGGTCGGCCTCCGCCGCCCGCTGGTCGCCGTGGCGCTCCACCACGCGGTCGTACTCCGGGCCGAAGCCCTCGCGCAGCCGCTTCGAGCGCCGTGTGCCGAGGGCCATAGCCCCGAGCACGGCGAGGACGAGCACCACGGCGATCGCAACCACGATCCAGATCACATCGATCCCCCTGTCGGTCGGATACGTGTCACCGGCAGGGTGTGCCCGACCCCGCATGCGGGTCGAGCGAGGCGGTCGCCGCGCGGACGTCCGCGCGCGGACATCGGTGCGGCGACTAGCTCAGTTCGGCCGTGGCCAGACGGTGGTGGCGCAGCTCCTTCGGAGGAGCGCCGTGCAGCAGCCAGGTGCCGTCCTCGCGGCGCGAGAGCGTTCCCGAGCGCGTCAGCTCGCCGAGCGCCGTCGTGACGCTCGGGCGGGTCGCGCCGACGAGGTCGGCGAGGCGCTGGTGGCCCAACGGCAACGGGACGGTGACGCCGTCGGGGCTCACGCGTCCCCAGCGCTCGGCGAGGTGCCAGAGCGTGAGGACGAGGCGGTCCTCCACGCGCTGGTGGTGGGCGATCGCGAGCGCGACGGCGAGGTGATGGGCGCGGCGGGCCCCACGGGTGAAGAGCTCCACGCCGAGCTGCGGGAAGGGCATCATGCGCTCGACGAGCCCGTGGTCGAGGACGGCGAGGTCCGTCGGCTCGAGCACGCGCCAGCCCACCTCGGCGCGGACGTGCGATCCCTCCTGGTCCCACTGCCACGGGCGCAGCACGTCACCGGGGCCGAGCAGCTCCACGCACCGCCGGCCGAGCACCTCGACCTCGCGGGTGAGCAGCCCGTCGAGGACGAGGAAGCCGCGATGGTGGCGGTCGGGCTCACGCGAGCCCGTGACGTCCCACGCACCGGGCGACAGCCGGACGACGCGCGCGAGGACGTCGCGCCGGGCGCGCTCGCGGTCCTCGGGCGCGACGACCGCCTCGAGGTCGTGGTCCTCGTCGATGAGCGCGACGGGTGGGCGGGTGGACACGGGACCGCCCTACCCCGGACGTCCGAGTGCGGACGTCCCGGCTCCGACGACGTCGCTTCCGGGTCGCGCGGCGGCCGGACAGTCTGCCGGATGCCAGACGGACCAAGCCAAAGGAGCAGTCATGTTGTGGCTCATCATCGGGGTCGTGCTGCTGATCATCGCAATTGCGGGCGGCACCATCGTGCATCCCATCCTGTTCGCCATCGCGATCCTCGCGATCCTCGCCTTCCTGGCCAGCCGGCGGCGCGGCGCGGCGTTCTGACCGCGGCGCACAGGATCTTCTCGCAGATCTCCCATTCGACGTGACCGCGGTGCGCAGTGTCAGGGCACCCAAACTCCCATGTCCCTGCTCTCTCCGCGCCGGATCCTCACGCTGACCCTGAAGCTGCTCGCGTTCGTCCCGATTGCCGTGCCGCCGCCGCCCCGGCCGGGCGCGTGACCGGGACGCTGACCGATCCGGACTTCGACGTCCCGACGACGATCACGCGCGTGGAGCACGCCCTGTACGCGGTGAACGCGCGGTTCGGGACGCCGCCGACGCCGGAGACGGCGTACTCGGTGGTGCGGGTCGGCTAGCGCCGCGGACTAGGGTTCGTGACCTCTCGAGGAGCGGAGGTCACGTGCCCCCAGTCGTCAACGTCCACACGCACTACCAGCCCGCGTCGGTGCTCAGCATCGTCGAGCCCTACGGCATCGAGATGACGACGCGGGACGGTGCGTGGTACTTCCGCAGCGGTGACGTCGAGTACTCGGTCCCGGGGACGCCCGACCGCTTCTGGGGGCACGGGCTGCACGAGCAGATCCCGTTCATGGACGAGAACGGCATCGACGTGCACGTCCTGCAGCCCAGCCCGATGGTCTTCAGCTACCACCTCGAGGCGGCGGTGAACAACGAGTTCTCGCGGGCCTTCAACGACGAGACGGCGCGCCACATCGCCGAGCATCCCGACCGGTTCTGGGGCTCGGCGCAGCTGCCGATGCAGGATCTGGATCTCGCTGCGGCCGAGCTGGAGCGCGCCGTCCGCGAGCTCGGCCTCAGGTCGTGCTCGCTCGGCTACGTCATCGGGGACGGCCGCACGCTGGCCGATCCGGAGTGCGCGGAGTTCCTCGCGACCGCGGAGCGGCTCGACGTGCCGATCCTGCTGCACCCGGTCGCCCTGGGCCAGGACCTCGACCTCAAGGCAGCGGGCGGCGAGTGGCTCATGAAGCACCAGATCGACTGGGCCTGGGGGTACCTCTTCACCGAGTCGGTCGCGGTCATCGGGCTCATCTTCAGCGGCGCCCTGGACCGTCACCCGAACCTGCGGGTGATGATCCCGCACGGCGGCGGGATGATCCCGTACCAGGTCGGCAGGCTCGCCTACCACGCCGAGGTGTACGGACGTGGCGATCGCTTCGCCGGCGAGCGCCTCGAGCGGGCTCCGACGGAGTACTTCTCCCAGATGTACTTCGACACCGTGGTGCACGAGCCCGCGTCGCTGAAGCTGCTCATCGACGTCATCGGCGAGGACAACGTCGTGCTGGGCTCCAACTACCCCGGGTGGGACAACGCGCCGATCTGGGAGACGATCCGGGCGCTCCCGGACGTCAGCGACGAGGCCAAGGAGAAGGTGCTCGGGCGCAACGCGGCGGAGCGCCTGTTCCGGACCGCGGGCGCGTAGCGGCATGCCAGGCCCGACCGACATCCGCCCACCGTTCACGGCCGAGTCGGCCGCCGCGAAGGTCCAGGCCGCCGAGGACGCATGGAACAGCCGCGACCCCGACCGCGTCGCGCTCGCCTACACCGAGGACTCCGAGTGGCGCAACCGCGACGAGTTCATCAACGGCCGCGACGAGATCCGCGCGTTCCTGCGGCGCAAGTGGGCGCGCGAGCAGGACTACCGGCTGAGGAAGTCGCTGTGGGCGTTCGGCGAGAACCGCATCGCGGTGCGCTTCGAGTACGAGAGCCGGGACGCCGACGGGCGCTGGTGGCGGTCCTACGGCAACGAGAACTGGGAGTTCGACGCGTCCGGCCTCATGGCCAGGCGCTACGCCTCGATCAACGACGTCCCGATCGACGCGAGCGAGCGGCGGATCGCGGTCGACTAGGCGTCGGCCACGCGCGTGAGGAGCCTGAGCGCCTCCCGGAGGCGCTCGCGCTCGCTCTCGTCGAGCTCGGAGTCCAGCGCGCGGGTCAGCCAGTCCTCGCGCTGGGCGCGGGTCTCCTCGAGGACCTTCCGGCCGGACGGCGTGAGCTCGACGAACGAGCGCCGTCCGTCGGCGGGGTCGGCCCGGCGGCGGACGTGGCCCGCCTCCTCGAGGTCCTTGACGGTCTGCGCCATCGACTGGGGGCGCATGTGGCTCTCGGTCGCGAGCTCCGAGATGCTCGCCGGCCCGTCGCGGTCGAGCCGCCCGAGGACGGCGTGCTGGCCCAGCGGCGGGCCCGGCTCGCGGCGCAGGCGCCGGACGAGCCGCCCCACGGTCTCGCGCAGGTCGTAGGCGAGCAGCGCCGTGTCCGTCTCGGTCCTCACGCGCCTGAGTGTAGACGAACCTCTGCAGGTGAACTGCACAGTTTGCCTGTAGAGTTTGCCCACGTGAAGTCCATGGATCCGGACCGCTACAAGTGGATCGCGCTCTCCAACGCGACCCTCGCCGTCCTGCTCGCGACGCTCGACGGCTCGATCACGATCATCGCGATGCCGGACATCTTCCGCGGCATCGGGCTCGACCCCCTCATCCCGGCGAACTCCTTCTACCTGCTGTGGATGATCCTCGGCTACCTCGTCGTGACGAGCGTGCTCATCGTCAGCCTCGGCCGGCTCGGCGACATGGTCGGCCGGGTGAAGATCTACAACCTCGGCTTCGTCATCTACACCGTGGCGTCGCTCATCCTCGCCATCGACTGGATGCACGGGCGCAACGGCGCCGCGTTCCTCATCGTCTTCCGGATCGTGCAGGGCATCGGCGGCGCGTGCCTGCTGGCCAACGCGGCCGCGATCATCACCGACGCGTTCCCCGCCAACCAGCGCGGGATGGCGCTCGGGATCAACAACATCGTCGGCGTCAGCGGCGTCTTCATCGGCCTCGTCCTCGGCGGCATCCTCGCGCCGATCGACTGGCGCCTGGTCTTCCTCATCTCGGTGCCGGTCGGGATCTTCGGGACGATCTGGTCCTACCGCGTGCTGCGCGAGCTCAGCACGCCGCGCAAGGCGCCGATCGACTGGTGGGGGAACATCACGTTCGCCCTGGCGCTGATCCTGGTCATGACGTCGGTCACGTACGGGATCCGCCCATGGGGCGGCCACGCGATCGGGTGGGGGAGCCCGAAGGTGCTCGCGCTGCTCGGGGCCGCCGTCGTCTGCCTCGTCACGTTCGTGATCGTCGAGTACCGCCAGCCGTACCCGATGTTCCGCCTGCCGTTGTTCCGCATCCGCGCGTTCACGTTCGGCACGCTGTCGACGTTCCTCTCCGCGGTTGCCCGCGGGGGGCTCATGTTCATGCTCATCATCTGGCTGCAGGGCATCTGGCTGCCGCAGCACGGCTACTCGTTCGAGGAGACGCCGCTGTGGGCGGGCATCTACATGTTGCCGCTCACCGTCGGCATGCTCCTCGCCGGCCCGACGTCGGGCTTCCTGTCGGACCGGTACGGCGCGCGCCCGTTCGCGACGGCTGGGATGCTCCTCACGGCGGTCGGCTTCGGCCTGCTGCTCATGCTCCCGACGAACTTCTCCTACCTGGCGTTCGGCGCGATCCTGTTCCTCATCGGCGCGTCGATGGGCATGTTCGCGTCGCCCAACCGGGCGGCGGTGATGAACAGCCTCCCACCGGGCGACCGCGGTGCCGGCGGGGCGATGAACCAGACGTTCCAGAACTCCGCGCAGGTCCTCTCGATCGGCATCTTCTTCACGCTCATGATCATCGGGCTGGCGGCGACGCTCCCGGCGACCATGAACGCGGGCCTGACCGCGCACGGCGTGCCCGCGGACGTCGCGCAGCAGGTCGCGGCGCTGCCGCCGGTCTCGATCCTGTTCGCGGCGTTCCTCGGCTACAACCCGATCCAGCACCTGCTCGGCTCCGACGTCCTGTCGACGCTGCCCGCCCACGACCAGGCCGTGCTGACCGGGCACTCGTTCTTCCCGACGCTCATCTCCGGCCCGTTCAAGGACGGGCTGCACGCGGCGTTCCTGTTCGCGATCGTCGCCTGCCTCATCGCCGCGGCGGCGTCGCTCATGCGCGGTGGGCGCGTCGTCGAGGACGAGACGGTGCCGGTCGAGCCGTCGCCGCGGTCGGCGCAGCCGACGCCCGTGTGACGTTCACGCCGGCCCACCGCGGCGGCAGCGGGCCGCCGCTCGTGTGCCTGCACGGGTTCGCGGACACCTGGCGGGTCTGGGAGCTCGTGCTGCCGGCGCTCGAGCGCCGGCACGACGTGCTGGCGCCCACGCTCCCCGGTCACGCCGGCGGCCCGCCGATCGAGGGCCCGATCACGGGCGACACGCTGGCCGACGGCGTGGAGCGCGCGCTCGACGCGGCGGGGATCGACACGGCGCATCTCGTGGGCAACTCGCTCGGCGGCCACGTCGCGCTGCAGCTCGCCGCGCGCGGGCGCGCCCGCTCCGTCGTGGCGTTCGCGCCCGCGGGCGGCTGGGACGGAGGCGCGTTCCCGCCCGCGCTGCTGGAGCGGCAGCGCGACCTGCTGGCCGCGGCGAAGGCGATCGCGCCGCACGCCGCCGCGATCACCGCGACGCCGGAGGGGCGCCGCCGGGCCACGGAGCTCATCGTCGCCGACCCCGACGGGATCCCGGCGGAGCTCATCGCCCACCTCATGCTCGGCGTGGCGGCTTGCCCGCGAGGCGCCGATCTGCTCGACCGCGCGCGCGAGATCGACTGGACGCTGGACGCCGCCCGCATCGACTGCCCGGTCCGCGTGGTCTGGGGGACGGCCGACCGGCTGCTGCCCTGGCCGGCCGCCGCGGCCCGGTTCCGCCGCGAGTGGCTGCCGCACGCGGACTGGGTCGAGCTGGACGGCGTCGGTCACTGCCCGCAGCTCGACGTCCCGCTGGAGGCCGCGCAGCTCGTCCTGGGCGTGACGGGCTAGGCGGCGGTGGCCGGCGCCGGCTCGGTGTCCGGATCGATGATGTGCCCCGCGAGGTGCCGCAGGCGCATGAGGAACGGGATGCTGAGCAGGATCGATCCGCCGCAGACGAGCCACATCGCCGCGTAGCCCTCCGTCGAGCCGAACGGGCCGTGGAGGACCTCGATCGCGACCCCGGCCAGCAGCGGCCCGATCGCGGTGCCGATCCCGCGGCTGAGGCTGTAGAAGCCGGTGAGCGTCCCGTGGCGCCCGTGGGGCATGAGCGGCTGCAGCAGCGCGTACGGCAGCGTCATCACGAGGCCGCCGCCGAAGCCCACGATGACCATGATCGGGACGAGGATCGCGATCGAGTCGGTGAACGCCGGGACGAGCTGGCCGAAGCCGTAGAGCGGGAGCACCCAGACCATCGCGCGCAGGCGGCCGTAGCGGTCGGCGAGCTTCCCGCTGACCACCGCCGCCGGGAGGATGAGCAGCGCGACGCCGCCGACGATGCCGGCGGACGCCGCCTGGCTGTGGCCCAGCCCGACGGTGATGAAGAGGAAGACGAACGTCTTCAGCGCCCCGAGCGACGCCTCCCAGAGCGCGTTGGCGACGAGGTAGGCGCGCATCTCCGGGTGGCCGCGCACGACGCTGCCGAGCGAGAACGCCTCCTCCATCACGCTCTCGGCGTCCGAGCTGCGCGACTGGCTGCCACGCCGGCGGGCGCGCGGCAGCGCGACCCACAGGAAGCCGCCCATCGCGACCGCGAAGAGGATCGCCGCGCCCGCGAACGGCGCCTCGGTGCCCCAGGCGACGAGCAGGCCGCCGCCGATGAGCGCGATGCCGGTGCCCGTGCCGCGCCAGACCGCCTGCGTGGACTGCGCGCGGGCGGCGATCGCGTCGTCGATGAGGTCGGGGTACAGCGCGCGATAGGGCTCGTACGCGATGAAGTAGGCGACGAAGAAGACCGTCACCGTGACCGCCATGAGCGGCAGCGTGTCGACGACGCCGGTGACCGCGAGGCTGACGCACGCGATCGGCGTCGCCGCGACGAGGAACGGCAACCGGCCGCCGATCGACGTGTGCAGCCTGTCCGACCAGCTGCCGACGACGAGCGGCAGCCACAGCGCCAGGACGCCCTCGATGGCGATCAGGCCGCCGATGACGATCGACGAGTCGAGGAACTCGCTCGCGGCGACCGGCACGTAGGTCGTGACGACCGTGATCGCGAGCGCCAGGGCCGCCGTCGGGAGCCCGAGGATCGCGAGTGTCCGCTTCTCACTCGCTTCCAGGGCCCGAACGCTCATCTCACATTCAGGCTATTCGGGGTGTCAGGCGGTCCGACAACCTAGGCGGGCTGCCGCTCCCATCCGAGCGCGATCGCGAGCACCGCGGACACCGAGCCCACGAGCGCCAGGCAGCCGAACAGCACCTGCGTGCCGTGCTCGGCGGCGAGGCTCACGGGCACGGCGTCGACCGCGATCGCCAGCACCGGGAACGCCACGACCCAGGCGACGAGGATGAGGCTGCTCATGCCGGTCGTGTCGCCGTAGGTGACGGCCAGGACGCTCTGCGGCAGCTGGCCGCCGCGGCGCCCGCTCAGCGCTGCGCACATCGTGATCGCCGGCGTGGCGACGACGGCGAGCAGCGCCGCAGTGGCGCCGTGGCTGGGCAGCTCGCCGGCGATCGCACAGCCGGCGACGGCCAGCACCGCGCCGGCGAGGACGACCGCGCCGGGCACGAGGGCGTGCTCGGCCATGACCTTGCCCTGGGGCTTGCGCAGCAGGACGCGGACGCGGCTGGGCTTGTCGGTCTCGGCGCGCAGCGGCTCCAGCAGGCGCGAGGCACCGAGGTAGACGACGAGCGCGCCCGCGGCGACGGCGGCGGGGTGGTCGGCGTTCACGAGGCAGATCGCGCAGCCGGCCGTCGCGAGGACGAGCGCCTCGCCGAGGCGGCCGGGGGCGTTGAGCGCGGCGACGGCGTCGCGCCAGGCGATCGCGAGCCGCGGGGTGCGCGGCATCCGCAGCGTCCTGCCCGCCGTCGTCCCCGGGCGCGAGCCGACGCTCGCGAAGCTGCGCCCGACGTAGCGGGCGTTCATCGAGTAGATGGCGGCGACGGCGCCCTCGCGCGCCTCCGCGCGGACGAGGTGGCGCTCGGTGGACGCCACGCCGCGGCGGACGATGGCGCCGGCGACGGCGATCGCCGTGACGGCGGCGAGCAGCACGGTCGCGAGCGCGGAGCGGCCCACGAGCGGGCCGACCGCCCAGCCCCACGGGCCGGACCACACCGCCACGTCGCGGCCCGTCGGCCCCGAGGACGCCAGCATCACGAGGCCGACCGCGATGGCCAGGACCGGCCAGCGCGCCAGCCGGGTCGCACGGTCCCAGCGCGCGGAGCCCTGCACGAGCGACGCGCCCGCGATCCCCAGCAGCGCGAGGAGCGCGGCGGAGACGATGAGATCGGCGGCGCGGCCGCCCGCCACCCCGCGATCGTGCCCGGCGAACCCGACGACGACGAGCGCGCCCGCCACGGCCCCCGCCCCGGCGGCCGCGAGCATCCCGCGCACGAGGCGGCCCAGGACGAGCTCGGCCCGGCTCAGCGGCGCCCCGAGCAGCTGGGCGACGTCGGCGACGGAGAAGATGACAGGACCCTGGACCGCGCCCCAGCGCATGAGCGCCAGCAGCCCGACGAGCGCGATCGACGGCCCCCAGGTCTCGAGCGCCCGCGGCGTGGCGACCTCGGCGAGCGCCTCGCGCGCCGTCCCGTAGATGAACGGGCCGGCGATCACGAGCGTGATGAGGACGTAGTAGGCGGGCTCCAGGCGGCGGAGCAGGCTCGGCGGCTCGAGGACGGTCTGCCAGAAGCGGCGGACATCGCTCACGCGCGCGCGTGAGGCGACGGCGTCAGGCATCGTCGGGCAGCCAGCCTCTGTCGGCGGCGCGCCCGCGCACGTCCTTCCATCGCCCTCGGTCCAGCACCTTGCCGTCGCCCAGCACGATCGCGCGGTCGGCGATGCCGTCGGCGAAGCGCATCTGGTGCGTGGTGAGCAGGATCGCCTTCCCCTCGGCCTTGGCGTCGAGCAGCAGCTGGCGCAGCAGCGCCTGCGACGGCGGGTCGAGGCCGACGACGGGCTCGTCGAGCATGAGGACGCGCGACGGCCGGATGAGCGCGCAGGCCAGGCCGGTCTTCTGCCGCAGCCCGCGCGAGAGCTCGGTGGGGAGGAAGTCCGCGCGCTCGGTGAGGCCGAGCTGGTCGATGAGCGCGTCGATGCGCGCCGGCGTGTCCTCGTCGAGCACGCCGTGGGCGAGCGCCACGAGGCCGAGGTGCTGGCGGACCGTGAGGTCGTCGTAGAGCAGCGGCGTGTCGGGGACGAGCGCGAGCGCCGCGCGAGCCTCCTCGGCGTCGGGCTCGGTGTGGGGATCGTGACCGCAGATCCGCACGCTGCCGCTGCTCGGCTCGAGCAGACCGGCCATCGTGCGGATGGCGGTCGACTTGCCGCTGCCGTTGGCGCCGATGAGCGCGACGCACTCGCCCGCCTTGAGCGTCAGGTCCAGCTTGTCGAGTCCGACGAGCCGGCCGTAGCTGCGCGTCAGGCCGTCGACCCAGAGGGGTGGTGTGTCGGGCACGCCACCAGTGTGACGCGCGCCCGTAAGATCGCTCGCATGGCTGAGCCGGTGGGACGACCGAACGAGGTGTCCTACGCGATCGACCCACGGTCCGCGGCGCTCGTCGGCGTCGACTTCCAGGTCGGGTTCGGGCACGGGTTCGAGCCGGTGCCGCACGCCGACGAGGCGGTCGCGAACTTCGTCGCGCTCGCCCGCGCCTGGCGCGGTGCCGGCGGCACGGTGATCCACGTGCACACGACGTACACGCCCGAGCGCGTGCCCACGGGCCGCGTCACCGACTTCGTCCCCGGCATCGCCGGGGCGCTGTCGGAGGGCTCGCCGCTCGCCGCGTTCTACGACGGGATGGTCGAGGAGGGCGACGTCCTCGTCCCGAAGACGACGTTCAGCGCCGTCCTCTCCAGCGACCTGTCCGGGGAGCTGGCGCGGCGCGGGTTCGACACGGCGGTCGTCGGCGGGCTCACGACGCCGATCTGCGTGCAGACGACCGTCGACGCGCTGAGCATGACCGGCACGAAGGTCTGCCTCGTCACAGATGCCTGCGCCTCGCAGCCGATGGGCGGCCTGTCCGCCGAGGAGGCGCACGACGCCGCGGTCGGGCGGATGGGCTACCTCTTCGCGAGCGTCGCGACGACGGCCGAGCTCGTCGACCGGATCGCCGCGGGCTAGGCGGTCGGCGGCGGCTCGTCGAGCTCGGGGAGCTCCTCGGCCGCGTGGACCGCGCAGAGCGGCGGCCCGGACTCAAGGGCGTCCGCCATCTCCTGCGTCGTGAGCTGGGCTCCGCAGACCTGGCAGTGCGCGACGTCGGGATCGTCGACGGCCATGATCCCTGGGTCCCCGCCGGGCGGCTCGGTCAAACGGGCACGCGCAGGTACGATCGCGACGTGCCCGATCGCCTCCACTTCACCGAATCCGATGACGCCAACGCGCTCATCGCGCAGGACCCGATGGCGCTGCTGATCGGCTTCGCGCTCGACCAGCAGGTGTCGGTCCAGAAGGCGTTCTCGGGGCCGCTCGCCATCCGCGAGCGTCTGGGCGCGCTGGATGCGGCGACCGTCGCCGATGCGGACCTCGAGCCGGTCTTCCGCGAGCGTCCCGCCATCCACCGCTACCCCGCCGTGATGGCCAAGCGGGTGCACGACCTCGCGGCGTACCTTCGCGACACCTACGACGGCGACGCCGCGCGCGTGTGGACCGACGCCGCCGACGGCGCCGAGCTGCGCGCGAACCTCGAGGCGCTCCCCGGGTTCGGCGAGATGAAGGTCAAGGCGCTGGGCTCGGTGCTGGCCAAGCGCTTCGACGTCGCCGCCGCCCAGGACCTCGTGCCGTGGCACCCGACGCTGGGCGACGTCGACTCGGCGGACGCGCTCGCCGAGTACCAGGCGGCGAAGCGCATCCACAAGAAGGAGTGGTCGGCGAAGGCCCCCGCCGGGGGCTAGTCCCGGCGGTCCGTCCCGGTCGTCGGTGCGGTCTTCTCGACGGTGCTCGTCGTCCTCGCGGAGCGGCCGAGCGACCGGAGCCAGGCGATGGTCAACGCCTCCTGCCGGCGCGTGAAGCGCGCGCGCTCGGAGGCGGGCTGCGGCGCGGTGGACGCTGCCGCGGGGCGGTTCGAAGGTCTCACGTCAGAGCCTTACCCGGACTGCGTGAGCGTAGTCTGGAGGTCGTGAACGGCGAGCCTGTCGCCAACGGGGAGAACAGAACGCGAGATCTCGTCGTGATCGGCGCGTCGGCGGGCGGGGTCGAGGCGCTCAAGGCCGTCGCCGCGCGGCTTCCCGCCGACCTCCCGGCCGCGATCTGCGTCGTGCTCCACATCGCCCCGACGAGCACGAGCGCCCTCGCCGGGATCCTCGGCAGGGCGGGCGATCTTCCGTGCCGCGCAGCGACCGACGGCGAGCCTCTGCGCCCCGGCCACATCCTCGTCGCGACGCCCGACCATCACCTCGTCGTGGAGGACGGCGTCGCCCGCGTGACGGTCGGCCCGCGGGAGAACAACCACCGCCCCTCGATCGACACGCTCTTCCGGTCCGCCGCGCACGCGCACGGTCCCGGCGTGGTGGGCGTCGTGCTGTCCGGAACCCGGGACGACGGCTCGGCCGGCCTCGCGATCATCAAGTCCCAGGGAGGCGTCGCCGTCGTCCAGGACCCGGAGGACGCGCTCTACCCCGGCATGCCGACCAACGCGATCGCCCAGGTCGCCGTCGACGCCGTCGCGCCGGCTGCGCTCGTCGCGGACGCGATCACCGCGCTCGTCCACGGCACGTCGCTTCCCGACGACGTGCGGGCCAGCGACCCGACGGTCGGGCCGCCGTCGCAGGAGCGCGACCTCACCCTCGTGTGCCCCGAGTGCGGGGGCGTCCTGTCCGAGCGCCGGGCGGAGGGCGTCCTGCAATGGCGCTGCCACGTCGGCCACCTCTACTCGTTCGACAGCCTCGCCGAGGCGCAGGGCGGCGCGGTCGAGGCGGCACTGTGGACCGCGCTGCGCAGCCTGGAGGACCGCGCCGCGCTCATGCGACGCCTCGCCGAGCACGGCGCGGCGCACGGACGACCCCGCTCCGCGGAGATGTTCGCCCACCAGGCCGAGCACGCCCAGCGCCAGGCCGACCTCGTCCGCACCGTCGTCCGCGATGGCGCCGCCGCGGCGCAGCGCGCAGTGGGTGATCCGGCATGACCGCGGAGCGCAGCGAGATGACGCTCGACCTCCTGCTCGACTTCGTCAAGCGCACCCGCGGCTTCGACTTCACGGGCTACAAGCGCTCGACGATCGAGCGCCGCGTCGCGAAGCGCATGGGGGAGCTCGGGCTCACGAGCTACGACGACTACGTGGATCACCTCGAGCTCCACCCTGAGGAGTTCGAGACGCTCTTCGACACGATCCTCATCAACGTCACGGGCTTCTTCCGCGACGCGGCGACCTGGGATCACCTCGCGAGCGACGTCGTCCCGCAGCTGCTCGCGTCGCGGCCGCCGGACGCCGCCATCCGCGTGTGGAGCGCGGGGTGCGCGTCGGGCGAGGAGGCCTACACGGTCGCGATGGTCTTCGCCAAGGCGCTCGGCGAGTCGGCGTTCCTGCATCGCGTGAAGATCTACGCGACGGACGTCGACGAGGACGCGCTCGAGTCCGCGCGCCACGGCGCCTACGCGGCGCGGGCGGTCGAGGACGTGCCGCGCGAGGCGCTCGAGCGCTTCTTCGAGCGCTCCGACCAGCGCTACACGTTCCGCCGCGACCTCCGGCGTGCGGTGATCTTCGGTCGCAACGACCTCGTGCAGGACGCCCCGATCTCCCGGATCGACCTGCTCGTCTGCCGCAACACGCTCATGTACTTCAACGCCGAGACGCAGGCGCGCGTCCTACGCCGGTTCCACTTCGCGCTCGACGACGACGGCGTGCTCGTGCTGGGCAAGTCGGAGATGCTCATCACGCACGCCGACCTGTTCCGCCCGACGGACATCAAGCGGCGGATCTTCCACAAGGTCGTCCGTCCCACGATGCGCGACCGCGTCCGCGTCATGGCGACGGATCTCGCCAGCGCGCCGGTGGCGGGCCCGGCCGACACGCTGCGCGAGAGCGCGTACGACCTCACGAGCAGCGCGCAGGTGGTCATCGCCCGGGACGGGACGATCGCGATGGTGAACGACCGCGCCCGCCGGATGCTCGGGCTGAGCGCCAAGGACGTCGGCCGCGACTTCCACGACCTGGATCTCTCCTACCGCCCCGTCGAGCTCCGCGCGCGGATCGAGCGGATCGCCGAGGACCGCCAGCCGATCGCGATGGAGGGGGTGAAGTGGCGGTCGCCGGCCGGGCACGAGCGCACGCTCGACGTGCGGATGGTGCCGATCGTCTCCGAGGGCGAGCTGCTGGGGACCGCCGTCACCTACCAGGACGCGACCGACGTCGTCCGGCTCGAGGCCGACCTGATCGCCTCCCGCCGTGATCTGGCCCAGGCGCACGAGGAGCTCCAGTCCACGGTCGAGGAGCTCGAGACGACCAACGAGGAGCTCCAGTCGACGAACGAGGAGCTCGAGACGACCAACGAGGAGCTCCAGTCGACGAACGAGGAGCTCGAGACCATGAACGAGGAGCTCCAGTCGACGAACGAGGAGCTCGAGACGATGAACGACGAGCTCCGCCAGCGGACCTTCGAGCTCAACGACGTCAACGCGTTCCTCGAGACGATCCTCACCACGATCGGGCTGTCGGTCGTCGTGCTCGACCGGCAGCTGCACGTGCAGCTCTGGAACGGCCAGTCGCGCGAGCTGTGGGGGCTGAGCTCGGAGGACGTCGAGGGCCAGCACCTGCTCGGGCTCGACATCGGTCTGCCTGTCGAGCAGCTGCGGCCGATGCTGCTCGCCTCCCTGAAGGGCGAGGACGGTCAGCAGGTGACGCTGGACGCCGTGAACCGCCGGGGCAAGGCGATCCGCTGCAAGGTGAGCTGCATGGCCCTGTCGCCGCTGAACGACGGCGTGGTCACGGGCCTCATCCTGATGATGGAGCCTCAGTCCGCGTGACCTCGCGCGAGGCGCGCACGCTCTCGCGGATCTCCTGACTGCGCAGCCGCGATGCGCGGACGCGCTCGAGCCCCGACACGGACGGCGTCCGTCCGCTCGAGATGCTGCTCGCGCAGCCGCGCGACCGTCGCCAGGAACTCGTCCTGCACGTCGTGCTGGATGTCCTGCAGCTCGCGGGTGCCCCACGTCGTGGGCGACTCCTCGACGAAGCTCGGCGCATGCGGGTCCTGCGACCCCGAGCTTCGGTCGCGCGAGCGGCTCGACGAGCAGCCACGCCCGCCCCTGTCGCAGCACCGCGCCCCGTTCGGCGAGGTCCCCGAGCGCGAGCGTCACGGTCGGGCGGCGCGCCCCCACCAGCGCGCCGAGCGTCTCGTGGGTGAGGGCCAGCGGCAGCACGGTGCCGCCGGGCGTCACGCGGCCCCACTGCTCGGCGAGCAGCCAGAACAGGGCGAGGAGCCGATCCTCGACGCGTGGCAGCTGGCAGATCGCGAGCTGCACCGCGACACGCTCGATCTGCTCGGCCGTGCGGGCGTGGAGGCCGGCGACGAGGCGCGGCCAGCGGTGCGCCCCGACGAGCACGTCCTTGCCCAGCATGGCGAGGTGGGTGGTGGACACCGCGCGGCACCCGGAGTCGACCAGCAGCATCGACGCGGGAGCGGTGCCCGCGGAGACGACGTCGCCGGGCCCGAGGATCCGCATGCCGGCCTGCTCGCCGACGCGCAGGTGCGAGACGAGCATGCCGCTGACGACGAGGGCGCCGAAGCACGCATTGCGGTCGAGCAGCGCGCGGATGTCGACGTGCCCCGTCTCGAACGTCACGACCGGCACGGTGAGCGTCTCGGCCGCGGCGCGCTCCTCCGCAGTCAGGTACCGGCCGATGTCGGCGTCGGCCTGCAGCAGCGGAATCCGCGCGGAGGACACGAGCACGAGCCTACTCCCGCGGACGTCCATCTCATCGGTCCAGGAGGTCCATGTGGTCGAGCAGTCCCGTGATGCGCAGCGCGCGGCTGACGTTGCCGTTCCCCGGGATGACGGAGAGCCGCGTGCCGTCCTGCGCGGAGCGCTGGTGCGCCTGCCAGAGGATGCGGATGCCGGTCGAGTCGATGAACGTCAGCTCGCGCAGGTCGGCCACGACGTGCGCGAAGCCGTTGTCGAACTGGTCGAGCAGCGCAGCGCGCATCTGCTCCGCCGTCGCGATGTCGAGCTCGCCGCGCGGGGCGACGACGAGCCGATCGCGATCGGGCGTCAGCCGCACCTCGAACGGGGACGGGAGATCGTGACCGTCGACCATGCCCACGGCATCGTGTCGCCGCGCGCGCCCCCGCGTCGCATGGGAGGTTGGGCGGCAACACTGCGGATGATTGCTACCGCAAGTAATCTCTGATACGCTTGCGCTAGCAATCAACCGGGCGCGAGCCCGAGGAGCACGAAATCATGAGCGTCACCAGCACCATCGTCCCCACCGGCACCTGGACCGTGGATCCGGCTCACTCGAAGGTCGGCTTCTCCGTCAAGCACATGGGCATCGCTACCGTCCGCGGCGTGTTCGGCGAGTTCAACGGCACCCTCGAGGTCGGCGACGAGATCACGGCGTCCGGCTCCGTGACGACCGCGTCGGTGAACACGAACGAGCAGCAGCGCGACGATCACCTCCGCTCGCCCGACTTCTTCCACGCCGAGGAGCATCCCGAGCTCACGTTCACGTCGACCCGCATCGAGGCCGACGGCGACGACGAGTTCACGGTCACCGGCGATCTCACGATCCACGGCGTCACGCGCGAGGTGCAGCTGAAGGCAGAGGTCCAGGGCGTCGACGTCGACCCCTGGGGCAACGAGCGGGTCGGCCTCGAGATCACGGGTCAGCTCAACCGCGGCGACTTCGGCATGACGTTCAACCAGGCCCTGGGCAGCGGCAACCTCCTCGTGTCCGACAAGGTCAAGCTCGCCCTCGACATCTCGGCGGTCAAGCAGGCATAGCCATGGAGACACGCGACACCCTCACCTCCACCCCTGCCGAGGCGCGCCTGCCCGACGCGACGCGCCTCGGGGCGGTCCGCCTGACCGTCACCGACCTGGAGCGCGCCCTCGCGTTCTACGAGGGGGTGATCGGGCTTCGCGTGCACCGCCGCGACGGCGGCGAGGCGGCGCTCGGCACCGGCGGGCGCGACGTGCTGGTCCTCCACGAGGACCGGTCCGCGCGCCCGGCCGGCCGGCACGCCGGCCTCTACCACGTGGCGCTGCTGTTCGGCACCCGCGCGGAGCTCGCGCGGGTCGCCGTGCGGATCGCGGTCTCGCAGACCCCGATCCAGGGCGCGTCGGACCACGGCACGCACGAGGCGATCTACCTCGCCGATCCCGACGGCAACGGCCTCGAGCTGGCCTGGGACCGCGACCGGTCCGTGTGGCCGAGCTACGAGGAGCAGCTCGCCGGCGGCATCCAGCCGCTCGACGCCCAGGCGCTGCTCGCCGTCGTCGCCGGCGAGGAGCCGTCCGCGCGGGCGGCGGACGGCCTGACCGTCGGGCACGTGCATCTGCACGTGGCCGACACCGAGGATGCGACGCGGTTCTACCGCGACGGGCTCGGCTTCGACGTCATGGCCGATCTCGGGACCGCGGTCTTCGTCTCCGCCGGCGGCTACCACCACCACGTGGGCTTCAACGTCTGGCGCGGGCGCGGCATCCCGGCCCAGCCCGACGGCACCGTCGGCTTCGGCCACTGGACGCTCGTGGTCCCCGACGCCGCGACCCTCGCCGCCGTCGGCGAGCGCCTGCGGGCCATCGGCGCGCCGGCCGAGCCGCACCCGGAGGGCCTGCTCTCGCGCGATCCCTCCGGCATCGCCGTCGTCGTCACCGAACAGGAGCAGGGATGAGCGGACCGCAGGGCAGCATCGTGCCGATCGCCACCGCGCCGGATCCGATCGATCCCGGCGTCCGGGTCGGCCACGTGCACCTCCGGGCGACGGACATCGACCGGATCCGCGACTTCTACGTCGGCGTCCTCGGGTTCGACGTGGTCTCCGAGGCGCGCGACGTGCCCGGCTGGGGCACGACCGGCGACATCCTGTTCCTCTCCGCCGGCGGCTATCACCACCACCTCGGCTTCAACACCTGGAGGTCCGCCGGCGGCGGTCCGCAGCCCGACGGCGTCGCGGGCCTGCACCACGTCGCGCTGAACTACCCGACGAAGGCCGGGCTCGCGGACGTCGCGCGGCGCCTGAAGGCCGTCGACTGGCCGTTCCGCCAGATCGCGGACCACGGCACCCACCTGGCGATCTACATCACCGATCCGGACGGCAACGATCTCGAGCTCGCGTGGGACCGCCCCATGGACGAGTGGCCGCGCGACGCCGACGGCCACGTGGCGGGCGCCCTGGACGCCGAGTTCGATCTGGAGGCCCTGCTCGCCGAGGCGTAGGCTCGCGCGATGAGCCGCTTCGGAGAGATCGACGGTCTGCTCGCACGCAGCGCGGACGCCGGGGCAGTGCCCGGCGTCGTCGCGATCGTGGTGGGGCCGGACGGGTTGCTGTACGAGGGCGCCGCGGGCGACGCGACGCCCGACACGATGTTCCGCTTCGCCTCGATGACGAAGGCGATGGCGAGCGTCGCCGCGCTGGCGCTCGTCGAGGAGGGGCGGCTGGAGCTCGACGCCCCCGTCGCGAGCGTGATCCCGGAGTTCGCCGAGCTCCAGGTGCTCGAGGGCTTCGACGGCGACACCCCGCGCCTGCGCCCGCCCGCGACGCAGCCGACGATCCGCCAGCTCTTCACCCACACGGCCGGCCACGGCTACTGGTTCGGCAGCGAGGACCTCAAGCGCTACCACGAGGTCACGGGAACACCGAACGTGCTCTCCGGGCTCCGCGCGTCCCTGCACACACCGCTGCTCTTCGACCCGGGCACCACCTGGAACTACGGCATCAACACCGACTGGCTCGGGCAGGTCGTCGAGAAGATCACCGGCAAGGGCCTGGACGAGGTCCTCGCCGAGCGCATCTGGCAGCCGCTGGGGATGTCGGACACGTCCTTCGCCCCGAGCGAGGAGCAGAAGACGCGGCTCATGGGCATCAAGCAGCGCCAGGCCGACGGCAGCCTCGCGCCCTCGCCGCACGACATCCCGGAGCATCCCGAGTTCTACGCGGCCGGCCACGGCAGCTACGGCACCGCGCGCGACTTCGGCCGCTTCATCTCGATGCTGCTGTCCGGCGGCGCACCGGTCCTGCGCCCGGAGACGGTGGACCTCGCGTTCTCCGACCAGCTCGCGGGCGCGCCGCTGCCCGACCGGACGATCTCCACCGAGCCCGAGCTCGTCAACGAGTTCGACGCGCTGCCGTTCCCGCAGACGTGGGGGCTGGGCTTCCACATCACGTCGGTGGACCTCGACGGCATGCGCCGCGCCGGCACCGGTGACTGGGCGGGCCTGTTCAACTCGTACTTCTGGGTCGACCGCGCCGCCGGCGTCGGCGGGGTGCTCATGACGCAGGTCCTGCCGTTCTTCGATGCAGGAGTCGTCGAGCTCCTGGTCGGGTTCGAGCAGGCGGTCTACGCGTCGGTCGGCGCGCCCGCGACGCTGTCCTGAAAGCGCCGGTAGCGGGCGGTGTGGCGCGCGTAGCGCTTCGCCGCCCGCTCGTGCTTGCGGCTGCCCGGCGCGTAGCGCCGGCGGCCCCAGGCCGACTCGGGCTTGGCGAGGCGCAGGGCGGTGACGAGGCCGACGACCGGGATGAGCATGCTCACGACTGCGAACACGTACTTGCCCTTCAGGGCGTTGACGACCGCGATCGCGAACGCGGCGAGCGTGCTCGCCACGATCGTGACGATGCCCGAGTCGGTCGAGAACGGCACGAAGCCCAGGAGCAGGAGGCCGCCGACCGTCGCGGCGATGACGACCGCGTCGACGGACTGGCGTCCCTCCTCCGCCCAGTAGACGTCGTCGAGGTGCAGCCACAGGGCGTACTCGTCGAGCGTGAGCCCGGCCCCGACGCCGAACCCGGCGGCGACGAGCTCGACCCACGGGCTGGCGGGCTCGAGCGCGAGCAGGAACCCGCAGAGCAGCATGAGCACGATGCCCGGCACGAGGTGATGGACGTGGACGCCGCCGGTCTTGATGCTGCCCGGCCACCACGGCACCTTCGGGCTGCGCATGAGCCGCGTGCTCGTGCGGATGAGGAGGAACGACAGCAGCAGCGAGCCGAGCATGATGAGGCCGGAGCGCTGCCCGGCCGGGTCGAGGAAGTTGTCCCCGCCGAAGGTCAGCTCGAGGTCGGCCAGCACGTTCACGTGCTCGCGTCGCACGCGGCTGCCGCGCGCGGCGCGAACCGCGAGAAGACCTCGGAGAGCACCGCGATCTCCTCGGGGCCCAGGTGGTCGAAGAAGCGCTCCTGCACGGCGGCGTGGTGCGCTGCCTGGGCCCTACGGGCGAGGTCGAGCCCGGCCGCGGTGAGGTGGGCGTTGACGGCGCGTGCGTCCGACGGGCAGGGCCTGCGGGCCACCAGCTCGCGGCGCTCGAGGACGTCGACGATGCGCGAGACCCGGCTGAGGCTCAGCCCCGTCTCCTCCGCGATGACCGAGAGCCGCAGCCGGCGGTCGGGCGACGCCGCGAGGCGCCCGAGGATCTCCAGGGCGCTCAGGCTCAGGCCGTAGGCGGCCTCCAGCTCGGCGTCGAGCGCCCGGGTGAGCCTGCGGTGCGTCTCCAGCAGGCCGATCCACGCGTCGGCGTGGGAGTCCGACCAGCGCGACAGCCCGTCGTCACCCACGACGTACGCGCATGCCTCTGCTCTGGTGTCGGGCTCCGTCGCCATTGTGCTTGTCAGGACAAGGATAGAGGGTGGGTGGGTGGCTCTCCCATCACCGGACCTGCGGCACGAGCGCCTCGGCGCCGTGGGGCATGAGCCCGAAGTGCAGGCGGCCGTAGAAGTCGGAGACGAGCTCCGGCTGCACGGTGTTGTGGGTCATGAGGACGTTCATGTCGCGCAGGTAGCGCTGCCACATCGCCCCGGTGCGCATGCCGGCCGACCCGTTCACGCGCATCATGAGCAGCACCGCGTCGTAGGCCATCTTCGCGCAGAGCTGCATCCGCAGCTGGAGGCGGCGGTCGAGGTCGGGCGCGAAGTCGCGGTCCTCCGCGTCGGCGCGCCGGGCCTCGGCCATGTAGTCGGCGTTCGTCTGCAGGAGCGCCGCCTCGGCGACCTCGATGCCCTGCAGCGCCTCGCCGTAGAACCGCGGGTACTGCGCGTGCTCGGTCATCGGGGTGAGCGGCAGCACGGTCGTCTTGCGCGTCCGGATGCTCTCCTCGAAGAGATCCAGGACGCCGCGCGCCGTGCCGATCGCGACCGAGCAGGTCTCCGCGAACACGAGGCCCGCGAGGCTGCCGCGCCGGTAGATCGGGTTCTCGTGGACGGTGCGGCCGGGGAAGGGCGGGGCCTGCAGGTCGAAGAACGAATGGATCGTCATGTGCGACGGGACGAAGACGTCGTCGACGATGACGCGGTTGGACCCGGTGCCGCGGAGGCCGAGCACGTCCCAGTTGTGGACGATCTCGACCTGGTCGAACGGGATGAGCGTGATGACATCCGTCGCCAGCTCGCCCGCGGTGAGGTCCTCGTCGAGCGCGAAGCCGAACGTGAGGTACGTGGCGGAGTCGCAGCCGGAGACGTAGTCGAACGTCCCGGTGCAGCGGTAGCCCCCGTCGACCTCCACCGCCGTGCCGGGGCGGAAGCGCCCTGGGACGCGGATGTCGCCGTCGGCACCCGCGATCTCGGCCTGCGCCTCCTCCGAGAAGTACGACGCGAGCAGATGGGCGTGCCCGGCGGTGAGCGTGAACGCCCACCCGGTGGACGGGCAGCCGCGGGCGAGCTGGATGGCCACCCGCGAGAAGGTCGGCAGGTCGAACTCGTAGCCGCCGAACCGCCGCGGCTGCAGGATGCGGTAGAAGCCCGCGTCGATGAGCTCCCTGCTCGTGCTGTCGGGCAGGCGGCCGAGCTGCTCGGTCTCCTCCTGCCGCGCGCGCAGCGTGGGGACCATGTCCCGCGCGCGCTCGATGATCTGCTCCTGCGTGAGCGCAGGCTCGGGCACGGCGATGCTGTTCGTCATGGCGTCTCCTCCCGTCGACGTTTCCGACGGGGAGACAGGCTACCTGCGAAGAAGCATCGCCTCGCCCTGACCGCCGCCGCCGCAGAGCGTGGCGACGCCCAGTTCGGCGCCGCGGCGCCGCATCTCGTACGCGAGGGTGAGCACGAGTCGCATGCCGGAGCCCGCGAGGGGATGGCCGATCGCGACGGCGCCGCCGTTGACGTTGACCCGCTCGGGGTCGATGCCCAGCGCCGCGACGGAGGCGACCACGACGCCGGCGAAGGCCTCGTTGATCTCCCAGAGGTCGATGTCGCGCGCGCTCAGGCCGTGGCGCGCGAGGAGCTTCTCGGCGGCCTCGGCGGGACGCAGGTGCAGGCTGGAGTCGGGGCCGGCGATGATCGCGCGGCCGACCACCTCGGCGAGCGGCTCGAGGCCCTCGGCGCGCGCGCGCCCGAGCGTCGTGACGATGCCCGCGGCCCCGCCGTCGGACACCTGCGAGGCGTTGCCGGCGGTGATCGTCCCGTCCTCGCCGAAGGCGGGCTGCAGCGCGGCGAGCCGCTCCAGCGAGGTGTCCGTCCGGATCCCCTCGTCCTGGGCGAGCTCGGGCAGCGGCACGATCTCGTCGGCCAGCCGGCCCTCCGCGGTCGCGGCCGCCGCGCGCTCGTGGGAGCGCAGCGCGAGCATGTCCTGCGCGGCGCGCGTGACCTCCAGGCGCACGTTCTCGGCGTCGGACAGCTCGCCCATCCCGACGTCGCCGATCGAGCAGTACAGGCCGTCGTGGACCATGAGGTCGAGGATCGGGTCGTCGGGTGAGCGCTGCACCGCGTGCGGCGCGCGGCTCATGGAGTCGAAGCCGCCGACGAGCACGGTGTCGGCCTCGCCCTCGCGGACCATGCCCGCGGCGAGCGCGACCGACGTCATGCTCGCGAGGCAGACGTCGTTGATCGTCGTCCCGGGCGTGGTCCGTGCGACGCCGCCCCGGATCGCCGCCTGGCGGGCGGGGTTCTGGCCGTTCGCCGCCTGCAGGACGTTGCCGAGGAGGATGTGGTCGGGGACGAGGCCCGGGCAGCGCGCGAGCGTCTCGCGGACGGCGTGGGCGCCGAGGTCGATCGGATCGACCGCGGCGAGCGCGCGCCCGTAGCGCCCGATCGGCGTACGGGCTCCGTCGACGAGGACCGTGGTGGTGTCGTGTGCTGTTGCCACGCTCACCGCGACGATACTCAGCCGATGACGGCGGCGTGCGTCACCAGGACGCCGTCCTCGGCCAGCAGATGCAGGGCGTAGCCGGCCGGCTCGCCCTCGTCGACGACCGCCCGCCCGTCGGGCCCGAGGTCGAGCACCGCCTGCCGCCAGGCGCTCGGTGCGACGCAGACCGGGACTCCGCCCACGGTCGCCGTGATGACGCGGTGGATGTGGCCGCAGACGACGCGCAGCACCTCACGGCGGCCGTCGAGCAGCGCGGCGAGCGCGGCGGTGTCGGCGGCCGGCAGGCCGATCGTGTCGAACTCGGCGATCCCGGTCGGGATGGGCGGGTGGTGCATCGCGACGATCGTGGGCGAGCCGTCCAGCGCAGCGGCGAGCCACGCGCGGCGCTCCGCGTCGAAGCTCCCGCCGGGCGTCCGAGGGACGAGCGTGTCGCACATGAGCAGGCGGACCCCGCCGCAGTCGACCGCGTACTGCACGAGCCCGTCGGTCGACGCGACGCCCGGATGGTCGGCGAACGCCTCGCGCAGGGCGTCGCGGTCGTCGTGGTTGCCCGGGATGGGATGGACCGGGACGCCGAGCGGCGCGAGCAGCTCGCGCACGCGTGCGTAGGAGCGCGGATCACCGTCGTCGGTGAGGTCGCCGGTGACGAGCACCGCGTCGGGCTGCGGGTCGAGTGCGAGCAGGGCCGACACCGCGGTCTGCAGCGCGTGGGCCGCGCCGAGATCGTCGGGACCGACCGTGAGGTGCAGATCGGTCAGCTGGGCGACGAGGAGGGGTCTGGGCTCGCGGGGCACGCAGGAGTGATACATCAGGGCGGTGACCGCGCCCGCCGAGCAGCTCGCCGACCGCGCGTACTTCGGTCTGCGCGATCGGATCGTCGACCTGCGCCTGCCGCCGGGCTCGACGCTGCGCGAGGACGTGCTCGTGCTCGAGCTGGGCATCGGTCGCACGCCACTGCGGGAGGCCATCAAGCGGCTCGCGCTCGAGCATCTCGTGGAGGTGCGCCCGCGCCGCGGTACGACGGTGACCGATGTCCACGCCGAGGACATCGCGCGGCTCGACGAGGTCCGCGCGGCGCTCGAGCCGCATGCGGCCCGGCTCGCCGCCGAGCGCATGCCGGACGAGCTGCGCGAGGAGGCCGCGTCGCTGGCGACCGAGCTGGAGGTGGTGGGGGAGGCCGGCGCCGAGGTGCTGCTGCGCCTCGACGAGCGCATCCACCGGTTGGCCTGGCGCGCGTCCTGCAATCCCTACCTGGAGGCGACGCTCGAGGGTTATTGGGCGCTCTCGCTGCGGGTGTGGCACCTCGTGATCGACCGGGTCCCGTCGTTGCCGGGCGCAGTGCACGAGCACAGGGCGCTCCTCGACGCGCTGCTGTCCGGGGACGGCGAGCGCGCCGAGGCGGTCATGCGCGAGCACGTGGGCGCACTGGAGCGCCAGGTGCTCGACGCCATCGTGGCTCAGCTCCCGCCCGCCTCCGGGCGGTCCAGGATGCGCAGCCAGGTGCCGTCCGCCTGACGCCGCACGACCTGGGCCCGGCCGCCGGTGCCGTCCTCGGGCTTCGTCGCCGTCAGGGCGATGTCGCCGATGCGCAGGGTGGGGAGGAGCTCCTCGTGGGGGAACTCGCTCGGGCCGTGCTCGAGCATCGCCCTGCATGACGGCCTTGATCGCGTCGCGGCCGACGGTCTCCTCGCCGGGCGGGAACGCCATGACGGCGTCGGGCTCGTAGAGCTCGGCGAGGCCATCGACGTCGCCGGCGTTGGCGCGGTCGACGAAGAGCCGCGTGAGGTCCTCGGGGGTCTGTGCCTTCTCGCGTGTGGTCATGACGTTGGTCTGCCCTTCGCTGGAGCAGAACGAACAGACATGTCGGTTCTCATCTCTAGAATGATCCGTTATGGAACTGCGCCAGCTCGAGTACCTCGTCGCCGTCGCCGATGAAGGGAGCTTCACGCGCGCCGCGGAGCGGCTGCACGTCGCCCAGCCCGGCGTGAGCGCGCAGATCCGCCGCCTCGAGCGCGAGCTCGGCCAGGAGCTGCTCGATCGCGCGGGCGGGGTGCGTCCGACGGCGGTCGGGGCGGCGGTGCTGCCGCACGCCCGGGCGGCGCTCGCGGCCGTGGCGCGGGCCCGCCACGCGGTCGACGACCTCGCGGGGCTCGTGCAGGGCCGCGTGGCGATGGGGGTGGTGACGTCCTACGTCGAGCCCGACGTACCGACCCTGCTCGGCGACTTCCGCGAGGCCCATCCCGGCGTGGAGATCGTGCTGAGTGAGGCGAGCACCGACGTCCTGGTCGCCGGACTGCGCGACGGAGCGCTGGACCTCGGGCTCGTCTCGCTCCCGGCGACGGACATCGACGGGCTCGAGACGCGTGTGGTGACCGAGGAGGTGCTCGTCGCGGCGGTGGGCCCGGAGCATCCGCTGGCCGATCGCGACTCGATCGGCCTGCGCTCGCTGCGCGACCTGGCGCTCATCAGCCTGCCGCGAGGCACGGGCCTGCGCTCGTTGCTCGACGATGCCTGCGCGGCTGCGGGGTTCGCGCCGCGGATCGCGCTGGAGGCGGGCGACCCCGGCGTGCTCGCCCGCCTGGCGGCTCGCGGGCTCGGCGCGGCGATCGTGCCCGCCTCGCTCGCCGCGGGGTTCGCCGGCGAGCTGCGTGCGGTGCCGATCGTGCGTCCGGAGCTGCGCGGCGCCCTCGCACTCGCGTGGCGCGCGGGCGGCCCGGCGAGTCCCGCCGGTCGCGCGCTCGTGCGGGCCGCGCTGGCGGCCTGAGCGCAACCTCGGGCACCCGTCGCCCGTTCCCACGGGTGCCATGCGCACCCTGCCCCGCCTCGCCGTCCTCGCTCTCGTCGCGCTCGCCCTCCCGGCGACCGCGTCCGCGGCCGACCCCTGGTCGCTGCCCGCCCCGATCCGCGCGCAGACCACTTCGGCGCCGCTGCCCGGCGCGCCGGGCCTGGCGGCGGGCGCGGACGCGGAGGCGATCGCGGTGGCCGCCACGGGCGCGAGCGTCTTCGCGGACGGCGCGTTCTCCGATCCCGCGCGGCTGACGCCGGCAGGCGTGGCGATGGGGCCGGGCGACGGGCGCGTCCTGGCCTACGGCCAGACCCGCATCATCGGCGCCGGCATCCGGGCGGCCGCCTCGTCGTCGCAGGCGGTCGTCGCGTTCGGCCGCATGGCGCCGTCGGGCGCGTCGCTGGATGCGCCGCGCGGGCTCGGGCCGGCGGGCATGCACGCCGCGCGGGCCACGATGGCGGTCAACGCGAAGGGGGACGCCGCGATCGTGTTCCCCGTGTGCCGCGATGCGGCCTGCACGAAGGTGCTCGTCTACCTGGCGACGCGCGCGGCGGGCACCTCGACGTTCCGCTCGACGCGCCTGGCGGACGGCTCCGGGCCGCTGCCCCAGGTCGCCGCGGCGATCAACGCCCGCGGCGACGCGATGGCGGTCTGGACGCAGGCGAGCGCGCTGTACGCACGCATCCGCACGGCGGGCGGGACCGTCCGGCCGCGCCAGCTCGTCGGTCCGGCGATCCGCGGGCCGCACCTCGCGCCGTCCGCGGTCCTGAGCCTGCACCGCGCGCAGCTCGTCGGCTGGCTCGCGCAGGCGGTCAGCGAGGGCGGCGGCTCGGCCGGGACCGCCCGGGTCGCGCAGGCGCGCGACGGCGGCACGTTCACGACGATCGCGCTCGGCACGATCCCAGCGCTCGGCGCCGGCGCCTACGTGTCGGAGGCAGGCGTGCGCGTCGGCTACGGCTCCCAGGGGCGCGCGGTCGTCGCGTGGACGGGCTTCGAGGGCGGGCACTTCCTGGTCCGCCAGGCGGGGATCCGCGGGGCGGCGAACAACCCGTCGCAGAGCCTCACGGGCGTCGCGACGCTGTCGCAGGCCGGGACCGACACGGTCCTGTCCGACCTCGTCGTCGACCCGTCGGGGCCGACGTACGCGCTCATGCTCGCCGGCGTCCGCGGCAACGACCCGGCCACGCCCGGCGGCGCGGTGTCCGTGCGCGCGAGCGGCGGGGAGGAGGTCGCCCCCGCCGCGGCCGGCGCGGCGCAGCCGTTCGGGGCCGCGGCGACGCTGCTGTCCGACGGCCGGGCCCTCGCGGCGTGGACGACGGTCGGCCAGGGCGACCTCTGGTCGGTGCGCGCGTCGCCCACCCGCTAGTGCACTAGCTTCGCCCCCTCCACGACCAGGGGAATGCGCATGCCAGGCAGGCTCGACGGGACGGCCGCGCTCGTGACGGGCGCGAGCAGCGGGATCGGGGAGGCGACGGCGCTGGCCCTCGCCGCCGAGGGCGCGGCGGTCGCGGTCGTCGCACGTCGCGGTGAGCGCCTGCGCAGCCTCGCGGCCGAGATCGGGCGCGGGGGCGGGACGGCGCACACGATCGAGGCGGACGTCACCGATCCGTCCCAGCCCGCCGCGGTGGTCGCGGACGCCGTCGACCGCCTCGGGCGCCTCGACACCGTGGTCAACAACGCGGGGGTCATGCTCCTGGGGCCGATCGTCGACGCGCCGGCCGAGGAGTGGGACCGGATGTTCGACCTCAACGTCACGGCGCTCATGCGCGTCGCGCACGCGGCGCTCCCGCACCTCCTCGAGGCGGCCGAGCAGGGCCCGCGCAACGTCGCCGACCTCGTGAACGTCTCGTCCGTCGCCGGGCGCCGGGTGGCCGCCGGCGGCGGCGTCTACCAGGCGACGAAGCACGCGGTCGGCGCGTTCAGCGAGGCGCTGCGCCAGGAGGTCACCGGCCGCCACGTGCGCGTGTCCCTCGTCGAGCCGGGCGCCGTCGCGACCGAGCTCATGAGCCACGTCCGCGAGGAGGTCCGCGAGCACGCACAGCAGCGCTTCGCGGGCGTCGAGCGCCTCGAGTCCGAGGACATCGCGGACGCGATCGCCTACGTCGTCACCCGGCGCCGCCGCGTGGCGATCAACGAGCTGCTCGTGAGACCGACGGAGCAGGTCGCCTAGTCTCGGGCGGATGTTGCAGGAGGCGCTCCCACCACCGGTGCCCGAGGGCGCCGGCGTCGGGCGCGCCGGGCTCATCGCCGGTGTGCGCGCCGGGTTCCCGTTCGCGATCGCGGGCGGCATCCTGGCGATCTCGTTCGGCGTCGTGGCCCAGGACATCGGGATGTCGAAGGCCGCGGCGATCATCATGTCGACGATCGTCTTCGCCGGGTCGGCGCAGTTCGCCGCGCTCGCGATCGTCGCCGGTGGCGGTGCCATCGGCGCCGCGATCGTCGCCGCCGCGCTCATGAACTCGCGCTTCCTCGCGATGAGCATCGCGCTGGCCCCATCGCTCCCCGGCGGGCCGCTGTGGCGGGCGCTGCAGGGCCAGGCGACGGTGGACGCGTCCTGGGCGATCGCCTCCCGCGGCGACGGCACGTTCGACCGCGCGCTGCTCTTCGGCTCCACCGCGATCCAGTACGTGGCCTGGGTCGGGGGGACCGTGATCGGGGCGTTCGGCGGCGGGGCGCTGGGCGACACCGACCGCTTCGGCCTCGACGCCGTCTACCCCGCGTTCTTCGCCGGACTGCTCATCAAGGAGCTCCACGACCGGCGCTCGCGGATCGTCGCCGCCACCGGCGGGCTCATCGCGCTCGTGCTCGTGCCGATCGCCCCGGCGGGCGTCCCGATCCTCGCCGCGAGCCTCGCCGCGCTGGCCGGGCTGACCCGGCAGGCACGCGCGGACACCGCGGCCGTGCTGCAGGCGGAGCACAGCTCGTGAACGGCACCGTGGTGCTCATCGCCGGGTGCGCGGTGATCACCTTCCTCATCAAGGCGGCGGGCCCGGTCTTCCTCGGCGGACGCGACCTGCCGATCGCCTTCCGCAGCGTCGTCATGGTGCTCGCGCCCGCGCTGTTCGCGGCCCTCGTGGTGACCCAGGCGCTCGCCGACGGCAAGCACATCGCGATCGGGCCGGAGACCGCCGGGGTGGCGGCCGGGGCGCTCATCGCATGGCGTACCGGCTCGATCGTCGGGTGCGTCATCGCGGCCGCCGTCGTGACCGCCCTGTTGCGGGCGGTGTAGCCCGGGTTTCCCTTCGCGGCCCCAGTTGCTATTTTGCGCGCCTGTCAGGTCGAGCGCCGTGCTCGACAGCCATATGTGCCGCGCCGCAGTCGTTGCCTCACCAGCACCTCCGCGTCCGCAGTCACAAGGAAAATCGCCGTGGAGGAAAACATGGCTACAGGCACCGTGAAGTGGTTCAACGACGACAAGGGGTTCGGCTTCATCACGCCGGACGAGCCCGGCAAGGACCTCTTCGTCCACCACACGGGCATCAACGGCAGCGGCTTCAAGTCGCTCGCCGAGGGCTCGAAGGTCACGTACACGGCTGAGCAGGGCGACAAGGGCCCCAAGGCCGTCGACGTCACCCAGCTGTAAGCGGCTCGGCACAGCCGAGTCTTCGCGGAGAAGCCGCGGCCACCGGCCGCGGCTTCTCCCGTTTCAGGGAAGCTCCATCTCGTGACACCGCCCCAACTGCTCCTCGGTCCTCTCCTGCGCCACGTCGGCGAGCACGACGCGACCGTCTGGGTGGAGACCGACCGCCCGTGCGACGTCGAGGTCCTCGGCTGCAGCGCCCGGACCTTCACGGCCAGCGGCCACCACTTCGCGCTCGTCATCGTCGACGGTCTCGAGCCGGGGACCACCAACCCGTACTCGGTCACGCTCGACGGCCACGTCGCGTGGCCCGAGGCGGGCAACGCCGCGACCGAGAGCACCATCCGCACGCAGGGCGGCGACGATCCGCTGCGGATCTCCTTCGGCTCGTGTCGCGTGGCCGCGCCGCACGCGGCGCCCTGGTCGCTCACGAAGGACGAGCACGAGGAGGGCCGCGAGATCGATGCGCTCCTCGCGCTCGGGGTCCGCATGCGCGCGTCCGACCCGTCCGACTGGCCGGACCTGCTCGTGCTGCTCGGCGATCAGGTCTACGCCGACCAGGTGTCGCCGGCGACGAAGCGCTACATCGAGTCGCGCACGGCCGATCGCAACGGCGCGCCGCTCTCCGACGTCGCGGACTTCGAGGAGTACTGCCACCTGTACTGGGAGGCCTGGCGCACGCCGCTGATGCGCTGGCTGCTGTCGACGGTCCCGACGACGATGATCTTCGACGACCACGACGTCCACGACGACTGGAACACCTCGGACGTCTGGGTCCGCCAGATCCGCAAGCAGCCCTGGTGGCGCGAGCGGATCATCGGCGCCTACTCCTCCTACTGGATCTACCAGCACATCGGGAACCTCTCGCCCGCCGACCTCCGCGACGACGAGATCTACCCGCAGGTCGCCGCGGCGGGGGACGCGACCGAGATCCTGCGCGAGTTCGCCATGCGCGCCGAGCGCGAGGCGAGCGCGAGCCGCTGGAGCTTCCGGCGCGACCTGGGCGCGACGCGGCTCGTCGTGGTGGACTCGCGCGCCGGTCGGGTCCTGGAGCCGGGGCAGCGCGACATGCTCGACGAGGCGGAGTGGCAGTGGCTGGACGCGCAGCTCACCGGCGACGTCGACCACCTGCTCATCGGGACGTCGCTGCCGTTCCTGCTCGCGCCCGGCATGCACCATCTCGAGGCGTGGGACGAGGCGGTCGCCGGCGGGGTCTGGGGAGGGCTGGCGGCGCGGGTCGCCGAGTCCCTGCGCCAGGGCCTCGACCTCGAGCACTGGGCGGCGTTCGAGCGGTCGTTCCGGCGCCTCACCGGCCTCATCACCGAGGTGGCCTGCGGCCGGCGGGGGCGCGCGCCGTCCTCGATCGTGCTGCTCTCCGGCGACGTGCACCACGCGTACGTCGCCGAGGCGACGCTCCCCGACCCGGACGTGCAGAGCGTCGTCGCCCAGCTGACCTGCTCGCCGTTCCGCAACCCGTTGTCGGGCAAGGAGCAACGGGCGATGCGGATCGCGCAGTCCGAGCCGGTCAGGGCGATCACGCGCCGGCTCGCCCGGCGCGCGGGCGTGAAGCCCCCGCGCATCGCCTGGGAGATGAGCGACGGGCCGTGGTTCGACAACCAGATCGGCGAGCTCGCGATCACGGGGCGCCGACTCGACGTCACGCTGGCGAAGTCGCCGCCCGGCGATCCCGCCGAGCCGCGGCTGGAGCCGCAGCTGGAGCGGACGCTCGCGCGCTAGGAGGGGTCGTCGGCGAGGCCGAGGACGCTCTGCGTGCCGGACAGCTCGATGAAGACGCGCGCCTCGCTGCCCTTGGGGCTGTGCACCTCGACCTGCCCGCGGCGCTCGCGCACCTCGTTGGCCGCGCCGACCAGCGCGGCGAGCCCCGCGGAGTCGACGAACGTGGTCGGCGTGAGGTCGATGCGCACCTTCATCGCGCCCTGCTCGAGCACGCCGTGGACGGCATGCTTGAGCGACTCGCCCGACACCATGTCGAGCTCGCCGTCGACCTCCAGGGTCACGGCGTCCTCGTCGTAGTCGGCACGTCGGATCCCCTCCACGTCCACCAGTGTGGAGCATCGCGGCGAAAGTTTCGCCGCGACATGCCGATACGAGAGAGGGATGAGCGCGTTCTCCGAGTCCTCCGTCGCAGCAGCAGCCGCGTCCTCCGCGGCCGAGCCCGCCTGGCGCCCCCGCCCGGGCAGGCTGCTGGGCGACGTCATCGTCGAGCTCGGATTCGCGCCGCGCGAGGTCGTCGAGAGCGCCGTGACCCGGGGCCGCGAGCTCGGCCGCCCGATGGGCCAGGTGCTCCTGGACTCCAACGTCGTCACGAGCGATCAGCTCGCCCGCGCCGTCGCCGACCGCTTCTCGCTCGACCACGTCCGCCTGGACTCCTTCCAGGTCGACATGGGCGCCACCAACCTCATCGACGCCTCCGTCGCCCGCCGCCTCGAGGCGGTGCCCATCGGCTGGCGCCCCGACGGCAGCCTGCTCGTGGCGATGGTCAACCCGTCGAACGTCCTCGCGATCGACGACATCGCGATGATCACCGACCGCCGCGTGCACCCCGCGGTCGTCTCCAACGAGGACCTCCAGGCTCTCCTCACCCGCCTGAACCGGCTCGACGAGGGTCTCGTCGAGTCCGAGCCCGAGCTCGACGACCACGCGCCCGAGCAGGTCGACTTCCGCGACTCCTCCGCCGAGGACGAGGTCCCGGCCGTCAAGCTCGTGCACTCCGTGATCGCCCAGGCCATCGACCAGGGCGCCTCCGACATCCACTTCGATCCCGACGAGGGCGAGCTGCAGGTCCGCTACCGCATCGACGGCGTCATGTCCGACGCCGCCCGCGTCCCGCGCAAGCTGGCCCAGAAGGTCGTCGCCCGCGTCAAGATCCTCGCCGACCTCGACATCGCCGAGCGCCGGCTGCCGCAGGACGGCCGCGTCGGCCTCACCGTCGACGGCCGCCGCATCGACCTCCGCGTCGCCATCGTCCCGCTCGTCGGCGGCGAGTCGGCGGTGCTCCGCATCCTGGACTCCGGCAACGCGCCGCTGAGCCTCGAGGACCTCGGCATGGCCGACGACGATCGCGCCAAGGTCACGAAGGCCCTCTCGCGCGCCCACGGCGCCGTCCTCACCACCGGGCCCACCGGCTCGGGCAAGTCGACCTCGCTGTACGCGGCGCTGCGCATCGTGCGCTCGCCCGAGAAGACGGTCATGACGATCGAGGATCCGGTCGAGCAGCGCATGACCGGCGTCAAGCAGGTCCAGGTGTCCGAGCGCACCGGGCTCACGTTCGCCCGCGGGCTGCGCTCCATGATGCGCGCCGATCCCGACGTCGTGATGGTCGGCGAGATGCGCGACCGCGAGAGCGCGCACATCGCCATCGAGGCCGCGCTCACCGGGCACATGGTGCTCTCCACGCTGCACACGAACGACGCCCCGACGGCCGGCCCGCGCCTCGTCGACATGGGCATCGAGCCCTACCTCGTCGCCTCCGCGCTGGAGTGCGTCGTCGCCCAGCGCCTGGCCCGCAAGCTCTGCGAGTCCTGCCGCCGCCCGGGCCAGGCCCCGGCGAGTGCGTTCGGGCTCGAGGGCGACGCGATGATCGACGTCTACGAGCCCGTCGGGTGCTCGCGGTGCCGCGGCAGCGGCTACCGCGGCCGGATCGGCCTCTACGAGGTCATGATGGTGACCGAGGAGATCCGCTCGCTCATCGTCCGTCAGGCGTCATCGGCCGACGTGACCAAGGTCGCCGTCGCGCAGGGCATGCGCACCCTGCGCGAGGACGGTCTCCTCAAGGCCCGTCAGGGCCTGACCTCGCTCGCCGAGATCGCCCGCGTCACCGGTTGAACAGGCGCTTCAGCCGGTCCCGCAGCACCCCGAGGAACAGCGAGAACCCGCCGATCGGCTTCGCCTGGGGCGGAGGCGGCGGGGGCGCCGCCTGCGTCGTGGGCGGCGGGGTCGACCCGGCCGGAGCGCCGTCCGGCGCCGCAGCTGCCGCAGGGGCCTGCGCGGCCGCCTCGACGGCCTCCTGGTGCCCCAGACGCTGCTCCAGGCAGCCGGCGAACTCGCGCAGCAGCCGGTTGCCGACGTCCTCGATCATGCCGCCGCGCCCGAGCCGCGCGAGCGGCCCGGTGATGGAGTAGTCGGTGTCGATGTCGACCTTGGTCTTGCCGCCGTCGCCCTCGCTGACCTTCGAGATGATCGTGGCCTTCGCGCCGCCCTGGCCGCGGCGGTTGGAGCCGTTGGCCAGCATCCTGGCGGTGTGGGTGGCCTCGTCGACCTCATCCATCTTCAGCGTGCCCTTGAACGACACCGAGGCGGGCCCGACCTTGGCCGAGAACGTGCCCTCGTAGGTCCCGTCCTCGCTCGCCTCCGTGATCGTGGCGCCCGGCAGGCAGGGGGCGACCTGGTCGACGTGGATGAGCGCTTCCCAGACGCGCTCAAGCGGCGCATCCACCTCGAACGTCTGCTCGAGCTTCACGTGGGCATCTCCTTCAGATCTCCGACTGTGTCCACGTCGCGGCTGTCCGCGACGTCTCCGCACTCCACGGTCCGGGCGTCGCGCAGAAGACCGCGCGCACCCTCGTCGCCCTCGAGGTCCAGTGCGGCGGCGGCGAGCTCGCCGCCGAGCACGACCGGGTGACCCGGCACGCCATCGTACGCGGCCCGCGTGCCGGCGGGCTCGCGGGCGAGTCGCATGATGGCCTCGGTACCGACCCAGGGCTGGTCGCCGAGCGTCACGACGACGCGCTCCGCCTCGGGCAGCGCGCGCAGTCCGCAGCGCAGCGAGGCCGCCTGCCCGTCGTCCCAGTCCTCGCACACGACCGGCTCCGCGCGCCCGAAGTCGACCGCGTCCCTGATCTGCCGAGCTCGGGCGCCGAGCACCACGACCACGCGCTCCAGCGCGTCGGCGGCCACGGCCGCGTCGACGGCGTGCTGCAGCAGCGGCCGCCCGTCCAGCTCGGCGAGCTGCTTCGGCTCCTCGCCGAAGCGACGGCCGGCGCCGGCGGCGAGCACGAGGCCCGCGATCATCAGATGTCCTCCAGGATCGTCGCGAGGTCCTCGAGCGACGCGATGGAGTTGCCGGCCAGCAGGTGGTCGGTGTACGGCAGCGCGGCCTGCATCCCGCGCGTGAGCGGTGCGTACTCGGGGTGCGCGGCGAGCGGGTTGAGCCAGACGACGCGGAAGGCGCTGCGGCGCAGGCGCTCCATCTCCGCGGCCAGCAGCTCCGGGTCCCCGCGGTCCCAGCCGTCGGACAGGATGATCACGACCGCGCCACGCCCCAGCCGGCGACCGTGGGTGCGGTTGAGCTCGCCGATGGCGTCGCCGATGCGCGTGCCGCCGGAGAAGTCGACGACCGCGGCCGTCGCGCGGCGCAGCGCCTCGTCGTGGTCGCGGCCGGCGAGCTCGCGGGTGATGCGCGTGAGCCGCGTGCCGAACGCGAACGCCTCGACCCGCCGCCGCGCGGCGACCGACGCGTGCAGGTACTGCATCATCGCCCGCGCGTAGGGCGTCATCGAGCCCGACACGTCGAGGACGAGCACCACGGGGCGCTGCTTGACCGTCGGGCCGCGCCAGCGGCGCTCGAGCGGCTCCCCGCCGTGGCGCAGCGAGGACCGCAGCGTCCGGCGCAGGTCCGGGCGGTGCGCGCGGCGGCGGGAGGCCTTCATCCGCCGCGAGCGGCGGGTCGGGCCGCGCAGCGCGAGGCGCGCGAGGATCCGGTTGGCCGCCGCGAGCTCCTCGTCGGTCATGTCCGCGAAGTCCTTGCGGCGCAGCAGCTCGACGTCGCTGTAGGCGGCGGGAACCGGCTCGGGCTCCTCGTCGGACTGCGCGCCCGGGCGGTTGGAGGGCAGCGCGTGCTTGGGCAGCGCCTCCCGCACCAGCTCGCCGAGATCCTCGAGCGGGTTGGGCGGACGGGGGACCTCGCCCGTCCCGAACACCTCGACGAACGCCTCGTCGAACGCCTCCAGGTCCTCGTGACGCGAGCAGAAGACGGCGCGCAGCGCGAGGCGTACGTCCTCGCGGTCGGTCGCGTCGACCGCGGCGACGGCGCGGTGCGCCGCGAGCAGCTCGCCGACGCCTGCCCGGACGTCGCGCGCCCGCAGCGCGCCGACGAGTGCGGAGAGGCGGGGGGTGGGGCTGACCGCGCCGGCGTTCACAGACCTTCGAGAACGCCCCGCTCGCGCACGCGCACGAGGTCCTCGTGGACCTTGAGCGCGACGCCGAGGGTGTCCTCGAGCGATCCGTCGCCGTCGAGGGCCAGCAGCGCGCGCGCCCACACGATGGTCTCGCCCACACCGGGCGACTTGTAGAGCTCCTCGTCGCGGAGCTTGGCGACGGCGTTCACGACCCGCCAGGCGATCTCGTCCGGCACGCCCGGGACCCGGGCGACGACGATCTCGTGCTCGCGCTCGGGGTTCGGGTAGTCGATCCAGTGGTACAGGCAGCGCCGCTTGAGCGCGTCGTGCAGCTCGCGCGTGCGGTTCGACGTCAGGACCACGGTCGGCTTGTGCCTGGCGGTGATCGTCCCCAGCTCGGGGATCGTCACGGCGAAGTCGGCGAGGAACTCGAGCAGGAACGCCTCGAACTCGTCGTCGGCGCGGTCGATCTCGTCGATGAGCAGCACGGCCGGCCCGTCGTGCTCGAGCGCCTCCAGCAGCGGGCGCTGGACGAGGAAGCGCCGGGAGAACAGGTCGCCCTCCTCGACGCCGCTCTCCGCAGCCCTGATCGCGAGGAGCTGACGGGGGTAGTCCCAGTCGTAGACCGCGTGGTGCAGGTCGATGCCCTCGTGGCACTGCAGGCGGATGAGCCGGGCGCCCCGCGCCGTGGCGAGGGCGCGCGCGACCTCCGTCTTGCCGACTCCGGCCTCGCCCTCGAGCAGCAGCGGCTGGTCGAGGGCGAGTGCGAGCCGCAGGGACGTCGCCAGGGCGCGGTCGGCCAGATACCCCTGACCGGCCAGCGCCTCGGTGACGTCCTGTTCGACCGCCTGGCTCACTACGCGGCGGCCGCCTTCGTCAGCGCCCTGCGGGTGAGGACCCGCGCGAGGTGGCGCTTGTAGTCCGGCGAGGCGTTGAGATCGCCGGGGGGCTCGGTGCCGTCGGCGGCCAGCTCGGCCGCCTTCGCGATGGCCTCCGCGCTCGCGGGCTGGCCGCGCAGCGCCTCCTCGACCGCGGTCGCCCGCAGCGGGGTGGAGCCCATGTTGCCGAGGCCGACGCGCACGTCGGACACGGTACCGCCATCGTTCTTGACCCAGACCGCGACGGCGACCATCGCCCAGTCCTCGGCGCGGCGGTTGAACTTCTCGTAGGCGTAGCCGAACCCGTCCATCGAGGGCATCGTCACCGACGTGACGATCTCGTCGTCCGCGATCGACGTCGTGAGGTAGTCCTCGAACAGGTCGGCGGCGCCGATCGAGCGCTGCCCGTTCGGCCCCTGGACCTGGACGGACCCCTCGGCGGCCAGCAGCACGCCGGGGAGGTCGGACGCCGGGTCGCCGTGCGCCAGCGAGCCGCCGATCGTCCCGCGATGGCGGACCTGCGGGTCGGCGATCGTGCCCGCGACGAGCGACGTCAGCCCGACGTCGCCGGCCTCGACCTCGGCGTGCGTCGTCAGCGCGCCGATCCGAACGTCCCCGTTGGAGCGCGTGATGCCCCGCAGGTCGGGGATCTTGCGGATGTCGACGAGCAGCGACGGCGCCGCGAGCCGCAGCTTCATGAGCGGGATGAGCGAGTGCCCGCCCGCCAGCACCTTGACGTCCTCATCGCCCCCGGACAGCAGGGCGATGGCGGCGTCGAGCGTGTCGGGCGCCTCGTACTCGAACTCGAGCGGGATCATCCGCGGGCCTCCTGGATCGCGGCCCACACCCGCGAGGGCGAGAGGGGCATGTTCAGCCACGTCACCCCGACGGGGCGCAGGGCGTCGATGACGGCGTTGGTGACGGCGGCCGAGGCGCCGATCGTGCCGGCCTCGCCGACGCCCTTGACGCCGAGCGTGTTCGTCGGCGTCGGGGTCTCGGTGCGGTCGAGCTCGAACGACGGGATCTCCGCCGCGCTCGGGAGCGCGTAGTCCACGAACGTGCCGGTGACCAGCTGGCCCTCGTCGTCGTAGTGGACCCGCTCGTAGAGGGCCTGCCCGATGGCGTGGCAGATGCCGCCGTGGAGCTGGCCGTCGATGATCTTCGGGTTGATGGCCGGGCCGCAGTCGTCGACGCCGAGGTAGCGCACGACGTCGACCTTGCCGGTCTCGACGTCCACGTCGACGATCGCCGCGTGGGCGCCGAACGGGAACACGAAGTTGTCCGGGTCGTAGAACGTCGTCTCCGACAGCCCGGGCTCCATGCCCTCCGGCAGGTTGAGCGGGATGTAGGCCTGCCCCGCGACCTCCGCGAGGGTCATGCCCTTGTCCGGCGAGCCCTTGACGGAGAACTTCCCGTCGCGCAGCTCGATGTCGGCCGGGTCGGCCTCGAGCTGGTGGGCCACGATGCGCTTGACCTTGGCCTGGATCTTCTCGGCCGACCGGGCGATGGACTCGCCGCCCACGGCCAGCGACCGCGAGCCGTAGGTGTTCAGGCCCTCGGGGCCGGTCGCCGTGTCGCCGTGCAGCACGTCGACCATGTCCGGGCTCGTCCCGACGCGGTCCGCGACGATCTGCGCGAAGCTCGTCTCCAGGCCCTGGCCGTGCGGCGAGGTGCCCGTGTAGACGGTGACCGCGCCGGTCGTGTGGACGGAGACGACCGCCGACTCCCAGCCGCCGGCCTGCAGGCCGAAGCCCGTGGGACCGGTGACGCGGGACGGCGCCAGGCCGCAGATCTCCGTGTACGTCGAGAACCCGACGCCGCGGTAGATGCCCTCCCCGCGCAGCCGCTCCTGCTCCGCGCGGAACTTCGGCAGGTCGAGGTGCTCCAGCAGGCGGTCCAGCGTGCCCTGGTAGTTGCCGGAGTCGTAGACGACGCCGACCGTGGTCTCGAACGGGAAGGCGTCCGCCGGGATGAAGTTCTTCCGGCGGATCTCGACCGGGTCCATGCCCAGCTCGGCCGCGGCCTGGTCGAGCACCGTCTCGATCATGTGGGTCGCCTCGGGGCGGCCCGCGCCACGGATGGCGTCCGTGGAGAACTTGTTCGTGAAGACGCCGGTGATGTCCGTCTGGACGGCGGGCATCCTGTAGCAGCCCTGCATCACGAAGGCCCCGAGCGACGGGATCGTCGGCGTGAGCAGCATGTGGTACGCGCCGAAGTCGGCCAGGATGTCGGCGTGGAACGCGGTGATCGAGCCGTCGTTCTTGACGCCCATGCGCACCTTGGCGATCTGGTCGCGCCCGTGGTGGCAGACCTGCATGTTCTCCGAGCGGGTCTCGATCCACTTGACCGGCCGCTCGAGCTTGCGGGCGGCCCAGCAGAGCAGGACCTCCTCGCCGTACATCTGCAGCTTGGAGCCGAAGCCGCCGCCGACGTCGGGCGCGACCGCGCGGACGCGGTCCTGGCTGATCCCGAGCAGGATGCCGAGGAACAGGCGCACGAAGTGCGGGACCTGCGTGCTGGTCCAGATCGTGAGCTCGTCGCCGCGGTAGTCGGCGAGGACGCCGCGGGGCTCGATCGCGCCGCCGGCGGTCCGGTGGTTGACCACGCGGCGCTCGATGATGTGGTCGGCCGCCGCGAAGCCCGCCTCGAGGTCCCCGCCGCCGAGCGACCAGCGGTGCGAGATGTTCGTGCCGAGCGCGTCGTGGATGATCGTCTCGTCCTTGAGGGCCTCCTCGGGGTCGACGACCACGGGGAGCGGGTCGTACTCGACCGCGACCTCGTCGGCGGCGTCCACGACGCCGTAGCGGTCTGTGCCGATGACGACGGCGACCGGGTCGCCGACGTGCTTGACGCTGCCCTTGGCCAGCGGCCAGTGCTCGGGCGTGTTGACGTCGACGCCGGGCGGGATCCACGCCATCGGCAGCGGCCCTGCGAGGCCGTCGACGTCCTCACCGGTGGCGACGAGCACGATGTCGTCGCGCGCCTCGGCGGCCGAGGTGTCGATGGAGACGATGCGAGCGTGCGCCTCGGGCGAGCGGACGAACGAGGCCCACAGCGTGCCCGCGATCGAGATGTCCTCGACGTAGTTCCCCCGGCCCGTGATGAGCTTGGGGTCCTCCTTGCGCTTCATCGCACGGCCGACCCACTTCTCCGCCTGGGCCCGGTCCGCGACGCTCATGATGCTTCGGCCGCGCTGAGCACGGCCTTGACGATGTTGTGGTAGCCCGTGCAGCGGCAGAGGTTGCCCTCCAGCGCGTGGCGGACCTGCTCCTCGGTGGGCTTCGGGATGCGCCGCAGCAGGTCCGCGGACGCCATGATCATGCCCGGGGTGCAGTAGCCGCACTGCAGGCCGTGCTCCTCCCAGAACGCGTCCTGGACGGGGTGCAGGTTGCCCTCGGTGCCCAGGCCCTCGATGGTCGTGATCTCGGCCCCGTCGGCCTGGACCGCGAGGACCGTGCACGACTTCACGGCCTGCCCGTCGAGATGCACGGTGCACGCCCCGCAGTTGGACGTGTCACAACCGACGTGCGTGCCGGTGAGACCGAGGTCCTCGCGAATGGCGTGGACGAGCAGCCGTCGAGGCTCGACCTCGATGGTGCGGGTCTCTCCGTTGACCGTGAGGCTGACCGAGTGGGTGCTCATGCCTCTCCTCCCCTGACGATGGCGTACGCAGCCCATCATGCCCCCGGAAGGCCGTGCGACGCAACGCCACGGGGGGTTGCGGGGAGGTAGCGTGTGCCGCGTGCGCAACCCCTGGCTCGGGCTGGACTCCTCCGCAGACCCCGTGGGGCTCGCCCGGCTGCTCATGCGCGCGCACGAGCGTGCGCTTGCCGGTGGGGGCGCCGAGGAGATCCTGCGCGACGTCGTGACGCGCTCGTGGGAGCGCTCGCGGCTCGCCGGCGTGAACCCCGACCGCCACGACGCGCCGCTGCTGCACGAGCGCCGCGACGTCGCCGAGCGCTGGCGCACGCACCCCCTCGCCCGCTTCGCCCCGCTCGTGCGCGAGAACCTCTCGGACTTCGCCTACGACGCCCGGCACATCGTCGTCATCGGGGACTCCGACGGCTGTCTGCTCTGGTCCGCCGGGCATCCGAGCGTGCTGGCGGCCTCGGAGGAGATCGGCTTCGTGCCCGGCCGGCTGTGGCGGGAGGAGGCGACCGGGACGAACGGCGTCGGCACCGCGATCGCCGTCGACCACCCGGTCCAGATCTTCTCCGCCGAGCACTTCAGCCGCAGCATCCACGGGTGGACCTGCTCCGGCGCGCCCGTGCACGATCCCGAGACCGGGAAGGTGCTCGGGATCATCGACCTGTCGAGCGGGATCCGCGCCGCGCACCCACACTCGCTCGCGCTCGTGACGGCGACCGCGCGGATGGTCGAGGCGCGGCTGAGCGCCGACCTCATGCAGCGCCGTGAGCGGCTGCGGGCCCGGTTCTTCGAGCGCGTCGCACGTGGCGCGGCGACGCCCTGCGCGCTCGTCGACCGCACCGGCCACGTCCTGGCCTGCCACCCGCCCGGGGCGCTCGCCGGGCGCCTGGAGCCGGCCGAGGGTGGCGGCTGGCGCGAGGTCGGCGGCGAGCGGTTGGAGGGCGAGCCGCTCGGCGACGGCGCGCAGCTGGTGCAGGCGCGCGTCACGACGGGGCGGCCGCGGTCGCTGCGCCTGCGGGCGCTCGGGCGCGACACCGTGGAGGCCACCGTCTCGGGCCAGAGGATCGTGCTGCCGCGACGGCGCAGCGAGATCGTCGTCCTGCTCGCGTTGCACCCCGAGGGGCTCACGGCGGAGCATCTCGCGCGCGAGCTCTACGGGGACGAGGGCAAGCGGATGAGCGTCCGGTCGGAGATCTCCCGGCTGCGCCGCCAGCTCGGCGGCCTGCTCGGCGGGAACCCGTACCGCCTGATCGCGGACGTGAACGCGGACTTCCTCGAGCCGCCGTGGGCCCGTGAACAGGGTCCGCTGCTGCCGGGCTCGGAGGTGCCGTCGATCGTGACGGCGCGCGCCGAGCTCGCCGCAGCGATCTAGCGCCTCCGCAACGTCGTGCCCGGCGGCTCGCCGAAGCGCTCGCGGTAGGCGATCGCGAACCGCCCGGGGTGGGCGAAGCCGTGCTCGAGCGCGACGCGGGCGACGGTCGTCGTCGCGGCGTCGGCCGCGACCAGCGCCTCGCGCGCGGCCTGCAGGCGCAGATCGCGGACGTAGGCGGCCGGGGAGGTGCCCAGCCGCCGCCGGAACGCCTCGTGCAGCGTCCGCTCGCTGACGCCCGCCGCCTCGGCCAGCTCGCCGACCGTGGGCGGCTCGGACGGCGTCGCGGCAGCGCGCTCCAGCGCGGCGGCGACGACGCGCGGCGCCGGCAGGGACGGCGGATCGGCGAGCGCGGACGTGTACGTGTGCGGCTGGCCGAGCAGGAGCGCGGCGACGATCGAGCGCTCGAGCTCCTCCGTGACAAGCGGAGGCAGCCCCCCGGGGCCCGCGGCCGCCAGCGCGGTCTGGGCGGTCGTGACCGCGCCGAGGATGCCGCGCGGGTCGAGCGCCGGCGCGAAGCGCAGCGGGTCGGCGGGCTCCCTCCCGAGCAGCGCCCGCATCCGGGCGTCGAGCGTCGCTCGCTCGATGCGCACCACGAGGTGCCGCAGGCCGGGCGACCAGTCCATGGCGACGTCGCCGTCCGGCGAGACGACAGCGCCGCGTCCCGGTCGCGCCGTGATCCACTCGCCGCCGTGGGCGAGGCGCAGCACGCCCGCCAGGGGGAGGTGGATCGTCGCGAAATCCCCGAGCGGCGCCGACGCGATGCGCACCTCGGCGCCGTAGGAGAAGTGCAGCAGCTGCACGCTGCCCAGCCGCGCGCGGTGCACCTCGGCCGCGA
Source organism: uncultured Solirubrobacterales bacterium (assembly GCA_963757125.1). Classification (GTDB taxonomy): domain Bacteria; phylum Actinomycetota; class Thermoleophilia; order Solirubrobacterales; family Solirubrobacteraceae; genus CAVVSD01. The sequence goes on along the minus strand of CAVWQP010000004.1, from coordinate 88,822 downwards.
AGGGAGCGGTGCGGCTCGGTGAGGGTCATCCGGTGCTCGGCCATCATCCGCTGGGCGAGCCCGTGCGCGACGGCCGGATCGCGGGTGGCGAACGCCAGCTCCATGTGCGAAGGATGCACGAACCGGACAGGCCTGCGGATCGCGGACCACCCGGCGCGCCGCGCTGACGTACGGTCGCGGCATGACCGTCACCGCACCCACCGGCGCGGCAGCCGCGATCCCGCTGCTGCGCGAGCAGGCGCCGCGCATCGAGCGCGAGCGCCGGCTGACGCCCGAGGCCGTCGCCGCCCTGGAGGACGCCGGCGCGCTCACGCTGAGCCGGCCCGAGCGCTTCGGCGGCGTCGAGGCGGACCTGGGGACGCAGTTCGGCGAGCTGTGCTCCGTCGCCCGGGGCGACGGGTCGGCGGGCTGGGTCGCCTCGCTGTTCTCCGTCGGCGGGTTCTTCGCGGGGCTCTTCGACGACCGCGCGCAGGACGAGGTCTTCGCGAACCCGAAGGCCCGCGTCGCCGGCGTGTTCTCCCCGACCGGCGTGCTGAAGCCCGTCGACGGCGGCTATCGGCTGACCGGCCGGTGGGGGTGGAACACCGGCTGCCGCCACGCGCACTGGGACACGCTGGCCGCGATCGTCGAGGGCAGCGGCGCCCCGCCCGAGGTGCGCATCGCGCTCGTGCCGATGGAGGAGCTGGCCATCGCCGACGACTGGGACCCCAGCGGACTGGCCGGGACGGGGAGCGCGACGGTGACCTGCGAGGACGTCTTCGTCCCCGCCCACCGGACGCTGCTGACGATGGACGCGCTGCAGGAGCGCTACGCGTCGGAGGCCAATCGCGACCGGCCGCTGTTCCGGACGGCGTTCTTCCCGTTCGTCCTCGTGGCGAGCATGGGGGCCCCGGTGGGCATGGCGCAGGCCGCGATGGACGTCTTCCTGGAGCGCCTGCCGGGGCGTCAGATCACGTACACGCACTACGCCGATCAGTCCGAGGCAGCGGTGACGCACCTGCAGGTCGCGGAGGCGGCCGCGCGCACGACGGCGGCCGAGCTGCTCTCGCGTGACCTGGCGCGTCGCCTGGACGAGGCGGCCGCAGAGGGCCGCACGCTCACGGTCGCGGAGCGCGCGGCCATCCGCGGCGAGGTCGGACTCGTCGTGCGCGAGTGCCGGACGGCGGTCGAGCTGCTCGCCGACGCCAGCGGCGCCTCGTCGATCCAGCGGACCGTGCCGATCCAGCGCATCGCGCGCGACATGCGCGCGCTCTCGATCCACGCGGCGCTGAGCTACACGACCAACCTCGAGGTCTATGGGCGGGTGCTCGTGGGAGTCGACCCGCTCACGCCGTTCCTCTAGGCGTACGTGTCGACCTGGACGCCGCCGGCGACGTCGCTGGTGGCGTCCGAGCCGTAGCTCGTCGAGGACCGCAGCGAGGAGAGCCACTCGGTCAGGTCGTCGCCGGACTGCAGCTTGGACAGCAGCGTGTCGGAGTCGGTGCCCAGCGCGCCGGCGAGCGAGGTGAGGTTCTCCTCGGCGCGGTCGCCGCCGTGGTGAACGCCGCCGCCGCTCGGCGGCGGGCCCTGCGGGCTTGTTCGCCTGCATGTCCTTCGCGATCGAGGCGACGAGGTCATCCTTCGACACGCCCTTCTGCGACGCGAGCTCGGTGAGGGTCGTGCCGGAGCGCTGCGCCTGCTGCAGGTCGTCGCTGCTCATCCCGAGCAGCTCGGCTGTGCCGTCCATCTTCGGGGCGGGGGCGGGCCCTGGGGGCGCTGGCCGAAGCCGACGGGAGCTTCCTGAGAGCGCTCTCAGGAAGCGAGCATCTCGATGCCGTGCTCCTCGGCGAGGGCCACGACGTCACCGGGCGACGCCGCGACCGCCCGCACGAAGCGCTCCATCTCGGTCCCCGGCGTGAACACGACGAACGCCCGCGCCTCCGCGTCGGTCTCGTTGCGGATCGTGTGCGGCGTCCCGCCCGGGATGTGCACGACGGCGCCCTCCGGCGCGCTGATGCGCTCCTCGCCGAGGTACAGCGCGAGCTCGCCGCGCTCGACGCGGTACAGCTCGGCCGACGGGTGGCGGTGCAGCGCGGGCGGGCCGCCGCCGGCGGGGATGGTGACCTCCGCCGCGACCATCGTGCGGCCGCTCCCTCGCTGTCGACGTGCAGCGTGATCTCGTCGCCGCGACCTCCAGGCGCTCCATGGTGACCTCCGGTGATTGGTCAGGACTCCTGACCAAGCTGACAGCCACCTGACCGTTGTCAAGCCGGCTTCCCCGAACATCTGCGCGCCAAGCACCCGAGAACCTCGCGATCCTCCTGCGCGAGCCGTTCCGCGCGATGACCGACGGGCTGATGGTGCGGCTGGCGGCCCATGGGCACCCGGAGGTCCGCGCGGCCCACAGCGCCGTCTTCGAGTTCCTCGACGACTCCGGGACGCGCGTGAGCGTGCTCGCCGACCGCGCGCGCATGACGAAGCAGTCGATGACCGAGCTCGTCGCGCACCTCGAGCGCCACGGCTACGTCGAGCGCGTGCCCGACCCAGCCGACGGCCGCGCGAAGCTCGTGCGGGCGACCGACCGGGGCCGCGAGGTCTTCGCGATCGCGCGGGACGCGATGCGCGACGTGCAGGACCGGCTGGACGATCGCCTGGGCGCCGAGCGGATGGCGACCCTCCGCCGCCTCCTGGAGGAGGTCGGCGAAGAGCTCAGCTAACCACCGATGGAGCTCATCGGGCGCTCGGGCTGGATGAAGCCCGGCTCGTTCACCCGGTGCTTGAGCTCCTTGCGCCAGATCGCCTCGCGGACGAGCGTCTCGAGCTCGTCGTCGTCGGCGCCGGTGCGCATCGGCGTGCGCAGGTCCGTCTCGTTGAGCGAGAACAGGCAGGTGCGCAGCTTGCCGTCGGCCGTGATCCGGATGCGGTTGCAGTCCGAGCAGAACGGCTCGGAGACCGGGTTGATGAACCCGATCGTCCCGCGGCCGCCGTCGGCGAAGCGATACGTGACCGCCGTCGAGCTGCGGGGGCGCTCGATCTGCTCGAGCCGGTGCTCGCGCTCGATGATCTCGCGGATCTCCGCACCCGTGAGGACCTGCTCGGGAGTCCACGTGTGGTCCGCGTCCAGCGGCATGAACTCGATGAAGCGGATCTCGAACGGATGCTCGCGGGCGTAGCGCGCGAACGGCAGCGCCTCGTCCTCGGTGAAGTCCCGCAGCGCGACGGCGTTGAGCTTGATCTTCACGTCGTCGCCGCCGTAGGTGGCGAGCGCGTCGAGGCCGCGCATCACGCGCGGGAGCGCGTCGCGCCGGGTGAGCTCGAAGAAGCGGTCGGCCTGGAGCGAGTCGATCGACATGTTGAAGCGGCGCACGCCCGCGTCGACGAGCGCCGCGGCGTCACGCTCGAGCAGGTAGCCGTTCGTCGTCACGGCGAGGTCGTCCACGTCCGGGACGTTCGCGAGCATCGCGGCGAGCTTCGGGAAGTCCTTGCGCACGAGCGGCTCGCCGCCGGTGAGGCGCACCTTCGACACGCCCATACGGGAGAGCAGCTCGACGAGCCGCGTGATCTCCTCGAACGACAGGACGTCCGCGCGCTCCAGCCACGGCAGGCCCTCGGCGGGCATGCAGTACTGGCAGCGGAAGTTGCAGCGGTCGGTGACGGAGATCCTGACGTCGCCGATGGGGCGGCCGTGGCCGTCGGTGAGCTGGTCGAGCTCGGGCATCTGACATTGAGCGTACTGCGGTGAGTACGTTGGGGAGGGCGTGGCGCGTCTGGGCGAGCTGTCGACGATGTTGCAGCGCCGGCTCCCGGTGCCGTTGGTGCGGGTCGGCTACCGCATCGCATACCGCGTGGCGCAGCTGGCCTGGTTCGTCGTGCGGCCCGACGTGCACGGCGTGAAGGGCATCCTGCGCGACGGTGATCGGGTGCTCCTCGTGCGCCACACCTACGGGGACCGGGGCCGCTGGGACGTGCCCGGCGGGCACGCGCATGCGGGCGAGCCGCCCGTCGACGCCGTGCGCCGCGAGATGCACGAGGAGCTCGGGCTCGTGCTCGACTGGGACCACGTCGGATCGATCGGCGCCAGCTCGGACCACAAGGTCGAGCGCGTGCACTGCTTCGTCGCCACGCGTCCCGCCGCCGAGCTGCGGCTCGCGCGCGGCGAGATCGCCGAGGCGCAGTGGTTCCAGCTCGACGCGCTGCCGGCCCCGATCGGGCAGCTCTCGGTGAGGACCCTGGCCCTTCTCAGTTGAGCGAGGGGTCCAGCGGCATGCGCGCGACGAGCGCGAGCTGGCCGCCCTGGCGCTCGAGCACGTCGTGCCAGAGGCCGTCGGGACCAGGGCTGAACAGCTCGTCGACGAGCGGGTGCTCGACGACGATCCAGCCCTCGTCCTCCAGCTCCCCTTCGAGCTGACCCGGTCCCCAGCCCGCGTACCCGGCGTAGACCCGGCCCCGGCGCGTCTCGATGCCGGCGCGCTCGAGGTCCGCGTCGGCCCGGACGAAGCCGATGTCGCCCATGACGACGTGTGCGGCCGTCCCGGGATCGGCGAACTCGGCCAGCACGACCACCGCCCGCGGCTGCACCGGCCCGCCCTGGTGGACGAGCTCCTCGGGGCCGGTGAGCGCCTCGAGCTCCGGGGCCGCGTCGGCGACGGTCGTCTCGGTCGGGCGGTTGAGCACCAGCCCCATCGCGCCCTCGTCGGTGTGCTCCGTGACGAGCACGACCGTCCGCTGGAAGTTCGGGTCGAGAAGGGTGGGCGCCGCGACGAGCAGCGCTCCGCGCAGGGTGTCCATCGCACCGGATGATTCCCACAGCGGGCCTCCGCTGCACATGGCTTCAGTCCGCCTCCTCGAGCGCCGCGCGCCGCCGCGCCTCCTCGGCGCGGGCCTCGTCGAGCGCGTCCTCGGCCCGCCTGCGCTCCTCGACGGCCTGGTCGAGCGCCGCCTGCAGGGCCGCGCGACGCGTCCGGCGCTCGCGTTCGGCGGCCTTCCGCGCGGCGGCCTCCTCGGCCTCCCGCTCGCGCGCCGAGGCGTCGTCCGCCTCGCGCCGGCGCTTGGGCTTGGGCTTCGGCGGGACGGCGGCGGCGAGCTCGACGTCGAGGTCGCCGAAGCCCGACGACTCGCGCTCGCGCAGCAGCCGCCCCGACAGCACCTCGTCGCGGACCGCCTCGTCCGCGGCCGCCGCGTGCAGCGTCGCGCCGATCCGCTCGAGCGTCGACTCGCCCGGCTCGCGCCCGCCGGGGAACAGGCCGCGCGCGACCTCGATGAGCCGCCCGACCGCCTTGCGCTCGGCCGCGCGGGCGGAGCGCAGGTCGGCGGGTGAGCCGTGACCCTCGAGCAGCGCGCCCTGCGCGGCGCGCAGGCCGTCGGCCGCCTTCGTGAACGCGGCGACGTCCTTCGTCCTGCTGCGGACGAGCTGGTTGATCGTCCAGGCCGCCACGCTCGGCTTGCGCAGCGCCGTGACGCGCTTGGCGGCCTCCCGGTCGCCCTCGCCGCGCAGGCGCTTGGCCACGGCGGCGCGCTCGGGTACGAACTCCTCGAGGGGTAGGCCGTAGAGCGCGTCGGCGTCGGGCGGCAGGTCGTCGTCGGCCATGGGGACACTCTGACCGACGTCTGCAATTAGGGTGCCCTAAGATATCGACGATGCTGACCGCCACCGTCCTGCGCACGGAACCGCTCACGCCGAGCGTCGTGCGCATCACGTTCTCGGTCCCCGGCTTCGAGAGCACCGGGCACGCCGACGAGTGGGTCCACGTCTTCCTCGGCGAGCCGGGCGACCATCGCCTGCGCCGCAACTACACGATCCGGGCCCACCGGCCGGAGGTGGACGAGGTCGACATCGACGTCGTCCTCCACGAGCGCGGCCTCATGGTGGGCTGGACGCGGGACGCGCAGCCGGGCGACGAGCTCGTCTGGGGCGATGTCACCGGCACGTACGCGCCGCCCGAGGAGACCGACTGGCAGCTGCTGGCGGGCGACATCACCGCGCTCCCCGCGATCGGGCGCATCGTGGAGGAGCTGCCCGCCGGCGCTCGCGCCGTCGTCGTCGCCGAGACGTACGACCCCGCCGACCGCCAGGAGTGGGAGACGGCAGGCGACGTCGACGTGATGTGGCTGCACGGCAGCGGCGAGGGCCGGGCGCCCAGCATCGTCGGCGCCGCCGTCCTCGAGTTCCCGGAGCCGGCCGGCACCGGGTACCGCTGGCTGGCGGGGGAGACGCGCGTCGTGCGCGCCGTGCGCAGGAACCTGCGCCAGGAGCGGGAGCTCCCGAAGGCACAGTGGTCGCTCACCGGCTACTGGCTGGAGCGCGGCGAGGAGTGGGAGGCCCGCTACGAGACGGTCGCGCCGCAGATGGAGCGGATCTGGGTGCGCGGCGAGGCGGAGGGGCGCGACGAGGAGGACATCATGGACGAGTACGACCGGGCGCTCGACGAGGCGGGGCTGTAGCTACGTCAGCACCCAGGTGGCCTTCCCGCCGCCCTGGCGGGAGGAGTTCACGATCATCGATCCGGCGGTCAGCGCCACGCGCGTGAGCCCGCCGGGGGCGACGGTGACGTCCCCGCCGTCGCAGAAGCAGAACGGGCGCAGGTCGACGTGGCGCGGCTCGAGGCGGTCGCCGACGACCGTGGGATGCGTCGACAGCAGCACCGGATCCTGGGCGATCCAGCCGCCCGGGTCGGCGCGTACGGTCGCCCGAGCCTCCTCCAGGACCGCGGCCGACGCGGACGGGCCGAACGTCACGCCCGCCCCGCCGTGCCCGTCGCGCGGCTTGAGGACGAGCTCGCCGAGCCGGTCGAGCACCTCGGCGCGCGTCGTCTCGTCGACGAGGTCGTGGGTCGGGACCGACGTCAGGTGCGGCTCCTCGCCGAGGTACAGGCGGACGAGGTCGTCGACGTAGGGGTAGACGCGCTTGTCGTCCGCGACCCCGTTGCCGAACCAGTTCACGAGGCCGATCGTCCCGGAGCGCAGCGGCTCCAGGAGCAGCTCCGCGAGGTACGTGAGCCGCCCGTCGTCGTCGCGCAGGCGATCCTCGTCGGTGCGGCGGTAGACCGCCCGGACGGGCGCGCCGTCGAGCAGCTCCAGCCGTCCGCCGCGGCGCCGCAGCTCGTCGGGCTGCACGAGGCGCAGATCCGCGACCTCCGCGAGGCGCTTGTGCTCGTACCAGGCGGAGTTGCCGGGCCCGTCGGTGAGCAGGACGAGCGCGCCCTCCACGTCCGGGTTCGTTGCCTCCATGCTGCGCCGCAGCGCCGTGCGCACCCACTCGGCGGCCGCGGCGTGGCGCTGGTGGGTCGGCACCTCGGCCTCGACGGCCTCCGACGCCGCCAGGCCGTACGCGCTGCCCGACGGCGTGCGGACGTTGTCCTCGAGCACCTTGAAGCGCCCGTCGCGATCGCGCACGACGTCGAGGCCGGCGATCGCGATGCGCGCACCGCCGACCGGCTCGAGTCCCCGCAGGTCGGCCTCGAGGTAGACGGAGCCCTCCACGACACGCGCGGGGATGACGCCGTCGGCGATTGCCCGGCGCGGGCCTTGCATGTCCGCGACGAACGCGTCGAGGGCCAGCACGCGCTGGCGCAGACCCGTCGTCAGCTCGTCCCACTCCTCGGCGGTCAGCAGGCGGGGCACCGGATCGACCACGAACTCCGCGCCGTCATCGCCGCCGAACCGCACGCTCCACTCGCGCAGCCGCGCCTCGACGCCCTGCGCGGCGTGCTCCAGGCCCGTCTCGGCGAGCGACTCCAGGACGTCCAGGTAGTGCTCGCGCACGACGCCCGGACCCTCGAACGCCTCGTCGAAGCCGTCGCCCGTGTCGTAGTCCTCGGCGCCGGCCGGCAGTGCGGGCATCGTGGCCACCTACCCAGCCTCGCCTTCGGCGACGACTGCAATGAGATCGCCCTGCTCGAGCCGCGTCCCGCTGGGGACGGGGACCCGCTTCACGGTGCCCCCGATGGGCGCGGTGACCGTCGACTCCATCTTCATCGCCTCCAGCACGGCGAGGGGCTGACCTGCCTCCACCTCGTCGCCGGGCTGCACGCGCAGCGTGACGACGCCGGTCAGCGGCGCCGCGACGTGGCTGGCGTCGTTCGGATCGGCGCGCTCGACCTTCGCGGTGGGTGCCTCGATCGACTCGTCGCGCACGTCGATCGGACGCAGCTGGCCGTTGACGCGCACGAGCACCGTGCGCATGCCGCGGTCGTCGGGCTCGCCGATGGCCTCGAGCTCCAGGATGAGCCGCACGCCGGGACCGAGCTCGATGGAGACGTCGCCGTCGTCGGGCAGCCCGTAGAGGAACGCCCGGGTCGGGATGTGCGACACGTCGCCGTAGCGCGCGTACGCGTCGGCGCGCTCCTGGGTCGGGCCGGGGAACTGCAGCTCGGACAGCGCCGCGCGCCGGTCGGTGCCCGGCTGGGCGAGCCGCTCGCGGAGCTCCGGCGTGAGCGCGTTCCCGTTCTCCGTCGGGCGCTCCGCGCCGCGCAGCGCGCGCTCCGTGAAGGGCTGGGGGAAGCCGCCGGCCGGCGTCCCGAGGTCGCCGCGCAGGAGCTGGATCACCGAGGCGGGCAGGTCGAAGCGCTCCGGGTTGGAGGCCAGCTCGTCCCAGTTGATGCCCGCCGACACGACGAACAGCGCGAGGTCGCCCACGACCTTGCTCGTCGGCGTCACCTTGATGATGTTGCCGAGCAGCGCGTTGGCCTTCTCGTAGGCGAGCTCGACCTCCTCGAAGCGGTCGCCGAGGCCGAGGGCCGCCGCCTGCTGGTGCAGGTTGGAGAGCTGGCCGCCCGGGATCTGGTGGCGGTACACGCGGCCGGTCGGCGCGCGCAGCCCGCTCTCGAACGGCGCGTAGGTCGAGCGCACCGCCTCCCAGTAGGGCTCGATCTCCAGCAGGGACTCCAGCGAGATCGGGGTCGCGCGGGCGGTGTGGTCCGTCGCGGCGACGATGCTGGCCAGCGACGGCTGGCTCGTCATCCCCGCCATCGACGCTGCCGCGCCGTCGACGGCGTCGACGCCCGCCTCGATCGCGGCGAGGTACGTCGCGAGCTGGCCGCCGGCGGTGTCGTGCGTGTGCAGGTGCACCGGGAGGTCGAACTCGCGGCGCAGCCGGGTCACGAGCTTCACCGCCGCCGGCGCGCGCAGCAGGCCCGCCATGTCCTTGATGGCGAGGATGTGCGCGCCCGCGTCGACGAGCTGCTCGGCGACCGCGAGGTAGTGGTCGAGCGTGTAGAGCCGCTCGCCCGGATCCAGGAGGTCGCCGGTGTAGCAGATGGCGCCCTCCGCGACGGCGCCCGCCTCGACCGTCGCGGCGATCGCCGCGCGCATCGGCTCGACGTTGTTCAGCGCGTCGAAGATCCTGAAGATGTCGACGCCCGCGTCGACGGCCTCGAACACGAACGCGCGGACCGCCTCGTCCGGGTAGGGCTCGTAGCCGAGGAGGTTGCGCCCGCGAAGCAGCATCTGCAGGCAGACGTTCGGGATGAGCTCGCGCAGCCGCGCGATGCGCTCCCACGGGTCCTCGGCGAGGAAGCGCAGCGCGACGTCGAACGTCGCCCCGCCCCAGACCTCCAGCGAGAACATGTCCGCCCCCAGCCGCGCGATGTGGGGCGCGACGACCTCCATGTCGTGCGTGCGCATGCGCGTCGCGAAGAGCGACTGGTGCGCGTCGCGCAGGGTCGTGTCGGTGAGCTGCAGCGCGTCGCGCGAGCGCAGCCAGCGCGCGAGGCCCTGCGGCCCGAGCTCGGTGAGGCGCTGCTTGGAGCCCGCGGGCGGGTCGCCCTTCGGCACGCGGGGGAGCTTCGTGCGGGGGTCCGGGCCCGCCGGCGCGCGGCCGAACGGCCGGTTGACCGTCCGCTCGGAGAGCAGGCGCAGGATGCGCGTCGCGCGGTCGCCGCCGGGCGCGATCGCCGTGAGCTGCGGGCGCTCGTCGATGAACGTCGTGTGCAGGTTGCCCGCGCGGAAGTCGGGGTCGTCGAGCAGCTTGCCGAGGAACGCCTGGTTCGTCGTCACGCCGCGGATGCGGACCTCCTCGACCGCCCGCCGCGCCCGCGCGATCGCGGTCTGCATGTCGACACCGCGCGTCGTGAGCTTCAGGAGGAGCGGGTCGAAGTAGGGGGAGATCTCCGCGCCGACGAACGCGGATCCCTCGTCGAGGCGCACGCCTGCGCCGCCCGGCGCGCGGTAGGCCGAGATCGTGCCGGTGTCCGGACGGAACCCGGCGCTGGGGTCCTCCGTCGTGATCCGGCACTGCAGCGCGAAGCCGCGCTGGCGGATCTTGTCCTGGGTCAGGTTCAGCTCGTTCAGGCGCGCACCCTCCGCGACGAGCAGCTGCGTGCGCACGAGGTCGACGTCCGTCGTCTCCTCGGTCACGGTGTGCTCGACCTGGATCCGCGGGTTCATCTCGATGAAGACGTGCTCGCCCTTGGTGTCGTCGACGAGGAACTCGACCGTGCCGGCGTTCACGTAGCCGACGTGCTTGGCGAACTGCACGGCGTCGGCGCAGATGCGGTCGCGGAACTCGGGGTCGAGGTTCGGCGCGGGGGCGATCTCGACGACCTTCTGGTGGCGGCGCTGGACCGAGCAGTCGCGCTCGAAGAGGTGCACGAGCCCGCCGTGCCCGTCGGCGAGGACCTGGACCTCGATGTGCCGCGGGCGGACCATCGCGCGCTCGAGGTAGACGGCGGAGTTGCCGAACGCGCTCTCGGCCTCGCGCCGGGCGGCGCCGACGGCCTCCTCGAGGTCGTCGAGATCGGTGACGAGGCGCATGCCGCGCCCGCCGCCGCCGTGCGCCGCCTTGACGAAGACCGGCATCCCGAGGTCCTCCGCGAGGGCCACGACGTCGGCGCCCTCCTCGAGCAGCTCGGTCGCGCGCAGGACCGGCAGCCCCGCCTCGATCGCGGCCGCGCGGGCGCGGACCTTGTCCCCGACCCGCTCCAGCACCTCCGCGGGCGGCCCGACGAACGTCAGGTCGCGGGCGACGCAGGCGCTGGCGAGATCGGGGTTCTCCGACAGGAAGCCGTAGCCGGGATACACCGCGTCGGCGCCGACGGCCTTCGCGGTGTCCGCGATCAGCTCGGGATCGAGGTAGCCCCGGACGGGATGTCCGGGCTCCCCGATCTCGTAGGCCTCGTCGGCCTTGACGCGGTGGACGGACTCGCGATCCTCGGGCGTGTAGATCGCGACGCTGCGCAGCCCGAGTTCGTAGGCGGCGCGAAACGCCCGCGTGGCGATCTCCCCGCGGTTGGCGACCAGGACCTTGCGCATGAGCCCGGAACTCTCCCAGGTACGACCGCGTTGCGCCCCGGCCCTGTGGTCAGGGGTTCCCTGCCCGTCTGGCCAGGAAGGACTCCGCCTCCGGGCTGCGGGCCGGGCCCGCCGACGGGTTGAACTCGATCGGCTCGTAGCGCGCGACGCCGGACGTGGCGAAGGGGTCCTCGGCCATGATCGCCTTCGCGTGCTCGAGGTCGTCGGCGTCGATCACGACGACGCCGCCGACGGGCGGGTTGCGCCGGCCGGAGATGAGGATCCGGCCCTGCTCGTTGAGCCCGGCGAGGAACGCGAGGTGCGCCTCGCGATGCTGGTCGACCTCTTCGACCGGCCGCTGGTACTCGCTGACGAAGACGAACATCAGGGCATCGGGAAGCGGACGTCCGGCTGCTGCGCCGGAGAGAACTCGCCTGCGTAGGCGCGGCGGTGCAGCGCGTCGGCGTCGTCGCCGCCGCGGTAGGCGTCCAGCAGGGCGTCGGGGTCGACGAACTTGCCGATCGGGTCGGCCTCGAACTCCGTGGAGCTGCGCATGAACTCCTTGCTCTTGGACCAGTCGCCGAACTCGTCGTACTGCAGCTCGAGGCTGTTGCCGTCCGGATCCACGAAGTAGAAGGACATCGTCATCCCGTGGTCGAGCACCATGTGCGGCCGGATGTCGAGCTCGCGCAGCCGGGCCCACGACTCGAGCAGGTCCTCCATCGACCCGTACTCGAACGCCATGTGGTGCATGCCCGAGTGGACGACGCGGTCGGGATGGTCGACGACGGCCGGCGATGCCAGCAGCGCGATCCGGTGGTTGGCGTCGTCGTTGCTCAGCCAGGCGCCGCCCGGGAACTTGTGGACGACCTCCATCCCCAGCACCGCGCTGTACCACTCGATCAGCTCGTCGAGCTTGTTCGTCTTCAGGTTGACGTGATGCAGGCGCGGCCGCCTGACCTCCGTCGCGGACATGTCTCTCCTCCGTTGTCGTGTGGTGCGGGCGGACGGATCCCTACACGAGATCCGTGACCTGGCCCTCGAGCCCGATGCCGAGGAGCGCCTTGCCGTAGACCTCCTGGCTGACCAGCGGGTTGGCGATCGCGTGGCGCCCGGCGGTGTTGGCGTCGCGCCAGATGCGCTGCATCGGGCTCGAGTCGGCGAAGCCGGATGCGCCGTGGGCGTCGAGGATCAGCGTGATCGCCTCGCGCACCTTCGCGGAGATCCAGCCGACGTCGCCGCGTGCCCGCGCGCGGCTCAGGTAGTCCATGTGCTCGCCCTTCGCGGCCCAGCCGTCGATGTCGTCGGCCGCGCGGTGCGCGTGCAGCACGGCGTCGTCGAGCGTCATCGCCGCCTCGGCGATCTTGAGCTGGAAGGCGGTGGACTCCGCCTGCGTCGCAAGCCGCGTGTAGGACACGGCGCGCCTGGGCGCCTTCTCGATCGCGAGCTTCAGCGCCGCGCGGCCGAGGCCGAGCAGCGGGCCGCACAGGATGAGCGCCGCGAACGGCATGAACGCCGCCCGGTAGAGCGCCTCGTCGGTGTGCTCGGTCGGGTAGATGCCCTGGAAGCCCGCCATCATCGACATGTAGCGGTGCTCGGGCACGAAGACGTCCTCGGCCACGACGGTGTTGCTGCCGGTGCCCTTCATGCCGGCGACGAACCACGTGTCCTCGATGGACAGCTCGCCCATCGGCATGAGGACGACGCCCATGTCGATCGGCCCCTCGGGGCCGAGCTGCAGGACGCCGACATAGGCCCAGCTCGCGTGCAGCGAGCCCGAGGACCACGCCCACCTGCCGGTGACCCGGTAGCCGCCGTCGACCTTCTCGACGCCGGTGCTCGGCGCGAAGACGCCCGCGACGCGGGCGTCCGGGTCGGCGCCGAAGACATCCTGCTGCGCCTGGTCGAGGAAGAGGCCCGTGAACCACGCGCAGACGTTCGTCAGCGCGGTGACCCAGGCGGTCGACCCGCAGGCCTCGCCCAGCGCGGCGGTGACCTCGAGCTGCGTCTTGATCGTCGTCTCGTAGCCGCCGAGGCGCTTGGGGATCATGAGCTTGAACAGCCCCGCCTCGCGCAGCGCCTCGATGTTCTCCTCGGGAATGCGGCGATCGGTCTCCGCCTGCGCGGCGTTGCGCGCGAGCAGCGGCTGCAGCTCCGTCGCCCTGCGGATCAGCTCCTCCGCGTCGACGGTCGTCTCGATGACTGACACGTGTGCTCCCCTCCTAGATGAGGTCGGTGACCTGGCCCTCGGGCCCGATGCCGAGGAGCGCCTTGCCGTAGAGCTCCTGGTTGACGAGCGGATTGACGATGGCGTGGCGCCCTCCGGTGTTCGCGTCGCGCCACATCCGCTGCATGGGACTGGAGTCGGCGAAGCCCGACGCGCCGTGGGCGTCGAGGATCAGCGTGATCGCCTCGCGCACCTTGGATGACGTCCAGCCCGTGTCGGCCCTGACGCGGGCGCGCGTGGCGTAGTCCATCTTCTCCCCGCGGGCGGCCCAGGTGTCGATGTCGTCCGCGCCGCGGTGGGCGTGGAGGATCGCGTCGTCCAGGGTCATCGCGGCCTCGGCGATCTTGAGCTGGAAGGCGGTGGACTCCGCCTGCGTCGCCAGCCGCGTGTAGGAGACCGCGCGCTTTGGCGCCTTCTCGATCGCGAGCTTCAGCGCTCCGCGGCCGAGGCCGAGCAGCGGGCCGACGAGGATGAGCGCGAGGACCGGCATGAGCGCCGAGCGATAGAGCGCCTCGTCGGTGTGCTCGGTGCCGTAGTGCCCGGCGATGCCGGCGGGCACCGACGCGTAGCGGTGGTCGGGGACGAAGACGCGATCGGCGACGACGGTGTTGCTGCCCGTGCCCTTCATGCCGGCGACGAACCAGGTGTCCTCGATCGTCAGCTCGCTCATCGGCATGATCACCGAGCCGATGTCGATCGGCACGCCGTCCGGGCCGAGCTGGACGACGCCGCCGAGCGCCCATGTCGCGTGCAGGCTGCCGGACGACCACGCCCACCGCCCGGAGACGATGTAGCCGCCGTCGACCTTCTCGACGTCGGGGCTCGGGGCGAGCACGCCGGCGACGCGGGCGTCGGGGTCGGCGCCGAAGACGTCCTGCTGGGCCTGGTCGGGCATCGTGCCGACGAGCCAGCCGCAGACGTTCGTCAGGCCGGTGACCCACGCGGTCGACCCGCACGCCTCGGCGAGCGCCGCGGAGACCTCCATCTTCGTCTTGATCGTCGTCTCGTAGCCACCGAGGCGCTTGGGGACCATGAGCTTGAAGAGGCCCGCGTCGCGGATCGCCTCGATGTTCTCCTCGGGGACCCGGCGGTCGGCCTCCGTCTGCGCCGCGTTCTTGGCGAGCAGCGGCTGCAGCTCGGTCGCTCGGCGGATGAGCTCCTCGGCGTCGACGCCGGTTTCGGTGACGGACACGCTCTCTCTCCTCAGGTGCGCAGCGATGCGACGCGTGGTCGCGCCGCCGGTTCGATGCTCGACGCGGCGCGGACGGCGTCGCGGACGAGGCTCGGGTCGTGATCGGGTGCGACGTGCATGAGCACGCTGCCTGCAGTACGGGCGAGGTGGCGCGCGAGGGCATCGGCGGCGGCGGCCGCGTCGCCGTCGACGCACGCGGCGACGATCTCGCGGTGCTCGGCGGCGCCGACGGACCAGGCGCGCGGGTCCTGCGTGACGTAGACGAGGCGGTAGCGCTCGGCGTGGTCGGAGAGCTGCTCGGCGAGCCGGACGATGCGCGGGCCGGAGTAGGCGATGAGCCCGTGGTGGAAGTGGCGGTGGACCGACTCCCAGACCCCGACGTCGGTCCCCGCGAGCGCCTCCATCTCGTCGATGTCGGCGTGCAGGTCCGCGAGGTCCTGCTGCGTCAGGTGCGGGACGCTCGTGCGGACGCCGAGCGCCTCGTTGACGATCCGCAGCGCGTAGAGCTCCTCGAGGTCGCTCGGGGAGAACGGCGCGACGCGCACCCGGCGATTGAGCTCCGCCTCGACGAGACCCTCGCGCTCGAGCAGCCGCAGCGCCTCGCGCACGGGGCCGCGGCTCACGCCGAAGTCGTCGGCCAGCTTGACCTGCGAGAGCTCGGCGCCGGCCTCCAGCTCGCCGTGCAGGATGGCCTCCCGCAGCTGGCGATGGATCGCCGCCGTGTTGTCCCTCGACCCGTTGGCCACGCCTCGACTGTAGACACTTCGAGGGTGAGTGCGCAACTGGCTGGGCCGAATCCAGCGCTTCTGGCACTGAAGTGTTGACAGTTTGAGCCTGATTGGTACCGTCGCGCCATGCCCGACGTCACCACGCCGGTCCTCGTCGTCGGCGCCGGCCCTGCCGGCCTCGCGACCTCCCTGTCCCTGTCGCGCCACGGCGTGCCGCACCTGCTCGTCGAGAAGCATCCGGGCACCGCGCACAGCCCGCGCGCGCACATCGTCAACCAGCGGACGGTGGAGATCTGCCGCGACCTCGGCATCGAGGACCGGCTGCTGGACGTCGCCACGCCGGCCGAGCTCATGTCCAACAACGTGTGGGCGACGAGCCTCGCGGGGCGCGAGCTGGCCCGGCTCGAGACGTGGGGGACGAGCCCGGCGCGCGCAGCCGACTACCGCGCCGCGAGCCCGTCGCCGATGTGCAACTGCCCGCAGCACGTCCTCGGCCCGGTGCTGCACGAGGCGATCGACGAGGCCGGCGTCGGCGACGTCCGCTTCCGCCACGAGCTCGTGTCGCTGGAGCAGGACGCGGACGGCGTCACGGCGGTCGTCCGCAACCGGGACGTCGAGCGCGACGTCACGGTGCGCGCGCAGTACGTCGTGGGCGCCGACGGCGGCCGCAGCCGCGTCGTCGAGCTGACCGGGCTGCCGCTCGACGGCGAGCACGGGCTCGCGCAGGCCGCGAACGTGTGGTTCGGGGCGGACCTCACGCGGTTCTGCGCCCACCGTCCGGGCGTCCTGTACTGGAACGCGTCGCCGGGCAAGGACTACTGGGTCGGTGCGGGGACGTTCATCTGCGTCCGGCCGTGGACCGAGTGGGTGATGCTCTTCATGTTCGACCCGTCGCGCGAGACGGTCGACCCGAAGGACACCGAGGCGCTGCGCGCCCGGGTCCACAAGGTCATCGGCGACCCGTCCGTCGACGTCGACATCAAGTCGCTCTCGTTCTGGACCATCAACCACGTCCTCGCCGAGCGCTACACGGACGGCCGCATCCTCTGCATGGGCGACGCGGTCCACCGCCACCCGCCGGCGAACGGCCTCGGGCTGAACACGTCGATGGCCGACGGCTTCAACCTCGCCTGGAAGCTCGCGTACGTGCTCGACGGCCGGGCCGATCCGTCGCTGCTGGACACGTACGACGCCGAGCGCCGGCCCGTCGGGCGCGTGACGGTCGACCGTGCGATGAAGAGCGTCGTCGAGATGGCGGCCATCCCCGCCGCGCTGGGCTTCGAGCCCGACCAGGACGAGGCGGCCGGCTGGGCGTCGCTGGAGCGCCTGTGGCAGCCGGGCGAGGAGGGCGACACCGTCCGGGCGGAGTTCCGCGCCGCGATCGAGCTGACGAACTACCAGTACAACGCCCACGGCGTGGAGCTGGGCTACATCTACCGCGAGGGGGCGGTCGTGCCCGACGGGAGGCCCGAGCCGCCGAACCCACGCGATCCGGAGCTCTTCTACCGGCCGACGACGACGCCCGGCGCGCGCCTGCCGCACGCGTGGGTCGACGACGGCACGCGGCGCCTGTCGACGCTCGACCTGGCCGGCCACGAGCGGTTCGCGCTGCTGACGGGGATCGGCGGCGAGGCGTGGGCCGGGGCGGCGGCGCGCGCGGCAGAGGCGGCCGGGGTGGAGGTCGCGGTGTTCGCGATCGGCACCGCCGACGGGCTCGTGGACGCCTACGGGACGTGGGGGGACGTGCGCGACGTCGAGCCGAGCGGATGCGTGCTCGTGCGGCCCGACCAGCACGTCGCGTGGCGCGCCGTCGCGGCGACCGACGATGCGCTCGCGGAGCTTCCCGGCGTGCTCGCGCGGGTGCTGGGGCGCGTGGTGGTGCCGGCCTAGGGCCGGTCGCGACCGCGCTCGCGGTCGAGGCGGCGGCGGTCGCGCTTCGTCGGGCGCCCGCCTCCGTGCTCCGCGCGCGGTGCGCCGAGGCGCATCTCGGCGGCGACGGCCTCGCGCGCCGCGAGGCTCTCCGGCGTCTCCTCGTACAGCGCCTGCGCCTCGGCCGCTGGACCTCGCCGCGGCTGGACGCCGCGCACGATCACGGTCCGCCGCACGGGGCCGGTCGTGATCTCGATGCGGTCACCCGCCTTCACCGCCCGGCTCGGCTTCGCCCGCTGCCCGTCGACCTGCACCCGCCCGCCGGTGACCGCCTCGTTGGCCAGCGAGCGCGTCTTGCTCAGCCGCGCGACCCACAGCCAGGTGTCGAGGCGCTGGGAGTCCATGGGGGCATTGTTGCGCCCCCGCCGCCCCTACCCGTCGGCGTTGATCGCCGCGACCAGCTCGCCCAGGACGCGCTCGGCGTCCTCGTTGGCCACCTGGCACGTGCCGGCGGCGTCGTGGCCGCCGCCGCCGTAGCGGAGCATGAGCTCGCCGACGTTCGTCTTCGAGCCGCGGTCCAGGATCGAGCGGCCCGTCGCGAAGACGGTGTTCTGCTGGCGCAGGCCCCAGAGCACGTGGATCGAGATGTTGCACTGGGGGAACAGCGCGTAGAGCATGAAGCGGTTCGTCGGGTGGATGACCTCCTCGTTGCGGAGGTCGAGCACGACGACGTTGCCGTGGACGCGCGAGCAGCGGCGGATCTGGGCGACCGCCTCCTCGTGGTGCGCGCGGTACAGCTCGACGCGCTCGGCGACGTCCGGCGTCGCGAGGATCTCGTCGACGGTCATCGTGGTGCACGCGTCGACCAGCCACATCATGAGCTGGTAGTTCGAGATCCGGAAGTCGCGGAAGCGCCCCAGCCCGGTGCGCGGATCCATGAGGAACGAGAGCAGGATCCAGCCCTGCGGATCGAGGATCTCGTCGAGCTCGAAGTCGGCGCTGTCGGCCTTGTCGACCGCCTCCATGAGGTCCGCGCCGACCTGGGGGAACTGGTCGACCCCGCCGAAGTGGTCGTAGACGACCCGTGCCGCCGAGGCGGCGCCCGCGGACATGACCCGGTTCGGGGCGTCGTCGGCGACGCGCTGCAGCTCCGAGCTGTGGTGATCGAAGGACAGGTGCACCTCGGGACGCCACGGGAGGTTCGTCGTGATGTCGTGGGAGGTCAGCTCGACCTTGCCGTCCTGCACGTCCTTGGGATGGACGAAGAGGATGTCGTCGAGGATGCCGTGCTCCTTGAGGAGCGCAGCGCACACGAGGCCGTCGAAGTCGGAGCGGGTCACCAGTCGGTAGCGGGTACCGGCAGGGGCAGCGGGCGGGGTCATGTGGTTCCTGTCGTCCTCTGCGGCTGGGAACTTGAGCCGGTGGGCGGTTCGTCCGCGCCAGGTCGGGCGAGCGCGAGGGCGACCCGTCGGGCGGTCTGGGCGGCGTCGTGCGCTGGCCTGCTGGCAGGTCGATGCCGGATTGACGTGTCGCCGTCGGCTTCGACGATGAGGTGCTGCTCGGGCCAGCGGAAGTCGGGGATGACGCGGCGTCCGTCGAGGTGCAGGGGGGAGCGTTGACGTGTGGTGGGGTGAGGCCGCGCGGCGCTGAGCAGGTCGTAGACGCGGTCTTCCAGCTCCTGCGGGTGGGCGGCAGGGCGGGTGGGTGGCCAGGACGCGCGCGCAGCTGGCGGCCCAGGCGCCGCAGGTTGGTCAGGTGCATGGATTGCGCGCGGCTCATCATCCGTGCCGGCGCGCGGTCGGTCGAGGCGTGGCGCCATGTCCAGCAGCAGCCGCTCCGGGGACGTCGTGGGAATGCCGCGGTACCGCCAGACGTCGTCGGGATGCAGGCTGCGCGTGCGGTGCACGACGATCCCATCCAGCGCGGCACTTGCTCGTCAGCCGGGTGCATGGGTGACGCCCCGGGCGACGGTCGCCTCCACGCGGCCACAGCCCGAACAGCATCGCGCTAAGCCGCAGGCGCAGTTCCGCGCCGACGGAGCCGCGGCTGCCTGCGCCACGACCAGCGTGTCCGGTTCTGGGTGCTGGGACGACCCCAGACTTCCACACCCACCCAGCGTCCCAGCCCGCCCGTCACAGAACACCACGCGACCGCGACGACTCAGGCGCCGCCCCGCGCCGACATCACCGTCGGCATCACCTGGTGGATCGTCTCCACGAGCGCGACGACGCTGTCGGCGACCCGTCGGCCCGCCGGCGTGACGCTGTACTCGACGTGCGGGGGGTTCGTCCCGTGGTCCTCGCGGTGGACGAGGCCGTCGCGCTCCAGCGCCTGCAGGGTCTGGGAGAGCATGCGGTCGCTCACCCCGCCGACGGCCCGGCGCACCGCGCCGAAGCGCATCGGTCCATCCGCGAGTGCGCCCAGGACGAGAGCGCCCCAGCGACCGGTCACGTGCTCCCAGGCCGCCCGCGACGGGCAGTCCGCGCTGAAGACGTCGAAGGGCTGCTTCCATGCCCGGCATATTACTTCCGATTCGGATGCGCTATAGATCCGTAAGCGTCAACTGAGAACGAAGAAAGGTCCTGCCTCCATGTCCCAGACCATCGCGGTCACCGCCGCCACCGGTCACCTCGGCGAGCTCGTCGTCGACGAGCTGCTCCAGCGCGTCCCCGCCGAGCAGGTCGTCGCCGTCGTCCGCAACCCCGAGAAGGCCAAGTCGATCGCCGAGAAGGGCGTCGACGTGCGCGTCGCCTCCTACGACGACCCCGCCGCGCTGCGCGCCGCGTTCGAGGGCGTCGACCGCGTCCTGCTCATCTCCGGCAACGAGATCGGCCAGCGCGTCCCGCAGCACACGAACGTCGTCGAGGCGGCCAAGGACGCCGGCGTCTCGTTCATCGGCTACACGAGCGCCCCCAAGGCCTCCGACACCGACCTCATCCTCGCGCCCGAGCACAAGGCCACCGAGGCGGTCGTCCAGGCCTCCGGCATCCCGTACTCGATCATGCGCAACAACTGGTACTACGAGAACTACGGCGACACCGTGGCGGCCGCGAAGGCGACGGGCCAGATCATCGGGAGCACGCACGGCGGGCGCATCCCGGCGGTGCCGCGTCGCGACCTGGCCGCCGGCCACGCCGCCGTCCTGACCTCCGACGGCCACGAGAACACGGTCTACGAGTTCGCCGGCGACGAGGCGTGGACCTGGGACGACTTCGCGGCGACGCTGACCGACGTCCTCGGCACGCCCGTCACCAACCGCGACGTGAGCACCGACGAGCACATCGCCGCGCTCGTCGAGGCGGGCCTCCCGCAGGACACGGCCGGCTTCGTCGCCGCGCTCGACGCGAACATCGCCACCGGCGCGCTGGTCGTCGAGCCCGGTGACCTCAGCCGCGTCCTCGGCCGCCCGACGACGACCCTCCGCGAGGGCGTGGAGTCGCTCGCCTAGGCCTGGATGAGGGTGCTGCCGCCCGCGCGGGCCACGAGGCCCGCGTAGCGGCCGCCGAGCGCGAGCAGCTCCTCGTGGGTGCCGCGCTCCGCGACGCGCCCGTGGTCGAGCACGACGATCTGGTCGGCGTTGCGCACCGTGGAGAGGCGGTGCGCGATCGCGATCGTCGTGCGCCCCTCCGAGAGGCTCTCGAGCGCCTGCTGCACGAGCGCCTCCGTCTCGTTGTCCAGCGCGCTGGTGGCCTCGTCGAGGACGAGCACGGGCGGGTTGCGCAGGATCGTCCGCGCGATCGCCAGCCGCTGCTGCTCGCCGCCGGAGAAGCGGTGGCCGCGCTCGCCGACGACCGTGTCGAACCCGTCGGGCAGCGAGCTGATGAGGTTGTGGATCTGCGCGGCGCGCGCGGCCGCCTCGAGCTCGGAGTCGGTCGCGTCGGGCCGGGCGAAGCGCAGGTTCTCGCGCACGCTCGCATGGAAGAGGTAGGTGTCCTGGGACACGAGGCCGACCGTGTCCGTCAGCGAGGGGAACGTGAGGTCGCGCAGGTCGACGCCGTCGACCGTCACGGCGCCCGTCGTCGGGTCGTAGAGCCGGGCGACGAGGTAGCCGACGGTCGTCTTGCCCGCGCCGGTCTCGCCGACGATCGCGGTCGTCGATCCGGCGGGGACCACGAGGTCGACGTCCTGCAGGATCGCCGAACCGCCGGTCTCGTACGTGAACCCGACGTGCTCGAGGCGCACCTCGCCGCGCACGGGCGTGCTTCCCGCCCCGAGCGCGACGGTGCCCTCCTCCAGGTCGACCGGGAGGTCGAGGTACTCGAAGATCCGCTCGAACAGCGCGCCCGACGTCTGGATGTCGATGCCGACCGACAGCAGCTGGCCGATGGGGAAGAAGAGCCGCGTCTGCAGCGTCGTGAACGCCACGACGGTGCCGATCGAGATCGCGTTGGCGCCCGTCGTCGCGAACGGCTGCCCGGCGAGCCAGTAGACGATCGCCGGCATGATCGCGAAGCTCATCTGCACCGAGGACATGCGCCAGCGCCCCGCCATCTGCTGACGCACCATGAGGTCGGCCAGGCCCTCGGACTCCTTCTCGAAGCGGTCCGCCAGCGCCGCCGAGCGGCCCATCGTCTTGCCCAGCAGCACGCCCGAGACCGAGAGGGACTCCTCGACGAGCGTGCTCATGTCCGCCAGGCGACCCTGACGCTGGGATGTGAGGACCTTGCGCTCGCTGCCGACACGGCGCGTGAGCCAGACGAAGAAGGGCAGCAGCGCGAGGCTGATCGCCGCGAGGCGCCAGTCGAGCAGGACCATGGCGACGATCGTCGCCAGGACCGTGGTGACGTTGGAGACGATCGACGTGGCCGTCGACGTCACGACCGTCTGCACGCCGCCGATGTCGTTGGCGATCCGCGACTGCACCTCGCCGGTCCGCGTCCGCGTGAAGAACGCGAGCGACAGCCGCTGCAGGTGCCGGTACACCGCGGCGCGCAGGTCGTGCATGACCTTCTGGCCGACGACGTTGGACAGCCAGGTCTGCGCGACGCTCAGGACGCCGGTGACGATCGCGATGCCGATCATCCCGACCACGAGCACGGTGAGGAGCTCGCGGTTCTGATCGGGGATCGCCGTGTCCAGGATCCCCCGGAGGAGGAACGGCGAGACCATCCCCAGGCCCGCCGAGACGACGATCAGAAACAGAACGGCCGCCAGGCGCCCCTTGTACGGCTTGAAGAGTGAGGCGATCCGGCGACCGTTGCGTTCCTGCACTACGTCGAGGCTAGTGGTGCCCGTTGCTCCCGTTCGTGCCGTTGGACCCGTTCGTGTGGTGCTGGCACGACGCGTGGTCCGGCGACGGCGGCAGGTCGAGCGCCGGGTTGCCGTCGAAGAAGCCCGACGGCTTCAGCTTGAACCCGATGTGGCTCACCGGCATGACGGGCCAGTCCTCCGGCCGGACGATGTGGTGGGCGCCGAACGAGTACCAGACGACGAGGTCCTCGCCGACGATCTTCTCGTCGGACGCGACGTACGACGGCAGGCCCTCGCCACCGGGGTGCTGGTTGGGGTACTCGCCGGACGCGAAGCGCTCCTTCGGGTCGTACTTCGTGACCCAGAGGTTCGCCTTCGTGAAGCCCGAGCGCGGGCCGTAGCCCGTCTCCTGGCCGAACACCGGCGCCGCGTGGTCGCCCGGCATGAGCTTGAACGCGGTCGGCACGCCCCACGGGGACGCCTTGTCGGCGCTCTGGATCTTCCAGAAGCGGGCCTTGGTCTGGTCGATGGACCGGACGGCCTCGGTCTCGGTCTCGAGCACCTTCGGCACGGCCTTCCAGGCGTTGCCGGTCGGGTTGGACGGGCCGACCGGCTCGGTGACCGAGTCGACCTCGACGACCGTGTTCAGCGGGCCGTCGACCGCCATGTCCATCCGCACGCAGAAGAAGTGCTGATGGTTCGGCGCGTACAGGCCGGGGCTGATGATCGTGCCGTACTCGGGCGTCTCACCGACGTTGTAGGCGCCGACCGAGAGGACGCCGGTCAGCTTGACCTCGTACTCGATCGTGCCGTCGTTGTAGAGGTACCAGAAGTACCCGTACTCGTAGTTGCCGACGGTGACGATCGTCGAGATGACGAGCCGCCGCAGCCGCCGCACCTCCACCTTCTCCGTGCGGAAGTCGGTGTGCTTCCACGCGATGCCTGCGTCCTCCTCGTGCATGCAGATCGCGTTCTCGATCGTGACGGGGTTGCCGTCCTGATCGTTGACGATGGCGTCGAAGTACTGGATGTGCCCGACGCAGTCGCATCCGAGCGTCAGCGGGTTCGCCAGCCACCCGATGCCGTACTCGCCCTGATCGAACACGTTCTTGATCCGGTGCGTGGGCGCCGGATCCCCGTACGGGACGTACATCTCCGCCAGGCCGGCGCGGTGGATGATCGGCCGCAGCGTGCCGCGGTCGTCGTAGCCGATCTGGTGCAGGACGAGACCCTCGCGCGGCGTGAAGCCGATGCGCAGGTCCCACTTCTGCCAGTTCACGTGGTGCCCGTCGACCGTGAAGCTCGGGCCCTCGGGCTGCGTGATCTCGATCGGCTTGACGTCGTCGCGGTACTGCTTGAACGACGGGACGTTGCCGTCCTCGAAGATCCACGGCTCCTCGTAGTTGCCGGGGGCCTCGGGGAGCGGGACGACGCCGTAGTCGGCGACGTCGACGACCTCCATCGTGTCGAGGTCCACGGTGGCCACGAGGTTCTCGACCGGCCGCGCGTAGCCGTGCTCACCGGGCGCCGAGCGCACCCACGTCAGCGGCCGGCAGATGCGCCGCTTGGAGGGATGGTCGTCCGGCCCCGTGTAGCTCGACGCCCACGGGTCGATCATCGCGAGCTCGAAGTCCTCGACCCCGCGCTTGCGCATGCCCTCCTGCCACCGGGGGTCCTTCTTGACGACCTCCTCGCACTCCATGAACTCCTCGGCCATGATCGGCGCCTGGACGCCGTCGATGGCCACGTAGCTCAGGACGCTCTGCGCGTCGAGGTCGACGATCGCCTCGTACGTCTTCCGCTCGGACTTCTCGTACAGGACGATGTGCGCCTCGCGCGGCGGTGTGTCCGCCGCGGCCAGCGCGTCCTTGGAAGGCTCGTTGAGCGAGATGAAGACGAACCGCGCCGTGGCGGCGAGGCCCTGCTCTCGCTTGAGGATCCCGGACGCCGCGGCGACCTCGTCCGCCGTCAGCGGCTCGAGGGAATGCACGGCGGTCCCGGGTGGGATCGAGACTGGCTCCATCTATTCGGCTCCTCAGGTACGGATCGGGGCGAACTCCGGGGACATCACCGGATCGTGACTGAGTTCATCGTCGAGGGCAAATCGGCCGATCGACTCGTAGCGCTCGGTGTCCGCGGCCCTGAAGTAGAACGCGGCCACGATGCCGATGAGGAACATCGCGATCGCGACGTACGGCAGGTACTTGATGAAGGGCGCGTCTCCGGCGCCGGCGAGCGATGCGCGGTTGGCGATGAGCAGGTAGCACGCGCCGAGCATGAACACCGTGCCCAGGACGGGGGCCACGAGCGTCTTGAACCAGTGGAAGCCGTCGCGCGCCTCGGTGAGGAAGAACTTGATGACCGCGACCGAGCAGACGGCCTGCACGAACAGGATGCCGAGCACGCCGAGCAGTGGGCTGTAGGTGCCGAGCTTCAGCAGCGCGGCCTCCGTGCTCGAGTCGTCGATGACGAAGCCGAGGCAGTACAGGAAGACGAAACCGCCGACGACGAGTGCCGCGATGTAGGGGCTCTGGTGCGTCGGGTGCGTCTTGGCCAGCGACGCGGGCAGCACCCGCTCACGGCCCAGCGCGTAGAGGTACCGCGCGCTGGTGTTGAAGAAGGCCATGGCGCACGCGAAGGAGCTCGTGATGGCGAGCGCCTCGAAGATCGTCGTCAGGCCCGAGCCCACGAAGCGGTCGGTCAGCGGGTACCAGGCCGACGCGATGTCGCCCGAGAACTGGGCGTTGACGCCCTTCGCCGCGCCCTGCAGGCCCCAACCGGAGATGAACATGTACGAGCAGAAGATGTAGAAGAGGCCGAGCCCGATGACCGACGCGTAGGTCGCGAGCTTCGCGATCCGCTTCGGGTCGCGGGACTCCTCCGCGTAGTTCGGGGCCATCTCGAAGCCGACCCAGGACCAGAACGCGCCGAAGATGGCGATGCCGGTCGCGCCTGCGCCGAAGACCGCGATCGCGGCGCTGTTGTCGAAGAGGTCGAACGGGTTCAGCGGTGCGGCCTCGAAGCCGTCGGGGCCACCGCCGTGGCCGATGATGCCGGCCGACAGGATGAGCAGTGCGAGGACCTCGCAGACGAGCGCGACGCCGAGGATCTTCGCCGTCAGCTCGATGTGGAAGAACGCCAGCGACGTCATCACGACCAGGCCGATCGCCATGTAGACGTACGCGGGCAGGTTGATCCCGGTCCACGTGTCGATGCTCGTCGCCGCGAAGTAGCTCATCGTCCCGAGCACCGCGCAGGTGAAGATGAGGTAGCAGAGCGCGATGAACACGCCGTTGCCGAGGCCCATCACCGACCCGAGCCCTCGCGTGATGAACGCGTAGAAGCCGCCGGTGGAGTGCACCCGCCGGCTCATCTCGATGTAGCCGACGGAGAAGATCGTCAGCGCGATCGTCGCGATGATGAACGCAGCCGGCGCCGCGTAGCCGCCGCCGAGCACGGCGACGGGCACGTTGAAGATCATCGCCGCGAGGGGCGCGGCGCCCGTGACGATGCAGAACAGGACGCTCGGGAGGCCCAGCGCGTTCGCGCGCAGGTTCCCGGGAGCGGCCGGGGTGGCGGGGGCAGCCGATGCGGCGGCCTGATCCATGGTTGTCGTCCTCCAGATGGGTGCGTGACTCAGGTGGGCCCGGAGGCCCGCAGGGCAGTCCATCCGGGCCGCGATGCGCTGTCGTCGGCCAAAGGTCCAGAGAGTGATCCACAGGAATGGACCGAGTGTCGGATGCCTTGGCGCGGGTACCGTCCCGCCGATGCGCATCGCCCCCATCTGCCTGGCGGCCGTCGCCGTCGCGGCGGCGGTGCTCGCCGCACCTGCGTCCGCGCAGGCGCCCCCGGCAGCGGTGAACTGCGCCGACCCGGCGCTGCGCTGCCCGGACCTGCGCATGCGTGCGCCGTACGACCTGGGGGTCGAGCACACGCGCGGGGGCCGGACGCTCCTGTACGCCGCCAACGCGATCCTCTCCGTCGGCCGCGGCCCGCTCGCCCTGCTCGGGCACCGCCCGGCCACGTCGCGGACGATGACGGTGCGCCAGCGGATCTACACCCGCTCCGGCGGGCACGTCACGATCCCCAGCCAGGGCGCGATCGTCTTCAAGCACATCCCGGGGCAGGGCGGCTACTGGAAGTTCGTCAACGCGGCCCGCTTCGAGCTGTGGACGATGGGCCCGGTCGCGACGCGCCGGCTCGTGCGCACCGGGCAGAAGCTCGTGTACTGCTTCCGCGACCTGCAGCGCCTGCGGCCGTCCGCGCGCTCGCCGCGCACCCGCGTGTTCGGCGGGTGCAGCCAGGACCGCAGGCGCCGGTCGGTGCGGCTCGGGACGTCGGTCGGCTGGGCCGACGTGTACCCCGCGACCTACCACGAGAACTTCGTCGACGTGACGGGCCTGCGCGGCTGCTTCGCCCTGTGGCAGATCGCCGACCCGACGAACGTCATCGCGGAGAGCGACGAGACGAACAACGCGTCGCGCACGGTCGTCGAGCTGCGCGGCAGGCGCAAGCCGCGCATCGGCCGCTGCTGAGCCGAGCGGTTGTGTGGGTACCCGTACGGCGGCCGCCGTGCGGCGGTGGTCTTCTCGGCCCACGATGCGCATCCTCATCACGAGCCGCGGCAGCTCGGGGCACCTGACCCCGATCGCGCCCTTCGCACACGCTGCGCTGCGCGCGGGCCACGAGGTCCTCGCCGCGGTGCAGGAGGCCAACCAGCCCAACGCGCGGAGGCTCGGCCTCCCGTCGACGCCCGTTCCCGCGGCCCCGCCCGAGGTCTGGCGCCCGCGGATGGCCGCGATGATGGAGGCGTCGTTCGACGACGCGAACCGGGCGATGCTCAGCGAGTACTTCGGCCGCCTGGACACCGAGCACGCGCTGCCCGAGCTGCGGCGCATCGTGCAGGACTGGCGGCCCGACGTGATCGTGCGCGAGAGCTGGGAGTTCGCGTCCACGCTGGTCGGCGACATGCTCGGCGTGCCGGTCGTGCGCGTCGGGCTGGCGATCGGCTCGGTCGAGGAGCACGGCGACGGCCTCGTGGCGCCGGTCCTCGACGAGCTGCGCGCCGAGCACGACCTCGAGCCGGACCCCGACGGCCGCGCGCTACGGGACACGCCCTACCTCACGATGGTGCCCGACCTGCTCGAGGGTCCCGCGGCGCCCGCCCCGCCGTCCACGCATCGGTTCCGGTCCCCGGTCCGCGACGACGGGCTCGCGCTGCCCGCGGGCTGGTGGCCCGGCCTCGACGACGCGCCGCTCGTGTACGCGTCGTTCGGGTCGGTGACCAGCGGCGCCGGGCTGCCGTACTTCCCGGCCCTGTACCGCGGGACGATCGACGCGCTCGCGCCGCTCGACGTCCGGGTCCTGCTCACGGTCGGCGAGGGTCGCGACCTCTCCGAGCTCGGCGCGCTGCCGGACAACGTCCGGGTGGAGTCATGGGTTCCGCAGGAGACGGTGCTCTCGCACGCGTCGGTCGTCGTCACGCACGGCGGCTACGGCTCGATGCTCGGCGCGCTCGCGCACGGCGTCCCCTCCGTCGGGGTGCCGCTCTTCAGCTTCGACCAGTGGGAGAACGCGGCCGCCGTGGCCCGGGCCGGAGCGGGCGTCACGCTCGACGGCGACGCCGGCGAGCGCCGGCTGCTCGCGATGCCGCCCGCGGACGTGACCGACGCGCTGGCGCCGGCGGTCCGGCGGGTCCTGGCCGAGGGGTCCTACGCGACGAGCGCGGGCCGGATCGCGGACGCGATGGCGCTGTTGCCGACGGCGGACGCCGCGCTCGACGTCCTCGAGGCGACGGCTCAGACGGCCGCGGTCTGACCCGGCGCGAGCAGCACCAGCACCTCGGAGAGCCCCGCCTCGTCGAACGCGTGGCGCAGCTCCTCCGGGGGCGCCGAGAAGTGCTCCCATCCCTCCTGGTGCACCGGGATCACGGCGCGCGAGCCGAGGACGCGCGCGGCCTGGGCCGCCTCCGCACTGCCCAGCGTCAGCAGCGCGCCGTCGAAGCGGCCTTCGAGGCAGGCGCCGCCCGCGAAGAGCACGGCCAGCTCCATGACGCCGAGGCGCTCGACGATCGCCTCGACGACGGGGACGGACGCGTTGTCGCCTGAGACGTAGACCCGCGGCAGCCCCTCGGCCTCCAGCACGAAGCCGATGACGGGGCCCGTGAGGTGGTCGGTCCCGTCCGGCCCGTGCTGGGCGGGCACCGCCGTGATCGTGATCGCGCCGACCTCGGTGACGGCCCAGGGCTCCAGGCCGGTCGCGCCGCCGCCGAGGCGCTCGGCGCCGGCCGCGGTCGTGATGACCGTTCCCGCGCGCGGGAGGTAGGCGCGGCCCGACTCGTCGAGGTTGTCGGGGTGGTGGTCGTGCGAGATCAGGACGACGTCGACGTCACCGATCTGGTCCGCGGTGATGGCGGGCCCCTCGGTCTTCTGCAGCGTCGGCGCGTCGCCGCGGCCGTAGGTCCTCGGCGCGTCGTCGAACGTCGGGTCCGTGAGCAGCCGGAGGCCGCCGTACTCCAGCAGGGCGGTCGGTCCGCCGACGAGGGTGACGGTGAGGTCGGGCATGGGCGGAGCCTACGTCCGCGCGCCCGTTTAGGCCGCGATGAGCTCGCGCGTCCCCGGATGGGCGCGCAGCCGGGCGAGCGCGTGCTCCTCGATGCGGCGCACGCGCGCCTGCGAGGTGCCGAGCGCCCTGGCGGTCTCGGCGACGGAGTGGTCGGTGTTGCCGTCCAGGCCGTAGCGCAGCGTGACGACCTTGCGCCCGTGGTCGGGCAGCGTGTCGAGCAGCTCGGGGACGCCGTCGCGCAGGCCCGCGCGGGTCACGCCCTCCAGCGGGTCGTGCTCCTCGGCCAGGAGGTCGTCCTCGAGGCCGTCGTCCCCCGTGAGCGACGAGGTGTGGGGCGCCCCGCGCAGCGCTCCGAGGATCGCTCCCCGGATCCACCACATCGCGTACGTGGAGAAGCGGTGCCCGCGATCGGGGTCGAAGCGCTCGACCGCCTGCATGAGCCCGAGCACGCCCTCCTGCACCAGGTCCACGTGCGGGATGGGCGAGTCGGGCGGCCGCAGGCGGCGAGCGACGTGTGCGACGAGGGCGACGTTGGCCTCGACCATCTGGTTGCGAGCGCCGCGGTCGCCCTCGCGCACGAGCAGCGCCAATCGCTGCTCCTCCGCTGCTGTGAGTGGCGCTGCAGGGTCCATCCCGGAGCCCAATCTGGGGCATGCCGCTCAACGCCGTCTAAGGCGGACCTGAGTGCAGCCTGAGGGGCGTCCTGAGACCAGTCAGGCCGCGAGGCGCAGCTCGGGCTCGGCGACGCCGACGAGGCGCTCGAGCGCGTCGACGCAGCGTGCGTCGAAGTGCGTATCGGCCTCGGTGCGCAGGAGCCCGAGGGCGCGTGCGGCGGGCCAGGCCTCGCGGTACACGCGGGGGGAGACCAGTGCGTCGTAGACGTCGGCGACCGCGAGGATCCGCGTCTCGAGGTCCAGCTCCTCCCCGCGCAGCGCGTCGGGGTACCCGCTGCCGTCCAGGCGTTCGTGGTGCCCGCGGACCATCCGGCGGATGCGGGCGGAGTAGCCGAGGTCGGCGAGCAGCTCGTCGCCGTCGCCGGGATGGCGGCGGATGATCGCGAACTCCTCGTCGTCCAGCGCGCCCGGCTTGCCGAGGATGGCGTCGGGGACTGCGAGCTTGCCCATGTCGTGCAGGAGGCCGCCCAGGGCGAGCTCGCGCAGGCGCCCCGGCGCGAGCCCGAGCTCGTCGCCGATGGCGACCGCGAGCTCCGCGACGCGGCGCGTGTGCTCCTCGGTCGAGCGGTCCTTGCGCCCCAGGCGCACCATGAGCGCGCGGACGCGCGGGCCGAGGAACGCCTCCTGCGAGGCGACGAGCTCGGCCGCGGGGAGGTCGCCGACGACGGGGTGCGACGGCCGGCCGCGCTGGAGGTCGAGCGCGATCGGGACGCCGACGAGCGTGACGCCGAGCAGCTCGAGCGCGTGGCCGGTCCACCACGCCCAGCTGCCGGGCTGGAGCAGGAGGACGGGGACGAGCGCGAAGCCGAGCCAGGTCACGCCGACGACGACGAGCAGGTCCGAGGTGCGGCGCGTCAGCGTGAAGGTGCGGACGGCGCGCAGCGCGACGACGAGGTAGAAGGTCACGCCGACGACGAGGAAGCCGACGGCGACGCGGCTGCCTGCCTCGGGCAGCTGCGGGACGATGGAGGGGTTGGCGAACGCGGCGATGCCGGCGATCGCGATGAGGCCGAGGAACGTGCCGACGGCGATCGCGGGCACGCGCAGGCTGTCCGTGCGCCTCAGCGCGGGGAGGGCCGCCAGGGCGAGCATCGCGCCGCCGACCGGCAGTGCGGCGCCGCCGGCGAGGGCGATGATCCCGTTGGGACCGAGGAACACGCCGGGCGTCGCGAGCCCGTGGATGACGAGCAGCAGCGTCATCGCGCCGAAGGCGCCGCCGGAGATGAGCGACCTGCCGTCGCGGCCCCGCACGCCGGCGATCGCCAGTGCGATGCAGGCGAAGGCCGCGATCGACGAGCCGACGGCCATGATCACGAGGTGGCCGACGCCGGAGATCGGCGCCTCACCGCCGCGCGTGAGCGCGTGGAGGGCAGCTGCGGGCACGGCCGCGCTGCCTGCGATGAGGAACAGGTGAGACCCGAGACGGCTGCGGAGAAGCCAGTCCACGTCCCGGTGATCGGCGGCGGGCGGCCGCCCTTGACGTCCCGTCGTCAGAATGTGGACGTCCGTCACCGCCTTGGAGGAGAGCATGACCGAGACCGCCGTCGAGCCCGCTGCCGCTGAGATCGCCGATTGGCTCGGGCGCTTCGAGCAGGCGCTGGCCGACGGCGACGCCGTCGCCGCATCCGAGCTGTTCGGCGACGACAGCTTCTGGCGCGACCTCGTCGCCTTCACCTGGAACCTCAAGACGCTCGAGGGCCCCGCGGAGATCCGGGCGATGCTCGAGTCCCAGCTCCCGCACGTGCGGCCGACGGCGTGGCGCACGACCGACCCGCCCTCGGAGGCCGACGGCATCACCGAGGCCTGGATCGCGTTCGAGACCGCGGTCGGCCGGGGCACGGGCATCCTGCGGCTGCGCGACGGCAAGGCGTGGACGCTGCTCACCGCGCTCGGCGAGCTCAAGGGCCACGAGGAGCCCAAGGGCGACAACCGCCCGCCCGGTGCCATCCACGGCGCGCACCCGGACCGCCTCAGCTGGCTCGAGATGCGCGAGCGCGAGGCGCGCGAGCTGGGCCACGAGGTGCAGCCGGAGGTCGTCATCGTCGGCGGCGGGCAGGGCGGCATCGCGCTCGGCGCGCGGCTGCGCCAGCTCGGCGTCCCCACGATCATCGTCGAGCGCAACGAGCGTCCCGGCGACTCGTGGCGCAAGCGCTACAAGTCGCTCTGCCTCCACGACCCGGTCTGGTACGACCACATGCCGTACCTCAAGTTCCCCGAGAACTGGCCCGTCTTCTCGCCGAAGGACAAGATCGGCGACTGGCTCGAGATGTACACGCGGGTCATGGAGCTCAACTACTGGGGCTCGACGGAGGCGAAGTCCGCGACGTACGACCCCGAGGCCGGCGAGTGGCGCCTCGTCGTCGAGCACGATGGCGCAGAGCTCACGCTGCGGCCGAAGCAGCTCGTCATGGCGACGGGCATGTCCGGCAAGCCCAACGTGCCCGAGATCCCGGGCATGGACGACTTCAGGGGCGACCAGCACCACTCCTCCCAGCACCCCGGGCCCGACGCCTACGAGGGCAAGCGCTGCGTCGTCATCGGGTCGAACAACTCGGCGCACGACATCTGCGCCGCGCTCTGGGAGGCGGGCGCCGCCGAGGTGACGATGGTGCAGCGCTCGTCGACGCACATCGTCCGCTCCGAGTCGCTCATGGGCCTCGGCATGCGCGCGCTGTACTCCGAGGAGGCGGTCGCCAACGGCATGACGACGGAGCGCGCCGACACGGTGTTCGCGTCGATGCCCTACCGGATCATGCACGAGGCCCAGATCCCGCTGTACGCGCAGATCCGCGCGAAGGACAGCGAGCTGTACGACCGCCTCGAGCGGGCCGGCTTCCTGCTCGACTTCGGCGACGACGAGTCCGGTCTGTTCATGAAGTACCTGCGCCGCGGGTCGGGCTACTACATCGACGTCGGCGCCTCCGAGCTCGTGGCCGACGGCGCCATCAAGCTCGTGGTCGGCACCGTCGACCACCTCACCCGGGACGCCGTAGTCATGGCCGACGGCACGGAGCTGGCTGCGGACCTCGTCGTCTATGCGACCGGCTACGGCTCGATGAACGGCTGGGTGGCCGACCTCATCTCCCAGGACGTCGCCGACAAGGTCGGCAAGGTCTGGGGGCTCGGTTCGGACACCACGTTGGATCCGGGGCCGTGGGAGGGCGAGCAGCGCAACATGTGGAAGCCCACCCAGCAGCCCGGGCTCTGGATGCACGGCGGGAACCTCGCGCAGTCGCGCCACTACTCCCTGCACCTAGCGCTGCAGCTCAAGGCGCGCGCCGAGGGCATCGACACGCCGGTCTACGGGCTGCAGGAGGTGCACCACCTCAGTTGACTGGCGGGCCTCCGCTCGATGAGCGCGTACGGATGCCTGCGGCCCTCGCGTAGGCGGCGCATCATCACCGCGTTCCCGGCATCCGACGAGGCGTCCTACGTCACCGGTGCGCTCTGGAGCGTCGACGGGGGCTCACCGCCGTGTGACGGGGGCCAGCGCGAGCGCGAGCGCGACGAGCAGCCAGCCCGCGACCTCGGCGCCGTGCTTCGTCACGGCCTTGATCTGCTCTGCCCAGCTGTCTGCGGCGAAGCCGAGTCGGTCGAGCACGGCGTGGCCGGCCAGGTGCACCCCGAAGGCCACGATGAGCAGGATCAGGCCGACGTGGATCAGGCGCGCGGTCGTCGCGGGAAGGTGTCGCGCCACCGTCACGAGCGCGATGACGATGACCAGGAGCACCGGCGCGTAGTACAGGCGCCAGGCGGCGATGTGGTCGTGGAGGCGCAGCACCTTGTCGAGCGTCAGGAACGTCAGCAGCACCGGCAGTGCGACACACGCCGGGCCCCAGCGGCGCAGGCGCCGTCGCATGCGCCAAGCGGCGAGCGCCGCGGACGCCAGCGCAACCTGTCCGACGACGCCGAACGCTCCGCGGTCGTCGCTGGAGTCGAGCGTCGCGGATTCCAGGTGGAGGCCGTAGTTGAGCAGCTGCGCCGCCGTTCCCGCGGCGACGACCACGACGATCACCCCGATGCCGGCGGCGCGCAGGTGACGACTGCGCATGCGGCGTGCATACGGCAGGGAGGACAGGACGGTCATTGCCGGTTCGGGACCAGTCTCCTGGCGTAGTCGCGCAGGCTGAGCGCGTCGAGGTCGCCGGCGAGGCAGAGCGCGCTCTTGGCCTCCGACGGCCAGTTCGAGAACCTCATCAGCGGCCCTTCCGATTCCTCGATGTACCGGATGAGCTCGACCGGGCTCCGGACGGCACCGTCCAGCACGAGCGTGCACTCGCGTGCGTTGGGGCCGTCGTCGACGACGTACCCCAGCTCGGTGAGGAACGCGACCGTCCCGCCATCGGCGCCGACCGCGCCGATGAACGGCCGGATGGGCGCCTCGACCTCGACCGTCCTCGCGTCGAGCACGGACCACGTCCCGTCCCACGGACGCGCATCCGCCGGACGGGGCCAGTGACGGACGAGCACGGTCGCGCGCACGCTACAGTGCAGCTCGATCCGCAGACCACCGGTGTGCGCCGATGCTTGCGCCGCGAACGCGCTCTTCTCCTGCCACCACCGCGCCACGTCGCGCAGCTGGGTCAGCCAGACGGACGGCTGGAGCCGGGCTGCGGCGTCCAGCAGGTCCTCGATCGGTCCCTGCATGAGGTCGAAGGACTCCGGATGGAACAGCGGCGCGAACAGCTCCCCACGCCGATGCACCTCGTGCAGGACGTCGAGCCAAGCGTCGAGCATGCCCTGCTCGCCGAGCGAGAGGCCGTCGAAGAGCTCGAGGTCGTCGGGGACCGAGCACGGAATCTCGACGACCGCGCCGATCGTGCTCGGGAGCGACACCTCCTCGTCGGCGCTGACGGCGGAGTAGAACTTTGCGAACTGCGCGAACACGGGGTTGTCCGCGTCAAGCGCTGCCGCGCGCCACGCCACCGCCCGGTTGCTGCTGTAGGAGAAGGCCCCCTCGGGCCAGGTCCCGAAGAGCTCGGGCGTGAAGCTCAGATAGGGGCACCGGAAGCCGTCGCAGGCCACACCCGCTTGCCGGTACGCCTTCAGAGCGCGCGTGAACTGCGAGGTCGCGTCGGCCCGCGAGATCTTGCGGAAGTCCACGTGGTCGTATCCGTGCACGGCGAACTCCGCGCCGTTGTCCGACAGGCGGCGGAAGAAGGTCGGCTCCTCTTCGATCACGCGGCCGGGTGTCGCGAACGTGGGCAGCAGACCGTGCGGCTCGAGCGTTCCGATGCACCGCCGCACGCGGTCCTTGGCGCGAACCGACGTCACGCCGTAGCGCGCGCCGACCGAGCGCGACCGGGACACCAGGTAGGGGACGTTGCGGCCGAAGATGGCCATGGCCCCTAGAACCCTCGTTTCCGCATCAGGTACGGAAGGAGCGCGACTTCGGCGAGCCCAGGACGCGGGTCCTCGCGGCTGAACACGGCCTCCACATCAGGGTCGCGCGCGAACGTCCGCAGCGCCTCCCGCGGTCTCAGTCGGCCCGCCCAGAGCTCCACGGCCGACGTCGGCAGGTCCGTCGTGCGCCTGATCCAGCGCACTCCCGGTCGTGCCCGCTGGTGCGCGCAGGGCCGGCCCAGCTGGTCCTCGAACAGCAGCACGGGGAAGTCGACGCCGGCCTCGGGCCCGAGCATGTGGTAGCCCCATGCCCGCGCGTTGAAGTCCAGCAGCTTGTACTCCCCGTCGCGCGGATCCCTCTTGTACTCGAGCTCGGCGAGGCCGTAGTAGTCGATCGCGCGGAGCAGCCGCTCGGACCGCTCCTGCAGCGTCGGGATGTCGACGGTCTCGGCGAACGTCGTCGCGCGGCCGAACTCGGCGGGATGCTGGCGGATGCGCCGGGCGACCATGCTCCCCACCGAGACGCCGTCGCGGAAGAACGCGCAGAACGCGAACTGGTGGTCTCCGCCCCCCGGGATGAGCTCCTGCACCATGACCTCGTCGTCGCCACCCGTGACCTCGCACGCCCGGACGAAGAGCCGTTCGAGCTCCTCCCGCGTGTCCGCGCGCCACGCCTTCGCGCCTGTCGCGTAGATGAAGTGCTCCTTGATCGCGGGCTTGACCGCGAACGGCGGCTCCCCGTCGATGTCCGCGAGATCGGCGGTCGAGCGGGGGTACCACGTCCGCGGCGCGGGAACTCCCTCCCGCGCCGCGAGCTCGTAGGTATTCCGCTTGTCCGACGCCCAGCGGACGATCCCCCACTCCGGGACGGGGACGCGATAGGTGGCGCCGAGTGCATCGCGGTGCTTGGAGATGGCCGCCACGATCTCATCACGCGTCGGGTACAGGACCCAGCCGTCGAGACCCAGGCGCTCGCCCGCGGCCAGCAGCGTGTCGCGCGTCGCCTCGTCGTCGCGCAGATCCTGGACCTGGACGGCATGGCTGGTGTACCGCGAGAAGCGCGTGATCGTCCGCTCGTCGTCGACGACGACGACCGGGACGCCCCGCCGGCCGAGCCTCCGGGCGATGCCGAGGCCGACGTAGTCGCCGCCGATGATGACCGCGCCAGGGCCGGGCCGCCGCCCGTCGCGCGCCCGGTCTCCTCCTCGGAGGATCCGGATCGTGCTCGGTGCGGTGGTCCGCGGCGCCAGGCTCATCGTCTGCGCTCGGTTGCGATCCGGCCGGCGATCTGGCGGGAGGCGTACCACGTGCCCGACACGAACCTCATGAGCGGGCCGAAGCTCCATGCCGCGGGGGCACCGGCGAAGTGCAGCCCCGTGACTGAGCTCTCCAGGCCCCGCCCGAGCACCGGATAGCCGTTCGCGCAGACGATGCGGGAGGCGAGGCCCGGCGACAGGAACGAGTAGCGCCGGGTATCGACTGCGTACCCGGTGCCGTACAGGACGTGATCGACGGTCCGCACGCAGCCGTCGTTCGTGGTCACCCGCACCGCATCGCCGTCGGCATCCGCGGTCACGACGGACGTCTCCAGCGAGATGGAGATGCCGGCGAGTCGCGCCGGAAGCCACGCCGCCCCCGCAGGGCGGATGGCGCGACGCGCCATGGGATCCTGGACGCGACGCGGGAAGTGCCGGAAGAGATCGGGCACGGAGACGATCCGGCTCATCCCTGCCGGGCCGACGTCGGTCGGCGAGTAGAAGATGGGTGTCAGCCGCCCGAGCAGCCGGCGCGTGCGTGCACCGGTCAGCCACGTCAGGTGGTCCCGGCGTACGACGACCTCGACGTCGGCACCAGCCTCCCGGGCGAGCGCCGCGCTCTCCAGGGCGCTCTGACCGCCGCCGACGATGAGGAGCCGGCGCCCGCGGAACACGCCGAGGTCACGGTGCTCGGAGGTGTGGGACGCGAGCCCGGACGGGAGCTCGGCGAGCTCGGGCGGGCGGCGTGCGAACGGACCTATACCGGCGGCGACGACGACGCGGTCCGCCGCGACCTCCTCACCGTCGGCGAGACCGAGTGAGAAGCGCCCCGAGTGCGACTCGACCTGTTCGACGACCCGGTTCTCGACCTGAGGAACCGCCCGCTGCTGGAACCAGTCGCCGTAGCGCACGAAGTCGTCGAGCGGCACCGGACGGCTGAGCGGACCGCCGATCTCCCGCTCGAACATCCCGAGCGACATCGGTCCCTCCGTGTCGGCGATGTTGCACGCCTTCCAGTTGGACCGGAGGAGCATCCCCGTCGGCATCTCGCGCCAGAAGGACATGGGATCGCCGAAGACGCGGGTGCGGATTCCGGCCTGCGCCAGGCGCGATGCAGTGGCCAGGCCGTACGGTCCAGCGCCGATGATCGCGACCGGCGCTGCGCCATTACCGTTCAGCGTGGACGAGGGCCGGATGGTGCGCGCGGCTCGCTCGGCGGCTATGGATCTCGTCATCTCGTTCCAGGGGTCGGAGTGAGGGCCACCTCCCATGACGGACCCGAGGCGCATTTCCTTGCACGGATGATCGACCGGCGCACACGGCTCGCGCGTCGTTTATCCCCCCATGACGTGCCCCGCTACACCATGAGGGCACACATGTTCACGCCCCCGACGTTCGAGAGCCTCCTCCCGTGACCGATCCAGACCATCTGTGGTCCGGCAACTGGCGCGATCGCCGGCGTGAGCCGGCCGAGCGCCCGACCGTCGCCAACCGGCCCCTGCGCCCGGACGACGAGCCGACCCTCATCCACGAGCGCGCGGCGTCCGGCGGCCAGCCCCCGCAGAAGCCCCGCTCGCCTCTCCTGCCCGCACTCGCCGGCGGTGCGATCTCCGCCGTCATCGTCTCCGCCGTCCTGCTCGGCAGCGGCCTGGTGGGCGGCGACGACAACACGTCGAGCAACGCCAACGCGACCGTCCCGACCGCGCTGCCCGCCGCCCCCAAGGGCGCGGCCGCGTCGCCGCCCGCCAACGGCACCGTCGGCGCCATCTACGCCGCGGCCAGCAAGGGCGTCGTCTCGATCCAGTCCAGCGACGGGACCGGGACCGGCTTCGTCGTCGACAGCGACGGGACGATCGTCTCCAACGCGCACGTCGTCGGCAACGACAAGAAGGTGAAGATCCGCTTCGGCGACACCGGTCGTCCGATCACCGCCGACGTCCTCGGCAGCGACCCGTCCGTCGACATCGCCGTCCTGCACGTCGACCCGGCTGCCGCCGGCAAGCTGTACCCGCTCGCGCTCGCCGACTCCGACCAGGTCAAGGTCGGCGACACCGCGATCGCGATCGGCAACCCGCTCGGCCTCGACCGCACCGCGACGACCGGCATCGTCTCCGGCCTCGGCCGTGAGATCCGCGCGCCCAACGGCTTCCAGATCGACAAGGTCATCCAGACGGACGCGCCGATCAACCCCGGCAACTCCGGCGGCCCGCTGCTCGACAGCCGCGGCCGCGTCATCGGCGTCAACTCCCAGATCGCGACGTCCGGCGCGGGCACCGGCAACATCGGCATCGGGTTCGCAGTGCCGGCCAACGCGGTCCGCACCGTCGTCCCGCAGCTCAAGACCGGCCACGGCGTGCAGCACGCCTACCTGGGCGTGAGCACCTCCCCGACGGCGTCCGGCAACGGCGCCGAGGTCGGCGACGTCACCCCGAGCTCGCCCGCGCAGCGCGCAGGCGCCGAGATCGGCGATCTCGTCACCGAGGTCGACGGCCAGGTGATCAGCAAGCCGGAGGACATCGCGACCGCGATCGCCGACAACAAGCCGGGCGACCAGATCACGATGAAGGTCAGCCGCAACGGCAAGGACCGCACGCTCACCGTGACGCTCAGCGACCGGCCCGCGACCGCCCCGTCCACCTCGACTCCGTAAGGCAGGATGAGCTTCCAAGCACCCCTCTTCCTGGCCGGGCTCGTGCTCGTGCCGCTGGTGATCTGGGCGTACATCGCCCACGCCCGCGGCCGGGCGCGCGCTGCCGAGGCGTTCGCGCTCGCGCCGGTCCAGCCCTCTGTGGTGCGCAAGCGCCCGGGCTGGCGCCGGCACGTGCCGATGGCGGCGTACGCGCTCGCGCTGGTGGCGCTCGTCGTCGCCCTCGCGCGGCCGCAGACGACGCAGGCGGTGCCGGACGAGCGCGCGTCGATCATGCTCGTGACCGACATCTCGGGCTCGATGCAGGCGACCGACGTGAAGCCGTCGCGGCTCGTCGCGGCACGCGACGCAGCGGAGGACTTCCTGGGAGCCGTGCCGCGCAACATCCGCGTCGGCGCGATGGCGTTCAACCAGCGCCCGCGGGTGCTGAGCACGCCGACGACCGACCGCGAGGCCGTCCGCGCGGCGCTGCGCCGGCTGGAGCCCAGTGGCGGTACGGCCACGGGCGACGCCCTGACCGCGGCGCTCGGGATCCTCCAGCGCCAGCGCAGCGCCGACGGCAGCGACAAGCCGCCGCCGGCGGCGATCGTCCTGCTCTCCGACGGCACGTCGGTGCGCGGCGCGGACCCGGTCGCGGTGGCCCAGAAGGCCGCCGACCAGAAGGTCCCGATCTACACGATCGCGCTCGGCACCGACCAGGGCACCATCGAGGCACCCGGGGCGAACGGGCAGACGGAGACCAAGAGCGTCCCGCCCGACAAGCAGGCGATGCAGCAGGTCGCGCAGATCAGCGGCGGCAAGACGTTCGAGGTCTCCGACGCCGACGCCCTCTCCGCCGTCTACGAGAAGCTCGGCTCGCAGGTCGGGACGAAGATGGAGGAGCGCCAGGTGACCGCCTGGTGGGCCGGGGGCGCCGTCGCGCTGCTGGCGGTGGGTGCCGCGCTGTCGCTGGCCTGGTTCGGCCGGCTGCCCTGACGGCTCCTTGAGGAGCCGTTGAGGGTCGGGCGATTCACTGTCGTCCGTGGCACTCCTCCGTCGCACACTGCCGATCGCCGTGCTGCTCCTGGGCTGCGCGCTGCTCGGCGCCGGGATCGCCGGCGTCGCCCGCGTCGATACGCCGCTGCGCGCGGCGGTCACGCAGCAGCAGCAGCAGAACGCCCCGGTGCCTCAGGGCGTCGACGTCACGTGGAAGCACCGCCACGGGCACGGCGACTGCCCGCCCACGGATCCCGCCCGAACCTGACGCTGACGTCCAGGCCGCCGTCCGGCCGCGGCTCGATGACGAGGGTCGC
Source organism: uncultured Solirubrobacterales bacterium (assembly GCA_963757125.1). Taxonomy (GTDB): domain Bacteria; phylum Actinomycetota; class Thermoleophilia; order Solirubrobacterales; family Solirubrobacteraceae; genus CAVVSD01. The sequence continues at coordinate 48,635 of CAVWQP010000004.1, read as the reverse complement.
GCCGTGGGCGTCGGCGACCGCCTGGACGATCGAGAGGCCGAGACCCGCGCCGGGCGCGTCCCCGTGACGGCCGAGGCGCTCGAAGGGCGCCGTGAGCCGGTCGATGTGCTCCGGCGCCACCACTGGCCCGCTGTTGCGCACGGCCACGACCGCGACGTCCCCGTCGGTGCCGGTCGCGATGTCCACCCAGCCGCCTCGGACGTTGTGGCGGACGCCGTTCTCCACGAGGTTGGCGACGAGCCGCTCCACGAGAGCCCGGTCGCCGGTCGTGTGCGCGGCGTCGCCCGCCACGCGGACGTCGATGTCGCGCGAGCGCGCCTCCGTGCTCGTCTGGCGCGCGACGCGGCGGGCGATCTCGGCGAGCTCCAGCGGCTCGGGGCGCAGCAGCCCCGGCTGGCTGCGCGCGAGCAGCATGAGCCCGTCGAGCAGCGCCTCCGTGCGCACGACGGACTCCGACACCGCGACGGCGACCTCACGTAGCTCCTCGATGTCGGGCTCCGGGTTCGCGAGCGCCACGTCGGCCTCCGTGCGGATGACCGCGAGCGGGGTGCGCAGCTCGTGGCTCGCGTTGGCGAGGAAGCGGCGCTGGGCGTCGAACGCGTCGGCGAGGCGGTCGAGCATCGCGTCGAGCGTCTCGCCGAGCTCGCGCAGCTCGTCGGGCGGCCCGGCGGGCGCGAGCCGCTCGCCCAGGCGCTCCTCGGAGATCCGGCGGGCGAAGCGCGTCATCTCCTCGACCGGCGCCAGCGCCCGCTGCGCCAGGAGCCAGCCGACGGCGCCCGCGACGAGCAGCGTGCCGGCGAGCGCCACGACGTACCACGCGGCGAGGGCGCTCACGGCGTTGCTCGCGGCCTCGGCCGACAGGGTCCGGCGCAGGTGGCGCGCCATGAGCCACAGGCTCACGCCGAGGAGCAGCGCGCCGCAGACCCCGAAGAGGCCGGCGTACAGCAGCGTGAGTCGGGTCTTGACGCTCAGGAGCGCCTCAGAGGCGATAGCCGGCGCCGGGCACCGTGATGATCGCCTGCGGCTCGCCCAGCTTGCGCCGCAGCGTCATGACGACCATGCGCACGGAGTTCGTCAGCGGATCGACCTGCTCGTCCCATGCGCGCTCGAGCAGCTCCTCGGGGGAGACGACCGCCCCGTCGGCCTCCATGAGCACCTCGAGGACCGTGTGCTCCTTGGGCGACAGCGCGATGAGCTCGCCGTCGCGGTGCACCTCGTGGCGCGCGGGGTCCAGCGTGATGCCGTGGCGCTCGAGCACCGGCGGCCTGGCCGGTCCGGCGCGGCGGCCGAGGGCGCGGACGCGCGCGACGAGCTCCGCGAACGCGAAGGGCTTCGGGAGGTAGTCGTCCGCGCCGAGGGCGAGGCCCTCCACGCGGTCCTCGACGCCGCTGGCCGCGGTGAGCATGAGCACCCGGGTCTCCGGTCGCTCGACGGTGAGCGCCCGGCACACGTCGTCGCCGTGCATCTCGGGGAGGTCGCGGTCGAGGATGACGACGTCGTAGCGCGTCACCCGGGCCTTGAGCAGCGCCTCGGCGCCGTCGGAGGCGATGTCGACGGCGAGCCCCTCCCGGCGCAGGCCGCGTGCGACGGCACCCGCGACGCGCGGCTGGTCCTCGGCGATGAGCACCCGCATGGGCGCAGACGCTACCTTGCGCCGCCTGGGTCAAAGCGGGGAGGCGGATGCATGGCGGTTCGCTTGGACGGGCGCGTGGCGCTCGTGACGGGGGCAGGCGGGGGGCTCGGGCGGCGGCACGCGCTGACGCTCGCCGGGCTCGGCGCCAAGGTCGTCGTCAACGACGTCGGCGGCACGGTCCACGGCGAGAACGGCGACGCCGCGCCCGCGGACCGCGTCGTGTCGGAGATCGAGGCGCTCGGCGGCGAGGCGGTCGCCCACCACGAGAGCATCGCCGAGCCGGCCGGGGCGCAGTCGCTCGTCGCGCTCGCGGTGGAGCGCTTCGGCAGGGTCGACGCCCTCGTGAACAACGCCGGGATCCTCCGTGACAAGACGTTCGCGAAGGTCTCGCTCGAGGACTTCGAGGCGGTCCTCGCGGTGCACCTCATGGGCACCGTGTACTGCACCCACGCGGCCTGGCCGCTCATGCTCGAGCAGGGCTACGGGCGCGTCGTGGTGACGACGTCGGGCTCGGCGACGAACGGCAACTTCGGCCAGTCCAACTACGCGGCCGCCAAGCTCGGCGTCGTCGGGCTCATGAACACGCTCGCGCTGGAGGGCGCGCGCAAGGGCGTGCTCATCAACGCGGTCGCTCCCGCGGCGGCGACGCGGATGACGACCGAGCTCATCCCGGGCGACATGCGCGCCTTCCTCGACGCCGGGCTCGTGTCGCCGGTCGTCGCGTACCTCGCCAGCGAGGCGTGCACGGACACCGGGAACATCATCTGGTCGGTCGCCGGGCGGGTGGCCCGTGTCTTCTACGCGGAGACCCGGGGCGTGCAGTTCGATCCGGCGGCGCCGCTGGATCCGGACGACATCGAGGCGGCGTGGTCGCAGATCACCGACGTCGAGGGAGCGACCCCGGCGGCTCCAGGTCCGATCGGGGACGCGGTCGAGCGGCTCACCGCCCTGGGGCTGATCGGTTGACCATCCGGGGCGCGGCGTGCATCGCGGGGGCCTACGAGCACCCGCTGCGCAAGGCCCCAGACACATCGCTGGCGGACCTGCACGCGCAGGTCGCCGCCGGCGCGCTGGCCGACGCCGGGCTGACGTTCGCCGACGTCGACGGCCTCTTCGTCTCCGGCGACGCGCCAGGGATCGGCGCCCTCACGCTGACCGATCACCTCGGGCTGCGGGTGCGGCACGTCGACTCGACGGACACGGGCGGGTCCTCGCCGATCGTCGCCGTCGGCCACGCCGCGCAGGCGATCGCGGCCGGGAAGTGCTCCGTCGCGCTCATCACGCTGGCCGGGCGGCCGCGCAGCGCGCCGTCGCCGCGCGACTGGTGGTTCCTCGAGGACCCGTCGGTCCCCGAGGTGCCGTACGAGCAGCCGTTCCGGCACACGGTCGCCAACACGTACGCGATGGTGGCCCGCCGCCACATGCACGAGTTCGGCACGACGTCCGAGCAGCTCGCCTGGGTGAAGGTCGCCGCGTCGCACCACGCCCAGCACAACCCGCACGCGATGCTGCCGAAGGTCGTGACCGTCGAGGACGTCGTGGGCTCCCCGCTCGTCGCCGACCCGCTGCACCGCCTCGACTGCTGCGTCGTCAGCGACGGCGGCGGGGCGCTCGTCGTGGTGCATCCGGACATCGCCCGAGGCCTGGACCGCCCGACGGTCGTCGTGCGCGGCGCGGCCGAGGCGGTGAAGGGCATCGCGGGCGGGCGCGTGGACCTGACGTGGTCGGCGGGGGCGATCTCCGGGCCGGCGGCGTTCGAGGAGGCGGGGGTGACGCCGGCGGACGTGAAGTACGCGTCGATCTACGACTCGTTCACCATCACCGTCGTGGTGCAGCTCGAGGATCTTGGGTTCTGCGCGAAGGGGGAGGGCGGGCGCTTCGTCGCCGACGGGAACCTCATCTCGGGCGTCGGACGCCTCCCGGTGAACACCGACGGCGGCGGGCTGTGCAACAACCACCCGGCCAACCGCGGCGGCGTCACGAAGGTCATCGAGGCCGTGCGCCAGCTGCGCGGCGAGGCGCATCCGGCGGTGCAGGTCCCCGACTGCGACCTCGCGCTGGCCCACGGCACCGGCGGCTCGCTGGGCACGCGGCACGCCGGTGCGACGCTCGTCCTGGAGCGCACGGCATGAGCGTGCGCCTGGGCAGCTGCGAGGCGTGCGGCCACGTGCACCACTACCCGCGCGTGCCGTGCCCGTTCTGCGGCAGCGACCGGATCGCGTGGGTGGACGCGCAGGGCACCGGGCGCATCTACTCGTACTCCGTGACGCACCAGGCCTCCGAGCCGTACGTGATCGCCTACGTGACGCTGACCGAGGGCCCGACGCTCATGACGAACATCGTCGACACGCCCCACGAGGAGATCGCGGTCGACGCCGCGGTCGAGCTCGTCGAGCGCGACGGCGTGCCGTTCTTCCGCGGGACGCAGGCGTGACGACCGTCCCCGCGATGCTCGACGACGCCGTCGCGCGCTTCGGCGACCGGCCCGCGATCTGGCACGCCGGCGAGCGCACGACGTTCGCCCAGCTCGACGCGCAGGCCGACCGCGTCGCCGCGTGGCTCGCCGAGCGGGGCATCCGTCCGGGCGACCGCGTCGCGATGCGCCTGCCCAACGACCCGGCCGTCGCGATCTGGGCCCACGGCGCATGGCGCGCCGGGGCGACGCTGGTGAGCATCAACCCGCTCTACGCCCAGGACGCGGCCGCCGGGATCCTGGCCGACAGCGGCGCGCGGATCGTCCTCACGGTGGACGACGGCGTCGCGCTGCAGGCCGAGACGGTCGTCACGGATCTCGCCGAGGCGCTCGGGTCCACCGGCCCGGCCACGCGTGGGCACGTCGATCCGGGCGACGTGGCGGTCCTGCAGTACACGGGCGGGACGACCGGCGCTCCGAAGGGCGCGATGCTCACCCACGCCAACCTCGTCGCCGGCCAGCACCAGCTCGCCGAGCGCTGCCCGGAGTTCGTCCCCGGCGAGGAGCGGCTGTTCGGCGCCGTGCCGATGATGCACGTGAGCGGGCTCGTGCTCGCGGTGCTCCTGTCGGCGAGCCTGGCGGCCGAGCTGCTCGTCGTGCCGCGCTTCGCCGCCGACGAGGCGGTCGCGCTCGTCGACGAGCTGCGCCCGACGTTCTTCCCGATCGTCCCGACGATGGCGACGATGCTGCTGCGCCTGGGCGCCGGCCCGGCGGATCGCTGGTCGTCCGTGAAGGTCATCACCGCCGGGGCCGCGCCGCTCGCGCAGGATCTCCAGGCCCGCTTCGAGGCGCTGACCGGCCGCCGCGTCCGCCCGTCCTACGGCGGCACGGAGACGACGGCGATCGCGACGCTGACGCCGTCGGACGGCGCGTCGCCGGGGAGCTCGGGGTCGCCGATGCCGGGCACGACGGTGGAGATCCGCAGCCTCGAGGACCCCGCGGTCCTGCTGCCGGCCGGCGAACGCGGCGAGATCGCCATCCGCGGCCCGCAGGTCGCCAGGGGCTACTGGAACCGCCCGGAGGAGACCGCCGAGTTCTTCTCCGGCGGCGCGTTCCGCTCCGGCGACATCGGGCTCGTCGACGACGACGGCTTCCTCCACGTCGTCGACCGCCTGAAGGACATGATCATCGCCAGCGGCTACAACGTGTACCCGGCGACCGTCGAGCGGGCGGTGTTCACGCACCCGGCCGTCGCGGAGACGATCGTCATCGGCGTGCCCGACGACTACCGGGGGGAGACCGTGAAGGCCTACGTCGTGCTGAACCCGGGCCACACGCTCGAGCTGGAGGAGCTCCAGGAGCACCTCCGGGGCCGGCTGTCGCCGATCGAGCTGCCGCGGCAGCTCGAGATCCGCGACGAGCTGCCCAAGACGGCCGTCGGGAAGCTGTCCCGCAAGGACCTACGCGAGGAGGAGATCGGCGCATGACCGACCCTGTGCTGTTCGAGCGCGACGGCGCGGTCGCGACCATCCGCCTCAACCGGCCAGACCGGCTGAACGCGATCGACGCGGAGGCGGCGCAGCTGCTGCTCGACGCGTGCCGCCGGGCCGAGCACGAGGAGGGCGTGCGCGCGCTCGTGCTCGCCGGCGAGGGCCGCGCGTTCCTCGCCGGTGGCGACGTCGGCGCGTTCCACGAGGCCGGCGACGGGGTGCAGGAGCACGTGCGCGGCCTCATCGGCCTGCTCGAGGAGACCATCACGGTCCTCGACCGCCTGCGGATGCCGGTGATCGCCCGCGTCCAGGGCGCGGTGGCGGGCGCCGGGATGAGCCTCATGCTCACCGGCGACGTCGTGATCGCCGCGGACGACACGAAGCTCGCCTTCGCCTACGGGTCGATCGGGACGACGCCGGACGGCGGGCTGAGCTGGGCGCTGCCGCGTGCCGTCGGGCACCTCCGGGCGATGCGGATCGCGCTGCTCGGCGAGGCGATCGAGGCCGAGGAGGCGCTGGAGCTCGGGCTCGTGACGAAGGTCGTGCCGCGCGACGAGCTCGACGCCGCGACCGCGAAGGTCGCGGGTCGGCTCGCGGCCGGCCCGACCCAGGCCTACGCGCGCACGCGGGAGCTCCTGCGCAACTCGTGGCGCCACACGCTCGCCGAGCAGCTCGCGCTCGAGCGCCAGAGCTTCGTCGCCTCGGCGGGGACCGAGGACTTCCGCGAGGGCGTCGCGGCGTTCGTCGAGCGGCGGCGGCCCGAGTTCCGCGGGGTGTAGCTACTTCCAGGCGGCGTGGACGAGCGCCGTGTCGGTGTACTGGCGCATCTGCACGATGAGGTCGCCGTCGACCGTGAAGACGTGGGCGAACGGCGCCTGCTCGAAGCCCTCCCACTCCCCGTCCAGCGTGTTGAACACGCCGTCCATCACCTCGTCGGGGGTGTGGAAGGTCTTCGCGTTCGGGAACCCTGGCGTCTGGCTCCAGATCAGCCGGGGCGCGAGGATCGACCTGATCGCATCGAGGTCGCCCGCGGCCGCTCCCGAGTAGAAGACCTGCACCGTCTCGAGGTTGCTCATGGCGCTCATCTTCTTATCCTGACTTGATGGTGCATAGGTCACCCTGATCGCGTGACCAACGAATTCCCGTACGAGGAGACCGACTCCATGACCGTCCCGCCCGCGGCGCCGGGCGCTGACGCCTTCGAGGAGCCCCGCGCGGCGCTCGAGGGCGCGCTCTACGAGATGAAGAGGGTGATCGTCGGCCAGGACGCGATGCTCGAGCGGCTGCTCGTCGCGCTCCTCGCCCAGGGTCACGTGCTGCTCGAGGGCGTTCCCGGCCTGGCCAAGACCCTGACCGTCCGCACGCTGGCCGGCGTGCTCGGCGGCTCGTTCCGGCGCGTGCAGTTCACGCCCGATCTCGTCCCCGCCGACCTCGTCGGCACCCGCGTCTTCCGCCCGGACACCGGCTCGTTCGACATCGAGCTGGGCCCCGTGTTCGGCAACTTCATCCTCGCGGACGAGATCAACCGCGCCCCTGCGAAGGTGCAGTCCGCCCTGCTGGAGGTCATGCAGGAGCGTCAGGTGACGATCGGCGGCCAGACCTTCCCGGTGCCGCGTCCGTTCCTCGTCCTCGCGACGCAGAACCCGATCGAGTCCGAGGGCACCTACCCGCTGCCCGAGGCCCAGGTCGACCGCTTCCTGCTCAAGCTGCTCGTGGACTACCCGAGCACGGGCGAGGAGGCCGCCGTCGTCGGGCGCTCCCTGCAGGGCATGGCCGAGGTGCGCGAGCGCCTCTCGGTCCCGGACCTCGAGCGCTTCTCGCAGGTCGTCGCCAACGTGCACGTCGACCGATCCATCGTCGCCTACGCGGTGCAGCTTGCCGACGTCACGCGCCATCCCGGCCGTCACGGCCTCCCCGAGCTCGAGCCCTACGTGCAGTTCGGCGCCAGCCCGCGTGGCCCGATCGGGCTCGCGCACGCCGCGCGCGCCCTCGCGCTCCTGCGCGGCCGCCGGCACGTGACGCCCGAGGATGTCCGCGACCTCGCGCCCGACGTCCTGCGCCACCGCATCGTCCTCTCCTACGACGCCCTCAGCGAGGGCGTGACGACCGAGGACCTGCTCCCCGCGATGCTGGACGCGGTCGCCAAGCCCAACATGGGCAGCCTCCGCGACGATCCCTCGATCGCGGCTGCGTAGTGGCCGGAGGTCGCACCATGCTGCCGCCGCCCGGGCGGCAGGGTCCCGGTCGCATGCCGACGGCGGCGGTCGAGGCGCTCGACCTCGTCGTCGCGCGCCGCGCCGCGGGCGCGCTGCCCGGTGATCGCCGGGCGGCCGGCATCGGGCAGGGCACGGAGCTGGCGCAGCTGCGGCCGTACCAGATCGGCGACGACGTCCGGCAGATCGACGCGTCGGCCACCGCGCGCACCGGCATCCCGCACGTGCGGCTGCAGGTGCCCGAGCGGGTGCTCACGACCTGGCTCGTGCTCGACCTGTCGCCGTCCATGGCCTTCGGGACCGCGAACAGGCTGAAGTCCGACGTCGCCGAGGGCGTCGCGCTCGTCATGGCCCGCCTCGGCGCCCGTCGCGGCGGCCGGATCGCCCTCGTCACGTGCGGCGCGCCGATCTCCCGCACCATCCCGCCGCGCGGCGGCCGCGGCGCGCTCGCGCCGATCCATCGCGCCCTCAAGGAGGGCGTCTCCGAGGACGGCCACGACGACCCGCACGCGCTCGCCGACGCGCTCGTGAAGACGGGCAGGATCGCGCGCCAGCCGGGGTTCGTCGTCGTCATCTCCGACTTCCGCGGGGGTGGGTGGGGACCGTATTCGTGGATCCGCCCTCTCGGCGCGTTGCGCGCCCGCCACTCCGTGCAGGCCGTCGAGATCCGCGATCCCCGCGAGATGGACCTGCCGGCCGTCGGCCACCTCTCCCTCGTCGATCCCGAGACGGGTGCGCTCGTCGAGGTCGACTCCTCGCGCCCGGCGCTGCGCAAGCGGTTCGCCGACGCCGCGCGCCAGGAGCGCGCGGGCGTCGCGAGCGAGCTCAAGGGCCTGCGCGTCGACCACGTCGTGCTCTCCACCGAGGGCGATTGGCTGCGCGAGCTCGGGAAGGTCATGCGGTGAACTTCGGATCGCCCGCAGTCCTCCTCGCGCTCTTCGCGATCCCGGTCATCATCGGGATCTACGCGCTCGCCCAGCGCCGCCGGCGCCGGTACGTCGTGCGCTTCACGGCGGTGCCCGTGCTCGCGAGCGTCATGGCCGCCGGGGGCGTGTCGCGCTGGCGGCGCCATCTGCCCGCGGCGCTGCTCCTCGCGGCGCTCGCGACGCTGCTCGTCGCGCTGGCCAAGCCGCAGACGACGGTCGCCGTTCCGGTCGAGAAGGCGTCGGTCATGCTCGTCACCGACCAGTCGGGCTCCATGCGGGCCGACGACGTGTCGCCCTCGCGCCTCGCCGCTGCCCAGCAGGCCGCGCGCGACTTCCTCGACAAGGTCCCGAAGGAGCTGCAGGTCGGCGCGGTGTCGTTCTCCGACGTGCCGCAGTCGGTCTCGCCTCCGACCACCGATCGCGACGACGTCCGGTCGCTCATCGACGGCCTGAACGCCGACGGCGGCACCGCGGCAGGCGACGCGCTGCAGTCGGCGCTCGACGCTCTGGACGACGCAGGCGTCGGCGGCAAGGGTCGCCCGCCCGCCGCGATCATCCTGCTCTCCGACGGCGCGACGACGACGGGCGCGGACCCGGTCGCGGTCGCCCGCGAGGCCGGCAAGCGCGACATCCCGATCTACACGGTGGCGCTCGGGACGCCCGACGGCACGGTGCCCGGCGGCTTCGGCGGCAGCATCCCGGTGCCGCCCGATCCCGAGACGCTGCAGGCCATCTCCAAGGCCTCCGGCGGCACGGCCTACACGGCCAACGACGCCGACCAGCTCTCGGGCGTGTACGAGAACCTCGGGTCGCGCCTTGGCACGAAGAAGGAAGAGCGCGAGATCACGGCGGTCTTCGCCGGCGGCGGGCTCATCCTGCTGCTCGGCGCGGCGTTCGCCGGGCTGCGCACGACGGGCCGCCTGCCGTAGGGCCTGGCTAGAAGCGCCCGCCGGCGGCGGTCTGGCCCTTGAGCTCGGCCACGGCCGCGGCCATGCGGTCGACCGTGCCGTCGAGCTCCTGCATCGCGCTGGGGTCGCCGTCGCCGATGAGGGCGACGGCGGCGCGCGCCTCGTCGACGTGCGCTGCGATCCGGTCCAGGCTGGTGACGAGGTCCTCGGGAACGAGTGACATGGGGCGATCCTGCCCGGTCAGGCGCTCGTTCGCACCTCGACCCCGGCGGCCGCCTCCATCGGCTCGATGACGCGGGTGAAGTCGGCGTCGTCGCCGAGCAGGGCGACCGCCTCGCGCCAGACCTCCAGGGCACGCTCCACCGTCCGCACCGGGACGCCCAGTGCACGCGCCTCCTCGACGACCGCGCCGAGGTCCTTGACCGCCAGGCGCGCGGGGCCGCCGCCCTCGAAGGTCCCCGACAGGATCGCGGCCGGGAGCATCGTCGACGTCGTGAAGTTGCGGCCTGTGCTCGCGTTGACGGCGGCGAGCAGCGCGTCGGGGTCCAGGCCGGCCTTCACGCCGAGCACCATCGCCTCGCAGGCGGTGACCATCGACGTGAGCCCGATCGCGTTGTTGACGAGCTTGGCGGTCTGCGCCGCGCCGGGGCGGTCGCCGACGACGAAGCGGTGCGGCGTGAGCGAGGCGATCGCCGCGTCGGCGATCGCGAGCGCGGCGGGCTCGGCGGACACGATGGCGGCGAGGGTCCCCGCGTCGGCGCCGGCCGGGCCGCCGCTCACCGGGCAGTCGACGAGCGCGACGCGGTCGCCGAGGGCCGCGGCGACGTCGCCGAGCGCGGGCGGGCCGAGCGTCGACGTCTCCACGAGGACGCGGATCGCATCGCCGCGTCCGACCTCGGCTGCCACCTGCATGCTGGCCTCCCGGCTCGGGAGGCAGGCGAAGACGACGGCGGCGCGGTCGGCGACCGACCGTGCGGACGGTGCGACATCGGCGCCGTCCGGGACGCCGCGGTTCGCGACGACGTCGAACACCGTCATGGGATGGCCCGCGGCGGCGATGCGCCTCGCGAGCGCCGAGCCGAGGTTGCCGAGGCCGATGAACCCGACGCGCTGCACGCCGGGCAGTCTCTCAGGCGGCCTGGGCCTCGCGCAGCTGCGTGCGGGCGCGGATGATGAGCGACTTCGTCGCGGAGACGGTCGTCCCGAGCTGGTCGGCGAGCGCGGCGTGGGACGTGCCGCACAGCTCGCGCTGCACGAGCGCGAGCCGCTGGCGCTCGGGCAGGGCGGCGAGGTCGGCGACGACGCGGTCGAGCTCCTCGCGCTGCAGCGTCGCCGCGACCGGGTCGGACGGGCACGCGAGCGTCGCGTCCTCGAGTGGGCAGGAAGGACGGCGGGCGCGGAGGCCGTCGAGCGCGCGGTTGCGGGTGATCATGTAGAGCCACGCGCGCAGCGCCATGGGCCGGTCGGTCGCGCGGAGGGCCAGGTGCGCGCGGATGAACGCGTCCTGCACGACGTCCTCGGGATCGAGTCCGGTGCCGCGCAGCATGCGGCCGGCGAAGGCGACGAGCGGCTCGGCGTAGCGGTGGTGCATCTCGTTGAACGCGGCCTCCGAGCCGGCGCGGAAGGCCGCCACCAGCTCCGGGTCCTCGCAGCGGTCGAAGGGCGTCTGGTTCATGTCAGGCACCGTCGCAGCGGGCGGCCGCCGCATCGGCTCCTCTGGGGTCCTTCTGCCCACACCCGGGTGTGCGCCTTCGCCACCCAGGGGGGCTTGACGTCGCGGCCCGCCACTACCCTGCGGCGTTGTGACGGGAGGCACCGACTCACCTCTGGCGCCGCACGCGGCCACCCCCGCGGAGCTCCGCGAGCGCATCGAGGCGGAGCGCAACGGCGACCCGTTCCTCGTCTTCCGGGACGGCGACGGCCACCAGCGGCTCGTGGTGCTCGACCCCGTACGCGGCCGGGCGACGGTGGGTCGCAGCCAGGGCAACGACGTCGCCCTGGTGTGGGACACCGAGGTGAGCAGGCTGCACGCCGAGCTCGAGCGCCTCGGCGACGAGTGGACCGTCGGCGACGACGGCCTCTCGCGCAACGGCTCGTTCGTGAACGGCCAGCGCGTCTCGGGGCGCCACCGCCTCCGCGACGGCGACATCCTGCGCGTGGGGCAGACCGCGATCGCCTATCGCGTCCCCGAGGACGCGGACTCCCGCCCGACCCGCGTGGCGGGCGCCACCGGCGGCGCCCCGACCCTGACGCCCGCACAGCGCGGCGTGCTCGTCGCGCTCGTGCGCCCCTACGGCTCGAGCGACCTCGCGACGCCGGCGACGAACGGCGAGATCGCCGCCGAGCTGTACCTCTCGGTCGACGCGGTGAAGGCGCACCTGCGAACGCTCTTCGGCCTCTTCGGCCTCGAGGCGCTGCCGCAGAACCAGAAGCGCTCGGTCCTGGCGCTGCGCGCGCTGCAGGACGGGGTCGTGTCGCGGCGAGAGTTGTAACGCCGCGTCACCCCCGTGTGACACCTCGGTCGGCACGATCGGGGTGTGAGCATCGAGATCAACAATCCGCACGACATACGTGCGGATCCGTGTATCTCGGCGATCGCCGAGCGCCAGCACGGTCTGATCACCCGTGCGCAGCTGACCGAGCTGGGCGTCGGGCGGGGAGCGGTGCGGCACCGGATCGGGACCGGCGCCCTGCACAAGGTGCACCACGGGGTCTACGCGGTGGGTCATCGCGCGCTGCGCCCGCAGGCGAAGCTGCTCGGCTTCGTGCTCGTGAGCGGTCCGGACGCCGCGCTCAGTCATGCCGCCGCAGCGCACGTGCGCAGGATCCGGCGCAGCGCGGCGGCACTGGTCGACGTCACGCGGCCGTCGCGCGGGCGGGCTCCGGCCGGTGTGCGGCTGCATTGCATGCCGCTGCCACCCGACCAGGTCACGATCGTCGACGGCATCCCGGTCACGACCGTCGAGCGCACGCTCCTGGACCTCGCCGCGGTCCTGCGTCCCGACGCGCTGCGTCACGCGCTCGAGGAGGCCGAGATCCAGGCCCGCCCCGACTGGCGCGTCCTCGGCGAGCTGGTCGCGGCGGCCGACGGCCGCCGAGGCGTCCGAGCCCTCAGGGCGATCCTCGACGAGCGCTCCGTCGGCACCCGGACCACCAAGAGCCACCTCGAGCGGGCGTTCCTCGGCTTCCTCCGGCGCCGCGGGCTCCCGCTCCCGCAGACGAACACCCATATCGAGGGCTACGAAGTCGACTGCGTGTGGCGCGACGCCAGGCTCATCGTGGAGCTCGACAGCAGGCTGCACTCGAACCACGGCAAGTTCGAGCGCGACCGTGCGAGGGACCGCGCCCTCACGATCGCGGGCTGGAGGGTCGTCCGCGTGACCTGGGAGCACATCCACGCGGGCGAGGAGGACCTCGACCGGGACCTGCGGTTCCTCACGACGCGCTGACGGCCTGCACCACGTCGTCGAACAGGCTCGCCACGAACAGCCGGGCGTTCGCGAAGGCCAGCGCGAACGGGTTCGCCGCGGTCTTCACCCGCGCCGTCGTCGCCGGGCTGCGGTCGACGCGGACGACCTCGGACGTGTCGCGCAGCGACACCCACGCCCCGCCGTCGCCGTAGGCGATCAGCTGCGGGGCCGCGCCCACCGACACCTGGCCCACGCGGTCGTTCGCGCCCTCGCTGCGGATGACGCTCACGGTCCCGTCGCCGCTGTTCGCGACCCACACGAGCCCGGCGCCGACCGCCACGCCCTTCGGCGCGTCGCCGACCTGGACCGTCCGCTCCTCGCCGCTCTCCTTCGCCAGCCGGGTCACGGACGAGCCGCGCGCGTTCGTGATCCACACCGCCGTGCGGCTCACCGCGAGGTCGATGACCCCGCGCGAGACCGGAAAGGTCTTCACCGCGCGCGTTCGCTTGTCGATCCGCAGCACCTGCTGGACCGGGTTGCGGTTGCGGCTGCCGCGGCTGCCGATCCACACCGCGTCGTCGTCGGCCGCGACGGCGAACGGGTTGCCCGGCGGCAGCTCCTGCGGCTCGCCCATCACCCGCCCGGTCCGCGCGTCGAGATGCGTGAGCGTGTTGGACTGCTCCGACACGAGCCAGACGGTGTCGCCGTCGGAGGTCATGTCGGTCGTCCCGACGGGGATGCGCTCCGACGACGGCTTGCGGGCCATCGTCGCCGCCTCGATCCGCACGGCACGGCGGGAGCGGTAGGACGTCGCCCAGACGCTCCCGCCGGCGACGGCCAGCGCGGTGGGCCGCTCGACGACCGGGTCGGTCGGCGTCCCGTCGGAGACGGTGAAGGACCCGGCGCCGTCGCCACCACCGCCGCTTGCGCGGTCCGGCGTCTGGGGCTCGTCGTCGCCCCCGAGCAGCAGCACGCCCACGACGATCGCGGCCACGACGACCGCGACCGCGCCCAGCGCGGGCAGGAGACGGCCGATCCCGCGCCGCTCGGGCGGCGGGCGCTCGGGCGCGATGGCGGTCGCCGCCGCGGCGGTCGGCGCGTCCTCGGCCGGCGAGAGGCTCGTCGTCTCCGCGCTCGCCGCGATCGAGGGCGACCCCTCCCCGGCGGGTGCCGCGTCGCCCCGCGCGACGTTGCGCTCCGGCCCCGGCGCAGGCATCGACCCGGCCGCCGCCAGCGCGGCGCGGCCGAGGTCGCCGGCCGACGGGTAGCGGTCCGCCGGGTCCTTCGCCAGCGCACGCTCGACGACACCGGCGAACGCGTCGGGGACGCCCTCGGCGACGCCGGGCGCCGGCGCGTGCAGATGGGCCCACAGCGTCGCCTCCTCGGAGTCGCGCACGTACGGCGGCCTGCCGGACAGGGCGTGCACGAGCACGCAGCCCAGCGCGTAGACGTCGGTGCGCGCGTCGACGCGCTCGCCCCGGATCTGCTCCGGCGCCACGTAGCCCAGCGTCCCGACCCAGCCGCCGGGGCGGCTGATCGCCGCCGTGGACTCCATGTGCTTCGCCAGCCCGAAGTCGGTGAGGTACGCGTGGTCGTCGCCGGCGAGGAGGACGTTGGCCGGCTTGACGTCACGGTGCACGAGCCCGCGGGCGTGGGCGGCGTCCAGCGCCGCGCCGACCTGCGCGACGACGTTGGCCACGCGGTCGGCGGGCAGCGACCCCGACGCCCGCACGAGCGTCCGGAGGTCCTGCCCGTCGACGTAGCGCATCGCGATGTACAGCTCGTCGCCGTGCTCGCCCGCGTAGTAGATCGGCAGCACGTTCGGGTGCTCGATCGACGCCGCCGCCCGCGACTCGCGCAGGAACCGCGCGCGGAAGTCGGGATCGCCGGCCAGGGTGGGCGCGATGAGCTTGAGCGCGACGACGCGGTCGAGCGTCAGCTCCGTCGCCCGGTACACCACGCCCATGCCGCCACGGCCGGCGAGCCCCTCGATGCGGTGACCGGCGAACACGTCACCGGGATGCAGGTCGGCCATCCGCACCCGTTCTAGCGGGTCGCGCCAGCCCGCCGCGCCGCGCCGGCGTCAGGTGCCGCCCCCGATGCGCGCGAGCACGCGCTCGCTCAGCTCGACGTCGTGCGGGAGCACCTGCAGTGCGGCGGCGTCGACGTCGACGCCCCGCCGGCGGAGGTCGTCGGCGAGCGCAGCCCAGTGGGCCGCGGCCATCTCTGCCTCGGTGTGGTCGCCGAACGCGCCATCCGGCCCGACCACGGCGCGGGCCGTCTCCTTCACGTCCTCCGCGGTCTGGCCGGGCCAGACCCTGATCTTCCCCTCCTCATGCGCGCGCTCCTCCGCGGTCGGCTCGTGGTCCCAGTCGATGTGACCGAGCTCGGTCCAGCCCCGGTCGTTCAGCAGCACGACGCGGCGCCCGTCGGCGAGCACGGCCTCGAGTCGCGCCGAGACGTCCAACCTGCGGGCGTCGGGACCGTCGTCGTGCCCGTCCATGAGGTCGACGAGCGTCAGCAGGCGTGCGACAGCGGGCATGCGCCCTCAGCGCTCGAGCGCCCAGGCCTCCACGATGCGCCGCTGCACGTCCGTCAGCGGCACCCGCTCGCCGCGCTCGAGCGCGGCGGCCGCCTCCTCGAGCGTGAGGCTCGTCCCGGTGAGGACCGAGCCGACGAGCGGCGGCGCGTCGGCCGCGCAGACGCCGCAATCCGGCCCTTCGGGCAAATCCGACCGCATTGGTAGGATCTTAGTCGCGATGATCTTCACGACGAAGGCCGAATACGGAGTCCGGCTGCTCGTCGAGCTTGGCCGGGCACGGGCCGAAGGTGGCATCTCGACGCCGGTCTCGCTCAAGGCGATCGCGGAGCGCGACAACCTCCCCCTCGCCTACCTCGAGCGCATCGTGGCGCTGCTGCGCCGCGCCGGTCTGGTCGAGAGCACCCGCGGCGCCCACGGCGGCTACCGCCTGGCGCGCGAGCCCGAGACCCTGACGATGGACGAGGTGATCATCGCGCTCGAGGGCGTGGTCGCTCCCATGGAGTGCTTCGTCGACGATCACGCCGGCGACGGTCGCGTCCTCTGCTCGCACGTCGCGGACAGCGGTCAGGGCTGTGCCACCAAGCTGCTGTGGACGCGCGTCCACGGCAGCGTCATGCAGGCACTCGGCGGCACCACGCTGGCCGAGCTGGTCGCCTTCTCCGCCCGCGAGCAGGCGCCCGTCGCGATCGCTTCAACGCAAACCCTGTGAAAGAGAATGGCTGAGCTCAAGATCGAGAACCTCCACGTCCAGGCCGAGGACAAGAAGATCCTCAAGGGCCTGGACCTGACCGTGCGCCCGGGGGAGGTCCATGCGCTCATGGGCCCCAACGGCTCCGGCAAGTCGACCCTGGCGAACGCCATCATGGGTCACCCGAACCTCGAGGTCACCGAGGGGCGCATCCTCCTCGACGGCGAGGACATCACCGAGGCCGACCCGGACGAGCGTTCCCGCCTCGGCCTGTTCATGGCCTTCCAGTACCCCGTCTCCATCCCGGGCGTGACCGTCACGAAGTACCTCCGCATGGTCATGAACGCCCACCGCGAGGCTCGCGGCGAGGGCGACGTCCCGCTCCGCGAGTTCCGCAAGACCGTGGAGGAGGCGATGGAGCTCGTCAACGTGCCGAGGGAGTTCTCCTCGCGCTACCTCAACGAGGGCTTCTCCGGCGGCGAGAAGAAGCGCATGGAGATCCTCCAGCTCGCGCTCCAGAAGCCGAAGCTCGCGGTCCTGGACGAGACCGACTCGGGCCTGGACATCGACGCGCTGAACGTCGTCGCGCACGGCGTCAACGCCGTCGCCAAGGGCACCGAGATGGGCACCCTGATCATCACCCACTACCAGCGGATCCTGCACCTCGTGCGACCCGACCGCGTGTCGATCATGTTCGACGGCCGGATCGTCAAGGAGGGCGGCCCCGAGCTCGTGGAGCGCCTCGAGCGCGAGGGCTACGGGCCCATCCGCGAGGAGGTCGCGGGGGCCGTCGCATGACCGTCCTCCCCGAGGTCGGCGAGCGGGACCTCGCCGGCGAGTTCCCCTCGCTGCAGCGCGAGGGCCTGCACTACCTCGACGCTGCCGCGACCTCGCAGACGCCGCAGTCGGTCATCGCGGCGATGGACGACTACTACGAGCACCATCGCGCGAGCGTGCACCGCGGCGTGTACGCGCTCGCCGTCGAGGCGACGGATCTGTTCGAGGGCGCGCGCGACCGGGTCGCGGCGTTCGTCGGCGCCCCGTCGCGCGACACGATCTTCACGAAGAACGCCACGGAGTCGATCAACCTCGTCGCCTACTCCTGGGGCCGTGCGAACGTCGGCCCCGGCGACCGGGTCGTCGTGACCGAGATGGAGCACCACTCGAACTTCGTGCCGTGGCACGTGCTCGCCCGCGAGACCGGCGCCACGCTCGAGGTCGTCCCCGTCGACGACGACGGGCTGCTGCGCCTCGAGGTGCTCGACGAGCTGCTCGCGACCGGCACCGTGAAGGTCGTGGCGGTCGCCCACGTCTCCAACGTCGTCGGCACCGTCAACCCGATCTCCGACATCGCCGCCCGCGCCCACGCGGCCGGCGCGATCGTGGTCGTCGACGGCGCGCAGGCAGTGCCGCAGATGGCCGTCGACGTCGGGGCGCTCGACGCTGACTTCTACGCCTGGACCGGGCACAAGGCCTACGGGCCGACCGGCGTCGGCGTGCTGCACGGCCGCCGCGCGCTGCTCGACGCGATGCCGCCGTTCCTCGGCGGCGGGCACATGATCTCCAACGTCACCGTGGACGAGATCCGCTGGGCGGAGGTCCCCGGGAAGTTCGAGGCCGGGACGTCGAACATCGCCGAGGCGATCGGCCTGGGCGCCGCGGTCGACTTCCTGTCCGAGATCGGGATGGACGCGGTGCGCGCGCACGAGCGCGAGCTCACCGGCTACGCGCTCGCGCGCCTCGCGGAGGTGCCCGGCGTGGCGATCAACGGGCCGGGCGACGCGGACGCACGCGGCGCGCTCGTGTCCTTCACGCTGGATCTCGTACACCCGCACGACGTGGCCGAGATCCTCGGCAGCCGCGGCGTCTGCGTGCGGGCCGGCCATCACTGCGCCCAGCCGCTCATGAAGTGCCTGGGCGTCGGCGCGACGACCCGCGCCTCCTTCGCCGTGCACAACAGCCGTACCGACATCGACGCGCTGATCGACGGTCTCGACGAGGTCAGGAGGGTGTTCGCTTGAGCGGCATGGACGCCATGTACCGGGAGGAGATCCTCGAGCACTACAAGCGCCCCCACAACTGGGGCGAGATCGAGGATCCGGACCTCGAGTTCGAGGACACCAACCCCCTCTGCGGCGACGAGCTGCGCGTGACGATCCGCGTCGACGCCGAGGAGCGCGTCGAGGACCTGCGCTTCAGCGGCCACGGCTGCGCGATCAGCCAGGCCGCGGCGTCGATGGTGTCCGACGAGGTCAAGGGGATGCCGGTCAAGGACCTGCTGTCGCTCGACCGCTCGTTCATCCTCGACCTGCTCGGCATCGACATCTCGGCGACGCGCATCAAGTGCGCGCTCCTGTCGCTGAAGGTCCTCAAGAGCGCCGGGCTCGGCGCCGCGGTCGAATGGGAGCCCGCGACGCCCCCGAGCGAGGCGGAGGCCGGCTCGAGCTAGGCCGTGCGCGCGAGCGCGCAGCCGCTCGCCGTCCTCGCTGCGCTCCTTCTCGGGGCGTTGCTCCTGTCGCCCCTGTCCGCGAACGCCGCGACGCCAGGCGTGAACCTCGCCGGCGTCCCCGGCGGCGTGCAGCTCGACCAGGCCGCCGCGGGCGGCGCCAAGTACGTGCGGGTCTTCGCGCAGCGCGACGCGTTCCCGGCTCGCTACGCCGACTACCGCGCGATCGTCGCCGGCGCGAAGGCGCGCGGCATGGGCGTCGTGTTCGTCCTCGTCGGGCCGTCCGGCCCCGCGACGACCCCGGCCGCGTTCGCGGACTTCGCCGGTGAGTTCGCGGGCCAGATGGCCGCGGCCGGCGGCGCCGCCGCCTACGAGGTCTGGAACGAGCCCGACGAGCCCCAGTTCTGGGGCGGGCCGGTCGACGTCGACCACTACACGGACATCCTGCGCGCCGCCGCCCCGCGGATCCGGCGCGCCGACCCGAGGGCGAAGGTCCTGCTCGGCGCGCTGACGGGCAACAACTACGGCTTCCTCGGGCAGGTCTACGACCGCGGCGGGCGCGGCTCGTTCGACGCGGTCGCCGTCCACACCGACACGGCGTGCCTCGTGGAGCCGCCGAGCATCTTCCAGCGCGAGGCGGGGAACATCGGGCGCTTCTCGTTCCTCGGCTTCCGGACGGTGCGCGAGGTGATGGTCGCCAACGGCGACGGGGACAAGTCGATCTGGATGACCGAGCTGGGCTGGTCGACCGCGACGTCGATCTGCGGGCGCGGCACCTGGACGGGCCAGAAGCCCGCGGGCGTCTCCGAGGCGCAGCAGGCCGCGAACCTGACCGAGGCCTACCACTGCCTCGCGGCGAACCCGTACGTGGAGACCGGGCTGTGGTTCACGCTGACCGACTCCGCCGGGGAGGGCGACGAGCTCGACCACTACGGCCTGCTGCGGACCGACGCGTCCCCGAAGCCGGCGTGGGACGCGTTCCGCCGCTACGCGACGCAGGGCGACACGCTCACTGCGCCGTGCGGCGACCTCGACGGCCCGGACATCACCGTGACGAGCCCGACCCGCGACGTCCGCTACGTCGGGGCGCTGTCGCTGCGCGCCGTCGCCGCCGACCCGGCCGGCGTCGGCCGCGTCACCTTCCGCGTCGACGGCCGGACGATCCGCAACTTCACGGGTGCCGCCGTCGCGTCGGGTCGGCCGGTCGGCCTGGAGTGGCAGGGGGCCAAGCGCCTGGCGCTGGGCCGTCACACGCTGACCGTCCTCGCGCTCGACCCGCAGGGGAACACGAGCAGCCGCGCGATCCGCATCACCCGCGTGCGGAGCCTGCCCTCGACGCTGCGCACCCGCATGACGCTCGGAGCCGTGTCGGTCGGCGCCGGTGGCGTCGCCACCGTCACGGGCCGGGTCGTCAAGTCCGGCTCGGCCAGCCTGTCGGGCAAGGTCCGCGTCGCCTGGCAGCGCCTGCGCGGCGGGCACTGGCGCACGGTGCACTCGGTCCTCCGGCGCGCCGACCGGCCGTTCCAGGTGACGCAGCGGCTCGCGCTCACCGGGCGCTGGCGGGTCCAGGCCAGCTACGTCAACAGGGCGCCGTACCAGACCTCGTCGGCCTGGCGCACCCTGCCACGTCCCCGGCTAGGCCGCGACCGCTAGGCGGCTTCGCCCAGCTCGCCCTGCTCGCCCGGATCGATCTCCTGCGGCCCGGGCATCGCCTCGCCGCGGCGGGCGCGGCTGTAGATCCAGGCCTCGAGCTCGTCGGCGGGCAGCGGGTGCGAGAGCGCGAAGCCCTGCGCGGCGTCGCAGCCCAGCGCCGCGAGGCGGTGCCAGTCGGCCGGGGACTCCAGGCCCTCGGCGACGACGCCCATGTCGAGGCTGTGGCCCAGGTCGATCGCCGAGCGGGTGATCTGCAGGTCGCGGTCGTCGGCCTGGATGCCGGCGATGAAGGACCTGTCGATCTTGAGCTGGTGGAACGGGAGGTCGCGGAGGCGACCGAGTGAGGAGCGCCCGGATCCGAAGTCGTCGAGCGACACGCGGATGCCGAGCGCGCCGAGCAGGTGCAGCGTGGCGCCGGCCTCGTCGGGGTCGTCGAGGATCGCGCGCTCGGTCACGTCGAGATGCAGCGACCCGGCCGGGACGTCGTGCTCGGCGAGCAGCGCGGCGACGAGGTCCGGGAAGCCGGGATCGAGCAGGTCGCGGGCCGACACGTTCACGGTGACGTCCAGCGCGATGCCCTCCGCGCGCCACAGCGCCGACTGCTCGATCGCCTGTGCGAGGACCGTGGCGGTCACGCGGGTGATGAGGTGCGTGTGCTCCGCCATCGGGATGAAGGCCTCGGGGAGCAGGAGCCCCTCGTGCGGGTGCGCCCAGCGCACGAGCGCCTCGACGCCGACGACGTCGCCGCGCTGGAGGTCCAGCAGCGGCTGGTAGTGGACGGTGATCTCGCCGCCGTCCAGCGCGCGGCGCAGCTCGGCGAGCCGGCGCAGGCGCCGGGGGCTCGCGTCGCCGGCCCGGGTGCGGGCGAAGGCGTGCGGGCGGCCCTGGGCCTTGGCCTGGTGCAGGGCGGCGTCGGCGCGGCGCAGGAGGTTCCCGGCGTCGCGGCCGTCGGCCGGGCAGATCACGATGCCGGCGGTCGCCTCGACGTAGACGGGCGCGTCGTCGCCGAGCGTGAGCTCCTCGTGCAGCGCCTGGCGCAGGCGGGTGGCGAGGCCGGCCGCCTCGTCCTGGGAGGCGACGGCGGGCGCGAGGACGGCGAAGGTGTCGGCGCCGAGGTGCGCGATGGTGTCGAGCGCGCCGATGGCGCCGGCGAAGCGCTCGGCCACCTGGACGAGCACGCGGTCGCCGACCTCGTGGCCGAGGACCTGGTTGACCTCGTGGAAGCGGTCGAGGTCGAGCAGCACGAGCGCGAAGCGCCCGTGGTCGACCGCGCCGTCGAGCTCGTCGCGCAGCGCGCGGCGGTTCGGCAGGCCGGTCAGGGGGTCGTGCAGCTCGTTGTGGCGCGTCTCGGCGAGCCGCTCGTGCAGGTCGCTGACCTCGGTGATGACGCCGCGCAGCGCGACGGGGCGCCCGCGGCGGTCGCGCTCGATGAAGACGCGCTCGTAGAGCTCGACGTCCTCGCCGTCCGCGTCGACCATCCGGTACTGGAGGTCGACCTCGGAGGTGTCGAGGTCGTCGATCGCGTCGTCGAGCTCCTCGACGATGCGCTCGCGGTCCTCGTGGTGCAGCAGCGCGACCCAGAAGTCGGGGTCGTCCAGCCACTCCTCGGGCGCATACCCGAGCAGCACCTGGCTGTAGGGGCTCACGTAGTGCAGCGTGCGGTCGCCGTAGGCGGCCCAGGTGACGGCGGGCATCTCGTCCAGCAGCGTCTCGGGCGCCGGGCCGTCCTCGTCGATGTCCCACCGGGAATAGCTCACGGGGGGTGAGTCGGGCGGCGGCGGACGGATCTCAACCACCTGGTGCCCGCCCTCGGCGGATGATCGACCCCCGGGGGAGCTGGTTAGGGCGACCTAAGATGCATTAGGGTGACCTAATCATGATGCGACTCCGGCTCCCCGCCCTCCTCATCCTGCTGGTCCTGTGCGTCGCCGCCACCGCCTGCGGCGACGACGAATCCGAGTCCGCTGCCGGCGCGGGCACGGGCACGGCCGCGAGCGAGGCGTCTGCCGCGTTCCCGGTCACGATCGAGCACAGGTACGGCACGACCGAGATCGCCGAGCGCCCGGAGCGCATCGTGAGCGTCGGCCTCAACGAGCAGGACGCGTTCTTCGCGCTCGGCGTCGCACCTGTCGGCGTGACGGACTGGATGGGCTTCGAGCACGGCATCGGGCCGTGGGCCGAGACCGCGGCGAAGGCCGCCGGCGATCCGCCCGAGCTGCTGACGAACACCGACGGCATCCAGTTCGAGAAGGTCGCGGCGCTGCGGCCCGACCTCATCGTCGCGCTGTACTCCGACCTCAAGAGGTCCGACTACGAGAAGCTCTCCCAGATCGCACCGGTCGTCGCCGCGCCGGAGGGCTACGCCGACTTCGGCATCCCCTGGCAGGAGACGACGCGCATCGTCGGCAAGGTCGTCGGCGAGCCGGACGAGGCGGACGAGCTCGTCGGCGACGTCGAGGCGCGCATCGCAACGGCCAAGGACGACCACCCGGAGTTCGCCGGCAAGACGGCGTCGATGGCGATGTCCTTCGAGGGCATCTGGGTGTACGGCCCGGAGGACCCGCGCTCGCGCCTGCTCACCGATCTCGGCTTCGTGCTCTCGCCCGAGATCTCCAGGCTCTTCGTGAAGGACTACGCCGGCATGATCTCCGAGGAGCAGGTGCAGCTGCTCGACCTCGACGCGGTCGCCTGGTTCGCCACCGATGACGAGGCCGAGAAGCTCGCGAAGAACCGCGTGTACAACAGCCTCGACGTCCACAAGGAGGGTCGCGACTTCGTCGTGCTCGACTCGCGCCCGGACGACGCGTACAACGCCGTCGGCGCGCAGACGGTCCTGAGCATGCCCCTCGCGCTCGACGTCCTCGTCCCGGCGCTCGCCGCGGCGGTCGACGGCGACACTGCGACGGTGCCGTTGGCGAAGGAGTGACGCCCGAGGCGCCCGGTCCGCGCGCTCGCTGAGGCCGCCCCCCAGGGGCGGATACAATGCCGAGTGCAAGGATCGGATTTGCCCGACGTCATCGACATCTGCCCGCTCGAAGAGCTGCCGCCCGGCGCACGTCGCCTGGTGGAATGGGAGGACCTCGAGATCGGGGTCTTCAACTGCGGCGGCGAGATCGTCGCGGTCGAGGACCGCTGCTCGCACGACAACGGGTCGCTGGCCGACGGTGAGCTGGACCAGGAGAGCTGCAGGGTCGAGTGCCCGCGGCACGGCTCCTGGTTCGATCTGCACACCGGGAAGCCGCTGAACCTTCCTGCCTACGTTCCAATCGACACTTTCCCCGTCCGCGTCGAGGGCGGTCTCATCAAGCTGGAGGTGGAGTAGCACCATGGCCACTCCCGAGACGATCGCCGAGCAGCAGGCGCTGCAGGGCATCAACGCGGACTACACCGAGCGTTATGGCTTCCACGACGCCGAGAACTACCTGTACAAGGCGCCGAAGGGCCTGACCCGCGAGCTCGTCGAGAAGATCTCCGAGTTCAAGAACGAGCCCGGCTGGATGCGCGAGTTCCGCCTGAAGTCGCTCGACCACTTCCTCGCGCGTCCCATGCCGACGTGGGGCTCGCCGATGCTGGCCGAGGTCGACTTCGACGACATCCACTACTTCGTCCGCGCGTCCGAGCGCGCCGAGCGCTCCTGGGACGACGTCCCCGAGGACGTCAAGAAGACGTTCGACCGCCTCGGCATCCCCGAGGCCGAGCGCAAGTTCCTGGCCGGCGTCGGCGCGCAGTACGAGTCGGAGTCCGTCTACCACCAGGTCAACGAGCAGCTCGAGGCGCAGGGCGTCGTGTTCATGGACATGGACACCGCGCTGCGCGAGCACGAGGACCTCGTGCGCGAGTACATCGGCACGCTCATCCCGCCGAACGACAACAAGCTCGCCGCGCTCAACAGCGCGGTGTGGTCGGGCGGCTCGTTCGTGTACGTCCCGAAGGGCGTCAAGGTCGAGATGCCGCTGCAGGCCTACTTCCGCATCAACACGGAGAACATGGGCCAGTTCGAGCGGACGATCATCATCGCCGACGAGGGCTCCTACGTGCACTACGTCGAGGGCTGCACCGCCCCGACGTACAGCTCGGACTCGCTGCACTCCGCCGTCGTGGAGCTGTTCGCGAAGCCCGGCGCGCGCATCCGCTACACGACCGTGCAGAACTGGTCGGGCAACGTCTTCAACCTCGTGACCAAGCGGGCCGTCGCCGAGCGCGACGCGACCGTCGAGTGGGTCGACTGCAACCTCGGCTCCAAGCTCACGATGAAGTACCCGTCCGTCTACCTGACCGGCGAGCGCGCGCACGGCGAGATCCTGTCGATCGCCTTCGCCGGGGCCGGCCAGCACCAGGACGCGGGCGGCAAGATCGTCCACGCGGCGCCGAACACGACGTCGAACATCTTCGCCAAGTCCATCTCCAAGGACGGCGGGCGCTCCTCCTACCGCGGCCTGCTCGAGGTCGCCAAGGGCGCGCACGGGTCGAAGTCCAAGGTGGTGTGCGACGCGCTCCTGCTCGACGAGGACTCGCGGTCGGACACGTACCCGACGATCCGCATCGGCGAGGACGACGTCAACGTCGGCCACGAGGCGAGCGTCACGAAGGTCGGCGAGGAGCAGCTGTTCTACCTCCAGTCCCACGGACTGGGGGAGGAGGAGGCCTCCAAGCTCATCGTCAACGGCTTCATCGAGCCGATCGTCAAGGAGCTCCCGATGGAGTACGCGGTCGAGATGAACCGCCTCATCGAGCTCCAGATGGAGGGCTCCATTGGCTAGTACCGCAGCGACCACCTGGCGGGACCTCCCGCTGCCCGACTTCAAGGGCCAGCCGGGGTGGGAGTTCACCGAGCTGCGCAAGTTCGATCTCGCGTCGTTCCCGGCGCCCTCCGGCGGCGACCTCGCCACGGAGGCCGAGCCGGTGTTCTCGCCGCCCGGGCTCGAGCTGCGCCAGGTCGACGACGCCTGGACCCGGGTCGACGTCCCGCCGGACGGTCCGCTCGTCATGCCGCTGGCGCAGGCGGTCGAGACGCACGGCGACCTCGTCGAGGCGCACCTCGGCTCGGTCGTGACCACGACCGACGACCCCTTCGTCGCCCGCAACGCGGCGGAGTGGGAGGGCGGCGCGTTCGTCTACGTCCCGCGCAACACGCGGCTCGACGCCCCGGTCCTGCTCACGGCGATCCAGGCCCAGCAGGGCACCGCCATGAGCTGGCGCGTGCTCATCGTCCTCGAGGAGGGCGCGGAGGCCGAGGTCTGGGAGCAGGAGCTCTCGGCGGCCGACGGCCTGTTCAACACCGTCGTCGAGCTCGTCGTCGGGCAGAACGCGAACCTGCGCTTCGTCTCGGCCCAGGGCCTCGACGAGAAGTCGTGGGTGTTCGGCGCCCAGCGCGCCCGCGTGGCCCGCGACGCGCAGCTCGACTGGGTGACGCTGGGCTTCGGCGCCGCGAACGGCAAGGTCTTCCAGAACACGATCCTCGACGGCGAGGGCGCGAGCGGCAAGGTCACCGGCGCCTACGCGGTGCGCAACCGCCAGCACCTGGACTTCGACACGACGCAGGAGCACGCGGCGGCGAACACCACGTCCGACCTCGCGTTCCGCGGCATCCTGGCCGACCGCTCGAGCGCCGTCTGGCGCGGGATGATCAAGGTCGATCCCGGCGCGCAGCAGACCGACGCGTTCCAGGAGTCGCGCAACCTGCTCGTCTCCAAGAAGGCGCACGCGGACGCGATCCCGGGTCTGGAGATCCTCGCCAACGACGTGCGCTGCACGCACGCCGCGGCGATCGCCCAGGTCGATCCCGAGCAGGTCTACTACCTGCGCTCGCGCGGCCTGCGCGAGTCGGCCGCCCAGCGGCTCGTGATCGAGGGCTTCATGTCCGAGCTCGTCGAGCGCTTCGAGGAGGGCGACGTCCGCGACGCCCTCGCGGCGGCGATCGACCGGCGGCTCGAGGCTGTCCTGGGCTAGCCCGGTCCGACTGCCGTGGTGGGCTCCGCTCATCGCGGTGGTCGTCGTCTTGGCGGTCCAGCCCGTGCTGGGCCGTCTGGACATCGACACGCAGTTCGCGCTGGTCGGCATCGTCGACTGGATCGGGCACATCGCCACCGGCGTGGTGATCGTCGCCCTGCTGTGCCCACCGCGGCGGATGGCCGTCGCGATCATCGTGTTCTCGGTCGTCCTCGACGTCGACCACCTGCCGCTCGAGTTCGGCACCGACGTCCTCACCGCCGGCACGCCGCGGCCCTACACGCACAGCCTGCTGACGATCCTCGTCGTCCTCGCGGCGGCCGGGCTGATGCGCAGCCAGATCCTGCTCGGCGCCGCGATCGGCCTCGCCGGGCACCTGTTCCGCGATCTCGGCACCGGCGACGGCATCCCGCTGCTGTGGCCGCTGAGCGACGCGGGGGCGTCCGTGCCCTTCGCGCTCTACATCGGGGTGCTGACCGGCCTCGCGGCCGTCGCGGCGCTCAGATCTGGGACAGGACCAGCGCCACCGACAACCCACCGAACACGGCTGCGATGGCCCACAGCAGGTAGAGCCGCAGCCCGCGCACGCGGATAGGCACGGGCAGGCCCTGCCGGTTGAGCTTGATGAGCAGCAGGGAGTAGATGAACATCACGACGCCGTTGAGCGACGACGCGACGATGAGCAGTGCCAGCGGCTGGTCGAACCCGCTGAGCAGCACGATCGTGCCGAGCGCGATCTCGCCCCAGACGAACCCGAAGTAGATCCAGCTCTCGGTGATGCGCTGGCTCTCGCGGGCGTAGAGCGTCTTGATGACGTCGGCGCTCACGCGTGCCACGTAGTCGAGGATCCCGAGCGACCCCGCGAACAGCGACACCGCGCCGATGCCCCAGAACACCGTGCCGAACCACGGGGCGACGGTGTCCTTCAGCGCGTTCCCCTCGCCCTCGACGAAGTCGAGCTGCTCGCCGAGGTCCTGGCCGAACACGGTCGAGTACGCGAGCAGCGAGAAGACCATGATCGTGATCAGGCCGGTGACGAAGAAGAACCAGAACTGCTCCTTCTTGGCGACGTGCCACCAGCCCCAGAAGCGGTCGAGGTTCTCGTCGTCCTGCCTGACCATGTAGCCGGTCGACGGCTTCGCCTGGTCCTCGCCGGTCAGCGGCGACACGACGTGCGGGATGTGCGAGCCCATCCCGAAGCCCTTGTCGCGGATCCAGTTGGACTGGCAGAGGTTGTTGACCCCGCCGACGCCGGCGAAGGCCAGCGCGCCCAGGATGACCGCGACGTCGATGCCCGACGGCCAGCCCGCGTCGGTGGCGGCCTTCGGCACGTCCTCGTACGCCGAGCCGCTGATGCCGGCCACGAGCGCCACGACGAGGAAGAGGAGGACGACCGCGACCTTCGCGAACTCGACGCGCTCCATGGTCCGGTAGACGACGGGCGACGCCGTGAGCGCGACGCCCATGACGACGAGCATCACGATCGCGATGACCGTGACGTCGCCGCCACCGATGAGGAACGTCGTCAGCGTCGCCGAGCTCGCCGCCCAGCCCGGCCAGAAGTTCGGGATCACCGCACACGCGATGAACACCACGCCCCACGGCTTCCAGGACCGCGCGAAGCCGACGATCGCGGTCTCGCCGGTGGCCAGCGTGTAGCGCTCGATCTCCATGTTGAGGATGAGCTGCATGAAGATGCCGACCGCGGCGGCCCACAGGAAGATGAGCCCGACCTGGGAGGTGATGTACGGCCAGATGATGAACTCGCCCGAGGAGATGCCGACGCCCACGAGGACGACGCTCGGGCCGATCACCTTTCGCAGCTTCGGCGCCTTCGGGATGTCCCGGTACTCCAGTGGGGGCAGATGCTCGCTGCGCCCCTCCGGTGCGTAGGCAGGATCCGTCTTTCGCGCCGGCGCAGCAACCTTCTGCCGCGCCGCCGTGCGGGTCGTGCGGTGGCTAACGGCTCTACTCTGGTCGCTCGTGGACGAGCTCATCGAAGCGACGGCAGCCCGGATCGCGGCGCGCGCGACACGCGAACTGGAGGCCCTCGTGGCGGTGTCCACGCCCTCCGGCGACCTCGCGGGAGCCGAGGAGGCGGCGTCGATCGCCGCGGCGCTCGCGCCCGACGACGCGACGGTCGAGCGCGTCCCCTGCTCGTCCCCCGGCCACGCCGACGACCTCGTGCTGCGCGTCCAGGGCACCGGGTCGCGGCGGGTCCTGCTCGTAGGTCACCTCGACACCGTCGTCGCGCACGACCAGCACCGGCCGCTCTCGCGCGACGGCGACAAGCTGCTGGGCTCCGGGACGGTCGACATGAAGGGCGGCGACGTGCTCGCCCTCGGGCTGCTGCGCGCCCTGGCCGCGCCGGACCGGCGCACGACCTTCGCCGAGGCCGCCCTTCTGCTCGTCCAGGACGAGGAGTGGCGGGTCGGCACCTTCGGGCACGTCGAGCGCTTCGCCGGCTTCGACATCTGCCTGTGCTTCGAGGCCGGGCAGCTGACCTCCGACGGCGGCGACGCGGTGATCGTGAAGCGCAAGGCGGCGGGCACGCTGCGGGTGGTCGCGCACGGGCGCTCGTCGCACTCCGGCTCGGCGCCGGACCAGGGTCGCAACGCGCTGCTCGGGCTCGCCGCCGCCGCGCAGGCGGTGTCGGCGATGCACGACCCGCGCGGCGAGCTGCGGCTGACGGCGGTCCCGACGATCCTGCGCTCGGGCGACGCGTTCAACGTCGTCCCCGCCACCGGCGAGCTCTTCTGCGACATGCGCGCCGACGACGCCGTCGCCTTCGACGCGGTCCTCGGCGCCGTGCCCGGCGAGGTGGGCGGCGTGACGCTCGAGCCGTCGCTGCTGCGGCTGTGGCCGGGGATGGACGCGCGCGGGCCCGCCGCGGCGCTGCTGGCCGCCGCGGGCGAGCGGCTGGGCAGGAGCATCACAGGGATGGACCGGGGCGGCGCGAGCGACGCGAGCCACTTCGCGAGCACGATCCCGCTGACCGTCGACGGACTCGGGCCGCGGGGCGGCGGCGCGCACGCGCCGAACGAGTTCGTGCTCGAGTCGTCGCTGCGGTCGCGGGCCGAGGTCGCGCTGGCGATCACCGACGCCGCATTGCGCGACCAGTGGGGTGAGGCGGAGGTTCGCGGGCGGCCTGCGGGCGCCTGACCGCGCCTGACGGCCGGCGCCGACCACTTGCGTACGCCCGGTATGCGCATGGTCGGCGCCGGTCGTCAGCCACGACCATGCATCCCGCAGGCCGCACCCGAACCTCCGCCTCACCCCACTAGCGCCAACGCGCCAGACCCACGGTCGAGGTTCCGTAACACCGCATCGATCGTCGCCCTCGCGCGCTACTGTCGCCAACGACGTGCAACCAAGCCGAGTCCTCGCCCGCGTGCGGGAGAGGAACGGGGGACCCATTGGCCACTCAGGTGGCCGGGGGCGAATCGCCGGTGATCTCCGGTGTAGCGCTGCTCTCTCAGCGCGAGCCCGTCAGCTAACCCCGTAGGCGACGAATGAGAAAAGGATTCGCCCGACTGTGCGTATGCAGCTGTCTCGCCGAGCCTCCGTGCTCCTGTCCCTGGCCCTGCTCGGGTCGGCCGCCGTCCCAACCGCCGCCCAGGCCAAGCTCGGAGATCGTGCGCCGCTGAAGAGCGGCATGCGCGGCCAGGACGTCCGGGTCCTCCAGGACTACCTCACGAAGGCCGGCTACGACACCGGCGTCGACGGCCAGTTCGGGAAGGGCACGCGCACGTCGGTGAAGGCGTTCGAGGCGGCCGCGTCGCTGCCGGCGAACGGCGTCATGAGCGCTCCCGACATCGCCGCGCTGCGGCGGTCGGTCGAGGGTGGTGGCGTGGGCCTGCGCACCGCATCGGTGCCGGTGCCCACGGGCAAGGCCACCATCGGGCCCGACGGCAAGGCCATCGCGCCCGCCGACGCCCCGCCCGCGGTGCAGCAGATCATCGCCTCGGCGAACGAGATCGAGGGCCTGCCGTACAAGTACGGCGGCGGCCACGGCGACTTCGAGGACACCGGCTACGACTGCTCGGGCTCGGTGTCCTACGCGCTGCACGGCGCCGGTCTGCTGGACGACGCGATGCCGTCCGGCTCGTTCACCACCTGGGGCGAGTCCGGTCCGGGCACCTGGGTGACGATCTACGCCAACGGCGGCCACATGTACATGACCGTCGCAGGGCTGCGCTTCGACACGAGCGCGCGGCGCTCGGTCGGCGGGCGCTGGACGACCGAGTCGAGGCCCTCCAGCGGCTACACCGTCCGCCACCCGGACGGGCTGTAACCGATGCGGCGCCTGGTCGCGTCGCTCGCCGGGCTCGCGCTGGGCCTTCTCGCCGCCGTGCCGGTCGCCGGCGCGCAGTCCCCCGCCGACCTGTGCTCGGCCGCCAAGGCTGGCACCCAGTGCCAGCCGGGCAACAACCGGCAGACCGCGGGCGGCGGGGACAAGGCGAGCCACGAGGGCTGGCCCGCGATCAGCGGCGTCTTCTGGAAGGTCCTCGACGGCGACCACCTGTTCGTGGGCGGTGCGCTCAGCGACGAGCTGCTCGGTCACCACGGCAGCGACGTCATCCGCGGCGGCCCGGGCGCCGACGTCATCTGGGGCGACTGGGACCCGGTCGGCAACGGGCCGGCCCAGCGCGACCAGCTGTCCGGCGGGTCCGGCAACGACTGGATCTACACGAGCCACGGGACCAACACCGTTCGCGGCGGGAGCGGAGACGACGTCATCTGGGCCTTCTACGGCAAGGGCACCGTCGACTGCGGGCCGGGCTACGACCGGGTGCGCAAGCGCTACAGCAACGAGTACCGCTTCAAGAACTGCGAAGCGACGCTCGGCTGACGCACCCGAGCTACCTTGGAACGGGTGTCCGCAACTCCGCGCCGCCCGCTCACCCCCGACGAGGAGCTCATCGCCGCCGATGAGCCGGTGGTCCGAAGCCTCGTCACCGACGCCGACCGCGTCGAGCGGATGGCGACCGAGCTCGCCATGGGGTTCGAGCGGATGCAGGCGGCGGGGCCGGCCGTGTCCGTCTTCGGGTCGGCGCGGACGCCGCCCGGCTCGGCGGAGTACGAGCTGGCCGTCGAGGTGGGGCGCAAGCTGGGCGAGGCGGGCTTCGCGGTCATCACCGGCGGCGGGCCCGGCGCGATGGAGGCAGCCAACCACGGCGCGCAGCTGGCAGGCGTGCCGAGCGTCGGCCTGGGGATCGACCTCCCCTTCGAGCAGTCGGTCAACCGGTACGTCGACGTCGATCTGCAGTTCCACTACTTCTTCACGCGGAAGATCATGTTCGTGCGCTACGCGAGCGCGTTCCTCGTCCTCCCCGGCGGGTTCGGGACGCTCGACGAGCTCTTCGAGGCGGCGACGCTGATCCAGACCCGCAAGATCAGCCACTTCCCGATCATCCTCATCGGGACGGACTACTGGAGCGGCCTGGTCGCCTGGATCCGCGAGCGGATGCTCGCCGGCGGCAAGATCAGCCCCGGCGACGTGAACCTCCTCGACGTCACGGACGATCTGGACTACGCGGTAGCGCAGGCGCGAGACGCAGCTCTCGCCCAGGGCGTCCGACCGCAGCGGGGCTAGGCGGCGGCAGGCGCGCCGCGCGGTTGGCGGCGAGGTACCCGCGCATGAGGAGCGGTCGCGCGTGCGGCGGCAGCCCGGGCGTCATGAGCGCGCGCTCGAACCCGCGGGCGACCTCCTCCCACGCGCTCTCCCTCGGCGTCCTCTCCCGCATCGATCCGGTTGTACAGACCGCCGTCGGGCGGCTCGGTCGTCCGTCGAGTCAGTACGCCGCGGCCGCGGCGACGGCGAGCTCGTCGGCGCGCTCGTTGAGCTGCGTGCCGACGTGGCCGCGGACCCAGTGCCAGCGCACCGTGAGGTGCCGCGCGACCTCGGCCTCGAGCGCGAGCCACACCTCCCGGTTCTTGACCGGCTCGCCGCCGGACGTCTTCCAGCCCTTGCGCTTCCAGCCGTGGATCCAGGAGGTCATGCCGTCGTGCAGGTAGCGCGAGTCGGTGACCACGCAGGCGCGCGCGCCGTCCGGCAGCGCCCGCAGCCCCTCGAGGGCGGCGGTCATCTCCATGATGTTGTTCGTCGTGTGGGGCAGCCCGCCGGAGAGCTCGCGCACGTCGGTGCCGACGATGAGCGCCGCCCAGCCGCCGGGGCCGGGGTTCTTGCGGCAGGCGCCGTCGGTCCACACCAGGAGCTCGCCGACCTCTGCGACGGGCATGTCGCCGGGCAGCGATCGGGAGCGGCGTCGGGTCGCGGGAGGCATCGGACCGAGGACCCTAGTGCGCGGACCGGCGGCTCCCTCTGACACGATCCGGCGCGATGCAGGGTGCCCGCATCCTCGTGGTCGACGACGACGCGGACGTCCGCGGGCTCGTGCGCGAGCTGCTCGAACGGGCGGGCGCGACTGTCCGCGAGGCGGCCGACGGGCGCGAGGCGCTGCGCGTCCTCTACGACGTCCGGCCCGAGGTGATCGTCCTCGACGTCACGATGCCCGAGCTCGACGGGTGGCAGACGCTCGAGCGCATCCGCGACCTCACCGCGGTGCCCGTCCTCATGCTCACGGCGCGCGACACGGAGCTGGAGAAGGTCCGCGGCCTCAAGGAGGGCGCCGACGACTACGTCACGAAGCCGTTCGGGCGCCAGGAGCTGCTCGCGCGCGTCGAGGCGCTGCTGCGCCGCTCGGCCGGCCGCACCGACTGGGGCGCAGACCGCGAGACCTACGGCGACGGTCGCGTGAGCGTCGACGTGAGCCGCGCCGAGGTCCGGGTGGGCGACGAGGAGATCCAGCTCACGCCGCTGGAGTTCCGGCTCCTCCTGACGTTCATGCGCAACCCGGGCCAGGTCCTGAGTCGCGACCAGCTGCTCGAGCTCGTCTGGGGGCACCCGGAGGCGGTCGACGCCGGCCAGGTCAAGGTCACGGTGAGCTACCTGCGGCGCAAGCTCGGCGACTCGGGGGAGCTCATCGAGACGGTGCGGGGGTTCGGGTACCGGTGGGGGCGGTGACCGCTAGCCCAGCGGGAGCGCCACGCGCATCGTCGTGCCGGCGCCCGGCGCGCTGAGCACGTCGATCTCGCCGCCGTGGCCCTCGACGATCGCCTTCACGACCGTCAGGCCCAGTCCCGCGCCCGGGACCGCGCGCTCCGACGCCCCCGACGCCCGCGCGAAGCGGTCGAACACCAGCGCCTGCTCCTCGACCGGGATGCCCGGACCGTCGTCGCCGACCTCGAGCACCGCGAACTCCCCGCGCTCGGCGACCGTGACCTGGATGTGGCCACCCTCGCCCGTGAACTTCACGGCATTGGCGATGAGGTTGTCGAGCACCTGGGCGCAGCGGTCGCGGTCGCCCGTGAACGTGCGGACGGGCTCCGCGTCGAGCACGATCGTCGACCCGACTCGCTCGGCCTCCGGGCGCGCGGCCTCGACCGCGTCGGAGGCGATGGCGCCGAGGTCGACCTCCGCGCGCGCCAGCTCGAGCCTGCCCGCCTCGACCTGGGCGACGAACAGCAGGTCGCCGACGAGGCGCAGCATCCGGCGCGCGTTGCGCTCGACGACCTCGAGGAAGCGCCGCACGTCGGCGGTGAGCGGGTCCGAGCCGTCGAGCACGAGGTCCACGTAGCCGACGATCGAGGTCAGCGGCGTGCGCAGCTCGTGCGACACGAGCGCGAGCACCTCGTCCTTCAGTCGCTCGGACTCGCGCTCGGCGCTGACGTCGCGCAGCACGACGATCCTGCCCGCGTCGCCGTTGCCGCCGTTCTCCAGCGGAGCGCTCCACCGCGCGAGGAGCCGGCGGGTCCCCGCGGGCGTCAGCTCGTCGTGGTGCTCGGCGCCGCCGGGCGGGACGTCGAGCGCGGGGACGCCGTCGGCCAGCAGCGCCCGCATGGGCTCGTTCTGCACGAGCACCTGGCCCGCGGGGCCCACGAGCGCGATCGCGTCGGGCGTCGCGTCGAGCACCGCGCGCCCCAGCCGCGCCTCGCGCTTGGCCGCCTCGTTCACCTGGAGATGGGCCAGCGCGACGCCCGCCGCGTCCGCCAGGGTCTGCAGCCGCTCCACGCCCTCGGGCACGGGCGCCGCGAGGCAGCCGAGGGCGGCGACCGCGATGACCGACGTCCCCAGCCGCAGCGGCACGTGGATCTCGTGGGCGACGCGCGTCGGGCCGGTCAGGCCGACCACCTGCAGGCCGTCGGCCGCGTGTGTCGCGGTCACCGCGCGCGACTCGGCGACCGCCCGGCCGCCGAGCCCCTCGCCGGCCGTCACGGTCCGCGGCACGGCGTCGCGGGCCAGGCCGCGGGCCGCCAGGAGCACCAGATCCCCGCCCTCCTCGCGCGCGCCCCAGAGCGCGCCGACCTCGGCGCCGACGGCGTCGGCCAGCTCGTCGAGCGCCGCGCCGGCCAGGGCGGCGAGGTCGGGCTGCGCTGGGACGGCTGTTGCGGGGTAGTGTCCGGTCATGAGCGACGTGAACCTGGCGGGCATCATGACCGCCTCCGCGCGCCGCCGCCCCGATCACGTGGCGGTGAAGCTGGACGATGCGGAGGTCACCTACGGCCTTCTCGACGAGGGCAGCGCGAGGGTCGCCGGGCTCCTGCGCGACCGTGGCATCGGTCCGGGCGATCGCGTCGGGGTGATGCTGCCGAACGTCCCGTACTTCCCCGTCGTCTACTACGGGATCGTGCGGGCGGGCGCCGTCGTCGTCCCCATGAACGTCCTGCTCAAGGGCCGCGAGGTCGCGTACTACCTCGAGGACTCCGACGCGAAGCTGCTCTTCGCGTGGCACGGGTTCGCCGAGGCGGCCGCGACGGGCGCCGAGAAGGCGGGCGACATCCCCGTCGTGTCCGTCGCGCCCCAGGAGTTCGAGGGCCTGCTGGGCGAGACCGAGCCGATGCGCGAGCTGGCCGACGTCGACGGCGACGACACCGCGGTCATCCTCTACACGTCCGGCACGACCGGGCAGCCCAAGGGCGCCGAGCTCACGCACGACAACCTGAGCCGCAACGCCAGGATCTCCGTGGAGGGCCACGAGATCGGCGACGAGGACATCCTGTTCGGCGGCCTGCCCCTGTTCCACACGTTCGGGCAGACCTGCTGCATGAACGCGGCCGCCGTCGCAGGCGCCACGCTCACGCTGCTCGCCCGCTTCGATCCGGAGAAGGCGCTGGAGATCATCCAGCGCGACCAGGTGACGCACTTCGCCGGCGTGCCGACGATGCACGCCGCGCTGCTGCACCACCCGGGTCGCGAGGAGTTCGACACCTCGAGCCTGCGCCGCATCATCTCCGGCGGCGCGTCGCTGCCGGGCGAGGTCCTGCGCGGCGTGGAGGAGGCCTTCGGCGTCGTGATCCTCGAGGGCTACGGGCTCAGCGAGACGTCCCCGGTCGCCTCCTTCAACAGCGTCGACAAGCGCCGCGTCGGCTCCATCGGCACGCCCGTCGAGGGCGTCGAGATGAAGGTCGTCGACGACGACGACGGTGAGGTCGCGACCGGCGAGGTCGGCGAGATCGTCATCAAGGGCCACAACATCATGAAGGGCTACCTCGGCCGCCCGGACGCCACCGAGGAGGCGATCCGCGACGGGTGGTTCCACTCCGGCGACCTGGGCAAGGTCGACGAGGACGGCTTCTTCTTCATCGTCGACCGCAAGAAGGACATGATCATCCGCGGCGGCTACAACGTGTACCCGCGCGAGATCGAGGAGGTGCTCTACGAGCACCCCGCCGTCCGTGAGGCAGCGGTCGTCGCCGTGCCCGACGAGGAGTGGGGCGAGGAGGTCGGCGCAGCCGTCGCGCTGAAGGACGGCGAGGAGATCGACGCCGAGGCGCTGCGCGCCTACGTCAAGGAGCAGGTCGCCAGTTACAAGTATCCGAGGAGGCTGTGGTTCGTGGAGGAGCTCCCCAAGGGCCCGACGGGCAAGGTGCTCAAGCGGGAGATCGAGGTCCCCGCAGAGGTCCTGGATTGAAGCGGCAGCGGCCGCGCTGGTCCGAGCTTCGAGAGCTCATCCAGCTGGAGACGCCCGGCTTCGGCGCCGAGGCGCGGGTCGCCCGCACCGCGAGCGTCCACGATCTGAGGCTCATCGCGAAGCGCCGCACGCCGCGTGCGGTCTTCGACTACACCGACGGCGCCGCCGGCCAGGACGAGACGGCGCTCATCCGCGCGCGCCAGGCGTTCGCGCGCGTCGAGCTCGTGCCGGAGGTCTTGCGCGACGTCTCGAACGTCGACCCGTCGACGACCATCCTCGGACAGCCCTCCGCGCTGCCCCTCGCGTTCGCGCCGACCGGGTTCACCCGCGTCATGGGGACCCAGGGGGAGATCGCGGTCGGCAACGTGGCCAAGCGGCTCGGGATCCCGCACGCGCTGTCGACGATGGGCACGACGTCGATCGAGAACCTCGCGAGCACCGTCGGCGACGCGAACCGCTGGTTCCAGCTCTACGTCTGGCGCGACCGCGCGGCGAGCCAGGCGCTCGTCGAGCGCGCGAAGGCGGCGGGGTTCACCACGCTGCTGCTGACCGTCGACACGCACGTGTCGGGCGACCGCATGCGCGACGTGCGCAACGGCTTCACGACGCCGCCGGCGCTGACGTTGAGGACGCTCGCCGACATGGCGGTGCATCCGGCCTGGTGGTTCGACATGCTCACGACGGAGCCGCTGCGCTTCGCGAACATGACCGAGGAGCGCGGGTCGGTGTCCGACATGGTCGGGCGGATCCTGGACCCGGCGCTGGACTTCGGAGACCTCGACTGGCTGCGGAGCATCTGGGACGGTCCGCTCGTCGTGAAGGGCGTGATGACGGCGAAGGCCGCGCGTCAGGTGGTGGACCGGGGCGCCGACGGCGTGATCGTCTCCAACCACGGAGGCCGGCAGCTCGTGCAGGCGCCGACGCCGCTCGAGCAGCTCCCGTCGATCGTCGAGGAGGTCGGCGACAGCGCCGAGGTCATGCTCGACGGCGGGATCCTCGACGGCGGGGACATCGTCGCCGCCGTCGCGATGGGCGCGAGGGCCTGCCTCGTCGCCCGTGCCTACCTCTACGGCCTCATGGCCGGAGGCGAGGCGGGGGTCCAGCGGACGGGAGATCTGCTCCGCGACGGCATCGTCCGGACGATGGCCCTCATGGGTGCCCGGACGGTGGGCGAGCTGACTCCCGAACACGTGCGCATCAGGCCGTAGCGAAGCTCAAGTCCGCGTCCCGGCGGCCGACCACCGGGGCGTGATCCTCTTCATGCTCATCTCCTGGATCGTCGCCTGTGCCGGCGTCGCAGCGTGCTGCGTCGCGGCCGCCCGCGGCGACCGCGCCCTCTAGCGCGTTCACCGCGCGGAACGGCGGCGACGCCCGTCGTTGACATCGCGCAGCACGCGGCGCCGGACGCGTCGCACCTCGTCCGTCGCGACGACCGGGTCGCGCCCCTCGATCACCGGGCTCTCCGGGTCGACGCGCCCGTCGATCAGCGGGACCAGCACGAGCGCTCGGTCGGCCGCCGACAGCCGCCGCACGGACTCGCGCACGGTCAGCGCGTCGTCGAGCCGCCGGAGAGCGTCCTCCGCCGGTGCGTCGCCCGGCGATGCGAGCTCGCCGCGCCGCCCCTCGCTGACGGTTCGCGTCGTGCGCGTCATCCAGGCATGGAGGTCCTGACCCGCCTCCGGGCCGTTCATGCGCGACCACGTCTGCACGAAGACCTCGTGGAACACGTCGCGGGCGTCGTCGGCCGACAGGCCGAACGCCTCCCTAGCGACCGCGTGCACGTACGGTGCGAAGCGATCGACCAGCTCGTCCCATCCCATCGCCGGCGGGGACGCCGGCCCGACTCCGACCTGCGCACTCTGCGTGTCCGACTGCTGCATGGTGTCTCCTGACTCGAACTGACTCCGGCGCCGGGGCATGGGGTGCCCGGCGCGCGAGGGGTGACGCGGCTGACGCCGCGTCAGCCAGGCCGTTCGACGACCAGCAGGAGCGAGACGGAGCGGGCGACCGCGGGTGCGGAAGCAAGCGCGCCGCCGATGAGGGTGAGGCTGCGATGCACACGCCGAGCACGGCGAGTGCCGCACCGACACCGCCGCCGCCAGCAGCGGCAGACGCCACTGCGGTCACGGCGGTGGTGCGTACGGAGTGGGGTGCTGACGCGGGCGGGGTGCCGGTGTGCCGCCGCTCGGAGAGGTCGCGCCGCCCGTCCGGCCGGGACGCGGCATCGTGCGCGAGTGCGGGCGACACGTTCGAGGCCAGCGTCGGGACGCTCGCGACCATCGGCTGGACGAGCACGCCAGGGACGGCGCGTGCAGCCTTCGGGACGCCGCGCGCGACCGCCGCGCTCAGGATCGTGACGCCGGCGGCGGTGGACGGCACCTGCCACACGGCGCGGCGCAGCGCTTCTGTGATGAGCGTGACCGCGCGGTCGGCGGAGGTCGTCGCCGGAGCGACGACGCCCTGGACGACGATCCCGGTCGCGTCGAGGTTCACGGCGCGCCCGATGTGGTCCAGCACCGGATCGATCGGCTGGGTGGCGGACGGGATCGGCTCCGGCTCCGCGGGCTGCTCCGTGGCCGGCGCGGTGCTCGCCGGCTCCGCGGGAGCTGTCGCCTTCTTGACCGCCGGCGCGGCGACGACCGCCGCCGCCGGCTCGTCCACGACCGCGACCTCCGGGGTCGGCTCGCTCGCGACGGCCTCGCCGACGGCCGGCTCGTTCGCGACGGGCTCGTCGACTGGGCCGGCCGGTTGCGCGGGCTCGGTCGTGTCGTCTGCGGGCGCCTGCGGCTCGGCGGGCGGCGTCGTGTCGACGGGCGTGTCGTCCACGGGATCGGTCGGCTGCGAAGGCGGGGTGGGGTCGTCGGCCGGCGTCTGCGGCTCGGCGGGCGGCGTCGTGTCGACGGGCCCGGTCTGCTCATCCGGCGGCGACGTGGTGTCGTCGGTGGGGACGGTCGGCTGATCGGGAGGCGTGGTGTCGTCGACGGGGACGGTCGGTTGGTCCGGCGGGGCCGGGTCCTCGCCTGGGGCGGACCCGCCGGCCGTCGGTTCGGGGTCGGGGGCCGGCGTGGGCTGGTCGGTCGGGTCGGGCTCAGGCGCGGGATCGGTCGCGCCGCCGGTCGGCTCCTCTGCGACAGGCTCGGCCGGCGGGTCCGGCGTGGCGGCCGGCTCCTCGGCGGGCGCCGGAGGATCGTCCACGGGGTCGGGCCCCGTCGCGGCGGGAGTCTCCTTGTCCGCGGGTTCGGGATCGGCCGGGGGCTCGGCGGCGGGCGGATCGTCCGCCGCGGGCGCGTCCGGGGCGGGCGCCGCGCCTCCGGCGTCCTCGAGCGCGCCGGCATTCGCGCTCAGTCCGAGCGACCCGAGCAGCGTCTCGTAGCGGATGCTCGGGATCGAGCGGGTCAGCGGCGTCGCGGCGCGCGAGGGCGGCGCATCAGCGGCCCATGCGTCGTCCGCGAGTGCGCAGGTGGACACGAGCGCGACGAGGACCACGGAGACGCTGACCGCGGTCCTGGAGATCTGGCGTCGCAACGCCGATTGTTCGTGTCTCTGCTCGTCCATGAGTCCGTCCCATCACCACCACCCGGCCACGTCCTGTCACGGGTCTAACAGTTTCCCCACACTGCGTGCCGCCATCTTGGCGCGTTGCCGCTCAGTCATCACGGCCGAGTGACACCGCGAGGCGTTCCCTCGCGCGACAGATCCGGCTGGCCACCGTTCCCTCCGCGATGCCGAGCGCGGATGCGATCTCCGCGTAGCTCTGGCCCCGGACGAAGAACCGCTCGACGACGTCGCGCTGCAGCGGCGGGAGCTCGTCGATCGCGGAGCGGACGGCGAGCGCGTCGTCGAGTCGCGCCATCTCGTCCTCCGCCGACAGGGCGACCTCGACCTCGAGGTCCGCGCGCGCCTGCTCACGAGCACGGCTGCGCAGTCGGTCGACCGCGAGTCGACGGGTGAGCTGCCCGAGCCACGGACGGATCGCGTCGTCGCTGCGCAGCTCGTCGAGCCGCTGCCACGCCCGTACGAAGACCTCCTGGAACACGTCCTCCGCCTCGTGCTCGCTGAGCCGATAGGCCCGCACGGCGATGGCGTAGACGTAGGGGGAGAACCGGCGGACGAGCTCGGGCCACGCGTCGGCGTCGCCGCGACGGCATCGGCCGACGAGGCCGGCATCGAGCAGGACGTAGGGGCTCTCGATCACGAGCGTCACCGTCGCAAAGCTACATCGACGGTGGCAGCGCGCGCCAGTGTCGTTCCCGAGTTCGTATCAGGGAGCCGGACTGCGGCGGATGATGCGGCGCAATGCGTGCACGTGCGCGTCGTCGGCATCGAGGCCGACCGCGACCAGTGCCTGGCGCAGCGAGAGGAGGTCGTCGCCCTTCCGTCCCTCGGCGGCATCCATGAGCAGCGGGATCTCAGCAGCCGACGACATCCAGTCGGACGGAGCATCAGGCAGCGCCCGCAGGAGGTCGTCGAGATCGTCGTCGCGCTCGGCCACGCAGGGAATATGCCCCATTCCTCGGATTCTTCGCTTGAAGCGCGTCATCGCAGGTCTTCTTCCATGACGCTCTGAGCGCCCCGAATCTTGCGATGGAAGATTTTGGATCGCTCCGCCGTCTTGGGGTCCGATGGCAGTGGATGCCCTCGCTCAGACCGAGCGCCCCCTGATCACTCGGCGTGCCGCTGGCGTGCGGCGCATGCACGAGGACGATCTCCCCGAGATCGCGTCGCTCTTCGAGCGCATCCACCGGTCGGGCTCGCGCTTGGCCGCGCCCGGCCTGATGGCCGTCTTCCTGCGCACGCTCCTGCTCACGCCCTGGCTGGACCCGGAGATCCCGTCCCTCGTCTACGAGGCCAACGGCGCAGTCATGGGCTTCGTCGGCCTGCACGTCCGGCGCATCACGTTCGACGGACGCCCCTATCGGATGGCGTTCCCCGCGCACCTCATGGCCGATCCCGACCAACGCGGCATGCCGGCGGGCGCGCTGCTGCTGCGTCGCGCGATCGACGGGCCCCAGGACGTGACGACGTCCACGGCGGGCAGCTCCGTCGCACGCATGTGGGATCGCCTGGGCGGCGTGACCGTCGGCGTGCCCTCGGTCGGCTGGGCGCGCGCGTTCCGCCCCGCCGCGCTGCTCGGCGGCCTGGCGGCCGAGCACGCGGGTCGTCCCGCTGCGGCGCGTCGCTGCGCGCCGGTGCTCGACCTCCTCGACCGCGTCGCCTCGCCGAGGGTCATGTCGTTCGCGACGCACCTCGGCGGCCGGGGCCAGGCGGTCGCCGCGACCGAGCCCGCCGCCGGCACGACCGTGGAGCCGCTGACGGCGCGCCACGTCGTCGAGCACGGCCCCGAGCTCGCGGGCCGGGCGCGGATCCGCCTCGCGTACGACGAGCCGTTCCTCGACTGGCTGTTCGGTGAGATGCAGGCCGTCACCGGCCGCGGGGAGCTCATCCGCCGGCTTGTCCGCGCGCCCGACGGCCGCGTCCTCGGCTGGCACGTGTCCTTCCTGCATCCGACTCGGGTGTCGCGGGTCCTGCAGGTCGTCGCCCGGGAGGGCCAGGCCGGGGTCGTGCTCGATCACCTGTTCGACGAGGCGTCCCGCTTCGGGACTCCCGCCGTCCGTGGGCGCCTGGAGTCCTGGCTGCTGCCGGCGCTCTGGGAGCGCCCCTGCCTGCTGCTACGCGAGACGCGCGACCTGGTGCACACGCGCGACTCGAAGCTCATGGAGCCGATCCGGCTCGGCGACGCCCTGTTCACGCCGATGGACGGGGAGGCGTGGATGGGCCACCACCTCGACCCGGTCCCGGGAGGTGGCGGCGCATGAGCCTCGCCGAGATCAACGGGCAGAACGGCACGCCGCGCATCGTCAAGGACCCGCCGCCGCCCGCGCCCGAGCCGATCGCGACCCCGATGGCCGGCTGGGGTCGGCTCCTCGGCGACGCCGACGCCCGCACGCTGGAGATCCTCGAGCTCCGGCGCGTCGCCGCGAAGCGCCGTGGCTGGCTCATGTCACGCATGCTCGTCGGCGCGGACATGATCGGGCTGACGCTCGCGTTCGTGCTCTCCCAGCTGCTGTGGAGCGGGCCGCCGGCCGAGCCCGGCTCAGTGACGGGCACCGCGGAGCTGCTGGTGTTCGCGTTCACGCTCCCGGTCTGGATCGCCGCGGCCAAGGTCTACGGGCTCTACGACAACGACGACGAGCGCGCGGACCACTCCACCGCCGACGACCTCATCCGCGTCTTCCACCTCATCACGGTGGGGACCTGGCTCCTCTTCATCGCCTCGCAGGCGTTCGGCTTCATCCAGCCCGAGCTCGGCCGCCTCGTGCTGTTCTGGTTCCTCGGGATCACGCTGATCTCGCTCGGGCGGAGCTGCGCCCGTGCACTCTGTCGGCGTCGCATCCACTTTCTGCAGAACACGCTCATCGTCGGAGCGGGCACTGTCGGGCAGTTCGTCGCGCGGAAGCTCCTGCGCCACCGCGAGTACGGCGCGAACCTCGTCGGCTTCGCGGATGCCGACCCTCGCGACCTCGGCCCCGAATTGGGCGACATCCGGGTCCTGGGCACGCCGGACGACCTGCCGGTTCTCGTCCGCCTGTTCGACGTCGAGCGCGTGATCTTCGCGTTCTCGACGAGAGCGAGGGCGACGCTGGAGTTGGCGAAGCAGATCAAGCTCCTCGACGTCCAGGTCGACATCGTCCCCCGGCTGTACGAGACCGTCGGGCCGAATGCCAGTCTCCATACGGTCGAGGGCCTTGCGTCGGGTTGCCGGCCGCGGCGCCGACCCGTTCGTCGCTCGCGATCAAGCGTCTCATCGACCTCGTCTCGTGCGCGCTCGGCTTGATCTTGCTCGCCCCGTCCTCCCCATCATCGCCTTCGCGATCAAGCTCGACTCGCGGGACCGATCCTCTACCGACACGAGCGGGTCGGCCGCAACGGCAAGCCCTTCCGCCTCCTGAAGTTCCGCTCGATGGCGCTCCACCATTGCCGCGGCGAGGCCTACGGCGGCGAAGGCGCGGAGGAGGGTTCCGCCGGCTCATGACGACCCTGGATCGCCCATGAGTTCTCGACGTCCAAGCTTAAGACCGATCCACGTGTCACCCGGTCGGCGATTCCTGCGGAGGACCTCTCTCGACGAGCTTCCGCAGCTCTTGAACGTCCTGTGCGGGGACATGAGTCTGGTCGGCCCCCGGCCGATCACCGAGCCCGAGGTCGAGCGCTACGGACAGAAGGCCGCCCTGCTCACGGTCAAGCCGGGCATCACCGGTTACTGGCAGATCAAC
This sequence comes from uncultured Solirubrobacterales bacterium, assembly GCA_963757125.1. GTDB lineage: Bacteria > Actinomycetota > Thermoleophilia > Solirubrobacterales > Solirubrobacteraceae > CAVVSD01. The sequence continues at coordinate 5,116 of CAVWQP010000004.1, read as the reverse complement.
GGTCGCGCATCGCTCGACTACGACGACCGAATGCGGCTGGACAGCGTCTACGTGATTTCCTGGTCGCTGCGGCTGGACTGGCAGATCCTCTCCAACGCGCGTGCGCTCGTTTCCAGGAGTGGCGCTGTCTGAGCGCAGATGTGGTGACGCCGCGGGTCCTGCAGATCCTCCAGCCCGAGGTCGGCGGTGTGCCCGAGCACGTCCTGACGCTGTCGCGCGAGCTGAGCCACGCGGGATGGGAGATCGAGGTCGCAGCGCCGGCCGCCAGCCCGTACGTGCCGCGCCTGCGCGAGGCGGGCATCCATGTCCATCCGCTCGCCATGCGGCGGCGCCCCGGGTGGGGTGACGCCCGCGTCCTCCGGGCGATCGACCGGCTGCTGGTCGAGCGCCGCTACGACCTCGTCCACGCCCACAGCTCCAAGGCGGGTGCGCTCGTCCGCCTCTCGCTCGCCGACCCGCGCCGCGTCGTCTACACGCCGCACTGCTTCGCGTTCGCCGCCGGATTCGGCGGCCCCCAGCGTCGCTTCTACGCCGTCATCGAGCGCGGACTCGACCGCCGGGCGGCGGCGATGGTGACGGTCTCGGACTGGGAGCGCGCACGTGCGGTCGAGCGCCTCGGCAACGTCGCGCACCGCCTCGTCACGATCCGCAACGGCGTCCTCCCCGACGCGGCGGTCGGCGCGCCGGACGCGGGCGTCGTCGCCTGGGCCGCGGGCCGGCCGGTCGTGGGCTACCTCGGGCGGCTCGACGAGGAGAAGGGGCCTCTGCGGTTCGTCGAGGCCTTCGCGCTCGCCGCGCAGGACCCCCGTTTCGAGGCGTGCGGGCTCGTCGTCGGCGACGGCGTCCTGCGCGACGCGGTGCGCGCCGAGATCGCGCGCCTCGGCCTCGGCGACCGGCTGCGCCAGGAGCCGTACGGCGGCGCCGTCGCCCCGTGGCTCGCCTGCATGTCGCTCTTCGTCCTGCCCTCGCGCTGGGAGTCGCTGCCCATCTCCGTCCTCGAGGCGATGAGCGCGCGTATCCCGGTGCTCGCGAGCGCCGTCGGCGGCACCGCCGAGGCGGTCGTCGACGGCGAGACGGGTCGGCCGGTCCCCGTGGACGCCCGAGTGTTCGCCGAGGCGATGGTCGACATGGTGGCCGACCCGGAGGGCCTCGCGCGGATGGGCGAGGCCGGCCGCGCACGCGTCGAGGCGCACTTCGCGGTCTCGCGCGTCGCCTTCGAGACGGCCGCGCTCTACCGCGAGATCCTCGCGCGCGCCGATGTCCGCCGCCCGGCGATCGCCCCCCGGCCCGTCCCCGTCCGCGTCGAGGCCGCCGGCTGATGGGCGGAGCCCGGCGCTCGCTCGTGCTCGTCGCGGGCACGGCCACGGGTCAGGTGGCGCAGCTGCTGTGGCTCGTCGCCAGCAGCCGCACGATGACGGGCCACGAGCTGGGCACGATGCTGTCGGCCCAGGCCCTGTACCTGACCCTTCAGGTGTTCGTGGACGGCGGCGCGTGGCTCTACGGTGCACGGGCCGCGTCGTCGTCGAAGGTCGACGACCGCCTGCGCGGGCAGATCACCTACGTCCGGCTGGAGTTCGCGGCGCTGGGCGCCGCCGGCTCGATCGCGTTCGCGCTGCTCGCCGGCGGCATGATGCCCGCCGCCGTGCTGCCGTACGCGTTCGCGCTCCTGTTCTTCGCGGCGCTCAACACCTGGGAGCCGTTCGGCCTCGGGCGCCACGGCCCCTACGTCGCGTACCTCGCGATGCGCTCGATCACGCCGGGCGTGGTCGCGTGGGTCGTCCTGGCCTCGGGCTCCACGCAGGCGGTCTGGGCGCCGGGCGTGGCCGAGCTCGCGACGCTGCTCATCGTCACGGTCGTCTTCGGCCTGCACCCGCTTCGCGCGGCGTGGCGTGCGCTCCAGGTGCACGAGGGTCCCCGCAAGGCGATCATGCGTGTGACGGTCTGCCAGACCGCCGCGGTGGCGATGGTCGCCGTCGGGACGCTGACGCTCACCGCGGCCGGCGCCGCCGCGGCAGCCGGGACACTCGGCGCAGGCATCAAGGTCATGGCGGGCTCCGCGACGCTCATCGCGAGCGGGGCGCTCGGGTTCTTCCAGGGCATCAGCCGCCAGCACGCCGACGGCGGCGCGGGGGACACGAACGGCTTCGCGCGCGCCGTCACGACCATCTCGTGGCTGACGATCGTCGCCGCCACGATCGCCGCGCTCGCGGCGCCCATCGTCGCCGCCGCCCTGCTCGACGAGCGGTCCGCGTCCACGATCACGACGCTCATCCTCGTCTTCGCCGCGATCCCGGCGATCGGCTTCGTCGTCGCGCTCACCTCGCCGCTCGTGGCGCGCCACGAGGAGGGCGCGCTGCTCGCCACATACGTCGGGGGCTTCGCGATCGTGAGCCTCGGCGGGCTCCTCGTCCTCGCGGTCGCCGGCCCGTCGGCCGAGGGGATGGCGGTGGCGCTGGTCGTCGCCGACCTCGCGATGGCGATCCACGTGCTGCCGCGCGCCCGGATGCTCATCGGCGCGCGTGCGAGGGGCATCGTCCTACGGACCGTTGGCGCCTTGGCGATCACGGTCGTTGCCGCCTTCCTCCCCGCCGCGAGGCCGGAGCTGCTGCTCGCCCTGCTGGCCGTCTCCACCGTCGGCCTCGCCGTCGCCTGCCTGAAGCTCGTGCAGCGCGCTCCGGCTGACCAGCCCATCCCGACCGCACAACTGGCATGACCACACGAACCAGAGAAGGACTGAAGCCCGAGCGCCACCCGGCGACCGTGGTGAAGACGGCGATGACGAAGGCGCGGTCGCTCGCCTGGGACTACCGGCCGGGCCCGCCCGCCGGCTCCGGTGGCTTCCGGATCCTCTCTGACCACCGCGTCAGCGACGACCGGGACCTGCTCGCGGTGACCCCGCGCGAGTTCCGGCGCCAGATGGAGATGCTGGCCGACGACGGGTTCGCCGTCCTCGACCTCATGGACGCCGGCGCCGGCTCGTCCGCGGCGACCTGCCCGACCGGGCGATCGTCCTGAACTTCGACGACGGCTACCTCGACTTCGCGCAGGAGGCGTGGCCCGTGCTGCACGAGCTGAGCCTCCCCGCGACCGTGTTCATCGCGCCCGGCCTGGTGGACGGGACGGCGCGGATGTCCTGGTACGAGACCCAGCCGCCGCTGCTCTCGTGGGACGAGATCCGCGGCCTGCAGGACGAGGGGGTCCGCTTCGAGCCGCACACGATGACGCACCCCAACCTCAGCGCCCTCGATGACGCGACGTGCCTGTACGAGATCGCCGAGTCGCGCGCTGTGCTCGAGGACAAGCTCGGCGGCGAGCGGGTGGCGTTCTGCGACCCCGGCGGCAACGCCGGCGAGCGCGAGCGCAGGCACGTCGCGGACGCCGGGATGCAGCTCGCCCTCGGGTGCGAGCCGGGCATGGTGGAGGCCGCCGCCGACGCGCGCTGGTTGCCCCGCATCGCGGTCGGCCGCTACGACGGCCTGCGCGATGTGCGGGCTAAGGCCGAGGGCGGGCACGATCGCCCGCTGCCGGGACGTCAGATCTACCGAACCCTGCGCTATGGCCGCCTGGAGGCTGCGTGACAACCGAGACGATCACGACCGGCGAGGGCTTCGACGCCCTCCGCGACGAGTGGGACGACCTCGTCCTCGCGATGCCCCGGCCGAGCCCCTTCCTCCTGCACGCCTGGATCGCCGCGTGGTGGCGGCACGCCCAGGACGAGGGGTGGAAGCTGCGCGTGCACGTGGGCCGACGGGACGGCCGGCTCGTCGCGGCGCTGCCGCTCGCCATCCGCAGGAAGGGCGGGCTGCGGGTCGCCCAGTTCGCGGGCGGTCACCTCTCGGCGCTCGCGGATCTCATGCTGGCGCCCGACGCCGGGCAGGGCGACGCGGACGCGCTGCTGGAGCTGGCCGCGAAGGGCGACCACGACCACGTCGACGTGTTCGGCCTCCCCGCGGACAGCAACCTGGCCCGCGCCGCCGGGTCCAGGCTGAAGCTCATCCCCCGGGCCGAATCGCCGGTCCTCGAGCTCGACCGAGGCTGGGAGACGGTCTACAAGGAGCGCACCGCCGCCAAGCGGCGCAACCTGCACCGGCGGCGGCGCCGGCAGCTGGGCGAGCTCGGCGGCTCGCGGCCCGCGGTCGCGCGCACGCCGGAGGAGGTCGAGCCCGCGCTCGACGAGGCGCTGCGGCTGCACGCGCTGCGGCGCGAGGGCCGGCCTGACGCCTCGGAGTTCCCGTCCCGTCCGGGCGGCGGGTTCCAGCGCGGTGCGCTGCTCGCGCTCGCCGCTGACGATCGGACCCGGATCGTGACGCTGCGGCTCGACGATCGCGCGATCGCCTACAACTGCTACCTCTGGCTCGCGCGCACGGTCTACGTGCACTCGATGGCCTTCGATCCCGAGCACGCGCGCCTCTCGCCCGGGCAGGTCACGACGCTGGACACGATCGCCGTCGCCGCCGAGGAGGGCGCGGTCCGCGTGGAGTTCCTCGGCGGGGCCGAGCGCTACAAGGTCGAGCCAGCGGACCGGATCGAGCCGATGCACGAGGGGCTCGGGCTCGCGCACGGCGTCGCCGGGCGGATCGGGGTGGCCGCCGGGGCCGGGGTCGATCGCCGTCCGGCTGCGCGCGAAGCAGTCCCCGGCGCTGCAGCGGCTGTACGTGGACGGACTTGCACCCGTGCGGCGCGCACGTGCGCGGGTGGGCGCGAGCGGGGGCTGAGGACATGGCAGGGGCGACAGGCAGGAGACGAGGCATGGATGCTGAGCGGCAGGCGGCGACCCTCAGGCACGCCCGACGCGGGTACCTCTGGTTCCGCGGCGTGGCAAGCAGGACGTTCTTCGACCGCCCGCTCGGGCTCGACACGACGAGCGAGGCGGCGCTCTCGGCCCTCGGGCTCGAGGACGCCGACCGCGTCGACTACGAGCCCTCCGGCTGGCTCGGCGTGCGGCGGGCGCTCGCCCGCCTGGACGTGCGTCGCGACGACGTCTTCCTCGATCTTGGGTCGGGCAAGGGCCGCGTGATCCTGCAGGCGGCGCAACGGCCGTTCCGGCGCGTGATCGGGGTGGAGCTCGCCCGTGTGCTGCACTGACATCGCGGCCCAGAACGTCGCGATCGCCCGG
>CAVWQP010000003.1:0-285510 GCA_963757125.1 uncultured Solirubrobacterales bacterium | reverse complement strand
CGCCGGGGCTCGCGGGCACGCCGTCTCGCGCCCAGGTCTCGAGGGCCCGGACGTAGGCGTCCTGCACCGCCTCCTCGGCGGTGTCGAGGTCGCGCGTCACGCGCACCGTCGCGGCGAGCACGTAGGCCCACTCGCGCCGGTGCGCGTCGGCGACCGCCTGCTCGACAGCGGTCAGTCGTCCTGCACGATCTGGAAGCCGGCGAGCGGGCGGACCTCGACGCCCCCATCGACGATCGGGGTCATCCGGGCCAGCGCGAGCGCTGGTCGAGATCGCGGGCCTCGAGGACGTAGACGCCCCCGAGGATCTCCTTCGTCTCGATGAACGGGCCGTCGGTGATCACGTCGTCCCGGATCCTCGTCGCCGTGTCCGGGTGCTCGAGGCCCAGCCCGGCCACGACCCGCCCGCCCTGCTCGGCGATCCGCGCCGGCAGGTCCATGTGGCCCTCCATGACCTCGGGCGGGAGGTCGGCGGGCGCGACGCGCTCGAAGATCATCACCGCGTACTGCGCCATCACGCCACCCGCTCGTCGCGAACACGCCGGCGACCCGTCGCCCCATGCCCGCTCGCTCGCCGCCGCGTCCGTGCCTGGCGTGAACAGGTGGTGCGCGACGCCGACGGGCCAGCCCCAGCGGTCGCGCCCGTAGAAGCGCAGGAGCGCGTCGGCGCTGCGGACGCCGAGGAACGCGCCCGTCGCGTAGTCGACGACGCCGTCGATCGGCTCGAGGCCGGCGGGTTCCAGGCGGACGGGGTCGCCGGCCACGACGCCGTCGGGCAGCCCGAGCGCCCGCCGCAGCGCGACGACCCTCCCTCGGCGGACGACGCGGGCCCGTCGACGCTGACGTAGACCGGCTCGCGGCCGGCGAAGTAGCACGCGTACTGGCCCAGCGAGTGCTGGTAGAAGGTCGTGTGCTGCCGGCAGGCGTCGAGCTGGCGGTCGTAGTCCTCCGCGGGATCTCGCAGCGGTGCGTGTAGCGCAGGTAGGTCGCCGCGCCGAGCGGCTCGAGCACGTAGTCGAGCTCGTTGAAGCCGTCGCGCTCGGTCTCCGGCCGCGTGCGCGTCGCGAAGTGGCGCGGCGGGTCCCACGCCGTGACCGTCCCGCCGCCCGCGGTCAGCCCGCGCTCGGCGCCGCCGACCCGCGGCTCGTAGTCGATCCTCCAGAGGTAGCCGTCGGCGTGCTGCGTGATCGCGTCCCACACGTCCTGCGGGCTGGCGGGCAGCTCGCCCTCCCACCGCACTTCCCACTCCCTGACCATGTCGGTCTCCTTGCGCTCGTCGTCCGGAGCCGCCGTGCGCGACCCCTCATGAACGACGACACGCGGGATCCGCTCAGATCGACAGGCTCACCACAACCGCGTGCGGTAGCTCTCCTCGAGCTCGCGTCCCACCTGGTCCGGGGTGAGGCCCGGCGTGTCGCGGTGGTCGCGGTAGATCTGGTTCACCGACGGGAGCTCGGTGGCGGGCAGCCAGGTCGACGGATCCCACAGCTCGCTGCGGATGAGCGCCTTCGCGCAGTGGAGGTAGACCTCGTCGGCCTCGACGACGAGCGCGAGCTGGGGCGGATCGCCCTTCGTCTCCAGCCGGTCGAGGAGCTCCGGGTCGCGCGAGAGCTGCGCGGTGCCGTTGATGCGTAGCGTCTCGCCCAGCCCGGGGATGAGGAAGAGCAGGCCGACGTGCGGGTTCTCCATCACGTTGACGTGGGAGTCCTGGCGGCGGTTGCCCTTGTAGTCGGGCAGCGCGAGGTGCTTGGGGTCCAGGACGTGCGCGAACCCGCGCGGCCCACCGCGGGGCGAGCAGTCACAGCGACCGTCCGCGCCCGACGTCGACAGCGTCGCGATCGGCGAGCGCGCCAGGAAGTCGACGCAGTGGTGGTCCAGGTGGTCGAGCTCCTTCTCCAGCGTGCGCTGGATCGGCTCGCCCACGTAGTCGCGCAGCTCCTCGGCGTCCGCGATGAGGTCCTCGGGCATGCCCGGAGGATACGGCGGGGCGCCCGTCAGGCGCCCACGACCTCCTGGCTGGAGGCGAGCGTCGCGTAGCCGTCGCCCAGCGCCGCCATGAACGCGCCGTGCACGGATGCGCCGGGAATCGCGGTGCCGCTGAACTCGAGGTCCGGCGCCGCGCACGCGTCGTGGACGACGGTGACCGTGAAGCCGCGCTCGGCTGCAGAGCGCACGGTGGCGTCGACGCACATGCTGCTCATCATCCCCGCGACGACGAGCTCGTCGACGCCGGCGTCGCGCAGCTGCTCCTCCAGCGGCGTGCCCAGGAAGCCGTTCGGCTGGGCCTTCTCGATCACGGGCTCGCCGTCGGCGGGAGCGACCGTGTCGTGGATCTCGATCCCGTCCGTGCCCGGCTTCATGAAGGGCGCGTCGGGCGCGTCCCACACGTGCTTGAGGTGCACGACCGGCTCGCCGCCCTCGCGGAAGCGGTCGAGCACGCGGCGCGCCGCGTCGGCCGCGGCCTCCGGCTCGACCAGCGGATACGCGCCGCCGGGGAAGTAGTCGCGCTGGATGTCGATGATGAGCAGAGCTCGGGACATCAGAGGAGCACCTCCGCCATCCGCCGCCACTGCTCGGTCGGCAGGCCGTCGATGTCGTGGATGAACTGCACGCAGACGTGATCTGCCCCGGCGTCGAGGTGCTCCTGGATGCGCGCGGCGATCGTCTCCTCGTCGCCCCACGCGATGAGCGCGTCGACGAGGCGGTCGCTGCCGCCGTCGCGCAGGTCGTCCTCGGTGAACCCGTAGCGCAGCCACTGGCGGTAGTAGTTCGGGAGCGTCAGGTAGCGCTCGACGAACTCCCGCGCGAGCTCGCGCGCCCGCACCGGGTCGGTCTCCAGGACGATCCCCTGCTCGGGTGCGACGTGCTTGCCCGGCCCGACGGCCTCCCGCGCATCGCGCGTGTGGTCGGGGATCGACAGGTAGGGGTGGGTGCCGTCCGCGCGCTCCGCTGACAGCCGAAGCATCCGCGGGCCCAGGGCCGCGATGACCCGCTCGTCGGCCGGCGGCGGCTCGGGAGCCGCGTCGAGCTCGTCGAGGTAGGCGACCATCGCCGAGTACGGCTTGTCGTACATGCCTTCCTTGATGCGGTCCATCGGCGCCCTGTGGCTGATGCCGACGCCGAGCAGGAAGCGATGGTCGTAGCGCGCCGCGAGCTCGGCGTGCTTGGCGGCGACGCCGTCCGCCGGCTCGGTCCAGATGTTCGTGATGCCGGTCGCGACCGTGACGCGACTCGTCGCGTCCAGCACGATGCGCGCGCAGTCCATCGAATCGTCGCCGTGGCCGCCCGGGAACCAGAGCGTCCCGTATCCGAGCTCCTCGAGCTGCGCTGCGGCGTCGCGGCGGACACTCTCGTCCCCGGCGCGAAGCTCGCGTGTCCAGACCCCGACCCGTCCTAGCTCCATGACGCGCGAGTCTAGGTGCCGATCAATGCGCCTGCGAGCCGGCGCCACTGCTCACGGACCTGCAGGCAGACGTGGTCGGCGCCGGCGTCCAGGTGCTCCGGCACACGTGCGGAGATCGCGTCCTCGTCGCCCCATGCGACGAGTCGACGACAACCTTGCCGCGCGCGTGTCATGGATGGGAGCCTGACATCGTGTCAGGACGCTGAACATTGACATCTCCGTGTCAACCCTTCACCTTCCGCCGCCATGACTCGCGACTTCCTCCAGGCCACCCGCGAGCGCGTCGTGGTCTTCGACGGCGGCATGGGCGCCACGCTCGAGTCGTTCGATCTCTCCCTCGAGGACGACTACGCCCTGCCCGGCCGCGCGCACGAGGTGCTCAACCTCCGACGCCCGGACGTCATCCGTGACGTCCACGCGGCGATGATCGCCGCGGGCGCCGAGGTCCTCGAGACCAACTCGTTCCAGGCCAGCCGCCTCAAGCTCGCCGAGTGGGGCCTCGACGACCACACCCGAGAGATCAACGTCGCCGCCGCGCGCCTCGCCCGCGACGCCGCCGGCGAGGATCGCTTCGTCGCGGGCTGCATGGGCCCGACCGGCCTGCTGCCCGCCTCCGACGACCCCACGCTCGGCGCGATCACGCCCGCCGCGCTGACCGACGTCTTCGCCGAGCAGGCGGGCGCGCTGCTCGACGGCGGCGTCGACCTGCTGATCATCGAGACGGTGCAGGACATCCTCGAGGCGAAGGCCGCGATCTTCGGCGCCCGACGGGCGATGGCGGCAGCGGGGCGCACGGTGCCGATCCAGGTCTCGGTCTCGCTGCTGCCCGCGAGCGGGACGATGCTGCTCGGCACCGACGTCGACGCCGCGCTCACGACGCTCGAGGCGCTGCGCGTCGACGTCATCGGCCTGAACTGCTCGACCGGCCCTGGCGACATGCGCGACGCGATCCGCTTCCTCGGCGAGCACGCGCCGATGCCCGTCCACTGCATCCCGAACGCCGGGCTTCCGATCCAGGGCCCCGACGGCGAGACCGTCTTCCCGGAGTCCCCCGCGGAGCTCGCGCAGACGCTGGGCGAGTTCGTCGAGCGCTTCGGCGTCGGCATCGTCGGCGGCTGCTGCGGCACCACCCCGGAGCACATCGCCGTGCTCGCCGAGCGCGTCGCCGGCGTCGTGCCGCCGACGCGCCCCGCTCCCCGTCCGGCGCGGCTGAGCGGCATGATCGCGGCGACGGCCCTGGTGCAGGACCCGCGGCCGACGCTCGTCGGCGAGCGCGTCAACAGCCAGGGCTCGCGACGCGCCAAGGAGCTCCTGCTGGCGGGGGACTACGACGCGCTCGTGCAGGTCGCCGAGGACCAGGTCGAGGGCGGCGCGCACGTGCTCGACCTCTGCGTCGCGCTCGTCGAGCGCGACGACGAGGCCGACGCCATGCGCGAGACGGTGAAGCGGATCGCGCTCAGCTCGCGCGCGCCGCTGCAGATCGACTCCACCGAGCCGGACGTCATCCGCGCGGCCCTGGAGCAGAACCCGGGGCGGGCGGTCGTCAACTCCGTGAACCTCGAGGCGGGCCCGGCGAAGCTCGACGTCGTCGCACCGATGGCCGTCGAGCACGGGGCTGCGCTCATCGCCCTCACGATCGACGAGCAGGGGATGGCGCGGACCGCGGAGCGCAAGCGCGAGATCGCCGAGCGCATCGCGGAGCTGTGCGAGGCGCACGGGCTGCGCGCGCGAGCTGCTGATCTTCGACCTGCTGACGTTCACGCTCACGACCGGCGACGCCGAGTGGCGCCCGAGCGCCGTCGAGACGATCGAGGGCATCCGGCAGGTCAAGGCGGCGCTGCCGGGCTGCCTGACGTCGCTCGGCGTGTCCAACGTGAGCTTCGGCGTCTCGCCGCCCGCCAGGGCGATCGTCAACAGCGTCTTCCTGCACCACTGCGTCGAGGCCGGGCTCGACCTGGCGATGGTCAACCCGAACCACATCACCCCGTACGCCGAGATCGGCGACCGCGAGCGCGAGCTCGCCGACGACCTCGTGCTGAACCGCCGCGAGGACGCGCTCGAGCGCTTCATCGCCCATGTCGAGGCGAGCGGCCCCGAGGAGGGCGAGGCCGTCGCGGATCCGACCGCCGGGATGACCCCCGCCGAGGCGCTGCACTTCCACATCCTGCGGCGCCGCAAGGAGGGCGTGGAGGACTGGATCGACCGCGGCGTCGAGGAGCTGGGCGCGGTGCCCGTCCTCAACGACGTGCTGCTGCCGGCGATGAAGGAGGTCGGCGACCGCTTCGGCGCCGGCGAGCTCATCCTCCCCTTCGTCCTGCAGAGCGCGGAGGTCATGAAGCGCGCGGTCGCCCGCCTCGAGCTGTACCTCGACCGCCTCGAGGGCCACACGAAGGGCACGGTCGTGCTCGCGACCGTCTTCGGCGACGTGCACGACATCGGCAAGTCGCTCGTGAACACGATCCTCACGAACAACGGCTACTCGGTGGTCGACCTCGGCAAGCAGGTCCCGATCGGGACGATCCTCGACGCCGCCCGCGAGCACGACGCCACCGCGATCGGGCTCTCGGCGCTGCTCGTGTCCACCTCGCGGCAGATGCCGCTGTGCATCTCCGAGCTGCACGAGCAGGGGATGGGCACCCCGGTGCTCATCGGCGGCGCGGCGATCAACCGCGACTTCGGCCTGCGCGCGCTGTACCCCGGCGGACGCGAGTCCGAGGATGTCTACGAGCCGGGCGTCTTCTACTGCAAGGACGCCTTCGACGGGCTGCACACGATGGACGAGCTCGTCGAGCCCGACCGCCGCGACGCGCTGGTGTCGCGCGTGCGCGAGGCGGCCCGCAAGCTGCGCGACCGGGGCCCCGAGCCCGACCGCGGGCGCACGGACGACGACACCGTGCGCAGCGCCGCGCGCACCGACGTGCCGATCCCGGCGCCGCCGTGGTGGGGCCGGCGCGAGGTCGACGTCGAGCTCGACGACGTCTTCCACCACCTCGACACCCACGTCCTGTTCAAGCTCCACTGGGGCGGCAAGGGCGTGAAGGGCGAGGCCTGGCGCCGGCTGCTGGAGGACGACTTCCTCCCGCGGCTGGAGCGGATGTGGCGCGAGCAGGACTACCTGCACCCGCGCGGCGTGCTCGGGTACTTCCCCTGCTTCAGCGAGGGCAACGAGATCGTCGTCCTGGACCCCGGCGACCGCGAGACGGAGCTCGAGCGGCTCGTGTTCCCGCGCCAGCCGGGCCACGACCGGATCTGCCTCGCGGACTTCTTCCGGCCCCGGGCGTCGAACGAGCTCGACGTCGTCGCATTGCAGGCCGTGACCGCCGGCGACCAGGTGACCGAGCTCATGGCCGAGCTGGAGCGCGAGGGCGAGTTCGCCGAGCAGCTGTTCACGCACGGCATCGGCGTGCAGACGGCGGAGGGGATGGCCGAGTGGCTGCACGCGGCCGTCCGCGAGGCGCTGGGCATCCCGCGCGACCAGGGCCGTCGCTACTCCTGGGGCTATCCCGCCTGCCCGGAGCAGTCCGAGCACGAGAAGGTCTTCCGGCTGCTCGACGCCCCCGCGATCGGGCTACGGCTGAGCGGCGGGTTCGCGGTCGAGCCCGAGCAGTCCACGCTGGCTGTCATCGCCCACCATCCGCAGGCGGTCTACTTCGGGATGAAGTCCGGCTTCCTGCCGAAGGACGGGGCCGTGGCGCCGGACGAGCTCATCGCGGGCACCGCGCGCGACCCCGAGCGCGCCGTGACCGTGGACGCATGACCGAGCAGGGGCTCAAGGGACCGGGGGCGGCGGCCGACCAACGGAACAGGCAGCGCCTCCCCCTTCCCCAGCCGACCACCCGAAAGAGCCAAGCGTCATGGATGCACGCACCACACCCGACCGCAAGTCGGTCGCCGCAGCCCGCAAGGACATCGAGACCTCCACCGTGGAGCTCAAGGACGAGATGCTCACCGAGCTCCTCTGCCGGATGTACCCGCTGCGCGTGAGCCAGGACAGCTAGCCCCCACAGCAGCAGCAGGACCCCCTGAGAGCCCCGTCACCGACGGGGCTCTATTCGTTCTAGGAGACGGTGCGGCGGAACATGAACCCGCACGCGATCGCGACGAGCAGCGCGAGGATCGGCAGCCAGGCGCCCACGATGCCGACGATCGCGAGGACGACCCCGACGACGAAGACGACACCTGCGGCGCCACCGGTGGTGGCGAGGCGGTAGGCCCGCTGCTGGCGCGCCTGGCGCGAGGGGCGGTTTGCGGAACGCGGTGAGAGATCGCTCATCTCCCAGCATCGTAAACGGCGCGGCCTCGGCTGCCACCTCTGCCATATTGCTGATCGGAATATCCGATATTGCAACCGAGGAGCGCCGATGACCGACGCACCGGAGCAGACCAAGTTCGCCTACTGGGTCCCCAACGTCAGCGGCGGCCTCGTCACGAGCACGATCGAGCAGCGCACCGACTGGGGCTACGAGTACAACCGCGACCTCGCGCGGATCGCCGAGGACGCCGGGTTCGAGTACGCGCTGAGCCAGGTGCGCTACACCGCCAGCTACGGCGCCGAGTACCAGCACGAGTCCACGAGCTTCAGCCTCGCGCTGCTGCTCGCGACCGAGCGGCTCAAGGTCATCGCGGCGGTCCACCCCGGGCTCTGGCACCCGGGCGTGCTGGCCAAGTGGGTCGCGACCGCCGACCACCTCTCCGGCGGGCGCGTCGCCGTGAACGTCGTGTCCGGCTGGTTCCAGGACGAGTTCCGCCAGCTCGGCGAGCCGTGGCTCGAGCACGACGAGCGCTACCGGCGCACCGCGGAGTTCATCACGGCGCTCAAGCGCATCTGGACCGAGGACGAGGCGAACCTCGCGGGCGACTTCTACCGGATCCGCGACTTCTCCCTGAAGCCGAAGCCGCTGTCGTGGGAGGGGCGTCCCCACCCCGAGATCTTCCAGGGCGGCAACTCGAGCGCCGCGCGGCGCAACGGCGGCACGCTCTCGGACTGGTACTTCTCCAACGGGAAGGACTTCGACGGCGTCCGCGAGCAGCTCGCCGACCTCCGCGAGCACGCCGCGAGCGTCGGGCGCACCGACGGCCCGCGGTTCGGCCTCAACGGCTTCGTCATCGTCCGCGACACCGAGGCCGAGGCGCGCGACACGCTGCGCGAGATCGTCGACAAGGCGCACGTCGAGGCGGTCGAGGGGTTCGGCTCGGCCGTCCAGCAGGCCGGGCAGTCGACGGGCGACCGCAAGGGCATGTGGGCGGACTCGAGCTTCGAGGACCTCGTCCAGTACAACGACGGCTTCCGCACGCAGCTCATCGGGACGCCGGAGCAGGTCGCAGAGCGCATCGTCGCGTACCGCCGCATCGGCGTCGACCTCATCCTCGCCGGCTTCCTGCACTACCACGAGGAGGTCGAGCGCTTCGGTCGCGACGTCATCCCGATCGTCCGCGAGCTCGAGGCGCAGGAGGACCTGGTCGGGCAGACTGCGGCGCTGTGACGCCGCGCCAGATCCGCCTCAACGCGTTCGAGATGAACTGCGTGACGCACCAGTCCCCGGGACTGTGGCGTCACCCCGACGACCAGGCCTGGCGCTACAAGGACCTCGACTACTGGCTCGACCTCGCGCGGCTGCTCGAGCGCGGCCGCTTCGACGGGATCTTCATCGCCGACGTCCTCGGCGTGTACGACGTGTACGGCGGCAGCCGCGACGCGGCCGTCCGCCACGCGGCGCAGGTCCCGGTCGGCGATCCGCTGCTCACCGTCCCCGCGATGGCCGCGGTGACCGAGCACCTCGGGTTCGGGATCACCGCGTCGACCGGCTTCGAGCACCCCTATCCCTTCGCGCGACGGATGTCGACGCTCGACCACCTCACGAAGGGGCGCGTCGGCTGGAACGTCGTCACGTCCTACCTCGAGAGCGGCGCGCGCAACATCGGGCTGATGAGCCACGCGTCGCACGACGAGCGCTACGACATCGCCGACGAGTACCTCGAGGTCTGCTTCAAGCTCTGGGAGGGCTCCTGGGAGGACGACGCCGTCGTCCTCGACAAGGCGGCGGGCGTCTACGCCGACCCCGCGCGCGTGCACCCGATCGAGCACGAGGGCCGCTGGTTCCAGGTGCCCGGCGTGCACCTCTCCGAGCCGTCGCCGCAGCGCTCGCCGGTCATCTACCAGGCGGGCGCCTCGTCACGCGGCCGGCGCTTCGCGGGGCGCCACGCGGAGGCGATCTTCACGAGCGGCCCGACGATCGACATCATCGCGCCGCTCGTCGCCGGGATCCGCGAGGAGCTCGAGGCCGCGGGCCGCGAGCGCGACGACGCCCGCGTCTACACGATGGCGACGGTCGTCGTCGACGAGACGTCGCGCGGCGCTTGGGCCAAGCACGATGAGCTGCGCTCCTACGGCTCCGACGAGGCGGCGCTCGTCCTGCTCTCGGGCTGGACGGGCCTGGACCTCTCCGGCCACGACCTCGACGCCCCGCTGACCGGCGGCAACGAGGACGCCATCCAGTCCGCCGCGACCGTGTTCCTCGGCTCCAACCCGCAGGGCGATCCCTGGACGCTGCGCGACATCACTGCGTGGGCGGGCATCGGCGGGCGCGGGCCCGTGTTCGTCGGCGATCCGGGCGAGGTCGCCGACGAGATGCAGGCCTGGGTGGACGAGGCCGACGTCGACGGCTTCAACCTCGCCTACGCCATCAGCCCGGGGACGTTCGAGGACGTCGTCGAGCACCTCGTGCCCGAGCTCCAGCGCCGCGGCGTGCACCGCACCGAGTACGAGGACTCCTCGCTGCGCGACCGTCTGTTCGGGGCGGGCGATCGCCTGCCCGACCGCCACGGCGGTGCGGGCTACCGACGTTCTCTACCGATCGAGTAGGGGAATAGCTGAGCAAGGACCGCACACCGGGCGCGGCGCCGCGTCATCGCGGCGCGTTGCGCACGACCACGGGGGCCGGGGACGACCGGCGCAGCCAGACGGTCCGCAGCTCCCAGCACAGCAGCACGACCGCGGGCGGGATCGTCGCCGGCAGCACGTCGTAGACGAGGAACAGCTGGTCCCACGCCAGCGACGCGACGAAGACCGCGAGTGCGGCCCACACCTGCGGCCCGCGCTGCGCGGCGAGGATGCCGCCGACGAGCCCGGCGACGAAGTAGTCGCCGTAGCCGAGTCCCGCGAACCCGAACGACGAGGACTGCAGCTGCGGCAGGCCCGGCGCGGGCGCCGCCGTGACGAGCACGGTGTTCGCCGGCTGCAGCCGGTTCGTGAACACCAGGTACGCGTCGACCGCCGCCATCGCGTAGACCCCGGCCTTCAGGAGCGAGAGCGGCGCCGCCCCCGCCAGCAGGCGCCCGACCGTCACCGCCGACCCGGCGATGAGGACGATGGTCGCCACCTGGCCTGCCCGCGAGTCCTGGCTCGCCCAGGCGAGCGCGAGCAGCGGCGCCGCCAGGAGCGCGAGGGCCGGGCGCGCGCCGTGCATCGCCCATCCCAGCGCGAGCGCCCCGCCGATCGGGACGAGGATCAGTGCGATCCACGTCAGCACGTCGGCCGTGAACGGCACGAGGGCGATCGCGCCCACGACCAGCGCGATCGACAGCGGGGCCACGAGCGCCCAGGCGCGGCCGCGGAAGCGCTCGGCCCAGGCCGGGACGCCCGCCGCGGGCAGCGCGACGCACGCCGACTGCGCCGCCACGAGGACCAGGTTGTCGCCGGAGAACCACATACGCGCCTGATGCTGGCACGGGCGCCTTACGCCGCGATGTGCGAGAGGATGCCGCGATGCGCATCTCGGCCAAGGCGGACTACGCGGTGCGCGCCGCGATGGGACTGGCGCTCGTGGGCGGTCCCGCGAAGGCCGAGCACATCGCCCAGCGCCACGGGATCCCGCTGAAGTTCCTGGAGAAGATCCTCTTCGACCTGCGCCACGCCGGGCTCGTCGCGACGCGCCGCGGCCCCGAGGGTGGTTACTGGCTGGCGCGCGACCCGGCGGAGATCACGGTCGCCGACGTCCTGCGCGCGGTCGACGGCCCGCTCGCCGACGTGCACGGCCTCGCGCCCGAGGACGTCGAGTACGAGGAGGGCTTCGCCGCGCTCCAGAAGGTCTGGGTCGCCGTCCGCACGAGCCTGCGCAGCGTCCTCGAGTCGGTGACGATCGCCGACCTCGCCGGCGGGACGCTGCCTCCGGCGATCGAGGGGCTCACCGTCGAGCCCGACTCCTGGGCACGACGCTAGAAACAGGCGGCGCTGGCGGCCTGCCGGACCCACACGATGTCGCCGACCCGCGTGCCCAGCCAGGCGACGTCGAAGGCCTCCAGGCACGCGAACGCGCGCCCGCCGTGACTCAGCACGAGGTCCGCCCGGAGCTCGCCGGGCGCCTCCTCGTCGAGCGAGAGGATCAGCGCCTCGAGGGCGCCGGGCCGGTGCTCATCGAGCACCTCGACCGGGAGGGACATCCGGGGATGTCATCCAAACTCGGGATCATCGATCAAGTATAGACCGATTCGAGCTGTGGATCGGCGGGAGCTCCACCGGCGTGGCGTGCATCGCCCGCAGCCGGACGTCGCGCCAGGACACGCCCTCCTTCACGAGCGCGGGCGCGCCCATGATCACGGCGGTCGCGATCTCGACCGCCTGCAGGATGATCCCGTAGGCGAGCGCGTCGGCCGCGCCGACGCCGTAGGCGCCGAGCACCGCGACGCACGCGGCCTGGAAGACGCCGAGGTTGGACGGCGTTGCCGGGACGACGGCGGTGATGTTGACCGCGAAGAGCACCGCGGCGGCGGCGCCGAGGCCGGCCGTGTCGTCGAGCCCGAGCGCGGCGAGCAGGATGTAGCAGGAGAGCCACTGCAGGACCCACGCCGACAGCTGCGCGACCGCGGCGAGGGAGCCCAGACGCGGGTCGCGGAACGCCCGCAGCCCGTGGCGGACCTGCACGAGCGCGCGGCGCACCGCCGCGACGAACCCGGCCAGGCGGGCGCTGCGCGTCCCGGCACCGAGCACGAACGGCGCGAGCACCACGATCGCAAGCACCGCGATCGGCGCGACAGCGGCCACGAGCAGCGGCTTGTGCCGCGTGAAGACGTCGACGGTCGAGAACATCACCGCGCCGAGCACGACGAGCGCGAACACGTTCAGCAGCGCCTGCGACACGATCGAGCCGGCGACCGTCGGCAGGTACTCCCGGGCGCGCCCGAGCCGGCGGGACACGATGAGCGCACGCGACGGCTCGCCGAGGCGCGCCGGCAAGGTGGCGGACATGAGCACGCCGATGAACGTGCCCTGCAACGCGTCGCTGAGCCGGACGTGCACCCCGGGCAACGCGGCTCTCAGGATCGCGTGCCACGCGACGCCGCGGAGCACCATCGACACGCACATGACGCCGAGCCCGGCGAGCACCCACGCGGGCTGGGAGGCGACGAGCGAGCGGACGATGTTGTTCACGCCGATGCGCTCGAGCGCGACGAAGGCGAGGAAGAGGATGCCGAGCGCGACGACCCCGAGGGCGGCCTTGCGCGCGATCGCCAGCACCGGATGCGGCGAGCCGGCGGGCGGCGGCGGATCGAGGCTCGGAAGGCGCTGCGGACGCACGTACGGGCGGCCGTCGGCGGACTTCAGCCCGTGGCGCGCCGCCACGCCGGAGAGCGCGGGCATCGCGATCGCGTCCTCGTAGGCGCCGAGGACGTCCTCCGCCACCCGCGGCCACGCATAGCGCTGCGCGGTGTGCGCGGCGCGCCGGCCCAGGCGCTCGCGGCGCTCGGGGTCCAGCGCGAGGTCGCGCAGCGTCGCGGCCAGCGCCGTCGGGTCGCCGCGCGGGACGAGGACGCCGTCGCCGCCGTCGGTCACGACGTCGGAGTAGCCGGCGATGTCCGACGCCACGACCGGCGTGCCCGCGGCGAACGCCTCCGTCAGCACCATGCCGAACGACTCGCCGCCGAGCGACGGCGCGACCAGGAGGTCCGCCTCGCGCAGCGCCTGGCGCTTGCGCTCGTCGGAGACCTTGCCCAGCGCGTGGACGCCGGTGTCGTCGAGGAGCACGCCGTGGACGTGGTCGGGCGTCGCTCCGACGATCTCGAGCTGGACGGGCAGGTGCTCGCGCAGCGCCTCGAAGGCGCGCAGCAGCACCGGCAGCCCCTTGCGCTCGACCGCCTGGCCGACGAAGACGAGCTTCAGCGGCTCCCCCGGGAGGCGCCGGGGCTTGAGCACCGCGGGATCGGCCTCGACGTGGACGCCGTTGGGGATCACGCGGTAGCGGCCGCCGTAGAAGCGACGCCCGGTCCAGGCCGCCGCCTCGGACACCGCGATCCGCACGCGCAGGCGGTTCAGCCGCCGCCAGGCGCCGGCGACGTTGCCCGCGTTGTTCGTCAGCCGGTTGGCCGAGTAGCAGTGGAACGTGCCGACGAGCGGCGCGTCGGCGGCCATGAGCGCGTCCCAGCAGACGATCGGGGCGTGGGGCTCGTGAAGGTGCACCACGTCGTAGCCGCCGACCGCGAGCGCCGTGCGCAGGCGCGAGACCGCTGTCGGCGTCATCGCCAGGCTCGACACCGCGCCGTTCGCCGGGAACCCGAACGTCCGACCGAGCGGCACGAGCCATTCGGGCAGCTCCCGATCCTGCGGCTGCGCGCCCCTGTGCAAGCGGGCGGAGCGCTGATCGGGCGGGTCGACCGGGGCGAGGACCGAGACGTCGTGGCCGGTCCGGCGTAGCTCCGCCGAGAGTGCCTCGATGTGGCCGGTCACGCCGCCCGGGTACGTCCAGGAGTACGGGGACACCAAGGCGATGCGCATGTCTGCGGCGAAGATACTGCCCTATGCTCACGCCGGAATGGCGGACAGGCACTTCGTCAAGTACACGTTCCTGAAGGTCGACCCCGCCTGGAGGCGTCTCGACGCCGAGGAACGGGCCACCCACAAGCGTGAGCTCCTCGCCGCATGCGAGAACTTCGGGGAGGACCATCTCCTCCAGTCGTTCTCGACCGTGGGCACCCGCGGGGACGCCGACATGCTGCTCGTCGCCGAGGCCGAGAACCTCGAGCGGATCCACGAGCTGCACGTCGTCCTGCAGCAGAGCGGGCTGCTCGCCTGGAGCACGATCCCCTACTCGTTCCTCGGGATGCGCAAGGGATCGGAGTACTCCGACGAGAAGCGCCTCGTGCCCCGGCCGTTCAACGGCAAGTACCTCTTCGTGTACCCCTTCGTGAAGACCCGCGCGTGGTACGGCATGGAGCCCGCCGAGCGCTGGAAGATCATGCAGGAGCACATCAACGTCGGCCGCGAGTACCCGAACGTCGACAACCACACGACGTACTGCTTCGGCCTCGACGACCAGGAGTTCGTCGTCGCGTTCGACACCGACGACCCGGGCGCGTTCCTCGACCTCGTCCAGCGCCTGCGCACGACCGAGGCGTCCGCCTACACGCTGCGCGACACGCCCAGCTTCACCTGCCTGGCGGTGTCCGTCGAGCGCGCGCTGAACGCGCTCGACGGAGAGCACCTCTCCATCGCCGCCTAGGCGATCGCGGGGACCAGCGCCGCCGCCCGCTCGATGAGCGCGGCCTGATGCGGCTGCAGCTCCTGCTGGCCCATGCCGGCGGTGAAGAGCTGCAGGACGTTGTCGCGCACCGGCGTGTCGATCCCCGACAGCACCTCCATGACGGCGAGGCCGCAGAACGGGACGAGCTCGGCGGAGTAGCCGCCCTCGTGGGAGAGGACGAGCCGGCCGTCGCAGATGCTGCCGACCGCGTCGTGGAGGATGCGGGCCATCCGCGTGAAGCCGTCGGGCGACACCATCATCCGGCCGAGCGGGTCCATCGCGCTGGGGTCGAAGCCCGGACGCCACGATCACGAGCTCGGGCCGGAAGCGCTCCAGTGCGGGCACGACCACCTGCTCGAACGTCGCGACGTACGCGCCGTCGCCCGAGCCGGGCGGCAGCGGGACGTTGAGGTTGTAGCCCTCGCCGGCGCCCGTGCCGGTGTCATCGATCAGACCCGAGCCCGGGGGGAAGCAGTTGTCCTGGTGGATCGAGATCGTGAGCACCGACGGGTCGTCGTAGAACGCCGCCTGCGTGCCGTTGCCGTGGTGGACGTCCCAGTCGACGACCGCGACGCGCGACAGCCCGCGCACGACGCGCGCGTGGTGCGCGGCGATCGCGACGTTGCCGAAGATGCAGAAGCCCATCGCCGCGTCGGCCAGCGCGTGGTGACCGGCCGGGCGCACGAGCGCGTAGACGTTGTCGACACGGCCGTCGAGCACGGCGTCGACCGCCTCGATCGCCCCGCCGGCGGCGAGCAGCGCGACCTCGTAGGAGCCCTTGCCGATGACGGTGGTCCCGTCGACGCCCTCGCCGCCCATCCCCGACGACATCGCGCGGATCGACTCCACGTACTCGGGCGTGTGGAAGCGGCAGACCTCCTCGACGGTCGCGGGGCGCGGGTCGATGCGCACGAGCTGGTCCAGCAGCCCGCTCACGTCGAGCAGGTTGCGGAAGCGGCGCTTCGTGTCGGAGTTCTCGGTGTGCCGCCAGTCGGGCTCCATCCAGCCCGATGCGTCGGCGATGAAGGGGCCGGTCCCCCTGCCCGTGTTGTGCCACATGTACCGCTCGTGGAAGACGAAACCCGTGCTCATGGTCGCGATGATGCCTACCCTTGACCGATGGTGCGTGCGACGTCCACGCGGCGGCATTCGTCCGGGCTCGGGAGCTGGGAGATGGTGTCCGCGGCGCCCGGCAGGCCGCTGCACGGGCTCGTGTCGCGCTACTGCGGCTACGTCGAGGACGCACCGCAGCCGCGGCGCCGCGTCGAGGTCCCGTCGCCCGACGTGACGCTCATCCTCAGCCTCGGCCCGACGATCGACGTCGGCTACCCGCACCTGGGGACGCGGCAGGACCGGCTGGACTGCTTCGTCGCCCCGATGCACGACACGTGGGCGCAGACGTCGTTCAGCGGCAGACAGGAGGGCATCGAGGTCAACATGTCCCCGCTCGCGCTGCGCATGCTGCTCGGCGTCCCGATGCACGAGATCGCCAACCGCGTCATCGGCCTCCCCGACCTCATCGGCCGCGACGCAGACCTGCTCGTCGAGCGCCTCGCGGGCCTGCCGGCGTGGGAGGACCGCTTCACCGTCCTCGACGAGGTGCTCGCCGCGCGCCTGCGCGAGGCCGCGGCGCCGTCGCCGAGCATCGCGTGGGCCTGGCGGCGGCTGCGCGCGACGGCCGGCACCGTCGCGGTCTCGGCGCTCGCGCAGGAGATCGGCTGCAGCAGCCGCCATCTCGTCGCCGGCTTCCGCGAGCACGTCGGGCTGCCGCCGAAGCGCGTCGCTCGCATCCTGCGCTTCGAACGCGTCGTCGGGCTGCTCGAGCAGGCCGACGGCCAGGGTCTCGGCGACATCGCGGCGTCGTGCGGCTACGCCGACCAGCCGCACCTGAATCGCGACTTCCGCGCGTTCGCCGGCGCGAGCCCGGTCGACTGGCTCTCGCGCCGGCTGCCCGACGGCGCCGGGACCGTGGCGCTCTAGGTCGCGGCGGCGACGGGGTTCGTCAGGGTCCCGAGCCCCTCGATCTCCACCGTCACCTCGTCGCCCGGCTGCAGGAGCAGCTCCGGGTCGCGGAAGATGCCGACGCCCGCCGGCGTGCCGGTGAGGATGAGGTCGCCGGGCTCGAGCGTGATCGCCTCGGAGATGAACGCGACGATCTGCGCGACGGAGAAGATCATGTTCGACGTCGGCGCCTCCTGGACCACCTCGCCGTTGAGGATCGTCTTGAGCTGCAGCGCCTGCGGATCCGGGATCTCCGACGCGGGCACGAGGGCCGGGCCGATCGGGCAGAACGTGTCGAGCGACTTGCCGCGGACCCACTGACGGTCGGCGAACTGCAGGTCGCGCGCGCTCACGTCGTTCGCGCACAGGTAGCCCGCGACGACGTCGAGGGCGTCGTCCACGCCGACGCGCTGCGCGCGGGTCCCGATCACGGCGGCCAGCTCGCCCTCGTAGTCGACCTTCGCGGAGATCGACGGCAGGACGATGGGCTCGCGGGCGCCGATGAGCGTGTTCGGCCACTTGGCGAACAGCAGCGGGCGCTCGGGGACCGTCGCGGAGCCCTCGGCGGCGTGGTCGAGGTAGTTCAGGCCCACGCAGATGATCTTCTGCGGGCGATCGATCGGAAGGGGCACGGGCCCATGGAAGCAGGGTTGCGGCTCGTGCCGATGGCCACTAGGGTCGAGGGCGGGAGTGAGACAGGTCTGTCCACCATGTAGGAGGGAGTCCCCATGCCCATCCCCACAGAGCTCGTCGGGTCCCTGCCCCGACCGATGAAGCTCCAGGAGGCCTACGCCGACTACGACGAAGGCAAGATCTCCTACGAGGACCTCATCGGCGCGCAGGACGCCGCCGCCGAGGACTCGATCCACCGCCTCGAGGCGACCGGCGAGCCGATCGTGACCGACGGCGAGCAGCGCGAGTCGAGCTTCGCGACCTACTCGATCACCGACACGCTCGCGGGCACCGGCCTCGCGGACAACCTCGCCGGCGACGGGCAGTTCTTCGCGATCTTCGACGACGGCCACCACCGCCAGCTGCCGCGCCTGACCGGCGGCCCGTTCCAGTACAAGACGTACGCGTCGGAGTTCGTCCGCAAGAACGCGGCGATCGCGTCCAAGCCGGTCAAGCAGGCGGTCATCGCGCCCTCGATGCTCATGCTGCTCTATCCCCTCGAGGGGGAGATCGACGGCTATCCCCGCGACCAGTTCCTCGCCGATCTGTGCGACGAGGTCGAGAAGGACATCCGCGGGTGCTTCGACGCCGGCGCGGTGCGCGTATCCGTGGACTTCACGGAGGGCCGCCTGGCCAACAAGAACGACTCGCGCAACCCGTGGACCGGCAAGGACATGCTCGGCGAGTTCATCGACCTCAACAACCAGGTGCTCGACCGGTTCTCGGCCGAGGAGCGGGCGAACATCGGCATCCACACGTGCCCGGGCGGCGACTGCGACTCCGTGCACTCCGCCGACGTGCCCTACGAGAAGCTGCTGACGCGGATGTTCGACATCAACGCCGGCTACTTCCTGATCCAGTGCGCCAGCGAGGCGAACCGCGAGAAGGTCTACGAGCTCTGCGGCAAGCACAGCCGGGAGGACGCCGACGGCGTCCCCCAGGTGTGCTTCATGGGCGTCGTCAACCCGCTGACGCCGGAGGTCGAGACGCCCGAGGGCATCCGCGACGAGCTCGTGACGGCGGCGAAGTACATCCCGGTCGAGCGCCTCGGCGCGACCGACGACTGCGGCTTCTCGCCGTTCAGCCGCGACGTGAAGCCGAAGCACGGCTCGCCGGACTTCGCGCGCGACGTCGCGATGCAGAAGATCGAGGCCCGGCTGAAGGGCGTCGAGATGGCCTCGAAGGAGCTCGGCGTCTAGCGACCGCGACGCCGAGGTGGGCGAGGAGCAGCGCTCCGAGCTCACGCGCTCGTCCCGCGGCGGCGGTGTCGCCCTCCGCCGCGGCGACGATCGAGCCCTTCATGAGGATGTGCCACTGGGCCGCGACGTGATCGGCCTCCGCGTCCGCCACGCCTGCGCTCGACCGCGAGCCCGCGGACGAAGCTGCGGATCGCGACGAGGTGCTCGACGCACGCGACGCGGACCCGCGACTCCCGGTCGTCGAGCTCGAGCATGACGTTGATGAACGCGCAGCCCTCGAAGTCGTCGCGCGCGAACCACTCGCCGAAGACGTCGAAGATCGCCAGCATGCGGGCGCCGGGCTGCTCCTCGCGCTCGGTGACCTCCGCCTGCAGCCATGCGCGCGTCCAGCGCTCGTCGCGCTGACGCAGGAACTCGAGGATCAGGTCGTCCTTGGACGCGAAGTTCCGGTAGAGCGTCATCTTCGCGACGCCCGACTCGGCGATGATCGTGTCCACGCCCACCGCGCGGGTGCCGCTGCGGCTGAACAGGTCGTACGCGGTCTCGAGGATCCTCTCGCGCGCCGCGCCTCCCCTTCGGATCTGAGCATCCGACGGCGCCATGTCCGGATTCAGTCTAGTGCCGGTGGTTGCGCGCACCCGATCGCGCCGGGCGGCGCGCCGGGCCTGCTCCACGCCTGCCAGGCGTCGTAGCTGCGGTACAGCCGATCCAGACCCGCGTCCGCGAGCCCGACGGGGAACGCGGTGTCCTCGCGAAACGTGTACTGGAACGCGGCGTCCACGCGGGGGTCCTTGGCCCAGGAGCGCAGCGCGCCGTCCATCGCCTCGCACGACCTGCGGTCGGTGGCGTCGTCGGACGGGCGGTCCTCGCCCGTGCGCGGGCCGCCCACGCCGGTCTCCGTGATCCAGATCCTGTGACGGTGCTCGCAGCCCTTGGCGTCCAGCGCGCGCAGGACCTCGCGCAGGAGCAGCGGATCGCCCGCCGCGTCGGGGTCGCCGGCCAGCGACGTGTCGCCGGGGTCACCGGGCGGCGCGACCGTGTCCTCCGGGCGCACGTAGGCGTGCTGGGCCCACACGTCGCTCGCGCACACGAGCTGCGCGGGGAGGTCCTCCGCGAACTCCGCGGCCGACACGGCTCGCGCGCGCCGCCGGTCGTAGCCGGCGACCTCGCCGAGGACGAGATGGTCGCCCGGCGCGAGCTCGGCCTGCATCGCGTAGGCGATGTTCGCGTACTCGGTCGGCGTCAGCGCGTCGGCGTCGGCCCGGCACTCGGTCCGCTGCGGGCCGAGGAACTCGGGATGGTTGGGCTCGTTCCACGGCGACCACCAGTGCACCGCCACGGACTCCTGCGCGGCGACGTCGCGGAACGACCGGATGAGCGCGCGGTAGGCGTCGAGGTTCGGCCGGCGGTCCGTGCCGCAGCCCGCAACCCCGCCGCGCAGCGCCCAGTCCGGGGTGCCGTAGAAGGTCACGACGACCTGCCAGCCGCCGTCGGCCTGCTGGCGCGCGTGGATCGCGCGCAGGATCGCGCGGATGCCGGCGGACTCCGCGCAGGGCGGCGCGCCGCGCAGGCAGCCGTCGGACGGCGAGTCCCAGTTCGGCGGTGCGTCCGCCTGCGGCTGCAGGCGCCGCCAGTCGACCATCAGCCGGTAGTACTCCGGCTTGAGCGCCGCGGCGCGGTCGCGTGCGGCCTCGAACGCCGCGGGAACCGCCGCGGTCGTGATGAGCGCCGGGTTGCCCTCGGTCAGCCCAGTGACGAGCCCGCGCGTGTCCGGCGCGGGCGCGGAGGGCTGGGTCTGCGTGGGGGTCGTGGGCTGCGGAGGTGCAGGCTGCTCCTCGCCTCCGCCGGAGACGAGAACCACGACGACGACGATGACGACGGCGAGTGCAAGTGCCCCGCCGCCGAGGAGGCGTGACCTCAGACTGCGGAGACCTGTTCCTCGTCAGCGACGCGGAACGACGACCCGCAGCCGCACGCGGCGATGACGTTCGGGTTGCTCACCTGGAACCCGGCGCCCTGCAGCGAGTCGACGTAGTCGATGACCGAGCCGTGCACGTACGGCAGCGACGGAGGATCGACGAGGATCTTCAGACCGTGGTCCGTGAACACCTCGTCGCCATCGCGCTGCTCGTCGAAGGCGAGGTTGTACTGGAAGCCTGAGCAGCCGCCGCCGCGAACGCCGACGCGCAGCCCGGCCGACGATGTGTCAGCGCCCTGTGAGGCCAGGAACTCCTGGACCTTCTCGGCGCCCTTGTCGGTGATCGTGATCATGACTTCACCAAATATAGCGGTCGCTACCCTCCCTTTCGAATGCCTACGGCAGACGAGCTGAAGCAGCGGATCGAGACCGCCATCCCGGGCGCCACGGCCTCGGTCGAAAGCCCGGATGACGTGCACTTCTCCGCACGCGTGACGGCACCGGCGTTCGCCGGCAAGTCACTGGTGCAGCAGCACCGCATGGTCTACGACATCTTCACCGGCGAGCTGGGCAGCGCGATCCACGCGCTGTCCCTCAAGACGGAGGTCACATGAGCGAGAACCCGCTCCGCGACGCGATCAAGCAGGCGATCGACGAGAACGAGGTCATCCTCTTCATGAAGGGGACGCCCGAGCAGCCGATGTGCGGGTTCTCCGCGCGCACGTCGGCCGCGCTGCAGTCCTACGACACGCAGTTCGCGGCGGTCGACATCCTGCCCGACCCGCGCATCCGCCAGGAGCTCTCCGCGCTCTCGAACTGGCCGACGATCCCGCAGCTCTTCGTGAAGGGCGAGCTGGTCGGCGGCGCTGACATCGTGGCCGAGCTGTACGCCTCTGGCGAGCTGGCCGAGGTGCTCGGCGTCCAGGCGCCGGAGCGGGTCCCCGCGGAGGCGCCGGCCGGCGCCGACCCCGCGCCCGCGCCGCTGGGCATCGAGAACCGCCTGAGCTAGCCGTCTGGCTGGGGTCCCGGCGATGGCCGTCGCGGTCGTCACCGACACGACCCACTACCTGCCTCCTGCGCTCCTCGCGGACCTCGGCGTCCGCGAGGTGTCGCTGTACGTGGGCTGGGACGGCGGCCTGCGGCGCGAGTCCGAGATCACCGACCTCGGCGCCTTCTACGACGAGCTGCGCACCGCCGCGACGGTGCCCGCCACGTCCCAGCCGTCCGTCGGCGACGTGCTGGCCGTCTACGAGCCGCTGCTCGCCGAGGGCCGCGACATCGTGTCGATCCACCTCTCGGCCGGGCTGTCCGGGACCATGGCCTCCGCCCAGCAGGCGCGGGCCGCGACGGCGGCGCCGGAGAGGATCGAGGTCCTCGACTCCGAAACGGGCTGCGGAGGCCTCGGCCTCGCGGTGCTCGCGGCGGCGCGTGCCGCCTCGGACGGTGCTTCCCGGGAGGAGGTCGCCGAGGCGGCCCGCCGCGCCCGCGAGGGCCTGCGGATGTGGTTCTGCGTCGACACGCTGGAGTACCTGCGGCGCGGCGGCCGGGTCGGCGCGCGCGCAGAGCTGGATCGGCGGCGCGCTGAAGATCAAGCCGATCCTGGCGCTCGAGCGCGAGATCACGCCGATCGAGCGCGTCCGCACGGCGGGCCGCGCCTTCGAGCGGATGACCGAGTACATGGAGGCGCTGCAGGAGGCCGGCCGCGACGGCTGGGCGATCCAGCACATCCGCGCCGAGGAGCAGGCGGAGCGGCTCGCGGACCGCGGCCGCGCGCTGTTCGGGACCGAGCCGCTGTTCGTCAGCGAGGTCGGGCCGGTCATCGGCGCGCACGTCGGACCCGGCCTGCTGGGCGTCGGCGGCGTCGCACGCGACCTCGTCCGCGCATGACGACGATCTGGACCATCGGCTACGAGCACCTCCTGCCGCCCGCGCTCGCGGCCGAGCTCGAGGAGGCGCGCGTCGAGCGCGTGCTCGACGTCCGCTACCGCCCGCAGTCGCGGCGCGCCGGGATGTCCAAGACGCGGCTGGGCGAGATGCTCGGCGACCACCGCATCGCGTACGAGTCGCGCCGAGGGCTGGGCACGCCGCCGGACATCCGGTGGCTGTTCAAGAACCGCCGGGTCGCGGAGGGTCGCATCGCGTTCCGGGCCCACATGGAGGAGCACGCGCCGCACGAGCTGGACCGGTTGCTGGACGAGCTGCGCGACGGCCCCCGCACCGCGCTGCTGTGCCTCGAGGAGGATCCGGCGGAGTGCCACCGCCGGGTGCTGTGCGAGGCGCTGCAGGCGCGCGAGCCGAAGCTCGTCGTCGTGGACCTCTAGATGGTTACCCGCACCATTCTGGTGAGGCGCTAGCGGGTGACGAGCGCCGTGTCGAAGCATCGCTGTCGCATGCAGCATCAGTGCGAGCTGCTCCAGAGGGCCACCGCTGCGAGCGCTCACCAGCCGGGCACCGTACCTAGACTCGATCGCATGTGCGGCAGGTACACGATCACCCCGACGCTCTCCCAGCTCCTCGCCGGACTCGACCTCGATGCCGTGAACGTGCCGGAGTCCTCCGAGCCCATCGTGGAGCGCTACAACGTCGCCCCGACGCAGCCCGTGCTCGCGATCGCCTCGGGGGAAGAGGACCCGCCCACCCCGCGCGCGAAGGTCCTTCGCTGGGGCCTGATCCCCTACTGGTCCAAGGATCCGAAGAAGGAGCCGCTGCGCATCAACGCGCGGATGGAGTCGCTCACCGAGCGCCCGTCGTTCCGCGGGCTCGTCGAGGACGCGCGCAGCCGCTGCCTCGTGCCCGCCGACGGCTGGTACGAGTGGCTCAAGGCCGAGGACCCCAAGCAGCCGCGCAAGCCGATGCACTTCTCGCTGCCCGACCACCGGCCCTTCGCGTTCGCCGGCCTGCGCAGCACGTGGAAGTCGCCGGACGGCGAGCGGATCGGCAGCTGCACGATCATCACCGGCCCGGCCAACCGCGTCGGCGGCGGGATCCACGACCGCATGCCGGTCGTCCTCGCGGGGCCGGAGGAGCGCGCCGCGTGGCTGGACCCGGCGCTCGACGCCGCCGCCGTCATGCCGCTGCTCGGGCCGCTCCCGGACGAGCTCACCCACGTGCAGCGCGCGTCCACGCGCGTCAACGCGGCCACCTACGACGCGCCGGACTGCCTGGACGCCGACGAGGATCCGCCGGAGGAGACGCAGCTCACGCTCGCAATCTGACGCTTACGTTAGAATCAAGTGCGTGACTGCCACGACCACCTTTCCCAGAACACGCCGGGTCGGCGTCTCCGCCGACCATCCGAACTACAAATGGTGGGCGCTGTCGTGCACGTCGCTGGGCATGCTCCTCGCGACGATCAACTCGGGAACGCTCATCATCGCCCTGCCCGATCTGGAGCGAGCACTGGGCACCAGCCTGCTCACGCTCGTCTGGGTGATCCTCGCCTACATGATCGCCTCCACCGTGCTCGTGCTGAGCGCGGGACGACTGTCGGACCTCTTCGGCCGCAAGAAGGCCTACGTCGGCGGTTTCGCCCTCTTCGGCCTCGCCTCGCTCGGTGCAGGCTTCGCCGCCACGGGCACGGAGCTCATCGTGTGGCGCGTGATCCAGGGCGTCGGCGCCGCCTTCCTCTTCGCGAACTCCTCCGCGCTCGTCACCGACGCCTTCCCGCGCGAGCAGCTCGGGCTCGCCATGGGCACGAACACGATGGTCGCCGCGGTGGGCCTCGTCATCGGGCCGGTGCTCGGCGGCGCGCTCATCCTGCTGTCCTGGCACTGGGTCTTCTGGTTCAACGTCCCGTTCGCCGCGCTCGGCTGCCTCTGGGCCGGCGGCATCCTCCACGAGCTGGCCAAGCCCGACAGCGTCCGCGGCTTCGACATCCTCGGCACGGTGACGTTCGTCATCGGGCTCACGGGTCTCGTCTTCGGGATCTCCCGCGGCGGCCTGGAGGGCTGGAGCGACCCGCTCGTCATCGGCGGGCTCGTCGTGGGCATCGTGCTGCTGCCGCTCTTCGTGCTCATCGAGAGCCGGGGCCGCGCGCCGATGCTCGATCTGACCATCTTCCGCAACCGGCTGTTCGCCACCGCGACCGCGGCCGCGTTCCTCAACGGCCTGTCGCGTTTCGCCCTCATGTTCGTCTTCGTCTTCTACTACCAGGGGGCACAGGGCGACGACCCGATCGAGGCGGGCATCAAGCTGGCGCCGCTCGCGCTCGGGATGCTCATCTCCTCGCCGCTGGCGGGCATCGCCGCCGACCGGCGCGGCTCGCGGGCGCTCGCGGCGTCCGGGATGCTCGTCACCGCGGTCGGCCTGGCCGGCATGACGATCCTCGACGTCGGCACCGCGTACTGGGTCGGCGGCGCGCTGCTCTTCATCGTCGGCGTCGGCTCTGGCCTCTTCAACAGCCCGAACACCGCGGCGATGATGGGCGAGGTGCCCGCCAACCGCCGCGGCATCGCCGCCGGCGCCCGGACGCTGCTGCAGAACACCGGCGCGGTCGTCTCGATCGCGTTCGTCATGGCGATCATCACCGCGGCGATCCCGAAGGACGTGCTGTTCGCCATCTTCTCCGGCGTGACGTCCGGGCTGGCCGCCTCCGCGCTCGATCCGTTCATCCACAACATGCACACCGCGCTGTGGGTGCTCGCGGGTGTGTCGGTGCTGGGTGCCATCGTGTCCCTCATGCGCCCGCCCCACAGAGCCCCCGAGCACGCATGACGCCGGCGGAGTCCCCATCGCGGCCCCTGCGCATCGGCGAGCTCGCCGAGCGCGTGGGGACGACCGCGCGCACGATCCGCTACTACGAGGAGATCGGGCTCCTCGGCGGCGGGGAGGAGCGCGACCACGGGCGCCATCGCTCCTACACCGAGGACGACGTCGAGCGGCTGGAGCACATCCTCCGGCTGCGCGACCTCCTCGGGCTCTCCCTCGAGGACCTGCAGCGCGTCGTCGAGGCGGAGGACGCCCGCGAGGCGCTGCGCCGCGAGTGGCACGGCACCGAGGACCCGGCGGCCCGGCTGCGGATCGTGGACGCGGCGCTCGGGCACATCGCGACGCAGCTCGAGCTCGTCGAACGGCGCCAGGCGGCGCTCGGGGAGCTGGAGTCCGAGCTGCGCGAGCGCGAGGCGCTGGCGCGCCGCCGCCGGGCCGAGCTCGAGGCCTAGTGGTCTGAGTCGGAAGGTCGGTTGCAGCCGGCAGACGCGATAACGGCGCCGGCGGATGCCGGCGAACTTCCGACCTCAGGCCACTCAGTTGTTGACGATCGCCGCGGCGCTGGTCGTCGCGGTGACCGAGACCATGAGCGTCACCGCGAGGAGCATCGCCTCGACCGCAGCCTGATTGACGGCGCCGAGCGCCTCGCGCAGCTCGTCGCCCTCCTTCAGCTCCTCGAGCCGGCGCTTCGCCGCCTTGCGGTCCTCCTTGTCGGGGAAGACCTCGCCGACCAGCTCGGTCGCGGACACGAGCGACGCCAGCGCCGCCGTCCGCGCATCGAGCGCGCCGCCCTCCACGAGCGCGGCGCGCAGGCGCGCCCGGACCTCGCGCTCGGGCTCCGGATCGGCCTCGACGTCGCGTGAGCGGTTGAAGATCCCGAGGACCTTGCTGCGCTCCTCGCGCAGCACGCCCTGGTCGCGCAGGCTCGCGACGACGGCCTTGTGGGGCTCGGCCTTCGCGAGCCGCCCGATCCAGTCCTTCGGCGAGCGGGGCTCGTCGCCGGCGATCTCGGAGAGCGTCGCGTCGAGCGGGCCGTCGCCGGTCGGCCGGGCGTCGGCGACCACGAGCACCTCGTTCTCGAGACGCACGCGCTCGGCCAGCGCCAGGTCCATGAGATGCGCGCCGGCGACGCCGTTGTCGAGGCGCAGCCACGTGCTCGTCGAGACGCTGCCCTTCTCGGTGATGGCCAGCAGCATGAGCTCGTCGGCGAGGGTCGGCATCTAGGCGGGCGGGGTCGGGCCCGGCGGCAGCGGCGGCGGGGGCTCGGCCTCGGGGTCGTCGCCCGTCGAGACCTGTTCGTGGTCGGCCAGCCGGGTCGCCTCGCCCGGCTCCGCCGTGAGCTGCTGGTCGGCCCGCCAGCCCCACCACTCGCGCACGACGATCTGCAGCGTCGCGGCGACCGGGATCGCGACGAGGGCGCCGAGGATCCCGAGCAGCGCGGCGCCGAAGAGGACGGAGACGAGCACCCCGAGCGGGTGGACGTTCACCGCCCGCTGCTGGATGCGCGGCTGGATGACGTTGTTCTCGATCTGCTGGTAGACGATCGCCCAGACCGCCCAGATGATCGTGGCCGTCGGGAAGTCCTTGAACAGCGTGATGATCCCGACGATGACCGCGCCGATCGTCGCGCCGACGAGCGGGACGAGGTCGAGCAGGAAGATGATGAGTGCGAGCGGCGCCTTGAACGGCACGTCCAGGATGCTCAGCACCACGTAGGCGAGGATCCCGGCGGTCGTCGCCTGCAGGAAGACACCACCGACGTAGCCGCCCACCGCCGCCGACGAGTGCTCGGCCACCCTGCGCATGCGTTTCGCACGGTCCTCGGGCTGCAGCGAGATGATCTTGTCCACCCAGATGTGCCCGCTTCCGAGCATGAACGCGGTGAGGACCAGGATCGTCACCACCGCGAAGACCGAGTTGACGATCGTGAGGCCGGCGTCCTGGAGCAGCCCGGCCGCGTCGCCTGCCTTGCTCGGCAGCGCGCGCGCCTGGTCCTCGAGCTGCTGGGTGATCTGGTAGTCGCGCTCGAGCTTGCGCAGCGTCGGGTTCTTGTTCGCGAAGTCCTGGAGGTCCTGCGCGTAGCTCGGCAGGTCGTTCACCAGGTTCGTCATCTGCGTGACGATCGGCGGGACGATCAGGACGCCCATCGCCACCGGCACGAGGATCAGCGCCAGGTAGACCGCCGCGATCGCCATCCCGCGCCGCATCCAGCGCTGCAGGAAGTTGACCGGCTGGGACAGCGCGACGGCGAGGAACAGCGCCACGAACACCCACAGCAGCGGCTTGCGGACGAGGTAGATCAGGTACAGCAGCAGCACGACGCCCACGACGACGAGCACCGTGCGGATGACGAAGCCGTAGTCGTAGCGGTTGTCGCGCACCGCTCTGGGGGCTGGTGGAGTCAGCGTCGGCGGCGGAAGATGCCGGTGACACCGGCGATGCCGCCCCCGATGAGGAAGCCGGCGACCGCCGCGCCGATGAGCACCTGCTTCTGGTGCTCGGCGAGCTGCTTGCGCCAGTTCGTCAGCTCGGCGACCTCGCCCTGGAGGCGCTCGATCGCGAGGCCGAGCTCACGGCGATTTGCCTCGACGGAGGCGCGGATCTCCTCGGGTGTCCTGGCCGCGGACATCAGCTGCGGGCCTCGTCCACCGTCTGCTTGATCCGCTGCGCCTCGTCCATCGCCATCTGCGGCTTCGGAGGCGAGCCTGCCTTGAACAGGCGGGATGCGATGAACGCCGCCACCGCCGCGAGCAGGAAGAGCAGCGCCGCGGTGATCCAGTAGCCGACCCACACCGCCACGCCGAGCCAGTCGGAGAACCCGAAGGCGAGGCCGTGGAGGAAGAACAGGAGCGCGACCACGGCGAAGATGCCGCCGGCGGCGCCGACCGCGGCGCCCTTGGCGAGCTTCATCGCCTTGACGGTGACCTCGGCCTTGGCGAGCTCGATCTCCTCGCGGACGAGCTGCTGCGCGCGGAAGCTGATCTCCTGCACCGCGGGGCCGACGCCCTCGCGGGGCGGCGTCGGCGGAGGGGGTGGGATCTGGGTGGCCATCAGTTCGTGATCTTCTTGAGGATGAACGCCACCACGAAGCCGCCCGCGAACGCAGCGCCGACCGCGATCTCCGGCCGGTCGGCCGGGCCGATCACCGCTGCCGTACCGGGTGGGTTCTTGGCGGTGGCGTCGGAGGAGGCGATGACGGGGGTGGGCTCCGGAACGGGGATCGCGGCGGCCACCGCTGGCTGCGGTGAGACCGGGCCGGAACCGCTGCGGGCGTCGTCGCTCACTCGGGCGGGTCTTCCCCGTAGAGGCGACGCCAAACCAGCGCGGCGACGCGCGTGGTCAGAACGGAGGCGAGGGCGCCGATCCCTGCGAGGAGACCGGCCCACACGAGGCGCTTGACGACATCGTTGTCCATGAGCGCCCGATATCCAATCAGACTGCCCGGGTGGATGCGGGGGCCGCGAGCCCGTCCACGATCGCCGCGACGACGAGATCCTTCGCCTCCTCGATCTCCTCCACGGGGATCGGCGCCGGCTCGAAGATCCAACCGGTGAGGACCTGTTCGATGATCCCGTAGAAGGCCTGCGCGGCGAAGCGGGGCGTGACGTCGGCGCGGAACGCGCCGTCCTCCTGGGCCTTCGCCACGACGTCGCCCATGAGCGCGTAGGCCTCGCGGATCCTCTCCCCATGGGTCAATCCGAAGGAGTTGGCCGCGCGGGTGACCTCGACCACGATGACCTTCATCAGGTCAGGGTCATGACGGTAGGAGTCGAGGATGAAGGCAGCGATCGCACGCAGCTTGTCGCGTGGCGGCCAGTCCTCGGCGTCGGTGTCGCGGATGACCTGCAGCAGGATGTCCCAGCGCTCGGTGAAGAGCGTGTCCAGGACCTCCTCCTTCGAGCGGAAGTAGTGGTAGACGAGGCCGTATGCGACGCCGGCCTCGTCGGCGATGTCGGCGACGCGACAGGTGTGGAAGCCCTGGCGCGCGAACACCCGCACCGCCGCGTCCAGGATCTGCCGCCGACGGTCCGCGGCAGCCATCACGCCACCGGTTGATTGACTCGCCAGTCACCCACAGCCGGATGGTACTTCGCGCGAGTTCGCGAACATGCGCATGTGCTGCCGATCCGTACGGAGCGACTGACCATCCGGGCGTTCACGCTCGACGACGTCCCCGCCATCCACGCCGCGCTGTACGCGGACGCCGCCGCCATGCACTTCATCGGCGGGCCGCACAGCCTCGAGCGCACCCGCCAGGGGATCGCCGGCTACGTCGACCACCAGCGTGCGGCGGGCTACTCGTTCTGGGCGGTCGTGCTCGAGGAGACCGGCGAGGTGATCGGCGAGGCCGGGCTGTACCCGATGAACGGGACCGGCCCCGACATCGAGCTCGGCTACGCGTTCGGGACGCCGTGGTGGGGCAGGGGCTTCGCGACCGAGGCGGCGGCGGCGATCCTGCAGGCCGCGTTCGACTCGCTCGGCGTCCAGCGCGTCGTCGCCGTGGCGAAGGCCGAGAACACCGCGTCCCTGCACGTGCTGGGCAAGCTCGGGTTCCGCAACGAGGGCGAGCGCATCGCCTGGGGCGCGCAGCAGCTGTTCTTCGTGCGCGACCGCGTGTGATGAGGTGACCCCATGCGCACCGTCCCCGTCGTCGCCGCAACGGCCCTCGCAGCCGTGGCCGCACGCCACGCCCGCGACCAGGCGCCCTTCCTGCGGATGCTCGGCTCGTCCATCGCACGTCCCGACGCCGCGGGCTGGGTCACGGACTTCCTCAACGCGACGCACCATCAGCGCCCGGAGCACCTGCGCGACCCGAGCGACCTGCGCCTGGCGCTCACGATCCTCACGACGTACTGGGACGGGCACGGGCGCCGCCGGCTCGGCGCGCTGGACGCCCTCCCCTTCCACCGCGCCTTCGGGCGCCTGCGCCTGAGGGACGCCGAGGGCGCGCCGCGGGGCACGCTGGACCGCGCGGGCCTGCTCGCCGGCGCCGAGCGGCTGCTCGGCGACTGGTTCGCGGACGCCGAGGCCGACCCCGCGCGCCGGGGCTGGGGGATCGCCTTCCGCACCCGGGCCGACCGCGAGGCGCACGATCCCACCGTCCGGTTGCGGGCTGCCCGCGTCGGGCCGCTCACGCCGCCCGTCCTCGCGCCGTCCGACCAGGTGTGGCACACGTACGCGCCGGTCCGCGCCGCGTCGGCCGCGGGCGTCGTCGCCCTGCTCACGCGCCCCGAGGTGTGGCCCGGATTCGCGACCGAGCTCGGCCGCTTCACCCCGCTGCGGCGGGGCGGCCTCGCCGGGCAGACCTTCGAGATCGAGATCATGACCCCGTTCGCGCCCCGCTTCCCCGCCTACACCCGCGGCTACGTGACCATCACGCGCCTCGAGACCGCCGACGACCCCGCCGGGCTGCGCGAGTGGGTCGACACGCTGAACGAGGCGATGGTCCGCATCGGCCGCGACGAGCCGGTCGTCGTGCCGGACGGGGCGACGCCGCTGGCGGGCTTCGACCTCACGACGCACGAGGGCCACTTCATGGGCGCGGCGCGCAACCGGCTCGTCCTCTACGAGCACGAGGGCGCGCCGTGGCTGCGCGCCGCGGGTACATGGGACGAGATGCCTTTCCCCCTCGACCAGGCCTACCGGCGCGTCGGCCGCGACATGCAGGCCCGCTTCTGGGGCGAGGGCGACGCGGCGACGTCGATGCTCCATCAGATCGCGACGCAGTCCGGCGAGGCGGCATGACCAGCGCGAAGGTCGACGCCGTCGTCGTCGGCGGTGGCCCCAACGGGCTGAGCGCCGCCATCGCGCTCGCCCGGGGCGGCCGGTCCGTGCTCGTGCTCGAGGCCCAGGGCCGCCTCGGCGGCGCGGTCGCGACGGAGGAGCTCACGCTCCCCGGCTTCCACCACGACGTCTTCTCCTCCGTCTACCCCGCGGGCGCGGCGTCGCCGGTGTTCGCGAAGCTGCCGCTCGAGCGCCACGGGCTGCGCTGGGTGCAGCCCGAGATCCCGATGGCCCATCCGCTGGACGGCGGCCGCGCGATCGCGCTCATGCGCGACGTCGACGCGACCGCCGCGACCCTCGACGCCGTCCACCCCGGCGACGGTGCCGCGTGGCGCGAGCTGGCCGGCCCGTACGTGGAGCACTACGAGGCGCTGCGCGCGACGATGCTGTCCGGCTTCCCGCCGTTGACCGGTCCGGCGCGGCTGCTCGCCGCGCTCAAGCTCGGCGGCACGCTGGACTTCGTCCAGATCCTGCTCAGCTCCGCGCACGCGCTCGGCGAGCGGCTGTTCACGGACCCGGGTGCGCGCGGCTGGCTCTACGGCTCGGCGATGCACGGCGACGTCCCGCCCGGCGAACGCCGGCAGCGCGATCTCCGGCGTCTACCTCAAGATCCTCGGCCACGCGGTCGGCTGGCCGAGCCCGGAGGGCGGCGCGGGACGGCTCGCGGACGCGCTCGTGGGCGTGCTGCGCGCGGAGGGCGGCGAGGCGAGGACGGGCACGCGCGTCGCGCAGGTCCTCACGGAGCGCAACCGCGTCAGCGGCGTGCGCACGGACGAGGGCGACGTCGTGCAGGCGCGGATCGTCGTCTGCGACACCACGCCGCGCGGGCTGCTCGCGCTCGCGCAGGACGTGCTGCCCGACGCCTACGTCCGCCGGCTCCTGGCGTTCCGCTACGGGCCGTCGACCGTGAAGGTCGACTGGGCGCTCGACGGCCCCGTCCCCTGGGCGGCGACCCTCCCCCGGACCGCCGGCACCGTCCACATCGGCGGCACGGCGGGCGAGATCACCGAGGCCCTCGCGGCGTCCGACGCCGGGCGCCTGCCCGAGCAGCCGTTCCTGCTCTTCGGGCAGCAGTCCGTCGCCGACCCGACCCGTGCGCCCGCCGGCAAGGGGACGGCGTGGGCCTACACCCACGTCCCGCGCGGCGTGGACTGGGCGCGGGAGCTCGAGCCCTTCACGTCGCGCATCGAGGCGCAGGTCGAGCGCTTCGCCCCCGGCTTCCGCGACCTGATCCTCGCCCGCCACACCATGGACCCGGGCGACCTGCAGGCCCGCAACGACAACCTCGAGCACGGCGACGTCGGCGGCGGCAGCTACGAGCTCGACCAGCTCGTGTTCCGGCCCGTCCCCTCCCTCTCCCCCTACCGCACCCCACTCCGTGGCCTGTACCTGGGCAGCGCGTCGACGTTCCCCGGCGGGGCCGTGCACGGCGTGCCCGGCGACGCCGCCGCACGGGCCGCGCTGCAGGACGCGAAGCTGCGCCGCGTCTAGAGGAGCGGGTCGAGGACCTGCCGGGCGAGCGTCCCGTGCGCGGGCGCGATCGACGTGATCTCCGCCCCGATGACCGCGCATCTGCCCGCGACCTCGGTCAGCAGGTCGCGCAGCTTCTCCGGGCTCGCGCCGCCGGCGACGGGGAACCGCGCGGGCATGTCGGCCGGGTCGAGCACGTCCAGGTCGACGTGGAGGAAGACCTCCATGCCGTCGAGCGGCGCGAGGTCGGTGATCGTGTGCACGCCGCGCGTCGTCAGGAGGACCCGCTCGCCGCCCTCGAGCTCGCGCACGCCCCATTGCACGACGCGCGCGGGGTCGATCGGGTCGTGGCCGAGCCCGGGGTCCCACACGCCGCAGGCGCCCGCCAGGCACATGCCGCCCAGGTAGCCGCTCATCGTGGTGTCCGGGCTGTGGAAGTCCCCGTGCGCGTCGAGCCACAGGATGCGCGCGTCCGGCCGGTGGCGCAGCACGGTCGGCAGCGTCGTCAGCGCGACCGAGCAGTCCCCGGCGAGCAGGAACGGGCGACGCCCGTCGACGAGCGCGTCGTCGACCTGGCCGCCGGCCTCCAGCAGGCAGCCGCGGGCGTCGCGCAGATCCTCGTCGTAGCGGCCGTCGCGGAACTCGCCGGCCGAGCCGATGGCCCGGGCGCCGAGGAGCTTCCCGAGCTCGGCCGCCCCCTCGGCGCCCTCCGGCCCGCGGTCGGAGGTGCGGCAGAGGAGCGCGACCGGGGTCAGCGGCCCGTCCACGTCGCCTCGCGCTTCTCGAAGAACGCGCGCACGCCCTCCTGGATGTCCTCGGTCGCGAACGCGAGCGACAGCGAGTGCTGCAGCAGGTCCAGCGCCTCGGCGAAGCCGAGGTCCATCTGGCGGTACATCGCGTCCTTCCCCAGCCGCAGGAGGACCGGCGACTTCGACGCCAGCCGCCCCGCCCAGTCGTCGACGGCCGCGTCGAGCTCCGCGGCGGGGACGACCTTGTTCACGAGCCCGAGGCGCAGCGCCTCCGCCGCGTCGATGCGCTCGCCGAGCAGCATGAGCTCGTTGACCTTCTTGCGCGGCAGGTTGCGGTAGGCGAGCGCGCTGACCATGAACGGGAAGAGGCCGACGTGGATCTCCGGCGTGCCGAACGTCGCCTCCTCGCTCGCGACGACGAGGTCGCAGGCCAGCGCGAGGCCGAGCGCGCCCGCGAGCACGTGCCCGCCGGCGGCGCAGATCGAGGGCTTGCCCAGCTCGCCGAGGAGCCGGAACAGGCGCGGGAAGCGGTCGAGCCCCTGGTACTTGAGGACGAGCGGCGCGGGAGCGGCGAACTCCGTGAGGTCGCCGCCGGCCGAGAAGGTCGTCGGGTGCGTCGACGCGATGACCACGCAGCGCACGGCGTCGTCGTCGCGCGCGTCGCCGAGCGCTCCGAGGAGGTCGTCGAGAACCGCGTCGGAGAGTGCGTTGCGGGTCTCAGGCCGATCGAGCTCGATCCTCGCCACACCCGTGTCGGCCACGTTGTAGCGCAGCGTCCCGTAGCCCATGAGGGCGCGGGACTCTACAGGCGGCGCTAGCGCCTTGAGGACACCGCGGCCCGCGCGGAGGCGCCGCGGCCGCTCGCCGGCGAGAACGTCACCGCGAAGGAGGCGTTCGTGCCCTTGGCGAAGCTGCGCCGGGCATGGCGGTCGACGCGCAGGACGATCCGCGAGCGACCGGCGCGCAGGCGCTTGTTCGCCGAGGCGGCGCGGCGCGATCCGACGGACAGGGAGACGCGCAGGCGGCCGGTGCCGGGCGCGGAGAAGGGGAGGCTGAGCTTGGCCGGCACGCCCCGGGCCAGCGCACGGCGGCCGGCGGCGATGAACGCGGCGACGGCGCGGTCGGCGCGGCTGAGCTTCTTCGGCGCCGTGCCGGTGCCGGTGACGCTCGAGTCGGTCGCGGCCGCGCCCGTGTCGGTCGTCGCCGGCTCCGTGCTCGTGTAGCCGGACTCGTCGATCGGCGCCTCGGGCGCGACGTTCGTGGGGCCGCCGGAGACGCACGCGGACGGCGAGCAGAGGAAGCTCGAGTCGTAGACGTTCCAGTTCGTCGCCAGGTAGCTGCCCGCGGCCGGGGCGGCGTTGAAGTAGTCGTCGGAGTTGCAGTCGTACTGGACCGAGCCGCAGCTCTGCGTCAGCGTCTGGCCCGCCTTCATGCCGCCGTCGTCGTAGCACATGACGTCGAGGCGATCGGAGCAGTGGCCGTTCGTGGTGCCGTGCGGCGCGTTGCGCTGGACGCCGCCGAGCGTGTGCGTGATCTCGTGCAGCAGCGTCGTGCGGTGGCTCGAGGAGAACGTCGCGCTGCCGTCGCCCCACACCATCGCCCAGAGGCCGTCGCGGTTGTTGTTGTTCGAGGCGCTCTTGCGCTCGTCGACGTACATCTCGGCGATGCCGGAGACCCAGTCGCCGCCGTAGAGGCCGTCGGCGTAGACCGCGTAGTGCGCGACGCCGTTGACGCGGACGGTGGCGCCGACGGCGGCCTTGATGGCGGCCGAGCGGCTGGCGGCGGTCATGCCCTGGTAGACGGCGGCGACCTGCGGAAGGCGGACGCTGGCGATGTCGACGTAGCCGGCGCCGCCGTCGGTGCCGGTGTCGAAGCGCAGCGTCTTCGTGCCGCCGGAGGTCGCGGCGACCGTCTCGGCGATCGCCTTGGCGTCGGTCTGGATGATGCTCGCGTACTGCGCGAAGCGGTCGGGCTGGTCGGCGGCGTACGCGTAGACGAGCTTGATCTTCGAGCCGCTGGAGGTGGAGGCGGGGTTGTCGGTCGCGCGCTCGGTGCCGCGCCACGGCGCGGTCTCGAGGCCGACGCTCGTCACGCCGGCCTGGGCCAGCTCGGCCGCGACGTCGTCGGCGGCGGCGTTGACGGGATCGCCGTTGGGGACGGGGTCGCCCTCGTCGGAGTGCACCCACTCCGGCTTCGGGCCGCCGCCGGACGCGAGGGCCGCGATGGGCCACGCGGCGACGAGCAGTGCGACGAGCAGGAGGGGGGTCCAAACGGGCAGTCGAAGCCTCATCCCTCTGGGTAGTCGGCAGGGACCGTCTACGTTTGAGATGCATGTCCCAGCATCGAATCGGCGTGATCGCCGGACTGGTCAGCTACGTCATCTGGGGCCTGTTCCCCCTCTTCTGGCCGCTCGTCGAGCCGGCGGGGGCGCCCGAGATCCTGGCCCACCGGATCCTCTGGTCGCTCGCGTTCCTCGTCGTGGTGCTCGTGTTCACGGTCGGATTCCGCTGGCTGCGCACGGTCGGCCGGCGCCGGTTCCTGCAGCTCGGGGCGGCGGCGGCGCTCATCACCGTCAACTGGGGCGTGTTCATCTACGCGGTCAACAACGACCACGTCGTCGACAGCGCGCTGGGCTACTACATCAACCCGCTCGTGAGCGTCGCGCTCGGGCTCGTAGTGCTGCACGAGCACCTGCGCCCGCGCCAGCGGGTCGCGGTGCTCATCGGCCTGCTCGCCGTGGTGGTGCTCACGGTCGAGTACGGCAAGCCGCCGTGGATCGCGCTCATCCTGGCCTGCTCCTTCGGGACGTACGGCCTCGTGAAGAAGCAGGTGGGCCTCGACGGCACGCAGAGCCTGTTCGTGGAGACCGCGATCCTCGTGGTCCCCGCGCTCGCCTACATCGTGGTCGCGGGTCTGAAGGGCACCGCGACGTTCACGGCGGACGACCTCGGCCACTCGATGCTGCTCATGGCCGGGGGCGTCGTGACGGCCGTGCCGCTCATCCTGTTCGGCGCGGCGGCGATCCGCATCCCGCTCAGCACGATCGGCCTCATGCAGTACATCGCCCCGACGATGCACTTCGTCATCGGCGTCGCGATCTACGGCGAGGCGATGCCGGCGGGGCGGGTCGCCGGGTTCGTGCTCGTCTGGATCGCGCTCATCGTCCTGACGGTCGACGCGCTGGGGACGTTGCGACCGCGCAACGTGATCCCGGTGGCGCCGGTGCCCGCACGGGTGCGGCCAGCCGCACCTCCCGACGCCTGACAGCACGCAGGCCGGGCCGGCGGTGGGGCGGGAGATTCGTTCCCATCATGTCCCTGCTCACCATCCGCCGCGCCACCACCGAGGACGACCAGGCGCTCAACGCGCTCGCCATCATCGACAGCTCGCTTCCGCTGTCGGGCGACGTCCTCGTCGCGCAGCTCGACGGCGCCGTCATGGCCGCGATCTCGGTCACGGACGGCCGCGCGATCGCCGACCCGTTCCGGCGCTCCGCCGACACCGTCGAGGTCCTGCGCCTGCGCGCGCGTCAGGAGCGCCGGCGAGCACGAGCGCTCGCCGCCTAGGGACTGCTGCTGGGGCCGCCGCGCCCGTCCGCGATGGCGCGGCGGCCCTAGGCGACGTACACGGGCTCGCCGTCGAGCACCGTCGCGAGGATCGGCATCTCCGGGATCTCCGCGGGATCGCCGGTGAACGGGTCGCCGCCCAGCACGCACAGATCCGCGAGCTTGCCCACCTCGATCGTCCCCTTCTCCGCCTCCGCGAAGTCCTGCCAGGCGCCGCCGGTCGTGTAGGCCGCGATCGCCTCCTCGACCGTGATGCGCTCCTCCGGCCCGTAGACGTTGCCGTCGGCGGCCGACGTCCGCAGGACGGCGGCCGCGACGCCCTGGCGCCAGTCCGGCCACACGACCGGCGCGTCGCTGGAGAACACGAGCGGGACGCCCGCGTCGAGCATCGAGCGGTACGGCCACTGGTACGACGCGCGCTCCTCGCCGAGCAGGAGGGCGGACAGGTGCGCCGCGGCCGTCTTGATCGACGGCTGCGAGCTCGCGCCGAACGCGTGGCGGCCCATCGTGCGCAGCGACTGCTCGTACGTGAGATCGGCGTGGATGACGTAGTGGCGGGTGTCCTGGCGGGGGTGGCGCTGCACCGCGGCGGCGAAGGCGTCGACGGTCGCGTCGATCGCGGCGTCGCCCGTCGCATGGATGCCGACCTGGTGGCCGGCCTCATGGGCGAGGCGCACAAGCTCTCCGAGCTCGGCAACGCGCGCGGCGTCGTCGTCGCCCGGGATCACGAGGCTGCCGCGTGACGGCACGTCGGCGTAGGGACGGCCGAGCCACGCCGTGTGCAGCGGCGGGATGCCGTCCGCGAAGATCTTGATGCCGCCGACGCGCAGGCGCGATCCGGCCGGTGCGTCGACCTCGAAGGTCGCCAGCCCCTCGCGCATGTGGTCGATCGTCACCACGCCGTCGTCGCCGAACAGCAGCAGGGTGGACACCCGCAGGCCGAGCTCGCCCTCACGGGCCAAGTCCTCGTAGGCGCGCAGCGTCTCGGTCCCGAGCATCCCTCCGCCGCCGGGGCCGAGCGCCGGGTCGGTGATCGACGTGGTCCCGAGCCTGTGCAACTCGGTCGTCGCCGCGGCGATCGCGGTGCGCCGCTCCTCGCGGGTGAGCTCGGGGACGTGGGCCAGCACGAGGCCCATCGCCGCGAACTCGGAGAGGATGCCCTCGGGCTCGCCGTGCGGGTCGCGTGTGATGTCCCCGCCGGTCGGGGTCGCCGTCGCGGCGGTCACCCCCGCGATCTCCAGCGCCTTGGAGTTCACCCAGATCGCGTGCAGCGAGAAGTCCGACAGGACGACGGGGTGGTCGGGCGCCGCGGCATCGAGATCCGCCCGGCTCAGCCGCCGGCGCGGATCGGCGACGCACTCGGCGAGGAACCCGAGGTCCCACCCGTAGCCGCGGATCCAGGTCCCCGGCGGCTGCGTCGCGGCGGCGCGGCGGACGAGCCCGGCGACGTCCGCGATCGACGTGACCTCGCGCGGCGAGACGTCCAGCGCGAGCGGGGGCCGGCTCGCGCCCCACTGCCCGAGGTGGATGTGGGCGTCGTTCATCCCCGCCAGCAGCGTCGCGCCCGGGAGCTCGAGCACCTCGGTGCGCGCATCCGCGACGGCGCGGATCTCGGCCGCGGTGCCGACGGCGGCGATCCGGGTCCCGCGGATCGCCACGGCCTGCGCACCGGGGGTGCCGTGGACGCGTGCGCCGACGACGACGAGATCGGCGTTGTCGCTCATGCGCGCATCCTCTCGCGCCGGGAGCGCACGTGGGCGGCGACGTGGCGCAGGTCGACCTCCACCGCGCCCGCGCGGATCGCCTCCGCGCGCAGCTCGTCGGGGATGTCGTAGTGGTCCTTCCACGGCATCTCGTCGCGGTGCTGGAACCACGCGCGCTTCAGCCCCAGCGCCCGGGCGAACGCGTGGAGCTCCTCGTCGGTGTCGGCGAGCAGGTGGCACCACCGCCGCCCGCGCCACTCCCACACCGGCTGGTCGACGTAGACGGCCAAGCTCAGAGCGACCCGAGGCGCCGGTGCAGCGCGTCGACGGCGAGCTCGTGCTCGGGCTTCATGAGGACGC
The DNA here is from genome assembly GCA_963757125.1 of uncultured Solirubrobacterales bacterium. Classification (GTDB taxonomy): domain Bacteria; phylum Actinomycetota; class Thermoleophilia; order Solirubrobacterales; family Solirubrobacteraceae; genus CAVVSD01. The sequence continues at coordinate 246,468 of CAVWQP010000003.1, read as the reverse complement.
TGCGCAGCACGCGGACGTCGTCGCTGTCGCGCGCATGACTCGGGTGCAGCGCGGTGAACGCATCCGCCGACACGCGCAGCGTCGACAGGAACCACGGGTCGTCGGGATCGTTCATCGCGGCGTGCAGCATGCGCTCCGACGCGGCGTCGACCTCCGACAGCGAGCCTCCGCGCGGGGCGTACGTGACGATGTCGAGCTCCGGGCGCAGGTGCAGCGTCCAGCTCTCGTCGGCCGCGAGCCGGTCGGCGAGCGCGCCGGCCGCGCGCAGCCCCGCGGCCAGGATCGGACCGAGGCCGTCGTCGGCCTCCAGCGGCAGCACCTGCAGCGTCATCCACAGCGCGCCGGCCGCGGCGCCCGCCCGCGAGCACTCGAGGCTGATCTCCCCCAGGTGCAGCTCGTCGGACGTGAAGTACGTGTACGGCGAGTCGTGCTTGTAGAACCGCCCGACGCCCGGGTCGGCGAAGATCACGGCGCCGCAGCCGTAGGGCTGCAGCCCGTGCTTGTGCGGATCGACGACGACCGAGTCGCAGTCCCCGATCGCGCGGAACGGTGCCTCGGGGACCAGGCCGGTGCCGGCCAGGAGCGTGAAGAACCCGCCGTAGGCGGCGTCGACGTGGATGCGCACGCCGTAGCGTTCGCGCCAGGCGAGCGCCTCGTGGATCGGGTCCACCGCGCCGACGCCGGTCGTCCCCGCCGTGAGGACGACGGTGCCGACCTCCCCCGTCCGCACCTGCGCCTCGATCGCGTCGAGGTCGGCGCGGCCGTCGGGCAGCGCGGGCACCGAGCGCGCCTCGACGCCGAGCACCTGACACATGCGGCCGTGCGTGTAGTGCGCGTCGGAGGCGTGCACGATCGCCTTGCCCGGATGCAGCTCGCGGGCGACCCACAGCGCCTCGAGGTTGGCGATCGTCCCGCTCGAGGTCAGGTGCCCGAGCGACGGGGGCTCGAGGCCGAACATCCGCGCGAGCCCTTCGACGACCTCGACCTCCATCGGGCTCGTCGCCTGGCTGGCGTCGAGCGCGTGGTTGTTCGGGTTCACGAGCATCGCGGCGTGGTAGGCCGCGGCCGCGACGGGGTGCGGGGGCTTGATCATCTGCCCCGCGTAGCGCGGATGGAAGAACGGGATCATCGCGTCCATCCGCTGCGTGTACTCACCCCACGCCTCGGCGAGGCGCCCGATGTCCGCGGCGGACGCGGGGTGGGGCTCGTACGGGCCCCACATGTCCTCCCAGCGCACGAGCAGATCGACCGCGGCGCCGGTCAGCTCGCGCAGGGCGTCATGGCGTGCACTCATGCGCGCAGCGTCGCACGCCTGGGACCGACCGCGGGGCGCGCCGTGTGGGCGCGCCCCGCGAGCTTGTCCTACGACAGTCGGCCGCCGGTGCGGAACGACTGGCGGATGCGGGACGTGTGGCCGTTCTTCGTCCGGCGCACGTCGACGCGGTACGTCCAGTTGTTCGTCTTGCTGCCGACGACGAACCGGATCCAGACGGTGCCACGGACGCTCTGGCCGCCCCCGCTCCAGCGCACGCTGCACTTCGCGTTGACGCGGTCGGTGACCTTGCATGTCCGTCGCACGCCCGTCGGCGTCTTCTTCAACTTCAGCGCCTTGCGCAGCGCCTGCGACGCGTATCTCTTCGAGAGCCGCGTGGTGATCCGCAGGTTCGCGGCGCGTCTGCTCAGACCCTGGACCGGGCTCGCGCCCGCGGCCCCGCCGCCGCCACCGCCCGCGGCGCAGGGGTCCGTCGCCGGCACGAGCGCGCCGGACGTGAACGTACGAGCGGTCGGGCTCGCGGCCGAGCACGCCGTCGGCGGCGTCGTCCAGCAGTGGCCGGTTGCCGTCGGCGGGCACGTGACCGGGTAGGCCTTCGCGTACTTCAGCGGGTCGGTCGGGTCGGCCGGGCCGGTGATGGCCGGCGGAGGCTGCGGGATCCGGCACGTCTCACCCGCGCCGAAGGCGCGCGCCGCGATGATGAGCGGCGAGGCGGAGGGCGCGGTGTCCGGCGCCCAGGCCAGCGAGATCGGCGTGCACGTCACGTTGTTCGGCGTCGGATCGCCGGCGATCGCGCCGTACGGGTTGACCCAGTGGAGGATCTGCCAGTTGCCGGGCGGAAGCCGGTAGCCGAGCGACGCGGGGATCGCGATGAGCTCGTCCTCGTCGGCGCCGTCCTGGGTCACCTTCGGTGCGTCCGGCAGGAAGCCCATCGTGTTCAGGATCGGCGCGTTCGGGTCCGCCGAGCAGTCGGAGAACGCAGAGTTGTTCACGCAGGAGCCCCAGCGCGTGTCCCAGATGACCTCGGTGCCGCCGGGATTGACGTTCACGAGCGCGAAGCGCTGGAAGTCCAGCAGCTGCCAGCGGTTGTGGCCGAAGTGGTTCGCGCTCACGTAGCGGAACCACCCGAACTGCGGACCGCCGGCGCCACAGGCGCCCTGGGTCGCGGCCATCCAGCCGGCGGCCGCGGGCGTGCCGCAGAATGCGATCGCCGGTCCGGTGTTGCCGACGCTCGCGGTGAACCTGACGGCGAGCGGCTCGTCGTTCGGGCCCCAGCCGGCGTGGTTGTCGCCGCTGATGGAGTGGTCGTCGAAGAACCCGCCCGTCGGGTTCTGCGGGGCGCCGGGCACGAGGTCCGTCGCCGATGCGGTCGATGCGGTGAAGGCGAGGACCACCAGCGCGAGTGCCGCGCCTATGAGGCTCGGAGCACGCCTTCGCCCGGTCAGTGGTTGCACGAGAATCCCCCCTGGGTTTCTCCGACAGTTGAATTGCCTGCAAAGCCGGTGGCGGTCCCGGCGTCCATCACGTGGGCGGCATCCTCCCAGGAAACACCTGTTTCCGGTATGCCAAGTACGCAAACCGCGAGCTGTGGTGGGCTCAGGCGATCCCTCCGGTCTTGTAGGACCAGCGGATGTGCTGCGTCCTCCCGCTCTTGCGCTTGGTGACGTCCACGCGGTACTGCCAACGCAGTCGAGCCTTCACCGTGCGCAGTCGCAGGAACACCTTGCCGCGATAGCTCGCGCCCTTCTTGCTCCAACGCACCGTGCAGGTCGACTTGGTCGATGCCGTCACGTGGCAAGACACACGAAGTCGCTTGAGGTTGCGGCCGAACCGCTTGCGCAGTGCCGTGCGGACGTGCGCGGTGGAGGCTGAGACGGTCAGGCGGCGCGTCGAGCGCGGCGTGATCGGCGGCGCCGCGGGCGGTGCCGGGTTCGCGCGGTAGTCGGCGCCCTGCGGGACCGGCACGAGGTCCGTACCGACGATGGTGGCGGCCGCCGTCGCGTTCGTGTTGGAGACCGCCGGGGTGTTCGCGCCGGCCATCGGCACCGTCGCCCAGCAGTGCAGGCTCGCCGCGAGGATCGTGCAGGGCGGGGTCGTCGGCCCGGCGCTCGCCATCGGGTCGCGCCCGCCCGGGCCGCTGAGGGCCGCAGGGAGCGTCCGCGGGACGTAGCACGTGGCCGGCGCCGCGGCGACGGGCGTCGCGGTGAAGCCGGTGTACGCGGGTGCGTTGGCGAGCTGCACCTGGGTGCAGGCCACGCTGCCGCTCGTCGTGCCCGCCTCGGTGATGAGGCCGTACGGGTTGGAGATCGCGACGACCTGGTACGCGCCGTCGGGGAACGAGCCGCGCGAGTCGGCGGGGATCGCGATCCGCTGGTCGTCGGGCGCGCCGTCCTGCGTGACCTTGCCCTGGCCCGACGCGATGCCGGTCGGCAGCGACGGGGCAGCGGGGTCGTTGGAGCAGAACAGCGACGGGTCACCGAGGTTCAGGCAGGTGCCCCAGTACGTGTCCCACGCGGTCGCGGCGGCCGACGGCCCGCCGAGCGACGGCGGCAGCGGCACGAGCGCGAAGCGCTGCAGGTCCATGAAGTGCCACCGGTTGAACGCGTTGGTCGACGAGTGGTTCGCCGCGATGTTCCGGAACCAGCCCACGCCGGCGGACGCGGGCGCGCTCGGCGGGCAGTCGTTGCCGAGCACGCCGGGCGCGACCTGGAACGCGCGCATCCAGCCCGCCGTCCCGCTCTGGAAGCCGCAGAGCTCGAGCGCGCCGGCGCCCTGGTTGTAGATCGCGCTGGAGAAGTCGATGGCGAGCGGCTCGGACTGCGACGTCCCGTAGCTCCACCCGAGGTGGTTGTCGCCGGAGATCGAGTGGTCGTCGAAGTAGCCGCCGACGACGTTGCCGGGGCGGGACTGGACGAGATCCGGCAGGTCGCCCGGCGCCGCGGATGCGGCCGCGGGGATGAGGAGCGAGAGCAGGACTGCCGCCGGCGCGAGCAGCGCGCACGTACGGCGGAAGGAGCGTGACATGGGGATGGCCTTCCTCGGAGTCGGAGCGGGCGGCCCGGAGGGCGGGGCACGCAGATCATCACCCGACCCGGCGGTGCGCACTAGAACGTGCGTCCGCGAAAACCTGAAACCTCCCGCGCAGCCTGGGCGCGGCGGCGCTCCCGTTGGGCGCGCCGCCGCTCTCCTTCCCCAGGTTGCGGGTGCCGGTGGCTAGAACGTGCCGCCGGTCTTGTACGAGCGGGTCACGGTCTGCGTGTGCCCGGACTTCGTCTTCTTGACCTCGAGCCGGTACTGCCAGCGCAGGCGGCTGCGGACGGTCTTGTAGCGGAGCCACACGTTGCCCTTGTAGCTCGCGCCCGACTTGCGCCAGGACACCGAGCACGTCGACGCGGTCGACGTCCGCACGCGGCACGAGATCCGCAGGCGGCTGAGGCCCTTGCCGAACTGCTTGCGCAGCGCGGCGGTCGTGTAGGTCTTCGAGTTCGTCGTGGTGAGACGACGGACGGTGCGCGGCTGGCCCGAGGCACCCGCGGGCGGGTTGCTCTTGCGCCGGACGACGGCGGCGGGTTGACGACCTGCGGCCCGTAGGCGACCGGGACGGTGTTCGTCGCCGTGATCGTCGGGAAGCCCGCGGCGTTCACGTTCGACTGCGCCAGCGGATGCGGCGGTACCGGATCGGTCGGCCCATCGGCACGGTCGCCCAGCAATGGCCGGTCGCGGGCACGGCGTCACGCTGAGCGTGCAGGTTGCGCCGTGCGCGCTCGGCCATCGGGTCACGGCCGCCAGGGCCGGTGAGGCCCGCGCAGCATGGCCGCAGGCACGTAGCACGTGCTCGGGCTGGCCACCCACCTGCGTGACCTGCGGGTCGTAGCCGTGACGCCGGAGAGCGAGATCGTCGTGCAGCGAGATGCTCGGGCCGCCGCCGTACTGGCCGTACGGGTTGGAGATCGCGACGATCTGGTACGCGCCGTCCGGGAACGCCGCCCGCGCGTCGGCGGGGATCGCGATGCGCTCCGCGTCCGGGGCCGGGTTGAGCTCCTGCGTCGTCTTCGCCGCGCCCGCGGGAATGCTCGTGGTGAGCGTCGCCTGCCGCCGGCGCGTCCTGCTCGCAGTCCATGCGTCAGGTCGCCGTCGCTGAGGCACGTGCCCCACGTGGTGTCCCACGCGGTGTAGGCGCCGGCGGGACCGCCGAGCGACGTCGGCAGCGGGACGAGCGCGAAGCGCTGGAGGTCCATGAGGTGCCAGCGGTTGAACGCGGAGCCCGGCGGCGTCGCGTTCGGGTTGCTGTGGTTCGCGGTCACGTAGCGGAACCAGCCGTCCTGAGCGCCCGCGCCGGCAGCACGTCGCGGGACAGCTGGCGCCGACGACCTCGTAGGCGCCCATCCAGCCTCCGTTGGGGTTGTAGCCACAGACGCGGAACTGGTTCGGGACCGGTGTTCGTCAGCGTGCGTGCCGAACGTGATCGCGAGCGGCTCCGCCTGCGAGGTCCCGCCGGTGCCGGTGTAGCTCCAGCCGAGGTGGTTGTCACCACCGATGGAGTGGTCGTCGTCGAACCCGCCCTGCACGTTCTGCGGCTGCCCCTGGACGAGGGCAGCGTGCGCGCCGGCAGGCAGCGCGGCGAGGGAGAGAGATGCAACGGCGGCGGTCAGCGCGATTCGTGTGCGCCTGTGCCGCAAGACGGAGAGCAAGTTGAACATCCTTGTCCGGGAATTGACAGTTTTGGCCCGGGGGGCGATGCGCCACCCCACCATCCGCGGGATACATGCGCACTCGCACATCCGTCCGGCGGAGGCCGCCCGCGCCCTGGCCCGGCGCAGACGAAACGGCGGCGCGCCTCCTTGGCGCACCACCGTTCGCATCACCTTCTCCTGCGTGTAACACCGGCTGCGCGACGCGGGTTGCGGTGGAACGCATCCCGCGTCGCGAGCACTCCCTCTCGGGGAGCGGCCGGCGCGGCCTCAGAGACCTCTAGGCGACCGTCCCTCCGACGCGCGCGCCGCGCGTCGTCGTGGTGGTCCGGTGACCGTGCTGCTTGCGCTGCACGGCGAGGTCGTAGTTCCAGGAGACCTGGGTCGTGGTCGACGTGAACCACACGCGGACGGTGCCGGTGTAGCTCTTGCCGGACCGCTTCCAGCTCGTGGTGCAGGCCTGGTTGGCGCCGCCGGTCGCCCGGCACGTGACCTTCGCGGAGGTCGGCAGCGTGCCGAACGTCCTGCGGAGGGCGGTGCGGGTGTACGAGCGGGCCTTGCGGGCCTCGAGCGTCGGGAGCGTGAGCGCGCCCTTGGGCGGGTTCGCCGATCGGGGCCCGGGATCGCGGTCGGGTGAGCACGGTGCGCGGCGGCGTGATCGTGCCACCGCCGCCGCCGCCCCGGGGTTCCCACCGCCGCCGCCGCCGTAGGTGCCGACCGCGCCGTACTGGGCGACGGTGCGCGTGGCGGTCGCCGTCGAGTTGTCGTGCACGTTCGTGTGCGCGAGCGGGTGTGCGCCGTCGACCGGGATCGTGTCCCAGCAGTGGCCGGTCGTCGTCAGGAGCGGGTTGCACGCGGCAACCGGGTTCGCACCCGCGAACGGGTCCGTGCCGCCGGGGCCGGTGAGCGCGCCCGGGATGGCGGTCGGCAGCTGGCAGTTCGCCGGCTGGCCGGTCCCGTAGACCTTCCACTCGCCGAGGCCCTCGTCGCCGGTGACCTGCAGGGCGACGCAGGAGACGCTGCCGTAGGTCGTGCCGGCCTCGCGGATCGCCCCGTAGGGGTTCGAGATCGCGACGAGCTGGTACGTGCCGTTCGGGACGCGGTTGGGGAACGCGACGACCGTCTGGTCGGGCGCGCCCTCCTCCGTGACCTTGTCGGCGTGCGCGGCGATGCCGACCTGGAGGCGGTTGGCGTTCGCGTCGTGCTCGCAGTCCATGAACTGGTTGTCGTTCATGCACGTGCCCCAGCGGCTGTCCCACTGGGTGCGGGCGCCTGCCGCCGCGGTCGCGCCGGTGGGCACGAGCGCGAAGCGCTGGAGGTCCATGAGGTGCCAGCGGTTGAACTCACCGGTGGAGGAGTGGTTGGCGACCGCGTAGCGGAACCAGCCGGAGGCGCCGGTGGCCGGCGCGTTGCCGGGGCAGGCGGCGAGGTCGCCCGGCGTGGTCTGGAAGCTGCGCAGCCAGGCGGCGCTGCTCGACGGGTAGCCGCAGAGCTCGAGCGCGCCGTTGCCGACGTTGCTGAGCGTGGACTGGAACCGCACCGACAGGGCCTCGGGATCGGAGCCGCTGTGGCTCCAGCCCATGTGGTTGTCGCCGCCGATCGAGTGATCGTCGAAGAACCCACCCCAGTTGACCAGGCCCGTATCCGCGTCGGGGGTGGCGGCAGGGGCGGTCGGGACGCTCTGCACCAGGTCGGGGAGATCGCCCGGTGCAGCGATGGCGGCGGGAACGATCGCCGCCGAGGCGCACAGCGAAGCGACGGCGGCCATCGTGGCGCGCCGCCAGCGAATGTGGAGCATGTGAAGGACTTCCTTGTCCGTCGTGGTGGAACGTCGCTGCCCACAGAGACTGGTGGGACGGGTAGGACCCTACGCCTGTGGGTGGGGGCGAACCATCGGACGTGCGTCCTCTTTCCGGTGGATCGCTCCAGGTGGCGCGGCGGTCGCGGCGGAGCTCGGCTCGCGGCGCGTGCGTGGGCCAGCCGTGCCCGACTGCCCACCGAGGCGGACGGGACGGGCAGCGGTCCAGCCGGCCGCGGCCAGGTCAGCGCGAGTGGTCGAAAACGTCGATATGCGACGGAAAGTGACCACTGGTGGAGGCCAGCTTCCCAACACGGGCGAGCGTGAACGATCGCCCCCGCCCTGCGAGGGAAATCGTTCACGCCCGATCTCGGCGAGGGCGCAGCGGCGAGAACACCGGCCACTGCCTGACCCTCCCTCGATGAGCTGTCCGAACCCCGCAGCGCGGCGCCAGAGGCGCCACGAGCGGAGCGAACGACCGACCTACCCCACGACCCCGCCAACCCCGGCGGAGTGCGTGGTGCCCGACTTGCCCGACTGCTTGATGTCCATGTCCCACTCCCACGACACACGGGTCGCGGTCGAGGTGAACCACACGTGCTCGGTGCCCGAGTACGTGACGTTGCGGGCGCCCTTCCAGCTCACCGCGCACTCGGCGCTCGCGCCGCCCGTCAGGACGCACGTCACCTTGCCCGCCGAGGCGGTCGAGCCGTACTGGCGGCCCAGCGCGGTGCGGGCGTACGACGTCGCCGCGGTCTTCGTCAGCTTCGGGAGCGGCAACGGCTTGACGACCGGCGGCGGGGTGGGCGCCGGGGTGCTGACGGCCGCGCCCTTGGCGACCGTCGTCGTGGCGGTCGGTGTCGGGGTGCCGGTCGCATTCGTCTTGGCTGCGGGGTGCGGTGCCAGCGGCGTGGTCGTCGTCGGCATCGTCGCCCAGCAGTGGCCGGTGTCGCTCACCAGCGAGGCGCACGTCAGCGCCGAGGCGCCGCGGAACGGATCGGTCCCGCCCGGGCCGGTCAGGGCCGCAGGGAGCGTCTTCGGCAGCAGGCACGTCGACAGCTGCGTCGCGCTCTGGTTGACGGCGAAGTTGCTGTAGCCCGCCGCGCCGGAGACGTCCACGGTCGTGCAGTTGACGCTGCCGTAGCCGGTGCCCGACTCATGCAGCGCGCCGTACGGGTTGGAGATGGCGACGACCTGGTAGCGGCCGTCGGCCAGCTGCGCCCGCACCGGCGCCGGGATGGCGATGAGCGCCTGGTCGGGCGCGCCCTCCTGGGTGATCTTCGTCGCGCCGGGCGCCACAGCGACCGTCGCGCGGGCCGCGGCCGGGCTCGCCTCGCAGTCCATCCACTCGTTGTCGTTCAGGCACGTGCCCCAGTCGGTGTCCCAGAACGTCGGGGCGCCGGCGGCCGGGCCCCCCTGCGCCGCGGGCAGCGGGACGAGGGCGAAGCGCTGCACGTCCATCGCGTGGAAGCGATTGAACTCGCCGCCCGAGCTGTGGTTCGCGGTCGCGTAGCGGAACCAGCCGCTCGCCCCGCTCGCGGGTGCAGATCCTGCGCACGTCGCGACGTCGCCGGTCGTCTGGTACGCGCGCATCCAGCCGCCACCGGCCGTGTAGCCGCACAGGCCGAGCGCACCGGCGCCCGCGTTGTGGACCGTCGACTGCAGCCGGATGGCCAGCGGCTCGGGATCGGATGTCCCGTAGCCCCAGCCGAGGTGGTCGTCGCCGCCGATGGAGTGGTCGTCGAAGTAGCCGCCCGAGATGTTGGTCGGGGCGCTCTGCTCGAGGTCGGGCAGGTCTCCGGGGGCGGCCATCGCGACGGGGGACAGCACGACGGCAGCCGAGATCGTCGCGGCGAGGGCCAGCGAGGCCCGTCGCAGGCGAGGGTGGAACATGAGGAACGTCCTTGTTCGCAGTGCGGGCGTTCGTGCCCAGAGGAAGACGTCAGTCAGCTAACCAGAGGGATGGGTGCCCACCCAATCGGACGTCTGTCCACCTGAACGATCGCTCATGTGTCTGTCGGGGGCGTAGGGTCTGCCCCATGCAGGTCGTCAAGCCAGGGCCCGATCGGGAGACGCCGCGCGGCGTCGTCGGCGGCAGCGAGATCTCCCAGGCGACGACCGGCGCGCACGACATCTACATGGGGCGCTTCCGCGTCCCGGCGGGCGCGCGGTCCCGCCCGCACTACCACGAGGGCTGCGAGAGCGCGCTCTACATGCTGTCCGGGCGCATCGCGATCCACTTCGGCGAGCACCTCGAGCAGCGCCTCGTCGTCGAGGAGGGCGACCTCCTCTACGTGCCCCCGCGCGAGACGCACATCGTCGAGAACCTGTCCGACGAGCACCCCGCCGAGTACGTCGTCGCCCGCGACGCTCCGCAGGAGGACTCCGTCGAGGTGCCGTGGGCCGACGCGTGACGCGCGCGCGGCTCGCCGCGCTCACCGCCCTCCTGACGCTCGGCCCCGTCGTCGCCCTCGTGCCGTCGGCCGCGTCGCAGGGGTCCGCGGCGGTGCTCCCCGACCTCATCCAGGACGTGCCCAAGAACGTCGGCGCCGGCCGCGCGCACGCGCCCGACGGGTCGCTGACCGACGGATTCGCGATCTCGTTCGACTCGGCGGTGCGCAACGTCGGTCCCGGCCCGATGCACCTCAGCGGCAGCCACCGGGACGCGCTCGGCGAGCTGCAGGTCGTGCAGGTCCTGCACGGCGGGCCGACGGAGGCCTCGCCGATCGTCGGCAGCGTCCCCGGCATCGGGCACATGCGCTACGTCACGACCTACGGACACCGCCACTGGCACATGCTGCGCTTCGAGCGCTACGCCCTGCGCAGCCTCACGACCCCGGGCGTCGTCGTGCGCGACCACAAGCAGGGCTTCTGCCTCTCCAACGGCTTCTCGAACGGCTGGTGCAGCCAGGACCAGCCGGACGCGCGGTCGGTCGACATGGGCCTGAAGGCGGACCCGACGTACGCCGACGTCTACAAGGCGCGCGTCGAGGGCCAGGAGATCGGCGTCACCCGCACGAGCGCGCCGACGGGCCGCTACGACCTGGTCCACACCGCCAATCCGTCGGGCCGGCTGCGCGAGGTGTCACGGACGAACGACTCCTCCTCGGTGGAGCTCTCGCTCCGCTGGCCCGCGGACCCGAGCCGGGCGCCGCGGGTCCAGGTGCTCAGGCGCTGCCCGGGAAGCGCGACCTGCGGGACGCCGCAGACAGCGCGCTGACCCGCGCCTCGACCCACAGCCCGAACGCGCGCGACCAGCGGTGCACCGGCCGCTCGGCGACGCGGAAGAAGCCCTCCGCCGCGAGCAGCGCGACAGGCATGGCGACCGCGGCGAGGAGCGCGACGCTCATCGTGCCGCCCAGCGCGAACGCCGCGGCCACGACGATCGGCTCGTGGACGAGGTACAGGCTGAACGACCGCGAGCCGGCCCACTGCATGACCGGGGTGTCCAGGAACGAGCGCAGCGACCCGAGCACGAGCGGCAGGCCCACCGCGATGCAGGCGCCGGCGGCCACGACCGCGCGCAGCCCGTGCTCCACGACCGGCGAGTCCGGCCGCACCCACCACACCGCGGTCATCGAGACGACGCAGACCGCGACGAGCAGCGCCTTCACGGCGCGGTTGACCAGCGGTCGGCGCTGCGAGCCGCGCGCCGAGCGCCTGGAGCCGGTCGATCTCGAAGGCCATGAGCGAGCCGAGCAGGAACGCGGGCATGTAGCGCGGAGAGTCGTGACCGCCGCTCAGGGCGAGCACCGCGAACGCGACGCCCGCGACGGCCCACGGCATCCCGCGCGTGCGCTTGCCGATCAGGAGGAAGACGGGCAGGAACAGCGAGAAGAGGACCTCCCAGCGCAGCGACCAGAGCACGCTCGTCGCCGCGAAGCCGCCGGTGCCGAAGACGAGCGTCCCGTCGTGCTGCAGCTGCCACGGGCTGACGGCCTCCTGGTGGGCGTTGAGCCACCAGCTCGCGCCCGGGACCGCCTCGTGCGGGACGAACGACCGCACGACGACCGCGAAGAGGATGGCCGCCCACACCGGCCCGTAGAGGCGCAGCAGGCGATGCGGGTAGTAGCGCGCCGGCGAGAGCACCCCGCCGCGCACGGTGGGCATCGTCAGCACGAAGCCGCTGAGCGCGAAGAAGACGAGGACGAACTCCTCGCCGGCCCAGAGCAGGTGCAGCGGGCTGTGGACGAGGAGGACGGCCCAGCCGGGCAACGCGCCGTGGCTGCCGGCGAGGTAGGCCGCCGCGAGGATCGGCACGCCCGCGAGCACGACGTGGTGCACCATGACGACGAGCGCGGCGAGGCCGCGGAGGCCGTCGAGCGACGTCAGGCGCTCGGACGAGGCGGTTGGGCGCGCGGCGGGCACCGAATCGGGATCGGTGCCGCACCGCACATCCTTGACGACCCCGCCCCCGGGGCCGTACGAACGCCTAGCCGGTCTGCTTGCGCGCGACCATGGCGACGTAGGACAGCGGATCGCCCACGGCCGAGTTGCGGTGGTCGTAGCGGTGCTCGCCGATGACCTCGAGCTCGCCCCGCTCGATGAGCCCGCGCATGAGGCGCGCGAAGCCGGACGCCTCGGACTCCTCCTCGCGCAGGAAGTCCTCCTTGATGCAGAACGCGACGAAGCCCTCGTCCTGCACGAGGTCATAGGCCGCGGTGAAGGCCTCGGGCGGGACGTCGCCGAAGCCGAGCGCGGCGACGCTCGTCAGACACGTGAACTGCCGCTCCGCGAGCCGGCGATGGTCGTCCTGCGGCAGGTCGGTCATGTCCCCGACGACGTAGTCGTCGTAGACGCCGGGCCGGTCGCGATGGGTCGCGGTCGCCGCCTCGGGGATGATGTCGACGCCGACCAGCTCGCCCACGCCGAGCTTCGCCAGCCGCTCGCCGACCATGCCGTTCCCGGCGCCGAGGTCGAGGACCCGGAGTCCCTCGAGCGGCACGCTCTCGGCGAGCAGATCGATGACGACGTCGGGGGACGTGCACTGCAGCTCGTCGTAGAAGAGCTGCTCGTAGAGGCCGGGCACCTCGAAGATCTCGTCGTAGTCGTGGAAGCGGATCTTCCGGATCTCACCGTCGAGTACGACTTCGCAGAACTCCTCGTCCTGGTCCGCCGCCTCGTTGCTGTCAGGAAACCTGATTTCAAATGGCATCCGGTCCAACGTAGCCCCCGGCTACCGACGCACCCGGATGAGGACCGTCCTGCGCGCCACGTTCCCGGCGGCGTCGGTCGCGCGGAGCGACAGGCGCGCGGTGACGCGCCGGTCGCCGCGTGCGAACGCGCGCCGCATGGCGCGTCGCGTCCGCGCGGACACGGGCACGCGCAGGCGCACGAGGGCGCCGCCGGCGAGCGTGCGCCGCACGCTCGCGAACGACAGCGCGCTCGTCGCGGCCGAGCTGTGCGCCATCCGCCGCACCTGTACGCCGCCACCCGTCCGGACGGTGCACTGCTCGTCACAGCGCACCCGCAGCTGCAGGACGCCGGTCCGCAGGACCCGCTGGAGGTGGTTCACGCGGACGCGCAGCGACGGCGGGCGCGTGTCGCCCGACCGCGCGCCGACCTGCTGGCTCAGCACGCACTCCCCGCCGTCGGCGATCCGGTACACCGGCCCCGCCAGCGACGTGACGTACACGCGACCGCACGCGTCCTCGCCGAACGACGAGAGCGACGGCACCGCCGGCAGCCCCGCGTCGCCCGCGGTCGCCTGGCCGCCCTCGAGGGACGCGGACCAGATCTTGCCGAGGCAGTAGTCGCCGAAGACGTAGCGGCCGGCGAGCTCCGGCACGGCGGGGTCGCGGGAGACCGCGCCGCCGATGATCGAGCAGAAGCCCGAGGAGTGCGGGAACGTGAGCGTCGGCTGGGTCGCCACGAAGCCGGCGGGCGCCGGGTGCGGCCCCGGGAGGTTGCCCTCCTGGTAGCTCCAGCCGAAGTTCAGGCCGCCGACCCCGGGAGGGGCGACGTCGACCTCCTCGACCTTGTCCTGCCCCACGTCGCCGATGACCATCGTGCCGGTCGCGCGGTCGAACGTGAAGCGATACGGGTTGCGGAGGCCCATGTCCCAGACCTCGGCGGCCGGCGCGGGGAACGGGTTGCCCGGGGGGATCGTGTAGCCGCCGGCCGGGTTCGGCGCGATGCGCAGGATCTTCCCGAGCAGGGTGTGCTGGCCGCTGGCGCCCGTGTCGTCGCGCACGGTCATGTTCTGACCGTTGCTGTAGGGGTCGTTCTCGCCGCCCCCGTCGCCGATGCCGATGTAGAGCGCGCCGTCGGGCCCGACCTGCATCTGGCCGCCGTTGTGGTTGGCCTGCAGGCGGTGGGGCAGCGTGAGGGTCGCCACGCGGTTGGGCAGCGAGCGGTCGGCGTTCGCCGGATCGCGCAGCCCCTCCTCCACGCGCAGCGAGCCGTCGGCCGCCGTGTAGAAGATCCAGAAGCGACCGCTCGTCGCGTAGTCGGTCGAGAACGCCAGCGAGAGGAGGCCCCGCTCACCGTCCTCCGTCGTCGCGCCCGCGCCGAGGTCGAGGAAGGGCGTCGGCTGCAGGACGCCGTCGCGCACGACGCGGATCGTCCCGCCGCGCTCGACCACGAACACGCGCGAGGGGTCGCCGGGCGGCGCGGTGACGTACGTGGGCGACGCGAAGTCGCCGATCTGGACGAGCTGGAGCGCGTGCGCGTCGCTCGCCGTCGCGGCAAGGGCGAGCAGGGCCGCCAGCACCGCGGCCGCGGTCCACCGTCGGATGTGGGAGCTCACGACGCGAGCGCCGTCTGCTCGCGGACCTGCCGCATGACCCCGCGGCGGCCGAGCCGCTCGAGGCCGTCGTACAACTCGCGCACCTCGGCGAAGATCTCCTCCGCCACCGCCTGCTGCTGCTCGCGCGTGGGGTCATCGACGACCGCGTAGCGGATCGGGTCGCCGTACTGGACCGTCACCATCGGGAACTGGCCGCGCCGCCAGTTGCGCACGCGCGAGGACCCGTGGATCGCCACCGGGACGACCGGCGCCCCCGACTGCAGCGCGAGGCGCCCGATACCCGGCTTGACCGAATCGCTCAGCGAGCCGGTCCGCGACCGGCCGGCCTCGGGGTACATCGCCACGCAGCCCTCGCGCTCGAGGATCGACAGCGCGGTGATGAACGTCTCCTCGTCGCGATGGCCACGGCGGACCGGGAACACACCGCCATGTGTGAAGACCGTCTGCAGCGGCGGTGTGAACAGCTGGGACTTCGCCATGAACCGCACCTTGCGGCGCAGCGCGGCACCGAGGAAGAAGTGGTCGAGGAACGAGAAGTGGTTCGGCGCGAGGAGGACGGCGCCGTGCTGCGGCACCTTCTCCTCGGAGATCGATCGCAACCGCAGCGCGCCCAGTCCGTAGAGCGTCGTGAGGACGCGGACGAACTCGTAGACCGCGTCGGGCTCCCGCGTGCGTGCACGCTCGTGGAAGCGATCGAAGTGCTCGGCAGGCCGAGGATCCTTGTAGACCTGCGCGCGCATCGGCGCGAGGCCGGGATCGGGGGGGATATCCGCATCCATGCGCGGCCGAACATACCCGTGCGGACCGCTCGGAACGCCGGTTGTCCGATGCCCAGGCAATCGGTCGAGGCCGGCTCCGGCGGCGGCTGTCCCGTCCGCCGCCGGAGTCCCCTCGGCCTCGACCGATCCACCTGGATTCCGGGCTCTTCAGCCCGGGTGCCGTCGTGACGGTGGGTCAGGCCACCACGACGACCACGCTCCCCATCGCATCGCCGAGGCTCGTCGCAGGAGGAGACGGATGACGCCGGCGCAGCGAGGTGAATCGCATGCCGGGAAATGTACGGTCGTGAACGCGGGCCGCCCATCGACACGCGGTCGGAACTTGGACCCCGATCACCCTCCACGCGGTCGGTACGCTGGCGCGCATGCCCGACGTCGAGGCCCACATCACGGGCACGGTGTGGAAGATCGAGTGCGCGCTCGGCGACGCGGTCGCGGAGGGCGACACGGTCGTCGTCCTCGAGTCGATGAAGATGGAGATGCCCGTCGAGGCCGAGGACACCGGCACGGTCAGCGCGATCCATGTCGAGGAGGGCCAGGCCGTGCGCGAGGGCGAGCCCCTCGTCACCCTCGAGTAGCTCCGTCCGGTCGCGGACCTAGTTTTCCCTGCATCCATCTCGCGATCAGGAGGATCGGATGCGCCTCGTGAGCGGGCCCCCGGGCCCGCGCGTCGTGCTCGACGGCCGGCCGGTGACCGTGCTCTCCTCGGCGAACTACCTCGGTCTCGCCGACCACCCTCGCGTCCGCGAGGCCGCCGCCGACGCCGTGCGGCGCTGGGGCGCGAGCGCGGGGGCCGCCCGGCCCGGCGTGGGGACCATGCTCATCCACCGGCGCCTCGAGGAGGGGCTCGCCGGGTTCCTCCGGTCGCAGGCCGCGCTGCTGGCGGGCTCCGGCTACCTCGCCGCGCTGGCGGCGGTCGCCTCGCTCGGGCGCGCGGGCACGACGATCCTCGTCGACGAGCTCGCCTGCCCGGCGCTCGCCGACGCCTGTCGGCTCGCGCGCGGCGAGACCGTCGCCTACCACCACGGTGACGCCGAGCAGGTCGCGTGGGAGCTGCAGGCCGGCCGGGCCGGTCGCGGCCCGGAGCCCGCGCTCGTCGTGACGGAGGCGGTCTTCGCGCGCGACGGCGACGTCGCCCCGCTGGCCGAGCTGTGCGAGGCCGTCCGCCGCGGCGGCGCCCGGCTGGTCGTCGACGAGTCGCATGCGATCGGCTGCCTCGGCCCCGGCGGGCGCGGCGCGCTCGCCGAGGCCGGGCTCGACGGCGAGGCGGACGTCGTGGTCTGCAGCCTCGGCACCGCGCTGGGCTCCTACGGCGGGGTCATCGCCGGTGACGCCGCCGTCCTGCGCGAGGTGGCCGCGGGAGCGAGCGCGCTGGCGGGGTCCGCCGCGCCGTCGCCGCCCGCCAGCGCGGCGGCGCTCGCCGCGCTCGGACAGCTCGGCGACGGCCACCGCCGGGTCGCCAAGCTCCAGGCCAACGCGGGCATCATGCGCGACGCGCTCGCGGGCGAGGGGTTGGACGTGACGGGGTCGGAGACCCAGGTCATGTCCCTCGCCGCGGCCGACGACGCCGACGCCCGCCGCTTCTGCGCCGCCGCGCTGGAGGAGGGCGTCGTCGTGGAGCCGATCGCCCCACCGGCGCTGGCCGAGGGCGACGCTCGCGTGCGGATGGCCGTGATGTCGTCGCACTCCGGCCCCGAGCTCCTCGCCGCGGCGCGGGCACTCGGTCGCGCCGCGGAGCGCCGCGTGACCGGGCTCTACGACGCCGAGTCGCGCCTGGCCGCGTAGTGCTTGCGGTCCGCCGGGGCGGGGTACGAACCGTTAGGCTCACTTGTCGATGACCGTAGAGGTACAGGCACCCACCGAGGGCGGGGCCGATGGCGGCCGCCCGCGCGACGACGTCCAGCCCGTCGCGAACGAGACCCGTGATCGCATCATCACGGGGACAGTGACGATCGTCCCGATCCTGGGCCTCGGCCTGGTCGGCTGGCAGCTCTGGAACTCGTGGCTGCACGTCAGCGATCTGATCGTGCTGTTCATCTGCTACCTGCTGACCGGCTTCGGCATCACGGTCGGCTTCCACCGCCTCTTCACGCACCGCGCGTTCAAGACGAGCAACGCGGTCCGCGCGATCCTGGCGGTCCTCGGCTCGATGGCCATCGAGGGCCCGGTCATCTCGTGGGTCGCCGACCACCGCAAGCACCACGTCTTCTCCGACGTCGAGGGCGATCCGCACAGCCCCCACGTCGACTTCGGCCACGGCCTGAAGGGCGCGCTCGCGGGCCTGTCCCACGCGCACGTCGGGTGGCTGTTCGAGCACACCCAGCGCGGGCTGAAGACGCGCTACGCGCCCGACCTGCTCAAGGACCCGGTCGTCCGCTTCGTCGACAGGACCTTCGTCGTCTGGGCGATCTCCGGCTTCATCCTGCCGTTCCTCCTGGGCTGGCTCATCGGCGGATCGCTCATGACCGGCCTGAGCGGCATGCTCTGGGGCGGCCTCGTCCGCGTCCTGCTCGTGCACCACTCGACCTTCAGCATCAACTCGCTCTGCCACTTCTTCGGCCGTCGTGCGTACGACACCGAGGACGAGTCGCGCAACGTGTTCTGGTTGTCGATACCGACGCTGGGCGAGTCGTGGCACAACAACCACCACGCGTTCCCCACGTCAGCGGAGCACGGCATGAAGGGCTGGCAGGTCGACCCCTCCGCCTTGCTCATCCGCGGCATGGAGAAGGTCGGGCTGGTCTGGGACGTCGTTCGTGTCTCGCCGGAGCGCCAGCAGGCGCACCGCGCTGCGATCTGACCCGATGTTCGCGACCACCGCGCCGTTCCGCCAGGCCTTCCTGGCGCACTTCCCCGAGCGCCCGTTCAGCATCCGGTTCTGGGACGGGACGAGCATCCCGTCGACGACCGGGGGCGGCCCGACGTTCGACATCCGCTCCCCGCGTGCGTTCGCGTACGCGCTGAGCGCGCCCGGTCAGCTCGGCCTCGGCCGGGCCTACGTGGCCGGCGACATCGTCCCCGACGAGATGGACTCGACGCTCGACGTCGTCGGGACCTGGAAGCCGCCGGCGATCGACCGCAAGGCCCAGGCGCAGCTCGCGCTCGCCGCCGCGCGGGCGTCGGGGCTGCAGAAGCCCCCGCCCGTCCCGGCCGCCGAGCTGCGGCCGGCCGGTCGCCGGCACAGCATCGTGCGCGACCAGCGCGCGGTCCGCCACCACTACGACGTCTCCAACGAGTTCTTCGCGCACTTCCTGGACGAGTCGATGACGTACTCCTGCGCGGTCTGGGACCGGGGCGCGACGACGCTCGAGGAGGCCCAGTTCGAGAAGCTCGACATGGTCTGCCGCAAGCTCGCCCTCAAGCCGGGCGACTACGTCCTCGACGTCGGCTCGGGGTGGGGCTCGTTCGCCCGGCACGCCGCCCGCGAGTACGGCGCGCGGGTCCTCGGCATCACGCTCTCACCGCCGCAGGCGGAGCTCGCGCGGCAGCGCACGGCGGAGGCCGGGCTCTCCGACAGGATCGAGTTCCAGGTGCGCGACTACCGCGACCTGCCGGCCGAGGAGTTCGACGCGGTGTCGAGCATCGGCATGGTCGAGCACGTCGGCAGCCGCAACATCGACGCCTACCTGGCGAACCTCTACGCGATCCTCAAGCCCGGCGGCAGGCTGCTCAACCACGGCATCGCCCGCGTGCGCCACGGCGATCCCGAGGCCGGCCCGTTCTCGGAGCGCTACGTGTTCCCCGACGGCGCGCCGCTGCACCTGTCGCGTGTGATCCTCGCGATGGAGAAGGCGCGCTACGTCATCGACAACGTCGAGGGGCTGCACGGCCAGTACGAGCGGACGCTCCAGGCGTGGGTGGACAACCTCGAGTCCGACCTGCCGCGCGCGATCGAGCTCGCGGGCGAGGAGCGCGTGCGCGTGTGGCGGCTGTACCTGCGCGCGGCGCGCAACGGGTTCGCGACGCGGTTCCTGTCGACGTTCCAGGTCCGCGCGCACAAGCCCGAGTAGCCGCTAGCGCTCGCCCCCGTCGGCCGCCACCTGCACGAGCGAGGTGTCGACCAGCCACTCCACCGGCGCCTTGTCGTCGGTGTAGACGCGACCGCCGCGCAGGCCGGGCGTCGCGATGTCCGCGTCCGTCCGGGCGCGGAGCTGCAGATCGGCGGGCAGCCGCCTGACCGCGGGGCCCAGCGACGCCGGTGTGAGGCTGCGGTCGCCGGCGACGAGGATCGTGTTCGTCGACTCCGCGGGCACCCGCACGACGCTGGGGAACGCGTCGCGCATCGTCGCGGTGAGCACCTTCTCCAGCGCGTCGGAGCGCTCGGGGTGCCCGACGTTGATGATCACGCGGCCACCCGGGTTGAGCCGGTCGCGGGCGAGCTTGAAGAACTCGCGCGTCGACAGGTAGAACGGGATGTACGGCTGGCGGTAGGCGTCGACGAGGATCGCGTCGTAGCGCTCGTCGGTCCGGCGCAGGAAGGGGCGTGCGTCCTCGGTGAAGATCCGCAGTCGGGGCGCCTGCATGTCGAACCACTTGCGCCCCATCTCGGAGACCTCGCGGTCGATCTCCACCCCGTCGATGAGCGTGTCGGGCCAGTAGTGGCCGACGGCGCGTGCCACGGTCCCGCCGGCGTTGCCCAGGATCGCGATCTTGCCCGGCGCCTCGCCCCCGCGCGCGGCGGCGGGCAGCACGGTCATGTCGTCCCAGTAGCCCCCGGTGAGATAGGAGCCGGGGCGGATGAGCGAGTGGATCGCCTGGCCCTCGTTGAGCTCGAGTCGCCGTTCGCCGCCGGGCGACTGGATGACCCGCGCGTACTGGTACTCGGTGTCGGCGTCGTCGATCACGCGGCCCGCGTCGCTCTCCGCCTTCACGATCCCGACCGGCAGCAGCAGCGCTCCCGCGACAGCCGCGGGGACGACCGCCCAGCGCGCCCTCGCGATCCCCAGGATCCCGACGATGGCGAGCGCGAGCGCGAAGGCCAGGAACGTCCGCCGCGTCCCGACGAGCGGGATGAGCAGGAGAGCGCTGAGGAACGTCCCCGCCAGCGACCCGAGCGTCGAGATCGCGTAGAGGCGGCCCGTCGTCTTGCCGGCGTCGTCGATCTCCTCGAGCGCGAGGCGGATCGCGAACGGCGACACCATCCCGAGCACGAGCACCGGCGTCGCCACGAGGACGAGCACCCCGACGAGCGAGCCGACGAACGCGCCGGCGGCGACGGTGTCCAGCGCGTCGACCGCGAGCCCGAGGAACGGGTGCGCGAGGAACGGCACGATCGCGAGCAGCACCGCCGCGATGAGGACGAGCCGGTACAGGCCGGCTGGCGTCGCGTCGCGGTCGGCCATGCGCCCGCCGATCCAGTAGCCGACGGACAGGGCGACGAGCACGACCCCGATCGTGTTGGCCCAGATGATCGTCGAGTCGCCGAAGTACGGCGCGAGCAGACGGGCGGCCGCGATCTCCGAGCCGAGGCTGGCGGAGCCGACGACGAAGACGACGACGCCGAGCGGCGGGGTGAGTCTGCTCACCGCTTCACGCTAGCGGCGGCCGGGCGGCAGCAGCCGGACCGGGCGGCGCGATGCGCGAATGGCTCGTGCGCCGGCCAGCAGCCCGACGACCGTCGTCGCCGCGGTCGCGGCGGCCCGCAGCCGGCGGCGCGGGTCCTCGATGGGGTGGTAGGCCGACCCGTCGGCGGTCACCTCGATGTAGCCGACGGGCGTCGCGTCGACGGCGCGGGCCTTGCCGGCGCCCGACGCGCGCACACGCGTGACCGTGATGACCGTGCGGCCGCCGACGGTCACGGGCTCGCCGTAGGACAGCCGCTCGCCGCGGAGGTCCTCGGCGCTCCGACGGCGCTTTGCGCCCTTGCGGGCCACTACTCCTCGTACGGGATGAAGTCCTGCTTCCGCGCTCCGCAGACGGGGCAGTACCAGTCGTCCGGGATGTCCTCGAACGCGGTGCCCGGCGCGATGTCGCCGTCCGGATCCCCCTCGGCAGGGTCATAGATCAGCCCACAGGACTCGCAGATCCACTTCTGCGACGCGGTCTCCGTGCTCATGGCCGCAGCGTACCGTCGCGGCAGGCGCGATACGGTCACGGTGCGAACGGCACGGATGGAGACCGGGCCGGAAGGAGAAGACCACCCGCATGACCGACGCGCTGGAACGCCTGGTCCTCCCGCGCTACCCGCGCCCGGAGGACGTCCATCCCCCGCTGGACTCACCTGAGTACCGCTCGACGTCGCTCCGCCACCCGAAGGAGCCGCTGATCGCGGTCCCCCAGACGCTGAGCGAGCTGACGGGCCCGTTGCTCGGCCCCGGCCGGATCGGCGAGCTGGACCACGACCTCACCCGGCAGCACGCCGAGGAGCCTCAGGGCCAGCGGATCGTCGTCTACGGCAAGGTCCTCGAGTCCGGGGGCCGACCCGTCCCCGACACGCTCATCGAGATCTGGCAGGCGAACGCCGGCGGCCGCTACCGCCACGACGGCGATCAGCACCCCTCGCCGCTGGACCCGTACTTCACCGGCCTCGGCCGGACGGTCACGGACTCCGAGGGCAACTACAAGTTCATCACCATCCAGCCGGGCGCCTATCCGTGGGGCAACCACCCCAACGCCTGGCGTCCCGCGCACATCCACTTCTCGCTGTTCGGGACGTCGTTCACCCAGCGCCTGGTGACGCAGATGTACTTCCCGGGTGACCCGCTGTTCCCGTTCGATCCGATCTTCAACTCCGTGCGCGATCCGAAGGCCCGCGAGCGGATGATCGCGAGCTTCGACCTGGACACGACGGTCCCCGACTGGGCCCTCGCCTACCACTGGGACATCGTGCTGCGCGGCCCCGACGAGACGCCCCCGGACGTCGACTGATGGAGCTCATCCAGACCCCGTCCCAGACGGTCGGCCCGTTCTTCGCGATCGGGCTGCCCTGGTCCGACGGCCCCGACGTCGTGCCGAACGACACGCCCGGCGCCTTCTGGATCCGCGGCACCGTCTACGACGGCGCGGGCGAGCCCGTGCCCGACGCCCTCATCGAGACCTGGCAGGCGGATCCGTCCGGGCGCTTCGACCACCCGATCGACCCGCGCGGCCGCGTCGCCGGGTTCCGCGGCTTCGGCCGCTCGGCAGCCGACGCGGAGGGCCGCTGGGGCGTGCGCACGGTCAAGCCGGGCAGCGTCCCCTACACCGACGGCCGCGCGCAGGCGCCCCACCTCGTGGTGACGTTGATGTCGCGCGGCCTGCTCGACCGCGTCACGACGCGGATCTACTTCGCCGACGAGGAGGCCGCGAACGCGACCGACCCGGTGCTGGCGGCCGTGCCCGCCGACCGGCGGGCGACGCTGCTCGCCCAGCCCGAGGGCGAGGGCGGCTACCACATCGACCTGCGCATCCAGGGCCCGGGTGAGACGGTCTTCTTCGCCGTCTAGTGGTCCGTCTCGTGACGGGACTCGAAAACCCGGGATGCCGGCGCCGGCTGGCCAGGACGCAGGACCGAAGGTGTGGCTCCGCCACATCGAGGTCCGAGGACGCCGCCAGGCGGTGATCGGCGCCCGGGGTCTCGGGTGAACCGTTGCGAGACGGGCCACTAGTGCCGATGGCTGAGGCGGGGTTGTTCGACGGCGTCCTCGCACGCGGACGCGTGCGGGAGGCCGTCGGCGACGCCGCGTGGCTGCAGGCGATGCTCGACGCGGAGGCGGCGCTCGCCCGCGCCTCGGCCGAGGCGGGGCTCATCTCGGCGGCGGACGCGGAGACCATCGCTTCCGCGTGCGGCGCGGCGCACTACGACGCCGCGAAGCTCGGCGAGCAGGCGGCGTCGACCGGCAATCCGGCCGCACCGCTCGTGAAGGCGCTCACGGAGCGTGTCGAGGGCGCGGCGGCCGGCCACGTGCACAGCGGGGCCACGAGCCAGGACATCGTGGACACCGCGGCGATGCTCGTCGCCCACCGCGCCCTGGCGCCGCTGCTGGACGACCTCGCCGCCGCCGCGGCCGCGTCCGCGCGACTGGCGGCGGAGCACCGCGGAACGCTCCTCGCCGGCCGGACGCTGCTCCAGCAGGCGGTCCCGGTCACGCTCGGGCTGAAGGCGGCGGGCTGGCTCACGGGGCTCGACGACGCGATCGCCCGCCTGCGGACGATCCGCGGCGAGCGCCTCGCCGTGCAGCTCGGCGGCGCCGCGGGCACCCTCGCCTCGCTCGGCGATCGCGGCGCCGACGTCATGGACGCCATGGCCCGCGACCTCGGGCTCGCCCAGCCGGTGCTCCCGTGGCACACGATCCGCACGCGTCCCGCCGAGCTCGCGGGCGCGCTGGGCACGGCGTGCGGGGTCGTGGCGAAGGCCGCGCGCGACGTCGCGCTCATGGCCCAGACCGAGGTGGCGGAGGTCGCCGAGGGCGCCGCGGGCGGCTCCTCGACGATGCCCCACAAGCGCAACCCGGTCGCGGCGGTGAGCGCCGCGGCGTGCGCCGCGCAGGCGCCCGGGCTCGTCGCGACGCTCCTCGGGGCGATGGCGCACGAGCACGAGCGCGCCGCCGGGAGCTGGCACGCGGAGTGGCGCCCGTTCACGGAGCTGCTGCGCTCCACCGGCTCCGCCGCCGCGTGGCTGCGCACGTGCCTGGAGGAGCTGGAGGTCGACGCCGGCGCGATGCGCGCCAACCTCGACATCACGGGCGGCCTGCTGCTCGCCGAGCGCGTGAGCACCGAGCTCGC
This sequence comes from uncultured Solirubrobacterales bacterium, assembly GCA_963757125.1. GTDB lineage: Bacteria > Actinomycetota > Thermoleophilia > Solirubrobacterales > Solirubrobacteraceae > CAVVSD01. The sequence continues at coordinate 222,476 of CAVWQP010000003.1, read as the reverse complement.
GCCGGAGCTCGGACGGCTGCAGGCGCACGAGGCCGTCCAGCGCGCCGCTGCCGCCGACGGCCCGTTCGCCGAGGCGCTGGCCGAGCAGCCGGAGATCCGCGACCGGATCTCCGAGGAGCGGCTCGCGGAGCTGCTCGACCCCGCGGGCTATCTCGGCTCGACGGACGTCTTCATCGACCGGGCCCTCGCGGCCCACGACGCACGGGAGGCCAGCCCTTGACAACAGGTGGACCTGCACCACGTCATCGACGGCCCGGCCGACGCGCCGGCGGTCGTCCTGTTCCCCTCGCTCGGCTCCACGCTCGAGCTCTGGGAGCCCCAGGTCGCGGCGCTCGCGGAGCACTTCCGCGTCATCCGCGTCGACCCGCGCGGGCACGGCGCTTCGCCGGTCCCGCAGGGGCCGTACACGATCGACGAGATCGGCGGCGACGTCGTCGCGCTGCTCGACCGCCTCGGCATCGAGCGCGCCCACGTCGTCGGCGTGTCGCTCGGCGGGATGGTCGCCATGTGGATGGCGATCAACCACCCGGAGCGCGTCGGGCGGATCATCCCGACGGCCACGGCAGCCGCGCTTCCCGGCGCGGGCTTCGGCGCACGCGCGGCCCTCGTCCGCAAGGACGGCACGGCGGCGGTGGCCGACGCGGTGCTCGAGCGCTGGCTCACGCCGGAGGGCCGCGACGCGGACCCGGCGCGCGCCGCCCGCATGAAGTCCTGGGTGCTCGACACCCCGGACGAGGGCTACGCCGCGTCCTGCGAGGCGATCGACGCCATGGACATGCTCGGCGGCCTGCCGGGCATCACCGCACCGACGCTCGTCATCTCCGGGCTGCGCGACCCTGCGATCCCGCCCGAGCACCAGGTCAGGATCGCCGCCGGCATCCCGGGTGCGCGGCTGGCGGCGGTCGACGCCGCCCACATCCCCAACGTCGAGCTGCCCGAGCAGGTCACCGCGCTCATCCTCGAGCACCTGCTCGCCCACGACGCGCACGCCGACGGCATGACCGTCCGCCGTGCGGTCCTCGGCGACGAGCACGTCGACCGCGCCGTCGCCTCGACGACGGCGCTCACCGCCCCGTTCCAGGACTTCATCACCCGCTACGCATGGGGCGACGTCTGGACGCGCCCGGGCCTGGACCGGCGCAGCCGCAGCATGATCACGCTCGCGCTGCTCTGCGGGCTGGGGCACGAGAACGAGCTGGCGATGCACGTGCGCGCCGGGATCCGCAACGGGCTCACGCCGGAGGAGATCGGCGAGGTGCTGCTGCACACCGCCGTCTACGCGGGCGTGCCGACGGCCAACAGCGGGCTGAAGATCGCGCAGGAGACGCTCGGAGAGCTCGGTCTCGCATGAGCAGGCGGCGCCCCGGGCCCGAGGGCGAGCCTCCCGTGGAGGGGGAGGTCGTGACGCCGCGGCCGTCCGCCTCGCTGCTGCTCCTGCGCGGCGGCGACGCGGCGCTCGAGGTCCTGCTCGTGCAGCGCACACCGAAGGCCCGGTTCATGGGCGGCTTCTGGGTCTTCCCCGGAGGCGCCGTCGAGCCCGGCGACCGGGCTGCGGCCGACGACGACGGCGCGCACCGGGCGGCGGCCGTGCGCGAGCTGGCCGAGGAGGCGGCGGTCGAGGGCGTCGATCCGGCCTCGCTCGTCGGGTTCAGCCGCTGGGTCACGCCGGCGACCTCGGGCATCCGCTTCGACACGCGCTTCTACCTGGGCGAGGCCCCCGACGGCGCGCAGCCGCGCGTGGACGGCGAGGAGTGCGTCGACGTGGGCTGGTTCGCCCCTGGCGCCGCGCTGGCCGCCTTCGACCGCGGCGACCTCCCGCTCGTCCTCCCCACGCTGAAGCACTTCGAGGCGATCCACGAGTTCGGCAGCGCCGCGGAGCTGATGGCCGCGTCGCAGGGTCGCGACCTGGAGCCGATCCGCCCCCAGGTCATCGACGGCCGGATCGTCCTGCCGGGCGAGCCCGGCTACGTGGACTGAACGGCCGTCACGGGGACGTCGAGGCGCTCGGACGCCTCGTCGGCCACGTCGGGGTCGTCGACCACGACGACGCGATCCGCCTGGAAGCTCGCGAGGGCGTCCTGGATGGCGACGATCCCCTCGCTGTCGCCGGTCGTCCCGCTCGCCTCCACGCCGCCCGCCCGCAGCCCCGCCAGCGTCTCGTCGAGGCGCTCCTGCGCGTCCTCGATCGCCTCGTCGGAGTCGGAGACCCAGAACGCCAGCGGCGAGGAGTTCACCGCGGGGGACACGACCAGGACCTGCGCGCCCTCGACCTCGTCGCCGAGCTCACGGCGCAGCAGCGAGGCGTCGACGGGGGACGCGGCCAGCACGAGCACGTTCACGCTGGGCAGTATCCCCGTGGTCGCACGGACACAATCGCCCATCGACCGGCTCGCGAGGATCCCGCCGCAGACGCTCTTCGTCCTCGGCGCGATCTCGCAGTACCTGGGGTCTGCCGTCGCCGTCCTGCTCTTCGCGTCGATCCCCGCGGCCGGGCTCTCCTGGCTGCGGGCGGCGAGCGCCGCCGTCGCGCTCGTCGCCTGGCGGCGGCCGTGGCGCACGCGCTGGACCGCCCGTCGGCTGCTGCTCGTCGGCCTGTTCGGCACGGCGCTGGCGTGCATGAACCTCGCGTTCTACCTCGCCATCGACCGGCTGCCGCTCGGGACGGCGGTCGCGATCGAGTTCTCCGGCCCGGTGGCGGTGGCGGCGCTCGGCTCGCGCACCAGGCGCGACCTGATCGCGCTCGCCCTCGCCGTGCTCGGCGTGCTGCTGCTCGCCGACGTGCACGTCTCCGGGAGCCCGGCGGGCGTCGCGTTCGCGCTCACCGCCGGCGCGCTGTGGGCGGTCTACATCGTGCTCGGCCACCGCGTCGCGTCGGACCCGGGCATCCGCCCGCAGGACGGCCTGGCGGCGGGCATGGCGCTCGGTGCGATCGTGCTCGCGCCGTTCCTCATCTCGGAGGCGGTGCCGGGCCTGACCGACCTGGGTCTGCTGCTCGCGTCGATCGCCGTCGGCCTCGCGTCGAGCGTCGTCCCCTACGTCCTCGAGCAGGTCGCGATGCGACGCCTCTCGCGGGCCCGGTTCGCGCTCCTCCTGGCGCTGCTCCCCGCGACCGCGGCGATCGTCGGGGCGATCGTGCTGGGCCAGATTCCGGGCCTCCTCGAGGCCGTCGGGATCCTGCTCGTGGTCGCCGCAGCGGGATTAGAAACCCATGAGGCATGACCTCATGCAGCGCACCCCGGCGCCTGTCAAGGGGTTAGAGTGCATGCAAGGAAGTCTGCGTGGAAGCCTCGGCACTCCAAGCTCCCGCCGGCCTCGGCCGGCTCTCCGTCTCGACCCCGCTGCTGCGGCTCCGGTCGGACGACCAGTTGGTCGCGCTCTTCCGCGCAGGCAACGAGGCCGCCTTCGGCGTCATCCATGATCGCTACCGCCAGCGGCTCTACGCGTACACGCGGCAGATGCTCGCCGGCTCGCGGCAGGACGCCGAGGATGCGCTCCAGGACGTCTTCCTCCGGGCGTACGGCGCGCTGCGCGCCGACGACCGGCCCGTGACGCTGCGCGCCTGGCTCTACCGCGTCGCCCACAACCGCTGCATCGACCAGCTGCGCCGCGTGTCGCCGGCGCCGGCCGACGTCATGGACGTCTCGCGCACGCCGCTGCACGACCCGCTCGCCGAGGCCGAGCGCCGCGAGGACCTCCGCCGCCTCGTCGACGACGTGCGCCGCCTGCCCGAGCAGCAGCGCTCGGCGCTGCTCATGCGCGAGCTCGAGGGGCTGTCCTACGCGGAGCTCGCCGGCGCGCTCGGCGTCACCGTCCCCGCCGTCAAGTCCCTGCTCGTCCGCGCGCGCATCGGCCTCGCCGAGGCGCTCGAGGCCCGCGACGCGGCCTGCGGCGAGGTCCGCGCAGATCTGGCCTCCGCACACGGCCGCGGCGTCCGCTCCAGCGGGCTCGCCCGCCGCCACATGCGCGACTGCGTCGGGTGTCGTGAGTACCGCCACCAGCTGCGCCTCGCGCGCCGCAGCTTCGCCGCGCTCTCGCCGGCCGCGCCCGGTCCCATCTCCGCGCTCCTGCAGCTCATCGGCATCGGCGGCGGCTCGGGCGCCGCAGCCGCGGGCACCGCCGGCGCGGCGGGCAGCGTGGGCACGATCGTCACGAGCGCGGGCACGGCGACGAAGGTGGCCGCGATCGTCTCCGCGGCCGCGATCACCGCCGGCGGCGCCGTCGAGGTCCACCATCGCGTCGCCGAACCGCCCGCGAAGACGCCCGTCGCCAAGGTGGCGTCCGCGACGCCCGTGAAGGCTCCGGCGCCCGTGCGGTCGCAGCCCGCGACCCTCGCCCCGCCGCCCGTCCAGCTCGCCAAGCCGAAGTCCGAGGCGGCCGGGTCCACGTCGGCCGCCGGTGACTCCAAGCACGCCAAGGCGAAGGATCAGGAGGCGATGTCGCCGCACAGCGCCTCGGCCTCCGAGCCGGTCTCGGCCTCCGAGAACGCCCCCGGCGCGGCAGCGCTGCTGACGACGGCCGACGCACGCGGCGGCACCGCGGCGCCGGACGAGCCGGCCACCTCCACGCAGGACCCGACGGTGGGAGTGGGCGGCGCGCAGCCGTCGACGACCGATCCCGCCACCGCAGCGGCGCCGACGGCCGACACGGCGCCCGCGCCCGCCGCATCCAGCACCACACCGCCGGACGATGACGCCGGGTCGGCACCGGCCAACGGCTCCGGCGGCCTGTCCGCTCCGCCCGCGCCCTGACCCCGGACTTCGAGCACGAGCAGCTGCTGGTCCGCCGCGGCCGGCGCTCCGGGCTGCCGACGATGGTCGCGGTCCACTCGACCGCGCGCGGCCCGGGGCTCGGCGGATGCCGGATGTGGGTCTACGACGGCACCGAGGCGGCCGTCGCCGACGCGATGCGCCTGGCCCGCGCGATGACGTTCAAGGCCGCGGCCGCAGGCCTGCCGATGGGCGGCGGCAAGGGCGTCATCATGCTCCCGTCGGCCGACGCGCTCTCGCGCCGCGGCGCGCGCACGGCGGTGCTCCGCGACTTCGCCGAGACGGTCGACGCACTCGGCGGCGCGTACCTCACGGCGGAGGACGTCGGCGTGACGACCCGTGACATGGAGGTCGTCGCCACGGGCACGCCCTACGTGACCGGGCGCCCGCGCCGGCACGGCGGGTCCGGCGACCCCAGCCCGTGGACGGCGATCGGCGTGGAGATCGCGATGCGCGTGGCGGTCCAGCAGCGTCTCGGCGCGGCCGACCTCGCCGGGCTGCGGATCGTCGTCTCCGGCCTCGGACACGTCGGCGCCCGCCTGGCGGCCGCGTGCGCGAAGGCCGGTGCGGAGCTCGTCGTCGCCGACATCGATCCGCGCAAGCGCGAGGTCGCCGACCGGCTCGGCGCGCGCTGGGTCGACCCCGACGCGGCGCTCGCGGTCTCCGCCGACGTGTTCGCGCCGTGCGCGCTGAACGGCGTCCTCTCGCACGCCACGATCGGCCGGCTGTCGGCGCCCGTCGTGGTCGGAGCGGCGAACAACCAGCTCGCGACCGACGACGTGGCCGAGGAGCTCGCGGCGCGCGAGGTGCTCTGGATCCCGGACTTCGTCGCCAACGCCGCCGGCATCATCAACATCGCCGTGGAGCTGCGGCCCGAGGGCTACGACGTGCGCCAGGCGCGCGCCGACGTGCTGCGGATCGGCGACACCGTCCGCCTCGTGCTGGCGGAGGCGGCCGCCGCGTCCATCACGCCGCTGGAGGCCGCGATGCGGATCGCCAGGCGCCGCGTCGCCGAGGGCGCCGCGGCGGTCACACCGTCGGCAGCGTAGGCAGCACCGGCTCCTCGACGCCGTCCGGCAGCCGTCCCTCCTCGTCGAGCTTGCCGAGGTGCGAGGCGAGCGTGATCGTCGCCGCCATGCGCAGGCCGGAGGGCGCGTCGGCCCAGACGCGGTCGAGCAGGTCGTCGACGCTGCGCAGCCCGTCCTCCAGCGCCGCCACGAGTGCGCGCTCGCGCTCGAGGCGGTGCGACACGTACCCGTCCAGGCGCTCCGTCGGATCGGTGATCGGCGGCCCGTGCCCGGGGCACAGCAGGACGAGGCCGAGATCGCGGAGTCGGACGAGCGCATCCAGGTAGCCGCGCAGCGAGCCGGGTCCGGGCGCGACGAAGACGCTGCCGCGCCCGAGCACCGCGTCGCCGGTGAACGCCACGTCGCCCGTGACGAACACGACGTGGTCGGGCGCGTGGCCGCCGGTCGCCACGACCGTCAGCGGCCCGAGCACGTCGCCGTCGTCGCGTGTCGCCGGCGCGGGGGCGCCGGCGCGCTCGCGCAGCGGCGCGACGGCGCCGGCATGGTCGAGGTGCCCGTGGGTGAGGGCGATCCCGCCGACGCCGCCTCGCGCCTGCGCCTCCCGGACGACGGCGTCGACGTGCTCGGGCAGGTCGGGCCCGGGGTCGACGATCCAGCACGGATCGCGACCGACGAACCACGTGTTCGTGCCCTCGAGCGTGTAGGGCGACGGGTTGTCCGCGCGCACGACCGCGATGTCGCGCGCAGCCAGGATGTCGGCCGGGTCGCCGCTCACGCGGCGAACGTTAAGCGGCGATGGCCTCGGTGCGCGGCGCGGCGTACTCGATGACGCGGCGCTCGAAGTCCAGCTCGGCGTCGAAGTCGGCATCGTCGCCGTGGCGGAAGATGAGGTCGCCGCGCTCGACCATCTCGACGAACAGCCCGACGAGGTGCGCGTCGAGCTGGGCTCCGGCGACCCGCTGCAGCTCGATGATGGCCTCGGCGCGCGAGACGGGCTTGCGGTAGGAGTCGCGGGCCGTCATGACGTCGTACGTGTCGGCGATCGAGATCATGCGCGACAGCAGCGGGATCTGGTCCCCGACCACGCCGCGCGGATAGCCCTTGCCGTCCCAGCGCTCGTGGTGGCCGAGGATGATGTCCGCCACCGGGCCGTAGCCCTCGACGTTGCGGACGATCTTCGCCCCCTGGTACGGGTGGCACTTCACGATCTCCCAGTCCTCGTCCGTCAGACGCGAGTCGGCCAGGAGGATGCGGTCGGGGAAGATGAACTTGCCGATGTCGTGCAGCAGGCCGGCGGTGTGGACGAGGTCCTGCTCCTGCTCGGAGCACCCGGCCTCGCGGGCCAGGGCCCGGGAGTAGCGCGCGACGGCCGCTGAGTGACGTGCCGTCATGTGGTCGCGCAGCGCGAGCGTCTTGAGCATCGCGGTCAGCACGCCCACCTGCAGCGACGCGAGCTGGCGGCCACGCTCGTCGAGCTGCTGGGCGCGAGTCTGCGAGAGCAGCAGCTCGCGCATGAGCCAGATGTAGAGGAAGAACAGCGCCACCAGCATCCCGAGGATGAAGATCCCCGCGTGCGCGTAGGCGAAGACGATGAGGCTCGCGAGCAGCATCATCGCGAGCTCCGACGGGATGATCGGCAGGAACATCGTCTTGAACTCGAACAGGAACCCGTCGCCGCGGATCATCCTGCCGGTGAAGACGAAGATCGAGAAGTTCGTCAGCGTCGCGACGACGGAGAACGCGACCACCGCGAGGGCGAACTCGCCGTCGGCGATCGATGCGCCCATCGCGTCCGCCACGGCGTGCATCGCGATGCCGCCGAACAGCGGGAAGGCGGCGAACGCGGCGAGGTTGGAGCACGTGTTCGCGAAGCGCGCGCGTGTCCGGACGGCGTCGATGGCGATCGACACCAGGCCGAGGACGGCCGCCTGGACGGGGCCGAGCAGCGCTGCTGCGAGGAGCAGACCCAGGAACGCGCCCGAGACGCGCGACTTCCCGATCTGGATGTCCAGCATGTCGGCCGCGATGACGAGCGGCGCGGCGACGATGAGGATCGCGGGATCCCAGGATCCACGCGGTGCGACGAAGTACCCGAGGAGCACGACGGCGAGCCCGACACACAGGCTCATCGCATAGACGGGGCGCTCACGTGACACGCCCTGCTCATCGGCACGGTTCAGGCTGACGTGAGCGTTGGGAGCTGCGGCGGGGACGAATGTCCGTCCCCAGCCGCGCTCACACGTAGACGACTAGCTCTTCCAGGCCACGTTTGCCCCCTGTTTCAGCACTTGACAGCAGCAGCGTCCCCCTGGACGCATGGCGTAGCGTAGAGCACTGCCTGAATGGGTGGTACTGCAACATACGTCCAGCGGTGGGGCGAGGACTCAAGCGCTCCGCGAGCGCGTTAGCGTGCCGCGCCGTCAGGTATGCGAACTGCTCTAGGAATTCCCGCGTTCCGGCGCCTCGCGGTCGGCTACACGCTCAACGAGCTCTGCGACTGGATGGCGACGGTCGCGCTCGCCGTCCTCGTCTACGACCAGACCGGGAGCGCCCTCGCGACGGCGACGCTCTTCTTCTCGGCGAAGTTCCTCCCGAGCCTCCTCGTGCCGGCGCTCGCCGTCCGCGCCGAGCGCCTCCCCGTGGGCAAGTGCCTGGCCGCGCTCTACACGACGGAGGCCGTGGCGTTCGCGGTCCTCTCGATCGTCGCGCGCGACCCGTGGGTGCCGCTCGTCTGCGCGCTGGCGTTCTTCGACGGGACGATCGCCGCCACCGGGAGGGCCGTGACCCGCTCCGCCACGGTCGCGGTGCTCGAGCCCGAAGGCATCCTGCGCCAGGGCAACGCGGTCCTGAACCTGGGCTTCTCGTCGATGAGCATCGTGGGCCCGGCGTTGGCGGGGTTCCTCGTCGCGGGCACGAGCGTCCCGACGCTCATCGAGATCACCGCGGTGATCTTCGCGATCTGCGCCGTCCTCATGGGCACCTCGCGCGGCCTCCCCGCCGGGCACGTGGACGAGACCCCCTGGCTCGTCCGTCTCCGCGCCGGCGCGGCCTACGTCGCGGCCCACCCCGTCGTCCGCCCGCTCGTGCTCGGCGAGGCCCTGCTGCTGGTGCTCTTCACGATGGCCTCGCCGATCGAGATCGTCTACGCGAAGGAGAGCCTGGGCGGGGGCGACGCGACCTACGGGACGCTGCTGACCGCCTGGGGAGCGGGCGTGATCATCGGGAGCCTCCTGTTCGCGCGCGTGCACTCGCGCCCGCTCCCGGTGCTCATCGCCGGCTCGACCGTGATCATCGGGTTCGCCTACGTCGGCATGGCGGCCGCCCCGTCGCTCGGTCCCGCCGCAGCGGCGGCGGTGCTCGGCGGCATCGGCAACGGCATGCAGTGGGTCGTCGTCGTCACGGCGATCCAGGAGGCCGTGCGCGACGACATGCAGGCGAGGGTCGCGGGCTTCTTCGAGGCCATCGCCACCGCTGCGCCCGGGGTGGGCTTCATGCTGGGCGGCGTCCTGGCGCAGGTCTTCACGCCCCGCGTGGCGTTCGCGACGGCCGGATTCGGGGTCCTCATCGTCGTCCTCCTGGGCGGCACCTGGTGGGTCCTGCGCCGTGAGACCCGCGACGTCGTGGCGCTCCGCGCCGACCATCCGCTGGCGGTCATCGACGTGCCGCTCGCCGAGGTCGGGACGGTCGCGATGTCCGAGGTCGCCGCCGCGCCGACGTTGCCGCACGTCCCCTAGCTGGGGCTCTGACAGGCCTTCGGGAGCGGGCACGATCGTGCGCGGGTCGGGCAGGCTCTGCTCGCTCGGGATCGGGTTGACCTTGCAGAACGCCCACGACGCGGCGCGGAAGTCGAGGACCGCCCTGAACGGGTAGCCCAACCTACCCGCGCTGCCCTCGCCCTTGATCTCGCGGATGAGGGCCGTGCAGTCGTAGACGCCGACGAGCTTCGACAGGTCGTCCTCCGCGGGCGTGCCGCCGAGGAAGGGGTCGCAGGTCGTCGACTTCGTGCGCGATCCGACGGTGCCCGCGGCGAAGCGCGCGTTGGCGTCGGTCGTGATCGCCTTCTCGACGTCGGCGACGAGCGTGTGCCTCGCGGCCGTGGTGTCGGCGGGCGCGAGCTCGGGGACGCCGCCGGTGCGGGCGCGCTGGTCGCGGCGCGCGGTCGCGTCGCGCCGCTCCTTCGCCGTCGCCTCGGCCTTGGCGCGGCGGTCGGCGTCCTCCTGCTTGCTCGAGTTCACCGCCGGGCCGATGACGAGCACGACGAGCGCGACGGCGACGACCACGCCGGCGACGACGAGCGCGACGCCGCGCCGCGGCACGGGCGGGATCTCGACGTCGCGGGGCGGCGTCCAGATCCGCAGCCAAGCTCCCAGGATCTCCAGCGGGTTGGCCTTCGGCGGTGCGTCGGGGTCGTGCCGGTGTCGCATCTCCTCCCTCCCAAGGATCTCCCCTTGTCAATGCCGACGTAGACTCGCGCGGTGTTCCCCCGTGCCCTGGATGGTGCGTTCCTCGACCTCGACACGCACGGCGCGCCGCTGCACGTGGGGTGGACGATTCGCCTCGACGGCCCCGCACCCCCGCTCGGCGGGCTGCGCCGGCACCTCGCCGCCCGCCTGGATCGCGTGCCGCAGCTGCGCCGCCGGCTCGTCGCGACGACGCTCGCCGCCGGCGCGCGCCGGTGGGAGGACGACCCGGCGTTCGACATCGCGCACCACGTCGACGCGTTCGCGCTCCCGGCGCCCGGCGGTCAGGGCGAGCTTCGTGCGGCGGCAGGCGTGCTGCTCTCCGCGCCGCTGGACCCCACCCGGCCGCTGTGGCGGATGTGCATCGTCGACGGCCTCGCGGGCGGCGGCTGGGCGCTCGTCGGCCAGATCCACCATGCGCTCGTCGACGGCATCGCCGCGGTCGAGGTGGCGGCGCTGCTGCTCGACGCAGAGCCCGACCCGATCCCCGATCCGCCGTCGTCCTGGCGTCCGCGGCGGACGGGCCCGGGGCGCGCGGCGCTGCTGGCGGCCCGGTCGCGGGTGGCATCGGCGGCCGGCGCGGCGCGCGGCCTCGGCATGGGCGACCCGCGCGACACCGGCGGCGTGCTGCGCGATCTGCTGCGTCCGGCTGCAGGCGCCTCGCTGGATCGCGGGCCCGGCGGTCGGCGTGTCGTCGCCTATGCGGACGCCGGCCTGGATGCGGTGCGCGAGGCGGGCAGAGCAGAGGACGCCACGGTCAACGACGTGCTGCTCGCCGCGACCTCCGTCGCGCTCGGCGCGGCGCTGCGCCGGCGCGGGGAGGCGCACGAGAACCTGAAGGCGCTCGTCCCCGTGAGCGTGCGCGACGCGCCCTCCGAGCTCGGCAACCGGCTGTCGTTCATCGTCGTGTCGCTGCCCGTCGCCGAGCGCGATCCGGCCGCGGCACTGGCCCTCATCGCAGCGCGCACGGCGCGCGCGAAGAACGCCGGTCACGCCACCCCGGTCGCCGGCCTGACCGAGTCGCTCGCGCTGCTGCCCCGGCGCGGCCGGGCGTTCGCGGCACGCGCAGCGCTGCGGCTGGCGGCGTTCGACGTCGTCGTCTCCAACGTCCCCGGCCCGCAGGTGCCGCTCTACCTCATGGGCCGCCGGGTCGCGGCGGTGCATCCCGCGGTGCCGGTCCCCGACGGGCACGGCATCACGGTCGGCGCGATCTCCTACGCAGGTCGCGTCGGGATCGGGCTGATGGCCGACGCGGCCGTCGTCGGAGACCTCGTCGAGATCGCCCGCGATCTCGAGGCCGCGCTCGACGGCCTACGCGTCACGCGGCCGGGCGCGTCCACAGCCGGGGCGCCCAGGTGAAGTGGTACGACGCGATCCGCATGCCGCTGTCGAAGTAGCGGCGGTGGGCGTCCTGGCGGTCGGGCCCGACGCCTGAGTCGAGCTCGACGGAGTCGCAGCCCTGGCGAGCCGCCTCCTCGGCGACCCAGGCGAGGAGCCGGCCGGCGTGCCCGCGGCCGCGGGCCTCGGCGACCGTCGAGAGGTCGTCGACGTACAGGAAGCGACCCCAGGCGAGGTTGTGTCCGATGCGGAAGCCCGCGACGCCGCGCGCCTGCTCGATCCCGGGCTCGAACGCGGCGACGATCCGATAGCCCTCGGCGCGCTGGACGTCGTCGATGCGGGCGACGAGCGCGTCGCGGTCGTCGTGGTGCGGGCGCAGCGCGCGCAGCGCCTCGACGGCCAGGCCGGTCTCGCCCGGGGCGAGCTCGCGGACGGTCACGGCTTGGGCAGGTTGCCCTCGACCCACCGTGGCTCCCCCTCCTCCGGGTGCTCGCGCTTCCAGATCGGCGCGTTGGCCTTGACCTGGTCGAGCAGGAACCGGGCGCCATCGAAGGCCTCCTGGCGGTGCGGAGCCGATGCCGCGACGACGATGCTCGGCTCGCCCAGCGGGACGGAGCCGGTGCGGTGCTCGACGGCGACCGCGACGAGACCGTGCGTGCGGACCGCCTCGTCGGCGAGGCGGCGCATCGTCTCGATCGCCATCTCCTCGTAGGCCTCGTACTCGAGCGAGGGGACCTCGCGCGTCGTCCCGGTGAAGACGACCGTGGCGCCGCAGCGCGGGTCGCCGACGAGCAGACGGGCGGCCTCGACGTCGATCGGGTCCGGGGTCAGCGCGACCTTCCGGACGGCCTCGTCGGTGGCGGCGCCGCCGCTGACCGGCGGGACGAGCGCGAGCTCGGAGCCCGCGTGCAGGCGCTCGTGGTCCTCGACGTACTCGCGGTCGAGCGCCGTGACGAACGGTGCGCGGTCGGGCAGCCCTGCGAGCGCGCCGGCCCGGAGAACGACGATCGCGTCGGCGACGGTGGAGCCCTCCTGGAGGTCCAGCGTGAGCTCCCGCGTGCCCGCGTACTCGCGGAGAGCGGCGAAGAGTCGGACGGTGATCTCCACGACCTAGGATCCTACGACCCACGTGTCCGAACCACGACTCACCCATCTCGACGAGGCCGGCGCCGCCCGCATGGTCGACGTCAGCGCCAAGGCGGAGACCGAGCGCGCCGCCGTGGCGCGCGCACGCGTCCGCATGACCACCGCGACCGCGCAGGCGGTCGCGGCCGGGAACGGCCCGAAGGGCGACGTCGTCGCGGTCGCGCGCATCGCGGCGATCCAGGCGGCCAAGCGCACCGACGAGCTCATCCCCCTCGCCCACTCCCTGCCGCTGTCATCGGCCGACGCCGACATCGCGGTGGACGTCGAGGCTGGCATCGTCACCGTGACGTGCAGCGCGACGGTCGTCGGCCGCACCGGCGTCGAGATGGAGGCGATGGTGGGGGCGTCGATCGGCGCGCTCACCGTGTACGACATGGTCAAGGGCATCGAGCGCGGCGTCGTGGTCGAGCAGGTCGAGCTGCTCGAGAAGCGCGGCGGGCGCAGCGGGCTGTGGCGCAGGGAGGAGGGGACGGCGTCGTGATCGACATCGCGGACGCATACGACCGGATCGGCGCACACGCGCGGCCGCTGCCGGGCGAGACGGTGTCGCTCGCGGACGCCGCAGGGCGTGTGCTGAGCGCGGACGTCCTCGGTGCGGTCGACCTGCCGGGCTTCGACCGCTCCTCGATGGACGGCTGGGCCGTGCGCTCGGAGGACTTCGCGTCGCCGCCGGTGTCGCTGCCCGTGCGCGGCGACGTCGCTGCGGGCTCGGCGGGCGACGTGCCGCTCGAGGCCGGCACCGCCGTCGTGATCTCGACCGGCGCGCCCATGCCGCCCGGCTCCGATGCGGTGCTGCCGCTGGAGGACGGGGAGCAGACCGACGGGCTCCTCACGTCGTCCGAGCGCGTACGGGCGAAGGCGTTCGTGCGCTTCCGCGGCGAGGACGTCCGCACCGGCGACCTGCTCGTCCCCGCCGGCGCGCGGCTGACGCCCGCGCGGCTGTCCGTCGTCGCATCGGGCGGCGTCGCGGCGGTCGAGGTGCACCGCCGGCCGCGGGTGTCGGTCGTCGCGACGGGCTCCGAGCTCGTGCCGCTGGGCGAGCCGCTGCCGCCGGGCGCGATCTACAACTCCAACGGCCCGACGCTGACCGCCTTCGCGCGGTCGAGCGACGCGGTGGTGCTGCCGCAGCGCAGCGTCGCCGACGACCCCGGCAGCACCCGCGACGTGCTCGGTGCGGCGCTCGACGAGGCCGACGTCGTGCTCGTCTCCGGCGGCGTGTCGGTCGGCGGGCACGACCTCGTGAAGGGGACGCTCGCGGACCTCGGCGTCGAGGAGCTGTTCTGGCGGGTGCGGATCAAGCCGGGCAAGCCGATCTTCTGCGGCCGCCGTGGCGACACGTGGGTGTTCGGGCTGCCGGGCAACCCGGTCTCCACCGTCGCCGGCTTCATCATCTTCGTGGCGCCGCTGCTGCGCCGGATGCAGGGCGAGCGCTTCGCGCCGCCGGCGACGTCGCAGGTCGTGCTGGCCGCCGACGCGGCGAACCCGGGCGAGCGAACGACGTACGCGACCGCGCAGTTCACCGACGGCGGCGTGGAGCTGACGGGCAAGCAGGGCTCGCACATGACGAAGGCGCTCGCGGACGCCGACGGCTTCGCGATCCTCCCCTGGGACCGGGACGTGGTCGCCGCGGGCGAGACCGTCGAGTTCCTGCCGCTGCCCGCCTAGCCCCGCAGCGCCTGCCCGATCGCACCCGCGATGTAGACCGGGTCGCCGAGGATCTCGCGCTTCGGGAAGCGCAGCACCCGCCACCCGGCGTTCTGGAGCCGGACGTCGCGGCGGGCGTCGTGCACGCGACCGGCGGGCGTGTCGTGGGCCGGGCCGTCGGCCTCGGCGATGACCCGCGCGGCCGGCCAGCACAGATCTGCGCGGTACTCGAGCACGGGGTGCTGGCAGATCGGCTCGGGAAGCCCGGCGCGACGCACGATCGCGAGCAGGAGCTCCTCGAGGTCCGTCTCGGTGAGCGTGGTCCCGGCGACATCGCGGGCCGCGACGGCTCGGAGCGTCGCGGCACCGGGGCGTGCCGCGCCCTCGTGCAGGACGCGTTGGACGTCGCCGAGGTCGAGCAGGTTCGCCACGACCGCCTGGTCGAACGCGCGCTCGACGCCTCGGTACGGCACCACCGCCCCCAGATCGAGCAGCGTGCGCGCGACGGACGTGACCGGCAGGCCGTCGATCTCGACGACGTCCGCGTCGGGCAGCCACGTCGTCCGGTGCACGCGAAGCCCGCGCCCGCGGCGCCGGCTCGGGCCTGGGACGGTGAGCTCGACGAACGCGGACCGCGACGTCCGCAGCTCGCGCAGCGCCGCCGCGGACCGGTGACTGATCACCGACGACGGCCCGACGGCGAGGTGCGCGGCCCAGTACATCGTCAGCGGTGTCCGGGCGGCGTGGCCGACGAGGAACACGCCTCGGTGCCCGGGGATATCAGTTCTGCTCGCATACCGAGCAATAGCTCACCCGCGCTCCGGATTCGCCCCCCGCCGGCCCGGACCTAGACTCCCCGCATGGCCGACGACCTCCCCATCCTCGACCTGGGCTTCGCGCGGCTCGACACCGCGCGCGGGCTCCGGCAGGGCGTGCCGGAGGCCGTACTCGCCGAGGGGAAGCGGCCCGATCAGGTCGCCGCGATCGTCGCCGGGCTCGTCGAGCGGGGGACCGAGACGGTGATCGTCACCCGCGCCGACGACGCCGCCCGGGCCGCTGCGCTCGCCGCCGTCGACGGCCTCGAGGAGGACGTCGAGGCGCGCATGGTCTGGCTGCGGCGCGGTGTGCCGGAGGCCCTGGGGACGGTCGCGATCGTCTCCGCCGGCACGTCGGACGGCCCCGTCGTCCGCGAGGTGCAGCGCACGTGCGAGCTGCTCGGGACGAACACGACCGTCCAGGAGGACGTCGGCGTGGCGGGGCTGCATCGCCTCGCCCTCGCGCTGCCCGATCTCCGCGCGGCGGACGTCGTCGTCGTCGCCGCCGGCCAGGACGCCGCGCTGGCGTCCGTCGTGGGCGGGCTCGTCGCGACGCCCGTCATCGCGGTCCCGACCAGCGTCGGGTACGGCGTCGCGGCGGGCGGCCAGGTCGCGCTCATGTCGATGCTCTCCTCCTGCGCGCCCGGCGTCGCGGTCGTCAACATCGACGACGGATTCGGGGCGGCAACCGTCGCGAGCCGCATCGCTCGCGCCGCCGCATGAGCCGCCTCCTCTACATCGACGCCATCGCGGGCGTCGCCGGCGACATGCTCCTCGGCGCGCTCCTCGACGCCGGCGCCTCCGAGGCCGCCGTCCGCGAGGGACTCGGGCGCCTCGGCGTCGACATCGTCCACACCCGCACCGAGCGCCACGGCATCGGCGCCGCCCGGATCGAGGTCGTCGCCGCCCGGGAGCACGCCCACCGCGACTGGGCCGCCGTCCGCGAGCTCATCGACACGGCCGACCTCCCCACGCGAGCCCACGCCCGCGCGCACGAGGCGTTCCGCCGCCTCGCCGAGGCCGAGGGCCACATCCACGGCGTCCCCGCCGACGAGGTCCACTTCCACGAGGTCGGCGCCATCGACGCGATCGCCGACGTCTGCGGCGTCGCCCTCGCGCTCGAGGATCTCGGCATCGACGAGGTCGTCTGCTCCCCGCTCCCCGCCCCCCGCGGCTTCGTGCGGGCCGCGCACGGACGGCTCCCGCTGCCTGCGCCGGCGACGCTCGAGCTGCTCAAGGGCGCGCCGTTGTACGGCGTCGACCTCGACGTCGAGCTCGTGACGCCGACCGGCGCCGCCCTCGTCGCCGCGCTCGCGACCGCCTACGGCCCGCTGCCCGCGATGACGCTCGAGTCCACCGGCTACGGCGCCGGATCGCGCGACACGGACGAGCGGCCGAACGTCGTCCGCGCGATCGTCGGCGTGACCGCCGACGGCCCGGCCCGGCGCCCGGCGGTCCTGCTCGCCTGCAACCTCGACGACCTGTCGCCCGAGCTCGTGCCGGACGCCGCCGAGGCGTGCACCGACGCGGGCGCGCTCGACGTCTGGGTCGCGCCGGTCCAGATGAAGAAGGGCCGCCCGGGGATGGTCCTCAGCGCCATCGCACGCCCCGACCGCGAGGCCGCCGTCGCCGAGGCGATGCTGCGCAGCACGTCGACGCTCGGCGTGCGCACCAGCGCCCTGCACCGCTACGAGCTGGACCGCGAGATCCGCACCGTCTCCGTCGAGGGGCGCCCCGTCGCCGTGAAGCTCGGCCGCCTGCACGGCGAGATCGTGAACGTCGCGCCCGAGCACGACGACGTCGCCGCGGCCGCGCGGGCGCTCGGCAAGCCGGCCAAGGCGGTCTGGGGACTCGCGTTCAACGCGGCCCAGCGGGAGCTGAGCGGCGATGGATGACCTCGCCCGCGTCGAGGCGCAGGTCGCGGAGCTCGGCTCGGCGATCGTCGCCTTCTCCGGCGGCGTCGACTCCTCGCTCGTCGCCGCGATCGCCGCGCGCGCCCTCGGCCCGAAGGCGCTCGCGATCACCGCCGTGTCGCCCGCGCTGGCGACCGGCGAGCTCGTCGGCGCGCGCGACGTCGCGAGGACCATCGGGATCGCCCACCGGACGATCACCACCGACGAGCTGCGCCGCGACGGCTACCGCGCGAACGGCCCGGACCGCTGCTACCACTGCAAGACCGAGCTGTACGACGCGCTCGAGGGCATCGCGGCCGAGCAGGGCTACGCCGCCGTGCTCTCCGGGGCGAACGCCGACGACCTCGGCGACTGGCGGCCCGGCCTGGAGGCCGCCCGCGAGCACGGCGTGGTGCACCCGCTCATCGAGCTCCCCAAGGCCCGGGTGCGCGAGCTCGCCGAGGCGCTCGCCGTGCCCAGCGCGCGCAAGCCGGCGAGTCCCTGCCTCGCGTCGCGCATCCCGTACGGCACCGCGGTCACGCCGGACGTCCTGCTGCAGATCGACCGTGCCGAGCGAGCCGTGAAGGCACTCGGCTTCGACGAGCTCCGCGTCCGCCACTTCGGCGCGCTCGGCCGCCTCGAGCTGCCGGCGGACGCGCTCGGCCGCGTCGCGCCGGGCGGGCGACTGGAGGCGGCGCTGCAGCACGCGGTCTGCTCCGCGGGCTACGAGCGCGCTGTCGTCGGGAGGGCGCCGCTGCGATCGGGATCGCTCAACGACGCCCTCCCGATCACGCACACCGCGGCGAGCGGGTAGGGTCCCGCCCGGACCGGACCCCGGCCGCCCGCCCCGATGAGCACCTCCATGCCCCAGAGCGTCGCCGTACGGCTCGCCGACGCGAAGCTGCTGCTCACGGGCGCCTCCGGGTTCCTCGGCAAGGCCGTCCTGGCGACGTGGCTGCGCGAGGTCCCGGGCTCCGGGACGATCACGCTGCTGCTGCGCGCGCCCGACGACGACGCGGCACACCAGCGGCTCGTGGAGCAGGTCCTCACGAGCGAGCCGTTCGCCGGTGGACTGGCCGACGAGGCGCTCGCCTCCGGCCGCCTGCGTGCGCTGGCCGCAGACCTCGCCGCCGAGGGCCTCGGCGGCCTCGACTCCCAGGAGCTCGCCGGCACCGACGTCGCCATCCACTGCGCGGCGTCCGTCTCCTTCGAGCAGCCGCTGGACGACATCCTCGAGCTCAACGTCCTCGGCGCCCGACGGCTCTCCGACGCGTTGCGCGAGGCCGGCTGCGACGACCTCCACCTGCTCCACGTCTCCACCGCCTACGCCGCCGGCCAGCGCACCGGGCTCGTGCTCGAGCGCCCGTACGGCAGCGGCACGTCGGAGCCGTGGGTCGACCTCGACGCCGAGCTCGCCGTCGCGAAGGGGTGGCGCCGCGAGCTCGAGTCACAGTCGCGCCTTCCCGAGCAGCAGAAGCGCTTCGTCGCCGACGCCCAGGACGAGCTCGGACCCGCCGGTGCGCTGCACGTCGGCCAGCGGGCCGAGTGGGGCCGCCACGGCTGGATGTGGAGCGAGCTCGTCGAGCGCGGGCGCCAGCGCGCACGGGCGCTCGGCTGGTCGGACACCTACACGCTCTCCAAGGCGCTCGCGGAGCGGGCGCTCGTGCAGAGCCGCCCCCGGCACCTCACGATCGTCCGCCCGACCATCATCGAGTCCGCGCTCGAGCAGCCCTACCCGGGCTGGATCGAGGGGCTGAAGGTCACCGACCCGGTGCTGCTCGCCTACGGTCGTGGGCTCATCCCCCGCTTCCCCGGCCACCCGTCGGCGCGGATCGACATCGTGCCGGTCGACCTGGTCGCCCACGTCCTCGTGGCCGCCGCGGCCGACCCCCCGACGGACGGCCCGCGCTGCCTCACGATGGCCAGCGGCGCGCGCAACCCGCTGCGCATCGGCGAGCTCGCACCGATCATCACCCGCTACTTCCGGTCGCACCCGCTGCCCGACGAGGACGGCGTGCCCGTCGAGGTCGGCGAGTGGCGCTTCGCCTCGCACGCGAACATCCGCCGGGCGCTGGACCGCGGCGAGCAGGCGCTCGGCGTGGGCCGCAAGATCCTGGCCCGCGCGGGACTGCCCAACAACGACGACGTCGAGCGCACCCTGCACAAGCAGCGCCGCTCGCTCGAGCGCCTGCGCCGCCTGACGGAGATCTACGGCCCGTACACGGAGCTCGACTGCTCGTTCGACGACCGCGAGACCCGCGCGCTCGCCGACCGGATGAGCGCGGAGGACCGCACGCGCCTCCCGTTCGACACGGCGGCGATCGACTGGGAGACGTACATGGCGGACGTGCACCTGCCGGCGCTGCGGCGCCTGGTCTCGGTGCCGCGTCCCGCCCGCAGCATCGCGGCCCGCGTGCGCACCCCGCAGCTCGCCGAGGGCCCGCCGGCGATCGCGTTCTTCGACGTCGAGGGGGTCGTGCTCGACGCGACGATCGTGCACGCCTACGCGTGGCTGCGCACCCGCGACATGCCGCACCCCGACCGCGAGCTGTGGCTCCTCGGGCTCGGCGCGAAGGCGACGGCGTTCCGGGCGAAGGACCGCGTGTCGCGCGCCGCGTTCAACCGCGACTTCTACCAGCGCTACGCGAACCTCCCCGCGCAGGAGCTGCGCGACCAGGCGGCCGACTCGCTGTCCGGTCTCATCCTTCCGCGGATGCACCACGCCGCCGTGCGCCGGATCCGCCAGCACCGCGCCCGCGGCGACCGTGTCGTGCTGCTCACCGGCGCGCTGGACTTCCTGGTCGAACCGCTGCGGCACCTCGCCGATGACCTGATCGCCGCCCGGCTCGTCGAGCGCGCCGGCCAGTTCACCGGCGATCTCGCGGAGCCGCCGCTCACCGCCGACGGGCGGGCCTCGATGGCCGCAGCGATCGCGGCCGAGCACGGCGTCCCGCTCGCCGAGTGCCACGCCTACGGCGACGCGATCTCCGACCTGCCGATGCTCGAGGTGGTGGGGCACCCGCACGCCGTGAACCCCGACTTCCGCCTCGCCCGCGAGGCGCGCCGGCGGCACTGGCCGGTCGTGCACTGGGAGGCCGAGCCGGGAGCACGCACCGCCCCGTCCGCCGCCGTGGTGGGCTGATGCTCGCGCTCGAGTACAGCCCGTCGGTGCCTCGGCACGTCGCCGCCCGGTTCTCCCCGAAGGTCGGGATGAGCGCGCTGCGGCTGCGCAGCGACCTCGATCCTCCGCGCCTCCCGGGCCCGGACTGGCAGCTCGTCCGGCCCCGCCTCAGCGGCATCTGCGGCTCCGACCAGGCGCTCGTGAACGGCAGCGCCTCGCCGTACCTCGCGTCGCTCACGTCGAGCCCGTTCGTGCCCGGCCACGAGGTCGTCGGCGAGGTGCGCACCGGTCCTGGCCGGGTCCGCCGCGTCGTCGTCGAGCCCGCGCTCGAGGCAGCCGCGCGCGCCGACGAGCGCACGCACCTGTCCGCCGGGCTGCAGATCGGCTACTGCCGCGACACGGGCGGCGGCTGGAGCGAGGGGCTCGTCGCCCCCACCGCGCAGCTGCACACCGTGCCCGACGAGCTCTCCGACGAGGACGCCGTGCTCGTCGAGCCGCTGGCGTGCTCCCTGCACGGCGTGCGCATCGCGGCGCCCGAGGCGGGCCAGACCGTCGCCGTCATCGGCGCCGGGACCATGGGCCTGCTGACGATCGCGGCGCTGCGCGAGCTCGCGCCCGACGTCACGGTGCTCGCCGTCGCCAAGTACGACGGGCAGCGCAGCGAGGCGATGCGCCTCGGAGCCGATCACACGTGCACGCCCGACAAGCTGCATCTGGAGGCCGCGCGGCTGACCGGCGCGCGCCGTCTCGTCGGCCGGATCAGCGGTGAGCTGTTGCTCGGCGGACTCGATGGGGTACTGGACTGCGTGGGCTCAAGCGCATCGCTCCAGGCCGCCGTCTCCGCCGCCCGGCCGCGCGGGGTCGTGACCCTCGTCGGCATGCCAGGGCACGTCTCCGTCGACCTCGCACTCGCGTGGCAGCGCGAGCTCCAGCTCCGTGGCGCCTACGGCTACGGCGAGGAGTTCGGCGCCGCGCTGAAGCTCGCCGGCCGCCTGCGGCCCGGCCGCCTCGTCGACAAGGCGTTCCACCTGCGCGACTTCAAGGCCGCGCTGGAGCACGCGCCGCGCGCCGCACGCAGCGGCCGCGTGAAGACCGTCTTCGACCTCCGGAACGCCGCATGAGCCTCGTCGAACGCCCGGTCGGCACGCCGACGACCATCCAGCGCACGACGCGCCGCACCGCGCTCGAGCGCGACGCCTGCGTCACGGAGATCGGCGAGCACTCGCCGCCGACCCTGTTCCACTCCGGCGAGCAGCTCCGGCTCGAGCGCCTCCCCGTCGGCTCGCGGGTCATCAACGCGCCGCCGCCGGTTCCCGCGCTCGCCGACGTGCCCGGAACCATCTCCGCGGCGCTCGACGCCCCGCTCGGCCTCGACCCGCTCGACGCGCTCCTGCGGCCGGGCATGCGGCTGACGATCGCCTTCGACGACATCTCCGTCCCGCTCCCGCCGATGCGCACGCCGGACATCCGCGGCCAGATCATCGAGCAGGTCGTCGAGCGCGCCTACCGCGCCGGGGTCGAGGACATCCAGCTCATCGCGGCGCTCGCGCTGCACCGCCGGATGACGCCGGCCGAGCTTCGCCACGCCGTCGGCGAGCGCAACTTCGCGGCCTTCCATCCCGATCGCCTCCACAACCACGACGCCGACGACCCGGACGGGAACGTCGTCATCGGCGAGGGGCCGCACGGCGCGCCGGTCACGCTGAACAAACGCGCCGCCGAGTCCGACCTGCTCGTCTACGTGCACCTCGTGAGCGCGCCGCTGCAGGGCGGCCCGAAGTCCGCGGCGATCGGCCTCGGGACCTACAGCTCCATCAGCGCGCACCACAACCCCCACTCCATGACGCACTCGCGGTCGTTCATGGACCCGCCGAACTCCGAGCTTCACCGCCGGTCCAACGCCCAAGGCGACGTCATCGAGCGCGTCGTCCCCGTGTTCCACGTCCAGGCGACGACCGACAACCGCATGTACGGCGGGCCGATGGCCTTCCTGGGCAAGCCCACGGCGCTGTGGAGCCGCCGCGACCAGGCGACGTTCGCCGCCGTGAAGCGCGCGACCGACCGCATGCCGGTCAAGGCCCGCCGCCAGCTCTTCCAGCGCCAGCTCGCGCCCTACGGCGTGACGAGCGTCACCGCCGGGGCGGCCAAGCCGGTGCACGAGGTCACGCTGCAGCGCGTGGCCGAGCAGCAGGCGGTCCGCGTCGTCGGCCAGTCGGACATCGTCACGTCCGGGCTGCCGTACATCGGCCCGTACAACGTGAACTCCACGCTGAACCCGGTGCTCGTCATGTGCCTCGGGCTCGGCTACTTCTTCAACCTGTACCAGGGGCGCCCGCTCGTCCGCGAGGGCGGCGTGCTCATCTTCACGCACCCGGTCGCGCGCGAGTTCCACCCGGTCCACCACCCCTCCTACATCGACTTCTTCGAAGAGGTCCTCACGGAGACCACCGACCCGGCGGAGATGCAGCGCTTCGAGCGCGCCTACGCCGAGGACGAGTGGTACAGCCACCTGTACCGGACGTCGAACGCCTACCACGGCGTCCACCCGTTCTACATGTGGTACTGGGGCGCGCACGCGCTCGACCACGTCGGGGACGTCATCTTCGTCGGGGGCGACAAGCAGGCCTGCGCGCGGATGGGCTTCAAGCGCGCCTCGACGATGCAGGACGCGCTGGAGATGGCGGAGGGCACGGTGGGCCGCGACCCGTCGATCACCCACTTCGGCTGCCCGCCGCTGTTCTACGCCGAGGTGGAGTAGGCCTTGGCCGCCCGCTGGAAGCCGTCGCGCATCGGCGCCGAGGCGTGGGAGACACTCGATCGCGCGGGCGACCAGCACTGGCTGCGCGGCCGTGCGGGGAGCCTCGCGCGCGAGGCGCTGCAGAAGACGGTGCTCTTCCCCGCGACCCGGTTCGTGGCCCGCCCGACGATCCGCGGCGCGAGCGATCTGCACTCCACCCCGCAGCCGGCGATCATCGCCGCCAACCACTCCTCCGACCTCGACACGCCGCTCATCCTCGACGCGCTGCCGCGCTCCTGGCGCTCGCGGACCCTCGTCGGCGCGGCAGAGGACCGCTTCTACCGCCACGGGCGGATCGCGTCGATCACCGAGCTGTGGATCGGGACGTTCGCGTTCGACCGCGGCGCCGAGGGCCGCGGCCTCGCCCAGGCCGCGACGCTGCTGCGCGACGGGACCAACGTGCTGCTCTACCCCCAGGGCACGCGCTCGGTGGGGCTCGGCGGGTTCCGCGCAGGGGTCGCCCGGCTCGCGGTCGCCTGCGACGTGCCGGTCGTCCCCGTCCACGTCGGCGGGACCGCGCTGCTCATGCCCAAGGACCGCGGCCTCACCCAGCGCGGGCACTGCACGGTCACGTTCGGGGGCCCGCTGCACCCGGATCGCGCGGAGGAGCCGCGCGACTTCGCCGCGCGCCTGAGCGCCGCGATCGCCTCCCTCGCCGTCACGTGAGGCTGCCGCCGGGGATCGGGATCGGGCTCGCCGCCCTCGGGCGGCCCGGCTACCTGAACCTCGGCCATGGCGACGACCTCGGCCGTGCGCGCACGCCCGAGGACCTGCGCGCCCGCACCGCGGAGGTCCTCGACGCCGCCTACGCGCGGCGGCGTGCGCTACCTCGACGCCGCGCGCTCCTACGGGCGCGCGGAGGAGTTCCTCGCCGCGTGGCTCGACGACCGCCGCCCCGGCGACGTCACCGTCGGCTCGAAGTGGGGCTACACCTACACCGCCGACTGGCAGGTCGACGCCGACCCGCCGGAGGTCAAGGACCACGGGATCGCGACGCTCGAGCGTCAGATCGGCGAGACCCGCGCGCTGCTCGGCGATCGGCTCGACCTCTACCAGATCCACTCCGCCACGCTGGAGACCGGCGTGCTCGACGACCGCGCTGTGCTCGACCGACTGGCGGAGCTGCGCGCGGACGGCGTGGCGATCGGCTTCACGACGAGCGGGCCCGGCCAGGCCGACACGATCCGCCGTGCGCTGGAGGTCGGCGGCTTCGACACGGTGCAGAGCACGTGGAACCTGCACGAGCGCTCCGCCGAGGCAGCGCTCGCCGAGGCGCACGACGCGGGACTGCAGGTCATCGTCAAGGAGGCGCTCGCGAACGGCCGGCTCACGGACCGCGACGCCGACCCGCTCCTGCGCGACGTCGCCCGCGAGCAGGGCACCACGAGCGACGCGATCGCGCTCGCCGCTGCGCTCGCGCAGCCCTGGTCGACCGTCGTGCTGAGCGGCGCGTCGACCGTGCCGATGCTGGAGTCCAACCTCGCCGCACGCGACGCCGGACCGGACCACCGGCTCGACGCGCTGCGCGAGGATCCGGGCGAGTACTGGGCCCGGCGCTCCGCGATGTCCTGGACGTGAGGGCGAACGGGTTTGGCCCGTTCGTTCACACGCAGGGGGGTCACCGCGATCTAGGGTCGGCTGCATGACGGACGTCGAGATCGAGCCGACCACGAACGGCGCGCCTCGGGCCCCGGCGGCCAGCGTGCGGCGATCCAGGCGGCGAAGCTCGGCAAGCGCGTCGCCGTCGTCGAGCGCCGCGAGCGGGTCGGCGGCGTCTCCATCCACACCGGGACCGTGCCGTCCAAGACGCTGCGCCAGGCGATCCTCGAGGACATCGCCAACCGCGGCAAGGACGTGCCCGACCCGCTGCACCCCGAGCTGCGCGAGCGCGCCGCGGTGGAGTACCTGCGCGACCGCACCGCGCGCGTCGTCGCGCAGGAGACGGCGATCATCCGCGAGCAGTTCCGCCGCAACAGGGTCGGGCTCATCTTCGGCGACGCCGAGTTCCTCGACCTCCTGCGGCGCCGCAACGTGCCGTTCCGCTTCGGCGAGGAGGTCGTCGGCATGGATGCGAGGACCGGTCGCCGCTCGCGCGCTACGTCGTCGGCGTCGCGTGGTGCGCGAGCTGGCCAAGGCGCTCATGATCGGCGAGGAGGACGGGATGCTGAAGATCCTCGTCTCCCCGGAGG
This sequence comes from uncultured Solirubrobacterales bacterium, assembly GCA_963757125.1. Classification (GTDB taxonomy): domain Bacteria; phylum Actinomycetota; class Thermoleophilia; order Solirubrobacterales; family Solirubrobacteraceae; genus CAVVSD01. The sequence continues at coordinate 197,280 of CAVWQP010000003.1, read as the reverse complement.
ACAGGCGGCTCCTCGGCGTGCACGTCATCGGCTCGCAGGCGACCGATCTCGTCCACAAGGTCGCAGGCCTCGACGCGCAGAACCGCCTACGCGACCTCTGCTGACCAGGTGACCAGCACCTGCTCGGGGCCGCGGTGCGACGTGTTGGGCGAGTAGCTCCACTCCTGGCCCTCCACGAGCTGGAGGTCCGGGAGGCGCTTCGTGATCTGCTCGAGGAAGACGCGCATCTCCATCCGGGCCAGCCGCGCGCCGAGGCACGTGTGCCGTCCCCAGGAGAACGAGATCTGGTCCTTGGCGTTCTCGCGCCGGACGTCGAACCGCTCCCCGTCGGGGAAGTGGCTGGAGTCGTGGTTGGCCGAGCCGAGCCCGATGAGGAGCTTCGCGCCCGCCTCCAGCTCGACGCCGCCCAGCGTCACCGCCTTCGTGGTGACCCGCCGCCAGGTCGGCACGGAGGAGTCGAAGCGCAGGATCTCCTCGACCGCGTTGGGGATGAGCGACGGGTCCGCGCAGATCGCCTCCCACTGGTCGCGGTAGGTGAGCAGCGCGCGGATGCCGGCCGCGGTCGCGTTCGACGTCGTCTCGTGCCCCGCGAAGAGGGTGTTGAGGAAGATCCAGCAGAGCTGGTCGCGGCTGAACATGTCCTCGTTGCCCGGCTCCTGCCAGGCGCGGACGAGGTCGCCCATGAGGTTCTCGCCCGGCTCGGCGACGAGGCGGTCGACCTGCTCCTTCGCGAAGTTCCAGTACTCGCCGATCGCGGTGGCGAGCTCGACCTGCTCCTCGTCGGAGGGCACGCCCCAGCCCATCGTCGCCAGCCGCGCGGTGCCGGTCTTGATCTTGTCGACCTCGTACTCCGGCACGCCCATGAGGGCGAAGGCGATCTTCGCCGGGGCGTCCCAGACGAGGTCGGTGACGACGTCGGCCTCGCCGCGGTCGATCACCCGGTCGATCGCCTCGTCGATGAGCTCGCGGCTGCGCGGCTCGAGCGCGGCGACGCGCTCGGGCGTGAAGGACCTGCGGAACACCTGGCGGTGATGCGCGTGCTCGGGCGGGTCGAGGTCGACGAGCGACGGCCCGGGGTTGATGCCGTACTCGCCCATGACCTGCAGCGCAGCGGGACACGGCGGCTTGATCTGCACGAGCGTGTTCGCCGAGGAGTACGTCTCGGAGTCGTGGAGGACGGCCATGACGTCGTCCCACCGCGTCACGACCCAGTAGTCGAGGACCGGGCTGTAGAACACCGGCTCCTCGTCCCGCGCGCGCAGCATGAACGAGTACCACGCGGAGGAGTCGCCCGCGAACGGGTCGAACTCGCCGCCGAGCCCGGTGACCGGGCAGTCAGTCGTGCTCATCCGCGCAATCTACGCCCGGGCACGACACGCCGGCTTGCCTGTCCGCTCACTCGGCCTTGACGGTCCCACCACGGGCGTCGCGCGGCGACATCCCGTAGTGCGCACGGAAGGCCCGGCTGAAGTGCGCGGCGCTCGTGAAGCCCCAGGACAGCGCGATGTCGAGGATCGTCCGATCGGCGAGGCGAGGGTCGGCGAGGTCGCGCCGGCAGCGCTCGAGGCGGGCGTCGCGGATCGTCTCGGTCACGGTGCGCGGCTCGTCCTCGAACAGGCGGTCGAGGTAGCTGCGCGAGATGTGGTGCGCCCGGGCGACGGCATCGGGCGCGAGGTCGCGGTCCCCGGCTCGCGCGGCGACGTACGCGCGGATCTGCCCGCGCAGGAGCACGGCGGGCGAGGGCTCCGCGCCGACGCCGCCCGTGTGCAGGCCCCGGACGAGGGCCAGCAGCGCCTCCGCCACCGAGACGTCGCCCGCGCCGAGCGACGCGTCGTCCAGGCCGCGCGCGACCTCGGTCAGCAGGCCGCGAACGACGCTGCCGAACGGCAGGGGCGTCGCCGTCAGGGCGTAGAGCGCGTCCGTGTGGGGGCGCAGCAGGTGCTCGGGGCAGTAGACGTTGAGCAGCTCGAACGGCGTGACCGCCTCGACCGTGTACGGCTTCGAGGACTCCCAGGTCACGAGCTCGCCCGGGCCCACGACGACGGAACGCCCGCCCTGCTCGACCCGGCAGCGCCCGTGCAGCTGGAGGCTGACCTGCAGCCACTGGGGGTCGCTCGCGGCGATGAGCGCCGGCGTCCGGTGGATCGTCGACGCGTCCGCCGTCACGCGGAAGATCGTGAGCGGGCCGAGCTCGTGCGCGGTCGCCCGCCCGCGGAAGTCGTCGCGGCGGGTGCAGGTCACGTGCATGGGCTCGAACACCCGTGCGGACTCCTCGGCCCACAGGCCGAAGCGCTCTCCGGGTGGCACGACCTCTGTGTCGACGACGACGCCCACGTGCAGCGGCTCTCCTCCCGCGCAGCCTACGCCTCCACGACGACCTTGAGCGCCTCCTGCGGGTTCGCCATCGCCCACGCGATCGCCTCGGGCGCCTCCTCGAGCGGGAACCGCCGCGAGATCAGCTTGGAGATCACGTCGGCGTTGCGGACCGCGATGTCGGCCGCCTCGGCGAACGCCTCCGCGCTGCAGACCGACGCGCCCAGGAGGTCGAGCTCCTTGGCCACCATCATCCCCATCGGCAGCTCCACGCTGCTGTCGGAGAGGCCGACCATGCCGACCCGGCCCGCCGCGACCACGAGCTCGACGGCCTGCTGGACCACCGCCGGGTGGCCGACGGCGTCGAAGACGACCTGCGGGCCCTGGCCGCCGGCCCACGCGCGGCCCTCGGCGACGACGTCGTCGCCGCCGCTCGCGTCGAGGACGTCGGCGCCGGTCAGGCGCCCGAGCTCCAGGCGGCTCGCGACGAGGTCGACGAGCAGCACCTTCGCCCCGCGCTCCCGGGCGGCGAGGCTCAGCGCCTGGCCGATCGGGCCCGCGCCGAGCACGACGACGCGCTCGCCCTCGGCGACGCGCGTGCGGTTCACCGCGTGCACGGCGATCGAGATCGGCTCGACGAACGCGACGATGCCCGGGTCGTCGATGTCGCCGACGGGGAACAGCTGCTCCGCGGGAAGCGTGAGCCGCTCGGCGAGCGCGCCGTCGATGTGGACGCCGATGAGGCAGAAGTCGGGGCAGGTGTTGGAGCGCCCGATCGAGCACGCGTAGCACTCGCCGCAGCCGCGCAGCGGCCACAGGGCGACGCGCTGGCCCTCCTCGAGATGCGACGGCGCATCCGGGCCGAGGCCTTCGATGACCGCGGACACCTCGTGACCCTGGATCTTCGGGAACTGGGGCCCGTGCACGCTCGCCGAGCCGATCTCGCCGGTGAACAGGTGGTAGTCCGACCCGCACAGCCCGACGGCCTCGATCCGAACGCGCGCCTGGCCGGGACCGGGGTCGGGGGCATCCGGGACGTCCGCCATCTCCATGACGTTCGGCTCCCGCGTCACCGCTGCCCTCATGCGCTCCCCCTCGTCGACGATCCGGTGCGCGGGAGCCTACGCGGCGTCGTGGAAGATGATCCCGAGCGCCGTGCGGCTGCCCGCGGTGACCGTGCTCACGCCGTGGCGCATGCCGACGCGGTGGTGGCCGTTGCGCCCGGCGTTCGGGCGCTCGCGGGTCGGGAACAGCACGAACGCGCCGCGGGGCGGCCGCAGGACGTGCGCGCGGCTCTGCGCGCGCGGTCGCTGCTCCATGAGGACGAACTCGCCGCCCTCGTGCTCGTCGGTCAGGACCGTCAGCGCCTGGAACGGGAAGAAGACGTCGCCGTACAGGTCCTGGTGCAGCGCGTTCCAGTCGCCTGGGCCGTAGCGCAGGATGAGCGGCGTCGGGCGCTCCTGGCCGGCTGCCCGGCAGCGAGCGAGGAGCTCCTCGTGCTCGGCTGGGAACGTGGGGTTGTCCCCGCTCAGCAGGGTCGACCAGCGGTTCGCGACGGGGGCGAGGCGGCGGTAGAGCGCGCCGCGCAGCTCCGCGATCGGCGCGGGCAGCGGATGGTCGAAGTAGCGGTAGCGCCCGTCGCCGAAGCGATGACGGGCCATGTCGATCGTCGAGCGGAACCGCCCGTCGTCGAACAGCGCGGCGAGCTCGTCGCACTCCGCCGGATCGAGGAGCGGCTCGGTGATGGCGAAGCCGCGGTCGTCGAGCGTCGCGCCGAGCGCGTCCCAGTCGAGGGCGTCGACGCGGTCCGCGAGCGCGGTGGTGGTGGTCGTCATGGGAGGCGAACGCGCGGCGCGCCCCGGATGTGAGGTCGCTACGTCCTCCGGCCGAAGTGCTGCACGCAGATGACGCTGTTGGGCTGCTCGCCCGGCTTCGGGGAGTCGCGCTGCGACCAGACCGCGCTGTACGTCCACGTGCCGAGGATGTTCGTCCGGTGCTCGCTCGACGCCATCCAGCGCGCCACGATGTTGCGCGGCGTGGATGTCGGGCCGGTCCCCCAGGCGAGGTTCTCGGCGACCTTCCAGCGCCCCGGGCGCGACCGCAGGACGAACGGCCACCGCAGCACGCGCTTGGCGAAGTCGCCGTGGGTGAACTTCGAGTCGCTGCTCAGCGCCCGCGCCCAGGCGCGCGAGGAGAGGCTGAGGCTGAGCGCGAACCGGGTCCGCGGCAGTCCGCGGCTCGTGCGCTCGCGGTTGACCAGCTCGAAGACCGCGCGCCGGTGGCGCTTGCGGCCGAGCTGGCTGATGGTCATGTCGAAGTCGCTCATGGATGGCGGTTTGACTGTCTCATAACGTGACGACGTAGTAACGTAATAGCGGTGCCGCGCCCACTGGACCCCAACGTCGGCGATGCGATCGCCGCGGCAACGCTGCGGCTCCTCGCCCAGCGCGGCTTCGCGGCGACGACCATGGACGCGGTCGCCGCCGAGGCGGGCGTGGGCAAGCCGGCGATCTACCGCCGGTTCCGGGACAAGGCGGCGCTCGTGGCGAACGTCATCTCGCGCCAGCTCCCCGTGCTCGAGGCGGCGGATCTGGGCGACACGCGGGCGGAGCTGTGGCAGGCGTTCCACGGGATGCCGCGCGACGGCCCGGCGTACCTGCGGCTCATCGGCGGCCTCATCGCCGAGCAGGAGCGCCATCCGGAGCTCATCGAGGCGTTCCGCACCGTGATCCTGCTGCCGCGCCGCGCCGCCGTCCTGTCGCTCATCGAGCGCGGGCAGGCCCGTGACGACATCCGCGGCGACCTCGATGCCCAGTGGGCGTTGGACGCGCTCGCCGGGCCCATCCTCGCCCGCGTCTTCGCCGGGGACGACACCGGCCCCGCCTGGCGCAGGCACGCCTTCGACACCTGGTGGCGAGCGATCGCCACGGAGAGGCACGACCCGTGATCCGCTGCACGATCCACACCGACATCGACCGCCCCGTCGGCGAGGTCTTCGCGTACGTCACCGACCCGGCGAAGCTGCCCACCTGGCAGACGAACACCGTCTCGGTCACGCAGGAGGGCGACGGCCCGCTGCGGGTCGGCACGCGCCTGCGCGAGGTGCACCGCGGCCCCGGCGGCAAGGAGCTGCCGTCCCTGGTCGAGGTGTCCGAGCTGGAGCCCGACCGGACGCTCGGACTGCGGATGATCGAGGGCGCGCTGCCGATCCACGGCCGCATCGAGCTCGAGCCGATCGACTCCGGAACCCGCATGGCGTTCACCGCCCATGGCGAGCCGACGGGGCTCATGCGCCTCGCCCAGCCGCTGCTGCGGATCGGCATCAAGCGGCAGTTCGCCGAGCACTGCGCGACCCTGAAGGCCGTCATGGAGGGCCGTACGCTCGGGCGATGACCGAGCAGGACCTCTGACCGGGTGGTCGTCCGCCGGGCCCTCTCGGTCGGGCTCGCCGCCAGCCTGTACGGGGTGAGCCTCGGCGCGCTGGGGGTGGCCTCCGGGCTCACGGTCGCGCAGACGTGCGTCATGTCGCTGCTGCTCTTCAGCGGCGGATCGCAGTTCGCCCTCGTGGGCATCATCGGCGGTGGCGGGAGCGCGGCGTCGGCGATCACCGCCTCGTCGCTGCTCGGGATCCGCAACGGCCTCTACGGGCTGCAGCTCAAGCCGATCCTCGGGGTGCGCGGAGTGCGCCGCGTCGCCGCCGCGCAGGTGACGATCGACGAGTCGACGGCGGTCGCGGTCACCCAGGAGCAGCCGGCCGAGCAGCGCCGCGGGTTCTGGATCACGGGCGCCGTGATCTTCGTCGGCTGGAACCTGACGACGTTCATCGGCGCGCTCGCCGGCGACGCGCTGGGCGACCCGAAGCAGTACGGCCTGGACGCCGCCGCTGCGGGCGCGTTCCTCGGCCTCCTGTGGCCGCGGCTCAGCACCGGCGAGCCGGTGGCGGTGGCCGTCGGCGCCGCGCTCGTGGCCGCTGTGCTCGTGCCGGTCGTCCCGGCCGGGATCCCCGTGGTGGCCGCCGCCGTCGTCGCCGTCGTCGCGGGGCTGGCGCGGAGGTGAGCGCATGGGGCACGGTGCTGCTCGCGTCCGCGATCGCGTTCGCGCTGAAGTTCGCCGGCTACCTCGTGCCCGCAGCCTGGTTGCAGCGGCCGCGCATCTCCCGCGTCACCGAGCTGCTGCCGCCCACGCTGCTCGCCGCCCTCGTCGTCGTGCAGACGTTCACGACCGGCGAGCACCTCGTGCTCGACGCCCGGGTCGGCGGGCTCATCGCGGCGTTCGTCGCGCTCCTGCTGCGTGCGCCGTTCATCGTCGTGGTCATCGTGGCCGCGGCCACCGCGGCCGGCCTGCGCGCGCTCGGCGCCTCCTGAGCACCAACCCGACGGTCAGCCCGAAGGCGACGTGGTCGGCCCACTGGCGGCCCTGCGGCAGGGTGTGGATCGCCGGGATCCGGCGACCGATCACGCCGAGGTCCAGCGCGGCGATGCCGAGGCCGGCCACGGCGCCCCAGAGCGGCTCGCGACCGCGCGGCAGCGTCCTGGTCAGCACGGCCGCCCAGCCGATCGACAGCGCGAGGTGCACCGGCGTGGCGGCGGCGAGGAGGACCGGCGTCCGGTCCTCGCCCGGCAGGATAATCGCTCCCGGCGGCCCGCGCTCCGTCCAGCAGGTCCTCGCCGCGCAGGAGCGTCGACGACGGTCGACGGGAGCCCGGACAGCGCCGCGCCGGCCAGACCTGCCTCCAGAACTCAGCCCTCGCGCTTGTACGGCACGCCGTCCGCGGCCGGCGGCACGGACCTCCCGACCAGCCCGGCGACCGCCACGAGCGTCAGGACGTACGGCAGCGCCTGGAAGAGCGTCGCGGCGGACGGTGAGAACTCCGGCAGCCGCTGGGCGAGCGCGCTGCCGAAGCCGAACAGCAGCGTCGCCAGGAACAGACCGAGCGGCCTCCAGCGACCGAAGATCATCGCGGCGAGCGCGATGTAGCCGCTTGCCCGCCGTCATGTTCTGCGTGAACGAGTGGACGAAGCCGATCGACAGGAACGCGCCGCCGAGCGCCGCGAGCCCGCCGGAGACCAGCACCGCGACCCAGCGCGTCCGCAGCACGTTGATCCCGACGGTCTCGGCCGCCCGAGGGTTCTCGCCGACGGACCGCAGCCGCAGGCCGCCCCGCGTCCGGAACACCACGACCCAGACGATCACGAGCGCCGCGAGCGCGCCCCAGACGAGCAGGTTCTGGTTCGCGATCGCCTTGCCGATGAAGCCCGAGGCTGCTCCGTGGGCAGCTTCACATTGGGCATCGGCGGGCAGGTCGTCGGGCGTGCCCTGGTCGCCGTAGATGTCGATGTAGAGGTAGCCGGTCAGGCCGAGCGCGATGAAGTTCAGCGCGAAGCCGACGACGATCTGGTCCGCGCGCAGGTTGATCGCAGAAGAACGCGTGGATCGCCGCGAGCGCCATCCCGGCGAGCATCCCGATCAGGGTGCCGAGGAACCAGGAGCCCGTGATGTCGGCGCCCCAGGCGGCGAAGAACGCGCCCATCAGCATCATGCCCTCGAGGCCGATGTTGACGACCCCAGAGCGCTCGGAGACGAGGCCGCCCGAGGCCCGCGAACAGCAGCGGCGTGGCGTAGCGCAGCGTCGCGGCGAGCAGCGCGCTCCAGGTCACGACGATCTCGAGCGAGGCGACGTTCGCCTTGGTCGCGAGGATCGCGAGGACAGACACACGGCGGACGCGACGACAGCGCCCCAGCCCACCCGCTTCGCGCCGAGTCGCACCGCCGCGAGACCCATCGCCAGCGACGCGGCGAGCAGCACCGCCGACGGCAGGACGGTTCGCACCTCGATCGGCGGCAGGGTGATGAAGCGCGGCGACGATCGCGACGCACGACGCCCGCCCCAGCCGAGCGAGCGGCCGCGCCGCTGGTCCTCCGTCACCAGCGGTGCGGCGAGCGCGGTCACGCGCCCGCCTCGACCGTGGCCGCCGGCGCGTCTGCGCCGGCGCACGAGCCAGATGATGATCGCGTTCGCGGTCACCAGCAGGATGACGAGGCCCTGGATGATGTACGTGAGGTTCTGGGCCAGGGCCGGGTCGAAGACCGCCGGGTCGAGGTTGCGCGTCGACGTGCCCTGCAGCAGCGCGCCGAACAGCAGCGCCGCGGCGCACGTGCCGAGCGCGGTGTTGCGTCCGAGCAGGGCGACCGCGATGCCGATGAAGCCGATCGAGCCGACCTGGATGTCGTTCGTCGCGAGCCGGAACTGCCAGCCGAGGACGTCGATCGCCCCGGCAAGGCCGGCGAGGAGGCCGCACAGCGCCATGACCCACACGTACGTCGAGCCGACGCGGATGCCGCCGTAGCGGGCCGCCTCCGGGTTGAGCCCGACGGCGCGCGCCTCGTAGCCGCGCGTCGAACGCCGGATGAAGATCCCGAAGAAGATCGCCGCGGCGAGCGCGATGAAGATGCCGATGTGCAGGCCCTGCAGCTCCGGGTCGCCCCAGAAGACGTGCAGTCGAGCCCCGGGCACGACATCGTCTGACACGGGGACGTCGGGCTGCTTGTCGCTCTGCAGCGGGCCACCGAGGCTGAACAGGTACACCCCGATCCAGACCGCCGTGTAGTTGAGCATGATCGTCGTGATCACCTCGTTCGCGCCCGTCGTCGCGCGCAGGACCCCCGCGATCCCGCCCCAGAGCGCACCGACCGCGCAGCGCCGCCACGATCGCCAGGACGACGTGCAGGAGATGCGGCATGCCGTCGAACGACGAGCCGACCCAGACCGCGGCGATCGAGCCCGCGATGTACTGACCCTGGCCGCCGATGTTGAACAGCCCGGCACGGAACGCAAGCGCGACGGCGAGACCGGTGAGGATCAGCGGGCACGTCAGCAGGAGCGTCTGCTGCAGGTTGATCGCTGCGATCGAGCGCTCGTCCCCGCTCACCCACGGGAAGAGCCATTCGAGCCCTGTGCCCTGCCAGATCGCGTTGTAGGTCGACAGCGGGTCATGGCCGGTCACGAGCACGACGAGGCCGCCGATGAAGAACGCGAGGATCGTCGTGAGGACCGCGGTGAACCAACCGCCGGCGCGCAGGTGGTCGCCGAATCGCGTAGCCATGCCGCCGGCGCCGGCGGCGGCTCCGCCCGGCTCGGGCGGCGGTGCGGCGACGGTCGACATCTACCCGGTCGAGGCGGTCGATGCCGCCCGTCATGAGCAGCCCGAGCTCCTCGTCCGATGCGCTCGGCGGCAGCTCCCCGACGATCCTGCCGGCGTAGATCGACGAGTATGCGGTCGGCGAGGTTGCGGACCTCCTCGAGCTCGAGCGAGACGAGCAGGATCGCCTTGCCGGCGTCGCGCTCGGCCAGCAGGCGGCGGTGCACGAACTCGATCGCGCCCACGTCCAGGCCGCGGGTGGGCTGCGCGGCGACGAGCGCCTCGGGGTTCCCCGAGATCTCGCGGGCGATGACGACCTTCTGCTGGTTGCCGCCGGAGAGCGATCGCGCGAGCGTGCTGGGCGTCCCACCGCGGACGTCGAACTCGCCGATGAGCCGCTTGGCGGACTCGAGCATCCGGCGCAGCGACAGCAGCCCCCACCTCGAGCCCGTCCGGTAGTCGCGCAGCGCGAGGTTCTCGGTGAGGTCGAAGTCGAGGACGAGGCCACGGCGGTGACGGTCCTCGGCGATGTGCCCGACGCCCGCGCGGCGCGCGTGGCGCGGGTCCGCGCCGGTGATGGCCTGGCCGCAGACGCGGATCTGCCCGGACTCGATCTGCCGCAGGCCGGTCACGGCCTCGACGAGCTCGCTCTGGCCGTTGCCGTCGATCCCGGCGAGCGCGACGATCTCGCCCGGCGCGCTACCTGCAGCGTGACGCCGTCGACGGCGGGCAGCCCGCGGTCGTCGAGCACGTGGAGGTCGCTGACCTCGAGCGCCACCTCGCCGGGCTTGCACTCGTCCTTCTCGACGCGCAGGACGACGTCGCGCCCGACCATCATGCGCGCGAGCATCGGCTCGTCCGCGCCGGCCGTGTCGATGGTCCCGACGCTCTTGCCCCGGCGCAGCACCGTGACGCGGTCCGCGACCTTCAGGACCTCGGGCAGCTTGTGGGAGATGAAGACGATGGAGGTCCCGCCGGCCTTCAGCTCGGCGAGGACGCGCATGAGCTCGGCTGTCTCCTGCGCGGTCAGCACGGCGGTCGGCTCGTCGAGCACGAGCACGCGCGCCCCGCGGTCCAGCGCCCGGAGGATCTCGACGCGCTGCTGCATGCCGACGGAGATGTCCTCGACCCGCGCGTCCGGGTCGACGTTCAGCCCGTAGCGCTCCGAGAGCTCCAGCGTGCGCCGCGGCGGCTCCTTGACGTCGAGCAGCCCGCCGCTGCGCGGCTCGTCGCCGAGCACCATGTTCTCGGCCACGGTCATGACCTGGATCAGCATGAAGTGCTGGAACACCATGCCGATCCCGTGTCGCATCGCGTCCCGCGGCGAGCCGATCGTGACCCGCTCGCCGTCGACGCGGATCTCGCCCTCGTCCGGGTGCACCATCCCGTACACGACGTTCATCAACGTCGACTTGCCCGCGCCGTTCTCACCGAGCAGCGCGTGCACCTCGCCACGCCGCAGCGTCAGGTCGATCGCGTCGTTCGCCGTGAGGGTGCCGAACCGCTTGGTGATGCCGCGGAGCTCGAGGGCGAGCTCCGCGGCATCCTGCGGCCGCGATTCCGCGGTCACCACGACCCCTACTTCACGGTGTCGGGCACGTCGATCTCGCCGTCGATGATCTGCTGCTTGATCGGGTCGAGCTTGCTCTCCAGCGAGTGCGCCCGCCGCGCTGATCTTGCCGATCCCGACGCCGTCGTTCTTGAGCTCGAAGAGCTGGTCGGTGCCCGCCTGGAACTTGTCCGCCTGGGCGGCCTTGACCGTGTCGAGCACGGCCACGTCGACCTTCTTCGTGGCGCTCGTCAGCACGTGGTCGCCGAGGTACGCCTGGTCGGCGTCGACGCCGATGCCCTGCTTGCCCTCCTGCTTGGCCGCGTCGAGCGCGCCGAGGCCGCACTGGCCGGCGACCTGGAACACGACGCCCGAGCCGCGCTCGATCTGGTCGAGGGCGATCTCCTTGCACTTCGCCTGGTCGACGAAGTCCTGGGAGTAGGCGTTGAGCGTCTTGATGTCCGGGTTCGCCGCCTTGGCGCCGGCCTGGTAGCCCGCGATGTAGTGGTCGACCGGCGGGATCTTCTGGCCACCGACGCTGGAGATCGTGTCGATGTTGTTCTCCTTGGCGTAGTCGCCCGCCAGGTAGCCGGCGAGGTAGCCCGCCTCCTGCTCGGCGAAGAGGAGGCCCTCGACGTTCGTGGGCTTGTCCTTCAGCGACGCCTGCGACACGTCGATCACCGCGAACTTCGTGTTCGGGGAACTTCTTGGCGACGGTGTTCACCGCCTCGGCCATGAGGAAGCCGACGCCGATCATGAGGTCGTACTTCTGCTGCGCGAGCGTCGAGAGGTTCGGCACGTAGTCGGAGTTCGAGCTCCGAGGTCAGCACGCGACCCTCGACACCGAGCTGCGACTTGGCGTCGTCGAGCCCCTTGTTGCCAAGTGCGTTGAACGAGCGGTCGTTCAGACCGCCGATGTCCGTGACGAGGCCGACGCTGGATCTTCTTCCCGTCGCCGCCGCGTCGACGTCGTCGAGCCGCCGCCTGCCGCCGAATCCGACGAGGAGCTGTCGTCGCTTCCGCACGCAGCCGCCGTCAACATCAGTCCTGTGAGCCCGATCGCGAGGATCGACCTCGACATCCCTTTCCTGAACACCGCCGCACCTCCCAGTGCTGCCGAATCACGTTCTGGACTGAATGGCCGACCCTTGCCGAGGAGGCAATCTACAGGCGAGCCAGGAGGTCCGCCTTGAGCGCGTCGTCGGCGAACGCCGCATCGAGCGCCGTCCGGGTCATGTCCACCAGCTCCCCATCGCCGAAGCCCATGCGGGCACCGGCGATGTCGTACTCACGGCCGATGGAGGTCGCGAAGTACGGTGGGTCGTCGGAGCCTAGGGTGACCCGGACGCCCGCTGCATGAAGCGCAGGTAGTGGATGCTCCTCGAACGACGGATAGACGCCGAGCGCGATGTTCGAGCCCGGGCAGACCTCGAGGACGAGCCCGCGCTCCGCGATCTCCTCCACGAGCGACGGGTCCTCGATCGCCCGCACGCCGTGCGAGATCCGGGTGATGCCCGGCAGGTCCATCGCGCCGCGGACGGACTCCGGGCCCGCGTGCTCGCCGGCGTGCACCGTGCAGCCCAGGCCGCCGTCGGCGGCGATCGCGAAGGCGCGCGCGAACGGCTCGGGCGGGAAGCCCGCCTCGTCGCCGGCCATGTTGAATCCGACGACGTACGGGTGGCGGGCCGCCACGACGCGCTGCGCGACCTCCTCCGCGCCCTCGACCCCGCGGTTGCGCAGGCACGTGGCGATGATCCGGGCCTCGATGCCGAAGCGCTCGCGGGCGTCGTCGATGCCCTGCGCGATCGCGTCGAAGTGCTCCTCGTCGGACAGGCCGACGGCGGTCGCGTGGTCCGGCGACGCGATGAGCTCGACGTAGATCGCGCCCTCCTGGGCGCAGCCGGCGAGGTACTCGAACGTGACGTCGCGGTAGTCCTCGGGCGTGCGGATGACGCTGGCCGCGAGGTCGTAGGTCTGGAGGAAGTGCAGGAAGTCCGACCAGTCGAACTCGTGCTCGTTGGCGAGCATCCCGGCCGGGAGCTCCATGAAGTTGCGCCGCGCGATGCGGCTGATGAGTGCCGGGTCCGCGGTGCCCTCGAGGTGGACGTGCAGCTCGGCCTTCGGGATCGCAGCGGCGCTCATCGGATGTCCTCCGTGACGATCGGTTCCGGTGCCGGGGCATCATCCCCGACCGCGATCGCCGCACGGACCGCTTCCGCCGCCGCCTCCGCGGACGCCGCGTCCCGCGCGTGGACGACGGCCAGCGGGCGAGCCCCGGGGCCGACCTCCTGCCCGAGCCCGGCGAGCTCGTCGAGGCCGACGCCGTGGTCGATCGGATGTCCCTCCCGATGGCGCCCGCCGCCGAGGGCCAGGACGATGAGGCCGAGGTCGCGCGTCGCGTGCGACGTCACGATCCCGACACGCGCCGGCTCGACCGCGAGCGTCACCGGCGCGACCGGCAGGTGGGCGTCCGGGCGCTCGAGCAGGTCGGCGGGTCCACCGAGCCCCGCCACCATCGCGGCGAAGCGCTCGGCCGCGGCGCCGCTGCGCAGCGCCTCCGCCGGGTCGGCGTCGAGGCCGCCCAGCTCGAGCAGCACGTCGCAGAGCGCGAGCGTCACCTCGACGAGCCGCGCGTCCGGGTCGCCGTCCCCGGTGAGGACGTCGATGCACTCGCGCACCTCCAGCGCGTTGCCGGCGGCGACGCCGAGCGCGCTGTCCATGTCGGTCAGCAGCGCGACCGTGGGCAGGCCCGCCGCGACCGCGACGTCGACGAGCGCCCGGGCGAGGTCGCGCGCGTGGTCCAGCTCGGCCATGAACGCGCCGGAGCCGTGCTTGACGTCGAGCACGAGCGAGCCGAGGCCCGCCGCGAGCTTCTTGGAGAGGATCGAGGAGACGATGAGCGGGATCGACTCGACGCTGCCGGTCGCGTCGCGCGTCGCGTAGAGCCGGCGGTCGGCGGGGGCGAGGTCGTCGGTCTGGCCGACGATCGCGCAGCCCGTTTCCTCGACGACGGTGCGCAGCCGGGCGTTGTCGGGCGCGGTGTCGTACCCGGGGATCGCCTCGAGCTTGTCGAGCGTGCCGCCCGTGTGGCCCAGGCCCCGCCCGGACAGCATCGGGACCGCCCCGCCGCAGGCGGCGATGATCGGCGCGAGCAGCAGCGAGACCTTGTCGCCGACGCCGCCGGTCGAGTGCTTGTCGAGCACCGGGCGGTCCAGCCCCGACCAGTCCAGGACCGTGCCGCTGTCGCGCATGCCGAGCGTGAACGCGGGCAGCTCCGTCGCGTCCAGCCCGCGGAAGAAGACCGCCATCGCGAACGCCGCGACCTGCGCGTCGCTGAAGCCGCCGTCGGCGATGCCCTGCGCGATGGCCCGCAGGTCCGCTGGATCGAGGGACGCGCCGTCGCGCTTGGCGCGGATGAGCTCCTTGGCGTTCACGTCGCGAGCAGCGCGTCGAGCAGGGAGCTCGCGCCGATCCGGAACCGCTCGGGCGTGACCGCCTCCTCGCCCAGGATCGCGCTCGTCAGTCGCAGGTAGTCGTCGGCCTGCTCGGCCGTCCGCACGCCGCCGGAGACCTTCACGCCGCCGGACCCGTTGTCGCGCACCGCCTCGAGCAGCACGCGCGCCGAGCCGAGGTCCGCTCCCGGGCCGAACTTGCCCGTCGACGTCTTCAGGAAGAACGCGCCCGCGTCGAGCGCGGCGTCGGCCATCGCGCGGATCGTCAGCGGATCGGGGATCGAGCCCGTCTCGAGGATGACCTTCAGCGTGCGGTCGCCGCAGGCCTCGGCGGCCATGGACACGAGCCGCGCGAGCGACTCGTCGTCGCCCGCGAGGATGGAGCGCCAGGGCGCGACCACGTCGACCTCGTCGACGCCGTCGGCGACCGCCTTGGCGGTCGTCTCCGCCGCGCCGTCGGGGTCGTAGGCCCCGTCGGGGAAGTTCGCGACGGTCGCGACCTTCACCGGGGAGCCCTGCAGCGCCTCCACGGCGACGGCGGCGAACCGCGGCAGGATGCAGACCGCTGCGACCGGGCCGCGCGGCGTCTGCGCCTTCTCGCAGAGCGCGCGGACCTTGGCGGGCGTGTCGTCGTCCTCCAGCGTCGTGAGGTCGATGACGGCGACGGGATCGATCATGCGAGGTCCTCCACGAAGTGTCGGAGCACGCGGGCGAGGTCGCTCGTGGCCTGGCCGGCGGCCTGGAGCGTGCCCTCGTGGCTGAGCACCTCGGCGCTCATGCCCTCCGCGAGGTTGGTGATGGCCGAGACCGCGGCGACGCGCAGCCCGCAGTGGCGTGCGGCGATGGTCTCGAGCACGGTGGACATGCCCACCGCGTCGGCGCCGAGGGTGCGGAACGCACGGATCTCGGCGGGGGTCTCGAAGCTCGGCCCCGGGACCGCGAGGTAGACGCCCTCGGAAAGGTCGACGGCGGCCTTGGTGGCGGCGGCCCTCAGGCGCTCGAGCAGCTCGGGGTCGTAGGCCTTCCCCATCCCGACGAACTCCGGCCCGACGAGCGGGTTGCGACCCGTCATGTTGATGTGGTCGGTGAGCGCCATGAGCCGGCCGGGCCCGACCTCCGCGCGCAGCGAGCCCGCGGCGTTCGTGAGCAGGATGAGCTCGGCGCCCAGCGCGCGGACGGTGCGCACCGGTACCGCGATCGCGGCGGGGTCGATGCCCTCGTAGAGGTGCGCGCGGCCCTGGAGGACCGCGACCGGGACGCCCGAGAGCGTGCCGACGACGAGGCGCCCGGCGTGCCCGGCGACGCTCCCGACGGGGAAGCCCGGCAGCTCGGCGTACGGGATCGCGACGGCGTCCTGCACCTCGTCGGCGACGGCGCCGAGGCCCGATCCCAGGACGAGGGCGGCGCGCGGTTGCGCGGCGCCCGCCGGGAGGCGTCCGCGGACGAGGTCGGCGGCGTCGGTCACAGGTCCTCCTTCGTGAAGGAGTGCGGGAGGAGGTCGCCGAGCGTCAGCGTCCTCCTGATCCCCTCCGGGCCGGCGAGATGGACCGGCGTGTCGGGCTCGCCGAACTCGCGCAGGCGCTGGCGGCAGCCTCCGCAGGGTGTGATGAGCTCCGTGTCGGCCATGACGACGACCTCCGCGATCCGGCGGCCGCCGCCCGCGATGAGCGCGCCGATCGCCGACGACTCCGCGCACTGGCCCTGGGGGTACGAGGCGTTCTCGACGTTCGCGCCGGCGTGCAGGCCGCCCGCCTCGTCGCGCAGGGCGACGCCGACGGGGAAGTCCGAGTACGGCGCGTAGGCACGGGCCATCGCACCGCGGGCGAGGTCGACGAGCCGGTCGGTCGCGTCGCCCTGCGCGAGGAGCATCGCGGCGTAGCCCTCGGCCACGATCCGGTCGTCGGTGATGCCGAGGACCTCGCGCAGCTCGGCGACCTTGGCGTGCTCGGCGCTCAGGTCGGAGTCCGGCGGCGCGACCGCCTCGAGCTCGACCCAGTGGCCGAGCCCGTCGACGTCGTCGAGGTGGATGCGCACGTCGCGCCAGAGCAGCAGACGCCGCCGCTTGACGACCTCGCCGGTGATGCCGAGCGTCGCGCCCAGCGCGGCGATCGTCGCCTCGGGGTCGGGGACGTCTGCGAGGTGATAGGCGGACAGGCGCGCGGTGGCGGCGTCGGCGCGCTCGTAGCCGATGAGCTGGGCGCCGGCGTCCTCGATCCGGAGCTTGAGACGGCCGTCGCGCGCGCCGAAGTACACGTCGCGCTGGTGCAGCGTCCCCTCGTCGGTCGCGCCGTGGGCGATGGCGGCGCTCAGCGTCGCCTCGGGGTCCGGATCGCGCGCCTTGAGCTCGACGTTGCGCCTGGCGTCCATCGGTGCGGACTGTAGGGTGCCCGGCACGTGCAGGGAGTCCATGTCGTCGACCACCCCGTGCTCGCCGAGGCGATGACGGTCCTGCGCGCCGTCGACACGCCTCGTGCCGAGTTCCGGACGGCGATGTCCGAGGCCGCGGCGATGCTCGCCTACGAGGCCACACGCGGGCTCCCGCAGCGCGACATCGAGGTGCTCACGCCGCTGGAGACGACGTCGGGCAAGGTCGTCGACAGCCCGATCATGGTCGTCGCGGTGCTTCGCGCCGGACTCGGGATGGTCGAGGGGTTCCTGCGGCTGGTGCCGGACGCCGCCGTCGGCCACCTCGGCATGCGCCGCAACGAGCAGACGCTGCGACCGGACGGCTACTACGAGTCGCTGCCGGAGGGCGTGGCGGACTCCGTCGTGTTCGTCGTGGACCCGATGCTGGCGACGGGCGGCTCGGCGAGCGCCGCGCTGACCCGGCTGCGCGAGGTCGGCGCGCGCGACCTGCGCCTCGTCGCGCTGCTCGCGGCGCCGGAGGGCCTGGAGGCGGTCCGCGCGATCGAGCCGGACATCCCGATCACGGTCGCGGCGCTGGACCGCGGGCTGAACGCGCAGGGCTTCATCGAGCCCGGGCTCGGCGACGCGGGGGATCGGATCTTCGGGACGGAGTGACGGCGTGCCGGTCGACGTCGAGACCGGGATCGAGATCGCCAGGCCGCGCGATGAGGTCGCCGCGTACGCGTGCGATCCGGACAACGCGACCGCGTGGTACGAGAACATCCAGGCGGTCTCGTGGGAGACGCCGCCGCCGCTCACGGTGGGTCGCGCGTCGCGTTCGTGGCCTCGTTCCTCCGGCGCCGGCTGTCCTACACGTACGAGATCGTCGAGCTCGTGCCCGGGGAGCGGCTGGTCATGCGTACCGCAGAGGGCCCGTTCCCGATGGAGACGACGTACTCGTTCGTGGACGTGGGAGACGGTCGGACGCGGATGACGCTGCGCAACCGTGGCGAGCCGTCGGGCTTCGCGAAGGTCGGCGCGCCCATGATGGCGGCCGCGATGCGGCGAGCGAACCGGAAGGACCTGACGGCGTTGCGGGCGGTGCTGGAGGGGTCGGGGAGCTGACGGCTTCCGCTCGGTCGCCCGGCGTGCGGTGCCTGGCCCGAACGGCTCACCGACGGCGGACGGAGGGCGCGCGCCGCCGCCGCGGGACGCGGGCGGGTGAGAAACCCTCGCTGGCGGGAATCTCACCACCGGCTGACGAAACCCAATACGGCGGTATCGTTCACCCGCTCCCGTCCGCCCTCGATGGCAGTCGGACCAGGCCACGCACCCGGCCAAGGCGCCGAGCGGAGCTACCGCCCCGCATCACCACGGCCGCACACGCCGGCAGCGCCGCCTCGGCCCACAGCCCGAGCGCCAGCAGCGCGTCGTCGCACCACCGCCGCCCCACGAGCTGCACACCCAGCGGCATCGCGGCGTCGTCCGCGCCCGCCGGCAGCGCCACCACCGGCAGGCCGAGCACGTGCCACGGGCGGGACTGCGCGGGTGAGCCGGTCGAGTCCAGGCCCGCGGGGGCAGGCCCCGCGGCGCCGGCGGCGATCACCGCGTCGGCGCCGTCGAGCAGCTCGTCCAGCACGACCCGCAGCTCCTCGACCCGCTCGCGCGCCGCGTGGAGCTCCTCCACGCCCAGCGCGAGGCCCGCGTCGATCTCGCCGACGAGGTGCTCGCTGAGCAGCTCGCGACGGTCGTCCTCCCATACCAGCGCCCGCGCGACCTCGAAGCGCATGACGAGCTCGTGCAACCCGGTCAGCTCGGCCACGATCGTCCCGAGGTCCGGCCGCTCGACCTGGGCGCCCGCGGCGACGAGCGCCGCGGCCGCGTCCGCCAGCGCGGAGCGCATCGCCGGCTCGAGCTCCGGCGCCTCCCACAGCACGAGGCGCGGCCTGGCGGGCGGCGCCGGCCGCGCGACCGGGACCCCGAGCAGCGCCGCCCGCACGAGCGCCAGGTCGGCGACCTCGCGCGCGAAGGCCCCGAGCGTGTCGAGCCCGGGCGCCAGCGGCTGCACGCCGCGCATCGGCAGCTCGCCGTGGGTCGCCGCGTAGCCCGCGACCCCGCAGAACGTCGCCGGCCGCACGACCGAGCCCGCGGTCTGCGTCCCCAGCGCGACCGGCACCATGCCCGCGGCGACGGCCGCCGCCGATCCGCTCGACGACCCACCCGGCGTGTGCCCGTGCCCGTGCGGGTTGCTCGTCGGGCCCGGCGAGAACGACGCGAGCTCCGTCGTCGCCGTCTTGCCCAGCACCGTCGCGCCGGCGCGGCGCAGCAGCGCGACGCAGGCGGCGTCCTCCGACGGCCGGCGTCCGCGATGGACCGCCGACCCGAGCTCCGTCGGCATGTCCGCGGTGTCGATGACGTCCTTCACGCCGACCGGGAGCCCGTCGAGCAGGCCGCCGGAGGCCACCGGCGCGTCGCCCGCGAGGTGGACCCACGCGTGCAGCTCGGGCTCGACCACGGCGATCCGCGCGTAGCACGACGCGACGACGTCCTCGGCCGCCGCCCCCTGCGCGAGCGCGTCCGTCAGCGACAGCCGCCAGAGGTCGCTCACGACGCGCGGCGCGCGGCGAGCACCGCGAAGCGCCCGGAACGCCAGGGGCAGTCGACGTCGGTGAAACCGGCCTCGGCGAGCCACGTGAGCTGGTCGGCGACGGTGTCGCAGCGGTCGTGGGACATGCGCTCCAGCGTGGCCTCCCACTCGACGGCGCTCACGCCCAGCTCGAACGCCTGCGCGCGATGGCGCTCGCAGTACACGGCGTCGAGCTCGGGCGTCGCACCGAGGACCTGCTCGGCGTTGACGAACATCCCGCCGGGCGCGAGCACGTCGTGCACGCGTGCGAACAGGTCGCGCTTGCCGGGAGCGTCGAGGTGGTGGATCGCCAGCGCGGAGACGACCGCGTCCCAGGGACCATCGGGCAGCGGATCGCCGAGATCGGCGGTCACGTAGGACGCCCGGTCCCCGAGGCGCTCGCGCGCCTCGGCCAGCATCTCGCCGGCACCGTCGAGCAGCACGAGCTCGGCCTCCGGATGCGCCCGGGCCACCATCGCGGCGAGCAGCCCCGTGCCCGCGCCGAGGTCGAGCACGCGGCCGACGGGCGGCGCGACGAGACCGAGGGCCTCGAGCGCCGCGCCGTAGAACGCGTCGAAGTCGGGGACGAGCCGGCGGCGCAGCGCGTCGTAGTCCCGTGCGTGCTGGTCGAAGACTGCCGTGGCGTCCGTCATCACGGACAACTGTACGTCATCTCGTCGTCATAGTCTCCGCCTCGATGAGCGAGGACGTCGTCATCGTCGGGGGCGGGCCGGTCGGCCTGCTCAACGCCCTCGGCCTCGCCCGCGCGGGCGTGCCGCGTCACCGTGCTCGAGCGCGAGCCGGCCGTGCCGGCGTCGCCGCGCGCGATGGTCTACACGTACGCGGTGCTCGACGGCCTCGAGCGCCTGGGACTCCTCGGCGAGATCGAGGACCTGGGGTTCAGCACCCAGGAGGGCATCTGGTTCCGCAGCTTTGCCACGGGCGAGCAGATCAAGTGGAACATGGACGTCCTCGACGGCCTCGTCGACCATCCGTACAACGTCAACCTCGGCCAGCATCGCCTCGCCGAGATCGCGCTCGCGCACCTGCAGCGCCTGCCCGGCACCGACGTGCGCTTCGAGACGCAGATGACGGGCCTGCGCCAGGACGACGACGGCGTGACCCTGGAGATCGAGGACGCCGCGGGCGGCCGGTCGACGCTGCGGGCCGGGTGGGTCATCGGCGCCGACGGCGCGCGCAGCGCCGTGCGCCAGGCGCTCGGGCTCGCGTTCGACGGCATGACGTGGCCCGAGCGCTTCGTGGCCACGAACGTCCTCTACGACTTCGGCGCGCTCGGCTACGGCCCGGGGAACTTCCTCATCGACCCCGACCACGGCGCCGTCATCGCGCGCATCGACAACGAGGGCCTCTGGCGCTGCACCTACTGCGAGGACCTGTCGCTGCCGGAGGAGACGATCCCGGAGCGGATGCCCGCGTACTTCCGCACGATCCTGCCGCCCGACGCCGACATGCCCGAGGTCGTCCAGTGGTCGCCCTACCGGATGCACCAGCGGGCCGCGGAGCGGATGCGCGACGGCCGCGTCCTCCTCGCCGGCGACGCGGCGCACGCCACGAACCCGACGGGCGGCCTGGGCCTGACGTCGGGGATGCTCGACACGTTCGTCCTCTACGACGCGCTCGCCGCGGTCATCGGCGGCGCCGCCGGCGCCGAGGTGCTCGACCGCTACTCCGAGGAGCGGCTGCGGGTCTTCACCGAGATCGCCAGCCCGCAGGCGAGCGAGTGGAAGCGCCTCGTGTTCCACTCCGACGACCCGGCGCGCCTGGAGGGCGACCTCGGGATGCTGCGGACGGTCGCCTCCGATGCGGACGCCCGCCGCGAGGGGTTCCTCTCGATGCAGGCGCTGAAGACGCCCTCACTCGTCGGCTGACGGCTCGTCCCGGTCGATGTCCGCCTCGGCGGAGCGGGGGATGACGAGCACCGGGCAGGACGCGTGGTCGACGAGGTGGCGCGACACGCTGCCCACGATCACGCTGCGCAGCGGCCCGTAGGCGCGCGAACCGGTCACGAGCAGCTCGACGCCCTCCTTCGTCGCCTCGGCGATCGCGGGGCCCGGCGCGCCGTCGAGCAGCTTCGTCGACACGGGCACCTCCGCCACGCCGCCCGCCGCGTCCTGGACGACGCGCGAGAACGCGTCCTGCAGATCGGGCTCGACGTCGAGCCCGCCGCCGAGCGCTGAGACGGCGAGCGCGGGGCTCTCGAAGCAGGCGAGCAGCTGCAGCTCGCTGCCGAGCGCGACGGCCAGCCGGGTCGCGCTCTCCAGCGCCCGGGTCGCCTCCGGGCGCCCGTCGTAGGCGACCGCGATGACCTTCGGCGGCGCGTCCGTCGTCCCGGGCGGGACGGTGAGCACCGGGCACGGCGCGCCGTGCAGGAGGCCGGCCGCGACCGATCCGGCCACGAGGCGGTCGAGCCCCTCCCGGTGGGTCAGGCCGACGGCGAGCAGGTTGGCGCGGCGATCGACCGCGAGGTTGTGCAGGGCGTGCGCGGGATCGCCGGACAGCAGGACGCGCTCGTCGACGCCCTCGGCGTCCAGCGCCTCGAGCAGCTTCTCCCCCTGCGTGCGCAGCTCGTCGTAGAGCTCGACGCCCGCGGCCATCCCGACGTCCGCGTACATGGGCGGCACCTGCGAGTGGACGTGGGCCGCGATCACCTTCGCGCCCTCCGCCCGGGCGAGCGCGATCGCGGCGTCGACCGCGGCGCGGGATCCATCGCTGCCGTCGTAGCCGGCGATGTAGACGAGGCTCACTGGCGGGGCTCCTTCACACGGTTCTCAGAACGGTCACGATTGCGGTGCTCTGGCCTGATTGCCTGTCGCTCGTGAGGTCGACCCGCCTCGCCGGCGCCGCATCCGAAGGCCGACCCTACTCCGGTCTCGCGCGGCGCTCCCTCCCGCACGGGCCGGCCGGGCCGCCTGGTGAACGGCCCGGCCATCCCGCGCGTGGCACCCTGTGTCGATGAGCGCTCCCGCCCCCCTCGCAGAGGAAGAGCTTCGGCTCATCGACGCGTACTGGCGCGCCGCGAACTACCTCTCGGTCGGCCAGATCTACCTGCTCGACAACCCGCTCCTGCGCGACCCGCTGCGGCTGGAGCACATCAAGCCGCGCCTTCTCGGCCACTGGGGGACGACGCCCGGGCTGAACCTGATCTACGCGCACATGAACCGCGTGATCAGGGCGCGCGACCTGGACGCGATCTACGTCGCGGGGCCCGGCCACGGCGGACCCGGCCTCGTGGCCAACACCTACCTCGAGGGCTCCTACAGCGAGGTCTACCCGGACATCTCGACCGACGCCGAGGGCATGCGCCGCCTGTTCCGGCAGTTCTCGTTCCCCGGCGGGATCCCGAGCCACGTCGCGCCCGAGACGCCCGGCTCGATCCACGAGGGCGGCGAGCTCGGCTACGCGCTCGTGCACGCCTACGGGGCGGCCTTCGACAACCCCGATCTCGTGGTCTGCGCGGTCGTCGGCGACGGCGAGGCGGAGACCGGGCCGCTCGCGGCGAGCTGGCACTCGACCTCGTTCCTGAACCCCGCGACGGACGGCGCTGTGCTCCCGATCCTGCAGCTCAACGGCTACAAGATCGCCAACCCCACCGTCCTCGCCCGCATCCCCGAGGAGGATCTCACCAGCCTGCTGCGGGGCTACGGGCACGAGCCGCGCTACGTCGAGGGCGACGATCCCGCCGAGGTGCACCAGGCGATGGCCGCGGCGCTCGACGACTGCCTCGACGAGATCGCCGCCATCCAGGCGCGCGCCCGCGGCGGCGAGCACGACGGACGCCCGCGCTGGCCGATGATCGTCCTGCGCACGCCGAAGGGCTGGACGGGGCCCAAGGTCGTCGACGGCGTCCAGGTCGAGGGGACCTTCCGCGCGCACCAGGTCCCGCTGGCCGGGCTGGCCGACAACCCCGAGCACGTGGGGCTGCTCGAGGCCTGGATGCGCAGCTACGACCCGGAGTCGCTGTTCGACGAGGACGGCACGCTGCGGGGCGAGCTGGCGGCGCTCGCCCCCGACGGGGACCGGCGCATGGGCGCGAACCCGCACGCGAACGGCGGCAGGCTGGCGCAGAACCTCGAGCTGCCCGACTTCGCCGACTACGCCGTGACGGTCGACGCGCCCGCGCGCACCTCCAGCGAGGCGACGCGCGTGCTCGGCGCCTTCCTGCGCGACGTCATGCGGGCGAACCCGCAGACGTTCCGGATCATGGGACCGGACGAGACCGCCTCCAACCGGCTCAACGCGGTCTTCGAGGCCACCGACCGCGCGTGGCAGCCGCCCCGCCTGCCGGGCGACGACCACCTCGCCCCCGACGGGCGCGTCATGGAGGTCCTCAGCGAGCACCTCTGCCAGGGCTGGCTGGAGGGCTACACGCTCACCGGCCGCCACGGCCTCTTCAACTGCTACGAGGCCTTCATCCACATCGTCGACTCGATGTTCAACCAGCACGCGAAGTGGCTGAAGGTGACGCGCAACCTGCCCTGGCGGCGCCCGATCCCGTCGCTGAACTACCTGCTCAGCTCGCACGTCTGGCGCCAGGACCACAACGGCTTCTCCCACCAGGACCCGGGCTTCATCGACCACGTGATGAACAAGAAGGCCGAGATCACCCGCGTCTACCTGCCGCCGGACGCCAACTGCCTCCTGTCCGTCGCCGACCACTGCCTGCGCAGCCGGGACTACGTCAACGTCATCGTCGCCGGCAAGCAGCCCGCGCTCGACTACCTGACCATGGACGAGGCGAAGCTCCACTGCACCCGCGGCATCGGCATCTGGGACTGGGCGGGCACCGAGCAGCCGGGCGACATCCCCGACGTCGTGCTCGGCTGCGCCGGGGACATCCCGACGCTGGAGACCGTCGCCGCCGCCGCGATGCTGCGCGAGCACCTGCCCGACCTCAAGGTGCGGGTCGTCAACGTCGTCGACCTCATGCGCCTGCAGCCGGACACCGCCCATCCGCACGGGATGCCCGATCACGAGTTCGACGCGCTGTTCACCCAGGAGCGGCCGGTGATCTTCGCCTACCACGGGTACCCGTGGCTCATCCACCGCCTGACCTACAACCGCGCGAACCACGACAACATGCACGTGCGCGGCTACATCGAGGAGGGCACCACCACGACGCCGTTCGACATGGTGATGCTCAACGAGATGGACCGCTTCCACCTCGTCATGGACGTCATCGACCGCGTGCCCGGGCTGGGCACGACGGCCGCTGCGGTGCGCCAGCGGATGGTCGACGAGCGCCTGCGCCATCGCGACTACACCCGGGCGGTCGGCGACGACCCGCCCGACGTCCGCGACTGGGTGCTGCCCGGCTGAGATGCACGTCCTCGTCGTGAACGCCGGGTCGAGCAGCCTGAAGCTCCGGCTGCTGGACCCGGACGACGAGGTCGTCTGGACACGCGACCTCGACGCCGGCTCGGACGAGCTCGAGGACGCCCTGGCCGAGGCGGGCGACGCGGACGCCTCCGGGCACCGGATCGTCCACGGCGGCCCCCGTCACGCCTCCGCCGAGGCCGTCGACGACGCGCTCCTCGCCGACCTGCGCGCGCTCACCGAGCTCGCGCCGCTGCACCAGCCGCCCGCCCTCGATGCGCTCGAGGCGGTCCGCCGCGCCCGCCCGGGGCTGCCGGCGGTCGCGTGCTTCGACACGGCCTTCCACGCGACGCTGCCCGAGGCGGCGCGCACCTACGCGCTGCCCGCCGAGTGGCGCGAGCGCTACGGGCTGCGGCGCTACGGCTTCCACGGCCTCTCGCACGCGTACGCGTCGCGGCGGGCCGGGGAGCTCGTGGACGGCGCGCGGCGCATCGTCACCTGCCACCTGGGCGCCGGGGCATCGCTGGCCGCCGTGCTCGACGGCCGCTCGGTGGACACGACGATGGGCTTCACGCCGCTCGCCGGCCTCGTCATGGCGACGCGCTCGGGCGACGTCGACCCCGGGATCCTCGCGTGGCTGCTGGAGCGCGACGCGGTGGACGCCGGGGAGCTCAACGACGCGCTCGAGCGGCGCTCGGGCCTGCTCGGGCTCGCCGGGACCGCGGACATGCGCGAGGTCGTCGCCGCGGCCGGGCGCGGCGACGA
Source organism: uncultured Solirubrobacterales bacterium (assembly GCA_963757125.1). Lineage (GTDB taxonomy): Bacteria > Actinomycetota > Thermoleophilia > Solirubrobacterales > Solirubrobacteraceae > CAVVSD01. Next base: position 171,756 of record CAVWQP010000003.1, on the reverse strand, counting down.
CGCCGCACGGCTGGCGTTCGACGTCTACGTGCACCGGCTGCGCTCGTCGATCGGCGCGATGGTCGCGTCGCTGGGCGGGGTCGACGCCCTCGTCTTCACCGGCGGCGTCGGCGAGCACGCGCCCGAGGTGCGCGACGCGGCGACCGACGGGCTCGGCCTCCTGGGCGATGCGGCCGTGCTCGTGATCGAGGCCCGCGAGGACCTCGAGATCGCGCGCAGCGTGCGCTCGGTGCTGGGCTCCTAGTCGACGAGACCGCGGTCGTTCAGGCCCTCGGCACCATCGGGCGCAGGCCGCCGCGCGCGACGGCCCACAGGGCGGCGCCGAGCGCGACGCCCAGGCCGTCCCCGCCGGACAGCGGGACCTCGGCCTCCACCTCGCGGAGGCTCCGCACCGGCCGGCACGGGACGCCGACCCGGCGCATCAGCTCGAGCATGCGCTGCTCGGAGACCACCATCTGGAGCCGGAAGCGGTCGTGCCCGTGCTGTCGCGCACGGACCGCGAGGCGCTCGAGGAGCGCCGTCGCGACGCCGCGCCGGCGCAGGCTCTCGCGGACGGTGACCCACGGCGCGGCGACGGCGGGCTCGCCGGGCGTGGGGGCGATCGACGCCATGCCGATCGCGCGGCCGTCGCGGGGATCGATCGCGACGAGGCACTCCTCGAGGGACTCGAGGCGCGTCAGCGGCTGCAGCGGCCGCGGGATGCGGTTGGAGACGCTCATCCAGCCCAGGTGGCGCGCCTGTCGGCGCGTGTGGGCGAGGTCGAGCGCCAGCTCGCGAAGCAGTGCCTCGTCGCCTTTGTCGGCGGTGCGGATGGCGACGAGCTCGCCGCTCGCCATCCGCTCGAGCTCCAACGGCGGGCTGATGTCCAGCTCGACGCCCGACCGCATCTCAGCCGCCCTCGCCCCGCGGCGGGACGAAGATCCCCGTGTCGACCTGCTCGGCGAGCGTCGTGTCGGTGGCGACCGCCTCGGCGTCCTCATGGATCGTGTGCGGGCGGTGGCGACGGCGCTCGAGCCGCGACACGATCGCGCCCGCTGCGGCACCGCACGTGATGAGCACGCCGCGCTCGGTCCAGCGGCCCATGCCGCGCCGGTTGCGACTGCTTCGGGACAGGTTCAAGGTCGGATCCCCTCCGGAGCTCGCGGTTCCTGGTTCCTACCTTGGCGACTACCCGCCAGGACGGGCGGTGCAACCGCGCTACGGCCGCCGTCGCGACGGGCGCCGCACGCGGATCGGCGCCAGGCCCTCGCCCGGGAACGCCGTCAGCGCGACGAGCTCGCCGTCGTGGACGAGACGCGCGCCCTGGGCAGCGGCGGTCGCGAACCGCATCTCGGCACCCATCCCGACGCCGGGGCGCACCACGCCCGGCGCGACGAGGGCGGCCTGCAGCAGCCGCTCGGCCACCGAGACCTCCGGCGCGTCGGGCACGCGCCCGCCGATGTGCTCGACGGCGTCGAGCGCGTAGCCGGCCACGAGCGGCCCGTGCAGCGCGGCCCACACCTCGGCCCGGTGCGCGACGTCGACGACCACGACCTGCCCGCCGATCGCGGCGATCGCCCCGAGCTGGCCCTCCTCGCGCGGGATCCGCGACGTGAACTCGCGCAGCACCTCGTCGCGCGCGGTGAACACGTCGCGCAGCGCGCCGGTCTCCGACGGTGCGGCGTGGCGCATCGACGCCGCGCCGACCATCGACCAGACCTCGTGCTGCTCGGCGCGGCCAGTCGCCGCGGCCGCGCGGCTCTTCGCCCGCCGCAGCGCCGGGAACGCGGCCTGTGGCGCAGGGGTGAACGCCTCACCGGATCGGGAGTGCTCCCAGCGCCCCGCCTCGACGCAGCTCACCGGGATCTTCAGCGTCGCGCCGGGCGCCACGAGCACGGAGACGTCGAGCGTGCGGTCCTGCTGCGCGCCGCGCACCTCCTCGCCCTCGTAGAGCAGCACGGCGACGTCGAGCGGGTTGCGGACGAGCAGGTCGCCGACGGAGGCGCCACCGGGCAGCTCGGTCACGGTCGCACCCAGCGCGGCGGCCTCCGCGAACGCGCGGAACTCCAGCCGCGCTCCGTCGCCGTGGACGGGGAAGACGGCGAGCGGCCCCGCGACGGCGGGCGGGCCGACGCGCAGGGCGGCGATGGCGGTCTCGATCATGCTTGCTCCTCTCGGCTGGTGAGGAGAGGTCGCGGCGGGCGCGGCGGATCTGACAGGCACCGATGAACTTCGCTCCGGAGCGTCGTCCCATCCACGTGGGCGCATGGAACTCCATCGTGGATCTGTGGCAGGAGTCGTGGTCGTCGTTCGCCGACCCGGCCCGCCAGGTCGTCGCGGCGGCCACCGCGCTCGCGCCCGGCACGTCGGTGCTCGATCTCGGCTGCGGCAGCGGGGAGTTCCTGGCCCTCGCGGCCGGCCGCGGCGCCGACGTGGCCGGGGTCGACGACGCCGAGGCGATGATCGCCGCCGCCCGCCGCCGCGTCCCGGAGGCGGATCTGCGGGTCGGGTCGATCGAGGAGCTGCCCTGGCCCGACGACGTCTTCGACGTCGTCACCGCCTTCAACGCGGTGCAGTTCGCCGGTGACCGCCGCGCGGCGCTGGCCGAGGCGCGCCGCGTCGCCCGCAACGGCGCGCTCGTCGCCGTGTCCGCCTGGGGCCCCGACCGCGACTGCGAGGTCGAGGCCGTCGCCGTCGCGCTCGAGCGCCTCGCCGGCCGCCGCGCGGACGAGCGCGAGCCGCGCCTCGGCGAGCCCGGGATCATCGACGCGCTCGCAGCCGACGCCGGGCTGTCGCTGCTCGGCGCCCAGGACGTGTCGGTGCCGTTCGTGGTCGCGGACGACGCCGCGCTGCACCGGGCGTTCCTCCTCGACGCGGTCCTGTGCGGAGCACTGGACCACGCCGGCGAGCAGGCGGTCCGCGCGACCGTCGCCGACGCCGCCGCGCCCTACCGGCGGCCCGACGGCTCCTACCGCTTCGACAACGTGTTCCGCGTCGTCGTCGCCCGCGCCTGGCGCGGCTCGTACCGGCTCAGGTAGCGCTCGACCGCCGCGTCGACCGCCGCGCGGTCCCCGGTCGCGAGCAGATCGAGCAGGAGCCCGCGCGCGACCGCCAGCGACAGGCGGGCCTCCGCGCGGGCGTCGTCCTCGTCGAAGCCCAGCCGCCGGAAGAGCTCGCTCGACGGCTCGATCCACGCCTCGACCGCCTCCGGGAGGAAGCCCTCGACCTCCGCTCCGTCGACGAGGGCCCGCGCGTAGAGCTCGAAGAACAGGCGCTCCTGGTTGTGCAGCGCCGGATCGGAGATGCGCCGGTGCATCCCGCGCATGAGCTCGACGGGCTCCGTGTCCTGCGCGAGCATCTCCGCGAACCACGCCCGCTGGCGGCGCTCGACCTCGCGACTCACGGCGGTCAGCAGCAGCGCGCGCGTGCCGAAGTGGTAGCTGAGCATCCGGTGGCTCGTCCCGACGGCCGCCGCGAGGCCGCGCAGGCTCGTGTCCCCGAGCCCGTGCTCGCCGAGGTGGTCGATGACCGCGTCGAGCAGTCGTTCCCGGGGGCCGCTTGCCATGCGGAGTACTGTACCGAGTGGTACATGTTCCACTTGGCACACATCACGTGAAGGAGGAGCCATGGCGCTCAAGGAGATCGACGTGCGCGGCACCACCACCGCCGACCCTGACGCGGTCTGGCGGCTGCTCGGGGACAGCTCGACCTGGCCCGATTGGACCCCGATCGACGAGTACGAGTCCGAGCGGCCCGGCGGCGGCGACGGGGTCGGCGAGATCCGCCGGTTCCGCACCGGTCGTCACCGCATCCGGGAGGAGATCGTCGAGCGCGCCGACGGCCGCAGGCTCACCTACGCGCTGCTCAGCGGCCTCGCCCTGCGCGACTACCGCGCGGAGATCGATCTCGCGCCGGCCGCGACGGGCACGGAGATCCGCTGGCACACGACCTTCCGCCCGAAGGTCCCGGGCTCGGGCTGGCTGTACCGGCGCGCGCTGGAGGGGATGACGCGCACGTTCGTGGACGGCCTCGCCTCCGCCGCTACGTCGTCTCGGCGCGCCGACGCACCGCCCGCAGGACATCCAGCCGGATGACGTCGCTGCCGGGCCGGACGACGGTCCAGTACCGGCGGAACCTGCCGGCGGCCGCGTCGTCCGTGGGGCTCACGCGCGTCTCCGTCGAGAGTCGCGTGCGCCCCTCGCCGGCCTCGGCCAGCTCGAAGCTCATCGCGATGCGGACTGCGCCGGGCTCGTCGTAGGCCGCGAAGTCCGCGGTGCCGGCCGGCGCGGAGAGCTGGCTGCGCAGCTGCCACGGGCGGCCCGTCGTCGCGAGGACGAGCGCGCGCGGCTCGTCCTCCCGCAGGACGGTGAAGTCGCGCTCGATGAACGTCTCGAGCAACGGTCGGTCCGTCTCCTCCTGGTCCGGTCGCAGGGTGCTCAGTGACATCCGGCGGACGGCGATGAGGATGCGCGTGAGCGCCAGATCACGAGCGGTGATGGCCCGCATCGCTCGCCATGTGGCCTCCCCATCCGTGGCGATCGTCGTGGCGTAGCGCGTGCGATGCGGCGCATCCGGGAGAAAGTCGTCGAGCACGGCCGCCACCTCCCGACCGTAGCGTGGGTGTCGCGAGGACCACACCGTGGTGTCCTAGTCGATCGGGGGACGCGGGGCGAGCATTGCCCCATGTCCTCCACCGCCACCTCCACCGCCCCTCTGCTGTACGTCGACTGCAACGTGCCCGACGCCGACATGGTCGCCGAGTGGCGACGCGGCAACGGCGGGTCGACGCGTCCCCGCGTCGTCCGCCGCGCCCTGCGCCGCCAGAGCGCTCAGCTCGCCGGCAGCGGCGACACCCAGGTCGGCGTGCGCGCCTCCGACTCGTAGCGCCCGCCCTCGACCGCGGCGGCGAGCGACGCCAGTCGCTCCTCGTCGGCCGCGCTGAGCTCGACGTCGGGGGCGCCGACGTTGTCCTCGATGTACTTCGGCCGCTTCGTCCCCGGGATCGGGACGATCCACGGGCGGCGGCCGAGCAGCCATGCGAGCGCCACCTGCGCCGGCGACGCGCCGTGCGCCTCCGCGATCTCGCCGACGGCGGCGGCGAGCTGCGTGTTCGCGGCGAGGTGCTCGGGCCCGACGCGCGGGAAGCGGCCGGCCCGCGCGCCAGTCGCCCTCGTCGAACTTGAAGTCGGCCGTCAGGCTGCCGCCCAGCAGGCCGCGGGACAGCGGCGAGAACGGCAGGAACCCGATCCCGAGCTCCTCGCAGGTGTCGAGGACCTCGGCCTCCACCCCGCGCTCCAGCAGCGAGTACTCGCTCTGCACGCTCGTGATCGGGTGCACGGCCGCGGCGCGGCGCAGGTCGGGCGCCATCGCCTCGGACAGACCGATCCAGCGGACCTTGCCCTGGTCCACGAGCTCGGACAGCGCGCCGACCGTCTCCTCGATCGGGACCTCGGGATCGACGCGGTGCTGCTGGTAGAGGTCGATCGTGTCGACGCCCAGTCGCTTCAGGCTCGCCTCGCACGCCTCGCGGACGTACTCCGGGCGGCCGTTGATCGTGCCCGGGCTGCCCATGACGTTGCCGAACTTCGTCGCGAGGACCACCTCGTCGCGGCGGTCGCGTATCGCGCGCCCGACGAGCTCCTCGTTGTGGCCGCTGCCGTAGACGTCGGCGGTGTCGAGGAGGGTCACGCCGAGCTCGAGCGCCCGGTGGATCGTCGCGATGCCGTCGTCGTCGACGGCATCGCCGTAGGACCCGGACATCGGCATGCAGCCGAGTCCGATCGCTGAGACCTCTGGGCCGGTCTGGCCGAGTTGACGCGTATGCACGCGCACAGGCTACGTCCCGCCCGTCACGACGTGCTGTGCGCCGTCGGCGATGCGCCAGGGCGCATCGGGCGCCGCGTAGATCGTCCGGTCGGCGGCGGTCGTGGGCCGGAGGGTGAAGGTGACCGGCGCGGCGCCCGGGGCGCTCGCGGTGACGAGCGCCGTCGTGCCGTGCACCGTGGTGCGCAGGTGGAGGCCGGTGAGGTCGCTCGCCGTGCTGACGCGCCCGAGGGATGTGTCGCCGCCGAGCACGACGCGGCACTCGCCGCCGGTCCCGTCGAGCCGGGCGATCGCGTCCTGCTCGGACGAGGTGAGCAGCGCGCACGCGGTGTAGCCGTCGCCCTGCACGACGGCCTGGTCGACGAACTGGCGCACCGTGGACGCGGCGCCGGCGGCGGTCAGGCCGCTCGGCGACTTCGCCCCGGCCTCGACGGTGGGGATGACGATCGCAGCGGCGACGACGATGAGGACGACGGCCGCGAAGACGGTGCCCATCTTCCGCAGATCGCGATCGGGCGGGAGGGGATCGTCGACGTCGATGTCGATGTCGGAGGAGGACATGCCACCAGCGTCCTCCCCGACCTTGAGCGTTCGATGAGAGCTCTGTGGATCTGGGTGGCATGATCGGTCCGTGTCGCTCTCGGAGTCAGTCCGGCGGCGACCCGCCACGGTGCTCGTCGTCGGCGCGGTCGAGCCGGAGGTGCAGCCGTGGCTGCGCGCAGCCGGTCACGCCGTGCTCGCGGGTGCGGACGTCGATGCCGCGCTGGCGGCGATGGACGGCGGCAGCGCGGTCGAGCTCGTCGTGGTCGACGGCGAGCGCGGGGGTCGCGACGTCGCCGCCGTGTGCAGGGCGATCCGCCGCGACGCCCGCACGGAGGACGCCTGGCTGCTGGCGATCTCGCCGCGGGGGCGCCGCGCCGACGACGCCCTGTCGGCGGGAGCCGACGACTACCTCCAGCGGCCGTTCAGCCGCGGCGAGCTCCTCGCGCGCGCCCGGGCCGGGCTCACCGCGGCCCGCCACCGCGCCGACGACGCGCTCATCCGCGCGCTGCTGCTCAACGTCCCCGGCGCCATCTACCGGACCGCCTGGCACGCGGGACACGTGGTCGAGCTCATCAGCGACGAGATCGAGCGGATCTCGGGGCACCCGCCGACGGCGTTCCTCGCGAGCACGCGGCGAACGCTGCTCAGCATCGTGCACGCGGACGACCTCGAGCGGGTCCAGCACGTCGTCGCGGAGGCGGCGGAGAACGTCGGCGCGTTCGCCCTCGAGTACCGGATCGTCCGCGCCGACGGCGAGGTGCGCTGGGTCCTCGACCGCGGCCACGTCGCCAAGGGCACGGGCGGCGTCTGGATCGACGGCGCGCTCTTCGACGTGACCGAGCGCCGTCGCGCCGAGGAGGCCCTGCGCATCCAGGAGATCGAGGACGCCCGGACGGAGGAGCTGCGCGCGTCGCGCGTGCGGATCGTCCAGGCCGCCGACGCCGCACGGCGACGCATCGAGCGCGACCTGCACGACGGCGCGCAGCAGCGCCTCGTGGCGATGGCGCTCGACGTCCGCCTCGCGCGGAGGCGGTTGGAGCGCGACCCGTCCGACGCCGCCGACTACCTCGAGGGTCTCGGACAGGAGCTGGCCCAGGCGTCCGAGGAGCTGCGCGAGCTGGCGCGCGGCATCCACCCGGCGGTGCTGACCGATCACGGGCTGGGGCCGGCGCTCGACGCGCTGGTCGCCCGCTCCCCCGTCGCGGTGGAGGTCCTCGCCGTGCCGGACGAGCGCCTGCCCGCCGCGGCGGAGACCACGGTCTACTTCACCGTCGCGGAGGCGCTGACGAACGTGGCCAAGTACGCCCGCGCCAGCCAGGCGAGCGTCCGCGTCGCTCACGAGGACGGCGAGCTCGTCGTCGACGTCCGCGACGACGGCGTGGGCGGCGCGCGGGCGACCACCGGATCCGGGCTCAGCGGCCTGACCGATCGGGTCGCGGCGGTCGACGGCACCCTCGTCATCGACAGCGAGCCCGGCGCGGGCACGCACCTGCGCGCCGTCATCCCGCTGCCTGGCGACCCTCCGGGCTGACGAGCACGTCTGCGAGGCCGAACGGCGCGGGCGTCCAGCCGGGATCGACCGAGCGGAACGAGGCGGGATCGGCGTCGACGATCGCGACGAGCACCTCGCCGACGATCCGGCCTCCGACGGGCCCGAGCCGCAGTCCGTCGTGGAGCGCGTGCGCCTCCTTGAGCACGTACAGCCACAGCGGCGTCTCGCCGGTCCAGCCGTGCTGGGCGAGCCCGATCTGCTCGGGCTCGAGGACCGTCGCCGACAGCCGGCGTGCCACCGCCTCGCCCGACGGCAGCCCGACCGCGAGTCCGCGCTGGAGGTCGCGCGTCGCGAGCGACGCGTAGTCAGCGCCCGGCCCGCTCGCCGGACACCTCGGTCGGCAGGGCGATGAGCGAGCGCGGCAAGCGCCCGTCGATGCGCTTGGACCGCTGCGCGCGCGGCCGCCCGGGCACGTCGACGTGCAGGCTCCAGTCCACCGCGTGGTCCTGGGACACCGGCCCGAACCCCATCAGGTCGGGGAACAGCGCGCACGGCCCGAAGCCGGGGTTCACCTGGTAGCCGGCCCGGATCTGCGAGTGCCCGTACCGGTAGGCGGCGTCGGCGAACTCGAACGGGATGAACGGCTCGCCGTCCGCGAACGACAGGTGGGCGCCGCCCTCCAGCAGCTCGGCGCAGAGCTCCGCCCCGATGAGCCCCGGGAGGAACTCGCGCAGGATGATGTGCTGGTAGCGCCAGGTCGTCTCGCGTCGTGCCTGCTCGAACACGTCGCTCTCGGGCGTCCCGTCGTCGCGCAGCCCGTCGACGAGCCGGTTGTGGAGGCCGATGAACGCGACCTGCATCCCGTTCAGGAAGAGGTGCACGTCGTTGCGCGGATCCCCGAGGAGCGCGATGCCCTCGTGGTTGCGGGGCACGTCGTGCCCACCGGGTCCGAGGAGGAGCTTCGCGGGGTCGCTGCGCGCGTAGAGGTACGGCGCGCCGACCGGGCCCACGCCGTAGACGCCCTCCAGGTCGGCCCTCGGCGCGCGGAAGTTGCGGATCTCCCCCGGCTGCGCGCGCCGGCCGAGCGGCGAGCGGTCGGCGGTGATGTCGTGGGCCACGAACTGGCCGAAGAACGGCCACACCGCCGCGGGCGACGCGTCGTCGTGGGGCTCGTCGACGAAGTCGGCGCCGACGTCGCACGGCCCGTCCGGCGCCCCGAGCGCGTGCAGGGCGCGTTCGTCGACGTCCTGCGCGGGGAGATCGGGGAACAGCCGCCCGTAGCCACCGGCGTGGGCCGGCGCGTCGACCCGCGCCGGCGCGAGGCAGTGGTCGCGTGCGAGATGCCGCATGCGCGCCGCCTAGCGGTTGCCCGCCGCGGCGAAGCGGCCCATCCCGGGATGCGGCACGAACGCCACGCGCGCGTCGATCACGGCGGGGAGCGCTGACGCCAGCGCGCGGTCCAGCGCGGGCGCCACCTCCTCCGCGCGCTCGATGCGCTCCCCGTGGCACCCCAGCGCGCGGGCGACCGCGGCGTAGTCGGTCGCCTCCAGCGCGGTGCCCAGCTCGAAGCCGCCGCGCCCCTGCGCCATCCGGATGACGCCCCACGACTCGTTGTTGTGGATCACGTTGACCGCGGCCAGCCCGTGCCGGCGCGCGGTGTCGAGCTCGGCCATCGTGAAGCCGAACGCGCCGTCCCCGGTGACGTTCACGACCGCGCGGTCGGGATAGCGCGCCTTCAGCGCGAGCGCGGCCGGGACCCCGAAGCCGAGATGTCCCATCCCCGGCTCGTGGAAGCGGGTGCGCGGCTCGAGCGCGGGCGTGAGGTCGTTGCTCCAGAACGTCGTGTGCCCGCCGTCGTAGGTCACGAGCGCGTCCGCGGGCAGCGCACGGCCCAGAGCGTGGGCGAGCGCGGCGGGGTGCATCACCCCGTCGATGGGGGTCGCCGCGGCGAGCATCGCCTCCCGCGCCGCACGGTGCTCGGCGACGAGCGAGTCGACCCATGCGGCGTCGGCGGATCCCGGACCCACGGCCTGCAGCAGCTGGCGGAGGACCGCGCGTGCGTCACCGAGCAGGCCCACGCTGACCGCCCGGAGCCGGCCGATGGCGGCCGGGTCCACGTCGATCTGGATCAGCTCCTGCCGCGGCCAGCCGGCGACGGCCGGACCGACACCGGTCCACAGCCACGACGAGAAGCGGCAGCCGACGGCCAGGACGACGTCGGCCTCGCCCATCGCCCGGACGACGGCCTCGCCGCCGATGACGCCGCCGTGGCCGAAGAAGCGCGGATCGGCCGTGGAGATCACGCCCAGCCCCATCTGGGTGGCCGTCGCCGCCGCGCCGAGCGTCGCCGCGAGCGCACGCAGCTCGTGCTCAGCGCCGGACAGCGCGGCGCCGCCGCCCGCGATGATCAGCGGCCGGCGCGCCCGCGAGAGCAGCCCCGCGGCGTCCTCGACGGCGGCCGGGTCGGCGGGCGCACGGCCGCTGGGCAGGAAGCGCTCGAGCGGCGCATCGAGCTCCGCGGGGTCGAACGCCGCCTCCGCGCGGAGCACGTCGATCGGGATCTCGAGATGCGTGGGCCCCGGCCGCCCGGTGAGGGCCTCGCGCAGGGCCCAGCGCACGAGCTGCGGGATCCGCTCCGGCGAGCGTGCGACGCCGCTCCAGGAAGTGACCGGCGCGAAGAGCCGCTCGTTGTCGCTGTCCATGACGAGGCCCTGGTGCGGGTAGGCGACGCCGCTCGGCGCGCCCGGCGTGAGGACGAGCGCGGCGAGGTTGTTGTTGCGCAGGCTGCCGAGCGCGGAGACGAGGTTGTGCGAGCCGGGGCCGCTCTCGCCGTAGGCGACCGCGATGCGGCCGGTGGCCTGGAAGAGCGCCCCCGCCATCCAGACGGCGGGCGCCTCGTGCCGGGTGCCGATGTGGCGGAAGGCGCCGTCACGCGAGACTGCACCCAGGAACGGCGTGAGCTTTCCCGCCGGGACCCCGAAGAGGTCGAGCACGCCGGAGGCGCGGAGGACGCGCGCGAGCACCTCGCCGCCGGTGAGCGTCACCGCGCGCCGCCGCCGGCGGGGCCGTCGACAGCTCGGGCACCTGCGTCATCGCGCCTCCTCGGCGGCCGGGTCACGCCACTGCTCACGACAATGCCAATCGGGGCGCCCGGATTCGAACCGGGGACCTCACCGACCCGAACGGTGCGCGCTACCAGGCTGCGCCACGCCCCGAGGCCCGAGGAGGATAGCTCAGCGCCCGCCGAGCAACCCGCCGAGAGCGCTCGTCGTGTCCTGCACCACCTGCTGCACCGGGTTCGCGGTCGGGGCCGGGGCGGCCGGCTGCGCCGTCGTCGCCGCGGGTGCCACGGCCTGCGTCGTCGCCGCGGGCGCCGCCGGCTGGGCCGGGGCCGCCGGCTTCGGGAGGCTGTTCACGACGCCCTGCACGGCCTGGTTGGTGGTCTGCGTGACGCCGCCCACGGTCCCCTGCACGGTCTGCGTCGTGTTGCGGACGGTGTTGTTCACGGTGCCGGTCACGCCCTGCACGGCGTTGTTGGTGGTCGTCGTCGTGTTGCGCACGGCGTTGTTCACCGTGCTGGAGGTGTCGCGCACCGTCCCGCGGACGGTCTCCGTGGTGTTGCGCACCGCGTTGTTCACCGCGCCGCCGACGTTCGTCGGGTTCGTCGTCACGTCGCGCACGAGGCCGTTCGCGGTCCGCGTGACGCCGTTGACCGTGTTGTTCGTCGTGCCGGACACGTCGCGCACCGCGCCGCCGGCGGTCCCGCCGACGTCGCGCACCGCGCCGCCGACCGTGCCGGTCGTGCCCTGGACGGTCCCGTTCACCGTGTTCGTCAGCCCGCGGACGGTGCCGCCGGTCGTGCCGGCGAGGCCGCCCACCGCGCCGCCGACCGCGCCGGTCACGCCGCCGACGGTGCCGCCGAGCGTGCCGCCCGCGCCGCCGACCGACGCACCGGCCGCCTGGACCGGGCTGCGCAGCCCTGCGGGCAGCGTCCCGGCGACGCCGTTGCCGCCTGCCTGGCCGGCCGCGCCCACCATCGCCTGGGGGGCGAGCGGGCCTGCCGCGGCCGGCGCGCCGAGCGCACCGGTCCCGGGAAGCGCGAGGCCGCCGCCACCGCCGGACCGCAGCTGCGGCTGCGTGCCGACGAGCGCGTAGGCCTTGCCGAGCACCGGCGACGCGCCGACCGCGCCGCCGCCGCCGTAGACCTGGGCGCCCGGCGCGTAGGGCCGTGCGTCGACGACGGGACCGCCGCCCATGACCTGGCCGGCGCCGATCCCGGCGACGGCCACGACGACCGCTGCCGCCGCGGCGCGACCCCACTCGAACAGGGGCTCGCCGACGCCGGCGATCTGGCCGGGCAGGAGACCCCGTGCGAACCACTCGCGGAGGAACGCCGGGACGGGGAAGAGCCCGCCGACCTTCTTGCGCAGCGGGACGCGCGGTGCGACCTCGATGTCCAGCCCGGCGAGTCGCGCCTGATGACGGCAGGACTGGCACCAGGCGAGATGACGGGAGATCTGCCGGCGGTCGCGCAGCCTGGGACGCCCGCCGCTCATCGTCGCGAACGCCGCCTGCACCTGACGGCAGCGCTCGCCGGTGACGAGGTCGTTGTACTCGGACTCGAGGCGCTTGCGGGCGCGGAAGAGGGTGCTCTCGACGGACGCGCGGCTCATGCCGAGCTGCTCGCCGATCTCGGCGTAGGAGCGGCCTTCGAGCTCGCGGAGCACGATGACGTCGACGTGCGACTCCGACAGCGCGCCGAGCGCGCCCTGGAGGCTCTCGAGGGACTCGCGCGCCTCGGCCGCCTCGGGGACGGCCCTGGGGCTCACGAGGCGGCCCTGGTCGGCGGCGCCGAGCGCCTCGTCGTTGTCGTAGGAGACCTCCTGGGTCCGGCGCGAGCGCCGGTGCGCGTCGATGCACGCGTTCTTGGCGATCTCGTAGATCCAGGGACGGAACGCGATCGAGCGGTCCGTGTCGCGCATGCGGCGCAGCGCGTTGAGGAAGACCTCCTGGGTGATGTCCTCGGCGCGACCGTGGTCGCGCACCATGCCGCGGACGTAGGCGGTGATCCGGCCCTGATAGCGCTCGAAGAGGATCTCGAACGCGCGGTCGTCTCCGCTGCGAACGCGTGCGACGAGCTCGTGATCGTCGTGATCAGTCTGAGCTCGGCCGACGGTCTTTCGCGGGCTCGGAACCGACAGTACCCCGGTCATCTGCGCATGGTCTCCGTACCTGGAACCGCCCCCCCGAACGGTTCCCTCGAACTTCCCAGGACTCGGGGCCAATGATGCCCTCGAACCTGAGCTGCAAACCTGGTTTCGGACGAATGTCCGGGTCCGGATCACGGCGGTTTTCCAGGGTTTTGTCGCACCTTTGTCCGGTGTGACGGACGCCGTACGGAAATCGAGGTGCCGCACGGGTTGCAGAGGTCCGGTACGGTCTCCGAACCGGATGACGGCCGCGTCGACGCACGAGGTGATCGCCTTCCTCGACCAGCTCCTCGAGCCGGAGCGATTCGATGACTACGGGCCCAATGGGCTCCAGGTCCCGGGCGGCCCCGATGTCGCCACCCTCGTGACCGGGGTCAGCGCTCACGTCGAGCTGTTCGAGCGCGCCGCGGACGCCGGCGCCGACCTCGTCCTGGTCCACCACGGCCTGTTCTGGCGTGGGATGCCGATGCAGGTCACGCCGTCGCTGCATCGCCGCCTCGTGCCGCTCTTCGCGCACGGGATGGCGCTCGCCGCCTACCACCTACCTCTCGACGGGCACCCCGAGCACGGCAACAACGCGCTGCTCGCCGACGGGCTGGGCTGCGTGTCGACCGAGCCGTTCGCCGAGCACCACGGTGTGGCGATCGGCGTCGCCGGGAGCTTCGACGGCGACGGGATCACGGTCGACGAGCTCATCGCCCGCGTCACGAAGCTGACCGACCGCGAGCCGCTCGTGCTCCGCGAGGGTCCCGAGCGCATCCGCACGATCGGCATCGTCTCCGGCGCGGGCGCGGACTACGTCGCCGACGCCGTCGAGCGCGGGTTCGACGCCTTCCTCACCGGCGAGCCCGCCGAGCGGGTCGCGGCCGTCGCGCGCGAGGAGCGCATCCACTTCATCGCCGCCGGCCACCACGCCACGGAGACCCTCGGCGTGCGCCGACTCGGCGACCTGATCGCCGCGAAGCACGCGATCGTGCACAACTTCATCGACATCCCCAATCCGATCTAGGCATGGAGCACCGATCAACCCGTTGTCCACGTCCGTGACAAGTGCTACAAAGATTTCACTTGTCGCACAGCAAACCCATAGGAGGCAGCCGCCAATGGCCAACCACCTGACCCCCACCGAGCTGGCACGCGAGGCCGGGCTCGAGCGCCGAGAGGTCATCTCGAAGTGCATGGAGATGGGGGTGCCGATCTTCCAGGGACGCATCGACAAGACGTTGTTCATCACGAGTCTGCAGGCCGAGAGCCAGCCGGAGCCGGCGAAGCTGTAGCCGTTCGGCACACGCGGGCACCGGCAGACGCGCAGCCGTTGCCCGCACCCGTCCGGGGGATGCGGTGTTCTGCTCCTCGTGTCCCCCGTGCGCCGTCTCGTCCTCGTCGCCGCCGTCCTGGCGGCGGCGCTCCTCACCGCAGGTCCCGCGACCGCAGCCTCGCTGTCCGCGGTCCAAGCCAAGCTGACCCGCGAGATGCGTGCTGCCGGCCCGTCGGCCGGCATCGTCGTCCGCGACCTCGACAGCGGCAGGACCATCTTCGACCTGCGCGCCGACAACCAGCGCGTCCCCGCCTCGGTCGAGAAGCTCTTCGTCAGCACCGCCACGCTCATGCGCGACGGCCCCGAGGCCCGGATCGCCACCCGCGCGATGGCGGGCGCCGCGCCGGTCGGCGGCGTCGTCGCCGGTCCGCTGTACCTCGTCGGAGGCGGTGACCCGACGCTGAGCGCCGCCCGGATCACCGAGCTCGCCGCGGCCGTGAAGGCCGCCGGGGTCACGACGGTCCAGGGCGGCGTCGTGGGCGACGACAGCGCATTCGACCATCGCATCGGCAGCCCCGACAGCGACTACCGCTACGACAGCGAGCTGGGCGGGCTGCTCACCGGCCTGGCCGTCAACCGCGGCTGGGACTCCAAGGGCCTCCAGAGCGCTCCCGCCGCGAGCGCCGCACGCCGCCTCGCGCGCGCGCTCAAGCTCGCGGGCGTCGTCGTGTCCGGGGACGTCGAGGCCGGGACGGCGCCCCCGTCGGCGGTGGACGTCGCGCAGATCCAGTCGGCGCCGTTGAGCGCCATCGTCGCGGCGATGAACGGGCCCTCCGACAACTACCTGGCGGAGATGCTCCTCAAGCGCCTGGGCGCGGCGCACGGCGCGGGCGGGACGACCGCCGCGGGTGCAGCCGCGGCCCGCGCCGCGCTCGACGACATCGGCGTGCGTCCGCGGATCGTCGACGGATCGGGTCTCTCGCGCAGCGACCGCACGACCCCGCGTCAGGTCGTCCGGCTGCTGCAGCGGGTGGCGAACATGCAGTTCGCCCAGCCCTTCACCGCCTCGTTGCCGGTCGCAGGCGTGAGCGGCACGCTGCAGCGCCGCATGCGGGGCACGGCAGCGGCGGGCAACTGCCGCGCGAAGACCGGGACGCTGCGCTACACGAGCAACCTCGCGGGTTACTGCACGACCGGTGACGGCGGCGTCGTCGCCTTCGCGCTGCTCATGAACGGCGTGAACGTCAGCTCGGCGCACGGGATCCAGGACCGGATCGCGACCGCGCTGGCCAGCTGGGACGGGTCCGACGCCGGCCCGGACGTCGCGCCTCCGAGCGCGCCCGCGCCGGCGGCCCCGGAGACCGAGGCCGGCGGCGGGGCGGCGGCACCCGGGGCCTAGCCCCAGGCCTGCACCTCGGTCCAGCGGGCGAGCAGGCCGTCGCGGGTCTCGCCGATGGCGATCCCGACGACGTCGCGCCCGTCGGGAAGCTTGCAGCGGCACAGCATCGCGAAGCGGTCCCCGTCGACGACCGGCTCCTCGGCGCTCAGCTTCACGCCGCGGGCACGCAGGTCGTCGACCGCGGCGACGTTCGCGTCACGGCCGCGGACGACGGCCGGTGCGGTCGGCGGCGTCACCTGATCGATCTCGGTGCGCTCGAAGTCGTCGGTGATGAGCGCGCCGACGGCCTGGCCGTCGAGGTCCTCGAGGGCGCGGCGGAAGGCCGCGACGTCGAACGTGGTGTGGGTGGTGGTGGACATGGCGTGCATCCTGCGGCCGCCCCGTCTCGCCACCGTCTCGCCCCCGTCGCAGCTCCGTCGGGTTAGGGTCGCGCCATGCTGCGCGTGCGGCTGCTCGGTGGGCTGGCGCTCGAGCGCGACGGCGATCCGGTCGCCCTGCCGCCGTCGCGCCGCTCCCGGCTCCTCGCGGGCTGGCTCGCGCTGCACCCGGGCCTGCACGCCCGCGAGGCGCTGGCGGGCAGGCTGCGGCCCGACGTCCTCGACGAGAGCGCCCGCCAGAGCCTGCGCCAGGCGGCGTGGGGCCTGCGCGCGGCTGTCGGCGACGACCTCGTCGCCACCCGCGACGCGATCGGCTTCGGGCCGGCGGTCGAGGTCGACGTGCTCGTGTTCGACGCCGCCGCGAAGGCGGGCGACGTCGACGCGGCGCCTCGCGTGCGGCAGCGGCGAGCTGCTCGCCGGACTGGAGGACGAGTGGGTGCTGCAGGCGCGCGACGCGCACGCCCACGCGCTCGACGCGCTGCTGGCCGCCGCGGCGGATGCCGCGAGCGACCCCGGGGAGGCGCTGGCGCTCGCCCGCCGGCGCGCGGAGCTCGATCCGCTCGGCGAGGAGGCCCATCGCGCGCTCATGCGCGCGCTCGCGGCCACCGGGGACGCCGCCGCCGCGCTCGCGGTCTTCGCGCGGCTGCGCGAGCGCCTCGCGCGCGAGCTCGGCACCGCGCCGTCGGCGGCCACCCGCGAGCTGGCCGCGGAGCTGCGTGCGACGCCGGCCGCCGGGCTGCACCCGGCCGACGAGCAGGCGCCGGGACGCCTGCGAACCCGCGCGGTCGCTGCGCTCGTGGGGCGCGACGACGCGCTCGAGGCGCTCGACGGCGGCATGGGCGCAGGCGGACGACGGGACGCGTCGGCTGGCGCTCGTCTCCGGCGAGCCGGGCATCGGCAAGACGCGGCTGGCGGCCGAGCTCGTCGCACGGGTGCAGGCCGGCGGCGGCGCGGCGCTCGCCGGTCGCTGCACGCCCGAGGGGCACATCCCCTACGCGCCGTTCGCGGAGGCGCTGGGCGGCCTCGCCGCCGCGGTCGGCCCGGCCGCGCTGGCCGACGCGGTCGGCGTGCAGTCCGGCGAGCTCGCGCGTCTCGTCCCGTCCCTGCCCGACGCGCCGGCGCCGGGCGACCCCGACGGCGCGCGCCACCGGCTGCTCGCCGCCGTCGACGCGGCCCTGGTCGCCGTCGCCAGGACGGACGGCCTCGTGCTCGTCCTCGACGACCTCCACTGGGCCGACGAGCCGACGCTCGGCATGCTCGCCCATCTCGCGGGCTCGCCCGAGCGCGGGCGGCTGCTCATCGTGGCGACGCTGCGCACGACCGAGACGCGTGCGGCGCCGGCGCTCGCGGCGCTGCTCGCCAGCGTCCGCCGCGATCCCGCCGTGCTCGACCTGCGCCTCGACGGGCTTGCGCCCGACGACGCCGCGCTGCTGGCGGACGCCGCCGGGGCCGCGGGGCATGGCGCGGCGATCGCCGCCCGCGCCGGCGGCAACCCGCTGCTCGTCGAGGAGCTCGCCCGTGCGGGGGCCGAGCCCGACGGCGTCCCCGCCGGCGTGCGCGAGCTCGTCGCCGAGCGCGTCGGCCGGCTCGGCGATCCCGCCGCCGCGGTGCTCGCCACGGCGGCCGTCGCAGGGCCCGAGTTCGACCTCGTGACCGTCGAGCGCGTCGCGGGCGACGGCACGCTCGACGCGCTCGAGGCGGCGGTCGCCGCCGGCCTGCTCGCCGAGGTGCAGGGACGACCCGGCCGCTTCGCGTTCACGCACGCGCTCGTGCGCGACGCCGTGGCGTCGTCGCTGAGCGCCGCGCGCCGCGCGCGGACCCACGGGCGGATCGCCGAGGCGCTCTCCGACGCCGCGCCCGCGGAGCTCGCGCACCACTGGCGGGCGGCGGCCGCCGTGCTGCCCGGCGCGCGGGAGCGCGCGACGGCGGCGTCCCGGGCCGCGGCCGGCGACGCCCTCGCGGCGTTGGCGTTCGAGGAGGCGGCGCGCCATCTCGCGCTCGCGCTCGACGACGTCGGCGGCGACGACATCCCCCTCCTCCTCGAGGTCGGCGCCGCGCACGCCAAGGCGGGCGCGATCCCGCAGGCGCGGGCCGCGTACGAGCGGGCGCGCGCGCTCGCGGCCGCCTGCGGCGACGGCGCAGCCCTCGCCGAGGCGGCGCTCGGCCTCGGTGGCGTCGGTGTGACGATCCTGCGCGTCGACGACGAGCTGGTCGGGCGGCTGGAGGAGGCGCTCGACGCCCTGCCGACGGACGACAAGCGGACCCGCGCACGCGTGCTCGGCCGCCTGGGCGTCGAGCTCTACTACGCCGACGGCGCCGGCCGGGCGCGGGGCGAGGCCTGCAGCGCCGAGGCCGTCGCGCTGGCGCGGGCCACCGGCGACCCCGAGGCGCTGGGTGCCGCGCTGCACGGGCAGCGGATCGCGCTCTGGCGCGCGGATCGGCTCGACGAGCGGTTGGCGACGACCCGAGAGATGATCGCGCTCGGGGAGCGCGAGCGGCTGCTCGAGCTCGAGGTCCAGGGCCGCCACTGGCACTTCGTCGACCTCCTCGAGTCGGGCGACGCCGAAGCCGCCGACGACGCGCTCGAGCGCTACGCCGAGGCCACCGAGCGCCTCGGGCTCGGTGCCTGGAGCTGGTACGTCCCGCTCTGGCGCGGGTGCCGCGCGGCCATGGCCGGCCGCTACGCCGAGGCGGCCGCGCTCGGCGAGGAGGCAGCACGGATCGGCACACTGGCGGGCGACGCGAACGCCGCGCGCAACGCCTGGATCCAGGCCACGGCGATCCTGTTCGAGCAGGAGCGCTACGACGAGCTGGAAGAGGGCCCGGCGCTGGCCGCGCTGGAGTCCTCCGCGGTCCCGGGCGCGTGGCACTCGGGCCTGGCCTGGGTGTTCGCGGCGCGGGGCGAGACGGAGCGCGGCAGGCACCACCTCGATGCGATCGCACGCGACCGCTGGGCGCTCCTCCCCCGCGACGCGAATCACCTCGCCTGCCTGCACGAGTGCGCGGAGGCTGCCGCCTACCTGGGCGACGCCGGCCGCGGCGCCGACCTCGTCGCGATGCTCGCGCCCTACGCGGGCCGCTGCATCCTCAACGCCCGCGCCGTCAACGCGTACGCGAGCGGGTCCTACGCGATCGGCCGCGCCGCGACGGCCGCGGGCGACGTGACGTGGGCGGCGGAGCACCTCACGCGGGCTGTCGAGCACAACCGCGCGCTCGGCGCCGAGCCACGGGCCGCGCTCGCGGAGCGGCGCCTGGCCGAGCTCTAACCCAGGAGATCCAGGAGGCCGGCCTCGTCGAGGACCGGCACGCCGAGGCGCTCGGCCTTCTCGAGCTTCGACCCCGGCGACTCGCCCGCGACGACGTAGTCGGTCTTCTTCGAGACGCCGGTCGTGACGCGCCCGCCCGCCGCGAGGACGCGCTTCGTCGCCTCCTCGCGGGTGAGGTCCGGCAGCGAGCCGGTCAGCACGATCGTCTTGCCCGACAGCGGGCCGTCGCCCGGCGGCGGGCCCTCGAGCTCCATGACGACGCCCTGCTCGCGCAGATCGTCGACGAGCTCGCGCATCTGCGGGTCGGCGAGCTGGTCGTGGATGATCTCGGACATCTTCGTCCCGATCCCCGGCGTCTCCTCGATCGACTCCGCCGGCGCGTCCATGAGCGCCTGCATCGAGCGGAAGCGCGCGGCGAGGTTGCGTCCCGTGATCTCGCCGACCTCCTCGAGGCCGACGGCGAAGAGCAGGCGCTCGAGCCCCTGCTCCTTGGAGCGCTGGATGTTCTCGACCGTGCGCTGCGCGGACAGCTCGCCGTAGCCCTCGAGCTCCACGAGCTGCTCCGGCGTGAGGCGGTAGAAGTCCGCCGCGGTCGTCACGAGGCCCTTCTCCTGGAGCGTGGCGACCTGCTTCTCGCCCAGGCCGTCGATGTCCATCGCGCCGCGCGAGACGAAGTGCTTGAGCAGCTGCCACTGGCGCTGCGGGCAGACGCGGTTCGGGCAGCGGGTGAAGACGGAGCCCTCGGGCTTCTCGGTCGGCGTCCCGCACGATGGGCAGTTCGCGGGCGGATGGGTCGGCCCGGAGCGGCCCTCGCGCTCGACGGCGTGCGGCGCCGGGGAGACGACCTGCGGGATGACGTCGCCCGCGCGCAGGACGATGACGTCGTCGCCGACGCGGATGTCCTTGCGCGCGACGTCCTCCTCGTTGTGCAGCGTCGCGAGCTTCACGGTCACGCCGCCGACCTGCACGGGCTCGAGCACCGCGAACGGGTGCAGATCGCCGAACTTGCCGACGTTCCACTCGATGCCGTGCAGCGTCGTGACCTTCGTCGTCGGCGGGAACTTCCAGGCGATCGCCCAGCGCGGGTCGCGCCCGATCGTCCCGAGCCGGCGCTGCAGCTCGAGGTCGTCGACCTTGACGACGACGCCGTCGATCTCGAAGTCCAGCGCGCCGCGGCGGTCCTGCCACGCGAGGCACTGCTTCACGACGGCGTCCTCCTCGTGCAGCACCTTGACGTCGCCGTTCACGCGGAAGCCGTGCGCCGTCAGCCACTCCAGGCCCTCGTGGTGCGACGTGAACGACACGCCCTCGGTGCGGCCGATGCCGTAGCACCACATGCTCAGCGGGCGCTCGGCCGCGAGCTTGGGGTCGAGCTGGCGGATCGTCCCGGCCGCCGAGTTGCGCGGGTTCATGAAGGTCGAGAGGCCGGCCGCGGCACGGCGCTCGTTCAGCGCGGCGAAGTCGGGCAGCGACATGTAGACCTCGCCGCGGACCTCGATGAGCGGCGGCGCGTCCTCGAAGCTCAGCGGGATGGAGCCGATCGTGCGGAGGTTGTGCGTGACGTCCTCGCCGACCTCGCCGTTGCCGCGCGTCGCGCCGCGGACGAGGACGCCGTCCTCGTAGAGCAGCGAGATCGCCAGGCCGTCGATCTTCGGCTCGGCGACGAACGTGAACTCGGGGTTCTCGATGCCCTCGCGCGCGAGGTGGTTGCGCATGCGGTCGACCCACGCGCGCAGCTCCTCCTCCGAGCGCGCGTTGGCCAGCGAGAGCATCGGCAGCTCGTGCGTGACCTTCGTGAGGTTCGACACCGGCTCGCCGCCGACGCGCTGCGTGGGCGAGTCGGGCGTGCGCAGCTCGGGGTGCTCGGCCTCGATGGCCCGCAGCTCGTCGAGCAGCGCGTCGTAGTCGTCGTCGCCGATCTCGGGGTCGTCGAGGACGTAGTACCGGTAGCCGTGGTGGCGGAGCTGCTCGCGCAGCTCCTCGGCGCGCTTCTCCACCTCCGACGCCACCGCTACTCGACTTCCTCCGCCGCCGGTGCGAGCAGCCGCGCGAGATCCCGCCTCGCGAGCTTGTCCATGCCCTCGACGTCGAGCAGGTCGAAGTGCAGCGGCGTCACCGCGATGTGCCCGGCCGCGATGGCCGCGAGGTCGGTGCCCGCCTCCTCGTGGTAGCCCGTGACCGCGCCGTACATCCAGTAGCGCCGCCGGGCGTCCCCCTCCTGGTCGACGAGCTTCAACTCGTCGCGGAAGATGCGCTTGCCCAGCCGGCAGACCTCGACGCGGTCGGCGTCGGCGGCCGGGGCGTTGACGTTCAGGAGCGTGCCCTCGGGCATCGGCACGCGCTGGAGCTCCTCCACGACGCGCGCGACGAACCGCGCGCCCTCGTCGAACGAGAACTCCTCGCCGAGCCGGAAGTCCATCTCCTTGGCCGCGGACTGCTGGGAGAGCGCGATGGCCGGGAGGCCGAGCAGGATGCCCTCCAGCGCGGCGGCCACCGTGCCGGAGTAGGTGATGTCGTCGCCGAGGTTCGACCCGTGGTTGGAGCCGGCGACGATCATCTCGGCCTCGAAGCCGTCGACGAGGCCGGTCGCCGCAAGGCGCACGCAGTCGACGGGGGTGCCGTCGGTCGCGTAGCCGACCGTCCCGTCGCCGAAGTCGACCTCCTCGACCCACAGGGGCCGGCGGGTGGTGATCGAGCGCCCGGTCGCCGACCGGTTGCCGTCGGGGGCGATCACCACCAGCTCGATGCCGGGCACCTTCAGCAGCTCCCGGCGCAGGACCTGGAGACCCTCGGCCTCCAGGCCGTCGTCGTTCGTGAGCAGGACCCGCACCCGCCCGAGTCTACGAATCAGCGCATCAGCGGGCGGGCAGCCACCTGAAGGTCTTCACCGCGACGGCCGCCGCGCCGACGAACCAGATCGCCAGGACCCCGAGGTCGCCCCAGGGGATGCTGGGGTTCGGGAACATCGCGTGCTGGAACGCCTCGGTGACGTGCACGAGCGGGAAGAGCGCCGCGACCGTGTTCAGCCAGTCCGGGAGTCCGTCGGTCGGGAAGTACACGCCGGAGATGAGCTGCAGGGGCAGGAGGATCACCTGCACGATGGGCCCCGCCGACTCGGGCGTCGTCACCAGGCCGGCGACCGCGTAGCCGCAGGACGCGAAGCACAGCGACGCGACGACGACGGAGATGAGCATCGGCAGCTCCCAGCCCGCCGACGGCTTGATGTCGTAGGCGGCGCCCGCGATGACGAGCATCACCGCGACGGCGGCGATGGAGATCGCCATCGACGTCAGCGCGCGGCCCATGATGAGGACGAGCGGCGGCACCGGCGTCGCCCGGCGGCGCTTGAGGACGCCCGCCTGGCGCTGTCCCGCCACCGTCATCAGCAGGGCGATGAACGAGGACGTCAGGATCGCGAGCGCCATGATCCCGGGCACGAAGGCCTGCTGGGCGTCGACGGTCTGCCCGATCGCCTCGACGGTGCCCGCGTCGCCGTAGAGCCCGGTGAGGACGACGAGCAGGAGCACCGGCAGCGCGATCGAGAAGAAGACCGTCCGCCGGTTGCGGAGTGCCGCGCGGATGTCGAAGCGCAGCTGGTGCAGCACGAGGGTGGCGGTCATGCGGTCAGCTCCAGGTAGACGTCCTCCAGCGTGGGCCGGCGGACCTCGATGTCCGACAGCTCCAGGCCGAGCGCCAGTGCGCGCCCGGTCAGCTCGTGCAGGTCGGCCATCGGTGCGCCGCTGCTCATCACGACGCGGCGCTCGTCGTCGAGCGACGCGCCGGGCGCCAGGTCGTCGAGCTCGATGCCGTCGGGCAGCGTGAACGCGATCGTGCCCGTTGCGCGGTTGCGCCCGCCGAGCGTCGCCGGCGTCCCGGTCGCGACGATGACGCCGTCGCGCATGACCGCGATGCGGTCGGCGAGGCGCTCGGCCTCCTCCATGTAGTGCGTGGTGAGGAGGATCGTCGTGCCGAGGGCGCGCAGCCCGGAGATGACCTCCCATGACGCCCGTCGGGCGGCCGGGTCGAAGCCGGTGGTCGGCTCGTCCAGGAAGATGAGCTCGGGGTCGCCGATGAGGGCGAGCGCCACGTCCAGGCGCCGGCGCTGCCCGCCCGAGAGCCGGGTCGTCTGCTGGTCGGCCTGCTCGCCGAGCCCGGCCAGCGCGACCGTCTCGTCGACGTCGCGCGGCGCGGAGTAGTAGCCCGCGTAGAGCTCGAGGCACTCGCGGACGGTGAGGTTGATCTCCGGCTGGGACTCCTGCAGCACGATGCCGATGCGGTCGCGCAGGGCGCGATCGCCGCCCCAGGGGTTCTCGCCGAGGACGCGGACCTCGCCGGCGCTCGCCTGGTGGAAGCCCTCGAGGATCTCGACCGTCGTCGTCTTGCCGGCGCCGTTCGGGCCCGAGCAGCGCGAGGATCTCCCCCGTGCGGACCTCGAGGTCGACGCCGCGCACGGCCTCCTTGTCGCCGTAGGACTTGCGCAGTCCCTGCACCTGGATCGCTGTCATGGCCGGAACGTACGCCCGCGTCGGGCCGATGTCGTCGGCGCACGGGACGGTTCCGCGCCAACCCGTGGGTGGAGGCCGGGTGCACCCGGGAGCCGATGACGCGCGCGTACACGCGGCCTATCGTCCGCTCCATGCCCGACTCCCGGCCACAGGGCCCGACGGTCGTCATGCGCGTGTTCGGCGCGGCGCTCGTGGTGCTCGTGATCGGTTCGTCGCTCCAGGCCGAGCCGCGGCCCGCCCTGCACGGCGAGGGGCTGCCGGTGCTGGCCTTCCTGCTCGCGTTCCTCGGCGCGATCGTGTTCACGATCTCCCGCCGCGGGACGACCGACCGCCGCGGCCTCTGGTTCGTCGCGGCGAGCGCGCTCGGCCTCACGATCCTGCAGCCGGACGGCGCCGGCTTCCTCGCGCTGTACATGACGCTCGGGATCATCTGCGTGCAGCTGCGCCCGCGGCAGGCGCTGCTCGGGTTCGTCGCCGGGATCGTCGCGATCAGCGCCATCCACGTGCTGACCGACGACCAGGCGTCGGTCTCCGACGTGCTCGTCGGGGACGCCGTCGGGACGCTCTTCTTCGTCATGGGCTACGGCATGCGCGCGTCGCGCCGGGGGCTGCAGCAGGCGCAGGAGACCGTCGCCGAGCTGGAGGCGACCCGCGAGGCGCACGCGCAGGCGGTGCAGCTGCGCGAGCGGGCGCGCCTGGCGCGGGAGATGCACGACGTCCTGGCCCACTCGCTCTCGGCGCTCACCGTCCAGCTGGAGGGCGCGCGGCTGCTCGCACGCTCCCGCGGCACGGACCCCGACGTGACGGACGCGATCGAGCGCAGCCATGGCCTCGCCCGCGCCGGCCTGGAGGAGGCGCGGCGCGCGATCGAGGCGCTGCGGGGCGAGAACATGCCCGGGCCGGAGCGCCTGCCGGCGCTCGCGGAGGCGTTCAGCGAGCAGACCGACGTCGACTGCGACCTCGCCTTCGACGGCCAGCCGCGCGAGCTCAGCTCCGAGGCCCGCCTCGCCGTCTACCGCACCGCGCAGGAGGCGCTGACGAACGTGCGCCGCCACGCCCGCCCGGCCCACGTCGACCTGCGCCTGCGCTACGAGCCCGACGGCACGCGCCTCGTCGTGGAGGACGTCCGCGCCGACGGCGACGCAGGTCCCGTCGAGGGCGAGCGCGAGCCGGGTCTCGGCTACGGGCTGACCGGCATGCGCGAGCGCGCGGAGCTCCTCGGAGGACGGCTCGCTGCCGCGCCGACCGACACGGGCTTCCGCGTCGAGCTGTTCATCCCGGAGGGGAGCCGCAATGGAGGGTGATCCGATCCGGGTGCTGCTCGCCGACGACCAGCGGGTCGTGCGCGAGGGGCTGGAGATGCTGCTCGGGCTGCTCCCGGGCATCGAGGTGGTCGGGACGGCGGCCGACGGCGAGGAGGCCGTGCGGCTCGCGGTCGCGCGCGCCGCGGACGTCGTCCTCATGGACCTGCGGATGCCGCGCGTCGACGGCATCGAGGCGACGCGCCGGCTGGCCGACGCGCGCCCGGCCGCGCGGGTCATCGCCCTCACGACGTACGCCGACGAGCCGACGGTCCTCAGCGCGCTGCGGGCGGGCGCGCGCGGCTACCTCACCAAGGACGCCGGGGCCGACGAGATCTCGCGCGCGATCTCCGCGGTGGCGCGCGGCGAGGCGGCGCTGGACCGCGCCGTGCAGCACCACGTCATCGGCGCGGTGGCGCAGGGAGAGACGACGGCGCTGCCCGACGGCCTGACCCCGCGCGAGGCCGAGGTGCTCGTCCTCATCGCGGAGGGGCTGTCGAACCAGGAGATCGCCGACCGGCTCGTGGTGAGTCAGGCGACGGTGAAGAGCCACGTCAACCGGGTGTTCGCGAAGGCGGGCGTACGCGACCGGGCGCAGGCCGTCTCCTACGCCTACCGCAGCGGGCTCGCGCCCTCGCCGTAGTCGACCGACACGAGCGCCAGGCCTCGCGCCGCCGCGGTGTCGCCTGCGAGGGAACGCGGCGCGCCCTGCAGCAGCGCCGTGAAGTCCTCGACCGTGCGCCGCCCCAGTCCGACCTCGAGCATCGTCCCGACGAGGATGCGGTTCATGTGTCGCACGAAGCTGTCGGCGGTGATCCAGAAGCCGAGGAGGTCGCCGTCGCGCTCCCAGCGCGCGTCGAACACGTCGCGCTCGAAGCGGACGTGCTCCGTCTCGGTCGGGGTGAACGCGGTGAAGTCGTGTGTGCCCTGCACCGCCGCGGCGCAGGCGTCGAGGGCGTCGCGGTCGATGCGGCGCGGGTTCCAGAGGACCGTGCCCTCGAGGCGGGCGGACCGCGCGCGGCGGTTGAGGAGCCGGTAGCAGTAGGTCCGTGACAGGGCGTCGCCGCGGGCGTCGAACCCGTCCCG
This sequence comes from uncultured Solirubrobacterales bacterium, assembly GCA_963757125.1. Taxonomy (GTDB): domain Bacteria; phylum Actinomycetota; class Thermoleophilia; order Solirubrobacterales; family Solirubrobacteraceae; genus CAVVSD01. The sequence goes on along the minus strand of CAVWQP010000003.1, from coordinate 145,517 downwards.
CGCCGGGTTGCACTCCAGGACCGCGACGTCGGGCGGCAGGACGGCGTTGAGGCGCATCGGGTCGACCGCCTCGTGCTCGTAGGAGCAGACCTGTCCCCACGCGTGCACGCCGCGATCGGTGCGGCCGGCGACGGTCACCGGGATCTCGTCCTCCACCAGGATCGTCTCCAGCGCGCGCTCGATCTCGGCCTGCACCGTGCGCTGGTCCGGCTGGCGCGCCCAGCCGTAGAACGCGCGACCGTCGTACTCGAGGAGCATCCTGCTGGTCATGACCGCAGCATTCACCATCGCGCCGCGCGGCCCGTTCTCCCTGGCGCAAGCGCGCGACTTCCTCGGCTCCTTCCGCCCCGCCGGTCAGCCCGCGGACGACGACGGGTTCGATCTCGCGCTCGAGGGCGCGGTGGTCCGCCTGCGCGAGGACGGCGACGGCGTACACGGCTCCGTGGTCGCCGGAGCGGGTCGGGACGACCTGGAGACGCAGGTGACGCGCATCCTGTCGCTCGATCACGACGCGAGCGGCTGGATCGAGCTCGGCGAGCGCGACCCGGTGCTCGGGGAGGTGCAGCGGGCCCGGCCCGGGCTGCGGCCCGTGTTGTTCTCGACGCCGTGGGAGGCGGCTGTGTGGTCGATCCTGACCCAGCGGACGCAGTACCGGCAGGCGCTGCGGGTGCGCGAGGCGCTCGTGACCGCCGCCGGGACGCCGCTGTCGCTCGACGGGACGACGTACCGGCCGTTCCCCGCGCCGGAGGCGGTGCTGGAGCTCGGGGAGCTGCCGCTGCCGTCGGTGAAGGCGGAGCGCGTGCGGGGCGTGGCGCAGGCGGCGCTCGACGGCGAGCTCGACCCCGAACGCCTGCGCGGCATGGACCCGGAGGACGCGATGGCCGCGGTCCGCGAGCTGCCGGGCATCGGGCCGTTCTCGGCTGCGCTCATCGTGATCCGCGGAGCCGGCGCGGCCGACGCGCCGGCGACGGCGGAGCCGCGGGTCCGCGCGCTGGCCGCGGAGCGCTACGACGATCCGGCGCTGGCGGAGCCCGACGCGTTCGCGGCGTTCGCGGAGCGCTGGCGGCCGTGGCGGTCGTGGGCGGCGTTCGTCTTGCGAGCGGCTTAGGCTCGTCGGATGAAGAGCTCGACCGTCGCGTCCATCGCCACCGCCGGCTCGCTCGGCACCGTCGCCTCGATCGCGACCGCGGGATCGATCGGGACGGTCGCGTCGATCGCGACCGCCGGCTCCATCGGGACGGTCGGCTCGGTCGCCACCGCCGGCAGCGCGGCGACCGTCGCCGGCGTCGTCAACGGCGGCAACATCGCGACGGTCGGCTGCATCGGCTGTTCCGGATGCATCGCCTGCATCGGGTGCGTCGGATGCGTGGGGTGCATCGGCTGCGTCGGGCTCGTCGGCGCCGTGGGTGTCGTCGGCAACCGGGAGTGACGCTGGGCGCGGCGCCGACGGTGAGCCGTCGGGCGCGGCGAAACCGCAGCCGGCGACGAGCTCCAAGCGCGGTCGATAACTACCGTTATGCCGGAGTTGGCGACCACTCCCCGGACCGTCCACCCTCGGTGAGCCGTTCAGACGCGGCCGAGGCCGCAACCGTCGGCGGCGCGGAGCGCCACCGACAGACCTACACCAGCTCGAGGAAGACCATCTCCGTCGAGTCCGACCGGCGCGGACCGAGCTTCAGGATGCGCGTGTAGCCGCCGTTGCGCTCGACGTATCGCGGGGCGACCTCGTCGAACAGCTTGTAGACCGCGAACTTGTCCTGCCCGAGCGTCGCCAGGGCCTGGCGACGCGCGTGCAGATCACCGCGCTTGGCGAGCGTGATGAGCTTCTCGATCTCCGGCTTGACCGCCTTGGCCTTCGCCTCGCTGGTCTTGATGCGCTCGTGCTCGATGACCTCCTTGCAGAGGTTGGCGAGCAGCGCCTTGCGATGAGCGGTGCTGCGCGAGAGCTTGTGGCGGGTCTTCTGATGGCGCATGGGAAGCGGTGATCCTAGAGGGTCAGTCGTCGCGGAGGTTCAGACCGCGCGCGCCGAGGGTCTCGATGACCTCGTCGATCGACTTCTTGCCGAAGTTCGGGATCGCGTTGAGCTCGCCCTCGGACTTCGAGATGAGATCGCCGACCGTCTGGATGCCGGCGCGCTTCAGGCAGTTGTACGAACGGACTCCGAGCTCGAGCTCCTCGATGAGGATGTCGTGCATCGGACCCGCGGCACCCGGGCCACCGGCACCGGCGCCGGCAGCCGAGGCGCCGTTGCCGTCCGTGAGCGCGCCGCCGGGACCGGCCCGGAGCTCGTCGATGCGGTCCGGGTCGGTGAAGATCGCCAGCTGCGAGATGAGGATCTCGGCCGCCTCGCGCAGCGAGGACGTCGGGTCGATCGACCCGTCGGTCTCGATGTCGAGCGTGAGCTTGTCGTAGTCGGTGCGCTGGCCGACGCGGGCCTGCTCGACCGCGTAGGCGACGCGCCGCACCGGCGAGAAGATCGAGTCGATCGGGATGACGCCGATCGGCTGGTCGGGCGACTTGTTCTCGTCCGCGGGGCGGTAGCCGCGGCCACGGCCGATCGTCAGGTACAGCTCGAGCTTGGTCTTCTTGTCGAGCGTCGCGACGTGCACGTCCGGGTTCAGGATCTCGACGCCTGCGGGCAGGTCGATGTCCTTCGCGGTGATCTCACCGGGGCCGGTGACGACGAGCGGGGCCTCGACCTCGGTCGCGTCGGAGTGCATGCGGCACACGATGCCCTTGAGGTTCAGCACGATGTCCGTCACGTCCTCGGTGACGCCCTTGATCGTGGAGAACTCGTGCGCGACCCCCTCGATGCGCACGCTGGTGACCGCCGCCCCCGCGAGCGAGGACAGCAGCACACGGCGCAGCGAGTTGCCGAAGGTGTAGCCGAAGCCGCGATCGAGGGGCTCGATCGTGAACGAGCCGCGGTTCTCCTCGACCGTCTCACTGGTGATCCGGGGGACTTGGAAGTCGAGCATCAGGGTCCTTGCTGGGTTGTTCAGACCGTGCGCGCACGGGCGGGTCCGCGCACGGGTTGGGTGGAGTGGGGAGCTCCTACTTCGAGTACAGCTCGACGATCAACTGCTCCTGGACGGGAGCTGCGATCTCGCGGCGCTCGGGACGGCGGAGGACCTTCGCGGTGAGCGAATCGTGGTCCGCCTGAAGCCAGGCCGGAACCTGCGCCGTGAGCTCGGTGGCGTCACGGATGACGTTGCCGGCCGGCGTCTCCGCCTTGACCGCGATGACGTCACCCTCGCGCACCTGGAAGCTGGGGATGTCGACGCGCCGCCCGTTGACCGTCCAGTGACCGTGGCGGATCAGCTGGCGGGCCTGGCGCCGGGATGCGGCGAAGCCGAGGCGGACGAGCACGTTGTCCAGCCGTGACTCGAGCATCGCGAGAAGGTTCTCGCCGGTGATGCCGGGCTGGTTGGTCGCCTTCTCGTAGTAGGAGCGGAACTGCTTCTCGAGCACGCCGTAGTAGCGCCGCGCCTTCTGCTTCTCGCGGAGCTGCACGCGGTACTCGGACTGCTTCTGGCGCCCGCGCCCGTGATCACCGGGCGGGTAGGCGCGACGCTCGACGCCGCACTTGTCCGTCAGGCAGCGCTCGCCCTTCAGGAAGAGCTTCTGCCCTTCTCGACGGCACTGCTTGCACTGGGGCGAGGTATCTCTTGCCATCTGACTCTCCGGCTAGACCCGGCGCCGCTTGCGGGGCCGGCAGCCGTTGTGCGCTTGCGGTGTGACGTCCTTGATGCCCGAGACCTCGAGACCGGCCGCCTGCAGGGACCGGATCGCGGTCTCACGACCGGAGCCCGGGCCCTTGACGAACACCTCGACGCGCTGCAGTCCCTGCTCGATGCCCTTGCGGGCAGCGGCGTCGGCGGTCACCTGGGCGGCGAACGGCGTGGACTTGCGCGAGCCCTTGAAGCCCGCAGCACCCGCGGACTCCCAGGCGATGACGTTGCCCTGGGGATCCGTCAGCGACACGATGGTGTTGTTGAAGGACGTCTTGATGTGGGCCTGGCCCACGGGAATGTTCTTCTTCGGCTTGCGGCGGCCGCGCTGGGGTCGACGGGGTGCGGGCATTCGTTACTTCTTACCTGCCTTCTTCTTGCCGGCGACCTGCATGCGCTTGGGACCCTTGCGGGTGCGTGCGTTGGTCTTGGTGTTCTGGCCGTGGACGGGCAGGCCGCGCCGGTGACGGAGACCGCGGTAGCAGCCGATCTCCATCAGGCGCTTGATGTCCTGGTTGCGCTCGCGGCGCAGATCGCCCTCGACGGTGAGGTCGTCGATGGCATCGCGCAGGCGACCGACCTCGTCGTCGGTCAGATCGCGAACCTTGCGGTCGGGCTCGATGCCCGTCGCGGCGAGCAGGGTGTTCGCCGTGGGGCGACCGACGCCGTAGATGTAGGTGAGCCCGATCTCGGCGCGCTTGTTGAGGGGAATGTTGATGCCGGCGATGCGAGCCATGGTTCTAGCCCTGTCGCTGCTTGTGACGCGGGTTCGAGCAGATCACGAGCACGTTGCCGTGCCGGCGGATGATCTTGCACTTCTCGCACATCGGCCTGACCGACGGTCGTACCTTCACGGGGTCCTTTCAAGGGGAAATCTGGGGAGCGCGCGCAGGCTCACGCCGCGCAAGGCGCGACCACCCATAGTAGCAGCAGGCCCGGAGGTCAAGCAGGCTGGTGCCACGGCGTCAAGACCCTCGGTCCGTCGGCCGTGACGGCGATCGTGAACTCGAAGTGGGCGGCCAGCGAGCCGTCCTGCGAGTAGATCGCCCAGTTGTCGTCGCCCATCCGGATCTGGTGGCGTCCGGCGGTCACCATCGGCTCCACGGCCAGCACCATGCCCTCCTCCAGGAGGGGGCCACGGCCCGGCTCGCCGAAGTTCGGGATCTGCGGATCCTCGTGCATCGAACGGCCGATCCCGTGACCGACGAGCGACCGCACGATGGACAGCCCCTCGGCCTCGACGGTGGTCTGCACCGCGTTGGACACGTCGCCGAGGTGGTTGCCCGCCTTGCACTGGGGCACCGCGTCGAAGAGCGACTGCTTCGTCGTGTCCAGCAGCTTGCGGGTGAGCGGCGTGGCGGCGGCGTCACCGCCGACCGTGAACGTGCGCGCAGCGTCGGCCACCCAGCCGTCGAGGACGACGCCGCAGTCGACGGAGATCACGTCGCCGCGCTTGAGCTCGTACGGCCCTGGGATCCCGTGCACGACCATCTCGTTCGGCGATGTGCACAGCGAGCCGGGGAAGCCGCGGTAGCCCTTGAAGGCCGGCGTGGCGCCCTGCGATCGGATGTACCGCTCGGCCGCCGCATCGAGGTCGAGGGTGGTGACGCCCGGCCGGATCTTGCTCTCCATCAGCCGCAGCGTTCGCACGAGGATCGCGCCGGCCGCAGCCATGGCATCGATCTCCGCTGGGCTCTTCTTGATGATCAGCACCCTAAGTCTCGTCCTCGAGCCGGAGCGTCGAGATCGTCGCCCGGACGTGATCGTGGACCTCCGTGGGGGCGAGCGTGCCGTCGAAGCGACGCAGCAGCCCCTTGTCCTCGTAGTACTCCACGAGCGGCGAGGTCGAGCGGTGGTAGACGGCGAGCCGGTTGCGGACGACGTCGGGCTTGTCGTCGTCGCGCTGGATGAGGTCGGACCCGTCGACGTCGTCCTTGCCCGCGACCTTCGGCGGGTTGAACTCGAGGTGGTACGGACGCCCCGCCTTCGAGACGCGGCGGCCGGACAGCCGGCGCACGATCTCCTCGTCGGGGACCTCGAGCAGGATCGCCGCGGTCAGCGAGCGGCCGAGCTTGGCGAACGCGTCGTCGAGCGCCTCGGCCTGCGCGATCGTGCGGGGGAAGCCGTCCAGGACGAAGCCGTCGGCCGCCTCGGCGCCCTCGACCTTCTCGAGGATCACGCCGATGATCACCTCGTCGGGCACGAGCTCGCCCTTGTCCATGTAGGACTTGGCCTCCTTGCCCAGGTCGGTGCCGGTCTTGACGGCCTCGCGGAGCATGTCCCCCGTCGAGATGAACGGGAGGTCGAAGTCCTCCGTGATGCGCTCGGCTTGCGTGCCCTTCCCGGCGCCGGGAGGGCCGAGGAGGATGAGGTTCAGCTCGGACACAGGAGCGCGCAGGCTACCTGCTCCGGCACCGCCGCCGCTGTCTGCGGTCACTTCAGGAAGCCTTCGTAGTTGCGCATCATCAGCTGCGCCTCGAGCTGCTTCATGGTGTCGAGCGCGACGCCGACGACGATGAGCAGACTCGTCCCGCCGAAGTAGAAGTTCGCCGCCGTCTGGTTGATGAGCACCGTCGGCAACGCCGCGACCGCCGCGAGGTACAGCGCGCCCGGGAACGTCAATCGGGCGAGGATGCGGTCGAGGAACTCCGCTGTCGGCCGTCCCGGGCGCACGCCCGGGATGAAGCCGCCGTACTTGCGCAGGTTGTCCGCCTGCTCCACGGGGTTGAACGTGACCGCCGTGTAGAAGTACGTGAAGAGGATGATGAAGATCGTCTCGCCGACGATGTAGGCCCAGCCGCTCGGCGAGAAGAACGACGCGATGTCCTCGCCGAACTTCGCCTGCGTCAGCTGACCGATCGTCGGCGGGAAGGCCATGATCGAGGCGGCGAAGATGACCGGGATGACGCCCGCCATGTTCACGCGCAGCGGCAGGTAGGTCTGCCCGCCCTGCGTCATGCGGCGGCCGATGACGCGCTTGGCGTACTGGATCGGGATCCGGCGCTGGCCCTCCTGCATGAAGACCACGGCGGCGATGACCGCCAGCGCGAGGAAGGGCATCATCACCTTGAAGACCGGGTCGGGGCTGGTCCACCAGGCCTGGATGCCCTTCGGCAGCCCCGCCACGATCGAGGCGAAGATCATGAGCGAGATGCCGTTGCCGATACCGCGCTGCGTGATGAGCTCTCCGAGCCACATCACGAGGACGCAGCCGGCGGTGAGGCACAGCACGATGAGGAACACGTGCGGCGCGTCGAAGCTGTCGACGAGCGGCTGCCCCGCCTGCGAGCTGAAGGACTTGAAGAGGAAGACGTAGCCGATGGCCTGCGCGAACGCGAGGCCGACGGTGAGGTAGCGCGTGTACTGCGTGATGCGCTGCTGGCCGACCTCGCCCTCGTTCTTGAGCTTCTCCAGCGACGGGATCACGACCTGCAGCAGCTGCAGGATGATCGACGCCGTGATGTAGGGCATGATCCCGAGCGCGAAGAGCGCGATGCGGGACAGGCCGCCTCCGGAGAAGGTGTTCAGCAGGTTGAGGACGCCGCCGCCGCCGAACTGCTCCTGCACCGACTGCACCGCGGACGTGTTGATCCCGGGGACGGGAACGTGGGCGCCGAAGCGGTACACCGCGAGCATCGCCGCGGTGAACAGCAGCTTCTTGCGGATCTCGGCAACGGTGAAGGCGCTGAGGATCGTGGTCAGCATCGGCCGTCCAGGGTACCGAGCCGGTCGCGGTGTCCCGCCGGGTCCCGCTCTAGCGCTCGACGACCGTCACGGTGCCGCCCGCCTTCTCGATCGCCTCACGTGCTGAGGCGCTGAAGGCGTGGGCATGGACGGTGAGCTTCTTGGTGAGCTCGCCACCGGCGAGCACCTTGACCGGGACGCCCTTGCGCTTGGTCAGCCCGTGCGCGTTGAGCGCGTCGAGCGTGACCTCGGTCCCGGCGTCGAAACGACGCTCGAGATCCTTGAGGTTGACCGCCTGCGTGTGCGTCCGGAACGGCTCGAAGGGCATCGACTTCTTCATGTGCGGGCCGCGCAGCTTGCGCATCCGCATGTGGATCGGCATCTGGCCGCCCTCGAAGCGGGTGCGGTCCTTCGCGCCTGCGCGGGAGCCCGCGCCCTTCTGGCCGCGACCGGACGTCTTGCCGGTGCCGGAGCCCTCGCCGCGGCCGACGCGCTTGCGCGGCTTGCGGCTGCCCGGGTTCGGGCGCAGCGTGTGCAGCCCGATCTCCTCGGGCGGCGTCGTCGTCCTCTGCTTGGGCTCAGCCATCGTCTTCCACCTTCACGAGATGCCGGATGCGGTGGACCATGCCCCGCGACTGCGGCGTGTCCTTGACGTCGACCGTCTGGCCGATGCGACGCAGGCCGAGCGAGCGCAGCGTGGCCAGCTGGCGCTGGTCGGACCCGTTCTTGGACTTGACCTGCGTCACCTTCATGCCGGCGCCTCCGTGGCCTCAGCCTCGGCCTCGGCCTCAGGCTCAGGCTCGGCGTCGGCGGCGGGCGCGCCGTCGATCGTCTCGGCGGAGACGGCCTCGGCCTCCTCCTTGCCGACGAGGCCCAGGACCGCGTTGACCGACAGGCCGCGCAGCTCCGCGACCTCCTCCGGCTTGCGCAGCTGCTGCAGGCCGGTGATCGTCGCCTTCACGAGGTTGATCGGGTTCTGCGAGCCCAGCGACTTCGACAGGATGTCGTGCAGGCCGGCCAGCTCGAGCACCGCGCGGACGCCGCCGCCGGCGATGACGCCGGTACCGGCCGAGGCCGGCTTCAGCAGCACGCGGCCGGAGCCGTAGATGCCGAGCGTCTGGTGCGTGATCGTCGAGCCGTGCTTGGGCACGCGGAAGAGGTTCTTCTTCGCCTGATCCACGCCCTTCTGGATCGCGAGCGGGACCTCGTTGGCCTTGCCGTAGCCGACGCCGACCACGTCACGCTCGTCGCCGACGACCACGAGGGCCGTGAACGAGAAGCGACGGCCGCCCTTGACGACCTTCGCGACGCGGTTGATCTCGACGACGCGCTCCTGGAGGTCCAGGCCGCCGGCGTTGACCGATCGATCGAGGTTGGTTCCGATGCTCATACGGCGAGGCCTCCCTCGCGCACGCCTTCGGCGAATGCCTGGACGCGGCCGTGGTACTGGTAGCCGCCGCGGTCGAAGACTGCCCGCTCGATGCCGGCGGCCTTGGCGCGCTCCGCGAGGAGCTCACCGGCCTTGCCCGACTGCTCGGCACGCGACAGGGAGCGCAGGGGCTCCTCCGTCCAGGCCACAGCGGCGATGGTGCGGCCGGCCGAGTCGTCGATGAGCTGGGCGAAGATGCCCCGGTTGGAGCGGAAGACGGAGATGCGCGGACGCTCGGCGGTGCCGATGACCTTCGCGCGGACGCGACGACGGCGCTTGAGCCGGCGTGCGGGCTTCGTGAGGACGGTCATGCGCGCTTGCCCACCTTCCGGGCCACGTACTCGCCCTCGTAACGGATGCCCTTGCCCTTGTAGGGCTCCGGCGGACGCTGCTTGCGGATGATCGCGGCGATCTCGCCGACGGCCTGCTTGGAGTTGCCCTTCACCACGATGCGCGTGGGGACGGGAACCTCGAACTCGATGCCGTCCGGCGCCTTCACCGAGACCGGATGCGAGTAGCCGAGGGCCAGCTCGAGGTCGTTGCCCCGCAGGGCCGCGCGGTAGCCGACGCCCTGGATCTCGAGGCGCTTCTCGAAGCCGCTGGTGACGCCCTCGACCATGTTGGCCACGAGCGAGCGCGTCAGCCCGTGCAGGGCGCGGTGCTCGCCGCGGTCGGTCGGGCGGCTGACGAGGAGCTGCGCGTCCTCCTGCGCGACGGTGATGTCGCGGTGGACGCGCTCGGTCAGCTCGCCGCGCGGGCCGTGCACCCGCACGAGCTCGGGCTCGATGGTGACGGTGACGGTCTCCGGGACCGGGATGGGCTTGCGGCCGATGCGCGACATGGCAGCTACCAGACCTCGGCGACGACCTCGCCGCCCACGCCCGCCTGGCGGGCCTGGTGGCCGGTCATCACCCCGGAGGAGGTGGACATGATCGCGGTGCCCAGACCGCCCTGGACCTTGGGGATCTCGCCGGCGTTCGCGTAGAGACGCCTGCCCGGGCGCGATGCGCGCCGCAGGCCCGAGATCGCCGAGCGGCGATCGGACGTGTACTTGAGCTGGACGCGCAGGATCTGGCCCGGGTGCTCGGCGTTGGCCGCCTCGACCTCGAAGCCGTTGATGTAGCCCTGCTCGCGCAGGATGCGCGCGCACTCGGCCTTCAGCCGCGAGGACGGGATCTCCACCGTCTCGTGAGCGGCCTGGATGCCGTTGCGGATCCGGGTGAGGAAGTCTGCGATGGGGTCGGTGTTGGAGCTCACTGCTGGGTCTCTCTGCGCCGTGTCACCACGACGACTTGGTCATGCCCGGGATGAAGCCCTCGTGGGCCAGCTCCCGAAGGCAGATGCGGCACAGTCCGAACTTCCTGTAGACCGCGCGGGCCCGGCCACACCTGCGGCAACGGGTGTACTCGCGGGTCTTGTACTTCGCGGGGCGCGCCTGACGCACCCTCTGCGACGTCTTGGCCATGATAGCTAGCTGTTCTCCCTGGCGAACGGCAGTCCGAGCAGCTCGAGGAGGACGCGCGCCTCTTCGTCGGTCGTCGCCGTGGTCGTGATGGTGATGTCGAGACCGCGGACCTGGTCGATCGCGTCGTAGTCGATCTCGGGGAAGATGATCTGCTCGCGGACGCCCATCGAGTAGTTGCCGCGGCCGTCGAACGAGCTCGTGCGCAGGCCGCGGAAGTCGCGGATACGCGGGATCGCGACCGACACGAGCCGGTCGAGGAACTCGTACGCGCGCTCGCTGCGCAGCGTCACGGACAGGCCGACCGGCATGCCCTCGCGCAGCTTGAAGTTCGCGATCGACTTGCGCGCGCGCCGGACGTTCGGCTTCTGGCCGGCGATCGTCGCGAGCTGCTCGGAGGCGGCGTCGAGGAGCTTGGAGTCCTGCTTCGCCTCGCCCACGCCCATGTTGAGCGTGATCTTCTCGATCTTGGGCGCCTGCATGACCGTGGAGTAGCTGAACCGCTCCACGAGCTGCGGACGGACCTCGTCGACGTAGCGCTGCTTGAGGCGGGCGGGTGCGGCGGGTGCGGCGGACACGTCAGATCACCTCTCCGGAGCGCACGCCGATGCGGACGCGCTTGCCGTCGCGCTCCTCCACGCGGGTGCGCGTGGGCTTGCCGTCCTTCGGGTCCACGAGGGCCACGTTGGAGATGTGGATCGGGCCCGGCTTCTCGATGACGCCGCCGGGCTGGTTCGTCCCGGGGGTCGGGCGCTGGTGGCGCTTGACGATGTTCAGACCGTCGACGAAGACGCGCTGCTTGACCGGGTCGACCTGGAGGACGCGCCCCGTCTTGCCGCGGTCCTTGCCGCTGATCACGACGACCTCGTCGTCGGCACGCACGCGGAGAGCCATCAGAGCACCTCCGGGGCGAGCGAGACGATCCGCATGAAGCCGCCGTCGCGCAGTTCGCGCGCGACCGGGCCGAAGATGCGGGTGCCGCGGGGGCTGCCCTGGGCGTCGATGATCACGGCCGCGTTCTCGTCGAACGCGATGTACGTGCCGTCGTCGCGGCCGTAGGACTTCTTCGTCCGCACGACGACCGCCGTGACGACCTCGCCCTTCTTGACCGTGCCCTGCGGCGTCGCCGTCTTCACCGTCGCGGTGATGATGTCGCCCACGTACGCGTAGCGACGGCGCGAGCCGCCCTTCACGCGGATGCAGAGGATCTCACGGGCGCCGGTGTTGTCCGCCACGCGCAGGCGCGTCTCGTTCTGGATCACTTGGCACGCTCCAGGACTTCCACGAGACGCCAGCGCTTCGTGCGCGACAGCGGGCGGCTCTCGACCACGCGGACGAGGTCACCGGCGTTCGCGTCGTTGCGCTCGTCGTGCGCGTGCATCGTCACGGTGGACCGCATCACCTTGCCGTAGCGGCGGTGGCGACGGACCTGCTCGATCTTCACCGTGATCGTCTTGTCGGCCTTGTTGGAGACGACCGTGCCGGTGCGCTCCTGCGGGTTGCCGACGTGCGGCTCGGCAGCCGGGGTGCCCTCCGCAGGGGTGCGCTTGGCCTTCTCCTGCTGGCGCCGGCGGCGCCGGGCAGCAGCCTTCGCCGCGCGCATGGTGGCGCGCTCCTCCGGCGTGGAGGGTCGGCGAGCGGTCGTGCGGCGCTGGCGCGCATGCTTGCGTGCTTCCTTGGGCGGAAGCTTGACCTCGGGCTCGGGCGCCGTGGCTTCCGGAGCGGCCTCGGTGGCCGCCTCGGCCTCGGTGGCCTCGGCCTCTACGGCCTCGTTCTCTGGAGTCTCGTCAGCCATTGGCCTTCGTCGTGTCGGGGACGTCGATGTCTCGCTGGCGCGCGACGGTCAGCGCCCGCGCGAGCTCGCGCTTGGCGCTGCGCACGGCAGCGGTGTTCTCCAGCTCGCCTGTGGCGTGCCGGAAGCGCAGCCCGAAGAGCTCGCGGCGCGCCTCGTCGACGCGCTGCAGCAGCTCGGTGTCGTCGAGCGCGCGGAGATCGGTGGCGGTCGTCACTGATGACCGTCCTCTCGCAGGATGAACTTGGTCTTGACCGGCAGCTTGTGCCCGGCGAGGCGCATCGCCTCACGCGCGAGGGGCTCCGGCACGCCGGACAGCTCGAACATCACGCGACCAGGCTTCACCACGGCGACCCAGCCCTCGGGAGAACCCTTGCCGGAGCCCATGCGGGTCTCGGCCGGCTTCTTCGTGAAGGGCTTGTCGGGGAAGACGTTGATCCACACCTTCCCGCCACGCTTGATCTTGCGGGTCATCGCGATACGGGCGGCCTCGATCTGGCGGTTCGTCAGCCAGCCCTCCTCGAGGGCCTTGATGCCGTACTCGCCGAACTGGATCTCGGTCTGCCCGCGCGACAGCCCGCGGCGCCGGCCGCGGTGCTGCTTGCGGTGCTTGACGCGCTTCGGGGAGAGCATCTACCGACCCCCTCCACCGCGCGGTCCGCCGCCGCCACCGCCACCGCCGGAGCCGCCGCGGCCTCCGCCGCCACCGCCACCGCCGCGGCCACCGCCGCCGCTGAAGCCGGGGCCGTAGCCCGGACGCGAGCCACCCGGCCCGCCGCCCTGACCGCCACCGCCGCCGCCGCGACCGCGACCACCACGGCCGCCGCCGGCGCCACCGCCGCCCTGGCCACCGCCGCCGCCCTGGCCACCGCGGCCACGGCCACGGCCACCGCCGTCGCGACCGTCGCGGCCGCCACGGCCACCGCGGTCGTCGCGCTCACGCGGGGGCGGGGGAGCGTCGAGCTCGGTGAGATCGGCGCCGGTGTAGCCCTCGGGCATGATCTCGCCCTTGTTGATCCAGCACTTCACGCCGATGCGGCCGAACGTCGTCTTGGCCTCGAAGAAGCCGTAGTCGATGTCCGCACGCAGCGTGTGGAGCGGGACGCGACCGTCCGAGTAGCTCTCGGTGCGCGCCATCTCGGCGCCGCCGAGGCGACCACCGACCTGGATCTTGCAGCCCTTGGCACCCGAGCGCATCGCGCTCGTCAGCGCACGCTTCATCGCGCGCCGGAAGGCGACGCGGTTGCGCAGCTGCTCGGCCACGGACTGGGCGACGAGCTTCGCATCGAGCTCGGGGCGCTTGATCTCGAGGATGTTGACCTTGATCGCCTTGCCGGTCATCCGGTTCAGGTCGCGACGCAGGGCGTCGACCTCCGAGCCGGACTTGCCGATGACGATCCCGGGCCGGGCCGTGTGGATGTTGACCTCGACCTCACCAGAGTCCTTGCGGATGGTGATGTCGGACAGGCCGGCGTGCTCGAGCTTCGCGTTGATGTGGTCCCGGATCTGGACGTCCTCGGCCAGGTAGTCGGCGAAATGCCGCTCTGAGTACCAGTTGGACTTCCAGTCGTGGATGTAACCCACGCGCATCGACTCGGGATGAACCTTCTGACCCATGCTGGGCTACTCCTTCGGCGTGAGCGTGATCGTGAGGTGGCTCGTGCGCTTGCGGATGCGCGTCGCGCGGCCCATGGCACGCGGGCGGAAGCGCTTGAGGGTGGGGCCCTCGTCGGCCGACGCCGTCAGGATCCGCAGGTCGTCGCCGACCAGCTCGTGGTTGTGCTCGGCGTTCGCGATCGCGGACTCGAGCACCTTCGCCCAGTCGCGCGCGACGGAGCGCTGGCTGTAGGCCAGGATGGCCCGAGCCTCGTGGATGTCCTTGCCGCGAAGGAGGTCGCACACGAGCCGCGCCTTGCGGGCGGACGTGCGGACGTAGCGCGCCTGGGCGCGGACGACGGGCCGCTCGATGGTCTGCGGCCGCTGCTGCCGACCGGCCTTGGCGGCCTCCTTGACCTCGGGCGTGCCCTTCGTGCGAGCGCGACGCGCGCGCTTGGGCTTCTCCTCGGCGACGGGCTCCTCCGCAGGAGTCTCCTCGGCCGTGGGCTCCTCGACAGGGGCTGCTGCCTCCGTCTCGGTCGCCTCGACCTCGGCGTCGACCTTCTCGGCCTCGTTCGGCGTGTCGTCGGGCGTACTCATCGGACTACCGGACCTTCCCGGAGCCGGCGTGGCCGCGGAACGTACGCGTCGGCGCGAACTCGCCGAGCTTGTGACCGACCATCGACTCGGAGACGAAGACGGGGACGTGCTTGCGGCCGTCGTGGACCGCGATGGTGTGCCCCACCATCTCCGGGAAGATCGTCGACGTCCGGGACCAGGTCCTGACCATCGTGCGGCTGTTGGCCTCGTTCATGGCGTCGATGCGCTTCATGAGGCGCTCCTCGACCCACGGGCCCTTCTTGCTCGATCGGCTCATCGCTTCGACTTCTTCCCACGTCGGCGACCGCGGACGATGAAGCGGTCAGACGCCTTGTGCTTCTTACGTGTGCGATACCCGAGCGTCGGCACGCCCCACGGCGTGACCGGGTGGCGCCCGGGTGTGGTCGAGCCCTCGCCGCCGCCGTGCGGGTGGTCGACCGGGTTCATGGCGGTGCCTCGGGTCTGCGGCCGCACGCCGAGGTGGCGCTTGCGGCCGGCCTTGCCCACCTTGATGTTCTGGTGGTCGGCGTTGCCGATGACGCCCACGGTCGCGCGGCATTCCGCACGCACCATGCGCATCTCACCCGACGGCAGGCGCAGGGTGGCCATGTCGCCGTCCTTCGCCATGAGCTGGATGGACGTCCCTGCGGAGCGACCCATCTGGCCGCCGCGGCCGGGCTGCAGCTCGACGTTGTGGACGACGGTGCCCGTGGGCATGTCGCTCAGCGCGAGGCAGTTGCCGACGGCGATCTCGGCGGTCGGCCCGGACATGACGTTCATCCCCACGCGGATACGGGCCGGGGCCAGGATGTAGGCCTTGGCGCCGTCGACGTAGTGGATGAGCGCGATGTACGCGGAGCGGTTGGGGTCGTACTCGATCGCGGCGACGCGGCCGGGGACCCCGTCCTTGCGCCGCTTGAAGTCGATGATGCGGTAGGCGCGCTTGGCCCCGCCGCCACGGTGGCGGGAGGTCTTGCGGCCGTTCGAGTTGCGACCGCCGGACTTGCGCAGCCCCTCGACGAGCGACTTCTCGGGCTTCGTCTTGGTGATCTCGGCGAAGTCGGCGTACGTCGCGAAGCGGCGACCGGCGCTGGTTGGCTTGGGCTTGCGGATCGGCATCGACTACCCCTCGAGGCCCTGCAGGCCCTGGAAGATCGGGATCGAGTCGCCGGCGCGCACCTGGACCACGGCCTTCTTCCACGAGCGCGTGCGCCCGGAGACAAGCCCTCTTCTTTTTGGCTTGGACTTGACCGACATCGTGCGGACGTCGACCACCTTGACGTCGGGGAACATGACCTCGACGGCCTGGCGGATCTGCGTCTTGTGCGCGTCGGGGTGCACGCGGAACGTGTACTTGTCGACCGCCGCGAGGACGTAGGACTTCTCGGACACCACGGGGCGGATGAGCACCTGGCTGGGATCCATCAGGCTGCTGCCTCCTTCGAGGTGACTCGGGCGGTCAGCGTGTCGAGCGCCTCCTGCGAGGCGAGCACGGCAGCGGAGCCGATCAGATCGGTGACGCCGATGTCCTGCGCGGCCAGGACGGACACGCGCTCGAGGTTGCGGAAGGCGAGTGCCGCGCGCGACTGCTCCTCGGTCAGCACGATCAGGATCGGCAGACGCTGACCCCAGTCGGCGAGGAGGCCGGCGGCGACCTTCGCCTTGGGCTCCTTCACGAGGTCGCTCGGGTCGAAGACCGCGATCGTGTTGCGGGCCGCGTGCACGGAGAGCGCGCTGCGCAGCGCTGCGCGACGCTCCTTGCGGTTGACCTTGATCGTGTAGCTGCGCGGCGAGGGGCCGAAGACGATGCCGCCGCCGGTCCAGTGCGGCGCGCGGATCGAGCCCGCACGGGCGCGGCCGGTGCCCTTCTGGCGCCACGGCTTGGCGCCGCCGCCGCGGACCTTGCCACGCGTCTTGGTCGCGTGCGTGCCCTGCCGGCGGGCGGCGAGCTCCGCGCGCACGGACGCGTGCACCAGCGCCTCTTTGAACTCCGCGCCGAACGCGGTGTCGTCGAGGTCGACCGTGTCGGTCGTGCCGAGGACGGGTGCCGTGCTAGCCATCGGTGCGGACCTCCACCACGCCGTTACGGGGGCCGGGGACGGCGCCGCGCACGACGAGCAGGTTGCGCTCGGGGTCGATCTGCACGACGGTCAGCCCGCGCTGGGTGACGCGCTTGTTGCCCATCTGGCCCGGGCTCTTGATGCCCTTCATGACGCGCGACGGCGTCGCCGAGGCTCCGATGGAGCCCGGCGCGCGCACGTTGTGCGAGCCGTGGGACTTGGGACCGCTCGCGAAGCGGTGACGCTTGATGGTGCCCTGGAAGCCCTTGCCCTTCGAGGTCCCGGCCACCTTCACGGTGTTCCCGACCTCGAACGCCTCGACCGTCACGGTCTCACCGACCGTGAGCTCGCCCGCCTCGTCGCGGAACTCGACGACGTGCTTCATCGGCGGGGCGTCGGCCTTGCGCAGGTGCCCGAGCTCGGCCCGGGTCAGGTGCTTCTCCTTCGTCGCGCCGAACGCGAGCTGCACGGCCTCGTAGCCGTCGCGCTCGAACGTCCGGATCGCGGTGACCGGGCAGGGACCCGCCTCGAGCACGGTGACGCGCTCGACCTTGCCGTCCTCCTGGAACAGCTGGGTCATCCCGAGCTTCTTGGCGAGGATCGCGGGCATGTCAGGTCGCGAGGCGGATCTCGATGTCGACGCCGGCGGGAAGCTGGTCGAGGCGCTGGAGCGAGTCGACCGTCTTCGGGGTCGGCTGGTGGATGTCGATGAGCCGCTTGTGCGTGCGGATCTCGAAGTGCTCCTGTGAGTCCTTGTCCTTGAACGGGGACCGGATCACGGCGTAGACGTGCTTCTCCGTCGGCAACGGCACCGGGCCGGACACGGTTGCGCCGGTCCGGGTGGCGGTGTTGACGATCTCGCGAGCCGCCGTCTCGATGGCCGACGTGTCGTAGGCCTTCAGGCGGATGCGGATCTTGTTTTGTGTCGCTGCCATGGGATGTCTCTTGGACGTGGGTGGGGGCGGCTCCTAGGGAGCCGCCCCCGGCCCGAATGCTTGTCTCGGTCTCCTACTGGATGACTTCGGTGACGACGCCCGAACCGACGGTCCGGCCACCCTCGCGGATCGCGAAGCGGAGACCGGCGTCCATGGCGATCGGCTGGATCAGCTCGATCTCCATCTGGACATTGTCCCCGGGCATGACCATCTCGACGCCCTCGGGCAGGTTCGCGACCCCGGTCACGTCCGTCGTGCGGAAGTAGAACTGGGGGCGGTAGCCGGAGAAGAACGGCGTGTGGCGGCCGCCCTCCTCCTTCTTGAGGACGTACACCTCGGACTTGAACTTGGTGTGCGGCGTGATCGATCCGGGCTTGCAGAGGACCTGCCCGCGCTGGATCTCCTCGCGCTTCGTGCCGCGGAGCAGGCAGCCGACGTTGTCGCCGGCCTGGCCCTGATCCAGGATCTTGCGGAACATCTCGACACCGGTGACCACCGTGGTCGTCGTGTCGGCGATGCCCACGATCTCCACGTTGTCGCCCGTGTTGACGACGCCCTGCTCGATGCGGCCGGTCGCGACCGTGCCACGGCCGGTGATCGAGAAGACGTCCTCGACCGGCATCAGGAACGGGCGGTCGAGCGGACGCTCGGGCTCCGGGATGTAGGTGTCGAGCTGCTCGGCGAGCTCGACGATCTTCGCGGTGTACTCCGGGTCGCCCTCCAGCGCCTTCAGCGCCGAGCCGATGACGAACGGGATGTCGTCGCCGGGGAAGTCGTACTCGGAGAGCAGCTCACGGACCTCGACCTCGACGAGCTCCAGGAGCTCCTCGTCGTCGACCATGTCCGCCTTGTTGAGGAACACGACCATGTACGGCACGCCGACCTGGCGGGCGAGCAGGATGTGCTCACGCGTCTGGGGCATGGGGCCGTCGGCCGCCGAGACCACGAGGATCGCGCCGTCCATCTGGGCGGCACCCGTGATCATGTTCTTCACGTAGTCGGCGTGACCCGGGCAGTCGACGTGAGCGTAGTGACGATTGTTCGTCTCGTACTCGACGTGCGACGTGGCGATCGTGATGCCGCGCTCCTTCTCCTCCGGAGCGTTGTCGATCTCCTCGAAGCTGCGCGCCTGGCCGCCATAGGTGTCGGCGAGCACCTTCGTGATCGCCGCCGTCAGGGTCGTCTTGCCATGGTCGATGTGACCGATGGTGCCGACGTTGACGTGCGGCTTGTCGCGCTCGAACTTCTCCTTCGCCACTGGGGATTCGCTCCTCTAAGACTCTTGTGTGAACTTGTGCAAGCTAGCGGATCAGGCCGGTACGGGCTCGCCGGTCCGCTCGCCGACGACCTTCTCGGCGATGTTCGGCGGGACCTCTTCGTACCCGTCGAACTGCATGGTGTACGTCGCCCGGCCCTGCGTGTTGGACCGGACGTCGGTCGCGTAGCCGAACATCTCCGACAGCGGGACCCGGGCGGTGACCGCCAGGGCGTTGCCGCGTCGCTCCTGCCCCTGCACCTGACCGCGTCGGCGGCTGAGGTCGCCGATGACGTCCCCGAGGAACTCCTCGGGCGTCACGACCTCGACCGCGAACACCGGCTCGAGCAGGACGGGCTTGGCCCGCCGGGCCGCCTCGCGGAGCGCCAGCGAACCGGCGATCTTGAAGGCGATCTCGGACGAGTCCGTGTCGTGCGACTTGCCGTCGGTCAGCGTCACGCGGACGTCGACCATCGGGTAGCCGGCCTTCACGCCGGTCTGCAGCGCCTCTTCGACGCCCTTCTCGACGGCAGGGATGAACTCGGTGGGGATGTTGCCGCCGCGGACCTTGCTCTGGAAGTCGAAGCCCTCGCCGGGCGCGGGCTCGATGTCGATGTAGACGACGCCGTACTGGCCCGAGCCGCCCGTCTGCTTGACGTGGCGCCCCTCGACCTTCGTCGCCGTCCCGCGGATGGTCTCCCGGTAGGAGACCTGCGGCCGGCCGACGTTCGCCTCGACGTGATACTCGCGCTTCATGCGGTCGACGAGGATCTCGAGGTGCAGCTCGCCCATCCCGGAGATCTCGGTCTGGCCGGTCTCCTCGTTCGTGGCGACCTGGAACGTCGGGTCCTCCTCGGCCAGCCGGCCGAGTGCGACGGACATCTTCTCCTGGTCGACCTTCGTCTTCGGCTCGACGGCCACCTTGATGACCGGCTCGGGGAAGTCGATGTTCTCCAGGCGGATCGGAGCGTCCGGGGCAGCGAGCGTGTCGCCGGTGACGACCTGCTTGATGCCGACGCCCGCGGCGATGTCGCCCGAGTAGACCTCGTCGACCTCCTCGCGGTCGTTCGCGTGCATCATCAGGATGCGCCCGACGCGCTCGGTGCGACCGGTGGAGACGTTGAGGACGCGACCACCGGCGGAGAGCTTGCCGGAGTAGACGCGGAAGTAGGTGAGCTTGCCGACGAACGGGTCGGCCATGATCTTGAAGGCGAGCGCCGCGAACGGCGCGTTGTCGTCGGGCTCGCGCACGGCGGTCTCGCCGTCGTCGCCGCCCTTCTTGACGAGCACGCCCTCGAGCGGCGGGACGTCCAGCGGGCTGGGCAGATAGTCCAGGACCGCGTCGAGCAGGGGCTGAACGCCCTTGTTCTTGAACGCAGAACCGCAGAAGACCGGGGTGATCTGGATGCTGAGCGTCGCGCGCCGGATCGCTGCCTTGAGCGCCTCGACCGGGACCGTGTCCCCGCCACCGAGCTCATCGAGCGCGAGCTCGGCCAGGTCGTCGTCGAGCTCGGCGAGCTCGTTGAGCAGGTGCTCCCTCGCGGCGACGGCCTGATCGACGTGCACGGCGGGGATGTCGACGATGTCCGAATCCTTGCCCAGATCGTCCTTGTAGATGATCGCCTTCATCCCGAGCAGGTCGATGATGCCCGTGAACTCGGACTCGGCGCCCACCGGCAGCTGCACCGGCACGGCCTTCGCGCCCAGGCGGTCGATCATCGTCTGCACGGAGCCCTCGAAGTCCGCCCCGATGCGATCCATCTTGTTGATGAACGCGATGCGCGGGACGTGGTACTTGTCGGCCTGGCGCCAGACGGTCTCGGACTGGGGCTCGACGCCGGCGACGGAGTCGAAGACGGCGATGGCACCGTCGAGCACGCGCAGCGAACGCTCCACCTCGACGGTGAAGTCCACGTGGCCGGGCGTGTCGATGATGTTGATGCGGAAGTCGCGCCACTCGCACGTCGTAGCGGCCGACGTGATCGTGATGCCGCGCTCCTGCTCCTGCTCCATCCAGTCCATGACGGCAGCGCCCTCGTGGACCTCGCCGATCTTGTAGGTGCGACCCGTGTAATAGAGGATGCGCTCAGTCGTCGTCGTCTTACCGGCGTCGATGTGCGCCATGATCCCGATGTTCCGGGTCTTCTCGAGCGTGTACTTGCGGGGCATGTAAGCGGGTCTCTTCTGGGGGATTCGGGCAAAAAGAACGGGCCCTTGTGGGCCCGCGCGGACGACCGACGATCTCGTCGTGTCTCGCGCTTATGTGGCCAGGGTCTCCATCTGCTGCCGCACTGCGCTCCTGATGGCCGCGCACAGGCTCGGCGCGTCACCGGAACGACGTCCGAATATAGCAGCGGCCCTCGGGATCGGCGCAGGTACCACGCCGACCGGCGGAACCGATGACCGTCAGGTGCGCAGGTGCTGCCCGGCGAGGATGACGTCGGGATCCTGAAGGCCGTTGAGCGACCAGAGCCGGTCGACCTCCTCGAGCACCGTCTTCGGCGACGCGTCAGAGCCGAGGCGGTCCTGCGCGATCGACCAGAGGGAGTCTCCCTGCCGGACCTTCACCGAGCCCGTCGCGTGTGACTCGGCGACGGCGACGACCTCGCGCGGCTGGGGTGCGACGACCGGGGCCGGCGCCGGGGCGGGGGCCTGTGGCGCGACCGCGACGGGCGCCGGTGCGGGCTGCGGCTTGACGCCGGTGTCGCGCTGCGGCTTGGAGGCGACGACGGTCGGCTCCGGCGGCGGGGTCGGCGCGGCGACCTGGACCGGGGGCGGCGGGGGTGCGGGAGCGGGTTCCGGAGCCGGAGGCGGCGGAGGCGGAGGCGGTGCGCGGCGGAGGAGTCGGCGCGGGCGCCGGAGCCGGCGCCGGAGCGGGTGTAGCGGGCGCCGGGGGCGCGGGTGGGGCGCGGGCTGCGCCGGGGCGACCTCGCCCGCCGTCGGGCGTACTCGGATCGACCGAGCCCGTACGAGCCGGCGTCTGGGGCGCGGAGCACCCCTGCTGCGGGCCCCCGTTGTTGACCGTTCGACGACGGGTCGCCCTCGGCCAGCGCAGCGGCCGGCGACGACGCAGCCACGACGGCCGCGAGCGTCACCGCCAGCGGACGGCGGAACCTGTCGGTCGCCCGCGCGAAGGCCGCGAGGCTGGGAGGAAGATCTGGCCGGCGTGCGTCAGGCACGCGAGGACCGGACTACCAGCGGTAGTGCGCGAAGGCCTTGTTGGCCTGCGCCATGCGGTAGATGTCGTCCTTGCGCTTGTACGCGCCGCCCTGCTGGGACTGCGCGTCCAGCAGCTCGTTGGCGAGCCGCTGCGCCATCGTCTTCTCGCGCCGTGCGCGGGAGAACTCGACGAGCCAGCGGATGGCCAGCGTGCGCGCGCGACGGGCCGGGACCTCGACGGGCACCTGGTAGGTGGCGCCACCGACGCGGCGGGAGCGGACCTCGAGTGCCGGGGTGAGCGCCTTGACCGACGCCTCCAGCTGCTCGATGGGCTCCTTGCCCGTGCGCTCGGCGATGATCGCCAGCGCGTCGTAGACGATCTTCTCGGCCGTCGGCTTCTTGCCGTCCAGCATCACCTTGTTGATGACCTGGGAGACCAGGCGTGAGCGATGGACGGGGTCCGGCTCGACCGGACGGATCTGTGCGGCTGCGCGTCGGGACATGACTACTTCTTCTTCACGCCGTACTGCGAGCGGGCCTTCTTGCGGTCGCTGACGCCGGCGGCGTCGAGCGTCCCGCGGACGACCTTGTAGCGCACGCCCGGCAGGTCCTTGACGCGGCCACCGCGCACGAGCACGACGGAGTGCTCCTGCAGGTTGTGGCCCTCGCCCGGGATGTAGGCCGTGACCTCGATCGAGCCGGTGATGCGGACACGAGCGACCTTGCGCAGCGCGGAGTTCGGCTTCTTCGGCGTCGTCGTGAAGACGCGCGTGCAGACGCCGCGGCGCTGGGGAGCGGTCACCTTCTTCTTGCGACCCTTGCCAGACTTCAGGCCGGGGGTCGCGAGCTTCTTCGTCTTGGCCTTGCGGCCCTTCCGCACGAGCTGGCTGGTCGTAGGCATGCGACGCGTGATGGTAGCAGCGTGCATCGCGCCCGCCCCCGAGAACCCAGGAGGGATCGCCCCCGTGGCCGAGCAGGTATACGACGTCGTCGTGGTCGGTGCAGGACCCGCGGGCGAGGTCTGCGCAGGGAGGCTCGCCGAGGGCGGTCTGCGGGTGGCGATCGTCGAGGAGCACCTGATCGGCGGCGAGTGCTCGTTCTACGCCTGCATGCCGTCGAAGGCGCTGCTCCGACCGGCGGACGCGCTCGAGGAGACGCAGCGCGTGCCGGGCGCGGCCGAGGCGGTGACCGGCGAGCTCGACGCGGCCGCCGCGCTGGCACGGCGCGACGAGGTCGTCCACGACCTCGACGACGAGGTCATGGTCCCCTGGCTCGCGGACCGGGGGATCACGATCGTCCGCGGGCAGGCGGCCCTCGAGGGCGAGCGCCGCGTCCGCGTCGGCGACGACCTGCTCGCGGCCGAGCGGGCGGTCGTGCTCGCGACGGGCTCCGACGCGGACCTGCCGCCCATCGACGGGCTCGCCGAAGCCCGCCCGTGGACGAACCGGGCTGCGACGACGTCGAAGGACGCACCCGGCCGCCTGCTCGTCCTCGGAGCCGGCCCGGTCGGCGTCGAGCTCGCCCAGGCCTGGTCGACCCTCGGCAGCGACGTCGCGCTCCTCGAGGGCGGGCACCGCATCCTCCCGCGCGAGGAGCCGTTCGCCTCGGCAGCGGTCCAGGACGGGCTCGCGGCCCACGGCGTCGAGATCTGCTGCGACGCGAAGGTCACGCGCGTGACGCGCGAGGACGGCCGCGTGCGCGTGGACCTCGCGGACGGCACCACGCGCGAGGGCGACGAGCTTCTCGTGGCGGTCGGCCGGCGGCCACGTACGGAGGGCATCGGGCTGGAGTCGATCGGCCTCGTGGGCGGCGAGCCGGTGCGCGTGGACGCCCACCTGCGCGACCCCGAGCGCCCCTGGCTCTACGCGATCGGCGACTGCAACGGCCGCGTGCTGCTGACGCACGAGGGCAAGTACCAGGCCCGCATCGCAGCCGACCACCTGCTGGGCGACGCGGCCGCGCGGCTGGCGAGCGACGACGGCCGCCTGGCGCCGAGGGTCGTGTTCACCGAGCCGCAGGTCGCGGCGGTCGGCCACACGCAGGCGACCGCGCAGGAGGCCGGCATCCGCGTCCGCATCGCCGACGCGGACGCCACCGCGACCGCGGGCGGCAGCTTCATCGGGCGCGGCGTGCCCGCGCACGCGCGCCTCGTCATCGACGAGGGCCGCAGCGTGGTCGTCGGCGCGACGTTCACCGGCGTCGACGTCGAGCCGCTGCTGCACGCCGCGACCGTCGCCGTCGTCGGGGAGGTGCCGCTCGCGCGGCTGCGCGACGCAGTGCCGTGCTTCCCGACGCGCAACGAGGTGTGGCTCGGCCTGCTCGCCGCCGCGGGCTAGGCCGGGGCCATCACGAGCTCGCGGCCGCGGAGGGCGAGCCAGAACTCGATGCGGTCGCGCGCGCTGGAGAGGTCGCGGCCGGTCAGCTCCTCCACCTTGCGCATCCGGTAGCGCAGCGTGTGGCGATGGCAGAACAGCCGCCGCGCCGCCGCCTCCCACTGTCCGTTGCACTCGATGAACGCCTCGAGCGAGCGCACGAGCTCGCCGCCGTAGTGGCCCTCGTCGGCCTCGATCGGGCCGAGCATGGACTCGCAGAAGAGCCGCAATGCGTCGGAGTCCTGCAGGGACAGCAGCAGCGCGAAGGACCCGAGGTCGCGGTAGGTGGTCAGCGGGGCGGCCCCGTCGCCGTTCGAGGTCACCGCGGCGCCGAGCATCCGCGCCTCCACGGCACAGCGCGCCTCGTGGAACGTCTCGCGCGCGCGCCCCGCAGGGGCGGCGCGGCCGGCGCCCGCCGGGGGCGCGACGGTGCCGGTGTCCTGCGCGACGCGCGCGAGGAGCCGCTCGGCAAGCTCGAAGAGCTCGTCGTCGGAGCCGCCGGGCAGCAGCGCGCAGACGAGGTCCCCGTGGATCGCGACGAGGCCGGACGCCGTCTCGGCCTGCAGCGCGGTCTCGAGCGCGTGCTCCAGGCGCTCCGCCGTGGCACGCGACTCGCCGGCGTGCAGGACGAGCGCGCCGACCTCGTCGCCGAGGCCGAAGGGCTCCAGGCGGCGCTGCAGCTCGGAGCCGGCCAGCTCGCCGCGCGCGAGGGCGACGAGCACGTCGCCCGCGATACGGCGGGCCGTCGTGTCTGCGACGCGCAGGCGCAGGAGCTCGAACGCGACGGCCGTGACGCCCTGCTGGAGCAGCAGCCGGTCGGCGTCGTTGTGCGCGCCGGAGTCCTTCACGCTGACGAGCCAGGCCTCCGAGGGCCCGTCCGCCGCGCCCGGGCCGGTCGCGGCCACCCCGAGGGCGATCGAGCGCGCCGCGAGCTCAGGGTCGGCGGGCACGATCGTGCGCCCCTCGGCCTCCTCCCCCCGTTCGCGGATGTCGCGCTCGACGATCGCCAGGTGCTCGCGCGGCAGCGGACGCCGGAACTCGTGCGACGCCAGGACCTCACCGCGCCCGTCGAGCACGAGGACCGCCGCGCCGAGCGACGCGGCCAGCGCCCCGGCGATCGCGGGGAGCCCGCGCTCGCTGAGGACGATGCGCTGCAGGCGCTCCTGCGCCGCGATCGAACGGCGCAGCAGCTCGTACTGCTCGTTGACGATGTGGCCGAACGCCCGCTCGGTGACCGCGATGAACGGGAGCTCGTAGGGCACCTCGAAGATCGCGAGGCCGCGCGCCTCGCGCCTCCTGCACCATCGTCACGGGGACGGTGTCGTGGGCGAAGCCCGTCCCCACGCCGATCCCGGCGAGGCCGTGGTCGTGCAGCCGCGCGACGAACGCCTTCTGGCGGTCGGCGTCGGTGAGCTGCATCCCCGTGGTGAGCAGGATCTCGCCGCCCGACAGCCACGGGGTCGGGTCGAGCAGCTCGCTGGAATGCACCCAGCGGACCGGCTCCCCGAGCCCGGCCTCGCCGCCGTGGAGCGTGACGTCGAGGCCGGCGAGGAGCTCGCGGACCGTCAGCACGGGCTACGAGAGCCCGAGTCGGCTCGACGCCTCCTCGAGCACCGGGCGCAGGACGTCGTGGATCTCGCCGAACTGCTCGGCGGTGGTGATGAGCGGCGGGGCGAGCTGGATGACCGGGTCGCCGCGGTCGTCGGCCCGGCAGATCAAGCCGCGGCGGTAGAGCTCGCCGGAGAGGAAGCCGCGCAGCAGCCACTCGCTCTCGTCGTCGTCGAAGCTCGCCTTCGTCTCGCGGTCCTTCACGAGCTCGATCGCCCGGAAGTAGCCCATGCCGCGCGTGTCGCCGACGATCGGGATGTCGCGCAGCGACTCGAGCATCTCGGCGAACACGCCCTCGTTCGCGCGGACGTGGTCGAGGATCCCCTCGTTCTCGAACACGTCGAGGTTCGCGTGGGCGATCGCGCAGGCCACCGGGTGCCCGGCGAACGTGTAGCCGTGCAGGAAGGACTCGTGGCCGTGCATGAACGGCTCCGCGATCCGGTCGGAGGCGATGAGCGCGCCCATCGGCGCGTAGGCCGAGGTGATGCCCTTCGCGGTGGTGATGAGGTCGGGGCGGTAGCCGAGGGCCTGCGCGCCGAACCAAGCGCCGAGGCGTCCCCATGAGCAGATGACCTCGTCGGAGATGAGCAGGACGTCGTGCTCGTCGCAGATCTCGCGCACGCGCGCGAAGTAGCCCTCCGGCGGCGTGAAGCACCCTCCGGCGTTCTGCACGGGCTCGAGGATCACCGCGGCGACCGTGTCGGGACCCTCGAACTCGATCCGCTCGCGGATCGCCTCGGCGAGCACCATCGGGTCGTCGCCCTCGAAGCGGTACATGTTCGTGTTCGGGACGTGGGAGACGCCGGGCGTGAGCGGCTCGAAGGGCTCGCGCAGCGAGGTGATGCCGGTCGCGGAGAGCGCGCCCAGCGTCGTGCCGTGGTAGGCGGTGTCGCGGGCGATGATCTTCGTCTTCAGCGGCTTGCCGTTGAGCTTGTGGAACTGGCGCGAC
Source organism: uncultured Solirubrobacterales bacterium (assembly GCA_963757125.1). Classification (GTDB taxonomy): domain Bacteria; phylum Actinomycetota; class Thermoleophilia; order Solirubrobacterales; family Solirubrobacteraceae; genus CAVVSD01. Next base: position 118,884 of record CAVWQP010000003.1, on the reverse strand, counting down.
AGCTTGATGGCGGACTCGACCGCCTCGCTGCCGCCGCTCGTGAAGAACACGCGGTTGAGGTCGCCGGGAGCGAGATCGGCGATGCGGGCCGCGAGCGTGATCGCCTGCGGGTGCGCGTAGGACCAGTTCGTGACGAACTCAAGCTCGCCCGCCTGGTCGGCGCCGGCCTGCCCGACCTCCTGGCGCCCGTGCCCGATGTTCGAGCAGAACAGCGCGCTCAGGCCGTCGAAGTACCGGTTGCCGTGCTCGTCCCAGAGGTAGCAGCCCTCGCCGCGCACGATGATCGGGATCTCGGCCTCGTCCGAGTAGGCGCCCATGCGGCTGAAGTGCAGCCACAGGTGGCGTCGCGCGGTCTCCTGCAGGCTGCCGGCGCTCGTGGCGCGCGGCTCCGTCGTCGCCATGGCCCTTCCCTTCGCCTCTTCGGCACGTCGTTGGTCGTTGTGGACAACGCTAGACGTGCGGCGGGGCGGTGGTCAACCACCCCGTTGGCCGAAGAGGACTACGCGGCGGCGGAGGCAGCGGCCGCCGGGGCGCCCTGAGCGGCGCGGACCGGGGCCGGGGTCAGCGCCGAGGCGACGATGACCATGACGAAGGCCAGGGCCTGGACGACGATGCCGACCGCGGTGCTGGGCAGCGGATCGCCGAAGACGAGGATGCCGCCGGCGATGCCCGAGATGTTGGCGGCCGTGCCGGTGATGGCGATGACCGCGACGGCCTCGCCGTCCTGCAGCGAGCGGGCCGAGGCGTAGAAGGCGCCGATCGAGCCGGCGATCGCCACGTACGTCCAGGGCGTGAGGAGCAGCCCGAGCATGCCGTCGTGGCCGGCGATGCCCGTCAGCGCCTTGACGCCGACGTTGCAGACGCCGAAGAGGATGCCCGCAGCGGCGGCGAGCATGACGCCGTGGTGCTCGTCGCGGACGCCGACCCGCGGGCCCATGATGAGCAGGCCGCCGAGGCCCAGGAGGCCCGCCTCGAAGGCGGCCAGGACCGGGACGGAGAAGGACGAGTGCGACCCGTGGGTCTGCGGGAGCGTGACGCCCAGCAGGATGAGGCCGAGGGTCGTGAGGCCGAGGCCGAGCCACTGCCGCTTGCCGACCTTGAAGCCGAACATCCGGTCCGCCATGACGGCGAGGAGCACGAGGCCGCCGGCGAGGACCGCCTGGACGACCGACAGCGGGGCCAGGGAGATCGCCGCCACGTGGAGGACCCAGGCGCCGGCGCCGATCCCCATGCCGATGGCGAACCAGGGCTGACGCCAGAGCGCCGCGCCGGACTTCAGCGGGTGCTTGATGTCGACCGGCGGAGCCGCGCAGGCGCCACGGTGCTTGTAGAGGAACGCGAGGTTCGTCGCGAAGGCGCAGGCGAGCGCAAGGAGGATGCCCAGGTGGAGCGTCAAGAGATCAGTGTGGGAGTGGTGAGAGGGGCCGGTCGGAGAGGGGTTCGGCGCGTTGACGCCGCCCTCCTACAGTCGGCATCCCGCTGACAGGCTTGAACCATCAACACGGTCCGGCAACGGGGGTCGCGGTCCCTGCGAAACCGCCGAGATGTGCCCGAAATCACACGAAGCTGCTGCAGTTCCGCGTGTTTTCGGGGGGCGGCCGTGACACTGGCACGTCCGAACGGCCGAGGTGTGGCGTCCAGGCGCTCTGGACGGATGATGGGCCCGCAACGACGACGGGCCCCGGTCGCCCGGGGCCCGTCGGGACTGCAACGTCAGCTGCGGTGAGCTACGACTTCTTGTCCTCGGGGATGTCGAGGTCCGCGAGCTCCTCGGCGAAGCCCGTGTCCGTGCCACCCGTGCCGATGTCCTCGAGGGACGCGATGTCCTCGTTGAACGCCGACCCGAAGCCGCCCAGGCCGTCGCCGTCGCCGAGCCCGAGCTCCGCGGCGATCTCGTCCTGGTCGAGCAGGCCCACCTCGTCCATCGCGCGGGGCAGCGGCTCCGCGGGCTCGATCTCGATCCGCCGGTAGCGCTTCAGGCCCGTGGCCGCCGGGATGAGCTTCCCGATGATCACGTTCTCCTTCAGGCCGTTCAGGCGGTCGATCTTGCCCTCGAGCGCGGCGTCGGTCAGCACCTTCGTCGTCTCCTGGAAGGAGGCGGCGGAGAGGAACGAGTCCGTGTTCAGCGAGGCCTTGGTGATGCCGAGGATGATGTCCTCGTACGCCGCGGCCTCACCGCCCTTGGCGATGATGTCGTCGTTGATCTTCGCGAACTCGAAGCGGTCGACGAACTGCCCCGGGAGGTAGTCCGTGTCGCCCTTCTGGTCGACGCGCACCTTCTTCAGCATCTGCCGCGCGATGAGCTCGATGTGCTTGTCGTTGATGTCGACGCCCTGGGACTTGTAGACCTCCTGGACCTCCTTGACGAGGTACCGCTCGGTCCGGGTCCTGCGCTCGTCGGCGGTGCCGCCGCCCAGGGACAGGATGTCCGCCGGGTACAGCGAGCCCTCGACGAGCTGCTTGCCGACCTCGACGCGCTCACCGCGCTCCACGAGCACGCGCGTGCGGCGCGGGAACGTGTAGCGGTGCTCCTCGCCGGCGTCGTCGGTGATGACGACGGTCAGCGCCTTGTCGGTCTCCTCGAGGTCGATCACGCCGTCCTGCTCGGCCATGCGGGCCAGGCCCTTCGGCTTGCGCGCCTCGAACAGCTCCACGACACGCGGGAGGCCGTGCGTGATGTCCGCGCCGGCGACGCCGCCGGTGTGGAACGTCCGCATGGTCAGCTGCGTGCCCGGCTCGCCGATCGACTGGGCGGCGATGATGCCGACCGCGTCGCCGATCTGCGCGACGTTGCCGGAGGCCATCGAGCGCCCGTAGCACGCCTGGCACACGCCGCTCAGCGCCTCGCACTTGAGGACGGAGCGGACGGGGACCCAGCGGTCGAGCACCCCGCGGTCGACCGCCTCGAACAGCGCGGCCAGCTGCGGCCGGTCGATCTCCTGGCCCACCGGCGCCACCGTGACGCCCTCGCCGGTGACGAGGTCGACGGCCGGGAAGCGCCCGAGCAGGTTGTCGTTGACCTCGCCGGCGTTCGTGAGGGCGTCGAGGGTGATGTGGCCCTCGGTCCCGCAGTCGGCCTCGCGGATGATCACGTCCTGCGCGACGTCGACCAGGCGCCGGGTGAGGTAGCCCGAGTCGGCGGTGCGCAGCGCGGTGTCGGCCAGGCCCTTGCGGGCGCCGTGGGTCGAGATGAAGTACTCGAGGACCGTCAGGCCTTCCATGAAGTTGGCCTTGATCGGGCGCTCGATGATCTCGCCCTTCGGGTTGGCCATCAGGCCGCGCATGCCGGCGAGCTGACGGATCTGCTTGAACGAGCCGCGGGCTCCCGAGTTGGCCATCATGAAGATGGGGTTCAGCTCGTGGAGGTTGTTCTGCATCGCCTCCGCGACCGCGTCCGTCGCCTCCGTCCACTTGTCGACGACCGCCTCGTGGCGCTCCTCCTGCGTGATCAGGCCCATGTCGTACTGGTCCTGGATCTCCGCGACCTGGGCGTCGAAGCCCTCGAGGATCTCGCCCTTCTCGGGCGGGGTCACGACGTCGTTCTTCGAGACGGTGATGCCGGCCTTCGTCGCGAACTCGAACCCGAGGTCCTTGAACGCGTCGAGCACCTGCGCGACCGTCGCCGGCCCGTAGCGCTCCACGAGGGCGTCGATGATCCGCACCGAGTCGCGCTTGCGGATCGACTGGTTGACGAACTCGTACGTCGAGGCATCGAACCCATCGCCCAGCGCCTCGAGCAGGGCACGCTCGATCCGGTCGTTGTAGATGATCCGGCCGACCGTCGTGAGGATGTGGCCACCCTCACGCCCGAGCGGACGGAACTCCGCCACGTCGTGCAGCCCGATCGTCTTGGACTCGTAGGAGAGCTCAGCCTCCTGCGCGGTGCGGAACCGGCGCAGCCGGCCCATGCTCTCGGGCCAGTCGTTCGCCTGGAGCTTCTCCTGCAGCTCGCCGAGCTCCTTCGCCTCCGGCCCGTACGTCAGGTAGTAGGCGCCCAGCACCATGTCCTGCGCCGGCGTCGCCAGCGGCGCGCCGTGTGCGGGGGACAGGATGTTGTTGCTCGACAGCATGAGGATCCGGGCCTCCGCCTGCGCCTCGGCGCTGAGCGGGAGGTGGACCGCCATCTGGTCGCCGTCGAAGTCCGCGTTGAACGCGTGGCAGACCAGCGGGTGGACCTGGATCGCCTTGCCCTCGACGAGGATCGGCTCGAACGCCTGGATCCCGAGGCGGTGCAGCGTCGGCGCGCGGTTCAGCAGAACCGGGTGCTCGGCGATGACCTCCTCGAGGACGTCCCAGACCTCGGGGATCATCGAGTCGACCATCTTCTTGGCCGCCTTGATGTTCTGCGCGGCCTTGCGCTCGACGAGCCGGGCCATGATGAACGGCTTGAACAGCTCGAGCGCCATGAGCTTCGGCAGGCCGCACTGGTGCAGCTTCAGCGACGGGCCCGACACGATGACCGAGCGGCCCGAGTAGTCCACGCGCTTGCCCAGCAGGTTCTGGCGGAACCGGCCCTGCTTGCCCTTGAGCATGTCGCTCAGGGACTTCAGGGGACGGTTGCCCGGGCCCGTGACGGGCCGGCCGCGACGGCCGTTGTCGAACAGCGCGTCGACGGCCTCCTGCAGCATCCGCTTCTCGTTGTTCACGATGATCTCGGGGGCACCGAGGTCGAGCAGGCGCTTCAGGCGGTTGTTGCGGTTGATGACGCGGCGGTACAGGTCGTTGAGGTCCGACGTGGCGAACCGGCCGCCGTCGAGCTGGACCATCGGGCGCAGCTCCGGCGGGATGACCGGGACGGCCTCCAGCACCATCTGGTCCGGGCGGTTGCCGGACTGGATGAACGCGGAGACGACCTTCAGCCGCTTGACCGCGCGGGCCTGCTTCTGGCCCTTGGCGGTGCGGATGGTCTCCTCGAGCTCGATGCGCTCGGCCTCCAGGTCGACCTGCTCCAGCAGGTCGCGGATGGCCTCGGCGCCCATGCCGCCGCGGAAGTACTCGCCCCAGCCGTAGGGGGAGCCGAACCGCTCCTTGAGCTCGCGGAAGATGGTCTCGTCGTGCTCGATGCGCTTCGGGTCCATCTCCTTGAAGAGGTCCCAGACCTGGCGAAGGCGCTCGGCGGCGTCCTCGATGTAGGCCTCGGTGTCGGAGATGTCGGACTCGAACGTCTTGCGCAGGTCCTTGAGCAGCTTCGAGCGCTCGTCGTCGTCGAGCTTCGCGACGTCCACCTCGAGCGCCTCGGCCCACAGGTGGTCCTCGTCGTCGAAGTTCTTCTGGTCGCCGTTCTCGAGGTACGCCTCGCGACGCGTCAGCGCCTCGCGGAGCTCCAGGACGCGCTCCTCGCGCTCGGCGGCGTAGCCGTCGAGCTGCTCGTTGACCTTGCCCTCGAGCTCGGTCAGGTCGCGCTCACGCGCCTCGTCGTCCACCCACGTGACGATCGACGCCGCGAAGTACAGGACCTTCTCGAGCTCCTTGGGAGCCATGTCGAGCAGGTAGCCGATGCGGCTCGGGACGCCCTTGAAGAACCAGATGTGGCTCACCGGGGCGGCGAGGTCGATGTGGCCCATCCGCTCGCGGCGGACCTTGGACCGGGTGACCTCGACGCCGCAGCGCTCGCAGACGATGCCCTTGTAGCGGACGCGCTTGTACTTGCCGCAGTAGCACTCCCAGTCCTTGGTCGGACCGAAGATGCGCTCGCAGAAGAGGCCGTCCTTCTCCGGCTTCAGCGTGCGGTAGTTGATGGTCTCCGGCTTCGTGACCTCGCCACTGGACCAGGACCGGATCTGCTTGGACGATGCCAGCGAGATCTCGATGGCGTCGAAGTTGTTGATATCGATCAAAACGTACCTTTCCTACCGGTCCTCGGTGAGGTCAGCGATGTCGACGTTGCCGTCGATGTCGATCTCCGGCGCGCTCGCGACGTCCTCGTCGTCGGGGCCGGGGGCGGCCTCGGCGTCGTCGGTGCCCTCGGCGTCCGTGTTGTCCTCGGTCTCGGTCTGCTCGTCGGCGCCGCCGTTCTCGCCGGCGCGCACGCCCGAGAGGTCGATGCCCAGCTCCTCCGCCGCGCGCAGGAGGTCGTCGTCCTCCTCGCGCACGTCGGCGCGGTTGCCCTCCTCGGAGACCACGTTGACGTCGAGCGCCAGCGACTGCATCTCCTTCAGCAGGACCTTGAAGGACTCGGGGATCGACGGCTCGGCGATGTTCTCGCCCTTGACGATCGCCTCGTAGGCCTTCACGCGCCCGACGGTGTCGTCGGACTTGATGGTGAGCATCTCCTGCAGCGTGTACGCCGCGCCGTACGCCTCGAGCGCCCACACCTCCATCTCGCCGAAGCGCTGGCCGCCGAACTGCGCCTTGCCGCCCAGCGGCTGCTGGGTGACGAGCGAGTAGGGGCCGGTGGAGCGAGCGTGGATCTTGTCGTCCACGAGGTGCAGCAGCTTCAGGATGTACATGTAGCCGACCGTCACGCGCTCCTCGAACGGCTCGCCCGTGCGGCCGTTGAAGAGGCGGAACTTGCCGGAGGCCTGCTCACCCGGGCGGCGGGACTCGTCGAGTCCCATCCGGATGCGGCCGGTGTGCTCCTTCTGCCACTGGACGAGCGCCTTGTCGACGTCCTGCACGCTGGCGCCGTCGAACACCGGGGTCGCGGTGTAGACCTTGGTCCCGGTCTCCTTGGCGATCTTGTACGCCTCGGTGCCGTCGTCGTACCAGCCCTGCGCTGCGGCCCACCCGAGGTGGGTCTCCAGGATCTGGCCGACGTTCATGCGGCTCGGGACGCCCAGCGGGTTCAGGATGACGTCGACCGGCGTGCCGTCCTCGAGGAACGGCATGTCCTGCTGGTCGACGATCTTCGAGATGACGCCCTTGTTGCCGTGGCGGCCGGCGAGCTTGTCGCCCTCGGAGATCTTGCGCTTCTTGGCGACGAAGACGCGGACGAGGTCGTTGACCCCGGGCGGCAGGTCGTCGCCGTTGTCACGCGAGAACGTCTTGACGTCGATGACGACGCCGCCCTCGCCGTGGGGCACCTTCAGCGAGGTGTCGCGGACCTCGCGCGCCTTCTCCTTGAAGATCGCGCGGATCAGCTTCTCCTCCGCCGTCAGCTCGGTCTCGCCCTTCGGCGTGACCTTGCCCACGAGCAGATCGCCGGAGCCGACCTCGGCGCCGATGCGGACGATGCCGCGGTCGTCGAGGTTGCGGAGCGACTCCTCCGAGCGGTTCGGGATGTCGCGGGTGATCTCCTCGTCGCCCAGCTTCGTCGTGCGGGCGTCGATCTCGTACTCCTCGATGTGGATCGAGGTGAGCTCGTCGTCCTGCACGAGGCGGCGCGACAGGATGATCGCGTCCTCGAAGTTGTAGCCCTCCCAGGACATGAAGGCGACCATCAGGTTCTTGCCCAGCGCCATCTCGCCGTTGTCGGTGGCGGAGCCGTCCGCGAGGACGGCGCCGGCCTCCACGGTCTCGCCCGTCCGCACCAGCGGCTTCTGGTGGATGAGCGTGCCCTGGTTGGAGCGGCGGAACTTGTCCAGGCGGTACTCCTGGATGCCGTCGGTGCCATCGATGGTGATCTGCTCGGCGTCGACGAAGGAGATCGTCCCCGGCTCGCGGGCCAGGAGGACGTCGCCGGTGTCGAGCGCCGCGCGGCGCTCCATGCCGGTGCCCACGACGGGGGCGTCGGTCTTCAGGAGCGGCACGGCCTGGCGCTGCATGTTCGAGCCCATGAGCGCGCGGTTGGCGTCGTCGTGCTCGAGGAACGGGATCATCGCCGTCGCGACCGACCAGATCTGCTCTGGCGAGACGTCCATGAGGTCGACCTCGTCGGCCGACACCGTCACGTACTGACCGGCCTGCGTCCGGCAGACGATCTCGTCGCCGACGAGGTTGCCCTTGTCGTCGATCTCGGCGTTCGCCTGCGCGATGCGCAGCGGCTCCTCCTGCGTGGCGTCGAGGTGGACGATCTCGTCGCTGACCTTGCCGTCGATGACCTTGCGGTACGGGGTCGTGACGAAGCCGTGCTCCGAGACCTCCGCGAAGCTCGACAGCGAGCCCATGAGGCCGATGTTCGGACCCTCAGGGGTCTCGATCGGGCACATGCGGCCGTAGTGCGTCGGGTGGACGTCGCGGACCTCGATGGGCGCGCGCTCGCGCGTGAGGCCACCGGCGCCGAGGGCGCTGAGGCGCCGGCGGTGCGTCAGGCCCGAGAGCGAGTTCGTCTGGTCCATGAACTGCGAGAGCTGCGAGGACCCGAAGAACTCCTTCTGCGCGGCGACGACCGGGCGGATGTTGATGATCGTCTGCGGCGTGATCGTGTCGGCGTCCTCGGTGGTGAGGCGCTCGCGCACGACGCGCTCCATCCGGTAGAGGCCGATGCGGAAGGCCTCCTGGATGAGCTCGCCGACGGTCCGCAGGCGGCGGTTGCCGAAGTGCTCGTACTCGTCGAGGTGATCGGCGACGTTCTCGCTCGGGTAGGCCCGCGCCTCCTCGGCGTAGTCCTTGATCTCCGTCTCCGGCTCCTCCGGCATCCCGAGGACGCGCGGCAGGGAGACGAGCTCCTTGACCAGGGCGATGATGTCGTCGTGCGTCAGCGTGCGCGTCTCGAGGTCGATGTCGAGATGCAGGCGCGAGTTCAGCTTGTAGCGACCGACGCGCGTGAGGTCGTAGCGCTTCGGGTCGAAGAAGAGCTGGTGCAGCAGCGCACGCGCGTTGTCGACGCTCGGCGGCTCGCCGGGACGCTGCTTCTTGAACAGCTCGATGAGCGCGCCCTCCTCGGTCCTGGTGACCTCGGGGTCGGCGTCGACGGTGTTGCGGATGTACAGCGAGTTGTCGAAGAGGTTGAGGATCTCCTCGTCGCTCGCGTAGCCCATCGCGCGCAGCAGGACGGTGACCGGCAGCTTGCGCTTGCGGTCGATGCGGACGTAGACGCGGCCCTTCTTGTCGATCTCGAGCTCGAGCCACGAGCCGCGAGCCGGCATGAGGTTGGCGACGAAGACCTGCTTGTCGCGGTCCTTCGCCTCCATGAGGTAGGCGCCGGGCGAACGGACGAGCTGCGTCACGACGACGCGCTCCGTGCCGTTGATGATGAAGGTGCCCCGCTCGGTCATCCACGGGAAGTCGCCCATGAAGACGGACTGCTCGCGGATCTCACCGGTCTCCCGGTTCACGAACGCGACCGTGATGGTCAGCGGTCGCGCGTAGGTGAGGTCCTTCTCGCGGCACTCCTCGATGGTCGCGACCGGGTCGTCGAACGTGAACTCCCCGAAGTCGACCGCGAGGTTGCCGGTGTAGTCCTCGATCGGCGAGATGTCGTCGATGGTCTCGCGGAGACCACCGTTCTCAGGATCAGTCAGCCACTTGAACGAGCGGCGCTGGATGTCGAGGAGGTTGGGGAGGTCATGGATCTTGTTCAGGCGCGCGAAGCTACGGCGCACTCGAGGGGCGTCAACGGCTGGCAAGACGGCGACTCCTCACAGGGGTCGAACGGGACGAAGAGGGGAGGGCGTGGCGCGGAGACACGCAACACGCCAAGATAGCACAACGCCGCGACACCCCGGCTGGGGCAGTCGATCGTCACGGACCCCGCTCGCGGCACTCACGTATGTGGCGTGAGGCCGTGCATCTCGGCTGGAGCGGCTACGGCTATTGATCGACGGCGCTGAGTGTAGCCAAGCCTGGGAAATCGTGCCAGCTCAAGTCGTTCTCGCGCGGTGCCGATAGCGGTCGCGAAGTACTACTCACCTCCCAAGGGCGAGGCCCCGGCGCAACCCCCCCGCGCCGGGGCCCCGTGCCCGCTTCGCGGGCATTGGCAGTTCCACTCCGTCATGCCGCAGCTCACGGCGTCCGCGGGAACTGCCGGGTCTGCGCTCCTCGCTTCCGCGACATACGCTCCCGCGCGTGCCCAATCTCCACGACCCGAACTGGGACCAGGAGCGCGACGCTCCTCCGTTCCAGTGGCGCCGGGCCCGGCTCGGCCGGCAGGCGGGGAGCCGCGACCTCGGCGCCTCGCTCTTCGAGGTGCCGCCCGGAGCGGCGACCTTCCCGCTCCACATCCACTACGCCAACGAGGAGCTCCTGTTCGTCCTCGCCGGGCGACCGACGCTCCGCACCCTCGAGGGCGACCGCGAGCTGTCCGAGGGCGAGGTCGTCGCGCTGCACGCCGGGCGCGGCGGAGCCCACGCGGTGGACAACCTCTCCGACGAGCCCGTCCGCTTCCTCGTCGTGAGCACGATGCGCTCGCCCGAGATCAACGAGTTCCCCGAGCGCGAGACGTTCTGGGTGCGCGACTTCGCGCCCGGCGCCGACGCACCGGACGATGCCCTCGACGTGGACGGGCTCAAGCCCACCTGACGTGCTCTCCACGCTGCTGGCCGCGGCGGCGATCGCGGGCGCGGGCACCGCGCCCGCGCCCGCGCCAGACGCAGGTGACGCCTACGCGTTCGCCCACTCCCTGGCGCTCGCCGGGCCGCGACCGGCGGCGTCCGGGGCCGAGGCTCGCGCGCACGCGCGCGTGGAAGAACGTTTCCGGGCGGCCGGCCTGCGCATCGGCCACGACACGTTCAGCGTCCCCGGCAAGGGAACGTCGCGCAACGTGCTCGGCATCCGCGACGGGCGCTCGGACTGCCTGCGGGTGCTCATGGCCCACACCGACTCCGTGCCGCCCGCGCCGGGAGCCGACGACAACGCCTCCGGGGTCGGGACGCTCGTCGCGCTGGCCGCGTCGGTGGGCGCGGGTCCTCAGCCCACGTGCGACACGTGGCTCGTGGCGACCGGCTCGGAGGAGCGGCCCTACACGAAGCAGGCCGACCACCTGGGGGCGCTCGCGCTCACGCGGCGCCTGCAGCGCTACCGGCGGACATCGGATCTGCGGTTCGGGCTGTCGCTCGACGAGGTGGGGCGCGGGCGGACGTTCTGGCTGCGCTCGCCGGCGGCCGCCCCGCGGGCCGGCGTCGAGCGGTCGCTGCTCGCGGCGGCCCGGACGGCGGGCGTGTCCGTGCGCTGGGTCCGGGACGGCTCGGACTCCAACTCCGACCACCGCGAGCTCGAGCACGCGGGGATGCGGGCGATGAAGCTCGGTGTGCCGGACGACGCATGTCGGCACACTGCCTGCGACACGCCCGACAGGTTGCAGCGCGGAGCGTTCGTGAGGGTGCTGCGGGTCGTGGCCGAGCTGCTGGGCTGAACGGAGGGGGATCATGGACTTCACGGGACGGGTCGCGCTGATCACGGGCGCGGCCGGAGGGATCGGCGGCGCCGCCGCGGAGCGCTTCGCGGCGCTCGGCGCCGACGTGCACCTCGTCGACGTCGACGAGGCCGGCCTCGCGCGGCGGGCCGAATCGGTCGCGGGCACGGGCCGGCGCGCGACGACGAGCACGGCCGACGTGACGAAGAGCGCCGACGTGCGGGGCTACGTCGATGCGGCGCTGCGCGAGCACGGGCGCATCGACGCGTTCTTCAACAACGCCGGGATCGAGGGTCCCGTCGCGACGCTCGCCGAGTACCCGGAGGAGGAGTTCGAGCGCGTCGTCGGCGTGAACCTCTTCGGCGTCTTCCTCGGTCTGCGCCACGTGCTGCCGGTGATGCTCGAGCAGGGATCGGGCGCGATCGTCAACACCGGCTCGCTGGCCAGCGAGCGTGGGCTCCCCAGCTCCGGCGCGTACATCGCGACGAAGCACGCCGTGCTGGGCCTGACGCGCACCGCGGCGTCCGAGGTCGCGGGCCGCGGCGTCCGCGTCAACGCGGTCCTGCCCGGGATGATCGACACGCGCATGCTGCGCGACCTCGCGCGGCAGCTGGCCGGCGACGAGGAGGCCGGCATGGCGTTCCTGGGCACCGCGGCTCCCGCCGGGCGCACCGGCCAGCCCGAGGAGGTCGCAGCCGTCGTCGCGTTCCTCTGCTCGGACGACGCGAGCTTCGTGCACGGCGTGGGCTGGGCCGTGGACGGCGGGGCGCTGGCGACGATGGGCAACGCGCCGCCGCCCGAGTAGGCCATCAGAACGACCGCGGGGCGCCTGATGGCGCCCCGCGGGTGCAGCTTCGAGCGACGCGCTCGGGCTACTTGATCTCGACGGACCCGCCGGCCTCCTCGAGCTCGCCCTTGAGCTTGTCGGCCTCCTCGCGGTCGACGCCCTCGCGGACGGGCTTGGGGGCCTCGTCGACGAGCGCCTTGGCCTCCTTCAGGCCCAGGCCGGTCGCCGCGCGGACGACCTTGATGACCTGGATCTTCTTGTCGCCGGCCGCCGTGAGGACGACGTCGAACGCGCTCTGCTCCTCCTCCTCGGCGGCAGCCTCGCCGCCACCGCCGCCGGCGGGCGCCGCCGCTGCGACGGCGGTCGCCGACACGCCGAACTCCTCCTCCAGCGCCTTGATGCGCTCGCTCAGCTCGAGCACGGAGATGCTCTTGAGCTCGTCGATCCAGTCCTGGGTGCTCGTGGCCATGTTCTAGTCCTCCTGGGTCTCAGTCTCGGTGGTGGTCGCCTCGGCGGCGGCGGGCGCCTCCTCCTCGGCTGCTGCTGCAGTGGGCTCCGCCTCGGGCTCCGCGGCTGCCTCGGGCTCGGCGGGAGCCGTCTCGGCGGCGGGCGCGTCACCCGCGGGAAGCTCGCCCGACTCCTTCTTCTCGAGCACGCCGCCCAGCGCGATCGCGAGGCCGCCGACGAGCGCGCCGAGCGAACGGGCAAGGCCCGTGATCGGCGACGCGACGACGCCGACGAGCTGGCCGTACAGCACGTCGCGCGAGGGCAGGGCCGCGATCGAGCGGATCTGGTCCGCGTCGACGGACTCCGACCCCAGCAGGCCGCCCTTGAAGGCGAGCAGGTCGTTCGTCGTCCGCGCGTAGTCGCGCAGCGCCTTGGCCGCCACGGCCGCGTCGCCGCGCACGAACGTCAGCGCGGTCGGGCCGGCCAGCAGCGGCTTCAGCCCATCGGCGCCCGCCTCGTCGGCGGCGCGCTCGGTGAGCGTGTTCTTCACGATCCGGAAGGTGGCGTCCGCGTCGCGCAGCCTGCCGCGCAGCTCTGCCGCCTGGGTCACCGAGATGCCTCGGTAGTCGACCGCGTAGACGGCCTGCGACTCCTGGATCTGAGTGGCGATCTCGGCGATCGCCACAGCTTTCTCTTCTCTGTTCACGTGCCTCCTCGGCCGGGCTTCCCGCGCCCTCTCAGGGCGCGTGCCGGCGGTCTCTGGTGGCCTCTGAGGTCTCGGGCTAGGCCGCTGCGGCCGCGCCCTCCTCGAGGATGTCGCGTGTCCGGCTCGGGTCGACCTTCACGCCCGGCCCCATGGTGGAGGTCAGGGTGATGGAGCGGATGTAGCGCCCCTTGGCGGCCGACGGCTTCGCGCGGATGATCTCTTCGATGACGGCCGCGTAGTTCTCCAGCAGCCGACGCTCCTCGAAGTCCTTCTTGCCGATGACCAGGTGGACGATCGCGGTGCGGTCGGTGCGGTACTCGACCTTGCCGGCCTTCGCCTCCTCGACCGCCTTGGCGACGTCCATGGTCACGGTGCCGACGCGCGGGTTGGGCATCTTGCCCTGCGGGCCGAGGATGCGGCCCAGGCGCCCCACGACCGGCATGAGGTCCGGTGTCGCGATCGCGATGTCGAAGTCGGTGAAGCCGTCCTGCACGCGCTGGGCGAGATCGTCGGCGCCGACGACGTCGGCCCCCGCCTCCTCGGCCTCGCGCGCCTTGTCGCCCTGGGCGAAGACGGCGACGGTGACGTCCTTGCCGAGGCCGTTCGGCAGCGCGATGGTCCCGCGCAGCTGCTCGTCGGCGTGGCGGACGTTCAGGCCCGTGCGGATGTGGACCTCGACGGACTCCGGGAACTTCGGCCCGGGGAGCGACTTGACGAGCGCCACCGCGTCGGCGGGCGCGTACTCGCGCTCGCGATCGACCTTGGCGAGCGCCTCGCGGTAGGTCTTGCCGTGCTGAGCCATCAGGCCACGACCTCCACGCCCATCGAGCGGGCGGTGCCGGCGATGATCGGGATCGCCTCGTCGACGGTGTGGGCGTTCAGATCCTGCAGCTTCTTCTCGGCGATCGCGCGGAGCTGGTCGCGCGTGATCTTCCCGACCTTGTCCCGGTTGGGCTCGGAGGAGCCCTTCTCGATCCCGATCGCCTGGCGGATGAGCACCGCGGCGGGCGGGGTCTTCGTCACGAACGTGAACGAGCGGTCCTCGTACACGGTGATGACGACCGGGATGGTCGTGCCGTTGTCGCTCGCCGTCTGGGCGTTGAACGCCTTGACGAACTCCATGATGTTGATGCCGTGCTGGCCCAGCGCCGGGCCGACCGGCGGAGCCGGGCTTGCCTGGCCGCCAGGAGCCTGCAGGCGGATCGTTGTCAGAACCTTCTTGGCCATCGTCCTCTAGACCTTCTTCACCTGGTCGAAGCCGACCTCGACCGGGGTCTCACGGCCGAAGATCGACACTAGTACCTTCAGCCGCGCGGCATCCTCGTTGATCTCCGAGATCTCACCCGAGAAGTCGGAGAGCGGGCCGGAGATCACCTTCACCGACTCGCCGATCGAGAACTTCGCGCGGGTCCGCTCGCGGACGGCGACCTCGCGATGCAGGAGGCGGTCGACCTCACCCTGCGTGAGCGGCACCGGCTCGTTGGACGCGCCGACGAACCCGGTCACGCCAGGGGTGCCCTTCACGAGCCCCCAGGAATCCTCGTTGAGGTCCATGTTGACGAGCACGTAGCCCGGCATCGTGCGCTTCTCGACCGTCACCTTCTGGTTGTCCTTCATCTCGGACACCGTCTCGGTGGGAACGACGACCTGACGCACGTTGCGCTTCTGGCCCAGGGACACGACCCGGTGTTCCAGGTTCTGCTTGACCTTGTTCTCGTGCCCTGAGTAGGTGTTGACGACGTACCAGCGGAACATTCTTTTTCCGTTTCAGATGATGAGGTCCACGAGGCGCTGCGCGAGCGCGTCGATGACACCGAGGAAAGCGCCGGCGACGACCACGAAGCCCAGCACGACTGCGGTGGCCTGCCCGACCTGACGCCGGTCCGGCCACTGCACGCGCTTGAGCTCGGCCCAGGACGCGCGAAGGAAGTTGAGAAGACGGGGGCCCCCGCGGCCCGTGGTGGGTGCGCCGGCGGAGGCGGGAGCGGCCACCTCGCGACGGCTCTCGTCGAGCTCCTCGGCCTCGAGGAGCCCGTCGTCGTCGTCCAGCGGCTCGCCCTCCGCGCCCGCGACGATGCTCGCCTCGACCTCGTCGACCTCGCCTGAGGCGTGGTCGAGCGAGCCGGGTTGATCGGCACGGTGCAGCCGCTCGTTCGGCTCGGGTGCGCCATTGCCCTCGTCGGGGCGTTGGCGACCCTTGCGCTCAGCGGCACGTCTGCGGTTGCGAGCCACGGCGGGACCTCAGACGCCTACCGGGTCTCCCGGTGGGGCGTGTGCGACCGGCACCACTTGCAGTACTTGCGCAGCGTGATGCGATCGGGGTTGTTCCGCTTGGACTTATTGGTCTGGTAGTTGCGACGCTTGCACTCCTCGCAGGCGAGGGTGACCGCGATGCGCACATCTCCGCGGGCCATTCGAGGACTCCGGTCGGCGGGCAGCAGGGGACAGCCTGCGCACGGCAGGCATTGAGGTGAGGATAGCGCGGGTTCGCCATCGCCCATGCCGCAGGGCCGTGCAGGGTGGGTCCCGTCAAGCTACCCTCTGCTCGAGATGCTGCACCGGACGTACGAGGGGCAGGACTGCTCGATCGCTCGGACCCTCGAGGTCGTCGGCGAGCGCTGGACGCTGCTCATCATGCGCGACGCGTTCCTCGGCGTCCGCCGGTTCGACGACATCCAGCGCGATCTGGGCATCGCGCGCAACGTGCTGCGCGACCGCCTCTCCCGCCTCGTCGACGAGGGTCTGCTGGAGCGCCGGCCCTACCAGGAGCGCCCGCCCCGCAGCGAGTACCGGCTGACCCAGAAGGGCCGCGACCTGTGGCCCGTCCTGCACGCGCTGCTGCGCTACGGCGACCGCTGGTACGCGCCGGACGGCCCGCCGCGCCGGATCGTCCACGGCGAGTGCGGCGGCGAGGCCGACGACCGCCGGATGTGCACGAGGTGCGGCGAGCCGCTGGAGCTGCCCGACGTGCACGCGGTCCCACCGGCCGCCTGAGCGACGCGGCCCGGCGTAGGCTCTCGCTCCGTGCACTCGCGCGCCGCCGTCCAGTCCCTGCACACCTTCGCCGGGCTGCTCGGCGAGGTCGACACGCCCACCCCCACGTCGGCCTTCTGGGACCGGCTCTGCGCCGCGACCTGCAGGCTCGCCCGCGTCGACCGCGCGCTCGTGTTCGTCTACGACGACGCCCGCCAGGACGTCCGCGCCGTCGGCAGCCACGGCATGCCCGTCGAGCTGTTCGGCAGCGTGCACGTCGGCATGGCCCCCGTCGCCCAGCGCGCCCTGGAGACCGACACGGTCCTCGTCGTCCAGGCGCACCGCGGCGACCCGGGGCTCCCGCGCGAGTACGTCGACCTGCTCGAGCTGCGGACGGTCCTCTGCACCCCGATGTCGGCCGGCGGCTACTGGTACGGCGTGCTGCTCACCGACCGGGGGACCGAGGAGTTCGAGCCCGACGCCGACCAGCTCGAGCTGCACTGGACGGTCGGCAAGACCGCCGCGCTCGCCGTCGCCGCGCGCGCGGCCACGCGCCAGGGCGAGCGCGCCCGCGCGCTGGCCGACCGCATCGACCTCGCGCGCGACGTCCACGACGGCGTCATCCAGCGCCTGTTCGGCGTGTCGCTCGCCCTGTCCGCCGCCGGCGACATGCCCGCGGAGGTCCGCGAGCGCTGCCACAGCGAGGTCCAAGCAGCGCTCGCGGAGCTCCGCGAGGCGATCCAGCGCCCGCTCGGGCGCAGCACGCCCGCGATGCGGACCACGCTGCGCGAGCTCCTCGACGACCTGTCGGGGCAGCGCGAGGTCGTCCTCGACGAGGGCGCCGACATCGAGGTGCCGGCCGAGCTCGAGCCGCTCGCGCAGTCCGTCGTCGCCGAGGCCGTGCGCAACGCCCGCAAGCACGCCGCGCCGACGCGGATCGGCGTGCGGCTGCGCCAGGGCGACGGCGCGCTCGTCGTCGAGGTGTCCAACGACGGCGTCGCCCCCGGGGCCGCCGCCGACCGCGACGGCGGGATGGGCCTGCGCCTGGCCGGCTTCGAGGCCCTGCAGCACCGCGGCGTCCTGGAGTTCGGGGCGCGCGGCGAGGGCGAGTGGCAGGTGCGGCTGACGGTGCCCGTGCCGTGACCGTCGAGCAGGGCATCCGGATCCTCGTGGTCGACGACCACGACGTCGTCGGCTGGGGCCTGCGGCTGACGCTCGGCGAGCTGCCCTGGGTCGCGGAGTGCACCGTCGCGCACAACCCCGAGGAGGCGCTCGCCGCCGCGCGCCACTCCGCCCCGGACGTCGCGCTCGTCGACCTCATGCTCGGCGGCGCGTCGGGGGCCGACGTCGCGGAGCGCCTGCGCGGCATGCACGCGCGCACGCGCGTGCTGCTGCTCTCCGGCGCGGGCAACATCTCCGTCGCCGCCGCCCGTGCCGTCGGCGCCTCCGGGTTCGTGCCGAAGTCCTGGTCGGCGGGCGACATCGCCCGCGCCGTGCGGACCGTCGCGCTCGGCGGCGAGGTCTTCGAGGCCGACGTCTCCGAGCCGGGCGTGACGCTGAGCGACCGCGAGCGCGAGGTGCTCGCCGGCGTCGCCGCGGGTCAGACGAACCGCGAGATCGCCGCGGAGCTCTTCCTCTCGCCCCACACGATCAAGGAGCACACGAGCACGCTGTACCGCAAGCTCGAGGTGCGAAACAGGGCCGAGGCGGTCCAGCGGGCGCAGCGGCTCGGGCTGCTCTGACCGCGCCGTCTTCCCCCCGATCGGGGGGAACGAGTGCAACCACTCGCCTCCGGTGGGGCTACTCATGCTCTGCATGGCTCTCTCGGGCAGCGAAGTCCCCCTCCGGACGGCAGCGGCGATCGGCATCGCGCTTCCGGACAACATCGTCGCGAACGCGGAGATCGCGGAGCGTCTGGGTGTCGATGACACCTGGATCGAGACGCGCACCGGCATCCGCGAGCGCCGTCACGCCCTGCCCGGCGAGCGGCTGACCGACCTCGCCATCCGCGCGGGCCAGGACGCGCTCGACCGCGCGCCCGAGATCCCGCTGGAGGAGATCGACCTCGTCCTCGTCGCGACGACGACCGCCGACGAGGTGATGCCGAACGCCGCGCCGCTCGTCGCCGACGCGCTCGGCCTGCACCACGCCCAGGCGTTCGACGTGGGCGCGGCCTGCACCGGCTTCGTCGCCGCGCTCAGCCTCGCCGCCGGCATGCTCGACAGCGGCCGTGCGCGCCACGCGCTCGTCATCGGCGCCGACCTCATGAGCCGCGTGCTCGACCTCGACGACCGCCGGACGGCCGGCCTCTTCGGCGACGGCGCCGGCGCGCTGCTCATGGGCGGCAGCCTCGGCCCGCGCTTCGGCGACTTCGCCTTCGGCGTCGACGCCGCTGGTGCAGGTCACATCTGCGTCCCGCGCGGCGGCAACATGGCCATGGCCGGCCAGGAGACGTTCCGCGCCGCCGTCAAGCGCCTCACCGAGGCCATCCCCGCCGCCGCGATGCGCGCGGGCTACACGCTCGACGAGATCGACCTCGTCGTCGTCCACCAGGCGAACCGGCGCATCCTGCGCAGCGTCGGCGAGCGCCTCGACCTGGACGCCGACCGCGTGGTCGACTGCATCGAGCTCTTCGGCAACACCTCCGCCGCGACCATCCCCCTCGCCCTCTGGGCGGCGGAGCGCGACGGCCAGCTGGTCCCCGGGTCCCGCATCGTCGTCGCCGCGTTCGGCGCGGGCTTCCAGTGGGGTGCCGGCGTCGTGGAGTGGACGGGCGCGTGAGCGCGAAATACCCCCGTGCGCACGAGGGCGTCGCCCTCGTCACTGGTGGCTCGCGCGGAATCGGTGCCGCCATCGCCAAGACGCTCGCCGCGGACGGCTGGCCGGTGGCCATCGGCTACCGCAGCGGAGCCGATCAGGCGCAGGCCGTGAAGGCCGAGATCGAGAGCGCCGGCGGCGTCGCGACGACCCTCCAGGCGGACATCTCGCAGCCCGGCGTGGGCGACCAGCTGCTCGCCGACGCGCAGGACGCGCTGGGCAACCCGGTGCTCGTCCTCGTCAACAACGCGGGCGTCCGCCGCGACGGCCTCTCGCCCCAGATCACCGACGACGACTGGGACACCGTCGTCGCCACGAACCTCACCGGCGCCTTCCGGCTCACCCGCCGCGCCGTGCGGACCATGATCCGCGCCCGCTTCGGCCGCATCGTGAACATCGCCTCGATCGTCGGCATCAAGGCGAACCCCGGCCAGTCCAACTACGCCGCCGCGAAGGCCGGCCTCATCGGCATGACGCACACCGTCGCGGCCGAGGTCGCCCGCCGCGGCGTGACCGTCAACGCGGTCGCCCCCGGCTTCATCCAGACGGACATGACCGAGGAGCTCACGGAGGACTGGCTCAAGCTGATCCCCGCCCGCCGGCTCGGCACGCCCGAGGACGTCGCCGCCGCCGTCCGCTTCCTCGCCTCCGAGGACGCGGCCTACGTCACCGGCACCACGCTGACCGTCGACGGCGGCCTCACCGCCTAGCTCCGAGGACCACGGACCATGCCCACAGCCACCCGCGACGCCGTGTCCCGCAAGGTCGTCGAGACCCTCGCCTCCTTCGGTCCCGCGATCGACGACCTCAAGCCCGAGGCGACGCTCGAGGAGCTCGACATCGACTCGCTCGACATCGCCGAGCTGGCCCAGGTCGTCGAGGACGAGTACGGCGTGGAGATCTCCGGCGACGACGCCGCCGGGGTCGCCACGGTCGGCGACACGATCGACCTCGTCCTGGCGAAGCTGCCATGAGCCGCCGTCGCGTCGTCATCACGGGCGTCGGCGCCGTCACCCCGCTGGGCGGCGCGCGCGACCTCGTGCAGCGCTGGGTCGCCGGCGAGTCCGGGATCCACGACGGCGAGGGCGCCTGCCTGGAGTTCGAGCCGACCGACACCATGACGCCGAAGGAGGCGCGCCGGGCCGACCGGTTCACCCAGCTCGGCATCGCGGCGTCCGACGCGGCCCTGCAGGACGCGGGCTGGGCCGACGGGCTGCCCTACGACCCCGACCGCATCGGCTGCGTCATCGGCACCGGCATCGGCGGCCTGGCGACGATCGAGGAGCAGCACGACACGCTGCGCGATCGCGGGCCGAACCGGGTGTCTCCGCTCACCGTCCCGCTCATGATGGGCAACGCGCTGCCCGGCCAGGTCTCCATGCGCCACGGGCTGCTGGGGCCGACGTTCGGCGTCGTCTCCGCCTGCGCCGCGGGCGCGAACTCGATCGGCACCGCCATGCGCCTCATCCAGTACGGGGACGCGGACGCGGTCGTCACCGGCGGCGGCGAGGCGGCGCTCACGCCCCTCTCGCGCGCGGCCTTCGGCTCGCTCGACGCGCTGTCGGAGTCCGGCATCTCGCGGCCCTTCGACCGCCGCCGCGACGGCTTCGTCATGGGTGAGGGCGCGGGCGTCCTCGTGCTCGAGGATCGCGAGCTCGCCGAGGCGCGCGGCGCGGAGATCCTCGGCGAGCTGCTCGGCTACGGCGCGACCGCCGACGCCCACCACCTCACCGCACCCGAGCCGCAGGGCCGGGGGGCGACGAAGGCGATCCAGCATGCGCTCCTCGATGCGGAGCTGCTGCCCGAGGACGTCGACTACGTCAACGCGCACGGCACCTCGACGCCGCTGAACGACCGCGCCGAGACCTTCGCGATCAAGGCGGCGCTCGGCGAGCACGCCGCGAACGTCCCGGTCTCCTCGACGAAGTCGGCGATCGGGCACCTGCTCGGCGCCGCCGGCGCCGTGGAGGCCATCGTCACCGTCCTCGCCCTCCGCGAGAGCGTCGCGCCGCCGACGCTCGGACTCGAGGAGCCCGAGGAGGACCTCGACCTCGACTACGTGCCGGGTGCGGCACGCGAGCTCGTCTCACGTGGGTCCAACGGCCATGCAGGCCGTCTGGTCGCACTGTCGAACGCCTTCGGATTCGGAGGCCACAACGCCGTGCTGTGCCTGGGGGTTCGGACATGACCGTGCAGTTGCTCGACCAGCGTCCCGAGGTCCTCACGCCGCGTGAGCGCCTGGAGGCCCTGTGCGATCCGGGGAGCTTCGAGGCGATCCGATCGTCCGCCATCTCCCACCGGATGGGGCCGAAGGCACGCCAGGGCGACGGCGTCATCGGCGGCGCCGGGCGCATCGGCGGCCGACCGGTCTTCTGCTACGCCCAGGACCCCGCCTTCGCCGGCGGATCGCTGGGCGAGGAGCACGCCGACACGATCGTGCGCGTGCTGCGACTGGCCGAGCAGGCCAACGCCCCGGTCGTCGCGTTCATCGAGTCCGCCGGCGCGCGCCTGCAGGAGGGCCTCGCGGCCCTCTCGGGCTACGCGCGGGTCTTCGCGGCGAACGTCGCGCTCTCCGGCCGCGTGCCGCAGATCTCGATCATCAACGGCGTCTCGGCCGGCGGCGGCTCCTACTCCCCCGCGCTCACGGACTTCGTGATCATGACCGGCCGCGCGCGGATGTTCCTCACCGGCCCTGGCGTCGTCCGCGACGTGCTCGGCGAGGACGTCGACGCCGAGAGCCTCGGCGGGCCGCGCGTGCACGAGCGCAACGGCGTCGCGCAGTTCGTCGTCCCCGACGACCTCGCCGCTGCGGCGCTGGCCCGTGAGCTGCTCGAGTACCTGCCGCAGTCGCTGCACGACACGCCCGCGATGTCCTACCCGGCGCCGCCGGCGCCCGGCGACCCCGGCGACGTCGTCCCCGCCGAGTCCCGGCGCGTCTACGACGTCCGCGACGTCATCGCGCGCCTCGCCGACAACGGCGCGTACCTCGAGTACGGGCCGCGCTGGGCGCGCAACATGGTCTGCGCGTTCGGTCGCATCGACGGCCGCCCGGTCGGCTTCGTCTGCAACCAACCCCGGCACCTCGGCGGCGTCATCGACGCGGACGCCGCGACGAAGGCCGCCCGCTTCATCCGCACGTGCAACGCCTACGGGCTGGCGCTCGTCGTGCTCGTCGACACCCCCGGCTACATGCCGGGCACCGCGCAGGAGCGCGCCGGCGTCATCCGCCACGGGGCGAAGCTCGTGTACGCGTTCGCCGAGGCCACCGTGCCGCGGGTGACGGTGACGCTGCGCAAGAGCTTCGGCGGCGCGCACATCGCGATGAACTCCCGCGACCTCGGCGCGAATCTCACGTTCGCCTGGCCCGGCGCGCAGCTCGGCGTCATGGGCGCCAAGCAGGCCGTCGGCGTGCTGCACCGCCGCGCGATCGAGGCCGCAGAGGATCCGGAGGCGGAGCGCGACGTGCTCGCCGAGGGCTACGCCGACCAGCACCTCGACGCCGCCAACGCGGTCGCCGAGGGGTTCATCGACGAGCTCATCGAGCCGAGCGAGACGCGTGCCCGGCTGGCCTGGGCGCTGTCGATGTTCTCGGGTGATGGCCGGCCGCGCGAGCGCGTCGCCAACATCCCGCTCTGACGGGGCCCTCACTCGAACGCAGGTTCCTGGCGCTCACGGCGCTGCGGTGGCTGCCGCTCGGCGTGCTGCTGCCGCTGCTCGTGCTCCTGCCGCAGGCGCGCGGGCTCAGCCTGCCGGAGATCGGCGTCCTCATGGCGGTCCACGGCGTCGTCGCGACCGTCCTGGAGGTGCCGAGCGGCGCCGTGGCGGACGCGGTCGGCCGGCGTCGCACGCTGCTCGGCGGCGCGGTGCTGCTCGTCCTGTCGCTCACGGCGTTCGCCTTCGCGCGCGACCTCGCGGCGTTCTGCGCGGCCGAGGCGCTGCTCGCCGCGGGCCGGGCGGCCATCTCGGGCTCGCTGGAGGCGTGGTTCGTCGACGGGACCCGCACGCTGGATCCCGAGGCGCCGCTGCGGCGCCCGCTGAGCCGCGCGAGCGCGGCGAGCGCCCTCGGCCTCGCGGCGGGTGCGCTGATCGGCGGCGTGGTGCCGCAGATCGACCTCGGGCTCCCGGCGACCGGCGACGACCCGCTGCTGCTCTACTCGCCCGCGATCCTCCTCGGCGCGGGCCTGGCGGTGGTCTACCTCGTGGGCGTGGCGGCGCTCGTGCGCGGCCCCGGCTCGGGCGCGGCGGGCGGCTCGACCGAGCGCGGCCTGCTGGCGATGCGTGCGGTCGCGCTGGCGGCGGCCGGATCCGTCCGCGCGTCGGTCCCGGTGCGGCTCCTGCTCCTCGCCGGCCTCGGGCTCGGCGTCGCGCTCACCACCGTGGAGACGCTCTGGCAGCCCCGTCTGAGCGACCTGCTCGGCGGCGCGGCCGGCAACACGACGCTCTTCGGCGTCCTCGTCGCCGCGTCGATGCTCTGCGTCGCGCTCGGCGCCTCGCTCGCGCCGCGGCTGTCGATGCGCCTGGGCGGCGAGGCGCGCACGCTGTACGTCGTCGCCGCGCTGACGGGCGCCGCCGCGCTGGCGGGGCTCGCGCTCGCGGCGGGCGCGCCGGCCTTCGCGGTCGCGTTCGTCGCGTTCTACGGCGTGCTCGGCGTCATCGAGCCGCTGCACCTCGAGCTCCTGCACGAGGAGGTGCCCAGCGGCGCGCGGGCGACGATGCTGTCCGTCGAGTCCCTTGCCGAGCAGCTCGGCGGCGTGACGAGCAGCCTCACGCTGACGCGTCTGGCCGCCGGGGCGGGCATCCCGGCGGCGTTCTGGGTCGCGTCGGGCGTGATGGGGGCCGTGGCCCTGGTCGCCCGCGCGCTGCCTAGAACGCGATGATGGCCACGCTGGAGTTGTGGATGCCGCTCGAGCCGGTGACGCGGCCGAACTCGCCGCAGGTGTAGAAGCCGCCGGCGGGAGCGCCGCCGAGCGCCGCCGAGATCTCCTCGACCTCCTGGCCGACGCGGTCCCCGAGCAGCCCGACGCGCGTGCAGCAGGAGAACACGACCGCGATCTCGGGCGGGCCGTCGAGCGCGGCCATCGCGTTCTCGGCCGCCTCGCGGGCGCCGGCGAGCAGGCTCTCGTCGTCGCTGCACATGACCTGGACGACCGACTGCTCGGAGACGCCCGTCGTGAGGACGAGGCCGCCATCGGGCGTGGTCAGGTGGATCTGGCGCAGGTCGTAGCCGCCGCTCGCGTTGGGCAGCCCGATGGGACGCTCCATCGCCCGCTCGCCGAACGACTCGGCGTCCAGCAGCGCCGCGCCGCGCTCGGACATGTAGGCGCGCAGCGCGGGGAGCCCGTCGAGCTCGGAGATGACGGCGCCCTCGGCGCGCGTCACGAGCATCGGCTTGGAGAACGGGCGCCAGCCGTGGCCGACGCCGACGCCGATCGGCCGCGTCGAGGTGACCCACACGCACACGATCCCGTTCGTGAGCGCGCGGCCCTCGCCGAAGGTGGTCGTCGCGGCGAAGGCGAGATCGTCGCCTGCGGCGCCGCCCACGAGCGGCACGACGGCGCTCGTCACCTCGTACGCGCCGCGGGCGACTTCCCGCTGGTCGGGCGTCAGGCCGTCGCAGAGCAGCATGAGCGCGGAGTCGTAGCGCTCCTCGCCCGCGCGGTCGCGGGCGGTCTCCGCCGCATCGCGCGTGGTCGCCGCGAGGTCGGCGTCGTCGCGCTCGACGTGGCAGACCCCGAAGGCCAGCTCACCGGCGACGAGGTGCGTGGCGACGCAGCCCGCGGGGACCTGCGCGTCCTGGGTGAACGCACCGACCGTGGTGCACCCGACGACGGACGCCGGTGTCGCCGCCTCGATGGCCGCGGCGTGCAGCGCGTCGAGGTCGTAGGAGGCGCTGGGGAAGATCAGGACGAGGTCGCCCGCCGCGGGGATGCGCCCGCCGAGCGCAGCGCGCACCGACTCGCGGCCGGCCTCGGCGGCGTCGTCGGAGGTGCTGTGGCCGTGGCCGCCCAGGGCCGAGTGCGGAGCGGTGGTCGGGTGCGAAGCCGTCATGCCCACCGGATCGACGTGGCCGGGCCTGTGTTCCAGCAGGACGTCCCCTCTCTGGACGTTCGGCCTCGACATGCGGTCCATGAGCGCTGGACGTGGAGAGGAAATGTGGCTGCAAGCCCTCAACTTCTGGGCGCAGCTGCCGTACCTTCGCAAAGACCCCGCAGATCAAGGACGATCCCAAATGGCCACCATCAGAATCCCGCTCATCGCAAAATCCCCCGCCGCTCTCGAGCAGCAGGTCTCCGCCCAGCTGGAGACCCTGCCCCCCGGTTGCACGCCCACGATCGATCGTGGCGTCATCTGGGACCGTCGCACCGGCGCCTCGTCGGTCGCGGTCATCTACCACGAGAGCTGAGCACGAGGGCGAGCGCGACACCCGCGCTCGCCGTCCACGCCACCGCGCGCAGCGCGTTGAGCCGCACGAGGCGGCCGACCGCGTCCGGCGTCAGCCGGCCGTGCAGCCGTGCGAAGACCGTCGCCGTCACGAGCAGCAGCCCGGCGGCGAGCGCCAGGTTGACCGCGGCGAGCGCGCCCGGCCGGTCGACGACCAGCGCGGTCGCGACGAGCGGGTGCGCGAGCATGGCCGGCGCGACGACGGGCGTGATCCTCCGCGAGTGCGCCGCGTGATACGCGCGCCACTCCGTCGCGCCGACGTGTGAGAACAGCGGATAGAGCACGACCTGGACCACCCAGATCACGCCGGTCATGTACGCCGCGAGCGCGAGGTTGACGGCTGCGAGAGCCACACGGGCTCTACGGCGCTCAGTCGCCTCCGAGATCGGTCGTGGTGACCTCGAGCACGCCGTCGAGGTCGGTGAGCGCGACCGCGAGCCGCTCCGCGCCGGGCTGTCCCTGCAGCTCGCCCCCTCGTCGAGGTGCCGCGTCGAGATGCGCACGATCGCGAATCCGCGCTCGGTGCACTCGGCGAGGACGTCGCGCAGGACGCCCCGACCGTCCGCCGTAGAGCCACGACGACGAAGCGCCGCGCGGTGACGACGAGCGCGAGCAGCCACAGTCCCGCGCGGCAGGCCATGCCGATCGCGCACGTCACCCACACGATGGCCGCCGTCGTCAGCCCGCGGACGGCGAGCACGATGTGGCCGTCCATCCCTGACCCGACGCCCGAGGCGCTCACCCGGGTCGCACGCGGACTAAGGCCTCCGGCGCCTCAGGACGTTGCGAATGCCGGATGTCCGGGCGATGTCGCAGTTGCAGCATGTACTCATGACCACTTCGCCCGACATCACGATCCGCCGCGCCGATGCGCGCGACGCCGAGTCGATCGCCCGCCTCGCCGCCCTCGACTCCACCCGGCCGCCCAGCGGCGTCGTCGTCCTCGCCGAGCGCGGCAGCGAGCTGTGGGCCGCGATCTCGACCGACGACGGCCACGTCGCGGCCGACCCGTTCCGTCCGAGCGCCGCGTCCGCGACCCGGCTGCGCGACCACGTCGCCGCCGTCTCCCCGTCGCGTCGCCGCGAGGCCCTGCGCCGCCGGCTGCGGTCGGTCCTCGGCCCCGTCCAGCACAACCCTCGCCCGGAGCGCATCGCATAACTTGACGGTCATATGACCATCGGTTATTCTTTGCCGAGTGGCGATCAGCGCACTCGACGCCCTCGCGGAGCCCAATCGGCGCCGCATCCTCGACCTGGTCCGCGATGGGCCCCGCCCCGTGGGCGAGCTCGTCGCCGCGACCGGGTTGAGCCAGCCGGGAACCTCCAAGCACCTGCGCGTGCTCCGCGAGGCCGGCCTCGTCGAGGTGCGGCCGGACGGGCGCCGGCGCCTCTACGCGCTGCGTCCCGAGCCGCTCGCCGAGCTCGACGCGTGGCTGGCGCCGTACCGGCGCCACTGGGCGGGCCGGCTCGACGCGCTCGAGCGCCACCTCGACACGCAGGCGACGAAGGAGGCCCCATGAGCGATCTCGGCACGATGGAGGAGCGCGGCGACCACGTCGTCCTACGTTACGAGCGCCGACTCGCCCATCCCGTCGAGCGCGTCTGGGCGGCGCTCACCGAGCCCGCCGAGCTCATCGGCTGGTGGGGTCGCGTCGAGGCGCCGCGCCTCGCGGCGGGCGAGCCGTACACGATCACGTGGTTGAACGAGGAGGACGGCGAGGGCGTCGTGATGCAGGCCACGATCACGGCGATCGACCCGCCGGCGCTCCTGGAGATCGAGGGCGAGCCCCACGGCAGGCTGCGCTTCGAGCTGCGCGCGGACGGAGACGCAACGGAGCTGCTTCTGCAGTGCACGAGCCTGATCCCGCCCGAGCACCGGACCTCCGTGGCGGCGGGCTGGCACTTCCACCTCGACGCGCTCGCGCGGATGCTCGACGGCGGCGAGACCGACCTCGTCGACGTGCGCCCGGCGTGGGCGCCGATCCACGATCGGTACGTGGCGGCGGTGGGGTAGCGGCGCTACCGCCGCCGCCGGCCCCCATCCCAAGGCAGCCCCGTCTTCCCCGTCGTCACCAGCGCGAGGCCCCATCCGATCGCCGGCCAGATGAACCACGGGTAGCCCGCGCCCGTCGCGGCCCAGATGATGATGAGGATGACCATCACGCCGACGTAGCTGCCTGCCCGCTCCGCGAGCCCCCAGCCGCGCTCGCGCACCGTCGGCGGCGACGGCTTCGGCGGCGGCGCGGCCGGCAGATCGGACGTCAGCTTCTCCAGGTCCCCGCGGGTGCGGGCCGTGTAGGCCTGCTGGAGGCGCTCGTCGAGCTCGTCGACGTCGAGGCGGCCCTCCGCCGCGTGCTCGCGCAGCGCCGTCGCCACGCGCTCGCGCTCGGCGTCGGACGCCCGGAAGTCGGGGAGGTCGGTCATGGCAGAACGCGTGCCTCCTCCTGCGCCTGGGACGGCACGGGCCGGCGGGCGACGCCGCTGCGGGCGGCGGCGCGCGCGACCGCCTGCGCGACGAGCGGCGCGACCTCCCGGTTGAAGACGCTGGGCACGATGTACTCCGGCCCGATCTGGTCCTCCGGGATCGACCGCGACGATCGCCTCCGCGGCCGCGAGCTTCATGCCCTCGTCGATCGTCGTCGCGCGGGCGTCGAGCGCGCCGCGGAACACGCCGGGGAACGCGAGGACGTTGTTGATCTGGTTCGGGTAGTCCGAGCGCCCGGTCGCCATGATCGCGACGTCGGCGCGGACCTCCTCGGGCTGCACCTCCGGCGTCGGGTTCGCCATCGCGAAGACGATCGACCGGTCCGCCATCGTCCGGATCGCCTGCCGCCGACACGGCGCCGGGGACCGAGACGCCGATGAACACGTCCGCGCCCTCGAGCAGCTCGTCGGCCGACCCGCGGCGCTCGTGGGGGTTCGTGCGCTGCGCGAGCGCCATGCGGGCCGGGTCCAGGTCGATCCGGTCGCGGTGGATCACGCCGAACTGGTCGCAGACGACGATCTCACCGACCCCCTGTGCGAGCAGGATGTCCGTGCACGCCGTGCCCGCCGCTCCTGCGCCGGTCACGACCACGCGCACGTCCTCCGCGCGCTTGCCGACGACCCGCAGCGCGTTCAGCAGCGCCGCCAGCAGCACGATCGCCGTGCCGTGCTGGTCGTCGTGGAAGACGGGGATGTCGAGCTCCGCGCGCAGCCGCCGCTCGATCTCGAAGCACCGCGGCGCCGAGATGTCCTCGAGGTTGATCCCGCCGAACGTCGGCGACACCGCCTTGACCACCGCGACGATCTCGTCGACGTCCTTCGTGGCCAGGCACAGCGGGTAGGCGTCGACGCCCGCGAACTCCTTGAACAGCAGCGCCTTGCCCTCCATGACCGGCATCGCCGCCTCCGGCCCGATGTCGCCGAGGCCGAGGACCGCGGTCCCGTCGGTCACGACGGCGACCGTGTTGCCCTTCACCGTGAGGTTCCAAGCGCGCTCGGTGTCCTCGTGGATCGCCTGCGACACGCGCGCGACGCCCGGCGTGTAGGCCATCGAGAGGTCGTCGCGGGTCTTGACCGGCACGGTGCCGTGCACGCCGATCTTGCCCCGCAGGTGCAGCTGAAACGTCCGGTCGGAGACGGCCTGGACGCTGACGCCGTCGACCTCCTCGACCGCCCGCACCACCGACTCGCCGTGCGCGGCGTCGACGCACGACACCGTGATGTCGCGGACGACCTCCCTGCCCTCGACGCGCACGAGGTCGATCGCGCCGAGGATGCCGCCCTGGTGGCCGATCGCGCTCGCGACGAGCCCGAACGAGCCCGGCCGCTGCGGCAGCCGGACGCGCATCGTGATGCTGTAGGACGCCGACGGCTGCAGGATGGAGTGCCCCGCGTCAGCCACGACGCGCGGCGCGCTTGGGCACGTAGAGGTCCGTGATCGTCCCCTCCACCGCCTCGGCCGAGAAGGCGACCGTCTCCGACAACGTGGGGTGGGGATGGATCGTGAGCCCGATGTCCTCGGCGTCCGCGCCGAGCTCCATCGCCAGCGCGACCTCCGACACGAGATCGCCCGCCTGCGGGCCGACCATGCCGGCACCGAGGACCTGACGCGTCTCGGGGTCGATGAGGAGCTTCGTCAGCCCCTCGTCGCGGCCGAGCCCGAGTGCACGCCCGGACGCGGCCCACGGGAACGTCCCCTTCTCGAACGGGATGCCCTCCGCCTTGGCCTGCGTCTCCGTCAGCCCGATCCAGGCGACCTCGGGATCCGTGTAGGCGACCGAGGGGATGCCGCGCGGCTCGAAGGCCACGTTCTCCCCCGCGATGACCTCCGCGGCGACCTTGCCCTCGTGCGTCGCCTTGTGCGCGAGCATCGGCTCGCCGACGACGTCGCCGATGGCGAAGATGTGCGGCACGTTCGTGCGGCGCTGCGCGTCCACGCCGATGAAGCCGCGTTCGTCGACCGCGACGCCCGCATGCTCCGCGCCGACCAGCCCGCCGTTGGGCCTGCGCCCGACCGCGAGCAGGATCCGGTCGTACGTCTGCGGCTCCGGCGCGCTGTCGCCCTCGAACGTCACGGTCAGGCCGTCGTCGCCGGCCTCCACCGCGGTCACCTTCGTCCCCAGGTGGATCGCGGCGTAGCGCTTCTCGACGCGCCGCTGCAGCGGCCGGATGAGGTCGCGGTCGGCCCCGGTCATCAGTCCGTCGAGGGCCTCGACGACCGTGACCTCCGAGCCGAGCGCGTCGTAGACCGTCGCCATCTCCAGGCCGATGATCCCGCCGCCGATGACCAAGAGCCGGCCCGGGACGTCCTCCAGCGCGAGCGCGCCGGTGCTGTCGATGATGCGCGGGTCCTCGGGGAGGAACGGCAGCGCGACCGCGCTGGAGCCGACGGCGATGATCGCGTTCTCGAAGCCGATCGTCGTGTCGCCGACCTTCAGCACGTGGTCGGAGACGAACGCCGCCTCGCCATGGACGACGGTGACCTTGCGCTGCTTGGCGAGCCCGGCCAGGCCGCCGGTCAGGCGGTCGACGACCGAGTCCTTCCACGCGCCGAGCGCGGGGAGGTCGATCTGCGGCTCGCCGAAGGAGATGCCGTGCTCGGCCATCTCCTCGGTCTCGGCGACGACCTTCGCCGCGTGCAGCAGCGCCTTCGACGGGATGCACCCGACGTTCAGGCACACGCCACCGAGCGCGTCGTAACGCTCGACGAGCGTCGTCTGCAACCCCAGGTCGGCAGCGCGGAAGGCGGCCGCATAGCCGCCCGGCCCGGAGCCGATGACCACGACCTGCGTCGTCTGGTCGACGTCACCGTCGTACGACGCTGCAGGCGGTGCCGGCGCGGCGGCGACCTCCGGCTCGGGCTGGTCGGACGGCGCGGGCGCGCCGTCGACGGCGTCGAGCACGACGATCAGCGAGCCCTCCGACACCCGGTCCTCGAGCGCGACCCGCAGCTCGGCGACCTTGCCCGCGCTGGGCGCGGGGATGTCCATCGTCGCCTTGTCGGACTCCAGCGTGACGAGCGGGTCCTCGGGCGCGACGTCGTCGCCCACGGCGACGTGGATCTCGATGACCGGGACGTCCTCGAAGTCCCCGATGTCGGGGACCTTGACCTCGAGCGCAGCCATCTAGAGGAGACCCCTTCGCAGGTCGGAGAGCACGGAGACCAGGTACGTCGTGAAGCGCGCGGCGAGCGCGCCGTCGATGACGCGGTGGTCGTACGAGAGCGACAGCGGGACCATGAGGCGAGGCACGAACTGGCTCCCGTCCCAGACCGCCTTGGTCGCCGAGCGCGTGACGCCGAGGATGGCGACCTCTGGCGCGTTGATGATCGGGGTGAAGCTCGTGCCGCCCAGGCCGCCGAGCGACGACACGGTGAACGTCCCGCCCGCCATGTCCGACGGGCCGAGCTTGCCCTCGCGCGCCTTGCCCGACAACTCGGTGAGGTCCTTGGCGATGTCGACGAGGCCCTTCTTGTCGACGTCGCGGATGACCGGCACCACGAGCCCCTGCGGCGTGTCGGCCGCGAAGCCGAGGTGGTAGTAGCGCTTGAGCACGAGCTCGTCGCCCTCGAGCGACGCGTTGAGCTCCGGGAAGCGCTGCAGCGCCGGGACCAGCCCCTTGAGCAGCAGCGCGACCATCGTGAGCTTGACGCCGGACTTGGCGATCTCGTCGTTCGTGCGCTTGCGGAACGCCTCGAGCTCGGTGATGTCCGCCTCGTCGTTGTGCGTGACGTGCGGGATGGTCACCCAGTTGCGGTGCAGCACCGGGCCGCTGATGCGCTTGATGCGCGACAGCGCGACCCGCTCGACCTCGCCGAACTTCTCGAAGTCGACCTTCGGCCAGGGGAGCACCTCCAGGCCACCGACGGCGGCGCCCTTCGACGGAGCCGCGGCCTTGGCCGGCGCGTCGCCCTTCGACGCCGCCTCGACGTCGCCCTTGAGGATCCGGCCCTTGCGGCCGCTGCCCTGCACGGCGGTGAGGTCGACGCCGAGCTCGCGCGCCAGGCGACGTGCGCCGGGGCCCGCGTACAGGACATCGGTCGGCGGTGCCGGCGTAGGCGTGCGGCGTGGCGGCCGCGATCTCGTCCTCGACCGCCTCGGCCTCCTCGACGGCAGGCTCGGCGAGCAGCTCGGCCGCCGCCTCCCCGTCGACCCCGCCTGGGGCCGCCACGAGGATCACGGTGCCCTCCGACACGCTGTCGCCGACCGCGACCCTCAGCTCCTGGACGACGCCCTCCAGCGGGGAGGGGACGTCCATGGTGGCCTTGTCGGACTCCAGCGTGACGAGCGGGTCCTCGGGCGCGATCGTGTCCCCGGGCGCGACGTGCACCTCGATGACGGGGACGTCGTCGAAGTCCCCGATGTCGGGGACCTTGACCTCGACCACGTCGGTCGCCGTGGCGTCAGACATGGAAGGGCGCCGGACGGTCGGTGTCGATCTCGTACTGCTCGATGGCCTGCTTGACCACCGCGGGCTCGACCTTGCCCTGATCCGCGAGCTCCTTGAGCGCGGCGACCGCGACGTAGTGGCGGTCGACCTCGAAGAAGCGCCGCAGCTTGCGCCGGAAGTCGCTGCGCCCGAAGCCGTCCGTGCCGAGCACCCGGTACGGGCGGTCGACGAACGGCCGGATGCCGTCGGCGAACGCGCGGACGTAGTCGGTCGAGGCGATCACCGGCCCCTCGTGTCCGGCCAGCGACGACGTGACCCAGGGCACCCGCGCCTCCTCCGTCGGATGGAGCATGTTCCAGCGGTCCGCGTCGATCCCCTCGCGGCGCAGCTCGGTGAAGCTCGTGACGCTCCACACGTCCGCGGCGACGCCGAAGTCCTCCGCGAGCAGGTCGGCGCCCGCCAGCACCTCGCGCAGGATCGTCCCCGAGCCCAGCAGCTGGACGCGCGGCGCGCCGGCCTTGGGCTCGGAGCCCGGCCGCAGGAGGTACATGCCCTTGAGGATCCCCTCCTCGCTGCCCTCGGTCAGCCCGGGGTGCGAGTAGTTCTCGTTCATGAGCGTGAGGTAGTAGAAGACGTCCTCCTGGTCGCCCAGCATGCGGCGCAGGCCGTCCTGGACGATCACGGCGACCTCGTGCGCGTACGTGGGGTCGTAGGAGACGCAGTTCGGGATCGTCGAGCTGAGGATGTGCGAGTGGCCGTCCTCGTGCTGCAGGCCCTCGCCGTTCAGCGTCGTGCGCCCCGCCGTGCCGCCGAGCAGGAAGCCGCGCGTGCGGCTGTCGCCCGCGGCCCACGCGAGGTCGCCGACCCGCTGGAACCCGAACATCGAGTAGTAGATGTAGAACGGGATCATCGGCACGTCGTGGTTGGAGTACGACGTGCCCGCGGCGATCCAGGAGGAGAACGCGCCGGGCTCGTTGATGCCCTCCTGGAGCACCTGGCCCTGCTTGTCCTCCTTGTAGAACATGAGCTGGTCGGCGTCCTCGGGCTGGTACAGCTGGCCGACCTGGCTGAAGATCCCGAACTGCCGGAACATCCCCTCCATGCCGAACGTGCGCGACTCGTCGGGCACGATCGGGACGACGTGCTTGCCGATCGTCTTGTCGCGCAGCAGCGTGTTGAGGATCCGGACGAAGGCCATCGTCGTCGAGATCTCGCGCTCGCCGGTCGGCGTGAGCTGCCCGCCGAACGCGGAGAGCTCGGGGACCTCCAGCGCCGTCGACGTCCGCCGCCGCGCCGGCAGCCCGCCGCCGAGCGCCCTGCGGCGCTCGTGCAGGTAGCTCATCTCCGGCGTGTCGTCGGCAGGCTTGACGAACGCCGCCTCGTGGACCTGCTCGTCGGTGAGGTCCAGGCCGAACCGGTCGCGCCACCTCAGCAGCGCGGTCTCGTCCATCTTCTTCTGCTGATGGGTGATGTTCTGGCCCTCGCCGGCCGTGCCCATCCCGTAGCCCTTGATGGTCTTCGCGAGGATGACCGTCGGCTGGCCGGTGTGCGCGCTGGCGGCGGCGTAGGCGGCGTAGATCTTCTTGGGGTCGTGGCCGCCGCGGTTGAGCGCCCAGACCTCCTCGTCGCTCATGTGGGCGACCATCTCGCGCAGCTTCGGGTCGGCCCCGAAGAAGTGCTCGCGCACGAAGGCGCCGTCGCGCGCCTTGTACACCTGGTACTCGCCGTCGACGGCCTCCTCCATGCGCTGCACGAGCAGGCCCTCGTGGTCGGCCGCGAGCAACGGGTCCCACCGCGAGCCCCAGACGACCTTGACGACGTTCCAGCCCGCGCCGCGGAAGATCGTCTCGAGCTCCTGGATGATCTTCCCGTTGCCGCGGACCGGGCCGTCGAGGCGCTGCAGGTTGCAGTTGACGACGAAGACGAGGTTGTCGAGGCGCTCGCGGCCCGCGAGGCCGATCGCGCCGAGCGACTCGGGCTCGTCGGTCTCGCCGTCGCCGAGGAACGCCCACACCTTGCGGCCCGACGTGTCCACGATCCCGCGCCCCTGCAGGTACTTCATGAAGCGGGCCTGGTAGATGGCCATGATCGGCCCGAGGCCCATCGACACGGTCGGGAACTGCCACAGCTCCGGCATGAGCCACGGGTGCGGATAGGAGGAGATCCCGCCGCCGTCGAAGCGCCCGAGGTCGTCGACCTCCTGGCGGAAGCGCCGCAGCTGGGACTCCGTTACCCGGCCCTCGAGGAAGGCCCGCGAGTACATACCAGGGGCCGAGTGGCCCTGGAAGAAGACGAGGTCGCCACCGTGCTCCGCCGACGGCGCGTGCCAGAAGTGGTTGAACCCGACCTCGTACAGCGTCGCCGCGGACTGGTAGCTGGCGATGTGCCCGCCCAGCTCGGACGAGGTCTTGTTCGCCTGCAGGACGGTCGCCATCGCGTTCCAGCGGATGAGCGAGCTGAGGCGGTTCTCGAGCGCCTCGTCACCCGGATACGGCGGCTCCTCGGACACCGGGATGGTGTTCACGTACGGCGTCTGGCCCCCCAGCGGCAGGTGCGCGCCGGCACGCGACGCGCGCCCCGCGAGGCGGTCCAGGAGGAAGTTCGCACGGTCGGGCCCGTCGTGCTCGAGCACGCTGTCGAGCGACTCGAGCCACTCCCGGGTCTCCAATGCGTCGATGTCGGTGCTGGCCACGCTGCCCCCTCCGGCGTCTGTTCTCCAAGTGGCACGTTACCCGCGCGGGAAGCGGGGCTCCCCTGGCGCTTCGGGACCTAAGCTCTCAGGTCATGGCGATCCTTGAACTGGTGCGATCCCGCCCGGATTGGCCCGGTGCCCTCGGCGTGGCGCTCACGCGCCCTGCCGGCACCCCCGAGCGCCGAGGGGGCCAGGACCACTGGAACCCCGATACGGCCGGCCGTCCCCGGCGCATCTCCGACGACCTTGCCTGGTTCCGCGACGCGGTCGACGAACCGGAGCTCCACGACCTGCACGCGCTCGACGACACGGCCGCGGTCGCGGCGTGGCACCCGGCGGATCAGGTCGTGGACCGGCTGAGCCGGCTACGCGACCGCGGCATCCTCGATGCCGCGGGATTCCTGTTGCACGCCGACGACTAGCGCCTCGCCGGTCCAGCTCGCGATGAACGCCTCGACGACCCGGGGCGCGAACTGCGTCCCCGCGGCCGCCCGCAGCTCGCGCAGCGCGAACGCGGCAGGCAGCGCCGCGCGGTAGGGGCGGTCGGAGGTCATCGCGTCGAACGCGTCGCAGACGAAGACGATCTGCGCGCCGACGGGGATCTCGTCGCCGGCGAGCCCGTCGGGGTAGCCGCCGCCGTCCCAGCGCTCGTGGCTGGAGCGGATGATCGGGGCGATCGGCGAGAGTGCCGAGGCCGACTCCGCGATGTGCTCGCCGATGAGCGTGTGGCGGCGGATGAACGCCCACTCCTGCGGATCGAGCGTCTCGCGCTTGTGCATGATCCCCGCGGGGATCGCGACCTTGCCGACGTCGTGCAGCTCGGCCGCGCAGCGGATCCAGCGCATCTCGAGCTCGGACAGGCCCATGTGACGGGCGACGCGGTCGGCCAGGATCGCGACCTGGCTCGTGTGCCGCGCGAGCTCGCCGTCGACGGCGTCCTGCACGGAACGCAGCACGGCCGTCGTCTGCGCAAGCGCGGAGTTGCGCCGTGAGCGCTTGGAGCCGTACATCCGCTCGTCGGCGTCGGAGAGCGCCGAGGACGTGTCGGTCGTGGCGTCGTCGACGACGACGGCGCCGCCCGATGCGGTGATGGTGAAGCCCTCGCCGTGCTCGGTCAGGGCCGCGTTGCCCCACGCGAGGACCGCGCTCGGGGCCGGGCCCGGCGATCGCGGGCCCGAGGACGCAGAACTCGTCGCCGCCCATGCGATAGGCGCGCGCGCCGTGCTCGGCGGCCGCGTCGCGCAGGCGCTCGGAGAGGCGGACGAGCAGGAGGTCGCCGGCCGGGTGGCCGAAGGTGTCGTTGTAGTGCTTGAAGCCGTCGAGGTCGAAGATCGCCAGCACGTGCGCGGGCACGGGGAGGCGGTCGAAGTGGTCGACCGTCAGCACGCCGAGGCTCACGGCCCCGAGCGCCGCCGGGAGCACGACGCTGTGGCGGCCCTCGTCGACGACCCTGCGCGCCTCGATCGGGCGCCAGGCCGGGAGGCCGATGAGCAGGATGCCGACCATCCAGCCGATGTCGAGCGCGCCACCGGGGGTGTAGCTGCCGGTGACGGACTGCCACAGGGAGATCGTGTCGGTGCCGGCGAAGACGAGCGCGCCGGCGAGGATGAGCAGCCAGGTGGAGCCGAGTCGCGCGCCGCGGACGGCGAGGAGCAGGACGCCGATGGAGCCCGTCGCCAGTGCAGCTGCGGCGCCGTCGAGCAGGACGGAGTAGCTGGCGAACTGCAGCCGGCGGCGCGCGAGCGTCACCATCGCCGCGCAGGCGATGGGGTAGAAGCTGAGCTCCAGGACGTCCGACAGCGACGGGACGGGCTGGTTCGGCTTCGCTAGCGGACGCGCCAGTCAGAAGCCCGCCGACACGAGCAGCCCGGCGCCGAGGAGCATCCAGGGCAGGCGCTCCTCGCGGACGAGACGGCGAAGAGGACGGTGTAGAAGCACGCCGTCCCGACGGGGGAGCGGCCGACGCCGGCGATCGCGAGGATCGCGAACGCGACCGCGGCCAGGCCGGCGACGCCCAGCACGATTCTCAGGACCGAACGGCTCTCCACGTTCCTCAGGTGATCGACGCCCCGCGCCCGTCCTTGATCGCGGGTAGGCTCCTCAGCAGGTGAGCCGGGAAGACTGGTCGGCGCGCGTCTCCGCACGCCTTCGACCGGGAGCCCCTTTGGTCTTCGCCATAGCCGTCTTCGCCCTCGCGCTCGCGACGATCGCGACCGAGCGCATCCACCGGACCAAGGTCGCGCTGCTCGGCGCGATCCTCGTCCTGGTCACGCAGACGATCAGCCAGGACGCCGCCATCGAGGCGGTCGACTGGAACACGATCGGGCTGCTCGCGGGGATGATGCTGATCGTCAAGCTGACCGAGACGACGGGCGTCTACACGTACATGGCGATCCGAGCGGGCCAGCTCTCCCGCGGCCGGCCGCTGGCCGTCGTCCTGAGCCTCGCCGGCGCCACGGCGCTGCTGTCGGCGTTCCTGGACAACCTCACGACGGTGCTGCTCATGGTGCCGATCACGTTCCTGCTGGCCGACGCGCTCGACATCGACCCGATCCCGCTCGTGCTCATCGAGATCTTCTCGTCCAACATCGGCGGGACGGCGACCCTCATCGGCGACCCGCCGAACATCCTCATCGCAGGCGCCACCGATCTGTCGTTCACGCAGTTCATCACGAACCTCGCACCGGTCGCGGTGGTGACGCTGTTCGTGGTGGTCGGCCTGCTGTATCTCCTGTTCCGCCGCAAGCTGCAGATCGCGCCCGAGGCCCGCGCACGCGTCATGGAGCTCGACGCGCGCCGCTCGATCGAGGACCCGGACGAGCTGCGACGGACGCTGCCGATCATGGTCTTGACGATCCTGGTGTTCTTCGTCCACAAGCCGCTGCACCTCGAGCCCGCGACAGTGGCCCTGGCCGGCGCCACGATCATGCTCCTCGTCAGCCGCCAGTCGCTCGAGAAGGCGCTCTCCGGCATCGAGTGGCCGACGCTGTTCTTCTTCATCGGGCTGTTCGTCATGGTCGGCGCGCTCGAGGAGCAGGGTGCCATCCAGAAGGTCGCCGACGGCATCGCCGACGTCACGGCGGGGAACCGCAGCGCCGAGCTCCTCGGGATCCTCTGGGTGTCCGGCATCGCGTCGGGGATCGTCGACAACATCCCGTTCACCGCGACGATGATCCCCGTCGTCGAGCAGCTCGGCGGGCACGAGGACCCGGCCTACTGGTGGGCGCTCGCGCTGGGGGCGTGCTTCGGCGGCAACGCGACGATCATCGCCGCCGCCGCGAACGTCGCCGCCGCCGGCATGGCCGAGCGCGCGGGACGCCCGATCGGGTTCGTGCCCTTCCTCAAGGTCGGGATACCGGTCACGCTGCTCTCCCTCGTTCTCTCGACCGGCTACGTCGCCCTGAGGTACCTCTGATGAATCTGACGACGTTCGTCACCGCTGCGCGGCGCCAGGTGCCGGTCCTGCATCACGACCAGTCGGTCGGCGAGGCCCTCGATGCCGTGCTGTCGGCGGGCGCTCCCGCCCTCCCGGTCGTCGACGCACGCGAGCGCTTCGTGGGTGTGTTCGGCGAGCGCGAGTTCATCCACGCCGTCTTCCCCAAGTACTTCGACTCGCTCGGCTCGGCGGGCTTCGTGCCCAAGTCGCTCGACGCCCTGCTCGAGCGCGGCGCGCCGGCCGCCGCCGAGCCGGTCTCCGACCACATGACGACCGACCACGTGGAGGTGGGCGCCGACCCGTCCGACGCGGAGCTCGCCGAGATCTTCCTCCACCACCGGGTGCTCGTCGTCCCGATCGTCGAGGACGGCAAGGTGGACGGCATCGTGACGCGCGCCGACTTCTTCCGCGCGCTCGCCGAGCGGTTCCGCGAGCTCACCACGTGAAGGGGAAGCCCGGGAACACGAGCCGCTGGACGGGCAACGTCGCGCGGCCGCTGCAGCAGTTCCTGCACACCGAGGCCGGGAGCTCGTCGCTGCTGCTGCTGGCGACGGTCGTCGCGCTCCTCTGGGCGAACTCGCCGCTGAAGGACTCCTACGTCGACCTGTGGCACACGAAGGCCACGATCGGCATCGGTTCCTCCGACATCACCGAGGACCTGCAGCATTGGGTGAACGACGGCCTGATGGTCTTCTTCTTCTACGTCGTCGCGCTGGAGATCCGCTGGGAGCTCGCGCTCGGCGAGCTGCGCGACCGCCGCGCGGCCGCGGTCCCGGCCCTCGCCGCGCTGGGCGGGATGGTGGTCCCGGCGCTGTTGTACGTCGCCGTCAACTCCGGCGGGGAGGGCGCTCACGGCTGGGGCATCGTCATGGCGACGGACATCGCGTTCGTCCTGGGTGCGCTCGCGCTCATGGGCCCGGGCCTGCCATCGCAGGTGCGCGTGTTCCTGCTCACCTTGGCGATCGTCGACGACATCGGCGCCATCGTCGTCATCGCGATCTTCTACTCGGAGGGCATCGATCTCGTCGCGCTCGCGGCGGCGGGCGGGATCCTCGTGGCGATCGGTCTGCTCGGCCGCGTCCGCGTGTGGCGCGGTCCGGCGTATCTCGTCGCGGGGCTCGCCCTCTGGATCGCGATGGTCGAGTCCGGCGTGCACCCCACGATCGCGGGCGTCCTGCTCGGGCTGCTCACCCCGGTGCACCCGCCGAAGCGCAGCGAGGTCGAGCGGGCGACGGTGCTGACGCGCGTCGTTCCGCCAGGACCCGTCGCCCGCGCAGGCGCGCTCGGCGATGCTCGGGGTGGGCGCGGCGATCTCGCCCAACGAGCGCCTGCAGGAGCTGCTGCACCCCTGGACGAGCTACGTCGTCGTGCCGCTGTTCGCGCTCGCCAACGCGGGCGTGCCGCTCGGGGGGGACGCGATCAGCCGCGCCGTGAGCTCGCCGATCACGATCGGCATCGTCGTCGGCCTCGTCGCGGGCAAGACGATCGGCATCTCGCTCGCGTCCTTCCTCGCCGTCCGCCTCGGGCTGGGCACGCTGCCGCGCGGCATGACGATGCGCCATGTCCTCGGCGCGGGGGCGCTGGCAGGGATCGGCTTCACCGTCTCGCTGTTCGTCACCGACCTGGCCTTCGAGGACGAGGTGCTCCGGGACGAGGCGAAGGTCGGCGTGCTCGCGGCCTCGGTGCTCGCGGCCGCGCTCGGCTGGCTGCTGTTCCGGCTGGCCGGCTCGGGCGACGACGCGGACGGCGGAACGCCGGTGCGTCTCGATCCGCCCGTCGACCGCGCACACGACCGCATCCGCGGGCCGCTCGACGCCCCGCTCTCCCTCGTCGAGTACGGCGATGCGGAGTGCCCGTTCTGCGGCGAGGCGACGGGGGTCGTCGCGGAGCTGCGCGAGCGCTACGGCGACCGGCTGCAGTACGTCTTCCGCCACCTCCCGCTCGAGGATCTCCACCCCCACGCCCGCCTCGCCGCGGAGGCCATGGAGGCGGCGGGCGCGCAGGGACGCTTCTGGGAGATGCACGACCGGCTGTTCGCCGAGCAGGACCGGTTGGAGCTCGACGACCTCGTCGGGCACGCGCAGGCCCTCGGTATGGATGCCGAGCGCTTCCTGGAGGCGCTGCGCGACGACGTGCACGCGGCGGCCATCGACGCGGACATCGACAGCGCCGAGCGCAGCGGCGTCACCGGGACGCCGACGTTCTTCGTCAACGGCGAGCGGGTGAAGGGACCCCACACCGCGGAGGCGCTCGCGGAGGCCCTCGATAGGCTGGTCCCATGACCTCGAACCCGCCGATCCGCCTGGGCTACAAGGCCTCGGCGGAGCAGTTCGGCCCGTCGGAGCTGCTGTCGTTCTCGCTGCTGGCCGAGCGTCTCGGCTTCGACGACGTCGCCGTGTCCGACCACTTCCAGCCGTGGCGCCACGAGGGCGGCCACAGCCCCGCGGTCCTGCCGTGGCTCGGCGCGCTGGGCGGCCGCAGCGAGCGCGTCCGCATGGGCACGAGCGTGCTCACGCCGACGTTCCGCTACCACCCCGCCGTGGTCGCGCAGGCGTTCGCGACGCTGGGATCCCTGTTCCAGGACCGCGTCTTCCTCGGCGTCGGCACGGGCGAGTCGCTCAACGAGAGCCCGATCGCGACCGGTGAGTGGCCGGGCGTCAAGGAGCGCCGCATGCGCCTGGCCGAGGCGATCGAGCTCATCCGCCGGCTGTGGCGCGAGGAGCGCGTGGACTTCGAGGGCGAGTACTACACGACGCGCAAGGCGACGATCTACGACCGTCCCGACGATCCGGTGCCGATCTACATCGCCGCGAGCGGCCCGCTGGCGGCGAAGCTCGCGGGGCGCGCGGGCGACGGATTCATCTGCACCAGCGGCAAGGACCCCGATCTCTACCGGACGCTGCTCGACGCGGTGGTCGAGGGCGCGGAGAAGGCCGGGCGCGATGCGTCGCAGATCGCGCACATGATCGAGATCAAGGTCTCCTACGACCACGACGCGGCGCGCGCGAAGGAGGCGTGCCGCTGGTGGGCCGCGCTCGCGCTCTCCGGCGAGCAGAAGGCCGGCGTGGAGGACCCGATGGAGATGGAGCGCCTGGCCGACGAGAACGCCGACCGCGCGAGCAGCCGGTTCATCGTCTCCGACGACCCCGAGGACGTCGCCCAGCGGATCGGCACGTACATCGATCTCGGGTTCACCGAGCTGGTGTTCCACTTCCCGGGCAACGAGCAGGCGCGCTACATGGAGGAGTTCGCCCGCGACGTCCTGCCGCTGCTGCGCGACCGCGTCCCCGCCGAGGTCGCCTGACGTGGCCGCACCCCGCAGGGAGCTCGGCGACTCCGGCGTCGAGGTGTCCCTCTTCGCGCTCGGGTCCTGGCGGACGTGGGAGCTCATCCCGCGCGAGCAGGCCGCGTCCGTGCTCGACCACGCGCGCTCGCGCGGCATCGACTTCCTCGAGGTCGCCCGCTACAACGACGAGTCCGGGAACGCGCCGATCCCGTCCGGGTACTCGGAGGTCGTGTTCGGCGAGGCGTTCCGCGCGTCGGGCTGGCCGCGCGACGAGGTGACGATCGGCGAGAAGCTCTGGTGGGAGCACTGGCCGCAGCAGAGCCCGGCGGAGGAGCTCGACCTCTCGCTCGAGCGCACGGGCCTCGACCACGTCGACTTCCTCGAGTGCGATCCGCCGCCCGCGGAGCTCCCGATGGAGGACATCGTCGGGATGATGGGCGAGCTCATAGCGGGCGGGCGTGCGCGCGCGTGGGGGATCGTCAACTGGGAGGCCGAGCGCGTCGCTGAGGCAGGGCGCGCCGCGCGCGCCGCCGGGGTGCCCGCGCCCAAGTCTGCCCAGCTGCCCTACAGCCTCGCGAAGCGCGACTGGGTGGAGAGCCCGGAGATGAGCGAGGCCCTCGACCTGTGCGGCGCGAGCGTCATGGCGTCCTACGTGCTCGTCGGCGGGATCCTCTCCGGCAAGTACGCGCAGGGCGGCGGCGAGGGCCGCATGGCCGAGCGCCTCGACGACCCGCGGATGGCGCCCGCGATCGCGGCGGTGCCCGCGCTGCTGGAGCTGTCGGAGCGCCTCGGCGAGCCGCCCGCGGTGCTGGCGATGGCGTTCGCGCTGTCCAACCCGCGCGTGTCGACGATCCTCACCGGCGCGACGCGGCCGGAGCAGATCGACCAGAACCTGCGTGCGCTCGATGTGCTCGAGGCGCTGGGTGAGGAGGACCTTGCG
The DNA here is from genome assembly GCA_963757125.1 of uncultured Solirubrobacterales bacterium. GTDB lineage: Bacteria > Actinomycetota > Thermoleophilia > Solirubrobacterales > Solirubrobacteraceae > CAVVSD01. Next base: position 76,317 of record CAVWQP010000003.1, on the reverse strand, counting down.
GCGCTGAAGGCTGTGGGGGCGCCTGGCGTGACCTGATCCGACGCCCACCGAGGGCGGAGGAGGCTCCACACGCCTTCCGAGAGTCGCTAGCCAGTGGCTAGCACCAGTGCTAGCCACCCGCTAGCGCTCGTGAGACACCGGCGTGGCAGCCGATCAGGCGGGGAGGTTCCGCCGGACCTACCACCGCAGCTCACCAGGAGGCCGCGGCACGCGGCCTCCACCTGGTCCAGGACGTCCTCGAAGCCGCTGTCGCCGCCGTAGTAGGGGTCGGGGACGTCGAGGTCGCCCTCCCCGGCGGGGTCGAACGAGCGCAGCAGGCGGATGCGGTCCTCGGCGCCGGGCGGCGCGACGGCGCGCAGCGCCGCGACGTTCTCCGCGTCGGCGCAGAGGATGAGGTCGAAGGTCTCGAAGTCCTCGTCGGTCACCTGGCGGGCGGTCCCCTCGAGCACGATGCCGCGGCCGCGGGCCGCCGCGGTCGCGCGGCGATCCGGCGGCGAGCCGGCGTGCCATGCGCCCGTCCCGGCGCTGTCAACCTCGATCTCCTCGGTGAGGCCCTCCTCGGCCAGGAGATGGCGCATGACGCCCTCCGCGGTGGGCGATCTGCAGATGTTCCCCATGCAGACGAACAGGATGCGCACCGCCCGTACTCCCTAGTCCTCCGGGTCCTGCGGCGTCGGGAACGCGCCCTTGTCGATGAGCTCGACCCGGTAGCCGTCGGGATCGGCGACGAACGCGATCCGCGGCAGCGCCTCGTTGCCGCCCGGGTGGTAGGCCGGCTTCTCGGGCTCGACGCCGATCGCGGCGAGGTCGCTCAGGGCGGCGTCGATGTCCTCCACCGTCAGGGCGATGTGGTTGTAGCCCGTCCCGAGGTCGTAGGGCTCCGTGCGGCCCCGGTTGACCGTGAGCTCGAGGACGTCGCCGTCGTCCGGGAGGCCGAGGTAGATGTTGTACGCCGTCTCGAAGTTCAGCCGGCCGCGCTTCTCGAAGCCGAGCGTGCCGTAGAACCGCAGGGACGCGTCCGGGTCGAGCACGCGGACGCAGGTGTGGACGTAACGTCGGGCCATGCGCCGAGACTAATCTCCGGACATGCCTCGCGTCGTCTCCGTCAACGTCGGTCTGCCCCGCCAGATCAGCGTGCGCCGCGGGCGCCCGCTCATGAGCTCGATCGTCAAGGACCCCGTCGAGGGACGGGTCCGGGCGACCGGCGCGAACCTCGAGGGCGACAGGCAGGCCGATCTCACGGTCCACGGCGGCGCCGACAAGGCGGTCTACGCCTACGCGATCGAGGACATCGCCTGGTGGTCGGAGCTGCTCGAGCGGCCAGAGGTCGGTCCCGGCTGGTTCGGCGAGAACCTGACCACGGAGGGCCTCGACGTGACCGGGACCGTCGTCGGCGAGCGCTGGCGCATCGGGGAGGCGGAGTTCGAGGTGTCACAGCCACGCCTCCCGTGCTCCAAGCTCGGTATCCGCTTCGGGGACGGGCGGATGGTCAAGGCGTTCGCGCGCGCGTCGCGACCCGGGGCCTACCTGCGGATCATCGCCGAGGGGACGGTCGGCGCCGGCGACGAGATCGAGCTGCTGCACCGACCGGAGCACGGGGTGACGGTGCGCCTGGTCTCCGACGCGTTCCTGCTCGACGCGTCGCTGCAGCCCGAGGCGGCGAAGGCCCCGGAGCTCGCCGCCTCGCTGGCCGACGAGCTCAGGGCCGTCGCGTAGGACCTAGCTCTCGCTCGGCCGGCCGCTCAGCACCGTCGAGAACGGCGTCGGGCCGGCGGTCCAGTAGACGGTGTTCGTGCCGATGCCCCACCCGAGCGCGCTCGCGCCCGAGGGCCCGACGATCCGCGTGCCGGCGGCGTCGAACACGGTCACGACGCCCGCGTCGAGGACCGAGAGACCGCCGTTGCGCGTGACGACCGCCTGCAGGCCCTCACGGGTCCCGTCGCGGTTGAACGTGAAGTAGCGGTGGTCGGGGACGCTCAGGTCGTAGAGGAAGACGTCGGTGGAGTCCGAGGTCCCGGTGAGCTCCTCGAAGACGATGCCGAGGTACTTCGAGCTCCCGAGGATCGCCTCCTGGAGGCGCAGCTCGCCGTCGAGGTCGTTGCGGAAGCGCGTCGTGAGGATCGCGGTCCGCGTGCCGAGGCGGCAGCTGTAGATGCGGACGTCCTGGCCGTCGTCGACGGTGCCGGTCGTGCGCATGAACACGCGGGTCGTCGTGTTGCGGGCGACGGTGTCGCCCTCCTTGGCCTCGCATCGTGGGGAGGCTGCGAGCGCCGCCGACGGCAGCAGCGCGACCGCCGCTGCGGCGATCAACCCCGTGAGGGCGAGCTTCGTGGACGTCGAGCGGAGCACGTGTCTCTCCTGTCAGATCGTGGACGAGGGCATGGACCGAGAACGGGCTGTGCACGAATTCGTTGCGTCCCGCACCACCATTGTGGTCTTATGCCGCCCGCAGCAGCGGTTCCACTGAGGAGAGGATCGGTGTGACGGTATGACGGACCACATCTCGCCCGAGGCAAGTGCGGTCGCGGGCGGGCCCAGCGCGGTGCGACACGAGGACCACAGCGGCAGGCTGGCGCAGAACGCGCTCGGCCTGTCAGGGGTGCTCTTCTGCATCGTCACCGGCGCGGCCCCAATCGCGGCGATGCTGTTCAACGTCCCGGTCGCCGTGCTCGGCGGGGGCTTCGCGGCGCCTGCCGCGTTCCTCGTCGCGACGGTCATCCTGACGATCTTCGCGGTCGGCTACATCGAGATGGCCCGCACGGTGACCGCCGCAGGCGGCTTCTACTCGTTCGTGACCCACGGCTTCGGAACCGTGATGGGCATGGGCACAGCTGCGCTCATCTCGCTCTGCTACGTGATCTTCTGCTCCGCCGTCCTCGGCGTGACCGGCTACTTCGCGTCGACGAGCTTCAACGAGTGGTTCAGCATCGACATCCCGGCGTGGGTGTTCATGATCATCTTCCTGTCGATCATCACGGCGCTGTCGTGGTTCCACATCGAGCTGACGTCGAAGATCCTCGGCGTCTTCCTCATCACGGAGCTGATCGGCCTGCTGATCTTCGGCTTCGCCATCCTGTTCCAGGGTGGCGCGGACGGCGTGTCGCTCTCGCCGCTGAACCCGGCCGAGCTGTTCGACAACACGGCCGCCATCAAGGCGTTCGGCGCCGGGGCGGTGGGCATCGCGCTGTTCGGTGCCTTCTGGTCCTGGGTCGGCTTCGAGATGGCCCCGAACTACGCCGAGGAGTCCAACGACCCCAAGCGCATCGCGGGCATCGCGATGTACACGTCCGTCATCGGCCTGGGCATCCTGTACGTCTTCATCTCGTGGATGTTCGTCACGGGCTGGGGCAACCAGGGCGCCGCCGACGCCGTCGCCGCGCAGTACAACGGCGACATCGCGTCGGCCTTCTACCCGCTGACCGACAAGTACGTGGGCTCGGCGCTCACCACGCTGTTCGAGATCCTGATCGTCACCGGCTCGTTCGCGTGCGTGCTCGCCTTCTACAACACGTCGTCGCGCTACTTCTTCTCCATGGGCCGCGAGGGGATCCTCCCGCGCGGGCTGGGGAAGGTGCACCCGACGCACCGCAGCCCGTACATGGCGAGCATGCTCGTGACGGGGCTGGTCGCGGTGTACGCCGGCGCGTTCACGATCGCCAATCCGTCGACGTTGGACGCCTTGCTGAAGCTCGGGACCTGGAGCCCGCTGCTCGGCGTGCTCGGCATCCTGGCCATCCAGGCGCTCGTGTCGTTCGCGATCATCCGCTACTTCCTGGTGAGCGCCCCGGAGCACGGGCACTGGTGGAAGACGAAGCTGGCCCCGGTCATCGGCGGTCTCGCGCAGATCGGCGCGTGCTACCTGCTCATCAAGTACCGCGGGGACCTCTCGGGGGCCGGCGACAACTGGTTCATCAAGTACCTGCCCTGGTTCGTGCTGGCTGATGTTCCTCGGCGGGATCGCGGCGGCCCTGTACTGGCGCAGCGCCAACAAGGAGAAGTACGCGGCCATCGGCCGCTTCGTCCACGAGGACGCCTAGAGGCTCGAGGGTGCAGGGGCCGTACGGACCCCTGCACCTCGTGGCCCTCACACCGCAGTGAGCGCCGGTTCCTCCACCTCGTCGAGCTCGACCGGGGGCTCGTCGCGCCGTCGCGAGGCAACGAAGAAGCCGAGACCGACGGCGAAGAGCAGCGTCAACGGGAGGAGCGCGATGACCTGCGAGTCCGAGCCGGTGAGCAGACCGAAGTTGTCGATGATCAGCACGAGGGTGATCGTCAACAGCAGCGCCGATGCCGCCGGTGCGATCGTGCTCGTCCACACGCCCACGTCGTGCCCGCTCTTGTGGAAATAGCCGATCACCGCGATCGACACGACCACCATCAGCGAGACGACCCCGAGCGTGGTCATGCCGACGAACGTCGCGCCGAGCTGCGTGAACGGATCGGCGCCCGCGATCGCGTAGACGAGGACCACCGCCGCCGAGATCGAGATCTGAACGACCGCCGCGACGTGCGGGGAGCGGTACCTGCGATGCGTGGCCGACAGCGCGTGCGGCAGCCAGCCGTCCCGGGCGAGCGCGAACAGGATGCGCGAGGCCGAGTTGTGCGCCGCGATGAGGACGGCGAACAGGCTGGTCACGATCAGGATGTTGAAGGCGTGCGAGGACCAGGCACCGAGGTTGTCGCCGGCGATGGCGAAGATCATCGCGCCCGGATCGCCAGCGGCCACCGCCGCCGCGTCGCTCGCGCCGACGGCAGCCACCGCGGACCAGCTCGCGGCGAGGTACAGCAGTGCGATGACCGCGATTGCGATGTACGTCGCACGCGAGACGGTGCGCTTCGGGTCGCGCGCCTCCTCGGAGAAGATCGCCGTCGCCTCGAAGCCGAGGAACGTCGAGAACACGAACGCGAGCGCGACGCCCGGCGTCCCGCTGAAGATCTCCGCCGGAGAGAACGACCGCAGCGGGTACTCGCCGGGTCCGACGTTGACGAAGACGGCGACGATGATCGCCACCAGCAGCAGCGTCTCGAGCGCGAGCAGCACGCCGAGCAGTCGGACGCTCGCCTGCACCCCGAAGAAGCACAGCGCGAACACCGCGGCCAGCCCGATCATCGAGCAGACCGGCCAGGACACGCTGATCCCCAGCTCGGAGTCCAGCGCCGCCGAAGCGAAGAATCCGAAGAACGCGCCGATGAGGATCACCGATGAGAAGTACGCGATGAGCGCCACGTAGCCGGCGCCGACGCCGATCCCACGGCCCAGCCCGGCCGTGATGTACGCGTAGAAGGCGCCCGCGTTGCTGATGTAGCGGCTCATCGCGGTGTAGCCCACCGAGAACAGAACGAGCAGCAGCCCCACGACCAGCCACGTGCCTGGAGCGCCGATGCCGTTGCCGAGGCCGATGGCCATGGGGATGTTCGTCGTCGAGGCGGCGAGCGGCGCCGCGAAGGCGATCACCAGGAACACCATCTCCGGCACGCCCATGGCATTGCGCCGCAAGGTGGTGCCGTGCGTCTCGGTCATGTCCTCGTCCCTTTCTCGGTGCACGATGGGCTCAGTCCAGGATCGGGCCGAGGTGCTGCTGGGCGGTGGTCGTCGCCATGGCCTCCCAGGCCGACCCAGCCTGGTGCGTCCGGTACTGGACGAGGTCGCGGAGGTAGCGCTGCATCCGCGCGCCGTTGGCCATCGGCGAGCTGCCCGCGGTGCGCACGAGCTGGCCGGCCGCGTCGTACGCGAGGAACCCCGCCTGGATCGCCATCTGATCCAGGCGGTAGTCCATCTCGATCGTGAACGGCCGCTCGCCAGCGGCCGCGTCTGCGCAGTACTCCATGTACAGCTGCCCGACCCGCACGATCGTCGCCTCGGCAGCGTCGACCATGCCCATCGTCTGCCCGAGCGTGCGCTGGTAGTCGTGGTGGCGGGCGCGGAGGACGTGGGGCGAGAACGTCGTCTTCTTGGACGAGATGAGCCGCTCGTACTCGTCGAGCGCCGCCTTGGCGGTGCCGACGGCAATCGACGCGAGCTCCGCGCCGAAGAACCCGACCTGTCGCCCGGCGTACATCGGGTTGTCGTGGAGGCGGCCTCCCGGCGTCCCGTCACTGACGTCCACGTCGAGCAGATTGAGCGAGTGCACCATGTGCTCCGGCACGAACGCGCCATCGACCCGCACGCTGTGCGACCCGCTTCCCCGCAGGCCGATCATGTTGCCCCAGTCGTGGACGATCTCCCAGCTCTCACGAGGGACCGTCACGAGCAGCTGCCGGCCGGAGAACTGGTCGTACTCGATCGTCCCCGATCCGTCCTCGAGCATCGCCCCGGCCATCAGATGCGTCGACCATGGGCTGCCCGAGCAGTAGTCCCACGTGCCGTCGACGAGGTAGCCGCCATCGACCGGTCGGGCGGTGCCACGCGGCGTGTCACGCGCTGCGCAGCGGAAGTCCCCGGCGGGTCCGAACATCTCACGCTGGGCGCGCTCGGAGTAGAAGGCACCCGCCTGCAGCGCGTGCGCGGCATTGAGCGACAGGCACCAGCCCGAGGACGGACATCCGCGCGAGACCTCGATGATCACGCGGTAGAACGTGGGGACGTCGAACTCGTAGCCCCCGAACATCCGCGGCTGCAGGATGCGGTAGAAGCCGGCGTCCGAGAACGCCTGGTGCATCTCCTCGCTGTAGAAGGTGCGCTCCTCCGTGGCGGCCTGATCGTCGAGCAGCCGTGGGCGCAGCGCCTCGGCGCGGCGGATCACCTCTGCGGGCGTGAGGCCCGGCTCCGGGACCGGCAGCGCCGTCGCGTCCTTGGTGGCGGTGTCGCTCATGGGCGGCGACGGTAGACATCGGATCGCGGCGTGACCAATGCCGATGGCACGCGGACCCATATGGCTCGCGTTATGGTTCTCACGCGCCGGATGAGCCTCAACGTCAAGCAGCTCCGGGAGTTCGTGGCCGTCGCGGAGGCAGGCAGCATCACGCGCGCGGCACAGACGCTGTACGTCGCGCAGCCCGCGCTCAGCCTCGCCATCCGCCGGCTCGAGACCCAGCTCGGCGTCACGCTGTTCGAGCGCATGCCCCGGGGCGTCGAGCTGACGCCCGAGGGCGCCGAGCTGCTCGAGCCGGCGCGACGCGCGGTGCGCGACGTCGATGCCGTCATGCGCCGCGCACAGGAGCTGCGCGACCGTGCCCCGGAGCACCTCGACATCGGGTTCATGGCGCATGGGGCAGCCGATCTGACGCCCGAGATCCTGCGCACCTTCCGCGCGATGCATCCGAGCGTGCGCGTGAGGTTCCGGCAGTTCGGGTTCGACGACAGCTTCGTGGGTGTCACGTCCGGCGCCGTCGACGCTGGATTCGTCAGCGGGCCGGTCGAGGTGCCTGAGGGCGTCGAGATGCGGCTCCTGCGCACCGATCCGATCGTCGCCGCCGTGGCCGCGGACCATCCGATCGCGTCGCGCCGATCAGTGAGCATCCGCGAGGTCGTTGCGGAACCCTTCGTCACCGATGACCAGCCGGCCGGTCGCTGGCACGACTACTGGTTGGCGGCGCATCACCGCCCTCCCGGCGAGATGGTGGTCGCGGGACGTTACTCATCGCATGACGAGTGGCTGGAAGCCGTCCGCGCCGGCGTCGGCGTCTCGATCTGCCCGGACCTGACCGCCCGCTACTACCCGCGGCCGGGTGTCGCGTTCGTCCCCGTCCCCGACATGGAGCCGTCGCCGTTCCACATCGCCTGGCTGCGTGATCGCTCCGACCCGCTCGTCCGCGACTTCGTGGAGTGCGCCGTCCGCGCGGCGGACGCGGCGTCAGCGCAGAGGTGACGCGACGTCGGAGCCGCGCAGCGCGGCTTCGACGTCGTGCTCGTACAGCCAGGTGTTGTGCTCGAGCGGGTCCTGGGCCGCCAGCTGGGCGTCCCGGCGGATCTGCTCGGGCCCGTCGGGCAGGTGGTTGATGTCCGGCCGCCCCCGGCTCAGGCGCTGGACCTCCGACGCACGGGCGAGCCGCGCGCGCTCGTAGCGCTCGAGCCCGAGGCGCGCGCGCCCTGGACCGGCCTCGCGAAGGCACAGGGCGAGCGCCGCACCGTCCTCGAAGGCCTGCGCGGCGCCCTGCGCGAGGAACGGGAGCATCGGGTGCGCCGCGTCGCCCACGAGCGCGATGCGGCCTCGCACGAAGCGGGCGAGCGGCTCGCGGTCGTACAGCGCGTAGAGCCAGGTCTTCGGCGCGAGACCCAACAGCTCCTGGACCTCGTCGGCCCAGCCCACGTGCTCGGCCATCAGGCCCTCGAGCGTCCCCTCGGCGACCCACGACTCCGTCCGCCACTCCCCCGCGGGGACGATCGCGACGAGGTTGACCTCACGGCCCGCCGACACGGGGTAGTGCACGATGTGCCGGCCCGGCCCGAGCCAGACCGTGAACGCCGGCGCGAGCGCCATCGGCGGAGCCGACTCCGCGGGCAGCATGCAGCGGTATCCCGCGAGCGCGGAGAAGGTGGGCGGGCTCGGCGTCGTCACGGCGCCGCGCACGACGGAGTGGATGCCGTCCGCGCCGATCACGACGTCGGCGGTGATCGTCTCGCCGTCCTCGAACGTGACCTGCACCTCCTCGCCCGTCTCCTCGACCGCGGCGCAGCGCTTGCCGACGTGGACGATCCCGTCGGGGAGCACGCCGAGCAGCGCATCGAGCAGCCCCGCGCGATGGGCGACGTAGTACGGCGCGCCGAAGCGCTCCTCGCACGCCGTGCCGAGCCGCTGGGAGTAGAGGACCTCACCGGTCTTCCAGCGGCGGAACTCCCAGCCCACCTCCAGGCGCACACCGGCGTCGTCGAGCTGCTCGACCACGCCGAGCCGATGCAGCAGCCGCACCGCGTTGGGCGGCACCTGGATGCCGGCACCGATCTCCCCGAGGGCGCGGGCCTGCTCGTAGACCTGCACGTCGTCGAGGCCTGCGCGCGCGAGGAACCCCGCCGTCGACAGCCCGCCGAGACCTCCCCCGATCACCGCGATCCGCATGGTGGAAGCGTCCCACCTTCGTCCAGCCCAGGCCGCAGGGCGCGGAGCGGACCCGGGACCGACCGATGGGGGAGCGATGCCCTCCAACGCCCTCCGCGCCTCGCTCCTCGGAGCTGTGATGGCGCTCATGCTGCTGGCGGCACCGGCGGCCCACGCCGGCGCTCGGCTCTCGACCTCGGTCGCCGACGACGCCGCGCAGTCGATCGCGGATCGTTATGCCGACGCCACGGACGCCGACGAGAGCGGCGTCGACGGCTGCCACCGCCAGAACCGGCGCACGATCGCCTGCGACGTCTTCGTGTCGATCTCCGTCGACGACGACGTCCAGCGCGAGTGCACGGCGACGGTGCGGGTCAAGCTCGGCAAGGCGCGCAAGGCCAAGCCCGTCGTGAGCCAGTCGCGCTGGCAGTGCGAGGACTCGTCGCTGGCCGACGCCGACGACGACTCGGCCGACGACGAGCCGGTCGACGGTGGCGACGAGGACCCCGGCGCCACCGAGGACGCGGCCCTCTAGAAGGTGCGCGGCAGGCCGAGCACGTGCTCGGCCACGTAGGACAGGATGAGGTTGGTCGAGATGGGCGCGACCTGGAACAGGCGCGTCTCGCGGAACTTGCGCTCGACGTCGTACTCGGCGTCGTAGGAGTAGCCGCCGAATGTCTGCATCGCTGCCTCCGCCGCCTCCCAGGCGGCGGCGGCCGCGAGCATGAGCGACATGTTCGCCTCCGCCCCGCACGGCTCGCCGGCGTCGAACAGCTCGGCCGCCTTCCAGCGCATGAGGTCGGCCGCCTCCAGCGAGACGTGGGCGCGGGCGATGGGGAACGCGATCCCCTGGTTCTGGCCGATCGGCCGCCCGAAGATCTCGCGCTCCCGGGCACGTGACGTGCTGCGGTCGATGAACCAGCGCCCGTTGCCGATGCACTCCGCCGCGATGAGGATGCGCTCGGCGTTCATGCCGTCCAGGACGTAGCGGAAGCCGCGTCCCTCCTCCCCGATGAGGCTGCTCGCGGGGATGCGCAGGTTCGTGAACACCAGCTCGTTGGTCTGGTTGTTGATCATGACCCGGCGCGGCTTGACCTCCAGGCCGTTGCCGACCGCCTCGCGCAGGTCGACGAGGAAGACCGACAGGCCGTCGGACTTGCGCTTGACCTCGTCGCGCGGCGTCGTGCGCGCCAGGAGGATCATGAGATCGGAGAACTGGACGCGCGAGATGTACATCTTGCGACCATTCACCACGTAGTCGTCGCCGTCCCGCACCGCCATCGTGCGCAGCGAGGTCGTGTCGGTCCCCGCCTCCGGCTCGGTCACGCCGAAGGCCTGCAGCCGCAGGTCGCCGCTGGCGATGTCGGGCAGGTACTCCCCCTTCTGCGCGTCCGAGCCGTGCCGGAGCAGGGTGCCCATCGTGTAGACCTGCGCGTGGGCGGGCTGGGCGTTGCCGCCGGAGCGGTTGATCTCCTCGAGGATGATCGAGGCCGACCCGATGTCGAGGCCGAGCCCGCCGTACTCCTCCGGGATCAGGGGCGCGAGGTAGCCGGCCTTCGTCAGCGCGGCGACGGCCTCCTCGGGGTACTCGCGGCGCGCGTCGAGGTCGCGCCAGTAGGCGTCCGGGAACGCCGCGCAGACCTGGCGGACGCCCTGCCGGAGCCGTTCGTGGTCGACGGCGCTCACGCTGTCGTGGCGCTGCGCAGGTCGGCCGTGATCGCCGTGACGTCGGCGGCGCTGTCGAGACCCTCGACCGCCGCGGCGATCCGTGCGGCCGCCTCCGCCGGGAGGCTCAGGGTCGCGTTGGCGGTGAACTTCGCGACGATGTCGTCGTGCGTCATCGGGTTGCCCGGGGCGCCGCGCGGCGCGTCGTTGACGACGGCGCGGCTCGTGCCCCTGGCATCGACGCGCGCACCGCCCGCGAAGACCGACGCGAACTCGCCCTGCCACGGCTCGTACTCGACCTTGCCGGCGAGCGCGAGGACCGCCGGGTCGGCGATGTCGCCGACGAAGCTGCGGACGTCGAGGCGCCCGTGGACGATGCGCGCGGCGACGCACCACGGAAGGCTGAACTTCGCGTCGTACTCGGTGACCGGCGTGCGCTTCTGCGCCAGCGGCTCGAGCACGATCGGCTCGCCGACCTCCGGGATGCGCACGACGATGCGCTCGATGTCCCCGGGCGCGACGTCGCCAGTGGCCTCCACGGCCGCGTCGACCGCGGCGTGGATCCAGTGGCACGCGGGGTACGGCTTGATCGCGACGAGCGGCGACTCCCAGCGCTCGCCGAGATCGGCGATCTGCGCGCCCATGTCGTGCGCGACGTCGACGTGCGTGGCGAGGAGGCCGTAGCGACCCTCGAGCACGGTCGACGGCCCTCGGGCGCCGGCTGCGGCGAGCGCCGCGGCCTGGACGCCGGCCTGCGCGGCCCAGCCCGCGTGGAACGGCTTCGTGGGCGAGCCGTCGGCGAGGTACTCGAAGATGCCCGACGCCATGCTGCCCGCGAGGCCGAGCGCGCGCGTCGTGGTCTCGGCGTCCATGCCGCGCAGCCGGCAGGCGGCGACGGTCGCGCCGAAGACGCCGCAGACGCCCGTGGGGTGGAAGCCGCGGCGGTGGAAGCCCTCCGGCGCCGCCATGCCGATGCGGGTGACCGTCTCGGTCGCGGCGACGATCGCGGCGAGGGTCTGCGCCCCGGTCGCGCCGACGGCCTCCGCGACGGCGATCGCCGCGGGGACGACGACGGTCGCCACGTGGGCGATCGACGCCTCGTGGGTGTCGTCGAAGTCGAGGCCGTGGCAGAGCATGCCGTTGGCGAGCGCGGCGGCGGCCGCGGGAACGCGGTCCGCGCGGCCGATCGCGCTGGCCGGACCCGACCCCGCGTCCTCGGCCACGGTGAGCCCCGGGAGCGCCTCTCCGACGCCCAGCGCGGCGAGCCCGCAGCCCAGCGCGTCGAGGATGTGGTCGCGCGCGACCGCGCGTACCTCGGCGGGCACGTCGGCGAGGTCCAGGGACGACGTCCAGGCCGCGAGCTCCTGCGCCGCGGCCCGCTGCTCGGTCTCGATCGTCATGTCCTGATGATGCCACGTCCGTCGATGTGTCTGACCTATGCCCGTTGGTAGCATCGCGGCCATGGCGATGCCTCTGGAGGGAGTCCGCGTCCTCGCGGTCGAGCAGTTCGGCGCCGGCCCCTGGGCGACGCTGCAGCTGGCCGACCTCGGCGCGGAGATCATCAAGATCGAGGACCCCGGCAACGCCGGCGACGTCGGCCGCTACGTGCCGCCCTTCCAGGAGGGCCAGGACTCGCTGTTCTTCGAGACGTTCAACCGCGGCAAGAAGAGCCTCGCGCTCGACCTGCGCAGCGCGGAGGGCCGCGCCGTCTTCCACGATCTCGTGCGCACGAGCGACGCCGTGTTCTCGAACCTCCGCGGGGACGGCCCGGCCAAGCTCGGGCTGACCTACGACGCGCTGCGCGGGGTCAACCCGCGCATCGTCTGCGTCTCGCTCAGCGGCTTCGGGATGACCGGCCCGCGCGTCAAGGAGGCCGGCTACGACTACATCATCCAGGCCATGGCGGGCTGGATGAGCCTCACGGGCGACCCCGCGGGCCCGCCCACGAAGAGCGGCCTGTCGCTCGTGGACCTGTCAGGCGGGTACGTCGCGGCGATCGCGATGCTCGCCGGCATCCATCGCGCGGGCCGCGACGGCGAGGGCTGCGATGCGGACGTCTCGCTGTTCGAGACCGCCCTGAGCGAGCTCATGTACGTCGGCACCTGGGCCGCGACGCACGGGTTCGTCACCCCGCGGCGCGCGAACAGCGCACACCCGTCGATCGTGCCCTTCCAGGCGTTCGCCACCGCCGACGGCCACATCACGATCGCCGCGGGCAAGGAGCGCTTCTGGCGCGATCTGTGCACGGCGATCGACCGGCCCGACCTGCTCGAGGACCCCCGCTACGCGAGCTTCGCCGCGCGCGACGAGCACCGCGACGCGCTCCTCGCCGACCTCGACGCCGTGTTCGCCTCCCAGCCGACCAGCCACTGGCTCACGTTGCTCGTCGACGCCGGGGTCCCCGTGGGCCGCGTCAACGACGTCGCCGAGGCGCTCGAGGATCCGCAGACGCTCGCGCGCGACGGCGTCGTCGCCTACGAGCACCCGAACCTCGGCACCGTCCGCCAGGCCGCGTCGCCGCTGCGCCTGTCCGGCGAGCTCCCCGAGCCGTCGCGCGCGCCGCTGATGGGCGAGCACACCGACGACCTCCTGCGCGAGCTCCTCGGCTACAGCGACGAGCAGACCGCGGCGCTGCGCGAGGCCGGGGCGTTCGGCGAGCAGGTCCCCCAGTAGGTCAGGTCAGGAAGTTCGGGGCGGCCTCGCGGGCGCTCTCCGAGCGGCCGTGCGGCTCCTCCCAGTCCTCCTGGCGGCCGAGCGCCGTGAGATCCAGGAAGGCGTAGGAGCCGCCGGTCCACTCCCCGCCGCGGCCGAACGACGAGTACGTGTGGAACACGCGGTCGTCGACGCGCAGGAAGCAGCTGACGCCCGGCTGCTCGATCGGCTGCTCGCCCTCGAAGTAGTAGCCCGTGCCCGCCGCCTCGTGCTCCTCGCGCGTCTTGTAGTTGTAGGCCGCCGGCGCGACCGACTCGTCGACCGTGACGCCGAAGTCGACGTTGAAGTCGCTGCCGAACGACGAGTACCACGGGAACGTCCAGCCCCGCTTGGCCTTGTAGCGCTCGAGCTTCTCGAGTGGCGCGCGGGAGACGTACGCGAGCGTCGTGTCGCGCATCTCGAGCTGGCGGCGCGTGCCGTCGGCGACGTTGTCGGCGCCCGCCGTGCAGCTCGGGCAGCCGTCCTCCCACTCCGGCTTGAACATGAAGTGGCCGACGATGAGCTGCCGGCGACCCTCGAAGAGGTCGGCGAGGCTCGTGGGTCCGTCGGGCCCCTCGAACCGATAGGGCTTGCCGATCTCGACCATCGGCAGCTCGCGCCGCCGGGTGTTCAGGGCGTCGCGCTCGCGGGTCAGGCGCTTCTCCTGCTCGAGCAGCTCCGTGCGGGCTGCGAGCCAGTCCTCTCGTTGGACGATCCTGGGAAGGGTCATGGTGTGCAGACCCGCTGTCGCCGCCGGACTCATCCCCCGATCGAGCGGAGGCGCGCCCGGCTAGTCCTCGTCGGCCCGCCGCCGGCGGGCTTCCGATGCGGTGAGCCTCGCGTTCGTCACGGCCGCGGCGCGCTCGACGTCCTGCTCCTCGGTGGCGGAGCGGTGATCGGCGTCCTCGTGCCGTTCGACGTCCTCACGGCGACGCTTCGCGACGGCGCGCAGGAGCCGGAGGTGGCGATCGCTCACCTGGTGGGGTCGGACGGGCGGGGCAGCGCGGCTGCCAGCGCGGCGTCCATGACCTGCATCTCGAGCAGGTCGGTGGCCAGGCGGTACCCGACGAGCTCAGCCGGATCGTCGACGTCGTACAGCCCCTCGTCGCACGAGGGGCACGCCACCAGGACGGCTGCCGCAGCGTGCGTGAAACGCAACCGACAGGATGGGCAGCAGCTTCGGGTCATGACCGACCCTTTCTCTCGACGTCCAGGGCTACAGCGTACCCCGCGCGTTGCTGCGCGCCAGCCCGGCCGCCGACTCACCGCCTAGAATGCTGTCCGGAGGCGCGCCTGTCGGCGCCCCACTCGCGACGAACGCTCGGGGAGAGCGTTCGGAAAGGAAGCACATGGTTCCCAAGCCAGAGGCCGCGGACAGGACTGTTGTGGCCCGCCGCAAGCTGACCGAGAAGATGCTCCGACTCGACCAGGCGATCGACAGGCAGCAGCCTGGAAGCCCCAAGCGACTCGACCTCCTGCGCCAGCAGGCGAACCTCAGCGACCAGCGCGAGGCGCTCATCTCCAACCGGCTCTGACTACGCCACATTGGCGCCGTTGTTAGAGTGGTACGTGACAAAGCGCCGGACACAAGGTTCGGCGCGGCAGTGTTCAGCGCCCGCAGTCGTCGCCGTCATGGCGTCTCCCGCGCACGCTAGTTCACAGATCGCAGGAGATATACAAGCACCATGCCCACCGGAACCGTCAAGTGGTTCAACGACGACAAGGGCTTCGGCTTCGTCACGCCCGATGAGGGTGGCAAGGACCTCTTCGTCCACCACACCGGCATCAACGCCACGGGCTTCAAGTCGCTGCCCGAGGGCGCCAAGGTGTCGTACGACGCTGAGGCCGGGGACAAGGGTCCCAAGGCCGTCAACGTCACGGCGCTCTAAGTAGAGACGTTACCGCGGCGCGGCTCAGGCCGCGCCGCATCCGTCTTCACTCGGTACGCGTCCGCCTCGCCTTGACGCCGTGCCAGAGCAGCCACCCGCCGACGCCGACCACGGCGATGGCGACGAGTGGCTTGGAGACAGGGCCGATCACGTCGGCCACGCGCTCCCACTGGGAGCCCAGCAGGTAGCCGACCGTCACGAGGACCGCGTTCCAGATCGCGGACCCGAGCAGCGTCAGGCCGAGGTACTGCAGGCGCGGCATGCGCAGCAGGCCGGCCGGCAGCGACACGAGGCTGCGCATCCCGGGCACGCACCTGCCGAGCAGCACGATGAGCGCGCCGCGTCGCGCGAACCAGCGCTCGGCATCGTCGAGCTTCTCGGGCTGCATGTGCGCGAAGCGCAGGAACCGCTCCGCGAACGGTCGCCCACCGTGGCGCGCCGCCTCGTAGAGCACCATCGCGCCCAGCACCGACCCTGCTGTGCTCGTGAGGAGCACGAGCACGTAGGAGAACTCGCCGCGCTCGACGAGGTAGCCGGCCAGCGGCAGCACCGCCTCCGAAGGGATCGGCGGGAACACCGTCTCGGCCAGCATGAGGAGCGCAAGACCCGCGTAGCCGAGATCGCGCATGACCTTGGACAACGACAGGCCGAAGACCGTGACGGCGATCGGCATCTGCGATCCAGTGTGGCAGGCAGGTCCTCAGTCGTCCCACAGGCGCCAGCCGAGCCCTGAGGCCCGCGCCACCGGCCGCGCCACCGCCGCACGGACCGCGTCCTCGCCGCCGGCGACGATGAGGTGGTTCTCCGCGCGCGTCACCGCCGTGTAGAGCAGCTCGCGC
This sequence comes from uncultured Solirubrobacterales bacterium, assembly GCA_963757125.1. Lineage (GTDB taxonomy): Bacteria > Actinomycetota > Thermoleophilia > Solirubrobacterales > Solirubrobacteraceae > CAVVSD01. Next base: position 60,258 of record CAVWQP010000003.1, on the reverse strand, counting down.
GTGAGGATCTGTGACGTCGGCTCGGGCAGCAGGACGGCCGCCGTGCCGAACTGCGAGCCCTGGCTCTTGTGGACGGTCATCGCGTGGACGGTCTCCACCGCGCCGAGGCGCGTCGGGCTGTACTCGACGACCTCGCCGCGGCGCTCGAACGCCGCGGTCACCGAACCCGGCCCGGTCGACACGACGACGCCGGTGTCGCCGTTGTAGAGCCGCAGGCCGTAGTCGTTCTCGGTCACGAGCAGCGGGCGGCCCGCGTACCAGCGGCCCTCCGTGCCGAAGCCGCCGACCTCGGTCGCCAGCCACCGCTCGATGCGGTCCATCCAGGTGGCGACGCCATGGGCCCCGAGGCGGTGCGCGCACAGGAGGCGGAAGGCGCCGAGCCGCGCGATCGACAGCGCTGCGTCGCCGCCGCGCGCAGCCTCGATGACCGCACGAGCGGCGTCAACGGCCGCGCGGCGCAGCGGCGCGAGCTCCTCGGCGTCGTCGTCGGTCGCGTCGGCCTCGATCCAGGTCACGTCCTCGGAGTTGCGCAGTGCGCGGACGGCGCCGTCGGCGTCGCCGCGGCGGATCGCCTCCGCGACCGTGGCGATCCCGCGGCCGTAGCGGTGGACCCGCTCGAGCACCACGATCCCGTCGTGCTCGACACCCGCGCCGACGATGTCGCCCAGCACCGCACCCGCCTCGATGGAGGTGAGCTGGCCCGGGTCGCCGACGAGCACGAGCCGCGCGTCGGGCCGGACGGCCTCCACGAGGCGCGACATGAGCGTGAGGGAGACCATCGACGTCTCGTCGACGATCACGAGGTCGTGCGGCAGCCGGTTGCCGCGCTCGTGGCGGAAGCGGCTCTGGCTGTCCGGCCGCCAGCCGAGCAGGCGATGCAGCGTCGATGCGCGCAGGGCGAGGAGGCCCTCGCGGATCGCGGGATCGACGTCCAGGTCGGCGGCCTGCTCGTGCACCGCCTCCTCCAGCCGCGCCGCGGCCTTGCCCGTCGGCGCCGCGAGCGCGACGAGCGGTGGCGGCGCGCCGGCGGCCCTTGCCTGCTCCGCGACCAGCGCGACGATGCGCGCGACCGTCGTCGTCTTGCCCGTGCCCGGGCCGCCGGCGACGACGGTGAAGCGCCGCGTGACCGCCGAGCGGCCCGCGCGTGCCTGCAGGCCGGTGGGGTCGTCTCCGAACAGCCGCTCGACGCCCGCCGTGAGCAGCGCCGAGTCGGTGCCTGCGACCGGCGCGCCGGCGAGGCCGCGCAGATCGGCGGCGACGCCGCGCTCCTCGCGCCAGTAGCGGTCGAGGTACAGCGCCCCGTCCACGAGCCGCAGCGGACGGCTCTGTGTCGACTCCTCGCCGACCGCCACGAGCGGGCTGCGCGCGACGCGTGCCACCCAGTCGCCCGGCTCCGGCCACGGCAGCGCGCTGACGTCGACATCCTCGTCCTCGTCCACCGCCGCGGTCACGCGGGCGGTGGCGAGATCCACGTGGACGTGGCCCATCCGCGGTCCGCGCACGGCGAGCGCGGCGGCCAGCGCCACCTCCGGGTCCTCCTCCCCGGCCAGGCGGGCCAGGCGCTGCGCGACGTGCACGTCGGCCGCGCTCAGCACGCCGGCGTCGTTGAACGCGCGCAGGAGCGCGGGCGCGCGCAGCGCGATGTCGGCGGCGAACGGGTCGGTCTCCGCGAGGCTCATCCGCGGCCGTCCAGGACGTCGCTCAGCCGGGTCACGAGCGCGGCCGAGGGCCGCCACGAGAACACCCCGCACGGCGTGTCGCCGATCACCGGCGTGGCCGGCCCGACCATGCCGCGCAGGAACAGGTACAGCACGCCCGCGAGGTTGCGCTCGGGGTCGTAGCCGGGCATCCGCCAGCGCAGGAAGCGGTGCAGCACGACGGTGTAGAGCAGCGCCTGGAGCACGTAGTGCGATCGCCGCATCTCCGCCGCCAGCACCGCCGGACGGTGGTGCCACGCGCTGAGCTCCTCGCCCGGCGCGCCGAGCCAGTTCGTCTTGTAGTCGACGACGGCGAAGCGGTCGCCGCGGCGGACGACGAGGTCGACGCTGCCGGTCAGGTAGCCGCGGAAGCGGCTGCGCAGGGCCGGGTCCTCGAGGCGCTCCGCGTAGCTCGCGAGCTCCGGGTCGTCGCGCAGCACCGCGCCGATCGCGGCGAGGTCGACGCGGCCGGACGGGATGTCCCCGCCCGCGAGCGGGAGCTCGAAGTCCAGCTCGTCGAGCCGGTCGGCCCGCGCGACGTCGCGTAGCCGCGCGCCGCCGAGCAGCGGGCCGAGCGGCGTCTCGATCACGGCGCCCAGGCCGGTCAGCACGACGCCCCGGTCGCCGATGTCGATCGCCCGCCGCGCCTGCACCTCGTCGATCCGCCGGCCGAGCTCGGCCTCGAGGTCCGCCGCGGCGAAGTCGGTCGCCTCGAACACGCCGTGCACGAACGTGCCGACGTGCGCGCCGAACGGCATGTCGGCCAGCAGCGACGGGACGGCGCGCAGCGCGTCCGCGTCGGCGCCGTCCTCCGCGACCGGCGGCGGGCCCGCGGCGTCGCCCTCGTCGGTGACGAGATGCTCCTCGGGCTCGCTCGACACCCGCGCCTCGTGCGCGCCGGCGGTGATGTCGCTGTAGGAGGTCCGCCGCCAGCCCCAGTCCAGGACGCGGTCGAAGCGCGCCGCGACCAGCCCCGGCGCGGGGGGCTGCGGGTCGGCCCACGTCGCCTGCGCCGCGGGTGCGGCGTGCTCGACGCTGATGCACCCGGGCGCCTGCGCGGCGAGCTCCTCGAAGCGCGCCGTCGCCGCGGCGTCCGACGGGGTCGTCGAGCCCTTCGGCGGGACCGTGCCGTCGGGCCCGCGGCTGAACACCAGGCGCCCGAGCGCGGAGTTGCGGCTGTCCCACGACCCGGCCCACCAGACGACGGCCTGATGCTGCGCACGCGTGAGCGCGACGTACGCGAGCCGCAGGTCCTCCCCACGCTGCTCGGCCTCGTGCTGGCGACGGTGGTCGGCGAAGTCGACGCCGCCCATGCCGACGTCGACCACGCGCTCGTCCCCGCGCGACGGGTCGTGGAAGAAGATCGGCTGCGGGTCGCGCGGGATGTAGCCGGGCTCCCACAGGTACGGGAACATCACGATCGGGAACTCGAGGCCCTTGCTGCGGTGGATCGTGAGCACCTGGACCGCCTCGGCGTCGGACTCCAGGCGGCGGCTGCGCTCCTCGTCGGTCGTGTCGTCCCCCGCGTCGGCGATCTGCCGGCGCAGCCACGCGGTGAGCGCCGTCACGCCGGCGTGCTCGGCCATCGCGGCCTCGTGCAGCAGCTGGGCGACGTGACGCAGGTCGGTCAGGCGCCGTTCGCCGTCCTGCGTGCGCAGCACGCGCTCGGGCAGGCCCTCGACGAGCGTCACCGTCTCGGCGAGTGCCGCCACGCCGCGGGTGCGCAGCAGCCGCGCCCAGGCGTGCAGCCGGCGGTGCAGCTCCTCGATCGCCTCCTCGTCGGCGGACGCCAGGTCCTGCGCCGTCCACCCGAGGAACGGCGTCAGCGCCGCCGCGCGTGCCCGGGGCGCGTGCGACGGGCGCTCCAGTGCCTCCAGCAGCCGCAGCCAGTCGCGCGCCGGCGTCGTCCCGAAGACGCTGCCCGCGCCGTTGATGACGGCGGGGATGCCGGCGGCCTCCAGCGCGTCGCGCACGAGCGCGGCGTTGCGATGCGTGCGCACGAGGACCGCGACGTGCCCGGGTCGCACGCGCTCGCGCCGAACCGGCTCGCCGCCGTCGTCGCGGATCTCGATCTGCGCCTCGGACGCAAGGAGACCGGCGAGGTCGGCCGCGAGGTCCTTCGCGATGTGCTCGCGTGCGGAGGCGTTGCTGACGCTGCCGCCGCGCGTGCGCTTCAGCCCCGGATCGTCGCGGTGGACGATGCGGATGCGCAGCGGCGCGCACTCCGGCGCGCCGGTGAGCCGCGGCGTCGCGTTGCCGGGCGCGGCCTCGACGTGCCGGTAGACGATGCCCTCGTGCCCGAGCCGCGCCCCGCTGAACAGGGCGTCGTAGGCGTCGAGCAGGCCCTGGTCGCTGCGCCAGTTGACGTCGAGCGTCGCGCGGGTGGCCGCGGCGCGGGCCGCCTCGAGGTAGGCGTAGACGTCCGCGCCGCGGAAGGCGTACACCGCCTGCTTCGGGTCCCCGATGAGGACCAGCGTCACGTCCCCGGTGCCGAACGCCCGGCGCATGATGTCCCACTGCACCGGGTCGGTGTCCTGGAACTCGTCGACGAGCACGACGCTGTAGCGCTCGCGCAGCCGGGCGGCCGCGGCGTCGCTCTCCAGCGCCTCGTCCAGCCGCGTCAGCAGGTCGTCGTAGGTCATGACGCCCATGGCGCGCTTGCGGCGCTCGAGCTCAACGCGCACGGCCTGCGCGAGGCGGACGCGCATCGCCTCGACCGTGTTCTCGGGCGCGCCCTGCGGCTCCAGCGGGGCCGCTGGGTTGGCGACGGCGACCTCCGCGATCCGCATCGCCTCCTTGCGGTCGAAGTCCGGCGTGTCGCGGCTGTGGAAGCGGCGGACGTAGAGGTCGTCGACGACGTCGGAGAGCAGGTCGCGGACGTCCTCGACGAAGACGGCGTCGGGCTCGACGTCGCCGTCGATGCCGAGCCCGCCGAGGACCTCCTGGCAGAAGCCGTGGGTCGTCGCGATCGTCGCGCCGTCGAACCCCGCCAGCGCGCGCTGCAGGCGCCGGTGGCGCAGCTGCACCTCGGCGGGCGGGCCGTCGGCGAGGAGGTTCACGAGCGTGTCGGTGCCGGGCGGCGCGCCGGCCAGCGCGCGGGCCAGGCCCTCCTCGGCGGAGACGAGGCGCTCCCAGACGCGCTCGCGCAGCTCCCCGGTCGCCATCCGCGTGAACGTCACGAGCAGCAGCCGGTCCAGCGGCGTGCCCTCGGCGACGTAGCGCGTGGCGAGCGCGGCGATCGTGTACGTCTTGCCCGTGCCCGCGCTGGCCTCGAGCACGGTGACGCCCGACGGCAGCGGGCCGCAGACGTCGAACGGGGCGACGGTGGTCTCGAGGTCGCTCACAGGTCGGTGACCTCCTCGCTGACCAGCAGGCCGGACCACAGGCGCCGCGCGAGCCGGCCGAAGCGCGTGGGCTCGGCGTCGTCCCAGCCGACGCCCGCCTCGCCGTCGGCGGGCGGGTCGGCCATGAGCTCGTCGAGCGTCAGCTTCCCGCCGAAGACGAGCAGGTGGTCGGGCTCGGCGTCCTCCTTCGGGAACGCCCAGCCGGACTCCCACGCCTCGCGCGCGGCCTTCTCGGCGTCCGCCTCGGTCTCGCGCGCGGCGGCGTACGCCGCGGACGCCTGGCACGCGATCGGGAGCGGCTCGCGCAGGCCGCGGTCCCAGAGGTCGACGAGCCGCTCGAGCCCGACCCGCGCGCGCTCGGCGCCGACCGGCCGGATGCGCGACACGGTGATCCGCGCGCCGTCCGGTGCGCCGGAGCGCGCCCGACCGACGGTGACGGCCTCGAACGGCCGCTCCGGGTGCGCGGCGGTGAGCGCCAGCAGCCGCACCCACACCGCGAGGCGGTGCCGCGCGCTCAGGCGCGAGTAGGTCACGGTCCGCAGGACGTCGCCGCACACGCCGGCGACGGTGCCGCCCAGGCCGCGACCGTCGGCGAGCTCCACGCGCACGTCGACGGAGCCGGGCTGCGCGTCACCCGCCAGCAGCTCCCGCGCCGCGGACGCGATCTCGTTCGCGACCGGCCGCACGCGCGCGATGACCGGCAGCGCGAGCCGCCCCGGCGGCAGCGCGCCGCGCGCGATCTCCGCCTTGACGCAGTCGTCCATCGCCGCGCCCGCGAGCAGGCCGTCGACGATCCGGTTGCCGACGCCCCACTCCTCCAGCCCGCCGAGCTCGACGCTCAGCGCGTCGGCGACCTCGTCGCTGTAGTCCGCGACGCTGATGTCCAGCCGCTGGCGCAGGAACGCGCGCGCGGGACGCTCGACGAACCGCACGAGGTCGTTGAGCTCCAGCAGCGCCTGCGGCCGGACCGGGAGCGGACCGGGCAGGAACGGCGCGATCGGACTCCGCTCGCCCTCCAGCGCCCGGGCGCCCTGGAGCGTGACCGCGTCGAAGCTCCACGTGCGGTCGGCGACGAGCTCGCCCGGGACGAAGTTGCGCGCGTCGAACGGCTGCAGCGGGTGGCGGACGAGGACACGGTCGCGCGCCCGGCCGTCGTCCGTGCGGACCGTGCGGTCCACGACGTCGAGCAGCTCGTTGACCGGGACGGCGGGCGGGCGCTGGGCGTTCGTGCGCTCGTCGTTGCCCGTGTAGGTGATGACGAGCCGGTCGGTCGCCGAGAGCACCGCGTCGAGCAGGAGCTGGCGATCCTCGCTGCGCGGGTCGCGGTCGCCGACGTGCGGCGCGCGGAGCATGAGGTCGTCGCCGTCGCGCGGGGACTTGCGCGGGAACACCCCCTCGTCCATCCCCAGCAGGCAGACGACGCGGTGCGGCACCGACCGCATCGGCATGAGCGTGCAGATCGTCAGGTGCCCGGTGCGGAAGTTCGCGCGCGTCGGGCGCCCCTGCAGCCGCTCGGCCAGCAGCCCGCGGACCTCCGGCAGGGTCAGCTCGGTCGGGCTGTCGCCCGCCTCGCGCGTGACGTCGCCGAGGATCCGGTCGAGCTCCGCGCGCTGCCACGCGTCCCGGCGGCCGGTCGTCGTGAGGGCGTCGACCGCGTCGGCGAGCGCCGACGTCCACGCGTCGATCGTCCCCGCCGTGCCGAGCGCGTCGAGCGCCGCGCCCAGCCGGTCGATGAGCTCGGCGAAGCGCCCGGCCAGCTCGATGTCGCTGGAGTCGACGTCGTCGAGCGGCAGGACGCCCTCGAAGAGCCGCTGGCGCTCCTCGGTCATCGCGACGCCGACGAGCACCCGGTCGAGCCCCGCGCTCCAGGTGCCGGCGGGCAGCACGTCGAGCTTGAACGGCGCACGATGGTCGGCGTCGAGCCCCCACCGGATGCCGCTCTCGGCGACCCAGCTCTCGATCCGCGCGAGATCGTCGTCGTCGAGGTCGAAGCGCCGCCGGACGGGCTCGCGGTCGACGAGGTCGAGCACCTGCGACGCCGTGACCCGCTCCCCCGCGAGCTCGATGAGCCGGGCGACGACGCCGAGCACCGGGTTCGTCTGGCGCAGCGCGCGGTCGGCCAGCCGCACCCGCAGGTCGGGCGGGCGGACGTCGTCGGGCAGCGTGTCGGCCTCGTCCTCGTCCGCCGTGACCTCGCCCGCGCCGAACGTCGCCTGGATGAGCGACGCGAACGTCTCGATGTCGGGGCACATGACGATGACGTCGCGCGGCTCGAGGGTCGGGTCGTCCTCGAGCAGGTGAAGGATCGCGTCGCGGAGGACCTCGACCTGCCGCGCGCGTCCGTGGCAGGCGTGGACCTGGATCGAGCGATCCTCGGCGTCCAGAACCGGGCGCTCGTCGAGCCTGCCGGGCAGCGGTGCGCCGGGCGGCTCGCGATCCGCGTGGACGTCGGTCTGGATGCGGCCCAGCAGTGTGTCGGCGCCGTGCGCGACCGGGTGGTGGTGCCCAACGTGCTCCGCCGCGCCGAGCACGAGCTGCATCTCGCGTGCGTCACCGCCCCAGGACGACAGCAGCCGGCTGACCGGCAGCTCGGCGGTGGGGTCCGCGTCGCGGCGCACGACCGGCGGGACGCCCGTCAGCTCGATCCGGTCCCAGAGCCCGGGCGACGGATGCAGGAGGAAGAGGTGGACGTCGCGACCGTCGGCGATCGCGCTGAGGACCTGCAGGTGCCCGGCGGGCAGCCGGGTGAGCCCGAAGATGCCGAGTCGCGGCGGGAGGTCGAGCAGCTCCGGCTGCGCCCGCAGCCGCGCGCACGCGTCGTCGACGCGCGCGGCGATGTCCGCGACGCCGATCCGCTCGCGCAGCCGCCGCCAGAGCTCGGGCTGCCAGCGACCCGACGTCGCCCAGGACGCCGCCGGCGCCGTCGTCGTCGGTCCCCGCCGCCCAGGCACGGACCATCGCCGGGCGGTGCAGCGCGTAGCGGTCGAAGAGCTCGGCGAGGTGGCGCAGCGTCGCCAGGCGCCGCGCCCGGCGCACGGGGTCGGCCGCCGGGCCGGGACCGCCGAGGTGATGTGACAGCGCCGCGAGCCACGGCTCGCCGAGGTGCTCCTCGACGACCTCCAGCAACGGCCACACCGCGCGCTCCGGCAGCCACGGATCGGTGTCGGCGTCGATGCCCGAGGCGATCGCGACCGCGTCGCCGACGAGGCGGCGCGGCGACGGGAAGTCGACGTTCGCGCACACGCCGTCCGTGCGGCCGGGCGACGCGCCGAGCCGGTCGGACATCCGCTGCGCGAGCCACCGCTCCATGCCGCGCGTGGGCACGGCGACGACCTCCGCGGCGAACGGGTCGTCGGGCGTCTCGGCCAGGAGGCCACGCAGCGCCTCGACCAGGCCGTCGGCTCGCTCTGCTCGGTGGACGTGCAGCATCGTCGTTGTCAGTACCAGATCACCTGGCGGTCATCGGGGGACGCCGCCGCAGGGAACGATCGCGCCTCGCCCGCCGCGAAGCGCCGGGCGGTCCACGCGACGGCCGCGGCGTCGAGCACGTCGGCGACGGGTACGACGCCGGCCTCGCCGAGATCGTCGGGCAGCACGATGCCCGCCCGCGCGAGGGCGGCGCGGCGGTCCATCTGCCCGTTCCACGTCGTCTTCGCCGCGCGCATGTGGCTGCCGGCGAGCGCGGCGAAGGACACCTCGGGGTGCACCTCGACGAGCCGCGGGTCGGTCTCGGCGACCGCGGCGACGCGGCCGATGTTCTCCCGCAGGCCCCACGCCTGCTGCGAGATGCCCTTCTCGGAACGCTGTGCGGCGAGCACGTTCGCCTCGGCGTAGCTCCGGGCCGCCAGCACCGCCGCGGGCGGCGTCATGAAGACGCTGCTGCGGCGTGCGCCGACGAACGCGCGCGCCTCGGCGTCGGCCGCGCGCTCGCCCATGTCCGGCAGGCCGATCGGCATGTCCACGCCGACGCACGCGGCCTCCGGGAACCCCGCCACGAGCGCAGCCAGGTCGTCGTGCGCGAGGACCCTCGGCGCCCCACCGGTTGCGAGGACGACGGCGACCCAGCGAGGGCGGGCCCAGTCGATGCCGAGGACGGTGTGCTGCGGCGTCATGTCCACATGGTCGCGGGCGGTGGAGCGGATCTGACAGCGACCGGATCAGCTCGCGATCGCGTCGGGCGCGCGGTGCCCGGCCTTCACGCCGTCGATGATGAACGCGGTGCCGTCGGAGTTCTCCGTCCGCAGCGGCAGGATCGCCTGGTAGGCCGGGGACTCGTACCACGCCGTCGCCGCCTCGCGGTCCGGGAACTCGATCACGACGATCGTGCCGGGGAACGCGTCCTCGCGGACCTCCGGGGTCGCCCCGTGGATGATGAAACGCCCGCCGAACGGCTCGAGCGTCGCGTCGATGCGATCCAGGTACTCGACGATCTCCGGACCGACCTGGACGGCGCGCAGATGGGCGATGGCGTAGGCGGACATGACTGGCTCCTCGGGTCGGTTCCTCATGACACCGCGAACGATCCCCGCCCGCGGGCTGCGGATCGATTACCGCGCAGGTAGGCGGCGGCTTGGCGCACCAGGACGCCAGGGGACCGGGTAGCGCCATGGGATGGACCTCGAAGGCAAGACCATCCTCGTCACCGGCGCGAGCCGCGGCCTGGGCCGCGCGCTCGTGGAGCGCCTCGCGAACGAGCCCGTGCGCGTGCTGTGCGGCGTCCGCGACCCCGCGAGCTTCGAGCCGATCGGCGGCGACGCCCGCGTCGTCGAGCTCGACCTCGGCTCGCGCGAGACCATCGACGCCGGCCTCGCCGCCCTCGGCGACGAGCGCCCGCGGATCGACGTGCTCGTCAACAACGCCGGGCTCTTCGTCGGCGGGCTGCTCGAGAACCAGCCGCTCGACGAGATCTACGCGATGGTGCAGGTGAACGTCCTGGGCGTCATGCACCTCACGCACGAGCTGCTGCCGGACCTCCAGCGCCGGCCCGAGGCGAAGATCGTCAACCAGGCGAGCATCGTCTCCCAGCTGCAGTTCCCCGCCATCAGCACCTACTCGGCGACGAAGGCGGCCATCGCGGCGTTCTCCGAGTCGCTGCGGCGCGAGCTCGACGAGACGAACGTCTCCGTGCTCCAGCTCGACACCGGCGGCATGGACACCGAGATGCTCGAGCTCGCCGACGAGCAGCTGCGCGCGCACATGGACCCCGACCGCTGGGAGCGCCAGGACGCGCACAGCTGGGCGGACCGCATCGTCAAGGCGATCGAGGACGACGACGAGGTCCTGCACACGGGCGGCGGCAGCCGCATCGTGGAGCTGCTCGGGCAGGCGCCGTCGAAGGTGCTCGACGCGGTGGCGAAGCGGGCCTTCAACCGCTGAGCGGGCGTGTTCTAGAACGACCGGGTGGCCTGCGGCGTTCCGACCCGTGGTCCATTCCCCGCAACGCGCGGCGTCCGTACGGTCCTCCCCATGTTCACGGATGAACACTGGCCCGGCACCACGCGGACCCAGACCTGGGCGACCCTCGCCGACCTCTGGGACACCGCGCGCCAGCGCCTCCCCGACGACGTGTGGGACTTCCTCGTCGGCGGCAGCGGCGACGAGACGACGCTGCGGGAGAACTGCTCCGCGTTCTCCGGCTGGCGGCTGCGACCGCGCGTGATGGGCGGCCACGCGCCGCCGGATCTGCGCACATCGTTCCTCGGCGTCGACCTGGCGCACCCTGTCCTCACCGCGCCGTTCGGCGCGGAGGGCCTCTTCCACGACGAGGGCCATCTCGCGGTCGCCCGCGGGAACGCCGCCGCCGGCGTCGCGTCGATCGTGCCCGAGGCGTCGACCTGGAGCCTCGAGGAGGTCGCCGACGCGGCGCCCGAGGCTGCCCGCATCTTCCAGCTGCACCCCATGGGCCGACCGGAGCACGTGCTGCACGCGATCCGCCGGGCCGAGGCCGCGGGGTACACGGCGCTGTGCTTCACCTGCGACTGCCCGACCGCCGGCTGGCGGGAGCGCAACATGCGCAACGGGTTCTCGCTCGGGCCGGACGAGATCGGCGGCAACTACCCGATGGGTGGACCGGTCGCCTACGAGGACGTGTTCGGCCAGCTGTTCAGACGTGACGACCGGGTGTGGAGCTGGGACGAGCTCGCAGCGGTCTGCGCGCAGACGCGCCTGCCGTGGATGGCGAAGGGCATCCTCACGGCCGAAGACGCGCGTGCGGCGGTCGCCGCCGGCGCCTCCGCCGTGATCGTCTCGACCCACGGCGGCCGTCAGCTCGATCGCGCGCCGGCTGCTCTGACCCAGCTCCCCGAGGTCGTCGCCGCTGTCGAGGGCCGCGCTCGCGTGGCCCTCGACAGCGGCATCCGCCGCGGTGCCGACGTCGTGACCGCGCTCGCGCTCGGCGCGGACGTGGTCGTCGTCGGCCGCCTGGCCGCTGTGGCGCTCGCCGCCGGCGGCCAGGCCGGCGTCGAGCGCATGCACGCGCTGCTGCGCGAGGAGATGCGCACCATCCTCATGCTGCTCGGCGTGCCCTCGGTGCGCGCGCTCGACCGGACGCTCCTGCAGGCCGCCTAGGACCACCGAGAACTCTGCGGCCCGGGCCGGGGAGGGTCGGCCCGGGCCGCCGTGCTCGCCATGGGGAAGCGTCGTGCCTTCCCCGCTCGGATGGACGAGCGCGAGCATCCGATACCCATCGCTGCGGGGGTCCGGCACCAGATGTTCGGCTCCTGACCATCAGGCCGCCTCGGCCAGCGGCTCGTCGAGGTCGACGACGACCGCGAGCTTGCTCGCGTGCCACAGGAAGACGACCGTCGTCTCGGTGTACTCGACCTCGTCGGGCTCGGCGAACTCGCCGTCGGCGATCAGCCGGCGGAAGGCCCGCTCGGCGCTGTGGTGACGTGTGGTGGGGTGCATGGGAGCAAGCTCCCAGGCGGCGCGTTGCACGTGGCGCGCGGAATGTGACGAATCTGCGTCAGAGCGGTACCGCTGCTGCGACGACCGTCCCGCGGCCCGGCGGGCTCACCACGCTCAGCGTCCCGCCCGCCGCCTCAGCGCGATCGCGCAGCCCGAGGATCCCGGTCCCGCTGTTGGGATCGGCGCCCCCGCGCCCGTCGTCGGACACCTCGCAGCGCAGCATCCCGCCCTCGCGCCGCACCGACACGTGCGCGCTGGTCGCAGCGGCATGGCGTGAGACGTTCGTCAGCGCCTCGGAGACGATGTAGTACGCCGTCGCCTCGCTGTGCTGCGGCATGCGCTGGTCGGGGATGTCCAGCTCCACCGGCAGCAGCAGCCGCTCGGTGAGCGCCTCCAGCGCGGGCCGCAGCCCGCGTTCGCTGAGGATCGCCGGGTGGATGCCGCGGGCGATCTCGCGCAGCTCCTCCAGGCCCGTGTCGAGCTCGCGCATCGCGTCCTCGAGCAGCAGCGTCGCGGCGTCGGGGTCCTGCTCCACGCGCGCACGCGCGAGACGCAGCTTCAGCGCCACCGACACGAGGCTCTGCTGCGCACCGTCGTGGAGGTTGCGCTCCAGCCGCCTGCGCTGCTCGTCGCCCACGAGCACGAGACGCGCGCGCGAGGCGATGAGGTCCTCGCGCGCCTGCGCGCTCGCGACCGCCAGCGACACCATCTCGCAGAACGCGCCGAGGCGGTTCTCAGTCTCCGGCGGCAGCGGGTCCTCGCTGCCGATCGCGACGGCACCCCACAGCGCACCGAGCACGACGATCGGCGCGGCCGCCGTCGAGCGGTAGCCGCCACGGAACATCGCTTCGGCGGTCTGCCCGGAGAGCACACCCCAGTCGTCCACGCGCGCGGGCGTCTCGGACTCGCGCACGCGCCCGAGCGCGGAGTGGATCTCCGCCGCCAGGACCGCCCCGAGCTGGAAGACGTCGATGCCGTCGCGGTTGTGGCGCCCGACGATCGTCGCCGAGCCGTCGCCCTCGTAGCGCACGACGACGGACGCGTTGACCTCCAGCACCCGCGCGCACTCCTCCGAGACCGCCATGAAGACCCGCTCCGGCGACACCTCGGAGGCGACGAGCGTCGCCACGCGGCGCAGGGATCGCTGCTCGGCGGCCAGCCGGCTGATCTCCGCCAGCTTGGCGCCCGGCTCGACCGGCAGCGCCCGCTCGCCCGATTCGTGGCGCGGCGCGCGGTCGGTCAGATCGATCCCGGTCGTCACGAGCGACTCCTGGGCTCCCGCGTCGGCGGCCATCGGCCGGTTCGACCAGGCGATCAGGCGGCGTCCGCCGTCCTTCGTCATCCAGTGGCCGACCTGCGGGCTCGACGTCCGCGCGGTCCAGACGTAGGCCAGGAACTCGCCGAACGCGTCGCGCTCCTCGGGCGGGATGACGACGTCCCGGGCGTTGCGCCCGATGACCTCGTCGCGCGTGAACCCGGTCGCCCGCTCGCACGCCTCGTTGAAGAGCAGGATCCGGCCGTCGCGGTCGTACACGCAGACGAGCGACTGCGTCGTCTCGGTCAGGACGCGGGCGAACGAGTCACCGACGACGAACTCCTCGCTCTGCGGCTGCTCGTCCCCCATGTGCGGTTGGAGCATCTTGGAAAGGCCGCTGTGCGGCAAGCGCAGACCGAGACCCGGCAGGTTGGCTACTCCTCGGTGGGTCCCGGGACCACCATCGTCGGCAGGTGGGCGCCGTGCACGAGTCCGGAGGAGACCGATCCGAGCAACGCGGACGTCACGCCGCCGCGCCCGCGCGACCCGGACACCACGAGCGCAGCGCCCTCACGCTCGGCGACGTCGAGCACTCCCTGGTGCAACGAGCCGGTGACCTGCTCGGCGTGCGCGCGCGCCGTCGCGCCCGCGGCTCGCGCGATGTCGGCGCCCTCGGCCGCGAGGTCGGCCGCCTGATCGGTCATCCAGCGGCTGAGCTTCGGTGCGACATCCACCGATCCGCCCGCGCTCGCCATCACACCGACGGCGTAGTCGGGGGAGTCCCACACGTTGACGACGAGCACCTCCCTGTCCCCCACGCCGCGGGCGGTCACCTCGACGGCGGCGCGCGCGGCGGGGGAGCCGTCGTAGGCGACGATGGCCGGGCCGCCACCCGGCGCCGCGTCGCGCGGCACGACGAGCAGCGGCCGGTCGGCGCGGTGCAGGAGCGCCGTCGACGTGGACCCGAGCAGCGCGCGCTTGACGCCGCCGCGTCCCCGTGTGCCGGTCGCGATGACGTCGGCGTCCCACTCCTCCGCCGTCTCGAGGATCCGGGTGACGGTGTTCGCTCCGGCCCGTGAGCGCTCGGCCGCGGCGTCCGCCGTCAGGCCGGCGGCGATGAGCGCGGCGCTCGCCTCCTGCGCGGCGGCCAGTCCGTCGTCGCGCGACGTGCGCTCGAAGCTCTCCCACGCCTCGTCGTTGAGCCCGAGATACCCGACGCCGCCCGCGGACGCGAGCGAGATCTCCATCTCCAGCGGCCCCTCGTAGATCGTCAGCACCCGAGCGGTGCTCGCGGGGAAGAGCGTCGGGACGGCGGCGAGGAGTCCCTGCCCCTCCGGGGAGCCGTCGTAGGCGATGAGCGTGCGCATGCCGCGAACGGTGCCAGGTTCCACCCCAGGGTGGACCCGCGGGCGCGACCGTGGGGGGATGCCGTCCGATCGGTCGCTGGGTACGGTCCGGGCGTGGCCGTGACGCAGCACCCCGGACAGGACGAGGTCCGCCGCCTCGTCCCGCCGCTGGCGCTCGTCGTCGCGGTCGTGGCGGTGGTCGCCGACCCCGGGCTCCACGGGCGCGACGGTCCTGGCCGCGGTCCCGGTGATCGCCTTCGCCGCGTGGGCGTGGGTGCCGCGGGTGCCGATCGTCGGCGTGGCGGTCGTGGTGGTGGCGTCGGTCGTCGTCGCGGTCCGCCCGGGGCAGCTCGAGCCGCTGCTGTTCGAGCTGTCCGTGCTGGCGTTCGTCGTCGGCGCGTGGGTCGCGCCGCTGCGCGTGTCGCTGCCGCTCGGGCTGCTGACGCTCGCGGGTCCGGTGATCGTGTGGCTCACCGAGCCTGCGGACGCCGATCTCGGCGGCGTGTGGCTGCTGGGGATCGCGTTCCCGTGGGTCGTCTCGCGTGCGGTGCGGCGGCAGATGGAGCTCGCCGAGCAGCTCGACGCGACGCGCCAGGAGCTGGCCGAGCAGGCGCTCGTCGCGCAGCGGCGGGAGATCGCGCGCGACGTGCACGACCTCGTCGGCCACGGCCTCGCGGCGATGATGCTGCACGTGACCGGTGCGCGGCACGTGCTGCGGCGCGATCCCGATGCCGCCGAGGAGGCGCTGCGCGCGGCCGAGGAGCAGGGGCGCCAGAGCATGCGCGAGCTGCGCCAGACGCTGACGTTCCTGCGCGACGACGAGGGCGTCGCCGCGCCGGTGCCGACGACGCGCGACATCTCCGCCCTCGTCGACAACGCGCGTGCCGGCGGGCTGGCCGTGGAGCTGCGGGTGCGCGGGGATCTGAGCGGCGTCGATCCCGGCGTCGGCGTCGCCGTCTATCGGATCGCGCAGGAGGCGCTGGCGAACGCGGCGCGGCATGCACCTCGCGCGCACACGGTCCTCGGCGTCACGCGGGACGGCGGTCTGGTGCTGCTCGATGCGGTGACGACCGGCCAGCTCGCCGGTGATGCCGGCGGCACCGGCTACGGGCTGGTCGGCATGCGCGAGCGCGCCGCCGCGCTGGGCGGCGACCTCGAGGCCGGACCGATGCCCGGCGGCTGGCGCGTGACGTGCCGTCTGCCCGTGGAGGCGCCCGCGTGATCCGCGTCGGTCTCGTCGACGACCAGGCGATCGTGCGCGCGGGCGTCGCGCGGATCCTGTCGCCGGAGGACGGGTTCGAGGTCGTCGCGGAGTGCGGCGACGGCGTCGAGGCCGTGGATCGAGCTGCCCGGGTTGTCGCTCGACGTCGTGTTGATGGACATCCGCATGCCGCGGATGGACGGGATCGAGGCGACGCGGTCGCTGGGCGGCGCCGTGCCCGTGCTCGTCCTGACGACGTTCGGCGAGGACGAGGTGCTCTGGGGCGCGCTGGAGGCGGGCGCCGCGGGGTTCGTGCTGAAGGACTCCTCGGCCGAGGACCTCATCGCCGCCGCCCGTGCGGTCGCCGGTGGCGGGGCGTGGTTCGACCAGGCGGTCGCGCCGCGGGTGCTGGCGCAGTACCGGCGGCTCGTCGCGCCCGCGGCGCGGGAGGTCGCGCGGATCGACGACCTGACCGACCGCGAGCACGACGTCCTGCGGCTGATGGCGCGGGGCGCGACGAACGCGGAGATCGCGGGCGAGCTGTTCGTCGCCGAGGCGACGGTGAAGACCCACGTCGGGTCGATCTTCATGAAGCTCGGCGTGCGCGACCGGCCGGCGGCGATCGTCTTCGCCTACGACCACGGGGTCGTGACGCCGGGGGCTCATCCCGCGGGCTGAGTCGTTGTCGGGCCCGTGGGGCGATGTGCTTCTGCGTCGTCGCGGCCGCAGTGTTCTGCGGCATGGACGGCACAGCGATCGAGGTCTCGGACCTCCGCAAGGACTACGACGGCCGGCCGGTGCTTCGCGGCGTGGACTTCAGCGTCGCCGAGGGCGAGATCTTCGGGATCGCCGGGCGCAACGGTGCGGGCAAGACGACGACCGTCGAGGTGGTGCAGGGGCTGCGCTCCTTCGACTCCGGGACGGTGCGGGTGCTGGGGCTCGACCCTGCGCGCTCGCGGTCGGAGCTGCGGCCGCTGATCGGCGCGCAGCTGCAGACGTCGGCGCTGCCGGACCGGCTGCGCGTCGGTGAGGCGCTGCAGCTGTTCGCGGGGCTCGCCGGGCGACGTGGTCGACTGGCGTTCGTTGGCCTCCGTGTGGGGCCTCGACGGGATGCTGCGGCAGGCGTTCGGGACGTTGAGCGGCGGGCAGCGGCAGCGGCTGTTCCTGGCGCTGGCGCTGGTCAACCGGCCTCGCCTCGTGTTCCTGGACGAGCTGACGCAGGGCCTCGATCCGGCCGCGCGCCGCGACACGTGGACGCTCGTCGAGCAGGCCCGCGACCAGGGTGCGACGGTCGTGCTCGTCACCCACGACATGGACGAGGCCGAGCGGCTCTGCGACCGCGTTGCGGTGATGAGCGACGGAGTCGTGGTGGCGTGGGGCGCGCCGTCGGAGCTGGTCGGGTTCGGCGGGCCGGTGGCGATGCGGTTCTCGTCGTCGTCTGCCTCCGCGTTGGAGGGGCTCGAGCGGGTGCCGGGTGTGGTCGAGGTGCGGTTCGACGGGCGCGCCGCCGCCGTCAGCGGCGAGCCGCGCTCGGTCGTGCTCGTGGCGGCGGAGCTGGCGCGTCGTGGCGTGGAGCCCGACGACTTCACCGTCGTCCGGCCGACGCTCGAGGACTCGGTCGTGGCGATGCTGGATGGAGGTCTGTGATGAGCCGGCTTGCTCTCCTCGAGGCTCGACTGCTGGCGCGGGACTGGACCGTGCTGGTCTTCGCGTTCGTCTTCCCCGTGTTCTGCATGGTCGTGCTCGCGGGGGTGTTCGGCGACCAGCCCGACGACGGGTTCGGGAACGTGCGACCGGACGACTACTACGTCGTCGCGTCGCTGGGAGTCCCCGTCATCGCCCTCTGTCTCGTGGGGCTGCCGGTGTCGCTGGCGTCGTACCGGGAGCGCGGGGTGCTGCGGCGCTTCGAGGCGTTCGGGGTGCCGGCGTGGCGGGTCGTGGCGGCGCAGGCGCTCGTCACGCTCGGGCTCGTCGTGGTCGGCGCGGTGCTCGTGCTGGCGCTGGCGTCGTTCACGTACGGCATCCCGTCTGTCGTCTACGGCTGGCAGACGGTCGTCGGCGCCCTCGTGGGCGTCGTGTGCCTGCTGCTGCTCGGCGTCGTCGTCGGGCTGGCGGTGCCGTCGGCGCGGGCCGCGCAGGCCGTGGGGCTGCTGGCGTTCTTCCCGCTCTACCTGCTCGGTGGCGGTGGGCCGCCGCGGGGCGTCATGACGGGTCCGATGGGTGACATCGCGTCGGCGCTGCCGTCGCCGATCCTCGCGATCACCGACCCCTGGCTCGGCGAGCACCAGTTCAGCGGGCAGCTCGTGGCGCTCGGTGTGTGGGGGGTCGCGGCGCTCGTGGCCGCCGCGGTGCTCGCGCGGCGCGGCTGACTTCGACCGCCGGTCCCCTGGTGGTATAAGGCGTCCGAACTTGCTCTGCGCCCTGCGGGGGGCGCCGACGAGAGGAGAGGTCATGGGTTGCATCGCGTCCCTGCGTCGCCGCGCCTGGATGGTCGCGGCCGCGCTCGCCGCCACCGGATCCCTGTTGCTGGGCGCCGCGTCTGCGCACGCCGCGCCCCCCGGCAACTACACGGGCAGTACGAGCGATGGCGGTTCGTGGGTCGCCGACCTGCCCGCGAACTGGAACGGCACGCTGCTCCTGTACAGCCACGGCTACGGCACCACCAACCCGGCGAACGCGCCCGACGACGACACGAAGGCCGCCCTGCTCGCGCGCGGCTATGCGCTCGCCGGGTCCGGGTTGGGCCCGCCGAGCGGTTCGCTGTGGGTGCTCGGGACGGCGGTCGACGAGCAGTTCGAGACGCTCGCACAGGTCGAGAAGACGGTCCTGCCGGGCAAGCCCGACCACGTCCTCGCGGTCGGCACGTCGATGGGCGGCCTGGTCAGCTCGCTCGAGGCCGAGCAGGGCAACGGGCGCATCGACGGCGCGCTGAGCACGTGCGGCATCGTCTACGGCGGGACCAACCTGTCGAACTACCAGCTCGACGGCGAGTACGCGATGAGCCGGCTGCTCGCGCCCGACCAGTCCATCAAGCTCGTCCGCTACGCCGACCAGGCCGAGGCCGCCGCCGCGGCCGGCCAGCTGCAGGCGATCGGCGTGCAGGCGCAGACGACGCCGGAGGGGCGCGCGCGCCTCGCGCTGGCGATGGCGTTCCTGAACACCACCTCGTGGGCGCCGACGGCTCCGGCGCCGCCTGATCCGGCCGATCCCGACGCCGTCGAGGCCGGGCAGTACGGCGCCGAGTTCGGCTTCCCGGCGTTCCCCATCATCCCGTTCACGGTCACCGGCCGGCAGCAGATCGAGCTCGCCGCGGGCGGCAACTCCTCGTGGACGAAGGGCGTGGACTTCGCCCGTGAGCTGCGCCGCTCGCCCTACCTGTCCACGGTCGAGGCGCTCTACGCCAAGGCCGGGCTGGACCTGTCCGCCGACCTGGCCACGCTGACGAAGGACGCCGACATCACAGCCGATCCGGCCGCGGTGGCCTGGTCGAGGCGCTACTCGGACCCGACCGGGCGCCTGCAGGTCCCGACGCTGACGATGCACACGATCGGCGACAACCTCGTCCCGGTGACGGGCGAGAACCAGTACGGGCGCAAGGTGGCCCGGGCGGGCGCCGGCGAGCTGCTGCGCCAGACCTACGTCTCGCGGGCGATCCACTGCAACTTCACGCCGGCCGAGCTGGTCGCCGGCGTGCTTGCGGTGCAGCAGCGCGTCGAGAGCGGAGGGTGGGGATCGCTGGCGACGCCGGAGGCGTTGAACGCCAGCGCCGCTGGGCTCGGGCTCGGCGACTCGGCGTTCGTCGCGTATCAGCCGGGGCCGATGATCGGGCAGAACCGCCATGCGCGCCACGGCGGTCGCGAGCACGGGCACAGCGGGCGTGTGGGGATGCCCGCCCGCTAGCGATCGGGCCCCGGGGCGCCGCAGCCGGCGGCGCCCCGGGGGTGGCTACCAGCTGGAGCCGTCGCTGCCCCAGGTGCCCTGTGAGCCCCAGGTGCCGCCGAACGGGTCCTGGCCGTAGCCGGGGTCCTGGCCGTAGCCCGGGTCCTGGCCGTAGCCCGGGTCCTGGCCGTAGCCGGGTCCTGCCGTAGCCGGGGCCGTCTGGCGTGGACGGTGGTCGGGTCGGGCGTCGTGGTCTCCTGCTGGTCGTCGCCCTGCCAGGCGACGGTGAAGCCGGCGCCGTCGCTCGTGAGGGTCGACGGGACCGCGCTCGCGGTCGAGGTGCTGTCGGTGGAGCCGTCGCCGAAGCTGTCCCCGAACTGCCCGCCGCCGAAGCCGCCGCCCATGCCGGGCTGCAGCTGCATCGCGGTGGCGTTGAAGTCCGAGATCGAGCCGGTGTGCCCGTCAGCGGTCGCGGACGCCTTCGTGAAGTCGACGCTGGCGAAGTCGGCGAGCGGGACGGGCTGGCAGTTGCCCGACGTGCCGCCCTGGCACGCGGAGGGAGCCTCGGCGATCCACTCGGCCGACGAGGTGTCGGGGTTGTCCATCTGGAGCGTCTTGTCGAAGGTCTTGCCGGTGGTCTCGTTCTTGAGGTGGATCGAGACGTTGTTGCCGTCGACGCCGACGGTCGAGGAGATCTTGTCGCCGGCGTTGACGGCCATGTCGATCGTCACGGGCGCGGCAGGAACGAGCTCGTACCAGGCGGAGTAGGTCGGGGTGCCGGTGTCGCAGTTGACCTCGGTGCCGGTCTGCTCGAGGGCGTTGGAGCCCTGCGAGGCGCCGCCGATGCCGATCCAGAAGGCGGCATCACCGGACCCGGAGTCGCAGCTGGCGGTCGGCTGGGTCCAGGACCCGGAGACCTTGGAGAACTGCGCGCCGGAGGCGGCGTAGCCGGCCCAGTTGGAGCTGGGTTCGGCGTTGGCGGCGGGAGTGGCCGCAACCGCGGCGCCAGGCACCGCGACACACGCAGCGGTCGCGAGGGCGAGCGCGGCAGGGGGAAGCAATCGTCTCTTCGTCATCGTGACGACGACTATGTGGGCACTCAGTAAGTGCTGGGTCCGTGGGCGCTAAGGCGGCGGTTAGTGGGGGCTGGGAGGACGCTGAGCGGCTAGCCAGCGGCGGCCCACGACGGCTCCGCAGTTAGGCAGCGGCGACGCTTCGCGCGACCTCGAACAGCTCCTCGGGCATCGGTGCCGGAGCCGCCAGGTGAACGCGACGGGCCGCTCGCCGCGGTGGTCGACGTAGCTCGACCGGCCCGAGGAACGTGAAGGGCCGGGTCCCGAGCTCGAACGTCTTCCGCTCGCGCACGAACAGCAGCACGCGTGATCCCTCGCGCCTCGTGGTCGATGTAGCGCTGCACGGTCGGCTGCCGCGGGGTCTGACGCGACTGCGACTCCCAGTGGAAGAGCTCGCGGTTGATCGCGTAGTCGTGATACATCGTCGTCGGCGAGTAGTCGCGCTCCGCCTTGTGGAGGTCGACGAAGAAGACGTCGCTTCTGCGCCTGCGGCACCCAGAGAATTCCGCCCTGGGTCACCTTCGGCTTGACGCCGTCGCCGAACCCGAGCGCCGCGACGACCTCCTGCCGCGAGTAGCGCGCGTGGAGCGTCAGCGGGACCTCGGGCGGCAGAACCGAGGGCGTCGCACGCGTGCGTCGACCGCGCGTCGAGCGACGTCGAGGAGCTCGACGAGCTCTTCGCGGACGGCCGGCTCCTGCCAGAGCGCGGCGAAGAACTCGTCGAGCGATCGTAGCGCGCGGCCGCCGGACCCGAGCCCCACGCGAGCATCGTCAGCAGCCGCTGCTGCCGCTCGTCGAGCTCGCGTCACGCGGCGGCTGCGCTGCGGCTCAGAGATCGTCGTAGAACGCGACGCGCTCGGGGTCGTCGACGTGGGTGAGCCGGCCGAGCGCCCTGAGCGTTCGCGCTTCGAGCTCGGCGTCGGTCGCGCGCGGTGTGGGTCGGCCGGCGTCGCGGCGGAGCTGCGTCCAGCTGCGCCGCCGCGGTAGACGTCTTCGAGCCGGTGGTCGTGGCGCTCGAGGAACTCGCCAGAGCCGATGTCGTCGGCTCGCGCGCGGAGATCGGCGACGAGCGTCGTCCAGCGCGAGCGGCGGACGGCGCCTCGAGGTTGTCGAGGACGATCTCGCGGCTCTGGCGATCGAGGTCGACGGTGCAGCCGGCGGGCAGGAACGGGAAGTCCGCCTCGACCTGCTCGACGAATCGGGCCGCGTCGCGCGTCGAGGATCGCCCTGCAGTCGATCCTCGAAGCGGAACTCGCGGCGGTGCTGGCCGATCAGGTCGATCACGGTCAGGTGGCTCTTGCCCTCCGCGCGGCGCAGGCCGCGGCCGAGCTGCTGCGTGAACACCGTCGCCGACGCGGTCGGGCGCAGCAGCAGCACGCAGTCGACGTCGGGAACGTCGACGCCCTCGCCGAGCACCTCGACGGAGAACACGCACCGCAGCCGCCCCGCCTGCAGCTCGCTGAGCGCCGCGGTCGCGACGTCGGGCGCGTCGTCGCCGGTCAGCGCGACGCTCTGCAGGCCCGGCCTCGGTGAACTTGCGCGCCATGTAGTGCGCGTGCTCCTTCGAGACGCAGAAGCCGAGCGCGCGCATCGGCCCGGGTCGAGCACGATGCGCCGAATCGCCTCGAGCAGCTTCGCCACGCGCAGGTCGTCGTTGGTGAGCAGGTTGCTGAGCTCCTCGGGCGCGTAGCCGCCGCGGCGCCACGGCGAGCTGGCGCAGGTCGGTGCCGTCGGCGACGCCGAAGTACTGGAACGGGACGAGGAAGCCCTGGTCGATCGCCTCCCAGAGCCGCAGCTCGACGGCGATCCGGTGGTCGAACCACTCCGTGACGTCCTGGCCGTCCAGCCGCTCAGGCGTCGCGGTCAGGCCGAGCAGCTCCCGCGGGCTGCAGGTGGTTGAGGAGCCGGTCGTAGGTCGTCGGCCGCGGCGTGATGGAACTCGTCGACGACGACGACGTCGAACGCGTCGGGCTCGATCTGCTCGAGCCGCTCCTCGCTGAGCGACTGGACCATCGCGAAGACGTGGCGGCCCTGCGGCGATCCGGCCGCCGCCGTGGATCTCGCCGAAGGCCCCGTCGCGCAGCACCGCGCGATAGGTCGCAAGCGACTGGCGCAGGATCTCCTCGCGGTGGGCGACGAACAGCAGCGAGAGGTCGCTGGCCGTGCGCTCGAGCAGCTGCCGGTAGTCGAGCGCCGCGACGACGGTCTTGCCGGTTCCGGTCGCCGCGACGACGAGGTTGCGGTGGCGATCGTGGCGCTCGCGCTCGATCGTCAGCGCGTCGAGCATTCGCTGCTGGTGCGGGTACGGCGCGCACGTCGAGATTGGCGAACGAGATCGTCGACGTCTCGCCCAGCGAGCGGCGGTCGTGCTCGCGCAAGCGCCCGCTCGAGCTCCTCGCCGTTGATCGCCGGGTCGTACGGCTCGAAGTGCTCGGACGCCCAGTGGCTCTCGAACGTCATCCGCACGCGATCGATGACGTGCGCGGCGTCCATCGACGACAGCCGGACGTTCCACTCCAGCCCGTCGAACAGCGCCGTGTGCGAGAGGTTCGACGAGCCGACGAACGCGGTGCGTCAGCCCGGAGCCGCGCTCGAGCAGCCACGCCTTGGCGTGCAGCTTCGTCGTCCGCGCGTCGAACGCGACCCGGACCTCCGCGCCGAGCGCGAACAGCTCGTCGACCGCTCGCTTCTCGGTCGCGCCCATGTACGTCGTCGTGATCACGCGGATGCGGCCGCCGCGAGCCTGACACCGCGGCGAGCGCGTCGCGCAGGTGCCGCACGCCGGACCAGATGACGAACGCGCAGATCAGATCGACCGAATCCGCGCGTCGCGAGCTCGGCGCGCAGCTCGGAGCCGATGTTCGGCTGGCCCTCGGCGTTGACGAGCAGATCGCTCTGGCTGAACGGCGTCGCCGGCAGCGGCGGAAGCGGCAGCGACGTCGCCGAGCGGCGACCTTCTCTTGACGCCTCGGAGAAGTCGCGCCGGCAAGAGAACCTCAGCGTCGGTGTTGTCAGTCGTGGCGTTGCCGAGCACAGCGTTGACCCGTGCCGCCTGCTCGTCAGCGGATTCTTCGCTACCGGCGAGTTCGCGCCGCAACTCGTCCATCGCATGCCGGGCGAGGCGTTCGGGCGCCTCCGCGGCGTCCAAAGGCACTTCTTCGATCACCTCCGGGGCCAGGCCCTCCAGCCCTCGCGACAGCCTTCGCGTCACCAGGTGGTCCCGTGGGCCCGGCTCGGTCGCGCTCATCGGGCGGACGGCGAACGAAAGCCTCGGGGACGTCGCGGGCACGGAGGCATACTCCGGTCGCCAGGCCGCCACTCTCGCGCACCTTCGCGCGCGGACTTCTCCTGGGCGGCAATTCTGCGCATCACGACGCGTCGCACGCTTCACTCTCCCCGCAACCGCTCGACGGGCTTGCGAACGCGGCCCGAATGTCCTCGCAAGCGATATCAGGTCGAAACACGACAGGAGGCAGTCGGCGGTAACACAAGGCGCCAGCGGCATGCGAAGCGGCGTCGCTTCTTCATCACCGACGATCTCCAATCGGGCATTGCCAGGGCCACGTGAGCTGCCGGCCATGCCGCTGCATCCACGCCCTACCTCCGAACCCCCCGCCGACCCTCCTCAATCTCCACCGCCACCGCCAACCGATCCATCGCATACGAGGGATCAAGGCTCCCCCCAATAGCCCGCACCGCCCGCGCATGATGCGCCGCCATCAACCGAGCCGCCGCCTCAGCATCCCGAGCCTCAGCAGCATCAAGAATCCGCCGATGCTCCGCCTGGCTCACCGCATCCCGCCCATCCGCATCAGCCAGGTGCTCAAAGGCCCGCCGGTACCGCGTCTCCTGCTCCCACAGCCGCCCCAGCTGCTCCGCATGCATCGCGCCGGCCGAGCCCGTCAAGCAGCATGTGGAACTTCCGGTGCGCGCGGTCGAAGTCGTGCCACTCGCCGATCTCGGCCAGCAGCTGCGACTCCGCGTGTAGTCCTTCCAGCACGGCGTGGTCGTCCACCGTCAGCTCCGGCACGGTCAGACGCACCGCCGCCGCCTCCAGCGTCACGCGCATGACCCCCAGCTGCTCGATCTCGTCGGCCGTGAGATCGGCCGCGCGGAAGCGCCCGTTCGGCTCGCGGATGATCAGGTGCTCCAGTTCCAACATCCGGAGCGCCTCGCGCAACGGCGTCCGAGAAACACCCAACGAAGCAGCCAACTGGGACTGCGTCCGCGCCGCGCTCGCCGGGATCTCGCCCGTGACGATCGCCGTCCGCAACCGGTCGCGCAGCTCCGTGACGGCGCCGCGGCCCCGCCCGTCGCCGTTCCCGTCAGCGCTCAGCGAGACCATGGTCGTGAACGGGCTCTTCGGGCAGCGTCGGGCGCCCCGTGTGGCGCTCCAACACGCTGTGGACACGCGTCGCGGGATGGTCGGGGTCGATCTCGCGCGCGACGACGATGGCGGTCCGCGCGACCTGAGTCGCCGCCCAGCTCGCGGCGGTCGGCGCGTCGTACGCCTCGAACGCATCGACGATCGCCCGGTGCTCCGCGCGGCTCGTCTCCCAGGGCGCGAAGTTGCCCCGTAGCGCCTGGAACGCCAGCGTGCGGTACCGAGAAGCGTGGTCCCACAACGTCCCGAGCAGCGCCGTGATCCGGTCGCCGGCCCCGCTGACGAGCATCCGGTGGAACTCCCGGTGCGGCACCTCGATGCCGACCCAGTCGTCCAACATCGCGTAGCGCTCGATCTGCGCGAGCCAGCCCTCGAGCTTCGCGTGGTCGGCGTTGCCGAACCGGGGCACGGTGAGGTTGATCGCCACGACCTCGAGGTTGATCCGCATCACGGCGAGATCCTCGATCTGGGGCCCGGACAGCGGGCTGATGCGGAAGCGGCCGTTGCTCTCGCGCAGGACCAATCCCTCGAGCTCGAGCATCCGCAGCGCCTCGCGCATGGGCGTCCGACTGACGCCGAACCGGTCGGCGAGGCTCACCTGCGTCGCCCGTTCGCCGGGTGACAGCTCGCCCATGAGGATCGCGTCTCGGAGCCTGTCGCGGATGAGGGCGACGGTGACCGGCATCCCGATTACCTCGCGAATCCAGGCTCTTGCACCGCGTGAACCATAGCCCTCCCCCTCCCGGAATCCGTTGCCACGGCTCCGCGAACGCATCGCAATATTCGGAGCCCAGACACCTGTTTGGGTCCCAGATGCGTCTTGACGCGATCTTACGCATGTGGATACATTGCTGCCAAGTGCACCGTATCTGGGCCTCCGCAGGCAGAGCGGCGGTGGCACCCGGCTGCTGAGGAGGGGGAGAGATGAGAATCAAGAGGGCCATCGCCCTGCTGGTGATGCTGGTCGCCGCCATGGCCTTCGTGGCCTGCGGAAGCTCGAACGACGACTCGGGGAGCGCCGACACCGGCACCTCGGGCGGCGGTGCGGCGAGCACGACGAGCACGTCCAACGAGGCCAGCACGGCCGCGCCGACCACGGGCTGCGGCAGCGTCCCGCAGCAGATGCCGGAGGACCCGGATGGCGTCCTCGCCAAGCTGCCCAAGGACGTCCAGGCGGCCTACAACCTCTTCCCGCAGCCGGTGCACAAGAGCGCCTGGGCCGACTGGAAGCCGTCGAAGTCCAAGCCCTACTCGATCTACTTCTCGCCGGGGAACATCAGCACCCCGTTCATCCAGGACATGGTGAAGAAGTTCGACGAGCTCAAGAAGAGCTCGGACGTGATCACCAAGGTCACGACACAGGACTCCAACAACAACGTCCAGACGCAGATCCAGCAGATCCGCCAGGCGATCCGCCAGAAGTACGACGCGCTCGTCGTCCTGCAGCTCTCGCCGGCGGCCGACGCGCCGGTGCTCGAGGCGGCCGGCAAGGCCGGCATCCCGGTGCTCACTCCGCTGAACCCCTCCGCCAATCAGTACGTCATCGGCATGCAGGGCAACCTGCCCATCGACGGCGCCTCGCTCGGGCAGGGCCTGGTCAAGATCATGGGGGACAAGGGCAACGTGCTCGAGATGCAGGGCATCCCCGGCGTCCCGGCCAGCGACGTGGTCCTGAAGGGCGCGGACACAGTGTTCAAGGGCTGCTCCGGCATCAAGGTCGCGGGGAGGCCGGTCGGCCAGTTCCAGCCTGCCGTGGGCAAGGCGCAGACACTGCAGTTCCTCGCGGCGCACCCCGGCAACGTGGACGGCGCGGTCCAGGTCGGCGGCATGGCCACCGGCATCATCCAGGCCTTCCAGCAGACGGGCCGCAAGGTCCCGCCGATCGCCGACGCCGGCGCCACGCCGGGCGCCCTGGCCTTCTGGAACCAGAACAAGGACAAGTACAAGGGCGTCGCCCTCGGACAGCCGCCCGCGCAGATGGCGGAGGCGGCCTTCAACGTCGCCCTCGGCCTGTTTGCCGGACGCGGCGTGACGATGACCGACATTCTCCAGACGCCGATCATGATCACGGACGAGAACCTGAGCGACTGGGTCGACCCGACCTGGAAGCTCACGACGCCGATCGCATACGCGCCGGGGCCGGACGGGGCGTTGCTCGGCCCGGACTACCTCGATCAGTTCTTCGCCAAGTCGGGCAGCTAGCGGACGTCCCAGCAGCATCGTGATGGCGACCTCAGAGGAGCCCTCCCTGCCGGCGGCCGCCCAGGCGACCGCCGGGCAGGGCGAGGTCGTCCTCGCGGTCGACGGCCTCGCGAAGGCGTTCGGGCGCACGCAGGCGCTGCGCGAGTGCACGTTCTCGGCGCGGGCCGGAGACGTCCACGCGGTCGTCGGTGAGAACGGCTCGGGCAAGAGCACCCTCGTCAAGATCCTGGCGGGGGTGCAGCGCCCGGACAGCGGCACGATGGAGATCGCGGGCCGGCGCTTCGACGGTGTCCGATCGCCGCGCGTGACGTTGGACGCGGGCGTCGTGCCCGTCTTCCAGGAGGTCCTCGTCGTCGGCCCGCAGACGGTGCTCGAGAACGTCTGGATGGGCGTCGACGGCCTGTTCCGCCGCCGCGTCCCCGAGGACGTCAAGCGCGAGCGGGCCGCGGCCGTGCTCGCCGAGCTCACCGGCGAGGCTCCGCCCCTCGACGCGCCGGTCGAGTCGCTGCCACTCAGCATGCGACAGGTGTGCGGGATCGCGCGCGCGCTCGTGCGCGACCCGCGCATCCTGATCCTCGACGAGTCCACCTCCGCGCTGGACGTCGCCACGCGCGACCGGCTGTTCGCGGTCGTGCGCCGGCTCACGGCCAACGCCGGAGCGGTGATCTTCATCTCGCACCGCATGGACGAGATCGAGGAGATCGCGGACCGCATCACCGTGCTGCGCTCGGGCCGGTCCGTCGCGACGGTCGAGCGCGCGGAGACCTCCGCGCAGGAGCTCGTCCGCCTCATGAGCGGCGCCGACCACCTCACCGCCGGCGTGGAGCGCGAGCGCACCGGCCCCGCGGCCGCGGAGCGCCAATCCGTCCTCGAGGCGGGGATCACGCTGCGCCCGGGCGCGAGGCCGATCGAGTTCACGCTGGAGGCCGGCGAGCTCGTCGGGCTCGCCGGGCTGGAGGGTCACGGACAGGACGCGTTCCTGCGCTCGCTCTGGGGCGGCGCGGCCGACGGGCAGGTCGTGCGCCACCACGACGGCAGGTCGACGGCCATCGGCTCGCCGGCGCAGGCCGCGGACCTCGGTGTCGTCTACGTCCCGCGCGACCGCCGCTCGGAGTCGCTGTTCCCCACGTTGTCCATCCGCGACAACTTCGCCGCGGCGACGCTCACCGCCGACCAGCGCGCCGGGCTGGTGTCACGCACGCGTACCGACGGTCGTCTCGCACGCTTCAAGGAGCAGCTGGCGATCACGCTCGGCTCCGCCGGCCTGCCGATCACGACTCTGAGCGGCGGCAACCAGCAGAAGATCGTCATGGCGCGCTGGCTGGCTGCCGAACCCGCGGTCCTGCTCCTCAACGACCCGACGCGCGGCGTCGACCTCAACGCCAAGCGCGACCTCTACCGGCTGCTGACCGGGCTCGCGGCCGAGGGCGTCGCGGTCGTGATGCTCTCCACCGAGGTCGACGAGCTCATCGAGCTCATGGACCGGGTCCTCGTCTTCCGGGAGGGGTCGGTCTTCGCCGAGTTCGACCGGCACGAGCTGTCGCGCGAGCGCCTCGTTGCCAGCTTCTTCGGGCGGGAGCGTGAGCGCGATGCGTGACCGTGCGCTGGCACTGCTGCAGACGCGCTCCTTCATGTTCGCCGCGATCCTCGCCGTCGCGCTGTTCGTGGCGAACCTCATCGTCCAGGCGAGCTTCGTCTCGGGCTCCGCGTTGCCCGAGACGCTCGCCGACCTCGCGCCGTTCGCGATCATCGCGATGGCGACGGCGCCGTCGGTGGTGACCGGCGGACTGGATCTGTCGGTCGGGCCGCTGCTGAGCCTGACGAACGTCATCCTCGTCGCCGTCCTCATCCCCCACGGGCTGGGCGGCGCGGTCTCCGTGCCGATCCTGCTCGCGATGGGTGCCGCGATCGGCGCGGCCAGCGGCGCGCTCATCGCCTACGTCCGCCTGCCGGCGATCATCGTCGGCCTCTGTGGGCTGTTCGTCCTCACCGGCGTCGCGCAGGAGATCCTGCTGACCCCGGAGCAGTCGCCCGGGAACTGGACCGCCCACCTGGGCGGCAAGGTCGGGCCGATCCCTGGCGCGCTCATCACGATGGCGGTGCCGCTGCTCGTGTGGCTCGGCCTGCGACGCACGCCGTTCGTACGGGCGATGTTCTCCGTCGGAGGGGATGCCCCGACGGCGTTCGCGACGGGCATCAACGTCCCCGCGGTCCGGATCGCCGCCTACGCGCTCGGCGGGATGTTCGCGGCGATCGCCGGCCTGGCGCTCACCGGGATCATCCGGTCGGCGGACTCCTCGCTCGGCCTCCAGTACACGCTCATCGCGATCGCAGCCGTGTCCCTGGGCGGCACCCCGGTCGGGGGCGGGCGGGGCGGTCTCGTCGGCGCGCTCCTGGGCGCGACGTGCATCTTCCTCATCCAGAACCTCCTGTCCGGCCTGGAGGTCTCCGCCCAGTGGCTCGACGTCGTCTACGGCTGCGTGCTGATCGGAGCGGTCATCCTCAGCTCGCAGCTGCGGCCGCGGCGACTGGTGGGTCCGGCGCGATGAGCGTCGTCGCCGAACCGACCCCGGAGCGCGGACCCTCGCGCGCGCGTGGAACCGCGATCCGCCTGGCTCGGGACACGCCGATCGTGCAGCTCGCGATCCTGATCGCGATCTTCGTCTACGGGGCGGTGACGCTGGACGGGTTCAGCTCCGCGACGAGCATCAAGTCGATGCTGCTGCTGGCCTCGTTCCTCGGGCTCGCCGCGCTGGGGCAGACGGTGCTCGTCCTCCTGGGCCACCTCGACCTCTCGGTCCCCGGGTTCATCGGCCTCGGGAACGTCGCGACCGCGATCCTCGTGGGGCAGAACGGCTGGGGCTTCGTCCCGGCGCTCGCCGTCATCGTCGCCGCATCGATCGTCATGGGCGGGCTGAGCGGGCTCATCGTCCACCACTTCCGCGTCCAGTCGATCGTCGTGACCCTCGGGATGGGCTTCGTGCTCCTCGGCGCCATCGACGTCATGGCGCGCGGCGGCATCACCGGGACCGCGCCGGAGTGGCTGACGCGCTTCGCGACCGTCATCACGAAGACGGTCGGCGTCTCCGTGCCACCGCTCATCGTCCTCTGGCTGGTGATCGCGATCATCGCCGGCGTGATCCTGCGACGGACCGTCGCCGGGCGCCGCGTCTACCTCACCGGCGCGAACCCGCGCGCGGCCGAGCTCGCGCTGGTCCGGACCCGCAGCGTCGTCATCGCGGCGTTCGCGCTCAGCGCGGTCGGGGCCGCGGTGACCGGCGTCCTGCTGACCGGCTTCAGCGGCTCGGGCGACACGGGCATCGGCACCCCCTACCTGTTCACGAGCCTCACCGCGGTGATCGTCGGCGGCACGTCGATCGTCGGCGCGCGCGGCGACTACTGGCGCACCGTCATCGGCGCGATCATGCTCACGGTCATCAACACCGTCCTGCTGGCCAAGGGCTACAGCGCCGCCGTCCAGCAGATCCTCTTCGGAGTCATCATCCTCGTCGCGGCTCTGGCCTACGGCCGCGAGACACGACTCCGAGACCGGGTATGACACAGCGCACCCCACGGATCGATGTGCACGCGCACATGATGGAGCGCCAGGCGGCCGCCGCCGGCGTCCCGCACAGCGTCGTCACCGCCTTCGGCGCCCGCCAGATGCCGCCCGCGGCGCCCGGCAGCGCGCAGGAGATGGCCGAGCGCGCCGGGTTCGACCCGGCCACGCACATCGAGATGCTCGACCGGCTCGGCCTCGACGCCGAGGTCGTGTCCAACATGACGGTCATGCAGGGCACGTCCTGGGCCGAGCCCGCCGTCGAGGACGAGATCAACAGCCGCGTCAACGACGAGATCGCGCGCTGGGTGTCCGAGCATCCCACGCGGATCGTGGGCAGCTTCACCCTGCCGCTGCAGAGCCACGACGCCAGCGTGCGCGAGCTCGAACGCTGCACCGGCGAGCTCGGGATGCGCGTCGCTGCAGATCCCGGCCGCCGTCAACGGGACCTACCTGAGCGATCCCTCCTTCCACTGGGTCTGGGACGCCGTCGCCGAGCGCGACCTCGTCGCGTTCATGCACCCCGACGGCACCCGGGACCTCTGGTTCCAGCAGTACTCGATGTGGAACTCGGTCGGCCAGCCGATCGAGGAGGCCAAGTTCATCGCCTCGCTCATCTACGAGGGCGTCCTCGAGCAGCACCCGGGCCTGAAGGTCGTCGTCGCGCACGGCGGCGGCTACCTGCCGCACTACTTCGGGCGCCTGGATCGCAACGTCAAGGCGCACCCGCACAGCGCGGTGAACATCTCGCGCCGCCCGAGCGAGTACCTGCGCGACCTGCACTACGACACCTGCCTCTACGAGCCGGCGATGCTCGAGGCGCTCGTGGCCCGCGTGGGCGCGGACCGTCTCGTGATGGGCAGCGACTGGCCCGTCGGCGACACGGACCCGGTGGGGTTCGTCGAGCGGTGCCGCGTGCTCGAGCCTGCCGACGTCGAGATGGTCGTCGGTGGCACGATTGCCGGGCTGCTGGGCCTGACGTGCGTCGACGAGGGCCTCGGCGTCATCCAGTCGTGAGATCCACCGGAGGGGAACCATGCCGACACGCAAGGTGATCGTGAGCTGTGCCGTCACGGGGTCGATCCACGTCCCCTCGCAGTCCGACCACCTGCCCGTGACCCCGAGTCAGATCGCCGAGCAGGCGATCGGCGCGGCGGAGGCCGGCGCGACGATCCTGCATCTCCACGCGCGCGACCCGGAGACGGGGCGCCCCAGCCCGGATCCCGACGTCTTCGCGCAGTTCCTGCCCGAGATCCGCTCGCGCTGCGACGCCGTCATCAACATCACGACCGGCGGCGGGCACGGCATGTCGCTCGAGGAGCGCACGGCCGCCGCGCGCCGGTTCTCGCCCGAGCTGTGCTCCCTGAACATGGGCAGCATGAACTTCGCGATCTTCGGGATGGCCGCCGGGATCAAGGAGTTCAAGAACGACTGGGAGCCCCAGTACCTGGAGATGACGCGGGACTACATCTTCCGCAACACCGTCAAGGACATCGAGACGATCGTCGCGACGATGGGCGCGCAGGGCACGCGCTTCGAGTTCGAGTGCTACGACGTCGGCCAGCTCTACACGCTCGCGCACGTCCTCGACCGCGGCCTGGTGACGCCGCCGCTGTTCGTGCAGTTCGTCTTCGGGATCCTCGGCGGGATCGGGCCGGACGTCGAGAACCTGATGCACATGAAGAACACGGCCGAGCGCCTGTTCGGCGACGCCTTCCGCTGGTCGGTCCTCGGCGCCGGGCGCCACCAGACGAACCTCGTCACCATCGGGGCGATCATGGGCGGCAACGTCCGCGTCGGCCTGGAGGACAGCCTCTACCTGTCGCGCGGGAAGCTCGCGTCGAGCAACGCCGAGCAGGTGGAGAAGATCGTCCGCATCCTCGGCGAGCTGTCGCTCGAGGTCGCGACGCCGGACGAGGCGCGCGAGATGCTCGCGCTCAAGGGCCCGGAGGCGACGAAGATCCCGACCGGCTAGGTACCTAGACGTCGACGGGCTCGATGAACCGGCGCACCGGCTCGCCGGTGAGCAGCGGCGAGAGCCCCACGGACGTCCCGCTGTCGCGCCGCCACTGCGCGTAGGCGGCGTGCTGCTCGTGGCTCGCCCAGTGCAGGATCAGCACGAGCTGGTCCGGGTCCTGCTCGTCGAGGAAGACGTCCACGCCTTCGGAGCCGTCCCATTCGCGCGTGTGGATCAGGACGTCCTTCAGCTCCTCCAGCCAGTCGGCTCGCCGGCCGGGCTGCGTGGTCATCACGACCAGCTGGGAGATGCGCGGCATCAGATCGGCTGGGCCAGCGCGGCCCAGGTGTCGGTCGTGAGCGCGGCGGCGTCGCCGCCGGAAGCACCCGGATCGAGGTCCCAGCGCGCGAGCGTGCGCGAGTTCTCGATGACCATCCGGCAGCGCTCGTAGCGGCGCTCCATGAAGGCCTCGAACGCATCGGGGATCGTCGCGTCGTCGCGCAGGCACTGGGCGAGCACGATCGCGTCCTCGATCGCGATGCCGGCGCCGCTGGCCAGGTGCGGCGGCGTCGCGTGCGCGGCGTCGCCGATGAGGATGACGTTGCCGCGATGCCACGGGCCCTCGACGAAGGTCGTGTAGAGCGGGCCGTAGTGCACCGGGCGGTCCGGCGTGAAGCGGTCGCGGACCTCGGCCACGAGCCCGCCGTACTCCTCGAGCAGCTCCATGAGCCGCGCGTGGGACTCCGCGCGGTCGGGCGGGGCGTCGTCCTCGGCGGTCTCGTGCACGCAGTAGAGGTACATGTCGTCCTCGCGGATGGCGTTGAAGCCCGCGCGGGTCCGCGCGCCGAGGAAGAGCATCTGGCCGTGGACCTCGTCCGGGCGCGTCCCGACGAGCACCCGCCACACGCTCTGGCCGATGAACATCGGGTCGGGCTGCTCGGGGAACACGGCAGCCCGCACGCTCGACCGCAGCCC
Source organism: uncultured Solirubrobacterales bacterium (assembly GCA_963757125.1). Lineage (GTDB taxonomy): Bacteria > Actinomycetota > Thermoleophilia > Solirubrobacterales > Solirubrobacteraceae > CAVVSD01. The sequence goes on along the minus strand of CAVWQP010000003.1, from coordinate 26,480 downwards.
GTCGGCGCCGACGACGACGTCGTAGCTGCCGGTGCTGCCGTCGCTGAACCGGACGTCGCCGGACTCATCGAGCGCCTCGACGGTCAGCCCGCACCGCAGCCGCACTCCCCCGGCCTCGGCCCGCTCGCGCAGGACGTCGCCGAAGGCGGACCGCGCGATGCCGATCGCCGGCGGCAGGTCGCCCTCCGCGAGGCCGACCATCGGGGTGCGTGCGAGCTGCGTCCCGTCGGCGAGGAAGACCGTCGAGTCGACCTGCGGGAACCCGCGCTCCAGGCACGCGTCCGCCAGGCCGAGCATCTCCATCGAGCGCACGGCGGGCGGGAGCAGCAGGATGCCGATCCCGCGGAACACCGGCTCGGGCTCACGCTCGATGAGGTCGACCTCGATACCCGCGCGCGCGAACTCGCCCGCGGCGGTCATGCCGGCGATCCCGGCGCCGACGATGAGCGCGGTGCGGGTCACGCGTCCACGAGCGCGACGGCGCGCGTCCAGCCGGCGGAGGCACGCGCGATCTTCACGGGGAAGCAGACGACCGTGAAGCCGTCGTCGGGCAGCGTCTCCAGGTTGTGGAGCTTCTCGAGCTGGCAGTAGCCGCGCTCGCGGCCGGCCTTGTGGCCCTCCCAGATGATCGACGGGTCGCCGTCGCGCTGTGAAGCGCTCCAGCGTGTGGCTGAACGGCGCGTCCCAGCTCCAGCCGTCGGTGCCGACGATCCGCACGCCCTGCTCCACGAGGTGCAGCGTGGCGTCGCGCCCGAAGCCGCAGCCGCTGTGGATGTAGTCCTCCTGGCCGAAGCGCGCCCCCGCGCCCGTCGCGCAGACGACGATGTCCAGCGGCTGCAGCTCGTGGCCGATGCGGGCCAGCTCGCGGTCGATGTCGTCGGGCGTCGCGACATAGCCGTCGGGCTGGTCGCGGAAGTCCAGGCGCACCCCCGGCCGCATGCACCAGTCCAGCGGGATCTCGTCGATCGTGATCGCGCGGTCGCCGCCGTCCATCGTCGGGTGGTAGTGCCACGGCGCGTCCAGGTGCGTCCCGTTGTGGGTGGAGATCTGCACGCGCTCCATCGCCCAGCCCTTGCCCTCGGGCAGCTGCCCCGGATCCAGGCCCGGGAACGCGTTCGCGATCTGCTCCGCCCCCTCGTCGTGCCCCACGTACTCGATCGCCGGCTTCATGTACGGCGGATCGGCGGGGACGTCGTCGGACAGCGGGATCGACAGGTCGACGATCCGCATCACCACATCTGGCTGTTCGGCTCCAGCCCCATCCGGACGCGGCCGTACGACTCGGCCTGCTCGTCCCAGTTGGCGACGATCTGCATCGAGCCGGCGTGCGTGTCACGCATGAAGCGCTGGAGCGGGCTGGTCTCGAACAGCGACGAGGCGCCGCCGGCACGGGCCAGCATCATCGTCGCGTCGTAGGCGAGGTTCGCCGCGTAGGCGTGGTCGCGCCGCATCCGGACGCGGTCCTCGTCGGTGAAGGGGTCCGCTGCCGCGCCGCGGTCGATGACCTCGCGGATGTTGGCCCGCGCGATCTTGCGCGCCGTGTCGACCGCCGCGGCGGCCTCGGCGACGCGCATCTGCGGGCCGACCATCTTGGAGACCTCCTGGCCCATGAACGAGCTCACCTTGGTCCGCGTGTGCTGCTCGTAGGCGTTCAGCATGCCCTGGGCCATCCCGATCACCGGCGTGACGAGCGACCAGGGGATGAGCGACGGGACGGGCGCGCCGTAGGAGCCGCGGCCGTGGGCGGCCACCGCCTCCGGGTTGGAGCCGCTCCACGGGACCATCCGGTAGCCGGGCACGAAGACCGGGTCGTCGATGACGACGTCGTTGCTCCCCGTGCCCTTCAGGCCCGAGACGTGCCAGGTGTCCTCGACGCGGAAGTCGGTCCGCGGGACGAGGAGCAGGACCGGCGCCGGGGACTCGGGGACGAACGCGCCGAGCAGCGCCCAGTCGGCATGCAGGCAGCCGCTGGAGTACTGCCACCGGCCCGCGAGCTGGTAGCCGCCGTCGACCGGCTCGAGCTTCGCGCCACGCGGGTTGAAGGCCGAGCACGACCAGACGTCCCCGCCCGCGAAGTAGTCGTCCTGCGCCTGCTCCGGCGCGAGGCCGAGCTGCCAGTGGTGCACGGACGCCACCGAGTACACCCAGCCCGTCGAGCCGCATGCGGACGACAGGCGCCAGGAGATCTCGAAGAACGCGTCGTAGTCGAGCCCGTATCCGCCGAAGCGCACCGGGTGGAGGATCCGGTTGAGCCCGGCCGCCTCGATCTCGTCCAGTGTCTCCTGCGGGATCCTGCGGTCGCGCTCCGTCTGCAGCGCGCGTTCGGCGATCGTGGGCAGCATCGCCTCCGCGCGCCCGATCAGCTCGTCGAGCGTCACGTCCTGGGTGGTGCTCATCGATCGTCCTCTCAGGAGCGCGCGAGCGCGGCCTCGGCCGAGTCGCCCGAGGTGTCCATGACGCCCTGGCCGGTCCCCGCGACGCCGGGCGGCATGTTCACCATGCTCACCGCCGGCATCCCGATCTCGGTGCGGAACGTGTTGTTGGAGCCCTGCTCCGGGCGCCACACGATCGTCTCCCAGTCGGGCACGTAGTTGCGGTAGCCGCCGGAGTTCAGCTCGTAGCGCAGGCCCGCGGGGTCGCGGAAGTACAGGTAGTTCTGCTCGCCGATGCCGTGCTGGCCGGGCCCCTGGTCGATGTCGTGGCCATGCTCGATCATCCACTTCGCGCCCTGCGTGAGGTCGTGGTTCGTCTCGACCCACCAGGCGACGTGGTGCATGCGCCCGGTCTTGCCCTCGAAGTCCTGGATGACGCCCCAGTCGTGCGACTTCTCGTTGTTCGTCGTCACGCAGAAGACCCAGGGTGCGCCCGGCACGGGCTCGACCGCGGCCATGATGCGCGAGCCGAAGGTGTCGCGCGTCCAGTTCGCGAAGGCCTGGACCTCCGGCGCGGTGACCGTCACGTGGTCGAGGATCCGCACGCCGACCCCGCGCGACGGCGCACGCTGCGGGCGCTCGGGGTACGTCGACTCCTCACCGGGAGGCGCGACCGCGCGCTCGACGTCCCAGAAGATCTCCTGCTGGTGACCGCCGGGGCCGGTGAACCGGTAGGCGCGGCCGTGGCCGACGGAGGTCTCGACCCACTCGCCCTTGATCCCGCCCGCCTCGACGCGGCGGATCGCCTCCTCCATCTGCTCCGGGCCCTCCGCGCGCCACGCCGCGTGGCCGAGCCCGGGCTCGGACGCTGCGGTGAGCACGAGGCTGTAGCGGTAGTAGTCGCCCCAGCAGCGCAGGTAGACCGAGTCGCCCTGTTCCTCGACGACGTCGAGCCCCAGGATGTCGCGCGCGTAGACCACGGACGCTTCGAGATCAGGTGTCGTCAGCTCGACATGGGCGATCGACGTCAACAGGCGTTCCGGCATGAGTTCTCTCCGATCTCTCCTCGCGACCCTCTCGGGCCGCAATGTATCCAAACTCCAAGTTGGGCGCAAGGTAGTGACTCTGCGTACCTCTGGCGTGTCCAGATACTTTCTTGCATGTCAATGACGCCGTTTGGATACAGTTGGCGCGCGCCGAGGACGGCGTGGGGAGAGACCAGGAGACCCGTGTGTTCGCACTAGGCACGTTCGCAGGTAGTTCGGGGGAGGCGTTCCCCGGTCTTGTCGTGGGGGATCGCGTCGTCGATCTCCGTCCCCACTTCGGGCCCGACGCCACGACGGCCGGCATGCTCGCGTCGTGGGACGCGTCGCTCGAGCAGTTGCGCGCGCTCGCGGACGAGCCGCACGACGACGCCGTCGCCCTCGACGGGCTCCATCCGCTCCCGCCCGTGCAGCCGCTCGGGCAGTTCCTCTGCGCCGGCGCCAACTACCACAAGCACCTCACCGAGATCGTCTTCACGATGGCGCGCAACGACCCGCAGGAGACGCGCCCCGACGAGGTCCTGCGCCAGGAGGCCGCCGAGTTCGTCCACCACCGCGCGGAGTCGGGGATGCCGTTCGTCTTCGTGGCGCCGTCGAGCTCGGTGTCGGGCGCGCGCGACGACGTCGTGCTCTGGGGCCCGGGCGCCCAGCACGACTGGGAGATCGAGCTGGCGATCGTCATCGGGCGCCGCGCCCACCGGGTGTCGCGCGAGGACGCCATGGACCACGTCGCGGGCTACACGATCAGCAACGACGTCAGCACGCGCGACCTGATGTTCCGCCCGAACTTCTCGATGACGGACTTCCTCATGTCCAAGGGCCGCCCCGGGTTCTTCCCGACCGGCCCGTACATCGTGCCGCGCGAGTTCGTCGAGGACTACCGGCAGCTGCGCCTGACGCTGAGGGTCAACGGCGAGGCCATGCAGGACGAGCTCGTCGACGACATCATCTACGGCGTCGAGGACCTCGTCGCGTACGCGTCGACGGTCACCGAGCTGCGCCCCGGCGACATCCTGCTGACCGGCTCGCCCGGGGGCAACGCCGGCCACCACGACAACCGCTGGCTGCGCCCGGGGGACGTGATGGAGGCGGAGATCACGGGCCTCGGGATCATGCGCAACCGCTGCGTCGCCGATCCCGGCGACGACGTCACCGACGTGGCGCCGGGCGCGGCCGAGCCGGAACCGATCACCTGAGCACCGAGAGGGGAGACCGATGATCTACCACGCCGACGTGATCGGCTCGATGCTGCGCCCGCCGTGGCTCGTCGAGGCGCGCCAGTCCATGCGCGCGGGGACGCTGGACCCGGCGGAGTACAAGGCCATCGAGGACCGCGCGGTCGACGAGGCCCTGCGCATCCAGGAGACCGCGGGGGTCGACGTCGTCACCGACGGCGAGATGCGGCGCGACATCTTCTTCGACCAGTTCGTCTCCGGGATGGACGGCTTCAGCCCCGTCCCCGCCTACACCGTGCAGTTCCACGAGTCCGGCAACGACGGCAACGTCGCCATGGTGGTCGAGATCCCGTTCTCCGTCACCGGCCGCCTCAAGGTCAACGGGTCCCCGCTGCTCGACGAGTACCTCGCCGCGAAGGACCGCACCGACAAGCCCCTGAAGGTGACGATGCCGAGCCCGACGCTCATCGGCGCCTTCTGGAACAACGAGCTCTCCAGGGAGGCCTACAGCGATCCGTTCGAGCTCTTCGCCGACGCCGCCGAGCTGCTGCGGGGCTGGGCCGAGGAGCTCTTCGCGGCCGGCTGCCCCTACGTGCAGGTCGACGCGCCGGAGTTCAACGAGGTCTACGCCGACGCACGCATCCGCGAGGAGTACGAGGAGCGCGGGATCGACACCGAGCGCTTCAAGACGGAGGGCGCCGAGCTGCTCGGCCGTCTCGGGAGCGTGCCGCGGCCCGAGGGCTCCGTCTTCGGGCTGCACGTCTGCAAGGGCAACGGCACGCAGTCCTACATCGCGCGCGGGGGCTACGAGGACATCTCGCGCGAGGTCTTCCAGCGCGCCGAGGACTTCGACGTGTTCCTCATGGAGTACGACGACGAGCGGTCGGGATCGTTCGAGCCGCTGCGTCACCTGCCCGACGACAAGGTCGTCGTCCTCGGCATGGTGTCCTCGAAGTGGGAAGCCCTCGAGGACGCCGACGAGCTCAAGCGCCGGATCGACGAGGCGGCGCAGTTCCATCCCAAGGAGAACCTCGGCCTGGCGACCCAGTGCGGGTTCGCCTCGGCGAGCGAGACCGCCGAGCAGCGGCTGATGACCGCCGAGGCCCAGGCCGGCAAGCTCAAGCTGATCGCCGACGTCGCCCACGACGTCTGGGGCTAGTACCGGCTGCGTCAGCGGATGTGATCGACCGCGCCCGGCGCCACGATCGCCACGGTCTCGCGCAGGCGCGCGAGATCGTGGTCCGGATCGAGCTCGCCGAAGACGAGGCGGACGGTGTGCAGGTAGTGGTCGGCGAGGAGGTCCGCCGCGGCCTCGCGGTCGCCCTCGCCGACGGCGTCGAGGATCGCCCGGTGCTCGGCGCGGCGCGACTCCCACGTGTCGGCGGCGCCGAACCGCCGGCGGTAGCGCTCCGCGTGGTCGAAGAGCTCGTCGATCTGCTCGCTCACCCGAGGCCCGGCGGCGTACACGAGCCGGTAGTGGAACTGCCGGTGCGGCTCGCGGTGCCCGACGTGGTCGCGCAGCTTCATGTAGTGGTCCATCTGCGCCATGAGGCCGTCGAGCTCGGCGAGATCCGCGCTCGTCAGGACGGGGACGGTCACCCGGATCGCGACCGCCTCCAGCGCGATCCGCATGATGTAGAGCTCCTCGGCGTCCTCGCTGGAGAGCTCGGCGATGCGCACCCGGTGGTTGGGCTGGGAGATGACCAGCCCCTCGCGCTGCAGCATCCGCAGCGCCTCGCGCAGCGGGGTCCGGCCGACGCCGAAGCGTTCGGCGAGCGTCGCCTGCGACGTCACCGCGCCCTCGGCGATCTCGCCGGACAGGATCGCCGCCCGCAGTCGGGCGTGGACGGCGACGAAGCTCTGACCACTGTTCAGCTCCATCGGCCTCGCCCTCCACGCTACCCGTCGTGGTCAGCCCATGGCGCCGGTCAGCCTCGGGACGAGCGCGGCGGCGTTGCCGGCATCGAGCGCCGCGCGCTCGGCGGCGGGCAGCGACGCGAAGTCCGGCGACGGGTCGTCGCCCGTCTCGGGGAGCGCCGCGTAGGGCCAGTCGGTCCCGAAGACGATGTGGTCGAACGGCGCGATCGCCCGGGTCGCCTCGAGTGCGGGGAGGAACTGCGTCAGGCCGGTGTCGTAGTACTGGCGGCGCAGGTACTCGGCGATGCCCGCGGTCGCCTGCGCGGCCTTGTCCGGCTCGCGGAGGGCGAGCGAGGCGAGCCGGTCGGCCAGGAACGGCGCCGTGCCGCCGAGGTGGGCGAACTGGAAGCGGATGCCCGGATGGCGCTCGAGGGTTCCCGAGTACACGAGGTTCGTGATCGCGCGGGTCGTCTCGAAGGGGAACTCGAACAGCCACGGGGGATGCAGGTCGCCGAGCGGCTCGCGGTACGGCGGCATCCCCGGGTGGACGAACGTGTACGTCCCGCGGCGGTCGAGCTCGGCCATGAGCGGCTCCAGGCCGGGGTCCCCGAGATAGACGCCCGCGGTGTTGCTGTAGAGGATCACCCCGTCGAGCGCGAGGGTGTCGAGCGCATGCGCGAGCTCGGCGACGGCGGCATCGACGTCGGGCAGCGGCAGCAGCGCGAGGCCGGCGAACTTCGCGGGCGCCGCCTGCACGATCGCCGCGATGGACTCGTTGCCCGCGCGCGCGATCTCGTTCGCCCGGCCCTGGTCGCCGAGGAAGGCGCCGGGCGGGCCGAGGGAGATCACGGCCGCGTCGATCGCGTAGCGGGCCATGTTCGCCTCGAGCGCCTCGAGCGGCGCGGGTACGACGAACGGGCGGGTGCCGTCCGGGGTCACGAGCAGCTCCCGGTAGGAGTCCGTGACAACGTGGGCGTGGAGGTCGATTCTGGTCATGTCGTAGCTCGTTGCCGACTCAATCACAGACTCTTGTGGGATGCAAACTGGCCATTTGCATCCAACTTTTGTTCGGGATACGCTCGCTCGCGGTGAGGATCGTCACGTTCGAGAGCGAGCGCGGGACGAGCGTCGGCGCGCTCGTGCCGGATGGTGTCGTGGATCTCGCCGAGCTGCTGCCGGCGGGCACGCCGCAGGCGATGCTCGAGGCGCTCATCGACGGCTTCGAGGACGTGCGCGGCGCGATCGATGGGCTCCCCGCACGCCCGGTGTCGGAGGTCCGGCTCCGCGCGAGCGTGCCCGACCCGGGCAAGGTGCTGTGCGTCATGCGCAACCGGCCGGGGCTCGAGGAGGGTGACGCCCCGCCGTACGCCTACCTCAAGTACGCCGGGGGCGGCGTCGGCAGCGGCGATGCGCTCCGGCTGCCGGCGGAGTCGTCGCTGTGGTTCGCCCCGGCGCTCGCCGTCGTCGTCCGCGGCCCGGTGCGCGACATCGCTCCGGAGGACTGGCGCGACGCGGTCTTCGGCTTCACCGGGTTCGTCGACGTCGTGCGCCCCGGATCCGAGTTCCCCGGCGGGGACGACTGGTGGAAGTCGTGGGACACGCCGTTCGCGGTCGGTCCTGCGATCGTCACCGTCGACGAGGTCCCCGCGGGCCTTGGGCTGACGGTCGGGACCGTCACCGCCACCGACCCGGGGCGGCCGCCGGTTGCCGACATCGTCTCGTTCCTGTCGGGCGTCATGACGCTGCGGACCGGTGACCTCATCGCGTTAGGGGCGCACGACGCGGCAGTCGTCCCGGTGTCCGCCGGCAGCGTCGAGCTCGACGTCCCCGGCGGCGGGCGGCTTGTCGTCGAGGCAACGGCGTGAAGCTCGTCCTCTTCGAGCACGAGGGCCGGACCGAGCCGGGCGTCCTGGCCGGTGACGGCGTCGTCTCGGTCGCACACCTCGCCGAGAGCATCCCGGCGATCATCGACGACTACGACCGGCTGCGCGACGGGCTGCTGGCGTGCACCGAGCGCTCGCCGATCCCCCTGGACGCGGTCGCGCTGCGCGCCCCGATCCCCAGGCCTCGCACGATCCTCTGCGCGATCGCCAACTACTGGGAGCACGCCCAGCGCGAGCCCCGGCCGCTGCACATGTACGTCAAGAACCCGGACGCGGTCATCGGCCCCGGCGAGACGATCGAGCTGCCGATGACCGAGGACCCGTGGATCTTCATGCACGAGGCCGAGCTGGCCCTTGTGTTCCGCGGGCCGACGACCCCCACCCCGCCGGAACGCTGGCAGGACGTGGTGTTCGGCTACACGTGCCTCATCGACGTCTCCGCCCGCGGTCACGGGCGCACGAGCTGGGGCGACTTCAGCTGGCTGGGCAAGTCGTTCGACACCTTCTGCCCGATCGGTCCGTGCATCGTCACCGCCGACGAGATCCCCGATCCCAACGATCTCCACGTCCGGATGTGGAACGACGGCCAGCTGCGCCACGACTACAACACCGACGACATGGAGCACCGGGTCCCCGAGCTCGTGGCGTGGGCGACGGCCAGGGTGACGCTGCGCAGCGGGGACCTCATGGCCTGCGGCACGAACCACGAGGGACTCGGCCCGCTGCAGGACGGCGAGACCGTGGTGCAGGAGATCGCAGGCATCGGGACGCTGACCGTCAACGTGCGCGATCCCCGCCACCGCAGCTGGGACCGGGGCGTGTACATGGGCGCCGACTCCACGAATCCCGCCGCCGTCGCGCGGCGTGAGGCCGGCCACGAAGGAGGGTGAATCGCGTGTCCACCACGACGTCCGCCGCGGACGCCATCGCCGCCGCGAAGCAGAAGGTGAGCAACTGGGGGCGCTGGGGCGACGACGACGTCCTCGGGACCCTCAACTTCATCGACGGCGACAAGCGCCGCTCGGCGGCTGCGTCGATCCGGACGGGCGAGTCGATCTCGCTCTCGATCGAGTACGGGCTGTCGGGCCCGCAGACCGGAGACCTCGGGCGGTTCAACCCCGTCCACACGATGACGCTCACCGACGACACGACCCGCGGGCGGTTCCCGCACGGGATCGGGGCGGCGGACGACGTGATCATGATGCCGATGCAGTGCGCGACGCACTGGGACGGGCTCGGCCACATCTTCGACAACGGCACGGCGTGGAACGGCCGCGAGGCCAGCGACGTCGTCGATGCATCCGGCGACACCGTCACCGGCATCGAGCGCGTGACGCATGCGTTCGCGTCGCGCGGTGTGCTGCTCGACGTCGGCCGTGCCGTCGGCGACGGCGAGCTCGAGGACGGCTTCGCGATCACCGTCGAGCACCTGGAGGCGACGATCGCCGCGCAGGGCGAGTCCTCGGTCGTCGGGCGTGGCGACATCGTGCTGCTGCGCACGGGCCAGCTTGCGCGCACTCGCCGCGACGGGTGGGGCATGTACGCGGGCGGGTCCGCGCCGGGCGTCTCGTTCGGCACGATCGACTGGATCCACGACCACGAGATCGCCGCGATCGCGACCGACACGTGGGGCGCCGAGGTCCGTCCCAACGAGTTCGCCGACGCGTTCCAGCCGTGGCACCAGGTGGTCATCCCGCACCTGGGCCTCTACGTGGGCGAGATGTTCGACCTGGACGGCCTCGCCGAACGGTGCGCCGCCGATGGCAACTACGACTTCCTGCTCGTGGCGGCGCCGCTGGCCGTCAAGGGCGGCGTCGGCGCGCCCGCGAACCCGATCGCAGTCCGCTGAGGAGGAACCAGGCATGAACCTGAGCACCGATCGCATCCTCACGACCCACGCAGGGAGCCTGCCGCGGCCCGACGACCTCGCGCAGATGCTCTTCGACGTCCTCGAGGAGAAGCCGATCGACGAGGAGGCGTTCCGCGCGCGCGTGCACGAGGCCGTCGCGGACGTCGTGGCGCGCCAGCGCGAGGTCGGCATCGACGAGATCAGCGACGGGGAGCTCGGGAAGGTCGGCTTCTCCAACTACGTGCTGCAGCGGATGTCCGGCTTCGCCGGCCACGCGCAGTTCATGGCCGCCGACCTCGCCGACACCCCGGAGATCATCGCCGAGGCGATGGGCAGCGGGCAGCCGGTGCGCCTGCCGATCCTGGACGGTCCGATCGAGGCGCGCGACACCGACGCCGTGGTCCGCGAGATCGACGACTTCTCGGCGGCGCTGGGAGGCGACCACGCCGGCGCCTTCGTGCCGGCCGTGACGCCGGGGCACGTCGCGTTCAACTTCCCCAACCACCACTACGGGACGCACCAGGAGTACATCGAGGCCGCCGCGGCGGCACTCTCGCCCGAGTACCACGCGATCGTCGACGCGGGGTTCGACCTCCAGCTCGACTCGCCCGACGCCGCCATGGCGTGGCACTGCTCCGTCGAGGGCAGCGACCTCGTCGATCCCGCCGCGCACCTCGCGGCCGGGATCGAGGTCCTCAACGACGTCCTGTCCGACGTGCCGCCCGAGAAGCTGCGGTACCACGTCTGCTGGGGCAACTACCGCGGACCGCACCACAAGGACCACGGGCTGCACGAGATCGTGGACATCGTCCTGCGGACCCGGGCGAAGTTCATCTACGTCGAGGCCGCCAACCCGCAGCACGAGCACGAGTGGGCGGTGTGGAAGGACGTCGTCCTCCCCGACGACAAGGCGCTCATCGTCGGCGTGATCGACGTGAAGACGAACCACGTCGAGCATCCCGAGCTCGTCGCCCAGCGCATCGAGCGCTTCGCCGACGTCGTCGGCCGCGAGCGCGTCATCGCCGGCACCGACTGCGGCTTCGCGACGTTCGTGGGCTTCAACTCCTGCAACCCGGCGGCGGCGTGGCTGAAGCTCGCCTCGCTGGTCGAGGGGGCTCGGATCGCGTCGGATCGCCTGTGGTGACGGGCTGAGGGGGCGAACTCGGGCTCCGCGCGCCTAGAAGGCGCATGGAACCCATTCACGTGTACGTCCCGGGCTCGGTCGAGCGCCCGGGCACCGAACCCAGCGTCCCGGGGGTCACGATCCATCGCGGCCCGCCGCTGCATCCCGACGACGTCACGACGGTCGACGGCATCCGGGCCACCTCTCCGTCGCGCACGCTGATCGACCTGGCCGAGGTGATGACGGCCGACGAGCTCAGGGCGACGTTCGCCCGCGCGCGAGAGATCGGCCTGCTCGACCGGGACGCGCTGCTCGCGGCACGCGGGCGGGTCGAGTGGCGCCCGTCGCTGGCGATGCTCGACGAGGAGTTCTGCGGGTGAAGGTGCCAAGATGCCCAGTGCGTGAAGACGATCCTGATCCGCAACGTCCCGGAGGCTTTGCATCGGTCGCTGATGGCCCGCGCGGCGCGTGAGGGCCGCACGCTGTCCGACCTGATCCTCAGCGAACTGCCCCGGTTGGCCGGCAAGGCGTCGCCGGAGGACGTGATCTCGCGAATCCGGAGCCGGGCGTCCGTGGGCGGACCGCCCGCGTCCGAGCTGATCGCCGCCGCGCGCGACCGGCGCTGATCCGTCGTCGACGCCGGCGCGGTGTCTGCAGTAGAGGTCCTGGCCGAGCACCTCGCCGGCCATGACTTCGCCCTACATGCGCCGCACCTCGTGGACGTCGAGGTCCTCAGTGCGCTGCGGCGGCTCGTCTCCTCCGGCCTGGCGACCGCCGAGCGCGCGGACGAGGCGATCGCCGATCTGCTCGACCTGCCGATCGAGCGGTATCCCCACGACATCCTCGCCTCGCGGATCTGGCAGCTCCGCGAGAACTTCTCGGCCTACGACGCCGGCTATGTCGCGCTGGCAGAGGCCTTGGCCGACGAGCCCGTGCCGCTGCTGACCGGCGACGCGCGTCTGGCGCCGCGCTGTCGCCGAGCACTGCGACGTGCCCGTGCTCCTCGCCGGCTGAGGACCTACGGCCGCCGGCCAGAGCCGACACCGAGCGGTGGCACGGAGAGGTCGAGCCGACCATCGCCGAGCGCGACGATGTGCGCGTCGATCTCCTCAGTGGTCGCGTCGCCCTGCGCGACAAGGCCGTCTCGGACCTGCTGGACGTTCGCGATCTCGAGCGCAGCCGTCGCAGGTCGGCGAGCGGGAAGGACGCGTCGGCCCGCACGTCGGTGAGCCCCAGGGCTCGCATCGACGCAGGCAGTGTCCGGGCGAACCGGCGGTCCACGCCGCGGTCGACGAGCAGCGCGACGAAGCCCGCGCGGATGCGCTCGGCGCGCGCGTGCTCGGGTCCGGTCGCGTGGGGGCAGGCGAGCGGCTGCAGGTCGATGTCGAAGTCCTCGACCAGCAGGTGGCCGCCGGGACGCAGCGCGGCCGCCATCCGCCGCAGCGCCTCGCCGCGGTCGGGCACGTGCGTGAGCACGAGGCGCGCGTGGACGAGGTCGAAGCCGCCCTCCGCTGGGTCGTCCTGTGCGACGTCGTGGCGGCGCACCTCCACCCCCGCCGGTGCCACGCCGTCGACCCAGGACGGGTCGATGTCCGTCGCCAGGACGAACCCGTCCGCGCCGGCCTGCTCCGCCAGCCACGCCGGCACGGACGCGCCGCCCGCTCCGACCTCCGAACTCGCCACCCCGGCCGGATGCCGAGCGCGAGCACGTGCCGCCGCGTCACCCCGTCGAAGAGCGCCGAGAGCGCGTCGAACCTCGCGGCCGCTGACGCTCCTGGTTGTCGAGGAGGTACCGGTCGGGGGCCATGCCACGAGTGTGCACCTCGTGGCAAGCGCAACGATCGCGACCGCGTCGCTACGCGTCGGGGTGTCGGCCGACGATTTCCGGCTAGCCCTACCTCGCCGCGTCGCGGGGCTGGGACGATGTCCGCATGCGCCGGTCGGTCCTCGTCGTCGACGACGACGCGTCCTTTCGCGAGCTCGCCATCGGACTCGTGCGTTCCTGGGGTCACGACGTCGTGGGCGAAGCCGGCAGCCTCGCCGAGGCGATGGCACGCATCACCGAGCTTCGTCCCGACACCGTGCTGGTCGACGTCGGCCTGCCCGACGGCGACGGCTTCCAGCTGACGGCGCAGACGCGTGCCATGTCGTGGCAGCCCCGCATCCTGCTGATCTCCTCCGACTCGGATGCGGCCACCGATCCCGAGGCGCGGCGGGCGGGCGCGATCGGCTTCGTCCCGAAGACCGAGATGCCCGGGCCTCAGTTCCGGCGACTCCTCGATGGCTGACGCGGCCGGGACCCTGCGCGTCGTCGTCGGGGAGGACGACGTCCTCATGCGCGAGGGGATCGTGCGCCTGCTGGCGGAAGCGGGGCTCGATGTCGTGGCCCAGGCCGGCGACGCCGACGACCTGCTGCGCAAGGCGCTCGCCCACCGGCCGGACATCGCGATCGTGGACGTCCAGATGCCGCCACACGGCGGAGACGACGGGCTCGTGGCGGCGATCGAGCTCCGCCGGCGCATGCCGGCCGTCGGGGTGCTGGTCCTCTCGCAGTTCAACGAGGAGTCCTACGCGCTCGATCTCATCGGCGACAGCGCCGAGGGCGTGGGCTACCTCCTGAAGGAGCGGGTCGGAGACGTCGAGACGTTCGTCAGCGCGATCCGGCGCGTGGCCACCGGGGGAACCGCGCTGGACGCGGCGGTCGTCCAGCGGATGCTCGGCCGGGACCGGCGCGACGACCCGCTCCGCGATCTCACGCCCCGCGAGCTCGCAGTCCTCGCGGTGATGGCCGAAGGCAAGTCGAACATGGGCGTCGCCGAGGCGCTCGCGATCAGCGAGGCGGCCGTGGAGAAGCACGTCACCGCCATCTTCCGCAAGCTCGACATCGGGGTCGCGAGCAGCGAGCACCGGCGCGTCCGCGCCGTGCTGACCTACGTCCGGAGCGCAGGAAACCGCGTGTCCTGACGCTCTGCGCGCCTCACCACGGCACCAGCGACGGCAGCGGCCCGGACGCGGCCGCAGGCGGGCCGCCGACGGGGACGGACGCCTCGATCGTCGTGCCGTCGCCCTCCGGGCTGATGATCTGCAGCGTGCCGCCGCGCGCCTCGACGCGGTCGAAGAGCCCCGTCAGACCGGAGCCGAGGCCGAGGCGAGCCCCGCCCACGCCGTCGTCGCGCACCGCGATCCGCACGACGGCGCCGTCGACGCTCGCGACGACCCATGCGCGCCTCGCTCGAGCGTGCTTCACGACGTTCGTCAGCGCCTCAGCGACGACGAAGTAGGCGGTCGTCTCGATCTCCGGGGAGAGGCGGGGCACATCGATCGTGGCGTCCACCGGTAGCGGCAGGTCACGGATCAGCGACTCCACGCCGCCGGTCAGGCCCTTGCGGGTCAGGGTCGACGGCAGGATCCCGCTGACGAGCTCGCGCAGCTCGTCGGTGGCGCGCTGGGCGTGCTTGAGCCCTTCGTCGACGCGTCCGCCTGCCGGCGGGCACGTCGCCGTCGGCGAGCGACTGGCCGGCGAGCTTCAGGCTGATGACCGTCTGGACGAGGCGCTGCTGCGCGCCGTCGTGGACGTCGCGCTGGAGTCGCCGCCGGGTCTCGTCGGCCGTCGAGAGGACGCGGGCGCGCGACGCGACCAGCTGTGCGCGGCTCGTCGCGTTGCTCACGGCGGTGCCGACGAGGTTGGCGAACCGTTGGAGACGATCCTCGGCACCGCTCGCCAGCGGACCGTCCGCCGACGTCGCGGTGAGCATGCCCCACACGCGGCCCTCGACCGCGATCGGCGCGGCGACGGCGGCGGCGAGGCCGAAGTCTCGCGCCAGGCGGGCGTCCGGCTCGACGCTGTAGTCGTTCACCCGCACGGCGCTCGCGGCGCGCCGCACGCGATCGGGGAGCGTGTCAGTCGCGTAGGCGATGCGGGTCCCGGGCGGTGCCGGCCCGCCGCTGCGACTGATGACGACCAGCGCGGCGTCCTCCTCGAACCGCGTGAGCGTCATCGGCTGGCCGCCGAGCAGCTGTCGCGCCTCGGCCGTGACCGTCGCGAACACCTCATCCGGCGGATCGCCGCGGGCCACGCGCTCGGCGACACGCAGGAGCGCAGCCTGCTCGTCGGCCAGCGTCTGGACCTCGGAGCGTGCCTGGGCGTTGGCCAGGGCAGCGCTGACGAGCCCGGCGAACTCCTCGAGTCGCTGCTCGGCCTCCGCGGGCAACGTCCCGTCGGGCGAGGTGACGCCCAGCACCCCCCACAGCCGGGTGCTCATGAAGATCGGGACGGCGACGGCCGATCCCACGCCGAGGTCGTCGAGGCGCCCCGGGCGCCCCGTCCGGGACACCTGTGCGTGCAGCCCTCCGTCGCCGACGGTGGGCGGCGTGGCGCCGGGGGCCGGGCCGCCGTGCGTCGCCATGACGGTCCACTGCCCGGGGCCCTCGAGGCGCGTGAGGGTCGCGCCAAGCCCGTCGATCAGCTGCGACGCCTCGGTCGCCACCGACGCGAACAGCTCGTCCTGGCCGACGCCGCGGGCCACGAGCTCGGCGACCCGCCGTAGCGCCGCCTGCTCGTCGGCGAGTCGCTGCAGCCGCTCCCGGGCGTGCGCGCTGGACACGGCCGTCCCCACGAGACCGGCGAACTGCGCGATCCGGTCCTCGAGGCCGGCGGGCAGCGGGGCGTCGGGCGATGCGACCGTCAGACTGCCCCAGACGGCGTCCTCCACGACGACGGGGACCGACACGGTGGCGGCGACACCATGCTCACGAGCGACGAGCTGCGCATCCGAGGTCGCGTAGTCGTCGGTCCGCGCCGGGCGGCCCGAGCGCGAGATGTCACCGGTGCTCGACCGGCCGTCGAGCGGAATGCGGACGCCCAGCAACTGCGGGCCGCGACACGCCGCGACGACCGTCGCGAAGCCGTCGGAACCGTGGCGCATGAGGGCGGTCGGCGCGTCGCCGAACTGGCGCGACGCCTCGTCGACGACGGCGTCGAGCACCGCCTGCGGCGCAGCGTCGCGTGCGACGAGCTCGGCGACGCGTCGTAGTGCCGCCTGTTCGTCGGCGAGCGTCTGGAGGGCGGCGCGGGCCTGCGAGCCGGCGATCGCCGTGCCCGCGAGCTCCGCAAACCGCGACAGCTGCTCCTCGATGTGCGGCGGCAGCGAGCCCCGGCCGGCCGCGACCAAGACACCCCACAGCCGGTCCTCGGCCAGGATCGGCGCCGCGGCGCTCGAGGAGTATCCCTGGCGTGCGGCCAGATCGGGCCATGTGCCCGACACGTCCGACAGCCGGTCGACCCGCGCCGTCCGGCCGGTCCGCCAGACGCGCTGGGTCGCCCCGTCGCCCTCGCCCGGCGCGCGCATCCCCACCGTCACGCCCTCCGGCGGATCGTGGATCGCGACCACCTCCGTGGCCCCGTCGGACTCGAAGCGCACCAGCGTCGTGAACGCGACGCCGACGAGGTTCGACGCCTGTGCGACCACCTCCTCGAGCACGTCGCCCGGCGGGGCGTCGTGCGCCGCGAGCTCGGCGACGCGCCGCAGGGCGGCCTGCTCGGCGGCCAGCTGCTCGAGCTCCTCTCGGCTCTGCGCGTTGGCGATCGCGTTGGCCAGCAGCTCCGTGAACTCGGCGAGCCGTTGCTCCGTGTCGGGCGGCAGCGGCCGGTCGGTCGTGGAACCGACGGCGGTGAGCCCCCAGACCTCGGCGTCGACGATCACCGGCGCGCCGACCGACGATCGCCACCCCCACCCGCGGATCATCTCGGGCAGGGAGCCCGGTGTCTCGGCGTAGCTGTCGATCCGGCTGGGACGCCCGGAGCGCGAGACCAGCCAGGCGAGCGTCCCGCTGCCGAACGGGTGGCGGGCGCCGAGGTCGAGATACCCCTCGGACTCGCTCCACCGCCCGATCATGGTGAGCGTCGTGTCGCCGTCGAACCGGACGAGGGCGGCGTCGGAGGCGGGAACCAGCCGGCCCACCTCGGTGACCAGCGCCTCGAAGATCTCGGCGCGAGGGGCCGCCTGCGCAACCAGGGTCGCCACTCGCCGCAGCGCCGCCTGCTCGGCGGCGGTCGGGCGAAGGTCATCGGTATCCGACACGGACAGGTGCGTCCCCTCATCTGCGCAGCGGAGCCCAGGCGCCCAGTGCTCTGGTGGGCGACCGTATCCGATCGAAGATCGAGGGAGAAGAGCCCGGGCAAGGGTGGCGCGCGCGTGTCCTCTGACCTAGCGCGCATCGTGCTCGGCGGCGTCTCGCGCTTCCGCGGCCAGGGACCGCAGGACGCCGGTGAACGCCGCCGCCACGTCCGCTTCCGTGGCCGGAAGCAGCGACTCCATCGGCCGCAGGACGATCGAGCTCGCATCGCGGCCCGTTCCGATGACCGCCAGGCGAAGCGGGATGTCGACAGCGGTGGCGAGGTCTCGGGCAAGCAGCTTCTCGCCGGCGGCAGGGTTGCCGAACACCAGCGTCCACGCCGGATGGCTAAATAACATCTTCGCCTGCAGTGCGCCCTGGACGTGGCGGACGGTCTCCGCCGGAGCGGCGGCCACCGGTACCTGCTCGTAGATCGCCTCCGAGGCGTCAGCTCGCGGCGGCGGCACCGGCGGCCTCGCGGATGAGGTCCGCGGTCTCGATCGGGTGCGAGACGCCGACGACATGCGATGCGCCGGCCACCTCGACCGTGCGCCTGGCGCCCGCGCGCTCGGCCATGATCTTGTGCGCACCGGCCGGGATGTTGTGGTCCTCCGCTCGCCGAAGATGAACCAGCTCGGAACCGACCGCCACAGGGGGCGGTCGCCGGACGGCTCGAACAAGCCGCCCTCGGTGATGGGTCGCTGGGTGGCTGCCATGAGTGCGGCTTGCTGCGCGGGCAGATCGGCGGCGAACTGGTGGTGGAACCTGTCCTGCGCGATGTAGGTGTCCGTGCCTCCGTCGCCGAGGGGCACGCGCTCGAGCGTCTCGGCCAGCGTCGATCCCGGCGCGAGCGAGGATGCGTCGCCCGCGCTCTCACCCGCCTCCAGGGCGAAGCCGGCGACGTAGACGAGCGCCGACAGGTCGCCGGCGTCGGGATCGACGTTGGTCATGACCGCTCCGCCGTAGGAGTGCCCGGCGAGCAGGACCGGTCCGTCGACGGTGCGGACGAGGTCGCTCAGTGCGGCGGCATCCGTCGCGACGCCGCGCAGCGGGTTGGCCCACGCGATGACGCGGTGCCCCTCGGGGGCCAGTGACTCGATCACGCCGTCCCAACTCGACGACTCGGCGTACGCGCCGTGGACGAGGACGATGGTGGTGGAGCTCATGACCGAGTGAACGTCGCGATCGGCTCGCCCGTCTCGACGAGGTAGGTCGAGAGCATCCGGCCCGTGTCGGGGCCGAGGTCGAGCGCGTTGTGCGGCGTCCGAGGCGGGATGAGGAACGGGTCGCCTGCGTTCAGGATCAGCGTGGGCCGGTCCTCGATCTCCATGCGCACCGTCCCGGCGACGATGTAGCCGACCTCCTCGCCGGGATGCTGATGCCACCCCGACTCGACGCCGGCCGGGATCTCGGTGAGCACCTGGACGATGTCGCGTCCGGGGATCGATGACGCGACGTGCTGCAGCTCGGTGCGCTCGAGCTTGCCGGCGAGGTCGTCGCGCGGCTGCTCGTTCGTGGCGGCGTCACTGGACATGGTCGGGCCTCCTGTTCGGGCGGGTTGTCACGAAGGTCGTCAGCTCGTCGGCGATCTCCTCGGGCAGGTCCTCGACGACGAAGTGGCTCGCGTCGAGGCCTCGGCCGGTGACCGTCCGGGCCCAGGGGCGCCAGACCTCCAGCACGTCGCCGTACAGGCGCGGAAGCGCGCCGTGCGCGCTCCACAGCGCCAGGAGCGGGCACTCGATGCGCCGCTCGCCGCGGTCGGCGTCGTCGTGCTCGCGGTCGATCCCGGCCCCGGCGCGGTAGTCCTCGCAGATCGCCTGCACGGTGCCCGGGTCGTCGAGCAGGGCCCGGTAGGCGGTCATGAGATCGGCCGGATACCGGTCGGGCGCGCGGCCGAGCCCGAGCGCGCGCACGTGGAGATCGAAGAACGCGCCAGGGTCGCCGGCGATCAGGCGCTCGGGCAGCGGCGCAGGTTGGGCGAGGAAGGCCCAGTGCCAGTAGGCCAGCGCGAGCCGCGCGTCGGCGCGCGCCCACACCTCGCCGGTCGGCACCACGTCGAGCACGGCGACCGCGTCGACGCGGTCGGGGTGATCGAGCGCCATCCGGTAGGCGACGCGCCCTCCACGGTCGTGTCCGGCGACCGCGAAGCGGTCGTGACCGAGCGCGGTCATCGCCTGCACCAGGTCGCTCGCGAGTGCGCGCTTGGCGTGCGGAGCGTGATCGGGTGCCACCTCCGGCCTGAACGATGCTCCGTAGCCGGGCAGGTCGGCGGCGACGACGGTGAACGTCTCGGCCAGCCGGGGCGCCGCGGCGTGCCACATGAGATGCGTCTGCGGATAGCCGTGCAACAGCAGCAGCGGCGGGCCGCTGCCCCCGACGCGCGCGAAGATCACGCCGCGATCCGTCTCGAGCTCGCGCTCGACGAAGTGCTCGAACATGGGCTGTGGCCGCTCCCGCCTGCTAGTCCGTGCCGAGCGCGCCGCGCAGGAAGGCGGTCGCCTGGGCGATGGCGGCGCGGGTTCCCCTGGCGGCGCGGAGCTTGGCGGCGTACGCCTCGCCCTCGTCCCGCAGCGGGTCCGCCTCGTCGACCAGGAGCAGTGTCGGTGGCAGTCCTCGGAGCTGCTCGGCCGTGGCCTGGTTCGGCGACGCCGTGATCTGCGCGCGCTCCTCCGGGTCCGTCGTGTACGCGTCCCAGAACCACTCCATCGCCTTGCGGGTGAGGTAGTAGCCCTCGGCGAACTCGTCGTACGAAGCGGTGTCCATCGCCGCATCGGTGACCGGGTAGTACATCGACGTCTGCACGAACGTCACGTCGCCTCGCTGCTTGGCCATGAGGGTGACTGCCGCCGCCATGTTGCCGCCCACGGACTCACCGGCGACCGCCATGCGCGCCGCGTCGAGGCCCCTGGCCTCACCTTCGCGGACGACCCATTGGGCAGCGGCGTATCCCTGCTCGATCGCCACCGGGTAGCGAGCCTCGGGAGCGTTGGGGTACTCGACGAACAGCAACGCCGCGCGCGCCCCGACCGCGAGCTCGCGGACGAGCCGGTCGTGGGTGGCGGCGTTGCCGAGGATCCACCCGCCGCCGTGCATGTAGACGACGACCGGCAGCACCGCGGCCGCGTCGACGGGGCGGACGATGCGGACGCGGACGTCGCCGACCGCGGCCGGCACCGTGACCCACTCCTCCTCCACGGGCAGCTTGTCGACCGGCACGGCCTGCAGATCCTCGAGCACCTTGCGGGCGGCGGAGGGCTCGAGCTCGTAGAGGAACGGCGGTTTCGAGGTCGCATCGACGATGCCCTGGGCGGACGGCTCCAACACGATCCTGGATTGGACGGCCATGGCTGATCTTCCCCTGCGCTTCAGCTCGCGGCCTGGACGTGAGTGGTCTCGCGCAGGAACGCCAGCAGCTCGCGGTTGACCTCGGCGGCGTGGCTGACGCACATGACGTGCGGGCCGCCCTCGATCTCGACGTAGTGCGCCTCCGGCAGCGCCGCGTGCAGGCGCCGGCCGTGCCCGTCGATCGCCAGGACCCGGTCTGCGGTGCCGTGCAGGATCAGCGTCGGGACGTCGATCCGCTTGATGTCCTCCGCGAAGTCGTCGAGCCACCCGGGCACGCACGCCCATGTCGCGATCGGCGACGCCGCTGCGCCGGCGTTCCAGGCGTCGCGCACCGTCTCCTCGCTCACCCGCTTGCCGAGGTACTCGTCGAGGTTGAGGAAGTCGCCGAGCAGCCCGGTGAGCCACGCGAAGCGGTCGTCGAGGATCGCCTGCTGCACCCCCGCCACCGCGGCCTCGTCGACCCCCGCCGGGTTCGCGTCGGACTTCACGAACGAAGGCGCCAGGCTCTCGATGAACACGCACGCCTTCAGGCGCTGCGTGCCGTGGGTGCCGATGTAGCGGGCCAGCTCCCCGGTGCCCAGCGAGAAGCCGACCAGCGTCACGTCCTCGAGGTCGAGCTCGCGGAGCAGGGCGTCGAGATCGCCGGCGAGCGTGTCGAAGTCATAGCCCGTCGAGGGGCGGCTCGACCGGCCGAAGCCACGGCGGTCGTAGGCGATGACGCGGTGGCCCGCCTGCAGCAGCGGGTGGACCTGCGGTTCCCACGACCGGCTGTCCAACGGCCAGCCGCTCAGCAGGACGACAGGGTCGCCAGCCCCGAGGTCCTCGAAGTACAGATCGATCGGCGTGGAGTTCTCCTGGCCGACGGTGACGGTGCCCATGGCGGTGCTCCTCGAGAGGTTCGCTGTCCTGGGCAACCTGTCATCCGACCGCGCCCCGGCCTAGACCCGCTGGCCGGGGGGTCACCTCGTGCCGACCCGACAGCGCGTTCCGGCTGGCCCTACCCCGCGGTGCGGCGCAGCAGGTGCGCCGGCCTCACGACCCCCAGACGCGCTCCGCCACGCGCTCGACGAGCTCGAGCTTGCGCCACTGGTCGTCGGCGCTGATCTCGTTGCCCTCCGACGTCGACGCGAAGCCGCACTGGGGCGAGACGGCGAGCTGCTCGATCGGCACGTAGCGGGCGGCGGACTCGATCCGGCGGACGATGTCGTCCTCCTCCTCGAGCCCCGAGAGCTTGGAGCTGATGATCCCGAGGGTCACGATCGGCCCGCCGCGCGGCACGTGACGCAGCGCGGAGAAGTCCCCCTGGCGCTCCTCGTCCTCCCACTCGATGAGGAAGCGGTCGAAGGGCACGGAGAACATCGCCTCGGCAACGGGCTCGATGCTGCCGTCGAGCAGCCAGCGCGACCGGAAGTTGCCCCGGCAGAAGTGAAAGCCCGTCGTGACGTCGTCGGGCAGCGCCTCGAGCACGCGGGTGTCGGCGCGCATCCCCAACTCCAGCGCGTGCTCGGGGCTCACGCCGAACTCGGTCAGCGTGTGCTTGAAGTGCTCGTCGATGAGGAAGCTGTACACGCCGGTGTCGAACTGCAGGTACTGCGCTCCGGCGTCGACGGTCTCGCGTGAGATGTCCATCTGCAGCTCGGCCGCATGCCCGACCAGGTCGTCGAGCGACTCGTACGCACCGTTGCCGACGGCGGGTGCGAAGGTGCCGGTCGCGGCCAGCCAGGACACGGCCGGGAAGGTCACCTTGAAGGGACGCGACGTCAGGGAGGCCATGCGCCGCGCCTCCTCGGCGGCCGGATTGGCGACCTTGCGCAGTCGCTCCACGACGACGGGCGGGCCAGGGAACTCGACGACATCGCCTGCTCCGTCGCGGAACTCGAGCGTCATCGGGCTCGGCGCCAGCCCCTCGACGGCGTCGTAGAACGAGCTCGTGTACATGCGCCGGCGGACCTCCCCGTCGGCGATCACGTCGAGCCCGATCTCCTCCTGCCGTCGGACGACCGCCTCGACGCATGCATCCTCCGCGGCGTGCAGGGCGCCGAGATCCTGCGCTCGCTCCTCGTCGAGCAGCGCGGTGTGCCGGTCGTCGTACACGGCGTCCAGCTCGCGCGCCAGATCCGCCGAGCGCAGAAGACTGCCGACGTGCTCCGACCGTGCTGGGTGGCGGGCGGTTGCGCTCAACGTGACGTGAGAGTGTAAGCCGCCATCGAGGTCCCACACTTCATCCACTTCGCGCCGGCGCCCGCCGCGCACGAGACCATCGGGGACGACAAGCGATGGCTCGGGCTCGGGGTCATCTGCTGCGCGATGTTCATCAGCGCGATCGACATGACGATCGTCAACGTCGCGCTGCCGGACATGTCGCACGACCTCGACGCCGGCATCGGCGAGCTGCAGTGGGTGCTCGACGCGTTCCTCGTCGCGCTGGCGGGCCTCCTGCTTCTCGGCAGCGGCCTGGCCGATCGGTTCGGGCGGCGTCGGGTCTTCGTGATGGGGCTCGTCGGCTTCGCCGTCACCTCCGTGCTGGCCGCCGCGTCGCAGACCGTCGACGAGGTGATCGCCTCGCGGGCGCTGATGGGCGCGGCGGCGGCCTGCGTGCTGCCCCCCTCGCTGTCGCTGCTCGCGGTGCTGTTCCCGCCTGAGCTGCGGGCCAAGGCACTGGGGATCTGGGCGGCGGTCGCCGGCGTCGCGCTGGCACTGGGACCCGTCGTGGGCGGCGTGCTCGTCGACGTTGCGAGCTGGCGTTGGGTCTTCCTGGTCAACGTCCCGTTCGTGCTGGTCGCGGCTCCGCTCGGACTGCGCTGGCTGCCGGAGTCGCGCCGGCCGGGGGCGCCACCGCTCGACCTTCCCGGCGCGGCGCTCTCCTGCGTGGGACTGACGGGGATCGTGTTCGCCCTCATCGAGGGTGTCGACGCGGGATGGACGAGCCCGGCCGTGCTCGTGGCAGCGGTCGTGGGAGTGACCGCCGTCGCGGTGTTCTTCGCGGTCGAGCTCCGCCGAGCCGCCCCGCTGTTCGACGTGCGGGTGCTCGCACGAGCGCGCGTCGCAGCGGGGTCGCTGGCGATCTTCAACTGCTACGTCGCGACGCTCGGGATGCTGTTCCTGCTGCCCCAACGGGTGCAGTACGTCCAGGACGGATCCGCGCTCGCGTCGGGCGCCGTGATCGCGCCGTTCGGTCTGGTGCTCGGCGTGACCGCTGCGATGAGCGGGCGGCTCGTGACACGCCACGGGCCGCGCGCCGTCCTCCTCACGGGCCTGCTCACCGCGGCCTGCGGCTTCGTGCCGCTGCTGCTGCTGTCCGGTGACAGCTCGTCCGCGCTCGTGCTGCTCGGCACCGCGATCGTCGGCGGCGGCATCGGCCTCGTCGGCCCGTCGGCCACGACGGTGGTCATGAACGACCTCGGCCTCGAGAAGGCCGGCGACGGTGCGGCGGTGAACCAGCTGGCCAGGCAGGTCGGCGGCGCGCTCGGTGTTGCGGTCGTCGGGAGCGTGTTCGCCGCGATCTACGCCGCCCAGGTCACGAAGGGAGGCGGCGTGCCCGCGGCGGCGAAGGAGTCGATCGAGGGTGCGACCCACGTCGCGAACGGCCTGAGCGGTGCGGCCCGTGTCGAGCTCCTCCACGACGCGCTCGCGGCCTTCGACGTGGCGGCCCGCTGGGGGCTCGCGGTGTGCATGGCCGCCCTGCTCCTGGCCGCGGCCGGCGCCGCGGTCGGGCTGTCAGGCGCGCGGTCCCCCGAGACTCAGAGGAGGGGTGTGAGGGGGTCGCCGCCGGTGAGGACGCGGCCGTAGATCTCGAAGTTGTTGTTCTTGTGCAGCAGGGCATGGACCGAGAGCGCGTTGATGTCACGCAGGCATCGCTGGACGACGACGTCCTCCTTGATGCCGGTCGCGCCGCTGTTCTCGAAGAGCACCTGAGTCGCCTCGCGTGCGAGCTGCACGGCCATGGCGCCGTCGGCGCGCATCTTCGACCGCTCGACCAGGCTCCATTCCGACCCGTCGGCGTTCTTGCGGTCGACGGTGTCGGCCACCGCCGCGCAGAGCACCTCGCACGTGTACTGCAGGCAGGAGGCGCGGGCGAGCTCGATGTGAGTGATCGGGGCGGCCGACTGATCGGTGTACTGCGAGTAGGTGATGGCTCGACCCGGAAGGCGCTCGAGGAACGACTCCATCGCGTTGCGTGCGATGCCGATCGGCGTGCCGAGGCTGCCCGCGAAGATCACGCCGCTCGCCGGCGTGTTCCACAGGCGGTGACCCGCGTTGTGCTCGGAGCGATACCGATTCGACAGGAGGTGGTCGTAGCGGATCATGCGCGTCGACGGGACACGCACGTCTTCCGCCACGACGGTGTTGCTGCCGGTGCCGGCCATGCCCGTGACCTCCCATGTCGGCTCGATCCGTGCCTGCGACGCCGGGAAGACGAAGTAGCCGACCTGGGGGTTCCCGTCGTCGTCCTCGCCGATGGTGGCGCCGCCGCCGACCCACGCGTGGTTCAGGCAACCGGTCGAGAAGGGCCACCGGCCACTGACGATCCAGTCGTCGCCGTCCTGCCTGGCGCTGGAAGCCCAGAACTGCAGCACGCACGTCGAGAGCACGTCGGGCCCGTCGGCGAAGATCTCGTCCTGCCCGTCGTCGGGCAGGCAGCCCATCACCCACTGCCCGGCGAGCCCGGTCGCGGCGATCCACGACGTGGAGGAGCAGCCACGTCCGACCTCGGCGATCGACTCGATGTTCGACCGCCAGTCCGCCTCGAGTCCGCCGAAGCGCTTCGGGGCCATGAGCCGCAGGAAGCCCGCGTCCTTCAACGCCTCCATGTTCTCGTCCGGCACGCGTCCGTCGTGCTCCGCCTGCAGGGCGTTGGCCCGCAGTGTGGGAACGATCCGCCCGACACGCGAGGCGACATCCTCGTGAGTCATGGACTCGATGCTCATGGTCTGCTCCTCCGCTCGGGTCGGGACTCCCCTCGTCGACCCTAGGCACGGTCCTGCCGGCGGGAAATGCGCTGCGCGAACTCATCCGGTCAATTCGCGAAGCGCACCACACCGACGTTGACGCCCGGTCGCATGGGCTCCATGCTCCGCGCGGGACACGTTCGCCATGATGGAGCGACACTCAGGCGCGGCAGTGGAGCCTGCGAGCTCGTCGGGGCGATCGCGGTCGCCCCTCTCGCGGCACGCGCTCTGCCGGACCTCGGATCTCGACGTCTTCCGCGAGCGGCTGTGCACGACGTTCTACCCCGCGCGGGTCGACACGCTGAGACGCGAGTCCCGGCTCGAAGGATCGTGGCTCTCGGCAGTGCGGCTGACGCACCTCACGATCGGAGCCGTCCGCTTCGGCACGGAGACGGCCGTCGATCCCGGGCCGCTGGGCAGCTACCACGTGAACGTCGCCCTGGCCGGTCAGGTCGATTCGGTGTGCGGTGTGCGCCAGGTCAGCACGTCGCCCACGTGTGCGGCGGTCTTCACGCCCGAGCGTCACACGAATCTGCCCCGATGGAGTGCGGACGCCACGCAGCTGTGCATCAAGATCCGTCGAAGCAGCCTCGAAGCCGAGCTGACGGCGCTCCTCGGTCGTTCCGTGCGCTCGTGGGTGGACTTCCACATCGGCTTCGACCTGACCACCGCGGCAGCGCAGAGCTGGCTGGCCGGCCTGCGCCTGCTCCTGACCGAGCTGGATCGGCCGAACGGCCTGATCGAGAGGTCGGTGACCCACACCGAACATC
>CAVWQP010000002.1:0-339557 GCA_963757125.1 uncultured Solirubrobacterales bacterium | reverse complement strand
CCGATGAGCCCGCTGGGATAGCCGAGTGAGATGAACCCGACGTCCTCCCTGCCGTTGCGCAGGACGCGTGCGCCGACGGCGCTGACCCACGTCGGGGTCTCGCCGAGCAGGTAGTTGAAGATCGCCACGTCGTGCGGTGCGAGGTCCCAGAGCGCGTTGACGTCCGCGCGGAAGGGCCCGAGGTTCGTGCGGCGTGCGTACAGGTAGTACAGCTCGCCGAGCGCCCCGTCGTCCATCAGCGTCTTCACGCTGCGGACGCCGCCGTTGTAGAGGAACGTGTGGCCCGTCAGAAGCGCCCGATCCACCTTCTCCGCCAACTCGATGAGCTCGTCCGCCTCGGTGGCGTCGATGGTCAGCGGCTTCTCCACCAACACGTGCTTGCCGAGCTCGAGCGCGCGACCGGCGATCTCGCGATGCGTCGCGGCCTGCGTGCAGATCACGGCTGCCTCGACCGCGTCGTTGTCGAGCGCCTCCTCGATGCTGGTCGTGAGCTGGACGTCGGGAAATCGCCGAGCCACCTCGTCGAGCCGGCTGGCGCGCTCGTCGCACACGACGGCCACGCGCGAGTCGGGGAGCTCGCTGAGCACACGCACGTAGTTCATGCCCCAGTAGCCGCAGCCGATCACCGCGACCGGCGTCTGGTGGCTCACGACCGACAACCTCGGTTGGTACATCTCTTGAGCTCCTCTCGAGTTCAGCGTCGCGGCGTCAGACGAAGCGCGGCGTCTCAGGCAGGCCGGCCTCGTCGTCGCGTGACAGGTCGCCGTCGCGATGGCGTGACGGGTATGCGACGTACGGGTAGAGGCCGCGGTCGCTCGCGCTGTTGAGGACGATGCCCATGGGCGGCGCCCCGGCGCGTGCGAGCTCGTCGTGGGTCAGGCGAAGCGCGTCGCGCTGCACGTCCGCCCCGGCGACCAGCAGGACGTCGTCGACGCTGTAGCGGATCGCGAGGGCGTCGGGCACGGCGCGGACGGCCGGTGAGTCGACGAGCACGAAGTCGAACGTGCGCCGCAGATCCTTGAGCAGTCGCTCCGCGGCCCGCGAACCGAGGAGCGTGGCGGGATCGTCGATCGAGCGCCCGGCAGGGAGCAGAGCCAGCCCCGCGATGCCCGGAATGCGGCGGACGCCCAGCTCGTCGATCGCGACGGACCCCGGAGACGCGTGGTCGACCAGCTCGTAGGTCCCCCGGCCGGTCGTCATCAGGACCCCCGACGCGACGCCGAGCTTCAGCGCGCGGGTGAACGTCCCGCCGTTGCTTGCGTGCCCGACGGTGGCCGCGATGTCCGCGCGGCGCATCTCCCCACCCTCGAGGAGTGCGTGCGTGATGCGTCGGAGCAGACCGGCCTCCGCGGCCTTCCCGTTGGAGCTGCGACCCTCACTCGGCGTCCGCGCGTCCGGGCTCGCCGACAGGACGTCGCCGAGACCCGGCGCGACCGGCTCGCCGAAGAACTCGTGGAGCCGTGGGGCGCGGAGATCCGCGTCGACGAGGACGACCGAGCGTCCGGACTGCGCCAGGCTCCGGCCCAGGTTCGCGACGATCGTCGTCTTGCCCTCGCCCGGATCGGCGCTCGTGACCAGCACGGTCTGTACGTCCTCGCGCACCTGGAGGAGGAAGTTGGTCCGCAGCCTCCGGAACGCCTCCTCGGCCTGCGAGCCGCCGTTGAAGGTCGCGTGCCGGCTCGCGCCCGAGACACGTGGGATCGCCGCGAGCACCAGCGAATCGACCGACGCCTCGAGCTCGGCGCGCGTCCTGAAGGAGCCGGAGAGGTTCTCCGCGACGAATGCGAGCCCGGCGGCCGCGATGCCTCCGAGAAGCAGCGCGACGGCGATGACCTGCCCCACCCCACGGCTCGCCTTCGTGGCGCGCACCGCGGGCGTCACGAGCGAGATGGACCCGGCACGCGCCTCGCGGCCGGCCTGATAGCTCTCGTACGTCTGGCGTTGGGCGTCGAGGCTCGCGCGATCCGACTCGATGCGTTCGCGGAGCTGCCGCTCCGCCGTCCGGTCGCCCGAGCCGCGGCTCGAGTCGAGCTGGACGGAGGCCTGCGCGATGTCGGCCTCGAGCGCCGCGCGGCGGCGCATGAACGAGCTCTCCGCAGCCTCGACGGCGTCCGCCGACGATTTGCGCACCTGCTCGATGAGCTCGGCCGCGACGGCATCGGCAGCCCTCGTCGCGGTTCGCGCGTCGGGCGTCGTCGCCTTGACGGTCATGAGGTTCGTGCTCGGGATCGGGGTGACCTGGACGTCGGGCGCGTGCGGAAGGCCGACCCGACGCGCGACCCCCGCGGTGACGTCCCGGCTCGCACCGAGCGTGGCGTAGGTGTTGACCAGCCGGTCGAGGTAGGAGATGTCGTCCTGGCGCACGTCTCCGCCGACCACAGCGGTGCCGGGTTCAACCGCGATCGTCGCCTCGGCCGTCCAGGGACTCGGCCTCAGCGCCAGGAAGGCGAGCGCCGCCGCCAGGGTGACGGCCATGACCGCGACGACGAGGCGTCGCTGGCGGAGGAGAACGCTGACGTACTCGCGGACGTCCATCGTCAGCGACCGTGTCCGGGGCGTGGCGTCGAGCCGGCGGGGCGACTCATGGTTCGATCTGGTTCAGGACCACGTCCCCTAGACGGTCCAGGTGCCTCGCGCCTTCCATCGGGTCACGCGGAGCATCCGGCGCTCCGGTGAAGCGCGCGTAGATCCGCTCCAGCTCGACGGTCCGCGCGACGAGGTCGAGCTCGTCGCGCGCGCGCTCCGCGGCTGCCGCTCCGAGGCGGGCACGCAGCACCGCATCCTCGAGGAGCGCCTCGAGTGCCGCAGCGAGCGCCTCGATGTCCCGTTCCGGGACGAGGAGGCCGTGGCGTTCGTGATCGATGACGGCCGGGATACCGGCGTGCCACGTTGCGACGACCGGCAGCCCGGACGCCATCGCCTCGACGATCGCGCCCGGGATGCCCTCCTTCAAGCCGTCCACCGTCACGCTCGGGTGGGCGAACAGATCCGCCCGTCGCAGATGATCGAGGAACGCGTCGCTGTCGTGTCGCACGTGGCCGGCGAACGTGACCCGGTCCTGCCATCCGAAGTCGGCGACGATCTGCTCGAGGCGCGGGCGGAGCGGTCCCTCGCCCACGAGGACGACGCTGAACTCGCGGCCTCGGCGCTCGAGGAGACGCAGCGCACGGAGGACGAGGTCCTGGCCCTTCTGGACGTCCAGCCGCCCCACGCAGAGGACCACCGGCGCCTCCGGGGGCGACTGCTGGCGCACCATCCCCTGGAAGCGCGCCGTGTCACACCCGTGGTAGTGCACCAGGACCTTCTCCTCGGGGCATCCGAGCGCGCACACGTCGCGCCGCATGTCGTCGCTCATCGCGAGGACGAGGTCCACCTGGCCGAAGACGGGGTGCAGGTAGCGACGGCCAAGCCCGTGCCACCCTTGCGGAAACGACGACACGTCATAGCCGTAGGCCGAGACGACCGTGGGAAGACCCGCCTTGCGCTGAAGGCCGAGCAGGAAGCGCGCGTCGGTCACGTAGTGCATGTGCAGGAGCCGCGCGTCCTGCTCCTGCACGTACCGGGCGAGCGCGTTGGTGGCGGAGGGCAGCGCCACCTTCGCCGTGCGGTAGGCGAGCTGCTGGGCGACCGCGACCGGGCGTGCCACCTCCTCGTCCGCCACGACCCCCTCGCCCAGCGGCACGTCCGTCTCCGCCCGGCGGTGGTGAGCGACGACGATCGACCGATGCCGGCGCAGCGACCTCACCTGGTTCGTGATGAAGGTCTCTGTGCGCGCGAGGTGTGCGCGCATCCCGTGGGCCACCGTCGGCATGAACGTGGTGCTACGCACGACCGGTCCCGACGGCCGCAGCAGCGGCGGGCCGCTCGCCGTCGACGAAGGCGCGGTGCCAGAGCTCGAGGCTGAGCAGCGCCCACAGGACGGGTGCATTGTCGGCCGTGCCACCGTCGTGCTCCGCGAGGAGCCCGGAGACGCGCTCGGGCGAGAGGAGCCCTCGTCGGCGCACGGCATCAGGCGAGAGCAGGTCGTGGCACATCTCGCGCGCCTCGCCGCGCAGCCACGCCGCCATGGGCACGGGGAATCCCTTCTTCCTGCGTCGCAGGATCGGCTCCGGCAACAGGTCGGCCGCGACCTTTCGCAGCAGGTACTTGCGCGTGAACCCATGGACCTTGAGATCCGTCGGCAGGGAGGCCGCGAACTCCACGAGGCGGTGATCCAGCAACGGGATCCGCGCCTCGAGCGACGCGGCCATGCTCATCTTGTCGCCACGGGCGAGCAGGTCGTCGGGCAGCCATTGCTTCGTGTCCACGTAGAGCATCCGGCTGATCGAGTCCGGACCGTCGCTCCTGGCGAGCGCGTCCGCGATGAGGGTCGCCGGTGGGGCCGCGGCGACCGCGGCGCCGAGCTCGCCGACGGCGAGCGCCGCACGTGCGTCGGGGTGCATGAGCGGGAACCAGGCCGCCAACCGGCTCTGCTCGTCGGGCTGGCAGAGCGCGTGCAGGGCGATGCGAGGACGTGAGTGACCGTCCGAGCGGCCGCTCCAACGCACGCCGAATGCACGCAACGGAGCCGGGAGCCGCTCGAAGACAGGCGCGACGCGCTCTCCCGCGTAGCGCGCGTAGCCGGCGAAGAGCTCGTCGCCGCCTTCGCCGGTGAGCACCATCTTCACGTCCTGTGCTGCGAGCTCGGCCACGAGAAGGTTCGCGAGACAGGCGATGTCGGCGATCGGCTGGTCGAGGTGCCAGACGACATCGTGGGCGCGCTCCACCAGGTCGCGCCCGCTGACGATCACCTCCTCGTGCTGCGTCTCGTAGCGCTCGGCGACCATGCGCGCGTACGGCAGCTCGCTGAGGTCCTCGCCCGGACCCTCGAACCCGGCGACGAACGTCCGGACGGGGTGGTTCAGCTCCTGGGTCATCAGCGCGACGACCGTGCTGCTGTCGATGCCGCCGCTGAGGAAGGCGCCGAACGGCACGTCGCTGACGAGGTGGCTGCGCACCGCCGCCCGCAGGTGGGCGAGGAGCTCGTCCCGCGCATCGCGTTCGTCTCGGTGCTCGGCCGCGCCCTGGAACGACAGGTCCCACCACGGCCGGGTCCGGACGCCGTGCTCGTCGGACACCAGCAGGTGGCCGGGCGGCAGCGCCTCGATCCCGGCGAACATCGTGCGCGGCGCAGGGGCGTACTTGAGGAACAGGAATCCGGCGATGCCGTCGAGGTCGGGACGCGCGGTCACATCGGGGTGGCGCAACAGCGACTTGATCTCCGAGCCGAACACGAGGCGATCCTCGTCGCGGGCGACATACAGCGGCTTGATGCCGAGCCGGTCGCGGACGAGCAGCAGCCTCTGTCGGCGCTCGTCCCAGATCGAGAAGGCGAACATGCCGTCGAGCTCGTCGACGAGACCCTCGCCCAGCTCCTCGTAGAGGTGCACCAGGACCTCGGTGTCCACGTTCGTGCGCAGCACGTGCCCGGAGCGCTGCAGCCGCTCTCGCAGGGCGCGGAAGTTGTAGATCTCCCCGTTGCAGGCGGCGACGACCGTGCCGTCCTCGTTGGCGATCGGCTGGTGGCCGCCCTCCGGGTCGATGATGCTCAGCCGCCGGGCGCCGAGCGCGATCCGCTCCGTCACGTGGAGCCCCTCGTCGTCGGGCCCCCGATGGGCGATGGCATCGAGCATCGACAACGCGACCGACGGGTCGACCGCCTTGCGGCCCCTGTGCTCGTGCACGCCGGCGATGCCGCACATCAGCCGGTCATCCCGGCGCGCGTCTGCGCCACCGCAGCACTGGCGCGGATCCTGGTTCGGCTGCGATCGTCCACTCCCTCAAGACGCTCGAGGGGGACGAGAGCTTGCATCCGGACGCACGCCCTCCTCAGTCCTCCGTGCTGCGGTTACCATCGCGCCGAGTGCCTCGCGAAGCCGAGCCCGCCGGACCAGGTGTGCGCGTCGACGGCCGGATCCCGGTCATGGTCGTCGTGGCGGCACTGCTGCTGCTGGTCGTGGCCGGCATCGGCTATGCGATCGTGCAGACCACGACGACGAAGACGCCCGGCGCCTCACGGCCCGACGGCGCGGGCGTGACCACGACCCAGTCTGCGCGGGGCGATGCGGCTCAGGTGCCTGAGGTGCTCTGGAACGCCGACATGGAGGACGGCTCCCTGCGGGCGTGGTATGCCCCGGAGACGTCCGCCGTCGGTGACTTCGGTGGCGGGGAGTTCACCAGCGGCGGCGGCGAGACGGGGGTGAGCGACGCGCAGGCGCACTCCGGCAGATGGTCCGCGAAGCTCACGCTCCCCACCGGGTCGGGTGGCGCACGTCTGTTCCGGTGGCGCGAGTTCCGGGCCGAGCGAGATCTCACGCAGAGCGTGTGGATGCTCATTCCCGAGGCCTACCGTCTCACCGGCGATCCGGACAACGGCCGCTTCTGGAACATCGCCCAGCTCAAGAGCCGGACGGAGAACCTGGACCGCAACGACCCGATGTGGTTCGTGAACCTGACGAACGAGGACGGCGCACTGGTGCCCCAGCTCGTGTGGTGGTCGCGCACGCTCGAGGGACCGCACCCCAACCAGATCGGCTTCCGCCGCTACACGAACGATGAGGCGCGCGTCCCCGTCGGCCGGTGGTTCGAACTCACGACACGCGTCCGCCAGTCGAACGAGTTCGACGGTCTCGTCGAGGTCTCGGTCAACGGCGAGAAGATCTTCTCCATCGAGAACGTGCGGACCGCGTACCGCAGCTGCACCTACGACTCGTGGTGCACGGACCAGCACTGGTCGGTGAACAACTACTCCGACGGCCTCAGTCCCTCGCCGGCGGAGATCTACGTCGACGACGCCGTCATCGAGCGCACGGTCGCACAGCCCGCGCGACGACGCTGACGCACACCGGGGCCGACGGGTGTCCGGCGAGTCCCTACCGGACGTTCACCACCCGGTACATCCCCTGCTGGGCGTGGTTCTCGAAGAAGCAGATCAGCGCCCACTTGCCCGCCTTCGGGAAGCGGACCTGGTTGACCGTGTCCGCGCCGCGGCTGATGAGCGCCTGGGGCTCGCCGGCGTTGCCGAAGTCCAGGAGCTGCGCCAGCCTGCGCTGACGATTGCTCTTCAGGGCCTCGCCGATCTGGGAGGAGGTCGCGCCCGAGCGCAGCGGCGCGGCGACCGCGAAGTGCGGCGCCCAGCCGTTGTTGCGGAAGCGGATCGACCCGTTGCGCGGCAGCGTGCTCGCGCCGGTGAACCGCAGGTCGACGATCGTCACCGTCGCGTCGGCACGTGGCGCGGTGGCGCCGTTCGGGGTCGTGCCCACGGTGAAGGGCGTGACCTCGAAGGCCGCGCGGTCGTCGCCCTCCGTGTTCACGGCGACGTACGTGGAGCCGGCCCGCAGCGTCGCGGTGGAGGTGAAGCGCGGTTCGTCGGCGTTGAGGTCGGCGCCCGCGTCGATCTGGATCAGGTCGAGCGCCTCGTCGTCGCTACGGCGCAGCGCGGCGGTGAACGCCTCCAGGGTGACGCCCGCACGCAGCGCCCCGACGGAAATGCTCGGCTCTCCGGCCGTGCGGACGAACTGGATCCGCGTCGGCCCGGACCCGAGCGTCCCGGCGGGGCTCACCGTGAGCGAGCTGCCGCCCGCGGTGACCGTGATCGTCGGCGGCGTCCCCTGAGCGGAGACGAGGGCTGCAGCGCCGAGGCACAGCACGACGACGCCTGCGAGGACAGCTGCGAATCGCATGGACGACCTCCCGATGTGGGCTGTCGGCGACCCTCCCGCCAGGCGACCCTACACCCTGCCGCGCACCCTCAGCGAGCGGCCAGGACGATCTCGAGCCGGCGCGGCCCGTGCACGCCCTCGACGCGGTTCAGCTCGATGTCCGACGTGGCGGACGGACCGGAGATGAACGTCACGGGGCGCCGGCCGGTCCGGACCGCCTCGCCCAGCCTGCGGATCGCCTCGGGCACGGTGCCGACCACCTGCGAGGACCGCACGACGCACACGTGGAGGTCGGGGAGCAGCGTCAGCGCGCGGCGGCCCTGGCGCTCGCCGGCGTCCATGACGATGGTGCCGGTGTCCGCGATGGCCATCGCGCAGCCCGTGACGACGCCGTCGGATGCGTCGAGCTCCTCGACGCCGAGGCCCTGGCCGTCCTCGAGCCATTCGATGCCCTCGGGACGCCAGTCGGCGGGCAGGTCGGACGGCGTGACGAGGCGCCGGGCGCCGTGCTCGGCCAGCGCTGCGCCGACCGCGGCGGCGACGTCCGCCTCCGAGCAGCGCCAGACGGTCGCGCGGTACTCCGCGGCCCGCTCGGCGAAGCGCTCGACCTGCTCGTCGCGCTGCAGCGACGACGCGACGACGTAGTCGCGCGGGATCTCGATCACCCTGGGCTCGGCGCCCAACGCGGTGCGGATGCGGCCCAGGACGTCCTCGCGCGCAGCGGTCATGACGATCGGGTTCGCCACCAGTCGCGGAACGCCTCCCCGGGCACCGCGCGCAGGTCGCGGAACGCGGTCCACGCGTGCAGCGGGCCCGGCGCGTGCTCGATGTTCCCGGCACCGCGCGCGAGCGGCCACTGCCCCACCCGGCCGGCCTTCTGCGCGGCCTCGTAGCGGCGGCGGCTCCCGAAGGCGCGGGCGAGGCCCTGCATCGCGAGGCGCTCGCCGCTCAGCCGCCCGCGCACGCCGCCGTGCTCGGCGGCGTCGCGCACGATGCGCCCGCGCAGGTGGACGAGCATGGAGGGGATGTCGATCTTCACGGGGCAGACCTCGTAACACGCGCCGCACAGCGACGAGGCCCACGGGAGCGTGCGGCCCTCGCGCAGCCCGGCGAGCTGCGGCGTCAGGATCGCACCGATCGGGCCTGGATACACCGAATCATAGGCGTGACCGCCCGTGCGCTCGTAGACGGGGCACACGTTCAGGCAGGCGGAGCACCGGATGCAGTGCAGCGCGTCGCGCCCGTGCGGGTCGGCGAGGACGTCGGTCCGGCCGCCGTCGAGCAGGACGAGGTGGAACTCGGAGGGCCCGTCGCCGTCGGTCGTGCCCGTCCACAGCGACGTGTACGGGTTCATGCGCTCGCCCGTCGAGGACCGCGGCAGCAGCTGGAGCATGACCTCGAGGTCCTCGAACGCCGGGCACGACCTTCTCGATGCCCATGACCGTCACGAGGACGTCCGGGAGCGTCGTGCACATCCGCCCGTTGCCCTCGGACTCGACGACGCAGATCGTGCCCGTGTCCGCGACCGCGAAGTTGGCGCCGCTCACCCCCACCCGGGCCGACAGGAACCGCTTGCGCAGGTGGCGACGGGCCGCCTCGGCGAGCTCCGCGGGATCGTCGCTCAGGTCCCCCGCGTCGTCGAGCGTGCGTCGGAACAGCTCGCGGATCTCCGCGCGGTTGCGGTGGATCGCGGGCACGAGGATGTGGGACTGCTCGTCGTCGCCGAGCTGGACGATGAGCTCCGCGAGATCGGTCTCCTGCGCGGTGATGCCCTCGGCCGCGAGCGCCTCGTTCATCTCGATCTCGTCGGAGGCGAGCGACTTGACCTTCACGACCTCGGTCGCGCCGTGGGCCTTGACGATGCCGGTGAGGATCGCGTTGGCCTCCGCGCCGTCGCGCGCCCAGTGCACCTGGCCGCCGGCGGCCTGGACGGACGCCTCGAGCTGCTCGAGGAGCTCCGGCAGGCGGGCCATCGCGCTCGCCTTGATCGCGGCGCCCGCATCGCGCAGCGCCTCCCAGTCGGCGACCTCCCCCACGACGGCCGCGCGCTTGGCGCGGATCGTCCGCGTGGCGTGGCCGAGGTTGCGCCGCTGCTGGGTGTTGGCCAGCGCCTCGCGTGCCGCGGCGGGGAAGCCCTTGTCGCTCACGCCCCCTCCGTCGAGGCGAGGATCTCGGCCAGGTGCACCGTGCGCGTCCCGGCCCGCGCGCGGGACAGCCCGCCGCCGATGTGCAGCAGGCAGGAGTTGTCCAGCGCCGTGCAGATCTCCGCGCGCGTGTCGAGCACCGCGCGCATCTTGTCCGTCAGCATCGCCGCCGACGTGTCGGCGTTCTTCACCGCGAACGTCCCGCCGAACCCGCAGCAGGTCTCGGCGTCCGGCAGCTCGACGAGGTCGATGCCCTTCACCTGGCGCAGGAGGCGCAGCGGGCGGTCGCCGACCTTGAGCAGCCGCAGCCCGTGGCAGGTCGGGTGGTAGGTCACCCGGTGCGGGAAGTACGCGCCGACGTCCTCCACGCCGAGGACGTCGACGAGCAGCTCGCTGAGCTCGTACACGCGCGGACCCACCGCCGCGACCTCGCCGGCCAGCCGGTCGTCCTCCGCCAGCTCGGCCAGGCGCGGGTAGCCGTCGCGGACCATCGCGGCGCACGATCCCGACGGGGTGACGATCGCGTCGTACTCGCCGAACACGCGGACGAACCGGCGCGCCAGCGGCACGGCCTCCAGCTGGTAGCCCGAGTTGGCGTGCATCTGCCCGCAGCAGGTCTGCTCCTCCGGGAAGACGACCTCGTGCCCGAGCCGCTCGAGCAGCCGCACCACGGCCTTCCCCGTCTCCGGGAAGAGCGTGTCGTTGAAGCATGCGATGAAGAGCGCTATGCGCAGAGCGCCCAATCTAGACCTTCGGGGTTCCACCCGATCGACTGATCTGGAAGCGTGGCGCACGCAGCGACCAGGGTCATCTGAGGAGAGGACGCATGGGAATCCAGACCAGCCACGCGGGCAGCCTTCCGCGGCCGGATCACCTCATCGAGCTCAACCGCCGCCGCATGGACGGCGAGGGCGTCGACGAGGCCGACTACGCGCAGCAGCTGCACGACGCGACCGTCGAGGTCGTCAAGCGCCAGACCGACATCGGCATCACGCTGCCCAACGACGGCGAGTACGGCCATGCGATGGGCGCGAAGGTCGACTACGGCGCGTGGTGGAGCTACATCTTCACCCGGCTCGACGGGCTGGGTGGCATGGTGCCGATGCCCGAGATCACGGCGGCTGCGCCGAAGGACACGATCACCCTCGGGACGTTCGCCGAGCGGCGCGACTGGAACCGGTTCGCCGACGCCTACGGCGACCCGGAGTCCGGCGTGGCAGCGCGCGCGAAGTCGACGGCCGGCGAGGAGCCGGAGATGGGCATGATGCTGCCCGTCTGCGACGGTCCGCTGACGTACGTCGGGCACGCCGACGCCGAGCGCGACATCGCCAACCTCAAGGCGGGGATGGAGGCGTCGGGCGCCTCCGGGGCGTTCATGTGCTCGCTCGGCCCGGGCAGCTGCTCACGGATCGGCAACACGCACTACGCCACCGAGGAGGAGTTCATCTGGGCGTGCGCGGAGGCGATGCGCGAGGAGTACCTCGCGATCACGAACGCGGGCATCGTCGTCCAGATCGACGAGCCGTCCTTCGCGGAGAACTGGGACCAGTTCGCCACCGAGCCGTCGCTGGAGGAGTACAGGAAGTTCACGATGGTCCGCGTGGAGGCGCTGAACCACGCGCTGCGCGGGATCCCGCGCGAGCTCGTGCGCTTCCACTGCTGCTGGGGGTCCTGGCACGGCCCGCACTCGACGGACATCGGGATGGCCGACCTCGTCGACATGCTCGTGCGGATCGAGGCCGGCTCGTACTCCTTCGAGGCCGCCAACGCCCGCCACGAGCACGAGTGGCGGATCTGGAAGGACGCCCCGCTGCCCGACGACGTGGTCCTCGTCCCGGGCGTCGTCGGCCACGCGACGAACGTGCTCGAGCACCCCGAGCTCGTCGCCGACCGCATCGAGCGCTTCGCCGACGCGGTGGGCCCGGACCGGGTCATCGCCGCGACCGACTGCGGCCTGGGTGGGCGGGTGCACCCGCAGATCGCCTGGGCGAAGCTCGATGCCCTCGCCCAGGGCGCGGAGCTGGCGTCACGCCGGCTCTCCGTGGCCTGACGATGACCGGCGCCATCCGGACGAGCCACGCCGGGAGCCTGCCGCGGCCGGACGACCTCATCGAGCTCAACCGGCGCCGCAACGAGGGCGACGGCATCGACGAGGAGGCCTACGCGCAGGCGCTGCACGACGCGACGGTCGACGTGGTCCGCCGCCAGCGCGAGATCGGCATCGACCTGCCCAACGACGGCGAGTACGGCCACGCGATGGGCCAGAAGGTCGACTACGGCGCGTGGTGGAGCTACATCTACGAGCGGCTTGACGGCGTCGACCAGAGCGAGCAGATGGAGGACACGCCCAGGGCCGATCCCGCGTCGACGATCAAGCTCGGGACGTTCTTGGAGCGCCGCGACTGGAACCGATTCCCCGGTGCGTACTTCGACCCGGAGGTCGGCATCCTCACAGGGGTTCGCGGCGGGAGGTCGGTGGAGGAGAGGTTCACCTTCCCCGTCTGCGTGGAACCGCTGACCTACACGGGCCACGACGTGGTGCAGCGCGACATCGCGAACCTGAGGGCGGGAATGGAGGCCGGGGGAATCGAGCAGGCGTTCCTGTGCTCGCTCGGTGCTCCGAGTCTCTCGCGGATCGGCAACTCGCACTACGCCACGGAGGAGGAGTTCGTCTGGGCGTGCGCGGAGGCGATGCGCGAGGAGTACCTCGCGATCACCGACGCGGGGATCATCGTCCAGATCGACGAGCCCTCCTTCGCGGACGCCTGGGACCAGTTCGCCACCGAGCCCTCCCTGGAGGACTACCGGAGGTTCACGATGGTCCGCGTCGAGGCGCTCAATCACGCCTTGCGCGGCATCCCGCGCGAGCTCATCCGCTTCCACTGCTGCTGGGGCAGCTGGCACGGGCCCCACACGACGGACATCGCGATGAGCGACCTCGTCGACATGCTCGTGCAGATCGACGCAGGCTCGTACTCCTTCGAGGCGGCCAACGCCCGCCACGAGCACGAGTGGCGCGTCTGGCAGGAGACGAAGATCCCCGACGACGTCGTGCTCGTCCCCGGCGTGGTCGGACATGCGACCAACGTGATCGAGCATCCGCGGCTCGTCGCCGACCGCATCGGCCGCTTCGTCGACGCCGTCGGCGCCGAGCGCGTCATCGCGGCGTCGGACTGCGGCCTGGGCGGCCGCGTGCACCCGGAGATCGCCTGGGCGAAGCTCGAGGCCCTCGCGCAGGGCGCCGAGCTCGCCTCGGTGCGCTAGCTGCCCCCGGCCATGGCCGGGAGGATGACCAGCACGTCACCCGTGCCGACGGGCGTCTCGAGCCCGTCGAGCACGCGGACGTCCTCGTCGTTGAGGTAGACGTTGACGTAGCGGTTCAGGTCCCCGCCGTCGGCGAAGAGCTGCGTCTCGGTCGCCGGGTGCTGGTCGGTCACCGCGCGGAGCACGGTGCCGACGTCGTCACCGGCTGCGTCGACCTCGCGCGCGCCGTTGGTCGACGAGCGCAGGACAGGAGGAATGCGAACAGTGGCCATGGAGGTGCGCGAGGCTACTAGCCGGCCGCGGCGCAGAACGCCTCGTAGTCCGGGAAGACGCCCATCTCGTCGTCGGAGATGTCCTCGGGCGGCCGCGAGCAGACCGGGCACTCCGGGTCGCGGCGGACCTTCAGCTCCGTGAACGTGGCGCCCAGCGCCTCGTACAGCAGCAGCCTGCCGATGAGCGGCTCACCGACGCCGACGACGAGCTTGATGACCTCCGTCGCCTGCAGCAGGCCCATCGTGCCCGGCAGGACGCCCAGGACGCCGTTGGCACCGCAGGACGGCGCCAGCTCGGCCGGCGGCGGCACGGGGTACAGGCAGCGGTAGCACGGGCCCTCGTAGGGCTGGAAGACCGACAGCTGGCCGTCGAAGCCGAGGATCGAGGCGCTCACGACCGGGATCTGCAGGCGCACCGTCGCGTCGTTGAGCAGGTACCGGGTCGGGAAGTTGTCGACGCCGTCGACGATGACGTCGTAGCCCTCGATGATCTCCATGATGTTGGAGGCGTCGAGGCGCGTCTCGTACTTCACGACGTTGACGTCAGGGTTGATCTCCTTCATGGAGATCTCCGCCGAGTCGACCTTCGGGACCCCGACGCGGCCGGTCGTGTGGATGACCTGGCGCTGGAGGTTGGAGAGGTCGACGGTGTCGTCGTCGACGATCCCGATCTGGCCGACGCCCGCCGCCGCGAGGTACAGCGCGGTCGGGGAGCCGAGGCCGCCCGCGCCGAGCAAGAGCACCTTGGCGTCGAGCAGCTTCTGCTGGCCCTCGACGCCGATCTCCGGCAGGAGGAAGTGGCGCGAGTAGCGCTCGCGCTGCTCGGGGGTGAACTTGCGCGGGACGTCGACCTTGTAGCCGCGGTCCTTCCACAGCGTGATGCCGCCGGTCATCGACCGGACGTCCTCGTAGCCCAGCTCGGTGAGCGTGTGGGCGGCGAGCGCCGAGCGCGTGCCGGAGGCGCAGTAGATGACGACGGGGGTCGAGCGATCGGGGACGACGCCCTCGATGCGGGACTCGAGGTAGCCGCGCGGCACGTGCTTCGCCCCGGGCAGGAGGCCGGACTCGGTCTCCTCGGTCTCCCGGACGTCGACGATCGCAACGCCCTCGTGCGTCAGCTCGTGGACCTCGGCCGGATCGATCTCCTGGACCTGGTCCTTGATCTGACGGATGAACTCTGAACCTGATGGCATTGGATGGAAACTGGGTCGGGAATGGGGCGCTTCAGAAAGTATAGGACCCTTCGAAGGCCAGCCGGCCCCTTCGAGGCTACCCTGCTCCCACGTGCCCGCCCGCGTGCGTCTGACGTTCATCGTCGCCCTGGGCCTGCTGTTCATCGCCGTCGCCGGGTTCGTCGCCTTCCGGGGAGGTCAGGAGACGGCGGGCTCCTCCACCGGCTTCGAGGGATCCCTGCGTCCCCCGGACCTCCGAGCCCAGCCGTTCACGGGCCTGGAGGACGAGGACGGGCACCCGCTGTCGCTCGCCCGCTACAAGGGCCAGGTCGTCGTGATGACCTTCATGTACTCGACGTGCAAGGACACCTGCCCGCTCACCGCGCAGCAGATCCGCGGCGCGCTCGACGACCTCGACACCGACGTCCCGGTCGTCGCGGTGAGCGTCGATCCGAAGAACGACACGGAGTCCAACGCCAAGCGGTTCCTCGTCGAGCAGCAGATGATCGGGCGCATGCACTTCGCGCTCGGCACGACCTCGGCGCTCAAGCGCCAGTGGGACGCGTACGGCATCGCCCCGCAGCGCGACGGGCGCGAGCACTCGGCCTACGTCGTGCTCGTCGACGGCAGCGGGATGCAGCGGATCGGCTGGCCGGTCGACCGGCTCACGCCCGAGGGTCTCGCGCACGACATCCGCCAGCTGCAGGCCGGCGTGACGACCTAGGCGCCGCCCTTGCGTCGCTTCTCGCGCCAGCTCTGCCACAGCAGCGCGCACACGATGAGCGCGACCGGCGCGACGTAGAGCAGCGACGCGATCCAGTGCCCGGCGTGGGCGAGCGGCGGCGCGGTCATCGGACCGACAGCAGCCAGAGCCCGAGGCTCGTGAAGGCGACCATGACCACGAGCATCCAGTATTGCGAGCGGGTCGCCTCCTTCGGGTCGGGGAAGACCTTGAGCGCGCGGTCGTGGGCGAGCACCAGGCCCGCCACGTGGCCGAGGACGAGCGCGCCGACCTGGACGTACCAGATGGTCCGCGCGCCGACCCACGTGTAGTCGATCCCCCAGTTCGCCGTGCCCAGCCAGCCGTTGTCGCCCTCCGCGAGCGTGCGGCCGAGGGGGTTGGCCGCGAGGTACGCCAGCGCCTGGCCCTGGTAGGCGAGGAACGAGAAGTAGTGCGCGACCGCGTAGGCGAGGGCGATCGGCGTGAGCGTGTGCACGAACGTCCGCGCGAGCCAGGTCGTCGAGTGCTCCGGCGCGACCGACCGCATCCCCGCCGCCCCTCCCCGGTACAGCAGCGACACGATCCCGACGACCACGAGCAGGCCGACGGTGAACGCGAGCTGCAGCGCCGTCGCCTGCCCGAACCCGATCGAGGTGAAGACGTCGGTGACCTTCGGCGCGAGATCCGACCAGACCGGCCCGTTGGAGAAGCCGTCGAACGTCGTCGTCCCGATCATCGTGCACAGCACCGCGACCGTCCCGGGCACCGCGTCGAGCGTCGTCACGCCGGACAGCAGGGCCCGCACGTAGAGCGTCCCGCGCTCCCAGCGCAGCGGCGACAGGCGCGCGAAGAGGTTGAAGTAGACGGCGAACGCGTCGCCGTAGCGCTCCCACTGCGACACCCCGTACAGGCTCATCCCGACGAGCTGGATCGCGGCGTAGGCGAGGATGAGGACCGCGAGCGTCGACGGGTCCGAGCGGCTCGTGGAGACGAGCTCGAGCCAGGCGAAGCAGAGGATCCCGATCGCCGCCGGCCAGCGGCCGAGCTTCTCCGGGTAGGCCATCGGCTCGGGCAGGGCGTCGCCGGCGACCCTGCTGGACACCCATCCAGCCGCGCGGCCGACCGCGCGCCACGGGTTGAACAGCGCGAACACGTCGCCGAACAGCACCTGCAGCGGCAGCAGCCCGACCCAGAACAGCACGTAGACGAAGGTCGGCGTGAGGTTCGCGGTGTCGACCTGCGCGCCCTCGAGGCCCGCGTAGACGATGAGCACGAACAGCCCGATGCCGATCAGGCCGAAGGGGATCTCCAGCCACGCGGGCACGTGCAGGACGCGCCGCTCGTGCGCACCCTCCAGGCGCGGCCTCGGCCACAGCACGGCCAGCGCGACGAACGACACGACGAGGACCACCGCGGCCCCCCAGCCGAACAGCCAGGCGGGGATGGGCAGGTCCGTCCGGCCCACGAGGCCGTGGGCGATCGGGGGGACCACGAGCACGCCGGACATCGTAGATGGCGATCTCCGGATCGCCGTCGGCTACCTTCGGCGGACGTGCGCGCGCCCGTCGACCACATCCACGCCCCCGCGTTCCCGCGCGCGATGCGGTGGGTCAACGTCGCGTCGCTGCGGATGGACCAGCAGCGGGGCCGGCCGGTGCTCATCGAGTTCTTCGACGTCTGCCGCGCGCACTCGCTGCGCACGCTCCCGTACATGCAGGCGTGGCACGAGCGCTACGCGGAGGACGGGCTGCGGGTCGTGTCCATCCACGCGCCCGGCCACGCGCCGGCGCTCGACGAGGACGTCGTGCGCGCGTCCGTCGAGCGCCTGGGCATCGAGCACGCGGTCGGGCTCGACAACGACTTCCACCTCTGGCACGACTTCGGCAACAAGGGCTGGCCCGCCCGCTACCTGTTCACCGGCGAGTCCCGCCTGCTCGAGTACCACTACGGCCTGGGCGGCTTCGACGAGACCGAGCTGGCGATCCAGGAGCTGCTCGGGATCGAGCGCGACGTCGTCGCGCCGCTGCGGCCGCAGGACGAGCCGGGCGCCGACCTCGTCGTGCCCACGCCCGACCAGGAGGGCGCCTGGTCAGGCCCCTACGAGGCGGGCGCTGTGTGGGCCGTCTTCGAGGGCGCAGGGATCGTGACGGTCAACGGAGAGACCCGCGAGATCGGCTGGACCGGCGTCCACGCGCTGCTCGAGCACCCGGTGCACACCGAGGGCGTCCTCGAGC
Organism: uncultured Solirubrobacterales bacterium; assembly: GCA_963757125.1. GTDB lineage: Bacteria > Actinomycetota > Thermoleophilia > Solirubrobacterales > Solirubrobacteraceae > CAVVSD01. The sequence goes on along the minus strand of CAVWQP010000002.1, from coordinate 322,050 downwards.
TCGAGCCGGGCCCAGGCGTCGTCTGCCACGCCGTGCAGTTCGAGCCCGGGCTCCGCGGCTAGGTGGTCACCGCGGCGCGCTTCGTGTAGAAGCTCGCCATGACGCTCGAAGAGCTGGAGCAGGCCGTCGCGGACGGGTCGGTCGACACCGTCCTGCTGGCGATCGCCGACATGGAGGGCCGCCTGCAGGGCAAGCGCCTGACGGCGTCGCACTTCCTCGCCGACGTCGCCGAGCACGGGGCCGAGGGGTGCAACTACCTGCTCGCGGTCGACGTCGACATGAACACCGTGGACGGCTACGCGATGTCGTCCTGGTCGCGCGGCTACGGCGACTTCGCGATGGTGCCCGACCTGAGCACGCTGCGCCCCGTGCCGTGGCACGACGGGACGGTCATGGTCCTCGCCGACCTGGCCTGGCACGACGGCGCGCCCGTCGTGGCCTCCCCGCGCCAGATCCTGCGCCGACAGCTCGACCGCCTCGCCGAGCGTGGGTGGCAGGCGCTCGCCGGGACCGAGCTCGAGTTCATCCTCTTCCGCGACACCTACGAGGATGCCTGGCGGCGCGGCTACCGCGACCTGACTCCGGCCAACCTCTACAACGTCGACTACTCGCTGCTGGGCACCGCGCGCGTCGAGCCGCTCATCCGGCGGATCCGCAACGCGATGGCCGGCGCCGGCCTCACCGTCGAGAACTCCAAGGGCGAGTGCAACTTCGGCCAGCACGAGATCAACTTCCGCTACGACGAGGCGCTCGCCACGGCAGACGCCCACGCCATCTACAAGAACGGCGCGAAGGAGATCGCCGTCCAGGAGGACTGGGCGATCACGTACATGGCCAAGTGGGACGAGCGCGAGGGCAACTCGTGCCACATCCACCTGTCCCTCGCCGACGCAGGCACGGGCGACAGCGTCTTCGCGGCGGACCGGTCCACGTTCGACCGCTTCGTCGCGGGCCAGCTCGCCTGCATGCGCGAGCTGACGCTGATGTTCGCCCCGCAGGTCAACTCCTACAAGCGCTTCGTCGACGGCTCGTTCGCGCCGACCGCGGTCGCCTGGGGCGAGGACAACCGGACGTGCTCGCTGCGCGTCGTCGGGCACGGGCCGGGGCTCCGCGTGGAGAACCGCCTGCCGGGCGCCGACGTGAACCCGTACCTCGCGCTCGCCGCGATGATCGCCGCCGGCCTGCACGGGATCGACGAGGGCCTCGAGCTCGAGCCCGCCTTCGTTGGCAACGCCTACGAGTCCGACAAGCCGCGCGTGCCGCACACGCTCTACGCGGCCCGCGACCTCTTCGCGTCGTCGGCGCTCGCGCGCGACGCGTTCGGCGAGGAGGTCGTCGAGCACTACCTGAACCGCGCAGCGGTCGAGCTGACGGCCTTCGAGGCCGCCGTCACCGACTGGGAGCGCTTCCGAGGGTTCGAGCGGCTGTGAGCGGGCGCCTGGACGGGAAGGTCTGCGTCGTCACGGGGGCGGCGAGCGGGATCGGCGCCGAGACGGCCCGTCGCTTCGGCGAGGAGGGCGCGATCGTCGTCGGTGCCGATCTCGACGGGGCGAACGCCGTCGGCGACCTGCAGCTGAGGGTCGACGTCACCGACGAGGCGCAGGTCGCCGGCATGTACGAGCGCACGCGCGCGGAGCACGGCCGGATCGATGTGCTCTTCAACAACGCGGGCATCTCGCCGCCCGAGGACGGCTCCGTGCTGGACACCCCACCGGACGTCTGGCAGCGCGTCCAGGACGTCAACGTCAGGTCGGTCTACCTCTGCTGCCGCCTCGGGATCCCCCACCTCCTGGAGACCGGTGGCGGCTCGGTGATCAACACCGCGTCGTTCGTGGCGGGCATGGGCGCCGCCACGTCGCAGATCTCCTACACCGCCTCCAAGGGCGCGGTCCTCGCGCTGTCGCGCGAGCTGGGCGTCGAGTTCGCGCGCCGGGGCGTGCGGGTGAACGCGCTGTGCCCGGGGCCGGTGAACACGCCGCTGCTCCAGGAGCTCTTCGCCTCCGACCCGGCGGCGGCCGCCCGGCGGCTGGTGCACGTCCCGATGGGCCGGTTCGCGGAGGTGCGCGAGATCGCGAACGCGGCGCTGTTCCTGGCGAGCGACGAGTCGTCCTACGTCACCGCGCAGGCGTTCCTCGTCGACGGCGGGATCTCGAGCGCGTACGTGACGCCCGAGGGGTGAGCTAGCGGCGCAGCGTCGCCGCGAACGTCGCCGCCAGCGCGGCGGCGAGCAGGCACAGCCCCGCGGCGGTCGCCGCGGCCCACGTGTGCTCCAGCGCGAACGTCGCCGCGCCGTCGTCGTTCAGCCGCGCCGCGGCGATGCCGGTGACCACCGCGACGGCGATCCACCCCCAGCGGCGCGTCGCCGCCGAGGTGACGGCGGGCGCCGGACGCTCGACGACGCGCAGCGCTGCGACCGCGACGAGCATCCAGCCGGTGGCGACGAGGTAGCCGCCGGCGACGTCGGTGGCGAGATGCCACTGCATGACGAGCACGCCGAGCCCGACGGCCAGCGCGAACGCCGCGCCGACGACCGCGACGGCACCGCGCAGCGCCCGGGGCGCGACGAGGACCGCGCACAGCGCGAGCGTCATCGCCGCCGTCGAGTGCCCGCTCGGCCAGGAGCCCATGTCGACGCCGAGGATCTCGCCGGCGCGCGGGTGTCCCAGCGTGGACTTCAGCGTCTGCGTCGTGAGGCCCGTGACGACGAGCAGCACGGCGACCGCACCCGCCCGCGCGATCCGCCCGCGCAGGAGCGCGACGCCGACGATCGCGAGCCCGATGAGCATGTACGGCCCCTCGTCGCAGAGCCCGGCGACGCGCGCCGTGAAGACGCCGAGCCCGCTGGGGGCGGCGGCGACGAAGCCGGCCGCGGCCGACGCGTCGATCGCCTGGACGGTGTCGGAGAACGCGGCGCCGAGCCCGACGGCGACGAGCGCGACCAGGCACGCCAGCGCACCCCAGAGGGCGGTGGCGGCGGAGGGTCGGCTCGGGCGTTGCACGGTCCGTCGACGCTAGCGGCCGCCCTGAAGCCTGGATGAAGGGACGAGCGCCTCGGCCTCGGCCGCGATCGCCGCGACGATCTCCGCTGCGGGGCGCACGTCGCCGATGAGCCCGGCGGTCTCGCCCGCCAGCAGGCTCATCTGGTCGAAGTCCCCGGTCGCGGACGCGACCGGAGGGAACCCGTTGAAGCGCCGCAGCGGCATCTCCTGGCCGAACATGCTCGTGGCGCCGATGACCGGGAGCTCGGCGGGATCGAGCCCCGCGTACGGCGCCGGGTGGTCGCGCCCCTCGTACTCGGCCACGATCGCGGTGCGCAGGCCGCGGACGGTCGCGTCGGGGAACTCGAGCCCGAAGACGTTGTTGCGGGCGGTGTCGCCGACCCCAGCCGCGGCGATGCGCTCGCGGTACGCGGCCGCGGCGTCGGCCTCGGCGCTCATGATGAACCGCGTGCCGAGCAGCGCGCCGTCGGCGCCGAGGGCGAGCACGGCGGCCAGCCCGCGCCCGTCGGCCACGCCGCCGGCGGCGATCACGGGAACCGCGACCGCGTCGGTCACCGCCGGCACGAGGGTCATCGTCCCGGCCACGCTGCGGTTGTGCCCGCCCGCCTCGATGCCCTGCGCGACGACGGCGTCAGCCCCGGCGTCGACGGCGGCGACCGCCTCGGCCGGCGAGCCGACCTGGAACCACACGCGTGTGCCGGCGTCGTGCAGCGTCTCCAACCACGCCGGGTCCGGGTCGTCCCAGAAGAACGTCACGACCGGCACGCCCGCCGCGGCCGCGATGAGCTCCGGGCCCGCGAAGCGCGGGATGATGTTCACCGCGAACGGCCGGTCGGTGACCGCACGCACGGCGGCGATCTCGGCCTCCAGCAGCTCCGGCGGCATCGCGCTCGCCCCGATCGTGCCCATTCCACCCGCGGCGGATACAGCGGCCGCCAGCGGAGCCCGCGCGATGAACGCCATGCCGGCCGCGACGACCGGCACCGTGAGTCCGTACTCCTCCGACAAGCGGGTTCGCATGACGCGACCCTAATCGGCGCCGCGCAGGTCTGCCGCGGGGACGGTCTCCAGCAGGCGCTCGTGCCGCGGCGGGCCGTCGTCGTCGACGACCGTGAGCCCGCCCGGCCAGTAGGGGCTGGCGCGCGGGTCGGGGCCGCCGAGGAAGTGCGTCTCGTACATCCAGCAGCCGCCGTTGTGCAGTTGCGGGCCGCCCGGGACGTGCCACTCGGAGACGTCGTCCCCGGCGAGCGGGCCGGCGCGGTGCGAGTGGCCGAAGATCACGTGGCGCGCGGTGACGCCCAGGCGCATGACCGCCTCGCTCATCCCGCGCAACGCGGAGCGGCGCAGCTCGGGGCCGCGCAGGTCGGCGCTCACCGGGCCGAGGCCGAGGCGGTTGATGCCGAGGATCGCGAGCGGGAACAGGCCGGCGACGGCGCGCGCGGCCATCGGGCGCCGGCCGCCGCCGCTGAGGAGCCGGTAGGCCTGCACGGCGCTCCCGGAGCCCGCCGCGGCGCGGCCGGGCGACGCACGCTCGGCCGCGGCATCGATCCACGCGTAGACCGGTGCGAGCACCCGCTCGTAGTCGTCCGGCGTGGCCCGCGGCTCCGGCACCGCGCCCACGAGCCGCGACATGACGCCGGCGGCGAGCCGCTCGAACGTCGGCAGCGTCGCGTGGACGTCGAGGTAGTGGCCGTGCGTCGCCCACACGTCGTCGCGCAGCCAGACGCCGGGATAGGAGAGCTCGACGCTCGCCGGCGCCATCGCGCGCTCGATCGCCGCGGCCAGCGGCGACGCCTTGCGGGGCGACACGGCCTCGGCGAGGCCCAGCGGTTCGGGGGCGGCGCGGCGGCCGCGCGCGACGAGCCACGGGTCGATGAGCGCGTGGTCGTGGTTGCCGGGGACGATGACGACGGGCGTGCCGGGCGCCAGCGCCGCCGCGATGTCGGCGAGCACCGGCCGGGCGACGGCGAGCGCCTCGCGGGCAGGACCGTGGCGCAGCTCGAGGACGTCGCCGAGCAGGACGAGCCGGTCGACGCCGTCGAGGCGCGCGAGGAGCTGCTCGCGCGCGGGGCCGCGCCGGAGCACGTCCGCCGCCGTGCTCGAGCCGAGGTGCAGGTCGGAGACGACGAGCGTGGTCAAGGCGCCCAGGGTACGCTGCGCGGCCGTGGTCGCACCGGGTCCCCTCGACGGTCTGATCGTCGCCGATTTCTCACGCGTCCTCGCCGGTCCGCTGGCGACGATGACGCTCGCCGACCTCGGCGCCGACGTCGTCAAGGTCGAGCGGCCGGAGACGGGCGACGACACGCGCCACTGGGGGCCGCCGTACGTCGAGGAGGGCGCGACCTACTACCTCGGCCTCAACCGCGGGAAGCGCTCGGTCGCGCTCGACCTCTCCGACCCGGAGGGCGTCGCCCTGGCCCGCGCGCTCGTCGCACGAGCGGACGTCCTCGTCGAGAGCTTCCGGCCGGGCACCATGACGAAGCTCGGGCTCGATCCGGCCGACCTTCGCGCGGCCCACCCGCGCCTGGTGACCTGCACCATCAGCGCGTTCGGGACCGGCGAGGCGGCGCGCGCGCTGCCCGGCTACGACCTGCTCCTGCAGGCGACGGGCGGCCTCATGAGCATCACCGGCGAGGCCGACGGGCGCCCGCTGAAGACCGGCACCGCGCTCGTGGACATGCTCTGCGGGCTGCACGCCGCCAACGGGATCCTGGCCGCACTGCGCGCCCGTGACCGCGACGGCGTCGGCCAGCACGTCGAGGTGTCGCTGCTCGACACGTCGCTCGCCGGGCTCCTGAACCTCGCCTCCGGCTACCTCAACGCCGGCGTCGTGCCCCACCGCATGGGCAACGACCATCCGAGCATCGTCCCCTACGGCACGTACGAGGCCGCGGACGGCCCGTTCGCGCTCGCCGTGGGCAGCGACGGCCTGTTCGGTCGCCTGTGCCGCGAGCTCGGACGCGCCGAGCTCGCCGAGGACCCGCGCTTCGCGACGAACACGGCGCGGTTGGAGCATCGCGCCGAGCTGGGCGAGGAGCTCGAGGCCGCGTTCGGGACTGCGTCCGCCGAGGAGTGGGTGGCGCGGCTGCGGGAGGCCGGCGTGCCCGCCGGGCGCATCAACGACGTCGCACAGGCCTTCGCGTTCGCCGAGTCGCTCGACCTCGCGCCCGTCGACGAGACCGGCGGCGTCCGGACGGTCCGCTCGCCCATGCACCTCGACCGCACGCCCGTGCGCGTCGAGCGGCGCCCGCCGCGCCTGGACGAGCACGGCGACGCGATCCGCGCCTGGCTACGCGAGCCGCGCTAGCGCGGCGTCCTGCTCGGCCTGCACCTCGTCGCGCACCCAGCAGGCCGCGAGGTGGTCGTTGACGAGCCCGCAGGCCTGCATGAGCGCGTACATCGTCGTCGGGCCGACGAAGGCGAACCCGCGCTTCTTGAGCTCCTTCGCGAGCGCCTTGGACTCCGGGACCTGGGCGGGCATCTCGGACATCGAGCCGTGCGCCTTCCCGGGCTCGGGACGGTGGTCCCAGATGAGCTTCGGCAGGCCGACGTCCTCGCGCAGCGCGACGGTCGCCCGCGCGTTGACGATCGCGGCCTCGATCTTGCGGCGGTTGCGGACGATCCCGGCGTCCTCCATGAGGCGCGCGACGTCGTCGTCGCCGAAGCCCGCGACGGCGTCGGGATCGAAGTTCGCGAACGCCGCCCGGAAGCCCGGCCGCTTGCGCAGGATCGTCACCCACGACAGGCCCGACTGGAACCCCTCGAGGACCATCTTCTCGTACAGCGTGCGCTCGTCGACGTCGGGGCGACCCCACTCGCGATCGTGGTACTCGATGTAGAGCGGGTCCGTCGTCGGCCAGCAGCGGACCGGCTCGGCCACGGTCAGGTGGTGGCCGCGGCGGCGAGGTCCTGGCGCAGCTTCTTGGGCAGCATGAAGCGCACGTCCTCGCGGACGACCTCGAACTCCTCGACGGACTCCACGCCGCGGTCGCGGAACAGCGCGACGAGCGCGTCCACGAGCTCCTCGGGAGCCGACGCGCCGGACGAGATGCCGACGACGCGCTTGCCCTCCAGCCACGCCTCCTCGACCTGGCCGGCGTTGTCGATGAGGTGGGACTCGGCGCCGTGCTCGCGGGCGACCTCGACGAGGCGCTGCGAGTTCGACGAGTTCTGCGAGCCGATGACGAGGACGAGATCGCACTGCGCGGCCATCTGCTTCACGGCCGCCTGGCGGTTCGTCGTGGCGTAGCAGATGTCGTCGGTCCGGGGACCGGTGATCTCCGGGAACCGCTCGCGCAGCCTGCGTGATGATCGCGCGCGTCTCGTCGACGGACAGCGTGGTCTGCGAGATGTGGGCGACGCGGGAGGGATCCTCGACCTCCAGCGCATCGACGTCGGCCTCGGTCTCCACGAGCACGATGTGCTCGGGCGCCTCGCCCATCGTGCCCTCGACCTCCTCGTGGCCGGCATGGCCGATGAGGACGATCGTGTAGCCCTCGCGGGCGAACTTGACCGCCTCGCGGTGCACCTTGGTGACGAGCGGGCACGTCGCGTCGATGGTCTGCAGCCCGCGGCGCTCGGCGTCCGCGTGGACCGCGGGCGACACGCCGTGGGCGGAGAAGACGGTGGTGGCGCCCTCCGGGATCGTCTCGTCGAGCTCGTCGACGAACACGGCGCCGCGCTTGCGCAGCTCGGCGACGACGTGCTTGTTGTGCACGATCTCCTTACGGACGTACACCGGCGCGCCGTAGAGGTCGAGCGCGCGCTCGACGGTCTGGACGGCCCGGTCGACGCCGGCGCAGTAGCCGCGCGGCGAGGCGAGGAGGAGCTTCTCGACCACGAGGCTCAGCGTAGCCTGCCTGACCGCAGGAGCTCGACGATCGTCTCGCCGACGGCGTCGATGCTGCGAGCGCTGACCGCGCTCATGTCGTCGCGCGTCGTGTGCCAGACGGGGAACGTGAAGTCGATGAGGTCGATCGACGGCACGCCGCGCTCCTGGAACGGCGTGTGGTCGTCGAGCACGGCGCCGGAGACCCGGTTGGGGAACGCGCTCTGCGTGCCGGCGCGGCGGGCCGCGGCGCGCACCTTCGTCCACAGCCCGCGGTCCGAGCTGGCCTCGCGCGGGATCGCGAGGTCCTTGTCGCCGATCATGTCGAGCAGGACGAGGGCGCCGATCTCCTTCGCGTGGGCCGCCGCGTAGGCCTTCGAGCCGCGGACCCCGCCCTCGAGGAACTCCACCCCCGGCGGGGCCTCCTCGCCGTCGAAGAGGACGAAGCGCAGCTCCGGCGCGCCCGCCGGGCGGTCGATCCGCTGCAGCGCGCGCGCCGCAGCGACCACGACGGCGACCCCTGACGCGCCATCATTGGCCCCGACGAACCCCGGGGTGTCGAGCGTGTCGTAATGCGCGCCGAGCACGATCGCGGGCTTCGTGCCGGGCAGCGTGCCGACGACGTTCTGCATGCCCGGCGGGTCCCCGGGCACCGCCTCGAGGTGCCCGGACGGCAGCAGCGACGCCAGGCGCGAGGCGAGCCGGCGCGACGTGTCGGACCCCGCGGGACGGGGCCCGAGCGCGACCTGCTCGCGCAGGAGGCCCCAGGCCCAGGCGCCGTCGAAGCGCGCGGCCGTCGGGCGTGGCGGCGCGACGCTCGCGGCCGAGCCGGCGGAGGCTGTCGGGTCGGGGTCGTCCGCATGGCCCGGGAGCGGGAAGCCCTGGGTCCCCCACACGACGAGTGCGATGCCGAGGGCGACCTGGATCGCCAGGACGATGACCAGCGCCCGCACGGGGACGTGCGACGAGCCCTGCCCGCCAGGCGTGGATGCCCCCGTGGCCATCCGGTCAAGGATGGCAGGAGGCGACTCAAGGCGATCGGGCAGACGCCGACCACATGGGAGATGGCATCCCGCCTCTCACCGCCCGTGCGCGTCCTCCTCCTGGGCGCCGTGCCCGGGATCGCGCTCGTCGGCCTGTTCCGGGCCGCGGCGATCGGCGGAGCCGCCTTCCAGGCCGGGCTGACCGTGCTGTTCCTGCTCGGCGCCGGCCTCGTGCTCGCCCGCGGGGTGCTGCGCTCGTCGTCGCGGCGCGGCTGGATCGCGCTGGGCCTCGCGCTCGTCGCGGGCATGACCGGCAACGCGCTGACCGGCTGGGCGGAGCTCGGGCTCCACGTGCCCGAGCTCGTGGGCATCGCGCTGGGTGCCGGGGCGTTCGTGCTCAGCGTCGCGGGCCTGGCGTTCATGCTCGCCGACCGCCCGAGCCGGCTGCCGCTCGGCGCCGCGCTGGACGGCATGACCGGCGCGCTCGTCGCCCAGGCCGTGGTCGCAGCGGTCCTCTTCTCCCCCGTCAAGGGCGCGCTCCAGGACGGGTTCGACGTCGTCGTGCTGCTCTACCCCCTCGCCGACGTGCTGCTCATGGGCCTCGTCGCCGCCGCCGTCGCCCACGGCGGCTGGCGCGTCGACTTCTGGGCCGTGAGCCTCGCCGGGCTCGTGGCCATCACGATCGGCGACTCCAGCGCCCTCGCCACGTCGATCGTCGGCGACCACGTCCAGGGCGGCGCCGCCGACCTCGGCTGGCTGGCGGGCACCTGGCTGCTCGCGGTCGCCGCCTGGAGCCCGTCGCCCCGTCGCACGCCCGAGCGCTGGGTCCGCAGCGCCGTGCCCGTCGTCCTCGGGACGGTCGCGCTCGGGATCGTCGTCATCATCGCCTTCTCGCCCCACCCGCTCATCCCCGCGCTCGCCTGCGCGTCGGGCGCCCTCGCGGTCGTCGTCGGGCGGCTCGCGATCACGCTCCACGACAACGACCGGATGCTGAGCGTCGCGCGCACCGACTCGGTGACCGACGCGCTGACCGGCCTCGGCAACCGGCGTCAGCTCATGATCGACCTCGAGGACGAGGTCGAGCGCGCCACCGAGGCGTCGCCGGCAGCGCTCGCGCTCTTCGACCTCAACGGCTTCAAGGACTACAACGACACGTACGGCCATCCGGCGGGCGACGCGCTCCTCGCGTCGCTCGGCGGCGACCTCGCCGAGTCCGTCGACGGGATCGGCAGCGCCTACCGCATGGGCGGCGACGAGTTCTGCGTCCTCGTCCACGCCGGCGCGACCGATCACCACGCGATCGCCGAGCGCGCCGCCGAGTCGCTCTCGGCCGCCGCGCGCGGGTTCACCGTGACCGCCGCCCACGGCGTCGTGATGCTCCCGGGCGAGGCCGCGACGGCGAGCGACGCGCTGCGCCGCGCGGACGTCCGCATGTACGAGGACAAGGCGGGGAGCCGCGTCGGGTCGCGCCGTCAGGTCACCCAGACGCTCATGGTCGCCATCGAGGAGCGCGACCGCGCGCTGCACGGCCACGGCGAGGGCGTCCAGGAGCTCGCGTCCTGCATCGCCCGGCGCCTCGGGCTCAGCACGACCGACGCCGACGCCGTGCGTCTCGGGGCGCTGCTCCACGACGTCGGCAAGCTCGCGATACCCGACCGCATCCTCGACAAGGCCGGCCCGCTGGACCAGTTCGAGTGGGAGTTCATGCGCAGCCACACGCTCATCGGCCAGCGGATCCTCGAGGGCGCCCCCGCCCTGCGCGACGTCGCAGCCCTCGTCCGCGCGAGCCACGAGCACTTCGACGGCAACGGCTACCCCGACGGCCTGCGCGGCGAGGACATCCCGGCCGGCGCCCGCATCATCGCCGTCTGCGACGCCTTCGACGCCATGACGCGGACCCGCACCTACCGGCCCGCCGTGTCGGCCGAGGCCGCGCTCGCGGAGCTGCGTCGCTGCGCGGGCTCGCAGTTCGACCCCGCGGTCGTCCAGGCGTTCGCCGAGGCGCACGAGGCGCACGCCTCGCTGCACGCCGGCCCGCTCGCGGCCTAGCGGGCTAGAGCCGGCGCCGCTCGCGGTTGCCCTGGCGGTCGACCGCGACCGTGAACCACTGGTTGCGCACGCCCGGCTCGGCGGGGATCAGCGCGGACGTCGAGGTCGTCGTCGTCATGTGCTGCGCAGGCGCCTCGCCCGCCTTGCGCCAGACCTCGTAGCGGGCGATCCCCGTCGATCGCACGCCGGGCGGCGAGCCGTCCTGCCCGCGCCAGCGCAGCGCGACCGACCCGCCGCTCACCGGGGCCGCGAGCACGACCTGCGAGGTCGGCGCGCTGCGGTCGAGGCTGCGCGCGGCGAGCACAGCGGCATCGGCGTCGAGGATCCCCCAGCCGAGCTCCGGCGACCAGCCCCGTCCGGCGGGCCGGCGGGCGGTGCGCTTCAGCAGGCGGATGATGTCGCCGGCCTTCAGGTCGGGGTTCATCCGGCGCATGAGCGCGGCCGTCGCCGCGACCTGGGGCGCGGCCATCGACGTGCCCTCCAGGTAGGCGTAGCGGCTGTCGCCGTGGTAGCTCGTGCGGCACCCGCAGCCCGCCGGGTGGTCCTTCGTCCCGCCGCGCTCGAGCACCGTCGAGTTCGAGGGGAACGCGCCGAGCAGGCCTGGCGACCCGCGATCCGCGGCGACCGCGCCGTACGCGGCGAGGGAGATCTCGCTGCCGCGCCCGGCGAACGGCGCGCGCACGTCGTCGGAGGTCGCCGCGGTGACGGTCAGGCCCTTGCCCGCCGTGATGTCCGGGGCGGTGCCGCGCGGCTGCAGGATGTTCGCGGGGGCGCCCTGCTCGCGGACGGGCTTGTCGGCCGCCGCCGCCACGAGCACGACGCCGCGGGCGTAGGCCCGGTCGATCGCGTCGACGACGTCGCGCGACGCGACCCGGTCGTCGTCGGTGCCGAAGCTCATGTTGATCGCGTCCGCCCCGCGGTCGACCGCGTCGCGGATCGACGCGGCGATCGACGCGTCCGTGAGATCGGTCTTCTCGATGATGAGCCCGCAGCCGTTCCCGGCGCCGGCGATGCCGATCCCGTTGCCCGGCGCGGCGCACGCGATCGACGCGACGTGCGTCCCGTGGCCGTTCTCGTCGACGGTGGCGGGGCCGCGCGACGGATCGGAGTCCTGGTCGACGGCCGCGCGCAGCACCGGCGCGATCTCGGGGTGCGAGCCGTCGACGCCGGTGTCGATCACCGCGACCGTCGCGCCCCTGCCGTCGACGAGGTCCCACGCGCTGAGGAACCCGGACTGCGGCGCCCACCACTGGTCGGGCAGCGAGGTCGTCCCGCCGCCGGCGGCGGCGAGGGTCAGCAGGCCCGGATCGTCAGGCGTCAGCGCGCGCGCAGGCGCGGCCGACAGGAGCAGCAGGAGGACGACGAGGGGGGCGGCGGCACGACGCACGTGAGGGCAAGGGTCGCCACTCGGCGCCCTCAGGGCAAGTCCGAAGGGTCCTCAGAAGCCGAGCGCGAACTTCGCGTCTTCGCTCATGCGGTCCGGCGTCCACGGGGGATTGAAGGTCATCGTGGACTCCACCGAGGTCACCCCGTCGAGCTCGGAGACGAACTCGTCGATCTGCTCCGTGACCTGCGGCCCGATGGGGCAACCGGGCGCGGTGAGGGTGAACGTGACGTGCACGTCGCCCGACTCGACCTCGATCCCGTAGATGAGCCCCAGCTCGACGAAGTCGAGTCCGAGCTCGGGATCGATGACGTTGGTGAGGGCGGCTTCGACATCGTCGACGGACGGCATCGTTCGATTGTAGCCCTCAGGTTCATCAGGTCACTTGACTCACGGGCCGGTCCATCGGGTAGCTTGCTCGCCATCGTCTCGTTCGACGACAGCCCACCCGTGCTGCGCTGCAGCGGCGACGAGGTGCGAGCGACGCAGGCGCGTCGCCGTCGCGCCTTCTCGCGCGCGCTCGTCAGCCGTGCCGACGTCACCGTCGACCTGACGGAGCTCGCGTTCGCCGACACGTCGCTCATGCTCGACATCGCGATGCTCGCGCGGCGCCTGCGCTCCTCGCGTGCGGAGCTCCGAGTACGGGGCGCGCAGCCCCAGGTCCGTGCCCTCATCGAGCGCGTCGGCCTGCACCGCCTCCAGGGCGTGCTCGTCGAGCCGCTCCCCGTCCTGGCATAGGCGTTTCCCGGCAGTAGGCTGGGAGGCCAGATGATCCCGGTCCTCCTGCTCCTCTTCATCGTCGTCCCGCTGCTGGAGCTCTACGTGATCCTGCAGGTGGGCGACGCGATCGGCGTCCTGCCGACCATCGGCCTCCTCGTCGTCGACTCGGTGCTCGGCGCGATGCTCATGCGCTCGGAGGGCAGGCGCGCGTGGACCCGCTTCAACCTCGCGATCTCCGAGGGCCGCGTCCCCGCCCGCGAGGCGATCGACGGCGTGCTCGTCGTCTTCGGCGGCGCGCTGCTGCTCACGCCCGGGTTCGTCACCGACATCCTCGGAGCGGTGCTCCTCCTGCCCTTCACGCGGCCGTTCGTGCGGCGCGTGCTCGTCCGCCGGTTCGCCGGCCGGATGGTCGCCTCGGCCCGCACGGTGCCGCGCAGGCCGCCGACCGCCGGGTGGGACGTCGACGGCACCGCGCACGAGGTCGATACGCGGCCACGGCTGCAGTGACCCTGCCCGTGGTCGACGAGGCGCCGCGCGCCGACGTCGCGGACGCCGTCACGTTCTCCTTCGCCGACGTCGCCGCGGGCGTCAGCGGGCTCGCGCGCGCAGGCTTCACGGAGGACGGCTCGAGCGGTCTCGGCGTCCTCTTCTCCGGCGCCGACCCGATCGCCGCGCGGGCCGACACGGCGGCCGGGCCCGACGGCCGCGCGTGGGAGGCGATCGACGCGGCCGGCGTGCGGACGACGATCGTCGAGCCCGGGAGCGCCTGGACGGTCTCCTTCGACGACGGCGAGGGCCACGGCTTCGCGCTCGAGGTCACGGCGATCTCCCCACCCGCCGACCTCGGCGAGGGCGTGGGCGGCATGACCGGCTACGACCACCTGTGTCGCGTCGAGGGCGACGTGCGCACCGGGTCAGGGACCGTGCGCGTCTCCTGCCTCGGGCAGCGCGGGCGCCTGTGGGGTTCGCCGGACTGGACCGGGCTGGAGCTCACGCGCTCCGTCGGCGTCTGGCTCGAGGACGACGCGGGGATCGCGCTGCACGCTGCACGCCCCGCCGGTGCCAGGGGTCAGGACGCCGAGGTCTGCCACGCGTCCGTGTTCGAGGGCGAACACGCACTGGCCGTCGACGACCCGCGGCTGTCCACCGTCTCCGACGTCGAGGGCCACCAGCGCCGCGCGGGCCTGGAGCTCTGGGTCCACGAGGAGGACCACCCCCGCCGCGCCGCGGGCGAGCTCGTCGGCGGCACGTCGCTCGACCTCGGCCGGCTGCGGCTGGACTGCGCGTTCCTGCGCTGGCGCATGGAGGGCCGCGAGGGCGCCGGGCGCTACGACATCCTGCGGCGCGTCGGATGACCCCGATCCCGCCACCGAACGGGATCCAGGCGATCGTCAGCGACTTCATCGGCGTCCTGACCACCCCGCTGACCGGCGTCTTCACGCAGTTCCAGGAGGAGGCCGGCATCCCGCCGGAGGCGCTGCGCATCGCGCTCGACCGGGCGACGAAGCGCACCGGCACGAATCCGCTCTTCGAGCTCGAGTGCGGCCGCATGACCGAGGACGAGTTCCTCCACACGCTCGAGTACGAGCTCGAGGAGGAGCTCGGCCGGCCCGTCTCCATGCGCGCGTTCACCGACCACTACTGGGCGACGCTCACGCACAACGAGGGGCTCGTCGCGTTCCTGCGTGACGCCCGCGCCGCCGGCTACCGCCTCGCGCTGCTGACGAACAACGTCCAGGAGTGGGAGCCCCGCTGGCGCCCGAAGTGGCCGATCGACGAGCTGTTCGAGACGGTCGTGGACTCGGGGTTCGTCGGCCTGCGCAAGCCCGACCCGGCGATCTACGCGCTGACGCTGGAGCGCCTCGGCCTGCCGGCCGAGGCGTGCGTGTTCATCGACGACCTCGAGCACAACATCGTCGCGGCGCGCGAGTGCGGCCTCCACGCCGTGCACTTCCGCGACACCGAGCAGACGATCGACGAGGTCCGGACGGTCCTGGAGACCGCGTGACCGACGTCCTCCTGCACGGCGACACCGTCCGCTCGGCGGCGCTGCGGCACGAGATCCCGCTGGAGATCATCGACGCCTTCGCGTACCTCGAGATCGGCGGTCGCACGTGCATCCTCACGAACCCGCTCGAGCGGGCGCGGATCGCCGAGGTGCGCCCGGACGCGGAGCTCACGACCGGCGGGGAGCTCGGGCTGCTCGACCTCGTCGCGGGCGGCACGCCGCGCCATGAGGCGCAGCTCGAGGTCCTGTCGCGGTGGGCGGCGGCCACGGGCGTGCGCTCGGCGCTCGTCCCGCCGGAGCTGCCGGTCGCGGTGGCCGACCGGCTGCGCGCCGACGGCATCGAGCTGACCGTCGACCGCGACGCCTTCGCGGCGCGCCGCCGGGCGAAGTCGGAGGCCGAGCTCGCCGGCATCCTGCGGGCGCAACGCGCCGCCGAGGCGGGGATGGCGGCCGCGGCAGAGCTGCTGCGCGCCGCCGAGGGCGTCGGCGGGCGGCTGCACGCCGACGGCGAGGTCCTCACCGCCGAGCGCGTCCGCGCGACGCTGCGGGCGGCCTGCGCTGCCGCGGGGGCACCGGCGACGCCCGACGTCCTGGTGACGAGCGTCCTTTCCGGCGGCGGTCACGACCCGGGCAGCGGGCCGCTCCCCGCGGCCCTGCCCATCACGATCGACCTCTGGCCGCAGGACGAGGCGAGCGGCTGCTGGGCGGACATGACGCGCACGTTCGTCGTCGGCGAGCCCAGCGACGACGTCCTCGGGCTGCACGAGCTGGTCTCGACGGCGCTCGCGGCCGCCCGCTCGACCATCCGGCCCGGGCGCAACGGCCGCGAGGTCTACGACGCGGCCGCCGACGTCATCGAGGCCGCGGGCCACCCGACGCAGCGCACGCGGGGGAGCGGCGAGGCGCCCACGCATGGCTTCTACTTCGCCCTCGGGCACGGCGTCGGCCTCGAGGTCCACGAGGCGCCGACGCTCGGACTCGCCGTCGGCGAGGCACCACTGGTGGCGGGCGACGTCCTGGCCCTCGAACCGGGCGTCGAGGGACTCCCAGGACTCGGCGGCGTGCGCCTCGAGGACCTCGTGCTGGTCACGGAGACCGGCTGCGAGACCCTCACCGACTACTCGTACGCGCTCACGCCGTAATCGGCGTCCTTGCAGGGACTTCCGTCTGAAGTCTGACCCTCGACCTGAGGGTCAGTTGTCCGATCCCAAGCGGTCCCAGAGGTAGAGCTCGAGGCATTCGTTGGCGAGTTCGACCGTCCGCTCGCGCGAGAGGTGCGGGAGGACCGTCTCCATCGCCTGCTCCTCGGAGACGCCGGCCTCGAAGGCCTCCTCCCCGCGGAATCCGGCGGCGATCTTCAGCGCCTCGCGCCGGTTCTCGCCCAGGGCGGGGAACACGCGGACCAGGAACTCGCGGTTCGCGATCGGATGACCGATCTCCAGCGACGCGTGCCAGGCGGCGAGCATCGAGAGGTCGTGCTCGTCGAGATCACCCACCGCCTTGGCGTAGTGGGAGGCGAGCTCCTCCTCCGGGATGTCGTCCACCCACGCGCGGACCAGCTCGCCCAGAAGCTGTCGCCGGGCCTCGCGGCCGACGGACTCGGCGATGACGCGGATCGCGTCGCTGGGTTCGATGAAGCAGAGTGCCATCGAGAGGATCGCTCCTGGCGCTCGAGGGGGAAGGAAGCACCGCGCACCGTAGGGATGCCGTCGGACGGCATCGTGGTGCGCCGGGGCTAGCGATCGCCGCGGAGGATGCGTGCCCGGGCCTGCTCGACCGCCGGGTGCGCCTCGGCGCGGAGCGTCGCAAGCGGCACGTCGATCGCCGGACGCTCGGCCAGCGCGCGGTCGCGGTGCTCGACGAGGTAGGACAGATGGACCCCCAGCGCGGCCGCCGCGCGGTCGGGGTCGCGGGCCTCGATGCCCTCGAAGATCCCCCGGTGCTGGGCCGCGATGAGGCCGTAGTCGAGGAGCTCCATGAGCACGGTGTTCGTGTACGGCCGCACGAGGTGGACCGCCCTCATGGCCAGCTCGAGCACCGCGTTGTGCGCCGCGCGGCTGACGGCGACGTGGAAGTCCAGGTCGATGGCGAGGATGTCGTCGAGCGCCGCGGGCGGCGGCTCGAGCGCCTCGACTGCCGCGCGGATGGACGCGAGGTCGTCCTCGTCGCACACCACGGCGGCGCGCCGGACGCAGCCCTCCTCGATCCACGCGCGTGCGTCGTCGACCTCGCCGAGGCTCGTGCTGCCGGTGTGGGACCAGAGCGCGAGCGTCTCCGCGAGCGTCGTCGCGAGCACGTCGGGGTCGGGGTGGCGGACGAAGGTCCCGCCCGTCGCCCCGCGCGCGGGCTGCACGAGCTGGGCGGCCGCGAGGATCTTCATCGTCTCGCGGACGGTCCCCCTGCTCACGCCGTACTCCTCGGCCAGGTCGACCTCGCTCGGCAGACGGTGGCCGGCGGCCAGGTCGCCGCTCAGGATGCTCTCCCGGATCTGGTCGGCGATCTGCTGCGCAGCGCTCGTGGTCCGGATGGGACGCGGCTCGAATCCGGCGGCTGGGCTGGGGTCGGCCACGCTTCCATCGTACGACCGGCTGCACGATGTCGACCGCCGGTCGTGGTCGACCTGGACCGAACGCGCAAATGTTGGGCTTTTCCGCTTTGATTGGGTACCAGCGTCTCGTTACCGACCGTGAGGGGGGCACCCGCGTGTCTACATCGTCGCCGGCTTCCGGCTCGCTGCCGCCGTTGGACATCTCGTACGAGGACGACCCGAAAGTCGTCGAGCAGGCGGCGACGGAGGACTACTCGCTCCACGTCGTCCCGAGGACCTGGCGCATCGACCGCCTCCAGCTGACGATGGCGTGGTGGGCGGTCATGACCGCCTTCTTCTACCTGTACTTCGCGTCGTTCCTGGCGCTTGCGTACGGGACCGTGAACGCCCTCATCGGCATCGCGCTGTCGGTCATCGTCTACACGCTGGTCAACACGGTGATCGTGCGCACTGCATCGCGCAGCGGTCTCACCGTCGCGTTGTTCAGCCGCAGCCTGTTCGGCTTCGTCGGTGCATCGATCGCCACGCTGATCTTCGCCGCGACATCGATCTACTACGTGGTCTTCGAGGGCTCGGTCGTCGCCGTCGCCGCCCAGACGTTCATCGGTGGCCCGCTGAAGCTCTGGTACGCGATCGTGATCATCGCCACCGGCCCGCTCGTCTGGAGGGGCGTGCGCGTCTGGCTCGACAAGCTCAACGCCGGCCTGCTGCCCTTCTACACGATCGGCATGATCGCCGTGATCGTCTGGGCGCTCGTCGACCAGGGGTACCACGGCTTCCTCCCCGACGCCAAGGCGGCTCCCGGCACGACGCTGCCCTGGCTGCAGGCGTTCGCCGGCTACATGGGGATCTGGATCCTCATGATGTTCACGATGGACTTCGCACGCTTCGCGAAGCCCGAGGACGAGAAGTACCACATCGGCGTCACGTTCGGCTGGACCTACTACCTGCTGACGTTCCTCGTGAACGGCCTCATCGGCATCCTGCTCTGCTCGACGTTCGGCATCAGCTTCGAGGAGCTCGCGGGCTCGGAGAGCGCGCTGCCGGTGAACATCGTGAACCTCACCGGGATCCTGGGCCTGGCGCTCATCGCGATCACGCAGTTCCGCATCAACACGGTGAACCTGTACCTCGCGTCGTCGAACCTGCAGAGCTTCTTCTCGCGGCTGAATCTGACGTTCCCACGCACCGTCTGGGTGATCGTGGCGTGCGTCATCTCCTACATCCTGATGCTCACGAACATCTTCAGCTACGTCCTCGACGCGCTGAACTACCAGGGCATCGTCATCGTCGCGTGGGTCTCCGTCGCGCTCGCGCACGTCGTCTACCTGCGCCGGTCGTCACGCAGCGCAGAGCACTCGGAGTTCCGCCCCGGGCGCATCCCGGCGTGGAATCCGGGCGGCATCCTCGCCTGGACGATCGCGAGCGTCGTCGGCGTCGTGCTGAAGATCACGGACACGACCACGAGCCAGTTCTTCGACACGTGGGGCCTGCTCCTCACCTTCGTGCTCGGGTTCGGCATCTACACGCTCGCGACGTCGGCAGCGAAGCCCAGCTGGTTCGCCATGGACCGCCCGGGAGACCCGGCGCTCGAGGTCGACGACCCGCTCGAGGCGCGGGTGCGCTGCCACAAGTGCAACCTGTCCTACATCGCGCGTGAGATGGACCGCGATCCGATCGCCGGCCACCAGGCCATCTGCGCGGAGTGCGCGACGGGCCAGGCCTTCTACCGGGCCGCGCGCGAGGAGGCCAAGAGCGGTTCCCTCATCGAGGACAAGCCGGCGGTGGGGGCCCGGCAATGACGGTGGACGTCGCGACCTTCGACCTCAACTGCGACATGGGCGAGAGCCTCGGGAACTGGGTCATGGGCTCCGACGAGGAGATCATGCCCTTCATCACCACCGCGAACGTCGCCTGTGGCTTCCACGGCGGCGATCCGGTGACGATGGCCAGGACCGTCGCCATCGCCAAGCAGCACGGGGTGGCCGTGGGGTCGCATCCGGGCTACCAGGACCTCCTCGGCTTCGGCCGTCGGCGCATGGAGCTGACGGCCGAGGACGCGGCGGCCTACGTGACCTACCAGACCGGTGCGCTGCAGGCCTTCCTCGCGGCGGAGGACATGCAGCTGCATCACATCAAGGCGCACGGCGCGTTCTTCGCGTTCCTGCGCGACGAGCCGTCCGTGGCCGAGGCGGTCGCGAGGTCGATCGCGGCGTTCGGTGACGTGATGCTCTACTGGCCGGCCCCGGCGGAGGGCGTCGCGTTCTGCGACGCCGTCCTCGCCGAGGGCATCGAGATCGTCGAGGAGATCTACCCTGACCTCACCTACGCGCCGGACGGCAGGCTCGTCATCGAGCGCCACAAGCAGGCGGCGGACCCCGGGTTCGCCGCCGCGCAGGTGCGGCAGTTCCTCGAGGACGGCACCGTGACCGCCAACGACGGCTCCACGAGGGTCTCGTTCCCGGGCGCGCGGAGCGCATGCGTGCACGGGGACGCGACGAACGCGGTGGCGGTGGCCCAGGCCGTGGGCGACGCCGCCAGGGCGGCCGGGCGCGAGCTCGCCGCGGTGATGCCGTGAGCGCCCCGGCGCCGTCGGCACCGGGTTCGACGCTCTACACGTTCGGCGGCGACGAGTGGATCGTCGTCCAGCTCGACGAGGCGATGAGCGTCGGCGTCAACGCCCGCGCGCAGGCCATCACGCGGCACCTGGCCGCGCTCGACGTCGACGGGGTGATCGACATCTGCCCCGCCAACGCGGCGTACATGATCCGCATCGATCCCGACGTGGTCGACCCGCGCGCGATGGTCGACCAGCTCCGCGAGATCGAGGAGGAGGTCGGCGACGCGGCCGACGAGCACCTCGCGACGCGCATGATCGAGATCCCGGTGTTCTTCGAGGACGAGTGGACGCACGCGACGCTCATGCGCTTCCGTGACCGCCACCAGACGCCGGAGAAGACCGACATCGAGTTCGCGGCCGAGCGCAACGGCTACGACAGCTCGCAGGCGTTCATCGACGCGATCTGCGGGGCGCCGTTCATCGTGTCGATGACGGGCTTCGTCCCCGACCTCGCCTGGGACTACCAGCTCGTCCCCGAGGACCGCCAGATCGAGGTCCCCAAGTACGCGCGGCCGCGGACCGACACGCCCGCGCTCGCGTTCTCCTGGGGCGGCGCGTTCGCGGCGATCTACCCCGTGCAGGGAGCCGGCGGCTACCAGCTGCTCGGCATCTGCCCCGTCCCGGTGATCGACCTCTCGCAGACGCTGCCGGACTTCAAGGAGGACCCGTTCCTGCACCGGGCGGGCGATCTGCACCGCTACCGCCCGGTCGACCGCGAGGAGTACGACGCGATCCGCGCCAAGGTCGGCGAGGGTTCCTACGCCTATGCGATGGCGGACGTCGAGTTCGTCCCCGGGAAGTACTTCGAGGACCCGGAGGGCACGTCCGCCGCGCTCATGGAGCTGGCGACATGAGCCTGCGCGTCGTCAAGGGCGGCCTGCTCACGACGGTCCAGGACGAGGGCCGGACCGGCGTCTACCACCTGGGGATGCCGCCGTCGGGCGCGATGGACAAGTTCTCCTACCGCGTCGCGAACATGCTCGTCGGCAACCAGCCCGGCGCCGCCGCGCTGGAGATCACCTACATGGGCCCGCAGCTGGAGGTCACCGCGGACACGGTCTTCGCCGTGACCGGGGCCGACATGCCGGCGACGGTCAACGGCGAGCCCGTCGACCCGTGGACGTCGCACGCCGTGAAGGCGGGCGACGTCATCGCGTTCGAGTACCTGCGCGGCGGCGCGCGGGCGTACGTGGGGCTGGCGGGCGGCGTCGACGTCCCCGAGATCTTCGGGTCGCGGGCGACGTACACGCTCGTCGGGATGGGCGGCTTCGACGGCCGCGGCCTGGCCGAGGGCGACGAGCTCGTGCTCCTGCCCGACGGCGACGGCACGCCCGGTCGCTCGGTCCCCGAGGACCTGCGGCCCGCGTTCACGAAGGAGACGGAGCTGCGGCTCGTCGTGGGGCTCTCGGCGTACCGGCTGGAGCCCGACAGCCTCGCTGCGTTCTTCGAGACGACGTGGCAGGTGACGCCGGACGCGAACCGCACCGGCTACCGCTACCGCGGCGGCGAGCTGCGCTTCGTCGACCGCACGCCGCCCCACGGGGCGGGCAGCGACCCGGCCAACGTGACCGACATCGGCTACCCGATCGGCTCCATCCAGGTGCCGGGCGGCGTCGAGCCGATCGCGCTGCTGGCCGACGCCGTGACCGGCGGCGGCTACGCGACGATCGCGACCATCATCTCGGCCGACCTGGACCGCGCCGGGCAGAGCAAGACCAACGACTCGACGCGCTTCGTCGAGGTCGACCTCGACGGCGCGCTGCAGGCCCGCCGCGAGGCCGCGGAGCGCCTGGAGCGCGTCCGCGAGGCCATCGGCGCGGCATGACGATCACGAGGGAGGACTGACGTGGCGGAGATCCGCTCCCCCATCCCGGGGATCTTCTACCGGCGCCCGAGCCCGGAGGAGGACGAGTTCGTGCAGGAGGGCGACGCGGTCGAGGCGGGCGCCGTCATCGGCCTCGTCGAGGTCATGAAGCAGTTCCACGACGTCGTCGCCGAGGAGGCGGGGACCGTGGGCTCCTTCCAGGTCGAGAACGAGGGCATGGTCGACGCCGGGCAGATGATCGTGACCGTCGAATGACGGGCCTCCCGGATCGCGTCCTGGTGGCGAACCGCGGCGAGATCGCGGTGCGGGTCATCCGCGCCTGCCGCGATCTGGGCATCGAGGCCGTCGCCGTGTACTCCGAGGCCGACGTCGACGCGCTGCACGTCGCGCTCGCCGACGAGGCGGTCGAGATCGGCAAGGCCCAGGCCAAGGCCAGCTACCTGCGCCCCGAGGCCGTCGTCGAGGCGGCGGTGTCGACCGGCTGCGGCGTGCTGCATCCCGGCTACGGGTTCCTCGCCGAGGACCCGCGCCTGCCGACGGCGTGCGCCGAGGCGGGCATCGCGTTCGCCGGGCCGCCCGCCGACGTCATGGCCGCGGTGGGCGACAAGGTGACCGCGCGCGCCGCCGCGGAGCGGGCCGGCGTCCCGGTCGTCCCGGGCACCGGCCGCCTCGAGGACCCGGACGCCGCGCTCGCGGCGGCCGAGGAGATCGGCTTCCCGGTGCTGCTGAAGGCGTCCGCCGGCGGCGGTGGGCGCGGCATCCGTCGCGTCGACGACCCCGGTGAGCTCACGACCGCGTTCTCGCGCGCGTCGGCAGAGGCCGAGGCCGCGTTCGGCGACGGCGGGCTGTTCGTGGAGAAGTGCATCGAGCGCCCGCGCCACGTCGAGGTGCAGGTGCTCGCCGACACGCACGGCAACGTGATCCACCTCTACGAGCGCGACTGCTCCGTGCAGCGGCGCAAGCAGAAGCTCATCGAGGAGGCGCCGGCGCCGAACCTCGACGCGTCGATCCGCGAGGGCCTCTGCGACGCCGCGCTCGCGCTGGCCCGCGAGGTCGGCTACATCAACGCGGGGACGGCGGAGTTCATCGTCGACCCGGTCGGCGGGACCTTCCACTTCCTGGAGATGAACGCCCGGATCCAGGTCGAGCACGGCGTGACCGAGCTGCTCTGCGGCGTCGACCTCGTCTGCGAGCAGCTGCGCGTGGCGGCGGGGCTGCCGCTCTCGGTCGCGCAGGAGGACGTCGTCGCCCGCGGCTGCGCCATCGAGCTGCGCATCAACGCCGAGGACCCCGAGCAGAAGTTCATGCCCTCCCCCGGCGACATCACGGGCTGGCACGCGCCGTCCGGGCCGGGCGTCCGGGTCGACGCCGGCGTCGAGGCGGGACGCAAGGTCGTGCCCTTCTACGACTCGATGGTCGCCAAGGTCATGGTCTGGGGCACCGACCGCGAGCAGGCGCTGGCCCGCGCGCGCCGGGCGCTCGACGAGCTGACCGTCGAGGGCATCAAGACGACGCGCGACCTGCAGCGCTCGCTCCTGGACTGGGACGAGTTCACGGAGGGTCGCGCGACGACGGAATCGCTGGAGTCGTATCTGGGGGCTGGCGTATGAAGTTCGGTCTGACGTTCGGGCTCGTCCAGGTGCCCGGGATGCCGCTGACGTACGAGCAGTCGGTCGCCGACCTCGTGAGCGGCGCGCGCGACGCCGAGGAGCTCGGCTACGACGCCGTCCACATGGTCGAGCACCACTTCCAGCCCGACGGCTACAACCCGTCGCCGCTCATCACGCTCGCGGCCGCCGCGGCGGTGACCGAGCGGGTCGCGCTGGGGACGAACATCCTGCTCGTCCCGCTCTACAACCCGATGAAGCTCGCCGAGGACGTCGCGGTGCTCGACAACCTCAGCCACGGGCGGCTCGTGCTCGGCGTGGCGCCGGGCTACGTGGAGGAGGAGTTCGCGGGGATGATGGTCCCGTACGAGGAGCGCTTCAAGCGCTTCGAGGAGGCGCTGGACCTCATGCAGCTCGCGTGGAAGGGCGAGCCGTTCTCGTTCTCCGGGCGCTTCTTCGAGGTTCCCGAGACGCGACTGAGCCCGGCGCCGGTGCAGGCCGGCGGGCCGCCGCTCTGGTACGGCGTGTCCGGGCCGCGGCTGCTGCGCAGGGCCGCCAGGCGGGGCGCGGCGCTGGCCATCTCGCCCCGGCACACGGTCGCGGAGGTGCGCGAGCACCTGCGCCAGTACGAGGAGCACTGCGACGAGTTCGGCATGCATCCGAAAGAGCGCCCGGCGATGCGCGAGGTCTTCGTCGCCGAGACGCGCGAGGAGGCCGAGCGGATCGCGGCGCCGGCCGTCACGCATCTCTTCAAGGAGCTCTACGGCAAGCGCTCGGCGAAGGGCGAGCGCGCGCTGACGTCGGACACCGGCGAGGTCGTGTCCGACCACGAGCAGGTCGACTTCGCCAACTTCAAGCAGCGCTACATCATCGGGACGCCCGACGACGCCGCCGAGGCGGTCACGCAGCTGCGCGACGAGCTGGGCACGACCGAGCTGCACTGCTGGATGCACATGCCGGGGATCGCGGGCGAGGACGCGATGCGCTCTGCGCGTCTGTTCGCGCGCGAGGTGATTCCCGCGTTCCCTGAGACCAAGGAGGCCTGACATGACCCATCTCGCCCTGCCGGCGCCGCGGGGAGCGGTGCTCGGCGACGTCATCCCGGGCGATCGCGTGCGCGACGTCGCGCTCGTCATCGCGGGCGCGGCGCTGACGACGCTCGGCGCGCAGGTCTCGATCCACATCGGCGCGTCGCCCGTGCCGATCACCGGGCAGACGCTGGGCGTCGTGATCGCCGGTGCCGCGCTCGGCTCGCAGCGCGGGATGCTCTCCCAGCTGCTCTACGTCGTGCTCGGGCTCTTCCTGCCCGTCTACTCGGACGGCGCGTCGGGCTTCGACGTCATCTGGGGGGCGACGGGTGGCTACCTCATCGGGTTCATCGTGGCCGCGTGGATCGTCGGGCGGATGGCCGAGGGCGGAGCGGACCGACGGTTCGGGAGCGCGACGATCGCCTTCGCGCTGGGCCAGCTGGCCATCTTCGCGATCGGCGTGCCGTGGCTGAAGATCTCGACCGGGATGGACTGGGCGACCGCCATCCACGACGGCTTCACGATCTTCATCATCGGCGGGATCATCAAGGCCGCCCTGGGCGGCGTCCTGGCACCTGCCGCGTGGAAGCTGGTGAAGCGGATCGAGGGCTAGCGGCGCCCCGTGCCCCTTCTGAGACGCGCTCGCAAGTGGCTAGCACCTGCGCTAGCCACCGGCTAGCGGCCAAGAACGGCTAGTGGGCGTGCCCGCAACCGCAGCCGCCGCCACGCGGCATGCTCGCGACGCGCGAGTAGTTCGGCGTGCTCGCCGGCTTGCCGCCCGAGCCGATGCCGGCGAAGACCGACAGGAGGCGCTCGGAGTGCTCGCTGCCACAGGACGGGCACGTCACGACGTCCTCGGCACGACGGACCAGCTGGTCGTAGCGCTCGTCGCAGTCGGTGCAGCGGTAGTCGTAGATGGGCATGGCGTGGAGGATGCCATGTCCGCCCGCTCAGCGGTTGCGGATCGTCCGGGTGATCGTCGTCGTGCCGTGGCGGGCCGTCAGCGTGGCCGTGCGCCAGCGGCGGGACGGGAGCCTGAGCGTGGCGGTGTAGCGGCGGTTCGTGATCGTGGCGTGCTTCGTGGTCGTGCGGACGCGGCCGTTGATGCGTGCCTTCAGCGTCAGGCGGACGCGGCCGTTCGTCGCGGTGCCGCTGACCCTGATGGTGCGGCGGTCCTTCGCGACGACGGGCGTGGCGAGGCGGAGCCCTGGTGTCGGCGATGGGGTCGGCGGAGCGGGGTTCGGAGGGGTTGCGGACGCCGGCCCGACGAGCGTGATCGACCAGCGCGCCGCGCGGTATGGATCGTGATTGCCGGCGCCGTCGGAGAGCGAGACGCTCACCGCGTAGGCACCGGGCCCGTCCGGGAGTGCGACGCTCGCCTGCCCGGACCCGAAGCCCGCGGGCTGGGTCGTGGTGCGGCAGATCGCTGCCTTGCAGACGGTGACGTGAGCCTGCGTGACCGGCGAGACCTGCCCGGCCGGCTCGGCCCAGGAGATCGTCGCCATGCCGGATGCCACGGTCGCGAAGACCGGCGAGGTCGCGGTCGGCGGTGAGGGCGCCTCGTTGTCGACGGTGATCGTCTGGGTCGAGGAGGCGGTGAAGTTGTCACCGGCGTCGACGGCCCCGAGCTGGACGAGGTGCGTCCCGTCCCCGATGTTCGACGTGACGACCGGGATGGTCGTCGGCGTCGCGACGTCCGAGCAGGGCCGGCTGCGCGTGTAGTCGCAAGCGAGCGCGGTCTCACCGACGACCCGACCACCGTCGACACGAACCTGGACGGCCTTGATGCCAGACCCGTCGGCCGCAGAGCCGAGCGTGGCAGTGCGTTGCCGCGGAGGTAGCCGCCGGAGAACAGCGACCCCGACGCACCTGACGCTGTGGGCGGCGTGGGGTCGTTGATGGTGACGATGGAGCGGTAGATGGCGGTCCAGGCCTCGTGGAGGGTCGCGCCCGGTGCGCAGGTGGTCGAGGTGTTGGCGCACGCGATCCCGACTCGCACTGACACCGGTCGCGACAGGCCGATCCAGTCGACCGGCTGCGCCATGGCCACCCAGCTGAGCAGGTGAACTGATCCACGGGCGCACGTGCAGTCGCCGTTGCGGTAACTCGGTCCGCTCCGAGGTCCGCGCGAAGAGCTCCCAGGTGTTGTCGCCGCTTCCCGATGTATCGCCACAGGCTGGACTCGACTGAATAGCGGTCCCTAGTAGGAGCGTCGAAGTCGCCACTTGCGGATGCGCCGAGGGAGTGGCGCCGCGAGCGAGACGATCCGTCGGACCAGAGCCGTCGAGATCGGTTCCAGGCTCGACGTGCGGCCAGTTCGCGAGTCGAGACCCAAGACGGCGTCGCTCGTCGCACCAGGCCACGCATCGTCTATGCCGCCCGTCGGAGCACGAGGGCACCTCGAACGTCCGGCGCAGCGCCGCACGGCGGTCGCCGCGACACAGCGCAGCAGGCACGCGACCAGCGAGGCAAGGGCATGAGCGGCGAATCGAAGCGGCGATTCAGGAGGCGAGCGGCAGCCGCCGAAGTAGCTGGCGCTCCCAGGTATCTCTCGGCATGCGTACGCGCGCAGCTTGAGTCACGCGTCGCGCGACGGCGGATCCGCGTCCGTGCGCAACGCGAACGTCGTAGCCGCTGTGTCGTCCGACCCTCGGAACCTCGATCCGACACCGTCACGCGCGGTGGCTCTCGCAGGCGAAGCACGAGCAGCCCGTCGCACGCGAGTAGACACCGTGCGTCCACACGAAAGACCGCCCGCCCGAAGTCCGGACACAGTACCGGATGCGAACCGCTAAGGACGCTGCGTCGAAACGACGCGGCGCGCACGCCGCGGTCGGCACCGACCTGCCAAGCTCACGACATTAGGCGTGAATCGCTGCCGCGTTGGCCGGAGCCACGTCGCTGGGATCGCAACTGCGGACGGCGGTGCGCCCTCCCCGGATGTCCACGAGCCAGGCAGCCAATCCGGCCAGCCGAAACGCCGCGGCCGCGTCGACTCGTCCGACCGCGGGTCGCGGCGATGAGTACGAGGTCGTCTCCGCCTCCGCAGCGCTCAGAGTCGGGAGCGGTAGGCGCGAAGAGCCGCGAGGACGCGCGGTACGGTACGGCGCTGAGTACGAGGTGCCGCTGCCACCGCCAAGTCCGCCGCCCGGCCAGGACAACTCGACGCCGCAGCCGAGTGCAACGAGATCGAGTCCCGTCGCCGCGGTTCGAGAACGGCACAGAGAGCGCCAGTCGGATCACGTAGCGCCCACAGCAAGACCGTACTCGGGAACCGCGCTGGATATCCCACGCGCCGCCGTTGTTGCCAGCGCCGGCCACCACGTTGATCGCCGCGACGCTGCGCAGTCCACGCTGCGGTTCTCGAGCTCGCGCGAGCTCGTCGCCGGTCGCGCTGTCCAGCCCAGAGATGGAGAGATTCACGACGCTTCGCGCCGCGCTCGCGGCACTTCCAACGCCGCGACCACAGCCGCCACCGTCGTCCCACCCCCACTCCCCCCAAACACCCGCACCGACACGATCCGCGCCTGCGGCCAGATCCCGACGCTGTCGCGCCCGTCCAGCTGGCTCGCGATCACGCCGGCGACGAGCGTCCCGTGCTTCGCCAGGCCGCTGCCGCCGACGTCGTCCGTCGTCCCGCCGAACACGCTGTGGCGTTCGACGATCGCCGGTGCCGCGTCGGTCGTCAGATCGACGCCCGTGTCGACCACGCAGACCTTCGCCGGCACCGGAGGCGGCGGCGCGTACGCGAGGAACTCCGCGTGCGCGTCCACCGCCTGGGGCGTCGGGCCCTCCGCCGCGGACGCGACCTGCGCGCCCGCGGCGGAGACGACTGCCGTCAGTCCGACGGCGACCAACAGACGAGCTCGGAGCACCTGCGACCTCAGCCCCGCACCGTCACGCGAACCTGCTTGGACTCCCCCGTGTTGAACGGGAAGCCCGCCTCCGCGCGCACGCGGGCGCGGAACACGTACTTCGCCGTCCCCACGGTCCGCGTGAACTTGTAGCTCTCGCTGAACCGGCCGCTGCGCAGGCGCGTCGAGCGGAACGTCATCCAGCTCTTGCCCTTGCGCACCTGCAGCTCGACGACCTTCCGCGAGCCCTGCGGCGCACCCGCGACGCTGCCGCGGAACTTCACGGTCTGGCCGTTGCGCAGCGCGGCGCGGTCCGTCGCCAGCCCCACCCGCGCGATCACGCCGAGCGCGATGTCGGTCGTCTCCGCGAACTCCGTGTCCGCGTGACGGGCGCGGTAGCCGATGCGGATCGTGCGCGACCGGTCCGCCGTCGTGACGTGGCGGAACGTGCCAGTGGAGTCCGTCGTGATCTCCGCGGCCGGCACCATGGCCGCCCCGAACGTCTTGTCCTGGTGCAGCACGTGGAGCTTGGCGCCCGCGATCGGCGTGCCGTCCGGCCGCTTGAGCTGGCCGGTGATGAGCACCTTCTTGCCGTACCGGCTCGTGACGACGCCGCGGCGGCTTGCGGCGAACGTCGCTCGCATCGTCGCGTTCGACGAGGCGCCGACGCCGTTGTCCGGCGCCGTCGAGGCGGGTGATGACGGCGTCGTCGTGACGCGCGTCGCGCCGCCGACGGCGCCCTGCGTCGGCGCGGGCGGCATGACGACGGTGTCGGGCACGTTGTCGATGACGACCGGCTGCCCGTAGGCCGCGGAACGCGAGTTGCCCGCGGCGTCCGTCGCGCGGACCTCGAGCGCGTAGGCGCCGTCGGGCACCCCGGCGGTGTTCACGCTGAGCGTCCCGCTCGCCGTCGCCGGGCAGGCGCGCAGGCCGATGTACTCGCAGTCGCCGGTCTGCTGGATCACCTGCCGCGAGAGGTCACGGGCGTCGCTCGCCTTGGCGACGACGACGCCGTCGAGCAGCACCTCGACGCGCTCCACGCCCGACTCGCCGTCGGCCGCGCTGTAGGTGACGGTCTTCGTGCCGCTGTGCGACCCGGCGCTCGCGAGCGTGCCGCCGTCGATCGAGGCGGTCGGCTGGGCGTCCTCGCGCAGCGTCGTCTTCAGGCCGCGGATGCGGAGGAACGGCGACGGCAGCGTGCAGTTGCCGTACCCACCTCCCATGTACGAGCACAGCACACCGAGCCGCCGCGTTCGCGTCCCTGCGGGCAGCGGCCCGCTGTCGTGACCGGCACCGGTCGTCCCGGTGCCGTCGAAGCCCGACGAGCTGCCGCCGGGTGCGGTCCCCACGGTCGCACCGAGGTTGAGGCCCCACGCAGGCGCCTGCCCGGGGGCCATCGCGGTCAGCTGCGTCTCCGTCCAGTCCACGACGCGCTCGATCGAGATCGCCGACTGCGGACCGGTCGACGGGATCTCGAGCTCGAGTCCCACGCCCGCGTTCTGCTGGAGGATGCCCGGTCGGGTAGTTGATCTGGAACGAGTAGGCGCCGCCGCGGTTGGGCTGGGTGACGCACGTGTCGTTGTGCGCGACCTGCCCCGCGTTGTCGTAGTACCTCCACGCCGCCTTGGTCGGCGACGCCAGGTAGACGCCGGGAACGTCACAGGCGTACATCGGATAGCTCCCTGCCTTCGCATCGTCCGCGCCGGCGAGGCCGGCCGCGGAGAGGATGGAGGCAGCGAGGATCGAGGCCCGCGCACGCAGGCTCGTTGGCTTGTTCATGGCTGACGACTTCCTTGTCCTGATTGCTGAGTGTCTGAGGGCGGGCCGTCCGGGCCCGCCTGGTCACGGCTCGAGGTCGAACTCACCGCCCGCCCGTGCGGGCGGAGAAGCGGTGGAGGACTGCCTCGGTTGGGTTGTTCGGACCTGCTGCTCGAACGTGAACTCCACGGTCGAGCCCTTGCTCTCGCGCGTGGTGGCGCGCTTCTCCGTACGGCGGGTTGCCGCGGACGACGATGCCGGCACCGACACGACGACCGGCGCACTCGCCACTGCCGCCTTCGGCACCTGCTGAGCGACCACACGGACCGCAGGCTTCGGCGCGGCGGGGCGCTCGGGCGTCCCCTCCGCGACCGTCACCGCACCGCCGCCCGCGACGGCTGCGGCGGCGCCCGCGACGGCGGCGACCTTCGCCACGCCTGACGCCTCCGCGACGAGCTGCGTCTTCGCCGCGACCGCGACGGCGCGCTCCTGGAGGTTGCCGACGAGCGTCTCGTAGACGCGGACGACGAAGCCGAGCGCGGAGTCGCCGCCGTCGGCGCCGCCGACGGCCAGGCCGACCGGCAGCACCGCGCCGAGCGAGCGGTTGCCGCTGCGCAGGCTGCGCAGCGTCCCGCGACACGCACCGCAGCCGCGCAGATGGCGGCGCAACGCGCCGATCTCGCCACGGTGCAGCTCGCCGTCGACGAACGCGGAGAGCGCGGACTCGTAGCGGCGGCACTCCTCGCCCGCCTCGATGCCGGCGTAGCGCGCGAGGAACGCGCGGCGCCCCTCGGTCACGCAGCGATTCACCTTCGTGTACGTCCAGTCGAGCTCCTGGGCGATCTCCTTGTAGGTCCGCCCCTCCATGCGCAGCCACAGCGCGCGGAGCTCCTGCGGCTTGAGGCCCTGCAGCGCCTCGGCGGCGCGCGTCACGTCCTCGAACGCCAGGAGCCGCTCGTCCGGCGCCGGCTGGTGGATGGCCTCGATCGCATCGCCGTCGAACTCCTCGGCGCCGACGATCCGCTGCCGCGACTGGCGCACGGCCATCGCCTCGTGCTTGACGACCGTGTGCAGCCAGCTCACGGCGCGGGCGGGGTCCAGCCGCGCGGCGTTGCGCAGGAAGATCTCCAGGGCGCGCTGGTAGGCGTCGCTCGCGTCGTCGGCGCACAGCGAGTGGCGCCTGGCGGTCCTCAGCAGCGCGTCGGCGTGCTGTGTGATGGTGGCGAGGACGAGGTCCTCGGCCTGTGAGCGCGTCCCGCGCTTGCTCCTGTGAGTGAGCATCCCTGCTTCTCTCCCGTTGCACTCTGGTCGTCGTTCGTGACGATCCATCGAGGCTTCGGTGTCGGCAGGTTCGCCCCCCTCCTCGGTTGGAATTCGGTAGGGATTACGAAAACCTGTGAATTAGCAGGGCACTCGCTGTGGCCGACGGATCGGCCAGATCTGGACGCCTGACGGAGTTCCTGGTGGCTGCGTGCCAACTCAACGGTGCGGGCGGACCCCCCGGCACGCCCGCACCGCCGCGGGATCAGCTGACGAGCTCGCCCGCCACGACCACGTTCTCGCGCAGCGCCGCGCCCCAGAGCGCCGACCCGTCGAAGACGTTCGGGACGTCGGCGACCGCGGCCGCCCAGGCCTCGGACTGCACGGCCTCGAGGAACTGCGCCTCGTCGTTGAACCAGCACTCCGAGAAGCCGTCGAAGCCGATCTCGGCGTCCGAGTCGCCGTCGGCGCCGATCGGCCCGACGACGTGGTTCTGCACGTAGCGCTCGATCGGCAGCCCGTGGAAGATCGGGCCGTGGACGTTGGTCCAGTGCTCGTCGGCGGCCGCCTTGTCCATGCCCTCGAGGAACTTCATCACCCAGACGACCTTGTACGGCGCGACCGGGCCGTCGACCTGGACGACCTCCTCGAGCTGCGCGCTCATGTTCCAGAGCCACTGCATGTCGAAGACGTTGTCGCCGTCGTCGACGACCGCCTGCCACTCCGGGGACTCCATGCAGTCCAGGAACGCCTGCTTGTCCGCCCACCAGGCGCACGAGTAGCCGTCGAAGTGGGTCTCCTCCTCCGCCACGCCCGTGACGAGCGGGAGTGGACCGGTGACGTGGCTCTGGATGTAGCGCTCGACGCCGGGGCACTTGGCGAACATCGGACCGTGGGTCTCGGCCCAGTACCTACCGGCCTCCTCCTTGGTCTTGCTCTTCGTGAACCTGGCGATCCAGACGACCTTGTACATGCGGGCTCGCTCCTCGGGCAGGCGGACGGACAGATCCGTCCTCGACGCTACGCCTGCCGCGCCGCCGCGTCTTGTCCGTCCGCGCACGGCCTTTGCGCCTGCGGGCCCTCCTACGGCAGCAGGCGCTTGGGCGCCTTCGACGCCCACGCCTCGGAGACGAGCTCGTCGAGCACCGCGGGATCGACCTCCGGGAGCGCGACGCGCACCGCCGCCAGCCGCTTCGCGAACCAGCGCTCGGTGCACGTCTCCGGCCACGTCGCGACGGCCATGCGGATCGCCGCCTCGCCGGGCATGAGGTTCACGCCGTCGTCGTCGAGCATCGTCGCGAAGCGCTTCCCGCGCACGCGGAACGCGGGCAGGCCGCCGTGCTCGTACTCCTCGACCTCGGGCAGGGCGAGGATCACCCGGCGCACACCCTCCGCGTCCATGCCCGGAACCCTACGCGGCCTCCAGCTCCCCGAAGAAGCCGGTGATCCGACGCAGCCGGCCGTCCTCGCCGACCTCGCCCACGTCGAGCCCCTTCAGCGCGACGGTGCCGTCCGGCCCGACGAGCTCCCAGGCGAAGCGCACGTAGTCGTGGTGGGCGTCGACCGCGCTCGCGCGGCGGAACGTGTGCCCCACGAACTGACCCTGCAGCGCCGCGTGCATGCCGCTGATCTCGGCGTGCCCGCTCGCGGCCATCGGCGGGTCGATGAGGCGCCCGTCGTCGGCCCACACGCGGCCGACGAGCTCCGCGCGCGCCGCGTCGTCCTGCTCGCTCCACGCGGCCAGGTAGGTGTCGATGGTGTCGGTGAGATCGGTCATGGCAGGCAATCTCCCGCGCCGCGCCGTCGAGGGCTACGACCTCTGAGGTAATACCCCCGGCCAGGATCCGGAGCGTCGGGTGGGCCACCCGGTGTTCGGCTGCCGAACACCTTCGGGATGCACCTGTCCCGCTCGTTCGCCCTGGCCGCGCTCGCCCTCGCCCTGGCGCCTGCCGCCGCCCGCGCCGACGACGCGCGGATCATCGTCCGCCACGTCCCCGGCCTGGACGCCGCGGAGCGCGCCGACGTCCGCGCCGACGCGGACACCGAGCTCGAGCGCACGATGCGCCTCCCGGACACCGAGGTCGTGTCGGTCACCGAGGGCACGCGCGCGGAGGCGCTCGCGCAGCTGCGCCGCGACCCCGACGTCGCGTGGGCGGAGAGCGACGACCCGGTCAGCACCTTCACGAATGACGACCGCTGGTCGCAGCTGTGGGGCCTCTTCAACCCGGGCACGAGCGGGCGCGTCGACGCCGACATCGACGCCGAGCAGGCGTGGACGAAGACGCGCGGCGCCGGCATCACGGTCGGCGTCGTCGACACGGGCGTGCAGGCGAGCCACGCCGATCTCACCGGGCGCGTCACGACCGGCTACAACGCCGTCAACGGCGGGACCGACACGACCGACGCGGCCGGCCACGGCACGCACGTCGCCGGGATCATCGGCGCGAACGCCGACAACGGCATCGGGGTCGCCGGCGTCGCGCCCGACGCGACGGTCCTGCCGATCAAGGTCTTCTCGGGCGCCAACGCGTACGAGTCCGACATCGCCGACGGCTTCGCCTACGCGGGCAGCCACGGCATCCCGGTGGTGAACGCCTCGCTCGGCGGCTACGGCACGTCGGCCGTGATCAACAGCGCGATGGCGACGTACCCCAACACGCTCTACGTCATCGCGGCCGGCAACAACGGGACGGACAACGACGTCCAGCCGGTCACGCCCTGCGTGTCGAGCCTGGCGAACGTCCTCTGCGTCGGGGCATCGACGATCAGCGACACGAAGGCGTCGTTCTCGAACTACGGCGCGAGCACCGTCGACCTCTTCGCCCCCGGCCAGGCGATCCTCTCGACGTACCCCACCTCGACGTACCAGTACCTGGACGGCACCTCGATGGCCTCGCCCGTACGTCGCCGGCACCGCCGCGCTCGTCGCCGCGCAGCTCGGCCTGCGCGGCTCGGCGCTCGCCGAGCGCATCAAGGCGACGGTCGACCACCCCGCGGCCCTGAGCGGCCTCAGCGTCACCGGCGGGCGCGTCAACGCGGCCCGCGCCGTCGGCGCTGCGACCGACGCCCCGTCCCAGCCGGTGGTCCTGGCCGCGGAGGCCGGCCGCGAGAGCGCGACGCTCACGATGTCGACCCGCGAGGCCGACCTCGCGAGCTACCACGTCTACAACGCGACGACCGGCGCCTACGTCACGAGCGCGACGGCGCCGACGATCACGATCGGCGGGCTCGCCGCGGGCACGCACCACTTCGTCGTCGTGGCCCGCAACACCTCGGGGCAGGACTCGCCCACGTCGGCGATCGTCAGCGTGGTGATCCCCGCGTCATCGGGCGGCGCCACGACGACGGAGACGCGCGCCGGCACCGCGACGATCCCGGCGACGACGCAGGTCTCCGATTCCCCGCTGGCCGACGTGCAGATCCTCAGCCGCCGCGGCCGGCGGACGCTGACGTTCCGCGTCACCCGCACCGCCCGCGTCACGTTCACGCTCGCGAAGCGCAGCGGCAGCAGCCACTACCGCACGACGGCGACGAAGACGCTCCGGCTCGTGTCGGGGCTGCAGTCGCTGCCGATCACCTCGCGGCTGCTCGGCATGCGCGTCCCCAAGGGCGCGTGGCGCGTGACGCTCAGCAGCGGCACGAGCCCGACGGCGACGGTCGCGTTCACCCGGCGCTGACCCCCGTAGGGTCCGCGACATGGACCTGACCGCCCTCCTGGCCGAGCTGTGCGCGGTGCCCGCGCCGACCGGCGCCGAGACCGAGCTCGCCGACCTCCTGCAGGACCGCTGGACCCCGCGCTGCGCGGAGGTCCGCCGCGACGGGGTCGGCAACGTCATCGCCCGCGTCGGCGGCAGCGGCCCGCGGGTCCTGGTCCAGGCCCACATGGACCAGATCGGCTACGTCGTCCGCCACATCACCGACGAGGGCTTCCTGCTGCTCGACGGCGCCCAGGGCGACCGCCGCAACGGCCCCGAGCGCCGGCACCACGTCGGCCAGCCGGTCAAGGCGCTGGCACGCGACGGCGCGTGGGTCGAGGGCCTGCTCGCGGCCGCCAGCGGCCACGTCCTCACCGCCGAGCAGCGCGAGGAGCACCGCATCGGCTACGACGACTTCTGGGTCGAGCTCGGGCTCCGCGACCGGGCGTCGGTCGTCGCGCTCGGCCTGCACCCCGGCGCGCCGGTCATCTTCGCCGGCGGGATGCGCGAGATCGGGCGGCTGCTCGTCGGGCCGAGCATGGACAACCGCGTCGGCCTCGCCGCGATGGACGCGCTGCTGCACGGCGTCACCGAGGAGGAGCTGCACTGCGAGCTGTGGCTCGCGGCGACGGTCCAGGAGGAGAACGGCCTGCACGGCGCCAAGGCGCTCGCCCGCCACCACCATTGGGACGCGGCGGTCGCGCTCGACGTGGGGCTCGTCGGCGACGTCCCCGGCGTCTCGGAGCGCCAGCACGCGACCCGCCTGGGAGACGGCCCGATCGCCGTGCATCGCGACACGGGGATCATCTACGACCGCACGCTGACGATGCACCTGCTCGAGCTCGCGCGGACGCAGGACCTGCCCGCGCAGGACGGGCTGTTCGCCGGCTACGGCTCCGACGGCCTGGCGCTCTGGGAGTCTGGCACGCCGACGGCGCTGCTGACGGTCCCGACGCGGTACACGCACACGGCGTTCGAGGCGATCGACCCCGCCGACCTGCAGACGACGATCGACGTCCTGCGCGCCCTCGTGACGCGGCCGCTGCCCTAGATGGTGCGGGCCATCAGCTCGCGGAGCGTCTCGCGCTCCTCGGCGCTGAGCGGCCCGAGGACCTCGTCCTCCATCCGATCGATCGCGCGCTCTGCGCGCTCGATCGCCTCGGCGCCCTCGGCGGTCAGCTCGACGATGTGGCGACGACGGTCTGCCGGATCGCGGCGGCGCTCGACCCAGCCGGCGGCCTCGAGGTCGTTGAGCATGAGCGTCATGTAGTTCGCGTCGACGTTCATCCCGCTGCACAGGGACGCCTGCGACATGTGGCCCTCGTCGGAGAGCTGGCGCAACGCGAAGTACTCCTTGAGCTTCATCCCCAGCAGCTCCGGCTTGAGGCGCCGGAACGTCGACCACGCGACGCGGGTGAGGAGGACGGTGGGGCTCGAGGTCTGGAGGGTGCTCATTGCGTAACCAAGACGTTACCACGATCAGGATCTTCCTTGCACTCAAGATAGTCACTGCTATCGTGACTATCTAGATGCCCTCCATCATCACCAACCTTCAAGACGATCGCCGCCGCTGGCTGGCGCTCGCCATCGTCTGCCTCGCGCAGCTGATGGTCGTCCTCGACGCGACCATCGTCACCGTGGCCCTCCCGGCCATCCAGGCCGACCTGCACATGAGCCAGGCCGACCTCACCTGGATCGTCAACGCCTACCTGATCACCTTCGGCGGTTTCCTCCTCCTCGGCGGCCGCCTGGGCGACCTCCTCGGTCGTCGAGCCGTCTTCCTCGCCGGCGTCGCGGCGTTCACCGCGGCGTCTGCTCTGTGTGCCGTCGCCGACTCGAGCGCGATGCTCATCGGCGCGCGACTCCTGCAGGGCGTCGGCGCCGCCGTCTGCTCCTCCGTCGTCCTCGCGATCGTCGCCAGCGAGTTCCGCCAGCCCGTCGAGCGGGCGAAGGCGATGAGCCTCTACATGATCGTCTCGCTCAGCGGCGGGTCCGTCGGCCTCCTGCTCGGCGGCGCGCTCACGCAGGTGCTCGACTGGCACTGGATCTTCGCCGTGAACCTGCCGATCGGCCTGTTCGCCTTCGTGGCGGCCTGGGTGCTCGTCTCCCGCGACCGGGGGATCGGTCTGCGCGGCGGCGTCGACGTCGGCGGATCGCTGCTCGTGACCGGCGCGGTGATGCTGCTCGCGTACACGATCGTCACGGCGGCCGACCACGGCTGGACCTCGCTGCACACGCTCGGCCTCTTCGGGATCGTCGTCGGGATGCTCGGCGCCTTCCTCGCGCTCGAGTCGCGGCTGGAGAACCCGATCATGCCGCTGCGCATCCTGCGGCTGCGCAGCCTCATCGACTCGAGCATCGTGCGCGGCGCCGTGTACGCGGCGATCTACTCGATGTTCTTCTTCGGCGCGCTCAACCTCCAGCGCATCCTGGGACTGGACGCGCTCGAGACCGGCCTGGCGTTCCTGCCGATGACCCTCACCGTCGCGGCGACGAGCCTGCTCGTCACGCCCAGGGTCGTGGCGCGCATCGGCCCGAAGAACTCGCTCATCGTGGGCCTCGGGTTCATGGCCGTCGCGCTGCTCGTGCTCACCCGCGCGGGCCAGAGCGCCGGCTACGCGCCAGGGCCGCTGCTGGCCTTCGTCCTGGTCGGGATCGGCGGCGGGCTGACGTTCGTGCCGCTCCTGACGATCGCGATGTCCGAGGTCCCGCCGGCCGATGCGGGCATCGCATCGGGCATCGTCAACGTCTCGATGCAGGTGTCGGCAGCGATCGGCCTGGCGGCGTTCGGCAGCATCGCGACGTCGCGCACGCGTGACCTCGTGGCGCAGGGCGACGCATCCGGCCAGGCGCTGCTCGGCGGCTACCACCTGGTCTTCAGCGTCGCGGCCCTGCTCGTGGTCGCTGCGCTGCTGCTGGCGGTCACCCTCCTGCGCTCCCCGCGCCCCGAGCGCGAGCCCGCAGGCGCGACGGTCACCGCCTGACGCGAATCCCCCCGGTCACCCCGCGGCGGCGTGGGCCTTCAGGTCGAAGGCCTCGTCCGCCGCGGCGGCCGGGTCGATCGTGCGCCCGGCGGCGAGCAGCTTGCGCGCCGCCATGTGGTCGGGCATCCGGTTGACGGACTCGACGCACACGAGGCGGTCGCCGTCGAAGCAGAAGACGGAGAACGCCTCCCCCTCGGGATCGCCGCGCAGCACGGTCGTGTCGTGGCCGTGCAGGAGCCCGGCGATCTGCAGCTTGCGCGAGTGCTGGTCGCTCCAGAACCAGGGCAACGCGTCGTAGGCCGCGGGCTCGCCCATGATCCCGGCGGCGGCCGCGCGGCCGTGGTCGGTGGCGTTCTGCACCGACTCGAGGCGCACCGGCCGGCCCACCTGGGCGCTGGGGTAGTTCGCGCAGTCGCCGATCGCCCAGACCGCGTGGTCGGACGTGCGCAGCGTCTCGTCGACCACGATCCCGTCGCGGACCGGCAGCCCGGACGACTCGGCCAGCTCGACGTTCGGGGTGATGCCGACGGCGACGACCACGACGTCGGCCTCCAGCTGGGTGCGATCCCCGAGCTCGACGGCGGACACCGCCCCGTCGCCGACGAACTTCGCCACGGTCGACTCGTGCAGGATCGTCGCGCCGTGCTCGGCGTGCAGCGCGGCGAAGTGCGCGGAGATCGCCGGGGTCACGGCGCGGGCCATCGTGCGGTCGAGCGCCTCCACGACGGTGACCTCCGCGCCGCGCTCGCGCGCGGACGCCGCGAGCTCGAGGCCGATGAAGCCGCCGCCGACGACCACGAGCCGGGGTTCGTCGGCCAGTCGCTCGCGCAGCACCTGCGCGTCGCGGACGGTGCGCAGCACCAGGATCCCGTCGAGGTCCGACCCGGGCACGGGCAGCGCCCGCGGCCGCGACCCCGTCGCCAGCACGAGGTGGTCGTAGTCGAGGAGTCGTCCCGATGCGAGCTCCAGCGTGCGGTTCTCGCGGTCGATGCGCTCGGCGCGGTCGTCGGAGATCAGCCTGATCGCCTTGGACAGGAAGAACGTCTCGGGGCGCAGGTGCACCTCGCCGGCGTCGCCGTCCCCCTTGAGGAACGCCTTCGACAGCGGCGGGCGCTGGTAGGGGAGCTGCGGCTCGTCGCCGACGAGCGTGACCTCGCCCTCGAACCCGGCCTGGCGCAGCGACGAGGCTGCCTGGAAGCCGGCCTGGCCGGTTCCGACGATGACCACGGACGGCATCGGGCGATGCTACCGCCGGCCGGCGGTCGGGCTCAGGCCGGCTGGGCGACCGGCGCGGCCAGGACCTGCAGGAGCGCGTCGACCACGGCGGGGTCGAACTGCTTGCCGCTGCCACGCTCGAGCTCTGCCATCGCCTCGGCGCGCGGGAGCGCGCTGCGGTACGGGCGGTCCTCGGTCATGGCGGTGAAGGCGTCCGCCGCCTGCAGGATGCGGCTCTCCAGGGCGAGGTCCTCGCCCGCCAGGCCGTGGGGGTAGCCGGTGCCGTCGACGCGCTCGTGGTGCTCCTCGACGAACCGCGCGGGGGCGGCGAGGCCCCACGCCCGCAGCAGCGACGCGCCCGCCAGCGGGTGGACGCGCACCTGGCGCAGCTCCTCGTCGTCGAGCGGGCCGGGCTTGTGGAGGATCTCGTCGGCGACCGCGATCTTGCCGACGTCGTGCAGCCGCGCGGCGGTGCGCAGGTCGGCGAGGCGCTCGTCCTCGACGCCCAGGCGGCGGGCGACCTCGACCGCGAGCGTCGCGACCTCGGTGCTGTGCACCACCGTCGCCGGGTCCTTCTGGTGCAGGAGCGTGAGCCGCACGGCGCGGTCGCTCGGCGGCGCCGAAGGGGCGATGTCCGCGCCGGCGACCGACGTGCGGTTCTTGCCCGACCGCTTGGAGGCGTAGAGGGCGACGTCCGCGGTCGCGAGCAGCTCGTCGCGCACGATCCCGTGCTCGGGATGCGCGGCGAGGCCGATGCTCACCGTCACAGGGAGCCCCTCGGTGGCCCCGGCGACGCACGTGCGCAGCCGCTCGGCGATCTCGAGGCCCTCCTCTGCGCCGACGTCGTGCAGGACGGCGCAGAACTCCTCGCCGCCGATCCGGAAGAGGTCGTCGGAGACGCGCGCGTGGAGGCGCATCGTCTTGGCGACGCGGCGCAGGGTCTCGTCGCCGACGAGGTGTCCGTGCAGGTCGTTGACCTGCTTGAAGTCGTCGATGTCGATGAGCGCGAGGCAGAACGGCTCGCCGTCGGCGATGAGGCCCTCGAGACGCTCCTGGAACGCCTGGTGCGCGAGCAGCCCGGTGAGCGAGTCGCGCCGCGCCTGCTCCCGGCTGCGCTCGTAGAGCAGCGCCTTCTCCAGCGCGAGCGCGGCGATGCCGAGGAGGTGGTCCAGCGTCTCGCGCGCCTCGGTGCCCTCGGCAGGCGCGCCGGCGATGGCGACCCGGCCGACCGAGATGCCCGCGGCCTGGAGGGCGATGTCCTGCCACTCGGCGTCGGGGCCCGCGGCGCCCGCGCAGCTCAGCGTGTCGAACGCGCCGAGCCGCTCGATCGACAGCGTGCAGGCCCGGACCGGGACCTCGCTGACGAGGACCTCCGCGACCCGGCGGCCGATCGTGTCGAGCTCGATCGTGCCCGCCAGCTCGGTCGTGATGTCGTGCAGGCGGCGCAGGCGGACGAGCTGGTCGGACATCCGGCGGTGCAGTCGGCCGTTCTCGATCGCGAGCGCGATCCGGTAGGCGATGGCGCGCAGCTCGTCGGCGTCGGTGCGCTCGAAGGGATGCTCCGCACGGCGTACGAGGGTCAGGTGGCCGAGCGACTCGTCGCCGACGACGAGTCGCGCCCACGCGACGTGCTTGGCGCCGTAGCGGCACAGGAACAGCGGGACGGGGACGTCGTCGGCGGGACCGATGCGGACGTGCGCCCCGGTGGAGAGCTCGGGCAGCCCGAACGTGCGCTCCGGCAGATCGCGCGGCCGCACTCCGTAGTGGCCGGCGATGGCCAGCGCCTCGTCGGGGCCGAGGCTGAGCAGCGCGACGTCGGCGCCGAACAGCTCGCCGAGTTCGATCGCGGCGCGCTCGACGATGACGTCGAGCTCCATGTCCTGGCCAAGGGCGGAGATGACCTGCGCGAGGCGCGTCGCCCGCAGCAGCGTGCGGGCGGTGTTGCGCTCGGCGTTGTCCACGCGCTCGCGCAGCTCGTCGTTCCGGCGCTGCAGGATGTCGAGCTCGTCGCTCACAGCGCCAGCACCGAGACCGAGGTCATGTGGAAGCCGCCGGGGCCGATCCGGCGGGCGAACTCGCCGTAGGCGTGGAAGCCGGCGAGCGGCGCGCCGTCCAGGCCCTCGAGCAGCCCGGCGGTCTGCGCCGCGCTGCATCCGCCGAGCAGCGGCACGCGGTCGACGCCGGAGAACGCGAGCGCAAGGCGCGGCGGGGCCACGAGCTGGGCGACGGCGTCCAGGCCGGCGCGGCGGGCGCCGCCGACGAGGCCCCGCACGTCGGTGCACATCACCTCGACGAGCGTGCCCTCGGGCACCTCGGTCCGGGCGGCCAGGCCGGTGCCCGACGGGGCGACGGGGAAGAGGTCGTGGTGGCCGCTGACCGTGATCGCGCCCAGCGGGTGCGACGGGACGTGGTGCGGCTGCATGGCGACGCTGTGCGGGAGGCGCCCGCCCAGCTCGCCGAGGTAGATCTCCAGCGCGGGGCGCCCGTCGAGCTCGAGCACGTCCCGGCCGTCGACCTTCGTGACGACGTGCGGGCAGCCGACCGGGCGGAAGCCGTGGCCGGCGGCGACGCCGATCGGCAGGTCGGAGTCGATCCAGATCGCTGCGATCCCGTGGGTGCGCGCGACGCCGTCGGCGAACGTCCACGTCTCGCGGCCCTCCATGTCGTCGGCGGCGGCGCCGCCGACGACCGGCACGAGCGCGCTCGTGACGTCGTAGACGCCGCGGGCGAACTCCCGACCATGGGCCCTCAGGCCGTCGGCGAGGAGCAGCAGCGCGGAGTGGTCGCGGCTCTCGCCCGCGCGGGTGCGGGCGACGTCCGCCGCCGTCCGCGCGGATCCGGCCGGGTCGGCGGGGTCCCACTCGACGTGGGAGATGCCGAAGGACAGGCGCTCGCCGGGCAGCAGCGCGGCGACGCAGCCACGCTCGACGCTCGCGGCGCCCGCGAACGCGCCGGCCGTCGAGGCGCCGACCACGCGGGCGGGTGCGGCGTGCTCGACCGCGGCGGCGTGGAGGGCGTGCAGGTCGTAGCGGACCGACGCGAAGAGCAGGACGAGGTCGCCGTCACGCGCGGGGACGCCGCCGAGCGCAGCGTCGACGGCCTCGCGACCCGCGGTCCGCGGGTCGTCCGCCGTGCTGCTTCCCACGCGGCCCATGCGCGTGCTCTGTGTGATGCCGATGTCGATCAAGCGTGGTTCCCCACTGCTTGTCGTCGGCGTCACGGGTGCGCGACTTGAGCACCCCGCAGACGCGGAGGCCGCATGGGCAGGCGGCGATCATGGGAGGAAGGAGATGTCGCGCTGCGCGTCGCGCTCGGGGGCCGGGTCGTCGCCCCACGCGGCCTGCCACGCGGTGCGCAGGACGGCGATGACGGCGAGGCCGATGAGGAACGCGCCGACGCTGCGCTGCGCGATGGCGTAGGCGCCGAACGTGATCGAAACGGGGGAACCCCTCGACTTTGGGCGCCCCTCACCCCGCCTCCTCGTCCTCCTCCCCGCGCCACGCGAGGACCCACGCGAGCCGCATGCACCACATCACGACGAGGGTCAGCACGCCCGCGCCGATGCTCTCGCGGACGATCGCGTAGGCCCCGAACACGACCGCGAGCGCCGCCCAGCCGACGGCGATCGCGAGGTTCGCGCGCGTCCAGTCGCCCGATGGCCGCCCTCCGGTGTCGCCGCGCTGCTCCGCCATCGCACGGCGATTGTCGCGGTCAGGCGGTGCGCCAGGCGAGCATGAGGCCGTCGCCGACCGTCAGCAGCACGTTGTCGACCCGCGGGTCGGACTGCACGTGCTCGTTGAATGCCTGCAGCACGTGGCCGCGATCGCTGCCGCCCTCGAGGACCTGGCCGCGCGCGAGGACGTTGTCGGCGACGAGGACGCCGCGGTCGGACAGCTTCGGCACGACCGCCTCGTAGTAGTCGATGTAGTCGGGCTTCCAGGCATCGAGGAAGACGAGGTCGAACGGGCCCTCCAGCTCCGCGACGAGCTCGCGGGCGTCGCCGACGCGCAGGTCGATGCGATCGGTGAGCGGGCTGGCCTCGATGTGCCGGCGTGCGACCTCGGCACGCGCCGGGTCGGACTCGATCGTGATCACGGTGCCGCCGGGCGCGATCCGCTCGGCGAGCGCGAGCGCGCCGACGCCCGTGAAGGTGCCCACCTCGAGCACGCGACGCGCGTCGCCGACCCGCACGAGTGCGGCCAGCAGCCGGCTCTCCACGAGCGCGCTCGCCATCTGGGGCGAGCCGGAGTTCGCATCGGTCCAGGCGGCAGCCGCTGCGGTGGCGGGCGGGTGCGGCGTGGTGTGCGCCGAGGCGTAGCGCTCGGCGCGAGGGTCGACGAGGTCCACGACCGGAGCCTACGAGTAGGGTCGGCGGGCGATGATCCTGCTGGTCCGCTTCATCGGCAACGTCGCCGCGATCTGGGTGGCCTCGAAGCTCCTGGACGGCGTGACCTACGGCGGCGAGTGGCAGAACCTGCTGCTCGCGGCACTGGTGCTGACGATCGCC
Source organism: uncultured Solirubrobacterales bacterium (assembly GCA_963757125.1). Taxonomy (GTDB): domain Bacteria; phylum Actinomycetota; class Thermoleophilia; order Solirubrobacterales; family Solirubrobacteraceae; genus CAVVSD01. The sequence goes on along the minus strand of CAVWQP010000002.1, from coordinate 278,178 downwards.
AACTGGCTCGTCAAGCCGTTCCTCACCTTCCTCGCGCTCCCGGTGATCGTGCTGACGCTGGGCATCGCCCTGTTCTTCGTGAGCCTCGTGATGCTGCTGCTCACGTCGTGGATCGTCCACGGCTTCCAGATCGACGGCTTCTGGACCTACGTCGGCGCGACGATCATCGTCTGGGCGGTCAATGCGTTCGTGCAGGCGCTCGCGCCCAAGCCCGACGACCGGCGGCGCGAGACGCGCCGCGAGCGCTACTGAGCGTCGAGGGCGGCGCCGGCCGCCGCGCGGAGCTCGGGCGACGCCTCGCCCGCGCCCATCGTGACCCGGCCGCCGCTGGGCTGGCCCCAGTTGAAGAGCGCGAGGTCGAGCGCCTCGACCGGAACCCCGGCCTCCTCGGCGAGCTCGTTCGCGCGGCGCGAGAGCAGGATCGGGTCGCCGATGCCGAACACGCGCTTCGCGGCGAGGGTCGTCGCGTCGTCGCCGAAGTGCATCGCCGCCCCCTGGACGTCCGCGAGGCCCAGGCGCCCCGCCGTGACCAGGAAGTCGTAGCGAACGCCGCGGTCGACCCCCGGCAGCGCGAGCCGCTCGAACACGCGGTCGAAGCGCCGCTGGGGCGTCCACGCCGTCTCGCCGGCCAGCGCGGCCTGCTGGGAGCCTGCTCGCGCGGCCCACGCGCGGTACGCGGTGAGCGTGCGCGCGTCGCCGGAGGACCGCAGCCCCCGCGGCACGGCGGAGAGGTCGGGCAGCTCGCCGCTCGCCCAGGTGACGTGCGCGGTGCGGACGCCCGCGAACGGGTCCTCGCCCTCCTCGGGGCAGACGACGGCCGTGAGGAACGCGAGCCACAGCCCTTCCTCGCGGTCGGCCTCGAGCGCCGCCTCGGCGTACGTGCCGGGCGGGTCGGTCGCGAGCTGCGCGAGGCGCGTCGCCGCGAACGCGATCTCGTCGGCCAGCCGCTCGGCGTCGGCCGACGCCTTCAGCCCCGGGACCAGTCCGCTGCGATAGCCGTCGTCGACCGCGCGTGCGAGCTGACGCACGCGCACGCCGCCGCTCGAGCGCGAGCCGGAGGACCGGGCCCGCGAGGAGGACGTGCTCGGCCGCGACGCTGTCGAGCGCGTGCCGGAGGAGCTGCTGCGCGGGACGCGGCGCTCCGGCTCGGGCTCACGGCAGATCGGGCAGTTCTGGATGAAGCGGTTGTGACGGCAGAAGCTGGGCACCGTCTCTGAGGATACGGACGGATCTCGGGTAGGTTGCCGCTCCCATGAGCGATGCGCTGTTCAGGATGGTCTGCGTCCCTGCCGCGCTCGACGGCTGGTCGCTGGACATGCTGCGCGACGGCGAGGTCGCGCTGCTCGTCGACAGCGGCGGCCTGGACGCCGTCAACGTCGTCGCCCACCGGCTCGATGCCCCGACGGTCCGCGTCGTGCGGTCCGAGGACAGCGCCGGCGCCCAGGAGGACACGGTCATCGCCTACGCGGCGTCGCTGCCGCTCGTATGGATCGCGCCGGAGTTCAGCGACGCCGCCCGCGGATGGGCGCGCGACCGCGGCCCGATGACGCTCCTCGTGGACACCGGCGCCGGCCTCACCGACGACGAACGGCGCCGGATCGAGCGGTTCCTGGCCATCCTCGGACGACAGTCGGAGTAGCGAGATGCTCATCAGGATCGACCACATCGGCATCGCCGTCGACGACCTCGACGCCGCGATCGCGCTCTACGAGCAGCAGTTCGGGATGGCGCTCGTCCACCGCGAGATCGCCGAGGGACCCGGCCTGGAGCTCGTGCTGCTCGGGATCGGCGAGAGCCACGTCGAGCTGCTCGCGCCGGTGCGCGACGACGCGATGATCTCCGGCTACCTCGCCGAGCACGGCCCGGGCCTGCACCACGTCGCCTACGTCACCAGGGACATCGAGGCCGAGATGGCCCGCCTGGCGGACGAGGGCATGCGCCTCATCGACACGGAGCCCCGGACCGGCGTCCGGGGCTCGCGCATCGCGTTCCTCGAGCCCGACGGCACCGGCCACGTGCTCACCGAGCTCGTGCAGCCGGCGCCCGACGTCTAGACCACTTCGACGTCCTCCTCGACGGGCGCGGCCATCGCCGGCCGCAGCTCCTCCACCCGCGGCAGCGGCGAGGAGTTGAGGTACAGGCGCGTCACGTCGGCCCGCGCGTAGTGGCCGACCGGGTCCGCGGCGGCCTTGGCCAGCGCGATCATCCCCAGGTCGATGTCGGCGAACAGCAGGCCCTCCTCCGACGGATCGAGCGGCTCGGCGAGCTCGCGCCCGTCGGGCGCGAAGATCATCGCGTGGCCGCCGCCGCGGCCGAGCATCTGGGCCTTGTCGGGCGTGTCGCAGAACAGCTCGTGGGCGCTCTCGCCGACGACCGCGCAGGCGGCGAGCACGTAGCAGCCGCCCTCCACGGCGTACATGCGGCTCGCGGCCATGTTGACCTCCGGGCCGAGCGCGTAGGCCATGCCGGCGTAGAGGGAGAACGTCGGCCACGCCGCGCAGTGCACCTGCTCGCCCTTGCTGTACATGGCGTACCGGGTCAGCGGCTGGAGGTGCTCCCAGCAGCACAGCGAGCCGACCTTGCCGAGCGCCGTGTCGAGCACCGCGAGGTCGTCACCGGCGCCCTCGCCGAAGACAGAGCGCTCGACGTGCGTCGGCTTGAGCTTGCGCCGCGCGTGGACGATCTCGCCCGCGTCGTCGATGAGCACCTGCCCCATGTAGAGGCTGCCGCCATCGCGCTCGGAGATCCCGAGGCTCACGTGGATGCCGTGCTCGGCCGCCGCGGCCTGCACCCGGGCCAGCGGCGGCTCGCCGACGACGACCGAGTTCTCGAAGTAGCGCTGCACGAACTGCATGCCCCAGGCGGGTGCGCCGAGCCAGATCCACCACGGGTAGCCGGGGACCCAGGTCTCGGGGAAGGCGACGAGGTCGGCGCCGCCGGCCGACGCCTGCCCGATGAGGCCGATCGCCTTGTCGATCGTCGCGTCGACGTCCAGCCACACGGGCTCGGCCTGGACGACGGCGGCCTTGTACTGCTGCTTGGTGGGCTCCATGACGCGACGCTAGATCGCGGGCGCGGGCTCTGCTTGACCGAGAGCGACCTGCCGGTGCTCGCTCGGAGCGACCGCGAAGTGCCGGCGGTAGGCGCGCGAGAAGTGCGCCGGGCTTCGGAAGCCCCAGCGGAACGCGACCTGCGTGACCGTGCCGTCGCCATGTTCGAGGTCCGCGCGGGCGCGCTCCAGCCGCCGCCGCAGGATGTGGCGGCCGAGCGTCTCCGGAGCCCTCCTGCGCCCACAGCCGGTGCACGTAGCGGGGCGAGAGCGCGGTCGCGGCGGCGATCGCCGCCGGGGTGAGTCCGGGGTCCCCGAGCCCGCGCTCGACGTGCAGGCGGATCGCGCGGCGATGCGCCTCGGCGGGCGACGCTGCCCGGCCCAGCAGCGCGCCGAGCGTCGCCGCGAGCAGGTCCAGCGCATGCTCGCCGTCCCGCGCAGAGCTCAGCCCGGGGGGCGCGATCGCGCGCGCGGCCGTCAGCCCGTCGAGCGACCCCAGGCGCTCGGCCAGCAAGGCGCGCGGCAGCTGGAACACCGCCTGCGCGAACGGCGCGTCGAAGGTCAGCGTGTACGGGCGCGCGGCGTCGTAGAGCGCGAGCTCGCCCGGGCGCAGCAGCGCCTCGCGGCCGTCCTGGCGCACGAGCCCGCGGCCGGAGCGCTGCACGCTCACGAGGACGTCCTCGCCGGACCCGCGCTCGATCTGGCGCGGCGAGCGCACGACGTGCTGGGCGACCGAGCGAACCTCGGTGAGTCGCAGCGGCCCCAGCGGGGCGGACTCCAGGGTGCCGGTGAAGCCCCGCCCGGGCCGCTCGGCGTCGAGCCCGACGAACGTGTCGCAGATGAGCTCGCGCCAGTAGGAGAAGCGCTCCGCGGCGCCGACGTCGTCGGTCGTCAGCCGGAGCGCCACGGCCCTATGCCGCGAGCGCGCCGTCCGGGTTCTGCGGGGGACCCTCGGGTCCCTCGTCGGCGTCCGCGTGGGACATGTGGTCGCCGAGTCCGCCGAGATAGCGGTCGACCATGCGGGCGCACTGGCGGCCCTCGTTGATCGCCCAGACGATGAGCGACTGGCCGCGGCGCGCGTCGCCCGCGGCGAACACGCCCGGCACCGACGTCGTGTACGGCGAGACGGCCTTCACGTTGCCGCGCGGGTCCTTCTCGACGCCGACCTGGTCGAGCAGCTCCTGCTCGGGATGCAGGAAGCCCATCGCGAGCAGGACGAGGTCCGCCTTGATCTCGAGCTCCGTGCCCTCGACCGGCGCGAACGGCGGAGCCGGCTCGGCCTGCGCGGCGTGCAGGGTCGTCACGCGGCCGTCCTCGCCCGAGAGGTGGGTCGTCGTGACCGCGAAGTCCTGCTCGCCGAGGCCGGCCGTCTTGGCCTCCTCCATCGCGTAGGAGAGGCGGAACTTCAGCGGCCACAGCGGCCACGGGGTGCGGTTGTCCGGCCGGTGCGTGGGCGGCTCGGGCAGCAGCTCGAGCTGCACGACCGACGCGGCGCCCTCGCGGACCGACTGCCCGACGCAGTCGGCGCCGGTGTCGCCGCCGCCGATGACGACGACGTGCTTGCCGGCGGCCGTGATCTCGGCGTCGACGCCGCTCTGCACGAACCGCGTGCGCGCGTACAGGTAGTCCATCGCGAAGTGGATGCCGTCGAGCTCGCGGCCCGGGACCCCGAGGTCGCGCGGCACGCGCGAGCCCGTGGACAGGACGACCGCGTCGTGGCGCTCGCGCAGCTCGTCGAACGTGACGTCCACGCCGACGTCGACGCCGAGCTGGACGTCGACGCCCTCCTCGCGCATCTGGTCGACGCGGCGCTCCACGACGTGCTTCTCGATCTTGAAGTCCGGCACGCCGAAGCGGACGAGGCCGCCGGCGGACTCGTCGCGCTCGTAGAGCACCACCGAATGGCCCGCCCGGCGCAGCTGCTGGGCGGCGGCCATGCCCGCGGGACCCGCGCCGACGACGCCGACCGAGCGGCCGGTCTCCAGCAGCGGCGGCTGCGGGACGACCCAGCCCTCCGACCACGCGCGGTCGATGATCGAGTTCTCGATCTGCTTGATGGTGACCGCGTCGCCCTCCCGGATCTCCAGGACGCAGGCGGCCTCGCACGGCGCGGGGCACAGGCGGCCGGTGAACTCGGGGAAGTTGTTCGTCGCGTGCAGCTGCGCGATCGCGTCGCGCCAGCGGTCGCGGTAGACGAGGTCGTTCCAGTCGGGGATGAGGTTGCCCAGCGGGCAGCCGTTGTGGCAGAACGGCACGCCGCACTCCATGCAGCGCGCACCCTGGTCGCGCAGCTCGGCGTCCGGCCGCTGGACGAGGAACTCCTGGTAGTCGCTCGCCCGCTCGGCGGGGTCGCGGTAGACGACGCCGTGGCGGTCGATCTTCAGGAACGCTCCGACCTCACCCATCGATCTCGACCTCCGACCGCGCCTCGGACGCGGCCCGCTCCGCCTCCGCCCGCTCGGCGAGCACGCGCTTGTAGTCGGTCGGGAAGACCTTGATGAACTTCGGCAGCAGCTCGTCCCAGTTGTCGAGGACGCGCCGTGCCACCGGGGACCCGGTGCGCTCGAGGTGCTCGTCCACGAGCGCGCGGACCTCGATGATGTCGCCCTCGTCGAGCTCCTCGAGCTGGTCGAGCATCGTCGGGTTGACGCCCCGCGTGCGGAACGTTCCGGCCTCGTCGAGGACGAAGGCCAGGCCGCCGCTCATGCCCGCCGCGAAGTTGCGCCCGGTCGCCCCGAGCACGATCACGCGACCGCCGGTCATGTACTCGCAGCCGTGGTCGCCGAGGCCCTCGACGACGGCGTCGGCGCCCGAGTTGCGCACGGCGAAGCGCTCGCCCGCGAGTCCCCGGAAGAACGCCTTGCCGCCGGTCGCCCCGTAGAGCACGGTGTTGCCGACGATGACGTTCTCCTCCGCGCGGTACGCGGCGTCCTCCGGCGGGAGCACGGCGATCGTGCCGCCCGAGAGGCCCTTGCCCGCGTAGTCGTTGGCGTCGCCGTGCAGGACGAAGGTCACGCCGTTGGCCAGCCAGCCGCCGAAGGACTGCCCGGCCGAGCCGTGCAGGTCGACGCGGATGGTGTCCGCCGGCAGCCCGGCCTGCCCGTACCGGGTGGCCACGTTGCTGGAGAGCACGCCGCCGACGCAGCGGTGCACGTTGCGGATCTCGGTCGAGAAGCGCACCGGCTCCTGGGCGGCGAGGGCAGGACGGGCCTGCTCCAGCAGCTTCCAGTCGAGGTGGTCGCCGAGGACCTCCGGCGGCGCCTCGACGCGGCGGCGCGGCGTGCCGGGCGGCAGCTCGGGCATCGCGAGGACGCCGCTGAGGTCGACGCCGCGCGCCTTCCAGTGCTCGACGGCCTCGTCGGCCTGGAGGAGGTCGGCGCGGCCGGTGAGCTCGTCGAGCGACCGGACGCCGAGCGACGCCATGATCCCGCGCAGCTCCTCGGCCACGAAGAAGAAGAAGTTCACGACGTGCTCCGGGGTGCCCGCGAACCGCTTGCGCAGCTCCGGGTCCTGCGTCGCGATGCCAACCGGGCAGGTGTTCAGGTGGCAGGCGCGCATCATGATGCAGCCCGTCGCGATGAGCGGCGCGGTGGAGAAGCCGAACTCGTCCGCGCCCAGCATCGAGGCGATCGCGACGTCGCGGCCGGTCTTGAGCTGACCGTCGGTCTGGACCGTGATGCGGGAGCGCAGGTCGTTGCGCAGCAGCGTCTGCTGCGTCTCGGCCAGGCCGATCTCCCACGGCACGCCGGCCGCCTGGATCGACGACAGCGGCGAGGCGCCGGTGCCGCCGTCGTGTCCGGCGATGAGCACGTGGTCGGCGTTCGCCTTCGCCACGCCGGCGGCGACGGTGCCGACCCCGACCTCGCTCACGAGCTTCACCGAGACCGACGCCTTGGGGTTGCCGCAGCGCAGGTCGTAGATGAGCTGCTTGAGGTCCTCGATCGAGTAGATGTCGTGGTGCGGCGGCGGCGAGATCAGGCCCACGCCGGGCGTGGTGTAGCGGACCTTGCCGATGTAGTCGTCGACCTTGTGGCCGGGGAGCTGGCCGCCCTCGCCGGGCTTCGCGCCCTGGGCCATCTTGATCTGCAGCTGGTCGGCGTTGACGAGGTACTCGATCGTCACGCCGAAGCGCCCGGAGGCGACCTGCTTGATCGCCGAGCGGCGCCGGTCGCCGTTGGGATCGGGCGTGAAGCGGACCGGGTCCTCCCCGCCCTCGCCGGTGTTCGACCGGCCGCCGAGGCGGTTCATGGCGATCGCCAGCGTCTCGTGCGACTCGCGCGAGATGGAGCCGAGCGACATGGCGCCCGTCGCGAAGCGGCGGACGATCTCCTGCGCCGGCTCGACCTCCTCGAGCGGGATCGGCTCCTGGTCGGTGCGGATACGCAGGAGCCCGCGCAGCGTCGCGCGCTGCGTCGCGTCCTCGTTGATCGCCTTCGCGTAGGCGTCGTAGCGGTCCTGCGCGTCGTCGCCCGCACGGACCGCGTGCTGCAGCAGCGCGATCGTCTCGGGGTTCCACATGTGCAGCTCGCCCTCGCGCCGCCAGGCGTAGACGCCGCCGACCGGGAGCAGCTCCTCCTTGTGGTCCTGCCCCCAGGGCCCGTAGGCCTGGGCGTGGCGCTCGATCGTCTCGCGGGCGAGGACGTCGAGGCCGATGCCGCCGATGCGCGACGCTGTGCCGGTGAAGTAGCGGTCGACGAGCTCGCGCTCCAGGCCGACGGCCTCGAAGATCTGCGCGCCGCAGTAGGACTGGACCGTCGAGATCCCCATCTTGGAGATCGTCTTGAGCAGGCCCTTGCCGATCGCCTTGACGATGTTCGCCTGCGCCTTGGCGATCTCGCCGTTGTTCTTCGGGAGGCGGTCCTCGAGGACCAGCTCGTCGACGGAGTCGAACAGCAGGTACGGGTTGATCGCGCTCGCGCCGAACCCGATGATCGTCGCCATGTGGTGGACCTCGCGCGGCTCACCGGACTCCAGGACGAGTCCCGCGCGCAGGCGCGTGCCCGCGCGCACGAGGTGGTGGTGCGTCGCCGCGACCGCGAGCAGGGCGGGGATCGGGACGCGCTCGGAGTTCATCCGGCGGTCGGAGAGGACGAGGATGTTGGTCCCCTCCTCGATCGCCTGATGGGCCTCGTCGCAGATCTGCGCGAGTCGCTTCTCGAGGCCCTCGGCGCCGTCGGCGAGCGGCCAGGTGATGTCGATCGTGTGCGCGTTGAAGACGTCGTGGGAGACGTGGCGCAGCGTCTCCAGCTCCCAGTTGCGCAGGATCGGCTGGCTCATGACCAGCTGGTGGGCGTGCTCGGGCGTCTCGGCCAGGAGGTTCTGCTCCGAGCCGACGCCGGTGCCCAGCGACATGACGATCGACTCGCGGATCGGGTCGATCGGCGGGTTCGTGACCTGCGCGAAGAGCTGCTTGAAGTAGCTGTAGAGCGGCGGGCGGCGGTCGGAGAGGACCGCGAGCGCGGCGTCGTTGCCCATCGAGCCGAGCGGCTCCTCGCCGTTGGCGGCCATCGGCGCGATGAGGACGCGGAGGTCCTCCTGCGTGTAGCCGAACGCGAGCTGGCGCAGCCGGGTCGGCTCGACGCCGGTCATCGTCACGTGCGCCGGCTCGAGGTCGTCGAAGTGGACCGTGTTGCGCGAGACCCACTCGCCGTAGGGCTGCTGCGACGCGACCTCGCGCTTGACCTCGTCGTCGGCGACGATGCGCCCCTTCTCGAGGTCGACGAGGAAGAGCTTGCCCGGCTGCAGGCGGCCGAGGCGCTTGACCTCGGGCGGCGTGATGTTCAGCAGGCCGGCCTCGGAGCCGAGGATGACGTGGCCGTCGTGCGTCTCGAGCCAGCGGCCGGGGCGCAGGCCGTTGCGGTCGAGCGTCGCGCCGACGACGCGCCCGTCGGTGAAGGCCACCGCGGCGGGGCCGTCCCACGGCTCCATGAGACACGCGTGGTACGCGTAGAAGCTGACGAGGTCCTCGGGCAGGTCGTCCCGGTCGGCGTAGGCCTCCGGGATCATCATCATCACCGCGTGCGGCAGGGAGCGCCCGGCCAGCATGAGCAGCTCGAGGACGTTGTCGAAGGTCGCCGAGTCCGACCCGCCGGGCCGCACGATCGGCATGACCTTGTCGAGGTCCTTGCCGAACAACTCGGACGCGAGCGCGGACTCCCGTGCACGCATCCAGTTGACGTTGCCCATGAGCGTGTTGATCTCGCCGTTGTGGGCGATGTACCGGAACGGATGCGCGAGCTCCCAGCTCGGGAACGTGTTCGTCGAGAAGCGCGAGTGCACGAGGCACATCGCGCTCGTGAAGCGCTCGTCCTGCAGGTCCAGGAAGAAGCCGCGGACCTGGTCGGGGATGAACATCCCCTTGTAGACGATCGTGCGCGAGGAGAACGAGGAGACGTAGAACTCGGGGCCGGAGGCCAGCTCGCAGATGCGCCGGATGACGTAGAGCTTGCGCTCGAACGCGTCCTGATCGGTCTCGCACTCGCCACGCGCGGCGACGAAGAGCTGCCGCATCACCGGGCGCGTGCGGTTGGCGGTCGAGCCGACGAACTCCTCGTCGATCGGGATGTCGCGCCAGCCGAGGACCTCCTGGCCCTCGACGCGCGTGTTCAGCTCGAGCAGCGCCTCGATCTTCGTGCGCACCGCCGCGTTCGTCGGCAGGAAGCACATCGCGACGCCGTACGTGCCGACCGGGGGGAGCTCGAACTCGACCTCCGCGCGCAGGAAGGCGTCGGGCATCTGCGTGAGGATCCCGGCGCCGTCGCCGGACTTGGAGTCCGCGCCCGTCGCGCCACGGTGCTCCAGGTTCTCGAGCGCCATGAGCGCCTTGTCGACGACCTCGCGTGTCGCCTGGTTGTCGAGGCGCGCGACGAGCGCGACGCCACACGCATCGTGCTCGTATCGGGGGTCGTACAGGCCGTCGGCCTGGTATGGCGGCTGGTGGAACGTCGTCATAGCAGTGCTCCCGGGCGGCTCTGGGCACTTGGAGGCGAGGGCAAAGGGTAGCAACGCGCATAGGACGGCACTCGCGCGGGCACTACCGCTCCGCCTGCGCAGATCGCCTCAATGTCAGCCTCCCCAGACCTCGTCCTCTCACTCCCAGCCCGCGCCGAGAACGTCGCGGTCGTGCGACACGCGTTCGGAGGGCTCGGCGAGGCGCTCTCGATGCCCGAGCAGCTGCTCTCGGACATCAAGCTCGCGGTGACCGAGGCGTGCACGAATGTGGTGATCCACGCGTACGCCGACGCGGAGGGTCCGATGGAGATCAGGGCCGCGCTGGGGGACTCGGAGTTGAGCGTCGTCGTGCGCGACGAGGGACGCGGCGTCGTGCCGCGCGCGGACTCGCCCGGGCTCGGCCTCGGCCTGCCGCTCATCGCCACCCTGACCGAGTCGCTGGAGCTCGGGACGGGGGAGGACGATGCGACCGAAGTGCGCATGACCTTCCGGATCGAGGGCTGATGAACCGCCCCGATCCGAGCAACGAGGCGACCGTGATCCTGCGGCGCGAGAGCCTCGTCGGCCCGGTGCTGGGGCGGGTGATCGGGATGCTGGCGGCACGCGCCGACGCGCCCGTCGATCGCCTGGACGACGTGCTGCTCGTGTCCGACGCGATCGCCGCGCACGGGCCGTCGCACGTGAACGACGACGGAGGGCTGCGGGTCCACATCCGGACGACGCAGGACACGCTCGTGCTGCGCATCGGGCCGCTCGCGCCGGAGGGTGGCGCGGCCCTGCTCGCCGCCGCCGAACTGCCGGGCGTGGGCAACATCGTCGAGCAGGTCTCCGAGCAGGTGACTGTCGAGCCGAGCGCCGCCGGAGAGCACCTCGTGATCCTCGTCTCGCTGTCCGCCTGAGTCCTACACTGGCCCCGAATGCCGCCTGAGTTCGTCATCGTCGAGCAGGGCTCCGAAGCCGGGCACTACGTCATCGCCGCACGCGGTGAGATCGACCTGTTCACCGCACCGGAGCTCAAGCAGGTCATCACCGATGCCATCGAGAGCGGCGAGCGCCGCATGGCGATCGACCTCACCGAGGTGTCCTTCCTGGACTCGACGGCGCTCGGCGTGCTCATCGGCGCCGTGAAGCGGCTGCGCTCCCGAGGGGGCGCGCTCGCGGTCGTCAACACCGACTCGAGCATCGCCAAGACCTTCGAGATCACGGGGCTCGACCAGATCTTCACGATCGTCCCCAGCCGCGCCGAGGCGCTCGAGGCGCTCGACGACGCCATCGAAGGCGACGCGGCCTAGCCGCTAGCCGAGGAGGCCCTGGCCGAGGTACTGCCCGCGGCGCACGCCCGGCAGCATCGCGAACAGGCCGCCGCCGGTGTGCTGGATGTACTCGCCGAGGGCGTCGGTCGCGCCGAGCCGGCGCTGGATCGCGACGAACGCCGGTCTCCGGGTCGCGCTGGAAGCAGATGAAGAACAGGCCGGCGTCGAGCAGCCCGGTGCGGGGGTCGATCCCGTCCGTGTACGCGTAGCCGCGACGCAGGATCTTCACGCCGCCGTTCGTGGACGGCGCCGCGAGGCGGATGTGGGCGTTCGCCGGGATCGCCCCACCGGCCAGATCGGGCGGATCGAACTCCTTCGTGCCGCTCAGCGGCGCGCCCGACGCCTTGCGCCGCCCGATGACGGCCTCCTGGTCGCCGAGGTTGTCGCGGTCCCACGCCTCGATGAGCATCCGGATGCGGCGCGCGACGACGTAGGTCCCGCCGCGGAACCACGCCTGCGGCTCCTCCGCGCCGACCCACACGTAGCGGTCCATGCTCGCGTCGTCGTCCACGCGCAGGTTGCGCGTGCCGTCCTTGAAGCCCATGAGGTTGCGCGGCGTCGCCTCGTCGGTGGTCGTCGCCGTGTTGCTGCCGAAGCCGAGCTGCATCCAGCGCAGCTCGGCCATGCCGCGGCCGATGCGCAGGAGGTTGCGCACGGCGTGGAAGGCCACCTGGGGGTCGTCCGCGCAGGCCTGGACGCAGAGATCGCCGCCCGTGCGGGCCGGGTCGAGCTGGTCGCCCGCGAGCGCGGGCAGCGCGCGCAGGCCGGCGGGCCTGCGGTCCTCGAGCCCGAGGCGCTCGAAGACCCGCGGCCCGAGGCCGACGGTGATCGTGAGCCGCCGCGCGCCGAGGCCGACGGCCTCGCCGGTGTCGGCGGGCGGCACCTCGGCCGCGCCCTCGACGGGTCCCGTCGACTCCCCGGCGGTCATCCGCCGCGCCGCGTCGGTCCACACGCGCAGGAGCTCGCGCAGGTCCGCGGGGCGGTCGGAGGTGAGGTCGAACGCGCCGAACACGAGCCGCGCCTGCGCGGGCGTCGCCACGCCGGCCTGATGGACGCCCTCGAACGCGACGATCTCGTCGCCCGACGGCGCGTCGCCCGACGCCGCCGACTCGCCGACCGCGAAGCCGGCGCCACCCGCGGCGGCGAGCCCGAGGGCCCCGCCGCCGGCGAGCAGCGCGCGGCGTCGCGTCATGGGCTCCACTAGCTGTTCAGGACCTTCCCGGCCACCAGCGAGAGGGGCTCGGCGAGCGACGTCACCTGCTGGGCGAGCTGGCGCCGGTCGGCCGGGGTCAGCGCGGCGTAGGTGGCGTAGCCGAGCGGCGTGTCGCGCTTGTAGTCGTCGATGCCCTGCTCGACGGCCGACATGCGCTGGTCGATCTGGGTCACGAGCTGCTGGTCGCCCTGCTTGACGAGCACCGGCTTGAGCGCGTCGAACGCGGCGCGCGCGCCGGCGACGTTGGCGGCGAAGTCCGACAGGTCGGTGTGCGAGTAGCGGTCCTCCTCGCCGGTGATCTTGCTCGCCGAGACCTCGTCGAGCAGGCCGACCGCCCCGTTCGCCACCTGCGCGGGCTGCAGCTTCAGGCCGGCGATCTTGGAGTTGAGGTCGTCGACGTCGGCCTGCAGCTCGGAGGCGTAGCGCTCGGTGCCCTTCGTCGTGCCGTCGCGCCAGAGGATCTGCTCGATGCGGTGGAAGCCGGTCCACTTGGCCTTGTCGGAGACGTCGTTCACGCGCGCGTCGATCTCCGGGTCGAGGTCGCCGAAGCTCTCGGCGATCGGCTCGACCGCCTCGTAGTGGAACCGCGTCGGGCCGAAGAGCTCCTTGGCCTTGTCGAGGTCGCCCGCGCGCAGCGCGGCCGTGAACCCCTTCGTCGAGTCGACGAGCGCGGCGGTCTCCTTCGCGACGTAGGCCTTGTAGTCCGCGACCGCCGCGGTGAGCAGCGCGTCGTCGACCTTCGACCCGGAGGTGGTCCCGGTCACCGTGACCTTGCCGTTGTCGCGCTGCGCGTTCTGGAACGTGCAGTTGAGCGTGTACTCGCCGGGCTGGAGGGTCAGCGTGAAGTCCGACGACAGGCCCGGCGCGAGGTTCTCGCGCTCGCCCATGATGATCCCGTCGGCGTTCTTGAGCTCGATCTCGTCCGTCTTCGTGCTCGCGGGGTTGGACGCGACGATCTTCACCGCCCCGGCCTCGACCTTGGCGTTCGCCGGCGTGCACCCGTCGTCGGTCAGCTCGAACTTCAGCTCCTTCGCCGGGCCTTCGGCGCTCGCCGTGGTGCTCGCGGCCTTGTCGTCGGAGCTGCTGCCGCAGGCGGCGAGCGCGGCGGCTGCGCAGAGGAGTGCACCGGCGGCGGTGATCTTGATCATGCGGTGTCCAGTCGACGTCGTGGAAGGGCGCTGGGCCAGAGGACGAACGCGAGCATCGGGATCGCGTAGAGCAGCCACACGAGCACCTCGGCGTCCGTGGGGAATGGGTAGATGCCGAGCAGGCCGGTGATGAGGCCCGTCGTCACGGAGTCCGAGCTCGGGACGATGACCGCCGACAGGTCGAGCGCCTGGTCGCTCAGGCCGGTGAACATCCCGGCCTCGGCGGCGTGGTGCACCGCGCTCGAGAGCAGGCCCGCGGCGATGATCACGAGCAGCACCGCGGTGACGCGGAAGAAGCGCGACAGGTCCAGGCGCACCCCGCCGCGGTAGATCCCCCAGCCGATCGCGGAGGCGACGAGCAGCCCGGCAAGCGCGCCGAGACCGGCGCCGAGCGGGCTGACGCCGAGGGAGGACTGGAACGTCGCGAGCAGGAAGAGCGCCGTCTCCAGGCCCTCGCGCATGACCGCGAGGAACGCCATCGCGATGAGGCTCCACGCCGAGCCGACCGCGATCGCCCGTGCCGCGCCGCCGCGCAGCTCGCCGCCCATCTCGCGGGCGTGACGGCGCATGTAGACGATCATGTACGTGACCATCGCGACCGCGATGAGGCCGACGATCGCCTCGAATCCCTCCTGCTGGCGCTGCGGCAGGTTCTGGTCGACGATCTCCAGCACGGCGGCCACGACGAGGCACACGCCGATCGCCAGCGCGACCCCGGCCCACATCCAGCGCAGCGCGCCGCTGTGGCCGCTCTGGTGGAGGAACGTGGCTACGATCCCGACGACGAGCGCCGCCTCGACCCCCTCGCGCAGCCCGATGACGAACTGCACGACCGGCAGGGTTGCGAGGACGCTCATATGTGGGCATCCCTCATATGAGGGAACCCTAACGTGTTAGGGCGGCCTACGTCACGCGCTCGAGATGCTCGGAGGAGCGCACGCCCTCGAGCAGGTCCAGCACCGCCACTTCCGCGGGCCCCTGGATCGCCGTCGCGTCCTCGTCGTCGCCGATCTCGGCGAGCGCGGGCCCGATCGTGATGCCCTGCTGGTAGGTGTCGAAGACCCGCGGATCGATGTAGGACGCACGCGCCACCGCCGGCGTGTTGCCGAGGTAGTGGGCGACCTCCTTGATCGCGTGCGACATCGCGCGCTTGCTCGCCGTCTTGGACCTCACGTTCGGCGCCGCGACGGCGAGCGCGACCGCCGCGAGGACCGTCGCGCCCCACGTGCGGAAGTCCTTGGCGCTGATGTCGAGGTCCGTGGACTCCTTGAGGTACTCGTTGATGTCCGGCGAGCGCAGGTCGACCCAGCGGCGCTTGCGCTTGAAGGCGAGCAGCTCGGCACCGCCACCCCGCCGGCGCTTCAGCGCGGCGACGACCTCGGCGACCTCGGGGTCGACGACCGACTGCACCCGGCGCTTGCCGCTCTTCGCGGGGTAGTCGAAGAGGATGCGGTCGTCGTGCAGGCGCACATGGCTCTTGCGGATCGTGGCCAGCCCGTACGTCTCGTTCGTGACCGCGTAGTCCTCGGACCCGATCCGGAAGAAGCCGCGGTCCAGCAGCCGGGTCGCGGCGGCGAGGACGTGCTCGCGGGAGAGGTCGTCACGCGCCAGGTCGGCGTCGACGTGCTCGCGCAGCGCCGGCAGCGCGTGGGCGAACTCGAGCATGTCCTCGAACTTCTCGCGGTCGCGCGAGGCGCGCCACTTCGGGTGGTACAGGTACTGCTTGCGGCCGCGTTCGTCCATGCCGGTGGCCTGGATGTGGCCGCCCGGGTACGGGCAGATCCACACGTCCTGCCAGGCGGGCGGGATCACGAGCTCCTCGATCCGCGTGAGGACCTCCGGATCGTCGACGCGCTCCCCGTCGTCGTCGACGTAGCCGAAGCCACGCCCGCGGCGGACACGCCTGATGCCGGGGCCGGAGGAGACGGAGCGCCGGATGCGCGTCGTCTGCCAGGTCGGGACCGCGGTGGTGCTCACCCAACGGCCGTACCCGAGGGTGCGGGCGACTAGCCCTTCTTCGCGGCGGCCGGCTTGCGGCCGGAGGACTTCGGCTTGGACTTGGCGGCCGGGCGCTTCTTCGGCTTGGGTGCGGGCTCGTCGCCGTCGCCGGCGCGCACGGCGTCGAGGCTGGCCCGGAGGGCAGCCATGAGGTCGGGCACGGGCTCGGCCTCCTCGTCGCGCGCGGGCTGCACGGCGATCTCCTCGCCGGACGCCTTGCGCTCGATGAGGGCCAGCACCTCGTCGCGGTACGTGTCGCGGAACTTGCCGGGCTCGAAGTCCGACGACAGCGACTCGACGAGCTGCTTGGCGATGTCGACCTCGCGGTCGCGCACCTCGACGTCGTCGGCCTTGGGGATGTCGTCGATCGTCTCCGGGTCGATGACCTCATCGGCGAAGACCATCGTGCTCATCGCCAGGACGTCGCCCATCGGGCGGATCGCGACGAGCTGCTCCTTGGAGCGGATGACCACGCGCGCGATCGCGACGCGACCGGTGTCGCGCATCGCGTCGAGCAGCAGCCGGTAGGGCTTGGCGCCGCCCGCGGCGGGCGCGAGGTAGTACGGGTGGTCGTAGAAAATGGGATCGACGTCGGACAGCTCGACGAACTCCTCGATGTCGATCGTCCGGGTCTTCTTCGGGTCGAGCGCGTCGAGCTCGTCGCCCTCGATGACGACGTAGCGGTCGGGCGCGAGCTCGAAGCCCTTGACGATGTCCTCGTAGGCGACCTCGTCCCCGGTGCTCGGGTCGACGCGGCGCTGCTGGATGCGCACCCCGGTCTTGCCGTTGAGCTGGTGGAAGCGCACCGTCTTGCGCGAGACGGCGGAGTAGAGCTTCACCGGCACCGTCACCAGACCGAAGGAGATGGCGCCTGTCCACATCGAGCGGGGCACGGGACCATTATCCCCCACGGCGCGCGCCGCCCAAGCGGCGCACGCCAGGTTTCACCCGCCTACGCCGGCTGTGGCGCATCCGCGTGCTTGCCCTCGGCGAACTCCTCGATCGCCTTGGCGCTGAACGCGGGGATGTCGTCGGGCTTGCGACTCGTCACGAGGCCTTGGTCGACGTGGACCTCCTCGTCGACCCACGTGCCGCCCGCGTTGCGGACATCCGTGGCCAGCGAGGGGAACGACGTGATCGTGCGCCCCTCGACGATGCCTGCCTCGACGAGCACCCAGGGCGCGTGGCAGATCGCTGCGATCGGCTTGTGCGCCTTCGCGAACGCGGCCGTGAACGCCACGGCGTCGTCGGAGGCGCGCAGGAAGTCGCCGTTGGCGACGCCGCCGGGGATGAGGAGGCCGTCGTAGTCGTCGGCCGAGACCTCGTCCAGCGTGCGGTCGACCGTGAAGCGGTCGCCGTGGTCGAGGTGGTCGAAGCCCTGGATCTCGCCCTTCTCGAACGAGACCAGCTCCGTGGTCGCTCCTGCCTGGTCCAGCGCGCGGCGGGGCTCCGTCAGCTCCACCTGCTCGACGCCGTCGGTGGCGAGGATGGCGATCTTCTTGTCCTTGAGCTCATGTGCCATGAGCTGCGCACTTCCCGGCCCGGCGCGCTGACGAACGCGCGCCGGGGGCTCGGGACAGTGTCTGGCGCTACGGGACTCCTGGCCCCGTAGGGACTACGCGGCCTCGCGCAGTCCGACGACCTCCGGGGTGCGCGCGAGACGGTCGAGCGCACGGCGCTCGAGCTCGCGGGCCTTGGAGGCCGGGACGCCCATGCGGCGGGCGGTCTGCTCGATGGAGTGCTCGCCCTCGCCACCCGTGCCGAAGCGCAGGTTGATGACGAACTGCTCGTCCTCGGGCAGGCGCGAGACCTGGCCGCGGACGTCAGAGGCGTAGCGGTCGGCGACGACCTCCTCCTCAGGGGAGGCGACTCCGATGTCCAGCAGCGCGCCCAGAGGCGTCTCGCCGTCCTCGCCCACAGGGGCGTCGAGGCTGGCGAGCGTCCGGTCGTGCTTGCGCAGGGTGCCGATCTCCGCGATGTCGGTCTCCATCTCCGCCGCGAGCCGCTCGTCGCCCGGCTCTTCGCCGAGCTCAGCGGTCAGCTCGCGCTCGATCCGGCGCAGCTTGCGGATGCGCTGTGCGACGTGCGCCGGCACGCGGACCGTACGGCCCGTGTTGTCGAGGCCACGCTGCAGCGCCTGGCGGATCCAGATCGTCGCGTAGGTCGAGAACCGGTAACCCTTCCGGTAGTCGAACTTCTCGGCCGCGCGGATGAGGCCGAGCATGCCCTCCTGGACGAGATCGCCCAGGGAGAGACCCTGGCCCTGGTAGTTCCGGGCCACGCTCACGACGAGACGCAGGTTGGAGTTGATCAGCTTGTCCTTCGCCGCGAGGTCACCCTTCTCGATCCGCTTCGAGAGCTCGATGACCTCCTCGTGCTTCAGGAGGGGATAGTGCTCCGCACTGCGGAGCAGCTGGTCGAACGAGGTGTCAGGCAAGGTGCTTTCGCTTCCGTGGTAGATTCCTACTGCTTCGGTATGAATTTTACCGATTTCGGTTGCCTGCGCAACTTTAGTGTGCGCGCTGGCACACGACGCACGCAGGACTGCTGGTCTGGCCTACGTGGCCCGGACGTCATGAAAGGCCACGCAGAACTGCGGGGGGACAACCTTGTCTACCCCGAAGAACCGCGGAACACGCTTCCCGACCGGAATTCTTGTCTAGCCGTCCGCCTCCCCGGGCTGGACCTCGGGCTGCGGGTCGGGCTCGGTGGGCACCTCGGGCTGCGCCGGAACCGCCGGCGTGGCGGGCTCCTGCGGCTCGATCGGCGTGCCCGGATCGGGCTGCGCCGGGACGACGGGCGCCTCGGGGACTGCGGGGGTGGCGGGCTCTGATGGCTGGGGGACTGTCATGCCCCCGGCGCTACCCGAGATCCTCCGTGGGCAGACGGCGCATGAGCGGGAAGACGAACCACAGGCCGATGTAGAGGGCGCCGAGGCCGGCCGCGACGATCGTCGCCAGGGTCGAGTCGAAGAGGAAGTCGCAGACGAGCAGCACCGCGGCGACCATCGACACGGCGAGCGCGAGCAGCCCGATCAACACCCAGCGGTTGGCGGTGAAGACGAGGTGGCGCTTCTCGCCGCTGGCGGAACGTCATGCGGTGGTACGCGGTCGGGGCGATGAGGAACCCGGTCGCCACGCCCGCCGCGACGAGTGAGACGAGATAGACGTCGCGCTGGAAGCTCGTGACGTCCCCGAAGCGCTGCGTGAACGGGACCGACAGCAGGAAGGCGAAGAGGATCTGCACGCCCGGCATGGCCACGCGCAGCTCCGTCATGAGCTGGTCGAGGTTCCTGTCGAGACGCTCGCGGGAGCTCTCGGACTCCGGCATGCGCCGAGGTTACGTGCCGCTGCGCGGACGCGGGCGCTCGCCCGCCTCCGCCATCACGCGCAGGCGGGCGACCGCCTGGCGGATGAGCCTGCTGACCTGCATCTGCGAGACGCCGATGCGCTCGCCGATCTCGGCCTGCGTCAGGTCCTCCTGGAAGCGCAGCCGCAGCACCTCGCGCTCGCGCGGGCCGACCGCGGAGAGCAGCCGGTCGAGCGTGGCGCGGTGCTCGGCCTGGGCGAAGCCGTCCTCGTCGGTGCCCAGGGAGTCGGCGAGCGTGTCGCCCTCCTCGTCCCCGCGCGGCGTCTCGAGCGACGTCGCGCGGTACGCGCCGCCGGCCTGCATCGCCTCGAGGATGTCCTCCTCCGACACGCTCAGGCGCTGGGAGATCTCCGCGACCGTCGGCGCGCGGTGCAGCTCGCGTCCGAGGTCTGACACGGTCCCGTCGACCTTGAGCACGAGCTCCTGCAGGTCGCGGGGGACGCGGACGGACCACGTGCGGTCGCGGAAGTGGCGCTTCAGCTCGCCGAGGATCGTCGGGACGGCGTAGGACGAGAACGCGATCCCGCGATCGAGGTCGAACCGGTCGATCGCCTTGAGCAGGCCGAGCGACGCGACCTGCAGCAGGTCGTCGAACGGCTCCTCTGCGCGGTGATATCGGCGCGCGAGCTGCCGTGCCAGCGGCATGAACCGCTCCACGAGCTCCTCGCGCGCACGCCGGTCGCCGTCGACGAGGTAACGCGCGAAGAGCGCGGTGTCCTGACGATTGCGATCCGACGGAGACGGGTCGGCGACTCTCTGCACGAGAACAGCTCCTGAGCAAGGCGCCGGGAGCTGGGGCGCGAGACGGGTGCGGCGGGCGTGTTGCTAGGCCCGGACGCCCAAGGGATGATACCGGGGTGACCGACGCCGCGGAAGCCATGAGTTCCAGCTCCGACACCACAGAAGGCCTGACCGTCCTCGTCGCCGACGAGGACACCGAGGCGCTGCACTCGACGGCGCGGGTCCTCGGCGAGCTGGGTCACCACGTGGCGGCGTACGCGGTGTCCGTGAGCCAGGCGGCGGAGCGCATCTCCGAGGAGGACCCGGACCTGTCCGTCGTCGCGGTCCACGATGACCTCGAGCACGCGCTGGATCTCATCGACGAGCTGAGCGAGACCGCCCGCGGGCCGGTCGTCGCGGTCGTGGAGACCAGCTACGAGGGCGACTTCCTCGCACGCGCCGCCGCGCGCGGGATCGACGGCTTCGCGCGGTCGGAGGACCCGGACGAGGTCCAGGTCGCGATCGAGCTCGCCCTGCGCCGCCACCGGCAGGAGGCGCAGCTGACCGAGCAGGTCTCGCAGCTGGAGACCGCCCTCGAGCGGCGCTCGATGATCGAGCGCGCCAAGGGCATCCTCATGGAGCGCCACTCCGTCGACGACCGCGCTGCCTTCGCGATGCTGCGCGACCACGCGCGCAACCGGGGCCGCAAGGTCGTGGACGTCGCAGCGTCGGTCGTCGAGGGGCATCCGCTGCTGCCACGTCGCCGCGACACCGACTGAAACGCGGCGCGCGCGGGGAACCATCCCGCATGACGCGCGACGCCGAGCAGATGCCCCCCGACGACGGGATGCCCGGCGAGCGCTCGTCGCTGCCCAGCGTCCTGAAGCGGACGTTCAAGAGCTTCCAGGCGCACAAGATGACCGACCACGCGGCGTCGCTGACGTACTACACGATGATGTCGCTGTTCCCCGCGCTGCTGGCGATGGTGACGATCCTCGGGCTCGTCGGTACCCAGAGCCTCATCACCGACGCGGTGAACTACGCGCGCGACAACGGCGCCGACGCGTCGGTCACCGATGCGATCCAGTCGTCGCTGGAGAGCGCGATCTCCAAGTCGGGCGGCGCGGTGTCCTTCGCGCTCGTCATCAGCGTCGTCATCTCGCTCAACGGTGCGTCCGGGGCTTTCGGCGCGGCCGGCCGGGCACTGAACGTCGTCTACGGGGTCGAGGACGACCGCGGGTTCGTGAAGGGCAAGCTGCTGACCCTGCTGTGGACGGTGGTGGTCATCGTGCTGGCCATCGTCGCTCTGGTGTCGGTGTTCCTCGGCGGCCAGGTCGCCGCCGACCTCTTCGGGAAGATCGGCCTCGGGTCCGTGGCCGCCGACGTCTGGACCTACCTGCGCTGGATCGTCGCGCTCGTCGCGGCGATCCTCATCTACGCGATCGTGTACGCCTTCGCGCCCGACATCAAGCCGCGGCGCTTCCGCTGGCTGTCGCCCGGCGCGATCGTGGGCGTCTTCCTCTGGCTCATCGCGAGCGGGCTGTTCTTCTTCTACGTCTCGAACTTCTCGAGCTACGGCGCGACGTACGGGGCGTTCGCCTCCGCCGTCGTGCTGCTGCTGTGGCTGTACATCACGAACCTCTGCCTGCTGCTCGGCGGCGAGCTCAACGCCGAGATGGAGCGTTCGGAGCGGGCCGCGCGCGGCGCGCCGCCGCCGCCGACCCCACCGCCCGCGCCGGGGCGCGAGGGCGTGGTGGCGTCGGCGCCGTCGAAGGGCTGAGCGCTACGGCGTGACCACGCGCCGGTCGGCGAGCTGAGCATCCGTCTCAGCTCGCCGCTCGGCGGCGCGGGGGAGGCGCCACACGACGTCTGCGGCACGCGCTGTCCGATCACGCCTGTCCTCGGCGCATCGCGCGGGCGCAGGGCCGAGCGCCGCGCCGGGGGCACCGGGGCGGCGGACGACGATGCGTGAGAGGCGGCTGCGATGCATGGCGGGACCTTTCGGGCGCTGATCGATGCACGCGCAACCGTATCACTTCATTGCTTCTGCAACAAAACACCTGGAGTCTCGCGCAGGGTCATCTCCTCCGGCCACGAGCACATGGCCCGCCGCCCCGGGCACGTCGCGCAGAGCTCGCGGTGCGGCGCCGGGCTGACGCGGTAGTCGCCGCCGAGCGGGCCGGCCGCGAGGTCGAGCAGATCGCGCTCCAGCGTCGGCACGTCCTCGGCCGTGTAGGTGCTCCGCACCGGCTCGGCAGGCCGGTCGAGCAGCGCGTAGACGACCTCGACCCGCGGGGCTCCGGCGCGCAGGGCGGCAAGCGCGTAGAGCCGCCGCTGGACCGCGTAGCCGTCCTCGACGTAGGCCTCGAGATCGGCTCCCGGCTCCAGGCGGTCGGACTTGTAGTCGACGAGGAGCGCGCCCCCGTCGGCCTCCTCGGCCAGGATGTCCACGAACCCGTTCATCGTGACAACGTCCCACCCACCCCCGAGCGGGAACGCGAACCCGTACTCGCGCTGGACGCGCGTCGCGGCAGCCAGGCGCGCCCGCAGCTCACCGCGCGCGACGACCTCCACGAGCGCGTCGAGGTCGTCGGCCTCCTCCCCCGTGAGCTCCAGGTCGTGTCGTGCGGCGACCTCGTGCACCCGGGCCAGGCGCTCGTCGGGGTCGCCGCCCTCCGCCCACGGCCCGCCGGTGGCGAGGTCGAGCTCCTCGAGCAGCTCGTGCACGAGCGAGCCGCGCATCATGAGGTCGATGCCGCCGGCCGGCACGGGCAGCTCGACGTCCGGCGGCGGTGGCGGCGCGGGCTCCCGCGGCAGGCCGAGCACGCGCTCGAGGTAGAAGCGGTAGCCGCACTCCTTCCACGCGCGCAGCGCGCTGTAGGACAGCGTCGGCGGCGGGCCCGGGGCGGCGAGCCCGAGCGCGCCCGGGTCCCCGAGCACCGGGGGATGGATCACCGGCAGGTCCTCGGTCGCGCCCGCGGGCGCGGGGCGGCGCAGCGCCGTGCCGATCGCTCCGGGCGTGCTGACCGTCGCGCGGACGCGCAGCTCCTCGCCCCCTGGCGTCGTCCACGCGACCTCGCGGACCGGCTCCTCCGGGATCCCGGCGTCGATCCCCGGCACGAGGGCGGGCGCGAGCCAGGCGATCGGCGGCGCCGTCTGCGCGGTCGCGTCGGGCCACTTCGCGACGGGGAGCGACCCACTGACGATGAGGCGGTCCTGCGCGCGCGTCAGCGCGACGTACGCGATCCGCGACTCCTCGGCCGACGCCGCCGCCATGGCGCGCTCGCGCAGCGCGGGGTACGCGAGCGACTGCTCGCTGGAGCCGTCGAGCCCGACGAGCCGCAGCCCGACCTGGCCGTCGGCGACGAGCAGGTCGTCCGTGTCGGCGGGGACCCGGCGCCCGAGATCGGCGACGCAGACGACCCCGAACTCCAGGCCCTTGGCCGCGTGGATGGTCATGAGGCGCACCGCGCGGAGGTCCCCGAGCTCGACGGGGGCGTCGGCCTCGCGCGCCTCCGCCTCCAGCTCGGCGTTCGCGAGGTCGACGAACGCCCGGACGTCGCGGCCGTGCTCGCGCTCGTGGTCGGCGGCCAGCCGCTGGAGCTTGTGCACGTTGGCAAGACGCCGCTCGCCGTTGGGCAGCGAGAGCACGTGCAGGTCGTAGTCGGCGGCCGCGACGATCCGCTCGATGAGCTCGTCCAGACCCAGGCGCGACGCGACGGCGCGCTCGGCCTGGAAGCGCACGGCGAACGCGCGGAGCCGCTCGCGGTCGTCGGGTCCGAGCCGGCGGGTCAGGTCGCTGCCCTCCTCCGTGAGGAACGCCTCCGCGATCGCCTGCCACGCGTGCCCCTGACGGGCCGGGCCGGTCTCCCCCACCAGCGCCAGGGCGTCCGTTGACGCCCCGACCAGCGGCGAGGCCAGGACGCCGTAGAGCGCGATCTCGTCGCGCGGGTTGGCGAGGATCGCCAGCCATCCGCACAGGTCGCGCACGACCTGGCGGCCCCAGTACCCGCGACCGCCGACCGCCAGCGTCGGCAGGCCGACGTCCTGCAGCGCGCGCTCGAAGACCGGCAGCGAGCCGACGGCGCGCAGGAGCACGACCACGTCCTCCGGCGCGGCTGCGCCGCTCTCGACGAGCTCGGCGACGCGCTGGGCGAGCAGCCGCGCCTCCGCGTGGCGCCAGGCCTGCGCGGGCGGCAGGCCGCCGAGGTCGACGTCGTCCCACCCGTCCGTGTCGGTGAGCAGGAGCTCCACGGCCGGCCCGGTCGACGGCCCCGGGACCCGCCCGGGACGCAGCGCCATGAACCCGCCGGCGAAGCGCGGGGCGAACGCGGCGTTCACCGCCGCGAGGATCTCCGGCCGCGAGCGGAAGTTCGTCTGCAGCGTCGCGGTCGCGCCGCGCTCGCCGAGCGCCGCACGACGGCCGCGGAAGACCTCGACGTCCGCGTGCCGGAAGCCGTAGATCGACTGCTGCTCGTCCCCGACGACGAACGCGCCGTCCGGCGCCAGGAGGTCGACCAGCTCGAGCTGGAGCGGGTTCGTGTCCTGGAACTCGTCGACCATGACCCGCGCGAACCGGTCCGCGTAGGACGCCCGAAGCGCCGCGTCGTCGCGCAGCAGGTCGCGCGCCTGGAGCTGCAGGTCGTCGAAGTCCAGCCCGGCCCGGCCCGTCTTCGCGTCGGCGAAGGCGGTCGCGTAGGCCGTCAGCAGGCTCGCGAGCTGCGCAGCCACGCCGGCGGCCCGCTCGTCGCGCTCGGCAGTCGCGAGCCGGTCGACCGCGTCGCGGTACGCGGTGCAGCCGGGCCCGCACAGCGCGTCCATCTTGTAGGTCGGGAACGTGCGGCCGGCGAGCACGGCCTCCTGTGCGGTGGCGACCCGCGCGCCCGGCTTGGCGGCCGCGAGCTCGGCCTGCACGGCCGGGATCGCGCGCTGCACGGCGGCGCGCGCCTCGGCGACGGGCGCGACCGGCGGGATCGGCGGCAGGGCCGGGATGGTGGAGCCGGCGCTGCGCAGCGCGTCGTGGACCTCGCCGATCGCCTCCTCCAGCCGGTCCACCCCATACGCGGCCGCGACGTCGACGGCTGCATCTCCGCCGTCGTCGATCCAGGTCGCGTACGCGCGCCGCCACGCCGTCGCGCGCAGCTCGCGGGCGATCGTGTCGTCGAGCACCACGAACGCCGGGTCCAGCCCGGCGGCCACCGCGTGGCCGCGCAGGACGCGGGTGCAGAAGCCGTGGATCGTGCCGATCCAGGCGCTCTCGGTCTCCCGCGCCGCCTCGCGCTCGCCGAGCGCCAGGAAGCGGGCCCGCACGCGCGAGCGCAGCTCGCCGGCCGCCTTCTCGGTGAACGTGATGGCCAGGATCTGCCCGGGGCGCAGGCCGTCGTCGAGCACGGACCGCACGAAGCGCTCCACGAGCACCGACGTCTTCCCGCTGCCGGCGCCCGCCGCGAGCAGGAGCGGGCCCTCGCGCCGCGCGACCGCACCCGCCTGCTCCTCGGTGAACGACCTCACGCCTCGCTCCGGCAGATCATGGGATACGAGCAGCCGCCGCCGTAGGCGCAGGTCGCCGGGCGCGGCCGGAGCCGACCAGCCCGCAGCTCGGAGACGGCCTCGAGCACCTGCGCGACGACGTCGTCGACCAGCGTGTCCATCCCCTCCGCGTCGCGCCGGTCGCGGCCGACGACGTCCAGGCCGGGATCCGCGTCCTCCAGCAGCGCGCCGCGGGGACGCAGGTCGCGCGAGCCGAGCGGCTGGTACAGCCCGCCGGCCGGCTGCAGCTCGAGCAGCTCGCGCACGGCGATGAGGTAGAGCGCGACCTGCCACTTGCGCTCGTCGACCCAGTGCGAGCCGTCGGTCGTCGTGCGGCCCTTGTAGTCGTACACGAGCGCGTCGCGGCCGCCGGGCGCGACGTCGATGCGGTCGATCCGCCCCGCGACCGCGACGTCGGCGGACAGGCGCAGCGGGCCGAGATCGTCCTTGGGACCGCCGAAGGAGACCTCGAAGTGCGTCGGCACGTGCGAGCTGCCGGCGTGCGCCGCGTACTCGACGTAGCGCAGCAGGTCGACCTCCAGCCGCCGGGCGAGCGCGCGTACGCGGCGTGAGTCGGTCGACAGCCGGATGCGCCCGGCGAGCCCCTCGAGCGCCTCCTCGACGGCCTCGCGCGCCTGCGGCAGGCGGTCCGGGCTGAGGACCGTGCTGCCGTTCTCGCGGACGAGGCGGCGCAGCGCGCGCTCCAGGGCCGCGTGGGCCGCGGCGCCGCGCAGGAGCGTCTCGTCGTCGGGCTCCAGCGTCCCCAGCCGCAGCCTGCGGTCGACGAGCCACTTCACCGGGCAGCCGGCGTACGCCTCGATGTCGCTGACCGACCACGCGGTCCGCCCGCCGATCGACGCGAGCACCTCGGGATGGCGCAGTGAGGAGGGAGGCGCCTCCCGGTGGCGCGGGCCGGCGACCGCGTCGCCGCGCCGGCGCTCGGGATCGGACGGCGCCTCGACCCATCCGACCTGGCCGAGCCCCCGCCGTCGGCGCTGCTCCCACAGGTGCGGTCCGAAGAGCGAGGCGACGTCGTCGACGAACAGGGACCGCACGGCCGGCTCCCCGTCGTCCCCCGCGTCGTGCCACGCGAGGACGAGGCGCTCCTCCGGGCGTGAGACCGTGGTGTAGAGGAGGAAGCGCTCGGCATCGAGCGTCTCCTCGTGGCGGCGCAGGACCAGGCCGGAGGCGGCGGCGAGCTCGCGGCGCTCGGCGTCGCCGAGGAACGGCTCGGGTCGCGCCGGCTTGGGGAAGCGGTTCTCCTGCATGCCGCACAGGACCAGCGCGCGCACCCGTCGCGCGCGCAGCGACAGCGGCTCGCTGACCGTCACCGCACCGGCGCGCGGCTCGTCGCGCAGGCCGATGTCGAGCTCCTCCAGCAGACGGGCGAGCTCGGCGGGCTCGGGCGCGAGGCCCGAGAGATCTGCGAGGTCGCCGAGTGCCCGGCGCCCGGCGGACAGGACGCGGGCGTCAGCGGCCTGCGCGCCGTCGAGGATCGCGGCCTGCCGCGCGTACGGCGCGGCGAACCGCGCCGCCAGCTCGGCCGACAGCGTCTCCATGAGCGCCCGCGGGCTGCGCTCGTGCGCGGCAGCGACGCGGTCGATCGCGTCGAGCGGCCAGCGCTCGCGCTCCCACAGCTCGCGGGCGGCCGCGGCGCTGCGGGCACCCTCCTGGCGGGCGCGCGCCTCGAGCCGGTCGGCCAGCGCGGGCTCGTGGAGGAGCCCGGGGGTGCGCAGCCAGGTCAGGAGGTCCTCCGCGGTGCCGTCGAGCAGCGCGCAGCGAAGCAGGGCGACGAGCCCGGCGCCGAGCGGCGTGTGCCCGAAGACCGCACGTCGCTCGAGCGCGATCGGCACGCCCGCGGCGGCGAACACGCGACGCAGGGACGGCGCGATGGCCGCGACGTCGCGCGCGACGATCGCGATCTCCTCCGGCGCGACGCCGTCCTCCCGGATCAGCCGCGCCACCTCGGCGGCGACGAGCTCGAGCTCCGCGCGCTCCCCGCCGCCCTCCATGAGCGTGATGGCACCGCCGGGCTCCGGAGCGGCGGCGTCGAACAACGCGCCGTCCTCGGGTGGCTCGAACAGCCGCCGCTCCAGGTGGTGCAGCGCGGGCGAGGCGTAGTGGTCGGGGATCGCGGGAAGCTCGACGACGCGGTCGGCGACCGGGCGCAGCGCCTCGACCGTCTCGGTGCGGCCGGCGAACGCGTAGCGGCCGGCCTCGAACGTCAGCGAGACGGTGACCTCCGCGCCGGTCGCGGCGAGCACGGCGAGCGCCTCGCGCTGCAGCGGGCGCAGGTCGTCGAACCCGTAGACGAACACGGGCCGGGCGGCCCAGCGCGCCGGGTCCTCGCGCAGTGCGTCGACGGCCGCCGCGAGGCGCAGGTCGTCGTCGGTGCGCCCGGTCGCCTCCAGCGCGCGGCGGTAGCCGGAGTACAGCGCCGCGAGCTCCTCCGCGTAGGCCGCGCGCGAGGTGCCCGTCGCCCACATGCGCAGGGCGCTCGTGAACCGCGCCGGGTCGACGCGCCCCTGCTCGAGCTCGCTCGCGAGCCGGACGAGCGCGGCCGGGAACCCCGCGGTGGCGGCGGAGCGGCGCAGGACGTCGAGCGGCGCGGCCGCGATCGCGGCCGCCGCGACCCGCTCGCGCTGCAGCCGGGAGAGACCCCGGCCGCGGACGCCGCCGCGGCGCGCCATCTCGCTCGCCAGCTGCCGGAAGCGCACGATCGCCGTGCCGAAGACGAGCCCGTCGTCGGCCAGCTCGCGGCGGTAGCGCACGACGTCGGCGTAGGTCGGGACCACGAGCAGCGGCGCCTTGTCGGCTGCCGCGCGGTAGCCGTCCAGCACGACGCGCGCCTTCTCGGCGTTCGCGGGACCGGTGACGAGCGTCAGTGGCACGACCACCAGGGTCGCGCACGCGCCGGTCGGTGTTACGCCCCTCCGCGCCGGGCCAGGCCGTCGCCGGCGATGTAGCTGCCGTTGCGGATCGCGACGACCCGACGGGCGGGCAGGCGCAGCGCCCAGGAGCGGGCGACGACGTCCTCCAGCACGTACTCGCTGTCGAAGCGCACGACGGCGCCGTCACCGGACTCCTCGGGCTCGATGCGGATCACCCGCTCGAGCTCGGCCTTCCATGCGCGGCGCGCGTCGTCGAGCTCGGCGACGCGGTGGTCGGCGAGCGTCTCGACGACCTCGGCGTGGCGCGTGAGCAGCTCCAGCGCGGTCGCCACCGGCCCGCCCGGCACCCGCCGCGGCGCGTCGACGAGCGCCGCCAGCTGACGGACGTCACCCGAGACGTGCTCGGCGCCGATCTCCTTCGCGATCCCGATCTCCGCGAGCCACAGCGGAGCCTCGCGATCGACCCGGCGCATGAGGACCGCCGTGGGGATCACCGGGATCTCGCCGTAGCCGGAGAGGAAGACCTGGTCGTCGCGGGGCGCGACCTCCGGCATCGTGTGATCGACGAGCAGCGCCGGCCGGGCGAGCGCCCGGATGCCCCAGTCGAGGATCGCGAGCGGTCCGTCGGGCAGCGGGGTCGCCGCGTCGAACGGATCGGTCTCGGCGATCACCGCGTCGGAGGCGCGCTCGCCGCGCGCGCCGAGCGCGATCGCGCCTGCGGCCAGGCCGTCGGCACCCGGATGGACCACGACGGCCGCAGCGTTGCGCAACGCCATGCGGGCGCGGGCGAGATGGAGCTCTGCGTCGACGTCGGCCAGCACCGATCGAGTGGTGCCCGCAATCGGGCGCCTGCACGCGCCGGATCACGGGTAGCCGCGCCGGTCATGCGTCTCGGATTCGCGGTCAAGGTGCTGGGCGAGGACCTTCCCTCCCACGACGCGCGCCGGTGGC
Source organism: uncultured Solirubrobacterales bacterium (assembly GCA_963757125.1). Taxonomy (GTDB): domain Bacteria; phylum Actinomycetota; class Thermoleophilia; order Solirubrobacterales; family Solirubrobacteraceae; genus CAVVSD01. The sequence goes on along the minus strand of CAVWQP010000002.1, from coordinate 249,046 downwards.
AGTCCGAGCCGCACCTGCGGGTGTCGCTCGAGCGCCTCGAGGCGATCCTGCGCTACTGCGACGCGCAGGACATCCGCATGTACCGGATGGTCACCGGGCTCGCCCCGTACGCGTCGCATCCCGACCTCCCTCAGTTCCGCTCCCAGCCGGCGGACTGCGCCGAGGAGCTCGCGGTGGTCGGCGCGCTGGCACGGTCGCTCGGGATCCGGCTGTCGACCCACCCGGGCCAGTACACGGTGCTCAACTCCGAGGACGAGCGCGTGCAGCGCCTCGCCGTCGAGGAGCTCGAGGTGCAGGCGGAGCTGCTCGACGGGATGGCGCTCGGGCCGGACGCGGTCGTCGTGCTGCACGTCGGCGGCGGCGCGGGAGGCAAGGACGTTGCGATCGACCGGTTCCTGCACGGCTTCGAGCTGCTCTCGGATGCCGCGCGCGCCCGGCTCGTGGTGGAGAACGACGACCGCACGTTCGGGCTGCGCGACGTGCTGGAGGTGTCGTCGCGGATCGGTCGCCCCGTCGTCTGGGACATCCTGCACCACCACTGCAACGACCCGGATCGGATCCCCGATCGGGAGGCCCTCGAGCTCGCGCTCGGCACGTGGCCGCAGGGCGTGCGGCCGAAGATCCACTACTCGTCGCCGCGGACCGCCGTCGAGGAGCGCAAGGGCCGCCGGGTCCTGCCCCCGCTGCGCGCCCACGCGGACATGATCGACCCGATCGGGTTCGAGCGGTTCGTCGTGGACACCGCCGCCGGCCTGGAGCTCGACGTCATGCTCGAGGCGAAGGCGAAGGACCTCGCGCTCCTGCGCCTGCGCGAGCAGCTCGCCGCGCGCGACGTCCGGGTGGGCTGACGGGTCTAGGCGGCGGCCGCGGACGGCGAAGGCGGCACGATGACGTACACGCAGGCGTGGCCGCCGCTGACGATGTGCGAGACGCGCTCGACGGTCGCGCCGGGCAGGACCTCGCGCAGGAAGCTCAGCTCCGTCGTGCAGGCGTGCCCGTGGCGCCGCGCGACGGCGAGGATCGCGCAGTTGTGCTCGGTGATGCGGAAGGTGCCGTCGTCGCGGCGCTCGAAGTCCGCGAGGTAGCCGGCCTCGTCCAGGATCCGCGCGAGCTCCGCGACGCGGCCCGCGAAGTCGCGGCCGCCGAGGCGGCCCTGGGCGTCGAGCACGCGCGCCTTGCGGCGGCGCTCGAAGACGCGCCCGAGCAGCGCGGGGTCCTCGTCCTCGATGTACGCGAGCAGCTCGGAGCCCAGCTCGCCGTGCGCGCTGGGGAACAGGGCCTGGGCCTTCGGACCGAGGCTGTAGAGCCGCCGTGGGCGGCCGGGGCCGGCGACGACGTCGCGGTGGACGACGAGCTCGCGCGCGGCGAGCGCCCGGAGCTGCTGGCGGACGGCGCCGGCGGTGATCCGCAGACCGTCCGCGAGCTCCTCGGCGCCCGCCTCCCCGGCGCGGCGCAACGCGATGAGGAGCGTGCGTCGTGCCGGGGCGAGCTCTGCGAGCGGTGACCTGTTCGTGGCCATGGTCATCGGGGGCGCGTCCTGCGCCCTCGCGGGTCGGGGTCGGCCGCTACGAGGCGGCGGCGAACCGCTCCGCGACCTTGTCCCAGTTCACGACGTCCCACCACGCCTCGAGGTAGGCCGGGCGCTTGTTCTGGTACTTGAGGTAGTAGGCGTGCTCCCAGACGTCGTTGCCGAGCAGCGGCGTCTGACCGTTCGTGATCGGGTTGTCCTGGTTCGGCGTGCTCGTGACCGCGAGCTTGCCGCCGTCGAGGACGAGCCAGGCCCAGCCCGAGCCGAACTGGCCCGCGCCCGCTGCCTCGAACTTCTTCTTGAACTCGTCGAACGAGCCGAAGGCGGAGTCGATGGCCGAGGCGAGGTCGCCGCTGGGGGCGCCGCCGGCGCCGGGCGCCATGTTCTCCCAGAACATCGTGTGGTTGTAGTGGCCGCCGCCGTTGTTGCGCACGGGGCCGCGCTTGTCCTCGGGGACGTCGGAGAGGTTCTTCACGACCTCCTCGATGGGCTTGTCGGCCCACTCGGTGCCCTCGAGGGCGCCGTTCACCTTGTCGACGTAGGTCTGATGGTGCTTGTCGTGATGGAACTCCATCGTCGCCTTGTCGATCGTCGGCTCGAGGGCGTCGTAGGCGTAAGGAAGATCGGGGAGGGTGTACGCCATGTGGCTCCTTCTGACGGCAGGACAGGGATAAGGGAAGGCTTCCCTGTCTAAATACTGCCAAACGTCCCCCCGCGCCGGTGGTCGCCGGAGCATCGATCGACCGGAATCGATCGTCGCTGGCACATTGCGCACCGCCGCCGCCGCGTAGCTCCACAATGCGGCAACGCGCCGCCCGCCGGAGTGATTCGCCGCAGGACCATCAGGGCCCGAAGGCAGGAGGGCGGCCGTGCTCGGTGCATGCGGACGTGTCGCACTCGCTGCGGCCGTCGCCGCGGCGCTGGGCCCTCTTGCGCCTCCGGTCGCCTCTGCAGGTCTCCCTCACGATCGCCGCCAGCCGCGGCAGTGGGCCCTCTCGCGCACCGCCGCGCTCGACGTCCCGGCCGCGTGGAGCCTGTCGCAGGGCGCAGGAGTCGTGGTCGCCGTGATCGACACCGGCACCCGCGCCGACCATCCCGACCTGGCACCGAGCCTCTGGGTCAACCCAGGTGAGATCGAGGGGAACGGCATCGACGACGATGGGGACGGCTACGTCGACGACGTCCACGGGGTGAACCTCACGACCGAGGGCGCGCCGCAGGACATCAGCGACCGCAACGGACACGGAACCCTCGTCGCGGGGGTCCTCGCCGCAGCGGCCGACGGACGCGGCATCGTCGGTGTGGCCTACCGGGCGAGGCTCATGACGGTCAAGGTGCTCGACGCGGCGGCGACCGGCACCACGACTGCGGTGGCGGAGGGCATCCGCTACGCCGTGCAACACGGCGCGCGGATCATCAACGTGAGCCTCGGCAGCGACGAGCTCGATGCCGGCGTCCGGAGCGCCGTCGAGGAGGCTGGGGCTGCGCAGGTCCTCGTCGTCTGCTCCGCGGGCAACATGCACCGCGACGTCGACGCGCAGCCCAGCTACCCCGTGTCGCTGCCCGAGCCGAACGTCCTGGGGGTCGGGGCGACCGTGGCGGCGGACGGCGGGCGGACGCTGGCGTCGTTCTCGAACTGGGGCCCGGTCGCGGTCCCCGTCGCCGCCCCTGGCGATCGCATCCTGACGACGTCGCGCGACGGTCGCTACGCCTACGGATGGGGGACCTCGCTGGCGGCCCCGCACGTCGCGGGCGTCGCCGCGCTGGTGGCGTCGAGCCGCCCGGGGATCTCCGCCGTCGGGCTGCGTGCCGCACTCGTGGACCACGCCGTGCAGGGCTCCGCGCCGGGCCTCCCCCGCTACGTGGACGCGCTCGCGTCGGTGCGGTCCGTCAGGTGAGCTTCGCGAGCGTGGTCTTCACCGCGCCCGCGGGGTCCTCGGCGTGCAGCATCACGACGACACGCACGTCCCCGTCGCGCTTCACCGCCGCCACCAGGCACCGGCCCGCGTGGTCGGTGAAGCCCGTCTTCAGGCCGATCGTCCCCGGGTAGCGGGTGCGCAGCAGCGGGTTGGTCGTCGCGAGCCATCGCTTGCCGATCTTCCCGATCCGCACCTTGGCGCTGCGCAGGCGGGCGATCGCCGCGATCCGCGGCTGCGCGAGCGCGTGCTCGGCGAGCTGGGCGAGGTCCTCCGCGCACGAGCGGTTGCGGACCGCCAGGCCGTACGGATCGACGTAGTGCGTGCAGGGCAGCGCCCAGTCGCGGGCGCGCTGGTTCATCATCGCGACGAACTTCGCCTGGGACCCGGCGACGTGGTCGGCGAGCGCCACAGCCGCGTCGTTGCCGGAGCTCATGAGCAGCCCGTGCAGCAGCGTCTCCACGCGCACGGAGCGGCCGGCCTTGAGGTAGCCCATCCGCGACCCCTGCACCTTCGGGACCTCGCGGGCGATCGTCACGATGTCGCGGGGCTTCGTGTTCTCGACGACGAGCAGCGCCGTCATGAGCTTCGTCAGGCTCGCGATCGGGAGGACCCGCTGCGGGTCGCGCGACCACAGCACGCGCCCGCTCGCCTGGTCGAAGGCGAGACCCGACCGGATCCCCTGCCCCAGGGTCACGCGCGCGGGACTCGGGCCGACGGCACGCACCCGCGGCAGCGTCGACGACGCAGGCCGCAGCGACTTGTCGATCGGCGCGGTGCCGGGATCGATGAGATCGGTGTCCGCCGTCGTCGAGGCCAGCGGACCCGCGGCGTCCTTCGACCCACCGCCGCAGCCCCCCACCGCGACAGCGATCAACCCCGCGAGCAGCAGCGACCGGCGGACACGCATCCGGCACAGTCTGCCGGGCGCGCGGACGTCTACGTGGGCGTGGGGCGACTCCCGGCGATCCGCGCCGGGCGCAGCCGGGCTCCCTCCACCCCGCGCGCGGACAGCCGCAGACGCAGGATCCCGGTGCGCGACGCCGCCGCGGAGCCCGCCGCCCAGACGAAGTTGCCCAGGCTGTAGGCGACGACCTTGCGCGCGCCGACCCGCCGGATCGGCTGCAGGACGTGCGGATGCGCGCCGATCACCGCGACCGCACCGGCACCGAGCGCCGCGGACGCGAACCCGCGCTGGCGCGCGTTCTCGGCCGTGTCGCGCTCGATGCCCCAGTGGAACGTCGCGACGACGACGTCCGCCTGCCGCCGCGCGGCGCGCACCGCGGCGCGGATGCCGGGCACGGTCGCGAACGACGTCCCCGGCGAGGTCGGGCCGGCGAAGAACGACGACGGCCCGATGTCCGAGAACCCGACGAACGCGATCCGCAGCCCGAGACGCGTCACGACCTGCGGGCGCCGCGCGGCAGCGAGCGTCGCGCCCGCCCCGACGGGCACCGCGCCCGACGACCGCACCGCCCGCACCGTGTCGAGCAGCGCGGTCATCCCGTAGTCGCCGGCGTGGTTGTTCGCGAGGTTCAGGACGTCGAGCCCCGCGAAGCGCACGACCTCGCGGAGCGCGGAGGGCGAGCCGCGGAAGTTGTAGGTCTTCGGCACCTTCGCGCCCCGCGTGGACACGGAGCACTCGAGGTTGCCGAACGCGATGTCGGCCGAGCGCAGGATCGGCGCGACGTCGCGCCACGGGTACAGCGTCCCGCGCGCGGCCATGACGTCGGCGACGCCGTCGCCCATGTTGATGTCGCCCACGGCGTCGAGGACGACGTCGCGCTCACGGACCGACACCGGCCGCACCTGCCCGTCGGCGGCGCCGACCTCGAGTCGGTAGCGGCGGCTGCGGATCGACGGCGCGTAGCGCAGCGAGTACGTCCCGTCGGCGCGGACGGTCGTCGACGCCACCGGCACCACCGCCTTTGGCGTCCGCCGCCGCAGCACGAGCGGCGCGCCGGCCAGGAACCGTCCCCGGACCGTGATCGCCGTGCCGCTCGCGACGACCGCCGGCGCGCGCACCACCAGGGGCGGTACCTGCGCCGGGACGGGCATCAGGCCACCTACGCGGCCCGGACGTCCCCGTCGGCGGGCGCGGCGGCCGGCGTGGCCTCCTCGGCCTCCGCCTCGGGCGGCTTGGCGCCCTCGCGGGCCCACGGCTCGTCGAACTCGACGCGCCACTTGCCGTCCTCGCCCTGCTGCAGCGCCAGGCGTGCGCGGAACGAGCGTCCGCTACGGCCCTTGAAGCCGGTGACGGGACGCTCGGTGCGGCCCGTCGCGATGAGCTCGCGCGCGACCGCGGCCGGCAGCGTCTTGCCCGCCTTGTTCTTCCAGATGACGAAGCCGCAGCCGGGATCCTCGCGCGACCAGCAGGAGAAGCCCTTGCGGTTCTCCTGGATGTCGTTGCCGCACACGGGGCACGGGCCGAGGTTGGCCCGCGGGATGCGGACGTCCTTGAGCTTGGCGTCGAGCTCCTGCACCGTCGCCTCGGCGAACTTCTCGATGTCGCCCATGAACTTCGGGCGCGAGTCCTCGCCGCGCTCGATGAGCGACAGGCGCCGCTCCCACTCGCCGGTCAGGCCGGGCGACGTCAGCGCGTGCTCGCCGAGCAGCCGGATGACGCTGAGGCCCTTCTCGGTCGCGACGAGCGCCCGGGCGTCGCGCTCGACGTAGCCGACGTCGATGAGCCGCTCGATGATCGCCGCGCGGGTCGCCGGCGTGCCGATGCCGGAGTCCTTCATGGCCTCGCGCAGCTCCTCGTCGTCGAGGTCCTTGCCTGCAGCCTCCATGGCGCCGAGCAGGGACGCGTCCGAGTAGCGCCGCGGCGGCTTGGTCTCCTTCTCGAGCGCCTCGACCGTGCGCGTGTCGACCGTCTCGTCGCGCTCGAGGCGCGGCAGCTGCTGCGGGCCGCCCTCGTCGTCCTCGTCGTCGGACCGCCCGTCGCCGCCTGCCTCGGCCTGCTCGCCGTAGACGCCGCGCCAGCCGGGCACGACGAGGATCCGGCCGCGCGTGCGGAAGATGTGCTCCGCGACCGTCGTCTCGACGCGCGTGTTCTCGAAGACGGCCTCCGGATGGAAGACGGCGAGGAACCGGCGGGTGACGAGGTCGTAGATGCGGCGGTCGTCGTCGGAGAGCTTGTCGATCGTCTGGGGCGAGTTCGTGGGGATGATCGCGTGGTGGTCGCCGACCTTCGTGTCGTCGACGACGCGCGACAGCGGCAGGAGGTCGAGGCCCAGGACGTACTTCGCTCCGTCGGCGTAGTCGCGGTTGGCCGCGACGTGCTCGACGGTCGGCTTGATCTCGGCGACCATGTCGGTGGTCAGGTAGCGCGAGCTCGTCCTCGGATACGTGAGGACCTTGTGCTCCTCGTAGCAGCGCTGGGCGGCGGCCAGCGTGCGCCGCGCGGAGAAGCCGAAGCGGGTGTTCGCTTCGCGCTGCAGCGAGGTCAGGTCGTAGAGGAGCGGCGCGCGCTCCTTGCGCGTCGTCTTCTCGAGCTTGGTGATCGTGCCCTGGCGGTCACGGACGGCCTCGACGATCGCCGTCGCCTCCTCGGCCGTCTTCAGCCGAGGCTGCGCGCCGGCGTGGTAGCGGCCGCCGTAGACGCGATCGCCGGTTGCCTCGAACGTCGCGTCGACGAGCCAGTACGGCTCGGGCACGAACGCGCGGATCTCCTCCTCGCGGCGGGCGATGATCGCGAGCGTCGGCGTCTGCACGCGGCCGAGCGACACGGCGCCGTCGAACGACGAGCGCAGGCGGATCGTCGCCGCGCGCGTGGAGTTCATGCCGACGATCCAGTCGGCCTCCGAGCGCGAGCGCGCGGCGGCCTCGAGCGACGCGTAGTCGTCGGCGGGCCGGAGGTTCTCGAACGCGGAGGTCATCGCCGACTTCGTCATCGACGAGAGCCAGAGCCGCTGCACCGGCTTCTTCGACCCGGCCTTCTCGTAGAGGTAGGCGAAGATGAGCTCGCCCTCGCGGCCGGCGTCGCAGGCGTTGACGACGTGGTCGACGTCGTCGCGCTTGAGCTCCTGCGTCACGACGGACATCTGCTTCTTGGAGCGCTCGTCGCGCACGACGAGCTTGAAGCGGTCCGGCACGATCGGCAGGTCGGCCATGCGCCACTTCTTGTAGCGGGGGTCGTACTCGTCGGGCTCGGCGAGCTGCACGAGGTGTCCGACGGCCCAGGTCAGCACGTGATCAGGGCCCTCGAGGTACCCCTCGTGCTTGGCCCAGGGGCCGGGGAGGACGCGGGACAGGTCGCGTCCGACGGAGGGCTTCTCGGCGATGACGAGTGTCTTGGCCACGGTGGGCGGAGCGTAGCGTCGCGCTCAACCGGCCGCGCACGGTCCGGTCCCGACGACATCCGACGCACCGTCGAGCGCCCGACGGACCTCGCGGTCGGGGACCGCGTACCCGCTGGCGGGCCCCGAGCCCGTCCGCGCGGCGAAGACGGTGCCCACGACCTGACCGTCCCCGTTGACGAGCGGCCCGCCCGAGTTGCCGGGGCGGACGAGCCCTCGCAGCGCCGTCATGCGCCGCCGCACCGGGCCCTCGCCGTACGCGTTCTGACTCAGGACCGTGCGCGTCGGGCCGATGCGCGCCGCGCGGACGTCGTAGGGCCCGTCGAGCGGGAACCCGAGGATCGCACCCTCCGCACCCTCGCGCTCGACCGGCGCCATCGACAGCGCGGGCGCGTCCAGCCCGGCGACGCGCAATACCGCGACGTCGTCGGAGGCATCGAACGCCACGGCCTCGGCGTCGAGCATCGTCCCGCGGCCACCGAGCTGCACCGTCGTGTCCTTCTGGCCCGCGACGACGTGGGCGTTCGTCACCACGAGGCCCGGCGCTGCCACCCACCCGGAGCCGCTCACGCCGAGGCCGCACGCGGTGCCCAGGACCCGGACCACGGAGCCACTCGCGGCGCCGACCTCGGGGTCCCGCGCGATGGCCGCCGTCGGCGGCGGGACGTCGGCCAGCGGACCCGCGATGTCGGGGAAGGGATCGAACCGGGCCAGGGCGTTGAGGACCGAGCCGCTCGGCGGGAGGACCTGGTTGAGCTGCTGCAGGATCTCCGAGCGCTGGATCTCCTTGCGCAGCACCCGCGCGCCCGGCGTCTGCAGCGCGACCGCGCCGGCGATCCACACCATGCCCAAGGCGACGGCGATGCTGAGCGCGGCGCCGAGCAGCCCGTCGAAGACGCCGAACCCCGGCAGCCGCACGAGGGCGCGCAGCCTGATGCCCAGACCCTCCAGTCCGCCCGCCAGCACGGCCCCGCCGAGGAGCGCGCCGAGGAGTCCGAAGAGCGGTGCATAGGGCGAGGCGCTCCCCCCGCTGAGCAGCGCGGGTGCAAGTCGTGTGCCCAGGAACGCCCCGGCCGCGAACCCGACGAGCGAGAGGGCCCCGACGATGAAACCGCGCAGGAACCCAAGCGCGGCAAGAAGTGCCGTAAAGCCGAGGATCGCCCAGTCGAGGCCCGTCATGCGCGTGAATCATGGCGGTGCGCGCCACGCGCTCCCGTACAGCCCGTTCGGGCAGGCACAATGGGGCCATGGGGGTGACCCGCCCAGCGCCGCGCAGGAGGCGCCGCGCTCTGCGGTTGCTGCCCGTGCTCGTGGTCGCGGCGGCCGCGTTCGCGGGCGGGATGGTCGTCGCCTCCGGGCGCGGAATCCGACGAGCGCGAGGTCGTCGAGCGGTTCGCCCGGGCGTGGGAGCTCGGCGACTACGGCGCGATGCACGCCGAGCTCACGGACGCCTCGGCCGAGCGCGTCCCGGTGGCGAGCTTCGCGCGCCGCTACCGCCAGGCCGCCGACACGGCCACCGTCGTCTCGGTGCGCACGGGCCGGCCGGCGCGCCCCCGCGACGGCATGGTCGACGTGCCGGTCACGGTGCGCACGCGCGTGTTCGGGACGATCCGCGGGGTGATGCAGGTGCCGGTGCGCACCGGTGACGACCGTCCGCGCATCGCGTGGGCGCAGCGACTCACGTTCCCCGGCCTGCGCGACGGCGACAAGCTGCAGCGCAGCACGAACCTCCCCGAGCGCGCCGACCTGCTCGCGCGCGACGGCACGCCGCTGGCCGAGGGCGCGGCGCGGACCTCCTCGCTGGCGTCGGCGAGCGCGATCGCCGGCGCGCTGGGACCGATCCCGAAGGAGCGCGCGAGCGAGCTGCGCCGCGCCGGCGTGCCCTCGGACGCCCAGGTCGGCACGACCGGGCTCGAGCGCGTCTTCGACGACCAGCTCCGCGGGTCACCCGGCGGCGTGCTGCGCGCCGGCGGCCGCGACCTCGGCGCGGGGGTCGCGAAGCGCGCGACGGACGTCCGGACGTCGATCGCGCCCAACGTGCAGACCGCCGCGGTCGACGCCCTGGCCGGCCGGCTCGGCGGCATCGCGGCCATCCGGCCCAGCACGGGCGAGATCCTGGCCCTCTCGGGCGTCGCGTTCTCGGGGCTCCAGCCGCCCGGATCGACGTTCAAGATCGTCACGCTGGCAGCGGCACTGGAGGCGAAGGTCGCGGGCCCGAACTCGAGCTATCCGGTCCAGACGTCCGCGACGCTCGACGGCGTCGAGCTGCAGAACGCCAACGGCGAGGCCTGTGGCGGATCGCTCACCAACTCCTTCGCCCACTCCTGCAACTCCGTCTTCGCGCCGCTCGCCGTGAAGGCGGGCGCCGACAAGCTCGTCGGGATGGCCGAGAGCTTCGGCTTCAACCGCCCCACCGGCATCGCGGGCGCGGCGACGAGCACGATCCCGGCCGCGAAGGAGATCGACGATCCCCTGACGCTCGGCTCGACGGCGATCGGCCAGGGCCGCGTGCAGGCGACCGCGCTGCAGATGGGCTGGATCGCGTCGACGATCGGCCTGCGCGGCCGCCGCCCGCGCCTGTCGCTCGAGGCGAGCCCGGACGGTCAGCGATCCGACCGCGTCATGCGCCTGTCGACCGCGAGCCAGGTCGCCAAGATGATGACCGCGGTCGTCGCGGAGGGCACCGGCACGGCGGCGGCGATCGACGGCGTGCGCGTCGCAGGCAAGACCGGCACCGCGGAGCTCAAGAGCACGCAGCGGCCCGAGTGCCGGACGACGCCGCCAGAGCAGACGGCGACCGTCGCCGCGGGCCCGCCCGCCGACTGCCCCCAGGCGAACGACCCGTCGGACACGGACGCGTGGTTCTCGGCCTTCGCGCCCGCCGGTCTCCCGCGGGTCGCCGTCGGCGTGCTCGTCGTCGGAGCCGGCGCGGGCGGGGACACCGCCGCGCCGATCGCGAAGTCGGTGCTCGAGGCCGGGTTGAAGAGCCGGCGCTAGACGTCGAGCGGGACTTGCGCGTGCGCGGTGCTGCCCGGCTGCTTGATGATGAACTCCAGCGGGCGGTTCTCGAAGGAGTCGATCTTCACGCGGAACAGCAGCAGCGACCCGCGGATCGGGCTGTTGAAGGCCGGTGACCCGGGCGTCGGGATCATCTTCTCGCTGCCCAGCGACGCCGGCACGTACCGGAACACGTTCGTGTTGTCGAGCGGGACGGGCTTGTAGATGTTGCCCTGGGTGTCGTGGATCTCGAACTCCGTCGTGGACTGCTTCGGCGTGTCCGTGGGGTTGTAGACGCGCACGAAGACGCCGAACCACGTGTCGTCGCGCGCGGGCGGCGGCTCGGTCGTGCCGCGGACGTAGTAGCTGTCCTCGACGTCGTACGGGTTGAGCTGGCGCGAGATCTGCACCTGGTACTGGAGACCGTTGAGATCGAGGTAGACGGCCTCGGTCTCGCCCTCGGAGGCAGGTTCGTCAGCCTTGCCGCACGCGTTGAGCGCGAGGCCGGCGAGCAGCACGGCGATGAGCACGAGGGGTCGGCGCATGGGCGCCGGATCTTAGCTGTCGGGACGACGGAGGCTCACCCTGCCTGCAGCGCCCAGCGAGACCGGGCGACGGCCGCGGCGGTCCCGAGCACGAACGCGACGGCCACGCCGATGAGGAAGACGACGGCGAACTCGCCACCGTCGGCGAGCGGGCCGACGACGGCGGTCCCGACCGCGCCCCCGGTGAACAGCGCGGCCGCGAACAGCGAGACGGCCGTCGCCCGCAGGTCGGGAGCGACCTCGGTCGCCCAGGTCTGCAGCGTCGAGTGCACGAACGCGAAGCCGCCCGCGACGAGGAGCGCCGCCACGCTGATCCCGCCGAGATCCGGGTCCGCCGCGGCCGCGAGGTACCCCGTGACGATGAGCGTGGTGCCGATCGCGATGAGGCGCGCCGGCGCGGCCGTCCGGGCGACACGGCGCACCACCCTGGTCCACAGGATGATCGCGGCGCCGTAGACGCCCATGATCCCGCCCGCGACGGCCGGGGAGAGCCCCGCCTCCTCCAGCGCCGGCGCCATGAACGTGATGATCCCGAGCACGAGCGTGCCCTCCACGAGCGCCAGCAGCACGACGGTGAGCGGCCACGGGCGGCGCAGGACGTCGACGACCGCACCGAGCGCGCTCGGCACACGCGGCACGTCGGGCTCAGGCACCGCCCGCATCGCGAACGCCAGTGCGCAGGCCGCGATCGCCGACCACGCGAACACGACCCGCCAGTCCGCGAGGACCACTGCGATCCCGGCCGCGACGGTCGACACGGCGATGCCCGCCGACGTGGCGCCCATGAGCTCGGTCATCGCGATCTGGCGGCGCGCCATCGGCACCGTGTCGCCGACGTAGACGAGCGTCGTCGGGATCACGCCCGCGAAGAGCGCCCCGGCGCACGCGCGCGCCACGAGCAGCACGCCGATCGTCGGCGCCAGCGCCGAGACGACCGAGGCCGCCGCCGCGCCGACGAGCGTGAACCGGATGACGTTCACGCGGCCGACCCGGTCCGACAGCATCCCCCACACGGGCTGCATCGCCCCGTACAGCAGGAAGTACGCCGTCGCCGCGAGCGTCACGCGCGAGAGCGACACCTCGAGGTCCTCGGAGATCGCGACCAGCATCGGCGCGATCGACATCCGGTCGAACGCCGAGCAGAACGCGGCGCCTCTGATCAGACGGAGCGAGCCCGGGGTGCCGCCCGCTCCGTCGTCCATCCCCCGAGGCTAGGCGCCCAAGGCGGCGTACACGATCTCGTAGGCGCGGACCGCGTCCTTGCGCGACTGGGCCTCGCGCAGCGCCGCGTCGTCGATCCGCGCGGCGACGCCGTCGATGAAGCGCCACTGCATGATCGAGCGCTTCACGGCGCCGACCTGGTCCTCGGTGTACGGGTACAGGTCCATCCCCAGCCGGCGCGGATCCCCGTCCTGGCCGTAGCCCGCGCGGCGCAGCTCGATCGCGAGCTCGATCGTCTCCATGAAGGCGGTCGCGCCGACCATGTTGTCGTCGTCGAACGTCCCCCAGCCTGAGTTCGCGTGCTGGTGGCCGAGCAGGCCCTCGGAGGCCAGGAGCGCGACGTACTCGGCGAGGTTCTCGCCGTTCATGATCAGGTGCTGCCAGTCCATGTTGACCTGGACGTTGTCGAACCCCTGGGCGCGCAGCTTGTGGATGATGTGCAGCGCCATCCCGATGTTGCCCATGTGGATCTTCATCGCGGGCTCGGAGTTCTTGTGCTCCAGGAAGAGCTTCACCCCGCGGTCGGCGCAGACCTGCGCCGCCTCGGCGATGCCCTCCACGAGCCAGCGCCACGAGTCCGCGTAGGGCGTCTGGAACGGGTAGTTGTAGCCCTCGATCCCGGGCCAGATGATGAAGTGCGCGCCGAGCCGGCCGGCGAAGTCCGCCGCCTCGATCGTGCGCTCGACGGCCAGCTTGCGGGTCGCCGCATCGGGCGAGACGAGCCCGCCGCGGCCGAAGCGGGGGTCGAGGTGCAGCCCGGAGGCGATGCAGTAGATGTCGTGGTCGCCGAGCGCCGCGCGCACCTCGTCGAGGTTCTCGTCGGAGAGCTCGTTGGGGTGGTGGAACTCGTAGCCGTCCACGAGGTCGCCGAGGCCGTCGATGGCCCTGCGCACCTTCGCCGGCATGGTCTCGCCCAGGTGCTCCGGCTGGTAGCCACCCGGCACGAACCGGGTCACCATGGGCCCGAGCGCCCAGATGCCGAGGCTGGTCTTCATCGAACGTCCTCCTCGTCGTTGCTCATAGCCCGCAGCAGTGCCTGCAGCGAGCGGGCCTGTCCCACGACCTCCGCGCGGTCCAGCAGCGGCCTGCGGCCGTCCGCGATCGCACCGGCGAGGTCCTCCAGCTGTGCGCGGTACGGGTCGGCCGCGTCCACCGCGATCTCCTCGACCGTCCCGTCTGCCGCGCGGACCCGGATGCCGGGCTCGCAGCCGAACCACGGGTCGTCGATCTCGATGGCGGCCTCGCGAGCCGACGACCTGCAGCCCGTGCCCCTGCGGAAGGTCCAGCGCGCAGTCGAAGTGCGCGAGCACGTGTCCGGGGAAGCGCATCGTGGCAGCGACCCGGAGGTCGACGCCGTCGGGCCGGCGGCCGTCGCGCACCGCCTGCGCCGCCACCGCGTCCGGCTCGCCGGCCAGCAGCCGCGCGGCGCTCACGCAGTAGCAGCCGACGTCCATGAGGGCCCCGCCCTGCTGGGCCGGATCGAGCCGCGGATCGCCCGAGCGCGACGAGCAGGAAGCCGAACCACACCCGGATCATGCGCAGCTCGCCGACCGCGCCCTGCGCGACGAGGTCGCACATCGCCTGCGTCTGCGGCAGGTGGCGCCACATGAACGCCTCGGTGAACACGAGCCCGCGCTCCGCCGCCAGCGCGAACAGCCCGTCGACGACCTCCGGGTCGGCGTCCACCGGCTTCTCGCACAGCACGTGGCGGCCGGCCTCCAGCGCCGCGCGCGCCCACGGAGCGTGCAGCCCGTTGGGCGTCGAGATGTACACGGCGTCGACCCCGTCGTCCGCCAGCAGCTCCTCGTAGGAGCCGTGCGAGCGCGGGATCGACCGCTCCTCGGCGTACTGCGCCGCGCGGCCGGCGTCCCGACTGGCCACCGCCACGACCTCCACCCGAGGGGAGGCCGCGGCGGCGGCGATGATCGCGTCGTTGATCCGGGCCGTGGACAGCAGCCCGAGTCGCAGCTCGAGCCAACTCAGGCTCTACCGGTGTTCGCCTGCCTGCGTCGTGACAGCGAGTCGACGGACACGGCCAGCAGCAGGACCAGGCCGGTGATGACGAACTTCGTCCCCGAGCTCAGGCCGAGCAGCCCCAGCCCGTTGTCGATCGACGCGATGACGAGCGCGCCGAGCACCGCGGACTTGATGTGCCCGCGACCGCCGAACAGCGACGTCCCGCCGATGACGGGGGCCGCGATCGAGTACAGGAGGATCTGGCCGCCGCCCGCGCCGGTGTCCACCGAGCGCAGCCGCGAGGCCAGGATGATGCCGCCGAGGGCCGCCATCGCCGAGCAGATCGCGAACACCGCGATCTTGATGCGGTCCACGTTGACGCCCGCGCGTCGCGCCGCCTCGGTGTTGCCGCCGACCGCGTAGACGTAGCGGCCGAACTTCATCCGGTTGAGCACGAACGTCCAGAACAGGTACAGCACCGCGAGGACCAGGAACACGTACGGGATGCCACGGTCGTCGTTGGCGACGGCGACGACGATCGCGCCGACCAGGAGCAGCGCACCGACCCGCAGGAGGATGAGCACGATCGGCTCCGTCGGCAACTGCGCCTTCGCCCGCGACATGCGACCGGATATCTGCGTCGCCGCGTAGATGCCGACGCAGGCCAACAGCACGATCCACGCCGTGGCCGCCGGCAGGAAGTCGTTCGCGAATCCGATGACCGTCGGGTTCGAGAGGGTCACGGTGCCGCGATCGCCGATGAGCAGCAGCACCACGCCCTGCCAGGCCAGCAGGCCGGCGAGCGTCACGACGAAGGACGGGATCCCGATCTTCGTGATGAGCAGGCCGTGCAGCGTCCCGATCGCCGCGCCCGCGGCGACGGCGATGATGATCGCCGGGACGGCGCCGATCGCGTTGCCGTCGTCGAGCAGCAGCAGCGCGGTCATGACGCCGGCCACACCGCTGACGAAGCCGACCGACAGGTCGATCTCGCCGAGCAGGAGCACGAACACGAGCCCCATGCCGATCGTCATGTAGGCCGAGGCCTGGACGATGAGGTTGACGAAGTTCCCGGACGTCAGGAAGTTCGAGTTCTGCGATTGGAAGACGATCGCGATGATGATCAGGCCGATGAAGATCGGCAGCGAGCCCAGGTCGCCGCCGCGCACGCCCTGCCACCAGCCGCGCATCGCGTCGCCGACGGTCACACGGTCGCGCGCGACCGCGCCAGGGGTCTCGGCGGGTGCGATGGAGCTCACGCCAACACCTCCTCGGACAGGCCGGGCACCTTCGACAGCGCGCCGGCGGTGATGGCCTCGACGACCTTGGCCGGGGTGACGTCCTTCGTCGCGAACTCGGCCACGTTCTGACCGAGCCGCAGGACCGTGATCCGGTTCGCGACCTCGAAGACGTCGTGCATGTTGTGCGTCACGAGCACGACGCCGAGGCCCTGCTCGCCCAGGCGCTTGACGAGGTCGAGCACCTGGCGGGTCTGCGCGACGCCGAGCGCCGCGGTCGGCTCGTCGAGGATGACGAGCTTGGAGTTCCACATGACGGCCTTGGCGACCGCGACCGACTGCCGCTGGCCGCCGGACAGGCCGGCGACCGTCTGACGGACGGAGCGGATCGTGGTGACCGACAGGTCGGCGAGCGTCTCGGACGCGCGCTTCTCCATGTCGACCTCGTCGAGCCGGCGGAGCCCGTCGAGCTCCTCACGGCCCAGGAACATGTTCTGGACGACGTCCAGGTTGTCCGCGAGCGCGAGGTCCTGGTAGACGATCTCGATCCCGAGCCGTGAGGCGTCCTTGGGACCGTGGACCGACACGGGCTTGCCCTCGAAGATGACCTCGCCCTCGTCGGCGGGATGGATCCCGGCGATGCACTTGATGAGCGTGGACTTGCCCGCGCCGTTGTCGCCGACGAGGGCCATGACCTCGCCGGCGGCAACGCGGAAGTCCACCTGGTACAGCGCCTGGACGGCCCCGAAGCTCTTCGAGACCCCCCGCAGCTCGAGGACCGGGTGGCTGTCGGTCATCGGGTCAGATCCCTGCCTTGGTGCAGAGGTCCGCGTACTGACCGGTGCACACGTCTTCCTTCTTCAGGAACCCGTCCTTGAACGGGACGTCGACGTTGTCCTTCGTGATGGCGACGGGGTCGAGCAGCACCGACGGGACCTGGGCGCTGCCGTCGTCGGACTTGCCGTTGACCAGGCCGGCCGGGGGCTGCGTGCCCTTGGACAGCGAGATCGCGAGCTGGGACGCCGCGTCGGCCTCCTTCTGCACGGCCTTGTAGACGGTCATGCACTGATCGCCCGCGAGGATGTGCTGGATGCCCTGCGGCGTCGCGTCCTGGCCGGTGACCGGGACCGCCTTCAGCTTGCGCTGCTTGAGCGCGGAGATGACCGCGTTGCCCAGGCCGTCGTTGGCCGCCAGCACGCCGTCGATCTTGTTGTTGTTCTTCTGCAGCATCTGCTCGAAGATGGTCAGCGCCTGCTGGTTGTCCCAGTCGGGCACGGACTGGTCGGCGACCTTCTTGGCCTCGCCGGCCTTGTACATCGGATCGAGCACCGAGTCGTAGCCCTGCTTGAACAGCGTCGCGTTGTTGTCCGTCGGCGACCCGTTCAGCTCGGCGATGTTGGGCTTGGACGCCCCGCTGTCGGCGAGGCACTTCTTCAGGCCCTCGCCCTGCAGCTTGCCGACCTTCACGTTGTCGAACGACACGTAGTAGTCGCGCGCGCCCTTCAGCGTCAGGCGGTCGTAGTCGATGACCTTGACGCCGCGCGACTTCGCGTTCGCCTCGATCGCCGCGCCCGAACCCGAGTCCAGGTTCGTCAGCAGCAGGATCTTCGCGCCGTTGGTGATCGCCTGCTCGGCCTGCTGCTGCTGGGCGGACTTGTCGCCCTGCGCGTTCTGGATCTCCACGGGCACGCCCGCGCTGTCGAACGCCTTCTGCAGCAGCGGACGGTCGAAGCTCTCCCAGCGGATCGACGACTTCGTGTCCGGCAGGAGCACGGCGACCTTCTGGGCCTTGCCGCCCGAGTCCGTGGTGCTGGTGCTGCCGCCGCCGCTCGACGAATTGTCGTCGCTGCCGCAGCCTGCGAACACCGCTCCAGCCATCGCAAGGGCGCTGAGCGCCATCGCTGTCCTTCTCATGTGATCGACACCTCTCCTCTTCGAAGCAACTTGTGGACGTGACCTTCTCCCTGCACCTCCGTCAGCCGTGCTCGTATCGCGTCACCCCCTGCTCGCCGCTGAGACGCGGCTGGTCAGTGCCCGGTCGGACCGACCGAGCACGAGGACGAGTGCGCCGAGGAGCTCGGCTCGCTCCCCCAGCTCGCCGGTGACGACGCGGACGTCCTCAGCGGCTGCCGGGATCGCGTAACGCACGATCGATTCGCGAAGTGGGTCGAGCAGCAGCTGGCCCGTCTGCGCCAGCTCGCCGCCGATGACGATCAGCTCGGGGTTGAGCTGGTTGCACAGCGTCGCGGCGGCGACGCCGACGAAGCGCGCGGCGTCGGCGATGACGCGCTGGCACGCAGCGTCCCCGTCGCGTGCGAGCTGCACGAGTCCGTCGACCGTCAGCTCGTCGCCGTGCTGACGGCGGAGCAGGTCCAGGAGGGCGTCGGCGCCGGCGTACGTCTCCAGGCATCCGCGGTTGCCACACCGGCAGAGCGGGCCGTGCTCGTCGACGAGCACGTGCCCGATCTCCCCCGCGGTCCCCCCGGATCCGCGGTAGACCTGCCCGCCGATGATGAGCCCGGCGCCGATGCCCGAGCCGAGCATGATGTACGCCATCTCCGAGACGCCGCGGCCGGCACCGAGGACGGACTCCGCGAGGGCGCCGACGTTCGCGTCGTTGTCGACGTGCACGGGCAGGCCGAGCCGCGCCTCGAGCTCCTGCGCGAGCGACAGGCCGACCCAGCCGGGCAGGATGGCCGACGAGCCGACCGTGCCGGTCGCCGAATCGATCGGCCCGGCGAGCGCGGCACCGGCGCCGAGCAGCCGCTCGCGCTCCACGCCGGAGGTCACGAGGACCTCGTCGATGAGCGCGACCGCGGCGTCGAGCGAGTCCTGGGCGTCGTGGTCGACGTCGACCGGCACGGTCGCCTCGGCGAGGATCGTGTAGCCGAGGTCGGCGACGGCGACCCGCAGCACCGGATGGTCGAAGTGCATGCCGATCACGGCGCCCGCACCGGGATCGAACGACAGGAGCACCGGGGGGCGGCCCTGCGTGGTGTTGCCGTCCTCGGGCGCGCCGCGCTCGACGAGCAGTCCGGCGCCGAGCAGCTCGTTGACGAGCGTGGAGACGGTGGATCGCGCCAGGCCCGTACGGCGTGCGATGTCCGCGCGGGACACGCTGCCACTGCCACGTACGACCTCGAGAACCTGCAGGCGGTTGCGCTCACGCAGGGAGCGCAACGAGCCCGGACTCCGGCGACCCATGGCGCGGCACCCTGTTCCTAAAGGGAACTTTTGTCAAGCCTCGTACGAATTAATTTGAAATGTGCGCACGTTCGTTCGCAGCGCGAACGAAGTATTGAGTGCGTATGAACCTGGGATGGACGCCGGAGGGCGGTTCAGGCGGCGCGGAGCGGCGAACCGGTGGCCGGTTTGCGGGCCCCACCGGAGATGCTCGCGGGGGTGCCCCGCCCTTCGCCGTCCTCGAGGATGCTGCGCAGCCGGCGCATCGCCTTGCCCCAGCGGCGCCGGTGGTAGTGCTTCGTGAACGTGAGCGCCTCCATGAGGCGATCCGTCGGCAGCTTCGGCGCGGTCTCCACGCTGAGTCGCACGCGCGAGCCGCCCGCCTCGTCGTCGACCTCGACGACGACGATCCACCGCGACCGGTTGAACTTCCCGTTGCGCCCGCGCGCGAGGATCCGCCCGCGCGACTGCACGTCGGCGAACGTGAGGTCAGCCCAGCTGTAGCGGTCGAGCTTGCGGTGCATGCGGAAGCGCCCACCCGCGCCCTGGCCCACGGTCTCCTCGCTGGTCAGGTGCCAGTTGACGAGGAAGTGGTCGGTGAACTCCGGCCAGCGCGCGATGTCCGCCAGGTAGGCGAAGACCTCGGCGCGCGGCACGTCGATCTGGGTCTCGAGCTCGACGGGGTTCATGCCGTCGGGAAATCTACCGCGCCGAGACCTGCACCCTCACCGTCGCCCCCGACTCCCCACCGCGTACGCGCTCCGAGCGCTCCGGCGCTTCCCGGCGCAGCGGCCGGCACAGCTCGCAGACCCGGTGCCCGCGCGTGTAGATGTGGACGCGCTCGCCGGTGAGCGGGGTGCGACCGCAGTCGCGGCAGCGCGTCGAGGACTCGCGCAGGGCCACCGTCGCCTTCCGCAGGAGCTCGCGCTCGAGGTCGCGCTCGCCGATGGTCGACAGGATCCTGGGCATGCCGAGGCGTTCGCCGTGACGGGCCCCTTTCCTCTTGAGCGCGGCTTTAGGAGCGCTTCATCGTGAGGACCAGTCTTCAAAGAGCCGGATCCCTCGCCACTGACAGTCGTCGCAGAGCAGGTGGGATCGGAGCGTCAACCCCCCAACGCTTCGAGACAAGGAGCCGAACTATGGAGTCACTGACCTCGGGAACGCTCGCTGGAACAGGCTCGTTCCGCTGCGAGCAATGCGGCTACGTCGTGACCCTCGCTGCCGCCGACGCACTTCCGGACTGCCCTGGATGCACCGGCCGCGACTTCACGCGCGCCTCCCTCTTCGGAGCACCGCGCTTCACGCGCGAGCTCGAGCCCCAGCGCGATCCCGAAGAGGAGGCAGCCCGCCTCGCGGAGGCCCGCGCCGAGATCACCGAGCCGGGCCAGTACCTCGCGTTCGAGGACGGCGCCGGCATGCGCGCTGTCGCGCTCACACGGGAATGGACGCGGATCGGTCGCAGCCTCGCTGCCGACATCCGCTTCGACGACCCGACGGTGTCGCGCCGACACGCCCTCGTCGTGCGTCAGGCCGACGGCGTCCGCGTTCTCGACGACCGGTCGCTCAACGGCGTGTTCGTCAACGGCGAACGCGTCGAGTGGCGCACGCTCGCCGACGGCGACGAGATCCTCGTCGGCCGGTACCGGCTGAGCTACCTCGACGTGAGCTCCGTACCCGCCGCCGAGACCACGAAGGCGACGCCCGCGTAGCGGGCAGCGGCCGCGCGCCTCGGTAGGCTGCGCGCGGTGGGCGCGACGATCGCGGTCCTCTCCCAGAAGGGGGGGACCGGCAAGACGACGACGGTGCGGACGCTCGCGGACGTCCTGCGCCGCAGAGGGTTGCGCGTCCTCGCCGTCGACCTGGATCCCCAGGGGAACCTGTCGGACTACTTCGACGTGCCGCCCGAGGCGGATCCCGACGATCGGGGACGTCCTCATGGACCGGGCGACGATCGCGGAGGCCGCGCACGACGGCGTCGTGCCCGCGAACCTCACACTGGCCGAGGCGGAGCTCTCGCTCGCGGGCAAGATGGGCCGCGAGCTCACGCTGCGCCGCGCGCTCGGGTCCGTCGCCGACGACTGGGACCTCGTCCTCATCGACTGCCCGCCGTCGCTCGGCCTGCTGACCGTGAACGCACTCGTCGCGGCCGACGACGCGCTGCTGACGGCCGAGGCGCAGTACTTCGCGCTCCAGGGAGTCGAGCAGGCACTCGAGGTCATCGAGCTCGCCCGTGAATCGCTGAACCCGAAGCTCACCTGGCTCGGCGTCGTGCTCACGATCGCGGACATGCGCACCGTGCACTCGCGCGAGGCCCAGGCCTCGCTGAAGGAGAACGTCGGCGACAAGCTGTTCGCCACGACGATCCGGCAGTCCATCGCCTATGCGGAGTCCGCGGAGCGGGCCGTGTCGATCCTCGATCACAGGCCCGATCTCGGCGCGGACTACGAGGCGCTCGCCGACGAACTGCTCGACCGCCTCGGCCGGACGTGAACCCACGCCGGCTCGCGATGCTCGCCGCGCTGCTGGCCGCGGCGCTCCTGGCCGGGTGCGGTGGCGACCGCAGCCCGGACTCGCTGCAGGGCGCCGAGGTCACGCCGCCCACGGTCGCGACCACGCCGACGACGACCGCCGAGACGACCACGACGACGCCGGCCGCCGAGCCCGGCGCCCAGCAGCAGGGCCCGCTCGGCGCGAAGCTGGAGCGCAAGGTGGGCCTGCGGGACGAGCCCGGCGGGAAGATCGTCGCGACCCTCCCCACGAAGACCCGCTGGGGCTCCCCGCGCGTGCTCGCGGTCGTCGAGCAGCGCACCGGCTGGCTGGGCGTGCTGACCGAGCAGCAGCCGGGCAAGGTCGCCTGGATCCCGGGCGACGCCGCCGAGCTGCTCCTCGAGCCGTGGTCGCTGAAGATCGACCTGTCGGCGCGGCGCGTCACCGTCAGCCACGAGGGCGAGGTCGTCCGGCGGTTCAGCGTCGGCGTCGGCGGCCCCGGCTCGCCGACCCCGACCGGGCGCTTCGGCGTGACGGACACGCTGCGGCTCACCGGCGGCGGCCCGTACGGCTGCTGCGCGATCGCCCTGACCGCGCGGCAGAAGAACATCCCGCAGGGGTGGACAGGCGGGGACCGCGTCGCGATCCACGGCACCGACAGCCCGTCCAGCATCGGGAAGGCCGTGAGCCACGGCTGCCTGCGGACCGCCGAGGACGACCTGCGCTGGCTGCTCTCGCGCATCCCGCTGGGCAGCCACGTGGAGATCGTCGCGTAGCGTCGCCTGGCGCGACCTTCCGGCTGCGGGATCGTTCCCGAGCCATGAGCCCTCGACTCCTCGCCGCCGCGGTCGCCATCGCCGCGGCCGCGCCATCCCTCTCGGTGCACGCCATCTTCAGCGGCGGACAGACCGACCACATCCGCGCAGGCCAGGCCCTCATGGCCCAGGTCCGCGACAGCGGCGGCCAGTCCGTGCAGTCGATCTGCTGGGACCCCGCTCCGATCGGCCGCCCGGCCTGCGGCACCGCGCCGATCGGCGCGCCCGCGGCGGCCGGCCCGCAGAAGGTCGTCGTCACGCTGAGCGACCAGAGCACGCTGACGAAGACGCTCGACGTCCTGCCGCCGGCGACGCGATTCGGCGGCACGCGCATGGTCCCGGCGACGATCACGTGCGCGAAGGTCGGCCTCTACGGCAACTACGACCGACGGCGCCACCGCAGCCGCGACCTCGAGGAGACGATGCCGCGTGGGACGAAGGTCGGCGTCCTGAACCGGATCGCCCCGGGCAAGATCTTCATGTGGGACTACGCGAAGGCCAAGGGCGGCTTCGCCAGCGAGCGCTGCGCGACGGCCGGCCTCTAACCCTCGAGGACCTGGGCGCCGCGCGGCTCGAACTCCGCGGGCATGACGCGCGCCCAGCCCTGGGCCTCGCGCTCGAGGGCCTCCCTGACGACCGCCTCCCGCTCCGTGCGCGCCCAGACGAGCACCGTCGGGCCGGCGCCCGAGATCGTCGCGCCCAGCGCGCCGAGCGCGGGAGCGCGCTCGAGGAGCGCGGCGGACTGCGGGAACAGGTGCGCGCGGTAGGGCTGGTGGATGCGGTCCCGCAGGCCGGACGCGACGAGGTCGAGGTCGCCGCGCTCCAGGCCCAGGAGCAGTAGAGCGGCGTGTCCCGCGTTGGCGGCGGCGTCCGCGAGCGGGACCGTCGCCGGGAGCGCCGCACGCGCGGCCGCGGTCCGCACCGGGATCCGCGGGACGACGAGGATCGCCGACAGCCCGGCGGGCGGCTCCAGGCGCGCCGCGCGGCCGTCGACGTACGCGGTCACGCCGCCGAGCAGTGACGCCGCGACGTTGTCCGGATGGCCCTCCATCTCGATCGCATGACCGAGGAGGTCCGAGCCGCCGCCGCGGACGCGGTCGGCGGCGAGCAGCCCGGCCACGCACGCCGCGCCGCTCGAGCCCAGGCCGCCGGAGAGCGGGATGACCGACCGCATCCGGAACGCGAAGCGATCCGGCGGATGCAGGCGCGCGAACGCGCGCACCGCGAGATTGCGCCGGTCGCGGGCCACGTGCAGGTCGGTCCCGAACGAGAACGAGCCGGTCTCCGTCACCTCGAGCTCGAGGTGGAGGGCCAGCGCCGCGGCGAACGCGTCGAAGCCCGGCCCCAGGTTGGCCGACGAGCCCGGGACGCGGACGCGGATCATCTAGCCGAGCACGGCCCGCTCGACGGCGTCGAGCCGCGGCTCGCACGGCACGACGGCCCCGGCGTGGTCGAGCGCGGTCTGCGGATCCTTGAGGCCGTGGCCGGTGAGCACGCAGACGATCCGGGCGGTGCCGTCGGCGCCGTAGCGCAGCAGACCGGCCACCGAGGCGGCGCTGGCGGGCTCGCAGAAGACGCCCTCGCGCGCGGCGAGCAGACGCCAGGCGTCGAGGATCTCGTCGTCGGTCACCGCGCGGATCATCCCGCGCGACGCCGTCATCGCCTCCATCGCCTCCTCCCAGCGGGCCGGGTTGCCGATCCGGATCGCGCTGGCGATCGTCTCGGGCTTGGCGATCGGGTGACCCTCGACGAGCGGCGCGGCGCCCGCGGCCTGGAAGCCGAACAGGCGGGGCGCGACCTCCTCCTCGACGAAGCCGCGCCACCACGCGGTGACGTTGCCCGCGTTGCCGACCGGGATGCAGAGCGCGTCGGGCGCGCCGCCGAGGTCGGCGACGACCTCGAACGCCCCCGTCTTCTGGCCCTCGAGACGGTACGGGTTGACGGAGTTGACGAGCGCGATCGGGTGCTTCGCGCACAGCTGGCGCACGAGCGCGAGCGCCTCGTCGAAGTTGCCGCGCAGCGCGACGACGCGCGCGCCGTGCATGAGCGCCTGGGCGAGCTTGCCGGTGGCGATGCGCCCGTCGGGGACGATGACGGCGCCCGTGAGCCCCGCCCGCGCCGCGTAGGCGGCGGCGCTCGCGGCGGTGTTGCCCGTGGACGCGCAGATCACGGCCTCCGCGCCCTCGCGGACGGCGGCCGACACCGCGCAGGTCATGCCGCGGTCCTTGAAGGACCCGGTGGGGTTGGAGCCCTCGAGCTTCAGCCACACCTCCGCGCCGACCAGCTCGGACACGTGCGGGGCGTGCACGAGCGGCGTCGAGCCCTCGCCGAGCGTGATGACGGGGTCGCCGTCCTCGAAGGGGAGGCGATCCCTGAAGCGGTCGATGAGGCCCATGCTCATTCCGAGCCCTCAACGATCCCCGCAGAACGTCGCCCTGCGACGTTCAGCCAAGCGAATGCGAAGCATTCGCCGCTCATGTGAACTCGGCTTCGATGACCCGGATCGCGCGCGGCGGGGAGCGCAGGAACTCCAGGCGCCCGATGAGCTCCACCGCTGCGCGCAGGCGCGACTCCAGGAGCGGGTGCACGACCATCACCAGGCGCGCGTTCTGCCCCAGGCCCTTCTGGACGACCGACTTGATCGACGCGCCCTGCATCCCGAGGATCTGGGCGACCTGCGCGAGGACGCCGGGCCGGTCGGCGACCTCGAGGTGCAGGTAGAACGCGCTCACGACGTCCTCGACGATCGCCAGCCGCTGGGACGGCTCCGGCGTCGAGGCCGGCGGGATCATCGCGCTGATGACGTCGCCGAGCACCGCGCTCGCGGTCTGCGGGCCGCCGGCGCCGGGCCCCGACATCGTGATCTCGGTGATGTCGGGGGACTCGATCGTCACGGCGTTGAACGGCCCGCCGACGCTGGCGAGCGGATGTCCGCCGTAGAGGAACGCGGGGTGCACGCGCACCGAGATGCCGCCGTCGATGCGCTCGGCCGTGCCGATGAGCTTGAGCCCCAGGCCCAGCTCGCGCGCGTACTCCATGTCGTCGGCGGTGATGTGCTCGATGCCCTCGTACGGGACCTGGTCGAGCGTCACCGGCGTGTCGAACGCCAGGCGCGCGATGATCGCCATCTTCGCCGCGGCGTCGCGGCCGGTGACGTCGTCGGTCGGATCGGCCTCGGCGTAGCCGAGCCGCTGGGCGTCCGCGAGCGCCGACTCGTACGTCGCGCCGGTTCGCGCCATCTCGCTGAGGATGTAGTTCGTCGTGCCGTTGACGATCCCGTGCACGCGCTCGATGTGCGCGGCCGCGAGCGACTCCTGCAGGACCCGGATGACCGGGACGACGCCCGCGACCGCCGCCTCGAAGCGCAGCTGCACGCCGTGCTCGCGCGCGACCGACCAGAGCTCCTCGCCGTGGAGCGACAGCAGCTGCTTGTTCGCGGTGACGACGTGGCGGCCGGCGCGCATCGCGCGCAGCACGTAGTCGCGCGCCGGGTCGACGCCGCCGATGACCTCGACGACGAGGTCGGAGCCGTCGACGATCTCCTCGAAGGTCCCGCGCGAGCGCGTCAGGACGCCCGTCAGCTCGGGACGCAGGCCCGTGGTCAGCTCGATCTGCTCGGCGCGCGCCTCCAGCAGGGTCGCGAACGCCGACCCGACGGTGCCGTGCCCGAGCAGGCCGACCCGGAACCTCCCCGGCTCAGAGGACGTCACGGGAGAGCAGGTCGTCGTAGGTCTCGCGGCGCACGACCACGCGCGCGTCGCCGTCGCGCACGAACACGACGGGCGCGCGTGGGACGCCGTTGTACTGGTTGGCCATCGCGTAGCAGTAGGCGCCGGTCACGGGCGTCACGACGATGTCGTCGGGACGGGGGTCGTCGAGCATCGCGTCGCGGACGATCACGTCGGAGGACTCGCAATGCTTGCCGGTGACGTGGCAGCGGGTGGAGCCGCCCGGGCGGTCCGCGAGGTGGGCCTCATAGCGGGCGCCGTAGAGCATCGGGCGCAGGTTGTCGGACATGCCCCCGTCCACGGCGACCCAGGTCGAGACGTTGCGCTTCACCGATTGCACCCCGTAGATCGTGACGCCGGCCGCTGCGACGAGCGCGCGGCCGGGCTCGTCGAGGATCGCGACGTCGGGTCCCAGGTACTCGCGGATCGCCCCGACCTTCACGTCTGCGTACTCCTGCACGGACGGCGGGTGGTCGTCGGGCGTGTAGGCGACGCCCAGGCCCCCGCCGACGTTGATCGCCTCCATCGGGCCGAGCGCGGCGACCGCCTCGATGGCGCGACGGAACGGGTCGAGCTCGAGCAGCTGGGACCCGATGTGCAGGTGCACGCCGCGCAGGCGCAGTCGCTCGGAGGCTCGGATGCGCTCCATGGCGGTCGGAGCGTCGGCGAGCGAGAAGCCGAACTTCGTGTCGGCCTGGCCGGTCGAGATGTGATCGTGCGTGTCGCCTCGGACATCGGGGGCGACGCGGATCATCACGTCCTGCTCGCGCGTCGCGAGGCGATCGAGGCGGTCCAGCTCATCGGTGTTGTCGATGACGATCAGCCCGACGCCGGCGTCCAGGGCCTCGCCGAGCTCGCGTTCGGACTTCGCGTTGCCGTGGAGCGTGACCATGCCCGGCGCGACGCCGGCGCGCAGGGCGATCTGCAGCTCGCCGCCGGACGCGACGTCCGCGCCGATCCCCTCCTCGGCAAGTACCCGCAGGACCGCGGTGCACGGGAACGCCTTGGTCGCGAAGGAGAGGTGCACGTCGGCGGGGAACGCCTCGCGGAACTCGCGCGCGCGGCTGCGGAGGTCGTCCTCGGCGACGATGTACGCGGGCGTGCCGACCTCGCGCGCGAGGTCGACGAGGTCGCATCCCCCGACCTCGATGTGGCCGGCGGCGTTCAGGGTGGTGCCGAGCGGCCACACGTGGGAGAGGCTCTGGGCGGTCGCCATCGCGCGCAGAGGATGCCACGTCGGCGTCGCCGGCCTCGCCCTGTCGCGAGAATGAGAACGGATCTCGATAGTGTTCGCAGCATCCGTGGACGCCCTGGTCGACCCCTTCACCACGCCGTACATGCAGCGGGCGCTGCTCGCCGTGGTGCTGCTCGGCGTCGCAGGGGGGCTGTTCGGCGCGTGGATCGCCCTGCGGCGGCTGGCGTTCTTCACCCACGCGGTGGGGACGGCGACGTTCCCCGGCCTCGTCGTCGCGGCACCCGCGGGCATCGCCGCGCCCGTCGCGGCGATGGGCGCCGCGCTCATCTACACGGCCGGGCTGGCGCGGCTGCTGCGCGACGGGCGCCTGCGCGCCGACGCCGCGACCGGCCTGCTGCTCGTCGCGGCGCTCGCGATCGGGTCGATCCTCGCCGGTGACGTCTTCGCGTCGGGCGCCGGCGTCGACCGCCTCCTGTTCGGGACGCTGCTCGGGCTGAGCGACACGGACCTGTGGCTCGCGGGCGCGGTCGCCGTGCTGGCGCTGCTGTGCACCGCGCTGCTTGGGCGGACGTGGCTGGCGACGGGCTTCGACCCCGGCGGCGCAGGGGCGCTCGGCGTCCCGTCGCGCCTGGGCGACTGGCTGCTCCTGGGAGGGCTGGCGCTCGCCGTCGTCGCGTCGCTGCCCGCCGTCGGCGCGCTGCTCGTCTCCACGCTGCTCGTCGTCCCCAGCGCGACCGCGCGACTCCTGGCGGGCTCGATGCGCGGGCTGCTGCTCGGCGGCGTCGGGCTCGCGCTGGCCGAGGGGATCTGCGGTCTTTGGCTCGCCGATGGGACCAACCTGCCGCCGGGCCCCGCGATCGCCGTGCTCGGCGGCGTGGTCTTCGCCGCGGTGGCCCTCGTGAGGGAGGCCGCGTGAGCCTCGTCGAGGTCTCCGGGCTCGTCACGGGCTATGCGCCCGGCCGGCCGGCGCTGAGCGGCGTGACGTTCTCGCTCGACGCCGGGGAGGCCCTGGCGGTCCTCGGCCCCAACGGCGGCGGGAAGACGACGCTCCTGCGGCTCCTGCTCGGCGAGCTGCCGGTGATGGCGGGCACGTGCACGGTCCAGGGCAGCCCGGCGTATGTCGCGCAGGCGGGGCGGGCGCGGCTGGACTTCCCCGTGAGCGCGCTCGACGTCGTCCTCATGGGCGCGTACGCGCGCACGCCCGCGTGGAAGCGGCTCGGGCGGGGCGAGCGCGAGCGCGCGAGGGCCATGCTCGACCGGGTCGGGCTCGCGCCGCAGGCGGGGACGCGGTTCGGCGCGCTCTCCGGCGGCCAGCGCCAGCGGGTGCTCATCGCGCGGGCGCTGCTGCAGGACGCTCCGCTGCTGCTGCTCGACGAGCCGTTCACCGGCGTGGACCGCGCGAG
This sequence comes from uncultured Solirubrobacterales bacterium, assembly GCA_963757125.1. Lineage (GTDB taxonomy): Bacteria > Actinomycetota > Thermoleophilia > Solirubrobacterales > Solirubrobacteraceae > CAVVSD01. The sequence continues at coordinate 220,533 of CAVWQP010000002.1, read as the reverse complement.
CGAGGCCGGCCTGCTGGCCATCCTCGACGAGCTGCGCGCCGAGGGCAGGGGCCTGCTGGTGTCGACGCACGACATCGACCACGCGCGGCGATGGGACAAGGTGCTCTGCCTCAACGGCGCGCAGATCGCCTTCGGCGCACCCGCGGACGCCCTCACCGCGCAGGCGCTGCACGCGACGTACGGCGAGGAGCTCGTGACCCTCGGCGAGGAGACCGTCGCCGTCCACTCCCACCACGATCACGGCTGATGGAGCTGCTCGAGAGCGAGCTGCTGCGGCGGGCGCTGGCCGAGGTGGTGCTGCTCGGCGTCGTCTGCGGGCCGCTGGGGGTGTGGATCCTGCATCTGCGCCACACGTACGCGGCGGAGTCGCTGTCGCACGCGATGCTGCCCGGGCTCGTGCTCGCGGCGCTCGCCGGCGTGCCGATCGTGCTCGGCGCGTCGGGCGGCATCGTGGTCGCCGCGCTGCTCATCGCGCTCGCCGCGCGCGACCGCCGGATCGGGTCCGAGCTCGCGGTGGCGGTGACGGTCGGCGCGCTGTTCGGGCTCGGCGTGGCGCTGGCGCTGGCGCCGGACACGCCGGCGCGGCTGGGCGAGCTGCTGTTCGGCGACCCGCTCGGCGCGACGGACGGCGACCTCGCCGTGGCGGCGAGCCTGGGGCTCGTCGTGCTCGTCGCGCTGGGATTCGGCGGACGCGCGCTGCGCGTGACGGCGTTCGATGCCGGGAGCGCCCGGTCGCTGGGCGTCTCGCCGGGCCGGACGACCGCCGGCCTGCTCGTGCTGCTGGGGGTCGCGATCGTCGCGTCCGTCCAGGGCCTGGGGAACCTGCTCGTCCTCGCGCTGCTGGTCGCGCCCGCGGCGGCGGCGCTGCGCGCGTCGGACCGGCTCGTCGTCCAGCTGCGCCTCGCGGCGCTGTTCGGCGCGATCGCGGGCGTCGGCGGTATGGAGCTGTCCTACGTGGCCGACGTGGCGGCCGGACCGTCCGTGGCGCTGGTGGCGTGCGCGCTGGCGGTGCTCGCGTCGTTGCGGCCGGGGCGGGCGGCGACGCGTCCCGGGCGCGGGCCGATCGAGGGCCTGGCCGGCGGGCACTGAGCGGAGCTACAGGTACGAGGCCGGGTTGACCGGCGTCCCGTTCACGCGGACCTCGAAGTGCAGGTGCGCGCCGAACGAGTGGCCCGTGTTGCCGACGTAGCCGATCACCTGGCCCTTGCTCACGTTCGCGCCCATCGAGGTCCCGAAGCGCGACTGGTGCGCGTAACAGGTGGACGTCGTCGCGTTGTGCTGGACGCAGGTGAAGTTGCCGTAGCCGCCCGACGACCCGACGCCCTGCATGAGCACGACCCGGCCCGAGTCGGCGGCGCGGATCGGCGTGCCCTCGGCGACCGCGATGTCCAGGCCCGCGTGCAGGTGGCCGGGGCGCGACTCGCCGAAGACGCCGCTGATCGGGCCGTTGACCGGCCAGATGAACTGCCCCGAGCCCTGCTTGATCGGGCCGGCCCCCGGGTTGCCCTGCGCGACGCGCAGCTTCTCGGCGATCTTCGCCGACTGCGCCTCCATCGCCTCGAGGTTCTCCTGCAGGTCGTTGCGATCCGCGCGCACCTTGCTCAGCGCGGCGGACTTGCCCGCGCGCGTCTTCGCGTACCCGACCCGCGTGCCGACGAGCTCGCCCTTCACCGCGGCGATCTCGTCGCGCCGCGACTGCACGATCGCCGTGACCTTCTGCTGCCGTGTCTCGAGCTTCGCGAGGTGCGCCTCGGTGTCGACGGCGTCCACCTTCGCGCTGCGCACGAGGAGGATGACCTGGCGGTCCTGGTCGGAGATCCGCTGGATGAACTCCGTGCGCTCGAGGAGGTCGGCGAAGTCGGTCGACCCGAGCACGACGGTGAGGATGTCGGGCTTGTCGGCCTTGAAGAGCTCGACGAGCCGCGTCGAGAGGGTCGCGCGGGCCTCGCGCAGCCGGCGCTGGAGGCGGACGAGCCGCGCGCGCTCGGAGCGCAGCTCGCCCCGGAGGCTCTCGAGCTCTGCGCGCTTGGCGTCGAGGTCGCGCTGGAGGACCTCCTCGCGGCCGGCGAGCGTCGAGATCTTCGACTGGAGGCGGTTGATCCTGCTCGTGTACTGCGCGATGTCGCTCGACAGCGTCTTCTCCGCGCCCTTCTTGCGGCCGATCCGATCGCGCGTTCGGTCGATCTTCCCGTTCAGCTCGTCGAGCTTGCTCTGGGACGGGGTTGCGGCGGTCGACCCGAGGGGCAGGGCCGCCCAGAGGGCGACGGGGACCGCGACGCACACGATGAGGACGATCAGACGGCGCATCGGCGTCCGCGGCAGGCTACGGGAGACCCACGACGCTGCCCGACAGAGGCGTTGCGTGGGCGCGAACTTGCACAGGAGACGTTCAGGATGCCTTAACCGTCCGTGCCTACACTCGCGCCATGGCTCAGTCGAAGGTGGCGCTCCGCGCCGATACCGGGCTCCAGGCCCGGATGTTGATCACGGTGTTCCTGCTCGGCGCCCTGTACGTCGTGCTGATCGCCGCGCTCTTCGCCAGCGGTGCGTCTGGCGTGACCATCTTCGTCGTCGCGGCCGGGCTGTTCCTCTTCCAGCTGTTCGCCTCCGACAAGATCGCCCTGGCCACGATGGGCGTGCAGAAGGTGAGCCCGCAGGAGGCGCCCGAGCTGCACGCGATGATCGAGCGGCTCTGCGTGCAGGCCGACCTGCCCAAGCCGACGATCGGCATCGTCAACACCACGATGCCCAACGCGTTCGCGATGGGCCGCTCGCAGAAGAGCGCGACCGTCGTGGCGACGACCGGCATCCTCGAGCTGCTGTCGCCCGCCGAGCTCGAGGGCGTCATGGCGCACGAGCTCGCGCACGTCCGCCACCGCGACGTGATGATCATGACCATCGCGTCGTTCTTCGCGTCGATCGCCGCGCTGATCCTCCAGTTCGGGTTCTTCTTCGGCGGCAACAGCGACGACGAGGACGGGCCGAGCACGATGGTGCTGATCCTCGTGTCGCTCGTCGTGTACGTCGTGTCGTTCGTCCTCATGCAGGCGCTGTCGCGCTACCGCGAGTTCGCCGCCGATCGCGGCGCCGCCGCGATCACCGGCCGGCCGAGCGCGCTGTCCTCGGCGCTGCTGAAGATCAGCGGCACGATGGATCGGCTGCCGATGACCGACCTGCGGGCGCACTCCGAGATGAACGCCTTCTACATCATCCCGGCGAACACGAAGAAGTCGCTGCTGAACCTCTTCTCGACGCACCCGCCGGTCGAGCAGCGCATCGCCCAGCTCTCGCGGCTGGAGGCGCAGCTGCAGGGCGCGCGCTAGAACTCCCTCATGGGGTTCCTCGACAGCCTGCTCGGGCGGACGAAGGCCAAGCCGATCGCGGCGCAGGATCGGCTGTTCGCCCTCACCACGGCGTACATCTCGCTCGAGACCGAGCACAACATCACGACGCGCGGACAGGCGGCCATCCTCTTCCAGCCCGTCGACACCGCCGACTTCGACAACATCGTCACGGAGATGGAGGAGCTCGTGCGCGGCACGGGCGAGGAGACCGGGACGACGCTCACCGTCGAGACGGACTCCTTCGGCTACCGCTGGATGATCCTCCACGATCCCGACGTCGAGGACCTCGTCGTCGGGATCAACGCGGTCAGCGACGCGCTGGCTGTCGGCGGCTACGGCGACCGGACGCTCGCTGCGGTCTTCGCGTTCAAGGACGCCCGCGATCGCCAGCTGTACCTCATCTACAACTACAAGCGGGGCACCTGGTACCCGTTCGTACCGGCGGGCGGCGAGCAGGCCCGCGACGCCGAGCGCGAGCTGCAGATGAAGGCGATCCTCGAACCCGAGCTGCCCGTCGAGGCGGAGCTCGAGCGCTGGCTGCCGCTGTGGGGTATCCCGATCTGATGACCGAGATCCACGCGAAGGTCCTCAGCATCCACGACGTCGCCCCCGCCCCGGCGCCCTGCATCGAGGGCGTGGACTGGCGGCCGCTGCGCGACGAGCTCGGCGTCACCGCCTTCGGCATGAACGCCTACGTCGGCGCCGAGCCGGGCACGGTCGTCGTCGAGCCCCACGACGAGGTCGACACGGGCCACGAGGAGGTCTACGCCGTCATCGCCGGCTCTGCGCGCTTCAAGCTCGACGGGCAGACCTTCGACGTCGCCGCGCCCGGCTTCGTCAAGCCCGACTCCCCCGCCGTGCACCGCGAGGCGCACGCCATCGAGGGCGGGACGATCGTGCTCGCCGTCGGCGCTGCGCCGGACAAGCCGTTCGAGGTCTCCGAGTGGGAGACCCGCCAGCACGAGCTCGGGCGCCAGGGCAGCAGCTAGGCGGCGTAGGCGCTCGGCGGGACGCCGACGTAGCGACGGAAGTCGTTGCCGAAGTGGGCCTGGTCGAAGTAGCCCAGGTCCTGGGCCAGCGAGGCGAGGTCGGTGGCCTCACCGGCCGCCATCCGCTCAGCCGCCTCGTGCAGCCGATAGCGCTGCAGCACCCACTTCGGGCTCACGCCGACGTGCCGGCGGAACAGTCGCTGCAGCGTGCGGACGGACACGCCGTGCCGCGCCGCGACGTCCGTGACGCGGAGGTCGGGCGGGCCCTCGCGCATCGTCCTCGCGGCGTCGACGACCGTCGTGATCCCGGCGTCGGGCGCCGGACGGTGCGCCCGTAGGAACGCCTCGACCCGCCCGATCCGGGCGTCGGCGCCGTCGTCGCCCTCCTCGAGCTCGGCTCCTGGAGGGCCGAGGGCCTCCGCGAACGACACCACCCGGCCGGTCAGCTCCGCCGCGGGGAGCGCGGAGTAGGGCGAGAACGCGCCCGGGAGGAACTTGACGCCCACGGCCTCACCGGCGCCCTCGAGCAGGTGGCTGGTCTGCCCGTCGGCGATGCCGTACACGGCCGGCCCGGCGGGCTCGAAGACGATGTGGACGCAGGGGTGCGGCAGGATCGACTGGCGGAAGGCCGGCCGCCCGCCGAGGTCCCAGCGCACGATCCAGTGCCGGTCGACGACGTCGGCCAGATCGGCGGACGGAGCGCGCCGCTCCAGGGTGAAGTGCGCCGCGCCCTCCTCGGGCTGCAGGATGCCCCGGGAATCCTGTCGCGTTCCTCCAAGACCGGTCACGGCATCCGCCGTACGGTTCGGGCATGTCCGACTACACCCACAAGAACCTCCTGGAGACCGAGGACGACGCCGCCAAGCACGGGATGGGCGAGATCCTCGAGGCGCACTTCCCCCGCGAGCTGCTCGGGTGCGAGCAGACCGGGGTGTCGCTGCAGCGGATCAAGCCGGACCAGAAGATGCCGTTCGGGCATACCCACAAGACCGACGAGGAGATCTACGTCGTCCTCTCCGGCGGCGGCTCGGCGCTCGTCGGCGGCGAGCAGGTCGAGCTCGCGCCGATGGACGCGCTGCGCGTCGCACCGGACACGAAGCGCGCGTTCGCGGCCGGTCCCGACGGCCTCGAGCTGCTGGCCTTCGGGACCCATCACGACGACGACGCCGTGCCCGACGAATCCCCCTGGACCGACTAGTCGGGGATCAAGCCGTCGCCGGTGAACTCGTGCTGCGCCTCGGCGAAGGTCGTGTCCGCCGGCGGGAAGAGGACGTCGGAGCCCTCGAGCTCGTCGTCCGCCATCCGGGTGCCGACCTCGCGGACGTGATCGAGCAGCGCGGCGAACGTCTTGAGGAACGCCGTCTCGTCGCCGCCCTCGGAGGCGGCGACGGCGGCGTTGTCGAGCTCGTTGAGGTTGTCGCGATCGCTGTCGTCGATCCGGAACTGGCCCTCGCCCATGATCCGGACGATCATGCGCCGGCCTTGCCCTCGCCCAGCTCGCCCTGCGGCGCGCCGCCGGTGCCGAGCTCCGCCTTCATCTTCGCCAGCTCGTCGTCGACCTGACCCGACGCGCCCAGCTCCCGGAGCTGGCGGTCGATGTCGTCCTCGCCCGAGCCGAGCTGCGTGATGTCGTCGAACGTGCCGGCCGCCTCGAGCTCCTCGACGGCGCCCGCGCGGGCGCGCATCTGCTCGGTCTTGTCGACCGCGCGCTGCATCGCCAGGCCGACGTCGGCCATCTCCTCGCCCACGCCCGTCGCGGCCTCGGAGATCCGCACCTGGGCCTCGGCGGCGTTGTACTGCGCCTTGATGACCTCCTTCTTCGTGCGGAAGGCCTCGACCTTCGTGCGCAGCCGCTGCTCGGACTCCGTCAGCTTGGTCTGCTGGTCCTCGAGCTCTGTGATCTGCGTGTCGAGCGTCTGCAGCTCGGTCTGCGCGACCGTCTTGCGCTCGAGCGCCATGCGCGCGAGGTCCTCCTTGCCGGCGCCGAGCGCCTGACGCGCCTGCGTGTCGAGCTTCACGACGCTCTGCTCGAGCTTCTCGGCCTGCATCTGGAGGCGCTTCTTCGCCGTCACGACATCGGCGATGCCCTTCTTGACGTTCTGCAGGTTCTGCAGCTGGGCCTGGTAGCTGTAGTCGAGGGTCTCGCCCGGATCCTCGGCCTTGTCCAGCAGTTTGTTGATCTTCGCCTTGACGACAGTGGAGAAGCGTCCGGACATGCCGGCCATGTGGGCTCCTTTGGAAAGTTCCTGGGATAGTTCTACCAGCCGTGGAACCGCGCCCTGTCTCCGCCTCACGCTCGGTGCTGACCCATTGGATGGGCCCGACCGACGCGAACGTCGCGGGATCGGTCCACGGCGGCGCCGTCATGCGCCTCTGCGACGAGGCGGCGGCGACCGCGGCGGTGCGCCACTGCCGCCACATGGTGGTCACCGCGGCCATGGGCCGGATGACGTTCCTCCTGCCGATCCGGCTGGGTCAGCTCCTGACGTTCCGCGCCTCGGTGAACGCGGTGTGGCGGACCTCGATGGAGGTCGGCGTCCGCGTCGAGGCGGAGGACATCGCGACCGGCGCGCTGCAGCACACGAACAGCGCCTACCTGACGATGGTCGCGGTCGACGCGACCGGGAGCCCCGTCGAGGTCCCTCCGCTGCTCATGCAGGACGACGAGGACCGGCGGCGTGAACGAGAGGCGCAGCTGCGCCGGCAGAGCGCGCTCGCCGAGCGCGAGACGATCCTCGCCGAGCGCAGGGCGCGCGGCGAGGACCTCCCGTGACCTAGCCCTACAGGCCCTCGGGGTGGCGGGCCTTGAAGCCGCGCGTGGAGCGCAGCACCGGCCGCCAGCGGGGACCCTTCGCACCCGACGGGTCACCTGCGGCGCTCGTGTCGAGCCGCAGGCCCGCGATGACCATGAAGGCGTGCGAGGACTTCGTGTAGACGGTGATCCAGGCGCCGGGGCCCTTCTCGCCCCAGGAGAAGAAGCCGGAGGAGTCGAGCGGGTCCTCGATGAGGCCGCCGCCGTTCAGCGCGAAGGAGACGGTGCCCGAGCAGTCGTAGCCGCGGGGATCGAGGAAGCCGGGGCGATGGCCGCCGCCGTACTTGTAGGGCTTCCCGATGATCGCGTTCGCCGCGATGATCGCGTTCTGAACGGCCGGGGGAGCGGCGACGGGCGGGGCGGCGAGGCCGCTGGCCGGGTCGACGGTCGCGACGGCGCCGGCAACGGGGGCGGGCGGAGCGGGGGTGGCGGCACCGACCTGGCCGGGCGCCGGAGGGGTGGGTGCGACCTGCTGGGTCGCAGCGCGGGTGTCCGCGGTCGGCGTGCCGTAGGCGGCGCCACCGTTGGCTGCCGTGTCCTGCGCCATCGCGTCCGTGGCGCACAGGGAGATCCCCGCGAGCGCGCACGTCATCGTCAACAGGGCACGAGCCCTCACGTCCTGAACACCCTCTTTCGTCGGCCTACGGGGTTAGCTGACGGGCTAGCGCAGAAAGGCAGCGCTTCTCGGGCCTGAGCCCATGATTCGCCCCAACAACTTGGGTCCCCCGATCCCGTGCTTCTCGCCCGGGATTCGGCAGTGAGTCGGGCACAATACACACCTGCACGGCGACCTGCAGTGTTGTTCTGACTACCTGCCTGCTCTCCTGCCGGGCTTTGAACCGGCGAAGGGTGCGTCGTCCGACGTCTACTCTCGCCTCCTGTGAGGCGCCTGGCTCCCCTGCTGATCCTCGTCCTCGCGCTCGCCGGATGCTTCGGCGGGAGCGACGATTCCAGCGACCGCACTTCCTCGAGCGACAGCGGGTCCGGCGCGGCCGACCTCGGTATGCCCGCTACGGCCACGAAGAACACCACACGGATCGATTCCTCTGATCCGGCGGTGTCCGCGGCGGCGATCGCCCGGGCCACGTACCCGGGCAAGGGGCCCGGCACGGTCGTGCTGGCGGACGGTGGGGACTGGAGAGATGCGCTCACAGCTTCCGTCCTCTCGGGTTCGCCGCTGCGCGCGCCGGTCCTGCTGAGCGACGGCACCGACATGCCCGATGCGACGCGCGATGCGCTGAAGGCGCTGGCCCCCACCGGCTCGGCGGATGCGGGCGGTGCGCAGGTCGTCCGCGTCGGCGACGTGCCGCGCCCGGCCGGCCTGAAGGCGGTCGACGTGACGGCGGCCACGGCCGAGGAGACCGCCCGCGCCATGGACACGTTCGCCAGCGGCGTCGCCGGCAAGCCGTCGCGCACGGTCATCGTCACGTCCTCGGAGAAGCCGGAGATCGCGATGACCGCCGCGGGCTGGTCCGCGCGCTCGGCGTCGCCGATCCTCTTCGCGACGCGCGACGCCGTGCCCGAGGTCACCAAGCTCGCGATCCAGGCCCACGACAAGCCGCGCATCTACCTGCTCGGGGGCGAGGACGTCCTGTCGAAGGCCGTCGGGCAGGCGCTCGCCAAGCTCGGGAAGGTCACGCGCGTCTCGGGCGCGGACGCGACGACGACCTCGATCGCCGCCGCCCGGCTGCGCGACGGAGCCGCGGGCTGGGCCGTCGACGACCCGGGCCACGGGCTCGTCTTCCTCTCCTCCAAGGCCCCGGCGCTCGCCGCTGGGGCCGCGCCGCTGTCGAACTCCGGCACCTACGGCCCGCCGCTCGTCCTGCCCGCCGACGGCTCGCTGCCGGCCCCGCTGCGCGAGTACCTGCTCGACATCCAGCCGGGCTACGCGGAGAGCCCGGTCCGCGGTGTCTACAATCACGGCTGGATCGTCGGGGACCGCACGCTGGTGCCGCTCGCGACGCAGTCCGCGATCGACGAACTCCTCGAGATCTCCCCAGTCCGCAGCCAGTGAGCGAAGCAGAGCATCCTGAACGCCGGGTCCCCGGCCACGACGTCACGGTCGACGACGTCCGTCAGCTCATGGGCGCGTCCACGCCGCACTTCGCGCTGCAGATCCGCAACCGGATCGCGCGGCTCGTCGAGGGGCTCCCCGCCGACCACCCGGCCCGCATCGAGGGCGAGCGGGAGATCTCGCGGCTCACGGCGCTCGGCCGTTCCGGCGAGGTGCGCGGCACCCGCCACGAGCCAGGCATCCCGCCGCTCCCGTCCAACCGCGCGGGCATCGCGCTGGCGGACGAGAACCCGGCTCCGTCGGCGCCGCACTGACCGTCCGTCGCGGACCGTACGGTCCGGGGATGGCCGTCCCGACGGCAGCAGCAGGCATCCCCGGTTCCGCGCTCCCCGGGCCCTTCGGCGTCGGCGAGTACGCCGCGGCGCTGCGCGACCGCCTGCGGGGCTTCGCCCACGTCCAGCTGACCGGCGAGGCGTGCGACGTCAGGCTCACGCGGGCGCGCGTCTACTTCGAGCTGCGCGACGAGCGCGGTGCCGTCCCGTGTGCGATGTGGCGCGAGGACTTCGACCGCCTCGGGCTCGCGCCAGGAGCGCTCGCCCAGGGCGCGCAGGTCGTCGTGGCCGGCGGCTGCGACTTCTATCCCGGCAGCAGCGCCAGCTCGCCGCACTTCTCCTTCGCGGTCACCGGTCTGCGCATCGCCGGCGAGGGGGACCTCCTCGCCCGCATCGAGCGCGTGCGGCGGCTCCTCGTCGCCGAGGGTCTGTGCGAGCCGCAGAAGGCGCTCGCGCGTCCGGCCCTCCCGCGCACGATCGGGGTCGTCTGCGGCGAGCGGGGCAAGGCGCGCGACGACGTGCTCGCCGGACTGCAGCGCCGGGGCTGGGCGGGCCGGCTCGTCTGGGCGTTCGCCCCGGTGCAGGACCGCCATGCCGCGCCCGCGGTCGGGCGCGCGCTGAGCGAGCTGGCCGCGCTCTCGGACGTCGACGTCGCGATCGTCGCCCGCGGCGGCGGCTCGCTGGCCGACCTGCTCGCCTTCTGCGACGAGACGCTCTGCCGGACGGTCGCGCTCCTGCGCGTCCCGGTCATCGCGTCGGTCGGCCACCACACCGACCGCACGCTCATCGACGACGTCGCCGCCGTGAGCTGCTCGACGCCCACGCACGCAGCCGAGGCCGCGGTGCCGCTGCACGTCGGCGCCGCGCGCGAGGCGCTCGGGCGCGGATCGGCGCGGCTCGCCCGCCACGGGCGAAGGGCGGTGGCCGACCGGGCGCGCGTCCTCGCGCGGCTGTCGCGGGCGCCAGGCGAGCACGTCGCGCGCCACCGGCGCGCGCTGCACCAGGACCTCCGCGAGCTGCGGGCGAGCGCGCGGCGGCGCGTGGACGCCGAGGAGGCAGCGACCGCGCGCCGTGCCGAGGCGCTGGCCCGGCGTGCAGCGGCCGCCGCCGGTCCGCTGCGGACGTCGCGCGAGCGGCGGCTGGACGGTCTCGCCGCTGCACTCGCGGCGCACGATCCCGAGCGCACGCTCGCCCGCGGCTACGCGCTCGTGCAGGACGCCGACGGCGCCCCCGTCACCGACACCGGTGCCGCACGCGCTGCCGGTGAGGTGCGGATCCGCTTCGCCGACGGCGCAGTGCAGGCAACCCTGAAGGACGAGACATGACGGACGTGACCTACGAGACCGCCTCGGGCCGGCTCGAGTCGATCATCGAGCGGCTCGACTCCGGCGAGGCCGGCCTGCGCGAGACGCTGGAGCTCTGCCGCGAGGGTCGCGGGCTCGTCGAGTTCTGCGCCGGCGAGCTCGACGCGGTGAGCCAGGGCCTCGATGCGCTGCGCCTCGACGAGCTCGTTGCTCGCCTCGAGAGCTAGGTTCAGCGCGTGACCAGCACCTGGGAGCGCCTGGCCGATCTGCCGCTGCGGATCGACGACTACGCGCTCGAGCCGCTTCGGATGAACGTCTCGAGCGGCTTCGAGCGCCTCAGCACCGTCATCCGCCTCCGCGGCGGCGGCACGGACGGCGTCGGCGAGGACGTCACGTACGAGGCCGATGAGCACGAGGCGGCCTGGAAGGCCGGGCCGTCGCTCCCCCTCGCGGGCACCTGGACGATCGCCTCCTTCGCCGAGCACGTCGGCGGCCTCGACCTCTTCCCCGGCCGGGCGCTGGAGCGCGACGTGTACCGCCGCTACCGGCGCTGGGGCTACGAGTCCGCGGCGCTGGACCTCGCGCTCAACCAGGCGGGGCTGCCCCTCCACGAGGCGCTGGGCCGCGAACCGCAGCCGATGACGTTCGTGGTGTCGCTGCGCCTCGGCGAGCCGGCGTCGCTCGAGCCGCTGGAGCAGCGGCTGGCGAACTACCCGTCGCTGCGCTTCAAGCTCGACCCGACGCCGACCTGGACGGACGAGGTCATCGCCGGCCTCGTCGCCACGGGCGCGGTGGACAGCGTCGACTTCAAGGGCCACTACGAGGGGGCGGTGGTCGACGTCGGCGCGGATCCGGACCTGTACCGCCGGGTCGTCGAGGCGTTCCCGGACGCGTGGTACGAGGATCCGCGGCTCACGCCGGAGATCGACGCGCTCCTCGAGCCCTACCGCGACCGGATCACCTGGGACGCCCCGATCCACAGCATCGCCGACATCGAGGCGCTGCCGTTCGCGCCCCGGATGGTGAACGTCAAGCCCTCGCGCTTCGGCAGCCTGCAGGGCCTGTTCGACGCCTACGACTGGCTCGCCGCGCGCGACATCGGCGCGTACGGCGGCGGGCAGTTCGAGCTCGGCCCCGGCCGCGGGCAGATCCAGCTGCTGGCCTCGATCTTCCATCCGACGACGCCGAACGACGTCTCGCCGTCCGGCTTCCACGTCGACGATCCGCCCGCGGGGCTGCCGACGAGTCCGATGGCGCCGAGGCCCTCGGCCACCGGCCTGCGCTGGGCCGATCGACCTCAAGCCTGACCGAGGCGGGCCGATCACCGTGCCGTGGACAGGATTCGCGCATGGCTGCCGCGAGGAGACACGCTGCCCGATGCGATGTGGGAGCGGCGTCACCGCTGGCTGCTCGCGCTCGCCTGGGCGCACGTCCCGGTCCTGCTGCTCATCGGGCTCCTCGCCGGCTACCCACTGCCGCACAGCATGCTCGACGTCGCGCCGATCGCCATGCTCGCCGCGCTGGCGACCTGGCGGTACCCGGAGCGCCGCTGGCGCGCCGCGGCGTGCTGCCTGTCGCTGCTGACCTCGTCGGCCGTCATCGTCCACCTCTGGCACGGCCAGACCGAGGCGCACTTCCACTTCTTCATCGTCGTCACGCTCTGCGCCCTCTACGAGGAGTGGCTGCCGTACGGGATCGCGTTCCTCTACGTCGTCCTGCACCACACGGTCATGGGCGTCCTCTCCCCCACGATGGTCTACGACCACGGCGGCAGCCCCCTGTTCTGGGCCGGCGTGCACGGCGGCTTCATCCTCGCCCTGGGCATCGCCAACACCGTCACCTGGCGGCTCAACGAGGACGCGCGGGCCGACGCGCTGCAGGCAAGCTCCGAGTTCCGCTCCGCGTTCGACGACGCGCCGACCGGCATGGTGCTCACGACCCTCGACGGCCACATCGAGCGCGTGAACGCCACGTTCCTCACCGTGACCGGGCACGAGGGCCAGGACCTGACCGGCAGGCCGCTCACCGACTTCGCCGCGCTCCTGCGCCAGGGCGGCGACGAGGTCATGTTCACGCGCGCCGACGGCTCGACCGGATGGGCCCTGTGGCGGCAGTCCGTCGTCCACGACGGCGACGGCAACCCCAACGCGCTCGTCACGCACATGCTCGACATCTCGGTCCGCAAGGAGGTCGAGTCCCAGCTCGACCACCAGGCGCATCACGACGAGCTGACCGGACTGCCGAACCGCACGCTGTTCAGCGAGAAGCTCGCCGAGGCGCTGGGGTCCGGCGCCGCCGCCGTCCTCTTCGTCGACCTCGACGAGTTCAAGGTCGTCAACGACTCGCTCGGGCACTCCGCCGGTGACGAGCTGCTCATCATCGTCGCCGAGCGGCTGCGCCATGCGCTGCGCCCCGGCGACACGATCGCCCGCTTCGGCGGCGACGAGTTCGCGATCCTCCTGCCGGGCGTCGACGACGAGGACGTCGCGGCCGGCGTCGCCGACCGGGTCGCCATGGCGCTCGACGCGCCGATCATGGTCGAGGGCCAGGAGCGCTTCGTGACCGCGAGCGTCGGCATGCGCTGCGCCGCCGCGGGCGAGCTGACCTCGGAGGAGATGCTGCGCGACGCCGACGCCGCGATGTACCGCGCGAAGGAGCTCGGCAAGGACCGTTCGGAGCGCTTCAACACGGCGCTGCGGGCGGAGGTCCAGCAGCGGATGGAGCTCGAGAGCGACCTGCGGCGCGCCGTCGCCCGCGAGGAGCTCCGGCTCGTCTACCAGCCGCAGGTCGACCTGCGCAGCGGCGCGATCACCGGGACCGAGGCGCTGCTGCGCTGGGATCACCCGCGGCTCGGCGTGATCCCGCCGATGACGTTCATCCCGATCGCCGAGCGCAACGGCCTCATCGGGCCGATCGGCGCGTGGGTGCTCCACGAGGCCTGCGTCCAGGCGTGCTCGTGGCCCGGGACGGAGATGGCCGTCAACGTGTCGCCCCGCCAGCTCGCCGACCCCGCCTTCCCCGACCTCGTCGCCGGCATCCTGCGCGAGACCGGCCTCGAGCCCCAGCGCCTGTGTCTGGAGGTCACGGAGTCGACGCTCATCGCCGATCCGGAGAACGCGCGCCGCGCCCTCGTGGCGTTGAAGCAGCTCGGCATCCGGCTCGCGATCGACGACTTCGGCGTCGGGCAGTCCTCGCTCGGCCAGCTGCGGACGATCCTCCCCATCGACACCCTCAAGATCGACCGCTCCTTCGTGGACGGCCTGGGCCGCTCCAGCGAGGGCACCGCGATCTTCGACGCGGTCGTGCAGCTCGCGCGGTCGCTCGGCGTGCGCGCGCTCGCCGAGGGCGTCGAGACGCCGGCGCAGGCACACGCGCTGCGCAACATGGCCTGCACGGTCGCGCAGGGCTATCACTTCGCCCGCCCGCTCGGGCCGGACGAGGTCGCCCGGCTCCTCGCTGCACCCGTCGATCTCGCGGCGTAGGCTCCGCCGTGTGCGGCTGACCGCGGAGGACGTCCGGATCCTCGGACTCGAGACCGCGCGCGTGGCGGGCCACACGCTGAAGGTCACCGCGCTCCCGCCCGACGCGGACCCGATCGCGCTCGCGGAGCTGCGCGCTCACGTCGCCGGGCGGCTCGATCGCATCCCGCGCCTCGGAGACCGGCTGGCGCCCGACGGCGACGGCCTGGCCTGGGAGCCGTATGCGGGGTTCGACCTCGACGAGCACGTCCGCGAGCACCCGCAGCGCGGCACGCTGGAGGACGCGGTCGCGGAGCTCATGGAGGAGCACCTGGACCGCGACCGGCCGCTGTGGACCATCGACCTCGTCGGAGGCCACGCCCTGGTGCTGAAGGTCCACCACGCGATGGCGGACGGCATGGCGGTCCGGCGGATCGCCACGGCGCTGCTGTGGGACGTCGACGCCGCGCCGACGGGTCCGTCGAAGGCGATCGTGCCCGAGCCGACGCACCGACACGTCCTCGCCGACATCCCGCGATTGTCGGCGGCCATCGAGCGCGAGCTCGCGCCGGCGGTCCCCCGCTCGTCGCTCGCCCGGCGCGTCGGGTCCTCGCGGGTGGCGGCGTTCGCGTCGACGGATCTCGCCGCGATCGGGCGGCTGCGCGACGCGTTCGGCACGCACCTGACCGTCAACGACGTCGTGCTCGGCGCGACCGCCGGCGGCCTGCGCCGCTGGCTGCTGGCGCGGGATGCGCCGCTGCACCGGATGCGCGTGAAGGTCCCGGTGAGCCTGCACCGGACGGACGAGCGCACCGACGCGCTCGGCAACGACGACTCGTTCTTCTTCGTGGACCTCCCGCTGGCCGAGGCCGACCCGGTCGCCCGGCTGCTCGCGATCGCGCGCGAGTGCACGCTGCGCAAGGCCCGCCACGACGCGCTGGAGCTCGGCACCGTCCTGCACTTCGGCGGTCAGGTCGCGGTGCACTGGTCGATGAACCCGCACGTCTTCACGCTCAACGTGTCGAACGTGCCCGGCCCGCGCGGCGCCGTCACCGCGCTCGGCCGCCCCGTGCGGGCGGTCTACGCCCTCGCCGAGGTCGCCGACTGGCATGCGCTGCGGGTCGCGGTCTTCTCGGCGGGAGGGGTGCTCACGTTCGGGCTGTGCGCCGATCGCGCGGGCGTCGAGGGGCTCGACGTGCTGGCCGGGGGGATCGAGGAGGAGCTGGGCGCTCTGGGGGCCGCGGCCGGCTAGCCGGGCTGGTCGGCGCGCTCGCGCAGCTCGGCGACCAGCACGGCGCCCGAGTCCATCGCGCGCTCGGCGAGGCGCAGGCGCTTCTCGTTCTGCGCCAGGCCGTCGACGCCGAACTTCACGAACAGCACCCGCAGGTGGCCCTTGATCGCGTCGAGCGACAGGAACAGCGCGGCCGCGATCTCCGGGTTGGTGGCCGGGCGCGCGCGGCCACCGTCGGCGGCCATCGGCCGGCACAGCTCGCGCAGCACCGCGCGCTGCGCATCCGACAGGCTCGTCGGGCCCGGGAGTCCGGCCGCGACGACGGTCGCCGAGGAGACCGACATGGCGTCCGACGGCCGCCGGAAGACCATCGCCGTCGCGCCGAAGCGCAGCGTGTCGCCGTCGCGCAGGCGGCGGCGCTCGGCGATGCGCTGGCCGTTCACGTACGTGCCGTTGCGTGACAGGCCGCCGTCGTCGATCGCCCAGTCGCGGCCGACCCACACGAGCTCCGCGTGCACGCGCGAGACCTGCCCGTCCCACGGCATGGCGATGTCGCACTCCGCCGCGCGGCCGATCGTCCGCGTCGGCGGGCCGTCCTCGGGCAGCTCGACGAGGATCTGCGCCGCGTCCTCCCCGCGCATGATGAGGAACGGATTCCCGCGCCGCTCGGCCTCCAGACGCTCCTTGAGCTCGGCCGCCGTCGCGGCGTGAGGCCCTGTCAGGCCCGCTTCCATGACGGGCAGGCTAAACGACTAGCCTCACCCCGATGGAGGTCTGGCTGGCGTACGGCGAGGACGGGCTCCGCGTCGAGCTCCCGGAGGAGCGCACCACGGTCGTGCAGCCCGTGCACGCGCAGGCCGCCGCCGACCCGATGGCCACGCTGCACACCGCGATGCGCGAGCCGGTCTCCGGCGCGCCGCTGCGCGAGCTCGCCAAGCCCGGCCAGACGGTCGCCATCTCGATGTGCGACGGCACCCGGCCCCAGCCGCGCCACCTCATGATCCCCGCCGTGCTCGAGGAGCTCGACGGCATCATCGACCTCGACGACGTCACGATCCTCGTGGCGACGGGGACGCACCGCGGGAACACCGAGCAGGAGCTGCGGCGCATGCTCGGCGACGAGGTCTACGACAGCGTCCGGGTCGTCAACCACGACGCGCGCGACAGCTCGTCGCTCACCTGGATGGGCGAGCACGGCGACGGCGTCCCCGTCTGGCTCAACACGGAGTGGGTGCAGGCCGACCTGCGCATCACCACCGGCTTCGTCGAGCCCCACTTCTTCGCCGGCTTCAGCGGCGGCCCCAAGCTCGTCACGCCCGGTCTGGCCGCGCTCGACACGGTCCTCACGCTCCACGACGCGTCCCGCATCGGCCACCCCAACGCCATCTGGGGGATCATCGAGGGCAACCCCGTCCACGACGACATCCGCGCCGTCGTCGAGGCCGTGGGCGACGTTCACTTCGCCCTCGACGTGACCCTCAACCGCGAGCAGGGGATCGTCCGCGCGTTCGGTGGCGAGCTGTCGGCCATGCACCGCGCCGCCTGCGAGGCGGCCCGCGAGACGGCGATGCAGGAGGTCCCGTCGCGCTTCGAGGTCGTGGTGACGACCAACTCCGGCTTCCCGCTCGACCAGAACCTGTACCAGGCCGTGAAGGGGATGAGCGCGGCGTCGACCGTCGTCCGCGAGGGCGGCACGATCGTCTGCGCCGCCGAGTGCCGCGACGGCTTCCCCGACCACGGCTCCTACCGCGAGGTCCTCGCCTCCGAGCCGTCGCCGCAGGCGCTGCTCGACGCGATCTCCGCGCGCAAGGACACCGTCGCCGACCAGTGGCAGGTCCAGGTCCAGGCGAAGATCCAGGTCCAGGCGGAGGTCGTCGTGCACTCCGACTACCTCGACGCCGACGCGCTGCACAGCGCGCATCTCGGGCACTCCGACGACGTGTCGGAGACCGTCGCCGCCGCGCTGGACGCCGCGGGGCCGGACGCTCGCGTCTGCGTGCTCCCCGAGGGGCCGCAGACGATTCCGTACGTCGCCTGACGTCGTACGTGTGATCACGTATTGACCGGGGCGGCCCCGCCTCGCTTGGCTTGACACGGCAGCCAAGGAGGACGGACATGACGGTGACCGCGGCAACGCACGGACTCGTCGACGACGTGCTCGCAGGAGCACTCCGCGGCGAGCTGATCGGCCCCGAGGACTCCGGCTACGACGAGGCGCGGGCGGTCTACAACGGGATGATCGACCGTCGCCCGGCGGTCATCGCGCGCTGTGCGGACGTCGCCGACGTCATCGCGGTGATCGACTTCGCACGACGGCGCGACATGCTGCTCGCGGTGCGCGGCGGGGGGCACAACGCCGGCGGGCTGGGCGTCGCGGACGACGCGATCGTCTGCGACCTCTCGGCGATGCACGGCGTCCACGTGGAGCCGTCGACGCGGCGCGTACGCGTCGAGGGCGGCACGACGCTGGCCCAGCTCGATCACGCCACGCATCCGTTCGGCCTCGCCGTGCCCGGCGGGATCATCGGCACCACCGGCGTCGCCGGGCTCACGCTCGGCGGCGGCCTCGGGTACCTCGCGCGACGCCGCGGCCTCACCATCGACAACCTGCGCTCCGCCGAGGTCGTCCTGGCCGACGGCTCGGTCGTCACCGCCGGCGAGGACGAGCACCCCGACCTGCTCTGGGGGCTCCGCGGCGGTGGCGGCAACTTCGGCGTCGTGACCTCCATGGACTTCGAGGCGACGCCGGTCGACACCGTGATCGCCGGACCGATGCTGTGGCCCCTGGACCGCGCGAGCGACGTCCTGCGCTTCTTCGACGGGTACATACGGGGCGCCTCGGAGGCCGTCTACGGCTTCTTCGCGTTCCTCACCGTGCCGCCCGCGCCGCCGTTCCCGCCCGCGTTGCACCTGCAGAAGATGTGCGGGATCGTCTGGTGCCACTTCGGCCCGCCCGACGAGGCGGCCGCGGACCTGGCGCCGGCGCGCGAGCTCGGCCCGGCACTCGACGGCGTGGCGCCGATGCCCTACCCGGCCCTGCAGGGCGCGTTCGACGCGCTGTACCCGCCTGGGCACCAGTGGTACTGGAAGGCCGACCACGTGGACGAGCTGCCGGACGAGGCGATCGCGGCGCACGTCGAGCACGCGATGCGCCTGCCGACGATGCACTCCACGATGCACCTCTATCCCATCGACGGCGCGGTGCACCGCGTGGCGCCGGACGCGACGGCGTGGCCGAACCGCAGCTCGCAGTACGCGCAGGTCATCGTCGGCGTCGATCCCGACCCCGCGAACGCCGGCGTGCTGCGCATGTGGGCCCGCGAGTACTACGACGCGCTGCACCCGTACGCCGCCGGCGGCGTGTACCAGAACTTCCTGATGCAGGACGACGGCGCCGCGCGCATCGGGGAGATCTACGGCGACAACCACGCGCGGATCGTGGAGGTCAAGCGCCGCTACGACCCCGCGAACCTCTTCCGCGTCAACCACAACATCGTCCCCTGACGGAGGGAGCACCATGGCCCGCAAGTACGTCGACTGCCGCCAGATCCCGAGCGAGATGAACTGCACGATCGCGATCTCGGCCGACTCCGAGGACGAGGTCCTCGAGGCCGCCGTGCAGCACGCGGTGGCCGTACACGGCCACACCGACGACGCGGAGCTGCGCGACATGATCCGCGGCGGCATCCAGGAGGGCACGCCGGCCGGCAGCCCGGCGTAGCGCGACGCACCTGTTCATGGACGCTCGCGCGGCGTAGGCTCGCCGCCGAGCGTCCATGCGCGACCTGACACCGGTCCTCGACGTGCTCGCCGTCGCCGAGACGGCACCGGACGCGGACGCGCTGAGACGCGGGGTCGTCGACGCGCTGGCGGAGCTGCTCCCGTGCGACCACGTCGTCTGGGGCGAGTTCGACGTCGCGCGCATGGCACCAGTCGTGGCGGTGGCGTCCGACGGCGCGGAGATCGACGTCGCGGCGTTCGCGCGACACCTCCCGGCGCACCCGCTCATCGCTCACCACCTGCGGACCGGCGATGCGGGTCCGCTGCGGCTGTCGGACTTCGTGAGCGGACGAGGGCTGCGCGAGCTCGGGGTCTACGCGGACTTCTACGCGCCGCTCGGGGTCGACCGCGCGCTGTGCGTCGCCCTGCCATGGACCTCGGGGCGCACGATCGGCATCGCCTTCCACCGCGCGGGGCGCGACTTCGCGGAGGACGAGCGGGCGCTGCTCGCCCGCGTCCGCCCCGCACTCGCCGTGGCGGCGCGCCGCGCGACGGCCACCACGGGCGCGCACGCCGCGCTCACCGAGCGCGAGGCGCAGATCATGGGGCTCATCGAGCGCGGGGCGACGAACGCCGAGATCGGCTTCGCGCTCCACATCAGCCGGCGCACGGTCGAGAAGCACCTCGAGCACGCGTACCGCAAGCTCGGCGTGGCGGGACGTTACGCGGCGATCGCGTCGGCGCGCTCCAGCAGCACGAGCCCGTAGTCGGCCGGCGCGCCGGCCAGCACGTCGCGCCACTCGCCCGCCGGCGGCTCGAACGCCGCGGCGTCCTCGCGGACGCGGACCGCGACGAGCACCTCGCCGTCGCCGCGCAGGAACGCGACGGTCCCGTCGCCCGCGTCGAGCGGCGTGTACGCGCCGGCGAACGCGTCCGGCCGCCGCGCCCGCAGGTCCAGCGCGCGCCAGATGAGCCAGAGCTTCACGGTCTCGCGCGTCGGCGCGGCACCGGCGCGCAGTGCGTCGAGCGCCTCCCGCCTGGCGGCCCAGTCGACCGGCCGGCGGTTGTCGGGGTCGACGAGCGCGAGGAACCACAGGTCGTCGCCGCCGTAGACGTCGGGCAGGCCGGGGACGGTGAGCTTGAGCAGCAGCTGCCCGAGCGCGTGACGCTCGGCCATCGGCAGGAGCTCGGAGAGGAACGGCTCGAAGTCGGCCAGGAACGCCTCGTGCTCCAGCAGGCCCGTCGCGTAGCGCTTGACCGCGGCCTCGTAGGCCTCGTCGGGCTCCGCCCAGTTCGTGTGGACCTTCGCCTCGCGCAGCGACTTCTCCACGAAGCCCTCCATCCGCTCCGCGGAGATCGGCCAGGCCGCGAGCAGGTTCTGGAGGACCATGTAGCGCTCCGCGCCGTCGGGCGCGCCGTCCGTGACGAGATCGCGGGTGAGGTCCAGCCACCGTTGCACCGCGGCGGCCCAGTCGTCGGGCATCGAGGCGAGCGCGCCGATGCGCGCCCTCGCGTCGGCCGAGCGCTTCGTGTCGTGGGTGCTCGTGACGAGCAGGTTGCGCGGGAAGCGCCGCGCGCGCTCCTCGTTGGCCGCGTGGAAGTCGGCGACCGACATGCCGAAGCGCGCCGGCTCGCCGCCGACCTCGTTGAGCGCCATGAGCCGCCCGTAGCGGTAGAACGCGGTGTCCTCGACGCCCTTCGCGGTCACCGGGGGCGACGTCTGCTGGAAGCGCGTCACGAAGTCCTCGCTGCCCGGCTCCTCGAGCAGGAGGATCCGGGCGAGCGACGGCGCCATGCCCGAGGCCGCGATCGCCTCGCGGTCCTCGTCGGCGACCTTCCCGCTCCAGGGCTCGACGTAGGTGCGGTAGACCGGCAGCTCGGCGAGCGCCTCCGGGATCGGGGCGTCGTCGTCGCCGAGAAGGACCCGCAGGCGGTCGACCTCGCGCGCGAACGTCCCGGTCGCCAGCTCGATCTGGGAGGCGATCATGAGGTCCTCGAACGGACGGGCGTCGCCCGAGACGGTCCGCCAGAGGTCGGTCAGCATCGCCTCGCCGGCGGGGTCGACGAACAGCGCGCCGACGTCGACGAGGAACTCGTAGCCGACGGTCCCGTCGACCGGCCAGTCGCGCACGCGCTCGCCGACCGCGAGGATCTTCTCGACCCACACGTGGGGGACGCCGGCGTCCTGCAGCCGCCGCAGATAGCCGGCGGGGTCGGCCAGGCCGTCGGGATGGTCGACGCGGACGCCGTCGATGACGCCGTCGCGCACGAGCTCGAGGACCTTGCCGTGCAGGAGGTCGAAGACCTCCTTGCGCTCGACACGGACCGCGGCGAGGTCGTCGATGTCGAAGAACCGGCGGTACCAGCCGCTCTCCGGATCGATGTCGAAGATCTCCGGATCGGGCCACCAGCGGTTCTCGTCGCCCGTCCCCATGTGGTTCGGGACGATGTCGAGGATCACCCCGAGCCCCTCGGCGGCCAGCGCCCGCAGCGCGTCCTCGCCGCCGAGCGCGTCCGACACGCGCGTGGGGTCGACGACGTCGTAGCCGTGCGTCGAGCCGCTGCGCGCCTGCAGCGACGGCGAGAGGTACAGATGCGAGATGCCGAGGTCGCGCAGGTACGGGACGAGCTCGCGCGCGGCGTGGAGGTCGAAGTCGCCCGACAGCTGCAGGCGGTAGGTGGCGCGCAGCTCCGTCATCCGGCGTGCTTGAGCACGACGACGGACCGCGCGATCACCTTCACGCTGCCGCGCGCGGGGGCACTCCACGCCCCCGGCTCGGCCTCCGGCTCGGCGGTGGACAGCTCGAGACCCCAGCTCGCGCCGTAGCGGGCGTTGGGCAGCCTGAACTCGATGTCCTCGTGGTGGGCGTTGAACAGCAGCAGGAACGAGTCGTCCTCGATGCGCTCGCCGCGCGCGCCGAGGTACGGGAACTCCTCGCCGTTGAGGAAGAGGCCGACGTGGTGCAGGTCGCCCTGCTCCCAGTCGCGCTGCGTCATCCGGCGGCCGTCGGTGCGGAACCACCAGGCGTCCGGCAGCCCGGACTCCTCCGACGCGTCGCCGCTGAGGAAGTGGCGGCGGCGGAACACGGGATGGCCCTGGCGCAGGGCGATGAGCCGCTTCGTGAAGGCGAGGAGACGCTGGCCCTCCTCGCCGATGTCCCACTCGTACCAGGAGATCTCGTTGTCCTGGCACCAGGCGTTGTTGTTGCCGTCCTGGGTGCGGCACAGCTCGTCGCCGCCGAGGAGCATCGGGACGCCCTGCGACAGCATGAGCGTCACGAGGAAGTTGCGCTGCTGGCGGGCGCGCAGCGCGTTGATCTCCGGGTCGTCGGTCGGGCCCTCCGCGCCGCAGTTCCAGGACCGGTTGTCGTCGGTCCCGTCGCGGTTGTCCTCCTTGTTCGCCTCGTTGTGCTTCTCGTTGTAGGCGACGAGGTCGGCGAGCGGGAAGCCGTCGTGGGCGGTGATGAAGTTGATCGACGCGAACGGGTTGCGGCCGTCGGGCTCGTACAGGTCGCTGGAGCCGGCAAGGCGCGCCGCGAAGTCGCCGACGCCGGCCTGCCCGCGCCAGAAGTCGCGCATGACGTCGCGGTAGATGCCGTTCCACTCCGACCACTGCACGGGGAAGTTGCCGACCTGGTAGCCGCCGGGCCCGACGTCCCAGGGCTCGGCGATGAGCTTGACCTGGGAGAGGACGGGGTCCTGGTGGATCGTGTCGAAGAAGGCCGACAGGCGGTCGACGTCGTAGAGCTCGCGCGCCAGGGCGCTGGCCAGGTCGAAGCGGAACCCGTCGACGTGGCACTCGATGACCCAGTAGCGCAGCGAGTCCATGATGAGCCGCAGCGTGCTCGGGTGCACGACGTTGAGCGAGTTGCCGGTGCCCGTGAAGTCCATGTAGAAGCGCTCGTCGTCGGGGACGAGGCGGTAGTAGGACTTGTTGTCGACGCCCTTGAAGCTGAGCATCGGGCCCAGGTGGTTGCCCTCGGCGGTGTGGTTGTAGACCACGTCGAGGATCACCTCGATGCCCTCGCGGTGCAGGGCCTTGACCATCCCCTTGAACTCGCGGATCTGCTCGCCGGTGGCGCCTGTCGCGGCGTAGCCGGCGTGCGGCGCGAGGAAGCCGATCGAGCTGTAGCCCCAGTAGTTCGTGAGGCCGCGCTCCGTCAGGAAGCTCTCGTCGGCGATGTGGTGGATCGGCAGCAGCTCCACGGCGGTCACGCCGAGGTCCTTGAGGTAGCGCATCGCCGGCTCGGACGCCAGGCCGCCGTAGGTGCCGCGCAGGTCCTCGCGCACCTCGGGGTGCTGCTTGGTGAAGCCCTTGACGTGCACCTCGTAGATGACCGTCTGGTTCCACGGCGTGCGCGGGTGGGTGTCGCCCTCCCAGTCGAAGCCCTCGTCGATGATCAGCGACTTGGGGATCGCGGGCGCGGAGTCCTCGTCGTCGCGCTCGAGGTCGGCGTCCTCCGGGTCCTCGGGATCGGGGACGTAGGGCAGCGTGTTGGCCGCCTCCCAGTCGACGGCCCCTTCGATCGCCTTCGCGTACGGATCGATGAGCAGCTTGAAGGGGTTGAAGCGGTGGCCCTCCTCGGGCTCGTACGGGCCGTGCACGCGGTAGCCGTAGCGCGTGCCGGGTCCCGCGCCGGGGACGTAGCAGTGCCAGTTGAACGCCGTGCGGTCGGCGACCTGGATGCGCTCCTCGCGGTCGTCGGCGTCGAACAGGCACAGCTCGACGCGCGTCGCGTGCTCCGAGAACAGGGAGAAGTTGGTGCCCTGGCCGTCCCAGGTGGGACCCAGGGGGAAAGGCCGTCCTGGCCAGACGTCGCGGCTCACGCGGCGCCACCATACCCGGGGCCCACGATCTCACCGGACATCTCCGCGAAGTCACACACGAGGGTCCACGGCCCGCGGGTCACCCGCAACGACGGGACGGCGGCGTCGAAGGCGATCTCGTCCACGTCGCCGGGCGGCAGCTCGCGCCGCAGGCGGAGCATCCGCCGGTACACGTCGGCGATCTCCGGGTCGGCCACGCGGGTGAGCTTCGACCGCTCGAACGTCTCGAGCGCCTGCGGGTCCGGGACGTCCTCGCCCGAGAACGCGGCGAAGGACGCGAACTCCTCCCTGCGCCCCTTGCGAGTGGCCTCCGCGATGTCCTCGTCGATGTGGTCCGTGAAGAACTGGAACGGCGCGTCCTCCCCGTACTCCTCGCCCTGGAACACGAGCGGGATGAACGGCGAGAACAGCGTGCACATCGCGGCGAGCGCCCGGACCTCGCGCGGCAGCCGATCCCCGAACGCCCGGTTGCCGATCTGGTCGTGGTTGGCGGAGAACACGACGAAGCCGTGGGGCGGCACGTCCTCGGCGGGCGCGCCGAAGCGCTGCCGGCGGAACGTCGAGTACTGACCGTCGTGGACGTGCGGGCGGCGGAACGCCTTGGCCAGCTGCTCCACGTCCCCGAACTCCGCGTAGTAGCCGTCGCGGTCGCCGGTGAGCAGCGTGCGCAGCGCGTGGTGGAAGTCGTCGGCCCAGGCGGCGTCGTGGCCGAAGCCGCCTGCCGCCTCGGGGCGCATCACCTTCGGGTCGTTCAGCCCGCTCTCGGCGATGACGAGCGCGCCCGGCCGCGCGGCGTGCACGCGCTCGGCGAACTGCGCGAGGACGTGCCGCGCCGACATGTCGTAGACGGCGTGGATGGCGTCGAGGCGGAACCCGTCGAGGTGCAGGTCGGTCACCCACGCCTCGCCGGCCTGCACGAGCCACTCGCGCGTGCCGTCGCTCAGCGCGTCGTCGTAGTTGATCGCCCGGCCCCAGAACGTGCCGTAGCGATCGGTGAAGTACGCGCCGAACGCCTCGAGCGCCGGCGCCCCGGAGGCGCCGACGTGGTTGGGCACGAGGTCGAGGATCACGGCCAGCCCGGCGGCGTGGGCTGCGTCGACGAAGCGGGCGAAGCCCTCGGGGCCGCCGTAGCTGGACTGCGCGCTCCACAGGAACGCCCCGTCGTAGCCCCAGCCGCGCTCGCCGGGGAACTCCGCGACGGGCATGACCTCCACGACGGTGAAGCCGAGCTCCGCGAGCCCCGGCAGGTGCTCGATCGCCGCGTCGAACGTCCCCGCCTGCGTGAACGTCCCGATGTGCAGCTCGTAGACCACCGCGTCCGCCGCGGCCGGTGGCGTGAAGCCCTCGTCGGTCCACGTCACGGCGGCGGGGTCGAAGACGCGGCTGGCACCGCGCAGCCCGTACGGCTGCCAGCGCGAGCACGGGTCCGGCCACGCGGTCCCGTCGGCGACGAGCAGGTAGTCGTCGCCGTGCGCGGCGGGAACGGTGCCCGCGTTGACCCCCAACCCCTCGTCGGGGAGCGGGTGGTCGGCGCCGCGGACGCGCACCGCGACCTCGCGCGCATGCGGCGCCCAGACGCGGAACTCGGTGAGTCCGTCGCCGGCGGGGCGGGCGCCGAGCGGGCGCTCGAAGGGCAGCTGGTCGTCGTGCACGAGCGGGCTCATCTACCCGCTGACCGGCGGCCTCTACACGAGGTCTGGGTGGCGACCCGCCACGGCGTGACGATCGCGCCCCGCTGCCTTCGCCGAGTACATCGCCAGGTCCGCCGCGCGCATGACGTCGTCGCCGCTCTCGTGCTCGGCGGAGAAGGGCGCGACACCCACGCTGGCGGTGACTCGCTCGCCGGTCGCACGCAGCCGCTCGGTGATCTTCCCGGCGACGACCGCGGCCTCGTCGAGCGTCTCGCGCGGCAGGATCACCGCGAACTCGTCACCGCCGAGACGGGCGAGCACGTCGGTCTCGCGCAGGCAGGCGCGCAGCTCGTCGGCGATCCGGACGAGCAGCTTGTCGCCGGCGTCGTGGCCGAGGGTGTCGTTGATCGCCTTGAAGCCGTCGAGGTCGAGGACCAGGAGCGCGCCGGCGGTGCCGTAGCGGCGGCTCTGGGCGACCTGGGTCTGCATCGCGGCCGCGAGCCCGCGGCGGTTCAGCAGGCCGGTCAGCGGGTCGTGGTCGACGAGGTGGCGCATGCGGCGCTCGGCGAGGCGCTGCTCGGTCACGTCCACGGCGTGGACGAGCACCGGGGCGTCGCCCTCGCCGGTGCCGTCGACGAGCGTCATGTGCACGGCTGCGCGAATGCGGCGCCCGTCCGCGGCGAGGAGGTTCGTGTCGCCGCTGAACGACGCCTGGTCGCCCCGGATGAGCGCCGCGATGAGCGCGATGCACGCGGCCGCCTCGTCGGGCGGCATGACCCGGGTGGCGGGCATGCCGGTCAGCTCCTCGCGGGTGCGGCCGAGCATCGCCGCGAGCGCGTCGTTGACGCGCACGTGGCGGCAGTCGCGGTCCAGCAGCGCCATGCCGACCGGCGCGTGGTCGAACGCGTTGGCGAAGCGCTCTTCGCTCTGGGACGCCTTGCGCTCCGCCCGGCCCGCCTCGCGGGCGAGCCTGGAGAGCGAGACGGCCACGAGCGCGCTGAGCAGGCCGCCGACGATCAGGGCGATGACGCCCCAGCTGAGATGGGACCTCGCGGGCGGCGACGTGCGCAGGTTCCACTGCTGCCCGGCGATGGCGACGGTCCAGCTGTCGGCGTCGCGGGCGAGACGGCCGTGCCCGCCGACGCGCGTCGTGCCCTGGCGCAGCTCGAACGCGGTGCCGTCCGGGAGCATGCCGGTCATCGCGTGGACGAGCTCGGGGAGCCGGAAGGCGCCGACGGCCGAGCCGAGGAACGCCCCGTCGTGGGACCGCACGGGCGCGTAGACGAGGATGCCCGGGACGTTGGAGCCGACGAGGCGGCTGACGGCGGTGGCCTGCGGCTCGTTCAGCGTGGCGGCGGCACGCAGCGCCCGGCGGCGCGCGGGGTCGGCCGCGGCGTCGACCCCGAGAGGGGTCGGCGTGGGCGTCGCCTGCTCGACGTACCGGGAGGCGTCGTAGCTCGCGCGGACGCCGGCGAAGACCACGTGGCCGTCCGGGGTCAGCTGCTTGATCGCGTGGCCGCTGGCGTGCTCGAAGCGCGCGCGGTCGGCCCCGTCGACGTGCTGGACCCAGGCGAACGTGGAGGCGCTGCCGTCGCGCAGCATCGGGCGGGTGAAGGTCGAGAACTCCGTCTCGGACACGCCGTTGGACGCCTCGAACAGGGCGGAGACCTGGTGCGTCGTCGCGACGAGGCCGTCGAGCTCGCTCATGAGCGAGCGCAGCGCGACGCGGCGCACGTCGGTGCGCTCGTTGCGGTCCTGGCGGGCGTCGTAGGAGAACCCGATGGTCGCCGCGACGGCGGTGACGGCCAGGAGGACCAGGCCCACGAGGACAGCGACGACCCGCGACACGTGCACGCCCGTTTCGTCGGCACGTGTCGGAGTCGCTTTAGATGCTGAGCCCCCCGTCGGCCGCGATCGTGGCCCCGGTGATGAACGACGACTCGTCGCTCGCGAGGAACAGCACGGCGCTGGCGATCTCGTCCGGCCGCGCGTGGCGGTCGAGCGGGATCATCCCGTCGAAGATCGCCGTCGCCTCGTCCTCGGTCGCCCCGGTCGCGCCCACCTCGATCGTGTGCTGGAAGCGGTTGTCGACGGGCCCGGGATGGATGCTGTTCACCCGGATGCCCTGCTTCGCGCCCTCCTGCGCCGCCGTCCGCATGAGGCCGACGAGCGCGTGCTTCGCGGTGGCGTAGCCGAGGATCCCGGGCGCGGACGTCAGGCCCACGACGCTCGAGTTGATGACGATCGAGCCGGGCCCGTCGCCCATCGCCGCCATCGCGTGCTTGCAGACGAGGAAGGAGCCCTTGACGTTGACCGCCATCACCTGGTCGAAGACGTCCTCCGGGTACTCCGCGACCGACGCGTGGCTGCCGAACACGCCGGCGTTGGCGAAGGCGATGTGCAGCCCGCCGAAGCGCTCCACCGCGAGCTGCACGGCCGCGGCGACCGCCGCCGAGTCCGTGACGTCGCCGACCGCGCCGACCGCGACGTCGGCGCCCAGCTCGGAGACGACCCGCTCCACCCCGTCGGCGTCGATGTCGGCCACCACGACCTTCGCCCCCTCCGCGGCGAAGGCCCTGGCGGTCGCGCCGCCGATGCTCCCGCCGCCGCCGGTGACGAGCGCGACCTTCCCCTCCAGGCGTGGCACCTCAGGCTCGTTCGAGCACGACGACGGGGATCGGGCGCTCCGTCTTCGTCTGGTACTCGTCGTAGGCCGGCCAGTGGGTCACCATCTCGGCCCAGAGCTCCGGCTTCTCCTCGTCGGTCGCGTCGCGGGCCCGCACCTTGAAGACCTCGTCGCGGAGCTGCACCTCGGCCTGCGGATCGGCCTGGAGGTTCAGGTACCAGGCCGGCGGCGCGTCGGCCCCGCCCTTCGACGCGACGACCAGCAGGTCGTCCCCGTTGCGGCCGTAGATCAGCGCGTTGTCGCGCTGCTCACCGGACTTGCGCCCGGTCGTGGAGAGGATGAGGGCCTGCGTCCCCTCCCAGTCGTGGCCCACCTCGCCACCGGTCTCCCGGTAGCGGCGGACATGCTCGTCGCCGAACAGCGTCATGGCCGTGAATCTAGTCGTCGGGCACGAACCACACGACGCCGAGCGGCGGCATCGTGATCGCGGCCGAGTACGGCTGGCTCATCCAGGCCATGTCCTCGGCTTCCACGCCGCCGTAGTTGCCGACGTTCGAGCCGCCGTAGTGCTCGGCGTCCGTGTTGAGCGCCTCGCGCCAGCGGCCCTGCTTCGGCAGGCCGATGCGGTAGCCCTCGCGGGGGATCGGCGACAGGTTCATCACGCACACCGCGACGTCCTTCGCCGGGTCCGCGCCGGCCCGGGCGAAGACGACCACGTTGCGGTCGGCGTCGTTGGGCTCGATCCAGTAGAAGCCGCTCGGCTCGAAGTCGACCTCCCACATCGCGGGCGTGTCGCGGTACAGGTGGTTGAGGTCGCGGACGAGGTTCTGCATCCCGCCGTGGCCGGGATCCTCGAGCAGGTGCCAGTCGAGCGAGCGCGAGTGCGACCACTCCTGCTCCTGTGCGAACTCGCCGCCCATGAACAGCAGCTTCTTGCCGGGATGCGCCCACATGTAGGCGTACAGCGAGCGCAGGTTCGCCAGCTGCTGCCAGCGGTCGCCCGGCATCTTCGACAGCAGCGACCCCTTGCCGTGGACGACCTCGTCGTGCGACAGCGGGAGGATGAAGTTCTCGCTGAACGCGTACATGAGGCTGAACGTCAGCTCGTGGTGGTGGAACCGCCGGTGGATCGGGTCGTGCTCGAAGTAGCCGAGCGTGTCGTGCATCCAGCCCATGTTCCACTTGAAGCCGAAGCCGAGCCCGCCGACGTACGTCGGGCGCGAGACGCCCGGCCACGCGGTCGACTCCTCGGCCGCGGAGATCACGCCCGGCTCGCGGCCGTGGAGGACCTCGTTGAGCTCCTTGAGGAACGACACCGCGTCGAGGTCCTCGCGCCCGCCGAACTCGTTGGGCACCCACTCGCCCTCCTTGCGGGAGTAGTCGAGGTAGAGCATCGACGCGACGGCGTCGACGCGGATGCCGTCGACGTGGTACTCGCGGGCCCAGAACAGCGCGTTGGACAGGAGGAAGTTGCGGACCTCGTGGCGCCCGTAGTTGAAGACGAGCGTCCCCCAGTCGGGGTGCTCGCCCCTGCGCGGGTCCTCGTGCTCGTACAGCGCGGTGCCGTCGAAGCGGGCGAGCGCCCAGGCGTCGCGCGGGAAGTGCGCGGGCACCCAGTCGAGGATCACGCCGATCCCGTCGGCGTGCATCTGGTCGACGAACTTCCGGAAGTCGTCCGGTCCGCCCCAGCGCGGCGTCGGGGCGAAGTACGAGGTCACCTGGTAGCCCCAGGAGCCGTCGAACGGGTGCCCCATGACCGGCAGCAGCTCGACGTGCGTGAAGCCCATGTCGCGGACGTACGCGGAGAGCTCGTCGGCGAGCTCGCCGTACGTCAGCGACCGGTTGCCCTCGAGCGGGTTGAGCCGCCAGGAGCCGGCGTGCACCTCGTAGATCGAGATCGGCCGGGCGAGCTGGTCGGAGCTCTTGCGCTCGTCCATCCACGCGATGTCGCCCCAGGTGTGGTGCGGCTCGTGGACGACCGAGGCGGTGAGCGGCGGGAGCTCGGTCTCGAACGCGAGCGGGTCGGCCTTCAGCGACAGCTCCCCGGATTCCGGTGCGGACCTCGTACTTGTAGCGCTGGCCCTCGCCGACGTCGGGCACGAACAGCTCCCAGATCCCGGAGCTGCCGAGCGAGCGCATCGGATGCAGGCGCCCGTCCCAGGAGTTGAAGTCGCCGACGACGCTGACCGAGCGCGCGGCGGGCGCCCAGACGGCGAACGCCGTCCCGGCCACGCCGTCGAGCGTGCGCACGTGGGCGCCGAGCTTCTCGTAGAGCTCCTCGTGGCGTCCCTCCCCGAGGAGATGGATGTCCAGCTCGCCGAGCGACGGCAGGAACGCGTAGGGGTCGCGCAGGGTGTACGAGCTGTCCGCGTAGCGCACCTCCAGGAGGTAGCGCATCGGCAGCTGCCCGCCGGCCACCTCGCCCTCGAACAGCCCCGCGTCGTCGACGCGCTCGAGGACGAGGTCGGTCCCGCCCTCGATCTTCGCCGTGACGCCGTCGGCGTCGGGGCGGAAGGCGCGGATCACCACCCCGCCGTCCACCGGGTGCGCGCCGAGGATGCGGTGCGGCTCCGCGAGGTCGCGGTCGAGGAGTGCGACGATGTCGTCGGTCAGCGTCATGTGAGCGGCTCCTGGAGCAGGCGGGCTATGCCGGCGACGGGGATCGGCACCCAGTCCGGCCTGTTGTTGAGCTCGTAGCGCAGCTCGTAGACGGCCTTCTCCAGCTCGAAGATCGCGAGGAGCTGGCGGATGCCGGCCTCGCTCGCGGGCAGCAGCCCCGCGTCGACCTCGGTGAAGTAGCCGTTCAGGAAGCGCTCGCGCGCGGTCGCCTCCCAGTCCTCGGGCACGGTCGCGCCCTTCAGCAGGCTCGCCGCCGTGGCGGCGTAGGCGAACGACCGCAGCATCCCCGCGACGTCGCGCAGCGGCGAGCGCTTGCGGCGCCGGTCGATGAGCGAGCGCGCGGGCTCGCCCTCGAAGTCGAGGACGACCCAGCGGTCCGGCGTGCGCAGCGTCTGGCCGAGATGCAGGTCGCCGTGGTGGCGGATGAGCTTCCCGCCGACGACGACGTGCGACATGAGCTGCAGGCGATCCCGGATCTCCTCGCCGCGGCCGGCGATCGGGGCGAGCGCCTCGTCGTCGGCGGGCAGGTCGAGGAACACGCGCTCGATCTCCTCGTCGATCGTCGCGGTGAGCAGCGCGAGGCCCTCCTCGCCGGGATCGTCGGGCGAGAAGTCCGGGTCGGTGATGTCCGACCCCAGGACGGTGTGCATCCGACCGATGACCTCGCCGAGCTCGCCGAGGTCGTCGAGCGCGTGCTCCGGGTCCGTCGCGAGGGTCTCGAGCACCATGTCCCAGCCGTCGCGGCCGTCGCTCACGAGCTCCTGGGCGACGCCGAGGGTCGCGTCGAGGAGCTCGCCCTCCAGCGCGTACCAGCCGCGCAGGGCGGGGACGTTCTCGAAGCCACGGCTGGTGAGGAAGCGGACCATCTCGAGCTCCGGGTTGTCCCCGGCCTCGAGGCGGCGAAACACCTTCAGCACCGCGGACTCGTCGATGACGATCGACGTGTTGGACTGCTCGGCGCCCATGAGGCGCACGTTCTCCGCGGCCAGCGGCTCGCCGGACCAGTGGAACGCGATCACGCCGTGCTCGCCCTGGACCCGCGCCTCGCCGGTCAGCAGGCGCGCCAGCGCCCTGGCCGGCGCCGGCGTCGTCATCGCCTCGAGGTCGCCGGGGCCGACGAGGAGCTGGTAGAGGTCGTGCGTCCCCGCGGCGAAGCGCGCCTCGACGAGCGCGAGTCCGAGCGGCGGGTCCTCGTCGAGCACGAGCACCTCGACGAGCCCGATCGTGACGTCGCGCGCCTTCGACGCGAACCAGCGCTGGCCGACGATCCAGTCGGAGAGCGCGTCGTCGTCGATGGAGCGGATGAGGTCAGCTTCCGTCGGCATCACGGTCCTCCAGCAGGAACCAGAAGAAGCCACGGGGCGCGAGCGTGAGCAGGTACGGCAGCTCGCCGACGCGCGGGAACGCGGTGCGGCCGAACATCTCCACGGGCGTGCGGCCCTGGTAGGCCGACAGGTCGAGCTCCACCGCCTGCGCGGACCGCGCGAGGTTGTGCACGCAGAGCGCGATGTCGTCCTCGAAGCGGCGGATGTGGGCGAAGATCTTCGTGTTGCTCGGCGCCAGCGGCTCGTACGTGCCGAGCCCGAAGACGGGGTGCTCCTTGCGCAGCGAGATGAAGCGCCGCAGCCAGCGCAGCTGGCTCGACGGGGTCCGCAGCTGGGCCTCGACGTTCACGGCCTGGAACCCGTAGACCGGGTCCATGAGCGGCGGCGCGTAGAGCTGCGCGAAGTCCGCGCGCGAGAAGCCGCCGTTGCGATCTCCGGTCCACTGCATCGGGGTCCGCACTCCGTCCCGGTCGCCGAGGTAGACGTTGTCGCCCATGGCGATCTCGTCTCCGTAGTACAGGACCGGGCTACCCGGGAGCGAGAACAGGATCGCGTGCAGCAGCTCCATCTCGTCGCGCCCGTTGTCGAGCAGCGGCGCCAGCCGGCGGCGGATCCCGACGTTGATCTTCATCCGCGGGTCCTTCGCGTACTCCGAGTACATGTAGTCGCGTTCCTCGTCGGTGACCATCTCGAGCGTCAGCTCGTCGTGGTTGCGCAGGAACAGGCCCCACTGGCAGTTCGCCGGGATGTCGGGGGTGCGCTCGAGGATCTCGTAGATCGGCGTCGCCTCCTCGCGCCGCAGGGACATGAACATCCGCGGCATGACCGGGAAGTGGAAGGCCATGTGGCACTCGTCGCCGTCGCCGAAGTACTCCACGACGTCCTCCGGCCACTGGTTGGCCTCGGCCAGCAGCACCTTGTCGGGGTACTCGCTGTCGATCGCCTCGCGGACCTTCTTGAGGAAGGCGTGGGTCTCGCCGAGGTTCTCGCAGTTCGTGCCCTCGCGCTCGTACAGGTAGGGCACGGCGTCGAGGCGGAACCCGTCCAGCCCGAGGTCGCACCAGAAGCGCAGGACCTCGAGCATCGCGTCGTGGACCGCCGGCTCGTCGTAGTTGAGGTCGGGCTGGTGGGAGAAGAACCGGTGCCAGTAGTAGGCGCCCGCCTCCTCGTCCCAGGTCCAGTTCGACGTCTCGGTGTCCGTGAAGATGATCCGGGCGTCCTGGTAGCGCTCGTAGGTGTCCGACCAGACGTACCAGGAGCGCTTCGGGTTGTCCGGCGAGGACCGGGACTCCTGGAACCAGGAGTGGTCGGACGACGTGTGGTTCATGACGAGGTCGGCGATGACGCGGATGCCGCGCTCGTGGGCCGCGTCGATGAACGAGCGGACGTCGTCGATCGTCCCGTAGTCGGGGTGGACGAGGTAGAAGTCGGCGATGTCGTAGCCGCCGTCGCGCAGCGGCGAGGCGTACATCGGCAGCAGCCAGATGACGTCGATCCCGAGCCACTGCAGGTAGTCGAGCTTCTCCGTCAGGCCCCGGAAGTCGCCCGATCCGTCGCCGTTGCCGTCGTAGAAGCCGCGCAGGTGGATCTCGTAGAAGACCGCCGTCTTGAACCACAGCGGGTTGGTCTCGAACCAGTGCGATGCGCTGGGTGGGTTCACGCCTCCACCCCGAGGACGTGGGCCTGGCCGGGTGCGAGGCGCACGAAGTTGCGCCCGAGGCGCCAGTGGAACCGGCTTCCGGTGGCCAGCTCGTCGCGCACCGCGAAGGACGGCGGGAGCCCCAGCTCGGACGGCACGATGCACGACCCCTTCCTGGTCGGCCCCCGGATCGAGGGACACCACCGTGATGACCACGTCGTCACCCGTGCGCTTGGCGTACGCGATGAGGGCGTCGTTCTCCGTCTCCAGGAAGCGGATGTTCGCGAACTCGCGCAGCGCCGGATGGGCGCGCCGGATCGCGTTCAGCCGGCCGATGAGCGGCATGCAGCGGACCGTCCAGGTCGCGCTCGCGCAGCTGGTACTTCTCGGAGTCCAGGTACTCCTCCGAGCCGGGGGCGACCGGCTCGTGCTCGTAGTGCTCGAAGCCCGAGTAGACGCCGTAGCTGGGGCTGAGGGTCGCGGCGAGGACGAGGCGGCTGGCGAACTTCGCCGGGCCGCCGACCTGCAGCTCCTCGGTGAGGATGTCGGGCGTGTTCACGAAGAAGTTGGGGCGGAAGTACTCCTGCTCCCCGCTGCCCGCCAGCTCGCTCACGTACTCGGTGAGCTCCAAGCGCGAGCTCTTCCAGGTGAAGTACGTGTAGGACTGGCTGAAGCCGGCCTTGCCGAGCGTGCGCATCATCGCCCGGCGCGTGAACGCCTCGGCGAGGAAGACGACGTCGGGGTACTGGGCGCGGACCTTGCGGATCAGCCACTCCCAGAACGGGATCGGCTTCGTGTGCGGGTTGTCGACGCGGAAGACGCGCACCCCGTGCGTGACCCAGAACAGGACGACGTCCAGCAGCGCCTGCCAGAGGTGGCGCCAGTCCTCGCGACTGCCAGTTGACGTTGTAGATGTCCTGGTACTTCTTGGGCGGGTTCTCGGCGTACTTCAGCGTCCCGTCCGGCCGGCGGTTGAACCACTCCGGGTGCTCCGTGAGCCACGGGTGGTCGGCCGAGCACTGGATCGCGAAGTCGAGGCAGATCTCGACGCCGACGCGGCGTCCCTCGGCGACGAGCGCGTCGAACTCGTCGAGCGTGCCGAGGTCCGGGTGGATCCCGTCGTGGCCGCCGGACGCGTCGCCGATCGCCCAGGGGCTGCCGGGGTCGCCGGCGGCGGCGGCGAGCGCGTTGTTGGCGCCCTTGCGGTTCGTGACGCCGATCGGGTGGATCGGCGGCAGGTAGAGGACGTCGAAGCCGAGCTCCGCCAGGCGGGGCAGCTCACCGCGGACGCCCTCGAAACCGCCCCAGGAGCGCGGGAACAGCTCGTACCAGGAGCCGAACCGGGCCCGCTCGCGGTCGACGTCGAGCTCGACGGGCTGCGGCAGGATCGTCGACTCCAGCCGGTCGGGCGAGCGCTGGGCGGCGTCGCGCAGGTCGAGCGCCAGCGCCGCCTCCGCGCGGGTGCTCGTCGGCGCCGTGGTGTCGCGCACGACGCTGAGCGCCCGCTCGAGCGTCACGCGGTCCTCGCCCTCGGCGAGGCCGGAGACGCGCTCGAGCAGGAGCACGCCCTCCGACAGCTCGCCGGACAGGTCGTCGACGCCGGCGGCGACCTTGCGGTCGAGCTCCTCGCGCCACGACGCGAACGCGTCCGTCCACGCCTCGATCGTGAAGGTCCAGCGACCGGGCTCGGCGACGGTGAACGAGCCCTCCCAGCGCACGCCCGCGTGGCGGGCGTCGACGTGGCGCATCGGCGCCTCGTGCCAGTCCGTCTCGCCGGGGCCGCGCCAGCGCACGACGGCCCGCAGGACCTCGTGGCCGTCGCGGAAGATGTCGGCCGAGACGACGACGGCGTCCCCCGCCGTGCGCTTGGCGGGATAGCGGCCGCAGTCGACGATCGGCTCGGGATGCTCGATCTGGATCCGGGGGGGCGGTTGGCGCTCTGCTCGCGTGGGCACGAATTCACGTCTATCCCACGTACGGCAGGATCGAAACGGCATGACACCCGATCAACACCCGAGAACGGCCGGCGTCCAGCTCCATCCGACGTCCCTCCCGTCGGGCCGGCTGGACGACGACGCGTACGCGTTCGTGGACTGGCTGGCGGCCGCGGGGCAGTCGTGGTGGCAGATGCTGCCGCTCGGACCGCCCGACCGCTACGGCTCTCCATACAAGGCGCGCTCGGCGTTCGCGGCGTGGCCAGGGCTGCTCGCCGACCCCGATGCGCGGGTGAGCGGCGACGAGGCGGATGCCTTCCGCGAGCGCGAGTCCTACTGGATCGAGGGCTGGATCGAGCACGGCGGCCGGGGAGCCCTCGAGGACCAGGTCCGCTTCGACCGCGAGTGGAGCGCGCTGCGCGCGTACGGCGCCGAGCGCGGCGTGCGGCTCGTCGGCGACGTGCCGATCTACGTCGCCCCCGGCGGCGCCGACCACCGGACGTGGCCCGAGCTGTTCCGCTCCGGTCTGCAGGCCGGGGTGCCGCCGGACGCCTTCACCGCGAAGGGGCAGCTCTGGGGGAACCCGATCTTCGACTGGCCCGCGCTGCACCGTCGCCGCTACCGGTGGTGGGTCGAGCGGCTGCGCCGCACGTTCGCGATGGTCGACATGACGCGGATCGACCACTTCCGCGGGTTCGTCGCCTACTGGGCGGTGCCGGAGGGGGCGCGCGACGCCGTCGGCGGGCGCTGGATCCGAGGACCCGGCGCCGCGCTGTTCCGCGCCGCGGAGCGCGAGCTCGGCGAGCTCGACGTCATCGCGGAGGATCTCGGCGTCATCACCGAGCCCGTGGAGCGCCTGCGCCGGTCGCTGGGCTTCCCGGGCATGGTCGTGCTCCAGTTCGGCTTCGACGACACCCGCTCGACGCACCATCCCGACAACCACGAGGAGCACAGCGTCGTCTACACCGGCACGCACGACCACGACACGGCGCGCGGCTGGTGGGAGTCCCTGCCCGACGCCGCGCGCGCGCACGCCCACGGGGCCTTCATCCGCGCCGGTGTGGAGGCCGACGATCCGTGGTGGTCGCTCATCCGGCTCGCCCACAGGTCGCCGGCGTCGATGGCGATGGTGCAGCTGCAGGACGTCCTGGGGCTCGGGTCGGAGGCCCGCATGAACGTCCCCGGGACCGCGGTGGGGTCGTGGCGGTGGAAGCTCGAGCCGGGCGCGCTGACGGAGGAGTCGGCCGCGCGCCTGCGGGCGTCGACGGAGGAGTCGGGGCGGTGAGCCGCGAGACCGAGGAGATCCACGACGTCAACGTCCGCTACCACGACGCCGCGGCCGCGAGCTACGACGGCAAGTGGGGCGTCGACTACGGCGAGGTCGGGCGCGCACAGGTGCTGGGCAAGGTCCACAAGCTGCTCGGGCCGGATCTCGGCCCACCCGCCCGGTTCGAGCGGTCGCTGGAGATCGGCGCGGGCACCGGCTACTTCACCCTGCACCTGCTCGCCGCAGGGGTCGTTCGCAGCGCCGTCGCCACCGACATCTCCCAGGGCATGGTCGACGTGCTGCAGACCAACGCCGCCCGCATGGGCCTCGAGGTCGAGACGGCGGCGTGCCCGGCGGAGGAGCTGCCGTTCGAGGACGGGTCGTTCGATCTCGTACTCGGGCACGCGATCCTGCACCACATCCCCGATCTCCCGCGGGCGTTCGCCGAGATGCGCCGCGTCCTGCGGCCCGGCGGGCTCGTCCTGTTCGCCGGCGAGCCGTCCGAGCGCGGCGACCGGCTCGCCGCGATCCCCAAGCGGGCGGGTCTGAGCGCCGCGCCGGTCTGGCGCCGGGTCATGCGCGCCCGGGCGGCGGCCCCCCACGACGGCGACCCGGGTGACGGGGAGTCGCTCGAGCCGTTCGTCGACGTCCATGCGTTCGTCCCCGAGGACCTGCGGGCGGCAGCGGTCGCCGGCGGGCTGACGGACGTGCGCGTCCAGGGCGAGGAGCTCGTCGCGAACTGGTTCGGCTGGTTCAACCGGACCGTCGAGGCGACGGCGGAGTACGACGACGTCCCGTGGCTGTGGCGCCAGTACGCGTTCCGCGGCTACCTCGCGCTGCAGACCGTCGACCGGGTGCTCCTCGAGCCCCGGCTGCCGGCGGGGATCTTCTACAACCTCATGCTGACCGCCCGCAGGCCGTGACCGGCGAAGACTTCGTCTTCGCTTCGGGATGTGTCGCAGGGCGACACATCCCCGGGCGGCGGAAGGTCCCGTCGTGAGAGGGCTCGTCGCGCTGGGCGACTCGATCACGCTCGGCGAGGGCGGCAGCGTCCTCGGCGTGACGGCGCTGTCGTGGGCCCAGTGGCTCGCCCGCGCGCTCGACCTCCCGTACACGTGCTACGCCCGCAACGGCGCCCTCGTGGGAGAGGTGCTGCGCGATCAGCTGCCGCGCGTGCGGCCGGGCCACGACCTCGCGTGCCTGTACGCGGGCGTCAACGACGTCCGCGGCCCCGCGTTCGACCCCGCCGCCTACGAACGCGACCTGCTGGCGATCGCGGCCGGCCTGCGCGAGCGCAGCGAGCGGCTGCTGCTCTGCACGCTGCCGCTCGACCTCGGCCGACCTCCGGCGGCGCCGAAGCCGGCGGCGGCCAACGCGGCGGTCGAGCGCGTGGCCGCGTCGACCGGCGCCTCGGTCTGCCGGCTCGACGACCTCTCCGGATGGGTCGAGCTGTGGCCCGACGTCGTGCATCCGACGGCGGTCGGCCAGCTCGCCATCGCCGACCGCGCGGCCAGGGCGCTCGGCGCGGTCGTGAGGCCCTCGGAACTCGCCGACGCGCCGAGCGGCCGGCGGACGCGGCTGCGCCACGCGCCGACGTACGTCCGCGCGGCGATCCGGGAACGTGTCAGGGGGCTGACCGAGCGGCCATAGGCGCAGGAGGCGGCTCAAGCGGCGCGAGGGTGGGTCCGACTACCGGAGGGACGTGCAGTCCCCGCCCAGCACCGCCCACGGATGTCCCGCCGCCTTCGAACGCCTCGCGCGTCTCGCCGCGAGCGCTCTCGGCGCGCGCGCCGGCGGGGTCACGCTGCTGCGCGACGGCGTGCTCGGCGTCGCGGGCGGCCACGAGCTGCCGCCCGGCGGCGGGCCGACCGAGGAGTGCCACCGGATCGTCGCGACCCGTGAGGTCGTCGTCGTCGGCAGCGCCTACGCCGGCGTCCCGATCCGCCGCGCCGACGGGAGCGTCATCGGGACGCTCTGCGTCATGGACCGCGACCGGGACTGGACGCCCACGGACATCGGCGTGCTCGAGGACGTCGCCGCCTCCGTCGTCGCCGAGCTCGAGCTGAGCGAGGCGGCGGCCGCCGCCAGGCGCGAGCAGCGCATCGGCGCCGCGGTCCTCGACGTCGCCACCGACTGCCTCATCCAGATCGACCCCGAGGGGCGCATCCTGAGCTGGAGCCCGAGCGCGGAGCGCACGTTCGGCTGGGACTCCGCCACGGCGGTCGGGCGCTCTCTGATCGACCTCATGGCCCCCGAGGACCTCGCCGACGAGTACCGGACGGGCCTCGCCGCAGTCGTCCGCGGGGACAAGGCGCTGACCCAGCGCGTCGAGGCCGTGTCGATGCATCGCGACGGTCACCGCGTGCCGGTCGAGATCTCGCTGACGCCGCTCGGCGCGGACACGTACATGGCGTGCGTGCGGGACCTGACGGACCTGCGCGCCGCCGAGGAGCGCATGGAGGTCGCCGAGCGCCGGTTCCGCGCGCTCGTCGAGCACGTCCCCGCGACGACCTGGAGCTGCGCCTACGACGAGGCCGGCGACTACGACTACGTCAGCCCGCAGATCGAGCAGCTCACCGGCCTGCCCGCCGAGCACTTCCTGGGGTCCGCCCAGAACTGGCTCGACGCCGATCCATCCGGAGGACCGCGAGCGGGTCGCGAAGCAGATCGACGAGGATTACGACGCCGAGCGCGGGTTCGAGGCCGAGTACCGCATGGTCCACCGCGACGGCACCATCCGCTGGGTGTGGGACCGCGAGTCGATCGTCCGCGACCGCGAGGGGCGTCCCGTGTACGGCCAGGGCGTCGTGATCGACCTCACGGCGATGCGCCAGACGCAGGAGGCGCTCGAGACGGCCCAGCGCCAGCTCAAGAGCATCATCGCCGTCGCGCCGATGATCCTCACCGCGCTCGACGCCGACGGCAACGTCACCTTCGTCGAGGGCCGCGGCCTCGAGCTCATCGGCGTGCAATCGGAGGACATCGTCGGCCGTCACGCCTACGAGATCACGCCCCCCGGGGACGGGCTCCTGGCCGTCGAGGACGCTCTGCGCGGCGAGACGACGTCGGCGACCGTCATCCACGGCGACACGACCCTCGACGTCTCGTGGAACCCGGTCGTGGACGACGACGGCACGGTCCAGGGCGTCGTGAGCGTCGCGCTCGACGCGACCGCCAGGCGCCGCAACGAGGCCCACCTCCGCTACCTCGCGCATCACGACGTGCTCACGGGCACGCCGAACCGGTCCCTGCTCGAGCTCGAGATCGGCGACCGCGACGGGGAGCTCGCCGTCGTCGTCGTGGACGTCGTCGGGTTCAAGACCGTCAACGACTCGCTCGGCCACGAGGCCGGGGACGAGGTGCTCCGCGAGCTCGCCCGCCGGCTGCGGGCGGTCGCCGACGGGCACGAGGCGTTCATGGCCCGCGTCGGCGCCGACGAGTTCGCGCTCCTGCTCGGCGCGCGCGACGGAAGGTCGCTGCGTCGGGACGCGGAGCGCGCCGCACACGCCGCGCTCGCCGCCGTCCACGAGCCGATCGCCGTCGCCGGCTCGGAGTTCGTGGTGACCGCCGCCACGGGCGGCGCGCTGGGCGTGGCGGACTCGCGCGACCTGCTGCGCCACGCCGACATCGCGCTCGGCCAGGCGAAGCTCGACGACCTGCCGTTCGTCTGGCACGTCGCCGAGGACGACGAGCACGTCCGCGCACGGCTGACGCTCACCGCCCGCATCCGCAGCGCGCTGACCAACGGCGAGTTCTCGCTCCACTACCAGCCGATCCACGACATCCAGGCCGGGCGCGTCTCCGGCATGGAGGCGCTCATCCGCTGGAACGACCCGGAGCGCGGCCTCGTCTCACCCGACGACTTCATCCCCGCTGCCGAGGCGTCCGGGCTCATCGACGACATCGGCCGCTGGGTCGTCGACGAGGTCTGCCGCCAGTGGCGCACCTGGGCGGACGAGGGCCTGCGCCCGACGATCGGCTTCAACGTCGCGCCGCGCGAGCTGCGCCGGCCGGACTTCTCGCAGGAGCTGGCGGCATCCATCACACGTCACGGCGTCGACCCGTCGCACCTCGTGGTGGAGATCACCGAGCGTGCCGCGATGCGCGAGCCCGAGCGGACCGACGAGGTCCTGCGCGAGCTCAAGGAGATCGGTGTGCGGGTCGCGATCGACGACTTCGGCGCCGACCACTCCTCGCTGGCACGGCTGCGCGCCCTGCGGGTCGACATCCTCAAGATCGACCGCGACTTCCTGCGCGGCGTGCCGCAGGAGCACGAGGCCGCCGCGATCATCACCGCGGTGCTCTCGCTGGCCTCGGCGCTCGGGATGAGCGCCGTCGCCGAGGGCGTCGAGACCGCCGAGCAGATGCACTTCCTGCAGGGCCTGGGCTGCGACCGGGTGCAGGGTTACCACATCGCCCGGCCCATGCCCGTCGACGACGCGACCGCGTACATGCACCGCCATCCGCCGGTGATCTGGCGCGGCGGCCGGCACCTCCACGAGGTGGCGTAGCGGCAGTCGTACCCTGGAGCGATGGGCATCCCCACGAGCTCCGGACTTCGCGTCAGCGTCCTCGACCAGTCGCCGGTCTCGGAGGGGTCGACCGGCAGCCAGGCGCTGCAGAACACCATCGACCTCGCACGCCTCGCCGACGGCCTCGGCTACCACCGCTACTGGGTCGCCGAGCACCACGGCGGCGGCATGGTCGCCGGCCCGTCACCCGAGGTGCTCATCGGGCCGATCGCGGCCGCCACGACGAACCTGCGGGTGGGCAGCGGCGGGGTCATGCTCCCCCACTACAGCCCGCTGAAGGTCGCCGAGAACTTCTCGATCCTGGCCGGGCTGTTCCCGGGCCGGATCGACCTCGGCATCGGCCGCGCCGCCGGCACCGATGCGATGACGACGTTCGCGCTGCAGCGCGACCGCCGGCAGGCCGCGCCCGACGACTTCCCCGAGCAGCTCGCCGAGCTCCTCGCGCTGCTCGAGGACCGCATGCCGTCCGACCATCCCTTCTACCGGCTCACGCAGCTGCCCGGCCTGCCCGAGGCGCCGGTGCCGTGGCTGCTGGGCTCGTCGATGCAGAGCGCGATCTGGGCGGCGGAGCAGGGCCTGCCGTACGCGTTCGCCGACTTCATCAACCCGCGCGGCGCGTCGCACGCGGAGCTGTACCGGACGAGCTTCGAGCCGTCGCACCGCATCGACACGCCGAAGCTTGCGGTCGCGGCATGGGCGATCGCGGCCGACTCCCAGGAGGAGGCCGAGCGGCTGGCGACGAGCGCGCGGATGACGTTCACGCTGCTGCGCCGGGGCCAGCTCATCCGGGTGCCGCCGGTCGACAAGGCGCAGCGGTTCCTGGCCGAGGAGGAGCGCCACGGCCGGCAGCCGCCCGAGCGACGGGCGATCCTCGGCACCGGGGAGAGCGTCCGCGACCAGCTCGTGGAGGTCGCGCGCGAGTACGGCGCCGAGGAGGTGGTCGTGGTGACGATCACCCACGACCACGAGGCCCGGCGCCGCTCGTACGAGCTGCTCGCCGAGGCCTTCGGCCTGCGCGGCGCGAGCTCCGGGGCGCGCGCGGCGGCCTGACGCCGTGCTGCGGGCCGCGCTGCTCGCCCGGCGGCCGGGCGTCACCTTCGAGGGGACGGTCCGGGTCGGTCGCGGCGTGCGCGTCGAGGTCGCGCGCGGTGCACGGCTGTGGGTCGGCGACGGATGCGTGCTCGGAGCGGGGTCGCGCGTGCTCGTGCGCGGCGGCTCGGTGCGGATCGGGCCCGGGACCCGGCTGGACGACGACTGCCGGGTGGTCGCGCACGCGGGCGTGACGATCGGCTCGCGGTGCGTGCTGGGCGCGCAGGCGGCGGTGATGGACGCGGAGCCCGAGATCGGCGAGGTCGAGGTGCCCGTGCGGCTGCAGGGGCTGGCGGCGGCGCCGGTCGTGATCGGCGATGGCGTGTTGGTCGGCCCGGGGGCGGTGGTGCTCGCGGGGGCGTCTGTGGCCGACGGGAGCGTGCTGGGGGCGCGGACCGTGACCGGCCCGGCGATGAGCCGGGCCGAGCCGGTCTGACCGGCACGCGCCCTACACCCGCTCGATCAGGGTCCCGGTCCCCAGCCCGCCGCCGCAGCACATCGTCACGAGGCCGCGCTCCTTGTCCGAGCGCTCCATCTCGTGCAGGAGCGTCGTGATGAGGCGCGCTCCCGTCGAGCCGAGGGCGTGGCCGAGGGCCATCGCTCCGCCGTTGACGTTCACGCGGTCCATGTCCGGCTGGAGCTCGCGCTGCCACGCCGCGAGGACGGGCGCGAACGCCTCGTTGACCTCGAAGAGGTCGATGTCCGACATCGTCATCGCGTTGCGCTCGAGGAGCTTGCGCGTCGCCGGGATCGGGCCGGTCAGCATGATCACCGGGTCGACGCCGACGGTCGTCTGGTCGACGATCCGGGCACGCGGCTTGAGCCCGAGCGCGTCGGCCTTCTCGCGCGTCATCAGGAGAACCGCGGCCGCGCCGTCGGAGATCTGCGACGAGTTGCCGGCCGTGACCTTGCCGTCCTCCTTGAAGGCCGGCTTGAGCGCCGCGAGCTTCTCCAGCGTCGTGTCCGGGCGGATGCCCTGGTCGGTCACGTACGTGTCGCCGTTGACCGCGAACGGGATCATCTCGCGCTCGAAGCGGCCCTCCTCGGTCGCCCGCGCCGCGAGGCGCTGCGACCGCAGGCCCAGCTCGTCGAGCTCGGACCGCGGGATCTCCCAGCGGTCGGCGATGAGCTCCGCGCTCAGGCCCTGCGGCACGAGGTCGAAGCGCTCCATGAGCTCGGGCGGGTACGGGTGCCCGACCTCGTCGGCCCACTTCAGTCCGATGCCCATCGGCACGTGCCCCATGTGCTCGACGCCCGCGCCGATCACGACGTCGTGGACGCCGGAGGCGACGAGCGCCGCTGCGAAGTTCACGGCCTGCTGCGCCGAGCCGCACTGGCGGTCGACGGTCGTCGCCGGCGTCTCCACCGGCAGACCCGCCTGCAGCCACGCGTTGCGCGCGATGTTGAAGCCCTGCTCGCCGAACTGCTGGACGCAGCCCGCGACGACGTCCTCGACCTCGGAGGGGTCGATGCCCGCGCGCTCGATGACCTCGCTGTAGGCCTTCGCGAGCAGCGCGTTCGCGTGGACGTCCTTGTAGTACCCCTTCTCGGGGTGCCCTCGCCCGATGGGCGTGCGCACCGCCTCGACGATGACGACCTCTCGACCCGACTGCGGCATGAGCGTTCAGACTCCTCTCGGACTCGCTGCGTCTCGACTATATGAGGGTTGACTGGGGCGTCAATCAATCGATTTGTGAGTGCTTCGCAATTGTTGAGCCCATATGAAGACCATCTTTAGGACGTCTTGAGGAACGCGTTGATCATTGCGTGTGCGACGTACCTCGCAACGCACCTCCTCCCAGAAGCAGACGACGGGCCCGCTCAGCGGGTCCGTCGTCGTTTCAGCCCCTAGGCGAGACGCCCGGCGAGGGCGATGAGCATCTCGTCGGACCCTGGCGGCCCGACGATCTGGAGTCCCACGGGCAGGCCGTCGACCTCCCCCGCGGGCACGCTGATCGCCGGGAACGGACCCTGGGCGAACGGGACCGCGCAGGACAGCAGCGCCTGACGGACGCCCTTCGTCCTGCCGCCCCCGAGGTCGACCGTCGGGCTGTCGCGCAGCGGCGCGACGACGGGCGACGC
Source organism: uncultured Solirubrobacterales bacterium (assembly GCA_963757125.1). Taxonomy (GTDB): domain Bacteria; phylum Actinomycetota; class Thermoleophilia; order Solirubrobacterales; family Solirubrobacteraceae; genus CAVVSD01. Next base: position 175,758 of record CAVWQP010000002.1, on the reverse strand, counting down.
AGGCGCGAGCAGCACGTCGTGCTGTGCGAGCGCGAACGCGAGCTCCCCGGCGATCTCGCCGCGCCGCACCATCGCGTGCGCCCGGGCCTCGGGTCCGATCTCCTGCGCCGATGCGGCCCGCTCCCGCACGATGTCCGACAGCCGGGAGCGGTCGACGCCCAGTTCGGTGAGCGAGCGGTCGCCCTCGGGCACCTGGATGTCGTTGTGGACCGTCGGCGCGTCGGCGATGTCGACGTCCACCGGCTCGACCTCCAGGCCGAGCCGCGCGATCGCCGCACGCAGCACCGCGGCGACGTCGGGATGGCAGATGTCCGGGCCGAGCAGCGCCTCGACGGTGCCGCCGCGAGCGGGCAGCGCAGGAGCCGGTGCGACGGGTGGCGCGCCCGCGAGCACGGCGAAGACCCGCGCGAGGTCGGCGTGCGTCGCGGCGATCGGACCCACGACGTCGTAGATCGGCGCGAGCGGCAGGACGCCGTCGCGCGGCACGCGCCCCGGCGTCGGGCGCAGGGCGAGCACGCCGCACAGCGCCGCGGGCACCCGTAGCGAGCCGCTCGTGTCCGAGCCGAGCCCGACCGCGGCCTGCCCCGTGGCGACCGCGACCGTCGAGCCCGAGGACGATCCGCCCGGCAGCCGCGCCGGGTCGCGCGGATGGCGGCACGGCGGGTGGTGCGGGTTCGTGCCGTCGATGCCGAACGCGAACTCGTTCGTCGCCGTCTTGCCCAGCACGACGCCGCCCGCGGCGCGCACCCGCGCTACGACCGTGGCGTCGGTCTCCGGCATCCGCACCCAGCCGTCGCCGCCGCCCGTCGTCGGGAAGCCGGCGGCGTCGATGATGTCCTTCACCGCCACCGGCGCACCCAGCAGGGCGCCGCGTTCGCCGCTGCCGCGGAGGGCGTCGATCTCATGGGCCCGGCGCCGCGCGTGGGCCGGATCGAGCGTCAGCCACGCGCCCAGGTCGTCGCGCTCGATCTGCGCCAGCGCGCGATCGACCGCCTCGACGGCGGTGAGCCGTCCCGTCGCGAGCTCGTCCAGCACGCGGCGGACGATACGCAGGCGAACTACAAGGCGTCGATGCGCTCGGCGAGCGCGTGGTCCTTCTCGGTCACCTTGCCCTCGCTGTGCGTGCTGAGCGTGAGCCGCACCTTGTTCCACCCGTGGATGAGGATGTCGGGATGGTGGTTGGCCTCCTCGGCGAGCCCGGCCACCCCGTTCACGAACGCCATCGCCCCCGCGAAGTCCTTCAGCTCGAAGTCCTTCACCAACGCCTCGCCGTCCTGGTTCCAGCCGGCCATGACTACCCTCCCGGTCGTGCGCATCGTCAGTCTCGTCCCCCACGCCACCGAGCTGCTGTTCGCCCTCGGGCTGGGGGATCAGGTCGTCGCCGTCACCCACGAGTGTGACTACCCGGAGGCGGCGGATGAGCTGCCCAAGATCACGCGCGACCTGCTGCCGTCCGGCCTGACCAGCGCCGAGATCGACGCCGCGGTGCGCGAGCGGACGGCCCGCGGCGAGTCGATCTACGAGCTCGACGAGGAGGAGCTGCGCGAGTCCGAGCCGGACCTCATCGTCACGCAGGCGCTGTGCATGGTCTGCGCGGTCTCGGTCGACGACGTCCGCAAGATCGCCGAGGACATGCCCGAGCAGCCGCGCGTCATCTCGCTGGACCCCAAGACGTTCGGGGAGACGCTCGGCGACATCCGGACCGTCGCCCAGGCGACGGACAGCCGCGACGCCGCGCTCGACCTGATCGCCCGGATCCGCAGCCGGGTCGACAGGGTCCGCATCGCGACGCGCAACGCCGAGGAGCGGCCCACGGTCGCCGCGCTCGAGTGGCTCGACCCCGTCTTCACGGCCGGGCACTGGACGCCGCAGCTCATCGAGATGGCCGGCGGCCAGGACGTGCTCGGCTTCGCCGGCGAGCCGTCCGAGAAGTCCAGCTGGGAGCTCGTCCGCGCGTCCCAGCCCGAGGTCGTCGTCGTGATGCCGTGCGGCTACGACGTCCCGCGCTCCTACGAGGAGGCCGTCGAGCACGCCGGCGAGCTGCGCCAGGTGGACGCGCGCGAGGTCGTCGCGGTCGACGCCAAGGCGACGTTCTCGCGGCCCGGCCCCCGCCTCGTCGACGGCCTCGAGCTGCTCGCCCACACCCTGCATCCAGAGCTCGTCGAGGAACCGACGCACGCCGAGGCCGGCCGGCCGCTGACCGTCGAGCTGCCGTGACGCTGCAGGCCGTCACGTTCGACTTCTGGCAGACGCTGGCCAGCGAGCCGACCCAGCCGATCCTGCACCCGAAGCGGGTGACGCTGTGGGACGAGATCCTCCGCGGCGCGCACCCGCGCGAGCGCATCGACGAGGTGCTGCGCGGCGTCGGGCGCCACCGCGAGCGGCTCTGGCGCGAGGGCCAGCAGTTCGGCGCCGCCCAGGCCGCGGCGATCGCGGCCGCCGAGCTCGATCCGGACATCGACGACGCCACCGAGCGCGCGCTCGTCGAGGCGTTCGTCGGCTCCGGCGAGGGCATCGAGCTGGAGCTCACGGCGGGGATCGAGGAGGCACTGCGCGAGCTCGACGAGGCCGGCCTGCGCCTGGGCATCATCTGCGACGTCGGCTTCACGAGCGGCGAGCAGCTGCGCGACGTCCTTCGCCGCGCGGGCATCCTCGAGCGCTTCGACGGCTGGGCGTTCTCCGACGAGGTCGGCGCCTACAAGCCCGACCCGGTGATCTTCCGCCACGCGCTGCGCGAGATCGGCGGCGTCGAGCCCGACCGCGCGGCCCACGTCGGCGACCTGCGGCGGACCGACATCGCCGGCGCGCGCGACATGGGCATGGTGGCCATCCGCTACCGCGGAGCCAACGACGACCCGCCCGAGGACGGGCCGGAGGGCCACCACGTGCTCGACGACCACGCAGCGCTCGGCGACCTGCTGCGCGGCGCCGATCTCCTGTGACCCGGGTCGGCGGGCTCGGCGCAGCCGGCGCCGGCAGGGTAGACCTCCGGGTGTGCAGGAGGCCCCTGACCTCGCCGATCCGGTCCTCGGCTACCGCCAGTGGCGGATCCACCACGGCGAGCTCTTCTCCATGCACACGTGGGACCGCTGGACCGCCGAGCCGATGACCGCCGTGTGCAACGCCGGCACCGGCCACGACGAGCCGCCCCCCGTGAACGGCTGCTCCTGCGGCTTCTACGCGCGCTACACGCCGGTGCCCCGCACCGCGTCCGCCGCGACCCACGACCTGGTCGCCGGCGCGGTCGCGCTCTGGGGGCGCCTGGAGCTCCACGCGCACGGCATGCGCGGCCAGCACGCCCGGCTGCTCGCGCTCGCGCTGCCGCTCACGGCAGGCCCGAAGCGCCGCCGGGTCCAGGAGGTCGCCGATGCGCTCGGGGTCCCGGCGGTTCCGGCGCGCGGGCTGCAGGCCGAGGCGCTGCGCCACGGGGCGCCGATCCCGCCGTCGATGCGCCCGCCCGACCTGGAGCCCAACAAGCGCAAGGCGCCCGGCACGCCGGACCCGGCGCGGCTGCACGCGGTCGGCGACCGCGGGCGGAAGAGCTAGATGCCGACTCTCGAGCGGGAGTAGACGACGCACGCGACAGCAAGCAAGGCGCCGAGCAGAATCGTCGCGCCCAGCGCGGCCTGGCGCATACCACGCTGCTTCTCGCCCACCTCGAACAGGATCAGCGCGGCCAGACCGCCCGCGAGGATGCCGCCGACATGCCCGCCGACGGAGATGCCAGGCAGGATGAACGTGATACCGAGGTTCAGCACCAACAGCATCACGAGGCCGGACTCCATCGGATTGATGCCCCGCGCCCGCATCAGAAGGATCGCGCCGGCCAGGATGCCGAACGCGGCACCTGACGCGCCCACGGTCGGGCTGTTGAACGACAGCACGAGTGCGCCCAGCGAACCGCCCAACAGCGACACCATGTAGAGGACGCCGAAGCGCAGCTTGCCGATCGCCGGCTCGAGCATGTTCCCGAGGAAGTAGACGAAGTACATGTTGAACGCGATGTGCAGCAGGCCCGCGTGGAGGAACCCGCTGGTCACGATCCGCCACCAGTCGCCGTCTGCGACGAGCGGACCGAACAGCGCGCCGTTGCGGTAGACGCTGCCCGAGGTCGCGTCGAAGCCGCCGCCGCCCGTCGCGATCTGCGCGACGAAGACGATGACGTTGATCGCGATGATCGCGTACGTCACCTGCGGATCGGAGCTCATGGTGCGCATCGTCCGCACCTGCGTCTTCTGCCGCGAGCACTCCGGGCAGCGCATGCCGACGGGCGTCGGCGTCATGCAGTCCGGGCAGATCGGGCGCCCGCAGTTCGAGCAGTGCACCGCCGTCTCACGACGAGGATGCCGGTAGCACGTCTCCGTCGCCGTCGCGCCTTCCATCTCTCTCGCGAAACTACCAGCCGCGTATCAAGATCAGATCAGCTCAGGTTCGCCGCGATGACCGGCTGCGTCGTCGGCTTCTGGCTGCCGCCGGCGGGCTCCACGCTCACCAGGACGGACTTCACGTCGTCGACCCCGCCGGGCAGCGCCGCGGCGCCCTGGCCGGAGCTGTCGACGTCGAACAGCGCTCCGGCCGGGACCGGGTCCGTCTGCCCGTCGTGGACGTACCACACCTGGTACACGTGACCGGCGCCCGGGGACTGCATGCCGTCCACGACGAGCTGCGCGCTGTCGGCGTCGATCTCGACCTGCGCGCTGGCGTTCGCGGTGCCGTCGCCGGTGACCTGCGCGGCCACCGTGCGCGACGACTCCGAGCCACCGCCGCTGATGAGCAGCCCGGCGGCGACGCCGGCCAGGAGCAGGACGCAGGCGAACGCCGCGACCGGCAGGGGGCGCAGCAGCGTTCGCCACCAGGGCGTGGGCGGACGGTACGGGCGGTCGGCGCGCGCGCCCGTGGCGTGCAGCAGCTCGGCCTCGGACTCGACGACGGACATGATCCGGTCGCGCAGCTCCGGCGGAGGCCCGACCGGCATGACCGAGAACGGCAGCGCGTCGGCGGCCTCCTGCAACTCGGCCACCTCCCTGCGCACCTCGGGCGACGCCTCCATGCGGCGCACGAACTCCGCGGCCTCCGTGTTGTCGAGCGCGCCCAGCACCCAGGCGGCTGCCTCGTCGCGCAGGCGGTCGTCCTCCGCGCTCACGGGGTCACCCCCTCTCGCCCGAGCTCGTCTCGCAGCTTGCTGAGGCCGAGTCGCATCCGGCCCTTGACGGTGCCGAGCGGGGCGTCGATGACCTCTGCGATCTCGGTGTGCGTGTAGCCACTGAAATAGGCGAGCTCGACGACGCGCCGCTGGTCGGTCGGAAGAGTCTCCATGGCGGCGCGGACGAACCGGGCATCATCGTTGCGCACGGCCTCGACCTCGGTGCGCTCCTCCGCCGGGACGGTGCGGTCCAGGCCCTCGTCGCTCGCCCGCCGCTTCTCGTGGACGAGCGTCCGGCGCAGCGCGTCGATCGCGCGGTTGTGGACGATGCCGAGGACCCAGGAGCGCACTGATCCGCGGGCGCCGTCGTAGCGCGAGGCGCCGCGCCACAGCGCAAGGAACGACTCCTGCACGACGTCCTCTGCGAGCCCGCGCGAGCCGACCATCCGGTACGCGAGGCCGTAGGCGGCCCCGCAGTGGCGGTCGTAGACGAGCGCGAACGCCCGCGGGTCGGCGCGGCGCACGAGCAGCATGAGCTCCTCGTCGGCCATGCCGCCGAGCTCGGCGTCCGGCTTGTCGGATCCTGATGGTCGGATGCGCATCCTCACCGGGCCATTCGCGGCCCGGCGTCTCTCGGATCAGCGACCGATCACGCGACGTGCCTCGCCGGCGACGGCCTTCGCCGTCTTCGCGGCGAGGTCGGCCGGCCCATGAGCCACGGCCACCCGCCGCTTCTGACCGGCGCGCACCCGCAGGATCACGAGCGCCGTGCCCGCTGTCGCCGTCACGACGACGGCGACCACCGGCCGTACCCAGTTGCGGGGGTCGCGCATGGCGCGCAGCTCCCAGCTCTCGAGCTCGACCACCGCCGCCTCCGTGAGGTCGACGAGCGTCGATTCCAGCCGGCTCGACAACCCATCCGGTGGGTCGACGGGCTGCAGCGCCCGGCTCAGCAACGTCTCGATGTCAGCTCCTGGTGTGCTCATCACCCACGATCCCTTCGAGCTGCCTGATGGCACGGTGCAGCAGGACCTTCGTGGCCCCGTCGGTCTTCCCGAGCGCCCGTGCGATCTCGCGGTTGTCCATTCCCAACGCGAAACGCATGATGAGCGCTTCGCGGCGATCGTTCGGCAGTTCCTTCACCCCTGCGAGGATCCGCGCAAGCTCGTCGCGGCCCTCCACGAGGTCCTCCGTCGTGTGGACGGCCGACAGACCCGACGTGTCGTCGATCGGCGTCTGCGGTCGTCGCGACCGGTCCCGGTACAGGTTCGCGGCCAGGTTGTGCGCGATGCGGATGAGCCACGGCCGCAGCGGCCGGCCGTCGGACTCCGCCTGCGCACGTTCGAAATGCCGGTAGGCCTGTAGGAACGTCTGCTCCGTCAGGTCCTCGGCGTCGTGGTGGTTCCCCACCCGGTAGTACGCGTACGAGTAGACGTCCCGGAGATGACTCCGGTACAGCTCCGCGAACTCCTCGTCGAGCTCCGCCTTCGAGCGGGCCGTCGCAGCCACGAGCGGAGGCTACCTTCATGCGGCCCTCACGCCCGACGGAAGGACGTCCTCGCCGGCCGTCGCGGCCAGCACGCCGGGCTCCCCGCCGATGGCGACCCACTCGCGCTCGACGCTCGGCCAGATGCGGTCCGTGATCGCGCCGGCGAGCTGCGGCGACGGATCGGCGACGCGCGGGAAGCGCAGCGGGGCGCCGCAGCTCAGCGTGACCGGGCGCGGGCGGAAGATCACGCCGCGGCGCACGTCCTCGGTGCCGATGACGGCGATCGGCACGACCGGCGCCCCGCTCTGCAGGGCCAGGCGGCCGACGCCGCGGCGCGGGGCGCCGAGCGGGCCGGGGCGCACGCGCGTGCCCTCGGGGAAGATCACGACGACGTCGCCGCGCTCGAGGATCGCCAGCGCCGTCGCCATCGCCTCCCCGTCGCCCTTGCCGCGCACGATCGGGAACGCCCCCAGCGCGCCGAGGATCCAGGCGATCGGGCGGATCCGGAAGAGCTCGCGCTTGGCGACGAAGTAGACCGGCCGGCGCACGAGGCAGGCGATGAGGAACGGGTCGAGGAACGAGCGGTGGTTGGACGAGAGGATGACCGGGCCGACGGCCGGGATCCGCTCGCGGTGCAGCCGCCGCATCGAGAGCCCGAAGTGGAACGCCGGCTGGAACGCGGCGCGCACGGTCCAGTAGACGAGGGGGTTCACCCCGCGACCCTGTGCTCGTGCAAGCAGTCGACCCCGCCGATCCACGTGTTGGCATACCCACCCCCGGGAGGCCCGTTACAGTCCTCGACTGGATGCCAACGACCCGTTCACAGGCCGCTCGGGGCGCCGTCGCCGGAGTGGTCGCGGCGGGCATCTGGGCTCTGCAGCAGCCGCTGGACCAGAAGCTGTTCGGCGTCCGCTACGACGACACCGAGCTGCTCGGCAAGCTCGTGACCCGCGGCAGCGCCTGGCCTGCGGCCGGTACGGCGCTGCACCTCCTCAACGGCGCGGCGTTCGGCGCGGTCTACTCGCAGGTCGCCCCGCGGCTGCCGCTGCCGGGCTGGGCGCGGGGACCCGCGGTGGGCCTCCTCGAGCATCTCGCGAGCTGGCCGCTGACGTTGGTCTCCGACAAGCGTCACCCCGCGCGCGGCGACCTGCCGGCCCTGGCCGGCAACCCGCGGGCGTTCGCCCAGGCCACCTGGCGGCATGTCCTGTTCGGCACGATCCTCGGCGAGCTCGAGCGCCGGCTGAACCCGCCGGTCGAGGACGAGGGCACCAGCGTCGAGGAGCTCGCGCGCTCCAACGGGCACGGCGACATCCAGCACGCCTCGCCCGCCGTCGTCCGCCAGCGGTCCTAGCGGCTGCCGGCTCCCGTGAGCGCGCCGAAGCGCTCCTCCTCGGTCGGCGCCCGCACCGGGACCGCCTCCTGGGTGGCCGCCGTCCGCGGGTCGAAGCCGGTGAGCATGCGAGCGAGGACGAGCGACATCACGCCGAGCGCCACGCCGGCGATGTCGTCGACGACGTAGTGCCAGCCGAGGTAGACCGTCGCGACGAGCGTCAGCACGAGCCAGGCCCAGAGCACGATCTTCAGCCACCTGCCCATGCCGAGCAGGTAGACCGCCAGCAGCGCGGTGAAGCTCATCGCGACGTGCAGCGACGCGAAGGCCGCGATCGCCTGCGGCGTCCCGTTCGTCGGGTCCGCGAGGAAGGCGGTTCGGTCGTCGAGCAGCATCTGCTGCAGGCGGGTCGCCTCCGTGTGCGGCAGCCCGCTGAACCACTGCGGGAACGCGTAGATCGGGCCGAGCGCCGGGATCAGGAAGTACGTCGCCGCACCGAGGACCCAGTTGATCGACAGCGCCGCCGCGTAGAACAGGCTGAGCTGCAGCCGGTGCGAGAACACGAGCGCGAGCCCCAGCGAGAGCGGCAGGAAGACGATGAACGCCGCGTACACGCTCGACAGCAGGTGCGCCGCGACACCGGTCCCGAGCAGGCCGTGCAGCAGGGCCGCAGGGTCGTGGCCGAGGAACATCGCGCGGTCGACGTCGGCCAGCTGGCGGTCGAACAGGTCGTCGGGCCGCAGGAAGGGGACGATCGCCTTGAGGTTGCGGTACGCGAGGTACGTCGCGTAGAAGCTGACGAGCGCGATCCCGACCGCCGCCGCCCGCCGGAGCGTCCACCGCTCACGCCGGACCGCGCGCATCGCCTCGCGCGTCGGTCGGCGGGTGCCGGTTCGCTGCGCCGCGCGCAGCACGACGTCGATCGCCACGAGCAGCGCGACGCCGGCCCCGACGAGCACGACGTACTGCGCGGCCACGTTGTCGGGGTCACGGAAGGAGACGCCCGCCTCGCCGCAGGCGATCACCGCGGCGACGACGAGCAGCGCCGCGACGACCGGGGCGCCTGCGAGGGCGCGCCAGGTGAAGTGTCCTGCCGACGCGGGCTCGGGTCGGGAGCCGTTCACGCCGCCTGTCCTACCCGGACGCGCCGCACGCCGGTGAGGGCGGCCGCGATGCCGACGGCGAGCGCCGCGATGACGATGCCGGCGACGTCGTCGAGGATGTAGTGCCAGCCGAAGTACACGGTGGCGACGACGGTGAGGATGGCCAGGATCCAGATGATCGCCCGCACCGAGCGCGGAGCGCCCAGCACGTGCGCGGCGAGCACGATCGTGCCCCAGATGGCCGTGTGCAGAGATGCGAACGCACCGATGCTCTGCGCCGCACCTGGCGCCGATGGATCGACGAGGAAGGCCGCGCGCCGCTGCATGAGCGACACCTGCAGGTCCGTCACCGGCGTGTGAGGCAGGCTCGCGAACGCCGCCGCGTCGAAGTGGAAGGGGCCGATCGACGGGAGGATGAGGTAGCTGCCCGCGCCGAGCAACCAGGCGAGCGAGAGCGCGGTCGCGACGAACAGGCCCGCCCGCAGGTCCGTCAGCAGCACGAGTCCGCCCGCCAGCGCCAGCGGGATGACGGCGAAGAAGACCATGTAGACCGACGAGAGCACGTGCGCCGCCGCGCCCATGCCGAGCAGGTCGTGCAGTGCGACGTACGGATCGTGCCCGCCGAGCAGCCAGCGGTCGATGTCCAGCAGCTGCGTGTCGAACACGTCGCCCGGGCGCAGGAGCGGCGCGACGCTCTTGATGTTGCGGTACGCCAGGTAGGTCACGTGGAAGCAGGCGACCGCCACCGCGACGACGGTGAGCCGGCCCGGTGTCCAGCGCGTGCGGCGGACGTCGGCGAGCGCGCGCAGCGACGGGATGCCCCGGTCCTCGCGCGCCGCGCGCACGACGATGTCGAGCAGCAGGAACCCGACGGTCATGGCGACCGCGACGGTCAGGCGGCGCACCGTGACGGCGCCCGGGTCGCGCAGCGGGATGCCTGCGATCACCGTCGCGACGCCCGCGGCGAGCAGGGCCACGGCTGCGACGATCGGGCCCGCGAACGCCGCGCGCCCCGCGGGCAGGGCGGTTTCGGCGCGCTCGGCGCGCAGGGTCTCGGCTGCTGCGGACGTTGGCACGACGGGCCTGACCGTACGCGGTCGCCGCCCGGAACGGTGCGACGTCTCGGTCCGGAGGGATATCCGAAAGCGCTTTCCGGGCAAACATGTCGGCGGGACGGACCTGCAACCCTTGGAGTCGTGATGGATGGACACGGAGCACAGCGCGAGCCCGACGCGGAGAGCTACTTCACCGGCCGGGACGCATGGTTCACCGAGGGTGGCGACGCGGACGCGCCCACCTCCCCGCCCCCCGCGTCACCGTCGATCGCGACGGTCAGCGAGCCGGCCCGCGAGATCCCCGTCCACGAGGAGACCGACGTGCTGGTCGTCGGCGGCGGCCCGGCCGGCACGGCGGCGGCGATCGCGGCGCGGCGCCTCGGGCAGCGGGTCACCGTCGTCGAGCGCTACGGCGATCTCGGCGGGCTGTCCGCGGGCGGTCTCGTGATCTGGATCGACCGGATGACCGACTGGCAGGGCACCCAGGTCATCGCGGGGATCGGGTCCGAGCTGCTCGACCGCCTCCCCCAGGGCGCCGTCGCGGGCCCCGGGCCCGAGCTGTGGGGATCCACCGATCCCGACGAGGTCGCCTACTGGCGCGAGCGGCTCTCCGCCTTCCGCGACACGGTCTGCAAGTCGCCCATGATCGACCCGGAGTGGCTGAAGATCGCCTCCCACGAGATGCTCGTGGGCGCCGGCGTCCGCGTGCTGCTGCATTCGTGGGTCGTCGCCGCGATCACCGACGGCGACGAGGTCAAGGGCGCGATCTTCGAGAGCAAGCAGGGCCGCAGGGCGATCCTGGCCAAGGTCGTCGTGGACGCCACCGGCGATCTCGACGTGATCGCGCAGGCCGGTGGCGCCTTCGTCACCGACTCCGAGACCGACGGCAAGGGCGGCAACGTCCAGCACTGCATCAACACCGCGTTCACGTGGTCCGGCGTCGACTTCACCCGCTGGCTGGCGTTCAAGCAGGGCGATCCGCAGGCGTACCGCGACTTCATGGCGCGCGGCGGCGAGGCGATGGGCTACGTCGAGACGCCGCACGTCGGCTGGCGCGACGACGTCGTCGTGTTCATGGGGCCCCGCCTCACCGGCTACAGCGGGCTGGACGTCGAGCACCTCAGCGCCGTCGAGCTCGAGTCGCGGCGGCGGATGGTCGCGCACCTGGACTTCTTCCGGCGCAACGCGCCCGGCTTCGAGCGCGCGTGGATCATGCTGGCGGCGCCACAGACGGGCATCCGGATGACGCGGCGGCTCGCGGGCCTGCATCCGATGACGATGGACGACTGGCGCGCGGGCGTCCGCCACCACGACGAGGTCGGCGTGTCGCCGTCGCCCTCGCAGAAGATCGCGACCATCTCCGTCCCCTACCGAGCGCTCGTGCCCGAGCGCCTCGACGGCGTCCTGGTCGGTGGCCGCCACGTGGCCAGCGACGCGCCGACGCAGGCGTTCATGCGCGAGATCCCCCAGTGCTGGATGACCGGCCACGCCGCGGGCGTCGGGGCGGCGATCGCGGCGGGCACGGGCGTGGCGCCGCGCGACGTCGACGCCGCGGAGATCCGCCGCGAGCTCGTCGCGCAGGGCGCCTACCTGCACGACGCCGGAGTGCTGGCAGCGTCGTGACCTACGTCATCACCGAGGCGTGCATCGGGACGACGGATCGCTCGTGCGAGGACGTCTGCCCGGTCGACTGCATCCACGAGACGGCGGAGATGCTCGTCATCGACCCGGAGGAGTGCATCGACTGCGGGTACTGCGAGCCGTCGTGCCCGGTGTCGGCGATCGTGCCGGGCGACGGCGTGCCGGCCGACCAGCGGGCCTACGTGGCCATCAACGCGGCCTGGCCGGTGGGCGGACGGGACGAAGTCGAGCGCCTGCTCGGCGAGCACCGTGCCGGCGGCGCGTAGCCGCTTTCCACGCAACGTGCGGCCCTTGTGTCCACGCAGCAGTCCTTCCGCCGGTGCGTTGGTTAGCTTTTGCACAGGATGATGTCCGCAGCTGGCTTCTTCGACGCCGCGCCGCTCGAGCTCGCGTGCCCGGTGTGCGCAGCCACGGTCCAGATCACGCTGGGCGAAGGCCGCCGCGGGGCGACCGTGCTCTGCGAGCGCGGCCACGCCGTGACGGCCGACGCACCGGGCCTCGACCGGGAGCTGCGCCGCCTCGAGCAGCGGATCGACAGCACCGGGCACTTCGGTCGCCTCGGCCAGGAGCCCGCGGCCAGATAGCGTCGGGCGGATGTTGTCCGTCCGCTTTCCCGAGCAGGAGACCGGGGGCCCCGACGAGGAGGCCTTCGAGGTCACGTTCGACGACGGCCGCGTCGAGCGTCTCACGATGCACGACTACGGACGCGTCTACGCCATCCCCGGTCTCTACGAGGAGGTCGTCCAGCGGATGCTGGGCTGCGCGACGCCCGACGTGGTGGCGCGCATGGTGGCGGACGCCGCGACCGGCGAGGTCCGCGTCGTCGATCTCGGCGCCGGCAACGGCGTCTCGGGCGAGGCGCTCGCGTCGGCGGGCGTGCGACCGGTGGTCGCCATCGACACCGAGCCCGAGGCGCGCACGGCGACGCTGCGCGACCGGCCCGGTCTCTACGAGCTCGTCCTGACCGGCGACGTCTCCGCGCTCGCACCGGCGGACGTGGATGCGATCCGCGCGCTGCGCCCGAACGCGCTGACGCTCGTCGGCGCGCTCGGCAACGACCACGTCGCGCCCGAGGGCCTCGCCGCGGCGGCCGCCCTGCTGACCGACGACGCGCTCATCGCCTACGCACATCCGGACTACGAGGACGATGCGCCGCTGCGCGCCGCGCTGGAGGAGCTCGGGGAGGTCACCGAGCTCGCCCGCGAGCGCTACGTCCACCGCCGCACGGCCTCCGGCGGGGAACGGACCTGGGAGGCGGCGGTGGTGCGGCTGCTCCGCCGCACCACCTGAGCCTCAGGTCGAGGGTGAGTCTGCCTATGCGGCGACGGCGACCCGGTAGAGCGACCCGGTGAGATCGCCGAAGTACACGTAGTTGGCGTTGGTGTTCAGCGCGACGACCGGCGCGACGAAGCCCGACACGAACACGGTCGGCGTGCCGCCCGCGACGGGCATCGAGACGAGGACCGGCTTCTCCTTCTCCAGGCCCTGGAACAGCGCGACGTAGAGCGTCTGGCCGATCGAGCCGATCCCCATCGGGGAGGCGTGCTCGGGCAGCTGGACGAGCGGCTTGGCGAACGAGCCGCACTGGCTCGGCGTGTGGCGGACGCAGGTCGGGAACCCGAAGTTCGAGCCCTGCTTGGCGACCACGACCTGGTCGAGCGGGATGCTCCCGCTGTCCTGCGCGAGGTCGGTGACGTACGGGCTCGTGGCCCCAGCCGGGAACGTCAGCTGGAACGGCTGACGCAGGCCGCGCGCGACGATCTTCACGTCGGCGCCGGTCGCGCGCATCGACAGGACGGTGTTCGCGTACTGCGCGGGGTTGCGGGAGTGGTCGAACTTCGGGTTCAGGCCGACGCCCGTGTAGAGCCGGCCGTCGGGGCCGAACGCGAGACCGTTGAAGCCCGGGAGCTTCGAGCTGGCGCGGCGCACGACGCGCGAGCCGGTGAACCGCGTGCCGTTCCAGCCGCGGTAGCTGATGATCTTGTCGCCGGACGACACGAAGAGCCGGTCGTTGTGCCAGGCGAGACCGAACACGACCGGGGCCGTGCCCGGAACCTTCTTGGCGGAGCCGTTCGCGACGGTCATGAGGCCCGTCGGCGGATGACCGCGCTCAGCCGGCCCGATGCCGGCGAAGACCGTGTCGCCGGTGAAGGCGAAGGACGTGGGCGTGGCGAGACCTCCGGCGATCCGCTCCACCGTGGCGCCGTTGGCGGCGGTGGGGAGCGGGGGCGCCTGCCCGGCGACGGCCGAGGAGGTCAGCGCCAGCGATCCGGCGACCGCGAGCGCGGCCGTGAGGCCGCGGTGACGTCGTGACATGTGGGTTGCTCCTGCGTGTTGGACGGGATCCGGGCGATCCTCACGTCGCCGCGGCCGCCCGTCATCCCCCTTGAGGGGGACACGCCGTGGCCTTTGGTCCGACCCGGAGATGCCGACACTCCCAAAATCTTGGTGTTCGCGATCGAACAGAGTGGTACGCCCTCATGGACGAGACGTCTCGAAGACCAGCCAGTCGGGATCGTCGGTGGTCCCCGCGCGGCGCAGACCGACGCGCTCGAGCAGCGCGTGCACCGCGCCGTTGCGGCGATGGCACTCCGCATGGACGCGCTCGACGCCGTGCTCGTCGGACAGCGTCGTCAGGAGCGCCGTGAGCGCCTCCGTGGCGTAGCCGCGGCCTTGGCTGGCCGGCGCGAAGGTGACCCCGATCTCGGCCGAGCTCGGGTCGTCGGCGGAGATGCACGCGGCGCAGTCGCCGTGCAGCGTCCCGTCGACGCGGTCGGTCGCCGCGAGCTGCGTCCAGACGCCAGGCGCCCCGAGCGCGACGGCGTCCTGCTCGGCGAGGAAGCGGACGGCGTCGGCCATCGAGAAGCTCGCGTCCCAGCCCTGGTACCTGGCGACGTCCGGGTCACTGCGGTAGGCGACGAACGCGGCCAGGTCGGCCGCGCGAAAGCGACGCAGGATCAGCCGGTCGGTGACGATCTCGGCCACGCCGCGATCGTGCCAGACCTCGGGATATGGTCCGCGGATGAGCAGCTTCGAACTCGACAACATCGCGTCGTCGGGCGCGGCCCAGCCCGACAGCCCGTGGATCCGCTACGCCATCGACTGCGGGCCTGGAGCGCCGGGGTTCGCCCTCGTCAACCAGCCCCAGGTGGCCGACCTCGACGAGGCCGAGATCCGCTCCCGCATCCTCGACCGCCTGACGACCATGGCCGGCGCGCAGACGTACCCGGTCGTGTGCGCGCAGCTGCGCACGAGCGGCATCCGGGTGCACATGACGTAGCGGGGGGACGCTCGCGCCTGACGGCGTCCTTGTCTACGGTGCTGACCACAACACGCGCACGGGTCAGAGGGAGGCACGCGTATGTGTGAGGTCGTCGGTCAGGCGATGGCGATGGCCGTCTCGCGACGGTCGCTGTTGAAGGGAGCGGGGGCCGCCGCCGCGGCGGGTGCCGTCGGCGCCGGGCTGGGGCCCGCGACGAGCGTCGGCCGGACAGCAGGGCTCGCCGGTGGCGCCACCGGCGAAGGTCGACGCGTCGAAGTACCGCACTCGACTGGTGCTGCTGGGCGTGGCAGGCGGACCCAGCGTGTATGCCGAGAGCTCGGGGATCTCCTCGGCGCTGGTGGTCGACGGGGCGGTCTACCTCATCGACTGCGGCCACGGGACTCCTCGGCGGTTCGTGCAGGCGGGTCTGGGCACGCCCTCCCGGCCGGGCAACCGCGGCTTCGAAGGCTTGAAGGGGATCTTCCTGACGCACCTGCACTCCGACCACATCGTCGACTTCCCCGCCTTTCCCCTCACTGGCATGTGGAACGGCCTGGACGACCCGACCAAGCCGGTGCAGGTCTACGGGCCCGGCGATCGCGGCGGGCTGCCGCCCGTGTTCGGCAACCGACCCGCCCCGCCGGTCGTGGAGCCCGCCGACCCCACGCCGGGCACCGTGGGCATGAACGGCTACCTGCGCAAGGCGTTCGCCAACGACCTCAACGACCGCATCCGGAGCAGCGGCGGCGTGGACCCGGCCAACGTCTTCCAGATCCACGACATCGCGTTGCCGGCCGGGGTGCCCGTGCCGGTGGACACCAACCCGATGCCTCCAGTCGATCCGTTCCCCGTCTACGAGGACGACCGGGTCAAGGTCACCGCCACGCTGGTCAACCACGCGCCGGTGTTCCCATCGCTGGCGTTCCGGTTCGACACCGCCGACGGAACGGTGACCTTCTCCGGCGACACCGCCCCCAGCGACAACCTGGTCAAGCTCGCGGCCGGCTCGGACATCATGGTGCACGAGATCATCGACCGGGCCTGGGCCGAGGCCCTGTTCCCCGAGCCGCGCACCCCGGCCGCCGAAGCGACACTCGGGCACCTGCTCGAGTCGCACACCACCATCGAGGACATCGGCGCCGTCGCACAGCGCACCGGTGCCGCGAAGACGGTGCTCTCGCACATGGTGCCGCTGAACAACCCGGAGTCACGCTGGCTGCAGGGTCAGCGCGGCTACGACGGCAAGCTCGTCGTCGGCAAGGACCTCATGGAGTTCGGCGTCGGCAGGCGCGCCGCCCGCTGACGCGCCCGGGACCCGTGCCATCCCCGGGACACCGCGGACGCCCCGGCGCGGTGGCCTCGCGGGCGATGGGCCCGCGACGGCGGCAGCCATATCGGGCTCGTCCTCATCGGCATGGGACCGCTTACGGGAACTGGATCGGGGTCGCGGCGATGGCGGTCCTCCCCACACTCGGGCTCGTGCACCGCATCCACATCGAGGAGGGCGCCCTGGAGGACGACCTGGGCGACGCGTACCGGGCGTACGCCGCCAACCGCAAGCGGGTGATCCCGTGGGTCTGGTGACTCGCTGATCAAAGAGCCGGAGATCGGATTCGAACCGACGACCTGCTGTTTACAAGACAGCTGCTCTACCAGCTGAGCTACTCCGGCGAGCCCGCGAGCGGACCCGCCGGAGTGTAGGTCAGCGTCAGCGCGCCGCCGTCGCGCAGGCCTCGCCCACGTCGGCCGTCGCGCCGCGCGCGACCTCGACCTGCTGGGGCGTCGTCGGAGCGCCGTCGGGCCGGGTGCACGTCAGCGTCCAGGCCTCCGTCGTCCCCGGCAAGGCCGGCGTCGGGGCCGCGAACGACACGCTGCCGGTCCAGTCGTCGACCGGCGCCCCGTCGACCTGGTCGTAGTTCACGAACCGGACCGTGTACGTGCCCGGGTCGGGGAGGGCGATGATCCCGCGCTCGCTGTTCGTCCCGCCGGTCGCGGCCGACGCGACCTGCGCGCCGGTCTCGTCGTAGACGTAGACGTCCCAGTCGGTCTCGGGGTTCGTCCAGCTCACGTCGATGATCGCCTGGCCGGCGTCGCCCTCCGGCGGCGCGGGCACCGTGAACGTCGCCTCCTCGTAGGCGCCGTCGAGGATGTTGCCCTCCTGGTTCTCCGCCGGCACGCCGGCGGGGTTGACCAGCGGCGCCCCGGGCGGGACCGGCCCGAGCGGCTCGCGCCCGTAGCGGCCGGCGACGTACGGCCGCGTCGACGGGTTCACCGCCCAGCTGAACACGCCGTCGCCGCCGGTCACCATCGAGCTCTCCAGCCGCTCGGGGAACCGGATCGGGGCGGTCGGCTGCAGCGACCCGTCGGCGGCCGGCTGCAGCACCGGCGACGTCTCGGTCTCGAACGCCTTGCCGATCGTGAGCGTCGCGCCCTTGGGCGCCTCTCCGCGGATCACGGAGTGGTTCGCTCCGTCGACCGTCGCCTCGAGCATGCGGTAGTACGCCTCGCGGTTGCCGCCCTTGCCCGCCCCTGCGGCCGGCGCGCGGCCCAGGTACTCGCCCACGACCGCGTCGGCGAACTCCGGATGGAAGTCCTGGTCGCCGATCTCGAACGTGAAGCCCAGCCCGCCGGCGCTCCAGTACGACCAGTCCTCGGTCGCGCCGGTCGTGTCGTACAGCTGGAACGACGGGATGTTCGCGTAGCCGTTCGTGTCCGCGAGCCTGCGGCCGAGCTCGCGGTACAGCGGCTCGTCGACCGGGAAGCCGACCGCCGCCACCCCGGGCGGGCGCAGCACGAGGTTCGAGAACGTGTGATTGGTGATGAGGTTCGTGATCTGGCGCGTCGCGATGAGATCGCGGATCGACTGCACCTCGGGCTCGGAGGCCGGGCCCTCGCCGCGGTACGTGTCGTCCGCGGGGTCCGGGCTCGCGCCCGGGCCGCCCCAGAAGCCCGCGTAGTTGCGGTTGAGGTCGACGCCGGTCGAGCGCGGCAGCGTCGCGCAGTCGACGGGCGCCGTGGCGCCCGGCGCGACGCGGCAGTTCTTGCGCCGGTACTCGAGGTCGGTGTCCGTGTAGCTCTGCTCCGCCGGGACGCTCTGCGCCTCGCGGGAGACGTTGAAGCCGTCCGGGTTCACGATCGGGACGATGATCGTCCGCGCCTCGTCGACGAGGCGCGTCGCACGCGCGTCCTTGCCGTAGTTGCGCAGCAGGTCGTAGGCGAACTCGAGCGGATGCTCGGCCGACGGCCACTCGCGGGCGTGATGGGTCCCGATGTTCAGGAAGATCGGCTTGCCGTCCTGCACCAGCGGGTCGCGCGTGATCTCGATGCCGACGATGTCGCGGCCCTCGAGCGAGCGGTGCGACAGCGTGATCGGCTTCACGAGCCCCGGATACTCGATCGCGAGCTGCTTGAGCGCCGCCTCGAAGTCCGGGAGCCGGCGGTAGGCGGTGTTGCCGCTCGGCAGCGCCGACTCGTCCCGCGCCTGCGCCCAGGCCCTGTCCGCACGACGCTGCGCACGGTCGCGGGCCTCGACGTCGCGGACCTTCACGTCGAACGCCATCCCCGTCGCGCGCAGCGTGGCGCGATCGCGCGAGCCGTGCAGCACGACGTCGACGCCCCCGGCGCCGGCGTGCTCGCTGACGTCCAGCCCGGCCGCCTGCAGCTCGCCGATGCCGCGGCTGTCCGTGCGGACGGTGACGACCTGGGTCGGCCCGTCGGCGGCCGTGCGGGCCTGCGGCAGCGCCACCGTCGCGACGCGCAGCCGCGCCGTGCTCGCCGAGCCGCGCACACGACACGCCTGCACGACGAGCCGCTGGCCGCGGCGGACGAAGCCCTCCGCGAGCTCGTTGGACCGCAGCGCCGCGGAGCCGGCGACGCTGCGCCCGGTGCGCGCGTCGAAGACGCCGAGATCCCAGTCGCCGCCTCCACTCAGCCGCGCCTGGACGAGGCCGGTCGCCTCCGCGGTGTAGCGCTCGACGTCGACGCCCGCCGCACCGGCGCGCGTCTGCGTCGCGTGGCACGTGCGGTCGACCGCCCTGGCGGCCGAGACGGTGGTGCGCTCGTCGGCCTCCGCCGCGGCAGCGGCGGTGAGCGACGCGAGGGCGGCAAGCGCGAGCACGCGCGAGCCGACCGTGGTCCTTCCGGCCACAGCAACCTCTCCCCGTTCGTTGCGGCGAGCTCTCCCAGGCCCGCCACGCGCGGGCGGACGTTACTCCTACACAGGGAGATCCGGAGGCATCGGAGCGTCCTGCGGCGAGCGCCCCTCCGGGGAGTCCCACTCGTCGAAGGCGATGCCGTCGCGTCCGTTGTGGGCCTCGGCGCCGCCGATCGCCAGGAGGACGCAGCGCTCGCGCCCGCGATTCATGATCTGGCGGCGGACGCCGGGCGCCACGCGCACGCACTCGCTGGGGCCGAGCTCGCGCTCGCCGTCGGCCAGGCCGAGCGTCAGCGTTCCCGAGAGGACCACGTAGACCTCCTCCTGCCGCTCGTGCGCGTGGATGCGCCCGCGCTGGCGCGGAGCGAGGCGGATGAGGTTCAGGCCGAACGTCCCGACGCCGAGCTCGGCGCGAAGGCGCTGGAAGCGATCGCTTCCACCGTGGTCGAGGCTGCCGTACGTGATCCCGTCCTCCATGGCGGGGCAAGCTACCCATCCGCGTCGGCGCTCAGACCTGCCGCCCCCGAGTACGCTTCGGCGCCGCAATGACACGACGAGCCATCACCGCACTCCTGCTCGCCGGCTGCCTCGGCACCGGCCTCGTCGCCTGCGGTTCCGACGACGACGGGACGTCCGGCGACACCTCCACCACGGCCAGTGGTCCGCAGCGCGCGGCCAAGGACGTCAACGTCGCGGACCCGACGAACCTCAAGGAGAAGCCGTCGGTGGCGGTGCCGGACGGCAAGCCGCCCAAGAAGCTGGAGCAGGTGGATCTCGTCGAGGGCACCGGCCCGGCGGCCAAGACAGGCGACACGGTGAAGGTGAAGTACGTCGGTCTCGGCTGGTCCACCGGCCAGGAGTTCGACGCCAGCTGGGACCGCGGCGACACGCTCGACGTCGCGCTCGGCGCCGGCAGCGTCATCCCCGGCTGGGACCAGGGGCTCGTGGGCATGAAGAAGGGCGGCCGCAGGCTGCTCGTCGTCCCGCCGAACCTCGCCTACGGGGCGCAGGGGCAGCCGCCGACGATCGGCGCGAACGAGACGCTCGTGTTCGTCGTCGACGCCGTCAGCGTCACCCCGAAGAAGAGCTAGCTCCCGCGGCTCACGTCGGTCGCGTTGGACCGCAGGCGGTTGTCGCTGAGCAGGAGGTCGCTGCCGGCCGCCACCGCGACGCCGACCTGCGATCCGGTGACGTCGGAGTCCGACAGCACGGCCTCGCGCACGGCGGTGGCCGCGACGCCGGTGGCGTTGCCGAGCACGCGCGCGCGGCTGACGGTGACCGCGCGGACGGCGTCGAGCGCGATCCCTGTGGCGTTGCCCTGCACGGTCACGTCGCGCACGAAGGTCCGGATCGCGCGCACCTCGGCGGGTGAGTCGGCGAGCGCGATCCCGACAGGGGCGGACCGCACGAGGACGCGCGAGATCGTCCCGCCGGACGAGCGCCGCACCACGACGCCCGAGCCGCGCAGGCGCAGGCGGTCCAGCACGTAGCGATCGACGTCGTCGACGGCGACGCCGCGCGTCACCGTCACGCCGCGCAGCGTGATCGCCGGCCGTGTCGCGCACGCCGACCGCGCCGTCGATCGTCGCGCCGTCGCCGATGAGCCTGACCCCGCGCTTGGACGCGCCGCGGATCTCCACCCGCCCGCGGTAGGTGCCGCGCCGGACGCGGACCGTGTCGCCCGGGCGGGCGCGATCGACCGCGGCCTGGATGCCGCCGCGACCGACGTGCACGACGCGCCCGGAGGACGACGGCGCCGGCGTGGACTCCGGCGGTACCGCGCCCGGGTCGTACGCGCCGGACACGATCGCCAGGACGGCGAGCAGGCTATGCATCGACGACGTACCAGCCGGCCATCCCGCCGTGCTGGTGGGAGAAGACGTGGCAGTGGTAGAGCCAGCGACCGGGGTTGTCCTCGGTGAACCGGGCGGTGATGACCTCGTTGGGCCCGACGCTCGGCGTGTCGACGAACGCCCCGCTCGGGTCGCGCCAGCGGTGGCCGTGGACGTGGAAGTCGTGCCACGCGTCGTCCATGCCCATGACGTGCAGCGCGACGTCCTGCCCGACGCGGGCGCGGATCGTCGGCGTGTTGCCGGCGTACGCGCGGCCGTTGATCGCCTGCAGCGACGAGCGCAGCCCCGTGACCGGCGGCGCCAGCTCGTGGAGCGCCAGCACGTGCTCGACGTCGGGGGCCTTCGCCCCGCGCTCACGGACGACGATCGCGCCGAACAGCCCGCGGAACGTGTTGAGCATGTGGTTGGGCCCGTGGTCGTGGTACGGCCAGACGCCGACGCTGTCGGGCGTCGCCTCCCAGAGGTACGTGAACTCCTCGCCGGGCTCCACGAAGCCGCCGGGGCGGGTGTAGGCGCCGACGTAGGAGCCGTCGTAGTCGGGGGTGTAGCGGAGCCCGTGCGGGTGCATCGTCACCGGTTGGCCGAGCTCCTCGTCCGCGTTGCGGAAGTGGACGACGAGCAGGTCGCCGACCTCGGCGGTGAGGACCGGCCCGGGCATCGACGCGGGCGCCGCGGGGCGGGCGAACCCGGCCGTCATGAGCTGGTAGGTGAAGGCTCGGAACGTCCGCCTGCCCCGGACGGGGACGTCCTGCCAGTCGTCGCGGCCGGTGGGGATCGGGTCCCACCGAAGCGAGCGCGCCTGGATCCAGTACTCGCGGCGGGCGCCGCCGGGCGCGGGCTGCGGCGTGGGGAACGGCCCGCTCGGCTCGGCCCGGGCGGGCCGCGCGACGGCACGGGCCGCGGCGTCGGCCTCCGTGGCGTCTCCAGGGGAGCGCACCGCGATCTCGCGCCCCCCGATCGTGCAGATGAAGGCGCCCGCCGACGTCCCGAGGAAGGCGCGGCGGTCGACGGCCCTCCGTGGCATCGCGCGGGGACTCTAGTGTCTGGCAGATGCGCGAGGTCCGCCTCCACGACACCCGCTCCGGCGACCTGAAGGTCCTCACGCCCCGCCGGGGCGACGAGGTCGGCATCTACGCGTGCGGACCGACCGTGTACGCCCGGATCCACGTCGGCAACGCGCGGCCGTTCGTCGTGTTCAGCCAGCTCGCGCGCTTCCTCGCGCACGAGGGCTACGAGCCGACGCTGGTCATCAACGTCACCGACGTCAACGACAAGATCTACGGCGCCGCCGGCGCCGCGGGCGTCCCCTCCGCCCCGCTCGCGGAGGAGATGACGGCGCACTACGTCGAGGACACGAGCCGCCTCGGTCTCGGGCGCCCCGACGCCGAGCCGCGCGCGACCGAGACGATCGACTCGATCGTCGGCCTCATCGCCGAGCTGATCGACCGCGACGCCGCCTACGCCGTCGACGGCGACGTGTACTTCCGGGTGCGCTCGGACCCGGAGTACGGCTCGCTGAGCAAGCGGCGGCCCGACCAGATGGAGCAGGGCGAGGGCGTCGAGGGGGCCGACCGCAAGGAGGACCCGCTCGACTTCGCGCTCTGGAAGGCGCAGAAGGAGGGCGAGGACACGTCGTGGGACGCGCCATGGGGCCGCGGGCGCCCCGGCTGGCACATCGAGTGCTCCGCGATGGCCGAGGACCTCCTCGGCGTCGGCTTCGAGATCCACGGCGGCGGCAACGACCTCGCGTTCCCGCACCACGAGAACGAGGCGGCGCAGACCCGGCGCGCGCGGGACGCCGAGCTCGCGCAGATCTGGATGCACAACGGCATGCTGCAGCTCGGCGAGGAGAAGATGGCGAAGTCCGTCGGCAACGTCGCCGCGCTGCACGCCGTCCTCGACGGGTGGGGCAACGAGGCCCTGCTCATGTTCTTCGCGAGCGGGCACTACCGCCAGCCGATCGCCTTCGACGACGACAGCATGCGCGCGGCGACCGCGCGCGTCGCCGGCATCCGCGAGACCGCGCGCCGGCTCGTCGACGGCCCGTCCCCCGAGGACATGGCGGTGCACAAGGACGCGTACTTCGACGCGCTGGCCGACGACTTCAACACCGCGCGGGCGCTGAGCCACCTCGCCGCGTGGGTCAACGAGGCGAACCGCCGGACCGGCGTCGGCCGCGACGACCTGGCCGAGATGCTCGGGGTCCTCGGCCTCGAGGACCTCGCGACCGTCGAGGAGGTCGCCGTCGGCGCCGAGGAGCAGGGGCTGCTCGAGCGCCGGCAGACGGCGCGCGCCGAGCGCGACTTCGCCGAGGCCGACCGCCTGCGCGACGAGCTGAGGGCCCGCGGCTTCGAGGTGCGCGACGGGCCGTCGGGGCCCGAGCTCGTGCCCGTCCCGTGAGCCGGCAGATCCTCTACGGCCGCAACCCGGTCCACGAGGCGCTGCGCGCGAGGCGCCGCCGCGTCCACCACGTCTGGGCGACGACCGGCGCCGCGAAGGAGCCGTGGCTTGCCGGCGAGCGGGTCGAGCGCGCGACCGGCGAGGAGCTCGAGGCCCGGTCGGGGTCACGCGATCACCAGGGCGTCGTCGCGGAGGTCGATCCGTACCCCTACGCGGATCTCGGCGACCTGCTCGCCCAGCCCGAGCCGCTGCTCGTCGCGCTCGACGAGGTCCAGGACCCGCAGAACGTCGGCGCGATCTGCCGGACGGCCGAGGCCGCGGGCGCGAACGGCCTCGTGCTGCCCGAGCGCCGCGCCGCGCACGTCACGCCGGCGGTCGCCAAGGCGTCGGCCGGGGCGGTGGAGCACCTGCCGATCGCCATCGTGCGCAATCTCGCCGACGCGCTCGGCGAGGCGCGCGACGCCGGCTGCTGGGTCTACGGCGCGGAGGCCGGTGCGCGCACGCAGTACGACGACGTCGACTGGCGCGGCGGGATCGTGCTCGTCCTCGGCGCCGAGGGCCGGGGGCTGCGGCCGCGCGTCGCGTCGAGCTGCGACGGCCTCGTGTCATTGCCGCTTCTCGGGCGCATCGAATCGCTCAACGTGAGCGCCACGGCGGCCGTGTTGCTCTACGCGGCGGTGCAAGGACGCGACCAACCAGTTGACACCGGCAGGAAGGCTCCGTAACTTCACGCTTCTCAGGCTCGACTCGAGCTTGAGGTCCATCCCCATATATGCACGCTGGCGCCCTGGGAGGGGTCCGCCACGTCGCTGACAACCGGGTCCGCACGGCTGCGGACCAGGAGGACTGCACGTGGCCCGCATCACCCAGACGGCTTCAGCTCACGTCGAGGTCGATGACATGTATCTCATCGCCCTTGCGAAGCAGGGAGACATGACGGCGTACGACCGGATCGTGCGCCGGTACTACGGCTTCGTCCGTCTGAAGGCGTCGTCGTACTTCCTCGCCGGCGGCGACGGGGAGGACCTCATCCAGGAGGGGCTCGTCGGCCTCTACAAGGCCGTCCGCGACTACCGCTCCGACCGCGAGTCGTCCTTCCGCAACTTCGCGGAGCTCTGCATCACGCGGCAGATCATCACCGCGGTGAAGACGGCGACGCGCAACAAGCACACGCCGCTCAACGGCTACGTCTCGTTCTCGCAGACGCCGGCGAGTGCGCCCGAGGGCGAGCCGACCCTCGAGGAGGTCATCCCCGGCCCCTCGGTGCACGACCCTGCACTGCAGGTCATCTCCTCGGAGGAGCTCAAGGCGCTCGTCGGGTGCCTCTCGACGACGCTCTCCGAGCTCGAGTCCCGGGCGCTGTCGCTGTACCTGGATGGTCGCTCCTACGAGGAGATCGCCGGGCGACTCACATGCGATCCCAAGGCGGTCGACAACGCGCTGCAGCGGGTCAAGCGCAAGGTCGGGGCGCACCTCGTCACGCGAACCGTGTTGAATTGAACCTCTGAGCACGCTCGCCGTCATCATCGTCGTCGTGGTCGTCCTCGCGATCCTCCTCGCCATCGGAGGCTGGATCGCCACGACCCGCCGGACCGAGTCGCGGTCCGCGGACCTCCACGTGCAGCTCCGCGCCGCGGACCGGGCGCTGGCCACCGCGCACGCGGAGGACAAGGGATGGGAGCGCAGCGGCCTGGAGGACGCGGCCCGAGCGGTGTTCGCGCAGACCTACAGCGACGAGGAGCTGCGCGAGCTCCACCTCGTCCAGGTCGTCGACAACCCCGGCACCGAGCAGGATCGGGCGGTCTTCCGGGCGGTCACCGACACCGGCGAGCGCTCCCTCGTGCTCGGCCGGCGTGACGGCGCATGGGTCGCCGCCTAGACGACGGCGAGGAGCCCGACGCTCGCTTCTCCCTCGCCAACGAGCGGACGCTCCTGGCGTGGATCAGGACCTCGATCGCGCTGATCGCCGGCGGGCTGGCCAGCGCGCAGCTCCTGGAAGGCCTGCCCGGAGCGCGCTGGGCGCTGGCGATCCCGCTCGCGGTGCTCGGACTCGCCATGGCGGCCTCCAGCCATGGCCACTACACGGCGATCCAGCACGCGATGCGCCACGACGAGCCCCTGCCGCGCTCCCCGCTGCCGGTCATCCTCTGGATCGGCGTGACGCTCATCAGCGCCGCGGCGTGCGTCGTCATCATCCTCGACGCCCTGTGAGCACCCCGGCCGCCGCCGCCCTCAGCATCCTCGTCGTCGACGACGACGCGCCGCTGCGCGACATGCTCGCGCGGTCGTTCACGCGCGAGGGCCACACGGTCACCGCGGTCGGCGACGGACAGGCGGCGCTCGACGCGACCGTCGCAGCGCCGTTCGACATCATCCTGCTCGACGTCGCGCTCGGCCCCGGCCTCGCCGGCCACGACGTCGCACGCGAGCTGCGCAACCGCCGCAACGTCGTCCCGATCATCATGCTCACCGCGCTCGACAGCGAGGCGGACATCGTCCTGGGCCTCGAGGCGGGCGCCGACGACTACGTCACGAAGCCGTTCGGCCTCGGCGAGCTGCGCAGCCGGATCCGCGCCGTCATGCGCCGCGCGCACGGTCGTCTGCTGGACGAGAACGTCGTCCAGAACGGGGACGTCCTGCTGAACCGGCGCGACCGCGAGGTGCAGCTACGTGGCGAGCCCGTCAAGCTGACCTTCTCGGAATACGAGCTGCTTCAGTGCCTCATGTCGCGCCCAGGTCACCTGTTCAACCGGCAGGAGCTGCTGCGGGCGATCTGGGGCGACAGCGCCTATCGCGATCCACGTGCCATCGACGTCCACATCCGCCACCTCAGGGAGAAGCTCGAAGAGCGCCCGGACCAACCCGCGCTCATCCTCACGGTCCGGGGCGCCGGGTACCGGGTCCGCGGGGGCTGACGGCGGCCTGCCGCGCCGCGGGCGGCGCGGCTTCGGACTGCGGCCACGGCTGCTGCTGGCGCTCATCGCGACGTCCGCGGTGACGCTCGGGGCGGCGGCCCTCGCCCTCCTCTCCCCGCTGCAGGACCGCCTCGAGCGCCAGGCCGAGCAGAGCCTGCGCACCGCGGTCATCACGGCGCGGCCGCAGCTCAACGACGCGCTGCGCGAGAGCCGCGGGCAGCTCAACGGCGAGGTCCTCGAGCTGGCGCTCGCGCTGTACCGGCGCACGGGGTCGCGCGTGATCCTCACCGACGCCACGCCCACGATCGACCCGTACCCCTACGACACCGGCGCCGGCCCCGACAGCCCGCGGGACATCTTCCGCGTGCTGGCGACGAACGAGACGGTGACGAGCACGTCGCGCAACGGGGACACCCGGGTCGCCACGCTGCTGACGCTCGACCCCAAGACGAACCGCGACGACTGGGTGCTCGCCGTCCGCAACCCGTCCGACGACGTCGCCGCGATCGTCTCCGAGGTCCGCTCCGCGTTCATCCGCGCCGCGGTCATCGGCCTCGTCGTCGCGCTCCTGCTCGGGCTCGCGCTCGTCGGGACGCTCACCGCGCGCCTGGAGCGCCTGCGGGCCGCGGCGCTGCGCATCGCGCGGGAGGGCCCCGGCGCGCGCCCGCCGCGCGACGAGCGCCGCGACGAGGTCGGCGACCTCGCCCGCGCGCTGGCGACGATGCAGGCCGCGCTCGACCGCCAGGAGCGCGCGCGGCGGGCGTTCGTCGCGACGGCGTCGCACGAGCTGCGCACGCCGCTGACGTCGCTGGGCGGGACGCTGGAGCTACTCGGCGAGGATCTCGCGGACCGCAACGTCGACCGCGAGGACATGCTGGGCCAGATCGAGCTGGCCAAGGGCGAGGTCGACCGCCTCACGCACCTCGCGACCGACCTGCTGGACCTCTCGCGCCTCGACGCCGAGACGCCGATGCGCGCCGAGCCGACCGAGCTCACGGAGATCGCGCGTGCCGTCGCCGCGGAGTTCGCGCAGCGCGCGCGCACCCGCGAGGTCGTCATCCAGGTGCTGCCGCCGCCCGGCGCCTGCTGGGCCCGCGGCGACCCGGGCGCCGTCGCCCGGACGATCCGCATCCTCCTGGACAACGCGCTGCGCTTCGCGCCCCCCGGCACCGAGGTCGCGGTCGAGCCCGCGTACCACGGGTCGTTCGCGACGCTCGAGATCTCCGACGTCGGTGTCGGCGTGCCGGCGGACGACGAGGAGCGCATCTTCGAGCGCTTCCAGCGCGGCCGCAGCAGCGGCGGCGAGGGCGGCTTCGGGCTGGGGCTCGCGATCGGCCGCGAGCTGGCCGAGCGCCAGGGCGGGAGCCTGGAGCTGCGATCGCGTCCAGGCGCGCCCGGCGCGCGGTTCCGCCTCAGCCTCCCTGCGGAGGCTGAGGGCGGAGACGTCGTCTGAGCTAGGCGACCTCGCGCTCGCGTTCACGCGAGTGGCGGTGCAGCCGGTCCTCCTCGGCGCGCATCGCGTCGGTGACCGGAGCGTTGCCGTTGCGGTAGGGCTGCGGCGTGTCCGCGTCGGTCTGCTCCTCGTGGTAGGAGCTCTCCACGTTGACCGCCCAGATGTCGTGGCCGGCATCGTCGATGACGTTGTCGACCGCGCGCATCGCGCTGAGCATCGAGTGGTCGGAGTTGTTGTAGCGGTGCAGGCCGTTGCGGCCGACCTGCTGGAGACCGGGCATGCCGTCCAGCCACGTGCGGATCGTCGACACGCGGTCGGCGTACTCGGCGTCGTACATCGGATACGCCTTCGGGACGCGGACGACGTACCCGCGCAGGACCTGGCTCGCCTTCGCCAGCCCGAGCTGCTCGAGCTCGTGCGTCGCGAGCGCGACGAGGTCGTCGTCGGAGGACGTCCACATCTCGTCGCCCTCGAAGACGAAGTACTCCAGGCCGACGCATGCGGTGTCGGGGTCCGGGACCATCCACGGGCTCCAGGAGCGGTAGTTCTGGATGCGGCCGACGTTGACGTCCGCCTCGTGGATGTAGATCCAGTTGTCGGGGAAGATGTCCTCGCCCTCGAGCACGAGCGCGACCGTCAGGAAGTCGCGGTAGCGCAGGCCGAACGCGGCGTCGCGAACCTCCTGCGGGGCGACCGGGTCGGCGATCGCCGACCGTCGTGCGCAGCGGCAGCGACGAGATGACGGAGGCGGGCCGGATGACCTCGCCGCCGGCGTGGATCGCGCGGACCTCGCCGTCGTCGTCGACCTCGATGCGGTCGACCGGCGTCTCCAGACGGACCTCGCCGCCGAGCTCCTCGATGCGGTCGGTCATCTGCTCCCACATCTGCCCCGGGCCGTAGCGCGGGTACTGGAACTCGCCGATGAGCGACTTGATCTTGTTGCCCTTGTTGCCGAGGAAGGCGGCCTTCGCGGCGCTGAAGAACGACAGGCCCTTGATGCGCTGGGCGGCCCAGTCGGCACCGATCTCGTCGGCGGGGACGCCCCACACCTTCTCGGTGTAGGACTTGAAGAAGTGCTCGTACAGCCGCTTGCCGAAGCGGTTGGACACCCACTGCTCGAGGTTGTCCTCCTTGCCCTTCGGCCTGACCGCGGCGGCCGCGTAGGAGGCCATGCAGCGAGCGAGCTCGATCGGACCGAGCTTCTTGATGACGTCGGTCCCGTTCAGGGGGTAGTCGAGGAACTTCTTGCGCCAGTAGATCCGCGACATGCGGGGACGCATGAGGAACTCGTCGCCCATGATCTCGAGCCAGAGGTCGTTGACCTCCTTGTTCTTCGTGAAGAAGCGATGGCCGCCGAGATCGAAGCGGTAGCCGTCGGGGTCGACGACCGTCTTGGCCAGGCCACCGACCTGGTCCTCGGCCTCGAGGACGATCACGCGGCGGCCTGCCTTGGCGAGCAGGTACCCGGCGGTCAGTCCGGCGGGTCCGCCACCGATGACGACGTGGGGATCGTTGTCAGGGGAGTCAGATCCGCGGTGGGCCCGCGGCTCGTCGACGATGCTCATGCCGACAACTTGCCCGCTTCGCGGCCGAATCCTCGTTCTTGCTAACGATCCCTAACACGGGCTAACGGGGCGAAGGAACCGCCGCCCGACGTGCTACTTGCGGCGGTAGAGCACGACCCGCACGCCCCGCGGCGGCTGGCTGAGGCCGAAGCGCGGGAAGGCGTCGACGCGCCGTAGACGCTGGTCCTTCTGCAGCACGCGCTCCCACTGGATCGCCCGCTTCTTGACCTGCGCC
Source organism: uncultured Solirubrobacterales bacterium (assembly GCA_963757125.1). GTDB lineage: Bacteria > Actinomycetota > Thermoleophilia > Solirubrobacterales > Solirubrobacteraceae > CAVVSD01. The sequence goes on along the minus strand of CAVWQP010000002.1, from coordinate 146,161 downwards.
GTCCACGGTGCGCGCCATGCGTAGTAGGCACGCAGGATCGGCTGGACGAGGATGAGCGCCTGCCCCGGTTGGAGCTGGTCGACGAGTTCGTTCTCAACCCGGGACGGGCGCGAGGCCTTGAGGCGGTCCAGCGCGTCGCGCCAGTCCATGACCGTCGGGTCGGAGACCATCCCCATCGGGTCGGCGTAGCGGAAGCCGCTGCCGAGGTAGTAGTGCAGCACCGGGACCTGCTCGGGGTGCGTGGAGACCACGAGGTCGCCGGGGTTGACCGGCCGCAGCAGCGTGCGGGCGGCGACGCCGCGGACGTTGCTCTTCGCGTTGAGCTCGCCGGCCCGGTCGTTCCACCACATGATCGACAGGACGATCATCGCGGCGATGCCGAGCGCCCGGGCGTTGGACATCGCGATGCCGGTCAGCACGATCGCCGGGCCGACGATGACCGCGAAGTAGCGCGTCGTGTAGGCGGGCGCGACCTGCGAGGAGAGCCACCCCGCGAGCAGCCCGACGAGGACGATGAGCAGCAGCGCCTCGGCCGCCTGGCGCCGCCGCCGGCCCTCGGGCCCGGGCTCCGGCGTGAGATCGATGCCCGGGAGCCTGATCCGCCGGCCGAAGAGCAGCGCGACGAGGCTGATGCCGCCCACGAGGAGGATGAGCGGGCCGGTGCGGGGGCCGCCGAACGCCGTGAGGAGCGCGGACATGAGCTTGTCCAGGCCCGGCGCCGTCGACCACGGCGCCGCGGTGTGGGCGGACTGGAACAGCAGCGTCGGGATCCACGCGGCGTACAGGACGACGAGCGCGCCGTAGGCCATGAGCGCGTCGAGCAGCAGGCGGCGGCGCTCGTGCGATCGGGCGAGCTGCAGGAGGAACGCGACGCCCGTCGCGAAGAGGATGAACAGCCCCCAGTTGTGCGTGAACGCGAGGAGCACGGCGAGGATCGCGAACGGCGCCAGGAACCTGCGGTCGCGCAGGACGAACGCGCGGACGAAGCACGTCACCGCCAGCAGGCTCAGGAGCGTCGCCAGCGCGTACATGCGCGTCTCCTGCGCGTAGTACGTGAGGAACGGGTGCAGCGCCGCGACGATCGCCGCCATCCAGCCCGCGCGCCACCCGGACAGGGAGCGCCCGGCCCACAGCGCGGCGGGGATCGTCAGCAGCGCGAAGGCGACCGACATGCCGTGCGTCTCGCCCTCGCCGTTGCCGAAGATCGACATCCAGACGTGCAGCATCAGGTAGTACAGCGGCGGCGAGCCGTCCAGGCGCAGGACCGACGGGATGTCCGTCAGCGGATGCGATGCGATGCCGACCGAGAGCCCCTCGTCGATCCAGAAGCCGGCGAGCAGCGCGCGGGTGCGCAGGTACAGCGACACGCCCATGATCAGGGCGAGCGCGACGATCCCGGCCGGGATCGCCAGCGACGATGCGCGGACGCGGTGGAGGACGCCGAATCGCGCGGTCGCGGAGGCCATGGTCGGGTCCAGGGTAGTCAGACGCCGCACGCTGTTTCGATCCTCCACAGCGCGGTCCGTGTCCCGAAACGGTGGGTGGGGCGCCCGGCGAGGGAGTCCAGCGGTGGTTCGGCGTGCGCCCTGAGCGCGTGGCGGGCCTGGAGCATCACGGTGCCGCCGCGCGCCGGATCGAGCAGGACCTGCTCCCCGTGGACGTGCAGCTTCCACGCCACGAGCTGGACGAGGAACTTGTTCGTGAACGGCCTGCCGCAGGCGAGGATCGCCTCACGCCCGCCGACCCGCGAGACCGCGACGTCGAGGTTCTGCGCGACCTGGGCCTGGAAGCGGGTGTCGCGCAGCATGAACGGCATCCGCTGGGCGGCCCAGATCACCGAGCCCGCGACGGCCAGCACGGCGAGCGCGCCGGCTGCGATCCGGCCCGGCCGCTCGATCGTGAGCGTCCCCGCCAGCCGCGCGATACCGACGCCGGCGACGACGTAGAGCAGGGCGGTCGGGGCCAGGAGGTAGCGCGAGTTGCCGCTGTAGCCCGCCTCGGTCATGACCATCACGAGCACGAGCCAGGCGACCGCGAGGAGCGTGATGCCGGCCAGCGGGCCGATGCGCCGGCCTCGCTCGCGCAGCGCGAGGACGAGCGCGGCGGCGAGGCCGACCCACGCGGGGGGCGTGAGCAGGAGGAGCCAGTTGCCCAGCACGGCGATGCTCGGGCGCGAGGCGAACGCCGGGCTGTTGGGGTTCGGGGTGTTCGCGCGCTCCGACGCGCGCCAGAAGTCTCCCGACCCCCAGTACTCCGGCAGGAGCCAGCACAGCGGGAGCAGCACGAGGCCGCCGGCGACCCACGGGAGGCGGCTGCGGTCGGTCCAGAGCAGCCAGAGCGCGTACAGGAGGATGAACGGCCACGCCTCGGGGCGCAGCATCCCGGCGGCGATCCCGAGCGCGAACGCCTGCGCGTGGTGGCCGGCGATGTGGCGCTCGACGGACCAGACGACGAAGAGGATCAGCAGCCCCTCGGAGTTGCCGAGCAGGGCGTTGCGCACGAGCCAGGGCGAGCAGAGCAGGAAGAGGGCCGAGAGCAGGCCGCCCGCGATGCCGCCGAGGCGCGCGCCGAGGCGGAACGTCACGAGCAGCGCGCCGAGCGACCCTGCGCGCGCGACGAGCAGCCACAGCGACGGCGCGAGGGAGTCGCCCAGGAGCGAGAAGGGCGCCGTGAAGAGCACCGGCAGCGGCTTCCACGACGGGCCGCTGACGGTGTCGAGATCGAGGTGCATGATCTCGCGTCCCCAGATGATCCAGGCCCACGGGTCGTAGGTCGGGGCGGACGGCTCCAGCAGCGTCAGCGCGGCGATCGCGAAGCACGCGACCACGGGCCACCAGATCCCCGTCCGGGGCACGGTGGGGACGAGCACGCGTGGTCGTGGATCGCGCAACATCGCCGCGCAGCGTACGGGGCCGCCCGACGCTTCTACTCTCTCGGGCCAGGCGATGGATCACCTCGAGCTCACCATCCTCGGTCTGCTGGTGGCGATCGCCGGCCTGTCGATCCTCGCCCGCAAGATCCACGTCCCGTACCCGATCGCGCTCGTCGTCGGTGGTCTGGCCGTCGGATTCGTGCCCGGGATCGGCACGATCAGCCTGGACCCGGATCTCGTCCTGCTGATCTTCCTGCCGCCGCTCCTCTACGGCGCCGCGTTCTTCTCCAACCCGCGCGAGCTCAAGGCCAACGTGCGGTCGATCGGCTGGCTCGCCGTCGGCCTCGTCTTCGTCACGACCGGGGCGGTCGCGGTCATCGCGCACGAGCTCATCGGGCTGCCGTGGAGCGTGGCGTTCGTGCTCGGCGCGGTCGTCTCCCCCACCGACGCCGTCGCGCCCGCCCAGATCATCCGGCGCTACGGCGTGCCGCGCCGTGTCGTGACGATCATCGAGGGCGAGAACCTCACGAACGACTGGACCGCGCTCACCCTCTACCGCTTCGGGATCACGGCGGTCGTGACCGGCTCGTTCTCGTGGGCCTGGGCGGCGCCGAAGTTCATCCTCACCGGCATCGGCGGCATCGCGGTGGGCCTGCTCGTCGGCGTCGGGCTGCGGTGGGTCCGTCGCCGGCTCGACGACCCGCCCACCGAGATCACGATCTCCATCTTCAGCGGGTTCGCGGCGTACATCCCGGCCGAGGAGCTCGGGCTCTCCGGCGTCATCGCCGCGGTCACGGTCGGCCTCTACATGGGCTGGCACTCGGCCGAGCTCACGACCGCGACGACCCGGATGCAGACCACCGGCGTCTGGTCGACGCTCGTCTTCCTCATCAACGCGGTGCTGTTCATCCTCGTCGGGCTCCAGTTCCCGGGACTCGTGCGCGATCTCGAGGGGCCGACCACGGGTGAGCTCCTGCTGTGGGCGGCCGCCGTGAGCGCGGTCGTGATCGTCGTGCGGCTCGCGTGGGTGTTCCTCATCGCCGATCTGCTGCCGCGGGTGCTGCCGCGGCTCTACGAGGAGGACGGTGCGCCGCCCTGGCGCATCACGCTCGTCATCGGCTGGAGCTCGATGCGCGGGGCCGTCGCGCTGGCGGCGGCGCTCGCGATCCCGGAGACGGTCGACGGCGGCGGGGCGTTCCCCGACCGCGACCTCATCGTCTTCCTGACGTACTGCGTGATCCTGGCGACGCTCGTGCTCCAGGGCCTGACGCTCGGGCCGCTGGTCGACATGCTCCGGCTGCGCAGCGACGGCCTGGACGAGCAGGAGGAGACGCTCGCCCGGATCCGCATGTCGGAGGCCGGGCTCGCCAAGATCGACGCGCTGCGCGACGAGGGCGCGGTGCCGGACGAGACGGCGGAGCGGACCCGGGCGATGCGCGACTTCCGCCGCCGGCGCTTCGAGGCGCGGCTGGACGGCGACTCCTCGATCGACGAGCGCTCGGCCCGCTACCAGGAGTTCATGCGCGAGGTGATCGGGGCGGAGCGCGACGCGCTCGTGACGATGCGCAACGCCGGCGACATCACCGACGACGTGCGCCGGACGGTGGAGCGGGATCTGGATCTGGAGGAGGCGCGGTTGTCGTAGGGGGCGGGGCTAGCCTTCGCCCATGGACCTGACCGAGCGCCTGCCGCCCCTCGTCGGCGTCATCACGCTCGCCGCCGGCGCCTTCCTCGCGGCAGCACCCCAGCTCACGACGAAGCCGCTCGGGCTCGAGGGTCAGGAGACGCCGATGCGGCTCGTCGGCCTCGCCGACCTCGCCCTCGTCCCCGGTCTCCTACGCGGTGAGCCGCGCTGGCCGTGGATGTTCGGCCGGGCGGCGCTGAACCTCGGGCAGGCCGCCTACTTCCACGGCGTGGCGGACCGGTCGTCCTCGCCCGGGCTGGTCCGGGGCATCGGCTCCGGGCTCGCGGCGCTCACGCTCCCCGACGCCGCCACCGCCCTGGCGCTGCGGCGCGGCTAGTCGCAGCCGAGCGTCGCCACGGCCATCGCGGCGACGCCCTCCTGGCGCCCGATGAACCCCATGCCCTCGCCGGTCGTGGCCTTGAGGTTCACGCGGTCGGGTCCGACGCGCAGCGCGCCCGCGAGCGAGTCGCGGATCGACTCGCGGTAGGGGCCGATCTTCGGTCGCTCGAGCAGGACGGTCGTGTCGACGTGGAGGATCTCGCGCCGGCCGAGCAGCGCGACGACGTCGCGCAGCAGGCTGATCGAGTCCGCGCCCTCGTAGGCGGGGTCGGTGTCGGGGAAGTGCTCGCCGATGTCCCCCAGGCCGGCCGCGCCGAGCAGCGCGTCGATCACCGCGTGGACGAGGACGTCGGCGTCGGAGTGACCGTCGGGCCCGCGGTCCCACGGGATGTCGACGCCGCCGAGGATGAAGGGGCGCCCCGCCGCCAGCCGGTGCGCGTCGTAGCCGATCCCGGTCGTGACGGCCACGATCAGCCGATCGGCTCCAGGCGGCGTTCCCGGCCCTCGAAGACGGCGAGCTCGCGCACTCCGAGGGAGTCAAGCACCTCCAGGGCCTTCTCGTAGCCGTATCCGACGTGCGCGGGCTCGTGGGCGTCGCTGGAGAGCGTGATCGGGCACCCCGCGTCGAGGCACATCTCCAGGAACGCCACCGCCGGGTACAGCTCGCGGACCGGCTTGCGCAGACCGGCCGTGGAGACCTCGATCGCCGGCTGCGTCTCCGCGATGCCCTCCATCGCCCGGTCGTAGAACCGGCGCAGGTCACCGGTCGGGTAGGGGCGCTGGGGGCCCCAGACCTTCACGAGATCCGGGTGGGCGAGGATGTCGAACATGCCGGTCGCCGCGGCCTCCCCCAGCGTCTCGAAGTACCGCTTCCACACGTCGTCGGGGCGATGCGCGTTCGTCTCCCAGATGTCGTAGCCGCCGTGGTCGACCGCCTGGTCGCCCAGGAAGTGCACGGAACCGACGACGTAGTCGAGATCGGTGCTCTCCAGGAGGTTCGCGAGCCGGTCCTCGCGTCCGAAGACGAAGTCCGCCTCGATCCCCACCCTCAGGTCGGTGTCCTCGCGGAGGAAGCCGATGTAGTCGTCGAGGTCGTCGCGGGCCTCGGCCCGCCAGAACGGGTGGTCCCAGACGGCGAGCGACTGGTTGAACCGGTAGATGTGCTCGGAGACGCCGAGCTCGGTGATCCCGCGTTCCTCGGCGACCTCGCGGTAGCGGTCGGCGTTGGCGGTCGTGAAGGCCTCGGAGGCGGGGGTGTTCGGATCGTCCTTGCGGAGATGGACGTGGAGGTCGGTCAGCACGGCGCTGATCTAAGCAGGAGCTCCGCGACCCGGAGGTCGTGCGGCGTGGTGACCTTGAAGTTCTCCGGCGGCGACGGCACGACCCGCACGACGCCGCCCTGCGCCTCGACGAGCGACGCGTCGTCGGTCGCCCGGGCGAGGACGTCCTCGCCGGCGGCCAGCGCGGCCTCGAGCGCCGCCCGGCGGAAGACCTGCGGCGTCTGCACCGCCCAGAGCCCCGAGCGGTCCAGCGTGCCGTGCACGACGCCGTCGACCGCGTGCTTGACCGTGTCGTGCACCGGCGCGGCGGCGATCGCCGCGTCGCAGCCGTGCTCGTGCAGCGCCGCGAGCGTCGCGCGGACGATCTCCGGCGTCACGAGCGGGCGCGCGGCATCGTGGACGACCACCGGATCGCCCTCCGACGCACGCAGTGCGGCCAGCACGGAGTGCGACCGCTCGGCCCCGCCGGGCACGCCGACGGTCCCGGCCGGCGCGGCCAGGCCTTCCGGCAGCGCCACGACGATCTGGTCGATCTCCTCGACGGCGCGCAGGGCGTCGAGCGACCAGTCGAGCATCGGGCGGCCTGCGACCGCCACCAGCGCCTTGGGCCCGCTCGACCCAAGGCGCGTGCCTCGGCCGGCGGCCACGAGCAACGCGACCGCCACGGCCGGGGGCTCCTAGCTCGCGACCGCCTTGTCGGCGGCGGAGTCCGCGAGGAGCTCGTCCAGGTACGCCTCGGCGGCGTCCTCGTCCTTGTCCAGCGCGTACATGAGCTCGGACGCCAGGATCTTCTTCGCCCGGGTGAACATCTGCTTCTCGCCCGTCGAGAGCCCCTTCTCGTGCTCCCGGATGGCGAGGTTGCGAACGACCTCGGCGAGCTCGTAGATGTCGCCGGTCTTGATCTTGTCGCGGTTGTGCTTGAACCGGCGGTTCCAGTTCTTCGGCATCTCCGAGACCTCGTCCTGCAGCACCGCGAGGACCTTCTTCACGGTGTCCTCGTCGATGACCCGCCGCAGACCGGCCTTGCCCGCGTTCTCACACGGGACCATGACGGTCATGTCGTTGTGCAGGATCTTGATGGTGAGGTACTCCCGCTCCTCACCGAACATCTTCTTCCGCTCCTTCTTCAGGACCTTGCCGGCGCCGTGGTGCGGGTAGACGACATTGTCGCCGAGCTCGAACTCGATGTTCTCGATCTCGCGCTCCTCGAGTGCCTCGAGAAGCTGCTCTTCGATCTGGTCAGTGATGGTCCTGTCCTCCTTGTCAACGGGCAGCCGTGGTGAGTGGCGCCCGTACGTCACGTCTGCAAGTACCGGTCCACGAGATTGATCTCCTGCAGCCTGCGCAGGCCCTCGCGGATGTCCTTCGCGCGGATCTCTCCGACGCCCTCCACCATCTCGAGCTCGGCGTCGGTCGCTGCGAGCATCTCGTCCAATCCGCGGAACTCGCGGACGATCTGGTTGACGACGAGCTTTGGAAGTCTTGGAATACGCCCGAGGATGCGGAAGCCCCGCGGGGAGACGGGGTAGTCGAGCGTGTTGAGCTTGCGGTCGTAGCCGAGGAGCTCGGCGAGCCGACCGAAGTCGAGGAGGTCCTGGTGGGGGAGGCGACCGAGCTGGTCGAGCGCTCCGGCGAATGCCTCGTCGGCATGGTCGGTGAGGTAGTCGTGGACGAGCGCCGCCTTGTCGGAGGCGGTGCCCACCATCGTCTCCTCGAGCTGCATCTCGATGAGCCGGCCCTCGGTGCCGAGCTCGACGATGTAGCGCTCGATCTCGACGGCCATGCGCGTCACGAGCTCGGAGCGCTGGAGGACCGTGAGGACGTCGTGGAGCGTCGCCCCGCCCTCGAACTCCAGCGCGGTGAGGCGGGTGGAGACCTGGTCGAGACGCGTCCGGTACTTGTCGAGCGTCGCGAGCGCCTGGTTGGCCTTCGCGAGGACGACGGGGATGTCCTCGAGCATGTACTTCGAGCCGTCGACGTAGAGCGACACGATCTGGCGGCGCTGCGAGATCGCGATGACGAGCGCGTCGGTCTGCTTCGAGACGCGCTCGGCGGTGCGGTGGCGCGTCCCGGTCTCCAGGCTCAGGATCGTCGGATCCGGCGTGAGCTGGACGTTCGCCATCGCGATCTTCGTCGCGTTGGCGTTCAGGATGATCGCTCCGTCCATCTTCGCCACCTGGTAGAGCAGCGGCGGTGTGTAGTCGACGTCGATCTTGATGCCACCGGAGAAGAGGAAGCTGAGCTCGTCGGGATCCGCGATGACGATCATCCCGCCGGTCCGGGCGTGGAGGATGTCCTCGAGACCTTCGCGGAGGGCGGTGCCCGGGGCGACCATCTCCAGCGCCTTGACGAGCCGTGGCTCCTGACGTTCGAGCTCTTTGAGCTCATCCCCGGATCGCGGCGGCACACCTACATTCTAGCGGCTGGTTTAGCCTCTGTTTACGGGACATGATGGCCCTACGGATCAGCGTCTGGTGGTCGGCTCCGCTGGCCGACCGCGGCGAGCCACCGAAGCTCCTCGACGACGCCGAACGCGATCGCTGGGCGACGCTGCGACGCCCGGAGGACCGCGCGCAGTTCGCCGCGGGGCGCGTGCTCGCGCACCGCGCCGTGGGCGTCGTCCTGGGGGTCGAGCCGTCGGAGGTCAGCCTCCACGCGAAGTGCCCGGTCTGCGGTGGCGCGCACGGCAAGCCGGTGGTCGTCGGCCACCCCGAGATCGGGCTCTCGATCGCCCATGCGGGCGAGTGCGTGGGCGTCGCGGTCGCCGAGGGCGCGCAGGTCGGGCTCGACGTCGAGCGCGAGATCCCGCTCAGCGATCTCCTGAATCCCGGTGCGGGGGTTTTGCACCCGCTCGAGCGCGATGCGCTGGCCGCCCTGCCGCCCGGCCGGCGGACGCCGGCCTTCCTGCGCTGCTGGACGCGCAAGGAGGCGGTGCTGAAGGCGACGGGCGAGGCCCTCACGACCGCCATGGACACCCTGCGCGTCTCCCCGCCGGACGAGCCGCCGAAGGTGCTGCAGTGGCCGGAGGCCTCGGCCCGCGAGGTGCGCCTGCACGATCTCGAGCCGGGCCCGGGCTACGCCGCGTGCGTCGCCGCGCTCACCGACCTGCCGCTGCAGGTCAGGGAGCGCACTGCGGGCCGCCGCTGAGCGCCTACGCGATCGCGACGGGGCGGACCATCGACGCCGTGGCGCCGCGGATGCGCAGCGGCAGGCAGACGAAGAGGAACTCGTGGCGGCGGTCGCGCGCGAGGTCCTCGAGGTACAGCAGCTCGACGATGTGGACGCCCCGCTCCACGAGCAGCGCGATGTGGACCGGGAAGACGTCCTCCGGGTCGACCTCGGGCAGCACCTCGAGGCCCTCCGTGTCGGATCCGATGGCGACCGCTCCCTGCTCGGCCAGCGCGACGGCGGCGTCCGTGGTGATGCCGGCGGAGAAGTGCCTGCCGGCGCCCTCCAGGTCGTGGGGCCAGTAGGCCATGTAGCCCGTGCGGACGAGCACGACGTCGCCCGGGCGGACCGTCGTCCCCTGCGCGGCCATGATCGCGGCCACCTCGGCCGCGTCGACGGGCGATCCGCTGTCCAGCGCGTCGACGCCGCGGTGCGCGGGCACGTCGAGCAGGACGCCACGCCCGAGGATCGGGGGCATCGTGCTCGCGTCGGCGCGCCGGGCGCCGAAGTCGCCGGAGTGCTCGGCCGCCGGGTAGCCGCCGTACCAGTGCGCGTCGTCCCCGGCGCTGATGTGGCACAGGGCGTCGATGTGCGTGCCCGCGTGATGGCCGGTGGTGTTCAGCTCGGAGTTGATCGCGAACCCGCCGCGGCCGCCGCTGGGCACGTCGCCCTCGACGGCGCCGCCCTGCGCGGAGCGGTACCGCATGAGCGCGAAGGGCGGGTGGATCCCGCCGGCCATCGGCATGTCGTGCCAGCGGCCGGCGTCGAGGTCGTAGACGTCGCCCGACGTCGGCAGCGCGAGCGCCGCGAGCAGGTCCTCGCGCGTCGCGTCGTGCACCGGCCCGAGCTCGGCGGGCTCCGGCGGGCCCCAGGCCAGATCGCGCGTGTGGATGTGCGCCGCGCGCCCGCGGGCCGTCTCGGTCACGCGACCTCCGACACGCCCGTGCCGCCGCCCGCGCTGCCCAGGCGCAGGCCGGAGACGATCTCGGGCAGGATGCGCGGCAGGTCGGCGATCGGCAGCCCGTGCGTGGGCGCGACGATCCGGACGTCCAGCTCGTCGAGCAGCGCGTGCAGCCGCGCGATGTACGGCTCGAGATCCTGGAATCGCGTCCAGTACAACGCGAGCTCGGCGAAGAGGGCGGTCATCTCCGGCAGGTCCAGCGACGGCGACTCCTCGGCCGTCTGCCCGCAGTGGCCGTCCTCGTGGTAGTGGCTGTAGGCGAACCCGTCGCCCGGGAACAGCACGTGCCGGCGCTCGTCGAACAGCCAGATCGTCGTGCCCAGGTCGTAGATGACCGGCTCGAGGAGCCGCACGCGCGTGCCGCCGAGGTCGATCGCGTCGCCGGGACCCAGCTCCCGGAAGCGGTCGGTCAGCGACGGGAAGATGAGATGCAGGTCGCGGAGGTCCCCGGACAGCTTCGCCTCCGGGTGGCGCTCCAGGACACGTCCGACACCGCCGGCGTGCGGCGTCTCCTGGTGGGTGCAGACGACGTGGCGCAGCGGCGGCGCGCCCGCCGCGAGGATGCCCTCGAGCTGCGCCTCGACGACCGGCAGGTCCTGCGGGTGGCCGCCCTCCACGAGCATCGACGAGTGCTCGCCGGTCACGAGGTAGGTCGAGTTGTAGCCGTGCAGGATCCGCCCGCGGTAGAGCTGCTCGAGGCACTGGCCGAGCCAGAAGACGCCGGGCGTCAGCTCGCGCGGCAGCGGGTTCACGCCGCCGCCTCCAGCGCGCCGTCCAGCGCGCGGACGTGCGCGGCGACGGCGTCGGCGCCCACCACGATGCAGCCGTAGCTCGGCGCCAGGATCTCCACCGGGCGCCCGGCGAACGTCTCGGCCAGCCCGGTGCGCAGCGGCGCCGTCCGCGCGCCGCGCAGCCACCAGAAGCGCGCGGCCGCCATGCGGTCGAGCAGCTCGCGCGGGTCGGGCGGCGGCTCGGCTGCATCGGTCGTCCACGGGCCGTCGGGCGTGTCGCGCCATGTGTGCGAGAACGTGTCCGACGTGAAGAGCGTCCGCGTCGCGCGATCGTAGATCCAGTGCGTCGTCAGCAGCCGGATGACGGGATGGAACGCCTGGAGCGGGCGATCCGGCCCCAGGTCGAAGGCGTACTCCGAGCTCGCGACGACCTCGGTGACCGCCGGCATCCGGTCGCGGTGCTCGGGCCGGAAGTCGACCCAGTGCGTGCCGTTGTACTGCGCGCAGTGCATGAGGCCGACGCCGAAGCGCTCGACGACCGGCACGACGTTGCAGACGGAGTCGAACTCCCCCAGCCGCGGCGGGAACAGCGACAGCTCGGCACCGGCGGGCAGCACCTCCTCCAGCGCGGCGAGCAGGCCCTCCTCGTGCACGGAGTAGCTCGTGTCGACGAGCAGCGCCCGGTCGCCCTCCACGAAGACGTACGAGTTGGCGACCGTGTGCCCGCGCTCGTCGGACCCGAACATCGTGAGCCGCCCGTCGAGCTCCAGCGCGTGGGAGAGCGCGTAGAGCCGGCCGGGGACCAGCTCGGTGACCGTGGTGCTCATGCGGCCTTGACTCTGTCACCCTCCGCCGCCGGGCGCAGCGCCATCCGAAGGGCCTCCCGCAGCGTCGGCGCACGCTCCGGGGTGATGACGTCGCGCAGGCCGAACTTCGTCGCCTCCTCCAGGCGGCGCTCGACGTGCGCGACCGTCCGCAGCTCGCCGGTCAGCCCGACCTCGCCGAAGCACGCCCGCGGCGAGCCCTGCAGCGGCACGCCCTTCGCCGCGCTCGCGACCGCCAGGGCGACCGCGAGGTCCGCCCCCGGCTCGTCGATCCGGATGCCGCCCGCGACGTTGACGAACACGTCCGCCGAGCCGACGCCCACGCCCGCGTGGCGGCCGAGGACGGCGAGCACGAGGGCGAGGCGGTTGCGATCGATCCCCGTGCAGGCGCGGCGCGGCGGCACGAGCTCCGTCGGCGACACCAGCGCCTGCACCTCCACCAGCAGCGGCCGCGTGCCCTCCATGGAGGCGAGCACGACCGAGCCGGGCTTGCCCGTCGCCTCCCCCACGAAGCGCGCGCTCGCGTCGAGCACCTCGACCAGGCCGCCGGAGCGCATCTCGAACACCCCGGTCTCATTCGTGGAGCCGAACCGGTTCTTCAGCGCGCGGACGGTCCGGTACGTGCGCTCGCGCTCGCCCTCGAACTGCAGGACGCAGTCGACGAGGTGCTCGAGGACGCGCGGGCCCGCCAGGGCGCCCTCCTTCGTGACGTGCCCGACGAGCAGCACCGCCGTGCCGGTCGTCTTCGCGACGCCCATGATCCGCGACGCGACCTCGCGGACCTGGCCGACGGAGCCCGGCGCGCCGGTGAGCTCGGCGGCGTGCAGCGTCTGCACGGAGTCGATGACGCAGACGTCCGGCCGCTCGGCCTCCATCGTCGCCAGGACCGTCGCGAGGTCGGTCTCCGCGAGGACCGGCACCTGCAGCGCGGCCTCGCCGAGGCGCTCGGCCCGCAGGCGGATCTGCGACGGGGACTCCTCGCCCGACACGTACAGCGTCGAGCGCCCCGCCCCCGCGAGGTGCCCGAGCGCCATCCCGGTGAGGGTCGACTTGCCGATCCCGGGCGAGCCGCCGAGCAGCACGAGCGACCCGGGGACGAGCCCGCCGCCGAGCACGCGGTCGAACTCCCCGATGCCCGTGGGCAGCCGCGGCAGGCGCTCGGAGCGCACGTCCGCGAGCCGCACCGGGCGCGCCGCGGTGCCCTTGCCGCGCTTCGCCGCAGCGGCCGCGACGGGCTGCGACTCCTCCACGAGCGTGTTCCACGCGCCGCAGCCGGGACACTGTCCGAGCCAGCGCGGCTCCGCGTGCCCGCAGTCGCTGCAGATGTGCTGGATGTGCGCTCTTGCCATCGGTGAGGCACGCTATCCCCGGCACCGGCGGGAGAGCATGCTCCGCCCCGGGTACGGAACAGACTCGACACGAACGACGCAGAGAGGACACAGATGCCCACACGAACCGGCAGTGCGCAGTGGCGAGGGGACCTCCAGAACGGCGATGGCACGCTGAAGGTCGGAGAGAAGTCCTACGAGGGCCCGTACACGTTCAAGTCCCGCTTCGAGGAGGCCGAGGGGACCAACCCCGAGGAGCTCATCGGCGCGGCGCAGGCCGCCTGCTACTCCATGCAGCTCAGCGCGATGCTCGCGGGCGACGGCCACACGCCCGACAGCGTCGACACCACCGCGAAGGTGGATCTGCACATGGTCGACGAGGTGCCGACCATCACGAAGATCGCGATCTCGACCGAGGGCAAGGTCCCGGGGATCGACGCCGGGACGTTCGACGACTACGCCAAGAAGGCCAAGGAGGCGTGCCTCGTCTCCCGCGCCCTCGCCGGCGTGAACGAGATCACGCTCAGCTCCAAGCTCACGAGCTAGCCGGCACCCGCCGCCGCATCGAGCGCCCCTGCGATGTCCGCGAGGAGGTCGTCGGGGTCCTCGATGCCCGCGCTCAGGCGGATGAAGCCCTCGGAGACCGCATCCATCCCCCATCGGGCGCGGCGCTCCGCCAGCGTGTGGACGCCGCCGAAGCTCGTCGCCTCCGTGACGAGCGACGCCGCGTCGAGGAACCGCCGCGCCTCGGCGGCCCCGGCCAGCTCGAACGACACGACCGGCCCGAACAGGCCGTGCATCTGCCGCGCGGCGAGCTCGTGGGCCGGGTGGCCGGGGAGGCCCGGGTAGCGCACGCCCGTGACGTCCGCCCGCCCCTCGAGCAGCCCGGCGATCGCCAGCGCGTTGGCCGACTGGCGCCGCAGGCGAACGTCGAGGGTCGCGAGCGAGCGGTGCGCGAGCCAGGTCTCCATCGGGCCGGGCACGGCGCCGGCGAGCGTCCGCCAGCGCAGGACGCCGGCCGCGAGGTCCGGATCGGCGGCGGCGACGTGGCCCATGATGAGGTCGCCGTGGCCGGTCATCGCCTTGGAGTCGCTGCAGACGACGAGGTCCGCGCCCAGCTCCAGCGGGCGCAGCGCGAGCGGCGTCGCGAGCGTCGAGTCGACCGCCAGGAGCGCGCCCGCAAGCCGGGTCGCCCGGGCGAGCGCCTCGATGTCGAGGACGTCGAGGGCCGGGTTGCTGGGCGTCTCGGCCCAGACCACGCGCGCGCCCTCCGCGGCCTCCTCCATCAGGATCTGCTCGGTCGGCACGAGCCTGATCTCGACGCCGCGCGTGGCCAGGTGCTCGTCGCACAGCACCCGCACCGCGCCGTAGCAGTCGTCGGGGACCACGACGACGTCGCCGGGCCGGGTGAGGGCCACGAGCACCGCCGCCGAGGCCGCCATGCCCGACGAGAAGAGCGTCGCCGTGCCACGCTCCAGCTCGCCGATCGCCGCCTCGTAGTTCGTGAAGGTCGGGTTGCCGTAGCGGCCGTAGCCGTACGGGGCGCTGTCGACGTCGCCGGGCAGGTGGAACGGCGCCGCGAACACGGGGCCTGGCAGCAGCGGCTCCCCTGGGGTCGCCGCCGGCTGTCCGGCGTGGACGACGCGGGTGGCGGGACGGTGGCCGTCGGAGGACATCGGGAGGACGCTAGCCGCAACCGCGGCCCGCCCTGAGGGTTCACTGTGCGATGCGCACGCACGCCCTCACCTTCGCGGCCGCCCTCGCGGTCCTCGCCGTCGCCGCCCCCGCCGCCTCGGCCGCCGCGCCCGCGGTCTCCACCGGCGGCGCCGCCGTGACGCCGAGCACCGCGACGTTCACCGGCAGCGTCGACCCCAACGGCCACCCGACGACCTACTGGTTCGAGTACGGCCTCACGGCGTCCTTCGGCTCGCGCACGACGTCCCTGGGCGCCGGGTCGGGCAGCAGCGCCGTGACCGCGGCGGGCAGCGCGGCCGGGCTCCCGGCCAACACGGTCATCAGCTACCGCCTCGTGGCCCGCAGCAGCGACGGGACGACCCGCGGCAGCCGGCGCACCGTCCGCACCCAGCGCGCGCCGCTCGGCCTGTCGCTGAACTCCGCCCCGAACCCCGTCCCCGCCGGCTCCCCGGCGACGCTCGCCGGGATCCTCACCGGCACGGGCAACGGCGGCCGGCCGGTCCAGATCTTCCAGAACCCCTTCCCCTACACCGGCGGCCTCGTGCCGATCGGCGCTCCCGTCGTCACGAACGCCGCGGGCGGCTTCGCGCTCCCGATCCCGCCGCCGGCCGTCACGACGCAGTACCAGGCGCGCCTCACGACGAGCCCCGGGACCGCCAGCGCGATCCTCACCCTGCCGGTCGCCGTGCGCGTCTCCACGAACGTGCAGGTCGGGCAGCGCCAGGCCGACGGCGTGCGCAGCACGCGGTTCTCGGGCCACGTCCGGCCCGGCCGCGACGGCGCGCAGTTCGCCGTCCAGCGCCGCTCGGGCAGCCGGTGGGTGACGGTCGGGGGCTCGATCACCCGGCACGCCAGTGCCAGCTCCTCGCGCTACGAGCTGCGCGTCCGCGTCCGCCACAGCGGCACGTACCGCGTCTACGTCCGGATCACCGACGGCAACCTCGCCTCCTCGACGGGCCGCGAGGTCGCGATCAGGCTTCGCTGACGCCCCAGCCGCCCCCGCCGGGCGTCACGACGGTGACGACGCTGTCGGCCTCCAGCGCCCGGCCGGTCTTGGCCGGGACGGTCTCGTCGTCGATGCGGTTCTCGCCCGTGGCGCCCTCCGACCCGCCGGCCGCGCCCTGCGGGGCGTGTGCGCGGCGGTCGGTCAGCAGCGAGACGGTCGCGGGCTCGAGCACGCGGATCGCGCGGACGATCCCGTCGCCGCCGCGATGCTCGCCCTCCCCGCCCGAGCCGGCGGCCAGCTCGTAGCGCTCCACCCGCATCGGGAACTCCAGCTCGAGCGCCTCGACCGGCGTGTTGAGCGTGTTCGTCATCCCGACGTGCACGCCGGAGTCCCCGTCGTCGCCCGGCGACGCGCCCTGACCGCCGCCGATCGTCTCGTAGTACGTCCAGCCCTCGCCGCCGATGACGAGGTTGTTCATAGTCCCCTGGCCCTGCGCGGGCAGGTCGTCGACGGCCTGGGCGAGCGCGAGCAGGACGGTGTCGGCGAGGCGCTGGCTCGTCTCGACGTTGCCGGCGACGACCGCCGAGGGGCTGCGGGCGTCGACGAGCGATCCCTCGGGCGCCTCGACGCGCACCGGCGCGTAGGCGCCGGCGTTGGCCGGGACGTCGGGGTCGAGCAGCACGCGCAGCGCGAAGTAGCAGGCCGATCGGGTCACGGCCAGCGGGCAGTTCACGTTGCCGGCCACCGCCGCCGAGGTGCCCTCGAAGTCGATGACGAGCTCGTCGCCGTCGATCGTGACCGCGACGACGATCGGCACGTCGTCCTCCGTCACGCCGTCGCCCTCGAGCTCCGAGCTCGCCTCGTACGTCCCGTCGGGCAGCCCGGCGATCGTCTCGCGCGCCCGGCGCTCCGCGTGGCGCAGGACCTCGTCGAACGCGGCCAGCACGGTGTCGCGGCCGCGGCGCTCCAGCAGCTCGTCCAGTCGCTCCTGCGCCCGGGCGTTCGCCGCCAGCTGCGCGCGCAGGTCCCCGCGCCGGACGTCCGGGGTGCGGACG
This sequence comes from uncultured Solirubrobacterales bacterium, assembly GCA_963757125.1. Lineage (GTDB taxonomy): Bacteria > Actinomycetota > Thermoleophilia > Solirubrobacterales > Solirubrobacteraceae > CAVVSD01. The sequence goes on along the minus strand of CAVWQP010000002.1, from coordinate 129,278 downwards.
TTGGCCAGCAGGAGGTCGAGGACGTCGTCGACGACCTCGCCCTCGCGCACGAGCCGCACGGGCGGCAGCACGATCCCCTCCTGGTAGATCGAGGTCGACCCGGCCGGCATGGAGCCCGGGCTCATCCCGCCCACGTCGGAGTGGTGGGCGCGCGTGACCGCGAACCCGATGACCTCGCCCTCGACGTCCAGCGGCGAGACGAGTGTGATGTCGGGGAGGTGCGTCCCGCCGCGGAACGGGTCGTTGAGCATGAAGACGTCGCCCGGCTGCGGTTTGCGCTCGCGGACGGCCTCGACAGCCTCGGGCATCGCCCCGAGGTGCACCGGGATGTGCTCGGCCTGGGCGACCATCCGGCCGTCGGCATCGAACAGCGCGGCCGAGCAGTCGCGCCGCTCCTTGATGTTCGACGAGTACGACGCGCGGATGAGCAGCGCGCCCATCTCCTCCGCGATGCCGCTGAGCGCGCTGGAGAGGACCGACAGGGTGACGGGGTCCATGTCGGTCATCGCGTGAGCACCAGCGTGCCGGTGTCGTCGATGCGCCCCTGCCACCCGGGCCGCACGACGCAGGTTGCTTCGGCCAGCTCGACGATCGCCGGGCCCTCGAGCTCGTCGCCCGCGCCGAGCTCGCCGCGGTCGTAGACCGGCACCGTCGCGGTCTCCTCGCCGAAGCGCGCCTCGCGCTCGTCGCCCGGCTCCGCGCCGCTGCCGGGCTCCTCCTCCAGGTCGGGCGTCTCGACCTCCACCGTCGCGGTGACGCGCAGCGAGACGACGTCGACGGGCTCGTCGGGCATCGCGTAGCCGTGACGGCGCTCGTGGTCGGCGTGGAAGCGCTCGGCGAGGTCGTCCCACTCGCCGGCGGGCACCGTCAGCTCGAAGGACTGGCGCCGGTAGCGGACGTCCGCCGCGCGGGTGCAGGTCGCGTCCTCCGGCGCCTGCTCCTCCAGGCCGCGGAACGTCTCCTCCACGGCGTCGCGGTCGATGCCGTCGAGCGCCGCCGGGTGGGGCGCGACGAGGTCGCGGCGGATGTCGCTGATCGCCAGCCCGAGGGCGCTGAGGACGCCGCTGGCGCGCGGCACGAGGACGGTCTCGATCGCGAGCTCCTCCGCGAGCGCGCAGGCGTGCAGCGGGCCCGCGCCGCCGAAGGCGACGAGCGCGAACTCGCGCGGGTCCAGGCCGCGCTCCACGCTGATGACGCGCAGTGCGCGCACCATCTCCGCGTTGGCGACCTCCACGACGCCGAGCGCCGTCCCCATCGCGTCCAGCCCCAGCTCGGAGCCCAGCGCGCCGAGCGCCTCCTCCGCCTTCCCGCGGTCGAGGACGACCTCCCCGCCGCCGAGCTCCGCGCCGTCGCGCAGGTAGCCGAGCAGGAGGTTCGCGTCGGTCACCGTCGGCTCCTCGCCGCCCTTGCCATAGGCGGCGGGACCGGGGTCGGCGCCCGCGGAGCGCGGACCGACGCGCAGCGCGCCGCCGCTGTCGGCCGAGGCGATCGAGCCGCCGCCGGCGGACACGGTGTGGACGTCGACCGTCGGGTGGCGGATCGGCACCCCGGCGACGACCGCCCCCGTGGTCGTCTGCACCTCGCCGCCGACGATCGGCGCGACGTCGGTGCTCGTGCCTCCCATGTCGAAGGTCAGGAGGTCCTCGTAGCCGCTCGCGGCGCCCGCGTAGGCGGCGCCGACGACGCCGCCCGCCGGGCCCGAGAGGACGCAGCTGGCCGCGCGGTCGGCGGCGTCCTCGAGGTCCACCACGCCGCCCGAGGACTGCATGACGCGAGGGGCGGGCAGCCCGGCCTCGCCGGTCCGCTCGGCGAGCGCGCGCAGATAGGACGCCAGGCGCGGCGCGAGGTACGCGTCGGCCACCGTCGTGCTCATGCGCTCGTACTCGCGCATCTCCGGAAGCACCGCGCTGGAGAGCGAGACGTGGGCGTCGGGCAGCGCCTCGCGGACCGCCTCGCCGACGCGCTCCTCGTGCTCCGGATGCAGGAAGGAGAACAGGAGGCAGACCGCCACGGCCTCGACCTCCGCCTCCTGCAGCGCCTCGACGACCTCGGCCAGCGAGTCCTCGTCGAGCGGCTCCAGCTCGCCGTCGGGCCCCATCCGCTCGCGCACGCAGAAGCGCAGATCGCGGGGAACGAGCGCGGGCGGGCGGCGGCGCGCGAGGTCGTAGAGGTGCGGCCGGGCCTGGCGGCCGATCTCCAGGACGTCGCGGAAGCCCTCCGTCGTGACGAGCGCCGTGCGCGCGCCCTGGCGCTCCAGGAGCGCGTTGGTCGCCACGGTCATCCCGTGCGCGAACGCCGCGATCTCCCCCAGGTCGGCGGCCCCGACGACCGCCATGACGCCCTCGGACTGGTCCTCGGGCGTCGACGGGACCTTGGCGGTCACGACGCGCCCGTCGACGAGCGCGGCGAGATCGGTGAACGTCCCCCCGACATCCACGCCCAGGGCCGCGCCGGTCATCCGCGCCTCGCGAGATACGCCTCGCCGCGGGCGGAGAGCCGGTAGCCGATGGGGAAGCTCAGCGTGAGGCCGAGGGCCTTGAGCTTGCGGATGTCGCGCTTGAACTCCAGGCGCTCGCGGCCGGCAGCCTCGGCGAGGTCGCCCGCCCGCACCTCCGGGCGCGCCGCGATGGCCTGCAGCGCCGCGAGCGTCCACGGCCCGTGCGCGGCTGCGCGGTCCATCCGCTCGAGACGCCGGCCGATGTCCGCGACGTCGTCGTCGGTGAGCACGTCGGCGGCGGCGAGGACGGCGCGCGGGTCGGGGTCGTGGACGACGTGGAAGCGCACCCGCGTCACCGGCAGGTCGTCGGTCCCGCGCAGCTCGCCGATCGCCGTCGCGAGGTCGGGCGCGCCCGCGGCCCGCGCGTCCGCCTCGGTGATGTCGGCGGCGTCGATGAGCTGCACCTCGTCGACCTCGAGGATGCCCGCGGTCGTCCGGTAGCGGTGGCCCGCGATCGCCTGCCGGCGCTTCCAGCGCCGCAGCAGGACGGTCACCGAGCCGTCGGCGATCCCCGGCGCCAGGCGCATCGGCACCAGCATCAGAGCGCGGCGACCCTGCCGTGGATGAACGACAGCTTCTGGATGACCTTCGGCCCGAGGATGAAGGGGTAGAGGTCCTGGAGGCCCATGGAGCGGTTCACGGCGTTGAGCGCGTAGGTCAGCGGCAGCCAGTTGTCGATGATCTCGGCGAAGGACTCGTCGCCGTGGTCCTCCTGCGGCACCGCCATGAGGCCGGGGTCGTTCGCCTCCGGCGGCCCGGTGACGAGGATGCCGAAGGCGCCCGCGGTCTGCTTCGTCGACCGGATGTGCAGGTAGTGCGAGAACGTCTCGGCCCAGTCCTCCCACGGGTGCATCGTCGCGTAGGCGCTGACGTGGCCCTGCTCCCAGTCGGGCGGCGCGCCCTGCGCGTAGTGGCGGTCCATCGCCTCCTGGTAGTCCTCGCGCTCGTCGCCGAACAGGGCGCGGAACGCATCGCGCGCGCCGGTCTCGTCGACCAGGATGGGCTCGTAGTAGTGGCCGAGCTCGTGGCGGATGTGGCCGACCATCGTGCGATACGGCTCGCCGAGCTGGGCGCGTCGCTGGGCGCGGATCGCGTCGTCGGCCTCCGCGAGGTCGATCGTGATGACGCCGTCCGCGTGCCCGGTCACGACCGGCTCCCAGGTGCTCGACAGCAGGTCGAAGATGAGCTCTCCCTCGCGGACCGGGAGCCCGATGTCCATGAGCACGGCCAGGACGCGCCGCTTGGCTCCCTCGGTCTTCGCGAAGCCGGCAAGGCCGGCGAGGTCGGCGTCGTTGGGGCGCGTCCGGGTCAGGCGGCAGGAGAGGCAGAGCGGGCCCGGCTCGCCGGGCTCGAGCATCCAGTTGCACTCCGCGAGCTGCTGGTTGGCGCAGCGGCGGAGCTCGCGCTCGTCGTCCGACCCCGGCTCGAGGGTGGCGAGGTCGAGCCGGGAGGGCACGAAGCCCTGCGGGGTCCCGCAGCGCAGGCACAGCGTGTTCTCGAAGAAGAGCAGCAGGCCGCAGTGGTCACAGACGAAGGCGCGCACCCCGCGGTCATACCACGGAGACGTCGACCTTCACCGTCAACGTGCTGCTCGAGCCCTCGGTGTAGATCACGCCGCTGATCGGCGGCACGTCGCGGTAGTCGCGCCCGAACGCGGCGACGACGTAGCGGCTGTTGACGAGCTGGTCGTTCGTCGGGTCGACGTCGAGCCAGCCGGCCTCGGGGACGAGCACCGAGAACCACGCGTGCGAGACGTCCCTGCCGACCAGCTTCGGTCGGCCCGGCGGCGGGTCGGTCTCCAGGTAGCCGCTCACGTAGCGGGCGGGGAGGCCGAGCGAGCGCAGGCATCCGATGCCGACGTGCGCGAAGTCCTGGCAGACCCCCTTGCGCTCGACGAGCACGTCCTCCAGCGTCGTGCCGACCTCGGTCGCGCCCGGCTCGTAGGCGAACTCCGCGTTGATGCGCGACGAGAGGTCGATGACCGCGTCCAGCAGCGCCCGACCGGGCGGGAAGGAGGGCGCGGCGTAGGCGCGCAGCGCGTCGGACGCCGCGACGAGCGGCGAGTCCAGCGCGAAGGGCATCGCGTCGACCGCGTCGGGGCGGCCGTCGCGCCACACCGCGTCGCGGACCGCCTCCCACGGGCGCTCGCCGAAGAGCGACGGCTCCTGCGCGCCGTCGTCGACCTCGACGACGCTCGTGGCGGTGATGTCGAGCGTGCGGTGGGTCTCGTGGATGGCGAGGTAGCCGACGCGGTTGCCGAAGAAGTCGGTGTGCTCGGAGTAGTCGCCCGCGAGCGGCAGCGAGGCGATCTCCGTGCTGACGCACGTCTGGCCCGGGCCGTCGCGCGGCAGGAGGTGCAGGCGGCTGTGGCTCGCCGCCACGTCCTCCTCGTACTCGTACTCCGTCCGGTGGGTGACGCGGTAGGTCGTCACGTCGTCGGCAGCGAGCGCTGCGGCAGCCGGTGGATGACGTGGACGCGCTCGACGGCCTCCGCTGTCAGCAGCAGCCCGTCGGCGAGCTCGGCCAGCAGCGCCTCCAGCGCGTGGCGGCGGCCGTGGTCGTCGGTCTCGGCGAGCGAGGCGGTCTCGGAGAGCCGCAGAGCCGTCGAGACGCGGAGGAGGCGGCGCTGGTCCTCGCGCAGCCGGCCGTCGGCGCCGGGCGGCATCGCGTCGAGGTCGTCGGCCAGGCGCGCGAGCCCGTGCCCGACCGAGCGGGGGTTGTCCTCGTCGACGAGCAGCAGGTCCAGGAGCGTCTCCAGCTGCGCCTGGGACCGGTATCGACGGCGGTAGGTGATGATGCTCTCGGCCGCGACGAGGACGGACTCCAGCAGCAGGCTGTCGGTCGCCGTGTCGTGCGCCTCGCCGACCGTCGCGCGCAGCAGCGCCAGCACCTGCAGGCTGCGCTCCAGGCGGCGCCCGGCGTCCATGTGGCGCCAGCCGAGGTCGCGCTCCATGCTCTCCCCGAACAGGCCGCTCAGCGCCAGGAGGCTCTGCATGATCTCCGCGAGCGCGGCCTGCGGCTCGCCGAGGTCGCCGACGAGCACGCGGTCGAGGTTCCCCACGACGAGCCACGTGTCGCGCGAGAGCTGGTCGCGCACCGCCTCGGCCGCGGTGACGAGACCGCGCGTGGCGTGGGCCAGCGTGCCCGGGCGCGCGTCGTCGACGATGAGCGAGCGCAGCTCGTCGCCGGGCGCAGCGAGGCGCATCGGGCCGTCGTCGCCGGTGAACCCGGGCTGCGTCGCCGTGACGCGCGTCGTCGCCGCCAGCAGGACGCGCAGCGCCGACACGCCGGCCTCGCTCGTCGCCGCCTCGAACTCGTTGCGCCGGTCCAGGACGACCCGCAGGAGCCGCGTGACCGCCTCCGCGCGCTCCGCGTAGCGCCCGAGCCACCAGAGGTTCTCCGCGACGCGAGAGGGGATGAGCGCGCCGGGACCGAGCCCCGGGGTGGCCGGCCCGCTCTGCAGCCAGAAGCCCGTCGGGCGCTCGGGCTCGGACGCGAGGACCCAGGTGTCCTTGCTCACCGCGCCGGCCGTCGCGGAGATGCGCCCGCGGCCGCCGTCGGATGCAACGCGCGTCAGCCCGCCGGGCATGACGACGTAGGACGACCCGCGCGGGATCGCGAACGCGCGCAGCACGCTGCGGCGCAGCTCGATGCCGTCGCCGGTGAGCGTCGGCGCGCTCTCGGTCGTCGCGGCCGCCTGACCGACCCAGTCCGCGGGCCGGGCCTCGATGCGGGCGCGGAGCGCCTCCAGCTCGCCGGAGGACGCCTCCCAGCCGAACACCGACCCGTTGCCCCCGATCGGCGACGTGGGGCGCAGCACGAGCTCGGAGAGATGCTCGAGGACGTACGCGCGCGCCGCCGGGTCGCCACACCACCAGCTCGGCACCGCCGGCAGGCGCAGCGGGCGGCCGAGGAGGTGCCGGGCGACGGCCTCCTCGAAGGCCGCCAGCGCCGGGTTCTCCAGCACGCCGGAGCCGAGCGCGTTGACCACCGACACGGTGCCCGAACGGGTCGCCTGCACGAGACCGGTGACGCCGAGCTGGGACTCCGGGTTGAGCTCGAGCGGGTCGCAGAAGGTGTCGTCGACGCGGCGCAGGATCACGTGGACGGGCTCGCGCTGGCCGAGCGAGCGCATCCAGACCGACCCGCCGCGGACGGTGAGGTCGGAGCCCTCCACGAGCGGATACCCGAGCGTGGAGGCCAGCACGGCGTGCTCGAACGCCGTCTCGTTGTAGGGGCCGGGGCTGAGGACGACGATGCGCGGGTCCTCGACGTCGGCGGGCGCGACGGCCTGCAGCGCCGAGCGCAGCCAGCGGAAGAACGGCGCCAGTCGGTGCACACCGGCGTCGCGGTAGAGCGTCGGCAGCACGCGCTGGCAGACGAGCCGGTTCTCCATCGCGTAGCCCGAGCCGGAGGGCGCCTGCGTGCGGTCCGCGAGGACGACGAGCCGGCCGTCCTCGCAGCGCCCGAGGTCGGCTGCGTAGTTGAAGAGCTGGTGCTCGCCCGGCAGGCGGATGCCGTCGCACGCGTGCAGGAAGCCGGGATGCCCGAAGACGACCTCGGGCGGGATGAGGCGCCGGCGCAGCAGCTCGCGCGGCCCGTAGAGGTCGGTGAGGACGAGGTCGAGCAGCTCCGCGCGCTCGATGATCCCGCCCTCGATCTCCGCCCACTCGTGCGAGTCCAGCACGACGGGCATCGGGTCCAACCGCCATCGCCTCCGCCCACCCCGGGGCCCGGTCGCCTCGCGGTAGACGACGCCGTCCTGGTCGAGGAGGCGGGTCGCCTCGCCCTGGCGGCGGCGCAGCTCCTCGACGCCCAGCCCCGCGAGCGCCTCGCTGACGTCCTCCGTCGTGGTCACGGGCGCCGGAGGTCCAGTGTCCGGGGATGCTCGCCGGGGCCCTGCTGCTGCGGGATCTCGACCTGGCCCGGCGTGTGACCGTGCGCCTCGAAGCGACTCGCGCGGCGCGCCTCGGCCTCGCCCGCGTTCACCGGCAGGGTCTCGTACGCCCGGCCGCCGGGATGGACGACGTGGTACGTGCACCCGCCGAGCGCTCTGGAGCTCCAGCGATCCACCACGTCGAACACCAGTGGGGAGTGAACACCAATCGTCGGATGCAATGCGGAGGGTGGCTGCCACGCGCGGAAGCGGACGCCGGCCACGAACGTCCCCGGCGTCTCCGTCGGCTGCAGCGGCACGAGGCGGTTGTTGCAGGTGACCGCGTGCCGCGACGACGTCAGGCCGTCGACCCGGATCTGCAGCCGCTCGACCGACGAGTCGACGTAGCGGGCGGTCGCGCTGCCCGACTCCTCCCCGAGCACGTGCCAGGGCTCGATCGCCTGGCGCAGCTCGATCGTGACCCCGTCGACGTGCGACACGCCCAGGCGCGGGAAGCGGAACTCGAGGAACGGGTCCAGCCAGGCCGCGTCGAACGGGAAGCCGTGCTCGCGCAGGTCGCGCGCGACGTCGGCGACGTCCGCGGCGATCCACCACGGCAGCATGAAGCGGTCGTGCAGCTCGGTGCCCCAGCGCTCGAGCGGCCCGCGATACGGGTCGCGCCAGCAGCGCGCGACGAGCGCCCGCACGAGCAGCGCCTGCACGAGCGCCATCCGCGGGTGCGGCGGCATCTCGAACGCGCGCAGTTCGACGACGCCGAGGCGCCCGCGCTCGTGGTCGGGGCTGAAGAGCTTGTCGATGCAGAACTCCGCCCGGTGCGTGTTGCCGGTGAGGTCGACGAGGAGGTTGCGCAGCAGGCGGTCGACCTGCCACGGCAGGCGCGGGGTCCCCTCGGCCTCGAGACGGTCGAGCTCGGCGAACGCGATCTCCAGCTCGTAGAGGCTGTCGTCGCGGCCCTCGTCGACGCGCGGCGCCTGGCTCGTCGGGCCCACGAAGCGCCCGGAGAACAGGTAGGAGAGCGCCGGGTGGTGCTGCCAGAACGTGACGAGGCTGCGCAGGAGGTCCGGGCGGCGAAGGAACGGGCTGTCGGCGGCCGTCCGGCCACCCAGCGTGATGTGGTTGCCGCCGCCCGTGCCCGTGTGCAGGCCGTCGAGCGCGAACTTCTCCGCGCTGAGGCCGACCCGCGTCGCGGCGTCGAACAGCGTCGTCGTGCGCTCGTCGAGCTCCGCCCACGATGCGCTCGGGTGGATGTTGACCTCGATGACGCCGGGGTCGGGCGTGACGTCGAAGCGGCCGGTGCGGTCCTCGCCGGGCGGGCCGTAGCCCTCGACGACGACCGGCAGGCGCAGCTCGGCGGCGCAGTGCTCCAGGATGCCGACGAGCGCCAGCGCGTCGTCCGTCTCCTCCAGCGGCGGCAGGAACACGCAGACGTGCCCGTCGCGCTCCTGCACGCAGAGCGCGGTGATGAGCGGCTCGGGGTCGGGCTCGCCCGGCCGCCAGGTCAGCGCGTCGAGCGGCAGCCGCATCCCGACCGGCGAGTCGCCGGGGATGAGGAACAGCCGGCCGCGGCGCAGATGCCACGCCCCGGTCTCCCAGCCCGCCTCGCCCGCCCGCAGCGGGACGACCCAGCCGACGGCGTCGCCGGGGTCGCCGTCCGGCTCGGGCGGCGCGTCGTCGCCGGGCAGGCGCGCCTCGTTCCACGCCGCCGCCATCGGGTCCTCGTACGCGGCGAGCGCCGCGTCGGCGGGCAGTCCGAGCGCCGCGACCAAGGCGGTGGCGAGCGCCGTCGCGTCCGCCCGGCTCGACCCACCGGAGGCCGCAGGCTCCGCGAGCAGTGCGCGGTCGTGCCAGACGGGGACGCCGTCCGTGCGCCAGTGCACCGCGATCTGCCAACGCGGCAGCGGCTCGCCGGGATACCACTTCCCCTGGCCGTGCATGAGCAGGGCGCCCGGCGCGAACGCCTCGGCCAGCTCGTCGGTCAGCCGCTCGGCGAGACCGCGCTTCGTCGGCCCGTCGGCCGCGATGCTCCACTCCGGCTCGTCGGAGCCCTCCGTCGCGACGAACGTCGGCTCGCCGCCCATCGTGAGCCGGACGTCGCCCTCGCGCAGCGCGTCGTCGACCGTCGCGCCGAGCGCCTCGACGCGCGCCCAGGCTGCTCGTCGTAGGGCGCGGTGACGCGCGGATCCTCGTGCAGGCGCCGCACCGAGTTGGCGTACGTGAAGTGCGCCTGCGCCCCGGCCTCGATGGACCCGGAGATCGGCGCGGCGGCCGCGATGCGCGACGCGCACGCCAGTGGGATGTGGCCCTCCCCGGCCAGCAGCCCCGAGGTCGCGTCCAGCCCGACCCAGCCGGCGCCGGGGACGTACGCCTCCGTCCAGGCGTGCAGGTCGGTGAAGTCCACGCCCTCCTGGCCGTCGGGCACGAGCTGGACGAGGTAGCCGGACGCGAAGCGCGCGGCGACGCCCAGCCTGCGCAGGATCTGCACGAGCAGCCACGCGCTGTCGCGGCAGGAGCCGATGCCGCGGCGCAGCGTCTCGTCCGGCGGCTGGACGCCGGGCTCCATGCGCAGCGAGTAGGCCACGCTCCCCAGCACGCGGCGGTTGAGGTCGACGAGGAAGTCGATGATCCCCTCGCGGCGCCGCGGCACCGCGGCGACCCAGGCGTCGAGCATCGGGCCGCCGTCCTCGGGTTCCAGGAACGCGGCGAGCTCGCGCTCGAGGTCGGGGTCGTAGCGCAGCGGCCACGTCTCGGCCGACTCGTCGACGAAGAAGTCGAACGGGTTGATGACCGTCATGTCGGCGACGAGATCGACGGTGACGGTGAGCGCGTCGGCGGGCTCCGGGAACACGAGCCGGGCGATGTGGTTGCCCGACGGATCCTGCTGCCAGGACAGGAAGCGGTCCTCCGGCGTCACCCGCAGCGAGTAGGCCAGGATGGGCGTGCGGCAGTGCGGCGCCGGGCGCAGGCGCACCGTGTGCGGCCCGAGCGCGACCTGGCGGTCGAACGTGTAGGAGGTCTTGTGCTCGAGGGCGACGCGGATGCTCACGTCGCCCAGTCTCCCTGGTCCGCCCCCTGACAGCCCTTGGCCCGGTGGCGAAACGGCGGCGCCATCGTGTCGATGGCGCCGCCGCGGCGATCAGGCGAAGAGGTCCTCCTCCGGGCGCATCCGCATGGGCAGCGCCGCGACGAGCACGGCGGCCACGACGAGCAGCCCGAGCTCGATCCACAGCGCGTCCTCGAACGCCGCCGTCATGCCGTGCTTCGTGGCGACCGAGAAGAAGATCGTCCCGATCACGGCGATGCCGAGCGCGCCCGCGAGCTGCTGGACGGCGTTCAGCACGCCGGAGGCCGAGCCGACCTCGTGGTCGCGGACGCCCGCCAGCACGAAGCCGAACAGCGGGGCCAGCACCGCGCCCATGCCGATGCCCGCGAGGAGCTGCGGGCCCGCGAGCGCCCAGGAGCTGACGCCGGCGTCGCCCGCGCCGTGCACGACGAGCAGCGTCCCGGCGACGCCGACGGCCATGACGACGAGCCCGACGTGCAGCACGGGCCGCCCGATCTTCGGGCCCAGCGCGCCTGCGCCGACGCCGGCGCCGATGGCGGTCCCGATCGCCCACGGCGCGAAGGTCAGGCCGGTGTGGATCGCGCTGAAGCCCTGGCCGAGCTGCAGGTACAGCGACATCGTGAGCATGAGCCCGATCATCCCCGCGAAGAACACGAGCGCGACGACGACGCCCACGGAGTACGCGCGGGTGCGCAGCAGGCTCGTCTCCACGAGCGAGGAGCGGCCGGTGCGTTCACGGCGCGCCTCGTGCCACGCGAAGGCCCCGAAGGCGACGACGCTGGCGGCCATCGACACGAACGTCCACGCCGGCCAGCCCGCCTCGCGGCCCTGGATGAGCGGCAGGATCAGCAGCGTGCAGGCGCCGGTCACGAGGATCGCACCGACCACGTCGAGCGACGGCGCGTCCTTCAGGCGCGACTCGGGCAGCAGGCGCAGCGCGGCGACGAACGCGACGATGCCGACGGGCACGTTGACGAGGAAGATCGCGCGCCAGCCGAGACCGAAGAGGTCGCCGTCGACGAGCGCGCCGCCGATGATCGGGCCGAGCACGGCCGCCCCGCCGATGACGGGACCGAACATCCCGAAGGCCTTGGCGATCTCCTCCTTCGGGAACGACGCGCGGACGATCCCGAAGCCCTGCGGGATCATGACCGCGGCGAAGCCGCCCTGCAGCAGCCGGAAGGCGATGAGCTCGCCGGCCGAGGCGGCCACGCCGCAGAGCACCGAGGCGAGCGTGAACCCGGCGATGCCGATGAGGAAGAGGCGGCGCCGGCCGTAGAGGTCGCCGAGGCGGCCGCCGACGACGAGGCAGACGGCGAAGGTCAGGGCGTAGCCGCCGACGATCCACTGCAGGTCGGTGAGGCTCGTGCCGAGCTCGGCACGGATCGACGGCGACGCGACGTTGACGATCGTGCCGTCCAGCAGGTCCATGCACTCGGCCGCGAGGATCACGGCGAGGACGAGCCAGCGGTTGGTGGTGGTCGCGGGGGCGGCGGACGCACGCACGCTCGCGACGGCAGATGTTGGAACAGTGTTCGACATGACGAACACTGTTCTAGCGCTAGAATGGTGTTCGTGTCAAGTGAGTCCCTGCCGACTCCACCGTGGTCGTCCGCGCGTGCGCCCCGGCAGCGCCGGACGCTCAACCGCGACCTCATCGTCGACACCGCGATGGCGATCGTGGACGAGGAGGGCCTGGACGGCCTGAGCATGCGCCGCCTCGCCGACCGCCTCGGCACCGGGCCCGCGTCGCTCTACGCGCACGTCTCCGGCCGCGACGAGCTGCTCATGCTGCTGCTCGAGCGCGCGGCGGCCGACATCGTCATCCCCGATCCCGAGCCCGAGCGCTGGCAGGAGCAGGTCAGCGAGGTCGCGTACTCGATGCGCGACGCGCTCCTCCCCCATCGCGACCTCGCGGGCGCGGCACTCGCGAACATCCCCACGGGCGAGCATGCGATGCGCTTCGCCGACCGGCTCCTCGCCGTCCTCCTCGCGGGGGGCGTCGACCGCAGGCACGCGGCGATGGTCATCGACCTGCTGCCCCAGCTCGTCGTCAACGACGTCTACGAGGGCAGCCTCTTCGCGCGCCGGCTCCAGGAGCAGCCGGACTACTTCGAGCGCCTCCACGAGTACTGGGGCTCGATGCCCGCCGACCGCTTCCCGCACGTCGCGGCGCTGTCCGAGGAGATCGGCGGCGGCGGCGAGGACGAGGGCGAGGTCCGCTTCGCCTTCGCGCTGGAGCTCTTCATCACCGGCCTGGCCGCGGTGACGACGACGACGGGGCGGCCCTGAGGCCGCCCCGCGTCACGACTGCTTGTCGTTGAGCCCTACTCCTGCGCCGCCGGCTCGTCGCCTGCCGGCTCGGCGCCCTCGTCGGAGGGCTCGCCCTCGGCGCCCACCCCGACGGGCTTGCGCTCGGGCTTGATGATCGACAGCTTGACCTCGGCCTCGGCGTCGTCGCCAGGGCCCGCGTGCGGATCGTGCTCCACGAGCACCGTCGCCCCCGCCTCGAGCTCCGAACGGAGCACGAAGTCGGCCAGCGGGTCCTCGATGTAGCGCTGGATCGCGCGACGCAGCGGTCGGGCACCCATCGCCGGGTCCCAGCCCTTCTCGACGAGGAAGTCCTTCGCGTCCTCCGACAGCTCCAGCTGGAGCTCGCGCTCCGCCATGGACTTGCGGATGCGCCGCAGCAGGAGTTCGACGATCTCCTTGATCTCGTCCTTCTGCAGCTTGTGGAACACGATGACGTCGTCGATGCGGTTCAGGAACTCGGGGCGGAACACCTTCTTCAGCTCGCCCATGATCCGCGTCTTCATGTCGTCGTAGGTGATCCCGGTCTCGTCCTCGGAGACCGAGAAGCCCAGCGGCGTGTTCCGAGCGATCTCGGACGCGCCGATGTTCGACGTCATGATCACGATGGCGTGGCGGAAGTCGACCGTGCGCCCCTGGGCGTCGGTCAGACGGCCGTCCTCCAGGATCTGGAGCAGGATGTTGAAGACATCCGGGTGCGCCTTCTCGATCTCGTCGAGGAGGAGCACGCAGTACGGCTTGCGCCGGACCGCCTCGGTCAGCTGACCGCCCTCGTCGTAGCCGATGTAGCCCGGAGGCGAGCCGACGAGCCGGGACACGGCGTGCTTCTCCATGTACTCCGACATGTCGATGCGCACCATCGCGTCCTCGTCCCCGAACAGGAACTCGGCGAGCGTGCGGGCCAGCTCGGTCTTGCCGACACCGGACGGGCCGAGGAACACGAAGGAGCCCGTGGGCCTCTTCGGGTCCTTCAGACCGGCGCGGGACCGGCGGATCGCCTTCGAGATGACCTCGACGGCCGCGTGCTGCCCGATGACGCGCTTGTGGAGCTCTTCCTCCATGCGCATGAGCTTCGCCGTCTCCGCCTCGGTGAGCTTGAACACGGGGATCCCGGTCCACATCGAGACGATGTCGGCGATCTCCTCCTCACCGATGGACGGCCGCTCGGAGTCACCCTCGCCGGCCTCCCACTGCTCCTCGAGCTCGCGCTTGCGGTTCGTGAGCCGCCGCTCCTTGTCGCGGAGGTTCGCGGCCTTCTCGAACTCCTGCGCCTCGATCGCGGCCTCCTTCGCACGCCGCGTCTCCTCGATCTCGTCCTCGAGCTCCCGGTACACGGGCGGGGACGTCATCGACTTGATGCGCATGCGCGACGCGGCCTCGTCGATGAGGTCGATGGCCTTGTCGGGCAGGAACCGGTCGGAGATGTAGCGGTCGGCGAGCTCCGCCGCGGCCTCGAGGGCCTCGTCGGTGATCTGCACCTTGTGGTGCTGCTCGTAGCGGTCGCGCAGGCCCTTGAGGATCTGCACCGTCTCGTCCGTCGACGGCTGGTCCACGCGGATCTGCTGGAAGCGGCGCTCCAGGGCGCTGTCGCGCTCGAGGTACTTGCGGTACTCGTCGAGCGTGGTGGCGCCGATGGTCTGCAGCTCCCCGCGTGCGAGGGCCGGCTTGAGGATCGAGGCTGCGTCGATCGCGCCCTCCGCGGCACCTGCGCCGACGAGGTTGTGGAGCTCGTCGATGAACAGGATGATGTCGCCGCGCTGGGTGATCTCCTTCATCACCTTCTTCAGGCGCTCCTCGAACTCGCCCCGGTACTTCGAGCCCGCGACGAGGGCAGCCAGATCCAGCGTGTAGATCTGCTTGCCCTTGAGCAGCTCGGGCACGTCGGCGTTCGTGATCCGCTGGGCCAGGCCCTCGACCACGGCTGTCTTGCCGACGCCCGGCTCGCCGATGAGCACGGGGTTGTTCTTCGTCCGCCTCGAGAGGATCTGCATGATCCGCTCGATCTCGGTCTCCCGGCCCACGACGGGGTCGAGCTTGCCGTCGGCGGCGAGCTTCGTGAGGTTGCGGCCGAACTGGTCGAGCAGCTTCGAGGACTTCTTGCCCTCGCCCTGCGGACCGGCGGCCGACGCACCCGCACCCTGTCCCTGGCCGCCGGAGCGGCGCCCGCCGGGACCCGAGAGCATGCGGATGACCTCGTTGCGGATCTTCTCGGAGTCGGCGTCGAAGTCCAGGAGGATGCGGGCGGCGACGCCCTCGTTCTCACGGACCAGGCCGAGCAGGATGTGCTCGGTGCCGATGTAGTTGTGGCCCAGGCTCAGCGCCTCGCGCAGCGCGAGCTCCAGGACCTTCTTGGCTCGGGGCGTGAACGGGATCTGCCCGCTCGTCACCTCTTCACCGGAGCCGACGATCCGCACGACCTGCGCGCGGACACGTTCCACGGTGATGTCCAGGCTCTCGAGGACGCGCGCAGCCAGCCCCTCCTCCTCGCGGAGAAGGCCGAGCAGGATGTGCTCGGTGCCGATGTAGTTGTGCTTGAGCGTCCGCGCCTCTTCCTGCGCGAGGACGACCACTTGTCTGGCTCGCTCAGTGAATCGCTCGAACATGGTGCTGCTGATCCTTCCTGCTGGGCGTGGCCTTAGCCTCGGTTCGTGCGTGGTCCGGCTGGGTCGTGGGTCACCAAAGCACCCGACTTGTCTCTCCCTATCGGCGCCGGAGCGCGATCAGATGAGGGTCGGGGTTGGATTGCGGGCATGAGGCAGTCTACCAACGGGCCCCGACCGCCCAGGCCGGTCGGAGTCAATTCCCGCGCAGTGCGGGGAAGAGCACGACGTCGCGGATCGTGTCGCGGCCCGTGAGGACCATCGCGAGGCGATCGATCCCGAGCCCGAGGCCGGCGGTCGGTGGCATGCCCTGCTCCAGCGCCTGCACGAATCCCTCGTCGTAGGGCTGGGACTCGTCGTCGCCCTCCGCCGCGTACCGAGCCTGCGCCTCGAAGCGCGCGCGCTGCTCGTCCGGGTCGTTGAGCTCGGTGAAGGCGTTGGCGATCTCCATGCCGTTCGCGTACGCCTCGAAGCGCTCGGTCGCGCCCGGCTTGGAGCGGTGCGCCTTGGCGAACGGCGAGATCTCGATCGGGTGGTCGAGGACGAACGTGGGCTGCACGAGCGTCGGCTCGACGTGCTTGGAGAGCAGGTCGTCGACCAATTGTGGCCAGGTCAGATGTCCGAGCCCTTCGAGCTCGACGCCGGCGGCGCGGATCGCCGCGACGAGCGACTCGCGGTCGCGGTTGGCGTCGATGTCGACGCGCGTCGCCTCGAGGATCGCCTCGCTGAAGGTGACGCGCCGCCAGGGGGAGGCGAAGTCGAGCTCGCCCTCGTAGCCGGCGGCCTGGGCGGCGGCGCCGACGACCTTCTCCAGGCGCGCGGCGGCGTCGCCGTAGTCCGCGTAGGCCTCGTACCACTCGAGCATCGTGAACTCGGGGTTGTGCTTCGGCGACAGCCCCTCGTTGCGGAAGTTCTTGCCGATCTCGTAGACGCGCTCGAGGCCGCCGACGATGAGCCGCTTGAGGTAGAGCTCGGTCGCGATGCGCAGGTACATCGTCTGGTCCAGCGCGTCGTAGTGGGTCGTGAACGGGCGTGCCAGCGCGCCGCCGTAGAGCGGCTGCAGGACGGGCGTCTCGACTTCGAGGAAGCCGTCGTCGTCGAGCGACCGGCGGATCGCCGTGACGATCCTGGCGCGCGCCGCGAACAGCTCGCGGGTCTCCTCGTTGGAGATGAGGTCGAGCTCGCGGCGGCGGTAGCGCGTCTCGACGTCCTGCAGGCCGTGGAACTTCTCCGGCGGCGGGCGCAGCGACTTCGCGAGCAGCGCCCAGTCCTCGACGCGCAGCGTCAGCTCGCCGCGGCGCGACATGAAGGCGGTGCCGTCGACGCCGATGAGGTCGCCGAGGTCGAGGCCGAGCAGCGTCTCCATCGACTCGGCGCCGAGGACGTCGGCGCGCGCCTGCAGCTGGATGCGGCCGCTGCGGTCGACGAGATCCAGGAACGCCATCTTCCCCTGGCCGCGGCGCGCAGCGAGGCGGCCGGCGACGCGGTGGCGCACCTCGGTCTCCTCACCCGCCTCCAGAGCCTCGTGGGCCGCGCGGACGTCCGTGATCGGCTCCACCCCCGGGTAGGCGTGCGGGAACGGCTCGACGCCGTCCGCGCGCAGGCGATCGAGCTTCTCCCGCCGGACGGCGAGCAGCTCGTCGGCCATCCCGGGGCCTCCTAGAGGCCGACTTCGATGGCGGTGATGCGCAGCTTGCGCGCGCCGCCACGGGGGAGCGGGACCTCGACGACGTCGTCTCGCTTGCGGCCGATGAGGGCGCGGCCGACGGGCGACTCGTTCGACAGGCGCTCCGGCGGCTTGGCCTCGGCCGAGCCGACGATCGTGAACGTCTGGTCCTTGCCGCTCTCCTGATCGGCGACCTTCACGACCGAGCCGACCTGCACGATGTCCGTCGTCAGGTCCTTCGCGTCGATGACCGTCGCCGAGCGCAGCTTCTCCTCCACGGAGGCGATCCGCTGCTCGAGCATGGCCTGCTCGTTCTTCGCGTCGTCGTACTCGGAGTTCTCCGAGATGTCGCCGAACGCGCGAGCCTCCTTGATCCGCTCGGCGACTTCCCGCCGCCTGTTCGTCTGCAGGTCGACGAGCTCGAGCTTGAGCTTCTCGAGGCCTTCAGGGGTGAGGATGACGTCCTTGGGCATAGACCGAACCGTCCGACCGCGGGTTGGGAGCGCGGCAGTGTAACAGCCCCCTGTGGGCCCTCTCTGAGGGTTCAGGCGGCCGCTGCGACGGGGCGCCGCAGCGTGCCGAGCACCTCGCGGGCCTCGGCGAGCGACGCGGTGCGCTGCAGCGCGTCGTTGAGCGTGCGATCCGCCCCGAGCCGGTCGACGTACCAGGGGTAGAACTTGCGCAGGTAGCGGGCCGCCCGCTCCTCGCCGAGGTGCTCCGCCGCGCAGGCCAGCACCCAGTCGAGCTCGTCGAGGACGTCCTCGTGGCTCGGCTCCGCGGTGCCCGCGTCGAGCAGGCGCGCGAAGAGCCACGGATCGCCCAGCGCGCCGCGTGCGAGCATCACGGCGGTCGCGCCGGTCTGCTCGAACGCGTCCGCGATCCAGGCCGGGTCGCGCATCCCGCCGGAGAGGATCACCGGCGCGGGCAGGGTGCGGACGAGCTCGGCCGCGAGCTCCAGGTCGGGCTCGCCCTTGTGCTGCACCTGGGCGGAGCGCGGGTGGAAGCCGATCGCGGCGACGCCCGCCTCGGCGACGAGCCGGTGCGCGAGCACCAGGCCGTCGGTCTCGCCGCGCTTGCGGCCGCTGCGCAGCTTCACGGTGACGGGCAGGCCGCTGCCCTCGCGCGCGGCGGCGGCGACGGCCACCGCGGTGTCGTGGTCGCCGAGCAGCGCGGCGCCGGCGCCGGTCTTGCACACCTTCGGCACCGGGCAGCCCATGTTCAGGTCGATGATGTCCGCGCCCGCCTCTGCGACCGTCGCCGCCGCGGAGCGCATGATCTCCGGGTCCTGCCCGAACAGCTGGATGGCGACGGGGCCGCCGCTGCGCTCGTCGGGGTGGATGCGCAGGAGCTCCGTGCAGGTCTTCTCGTTGCGGTAGTGGATCGCGTGCGACGAGACCATCTCGGAGAACGCGAGCCCGGCGCCGTAGCGCTTGGCCTGCAGCCGCACGAACCAGTTGCCGATCCCGGCCAGGGGCGCGAGCACGACCCGGTTGCGGATCGTGTGCGGTCCGAGCTGCCAGCTGTCAGTGAGGCGGCGCGTTCCGCTCATAGACCAAACGTAGCCCCGTGAGCGTGAGCATCTGGTCGATCTCCGAGATCTCCTCGGAGAACGGCACGATGTGGCCCGCCAACCCACCCGTGGCGATCGTGACGGCCTCCGGCTCGCGCATCTCGGCCCGGATGCGGCGCAGGATGCCGTCGACCGCCGCGGCGTAGCCGAAGACGACGCCCGCGCGGATCGCGTCGACGGTCGACTTGCCGATGACGCTCTTGGGCGCCGCGAGGTCGATCTTGGGCAGCTTCGCGCCGCGCTCGGTGAGCGCGTCGAGCGAGATCTCCACGCCCGGCATCAGCGTGCCGCCGAGGTACTCGCCGGCCCGCGAGACGACGTCGAAGTTCACCGCCGTGCCGAAGTCGACGCAGATCGCCGGACCCCCGAAGCGCTCGCGGATCGCGACCGCGTTCACGAGGCGGTCGGCGCCGATCTCGCGCGGGTTGTCGTAGCGGATCGGCATGCCGGTCCGCAGGCCGGGGCCGACGCTGAGCATCCGGTGGTCGAGGTAGCGCTCGGCCATCGCGACCCACTCGGGCTCGAGGACCGGGACGGTGCTGGAGATGATCGACGCGTCGAGGTCGGCGAAGCCCAGCCCGCGCAGCTCGAGCAGGTTCAGGAGCACCGCGCCGATCTCGTCGGCGGTCGCCGTGCGCACGGTCGCGAAGCGCCAGTGCTCGACGAGGCGATCCGCCTCCCACGTGCCGAAGTGCGTCTGGGTGTTGCCGACGTCGACGACGAGCAGCATCAGGTCACGCCTCCCCGCCCACCGCCAGCGGCGGGCCCGCACGGCGAACGCCCTCCTCGACGGGCAGGGCCGCGAGCGCGTCGCTGCAGCGCGTGCCGTCCGGCGTCTGCAGCTCGAAGTCCAGCTCGAGCAGCGGGATGAGGACGAAGCGCCGGGCGAGCACCTGCGGATGCGGCAGCGTGAGGCGGTCGGACGTGTAGGTCGTGTCGCCCAGCAGGAGCAGGTCGACGTCGATCGGGCGCGGCCCGTGGCGGACGTAGCCCTCGCCGGGCTGCGCGCGGCCCATCTCGCGCTCGGTCGCCTTGCAGGCGTCCAGCAGCGCCTCGGGGTCGAGGCGGGTGTCGATCCGCAGGCACGCGTTGAGGAAGCTCGGCTGGTCGAGGATCTCGCCGACCGGATCGGTGTCGTACGTGCTCGACGACGCGAGGACGCTGACGCCCCCGTCACCCAGCGCGTCGGTCGCCGCCTGCAGCTGGGCGCGGCGGTCGCCGACGTTGGAGCCGAGTCCGAGGTAGCCGATGGTCATGTCATGAGACGCGCGACTGCGAGTTGGCGCGAGGTCGCGAGCAGCGTGCCGTCCGGTGCCCACACCTCGCCGTCCTCCTCGATGAAGCCGTCCTTCGCGGTGCGCGAGGTGAAGCGGACCATGACAGGCGCCGCGGGATCGAGCGCAGCCGCCGCGCTGGGGGCGCGGAAGTGCACCGTGAGGTCGATGGTCGGGACGGCGGCGGGCCGCGACACGCGGACGAACGCCGCGGGCCACCAGGCGTCGACGTACTGGGCCAGGAGCTGCGCGTCGGGCGCCCGCGGCTCCTTGAGCCGCAGCCAGCCGCCGGTGACCGCCTCCGGCGCGGGGGCGTCGCGCAGCGGGACCGGGCCGATCGCCGGCCGGTAGTCGAACATCGTCGCGATCGGGAAGAGGTCGGTACCCCAGTCGAGGACCGGGACGTCGTCTGAGGCGGGCAGCGGCGGCGGCGGCGTGGCGAACTGCACGGCGGACTCGTAGTCGCCGGCCAGCACCCCGAGCGCGACGATGGACGTCCGCCCGTCCTGCACCAGCCGCGCGCTCGTGCTGGTGAGCGTGCGCCCGGAGCGCTCGATGGCCACCTCGACGACGGCCGGGCCCGGCTGCGGCGACGCGAGGTACTGCAGGGTGATCGAGCGCGGGTGCCGCGCCGGGTCGCCGACCACCGCGACCATCGCGTTCAGGACGACCGCGGCGATGTATCCGCCGTTGAGCCCGGCCGGGGCGGTCCACGTCGCGTCGAGGAGCACGGCCATCCGGCCGTCCCCTCCATCCTCGACCGCGATGGCGCGGTCGAACGAGCCTTCCGGCACTACTCCTCGATCTCCCGCCAGACGGTGACGGAGGCCTCGTCCACCGGCAGCGGGATCGGCGGCTCGGGCTTGGACGCCTTGACCACCACCGAGTGCACGTCGAAGTCGTCCAGCAGCCGGTCGGCGATCGCCGTGGCCAGCCGCTCGAGCGTCCGGTAGGAGCGCTGTTGCGCGATGAGCGCCGCGAGCTGGCAGACCTCGCCGTAGTCGACGGTGTCGGCGACGTCGTCCGTCGTCGTCGCGTCGTTGCGGAACATGTCGAGCGTGATGTCGAGCACGAGGCGCTGGCCGACCTCGCGCTCGGCCTCGCTCACGCCGTGGTGCGTGTAGAGCGAGAGGCCGCTGATCTCGATCGAGACCGGGGTGTCGGGGACGTCGTCGTCCTCGTCCTCGGGGTCCTCGACGGGCTCCTCGTCTACGTCGTCGTCGTCGATGTCGTCGATGTCGTCGTCGCGCCGTTCCACTGGCCGCGGAACGTAGCAGCAGCAACGTCCAGCGCCTGGGCGACGGCAGCCACGTCATGGACGCGGAACACCTCGGCGCCGTTGCCGAGGGCGATGACGTTCGTGGCGATCGTCCCCGGCACCCGGCCCTCGATCTCCTCGCCGCTGATCCTTCCGATGAAGCCCTTGCGCGACGTGCCGACGACGATCGGGCGGCCGATCGCGACCAGCTCGTCCAGCCGCCCGAGCAGCGCGAGGTTGTGGTCGACGGTCTTGCCGAAGCCGATCCCGGGATCCAGCCAGACCCTGTCCTCCGCGATGCCCGCGGCGACGGCGTGCTCCAGGCGCTCGGTCAGGAAGGCCTTGATGTCGTCGACGACGTCGTCGTAGTGCGGGTCGTCCTGCATCGTGCGCGGCTCGCCGAGCATGTGCATGAGGCAGACGTTCACGCCGCGCTCGGCGCACAGGCCCGCGAGATCGGGGTCGTCACGCAACGCGGTGACGTCGTTGACGATGTCTGCGCCCGCGTCGATCGCCGCGCGGGCCACCGAGGCCTTCGTCGTGTCGATCGACAGCCGCGCCGCGACGCCCTGCAGGCCCTCGAAGACGGGCACGATGCGCCGCAGCTGCTCCTCTTCGGCCACCGGATCCGCACCCGGGCGGGTCGACTCGCCGCCGATGTCCAGGATCCCCGCGCCGTCGGCGACGAGCCTGCGCGCGTGCGCGATCGCCTTCTGCGGGTCGAGCCACAGGCCGCCGTCGGAGAACGAGTCGGGCGTCACGTTGACCACGCCCATGACGACCGGGTCCGGAACCCGTGTGAGCGGGCTCAAAACCCGCCCATCCCGGGCTGGTTCTGGCCGCCGTCGACGATGAGCTCGGTGCCGTTGACCCAGCTCGCGCGGGGCGACAGCAGGAAGGCGGCGGCGTCCGCGATCTCGTCGACCGTGCCGAGGCGCTCGTGAGGGAACTCCGTCCTGGCGAACTCGGCGAACGCGTCCGGGTCGTCGGTGCGGCGGCGGTCCCACGAGCCGCCCTCGAAGAGGATCGAGCCGGGGCTCAGGGCATTGACGCGGATGCGTTCCGGGCCGAGCTCGCGGCCGAGCGAGACCGCGAGGTGGATCTCCGCGGCCTTGGCGGCGGCGTACTGGGCCTTCGGCTGGGGGCGCGAGCCCGAGATGGAGGCGATGACGAGCGCCGCGCCGCCGCCGCGCGCCCTGAGGTGGGGGACGGCCGCGCGGATGAGCACCGCGGCGTGGACCACGTTGAGCTCCAGCGTCCGGCGCCAGTCGTCGCCGGTCGTGTCCGTGAGGAGGTTCTCGCCGGCGCTGCCGCCCGCGTTGGCCACGATGAGATCCAGGCCGCCGAGGATCTGCGCGGCGGCGTCGACGAAGCCCTCGAGCGCGACGTCGTCGGTGATGTCGACGGAGGCGCCGAACGCCTTGACCCCTTGCGCCTCGAGCGCCTCGACGGTCCGGGCGACGGCGTCGTCGTCGCGGGCGCAGATCGCGACGGAGCAGCCTTCCGCGGCCAGCTTCGTGGCGATAGCACGGCCGATGCCGCGGGTCGCCCCGGTGACGAGCGCGACCCTGCCCGCGAGCTCGAGGTCCATGGGCGCAGGCTATCCCCGCGGGGGGCGAATCGGATGCGCCCGCCCCCTCCCACCGTCATGACCATCCCACTCCGTCTCCTCCTGCCGGCCGCGATCCTCGCGGCGGCGGTGTCATCCGGCGTTCACCGAGGGCGGACGGGCGCGGGAGGCGTCGGCGACCGCGCGCCGTGCCGTCTGCGGATGCCGCCGGTCCGCTCCGCCCGATGCGCGGGCGCCTATGCACCCATGGCGTGCACAAGCTCCCGCGCATGGCGCGCGGCGGCACGACCCAGTCGCCGTCTCCTGTTCATCTCAGGGATGAACGAACGACGGCGACCATTCGCTCGGGCGAGACCGACTGGTACCAGTGACCTCTCATCGCGAGCGGGTCCGACCCGTCGGCCACGGTCGCGCGGGTCACACGAAACGACGACGGGCGCCATCAGGGCGCCCGTCGCACACATACATCTGAAGCCGAAGCTACGCCGGCTCGGGCTTCTCCGGCAACTCCAGGCCGCGGGTCTCGACGCCGCCGCCGGCGAGGCCGGGGCGCGGGAGCGGGCGCGGGGTCTCGCGGGTCCGATCGGCCGGGGTCGACGCGGCCGGCTCGGGCGTCGACGGCTCGTCGGGCCCGAAGACGTCCTCCTCGGTCTTGCCGTCGAGCAGGGCGATGAACTCGTCCTTCTCGATCGTCTCGCGCTTGAGCAGG
Organism: uncultured Solirubrobacterales bacterium; assembly: GCA_963757125.1. Classification (GTDB taxonomy): domain Bacteria; phylum Actinomycetota; class Thermoleophilia; order Solirubrobacterales; family Solirubrobacteraceae; genus CAVVSD01. The sequence continues at coordinate 105,866 of CAVWQP010000002.1, read as the reverse complement.
ATCTCCGACGTCGCCGTCAGGCCCTCGCGGTGCTCCATGAGGATCTCGATCGCCCGCTGGTGGGCGCTCTCGACCACCCGGCGGATCTCGTCGTCGATCTCACGCGCGATCTCGTCGGAGTAGTCCGGCTCGGAGCTGAACTCGCGGCCGAGGAAGGGCTGACCGTGGTCGTGGCCGAACACGCGCGGGCCGAGCTTGTCGCTCATGCCGTAGCGCATGACCATCGCCTTGGCCGTCTGCGTCACCTTCTCGATGTCGTTCGACGCGCCCGTCGTGATCTCGCCGAAGACGATCTCCTCCGCGGCACGGCCGCCGAGGGTCATCGCCATCGAGTCGTTGAGCTCCGCGCGCGTGGTGAGGAACTTGTCCTCCTGCGGCATGGAGATCGTGTAGCCGAGTGCCTGGCCGCGGCTGATGATCGAGATCTTGTGGACCGGGTCGGAGTGCTCGAGGAAGTGCCCCACGAGGGCGTGACCCATCTCGTGGTACGCGGTGATCAGGCGCTCCTTCTCGCTCATGACCCGGGTCTTCTTCTCCGGGCCGGCGATGACGCGCATGATCCCCTCCTCCAGCTCCGTCTGGGTCACCTCGCGCTTGCCGTTGCGGGCTGCGAGCAGCGCCGCCTCGTTGACGAGGTTGGAGAGGTCGGCGCCCGTGAAGCCAGGGGTCTGACCCGCCAGGTCGTCGATGTTGATCGCCTTCGCCAGCGGCTTGCCGCGCGTGTGGACCTCGAGGATCTTCGCGCGGCCCTTGCGGTCGGGACGGTCGACCACGATCTGGCGGTCGAAGCGGCCCGGGCGCAGGAGCGCGGGGTCGAGGATGTCGGGACGGTTGGTGGCCGCGATGAGGATGATGTTGTCCTTCATCTCGAAGCCGTCCATCTCGACGAGCAGCTGGTTCAGCGTCTGCTCACGCTCGTCGTGACCGCCGCCGAGCCCGGCGCCACGGTGGCGCCCGACGGCGTCGATCTCGTCCATGAAGATGATGCAGGGCGAGTTCTGCTTGGCCTGCTCGAAGAGGTCGCGCACGCGGGATGCGCCCACGCCGACGAACATCTCGACGAAGTCCGAGCCGGAGATCGAGAAGAACGGGACGCCCGCCTCACCCGCGACAGCGCGCGCGAGCAGGGTCTTGCCGGTGCCCGGAGGCCCGTAGAGCAGGACGCCCTTCGGGATCCGCGCGCCGAGCGCCTGGAACTTCTTCGGATTCTCCAGGAACTCCTTGATCTCGTGGAGCTCCTCGACGGCCTCGTCCACGCCCGCGACGTCGCGGAACGTGATCTTCGGGGAGTCGACGGACATGCGCTTCGCACGCGACTTGCCGAACGACATCACCTTCGAGCCGCCGCCCTGCACCTGGTTCATGAGGAAGATCCAGAACCCGATGAATATGAGGAACGGCAAGACGTAGGTGAGCAGCGAGAGCCACCCGTTCGACTGGCGGCCGGTGATGTTGTAGTCCTGGAGCTTCCCGGCCTCCTGCGCGGCGATGAGCCGGTTCGTGAGCGTTCCGCCGTAGTCGTCGGCGAAGCCCACCTTGTACTTCTGCCCGTTCCGGAGCGTCACCTCGACGGTGTTGTCCTTGTTCTTCATGTTGACGTTCCGGATCTCTCCGGCGTCAAGCTGCGAGTTGAAGTCCCGGAAGGTGGGCTTGTTGGCCTCGTCGCTCGGGCTGATCAAACGCTGAGCGAAGAATGCGAGCACCACGACGATCAGGATCGGGAACGCGGCGCTCTTGAAGAAGCGACTCATGGGACGTGTGAGCGTAGCAGTCGGGACCTGCGTGAAATGCAGGTGGACAAAGGGCCGACGCGGCCCTCCTCAGGTGTTCAGGACCGCCACGTAGGGCAGGTTCCGATACCGCTCGGCGTAGTCGAGGCCGTACCCGACGACGAAGCGGTCGGGGATCTCGAAGCCCACGTACCGCGGGCTGAGCTCCACCCGGCGGCGCTCGGGCTTCGTGAGCAGCGCGCAGACCTCGAGCGACCGGGGCCCGCGGGCGCCGAGATTCCGCAACAGGTATTGCAGCGTGAGGCCGGAATCGACGATGTCCTCGACGATGAGGACGTCGCGTCCCTCGATCGCGGCGTCGAGGTCCTTGAGGATGCGGACGACGCCGGAGGACTCCGTCGCCGAGCCGTAGGACGCGACCGCCATGAAGTCGACCTCGCAGGACACGTCGAGCGACCGCATGAGGTCCGACAGGAAGAAGACCGCGCCCTTGAGCACGCCGATGAGGAGCGGCTCGCGCCCCTCGTAGTCCCTCGAGATCTCCGCGCCCAGCTCGCGGACGCGACGCGCCAGCTCGTCGGGCTGGACCAGGATCTCGCCGACGGCGGGGTCACGCATCCATCGGGATTCTAGGTGTCCTGCAACGGCGGCGTTCGCTCCATGCGCAGGTCGCCGCCGGAGACCACCGCGCGGACGCCCTCGCCGACGTCCAGGGCGCCGTCGCGCAACGCCAGGAGCTCCGCCAGACGCCCCGGCGCACGGGGGCACAGGCGCCCCGCTGCGTCCTCGGCCAGCCGCCGCACGACGAGCCTGGCGAGCGCCGGCGGCAGGATCGCGAGGTGCTCGGTGCCGACGTGGTCGCGCCCGTCGAGCACCGTCGCCACGAGCTCGTCGAGCACCTCGGCCTCCTCGCGCAGGAGCTGGGCGGTCCGCGCGACGTTGCGCTCGGCGGCCGGATGCAGCGCGCGCAGGGCGGGGACGAGGCCGTCCCGCGTGCGCGCGCGCGCGTACTGAGAGGACGTGTTCGACGAGTCCTCGCGCCACGCCAGCCCCCGTTCGCGGCAGTGCGCCTCGGTCTCCTCGCGGCTCACATCGAGCAGCGGCCGCACGAGCAGGCCGTCGTGTGGGCTCATCCCGAGCAGCGCGCGCCGGCCCGGCGACGCCGCGAGCCGGTAGAGGACCGTCTCGGCCTGGTCGCTCATCGTGTGCCCGGTCGCCACCCGCGCGCCGCGCGCAGTCGCGAGGCCGGCCGCCGCGCCGAGGCGGTGGTCGCGGGCCCAGGCCTGGAGGTTTCCCGGGCGCGGCGCGGGCCCGGACCGCTCGACGACGATCTCGACGCCGAGGCCGGCGGTCAGCGCGCGGCAGTGCGCCTCGTCGCCGTCGGACTCCTCGCCGCGCAGGCCGTGGTTGACGTGGAGCGCGACGACCTTTTCCGGGCCGGTGATGCGCGCCGCGACGTCGAGGAGGCAGACCGAGTCGCGCCCGCCGCTGAGCAGCACGACGACCGGCGCGCCGGGCGGCAGGAGCCCGGTGGCGCGGACGCGGTCGAGCAGATCACTCACCGGCGTGGGTAGGCCAGGAACAGCTCGGTCGCCTGCGCGAAGCCCTTGAGCCGGACCTCGCCGATGCGCTCCCGCGCGAGGCCGCTGCCGGCCGCCTCGTCGACCGCGCGCGTGACGAGCACCTCGCCGCCGGCGGCGCGCGCCGCCACGCGGGCCGCGAGGTTGACCTCGCGCCCGTAGTACTCGCCGTCGCGGTAGAGGACCTCGCCGACGTGCAGCCCGATCCGCGACTGCGGGCGCCGGCCGATGCGGCCGGCCTGGAACGCGACCGCCCACGCGGTGAGGGCGACGACGTCCGACCCGACGACCATGACCTCGTCGCCGATCTCCTTGACGACCCGCGCGCTCGCGGGCAGCGACCGCTCCACCTCCTCGATGAAGCGCTCGACCGCGAGCACGGCCTCCTCGTCGCCCAGCTCCTCGGTCATGCGCGTGTAGCCGGCAAGGTCGGCGAAGGCGATCGCGACGCGCAGCCGGCCCGGGAGGCGCGGGCTCCCGTCGCCGTCGTCCTCCTCCATGTGACCGATGACGTCCTGGGCGACGAAGCGCCGCAGGTGCCGGCGGTGCACGCGGTGCATGATCGGCGCGGCCAGCGGGAGCACGCCGCGGACGAGGTCCTCCATCTCCTCCGCGATCCGCTCGCCGGGCACGCCGTCCTGCATGAGCGGCTCATGGACGTAGAGGTGGAAGAGCCGCACCTCGGCGTCGGCGACCTGCGCGAGCGCGTGGCCGTAGACCCGCAGCAGCTGCAGCAGCGCGACGCGCGGGAGCCCGGCCTCTGCGGCGCGCGCGATGTCGGCGAGCAGGACGACGTCGTCGGGCGCCAGCCGCGGCTCACGCCCCCCGCTCGCGGGGAAGCCCATCGCCGTGAGGGCGTCGGCCGCGAACCCGGGCTCGAGGCCGACCTCCTCGGCGGCCGCGGCGAGGGAGATCTCGGGACCAGGGGTCCCGAGCAGGTGCTCGATCCCGCCGAAGGCGAGCGCGCCCCGCTCCTCGGCGTCGCGGATCTGGGACGGACTGTGCCCGCGCGCCTGCAGGCGCGCGACGAGCCGGGCCTGCGCGGCGACCTCGGGCGTCCACGTACCGCCGAAGCGCGGGAGCAGACCGTCGCCGACCCACGACCGGAGCGTCTCCGGCGTGACTCCGGCCCGGCGCGCGACCTCGTCCTCGGTCAGCGAGTCCATGCCCCAAGCATGACGACGGCGGGGCCCGAAGGTCCCCGCCGCCAGGCGGGCAATGCGGCCCGCTGCCTCGGCCGTGGGGAGCTCGTCGTCAACTGAGGCTGACGTCGGCGCCTGGCAGGCGGCGCGAGCCGCCCACTCTCCGGCCTTTTGCCGTGTTCAGGTACTACGACGAGGAGTACTCCGATGCGCGGACCGTGTCAAGCGCGGGGGAGCTTCGCGGACGCTAGGACGACTCGGCGCCGGGCTTGCGACGCCGGGCCTTCTCGGCCGGGGTCGGCGCGTCGACCTCCAGGCGCTCCTGGCTCGCCGGCACGGCACGCGGAGCGTCGGGCAGCCCCTCGCGCAACGCGGCGATCTCGCGGGTCAGTCCCGCGAGCGCCTCCTCGATCGAGCCGATCCGCTTTGCCAGGCCGGTCTCGACGCTGCGGACGGTGTCGTCGCTCGCGGGCGACGACATCGAGCCGAGCCTGCGGTCGAGCTTGTCGACGCCGTCCTCGATCGCGTCGAGACGCTGCGACACCGACCGGATCCGGCGGGTCAGCCGCTCGAGGTCGGCGGCCGACGGCAGGTTGAGCGCGCCGAACGCGACCGCCTGCGCCTGGGTGGCCTTCTCGCGCGCCTCGAAGACGCGACCGATGGCCGTCGTGACGAGCTGGCTCTCGAGCAGCTCGCTCGCGAGCTTGCCGAGCGCGTCCTCACCCGACCGCGCGATGCGATCGCGCAGTCCCTGGTCCTGGCGCTCGTCGACGCCCTCATCGTGGTCATCGGTCATTCGTCCGGAGGCTACCCGGCGGACGGCCTCCTCGCGTCAGATCTAAGTCTCGAGTTGAGGGTTAGGTTGACCCTCAAGTCGTCCAGCCGGAAGGGAGTTCGTTCAAGAACCACGGGGCGCAACCGACCAACCAGGCAGCGAAACCATGCGCCCTTCCCTCCGTTCAACCCGAGACGTCGTTGCTAGCGTCCCCCGACCTGCAGGGGCTGCTGTGCGGCGCCTGGTCTACATGCACAAGCGCAAGCTCCTCATCGCTCTGGCCACCGCGGGATTCCTGTCCGCCGGCTTCGGAGCCTCTGTCCTCCCCGCATCCGCCGATCCGCGTGTCCTCCTGGTCACGCTGCAGAGCGGCGCTCAGCGCACGGTCACCGTCGACCTCCCCGCGGGCGCGAGCGTGAACGGCATCCAGATCCCCGGGATCGACGAGCCGATCGTCTCCGTGCAGGAGGTGTCGGCCCCCGCTCCGGCTCCCGCCCCGGCCGCCGACCCCGCCCCTGCGACGACGACCACCCAGCCTGCAGCGGACCCCGCGACGTCGACGCCGACGCAGCCGGCGCCCGCGCCGACCGCCTCGACCCCCGCGCCCGCCCCCGCGCAGGAGCAGCCCGCGCCCGCCGCGCCCGCCCCGGCCGCCGCCGCTCCTGCCGCGACCCCGGCGCCCGCCAAGCAGCAGACCACCTCCCGCGAGAAGGCCGCCAAGAAGTCCGCCGCGAAGAAGCGTGCGCAGAAGGAGGCCGCCGACCGCCTCGCCGCGAAGCAGGGCAAGCCGGCTGCCGACGAGAAGGACACGGACGCCGACGCGCCGACCGCGACCTCCGAGGGCCGCCAGGAGACGACCGGTACGGAGTCTCAGCCCCAGGTCGAGACTTCCACGCCGACCAGCCCGGCCCCGGCGGCGACGCCGGCCCCGACCGGCGCCGCCTCACCCGCCACCGATGGGAGCGCGTCGCTCGCCACCGCGCTCGACGGCTTCTCCCCGACCACGGTCGGCGTGCCGAACTTCTTCATCGATCGTTTCCGCATCCCGCCGTTCCTGCTGCCGATCTACCAGGCCGCCGGCATCCAGTACGGGGTGCGCTGGGAGGTCCTGGCCGCGATCAACGAGATCGAGACCGACTACGGGCGCAACCTCAACGTGTCCAGCGCCGGCGCGCTGGGGTGGATGCAGTTCATGCCCGCGACCTGGCAGTCCGTACGGCGTCGACGCCAACCAGGACGGCAAGCGCGACCCCTTCAACCCGGTCGACGCGATCTTCGCCGCCGCGCGCTACCTCAAGGCCGCCGGCGCCGAGCAGGACGTCCGCAAGGCCGTCTGGGCCTACAACCACGCCGACTGGTACGTCGACTCCGTCCTCGAGCGCGCCCAGCTCATCGCCGCCATCCCGACCGACCTCGTCTCCTCGCTGTCCGGGCTGACCCAGGGGCACTTCCCCGTCGCGGCACACGCCACCTACGACGACCAGGTCACCGCGCACGACGCCAAGAAGGTCAGCGCGGGCGAGAACGCCGCCAACCCGGTGGTGTCCAACCAGAACCGCAAGGGCATCGACGTCCACGCACGCGCCGGCTCCGCGGTCATCGCGGTCGGCGACGGCGAGATCGTCTCGGTCGGGCACAACGACCGCCTCGGCCGCTACGTCAAGCTCCGCGACGCCTACGGCAACGTCTACACGTACGGGCACCTCAAGAAGGTCTCCCGCGTCGTGCCGGTCCCCAAGCAGAAGCGCCAGAGCGAGGCGAGCGTCAAGCGCGAGCTCGGCCTCTCCAAGAAGGACCCCAAGCCGACCCGTGCCGCGACCGCCGGGCACCAGACCAAGCAGCCCGCGAAGACCACCACCGCGAAGGCCGCGTCGGTCAAGAAGGAGCGCCTGTTCGCCAACCCGCGCCGGCCCGGCGCCTGGGCCGCCGGTGGCCGCTCCCAGCTGGCCGACACCGCCACCGAGCTGCCGCAGGACGCCACGATGGCGCGCTACTTCACCGTCGACTACGGCCTGGACCGCGACGACGTCACCCTGAAGGCGCTCGTCAAGGGCCGCAAGGTCATCGCGGGCACGATCCTCGGCCGCGTCGGCACCTTCCAGAAGAGCAGCGACCCGTACGTGCGCTTCGAGGTCCGCCCGGCCGGCAAGGGCGCTCCGCGCATCGACCCCAAGCCGATCCTGGACGGGTGGAAGCTGCTGGAGTCCACCGCGGTCTACCGCGCGCCGGACACCGGCCCGCTCGCCAAGGCCGCGTCGACCGAGGACCCCACCGTCGGCCAGCTGCTGCTCATGAGCAAGGAGGAGCTGCAGAAGCGCGTCCTGGACGACGAGCGCATCAAGATCTACTCCTGCGGCCGGCGTGACATCGAGGCAGGCGGCATCGACCGCCGCGTGCTCGCCACGCTCGTGTTCCTCACCGCCAACGGCCTGCAACCCACCGTCTCCAGCCTGCACTGCGGCCACGGCTACATGACCGCCTCGGGCAACGTCTCCGAGCACTCATCCGGCAGCGCCGTCGACATCGCCGCCATCAACGGCACGCCGATCGTCGGCCACCAGGGCGAGGGCTCGATCACCGACACCACGATCCGCAAGCTGCTCGCGCTCCAGGGCACGATGAAGCCCCACCAGATCATCAGCCTCATGAAGTACCCCAACGCGGACAACACGCTCGCGCTCGCCGACCACTACGACCACATCCACGTGGGCTTCGCGCCGGAGTACGACGCGAACTCCAAGAGCGCCAAGGAGCTCAACTCGGTCCTCAAGCCGGGCCAGTGGTCCAAGCTCATCGAGCGCCTCGGCAGCATCGACAACCCGACCGTCTCGGCGAAGCCCTCCAAGTACTCGCTCGACGCCCGCTGACCCTATGCTGGCGCCGTGGAGCGCTGGGCGACGTTCGACTGCTACGGCACGCTCATCGACTGGAACGCCGGGATCGGCGCACAGCTCGAGCGCGTGCTGGGCGGCTCGCGCGATGAGCTGCTGAGCCGGTACCACGAGGTCGAGCCGCTCGTCCAGAGCGCCCGGCCCGGCGCGAGCTACCGCGAGGTCATGGCGGCGGTGCTCGCCGAGCTGGCCGCCGAGCAGGTCGTCGACCTGCCGGAGTCCGAGCGCGACGCCCTCGGCGCCTCGCTGCCGCAGTGGCCGGCGTTCGCGGACGTGCGGGCCGGCCTGGAGGAGTGCAAGCGCCGCGGCTGGAAGCTCGCGGCGCTGACGAACAGCGACCGCGACCTCATCGAGGCGTCCGAGAAGGTCATCGGCGTGCCGTTCGACGCGCTCGTCGTGGCATCGGACATCGGCTCCTACAAGCCCGCCCACCGCCACTGGGAGGCGTTCCTGGAGCAGACGGGGGCGGACCCCGCCGGCCAGGTGCACGTCGCGCAGAGCCAGTTCCACGACATCGTGCCCGCCGCCGAGCTGGGGATCCCGAGCATCTGGATCAACCGCCTCGGCGAGCAGCCCGTCCAGGCGCCGACGCGCGAGCTGGCCGACGTGAGCCGGCTCGCCGACGCGTTGGACGAGCTCGTGCCGGGCAGGTGACGCCCATGGCGACGACGGATCCGCAGCCGGAGCCGTTCCGGTTCTTCGACAACCGCCAGAAGTACCTCGCCTTCGTCAACACCTGCAACGAGAAGGCGGTCGTCGGCGCGCGAGCGTCCAAGGAGCTCGCCCAGCTGCTCCCCCGCCCGCCGGCGCTGCGGATGTTCGACGCCGGGATGGGCGATGCGACGGTGCTCACGCGCCTCGTGCGCGCGGTCCACCACTCGTTCCCGACCGTCCCGCTGCTGGCCGTCGCGAAGGAGATCAGCCTCGAGGACGTCCGACTCGGGCTCGAGAAGATGCCCGACCGCTTCTTCGAGCATCCGCACACGGTGCTCGTGGTGACGAACCTCAGCTACAAGGACGCGCCGAACCTCCTGCCCTCCGACCCGCAGAAGGCGGCGGCGCTGAACTGGCAGGAGGTCCGCCTCTCGGGCTCGACCTCGGCGGAGTTCGAGGAGCAGATCGAGGCGCTGGCGCCGTCGCTGGCCTACGGCTGGGAGACGACGCCGCACCCGACGACCGGCAACCCGACCTACGTGCGCCCGTCGGTCCTCGTCGTCTACCGCCAGGACCACGAGTTCCTCCTCGACGGCGTGATCCCCCGCCCGCGCCAGTACGCGGGCCGCTACGACTTCATCCTCGCCTCGCAGCCGTGGCGCGCGCGCATGAGCGCGACGTTCAAGGCGGAGCGGATCCTCGCGCCGCTCGCGCGCAGCCTCGCGCCCGGCGGCCGCCTGATGACGATCCAGTCCATCGGGCGCGACCCGGCGCTCGAGGTCGTGCAGGCGCTGTGGCCGCAGGAGAACCCGTTCCAGGTCGACCGCCACGCCCTGCTCGCCGCGCTGACCGAGGAGCTCGGCGACGACGCCGCGAGCTTCGACCTCGGCGATCCCTCCGACGACCGGGCGATCTTCCGCTACGAGATGCACACCCTGCCCTCGGAGATCGGCGACCGGATCGGGACGTCGACGACTGTTCGCGGCGTGGAACGCCGTCATCTACGTCAACCAGATCGAGGACGAGCGCCTGGACCCGGTGACCGCCGACGGCTCCTACCTCCAGGCGACGCGCGACGTCCTGCAGAAGTACGGCGGGCTGTGGTTCAACGACGAGGCCTTCGTCGTCACGCGCCTCTGAGCCTCCTATCGTCCCCCGCCATGCCTGAAGCCCTGCGCCCGCTCTTCGACCAGGTGGTGATCAAGGAGCTCGAGCCCGACCGGATGCGCAAGTCCGGCCTCCTCGTGCCCCAGGGGACGCAGGACCTGCCCCCGAACGAGGGCATCGTGCTCGCGGCCGGCGACGGCCCACCCGACCTGCCCGACTTCAAGATGCCGGTGCGACCCGGCGATCACGTGGTGTTCCCGCGCTCCGCGGGCGTCTGGGTGGAGATCGAGGACGAGCGGCTCCTGGTGTGCCGCGTGCGGGAGATCCTCGGCGTCATCGAGTCGACGCCCACGCAGGAGGAGAGCTGACCGACGTCCCCATCCGCGGCGACATGATCCGCCTGGGCCAGCTGCTCAAGCTGGCCGGCGTGGTCGGCGCGGGCGGCGAGGCGAAGGCGCTGCTGGCCTCCGTGCCGGTGCTGGTGAACGACGAGCCGGAGGCCCGGCGCGGCCGTCAGCTGCATCCGGGCGACGAGGTGCAGGTCGCCGGTGAGATGCTCCGCGTCGTGAGCGAGGAGCGCAGCGGATGAACGAGACCCAGCCCGAGCGGCCGACGTTCTGGATCGTGCTGTCCATCGTCCTGCTGCTGGTCGCCGTCGGCCTCGGCGTGTGGGCGATCACCGCCGAGCGCGCCAAGGACGACGCCCAGCAGGAGCTGGCGTCGCTGCAGAAGGTCACGGAGCAGGCGCAGGACAAGACGACCGCGGCGGAGCAGGCGCGCAGCGCCCTCGAGGACGCGCTGACGCGGGCGAAGGACGCCGGCGCGACGGCCAAGGCCTGCCTGCAGAAGGCGATCGACGCGATCGACGACGCGTTCTCGAGCGGCAGCATCGCGAGCGCGATCTCGCGCCTGCAGGCGCTCGTCGGCGACTGCCGCGACGCGGCGAAGACCTAGGCGGGCTCGTCGGCCGTCCGCAGGTGGCGCTCCTCGAGGCGCAGGGCGAACACGAGCCCGAGCGCCGCGATGGGGATGAGGGCGAGGAAGACCGAGTGCAGCGCGGCGCCCAGCGCGTCCTGCGTCGCCGAGACGAGCCCGGACGGGATCGCGCCGCTGCCCTCGAGCAGGCGGTCCTGGTCGATCCCGGACGCCGCGTCGCCCAGCCGCGTGCTCAGCTCGGCCGACAGGCGCGCGGCCAGCAGCGCACCCAGGCCCGCGACGGCCAGGCTGCCGCCCATCGAGCGGAAGAACTGCAGCGCGGCGGTGGCGGTCCCGACGACCGAGCTGTCGACGGCGTTCTGCGTGGCGATGATGTACGTCTGCACCATCGTCCCCATCCCGATGCCGACCACCGCGACGGCGATCCCGACGTCGACGGCGGAGGAGCCGGAATCCAGCATCGAGAGGAGGACCGCGCCGAGGATGACGAACAGGCTGCCGACGATCGGGAACGCGCGGTAGCGCCCCGTGCGGGCGATCATCTGCCCGCACACGAAGCTCATGACCGTCCACGTCAGCAGCAGCGGGATGAGCGCGAAGCCCGAGGCGGTGGCCGACCTCCCCTGCGCGCCCTGGACGTAGAGGGGCACGTAGATCGTCACCGCGAACATCATCGCGCCGAAGGTCACCGACGCCATGCTGGAGACCGAGAACACCCTGCCCTTGAACAGCGACAGCGGCAGCAGCGGCTCGGGCACGCGGCCGGCGATGCGCAGGAACGCCAGGAACGCGAGCACCCCGACGATGCCGACGCCCAGGACCTCCGGCGAGAGCCACGGGTAGCGCGAGCCGCCCCACGAGCACGCCAGCAGCACGCAGACGACGGCGATGCTCAACGTGATCGCCCCCGCGACGTCCACCGTGTGTTCTCGTCGTTGATGGTGCGCGGGCATCGTCTTCATCACGACGACCAGCGCGATGATGCCGAGCGGCAGGTTCAGCCAGAAGATCCAGCGCCACGACGCCGCATCGGTCAGCGTCCCGCCCAGGAGCGGCCCGGCGATCGCCGCGATCGCCCACATCGCGCCGATGAGCCCCTGGTAGCGGCCGCGCTCGCGCGGCGAGAACAGGTCGGCGATCGCGGTCTGGGCCAGCGGCAGGAGCCCGCCGGCGCCCAGACCCTGCACGACGCGGGCCCCGACGAGCTGGGAGACGTTCTGCGCCAGCGCGCACAGCAGCGAGCCGAGCAGGAAGATCGAGATGGCGACGACGAACATCTTGCGCCGCCCGTGGATGTCGCCGAGCTTGCCGTAGATCGGGACCGTCACCGTCGAGGCCACGAGGTAGGCGGTGACGATCCACGAGAGGTCCTCGAACGCGCGGAGGTCCGCGACGATCCCCGGCAGCGCGGTCGCGACGATCGTCTGGTCCAGCGCGGCCAGCAGCGTCGCGAGCATGATCCCCGCGTACGCGGCGAGCACGCCGCGGCGCGAGACCGGAGCTGCCGTCGCCACTAGGGCAGCCAGCGGTCGCCGGCGGGCGTGACGACGAGCTCGTGGGTGTAGGCGGTCGGGTGCTGGCCGGCGAGATAGGCGACAGCGCGGGCGATCTCGGCCTGGTCGGCGAGCGCGTCGGCCGGGACGTCGCGCGTGCGGTCGGCGGTCTTCGGCGAGGCGATCGTCGCGTCCACGATGAGCAGCGCGACGTGGATGCCCTCCGTGCGCAGCTCCTGGGCGGCGGCGTGGGTGAGCGCCCGGGTCGCGGCGGCGCCCGCGGCCCAGAGCCCGCGGCCGGGCATCGCCCTGCGCGCGGAGCCGCCGGTCACCTGGATGAGCGTGCCGCCGCCGCGGGCGCGCAGCGCCGCCGCGCCGACGGACAGGAACGTGAACGCCTGGCGGGAGACGGCTCCGGTCCAGGCCTCGTAGGCCTCCGGCGCCGCGTCGGCGAGCGGGCCGCCGCCCCACGGGCCGCCGGTCGGGCGCGCGGCGGACACGGCGTTGACGAGGAGGTCGACCTCGCCCGCCTGCTCGATCGCGGCGGCGAGCGCCTCCGGGTCGGTCGCGTCGGCGTTCAGGCCGGTGATGCCGCGCTCGCGCACGGCCGCCAGCGACTCGTCGCTGCGGGCGACGGCGGCGACCGACCAGCCCGCGTCGTGCAGATGCGTGGCGATCGCGCCGCCGAGGTTGCGCGCCCCGAGGACGACGGCGCCGCTCATATCGCGGCCACCAGGGCCTCGAGCTCCTCCTCGACGTCGCCGTCGAGCTTGCAGGTGGCGCGGTCGTCCCACGGCGTCGGGCCCATGGTCACGAGCACGACGTCGCCGCCCGCCGCGTGGGTGAGCTCGGGCAGCCCGGCGACCGGGTGCACCTCGAGCGACGTGCCGATGCAGAGCAGGACGTCGGCACCCGCGCAGAGCGCCTGCGCGCGCTCGATCGCGTCGACCGGCAGCCACTCGCCGAAGAGCACGACGTCGGGCTTCAGCGGCGCGGCGCAGTCCTCGCAGCGCGGCACGCCGTCGGGTGCTGCGGCGACGCGCCGGCGGACCTCGGCGAGGTCGGCCGAGGAGCCGCAGTCCAGGCAGGAGGACGTCGCGATCGTCCCGTGGACCTCCACGAGCTCGCGGGTGCCCGCGACGCGGTGCAGGCGGTCGATGTTCTGCGTGACGACCGCGTTCAGGACGCCGCGCTCCTCGAGCTCGACGAGGGCGAGGTGCGCGCCGTTGGGCTCCTTGCCGTCGAGCGTCTGGAAGCGATGGTCGTAGAAGGCCCAGAACCGCGCCGGGTCGCGGCGCCATGCGTCGATGTGGGCGACCTCCATCGGGTTCACGTCGCTCCAGATCCCGCTGCCGGGCGTGCGGAAGTCCGGGATCCCGGACGGGACCGAGATGCCCGCGCCGGACAGCGCGACGACCGTGCCCGCATCCCGCACGAGACCGGCGACGCGTTCCCTCGCGACCTGCATGCGGGGGAATCTATTGCACGTCAGCGGCAAGTTCGCGCTCCATCGCGACCTCGCGCGCGAAGCGCTCCATGCTGCGCCCGAGCGCCTTGCGCAGGCGCCTGCGCACGTAGACGAGGTCGGCGAGCGGCGCGGCGGGCGCCTTGGACGCGTAGCGCAGCTCGAGCGTCACGAGGGTGCCGCTGCCGGTCGCGGCGAAGCGGACCACCTGCGTCCCGGTGAGGCGCGCGTCCTCGACCTCCGTCTCCCCTCCGCCGTCGGGATCGCGCCCGGAGACCCGCTCGATCACCCGCCCGCGGTCGGACGCCGGCCGCGCGTCCCAGACCAGCCTGCCCCCGGGTCCCGGCCAGTCGTCCTCGCGCTTGTGCACGTGCGAGAAGCCGTCGACGAAGCTCGGCCAGCGGTCGGTGTCCCACCAGAGCGCCGCGACCTGGGAGGGCGCGACGCCGGGGAGATGTTGGTCGACATGGATCCGGGCCATCGCCCGGTGGTCTACACGAGCGCGTCGTGGTCCAGCTCGGAGAACGCCTCGACGAGCTCCGGGTCGAACTGCGCGCCGCCGCCCTGCTTGATCTCCTCGACGGCGTCGGAGACGGTCCACGCCGGCTTGTAGGGACGGGCGTGGGTGAGCGCGTCGAAGACGTCGGCGAGCGCGACGATCCGCCCGGCCAGCGGGATCGACTCGCCGGACAGACCGGCGGGGTAGCCGCTGCCGTCCCAGCGCTCGTGGTGCGTCAGCGCGATGTCGCGCGCGAGGGCGAGCAGCCCGGACGACGTGCCGCCGAGCATGTCCGCGCCGATCGACGTGTGGGCCTGCATCTTCTGGTGCTCGTCGCGCGTGAAGCGCCCGGCCTTCAGCAGGAGGGAGTCGGGGATCGCGATCTTGCCGATGTCGTGCAGCGGGGCGGCGATCCCGATGCGGCCGTGCGCGTCGTCCCCGGACGTGACCGCGTCGGCGAGCAGCTGGGCGGTCGCGCCGACGCGCCGGGCGTGCTCGCCGGTCTCGTCGTCGCGGAACTCGCCGGCGGTGGCGAGGCGCTCGAGCACCTCGAGGCGTGCCTCCTCCAGCTCGGCGGTGCGCATCGCGACGCGCCGCTCGAGCTCGAGCTCGGTCTGGCGCTGCCGGAGCTGCAGCCGCCGGATCTCCAGGAGGTTCTGCACGCGGAGGCGGACCTCGTGCTGGTCGAACGGCTTGGTCAGGAAGTCCCGCGCGCCACCCGAGAGCGCCTGCCGCTTGACCTCGTCCGTCGCATCGCCGGTGAGGACGAGGACGGGCAGGGAGACCGTCGCCGAGATCTGCTCCTTCAGCTGCTCCATGACCGCGAAGCCGTCGGGCTGGGGCATGTGCAGGTCGAGCAGCAGCAGGTCGTAGTCGGAGGACCCACAGAGGTCGGCGACGTCCGCGGACTCCGTCGTCGTCGTGACCGCCCTGTGACCCCAGCGACGTAGGAGCCGCTCGAGCAGCTGCGCGTTCTCCGGTCTGTCGTCGACGACGAGGATCCTGAGGTCCTCCATCGCCGGGATGGCCGGGCGTCCTTCGTCCGACATCCAGTCTCCTTCTCCCCCTCCGTGAGGACTCGAGACGAAATGGTGACTTGTGGTGCGTTGGCGTGCAAATCCCAACCGTGCGGCCCCAGCGCAAACCATGAACCCGAATCGGAATTACATGGTTTGCGCGCTAAGCTCCCGGCGGTGCCGACGAACGCAGATCCCACCGTCTCGCCGCAGGATCTGGAGGAGCTCGACGCCGAGGGCGTGCTCGAGTACCTGGTGGATCGCTTCCACCCCCGGCTGACCGTCGCCTGCTCGTTCCAGAAGGAGGCCTCGGTCATCCTCGACCTCCTCCTGCGCATCGCCCCGGACGCCCGCGTCTTCACGCTCGACACGCACGTCCTGTTCCCCGAGACCTACGACACGTGGAAGCGCGTCGAGGACCGCTACGGGATCGAGGTCCAGGTCTTCCAGGGGCCGAGCATCGCCCGCCAGGCCGCGGTCCACGGCGACAAGCTGTGGGAGCGCGATCCCGACGCGTGCTGCGCCATCCGCAAGGTCGACCCGCTCAACCGCGCGCTCGAGGGCATGGACGCGTGGATCTCCGGCCTGCGGCGCGACCAGTCGCCGTCGCGCGCGAGCACGCCCAAGCTGGCGTGGGACGCGAAGCACGGGCTGTGGAAGGCGAACCCGCTCGCCGACTGGAGCGAGGCCGACGTGTGGCGCCACATCGTCGAGCACGACGTGCCGTACAACCCGCTCCACGACCAGGGCTACTCCTCGATCGGCTGCACGCACTGCACGAAGCCCGGGACCGGGCGCGACGGCCGCTGGGCCGGCGACGCCAAGACCGAGTGCGGGATCCACGTCGCATGAGCCGCGAGCTCTCCTACCTGCGCCTGCTGGAGGCCGAGGCGATCTTCGTCGTCCGCGAGGTCGCGGCCGAGCTCGAGCGCCCGGTGCTGCTGTTCTCCGGCGGCAAGGACTCCGCCGTGCTGCTGCGGATCGCCGAGAAGGCGTTCGCCCCCGCGCGGATGCCGTTCCCGGTCATGCACGTCGACACGGGGCACAACTTCACCGAGGTCATCGACTACCGCGACCGGCGCGTCGCGGAGCTCGGCGTCCGGCTCATCGTCGCGTCCGTGCAGGAGTCGATCGACGCCGGCCGTGTCCAGGAAGAGACGGGCGTTGGCTCCTCACGCAACCGGCTGCAGACCACGACCCTGCTCGACGCGATCTCCGAGCACCGCTTCGACGCTGCGTTCGGCGGCGCCAGGCGCGACGAGGAGCGGGCGCGCGCGAAGGAGCGCGTCATGTCCTTCCGCGATGAGCTGGGCCAGTGGGACCCGTCCGCGCAGCGCCCCGAGGTCTGGAGCCTCTACAACGGCCGCGTCGGCCGCGGCGAGCACGTCCGCGTCTTCCCGCTGTCGAACTGGACCGAGCTCGACATCTGGCGCTACATCGCGGCCGAGGAGCTCGAGCTCCCGTCGATCTACTTCGCCCACGAGCGCAGCGTCATCGCGCGCGACGGGATGCTCCTGGCCGACCACCCCTTCGTGCCCAAGCGGCCAGGCGAGGAGCCGTTCGTCACGTCGGTGCGCTACCGCACCGTCGGCGACATCGCGGTGACCGGCGCCGTCGCCTCCGAGGCCGCGACGCTCCCGGCGGTCGTCGCCGAGATCGCGGCCACGCGGGTGACCGAGCGCGGCGAGACCCGCGCGGACGACCGCGTGTCGGTCGCCGCGATGGAGGATCGCAAGCGCGAGGGCTACTTCTAGGTGGCCACGGTCGAGGACACCCACGGCGAGCCGCTGCCGCATGCCCTCGAGGCGCCCCCCGAGCTCCTGCGGGTCGCCACCGCGGGCTCGGTCGACGACGGCAAGAGCACGCTCATCGGCCGCCTGCTGCACGACACGAAGTCGATCCTCGAGGACCAGCTCGAGGCCGTCCAGCGCACGAGCGTCGAGCGCGGCGACGGCCGCCTGGACCTCGCGCTGCTGACCGACGGGCTGCGCGCCGAGCGCGAGCAGGGCATCACGATCGACGTCGCCTACCGCTTCTTCGCGACCTCGCGGCGCTCGTTCATCCTCGCCGACACCCCCGGGCACGTCCGCTACACGCGCAACATGGTCACCGGCGCGTCGACCGCGGACCTCGCGCTCGTGCTCATCGACGCGCGCCAGGGCGTGCTCGAGCAGTCGCGCCGCCACGCGTTCATCGCCTCGCTCCTGCGCGTTCCGCACATCGTCGCGGTCGTCAACAAGATGGACCTCGTCGACTTCGACGAGGACACGTTCCTGCGCATCGCCGAGGACTTCCGCGCGTTCGCGCGCCGCATGGGGGCCGACGACGTCGACGCGATCCCGCTCTCCGCGCTGCTGGGCGACAACGTCGTCGAGCGGTCGGCCGCGATGGACTGGTACGACGGGCCGCCGCTGCTGCGCTACCTCGAGGAGGTCGACGTCGCCGCCGACCGCTACGAGCACGCCCACGCGCGCCTGCCGGTGCAGTACGTCGTGCGCCCGCACGACGACGCCCACCACGACTACCGCGGCTACGCGGGCCGCGTGGCGGGCGGCACGCTGCGGGTCGGCGAGGACGTCGTCGTGCTGCCCAGCGGCGCGCGCTCGCGGGTGGCCGGGATCGACACCTTCGACGGCCCGCTCGACGAGGCCGGCCCCGCGTTGTCCGTGACGGTCCGCCTGGCCGACGACCTCGACGTCTCCCGCGGGCAGGTCATCGCGAGCCCCACCGACCCGCCGGCGGTCGTGCGCGAGCTCGTCGCCGACGTGTGCTGGTTCGACGACCGGCCGCTGCGGGCCGGCGGGCGCTACGTCCTGAAGGCGGCCACGCGCACCACCCGCGCCACGGTCGCCGAGCTCCAGCACGCGATCGACGTCGACACGCTCGGGCGCGACACGTCGGCGACCTCGCTGGAGCTCAACGACATCGGGCGGGTGCGCCTGCGCACCGCCGAGCCGGTGGCGCTGGACCCGTACGCGGAGAACCGCTCCACGGGCGCGTTCATCCTCATCGACGAGCACACGAACGCGACGGTGGCGGCCGGGATGGTCGTGGAGCCGGTGACGGCCACCGAGCCGGATGCCGGGCCGCGCAGCGAGAACGTCGTGCGCCACATCGCCGCCGTCACGCGCGAGCAGCGCTGGGCCGCGCTCGGCCGCCGCGGCGGGACCGTGTGGCTCACCGGCCTGCCGTCGTCGGGCAAGTCGACGATCGCCTCGGCCCTCGAGGCGCTGCTCATCGGCCGCGGCCGCGCCGCCTACGTGCTCGACGGCGACACGCTGCGCCACGGCCTGACCGGCGATCTCGGCTTCTCGGCCGAGGACCGCGCGGAGAGCGTGCGGCGCGCGGGCGAGGCCGCGGTGCTCGTCGCCGACGCCGGCACCCTGTCGATCGTCTCCCTCGTCTCGCCGAACATCGAGGCGCGCGACGCCGTGCGCCGACGCCACGAGGCCGAGGAGCTGCCGTTCCTCGAGATCCACGTGGACACGCCGGTCGAGGAGTGCGAGCGGCGCGATCCCAAGGGCCTGTACGCGAAGGCCCGCGCGGGCGAGATCAAGGGCTTCACGGGGATCGACGATCCCTACGAGGCGCCGGTCGGCCCCGAGCTGCGCCTCGACGGCACGGCGCCGCTGGAGGACGCCGTCGCCGCGCTCGAGCGCGCGCTGGACGAGCACGACCTGCTGTGACGGCGTACCTCGTCTGCGCGACGCAGCGCAGCGGCAGCACGCTGCTCTGCGAGGCGCTGAAGACGACGGGCATCGCCGGGTACCCCGAGGAGTTCTTCGAGGCGCGCCCCGCAACGGGCATCCCGCCGGCGCCGCTCGACTACCTCGCCGACATCGGCGATCCCTACGTCACCGGGTTGCTCGCGGACGCCCCGCCGCCGCCGGCCCCGCCGTACTCCGCGCTCGGCGGCCTGGACTGGGAGGCGCACCTCGCGCGCTCGCTGCACGACGGCCGCACGCCGAACGGCGTCTTCGGCGCCAAGGTCATGTGGAACCAGCTCGCGGACATCGCCGAGCTGTCCGGGCGCCACGACGATCCGCTCGCCGTGCTCGCGCCGACGCACTGGGTCTGGGTCCGCCGCCGCGACGTCCTGCGCCAGGCGGTCTCACTCTGGCGGGCGCTGCAGACGCAGACCTGGCGCGAGGCGGGCGCACCGCAGCCGACGGCCGTCTACTCGCGCGCCGCGATCGCGCACCTCACCGCGCTGCTCGCCGACCAGGACGCGGCGTGGGGCGCGTTCTTCGCCGACCGCGGGCTGCGGCCGCTCGAGCTCGTCTACGAGGACTACGCCCGCGACGTGCACGGCGCCGTCGCGCGGGTGCTGCAGCACCTGGGCCTGCCGGCGCCGGTGGCCGCCGAGGCCGATCCGCCGCTGCGGCGCCAGTCGGACGGCATCTCCGACGAGTGGGCCGAGGCGTACCGTCGCGGCATCGCCGTGCGTCCCCACAACACACCGCACCCGCTGTCCCAGGAGTGAGCGTGGCCGACCGACCGAACGTCATCTATCTGCACTCGCACGACACCGGACGTCACGTCCAGCCCTACGGGCACGCCGTGCCGACGCCCGCGATCCAGCGGCTCGCCGAGGAGGGCGTGCTCTTCCGGCGCGCGTTCGCCACCGCGGCGACCTGCTCGGGCAGCCGCGCGGCGCTCGTCACCGGCCAGTACCCGCACGTCAACGGCATGACCGGCCTCGCGCACCGCGGGTGGGAGCTCAACGACACCCGGCAGCACCTCGTGCACACGCTGCGCCGCGCGGACTACTTCTCCGAGCTCATCGGCGAGCAGCACGTCTCGGCGACGCCCGACGTCCTGGGCTACGACCGCTTCCACGAGATCGACTCCAACCACGTGGCGACCGTCGCGCCGCTCGCGGTCGGCGCGCTCGAGGGCGGGCTGCCGGAGCCGTTCTTCCTCTCCGTGGGCTTCTTCGAGACCCACCGGCGCTTCTTCGAGCCGACCTCGACGCACGACGAGCGCTACGCGCTCCCACCCGAGCATCTCCCCGACCTCCCCGAGGTCCGCCGCGACATGGCGCACTTCCTGGCCAGCGCGCGCTCGCTCGACGGCGGCGTGCAGCAGGTCCTCGCGGCACTCGAGCGCACGGGCCTGGACGAGCGCACGCTCGTGATCCTCACGACCGATCACGGGTTGCCGTTCCCGGGCGCGAAGGCGACGCTGTTCGACCGCGGTCTCGGCGTGAGCCTCATCCTCCGCGGCCCCGGCGGGTTCCTGGGCGGCCGGGTGGAGGACGCGATGGTCTCCCACCTCGACCTCTTCCCCACGCTCTGCGATCTCGCAGGGCTCCCGCACCCGGAGTACCTGCAGGGCTCCTCGCTCCTGCCGCTCGCGAGCGGGGAGACCGACCGTCTGCACGACGAGCTCTTCGCGGAGATCACCTACCACGCCGCCTACGAGCCCCAGCGCGCGGTGCGGACCGACCGCTACAAGCTCATCCGCCGCTTCGACGCCGCCAAGGGGCCCGTCCTCCCCAACACCGACGACGGCCCCACGAAGGACGCGCTCGTCGCGCTCGGCTGGGACGGATGGGCCACGGAGGAGGAGCGCCTGCACGACGTCCTCCTCGATCCCGGCGAGGGCCGCAACCTCATCCACGATCCGGCCTACGCCGGCGTGGCGCGCGACCTGCGCAGGCGGCTGGCCCGCTGGATGGAGGACACCGGGGACCCTCTCCTGCGGGGTCCGGTCCCGCTCCCGCCGCGCGGCCGCGCGAACGACCCGCGCGCGCTCTCGGCCGACGAGCCCCTCACGCAGCTGGGCTCCGAGCTGCAGGCCACGGCCGCCTGATCGGTCGGTGGCCGCGGCGGGTACGGTCCGCTCATGGCGCCACGGTCGATCTGGAACGGGACCATCAGCCTCGGCACGATCGCGGTCCCGATCAAGGTGCACTCGGCCACCGAGAGCAAGTCCGTGCGCTTCAAGCAGGTGCACGAGCCCGACGGCGCGCGCATCGAGCACAAGCGCGTCGCGCACGACGGCGACGAGGTGCCCTACGACGACATCGTCAAGGGCTACGAGGTCTCCGAGGGCGAGTACGTCGTGCTCGAGAAGGAGGAGGTCGACGCCGCGGCCGGCGAGCGCAGCCGCCTGCTCGACATCGAGGAGTTCGTCGACGCGACCGAGATCGACCCCGTCGTCTTCGACCGCACGTACTACCTGGGCTCACGGGACGCCGACGACGCCTACCGGCTGCTGCACGACGCGCTGGACCGCACGGGCCGCGCCGGGATCGCGCGCTGGGTGTTCCACAACCGCGAGTACCTCGTCGCGATCCGGTCGATCGGGCCCGTCCTCGCGATGCACACGATGCGCTTCCACGACGAGCTCGTCGACCCCAAGGAGCTCGACATCCCCTCGCCGCAGCGCAAGCCGACCGAGCGGGAGATCAAGATGGCGGGAACGCTCATCGACACGCTGCACACCGACTTCGATCCCGAGATGCTCACCGACTCCTACCGCGACCACGTGCTCGACTACCTCGACAAGAAGCGCAAGGGCAAGGCGCCCAAGCCCAAGCCGGCCAAGCCGCCGGAGGCCTCCGACGACCTGCTCGCCGCCCTCGAGGCGAGCCTGAAGAACAGCTGATGCCCCGCTCGCTCTGGTCCGGCTCGCTGAGCTTCGGTCTCGTCAACGTGCCGGTGCGCCTCGTGAGCGGCGCCCGCGACCTCGACCTGCACTTCCGCCAGCTGCGCGAGAAGGACCTCACGCCGATCGAGGTCCAGCGCTGGTGCACGAAGGAGGAGCAGCAGGTCCCGTACGAGGAGATCGCCCGCCTCTTCGAGTTCGACGACGGGGACACCGTCGTCGTCACCGACGACGAGCTCGAGTCGCTGGAGCCGGAGCGCACGCGCACGATCGAGATCGACGCGTTCGTCGACCTCGGCGACGTCGACCCGATCCACTTCGACCACCCCTACCTGCTCATCCCGGCCGGCGACGACGACGGGACGCTGCGCGCCTACCGGCTGCTCCTCGACGTCATGGGGACGACCGACCGCGCCGCGCTCGGGCGCTTCGTCATGCGCACGAAGGAGTACCGGGCGATCGTCCGCGCGCGCGACGGCGCGCTGTCGCTGACGACGATGCTCATGCACGACGAGGTGCGCGCGACGAAGGGGATCGACAGCGGGTCGAAGGGCAAGGCCCCCAAGAAGCAGCTCGACACCGCGCTCGGGCTCATCGAGGCGATGACCGTCGAGTGGGACCCGGCGAGCTACGAGGACGAGTACCGCGCCCGGCTGCTCGCCGTGGTCGACCAGAAGCGCAAGGGCAAGACGATCACCGTGCCCGACCAGGTCGACGAGCCGTCACCGGTCCCCGACCTCATGGCCGCGCTGCGCGAGAGCCTCGACGCCGCGCGCGGCGTCTCGAAGAAGAACGACGACGGAGACGACGACGAGCTCGGTGGCCTGACGCGCGAGGAGCTCTACGAGCGCGCGCAGGAGCGCGATCTGCCAGGGCGGTCCTCGATGAGCAAGAAGGAGCTCATCGAGGCTCTCTCCTGACGGGCTGTTCGACCGTCTCGGCGGTTCGAGTCTCAGGCTCAGGCTGAGGGTCGGTCTCGCGGTCGAAGCGCGACTCGGCAGGCGTCTCCGTGGCCGCCACGACCGGCGTCTCCGCCGTCTTGCGGCCCACCCGCGGCAGCAGCCCGACGATCACCAGCACGGCAGCGGTGATCGCCCACGCGAGGATCGTCGCGTCGTTGCACGCGAAGATGCCGAGGACGTCGTCGCCGCCGTCGATGAGCGCGATGATCGCCGCGGCGGCGAAGCCCAGCCCGACGAGGATCGCCGTCGTCTTGGCGGCCCAGTGCAGCTGGGCGCCGAACATGAGGACGCCGCCGGCGCCGATCGCCAGCAGGTTCGACCAGCCGTTGCCCTCGATGCCGAGCCACGTGTCGCCGTTGACGGTCCCGTCGAGCGGCGACGAGTCGAAGTTGTTGCCGCCGAAGATGAGCCCGGTCACGCCGTAGGCGAGCAGGATCATCCCGATGATGCTGACCGGACCCTTCGCAAGCGAGACGCCCGGGGTGGTGGTCCGTCGTTCAGCGGTGGCCATGTCCTGGTTGTTCCCCTGTGAACGGTGGCTCATGCCCGGTAGCGTCAGAGTGCCATGAGCGAGCGTCTTCGCGGCTCGGAGCGACTCGACCCCCGCTCGGGGGCGCGCGACCGCGAGCGCAAGGCCACCAAGGCCCGCCGGCAGCGCATCTTCTGGGCCGTCGTCCTGCTCGCGCTCGTCGCCGTCGGCACGGTGATGGCCGCGACGTCGGAGGGCTCGATCGTGCGCAGCGCCGCCGCGATCGTGCTGCTCGGCGGCGCAGCGGTGCTCGTCGTGTCGCTCGCGTTCCTGGAGGTCGGCCTCAGCGAGGACGAGGAGCGCCGGTCGCGCTTCGGCCGCCCGGGCCGCGACGGCAACGTCGATCCCGAGCTCGAGAAGCGGTCGGACCGGTTCTTCAAGTAGCGCCGATCAGCGACGGCCTCCCCACGTGAGGACGCTCAGCGGCCCGAGCGCTGCCTTCTCGTGCACCGGCGCCGGCGACGCCGCGTGCACCACAGCAGGGTCCGGCGCGACCACGTGCAGCACCGAGACGCCCGTGTAGCGCGCCACCGAGTGCGGCAGATCCGAGCGGATCCAGCGCGAGCTCTCGCCGGGCAGGGTGCACACGACGGCCTCGTCGTGGCGCATCGGGTCCCAGATGTCGGTGAGCGCCTCGAGCGGGCCCGACGCGGAGACCATCCCGTCGCAGCGCTCGATCCCCGCCGTGCGCCAGATCTCCAAGGTCGCGGCGAGGCGCTCCTGCGACGCCGGTGCGGGCATCACGAGGGTGACGGAGATCGGACCGCGCTCGGCGCGGTGGAGAAGCGCGCCGATCAACTCCGGCGCGGCGGCGGTGCGGTTGGCGAGCACCATCACGTGAGCGGCCATGGGGCAGCTCCCTTCGTCCGTATGAGAGTCCAGCGTACCCCTGCCGTCAGTGCACGGGTCCGCGAGTTCTGCGCGTTTCGGCGAGGCCCGACTCGCCGCTGACCCGGACGACGCCGATTCCACGCAGAGCCTCCGGATCCGTGCACTAGCGTCTGGCGGATGCCCGAAGCCAACACGATCCCTCGCATCCACCTGCGCGGCGAAGTCGAGATCCCGCAGCTCGGGTTCGGCGTCTTCCAGGTCCCGCCCGAGGACACCGCGGACGTCACGACCCGCGCCCTGCTGGCCGGCTATCGCCACGTCGACACCGCTGCCGGGTACCGCAACGAGGCGGGTGTCGGCCAGGCCGTGCACGCCGCCGGCCTGAGCCGTGACGAGGTCTTCATCACGACGAAGCTCCACAACGACGACCACCTCCAGGCGGACCAGGCGCTGCGCCACAGCCTGGGACAGCTCGAGATGGAGCACGTCGACCTCTACCTCATCCACTGGCCCGTGCCCGCGCACGACCACTACGTCCAGGCCTGGCAGTCGCTCATCGAGCTGCAGAAGCAGGGCCTGGCACGCGCGATCGGCGTCTCGAACTTCAACCAGCCCCACCTCGAGCGGATCATCCGCGAGACCGGCGTCACGCCGGCGATCAACCAGGTGGAGCTGCACCCGCGCCTCCAGCAGCCCGGCCTGCGCCGCGAGCTCGCCGACCTCGACGTCCCGCTCGAGGCCTGGAGCCCGCTGGCCAAGGCCCAGGTGCTCGACGATCCGGTCATCACCGGGATCGCGGCCGAGCGCGAGCGCACGCCCGCCCAGGTCGTGCTGCGCTGGCACGTGCAGCTCGGCCACGTCGTCATCCCCAAGTCGGTGACCCAGTCGCGGATCGAGGAGAACCTCGGCATCTTCGACTTCCACCTCACCGACGCCGACATGGAGGCGATCGCGACGCTCGACGTCGGCGAGCGGACCGGGCCCGACCCGGACACGTTCATCCGCCCGCCGGGCTGAGATCTAGAGTGCCCTCGCGTGACCGGGATCGGCGTGTTGCGCGAGGGGCCGCTGCACGCCTCGATCAAGGACTGGTGCGCCCGCCCCGGTGATCGCGCCGAGGTGCGCATCGAGCGCTGGGTGATCGACCTGGTCCGCGCCGACGGCGAGCTCGTCGAGGTGCAGACCGGTGGCTTCGGCCCGCTGGGACCGAAGCTCGACGCGCTGCTCGACGGCCACCGGATGCGCATCGTGCACCCGGTGCCGGCCGAGCGCCGCATCCTGCGGGTGGACGACGACGGCGAGGTCGTGCGGGAGCGCCGCTCGCCCCGCATGCCAGGGGCGATCGCGGTGTTCGACAAGCTCGTCGCGTTCCCGTCGCTGCTCGCGCACCCGCATCTGACTGTCGAGGTGCTCCTCTGCCGCGAGGACCACATCCGCGCGCCGGAGCCCGTCGTGCTGCGGCGCCGTCGGCGCGACCCCGGCCAGCGGCGGCTCGTGGAGGTGCTCGAGAGCGTCGAGCTCCGGTCGCCCGGCGACGCGCTGGGGCTGCTGCCCGAGTCGCTGCGCGAGGAGCCGTTCACGACGCGCGAGCTCGCCCGGGCGCTGCGGTGCGGCCTCGTGCTCGCGCAGCGCTTCGTCTACTGCCTGCGGGCGGTCGAGGTCATCGCCGCCACCGGCATGCGCGGTCGCGCGCCGCTGTACGAGGTCGTCGCCTGATGGCGGACGGCTGCGTCTTCTGCAGGATCATCGCCGGCGATCTGCCCGCGCACCTCGTGCTCGAGGACGACGACTTCGTCGCGTTCCTTGACGCCCGCCCGCTCTTCCCCGGCCACGTGCTGCTCGTGCCGCGCGAGCACGTCGTGACGATCATGGACGCGCCCCGCGAGATGCTCGGCCCGCTGGCCGAGCGCACGCAGGACGTCGCCCGCGCCGTGCAGGCGGCGATGGAGTCCGCGGGGATCTTCACCGCGGTGAACAACGTCGTCAGCCAGAGCGTCCCGCACCTCCACGTCCACGTGGTCCCGCGCAATCGCAAGGACGGGCTGCGCGGGTTCTTCTGGCCGCGGACGACGTACGCCTCCGACGAGGAGGCGGCGGACGTGGCGGCGCGGATCCAGGGCGCCCTGCGCTAGCTGCTAGCCGAGGAACGACCCGTCGCCGGGCGCGCCGAGCACCTCGCCCTCCGCGAAGGCGACTCGGCCGCCCAGCACGGTGTAGACGGGGTAGACCCGGAGCTCCGTCCCGTCGAACGGCGACCAGCGCTCCTGGTCGTGGTACTCCAGGTCGTTCGCGTCGAGCACCTTGCGCCCGTTCGTCTCCACGATCGCGAAGTCCGCGTCGGCGCCGATCCGGATGGCGCCCTTGCGCGGGGCGAGGCCGAAGAGCCGAGCCGGCGTCGTCGACATGAGCTCGGCGATCCGCTCCAGCGGGATGTCGCGCTCGTGCAGCGCCTGCGTGGCGAACACGGAGAACATGAGCTCGGCGCCGTTGCCGGACCCCGGCGGCATCGCCCACACCGTGTCGGCGTCCGTCTTGGGCAGCGGCGCGTGGTCGCTGCCGACCGTGTGGATGCGCCCCTCGCGCACGTGCTCCCACAGCCGGTCGACGGAGGCTGCGCGACGCGTCGGCGGGTTCCACTTCTGCCGCAGATCGTCCGCGCACGCCTCGCGCGTCGTGCACAGGTAGTGGTGACAGGTCTCGGCCCACACGTCCGCGCCACGGCGCCGGGCGTCGTCGATCGCATCGACCGTCTCGGGCGAGCTCACGTGCGCGATGACCACGCGCGCACCGGCCGCTCGGGCCGCGAGCGCGACCGTCTGCGCCGCGGCCGTCTCGCTGAACCAGGGCCGCGCGTCGTCCCAGGCCCCGAGGTCGTTGCGGCCCTCGGCCTGCATGCGCGCGGTCTCGAAGTCGACCATGTCCGGGTTCTCGGAGTGGACCGTCGTCGGCCGGCCGAGCGCCGCGGCGCGGCGCAGCGCGTCGAGCAGCTGGCCGTCGTCGACGCCGGGGTACATGCCGGGCGGCGCCACGCCGCCGGTGAAGAGCTTGAAGGCCGACGCGCCGGCCTCGGCCATCCGCGCCATCTCGTCGGGATCCTCGGCGAGGTAGCCGCCGAAGCAGGCGTAGTCGACGTGGCAGGCGCCCGCGATCGCGTCGAGCTTCTCGCGCAGCCGCTCCGCCGTGAGCGTCGGAGGCTTGTCGAGCGGCATGTCGACCACGGAGGTCACGCCGCCCTTGATCGCCGCCCGTGTCGCGTTCTCGTACGTCTCCCACGGGTAGCCGCGGAAGACGTGGAAGTGCTCGTCGATGAGTCCGGGGAGGACGACCAGGCCGGTCGCGTCCAGCGTCCGCTCGGCCTCGATCCCTCCCGCGGCGATCGCTGCGATGCGGCCGTCGCGCACCCCGATGTCCACCCGCGCCGGCGCTCCGCCAGGCAGGACGACGTCAGCGTTCACGATCGAAAAGTCGTACGACGCCATCCGCTCCTCCGCTCCGTCGTGTGAATGTCCGACATCATCCTTCAATGGCCGATCTGGGATCATCCCGCCGCGCATGAGCACGCTCGAGCGCAGCCGCGAACGGATCGAGCACGCGATCGCCGAGCTCAGTGGTCCGGACTACACGGCCTCGCCGGCCGGGATCACCCGGCACGCCTGGATCCCGGAGTACGAGCGGACCCTGGGTTGGTTCGAGCGGGCGTTCGCGGAGCTGGGCTACGCCACCTGGTACGACCCTGTCGGGACGTTCGTCGCGTCGAACCGCGGGCGCGGCGAGCCGTGCCTGGGCATCGGCTCGCACTGCGACGCCAACCGCAACGGTGGGCCCTACGACGGCACCCTCGGGGTCGTCTGCGCGCTGGAGGTCGCCCGCCTGGCGGCCGACCAGGGCCTCGACCTCCCGCTGCGCGTCCTCTCGTTCCTGGAGGAGGAGGGGTCCGGCTTCGACTCCGGGCTGCTCGGCAGCCGCGTGATGCTCGGCGCGATCACGGCCGAGGAGCTCGCGGGGCTCACCGACGACACGGGCACCGGGTTCTTCGACGCCGCCCGCGCGGCGGGCCACACGCCCGAGCGCCACGCCGAGTCGGGCCGCGAGCTCGACGGGATGCTCGCCTGGATGGAGCTGCACATCGAGCAGGCCCGGGCCCTCGAGGACGCGGGCCTGCAGCTCGGGGTCGTCGACGCGATCACGGGGATGATCCACGCCGACCTGGAGATCGCCGGGCGCGCCGATCACGCAGGTGGCACGCCGATGGAGCTGCGTTCGGACGCCGTCGTGACCGCCGCGGAGATCGTCGTCGAGCTCGATGCGCTGGCCCGCGCCGCGCCCGGTGTCGTGGGGACGGTGGGCAGCATCACCGCGTCCCCCGGGCTCATCAACGTCATCCCCGGCGGCGCAGCGCTGACGCTCGACGTCCGCTCGGCCTCAGGGCCTCACGAGGAGGTCTTCGACCGCATCGTCGCGTTCGCGTGCGAGCGCGGCGCGATGCGCGGCCAGGAGGTCGTCGTCCGCGAGCGCACGCGCGTCGCGCGCACGCCGATGGACCCGCACGTCGTCGCCGCGCTGGAGGCCTCCGCGGACGCGCTGGGCACGCCGCACACGACGATGGCGTCCGGCGCGGGCCACGACACGATGCTCGTCGCCCGCCGCGTCCCGTCGGCGATGGTCTTCGTCCCGTGCCGCGACGGGATCAGCCACGCGCCGGACGAGCTCGCCGACCCGGCGGACGCCGCGCTGGCCAGCCATGTGATGCTCGACGCGCTCACCCGACTCTGGAACGACCGTTGACCCCGGCGACGACAGGACGCGCATGCGACTCGTAGGCATCGACATCGGCGGGACGTTCACGGACCTCGCGCTGTACGACTCCGACGACGGCCGCACGCAGATCCACAAGGTCCATTCGACGCCCGACGACCCCGGCCGCGCGCTCGTCACCGGCGTCCTCGAGCTCTGCGAGCGCGCCGGGATCGAGCCGTCGAGCCTCGACGGCGTGCTGCACGGGACGACCGTCGCGACGAACGCGGTCCTCGAGCACGACGGCGCGCGGACGGGCATGGTCACGACGCAGGGCGTCCGCGACGTGCTGCACATCGGGCGCCACCAGCGCCCGGAGCCCTACTCGGTGCTGCTCGACATCCCGTGGCAGACCGCCCCGTTCGTCGAGCGTCAGTGGCGCCTCGACAGTGCCGGAGCGCCTCGCGCCGCCGACGGGCGAGGTCATCGAGCCGCTCGACGAGGACGCGGTGCGCGAGGCCGCGCGCGAGCTCGGCGCGGCCGGGGTCGAGGCGATCGCGGTGTGCTTCCTGTTCTCCTACCTCGACCCGGCGCACGAGCTGCGCGCGGCGGAGATCCTGCGCGAGGAGCTCCCCGGGTGCTTCGTGTGCACGTCGGCCGACATCACGCCGCAGTTCCGCGAGTTCGAGCGCTTCACGACCGCGGCCATGAACGCGTTCGTCGGGCCGGGCACCGGCGCGTACCTCGAGCGCCTGGAGGCGGCGCTGCGCCGCGAGGGCGTGTCCGCCGAGATCCTCGTCATGCGCTCCAACGGCGGCGTCGCGAGCGTCGCGGAGGCCGCCGAGCGCCCGGTGACCCTCATGCTGTCCGGGCCCGCCGCCGGCGTCCTCGGGGCGAGCTGGGCGGGGGCGCTCGTCGGGCGGCGGCGCCTGGTGACGTTCGACATGGGCGGCACGTCGGCAGACATCGCGATCGCGACCGAGGCGGGCGTGAACGAGGCCTCGGCCCGCGACACGCGGATCGCCGGCCACCCGCTGCTGACGCCGATGTTCGACATTCAGACGATCGGGGCCGGCGGCGGCTCGATCGCCTACGTGGACGAGGCCGGCGGCTTCCGCGTCGGGCCGCGCAGCGCGGGCGCCGACCCCGGGCCGGCGTGCTACGGCCTCGGCGGCGAGGAGCCGACGATCACCGACGCGCATCTCGTCCTCGGGCGCCTCGATCCGGAGCGCTTCCTCGGCGGTGGGATGACGCTGCGGCCCGAGCGGGCGCACGCGGCCATCGGGGCGCTCGCCGAGCGGCTCGGCATCGGGCCGGCGGAGGCCGCCGAGGGGGTCCTCGTCCTCGCGAACGCCAACATGGCGCAGACCATCCGGTCGATCACCGTCGAGCGCGGGCACGACCCGCGCGACTTCAGCCTCGTCGCGTTCGGCGGCGCCGGCCCGCTGCACGCGGCCGAGCTCGCCGAGGGGCTCGGCATCGGCGAGGTCGTGATCCCGCCGCACCCCGGCATCACGTCCGCCGCGGGCCTGCTGACGAGCGACCTGCGCTACGACCAGATGCGCACGGTCTTCGTCGTCGAGGGCGCGATCGACGGCGAGGCGCTGGACCGCGGCTTCGGGGACCTCGCGGGCACGCTCGTGGAGCGCCTCGCCCGCGACGGCGCCGACCCCGCGGACGTGCAGGTCGACCGCTTCCTGGACTGCCGCTACGTCGGCCAGGGCTACGAGCTGCGCATCCCCGTGCCCGAAGGCCCGGTGACCGACGCGGCCCTGGCGGCGTTCCATGCGGCCCACCGCGACGAGTACGGGCACGCGTTCGACGACCCCGTCGAGATCGTCAACCTGCGCGTCACGGTCCGCGGCCGGCGCCCGAAGCTCGAGCGGATCACCGTCGAGCCGGGCACGGGGGCCGGCACCGACGGGCCTGTCCCGGTCGCGACCTGGCGGGTCGACGGCCGCCTCGTCGAGCTGCCCACGCCGCACGTCGACCGCGAGGCGCTCGTCGCCGGCGAGCCGGTCGCGGGCCCCGCCATCCTGCTGCAGCTCGACACGACCGTCGCCGTCCCACCGGGATGGGCGGCCACGGCGACGCCAGAGGGCGTCGTGCTCCTCACCCACGCCGGAGGGACCAGCCGATGAGCGCCACGACGGACGTCGACCCGATCACGACCGCCGTCATCGGCGGCGCGCTGACCTCCATCGCGGTCGACATGGGCTACCGCCTGACCCGCATGTCGTACTCCTCGATCATCCGGGAGTCCGAGGACTTCGGCTGCGCGATCTGCGACCACGAGCGCCGCCAGCTCTGCGAGTCGACCCAGTCGACCCCGCTGCAGTCCGGCCCGCTGCCGGGCTACCTGGCCGGCATCGACCGGCGCTTCGCCGAGGTGGGCGACGAGTGGCGCCCCGGCGACGTCGTCATCCACAACCACCCGTACTACGGCGCCTCCCATCAGCCCGACGTCGCGATCGTCATCCCGATCTTCCTCGGGGACGAGCTCGTCGGCTTCTCGGCGACGACGGCGCACCACCTCGACCTCGGCGCGCTCACGCCGGGGACGTGCGGCATCGTCGACGCGACGGACGCCTGGGCCGAGGGGCTGCTGCTCAACGCGGTGAAGGTCGAGGAGGAGGGGCGCCCGGTCCGCTCGGCCTGGCGGATCCTGGCCGACAACACGCGCCTGCCCAAGCTCGTCGTCGGCGACCTCGAGGCGCAGGTCGCCGCCGCGCGGCTCGGGGTCGACCGCATGCTCGAGCTCGTGCGGCGCTTCGGCCTGGAGACGGTCCGGGCCGCGTCCGAGCAGCTCATGGACCTGTCCGAGCAGGCGCTTCGCCGCGAGATCCAGGCGCTGCCGGATGGCACGTACCGGGCGAGCGGGACGCTCGACGGCTTCCTCGGCCATCCCGACCCGGCCTACCACGACCTCCCGATCGAGGTCGCCGTGACGGTCAGCGGCAGCGACCTGCACGTCGACCTGGAGGGGACCGCGCCGCAGGTCGACCTGCCGATCAACATGCCGCTCGTCGGCACCGTCGACATCGCGATCCTGCTGACGCTGCGGGCGATCCTCCTCGACTCGACGCGCCACGAGCCGGTCGCGTCGAACGCCGGGCTGTTCCGGCCGGTCACGATCTCCGTGCCGGAGGGGACGATCGCCAACCCGGTGTTCCCAGCGCCGACGATCGCGCGCTTCTGCCCGGGCAACGTCGTGGCGGACACGGTCATGCGCGCGCTCGCCCAGGTGCGACCGGACGCGGTCAGCGCCGGCGTCGGCAACCTCAAGGTCGCCGCGTACTCCGGCCAGCGCGCGGGCGGCGCGTGGGTCTACATGGACATCGTCGAGGGCAGCTACGGCGGCCGGCCCGACAGCGACGGGCTCGACGCCGTCGACACCCTCTATGCGAACACGCGCAACAACCCGATCGAGGACATCGAGTCGCACTATCCGCTGCGCGTCCGGCGCTACGAGCTGGCCGAGGGCGGCGGCGGCGCGGGCCGCACGCGCGGCGGCCTGGGCTCGATCCGCGAGATCGAGTTCCTCGAGGCGGGCGGCGTGTCGCTCGAGGGGGACGGGAACGCGACCCGGCCGCCGGGGCTCTTCGGCGGCGGGGAGGGCAGCACCGGCTCGGTGACGCTCAACCCGGGGCCCGGCGAGCGCGCCCTGCCGACGATGATGCCGTTCCGGCGCATGGCGGCGGGCGACGTCATCCGCATGGTCGCCCCGTCCGGCGGGGGCTACGGGCCGCCGCTGGAGCGCGACCCCGCGCTCGTCCGCGCGGACGTCGTCCGAGGCTTCCTCGACGCCGACGCCGCACGCGAGGACTACGGCGTCGTGCTCGGCCCGCCGCCCGAGCTCGCCGTCGACGAGGCCGCCACCCAGACCGAGAGGACGCAGGCATGAGGCTGCTGGTCATCAACCCGAACACGACGCAGGCGATGACGGACGCGATCGGCGAAGGGGCGCGCGCGGCCGCGGGGGCGGGCACCGAGATCGACGCGATCTCCCCTCCGTGGGGTCCCGCGTCCATCGAAGGTCACGCCGAGGAGGCGCTGGCCGCGACCGCGGTGCTCGACGTCATCGCGCGCCAGGGCGACGACTACGACGGCATCGCGATCGCGTGCTACGGCGACCCGGGGCTCTACGCAGCGCGCGAGATCGCGAAGGTCCCGGTCGTCGGCATCGCCGAGGCGTCGATGCTCATGGCCTGCACCGTCGCGCACCGCTTCTCGGTCGTGACGGTGATCGACCGCGTCGTCCCGATGCTCGAGGACGTCGTCGCCCGGTACGGGCTGCGCGACCGCTGTGCATCCGTCCGCGGGACGCCGCTGGCGGTGCTCGACATCGAGCGCGACCCGACCGCGGCGTCGCGCATGGTGCTCGAGGAGAGCCGCCGCGCGATCGCCGAGGACCGCGCGGAGGCGATCTGCCTCGGCTGCGCCGGGATGGGGACGCTGGAGTGCGAGGTCCGCGACGGCCTCGACGGCATCCCGGTGATCGACGGCGTCGCGGCCGCGGTGAAGATGCTCGAGGGCCTCGTCGGGCTCGGGTTGGGCACGAGCCGGCGGGCGGCGTTCATGGAGCCCGGGCCGAAGGAGCTCACGGGGACCGAGCCGCTCCTCGAGGGGCTGCGGGCGCGGATTCCGGCGCCGTCGGCCGTGCGCTAGCGCCTTTGCTGACTGGCGGCAGCGCACACCGGTTCCCCGGGTGCGCTCCCGTCAGGCTGGCCTGACTACTCGCTCTGCTGGTACGTGAGGCCCGATCGACGTGGCAGGTTGGGCACGCAGAGGGCGAAGACGTCGACCTTCTCGGGTGCCTTGTCCGACACGGGGCCGGCGTTGCCGCCGAACTGCACGATCCAGCCGTCCATGCGGTCGGGCTTGGGCGTGTTGGTCGCCCAGTCCATCCGCGACCCGTTCTCAGGAACGCTGGACACGGGCGCCGCTCTTGCTCGGGTCGGTGACTCCACTTCGCTGTGATGGCGAGTGGCCGATGTCGGAGACCTTCATGCAGGCGACGGTGTGCGAGTGCCACCCTGCGCTCCGCCGTTCGTGTCCGAAGACCAGCGTCATAGCGGGCTCGACGGCCTCGTTGGCACAAAGCCCGTCCGGGAGCTCTGGAGTCCCGGCCGTCGGAGCCGCGGTCGCCCTTGTCGCCGCGGTCGCCCTTGGCGCCGTCGGTGCCGTTGGAGCCACGGTCGCCCTTGGCACCGTGGCCGTCGACGCCGTCCTTGCCGGAGATGCTGACGCCGTCCTTACCGCTCTGGTGCCGCCGCGGCCCCGAGCTTCGCGCGCAGGCCGCGCATCGAGGCGGTTCTCGGAGATCGTGCCCGCGTGGATGTCGCGGTTCACGATCGTGTTGTCCTTGATCTGCGCCGAGGTGATCAGCGTGGCGGCGGTGGCGGTGCGGCGCTGCAGACGACGCCGGTGACGACGACGGCGGCGATCGTCTTGTACGGCAGTCGGTCGATCAGCCGGGTCTTCGGGGTGCTGTCCTGCTGCATGGTTCGGTGTCTCGCTTCGTGATGGTGGGGAGTTCGGCACGACAAGGGGCCGCCGGGGGTCTCAGGACTCGTGGCCTCTTGTTGGCGCTATGATAACAAGCTCTTGACGGACCGCCAACAACTCTTAGACTGTGCTTATGAACACGCCGAAATACAGCCGCCTGGCCCCCGGGCAGCGGCGCGAGCAGATCCTCGACGCGGCCAACGCGCTGTTCGCCGAGCGCGCCTACGACGCGGTCTCGATCGAGGACATCGCCAGCTCAGCCGGCGTGACCCGCGGGCTCGTGCACCACTACTTCGGCGGCCGCAAGGACGTCTACATCGCGCTGCTCGAACGCATCGGCGCCCAACGCGAGGACCAACTGCGCCAGCCCGTGGGCCGCAGCGCCCG
The DNA here is from genome assembly GCA_963757125.1 of uncultured Solirubrobacterales bacterium. Lineage (GTDB taxonomy): Bacteria > Actinomycetota > Thermoleophilia > Solirubrobacterales > Solirubrobacteraceae > CAVVSD01. Next base: position 71,015 of record CAVWQP010000002.1, on the reverse strand, counting down.
CGCGCGCGTCGCCGACAGCGTGTCGCGCTGGCTGGACTGGACCGAGACCAACCGCACCGTCTACCTGGGCACCATCGCGCACGCCGAGAACATCGCCGACCCCGAAGTACGAGCGCGTCGTCGCCGACCTCGTGGATCGCGCCGTCGCGCTGCTCACCACCTTCCACGCCGACATCGCCCACGGACTCACCACGCCTGCGCTACGCACTGCAGTGCTGGACCGCACTGAACCGCGCCGCCACACGACACTGGCTACGCGGACAAGCCACCCGCCAGGACACCCACGAGCTACTCACCACCACCCTGGAACACATCCTGCGCACCTACGGCGCCCCACCCGCACCACGCAGGCGCACACCATCGCCCTGAGCTGAGAAGAAGGGCTGCCAGACTCGCTGTTCCCAAACCGGTTGCTCTCCGCCGCGGTCAGCAGGCGGTCGGCTGGTACTCGGCGCTGTACCAGGCGCCGTCGTCTCCCTCGAAGTTCAGCTCGTGCTTGTCGCGGGTGACCGTGTCGCTGCCGATGAAGTCGTCCTTGTCGAGGCCGGGGTCGGCGTCCCAGGCCTGCACGACGTCGCCGTAGTGGACGGTGACGCCGACGGGGGCGAACGCCGGCTCGTCCATCGACTGCGGGGCGTCCCAGAAGATCGTCTTGACCTTCAGGTAGGGCTCGTCGCTCTCCCAGGTGAAGTCCTCGGTCGCGTGGACGCTGAACTTCTCCAGGCAGACCGGGCCGCCCCGCGCGTAAGCATCGCCACCGGGGACCAGTGCGGGCGTGACGCCCACCGCGCGAGTACGGCCACAGACGTCGCGATGACCGCCTTGCGGGTGAGGCGCATGTGAACCACCTTCCGGGTCGGGCACGGCTGTCTCTCGTCTCATCGAGAAAGAGCCGGGCCCGGCCGGATCTATTCCATCGGCCCGCCCGGACGTCGGGTGAGCTATTGCTCGCATACCGAGCAGAAGTCCACCCGCGCCTACGGCTTGCGCTCGATCCGTTCGAGCCGCAGAAGAACTTCGTCCAGGCGCTCGCGTAGTTCGGCCCGCTCCGCCTCGGCCTCGCGGCTGCGCATGAAGCGCTCGGCTGCAGCCGCGGTGATGATCGCAACGAACCCGATGCCCACGACCATGACGACGATCGCGATGACTCGACCGCCGAGGGTCCTCGGGCTGAAGTCGCCGTAGCCGACGGTCGTCACCGTGGTGATGGCCCACCACACCCCGTCCCACGCGGTCACCGGGTGCTCTTGGTGGCCGTTCTCGACTGCCGCGAAAGCAGCCCCGCCGCCGAGGATCGTGATGAGCGCGAACACCGCCGCGTCGCGGACGCCCTCTGTGGAGAGCAGGCGTCTCGACAGCACCGCGAGCTTCATCAGGCGCACCAGCCGCAGCAACCGGAAGACGCGAGTCGCCTGGAGCGCTGCGGGCAGGAACGGCGGCGTCAACAGGACGATCGCCACGTCGAGAGGATGGTCTCGCAACCAGCGCCACCGATCGTCGACGACGCTCAGCATGAGCCCGATCTCGATCAGGAACGCCGTCCAGATCGTCCAGTTCAGGACGACGGCGGTCGTGTCGAACGGCTCGCCGACGTTGGACTGCTCGATGACGATGGCCGGGATGGTCAGCAGGGCCGCGGCCAGCAGCGGCCACTGCAGCCGACGTTCCATCGCCTGCGCGCGCTCGTTCACGCGGAGGTGTTCGACGGCAGCAGCGCCAGCCCTCGGCCGGCTCTACCCGGGCGTTGCAACGCGCCGACGGTTACGGTCGCGCGCTGCGCGTGAGACCTCAGTCCTCGTACGGCGCGTACCGGTGATGCAGCATCAGGTCGTTGCCGTCCGGGTCGTTGAAGAACGCCATGTGGCACACGCCCGTGTCGAGCGTCTCGCCGAAGAACTGCACGCCCTTCGCCTCGAGCTCCGCGCGCGCCGCGGGCACGTCGTCGACGCCCAGCGGCCACGGGTTGCCCTTCTGCGGCACGAACTGCATCCCCTGCTGCTCGGGCTGCCAGATCCCGAAGCACGTCTGACCCGCCCACTGCTCGTACTCGCCGTGCTCGTCCGGGCGCATCCCGAGGACGTCGCGGTAGAAGGTGCGCGCGCGGTCCGCGTCCTGCGAGGGGATGCCGAGGAAGTCCAGCCGTTGGATGACGCTCATCCCGGGAACCTACGCACGAGGGCGAGCGTCACGAGGCCGGGTTGGGGGGCTCCCGCCATGCAGAGCTCCGTGCGTGGGGCAGGCTCGGCGGCGCTCATCGCCAGCTACGTCTGCCGGCGGTTCCTCGGCTCCGCCGTTCAAGTGAGCGGGCTCAGACCGCGCACTCGCCCTCGCCGCGCTGCACGACGAAGGGAGCGTTCTTCGTCCAGTCGATGAACTGGTCCATCGTGTCGAGGCCGAACTCGACCGGCATCGCGAGATCGCGGACCTCGTCCTCGAACGCCTGGGCGCCGACGCGGGAGGCGAAGTCGTTGAACACCTCGCCGTCCTCACGGCCCGCCTCGTACAGGCGGATCCAGCGCTCGACCGCCTCGGGGGCGCGCTTGGCCGGCAGGCGCACCTTCAGCCGCTGGCCGTAGACGATGTCGCCGTTCTCGAAGTTGCCACCGATGTGCGCGACGTACGCGGGGATCGTGTGGTCGCCCGCGCGGATCGACGCGCCGTAGAAGCCGATGTTCGCGATGTGGTGCTGGCTGCAGCCGTTCGGGCAGCCGCTCATCTTCACGTGGATCCGCCGCGTCAGCGGGTCGGTGATCCCCATCGCCGCGATGCGCTCGCGGACCGCGGCGTTCAGGCCCATGGAGCTCGTGATGCCGAGCTTGCACGAGTCGGTGCCGGGGCACGAGACGACGTCGTTGATCTCGTCCGCACCCGCCTCGCCGAGGCCGAGGTCGTCGAGCGCGCGCCAGACCTCGTAGACGGTCTCGTCGCGCACCCAGCGCAGGACGATGTTCTGGTGCACGGTCGTCCGCACCCAGCCGCCGGAGTAGCGCCGCGCGATGTCGGCCAGCGCGCGCAGCTGCTCGGGCGAGAGATCGCCGCGCGGCACGTGCACCTGGACCGACGAGAAGCCGGCCTGGCGCTGCGCGGTGACGTTGGACGAGCGGAAGCGCTCGAACTCAGAGCCGTCGCCGTTGGGCGACGCGTACACCGACGGGACCCCCGGCGCGCGCTCCTCCTCGTCCACGTCCAGGCGCAGGCCCTCGACGTCGAACTCGCGCTCGGCGACCCAGTCGCCCTCGCGCTCCTCGTCCACGAGCCGGCGCATCTCGTCGATGCCGATCTTGTCGACGAGCACCTTGATGCGCGCCCGGGCGCGGTTCACGCGCAGCCAGTCCTGGCGGTCGAAGATGCGGAAGACGGCCTCGGCGACCTCGAGGTACTCGCCGTCGTCGAGCCCGACGAAGTCGTAGAGCGTCGGCGCGACGCGCGGCATGATCGACGTGCCGCCGCCGACGCGGACCTCGACGCCCCGCACCCCGTCGCGCTCACGCGCGATGAAGGCGATGTCGTGGATGCCGGTCAGCGAACGGTCCGACTCGGGCGCGGACTCGAACGCCGTCTTGATCTTGCGCGGCATGAGCTGCGTCGTCGGGTGACGCACGAAGTAGCGCACGTAGGCCCCGGCGTACGGCGTGAGGTCGAACAGCTCGTCGGTCGAGACGCCGGCGAACGGGTCGCCGGTGACGTTGCGGACGGTGTTGCCGCAGCCCTCCCGGCTGGAGAGCCCGGAGTCGGAGATCCGGCGGATGAGCTGGGCCGCGTCCGGCAGCGGGACGTGGTGGATCTGGATGTTCTGCCGCGTCGTGATGTGCCCCTTCTTGAGGGGCGCGTAGTCCTCGATGACGTCGGCGAAGGTCTCGAGCTGCTCGGGCGTGACGCCGCCCATCGGCAGCTTCACGCGGATCATCTGGACGTCGGGCTGGCGCTGGCCGTAGACGCCCTGCTTGAGGCGGAACCCGATGAACTCCGGCTCCTCCATCTCGCCGCGCATGAACTTCGCGGCTGTGGTGTCGAAGTCGTCGAACTCGCGCTCGAGGACCGGGATGATGTGGCCGGGAACGTTCTCGAGGACCTCGGGGTCCTCGATCGAGCCGCGGCCCTTCTTCGTCGCGGGGATCGAAGCGGGCTCCATGCGCTCTGAAGGTATCAGTCCCGACCGGGATTCAGGCATTTCCACGCTCAGGCCCGCTCGATGCGCCGGACCTCCTCCCCAGGGTGCCAGAGCTCGATGACGATCTTGTCCCTCGCCTCGTTCAGGCCGACGACCGAGACCTCGCTCAGGTCGAGCCGGAACAGGTGCGAGGGCCCCTCCGTGACCTCGCCGTTCATCTTCCGCACGACCTCGGGGTCGGTGATCTCCTCCACCACGCCCGAGAGCTTCGCGTCGCCGGGCCACTCGGGCGGGTCGTCGGATCCGCTGTGCAGCGCGTAGCGCGGATCGCGCTGGAGGTCGCGCGCCTTGAGCGCCTGCCACATCGACCCGATCCACAGCTCGCCGTCGGCGAGCCGGGTCTCGGTCCCGGAGATGCGCGGCGAGCCGTCGCGGCGCAGGGTGGCGATCGTCTTGTGGACGTGCGCGTCGAGGCGCGTGCGGACGCTCGCGGCGAGCCCGGGCGCCTGGAGTTCGAACTGCGACCAACTGGACATGCGCCCACGGTGGCGGCGCGTCGCCGCCGCGTCGAGCAGGATGTCGAAGACGATCAAGCCATGACCGACCGGCTTCGCGGACTCATCGACCTCGTCGTGGACTCGCTGGACCATCCGGACGCGGACGGTCGCGGCCTGGCGCGCCAGGCCGGCTTCTCGCGCGACCACCTCGACCGCCTGCTCGCGGCGGCGACCGGCGAGTCCCCCGTCGGGCTGCGCCGCCGCCTCCTGCTCGAGCGCGCGGCCTGGCAGCTGCGCACGGGCTCCGCGACGCCGACCGAGGCGGCGGTCGCGGCGGGCTACGGATCGCTCGCCGCGTTCTCGCGGGCGTTCAGCCGCGCCTTCGGCGCTGCGCCGTCGGCCTACGACGGGCCGGTCGAGCTCGTCGCGCCGAACGGCATCCACTTCCACCCGCCGGCCGGCCTGCTGCTGCCTGGAGCGTCCCGCGGCAACGGCCGCGACCTCACCGAGCGCATGGTCTCCCACCACCTCGACCGCAGCCGCGAGCTCCTCGCCGCCGCCGCGGCGCTGCCGCCCGACGCGCTGGCCCGCCCGCTGCGGCCCGGCTTCGTCGCCATGTGGTTCGAGGGCGAGGAGGCCGACGCGGCGACGATGTGCGAGCGCCTCGTCTTCACGCTCGAGGTCTGGGTCGCCGCGATGGCCGGGCTCCCGACGCCCGAGCCGCGACCCGAGGCGTCGCTCACCGAGCGCTTCGAGGCGGCCGCGAAGGGCTTCGAGCGCATCGCCCGCTCGCTGCGCGACCGCGGCGCGTGGGACGACGCCTTCGTCGACGCGCTCTGCGAGCCGCCGCAGTCGTTCACCTACGGCGGCGTGTTCGCCCACGTCCTCGAGTACGGGGCGATCCGCCGCGAGATGCTCGCGAGCGTGCTGCGCGAGCTCGGCGCCACGATCGCGATCGGCGACCCGATCCTGTGGGAGATGGAGCGCTAGCCGACCTCACATCCGGCAGGCGGACGGCGTTTGCACACCGCTGTCTCCCATCCCCTCACGAGGAGGACCCACGCATGTCTGCCGAAGACAACAAGGCCGTCGTCGTCCGTTGGTTCACGGACTTCTGGGGCGACGACTTCGACGCCGGCGTCATCGACGAGCTGGCCGCCCCGGACATCCGCTTCGAGTACTCGCTGCACAAGCCGCTCCGCGGCCGCGACGAGGTCCGCGAGTTCGCGCTGGCGTTCCGCGAGGCCTTCCCCGATCTCGGCTTCGGCGCGACCGCCGACCTCATCGCCGAGGGCGACTACGTCGTCGGCCAGTGGAAGGGCGGCGGGACCCACACCGGCCCCGCGTTCGACGATCTCCCCGTCGGATCCCTGCCGGCCGGGTCGGGCAGGACGATGGAGTTCACCGGCACGACCATCATCAAGGTCGTCGACGGCATGATCGCCGAGGAGGTCGGGCTCGACGACGGCGTCGCCGTGCTCCAGCAGCTCGGCCTGATCCCCCGGGCTAGCGGCTAGCCCACCGCGACCGGCGCTGGCGTCCTCCGCGGCGCCAGCGTCTCGCGCGCGATGACCATCCGCTGGATCTGCGACGTGCCCTCGTAGAGCTGCATGATCTTCGCGTCCCGCATGAGCTTCTCGACCGGGTAGTCCTTGATGTAGCCGTAGCCGCCGTAGACCTGGACGGCGTCGGTGGTGACCTTCATCGCCGTGTCGCACGCGAAGCGCTTCGCGTGCGAGGACTGCAGCGTGTTGCGCTGCCCCTGGTCGAGCAGCACCGCCGACTGCCAGGTCAGCAGCCGCGACGCCTCGATCTCCGTCGCCATGTCGGCGATGAGGAACTGGATCGCCTGGTGCATCGCGATCGGCACGCCGAACTGGACGCGCTCCTTGGAGTACTCGCAGGCGTGCTCGAACGCCGCCCGGGCGATGCCGACCGCCATCGCGGCCGTGCCGGGGCGCGTGTTGTCGAGCGTCGCCATCGCGATGTTGAAGCCCTTGTTCTCGACGCCGAGCAGGTTCTTCGCGGGGATCACGGTGTCGTTGAACGTGATCGTCGCCGTGTTCGACGCCCGCTGGCCCATCTTGTCTTCCTTCTTGTCCACCGTGACCGTGTCGTCCTTGGGGACGACGAACGCCGAGATGCCGCGGTTGCCGGCATCGGGATCGGTCTTGGCGAAGACGGTGAACCAGTCGGCGTAGCCGCCGTTGGTGATGAAGCACTTCGAGCCGTTGATGACGTAGGAGTCACCCTTGCGGACGGCGCGCGTGCGCATGCTCGAGACGTCGGAATCCCGCGTCGGGCTCGGTGAGCGCGAACGAGGAGAGCTTGTACTCCTCGGTCATCATCGAGAGGTACTCGCGCTTGATCTCGTCGGATCCCGCGATGAGGATCGGCGTGGCGGCGAGCCCGTTCGCGCCGAGCGAGGTCTGGATGCCCGAGCAGCCCCAGGCCAGCTCCTCCTGCACGACGACGCCGTCGAACGACGACAGCGCGACGCCGCCGTACTCCTCGGGCGTGTGGATGTTCATGAGCCCGACCTCCCACGCCTTGCGCAGGACGTCGTCGGGCCAGGTGCCGTCGCGGTCGAGCTCGGCGGCGACCGGGCGCATCTCGCGCTCGGCGAAGTCGTGGGCGAGCTCCCGCAGCGCCTTCGTGTCGTCCGACAGCCGGAAATCGACCATGTACGTCTCCTCGGAACCCGGTGGGCGATTGACTCGTCAGTCAATCGTAACGGACAGCGCCCATGAGTGGCTGCTCACGTCGGCCTCTGCTACAAGAGCCCGCATGGCCCGCGCCCTGCGCCGCTTCGACCTGGACGACCTCGTCGTCCGCCCCGGCACCTACGTGCACCCGGAGACCGAGATCCTCATCGTCGTCGACGACTCCGCCGACATCGGCTCCGAGGTCTTCGAGGGAGCCGACGACGACGAGGGCGAGTGGGTCCTCGTGTCCGACGAGGCTCCCGTCGACGAGCACCGTCGCGACGAGCTCGTGCACGACTTCCAGGCGCGCTACGACCCCGCGGGCGACCGCGGCGAGTCCGGCGACGACGCCGTGGAGGAGGACGACGAGGAGGAGCTCGAGACGCTGGACCCCGACGAGGAGTCCTAGCCCGGGAGCCGGTCGGCCTGGTGCTCGGTGGCCTCCGGATCGCGGCGGTCGGCGATCACCGAGGCGATGATCCCCACCCCGAACACGACGGCGACGATGGCGAGGCTCGCCGCCGGCCCCACCTTGTAGAGGTCCTCGATGAGCAGCTTCACCGCGACGACCGCGAGCACGATCGCGACCGTCTGGTTGAGGTAGCGGAAGCGCCTGATCAGGCCCTCGACGAGCACGAACAGCGCGCGCATGCCGAGCAGCGCGAAGACGTTCGCCATCCAGATGATGAAGGAGTCGCGGGTGATCGCGAACGCCGCGGGGATCGAGTCGACGGCGAACGCGATGTCCGCCGCGACGACCGCCGCGAGGCAGACGAGCAGCGGCGTCGCGTAGCGCTTGCCGTCCTCGCGGACGAACATCTTCGTGCCGTGGAAGTCGCCGCTGACCGGGAACACGCGCCGCACGCCGCGGACGACGATGTTCTTGTCCGGGTCGACGTTCTCCTCGACGCCGCGGAGGATCCGGTAGGAGAGGAACAGCAGCGTCGCCCCGAGCAGGTAGATGACGAAGTGGAACGTCTCGATGAGCGCGACGCCGGCGAGGATCGCGAAGCCGCGCAGCACGAGCGCCGCCGCGATGCCGTAGAACAGCACCCGCGCGCGGTACTCCTCGGCCACGCCGAAGTAGCCGAAGAGCAGGATGAAGACGAAGAGGTTGTCGAGCGAGAGCGAGCGCTCGATGAGGTAGACGGTCGTGTAGGTGACCGCGTCCTCCGAGTCGCCCGCCAGCGCGAAGCCGACCGCGACGAGCAGGCTGAGCACGAGCCAGCCGATCGACCAGATCAGGCCCTCGCGGAAGCTCGGCTCACGCCCCCGCGCGAAGAAGTGCAGGTCGAGCCAGAGCAGCACGACCACGACGACGCTCAGGACGAGCCACGGCAGCGGGCCGCTGATCATGCGTAGAAGAAGACGACCCCGAGCACCGCGTAGACGGCGAGCAGCTGCAGGCCCTCGTACCAGTTGGACTCGCCGTCGGCGATGACCAGGTTCGCGATGAGGAGCGCCAGGACGACCGCGCCCAGCTCGTAGCCGTTGAAGACCAGCGCCATGGGGTTCGGCCCGACGATGAAGGACAGGAGGACGAGCACGGGCGCGACGAACAGCGCGATCTGGGCGCTCGAGCCGATCGCGATGTTCACGGTCAGGTCCATCTTGTCCTTCATCGCGAAGTAGACGGCGACCCAGTGCTCGGCGGCGTTGCCCACGATGGCGACGACGATCAGGCCGACGAAGAAGTTCGAGAGCCCGATCGACGAGGAGGCGTCGTTGATCGAGCCGACGAGGATCTCCGACATGACGCCGACCGCGACGCCCGCGACCGCCAGGGTGATGACGGAGCGCCGGACGGGCCACGCGGAGTCGACGTGGTCGTCCTCGCCGTGCTCGGGGTTGAAGAGGTGCTGGTGCGTCCGCAGCGAGAAGAACAGGCCGCAGACGTAGGAGATCAGCAGGATGATCGCCACGGCGAAGGACATGTGCTCGAGGTCGGTGCCGAAGTTCACCGAGTCCTCCCCGACGCGCGGTAGCGACCCGCCGTGGACGAGCTGGAAGATCGTCGGCATCACGAGCGCGGCGGCGGCGAGCAGCAGCATCGACGCCTGCGCCTGCGCGCCGGCGGCGCTGAACTTCTGGTTCTTGCGCTTGAGGCCGCCCACGAACATCGCGAGGCCCATGACGAGCAGGATGTTCCCGAGGATCGAGCCGATCAGCGACGCCTTGACGACCTCCTGCAGGCCCTCGCGCAGGGCGAAGAAGGCGATGACGAGCTCGGGGAAGTTGCCGAACGTGACGTTCAGCAGGCCGCCGATGCCGGGGCCGGTGCGCGCCGCGAGCTCCTCGGTGGACCTCCCCATGAGCGCCGCCGTCGGGATGACGCCGAGTGCCGCGGTGGCTGAAGATGACCACCGCGCCCGCGTGGGCGAGCTCCAGCGCGATCGCGATCGGGATGAACGGCACGAGCAGATAGGGCCAACCCGACCCACTCAGCAGGAAGCGCCGCAGGTTGAAGCCTCGCTCGGTCGGCGCCCCGTCGGCCATTCGCCGGAGACCCTACCCAGCATCCTCTGAGTTACGCTCGACGCACGCAATGGGCCCTCGCATCGTGCTGCACACCGGGAAGGGCGGCGTCGGCAAGACCTCGGTGGCGGCGGCGACGGCGCGGCGCGCGGCGGCGTCCGGCGCGCGGACCCTCGTCTTCTCGACCGACCCCGCGCACTCGCTGGCCGACGTCCTCGACGTCGAGATCGGCGACAAGCCGGCCCAGGTCGGCGACCGCCTGTGGGCCGAGCAGGTCCAGGCGCAGGCCGAGATCGAGCGCAACTGGGCCTCGGTGCGCGACTGGCTGTCCGCCCAGCTCCTGCGCCGCGGCGCCGACCGGATCTCCGCCGAGGAGATCACCGTCCCGCCCGGCCTCGACGAGCTGTTCGCCCTGCTGCGGCTGCGCCGTCACGCCGACGGCGACGAGTTCGACGTCGTCGTCGTCGACTGCGCGCCGACCGGCGAGACCCTGCGGCTGCTCTCGCTGCCTGACGTCGCGCGCTGGTGGCTGGACCGTGTCGTCCCCGCGCACGAGCGCGGGGCGCTCAATGCGGCGCGACCGTTCTCCCGCGCGGTGCTCGACGTCGCGCTGCCCGACGACGACGCGATCGCCGACGTGACCGGCGTCGTCCGCGGCGTGCTTGCGATGGGGGACGTGCTGCGCGACGCCGAGCGCGTGTCCGTCCGCCTCGTCATGACCCCCGAGCGCCTCGCGGTCGACGAGGCGCGGCGGACGTTCACCTACCTGAACCTCTACGGCTTCCCGGTCGACGCGGTCGTCGTCAACCGCGTCTTCCCGGCCGAGGTCGGCGACTACTTCGACGGCTGGCGCGAGCGCCAGGAGGAGGAGCTGCGGGACGTCACGGCGGCGTTCGCCCCCGTCCCGGTGCTGCGGGCGCCGTACTTCGCCGAGGAGGTCCGCGGCCCGGAGATGCTCGACCGCCTCGGGGACGAGGCCTTCGGTGACCTCGACCCCGCCGCGATCCTGCACACGGGCGCGGCGGAGCGCCTCGAGCTCTCCGAGGACGTCGCCCGGCTGCACCTGCCGCTGCCGCTGGCCCAGCGCGGCGACGTGTCGCTGCGCCAGGTCGGCAGCGAGCTCGTGGTGCGCGTCGACGGCTACAAGCGCACGCTCATGCTCCCGCCCGCGCTGCAGGGCTGGAGCGCGCGCGGCGCGGAGCTCGCCGACGGCGCGCTCACGGTCGACCTGGAGGCGCCCGTCCCGTGACCGCCGATCCCCTCGACGAGCTGCGCGAGCGCGTCGCGGCGGCCCAGGCCGCTGCGGAGGCGCTCGCGGAGGAGACGGCGGCCATGCGCGAGGACGTCCCGCGCAGCGCGAACGCCGCCGGCGCGGAGATCGGAGCGCTCGCGGCCGTCGCCCAGGCCGTCCGCGCGCTGCTGCCGGAGGACCTCTGGGAGCAGGTGTGCGACCTCATCCGCGGCCTCCTCATCCTCGTCCGGGCGCTGCTGGACCGTTGGATCGAGACGTTCGGCGCCCCGCCGGAGGCCGGTCCCGCGGTGCGCGACATCCCAGTCCGCTAGCGCCTTTACCATGGGGTGGGTCATGGCCACCTGGATCCTCACGGCCTCACCCGAGAACCACGAGGCCACGGCCGCGCAGGGCTTCTCGGTCATCGGGCTGAAGGAGCGCAACCGCAACCGCGCGCTCGAGATCGAGCAGGGCGACCGGATCGTCCTGTACCTCACGCGCGTCATGCGCTTCGCGGCGTCGATCCGGGTGACGGGCGACCTCTACGAGGACCGCGAGAAGATCTGGCCGGGCAAGCCCGGGAAGGCCGACGCGTACCCCTGGCGCTTCGCGACCGAGCCGGAGCTCGTGCTCGCGGAGGCCGAGTGGCTCGAGGCCGAGAGCGTGAAGGACGACCTCGAGCACATCCGCAAGTGGCCGCCCGAGCACTGGAAGCTGGCGTTCCAGGGCCAGGTGCGCAGGGTCTCCGACGGCGACGCCGACCTGCTGCTGGAGCGCATGCGCTCCAGGGCCGGCTCGCCGCTGGCGCGATGAACCTTGGGGACATCCTCCGCCGGATCGCGGCCGCGCCGCGCGCGCTGAACGGCGATCAGCAGCTCGCGGGCCTCGCCGCGCTCGCGCTGCTGGTCTCGATGTTCCTGCCCTGGTACGAGAAGAACACGGTCCGCGGCTCGCGCTTCATCGGGGACGCCGTCAGCGCCTTCGGGACGCTGTCCTTCGTCGAGGCAGCGATCTTCCTCGTCTCCGCCGGCGTCCTCGCGCTGCTGTTCACGCGCGCGGAGGGCCGCGAGTACGAGCTGCCCGGCGGCGACGGCACCGTGATCCTGGTGGCCGGCGCGTGGGCGGCGCTCCTGCTGTTCTGGCGGGTGTTCGACCGGCCCGACGTCGGCGGCGAGGCCAGCACCGTCGGCATCCAGTGGGGCTTCTTCGTCGCCTTCCTCGCGGCCGGCGGCCTGGCCGCCGCCGGATGGCGGCTGCGTCAGCACGAGCGCAACGCCCGGCCGGCGCCGCCCACCTCCCGGCGACCGCGCGAGCCGCGCCCGCCGGAGGAGGAGCCGACGGCCCGGCAGCAGCCCGACGCCGCGCCGGACCGTCTGTTCTAGGCGGGCGAATACCATCGGTTGCGATGCCTGCAACCGAACCTTCCACCATCGAGGACGTCCGCGAGGGCCTGCAGGGCGCCGGCTACCTCGCCGGCGAGTCCGCCGCGCTCGTGGCCTACCTCGCCACCCGTCTCGGCAAGCCCGTCCTCGTGGAGGGCCCGGCCGGCGTCGGCAAGACCGAGCTGGCCAAGGCGCTGTCGCGCTACCTCGGGCGGCCGCTCGTGCGCCTGCAGTGCTACGAGGGCCTCGACGAGGCCAAGGCGCTCTACGAGTGGAACTACCGCAAGCAGCTCCTGCGCATCCAGGCCGAGGCCCAGGACACCGGCTGGAGCGAGGTGCAGGACGACATCTTCGGCGAGGAGTTCCTCCTCACCCGCCCGCTGCTGCAGGCGATCTCCTCCGAGGAGCCCGTCGTGCTGCTCATCGACGAGATCGACAAGACCGACCAGGAGTTCGAGGCGATGCTCCTGGAGATCCTGAGCGACTTCCAGGTCTCGATCCCCGAGATGGGCGTCGTCGAGGCGCGCACCAGGCCGGTCGTGCTGCTGACGAGCAACAACACGCGCGAGCTGACCGAGGCGCTCAAGCGCCGGTGCCTGTACCTGTGGCTCGACTACCCCGACGTCGAGCACGAGCTGGAGATCGTCCGCCTCCACGCCCCCGAGCTCGACGCGACGGTCGCGCGCAAGCTCGTCGAGGTCATCGGCATGGTCCGCGACCTCGATCTCAAGAAGCCGCCGTCGATCGCCGAGTCGATCGACTGGGCGCGCGCGCTGCTCCTGCTGGGCGCGACCGACATCGACGATGCGGTGTTCCGCGACACGATGTCGGTCATCGTCAAGCACCGCACGGATCTCGACCTCGTCGCGGAGCGCGTCGGGGTCAAGCTCGTCACGCGGGCCTGATGGCCGTCGCGCCTCCCGGGATCGCGGCGCGACTCGTCGAGTTCTGCGAGGAGCTGCGCTCGGAGGGCGTCGCCGCGGGGACCTCGGAGCTGCTCGACGGCTTCGCGGTGCTCGACGCCGTCGCGTGGACGGACCCGGAGGACTTCCGGGCGGCGCTGTCGGCGACGCTCGCGAAGTCGCCGGAGGACCGGCGGATCTTCGAGCTCGTCTTCGACCGGTTCTTCTTCCGCGCCGCCGAGGCGGCGGCCGTCGAGGTCGGCGTCAAGGAGTCCGACGGCTCGACCGGCAGCGGGTCGGACTTCGACGAGATGAACCTCGACACGCTGCGCCAGCAGATCGCCGCGGCGCTGCGCGACGGCTCGGAGGCCGCGCTGCGCGACCTCGCGCGGCTGGCGATCGCCGCGTTCGGCCGTCAGGGCGAGGGGTCGGGGGTCATCGGCGTCGACGTGCAGCGCATCCGTCGCTCGCTCGGCCTGCGCGCCGAGCCCCAGCCGGACCTCGACGAGGACGATCCCCGCCGCGACGGGCTGCCGCGCGACCAGCTGCGCCGCTTCGAGGAGCTGCTGCGCCGCGAGCTCGAGCGCCAGCAGATCGAGCGCACGGAGACGCTGCCGCCCAAGCGGCCGCTCAACGAGCTCGACCGCGCCCTGCCGAGCGGCCCGCTGCAGGACCTCGCCGCGGTGCACCGCGTCGTGACGCAGCTCAAGCGACGGCTCAAGACGCAGGGCCAGGAGAGCCGCGGGCACCGTCACCACGCCCACGTCGACGTGCGCCGCACGATGCGCGCGTCGCTGGAGACCGGCGGCGTCCCCGTCCAGCTGCGCTACCGCCCGAAGCGGCCGCGCCGGCCGGAGATCTACGTGCTGTGCGACGTGAGCACGTCCGTCACGAGCGCGTCGGTCTTCTTCCTGTCCGTGCTGCACGCGCTGCACGACTCGTTCCGCAAGATGCGCTCGTTCGTCTTCATCGAGCGCATCAGCGAGGTCACCGACGTCTTCCTGCGCGAGCGCGACTTCGCGAACGTCTCCGAGGCGATCGCGAAGGACGCCGGCGTCGCCGACGTCTCCGGCTACACCGACTACGGGCGCGTCTGGTCGGAGTTCCGCGACCTCGTCGACGACGACCTGCACCCGCGGGCCACGGTGATCGTGCTCGGCGACGCGCGCACGAACGGCCGCGACCCCGGCGCCGACGTCTTCGCCCAGGTCGCCGCGCGGGCGGGCCGTACGTTCTGGCTCAACCCCGAGCCACGGCTGTACTGGAACTACGGCGACTCGGTCATCTCGGCGTACGAGCGCCACTGCGAGGCCTTCGAGTGCTGGACCACGGCCCAGCTCGAGGACTTCGTCAAGGCGCTCGCGCGGCCCGTCGGGTCCTAGGTCGCGCGGCGGCGGCGCATCGCCGCCATCTCAGCCAGGCAGGCGATCGCGCCGACGAGCGGCGTGAGCACGAGCGAGAGCACGAAGTAGATCGTGAACCAGCCCGCGCGCCCGCTCGACCGCATCGCGACGAGTCCGACGAGCGCCGACAGCCCGAACCAGACCAGCACGAGGGCCACGTAGGACGCGCTGGGGCCGACCTCGAAGCTGCCTGCGGCGAGGATCATCGGCGCGGACTGTGACGCCTCGTCGTCCGCCCGGCAAGCGGGATGGACAACCGAAGGAGGGCGTGGCCCTCGGTGCCGCGCATCGGCAGACTGCGCAGATGCCACGGACCCGGCTCGAACCGCCCGCGAGGACGACGGACAGCGCTGAGCGCGGTCGCGACGCACGCCACATCGCACCTCGTTCGGCGCACGGCGACTGGCGACCCGACCGCGACGCCGTCGACCCGATCGCGATCGTCCTCGGACAGGACGACGCCCGCGTGCAGGCGCTGGTGCCGATCCGCCACGACCGCATGGCGGTGTCCCCCTTCACATTCCTGCGTGGCGCCGCGGCCGTGATGGCGGCGGACCTCGCCGGGACGCCGACGAGCGGCATCACCGTGCAGCTCTGCGGCGACGCGCATCTGGGCAACTTCGGCGGCTTCGCCGCGCCCGACCGCCGGATGGTCTTCGACGTCAACGACTTCGACGAGACGCTGCCCGGCCCGTGGGAGTGGGACGTCAAGCGGCTGGCGGCCAGCACGGAGGTCGCGGCGCGCGACCGAAGCTTCTCCGCGGCGGACCGCGCGGACGCGGTGCGGGCGGCGGTCCTGGGCTACGCGGCGGCGATGCGGCGCTTCGCCGGGATGCGGACCATCGACGTCTGGTACTCGCGTACGGAGGTCGACGTACGGCTCCGCGACTGGGTGGACGCGCTCGACCGCCACCGCCGCAAGGAGGTCGTGCGGCGCGTCGAGAAGGCGCGCGGGAAGGACAGCATGCGCGCGCTGGAGCGGCTCACCGAGATCCGCGATGGCGCGCCCCGGATCGTCTCCGACCCGCCGTGGGTCGTGCCGCTCGGGGAGCTGACGGAGGACGTCGACGCAGCCCGGGCGCTCGTCGCCGACGCGCTGCGGACGTACCGCACCAGCCTGATGGCGAATCGGCGCCGGCTCCTCGAGGCCTACCGCGGCGTCGACATCGCCCACAAGATCGTCGGCGTCGGCAGCGTGGGCAACCTGGCATGGATCGTCCTGCTGCTCGGGCGCGACGACGATGATCCGCTCGTCCTGCAGGTCAAGGAGGCCGGGCCGTCGGTGCTCGAGCCGCACCTCGGCGGCTACGTGAGCGACAACCCCGGCCGCCGCGTCGTCGACGGCCAGCGGATGATGCAGAGCGCGACCGACGTCCTGCTCGGATGGGCGCGGACCGGCACCGAGCTCGACGGGCGCGGCCGCGACTACTACGTCCGCCAGCTCTGGGACGCGAAGCTCTCTGTGCCGATCGAGGCCCTGCCGCCGCCGGAGCTCGCGGCGTACGCGGCGACCTGCGGCGAGGCGCTCGCCCGTGGGCACGCGCGCTCGGGCGACCGGTTCGCGATCGCGGCCTACCTGGGGCGCGGCGAGCGCTTCGCGGATGCGCTCGTGCGCTTCGCCGGCGCGTACGCCGACCAGAACGAGCGCGACCACGCCGCCTTCGCGGCGGCCGTCACGGCTCCCGCGCGATGAGCCAGGCTGCCGTCCTGACTCGTGAGGCTCGCCTTGTTGCCGTGGGCCTTCACGGTGGCGGAGTCGCCCTTCACCGAGACGGCCGAGGCGTCGACCTTCCGGCCGAGCGCCTCCATGTCGCCCTGGTCGAGGAGACCCATGGTCGACTCGAGCGCGGCGCCGCACGGATGCACGCCATGGGTCAGTGCCTTGCCGGCGCCGACCACGTCGGACTGGGCCTCCTTCGTCATGAGCCGGCAGGCGCCGTCGAAGTTCGACATCACGACGTCGTGGGCGAACGCGTTGTAGGTCTTCGCGACGGCGTCGGCCTTCGAGTCGCCGCCGCAGCCGGCGGCGACGAGGGCGAGCACCACCACGAGGCAGGGGACCAGGCGCGTCATCGACCGCCGCAGGCTAGACGGTCACGCGCGCGCTGAGCGCGTACTGCAGCCTGGCGAGCTCCTCGCGCAGGCGACGGACGTCCGGGCCGTACAGCGGTGAGGACTCCCCGCCGAGCAGCTCCTCGGTGCGGGCTACGGCGGCGAGGTCGGGGGTGCCGTCGCGGAGCAGGCGCGCCGTCGTCGCCAGCTCGGCGTCGACCTCGCGGATCACCGAGGGGAAGTACAGGGGGGCGACGACCGGGCGGTTGCGCATGGGGCGACGCGCGTCGACGCGCATCCGCTCCAGCGACCTGGCCAGCGCGCCGACCCTCCGCGCGAGCCGCGCCCGCTCGCGCCGCACGGCGGCGAGGGGGAGAGCGGCGCGGCCCGCGGCGATGAGCTCCAGCGCGCGCCGGCGGCGCGCGCCGGCGGCGGCGAACAGTCCGGCCAGGATCCCGATCTGCACCGCGGCGGCGGCGAGGAGGACGACGAGCAGCTCGTTCGCGCCGGCGACGAGTCCGACGGCGCTGCCGGTCAGGAGCGCGGCGCTGGCGGCGGCCTGCGCGCCCAGCCAGTGGACGCGCTCCTCGGCCCGCGCGAGCGGGTGCTCGCCGCCGAGGATCGCCCGGGCTGCCTGGGCGGCACGGAAGCGCTGGGGTGTCGGGGACAGGTGCATCGCGAGACCAACCGTACGTAGAGTCACCGCAACGCGAAACGGGGAAACCCCTACACCTTGGGCGTGCTGGCACCCATCGGGCCCCTGTTAGCCTGCGGACGCTTCACCACACCAGGGGGGCTGGGAGGAAACGCCCGGCTGAGATAGCGCCACGTACCCGGCGCTGACCCTTTGAACCTGTGGGGTAATGCCCGCGGAGGGAGTGCATGCGCAGGGCGACGGACGAGGGGGGCGTCCTCCTGGAGGGCGTCAGCAAGGTCTTCGGCACGCTCCGCGTGCTCGACGACGTGTCGCTGCACGCGGGTCCCGGCGAGGTCGTCGCGGTCGTCGGTCCCAGCGGCTGCGGCAAGTCCACGCTCCTCGAGCTCGCCTGCGGGCTGCAGACGCCCGAGGCCGGCACGATCCGAGCCGCGCCCGCCGTCCTCATGCCCCAGCGCGACAGCCTGCTCCCCTGGGCGGGGGCGCTCGACAACGCCGCGCTGCCGCTGCGCCTGAAGGGGCAGAACCGCGCGACGGCCCGCGCGGGCGCGCACGAGACGTTCGCCACGTTCGGGCTCGCCGGCTTCGAGGGCGCCCGGCCCCACGAGCTGTCCGGCGGGATGCGCCAGCGGGTCGCGTTCCTGCGGACGCTGCTCGCCGGCAAGCCGGTGCTGTGCCTCGACGAGCCGTTCGCCTCGCTGGACGCGCTCACGCGCCAGGAGCTGCAGACCTGGCTCGCCGACGCTCTGCAGACGGAGCCGCGCACCGTGCTCCTCGTGACGCACGACGTCGAGGAGGCGCTCGTGCTGGCCGACCGCGTCCTCGTCCTCTCGCCCCGCCCGGGGACCGTGCGCGCGACGCTCGACGTCGAGCTGCCGCGGCCGCGCTCGCGCACCGATCCGGCCCTCGTCGCCCTGCGCGAGCGCGCGCTCGGGGAGCTCGTCGCGTGACCGCCGCGCTGCTCGTGCTCGTGTTCCTCGGCGGCTGGGAGATCTACGCGCGCTCCGGCGCCGTCGACGACCTCATCCTCCCCGCCCCCACGCAGATCGCCGACGCGATCGGCCACGACCACCGCCTGCTGTGGGACAACTTCCTCGTGACCGCCAGCGAGGTCGCGGTCGGCCTGCTGGCGGCGATCGTCCTCGGGTTCGGCCTCGCGGTGACGCTGCACTTCAGCCGCACCGCCCGCCGCGCCGTCTACCCGCTGCTCGTCGGGTCCCAGGCGCTGCCGGTCGTCGTCATCGCGCCGCTCCTGCTCGTGTGGCTCGGCTTCGGCCTGGGTCCGAAGGTCGTGATCATCGCCCTCGTCTGCTTCTTCCCGATCGTGGTGACGACGCTGGACGCGCTTCGCGGCGTCGACGCCGACACGCTGAAGCTGCTGCGGACGATGGACGCCACCCGCTGGCAGGCGTTCCGCTTCGCGGAGCTGCCCGCCGCCGCGCCCGCCGCCCTCAGCGGGGCGAAGATCGCGGTCGCCGTGTCGGTCATCGGCGCCGTGTTCGCCGAGTACGCCGGGTCGGAGTCCGGCCTCGGCCATCTCATCCTGCAGGCGATCCCGCAGCTGCAGACCGCGCGCGCGTACGCAGCGGTCGTGATCCTCGCCGCGCTCGCCGTCGCCCTCTTCTACCTGCTCTCCGCCGCCGAACGGTGGCTGAACCCCCGCACCGGAGGTACGCCCTCGTGACACCACGCCGCATCGTGCCCGTCGCTCTCGCGCTGCTCGCCGCGCTCATGCTCGCCGCGTGCGGCGAGCGCAAGGAGCCGACGGGCTCCAACGCGGCGCCCAAGCACGTGTCGTTCCTGCTCGACTACCTGCCCAACGTCGACCACACGGGCCTGTACGCGGCGCAGGGCGAGGGGCTGTTCGGGCGCGCCGGCCTCGACGTCGACCTCCAGACGCCCAGCGACCCGGCGTCCGTCCTCAAGCTGCTGGCGGCGGGGCGCGCCGACCTCGCGATCTCCTACGAGCCGGACCTGCTGCTCGCCCGCGAGAAGGGCGTCAAGGTCATGGCCGTCGCCGCCCTGGCGAACCGCCCGCTCACGTCGCTGATGTCCGTCGGCAAGCACGCGATCACCGACCCCAAGCAGCTGCGCGGGAAGCGCGTCGGGACCGCGGGCATCCCGTACCAGTCCGCCTACCTCAAGACGATCCTCAAGGAAGCGGCGGTCCCCCAGACGACGGTGCAGACCGTCAACGTGGGCTTCAACCTCGTCCCCTCGATGATCTCGGGCCGGGTCGACGCGACCCTCGGCGCCTTCTGGAACATCGAGGGCGTCGAGCTCGAGCGCCGCAACCGCAAGCCCGAGATCCTGCACCTCGAGGACCTCGGCGTCCCGACCTACGACGAGCTCGTCATCGTGGCCCGCGAGGAGACCATCCGCCACGACGGGGCGATGATCCGCCGGTTCCTGCAGGCGCTCGCGAAGGCGACCGGAACGCTCGCCGGCCAGCCGAACGCCGGCCTGGACCCGCTCATCGAGGCGAACCCCGACCTCGACCGCCCGATCCAGGAGGCGCAGCTGAAGGCGACGCTCCCGGTGCTGCAGCCCAAGGCGGGCAAGCCCTACGGCTGGATGGAGCCGGCCGAGTGGGACACGTTCGCCAAGTGGATGCAGCAGCAGGGACAGATCGAGAACGCGGAGATCGTCCAGCGCTCGCTCACGAACGAGTTCCTGCCGGGCCAGGGCATCTAGGGCGCTAGGCCTCGAGCGCCTCGGAGAGCTCCAGCCACTCCCCCTCCAGGCGCTCGCGCTCGGCGCGGAGCTCGCGCAGCTCGGCGTCGAGCGCGGCGAGGCGGCCGTGGTCGGTCGCGCTCGCCGCCATCTCCTCGTGCAGTGTCGCCTCGCGCTCGCCGCTGCGCTCCAGCGCCCGCTCGACGCGCGCCACCTCCTTGCGCGTCGCCCGCACGACGGCGCCACGCGGAGGGTCAGCCGACCGCGCGGGCGCCGGCGGGGGCGCCGTGGCCTCCCGCCGGGCATCGACGTACTGGTCGATGCCGCCCGGCAGGTGCCGCAGGCGCCCGTCGGCCGACAGCGCGTGGACGTCGTCGCACACGCGCTCGACGAAGTAGCGATCGTGGCTCACCACGATGAGCGTGCCGGGCCAGCCGTCGAGCAGGTCCTCGAGCGCGGTCAGGGTGTCGATGTCCAGGTCGTTCGTCGGCTCGTCGAGGATGAGGACGTTCGGGCCGGCCATGAGCAGCCGCATGAGCGCGAGCCGGCGGCGCTCGCCGCCGGACAGATCGCGCACGAGCGTCCGCGCGCGCTCGCCGCGGAACCCGAAGCGCTCGGCCAGCATCCCGGCGGTGATCTCGACCCCGTCGGCGAGCGTCGCCCGGCCGCGGATCTCCTCCACCGCCTCGAGCAGCCGCAGATGGCCCGGGACCTCCGCGGTGTCCTGCGACAGGAACGCGAGCCGCACCGTCTCGCCGCGCTGCACCTCGCCGGCGTCGGGCTGCAGATCGCCGGCGAGCAGCCGCACGAGGGTGGTCTTGCCCGAGCCGTTCACGCCGACGAGCGCGACCCGGTCGCCCGGGCCGAGCCGCCAGGTGACGTGCCGCAGGAGGGGACGGTCGCCGAAGGCGAGCGACACGTCGTCGGCCTCGAGCACCTTGTCGCCCAGGCGCGCGCTCGCGAACCGCAGCAGCTCCGCCGTGTCGCGCGGCTCGGGGACGTCGGCGATGAGCGCGTTGGCGGCCTCGATGCGGAACTTCGGCTTCGCCGTCCGGGCGGGCGGCCCGCGGCGCAGCCACGCGAGCTCCTTGCGGACCAGCATGCGGCGGCGCTCGTCGCGCACGGCCGCGATCCGGTCGCGCTCCGCGCGGGCGAGGACCCAGGCCGCGTAGCCGCCCTCGTACTGGTTCACGCCGCCGTCGACGACCTCCCACGTCGCGGTGCAGACCGCATCGAGGAACCAGCGGTCGTGGGTCACGACCAGCAGCGAGCCGCGACGCGCTGCGAGATGGCGCGCGAGCCAGTCGACCCCCTCGACGTCGAGGTGGTTCGTCGGCTCGTCCAGGAGCAGCAGCTCGGGGCCGTCGAGGAGCGTCAGGGCCAGCGCGATCCTGCGCCGCTCCCCGCCCGAGAGCGTGCCGATCCGCGTGTCCAGGCCGTCCGGGAACCGCGTCACCGCGACGCCGCCGAGGAGGCCGTCGAGCACCGTGCGGAACGCGGCGTCGCCCGCCCACTCGTGGTCGGCGCGGCCGCCGACGAGCTCGTCGCGGACCGTGCTCGCCGGATCCAGGTCGTCCCCCTGCCCGAGCAGCGCGAGCTGCGTGTCGCGCGTGCGGGTGAGCGAGCCGGCGTCGGGCTCCTCCATCCCGGCGATGAGCCGCAGCAGCGTCGACTTGCCGTCGCCGTTGCGGCCGACCACGCCGATCCGGTCGCCGGCCGCGACGCCGAGCGTGACGCCCTGCAGGACCGTGCGCGCGGCGTACCCCTTCCCGACGCCGTTGAGATTGACGAGGCTGCGCGCGATCGCCCGATCCTATGCTGGCCCCATGATCCAGCTCGCGTTCATCACCCAGGGGAACTCGCAGTACGCCGACCGGCTGTGGAAGCTCCTGGAGGGAACGGGCATCGACCCCCACGAGTTCGAGGGGCTCGACTACTACGGGCTGGTCCCGTTCTTCGTGCTCTCGGGAGCCCAGGTCCGGCCCCAGGCGCACACGCACGGCGCGCACGTCCACACCGAGGGCGTGTTCGTAGAGGTGGAGGACGACCTCGAGGAGGGCTTCTACACGACGCTCCCCGAGATCCTCGACATGGCCTACGGCGACGACGAAGGGACCGAGTGACCTACACCGCATCAGAGGCCCGCAAGGAGCTGCTCGGCGAGGTCGCCGGGGCGATCGAGGAGCTCTCGAGCGCGATCGCCGCCGTCGGGGAGGCCTACGACGCCGCCGACGAAGGGATGGCCGACCGCATCGAGGCCGACCTGTTCAAGCCGCTGCAGGGCGCCTACGGGGCGGCGACCCGGACCTACGCCGGCTTCGCCTCACGCGCCGGCCTGCCGGCACGGAAGTTCTCCCCCGCGCCGCTGCCCGCGCCGCACGGCGTCCGCGAGCTCGTCGAGAAGGCGGTCGACGACACGGCGCACGCCGAGCAGATCCTCGCCGACCTCCAGGACTCGATGGCGCCGGTCGAGGTCGGCGACCCCGAGCTGCGCGCCGGACTCGCCGACGTGCGCCGGCGGCTCGGCGATCTGCCTGCGCAGGCGGACCGGCTGATCGGCCGGATCGGGCGCTAGGCGGTAGGCGCTAGGCGGCGAAGCGCTTCTCGGAGCGGGCGCGGCGCTTGGCCGCCTCGACCTCGCGGTCCTTCGGCGGCGCCTGCGTCACGAGCTCGCCCAGGAGGTCGCGTGTGACCTCCGCGATGCGCTCGACGGCGCGCTCGAACGCGGCCTCGTTCGCCTTCGACGGCTTCGTCGAGCCGCTGACCTTGCGGACGTACTGCAGGGCGGCCGCGCGGACCTCGTCATCGGTGGCCGGCGGCGCGAAGTTGTGGAGCTCACGGATGTTGCGGCACATGCGTGGAGCGTACGCGGCCACGGGAGTAGGGTCGCGTCGTGCAGGCCTCCTACGACGCCATCGTCGTCGGGTCGGGCTTCGGGGGCGGGATCGCAGCGTGCCGCCTCGCCGAAGCGGGCAGGCGCGTGTGCGTCCTCGAACGCGGCAGGCGCTTCGGGCGCGACGACTTCCCAGGTCGCCCCGACCAGGCCGGCGAGCTGGTCTGGCACCCGGCGGCCAACCCGGGCGGCATGTTCGACGTGCGGCTCATGCGCGACCTCGTCGTCATCACGGCGGCGGGGGTCGGCGGCGGCTCGCTCGTCTACGCGAACGTCCAGCTGCGCGCCCCGGCCTCGGTCTTCGACGACCCGCGCTGGCCGGCGGCGATCGACGCCGACACGCTCGAGCCCTGGTACGTCCGCACCGAGGACGCGCTGCAGCCGCGGACCACCCCGGCGGAGCCACCGCTGCGCAAGGTCGCCGCGTTCGCCGCCGCCGGCGCCCGCGCCGGGCGCGAGGCGAGGCCGCTCCCACTCGCCGTGCACTTCGGCGAGCCCCGCGAGCACCCCTTCAGCGGCGCGCCGCAGGAGGGCTGCCAGAACCTCGCGCGCTGCGACATCGGGTGCCCGGTGCACGCGAAGAACACGGTCGACATCACGTACGTCGCACGGGCGGAGGCGCACGGCGCGACCGTCCTGCCGCTGCACGAGGCCAAGCGCCTCGACCCGCCCGAGCGCGACGGCGGAGAGTGGAGCGTCGGCTTCGAGCGCCTGGACGGCGGCGGCTCGGGCACCGTCCGCGCGCCGCTCGTCGTCCTCGCCGCCGGCACGATCGGATCGCCGCGGCTCCTGCTCACCAACCGCCGCCGCCTGCCCGGCCTGTCCCCCGCGCTCGGCACGTGCTTCTCCGGCAACGGGGACGCGCTGGGCGTCGCGTTCGATCCTGCCGCGCCCGACGTCCGCGATGCCCAGAACGACATCGGGCCGGTCATGACGAGCGTCCTGGACCTCACCGAGGAACGACGGCTCATCCTCGCCGACGGCGGGCTGCCGCCCGGCTTCGGCGGCGTCCTGGACATCGCGCGCGGCGTCGACCTCATCCGCGGTTGGCGGCGCTGGCTCATCCGGGCGCGTGCGCTGCTCACGCACGCCGGCTGGACGGACCAGTCGCTGCGCCCGGCCGAGCTGCGCGACGCCGCCGCGCGCCGCACCGAGCCCAACCGCGACGCGCTCATCTTCCTCATGATCGGCCGCGACGCCGCGGACGGCCGGATGCGGCTCACGCCGCTGCTGCGCCGTTTCGACGTCCGCTGGAGCAAGGAGGGCAGCGCCGCGCTGTTCGCCGACCTGGAGCGCACCGCGCACGAGCTCGCGGCGGCGGCGCAGGCGACGCCGTTCTACGCGCTGGAGGGCGGTCCGCTGGGCAAGTTCATGACCGTCCACCCGCTCGGCGGCTGCCCGATGGGCGACGACCCCGCGACGAGCGTGGTCGACGACGCCGGGCGCGTGCGCGGCCAGGGCGGGCTCGTCGTCCTCGACGGGTCGATCGTCCCCACGGCGCTCGGGGTGAACCCGTCGAAGACGATCGCCGCCGTCGCCGAGCGCGGCATCGCGGCGGTGCTGGCCGCATGACGCTGGAGTGGCACAACCACGCCGGCGACCAGCGCTGCCATCCGCAGCGCATCGCGCACCCGCGCTCCACGGAGGAGCTGCAGGAGATCGTCACCGACGCCGAGGCCGCCGGGCGGCGCGTCCGCGCGGTCGGCGCGGGCCACGCCTGGTCGGACGTCGCGCTGACCGACGGCACGCTCGTGGAGACCGACGAGCTCAGCGGTGTCGAGGTCCTGGGCGACGACCTCGTGCGCGTCCGCGGCGGCACGCGTATCCGCGACCTGAACGCCGCGCTGGACGCCCACGGCCTGGGGCTGCGCAACATGGGCGGCTACGACGGCCAGGCGATCGCCGGCGTGGTCGCGACCTCGACGCACGGCTCGGGGCTCGGGTTCGGGCCGTTCCCGGACGACGTCCGCTCGATCGACCTCGTCGCCTCCGGCGGGCGCGTCGCGCGCTTCGACCGCGGCGACGACGGGTTCGACGCCGTCGCCTGCGGCATGGGGTGCATGGGGATCGTCGACTCGCTCGTGCTGCAGGTGCGGCCGCGCTTCTGGCTGCGCGAGCGGCGCGTCGTGCGCACCTGGGAGGAGGTGCGCCCCGAGCTCGACGACCGCATCGCAACCGAGGAGCACTTCGAGCTCTTCCTGAACCCGTACGGCGGCCACGAGGTCCTCGAGACGACGCGTACCGAGGCGCCCGAGCCGACCCGCGCGTCGCCCGGCGACGGCGAGCGCCACCCGCTCATCGAGATCCAGGCGTCGATCCCGCTCGTCTGGGTCTTCCTGCGCCTCGCCGCGCGGTGGTTCCCCTCGTTCCCGCGCACGCAGTTCCCGCGCACGCTGCGGCGCATGGAGGACCCGAACTACACACAGGTCTCCCACCGGGTCTTCAACATCGGCGCGGCGAACCACCTGCCCGCGCTGTCGAGCGAGCTCGCGGTGCCCGTCGAGGGGGACGCGCACCTGCGCGCGGTCGACCGCATCCTCGAGATCGCCGACGAGCTCGCGCGCAGCCGCCGCCTGTTCCACACGTCGCCGATCGCCCTGCGGTTCGTCGCGCCGTCGGCCGCCTACGCCTCGATGATGCACGGCCGGCCGACGATGACGATCGAGCTCATCCTCATCGGCGGGACGCGCGGCGGCCGGGCGCTCCTCGCCGAGTACGAACGACGGCTGGCCGACCTGGGCGCACGCCCGCACTGGGGTCAGTACAACGTGCTGGACCAGCACGCCGGCGCGCTCTACCCCCGCTGGTCGGACTGGCTGCGCACCTACGAGCAGCTCAACGCGTCCGGCGTGTTCGACTCACCCTTCACCGACCGCATCGGCATCTCACGGAGGCCGCGATGAGACCCGGCGTCATCGCCTACGACGTCAACGAGACCCTGCTGGACCTGTCGGTCCTCGACGCGCCGTTCAAGGAGGTCCTGGGCGACGCCGCGCTGCGCCCCGCATGGTTCGGCACGATGCTCCAGCTGTCGTTCGTCGGCGTGATCACGGGGCGCTACGTCGACTTCACGACCGCGCAGCACGCCGCGCTGCGGATGGTCGCCGCGCGGATGGGGAGGGATGTGAGCGACGAGGACGCCGAGCGGATCGTGGGCGGGATGCAGCGGCTCCCGCCGCATCCCGACGTGCCGGGCGCGATCGCGACGCTGCGCGACGCCGGGTTCCGCCAGGTGACGATCACGAACTCCCCGCTGGCGGTGGCCAGGGCGCAGCTGGAGTTCGCGGGGCTCGACGGGCTCGTCGACGACGTCCTCTCCGCCGACGAGGTCTCCCAGCTCAAGCCCGGGCCGCGCCCGTACGCGCTGGTCGCGGAGCGCTCGGGCGTGCCGGTCGGCGACGTCATGCTCGTCGCCGCCCACGCCTGGGACGTCAGCGGCGCGCTCGCCGCCGGGACGCGGGCGGCGTTCGTCGCGCGGCCCGGCATGGTGCCCAGCCCGATCGGTGGCCAGGCGGAGCTCGTCGTCGCGGACATCGCCGCGCTCGCGCAGGAGCTCACGACATGAGCGACGTCACACCCGTCCCCCTCGACACGGCCTACCTGAAGGAGATCAGCGGCGGGCTGGACCGCGCCGCGAAGCACGCCGACGAGCAGCCCTTCGATCCGGAGACCGAGCGGATCGTCATCTTCTCCGACCACCACCGGGGCACGGGCGACCAGGCCGACGACTTCCGCCACTCCGAGCACGCCTACACCGCCGCCCTGGGCTACTACCTGGAGGCGGGCCACCGGCTCTTCCTGCTGGGCGACGTCGAGGAGCTCTGGGAGGAGCGCGCGCAGCCGGTGATCGACCACTACCGCGCGGTGATCGAGCTCGAGGCCGAGTTCACCACCCGCGGCGGCCTGGAGCGCTTCTACGGCAACCACGACGACGACTGGCGCAACCCCGGCCCGGTCAAGCAGCACCTCTGGCCGGTACTCGGGCAGATCCAGGTCCGCGAGGCGCTGCGGCTGACGATCCGGCGCGAGGGCAAGCAGCCGGGGACGCTGCTCTTCCTCCACGGTCACCAGGGGACCGCGGACAGCGACCGCTGGGGCTGGGCCTCCCGGCTGTTCGTGCGCTACGTGTGGCGGCCGCTGCAGCGGCGCACGGGGTTCTCGGCGACGACCCCCGCCAGCAACTACGACCTGCGCGCCAAACACGATCGCGCGATGTACGAGTGGGCGCGGACGCAGGAGCCCGGTCTCGTGCTCGTCGCCGGGCACACGCACCGGCCGGTGTTCGCGCGCGGCACGCCCGACCCGCCGCCGACCCGGTCGATCGGCGAGCTCGAGCAGCTCCTGGCCGGCGCGACGTCCGTGGGCGACGCCGACGCGGCCGCGCTCCTGCGGGCCGAGCTCGAGTACGCCCGCACGAGCGCACGGCGGCCCGACGCGGTCCTGACGGTCTCGCCCCCCTGCTACTTCAACACCGGGTGCTGCTCGTTCCCCGACGGCGACATCACGGGCATCGAGATCGCCGACGGCGTGATCCGCCTCGTGCGCTGGCCGGCGAACCTCCACGAGATGGTGGACGGCGTCGGCGGCATCGAGGCGCAGAAGCGGATCCTGGAGGAGGCACCGTTGGAGGACATCCTGACCGCGGTCACCGACGAGCCGGCGATCTCGCCGAGCGTCGTCGAGCATCAGATCGGCGCGCCCCAGTGAGCGAGCGCAACGTCCTCGGCGCGCCGCTGGAGTCCTGCGGGACCGAACCGCTGACGGGCTTCTACCGCGACGGCTGCTGCAGCACGGGCCCCGAGGACCTCGGCCGCCACACGATCTGCGCGGTCGTGACCGCGGAGTTCCTCGAGCACCAGCGCTCGATCGGCAACGACCTGACGACCGCGATGCCGGCCCACCGCTTCCCCGGTCTCGCGCCGGGCGACCGGTGGTGCGTCACGGCGGTGAACTGGCTGCGCGCGTACGAGGACGGAGCCGCCGCGTACGTGGTGCTGGCGTCGACGCACGAGGCGACGCTCGACCTCGTCCCGCTCGAGGCGCTGCAGGCCCTCGCGGTCGACGTGCCGGAGGACGCCGGCCCGTTCGGGGCGAGCTAGACCGGCGCGACGCGGTCCGCGCCGATGTACAGGCGCGCGTCGGCGTGCGCGCCGGACTGCGTCCGGTGGTCGTCGAGCACCCGGATCTGCTCCTGCATGTCGTCGGGGAGCGCGCCCACCGGGACGACCGCGTCGAGCTCCACGAGGTTCCACGCCGGGTCGCGCAGGTAGAGCTGCACGCAGTCGCCGGGAAGGCCGATGAGGCGGTGGTGGAAGGTCTCGTCGTCGAAGATGCCCAGCTCGTCGCAGATGCGGTACGCGCTCACGAGCCCGTCGACGTCCACCTCGACGCCGAAGTGGTGGTGGGCCGTCGGATGCGAGTCGCGCTCGAAGATGTGCAGCTGCGTGTCGCCGAGGCCCATCCACTGCACGGGGAAGCCGAAGTCCGGGGTCGCGAGCTGCTCGGCGCCGAGCAGCCGCTCGTAGAAGGCGATCGACGCGCCCAGATCGGTCGCGCTGACGCTGACGTGGTTGACCCTGCTCGCTCCCATGGACCCCTCCCTCAGGCGGCCGCAGCCTCTATCGGTCGTGCCGCTGAGCGTAGACGCCCGACGCGCAGTGCGTGCGCAGCTGCGGGGCCGGCCCAGCGGCCGTAGGGCGCGAAGACGGCCCGGACCTGCTCCTCGGTGGCGCGGGCGTACGGGTCGCCGCCGGTGAGGCGGCGCCCGATGAGCTTCAGGAACCCGAGGTCGCCCGCGGGGAAGGCGTCGAAGCGGCCCTGGCCCTGCTGGGCGAGCATGTCGATCGTCCACTGACCGACGCCCGGGATGCGGCGCAGGCGGGCCCAGCCCGCCTCGTGGTCGGGGCCGTCGAGGTCGACGCGGCCGGCGGCCACCTCCCGCGCGCAGCGCCGCAGCGCGATCGCGCGGCTCATCGCCAGGTCGAAGGACTGCAGCCGCGCCGGCGCGCAGCCCGCGAGCGTCTCCGCGTCGGGGAGGTCGCGGAGGCCGGTGCGCGCGCAGCGGCGGCCGAGGCGGTGGACGATCCTGCGCTCGATCGCGGTCGCGCGCTCGAACTCGATGAGCTGCTCGCAGATCGCCCAGGCCAGCGCCTCGAACGGGACGGCCCTGCGCGGCGGGCGGATCCAGGGAGCCCGGCGGATCGACGCGCCGATCCACGGGTCGTCGCGGAACTCGCGCAGGAACGGGCCGAGGTCGTCGTCGACGCCGAGGCCGAACCGCAACCGGGCGAGCCCGGCCTCCGCGGCCTCGCGGGTGGGCGCCCAGGCGCCCATGACGACGCGATCCAACGACGGCTGTGCCGCGCGCAGGACGACGGGCTCGCCGCCGACGTGCAGCAGACGCTCGAGCACGCCGCCGCGTCGGCGGGCGACGCCGTCCATGCCCCCGCCGGGCAGGCGGTACGGCGATGCGGGGCGCACCTCGGCGCGGATCTCGACCTGGCTCGGCATCGGATCGCGGACCCTACGCCCGCGCCCGGCGTCAGCGCTTGTCGCCGAGGACGTGGACGTCGACGAGGAAGGACCGGCTGGCCAGGACGCGGCCGACGTCGCGGCGCCGGCGGCGCATGCGCATCCGCCGGAGCGGGTGGCTGCGGACGACCGCGATGGTCGCGACGCCTGCGACGAAGCTCGTCGCGGCGACGACCGCCGCCTGCATCGCGACCGGCGCGGGCTCGCGCTGCGACACGATGGTCGTCGGCTCCGCCAGCACGGGAAGGGCGTCGACCTCGGGTGCGTCGTCGTCGTCGTCGATCACCCCGTGCACCCTACCGAGGTCGCCGGAGGGCTCCAACGCTCAAGGCGCGACGGCTGCGGCGAGCAGCGGCCGCTCGTACACGCGGTAGCGCTTCACGACCCGGCCACCGAGCGCCTGCATGGCCTTGTTGATCGAGTTGTGCTCCAGGATCCAGCCCGCCTCGGCCCAGTGCTGCTTCGCGCCGACCGCGCGGTCGTAGTTCTCGACGTAGAGCATCGCCGCGGCGCCCGTGTGCTGGTACTCGGGCTTCACGCCGAGGAAGCCGACCCGGATGCGGTCGATCACGGTCTGGCGGTTGAGGTAGTGGAACCAGCCGAAGGGCAGCAGGCCGCCGTTCATCTTCTGGAGGACCTGGTTGACGTCGAGCGGCGACATCGCGACCCCGACGACGTCGCCCTCGGCGGTCTCGACGACCTGGAACCACTTCGGGTCGAAGACGAGCTGGAGGTCGAGCGCGTACGCGTCGAGGTCCTCCTTGGAGTACGGGACGAAGCCCCAGTTGCCGGCCCACGCGGCGTTGTAGACCTCGGCGAAGAGGTCGAGGTCGCTGCGCAGCGACCGGCGGGTCATGTGCCGCAGCGTCAGCCCGTAGCGCTCGCGTGCGCGCTCGGCCATCGTGAAGATCGCGGGGCGCACGGACGGCCGGTCGCCGATCTCGAGCTCCCACATGAGCAGGTCGACCGCCTTCTCCAGGCCCGCGTCCTCGCAGAGGCGCTGGTAGTAGGGCGGGTGCCAGGGCTGGCGGATCATCGGCTCGCGCTCGTGGCCCTCGATCACGATGCCGCTCTCGTCGTTCATCGTGAAGTCCATCGGGCCGATCATGTGGTCGCACCCCTGACGGCGCAGCCAGGCCTCGGCGGTCGACAGCATCGCGAGGAAGACCTCGGGATCGTCCTCGGTCTCCAGGAAGCCGAACATCCCGGTCCGCGAGCTGTGGAACTCGTTGTAGGCGTGGTCGACCTGCGCGCTGATGCGGCCCGCGATCCGGCCGTCCTTGTAGGCCAGGAAGAGCTGGGCGTCGGCGTGCTTGAAGTACGCGTTGACCCGGCGGCTCAGGAACGCATGGCGCTCGAGCCGCAGCGGAGGGATCCACTGCGGGGAAGTAGCATGCAGCCGGAACGGGAGCTCGATGAACTCCTTGATGTCCCGCCTGGTGACAACGGGGCGGACCTCCACGGACACGGCGCCGGACCCTACATGGCCGACACGACCACCGACGTCTTCGCCAAGGTGCACAGCAACGAGCGGCTCGAGCAGCTGCGCGTGGCGCGCCAGGCAGATCTCGTCCCGTACTTCCGGGTCGTGGAGTCCCCTGCCCTGCCCGTCGTCGAGATGGAGGGCGCCGAGCGGATCATGCTCGGCTCCAACAACTACCTCGGCCTCACGAGCGATCCGCGGGTGGTCCAGGCCGCGCACGATGCCCTGGACCGCTACGGCCCTGGCCTGACCGGCTCACGACTGCTGAACGGCACCACGCCGCTGCACCTGGAGCTCGAGGAGGAGCTCGCGGCGTGGATGGGCGCTGATGCGGCGATCGTCTTCACGACCGGCCACCAGACGAACGT
This sequence comes from uncultured Solirubrobacterales bacterium, assembly GCA_963757125.1. Taxonomy (GTDB): domain Bacteria; phylum Actinomycetota; class Thermoleophilia; order Solirubrobacterales; family Solirubrobacteraceae; genus CAVVSD01. The sequence continues at coordinate 39,654 of CAVWQP010000002.1, read as the reverse complement.
CGGCACGCTCGGGACGCTCCTCGAGCCGGGCGACACCGTCATCGCCGACTCGGCCGACCACGCCTCGATCCTCGACGGCTGCCTGCTCAGCCGCGCCCGCCTGCGCCCGTTCCGCCACGGCCGCCTCGACAAGCTCGAGAAGAGCCTCCAGCGGGCGGGAGAGGACGGCGGAGGCGTGCTCGTCGTCGTCGACGGCGTGTTCTCCATGGAGGGCGACGTCGCGCCGCTGCCCGAGATCGTCGCGCTGTGCCGCACCTACGGCGCGCGCCTCATGGTCGACGAGGCGCACGGCGCCGGCGTGCTCGGAGCGCGCGGCGCCGGCGCGACCGAGCTGCACGGCGCCGAGGCCGACGTCGATCTGCGCATGGGCACGTTCTCGAAGTCGCTCGCGTCCTGCGGCGGCTTCCTGACCGGGACCGACCGACGTCATCGACTTCCTCAAGCTGCAGAGCCGCGCGTTCCTGTTCACCGCGTCCAACGTCCCGGCGTCGCTCGGCGCCGCGCTGGCCGCGCTGCGGATCATCGCCTCCGACGAGGGGCCGCCGCTCTTCGCCCGCGTGCTCGAGAACGCCCGCCACTGGAGCGACGGTCTGCGCGAGCGCGGCTTCAAGGTCGTGGAGGGCGAGGCCCCCGGCGACGTCGTCACGCCGATCGTCCCCGTCCTCGTCGAGGACGACTGGAAGGCCGCCCTGCTCTGGAAGGCCCTCTGGAACGCCGGGGTGTTCGTGAACGTCGCGCTGCACCCCGCGGTGCCGCCCGGCGGAGCGCTCCTGCGCACGAGCGTGATGGCGACGCACGACACCGCGATCCTCGATCGCGCGCTCGACATCTTCAGCGACGTGAAGGCAGCGTTCGAGGCCGAACACGGCCCGCTGCCGCAGCCCGACTGAGCGATCCATCACTCAGATCGACGGTGCGCCGTTCCTCCACCTTGTCGCGCAACGGGAAGAACACGAAATGTTCGCTCTGAGCGCACGAGTTGGAGTTGTTGGCGTTGACCGGCGCACCCAGGCTGCTTAGCTTCGCACTACGCGCGGCGGACAAGCCGGAGCGGGCGGGACGCGACGGTCGGCACGAGAGGGGGCCGGCGGTCAGTAGGGCGTCTCCCCGCTGGAGGGCACCGGATTGGTCCGCGCGTGACACCGCCAACGACGAGGTTGCCCGACCGGGATGGTCGGGCAGCGGGAGGACAGATGAACGCGACAGCGACGATCGCCCCTGCGCCGCCGCAGCACATGCAGGCGCTCAAGCGTGCGAACAAGGTTCGCCTTGCTCGCGCAGAGCTGAAGCGCCGGATCACGGCAGGGGAGATCAGCGCGGGCGAGGTCATCCTCACATGCCCATGGGAGGCTGACAGCATGAGCGTCGCGGACGTGCTGATGAGTCAGCGCCGCTGGGGTCACACCCGGTGCCGCAACTTCCTTGCAGGAGTGCCGATGTCCGAGACCAAGACGGTGGGCTCGATGACGCAGCGTCAGCGTCATGCGCTCAGCGACATGCTCGGGGTGCAGGGAGGACGCGGACGGCACGTGCGACGCGAGGAGCGCATCACCACGCTCGCGGGCAGCTAGCCCGTACCAGGACGGGACCGGTGGCCAGGGAGGCCTCCGGAACCGGTTCCCCGGCTATCCGCCGGTGAGCCCGGAGCCCCGGGTCGCGATCTCGAGGATGTGTCCGTCGGGATCGCGGAAGTAGATCGAGCGGAAGCCACCTCGGTCGAAGACCTCCGAACACTCCACACCATGGCCTCGGAGGTAGTCGCGCCAGGCGGCGAGCTCGTCGGCCGTGTCGATCACGAAGGCGAAGTGGTGCGTCGTGCCGACGCCGACGCGCCCGTCGTCCATGTCCGCGTACTCGAGAAACGAGACGAGGCTGCCGGGGGCGCCGCCCTCCGTGCCGAACCAGAAATGACGGGCATCGGGATCGTCGTCGCTGCGCTGGCGACGCACGAGCGCGAGGCCGAGCAGGTCGCGGTAGAACGCGGTCGTGCGGTCCAGGTCACGGCAGATCGCCGTGATGTGGTGCAACCCACGCAGTGCCATCCGCCGCTGCTCGCTCACGGCGCAGGAGGGTAGTGGAGCGCTCGGCGGCGTCGTTCGCCGCCGTCGTGCCACCATTCTGTGCGTGCCACGCAGAACCGACGCCGGACCTGTCATCGCCGCCGTCGGCGCGGTGGTCCTCTTCCTCAGCCTCTTCCTGTCCTGGTACGAGCCCGACGTGTCGGGCTGGGACGTCTTCGAGACGCTCGACCTCCTGCTCGCCGGCGTCGCGATCGCCGCGGGAGCGCTCGCGGCCGGCCAGCTCGGCGCCAACTTCGCGGAGGGCATCGATCTGCGCCTGCTGCCGCTCCTCGGCGGGATCGCCGTCGCCGCGGTCGGCATCACCCTCCTCCAGGGGCCGCCGGGGACCGAGGGGGCCGACCTCGCGTCGGGCGGCTGGGTCGCGCTGGGCGGCGCCGTGCTCATCCTCGTCGGCGGCTGGCTGTCCGCGGCACGGATCTCGGTGACGGTCACGTTCGCAGGCCGGGACGCCCGTCGGCGCGTCCCCGCCGTCGACCGGCGTCATGACGAGGAGACGACCGTGGCCTCCGACGAGGCCGAGCGCACGGAGACGCTCGACGTCGAGGGACTCCTGGCCGACGATCGTGGCGAGGACGCGCCGCCCCGCGGCGCCTGAGCGTGGATCCCACCTTCGAGGTCATCCGCTTCCAGGTCGCGCCCGCGGGCAACGACGTCGCCGTCATCGAGCTCGAGGGCCGCCCGGCCGATCCCGGGACGCTCGGCGCGCGCATCCAGCTGCTGCTGGAGAACCCGGTCGAGCGCCTCGAGCTGCGTCCGATCGTCGAGCCCGACGGCGCCGAGGACGGCGTGCTGCGCGCCACGTTCGCCGCGCCGCTCGAGCTGGCGGCGGACATCGCGACGACCTACGCGCTGTCGACCGGGCGCGGGCCCCTGCTGGAGCTGCCGGTCCCGGACGGGGTCGGCGACACCGGGCTCGAGGTCCGCCTCGCGCGCACCGTGAACGCGCTGCGCGGGGAACTGAGCGACGCGCGGCGCCGGCTCGGCACCATCGTTCGAGGGGACGTCGCTGCGGAGCGCCAGGAGGCGCCGGCGGCGCCCGCCGAGCCCGACGAGGCCGCGCTGGCGGCCGCGGCCGAGCTCGAGCGCCTCGAGGCAGAGGTGGCCGACGCGCAGGGCGCGCTCGACGACATGCGCGACGAGCTCGCACAGGCACACGCGCGGATCTCCGAGCTCGAGGCGACGCTCATCGTGCCCCGGGCGCCGCGCGTCCCACGCAGCCCCGCACACCGTCCACCGCGCCCGCCACGCCGCAACCCCGAGACCGAGGAGCACGAGCCGGTCATCCGGCACACGCATTCGAGCCTGGGCAGGTCGACCGCGCGTACGGCGATGCTCATCGCGCTCGCGGTCGTGCTGGTCATCATCGTCGTCGTCGTGCTGCAGGTGCGGGTCCTGACCTAGCGCACCCGCGCGGCGAGCAGCGCGATGTCGTCGCGCACGCTCCCGCGCGCGCTGACCGCGACCTCGATCGCGCCCAGCAACGCGACCGGCGGCAGTCCCGCGCCGGCGGCCACGACGTCGGCGAGCCCCTCCTCGCCCAGCCCGCCGTCCCCGCGACCGGCGTCGGTGACGCCGTCGGTGTAGAGCACGAGCGTGTCGCCGGACTCCAGGACCGCGCTGTCGTCGTGGAACGTGGGCGTGTCGAGGATCCCGAGCGGGTGCCCGGGGCGGCCGACGGGCTCGACGGTGCCGCCCGCCCTCAGGACGAGGGGCGGCGGGTGCCCGGCGCAGCGCACGTCGGCCCGCACGCCGGACGTGCCGAGCTGCATCCGCACGAGCGCCGCGGTGCAGTGCCGCTGGCCGCCGAGCTGCTGGAGCATCGCGTCGTTGAGCGCGAAGAGCGCGTCGGCCGGGTCGCGCTCGTAGCGCGCCGCCGCGCGCAGGGTGTGGCGCGCCAGTCCGGTGATGGCCGCCGCGGCCGGGCCCTTGCCGGCGACGTCGCCGATGACGAGCACCCAGTCGCCCGCGGCCGCGAACGCGTCGTAGAAGTCCCCGCCGACCTCGGTGCCCGCACTCGCCGCGCGGTAGCGCGCCGCCAGCTCGAGCTGGGGCACCGCGGGCAGGACGGACGGCAGCAGGCCCTCCTGCAGCTCGCTGGCGACCTGCGTCTGGCGTGCCGCGAGCAGTGCCCCGTCGAGCGCGAGGGCGGCGTGCTCGGCGAGCAGGCGGGCGGTCACCCGCTCGTCGTCGCCGAAGCGCGACGCCGGGGCGCCGAGCAGCATCCGACCGATGACCTGGCCGCGGGCGCGCAACGCGAGCTCGGTGATCCCGTCGGCCCCGTCCGGCACCTCGTCCCCCGCCTCCCCGAGTCGATGCAGCGCGCCGTCCTCCCCCAGGAGCTCCACGGCGGCGCCGTCGGCGAGCGAGGGCAGCGCGAGCTCCGCCACCCGCTGGGCCAGCGCCGGGGCCCCGGCCGCGAGATCGAGCTCCCGCGCGGCCGTCGCGAGGAGGGCGTTGCGCGCGTGCTGGCGCACGAGCCAGCTCTCGGTCCGGCGACGCTCGGTGACGTCGCCGAGGATGACCGCCGCGCCCTCGTCGACCGAGAAGCAGGTCAGGATCCAGCGGCGCTCGTCGTCACCGACGACGCCGGTGACCTCCATGCCCGAGATGGGTCCCCCGCCGCCGACGACCGAGGCGACGCTGCGCTGCAGCTCGGCGACGCCGGACCCCTGCAGCTCCTCCGGCGTGCGGCCGAGCATGTCCTGCGGGGCCGTCCGCCAGAGCGCGGCGAGCGCCTCGTTGACCCTCGCGAAGCGCAGCTCGGCGTCCAGCAGTGCCATGCCGAGCGGGGAGCGCTCGAAGAGCAGCTCGGTCGCCGTCATGACGGGGTTCGTACCCCGCCATGGCGTGATCGACCCTCAGCGAGGCAGCCGAGGGGCGATGATCCGGTAGGCCTTGAGGCCCAGGCCGAGCCGCTCGCGGTCCTCGGACTGCATCGGATCCAGGCCCGTCAGCTCGCGCACGCGGTCGAGCCGGTAGGCCACCGTGTGGCGGTGGGCGTAGATCGCCGCGGCGGTCGCGTTCATGTTGCAGTTCTGCTCGAGATAGGACTCGAGCGTGCCGACGAGATCGGTCCGGTACTGGTCGTCGTACTTGACGATCGGCGCGACCGTGTCGTCGTAGAAGGAGCGGACCTCCTCGGGATGCGACGCCAGGACGCGGAACAGCAGCCGGTACGTGCCGGTCCCGATGTCCTCCGCGATCGGCGCGTCCGACTGGCGCAGGACGTCGAGCACCAGCTCGGCCTCCTGGATCGCGCGCGGGAAGTCGCCCGGATCGGCGTAGAAGGAGGAGAGCCCGACGGTTCCGTGGCGCTGCAGCCGCGTCGCCAGGCGCCGGGCGGTCGTCAGCGTCGTCTCCGGCGCATCGTCGGCCCCCGCGGCCGGCAGCAGGGCGTAGACCCTGCCGTCCAGGTGCTGGGCCAGCGCGCCCGGGAACTCCTCGCTGATCGTCGCCACCACGTGGCGCGGGCGGTCCGTGCGCAGCTCGGCGCACAGCACGACGACGCCCCGCGACAGGTCGCACCCGAGCCGTCCGGCGCGGCGCACGACCTCGCGTGGATCCAGATCGGGCCGCGACCGCAGGTCCTCGAGGAACGAGCCGCGCAGGTTCTGCTCGACCTCGTCCTTGGCCTCCTCGACGGCGACCTCGGTGAGCGCCGCGACCGCCGCGAGGTGCAGGTACTCCGCGGCCTCCGGCGCCGCCGATGCCGAGCCGGCCACGAGCGCGACGATCCCGACGACGTCGTCGCCGGTCGCGATCGGGGCCTCGGCCACGAGCGCGGCCGGGACCTCGACGGGCCGGTCCTTCACGCGGTCGGCGGCGTAGCGGCGCAGCGCGGGCAGCGCGGCCGCGGCGGGCGAGGCGGCCGGAGCCGCGACCGCCACGCCGAGCCGCGGCACCACGATGGCGACCGGCCCCCCGGCCGCATCGCTGGCCAGCTCGGCGACGCGGCCGAGGCCCTCGCCGCCGAGCACTGCCTCGACCATGCTCAGATGCACGGCGCGGAGCTGCTCGACGAGCGAGCCGCTCCCACCTGCATCTGACTCCTTCGGGCCGGCAGGAGCCCCGTCGTCCCCCGGCGCCGGGGCTCCTCTCACCATGGCCTCAGGACGCGGCGGCTGCCGCTGGGTCCGGGTGCGCCTGGAGGACTTCCTCGCCGGACTCTCCCGTCCGGACGCGGTAGGCCTCCTCGACCGGAACCACGAACACCTTGCCGTCGCCGATGGCGCCGGTCCGTCCGTGCTTCAGGATCGTGTCGACGATCGTCTGCACGTCGCTCGACGCGACGATGCACTCGATCTTGATCTTGGGACGGAGGTAGTTCGTGACCTCCGATCCGCGGTACTTCTCGGTGATGCCCCTCTGCCGGCCGGAGCCCTTCACCTCGCTGATGGTCAGCGAGGGGAAGCCGAGCGCCAAGCAGCTCGGTGCGGATGGGCTCGAACGACTCATGCCGGACGATGCCGATGACGAGCTTCATGTGGCCGGGGCCTCCTGGCTCGCGATAGCCGGGACTCGGTGTCGCTGCCGTGACCGGTCGCGCACCGTAGGCGGACAGCTCGGCAGCCGGGATGAACTGCTCCGGGTAGCCGTACATGCCGTGCTCGGTGATGTCCAGGCCGGCGTCCTCGTCCTCGTCGGGCACACGGAGCCCGAAGACGGCCTTGATCGCACCGAAGGTCGACGAACGACAAGTCGAACACCGCGGCGAACGCCGCTGCACACCCCGACGGCCTGCACGCCCAGCTGCGTGAACGAGCCGCTGTAGAACAGTCCCGGATCGCCGATGCCGTTGTAGTCGGCCAAGCGCGTCGACGTGAACAGCCCGCACGACGACGTGCCCCAGATGCCCGCCAGGCCGTGCGCCGACAGAGCTCCGACCGGGTCGTCGAGGACCTTGTCGATGGCGATGACCGCGACCACCACGAGGATGCCGGCGATGATGCCGATGATCGGCGCCGCCCAGAACTCCACGTAGCCCGAGGGCGCCGTGATGGCGACGAGCGCGGCGATCGCGCCGTTGCCGATCATGCCGACGTCCAGCGTCTTCTGCATGAGGTGGCTCGTGAGTATCGCGCCGATGACGCCCGCCGCGGCGGCGAGGTTCGTCACGACGACGATCTCCGCGAAGCGGCCGTCGGCCGTGCCCAGCGTCGAGCCCGGGTTGAACCCGAACCAGCCCAGCCACAGGATCAGGACGCCGAGGCCGAAGATCGGCATCGAGTGGCCCGGGATCGCGCGCGGCTTGCCGTCCGGCCCGTACTTGCCCTTGCGGGGGCCGAGCAGGAGCAGCGCGGCGAACGCGCCGGTCGCACCGGAGAGGTGGACCACCGTGGAGCCGGCGAAGTCCTGCACGCCGTTGCCGACGGAGGCGAGGAAGCCGCCGCCGAAGATCCAGTGGGCGATGAGCGGGTAGATGATCGCCGAGAAGACGACCGCGTAGATCGGGTACGCGATGAACTTGATCCGCTCGATCGTCGTCCCCCAGACGATCGCCAGCGACACCGCGCAGAAGACGAACTGGAAGAAGAAGAACGCAGCGCTGCTTCCGTCCACCGTGCCCTCGACGAGGCTGCCGGAGGAGATCGTCGAGCCGTACTGGAAGAAGAAGCCCGAATCACCCGCCAGCCAGCCCGCTCCACCGAACGCGATGGCGAACCCGCAGGCCCACCAGACGAGCGAGGAGATCGAGAAGTTCGTGAGGATCTTCGCCACGACGGCGCCCACGTTCTTCCCGCGCGAGAAGCCCAGCTCCAGGAACAGGAACCCGGCCTGCATGAACATCACGAGGCAACCCGCGACGATCACCCACGTCGTGTTCAGGTCGGTGGCCACGACATTGGGATCCGCGTTGTCCTGTGCGAGCGCCGCACTCGGGACCACCAGGACGGCCAGAAGCGCCAAGCACGCTGCAACCGTCAGTCGACTACGTCTCATCCTTCCTCCTGTCTCGGGATACCAGGGAATGGTGCGCCCGGGACAGGGGTGGGGTCTTTGGACTCCTGTCGAAAGATCGGGGGGCCGCTTGTGACACCGTGTCGCCCGGCCGGCTGACGTCTCGCCCGCAGGGCGAATCGGCCGCCTCGCGACTTGTACAGAGGTACAAGGAAGCGCCCAGTGAGCACCGTTAGGGTCGCCCCTATGCCCAGACTTCGCCAGAGCAACGTTCACGCCGCCCAGTGGGAGTCGAACGGATCCGCCCTAGGGACGACCGACCTCACCGTCGCATCCAACGCCGACTTCGGTGAGAACGTCTTCAGTGACCTCGTCCAGCGTCAGCGCCTGCCCAAGGACGTCTACAAGCGCCTGCAGGAGACGCTGCGCCGCGGCGAGCCGCTCGACACCTCGCTGGCCGACCAGGTCGCGCAGGCGATGAAGGACTGGGCGATGGAGAAGGGCGCGACGCACTACTCGCACTGGTTCCAGCCGCTGACGGGCCTCACGGCCGAGAAGCACGACTCCTTCTACAACCCGACCGGCGATGGTGGGGCGATCGCGGAGTTCTCGGGCGGCGAGCTCATCCAGGGCGAGCCCGACGCGTCGTCGTTCCCGAGCGGTGGTCTGCGCGCGACGTTCGAGGCACGCGGCTACACCGCCTGGGACCCGACCTCGCCGGCCTTCATCCTCGAGAACCCGAACGGGGCGCTCCTGTGCATCCCGACGGCGTTCGCGTCGTGGTCGGGCGAGGCGCTGGACCAGAAGATCCCGCTGCTGCGCTCGATGGACGCGATGTCGCGGACCGCCGTCCGCGCGCTCGAGCTCTTCGGCGTGACAGGCGTCGAGCGGGTCTTCACGACCGTCGGGCCCGAGCAGGAGTACTTCCTGATCGACGAGCAGTACTACTACGAGCGCCCGGACCTCATCACGTCCGGCCGCACGCTGTTCGGCGCCAAGCCGCCGAAGGGCCACGAGCTCGACGACCACTACTTCGGCTCGATCCCCGAGCGCGTGCTCGCGTACATGCTCGAGACCGAGCGCGAGCTGCGCCGTCTCTGCGTGCCGGTGAAGACCCGCCACAACGAGGTCGCCCCCAACCAGTTCGAGATCGCGCCGATCTTCGAGAACTCGAACGTCGGCTCCGATCACCAGCAGCTCACGATGCAGCTTCTGCAGACGATCGCCCGCCGCTACGGCCTCGTGTGCCTCCTGCACGAGAAGCCGTTCGCCGGCGTGAACGGCTCGGGCAAGCACAACAACTGGTCGCTGGGCACCGATTCGGGCCAGAACCTGCTGAACCCGGGGCAGACCCCCGGCCAGAACCTGCAGTTCCTGTTCTTCTGCACCGCCGTCATCGCCGCCGTCAACAAGCACCAGGAGCTGCTGCGGGCGTCCGTCGCGAACTCCGGCCAGGACCACCGCCTGGGTGCCGCGGAGGCCCCGCCGGCGATCATCTCGATCTTCCTGGGCGCCGAGCTCGACAAGGCGTTCGGGGCCATCGAGTCCGGCGCCGAGCGTGCCACCACGGAGAAGGGCTTCCTCGGCCTGGGCACACCGGTCCTCCCGCCGCTGCCCCTCGACGGCGGCGACCGCAACCGGACCTCGCCGTTCGCGTTCACGGGCAACAAGTTCGAGTTCCGCGCGCTCGGCGCGAGCATGACGCTGGGCCTGCCCAACACCGTGCTGAACACGATCGTCGCCGAGGCCGTCGACGAGATGAGCGACAAGCTCGAGGCCGCGCTGAAGGACGGCACGGAGCTCGACGCGGCTGTCATCGAGATCGTCCGCGAGAAGTGGGTGGAGAACAAGCGCGTCGTCTTCGGCGGCGACGGCTACTCCGAGGAGTGGCACCAGGAGGCGCTGAACCGCGGCCTGTCCGATCTCAAGACGACGCCGGACGCGCTGCCCTCCATCACGTCGGCGACGACCGTCCAGGCGTTCTCGAAGTACGGCGTGCTGTCCGAGCGCGAGCTCGAGTCGCGCTACGAGGTGCTCCTCGAGCAGTACATCATCAACCTCAACATCGAGGCTGAGACGGCCGCGTCGATCGCGCGCACGATGATCCTGCCGGCGGCGATCCGCCACCTCAACGAGCTCAAGCTCGCCGACATCGAGGTGCTCGTCAACGAGACCGGCGACCTCGTCGACGACCTCACCCAGGCGATCTTCTCGCTCGAGGAGGTCAACGCCGACCACCCTCACGACGTCGACATGCTCGGCGAGGCGAAGTACATGCGCGACACGGTGATCCCGGCGATGCTCGCGGTGCGCGGCATCGCGGACAAGCTCGAGAAGATCGTGGCCGACGACCTGTGGCCGCTACCGAAGTACGAGGAGATGCTGTTCATCAAGTAGGCTCCCCCCTGCAAACAGCGCTTTCTGGGCGCGCTCGGGAACACCGGGGGAACACGAGAACGAGGAGGGGCCGCGCGCTGGCGGCCCCTCGGGCACGGCGTCGGGCTGTCGGCCCGCGGGCTAGACGAGCGCGACCTCGGCGCCCGAGGTGCCCGCGATCGAGGAGACCTCGGCGCGCGCGGCGGCGATCAGCGCGTCGAGGTCCGCGTGATGCGGCCGCCCGCTCAGCGTCGTGATGACGTGGGCGTAGATGCCGAGGTGGACCTGGCCGCTGTGCCCGAGCCGCGCGGCCGCCTCGGGGACCGTGAACCCCGCGTAGTGGCACGCGGAGGCGTGGGTGTGTCGCAGGAGGTACAGGTTCGCGCCGTCGCGGCCGGTCACCTGCTGGATGGCGGGGGCGAGCCGCTTCCAGCCCCACAGCCCGAGCGCCCGGTCGGTCATCGGGCCGACGATCGGCTCGTCCTCGGCGGGGCGCCCGCTCTCCATCCGCCAGCGCTTCAGCTCCGCGAGCGTGACGGCGGGGACCGTGATGACCCTCGTCCGGGCGGCGGCGCGCTTCGTGCGGGCGGCGCTGACGACGAGCACGCCGTCGCGGAGGTCGCCCCACCGGACCTGTCGGATCTCCAAGGGGCGCAGCTCGAGGTGCCCGGCGAGCAGCACGATCGCGCGGTCACGGCCGCTCAGCGTCGCGAGGAGCGCCTCCAGCTCGGCGGGGGCGAGCGGGTTGACGGGCTCCTTGACGTCGGCGCGGACCTTCCGCACGGCCCGGGCGGGTTGCCCTGCATGAGCCCGTGCTCGACGGCGACCTGGAGGATCCCGGACAGGCGGATCATCGCCTCCCGGACCGTGTTCGCCGTCCGCCTGTTCGCGAGGAGCTGCTCCTGATGGCGGGCGAGCCGCTGCACGTCGAGGGTCACGAGCGGCTCGTCGAGGAGGTCGACGAGGTGATGTTCGAGCGCCCACGCGTACTGCTTGCGGGTCTTAGGGGCGAGCGTCGCGGCGTGAGCCTCGAAGCCGCCGGACACGAACTCCCGCAGCGTCGTCGCCTTGCGCGTCAGGCTCGCGGCGAGGACCGGCCCCAGCTGCGCGCGGCGGCGACGCTCCAGGTCGAACGCGTCGGCGTCGCCCTTGCGGTCGAACGTGCGCGAGCGCTGGCGCTCACCTTCGCGGTACTTGACCTGCCACTTGCCGTTCCTGCGGTGGACGCTCACAGGTCGATCACGGGGACGATCCCCAGCCCGGCGACAGCGTCGGCCAGCATCCGCTCGACGCTGCCCGGCAGCTGGCCACGGTCGCCTGGCCAACTGGCCGCGGAGCTTGAACGCGAGGGCCTGCTCTGCGTCGCGTTCCCGCAGTCGGACTCGCGGATGATCCCGGCCTCCGCGCGGCTGCACGCCGCCGTGGTGGAGCGTCGCCTCCAGCTACCGGACCTGGAGGAGCTTCACCTGCACGCCGCGAACACGATCGCCCGGCACGGCCGCCGCGGCTGGCGGCTCGACAAGCCGGACGACCGCACCCCGAACGACGCGATCATCGCCCTGTGCATGGCCGTCGACTCCGTGGAGAACCGGCCGGAGCCGGTACAGGTCCTCGGGTTCGTGTGAGCCGAGAATCGCCCGGTTTGCAAGGCGAACAGGGAGAACCTACCCCGAAGTCGGACACCCCGCCCCGCAAGGGGTAACTCAGAAATGGAGCATGGGCTCCTGGCAGGCAGAGCCGAGGCTAGCGGCGCGGGTCCTCGGCCGGCCTGCAGCCCCCAGGAGTGGGCTCCGACGAGAAGCCCACATCCGGGGCGGGCGCGATAAGCGGGGTTGCGTGGGCGCTTGCGGGCTCGGCGCTCGTGATGGAGAAAGCGCCGAGGCTGCCTCCGACTGCGACTGCGAGGGTCGTGATCGCGTACTTGAGACGCATGGATCTCCTGGGTTGGGGAGCAGGAGGATCGCTTCAATGGACGAGCGCGCCTAGACACCCAAGGTGTAGAAAGTGCCCACCCTCGCGGTCGACGGGATCTAGGTGATCGACACGCCCCGCCGAGGAGTGGCATGCCTCGACCGAGGTACCCCCCGGTACCCCACCCCCTTGCCTCATCGCATCGACGACTCGCCGCGAAACCCCAGAGAACACTGGGCACTTTTCTGAGAGCGCCACCCCCCGTGACCACCCCCCAGATATGACCAGGTTCTCGTCGTGAAGGCCCGGTGCCTCGTGTGCCGGGTGCTGATCGAGCGCGGGTCCTACTGCACGACGCACACGCCCAGACGCCCCGATCCCGGTCGCGTGAGGGGGCCGGGCCAACCAGGCTCGCCGAGCGGCCCTGACGGCCCTCCAGGGGGTCGCTGCGGGCACTGCGGCACGATCGGCGTCCCGCTAGAGCGACATCACGTCGACCATGACCACCTGAACGACGATCCGGCCAACTGGATCATGCTCTGCCGCCCCTGCCACCGGAACGCCGGAGCCTCCCGCCGATAGCAGCGATATGCCGTGTTTCCCCGTCGCGGTCCGCAGTCGTGTCCGTTTGCGCTGTCAAGAAAACGTGTCTGAGCCTGCGCCGTCCAGCCACTCCTGCATCGACCCGTCGAACGGCCAGTCGCCGTTTGTGTACCGAGCAGCGATTGTGGAGATACCCGACCAGGCACCCCGCACGACGTCATCGGGATAGCCCATCGTCCGGGCGTGGTCGTGGAACTTGGTCTCGTCCCGGAGTTCCACCTCGTCGCCGGTGACATCGAAGTCCAGGTCGAGGTCAACCCAGACGATTGCGTCGCCGCTGCGCGCCGCCTCGAAGGGGGCCGCGGCGTGGACCCTGTAGCCGTTGAGCGACCTGGCCGCGTCCGTCTGACCGCTGAGTACCCACCACTCGCCGGGCACTGCGACCCTGTCGTGTCCGGTTCAACGCTCAACAACCGGCGGCCCGGATGGGTTCAGGGCCGCCCGGCACCGGCCACGGCGCCGTCCTCATCGTGACGCATGGTGCCGCGGCCAGTGGGCGGCGAGCAGGACGACGAACTGCGCCGCGTCCTCGCGGGTCGCGTAGAGCCCGAGCGCGAGCAACTGGCCGGTCAGGTCCGCGAGCGCCTCGTGTTCCGAGCGGGGCCGCTAGCGCGCGTGATCGCGCGGCGCGTCCGCTGGCACGCCGGCACGGTCGCGGTCGTAGTGCAGGCGGCACAGGCCGCGGCGGTTGCGCGTCGCTCGCAGCCGGCCACGGTGCAGTCCCGTGGCCAGCGGTTCCTGGAGTGGAGCGTCGCCGGCGAGGACGTGTCGCCGCGGATGGTGAAGCGAGCGAACCCGGGCTCGTCGATCACCCTGGAGTCCATCCGCCTCGCGCGCGAGGGCCTGCCGGACCTCGCTTACCGAAGGTTCGTCGCGAACCAGTCGACGGACATCGCCGGGCACTGGCTGCCGCCGGGCGCGTGGCAGAAGTGCATCACCGCCCCAGTGATCGCGGACGGCGAGCCGGTGACGATCGGCGTGGACGTCGGCGGCCAGCGCTCCGCCACCGCGGTCGCATGGGCGACTGACGATCTCCGCGTCGGCGTCGAGATCACCGCCCGCCGAGCGGATCGCCGTGACGGACGAACCGGTGGTAGTGGCTTCCTCAGAGCACCCCGGCGTGACGCGGACGCTCGCATCCCTCGACCGCGCACAGCTTCACGGTCGCGGTCGTGCTCACGCTCACGAGGCGCGAGCCTCGCCGTCCGCCAGGACAGGCGACACCCTCCGGGACCCCGGTCCTTCGCCGGCGATCCTAGCCGCCCACGGGGAACACACGGGGAACATCAGGGCGCACTCTGTCGCCTGATTCCCCACCCCGATCTGCTTGTAGGACGGGAGAAATCCGGCGACAGAGGGTGCCTGGCATTGTTCATCAAGTAGCCCCTCAGGGACTGGGCATGTAGTGCGAAAGCCCCGCTACGGCGGGGCTTTCGTCATCTCCGGCAACTTCAGCGTGGCAGCAGATCGGCCAGCGTTGGCAGCAGCGCGCGCGTCGAGCCGCCAATGCACACCGGTCGTACGGTTCATCTATGGGGGAGCTGAGCAGTGACCTCGCGGGTGTGCTGCTGCCACGCGAGAAGCTGCCGGAGTACGCACCGCACCACACCGCCAAGCACGGACTGCTTCGGCACTACATGACGCGTGGTTGCCGAAGTTGGGCTTCACGAACGACCGCGTCGTCATCATCGACGCATTCGCCAGCGCGGGTCGCTACCGCGACGGAGGCGTCGGCTCACCGCTCATCTTCCTCCACGCGTACCTTGGTCGGAGCGATCACGGCCGCTTCAAGGCGCCGCCGCATTTCGTGCTCATGGAGCCGCGCCTCGGCTTCGCGCGCCATCTTCGGGCAGAGGTCGACGCGCTCGATCTTCGGGGTGCGACGGTCGACGTGATTCACGGCAGCTACGAGGACGAGTTTCCGCGAATCGTCCGGTATCTCGCCGCGACGTACCGACCGCCGCTACCGACGTTTCTGTTCGTCGATCGCGCAGCCGTGACGTAGCGGCTTGTACATCGTGTTCAGCCCTCAGCTCGTCAACGGGACGGAATCGCACCCGCGCGTACGGATCCGCCGCTTGTGCGCAACGCTGCAAGCAGCGACGGGAACCCGCCCGTTTGCAGGAGAAGCGGGAGTGTCAACGTGCGCATTTACGGGGCGAGAGCCATCGTGCTGAGCCTGATGTCGGCGGCTGTCCTGGCGACGGCCGGCGACACAGGCGCCGGCCAGGCGCCGGCGCCGACGCCTGCCGCGTGCCTCCCGGCAGGAGGCCTGCAGGTCGCCGACACGATCAGGCGAGCGCTCGACGACGGCAGCGAGGTCACCGAGCCGCTGGGACCCGGCGCCTACCGCGTGACGCGCTGCGACGACGAGAACCATCCGCGCGTGACGATGACCGTCCTGCCGCTGTCCGACCCCGACCGCGGCTCCGTCGGCGTTCCGGCGATCGTCGTCCGCCGCGGCGTCATCCGCAGCTTCGACTACGGCGACGTCGCCGAGCCGACCTGGGTCGCGGAGTGGCGCCGTGCGCGGGCCACCGTCCTGGCGTCCGTGATCCGCGCGACACCTGGATCGCCGCGGCGCGACCCGAACTTCCGCGGCCGACGCGCGACGGCGACGGCAGCGGCCAGCTCGGCGTGCGACGACGGGGGTCACGAGCAGACTCCCGGCCGCTGGCCAGACGGCCGCTATAGCTGGAAGTGGAACGCGTCGAGCTTCGGGGGCAACGCCGCCACCCGAGACGCGTTGCAGCAAGGCCACGAGGCGTGGAACAAGACGCTGACCGACTGCTCCGGGATCAAGGACGACACCGCGATGGCGGCGAAATACGACGGCTCGACGTCCCGCCACGCCGGGGAGGCGGACGGCGTGAACGTGGTCGACCGTGGGAAGCTCACCGAAGATGGCTGCGAGGGGGCGATCGCCTGCACATGGACGTGGTGGAACAGCGACTCCTCGTACGTCGAGACCGACACCCGGTTCAGCTCAGCGGTCGACTGGAGCAACAGCGGCAAGACGGGCTACGACTACCGCGGCGTCGCTACCCATGAGTTCGGACACGCGATCGGCCTGGCCGACCTGGAGGACAGCCCGAACCTGACCATGGCGTTCGCGACCGGGACCCGCAACACCGCGCAGCGGACCCTCGGCCGCGGCGACGTGCTCGGTCTCCGCTCGCTCTACGGCGGATAGCCCAGGTCGCGCCTCCAGGCGGCGCTCTGGCTCCGCACCTGGTCGTGATTACCCCACAGGTGTGCTAGCGCGCCTCGAACTCCATCCACAACGTCATCAGCTCGTCGACGATGCCCTCGATCACGCCGTCCGATGCCACCCCAAGACGTCGAGCGCGCGCGCCGGCAAGCCCACCACCGTCTCTTCCGTCGCGCCACGGACCGCGAACGTGTTGATGCCATCGCCGGGCTTCTCGCCCTGCCACCGGACGATCTCGCCGCACACCGGGATGCCGTAGGTGTGGTCGACGGGCGAGAGCCTGCCCGAGCCACGGCTCTTCGGCGCGGCCATGGCGGCACCGCGGCCCTTGGCGCGCGAAAGGTCGTCCAGCATGAGGTGCGAGACGGGCGCAACGTCGACCGCGACGCAAACGAACAGTGTCGACGAGGGCGCGTCGCGTGTGTGGCGGGCCACAAGTCGCCGGCAACTCGGTCGCCTGCTCGACGTTTCCTACGCCCGGGTGCAGCAGGTCGTCGACAAAGCCCTCGGTGACACGTGAGGCGATCGAGTAGAAGGGTCGAACCGACCTCCCGTTCACGACCTCGCCTGAACGGCGCCTCGTCCGAGGGGACGGGATGTGGCAGCGCTCGTGGCAGCGGCAGACGATCACAGCGAGCCGCAGCGAGCTCACCACGGAGGCGAGATCTCTCCGCTCACCGCACATGACGCCGCGTGAGCACAGCCGATCACGTCCGCATGCCAATCATCAAGTAGCTCCCTGACCGGAGCTGGGCATGCAGTGCGAGGGCCCCGCGCGAGCGGGGCTCTCGTCGTCGCTCATCCCCGAGCTGCCGACCGCCGCCCGGCCGTACCCGCCGGGGCGCTGAGGAGCACCGGCTCGAAGAACGCGCGCACCTCGTCGGTCGCGGTCAGCGGCATGACGGCGGCGACGTACTGGTCCGGGCGCACCACGACGACGGCACCGGTGCGAGCGATGCCTCGGACCTCGAAGATGTCCTCGCCCGTGCCGTCCGGTCCCGGGCCGGCGGCGAAGACCTTCTCGTGGTCGACGAGCCCGTAGGGCCCGGTCGGCGGGAGGAACACCGCCGGGACCGCGCCGATGTCGACGGTGTCGAACGGCCCCTGGTAGATCGCCTTCACGTCGAACCAGGCGTCGACGTCGGCGTCGGAGGGCGTGCAGCGCAACGGCGATTCGTCGTCGTCGGAGAGCCAGGCGGCGAACTGCGACAGGGCCGGCGCATCGCCCGGCGCGGCACCGTCCGCGAACGCGTAGATCCGCCAGCGCCCGTCCGCGCGCGCGTGGTGGCCGAGGTGCACCGGGTTGGCGTCGCAGACGCGCACGACCGGCGCGGACTTGAAGCTCGTCCCGATCGGGAAGCCGGCCGCCAGGTCCTGGTGCGTGGGTTCCGCGGTCACCAGCGAGGGCCGGTAGCAGGTCGTGAAGCCGGTCGTGAAGTCGAACGTCTCCACGTAGAACGCCTCGACCCTGGCCGGGTCATCGGCATCGCCGGGCCGCGATGCCATGAGCCCGGACCACTCCTTGTCGAAGTCGATGAGCTCCTGCGCGACGGCGTGGCGCTCGGCGGAGTAGGTGTCCAGGAGCGATGCGGGCGCGCGGCCGTCGAGGACGTGCCCCAGCTTCCAGGCGATGTTGTAGCCGTCCTGCATCGACACGTTCATGCCCTGGCCGGCCTTGGCGCTGTGCGTGTGACAGGCGTCGCCGGCGATGAAGACCCGCGGCGTGCGCGTGCCGACGGCCTCGTGCGCCACGTCGTCGAACCTGTCGGTCAGCCGGTGCCCGACCTCGTACACGCTCCACCAGGCCACCGACTTCACGTCGATTGCGTAGGGGTGGAGGATCCGGTTGGCGCGCGCGACGACGTCGTCGACCGACGTCCGGCGCACGGTGCCACGGTCGCCCTCCTCGACCTCGCCGAGGTCGACGTACATGCGGAACAGGTGCCCGCCCTCGCGCGGGATCAGGAGGATGTTGCCGCCGTCGTGGGACTGGATCGCGCACTTGGTGCGGATGTCGGGGAAGTCGGTGGCGGCCAGGACGTCGATGACCCCCCACGCGTGCATCGCCTGCTCCCCGACGAGCTTGCTGCCGATGCACTCGCGCACCCTGCTGCGGGCGCCGTCGGCGCCGAGCACATACCTGGCGCGCACGGTGCGCTCCTCGCCGTCGCCGGTGCCGCCGTGCCGGCGCAGCCTGACGACGACGGGGTGCTCGCCGGGCTCGTTGTCGCGCACCTCCAGGTCGAGCAGCTCGAGCCCGTAGTCGGGCCTCATGCGCGTCGGTGCGTTGGCCATCGCCTCGGCGAAGTAGTCCTGCACGCGCGCCTGGTTGACGATGATGTGCGGGAACTCGCTGATGCCGTTCGGATCGTCGGCGGGCATGCTGGCGCGGACGATGCGCGCGGGGTCCTGGGGATCCGGCCGCCAGAAGGCCATCGCGGTGATCCGGTAGGCCTCCTCCACGATGCGGTTCGCGAAGCCGAACGCCTGGAACGTCTCGACCGTGCGTGCCTGGACGCCGTCCGCGCGACCGCGCTCCAAACGTCCCTCGGAGCGCTCGATCAGACGTGTCGTCACCCCCGGGAACTGGGCGAGCTGCGCCGCCGCGATGTGGCCGGCCGGGCCGCCGCCGATGATCAGGACGTCGACCTCGTCCGGGAGCTCGGGCGTCCACTCGCGGCCGTCGCCCGCCGCGGGCTGCACGCGGGGATCACCCGAGACGTATCCATGGTGGTGGAACTGCATGGAGCGCGTTCTCCCCTGTCGGTCAGGTGCGGCCGAGCATGACTGCCCTCGCCTCACGGGAGGTTCGCATGTGCGCGAGAGCCCCGCTACGGCGGGGCTCTCGTCGTCTCAGCGCGCCAACCACCCGCCGTCGACGGGGTAGAAGCCTCCCTGGGCGAGCGACGCCGCATCCGACGCCAGCCACGCGACGAGCTCGGCCACCTCCTCCGGCGCGCCCAGCCGGCCGCCCGGGTGCCCGGCGGCGAGGGCGTCGAGCCCCTCCTGATCGATCGTCGAGGTCACCAGCTCGGTCGTGATGAACGTCGGGCCGACCGCGTTGATGCGGATGCCGTCGGCCGCGTGGTCGAGGGCCGCCGCTTTCGTCAGTCCGACGACGCCGTGCTTGGCGGCGACGTAGGCCGAGACGCTCGGGAACGCGACCTGCCCCAGCATGCTGGCCATGTTCACGATCGAGCCGCGGCCCGCTGCACGCATGACCGCGATCTCGCTGCGCATGCAGTGGAAGACCGAGCTGAGGTTCACAGCGATGACGCGGTCCCACACGTCGGGCGGGTAGTCGGCGAGGGGGGCCATCGCGCCGCCGATGCCGGCGTTGTTCACAGCGATGTCCAGGCCGCCGAAGCTCTGGGTGCAGACGCGGACCATCTCCTCGACCTGCGCGGGCACGCTGACGTCCGCCGTCACCGCGACACCGCCGACAGCGTCCGCAACCGCCGCCGCCGCCGCGCTGTCGAGGTCGGCGACGACCACACGCGTGCCGGCGGCCGCCAGCCGCTGCGCAATTGCCGCGCCGAGCCCGCGGCCGCCGCCGGTGACGATGGCCGACTTGCCGTCAAGATCCTGCATCTGCCTGCTCCCGGGACGCGGTCAAGTGATCGAGAATCCCTCGTAGCCGCCGGCCGCGATCTCGTCGCACTTCGCCCGGTACGGCCCGACGCCGCCGAGGTAGGGCATGAAGACGCGCGGCTTGCCGGGCACGTTCGCGCCCATGTACCACGAGTTCGCCTGCTTCACGAGCGTGAAGTCTGCGATCTCCGCAACGTGGGCGACCCAGGCGTCCTGCGCCTCCGGCGTCGGCTCGATGCTGCGGAGGCCGCTGCGCTCCAGGTGATCGATGGCGTCCGCGATCCAGTCGACGTGCTGCTCGATGGAAACGACCATGTTGCTGAACACCGACGGGCTTCCAGGGCCGGTGACGAGGAAGAGGTTCGGGAAGCCGGCGAGGCCGATCCCGAGGTACGAGCGCGGGCCCTCGGCCCACAGGTCGCGCAGCGCGACGTCGCCGCGGCCCCGGATGTCGATCGCGTTCAGCGCGCCGGTCATCGCGTCGAAGCCCGTGGCGAAGACGACCGCGTCGACCTCGTACGTCCGCGCGCTCGTCCGCACGCCCTCGGGGACGATCTCCTCCAGCGGCTCCCGGCGGAGTTCCACGAGCGAGACATGGTCCTCGTTGAACGTCTCGTAGAAGCCGGTGTCGACGCACGGGCGCTTCGTCCCCCAGGGGTACGTGCGCGGCATGAGCGCCTCGGCGACCTCGGGGTTCTCGACGCGCTCGCGGATCTTGCGGCGGAAGAACTCGGCGACGTGCTCGTTGGCCTGCGGGTCGATCATGACGTCGGTGAAGCAGCCGACCATGTTGAGGCCGCCCGCGTCGTAGCGCGCTTCGAGCTCGCGTTCGCGCTCCTCGTCGGAGACCTCCATGGCGCCCTTGTCGTTCATGGGGTAGTGAATGCTCGTGTAGGACTCGCGGATCGCCTTGCGGCGCTCGGCATAGCCGGCGACGACCTCCCGCGCCGTCTCCGGGTCGAGCGGGCCGTTCCACGCCGGCGCGATGAAGTTCGGCGTGCGCTGGAAGACGGTCACCTCCGCGGCCTGCTCGGCGATCTTGGGGATCGCCTGGACGCCGGACGAGCCGGTGCCGATGACGGCGACGCGCTTGCCCGTGAAGTCGACGCCCTCGTGCGGCCAGCGGCCGGTGTGGTGCACGGCCCCGGCAAAGGCGTCCGTGCCGGGCACCTCCGGCGCTTTCGGGACCGACAGGCAGCCGGTGGCCATGATGAGAAAGCGGGCGGTCAGCTCGTCGCCCGTGTCCGTCGTGACCGTCCACCGGGTGGAGGCCTCGTCGAGCACCGCCGAGGTCACGCGCGTGTCGAGCGAGATGTCCCGATTCAGATCGAAGCGATCGGCGACATGGCGCAGATAGCGCAGGATCTCCTCCTGCGCCGGGTAGCGCTCGGTCCACTGCCACTCCTGCAGCAGCTCGTCGGAGAAGGAGTACTGGTAATCCAGGCTCTCCACGTCGCAGCGTGCGCCCGGATAGCGATTCCAGTACCAGGTGCCCCCCACGCCGCCGCCCGCCTCCAACACGGTTGCGCGCAGACCGAGATCGTCGCGCAGCCGATGAAGGGCGTAGAGACCGGCGAAGCCGGCGCCGACGATGATCGCGTCGCGGTGCGTGCTCATCTGCGCGACGCTACGGGAGGACCGCGTCCGCGTCGCGTCCTCCAGCGCGCCGCTCTTGACCGATGGCGCGTGTCTCGCGCCTGGACAACGGATGCGGGCGCTGGAACCATCTCGGCGGGGTGATGTTCCAGGAGAGAGAGACGGCCGCCGAGAGCTGGGAGCTGGAGGCGCCCGATGCGAGCGATCGCGCCGAGGCGTGGCGCGAGATGCTGGCACAGGCCTACATCCCGTTCGACGCACGGCCTGATCGCAGGTGCCGACGACCGCTTCGATGCGCGAGTCTCCCGGCTGAGGTTGGGTGATGCCGCCCTGGTCGACTTCGCGTGCGGTCACGGGCGCGGCCGCCGAACGCGACGCGAGATCGCCCAAACACCCCCCGACCTGGTTGGCATCCTCGCCATGCGCCACGGCAGCCTCGGACTGACGCTCAACGGCAACAGCATGCTGCTGGCACCCGGACAGCTCGTGGTCTGGGATGGGAACGTGCCGGGATCGTTCGATGCGATCGGGCCGATCGTCAAACGCACACTTGTCGTGCCCCGCGCTCGACTTCGAGCAGCCTTCCCCCGCCTCGACGATGTCGTCGGCCGGGTCCTGCCCGCCGATTCGTCCCCGCTGCAGCTCTTCAGCGCGTTCCTGGAGACACTCGCAGACCGTGGCCCCGTCCTCGACGACGTCAGCCGGACGGCCGCCGGAGACGCCGCCATCGAACTGGCGCGCGTTGCCCTGGGCGCGGGGCTGCCCTCGGAGCCGCAACGGTTGCGCGAGGCGATCGTGATGCAGGTTCGCAGGTACATCGAGATGCACCTCCAGGAGCCCGGGCTGACCCCGCCCGGCATCGCTGCGGTGCACGCGATCTCCGTTCGGACACTGCACGAAGCGTTCGAGCTCACCGGCGAATCCGTGGGCGCTCTGGTTCGCCGCCGCCGCCTCGAACGGTGCCACGCCGATCTGGTGACACCGAGCAACGACACCGTGTCGGATATCGCCCGCCGCTGGGGCTTCCGTGACAGCTCGTACTTCAGCCGAGCGTTCCGACGCCACTACGGGGTCGCACCACGCGAGCTGAAGAGCGCGCACGGGCAGGCAGCGATTGCGCGGTAGCGCAGCGCGTCGCAGCAGCGCCGGTCTCACACGGCTACAGCCAGCGCTGGTCGTCACCCTCGGCGCCGAGATCGTCAGCGCCGGCGCCACGTGACCACAGAGAGTCACCGCGTCAGGCCGATCATCGAGTCGATCCCTGACGGGAGCTGGGCATGCACTGCGGAGGGCCCCGCGTGAGCGGGGCCCTCGTCGTTGCGTGCCGGTGACAGCGGCTGCGGTCGGGGCCTCAGGCCGGGACCGGCGCACGAGGCGGCGCGTCGGCAGGGCCGGGCTCACCGGGGGATTGCGGGCCCCTGGGAGGGATGGGTGGGGCGGCGTCGCGCCCGGCCCCGACGTGCGGCAGCCACTCGAGCCAACGCGGCAGGTACCAGTTCCAGTCTCCCAGCACCTTCATCGAGGCCGGCAGCAGGACACCGCGGATGATGGTGGCGTCGATCAGGACCGCGACGGCCAGCCCGAGGCCGAGCTCCTTGAAGTCGAGGAACGTCAGCGTGACGAAGACCAGGAACACGCCGACCATGACGATCGCCGCGCTTGTCACGGTTCCGGCGGTCGTCGCGATCCCGCGCTGGACCGCCTCGTCGGTCGACATGCCGCGGTCGTGGAGCTCCTTGACCCGGGACAGGATGAACACGTGGTAGTCCATCGAGAGCCCGAACAGCACCACGAACAGGAAGAGCGGCAGCCAGTTCGTCACCCCACCGTTCGACGTGAAGCCGAGCAGCGACTCCCCGTGCCCCTGCTGGAAGATGAGACGAGGACGCCGTAGGCGGCTCCGACCGAGAGCAGGTTGAGGACGATCGCCTTGACCGGGATCACGATGGAGCGGAAGGTGACGAGCAGGAGCAGGAACGCGAGCCCGAGCACGAACGCGAAGATCAACGGCAGTCTGCTGTTGAGCTGATTGGCGAAGTCCTTCGAGTTGGCGGCGTCGCCGGTGACGTTGACCGCTGTCGCCCCGACACCGCCCACCGTGGCCGGGATGATCTTGTCCCGCAGCTGGTGAAGGGCGTTCATGGATGCGGCGTCGGTGCCGGTGCCGCGGGTCGGGACGTTGATCTGGGCGACCGTACCGTCCTTGCTGTAGATGACCTCGGTCCCCGGCAGGAACGCATCGGAGCGCTCGACCTGCGCGCGGAGCCCGGCGATGCCGGCGGCCACGGCGCCTGCGTGCGCGTCGTCGGCCTCGACGACGACGCTCGCGATCACGCCCTCGGTGGGGAACACCTGCTTCACGTTGTTGTAGGCCTGGATGACCGGAAGGTGCTGGGGCATCTGCTCGACGCCGCTCGTCACGATCTTCATCTGCAGCGCCGGGATCGCCAGCGCCACCAGGAGCCCGCCCGCGAGGAGCATCGCCAGGCCCGGGCGGCGCATGACGCGTCCGGTCAGAGCGGTCCAGAAGCGCGACTCGCCTGCCGGACGGCGACGGCCGAGCCCTGGGATCCGCCCCTTCTCGACGCGGTCCCCGAGCCAGGACAGCATCGCTGGGAGCACCGTCAACGAGGCGAAGACGGCGATGGCGACCACGAGGATCGTCCCCTCCGCGAAGGAGATGAACGACGCGTCGCCGCTGATGAACATCCCCGCCATCGCGACGATCACGGTCACGCCCGAGATCAGCACCGCGCGCCCGGACGTCGCGGCGGCGGCCTGCAGCGCGGCGCGCGCGTCGCGCCCCGCGGCACGCTCCTCCCGCTCACGCCGGAGGTAGAAGAGCGAGTAGTCCACGCCGACCGCCAGCCCGATCAGGAGCACGACCGCGGGCAGGTTGCTGTCCACCGGGAACAGGTGGCTCGTGATGGCGACCAGGCCCAGGGCGGCCATCACGGAGGTGAGTCCGATCAGCAGCGGCAGACCTGCTGCCACGAGCGTCCCGAAGGTGATGGTGAGGATGATCAGTGTGACCGGCAGCGAGAGCATCCCCGCCTTGCCGAGATCGTCGGTGATCACGCCGTCGATGGCCTTGGCCGCGCTGGCGTCGCCGAACTGCTGGATGTCGAGGCCGGGATGGCTCTTCTGGACCGCGGCCACCGCGGCCAGCGTGGGATCGACGCGATCCGCTGCGACCGTCGAATCGCCGGCGATGTCGAAGTGCACCAGCGCGGCGTGGCCGTCGGCCGAGACGGTGCCGCCGGGTGCCAGCGGCGAACTCACGTTGCGGACGTAGGGGATCCGGGACATGCGGTCGGTGACGTCTCCGACCGCCCCCCGGAACGCCGGGTCCTTGACGGTGAGCTTGTCGCTCTGGATGAAGACGACCTCCTCGGTCGGCCTCAGACCGGCGCGGTCCAGCGCCCTCTCCGCGCGGCCGGACTCCCCCGAGTACCCATCGACATCGGAGATGTCCTTCTGGCCGACCACGTTCATCCCGACCGCGAACGCGATGAGGGCGAACGCGAGCCAGCCGAAGATGGCCTTCCTGCGGTGCTGGCCGCTCCAGCGAGCCATCCGGGCGGCAAGGTTGTGGGCAGGAGCCGGCGGGGGCTGCTTCGCGTCGCCTGCCGAGGCGTCGGGCTGCTCCGGCTTGGGCTCGCGCTGGATGATGCGCGTCTTCATCGGGGTTCCTCTCGGCGTGAAGAGACGCGTCCAACCTCCCATCCGCTGCCGCCCGGGGACAGCCGGGAAACATGCCGTTCCGGGGGGCGGGTTTCTGGCGTCTTCGTGTCGCTCGCGCGTCAGCTGCGCAGGAACAGCAGCACCGCGAGCACCCGCCGCGACTCGCTGCCGGTCGAGGGCAGCCCGAGCTTGCCGAAGATGCTCGAGACGTACTTCTCCACGGCACGCAGCGTGATCACGAGATCGTCGGCGATCCCCTGGTTCGAGCTTCCGGTCGCCATCAGCTCGAGCACCTCGCGCTCGCGGGGCGTCAGCCCGCCGAGCGGATCGTCGCTGCGCCGCCGCGACAGCAGCGTCGAGACGATCATCGGGTCGATCGCCGAGCCGCCGTCGGCCACCCGTTGCACGGCGGCGACGAAGTCCCTGACGTCACCGATGCGGTCCTTGAGGAGGTAGCCGGTGGCCTCGGCCGAGCCCGACAGCAGCTTCATCGCCAGGCCGAGCTCGATGTACTGCGACAGGACGAGCACCCCGGTGCCGGGGTAGCGCTCGCGGATCTCGATCGCCGCGCGCAGCCCTTCGTCGGTGTGCGTCGGCGGAAGGCGGATGTCGAGGATCGCGACGTCGACGGCATGAGCCGAGAGCTTGCGCATGAGCTCCTCGGCGTCGTCGCATTGTCCGATGACGTCGAAGCCCTCGTCCTCCAGCAGCCGCGCCAGTCCGTCGCGCAGGAGAACGCTGTCCTCGGCCAGTGCTACGCGCACGGCAGCTGCGCCCGTACTCGAGTGCCTCCGCCGCTGGGCGTCCATACCCTGAGCCGTCCTCCGAGCGCCTCCACTCGGTCGGCGAGACCGCGAAGCCCGCTTCCGCGGTCGCTGTCGGCGCCGCCGATGCCGTCGTCGACGACCTCGACCACGATCTCATCGCCCTGGCGGTCGATGTCGACGGTCGCCCGCGTGGCGCGGGCGTGCTTGCCGATGTTGGCGAGGCTCTCGGCGACGACGTAGTAGGCCGCGACCTCGATCGACTCGTCGAGCCGGTTCTCGACGCCGACGTGGAGCCTCACCGGGACCGGGGAGCTCGCGGCCAACGACTCGAGCGCGACACCGAGTCCGTGACCGCTGAGCACCGCGGGGTGCAGGCCGCGGGCGACAGTGCGCAGTTCCTCGAGCGAGGTGGCGATCTCGGCTCGGGCAGATTGGATCCGAGCACGCGCCTCGGCGTCGTCGTCGAGCTTCGCGCTGTACCTGCCGAGCTCGAGCGAGAGCGCGATCAGACGTTGTTGCGCACCGTCGTGGAGGTTGCGCTCGAGCCGCTTGCGCTCCTGCTGACCCGCCGCGAGAACACGACCCGCGAGCCCTCGAGCTCTTGCAGCTTCGCCTTCAGCTGGACGTGCAGATGCCCGTTCTCCAGCGCGATGCCCGCCGCTGCGCCGACCGCCCGCAGCAGCTGGGGTTCCTCGTCGAGGGCGGGGTCGTGCATGAGCGCCGCCAGGTGTCGTCCCTCGCTGTCGACGAAGGTGACCGACCGGGCCTCGTCGGGTCCAGGCAGGCGCACGGGCCGACCGTCCGGGTCGGCCCACGTGTCGTACCGGGGCAGCCAGTACGCGAGGCTGACCGTCGGGTCGCGCAGCGCTCGCGACAGCGGCTGGGTGAGCTCGGTGGGCGGTGGCTCGGCGCGCAGCTCGAGCAGCAGGTCGCCGACGGCCGAGCGAGCCAGGCGGGCGTCCAGCATCGCCAGCAGGAAGACGAACGGCGCCAGACCGACGATCACGAACATCGTGCGTTGGATGGCCAGGAACGCATCCAGCGAGATGGCGAAGGCCTGGACGAGCAGGAGCACCGCGGCCAACACGAGCGCCAGGGAGAACGCGTCCACCAGCACCTTGACCGGCGCCCGGAGGGGCCGGGCGGCGGCGGCGCGGCGGCTCAACATGGCCACGAACCCGACGAGGAGCAGACCGGCGATCACGACGAGCTGGAGACGCAGGAGGTGGGCGGCGAGTCTCGGAGCGTCGGTGACCGCGATCGCGTTGTCCGGGTCGAAGCCTCCCAGCATCAGCCCGACGACGTTGAGCAGCGCCACCGCGTACGCGGCCCCGACGACGATGCGCTCGCTCCGGCCGCGCAGAGCCCCGGTCGGGAACGCGAGGAAGACATGCATGAAGAGGGCGAACGGGAGGAGGTCGAACGCCGTGCCGATCGTCGAGAGGAGGTTGGCGTTCGCCGAGGAGAAGGACGACAGCAACGTGCCCAGCCCCGCTGCGATCATCAGGGGCCCGAACCGGTTCGACGGCTTGCAGTACCAGGCGACCAGCCCACCGAGCACGTAGGGAAGGATCAGCCAGGCGAGCAGCGAGATCTGGACGGCCGGATCCCTGCCGGCATGGTCGCTGTCGAGCTGCAGGAGGATCGCGCCGGCGGTTCCGGCGATCGCGGCGGCGGCGATGGCCAGGATCAGGAGGAGGCGCGGTCTCTCCGGGACCCCCGACCCAACCGTCCACTCGTACCTAGGGGCGGTCATCGTCTCCTCGATCGCATGTCCCCTGGTCCTCCCGGCGATCCTATTCCTGTTGCGCCGTCCGCCGCGAGCGTCTGGCGGACTGCGTCTCGCGCGCCCCTCCCCCTGGCGATCGTGTGCCTGGTTCACTGGTTGAGATCGGCCGCCGACAGTGGGGGAGATGCACATGACGGCTGCCGCCACATCCGCGCACGTCCACACGGACATCGACATCTGGATCTGGGACCGGCGGCGTACATGAGGCAGTACGACGACCCGGGGCGTCGACCTCGGCGAGGGCTTCGTCATCCCGGCCGACTCGCGCGTCGTCCATTCCTATGGCGCCGCGAACCGCGACGAACGGCACTATCCGAACCCCGACGTCCTCGACGTGCGCCGCAACCCGGGCGACCACCTCGCGTTCGACTTCGGCACCCATGCCTGCCCCGGGCGCTCCCTGTCGACGATGGAGGCCCAGGCCCTGTTCACCGCGCTGGCGGAGCGCGTGACCACGATCGAGCGGGTCGGGGAGCCGGTCTGGGGACTGAACAACTCGACGCGCGGACTCACGCGCCTGCCCGTCCGCATCAGCTGACGTTGCGGCCCCGCGATGCGCGGCCGCGCGCATATGCTGACGGCATGCGGTCTCCCGGCCGTGTGCTCGTGCTCGTGCTCCTCCTCGCGGGCGTCGGATCAGGGGCGTATCTGCTCGGACGCGCGTCCGTCGATCCCCGCCCGGCGCCGGTCACATCCGGTGGCTACACCGCGGGCTACCGCGCTGGGCGCGAAGCCGCGTTCAGCGGCTTCGACGGCGGCTGGTCGTACGGGGAGCCGTACATCGTGTCGCTGAGCCGCGGAGGCCCAGGTGTCACGTACCGCGTCGCCAGGCGCTGGCCCATGCTGCCCGGGGAGACGTACCGGAGGTGCGGCGGCTGGATCTGCGGCCCGCTGAACGCCGGGCCATAGTCCTGCACGTCGTCATCCCGGCCGACCTGTCAGCGGTCTCGACACGACGCAACGGCTTGGTAGCTTTGCGCCCCCATGCGGGGAAGGTTGCGCCGGTGAGCGCGAGTCACCCTCGGCCCGACGGACTCACGCCGACCGGGCGGGTCCCGGTCGAGCATCGCTTCTTCGGCCTGGATCGCCGCTCCCTGCTGCCGGGCCTCGTGGTCATCGGCCTGTTCGTGTTCTGGACGCTCGTCATCCCCGGCGTCAACAGCCTGCTGAACTACGACCAGACCACGAAGGCGGGCGACGTCTTCGCGCTCGGACCCGGCCTGACGATGGACGCGCAGGAGGGCTGGGGCGTCGAGCAGGGTCTGCTGACGCGCGACACGACGCGCAGCCGGAGTCCCGGCGAGGGCGTGGTGCTGGTCGACGGGAGCGTGTCGTTTCAGGTGTCGCCGGGCCCGTACCGCGGCGATCTCAGAACGCTGCTCTCGCAGATCGACAAGGTGACGTCGGCGACTCAGCGAGACGAGGCGTTCCACGTCGCGGGCGACGTGCAGGCGTTCCAGACCGCCGCCGGCCAGGTGGGCCTCGCGCAGCCGTACACGACGATCGACGGCAAGGGCGTCGTCGCCGCCCTGCAGTACGGCGGCACCGGCCTGCAGATCACCGCCTCGGGTCCCGAAGCCGATCTCACCGCGAAGGCGGATGAGATCGAGCGGATGATCGACAGCATCAAGTACCAGCCGCAGGCGGCCGGCTGATGGCGATCGGGACCGCCGAGGAGTCCGATGCGCTGACGCGTCGCCGGCAGATCCTGGAACTGTCGGGTTGGGGACAGCCGTTCCGGTTCTGGCAGCCGCACAACCTCTGCTTCTGGGTCTTCATCGTCCTCTCGGGCGTCGGCGTGCTGCACCTCGTGGGCTACTTCGACGCGGGCAGTGGCGTGCTGGGAACGGCGCTCGTGGTCAGCGCGGTCGCGGCAGTGCTCTACGGCCTGATCTTCCTCGCGCTCCTGCGACTGACCGATCACTACGAGCGCCAGCCGCGCAAGCTGGTGCTGGCCGCGTTCCTCTGGGGCGGGCTGGCCGGGACGTTCGCGTTCGCATTGACGGCGAACACGGCGATGCTCGCGATCTACCCGAAGCTGTTCGGGCAGGCCTTCGCGGCCGACTGGTCACCTGCGCTCACCGCGCCGTTCTCGGAGGAGACGGCCAAGGCTGCGGGCTTCATCCTGCTGCTCGGGCTCGCGCCGCGCCTGATCCGGTCCCCGTACGACGGGGTGTTCGTCGGCGCGTTCATCGGGCTCGGCTTCCAGCTCTTCGAGAACGTCCTGTACGGATTCAACGTCGCGATCGCCGGCTTCGGATTCGATCAGGCCCAGTCGGCGCTGTCCACGTTCGCGATCCGCGCGGGCTCGGGCGTGTTCTCGCACACGCTGTACTCGGCGCTGTTCTGCTGTGGACTGATCTACGCGATCGGAACGCCGGTCCAGCGACGACGGCTGGGCCTGGGGATCGGCCTGATGCTGCTGGCGATGCTCGCGCACGCATCCTGGGACGGCGTCGCCGCGATCGGTGGCGGCACCACGCTCGGCTTCCTGGTCGCGATCGGGCTCGGGATCATCGCGCTCGTCGCGATCGTCGTCGCGCTGCGCAGGACCGCGCCCCAGGAGCGCGAGTTCCTGCGGGCGATCATGGAGCCCGAGGTCGAGAACTCCACGATCACCGCCGACGAGCTCGACGCGCTCTGCGCACCGCGCAGGCAGCGCAAGCGGTTCATCCGCTCCGGTCACGGCCACCGCAGCCACCGCAACGCCAAGCACGTGCTGCGCGCGGCGCTCGATCTCGCCCACGAGCTCGCCGCTTCCGGTGGTCAGGACAGCGACGGAGTCCACCACGAGCGAGGCGAGATCGCCCGCCTGCGGGAACGCGTCGCGCACTGAGACGCGGCACCGCTCGGTGACGAGATTCGGCCGCAGAGGGCCACCGAGGCGTAGAGTCGGCTCAGTCGGGGGCCGAGCGAGGGAAGAGAGAGTTCTCATGCCCCATCTACTGGTCCGCCACCGTGTCGAGGACTACGCCAGATGGCGGCCGATCTTCGACGAAACCGCTGGGGTTCGCGAGCGGTACGGGTCCAACGGCGGCCAGGTGTTCCGCAGCGCCGACGATCCGACCGAGGTGGTGATGCTCTTCGAGGTCGACGATCTCGGTCGCGCGCGCGAGTTCGTGGGGTCCGATGACCTGCGGGAGGCGATGCAGCGCGCGGGCGTCGTCGACCGGCCGGACATCCTCTTCCTCAACGACGAGGACCCGACCCCCACGTAGCGGCGCCCGCGCCCGCGCCCCGGAGCCATGGCCGTCGCGGAGATCGTGGGTCGCGAGGCCGAGGTGCAAGCCGTCGGCCGGTTCCTCGACGGGCCGACAGCGGCGGCGCTGATCCTCGAAGGGCCCGCCGGGATCGGGAAGACGACGGTCTGGCGTGCGGGGCTCGAGCACGCCAACGGCCACCGCGTCCTGATGACGCGCCCCTCGGAGGTCGAGACGGCGCCTGCGACCGCCGGGCTGATCGATCTCCTGGGCGACGTGTTCGACGAACACGGCAGCTCTCTGCCGGCGCCTCAACGCGCGGCGCTCGGCGTGGCGCTGCTTCGCGAGGACGGAGCGGACGCCGATGCGCAAGCCGGAACGGTCTCCGCCGGAGCGCTGGGACTGCTCCGTCGCGCTTCGGAGGAGTCCCCCATCCTCGTTGCGATCGACGACCTGCAGTGGCTGGACCCGGCGACGGCCGGGACGCTGACGTTCGCGCTGCGCCGGCTGAGAGAGACGCCGGTGCTGCTCCTCGCGACCGCGCGCACCGAACAGGGGCAGCCGACGCCCGATCCGGTCCCGATCGCGGCATATCGGATGCCCATCCCTCCGCTCGACGTCGAGTCGCTGTCCCGGCTCATCTCGCGCGAGCTCGGCCGGCGTCTTCCGTGGCCGATCGTGCGGCGCATCGCCACGATCGCGGGAGGCAACGCGTTCCTCGCCATCGAGCTCGCCCGGGTCGCATCGACGTCCGGCACCGCCCCGGACGAGCTCTCGCCGGAGGCGCTGTCCCGGTCGATGCACATCAAGCGCCTGGCCGAGACCCGCGTGCGGGTCCTGCCGGAGTCGACGCGCACGGCGCTCGGTGTCGTCGCCGCCCTCGGCGAGCCGCGAGCGGCGGTCCTCTCGCGGGCGCTGTCCGACGAGGCGGCGTTGGATGCTGCGTTCGACGCGGGTGTCGTCGAGGAGCAGGGCGATCGCGTGCGCTTCACGCATCCGCTCCTGGTCGCGGGCGCGCTCTCCAGCCTGTCCCCCCGGCGGCGGAGGTCGATCCACCGCGCACTGGCCGATCTGGCCGACACGGCGGAGGAACGCGCGAGGCACCTCGCCGCCGCGACGACGGAGCCATCCCCCGACGTCGCGGCGGCGATCGAGGAGGGTGCCGCCGGCGCGCTCTCGCGCGGGGCACCCGCCGCGGCGGCCCAACTGCTCGAGGACGCGGTGCGCCTCACGCCCACGGCCGACGGCGCAGCGCTGGGGCGCCGGCTCGTCAGCGCCGGGAACTGCCGGGAGCAGGCGGGAGACACCGTCCGCGCGCTCGAGCTGTTCCGCCGCGCCGTCCGCGCATCGCCCCCGGGACCCCAACGTGCCGAGGCCCGCATCTGGGCGGCCTCGCACGAGCACACGGCGGCGAAGGACAACGTCATCGAGCTGCGCGTCGCACTCCAGGAGTGCGCGACCGACGTCACGACGCGCGCAACCTGTCTCACCTGCCTCGGGCTCGCCCTCCTGATCGCCGGCGATGGGCGGTCCGCGCAGCAGCACCTCCGGCAGGCGGTGGATCTCTCGGCGCACGCGGAGGACGACGAGCTGAGGGTGGCCGCGCTGTCCCTCGCGGGTTTCGTCGATGAGCTCCTCGGCCCAGGAAGCGGACGCCCCGCGCTGGAGACCGCTGCGCGGCTGGCCGACCACAGGCTGATGTCCGAACCCGCCCTCTCTCCCGATGCGCTCCTGGGGACCGTCCGCTCCTGGGCCGACGAGCTCGAGCCCGCGCGCGCGTTGCTGCTCGGCGTGCGCGAGCGGACGGTGGCGGCCGGTGACGAGCAGGGCGGCACCCTCGTCAACTGCTGGCTCACCGAGCTCGAGGCGCGTGCCTGCAACCTGTCCCAGGCGAGCACGTACGCCGACGAGGCGATCGCGATCCTCGACCTCGGTCGTGACGACCTGAACCTCGGGTGTGCACTGGTCGTGCGGGCGCTCGCCGCGGCGTACGAGGGCGACGAGCACCTCGCCCGTCGCATGGTCGCCCGCGGTCTCTCGATCTGCGAGGCCCTCGGCGACCATTTCTTCGCCGGCCAGGGCCGCTGCGTCCTCGGCTTCCTCGAGCTGTCGCTCGGTCGCCAGTCCGAGGCGCTCGGGCACCTGAGGACGGCGGACGATGAGCTGCGCGCCATGGGCGTCGAGGAGCCCGGCGCGTTCCCGCACCGCGACGATCTCGCCGAGGCACTCATGGCGACCGGGCAGGTCGAGGAGGCGCAGGAGCGGCTCACACAGCTCCGCGCGCTCGGCGAGCGGCTCGACCGCCCGCGACCGCTCTGCACCGCGCTGCGCGGCCAGGCGATGCTCGCAGCGCGCGCAGGCGATCACGAGGACGCCGTCACGCTGCTCGAGCAGGCGATGGAGCTCCATGACCGTTTCCCCGCCCCGCTCGAGCGCGGGCGCACGCTCCTCGCACTCGGGATGACACACCGACGTGCGAGGCACCGTCGCGCCGCGCGCGAGCGGCTGCGGGAAGCGGAGACCCTGTTCGAGGACGTGGGAGCGACGATCTGGCGCGACCGCACCCGGCGCGAGCTCGGCCGGATCAGCGGCCGCGCGGCCGTCGGGCGGGACGAGCTCACGCCGACGGAGCGCCAGATCGCCGAGCGCGTCGCGACGGGCCGGAGCAACCGCGAGGTCGCCGCCGAGCTGTTCGTCACCGCGCGCACGGTCGAGGCGAACCTGACGCGGATCTACGCGAAGGTCGGCGTCCGCTCCCGGGTGAGCTTGCGGCGCGGCGCGGCGAGTGGTGACGCGGGGTGGACATGGCGGATGGCGTCCGCGCCCAAGCTCAGGCCGCGTCTCGTGGAGCACATAGGCTGACGCCATGCGGTCGCCCGGCCGTGTGCTCGTGGTCGTGCTCCTCCTCGCGAGCGTGGGAGCACCGGCGTATCTGCTCGGACGCGCGTCCGTCGATCCAAACCCCGTGCGCGTCACATCCGGTGGCTACACCGAGGGCTACCAGGCTGGGCGCCAGGCCGCATTCAGCGGCTTCGACGGCGGCTGGTCGTACCGGGAGCCGTACATCGTGTCGCTGAGCCGCGGAGGCCCGGGCGTCACCTACCGCGTGGCCAGGCGCTGGCCCATGCTGCCCGGCGAGACCTACCGCAGGTGCGGCGGCTGGATCTGCGCCCCGCAGAACGCCGCGACCGTAGGTCGGGCCCCGTCCACTCCGTGGCTGCCTCTCATGGTCGTTTCGGTACGTGTGGGTCGATCGTCGAGCTCGTCGCGGCGGCTGCGGCGAGCTGCGCCTGGTACTCCTCCTCCGTGACCCCGCCGATCGCGTCGCGCAGGCGCTCCTTGCCTCGATGGGTCAGGCGCCCGGGCCGGAACCGGTGCTCGGCACGCGCCTGCTTGTCCGGACGCCGCTCCCCGTAGAAGCGCGTCGCCCAGATGGAGTCCGGCTTGGCGAGGCGCAGCGCGGCGTACAGGGGCACGAAAGGGATGAAGATGCCGATCAGGGCGTGCACGAGCCGGTGCTTCGCGGCGGCGATCAGCACGCAGGCGAAGTGCAACGTCGCCAGCGTCACCGTGATGGCCAGCGATCCGAACGAGTCGTCGCCGATCCGTGTGGGCACGAACGCGAGCAGGACGAACACGATCAAGGCCAGGGCCACGAGCGCGGCGTCGATCGAGCTGCGGCCCTCCCGGGACCAGTAGACGTCGTCGAGGTGGAGCCACAGCGCGTACTCGTCGATCGCGAGGCCGAAGCCGACGCCGAACAGCACCGCGTACACCGCGTACCAGGGACCGTCGGTCTCGCCTGCCGCGAAGCTCAGGCCACCGGCCGCCATCATCAGCACGATCCCGAAGAACAGGTGGTGCATGTGCACGCCGCTGTCGGACACGATGCTGCCCGGCCACCACGGCACGCGCGGACTGCGCATGAGACGCGTCGAGAGGCGGATGAAGCCGAACGCGCCGACGAACCCGATCAGGGTCAGGAAGAGGAACCGGCGCTCGCCGAGGCTGCCCCACGACTCGTCGATGACGGATGCGAACGCGCCATGCATGGGCCGAGCCTCTCCGATCCGCGGCGGGGCAGCAAGCCGGAGGGCGTCAGACTCACGCGGACATCGACAGGAGGAGTGCACGATGCCGGTCTACGAGTTCGTCGCGCCCACCGGGACGGCGACCCTCGAGCACAGAGCCGAGATCTCGCGGGCGGTGACGCGGGTCCACAACGAGGTCACGGGCGCGCCCGCGCGCTACGTGCACTGCTCCTTCTTCGAGGCACCGCGCGGCTCGATGTTCGTCGAGGGCGAGGAGACGACCTCGCCCCGCATGATGGGACTCATCCGCGCGGGACGATCCGAGGAGCTGCGTGGCCGCCTGATCCACGGCATCGCGGACGCGTGGAGCGAGATCACCGGCGACGCGAAGGACGAGCTGTCGATCTTCCTCTACGAGGTCCCGGGCGCGAACTGCTTCGAGTACGGCTCCATCCTGCCCGAGGCCAGCCAGGACCACGCCCACACATGACCGACACCGCGGCCACGAGCCGCCGCCTGGGGATCGACGTGGGCGGGACGTTCACCGACGTCCTCCTGCACGACGCCGGCGACGGGAGCGTCCGGCTGCTGAAGATCGCGACGACCACCGGCGACCAGTCGC
Organism: uncultured Solirubrobacterales bacterium; assembly: GCA_963757125.1. Classification (GTDB taxonomy): domain Bacteria; phylum Actinomycetota; class Thermoleophilia; order Solirubrobacterales; family Solirubrobacteraceae; genus CAVVSD01. Next base: position 4,294 of record CAVWQP010000002.1, on the reverse strand, counting down.
GCGGCGTCGTGGAGGGCCTCGAGGAGATCTGCCGGCGGGCGGGGATCGGGCCCGAGGAGCTGGGCGGCGCTCATGCACGGCACGACCGCCGCCACCAACGCGGTGCTCGAGGGCCGCGGCGCGAGGGTCGGCGTCGTGGTCAACGAGGGCTTCCGTCACCTCTTCCACCTCGCGGAGGCGTGGACGCCCGGGCCGCTGTTCGGCTTCATGGTCTACGACCGCCCGGCGCCGCTCGTCGGCGTCGACCTCATGGCCGAGGTCCGCGGCCGCCTGGACGCCGGCGGCGAGGAGGCCGAGCCGCTCGACGAGGAGAGCGTCGCGGCGGCGCTGCGCCGGCTCGTGTCCAAGGGCGTCGAGGCGATCACCGTCTGCCTGCTGAACTCCTACGCCAACCCGGCCCACGAGCAGGCCGTCGCCCGGGTGGCCGAGGGGATCGTGGGCGACGTCCCGGTGTTCCTGTCCAGCGACGTCCTCGCCGAGTTCCGCGAGTACGAGCGCGCCATCACGACGACGATGAACGCCTACGTCGCCCCGGAGATGGAGCGCTACCTGAGCGGCCTGCGACGCGGGCTCGACGCGGTGCGCGCGGGCGCCGAGCTGCAGGTGGTGCGCTCCGACGGCGGGCTCATGAGCCTCGACGCCGCACGCGCGACCCCGGTCCACACGATGCTGTCGGGGCCCGCCGGCGGCGTCAGCGGCGCCGCGCACGTCGCGCGGCTGGCCGGCTACGACCGCATCATCACGTTCGACATGGGCGGGACGTCGACCGACGTGTCGGCCAGCCTCGACGGCCGTCCGCAGATCACGCGCGAGACGAAGGTCGGCCCCTTCCCCATGCGCGTGCCGTCGGTCGCGGTCGAGACGATCGGCGCCGGCGGCGGGTCGATCGCGAGCGTGTCGGAGGTGACCGGCGGACTGCGCGTCGGGCCGCAGAGCGCGGGCGCGACGCCCGGACCCGCCTGCTACGGCAACGGCGGCCTCGAGGCGACGGTGACCGACGCGAACGTCGTGCTCGGGCACCTCCCGCCCCGGCTGCTCGGCGGCGCGATGACGCTCGACGTCGATGCGGCGCACGCGGCGGTCGCGCGCGTCGCCGAGCGCCTCGGGCTCGGCGTCCCGCAGACGGCCGAGGCGATCGTGCGGCTCGTCGACGAGAACATGCTCGGCGCGCTGCGCCTGGTCACCGTCCAGCGCGGGCATGCCGGCCGACACCTTCGCGCTCGTGCCCTTCGGCGGCGCCGGCGCCCTGCACGCGAACGCGCTGGCGGCGACCCTCGGCTGCTTCCCGGTGATCGTGCCGCTGGAGCCCGGCGTCCTCTCGGCGCTTGGGTTCCTCGTCTCCGACGTGCGCAGCGAGTTCAGCCGGACGTTCATCCGCGCGGTCGCCGACGTGCGACCGGGCGAGGTCGCCGAGCGGCTCGCGGCGCTGGGCGAGGAGGCCGCCGCGTTCCTGGAGCGCGAGGGGGTCGCGGAGGGCGACCGCGAGATCCGCTACGTCGCCGACATGCGCTACCACCGCCAGGGCTACGAGCTGCCGATCGCGATCGGCGACCTGGAGGAGGCGACGCTGGCCGGGCTCGGCGACGCGTTCGCCGCGACGCACGAGCGGCTCTACGGCTTCGGCCTGCCCGGCGGCGCCGAGCTCGTCACCCTGCGCGCCGTCGGCATCGGCAGCGTGCCGTCGATCGAGACGCCGCCGCGGCCGCTGGGGCCGCCCGACGCGTCGGCCGCGCGGACCGGCACGCACCCGGTCTGGGACGGCGCGGCGTACCGCGACGTCGCGACCTACGACCGCGCCCGGCTCGCCCCGGGCATGGTCCTCGACGGCCCGGCCGTGGTCGAGCAGTACGACGCGACGACCGTCGTCCTGGAGGGCCACGTCGCAACGGTCGACCCGCACGCCAACCTGCTGATCAGCCCGAGGAGCGCCGCATGACGGTCGACGGCCCCACCCTGGACCTCATCGAGAACGCGCTGCTCAACGTCCGCTTCGAGATGGACGAGGTCGTCCGGCGCGCCGCGATGTCGCCGATGATCCGCGAGCAGCACGACGAGTTCCCGATGGTCTGCGACCGCCACGGCCGGATGGTCGTCGGCCAGTTCGGCTCCTACATCCCGGGCATCGTCGAGCGCCTCGGCGGCGACATCCGCGAGGGCGACGTGATCCTGTTCAACGATCCCTACCTGAGCGAGGGCTCGATCACGCACCTCAACGACTGGTGCGTCGTGCTGCCGATCTTCGCCGGGGAGCGGCACATCGGGTTCGCGTCCATGTTCGGCCACATGATGGACGTCGGCGGCAAGGTCGCCGGCAGCCAGGTCAACGACGCGACGTCGATCTGGGAGGAGGGCCTGCGGATCCCGCCGGTCAAGATCGTCGAGGGCGGCGTCCTGAACCGCACGGCGCTCGACGTCATCCTCAACAACACCCGGACACCGGACATGAACGAGAGCGACCTCCTCGCGCTCATCGCCGGCTGCCGGACGGCGGAGACGCGGGTGAACGAGCTGTGCGACCGCTTCGGCACCGATGTCTACGAGGCGGCGTGCGGCGCGCTCATCGACCGCACGCGCGTCGCCCTGGGCGCGCTCGTGCGCCGCTACATCCCCGAGGAGCCCGTCACGTTCACCGACTGGGTCGACGACGACGGGTTGGGCAACGGCCCGTTCAAGATCGTGCTGACCGTGTGGCGGACCGGCGACGTCTGCCACGTCGACTGGACGGGCACCGACGCGCAGGCGCCGGGCACGATCAACTTCCGCATCAACGACGGCCTGTGCCGGCTGTTCTTCGGGATCTACCTCATCATGGCCTTCGATCCCTCCGTGCTGTTCAACGACGGGGTGCGCGACGTCTTCGACGTGACGCTCCCGGAGGGGACGCTGCTGAACCCGAAGTTCCCGGCCGCGGTCTCGAACCGGCTCAACGTCCACGTCCGCTTCTTCGACTGCATGAGCGGCGCGATGGGCCAGCGCGCGCCCGACCTGGCGATGGCGGCGGGCTACGGCGCGAGCCCGTACTTCGTGTTCTCGGGCACCGACGACCACGACCGCTACTTCCAGTTCGTCGAGCTGCTGTTCGGCGGGCTGCCCGCCCGGCAGCGCGGGGACGGGCTCGACGGGCACTCCTGGTGGCCGCTGTTCCGCACGACGCCCGTCGAGTACACCGAGGCGCACTACCCCGTGCGCGTGACGAGCTACGTCCCGGTCGTGGACTCCGGCGGCGCGGGCCTGCACCGCGGCGGCACCGGCGTGGAGAAGACCTACGAGTTCCTCGCGGCCGGCGTCTTCACGATCAACGACGACCGCGCGATCACGAACCCGTGGGGCGTCGCCGGTGGGCGCGCCGGCGGCCGTGGGGCGAAGCGGCTCGTCAAGCACGACGGGCGCGAGTTCACCCTGCCCTCGAAGGTCGACAGCCTCGCGGTGCAGCCGGGCGATCGCTTCGTGTTCCGGACCGCGGGCGCGGGCGGGTGGGGCGACCCGCTGGAGCGCCCGGCCGACCGCGTCGCGATGGACGTCCGCGATCTGACGGTCAGCCCGGAGGGCGCGCGGCGCGACTACGGCGTGGTCGTGGACGCGGACGGGGCGGTCGAGGAGACCGCGACCGGCGTGCTGCGCGACCGCCTCCGTTCCGAGCGCGGCGAGATCGCGGCATTCGACTTCGGCGATCCCCCGGGCCGGCCGGAGCGCTTCGACCCGTCCGTGGTGGCCTGACGCGGGAGGATGGCCGCGTGACCTCGGTCGTGCGCCTGGTGACCTTCGTCGATCTCTCGGACCAGACGACGACGGTCCTGGCGCATCCAGGATGTCGGTGTCGGCGAGGCTGGACGCCGAGTTGAACGACGGTCGGCGTCTCGTCCTTCTCAGCGACCGGGGCTGGAGCGCGCAGGCGGGCTACTCCTGGGAGCGGGGGCACGAGCCGTCCCCGGAGGAACACGAGCGGCTCAGGAGCCGCAGCATCTGGGCGACCCAGTCCATCGAGGACATCCAGGAGACTGCACGCGGCGTTGTCGGTCCTGACGAGCCCTGGGGCGACCGGACGTACGACGACGCGGAGGCGCAGCACTGGGGCTGGCTCGCCGGCGTGCTCCGGAGAAACGGCGTCGACGTCGATGCGGGCACGCTCAGCGCGCTCCCGCAAGACATCGAGCTGAGCGACCGCGTGCTTGCGCGGATCGGCGGCTGAGCCGTCGTCCGTGCCCCGCGGATACGCTCCCCGCGGACGCCACGGCGGGACGGGATGTCAGGAACGGACAGACGAGCTGCCGGGGCCCCTCCGGGCATGCTCGCA
>CAVWQP010000001.1:0-72926 GCA_963757125.1 uncultured Solirubrobacterales bacterium | reverse complement strand
GCTCCTCGGCGTCGTAGCGCAGTAGGGCGGGGAAAGCGAGCATGATGAGCCCGACGCCGGCCATGCACGCCAGTCCGCCCGACGTCACGGAGAACCTGGGGCCCGTCGCGGACGCGACCGCGCCGGCCTCGACGTCGCCGAGGCGCGGGCCGCTCGTCACCACGAGCGAGAACACCGAGGACATGCGCCCGCGCATGTGGTCGGGGGTCACCGTCTGGTTGATCGTCGAGCGGCAGACGGCGCTCACGCTGTCGGCCGCGCCGGCGATCGCGAGCAGCGCGGCCGCGGGCCACAGCGACGACACCAGCCCCGCCAGCGCGATCGCCGCGCCCCACGCCAGTACCGCGAAGATCGTGATCCGTCCCAGGCGCCGGGCGTGCGCGAGCCACCCGGTCGTGAGCGCCGCGACGGTCGCCCCGGCGGACACGGCGGCGTAGAGCAGCCCGGTGCCGGCCGCCCCGGCGCCGTAGACCCCGACCGACAGCACCGGGAAGAGCGCGCGGGGCATGCCGAACGTCATCGCGACGAGGTCGATCGCGAACGAGCCCATGAGCGCCTGGTTGCTGCGGACGAACCGCAGTCCCTCGCCGATCGACTTCCAGATCCCCAGCCCCGGCCCCTCGGTGCCCATCGGCAGCTGCGGCGACAGCGCGATCACCGCCGCCACCATCGCGAGGCAGCTCGCGGCGTCGATGACGTACGTCGCTCCGACCCCGAGCCAGGCGATGAGCACGCCGCCGACGCCGGGCCCGACGACGAGCGTCAGCTGATACAGGCCGAAGTTCAGCGCGAGCGCGCTGCGCAGCAGCCGGGGCTCGACGAGGTTGGGGATGATCGCCGAGCGGACGACGTTCTGGACCGCGTTGAAGCCCGCCAGCGCGCCGCCGAGCACGTACAACCCCCAGAGCGGCGGATCGCCGGCGAAGGTGATCGCCGCGAGCCCGGCGGGTGCGGCGATGAGGCCGATCTGCACGAGCAGCAGCAGCATCCGGCGGTCGAAGCGGTCGGCGATGGCGCCGCCGAGCAGCGACATCGCGATGAGCGGCACCAGCTCGACCGCCCCGAGCAGGCCGGTGAGGAACGCCGACCCCGTCTCGAGGTAGATCTGGAACGGCAGCGCGACGAGCACGGCCTGCGTGCCGAACCCGGAGACGAGCTCTCCGGTGATGAGCAGCCGCAGATCGCGCGAGGCGCGCAGCGGCGAGACGTCGATGACGAAGCGGCTCAACGGGCGGGCGGCTCGGGCACGCCGAGCTCGTCCTGCAGCGCGATGCCCCGCTCCAACAGGGCAGCCTCGCTCCCGGCCGCGCCGATGAGCGACACGCTCACGGGCAGCCCGCTGCGGCGACCGACGCCCGACGGCAGCGAGACGACGGGCATCCCCGTCCAGTCCCACGTGTGCGTGAGCGCGATGTAGGCGATCGCCTCGTCGGTGAAGAAGGCGTCGTAGCCGTGTCCGCGCGGCGTCGCGACGATCGGGATCGTCGGCTCCACGATCGCGTCGAGGCGCTCTGCGGCGAGCCAGTCCGCCCACGCGTCGGTGGCCTGCAGACGCTGCCACTGGGCGTCGGCGTACTCGACGCCGGTCATCGCCCGGTCGCGCGCGAAGTCGAGGATGTCGCGGTTGGACTGGCGGTAGTCGTCGCGCTTCTCCGCCAGCAGCGGCGCGTGCCAGGAGAGCATGTCCGTGGCGACGACCTCCAGGAAGAGCTGACCGACGTCGAGCGACGTGGCGGGCGGCGGGGGCTCGACGATCTCGGCCCCGAGGCGGCGCAGCGCCGACAGTGCGTCCTCGAACCCGCCGGCCACGTCGGGGTCGATGTCGACGAGGCCGATGCGCGGCGAGAGCGCCAGGCGCGTCCCGGCGAGCGGCCGCGGGGTCGCACCGGCGAGCGCGCCGATCGGCCCTGGGTCCGCGCCGAGCATCGCGTCGAGCATGAGCGCGCTGTCGCGCAGCGTGCGCGTCATCGGCCCCGGGTGGTCGTGGGAGTGGCTCAGCGGGAGGATCCCCCGCAGCGGGAGCAGGCCGCGCGTCGCCTTGATGGTCGACGTGCCGCAGATGGCGGAGGGGATGCGCAGGGAGCCGGCGGTGTCGGTCCCGGTCGCGGCGGGCGTCGTGTGCGAGGCGAGCGCGGCCCCGCTGCCGCCGCTCGAGCCACCCGCCCCGCGCGAGAGGTCCCAGGGGTTGCCGACCTGGTCGGTCCCGCCGCCGGCCGCGAACTCGTGCGTGTGCAGGTGCCCGAGCAGGACCATCCCCGCCTCGAACAGCCGCGCCGCCACGACGGAGTCCTCCTCGGGCGCGAGGTCGGTGACCCGGCTCGAGCCGGTGAGCGGGTGCCCGGCGGCGGCGTAGAGGTCCTTGAGGCCGAGCGGGACGCCGCAGAGGGGCGGGGCGTCGCCCGCCGCCAGGCGCTCGTCGGCGCGCGCGGCGTCGGCGAGCGCGCGCTCGGGGTAGACGCGGATCCAGGCGTTGATCGCGTCCGGCGAGCCCTCGAAGGAGTGCGGGCCGTCGATCGCCTCGATGCGCGCGAGGTGCGCGTCGGCGACCTCGCGGGCGGAGGCCGTGCGCTCGCGGAGGAGCGCACCGAGCTCGACGGCCGTGCAGGCGGTGAGGTCCACGTCAGCCCTCCGCGCGGCGCTTCAGCGCCTCGACCGGCTCCGTCACCATGAACCGCTGGGCGGGCTCCCCGAAGGCCTTCTCCATGAAGCGGGGCATCCCGGTGTCCATCTCCACGTGGATCTCGTAGCGGACGCGACAGGCGGTGCCGCCCTCGTCGGTGAGCGTCCAGCCCGGGCCGGTGAGCTTGTTGAGCCGTCCGCCCATGAGGCCGATCCCGACGCTCGACGGCGGGTGCGGGTCGAGCCGCGCGAGCAGCTCGATCGAGCCGATGCCGGGCGCGTGGGAGTCGAACACGAGCCGGACCTCCGGCTGCTCGCCCGCCGCCAGGACCTGCGATTCGGTGACCCCAGGCCACCACTCGCGGTAGGCGGGGACGTCGAGGATGATCGCCATGCAGCGCTCCGCCGTCGCCCCGACCGCGACTTCGTGTGCGCCGCCGATCTTCATGGCGGGGACCCTACCCACCGGAGTGGAATCCACCATCTTGCGGACTTTGGTGGTGGCGGCACGGGCTGCGGCGTGGGAACATCCGCCGCCGTGAGCACGGACGCCACCACGGCCACAGCCCCTGCAGTCCGGGACCTGCTGCTGCGCCTCGCCGGCCCCAGGGCATTCGTCAGGGGCGAGGCCTATCTCTCGGAGCGTCGCGTGCGCTCCCTGCACGAGGACGGCAACGTCCTCGCCGGCGTCGTGGAGGGCTCGGAGCCGTACCGCGTCGAGGTGCATCGCGGCGGCCAGGGTCGCTCGGAGCTCATCGCCGCCTGTACGTGCCCGCACGGGGCCGACGGACGCTTCTGCAAGCACGCGGTCGCCGTCGCGCTCGCGGGGCTCGAGGAGCGCGAGTCGCGCGAGGACGAGGACGGGATGCGCGGCTGGCTCGAGCGCCAGCGCCACGGCCTGCTCGTCGACCTGCTGGCCGAGGCGGCCGCCGAGGACCCGAGGCTCGCCGCCCGGCTCGTCGCGCGCCGCGAGCAGGATGCCGCCGGCCCGCCGCCGCCGCGCGAGGCGACGGAGCGCGGTCGCCGCAGCGTCCGCCGCTGGTAGCGTCCGGCGTCGTCCCGACCGGGGGAGGACGCCCGTGGATGTTGCGATCTCGACGCTGACGCCGCTGCGGTTCCTGCAGCGCAGCGAGGACGTGTGGGCCGACCGCCCCGCCGTTCGCGACGGGGACCGTCTGTGGACGTACTCGGCGCACGGCGAGCGTGTGCGGCGTGCCGCAGGCGCGCTGCACGACGCCCTGGGGATCGCCGACGGCGACCGCGTCGCCACGCTGCTGCCCAACGTCGCGGCCGCGCTGGAGCTGCATTACGCGGTGCCGGGCGCCGGCGGCGTGCTCGTCCCGCTCAACACGCGCCTCGCCGCCGACGACTACGCCTACATCCTCGGCCACGCCGAGCCGCGCGTGATCGTCGCCCATCCGACGCGCCGCGAGGTGCTCGAGCAGGCGCTCGCGCGGATGGAGGGCGACGCGCCCCAGGTGATCTGGGACGACGGGGAGTACGACGCGATGCTCGCCGCCGCGGAGCCGGCCGAGCTGCGCCACCCCGACGACGAGCGGGCGCTCATCTCGATCAACTACACGTCGGGCACGACCGGCCGGCCCAAGGGCGTCATGACGACGCACCGCGGCGCGTACCTCCACGCGCTCGGCGTCATCGCCGAGGCGGCCCTCACGGCCCGCAGCCGGTACGTGTGGACCCTGCCCATGTTCCATTGCAACGGGTGGGCCTATCCGTGGGCGGTCACTGCGACGGGCGCCCGCCACCTCTGCCTGGCCGAGATCGACGCCGCCGAGATCTGGCGCATGCTCCTGCGCGAGGGCGGGACGCACCTCTGCGCCGCTCCGACGCTCATCACGATGCTGGTCGGCGCGCCGGAGGCGGCGCCCACGCCCGAGCCCGTGCAGGTCTTCGTCGGCGGCGCGCCGCCGGCGCCGTCGCTCCTCGAGCGCGCCGCTGCCCTCAACCTCCACGTCACGCATCTCTACGGGCTGACCGAGTCCTACGGGCCGATCGCGGTGTGCGCCTGGAACCCGGACTGGGACGACCTGTCCGGCACCCAGCAGGCGCGTCTGCGCGCCAGGCAGGGCGTCGCCACCGCGGTGAGCGAGCCGATGCGCGTCGTCGACGACGAGATGCGCGACGTCCCCCGCGACGGCGAGGCGCTCGGCGAGGTCGTGCTGCGCGGCGACAACGTCATGACCGGCTACTACCGCGACCCGGAGGCCACCGAGGAGGCGTTCCGCGGCGGGTGGTTCCACACCGGCGACCTCGGCGTGATGCACCCCGACGGCTACGTCGAGCTGCGCGACCGCCTGAAGGACATCGTCATCTCGGGCGGGGAGAACATCGCCACGATCGAGGTCGAGCAGGCGCTCGTCGCGCACCCGTCGGTCGCGGAGGCGGCCGTCGTCGGCGCGCCGGACGAGCAGTGGGGCGAGATCCCGATCGCGTTCGTGACCGCGCGCGGGGGCGAGGAGATCGACCCCGACGAGCTCATCGCGTTCGCGCGCGAGCGGCTCGCGCGGTTCAAGGTCCCCAAGCGGATCGTGGTGCTCGACGAGCTCCCGAAGACCGGCACGGGCAAGATCCAGAAGTTCGAGCTGCGCGGGAAGGTGAGCGCCGCGCAGCCCTAGAAGTCCGGCGCATGAAGAGCGTCCTCGCCGAGTTCCGAGAGTTCGTCCTGCGTGGGAACCTCGTCGACCTTGCCATCGCGGTGGTCCTTGGTGCCGCGTTCGGCGCGCTGGTCACGTCGTTCGTCGCCAACCTGGTCACGCCGCTGATCGCCGCCATCGGCGGCCAGCCCGACTTCTCCGACCTCACGTTCACGATCAACAGCTCGCAGTTCCGCTACGGCGCGTTCTTCAACGCGCTGCTGTCGTTCCTGATCATCGCCGCGGTGATCTTCTTCCTCGTCGTCAAGCCGGTGAACGCTCTGCTGGCGCGCAACAAGGCCGACGACGAGCCCGCGCCCGACTCGCCCACCCCGGACGTCATGCTGCTGACCGAGATCCGCGACCTGCTGCGGGAGGGGAGCCCGGGCTAGGTCCGGCGCTTGCGGACGGTGATGTGCGCCGTCATCCCGCGCGCGGCGTGCCCCGGCTTCAGGCAGATGAACAGGTAGCGGCCGGGGCGCCGCAGCCGGACGTTGAGGGAGATGGTCTCGCCCGGCTCGATCTCGGGCGAGACGGCCGACCGGTAGCCGTGGGGCCCGCGGACCTGCAGGTCGTGCGCGTCCTCGCCGAAGTTGTGGACGTTGAGCTTCACGCGCCCCGCGGGCACGCGCGGCTTGTAGACGCCGAAGGAGTACTCGCGCGCGCTCATGCCCACCGGGGTGGCGGGCGGCAGCCCGGCCGTCGGTCCGGCCAGGAGCGCCAGGGATGCCGCGAGCGATGCGATCACGAGACGAGCGCGACGCGCCCGTACGAGGCGGCGCCAGGAAGGACGGCGTCGGCCGGCGTCCCCAGCCAGCCCTCCAGCAGCGAGGCGTAGACGCGGCGGAAGTCGACGGTCACGGCGAGGTTGCCCTGCTTGTCCAGGCGCGAGACGTCGGGGAAGTCGGTGAGGATCCCCGGCTTCGCGCGCAGGCCCTGCACCCACGCGACGCCGCCGGCGCCGTGGTCGGTGCCCTTGGACTCGTTGCTCTGCACCCGCCGGCCGAACTCCGACCAGACGAACGTGAGCACCCGGGCGCCGAGGCCGCGCATCTCGATGTCGGCCTGGAACGCCGAGAGCGCCTGCGACAGCCCCGACAGGGCGGAGGCGAGCTCGGTGGGCTGGTCGTCGTGCGTGTCGTAGTCGCCGTCGGCCTCGACGGTGACGACGCGCATCCCGAGCGGCAGCGCGAGCAGCGCGGCCGCCCGCGAGAGCTTCGTCCCCAGGTCGTTGTCCTCGGGGTAGGGGATCGGCGGTGCGAGCGGATCGGGTCCGTCGTTCTGGGCCGCGTACGGCGCGAGCTTCGCCGCGACCGTGCGCGCGAGCTGGGCGGACTTCGCCGCGGCCGCCGGCCCGGGACGGGACTTCGACGCGCTGTCGGCGAGGCGGCCCCAGGCCGCTGCGGTGATGTCGGCCCCGACGCCGTAGGTGCCGGCGAAGTTCAGCTTCGCGTCGTTGGGGCTGTTCAGCGACGCGACCGGAGCGCCCGCCGTGCGCAGCGTGGGGGACAGCCCGCCTCCGAGCGAGAGGCCCTGGAGCGGGTTGTCCGGGGTCCCGGCGACGTCGAGCCAGCGCCCCAGCCAGCCGGGGCCCGCGAGCGGGCTGACGATCCCGGTCTCCCAGAAGTTGCGCGAGTTGAAGTGCGAGAGGTCGGGGTTGGCGTAGTCGATGCCGGGGAGGAAGCCGATCTTGTTGGCCTCGAACATCCCGCGGACGCCGCCGTTGACGCCGTCGGAGAGGCTGGGGTGCAGCCCGAGGCCGCTGGAGCCGACGGGCGGCGTGTCGATCGGCCCGAGCGTCTTGCGCAGGTCGTTGAGCGGGCCGGCCTGCCACAGCGGCGTGAGCGTCGACAGCAGGTCGCACCCGCCGGGCAGGAAGACGTTGACGAGGATCGGCGCGTTCGGCGCGGCGGCCGCCTGGGCGTGCGCGGTCTCCAGGACGCGGTCGAAGGACATCGCCTTCGCCGTGTAGAGCGACAGCCCGAGGCCGAGCCCGCCGAGGAGCATCTGGCGCCGGCTCATGTCGGGGTTCAGCATCGGGCGGCGCGTGCTGCGGAACTCCTCGCAGCCCTTCTTGAACGGGTCTCGGGGCATGAAGGTCTCTAGTGCAGGTGGGCGTCGGGGCCGGAGAGCATGAGGTTGCGCAGGGTGCGCTGCAGCATCGCCGCGCGCTTGACCTTCTCCTCGTCCTGCTGCCAGGGCTTGGTGAGGTCGTCGAAGTAGTGCGCGGCGACGTTGGTGAGGATCTGGCGGGTCGCGTCGGAGATCCACGGCGAGCCGAGGGCCCGCTGGGCAAGCTCGACCTGCTCGCGCGGCTTGAGGTCGGGCCTGCCCGCCAGGTCCCCGATGTGCAGCGGCGCGTCGTCGCCCCAGCCGATGAGGTTGTTGGCGACGTCGAGGCGGGCCTTGATCGTGCCGCTGGTCAGCCACGTCGTGCCCCAGTCCCAGCCCGCGACGCTCGGCGGGCGGAACGGCGTCTGCCCCATGTTCCCGAGCAGGTAGGTGTAGCTGTCCATCGTGATCGGCGCGCGCGCCCCGCGCAGCGCGCCGGCCAGGAAGACGACCGGGCTCTTGACCATGTCCGGGTGGGCGAGGTGCGCGTACAGCGCGCGGTTGCTCAGGATCTCCTCGACGACGGGCAGGATCCGCAGGCCGCTGCCGCGGTAGGTGCGCACGAGCGCGCGCTTCGTGCCCTTGTCGAGCGGCTCGGTGATGAAGAAGTCCCAGAGCTTGGACACGAGGAACGGCGCGTGGCGCGGCTTCTCGACGACGATGTCGAGCACCTCCTGCGTGCCGAAGCGACCGCGGTGGCCGAGGAGCCGCTTGGCGCCGTCGTCGTAGCGCTCCTTGTCGAACCAGGTGCCGTTCACCTGGCCGTCGCGGCGCGAGACGCGCCAGCCGGTCAGCGCGCGGGCGGCCTCGCGGACGTCGCGCTCGTCGTAGCCGGCCGCGAGCGTGAAGAGCTCCATGAGCTCGCGGGCGTAGTTCTCGTTCGGCGAGTCCTTGTGGGAGTCGGCGAGCGAGAGGAAGAGCTGCATCGCCGGGTCGCGCGTGACCTGCCGCAGCAGGCGCCGGAAGGAGCCCATGCCGTACTGGCGCAGCATCCGGTTCTGGCGCAGCATGAGCGGCGTGTCCTGATCGCGCGTGGCGAAGTGGTCGTGCCAGAAGAGCGTGAGCTTCTCCTGCAGCGGCCACGTCGTGCGGACCATCCGGTCGAGCCACCACAGGACGTCGTGGCCGTACTCGTTGAGCGGGTCGATCGGCTTGCCCTTGACCATCGGGCGCGGGCCGAGCAGCGACGCGCCGCCCTTCGGACCGTGCACGACATGCGCGATCGCTCGAGATCGGCCGGCACGCGTCCAGTGCCGGACCTCCTTCGGTGTGGGGCCGAAACCCGCTCGCCAGAAGAGGCGGCGGACGTGGGCCTCCGTCCATGTCCGTGTGTTGGGAGCCACGCGGTCCGGCAGCCATCGGCAGGCACGTCGGGCACCTTGAGCCCGGATCCGGCTCTTCTATCCATCCGGGTGGCACAGGAAGGCTGGCCGTCGCGTGCCCGTCGTCGGACCGCTTCCCGGACTGCCCGTGAACCACCCGCGCCTACCTGGCACCATCAAGCCATGACGACGTTCCACCACACCTGGATCGTCGAGGTCGAGCTCGAGGTGACGAACCCGGACGCGGGTTGCGCCCAGCGGATCTTCGACGCGCTCGTCGCGTACGGCTGCGACGAGACCGAGCCGTATCCCACCCAGGTCGCCCGCGAGGACGGTCGCTGGCTGGAGGTCTCGCTGCCCGTCTGGGCGCCCTCGCAGTTCGCCGCGATCGCAGCCGGAGCGGCGACGCTCGCGGACGCCTGCGGCCGCGTGGGCGCCGACGTCGGGGTCGTGCGGGTCGCAGCGGCCGAGAGCAGCCGCGGCCACGAGGCCTACCGCGGGCGCGTCCGCGACATGGAGGCGACCGCCTCGCGTTGATCGAGCTCGGCTCCGGCGGCGAAGGCCTCCTCGTAGCCGTGAGGGTCGACGGCCTGCGACACCCGGATCGCGAGGTCGGCCTCGCCGCGCCGCATCGCCGGCCACGCCCGCAGTCCCGTGCTCCGGCGCAGCCCGTCCACCGCGCCCAGGGCCGTCGCCGCCTGTCGAGCGTCGCCTTCGGCCAGAGCGAGCTCGGCGTCGGCGACGAGCGCGAACGTCACCGCCTGAGTGCTGGGCTCAGAGCCGTCAGCCGACTGCAGCGACGCTGAGAGACGGTCACGCGCCTCGTCGAGCCGGCCCGCTCGCGCGGCCAGCGAGGCGAGCTGCATCCGGGCGACCGGCTGGAGCCATCGGCTGCCGAGATCGCCGCCGCGCTCGTCGGCCTCGGCGAGATGTGTCCGCGCGTCCTCGTCTCGGCTCAGCGTCATCTCCAGCAGACCGACGATCAGCGCCGCCCACGCCAGCAGCGGATCGCCCCCCTCCCGGAAGCCATCCAGCGCCGTCGACGCGGCCTGCAGAGCGCCACCGACGTCGTCCGCGAGCGGCAGCATCCAGGAGCGGGCGAGCTGCGCGGCGTTCACCAGATGCGGCTCGTCGATGCGACCCGAGAGTCGCTCGATCGCCTCGACCGCGGCACGCGCGCTGTCGTCGTCGCCGACCTCGACGCCCGTCACTGCCGAGATCAGCAGCAGCTCGGCCTGGACGCGCGGCTCCAGGGCATGGGCCCGGAGCAGGATCTCCTCGATCCAGACCCGGCCCTCGGGCGCGCGGTCGGCTGCCTGCCAGAACAGCCGGGCGTGGAGGTCGTGCCGGCATAGGACGAGGAACATGTGCGGGAGGGGCGCGATGTCGTGCGCGAAGAACCATCGGATCGCGACCCCGAGGTTCTCGGCCTCGGTCCGCAGCCGCGCGGCCCAATCGGCGCGCTGCGGGGTTCCGTCGCCCTGCTCCACGAGCGCGCCGAAGTACTCAGCGTGGCGCCGCTCGACCTCCGCGTGGTCCTCACCGCCGGCAAGCAGCTCGGCGGCGAGCTCGCGGACGGCGGTGAGCATGCGGAATCTGGGCCCGGCGTCGGTCGCCTCGAAGCCCACCAGGCTGTGCCCCGCGAGGAGGTCGAGCAGGTCGAGTGTCCCGTCCTCCGTCAGCCCGGCGACGTGCGAGGCGGCCTCGATCGTCCAGCCGTCGACGAAGATCGACAGGGAGGCCAGCATGCCCGCCTCGTGCTCGTCGAGGAGCCCGACGCTCCACTGCACCGTAGCGCGCATCGTGCGCTGACGCTCGGGGAGGTCGACCGGTCCGGCACCCAATGCATCCAGGCGACTCCCGAGCCGCGCGAGCAACGCGACCGGCTCGAGCACCCGAACGCGGGCCGCTGCGAGCTCGATGGCAAGCGGCAGGCCGTCGAGGCGCCGGCAGATCTCCGCGATCGCGGGTGCGTTGTCGTCGGTCAGCGCGAAGTCGCGGCGGACCGCCTGGGCCCGATCCACGAACAACGCGACGGCGGGCGATGACGCCAGCGGACCGACGGCGTACTCGCGCTCCGCCCGGAGCCGCAGCACGGTGCGGCTCGTCGCGAGGATGTCGAGCGCCGGGCAGCGGCCCAGCAGCACGTCGAGATCTGGCGCGACGTCCACGACCTGCTCGAGGTTGTCCAGGACGAGCAGCGCGGGCGTGTCCGCGAACGCGTCGGCCAGGGCGTCGACGGGCGGGCGCCCACCATCGACGATCAGGCCTGCTGCGTCCGCGATGTGGGTCAGCACGAGCTCGGGTCGGGCGACCGATGCCAGCGGCACGAACAGCGTCCCCCGGGGCGAGCGATCGTCCAGCCGCTCGCCCACGGCGATCGCCAGGCGCGTCTTGCCGATGCCGCCGGGGCCGGTGAGCGTGACGAGGCGGACGTCCGGCCTGGCGAGCAGCTCCGACACCGCGGCGACGTCGGCCTCGCGCCCGATCAAGGCCGTCGCGGGCACGGGCAGCGAGCGTGGTCGCCGCTGGTTGTCGTCAGGAGACGGCGGCGGATGCTCGGTCCGGCTGCCCGCGAATCGTTCGCTCAGCAGCAGGGCCAGGTCGTCTTGCACGAGCCGGCCCAGCTCCTCCGGCGTGTGGAAGGTGCGGTAGGAGTCGGTCCCCTGTCTCTGGAGTTCGTCGATCATCGCCGTCAGGCCGGGCTCCCGGTCGGGCGCGGGCGCCTTGACGTACAGCAGCCGGGGGATCGCGTGGGACAGCCGGAACTCGTCCTCGAGTCCCGAGATGTCCATGCCCGGCCCGACCCAGCCGTACCGCTGCCAATACAGGCCGACGAAGACGTCTGACTGCGCGAGGTAGGCGCGGTACAGCTCGCGCGGTGGGTGGGGCCGGGCACCCAGCTCGAACAGCACAGGCGTGAGCCGGAGGGCCGAGACGGCTCGGGCCACGGCGGCACGCTCGTCGGCGAGCTCGGCGAGCGTCGAGCTCACGAACACACGCAGACGCTGGTCCGGTGTGCGGATCGCGTGATCGGCCGACGCTGCCTCCGTCACGGATTCCGCCTCACGGCGCTGCCGCGCGAGCGCCGCGCGCTCCGCTGGGTTCGAACTCAGCTCGATGGCGCGAGCGTACGCCGTGTCCGCCCCCTCGGCGTCGCCGGTGCGGCGCAGCAGGTCGGCGCGCGCGGCGGCCAGCGGGCCGTAGCGGTCGAGCCGGCGGTCGTCGGCGATGCCGTCGAGGACCGCCAGGCCCGCGTGCGGCGTCCTCGGCGTGGGAGACGGCGATGGCGCGGTTGACGGTCACGACCGGTGAGCGGTCGTGGCGCTCCAGCTCGGCGTAGAGCCCGGCGATCTGCGGCCAGTCTGTGGAGGCGAAGTCGGGCGCCTGCGCGTGCAGCGCGGCGATCGCGGCCTGGATGACGTAGGGGCCGGGCCCGAGCCGCATCGCGCGATCGACGACGGCGAGCCCGTCCCCGATCGCCTCGCCGTCCCACCGCGTGCGGTCCTGCTCGCTCAGCGAGATCAGCGCGCCGTCGGGGGCGAGGCGCGCGGACCGCCGCGCGTCCGTCAGCAGCAGGAGCGCGAGCAGGCCGAGCGCCTCGCGCTCGTCGGGCATGAGCACCGCGAGCAGCCGCGCGAGCCGGATCGCCTCCTCGCAGAGATCGCCGCGGACCGCGACGGGGCCGCGGGTCGCCGTGTGGCCCTCGGTGTAGATCAGCGAGACGATCCGCAGCACGCCGGCCAGGCGCTCGGCGAGCAACTCGTCGGGTGGGACGCGGAAGGGGATGCGGGCGTCGGTGACCTTGCGGCGCGCGCGCGTGAGTCGTCGCTCCATCGCCGTCTCGGTCGACAGGAACGCGCGCGCGATCTCGGGGACCGTCAGGCCGCCGACGCTGCGCAGCGTCAGCGCCATCCGCGCCTCGGCCGCCAGCGCGGGGTGGCAGCACGTGAAGATCATGCGCAGCGCGTCGTCCTCCAGGGACGAGCGGTCGAGGTCCAGCTCCATGGCGTCCACCTCCTCCTGCACGAGCTCGGGCATGTGCGCGGCCGCGATGCGCTCGTGGCGCAGCCGGTCCAGCGCGCGGCGCCACGCCGTCGTCGTCAGCCACGCGCCGGGGCTGTCCGGCGCGCCGCGGCGGTCCCAGTCGACCGCCGCGGCCACGAACGCGTCCTGCACGACGTCCTCGGCGAGCGCGAGGTCGCCGCCGAGGCGGCGCGTGATCGTCGCGAGGACCGCCGCGCGCTCGGTGCGGAACGCCTCCTCGAGCGCGCGGGCGGCGTCGGTCACGCGAACTCGAAGTGCACCATCGGGTGCACCTCGATCGAGCCGTACTCGGCCGCAGGCATCCGTGCGGCCCACGCCGTGGCGGCGTCGAGGTCCTCGACGTCGATGATGTAGAAGGAGAAGAGCGTCTCCTTCGTCTCCGCGTACGGGCCGTCGGTCACGACGACCTCGCCGCTCTTCGTGCGGACGGTCGTCGTGGCGTCGACGTGCAGCCCGCTGGCGCCGACCGCGACGCCGGCCTGGCGCATCTCCTGGTTCAGCGCGCCCCAGCGCGCCATCTCCGCGTCGAACTCGGGCGTGCCCTCCTGAGGGCCCTCGCCGGGACGGAAGGTGAGCGTGAGCAGGTAGTGCATGGTGGTGACCTCCTCGGTCGTCGGGATCGTGTCACCGGGACGACGCGCTCACCCGGCGCGACCCGACACACCTGGGCCGAGCTGGCACGTAGACGCTCATGCGACGCTGGGTGGATGCAATCCGTCGCCCTCGCCACCGGCGGATTCTTCCGCGACGGCCGGCCCATCGACTGGTGACCTACAGCGGGCCCCAGGTGCACCTCGTGCTCGACCACGGCATCGGCGACGTCATCCGCACGTAGGCCGCGAGCGTCATGCCGAGTCCTCCGTTGCGCGGGTCACCCGAGGGGGACAAGGGGCCGAACAGCCGGTTGAGGATCTCCGTCGGCGGCGGGGTGGCACTCAGGCCGCTGTCCTTCGAGAGCGCGTACATCTCGTAGAGACCGTTCTTCTGGTACGGGTTCGCGTTCGGGTCCCACTGTTGGAAGAACGACGTGTACGCCGCGGCCGGGTACCCGTTGAACGGCTGCTGGCCGCCGGCGTTGCAGAAGTACGAGGCGGGATCCGCCTGCTGGCCGCCCGACTCGTACGGCGGCACCAGGTCGAAGGTGGGGAAGCCGAGCGGCAGCAGCTTCACCCACGCCTGCAGCTCGATGCCCCGGTAGACGTCGGCGGACGCCTGCTTGCGGTCGGCGGAGCTGTAGGCCAGGCCGGGTGGGCACCCGGTCGCGCCGGTGTTGCAGCCGCCGTAGGTGCCGACCTCCTTGAGCTTCGCGTAGTCGCTCACGATGACGTCGCCCATGTTCTGCGACGTCGCCTCCGCGGTCTCCGCCTGGACGATGAAGGCGGTGCCGACCTTGTCCGCCGTCGTCTTGATCTCCGCGGGGCCGGGCCCGCCGTCGGCCGATGCGCCGTAGGCCCACATGCCGAGCTGGAGGACCCTGCTGATCACCTGTCCGGGCGTCCCGGCGAACCCGATCAGCAGCTGCGTGAACTGCAGCCACTCCATCGCGACGGGGTTCGTCGAGGTCGTGGCGTCGTGGTAGACCGTGTCCGCGATGTCCTGGGCCTCGGCCCAGCCCCCGAGGGCGTTCGACGCGAACGGCTGCGACAGCTTGTCGAGGTAGGAGCGGGTGTTGCCGACCCAGCGCAGCTCCTGGATCAGCTCGGCCTTCGCCGTCCTGAACTGCGCATTGCTGAAGCTCTGGTCGTCGGGATACGTCTGATCGCGCATCCCCTCGATGATCGAGTTCGTGTCCGACTGGTCGAGGTCCTGCGTCCAGTAGGCGTTCCGCGGATCGGGCCCGAGCCGCGGGTCGGTGTCGCCGAGCCACGACAGCGCCTTCAGCGCTCCGCCCTTGAGCGGCCAGGCGCTCGGGTTCGGCTCGTCGAGGATGATCGTGTCGAGCGACGCGGACAGCCCCGGGGTGGGCGACACCGCCATGGGCCGGTACTGCGACGAGCTGTCCGGACGCAGCGCGCCGCTCAGCGCCGCGGCGTCCTTGGTGCCTGCGACGCCTTCCGACGCCTCCGCCCCTGCACCCTCCTCGGGCGCGCCGGCCCAGCCGACGAGCATGTAGGACTGGCCATGGCTGAGTTCGTCGATCCCCTGGTCCGCGGCGGCGCTGTTGAAGCCGTTGCGGGTGCCGCCGACGCCGACGACCGCCTGGGACAGGGCGTGCATGGTGCCTGCGTCGATGGTCCCGACCAGCGCACGGTCCTGACCCCCCTCGCCGGCCTGCGAGTTGCTGATGCCCTGGATGGTCACGACGTCGCCCGCCCTGACGGCCTGCAGCATGGCCAGCATGCCGGCGGCCTGCTGCGTCTGCTGGGCCGCGGACAGGTTCCGTCCGTTCGTGCCGAAGAACTGGTACGCCCCGCCGCTGAGGTAGGTGACGTCGGCCAGGGTGAAGTGGTCACGCACGGTCACGAGGTAGCCGACGTTGTTCGCGTTGCCGCAGATGCCGCCGGGGTCCCCCTTCCGGCACGGCGAGCCCGAGGCGGTGCCGTACGAGAAGTCCGTCTGCCCCAGCCCGGGGATGTAGCCGTAGTTGTCGTAGGAGTCCGGCGACAGGTAGCCGGTCATCCGCCCGGGCACCCCGGCGTCGCCGCTCGCGCGCGACGCGCCGTTCATCCAGTTCGCCTGCCCCGCGGCGAGCCCGGGGATGCCGACCGCGGAGAACGTCACGCCGGAGCCGGTCGCCGACGCGGCGGCCGGGACGCCGATGCCGGCGAAGGCTCCGGTCAGGTCCATCGCGGTGCGCTGGACGGCGATCACGAGCACGGAGTCGTTCAGCTCGCCGAGGTCCTGCTTGATCTGGGCGACCGTCATCCACGTGTTGTCCTCGTAGCGCTGCAGCGTCTTGCGGTCGAGCACGAGGACCTGGGTGCCCGTCTTGTTCACCGTCGTGTAGTAGTTGCCGCCGACCCGGATCGCAGGCTCGTTCGTGGTCGGGTCGACCGCCTGCGTGTCGACCGGGACGAGCGGCCCGTAGCCGGCGTCGACCTCGACCGTGTCGGACACGCCCCCCGCCGTGAGCTGCAGCGTGTACGTCCCTGGCTCGGTCGGCGTGAAGTCCGCGGTGCGACCCGCGGCCGATGCCAGCCGGCCGCGCGGCCCGTCGACGACCTTCCAACGCACCGGCCCGCGAGCCCCGGCCACGCGACCGTCGAGCTCCATCGGCTTGCCGGCGACCGCGCGCTCGTCGCGCCCGGCGCCCACCAGCGGCACGCTCGCAGGCACGGTGAAGCGCACGGTCTTCCTCCGGGTCGCCCCCGTGGGGCGCTGCACGGTCACGCGCAGCACGTTGCGCCCGTGGCGCAGGCCGTGGCTGATCGAGGCGTCGAGCGTCCGGGTGCCGCGTCGCGTCTCCCCGAAGTCCTTCGAGATGTCCTTGCCGTTCAGTCGCGCGGTGAGCGTCGCGCGTTCACCGGCCGTGACGCGCAGCCGTGCGGTCCCGTCCTCCGTCGCACCGTTGCGTGGCGAGACGACGAGCCGCCCGGCGGCGATGGCTGGAGTGCTCACGCCGAGGAAGGCGAGCACGGCGACGATGACCACGAGCAGAGGGCGCATCGGGCCATCAGACCACTGCGACGGATGCATCGGAATGGACCTAGGTCGCCTCGTGGGTACGTTCGCCGTATGCGGATCGCAGTCGCAGGAGGAACGGGCCTCGTGGGAGGCATGACCGTCCGCGCGCTCGAGCGCGCCGGGCACGACCCCGTCGTCATCTCGCGCTCGACCGGCGCGAACACGATCACGGGCGACGGGCTGGACGAGGCGCTGCAGGGGGTCGAGGCGGTCGTCGACGCGTCGAACACGAACGAGCTGGAGGCCGACGCGACGCGCGCGTTCTTCGGCACGAGCACGAAGAACCTGCTGGCGGCCGAGGAGCGCGCCGGCGTCGGCCATCACGTCGTGCTGTCGATCATCGGGATCGACCGCGTCTCCGGCAACGGCCACTACGCGGGCAAGCTGCGCCAGGAGGAGGTCGCCGAGGCGGGCCCCGTGCCGGTCACCATCCTCCGCGCCGCGCAGTTCTTCGAGTTCGCCGAGCTCGTCATGGGCTGGATGCGCGACGGCGACACGATCACGCTGCCGCCTCTGCTGCTGCAGCCCGTCGCCGCGGCGGACGTCGCCGACGCGCTGGCCGAGGTCGCGGCGGCCCCGCCGCAGGGACGTGCCCCGGATCTCGCCGGGCCCGAGCCGCAGGACTTCGTCGACATGGCGCGCCGCATCCTCGCCGCCCGCGGCGACAGCACCGCCCGCATCGTGCCGAGCTGGCAGAACGGGCCGTTCGGCGTCGAGATGGCGGGCGAGGTCATGCTGCCCGGGCCGGACGCACGGCTCGCCCCGACGACGTTCGCGTCGTGGCTGATCGCTAGCTGACGAGCGCGCCGAGCCGCGCGGCGCCCTCGGCGACGTCCTCGTCGGGCACCGCCAGCGAGAGCCGGACGTGGCCGGCGCCGCGCGACCCGAAGCCGATCCCGGGGGCGACCCCCACGCGCGCGCGCCGGATGATCTCCTCCGCGGTCAGCCCGTCCGGCAGCTCCCACCACGCGTAGAAGGACCCCTCCGGGCGGCGCAGCCCGGGGAGGGCGTCGACGAGGACGTCGCGGCGCGCCCGGTAGTGCTCGCGGCGCTCGGCGACGTGCGTCTGGTCGCCCGTCAACGCCGCCAGCAGCCCCCGCTGGATCGCCACCGGGACGCCCGCGAACATGTGGTCGACGAGCGTCCGGACCCGGCCGACGACCTCCGCGTTGCCGAGCAGGAACCCGACCCGCCACCCGGCCATCCCGTAGATCTTCGACGGCGACCACAGCTCGGTCGCGACCTCGCGCGCCCCCGGCACCTCCAGGATGCTCGGCACCCGGCGCTCGAAGCCGAGGAAGCCGTACGCGATGTCGTGGACGAGCCGGGTCCCGGTCGCGTGCGCCCACGCGACCGCCTCCTCCATCACGCCGTCGGCGGCGAGGACCGCGCACGGGTTCGACGGCCAGTTCAACGCGCACAGGGCCCCGCTCAGCCCGTCGAAGCGCGGCTGCCAGCCGGCCGGGCCGTCGAGCGGCAGCGCCACGTGCCGCGCCCCCGCGAGCGCGACGGCCGAGTGGTAGTCGGGGTAGCCCGGGTCGGGCAGCAGGACGCCGTCGCCGCTGTCGGCGCAGGCCAGCGTCACGAGCATGATCCCGGTCTTCGTCCCGGGGACGACGGCGATCTCGGTGTCCGGATCGAGCGTCACCCCGTAGTCGCTGCGGTAGCGGTCGGCGATCGCCTCGCGCAGCTCCGGCATGCCCTGGAACGGCGGGTAGCCGTGGACCGTCGGGTCGGCGGTGTGCAGCATCGCCTCGCGCACCGCCTCGATCGCCTCGGGCGGCGGCGGGAGGTCCGGGTTGCCCCGCCCGAGGTCGATGAACCGCTCGCCGGGCTGCGCGCGCGCCTCGGCGGCCGCCTGGAGGATCCCGGTGAAGAACTGCTCCGGGAGGCGACCGACCAGGTCTGCCACTAGCCGAAGAAGACCTCGGCCGTCTCGAAGAAGGCCGGGTCCAGCAGCTTGGGCTCGTCGAGCGCGGCCTCGAGCGGCACGAGCTCGATCTCCGTGCCCTTCAGCGCGACCATCTTCCCGTAGTGGCCGGCGGTCGCGGCATCGATCGCCGCCACGCCGAACCGCGTGCCGAGGACGCGATCGAACGCGAGCGGCGAGCCGCCGCGCTGCACGTGGCCGAGGATCGTCATGCGGCACTCGAACCCGGTGCGCTTCTCGATCTCGGACTCGAGCTGCACGGCGATGCCGCCGAGGCGCTCGTGGCCGAACGCATCCGTCGCCCCACCGCGCCCGTAGGCGTGGCCGCCCGTCGGGATCGCTCCCTCCGACACGACGACGATGGAGAACGTGCGTCCCCGGGCGTGGCGCCTGCGGACGTGGTTGCACACCTCCTCGATGTCGAACGGCCGCTCGGGCACGAGGATGACGTCGGCGCCGCCCGCCATGCCGGCGTAGGCGGCGATCCAGCCCGCGTCGCGCCCCATGACCTCCACGACGATGACGCGGTTGTGCGACTCCGCCGTCGTGTGCAGCCGGTCGATCGCGTCCGTGGCGATCTGCACCGCGGTCTGGAAGCCGAACGTGAAGTCGGTCGCCGCGAGGTCGTTGTCGATCGTCTTGGGGACCCCGACCACCGGGATGCCCTCGTCCGAAAGTCGTCTCGCGACGCCGAGCGTGTCCTCGCCGCCGATCGGGATGAGGACGTCGATGCCGCGCGCCTCGAGCGTCGCCTTCGCCTTCTCGGGGCCGCCGACCTCCTTGTAGGGATTCGTCCGCGAGGTCCCGAGGATCGTGCCGCCGCGCGGCAGGATCCCGCTCGTCGTCTCGACCGTCAGCTCGACCGCCTCGTCGGCGAGCACGCCCGCCCAGCCGTAGCGGAAGCCGATGATCGCGTGCCCGTGGTCGTTGACGCCCTTGCGGACGACGCCGCGGATCACCGCGTTGAGGCCGGGGCAGTCGCCCCCGCCGGTCAGCACCCCGATGCGCCCCATGCGCGCGGACTATGCCAGCAGCGGGACGCCGTCGGGCAGCGCGTCGATCGCCCGGCGGGCATCCGCCTCGTCGAACTCCGGATCCTCGAGCTCCCCGCGCAGGTACGCGTCGTAGGCGGCGAGGTCGAAATGCCCGTGGCCGCACAGCCCGAACAGGATCACGCGCTCGTCGCCGGCCTCCTTGGCGGCCTCCGCCTCCTCGAAGACGGCACGCAGCGCGTGGGTCGGCTCCGGCGCCGGGATGATGCCCTCGGTCCGGGCGAACGTCATCGCCGCGGCGAACGCGTCCGTCTGCCGGTAGGCGCGGGCCTCGATGCGCCCCTCCTTCACGAGGCGGCTCACGAGCGGCGAGTCGCCGTGGTAGCGCAGGCCGCCCGCGTGGACCGGCGGCGGGACGAAGTCGTGGCCGAGCGTGTACATCGGCATGAGCGGCGTGAGCCCGGCCGTGTCGCCGTAGTCGTAGGCGTAGACGCCCTTCGTCAGGGTCGGGCAGGCCGCGGGCTCGGCGGCGAGGAAGCGCGTCGCGAAGCCCTGCTGGGTCGCCCGTCGCAGCCAGGGGAAGACGAGGCCGCCGAAGTTCGAGCCGCCGCCGACGCATCCGATGATGACGTCCGGCTCGTCCTCCGCCAGCTGCATCTGGGCGATCGTCTCCTGCCCGATCACCGTCTGGTGCAGCAGCACGTGGTTGAGCACCGAGCCCAGCGCGTAGTTCGTGTCGGCGGACTGCGCGGCGATCTCGACCGCCTCGGAGATCGCGATGCCCAGCGAGCCGGTGGGGTGCGACGAGTTGGAGAGCCCGCTCTGCGTCCGGTCGCTCGGGGAGCGGTGCACCGTCGCGCCCCACGTCTCCATCATCGAGC
This sequence comes from uncultured Solirubrobacterales bacterium, assembly GCA_963757125.1. Classification (GTDB taxonomy): domain Bacteria; phylum Actinomycetota; class Thermoleophilia; order Solirubrobacterales; family Solirubrobacteraceae; genus CAVVSD01. The sequence continues at coordinate 52,745 of CAVWQP010000001.1, read as the reverse complement.
GGCGGTAGGGCTTCTGGTCGTAGGAGGAGCCGACCATGAAGACCTCGAGGTCCAGCCCGAACAGGCTGCACGCGAAGGCGAGCGAGGAGCCCCACTGGCCGGCGCCCGTCTCGGTCACGAGCTTGTCGATCCCGGCCTGCTTGTTCGCGTACGCCTGCGGCACGGCCGAGTTCGGCTTGTGCGAGCCCGCCGGCGAGACGCCCTCGTACTTGTAGTAGATGCGCGCCGGCGTCCCGAGCGCCTCCTCGAGGCGCCGGGCGCGGTACAGCGGCGTCGGGCGCCAGAGCTTGTACGCCTCGCGGACGGCCTCCGGGATCTCGATGAGCGGCTCGGGCGAGACCTCCTGGAGGATGAGCTCCATCGGGAAGATCGCGCCGAGGTCGGCCGGCCCCGCCGGCTCCTTCGTCTGCGGGTTCAGCGGCGGGATCTGGGCGCCGGGGATGTCCGGGTTCATGTTCACCCAGTGCGTCGGGATCGCATCCTCGGACAGGAGGAACTTCGTCTGCTGGGCGGGCATGTGGCGATCCTACGGGTCAGCTGCCCCCGCGGAAGTTGGGGTTCTCGATGATGCCGAGCACCGCGCCGCCAGGCTCGACCACGGTCGCGACGCGGATGCCGCCGCCCACCTCGGTCACCGGCGATCGCGGGGCCGCGCCCGCAGCGAGCAGGCCCGCGTGCGAGGCCTCGATCTCCGTGACGCCCCAGTACGTCTCGGCGACCTCGTTGTCCGGGTTCAGCCCCAGCTCGTAGCCGCCGACGTCGAAGCCGACATAGAAGGGCTCGTCGAAGTACGGCTCGACGCCGAGGAGCGCCGTGTACCACGCCTTGGAGGCGGCGAGGTCCGGCGCGGGATAGATGACGGTGCGCAGTCCGAGGAACATGCGCCCGGACGCTACGCCGCGAGCGACCGCCCGTCTTGGAGGGAACGGACGAGAGCCGCATCCCCGCGTGCGCGCGCGATGCCGAGCACGGCGGTGGGCGGTGCGCCCGCGAGCCGACGCACCTCGCCGGTCATGTGCGGCTGGTCCGCGTAGCCCGCCTCGAGCGCGAGCTCCGCGAGCGAGCCGGCGCCGACCTCGGCGAGCGCCAGCAGCCGCTGGAAGCGCAGGACGCGCGTCAGCGTCTTGGGGCCGTAGCCCACCGCCGCGCGGACGCGCCGCAGGAGGTGGCGCTCGCTCACGGCGAGCTCGGCCGCGAGGTCGGCGACGCGGCGTCCCGGATCGCGCGCGAGCAGGGCGACCGCGCCGAGCGCGATCGGGTCGGCCGCCGCGACGCGGCGCGCGACCGTCTGCGCGAGCAGCGCATGCCGGTCCGGCGCCTCGTCGAGGCGGCGCGACAGCTCGGCGCCCTCGCGTCCCCAGATGTCCTCGATGGCGACGCGGCTGTCGCGCAGCTCGGCGGCGGGGACGCCGAGCACCGCCGCGGCGTGACCGGGGCGCACGCGCAGGCCGGCGACCGGACCGGTCGCCGGCGGCCCCGGGCGGGTGTCGGGCCCGGCGACGAACGTCCCGCGCCCTTCGATGTGGATGAGGTCCACGCACGCGTCGGGGAGGACCCCGCCGCGGCCGGTCGCCAGCGTGCTCCACATGCAGGCGGCGGACCCCGCGACCCAGGGTGGGGGCGCCCACTCGGCGTAGGTCACGCGTGCGCCTCCGCGCGGAACAGGATGTGCGGCCGGCCGGCGTGGTCGAGCTCGCGCTCGCGTGCCAGCCCCGACTTCTCGATCACGCGCAGCGAGGCGTGGTTCTCCGGGCGCGAGAACGCCACGACGCCCCGCAGGCCGAGCCGGCCCGCCTCGTCGAGCGACGCCCGTGCGATCTCGGTCGCGATCCCGCGGCCCCAGTTCTCGCGCCCGACCGCCCAGCCGACCTCGACCTCGGGGCGCCCGTCGAGGAACGTGACGTTCAGCCCGCCGCGGCCGACGGGCGTGCCGTCCTCGAACGCCAGCCACTTCCCGAAGCCGTGCAGCTCCCAGTGCGCCGCGTCGCGGCGTGCCCACGCCGCGCACTGCGCGAGCGCCGCCGGCCCGCGCGAGCCCGCCGGTGTGAGCCACTCCCAGACCTCGGGATGGGCGACGAGCCCGTGCAGGACGGACCCGTCGCCGGATCGGATCGGACGGAGCTCGAGGTCCACGACCCGGAGTCTGCCCGACCGTGCCCCCTCCTTAGCGCGCCCCGGCGGTCGCCGCCGACCGCCCCGCCAGCGCTCCCTCGGCGCCGCCGCCGGCCGGACGCCACAGCGCCCCGTTGCCGAGGTCGTCGCGCCGCACGCCACCGTCGGAGAGCGCGTCGATGAGGGCGTCCTCCGCCGCGACGTCGTCCGGCGCGTCGTTGCGCCCCGCCATGACCTGCGCCACCTCGCGCGTCGTGAGCCCCCAGGGCTCGGACGCGATGAGCTCGGCGATGTCGTCGCCCGGCTGCGCCGGATCGCGGCGCTCGAGCGTCGGGTCGATGTTGGCGATGCAGACGTCGTAGGCGTCGTACTGCTGGAAGCCGCCCGCCTCGAGCGACCGGTCGCCCTGCCGGAAGATCAGCGACGGCGCCGTGAAGCGGACCTTGCCGTCGGAGTTCGCCGAGCGGCCCTGCGCCTCCGTCGGGCCGCCCTCGGCGGTGCGCGACTCGGCGCGGTCGGCCTCGTAGGCCTCGACGACCTCGGGAGCGTCGATCATCGAGACGATCTCCTGCGGGTCGAGGCCCTCCGCCCACCGCAGCGCGGTGAGGATCGCCTCGTCCTCGTCCATGGGCAGGCCGCCCGTGAACTGGCCGAACTGGATCGCCCGGAACGCCGTGAGCTCGAGCTCGGGCGCCGTCAGCCGGGTGGCGACGACGGCGCGGCAGGCGCGCGACGTCCCCGACACGCGGGTCTTCACCGCGGTCGAGAACGGCATCCCGCGCTTGCGGAAGTCCGAGAAGCCGTGCGCCTGGCGCGTCGGCGTGTAGCCGCGCGCCTCGTACTGCTCGGCCTTCTCCGTCAGGCCGATCATCACGTGACGCCAGTTCAGCTGGGCGCCGTAGCGCCAGCGCAGCACTGCCAGGAACGGGGACGAGGAGTACGCCCACGGGCAGCACGGGTCCGAGAAGTGCGTGACATCGATGGAGGTCATCCCCCACATGGTTGCACGCGCATGGTTGGGGACCGAACGTCCAGGTCCCCGCACTCGCTGTCAGGTTGATTCGGCAGGCGCCGACACTTCTTGAACCTGGGTCGGACAACGGTCCAGGGGCCAAGGAAGGCACATCTCAAAGCAAGGAGCTGATGAGCGACGATGCAAGCACGCATCGACGCGGTCGCAGCCAGCACGCCCGCGCGTCTGCGGCCGGTCGAGTCCATCCAAACCCAGCGCCAGGCGCAGGAGGAACACGCAGGTCTCGCGCGCGAGCGCGAGCCGGCTGCGTCGTTCGCCCCGCACCCGGACCCAGGCGTGAACGCGTACACGCCGCCGCCGGCGAGCGGGCATTCGTTCGTCACGCCGGATCCGGTCGCCCCCGCGCTCGCCGAGGCGCTCGCGGCCGAGCCGTGGGGTCATCCCATGCCACAGAAGGCGATGTGGGAGCAGGCCGCCGCGGCGCGTGAGCGCAAGCCGGAGCCCGTGCAGGCCGCGGTGACCGTCGCGGCGGCGTCCGCGACGCCTCTCGCGCCCGCCGCCACGTCGGCGCCGGCGGCGACGCCGCTCGCCACGACTGCGGCCGCCCCTGCAACGGCGGCCGCCGCCACCGCCGCGCCGGTCTCACCGGCGTGGCTGACCTCCCTGCTGAAGGCCAGGTAGGTCACGCGCAGAGGGCTCGCGTCCGGGGGCAGTCCTGCCCCGGGCGCGGGCCGCGTGCGCGCCCGCGGATGTCTATCGTCGGCCGGTATGACCACCAGTGCATCTGAGCCGGGCGTCGACGTACGCACCGAGCGGTTGCAGGTCGGGGCGGGGGAGATTCGGCTGCTGCGGGCGGGTTCCGGTCCTGCGCTGCTGTTCCTGCACGCTGCCGGAGGCGGCGGCTGGACGCCGTTCCTCGACGGCCTGAGCCGCCACTTCGACGTCCTCGCGCCCGATCACCCGGGCTTCGACGAGTCCGAGCAGACCGACGAGATGGAGGGCGTGGACGACCTCGTCTACCACTACCTGCGGCTCCTCGACCAGCTCGGCATCGAGCAGGCGGTCGTCGTCGGCGCGTCGCTGGGCGGCTGGATCGCCGCGGAGCTCGCCGTCCACTCGCCGCACCGGGTCGCCAAGCTCGTCCTGCTGAGCCCCGCGGGCCTGCGCATGCCCGAGGCCCCGCCGGCCGACCTGTTCATCGTGCCGCCGGAGCGCATCGTCGCGACGCTCTTCCACGACCCGGCCGCCGCCGAGGGCCTGTTCCCGGCCGAGCCGAGCGTCGACGACATCATGCGGATCTACCGCAACAACACGGCGTTCGCCCGCTACGCCTGGCGGCCGTTCCTCAACGACCCCAAGCTCGAGCGGCGGCTCTACCGCGTCACGTCGCCCACGCTCGTGCTCTGGCCCGACGACGACAAGGTCATCCCGCGCGCGCACGCGGAGCGGTACGTCGAGCGCATCGCGGACGCGCGCCTCGAGGTCGTCGAGGATTGCGGCCACGCGCTCTACGGCGAGAAGCCCGAGGAGATCACCGCCGCGGTGCTCGCCTTCGCGAACGGAGGGTCTCGATGAAGTTCAACTTCTTCCACCTCATGCCGTACCCGACGCTGCCCGAGGACTTCGACGAGCGCTTCGCCACGCCCTCGCTGACGTACCCCAGCGGGCAGTTCGACCCCCAGGTCGGCGTCGAGGTCTACAACCGCTACCTCGACGAGCTCGAGTACGCCGACGAGCTCGGCTACGACGGCATCTGCGTCAACGAGCACCACCAGTCGGCCTACGGGATGATGCCGGCGCCGAACATCATGGCCGCCGCGCTCGCCCGCCGGACGAAGAACGCGAAGGTCATGGTCCTCGGCAACGCGATCGGGCTGCACCAGTACCCGCTGCGGGTCGCCGAGGAGATCGCGATGCTCGACCACCTCTCTCGAGGTCGCGTCGTGTCGGGCTTCGTGCGCGGGATCGGCTGGGAGTACTTCAACCACGGGCTCAGCCCCGTGCACTCCCGCGAGCGCTTCAACGAGGCCCACGACCTGATCATCAAGGCATGGACGTCGACGGAGCCGTTCGAGTGGTGGGGCAAGCACTACGAGTTCCGCTACGTCAACGTCTGGCCGCGCCCGCTGCAGGATCCGCACCCGGACATCTACATCCCGGGCGCCGGCAGCCGCGAGACCATGAAGTACTGCGCGGAGAAGCGCTACACGTTCATGAGCGTGTACGCCCCGACGCCCGTCGTGAAGGGGTGGTTCGACGGGTACCGCGCGGCGGCCGGCGAGCTCGGCTACGAGCCCGACCCGGAGAAGATCGCCTTCGCGATCCCGATCTACGTCGCCGAGACCCACGAGCAGGCGCACCGCGAGGCCAAGGCCTACGTGGAGTTCCTCTTCCACAAGGGGCTCAAGCAGGGCCTGGAGATCGTCCTGCCCCCCGGCTACATGTCGGAGTCCTCGCTGCGCGGGATGCTGAACGCCGGCCCGCGCAAGAGCTTCGGCCAGATGTCCTACGAGGACCTCGTCGACGCCGGGATGGTCATCGTCGGCAGCCCCGAGAGCGTCAACGAGCAGGTCCAGCGCCTGCAGGGCGAGCTCGGCTTCGGCCAGATCATGGCGCTCATGTGCATCGGCGACACGCCGCACGAGCGGGTCGTGCGGACGATGGAGCTGTTCGCGCGCGACGTCGCGCCGAACTTCAGGTCGGCGCCGGTTCCGGCCTAGGCCTGGGCCCGGCCCAGGACGCGCAGGGCCGTCTGCACGTGTGCGCGCGTGCCGACGGCCAGCGCGCGCTCGTCGATGCGGAAGCGGGGGTGGTGGTGCGGGTACGTCGCGACCGCCTCCTCGCTGCCGGCCCCGACGAAGAAGTAGCACCCGGGGGCCTCGGTCAGGTACTCGGAGAAGTCGTCGCCGCCCATGAGCGGCGCCATCTCCACGACGTCGCCGCCCTCGGTCGCGTGCAGCGCGTCGCTGACGAGCTCGGTCACCGCCGGATCGTTGACCACCGGCGCGTAGCCGTACGTGTAGTCGAGCTCGTAGTCGGCGCCGTGCGCCTGCGTGATGCCGCGGACCACGGTCTCCAGCAGCTCGGGCATCCGCGTGCGCAGCTCCGGATCGAACGTGCGGACGGTGCCGGTGAGCTCGGCGCGGCCGGGCAGGACGTTCGCCGCATCGCCCGCGTGGAACGTGCTCACCGAGAGCACCGCGCTCTCCAGCGGATCCGTGCGACGCGAGACGACGTGCTGCAGGTTCGTGATGACCTGCGCCGCGATCGCGACGGTGTCGACGGCGGTGTGCGGCAGCGCCGCGTGCCCGCCGTCGCCGGTGATGGCGAGCGTGAAGAAGTCCGACGCCGCCATCGCGGGACCGGCCCACGCGGCGAGCTGCCCGACCGGCAGCGGCGTCCAGAGGTGGCAGCCGACGACGAGGTCGACGCCGTCCAGCGCGCCGGCCCGCACGAGCTCGATCGCGCCGCCGGGCGGGCGCTCCTCGGCGGGCTGGAAGAGGAACCGCAGCTCGCCGTCGAGCTCGTCGGCGCGCGAGGCCAGCTCCTGCGCGGCGCCGAGCAGCATCGCGGTGTGGCCGTCGTGCCCGCAGGCGTGCATGACGCCGTCGCGCTCGGAGGCGAACTCCACGCCGCTCTCCTCGTGGATCGGCAGCGCGTCGATGTCGGAGCGCAGCGCGAGGGTGCGGCCAGGGCGGCCGGTCCGCAGGTGGGCGACGACGCTCGTGTCCGACGGGCGCGTGACCTCCAGCCCGCCGAACCCCTCGAGCGTCTCGGCGATGAAGCGCGCGGTCTCGCGCTCCTCGTAGGAGAGCTCGGGACGACGGTGCAGATGGCGCCGCCACGCGATGACCTGCTCGGTCAGCGTGGGGGCGTCGACGCTAGAGGCGACGCTCGGCCTCCTGCGCCTCGACGGCCTTGCGGCCCCAGCGGCCCTTGAGCTTCTCGTTCTCCGCGCGCTCGCCGAGGCCCTGCGCGACCGCGAACGCGATCAGCCCCTGGGCGATGAGCGGGAACACGATGAAGAAGATCCCGACCAGGCCCAGCGTGTCCCGCAGCGCGTGGCTCATTGCGATGACCGTCATCGCCACGAGCATACCTCCGGATCGGGCGCCGCGGCGTCAGGCGGCGCGCCGCATGCGCAGCAGCTCGCGCTGGCGCTCGGCGATGTAGCGCGACACGCGATCGCGGTCGCGCTCGTGGATCGAGTCGACCTGGACGGCGCGGTGCCCGTCGGCGGTCACGCGGAGCACGCGGAGCTGGGCGCGCACGGGCTCGCCGAGCGACGGGAGCGTGAGCCGGCCGCGCAGCCGGTCGCCGGGCAGGCCGGCCTCGATGCCCTGTACGAGCGCGCCGCCGATGCTCAGGTCGACCGTGAAGCCGGCGCCCCAGTCGCGATCGGCGATGACGGCGCCGAACGTGTAGGGCAGGACGGTCTCCACGCGCACGGCGGAGCGGCGCTGGTGGTCGGGCGCGCGCGCGACGGCCTCGTCGAGCGCCTCCGGCGCGGCGACCACGGCGACGTCCTCGACGAAGTCCAGGCGCGACGGATGCAGGCCGCCGCCGACCGCGGCGACGGCGACGAGCAGGCCGCGCGTGGAGGACGTGCCCTCGCGGCGCAGGGTCGCGGGGAGGCGGTGCAGCTGACGGACGGGGACCGGGGCCGCGGGCACGGCGAGCGCGTGCGCGCCCGGCGCGGACGCCACGACGTGCACGGTGACGCCGCCGAGGCCGTCGACGTTCAACACGGCGGGGGTCGGGTGATCGCCCTTGCGCATCGGTCCAGGGGAGATGTCGGCCGTCGGGCCCCGGTCCTTGACCGTTTCGGCTCGGATCCCGGCGGGGATCGGAGGTGCACATGGACGAGCTGCCCGAGTGGGAGGACGGGAACGTCGCGATCCTGTCCACGATCGGCGACGCGCCGCACGCGATCCCGGTCTCCACCGCCGTCCGCGCCGGCCCGCGCCGCCTGCTGCTCGCGCTGGCGCTGCGGCGCCGGTCGCTCGAGCTCCTGCGCGCCCAGCCCCGGGTCGCGCTCACGATCCTGGCCGGCGGCGACGTCGCGGTCACGGCGCACGGCCGCGCGACCGTCGTCGCGGACCCGATGCGCACGTCGGACGGCGTCGCGGCGATCGCGCTCGACGTCGACGAGCTGCAGGACCACGGCCGGCCGACGTTCGTCATCGAGGAGGGCGTCCGCTGGCGCTGGGTGGACGCCGACGCGGAGCGCGCCGACGCGGCCGTGCGCGCCGAGTTGCTCGAGCTCGCGGGCTAGAGGTCGACGACCAGCTCGGCGATGCCTGCGCCCTCGTGGACGCGGACGGTCGGCCTGGATGGCGCGTGGAGGGAGACGTCGGCCACGACCGCGGTGCGCCCGTCGGGCAGCGTCACCTCGGTCCCCGGTGGGTGCTGGGCGACGACCTCGCGGAACGCCGCGACGACGCCGGGATCGAACGCCGTCCCCGCGCCGGCGACGATCGCCGACCAGGCGTCGGCAGGTGACATCGCAGGTCGGTGGGGCCGCTCGGCGGTCATGGCGTCGTACGCGTCCGCGACGGCAGCGATCCGCGCGAGATAGTGGATGGCGTCGCCCGCCATCGCGTCCGGGTAGCCGGAGCCGTCCCAGCGCTCGTGGTGGCCGCGGACGATCCCCTTCAGGACGAACGACGTGTTCGTCCCCAGCAGCTCCGCGCCCGTCACCGGGTGCCTGCGGACCTGCTCCCAGCCGGCCTCGTCGAGCGGGCTGGAGTCCTCGAGCACGGCGCGGGGGAGCGTCTGCATGCCGACGTCGCAGAGCAGGAGGCCGAGGCCGATGCGGGCGAGCTCCGACCGCGGCGCGTCGTGACGCACGGGGGTCGCGGAGCCCTGCCGCCATCCGACCGCCGTCATGTGCCGCGCGGCGACCAGCATCCCGAGCGCCGCGCTGTCGACCGCGTGGTGGACGAGGTAGTGCGGCGCGGGCGCGAGGTCCAGCAGATCGTGCACGCCACCGCCGCGATCCACGACGTCGTCGGCGATCCGCGCCGCCCAGCCGCCGAGCGCCTCGACGGTGCGCCCGTCCAGCCGCCCCCCGCGCGTGAGCGCCTGACGCGCCTCGCCGTGCATCCCGGCGACCGCGGTGAGCACGTCGCGCCGCAGCAGCTCGCCCATGATCCCGCTGGGATCGATCCCCTCGCCCAGCTCGTCGTCGACCCAGATCCGCGTCACGCCGTTCGTCATGAGCGCGGACCGCATGCCGTCGGTCAGCACGACGCCCTGGCGCAGCAGCGGACCCGATGCGGGCGCGACGACGACGTCGCGCGCGAGCGCGGTGCCCGAGGGGACGGAGTCGGTCGTCGCGAGACGCATGAGGACGCAGGACCCTCCCACGAGACGACCCCGTGGCGCCAGTTGTGCGAGCAACCTGGCAGTATCGCGCGGGCATGCGCCTCATCACCTTCCTTCCACCTGGAGCCGACGCGCCCGTCGCCGGCGAAGCCCGCGACGACCAGGCGATCGCCTTCGGCGACGGGTCCACCGTGCGCGACCGGCTCGCCTCCGGCGACCTCTCACCTGCGACCGGCGACAGCTATCCGCTCGCCGACGTCGCGCTGCTCGCGCCGGTCCCCGAGCCGCGGGCGATCCTGGCGATCGGCCTGAACTACAAGGCCCACATCGACGAGGGCGAGGTGGCCGACGAGCCGCCGGAGAAGCCGATCGTCTTCGTGAAGCTGCCCGCGGCGAGCGTGCCGCCGTCCGGCCCGGTCAAGAAGCCGGCGGTGACGGAGAAGCTCGACTACGAGGGCGAGCTCGCAGTCGTCATGGGCGCGGACCACAAGGTCGCCGGCTACGCGGTGGCCAACGACGTCAGCGCGCGCGACCTGCAGCGCAGCGAGGCGCAGTGGGTGCGCGGCAAGGGCGCCGACACGTTCTGCCCCTGGGGCCCGTGGATCACGACGCCCGACGAGATCGACGACGCCGAGAACCTGCGCCTGCGCACCTGGGTCAACGGCGACCTGCGCCAGGACGGCTCGACGTCCGACCTCATCTTCGGCATCGACAAGCTCATCTCGTTCATCACCGAGACGTGCTCGCTCATGCCCGGGGACCTCATCCTCACCGGCACGCCCGCGGGCGTCGGCGTGTACATGGACCCGCCCGGCCTGCTGAACCCGGGCGACGTCGTGCGCATCGAGATCGAGGGCCTCGGCGCGATCGAGCACCCCGTCGTCTGAGCTGGACCCCCGGCGTCATCGCGGTGCGCTGACGGTCGGCGTCTCCGACGCCGGGCCGTCGGGCCGTGCGCGGCTCGAGGCGGTCGCGCGGTGGCTGCAGGACGTCGCGTTCGGCGACGTCCTCGACGCCGGCCTGGAGGACGGCGCGTGGGTCGTGCGCCGGACCCGGCTGGACGTCGCGCGCATGCCCGTGCTGGGCGAGCGCGTCGCGCTGTGCACGTGGTGCAGCGGCATCGGGCCGCGGACCGCGGAGCGGCGCACGACCGTCGTGGGCGACCGCGGCGGCGCGGCCGAGGCGGTCGCCGTCTGGGCCCATCTCGACCCGGTGACCGGCGTGCCCGCCCGGCTCGGGGAGCGCTTCCGGGAGATCTACGGACCGTCGGCCGGCCCGGACCGCCCGGACCACCGCCTGCGCCACCCGCCGCCTCCCGACGGGGCGACGCGCCTGCCGTGGACGTTCCGCGCGGCCGACGTCGACGTGGCCGCCCACGTCAACAACGCCGTCTACTGGGAGGCGCTCGAGGAAGGTCCCGCGATCCCGGCGGCGTGCGTCGTGGAGGCCGAGCACCGCGCGCCCGCGGTCGCGGGCCCGGCGGCGGTGCTGCGCGACGGGGACCGCACCTGGGTGACGAGCACCCAGGGCGAGGTCCACGCGTCGTTCGAGGTCAGTGCGAGGAGATGACCCGGTCGATGAGGCCGTATTCGGCAGCCTCTTCGGGCTTGAAGAAGCGGTCGCGCTCCATGTCGTGGCGCACCTCCTCCTCCGGCTTGCCCGTGTGCTTCGCGTAGATCGCGTCGATCCGCCGGCGCGTCTTGAGGATCTCGGTGGCGTGGATCTCGATGTCCGTCGCCTGCCCCTCGAAGCCGCCGGAGGGCTGATGGATCAGGATCCGGCTGTTGGGCAGCGACATGCGCTTGCCCGCGGCGCCGCCCGCCAGCAGCAGCGAGCCCATCGACATGGCGATCCCGCAGCAGATCGTCGACACGTCGGGCTTGATGAACTGCATCGTGTCGTAGATCGCGAGGCCGGCGTAGATCGAGCCGCCGGGCGAGTTGATGTAGATCGAGATGTCCTTGTCGGGATCCGAGGACTCCAGGTGCAGGAGCTGGGCCACGATGAGGTTGGCGATCTGATCGTCGACCGCCTGCCCGAGGAAGATGATGCGCTCGTTGAGCAGCCGCGAGAAGATGTCGTACTCACGGTCGCCGCGGCCGGTGCGCTGGATCACGGTTGGGACGAGAGGCATGGTCGGGGCAGCGTAGGGCATGCCCAGCAGCGCTAGGTTCGATCGCCGGTGCCTGTCCCAGCCCTGCATGTCCGCGGCCTCGTCAAGCGCTACGACGACGGCTTCCTCGCCCTCGACGGCCTCGACCTCGAGATCGCCGACGGCGCGTTCTTCGGGCTGCTCGGACCCAACGGCGCGGGCAAGACCACGCTGATCTCCGCGGTCTGCAACCTCATCCGCGTGACGGAGGGCGAGATCGACGTGTTCGGCGAGTCCCACTCGACGATGGACGCGCGCCGGGCGGTCGGCCTCGCCGAGCAGGACGTCAACCTCGACCGCTTCCTCGACGTGCGCGAGACGCTCGTCTACCACGGCGGCTACTACGGGATGTCGCGCGCCCAGGCGGCCAAGCGCGCCGCCGAGATGATGGAGGTCTTCGACCTGCGCGCGAAGGCCGGCACGCGCGCGCCGAGGCTGTCGGGCGGCATGCGACGCCGGCTCCTGCTCGCCCGCGCGCTCATGCACGAGCCGCGCCTCGTGATCCTCGACGAGCCGACGGCGGGCGTCGACTTCGAGCTGCGCCAGGAGCTCTGGAGCTACATCCGGCGCCTGCACGACACCGGCACGACGATCCTCCTCACGACGCACTACCTCGAGGAGGCCGAGGAGCTCTGCGACGAGATCGCGCTGCTGCGCGACGGGACCCTGCTGGCCCGTGACAGCGCGCAGGGGCTGCGCGACGCCTACGACGCGGACACCCTCCAGGACGTCTACGTGAAGGCGATGGCTTGAGCACCGCGCTCACGGCCCTGGCCGGGCGCGAGGTGCTGCGCGTCCTCAAGCTGTGGACCCAGACGATCCTCGCGCCGGTCGCGTCGTCGTTCCTCTTCATCCTCGTCTTCGGGCTCTCGCTCGGCGGCCGCATCAAGCACGTCGACGGCGTCGAGTACCAGGTCTTCATCGTGCCGGGCCTGGTCACGATGGCGATGGCGCAGGCCGCGTACTCCAACAACGCGGCATCCGTGTTCGGCGCGCGCTTCGACCGCTTCATCAACGACATCCTCGCCGCGCCGATGCGGGCGTGGGAGATCAACCTCGGCCTGTCGCTCGGCGGGGTCGTGCGCGCCCTGCTCATCGGCATCTCGCTCACGGCGCTCGCGATCCCGGTGACGTCGGTCCCGATCCGGCAGCCGGCCGAGCTGGCGCTCGCCGTGGCGCTGACCCTCGCGCTGTTCTCGAGCCTGGGCGTGATCGTCGGGATCTACGCGACGTCGTGGGACTTCACGGGCTTCGTGAACAACCTCATCATCCTGCCGCTGACGTTCCTGGGCGGCGTCTTCTACTCCGTCGACGTGCTCCCGTCGCCGTGGCACGAGCTCTCCCACGCGAACCCGATCTTCTACCTCGTGCAGACCGTCCGCTACGGCTTCCTCGGGACGAGCGACGTCGCGATCGGGATCGCGCTGCTCGTGCTCGGCGCGATGGCCGCGATCACGGTCGGCTGGAGCTCCTGGCTCTTCGCGACCGGGCGGCGCCTGAAGCCCTGACGGTCACAGCCTCGCGCCCTCGTCCGAAGATGGGTGCATGCGGCGACGAGATCTCAGCGACGAGGAGCTCGCCGCCGCGTACCGGCGCGACGGGCGCCGGTTGCTCGTCTGGCTGACGCGCCGCACGTACGACGCGCAACTCGCCGTCGACCTCGTGGGCGAGACGTACGCGCGGGCGCTCGCCTCGCGCCGGCGGTTCACCGGCGATCCGGCCGACGACGAGGCCGTCGCGGCGTGGACGTGGGGCATCGCTCGCAACGTGCTCGGCGACGCGCTGCGCCGTGGGCACGCCGAGCGCCGGGCGCTGCGCCGCCTCGGCGCGGAGCCGCCGCTCCTCGAGCCCGAGGAGCTGCGGCGGATCGAGGAGCTCGCCGATCTCGGCTCGCTGCGTGCGGCGCTCGCGGGCGCGCTGGAGGAGCTCTCCGAGGAGCAGCGCGAGGCGGTGCGCCTGCGGGTCGTCGAGGAGCTCGACTACCCGGTCGTCGCCGCGCGCCTCGGCGTCACCGAGGCGACGGCGCGGGCGCGCGTCTCGCGCGGGCTGCGCCTCCTCGCCGTCGCGCTCGACGACCTGCGGCCGGTGGCGGCGACATGAGCGCGCGCGATCCCGACCAGGTGCTCGAGGAGCTCGGCATCGGCGTCGAGCGGGCCTGGGCGCGGCGGCGCGCGCGACCGCTGTGGCGGCGGCTGCTCCCGGCGCGGCGCGGTGCCGCCATCGGCCTCGCGGTGGTCCTCGCGCTCGTCCCGACCGCGGTGGCGACGCAGGACGTGCTGTTCGCCCCCAAGCCGCCGGCGCTCCCGGCGCAGTTGCGGGCACCGGGCGCGCAGGACCCGACCCGTGCCGGCAACGCTGTCTACGTCGCGCGCGGTGACGACTGGAAGCTCAGCGCGTCCACCTGCGATTACCGAGGCGACCGCGTCGTGGGCGTCTTCCTGACCGTGCCCGGCGGTGGGGCGGGCGCGCGCTGCGACGGCGCCGCGCCCGCGGTCCTCGCGGCGCGGCGCATCCACACGTACTTCGACCCGCAGACCGGGACGAGCTGGATCTTCGGCGCGTTGCCCGCGTCCGCCCGTCAGGTGACGGTGTCGCTGTCGGAGACGGGCGCCCGGTCGTCGCGGCGCTTCGCGGCGCTGCCGACGGACCCGCGCGCGCTCGCGAGCGCGCGTCTGCCGGGCGGCATGCGGGTGCTGGTGGCCTCGGTGCCGGGCGCGCCGGAGGTGCTCGGCGTGACGGCGACCGACGAGCGGGGCGAGGACGTCCTGCGATGCGAGGGCGGGCGGTGCTCGCCATGACAGGAGGGACCCAGGGGATGATCCGCAGAGCCTCGTCGCTCGGCCTCGCAGCGCTGCTGCTGGCCGTGCCTGCCGCGGCAGGTGCAGCCGTGTCGCCGCGCACGCCGCCCACGCCGCGGCCGGTTCCGCCGGTGCTGCCGGTGTCACCGGCCGCCTGCGCGCGCCCGCCCGGTGCGGCGCCGAGCCAGGCGCTGCTCGGTGCGCTCGGCGTCCTGCGCCGGCCGGCGCAGGCCCAGGACGCGCTGCCCGAGACGGTGCAGCGGCTCCTGAAGGCCCGCGGTCTCGCTCCCGTGGACGCGGCGAGCGTCCGGCTCCTGCGCTCGACGCCCGACGGCGGGAAGGCCTGGATCGTCCCGGAGCCGTGCGTCCCGGGGGCGAGCGCGGGGGAGGGCGTGGTGGTCGTCGCGACGGGCGGCGCGCCCGCCGGCGGCGGAGCGCCGCTCCCCGACCTCGTCCGCGGGCGTGGCGCGGTGAGCGTCGACGCCTGTGCCGGCCCGGGTCACGACATGCTGGGCGTGAGCGGCGTCGTGCCCGACGGGGTCGCGGCCGCGTATCTCACCGCGCCCGACGGCACCGCGGTGCGCGCCGACGTCAGCGACAACGGCTATGCCTTCGTGGTCCCGACCCCGCGCGACCCCGGGCAGCGCTACGTCGTCTGGACCGGCGGCGACGGGACGCCGCACGTGCAGCCCGTGCCGCGGCTCCTGCTGCGCCCGGGGCGCAGCGCCTGCGCGACGCGGTACGCGAGCGTCGTGCGGATCACGCCGGAGCCGAACGGCTGCCGCGTGGGTGCGATCGTCGTGGCTCCGCCGGTGGCGACGGTGCCCCGGGCGCCGAGCCGACGCCGTGCGCGGCCGGTGCCGATGCCCGTGCCGGTCGTCACGCCCGCCGTGCCGGTTGCGCCCTGCGCCGCGGTGCTGGTTCCCTAGCGCGTCGCCCCGTCGAGCCACTCCCGCACGCCGATGTGGTGCGGGACGTGCTCGCCGGTCTGCACCTCGTGGCGCAGCTCGCCGAGCAGCCCGAAGCGCTCGGCGACGACGTTGTGCTGGTGGATCGTCTCGAGGTTCTCCTGGCGGGCGAAGACGTAGTGGCGGTCGGTCAGGTCCGGGAGGCCCTCGAGCACGCCGCGCAGCGACTCGCGCACGCAGTCCTCGACGAACCGCGGGCGCCGGTGGGCCTTCTCGACGACAGCGCCCTCGTCGGATCGCTTCATGAGCTCGTAGATCTCCGACGACATCGACTCCTCGACGATCGCGAGCAGCTCGCGCGCGTCGATGTCGGTGTCGCAGTCCTCCGGGCAGCCGATCATGAGCGTGCCGAGGCCCCGCTGGTTGTGCGTCGCGACCGGGACGGCCTCGAGGATCAGCGCGATCTGATCATCGTCGAAGCCCTCCTCGATGAGGCGCACCCGCGCGCTCTCGGCGACGAGGCCCTGCGCGCAGGGGCATGCCGTCATCCCCTGCGCCGCGACGCCGATGAGCCGGCGCGTCCCCGCCTCCGACGCTGCGGCCGAGCCGTGCAGCGTGTAGATCTCCTGCGTGTTGATCCCCGAGACCGGCGCCGGCTTGTACTCCGGGTAGCGCGCGCGGATGGTGACCTCGGCCCGCAGCGCGTCCTGCCGGCCGCGCACGAGCTCGGCGATGTGCACCGCGAGCTGTTCGGCCCTGAACGATGCCTCGCCGAGGACGACCTCGCCGATCGCGTCGTTGACCGTCTCCTCGAAGCGCGACATGTGCGCGCCCTTCTGGTTCGGCCCGAGGTCGACGAAGCACTCGAGCTCGGCGGAGAACAGACGATCGGCGCCGCCCTGGTTCAGCCGGATGACCTTCTCCACGCCTGTGACGCCCACGCGCGAGAGGCTCACGTGGAGGGTCGGCGCGGAAGCCTGGACATCCGGGAGGGCCCGCGGGTGGGTGGTCATGGTCCCCGAGGGTAGCCAGACGGTCGAGTCCGGCCCCCTTGTGGACGCCGAAATCTGTGCAACACTTGCGCGACCGTGTGCTTGAGCGCACGAACTCACAGTTGGACGAGTGTGCGAGGCAGAGGTAGGGACTGGGCGCAGGATGCGCAGGTCCGAATGGTTCGATGACACTGCATCAGGACGGAACCTGAGGGGGGCTGAGCCATCAAGGTCGAGATGTTGCTCGCGGATGAGGCACCGATCCACGAGCTGGACGAACTTCGTCCACTTATTGCGGAGGCGCAGGAGCGAGGGTTCCTGACCTTCGAGCAGATCGCCGGCGCGCTGGAAGAGGTCGAGGTCACCAAGGAGCAGCTGCAAGAGCTCCACGGCTACCTGACCGAACAGGGCATCGACGTCGTGGGCTCGGACGGCCGCGCCGCGACCTCGGAGGCCGCGCGCGTCGAGGCGCAGGCCGAGGCCCGCAAGGCGAACGCCGCGGGGACCGCCGTGACGCCCAAGAAGCCGGAGATCGACCTCACGGTCGAGCCGAGCCTGGACTCGCTGCGTCTCTACCTGCGCTCCATCGGGCGCGTACCGCTCTTGACGGCGGAGCAGGAGGTCTCGCTCGCGAAGCGCATCGAGCGCGGCGACATGGCGGCCAAGCAGCACATGGTCGAGGCCAACCTCCGGCTCGTCGTGTCGATCGCGAAGGGCTACCTGGGCCGCGGGCTCACGTTCCTGGACCTGATCCAGGAGGGCTCGCTCGGGCTGATCCGCGCGGTCGAGAAGTTCGACTACCGCCGCGGCTACAAGTTCTCCACGTACGCGACGTGGTGGATCCGCCAGGCGGTCACCCGCGCGATCGCGGACAAGGGGCGGACCATCCGCATCCCGGTCCACATGGTCGAGAAGCTCAACAAGGTCGTGCACGTCGAGCGTCAGCTCGTGCAGTCGCTCGGCCGCGAGCCCACGCCCGAGGAGATCGCCCACGAGCTCGAGTGCTCGTCGCGCGAGGTCCGCGACATCCTGCGGATGAGCCAGCAGCCGATCTCGCTCGAGAAGCCGATCGGCGAGGAGGAGGAGTCCGAGCTCGGCGACTTCGTCGAGGATCAGACCGCGGAGTCCCCCTACGAGCTGGCGGCGGAGAACCTGCGCCGCGACAACGTGCGCCGCGCGCTGCAGGCGCTGCCCAAGCGCGAGCGCGAGGTCATCGAGATGCGCTTCGGCCTGACCGGCGGCCGCCCGCGGACGCTGGAGGAGGTCGGGCGCGCGTTCAACGTGACCCGCGAGCGCATCCGCCAGATCGAGAACCACACGCTGAAGAAGCTGGAGTCGCTGCCCGAGGCGCAGCGCCTCCGAGACGCCTGCTGAGGGACCCGGGCGAGGCGCTCTCGCCCGCCCGGCAGTTCCCGCCGACGCGGCGATTCTCGTCGTGCTGGCGTGGAACTGCCTGCGCAAGGACGGAGTCCTTGCCCGCTATCCTGCGCTGTCCCTCGGGGGGATGTCCGAGTGGTTAAAGGAGACGGGCTGTAAACCCGTTGGCTCTGCCTACGCAGGTTCGAATCCTGCTCCCCCCACTGCCGTGAGGTGGTCGTGACGAAGATCGACCTGCGCGCCGCGGCCGCGTTCCTGGAGTCGGTGCCAGAGGGGCACTGGACCTCGTATGGGGACGTCGCGGTTGCCGGCGGCCGCGGCAGCAACGCCGCCCAGGGCATCGTGTCGTGGATCGGCAGCCGCGGACACGAGCTGCACGCGGTTCACCGCGTGCTCAACAGTGACGGCGAGATCAACCCGGGGTGGAAGCCAGCGGGACGAGGCCTGCCGGCAGACGCGAGGGAGGTCCGCGAGCTCCTGGAGTCGGAGGGGCTGCGATTCAGCGGTGGCCGCGCGGACCCGAGGAAGCGCTGGCGGCCCAAGGCGTGACCGCGGCCCAGGCGCGTGGCACCCTTCGGACCGTGTCCGTCGCCTCACGACTCCGAGAGATCCTGCACGCAATCCGCGACGCGAGTGGGCCGCAGGCGCCGAAGCGTCGCTACGACCTCGTCAGCGAGGCGATGGCCAGGCCGTTCGGTGAGCGTGGCGGGCACGGTCGTGTCCGTGCCGGTGGCACCAGCGACGACGAGGACGAGGGTTGTCCGCGCACATGAGGGCCCTTCTCGCGGTGCTCGCCGTGCTCGGGCCCGCCACCCTCGCGACCGGCGCCGATGCCGTCGCAGCCACGGTCCCCGCGTGCTCCGTCCACGTCGACCGCGGGTCCCTGCCGACGTGGGCTCGTGGGGGGTTCACGCCGCCCGACCAGTCGGTGCCGCACGTCGTCGGCCGCTCGGGGCGCATCGTCGCCGTGCTGTTCAACTATCCGCTGCGGGCGTCGCCCTCCCGCAAGCACCGGAACAAGATCCTCTGGGTCGCGCGCGATCCCGTCGCGCAGGGGGACCTGCGGATCCGCGCGTGGCGCATGCGCGGGACGACGCGGATCGGGCCGATCGTGACGCGGGTCGTGCCGGGCGGTCCCGGCCCCTCCGGCATCGACCTGCCGGCGCCGGGCTGCTGGCGCATGGCGCTGACGTGGCCCGGCCACCACGACGCGCTCGACGTCCCGGTCCGGCCCGGCGGTTAGTCCGGGTACGCGTGCACGGGGTGCACGTCGACGATGCCCGCGTCGAGACCCGCACCCTGGATGAGCGCGAAGCGCTTGTCCTGATGCGCCTGGAACTGCTCCGGCGAATCCCACACCTCGAACATGTGGACCTCGTCGTCGCCGTACGCGGTGTGGTGGATGCGGCCGTCGGGCTCGCCGTCGCCCGTGGCCTGCAGCTCGCCCATGACGCGCGCGTAGTCGTCCTTGGACATCCCGTGCGCAGTGATGTGGACGGCTACCGCCATCGCCGTCTCGTGCTGTTCCCGGTCACGCGCCGATGATAGGCGGGCCGCCTCCCGCTCTTCATCATCCGGTTTGGAGGAGATCGACAGGCTGCGCGGCTTGACCTCGTTGCACAGTCAACCGTAAGGTCGTGCATCGGGAGCGCGCACGCGCGCGGGTCCCGGTGACTCCCATGGCCCTCCCGGTGACGAGACTCCCAGCGCGTCCCACCGGGGACTCCGCGCCGGAGATCGACGCCGGTCCGGCGAAGGGACCAGGCCGCGCGCCCCGCCCGGAGCACCGCCGCACGGCGTCACGGACACTCGCCGTCGCGCTCGCGGAGCTGGCGGCCGCGGTGATCGTCATCGGGCTCGTGCAGCTCGCGCTCATCCTGAGCCTGCCGGCGGGCGCGCCGTACTGGGTGCTCTGCTGCTTCGCGATCTGCGCGTGGATCTACCTCGCCGCGGGGATCGTCGCGTGGCTGCGCCGGCCCTCGAACCGCCTCGGCGCGATCATGGTCGCCGCGGGCCTCAGCTGGCTCGCGGCAGGGTTCGGGAACGTGGCGACGCCGGCGCTCGTCGCCGGCGGCCTGATCCTCGCGACGCTCCCGCTGGCGCTCGTGTTCCACCTGCTGCACGCGTTCCCGTCCGGCCGGCTGCACGGGACGGCGAGCCGGTTGACGGTGATGGCGGGGTACGCGCTCTGCCTCGCGGTGCAGGCGCCGCAGTACCTGTTCGTCGGCGGGCCGGACGCGCCGTGGACCGTCCTGCGGCTCGCTGCGCGGCCCGGCATAGTCGATGCCGCCCAGTGGACGCAGTGGGCGATCGGCGGCCTGCTCGTTGCGGTCACCGTCGTCATCCTCGCCAGCCGGCTGCGTGCCGCGGTGCCCGCACAGCGCCGCGTCCTCGCGCCGATCTTCCTCTACGGCATCGTCGCCGTGCTCTACGTCCCGTTCAGCTCGAGGACCCGTGCGCTCTTCCCGGACGTCGAGATCTCCGTCGTCGCGCAGATGGCGGTCCTCGCCGGCGTCCCGGTCGCCTTCGCCGTCGGCCTGCTGCGCGGCGGGTTCGCACGCACCGGCGAGCTGCAGGAGCTGGCGGCGTGGCTGCGTGCCGATCGCTCGCGCCCCGCGCTCGAGGGCGCGCTGGCCGACGCGCTGGGCGATCCGTCGCTCGAGCTCGTGCTCGCGCCTCACGAGGCGCTCGCCACGGGGTCGGGGCCGGCGTCCGTGGACGTGATGTTGAGCGGACGGCGTGTCGGCGCCATCCACTACGACGCGACGCTCATCGCCGACCGCGAGACCGTCGAGTCCGCGGGCCGCGTCGTCGCGATCGCGCTGCACAACGAGCAGCTGACCGCGGAGCTGCGCGCGGGCCGCGACCGCCTCCAGCGCGCGCTCGCGCGGACCGTGGAGGCCTCCGACGCCGAGCGGCGGCGGATCGCGCGCGACCTCCACGACGGGTTGCAGGGCCGGCTCGTCCTGCTCGCGATCCAGGCGGACGCCGTGAAGAGCGATCCGGCGCTCGCGGACGATCTCGGCGCGGGCCTGCAGACGGCGATCACCGAGCTGCGGGGGCTCGTGCAGGGCGTCATGCCCGCGATGCTCACCGAGCGCGGTCTCTGCGCCGCCGTCGAGGAGCTCACGGCGCGGTGCCCGATCCCCGTCGCCCTGGACCTCGACCGCGCGCGCGGCCCGCTCCCCGGGCCGGTCGAGAGCACCGGCTACTTCATCGTCGCCGAGGCGCTCGCCAACACGATCAAGCACGCGCAGGCCTCCGTCGTCGACGTGCGGCTGGTGCACGCCGACGGCGAGCTGCGCGTCGAGATCACCGACGACGGCACGGGCGGCGCGCAGGCCAACGGCGGGGCCGGGCTGCGCGGCATGGCCGACCGCGTGGACGCGCTCGACGGCCGGCTCGTCGTCAGCAGCCCTCGCGGCGGCGGGACGTTCATCCTCGCGGAGCTGCCGTGCGGATCGTGATCGGCGAGGACCAGGCGCTCCTGCGGGAGGGCCTGGTGCTCCTGCTCGAGCGCCGCGGGTTCGAGGTCGCGGGCGTCGCGGGCGACGGCGAGGACCTCGTCCGCAAGGCGCGGGCCCACGACCCCGACCTCGTCATCGCCGACGTCCGGATGCCGCCGAGTCAGACGGACGAGGGGCTGCGGGCTGCGCTCACGATCCGCGAGAGCCACCCCCACATCGCGGTCGTCGTGCTGTCGCAGCACGTCCAGGGCCGCTACGCGACCGAGCTCGTCGAGAGCAGCGAGAACGCCGCGGGCATCGGCTATCTGCTCAAGCAGCGCGTGGCGGACGGCGATGCGTTCTGCGAGGACCTGCGCCGCGTCGGCGCGGGTGCCTCGGTCCTCGACCCCGAGGTCGTGCGCAGCATGATCAGCGGCACGCGCACCGGCCCCCTCGCCGACCTCACCCCGCGCCAGCGCGACGTGCTCGGCCTCATGGCCGAGGGACGCAGCAACGCCGGCATCGCCGAGCAGCTCGTGCTGTCCGAGAAGGCCGTCATCAAGCACGTCTCCCACATCTACGCAGCGCTCGGCCTCGACGTCGACTCCAACGACCATCGCCGCGTCCTCGCGGTCGTGCGCTACCTCAACGCCTGACGAGAGGGGTCCAGCGTCCCCCGGCGGCAGGGGTCCCAGGTCCACCCCGTACGCCCGGGGGCTCCGTAGCGTCCGCGCATGCGCATCGTGATCGGGGAGGACGAGGTGCTCCTCAGGGATGCGCTCGCCCGCATGCTGACGGGCGCCGGGCACGAGGTCGTCGGCGTGGCAGGCGACGGTCCCGGTCTCGTGCGGCGCGCGCAGGCCGACCGTCCCGCCCTCGTCATCGCCGACGTCCGCATGCCGCCCACGCAGCGCGACGAGGGTCTGCGTGCCGTCCGGGCGATCCGTGCCGACAGGCCGGGCACGCCGGTCCTCGTCATCTCCCACCACCTCCAGGTGCGCTACGCCGTCGAGCTGCTGACGCTCGGCGTGCGCGCCACCGGCTACCTCCTCAAGCAGCGCATGGCGGACTCGGCGCAGTTCCTCGCGTCGGTCCGCGAGATCGCCGACGGCGGCACGGTGCTCGACCCCGAGGTCGTCGCGGTCATGGTGGCCCGGCTGCGCGCGGCGGGGCGGTCGGCCTCAGAGCTCGACCTGCTCACCGTCGCGCGCGTCGCCGGCGCGTTCGTGGCCCTGGGGAGCGACGTCAGGGAGCGAGCGTGAAGGTGTCGGTCGAGCTGCCGTTCCGATGCTGGACCGACGTCCACGTGCCGCGCAGGCCCGCGTAGGCGCCGGTCCCGCCGAGCACGGTGCCGTGCGATGTCGACGAGGCGAAGTCGAGCGGGAGCGTCACGTAGAGCCGCCCGGCCTTCATCTGGAAGACGCCGAGGCAGTCGGCCGCCGCCTTGTCGAACCCGCCGGCCTTCGTGATCGCGCAGCTCGCCCGCACGGTCCCGATCGGCCGGTTGGACGTGTCGCGCAGCGGGTTCGTGATGACGAGGGTGTCGTCCTTGGAGAGCTGCCGGTCCGCGCCGCCGCTGGGGGACTTCGGCGGATGGTCGACGACGTCGCTCGTGCCGCCGCGGGCGGTCTCGGTGACGGTGAGCGTCTGAGACTGCGCCGCAGCGGGTGCCGCGGCAGCCAGCGAGGCGAGTGCGGCGAGGAGGGCGACCCTTCGGACCATGACGGAGCTCCTTACGTAGGGACGGGCGCCGAGATGCAGTAGCGCAATACGGAGGCACGGCGTCGGCGAAATCGAGATGGTTGCACCAACACCCGTCAACTCGCGTCCAGGAGCCTCCGATGTCAACGCAATCCGCTGCCCCCCAGGCAGGATCCTCGAACAAGCAGCTCGTCCTCGTCGCGATGATCTTCGCGGTCGCGATGATGTTCATCGACCAGACGATCGTCGCGCTGGCGATCCCGGATCTGCAGAAGGATCTCTCGCTCTCCTCGACCGGCGCGCAGTGGATCGTCAACGGCTACCTCCTGTCGCTCGCCGCCCTGTTCGCGCTCGGCGGCAAGCTCTCCGACGTCCTCGGTCATCGACGCATGGTCATCGTCGGGATCGTCGGCTTCGCAGTGTGCTCGGCGCTGTGTGGCGCGACGCCCACCGGCAGCATCGGCGAGGCCTGGATGATCATCTTCCGCGTCCTGCAGGGCGCGTTCGCAGCGCTCCTGTTCCCCGCCGCCCTGGGGATCGTCGTCTCCGCCTTCCCGCTGGCCGAGCGCGGTCGCGCCCTGGCCGCCTTCTTCGGCATCACGGGCGCGCTGACCGCCGTCGGCCCGCTCGCAGGCGGCTACCTCACCGAGTGGACCTGGCGCGCGATCTTCTGGATCAACATCCCCGTCGCCATCATCGCGCTCATCCTCACGTTCAAGGCAAAGCCGGCCGAGACGCGTGTGCCCGGATCGATCGACTACCGCGCCGCCGTGCTGATCTCGGCGGGCATGGGCTTCGTCGTCCTCGGGCTCCAGCAGGCGGGCGTCTGGGGCTGGACGGACGTGAAGACGCTCGGATCGATCATCGTCGGCATCGTGCTGCTCGTCGTGTTCGTCGCATCCGAGCTGCGCCAGCGCGAGCCGCTCATCCGCGTCCGGCTGTTCGAGGACCGCGGGTTCTTCGTCGACAACGCCGTCCTCCTGCTGATGTCCGCGGTGTTCGTCCCGTTCTTCTTCTTCGCCAGCGTCTACGCGCAGGCCGCGCTGGGCTTCTCGGCGACGAACGCGGGCCTGTTCCTGCTGGTCTTCTTCGGCGGCTTCGCCACCGCGGCGCAGTGGGGCGGGCGGATCTTCGACAAGCGCGGCGCCCGCCCGGCCGTCGTGCTCGGCTGCGCCGTCTCGGCGGTCGGCTTCTACCTCTGGGGCCGGCAGCTCCCCGACCTGGACTTCGGTGGCCAGTGGTACTGGATCGTCGTCGCGGGCGCCGGGCTCGGGCTCGTGCTCGGCCCCGTGAGCACCGACGCGCTGAACCGCGCGCCGGGCGCCGGCTACGGCGAGGTCACCGGCATCACCCAGACCATCCGCAACCTGGGCGCCAGCCTCGGCCTGGCCGTCATGGGATCGCTGTTCGCCAGCGACAACGTCGACCAGGTCGGCTCGACGCTGCGCAGCAACGGCGTCCCGGCGGCCGAGGCCGACCGCATCGCGCACTCGATCACCGCGGGCGGCAACACCGGTGGCGGCGGAGGCCTCGCGTCGCAGGCCGGCTCCGGTGCCGACGCGATCCTGCACGCGGTCAAGGTCGACATCGCCCAGTCCACCCAGACGGTCGTCTGGATCATGGCGGGGATCATGGCGGCGGCGTTCATCGTCGCCAGGCTGCTCCCGAAGGCGGCTTCGGTGCCGACGGCCGAGGAGCCCGCGGAGCAGATCGACGCCCCGGAGCAGGTTCTGCACGAGGCGTGAGGTCGTGCAGTTCGTGCGCTGACGCGCCGGGTCCGGTAGAAGAGGCACATGGGCCTCGCTGACACAGCCTCGGACCTCGCCGTCTCCGTGACCCGCGAGGCCATGCGCCCGGCACGCGCGCTCGACCGGCGGCTGCGGCCGTCCGCCGAGCGCGCCGCGCTGGATGCGCTCGACCGCGTGCTCGACTCGCCGGTCACGGCGATCGCCGTGGACCGCATCGTGCGCAGCCCGCTGATCGAGCGCGCGATCACCGGTCTGCTCGACGGGCCGCTCGTGGACCACGTCGCCGACGTGCTCATCCGCGACGCGGTCATCGAGCGGGTCTCCGCCGAGGTCGTCCGCGCGGGGGTCGCCGAGCGCGTCGTGGAGGGCCTGGTCGCGGACGGGGTCGTCGAGCGCTCCCTGACCGGGGTGCTCGCCGATCCGCGCGTCGAGGCCCTCGTCCTCACGACGCTCGAGAGCGATCGCGTCGAGGTCCTCGTCGGCGCCGTCGCCGACAGCCCCGGCATGGAGCGCATGGTCGCGCGCGTGCTCGAGAGCAAGCTGCTCGACGTCGGTGTCCGGCAGCTCCTGGCGAGCGAGGAGCTCTGGGAGATGATCGACCAGATCGCCAGCAGCAAGGCCGTCACCGACGCCATCGCACACCAGACCATGGGTCTCGCGGACGAGGTGGCCGACGAGGTCCGCATCCGGTCGCGGCGCATGGACGACTGGCTCGACCGCGCGACCCGGCGAGCGACGCGCCGGCGTGGTCGAGCCGGGTCCCGGCCAGGACCTGCCGGGCGGCGCGTCGCCGGCCTGAGCGCGTGGCCGTGGCGCCCCCGAGCGTGCGTGCCCTACACGGGGCTCGTCACGCGTGCGATCGCACTCGCGGTCGACGCGCTGATCATCCATGTCGTCGCGCTCGTCACCGGCACGGTGGTCGGGCTGGTCGTCACCGCCCTGCACGTCCCCGACACGGTCGACACGATCATCAAGGCGGTCGGGGGGGCGGCCTACCTCGTGTGGGCCGCGAGCTACTTCGTGTTCTTCTGGAGCACGACGGGTCAGACCACGGGCGCGCTCGTCATGCGCTTCCGGGTCCTGTCCGACAACAGGCGGGAGCCGATCTCCGTCCCGCGGGCGGTCGTCCGCTTCGTCGGG
The DNA here is from genome assembly GCA_963757125.1 of uncultured Solirubrobacterales bacterium. GTDB lineage: Bacteria > Actinomycetota > Thermoleophilia > Solirubrobacterales > Solirubrobacteraceae > CAVVSD01. Next base: position 27,071 of record CAVWQP010000001.1, on the reverse strand, counting down.
CTGATCCTGTCCGCGATCCCGTTCTTCGCGGGCTTCTGGCCGGTGCTGTTCACCCGCCGGCGGCGGGGGCTGGCGGACTGGATGGCGAACACCGTCGTCGTCGACACCGACGACGCGCTGCTCTAGCGCCTTCCCGGGCAGCCACCAGTTCCAGCGGCCGAACAGCGTGACCAGCGCCGGGACGACCAGCGCCCGCACGACCGTCGCGTCCAGCAGGATCCCGGCCGCCAGGCCGGTCGCGAGGATCTTGATCTCCGTGTTCGGCCCTGCGCCCAGTGCGACGAAGGCCAGGAAGAGGATGAGCGCGGCGCTCGTCACGAGGCGGCCCGTCCGTCCGAGGCCCCGGATCACCGCCTCGTCGGTGTCGCCGGTCGCGTCGTACTCCTCCCGCATCCGGCTGAGGATGAAGACCTCGTAGTCCATGGAGAGCCCGTAGAGGAACGCGAAGATCGCGAGCGGCACCCACGTCGTCGTCGCGCCGGTGGCGGGCACGCCGCCGATGAGCTCGGAGCCGAGGCCCTCCTGCCACACGAGCACGACGACGCCGAACGCCGCGCCGACGGACAGCACGTTGAGGAGCACGGCCTTCAGCGGGAGCAGGACCGATCGCAGCGCACGGGCGAGCAGCGCGAACGTCACGACGGCGATGAGCGCGACCATGAGCGGGAACGCGGCGTAGATCGCCTCCGTCAGGTCGCGGTCCTGCGCCGCCGGGCCGCCGACGACGCCGCGGCCGGGGAGCGACAGGTCGCGGACGGCGTCGAGCGTCGCGCGGCCGGCGTCGGACGCAGAGTCCTCGCTCGGCAGGGCGAGCAGCGCGCGCCGGTCGCCGTCGCGCCAGGCCGCGTCGTCCGGGGCGTCGACGGCGCGCACGCCGTCCACGTCGCGCAGCCGCGCGGCCGCCGGCTCCGGCGCATCGGTGAGGACCTCGATCGGTGTGACGGTGCCCGCGCCGAGCCCGGAGTCCTCGAGCGCGGTGAGCGCCGTGCGCGCCTCGCCGCCGGCGGAGAGCGCGTCGACCGACGGCTGGCCCGGCCGCAGGCCGGTCGCGACGACGGCGAGGGCGACGAGCAGCGCCAGGCCGACGATCGCCGCGGGCCAACGGCGACGGACGACGAAGCGCGACCAGCGCGTCCATCCGGCGCCCGCGTCGCGTTCGCGGCCCTGCCGGCGTCGGTCGAGCCGGCCGCCGAGCGTCTCGAGCACGACGGGCAGCAGGGTGAGCGCGGCGACCACGGACACGAGCGGGATGAGCAGGCCGCCGAACCCGATCGAGCGGATGAACGGCACCGGGACGACGACGAGGGCGAGCAGGCCGATGGCCACGGTCGTGCCGCTCACGGCGACGGAACGCCCTGCGGTCGCCATCGCGCGTGGCACGGCCTCGTGCTCGGCCGCGCCGCGGTCGCGCTCCTCGCGCCAGCGGACGACCACGAGCAGCGAGTAGTCGATCGCGACGCCGAGCCCGATGAGCCCGACGAGGAACTGGACGACGAAGGACACCTCGGTCAGCTCCGCGAGCCCGCGGAGCAGCAGGAACGTCGTGAGGATCGACACCGCCGCCACCACGAGCGGCACGAGCGCGAGCCAGGACGCGAAGACGACCACGAGCACGACGAGCGCGCCGACCCCGCCCAGCAGGATCTCGACGAGCAGCCCGATGCCCTCGCCGTCGCCCGAGTCCGTCGCGAGTGCCTCCGTCCCGGTGATCTGCACACGTGCGTCGCCGACGCGCAGACCGCGCGCCGCGTCGCGGGCGGCCGCGAGCGCCTCGGGGTTCTCGTCGGGCGCAGGGCTCCCCGGCGGCGGCAGGATGAGCGCCGCGGCGGTGCGTCCGTCATCTGAGACGAGGTGCGGTCCGGCGGCGAGCCGTGCGCCGGGCACCGCCTCGGCGACGCGCTCGAACGCGCGCGCGACTGCGGGGTCGCGGGCGTCCGCGCCGTCGACGACCGCGACGATCGGTGCGATCACGCCGCCGCTGCCGAAGCGCTCGACGATCTCCCGGTTGGCCTCGAAGGCCGGCCGCCCCGGGGCGTCGAACGACTGCGACAGCGCGCCGGAGAGCCCGCTCGAGGCCCACACACCCGCGATCGCGAGGAGCAGCCAGGCACCCGCGACGAGCCGGCGCCGGCGCAGGACGAGATCGGTGAGGTGCGTCACGCCGGTCTGCGCCCGCCGTCAGAGACGCGCACGGAGGATCGAGGTCCCCGAGTGCGTCGGAGGACCACCGTCCGGCTCGACCGAGATGTCGACGAAGGCGAACGTCGCGAGATCGGCATCGACGGTCATGTGCACGTCGGCCTTCCCGTCCGCGCCGACCCGGAAGCTGCCCATCGGCACCATCCGCCCGCCCCGGTCGGCCAGCCAGGCCTCGTAGTGCTCGTGCGTCCCGTTCGGCCGCAGGCCGCGCGCCTGCAGCTCGGCATCCCCGGACGCGTGCACGACGATCTCGCCGCCTCCACCGGCGCCGGCGACGGGTCGCAGCGTCAGGGCCGTGACCGCAGGCGGTGCTGGATCGCTCGGGCTCCCCGCGCCCGACAGGACGATCACGCCGGCGACCACCACGGCGAGTGCGATGGCCGATCCGAACGCGAGGCGCCACCGCGGCCTCCGCGAGCGACGGGCGGGAACGGCCTTCGGCGGGCGGCCCGTCGCGCGCGCGACGTCGAGGGCAGGCGCGGGTGGCGGCGACCACGCGAGCGTGTCGATGGCGGGGAGCCGCTCGGTCGTGTTCCGCAGCCGCTCCACCTCGGCGGCGAAGGCGGGGTCGTCTCGCAGCAGCGCCTCGGCGATCGGGACCTCGTCGGGCTCGAGGAGCTCGAGCGCCACCGCTGCCGGATCGACGGGCCACGGACCGGCGCTCACCGCAGTCCCTCCTCGTCCATGAGCTCGCGCAGCCGCGTGAGCGCGCGGACCATCCGCGTCTTGACGGTGCCCAGGGGGAGACCGGTCCGCGCGGCGATCTCCGTCTGCGACAGCTCGTCGTAGAACCGCATCTGCAGGAGCTCGCGCTCGAGCGCAGGGAGACGGCCGAGCAGGTCCGCCACGAGCCAGCGGTCGATCGCGGCGTCGTGCGCGGGCGGCTCCGCCGCCTCGGGCAGCGCGGCCGGATCGACGGGCCGCGGGTGACGCCGCCGCTGCTCGTCCAGCGCACGCGAGCGGGCGATCGTGAACAGCCACGTGGTGATCGCGCTGCGCGCCGGGTCGTACTCGAGGCGCCGCCGCCACACCTCGGCGAACACCTGCTGGAAGACGTCCTCGGCGGTGCCCACGTCGCGCAGGACGCGGCGCAGGTAGGAGAAGAGGACCGCGCCGCTGCGCGCGTGGATCTCCTCGAGCGCACGCGGGTCGTCGCCGAGCAGCCGCGCCGCGAGCCGGCGGTCGGCGGCTGCCCCGGCCCCGGGGCCGGCGTCCTCGCGGGTCACCGATGACCCTCGGAGGGGCGTCACGGCGTGGTCGGTCGTGCAGGGCACCTCACGAGCGATGTACGACCGGGGCGGCGGATCGGTTCTCGCCGACGACGATTCTCCTGGCGCGATGGAGCTCAACCGCCCCGCGCTCGGTCGCGTACCTACCGACGCCCATGCATCAACTCCCTGAGGAGGGCTCTCCATGACCCGACGCCTCGTAGCGTCGCTCGCCGCTGTCGGACTCGCCGTCGGCCTGCTGTCGGTGACCTCGGTCTCCGGCGCGGCCACCAGCCCCCACACGCAGGCGGGGACCAACAAGACCATCGTGGAGGTCGCCGCAGGCGACCCGCAGTTCTCGACGCTGGTCTCGCTGGTCAACTCGGCCGGGCTCGCCTCCACCCTGTCGAGCGGCAGCTACACCGTCTTCGCGCCCACGAACGCCGCGTTCGCGAAGGTGCCGAAGGCCACCCTCGACGCGCTCGCCCAGGACAAGGCGAAGCTCAAGGCGGTGCTGCTGTACCACGTCGTCCGCGGGCGCGTGCCGGCCTCGAAGGTCGTCAAGCTCACGAGCGCCAAGACCCTCAACGGCGCCTCCGTGCGGATCTCGGTGCGCCGCGACAAGGTCTACCTCAACGGCTCGACGCGCGTCGTCAAGACGAACGTCCGCGCCTCGAACGGCATCATCCACGTCATCAACCGGGTGCTGCTGCCTCCGTCCTGAGCAGCTCGGCGCTGCTGTCGCGCCGGGGATCCCCGGCGCGGCGGCGGTCCGCCGCTCAGTCGCGGTCGCCGCGGTCGCGCACCTGCGGCGGGTCGTCCTTGTCGTCGAACGAGGACCGGAACCCGCGGATCGCCTCGCCGAGCCCACGCCCGGCCTCCGGGAGCCGCTTCGGTCCGAGGACGACCAGGGCGATCACCAGGATGATGATGAGGTGCGTCGGCTGGAAGAGACCTTCGATCACCGTCCGGACGCTAGCTCGGATGCCTGAGCGTGGGCTGAGAGCTCGTCGGCGACCTCAGCTCGTCGAGGTCATCACTCCCACGGGGTGACCCTCCGGGTCCAGGAAGACCCCGATCACGAGCCCGTCCATGACCTCCATCGGGCCCATGGCGCGCGTGCCTCCCATGCTCTCGGCCTTCGCGAGCGACGCCTCCACGTCGGGGACCTCGACGTAGAAGGTGAGCGCGCTGGGCGCGTCCATCCCCTCCGGCATCTGCCCGATGCCGCCGCCGATCCCGATGCCGTCGGCGGTGAGGTTGCGCTCGCGGTCGATGATCCCGTAGTTCATCGGGTTGTTCGAGTCGATCTCCCACCCGAACAGCTCGCCGTAGTAGCGCTTCAGCGCCTCCCCGTCCTTGCCCATGATCTCGAAGTGCACGACCGGCTGGCCCATGACGACTCCTCTCGTGGATGACCCGACCGTACGCCTCGCGTCGAGGCGGGGGATAACCCCCGAGCGAGGACGGGGGCCGGCGGCGCGAGGACGGGGGAGCGCGGGACCGACACGGCGGCGCTCCGAAACGAGAGTGCTCCCATGCCCTCCACCCCCCCTTCCACACCACCGGGCGTGGGCGTCCTCGGACGTGCCACCGCTGCGATCGCGGGCGCCTCGGCCCGCCGCCCGAAGACGGTCATCGTCCTCTGGCTCGTGCTCATCGCCGGTCTCGTCTTCGCCGGGACGACGGTCGGCACCAAGTCCCTGACCGAGGCCCAGAGCGGCGTCGGCGACTCGGCGAAGGCGCAGGCGCTCCTCGACCGCGCCGACCTCCGCGATCCCGCCGTCGAGAGCGTCCTCGTCCGCTCCGGCGACCGGGCGACCACCGCCAAGGCGACCGCGGACATCACGCGGCGCGCCGAGAAGCTCCCCGAGGTCGCGAGCGTCCGCGGCCCGCAGGACGTGAAGTCCCTCTCCACCGCGGGCGGGAAGACCACATTGGTCCAGGTCACCCTGCGCGGCGATCCCGATGACGCGGGCAAGCACGTCGACGGTCTGAAGACCGCCGTCGCCGACTCGGGCACCGCCAACCCGGACGCGCGCGTCCAGGTCGCCGGCCCCGGCACGATCGACGCGACGATCGACCAGATCGTCGAGAAGGACCTGCAGAAGGCGGAGATGATCTCGCTGCCGATCACGCTCGTGATCCTGTTCATCGCGTTCGGCGCGCTCGTCGCCGCGTCCGTGCCGCTGCTGCTCGGCATCACGTCGGTCGCCGGCGCGATCGGCGGCATGGGCCTGATCTCGCAGGTCGCCCCGATGGGCGACGCCGCGGGCTCGCTCGTCGTCCTCATCGGCCTGGCGGTCGGCGTGGACTACTCGCTGTTCTACGTCCGGCGCGAGCGCGAGGAGCGCCGCAACGGCCGCGAGGCGGACGCCGCGCTGCGCGCGACGTCGGCGACCGTCGGCCGCGCCGTCGTCGTCTCGGGCCTCACGGTCATCGTCGCCCTCGCGGGCATGCTCGTGACCGGTCTCGCGGTGTTCGCCTCGATGGCCCTCGCCACGATGCTCGTGGTCGCGATCGCCGTCGTCGGCTCCGTGACCGTCCTGCCCGCCGTCCTGGCGAAGCTGGGCGACGGCATCGACCGCGGCCGCCTGCCTGGCGCCCGTCGTCGTGCCAGCCGTCGCGCCGCCCGCCCGCCGCGGGTCGGCGTGTGGGGGCGCATCGCCCACGCCGTCACCGGCCGGCCGGTCGCCGCGCTCGTGGTGACGGTCTGCATCCTCGGCGCCATCGCGGTGCCGGCGATCGACATGCAGCAGTCCGAGAACGTCAACAGCCTCCCCGACCACGAGCCGGTCGTGCAGGCGCAGCACGCGATCGAGGCCGCGTTCCCCGGCGCGCCGGACAACGCCGAGCTCGTCGTCCGCGCGGACGACCTGACGTCCCCCGCCGCGAAGAAGCGTCTCGAGGCGCTGGGCGAGCGGGCGCGCACGGTCACCGACGGCCGTGGCGACATCTCCGTCCGGGTCGCAGAGAACGGGCGCACCGCGCTCGTGAGCGTCCCCATGCCCGACGGCGACGACGACGCCCAGAAGGCCGTCGTGAGCCGGCTGCGGGCCGACGTCGCCCCGACCGCCGAGCGGGTCGCGCCGGGCGCGACGATGCGCGTCTCGGGCGACGCGGCGAGCAGCGTCGACGTCACCCGGCGCATGCGCGACACGACGCCGCTCGTCATCGGCTTCGTCCTCGTGCTCGCGCTGGTGCTGCTGCTGGCGACGTTCCGCTCGCTGCCGCTGGCCCTGGGCGTGCTCGCGCTCAACCTGCTGTCGGTCGGCGCCACCTACGGCGTGCTGACCGCGGTGTTCCAGCACACGTGGGCGGAGAAGGCCCTGGACTTCACCTCGTCCGGGACCGTCACCGACTGGGTGCCGATCACGGCCTTCGTGATCCTGTTCGGGCTCTCGATGGACTACACGATCCTGGTCCTCGAGCGCATCCGCGAGGCGCGCCGGGCGGGCCTCGATCCCCGCGCGGCGGCGACGGAGGGCGTGGCGAAGACCGCACGCACCGTCACGAGCGCCGCGCTGGTCATGGTCGCGATCTTCGCGACGTTCGTGACCCTGCCGCTCATCGAGCTGAAGATGCTCGGGATCACGCTGGCGGCCGGCGTCCTGATCGACGCGACGATCGTCCGCGGCATCGCGCTGCCGGCCGTCGTGACGCTGCTCGGCGAGCGCGGCATGCGCGCCCCGCGGCGCGCGACCCGGCGCGCCGGCCTGCAGGTGGCCCCGGATGTCCGCTGAGGCCCTGACCCCGATGCCCGGCGAGCCCATGGACGACCGCTCGGCGGCACTCGCGATCCACGTCACGATCACCGCGCTCATCGGGTTCGTCGTGACGATGATCTGGGGCCTCACCGACGCGGGCGAGTTCTGGCCCATGTGGGTGTGGTTCGGGCTGTGCATCCCGCTCGCCGTCCACGGCGGCCTCTGGTCGGTCTGGCGTTCCACGCCGGCCGGCCGGAGCCGGGCCCTCGCGATCCACGCGGTGATCACGGGGATCGTGGCGGGGATCCTCGTGGTGCTGTGGGGCCTGACCGGGGCCCACGGCGCCTGGCCGGCGATCGCGCTGCTCGGCCCCGCCGCCATCCTCGCGACGCACGCCGTCGGCCGCAGCATCTGGCTGCGGCGCGGCGGCGGCCGCGAGCTGGAGCTCACGGAGCGCGTCGACACGCTGACCCGCACGCGGCGCAGCGCGCTCGAGGCGCAGGCGGCGGAGCTGCAGCGTCTCGAGCGTGAGCTCCACGACGGCGCGCAGGCGCGGCTCATCACGCTGAGCATGAAGCTCGGGATGGCCCAGATGCTGCTCGTCGAGCAGCCCGAGGTCGCCCGGCTCCTGCGCAGCGCCAACGACGAGACCAGGGCCGCGATCGCCGAGCTGCGCGACCTCGCCCGTGGGATCGCGCCGCCCGTCCTCGCCGACCGCGGCCTGGCCGCGGCCGTCGAGGCCCTGGCGTCGCGGTCGGCCGGCGAGGTCACGGTGCATGCCGACCTCGACCGACGGCTCGCGCCGGTGGTCGAGGGGGCCGCGTACTTCGTCGTCTGCGAGGCGCTGGCCAACGCGGCCAGGCACGCGCCGCGCGCACCGGTCGAGGTCACGCTCACGCTGCAGGACGACCTCCTGCTCGCCACGATCCGCGACGAGGGCCCTGGCGGGGCGGACCCGTCGGGCAGCGGGCTGACCGGCCTGCGCCACCGCGTCGAGGCGCTCGATGGCGCCCTCACGGTCACGAGCACGGCCGGCGACACCACGATCGTCGCCGAGCTGCCGTGCCCGTGATCCGATGAGTCCGGGCCGGCCACCTCGTCCTGGATGGCATGGGAACGATCACGGTGGTGAACCACGTGACGCTCGACGGCGTCATCCAGGCCCCGGCGGCTCCCGACGAGGACCGCCGGGGCGGCTTCGACCGCGGCGGATGGGCGAGTGCCAACGCCGACGCGGTCATGGGCAAGGCGATGGCCGCCCGCGTGCCGGACGGTGAGAGCGCGCTCCTCATGGGCCGCCGCACGTACGAGGACCTCGCGAGCGTGTGGCCGAACGCGTCGCCCGACGAGCCGAACACCGCGCGCATCAACGCCGCGCGCAAGCACGTCGCAACGACGACGCTGAGCGACCCGCTGGAGTGGGAGGGAGCCTCGGTCCTCCAGGGCGACGTCGCCGAGGCGGTCGGTGCGCTCAAGGAGTCCGTGCACCTCACGATCCTCGGCAGCGGCGAGCTGATCCGCTCCCTGCAGCCTCACGGCCTGATCGACGAGTACCTCCTGATGATCCACCCGCTCGTCGTGGGTCGCGGGGTGCGGCTGTTCGGCGAGGGGTCCGACGCCGACCTGGAGCTGGTCGACTCGGTCACGACGACCACCGGCGTGATCATCGCGACGTACCGCACGCGCTGAGTACGGTTGCGGCGTGCTGAGCGAGGGGCGCGTCGAGGCGGGTGGGATCGCGTTCGGCGTCGTCCAGTCCGGGACCGGGCCGCTCGCGCTCTGCCTGCACGGGTTCCCCGACTCGGCGTGGACGTGGCGCCGTCTGCTGCCCGCGCTCGCGCCGGAACGCTGGCGGCGCCTGGTGACGATCGGAGTCCCGCCGCTGACGCTCGACGAGCGGCTCTTCGCCGACTACGAGCAGTTCAAGCGCTTCTTCCACCTGTTCCTCCTGAAGTCGTCGCACGCGCGGTCCGTCCTCGCGGCGAATGACATGGCGTTCGTCGAGCAGGCCGGGCACTTCCTGCATCTGGAGCATCCCGAGGAGGTCGGGGCGCGGATCGTGCGCTGGGTCGTCGGCTAGGACGCGGCGCGCGCGACGAGGTCGTCGACCTCCGCCTGGGCGAGCAGGCCGGCGTCGAGCTGCATGTCCCCGAGGATGCCGGCCAGCTCGAGGCTCGCGATGCCGTGCAGTCGCGACCAGGCGAGGACGCCGAGCTTCAGGACGCCCGGGGGCGGCGGGTCGGCGTCGCCTCGCGCGGCGGCCCAGCGCCGCAGCTGCCCCTCGAGCTTCGCGCCCGGCCTGGGCGCACCGGCCTCGCCGGCGATCTCGCCCAGGAGTTCGAGCAGGGCGACCATCGCCGGCTGGATCGCCTCGATCGCCTCGGCCGGATCGGAGTAGGTCGCAGGCCGGACGCTGAACAGCAGCTCGTAGCGATACGGGTTGGCGCGCGCCCACGCCAGGTAGGCGTCGGCGACAGCCGCGAGGCGCCTCGCCGGCGCGCGGCGTGCGGTCGCCGCGGCCGCGGCCGTGACGACCTCGCCGAGCTCGGCGTAGCCGTCGGTGATCAGCGCCGCGAGCAGCTCGTCGCGCGAGCTGAAGTAGCGGTAGATCGCCGGGCCGGACATGCCCATGGCCTTGGCGATCGCGTTGAGCGACAGGGCGGCGACGCCGCCCTCTGCGACCTGCGCGAGCGCGTGCTGCTCGATCTCGCGAAGGGTCTGCTCCCGCACGCGCTCCCGGCGGGTGAGGTTCGGCGCGCTCATGCGACGGACAGTAACAGAGCGATACGTATGTTATAGTCTCTAACACATGCTAGATAGCAGAACATCAACGACAGGAGCGAGCCCCATGCGCACCCTCGCGATCGAGCTTCCCGGCATCGGCGAGCCCGAGACGCTCCGGGCGATCACCCAGGAGCTCCCGGAGCCGGGTCCCGGCGAGGCCGTCGTGCGCGTCGAGGCGACGGGCGTCTCGTTCGCCGAGCAGCAGATGCGGCTCGGCAAGTACTACGACCAGCCGCCGTTCCCGTTCGTGCCGGGCTACGACCTCGTCGGCGTCGTCGAGCGGGTCGGCACCGGCGTCTCCCTCGCGCCGGGCCGCCGCGTCGCCGCGCTCACGAAGACCGGGGCCTGGGCGGAGCGCGTGGTGCTCCCGGTCGCCGATCTCGCGCCGGTACCCGACGGCGTCGATCCCGTCGACGCGGAGACGGCGATCGTCAACGGGCTGACGGCCTGGCGGATGCTCCATCGCACCGCGCGCGTGCCGTCGGGCGCGACGATCGTCGTGCTGGGCGCGGCCGGCGGCGTCGGCTCGCTCCTGGTCCAGCTCGCCGTGGATGCCGGGATCGTGGTGATCGGCGTCGCCGGGCCCGCCCAGCAGGACAGCGTCCGGGCGCTCGGCGCCATCCCGGTGGACTACCGGGCCGAGGACGTCCCCGCCCGCGTGCGCGAGCTGGCGCCCGGCGGCGTCGCCGCCGTCTTCGACCACGTGGGCGGCGACGGCATCGAGGCGTCCTGGCGGATGCTCGCGCGCGGCGGCACGCTCGTCTCCTACGGCAGCGCAGCGACGAAGGACGACCCGGGCAACGCGCGTCTGCCCGTGCTGAAGCTGCTCGCGCGGCTCACGGCCTGGAACCTCCTGCCCAACGGGCGCCATGCCCACTTCTTCAACCTCTGGGCCGGCAAGCGCCTGCGCCCCGCGCGGTATCGGGCCCAGGTGCGCGAGGACCTCGCCCGCTTGTTCGGGCTCCTGCGCGAGGGGCGGATCTCGGCGCAGGTCGCCGCGCGCTTCCCCCTGACCGACGCCGCCGCCGCGCTGCGCTTCGCGGAGCAGGGCGGCAACACCGGCAAGGTCGCCCTCATCGCCTAGGGCGCGCCGACCCCCAGGCGCCCGCAGAGGCTCGAGAGCTCCTGCTTGGCGCCCACCGGGTTGAGCGGCAGTGCCTCCAGCGCGATGAGCCCGGCGCGCAGGTCGTCGAGGGTCGGGCGCCGTTCGACGCAGAGCCGCGCCAGCCAGCGGACGGCCGCGCGCTCGAAGCGCCGATCGCCCTGCTGGGCCATCAGCACGCAGATGCGCAAGGCATCGGTGAGGTCGATCACGGGGAGCTCCACCGCCGCCGCCCGGACGCCCGCGAGGTCGCCGCGCGCGAGGCAGCGGCGGAACCATGCGTAGGAGCTTCCCTTGGCCGTCATGCGAACGCATGTTCGCATAGATCGCGACGGTCAGGCGAGCGGCCGGCCGATCTCCCACTCGTGGCCGAAGGGGTCCTCGATCCGTCCCAGCCGCCACCCGTGCTCGTCGGCGACGGGGGCGAGTTCCGTCGCGCCGGCGGCGAGCGCCCGGGCCGCGAACGCGTCGGGATCGTCGACGACGAGCAGCGTCCGCCCTGTCGTCCCGCCGATCGCCGGCGGGCTGAACCGCGGGCCGCCGTCGGACGCGGCCGACACCCAGAACACGGCGTCGTCGACCGCGAGCTGGGCGACGATGTCGTCGCCCTCGCCGACGCGCAGCAGCACCCGCGCGCCGAACGCCGCCTCGTAGAAGGTCACCGCAGCGCCGGCCCGATCGACCCAGAGCTCCGGCTGGATGCCCGTCACAGCAGCCCCTCCCGTTCCAGGAACTCCTTGGCGACGGCCGCGGGCTCGCGGCCGTCGATGTCGACCTGCGCGTTCATCTTGCGCATCGCATCGGTCGTGAGCTTCGCCGACACCGGGTCGACCGCCTTCGCGAGCCCCGGCGTGCGCTTCAGCACCGACGTGCGGACGACCGGCGTGACGTTCTGGAAGCTGAAGAGGTTGCGCGGGTCGCGCAGGATCACGTACTCCTCGTCGTCGAGCATGCCGTCGGTCGCGAACACCGCGGCGGCGTCGACGCGGCCCTCGTCCAGCGCCTTGTACTGCTGGCCGATCGGCATGGCGACGACCTTCGCCGTGAGCATGTAGCGGTCCCGCAGGCCCACGAGCCCCTCGAAGCGCGTGCGGAACTCCGGCGGCGCCGCGATCGTCGCCCCGCCGGGGATCCTGTCGAGGTCGCCGATCGTCCGCAGGCCGTACTTCATCGCCGTCTTGTGGGTGACCGCCAGCGCGTTGGAGTTGCTGAACGGCGTCATCGTCAGGAGGTCGTAGCCGCGCGTGCGCTCGAACCTCTGGGCGGCGGTGAACGTCGCCTCGGCCGAGGGCGGTCGCCGGCTCACGCCCGCGATCTCCGACAGCAGCACCCCGGTGTACTCGGGGTACATGTCGAGGCTGCCGATCTGCATCGCCTGGTCGACGATCTCCGAGCTGCCGATGTCGCTCTTGAGCTCGACCGGGATCCCGTGTGCGCGCAGCGCCTGCGCGTAGATCTCGCCCAGGATGTACTGCTCGGTGAAGTTCTTCGTGCCCAGCCGGATCGGGTCCGCGCTCTGCGCAGGATCCTTCGGCGGGTCGGCGCCCCCGCCTCCGCAGCCGGCCAGCGCGAGCAGGACGCCGAGCGCCAGGAGGGTGGCGAGTCGCGCCCTCATGCGGCCGCTGCGTGTGAGGTCTCGGCCTCGTCGTGCGTCGTCGTCGGCGGCGCGGGCGGCGACGGGCTCTCGTCGGCCAGCGGCAGCGTGAAGCGGAACGTGCTGCCCGCCCCCACGGCGCTCTCGGCCCAGATCCGCCCGCCGTGGTGGCTGACGATGCGCTGGCAGATCGCCAGGCCGATCCCCGTGCCCTCGTAGCGGTCCTCGCCGTGCAGCCGCTGGAACGGCTGGAAGATCCGCTCCGCGTGCTGCGGGTCGATCCCGATGCCGTTGTCGCGCACCGCGAACTGGGCCTCGTCGCCCTCGATCGACGCCGTGACGCTCACGTGCGGCGCGTCGTGGTCGCTGAACTTGATGGCGTTGCCGAGGAGGTTCTGGAACAGCAGGCTGAGCTGGCCCGGATCGCCGCTGACGATGGGCAGCGGGCCGGCGCTGACGTCCGCGCCGCGCTCGTCGATCGGGCCGGCGAGGTTCTCGAGCGCGCGGTCGAGCACGGCGCGCGTGTCGAGCGTCTCGCGTCGCGGCTCACCGCGGCCCACGCGGGCGAGGTGGAGGAGGTCGCGGACGAGCGAGCGCATGCGGTCCGTCGAGCCGCCGACGCCCTCCAACAGCTGGACGAGCTCCTCCTGCGAGGCGTCCGGGAGGCGGCGCTCGATGAGGCGCAGGTAGAGGTCGATCGTCGCGAGCGGCGCCTGCAGGTCGTGCGACGCCATCTGCGCGTACTGCTCGAGGTCGTGGTTGGAGCGCTCGAGCTCCTGCGAGCGGGAGTCGAGCTGCTGGTGGCTGCGGTTCAGCGCGTCCGTCATGTCGTTGAACGAGCGCGCGAGCGTGCCGATCTCGTCCTCGCGGTCTGCGGGGACGTGCACGGTGAGATCGCCGTCGGCCACGGCGCGCGTGGCCATGGCGACACGCTCGACCGGTCGCAGGATCGACCGGCGCAGCCCGAGCCACATCCCCAAGGCGACCAGCGCGACGAGGCCCATGCCGATGAGCCCGAGGACGACAGCCGTGTCCGATCGCCGGTCGGCACGCCGCTCGCGCTCGGCCGCGACCGACCGCTCGCGGGCGAAGAGGGTCGCCAGCTCGCTGCGCAGCGTGTCCAGCCGCTCGCGGCCGGTCCCGGTCGCGAGCACGCTCTGGGCGACCTCGCGGCGCTCGTCGGCCAAGCCGACGAGCGGCAGCGCCCACAGGGCGACGTAGTCGTTGATGCCGGTCGTGATCTGGCGGACGGCCGCCTGCTGGCGCGGCTCGTCGGCGACGAGGCGGCTCAGGCGCTCGGCCTGCGCGGGGTACGTGCGACGGGCCGTGCGGAAGGGCTCCAGGAGACGTTCGCGGCCGCTCGCGACGTAGCCGCGGACGCCGTTCTCCAGGTTGACGAGGGAGGTCTCCAGCGCGGAACCGGCGCCGATCGCCTGCTGCGACCGCAACGCCAGGCGGCCCGCCGACTGCTGCTCACGCACCGCCACGACGAGCACGGCGAACACCGCGCCCAGGAGGGCAGCGAGGACACCGCCGACGAGCAGCGTCCTGATGGTGAGGCTTCGCCTGAAGATCGATCGCACGTTCCCGAGCCCGGTCGGGAGCGCACGGGCTCATGCCGACTCTACCGAGCGGTGCACTGCTTCTCCCACTTCAGCCAGTCGCCGTGGGGACCCATGCTCGCCACCTCATGCGTCCCGTCGACCACGAGCACGAAGTGCCCGCGCTCCATGAGGGCCCCCGGGCGTGCCGGGACGCCCAGGATGCCCGGTGCCTCGCTGGCGATCCACGTCGCGCCCAGCGCCGCGATGCGACGCCCGACGTCGAGGCGCTGCTCGACCGTCAGATAGCTCAGGACGGCGGTGTGGAAGACGACGAGCGTCGCGTCCCGCGGCGCCTCGGCGGCGACGTCCTCGAGGAGCTCGGTGAGGTCGCCCGCGACGATCTCCGGCGGGTCCTCGCGCGCGAGCGCGAGTGACTCCCGCAGGTGACGCTCCCGCGTCGTCTGGCCCGGCCACACGAGCGACTCCAGCCAGCGCACGTGGTCGGGGTCGCGGACGTCGAGCGGCTGGAGGTCGATCCCCTTGCGCCAGACGACCTCCGGCAGCGCCGTGGGCAGCGGCGGGGTCAGGTCGCCGACGAGGCGGCAGTCGATGACCGGCGGGCCCTCGCCGACGACGTGGTCGCCGTAGCGGTAGCCGTAGCGGTCCGGCAGGAGGCAGAGGCCCGCACTCGCTCCGACCTCGAGGAGCGCGAGCGGCCCGGGCAGCGACGCGAGGATCGGGAGCATCGCCGCGCAGCGGGCGGGCTCGTTGGTCTGCGTGCGCCGCGTCGCCAGCAGCTCCGCGACCTCGTCGCGATGCGAGAGGACCGTCTCGCGGAACGCGCCGTAGGTCGCCTGCTCGCCGAAGGCGTACTTGACGACGCCGAGCAGGAGGTTCGGCTGGCGGCAGCGCGGCGCCAGGTCGCCGAGGAAGGCGAGGACGTCGGGGTCGGTCGAGACGCCGTCGCAGATCGCCTCGTAGACCGCCGACGTCCCGTGCGCCTCGAGCGCGGCGAAGCGGCGGTAGTTCTCCGATGTGCTCGCGCTCGGGTCGTGCCCGAGCATCAGTGCGCGACGAGCGCCGCGCAGACCCAGTTGCCCGCGCCGGCGCCGCCGTTCCAGATCCTCGCCGCGACCTGATCCTGCTCGGACTTGGGCGCCAGGTAGGCGGCCGGTCCGCTGCCGCCGTACAGGCGCCAGGTCGAGGGGATGATCTGGTAGTAGCCCGAGGCGCCCGCGCTGTTGGGCGGGGTGTTCGTCCCGCCGGACTCGCACTGCACGATCGGCCACGGGATCGACCAGGGGCCGCCGGAGCTCGCGCCCGCATAGCTCGCACGGCGGGCCTCGAGCTTGGCGATGCGCGCCTCGAGGCCCTTGCGGCTCGTCCGCGCGTTGCTGAGCGCCGCGGCGCGCGCCGCACGCGCGGCCGTGTAGTCCGCCTGCCGGCTCGCCAGGGCGGCGCTGATGCCGGTCAGCGCCTTGCTGCGGGCGGCGATCGCCTCCGTCGTCTCCTCCTGGGCGGCCTCCGCCTTCGCGAGCCGCGAGACCGCGGCGTTCGCGTCGCTGCGGGCCCGCTCGACGTTCGTGATCACCCGGCGGTCCTGCTTCTGGATGCGCTGCAGGAACGTCGCCTGGTCGAGCAGGTCGGAGAAGTCGTGTGCGCTCAGGACGACGCTCAGCAGGTCCGGGTCGGGCGCCTTGTAGAGCTCGACGAGCCGTGCCGCGAGGACGGCCTGGCTCTGGCGCAGGTGCGTCTTGAGCCGCTGGACCCGGGCGCGCTGACCGCGGAGGTCGCTGCGCAGGGCGCCGAGCTTGGCCTGGTCCTCCGCGAGCTCGGCCTGCACCTCGCTCCGGCGGCGCTCGACGACCGCGATGTCGGCCTGCAGGCGCCGCAGCAGCGTGCCGAGGCGGGCGACGTCGCCGGACAGCTGACGCTCGCTCGCGCGCTTGGAGTCGGCCCGCTGGCGGAGCTTGTCGACGTCCTGCGCGCCCGTCGACGGGGTCAGCGTCGCCGCGCCGGCGACGACGGCGAGGAGCAGTGGGACGGCGATCTGGATGCGACGGCGGAGCATGCGGACGGAGGGGGCGGACGCTAGCGGTCTGCCCGTCGGCAGCCTGGGTAGCAACATGCAGGAGGGCCTCGAGTCGTGACGCGAGCGGGTCCGCGCCAACGTCGCGGTCCCCGTCCTGCAGGGACGCTCCCAGCGCCGACGCAGGTTCTGCACGTCTGCGAGGCCCGAACCGCCGAGGTTCCTGCACCGATATAGAGCTTTTGCGCCAAGAACCTGCGCATGGCGATGAGACCGGTTCGTCTGCGGATCCGGCGGGTAGTTCGCGGCGCAAGGGTCACCTCGATCCGGTGACTCCATCTGCGACCCGAACCCGTCCTCCTCCGCGGGTCGAAGGTCGTTTTGCGCCGACCCCCCGATGCCCTCCTCGACACAGGGGGGTCGGCGCAACATCTTCTTGTACGGCTTGCCGCAAGAGCCGCGGGGGCGGAGACTGGTGGGACATGGATGATCCTCCCACCCGCGTCCTCGTCGTCGCGCACCGTGCATCGCCCTCCGCGGCGCTCATGCTCACGGTGCGTGAGCGGACGCTGCGCGGGCCGGCGCACTTCGTCCTGCTCGTGCCGGGCGGGTCCTCCGGGGTGGTCGCCGTCGACGGGCCCGACGACGTCGAGGACCCCGGGACGCGGATGCTGCTGCGCATGGCGCTGCCCGCGCTGCGCGGTGCCGCGCGGGGGTCGATCGAGATCCTCATCGGCGGCCACGACCCCGTCGCGGCCGTCAGCGACGCGATCAACTTCCACGACATCGACGAGGTCATCGTGAGCTCGCCGTCGACCCGTCGGGTGTCCCGGCTGCTGCGCGTGGACCTCGCGCGGCGCCTCGAGCACCTCGGGCTTCCGGTCACGAGCGTCGAGAGCACAGACGTCCCGGCTGTACCTCGCTCGTAGGGATTGCCACAATCAGTCGGGACAACCTGGAAGGAGGCACCGCTATGCCCTCGTCCGATCCCGCCCGTGTCCTCGTCGTCGCCAACCGGACGGCTGCCACGCCTGCGCTGCTGGAGGCGGTTCGCGCACGCGCCGCCGTCGGGAACGCCACGTTCACGCTGCTCGTCCCGGCCGCCACCCACGGCCTGGACCGTCTCGCCGATCCGGAGGACGCTGCATCCACGTCGGAGGCGCAGGCCTCGTTGGACCTCGCCGTCCCGCTGCTCGAGGAGGTCGCCGGTGGCCCGGTGGAGGGGCTGGTCGGCGATCCCGACCCGTTCCTCGCGGTCCAGGACGCGGTGAACATCCGCGGCTTCGACGAGCTCATCATCTCGACGCTGTCGCCGCGGGTGTCGCGCTGGCTGCGACTCGACCTGCCGCGCCGGCTGACGGTGCTCGGCATCCCGATCACGACCGTCACTGCGAAGGGGCAGGTGGAGGTCGCGAACGCGGGTTAGATTCCCGCACATGCAAGCGACGACACCCGACGAGCTGCCGCTCGTCTTCGAGCGGCACTTCAACGCGGGCGACGTCGCCGGCCTGATGGCCGACTACTACGCGCCCTCGGCGACCTACGCGCCCCTGCCCGGCGAGGTCGTCTGGGGCGAGGGCGTGGAGCCGTCGATCGGTCAGCTCGTCGCGCTCGGCCACGAGATGGACGTGACCGTGCGCCGCGTGATGCGCTCGGGCGACGTCGCGCTGCTGATCGTCGACTGGGTCATCCCGGCCGTCGGGTTCGCTGGGACGGCGACGGATGTCGCGCAGCTGCAGCCCGACGGCTCGTGGAAGTGCGTGATCGACAACCCGCACGGGACCGCGCGGGAGGTCGGCGGGGACCCGCCGGCGAGCTAGCCCTGATTGCGGGCGCCGAGCTCGCCGCGGAGCGTCGCGATCTCGGTCACCGCCGTCCCGACGTAGGCGGCGCGGGACGCGGTGATGTCCTCGTCGAGGTGGTCCATGTACAGGGCGTTGTCGGCGAGGCCCTCGATGCGTGCGAAGGCGCGCTCGGCGAGCAGGCTGTCCAGGTGGAGTCGGAGTTCGGTTGCGGTCGTCGTCGTCATGGCTCGACCGACTCTGAACCTCGCGTGGCGGGGCCACAGTGGGGGTGGCCACACTTCGAAGATGGGCAACCCGCCTATCGCGGTTTGAGGCCCTTCAGGCGCGCGATCGGCGCGAGCAGGGTGAAGAGGAAGACCTGCACGGCGCGGCTCGGCTCGGCGAGGCGGAACTCCTTGGAGAACTCGCGCGCCGTGAGGATCGCCTGCAGCTGGCTCGGGCGCCCGGTCGTCGGGTCCGACCACTTGTTCACCGTGCGCAGGAAGTCCGCCGTCTGCAGCGCCGGCCGGACCTCCCACCGGACCGTCCCGGCCTCCTCGGGCATGCCGCCGAACTCGTGGACCGTGCCCCGCGGGATGTCGAGGGTGTCGCCCTCGGCGAGGACCTTTGACCGTCCGTTCGCGACCGTGTGGACGACGCCGCTGAGGACCTCGAAGTGCTCGTCCTGGAGCGGGTGCAGGTGGGGTGGCGGGCTCGGGCAGCCGGCGGGGTAGTCGGACTCCATCACCAGCAGCTCGGGCGTCTCGCTGATGATGCGGATGACCTGGCCGGAGCCGGGGTTCGTGATGGTCTCAGGAGTCACGTGAGCACGTCCCGCAGCGCCGCTTCGGTGGACCAGAATGCCATCTCGTCCCACGGGAGCCGGTCCGCGGCGAACGCCTCGATCGTGGGGGCCTCGTCGGTGGGCTGCGGGGCGTCGCCGTTCGTGGTCGCGCGGTAGACGACGAGCATCACGCGGTCGGTCGCGCGCGAGTAGACGCCGACGAGCCCGTCGATCGTCACGTCGAGCTGGATCTCCTCCATCGTCTCCCTACGCGCCGCCTCCTCGGTGGACTCGCCGAGGTCGATGAAGCCACCGGGGAAGGTCCACAGCCCCTGTCCCGGATCGAACCCTCTGCGCAGCAGCACGATCTCGCCGGCCGGCGTGAACGGGATCGCCGCCGCCACCGGCTTGGGGTTGAAGAAGAGGACGAAACCACAGCTCTCGCACCGCAGCGACCGCGGCGGGTCCTTCGTGATCGGGCTGCCGCACTTCAGGCAGTGCTGCGCGGCGTCGAGCGCGGGGTTGAGGCTGGCCACGGGCGGGACGGTATACGCGCGCTAGGTTGGGGCATCGCCGCGTCCGATCCCCACCACGACGCCCGCGGGGCCTGACGTGCCAGGACGGGGCGGTCGCCCGGCGCCGCCCTGGCAGTTCCTCGTCCGGGCGACGATGGTGATCACCGGCCTGGTCCTGCTGCTCGTCGTGGACGTCCACGGCGTCGTGTTCTACGTGGCGTGGGCGCTGATCGTGATGGCGCTCGCGGGCGAGGCGCTGGGGACGCTGGTGTACTGGGTGCAGTCCCGGCGCTGACGTCGCCGCTCCGGCGCTACGATCACTCCGCGCGCCCTCTTAGCTCAGTTGGTAGAGCACTTCCATGGTAAGGAAGGGGTCATCGGTTCGAGTCCGATAGAGGGCTTGCTGGAAATCGAGTGTTTCTGCGATCTCCGGCACCGCGGGCCCCGCCTCCTGGGCCACATTTGGGCCACGTAGCGCCGCTCGCGCCGGCCGGATCTGTTCCTCGGCGCTCGCGCCACGGTCATCGTCGAGCTCGGCCATCACGTGGGCGTACGTCGAGAGGCAGACGTTCGGGTTGTGCCCGAGCTGATGCGCGATGAGCAGCGAGGCGAACGAATGGCGCAGGTCGTACGGGCGGCTGGACTCGATGCCGCACGCGCGCGCAGCCTCTGCGAACGCGCGCCGGCGCCAGTTGCGCCAGTCGTGGTCGCGCCACGGCGTGCCGTCGGAAGCCGGGAACACGAACTCCGTTGTCGGCGGCCGGCCCTGCTGAAGCCGCCACTCGGCGAGGTCCTGCTTGACAGGGCCGAGCAGGGTGACCGTGCGAGGTGGCTTGCCGGTCTTCTGACCTTTCAGCTCGCCGTCGGCGACCGCCTGCTCGATGAGCAGCGTCCGCTCGCGGACGTGTCCCCATGTGAGGGCAAGCGCCTCCTGCGGACGCAGCCCGGCGTAGGCGAGGACGGAGATCAGCGTCGCGTCTCGCAGCCGGCCGTCCCGGAGCAGCGCGGCGCGCAGCTGCTCGATCGTCGCCGGCGGGAACGGGACGATCGCGCGCTGGCGTCGCTTCGGCGGCTTGCGAACGGCGCGGACCGGGTTCGACCGCAGTCGCTCCCACTCGACAGCGCGCTGCAGGATGCCCTGGAGCATCGCCATCGACTTGCGGATCGCCTCGACACCGATGCCGTCCGACTCCAGGTCGGAGCGGAACTGCGCGATGACCCGCGGAGTCAGATCACGAAGGCGTCGGTCGCCCAGGCGTGGCTCGACGTGCAGGTTCCACAGGCGCGCAGACACCTGCAGCGTCGCTCGCTCCAGGTTGGTCGCGGCGTACGTCTGCCACCACTCCTGCGTGAACTCCGCGAGCGTCTCCCTGCCGGCATCCAGCTCCGCGAGGCCCTCGGTCCGCTTCAGCACGCGGACCTTGGCCTCGAAGGCCTGGGCATCTGACGCGCGATCGAACGTCCTACGCCGCTGAGGCTCATGGCCAGACCGAAGAAATACCCCGAGGAGTTGGTCCAGCGCGGCATCCCTTTGGCGTTGGAGAGCGAGCGGCCGATCGCGCACATCGCTGCTGATCTGGGGATGCACCCGGAGGCGTTGCGCAAGCGGGTGCGTCAGGCCGAGGCCTCCTGATCAGAGAGGGGACCACCTAGCCCGGTTTCCGCGCAACGGATCATCCTGCTCTCCGTACCGCAGACGATTCACACACTCGCGCTTCCGAGTTCGCAACGGAGCACTGTCTTGCAGCTCGGCCGTCGGTCGGCCGATCGGGCGCGGGTCGCCCGTGACTTCGCCGATGCGGGCGAGGCCGAGGCTCGCCGGCGAGCGGTCGCCCAGGCCCGCGCCTGCCACGCTCACTGGCCCGGTGCTGCAGTCGCGTCTTCGACCTGGGCCAAGGATCGACCCAACGAAGCCCAGCGGCAGCAGGTGCACCAGAAACTCAGATACGTCGAGGGCTCGCCAATCGGGAGAGGTCGCAGGTTCGAAGCCCGCCGCGCCCACCTCAGAAGCCCCTGCTCCGACGGGGCTTCTCTCATGGGACGGGATTGGTCGCTATCTCCGCGGAACTGTCGATGGAAGCGCGCGCCTCTGAAGAGCACCGAGGCGGTTGGTTATCGCAGCAGCGGCAATCGTCGTGTCGGCCGAAGCGACTGCTAGGCGCGGCGCAGGAAGTAGAAGATGAGGACGATCAAAAGGATGATGACGAGAATCCCGATGATTCCGTATCCCGTCCCGGCGATGGCGAGCGGCAAGGTGTTCCTCCAATGTGTCGTTCAACTGCGACTTCGGCGTGGTGGCGTCTACCCGCTCTCGAGTGCCGTAACCCGACAACCTGAGCGATGGAATAGCTGAGCAATTCTTCAACGATCATCGTGGTGCATGGCGCCCGGCGGCGAACACGAGGACACCAACCGGCTGCTCGACGACGCGGCGTTCGCGCGCAGCGCCGCCGAGAGCATCCAAGCACTGGCCGCGCCGAGCCGGCTAGCGCATCCTCGCCCGGTTGCACACCGGCGCGGCATCGGTCAACGAGATCGCCGCCGCGATCGGTGTGGAGAAGTCCGCGGTCTGACACCAGCTCCGGCTGCTTCGCCACCTTGGCCTGGTCACCGGTCAGCGCGACGGCCGCCAAGTCGTCTACGAGCTCTACGACGACCACGTCGCCGACCTGCTCGAACAGGTCGTCTCCCACGTCGAGCACGTACGCCTCGGCCTCGCCGGTCGTCAGCAGACGGCCGAGCACGCCACCGCCTGATCCGCCAATCCTCTCCGAGGCACGTTCCATGCCCAGCCACTCGCACGCTCCCGCACGCCACCAATTCGACGCCGCGGGTGAACCGCCGCGCCACGACCACGGCGATCGTGGCGCGCACGACGACAGCGGCCGCCGTGGCCATGGTCACTCCCACGGCTTCGTCGACGAGTCGATCAAGCGCTCCCGGGAAGGGGTGCGTGCCGTCGCGCTCGCACTCGTGGTGCTCGGGCTCACCGCCGTAGCGCAGGTCGCCTTCTTCGCGATCTCGGGCAGTGTCGCGCTTCTGGCGGACCTCATCCACAACGCCGGTGACGCTGCGACCGCCATCCCGCTGGGCATCGCCTTCGCGCTGCGCAGCGCGCGCGCCGAGCGTTGGGCCGGGCTCGCCGTCGTCCTGGCGATCTTCGTAGCGCGTGCGTCGCCGGCTTCGAAGCGGTGCATCGCCTGATCGAGCCCGCCGACGTGACCCGCCTCGGCGCGCTGGCGGCCGGCGGTGCGATCGGGTTCGTCGGCAACTGGATCGCCGCGGTCATCCGCAACCGCGCCGGCCGGCGGCTCGACAGCCCCGCGCTGATCGCCGACGGCGCGCACGCCCGCGCCGACTCCTACGTCTCGCTCGCCGTCATCGCCTCCGCCGCCGTCGTCGCGATCGGCGTCCCGATCGCCGACCCGCTCATCGGCCTCGCCATCACCTTCGTGATCCTGCGCATCACCTGGCAGTCCTGGCGAACCGTCCGCAGTCACGAGCATCGCCACTAGGCCACACGGCCGGGCGCCCCCCAGCCAGGACGCGGCATGGCGACCTGCTCGGGACGCCCGACGGCGTGTCACCCACGGTTCATGTACCAGACGTACGGTCCCGGCGCATGAGCGAGATCCTTGCCGTCGACGCCGTCGAGGTGACCAAGCGGTATGGCGATCTGGTCGCGGTGGACGCGATCACCTTGCAGGTCGCCCAGGGCGAGGTGTACGGGGTTCTTGGCCCCAACGGCGCCGGCAAGACGACGTTCCTGCGGATGCTGTTCCGAGCTCATCCGTGCCGATGCGGGGACAATCCGGCTCTTCGGGCGCACGCGGGACCAGGCGGTGAGGAGAGCCCTCGACGGTGACGAGCACACGTGCGCGTCCGAATGTGCTCATCCCGGGAGCATCCACGACAGACATGACAAGGACCTGACACACCGACGAGACGCCGATGCGAATCCGCCCTCTACCAGCACGGCCTCTTCGCCGCCTCGGACCGATACGCCGCATCGGCGTCGCGCTGCGTCAGGAGTCGGCCCGCCGGAGACGGAGCTCGAAGCGCGCGGGCGCGCCGGTGACGAGGCGAAGGCTGCCTCCGTCGCCTCTGGCCAGCGTCCGGGCGAGGTGGAGGCCGATGCCGGTCCCAGCGCCGTTCGTGGCCCCGCGGTCGAAGATCGTGTCCGCGGCGGCCGGGTCCACGCCAGGTCCCTCGTCCTCGACGCTGATCGTGGCGAAGCGCGCGGTGTGTGTCGTGGCGATCGTGCTGGTGCCTGCGCCGTGGCGGAGGGCGTTGTCGAGCAGGACGTCGATGACCTGTCCGATCGTGCCGGGTGAGGCGAGCGCGCTGGCGTCCGGGTCGCCTTGGACCCGGATCGTGCGTCCGGATCGCGCGTACAGCGCGGCCCATGCCGCTGCGTGCTCGCGGACGGCCCGGCCGAGGTCGACGTGCGTGAGCGCCGCCTGGCGTGTCGAGCGGGCGTGCGCGAGGAGGTCGGCGATCATCGACTCGAGCCGATCGGCTTCGACGAGCGCGGCGTCGAGGTCGTCGCGGAGGACGTGCTCGTTGTCGGCCCGCGCGCTCTCTTCGAGCCGCAGACGCAAGGCGGTGAGCGGGGTGCGCAGCTGGTGCGAGACGTTGGCCGAGAACTCGCGTTCACGGGCGACGAGGTCGGCGATGCGCTCGGCGCTGTCGTCGAGCGCCTGACCGATCGCGTCGATCTCCGGGACCCCTGAGCGCGGCGCGCGGACCGAGAAGTCGCCGTGTCCGAGTTGCGCGGAGGTGCGTGCAACGCGCTCGAGTGGTTGTGACAGTCGGCGTGCCTGGATTGCAGCCAGCGCGATGGCCACGCCGATGCCGCCCGAGTGCCGAGTGCGGCGATGAGCAGCCAGGACCGCATGACGCGTCGGTTGATCTCGCTGCGCGGGGCCGACGCGCTTACCCTCAGCGGCACCGGTCGTGCCGGCGGGAACCGTGATGAGGTCTCCGCGCACCGTGCCGGCGATGATGGTGCGCCCACCGGAGCTCACCGTGATGCGGTGGCCGCGGTGCACGAGCGAGTGCGAGCTGCGCGGAGGTCAGTGGGACGCCGTGCTCCAGCCGGTCGTCGATGACGCTGGCGACCGCATCGGCTTCACGTTCGAGCCGGCCGGTCTGCTCGGACCGGACGCGCGCCGCCTCCACGGCGCCGAGCGGGATGCCCAGCACGAGCACCGCCGCCAGGGCGATGAGCGCGGTCGACGTCGTCAGGCGGCGGCGGACGGTCATGGCTCGAAGCGCAGTCCGACGCCGCGGACGGTGACCAGATGGCGCGGGTCGGCCGCGTCCTCGCCGAGCTTGCGGCGCAGCCAGGAGACGTGCATGTCCAGCGTCTTGGTGGAGCCGAACCAGTTCTCGTCCCACACCTCGGCCATGATGCGCTCGCGCGTGATCACGCGCCCGGCCTCACGCACGAGGAGCGCGAGCAGGTCGAACTCCTTGGGCGCGAGCTCGAGCTCCTCGCCTGCCCGCCAGGCGCGGCGCGCTGCGACGTCGATGTGCACGTCTCCGGCGTCGAGCTCGGGCTGCTCGGCGGTGGCGCGGCGAAGGTGCGCACGGACGCGGGCGAGCAGCTCGCTGACCCGGAACGGTTTGGTGATGTAGTCGTCCGCGCCGGCGTCGAGGCCGTCGACGATGTCCAGCTCGCCGTCCTGAGCGGTCAGGAACAGGATGGGCACGGAGGGTCGCTCGAGCCGTACCCGTCGGCAGACCTCGAGCCCGTCCATGCCCGGCAGGCCGACGTCGACGATGATGAGGTCGTGGTCGCCGCCGGTTGCGGTGAGCAACGCGGCCTCACCGTCGGCGACGCCGTCGACGGCGTAGCCCTCGCGTTCCAGCGCCCGGGTGAGGGGGACGCGAATCCCCTCATCGTCCTCGACGATCAACAACCGGGCCACGGCGCCATCGTAGGCACGCGTGGACCCGGCCGGGGATCGAACAACACGGCGTTGTCGTACATGACCGCTCAGGCCGCGGCGAGGTCGCGACGACGCGCCGGACGCACCGCAGCCAGCGCGGCCGTCCTACGCGCGGCACCCAGCCCGGCGAGGCTGGCCGCCACGACGGCGCCCTCGACGAACAGCGAGGCGAGGCCGAGCGGCTCGGTCCAGTTGCCGATGTCGTCCGTTGCGCCGGGCAGGCCGACCGTGCGGTTGACGACGTAGCCGACGAGGGCGCTGGCGGCGACCGCCGCGGCAGCGAGCAGCGCGGTCCTCGACCGGGTGAACAGCACCCAGCCGGCCGTGGCGAGGCTGGCGACCATGAGCGCGACGTACATCCAGAAGAGGTAGCGCGTCTCCGACCACTTGCCGATCGAGTCGAGCAGGTGGATGAGTGCGATGCCGGCGAGGCCGACCGCGACGGTCGCGCGGGTGCCGATCTCGGCGACGAGCGAGCGCATGGTCGCGTTGTCGGGAAGGTCGTGATCCATCGGAGTGCCTCCAGGGTGGGGTGCGAACGACTGCTCCCGCAGCGTGCTCCCCGTGTCGCCAAGACAGCGCCACCGGACGGCAAAGTTTGGGCAAAGGAAGGGAGATCTTTGCCGAGTCTTGACCCGTCGGTCGGAAGGCTCCGCCGATGCCTCACCTCTCCGAGCTGCACGGCGCCGCCACGCACCTTGCGGTCGTCGCGATCCCGCTCTTCGCGATCCTCCACTTCCTGCGGCGGGCCGGACGCGGCGGCGCCGCGGTCGTCGGTGCCGAGCCGTGGGCGCTCGGCGCGGCCATCGTCGGTGTCGCGTCCTCGGGTCTCACGGGCCTGCTCGTCTGGGGCGAGGCGCAGACGACGCTGCGTGGGCAGCACTTCCGCCTCGGCAACGTGCACTTCTGGCTCGGCATCGCCGTCGCGGTCCTCGCCGTCGCCGCCGCAGCGGATTGGATCGTGAGCCGGCAGCGCAACGGCGTGCACCACCGCCCGATGATCGTCCCCGTCCTCGCGCTGCTCATCGTCGCCGGCGTCGCCGTCCAGGGGTACGTCGGCGGCCGCATGACCTACGAGCACGGCGTCGGCGTCTACGACGGCGGTCAGTTCGCCCAGACCGCAGTCGGCGCCGCGAAGCTGCACGTCGCCGAGGCAACGAACACGCCGGCGGTCGAGGCCGGCAAGGACGCGTTCTCGGCCGACGGCCTCGGCTGTGCCCGATGCCACGGCGAACTCGCCCAGGGACTCCGCGCGCCGCCGTTGGCCGGCGGGCGCGACGTCGAGGACTTCCGGCGCGTCCACCAGCACGGCCTCTTCCCCGCATCGGTCGTGACCGACGAAGACTTCGCCGCCATCAACGCCTGGCTGCGCACGCTCGACGGGTCCGCGCGGGGAGACTGAGCGGCTCGCGGTTCGAGTCCGATAGGGGCTTGCTGGAGATGCGGGACGAGCGGTCCTACGGGTCGAGCGGTCGCCCTCGCGCCTCGGATGGCGTGACGCCGAACTCCTGGCGATAGAGCCGGGCGAAGCGCCCGGGATGGAGGAAGCCCCAGCGGGAGGCGACCTCGGTCACGGTGTCCTGCGTGCGAAGAAGGTCCTGTCGTGCGCGATCGAGCCGCGTTCGTCTGAGGTACTGCATCGGCGACATGCCGACGTGCTCGCGGAAGCCCTGCTGGAGGCGGCGGGCCCCGACACCTGCGTGGTTCGCGAGGTCGGTCAGGGTCAGCGGCTCGTCTGCGCGCTCCTGGATGAGCCTCACCACCTTGTCGACCGTGCGCGGCCGGATGGCGGATGCGGGACGCGCGAGCTCGGCCGTGTGCGTGTTGGGTTGCGCCAGGAGGAGACCGCTGATCAGCAGCCGTTCGA